>NZ_SLXQ01000050.1 GCF_004340875.1 Tamaricihabitans halophyticus | reverse complement strand
ACTGTCTTGGACCGAGTCGATGCTTCAGCCACCACGGTCAGTGACCGCTACCTCTCGCTCGATGACCGGATCGCGATCGCCGACGCGCTGGTGGTCAAGGACTCGATGCGCACCATCGCCGCCCGGATCGGTAAGCACGTCTCCACGATCTCGCGGGAGGTGCGCGGGCACAGTATCGCCGGCCGGTATCTGCCGCACCGGGCGCATCGGGTGGCGGTGGCGGACCGAGCCCGGCCGAAGCAGTCCAAACTGGTGGTGAACACGATCCTGCGGGCAGCGGTCGAGGAAGGCTTGTCGAGGAAGCTCTCGCCGGAGCAGATCTCATACCGCCTGCGCCGGGATCATCCCGACGACGAGAGCATGCGGGTGAGCCACGAAACGATCTACCAAGCCTTGTACTTCCAAGCCCGCGGTGGACTGAAACGCGAAGTGCAGCAAGCACTCCGGACCGGCCGCACGCGCCGGAAGGCGCAACGCCGCGAGGGCGAGCGGTATCAGCGATTCATCGACCCGATGGTGATGATCAGCGACCGTCCCGCCGAGGTCGAAGACCGTGCGGTCCCTGGGCACTGGGAAGGTGATCTGATCACCGGGGAGCAGAACAAGACCGCGATCGGCACTCTCGTCGAGCGCGCTACCCGCTACACGATGCTGCTGCACCTGCCCGCTGGGCACGACGCCGAGCAGGTCCGTGATGCGATCATCACGGCGATGAAAGACCTCCCTGCGCACCTGCGCGGGTCGCTGACCTGGGATCAAGGGGCGGAGATGGCCCGGCACACGCAGATCAGCGTGGCGACCGACATGCAGGTCTACTTCTGCGACCCGGCCAGCCCTTGGCAGCGCGGCACCAACGAGAACACCAACGGGCTGCTGCGGCAGTACTTCCCCAAAGGCACCGATCTGAGCGTCTACAGCCCCGCCGACCTCGAGCACGTCGCCCAGCAGCTCAACGGCCGACCACGCAAAACGCTCGGCTGGGATACCCCAGCCGAGCGTCTGCGTGATCTAATCACCACCAACTAACAGCAGTGTTGCGTCGACCCCCTGAAACCGCC
>NZ_SLXQ01000049.1 GCF_004340875.1 Tamaricihabitans halophyticus | reverse complement strand
TGTATTGATCTGGGAGGTTGGGTACGCGTGTGGTGGGTGGGCCGCCGATGCTGGTGTGGCCGCGGTGGTGATTGTAGTAGTGCAGCCAGGGGGTGAGTGCTTGTTGTCGTGCGGTTTCTGATGGGTAGGGCTGGGTGTAGGCCCATTCGTCGAGGAGGGTGCGGTTGAAGCGTTCGACTTTGCCGTTGGTTTGGGGTCGGTAGGGGCGGATGCGTTTGTGGGTGGTCGTGGTGTTGGTGAGGGCTTGGCGCCAGGCGCGGGATCGGTAGCAGGGTCCGTTGTCGGTCATGACGCGTTCGACGGTGATGCCGTGATCGGTGAAGAATTGGTGTGCGCGTTCCCAGAATGCGGCGGCGGTTGTCGCGCGTTCGTTGGGCAGGATTTCGCTGTAGGCCAGTCGGGAGTGATCGTCGATGGCGTTGTGGAGGTAGCTGTAGCCGAGGCGACTGTGGTCGCGGGTTTTGCGGCGACTGCGGGCGCGGTTGCGGTAGCCGGCTTGGGGGCCCACAACGCGATGTCCACCGCCGTCGGGAATGTTGCCGAGTTTTTTGATGTCGACGTGCACGAGTTCACCGGGAGCGGCCCGTTCATAGCGGCGTATCGGTGTCGCGGTAGCCCGGTCAAGATGCACCAGCCGAGCGATCCCATAGCGAGTCAGAACCCGATGCACCGTGGAGGGAACCAACCCCAACAAGAACGCGATCCGCGCTGGCCCCCACCGCCGCACCACACGAACCTTGATAATCCGCCGCTCCGTCCGAGTCGGCAAACGCCCCGGACAATGATGCGGACGTGAAGACCGATCCACCAGGCCCGCTTCCCCCCACACACGATAACGACCAACCCACCGCGTCACCGTCGAGACCGACACCTGAAACCGCTCCGCCGCCCGCCGCAACGGCCACCCCTCAACCACAACACACCGCACCACACGCAACCGACCAGCCGGCGTCAACGGAGCATTACGATGAACCATGAGGGCCTCCTCGGGACCGGTTGTAGACATCGACATCCACACCGAACCCCGGAGGCCCTCACCCACACAAGATCATCCGATCACGCGTCCCCCCGTTCACAACCTCCCAAGGCACTACA
>NZ_SLXQ01000048.1 GCF_004340875.1 Tamaricihabitans halophyticus | reverse complement strand
CTCGGGTGGGGTGGCGCGGAAGTATCGCCCGGAGGTTCAGGGGTTGCGGGCGTTGGCTGTGTTGTTGGTGGTGGCGTATCACGTGTGGCTGGATCGGGTGTCTGGTGGCGTGGACGTGTTTTTTGTGGTGTCGGGGTTTTTGATTACTGGGGGGTTGTTTCGGTCGGGGGTGGTGGGCCGGTTTGGGTTCCGGGTGATGTGGGCTCGGATGATCAAGCGGTTGTTTCCGGCTGCGTTGACGGTGTTGGTGGTGACGATGGCCGTGGGGGTGGCCGTGTTGCCGGAGGCGCGGTGGTTTCAGACGATCCGGGAGGTCGTGGCCTCGGCGTTGTATGTGGAGAATTGGCAGCTGGCCGCGGATTCGGTGGATTATTTCGCGCAGCACAACACGGCGAGTGTGGTGCAGCATTTCTGGTCGTTGTCGATTCAGGGCCAGTTTTATGTGGTGTGGCCACTGTTGGTGGCCGGGGTGTGGCTGATCGCGCGCCTGTGTGGGCATCGGTTGTGGCCGTGGTTGACCGGCACCCTGGTGGTGGTGGGTGGATCCTCGTTGGCGTTGTCGGTGGTGTTGACGGCCAGTAACCAGCCGTTGGCGTATTTCCATTCCGCTACCCGGGTCTGGGAATTCGCGCTGGGTGGGCTGTTGGCGTTGCTGATCGATCGGATCACCCTGCCCCGACTCGTGCGGATCCTGCTCGGCTGGATCGGTGTGCTGGGGTTGGTCAGTTGCGGGTTGGTGTTGCAGGTCGGCACCGTGTTCCCCGGCTATGCCGCGTTGTGGCCCACCCTGTCCGCCTGCCTGATCATCCTGGCCGGTGCCACCGGCAGCCGTGCCGGCGCCGATCGGTTCCTGTCCTCACGACCGTTGGAATACCTCGGCAACCTCTCCTACACCCTCTACCTGTGGCACTGGCCCGTCCTCATCTACTACCTACTGCTCCGCGACCAAACCCAGGTCGGCATCCTCGGCGGCACCGCCATCATCACCCTGTCCCTATGCCTGTCCCTGGCCACCTACCACCTCATCGAAAAACCCGCCCGCGACTCCACCATCGGCACCACCACCCGCTGGGGCGCCTACCGCTTCGGCATCCTCACCCTCATCCCCGTCCTCCTCATCGCCGCCAGCTGGCAATGGCTCGGC
>NZ_SLXQ01000047.1 GCF_004340875.1 Tamaricihabitans halophyticus | reverse complement strand
GGGACTGTCTGGTTAACGGTGGATCTGGTCTTGGTCTGACACGCCGAGCAGCAAGCTTGGTGGGAAGGATCTGTGATGACCGAGACAGTGGAGCCTGTGACTGAACAGCAGGCAGACGGACCCGTGGATCAGCAGCAGTTGGCCGAGCAGCTGTTGGCGCAGGCCAAGGAGCAGGGTGTTGATCTGGTCGGCCCGGACGGGTTGTTGAACCAGCTGACGAAGAACGTGCTCGAGACCGCGCTGGATGCCGAGATGACTGAACACCTCGGCTACGACCGCCACGATCCGGCCGGACGCGATAGCGGCAACTCACGGAACGGGACCAGAACGAAGACCGTGCTGACCGAGATCGGTCCGGTCGAGATCGAGGTCCCGCGCGATACGGATGCGTCGTTCGACCCGCAGATCGTCAAGAAGCGTCAGCGGCGGCTGACTGGCGTCGACGAGATCGTGCTGTCGTTGTCGGCCAAAGGTTTGACGACCGGTGAGATCGCCGCACACTTCGACGACGTCTACGGCGCGACGGTCTCCAAAGACACGATCAGCCGGATCACCGACAAGGTCGTCGGGGAGCTCACCGAATGGGCCAACCGGCCACTCGAGCCGGTCTATCCGGTGGTCTTCGTGGACGCGATCCACGTCAAGATCCGCGACGGCCAGGTCGCCAACCGGCCCATCTACGTCGCGATCGGTGTCACCGTGGCCGGGGAACGCGACATCCTCGGGCTATGGGCCGGCGACGGCGGCGAGGGCGCGAAGTTCTGGCTGTCGGTGCTGACCGAGATCAAGAACCGCGGCGTCGCCGATGTGTGCATCGTGGTCTGCGACGGACTCAAGGGACTACCAGAATCGATCAACACCGTCTGGGGCCAAGCGATCGTGCAGACGTGCATCATCCACCTGATCCGCAACACCTTCCGCTACGCGTCTCGGAAGTACTGGGACCAGATGGCACGCGACCTCAAACCGGTCTACACCGCGGCCACGGAGGCCGCGGCCAAGGAACGGTTCGAAGAGTTCACCGCGGCATGGGGCGAACGGTATCCGGCGATCGTGCGGTTGTGGGAGAACGCCTGGGCCGAGTTCGTGCCCTTCCTCGAATACGACGTGGAGATACGCCGCGTCATCTGCTCCACGAACGCGATCGAGTCCGTCAACGCCCGCTACCGCCGCGCGATCCGTGCCCGCGGCCACTTCCCAACCGAACAGGCCGCGCTGAAGTGTCTCTACCTCGTCACCCGGTCGCTGGACCCGACCGGACGAGGCAAGGCACGATGGGCCATGAGGTGGAAACCCGCGCTCAACGCCTTCGCGATCGCCTTCGAAGGCCGCATCACCCCAACCGGAAACTAACCAATGCCAAGCCGGATCCACCGTTCATCGGACACTCCC
>NZ_SLXQ01000046.1 GCF_004340875.1 Tamaricihabitans halophyticus | reverse complement strand
CTCAATGATCGTGTCAAGCGTTGATGGCTGCGGGTGTGCTGGTTTGCCAGGGACGGTTGTCGCGCAGCAGTGCCCAGAGGACGTCGACCAGGCGGCGGGACAAGGCGATCATGGCCTTGGTGTGGCGTTGGCGCTCGGATCGTTTTCTTTGGTAGAACGCTCGCGATGGTCCGTCGGTCTTGAGGCTGGAGAAGGCAGCCATGTAGAAGACGTGGCGGAGTCGTCGGTGGTAGCGCTTGGGTCGGTGCAGGACGCCGGCGCGGCGTCCGGAGTCGTTCGGGACGGGGGCGAGCCCGGCGTAGGCGGCCAGGCGGGCCGGTGTGCCGAAGGCAGCCAGATCGCCCGCGGTGATCGCGATGAACTCCGCTCCCAGGATCGGCCCCATGCCGGGCATGCTTTCGATGATCTTCGCTTGCGGGTGGTCGCGGAAGCGTCGAGTGATGAGCTTGTCGATGTCTTTGATCTCCCGGTCCAGGTCGAGGAGTTGCCGGGCGAGGCGGCCGATCAGCTGGGCCGTGGTGGTTTCCCCTGGCAGCGCGACGGTTTGTGCCTGGGCGGCGGCCAGCGCCTTGGCGACCATGCCGGGAATGGACGGGCGGTGCGCGCGGCCGGCACGCAGGTAGACGGTCAGCCCGTCGGCGCCGGCCGAGCGGATCGCCGTCGGCGTGCTGAACTCGCTGACCAAGATCAACGCCGATCGGGTGGAGTAGTCGAAGGCCCGTTCCAATGCGGGGAACACGCGGGTCAGCAGCTCCCGCAGCCGGTTGACCCCGCGCACCCAGTCCGCCATCAAGTCGGCGCGATGCCCGGTGAGCAGGGACAGCTCCACCACCAGCTCGTCCGGCGTGGTGATCTCGGTGAGATCACGCCGCAGGCGTGCGGTCTCGGCGATGACCTTCGCGTCGCGGGCGTCGGTCTTACCCTCACCGGCGAACGCGCCGCTCATCCGATCGACCATCGATCCCGGCACATAGACCACGCGCTGACCGGCCGTGACCAGCAAGGCCAGCAGCAGCGCGGCCCCGGCCGAGGTCAGGTCCACCGCCCACCGCGCTTCGGGAACCGACCGCGCCGCCAGCGCCAACACCTGCTCAATCGCCGCCTGGTCATTACGAACCTGCTTGGACCACAAGACGTTGCCGAGGTGATCCACGGCAACAACATGGTGGCACGCCTTGCCCGCGTCCACACCGATCCACACCAGGTCAGGCACTGTCATCAAAAGATGCCTCTCGTCACTCGGTTTACGCCCGGGGACGTCTCCGCTGGCAAACCCCTAAACAGCGACCAATCGCAACACGTCTCAATGAGCAGCCGGAGCGTCCAGAACGACGGGGTGACCATCCTCCGAGAGCCATACGACCGGCAGTACCCGATAAGCCACGCCCCATCGCTTCTGGGCGGTCAGGGCGATCAATCCCTGAACAAGATCAACCTTAGGGGT
>NZ_SLXQ01000045.1 GCF_004340875.1 Tamaricihabitans halophyticus | reverse complement strand
CGGTCACTAGTGCACCCTCTTCTGTGCAGACGCCGAACCGGCGTGTGTGGTAGGAACCAGGCGGAAGCCGGGGTGACGGCCTAGTTCGGTCGCCCTTCGTGGGCCTCTGTGACACTGCCGCCCCCGGCTTCCCTGGGACCGCGAAGCGATGACAAAGGGACGCGCCGTTGAGCGCCGGTTAGTGACCACTCTGCTGTCGGTTCCCTCGCCTCCGCCCGGTTCTTGCCCCGTGCGAGCAGAAAGGCGACACAGTTGTCGCAGCATGATGGGCCGCTGTACTTCGTAGGGATCGACTGGGCGGCGGCCGAGCACGCCGTGTGCGTGCTGGACTCCGACGGCCGCAAGGCCGCCGCGTTCACCATCGACCACACCGCCGCCGGTTTCCAGCGGCTGGCCGCTCGGCTGGGCAAGCTCGGTCCGGCCGAACAGGTGCCGGTCGCGATCGAACGCCCGGATGGCCGGCTGGTTGATGCGCTGCTGGAAGCCGGGCACCCGGTACTGCCGGTCAAGCCGAACGCGATCAAGACCTGGCGCGAGGCCGAGGTGCTTTCCGGTGCGAAGTCCGACCCCGGCGACGCACACGTCATCGCCGACTACCTGCGGGTACGCATCCACCGGCTGCGTCCCGCCGCGCCGTTGTCCAGCCCCACCAAGGCATTGCGCGCTGTGGTCCGTGCCCGCGGGGACCTGGTCGAAACGCGCGTGGCCGCGACCAACCAGCTCGCCGCGCTGCTGGACAGTCATTGGCCCGGCGCAAAGGCCATCTTCGCCAACATCGAGTCCGCGATCGCCCTGGCCTTCCTCACCCAGTACCCGACCGCGGCGTCGGCCGCCCGCCTGACCGAGAAGCGACTGGCCGCGTTCTGCGCCCAACAGGGCTACTCCGGCAAGAGGCCCGCTGCCGTGCTGCTGGCCCGCCTGCGCGCCACACCCACGGGGACTCTCGATCCCGTTGTGTCCGAAGGAATCCGGGACGCCGTACTGGCCCAGGTCGGCGTACTCACCGAGCTCAACACCGCGATCAAGAACCTGGACCGCTCCATCGCCAAGAAGATCGACACCCACCCCGACGGCGAGATCTTCCGGTCCTTCCCCCGCGCCGGCACTATCAACGCCGCCCAGATCCTGGCCGAATGGGGCGACGCCCGCGAAGCCTTCGATCACCCCGACGCCATCGCCGCACTGGCCGGGATCACCCCGGTCACCAAGACATCCGGTAAACAACGCGGCGTCAGTTTCCGCTGGGCCTGCAACAAACGCCTGCGGGTCGCAATCACCACCTTCGCCGCCAACAGCCGATTCGCCAGCCCCTGGGCCGCCGACATCTACGACCGAGCACGAGCCTCCGGCAAAGACCACCCCCACGCCACCCGCATCCTGGCCCGCGCCTGGGTCCGGGTCATGTGGCGCTGCTGGCAGAACAACACAACCTACGACCCAGCCCAGCACGGCGGCGCTCAACACCTCGTCCAGCAGCACATCGCGGCCTAATTCTGATCTTGAGGTTGACACAAGGGGTGTCACAGCG
>NZ_SLXQ01000044.1 GCF_004340875.1 Tamaricihabitans halophyticus | reverse complement strand
CTCGGTGTCCCGGGTGAGGATCCCGTACGTGGGGGCCTCGGCAGCCGTCGAGCTGATCCGCGGAATCCACAACGATGCGACGCGAGGGAGGTGATTTGCAGTGGCTGTAAGCGGGATTGTTCTGATCGTCATCATCGCCGTGGTGTTGTTCTTCATGTCGAAGAAGGGCGAGGGGTCGGTGGCGTGGGGGCAGGTCGTGACGGGCGGGATTGTGGCCCTGTTGTTGATTAGCACACCAGTCGGTCCGCATTTGCAGGACGGTGTGAAGTGGCTCGTGTCGGGTGTGGACTCCACGGTGTCGGATGCCGTCGCGTCCCTGTAGCGGATCGCTGATACCTGACTAACTCTTTCGTTTTCTGTTACCTGAGAAAGGAGTTCGTGATGAAGCACGCCCAAAAACAAGGACGGCGGAACGGGTGTTCGCATGAGACTGCGGAAGCGGTGATGCGGGGCCGGCGCCTGAGTTTCCGGTGTTTGGAGCCGGGTTGCGGCTACCGGTGGAGGCGAATGGTCTCGGCGCATCCGCGTCAGGCGGCCTGAACCAAGCAAAGCCCCAGCGGGGGCCACGCAGGGGGGCATGTCCGGGCCCGGCGGTCCAAACCGCCACATTTGTGCCCGCCGGGCCGGGCTCCTCATCCGAATCAACCACGAAACGACAGGAGGGTTCCCATGGTAGGCGCGGCGCGGTTGCTGGTCATGCCCACACCCTCGACCGGTGGGCGGGCAGCGTGATGGCACGCCCCCGTACGAGCCGCAAACGCCTGCTCGCGATCCTGCTGGGCGCGCTGGGACTGGCCGCTCTGGAACCACTGCGCGCTTCGGTCGGCGCACCCGCACCAACGGCAAGCCCGGTGGCCGATATCCCGGCGGAGTATGTCGGCTGGTATCGGCAGGCGGCGGGGACGTGTCCGGATCTGGATTGGGCGTTGCTCGCCGCGATCGGAAAGGTCGAGACGAACCACGGGCGGGCCGAACTGCCGGGGGTGTCGTCGGGCACGAACTATGCGGGCGCGGGTGGCCCGATGCAGTTTCTGGCTCCCACGTTCGCCGAGGTCCGCAGCAAGCACCCCGAGGTTGGCAGCGACTTGTATGACCCGGCCACCGCGATCCCCGCAGCAGCGCACTACCTGTGCGATTCGGGGCTGGCTGTTGGCGATGAGTATGGCGCGATTTTCACCTACAACCGCGCGGATTGGTACGTCGCGAAAGTGCGCGCGCAGGCCGCGGCCTATCGCGCTGCCCCATAACAACCCGCACCACTGACCGGGGACACGACCCGTGGTGTCCGGAGTGGACACCACTACCACCCGAGTCTTGAGGAAAGGAAAACCTGCGATGAGTGAGATGAGCACCGACGAGTTGGCCGTGGATTTGGCGGCGGGATTGCGCCAGCTGGCGGACATGATCGAGCAGCACCCGGCCGTTGCCGAGGCGGTGGCCTACGCGCTGCGGTATCTGTATGTGCCGCAGGTGACCAGCGACGCGCGCACGCGCCTGGAAACCGTTCGTGCGGCCGGCCTCGACATCGGAGCCGACGTGACGGTCACTAACCATCCGGATCGCTGCGAGGTCCTAGCGGAGTTCGGGCCGGTACGCCTCAAGCTCGACGCCACGGCGGGACTCATGGCCGGCCAGCAACCGCATGAATCGCCGCCGTATGCGCCGCTGCGCAAGACCGGCCCGGACACCGACTGAATCAGCGAGCAGGAAGGACACGGATATGGCGCACAACAACGGATCAGACTCGCCCGACTCGCCGGGTTCGGGGTCGGCGAGCTCGGAGGAGTTGGCGGCGGCTGTGGATGCGGCCTATGTGGAGCGCTACGCGCTGGCCGTGCG
>NZ_SLXQ01000043.1 GCF_004340875.1 Tamaricihabitans halophyticus | reverse complement strand
GCACTCCGAATCACCCGCTGCTGCGAAGGACCATTCGGCGCCGTCAACCCATTCGACGCACCATCCGAATTCACCGCCGAACCACGAACAACCGCCAAGACCGGTAGCCCGTCCCGAATCGCATCCGACTGGCGGGCTAGCACTACCATCCCCACACCCTCAGACCAACCCACGCCGTCCGCGCCGGCCCCGAAAGCCTTGCACCGCCCGTCCGGCGCGAGACCACGCTGCTTGGAGAAGTCGATGAAGGCGCCCGGGGTGGACATTACGGCTACGCCGCCGGCTAGCGCCAGGGAACACTCGCCGGCACGCAGGGCCTGTGCGGCCAGGTGCATCGCGACCAGGGAGGACGAGCAGGCGGTGTCCACGGTCATCGTGGGGCCCTCGAAACCGAAGGTGTAGGCGACCCGGCCGGACACGACGCTTGGCGATGACCCGTTGCCACGAAATCCGGCGAACTCCTCGCCGGTGAGCAGGGCGGCGTAATCGTTGTACATGACACCGGCGAACACACCCGTTCGACTACCCCGCAACGACACCGGATCAACCCCGGAACGCTCCAACGCCTCCCACGACACCTCCAACAACAACCGCTGCTGCGCATCAGTCGCCACCGCCTCACGCGGACTCATCCCAAAAAACGCAGCATCAAAACCACCCGGATCCCGCAAAAACCCACCAGCACGCGCATACGACGTGCCGTCTTTGTCGGGATCCGGATCGGCCAGCGTATCGAGGTCCCAGCCGCGATCGGTGGGCAACGGCGTGATCGCGTCGATGCCATCGTGTACGAGCCGCCACAGGTCGTCCGGGCTTGCCACGTCGCCGGGGAATCGGCACGCCATACCCACGACGACGATCGGTTCGTCAGCGTGCTGCGTGGTGCCTGGTTCGGTCGGCGGCGTGTTTGCGGCGCCGTAGATTTCCTCGATCAGGTGGGCGACTAGTGCTTCCGCGGTCGGATAGTCGAAGATCAGCGTCGCGGGTAGTCGCAGGCCAGTTACCGTCGCGAGCCGGTTACGTAGCTCGACCGCGGTGAGCGAGTCGAACCCAAGGTCGCGAAAGGTGCCGTTGTGGTCAACGGTGCTGGCGTCGGTATGGCCGAGAACGGTGGCTACCTGGTTGGCGATGAGATCGAGCAGGAACGGTGCTCGTGCGTCGTCGGGTAGCTCCGACAACCGGGAGGCGAGCCCGGCGGCGACGGTGCCTGCGGCAACCGTGGCGCGCCGCAGTCGACCGCGGACCAGACCGCGCAACCTCGACGGCACCGTTTCGTGCGTGCGCAGCACGGCCAGATCGAGGCGGATCGGGATTAGCTGGGTGGCGCCGGCGCCGAGTGCCCGATCGAGGAGGGCGAGACCCTGCACGGTGGTCAGTGGCGGCATTCCGGCGCGGGCGAACCTTTCGCCGGCTCCGCCGGCCATCCCTTCCGTGTCCCAACCGCCCCAGGCGAGCGACACGGCTGACATGCCGAGCTGCTGTCGGTGGTGGGCCAACGCGTCCAGGAAGGCGTTCGCTGCGGCGTAGTTTGCCTGCCCGGCGCTGCCGAGGGTGCCCGCGGCCGAGGAGAACAGCACGAACCTGGCATCCGGCAACAACTCGTGCAGATTCCATGCCGCGTCCACCTTGGGTCGCAACACCGTGGCCACCCGGTCCGGGGTCAGGGATTCCACGATTCCGTCGTCCAGCACCCCGGCGGCGTGCACAACGGTGGACACGGTCTCTTCCACGAGTGCTGTCGCCAGCGCGTTGCGATCGGCAACATCACAGGTTTGCGCGCGAACCTGGTCCAGATCGGACAGTTCAGCCGGTATGTTCCCGGATCGGCTGAGCAGCAGGATATCCGCAGCGCCGTGTTTTTCTACCAGGTGTCGGGTGACGAGCCCGCCGAGGCTACCGCTGCCGCCGGTGACGACAATCGTGCCGCTATCCCATTCGCCGTCGGCGCCGACCGTGCGAGTGAGCCGTGGCGCGGTCAAGCCCTCCGCGGTAACGCGTATCTCGGGTTCCGTGCCGGCTACGGCCTCGTCAAGCAGTTCGGGTGTCCACCCCTCGGCCAGCTCGACGAGACCGAAACGTCCAGGTTGTTCGGCTTGGGCGGCGCGGACCATGCCGCCGACCACGGCCGTGGCCAAGTCGTCGGTGCGGATAACGAGAACGAGGCGTTCGTCCCGGTCTTCTTGGAGGAGGCCGAGAGTGCGTGCGGCGAGTTCGTGGGCTGCTGTGACCGGATCGTCGGTGGCGCTTTCCAGGTGCACGATCTGTGGCTGATCGCCGGCGTCTTCAGTGGACACCGGAACGTACTCAATTGTGTAGAGGTCGTCGAGTTTGCCAGTGTCGTGGCCGCGCGGCCGTAGGGTGAGCGCCCCGATGGACGCGATCGGCGCGCCGGAAAGGTCGATAATCTCGAGGGCCATTCCTTCACCGTTCGGCCGGAGCCGTACCCGGGCAGCGGTGGCGCCGCTGGCATGGACGTTCACGGCGGAGAAGCTGAACGGGACGCCGTCCGGCACGGCGCCAGTACTGAACGCACCGGCATGTAGGCAGGCGTCTAGCAGTCCCGGGTGTATGGCGTAGTGCGCGGCGTCCACGTGCCCTTCGGGTAGGGCGACTTCGGCGTAGACCTCGTCGCCCCGGCGCCAGGCGGCGCGCAGGCCTGCGAAGGCGGGCCCGTAGGCAAACCCGCCCTCGGCAAGTTCGGTGTAGAAGTTCGCGAGGTCAATCGGCTCGGCGCCGACCGGAGGCCATTGCGCGGCCTCGAAGCCACCACCGCCGGCGATCGGGGCTACCGTTCCGGAGGCGTTGATGTGCCACTGTTGTGCGGCATTTTCGGGGCGGCTGTGCACGGTGACCGTGCGAACTCCTGATCCGTCCGCCGTGCCGACTCGGACCTGGACGACCATGGCACCGTCGGCGGGGATTGCTAGCGGCGCGGCGAGCACCAGCTCGGTGATCTGCGCACAGCCTGCTTCGTCGGCGGCGCGGATCGCGAGTTCCAACAGGGCGGTGCCCGGAACCAGCACCTGGCCGTCGATGGTGTGGTCCGCGAGCCACGGATGTGAGTGTGTGGATAGACGTGCGGTGAACAGGTACTCGTCCTGATCCGCGAGTTCAACGGCCGCGCCGAGTAGTGGGTGGTCGGCTGGGCCGAGACCGGCGGAACGCACATCGCTGGCGCGGCGAGTTGGCGTGGGCCAGTACCACTGCTGCTGGAAGGCGTAGGTGGGCAGATCCACGAAAGTCGCCCCGGTGCCTGCGAATAGTGGCTGCCAGTCGACTGTAGCGCCGGTGACATGCAGGCGGGCCAAGGCGGTCAGTAGAGCGGTTTCTTCGTCTTGGTCTTTGCGCAGTGTCGGGATTCCGTCTACCAGTGCGGAGAGGGTGCCGTC
>NZ_SLXQ01000042.1 GCF_004340875.1 Tamaricihabitans halophyticus | reverse complement strand
GTGGACAACCCAGCCGAAGCAAGCGCACTCCGAATCACCCGCTGCTGCGAAGGACCATTCGGCGCCGTCAACCCATTCGACGCACCATCCGAATTGGTGGCTGAGCCGCGCACGACGGCGAGAATCGGTAACCCGTCCCGAATCACATCCGACTGGCGGGCTAGCACTACCATGCCAACGCCTTCGGACCAACCGACCCCGTCCGCGCCGGCGCCGAAGGCCTTACAGCGCCCGTCCGGAGCCAGCCCACCTTGGGCCGCGAAGTCAGCGAACGCACCTGGGGTGGACATCACGGTGACGCCGCCGGCAAGGGCCAGCGAACATTCCCCTGATCGCAACGCTTGGCTGGCCAGGTGTAGTGCCACAAGCGAGGATGAGCATGCCGTGTCCACGGTCATCGTGGGACCTTCGAAACCGAAGGTATACGCAACGCGTCCGGACGCGATACTTGGCGAGGTTCCGTTTCCTTGGAAACCGGCGAATTCCTCATCCTGTAGCAGCGCGGCGTAGTCGTTGTACATCACACCCGCGAACACCCCGGTGTCGGTGCCGCGCAGGGTGGTCGGGTCGATTCCGGCACGCTCCAGGCTTTCCCAGGTTGTTTGTAGCAACAGCCGTTGCTGCGTATCGGTAGCCAGTGCCTCTCGTGGGCTCATCCCGAAAAAGGCGGGATCGAACAGTCCCGCGTCGGCCAGGAAACCACCGGCTAGTTCTGGTTGGTCTGGCCCAAATAGGACGTCAAGGTCCCAACCGCGGTTAGCTGGTACTCCGGTGATCGCGTCTCCCCTGCCCATGGTCAGGTTCCACAGGTCTTCGGGCGTGCCGACGCCACCTGGATATCGGCAGGCCATGCCGACCACGACGATGGGGTCTGTGGTACTGGCCGCCGTTGTGCGTGTTGTCGTGCTATCCGAGCCAAAGAGTTCGTCGAGGAGGTACGCGACAAGCGCCATCGCGGTTGGCTGGTCGAAGACCACCGTTGCCGGTAGCCGCATGCCGGTGGCCGCGCCAAGCCGGTTGCGGTACTCGACCGCGGTGAGCGAATCGAAGCCGAGATCGCGGAACCGGGTCTCCGGATCGACACGACTCGGGTCGGGGTGGCCGAGCACGTTCGCTGCTTCGTCGCGGACGAGTTCGAGCAGCGCAGCGTGCCGGTCGGCCGGTGAGAGTTCGGCTAACCGGCCGCGTAGTGCCGTCGCGGGTGCCGACCCGGCGTTGGCTGATCGCCGACTGGTCGTGCGGATGAGGCGACGCAACAGATGAGGGACGTGGCCCTGCTTTCGGATCGCCGCAAGGTCAAGCCGCGCGGGTACGAAGGTGGGTGCACCTGTGGCGATATCCAACAATGCCAGGGCATGTCGCGCGCTTAGTGGTCGTATTCCAGCCTTTGCGTGCCGCTCGCTCGCCGCATCACCGAGTTCGCTGGCCATCCCGCGCTCCCATGGCCCCCAGGCGAGTGATTCGGCGGGGAGTCCGAGGTTGTGGCGATAGACCGCGAGCGCGTCCAGAAACGCGTTTGCCGCCGCGTAGTTCGCTTGCCCGGCGCTGCCCAGGACGCCGGCTGCGGAGGAGAACAGGACGAACCGGTTCAGTTCTGGCAGCAACTCGTGCAGGTGCCAGGCGGCGTCGGCCTTCGGGCGAAGCACGGCATCGAGTCGTTCCGGGGTCAAGGATTCGACCACGCCGTCGTCGAGTGCGCCGGCCGCGTGTACGACGGCCGAGAGTGATTCGCCGGCCAGCACCGCTGCCAACGCATTCCGGTCGGTTACATCGCATCCGACTGATCGCACGCCGGGTAGGTCGTTCAGTGGCTTAGGTATGGTGCCCGACCGGCTCAGTAACAAGACATCGGCGACCCCGTGCGTTTCGATCAGATGCCGGGTAACCGCCTCGGCGAGCGCACCACTTCCGCCGGTCACCAGGACTGTTCCATTCCCCCAGCCGGCTCCGCCGGCAGCCGGTTCGGTTTCGGCGGCACGTATCAACCTTGGCGCGGTCGCTTCGGCGCCGACGACCAGCTGTGGTTCCTGCGCGACCTGCGCGCACGCCCGGAACACCGCGTCGGGGGTCCAGCCCTCGGCCAAGTCGATGAGCCCGAAGTTTCCTGGATGTTCGGTCTGAGCCGCCCGGACTAGACCGTGGACGGCGGCCGCCGCGATGTCGGTACCAGTGGTCGCGCCCGACGTAACGAAAGTCAGCACGGCGTCGGCGGGATGTTCGTCCGATAGCCAGTCGTGAATGCACGCGAGTGCCTGTCTCGCGAGCGTGTGCGTTGCACCGATGATGTCCTCGTCCCCGGTGAGGCAGACGATGACGTGGCGGTCGTCCTTGGCCGAGCTTAGGTCGGCGCGGTGCCTGGTGTACGACCCGCTGGCCAGCTCGGTGTTGAGCAGATCGTGTGGATCGCTACCAACGAGGGTAATGGTTGCCGGTTCGGCGGGTAGGTCGATGGACAGGTACTTGGCCAGGTAGAGCTCGTCGGTGCTCGCTGCCCTGGCCGCGACCGGTCTGGTCGTGAGCGCTTCTATCGTGGCGAGCGGTTGTCCTGTGCCGTCGGCGGCGGTGATCCTGAGTGTGTTGTCGTCGAGCCGGGTCAGCCGTAGTCGTGCGGTATCGGCGCCACTGGCATGCAGTGTCACGCCGCGCCAGGAGAACGGCAGTGCGGCCTTGCCCTCGGTTTCCGCGAGCATCGTCGCGTGCAGTCCGGCATCGAGTAGTACGGGGTGCATCCCGTATCGGGCGGCGTCGCTGGTCTCGTTGCGCAGCGACACTTCGGCGTAGATGTCGGCGTTCTGCTGCCAGGCAGACCGAAGGCATTGGAACGCCGGACCGTAGTGGAATCCGGCTTCGGCGAGCCGAGCGTAGGCGTCCTCTGTCGACAGTGCGGTTGCATCTGGCGGCCATTCGACGAGGGTGGTTGCGGCGCCTGGGGTGGCGTCGCCGAGTTCGCCGGTGGCGTTCAGCTGCCACGGATCGTCTATCGCGCCGGCCCGTCGTGAGTGGATGGTGATGGTGTGTTCGTCGGTGACGCGGAGTTGAATTTGCACCGCGCCGGTTTCCGGAAGTAGGACTGGTTCCGCGAGGGTCAGTTCCTCGATACGGTCTCGGCCGACCTGGTCTGCGGCGTGGATCGCAAGCTCGAGCAGCGCGGTTGCGGGCAGTATCACCTGGTCGCCTACGGCGTGGTCAGCGAGCCAGCTGTGTGTAGCACGGCCGATCCGGGTGGTGAACACGACGCCATCGGTGTCGGCGAGCGGCACTGCCGCGCCGAGTAGCGGATGCGCGGCGGCTTCCACCCCTAGCCCGGTCGCGTTCGCGGGCCCTGTGCCACTACTCGGCCAGTAGCGTTCGTGTTGGAAGGCGTAGGTGGGAAGTTGAATGAGCCGTCCGCCGGGGATCAGTGGCTGCCAGTCGATTGTGGTGCCGGTGACGTGCAGGCGGGCCAGGGCGGTGAGGAACGCGGTTTCTTCGTCTTGGTCTTTGCGCAGTGTCGGGATTCCGTCTACCAGTGCGGAGAGGGTGCCGTCTGGTCCGATCTCGA
>NZ_SLXQ01000041.1 GCF_004340875.1 Tamaricihabitans halophyticus | reverse complement strand
GTCGGCGAAGGCACCGTCGAGGTCCATGGCGAGCACGGTGTTCTCGGCGACAAGCCGACCGAGTTGGTCCTGGGGCGCAGAGGTAGCGGTCATGGCTGGTGGTGTCCTTTCGGTGTGCTGGGTGGGGGTGGTGCGGGGTGGTGCGGGGTGGTTAGCGGGGGGCCGGGTGGTTAGTGGCCGCGTTTGAGGGTGACTTTGGCGTGATGAAGGTGGGACTGTCCTAAGTAGAACTGCCCGCGGGCGCGGTCCGTGTATTTGTGGTGTTTGGGGTCGCTGGGCCACAGGCCGACCGCGGTCCGTTGGTACAGCCGCGCGCTTTCGAGGTGTGAGCGGGCGGTGGAGGCGAGCAGCCGCGCTTTCTCGTTGCGGAGTTTGCGGGCGCGGCTTTCGAGTCGTTTGGTGGTGGTGAGGGCGCGATTGATGTCGTTGAGGACGCGCTCGGAGTGCTCGGTCATGGCTGGTGGTGTCCTTTCGGTGGTGCCGGATGTGGTGGTGGTGCGGTTTAGGTGAGGTGGACGCCGCGTTGGGCGAGCCACGGTTGCGGATCGACGCGGGCGGTGCGGTCCCCGCCGGGCCAGATTTCGAGGTGTAGGTGGGGGCCGGTGGATTGGCCTTCGTTGCCGACTTCGGCGATGCGTTCGCCGGTGGTGACGTGTTGACCAGCGCGGACGTGGTAGACGGCCATGTGTCCGTAGACGGTGACCGTGTTGTCGTTGTCGTCATGCCGGATGCGGATCCAGTTGCCGAAGCCGCTGGCGGGGCCGGCTTCGATGACGGTGCCGCTGGTCACCGCGCGGATGGGGGTGCCCAGGGGCGCGGCGAGGTCGATACCGCCGTGGGTGGTGCCCCAGCGGGGGCCGTATCCGGAGGTGAAGGTGGCCCCGTCGACGGGGGTGACGTGGCCGGTGTCGGCCATGCTGGGTTCGCTGCGGTGGTGTGCCCACACGAGGACCCCGGCCAGCGCGGCGGCGACCACGAGTTTGGTCTTGAGCGACATGTCGAACCCTCCACAATGTGACGGTGAGTGACAGTTTCGGGATGGTTTTGGGGTAGGGAGTGCGGAGGGAACGGGGTAGGGCATCGCGGCGTGGGGAGGGAGAATTCCCTGACCGGTGCTCTGGGGCCGTTCCCTGGGGTTGTGCTGCGGTGATGGGTGGTTTAGGGAGTCAGGGAACGCAGGGAATCCGGTGGGAAACCCTGGGTTCCGGGGGTGGTTGTGGGTGGGGTTAGGTGTTCCCTCCCTCGCGGTGCGCGAGGGCGTCGCGGACACGCTCCGCGTATACCCAGAGGACGCCGGATTTGGTGACTTTGACGTTGAGTTGTTCGAGGTGTGTGGCGAGTTCGGTGCCGTTGAGGGTCTGGTAGGGCCGGTAGCTGGAGGCGAGGTCACGCAGCCGGGCGGCTACGTCGGTGGCTTTGACTTTGTCCTCGCCGGCCAGGGCGGTGTGTACGTCGTCGAGCAGGTCCCGCTGCTGCTCGGGCTCAACCGCGGTGGGGTGGGGGTGGGTCGCTCCGCCGCGGAGTTCGAGGGCGCGGGTGATGATGGTGTTCTGGTCGCTGCTGGTGAGGTTGTAGGAGCGCAGCAGTCCGGGTTGCTGCATGTAGCCGACCGCGACGCAGGTGCCGACGTCGTTGAGGGCGACGATCTTGTTGCCTTCCTTGACGGCGGGTTTGAGTTCGAGTGCGGAGAGCCCGTTTTCGTAGGCACGTTCCCCGAGGACCACGTTGTTGCGGTTCTTGTCGCCGATCGCGAAACAGGCCCGGTTGCTGGTCACGGCCACCAGGTCACGGGGAAGGGACTGGTCAGAGGGGGTGGGTGTGGCGAAGTTGAGCACGATTCCGTATTTGCGGGCGGCGGAGAAGAACCGCACCATCATGTTGACCAGCTCGCGGCGGTCTTCGGGTTTGTCCTGGCGGAAGAAGCTCTGGCATTCGTCGATCACGACGAACCGGGGGCGTAGTCGTGGGTCTTTCTCGGCGACTTCGCGGGTCACCGAGTTGATGCCGTACTCGCGCAGCAACTGGCCACGTTCGGCTAGCGAGGCGTGCAGGTCGGTGATGTGGGCCAGGCACGCTTCGACGTTGGCGGCGGTATCGCCCATGGAGACGATGGAGGCCACGGGCCGCAACCACTCGTAGTCGTTGTTGTCGGCGAAACAAAACACATCGATATCGACCAAGGGGTCGAGCGCGGCCCCGGCCAACTCGACCTGCAACAGGCTCGTTTTCCCGGACCCCATGATCCCGGCCTTGATCGTGTTGCGTTCGAATATGGGGGTGGTGACCGGGTTCCGGCGCGCGTCGATCCCGACCGGGAACCCGGTCCAAAAGTCCGTCTGTCCACCGGCAAGCAGCGGATAGTCAGGCACCGGTTCACGTAGCGCGCCGGGGTTGAGCACCAGGCATTTCATGGCCATCGGGTCTCCGTCGTCGACGTCGACCCACACCTCTTCCGGTCGGCGCCCCAGGTTGTGCGCCAACACCTCTTTGCGACCGTTGATGCTGGTCGCGGGGACACCGCCGGGCAGGCGGAGCGCGAATTCCCACCCGTGCCGCCCGACCGGCAACGGGGGTTGCACCCAGGTCGGCATCACCGTGCTGCCCCAGCCGTCCTTGAACGCCTTGTTCAACGCGGAATGACCCAGCTTGCGCAACGCATTCATGATCATCGACTCGTCCAGGGCAGCGTCGACCACGCTGGCCCCGACATTCGCCGGTTCGGCGCGCAACCAGCGGGGCGCGTCGGTGTGTTTACGGCCCTGCTCGTGCAGATACACCAACCCCAACCCGGTCGCGCCCAGCACCAGGAAGATGCCGTAGGCAGTGGCGAACCACCAGGCCCACCGGATCGCGTCCAACACCCCGGCGATCGGCGCCACGACCTGGCTCACATCACCATCACCGATGGCCACCACGATCCCGACCGCCAGCAGCAACGCAACAATGGACGCGATGCCCACCCCAAGCGCGCCCACCAGCTTGAGCGGGCTATTGAGCCAATCCTGGGAACGGTCGTGCCGCCGCTGCTTCTCGGCGACATCACGCGCTTCCCACTCCAACAGCCGCTCGTGATTGCCCTCCAACTCGGCGGCCTGCATCATCCGCTCATAGCGCGACGCGCCATGCCGATCACGCCACCGCCGCGCCAGCACCCGCGCACCCGCGACCACATGCCACGCGTGGCGCGCCGTACCACGCGCACCGCGCGCCACCGCCGGGCCGGCGCGGTGCGCGACCACGACCGCGCCGTGCGCCATGCGTTCGCGCGCCTGCTCGGGCACCAGTCGGCGCGTGTTGAACGCTTCGCGCGCCGGCGCCAACTCGACCTCCGTGCCCACCGCGCCCACGCCCACCGCGCTCTCTTCCGGTGCGCTCGGCGCGCTGGTGTCGGATCTGGTGGGGGTGTCGGTGCGGGTGGCCGGCAGGTAGACGACCGTCGCGTCCTCGGGCTGGTGCGCGCCGGTCATGTCCGGGGGCGCACCGTCGTGGCGTGTCATGCCGCTACCTCCCTTCCTTCCGGCGTGTGCGCGTCCTGCTGGGTGTTCTCGACGGGTGTGCTCGGTTCGGCGCGCGCACTCGTCGGCGCGCTCCCGGCCGATGGCGCGCCCGGCGCGCTCGCGTTGGGCGCGTTGGTGGTGGGCGCGTTGGTGGTGGTTTCGGCGCGCCAGGTGGCGAGCCACTTGCGCGCGGTGCCGGGGTGCGCGCCACTGACCTCGGCGAGGCGCGCCCCGGTGAGCGCGTCCGCGCGTCCTTCGGCGTGCGCCC
>NZ_SLXQ01000040.1 GCF_004340875.1 Tamaricihabitans halophyticus | reverse complement strand
GGGCGCACGCCGAAGGACGCGCGGACGCGCTCACCGGGGCGCGCCTCGCCGAGGTCAGTGGCGCGCACCCCGGCACCGCGCGCAAGTGGCTCGCCTCCTGGCGCGCCGAAACCACCACCAGCGCGCCCACCACCAATGCGCCCGACGCGAGCGCGCCGGGCGCGCCATCGGCCGGGAGCGCGCCGAAGAGTGCGCGCGCCGAACCGAGCACACCCGTGGAGAACACCCAGCAGGACGCGCACACGCCGGAAGGAAGGGAGGTAGCGGCATGACACGCCACGACGGTGCGCCCCCGGATATGACCGGCGCGCACCAGCCCGAGGACGCGACGGTCGTCTACCTGCCGGCCACCCGCACCGACAACCCCACCACCGCCAGCCCGGACACCAGCGCGCCGAGCGCGCCGGACGCGGGCACGGAGGTCGAGTTGGCCCCCGCGCGCGAAGCGTTCAACACGCGCCGGCTGGTGCCCGAGCAGACGCGCGAACGCATGGCGCACGGCGCGGTCGTGGTCGCGCACCGCGCCGGCCCGGTGGTGGGCAATGCGGCGCGCGGCGCGGGTGGGGTGGTGCGTGATGTGGCGCGCGGTGTGGGGGTGGTGTGGGCGCGGTATCGCGATAACCACAGTGCCGCGCGCTATGAGCGGATGATGCAGGCCGCTGAGGTCGAGGGAGACCACGAACGCCTATTGGAGTGGGAGGCGCGCGCGGTCGCCGAGAAACAGCGACGTCACGCACGCGCCATGGAGTGGCTTGCCAGCCCCCTCAAACTGGTGGGCGCGCTCGCGGTGGGCATCGCCTCCATCGTCGCGCTGCTGCTAGCGCTAGGGATCATTCTCGCCATCGGTGATGGCGACATTGGTCAGGTGGTGGCGCCGATCGCGGGGGTGTTGGAGGCGATCCGGTGGGCCTGGTGGTTCGCCACCGCCTACGGCATCTTCGTTGTGCTGGGCGCGACCACGCTGGGCCTGGTGTATCTGTATCGGCAGGGCCACCAACCCCAGGCGACCACGGATGCCACCTGGGCCGGCCCTGGTCGGCGTGCCGAGGACCGGGTGCGCGAGTCCGAGCCGGTCACCCCGTCCAAGGTGGTCGACGCGTTGAAACACCTGGGCAACGCGCGGCTGCGGAAGGCAATCGAGGCGATGGCCGATGGTGGGGCCGGGATGCTCTCGCCGATCGTGCTCGCCGGGACCGGTGTCGAGGTCGATGTGGAGCTGCCGCGCGGCACGAACACCGAAGAGGTCAAGGCCAAACGGCGCCAGTTGGCGGAAAACCTGGATCGACACGAGCACGAGGTGTTCATCGACACCTCCTCAGCGGCGCGCACCGTGCGGTTGTGGATCGCCGACGCGGGCGCGCTGGACGAGCCGATCGACGCGTCCCCACTGGTCGTCGATGGTGAAGCCCACGCGTCTGTGCATAGTGGACGCGCCCCGTGGGGCCGGAACCTACGCAACGATCCGGTCGAGTTGTTCCTGTGGCAGATGCACCTGCTGATCACCGGCAAGTCCAACATGGGCAAAACCGCCGCGCTGCGGGCACTGGTCCTGTGGGCGGCCTTCGACCCCACTACCCGGTTTCGGATCGCCGACCTCAAAGGCCTGGGCGACTGGCACATGTTCAAGAACATCGCTGATGTGCTCATCGAAGGTCCGACCGATGCGCACGTGATCGCCGCAACCGAGATGCTCGAAGACGCGGTAGAGGAAATGGATCGTCGCTTGCAGGGCTTCGACAAGGCGAAGTACCCGAACGGCGTGCCCGCCGGCCTACCTGGCTACGAACCGCTGTTCGTGATTGTCGATGAGGCGCAGGTCGCGTTCATGTGCCCCGCGCTCGACGAGCACAAACGCCCCTACGGCGGCCAGAAAACCACCAGCCGCTACTTCGCGGCCGCCCGCAAAATCCACAACCAGGGCCGCGCGGTCAACGTCGTGCTCTGGCAAGGCACCCAGGACCCGACTGACCAGAACTTGCCCAAGATGGTGCGCGAAGGCGCCCACATCCGCGCATCGCTGCACGTCGGCACCGAATCCCAGGCCCGCATGGGCCTCGGCGAAAACGCGGTCAACGAAGGCGCCGCGCCCCACGAACTCAAACAAGAACACAAAGGCACCCTGGTCGTAACCGGCCCCGGAGTGACCTGTCCCCCCGGGAAAACCTCCGAGATCGTGCGTACCCACTACATCGGCGGCAGCGAGGCCACCGCGTTGGCCGAACGCGCCGAACAGCGACGCGCCGAGCGACCAGCCACCGAACCCGACGAGCAGCGAGACCTCCTCGCCGACGTACACACCGTGCTCGGCAGCGACGACCACATACGCACCACCGATGTCGTGTCCCGCCTGCGGAAGCACGCCGCGCACTACCCGCCCTACCAGCGGCTCAACGGCACCACGCTCGCCGAGCAACTTGACGAGCACGGCGTGAGCGTGACCAGACGCGACGGCATCCCCACCGTATACACCGAGCGTGTTCGCGCTGCCCTCGCGCACCGCGAACACACCACCGACTAGACCACCCAAAAACCGCCCCGGAACCCAGGGTTTCCCGACTCGATTCCCTGCGTTCCCTGACTCCCTTCACCACCAATCACCGCAGCACAACCCTAGGGAACGGCCCCAGGGCAGCGGTCAGGGAATTCTCCCTCCCCACCCCGCGATGCCCTACCCCGTTCCCTCGGCACTCCCTACCCAAAACCGTCACTCAGCGTCACATTGTGGAGGGTTCGACATGTCGCTCAAGACCAAACTTGTGGTCGCCGCCGCGCTGGTCGGGGTCCTCGTGTGGGCACACCACCGCAGCGAACCCAGCATGGCCGAAACCGGCCACGTCACCCCCGTCGACGGGGCCACCTTCACCTCCGGATACGGGCCCCGCTGGGGCAGCACCCACGGCGGTATCGACCTCGCCGCGCCCCTGGGCACCCCCATCCGGGCGGTGACCAGCGGCACCGTCATCGAAGCCGGCCCCGCCAGCGGCTTCGGCAACTGGGTCCGCATCCAACACCCCGACAACACGGTCACCGTCTACGGACACATGGCCGTCTACCACGTCCGCGCTGGTCAACGCGTCACCACCGGCGAACGCATCGCCGAAGTCGGCAACGAAGGCCAATCCACCGGCCCCCACCTACACCTCGAAGTCTGGCCCGGCGGGGACCGCAACGCCCGCGTCGATCCCCAACCGTGGCTCGCCCAACGCGGCGTCCACCTCTAACACCACCCCACCACAACCACCCAGCACACCGAAAGGACACCACCAGCCATGACCGAGCACCCCGAGCGCGTCCTCAACGACATCAAACGCGCCCTCACCACCACCAAACGACTCGAAAGTCGCGCCCGCAAACTCCGCAACGAGAAAGCGCGGCTGCTCGCCTCCACCGCCCGCTCACACCTCGAAAGCGCGCAGCTGTACCAACGGACCGCGGTCGGCCTGCGGCCCAGCGACCCCAAACACCACAAATACACCGACCGCGCCCGCGGGCAGTTCTACCTAGGACAGTCCCACCTTCATCACGCCAAAGTCACCCTCAAACGCGGCCACTAACCACCCCGCACAACCACACCCACCCAGCACACCGAAAGGACAACCACCAGCCATGACCGAGCACCCCATGCGCGTCCTCAACGACATCAAACGCGCCCTCACCACCACCAAACGACTCGAAAGCCGCGCCCGCAAACTCCGGCACAAGGAGACGCGGATGCTCGCCGTCACCGCCCTCTCATACCTCCGGAGCGCGCGCCTCCACCAGAAGAGCGCGGTCAACCACTGGCCCAACGACCCCCGACACCACAAAGCCGCCACCGAGGCCCGCACGGATTTCCACATGGGACAGCTCTACCTCAACGACGCCAAAAGCACCCTCAAACGCTCCCGCTAACCACCCGCCGACATGACCCCAACGCATCGAAAGGAACACCACCAAACCATGACCGCTACCTCTGCGCCCCAGGACCAACTCGGTCGGCTTGTCGCCGAGAACACCGTGCTCGCCATGGACCTCGACGGTGCCTTCGCCGAC
>NZ_SLXQ01000039.1 GCF_004340875.1 Tamaricihabitans halophyticus | reverse complement strand
GTCTTGGCGAGTGCGCGGGTGTCCGTCCCATCCGTCCCAAGCGTCCCGGTGCTGGTCAGGGCGGGACGCTTTGTGGTGGTGGGACGCTTTGATCCGTCCCAGGGCGCGGTTGGGTGGTTGGTTTAGGCGGTGTCGGGTAGGGCGCGGAGCGGGATGGTTGTTTGGTCCGTTTCGGTGGGTTGGTGATGGTTTGTTGGGGGTGGGTGTGGGTCGTTGGGACGCTTTGATCCGTCCCAGGTGTGTGAAGCGTCCCGGGCTGACCTGGGTGGGGACGCTTGGGACGCTTGGGACGGATTGCCCGGTGGTGTGTTTTCGGTGGGGCAGTAGCGGTTCCATGCGTCGGTGAAGTCGCTACGGTCGTAGCCTTTGCGTTGGCCGTCGGCGAGTCGGACGTTGTGGGAGTGGATGCCGTATTCGCGGAGCATGGCGCCGAGTTTGTGTGCAGTGAGTCCGGTGGGTCCTTGTTCGTTCCAGGGGGCTTCGGGCATGCTGCGGAGTCGTTTGAGGAGGTCGGCGGTGTAGAGGGCGTCGTCGTCGGCGAATGCGGTGCGGCAGTCGGTGAGTAGGCGCATGCGGTCGCTCATTTCTTCGGTTTCTTCGGCTTCGTGGGTCATGGCGACGGCGGCGGTGCGGGCGCGGTGGGGCCAGTCGCCGCCGGCGTGATCGGCGATAGCGATGAGGGGTTCCCAGGTGTCGGCGGCGCGGTCTTCGACGGGCATGTCGGGTTCGGCGAGTTCGAGTTGTTCGAGGTCGGTGCGCAGCCAGTCGGTGAGTCCGTTGGCGAGTTCGCGTAGGTGTGGTCGGTCGCGGCGTGATCGGTAGGCGGCGGCGTGTTCGCCGGGGGCGCGTCGTCGCATGTGGATGACGATGGCGCGGTCTTCGATGGTGTCGGGCATGGCGCCGATTCCGGCGAGTGCTGCCATGGCGAAGGTGGGGATGTGCTGGACGAGTTGTGTTGCGGCGTCGTAGCGCAGCGCGGGCCGGTCGCGTTGGTGTCCGGCGTTGAGGACGCCACGGAGTTCTTCGTTGCCGTCTGCTTTCGCGCCGAAGATCGTGTCGGCTTCATCGACGAGAAGCACGGGCGGGTCATCATTGATTGACCGGTAGACGGCGGCGGGGCTGGCGTTGACGGTCAACAGTGGGTTGTGGCTGGTGGCTTCCACAATGTCGAGGAGGCGGGATTTTCCGCACCGTCGTTCCGGGGCGCGGATGACCAGGCGGGGCGCGTGTGCCCAGGCGGGTTGGGCGTGGCTGGCCGCGATCCACAGCACCACGGCATCCACGGCAAAGGTTGACGGCATGACGACGTATCGGGTCAGTGCCTCCCGCAGCGTGGTCAGCAGCGTCGCGCCGTGATCGTGGGGCGCGGTGTCAGTCATGGGTGGTGCCTCCCGGTGTGCGAACGCGCGGGCCAGGTGTGGATCGGTCTCAGGTGTCTGGGTTGGCGGTGAGGTCGAACAGGGGGATCAGCGAGTCCGTGAGCTGCTGGGTGTGGGTGCGTTGGTGGTGGGCGATGTGGGCGGGTGGTTGGTGGAGGCCGAGTTGGCCGCGTCCGGGTATCGGCGCGGCGAACGGTTGGGGGTTGGTCATGACCCAGTGCCATGTGTCGGGTTCGCCCCATGGTCTGCAGCAGTCGCGGTCGTGGTGCACGTCGATGAGTTCGACGGTGCCGAGCCATCCGCGTGGTGTGGTGGTGATGCCGAATTCGGCGGCGAGGTGTCGTGCGTTCCGGTCGTAGCGTTGGCCCGCGTGGATGGCGAGTGGGCCCCGGTAGGTGGTGTGCCAGGTGCGGTTTTCGGTGGGTTTGTGGCCGGCGAGGATGAGCGCGGCCCAGGGTTGACGGATGGATAGTGCGCGCATGGCATCTCCTGGTGTGGTCGTGGGGCTAGTCGGTGCTGTCTGGGTTGGTGGGGAGGTCGAACAGCGGGATCAGCTCTTGGGCTAGTTGGTGGGCGTGGGTGCGTTGGCGGGTGGCGGCGTGGTGTGTGGCGTCGTAGTGGAGGTGGCAGGCCTGGCACCAGGCGCGGAGGTTTTCGTCGTCGCAGTCTTCGGGGGTGTGGTTGAGGTGGGCGGTGGTGAGGATGACGCGGGTGCCGGTGAGCCAGGCGGGTTGGTTGTGGCGGTTGCGGCAGCGTGCGTCGTGGTCGAGGTGGCGGCGGGGTCGGCCGCATTCGCCGCGGCATTCGCACCGTCCGCGGGCGCGGTCGAATCGGATGCGGTGGGAGATCTCGCGCCAGTTGTTGGGGTAGCGGTGGCGGTTTTCGGGTCGGATCGGCATTAGGCGGCATCCCTTCGTGCGGCGGCTTTTCGTGTGGCGCGGTCGCGGCGGCGCCAGGCACGCTGGCGGGCTCGGCGGATGTCGGTGATGGGTCGGTCGAGGTGTTGGGCGATGGTGGTGGGGCTGTGTCCGTGGTCGGAGAGGGCGAGCACGGTGGCGTCGAGGTCGGGATCGAGTAGGCCGGGCAGGATCTGGGTATGGGCTGGTCTTGGTCGGGGGTTGGGGTGTGGTGGCGCGGCGAAGCGTGTGTTCGCGTTCGGTGGCGGTGAGGCCGGCCCACGTGCCGTGCGGACCGCCGTAGGTGTGGTCGGCGTGTTCGGCTTCGCGGGCGCATTCGGCGCGGACGGGGCAGGCTGCGCACAACTGGAGTGCGCGGCGGGTGTCGGCTGTGGCTGGCCCGTGGTTGGTGGCGGGGTAGAACAGTTCGGCGGTGTCGGGTCCGCAGGCGGCTTCGGTGACCCACGAACCGGGCAGTACGAGGTCTGGGGTGCCATCAGCGCGGTGGCCGACGTGGTGCGCGCGCAGCGCGTTGCGGCGGTGGCGAGTCATGCTGCGGCCTCCTCATGGCTGGTGTGGTTGGTGATCGGTTCGGGGTCTGAGTGGGGTTGTTGGGTGGTGTGCCAGCGGTGGTGGAGGTCGGTGATGTTGGTGGGTTGATCGCAGAGCTGGGCCAGGATGTCGGTGGGGCTGTGGGTGGCGGCGTGGGCGAGTTGGGTGGCGTGTTCGTGGATGGCGCGGCGCCAGGCGAGTTCGAGCACGTGGGTGCGCAGGGTTTCGCCGAGGCCGTGCCAGATGGGGAGTTCGATGGTGTTGGCCAGCCACAGGGTGAGTTGGGTGTGGCGGTGTTCGGCACCGTCGCGGCGCGAGGGTTGCCCGGGGTCGGGCAGTGCGGGGATGCGGCCGGTGGTTTGGGCGTGGGCGAGGATCGCGGCGGGCGCGGGTGGCTGGTTGTCGGCGACGAGTTCGATCGCGAGCTGGGTGACCAGTTGCGCGATGGGAGCGCGGCAGTCGGTGGCACGCATCCCGGCCAACAGTCGGCGCGCCCCGGGTAGGGGACTGTGCAGGACGCAGGCGAGCCAGCCGCGTTCAGCATCGGTGGCGATCTCGGTGCTCATGGATTGCTCTCCTGGTGGGGTTGTGCCGTGCCGGGTGGGGTGATGCCGAAGCTCGCGCAGAGGGCGAGGACGGGGCTGCAGGGCCAGGTGACGTGGCATTCGGGGTAGGGGTCGCCGGCTGATTCGCCGCCGCTGGTGGTGTCGGTGGGGGTGCAGTGGCGGCACAGCACGACGTGGTGGGTGGGGATGGTGCAGGTTCCGTCGGGGTGGCGGGGGTGTTCGCAGTCGTGTTCCCAGCATTCGGGGTCGGCGAGGTCGAGGTGCCAGGGCCGGTGCAGGTCGAGGTGGGCGTAGAGCCCGTCGCTGTGGGGGTCTTCGCCGGGATCACCGTGGTGGCAGGCGATCGCGGCACGCAGGTCCACCTCAAGCGGTTCACGCTGGTGTCTGGATGGGGTGTGGAACAGCCCGCCGGCCGAGTGGTGGAGGCGTGTGGCGGCCTCGTCGGGGGCGGTCAGGGGCCGGTAGTGGTGTCGGTAGCGGTCGGTGTCGCCCAGATGCTCGGACACGAATCGCATCGCGGCCGGTAGTCCGGGGAACGGGCCGACAGTCCACTGCAGACCATTGGATTCGACATCGATGGCTAGCGGGCTGTCCCACCTACTCATAGGTGTTCTCCTTCAGTGATGGGGGTTAGTGGCGGCAGGTGCAGCGGCGTAGTTCGGCGCGGGCGGCCCGGTGCCGGCGGGTTTGGGCACGCAGTAGGTCCCACAGGCGCGCGGCGCGGGCGCTGGTGGTGGCGTGCTCGGCGGTGAGCTCGTGTAGGGCGTAGGTGGCCGCGTCGAGCGCTTCCTCGGCTTGGCCGAGGTCGGCGAAGGCACCGTCGAGGTCCATGGCGAGCACGGTGTTCTCGGCGACAAGCCGACCGAGTTGGTCCTGGGGCGCAGAGGTAGCGGTCATGG
>NZ_SLXQ01000038.1:0-2500 GCF_004340875.1 Tamaricihabitans halophyticus | reverse complement strand
TAGGTGCAGCGTCGCGTGTTTCTCATCTGGGGTAGAGCTACTGGATGGCCTAGGGGGCCGACAAGCTTACCGAAGTCAGCCAAACTCCGAATACAGGTGTGTGAAGCGTGGCAGTGAGACGGCGGGGGAAAAGCTTCGTCGTCGAGAGGGAAACAGCCCAGAACTCCAGCTAAGGCCCCTAAGTGTGCGCTAAGTGGGAAAGGATGTGGGATTGCCCAGACAACCAGGAGGTTGGCTTAGAAGCAGCCATCCTTGAAAGAGTGCGTAATAGCTCACTGGTCAAGTGGTCCTGCGCCGACAATGTAGCGGGGCTCAAGCGCATCGCCGAAGCTGAGTCACTCACACAAATACATCCGCTCAACCTCTTTGTGGGTTGTGTGTAGTGGTGTGGGTGGGTAGGGGAGCGTCCTGCATCCAGGGAAGCCGCCGTGGAAGCGAGTGGTGGAGGGTGTGGGAGTGAGAATGCAGGCATGAGTAGCGAATGCAGAGTGAGAATCTCTGCCGCCGGATGACCAAGGGTTCCTGGGCCAGGTTGTTCCGCCCAGGGTTAGTCGGGGCCTAAGGCGAGGCCGACAGGCGTAGTCGATGGATAACGGGTTGATATTCCCGTACCCGTGTGTGTGCGTCCCTAATGAAACGGTTGATACTAACCACCCGCTACTGTTCTGGGTCTTCGGATCTGGGGTGGTGGTGCGTGGGGCCTGATTCCGCGGTAGTTAAGTGATGGGGTGACGCAGGAGGGTAGCTCTGCCAGTGAGTGGTAGTACTGGTGTAAGCGTGTGGCCCGTCCGGTTGGTAAATCCGCCGGGCTGTCTTGGATGACGTGGGTGAGGCGTGATGCGTAGCCGGTTGAGGTGAAGTGAGTGATCCCATGCTGCCGAGAAAAGCCTCTAGCGAGTGTGTACACGGCCCGTACCCTAAACCGACACAGGTGGTCAGGTAGAGAATACTGAGGCGTTCGGGTGAACTATGGTTAAGGAACTCGGCAAAATGCCCCCGTAACTTCGGGAGAAGGGGGGCCAACCCTGGTGATAGAGCTAGCCTCTGGAGCTGGGGGTGGCCGCAGAGACCAGCGGAAAGCGACTGTTTACTAAAAACACAGGTCCATGCGAAGACGCAAGTCGAGGTATATGGACTGACGCCTGCCCGGTGCTGGAACGTTAAGAGGACCCGTTAGCTGACATTGTTGGTGAAGCGGAGAATTTAAGCGCCAGTAAACGGCGGTGGTAACTATAACCATCCTAAGGTAGCGAAATTCCTTGTCGGGTAAGTTCCGACCTGCACGAATGGCGTAACGACTTTCCGGCTGTCTCAACCATAGGCCCGGTGAAATTGCACTACGAGTAAAGATGCTCGTTACGCGCGGCAGGACGGAAAGACCCCGGGACCTTTACTATAGCTTGGTATTGGTGTTTGGTTCGGCTTGTGTAGGATAGGTGGGAAACGGTGAAGCCTTCACGCTAGTGGGGGTGGAGTTGATCTTGAAATACCACTCTGGTCGTACTGGGCATCTAACCTCGGACCATGATCTGGTTTAGGGACAGTGCCTGGTGGGTAGTTTAACTGGGGCGGTTGCCTCCCAAAAGGTAACGGAGGCGCCCAAAGGTTCCCTCAGCTTGGTTGGCAATCAGGTGGTGAGTGCAAGTGCACAAGGGAGCTTGACTGTGAGACTGACGGGTCGAGCAGGGACGAAAGTCGGGACTAGTGATCCGGCCATGGCTTGTGGAAGCGTGGTCGCTCAACGGATAAAAGGTACCCCGGGGATAACAGGCTGATCTTGCCCAAGAGTCCATATCGACGGCATGGTTTGGCACCTCGATGTCGGCTCGTCGCATCCTGGGGCCGGAGTAGGTCCCAAGGGTTGGGCTGTTCGCCCATTAAAGCGGCACGCGAGCTGGGTTTAGAACGTCGTGAGACAGTTCGGTCCCTATCCGCCGCGCGCGTAGGAGACTTGCGGAAGGCTGTCCCTAGTACGAGAGGACCGGGACGGACGAACCTCTGGTGTGCCAGTTGTACCGCCAGGTGCACGGCTGGTTGGCTACGTTCGGAAGGGATAACCGCTGAAGGCATCTAAGCGGGAAGCCTGTTCCTAGATGAGGTCTCCCACCCCCATGTGGGTTAAGGCCCCCACCAGACCAGTGGGTTGATAGGCCAGACATGCAAGCACAGTAATGTGTGTAGTGGACTGGTACTAATAGGCCGAGGACTTACCCACAAACACTTTATGCGCGCATCCACTATACGATCCTGAAACACCAACCCACCCCCACACGTGGACGCCACGACAGTGGGGGGAACCAAAAAATTGGATAGCGGCACCAACAAGTAGCCACACACAGTTTTCCCACCCCACCACAGTGGGGGTGGGTGTGAGGGTTACGGCGGTGATAGCAGAGGGGAAACGCCCGGTCCCATCCCGAACCCGGAAGCTAAGCCCTCCAGCGCCGATGGTACTGCACCCCACCGGGTGTGGGAGAGTAGGACACCGCCGAACACACAT
>NZ_SLXQ01000037.1 GCF_004340875.1 Tamaricihabitans halophyticus | reverse complement strand
CAAAACGCTCGGCTGGGATACCCCAGCCGAGCGTCTGCGTGATCTAATCACCACCAACTAACAGCAGTGTTGCGTCGACCCCCTGAAACCGCCCACGGGCCCGCGCGGAACGACACGGGCCATCGCCGCGGCCTCGCTCACCGTTGCTCTGTTACTGACTGGTTGTACCAGTGATGAGCAGGAGTCGGCGACACCGCCGCCCTCCATACCCTCGGCCGACAACGAGGCACCAACGCCTGCCGAGGAGGACTCGCTGGCCACGCTCGGGGAACCGACGGAGCTCACGACCGATCTTGTGTCACCGTGGGGCCTGACCTTTCTCCCCGACGGCTCCGCCCTGGTCTCCGAACGAATCACCGGCGAGATCCAACGGATACCCGCAGACGGCGGCGACGCACAGACCGTCGGTGTCGTCCCCGACGTCGACGTCTCCTCCGAAGGCGGACTACTCGGCATCGTCGCATCCGAGGACTTCGATGAAGACCGCACCGTCTTCGCCTCAGTCTCCGGTGCCGATCAGAACCGCATCGTGGCACTGACCATCGCAGAAGACTACGGCTCACTGAGCGTGGACCGCGTCCTGCTCGACGGCATCGAGACCGCAGATCGGCACCATGGTGGCCGGATCGTCATCGGACCTGACGGGCACCTGTGGATCGGCACCGGAGACGCTTTCGAACCCGAGAACTCGGCGACCGCCGACTCTCTCAACGGGAAGATCCTCCGCATCGCCACCGATGGCTCCATCCCCGAGGACAACCCCGGCGACTCCCCGATCTACTCCAGCGGCCACCGCAACGTCCAAGGCATCGCCTTCGGGCCAGATGGCACCGCCTACGCCTCCGAGCTCGGACACCGCACCTGGGACGAGGTGAACGTCCTGCACCCCGGCGCCGACTACGGCTGGCCTGAGACCGAAGGCGCCGAAGGAGACACCGGCGAGGAACCCATCGCCGTCATCCACCCCGACGAGGCCAGCCCCTCCGGCGTCGCCTACGCCGAGGGCTCATTGTGGATCGGTGCCCTTGGCGGCCAACGGCTCTGGCAGCTGCCCGTCGACGGCGACACCGCGACAGCCGAACCGATCGCCCATCTCGTCGGCGACTACGGCCGGATCCGCACTGTCGAAGTCGCTCCCGATGGCTCCCTCTGGTTGATCACCTCCAACACCGACCTGGCCACCTGGGGCGGCACAGACCCCCGCCCCGGCGATGACCGCATCCTGCGCGTCGATGTCAGCGGGCCGTGACGGGGGGACGCACTGATGACGCACGCAACGCCTCTGGTGGCCGGCGCTGGGTTCGCTGCGGCCCGGCTCGGCGCGCGAGGATCTTTGATCTCCGACGCGACGTGGGCCATGGGGCGAGTCGATCGCTCCTCTGCCTCAGGCACGTACGCCGTCGACGATCAGGTCGAGGATGCGGTCTGCGCGTTCGGTCGCTTCGGCTTCGTCCATCCTCGACAGGAAGCCCAGAAGGATGAGCACATCCTGGGAGTCGACATCGGATCGAATCGATCCTTCGCTCTTCCCTGCGTCGAGCAGGAGGTCGATGGCCTCGCCTATGGAGCCCGTGTGACTCGTGGCGAGTTCATGCCCGGAGCTCGGCTCGAGCGCGGCGAGCACGCCCCGCTTGACGCGGGCGTACTCGGCGACGTTATCCAGCCAGCGACGCAGAGCAGCAGGCGCCTCGTGCAGTTCGAGCAGGGGTGCGGCGGAGGCCACGAGCGTGTCCACGTCGGCGCGGTAGACCTCTGCCAAGAGCGCTTCACGGGTAGGGAAGTTGCGATACAGCGTGCCCTGCCCGACCCCAGCCGCCTTCGCGACTGCGTTCATCGGCAGCTCCGACGTCGAGGTCAGCAGTTCACGAGCGACCTCCAGAATGCGCGCTCGGTTGTTCATCGCGTCAGCGCGCAGCCTGCGATCGGTCATATGAGACCACTCCTTGCTAAACGGACACGTGTCCAGATAGCCTTCGATAAACGGACACGTGTCAACTTACCCCATCAGGAGATCGTATGCCGCAGGTGCCGGACCCCATCACAGGCAAGATCGTCGTCGTCACCGGCGCGAGCAGCGGCATCGGACTCGAGATTGCGTCGATGCTCGCCCATCGCGGCGCATCCGTCGTGCTCGCCGCGCGACGCCGTGAACGCATCGACACACTCGCAGCATCGATCGTGGCTGCGGGCGGAAAGGCGATCGCCGTGCAGACCGACGTCACAGTGCTTGACGAGGTGCATGCGCTCATCCAGAGAGCGCTCGACGGGTTCGGACGGGTGGATGTGCTCGTCAACAACGCCGGCGTCGCGCGGCTCGGTCCCTTGGAGCAACTCGACGTCGACGACTGGGCCGCGATGATCGACGTCAATGTCCGCGGCCTCCTTCATGGCCTTGCCGCCACCCTGCCGGTCTTCCGCAGGCAGGGACAGGGACATGTGGTCACCACGGTCTCGACAGCAGGGATCACAATCTCACCCACTATGGCCGTCTACGCCGCGACGAAGAACGCCGCGCGAACCATCATGGAAGGTCTGCGCACCGAATCGACCGACGGCGTGATCCGCACTACCGAGATCTCACCCGGCTTCGTGCAGACCGAGCTGGCCGACGGCATGGAGTCATCTGCCCGCGAACGGATACAGGCTGGCATGCGGGAGTTCGGGCTCGATCCCAAGGCGATAGCTCGCGCGGTGTGCTTCGCCATCGAGCAGCCCGATGACGTCGAGGTGGGTGCACTCGCGATCCGCCCCGCCGTGCAGGCCTGAGTCGTTCCACGTCCTTGCCGCCCAACCGTTGTTGCTCACCCGCGAAGGAAGAACGATGATGTCGACCGACTATCTCACCATCGCCGATGCTGGCGCGGCTCTGCGGCGCGGCGACGTCTCTGCCCAGGAGTTGATGGCCCGTGCTCTCTCACGGGCCGACGCGCTCGACGAGGCCATCGGTGTGTTCATCAGCCGCTACACAGAGAGCGCTATGGAAGCCGCCCGCGCCGCCGACACTAGGTTCGCTCAGGGGCGAGATCGCGGACCACTGGACGGCATCCCGATCGCGATCAAGGACATCATCGCCGAGTCGCAGGGGCCCACCACCGCGCAGAGCCTGGTCATCCATCCCGAATGGGGCGAGAGCATCGGCGACGCGCCAGTGGTGTCCAGGCTGAAAGCGGCCGGTGCGATCATCGTCGGCAAGACCACCACCCAGGAGTTCGCGATCGGTGCGCCCGATCCCGAGAAGCCGTTTCCCATTCCAGCGAGCGCTTGGGATCCGAAGCGGTGGGCGGGTGGGTCCAGTTCCGGTTCCGGGTCGGCAGTGGCGACCGAGATGGCGCTGGGCGCTATCGGTACGGACACGGCGGGGAGCATCCGCATCCCCGCGGCGTTCAACGGGATCAGCGGTCTCCTCCCGACGGCAGGCCTGGTACCGAGGTCAGGGGTCGTTCCACTGGGGCATTCCCTCGACCGGACCGGTCCGATGGCGCGAAGCGTCCAGGACTGCGCGATCCTGCTCTCCGTACTCGCCGGAGACGATCCCTCCGACGCGAGCACGGTGATCAGACCGTCTGAGGACTATGCGTCTGGCCTGAGCGACAGTCTTGAGGGGGTCCGGGTCGGTGTAGATGACTTGGATCGATTCGCCGCCGGGGGCATTGATCCTGAGCAGCCGGCTCGCTTCGGCCAGGCTGTGGAACTGCTCCAGGAGGCCGGTGCCGAACTGATCCCGCTGGAGATCCCGCTGTATCCGGAGGCCGTTGCCGTCGATTTCGTCGTGATGCTTGCTGAGGCACACAGCTACCACCGGGCAGATCTGCTCTCGCGTTGGTCGGACTACGGCCGACCAACGCGTATTACCCTCGCCGGCGGTGCCTCGATCACCGCCGCTGAGTACATCCAGGCGCAGCGCGTCCGACGGCTTCTGCGTCAGAGGGTCGCCGACCTCTTCACCGACGTCGACCTGATCGCGACTCCCACCGGTCATCGGGGGGCTCCGAGCCTTACTGAACTGGACCCGCTCAACCCGCTAGGGGCGATGTTCTCCCTGCACACGCCCTACTGGAACGCGATCGGGAACTCGACACTGGCGATTCCCATCGGGCTATCGAGCGAGAGCACACCGCTTTCACTGTCCCTTTCCGGTCCTGCCTGGTCCGAGTCTTCGGTGTTACGCGCCGGCCACGCAATCCAACAGCGTTCCGCGTTCCATCTGGATCGAACGCCCCTCCTGAAGCCCCCTCGGCCTAGGAACACACTCGCCACGGCCTGAACCCGCACGCGACCAGAAAGGACACTGATGACAATTCCCGGGACAACAACATGGTCGTCCGACCCCGCAGAGCAGCAAGCCATTGCCGCCGTCCAAGCGATGCTCGCCGCACAGTCTGAGATGCTCTTCGCGGTCGACGAAGCACGCCCTCTCGATCCGGCCGGTTTCGACCCGGCCACCTGACGTCCGATGGCACAACCTTCGGATGGGAACACTGCAGGAGATCGGGATGGCGTCAATCGAGACGACTCCCGAAACTGACGCCCTAAGTGAACACCGCCTGCGTATCTCTGGGAAGTACCGGGTCACCAGTTCGAGGCTGATCCAGCCCAGGCCAGCCTGGCGGATACCCCTCCGCGTCGATCGTTGCATGGTCGGGGTTGATGGCTCTCCCACGGGCCGGCGGACTCCGCACCATGGACTAGAAGGCGCGGTGACTGAGCGGAGTCGACCATCATATGGATAGGCGGCATGCGCTGCACGTATGTCCGCCACGTGCGCCTGACAGCACGCTCGTTCGTGACCAAACCGCCACCCAGACTGACCTCACGTCACGTCCAGCACAGTGGGCGAATCCATGAGGCGCCTTCGTGACTTCAGGAACCGCACGCACCAATACTCATGCTCAAGGTGAGCCCGCCGGACGTGGCAACGCAGCTGAGCCCGCAGATTTCCACCCGATTATCGCGCGGACACTCACTCTCCATGACCACATCGACCCGATCGCTTACGACTACGTAAAGCTGATCTTCGTCCGCAACGGATCGGCGATCCTGCTCAGCGAGTTCGGCGAGAGACCAGTGAAGGTCGGCGATGTCGTGGTACTCGGCGCCAACACCCTATGCGGAAGCGAGCCCGAGGACTCGATCACCGTCACTACGCTCTACCTCGACAGGGCCTATGTCATCGATCAGGTGTTCTGGCAGCACGCCGCCTTGCTCTCGGATCGGTGCGAAGCGCAGGACTTCGCCGAGGCCTTGTACTCGGAACCAGCGCAGATACTCCAACTCGGCGAGGTCCGCGCCGAGGTGCTCGCGCCTTGGCTGAATGAGCTGGTCGCACTCAGCCTCGACGGGCCGTCACCCGACAAGTTCTACCGTGTACAAACACTGCTCTTCGCTGTGCTCGACGTCGTGACCCCATACGTGAGGACCACACCGGTCCGTCGATCCCCGACTCAACGAAAGGCGATGCATCCCGGTCATCCATCGCCTCGCCGATTGGCTCCCTTGCGAGACGAAGCGCAGCGAGCAGTCAATCTGCTTCGGGACGCACCCGATCGTCGGTGGACTCTCCAAGAACTGGCCACCGCCGTGCATCTCTCGCCATCCCAACTCGGTCGCATATTCGTGGACGCCTATGGAAAGACGCCGATGACCTACCTGATGACGTTGCGGGCTGAGCGGTTGGCACACCTACTACGTCACACGGACCTACCCATTGAGCAAGCGATGCGTGAGGTCGGCTGGCACAGCCGCGGCCATGCCGCCCGGATGTTCCGCCAAACGGTTGGCGTCACACCGACCCGCTACCGTCATCTCAGCCGCGAACCACGACACGCGGTCGCGTGAGTACTCCCACGGCTTGCTCAGAAGAAGCCGCAGGATTGGGCGCTCGCCACTAGCCACCCGGTGTTCCTCATCAGGGGAGTGTCCGATGAACGGTGGATCCGGCTTGGCATTGGTTAGTTTCCGGTTGGGGTGATGCGGCCTTCGAAGGCGATCGCGAAGGCGTTGAGC
>NZ_SLXQ01000036.1 GCF_004340875.1 Tamaricihabitans halophyticus | reverse complement strand
CGAGGTTGTTCGTCACACAATGATCTTGGAAGCCCTCCACCTACTTCCCCAGCGCGACACGCTTCACGTGATCTTCACGGAATCATTCATCTAGTGGCGGAGGTTCGGCCAAAGAACACTCCGCAAAGTTCGACGAACACTGAGGTAGCGAGTGATCGGCTAACGGTCTGACTGGAACCGGCAGTCAATGGCGTTGGATTCGGGCGGCGAACGTGGCTGCCGTGCCACCTTCGCCGCACCCGAAGCAGTGGTACGTGTCTTCTCCGGGGTTCGCCAGTCTGAGGTGGACTCTGCGATTGAGTCTTAGCAGCTCAGCAGCAATGTTGATGAAGCCTAGTGATCGCAACAGGTGTGGTGCAAGCCGATTCGGTCACCTGGTCGGGTGCTGTCCTGAGCTGCGTCTGTGGAGGCTGTCGACGGCGCGCAGCGGTTGAACTGCTCGGCCTCCGAGGTGCACGTCATGGTCGACGGCGCGATCCGGCACGGCACTGAGATGCAGGTCGAGGCCAACTACGTGGACACGCACGGCCAGTCCGGGATCGGGTTCGGTATCACCAAGCTGCTCGGGTTCGATTTGCTGCCCAGGATCAAGCGCATCAACAAGGTCAAGCTCTACCGGCCCACCGTCGGCCAAACGGACCTGTGTCCCGGCTTGGCACCAGCGCTGACCAGGCCAATCCGGTGTGACCGCATCGCCGAGCAGTATGACCAGATGGTCAAATACGCCACCGCCATCCGCGTGGGTACAGCGTCGACGGAGGCGATCCTGCGCCGGTTCATGAAGGCCAACGCCGCCCACCCGACCTACCAGGTAATGATCGAGGTAGGCCGTGCACAGAAGACCATCTTCCTGGCCGCTACCTACACAGCCGGGCACTCCAACGAGAGATGAACGAGGGCCTGAACGTCATCGAGTCGTGGAACCGTGCCAACGCGGTCATCTTCTACGGCAAAGGCGGCGAGCTGGCCACCAACCGCCGCCACGAGCAGGAGATGAGCGTGCTGTGTCTGCGCATCTTGCAGGCCGCGCTCGTCTACGTGAACACGCTGATGATTCAGGACCTGCTCGCCGAACACGAATGGGCCGACACCCTGACCGCCGCGGCCTCACCCCCTTTGTTTTGGTCTCACGTGCTGCCCTACGGCGAGGTGAAGCTGAACATGACCAGCAGGCCGCCCCTCAGCTCAAGCTGATCAACTGGCGTCCGCAAGCGGATCGGCTTGCGGCACATTCATGAACTGCCCTGCTGGGGTCGACACGCATGGGTTCCCATCAGCGTGGGCCGCTGTTCGGCGATGCATGGCGGGGCGGGTACCAGGGCTGCAGGTCATTGGGGTAGGCCACCCGGAGGCGGCAGTGGCCTTGGTGGAGCGTCCAGCGCACTCGGACGCCACGGCGCATCCCACCGGCGCTGCCGGGCAGGGGGGTGAGCAACCGCAGGCCCGGTGCGGGCCCAACGTCTGCACAGCCCGCCGATCCGCGCTGACCGCCACTCGGCAGACGGTTTCGTCCCGGTCTGACACGGGTATGCCTTCGCTGTGGTTGTTTCCACACTATGAGGAGGCGCGATTTCCATGGCGGATGAGCTGCGCGGCCGGCGGGTCGCGATCCTGGCCACCGACGGTGTCGAGCAGGTCGAACTCACCCAGCCCCGTCAAGCGGTCGAGCAGGCCGGGGCGCAGGTGACGTTGCTGTCGATCCACGCCGGGCAGATTCAGTCGATGAACGGCGACATCGACAAGGGCGACACCTTCACCGTCGACCGGTTGGTCTCCGACGTTTCCGGCGATGACTTCGACGCCCTGATCCTGCCCGGCGGCACGCTCAACCCTGACGGGCTGCGGGTCAACTCCGACGCGGTGGGTTTCGTGCGGGAGTTCGTGAGCTCCGGTAAGCCGGTCGGCTCGCTGTGTCATGGGCCGTGGACGTTGGTCGAGGCCGACGTGGTCCGCGGCCGCACGTTGACCTCGTTCCCCAGCATCCGCACCGACATCCGCAACGCCGGCGGCAACGTCGTCGATGAGGAGGTCGTCACCGACCAGGGTTTGGTCACCAGCCGCGACCCCAACGACCTGCCCGCGTTCTGCTCGAAGATCGTCGAGGAGTTCGCCGAAGGCCGCCACCGGGCCCGCACCCAGACCTGAACCGAACCCATCCGCCAGAAGAGAGAAGAACATGAAGGCACTGGTCTACAACGGCCCCCGCGACGTCAGCGTCTCCGAGGTTCCCGACGCGCGTATCGAGCGGCCCAACGACGTCCTGGTCAAGATCACTTCCACCAATATCTGCGGGTCGGACCTGCACATGTACGAAGGGCGCACCGACTTCGATAAGGGCCGTATCTTCGGCCACGAGAACCTCGGCGAGGTCATCGAGGTCGGCGGCGGCGTCGACAAGATCGAGGTCGGGGACATGGTGTCCGTCCCGTTCAACGTCAGCTGCGGGCACTGCCGCAACTGCGAACACGGACTGACCAACTACTGCCTGGCCGCCAACGAACCCGACATGGCAGGTGGCGCCTACGGGTTCGCCGACATGGGCGGCTGGGCCGGCGGCCAGGCCGAGTACCTGCGCATCCCGTGGGGCGATTTCCAGTGCCTACGCCTGCCCGATGACGCCAAGGAGAAGCAGAACGACTACACGATGCTCTCCGACATCCTGCCCACCGGCTGGCATGCCGTGGAGATGTCCGGGCTGGTTCCCGGCGAAACCATCGTGATCTACGGGGGCGGTCCGGTCGGTCTGATGGCCGCGCTGTCCGCGAGCGTCAAGGGCGCGGCGAAGGTGATGGTCGTCGACCGCCACCCCGACCGGCTCAAGCTGGCCGAGCAGATCGGCGCGATCCCGATCGACGACTCGAAGGGCTCCCCGGTCGACCAGATCATGGAGCAGACAGGCGGCCGTGGCGCCGACCGTGGCGCCGAGTGCGTCGGCTACCAGGCCCACGACCCCCAAGGCAACGAGGACAACGCGCTGACCCTCAACAACCTGGTCGCCTCGGTGAAGTTCACCGGCGGCATCGGCACCGTCGGCGTGTTCGTCCCCCAGGACCCCGGCGCGCCGGACGAGTTGGCCCAGCAGGGCAAGGCCCGGTTTGACTTCGGCTCCTTCTGGTTCAAGGGTCAGCAGATGGGCTGCGGGCAGGCCCCGGTCAAACGCTACAACCGCCACCTGCGCAACCTCATCGCCGAAAACAAGATCGCACCGTCCTGGATCGTGTCCCACAACCTGACCCTCGACCAGGCGCCGGAGGCCTACCAGCACTTCGACGCCCGCGACGACGGCTGGACCAAGGTCGTGCTCAACCCCGCCTGAACCACCGGGCCGAGAAACCGGGTGCCGCGAGAAACGGACAAGGAAGCCAGCAACGATGAGACAGATCGAGACAGTGGCCCTCGACGATGCCCGCAGGGTGATCGCCGCAGGCGAGCAGAAGGCCCACGAGATCGGGTCGCCGAGCAACGTGGCGGTGGTCGACGCGGGCGGGAACCTGGTCGCACACATCCGGATGGACGACGCCTGGATGGGCAGCATCGACATTTCGATCAACAAGGCGTTCACCGCGCGGGCCTTCGACACCTCGACCGGTGACCTAGCGAAGAACTCCCAGCCCGGCGAGCAGTTCTACGGCATCAGCGACTCCAACCACGGCCGCGTGATGATCTTCGCCGGAGGTTTGCCGCTGCACGGGAGCGACGGGAACGTCGTCGGCGGGGTCGGAGTCTCCGGGGGCACCGGCGAGCAGGACCAGATCGTCGTCGAGGCCGCCATGGCCGCGTTCTGACCCCGAGCCCGCCGACCGTTGCGGACGCGCGCCAGAAGTGCCGATGACTCATCCCCCGAGGTTCTGCCCGGCAGGCGGCTAGATGCCCACCACCGCCTGTCGAGCGCCGCGCGGGTCAAGCGCGACTACCACTGGATGCCAACGACGGGGCGCTGCGCGGGACGACGGGCCCGAGCACCTCGCCCCGGAAGCCAGACCGAACAAACCGGTCGAATCGCCGAAGCCGGCGACCGGACACCCAAGAAGGAGACCAGGCATGGCTGAAACCGTCACCGTCGGACTGCTGGTCCGGATCGAGGCGCTGCCCGGACGAGAGGGCGATGTCGAGAACTTCCTGCAGCAGGGGCTCGGCATCGTGGAACAGGAGCCCAACACGGTGCGGTGGTTCGCCATCCGTTTCGGGCCCTCGTCCTTCGGCATCTACGACGCCTTTCCCGACGACTCCGGTCGCCAGGCCCACCTCTCGGGCCAGGTCGCCCAAGCCCTCGCCGACAACACCGGCACCCTGTTCGCCCAGCCCACCATCGAACCCGTGGACGTGATCGCCGAGAAACCCCCGACCTGAGATGCCCCGAGCAGCCGGTGCGCTGCTGCGGGCGGCAGCCCACAGCGCTCGATTCGCACGGGAGGTGACGTAATGGCAACCCAAGGCGGCGCCGCAACCGATGCGCCCACAGTGACGCTGGGCCTGCTCGGCGACCCCGGACTGCCCAACGAGTTGTCCGACAACCTCGCCGAACAGCTGCCCGACCTGCTTGAACACGAGACCGACGGCCGTGCCCGATGGCGGGTAGAGACCGCCTCCCAGCAGTTGACCCTCGACGAGCACGGCAGGCTGCCCTCGGTCGAGATCGGCCAACACGCCATGGCCGAGCACCGGTGGGATCTGGTGATCCTGGTGACCGAGCTCCCCCGCCGGGCCGGCACCCAGCCGATCGTCTCCGACTACGGGCTCGCCACCGGCGTCGGCTTGGTCTCGCTGCCCGCGTTGGGCGCGATGGGGCTGCGCCGCCAAGCCCGCAAGGTGATCGTGCACCAGGTCGCCGAGCATTTGATCGACAAACCGCTCGGTGACGGCGGCGACGGGCACGGCCAGGGGCCGCGCGCCCACCGGGCGTTGGGCCCGGGCGCCCCGGTGCAGCACATCGACTCCACCGACGAGGGCATCGACACCCACCTGGCCCTGACCGGAACCCGGGGACGGCTGCGGCTGTTGGCCGGGATGGTGCGGGCGAACCGGCCGTGGCGGCTGGTGCCGAGCCTGTCCCCGGCCATCGCCGGCGCCGCCGCGGGGGCGGCGTTCGGGGTGTTCTATTCCAACATCTGGCAGCTCGCCGATGCGTTCAGTGGTTGGCGCCTCACGCTGGTCAACGTCCTGGCGGTCCTGGCGATGATCGCATGGCTGATCATCGACAACAGCCTGTGGGAGCGACCCTCGGGCCGGCAACTGCGCGAAGAGGCCGCGCTCTACAACGCGGCCACCACGCTGACGATCTCGATCGGCGTGCTGTGCATGTACTCACTGCTGTTCGTGGTCACCCTGATCTCGGCGCTGGTCGTGATCCCACCCGACTACCTCACCAGCACCCTTAAACACCCCAGCGGCTTCAGCGAGTTCGCGATCGTGGCCTGGCTATCCGCCTCGATGGGCACCATCGCCGGAGCCCTGGGCTCCGGGCTCGCCAGCGAGGACGCGGTCCGCCAGGCCGCCTACAGCAAACGCGAGCAGGAACGCCGCCAGAGCCTACGAGCCCAGGACCAAGGGGCACCCTGACGTCCGGCGGGCGCCGGGGTTCCGACCGAGACCCTCGCGAGGCAGGTACGGGGACCAGTCCTGCGTACACCCAGCCGCGACCGTAGGCCGCCGCGGCTGCCGAACAGGAGTAGCACCTCACGGGACCACGACTTTCCGCGCTTCCGCCGGTCCTTAAGACACCACGGGAGCTGGTCCGCATGCACGGCACCAGCGACTACACCATCGCCGACGTCTTCACCGACTCCCGCACCACGGTCTACCGCGCCCTGCATTGCCAACCGGCCACCCAACAACGCTGATCTACCTACCGTTTCGACCTGTCCCGGTTCTTCCCCGGGCCCAACCCCACACGCCTCGCTTGCACCTGCTAAAACGATTCTTACCGGGACCCCGTCTGCCTGGTGCCGCTGGACGAGCTCGCCTTCGACGACGACGCCCGATGGGCTGAGATCGTCGCCGCGGTCATCTGCGCTTGTTTAGGTTGGCGATGAGATCCCGGTTGGCGGTGCGCGCGGCTTCGAGTTCCTGGTCGCGGGCTCTTCCCAGATGAGGGTGTAGGTCGGCCGGGCGCGTCGGTCCGCAGATAGACGTCGAGGTCTCCCGACGATGGAGGTTCCTACGCCATC
>NZ_SLXQ01000035.1 GCF_004340875.1 Tamaricihabitans halophyticus | reverse complement strand
AGACATCGACATCCACACCGAACCCCGGAGGCCCTCACCCACACAAGATCATCCGATCACGCGTCCCCCCGTTCACAACCTCCCAAGGCACTACATTTAGGTATCTTGCGGTCGTCGTGTCCGGAACTTCGCCATATGGGCCAGTGCCCACTGCTGACCGAACTGGGTTAGGGCTTGCTCCGACCATGGCGCATGGATCGGCTGCGACCAGTTCCTCGAGTAGCGCCGGAGCGTACCCATTCCGATCAGCACGGAGCCACTACCTTCGCTCCATTCGAACACGAATGATGCGTAGACGAACACTAGGACTCGTCTCCCGTTCGGCGCTTTGCGTACAACGGGACCTTCGGTCTGGTACGGCGCCTTGTACACCGTGGTTTTCCGGCCGTTGCGATACGTGAACGTCTCGGCCCGTACACCGGGCGGGAGAAAGCTGGGATCTAGCTGACTGCTCACGCGTCGTCGCCCTTTTGCCAGGACAGCACATCGGCAACCACTTTGCTTACCGGTCCTTCGCTTGTTCGCGTATTACGCCCGCGCTCTGCCCGAATGGCCATCGCGTTGTCGTAGGACCGAACGTGAACCGAGTCCAGGATGCCTAACCGACCTCGTGTATATACCAACGCCTCAGGTTCAGCTGGGTTGCCGAGTGGCACGCCCGACCAGCCGGCAAGTACAAGTTTCCGCAATGCAGCGATGTGTTCATCGTCCATGAATACAAGGGTATTTCGGCACTTTCAGAAGAAGCGAGACTTACCCGAGTCTTTGCATGATCTAGGGCCCGTACTCCGAGCTCCACCCACGATCGTTTTGAGGTTCGGTCATGACATAAACTCCTCGGCTATCGAGTTGAGAAACGCGATCGCGTTCTTTCTTACGAGAGAGTTCTGCCAAAAGTAGTCGAACACGTTCAGGTGGTACGAAACGTCGCGGTAGTCCCGCAGCGCTATTTCTCCCGAAAACACTTCTACGATAACCAACCGATCGTCGTAGACGACAAAGATGTTCAGCGGACTCGCCCCCACCAGTGCCGAGTTGGGCAGGATAGCCAGATCTACGTTCGACCGTTGGGATACTTCACACATGTGCCGTAGTTGATCAGCCATGACGGGAGACGGAGCACGCTTCAGCCTTGTGGCTTGTTCGGTCCGGAGGAAGCGAAACTGTCTAGACTCATCGTTCAACGCGTCCTGAGCAGCCAAACGCGCCTGCACAGCACGGTCTATATCCCTGGCAGGATTGCCCTCGATTACCGGAGTCAGCGCGGCACGGGCGTACTCAGCCGTTTGTAAGAGGCCGGACGGCATGATCGGCAGGAAGTGCCGGACTGTCGACGACGATTCGGTAAGCGCCTTGATTTCGGCTTGCTTACGCCAGATACCGACACGCGCAGCGGTGCGCCACGATGCATAGTCAACGTTAGCCGCCCGTGCCAGCGAGAGTACATCCTGTGCGGTCTTGGACGGCACGGACTCAAGTCCTTGAATAATCCGCTCGACGTCGGCAACGGTCGGCAGGATACGGCCGGATTCAATCCGGCTGATCTTCGACTGAGACATCGAGACACGGGCCGCCAGCCTGTCCCCGGAGAGCCCGGCGGCCTTCCGTAGTTCCCGTAGCGTCGTCGCCAGGTCTTTACGGTCTCGCTTCTCCTTATCTGGTTCGAGCATTCCACTCGCTATAGGGCACAGCGTGAGCAAGGGCGGCGTCACGCCACTTCCGGTACATCAACAGGTCCGGATTCTCGCGCTGATCAACGTTGAGCAGCGTCCCATCCGGGTTGAAATTCAAGTCAACTATTAGCTGATCATCGAAGAGCCAGAAGTCATGTGCTGGCAGGTCGAGCTCGATGTTCGTCAGGTCAAGGATGCGGATATCTTCGCCGGCTGCGATATTGCCGGGAATCGACCAATCACACTGATACCGCTGGTACTCGGTAAGCGGGTACCGCACGGTGCGAACGCGGCCGATCGACTTACCGGCCGACACGAGTTCCCGCACCCGATCATGCCAAGCGGAATTATAGCCTTGCGGCGGCGGCTCTCCCGCACGCCAGCGGGCCAGGTTCTCTTGCTCACGCGACATGGTGTACGTCGGTTGAGTCTCGAAACGCCAAGCCGTCCGCTCGTACCCCGTGAGGCGACGGCCGAACTGGTCCCCGTCTAGGAGCACGGCAGAACCTCCCTAAGCCGCTGAGCTAGTTCCGGCTTCCCCAGAGCTGCGGCAAGTGCCGAGGCTGCCTTCAGCACAACGTCAGGAGGCAACTCTACGGCGGCTTCACCCTCTCCGAGGGTGAGCCCATCGGTATCCGCCGCTACCAAGTCCCCCTGGGCTACCGCCATTCCTCGGTCAGAGATGTAGACAGCTGGACACGTGCCGTTTTCGCACCCCGACACCTTTTGGAGTCTCATGCGTACAGCGTGAGCCACCCCGCTGGACATGAGCAAGTTCTACCCGCGTACTTGCATAACTCCTGGTAGTACCCTGGCTACAGGGTGCCCTTCGTGGAAGGTACGCCACCCACGCGTGGATCGAATTCGGTGGCCGCGCGCAACGCCCTCGCCACGGCCTTGAATTGCGCTTCCACGATATGGTGCGGATCCCGGCCGTGCAGCACCCGCACGTGCAGTGCGAGCCGCGCGTGATAGGCAAAGGACTCGAACACGTGCCTGGTCAGTACGAACGGGTAGTTCCCGCCGATGGTGAACGAGTTGTACTGCTCCGGCTCGCCGAGCTGCACGCAGTAAGGACGGCCGGAGGCATCGATGGCCGCATGCGCCAAGGCCTCGTCCATCGGGATCCACGCGTCGCCGAACCGGCGAATACCCTGCTTGTCTCCCAGCGCCTCGCCGACAGCCTGGCCAAGCACGATCGCGGTGTCCTCCACGGTGTGGTGCGCGTCGATCTCGATATCGCCCTGCGCCCGCACGGTCAGATCAAGCGCGCCGTGTGCCCCGAAAGCGGTGAGCATATGGTCGTAGAACGGCACTCCGGTGGATACCGACACTTCGCCAGTACCGTCCAGATCGACCGATACGGTGATATCGGATTCCTTCGTGGCCCTTGTCACCTTGGCAACGCGACTCACCGGGGCACCTCCTTGCTCGCCTCGAGGAAGGCATCGTTCTCGTTCGGCAGACCAATCGTCACCCGCAGATGACCGTCGATACCGACATTCCTGATCAGCACACCACGGTCCACATAGGCTTGCCAGCTTTCCGCCGCATCGCTGAACTGTCCGAACAGGACAAAGTTCGCGTCACTGGGAACCGGAGCGAAACCCAGTCCACGCAAGGATTCGATCACCCGATCGCGTTCGGCGGCCAGGGTGGCCACCGAACCCAGCGTCGCCTCGGCGTGCCGCAGCGCCGCCGTCGCCGCTGCCTGGGTCAACACCGACAGGTGATACGGCAACCGCACCAGCTGCAGCGCGTCCACCACGGCCGGCGCGGCGGCCAGATACCCCAGCCGGCCACCGGCGAACGCGAACGCCTTGCTCATCGTGCGGGATACGATCAACTTCGCGGGGAACTCGCCGAGCAGCTCGATCGCACTGCTGCCACTGCCGAACTCCGCGTAGGCTTCGTCCACCACGACCAATCCCGGCGCGGCCCGCAGGATCTCCCGGATATCGGTCAGCGAGCTGGACTGCCCGGTCGGGTTGTTCGGACTGGTCACGAAGACCACATCCGGCCGCCGTTCGGCGATCAGCCGCGCCGCGGCTGGTGCGTCCAGGGTGAAATCCGGTCGGCGCGGCGCGGGAACCCAGTCTGTCCGGGTACCCGCCGAAATGATCGGGTGCATCGAGTAGCTCGGCTCGAAACCGAGCGCGCTGCGCCCCGGGCCACCGAACGCCTGCAGGATCTGCTGCAGGATCTCGTTCGATCCGTTCGCGGCCCACACGTTCTCCGCACCGAGATGCACGCCGGTCGCGCCGGCGAGATAGTCGGCCAAGCCCGCGCGCAGGACGCGAGCGTCCCGGTCGGGGTACCGGTGCAACCGGGTGGCCGCGTCCTCGGCCGCCGCGGTGACCTCGGCTACCAACTCGGCCGGCGGTGGAAACGGGTTCTCGTTGGTGTTCAGCCGAACCGGCACCTCGAGTTGCGGCGCGCCGTACGGGCTACGGCCACGCAGGTCCTCCCGCAGCGGGAGCTCGTCCAGGGTGACCCGCTCGCCAATCATGCTCGCTCCTCGGTAAATCGCGCGGTGACGGCCTGGCCGTGCGCGGGCAGGTCCTCCGCGTCAGCGAGCGCGACCACCTGCCCGGCGACCGAGCGCAGCGCGTCCTCGGAGTAGTCGATCACGTGGATACCGCGAAGGAACGTCTGCACCGAAAGGCCACCGGAATGCCGGGCGCAGCCGCCGGTGGGCAACACGTGGTTCGAACCCGCGCAGTAGTCGCCGAGCGACACCGGCGCGTACGGGCCGACGAAGATCGCGCCAGCGTTGCGGATCCGGCTGGCCACCGCGCGCGCGTCCGCGGTCTGAATCTCCAGGTGCTCGGCGGCGTACGCGTCCACCACCCGCACCGCGGCGTCCAGATCGGCCACGAGCACGCAGCCGGACTGCTTGCCGCGCAATGCTTCGCTGATCCGATCCGTGTGTTTGGTCGCGGCCACCTGACGCGCCAGCTCGGCCTCGGTCGCGTCCGCGAGCTCCACCGACGTGGTCACCAGCACGCTGGCCGCGAGCGTGTCGTGCTCGGCTTGGCTGATCAGATCGGCCGCGACATGCCGGGGATCCGCCGTGTGGTCGGCGAGGATCGCGATCTCCGTGGGGCCGGCCTCGGCGTCTATGCCGATCTGCCCGCGCAACAACCGTTTCGCCGCGGTGACGTACACATTGCCCGGTCCGGTGACCATATCCACCGGCGCGAGCTGGTTGCCGTCGGTATCGGTGCCGCCGTGGGCCAGCAGGGCGATCGCTTGGGCACCGCCGACGGCCCATACCTCGTCCACCCCAAGCAGGGCCGCCGCCGCCAGGATGGTGGGGTGCGGCCGACCACCGAACTCGGCTTGCGGGGGCGAGCAGACGACCAGCGAATCGACCCCGGCCGCCTGCGCCGGAACCACGTTCATGACCACACTGGACGGGTAGACGGCCAACCCGCCGGGCGCGTACAGGCCGACCCGAGCCACCGGAACCCAGCGTTCGGTCACCACGCCACCCGGAACGACCTGTGTCGTCACATCGGTTCTGCGCTGGTCGTCGTGTACCGCGCGGGCACGGCTGATCGCTTCCTCCAGCGCCGAACGCACCCGCGGGTCCAGTTCCTCGAGCGCGGCGGTCAACGCGTCGCTCGGTACCCGGACCGAATCCGGCCGAACCCGATCGAATCGCTCGGTGTGCTCGAGGGCCGCGCTCACCCCGCGTTCGCGGACCGCGTCGAGCACCGGCTGGACCTGATGAGCCACGCCGTCCACATCCACCTCGGCGCGCGGCAGGACAGAGCGCAGCTCGGCCACCGATGGCTCGGCGGTTCGCAGGTCAATGCGGTTGAACATAGGTCAAGGGTAGTGCTGTGCGTTGGCACACGATCGAGCTGGTGTGGTGAACGGATCACGACCCGGAGGCGTCCAGGCGGATCACCCGGTCCGCCCAGATGTCCAGCAGCTCCTCGTCGTGGCTGATCGCCAGTACGCCGACACCGCGCTCGCTGATCAGCGAGCGCACGACCTGCACGAGTAACGCGGTCGTCGACGCGTCCACCATGGCCGTCATCTCGTCACACACCAGGTAGTCCGGCTCCGGCGCGAGAGCACGGGCCAGGCAGGCACGTTGCAGCTGGCCATCGCTGACCTCGTGGCCGCACCGGTTAAGCAGGTCACCGGTGAGCCCCACCCGGTCCGCGAGATCCGTGACCGTCCTGTCCACGGCGCCGTTTCGACCCGCCGCGTGCACTGGCTCGGCAATCACCTGTCGCAGGGTGAACCGAGGGTCCACGGCCAGCCGGGGCTGCTGAAATACGACTCCCACGCGAGTACGCATCGCCGCCGGCGCGGCATGCCGGAACCGGGTGATCGCCACGCCGTCCAGCGAGACCTCGCCCCGCCATGGCGGCAGCAGCAGCGCCAGCACCCTGGCCAGGGTGGATTTCCCACAGCCGCTCGGCCCGGCAAGCCCGACCGTCTCGCCGCTCGCGATATGCACGTCCACACCATCGAGCACCGGCGCGTTCCGGCGGTACCCGGCGACGATTCCGTTAGCGCACAGCATAGGAAGCCGCCACCTCCGTTCGGGGCGCCTCGATCGGCGGATGCGCGGCCACGTAGCGCTCGCCGTAGCGGTGCAACCGTGGATCTCCGGTGCACGGCGGATAACCGGGCGCCTCCGGACACCGCGCGCAGAAGGCGCATCCCTCGGGTAACGCGGTGAGCTCGGGCGGATTACCGGGTATCGGCCGGAACCCGCCGCCGGGCAACGCGCCCAGCAGCGCGCCGGTGTACGGATGCCACGGCTCGCCAAGCACCTCCGCGGCCGGCCCGAGCTCGACGATCCGGCTGGCGTACATCACCGCGATATGGGTGGCGACCCGGCGCGCGGCGGCCAGGTCATGCGTGATCAGCAGCACCGCCTTGCCCTCCGCAGCCAACTCGGCCAGCGTGTCCACGACCCGGTGCACGAGTGGCCGGTCGAGACCGACCGTGGGTTCGTCGGCGAGCAGTACCCTCGGCTCCCCCGCCAATGCGATCGCCACCGCGACCCGCTGGGCAAGGCCGCCGGAGAGCTCATGCGGGTAGTGCCGCAGCGCATCCGGTGCCAGTCCGGCGCGGGCGGCCAGCTCTACCGCGTGCGCCTCGGGGTCATCGAGCTCCGGTCGGAGCGTGCGCACGGCCTCCACGAGTTGCGCGCCCACGGTGCGCACCGGCGTGAGATGACTCGCCGCGGATTGCGGGACAAGGCCGACATCACGGCCCCGCACCTCGGCGGCGAGGGTTCGTTCGGTTGCCCTGAGCAGGTCCAGCTCGCCGAGCCGGGCGGCGCCACGCAGCTGCCCGTTCGCCGGCAGCAACCCGAGCAGCGACGCGGCGAGCACGGATTTACCGCAACCGCTTTCCCCGACGAGCGCGAGCACCTGCCCTGGACGCAACTCGAAACCGACCTCGCTGACCGCGTGCACGATGCCCCTGCGACCGCCAGGGCCGAGTAGGAAACGCACGGAAAGCTGGTCCACCGCAAGCAAAGGGGACGTTCCGAGTTCGGTCACTAGTGCACCCTCTTCTGTGCAGACGCCGAACCGGCGTGTGTGGTAGGAACCAGGCGGAAGCCGGGGTGACGGCCTAGTTCGGTCGCCC
>NZ_SLXQ01000034.1 GCF_004340875.1 Tamaricihabitans halophyticus | reverse complement strand
GCGAGATGGGCGGTTTTGGGGCCAAGAACGCGTTCGAGCGCGGGGTGGATGCCGGTGAGCAGGCCACGGATGCGATTGCTGATCCGAGTGGCCTCTGCGGCGAGGTCGTCGTCGAACCCGACGAGCACATCCAACTCGGCCAGTGCCTCGTCGTCGACGTTGAGCTCGCGCAGGGTGTGCGGCAAGGTGCGGGCGGCATCAGCGATGACGTAAGCATCGCGGGCGTCGGTCTTGGTACTGCCCGGGTAGAGGTCGGCAATGCGGCGCATCGCCAGCCCGGGCAGGTAAGCCACGTCATGGCCATCGGACACGAGGTACACGGCGATCGATCGCGGAGCGGATACGACGTCTGATCCGCTCGCGCTGCGCGGCGACGATCCTTCTCGCGCCATCACTGGATTCGGATGCCTGCGGGCTGGACAACGCCAGTAGACATCCGACGGGGTTCGACGTGTCAGTCTGCAGAATTCGGGCCATGGACACCTCGGCGAAGCCGAACACTGCATTGTCCATGGTGCACGCTTCCGGCGGACTGTTTGCTCCATGGTCATGTTGATGTCGCGGTAGTTCTCGAAGGTTGTGTGTAATGCGCCCGGCATCCTGCTGACCAGTGTCCACTCTCATTCGATGTCTAGAGTGTCCGCGTCTACGCGATGGTTTCGTCGAGCCAGTCGAACAGGCGCTGATGGAACAGTGTCAACGCACCTTCATGGCAATGCTCGCCAGCGCCCTCGGCGGAGGTGAAGGGTAGGAAGGTCTTGGGGCAGTCGAGCGCCTCGTAGAGCATCGCGGGTTGGCCAGCGGCGAACTGGTCGTTTTCCGCGTCGCACACGAGCGTCGGGCAGGTGATCCGGTCCGCGACACCGGTGAGGTCGTATTTGACGATCTCGGCGTACAGGTCTTTCGCTGACGAGACTCCGAACGTCCACAGCGAATTGGACAACAACCAGCGCTGCGAACTCGACGCCTCGGACCGGCGGGCGATCAGGTTGTCCAGCAGCGCCAGTCGGTCCGTGGGGTCGAGCACCTGCGCCTCGGGGGTCTTCAGGAACGCCCCGGCGATCCTGAAGACCCCGTCGTAGGCGACGCAGGCGGCGATCCGCGACTCGAAGGCCGCGGCACGAGGTGCTAGATAGCCGCCCAGGCTCATGCCGAGCAGCGCGATGCGATCGCCATCGACCCCGGGTAGGTCGATGGCGAAGTCCACGACCGGGGTGATCACTGCCTCCCAGTCGTGCCGAAACGGCAGACCGTGGGTTCGCAGCACCGCGCCCTGGCCCGGCCCCTCGAAGATCAGGCAGTTCCACCCGTACCGTCTGGCCGCCTCGCCGACCGCGAAGTACATCTCCTCAACGGTCGAGTCGAACCCTCCGTGTGCCACGAGTGTCGGTCCTCGAACGTCGCCACTCACGTTGAGGTAGTAGCCGTCCAGTTCGATCCCTTCGTACGGGATGCGCACCGGCCGCCAGCGCGCCTGGACTTCATGGGCACTTCTGAACGTCTGGACGGCCAGCGCGGAGGTCTCCGCCACCCGAGGATCGTGCTCCGGATCGTCTCGGAGGAAGAATTCCGAGGTCCGATAGTAGTTCGAGGCCTTGAGGTACGCACCGCTGGCACTGGTCATGTGACCGCCCGCGGCGCAGCCGTCGGCGATCGAAGCGGTCCGGTCCGCAAGGGCCCGCCACTCGCGGTACCACGACTCGCCGTCACCAGGCGTAATCCGCTCCGCCGTCATGATGACCTCGCCAATGTCCGCCCCACCGTAAACCGTGTAGCCGACCGCTCTGAGCGTTTCGAACGAGAACGCCTCATCGGTGTCGAACATGAATCGCATAGCGGCTCCTCAAGTCTTAAGCAACATGAAGTTGCGATAGCATGAGACTTGCACGATGCGAGCACTAAAGCAACCCAATGAGGCTTTTGATGTCGAGTCGTCAGATCACACGTGGCATGCGGACGGGCGGTCGTAGTGCACGGGTGCGCGAGGCAATCCTCGCAGCCACGTTCGACGAGCTGTTGGACCACGGTTATGCCGGTTTACGCGTAGACGCCGTGGCCGCACGGGCAGGGGTCAACAAGACAACCGTCTATCGCCGATGGCCGACGCTGGAAGATCTTCTTGTCGACGCTCTCACAACGTGGTCACACGACGTTCCAGTCCCGGACACGGGCAATATCGAGACAGACTTGCTCGCCATCGGGCGAGAACTCCGCGATCTACTCAACGGCGGCGTCGGCCGCCAGGTCGCGGCATTGGTGCTCACCGCGGGATTGCGAAAGGCGGAGTTGCGCGAGGCCACGCGCCGGTATTTCGCTCACCAGGTCACGCGCGCAGTACCCACGGTCAACGGTGCGATCGACCGCGGCGAGCTGCCGCCGGACGTCGACGTCGAAGCATTGCTTACCTCAGTCCGCGCCCCGCTCTTTTACCGCATGGTCACCACAGGCGATCCGATCGACGACGCGCTCGTTGAGCACACGGTTCAGGTCACCCTAGCCTCGGCGCGAGCCGGCCTGCTTTCGACGGTCTGACTCCACGATCCTCCTCGTCCGAAGGAGTTTGATCGTCACTCGCTCGATTTCGTCAGCATAGCGATCTGCAAGGCACGGCGTTGCCCAGATCAACCTGTGTACGGTCGAAGTCTCGGCGCTGGGTGAAGCCAGGCTCCCAGAGCGCGGAGGATCTCCAGACCGTGGGCTTCTCCACGTGAGTCGCCTTCGACGAGGTAGCGTCGATTCGAACATGATCGTGGTGGGGTTACCCGCCGTCGGTGTGTGCGGTGGCAGCCGATGCCTCACGCAGTGGGGCGATCTCGTGTTCGATGCGCTGGTTCATCACGTCGCGACGGTCGAGTGCGTCTTGTCCGACGGGCAACCGTAGCGGGAGTCGTTCACCGGAGGCGACCTGATAGATGAGTGCCGCTGCCTTGACCGGATCGCCATGCTGGGTGTGGTTCGCTTTCGCTGCCCAGTCGAGAGTGGCGTGCGCCGGGGTGTCGTCGTAGGCGGCGATGCGGTCATCTGGCAGCTGCACCGATGAGGAGTCAAGGAAGTCGGTGCGGAACACGCCCGGTTCGACGACGACGCTGTGGATGCCAAAAGGCTCGAGTTCGGCTGCGAGCGCCTCGCCAATTCCCGCGACGGCGAACTTGGAGGCGCAGTACAGGCTCGCACCCGGCTCGCCTTCGAAACCGGATCGGGAGCCGATGTGGACGAGTTTGCCCTTTCGTGCCGCGCGCATGATCGGCAGCACCGCGCGGGTCATGTTGATGAGGCCGAAGACGTTCACATCGAACAATGAGCGCGCCTCCGCGTCGGTGATTTCCTCGAGAGCGCCCAGCAGACCTCGGCCAGCGTTGTTGACGAGCACCTCGATCGTGCCGAACCGGTCCGTTACCGCCGTCACGGCTGATGCGATCTGGGTTTCGTCGGTGACGTCCAGGCCTACTGGCAGCGCGTTCGGATGGGTACGCACATCCGTGGGCAATCGCTCGGGGTTACGCGCCGCCAACGCGACCTGCTCGCCTCCGGCCAGTGCCGCGCGAGCGATCTCAAGACCGAGGCCGCGTCCAGCACCAGTGATCATCCATGCCGACATCGAGTGAGTTCCTTTCGGAGTGGGTTCGTTCAGACGATGTCGCGTGACCGCGACTCGACCACCCTCAGCGAGTCCACGACCGGCGAGAAGGCCTGGAGCTTCCTGGGACAGTTTGGGCGCCCCAAGCAGCTGGCCAATGCCCTGCAGGTTGGGGATGCTGGAGGCATGTCCGATCATCTGGAGCCACGCCTTGCTGATTTCCTTCGTGCCGCGCGTGCGCGGATCACCCCGGAACGGGCGGGTGTTGTCGACGGTGGCCGGCGGCGGGTCGACGGGCTTCGCCGCGAGGAACTGGCGATGCTCGCCGGTGTGAGCGTCGACTACTACACGCGCTTGGAGCAGGGCCGCAGCAAAAGTGCCTCGACACAAGTGCTGGACGCCATCGCCGAGGCTCTGCGGCTAGATGACACCGAACGCGCGCATCTGCACACGATCGCGCGACCCGGACCGGCCAGTCGCAACCGGCCGGGCAAACCGCAGCAGCTGCATCCGGCGACACGGAAACTGCTCGACACCCTTGATGGTGTCCGCCGTCCCGCGTTCGTGCTGGGACGTCGTCTCGACGTCCTGGGGCAGAATCGCCTCGCCGCACTCCTGATCGCGGATTTCGACGCGATGCCCGCAGCCGAGCGGAACCAAGCGCGTTTCGTATTCCTCGACCCGCACGCTCAGGAGCTCTATGCGGATTGGGGCCAGGTCGCCGCTGACACAGTCGCCATGCTTCGTGTGGATGCCGGCAAAAACCCCGAGGATCCTGGACTCGGCCGTCTCGTCGGGGATCTGTCCATCCAGTGTCCCGAGTTCCGGCGCCTATGGGCTCGTCACCGGGTGCACCAGCGGAGCACCGGCAGCAAGCGATACCACCATCCGCTCGTCGGTGAGCTCACGATCACCTATCAGGCGTTCAGTCCCAGTGATGACCCCGATCAGACGGTCATGATCTACGACACCGAATCTGGCTCGGCCTCGGCCCACGCACTCGAGCTCCTCGCGGCCACCGTTGCGAACGAGCGCACGAGCGATTCCCAATGCCAGCCAGCACACCCGCCCGGACAGCTGCGCAGCAGTGACCCTGGCGATTCGGCGGGGGCGTAGCGAGGCAGGGTGTAGCAGGGCCAGGCGCAGTCAGCGTGTCCGGGATAGGTTGATAGGCCATGAGTATCGGTGAGTATCTGCGCGGTATCAGGTCGCGCCAGGCTCCTTCGAACCTGGGCCTGCCTGATACCGGTGCGCGCCGGGTGTCGGGCCTGCGCCGTGAGGAGGTTGCGGTGCTGGCCGGGATCAGCGTGGACTACTACACCCGACTCGAACAAGGCCGGGAGAAGAACCCATCCGCACAGATCATCGAGGCCCTGGCACGCGGTCTCGACCTGACTGGTCATGAGCGGGAGCACCTTTTCCGATTGGCTGGCTATCAGGCGCCCGTGGGCGGCATTCAGACTCAGGTGCGTCCAGAACTTGCTCGTCTTCTCAGCCGGTGGCAAAACCAGGCGGCCTTCGTCCTCACTGGCACTTTGGACATCCTTGCCCCCAACGCCCTGACACGGGCGCTCTTCAGCGGCTTCATCCGGCAGGACAACCTCGCGCGGATGGTGTTCTCGGATCCCGCGGCCCGAACCTTCTACATCGATTGGGATCAGGCGGCCGACAACGTCGTCGCCGCCTTGCGGCACAACTCCACCAGTCAGCCTGCGGCCGTGTTCGATGCGTTCATCCACGAGATGTGCCAAGCCAGCGGAGATTTTCGCGAACTCTGGAGTATGCAGCAGGTGCGAGGCAAGACGCACGCGGTCAAACGTTTCCACCACCACGAAATCGGTGACCTCAGCTTGGCGTACCAGGCTCTCGGTGTACCGGGCACCGAGGGATGGCAGGTCATCGTCTACGACGCCGAACCCGGCACAGCCGCCGCGGAGGCATTCACACTGCTGCGCTTGAGCCGCGAGTCCAACAACGACAAACCTTGGCCAGCCGTGAAAGGCGGTCCCGACGCTTCATGTGACTGACGAGGTTCCTGTCGGCATGGTCTGGTTCGCTTCGCGCGACGGTCTACGCTACGCGTTCCCGGCCAGAACTCGTTCCCGACGTGGCTTGCGGTCGGCGTAGTCCTGCGATGAGGAGTTCGACGAGTCGGCGTGCGGAGTCGCGCTGGTCGCCAGCAGGGTTGGGCGGCTTCGGCGAGCCTCAACCTGGTGTCGGTAGACGGCGATGATGAGACCTGCTCGAGTCGGAAAGTGGCGGTAAATGGTGCCCACCCCGACACCGGCCCTGGCCGCGATATCGCGCACCGGCCTTTCCAAGCTTGCCAAGCGGAACCAGGTTCCGTATCGTTACCGGAGCGATGTTCCACTTCTTCCTGATGGCAGAGCAGGCGTTGCGACCTAGCCATGTATTCGTCGGGCATCACCCGTAATGGAGGAAAACCTCATGCCGTACCGCACCTTGGGCCGCACTGGTGTGCAGGTCAGCTCCCTTGCGCTCGGCGCGATGACCGTCGGCAAGCTCGGGCGTAGCACCCAGAACGACGTCACTGCCGACATGTACAGCGGCGGCGAGTCGGAAGAGATGGTCGGCGCAGCCATTGCCAGCCGCCGCGACGACGTCGTGCTGGCGACCAAGCTCGATCCGGCGCCGCGTCGCCGCTGATCGTCCGGGAACAGCCCCGTACCGAAAGGAGCCACGGCTTCATGACACAGACACCCCGTCCTCGTTTTGGGATCATGACCGCTCCCTCGCAGGTCGACTATCACGACGTGCTGCGGGTTTGGCACGAAGCCGACACGATCCCGGAGATCGAGCACGCGTGGCTGTTCGATCACCTCATGCCTATCGGCGGCGACCCGAAGGGGCCGACCTACGAAGGCTGGACTCTGCTTTCCGCGCTCGCCGCGTACACACGACGGCTACGCGTTGGCGTGCTGGTGACCAGTAACCGGTTCCGGCCGCCCGCGATGCTGGCCAAGATCGCCGCGACCGTCGACATCGTTTCCGGCGGACGGCTGGACTTCGGCATCGGCGTAGGCTCACGTCCCAGCCACCCGCTAGCCCGGCGCGAGTACGAAGCTCACGGCCTGCCCTTTCACGACGCCGCCCACGCGGTAGGAAGCCTCGCCGAAGCCTGCGCGGTGATCAGGCGGTTGTGGACCGAGGCCGAGCCATTCGACTTCCACGGCACCTACCATCCCTTGACCGGAGCGTTCGGGAACCCCAAACCCGTCCAGCGCCCCCACCCGCCAATCCTGATCGGCGGACGCTCGTCCGCCACGCTGCGCGTCGTCGCTGAGCACGCTGACCTATGGAACATCCCCGGCGGGGACATCGACGACGCCGTCCGCCGCAGTGCACTGCTGGATCACTACTGCGCCGACATCGGTCGCGACCCCGCTACCATCGCCCGCTCAATCCACCTGTCCGTTTCCTACGACCAGCCCAGCGCGACCCGGGACGCGATCAGCGAGGCGACCGACGTCGGCTTCGAGCACATCGTCCTCGGGATCCCGGCGCCCTACCCGCCCGACCTCGCGCGGTGGGTAACCGATGAACTCATCACCGCGTCGGCCTGAGGCCACGGCCCCACTCGCTGAACTGGGCCGCGCGGCGTCCCGCGCATGGTGCGGAAGACACCTGTAGACGATCTCACCCCGATCCGCGTGAAGGTGTCCGGAACGGAATCGGCGGCAAGTTAAAGATCGCCGAGGGACTGTCTGGTTAACGGTGGATCTGGTCTTGGTCTGACACGCCGAGCAGCAAGCTTGGTGGGAAGGATCTGTGATGACCGAGACAGTGGAGCC
>NZ_SLXQ01000033.1 GCF_004340875.1 Tamaricihabitans halophyticus | reverse complement strand
CGCAAAACGCTCGGCTGGGATACCCCAGCCGAGCGTCTGCGTGATCTAATCACCACCAACTAACAGCAGTGTTGCGTCGACCCCCTGAAACCGCCCAACTTCCGCCGGGCGCTACTCGTCTCGCGGGGTGACTGGTCGGTGTTCTGGACCGGTCCGGTAGCGACGACTCTGCTCGCGGCGATCGTGCTCACTGTAGCGGGACTGTGCGTCCATGGCCTGTGGCGGCGTAACCGCACCGCCACGGAGGAACCTGCCGACGTATCCCGGTGACTCCGGGGCGCCCGTGATCGGGGCGGGCGTGATCGGGGCGGGCGCCCCGGAGGCCTTCAGCGCAGCAGTGCCTTGGCGATTCCGTTCTTCTGAATCTCCGACGATCCGGTGAGCACGCGGAACATGCGCAGCCGACGGAACAGCCATTCGACTTCCGAGCCGCGCACCATCCCAGCCTTGCCGTGAATCTGCATCGCCTCGTCGGCGATCCGGAAGGCGTTCTCGGCGACGAAGAGCTTGCACATAAAAGCTTCCATGCTCGGCCGCCGTCCCTGGTCGAGGGCGGCCAGCGCGTCGTAGGTCATGCTGCGCGCCGCATAGTACGCGGTCGCCATGTCGGCGATCTTGTGCTGAATGGATTGCAGGTCGGCCAGCGTGCCGCCGGACACCCGCCGCGACCTCGCATGTTCGATGGTGACCTCGAGGAGTCTGCGGGCGTGCCCGAGAATCGTGGGGCAGTGCAACAGACGGTTGGTGGTCACTCTACCCAGCCCGATGCGCAGGCCCTCCCCCATGGCGCCAAGCAGCTGGTCCGGGCCGACGTAACAGTCGTCGAGCACGATGTCGGCCTCGATGTGCTGGCCGGACAACGGAATATCGCCCGCGTCCACCTGGCAGCCGTCAGCGTCGAGGTCGACCAGGAAGGCCGAATAGGCCTCCTCCCCTGCCATCCGGGCGACCAGGACAGCGAAGTCAGCGAACGGGCCCGCGGTGCTGAACACCTTGTGCCCGCTCAGCCGCCAGCCGTCGCCGTCGGGCGTGGCGGTAGTGCGCATCGCGCGCACGTCCGAGCCCGCGTCCGGCTCGGTGAGCGAGAAGCAGCACGCCCGCTCACCCTCGACGACGGGCCGCAGGTAGCGCTCGATCTGCGCAGGTGTCGCATGCTCGAAGATCGCTCCCGCCCGCAGCGGGCCGCCCATGTCGCCGAGTACACAGTGGAATAGTGCCCGCCCCGACGCGCCGACCTCTTCCTTGAGTACGGCGAGCTCGGTGTTGGTGAGACCGCGCCCGCCGTACTCGGGAGGCAGGTGGATGCCGTAGAAACCCAGTTCTCTGCTGCGTTTCCAGACCGGTTGCAGCACTGACCGGTCGAACGGCGACTCCGGGCCGAGGTCGTGTGCGCGTTCGTAGTCGGCGAGTTCCCCGGACAGGTAGTCACGGAGCGCTAGGACGATTGGCTGGAGGTCCGGCTGGTCATCGTAGCCGGGCTGGAGGTCAAACGTCATTGGTTCACTGCTCCTTTTAGTTCACGGCACGGTCGGACGAGGCCCAGTACGGGGCACGGACGGCGCGGCGGTCGATCTTGCCGTTGCGGTTGACCGGCAGGGAGTCGACAACGTCCACGGAGCGGGGCTTCTTCAGACTGTCCAGCCGGTCGGCACAGAAGGCGATGAGCTCGGCGGTATCGAGTTCGGCACCGGGCTTAGGGACGACGACGGCTTTGACGGCCTCGCCCCACTTCTCGTCGGGCACACCCACCACACACGCCTCCGCGACGGCGGGGTGCTCGTACACCGCGGCCTCGACCTCGGTGCAGTAGATGTTGAACCCGCCGGAGATGATCATGTCCTTCTTCCGGTCAACGATGAACAGGTAACCGTCCTCGCGCAGATAGGCGATATCGCCGGTGAGCACCCAGCCGTCCCGAAAGGTCTCGGCAGACAGGGCAGGCTCGTTCCAGTAGGCGTCCACACAGTCAGGCCCCCTGACGACGAGTTCTCCCGTGGTTCCCGGTGGCACGGGCCGGAACTCGTCGTCGACGACACGTAGTTCGGTGTCGAAGAGCGCGCGGCCGCAGGAGAGCAGCAGATCCGGATCGCTGGTGATGCCGCGTACCACGTCCTCGGCGGTGAGGAGCGTGATGCCGCCGGTCGTCTCGCCCTGGCCGTAACCCTGGAACACCACGGGGCCGAACAGCTCGACGGCCTCCTTGAGCCGTTGCGGCGACACCGGAGCCCCGCCCACCCGCACCGACCGCAGCGACGAGAGATCAGTGTCTCGCGCGCCGGGCACCGCGAGCACCATGTTGAGCATCGTCGGCACCAGGAACGTCGCCGTGACGCGTTCCTGCTCGATGAGTTCGAGAAAACCCACCGCCGTGAACGCGGGCATCACCACGATGGTGGTCCCGCGGCTCAGCGAGGCCAACACCCCCATCCCGGAGGCGTGGGTGATCGGTCCGGTGACGAGATAGCGGTCCTCGGTCGAGTTCGACCCCACCGGCGCCATGAGCCGTTTGCGCATGTTCGCGAGCCGGTTACCAGTGGTCTGCACCGCGGCCTTGAGTTTGCCCGTCGAGCCGGAGGTGAAGTTGAGGACGCACGGCAGGCTCTCCTCGACGTCGATAGCGACCGGCGCGGTGTCGCCCCCGTCGAGCAGATCCGCGAACGGGACGGTGCCCGGAACGTGGTCGTCGAACACGACCACGGGTATGTCACGGCCGGTCGTGCGCACGGCGGTCAGGGCAGTCTCCACATGCGCGGCGTCACTGAACAGCACCTGGACATCGGCGTCGGTCAGGATGTGCGCCGCTTCCTCGCCGCCCAGTCTGGCGTTGATCGGAACCCGGAGCAGCCCCGCCTTGTAGAGCGCGACCTCCACTTCCACGAGCTCGGCACGGTTGGCGGCGAACGTCGCCACGGCCGCACCGTCCCGCACGCCGCGCCGAAGCAGCGCGGAGGCCAACCTGTTGGTGCGTTCCTCCAGCTCTGCGTAACTCCAGCGGCGCGGCCCACACACCAGTGCCTCCTGCATCGGCCAGTAGGACGCGGCTCTGCTGATGAATCGGCCCAGGTTCAGCATCTCGGTTCCCTCACCCATCGATAGTAAACACTATGACCATATTTATACATGTAGTCTGTTTATCAGCACGGCGAAGCAGTCTGTAAGCTTTGTCTCCGGATCTGGTGCGGTTCGGCCGCCGTCCGCGTAGCCGTCACCTGGTGGGAGGAAAGATGGTCGAAGATCGCCGGACCCGGCGTACCAAGCGACTGCTCAAGGACGCACTCGTCCAGCTCGTCTTGGAGGGCGGATACGAGGGCGTCACCGTCGAGGACATCACCGAGCACGCGGACATCAGCAGGGCGACGTTCTACAAGTACTACAAGGACAAGCCCACTCTGCTCGAGGCGATCGTCTCCGACATCCTCGACGAACTACGGGACCGACTCGCGCCCCTTTCACTGGAGTCCTCGCGCGGTTTCACCGGTAAACCGGTGCTCGAGTTGTTCCGGCACGGGTTGGAGGAACGCGACGCTTACCGGATGATCCTGCGAGGCGAGGGCAACGGCAGTGCACTACGCACGTTCATCGAACGGCGCGTGGCCTCCGCGACTAACGTCTTCACCGCACGCGCTGCCCACTTCGGAGTCGACGTGCGCATCGACCCCCACGTTCTCGCCAGAGCCTGGGTCGGCGAGCAACTCACCGTGCTGCAGTGGTGGCTCGAATCCGATCCACCCCCGATGACCCCCGAAGAGGTCACCAGCATGCTGCTCGAACTGTCGCTACGGGGAAGGTACTGGGCCAACGGCTTCGACCACCCACCCGAACAACACGATCTCTAACCGGATGACGCGTCTGGTCAGGGCCGCTGATCGGCCGAGCCGCTTACCGCGTTTTCCTGCCAATACTGGAAAACGGCGTCGAGGTGCGCACTCATGGCGACCCGCGCGCCGGTCTCGTCACCGTCCACGATGGCATCCAGGATCGCTTGGTGCGACCGCACCGCCTCCTTGTACGCCGAGGACTGCGCGAGATTGTGCTTGCGCACGTCGAGCAGCACGGTGTGCAGCGACGAAAGAATCAACTCCACGACCTGATTGCCAGCAATCCGAGTGATCAGGGTGTGAAAGGCGGCATCGGCGTCCGCCGCTGCCGCAAGGTGGTCACCGGAATCCCGCAACGTGCGCATGGACTGCCGCAGCGCCTCGATGTCGGCCGCCGTCGCCCGGGTCGCCGCGATACCCGCGGCGTGTGCCTCGAACAGTCCCCGCACCTCGTGAATCGAGCGGTAGTCCAGCCGATTGTCGCGGAGGTACAGGAACAACGCTTCCTGCGCGCGTTCGGGAGCCACGGCGGTGATCGTTGAACCACTACCGCCGCGCGGTGCGACCACTCCCCGACCGGCGAGGTGGCTGATCGCTTCCCTGATCACCGGCCGGGAGACACCGAACTCGACGGCGAGGTCCCGCTCATTCGGCAACCGGTCGCCGGCCTTGAGTGTGCCCTCCCTGATCCTGTGCAGCAGGCTCTGCACCACGTCATCCGAACGGCGTGCGTCGGGGCCCGGGTGCTGGCTGGGCGGTACGGCGGACAGTGCTTCCTCCTCGTCCGGACGCCGATTCTGACGGGTCGAGTCTAGTGCTCACCGCACTCAGGTCAGTCCAAGGACACTGCCCATCACCAGCACGCCCGCGGTGACGAACACGGCCGAGAGCAGGTCGAAAACCACCCCACTGCGAACCATCTTGGTGATCGGGACTGCCCCGGTGGCATAGACGAGCGCGTTCTGCGGCGTCGAAATGGGCATCATAAAGCCAAACGAGGAGCCGAATGTGGCTGCAAGGCCAGGCAGCAGCGGATCCACACCAGCGGCTATCGCCACCGGAATGATGATGGGCACCACGATCCCAACGGCCGCGAGGTTGCTACCGATCTCGGAGATCAGAATGGCCAGCGCGGCCGCGACGAAGGTCAGCGGGATGACACTGGTGTCGCCGACCGCGGAGCCGAGCGCGCCGCCGACCCGTTCGGCAAGGCCAGTCTCGGTTAGCTGATCGCCGAGCGCGGCACCACAGATAATGAACAGCAGCGTGCCCCAATCCGTTTTCACGGCGTCCTGCCAGCCGATCGTGAAGGTGCGCGTGCGCGAGTTCGTGGGCAGCAGAAACAGCAGGCAAGCGCCGAGGATCGCCACGACGCCCTCATCCAGATTGTCTGCGAGTGCCCCGTAGACGGCCGACTCCGCACCGAAGACCAGCGCGGCGATACCAGGCAGCAGCCAGCCGATCACTACCAGCGCGAACACGATCAACGTGTTCCATTCGCCCCTGGACAGCCGCCCACGAGATCGACGGTTGGCCAGCATGGTCTCGGCCAGGCCGTCGATCGTGCTTGCCTCGGGCTTGTTCAGCTTGACCAGCAGCACGAGCAGTGCGGCGAACAGCGGAATCGCGAACGAAACCGCGATGGCCGTCCAGTCGAAAAAGCTGATCTGCGTTTCAGCGGCATCCTCGATCAGGTCTCGGCCGATCAGCTGGTGCGGGGCACCGACTGGGGTGAGCGCGCCGCCAATGCTGGCGCTGAACGCGAGCATCAACAGCATGCAGGTGGCCACGCGCAGGCGGGTCGGGTCGGACTTGCCGATCTGACGGCTGATCGCCACCACGATGCCCAGCACGGTGGGCAGCAGCATCGCAACGGTGACCGTGTTGCTGACGAACGCCGAGAACACACAGGTAACGACGCCGATCGCGATGATCACCCTGGTCACGGAGTTGCCGACCCACCGGGAGGCAAGCACGGCGTAGGCGGCCCGTTCCGCGAGCCCGTGCTTGAGCAGCGCTTGTGACAGGAAGAAAGCGCCGAGGTAAAGCAGCACGATCGTGCTGCCGAACGAGCTCAGGACCTCGTCCGCGGGCCCGACACCGAGCGCGACCATCAGGGCGACGCTGAGCAGGGCGGTGGCCGGAATGGGGATCGCTTCGGTAAGCCAGAAGACAACGGTGAACACGAATACGGCGGCGAGCGCCTGTTGGTTCCATGGCAAGCCGAGCGGCAGCAACAACAGCAGGAGCCCAGCCACCGGCCCCAGCACGAGACCGGTGGTCTGCCGACGCCGTTCGAACCTGGCCTCGCCCTCGGTCATGCTCAACTCGTCGATCCCTCGGTAAGCCCGGAACTGTTCGAGTCCGGCCTTGCCTTGGCTGCCACCTGGCGTGGCGGAATCTGCGGGTTCGCTCACGAGCTAGTCCTTTCAGCATTGAGGGACGCCGGCAATATTGGTATTACCGATTTCGACTGTCAAGTGCGAACTACGACATACCTCGCCACGCAGGAAGCCGCGCATTGCCGGCAAACTTTTGAAGTTGGCCCGACGAGTTGCGTCAAGCATCGACTTCGAGGTATTCATACTGAAGACAAAATCGGTATGACCAAAGGTGCGGAATTGGGTAACTACAAGGTCGTGGCCCTGCCCGGCGACGGGATCGGCTCGGAGATCACCGACGTGGCCCTTCGAGTGCTCGATCGGGTAACCGGGACCATGCCCGGGCTGAGCGTGTCGGTGAACTCTCACGACGCGGGCGCACAACGTTGGCAGCGCACCGGCACGGCGATGCCGGAGGAAACCTTCGACGCCTGTGCCGCCGCTGATGCGATCCTGATGGGCGCCATTGGCCTGCCGGACGCCCGTCATGCGGACGGACGCGAGGTCAACGGGGATGTCATCTTCCGGCTGCGGTTCGCGCTCGACCTGTTCGCCGGGATCCGGCCGGTTCGCAGCCTCCCCGGAGTGGCAGCCACCCTGGCCGGCGCAAAGCCGATCGACTATGTGGTTGTCCGGGAGAACGTGGAGGGCCTCTATGCCTCACGTACCGGCGGGACCAATGTCCGTAGCGAAGTCGCGACGGACACTATCGTCATCACGGCGAACGGAACCCGGAAGGTCTCCGAGATCGCTTTCGGTCTCGCGGCCAACCGCAAAGGGCGGCCACTCGACGGTCGCAGCCTGGTCACCTGCGTCGACAAGGCGAACGTGCTGAGCTCGTACGCGTTCTTCCGTTCGGTTTTCGATGAGGTCGCCGATGGCTATCGCGACATCGAGCGCGAGCACGTCTACGTCGACGCAATGACCGCTTTCCAGGTGCAGCGACCGGACCACTTCGACGTCGTCGTCGCGGAGAACATGTTCGGCGACATCATCTCCGACCTTGCCGCGGCCACGGTCGGCGGTCTCGGCCTCGCCCCCTCCGCGGACATCGGTCACGAGCACGGCATGTTCCAGCCCGCACACGGATCGGCGCCGGACATCGCGGGCAAGGACCTCGCCAATCCCACCGCGATGGTGCTCTCCACCGCGATGATGCTCGACTGGCTCGGCAACCGGCACGAGGACAGGACCGCCATCGATGCCGCAGCCAGGATCGACGCCGCCGTACTGCGAGTGCTTGCCGAAGGTCAGGCGGTAACCGCCGACCTTGGCGGTTCGGCTAGCTGTTCCGCAATGGGTGATGCGATCGTGGCCGCGCTTGACGAGGAAGGCTGATGGCAACGGACGACGAGCCCGATCTACTTCGGACGGCCGCGACATTACTCGACCACGTGGCTGTGGCCGCACACGATGCCACGGCCTCAGCCGACTGGTTCGAGCAAACCCTGGGACTACGCCGCGAACACGACGAGATCGTCGCGGACGCGGGTGTGCGGCTGGTGTGGCTGTACCCGAGTGGCAAACATCCCGGCGGGCAGGCGGCGGCGATGCAGATCGTCCAGCCACTGCGTGCCGGGCCGGTGGCCAGTCACCTCAGCGAACGTGGCGAGGGTCTGCACCACGTATGTTTCGCGGTTCCCGACCTCGCGCGCACGCTCACCGAAGCGGCCGAGTCCACGGAACGAATCTTCGTCGGTGGCTACGGCTACCCCTGTGCGTTCCTCAACCGCCATCCACCAGGTTGTGCCATCGAGCTAGTGGAGAAACCCGCATGAGCCACCGGATCCGCCCGGACAAGGTCGTTGTCCTTGACGACGACCCCACCGGCACGCAATCCGCACACGACGTCGACATGCTGCTCGACAAGCCCCGCGAAGGTCTGGCCGCGTTCGCAGCGGACGACCGCAAGGCGATCTACGTGCTCACCAATACGCGCGCGAAGACACCGACCGAAACGAGTGAGCACATCGCAGCGCTTGCCGGCATGATCACCGAACTCGTCGGACCGGATACGCTGGTCGTGCTGCGCGGCGATTCGACACTACGTGGCCATATCGCGCTAGAGATGACCTTGCTCGGGCTAGCGCAGGGAGTCGGCATCGTCGTCCCCGCGTTCCCTGCTGGCGGCCGCACCACAAGACAAGGTGTCCACTTCGTACGAACCCCCGACGGCGAACTTCCGGCCGCCGCGACCGAGTACGCACGAGACTCGGTGTTCGGCTACTCGCACAGCAGGCTCGTCGACTGGGCTCGAGAGGTCGGGTTGAACGGTCCAAACTCGACGATCGAGCTTACTGAACTTCGTGCCGGCGGGCTAGCGACCATCCGCGATGCCCTACTCGCCGCGCCGCCCGGATCGGTACTACTCCCGGACGCGGAGACCGACGACGACATCGGGCTGATCGCGCAGGGTATCGAAGCCGCCCGCGAAACAGGGCAACGGGTCGTCGTCCGTTCCGCCGCTCCGCTCGCGGCCACGCTGGCCGGCACTTCCGCGTGTGTCGTCCCGCCGCGCGCCGCGCGCTCGGTGCTGGTGGCCTGCGGCTCGCATACCGACGGGGCCAGCCGCCAGCTGGAACGGCTCTCCACACCAGCGCGCCTACTCCCCTCCGCCGAGCTGTTGCTCGATCCAGCACACGACGCGACCGCCGAACTTGACGAGCTCGCCGCCAGCGTGCGCACCGACCTCGACACGCGAGGCCTGGCCGTCGTGGCCACGCCACGGCAGCGCAGCCTGACCCACGGCGATCTGGAACAGGGCGCGGTCATCATGGAAGCCCTGGTGCGGGTCGTCCGGGCGAGCGCACCGAGTGCGGACACGGTGGTCACCAAGGGAGGTATCACCGGCGCCGAGATCGCCACTCGTGCACTCGGCGCAACGGTGGCGTCCGTACAGGGACAGGTTGTCACCGGGGTTCCGATATGGCAGCTGCACCGTGCCGATACCGCCGGCCACCAGCAGGTTGTCGTGCCGGGCAACGTCGGTGGAGAAAGCGTGCTTGCCGATATCATCGAACTACTTCGCCGACCGGCGTAGGGACAGGCAATCGTGAAGGAAGAACTGGCTCGCGCACGTAAGCGGCGCAGCCCACTGGTGGCATTCACCTGTTACACCCTCGAGACGGCGACCGGAATTCTCGAAGCGGCCGAGGACGCGGGCACTCCGGCGCTGCTGCTCGTTTCCGATGCCACACTGCGGCGGCCCTCGGGAACCCAGCTGCTGGCGGCACTCGTCGCCGTCACGCGGCAAAGTCGGGTGTCCGCAGGAGTGCAGCTGGACCACTGCCCCGATCTCGATCGGCTGCGCATCGCACTCGATCTCGGCGCCACGGCAATCATGGCGGACGGATCCCGACTCGACGACGAGGCCAACGCCCGCTTCGTGCGGCAAGCGGTTCGCGCGGCCGAACCATACGGCGCCGCCGTCGAGGCCGAGCTCGGCCGAATCGAGGGACACGAGGACATCGATATCGCCGCCGCGGCTTCGGCTGGCTACACCGACCCAGCCGAAGCCGAGCGCTTCGTCGAACGAACCGGAGCCGACTGCCTCGCCGTCTCGATCGGAAACGTGCACGGCACGTACCAGCACCCACCCCAACTCGACTGGCCACGGCTCAGTGCGATCGTCGACCGGGTTCCCGCAGCCATCGCGCTGCACGGCACTTCGGGCCTACCAGCCGAACAGGTCAGCTATGCGCAGCAGCTCGGCGTGGTCAAGTTCAACCTCAACACCGAGCTGCGCCGCGCGTATCTCACCGAACTACGAAACTTCCTGACGCAGGAGCCGGACAGCACCGATATGCTCGCGCTCACCGACCGGCTCCGTCAGAGCGCGCACGATATCGCTCGGGCATTTCCCAGAGTCCGCGACTGAGCTCACCGCGCTAGCCTCGTTCGTACCGCGTATGCTGAGGGTGTGGTCGATCGACATCTCGTTTGACCGGGCACAGTTTCACACGTTGGCCCAGACCCTGCTGACGCATCCTGCGATCGTTGGGCGTGAGGTACATGGCCGACATCTGCACACCACTGCGGTGGTCCGCGGACGTGTTCGACCCATGAGTTTGTGGTTGTTCTGGTTGATCCTCGCGTTCGTGCTTGGTACCGCCGAGATCTTCACCTACACCGCCGCGCTTGGTCTACTCGGTGGGGCGGCACTGCTGACGTCAGGATTCGCCGCAGTCGGCGTTGCGCTACCCGTTCAACTGCTGCTGTTCACGATCATCTCGATCACCAGCGTCGTACTCGTCCGGCCGATCGCGCTCAGGCACATGCTCCGGCCTCAGGAGATCCGTTTCGGCATAGATGCGCTTGTCGGCAAATCTGCCTACGTCCTGCAGGACGTGAGCGCTCGAGATGGCCGGGTCCGCATTGGCGACGAGGAATGGATCGCCCGTGCCTACGACGAGACGCTGGTGATTCCCGCAGGGGAAACCGTCGACGTCATGGAGATCAAAGGCAACGCCGCACTCGTTTACCCCAGGGAGTAACCCATGGACAACTTCGCCCTTCTCGTCGCTGGACTGGCAATCGCATTGTTCGCCGTGTTCACGGTGCTGCGAGCGGTGCGTATCGTGCCGCAGGCGCGGGCACGCAACGTTGAACGGCTCGGACGCTACAACCGCACGCTGAAACCCGGCCTGAACTTCGTCATTCCCTACGTAGACCGGGTCTACCCGGTCATTGACCTCAGAGAACAGGTTGTCTCGTTTCGCCCACAGCCGGTCATCACCGAGGACAATCTGGTCGTAGAGATCGACACCGTACTGTATTTCCAGGTTACCGACCCCCGCGCGGCCGCCTATGAGATCGCAAGCTTCCTTCAGGCGGTCGAACAGCTCACGGTCACCACGCTGCGCAATGTCGTCGGATCGATGGACCTTGAACGCACCCTCACCTCACGCGACACCATCAATAGTCAGCTAAGAGGCGTGCTCGACGAAGCGACCGGCAAATGGGGACTTCGAGTCAACCGCGTCGAGATCAAAGCCATCGACCCGCCGCAGTCCATTAAGGACGCCATGGAAAAGCAGATGCGGGCCGAACGCGACAAGCGCGCCGCCATCCTGGGCGCTGAGGGGCAACGGCAGTCACAGATTCTCACCGCCGAGGGCGACAAGCAGGCAGCAGTGCTGCGCGCCGAGGGCGACCGGACCGCACAGATCCTCAATGCGGAAGGCCAGTCCCGTGCCGTCGATGAGGTCTTTCAGTCGCTACACCGCAACGACCCCGACCCCAAGGTTCTTGCTTATCAGTACCTGCAGATGCTGCCCGAGCTCGCGAAGGGGCCCGGAAACACATTCTGGGTTATCCCCAGTGAAGTCACTTCCGCGCTCAACGAAGTATCCCGAGCGTTCACCAAGACGCTGCCCAAATCGCCTGCGACTCGAGACGTCACCTCTGAAACACGTGCGGCGACCGCCGCCGACGATGCGGCCCAAGCCGCCCGAGCCGCTGCCGAAGCACTCGCCGACGCCCAAGCGGATGGGGGCAACAACCTTGGACCCACTCGGAACACTCCAGCACGATCCGAATAACAGCTGATCTTGACTATCGAACGAGCTGAGCAGATCGGTCTTCTACCCAAAAGTCCTCACAAACGCCTGCGCACCGTCAAACAAGACAAGAAGCGCCTTGTGTCACACCAAACATCGAGGAATACGAGCCGGGAGTGTCCGATGAACGGTGGATCCGGCTTGGCATTGGTTAGTTTCCGGTTGGGGTGATGCGGCCTTCGAAGGCGATCGCGAAGGCGTTGAGCG
>NZ_SLXQ01000032.1 GCF_004340875.1 Tamaricihabitans halophyticus | reverse complement strand
GCGCGAGGGTCGGAGATCCGACGCGCATAACCGGCGAGCATCCCCCACAGAAGACCTGAGAACGCGCCGCCGATGAATCGGGCAACCAGTGCGACGACCAGCGTAGGCGCGAGTGCGGTCAGAGTATTCGCCACCACGAACCCGAGGAGACCTGTGACGAGCAGCGGCTTGCGGGATATCCCCTGAGTCATGGCGATGGCAGGAATCGCGGCCAGCACGGTACCCAGGGCGTAGGCCGATACCAGCTGACCAGCCGTCCCCTCGGAGACTCCGAAGCTGCTGACAAGTTGGGGCAGCAGGCCGGCCGGAAGCGTTTCGGTCATGATCACGATGAACCCGGTCATCGCCATCAGGGCCAGGGCGAAGACCGGGAGACGGGGCGGCGCTTCGGCCACGGACAAGGCCGGGGATGCCGACATGGAGTCTCCTTCAATATTGGAATGAACAATCCAATATTGAACCCTAGGGCTCGGCCATGTCAAACTGGATCGAACAGTCCGAAAGGAGTGCCGATGCCCCCTGCCGGCCGACCCAGGAAGTTTGATGAGAAGCGCGTGCTGAACGCGGCCATGGAGACGTTCTGGGAGTACGGGTACGAGGCCACGAGCCTGGCCCAACTTCGAGAGGCCACGGGTCTGTCCTCAGCGAGCCTTTACGGAGCCTTCAGCTCGAAGGCTGAGCTCTTCAGGCGCGTCGTGGAGCACTACATCGACGGGCCCGGTCAGGTGACGGAGCTCTCCCTTCGGGAGAGGCCTGCGGCCGACGCTCTTGAGGCCATGCTCCTGGACTCCATCGCTATGCAGTCGGAGGCCTCCCACCCCGCAGGGTGCCTGGTCGCACTCTCCGCGGTGGTGGGAGCTGCCTCCGAAGACAGTGCCGCGGCCCGCGAAGCGGTCCAGCTGCGGCGGCAGGCTGACCGCGATCGGATCACCGCCTGCGTCCGGGCTGGAATCTCGGACAGGAGTCTCCAGCAGGACCTCGACCCCTTGTCGGCATCGGCGGCGGTGCACACCTTCCTGCTCGGGATCTCTACCCAGCTCCGCGACGGGGTTGATGCGGGCCAGCTGAGTCAGGCGGCATCGATGCTGCTGGCGCAGATGAGATCCCATTGAGCCGAGTAGGCGCCTCAAAGATCATCGACCGATTCACCCGCCGAGGCCTGGCCAACGCCAACTCTCTGGCCCAGAAACCAGGCGCGTGAAGCACCGTGACGATCTGATCAAGCAGCGCACTCGGGCCATTAACCGGCTGCATGCCTGAAAAAACGACTGTCCGATGTGGTCTACCGTTAGTTTCTCCGCGACGCCGACCAGGCGATGGCCGCGGGCCAGAGAGGGCACGGTTTCACCGACCCGTCGGAGAAACCGCCTGAGCAGTCGTTCGTCAGGACTGTGCTTGACGAGATCGGGAGACGAGCTAGGATCAAAATCGGGTCACCCAATAATCCTCGTCGGTTCGGATTGGGCCGGCGTGACCGTCGGATGCCACGGCGTCGGGGTCGAACCGGCCACTGCATTCACACGACAGCGGAAGGAACACGCACATGAAGGTCGGCTTTATCGGACTCGGCAAGATGGGCGCGGGAATGGTGCGCAACGTGGCCGCGAAGTTCAGCGTGACCGCCTACGACGCCCAGTCGGCCGCGGTCCGGGCCGCGGTGAGTGCGGGCGCCATGGCCGGCGAGTCCGCCGCCGACACCGCGAGCGACGCGGACGTCCTGGTCACGATGCTGCCGGGGCCGCGGGAGATCGAAGCGGTGATGCTCGGCGACGGTGTGGCCTCGGCGTTGAAGCCGGGGGCGATCTGGGTGGACATGAGCAGTAGCAGCCTGGAGACATTGCGGCGGATCGTGTCCGCGCATCCGGATGGTGGCTGGACCGTCCTGGATGCACCCGTCACCGGTGGAGTTCCCGGAGCCGAGGCAGGGACCCTGCAGGTATTCGCGGGGGGCAGTGCGGAGGATTTCGAGCGTGCGGCCGAGGTGTTGGCCTCCATGGCGAACCCGGAGCGAATCCTGCACGTCGGCGAGCAGGGGGCTGGGTATGCGGTCAAGCTGTGTCTCAACCTCGGGTTCTTCTTGCATGCCATGGCCGGGGCCGAGGTGCTCGCGCTCGGGGTGAAGGCGGGCGTTGACCTGCGCTTGCTCCACGATGCGCTGGTCGGCAGCGGAGCGAGTAGCGCGTTCCTGGAGAACGATGCCGCACAGAACGTCTTTGCTGGTGACTACAAGGAGTACTTCCGCCTCGCACTGGCCATGAAGGACGTCCGGCTGGCCGTCGATCTGGGCCGTGAGGTCGGTGTGCCTCTCGAGCTGTCGGCGATCGTGGAGCAATTGATGTGCCGCGCCTACTTGACCTACGGCGACGGTGGCCAACTGCTGGCGGTCAAGCAGCTTGAGGAAACCGCTGGGATCGAACTACGCCGTGACTGAGTCGTCGCGCTCACGCCCAGTCAGGTTGACCGCAAGGGACCAGTTTTCTAGCCTGTGAAATTGGTTCACCCAATATTGGGCGTGGTCTCCGAACCAGCCCGACGATTTCCAGGAGTTCTGATGCCCATCATCGACGTCTCCCTCAGTCCGGGTCGCACGACCGACCAGTTGCGTGCACTGGTGGAGGAGTTGACCGAGGCCACCCACAGTTCCCTCGGCGTTTCCCGTGACCGCGTGCGAATTCTGCTCCGTGAAGTGCCGGACACGCACTGGGCGACCGCCGGGGTGACCACCGAGCAGGCAAAACAGGAAGGCACTCACTAGTCGCGTTGACAGTCGCGGAAGGCGACCCTAGTGTCCCTATATTGGGTCACCCGGTAGGCCAAAAGAGATCCGAGTGATTCGGAGACAGTGCAGTCCTGCCCGAGGCGGAGGTTGAGACAACGTGGTCCAGCGGAGAGCGGGGTGTCGGCGGCCCAGGGCCGGGACGCGCCAGTGGGCAGCCGGAGCCGCGGTGGCGGTGCTGCTGACCGGAAGTTGTGCGGGCAGTGACTCCACGGACGAGACGCAATCCAGTGGAGGAGGTCACTACCCCACCAGGGGAATCGAGTTCGTGGTGCCCTTCGACGCGGGCGGAGGCACCGACCAGCTCGCACGACGCCTCGCCGCAGCGGCCGAGCGCACCTGCGGCACGAACATCATCGTGACCAACAAGTCCGGCGGGAGCGGACTGGTCGGGCTCACGGAGGGGCTCGCCGCCCGGCCGGACGGTTATACCTTAGTCCTCGCGACCTCCAGCACGCTGCTGGCCAGCCATTTCGGAATATCGGACGTGTCGCCGGAGGACATCACCGCCGTCGCGAAGATCAACGAGGATCCTTCGGTGCTGTCGGTGGCCGCGGGCTCGCCTTACCGGAGCATCGAGGATTTCCTGGCCGCGGCACGCGACGGTGAACGGTTGCTCGTCAGCACTAGCGGTAGCGGCTCGATCTGGGAGCTGTCCTTCGCGGGCATGGCCCGTGCCGCCGATGTGCCGCCGATGGTGAACGTCCCTTACGAAGGTGCGGGTCCTGCCCTGATCGCGCTGCTCGGCGGTGAAGTCGACGCGACGTCGATCAGCGGTGTGGAGTCCCGCACTCAGATCGAACAGGGTTCGGTGCGTCCGTTGGCCGTGATGGGCGATGAACGCCTGGCGTTCCTTCCTGACGTGCCGACGCTCAAGGAGTCGGGCATCGACTGGGTTTCGACGGTATGGCGCGGGCTCGCAGTAGCCCCCGGCGTTCCGCAGCCCGTGGTTGACCGCCTCGACGCCTGCATGGCCGAGGCGTATCGCGACAAGGGATTTCAGGCGTGGATGCGGGACCAGGGATACGGCCTGAGCTATCAGGACGCCGCGGAGTTCCAGCGTTGGCTGGCCGCGGACTTCCGGCGAGCGGGAGAGTTGGTGACGTCCCTTGACCTCGGTTGATCCGACCGTGACTGCGGGGAAGACTGCCCACGGAGTCGATGATGGGTGCCTCTCCGGTCCGGTGGCTCACGGTGGCCAGGAAAGTCTTGCCGGTGCGCTGGCGGGCGCGCTTCCGCTGCTGGTCTTCCTGAGCACGGGAATTCTCTGGCTGGCCATGGCGCTGGGGTTCCCCGCTGCTCGCGAACCATCCGACCCGGGGTCGGGGGCGCTGCCAAGCGCGGCAGCGGCCCTCGTCATCGTGATCGCTGGCTGGCTGCTGCTCCGCCGCCCTGTGGGAACGCCGCTGCCGACCGGCTCCGCCGCACGAAGGGTCGGGCTGATCGTGGTGGCGATGATTGGGTACGCAGTGGTCTTCACGGGGCTGGGTTTCGTACTGGCCACCACGTTGTTCCTGCTGGCAACGCTGATCAACGGCGGGGTGCGGCGGGGGTGGCAACTCGTGCTCCTCCCGCCCCTGATCGGGATCGGGCTCTTCTACATTTTCGACGCCGGGCTACAAGTCGCGCTCCCGCCCGGGCCGCTGTCCGGGGTTCTGCCATCATGAGCAACTGGATGGAGGGGCTCGCCGCCGCGTTCTCGCCGCTGTCGCTGTTGTTGATGGCGGTCGGTGTCGTACTCGGCATGTTCGTCGGGGCAATTCCCGGCTTCTCGGCCACGATGGGCATCGCCGTCCTGTTGCCGTTCACGTTCGCGCTGGACCCTGTTCCCGGGCTCATGCTGTTGCTGGGCCTCTATGGCAGTGCGCTCTATTCCGGTGCGATTCCGGCCATTCTGTTGCGCATACCCGGAACGCCCGGTGCGGCGGCGACGGTCATCGACGCCGGCCCGATGGCCGCACGAGGTGAGGCAGGCAAGGCACTGTCGATCTCACTGGTGTGCTCGGTCATCGGTGGAGTCATCGGCGTGGTGCTATTGGCGATGCTGGCGCCGGTGATGGCGGATTTCGCGCTGTCTTTCGGTTCCGCCGAGTACTTCATGCTGGCGGTGTTCGCGTTGGCTGTGATCGTGTCGCTATCCGATGGGGCGGTGCTCAAGGGCGCTCTTAGTGCCCTGATCGGGTTGTCGCTGGCGTTCATCGGTCTCGACCCGATCCAGGCATACGCCCGATACGACTTCGGCATGCCCCAACTGCTGTCCGGCGTGTCCTTCATTCCTGTCCTGATTGGACTTTTCGGAGTGGCCGAGGCGCTGGTGCAGTACGAGCGGATGCATCGCGGGCGGGAGAAACCGGCCACCGCGGGGTCGTTTGGGCTCTCGGGAAAGGAATGGCGCGCGCTGGCGCCGGCGACCTGGTGGTCCTCGCTGAGCGGTTTCCTGGTCGGGGTCGCACCGGGGGCGGGCGGCACGGTCGCCTCTTTCCTTGCCTACGACCACACCAAGCGCTTTGCCCATGACAAATCGCGGTTCGGCAAGGGCGATCCGCGCGGGGTCGCCAGCGCTGAGGCGGCGAACAACGCCAGCATCGCGGGTGGGATCGCCCCGATGCTGACCCTCGGCGTGCCGGGCGACGCGGCGACGGCGCTGCTGATCGGAGCGCTGACGGTGCAAGGGATCCAGCCAGGACCCCGGTTGTTCTCGAGCAGCCCCGACTTGGTCTACGGGCTGTTCGTCGGCCTTGTGGTCATCTACCTGCTGACCCTGCTGGCTGGATTGCTCGGCACGCGGTTGTGGGGATCGGTGCTGAAGGTGCCGCCGAACATCATGTGGCCTGTGGTCATCGTGCTGAGCGTGTTGGGTGCCTACGCTCTGCGCTACAACGTGTTCGATATCGCGGTGATGGTCGTTGCGGGTGTTGTCGGGTACCTCATGCTCAAAGGCGGTATCCCGGTCATTCCGCTGGTCGTCGGCCTGGTGCTAGGCCCTATCGCCGAGTCGGGATTGCGTAGGGCGCTGATCATCAACGACGGCTCGTTCTCGTTCGTGCTGCAGCCGGTGTCGCTCACGCTGTTGGTGCTCACGCTCGTCGCTATTGCACTGCCTGTCGTGCGTGCCGCGCGGGCCCGTAACGCCGCCCGTCAGGGCAAGGTCGCGCGACAGCCCGTCGACCATTCCTGAGCCCTTGCCCCGATGCGAAAGGTGAATGATGATCGTGCCTCCCACGGAATCCACTACTGCCAACTTGCCAGGACGCCTGCACGTGGCGTCGCGTCGTCCGTCCACACTGGGCATCGTCCCCGAAGGCACCGTCTCGCTCGCGATGGGCGAGCCGTTCGGCGGCACCCCAGAGGTCGTCGTGGACGCGGCGATCACGTCGCTGCGCCGCGGCCGTACCCGGTACGCGCCACTGACCGGCGATCCGAGTCTGCGGGCAAGAGTGGCCCGGCACCTGGGCGACGGTGTGACCGAAGCCGGGGTCGTGCTCACGCACGGTGCGAGCGCGGGGCTTGCCGCGGTGGTACTCGCCTTGGTGGACCAGGGTGACCGGGTAGTGCTGCCCGAACCCACCTACTCGCTCTACGCCGATCACGTTGCGATGGCGGGCGGGAACGTGGACTGGGTATCGACGCTGCCCGAGGGCGGGCTTGACCTGGACCGGCTGGCGGAGCTCGTTCCCGGCTCGAAGCTCGTGATGCTGTGCAACCCGAGCAATCCGACCGGCCGTATTCTGTCCGAGTCCGATCTCCGGGGCCTCGCCGATCTCGCGGCCGCCCACGGCGCCTGGGTACTGGTCGATGAGGCCTATCGCGACATCGTCTTCGACGCGGGCACGTTCACGTCGGCACTGTCGCTGTCGGCCACGCATCCGAACGTGGTCTGCTGCGGGACGTTTTCCAAGAGCTATGCGATGACCGGCTGGCGCTTGGGCTGGGTCGCGTGCGGGGAGGAACTGGCGGCTGACGTCAACCTGATCCATCGCTCGATCAACGGGGCGCTGAACACGTTCGTCCAGGATGCCGCGCACGTGGCACTGGAACTTCCGGCGGACCACCTTGCCACGCTTGTCGCGGGATTCCGGGAGCGCAGAGACTTGGTTGTCGACGCGTTGGAGGGGCTAGAAGGTGTGACTCTCGCCAGGCCGCAAGGCGCCTTCTATGCCTTTCCACGGATCGAGGGCGTCACTGACTCCCGTGCGTTCACCATGCGCCTGGCACAGCGCGGCGTGCTGGTGAGAGCGGGCTGGGAGTACGGGCCATCAGGTGAGGGACATGTTCGGATCTCGTTCGCCACCGACCTCGATGCACTGCGACTGGGCTTGGATCGGTTGCGAGATTATCTTGCCACATAAGGGATTTGAGTAAGGGGCCCGCCGTCGATCGGCGGGCCCCTTACTCAAATCCCGCGCCGGGCGCCGCCGTCCACGGGCAACGCTACGCCGTTGAGGTAGGACGCCGCCGGTGACAACAGGAATGCGGCGATCCTGCCGAACTCCTCGGGTTCGCCCGCGCGGCCCAGCGGGATGGCGGAGAGGCGTTGCCTGGTCGCCTCTTCACCTGCTCGCCTGGCGACTTGTTCGCTGCGTTGGGTACGGATCAGACCGGGCAGTAACGAGTTGACCCGGATGCCGTTGTCCCCGAGTTCGTCGGCGAGCGTCTTGGCCAACATCGCCAGTCCCGGCCGGAATCCGTTTGACAGCGCCAAACCTGGAATCGGGGCGTGTACTGAGGACGACAGCACCAAGGCTATCGATCCGGGTGCGTCGCGGTCGACGAGGTGCTGAGCCAACGACCGCATCATGCGTACGACACCGGCGAAGGTGCTGGTGTAGGCCTCGGCCCAGTTCTCGTCGGTGCTGTCGAGCAGTAATCCGGGGGGCGGTCCGCCGGTGCTGAGCAAGCCGCCGTCCAGCCGGCCGAATCGCCGCGTCGCCAGTTCCATGACTTCGCGGGGCGTCTCGGGATCGCCGAGATCGGCGGCGAGGGTAGCGACCGTGTTGCTGTCTCCACCGAGGTCGGCCGTTATCGTGGCGAGTCGTTCCGCTGAGCGTCCGACGAGAAGCACCTTCGCGCCGCCTGCTAGGAGCTCGCGGGCGGTGGCGGCCCCGAGGCCCGCCGATCCGCCCGTGACGACGAAGGCGTGATCATGGATGCCGAGATCCATCAGGTGATACTCCTTCCGGGTGTGGTCATCGGCGTGCGTCGAGCTCGCGGAGCGCATCTTCGTCGACGGTGACGCCCAGGCCTGGCCCTTCGGGGATGGCGATGTGTCCATCGAGGACCTCGACCTGCTCTTGGGTGATCTGCTGGCGGTACTTCAGCGGTCCCATGAGATAGGAAGGGTAGGCCAGGCTCGGGAGCGCCGCGGCGATGTGCAGTCCCATGGCGGTGGCCAGTCCCATTTCGATGACACTGCCGACCATTAGTCCGATTCCGTTGCCGTGGGCGATGTGCGCGGCGTGCATGGCCGTGCTGGGGCCGCCGAGCTTGGAATGGCCGAGATTGATGACGGTCGCGGTGTTCTCGCGGGCCACGGCGGCCGCGTCGGTCACGGTGCGGACGCTTTCGTCCGCGACGACGTCGACCTCCAACTTGGCGACGAGGTCGCGGATCGCGCCGGTTGCGGACGGTGGCAGCGGTTGTTCCAGCATCACCAGGTCGATTTCCCGGATCCGGGGGAGCGCTCGCATGAGGTCTGAAGGTGACCACATGCCGTTGATGTCGACGAACAGCCTCGTCTCGGGGCCGACTGCGTCACGCACGGCCTGTAGGCGGTCGATATCGGCGTCGAGTTCGCCCCTGCCGGCGTAGAGCTTGAGCCACCGGTAGGTCTCGGCCTGCTCGACCGCGGTCGCGGCGACCTTGGCGGGGTCGGCGTCCCAGCCGACCGAGCCGTGGACTTCGGTCCGCGTGCGGAACGCGCCGCCCAGCAACGCGTGGACCGGCAGACCCGACGCGCGCCCCACGAGGTCGAGCAGTGCGGTGTCGACCGCCGCGATGGTGAATGGGGCGAACCGCAGGATCTTGTGCAGTTCGGCTAGCAGTGCGATCCGGTTGCGTGGGTCGAGCCCGCTCAGCGCGGGGGAGATCCGCTGCTCGACAAGTTCGACGATCGAGGCTTGGGTTTCGCTAGTGAAGGCGGGGACGGGGCATGCCTCGCCGTAGCCGGTCACCCCGTCGTCGGTGCGGATGAGCACGACGACGTTGGGCGAGGTGGAGCGGTCGGTGGTGCCGAACCGGAACGTCGAGCGGAACGATACCGCCAGCGGTATCGCCTCGACGGACGTGATTTTCATGGTGCAGGGGCTCCGTTCTGATCTTGAGCCGATCTGCCGATCGACGTACTGAGGGCCGGATGTGATCGCGGACCTCAGCCGACGGTACAATTGGGTGACCCAAAAGTCCACCTGGCTTGGTGTACTGAGATGTTCGCCGACAAAAGGATCGCCGTCGAAGTCGCGTACGCCACCCTGCCGCACGCGGCTGGCAACTTCTACCTCGATGACAAGCCGACGTGCTCCATCGTGTCCCGCAGCCGTTCGGCGGTCGCAGGGCATCGGGGACCAACGACATGGCTCCAGGAGGTATGCTGGTCGGACGAACTGGTTCAGCGGGTATTCCGGAAGTGAGGGAGTACGTGGGCGAGGCGGTGGACTCGGCACTGCATGTTCCCCAAACGCAGCGACGTTACGAGGCAGTGGTCGACGGGATCTTGAAGCTGGTCGAGGCCCGGGGGCTGAAACCAGGTCAGCCGTTGCCGACCGAACGAGAGCTTGCCGACGTGTTCGGCGTGAGCCGCAATGTCCTGCGGCAAGCGTTCGGTATCCTCGAAGAGCGTGGACTGCTGCAGACCGTGCGAGGTTCCGGCAGGTATCTGCGCGAGGGTGTCGACGACACGATGCGTTCCCCGCGTGCCTCGGTCGAACTGGCCTCGATCGTAGATTTGCTTGAAGCGCGTGCGCTGGTGGAAGTACAGGTGGCCGGGCTCGCGTGCGAGCGCAGGACCGCGGGTCAGGCCGAATCGTTGCGGTTGCTGGCATCGCGGTTGACCTCATGGGAGGACAATCTCGCGTTCCACTGCGCTATCGCGGAGGCGACGCAGAACTTCGTCCTGGAACGACTGGTGCGTCAGCAGGCAGAACTCGCGGGACAGTTGCATCAGCGCGAGCACTACGACGATCCGGCCGAACTGGAGCGCATGCGGTCCGAGCACCTCGCCATCGCCGCTGCGATCGCCGCAAGGGATGTCGACCGTGCGCAGCGCCTTGCCAGGGAACACCTGCGCCGCACCCGTCACCTCATCCTCGAAGCCCCGGACACTGATCAACCGGAGTGAGCACAGCCCGATCGTGCGGGGATAGCTGCCCTGTGATGCTGAACCCGTTTCGGCGGGAATACTCGTCACACGACCAAGCGGCGTTCGACTCAGGTCGCCGACCGCGTCGAGAGGCGCCGTTCGCGTTACAGACCCTCTGGCTTTGCGGACAGGCCTTAGGTCGCTGACGGGTACCGGCGGGATCGGTACTGCCATGCGAGGAAAACCACCACAGCGGCAATGGGTATCGCGCCGAACAGCGTAGGGGCGCGGATTCCCGCGGAGCTCGCCAGCGCGCCGCCGATGAGTGCGCCCAGGACCTCCGCGCTGCGGCTTACGGTGAGGCACAGCCCGGAAACGCGCCCGTGCATCGCTGTGGGTACCTGCCGCTGTCGCATCGTGACGGCCGTGATGTTGAACAGGGCGAAGGCTCCGCTGCTGGCGAACAGCATGACCGCGGCGACGACGACGGTGTCGGTGAGGCCGAGTCCGACCTGGGACAGTGCCATTACCAGCCCGGAAACGACCAGTGCGGGCCACGGGCCAATGCGCCGCAGGACGTGCTCACCCAGTATGCCGACCGCTATCCCGCCGAGTGCTCCTACGACGAAGAGCAAGCCGTAGACGCCGGCCGTTCGATGTAGAGCCTCGGTGACGTACAGGACGAGGACCGCGAACCAGGCGGCATCCATCGCGCATACTACGGCTGAGGCGATCGTGACGTCCCGCATCTCGGGGTGCCGCCACAACCACCGAACTCCATCGCGAAGGTCGCGTTTTGTGGCCGCCATCGTGGAAGGCTGGTCCTGCGCTGCCTGTTCCGGGGCACCGGCCGGAACACGCTCGGGAGTGTTAGCAGCAGAATGATGCCGATGCCCAGCGTTTCGGTGTTGATGGCGAAAGGCAGAACCGCGGCCACGCCGAACAGCCAGCCGCCCGCTGCGGGGCCCGCCAGTTCCGTCCCCACGATCTGCCCAGTGACCACCGGCGAGTTGACCCGTTCCGGACCGGCGGGTTCGACAGGCGCGGCACGACGATTGCTGCCGCGGTCACGCGCAGCGCCGAACCTGTGCCGGTGATGAAGACGGCCGCGTAGATGAGCCCGAGACTGACCACATCGGCCAGGGGAAATCGCTCCGTACCAGCCGCGCGCCCAGCGGGATGTCCTCCTTGAGGAAATGGCGCGATCGCCTGCGGTACAAGCAACTCCCGGAAGGCCGTTTCCCGGCGCATGTGCTCGTGGTCATCCGATTCGGCCAGGAACGGGACGTCTCCTCGCCGTTGTGCGGGTTCAGCCGGTTACCGAAGCGTTCACTGTAGGCATGTTACGGTCACTATCCACGGTCACGCTAACTGTGTCCGTGGGGTAGAGCACGGTATACTCGTAAGACTCCGCCAGAGGCCAGTGCCCTCGTCGAAGTCACAGGGTTGGCTATGTGTATGGCGGACCAGATACTGCGGGTGGTGTCGCTGTCCCGCTCCTACGGCGAGCGGGAAACCATCGTGCACGCGTTGCGTGAGGTCAGCTTTGACATTCCTCAAGGTGCCTTCATCGCCGTGATGGGATCGTCCGGCTCGGGTAAGTCAACGCTCCTGCAGTGTGCCTCGGGCTTGGACCGCCCGACCTCGGGGTCCGTGCTGCTGGCAGGTGCCGACCTGACCACGTTATCCGAGCTGGAGCTCACCGAGCTGCGGCGGATGCGGATCGGATTCATGTTCCAGGACTACAACCTACTCCCCGCGCTCACCGTGGAGCAGAATGTCGCGCTGCCCCAGCGGCTCGCTGGTTACAAACCGAGAGGGAACGACATCTCGCGCGTGCTGTCTTGGGTCGGTTTGGAGAGCCTGCGCCGTCGACGGCCTTCGGAGATATCCGGTGGCCAGCGGCAGCGCGTGGCGCTCGCCCGGGCTCTGGCGAGCGCGCCAGACGTCCTGTTCGCCGATGAGCCGACCGGCGCGTTGGACTCGAAGTCCGGGCGCGAGGTGTTGGAGCTGCTGCGGTGGATGGTCGACCAGCATGGCCGCACCACCGTAATGGTGACACACGACCCAGTGGCCGCAGCGGTCAGTGACTAAGTGCTGTTCCTTGCCGACGGGCAGCTTGTCGATGTGCTGGACCTGCCGACTGCCAAGGAAGTTGCCGCGCGCATGGCCCTGCTGGAATCCGGGGGAGCCTGACATGCTGGTACTGGCCGGCCAGACGTTGCGGAGCCGCAAGTCCGCGTTCGTCGGGTCGTTCGTCGCGCTCGTGCTCGGCTCGGCGATGCTCACCGCCGCGGTTTCCGTCATCACCTCGGCCGGATCGATTCAGCTCACTGGCGAGGACAAAGAAGCGCTTGACGCCGTTTCTTCCGTTATCGGCTTTATGGCCGGGCTTACCGCGTTCCTTTCGGTCTTCATTGTGGCCAGTACGTTCGCGTTCGCCGTTGCGACAAGAGCGCGGGAACTGGCGCTGCTACGAATGGTCGGGGCTACACCGAAACAAGTACGGCGGCTGGTCCGGGCGGAGGCGCTGCTTGTCGGCCTTCTCGGCGCCATTGTCGGGTGCCTGCTCGGGTTGTTACTCGGGACCGGGCTGGCCGGTTTGTTGGTGTTGGTCGGCGTCGCGCCGGATGGATTCGAGCTGCAGCTTTCCGGAGCGACTATGTACGTTGCGTTGCCGGTGGCCTTCGCAACCGGATTGATCGTGACGTGGTTCGGCGCCGGATCGGCCGCGCGGCGTGCGAGTAAGCTCAGGCCGCTAACCGCGTTGCGTGACGTTGATGTCGACACCCGCGTGATGACCGGTAAGCGCTGGTTCATGGGCTTGCTGTTCCTCGGTATTGGGATCGCCGAGATCGTTATCCTGCCCAGTCTCGACGGCGATGTGCAGATCCCGATCGTGGTGTTTCTGGCCGAGCCTTTCGTCATCGCGGCCGTGTTGCTGGCGCCCGTGTTCGTCGGCCGGCTCTACTCGTCGTTCACGCGCGACACCTCGGCGACCGGCATGCTGGCGGGAGCGAACCTGCGCACCGGAGTCCGGCGTACGGCAGCGACTTCCGCGCCGGTTTTGCTTGCCGTAGGCATTTGTGGCTCCTTGCTTGGCGTATCGCTGGTCATGTCCGCCGCGACCGATACCAGTATCCGCGAGCTGTACGCCAGCGATTTCGTGATTAGTGGCAACGTGGACACTGCAGTATCCGCGGCCAGGCAGGCACCCGGGGTGGAAGGCGTAAGCACGATCGGCGACGCCCGGGTTCGGACCGTGGCCGCCGACGGCCTATGGGACCAGCCGGTGAGCGCCACCGTCGTGGACCCGGGAACCATGCAGTCAGCCTTGCGGCTGAGTGACATCGCTGGTTCGCCAGACCAATTGCGTGGCCCCGCGGTGATGATCGGCCGGAGCCTTGCCGGGTCCATGGGCTGGGAGTTGGGCGGCGAGTACTCGATGCGGCTGCCCGATGGTGCCTCGCATCAGGTAAGGGTCGTCGCAACCTATCAAGACAACGCGCTGATCCAGTCGATGTTGGTGGCGAGGGACTTCGTTCCGGCCGAAACCACGACGGTGCACGTCTCTGCCCCGGATGACCCGAAGCAGGCGCGGGATGCCGTGGCCAAACGGTTGCCCGGTTCACAGGTGACCGGTACCGAGGATTGGCTGGAACCGCTGATCAAGGAACAAAGCAGCGGGATGCAGTCCGGATCGTGGCTGCTCAGCGGGTTCGCGTTGATCTACACGCTGCTGGCGATCGCCAACACGACGGCGATGGCCTTCCGGTCGCGCCGCCACGAATTCACGTCGCTGCGCTTCCTCGGCGCCAACGCCGGCCAGCTGCGGGACATGGTGCGCCACGAATCGATCGCCCTCGGCCTGGGAGGTGCCGTGCTAGGGGGTGTGATCGCCTTCGGCACGTCTGTGGCGGCATGGGCCGCGTTGCGAACGAGTGTTCCGGATACGCCGCTCGTCCTGCCGGTACTGGAAGTTCTCATGCTGACCGCTTGCTGCGTGGGAATGATGACCGCGGTTTCCGCAGTTGCTGTCCGCAAGATGTGAACCTGACCTTAGCTCGCCAGGCGAGTAGCAACAGCACGATTTCTCGGCCATTCGGGGCAACCCTTCACCGCATTCTCCCTACCAGCTAAGAAACATCACAAGGTCAGCGACAGAGCCGTTCGACAGACACACCCCGGCTCCACGCACGCAGGGCTGGTCCTATGGCGACACTTCGAGGGCGACGACGCTTGTCATCGGCAAGGTGCGGGGACGGGTAGCTGCCGGGTCGTCTGGTGTTCCACACCCGGTGGAGCACGACAGGAAGAATGGGGACATAACGGAGCCCAGACTGCCCGTGAGCAATCGAGAATTTGATCCTGAAGTTGACAGAACACCAGCATTTAATCCATAGGTTCCGGGTTCGAGCCCCGGCGGCGCACCAGCTCGTCGTTGTTCAAACCGCTGACATCATCGGTTCGAGTCCTACCTGGGTCTCCGCCCGCCCGCCGGTGTAGCACGGTGGACTGGACCCCGGGTTTGAAGATCACATTGAATGGCACCCGGACTCTTCGTCGACGGCGTCGGCTTCGATGACGTGGCCACAGCCTCGATCTGAGTTTCGAGAAATGCCAGGCGCTTAGCGATCGTTCGGCATGGGGCGTCGGGCGCGTCCGATCACCCGTTGGCGTCGGCGCTATGGCTGACCACTGTCGATACCCGTGACGCCGCCCTCCGGCGGTTCGTGCGGTGTGAACCTCGGCTTTTGAGGTCGAGCCGGTCGACGTCCCAGCCAACCAGGTACCACTGCCGGCTTCCTGCGGCTCGACGTCAGGCCGGGAGGCATGGCCGGTGCGGGTGGTGACTTCCAGCCGCTCGGCCAGCTTGGTGCCCGAGCACTTCCGGTGGGACTGCAGCAGGGACAGCAGCCTGAGCAGGCGCGCTGACGCTTGCCGCATGATGACGATGCTTCTCTTGTCTTAAGGGACCGCAGAGACGGGGAGAGGGTCCGGTGACCGCACGGGGCCGTAGGGAGGACACGATGAGCGCGGAAATCCGCCCGGACGCCGTTGTGGTTGGCGCGGGGGTGATCGGCTCGGCCGTCGCGCTCGAGTTGGCAAGAGCGGGCCGCCAGGTGGTCGTGGTCGACCGCGTGGGTGGGGTTGGCCAGGGCTCGACGAGCGCGTCGAGCGCCGTGATCCGGTACAACTTCTCGGCCTTGGCCGGGGTGGCGGTGGCCTGGGAGTCACAGTTCTGCTGGTCAGGTTGGGCCGATCACCTCGGCCACGACGTCGGGGAACTGGCCAAGTTCGAGCGCAGCGGCCTGGTCATGCTCGACGTGGACCTGGCTCCGCGTTCGGGTTGGCTCCCGTTGTTCGACGAGGTCGGCGTTCCGTACGAGGAGTGGGACGATGCGACGTTGGCGCAGCGTGTGCCGGGGATCGACACCGGCCGCTACTGGCCGCCCACGCGCGTCGACAGCGAGGAGTTCTGGTCCGACGCCACCGGCACGCTGGGAGGCGTCTACACCCCGGACGCCGGTTACGTCACCGATCCCCAGCTGGCCGCGCGGAACCTCGCGACCGCCGCAGTGAAGGAGGGTGCGGAGTTCCGGTTCCGTGCCGCCGTGACCGGGGTCGAGTCGGTGGCCGGCCGGGTTCACGCGGTCGTGCTGGCCGACGGGACACGGATCGTGGCGCCGGTCGTGGTGAACGCGGCAGGGCCGTGGTCGGGCAAGCTCAACGAGTTGGCCGGTGTCGGAGCGGACTTCACCGTCGGACTGCGGCCGATGCGGCAGGAGGTCGCGCACGTGCTCGCGCCCGAGGACTACCATCCGAACGGCGGGGTGGGACCGGCGGTGGCCGACATGGATCTTGGCACCTACTTTCGTGGCGAGGTCGGTGGTGGACTGTTGGTCGGCGGCACCGAGCCGGAGTGTGATCCGTTGCAGTGGCTCGACGATCCTGACGATGCGAAGCCGAACCCGACCATGGCGGTGTTCGAGGCGCAGGTGACGCGCGCGGCCAGACGGCTGCCACGAATGCGCGTGCCCAACCGGGCACGTGCGTGGCGTGGTCGGTGTCTACGACGTCGCCGACGACTGGACGCCGATCTACGATCGGACCGGACTGTCCGGGTTCTACGTGGCCATCGGAACCAGCGGCAACCAGTTCAAGAACGCGCCGGTCGTTGGTCGTGTGATGAGCGCGCTGATCGAGCAGGTCGAATCGGGAGCCGATCACGACGCGAACCCGGTCCAGTACCAGGGCGCGCACACCGGGCTGTGCATCGACTTCGGTGCGTTCTCACGCAAGCGGACACGCAACGAGGACAGTTCCGGAACCGTGATGGGATGACGGTCCATCGTAGATGGTGGTAGCGTCGGAACTCGACGCGAGGCCTGTGAAGTGATGGGTGCCGATGTCCGACACTGATCTTCAGTCTATTGTGGACGACCCCTCGATCCGGCTCCTCGCGGCCAGTCGTCACGTCGGCGACGAGGACGCGGTGCGCATCGGTTCGGTACTCAACCGGGCCGTGGAGTCCAAGCTCACCGATGACCTCTTCGCGCTGGGCATCGCCCGGTGGAGCGCACCCGCGTGGTCCACGTGGAGGGCGCCAAGCCGAGGTTGTGCGCGCCGGTGCGGTGCAGCGGCATGCTGGGATACCTCTGGTTCATCGCCGAGCACGGCGTGTTCGGCGACACCGAGCTCACCGCCGAGGCCGCGGTCGCGGCCGGCGCCGTTCTCTATCGCGGGCTTCTGCTGCGCGAGTGCTCCAAGGCGCGGCACGAGGCCATCCTGCGCGAGCTCGTCTCGCCCGACGTCGCCGTGCGCGCAGGCGATCGAGGACCTGCGTGCCGAGCAGTTGTTCGACGATCGCCGCGCCCACTTCACGGTCCTTGCCGTGCAGTGCCGTGCGGCCGAGGCTGCCGCTCCGCCGCAACAGGTCGTGTTCGAGGCGGCCATCGAGGACGGCGTGCGCACTGTCACCGACGACGTGGCGCTGATGGTGGCCAACCTGGCACGGGGCTGGATCCTGCTCATTCAGCGGCAACCTCCCACCCGGGCACTGGTTGACGCGGTGGCCGAGCGAAGCACCAGTCGGTTCCAGTGGCTCACCGACCGCCACTCGCATCCCGTCTTTCGGCCTCGGCCGCACGGTCGGCAAGCTCGACGCCGTGTCCAGCTCGCATCAGGAGGCGTTTCTGGCGGCGTGGGCCGCGGTGCTGTTGCCCGGAGTCGGAACCGTGGCACGGTGGGGCGAGCTGGGGCCCTACAAGCTGCTGCTGCGACTGCCGATGAACGACCTGCTCAGCACCGCGCAGGTGCCGGCGTTGCTGGAGATCGAGCGAGCGGACACATCACGTACTGCTCGACACGCTGACCGAGTTCTTTGATCACGGCGGCAACATCCGCACCGCTGACTCGCTGCACGTTCACAGGGCCACGCGCTACCAGCGGCTAAAACGGGTCGAGCAGATCACCGGCTGCAGCCTCGACAACGGCGACGACAGGCTCATGCTGCACCTCGACCTCAAGCTGCGCGCGATCACCGCTGTCCACCACGACCAACTCGGCAGCTGAACGACGGCTCTTGTCGCCGGCCGGCGTGAAGCGATGCCGATGAGGCCAGTGTCGAGTGCGGCTGGCAGGCACGACTGCCTGAGGCAACTCGGGTGTAGGCGTATTCGGCACGCCAGACACCGGTGTCAGGCGCTGTGGTCAACTGCGACACCGACTGGTTCGAGGAGCCCCATCGCGGTCGGCTCCAGGCGAGGTGCCGTGGGCACGAACACGCGTTCCGCGCGATCCCCGTCGCCGGGGCTGATGCGGACACGTTCCGGGTCGACGCGCCCGCGTTGGTCTCGTTGGCGGCTCGAAAGATGTGCGTCGGCATCGCGCCTGGTTCCGTGATGCCGGGCCGGTGTCGGCTGTGGACGTCGGCCGGCTCGTGCTCATCGCCTCCGCGTGGTCGTGTCGCACATCACGAGACGCCGGTCCCGATCGCGGGGACGCGAGGCTCAGTTGTGAGCGTTGAGGACCTCGACCGTGGCGGCGTAGCGGTTCTCGACCTCGGCGAAGCGCAGCGGCTTGACGCGGTCGATGACGACCTCGGTGACGTCGGGCTGGTTTGCCAGGATTTCCAGGTGTCGTCGATGTAGTCGGCCAGGGGATAGTGGGCCTCGACCTGGGAGCCTCCGGGTATGAGTTCGGTGCGGATCGCTGGTGTGCAGAGCTCCACCACTTCACCGATGTCGCGGGACTGGAGGAGCTCGGTGAAGGCAGCGACGAGGCGGATCGGGCCGATCACGTTGGTGTCGACTATGTGGACGGCAGTGTCCAGGAAGTCGGGCTCGGTCACGTCCTCCGGGGGCCATGATCCCGGCCATGGCCACGACGACGTTGAGGTCCGGGTGTGATCCCTTCGAACGTGCGGTGCCGCTTCATCACCACGATGCGGCGGGATCGGTGCGGTGAGGAGAGTCGCGGTAGCCGTCGGGTCGCACGGGCGTGTGCTCAGACGCGGCGGCTGGCGTTCGAGCGTGGCGGTGAGCTGTGCTACCTGCGTGATGATGCGGTCGCGTTCGGCCTCGAGCATGGCTCGCTGGTGATCGGTGGTGGTGTCGGTGTCGATACAAGGAAGCAGATGGTGTGAACACGGTAAGCCATGATCAACTACTCCCATTGTGCTCCCAAACACGACAAAACCCCCAACCGGTGATGATCACCGCTGGGGGTTTGACCTGCGGTAACAGGTGGTGCGCGATACTGGGATCGAACCAGTGACCTCTACCGTGTCAAGGTAGCCGCCGTTAGTTTCCTGACCTGCGGAAATCGAGATCCTGCAGGTTGTGGCGCTGCCATTGGGCGGGTTTGGGTACTGTTCGGTGCGCTTCAGGTCAGGTTGATCCTCCCAGAATCCTCCCAGGTTCTGCCTCCCACTGACGTCCGCGGTTCGTTGCTGTGGCCGTTGCGCGGTGCAGGTTTGTTGGTGGCTGGGGCAAGTCAGGGTCGTTTGTTGTGGTGGCGCTGGGTTTCGTGTCGCTCTGGCGGGCTTGGATCTGGGTAGGTGGTCGATGGTCGCCGTTCCGGATGTTGTTCTGGCGCGAAGTCCAAGTGGCCGTGGGGTCGTCGGTGGGCGTGTTCGCGTTCGTGGCGTTCTGGCAGCTTTGGCATCTGGCGTTCGCGTGGCGATCCGCTGTCGCTTTGGGAGGGCTAGTTGAGCTCGGCTAACCCGCTGGTTAAGAGGGCGCGGTTCGGCGTGTCGGGTGGGGGAGTGTCAGGAACTTCGTGGGCGGGCTGGTGATTGCCTACCTGGTTACTGTGCGTTGATCCGGTCTCCGTAGTGGAGGGATAGGGTGTTCA
>NZ_SLXQ01000031.1 GCF_004340875.1 Tamaricihabitans halophyticus | reverse complement strand
CCGGTCCCATCCCGAACCCGGAAGCTAAGCCCTCCAGCGCCGATGGTACTGCACCCCACCGGGTGTGGGAGAGTAGGACACCGCCGAACACACATTAAGAAAAGAGGAGTGGGGGTTCGCGGCGCACAGTCTGCGACCTCACTCCTCTTTTTTGTTCAGGAGGAATATTTCGGTGTCCGAGTTCGGGCGGAACAAACCGGATAACACAGGCGATTCGCGAGACGACGGCAGGGACGAGGCCAAGTCCGCGCGATCGGAAAGGCCGAAGAACCGGGACAGCAAGGACCGGTCGAGTCGGGGTAATCAGGGATCTGATAGCCGCGACCGGGCGGGGCGTCCCAAGGATAAGTCTCCCCGGCAGAGCGGCGGGTTTCGCCGGGACACTCAGGGTGGTCAGCGCGGCGGATCAGGCCAGCGCGGTTCAGGACCAGGTGGGTCACGACAGGGTGGATCCGGCCAAAATAGAACGTGGCAGGGTAAATCTGGGCAGGGTCGGCCCAGTCAGGGTCGCTCCACCCAGGGTCGGTCCAGTGAGGGCGGCTCCAGCCGAGGCGGATCTAACCAACAACGAGACTTCCGCGGACGCGACGGCGGCGACCGGCGTGGCGGTCCAGGTAAGCGATTCGACCAACGTGAAGGCGATCGTGGTTCCCAGGGCCGGGATCGACGCGACGACCGAAAGTACGGCGACCGTTCCGCCGCGCGGGGAGACAAGCCCGGCGGACGTGCCGGGCAATTCGGCGGTGACCGGGACAGGTTCCGCAGCGACAAGCCACGCGGTGGCCAACAGGATCGACAGCGGGACCACCGGCAGTCGGGTGACAAGCGCCGTGACTGGCAGAAGTCGGACCGGGGAGGCCGTCCGGATCGCGCCGCGGGCAGCCGGAGCCAGGACCGCCAGCAACGACCCGGGCAGCACAAGCGTGCCGAGTATGGCAAGCGTCGTGAGTACCCCGAGCGGGATCGCCCGACCCCCGCGAGCAGGGAAACCAACGAGTACGAGGCGAACCAGGACGTTCGGCCACGCGCCCCTGAGCTACCCGAAGGCGCCGAGTACAGCGCGTTGACCTCGGAGGTACGTGCGGAACTGCGCACCATCCCGAAGACGCTCGCCGAGGTCGTCGGACGTCACCTCGTAGCCGTGGGAATCCTGCTCGACGATGAGCCGGAACGGGCTCTCGAGCACGCCCGGTACGCGCGCAAACTGGCTGCCAGGGTACCTGCGGTACGCGAAGCCGTCGGTCTCACCGCCTACTACACCGGTGAATGGGCCGAAGCTATCGCCGAGCTTCGCGCGGTCCGGCGAATGAGCGGTTCGGGTGCGCATGTCGCGATCCTCGCTGACTGTGAGCGTGCGCTCGGCAAACCGGAGCGTGCCATCGAACTGGCCCGAGAAGCGAAGGCAACCGAGCTAAGCCCAGAGGCCTCGGCCGAGCTGCGGATCGTGGCGGCGGGCGCGCGACGCGATATGGGTCAACTCGACGCGGCGGTGGTGGCACTGCGCGGTCCAGATCTCGATGCGACGAAACGGTATCCGTGGAGCGCTCGACTCTTCTATGCCTACGCGGACAGCCTCGCTGAGGCCGGCAGGCAGGACGAAGCTGTGCAGTGGTTCCTGAACGCCGCGGAAGCCGACGACGAGGACGAGACCGATGCGGCCGAACGGGCCATCGAGTTGAGCGACTGACCGGAGCGGGGAATGACTGCCCTACTCGACTCGATCGACGCGCTCCTGCTCGACCTGGACGGCACCGTCTACCACGGCGAACAGGTGATCGCAGGTGCAGCGGACACCCTCGACGAGGCGCGCACCCGCGGCCGAGCAATCCAGTTCGTCACCAACAACGCCTCGCGCGCGCCAGAAGACGTCGCGCGCCAGCTCACCGGGCTGCGGATCACCGCGCGCCCGGAGGATGTGAGCACCAGCGCACAGGCAGCGGCCGCGCTACTGCGCACGCGGCTCACCGAAGGTGACACCGTGTACGTGCTCGGTGCCGAGGCGCTCGCGGCCGAGGTACGCGACCAAGGACTGCGTCCAATGACCAGTAAGGCAGATCAGGTCGCCGCGGTGGTCCAGGGTTTCTCACCGACGATCGGCTGGCCCCAGCTGGCCGAGGCATGCATGGCGATCCGCACCGGCGCCAGCTGGGTGGCCTGCAACGGCGACGTCACCCTGCCCACCGAACGCGGCATGTTGCCCGGCAATGGCGCGCTTGTCGCGGCCCTCGCCGCGGCCACCGACCGGACGCCTACCGTGGCGGGTAAACCAGAGCGACCACTGTTCGAGCAAGCACTCGCCGCCAGCGGAACCCGACACGCGCTGGTCGTCGGCGACCGATTGGACACCGATATCGCGGGCGCCCGGAACGCTGGGCTCACCAGCCTCGCCGTACTCAGCGGGGTCAGCAGTCCCCGCGACATTCTCGCGGCGCCCCCCGCACAGCGCCCGGATCACCTTTCCACCGATATCAGCGGCCTGCTGTTGCCCATCGAACAAACTCGGATTCCCAGCGAGCAGAGTTCGCCGGACCCATTCTGGGAAGTCCAGCTAGCTGGCACAACGCTGCGCGTCGAGACGAAAGCGGCCGAAGGGGCGCCGGTCGACCTGCTTCGGATGCTGTGCGCGGCGTGGTGGCCACACCGAGCCGGTGCCCCAGACGCCATCACTGGCGACCGGCAGGCCTTGTCGCTGCTGACTACGCTGGGCATCCCGGCGACACCGGCATCGCGCGGCTAACCACCGTTCGCGACCGAGTATCCGCTAGCGTTGGACCGTGCACATCAAAGATATCTGGGCACATCAAAGATATCTGGGCAGGTCGAAGGTAACTGGAGCGATATGACGCCTGAGGAAACCCCCCGGCCGGAGCCGCAGGACGAGCCGTGGGACGAGTTCCAGTCGGAGCACGTTACCGAGCAAAGCCCGGTCGAGGCGGTGGAAGCGGCCGTCGGGGCGCTCGACGGGCTAGACGAGCTTCCGCTCGACGCGCATGTGGAGCGGTTCGATTCGGTACACACCGCGCTCACCGTGGCGCTGTCCAGCATCGACAAGGTCTGACCGGTGCCGCGCAGGGCGCGTCTCGACGCTGAGCTGGTGCGCCGGGGCATGGCCCGATCGCGAGAGCACGCGAGCCTGCTCATCGCCGACGGCAAGGTCATGGTCCGCGGCATGCAGGCACGTAAACCAGCGACCGCGGTGGAAACCGACGCCCCGGTCGTCGTACGGGACCAGGATGATCCCGGGTGGGCTTCCAGGGGCGCACACAAACTGCTCGGTGCGTTGCGTGCGTTTCAACCCCACGGCCTCACCGTCACCGGCCGGCGCTGCCTCGATGCCGGCGCCTCCACCGGTGGATTCACCGACGTGTTGTTGGCCGAGGGGGCGAGCGAGGTCGTCGCCACGGATGTAGGGCGTGGACTGCTTGATTGGCGACTGGCCAGCGACGAGCGCGTGACCGTGCGGGATCGAACCAACGCGCGGGAACTGACCCCGGAAGGGATTGGTGGCGCGGTTCAGCTGGTAGTAGCCGACCTGTCGTTCATTTCGCTGCGCCTGGTGCTGCCCGCGTTGACCGCCTGCGCCACGGCCGACGCCGATCTGCTGCCGATGGTCAAACCGCAGTTCGAGGTCGGCAAGGACCGCCTCGGTAGTGGCGGCGTGGTCCGGAATCCCGAGCTGCGCGTCAGCGCCGTGCAGGACGTGCTGGTCAGCGCGGGAGAACTCGGCTGGCATGCTCATGGCGTCGTAGCCAGCCCACTGCCTGGCCCCTCCGGCAACGTCGAGTACTTCATCTGGCTGCGCCACGAGACCAATCCAGCCGCGGTGGAGCCCGGTGAGTTGGTACGTGCGGCCGTGCGCGAGGGACCGTCATGAGCGAGCCACGAGAAGTACTGCTCGTCGTACACACCACCCGGAGATCCAGTGTGGCAACCGCCGCGCGTGTCGCGGCGCAGTTCCTCGCTGCCGGATTCCGGGTTCGAGTGCTCGCCGACGAGCTTCGCGACGTCATTGCGACCGATGCGGTTGAACCCGCCGGGTGCGTGGTCGTGCCCGCGGATAGTTCCGCGGCGGCCGGCGCCGAGCTGGTGTTCGTGCTCGGCGGCGACGGCACCCTGTTGCGGGCGGCGGAACTCGCTCGCCTGGCGCGGGTGCCGGTACTCGGCGTGAACCTCGGCCGGATGGGTTTTCTCGCCGAAGCTGAGTCCGACACCCTCGAGGACGCCGTGCAGCGCGTCGTGGACCGCAACTATCGGGTCGAAGACCGGATGACGCTCGACGTCACGGCGACCCTGGACGGTCGCGAGCTCGTCCGCACCTGGGCACTGAACGAAGCCAGCGTGGAGAAGAGCAATCGGGAACGCATTCTCGATGTGCTCATCGAGGTCGACCGGCGCCCGGTATCGGCGTTCGGCTGCGACGGGGTGCTCTGCGCTACGCCAACGGGCTCGACCGCGTACGCGTTCTCCGCGGGCGGTCCCGTGGTGTGGCCGGATGTCCAGGCGATGCTGGTGGTGCCGAGCAACGCGCATGCGATGTTCGCTCGCCCGTTGGTAGTTTCGCCGTCCTCGGTGCTGACACTGCAGGTCGACGCGGACGGGCACGAAGCGGTGCTGTGCTGCGATGGTCAGCGGACCTTCGATCTGCCCTCCGGCACCAGGGTCGAGGTCGTGGAAGGCAGCGCGCCAGTTCGGTTGGTGCATATGTGGGACGCGCCGTTCACGGATCGGCTGGTTCGCAAGTTCGCGCTGCCGGTACGGGGTTGGCGCGGCCCTGCGCACGAGTAGCCGAACCTCGGCATACCAACAGCGAAACTGAGGCGGATGGCCCATCCGCGGCGCATCCGGACCGGGTTGTGCGCACACCGTGTCAGGGCGCCACGCTAGGGTTTCAGGCGTGTTGGCCGAGATGCGCATCCAGGGCCTCGGCGTGATCGACGAGGCCGTACTCGAGCTGCACCCTGGGTTCACCGTGGTCACTGGTGAAACGGGTGCGGGCAAAACGATGGTGGTAACCGGGTTGCACCTGCTCAGTGGTGGTAGGGCGGACGCTTCCCGGGTCCGCAACGGAGCGTCCCGCGCGGTCGTGGAAGGCAGATTCGCGATCGGCGCGGACAGCCCCGCCCACGAGGTCGCCGCCGACGCCGGTGCGGAAGCCGACGAGGACGGCAGCGTCATCGCCGTTCGCACGGTCAGCGCCGACGGTCGTTCCCGGGCACACGTCGGTGGCCGATCCGCACCCGTTGGCGTACTGAGTGAACTCGCCGAACAGTTGCTTGCGGTCCATGGCCAGAACGATCAGCTGCGGCTGCTGCGCCCAGGGGAACAGCGCGCGGTTCTTGATCGCTTCGCGGGACCAGCGGTGGGTGATCCGCTCGCGGAGTACCGCCGTGTCCGGCACGCCTGGCTGGAAGTCACCGCCGAGCTCACCGAGCGCACCGAGCGCGCCAGGGAAATGGCGATGCAGGCCGATCTGCTGCGGCACGGTCTCGACGAGATCGAAGCCGTCGCGCCGGAGCCCAACGAGGATGTCGAACTGACCAAGCAAGCTCGCCGGCTCGCCGACGTCGACGAGCTGCGTTCCGCGGCGAGCGAAGCGGAGCAGGCGATCGCTGGCTCCAGTGAAGGTGACCCGGAGGCGCCAGGCGCGCTTGGTCTACTTTCCGAAGCACGGCGCCGCTTGACCGGGGTAGCCGACGACACGCTCCGCGAACTGGAGCCGCGACTGGCCGAAGCCAGCATGCTGCTCGGCGAGATCGGCACCGAGCTGGCCGGCTATGTGGCATCACTGGAAGCCGACCCGGAACTGCTGGAACGGGTTCTCGCCCGGCAGGCCGAGCTGAAGAAACTCACGCGCAAATACGCCGCGGACGTCGACGGAGTGCTCGCCTGGGCGAAGGATGCCAACCAGCAGCTGGCCAAACTGGACACATCCGAGGAAGCGCTAGCCGAACTAGCCAACCGCAAGCAGGAACTGGAGACCGAGCTCACCGAGCATGCGATCCGGGTGAGCGCGGCGCGCGAACAGGCCGCGGCGGAACTCGGCAAGGCGATCAGCGAAGAGCTGTCCGGTCTCGCCATGGGCGAAGCCACCATTGAGATCTCGGTCGCCACACACCCGGCGGAGCAACGCGATCCGCACGCACTTCAGGTGCACAACCAGCTGGTACACGCTGGGGCGGACGGGGTAGACGACGTGGAGCTCCGGCTGTGCGCCCACTCCGGTGGCGTGCCAATGCCGGTACACAAGGCCGCATCCGGTGGTGAGCTCTCCAGGGTCATGCTGGCCATCGAAGTCGTACTCGCGCACGCGGATACGACGCCGACGTTGGTGTTCGACGAAGTTGACGCTGGCGTCGGGGGGCGCGCGGCGGTCGAGGTCGGCCGACGGCTGGCGAAGCTGGCGCGCAGCCATCAGGTACTGGTCGTCACGCACCTACCGCAGGTCGCGGCCTATGCCGACCAACACCTGGTCGTCGACAAGAGCGCCGAGGGCGGTGTCACCAGCAGTGGGGTGCGAGTGCTCAAGGATTCCGAGCGGGTGGTCGAGCTGGCCAGAATGCTTGCCGGGATGGAGGGCACCAAAACGGGTCGCGCGCACGCGGAGGAACTCAGGGCCGCGGCGGAAAAGGACAAAAAGGGGGACAGGAACGGCGGTAGGAAGCGCAAGCGCCGGTAATCAGGACACGCCGAGTATGCGGTCGGGCGTGTGGTGTAACTCGCACCGACTGTGAGTTCTTGACAAATCGAGTTGTCCAGGGTGGATCGCTTCGGCGTGGCACCCGGATTATCGGATCTCGCTTTGTCACTATCAGACACATGAAGCTCACCACCCTGCGTGGCCGCACGCAAGAAACCCTTCCGGGGGTAACCGGAGTGGCCAGGGTCGACCGGCGCACCGGTGACCTGCTTCGGCGGGTCGGCCCGGGCGATATCGTGGTGCTTGACCATGTCGACCTGGATCGCGGGACCGCGGAAGCCCTGGTCACCGCCGAAGTGACCGCGGTTGTGAACGCCTCGCCGTCGATTTCCGGGCGATTCCCGAATCTGGGCCCGGAGATCCTGCTTGCCGCAGAGATCCCGCTGATCGACGGGGTCGGCGCGGAGGTGCTGCGTACGATCAAGGATGGCACCAAGCTGCGGCTGCACCAGGGCACGGTGTATGCCGGCGAGCGGGAGATCGCGACGGGTATCGAGCAAACCGCGGACTCGGTCGCCGACCAGATGATCGAAGCCAAGGCCGGGATGTCCGCGCAGCTCGAAGCGTTCTCCGCGAACACCATCGAGTTCCTGCGTCGGGAGCGCACGCTCATCCTGGACGGCGTAGGGGTGCCAAAACTGCGAACCCCGATGCGTGACCGGCACGTGCTCGTCGTCGCGCCCGGCCACGAGCACGCTGAGGATCTCGCCCGGTTGAAGCGGTATATCGCTGAACACCGCCCGGTTCTGGTTGGCGTCGACCGCGGCGCCGACGCATTGCACCGCGCCGGCTACAAACCGGACGTGATCGTTGGGGATCCGGCGGGCATCGGCACACCCCCGTTGAAGGAAGCGAAAGAAGTCGTCGTACCGGCACTGCCAGATGGCCATGCGCCGGGCCTGGAGCGCATCCAGGACCTGGGGATCGGCGCGGTGACCTTTCCCGCGTCCGGAAACCCGGAGGACCTCGCCCTGCTGCTCGCTGACGAACATCGGGCGAGTCTGGTCGTGACGGTGGGCTTTCAAGCAACGTTGCGGGAATTCCTGGACAGCGGCCGTTCCGGATCCAACCCGTCGACGCTGCTGACCAGGCTGAAGCTGGGCACCAAACTGGTCGACGGAAAAGCGGTGTCCACCCTGCACCGCGCCAGGGTTTCGCTGGCGTCGGTCGTGCTACTGGTGTCGGCCGCGCTTGTCGTGGTGCTGGCCGCACTGTTCGTTTCTGACGTCGGGACCGTGTACGCGGGCTGGGTGTCGGATATCTGGAATTCGTTCACCGGCTGGGTGAAGGGGCTATTCACGTGATTTCCCTGCGCTACCACATCGTCTCCATCGCGGCGGTGTTTCTTGCCCTCGCCATCGGCGTGGTGCTCGGGTCTACGGCATTGAACGGCTCACTGCTGTCCGGGCTCGCCGACCAGAAAGGCGAACTCGGCGAGCAGGTCGCCACCCTGGAGGCGGAGCGTAACCAGCTCAACGCGCAGTTGGACGGTGCCGATGCGTTCGCTGGTGCGGTTGGCGACATGGCGGTACGTGGCCAGCTGGACAAGCGCACGGTAGCGCTGGTGACCACACCGGACGCCAAGCCAACGGAGCGCGACGCGCTCACCGAGCTGATCGAGAAGGCCGGCGGCGAGGTCAACGGTGAAGTGCAGCTCACTGATGCGTTCACGGACACCAACAAAACCGATCAGCTGCGGGAGATCGTCACCCAATCGTTGCCATCGGGTGCGCAGCTACCCACCGCGTCGGACCCAGGAACCCTCGCTGGTGGCCTGATGAGCAGCCTGGTACTGCTCAATAAGGACAACAACGAACGGCAGGCCTCGGCAAATGAGAGCACCGCCGCGCTCTCCGCGCTGGCCGAGGGCGGATTCATCAAGGAATCCGAAGGTGTGCGCCCGGCGCAGCTCGCGGTCGTGCTGACCGGCGGCAAGATGACGGGCGACGCGGCCGCGGACCAGGCATCCACGATCGCCCGGTTTGCCGCCCAGCTCGACCGTGGCGGAGCTGGCACGGTACTTGCCGGCGGGGCCGGCTCGGCGGAGGGAACCGGGCCTGTCGGGGTAGCCCGCGCGGACACGGCAGCCACCTCAATCTTGTCTACTGTGGACAATGTGCATACCGCATCTGGCAGGGTGTCCACGGTGCTCGCGCTGGTGGAGCAACTCGAGGGCGAGGTGGGCCGATACGGGGTTGCTGGCAACGCCGAGGCCCCTGCTCCCGGAGTAGAGTCGGATAATCCGTGACCGTCAACCCGGCGCGGTGCGCGCCGGGGAAGCGGGGACGTGTTACCGTGAAGTCCCGTGGGAATGCAGCAAGCGCGGACCATCAAGCACGTAATCGTGACCGGGGGCGTCGCATCGTCGCTCGGTAAGGGTTTGACCGCCTCCAGCCTCGGACAGTTGTTGACCGCACGTGGCCTCCGGGTCACGATGCAGAAGCTCGATCCGTATCTCAACGTGGATCCGGGCACGATGAACCCCTTCCAGCATGGTGAAGTATTCGTCACCGAGGATGGGGCCGAGACGGACCTCGACATCGGCCATTACGAGCGATTCCTCGATCGCGCGTTGTCGGGTTCGGCGAATGTCACGACCGGCCAGGTCTACTCCGAGGTGATCGCCAAAGAGCGCCGTGGTGAGTACCTCGGCGACACGGTTCAGGTGATTCCGCACATCACCGATGAGATCAAGAGCCGCATCCTGGGCATGGGCGCACCGGATGACAGCGGTGAACAGCCAGACGTGGTGATCACCGAGGTCGGCGGCACCGTGGGCGATATCGAATCGCTGCCGTTCCTGGAGGCCTGCCGGCAGGCTCGACATGACGTTGGCAGGGACAACTGCCTGTTCGTGCATGTTTCGCTGGTTCCTTATCTCGCCCCTTCGGGCGAGCTCAAGACGAAACCAACCCAGCACTCGGTCGCCGCCCTGCGCAATATCGGTATCCAGCCGGACGCGGTGGTCTGCCGCGCGGACCGGGAAATACCGGACGGCCTCAAGCGCAAGATCGCGCTGATGTGTGACGTGGACGCTGAGGCCGTGGTCGCCGCAACCGACTCACCATCCATCTACGACATTCCGCGGGTGTTGCACAGCGAGGGGCTGGATGCCTACGTGGTGCGTAGGCTCGGGATGCCGTTCCGGGACGTGGACTGGACGGTATGGGGAGACCTGCTCGAGCGGGTACACAATCCGTCCGAGCGAGTGCGGATCGCGCTCGTCGGAAAGTATGTCGACCTGCCGGATGCCTACCTGTCCGTCACCGAGGCATTGCGTGCTGGCGGGTTCAAGCATCGCGCCAAAGTGGACATCAAGTGGGTACCGTCGGACGACTGCGCGACGCCAGCGGATGCCGCGGTCGCGTTGTCTGGTGTGGATGGCGTGTTGGTACCGGGTGGTTTCGGTATCCGCGGCATCGAAGGCAAGATCGGCGCCATCACCCATGCGCGAACTCGGGGTATCCCCGTGCTCGGTCTGTGCCTCGGGCTGCAGTGCATGGTGATCGACGTGGCGCGCAATATGGCCGGTATCGCGGACGCGCACTCCGCCGAGTTCGATGAGAATACCAAGCATCCAGTGATCAGCACGATGGTCGATCAACGCGATGTCGTTGCCGGCGAACGCGATATGGGCGGCACGATGCGCCTCGGTGCCTACCCGGCGGTGCTGCGCAAGGGCACCACGGTGGCAAGGGCCTACGACCAGAGCGAAATTTCCGAACGCCATCGGCACCGCTACGAGGTGAACAACGCCTACCGGGACCGTCTGACCAAGGCGGGACTGGTGTTTTCCGGCACCTCGCCGGACGACCAGCTGGTCGAGTTCGTGGAGCTACCGGCGGAGACACACCCATTCTTCGTCGGAACCCAAGCGCACCCGGAACTCAAGAGCCGACCGACTCGACCGCATCCGCTGTTTGACGCCTTCGTGCGCGCGGTGGTCGAGTATCGCACCGCGGACCGCCTTCCGGTGACGCTTACCGAACCGTCAAGCACCGTCGGGGCGAGTTCGTGACGCAGCCGGAAACGCATGACTTCGCTGTAGCTTCCACAAAGGACGTCCACGTTGGACGAATACTCGCGTTGCGGTTGGACGAGGTCGTCATGCCGGGCGGCAACACCGCCCGGCGGGAAGTCGTGGAACATCACGCCGCGGTCGCGATCGTGGCTATGGATGACGACGACAACGTCGCGATGATCCGCCAGTATCGGCATCCAATGGGCGATCGGCTGTGGGAGCTGCCAGCCGGACTGGTCGATGTGGCGGGGGAGGATCCGCTCGCCGCGGCGCGCAGGGAGCTGGTCGAGGAGGCCGGGCTGGCCGCGCGCCGCTGGGACGTGCTCGTGGATGTGGCGTCCTCACCGGGCTTCACCGACGAGGTAGTGCGCGTGTACCTGGCGCGGGACCTTACGGAGGTAGGGCGTCCGGAAGGAACCGAAGAGGAGGCGGACCTCCAAGTTCGGCGGATGCCGCTTGCGGAAACGGTGCGGATGGCGCTCGCTGGCGAACTGATCAACGCGACCGCGGTGAGCGCGGTCCTCGCCGCGCATGCCGTTTCCACCGGTGCCGCGGAGTCGCGGCCCGCCGATGCGCCGTGGTCCAGTATGTCCAGGACGTTCGCCGCACGGCTGCGCTGAGCGCAAGCGCGAAGCTTCAGTCCCGCATCGGCCGGCCGTACTTGTCGGTACCACCGTTGACCAACAGGATGATGCCGTCAATGAACGACCAGATCACGCCGACGGCGATGATCGAGGTGAGCAGTTGTCCCACGGCAATCCCGGTATGCCCGGTGTAGAAGCGACCGATTCCGAAGGGCAGCAGAATCTGCAATAGCCCCGCGGTGAGGCGAGATTTGTCCGAATAGGGTTGTATTGCGCCGCCCGGCATCGCGCCGCCGGGTACCGCACCGCCTGGTTGCGGATAGACGACCTGCTGAGGGTAGGGCGCCATGGGCGCAGGGGCCGGTGGGTTCAGGAACGCCGGATACGGCGGTGGCAGGTCACCGAACACCTCGCGGAGATCCCCGCGAGTGCGACCGGCGACGACCTTGGCGACTCGGTCGTCGTATTCATGTACGTCCAACCGGCCGTCGGCGAAATGCGCCTGGAGCGACTGCATCGCCTGTTCCCGCTCGGCAGTGCCGATGCGCATCGCCTCGTAGTCCGGGGTGTCGACCATTAGTATCAAGGTATCCCATCCGCATTCCTTGGTGGGTGCGTACGGGACAGAGCCGCGCATTCGGAGCCAACTAGTTATCCCGGTTCAACGAACCCGCATGGCGTAGCGTGCCCGCGGCCGGTCCCCGGACTAGAGTCACTGCCTACCATGCCGAATACCGGACAGGACACCGAGGTCGCGCCTGGCATCAGTCAGGTGATCACAGGTTATCTGGACCATCTCGCCGTGGAACGCGGCACCTCGCGAAACACGCTGGACGGCTACGGGCGCGATCTGCGTCGGTACGGGGCATACCTCACCGCCCTCGGCATCGATGACCTTGAGGCGATCACCGATCAACACGTCACCGAGTTCCTGATCTCGCTGCGCGGGGACGTGGGTGGAGCCGCGCTCGCCGCATCGTCGGTGGCCAGGACTCTGGTCGCGGTGCGGGGATTGCACCGGTTCGCGTTCCAGGACGGGCTGGTCTCGAGCGACCCGGCCAGGGATGTGCGGCCGCCGGCGCTGGACCGGCGACTGCCCAAGGCTCTCGGCTTGGATGACGTGCTGCGGCTACTCGACACGCCAGGCGACAGTGGGGTCCGCGAGCTACGCGAACGAGCCTTGCTGGAAGTGCTGTACTCGACCGGCGCGCGGATCTCCGAAGCGATCGGCCTGGACGTTGACGATGTGGACGCCGCCGAGCGAACCGTGCTACTTGACGGGAAAGGGGGTAAGCAGCGCCTGGTCCCAATCGGTCGGCCGGCGCTGGCCGCGCTGGATGCTTACCTGGTGCGGGCCCGCCCGCAACTCGCCACCCAGGGCCGAGCCAGCCCGGCGATCTTCCTGAACGCCCGAGGAGGACGACTTTCCAGGCAGAGCGCATGGCAGGCGCTCAAGACCAATGCGGAGCGGGCAGGCCTGGCTGACTCCGTTTCGCCGCACACGCTCCGGCATTCCTTCGCCACGCATCTGCTGGAACGGGGCGCTGACGTGCGAGTCGTACAGGAGCTACTTGGACACGCCTCGGTCACGACCACGCAGGTGTACACCTTGGTGACAGTAAACACACTCCGTGAGGTCTACGCTACGGCGCACCCGCGGGCACGTCATTGAGCACATCGCTCGGCGAGCCGTGTTGGTGTGGGCCACCTGCGCGAATAGGCTGCGTTGCGTGGGAGGGAGACAAGGAGCCATGTCGACATTGAGTCAGGGGTCCGGTCGGTCCGCCAGTGGGCGCGCGGCCCAGCTCAGCCTTGCCCCGCGGCCGGCGAATGATGCCGATGAGGACTACGAGTCCAGCGCCAGCAACGCGCGCGGTCTCGGTCCGACAGGGCGCAAGCCGCGCGGGATCCCGGAGCCGCCGAAACTCGACCGGCATGGCCCCGCGCGAATTCTCGCAATGTGTAACCAAAAGGGTGGTGTTGGGAAAACCACGTCGACGATAAACCTCGGTGCCGCGCTGACCGAGTACGGCAGGAAAGTGTTGCTCGTCGACTTTGACCCGCAGGGCGCCCTGTCGGTCGGACTCGGGGTCCAGCCGCATGAGCTCGATCAAACGATCTATAACGTCATCATGGAACCGTCGGTGACGGTCAGTGATGTTATTAGGCAGACCAGTGTGGAAAGGATGGATCTGCTGCCGAGTAACATCGACCTGTCCGCCGCCGAGGTGCAGCTTGTCGTCGAGGTGGGTCGGGAGCACACGCTGCTGCGCGTGCTGCGTCCGGTGATCGAAGAATACGACTACGTGCTGGTGGATTGTCAGCCTTCGTTGGGCCTACTCACGGTGAATGCGCTCACCGCGGCCAATGGCGTGCTGATTCCACTCGAGTGCGAGTTTTTCAGCTTACGTGGGGTGGCTCTACTGATCGACACGATCGACAAGGTCAAGGAGCGGCTTAACCCGAGCCTGGAGATCACGGGGATCCTCGCGACGATGTTCGACCCGCGCACGTTGCATTCGAGGGAGGTCATGGCGCGGGTCGTGGAGGCGTTCGGCGATATCGTGTTCGACACCGCGATCAACCGGACGGTGCGTTTTCCCGAGACGACCGTTGCCGGTGAACCGATCACTCGATGGGCCCCGCGCTCGGCGGGTTCCAAGGCCTACCGGGCCTTGGCGCGCGAGGTGATCGCCCGGTGAATCGGCGTATTTCGCTCCCGGGCGCCGCCGAACTGTTCCGCAGCACATCGGGAAACACGACCGAATCCGCGCTGTCCGGCGCCGAGGATGCGCAAGCTGGATGGTTCACGCCGACCAAGGAGCCAGCGGAGTCCAGCGAAGTGGCAGCCAGCGGCACAGCGGTGGCCGAGACCAAGGCCGAACCAGCGGGTGCGCCCGCTCGTCGTGCCGTCCGTTCCGAGCGGCGTGGTACTCCCCGACAGAAGCATGACTCGAAGATCACCGTGTACGTATCCGGCGACGAACTGCTGGCCATGGAACGTGCCCGGTTGGCGTTGCGCGCGGAACACGATCTCGTGGTCGACCGGGGCCGGCTGGTTCGCGAGGCGGTAGCCGTGTTGCTTGCCGACTTCGAGGACACCGGTGCGGAATCGGTACTCGTGCGCCGCCTGCGTGACGGCGAGGAACAGCGCGGAGATGGGGGGAAGTGACCGCGCCCGTGAGCGACGAGCCGGCGGCGGAAACATCGGAACAGCAGGATGCGTCCGGACCGGACGCATCCGCTGCGTCCGCCGTGATCGCCGAGCTGGACGAGGCCGAGCAGACAGCTGGTAGTGGCAAGTTCACCGTGCGGCTGGCGAACTTCGAGGGGCCGTTCGACCTGTTGCTGCAGCTAATCTCGCAGCATGAGTTGGATGTAACCGAAGTCGCGCTGCACCAGGTCACCGATGACTTCATCGCGCATATCAAGGCGCTCGGTGAAGGGTGGGACCTGGACGAGACGACCGAGTTTCTGGTGATCGCCGCGACCTTGCTCGATCTCAAGGCAGCCCGGCTGCTGCCGGCGGCCGAGGTGGAGGACGAGGAGGACCTGGCGCTGCTCGAGGCGCGGGATTTGCTCTTCGCTCGGCTGCTGCAGTACCGGGCATACAAGCAGGTGGCCGCGCTGTTCGGCGAACTCGAAGCGAGTGCCTTGCGCCGCTATCCCCGTTCGGTCGCGCTGGAAGACCGCTACCTCGGCCTACTGCCGGAAGTCATGATCGGCATGGATCCACGGCAGTTCGCCGAACTGGCGGCCGCGGTGTTCCGGCCGAAGCCTCCGCCTTCGGTGTCCACCGCACATCTGCACGCCGCGAAGGTGTCCGTGCGGGAGCATGCCGCCATTCTGCGGATGCGGCTGGCGGAACGCGGCAGTGCTACCTTCGGCGAGCTGGTGGCCGAATGCACGAGCACCCTGGAAGTGGTTGCCCGATTTCTTGCGCTGCTTGAGCTCTATCGCGAGGCGAGTGTGGGCTTCGACCAGCCGGACCCCCTGGGAGAACTGCAGGTCTCCTGGATGGGTGGTTCACAAGAGGAGGCACAGGCGCAAGCCGAGTCCGATCGGGCTCGAGCGGACGATGAGGAGTACGGGTGACGGAACAGTCGAACGGGGACCGGCCGGACAGCGATCCGCCGGACAGTGACCCGGAGGCCCCAACGGATCTGGATACAGCGGATCTGGATACGGCCGTCGCAGATGCAGTCGAGACCGAAACCGTCGTGGTGGACGACCCGGCCGAGCATGTTGGGCGTGATGACACCGCTGCCGTCGATGCGACGCAGGCGCAGGACGAGGCCGGCGAAGCGGAAGTCGACGCGGACGGCGAACAGGTCGGACCCGCTGACGACGTCGCCAGGTCCGATGAGCCTGAGCAGTCCGGCGAGCCCGGCGACGACGAGGCCGCGATCGACACGGACGTGCCTGTGCTGAGCTCGGATACCGAGCTGGATGCGGCATTGGAAGCCATCCTGCTCGTGGTTGACGCTCCGGCTGAAGAAGAGTCGCTCGCCGAGGCCGTGGTGCAGCCCGTCGAACGAGTCGTCGAAGCGTTGCATCGGCTCGCCGGTCAGTACGACGAAGCGGGCCGCGGTATTGATCTGCGCAAGGTCGGTGAGGGTTGGCGGTTCTACACCAGGGACAAGTTCGCGCCGTACGTGGAAAAGCTGTTGATGGACGGGCAGCGTTCGAAGCTGACCCGTGCGGCACTGGAGACCCTTGCGGTGATTGCCTACCGGCAACCCGTGACGCGAACGAGGGTTGCCGCGGTACGCGGGGTGAACGTGGATGGGGTCGTTCGGACCCTGCTTGCCCGTGGGCTGATCGAGGAAGCTGGCGCGGACACGGAAACCGGCGGCACCCGCTATACCACGACCGAACTCTTTCTTGAGCGGCTCGGGTTGTCCTCTTTGGAGGATCTACCGCCGATCGCGCCGCTCCTTCCCGAAGTGGATTCCATTGATGACATCTGAGACCGAAGGTGTACGGCTACAGAAAGTTCTCGCGCGGGCGGGAGTAGCCTCCCGCCGGGTTGCCGAGGAGATGATCGTCGCGGGTCGGGTGAGCGTCGATGGTGCCGTGGTCAGCGAACTAGGTCGGCGGGTGGATCCGGACACCGCGGTTATTCACGTGGACGGCGCCCGGGTGATTATTCGTGACGACCTGGTGCACCTGGGATTGAACAAGCCGGCAGGCGTGCATAGCACCATGACCGACGATCGCGGGCGAAAGTGTGTTGGCGACTATGTCGCGGACCGCTCCGAGCGGCTTTTCCATGTTGGGCGGTTGGACGCCGAAACCGAGGGTTTGTTGATCCTGACCAATGATGGGGATCTGGCGCATCGACTGATGCATCCTTCCTACGGCGTGCTGAAAACCTATCTGGCCGAAGTAGACGGTGCGGTCGAACGTAGCGTCGGTCGGCGGTTGACCAAGGGGATCGAGCTTGACGATGGCCCGGTACGAGTCGATCGATTTCGGGTGGTGGACAGTTTCGAGACGCGTACCCTGGTCGAAGTCGTGCTGCACGAGGGGCGCAAACACATCGTGCGTCGGCTGCTCGCGGAGGTTGGGCATCCGGTCACGCGGTTGGTGCGGACCGCGATCGGCGAGGTTCGGCTGGGTGAAACCCGTCCCGGCAAGCTCCGCCCGTTGAACCGCTCCGAAGTGAGTTCGTTGTACACCACGGTGGGCCTCTGACACCGCGGGCTGTTCGCGCTGGATCAGGTTCGGGCGGGCGTGAGGCGAGACCGGATGAAGACTGCCCTGGCGATCGGCTCGACGGTGCGCGCCGCGATCGGGCCGATCACCGCCATCAGCAGGACGTAGGCGGTTGCCAACGCGACGAGGTCGGGCGGCACAGCTCCCGAGGCCGCACCGAGGCCCGCGATCACGATGGAGAACTCGCCTCGTGCGATCAGTGCCGCGCCCGCCCGAGCCTGCCCCATCCGGGCGACGCCCTGTTGACGCGCCGCCCACCAGCCGGTGGCCACCTTGGTGGCGCTGGCGACGACGGCGAGGATCAGCGCGGCGCCGAGTACCGGTGGGATCGTCCGAGGATCGGTGTTCAGTCCGAACACCACGAAGAACATCGCGGCGAATAGGTCGCGCAGCGGTTCGAGTATGCGGGCGGCGTTCTCGGCTGTCGAACCGGAAATCGCGATGCCAAGCAGGAAGGCGCCAACCGCGGCGGATACCTGCATCGCCGAGGCGATCCCGGCGACCAGCAGTGCCGCGCCGAGGACCTTGAGCAGGAAAACTTCGCGGTCCGGACTGTCCACCAGCGCCGAGACGAAGCGCCCGTAGCGCAGTGCGCCGACCAGTACCACGGTAATGACGATCAGGGCGATGCCGATCGCGGTGAGCCCGCCGAGAAAACTCACGCCGGCGAGTACGGCGGTGAGGATCGGTAGGTAGACCGCCATCGCCAGATCCTCGAACACCAGCACGGAGAGCACCACCGGCGTTTCTCGGTTCCCGAGCCTGCCGAGGTCGCTGAGTACCTTGGCGACGATGCCGGAGGAGGAGATGTAGGTGACTCCGGCCATTACGATCGCCCCAACCGGGCCCCAGCCGAGCAGCAGGGCGATCACCACGCCTGGCGTGCAGTTCAGCACGATGTCGACCACTCCGGCCATCCACGACCGGCGCAGTCCGGTAACCAGCTCCGCCGCGGAATACTCGAGACCCAGCAGCAAGAGCAGCAGAACGACTCCGATCTCGCTGGCGATCTCGGTGAACTCGTGGATGTTGTCCAGTTCGATAGCGCCACCCTGGCCGAACGCGAGTCCCCCGACGAGGTAGAGCGGGATGGGGGGACATGCCGACCTTGCCGGCCAGACGCCCGAGCACGCCAAGCGCGAAAAAGACCGCACCTAGCTGGATCATGACCAAGGCGGTGGGATCCACAGGCGACTCAATCGTCGATCAGGATGTCGCGTGCCTTGCTGATCCCTTCGGCGGTGCCGACCACGACGAGCATATCGCCGGCCGTAAAGGTGAAGTCGGGAGTCGGCGAGGGGATTGCCTGCCCCGCTCGCATCACGGCGACGATGGAAACTCCCGTACGGCTACGTAACGATGTATCGCCGAGCGTGCGCCCGTCGAAAGGCGAACTGGGCCGAATCGGCAGCTGTTTGGTGTTGATTCCCGGTAGGTCGCGGTGTTCCTCGGTGAGCTGGGCGACCAGTTGGGGCGCGCCTAGCAGGTTGGCCAGTGCGGATGCCTCGTCACCGGTCAACGGCAGCGAGGCCAGGCATGCGTCCGGATCATCCGATTTTGATACGATTAACTCGGTTTGGCCGTCCTTGTGGGTGACCACGCCAACTCGCCGTCCGGCCTGGATGGCGAAGTCCTTGCGGACGCCAATGCCCGGCAGCGGCGTAACCTCGACATTCACATGCCCAGCCTACGCCGCTGGTCGCGTGCTGGCTGGGCACAGCTCGTCGTGTCGTTCCACGCATTCAGCCGGTCAAGGGTGCGCTTGTTCGCAGCGCGGACTTGACCGGCAGAATGTCGGGCTGGACTGCGGCAATGACAAACGGGATACGACGAAGCGAGGAGTGCCGGTGGCTGGCGGACAATTGGACGGTGTTGTCGCGCTCGACGGGCCGTCCGGCACGGGTAAATCGACCGTCGCCCGGGAGCTGGCCAGGCGGACAGGGGCCGGCTACCTGGACACCGGGGCGATGTACCGCGCGATGACTCTCGCCGTCCTACGCGCGGGTGTTCCGCCAACCGACGCCGACCAGGTCATCCGGATCATCCGGGCCGCGACACTGCGGATTGTCACTGATCCGGACAATCCGAAAGTTTCGCTCGATGACGTCGATGTGGCCGCCGAGATCAGGGGAGCCGAGGTGACCTCGGCGGTATCGGCCGTATCGGCCGTGCCCGAGGTCCGTGAACTACTCGTGCGAGAGCAGCGGGAGATCATCGCGCGGGTATCCGCGGCGGTCGGTGGCATCGTCGTGGAAGGAAGGGATATCGGCACGGTCGTCGCGCCGGAAGCGCGGCTGAAGGTTTACCTGACGGCCTCGGCTGATACCCGCGCGCAACGCAGGAGCACGCAGGACACCGCGGCTGGCCGATCGGCCGATCTGGCCGCCACCCGTGCCGATGTGCAGCGGCGTGACCAGCTGGATTCGACCAGGGCCAGCTCGCCGTTGCGGGCGGCCGAGGATGCGCTCGTTCTGGACACCACGGAGCTGGACGTGGCTGGTGTGCTCGCCGAGCTCACTGAGCTGATCGAGTCACGAGGGATGGTTAACGGTGCCGAGGCGGCGGCGCGTGACTGAACTTCCGGAGGGGGCCTGGCCCCGGTTCCACGACTTCTGCCGGAAAGTGGCGGATTGGTTGTATCGCCCGACCTACCGGCTGCGGGTGACGGGGCTGTCGAACGTGCCGGCAGCCGGGCCGGTCGTACTGGTTGCCAATCACAGTTCCCTCGTGGAGCCACAGATGATCTTTGGTGCGTTACCGAGGCGAGCGGTGTTCTTGGTTAAACGCGAACTGTTCCGTGGGGTCGTTGGCTGGCTACTGCACCGAATGGGGCAGATCTCCGTGCGGCGCAACGAGCCAGATCGGGCGGCGCTGAGCACGGCCGTCCGCGTACTGCGTGCCGGTGGGCTGGTGGCGGTGTTCCCGGAGGGAAGTAGAGGGCGCGGGGATATGGCGACCGCGCATGGGGGAGCGGCCTGGCTGGTCCGCGCCTCCGGGGCGCGAGTGCTGCCGGTGGCGTGCCGTGGGACGCTACGACCGCCGGGTGTTCGGCGGCGGTTTCGGCCGGTGGTGGATTTGGCGATTGGTAAACCGCTCGACCTGGATGTCGCGCGGGGCCGCGCGGGTTTGGACGAGGCGACCGAGCGGCTCCGGAAGACGCTGGCGGAGCTGGTGCGTGAGCTGGATGAACGACGCGCGGAAAGTGGGATCGAGAAGTGACTGAGCCAGAGCTCTCGCCGGCGGACGGGACGTGGAGCACGGAATCGGACTGGGCTGAGCTTGACGCGGCCGCGCAGGCGGAACTCGGGGCTGACGAGGGAGAGGCGCCGGCCCAACCGGTACTCGCAGTCGTCGGCAGGCCGAACGTCGGAAAGTCCACATTGGTCAACCGTCTACTCGGTCGCCGGGAGGCGGTTGTGCAGGACGTGCCCGGGGTAACTCGGGATCGCGTGGCCTATGACGGATTGTGGAATGGACGGCGTTTCACCGTTGTGGACACCGGAGGCTGGGAGCCGGATGCGACTGGGCTGCGTGCCTCGGTAGCGGCGCAGGCGGAGATGGCGATCGCGACGGCGGACGCGGTACTGCTCGTGGTGGACGCGACCGTGGGTGCGACGACCACCGACGAGGCGGTGGCGAAGGTGTTGCGTAGGGCGAAGCAGCCAGTGTTGCTTGCGGCGAACAAAGTGGACGATGAGCGGTTGCTGGCGGATACTGCGGCGTTGTGGTCGCTTGGGCTTGGTGAGCCGATGCCGGTCAGTGCCTTGCACGGGCGGCGTTCCGGGGATCTGCTTGACGCGGTGGTGCAGGCGTTGCCGGATGCGCCGCGCGATGCCGAACGGGGGCGCGGGCCGCGCAGGGTGGCGCTGGTCGGGAAACCGAACGTGGGAAAGTCCAGCTTGTTGAACAAGCTGACGGGCGAGCAGCGTGCGGTGGTACATGAGGTCGCCGGTACGACCGTGGATCCGGTCGACTCATTGGTCGAGCTGGACGACGAGGTATGGCGGTTCGTCGATACGGCGGGGCTGCGCAAGCGGGTGAAGACCGCGAGTGGCGCGGAGTACTACGCGTCGTTGCGTACGAAGGCGGCGCTGGACGCGGCCGAGGTCGCGATCATGTTGCTGGACGCGAGCGAGCCGATCAGCGAGCAGGACCTGCGGGTACTCACCATGGTCGTCGAGGCTGGTCGGGCTTGCGTGCTGGCGATGAACAAATGGGACCTCGTCGACGAAGAACGCAGGCACCAGCTGGTCCGTGAACTGGAACGTGGCCTGGTGCGCGTGCCGTGGGCGGAACGGGTGAACGTGTCGGCGCTGACTGGCCGAGCGGTGCGGAAGCTGGCTCCGGCGTTGCGAACTGCGCTGGACTCGTGGGACCGGCGGGTGCCGACCGGGCAGCTGAACGCTTGGTTGTCCGAGCTGATCGCCGCGACGCCGCCACCGGTACGTGGTGGGAAGCAGCCAAAGGTGCTCTTCGCTACCCAGGCGCAGACGAGGCCGCCAACATTCGTGCTGTTCACGACGGGTTTCCTCGAGGCAAGCTATCGGCGGTTCCTCGAGCGCAAACTACGCGAGCAGTTCGGGTTCCCTGGCAGCCCGGTGCGAATCTCGATCCGCGTCCGGGAGAAGCGCCCGGGTAAGAAGCGTTGAGTCAGGTGCGGTAGGCTAACGCTCGCATCCGGTGCTTCGGATGTGGCCGGGACGTGGCGCAGCTTGGTAGCGCACTTGACTGGGGGTCAAGGGGTCGTGGGTTCGAATCCCGCCGTCCCGACGGTCGAAAAGTGCCCCTGATCTGGATATGTGCCCAGGTCAGGGGCACTTTTGTGCCTACAAGTTGATTCAGCGAGTCAGATCCAGAATGCGTCGCCGGCTGGCTGCCTGACTAACTGCCTGACTAACTGTTTCGGGTGGTGCGGGGGAAGATGTCGTTCATGGCGGTGGCTCCCTCGACCATGACGGGGCGGATTTGGTGTCGGTAGACGGCCTCGGTGACGGCCGTGCCGCTGTGGCCGACGAGTTTGGCGATGTCTTCGATGGCTACGCCGGAGTCGGAGAGTAGGGATACGAAGGAGTGGCGCATCTCGCGGGGTGTCCAGTCTTCGGGTGCGAGTCCGGCGGTTTTGACGACTTTGCGGAAGCCGCGTCGGACGTTGTGGGCGTCGAGTTCGGTGCCGACTGTGGAGGCGAATACGAGTCCGTTGTCGTGCCAGCGGTTGCCGGCTTTGTGGCGGATGTGGTGTTGGCGGAGGCGGTGTAGGCGGAGGGCGACGACGCAGCGGGTGGGCATGGCGAGGGTGCGTCGCGATTTTTTGGTTTTGGTGTCGCCGCCGTCGCGGACGGAGTGCCATACGGCGATCGAGGGCAGCGTGACTGGAACGGTGTTCTTGTTTCCGTAGAAGTCGACGTGGTCCCAGGTGAGCACGCGGAGTTCCTCGGTTCGGGCTCCGATGAGTATGGAGAGAACGATGTAGGCGTGCAGGGGTGAGTGTTCGGATGCCGTGAGTACCGCGACGGCTTGGTCGAAAGTTAGGGATTTGGAGGGGCGGCCCTCAAGCCCGGTGGGTATATCGCAGAGGCCAACGACGTTGCGTTTCACTTTGTCTCGTGCTTGGGCGTGTTTAACGGATCGGTTCAAGATTGAGTGCAGGAGTCGGACCGTTCGGGTGCTGACGAGGGTGGCGCGGTCAGCGAGCCATTTGTCAACGTCTTCCGCGGCCAGTTCGCGGAGTTTGCGTTTCCCGAGCTGCGGCAGCAGGTGAAGTCGGGCAAGGTTCTCATAGTTATCTTTAGTTTCAGTGCTTCTGCCCGCCAATCCGTAAGCGAGCCAGTTGAGCACGGCGTCGCCCACGGTATAACGAACTGAACCGGATGGAGTGCCGTCGTCGAGGTCACGGACAAGCTCCTTGAGAAGTTGCTTGGCCTTTTCCTTTTTCACTGCGCTTCGGCTGGTGGTGATGCGTTCACCGGATGGTTTGTACCCGATGGTGACTTCGACGATCCACCGTTGGCGTCGCTCGGACCAATAGAGGCTGCCGTCGCCGCGGTTACGCCGCTTGGTCATTGGTGTCCTCCTTGGCTACGAGTAGTTCGACGTATTCCTCAATGCTTTGGTGTGGTACTAGGCGGTTCTTACCTTGCTTGACGGTGCGCAGGCGTCTCGCTCGGACTTCCTGGTAGAAAACCGACCTGCTCATCGAGAGCAGTTGCAGCGCTTCCGGTATGCGGTAGAGGTGGCGACGGGGTACGCCGTCGTAGTGGTTCGCCATGGGTGGTGTTCCCTTCGTGGTTGCTTGGTGTGAGTGACGCGCTGGGTGTCCGTCCCATCCGTCCCAAGCGTCCCGGTGCTGGTCAGGGCGGGACGCTTTGTGGTGGTGGGACGCTTTGATCCGTCCCAGGTGTGTGAAGCGTCCCGGGCTGACCTGGGTGGGGACGCTTGGGACGGATTACTGGGTGGTGTGTTTTGGGTGCGGCAGCAGCAGCTCTCGTGGCTGTTCCGCTGGGGTTGGGGTGATGTCGGTGGGTGCGTGGTTCATTGGTGTGACTCCCGTGGTTGGTGGTGTCTTGGCGAGTGCGCGGGTGTCCGTCCCATCCGTCCCAAGCGTCCCGGTGCTGGTCAGGGCGGGACGCTTTGTGGTGGTGGGACGCTTTGATCC
>NZ_SLXQ01000030.1 GCF_004340875.1 Tamaricihabitans halophyticus | reverse complement strand
CGCTCAACGCCTTCGCGATCGCCTTCGAAGGCCGCATCACCCCAACCGGAAACTAACCAATGCCAAGCCGGATCCACCGTTCATCGGACACTCCCTCAAGCTGTCCCCCGAGTCATGGGGAACCTTCATCGAACGCCTCAGTCAACGACTCGCATAGGTCAGGTGACCAGCCAGGCGAGGCCGAGCACACGCGAGTGTCGGCATTGGTCGTTCTGCGCGTCTAGTGGATCAAGGTTGTTTAGGGTGTCAATGGCCATTCTGTTCTGGCTCTGGCGCGAAGTCCGTGATGGTGGCCCGATGATCATGGGGTGGACCCTTTAGTTGATCATGCTTGTGTGCCTCGCCGACATAGACAGCCACCGTCGCTAAGTGGGCGGCGCGCTCGACTGGCTACGACCATACGATGCCAACACGGCAGGTTTGCGGCAGTCGTGTGGTGTGCAGATGGTGCAGTTGAGTGTCGGTTGAGCGCAGGTACGAAAGCACCGTTGCTCCCATCTTGCTCCTACGCAACCTGCAGCGCCTCAGGTTCTTTGCCGCTCTCATGTGGGTTGCGGTCTCGGTTGAGGGCCGTGTTGTGGGCTGTCGCGTGCTCGACGGGCGGTATATATCCGAGGCTGCTGTGCACGCGCCGGTTGTTGTACCAGTCGACCCAGCCTGCGGTGGCGAGTTCGACGTCGGCGACCGTTCGGAAGGGGTCGCCGTGGAACACGGTGGTCCGGATGCATTCGGTCTTGTACATTGCGATCACGCTCTCGGCGAGGGCGGTTTCGTAGGCGTCGCCGACGCTGCCGATTGACGGCTGGAGGCCCTCGAGGTCGAGGTGCTCGGTGAAGTGGATCGACGTGTATTGCGATCCGGCGTCGCTGTGACAGATCAGTCCGCTCTGGACTTGCTGGCTGCGGTCGCGTTGCCACAGCGCCATCCGCAGCGGGTCATCACCAGCTCGGTCGCCTTCGACGTCGAGGCGTGCCAGGCCACGATCCGCTGGGCGAACACGTCCACGACAAAGGCGACGTAGAAGAAACCCGGACCAGCTGCGCACATAGGTGAAGTCCCATCGCGGGCGGGGACTGTGGTCGGTATGCCTTTCGCCCGCCGGATCCCGGACAGGCTGCGTATGGCCCGATCTACGCTGCCCGGCGAGACCTCTGTTGTGTCGGCGCAGATCTCCGGTGGGACGTACCAGCTGTCCTTGCCACGGCCGTATGTCTTGCCGTACATGGCTTGGCGCCGGTCCTCGTCCTCCGCGTTCGCGATGTACCGTAGCAACTTGTCCGCGTTCAACTTGGCAGCGCGCGTGACGATCTTCAGCCTGGTGTCCCACGGAGCGGCGATCACGCCGTCGTTGTCGGTGAACGGCAAGGGATGGCTTGTCAACTCAGACTCGCCCCAGCCGAGCATCGTTGCGAGTGCGGGCAGGTCGCGTATCACCACAACACCTGCAGTGCAGAACTCGTTGGTCAGCAATACGGGGATGGAATTGCCGCTGTTCAACCGAGCGGATGCGCTGAACGGAACCAACGCGAGGGACCGTCCGAACACCTGGCGACGACCGTCCTGAGTTCGTTCGCAGGTGGTTGTGCCGCTGCGGTCTGGACGCGGTGTCAGCTGGCGATGGGGTGGATGGCGTCGAGGATAGCGCCGAGTTGGTCTTTGGTGATTTCGCGGTCGTAGTCTTCTTGCAGGCCGGTCCAGAAGGCTTCGGACATGCCGAGGTAGCGTGACAGGCGTAGTCCGGTGTCGGCGGTGATGCGGCGTTGGCCGTGGGTGATGGCGCTGATGCGGGTCTGCGGGACGCCGATGGCCTTGGCGAGTTGGTAGTCGGTGATGTTCATCGGTTCGAGGAACTCCTCGCGCAGGATGATGCCGGGGTGGGTCGGTGCCATCACCTTCTCGTCGTCGCTCATGTCTGTCGTCCTTCTAGTGGTAGTCGGTGATCTCAACTTGTTCGGGGCCGGCGTTGGTCCAGCGGAAGCAGATGCGCCACTGCCGGTTGATGCGGATGCTGTATTGCCCGGCCCGGTCGCCGCGGAGTTGTTCGAGCCGGTTGCCGGGTGGCACGCGTAGGTCGTCGAGGGTGGCGGCGCGGTTGAGGATCGCGAGCTTGTTCCAGGCCAGCCGCTGGGTGTCAGGATGGAGTTTGGTGCGGCGCCGTTCCCAGACCTGCAGAGTGCGCTTGTCCGCGAACGACTGGATCACGCCACCCAATACTACCGCGTCGCGTTACTAACGGCAAGCGTAAGGCTGGGTACACGGCTGCGAGCTGACAGACCGGGGTGCATCAGCAGCGACAGCAGCACCGTAACGGACATATTGACATATTTCCGACGAGTCGGCGGGTCTGGTGGTCCGGACCACATCTGGCTCTCACTGGCCCCGGCGTCGCGATCAGTGCACGACCTGCAACGATGCAGGTGGGGTGTCCGTTCGGAGTCCATTTCCTTCGATGACGGTTGGGGCGAGGCCAAACATGTAGGACCGCACCTCCGCCGGGTGCAGGCTGAGATCGGCAGCGATCTGCTGGATGCCCAAGCCTGAGCTTCGGAGCTGCTGTAGCACCTTGGTGAGCAGCTGGGACGACTCGTGGGAGGGCATGCCTCCGGGTTCTGATCGCCGGTATCCCGCTCTGGCGAGGTCGATGCATGCGTTGCGGTACGCCCATTCGGACATGAGGCCAAGTTCGTTGAGGCGGTGGGCCAGCGCCATAGCTGCGACGGACCACCGTCCTTTGGAAGCGCGTATGTGGCTGGCGGTAGCGTTTCGCAGATTGTGCGCGAGCAGATCTGACGCTGGCATGAGGAATGCGGCGGCGAATCGGTTCGCGTCCTTTTCGGCGTCCAGACCGTGCGGTAGTTGATCTCCGCGATGCATGATGAGGTGGCCGAGTTCGTGTGCGGCGTCGAAGCGGCTTCTTTCAGGGGTTTTGTCGCTGCCGATGAAGACGAATGGCCGACCGTTGTGGTACATGCAGAATGCGTCGAGGTCTGTGTTGGCTTGTGTTGCTGAGTAGACGCGGACTCCGTGTGCCTCAAGAAGGTGCACGACATTGCCGAGGGGTCGCACACCAAGTCCCCAGCGGCTACGCAGTTCCTGAGCCGCTTGCTCTGGGTGTCTGTTGTCAAGCGTCGGAAGGTCAGGAGCGGGCAGGTCGAAGCGTGCTTCGATCCAGTCGTTTATCAGCATTGCGATGCGTCCGGACGCCAGGCCGCGGTCTCGGGCGCGGGCTGGCATCTTGCTCAACGCGCGGAAGCTGACGGCGTCAACGGGGACTTCGTCGACATCATCGCCAAGCAGGAAGGTCGATGGCACCTCGACGGCGCGGGCGAGTTGTTCGATCGTAGGAGCTGATGGCTCTTGCCGGCCGTTTTCGTAAGTGGAAACACTGCGCGTGCTCAGGCCTGCGGTTCTGGCGAGGGTGGTCACAGTCCAGCCGCGGCGTTTGCGGGCGATCCTCAGCCGCGAAGGGCTAAACATGGAAACCTGTCCTCATTCGCGTATGTTGACGTCGACCTGGTACTTCTCGTCGATGCTGTCATGGTCGTGGGATGCGGCCATCGACGGTCCGGGCTGACGGTCGAACGGCTGGATGATGATGCGTTCGCGCCAGTTCAGGATGTGGCCGTCGTCTGAGATCTGGTCTGGCAGTGACAGCTCGACGAAGATCTGCTCGTCGGTGAAGCGGTGCAGTAGGTACCAGGTTGTCGAGGGCCCGGCTTCGTCAGCTGATGCCGTCAGGTCCGGGCCGAATAGTGCAAGTTGTGCGTTGTTCTTCACCGCTCGAACGGCCGCAACGCCCTTCGGGTTCCGGGTCGATGGGCCAGTCCCAGGGACCCAGATCCCGGTGAGTTCGTCGCCAGCCGTCGGAACGATCGAGAAGGTCTTGCTCGGATGGATCGTGCGGCAGACGTTGCTGGGGTTGTCGAAGGTCCAGCCGTCCTGGAGTAGATCTTCGCGCAGGAACCGGACGATCGTGATGTAGCGCGTGAGGCCCTCCGCGGTCGGCGGGTCGAGCGGTGTTGTGTGCCGGCTTTCGCTGTCGGCGCGTGCGAACACCTCGGTCAAGCGCTCGCGAGTCAGGTCCAGCTCTGCGAGCCGACGCAGACCGTCGTTCTTCTGGGCGATCTTCGTCAAGACCGGTCCTCCCTCTACCTTGTTCACTTCATGAAATTCTGCCTCAGATGCGGTGGAAAATCATGAACCTGCTTCGGTGTGTCGGTGATTCTGCGCTCGGCCAAGGAACGTAGGTCGGAGTGCTGTGCAGGGCTGGCTTGCGCGTTAGCGTCAGCGAGCGCTGCGAAGCGGTCTGAACGCACGGAGGTCTCGACTCTCGAGGCCCTGCGGGCGACGTCGTCTCAGCGGACCCGCGCCTACGGCACACGGTGTAATCTTCACACTCGGTATTGCACTCGCGTCATTGGGTAGGCATCCTGGCGTGTTGCCTACCGAGGAGGGACCGCATGGCGGGGGATCGTGCCGCTGACGCTTGGCGGAAGACGACGCGGCTGGTGGAGTATCTGGCTGCGTTGTCTGATGGGTCCGCTCGGGACCCGGTATTGGATGTTCTGAGTGGCCATCCGCGGGCGCCTGAGCTGGTGTTGTGGCTCGACGAATGGCCAGATCACCTTGAGAAGTTGATCGCGATGGCGCGGGACAAGCGATGGATTGCCCTTGAGGTAGCTCAGTACGCTGAAGTTCTCCGCGGACATCACAACCTGGTGCACCCGCGACGTCAATGGGTCGAATCGTACGCCCCGGAAGACGACATCGTGCGAATCGCGTGGAACGTGGTTGTCGCGGCACTCAACGACCTTGCCGAAACGGTCGCGCCGACAGCTGCTCAGACGCCTGAACCAGCGTCCCCAGATGCTGAAGCTGATCTGAAGCACTATCCGTCGTCACAGCGGATCGGAAGCACGGTTGCTGATGGGTGCGCGGTGATCAAAGACTCCGATTGTCGGGACCGTCAATACGCTTGATTGAGACGTGCCTGGGTTCTCCGAGGGGAGGATGACGATGGCGGACCTTGACGCGGAACGCCTGCTTCACGAGTTCCAGACAAGCGCCGCGACCGACGTGACCATCTCACTGCTGCGGTCCCGAGATGCGTTGGTGTATCTGGCGCTGATGGCTTCGCACCTTGGCGATGGCCAGATCGTGGACGGCGAAACGTTGACCGTCAGAATCGACGAGGACTTGCCGCGACTGCTTCGTAGCCACTCGGAGATCGGCGACGCGGAGGCCGACCTTCCTGACGCCGACGGGCTTCCCACCGAGGTCTCCGGATAAATGTTGATCTTCTTAATCGCTGATCCACCTACCGGAGACCTCACTACGTTCAACCACCGGGTCGTCTCACGTTCCTAAGAGGTCCTAACAGATTGAGTTGTTTCTGAGTTTGCGCCAGCAGATGATGCTGCAGCCGAGGCTGAGGAAGGCTTCAAGGATGTCATCGCGGGTTTCCCAGCGGGTGCGCAGGCGGCGGAAACCAGTGCAGCAGGGCGATGGTTTGTTCGACGGCGTAGCGGTGTACGCCACCATCTTTTGTCAGGAACGACCTTTTTGCTGAGTTTTAGCCCATGCGCGGGAAGACGCGGCGCAATAACACGCTGACAGAGTCCCAGGTGGCGTCGGCAAGTAGTTCTGGTACGTCGTCTCCGCACGCGTTCAGCTTGCCGTCGAACTCGGACGCTGTCGGGGGCCTGTTCGGTGCGCCGGGAGGATCGGCAAGACGCGTGCTGGTGTGGGAGCTCTCGTCGTGTTCGACCTCGATCTCGACCGCACCGGTGAGCAGCCCGTCGCCACCTGGTGTGTGCTCGACTGCGACTCGCTCGACCAGCGACTGCGCCTCGGCACGATTGACCGCAGCGTCGGTGAAGCTCTCAAAGCCCGGATAGGAATCGAGCACTGCGGTCGCAAGGGCATAGGGGAGGCTGAACTTGCCCTCCAGCCCGGTGCTGGGGCGATCGTGGATCAAGGGGTGCACGGATGCCTTTGGGGTGCGCACGTGGATCTGGTGGATATTGTGCAGTTGGCTGCGGATCTCGCGTAGTGCGGCGATGGGCCGCTGCATGGCATAGCAGCACGGGAAAGCTTTGATCGCGAGACCACCCGGAACCGCTGGCCCGGTGAGGTCCAGGTCGTCGTGGCTCGCCGCGACCAAGGAGACCCACGCGTCGAGCGCTTCCGGGGCGGCAGTGGCGCCTGCGCGGGCCAGCTGCGCTGCTCGAACACCCGCTTGTGCAGCGAAACCTACTTGTAGCGACTTTCCGTGTGTGCCGAAGGCATTTTGCACGCCGCCTGCGCCTGGCACGGCCAGGGCGATGGCGGTTGCCAGCTGCTGCGTTGACAAGCCCATGGCGACACCTGCCGCTACCGCTGCGGCGGGCGCACCGGCGGTACACGTGGCGTGCCAGCCTGACGCGTAGTGGTGCCATCCCAATAGGGTTCCCAGACGCGCCATCACACCCGCGCCCGCGAGGTAGGCGCGTGCGTCGCCGCCAGTGGCGAGGACCGCGGGTGCTACGACGACGCTGATGTGGGTGGTCGACTCGATGTGGAGGTCATCGAAGTCGAGCACGTGGCCAATGGCCGACCACCGTGCCGCGTCCGGAAGTCTGGAGGCTATCTCCACAAGGGGGTGCTCGCGTGCGGCCAAGGCGACCGCGGCGGTATCGATCAGAGAGCGTTGCGCCAGCGCGAGATCGGCCGGAGCAGGAATGAGGTCTGCTGCCCACTGCGCCAGCGCATCTGCCTTGGAAACCATGGTTCCTTCCCTCGTACGGCGGTGTCCAACTGCTGGGTGGCTAGCACTGTCCGCTTCGGACATCGTGTTGCCTTGGGGGTGCGTGGCCTCAGCCGAGAGTGAACGGGTCGCGGGTGTTGCCGGTGAGCTCGACCCAGACGGCTTTGGTCTCGGTATATGCCTGGACCGCTTCGACGCCGTTCTCCCTGCCTATGCCAGAGGCCTTGTATCCACCGAAGGGAACGCTCGGCGCGACGACTCGGTAGGCGTTGATCCAGACGTTGCCCGCTCGCAGTCGAGCCGCGACCCGGTGCGCGCGATGGACGTCCTTGGTCCACACTGCGCCGGCAAGACCGAAGGGCGTGTCGTTGGCAAGGCACAGAGCTTCGTCTTCACCGGTGAACCGGTGGACGGAGAGCACGGGGCCGAACACCTCCTCGCGTGCCACGGTCGAATCCGGATCGACGTCGGTCAGCACCGTGGGTTTGATGAAGTAGCCACCCAAACGCTGATCGGCCGAGCCGCCACAAGCAATGGTCGCGCCCTCGGTTTCGGCGGTCCACAGCAGCTCCTGGACCTTGTGGAACTGCGGGCCATTGGCCACGGGCCCCATCTCGGTTTCAGGATCGCTCGGGTCACCGAGCTTGATCCTCGCAGCGCGTTCGGTGATCAGCCGGACCAGGTCGTCGTGCACGTCGTTGTGCACGATCAACCGTGAGCCCGCCATGCAAGTTTGTCCCGTTGCGGCGAAGACCCCCGCGATGACGCCGTTGGCCGCTGCGGCGAGATCGGCATCGGGGAAGACGATCTGCGGCGACTTGCCCCCGAGTTCGAGAGTGACCGCGTTGAGGTTGTCGATCGCGGAGTGTGCGACGGTGCGTCCGGTGGCCGTCGCGCCGGTGAAGGCGACTTTGTCCACGCCGGTGTGGCCCGCCAGCGCCGCGCCGGTTTGTGGAGACTGACTTGTCACGACGTTGAAGACGCCAGGGGGGAATCCGGCCTCCCTGAACAGCTCGGCCAAGGCCAGCGTGGAGGCGGGGGAGTGCTCGGAGGGCTTGGCGACCACCGTGCACCCTGCGGCGAGTGCGGGTGCGAGCTTCCAGGTGAGCAGAAGGAGCGGCGAGTTCCACGGGGTGATGGCCGCAACCACGCCAACGGGTTCCTGCCGCGTGTAGACCAGATAGTCCGGGTTCGGTGACGGGATCTGGCGACCTTCCAGCTTGTCCGCGATCCCAGCGTAGTAGTGGTACCACGCGCCGAGGTTCTTGAGCTGTCCGATCATCTCGCGGTAGAGCTTGCCCGTGTCATTGACCTCCAGCCATGCCAGCCGCTCCGCATCATCGGTGATCAGGTCTGCCAGACTGCGCAGCAGAGAAGCCCTGGCGAAACCCGTCAACTGTCCCCATTCGGCTTCGAGAGCCGACCGTGCGGCGGCGACAGCGGCGTCGACGTCTTCCGGTCCTCCGTCCGGGATCTGCGCCCACGGCCGGCCGGTGTAGGGGTTCTGGGAGTCGAAGGTCTTCCCGGAGATGGCGTTGACGGATTTGCCGCCGATCACCATGCGGAAGCATGGGAGTTGCTCATCCATTGAAGCGTCCTAAATCGTGTGCACGCCCGGGGGCGGGGAGATCGTCTGCGATGCTGGTTGTTGGCGGAGCAAGTGCCGCCCGGGCTGGGTGCATGGGAACTGCCTGGTCGGCTCGTTACCGGGTGGCGAGGCTGGCGCGCACCGAGCGCACGACCTCGGCCGGGTCCACGAACGGAGAGGGGCCGGGCCAGACCGACTCGGAGATCCGGGCCTCGATCAGCCCGGGCTGCGGAAGCGAGGTCAGTTCAGCTCGCAACGCTTCCGCTGTGTCCGCGGTCGCCCCGGACAAGCCCTCCAACGCTGCTCCCACTTCGGCCAGTCGGAGCGGGCAGGAGATGGTCTGGCCACCTGTGATCGAGTATGCGCCGTCGGCGAGCACCACCACGAGCAGGTTCGTCGGCCGGCATGCGGAAAGGGACCACAGGGAGTTCGCGCCCATCAGGAAGTCACCGTCGCCGAGCACGGCCACCACCTGCCGGTGCGGAGCCGCTTCGGCCAGACCCAACGCACCTGCCAGGGCGGATCCCATGGCTGCACCGAAGTAGAAGTGCGGGCCGTCACCGGTTACGTGCCTGGCAGCGGAGGTCGCGGTACCGAGCGAGGAGACGATCGTGGCTTCAGGGTAGGTGTGGACGATTGCCTGGACTGCTTCAACGACGTTCACGTTGTCCTCCCAGTTCGGGCTCGAGGAGGACCGCACTCGTCTCTCCTGCTTGGTAGGCCATGTTGAGCACGGCCTCGGTCATGGACGCCGCATCATCAGCGCTGCGCAAGGAGAACGACTGGATGCCCAGGGAACCGAGCATCGGCGAGGTGGCACGGCCGATCGGGATCTGGGACGGGTTGGTCTCTCCCAGGGTGCCGCGCATCGACACGATCATCGGAATGCCGAGCCGATAGGGCACCGCGAGAGTGCCCAGCGCGTTGAGTGCGTTGCCGATCCCGGAGCTCTGCAGCATGACCACTGCCCGTTTCCCGGCAATCCGCGCCCCGGCGGCGTAGGCGACGCATTCCTCTTCGCGGGTGAGCGAACGGAGCGGAACCCCTCTGCCGGAGAGTGCGGTAAGGACACCGTTGAGGCGTGAGTCGGGGACGAAGGCGGCGACCGACACATCCGCGGCGAGCAGTTGATCGACGACTTCGGCCTGCCATTGCAGGATTGTTGGTGTTGATGTGGTCACGACATCCTCACTTGTTGACGCATGGGTTTCCCTTCTGGATCGGTGTGTTCCGTACACGGCCGGACGGCGTCACTTGGGTGGGCCGTCGGTGAAGTAGGCCCGCAGCCGGGCGCATCCGGTCGTGATCGCGTGTGGTGCTGCGGCGTAGCTGAGCCGGAGGTGGCCCTCGCCTCCTGGGCCGTATTCGGCCCCGGCGCGCACAAGCACGCCGGCTTCGCCGAGCAGCCGCGTGAGCTTCGTCGACGGAATGCTGCTGTGGTAGCGGAGGAAGAGGTAGAAGGCGCCTTCGGGAGGCTGTACACTCAATCCCGGTATGCTGTCGAGCGAGTTCAGCATCAACAGTCGGCGCTTGCGGTATTCCGCGACCATCGGTTCCGCGAGCATGCGTCCGCCGTTCTGGGTCGCGGCCAGCGCGGCACGCTGAACCGCGGCGTTCGGCGCGCCGTTCATGGTGCGGGCCGCGGTGGCGATCGCGTTGATCACCTCGGGCGGTGCCGTTACGTGGCCGACGCGCCAGCCCGTCATGGCGTAGGTTTTCGAGAAGGTCTGCACGTGCACCAGCCGCTCGGCGAGAGCCTCGATCGACAGCGCCGAGACGAAGCCGTGTTCCGACCAGTCCAGGGCCTCGTAGGCTTCGTCCACGACAAGCAGAGTGTCAGTGTCGCGAAGCAGAGACGCCACGAGTTCCAGCTCGTCACGGCGCAGCACCGCGCCGGTCGGGTTTCCCGGGTTGCACAGCACCAGCATCCGGGCACCGGGCATGGCGTCGGCCAGTCCTTCGGCGTCCAGGTGGAAATCGTCGTGGATCCGGACGAAGATCGGGATCCCGCCGGCAAGTCGTACCAGGTCCGCGTACAGCGAGTAGGTGGGCGCGGGGATTACGACGCGGTCTCCTGGATTGACCAGACCGAGGATGGTGCTCGCCAAGCCACCTGACGCGCCATGGGTGACAACAATGGACTCCGGTGCGTACGGACGTCCTGCTGTCGCGGATGCCTGCTGTGCGAGGGCTTCTCTCAGCTGTCCTTCGCCGGCGAAGTCGGTGTAATGCGTATGGCCGTTGTGCAGGGCGTCGATTGCCGCGTCGACGATCATTCGCGGCGTTGCGAAGTCGGGCTCGCCCATCGCCAGGGACACCACACCGTCCGAGGCCCTCGTTGTCGTGGGGCGCAGCGAGTTCTGCCAGAGATCCGTGATGCGAGTGGCCGCCTCGAAGCGTGGTGTTTGACTCTGCATGGACGCCTCTCATCGGGGGATGCTCGAACGAACTCGACGCGCCCGGAGTGGGGCGTGCACAGTCATCATGGTGTCCACACGTGTTAAGCAGAAGGGCATTCCCGTAAGTGCAGTGTTAGGTTTTGCTTTATGGAAATCACGTCGGGGCAGCTGGGGCTTGTACGGGCCATTTCGGAGAGCGGTAGCCTCGCCCGTGCCGCTTGGGTCCTGGGGATTTCCGCCCCCGCGGTCTCCCAGCAGATCGCCAGGATGGAGGATGAGATCGGTGCGGCCGTGGTGGAACGCGGTGCTCGGGGGACACGGCTGACGGAGCTGGGGGAGTTGCTGGCAGCACACGCCGTACGGGTCGGCGCCGCGCTTGACGAGACCAAGGATGCCGTCGCCGGTTACCTTGGAGAGCACTCGCTCCGGCTGCGCATCGGAGCGTTTCCCTCAGCGGCCGTGAATTTGCTGCCGGAGGCGCTCACCGCACTGCGTTATCGGCATCCCGATGTGGAGCTCTCCATTACCGAGTTGCTCTCCGACAGTGGACCGGACCAGGTGGCCAGTGGCGAACTCGACATCGCGATCACCGCTTCGTATGGTCAGCGGCTCAGCTGTGAACCCAACGTCAGGCTTGAGCATCTGTGCGCGGACCCGATTCGCGTGGTGCTGCCGGATGACCACCGGCTCGCGGATCGATCCGATGACGAGGCGGTCGCGATGAGCGACCTCGGTCAGGACGTTTGGGCCTGCGGAGTGGCGGGCAGGCCGGCGCGCTCGCAGTTGGAAGCCGCCGCCGCGCGGTCCGGTGTCACGGTCCGCAAGACGTTCCAGACCGAGTCCTATGACGTGGCGCAGGCGCTGACGAGTTCGGGTGTCGCTGTCGCCTTCGTGCCGGAGATCGCTCTTGTCCGGGCGAAGAGGACGCGAACGCGACGTCTGATCCCGGAACTGGACCGGGATATCTACGTGGCGTTGCCATCGACGACCGACCACGTGGCGCTGGCGACCGAGTTACTCACGCTGTTGCGGAAGGGGGAGCGGCCCGTCAGGTGAGGTGAGTATGGCGGGAGGTCTCGCCGGTCAGGTCTGTGGAATACCTGGTGATCCGGAACCGCAGCCTGGTACTAGGCCTTGCCTGGCTGAGTAGTCCGATGTCTTCTGCATGCACGACACCGATCACCGGGTAGCCGCCGGTGGTCGGATGGTCGGCGAGGAACACGATGGGCTGGCCGGACGGTGGCACCTCGATTGCCCCGGCGACCATTCCTTCGGACGGAAGCTGGCTGTTGGTGGCGTATTCCAGGGCCGGTCCGGACAGGCGCGCGCCGACTCGGTTCGTTTCCGCTGTGATCTCCCAGGTCTCCGAGGTCAGTACGCGGAGTGCGTCAGGGCTGAACCAGTCGTCGCGCGGACCCGGGTGAACCCGCACGGTGGGGTCCATAGTGGTCGGTACAGCGGTGGTCGCGCAGTCCGGGAGTCCGGATCGGTCCACTTCCGGCGAGTCGCCGATCGGTAGAACCTGACCCGTCTGCAGTGGCTCGGGGCCCAACCCGGACAGGGTGTCGGTGGATCGGCTCCCCAGCGTCGCTGGTACGGCGATCCCTCCTCGCACGGCGAGGTAGGTGCGCAATCCGTAGGCGGGCGCGTCCAATCGAAGCGTTTGGCCCTGCTGCACGTGGAAACGCTGCATAAGCGAGGCAGGGCGGCGATCGAGCTTGGCGGCCGTGGGTGCGCCGGTGAGCGCCACCGAAGCCGGCGCGTGGAACCGTACGATCGCGCCGCCCAGCGTGATCTCGAGACAGGCTGCCGTCTCGGCGTTGCCGACCAGGCGGTTGGCGAGCCGGAACGCGCCTTGGTCGGCGGCGCCGGAGGTAGGCACGCCCAGGTGGGCATGAGCATGCCGACCTAGGTCCTGGATGGTCGAGAAGGGGCCTGGTTCGACGATCTCGATGGCGGGGGTCGGCGGCGAGGTCACGGGCCCACCACCCGGAAGCGGACCTGATCCCCCACGTGAACCAGGTTCGGCGGACTGCGATGCGGATCCCACAGCGGTGCGCTGACCGACCTCCCGATGATGCTCCACCCTCCAGGGGTGCTGCCCGGGTAGACGACGGTGTACTGGTTGGCGACGGCCAGGCTGCCCGCGGGCACTGTGGTGCGCGGGGTTTCCAGGCGCGGTACGCGCAGTTGGTCTGGAACTCCCGCGGAAAAGGCGAGTCCGGGGCTGAAACCGAAGAAGTCCACCAGGAAGGTGGCCGTGCTGTGCAGGTGGACGACCTCGTCACGGCTCAGCCCGGTCTGCTCGCACACCGACTCGAGGTCGGTGCCGTCGTAGACCACCTCAACTTCCACGATGTGGCCGGTGGCTTGGCGCTCTTGGACGGCCGGTGCGGAGTCCACGCTCCGAGCGACAGCAGCGAGCACATCGGGATCGGCGACGGCCAGCACCGTGCGGGGGCCGGGGACGACCTCGTCCAGCCGGTCGGCGTGCGCGCTGTCACGCAGCCATCTGGCCAGTGCGTGGGTGTTCTCGCCTTCTGTCACCTCGATCAGCAAGCCACGCTCGCCCGCCCGGCGGAAGCGTCGCGAACCGGTCATCGGATCCCCTTGATTTCGGTGAGCGGCGCCAGGACGACGCCGGCTGTCTCCAGCGCCGATCGAGTTTTGACAGCGAACGCTGTCGCACCTGGCGAATCCGAGTGGATGCAGAGGGAATCCACCGGCATCGGGATCGTCGTGCCATCAACCGTAGTCACCGCTCCGGTCGCGACGAGCGCGACGGCCTGCTCTACCGCTGCGGCTGGGTCCTTGATCACCGCGCCGGGTTCGCCACGTGGAAGCAGGGTGCCGTCGGCGGTGTAGGAGCGGTCGATGAAGCCCTCGCGGAGCACCGTCAGCCCGGCTTCGGTGGCGTGCCGGGCGAGTTTGGTCCCGGGTTGGCACAGCAGTGACAGGTTCTGATCGAACTGGCGGATCGAATCGACCACCGCCGCAGCGTGCTCATCGTGCGCCACCGCGGAGTGGTACAGCGCGCCATGAGGTTTGACGTAGCGCACCTCGCTGCCGGCCACCCTGGCAAAGCCCGCGAGAGCCCCGATTTGGTAGAGCAGATCCTCGAGCAGTTGCTGTCGTGGCAAGGCCATGTACCGCCGACCGAAACCACGCAGGTCGTGGAAGGCCACGTGAGCTCCGATCGAAACGCCGTTGGCTGCCGCCGTTTCGCAGGTCCTCCGCATCGTGGAGGGATCGCCGGCGTGGAATCCGCAGGCAATGTTCGCGTCGGTCACCGTGGCCAGCAGAGCGTCGTCGTCGGCCATCGTCCAGGCACCGAAGCTCTCCCCGATATCGGTGTTGAGGGAGATGTGTTGGGGGCGGTCAGACATGGCGAGCTCCAGTTCGATGGATCGGGCTGTTTCGTCGGTCGTTGCCGACAAGCGTTCGATTTCGTTGTCATTGGGCCAGGTCTTCCTGGCTCGCCGGGGTTTCTCGCAGGGTGGTTTTCGTTGTTTCCGGCATCAGCAGCGCGGCGACTACCGTGAGCGCCGAGCAAGCGCCGACGTAGACCGCCACCGCGAAGGCGTTCTCGAACGTTTCCAGCAGAGCCACGGCGATGAGTGGGGCGAACGCCGCACCTGCGATGCCGGACAACTGCGATCCCAGGGCTACGCCGCTGTAGCGCACCGCGGTCGGGAAAAGCTCGCTGATCAGCGCCGCTTGCGGCCCGTACATCACGGCGTGGAAGAACAACCCCCCGATCGCGGCGATGAACACCATGACCGGCTGCTGGGTGTCCAGCAAAGCGAAAAACGCGAAGCCCCACAGCGCGGTTCCGACGCCGCCCACCAGGTAGAGCCTGCGCCGCCCGAATCGGTCTGACAGATGTCCGCAGAGAGGCACGAGGACGAGCTGGAGCGCCGAGCCGACAAGCAAGGCGCTCACCGCGAGCTGGCGTGGTACATCCTCCAGTTGTGCCGCGTAGGTGAAGATGAACAGGGTCCAGATGTAGTAGCTGACGTCCGGGCCGATCCGCACCCCCGCCGCGAGCAGGAGACGAACCGGGTGCTCCCGCACGACGCTGAGGACCGGGGCCTTGACTGGTTCTTCGACTTCGCGGAACGCCGGCGATTCGGCCACGGAGATGCGTAGCCACAGTCCGACGAGGACCAGCGCGGCACTGAGCAGGAACGGCACTCGCCATCCCCAGGCGTCGAACGCCTGCTGCGGCATGATCGCCAGCATCAGTCCCATCACGCCGGCTGCGAGTAGGTTCCCGGCGGGCGCTCCCATTTGCGGCCAGCTCGCCGCGAGCCCGCGACGTCGCGCACCGGCGTGTTCGCTACTCATGAGAATCGCACCAGCCCACTCGCCTCCCAGCGAGATTCCCTGGAGAAAGCGCAGCGCGGTCAGCAAGACCGGCGCAAGCACTCCGATCGAGTCGTACGTCGGCAGCAGCCCGATGCCCAGGGTCGCGGCACCCATCAGGAAGAGCGTGTGGACGAGTGTCCTCTTGCGGCCCAGCCGGTCGCCGAGGTGCCCGAACACCGTCGCTCCGATAGGCCGCGCGACGAAGGCGATCGCAAACGACCCGAACGACAGCATCGTCCCCACTATCGGATCGAAGCTCGGGAAGAAGATGCGGTTGAAAACCAATGAGGCTGCCAGCCCGTAGAGAAAGAAGTCGTACCACTCCAGGGTCGTTCCGACGGTAGACCCTACGATTACTTTCCGCGTAGAAGCGGTGGCCGATTCCGGAAAATTCATCGTCTCATCATCCGGAGATCGTGTGTTCAGGAGAACCGCGTTCTTCTGGGGTCAGAATGTCGTTGCGCTTAACCCTGAACGATCCTGAGTGGTGAGCACCCGCCACGGCCGGAGGGCGCCGTACCGCGGCGGGTGCCGACTGGGGCAGCCCCTTAGTCAGCCTTCGACGAGGTCGGCCAGGGACGGGAAGTCACTTGGCCGGTAGGTGTCGACCTGTGGGCTGCGCTGCTGGACCAGCACACCGCCGTCGACCACGAGCTTCGTGCCGGTGACGTAGGCGGCGTCCGGGGAAGCCAGGAATAGCGCAGGTCCCGCGAGGTCTTCCGCGGCCCCGCCGCGTCCGAGCGGAACCGTGCTATCACGCATCCGGGAGGCCTCTTCCGGCTCTCCGGCGAACGTGGCGATGAGTCCGGGAACGAGGGTGTTCACCCGGATGCCGTATGGCGACAGCTCGAGGGCCAGTGCCCGGGTGAGCGCCTCGACGCCGCCCTTGGATGCGTCGTAAGCGACCAGGCCGCGGTGCGAGCGGGTCCCTCCACCGCTGGACAGGTTGATTACGCAGCCGCGGCCCTTCTTGGCCATGATCGGCGCGACCCTGCGGATGCATAGGTACTGGCTCTTGAGGTTGGTGGTCAGGAAGTGGTCCCACCACTTCTCGTTGCTTTGCAGGAAGTGCTTGACCACGCCGGCCTCGGCGGCATTGTTTACCAGGACGTCCATTGTCCCGTACGTGCTGACCGCCGTGTCGACGACGCGGGTCACATGGGCGCTGTCGCCGACGTCTGCGCCCACGCCAATGGCCGATCCTCCGGCGCTGACGATTTCCTTCGCCGCTGTGGACTCTCTTGGTGGGCGTTTTGGGGCAGATCTGGGCCCCTGTGGCGGGGTTTCGGATGTCGCGTGTTCAGGTTGCTGGCGTCAGGAGCCTGCACACCGCGGTTTGTCAGGCGTCGAGGCCGCCTCGTTGGACGAGTTGACGGACGATGACGTTGCGCTGGATCTCGTTGGTGCCCTCACCGACGATCATCAGCGGTGCGTCGCGGAAGTAGCGCTCGACGTCGAACTCGGTGGAGTAACCGTAGCCGCCGTGGACGCGGACGGCGTTGAGCGCGATCTCCATCGCCGTTTCCGAGGCGAAGAGCTTGGCCATGCCGGCTTCCATGTCCACGCGACGTCCGGCGTCGTACTCCTGGGCGGCGTGCAGGGTCAGCTGGCGAGCCGCGGAGAACGACGTGGCCATGTCGGCCAGGTAGTTGCCGACGGACTGGTGCTTCCAGATGGGCTTGCCGAACGACTCGCGCTCCTGGGCGTAGTTCAGCGAGTCCTCCAGTGCGGCCCGGGCGACGCCGAGAGCGCGTCCGGCGACCTGCAGTCGCCCGGTCTCCAGGCCCTTCATCATCTGCGAGAAGCCCTGGCCTTCGATGCCGCCGAGGACCGCGTCCGGGCCGACCCGGTGGGCGTCGAAGGACAACTCGCAGCTCTCGACGCCCTTGTAGCCAAGCTTGGGCAGGTCGCGCGAGACCTCCAGCCCGGGGCCGTGCTCGACCAGCAGGATCGAGATGCCCTTGTGGGGCGGAGTGGCGTCCGGGTCGGTCTTGCACAGCAGCGCGATCAGCTGCGACCTGCGGGCGTTGGTGATCCACGTCTTGGAGCCGTTGATCAGGTAGCCTTCGTCGTCGCGGCGTGCGACGGTGCGCATGGCCTGCAGATCGGAGCCGCCTCCCGGTTCGGTCAGGGCCATGGTGGCCCGGATCTCCCCGGTCGCCATCTTCGGCAGGTAGTGACGCTTCTGCTCCTCGGTACCGAAGTGCAGCAGCAGCTTCGAGACCACCGTGTGGCCGCCCATCGCACCTGCCAGGCTCATCCACCCGCGTGCGAGTTCTTCGGTGATGAACACGTAGCACGGCGTCGACACCGGTGTGCCGCCGTACTCCTCGGGGATGGCCAACCCGAAGATACCGAGCCGCTTCATCTGCTCGATGAGCTCCTCGGGATAGGTATTGGCGTGCTCGAGCTCGTTGACGACCGGGCGCACGTCCTTGTCCACGAAGTCGTGCACGGTGTTGACGATGAACTGCTCGTCCTCGGAGAGGATGTCGAGAGCGCTCACGATTGCTCCTTGATGATCTTCTGTGGATCAGACGACGTTGTCAGCCCGCAGGACGGCGATGTCGGACGCGCTGTAGCCGAGCCCGGTGAGGACGTCGTCGGTGTGCTCGCCGATGTCGGGAACGGCGTCCATGCGAGGTTCGATTCCGGCCAGGTCCGCGGGCGGGACCAGGGCAGGCACCACGGCCCCGGGGATCTGCACGTCGCGCCACCGGTTCCGGTCGTGCAGCACGGGATGCTCGAGGAACTCGGCGACGTTGTTGACGCCGGCGTTGGCGATGCCCACCTGGTCCAGGATCTTCATGACCTCGCGGCTGGCGGAGCGGGCGAACCGCTCGCGCACCAATGCGTTGAGCTCCTCGCGGTGGGCCACGCGGTCGGAGTTCGTCGCGAAGCGTGCATCCTCGATGAGGTCGGGGCGCTCGAGGAACTGCTCGCACAGAGCGACCCATTCGTGCTCGTTCTGGATGGAGAACAACACGTCCTTGCCGTCGGCCGCGGTGTAGGCGCCGTACGGGGCGATCGTGGCGTGCTGGGTTCCGAACCGCGCCGGCTGGGTGCCGCTGTGGCGGGTGTAGTAGGCGGGCTGGCTCATCCATTCCGCCAGCGCCTCGAACAGCGAGACCTCGACGGCGCGAGCAACTCCGGTGGTCGCGCGGGTCAACAATGCGGTGAGGATTCCCGAGTACGCGTACATCCCGGCGGAGATGTCGGCGACGGACACCCCCACGCGGGCCGAGGACTCCGGGGTTCCAGTCAGCGATACCAGCCCGGTCTGGCACTGCACGAGCAGGTCGTAGGCCTTGCGGTCGGACCACGGTCCGTCCGTTCCGTAGCCCGAGACCGAGCAGGCGATCAACGACGGGAACCGCTCGGACAAAGACGTGGCGTCGAGCCCGAGTCGACCGGCCGCACCCGGCGCCAGGTTCTGCACGAACACATCGGCCTCGGTGAGCAGCTTGTCGAGAACGTCCCGTCCCCGCGAGGACTTGAGGTCGAGCGTGAGGGATTCCTTCGAGCGGTTCAGCCACACGAAATAGCTCGACTGGTCGTGCACGGTGGTGTCGTAGCGGCGCGCGAAGTCACCTCCGCCCGGGCGTTCGATCTTGATCACGCGGGCCCCCAGGTCAGCGAGCTGTCGAGTGGCGAACGGTGCCGCCACCGCCTGCTCGATGCTGACCACCGTGATGCCCGCGAGCGGCAGATCACTCATGCGCTGACCTTCATTGGCCTGGTCTTCCGCGTTCGCGCCATGAAGAGCATCATGAGCTTTCATGAGAGGGTTCGTGAAATAGCAATTTCTGATGCAGGCATGCGAGGTGCGGATGGGAGGAAGTGGCCGTGGACGTCAAGCAGCTCAAGGCGCTTGTGACGGTGGCGGAGGTGGGCAGCGTCACCCGGGCCGCGGAACTGCTGCACCTGGTCCAGCCCGCCGTGACCCGGCAAATCCGCACCCTGGAGCAGGAGTTCGGGATCCCGCTGTTCGAACGCACCCGGCAGGGAATGCGGCCCACTGAAGCCGGAACGGTCATGGTCGACCGCGCGCGGCGGGCGCTCAACGAGCTCGAACGCGCTCGCGTCGAGCTGCAGCCCACACCTGGTGTGGTCACCGGACTCGTCACCGTCGGCCTGCTCGAAAGCACCACCGATCTGCTGGCCGAGCCCCTGGTGTCAGTGATCGCCCAGAACCACCCCGGCATCGAACTGCGGTTGATGACCGGTTATTCGGGGCATCTCCAGCAATGGCTCGACGAGGGAGACCTGGATCTGACGTTGCTCTACAACCTGCCCAGCACGCCCTCGCTCAACGCGCAGCCGCTGGTGCAGGAGAGCCTGTGGGCGGTGGCGCCGCCGTTGGACGCGCTGAGCCCGGACCGGCCCGTCCCCTTCGAGGAGGTCAGCACGCATCCGCTCGTGATGCCGGCCGCGGGCCACGCGCTGCGCACGTTGGTCGACGCGGCGGCCGCTCGGGCGAAGTCACAGTTGAACGCGGTCGTCCAGACGAACTCGATGTGGGTGCAGAAGCAGCTCGTTCAGGCCGGGTACGGCTGGACCATCCTGCCGGCCGCAGGTATCGCCGCCGACGTCGCCCGGGGCGAGTTGAGCGGGGCCCCACTGTGCGAGCCGGACGTGTACCGCTCGGTCGTGCTTGGAACGCAGCGGGCGGGCCGTACGCCCTCGGCGGTCGAGGTCGTCGTGCGAGAGCTGACCGACCTCATCCGCACTGCGGTGCGCCAGGGCAGATGGCCTTCGGCGCAGCTCGCGGAAAACGGCGCCGACGTGCGTCGCGAGTAACCGCGTCGGCCCGACTTCGACCTGGCACGGCCGACGTGACCTGCACGTTGACCGTGCCCGTGACGGAAGAGGCAGCGCTCTGGGCTCCGATGCCGTTGAGGAATGCAGATATCACGGCTTTCTATTTCTCAACTCGATGCATAAGCGCACATGATGTGTGCCACCAACGGACCGAGCACCGGAGTCGAATCGGATGCCCCAGGGACACCCATCGCCACCTGCATGGCAGGAAGCCATCTTCACGGCCCTGAAGAAGAGCGGCGCCGCGATCCACGACGTCGTGCTGACCGCCGAGGAGGAAGGTGTCACCGTTGCCGCCGATGCCTGGTGGACAGCGCTGCGCGGTGTTGACATCAGTTCGGTGTCCGAAGAAGCGTGAGCTGACTGGGACCCAGTCGGAGAAGTGATTCCGGATCGGCGGGCGTGCGCGGCGCACGCCCGCCGATCAACGATGTGGAGGTCGTATGCCAACCGGTTCGAGCGTGCTGGGCACTTACGTGGATTCGTGGGATCCGGGGCCGGTGACTGACGAGGAGGTGCTGTCCGCGGAGCCGGTGGCGGCGTTGTCGGCTGTGCTGAACCAGTCGAAATCGGTTGCCGGAGTGGGAGAGGCGTTGCCTCCGCTGTGGCAGTGGCTCTACTTTCTGCGTTGGCCGAAGCAGGACGAGCTGGGGGAGGACGGTCACCCGCGAGACGGGCATTTCCTGCCGCCGATCCCGGACCGGCAGCGGATGTTCGCCGGCGGCCGTTGCGAGATCTCCGAGCCGCTGAGTGTCGGTGCGCGTACGGAGCGGATCAGCAGCATTGCCAATGTCGCGGTCAAGCAGGGGCGGACCGGTGAGATGGTGTTCGTGACCCAGCGCAATGAGTTCCGCCAGCACGGGCGCACGTGTCTGGTTGAGGAGCAGGACATCGTGTACCGGTCCGGGAAGAGTGCGGGGGATCATCCTGTTGTGGTGGACACGTCGGCGACGCCGCAATCGGATGGGGAGTGGCAGCTGGCTGATCAGCCTGATCCGGCGCTGCTGTTCCGGTTCAGCGCGTTGACCGCGAACGCGCATCGCATCCACTACGACAGTCCGTACGTGCTGGATGAGGAGGGCTACCCGGGGCTGGTCGTGCACGGTCCGCTGCTGGCGGTGCTGATGCTGGAGTTGCTTCGGCGGAACGAGCCGCGACGAGTGCGGTCGCTGTCGTTCCGGCTGCGCAGCCCCGTTTTCGCCGGGGAGCAGGTTGTGGCGTCCGGAAATTCAACGTCGAATGGGGCCGTACTGCAGGTCGCGACGCACCGGGATGCTCGGCACGCGACGGCGGAGGTGACGTTCGCGTGAGGCTGACCCGCGATCAGATCGCCTCCGCCCGCAGCTTCTTGTTCGTGCCTGGCCACCGGCCGGACCGTTTCGACAAGGCCGCCGCTTCGGGTGCTGACGTGGTGATCGTCGATCTCGAAGACGCCGTCGCTGTCGATGACAAGGACCGTGCGCGCGGCTACGTCTCGGAATGGCTGGAGCAGGGCAACGCCTCCCTGGTGCGCATCAACCCCTTCGGGACACCCTGGTTCGATGCCGATCTCGACACCGCGATGCGACACGGTTGCCCGATCATGGTGCCCAAGGCCGATTCCGTTGCCGCGCTGACCGACCTCGGGCGCCGCACCCGAGGAGAGTGCGACGTGGTGGCGTTGGTCGAGACCGCCACCGGTATCGAGCGCGCCAACGAGGTGTGCGCCACGGCCGGAATCATCCGCCTGGCGTTCGGAAACGCCGACTTCGGCGCCGAGGTCGGCGTCGCTCCCGATGATCACTTGGCGTTGACGTACGCGCGGTCCAAGCTGGTGACCGCCTCGGCCGCGTCGAAGCTGGCGCCGCCCATCGACGGCGTGACGATCGCGATCGAGGACACCGCGGTCCTGAACGCCGATATCGAGCACGCCCGCTGCCTCGGTTTCACCGGCAAGCTGTGCATCCACCCGAACCAGGTCCCGGTCGTGGCGGCCGGGTTCGCGCCGTCGGAGAGCGAGCGTGAGTGGGCACGTGCCGTCGTCGAAGCCGGTGAATCGGTCACCCGCGTGAACGGGCAGATGATCGACAAACCGGTGTTGGAACGCGCTCGTCGAATACTCGGCACGTGAGGTGGTGCTAGTGGCCAGCCAGGCGTGGCGGCAATGGTCGCGGCAGTCGTCTTGAGGTGGCGGGGTAAGAATGTGTGCGGAGGGGATCCGGATGTTCGGAACGAGTGAGCGGCGGGCTGCCCGTGCTCGGGCGCAGGACGAAACCGTCCTGGCCTACCAGTGCGAGGGGACCGGGCGACCGTTGGTTCTGCTGGCCGGGCAAGCCAAAAACCACCGCTGGTGGTAGCGCAGGATCTGGTCACCCGGCTTGGTAGCGCCGCGCTGTTGAGCGTGTTCACGGAGATGCGCCATGAGGTGGGGGAGACAGGCTGCCACCGGACAGTCTCGCCCTTCTCATGCAGCAAGACCAGCCACTGGTCCGGATCGGGGACTGTCCGATTAACGGTGGATTCGGTCTTGGCATTGGTTAGTTGGCGCTCGGGGTGATGCGGCCTTCGAAGGTGATGGCGAACGCGTTCAGGGCAGGTTTCGTGCGCCGTGAGGCGCTGTGGTTTGAGTGGAGGTGGGAGACCGCCACCGTCGGGTCGTCGCAGCGGGCCGGCAGGAGCTGGGGGCAGGCCGAGCCGGGAGGTGCCGGGGAGGCTGGGAACAGCCCTGACAAAGCCGGGACGCGCCAGTACTGCCAGATAGCGCGGGTCCGGCGAGCGGGATCGAAAGGAGTACGCGAGGAACCGATGTTGTAAAGCCTCTCAATGCTTTACCGGCTCGAACCTGGTGGATGTGGGCCGGGAGCGGTGCGTCCCCGCCCGCCGTTGCGGCGGTTGGGGAACTTCCGGGTCGTGAAGCCGACGGCTCGGAAGGCCGCGCTGAAAGCCTGCGGCGTAGGCGCGGCGAGACCGCAGGGGCAGAGTCGGACTCCTCCTCGATCAAGCGAACCACAGTGAACACCGGAACCACCTCGGGTCCCGCCCACGGCCACAGTTCCATTGTGGATGGTTGGGCTGGGTTCATCGTCGACCGATCGATCCGGGGTGGGGCGGAGTCGCCGTAGTACTCCGAGCCGGGGAAAGCCCGGTGCATGGGGAAGGGCGACAGCGGATGGATTGGAGATGGTGGCTGTAATGCCGAAAGACGCACCACCGAATGGTGGTGCCCCGGCCGAGGTCTCGAAGGGGCCGTGGCAGCGGGTATCGGAGATGCAGGCCAAGCTTCACCGTTGGGCGGCGGCCGATCCTGGCCGCAGGTTCGACGATGTGTTCAACTTCGTGCATGATCCGGCGACGCTGATCGTGGCGTTCGCCCGGGTCGCGGGAAATCGGGGTGCGAACACGCCTGGCGTCGACGGTCTGACCGCCGCGGATGTCGAGCAGCGCCTTGGTGTCCCGGGGCTCCTGGACGACCTGCGTATCTCCTTGAAGGAGGGCTCGTTCCGGCCGTTGCCGGTGCGGGAGCGCAGGATCCCGAAGCCCGGTGGTTCGAGGAAACTCAGGAAACTGGGGATCCCGGCCATCGCGGACCGGGTGGTCCAGGCGGCGTTGAAGCTGGTGCTGGAACCCGTTTTCGAGGCCGACTTCCTGCCGGTCTCCTACGGTTTCCGGCCGAAGCGGCGGGCGCAGGACGCCATCGCCGAGATCCACATGTTCGGATCCCGCGGCTATCAGTGGGTGCTGGACGCGGATATCGAGGCGTGTATTGACTCGATCGACCACGCGGCCCTGATGGACCGGGTGCGGCATCGGGCCAAGGACAAACGCGTGCTGGCGCTGGTGAAGGCGTTCCTCAAGGCCGGTGTGATGACCGAGACCGGCGACCGCGAGGACTCCGACACCGGTACCCCGCAGGGCGGGATCCTGTCCCCGCTGCTGGCCAACATCGCGCTGTCGGTGCTCGACGAGCACGTGATAGCGCCCTGGAAGCCAGTCGGGCCGATGGGAATCACCGCGCGCCGCAATTACCGTCGCTCCAAAGGGCCTGCCGACATGTGGTGGCCCTGCGCGAAGAGATCGCCACCGTGCTGGCACCGCTGGGCCTTCGTTTCTCGGAGGCCAAGACGCGGGTCGTGCACATGGCGGACCGGTTCGACTTCCTGGGTTTCCGCATCCAGTGGAAACGCAAGCGAGGTACGAACCATTGGTACGTATACACGTTCATCGCCGACCATCCATTTCGGTCGGTGAAGGCGAAGATCCGTGCCCTGACACATCGGGTCAGTCAGGCCGACATGGGTGCTGCGATCGGCAGGATCAACCAGATCCTGCGCGGCGGGACGAACTACTTCCGGCGCGCCGTGTGCAAACACACCTCAACAACCTCAAGCACTTCGCCGAATGGCGAGTGATCAGGTGGCTGAGGAAACGGCACCGCTGGAGGTGGAGAGCGTTCCGCCGACGGTTCACCAACCCCAACCGGACGGTGGCTCCCGATCGGAGCCGACGGGGTCGCGTTGTTCAACCCGGCATCGGTGACGGTCACCCGCTACCCCTACCGGGGCAACAAGATCCCCCACCCGTTCATACGGCCCAACCACGTCTGACGGCACCGACCGTGGAGAGCCCGGTGCGTCGAGAGGCGCACGCCGGGTTCGGCGAGCGGCCCGCAGAAACGGACCGGTGGCAACACCGGAACCGCGCTGCGGGCCGACTCATCCACCGCAATCGCCCACCTCGTCTGGCCCTTGCCGGTCGAATTGAGGGACTGTCCGCTGGTTTGTGGGCGGTGCTGGTGATCATGGATAGGTTAGGGCTCGGCTCTGACCCGAAAGGATCACGTTGAGTAACGATGTT
>NZ_SLXQ01000029.1 GCF_004340875.1 Tamaricihabitans halophyticus | reverse complement strand
TACTGCACCCCACCGGGTGTGGGAGAGTAGGACACCGCCGAACACACATCACGAAACGGCCAGACCCCACCAGGGGCCTGGCCGTTTCGCATTTCACACCGCTTTATCGGTCGCCGTTATTGGCTAAGTGTCGCGCCCGCCCGCTCTACCGAATACCGTAACGGCTGATTCAACAGACCACGGTGAAGGAGCGAGGAGCAATGAGCTCGGAGGCGCGCACGGGGTTACTGGACAGGTACTTCGAACTGTCCGCGTCGGGCTCGAATGTTCGCAGGGAACTGGTCGCGGGGACCACGACCTTCCTGGCCATGGCCTACATCCTGTTCGTCAACCCGTCCATTCTCGGCGAGACGGGAATGGACGCCCAGGCGGTTTTCGTGGCAACCGCTCTCGCCGGCGCCTTCGGCACACTGGTCATGGGATTGTGGGCGCGCTACCCGGTTGCCCTTGCACCAGGGATGGGTCTGAATGCCTTCTTCGCATTCACCGTCGTACTCACCATGGGAATCCCCTGGCAAACCGCGCTCGCCGGCACTTTCGTTTCCGGCCTGATCTTTTTCGTACTCGCGGTCAGCGGGATCCGCGAGGCGATCATCAACGCGATTCCCATGCAGCTCAAACTCGCGACCGGCGCGGGGATCGGCCTGTTCATTGCCTTCATCGGGCTGAAGAACGCGGGAATCGTCGTACCGGATGAATCCACCTTTGTCGCGCTCGGTTCGATGACCCGCCCGGAAACCCTGCTCGCTGCCTTCGGATTAGTGATCACCGCGATCTTCCTGGTACGCAAAGTCCGCGGTGGCGTTTTCTACGGCATGATCATTACCGCCGCCGTCGGCGTGCTGACCGGGTTGATCGAACCACCGGGAGCCGTCGTTGGCTCGGTGCCCAGCCTCGCACCGACGTTCGGCGAAGCCATCACGAACCTTCCCGAACTGCTCAGCGCGCAGCTGGTGATCGTCGTGTTCACCATGCTGTTCGTCGACTTCTTCGACACCTCGGGCGCGCTGATCGCGATCGCCAACCAAGCCGGGTTCCTGAAGGACGGCAAACTGCCACGGGCAAGGCGCGCCTTTGTCGCGGATGCCCTCGCCACCATGGGCGGCGCGGTCGCCGGCACGTCCACCACCACTTCGTACATCGAATCCTCATCGGGTGTGGCCTCAGGCGGACGTACCGGCCTGACCTCAGTGTTCACCGCGACGTTCTTCCTGCTGTCGCTGTTCTTCTCGCCGCTACTCGCGGTTGTCACCCCGGAGGTCACCGCGCCAGCACTGATCCTGGTCGGTGTGCTGATGGCCCGTTCGCTTGGCGATATCGACTGGAGCGAGCTGGAGTTCGCGATTCCCGCGTTCCTCACCGTGATCGCGATGCCGCTGACCTACTCGATCGCCAACGGCATCGCGTTCGGCCTCCTGATCTTCCCGCTGCTGATGGCCGTACGTGGCAGGTGGCGCGAGGTACACCCGGTCGCCTACGGGCTGTGCCTGGTGTTCCTCGCCTACTTCGGCTGGCTGGCCGCCTAGCACCGCATGCCCAGCAATCGAGGACCCTGCGGCTAGGGCGTGGGCAGCTCAGCAAGGCTGCGGCTGAGCTGGTCCTCGGCCAGCTCGTTGTCCACCATCGAACCGGACAGGTAGGCGCCATAGGCGGGCAGGTCGAGATGGGCATGCCCGCACAGCGCGGTCAGTATCGCCTTGGACTCCCCGCTTTCCTTGCAGCGCAACGCTTCGTCGATACAGGCGGCAAGCGCATGGGTCGGCTCCGGCGCCGGGATGATGCCCTCGCTCCTGGCGAACTGAACGCCAGCCGCGAAGCAGTCACGCTGGCCAATCGCCTGCGCCTCGATCAGCCCCAACTCGTAGATATGCGAAAGCAGCGGGGCCATCCCGTGGTACCGCAGACCGCCGGCATGAATCGGGTCGGGGATGAACCTGTGGCCAAGCGTATGCATCTTCAGCAACGGGGTAAGCCCAGCGGTATCCCCGAAGTCGTAGGCATAACGCCCGCGCGTCAGCGTCGGGCACGCGGCGGGCTCGACCGCCTTGATCACCGCGGTGGACCGGCCAGCCAACTTCTCCCGCAGGAACGGGAAAGCCAGGCCGCCGAAGTTCGAACCACCGCCGGTGCAGCCGATGAGCACATCCGGACTGTCCTCGGCCAGTTCGAACTGCCGCAACGCCTCCTCACCGATCACCGTCTGATGCGTCAGCACATGGTTCAGCACGCTGCCGAGCGCGTAGCGCGCCTGCGGATCGGCCGCTGCCATCTCCACCGCCTCGCTGATCGCGATCCCCAGACTCCCGGTGGAATCCGGGTGGTCGGCAAGAATCGCGCGACCAGCCGCGGTGAGCTCGGAAGGGCTGGGATGAACGGTCGCGCCATAGGTTTCCATCATCAGCTTGCGGTACGGCTTCTGGTCATAGGACGCGCGCACCTGCCAAACCTCGCAGGACAGCCCGTAGGTCGCGGCGGCGAAGGCAAGCGCGCTGCCCCACTGGCCGGCTCCGGTCTCCGTGGTGAGCCGGGTGACGCCCTCCGCGGCGTTGTAGTAAGCCTGCGGCACCGCGGTATTCGGTTTATGCGAACCGACCGGGCTGACCCCTTCGTACTTGTAGTAGATCCGGGCCGGGGTATCCAGCGCCTTCTCTAACCGGCGCGCGCGAAACAGTGGGGAAGGCCGCCACAACCGGTACACATCGAGCACCGCCCCCGGGATCTCCAGGTACCGCTCGGAGCTGACCTCCTGGGCGATCAACGCCTGCGGAAACAACGGCGCGAGATCATCCGGCCCCACCGGCTCGCCAGTACCCGGGTGCAGCGGTGGCGGTGGTGGCTCCGGAAGATCGGCCGCGATGTTGTACCACCGCGTGGGCATATCGGATTCGTCGAGCAGATACTTGGTACGCGCGGACATAACAGCCTCCTGGCGAGAACCGGTCGCACACAACCTAAGGCGTGCGCCACCGAACCGCCAGCGCGACCAAGTATACACCGTTAACCTGATAGTGCGAATCAGTCTCATGTTCCTCGGCATGGGCCCGGAACTCTGCAAGGATTTCCGGTATGCGGAGCGGATTGTCTCGTCGGAACTTTTTCGGGTTGGCTGCCCTGCACACCGCGGCTGCCTACGGGCTGACCACGATCACCGCGGCTCCGGCGAAGGCCGCGCCAGCCGAACATTCCCCCGCGGTCGTCATCGGTACCGGCTACGGCGCCGCGGTCGCCGCCCGCCGGCTCGGCGAAGCCGGTATTCCCACCCTGATGCTCGAGATGGGGCGTCAGTGGACCGAGCTGGAAACCGGCGACAGTAACCCGTTCTGCGATATGTTGCGCCCGGACAAGCGCGCCATGTGGTTGGCCGAACGCACCGAGATGCCGCTAGCCAGCTTTCTGTGGTTCGACATCAACCGCAAGATCGATCGATACACCGGCGTACTCGATCGCGTGCACCACGGCGATATGTCCGTCTACGTTGGACGCGGCGTCGGCGGTGGCTCGCTGGTCAACGGGGCCATGGCGGTAGCTCCGAAACGCGAGTACTTCGCGGAGATCCTGCCATCGGTGGACGCGGGCGAGATGTACCGGAAGTACTTCCCACTTGCCGAGACCGAGTTGGGCGTCAACCATATCGACCCCGACTGGTTCGAGACCTCCCGTGCCTACCGCTACGCCAGGGTCTCCCGTGCGCACGCGCACAAGGCCGGCCTGGCCACCACGTTCGTGCCAAGCGTCTACGACTTCGACTACATGCGCAGGGAAGAGAACGGCGAGGTACCGCGCTCGGCGCTGGCTGGCGAAGTCATCTACGGCAACAACCACGGGAAACGATCGCTGGATCAGACCTACCTTGCCGCCGCGCTCGGCACCGGCAACGTGACCATCTCGACCTTGCACGAAGTGCGGGCGATCGAGCGGGCGGCCGATGGCGGGTACCTGCTGACCGTGCGGCTACTCGACGAGTCCGGCGAGACGATCGGTACCCGCCAGCTGAGCACCCGTTACCTGTTCCTCGGCGCGGGCAGCCTCGGCTCCACCGAGTTGTTGCTGCGCGCGCGGGAGACCGGCGCCCTTGCCGAACTACCCGAGGCGATCGGCAAGGGCTGGGGTCCGAACGGCAACGTGATGCTCGGCAGGGCGAACCACGTCTGGGACACCACGGGCGCTTTGCAGTCCGGGATGCCAGCGTTGGGCATTGACGCTTGGGACGACCCGCGGCATCCGGTGTTCGCCGAGATCGCGCCGGCACCGGCCGGGGTCGAGCTATGGCTGAGCGTGTACCTCGCGATCACCAAGAACCCGGAGCGCGCGGAGTTCAGCTACGACCGGAGCACCGACTCGGCCCGACTGAACTGGCGCGCCGACCAGGGCGAACCGTCCATCGCCTCGGCGAAGGCGATGTTCGACAAGCTCAACCGGGCCAACAAGACCATCTATCGCAGCGATCTGTTCGGGGACACCCGGCGCTTCGAGAACCGGTTCACCTACCACCCGCTCGGTGGCGCGGTGCTCGGCGAGGCGACCGACCTGTACGGCAGGGTGCACGGTTATCCGCGGCTGTACGTCACCGACGGGGCGCTGTTGCCAGGCAGCACCGGGGTGAATCCGTTCGTCACCATCACTGCGCTCGCCGAGCGGAACATGGCCCGCGTCCTCGCTGAGGATTTCGACTAGCCGGGTGGGTAGCCGTATCCGGGCGGCCAGAGCCCGGAGCCGAATTGTCGCCCAGTTGGCGCAATGTGCCACGACGCGCCGAATGTACTGGACCTGGACTAGCTACACAGGGTAAACTTGCTGACAGCTGGTCCACAGTGGAGTCTCACGACGTCGTCGACGAATTTTCCCACCGGTATGAGCCAAGGTAATAGGGGACTTTGGTCCGTAGCCGCCGTAGGAGTTGCTCGCCGATACTGACGTAGCGCGAAGTACGCTTCGCGCCTCGCGGAGACATCTTGGGGTCGGCCGCGATGCACATCCAACGTTTCGGGGACCGCGGATGTGCGTGAAGTACCGCCGCTTTTCCGGTCGGGGCCGAGACAGAGCAGGGGTACGCACGGGTGTGGGGTGATCGGAAAGGTACCGCCGATCACCCCACACTCTTTTTCATGCCCGCATTCACCGCAAGCGCACCTGTTGACGGCCGACTTCGCCCCGATTAGCGTTCGATAGAAGAACATGTGTGCGTCATGCGAACGAGGTGGTCATGGCTGACATTGTTTCGTTACGCGAGGGCCTTGCTGAGCTGGTCAGCGACGGTGATCTGGTGGCGATGGAGGGGTTCACCCATCTGATCCCGGTTGCTGCGGGGCAGGAGCTCATCCGGCAGCGGCGCAAGGATCTGACGCTCGCCCGGATGACTCCGGACATTGTTTACGACCAACTCATCGGCGCCGGTTGCGCGCGAAAACTGATCTTCTCCTGGGGAGGTAACCCAGGAGTAGGTTCGCTGCACCGATTCCGGGACGCGGTGGAGCATGGTTGGCCGGCCCCGCTGGAGATCGAGGAGCACAGCCACGCGGGGATGGCCAACCGCTACGTCGCCGGCGCGGCCGGGTTACCTTTCGCGGTGCTGCGCGGCTACGTGGGCACGGATCTGCCGAAGCACACCGAAAACATCAAGCCGATCGAATGCCCGTTCACCGGCGAGCAGCTGACCGCCGTTCCCGCACTGAATCCGGATGTCACGGTCGTGCACGCGCAGCGGGCGGATTCCCATGGCAACGTGCAGCTCTGGGGTATCACTGGCGTGCAGAAGGAGGCGGTGCTCGCCGCCAAGCGCAGTCTGGTCACCGTGGAGGAAGTGGTGCCCGAGCTGACGCCCCGCGCGGGTGCGATCGTGCTGCCCAGCTGGGCGGTAACCGCGGTCGCCGAGGTGCCCGGCGGTGCTCGCCCTTCCTACGCCCAGGACTACTACGAGCGGGCGAACACCTCCTACCAGGAATGGGACGCGATCAGCAGGGACCGCGAAAGGTTCCAGGAATGGCTGGCTGACCAGGTGTACGGCGCGGAGGTGAAGTCATGAGTAGCTATACCGCCGAGGAGATGATGAGCATTGCCGCGGCCCGCGCCCTGACCGAGGGCTCCTCGTGCTTCGTCGGCATCGGTCTACCAAGTACGGCGGCCAACGTGGCACGCCGGATGCACGCGCCGGGCCTCGTACTGATCTACGAATCCGGCTGCCTTGGCGCCAAGCCGGATTTGCTGCCACTGTCCATCGGGGACGGCATGCTCGCCGAGACCGCGGACTCGGTGGTCAGCGTGCCCGAAGTGTTCAACTACTGGTTGCAGCCGGGGCGGATCGACGTTGGTTTTCTCGGCGCTGCCCAGCTGGACCGGTTCGGCAATATCAACACCACCGTCGTCGGTGGCGATTACACCGATCCGAAGGTGCGGCTACCTGGCGCCGGCGGCGCCCCGGAAATCGCCGCGTCCTGCAAGGAAGTGTTCCTCGTGGTACGCCAGAGCACGCGCGCCTTCGTCGCCGAGCTGGACTTCATCACCTCGGTTGGGCACGGCTCCGGCGCGGGGGACCGGCATCGACTCGGCCTGCCCGGCGCGGGTCCGACGCTGGTGATCACCGATCTCGGAATCCTGCGGCCGGACCCGCGAACCGCCGAGCTGACCCTCACCCAGCTGCATCCCGGGGTGACGCTGGACGAGGCGCGGGCGGCCACCGGCTGGGAGTTGGCGGTGGCCGAGGAACTCGGCCGCACCGAAGCCCCGAGTGATCGGGAGTTGACCGTACTGCGCGAACTGACGGCGGCAAGCCAATGAGATCACCACGGCAGCGATCCGAACCAACCGAACACGGCGGCTATCGGCGCGACCCGGAAGGCACACACCCGCCGCTCGACTCACCGAGCTACCGGTCGACCGTCCTACGGCACCCGAAACAGCCGTTGATCCTGCTGCCGCACCGGATGACCGAACTGACCGGCCCGGTATTCGGCGAAGACCGGATCGGCCCCGTTGACCACGACCTCACCCGGCAACACGCCGCGGAACCGCAGGGCCAACGCATCATCGTGCACGGCAGGTTGTTGGACGGGAACGGCAAACCCGTGCCGCACTCGCTGGTGGAGATCTGGCAGGCGAACGCGGGCGGGCGCTACCGGCATACCGGCGATCGCTGGCCGAGCCCGCTCGATCCGAACTTTGACGGAGTTGGCCGCACACTGACCGACGCGCGGGGAAACTACGAGTTCATCACCATCAAGCCGGGCGCCTATCCGTGGGGCAACCACGACAATGCCTGGCGACCAGCGCATATCCACTTCTCGCTGTTCGGCACCGCCTTCCCGCAGCGGTTGGTCACCCAGATGTACTTCCCGGACGACCCGCTTTTCGCCCAGGACCCGATTTTCAACTCGGTGCCCGATCCCGCCGCGCGGCAGCGCATGGTTTCCGAGTTCGACCTGGCACGGACCGTCGACCACTGGGCGCTGGCCTTCCGGTTCGACATCGTGCTTCGGGGTAGCGCGGCCACCCCGTTCGAGGACGAGGAGCACGAAGCATGACGGAACTGGGCAGTACACCCGCGCAGACCGTGGGCCCATACCTGGCGATCGGGCTGCCGTGGCCGGACGGTCCGTATGCGACGGTCGAAGATGCCGAGCACGCCGTGTGGATTCGGGGGATCGTCTACGACGGCGCGGGCGTACCGGTTCCGGATGCGTTGGTGGAAACCTGGCAGGCCGATCAGTACGGCCGGTTCGCGAGTCCAGCTGACTCGAACGAGGTCGCCACTGGCTTTCGGGGCTTCGGTAGATGCCCGACCGACCTGGAGGGGCTGTACGGAATCCGGACCGTGCGGCCCGGTCCGGTGCGCGAGCCGGATGGCGTCGAACAGGCACCGCATATCGATGTCGCGGTGTTCGCGAGGGGCCTGCTGCACCAGGTCGTCACCCGGATCTACTTTCCGGAAAACGAGCGAGCCAACGCCGCGGATCCGGTGCTGACCAGGGTTCCCATGGAGCGCAGGGACACGCTGATTGCCCGGATCGGGCCGGATGGCTACCGGTTCGACGTGCGCCTGCAAGGCGCAGGCGAGACAGTGTTTTTCGATGTCTGACGAACTGTTCGGCTCGTTAATGGCCACCGGTCCGGTCGCCGAGTTGATTGGGGACCGGGCATGGCTACAGGCGATGTTGGATTTCGAGGCGGCACTGGCCGGTGCGCAGGCCGATGTTGGCCTGCTTCCCGCCGAGGAAGCCGCCCAGATCGCCGCCGCCTGCCGGGCTGAGCTTTTTGATCCGGCCGCGATTGGCGCGCGGGCCGGCTCGATCGGTAACCCGGCTGGTCCGCTGGTGCGCGAGCTGACCGCACGGGTTGCCGGTCCGGCCGCGGGCTCGGTACATCAGGGGGCGACCAGCCAGGATGTCATGGATACGGCCGCGATGCTGGTCGCCGCCAGGGCGAGCGCTGCACTGCTCGCCGAACTGCGCGGCTGCGGCGATTCGCTCAGGCAACTTGCCCGCACCTATCGGGACACTCCGCAGGTTGGCCGCACGCTCGGGCAGCATGCCTTGCCGAGCACTTTCGGGTACACAGTGGCCGGTTGGCTCAGCGGGATACGCACGGCAGAGCAGCGGTTGCGCGCGCTGCGGCCACGACTGGCCGTGCAGCTGGGCGGCGCGGTCGGCACCCTCGCCGTGTTTGGCGCGCGGGGCGCCGAGGTGCTCACGGCAATCGCCGCCCGGCTCGGACTGGCCGAGCCGCTGCTGCCCTGGCATACCGAACGCGGGCGGATCGCGGAACTGGCCGGGGCGCTCGGCCAGTTGTGTGGTGCCGTGGACAAGATCGCCGGCGATGTGTTGCTGCTCGCCCAGACCGAGCTCGCCGAGGTTGCCGAACACGGCCCGGCCGGCAGCGGCGGATCCTCGACGATGCCGCACAAACGAAACCCGGTGGCCGCTGTCGCGGCGCGGGCGAGCGCCCGCCAGGCGCCCGGGCTTGTCGCCACCCTGCTCGCCGCGATGGCGCAGGAACACCAGCGGGGGATGGGCAGCTGGCACGCCGAATGGCAGCCGCTCACCGAACTGTTGCGGGCCAGCGGATCGGCGGCGTACTGGCTGCGGGAGAGCCTGGCCAGGCTACGCGTCGACCCGGGGCGGATGCGGGAGAATCTGGCCAGCACCGATGGTCTGTTGCTCGCCGAACGGGTGAGCACCGAACTTACCCCGGCACTCGGCCGGCTGACCGCCCATGATGCGGTGACCGGTTGTGCGGTGCCGGACGGCCGGTCCAGCTTCGCCGCGCGGTTGGCGGCCGATCCGGTGATCGGTGCCCAGCTGGACGCGGAACGGATTGCCGAGCTGCTTGACCCGGCCGGCTATCTGGGCAGTGCCAAGGAATTTGTCGATCGAGTACTGGAGGAAACCAGACGCGATGATGGTTAACTACACAGTGGACGGTCCGGAGGATGGCCCGGCGGTGGTGCTGAGCGGATCACTCGGCAGCACGCATGTGATGTGGGATGCGCAGGTGCCTGCGCTGGTGGCAGCCGGGTTCCGGGTGGTGCGTTACGACCTGCGCGGGCACGGCGATTCGCCGGTACCGGATGGGCCGTACACGCTGGCCGACCTCGGCGGCGATGTGCTCGCGCTGCTCGATGCGCTTGGCATCCAGCGCGCCCACCAGGTTGGGCTCTCCATCGGTGGGATGGTCTGCATGTGGCTTGGCGAGTACGCGGCCGACCGGGTCGACCGGCTGGTGTTGTGCTGTACCGCCGCCGAGCTCGGCGGCGCGGCGGCATGGGGGGAGCGCGAGCGGATCGTGCGCACCGGCGGCCCAGCGGCGATCGCCGATATGGTGGTGGGCAGGTGGTTCACCGCTGGCTATCAGGCGGCGCATCCCGCGGAGTTCGCCGCATACCGCGAGATGATCGCCAGCACGCCGACCGAAGGGTATGCCGGCTGCACCGCGGCGATCGGCGGGATGACGATCGCCGAGGGGCTCGGCACGATCAGCGCGCCCACACTGGTGATCGCGGCGGCCGACGATCAGAGCACGACGCCCGAGCAGGGCAAGCGGATCGCCGATGAGGTGCCGAGTAGCCGGTTCGAGGTGATCTCCCCCGGTGCGCATCTGATCAATGTGGAGCAGCCGGACCGGACGACCGAGCTGATCATTGGCCATCTTTCCGGGAGCGCCGGATGAGCGATCCCAGTGCCGCGCACGAGGCGGGGATGGCGGTGCGCAGGGAGGTGCTCGGGGATGCGCATGTGGACCGTGCGGTCGCCGGCACCACCGCGTTCTCCGCGCCGTTCCAGGAGTACATCACCAGTGCGGTGTGGGGTTCACTGTGGACACGTCCCGGCCTGGACCGCAAAACCCGTAGCTGTATCACCCTTACCGCACTGACCGCGCTCGGCTGTACCGACGAGCTGGCGATGCACGTGCGCGCCGCCGTGCGCAATGGGCTGAGCGCGGCGGAGATCGGCGAGGTGCTGTTGCACACCAGCGCCTACACCGGAGTACCGGCGGCGAACAGCGCCTTCGCGGTGGCCCAGCGGGTGCTCGCGGAGCTTGGCGAACCAAGTGCGATCGTGGACGACGACGCTTCGTGACCGCGTTTTTAGGGATCTCGCGGTCACGGGGAGCGCACAGTAGACGCGGGAGGTGGCGGCGGTAATGGACGAGGAGCGCGGCGCGCATCATGTGCAGTCGCTGGAACGCGGGCTCGCGGTGATCCGCGCGTTCGGCGCGCGCGCCCCTGAGCTCACGCTCAGCGATGTCGCCAAGCAAACCGGGCTCACCCGCGCGGCGGCGCGGCGCTTCCTGCTCACCCTTGTCGACCTCGGCTATGTGCGCACCGACGGTAAGCTGTTCACGCTCACCCCAAAGGTGCTCGAGCTCGGCTACGCGTACCTGTCCAGCAGCACTCTGCCCGAGGTAGCCCAGCCGCACCTGGAATGGCTTTCCGCGCAGGTGCACGAGTCCAGCTCGGTGTCTATTTTGGAGGACACCGAGGTCGTGTACGTCGCGCGCGTGCCGGTATCCCGGATCATGACCGTCGCGATCAACGTGGGCACCCGGTTTCCCGCCTACGCCACCTCGATGGGACACGTACTGCTTGCCGGGCTGCCGCCAGCCGAGCTCACCGAGTATCTGGCGCGCGCCGAACTCGCGCCACTCACCCCGCGCACCATCACCTCGGCCGAGGCGCTGTCCGCCCAACTGGACAAGGTGCGCCAGCAGGGCTGGGCACAGGTCGATCAGGAATTGGAACGCGGGCTGCGCTCGATGGCCGCACCGATCAGGGACGGCAATGGCGAGGTAATCGCCGCGGTGAACGTGTCCACCCAGGCCAGTCGCGGCACGCTTGCCGAGATGCGCAGGGACATCGGTGCGGACCTGCTTGCCGCCGCCGGCCGGATCGAGGCCGACCTGGCGATGAACCGGACCGCGACGACCCCGCTCATCGCGCAGCGCGGGCGGTAGCCGGCACCCGCGACACGCCCGCGGCGCCGCCCAGCCGAGACGTCGCCCGTGCGGGGTGCGAGAGGATGTCCGCATGACACCACGCATCGTTGTCACCACACCGATCCCGGAACCAGCCGCGGAACTGCTGCGCACCGCTGGCGGCGAGCTCTGGATCAGCCAGGAAGGTGGGTCGCTGCCGACCGAGCGATTGCACGAGGTGGCACAGGGCGCGCACGCGATCGTCGCCAACCTGCGCGACCGGGTGGACGCGGAGCTGGTCGAGGCGGCAGGGGAGCAGCTACGCGTGGTCGCCAATATCGCCGTGGGTTATGACAATGTGGACGTTCCGGCGCTCGCCGAGCGGAATGTGCAGGTCACCAATACCCCAGGGGTGCTGACCGATGCCACCGCGGACCTTGCCTTCGCGCTGCTGCTGATGGTTACCCGCCGGCTCGGCGAAGGGGAGCGGCTGATCAGGGACCGTCAGCCGTGGTCCTTCGAGCTCTCCTTCATGCTCGGTTCCGGCTTGCGGGACAAGCTGCTTGGGCTGATCGGGTTCGGACAGATCGGTCAGGCGATGGCACGGCGAGCCCGCGCGAGCGGGATGCGGATCGCCTACGCGGCGCGTAACCGGGTGTCGGCCGAGGTCGAGGCGGAGTTCGACGCGGTCTATCTGTCCAGGTCCGAATTGCTCGAGCGGGCCGATGTGGTTTCCCTGCACTGCCCGCTGACCAGTGAGACCCGCGGCATGATCGATGCGCATGCACTGCGTGCCATGCGGGCGGACGCGTTCCTGGTGAACACCAGCCGTGGCCAGGTGGTGGACGAGTCGGCACTGGTGACGGCATTACGCCAGGGGTGGATCGCGGGCGCCGCACTGGACGTGTTCGAGCGGGAACCCGAGGTCGCCGAGGGACTGCTCGAGTTGGACAACGCGGTGCTCATCCCGCACCTGGGCTCGGCGACGGTGGAGACCCGTACCGAGATGGCCAGCCTAGCGGCGCGTAACGTGCTTGCCGTGCTCGCTGGGCGGCCGGCACTCACCCCCGTATGGCCGAACCGTACCGGTGGGTAACCGGTTGGGGTCGCCCGAGTGTCGCGGCCGGGTGAGCGGTCTACTACTTTCAGCTCGGTTTACCGAAATCGCTGTGTCGGGAGTCGTGATGGTGTTCACTTTGTCGATATGGGTTCCGCCGGTCGATTCGCAGTCGTGAGAGCCAGCGCGCAGATTTGCGGGAGGACGGCGGGATGACTTCCCCATTGCGACAAGGTCCAGCGCAACAGGGTTCAACTCCAATGGGTTCAACTCCAATGGGGTCAACTCCTATGGGGCAACCACAGCAGGACCCATTGCGCGGTGATCAGGCCGCCGCGGGCCCGGAAGGCCCCGGGGACGGCGCCTCAGCATCTGGCGTCGCCTGGCTGCTCGCGCTACCCAAGGCCATCGCGCGGCGTTTGCGCGACTCGGCCGCTACCTCGCCTGGCCGGCTGACCATGATCGGGGTCGGGCTGGTCGTGCTCGCCATGATCGCCGGGATCGTGGGCACGATCGTGGCACAGGACAAACGCGATGTCGTCACTAATCTGACGGACTACCGGGAGCCGCTGAGCTCGGCGGCGCAGCAGATCTACGGGTCACTGTCCGAGGCGGACGCCAGCGCGGCGACCGCGTTCCTCAACGGCGGTATCGAACCGGATTCGCTGCGATCGAGCTACGAGCTGAACATCGCGCGGGCCGGCGCCGCGCTGTCCAAGGCCACCAGTGATCAGGGAGCGACCTCCGAAGCGGACCTGATGGTCAAGACGCTGGCCACCCAGTTGCCGGTGTACACCGGTCTGGTCGAGACCGCGCGGACCTACAACCGGCAGGGTTTTCCCGCCGGCGCCGCGTACCTACGGGAAGCCTCCGCGCTGATGAGTGAGGAGATCCTGCCCGCGGCACGGAAGCTGTATCAGATCGATTCGGCCGAGCTGAGTGAGCAGCAGGACGAGGCGAACGCCTTCCCGTGGGTGATGGCGATCTTCGGGATCGGTTTGCTTGTCGCCTTGATCGCCACCCAGCGCTACCTCACCCGCAGGACCAATCGGGTGATCAACAAAGGGTTGTTGGTGGCCACGATCGCCGTTGGTATCGCGGTGCTGTGGGGGACCGGGGCGATGTTGACGCAGGCGATTCTGGTCAACGACGGCCGAGAACACGGCTCGAATCAGGCCGATGTACTCAGCCGTGCGCGGATCGCGGCGCTGGAAGGGCGCGCGAACGAGACGATGACCCTGGTGTCTCGCGGCGAGGGGGACGCGTTCCAGAAGAACTTCGACGCGGCAAGGAAACGGCTGGTCGGCGCGGACGGTAACGGTGGGCTGCTTGCCGAGGCTCGCGGCCTTGCCGAGGGGGCGGAGCATGCCGACGATGTGCGGGCGGCCACCGAGAACGCCAAACTCTGGCTGCAACGGCACCAGCAGATGCGCAAGCTGGACCAGGAAGGCGATTACGAGCAGGCGCAGCAACTCGCCGTGGGAGCCGAAGAGCAGAGCGTGGCCACGGCCTTCCGCAAGCTGGATGAATCACTGCAGCGCGGGATCTCGGCCGGGCGCCAGGAGTTCCGTGCTGGCACCGTGTACGGCGGGCGCGCGCTGTTGTTGCTCGCGCCAGGGATGACGCTGCTCGCGCTGGTCGCGGCGGGCGGAGTCGCGGTCGGTATCCAGGAGCGACTGAGGGAATACCGCTGATGGGAGCACCGCAGATGCGCCTACGAACGATCTTGCCCGCGGTCCTCGCGGTGCTCACGCTCGCCGGTATCACCGCCTGCGGCGATGTTGGCCAGCCAGTGGACCTGGCCAGGGTGAACGAGGCGCAGCGGCCGCTACCGCAGAACGCTGGAGAGCCCGAGCCGGTGGATGACGAACCGGCGCCGGACTGTGGTGATCCGACGGCAAGCCTGCGCCCGAACAGCGATATCTCGGCTGGCTCCACGATGGCGAAGATCCGCGAGCGTGGCTATCTGATCGCCGGTATCGACCAGAACACCTACCTGTTCGGTTTCCGTAACCCGAATACCGGGCAGATGGAAGGCTTCGACATCGACGTCACCAGGGCGATCGCCAATGCGCTGCTCGGTGATCCGAACAAGGTGCAGTTCCGGGCGCTCACCTCCGCGCAACGGGTTCCCGCGTTGCAGGACGGCGATGTCGACATCGTGGCGCGCACCATGACGATGACCTGCGGGCGCTGGCAGGACATCAACTTCTCCTCGGAGTACTACACTGCCGGCCAGCGACTGTTGGTCAACGCCAACTCCCGTGCCGAGAGCCTGGAGGACCTGCGCGGGCGGAACGTGTGCTCGGCGAAGGGGTCCACCTCGATCGACCGCATCGCCGAGGCCGGCGGCAAACCGCTGCAGGTGGACAACTGGTCGGATTGCCTCGTGGTACTGCAGCAGGGCCAGGTGGCCGGGGTGACCACGGATGACTCGATTCTGGCCGGGATGGCCGCGCAGGATCCGAACACCAAGATCGTCGGACCGCGGTTTTCCACCGAGCCCTATGGGATCGGCATCCCGAAGGAGAACGAGGACATGGTCCGGTACGTCAACTCGGTGCTGGATGACTTCCGCGGTGGCGAGTGGGCCCGCAGCTACGGCAGGTGGTTGAGCGAACTCGGCGCTCCGCCGCGGCCACCCGCACCCAAGTACCAGGACTGATCGGCGAAGGCGGGGCAGACGATGAACAGTGGTGCACGGCCGGAAGAGCCGGAACAGGCTGGGCAGGGCGGCGCGCACGACAGTGCACAAGGCGACCAGCAGGGGCGTGTGCAGGGCGCTCGGCACGCGGCGCACGATCCTGCGGAGACCTCGGTCCACCCGCCGGTAACCAACCCACCTGGCACCGGTCAGCAAGCCCAACCGCAACCGGGCGCGCAGCCGCCACCTCGGCAGGCTCCACCTGCGCGACGTCAAACACCCCAGGGTCAAGCACCCCAGGGGCGGCCACCGCAGCACCCCCACGGCCAGTACAACCAGGGCCAGCAGCCGCAACCGCCTCGCGCTCCGCAGGCGCGTCCCCCGCAGCAACCGCCGCCCGGCGGGCAACACCGGCCAGGGCCACCCACCCCGGCCGGCGGTCAGCCGGCCGCAAGGCAGACTCCGCCGGGCGGGCAGCAGCTGCCACAGGTATCGCCGGAAACGCAGGCGGTCACCCCGGAATGGCAGGCCGATCCGAACGCGCCGCTGCCGACCAGCGCGCTGGCCCTGCCCTCGCCGACGCAACACGTGCCGGCTGCGCCGAAGCCGGTTCCACAGCCCGATCCCGGTGAACCGGGTACGCGTAGCGTGCTGCCGCCGACTACCAGTATCGGTACGCCATCCGCGCCCGGTGCTGGGCCGGACACTGGCTCCGGGCCGCTCTCCGATTCGGGTCCGATGTCCGGCTCCGGTCCGGCATCTGGGTCCGGTCCCGCTTCAGGTTCCGGTCCGGTATCCGGTTCCGGCTCGGTTTCCGGCTCCGGGCCGACCTCGAGCAGGGGAACCGGTTCGAGTGCGTTCCCCGGGCTCAGCCGCCGGTCGTCGTCTCGTGGTTCATCCAGGGGTCGGCTCGGTGCCGGGCTGGTCGAGGTGCCGAGAGTCCCGTATCGCGACCCGGCATCGGCGGTACGGGCAAACCCAGTGGTGTCCGAAGAAAAGCGCTACTGCGGTAATTGCGGCAGCAAGGTCGGCCGGAGTTCGAACGGTACGCCCGGCGAGCCAGAGGGGACCTGTGCGAAATGTGGCACCTTGTTCTCCTTCCGGCCCCGGCTCAGCCCGGGCGATCTGGTTGGCGGCCAGTACGAGGTACTTGGCGCGCTGGCCTACGGCGGTCTCGGCTGGATCCACCTTGCCAAGGACCACAACGTATCCGACCGCTGGGTCGTCCTCAAAGGACTGATCGACGCCGGGGACGAGACGGCGATGGCCGCGGCCGTAGCCGAGCAGCGGTTCCTCGCGGAGGTCGAGCACCCGAACATCGTCCGGATCTACAATTTCGTGCAACACCCCGATCCGCGTACCGGACACCAGATCGGCTACATCGTGATGGAGTACGTGGGCGGCCAGTCGCTGCGCCAGCTTGCCCTCGCGCATCACAGGGAGACCAAACGCGCCGAGCCGATGCCGATCGGTCAGGTGATCGCCTACGGCCTGGAGATCCTGCCCGCGCTCGGCTACCTGCACGCCGAGGGAATGCTCTACTGCGACCTCAAGCCGGACAACGTGATCCAGACGCATGAGCAGTTGAAGCTGATCGACCTCGGTGCGGTCCGGCGGATGGACGACTACTCCAGCCCGCTGTTTTTCACCACCGGGTACAGCGCGCCCGAGCTGGCCACCTCCGGTGCCTCGATCGCCTCGGATATCTACACCATCGGCCGTACCCTCGCGGTGCTTTCCTTCGAGTTCACCGGGTACACCTCTACCTACAAGCACGATCTGCCCACCCCGGACCAGGTGCCGTTGTTCACCCTGTTCGGGTCGTTCTACCGGGTGCTGCGCAAGGCCACGCACAAGGAACCGGAGCGGCGGTTCGCCTCCTGCGAGGATATGGCCGACCAGCTGCACGGTGTGCTGCGCGAGATCATGGCGCTCGGAACTGGTAAACCCCGGCCGGGCAACTCAACCGAGTTCAGCCCGGAGATGCGCACCTTCGGCTCCCAACTGTTCAGCACCGACGAGCAGGCAAGGCCAGCCCTGCCAGAACTGTCCGAATTGGTCAATGGGTTGCCGGTGCCCCAAGTGGACACCGACGACGTGGCTGCTGGGTTGGTCGCGAGCTCGTACTCGGCGAGTCCGAGGGAACTGGTGGATATGCTTGCCGTGGCCCCACCGAACTCGGTTGAGGTGCGCTTGCGGCTGGTGCGGGCCAGGCTGCAGCTTGGCGAGATGCGTGAGGCGGCTATCCAGCTCGGTGCGGCGCAGCGGTTGGCCGCTGAATCCGGCCGGCCGTATGACTGGCGGTTGCACTGGTACCAGGGGTTGATTCACCTTGCGGCCGGGCGGTCGAAGGATGCCCGCGCCTCGTTCGACGCCGTGTACAGCGAGCTGCCTGGCGAGATCTCGCCGAAACTGGCGCTTGGGGTGAGCGCGGAGCAGGAAGGCGACTATTTCGGCGCGGCTCGCTTCTACGAGCTGGTCTGGCGCACCGATCGGTCCTACGTAAGCGCGGCCTTCGGGCTGGCCAGGGTCTACCTGGCACAGGGTGCCCGTACCGGCGCGGTCGAAGTGCTCGAATCCGTGCCGGACTCCTCAAGTCATTACGTGGACGCCCAAGTCGCCGCGATCAAGATCAAGACAAGGCCGAATGGCCGGGTGCCGAAGGACGGCGGGCCGGATGCGCAAGCTTTGCGGCATCAGGAGCTGTTCGATGCGGCACGCAAGCTGGAGGCGTTGAGCCTGGACGCCGAGCGCCGAGCCCTGCTGACGGCCGAAGTACTCGAGGCAGCGCACGGCTGGGTGCTTGCGGGGATGCCGGGCGCCGAACCCAACACGGCGGGGGAAAGGGTACTCGGCTGGGAACTGTCCGAACGTGAACTCCGGTTCGGCCTGGAACGCTGCTACCGCGCGCTCGCGCGGCTGGCGGATACCCGGCTGCAGCGGATCGCGCTGGTAGACCGGGCAAACGAGATCCGCCCGCGCACGCTCACCTGAGTCCGGCGCCGAGCTCGACGATGGAGACATCCGGTGGGGCGCCCACCCGCACGGGTGGGCCCCAGAAACCGGCTCCCCTGGTCACATAGAGCATCGTGTCGTCTACTTTGGATAGACCGGCGACCGATGGCTGCTGCAGCCCGACGAGCAACGAGCCCGGCCACATCTGCCCGCCATGGGTATGTCCGGAAAGCTGCAGGTCGACCCCGTGCCGTACCGCGTCGTCGATCAGCACCGGTTGGTGGGCAAGCAGGATCCTCGCGTTATCGGCACTGGTGCCGGCGAGGGCGCGGTCGAAGTCCGGCCCCTCGTCGATGTCCTCGCCGGCCACATCGTTGACCCCGGCCAGCGTGAACCGGCCGGCGCCCCTGCTGATCGTGGTGTGGTCATTGAGCAGCGAGAACACCTCCAGCCGCTCCAGTTCTGCCCGCCAGCCCTCGAAACCCGCGTAGTACTCGTGGTTTCCGGTGACGAAGAAACTCCCCTCCGGTGCGTCCAGATCACGCAGCGGCCGCGCGGCGTCACCAAGGTGCTCTGGCGAGCCGTCCACCAGATCGCCGACGATCGCCACCAGATCAGGTTGCTGCTCGTTGATCGTGCGCACGATCCGCTCGGTGTGCGCGGCACCGGCCAGCGGCCCGAGGTGGATATCGCTGACCACCGCGATCCGGAAGCCGCTGAAGTCGGCCGGCAGCCGATCCAGCCGTACCGGTACCCGCTTGACGTTCGGTTGGCCGAGCGCAGAACTCGCGCCGTAGCCGACGACGCCGAGCGCGGCGACGCCCGCGGCAAGCGCGGTTCCTCTGGCCAGTACCAACCGCCTGCCGCGATCGACCGGTTCCTCGGGTGCCGGCACGGACTCGGCGGGCTCCGGACCGGCCGCCGCACCGGACGGTTCGGCCAGCTCGCGAGCCGGTTCGCGGTGCCGTTGCACGCGGCCACGTAGGGCAAGTCGCCGGCTCAGCACCAGCCTGGGCAGCTCCAGCACTACCAGCGCCAGCGTGCTGTAGATCAGCACCGCGATCCACAGGTAGCCGGGCCAGGCGAACCACCTGGCCGTCTCGGGGCGCATCTCGCGGGCCCCGAGTAGCGCGGCGAGCATCAACAGGAACATGCCGACCAGCACGGCCGTGCCGATCCATCTGGCGCGGCCAGGACGCGTGGTGTCCCAGACCATCCGGCGCCACACGTAAACCTGGGCGAGCAGGGCCAGCCCGGCGACCATCAGAAAGAACATCGGGCCCTAGGGGTTGAAGTCGAGCTGTTCATCGCGCGCGGCCTGGTCCCAGCTCAGCTTCGCTATCTGCTCGCGATTGCCGTGCGTGGTGAAGTGGCTGACGTCCACGATCACGAACAGGGCCCTGGCATGCAGGGCAAGTTGGCCGTCCGGTCCGTTCAACCGGCCGGCCGCACTGCTGTAGATCTTGCGGCCGGCGACCCCGTCCACCTGCGCGGTGATGTGTAGCCGGGTGCCAACTGGCACCGGTCGCCGGAAGTCGGTTTGCAGATGCCCGGTGACCGCGGGCAGCCGCAGCATGGCGTTCGCCCCGCCAAGCGCCTCGTCGAAGGCGCAGGCAAGCAGTCCGCCATGGGCGAGGCCGGGCGCGCCTTCGTGCGCCTCGGTCACCTCGAACTCGGCCACCAGCGAGACGCCCTCACCAGCGGTGGCGCTCAACCGCAGGCCACCCGGCTGCTCATCGCCACAGCCGAAACAGCGGGAGTAGTGTTGCCCGAGTTTGGTGCCAGGTGCTGGCGCGTCGGGGTGCCGCACGGGTGGTTCGGTCTCCACCGGCGGCCAATTCCGTACAAAACTCACCACACCACAGTAGGGCGAGGCGGAGGTCACGAGCGTTCGGGTGAGGGTGACCTTGACCTCGACTTCGCTCGAGAGGCAAAGCTGGGAGTATGCGCACGACGGAAAGTGCAGGTGTCGCCGGTCGCGGGCGAGTGCTGACCGCGTTGGTCGCGACGATGGCGCTCACCGCCATGGACACCACGATCGTGGCGACCACTGTTCCCCAGGTCGTTGCCGACCTCGGCGGGTTCTCCTTGTTCAGCTGGGTGTTCTCCAGCTACCTGTTGGCACAGACGGTGACCATCCCGATCTACGGCAAGCTTGCCGACAGCTACGGCCGTAAACCGGTGCTGCTCGCCGGCAGTGGCATCTTCCTGCTCGGCTCGCTGCTCTGCGCGATCAGTCCGAATATGGTTTCGCTGATCATCTTCCGGGCGATTCAGGGAATCGGTGCCGGCGGTGCCCAAGCGACGATCTCCACGGTCGCCTCGGATCTGTACTCGATCGCCGAGCGTGGCCGGGTGCAGGCCTGGCTGTCCAGCGTATGGGGGATCTCCGCGGTGGTAGCGCCGATGCTTGGCGGCGCCTTCGCCGAGTACGTGTCGTGGCGGTGGATCTTCCTGGTGAACCTGCCGATCGGCGCGGTCGCACTGTTCCTGCTGGTGCGCTACCTGCACGAGGATGTGCCGAACACCCGGCGCAAGGTGGACTACCTCGGGGCCAGCCTGGTGCTGCTGGCCGCCGGCCTGCTGCTGCTTGGCCTGCTGCAGGGCGGCACTGGATGGGCGTGGTCCTCGCCGATGAGCATCGGCGTGTTCGTCGCCGCCGGGGTGTTCGGGCTACTCGCGGTGTTCGTGGAACGGCGAGCGGCCGAGCCGATCCTGCCGCCATGGTTGTTCCAGCGCAGAGTGATCGCCGGCTCCTGCCTTGCCATGCTGGGGATGGGCGTGCTGGTGATCGGGCCGACCAGTTTCCTGCCGACGTACGGGCAGAGCCTGCTCGGGCTCGGACCGATCGAGGCTGGTCTGGTGCTGGCGTCGATGAGCATTACCTGGCCGCTCGCCTCGGCGGTGTCCGCGCGGTTGTACCTGCGTATCGGGTTCCGGAACACCGCGCTGGTCGGCGCCCTGCTGTGTGCCCTGGGCGGCGGTACGCTGTTCACCCTGCCGGATCCCGGATCGGTCGTGCAGTGTGTGCTCGCCGCGGCAGTCCTCGGCGCTGGCTTTGGCCTGATCACCGCGGCACTCATGGTCGGTGTACAGGCTGGGCTCGGCTGGTCCCAGCGCGGCGTGGCTACCGGCGCGGTGCAGTTCTCCCGGTTCCTTGGTTCCGCCCTCGGTGCGGCGGTCTACGGCGCGGTTTCGAACACCACCATGGCCAACCGGCTCGCCGAAGCTCCGGATCGCCTCGCCGGCCAGCTGCCCGGGGATGTGAACGGGGTCAGTGAAGCGCTCGGCGAGGGCGAACTGGCCGGGCAGAGCGCCGAGTACCTGCGGCACACGTTGTACTCGGGCATGCACAACGTCTTCCTGGTGTTGCTGATCGTCGGCGTGCTGATCGTGGCGATCCTGCTGTTCCTGACACCGCGCAGGTTCCCGGTGCTCGATGAGCAGGTAGTCGACAGGTCAGCTGGGTCAGCCGCGGACGCGCCCGCTCGTTCCGACTAGCGCTCAGCCGCGTGCGGCCGATTTGCCCTGCCACTGCTTCCAGGAAAGCGTCCAGTCGTAGTAGTCGTGGTCGGCCGAGGAGAGCTGCTGGTCGCTGCCTTCGATCTCGACGGGGTCTCCGATCAGCGCGCCGTCGTGGTAGATCTTCGCGTTGTCCGGGGCGAGGTTCACGCAGCCGTGTGAGACGTTGCTGTTGCCCTGCGCGGAGATGGACGGCGCGTACCCGTGGATGAACTCGCCATTGTTCGAGATCCGCACCGCCCACGGCACCACGTAGTCCCGGTAGCCGTATTCCTCGTTGGTCATCGCGTACGAGGTGTGTTTGGACATCACCACGTGGATCCCGCTCTTGGTCACCCTGCCCGGGTCGGTCTCGAGGCCGAAGCTGGCCGGGTAGTCCGCGACCTGCTTGCCGTCCCTGATCACCTTCATCCGGTGGGTCTGGGTGTTTGCCCGCACGATCTGCGCGCGTCCGATGGTGAACTCCGAGCTGAGGTCGCTGGCGCCATAGGCGCCCTCGCCGAATCGCACGCCGTAGATATTGGCGTTCACCTCGACCTTCGTGCCTGGCGCCCAGTACTCCTTGGGGCGCCAGTGTGCGCTGCGGTTGTCCAGCCATGCCCAGGCGCCTTCGGTGCCGTTCGAGGTCTGCACCTTCAGGGCCTTCTCTACGGCGGCTTTGTCCGTCACATCCGCGTCGAAGGTGACCTTGATCGGCATCGCGATGCCATAGGTCTTGCCGTCGCCGACATTGAGTTCGGCGGAGATCAGCTGGGCGGGTTCGACGGTGCGGAACGATCCGGCGATCTTGCCGCGTTCCCCGCTGTCGCTGGTCGCGGTACCGGACCAGGTGTAGGTCTTGCCGTAGCCGAGCGGCTCCGTGACGCGCCAACTTCGGCCATCCTTGGCCGGCGCCCCCTCGACTTCCTTGCCTTCCGCGTTGGTCAGCGAGACCCTGTTGATCTTGCCGTTCGGCACCTTGACCGTGACTGGCTCGACCGGGCTGACGTCCTCGGCGCCGGCGGCTGGCTGGACGCTCACCTTGGCGGCAGCGGACTGTTCAGCGGCCGGCTCGGCGGGGTCCGCGCTGCTGGCCGAACATGCGCTGATGCTGAGTGTGGCGACGAGTGCGAATCCCATTGCCGTGGTGGACAGCAGTCGCCGCCGGCCACCGGTCATGTGCCAGTTCACCCCGAGTCCCTTCCGCGCGCCCTCCCCAATGGGGCGCACGTGCTGATGACGCCCGAGGTCGGCGGAAAGTTGCGGCGGTAAATGTGGCTCTCGTCACACGGGCCCGGGTGAGTGCGCTTAGCGACTGGGCGCTGGTTGTACTTCCCATGCCAGGCGCTGTAGGACCCAGTCCTTCAGCAGTGCTTCGGGGGTCGTGTCGTAGGCCGCGGCGAGCTCCCTGAGCTGTTCGCCGGCGATCGGGGTCAGCCGCAGTCGGAAGCTCTGTGGGGTGCCGAATCGGCCGCCGGTATCGGTGGTCTCGGTGTCGGACTCGGGCGCGAGGGCCGCGAGATAGGACTCGAGTTCCTGATCGGGGACGCTTTCGTTGGTCTCGAGGGTGGAGCTGCGGTGCCGGCCAAGGCTCGTCGGGGAGTCGGCCCGGTCGGCGGTTCGCTTGCTCTTGCGAGACAGAGATGGTCGGGGCACGCGGCCAGGGTAACGGTTCGGTCTCGAGATCGCTTCAGGTGTGTTGTTCGACACGCGTGGAGCGTTGTCGCTACCAACCGCGGACATGGAGAGGCCCCCGCGCCAGGGGGAGGAACGCGGGGGCCGGAGGGGATCTCCACAGGCGCTGACCGGGGGTGTGTCAGCGCCTCGATTGTTGCACGCAGGTGGAACCTTGGCGAGGGTTCGCGGAAGAAAATTCAATCGGTTCGTAACCAACCGGACTTCTCTGGTTCTATGGAATGAGAGCCCGGAGACGAGGTTGAGCGAGTCAACCCTATGTATCTACGGGTTCACTCTGCGGGGGGCTGTGGTTGGCCGCCACAGCTGGCTAGCCTCGCCGTCGAACCGACACAAGAGGAGGCCAAGGAGGCCCAAATGAGTGGTTCCCTTGAAGTCCGGCAGTTCTTGATGCAACAGGACTCGTCGTCCAGCGGCGACGTTCCGATGCAGCGCAACGGGGACGTCTCGCGTGTCTCGGATGACCAGGTGCGGCGCGCTCGACTGTCCGTTGCGGGTAGCTCATTGGACGCGGAGGATTGCGCGCGGTTGCTCGACATGCTCGGGCTGCTGCCGGGAGAGGATGGTGTTCCACCGGCGCAGCGGTAGGCGGCGACGCCGTTGGTCACCTGCTGTGACCGGCGTCTCGTTGTCGGCGGCGAGCAGGCTGGCGCGGCCGGATGATCCACGCGGAGTGGGTCGTGCGGTTCCGTCGCAGGTCAGCGCCGAGCACGCGGGATGAGGACCCCGTGTGAAAGGTCGCGAACCAGGTGTCATATGCTTATCTCGCTCCCAGGGGATCGGCTTTCCGCCTTAGCCACTGAGAGCACGGTCGGTTGGTTCACCGAGTCGACCGGGCTCCCATCGTCTAGCGGCCTAGGACTCCGCCCTTTCAAGGCGGCAGCGCGGGTTCGAATCCCGTTGGGAGCACGCAAGAAAAGCAAGGCCCTGTGGCGCAGTTGGTTAGCGCGTCGCCCTGTCACGGCGAAGGTCGCGGGTTCGAGTCCCGTCAGGGTCGCGGTTCGGGTGAGATAGGTCCGTGGAAGCCACGGACCACGCCTCGACCGCCCGGTTTTCACGGAAAACGGGTTGGGCCAGGTAGCTCAGTTGGTACGAGCGTCCGCCTGAAAAGCGGAAGGTCGACGGTTCGAACCCGTCCCTGGCCACTTCTTTGACCAGCAAAAACGGCCCTCGCTGAGGCTGGCAAGGGCCGTTTTTGCTAGGACTCGTTGCATTTCGCGTTGCAGTTGGCGCTTCAGCAGCCGGTCATGAGCCCCAAAGGTAGCCGTTCAACCGGTCGGCGATATCACGTCTGAGGGCACTTGTGATGTGCTGGTAGCGCTTCGCCATCGATGTGTTCGACCAGCCCATGAACTCCATGACCGCGCGCTCGGGTACGCCCAGCACCAGTAGCACGGTGGCGGCGGTGTGCCGCGCATCATGCAGCCGAGCTTCCCGTACGCCGGCCTCTTTTAGGAGCGCCTTCCAGTCGTCGAGATCGCGGCGTGGGTCCAGCGGGTTCCCATTCGGCTGTGTGAACATCCAGTCGCCTGCGTGCCACTCCGTGCCCGCGAGTTCCCGTTCCTTCGCCTGCTGATCTTCATGCGCAATGATCAGATCGTAAAGCTGGTCAGGAAGCACGATTCCGCGTCTGCCGGCTTTCGACTTGACGTCAACTTCCACCAGACCGCCGCCGTGGCGCTCAGGGCACCACCGGGCGTGGCTGGTGCAGTTTGAAGAGCAGGGTGGCGGGCAGACCTCTCGCTGGTGACGCTTGCAGTCCTCCTTACAAGGCACCGTCTTGTGGTACTTCGCGCCACATGCGTGCGGGTCGTTGCATCCGTGCTTCCAGGTTCCGCGTTGCAATTGCTTGGTGATACGCAGGGCCTTGCGGTTCTTGTCGAGTCGCGACCACTTCAGCCCAATGGTTTCTCCCTGGCGCGTTCCCAGCGAGAGGGCAATTATGAACCGAACGCCGTTACGTCTCGACAGTGCGGCGGAAATGAGATCCGCGATTTCATCCGATTCGAATGGTTCGATCTCGACTTCCTCTGTCCTAGGCGCTTTCGCGAGCTCTACAGGATTGCGCACGATGTGTGCTCGCCTCGAGGCTTCACCGAAGGCCGTTCGAGCGGTCCGGTGTACCTGATGCGCAGTGCCAGGCGACAAACCCGAGTCGCGCATCTTCGCGTAAAGCTTCTCGAAGTGCTCAGGTTGAATCTTGTCGATCCTATGCGCGCCAAGCCCCGGAATGAGATGCCGGTAGACCGCGGTTCGATACGAACTCGCAGCTTTGGGGCGGACTGAGGGAGCGGCAATGTTTTCGAACCAATGGGTCAGCCACTTCTCGACTGTCCAGGAGCGTCCCGGCTTCTTGACCTTTCCTGTATCCCGCTGTTGTTCGAGCTTGCGTACATCGCTGATGACTTTCGACTCGTCCTTGTTCTGCACGTGACGGCGATCGAGCTCGCCGTTGTCTTTGATGCCGACAGTGACCCAGCCGTGCCATTTGCCGTCCGACTTGCTGAGGTAGATCGAGCTGGCGCCGTTCGGCCGGCGGGTTCCTTCGGGGCGCTCTTTTCGTGGCATGGTTCTCCTTTCAGGCTGCTTGCTGGCTTGCGGTGAGGTGTTCGATGTAGGCGGTCAGGGCGTCTGCCGGAACACGGCGGAGGTGGCCAACGTGGACGGTGGTGATGTGGCCGTCTTTGATGAGGCCGTACATGGTGGTGCGGCCGATGCTGAGGCGTTCCGCTGCGGCCACGACCGTCAGCAGCTCACGCGGCTGTTCCGCTGGCGTTGGGGTGATGTCGGTGGGTGCGCGGTTCATTGGTGTGACTCCCGTGGTTGGTGGCGTCTTGGCGAGTGCGCGGGTGTCCGTCCCATCCGTCCCAAGCGTCCCGGTGCTGGTCAGGGCGGGACGCTTTGTGGTGGTGGGACGCTTTGATCC
>NZ_SLXQ01000028.1 GCF_004340875.1 Tamaricihabitans halophyticus | reverse complement strand
ATCACCTCCCTCGCGTCGCATCGTTGTGGATTCCGCGGATCAGCTCGACGGCTGCCGAGGCCCCCACGTACGGGATCCTCACCCGGGACACCGAGGCACACTTGCCGCTGCTGGCCGGTCCCAGCACCAGCAGGTTCTCCTCGAACACCACCCTGATCGGCCTATCCCGGCCGGCATCGGGCTCGCCGGGGTCTTCGTCGACAGCCACAACATCCATCTCTCTGATCGCCTCATGTGGTGGTTGATTCGGATCAACAGCCCGGCCCAGCAGCCACAACATGTGGCCCTGGCCGAAACACTTGCCGCTGGTCAACGCCGACTCCGGGTGGCGACCGGCCGTGCCTCCTGCTGCGGTTTCTGCCGTGGGGTGCTGGACTTCTTGCTGGTCGACAGGTCCACCGCCACCAGAGCGACCAGACCCACCAAACCCGCAATCCCGGCGGCCCGTGCGGCTTCCGGACCGAACCCCGCCGCCACCACCATCGCGACCACCAACAGACCAGCAAAACCCAAGAACCGTGTGAACGACATAACAAGGTTTCCTTTCCTCAATGGACAAACAGACAATCAACGTTTCGGACGAACAACAGTGACCAAAACCCTGCGCTCGGTGGTCACACTCTTCGCAGAACGAGAACGTGGCTTCGACAACGCGAGCAAGAACTGCGCAACAGCCGCCAGCACAGCGAACCCCGCCGCCATCCACGCCAGCACTGACCCGCTCGATACCGCCGTGACCAGCAGCACCCCCGCCGCGATCACATGCACCAGCAACACCATCACAAGCCCCCCACCACGGTGCGTGCCTGATCTCGACACCGCGCCGCATGCGCGCGTTCCGCGGCCGCATCAGCACCCGACGACTCCGCCGCCAACCGCTCATGCACACCCGCCAACCGGGAAAACCACACCGACCGCTCACGACCCGACGCAGCCACACCCGGACGCGACAACCCCAAACACGTCAACTCCGACAACGCACTCATCACGCCGCCTCCTCACTCTCGATAGCGCGCCGGCCGGCATGCTCGGGAAACAGTCGGACCGCGGCGCAATCCGGCGTCGCTACGGCTTCGTCGAGCCGAGCCACCAAGGCGTCTAACCGCTCCTGATCTGAGCACCCCAAGACGTCGGCTACTAGTTGCTCCGCCTCCGCACGTTCGGCCTGCGAGACCACCTCTTCCTGCTCCCACATCGCCAGTTCAGCCAACTCGACAGCCGTCCTGTGCTCGCGAGACGCGATCCGTACAAACTTCATCGGTGTTCCCCGTTCTTAGGTTCGATATATAGCAATCTATATCAGTACGAGTCAGTGTGCACTAGCCCAAAAGAGTGACCTATGTCGGAATGAGTCAGTTGGGGTATGCTTGGGATGTGGAACGCATCGGAATGGCTTCTTATGAACGTGTGGCCGAGACGGTTCGTGAAGAGATTCGCAATGGCTCTCTACGGCCCGGTGACAAGCTTCCGGGTAACCGGCAGGTTGCCGAATTGCACAACGTCTCGCTAGGTACGGCCCAGCGAGCGTTGCGGGCGCTTCAGGATGAAGGCTGGCTGGCGACAACTCCTGCAGTTGGGGTCTTCGTTAACGGGATACCCAACGATGATGAGGATCTGCAACCTGATCTCGCCAAGATGGCCGGCGAGCTTGTGAGCCTCCGTACGGCTGTCACCGAGTTGACCAATCGGGTGACGAACCTTGAGCAAGGAACGACGCAGTAGTCCGTCCGGGCCCATGGATCGGGACACGATTCCCGGGTATCCGGTCGTGGTGGCTGTTCGTTGTGTCATGCCTCTAGCTTCGGCGAAAAATGGAGCGTGGAGTAGATGAGTCGCTGGTGAGTGGCTGGTGAGTCGATCGACTCACCAGCCACTCACCAGCGACTATTGCGACCTGTTGGAGGTGCCCCCACTGAGTACTGATGACAAAGACGTCACGCCGCTTAAGCGGGCGCGCATCTCAGCGGGGATGTCGCAAGGCGATGTGTGTCGCGGTTTAGCCAAGGCGCGCGAGAGTCGAGGCAAGACGCCGCCAAAACCCGCGAGCCTAAAGCGGATGTACACCGACTGGGAGAAGGGGCGCGTAGTCCCGGTCGACTGGCGGGATGAGCTATCTGCCGTTCTGCGAACATCTCCTGAAGCGCTTGGCTTGCCCGTGGTGGCCTCGCTGGCGACTTCCTGGCCGCCAGACATGCAGGAACTGGCGCGGCCCGATGGCGACGTTATATCGAGTGCGTTGACGTTGCCCGACCCGCGGATGCCGTTGAGTCAGTGGCTAACTGATACAAATACCAGCGATCAGACGATCGAACGTATAAGCCAGGCAGCCACTTCCCTCGCGGCCGCGCATACGCAGCTCCCTCCACAGCGGGCACTCAACGATGCAATGCGATTGCACCACGAGACAAAAAGTCTATTGCAAGGTCGTAGACACCGACTAAGACAAACGCGAGAACTAGTGCGCATAGAAGCCGACCTGCTAGCGCACGTATGCCTATTGCTGGGCGACCTAGGTCGGAATGAGAGGGCAATGCATTACGGCGAAGCCTCCTTGTTGTGTGCTCAAGAAGCGGGCACCAGTGAATCAAAGGCATGGACAGTGCAGGCGAAAACAGCCAGGTGGCAGGGTAGGTTTGCCGAGTCCGCAGACTTTGCGCAGCGAGGTTTTACCAGTAGCAACTCTGATCCGATCAGGATTCAGCTCGCTTATCAAGAGGCGAATGCTGCTGCCTTGCTTGGCGATGTTCAAAGGGCGCGACAGGCGCTTCAGCGAGCTGAGGGCGTAGCGGATGAGCAGGTGCAGCCACCTGATGACTCTGGGATGTCTGCTTGGTCATTTCCGCTCGCCAGGCAGGCGGTGTTTGCGCTCTCGGTGGCAACTCACACCGGTGACCACGATGCCGCGTTGAGGGCAGCAGCTACAGCAGATCAGTGCTGGGCAGCTGGTGCGCCTCGTGTGCCTGCGACTTGGGCTCAGGTTCGACTTGGTGCTGGGCTGGCTCATCTGTTGAATGGCGACTTGGACGGCGCCGCGGAGCAGATCCGACAAGTCATGGATCTAGACCCTGAGCTGCGTGTGGCCACCGTGACTGGATATACAGAGAACGTCGATCGAAAATTAAGTGAGCAATATTTTCGAGACAGCTCCATAGCGTCTGAACTAAGGCGATCCATCAGGGAATTTCACTTCGGAGCGCAAGCATAAGGAGGGCTATGTCACCGTTTCCGGCAAACCTCATTGATAGATGGAAAAATCGTTCCGAGCCGCGTGCCGGTGAAGGAAAGTTGTACTGGCATGTGCTTCTTGGTGAGAACCTATCGTTGCGGGATATAGCACAAGATGTGCAATCCAGGCTTCGGGATTTTGAAGGTATTCACCTGACGCCGCCTGAATGGCTGCATATGACAATATTAGTAGCTGGATCGACAAACGAGATCGCCACTGACGCAGCCGGATCGATGCTGGACTCTGCGGCAGAGAGATTTAAATATATACCGCCAGTCGACGTCACATTTGGACGTATTCTTTACCACCCTGAGGCCATCATGCTGGGCATTCAGAGAAACGACGATCTTGAGCCAATCCGTCAAGCGGTGCAAGATGCCACACGTTCGGTCATTGGACGCGATGAAGGTGTGACTGGCGGTGCTGATTCATGGGTTCCGCACGTCACGATCGGATACAGTACAACGTCGCAACCTGCGGAGCCGATCATCCAAGCCCTAGGGACTCAGACACCAGTCTGCCCCGTAACCATTGATGAAGTAACTTTAGTAGATCAGCAAGGTGCTGAGCGCCGTTGGGACTGGCACCCAATTGGATCGGCGCGTCTGTCAGGCTGATTCTCCAATGGGTGTCTGCGTGTTACAGGGAGGCGCCAATATGTGCCCACTCCCCATGCTGTCAGTGCGTAACCGCTTGTGCGTAGCGCTGGCGGGCTGCCTCGCCTGATGTGCCGAGTAATGCGCCGATCCCTGCCCAGGAGTAGCCGGCGTCTCTCGCTTCGCCGACTGCTTGCACGATTGCGGTTTCTGCCGCTGCTCTCTTGGCGACGGCTGAACGCAGTGATTCCAGCGGACGCGCGTCGCGCTCGTCATCTGGGGCCGGACTGTAGGACTCGAATCGGCTAGCCAGTTCGTCGGCTTGATCGATGATCTCCTGCATGCTGCGTGGCATCGTGGTCACCTCCTCCTCTGAAGAAATTTCGCTCGGGCGCGCATGGCATGGACGATGACCGGCCCCTCTTCGCTGTCCACGACGCCGATCTCCAGCGTTCGTGCCGCTGTGTCCGGGCCAACCAGCATGGTCATCCCTTCATCCATCTCCCATGCACTGATCGGGTTGCGGTAGGCATGCAGGATGTCGTCGTCGGCTATCCCGTGACGGCGTGCGCTGGGCAGGATCACCGGGTCTGACAGGTGCACGATTCCAAGTTACCTTGCCGCATTAGGGGCAGCAAGGTAACTTGCTCTGGGCGGCAACTGGCAGCAAGCCAGCGAGCTTCCCGCTGACCGACTAACTGCGTGACAATCTCCCCGTACGGTGATGGACATACATGCACGTCGGTAGCCGTTGCGTGACTATCCCGAACGCCGTCTGACCTGGTGTTTTGCATGTGTAAGGTGCCTGGGGGTCAAGGGGTCGTGGGTTCGAATCCCGCCGTCCCGACGGTGTGATGTCTCAAGACATCGGAAACGGCTGAACTCTCGTTGTTGGGGTTCGGCCGTTTTGTTTTTTTGGGGTTGGTCCTGGTAGTTTGCCGGTGGGCTGGTAGTCGCGGGTGGGGGCGACGGTGAGCTCGCGGAGGAGTTCGCCGATGGTGGCGTTGATTGTGACGTCTCAGGACAACTGCGTAACCTGAACCCACCAATCCTGAAACAGTCCCTGCTCTCTATAGGTGCGGAGTAAATGCCCAGGCCGGGAGCCGCAGGGTGCGACGACAGCGTGGCGCTACATATCGCCGATCCTGCTCGTGGGGAGCCCGAACCCGAGTGCCCACCGATGCCGCTGCCACGGCGTGAGGCGGAATGGACCGGCGACGTTGCCGCGATGCGATCTGTGGTGTCGCTGGAGATTCTCTAGAGCGGTTCCTCGCGATACCCGCGAGCCCTGGCGTCGTACTGGAGCGACCAGTGCCAAGGTTCTGACACCGGGTGTGGCCCCGTTTGAAAAACCCGCCCAAACACACGGAATTCAGCCAGCTCACCCGACAGCGCCCCTCTGATTCCAGAAAAGAACAGATCCCATGTCCAGCCATGCGCCTCGTATCAGCATCGCCGACCGTGACGCGCTGATCACCAGCAATACTCCGGAGGTCACGGCGTAGGTGCGGTGTTTCCGGAGTGTGGTGGCACGCCCGCGCCTTAGGTCAAGTCGCCATCCCTCGCGATCCGGCGCTCGTGGTCGCTACTGAGCTGGACCACGCCCGATACAGCGAACTGGCCCAATTCACTGATGCGTGTGCCCAGCGCATAGTCAGTAAGAGCGTGCCCTTGTGTATGACGACGAATGGGCAGGAATGGTCGGGCTACGACGATCAGGGGCCTATTACCTGCCCAAACCCGGCAGATTCGCGCTGGCCGCGCACAGTAAGCCCACGGCACTGGTGATGTGACACCGGCCGTCGTCGACGACAAGCTGCACTCGATTCGCTCGGCGGACACCCTCTACGAGTGTGGTGTGGCCATTGACGCGGTCCGCGACATCGTGCTGCGGATCGTCCGGCTTGCCGAGCTCGTCCCGGAGATCGCCGAGCTCGATCTGAACCCGTTGTCGCGCAGGACAGGGGCTGGGTCGTGCTGGACGCCTGGATCCCAGCGGCGTCGCTTGGGTGCTTCGGTCGGTGTCCCGAGCAAAATTAATGCCCCTGGGGGTATATGATACCCTATACCCCCAGGGGCATCGAAAGGAACGAGGTTGAGATGGAGCTGGGTTTGTCGCGCTCGTATCGGGGTGCGGGGTTCGACCAGGTCGTAGCGCGGGTACGCGCGGTGTTGGCGGATGCTGGTTTCGGAGTACTGACCGAAATCGACGTGCAGGAGACGTTGCGGGAGAAGCTCGGTGAGTCGATGGAGCCTTATGTGATCCTCGGCGCGTGCAATCCGCCGCTGGCGCACCGAGCGCTGGCGGCGACTCGGGAGATCGGGCTGCTACTGCCGTGCAATGTCGTGGTGCGGCAGGACGTCGACGACGAGTCGTTGACGGTGGTGGAAGTCATCAACCCGGCGGTGATGGTGCAGGTCGTGCCCGACGATGGACTAGCGGCGGTAGCGGGGGAAGCTACCGTGCGACTGGAGTCGGCGCTGGCGGCACTGGACAAGGAGTTGGCAGGATGACCGAGGTGGTGCTGTATGCGGACCCGGTCTGCCCCTTCGCCTGGCTGGCCTACCGGTGGCTGGCCGATTGCCTGCCTGACGGACAACAGCCCGAGCTACGGCAGATGAGTCTCGCGGTACTCAACGACGGCCGGCAGGTCGATCCTGCCCATCGGCGCAGGATCGAGGATTCGCGGCGCGTGGGCCGCGTGCGCGCGGCGATCGACGTCCCTCAGGCCGCCACCGCCTTTCACGTGTCATTGGCCCGGTCGATCCACGAGCGGAACAGGTCCGTAGACGCGGAGCTGCTGCGTGCGGCACTGGCCGAGGCCGACCTGCCGCACGAACTCGCCGACACGGCGGACTCATCTGAGCAGGACGCAGCGGTCCGGGTCGCCCACCAAGCCAGCCAGGATGCGCTGAGCGAACCGGGCGGCAGTCCGATCCTCTCGATCGACGGACACGCCTTCTTCGGGCCAGTGCTGACCGAGCTGCCTACTCCGGCGCAGGGTCGAGCGTTGTTCGACGCGTTATCCACTGTGGCCGCGGTGCCCAGCTTCGCCGAGATCCGGCGCCCCCGTGCCGGGGCTCCGGCCATGCCGAAAGGATGAGGGTGGCTATGTGTCGCACTAGGACCTGTCGCGTCTGCGGTAAGACCACCTGGGCCGGCTGTGGGATGCACGTCGCCCAGGTCAAGGCGGCCGTGCCCGCAGCGCAATGGTGTGACGGACACCCCCGTGAGGCGAGATCGTCACGACGATGGCCGTGGACACGAAGCAAACCGACGCCGTGAACCGACGACAGGTGTACTGTCACTTCTCGGACAGGCAGGGAGAACAGCATGATCAGCGATCAGGACACCGTCACCCAGGTACGTAACCGCCTGCGCCGCGCACACGGTCAGCTAGCCGGCGTCATCGCCATGATCGACGAGGGACGCGACTGCAAAGATGTCGTCACGCAGCTCGCCGCTGTCTCCCGCGCCCTCGACCGCGCCGGATTCAAGATCATCGCCAGTGGTCTACGCGAGTGCCTCACAACCGACAATGACGACGAGATCGAAGCCATGACCGAGGAGGAACTCGAAAAGCTGTTCCTCGCCCTCGCCTGACTCGTCACCTGCTGGCTGGTAGCCACTGAGGAACCGAACAGATTACGTGGTTGGCCAACAACGCAGGTCCAATGCCATATGCTCGTGTCGCATTCGCCCGGAATCCGGCGCGAGCCACGGACCACGCAAGTAAGGCACACCAGGAGCAGTATCCACGGCGGTCATGCGCGTCCTCGCCGCAGTCGCTTGTCCACCGCGACCACCAGGCTGGCGGCGACCGCGAAGGCCAGGCTCCGCAGCCACACTTCGGCCCCGATGCGCGCGGTGCCGAAGATGGCGTTCATGGTGGGCAGGTAAGAGAATCTTGGAGTGAAGGGGTGAGGGAGTGTCGCCGAGGCGGTCGAGTCAGGGCACTGGAGCGACAAACCGGCACGGTGGCACCGGATGACTCGGGTTGAGGAAGTTCGCGACCCGGTGTACGAGATTGAAGTTGGCCGCCATCTTGAGGTGGTCGCCGAAATCCTGCCCGCACTCATTCTGCATCAGCATGTTCTCGACATTGTCCACACCGGGAGAGTCGTCGATGAAACCGCTGGTGGATGGCCAGACAGCCTGATCGTAGTTACTCGCGATGTTGAGGTATTCCACCGAGTCAACGGCGACTCCGCCCTCGTTGAGATTCCGTAGGAAGGCAGAACCTTCGAGCACATCGATGCATGCCTGACACGACTCCTCGGTCACCCCATCAACGAGCCAGTTCAGCCCAAATCCCTTCAGCGCGTTCACCAATCTCGCCACGAAGAACGGGTCAGTGCCTCGAAGAGGGGAGCCAAGGCTGGCGAGCTTATTCACCTTCGTATCGCCACCGTGGTGCTTGACGTACTCGGCGCCGACCACCCCGCCCTCGGAATGCCCGACAATGTCGACCTTTTTCGCGCCAGTCCTGGCAAGGACCTTGTCCACGAATTCGCTGACTTCGCCGCCGCTGCGTTCGATCGATGCGCGCGCCGCGATCTGGTTCAACGGGAAAGTCTCTCCGCCATACAGCCCATACGTCGTGCTGAACACACAGAATCCATCGTTTTTCAGCAGGGGTGAGATGGTCTGGAAGTTCATCGTCTGGTTCACGAACAGGCCATGCAGTAGCACCACCGGGTACGGGCGCTCCGCGGTCGGCTGGCAGTTCCACTCGTTGGCCCCGGGTGGCGGCGCACCGGGGTTGGTCAGCTCCGCTGCCGCCGCCGCGGGGTAGAGGTTGTACGGCACAGGCAGCGGTTCCTCCTGTGCGTTGGCCGTCCCTGGCGTCAGCACACTGACCATCGCAGCGAGTACCGTCGCAAGCCCGATCCGCCGCATGTGACACTGCCCTTGGCGTAGGGAACGTAACCAATCCGGTAACGACAGCGTTGCAAAGGTGGTTACGCCAAGGCCGTGCGGCGCTCATGTCCCCGCGTCCGTTGACGCGGGGCGCGACATCGAACACGATAGCTGCCCAAAAGACTGAAGCACCGGACACGGATTGCTCGCTTGCTGATGGGGTGATGAGATGAGTGTCCCGTCGCTAGCGCAGCTCACGGAGCATCGCGGCCGCGCGATCTTGAACGATGTCGATGACGCCGGACAGACTGTTGATGCCTGCACCGGAACGCTGCGCCCGCACTCTCTGACGGTGAAGACCGGAAGCGCGAGCCTCGCCACCAGGTTGGTGCATGTCCGCATGCAGGACACCTCGGTCAATCGGCTTCGCTACGGCACTGAGGTCACCGTCAGTTCCGACAACGGTGCGCTCGATGACTATCTGCTCACCCTTCCCCTGTCCGGCCACGGCACCTTTCGCTACGGAAACGACGTCGCGACCGCTTCGCCCAACCGAGGCGTCATCATCGGCCCTCATCGAGAGTTCGCGTTCGATTTCGACCCAGGCTGGGATCAGCTGGTCGTGCGACTCGACCGCGATCGAGTCGAGTCGATCGCGTCGGCGTTGACCGGCGAGGTCGGGTCCGTCGATTTCGCCGTCGCCCTCGCGCCGAGCGTGGTGGCACTCCACGGCCTACTGGAATCGGCCATGAGCCTGGCCGATTCCGAGGTTGCCGACCATCGCCCGCAATTGGTGTGGCAGCTCGAGCAATTGATTCTCGAGACGCTGCTCATGACTCAGCCGAACGACCGGACGCCCAGGAACAACACCAGTCACGGTCGGCCAAACTCGTCGCGTGTACGCCAGGCAATGGAATTCATGCTGGACCGGCTGAGCGAACCGCTGAGTGTCACGACCGTCGCGGAGGCCTGCGACACGAGCGTCCGCACCCTGCAGCAGACGTTCCGGCGCGAGGTGGGTACCTCGCCGTTGCGATGGCTCCGGGAACAGCGCCTGGAGCGCGCGCATGCGCTGTTGACCGCAGCGCAACCCGGATTGTCGGTCACCGACATCGCCTACCGATGCGGCTTCTTCCACCTCGGTGAATTCGGCACCGCCTTTCGGCGTCGCTACGGCATCACGCCCTCGAAGCTTCTGACGGCGCGCCCCTGATCCGACGTCGATTCGTTCGTTTCCTCAGCGTTCGCGCTTGCGCGATTCCGAGTATGACGTGGCGTCCATCCGATATCGGTATGCCTGGCAGCGCGCCAGGGTTGTGCCATGCAGATCGCCCTCCTTCAACTCGCCAGTCCCGGCGAGGAGTCCGTCGAGGACCGGGTCACTCGAGTCACCGGCATGCTCGAGGCGGAGCACGATCTCCGCGACACCGACTTGCTCGTGCTCCCGGAGATGTGGACCGCCGGATACTTCTCGTTCGCCGAGTATGCATCCCGCGCCGAACCGTTTGACGGATCCACATTGGCGACCGCACGCGCGGCTGCGCGCGCCTTCGACCTGTTCGTCCATCTCGGAAGCTTCGTAGAGGCCGGTGCCGATGGACGCCTCTACAACACCTCGGCGGTCGTCGCTCCGGACGGGGCCGTCGTCACCGCATATCGCAAAGTACACCTGTTCGGCTACGGCTCGCAGGAGTCGGAGCTGCTCACCGCTGGCGATCAGCTCGGTGTCGGTCGGGTCGCCGCGTCCACCTCGGGCATCACCACCTGTTACGACCTGCGTTTCCCCGAGCTGTTCCGCAGCCTTGTGGATGAAGGGGCCGAACAGCTGATCGTATGCGCGGCATGGCCGGCGGCCAGGCTGGAGCATTGGCGGTTGTTCACCTCGGTCCGTGCCGTCGAGCAGCAGGCCACCCTGATCGCGTGCAACGCCGTCGGCGAACAGCACGGCGTCGCGCTCGGCGGTCACAGTCGAGTAGTGGCGCCAACCGGCGAGGTTCTCGTCGAAGCGGGTACGGAGCAAGGCTTCACCTACGTCGACGTTGATCCCGCCCTTCCTCGAAAGACACGCGCCGAATTCTCCGCACTCGCGGACCGGCGCTGGCCGGTGCCCGTCGTATAGCACCACACCAGCGGGTTTTCGGTCCGCGCTCTTCCCATTCCCGCACGTTGCTCACACAGTCAAGGAGAGTCATGGCTCGCACACCAACCACGCTCCGACTACGCACCGTCGAGGGCGAGTCGGTGCAGGTGACGCCCAGCCGTCTTGTCGTTGCCGGCTATACCGGAAGGGACCAGAACGCCGTCCGGCACCACATCGAGGAACTTGCGGCCATCGGCGTGCCCGAACCAGACAGCGTCCCCGCGTTCTACGAGTTGGATGCTGACCTGCTGACCGTGGCTGAGGACGTCGAGGTGGCAGGGGAGCAGACCTCGGGTGAAGTCGAGCCCGTCCTGATCCGGAGCGACGGGCGTTACTACTTGACGGTCGGCAGCGACCACACCGACCGGGCGTTGGAGCGTCACGACATCAAGGCTTCCAAGGGTGCCTGTCCGAAGCCGATCGCCGACACCGTCATCGATCTGGGCGGGCGGGCGGAGTCGATTCCCTGGGACGAGATCACCGTCGCTTCCTGGCTGGACGATGAGCTCTACCAGGACGGCACGCTCGCCCAACTGCTTCCCATCGCCCAAGTCCTTGCCATATGGGAATCCACCGGCGCCAGCAGCGACTCGATGGTCCTTTTCGGAGGGACGATGCCGCTCATCGACGGAGAGTTCCGGTTCGGCCGGGAATGGCGAATGAACCTCCAGTCCCCTGGACAGCCTGCCGTCGAACTTACCTACACCGCTTCAGTAAGGAAGAACTAGTGCGCACTAGTACCGACTACCTGGCTTCACTCGAGGACGGCCGCCGCGTCGTCGTCGACGGTGAGCCGGTCAAGAACGTCGTCGAACACCCCGCCTTCTCGCCGATCGCCCATACGATCGGGCGCCTCTTCGACCTGGCCGCTGACCCCGCCAACAACATGCAGGCCGAGGATCCGGCGACTGGGCGCGCTGTCAATCGACTCTTTCTACCGCCACGAGACGCCGGTGAGTTGACGGACTACCGGCGGGCCGCCCAGCTGTGGGCCACCGAGACCCATGGCTTTGTGGGGCGTTCGCCCGACCACGTGGGCGCCTTCGTGGCTGCCTTTTCCCGCCACCCAGAGGCATTCGCGGACGACCGCGGGCCGGGAAAGGACCTGGCCGAGAACGTTCGCGCTTTTCATCGCCGAGTGGTCGAGAACGACCTGTACGTCTCCTACGCGATCATCCCGCCACAGGCCTCTCGTACGACCACGGAGCATGCCTGGGAAGGAGACTTCATCCAGGTTGGCGTGGCGGAGGAGCGGCCCGACGGCATCATTGTGCAGGGCGCGCAGATGCTCGCGACCGGGGCCGCGGTGGCCGACGAGATCCTGGTCTCGTGCATCAAGCCCCTGCAGGCTCAAGATGAGGACTTCGCGGTCAGCTTCACCGTTCCGGTCGACACCGACGGGCTCACGTTGTACTGCCGGCGCCCCTATGCACCTGTGGCCAGTAGTGAGTATGACTACCCGCTCACTTCACGCTACGACGAAACCGACGCGCTTCTGGTGTTCGACAAGGTCTTCATTCCCTGGGAGAACGTCTTCGTTTACAAGGATGTGCCTGGCTTACGCCAGCAGTTCTTTGGTACCGGCGCGCACGTTCTCGGAAACTGGCAGGCCCAGATCCGGTTCGCCACGAAGCTGCGTTTCATGGCCGGGCTGGCACACAAGGTAGCCGAGGTCAACGGCGTCGAGAAGTTCCCCGGCGTAGTGGAGAAGCTGGGTGAGTTGGCTAGCCTCGTGTCCATCGTCGAGTCGGGTGTGCTGGCCGCCGAGCACGCCGCCGAAAGCGACGACCAGGGACTGTTCCGTCCCGGAGCCCGTGCGCTGTACGGGGCCATGGGGCTTCAGTCCGAGATCCACCCGCGCGTAATCGGGATCCTGCGCGACCTTGCCGGCGGTGGTGTCCTGCAATTGCCCGCAAGTGTCGCGGAGTTGCGGAACGAGGCGACCCGAGGGCACATGGACCGCTACGTCGGCAGCCCCGGCACACCCGCCGAGGAGCGGATCAAACTGTTCAAGCTGGTCTGGGACGCCATCGGTTCGGAGTTCGCCGGTCGACACCAGCAGTACGAACTCTTCTACGCCGGCGCGCCTTTTGTCGTGAAGGGCTACGCCTATCGCAACTACGGCTATGACCAGCCGCTCGCCGAGGTCAACGACTTCCTTGCAAGCTACAGCACCCATGGCACGGAGGCAGCACGATGAGTAAGCCAGCGATCGAATTCACCGATATCACCGACGTCGACTACACCCTGTGCCCTGGCGACGACCCGCTGATCAAGGAACGGGTCCTCGCCACCGACCCGACGACCGGCGTCGCCACGCGGATCCTGCGCTACGAACCAGGTGCCGACTCGACGCCGCTGGGGGTGCAGAAACACGAGTTCTGGGAAGAGGTCTACATCATCGAGGGATCCTTCACCGACCTGACACTGGGCCAGACCTTCTATGCCGGCCAGTTCGCCTGCCGGCCACCGGGTATGCCCCATGGACCGTGGCGCTCCGAGGAAGGCGTGACCACCTACGAGGTCCGGTACCCGGCGCCGGCGGAGCGGTGAGATAAGCGTCGTGACTTCGCAACTGGTTGACTCCACCACGATGCGTCAGACCATGGGGCGTTTCGCCACCGGCGTTGCCGTCATTACCACTGAGTCCGATGGAATTCCCCATGGCATGACCTTGAACTCGTTGACGTCGGTGTCGCTGGATCCGCCGCTACTACTGGTGTGCTTCAACCACGGAGCGCGTAGCGCCGCGGCGGTCAGCGCCTCGGGACGCTTCGTCGTCAACCTTCTGTCGCAACGGCAACAGCCGATCGCCATGCGGTTCGCACAACGCGGCGAGGACCATTTCAGCGGGCTTGGTCTGGAGTACGGCGACCATAGTGTTCCGGTGGTACCGAATGCCTTGGCCCACCTCGACTGTGCGCTCGGCCAAACCGTGGAGGCCGGCGATCACACGGTGTTCTTCGGCAAGGTGACCGATGTGTGCACCCGAGATGGCGAACCGCTCGGGTTCTATCAAGGTCGCTTCAGTGACGTTACGCCGCACGGTGCCGAACCCGAGCACTGGTTCTTCTGATCGTGCTAGCGCCGAGCCGGGTCACCGGCTCGGCGCGGGCTCGTGGCCACCCCCGACGCGCCTGTTAGCGAAGCCGGCGTCTCGGTTCTCCCTCGCGCCGCGCGTTTCCCCGCCACCGCACCGAAGCCACTGAGAGGGACGTGTCGGTGCTCTCCGAATCAGGTGACCTGCACTCACGGGGTGCGGTCTGACGATAGGGATCAGATATGTCCCAGAATGTTGAAGACCACCAGATCGGTGGCTCTGACAAGCCCGAGCGGCTCATCGAGCGCGGCCCAGGTTACCGTGCTGGACTGCGAGGACTTCCGCGTTCCCTCGACATCTCGACGATCGGCGCCGGTGTCGTCGCGGCGGTATTCGGCTGCACCGGCCCCGCGCTGATCGTGGTCAACGGTGCCACCGACGCAGGACTGACCACCGCGCAAACGGTGTCGTGGGTCAGCACGGTCTACCTGGTCGGTGGGTTCATCTCACTGGTCATGGCGCTGTACTACAAGCAACCCATCGTCGGTGCTTGGAGCATTCCCGCTGCCGCGTTGGCCGTGTCCAGCCTGGCCGATCACTCGTTGCCGGAGATGGTCGGCGCCTATCTCACCGCCAGCGTTCTGGTGTTACTCCTGGGACTCTCCGGCTTCGTCCGCACCCTGGTGCGGTGGCTCCCCATGCCGATCCTGATGGCCATGATCGGTGGCGTCTTGTTCAAGTACGCGCTCAACATCATCGGCGCCGCTGAAACTCGACCCTTCCTGGTCGGTGCCGCCGTAGTCGGATTCCTGTTGCTGAGTCGCTTCGTGAAGGCAGTCCCCGGAGTGATCGGCGCCCTCGCATTCGGCATCGTCGCGGCCGTTCTCACCAACTCATTCGCCTCGGCTCAGATCGACGCCGACCTCGCCTTGCCGACGTGGGTCGGCGTGGACTTCAACCCACTGACCATGTTGGGGGTGGGAATCCCACTCGCTCTGGTGATCCAGGCGGAAAACATTCAATCCATGGGCGTCCTCATCGCCGAGAAGTACCGTCCCCCGGTCAACAACATCACCGTGGTCAGCGGAGCCGCCAGCCTCCTCGTTTCTGGATTCGGCGGTCACAACGCCAGCATCGCCGGCCCGATGACCGCCATCTGCGGCTCAGATCAAGCCGGTTCGCACCACAGCCGTCGTTATGCCGCAGCCGTCGTGAACGGCGTCATCTTTGTGCTGTTCGGTTTCTTTGCCAGCATCGCCGTGGGGCTGGTCATCGCGCTTCCGAGTGAACTCATCTCCACCGTCGCCGGGCTGGCGATGTTCGGTGTCCTCATCATCGCCTTCCGGGGCGCGTTCACCGAGGGACGCTACAAGCTCGGCGCCTTGATCGCCCTCGTTGTCGCCATGGGCGATGTCACCATCCTCGGCATTTCCAGCCCGTTCTGGGCCCTCCTCGCCGGCGTGGGCACGTCACTCGTCCTCGAGTTCGACGATTTCAAGGAAGGTTCGCGTAACTGACTTCCTCGCGCCGAGCGAATCAACGCACGTGGTACAGCGATCTATCGCTTCCGGATGACGGTGTCCCAATAGAACTTCATACCGATCGCCCCGACGATCAGGGCGGCGACCGCGACCAGCACAGGCACAACATAGAGCGCCACCACGTAGTACGTCATGCTTCACCTCCGTGCGCCAGTACCGGACGCCGTCTGTCCGCGGTGACGGCGATGACGGTGAACGTTACCGCATTGCCGAGCAGACCAACTATTAGTCCGGTAATCCCGAATGGCTCCTCCAGTAGCCATGTCCACACGGACGTGCAGAGCATACCGGCCAGCATCGCGGCCATCGCCGCCTTCGGCGCGCGTACTCCGAACAGGACGGCGAGCACGAGTGGGACAACTACGGTAGGCGCCCACAGTGTGTACGAATACAACAGGGCGTCCACAATGGATGGTACGGACAGTGCGAACACGATCGCCGCGACGCCGACGAAAACATTTGTCACGCGTTCGTACCGCAGCAAGCGGCGGCCTTCGACCTTCGGGTTGATGAACGTGGTGAAGATGTCCTTGGCGAAGACCACCGTCGTGGAGTTGAGGTAGGAGTCGGCGCTGGACATCACCACGGCAAGCAAACCGGCCACGACGAGTCCGGTGAGGCCGACGGGAAGGATCTCCCTGACCACGGTGGGCAAAGCCTGATCTGGGTCGATATTCGGGAACAGTACCAATGCGACGAGCCCTAGCGAGGCGCTGACGAAATAGAAGAACAGACCGAACACGCCGGCACTCGCGTAGCCTTTGCGCGCGTTCGTCGGATCAGGCGCGGACAGGGCCCGCTGAGCATAAGGTGGGATGAGCATCTCGCCGAACCCGAACGCCAGGAACAACCCGATGAACGCGATGAGACCGTAGTCGCCGAAGAAGCTCAGGTGAGTCTCCGGTATTCGCTCGAGTAACCCGGAAACGCCGCCGGCGCTTCCGATGCCGACCATCAACGCGACCGGGAGCAGCACCCCGAGCATCGCGAACTGCAAGACGTCAGTCTGGACGGTTGCCCACATGCCACCCGCGGTCGAATAAACCAGCACCAGGGTCATGCCAACGATAACTCCCACCGTCGTGGGAATACCGAAGATCGTGTTCACTACCGTGCCCAAGGCAAGTACCTGGGTGCCGAGCAATCCTATGCAGTACACCATGGAGATAACCCCCGTGAGCAGGCGTACCGGTTTGCCATAGTGGCGCCCCATGATATCGCCGACCGTTTCCGCGCCCTGGTAACGTTTGAGCTTGGGCGCGACGAAATAGCCGACCAGGATCGTCTGGATCGGAAACGCGATCGCGGCGAACATAAAGGCATATCCAGACGAGAAGGATTCGCCTGCCCTGCCGAGCGAGGCGCCACCGCCGAGAAAGCTTGCGGCCAAAGTGGCGAACAGTACCGGCCAGACGATCCGGTTTCCGGCGACCGCGAAGTCGGCGGGGTTGCTGATTCGTCGCATCGTCGTGACGCCAATGACCAGTACGGCGACGAAGTAGGCGAAGATCCCGATGCCATCGAGTACGTTCATGGCCGTATCCAATCGATGTCGTATCCGGGCCGGTCAGGGTGCGCGAGTGGTCGGCGGCGAGTCAGCGCAGACCGATCCGCAAACCGAACAGTCGCGGCAGGGTCGCGACCAGTCGGTGAATTCCTGAAGGCCGCTCGCCGCGGTCCAGACTGTCCTCTACCGCGAGGGAACTACGGTGGATGAGCTTTCCGCCCAGATAGCGGAGCGGTTCCGGCGGAAGCCGCGGAACCTTTCGATCACAAAAGGGCGAGTTCGTCCACCGGTCATCGGCTCCGAGTACCAGTGAGGAAAGCACCTGACCGCCGATCCAGGTCGCGTTTACCCCATGCCCGGAATAGCCAAGTCCATAGTGGATTGTCGATTCCGGAAGTGTTCCGAAGAACGGGATCCGGTCGGCGGACATGTCAATCGGGCCGCCCCAGGCATGCTCGACGCGAGCATCGCGCGCCTCCGGGAAGAACTTCCGCAGGGCGTTCACGCATCTCACCATGCTGGCGGTGTGCGTGGTGTGCACGGCCCCGACCCTGCCGCCGTAACTCATCGGGCCAGCTCCGGTGCCGACCACTATGCGGTCGTCATGTGTGGTTCTTGCCCAATGCAAGAACATGCGTGCGTCCTTGGCCGCAAAGCCGCGTCGCAGCCCCAGCTGATCAAGTACCTCTGGAATCGGTTCCGTGACGATCGCATAACTGCCCAGGTTGGTGAGGTGCCGTGCGTACGGTTGGTACTGAGACATCCAGGCGTTACCCGCAAGCACCACGTCATTGGCGCGGAGCATGCCGAGCGGGGTGCGTAACGAGTTCGGCGCACCGGGGCGAAGGTTGGCAACCGGAGTCGCCTCGTATATCTCCACTCCGGCTTGCATGGCCGCACTTTTCAGTGCGCCGAGCAACCGGGCCGGCTGAACGGTGGCGCCTTCCGGAAAGTACGCCGCGCTTCGGAATCCACCGCCATGGGCAAGTTCAGTTGGCGGTCGCTCGCGAGGGCGGAACTGTTCGGGAATTGCTGAGCTGGCCCGCAATGCGGCGGATACGGCAGCCAGCTGTGCCGTGGAGGTTGCCGCCAGGTTGATTCCGGCGCTCTCCAGCCACAGATCCTCGTTCCGGTCGGCACAGAACCGCAGGATTTCCCGCTGTGCCTGGGAACCTGCCGCGGCAACGGTCAATGCTCGATCCTCGCCCAGAATAGCGGACAACTTGCCGAACATTTCCCAGTAGCCGTGCAGGAAGCCGCCATTTCGGCCACTGCCTCCCGAGCCGCACGATTCAGCTTCGAGCACGGCGATCCGCAGGTGTGGACCGCGCTCCCGGAGCGCGAGCGCGGTCCACAGGCCGGTGTAGCCACCGCCCACGATCGCGACGTCCACGTCGTGCGATCCGGTTAGCGGAGGGCAGGGTGGCGGCAGTAGCCCTGCGGTCCTAGCCTCTTCCACCCACCACGGATACGTCGCCGACAGCTCTCCCGGTTGGCGCCACCTTCTCCGGGCACCCAGGTTCATTGGTCGCCTCCAGCCCACTAAGCCCGCACTCGTACGGATGCCGAACCGCCGAACGAGCAGTTCAGCTCGCTTGTTGGGTTACTACCCTGAGGCGGGTGCAGCGATATGTCCAATACGCATCTCTCGACAGCGGCGAGACGTTTCAGATATAGATAGCCGATGGAGTTACGGCACTTGCGGTACTTCCTCGCGGTGGCCGAGGAGTTGAGCTTCAGCCGTGCCGCCCGCATGCTGCATATGGCACAGCCGCCACTGAGTCAGCAGATCAGGAAGCTCGAGCGCGACCTGGATGTCACCCTGTTCGACCGAAACTCCCGCAGCGTACGGCTCACCACGGCGGGGGAGGCACTGCTCGCCGAGGCAAAGCCGTTGCTTGAGCGTTCCGATGCGATGCGCTCGCATGTCGCATCGGCAGGTCGCGGGGAATCGGGGTTTCTCTCGCTCGGTTGTGTACCCGCTGGGTTCGCTGGTCTGGTTGCCTCCATCGTGCGCCCGTTCACCGACCGCTACCCGGATGTCCGACTCACTCTGCGGGAACTCAACACCCGGGCACAGTACGACGCGCTGGAAACCGGCGAGCTCGATATTGGCCTGGTGCGCACGGGAATCGAGTCACCGCGTCTGTCCACCTACGCGTTTTACACCGAACGACTGTTCGTGACGCTCCCGAGTGGGCATCCGCTGGCCAAACACGATCTGGTCCGGCTGGCCGATCTCGCCGAGGAGAGGTTCATCTTCTTCAGTCGTGACGTCGGCAAGTGGCACTTCGACCAGATCATCGCGATCTGCCAGGACGCGGGATTCAGCCCGAGGATCCGCTACCAGTGCGACAGCATCCTGACGCAACTGGGCATGGTCGCTTCCGGGCTCGGCATCACGCTGGTCACCGAACTGACGACATACCTGTGGCTACCCGGTGTGGTCTACCGGCAGGTGGCTGATGTGGGCGCCACGATCCCGCTCATGGCCGTGTGGTCCGGACGCCATGACAACCCGGTGCGGGAGAACCTGCTCGCCACTTTGCGGGACTGGTCGCCGGATTGGATCGCTGAGACGGCGCACTGAGCGCGGCCAACGGTCTGCCGAGCCCGCCAGGGTCAGCCGTGCGCGACTCCGCGTCGATGAAGCGCATCGGTGAGGGTGCGACTCAACCGGACCTGGCCCGTGAGCGCCTTGATGGGGATCAGTGGAGTGAATCCAGTCGGCACCGGCCCGAGGACTTCGATGTCGTCCTGCGCGTCAGCGGCCGCCGTATTCAGTTCGTGCGTGGCGAGTTCCTGGAGTTCCTTGCGGATCCTGGTTGCGTCCGGTACCCCGTAGACGTATGCGGAACCGGCGGCTGACCGCAGCTCGACTGTTCTGGTTCTCGTCAATCGAGCCGCGAGATCGGGCACGGTCACATCGAGCTCGACGCGCCCCTTCGTGCCAAGAATGCGCACTGTGCCGGCGCGGACTACGAGTATCCGTACGCCGCCGACCATGGCGATCTTGGTGCGCTTGAATCCGACAAGCGCGATCAGCGGGGATGTATTGCTTGGCATCTGCGCTCCTCAAGGTTGTGCCGGAGGCCGGCGTTCCGAACCGCAATCCATAAGGATATTGCGGTTCAGGGTCAGTCGAGGTAGATACCGATGTGCTTGGCTATCTCAGTCTCGGTGCGTTGTAGGTCGCCGGACCGGAGGACGTCCAGCAGCGCGCGATGCTGTTCGACCACGGCGTGCGGGCTGTCATGATGCGGGGCGTCGCGGAGGAAGTACGCCCGCACCCTGGGCTGGATCGTGCGCCAGATTTGCAGCGACTGAGTATGCTGCGCGGCCGCGATCACGGCCTCATGAAACGCGACATCGAGATCTGCTAGTCGCCGCGCGTCAAGCGGCTCGGCCGCTGACTCCATCTGCTGAATGATTCCGTCGAGCGTGGCGAGGAGTTCCTCGTTTCCTGCCTTTGCCGCGTCCCGGAACGCGACCTTCTCGATGACGAGCCGGATCGGTACGAGAATCTCGGCGATCTCCTGCTGGGTGATCTCCGCGACGACGGCACCGCGATAGGGGTGCGCGATGATTAGGCCATCGCGTTCGAGGACCATGATCGCTTCACGGACTGGTCCTCGGCTGATGCCGTAGTCCGCGGAAATGTCACGCTCAACGAGCCGCTCGCCGGCGGCGAGTTCACCCGAGGCGATGCGTTCGCGCAGGTTGCGCAGGATCCAGTCGCGACGCGACTCGGGGGGCAAAGCGGGCAGTGCCGGCATCGGGCGGGACTCCTTCGTTGGGTGGCCCCACCTTAGCAAATGGCCGATGGTTGACCATCTGCCATTTTCGGCCTACTGTCAGCTTCCCGTCAGGAAGTCCCATGGAGAGGTTGGGCATGGAACGAGGGTCAGTAGCATCGCGGCGAAGCATGGACAGCGGTCGTCAGGTACCGGGCAAGGTCACGACCGCGGCGGTGCTCGGAACGGTGCTGGAGTGGTACGACTTCGCGATCTACGGCGCGATGGCCGTCGTCATCGGGCGCCTGTTCTTCCCCTCGGACGAGCCGGCGGTCTCGCTGCTGGTGGCGCTCGCCTCGTATGCGGTGGGGTTCGTCTGCCGGCCACTCGGCGCGATTTTCCTTGGGCGCCTCGGTGATCGCGCCGGCCGGCGGAACATGCTCGCGCTGACGATGGTGATCGTTGGCGTGTCGAGCCTGCTTATCGGCCTACTCCCGACGTACGAGTCGGTCGGTCTGCTCGCCCCGATCCTGCTCGTGGTGTTGCGGATGATCCAGGGACTGGCGGTCGGTGCGGAGTGGACCGGCGGCGCGACGTATCTCATCGAGCACGCCCGCACCGGTCGGCGTGGGTTGTACTCAGGCATTGTCCAGGCATCTACGGTTGCCGGGTTCCTGCTCGGCACGGGCATTGCCACCGCCATCATCCGTGCGGTGCCTGAGCAGACCGTCGACGCATGGGCCTGGCGTGTTCCGTTTATCGTCGGCGGGGTGGTCGCGGCGATCGGGCTGTTCGTCCGGCTCAAGCTCGACGAGTCCCCGGCATACCGCGAACTCGGCGAGGATGTCCGTCCACATCAGCCGAATCCCGCCGAGAACCCCGCCAACGATGACGAGGGGCGCACGGCGACCCGCCGCAACTGGCTGCTCGTGCTCGGCATCGTCTTCGGGGTGACCCTCTTTGGGTACACGGCGACCAGTTTCCCCTCGTTCCTCACCGGCGTCGGTGCCCTTCCCCTGGCGGACGCACTGATGACCAACGTGGTAGCGCTGCTGATCGAAGTACCCCTGATCATCGCCGCCGGCGCGCTATCGGACCGGATCGGACGCAAGAAGCTGATGCTGGGCGCGATGGTGCTCTTCGCGCTGGCGACCTATCCAGCTTTCATGCTCGTCGCCAACGGCACCATCATCGGTGCCCTGCTCGGCCAAGTGATCGTCGTCGTCCTGTTTGCCGCAGTCTCGGGGCCGATGGCCGCCATGTTCGTCGAGTTGTTCCCGACCCGGGTTCGCTCGACCGCATTCTCCAGCTCCTACAACGTCGGCGTGGCGATCTTCGGTGGAACCGCGCCATTCGTGAACACCTTCCTCGCTACATCGACCGGGGTCGATGTAGCCCCGGCGTTCTACCTCACCTTCGGGGCGCTGGTCTCGGTCATCTTCCTCCGGCGCGTGCGCGACCGGCACGATAAGGAGCTCAGTTGATGCCCGCCGCCACCGCCCCGGCCGTCGACCTCGTCCTGCACGGCGGCCAGCTCGTTGACGGAACGGGTGCGCCCGCACGAAACGCCGACATCGCGGTCAAAGACGGTCGCGTCGTCGCCGTCGAACCAGGCCTGCGCGCCGAGGCCGGCCGCCGCATCGATACCACGGCGATGACGGTTGTCCCCGGCTTCATTGACCCGCACAGCCACAGTGACTGGTCGATCCTCGGCAACCGGGATGCCGAGAGCACCATCCGGCAAGGCGTGACGACTGAGGTCGTCGGCAACTGCGGTGTCACGTACGGACCCGTCGGTACCTCCGACGTCGACGCGACCCGCAACGCGCTGCGCGCGTACGGGTTCCTTGGCGAGGTCACCTGGCGTAGCTTCGCCGAACTGCTCGACGTCGTGCATCGCGACGATGGTGGAACCGCGCAGAATCTGGCGTGGTTCGTCGGCCACACGGCCCTGCGCAATGCTGCCGAGGTACGCGGTACCGGCGCTGACGCGGTTGGCATCACACGGATGGTCCGGCACCTCGAAGAGGCGATGGACGCGGGGGCGATCGGGATGTCCAGCGGCCTCGAGTACGGCTCCGGCCGGGATGCGACCACGGAGGAGCTGACCAGTGTTGCCGCGGTGCTCGCGCGGTACGACGGCATCTACGCCAGCCATATCCGCAATCGCGATGCCCACCTGCTTGACGCCGTGGATGAGTTCCTCACTATCGCGCGGCACAACGGCCTGCGCGCGCAGCTGTCGCACCTCAACGTTCGCCACGACACCGGAGCGCCCCCGGACGCCTGGCATGCGGCTGTGGGCCGGCTGATCGCCGAACGGGAGGCGGGGATGGACGTGCTCGCCGATATGACTCCCTACCCACACGGCATCGGCCTTGCCACTGGCCTGCTGCCAGGGTGGCTGCTGGCCGACGGGCCAGCCACGGCCGCGCAGCTACTCGCCGATGCCGAGATTCGTACTCAGCTGCGCGGGGACTGCGACAGGTACTGGCGATTCGTCCACAAAGGTCAGTGGGATCGTGTGGTCCTTGCGACCAGCCCGGCAACTCCCGAGCTGGAAGGCCTGCCTTTCACGCGAATTGCCGAGCTGCGGGGGCAGGATTGCTGGGACGCGTTCTTCGATGTCCTCCATGCCGCGGGGACGGATATGCCCGCCGTACAGCTCATGGGTCGATTGTTCACCGCCGAACATGTTGCCGAAGCAATCGCTCACCCGCTGTTCTGCCTCGGTGTCGATGGATTTACCAGTCGCACCGACGGGCCGCTCGCGGCACGTACTCGCCACCCGCTCTTCTTTACCGGCCATACGCACTACATCGCCCACCACGTGTTACAGGCCCGCAACCTGACGCTCGAGGAGGCCGTGCGGAAGATGACCTCGAAAGTCGCCGAACGTTTCGCGCTGCGCGGGCGGGGGCGCGTCGAGGTAGGCGCCTGCGCCGACCTGGCCGTGTTGGACCTGGAGACCCTCGCGGCTCAGGACACGTTCGCGTTCACCGGGAGCTATGCGACCGGAGTCCCGCACGTCGTCGTCAACGGCCAGCTCGTCGTCCACAACGGACAGCATCTCGGTACCCGCGCCGGGCAGTACCTGCCCCGGCGGTAACCGAACATCGAATTACCGTCACAGCAACGAAAAGGGAAACAGTGAGAATCATCGATGTCAGGGCTGCCGGACTACGCGGTGCGACGCCGGAAGGTGGCTGGCAAGAGGAGCTGACCCCGGACGACGTCGTACACACCCTCGTCACGATCCACACCGAGGACGGGCCTGTTGGCGTCGGCAGCGTTTTCACCAGCGAGAGCCTGGTGCGAGGCGCCCTCGAGGTGCTGCGTCCCTTGGTGATCGGCAGTAACGCGCTCGAGCCTGAGCGCACCAGCGAGCGGCTGCACCGTGCCACGTTCTGGATGGGACGTGGCGGATCGATCACCCACGCGGTCAGCGGTATCGACATCGCGCTGTGGGACATCCTCGGAAAGGTGACCGGCCAGCCGGTCGGTCGGCTACTCGGCGGCCGCTATCGTGAGCGCGTCCGTCCCTACGCGTCGCTGCTGATGGACCAGCCCGAACAGATGCACGAGAAACTACTCGAACTGCGCACCAGCGGCTGGACTGCGTTCAAGATCGGCTGGGGACCGTTCGGCCGTCTTGATGAGCGCCTTGACGAGCGCATCGTCGCGGCCGCGCGCGAGGCCATCGGTGCCGACGCGATGCTCATGGTTGACGCCGGTGCCAGCGACAGTGCCTGGAGTCAGGGCTACAAGTGGGCGCTGCGCACCGCGCATATGCTGCGCGACTATGGCGTCGCCTGGTTCGAGGAGCCCCTTCCGCCGGACGCGCTGGACGACCACATCCACCTTCGCCGGTTGGCTCACGTCGCCATCGCCGGGGGCGAGGTGTTGACCCGCCGCCAGTCGTTCCACCCGTGGATCGAGGCCGGCGCGTTCGACATCGTCCAGCCTGATGTCACCAAGGTTGGTGGCATCAGCGAGCTGCGGCGTATCGGTTGGGCCGCACACGATCACGGCGTCAAACTCATTCCGCACGGCTGGAACACGGCCGTCGGGCTCGCGACTGATCTCCACCTCGCCTCGGCGCTGCCCGATACGGACTTCGTCGAGTACGTGACTGGATCGCCGTACGTTGACGACATCACCACGGGAACCTGGCAGCTCGATGAGGACGGCATGCTCGCCATCCCTGACATGCCGGGCCTCGGTATCGAGCTCGACCCCGACAAACTCGCCCGGTACACAGACGCCGATCACCTTCTGGACACCATGTGACGGTCAGGCATACGGTAGTGAGTGCGTGCCGACCGTTGGCCCTGGCGCCTCGGGATCAGTCGCCAGCGCCGTATGGCTGAGTAATGATCTCCATGTCGTGCCCAGCTGGGTCCTTCCAGTAGAGGCCCCTGCCGCCATCGCGGGTGTTGATGACGCCTGGCTCCTTGCCGAGTGGATCCGCCGATATTGGGATGTTCCGGTCGCGTATCCGCGCGTGGATCTCGTCGAATTCTGCCTCGGTGACAATGAATGCGTAGTGTTGCCCATCCGGGGTGCCGTGGTCGTCCGCGTAGTCGAGTGAGACGCCGTTACCGGTCTGCACTACGACGAAAGGCCCGTACACGGTTGGTTCGGGTAGCGCGAGCAAATCGGCGAGATGGCGCGCGGATTCCCACTTGTCGTGTGCGCGCACGATCGTATGATTCAGCTGTGCCGTCATCTGGTTACTCCTCACCGAGTGACGACCGTTCGGCCGCCGCGAATGACTAGCTATGTCCCAGGCTAGAATCTCTAGCTAACTGGAAGTCAAGATTCGCGAACAGCGGACAGGCTGGCGCATCTCCACGGTTCCAGTACTACCGGCGGTCGTATACATCGATTCGTCTCTCCTGCCTTCTGGGCGAATACATCGCCCAGAAGAACCACGTTTCACGCGTAATGTGACCACCCTGTGGGCCGTTCGCGCGATATCGCCTGGCGTCGGTGCGACGACCTGTGACATATCGCCGGCTGTGGTTCACGGTGAGAGGATGCATCGGGCACTGGAGCAGCTAGCGGGGCAGTTACTTGTTCAGTGCTCGCTGTCCAATGCGGATGATGTTGCGGAGATCGCCAGTGAGTACGACACGGGAATCGTGCTTACCGGAGCGTCGCCCGAAAAGACCGTACGCAGACTCCGGGACAAGGGGTTTGACGGCCCGATTCTGTGCGATGCGAACCGGTACTCCGGCAACCGCCGGGTCTACGCCGGAAGTGGTACCCATCCGGCATGGTGTCGACGCCAGCGGGAGCTCGGTTTGCTCCCGCTCACCGACTCGGGTTACCTCGCTCCACGCGACGTGACCGGTCTGCGGGCGATCCTGCGCGCGGCGGCGCGAGAACCCGCGTTGACCGTGGCGGTGCTACCGGTGGCCGCGAGATGGTTCGCCTCGGCTTCCGTCTGCGATGCGCTTGTACGCGAAACCAACCACTTCGGCGTACCCGTCGCGTTCGTTCTCGAACACGCCAAGGATCCCTTCGGCGTTCACTATCTGATCCGAGGTTTCCTTCGGCTTCTGAACCGTGTGGTCGCGCCCGTCCTGCTGCTGCGGTCGGATGTTTCGGGATCGGTGCGCTCTGCCACGGCGCACATACCGCCGCGGTCGGGACCACGAGCGGCCTTCGTCACCTGTACCCGGTACGACCAGCTGGTGGTGCACGTTCGCCAGGTGCGTCGGCATTCGTCAAGCACCTACTCAGCTATCACCGGCTCGATACCTGCGAGCGTGTCTTCGCTGGCACTCCTGATATCGATCACTTCTGGAACTGCGACTGTCTGGTCTGCGCTGGTGTCACCCCGGACCAGCTCGCGGCGCGTGCGAAACCGGCGTGGGCGGCGTGGCGGCACTCGCTGTACGCGCTGCTTGCCCTGCATGCGGAGTTCTTCGGTGGCGTGCGCACCCGCGACCAACTTGTCAGCGCTTGGCACGAGGCGTGTAGCCATGCTCTGTATGTGCATGAACAAGTTGCCGAGGTAGTGCATCCCTGGGCAAGGCCGGCAAATCTGCGGAGCTGGTATGCGGTCACAGAGGATCCGCTGCCGTTCCGAACCAGTATTCCGGAACAGCCCGTGGAAAGGGCACCGGATCCTGCTCGTGGCAGGTCGCCCGAACGCAGGTCCACCACGCCGGAATAGTTCACCGCAGCGCGGCGTCCAGAATGCTCATCAGCTGTGCCGCGCGGCTTCGGCCCACTGGCGCGAGGGGATACCGGCGCAGCACATTGATCAGGATCGGAGTGGCACGCTCGCGTGCCTGCTCAATCAGCGTCTCCGCGATGGCCGGATCGTCGCCGGCCCGCATCTCCGCGATGCGCGCTACGTTGGCGGGTGCGCGGAGGATATGGCCAACCTGATGACCCTTGGTAATCGGATGCAGATAGGCGGCGGAGGCCGCGTCTCCGGCGGCTTGGGCGGCCAGGCGAGCAGTCTCGGTCGGGGCTTCCCTTGCGGCGCGGTGTGCCGCTAGTGACGCAACCCGCTGGAGCTTGGTTCGTGCGGCGCCGTTGATGAACTCCCAGGCAGCGTCAATCGCGGCGCGCGGTCGTGGATCATCAGGGCAGGCGTCCTCGAACACGGCGAGGACGCTCTGCGCCGACTCGGCAACATAACGGGCAACGATTCGTAACTCGCCCGACGTGAGGTCGAAGTCGCCACCAGCTGCAGTCATATGCCGATAGTCTCATGGCCGTGGTCAGCATGCGCTCCACGCGATCGGGGATCTATACGGTAGATCATCGGTCAGTGGTGCTCAGATGCGCGGCGGTTGTGCGCTAGCACAGGGGTTCCGTAGCTCGCCCAGTTGTTCGATGGCCGAGCGCAGCAGGTTGCCTGGTGCCAGGAGGATCTCAATGATCGTGTCAAGCGTTGATGGCTGCGGGTGTGCTGGTTTGCCAGGGACGGTTGTCGCGCAGCAGTGCCCAGAGGACGTCGAC
>NZ_SLXQ01000027.1 GCF_004340875.1 Tamaricihabitans halophyticus | reverse complement strand
GAGAGCCATACGACCGGCAGTACCCGATAAGCCACGCCCCATCGCTTCTGGGCGGTCAGGGCGATCAATCCCTGAACAAGATCAACCTTAGGGGTCAGGGCGATCAATCCCTGAACAAGATCAACCTTAGGGGTACCCGATGACCCAGCCAAACCCGAGCAATGGCGCATCCGAGGTACGCATGATCGACGTGGGCGCGCCACCGACACGGTTCGCCAGGGGTTGGCACTGCCTCGGACTTGCCGAGCCGTTCCGGGACGGCCAACCGCATGCCGTGCAGGCATTCGGCAACAAACTCGTCGTCTTCGCCGGCGAGGACGGTGTACTGAACGTACTGGATGCCTACTGCCGGCATATGGGCGGCGACCTGAGCCAGGGCACCATCAAAGGTAACGCGGTGGCCTGCCCGTTCCACGACTGGCGATGGGCTGGCAACGGGCGATGCGCGGGAATCCCTTACGCGCGACGAATTCCGCTCCGCGCACGAACCCGGGCTTGGCAAACGCTGGAGACGAACGGCCAGCTGTTCATCTGGCACGACCCGGAGGGAAACCCACCGCCAGACAACGTCGTCATACCCCGCATCGAGGGCGCTTACTCTCCCGAATGGAGCAACTGGACCTGGGATTCCGTGCGGATCGAGGGTTCGAACTGCCGGGAGATCATCGACAACGTGGTGGACATGGCGCACTTCTTCTACGTCCACTTCGCGTTTCCCACCTATTTCAAGAACGTGTTCGAGGGACATGTCGCTACGCAGTACCTGAATTCGAAGGGCAGGCCGGATGTCGGAGCGAACTCAACCTATTCCGGCGAGGACAATCTGCTGCGTTCGGAGGCGTCCTACTACGGACCGTCATACATGATCAACTACTTGTGGCACGACTTCAAGGGCACCGAGCTGGAGACGGTACTGATCAACTGCCACTATCCGGTCAGCGCTGATTCGTTCGTTCTCCAGTGGGGTGTCATCGTGAAGAAACTTCCCGGCCTGGATGACGCGCAGGCGGACAAGCTCGCCGCGAAGTTCGCCAAGGGGGTCGGCGTCGGCTTCCTGCAAGACGTGGAGATCTGGAAGAACAAGACCCGCATCGACAATCCGCTGCTGTGCGAAGAGGACGGTCCGGTGTATCAACTGCGCCGCTGGTACGACCAGTTCTACACCGATGCCGCCGACGTCACCCCGGATATGGTGCAGCGCTTTGAGTTCGAAGTGGACACTACCCGCGCGAACGAAGCCTGGCAGGCTGAAGTGACGGAAAACCTCGCCAGGCGCGCCGCCGAGCAGCAGGAGGCACGGTAACGTGGCGGAGCTGGCAGCATGGGCGAAAGCACGCCCGCCGGACCGGACCGCCGAACGCGAGCGGCTACACGAACGGACTCGGCGGGACCGTGCCGACTACCTGGTTGGGCGGTTTCAGCCGCACGACTGCGCGAACTGCGCGCAGCGGGTGCTGGTGCACAAGACGAGCCTGCGGCACACGAGCATCCAGTGGTCCGCCGAGGCGGTGAGCGGCTGCCCGGAACTCGCTGAACGGACGGAGCACACCGTGGCCGGCTGTGTCGCGCTGACCGCGAGTATCGAACAGGCCGTCAGCTCCGGTGAGATTGACGTCGCCAACGGGAGCTCGCCGTGAACACCGCATTCCCCGTCCGGGTGAGCAAGGTGATCGCCGAGACCGCCGAAACCTGCTCGTTCGAACTCGCCACCGCTGCCGAACACGACCGGCTCGACTACCGGCCCGGTCAGTTCCTCACGGTCCGCGTGCCAAGCGAGCACACGGGATCGGTCGCGCGCTGCTACTCGCTGTCCAGCTCACCGCATGTCGATCCGGCGCCGCGGATCACTGTCAAGCGCACCCCCGGCGGCTATGCCTCGCACTGGTTGTGCGACAACCTGCGGGTGGGCACCGAGTTGACGGTGCTGCCACCAGCCGGGGTTTTCACGCCAGCTTCGCTGGACGAGGACGTGCTCCTGCTCGCCGCCGGCAGCGGTATCACCCCGGTGTTGTCGATCGTGAAATCCATTCTGGCCGCCGGCTCCGGTCGGGTCGTTCTGGTGTACGCGAACCCGGACGAGCGGGCGGTGATCTTCGCGGCGGAGCTACGCGACCTGTCCGCCGCCTACCCCGATCGCCTGGTGGTGACGCACTGGCTGGTGGCGCTCCAGGGTATGCCGAACGCGGGCCGGCTGGCCGCGTTGCTCGCGCCCTATGCCGAACTACCGGCCTACCTCTGTGGACCGGCCGGCTTCTACGACGCCGCGCGGGAAGCGCTACATAGCCTCGGGGTACCCCGAAACCGGGTACACATCGAGAAGTTCCACTCACTGTCGAACAGCCCGTTCGAGGCCGCACCAGCGCCAGCTCCGGACGTCGATCGCCCCGCTACCGAGCTAGCGGTAGAACTGGACGGGCAGCGGCATGCACTGTCGTGGCCGGCCGGCACGAAACTGCTTGACCTGATGCTGGAGGCGGGAATCGATGCCCCGTTCTCCTGCCGTGAGGGCGCCTGCAGCGCCTGCGCCTGCCGGCTGGTTTCCGGCGAGGTGAAGATGCTCAACAACGAGGTGCTGGACGACGAGGACATCGCCGAGGGCATCGTGCTCGCCTGCCAGTCCCTACCGGTCACCGACTCCGTGCAGATCAGCTACGAGTAGCCGACGCCGGACGGCGCGTTCGTGCCGGGATGCCCGCGTGGATATGAGTAGGCTGGAAACCGCATCTGAACCGCGTCGCGCGCGACCCGAACGTTTCCGGAGCAGTCGTCGATGGCAGCACGATCGAACACCCGCTCAGCCAACGCATCCGATGGCACCCTGCTCGCCTCGGACGCAGCCAGTTCGGCGGCGCAGCGGGAACGCCGGCAACGCATCCTCGACGCCACCCTCGGACTAGCCAGCAAAGGCGGCTACGACGCCGTCCAAATGCGCACCGTCGCCGAACACGCCGACGTCGCACTCGGCACCCTCTACCGCTACTTCCCCTCCAAAACCCACCTACTCGTCACCGCACTCGGCCGCGAATTCCACCAAGCCCACACCAAACTCCGCCGCACCAAAATCCCCGGCAACACCCCCAGCCAACGCATGCTCCACGTCCTCGCCAAAACCACCCGCCGCATGCAACGCGACCCACACCTCACCGAAGCCATGACCCGCGCCTTCATGTTCGCCGACGCCACCGCAGCCACCGAAGTCGACACCGTCAGCAAGCAGATCGATGCCCTGTTCGCGATGGCGATGGCGGGGGAAGCGGAACCGACCGAGGAACAACTCGCCATCGCCAGGGTGCTCAGCGACGTCTGGCTCTCCGTACTCGTCGCCTGGGTCACCCGACGCGCATCCGCCAGCGACGTCACGAAGCGTCTCGAGCTGACCGTGAATCTACTGCTCCGCTGAGCTTTCGGCGGCCCTCGCCGCTCGCTCGCGAAGCAATGCCTGCTCGGCACCGTTGTGGGTCAGCTCAGCCGCCCGCGCGAACTCGACGCGTGCCTCGGCATACCTCCCGAGCTTGTTCAGCAGGTCTCCGCGCACGCTCGGCAGCAGATGGTAGTCATCCAACGCCCCGCTCGCGGCTAACGCGTCCACCAGCTCCAGGCCGGCCCGCGCCCCCGAGGCCATCGATACCGCAACCGCACGGTTGAGTTCGATGACCGGCGAGGGCTGTATCCGCGCGAGTGCGCCGTAGAGCGCGACGATCCGGGCCCAGTCGGTCGCCGCCGCGGTCCGCGCCCGCGCATGACAGGCGGCAATCGCGGCCTGGATCGAGTACGGCCCAAGCGTGCCACTCAGCGCCACCGCGCGCTCGAGCGCGGCCAGACCACGCCGAATAAGCAACTGGTCCCAGCGGGAGCGATCCTGGTCCATCAGCAGCACCGGCTCGCCGCTGGCACCCGTGCGAGCCCTGATCCGGGACGCCTGGATCTCCAACAGCGCGATCAGTCCGTGCACCTCGGGTTCCTTCGGTAGCAGCTCGGCGAGCATCCGACCGAGCCGGAGCGCGTCCTCGACGAGCGCGGGCCGGGTCCAATCCTGTCCGGCCGTGGCCGCGTAGCCCTCGTTGAAGATCAGGTAGACGACCTCGAGCACCGCGGACAGCCGGCCGGCCAGTTCCCGCGAACCGGGTACTTCGAACGGCACGCCCTTGTTCGCGATGGTTCGTTTCGCCCGCACGATGCGCTGCGCGATCGTCGATTCGGACACCAGAAACGCCCGAGCGATCTCCTCGGTACGCAACCCGCCCAGCGTGCGCAGCGTGAGCGCCACCCGCGCGGGCGCGGGCAGCACCGGATGGCAGGCGGTGAACATCAGCCGAAGCAGGTCGTCCTGGACCAGCTCATCGGACGGGGCCGGTTCCGCCTCGGCACCCTCCCGTAGCAGCGCGTGCCCCAGCTCGTCGAGGTAGTTGGCCTGTCTCTGCTGGCGACGAAAATGGTCCACCGCGCGGCGTTTGGCCACGACCATGAGCCAGGCGCCCGGCCGGTCCGGGATCCCGCTGGTAGGCCATTGCTCCAATGCGGCGACCAGCGCGTCCTGGGCGAACTCCTCCGCGAGCCCCACGTCCCGCAACGTGCCGGCGAGCCCGGCGACCAACGAAGCGGACTCGATTCGCCAGATCGCCGCCACCCTGCGCTGGATATCCGAAGCCGTCACGAACCAAACCAAGCAGCAAACCCCGCCGCCGGCAACGCTTTCGCGTCCAGTCACCGACGACGAGATATAGAACACGTTTTAGTTATTCAGCAGTGCATTCGCTCACCAGGCCATTAACGAGCAGACAGTGCCTCAGTAAGATCGGCTGGACAAGGTGGAACACGTTACGTTAATTGGCAGTCGACCAACAGGGGATCACGCACCATGGCAACTTCGCCGTCCGCAGGCTCGCCCGACCTTCCCGCCTGGCAACTGGGAGACCACGGTTCGGCGGCGCAGCGGGAACGCCGGCAACGCATCCTCGACGCCACCCTCGGACTAGCCAGCAAAGGCGGCTACGACGCCGTCCAAATGCGCACCGTCGCCGAACACGCCGACGTCGCACTCGGCACCCTCTACCGCTACTTCCCCTCCAAAACCCACCTACTCGTCACCGCACTCGGCCGCGAATTCCACCAAGCCCACACCAAACTCCGCCGCACCAAAATCCCCGGCAACACCCCCAGCCAACGCATGCTCCACGTCCTCGCCAAAACCACCCGCCGCATGCAACGCGACCCACACCTCACCGAAGCCATGACCCGCGCCTTCATGTTCGCCGACGCCACCGCAGCCACCGAAGTCGACACCGTCAGCAAACTCATGGATCGCACGTTCGCCGCCACCATGTCCGCCAATGGAGAGCCGGACGAACAACAACTCGCGATCGCCAGGGTGCTCAGCGACGTCTGGCTCTCCGTACTCGTCGCCTGGGTCACCCGACGCGCATCCGCCAGCGACGTCACAGACCGCTTGGAGCGCACGGTGCGACTACTGCTCGACTGATCGGCCTTCCCGATGGCCCGAGGTTCCGTGCGTGGTACCTGCTTGCCGGGGGCTCGCGCCGCCCAGCAGCGTGGCCGGGCGCACCGCGGCGGAGCCGAATCGCGCTCGGGCCTCGTCCGCGGCGTCTTCGGCCTCCTTCCAGCCCCTGTCCGGGCCACCGAGCAGGAGCTGCTCCGCGAACTCCGCGTCGGCGGTCAACTGTTCGACGCGAACGCCGATCAGCCGTACCGCGCCGGGGGCCACCTGCTCCTCGAGCAGCGCGCTGGCCGTGGCGTAGACCTCGCGCGCCAGGTTGGTCGCCACCGGCAGTGTCCGGGACCGGGTAATCGTGCGGAAATCGGCGTAGCGCACCTTGATCGACACGGTTCGGCCGTACAGGTTTCGCGAGCGCAGTGCCGCCGCCGTGCGCTCGGCGAGGCGAAGCAGCTCGCGGTTGAGCAGGTCCCGATCATGCTGGTCGGTTTCGAAGGTCTCCTCGGCGCCAAGGGACTTCTCCGGCGCGTCAGGCGTCACCGCGCGATCGTCGTGGCCGTTGGCCAGCGCGTGTAGTGATTCGGCATTCGCGTTGCCGATACTGCGTCGCAGTCTCGCCAGCGGTACCGCGGCCACGTCGGCCACGGTTTCCAACCCGAGCTCGCGCAGCTGCTCGGCGGTGCGCTTGCCCACGCCCCAGAGCGCGCTCACCGGCAGCGGATGCAGGAACGCCAGCTCCGAACCACGCGGCACCACGATCATCCCGTCCGGTTTCGCCAGGCCGGAACCCAGTTTGGCGAGGAACTTGGTCGGCGCCACCCCCACCGAGCAGTTGATCTCGAACCGCTCGGCCACGGTCCGGCGGATCCACTGACCGATCGCCGCTGGCGTGCTACGCAACCGGCGCAGGGCTCCGGCCACGTCCAGGAACGCCTCGTCCAGGCTCAGTGGTTCCACGAGTGGCGTGAGCTCCGCGAACACCGCCTGTACCCCGGCTGACACCTCCCGGTAGGCCGCGAAGTTCGGTGGCAGGAATACCGCGTTCGGACACAGCCGGCGCGCCTGCCCGGCCGGCATGGCCGAACGGACGCCATACCGTCTGGCCACGTAATTCGCCGAGGTCACGACGCCCCGGGCGCCCTCGCCAGCGACGACTACCGGGTGCTCGCGCAGCTCCGGCCGCTCGCGGAGTTCGACCGAGGCGTAAAAAGCGTCCATATCGACGTGCAGGATCGGGCAACCGGTGTCGTCCGGGCACGACTCCGGACGAACTCGATACCGGTCGAGCAGCCCACGGGGCAGGTCACCGCTGCGCCCCATTACCGCTGCGCCCCATTACCACCCCGTGCCATGAGTTACCTGGATCCCATCTGCCTGGGCCCGATCCACCGGGGATCAATCCGCCACGTCATCAGCCAGCACGGTACGCCAGCGGACCGACACTTTCCGCGCCTCAGCCAGCGGCCCTACCCAGTACATGCAGCCTGCTCGCCACGTTCCGTAGCCCAGGAGTGCTCGCCGCGGCGAGTTCGAGTTCGGCGAGCGAGCCGACCGCCTCCGAACCGGACTCCAGCACCGATCCGGGCACCAGATCCGACACCACCGCATCCCCCTGCAGGGTCTCCACCCGCAACCCGGTGGCCGCGACCAGTTCGACCAGCCGATCGCCGTCCAACCGGCGCCGCATGGGTGCCACGTCGTCCGGCGCGCGCCCTTCCGGGTCGCGCAGCAGGCGCAGCGCGTCGCCCAGATCGCCGGCCATCGCGCGATGCAGTACCGCCGCGAACCGGTTGGCGACCAGCACCGACAGCGCGCCGCCAGGGGCGAGCGCGGCGGCGAGCGCGGCGACGGTAGCGGCGGGGTCGTCGACCACTTCGAGGAGACCGTGCGCCAGCACGAGATCAGCTTCGCCAGCTGGCACCACGGTGCCGAGCACGTCACTGTCGTCGGCCACCGGTGTGATCCGGTCAAGCACACCCTCCTCGGCCGCCCTGCGCCGTAGCGTGGCCAGCGCGTTCGGATTCGGCTCGAGCACGGTCACTCGGCATCCGGCCGCGGCGAGGGGCACCGCCCACACGCCACTACCGCCGCCGACGTCAAGAACCCGCGGCGAATCCACCCCCCGCTGGCGTGTCGCGGCCAGTTCGGCATCGAGTACCCGGTGCACGGCGTCGTTCCGCATGGCTCGCAAGCCTAGAAGACGTAGGCTTCGGTACGTGCGTACGGTCGCTGTGCTCAGCCTCAAGGGTGGCGTCGGGAAGACAACGGTGACGCTCGGGCTCGCGTCCGCGGCGTTGCGCAGGGGGGTTCGAACCCTGGTCGTGGACCTCGACCCGCAGTGCAACTCCACCGCGGCGCTGGATCCCGCGGAATCCGACAACACGCTGGCGCAGGTGCTCGCCGCGCCACGGGCAGCGGTGCTCGCCAGCGCGATCGCCCCGAGCGGCTGGGGCGAAGGGCTGGACGTGCTGCCCGGGGCCGAGGACGTCGAAGCCCTGAACCACCCGGATCCGAACTCGCGCCGGCTGAACACGCTGGGACGAGCGTTGACCGAGCTCACCAAGCTGGTCAGCGACGGAGAGCTGCCCTACCAGCTGGTCCTGCTGGACTGCCCACCTTCGCTCGGCCAGCTGACTCGCTCGGCACTGGTGGCAGCCGACCGGGCACTGCTGGTTACCGAACCGAACATGTTCGCGGTAACCGGCGTGCAACGCGCCCACGAAGCCGTCGAACTGGTGCACGAACAGCACAACTCCCGATTGCAGACACTCGGCGTGGTGGTCAACCGGGTCCGTCCGCATTCCAGGGAGCACCTGTTTCGCTGGCAGGAGCTCAGAGACACCTTTGGCAAACTCGTGTTGCCCACCGCGCTACCCGACCGACTGGCGATCCAGCAGGCACAGGGCGCCTGCCTACCCATCCACCAGTGGCCGACACCGGGCGCGCGCGAAGTAGCGCTGGCCTTCAACATCCTGCTCGCCAAAACCCTGCGCCCGCGTCGACACCACCTGATCGGCGAGGAGGACGAGGAGGACGATCACGAGTGGCCAGCCTGACCCAGTGTACGGGAGCACCGGATGCCGGAGGGTGACACGGTCTTTCGCGCCGCCCATCAGCTGGATGCCGCGCTCGCGGGCAAGGAGCTCAGCCGCGCCGAGCTACGTCATCCTCGACTGGCCACGGTGGAACTGGCCGGACACGGGGTGCTCGGCGCGCGGTCGGCAGGCAAGCACCTGTTCATCCGCTTCACCGGGAACCTGAGCCTGCACAACCACCTGCGGATGGACGGGCTCTGGCAGGTTGGCGCGCCAAGCGCGCGCTGGCAGCGACCCGCCCATCAGGCCCGCGCGGTGCTTGGCACCACCGACCGGCTGGCCATTGGCTTTCACCTGCACGAGCTGGCGATGGTGCGCACGGATCACGAGCACCGGCTCCTCGCCGGCCTCGGTCCGGACCTCCTCGATCCACACTGGACAGATCAGTGGACCGATGAGATCGTCGGCAGGCTGCGCGCCATGCCCACGGCCGAACTGTCCACCGCCCTGCTGGACCAGCGGGTGATGGCCGGCGTCGGCAACCTCTACGCGACTGAGGTCTGCTTCCTGCTCGGACGGACACCGTGGACACTACTGTCCGAACTGGACGATCAGCAGCTGGCTCGGGCTGTTGACCTTTCTCGACAGTTGTTGTCCGCGAACGCCTGGCGCGCCGAACAAAGCACCACGGGGGAACTACGCCGCGGCCGGCGAACCTGGGTATACGAACGAAGCCGCACCGGCTGCTTCAGCTGTGGCGGCCGGGTCCATCGCGCCAAGCACGGTGCCGAACGCGTATCTCGGGTGGCCTTCTACTGTCCTCGGTGCCAGACCGGCCCGGTCCGGGACGGCCAGCACTGACCCGGCATCAGCAGAAGATCCACCACCATGGGCATTCCGGTTCCGGATCCGGCGGTGGTGTGGAGCTGGACGGCGGCGGGCTCGGCGAGGACTCCGGCCGTTCGGCCGGCGGGTTCGCCGGCACCGCCGAGGACGTGGGTTTCGGCTGACCGGTCCGTTCCGGCACGTCCGGCTGGGTCTCCGGAGCTTCCGAAGGTTGCGGATCGGTGGCGGTCGGCTGCGGGGCGGTAGTCGGCACCGAGGTCGTGGACGGTGGCGCGGGCGTGGTGGAGGCGGGAGCCTTCGGCTGCTCACGCGGAGCCGTATCCGGCCGCGGGTCCTGCGATGTGGTGGTGAGCACGGTCGGCGGCGGAGCCTGCGCCGGGCCGAGCGGGCCGGAACTCAACGGGGTCGAGTCGCCGCCCACGGCCAGCGACAGCACCGCGGCGAGCGCGGCGCCAAGGAACGCCCCGGCCGCTATTCTGCGCTGCTCACCCAGCCTGGTATTGGCCGCCACTGGCTGCCCCCATCGGTTCCATTCTCATGATCAACCAAGGAGCTTACCTCCCCCGTACGGAGGGTTGCCAGGATTACGCCAAATATCGCCCGGTTGTCCCAAGGTGCACGATGTACCCGTGATCTACGAGAAGCTCATCCGTCGCGCTCTGTTCCGCACCGGTGGCGGAAACGCTGAGATCGCCCATGAACGCGTCCTCGGCCTGCTCGCCAAACTGCGGGTAAGCCCACCTGCGCTGCACGCGCTGCGGCGGTACTACGCCGTCGCCGTGCCCACCGACGTGTTCGGCCTACGCTTTCCCAATCCGGTCGGTCTCGCCGCCGGGATGGACAAGGATGGTCACGCCTTGCCCTGCTGGTCCGCCCTCGGCTTCGGCTTCCTGGAGACGGGCACGGTGACCCGCCTGCCGCAGCCGGGAAACCCGAAACCGCGGCTTTTCCGGCTACCGGACAGCGAGGGGATCATCAATCGCATGGGCTTCAACAACGCGGGCGCCGACGCGCTCGCCGAAACCCTGCGTACCACCGGCCCGCTGGACGTCCCACTCGGCGTGAGCATCGGCAAATCGAAAGCCACCGCGCTGGAGGACGCCGTCGCCGACTACCGCTACTCGCTGCGCGGTCTCTACCCGTACGCCGATTACTTCGCGATCAACATCAGCTCGCCGAACACTCCGGGACTGCGCGTTCTGCAGGACCGGACCGCACTCACCGAACTGCTCGCCGAACTTCAGCTCGCCTCCACGGAACTCGCCGCCGAGCACGGTCGCCGGCGACCACTGCTGGTGAAAATCGCGCCCGATCTCACCGATGAGGCAATCGCCGAGCTACTAGAAGTGTGTGATGAACACAAGGTTAACGGGGTAATAGCGACAAATACCACGATCGAGCGCACTGGCCTCGCCGCCAGTGACGCATATCTCGGGAAGGAAATCGGTGGTCTCAGCGGCCGGCCACTCGCGAATCGGGCGCGCGAAATCGTGTCCTTCGTACATAGGCGTACTGAAGGGGCCTTGCCTATCATTGGCGTCGGCGGAATATTCGGGGCGCACGACGCCGAGCGAATGCTGGACGCGGGAGCAAGCCTTGTCCAGGTTTTCACTGGCTTCATATACCGAGGACCAGGGATGATTCGCGAAATCAACCGAGCGTTGGCCGAGCGAGCGTAGCCACAAGCAACCTCGCGATGCCGGAACCCTTGCGCTGTCCGACTAGAATCGACAATTTACCCGAGAGGAACCTCGACGACATCCGAACGTCGCAGGAAGCAAGACTACGGAGAGTGCCAGGGCCGCTACTCTCCCGGATTCCGTGATTTTTCGAATAACGGATCGACGCGTCGTAGTCGGGTACGGTTCCTCGGCCGGCCCCCATCGCAGTGGGCATGCGTACCGGGTGTAGCCAAGACCACGGGAGGTCCGGTGACTGTTCCGCGCCGCACGCACACATCCCCACAGGGCATCGAGGCCCCACAATCGCCCAAGCCGGGTGGGCTGTACGAGGAGAAATACGAGCACGACGCCTGTGGTGTCGCCTTTGTCGCCGATCTCGCCGGCCGCAGAACGCACGACATCGTGCGCAAGGCGCTGATAGCTCTGCGCAATCTGGAGCACCGCGGCGCCAGAGGGGCCGAACCGAACACCGGTGACGGCGCGGGCGTACTGCTCCAGGTACCCGACGAGTTCCTGCGCGCCGTCGTGGATTTCGCGTTGCCCGCCCCGGGAAGTTACGTCGTGGGTACGGCTTTCCTGCCGGCCGAACCGGACGCCGCGGAGGCAGCGGCAACCGCGATCGAACGCATCGCCGCCGAGGAGGGCATGCGCGTACTCGGCTGGCGCGCGGTGCCCACCAATCCGGACCAGGTAGGCAGGACCGCCGCGAGCACGATGCCCATCTTCCGGCAGCTGTTCCTTTCCGCCGCCGATGCGGAGGGCAACCCTCGCACCGGACTCCCCCTTGAACGCAATGCCTTCTGCGTGCGTAAGCGCGCCGAGCACGAGACCGATGTGTACTTCCCGAGCCTGTCCGCACGGACCATCGTGTACAAGGGCATGCTCACCGAACCACAGCTCGGTCCGTTCTATCCGGACCTGACCGACGAACGGGTCACCAGCTCGCTCGGACTGGTGCACTCCCGGTTCTCCACGAACACCTTCCCATCCTGGCCACTCGCCCATCCGTACCGTTTTCTCGCGCACAACGGCGAGATCAACACCGTGCAGGGCAACCGGAACTGGATGCGTGCACGGGAAAGCATGCTCGACACCGAGCTGATCCCTGGTGAACTGGAACGGCTCTATCCGATCCTGACTCCGGGCGCGAGCGATTCGGCAACCTTTGACGAAACGCTCGAGTTGCTGCATCTCGGTGGCCGCAGCATGCCGCACGCGGTGCTGATGATGATCCCGGAGGCGTGGGAAAACCACACCGAGATGGATCCGGCACGGCGCGCTTTCTACGAGTACCACTCGACCCTGATGGAGCCATGGGATGGCCCGGCGCTGGTTGCCTTCACCGATGGCGCGCAGATCGGCGCCGTGCTGGATCGCAACGGCCTGCGGCCAGCTCGGTACTGGGTCACCGAGGACGGGCTCGTGGTGCTGGCCAGTGAAGTCGGCGTGCTGGAGATCGACCAGTCCAAAGTGATCCGCAAGGGACGGCTGGAACCCGGCCGGATGTTCCTTGTGGACACCGCGCAGGGACGCATCGTCGACGATGCGGAAATCAAGGGGCAGCTGGCTGCCGAACACCCCTATGGCGACTGGGTGCGCGATGGCGTGACCCGGATCGAGGACCTACCGGAGCGCGAGCGTGAGGTACCCACCCATGCTTCCCTGGTGCGCCGGCAACAGGCATTCGGCTACACCGACGAAGAACTTGGGGTGCTGCTGCAGCCGATGGCGGCCAGCGGCGCCGAACCGATCGGCTCGATGGGCAACGACGCGCCGCTCGCGCCACTTTCCGCGCGGCCGAGGCAGCTGTTCGACTACTTCACCCAGCTGTTCGCGCAGGTCACCAATCCGCCGCTGGACGCGATCCGCGAGGAACTGGTCACCTCCCTTGAAGCTCAGCTCGGTTCCGAGCCGAACCTGCTCGAGGCGCGATCCGACTCCTGCCGGCGAATCGTGCTGCCGTTCCCCGTGCTGGACAATGACGAACTCGCCAAGTTGGTGCATATCAACGACGATGGCGATCGTCCGGAATACCAGGCCTGTACCGTGCATGGCACCTACGACGTGCGCGGCGGTGGCGAGGCGCTGGTGCGCCGGCTGGACGAGATCCGCGCCGAGGTAAGCGCCGCGATCACCGATGGCGCGCGGCTGATCGTGCTCTCCGACCGCGGCGTCGACGCGGAACGGGCACCGATCCCCTCGTTGCTGCTGACCGGTGCCGTACACCACCACCTGGTGCGGGAGAAGACTCGAACCAGAGTCGGCCTCGTCGTCGAGTCGGGCGATGCCCGAGAGGTGCACCACATCGCGCTGCTCATCGGCTACGGCGCCTCGGCCATCAACCCGTACCTGGCGATGGCCACCGTCGAGGAAATGGCCGAGCAGGGCGAAATCGCGGGCACCGATGCGAAGACCGCCACGCGGAACCTGATCAAGGCGCTCGGCAAGGGGGTGCGCAAGACCATGTCCAAGATGGGCGTGTCCACTGTGGCCTCCTACACCGGGGCGCAGATCTTCGAGGCGATCGGGCTCGGCAGCGACGTCATCGACAGCTGCTTCGCCGAAACCACCTCGCGGCTCGGTGGGGTCGGCTTCGCCGAACTGGCCACCGAGGTAGCCAGGCGGCACCGTCTGGCATTTCCGGAAGACGGGATGCACAACCCGCACCGCTCGCTCGCCATCGGTGGCGAGTACCAGTGGCGCAGGGAGGGCGAACTGCATCTGTTCAACCCGCAGACCGTGTTCAAGCTGCAGCATTCCACCCGGTCCGGCCAGTACGAGGTGTTCAAGGAGTACACCAGGGCGGTCGACGAGCAGGCGGAGCGGCTGATGACGCTGCGCGGCCTGTTCGGCTTCCGCGAGGGCGCGCGTGAACCCGTGCCGATCGACGAGGTCGAACCGGTAGCCGAGATCGTGCGCCGGTTCGCGACCGGCGCGATCTCCTATGGGTCGATCTCCAAGGAAATGCACGAAACGCTCGCGATCGCGATGAACCGGCTGGGCGGCAAGTCGAACACCGGCGAAGGCGGCGAGGACTCCGATCGGTTCACTGTGGACTCCAACGGGGACCTGCGCCGCTCGGCGATCAAACAGGTCGCTTCCGGCCGCTTCGGCGTCACCAGCGAGTATCTGGTCAACGCGGACGATCTGCAGATCAAGATGGCACAGGGCGCAAAGCCCGGCGAAGGCGGCCAGCTGCCTGGCCCGAAGGTCTACCCATGGATCGCCAAGACCCGGCACTCGACGCCAGGCGTGGGGCTGATCTCGCCGCCACCGCACCACGATATTTACTCGATCGAGGACCTGCGCCAACTGATCCACGATCTGAAGAACGCGAATCCCTCGGCCCGGGTGCATGTCAAACTGGTGTCCGAAGTGGGCGTTGGCACGGTGGCGGCCGGGGTGTCCAAGGCCAAGGCGGACGTGGTCCTGATCTCCGGACATGACGGCGGGACCGGTGCTTCGCCACTGTCCTCGATCAAGCACGCGGGCACGCCGTGGGAACTCGGCCTCGCCGAGACCCAGCAGACCCTGCTGGCGAACCGGCTGCGGGACCGCATCGTGGTGCAGACCGATGGTCAGCTCAAGACCGGTCGAGACGTGATCGTCGCGGCGCTCCTTGGCGCGGAGGAGTTTGGCTTCGCCACCGCACCCCTGGTCGTATCCGGTTGCATCATGATGCGGGTGTGCCATCTGGACACCTGTCCGGTTGGGGTGGCCACGCAGAATCCAGCGCTGCGGGAGAAGTTCAGCGGCAAGGCCGAGTATGTGGTCAATTTCTTCCAGTTCATCGCGCAGGAGGTGCGCGAGTACCTCGCCGCACTCGGTTTCCGGTCGGTGGCCGAAGCGGTCGGGCACGCCGAACTGCTCGACACCAGGGAGGCGGTGCGCCATTGGAAGACCGCCGGGCTGGATCTCGACCCGATCTTCCATGTGCCCGAACTCGAGCAGGGTGCCGCCCGGCACCAGGTAACCGATCAGGACCACGGTCTGGACAGAGCGTTGGACAACACGCTGATCCAGCTGTGTGAAGGCGTGCTGACCCCATCAGCCGGTGAGCCGATCGAGCCGGTGCGGCTGGATCTGCCGATCCGCAACGTCAACCGCACGGTCGGCACCATGCTCGGCTCGGCGCTGACCAAACGTTGGGGTGGCGACGGCCTGCCGGACGGCACCATCGACATCACCTTCACCGGATCGGCCGGCCAGTCCTTCGGCGCCTTCCTACCCAAGGGCATCACCCTGCGACTACGTGGCGACGCGAACGACTACGTCGGTAAGGGACTTTCCGGTGGGCAGATCACGCTGCGTCCGGACCCGGCGGCGGCGTTGACCGCGGAACGCAACGTCATCGCCGGAAACGTGATCCTCTACGGCGCCACCTCCGGCGGCGCGTTCCTACGCGGTGTCGTTGGGGAACGCTTCTGCGTGCGCAACTCTGGCGCGGACGCGGTGGTCGAGGGCGTCGGCGACCACGGCTGCGAGTACATGACCGGCGGCCGCGTGGTGGTGCTCGGGCCAACCGGCCGGAACTTCGCCGCTGGCATGTCCGGCGGTCTCGCCTACCTGCTCGACCTGGACGAGCGCAGGGTGAATGCCGAGATGGTGGATATCGATCCGCTCGATGAGCAGGATCGCGAGGCCCTCCGTGAGCTGGTGCAGCGGCACCACGCCGAAACCGGCTCGGCGGTGGCACACGCGCTGATCGCCGACTGGGATGTCGCCGTCGAACGCTTCGGCAAGGTGATGCCGAAGGACTACAAGCGAGTACTGAACGCGCGGGCGGCGGCCGAGCGCGATGGCCGGGACGTCAACGAAGCGATCATGGAGGCGGCACATGGCTGACCCGAAGGGTTTCCTCACCACCCCCAGGCAGACCCCGGCTTCCCGACCGGTCGACCTGCGGCTGCTCGACTACCGCGAGGTGTACGAGGACTTCGCGCACAACCGGTTGGAAGCCCAGGCAGGCCGGTGCATGGACTGCGGTATCCCGTTCTGCCACCAGGGTTGCCCGCTGGGCAATCTGATTCCCGAGTGGAACACGCTGGTGTGGCGACAGGACTGGCGGGCGGCCAGTGAACGGCTGCATGCCACGAACAACTTCCCCGAGTTCACTGGCACGCTGTGTCCAGCGCCGTGCGAATCCGCCTGCGTGCTGGCGATCAACAGTGACGCCGTCACGATCAAGCGGGTGGAGATCGAGATCATCGATCGTGCCTGGGCGGAAGGGTGGGTTGGCCCCGAGTCGCCGAGCACGCGAACCGGGAAGCGGGTGGCGGTCGTCGGCTCCGGGCCGGCGGGGCTCGCCGCGGCGCAACAGCTGACCAGGGCAGGTCACGAGGTCACCGTTTACGAACGAGCTGATCGGATCGGTGGACTGCTGCGGTACGGGATTCCCGAGTTCAAAATGGAGAAGTGGCGGCTGGATCGCCGGCTTGACCAGATGCGCGCCGAAGGGACCACCTTCCGCGCCGGCGTCAATGTCGGCGCGGACCTACCCACGGAGCAACTCCGCGCAGACCACGACGCCGTGGTGCTCGCGGGTGGTGCCACCGCCTGGCGGGATCTGCCCGTGCCAGGGCGCGAACTGGACGGTATTTACCAGGCGATGGAGTACCTGCCGCCGTCCAACCGGGTGCAGGAAGGCGATCTCGACCGCTCGCCCATTCACGCGGAGGGCAAGAACGTGGTCATCATCGGTGGTGGCGACACCGGTGCCGACTGCCTCGGCACCGCACACCGACAGGGCGCCGCATCGGTGACGCAGCTGGAGATCATGCCGACGCCGACGCAATCCCGGCCAGCGAACCAGCCCTGGCCAACGCATCCGATGATCTACCGGGTCTCCTCGGCACACGAGGAGGGCGGCGAACGGATGTTCGCGGTGAACACGCAGGAATTCCTGGGTGACGCGCAGGGGCATGTCCGGGCGCTGCGCCTGGTCGAGGTTCGTAACGTCGATGGCAGGTTCGAGCCGGTCGAAGGCACCGAGCGAGAGCTACCCTGCGAGCTGGTGCTGCTCGCGATGGGCTTCGTCGGCCCGGAAAAGGATGCGCTGCTGACCGGCCTCGGGGTGGATTACGACGAGCGCGGCAATGTGGCGCGGGACGCCTCGTTTATGACCAACCAGGATGGCGTGTTCAGTACCGGCGATATGGGGCGGGGCCAGTCGCTGATCGTCTGGGCCATCGCGGAAGGTCGGGCGGCAGCGGCTGGGGTGGATGCCTACCTCACCGGGCGAGACGTGCTCCCCGCCCCGATCTCGCCCACCGATCGCCCGATCGGTTAACGCTCACCGCCCCGACGGGCTCGCTAACCTTAAAGAACGCGAACACGGCCAGTGACCGCACCCGAACACGGAGCAGGGTGCGATCACTGGCCGCGCGCGGAAACCTCGCGAACGGCGATGGCCAGTCCAGCCAGGTGGTCGGTGGCCTCGGTGAGGCGCCGCTGGTGCTCGTCGAGGTGTCCACTGCTCTCGGCGACGGCTCGGCCGGCCGCGGCGACCAAACTCCGGTAACCCTCGAGGCCACGTTCCAACTGGCCAAGCAAGGTGTGCACCGCCTCCCCCAGTGCTACTCGCTCGCGTTGCGGAGCTGACTCCCGTGCCCGCTCGATCGCCTGAATCCGGTCGGCCAACTGGTGCAGCGCGGCGGCCGCCTCCGCTGCCGTCTCCCGCGCGTCGGCCACCGAGGCCTCCGGAATCAGCGAGCTGCCGCCACCCGCGTGCAGCGTCCCCATCAGCTGATCCAGTGACTGCTGCGCCTCGGCCAACTGCTCCATCGGTGCGCGGGCCGCGGATTCCCTCGGGGGTAGCGGCGGCGGGGTGCTGCTCTCCGGCAGTTCGGTGCGGTTCAGGGCGCGCAGTCGGATACCGGTTCGTACGCTCAGTGCCCCCGCGACGATCGCGAGCAGCAAGGACCCACTCGAACCGAGTGTCACGATCTCGCCGCCGCCACCGACCACCCCGGCGAACCCCAGCCCGGCGACGGTTCCGAACACCAACAGCAGGATGATCCAGAAGGTCAGCAGCCGGGAGGCCCTGCGCCGGCGCCGGACCAGGCGAGCGGCCGGGTCGTTCCAGCGGTCGAACTTCTCCCTGAGCTGGCCGACCATCGGCGATTCCAGATGGCGCCCGACATGCTTGTCGAAGAGTTCCCCGAGCTCGGAAAGCTGGGGTAGCCCGTCCCTACGCCGATCCATCGTCTACCGCCCGTCGTCCGCCGGCGCTGCGCCATCCATAGTGCTCCCGCGCCTCCCAGCGTACGCGGCGGTCTGGTCAGGCCGAGCCAGCTTGCTTCTGCTCCTGCTGTACGCGCTGCTGGATTTCCTGCTGGATGCTCGCCGACGGCGTCGGTGCGGTGGCGGCGTCCGCGCCGCCGGTAACCTCGCCCGCGACGCTGCCGCCCTGCATCGATGCCCTGATCTGGTCCAACCGGCTGGTGCCGGCCAGCTCGGTGGTGGAGGCCTGCACCTCCATCATCCGTCCCTGAACCGAATTCTGGGCGAGCTCGGCCGAGCCGAGCGCCGTGGTGTAGCGCTTCTCGATCTTGTCCCGCACCTCTTCGAGCGAAGGGGTGTTTCCCGGCGCGGCGAGTTCGGACATCTGGTTGAGCGAAGCGGACACCTGCTCCTGCATCTTGGCCTGCTCAAGCTGGGACATCAGCTTGGTGCGCTCGGCCAGTTTCTGCTGGAGCATCATCGAGTTGCGCTCAACGGCCTGTTTTGCCTGCTCAGCGGCCTGTAGCGACTGGTCGTGCAGGGTCTTCAGATCTTCGATGCCCTGCTCGGCCGTCACCAGTTGGGTCGCGAAGCCCTGCGCCGCGTTCTCGAACTCGGTCGCCTTCTTGTCGTCACCCTTGGAGCGCGCCTCGTCGGCGAGTACCAGCGCCTGACGGGCGGAGGACTGGAGCTTTTCCACTTCCCCCAGTTGCCGGTTGAGCTTCATCTCCAGCTGCCGCTGGTTGCCGATCACCGAGGCCGCCTGCTGGGAAAGCGCCTGATGTTGCTTCTGCGCATCCTCGATGGCCTGCTGGATCTGTACCTTGGGGTCGGCGTTCTCATCGATCTTGTTGGAAAACGCCGCCATCAGGTACTTCCAGAACTTCACGAACGGATTGGCCATCTCCTCCGCCTGCCTTCTTCGTTCTGCTGATCTTGTTGGTCAAATCCCGGTCTCGCTGCCCGTGCCCCCATCTGGCCGGGTAACGACCAGGTGTTCGGCGCTTGTTCCATCGTGTCAGGTGAGCGCGAGACCTTCTAGCTGACCCCGGGGGAAATCAGGGATGGCCCCGATCATCACCTCATCCGCTGGACCGATCAACTGGCGGCGGATCGGTATCCGGCCGCACCATATCGCCCGCCGTGAGCTCCCTGACCTCGGTTAGGCCGGCACGGAGCCCGGTGAGTCGCTCGGAAAGCGCGGCCTGGGCGGTGGCGGCCGCCGGCAGTTCCGCGCCGGCCGACTCGACCAGCATGACGGTGACCTCGTCTCGAGAGCTTTCCAAGCCGAGTACGGCGGATTCCATCCTGGTCAGCAGGGCGTCTCGCGCGGCGCGCTGCCGCTCCGCGACAGCCAGCCTGGACTCCACTGATTCCCGCGCCTTGGTGAGCTCGTACTGCTCGGTCAGCCCTTCCGGGCTCGCCTCGGCGGTCTGTCGGGCGCTCAGCTGCTCGGCCAAGTGGTCCCGCTGCCGCTCCAGCTCGGGCGTCGGGATCTGGGCGATCCCACGATCGAGTTCGGCGACCTGCCCGGCGGTCGCCCGCAGCTCACCGACGACCTGCTCGGCATCGGCGGACAACATGTCGAAAACCGGCGCTTCGGACAGTTTGCCGCGAAGTTCGCCGAGCACCCGCTCGCCGCGCGCCAGCCACACCTGCGCGGGGCTGCCCGGTAGCGGTCCGGACGGCTCCTCTGGCGCCAGTCGCGCCTGACGCGTACTCGCGTTCATCAGCGGGATAAGCGCGAGCGCACCAGCCGCGATGACGACGAGCACGACGATAATGATGACCGTTGTCACCCGCGACCGACCTCCTGAACCCGCTCAGTACGACCCCGCCAGCATACGAACCGTGGGTACACGGAGCGCAACCACATCGGGGACATTCGGCGGCCGATCAGGCAGCGACGATCAGGCGGCGACGATCACGGCCGCCCTGCCGGCGGTGAGGCCCGTCCCCATCGGGGGCAGCGTGTTGGGCGAAAGTCGCAGATCGGCCAGCTCGTTGCCGAGCGTTCCGGTCCGGATGACACCGTCACTGAGCATTGCGCCGCCCAGTGGCGCGTCCTGCCATTCGACGTGCCGCGAACCGGCGCTCGCCACCCGGTTCGGCGGCATCGCGAACCCGGCAGGCACCGACTCGGCGAGTACGGCACCGGACATTCCGGGCATCGCGGCGCTGGCCGACGCGGTCGCGGCCGGCGCCGCCTCGGTCGCCGGCAGGTCCGAGCTTGCCTCGGCTTGCTCGGCACCACTCGCCGCGGGAACCGTCGCGGGCTCCGGGTGTTCGCCGAGCCCGCTTGCGACGCTGCTCAGTGCGCGCACATCCGTCGCGACATTGCTCAGCAGCTCGTCGAGTGGCAGGTCGAGAGCCTCGCAGATGGCCGCGAGCAGTTCGCTGGAGGCCTCCTTACGCCCTCGCTCGACCTCGGAAAGATAGCCAAGGCTGACGCGGGCGACCCGCGAGATCTCGCGCAGCGTGCGGTCCTTGTTCGTGCGGGCATGGCGAAGCCGGTCGCCGATCGCCTCGCGCAATAGCACGGTCATCGCGCGCCTCCCTTCTCCAGCGAGCTCGTGGCTTCACCGTACCCACCCGGCGTACGGGTTCGCAGCGAAACCACACTGTGTCCGCCAATAGCGAACGGAATGCGACGGGGTTTTGTTCCCGATTCAGCCGCGCGCGGTGTGTTCGGCGGTCAAACGCCCCCAGGCGTGCTTCGCCGATCCGGACGAACCGATGTCCGCCCACGGCGAACGGCTTTCCAGCACGGCGATACTCGAGGTCTTCAGCCTGCTCGACCGCCCACCGAGCAGGTCAACAAGTTCCTCCAGCGTCGGATTGTGCCCGATCAGTGCCACGGCACCGAGGCTCGCGGGCAGCTCGCGAAGTACGGCGCACGCCCCGTCGACGCCGCCCGCGTAGATCCGCTCGTCACATGTGATATCCGGCGCCGGGTCCAGTTCCGCGACCACGAGTTCGGCCGTCTCGCGGGCACGCCGCGCGGGTGAACAGAGCAGTAACTGGACGGGTGTCCGACCGGCCAGCCACCGGCCGGCCATGGGCGCGTCCCGCTGACCGCGCGCGGCTAGTGGGCGAAGCTGATCGGCGATCCCTTCCGGCCACGCCGACTTCGCGTGCCGCAGGATCGCGAGCGTATGTCCCGTTCGCACCCCACCAGACTGCCATCGCCCGCAAACTCGGGGAGCTACGCTGGTAGCCCGACCTGGTCCGCCAGATCCTCGATCAGGTAAGCGAAGAAATCGGCACTCGGGTCCACGCTACCCACGTAGTGGCCGAACAGTTCGAAGCTGATCGCGCCGAACAGCTGCGTCCACGCCGACAGCAGCCGCGCGAACAGCTCACGAGACAGTTCCGGCGCGAACTCGGCGATGAGGGCATCAAGCTGCCCAGCAAGCCCGCCGGGCAGCTTGACCCGCGCCAGCGGCCGTAGCCGACCAGCCGCATGGCCGTCCCTGAGCACCCCGAGCAGGACAAGCACCAGCCGGCGAGCGGCCGCGATGGTGTCCCCCGGCGCGTGATATCCCGGCACCGGCGAGCCATAGATCAGCGCGTACTCGTGCGGGTGCGCCACGGCCCAGTCACGCGCGGCGTGCCAGCAGGCGCGCCAACGGTCCCGGTGGTCTTCGGCTGGCACCGTCGCCACGGCTTGTTCGGCAGCCGCACCCAGTGCCCGGTAGGCATCAGTGATCAGCGCGGTGAGCAGTTCATCTCGGTTGCGGAAGTACCGGTACAGCGCCGAGGACACCATGCCCAGCTCGCGGGCCACCGCACGCAGCGACAGCGCCGCTGGCCCCTCGATGCGCAGCTGGCGACGCGCTTCGTTCTTGATCTCCTCGGTGAGCTCGGCACGGGCCCGCTCCCTGGCCGTACGACCGGCGTTCATGCGCACACTCTGGCACAGGTGAGAGCGCCGGACAATTCCGAGATCACTGCTCTGGACAAAACTCATCAGATCCGGTTCACTGATCTATATCGAGATCACTGCTCTCTAGGAGTTGACATGACGGAATCGACTACCCGCTATCTTCGACCGCGCCGCGGCACCAACGCCCTGCAGAAGACCCTGGTTGGCGGTCTGGCCAGGCTCGGCGTATCCGTCCGGGGCGCGCACCAGCTGGTGGTCCGGGGGCGCAACAGCGGGCAATGGCACAGCACACCGGTCTTCCCACTACGACATGCGGGCAGCCGCTACCTGGTCGCGCCACGCGGGCATACGCAGTGGGTCCGCAACCTACGGGTGGCTGGCGAGGGCACACTCCGGGTCGGCCGCGGGTCGCGGACATTCTCCGCGACCGAACTCGCCGACGAGGAAAAGCCGGCGATCCTGCGGGCCTATCTGACCCGCTGGCCCGAGACGAGGTCGCTGTTTCCCGGCGTGCACCGCGACTCGACGGAGGCGAGCTTGCGCGAAAGTGCCGCCGGACTACCGGTCTTCCGGATCACGCTGACGAGCTGATCGCCGCCGCGAGCAGGTCGAGCGCACCGGCCACGGCGGCGGCCCGCACCGCATGGCGATCGCCAGCGGCCCGCAGGGTACGCCGCCGCACACCGGCCTCGGTGGCCGCGGCAAGGTGCACGGTGCCGGCGGCGATCCCATCCTGTGGGTCAGGCCCGGCGACACCGGTCAGTCCGAGACCGATGTCGGCGGAACAGCGCCGTCGCGCGCCTTCGGCGAGTTGGTCGGCTACCCGCGGATGCACCGCACCGTGCTGGCTGAGCAGGGTCGGGTCCACCCCGGCAAGCTCGGCTTTCAGGTCGGTCGCGTACACCACCAGCGCACCGCGTACCACCGCGCTGGCACCGGGTACGGAGGTGAGGGCGGCGCAGACCAGGCCACCGGTCAGTGATTCGGCGCAGGCTACGGTCCGGCCGGCGGCGGTGAGCTGGGCAACCAGCTCCTTGAGTTGAGTTTCGGACGCGCCGAACAATGGCATCACCCGCGATCGGCCAGCGATCTGGCGCGTAACCGGATCGCGCGGACGACGTAGTCCACGCCGGTCACCACGGTCAGCGCGACCGCGATACCCATCGCCACGGCTCCCACGACGAACAGGTAACCAGGCAGCGGCAGCAGGTAGATCACGATCGCCAGAATCTGTGCGACCGTTTTGGCCTTACCGCCACGGCTGGCCGGGATCACGCCGTGCCGGATCACCCAGAACCGCAAGAGTGTCACGCCCAGCTCACGGACGCCGATCACGATGGTGACCCACCAGGGCAGCTCGCCGAGTGCGCTCAGCCCGACCAGCGCGGCACCGATGAGCGCCTTGTCCGCGATCGGGTCGGCGAGTTTGCCGAAGTCGGTAATCAGCCCGTACCTGCGGGCGATCCAGCCATCCACCTGGTCGGTTATCGACGCGATGGCGAACAGCGCGGTCGCGGTGAGCCGCCAGCCCGTTGACTCACCCGCGTCCATGAACAGCGCGAGCAGGAAAACCGGCACCAGCAGCAGCCGGGACACCGTCAGCACGTTGGCGATATTCACGGTGGGAACCGCACGCGGCCCAGCCCGTCCCCGCGCCGAAGGTTCAACCCCGGCGTCGCCGGCGCCATCCGGCGCACTCACCGGAAGGCCTCTCCAGCCAGCTTCTCGACGGCCCGCACCACCAGGTCGACACCTTCGGCTTCGACTACCGTGGCGCGCACCAGATCGCCGACCGTGAGGTCCGCAAGGTCCAGTTCGCCGTCGGCGACGAAGACGCATTCGCCGTCGACTTCCGGCCCCTGATGGGCGGCGCGACCGACCGGTTCCGGATCGGTCCCTTCGACCAGTACCGTCACCTCGTCGCCGATCCGGTCCTCCGCGCGCTGCGCGATCAGTTCCTCGACCAACCCGGAGATCCGGCTGACGCGTTCCGCGATCTCCTCGGTGTCGAGCTTGTCCGCGAGGCCGACGGCTTCCGTGCCGTCCTCGTCGGAGTAGCCGAACACGCCAACCGCGTCCAGCCGTGCCGAGGTCAGGAACCGCTCGAGTTCGGCAAGGTCGTCCTCGGTTTCACCGGGAAACCCGACGATCACGTTGGTGCGGATGCCAGCGGCGGGCGCGAGCTCCCGAATCTGATCGCAGAGCGCCAGGAAGGAGTCGGTCGAACCGAACCGGCGCATCCGGCGCAGCACTGGCTCACTGGCATGCTGGAACGAAAGATCGAAGTACTGGGCGACGCCGGGCGTGGTCGCGATGGTGTGCACCAGTCCCGGCCGGGTTTCCGCCGGCTGCAGGTAGGACACCCGAACCCGGTGGATACCGGGGATTTCCGCCAGCCGGCCAAGTAGCAGCTCCAGCGCCCGCCCACCACCCAGCGAGCGGTCCAGGTCCTTGCCGTAGGATGTGGAGTTCTCACTCACCAGGAACAGTTCCCGGACGCCCTGTTCGGCCAACCAGGCCGCCTCGGCGACTATCTCGTCGGGATGCCGGGAGACGAACGAGCCACGAAACGAGGGTATGGCGCAGAAGGAGCACCGACGGTCGCAGCCCGAGGCGATCTTCAGCGAGGCGACCGGCGCGCTGTCCAGCCTGGTGCGGAGCACCCGCGGCCCCCAGGACCCCGTACCTTGCGCGTGTCCGGGCACCGCGACCTCGGTCGCCGCTTCCGGCCGGTGCACCGGGGAGATGGGCAGTAGCGTGCGCCGGTCGACGGGATCGTGCGCGGCGATCTCGGTGCCGGCGACCACGTCGGTGAGCCGGTTGGCCATATCCGGGTAGTGGTCGAATCCGAGCACCGCGTCCGCTTCCGGCAAGCTCTCCGCGAGTTCGGCGCCGTATCGCTCGGCCAGGCAGCCCACCGCGACCACTTTCGCACCCGAGTCGGCCGCGCCGAGCAGCGTGTCCACCGAGTCCTTCTTCGCCGATTCGACGAAGCCGCAGGTGTTCACCACCACCACATCGGCGGCACCCGCATCGGCGTCGACGAGCTCCCAGCCTCCCTCGGTGAGCCGCCCGGCGAGCTCTTCGGAATCGACCTCGTTACGCGCGCAACCAAGAGTGACCATGGCGACACGGCCAGCCGCTACGGGCTCCCCCGTGGCGGGGCTGGTGGAAGCGGGGTGCGGTGTGGTGGGTTGTGGCACGCCGCTCAGGGTAGCTGTCCGCGCGTGAAACCTCCGTCCCGCGCACGAAACTCGGTGGAATTACCACGCTTGCGAGCAGCGCCGCGGGTATCAGGCCAGGAATCCCCGCAGCAAGGCGGCGGTGGCGTCCAGATGCTCGGCCATCGCATGGCGCGCCCGTTCCGGTTCACCATCAAGAATGGCGCCGACCACCGCCTCATGCTGCCGGTTCGAATGCTCGATGTTCACCGCCAGTTGCGGAATCGCGTCCAGCAGCGTATTCACCCGCATCCGCACGTCCGCGACCGCGGTCGTGAGCGACGGCGAAGCGCTGACCTCGGCGATCGCCAAGTGCAACCGGGAATCCTTACGCCGGTAGTCGACCATGGTCGACTCGTTGCTTTCGGCCAACCGGGCGCGCAGATGCCGGCGCTCGGCCGGACTGAGTGATCGAGCCGCCGCGGTCTCCGCGGCGCCCACCTCGAGTGCCCTGCGCATCGTCAACGTGTCCTCCAGCGCGATGGCCGAACCTACGGATGGTTCAGCACCGAGCCCCCCGGCCGGCGGCATGGTGACAAAGGTGCCGCCGTAGCGGCCGCGCCGGGACTCCACGTAGCCAGCATCGCCGAGCGCCCGGATCGCTTCGCGCAGCGTTACCCTGCTCACATTGAGTCTGGCCGCGAGGTTTCGTTCGGCGGGCAGGCGCTGACCGGGAGCGACCACGCCGAGTTTGATCGCTTGCAGCAGCCGCTCCACGGTTTCCTCGAAGGCGTTGCCGGTGCGGACCGCGCGAAACAGCGCGAGATCCGCACCGGCAAGATCGGCGTCCGGGCTGATCGGCTCACTCACAGCGGGGTCACGTACGCCCCGGAGATGCCACCATCGACGAGGAAGGTGGACGCGGTGACGAAGGAGGCGTCGTCACTAGCCAGGAAGGCCACCCCGGCCGCGATCTCCTCCGGCTCGGCGAACCGGCCAACCGGTACGTGCACCAGCCGCCGGGCGGCACGCTCCGGATCCTTGGCGAACAGCTCCTTGAGCAGCGGCGTGTTCACTGGCCCTGGGCACAATGCGTTGACTCGAATGCCTTCCCTGGCGAACTGCACTCCGAGTTCCCTGCTCATCGCGAGTACCCCGCCTTTGGAGGCGGTGTAGGAGATCTGCGAGGTCGCCGCCCCCATCACCGCGACGAACGAGGCGGTGTTGATGATCGAACCCTTGCCCTGTGCGCGCATCTGCGGCAGCGCATGCTTGCAGCAGAAGTACACCGAGTTCAGGTTGACCTGCTGTACCTTCTCCCACGTCGCCAGCCCGGTGTCCAGAATGGAATCATCTTCGGGTGGCGAGATTCCCGCGTTGTTGAAGGCCACGTCCAGTCGGCCATGATCCGCGACGGTCTGTTCGAAGAGCCTGGCGACCTCGGCCTCCTCGGTCACGTCCACCTGGTGAAAGCTGCCGCCGACCTCGTCCGCCGCGGCCCGGCCGCCGTCGCTGTCCAGGTCGGCGATCACCACGGTGGCGCCCTCGCCGGCGAGCCGCCGGGCCGAAGCAAGGCCGATCCCGCTGGCGCCCCCGGTGATCACGACGACCTTGCCGTCCATTCGCTGTGGCACTGTCATTGTCCGCACATCCCCTTAGTCGGTCGCGATGAATACGTTCTTGGTTTCGGTGAAACTCTCCGCCGCGTCCGGGCCAAGCTCTCTGCCCAAACCGGACTGTTTGTATCCGCCGAACGGGGTCCAGTACCGCACCGCGGAATGTGAGTTCACCGAGAGGTTGCCTGCCGCTACCCCACGAGCGGCGCGCAATGCCCTACCCACGTCTCTGGTCCAGATCGACCCGGAAAGGCCATAGTCGGTGTCGTTGGCCATCCGCACCGCGTCCTCCTCGTCGGTGAACGGAAGTACCGCGACGACGGGACCAAACACCTCCTCGGCGACGGCGGGATGGCTCGAATCGGCCGGGGTGAGCACGGTCGGCGGGAACCAGAACCCGGGACCTCCCGGCGCGCTACCGCGAAACGCGACCGCGCCCTCGTCGGGCAGGTAGGACTGGACCCGCGCGCGGTGTGCCGCGGAGATCAGCGGACCCATCTCGGTGTCCTCCCGCGCGGGATCACCGACCACCACGCCGCGTACGGCGGGTTCGAACAGCGCCATGAATTTCTCGTACACCTCGCGCTGCACCAGGATCCGCGAGCGCGCACAGCAGTCCTGACCGGAGTTGTCGAACACGCCGTACGGCGCCGCTGCCGCCGCGCGCTCCAGGTCCGCGTCGGCGAACACGATGTTCGCGTTGTTTCCGCCCAGTTCCAGGGTCACCTGTTTCACCTGGTCGGCACAGCCGGCCATGATGCCCTTGCCGACCGGGGTCGAACCGGTGAACACCACCTTGCGCACCAGCTCGTGGGTCACCAGCCGCTGGCCGACCACAGGTCCGGCGCCGGGCAGCACCTGGAAGACATCCGGCGGGATACCCGCTGCAATGGCCAGCTCACCGAGCCGCATGGCGGTCAGCGGGGTGAGTTCGGCGGGTTTGACCAGTACGGTGTTCCCCGCGGCCAGCGCGGGCGCGAATCCCCAACCTGCGACTGGCATGGGGAAGTTCCACGGCACGATCACCCCGACCACGCCAACGGGTTCGTGGAAGGTGATGTTCACGCCGCCCGGCACTGGAATCTGCTTGCCGCTCAACCGTTCTGGCGCGGCGGCGTAGTACTCCAGCACATCCCGCACGTTGCCGGCTTCCCCGCGGGCGTTGCCGATCGGGTGCCCGGAGTTGGCCACCTCCAGCCGCGCCAGGTTGTCCAGGTCGGCGTCGACCGCGTCGGCAAAGCGGCGCAGTAGCCGCGCCCGGTCAGCCGGCGCGGTGTCCCGCCATGCGGGTAGCGCGGCGTGCGCGCGGGCGATCGCCGCGTCGGCCTCCGCCACGGAGGCCAGCGGAACACGGCTGATCACCTCTTCGGTCGCCGGGTTCACTACCTCGAACGTACTCATATCCCCTTCCCTGTCGCGTAGTCAGCGGCCGCGGCCACGAGTGCCGCGAACAGCCGCACGTCGCTGATGTCCTCTTCTGGGTGCCACTGCACGCCGCAGACGAATCCGGCGCCTGGCCGTTCCACCGCTTCGATCAGGCCGTCCGAGGTGTGTGCCACCGCGGTGAGCCCGCTGCCGAGCACGTCAATGCCTTGGTGGTGGTGGCATTGCCCGGTGGTTCGAGTGCCGAGGACACTGGCCAGCCCGCTGCCCGGCTCGATGGTGACCTCCGAGGTCGCGAACGTCGCGGGGGCCGGCTGGTGCCGATCATGCCCGAGCACATCCGGCAGGTGTTGGCTCAGCGTGCCCCCGTAGGCCACGTTCAGTACCTCGAATCCCCGGCAGACCCCGAGTACCGGGAGTTCCGCCCGCAGCGCCGCGGCCAGCAGACCGAACTCGTACTCATCGCGGTCCGGGCGCGCACTGGTTCGGGAATGTGGCTGCTGACCGTAGCGTGCCGGGTCGACATCCGCACCGCCGGAAAGCACCAAGCCATCGAGCCCGTCGACGATCCGTCGGAAATCGGTGCCCACGGGTGGCAGCAGCATCGGCACTCCACCCGCGGCCAGCGTCGCGTCCACATAGGTGCGTGGCAGTACCGGTCCTTCGGTGTGCCATACCCCGTAGCTCGACCATTCCAGGTAGGTCGTGATACCGATCAGCGGCTTGCGCTGATCACCGTGCTCATAGTCGCTCGAAGCCACGAACCCGCTCCCAATCGGTTACCGCCGCGTCGAAAGCGGCCAACTCCACACGTGCCGCGTTCAGGTAGTGCTCGACCACATCCGCGCCGAACGCCTCGCTGGCGATCTTGCTGTCGGCCAGCGCGTCCGCGGCCGCGTGCAGTGTGGTTGGCACGGAAGGTTTACCCGAGGTGTAGGCGTTTCCCGCGAGCTCCGGTTCCAGTGCTAGCTCGTTGTCAATGCCGTAGAGGCCGCTGGCGATCAGCGCCGCGACGGCCAGGTACGGGTTGACGTCACCGCCCGGCACGCGGTTTTCCACCCTGAGCGATTGGTCGTGCCCCACCACCCGCAGCGAACAGGTGCGGTTGTCCCGCCCCCAGGCGATCGTGGTCGGCGCGAAGCTGCCGGGCGCAAAGCGCTTGTAGGAGTTGATGTTCGGCGCGAAGAAGTAGGCGAGCTCGCCGAGGCAATGCAGCTGGCCGGCGAGGAATCGGGACATCAGCGGCGAGAAGCCATACTGGTCGTCGCCGGGCAGCACCGCGGAACCGTCCGTACCACGCAGGCTGATGTGGATATGGCAGGAGTTGCCTTCTCGCTCGTTGTACTTGGCCATGAAGGTCAGACTCTTGCCGTGTCGCGCGGAGATCTCCTTGGCGCCATTCTTGTAGATGCTGTGGTTGTCGCATGTGGTCAAGGCATCGGCGTACCGGAAGGCGATCTCATGCTGGCCAGGGTTGCATTCGCCTTTCACCGACTCCGGATACAGGCCGGCGCCGGTCATCGAGTTGCGGATATCCCGCAGTAGCGGTTCCAGCCTAGCCGTGCCCAGCATCGAGTAGTCCACATTGTACTGATTCCCGGGGCGCAGGTCCCGGTAGCCGCGGTCCCATGCCTGCTCGTAGCTGTCGTCGAACACGATGAACTCGAGTTCGGTCCCCACGTACGCCGCGAGCCCGCGTTGCTCGAGGCGATCCAGCTGCCGCCGCAACACCTGACGCGGCGAAACGGGCACCGGCCCGCCGCCGACCCATTCCAGATCGCAGAGCACGGCCACGGTGCCCTCCTGCCACGGAATCGGCCGGAGCGTACGCAGATCGGGGCGCAGCACGAAGTCGCCGTAGCCGGTCTCCCATGAGGACATCGAGTAGCCGTCCACGGTATTCATGTCCACATCCACCGCGAGCAGGTAGTTGCATGCCTCGGTGCCGTGGGCGAGCACTTCCTCCAGGAAATAACGCGCTGAGCACCGTTTGCCTTGCAGCCTGCCCTGCATATCGGTCAGTGCCACGAGGACGGTATCGACCGCTCCGGCCTCGACGAGTTCACGTAGTCGCGGCACACTCAGCGTGCCGTCGGATGCCTCCATGCGGCGTTCCTCCCGGGTTGGGCGAGTTCAACGAGGGCCGTTTAAAGGTCCATGTTTATCCCTTTTCGGAGTCAAACTGACCAGCCCGTCCGGTGTCAAGTTTCGCCAGGAGCACCAGCGTGGTGGCACTAGAGTCAACAAACCGCAGGAGATGTATTGACACGAAGGCGTGAACTGGACCACTCTACCCAAGTTCCAATGGAACGTTCCTATTCCATTAGAGGGCGGTCCCACGACGATGGCCCGAGACAGTGGTGGAGCCACGGATGAGTAAGTCGCGCCGGCACGGTGCCAAGGTGGAATACCAGCATCTGGATGCGCAGTACCTCAAACATCGGCAGCTCAAGCGCGGTGCGGCTGGCTGGGTGTTGCTCGCCGGGCTGGGGGTCAGCTATGTGATATCCGGAGATTTCGCGGGCTGGAACTTCGGGCTGGCCGAAGGCGGCTGGGGCGGGTTGCTGATCGCCACCGCGCTGATGGCGACAATGTATACCTGCATGATTCTCGGACTCGCCGAGATGGCGTCCGCCCTGCCGGTGGCCGGCGCTGGTTACGGTTTCGCCCGTCGGGCACTCGGTCCGCTTGGCGGATTCGCCACCGGTACGGCGATCCTGATCGAGTACGCGATCGCGCCAGCGGCGATCTCCGTGTTCATCGGCGGGTACGTGGAAACGCTCGGCCTGTTCGGGTTGACCAACAGTTGGCCGGTATATCTCGCCTGCTATGTGCTGTTCATCGGGATTCATCTGCGCGGTGTGGGCGAGGCGCTGCGGGTGATGTTCGTGATCACCGCGATCGCCGTAGTAGCGCTGGTGGCATTCGTCGCCGGAATGATCCCACAGTTCTCCGTGGACAATCTGTTCGATATCGCCCCGACCGATGCCGCTGGCGCGAGCACGTTCCTACCGTTCGGCATCGCCGGCGTGCTTGCCGCGCTGGTGTACGGAATCTGGTTCTTCCTCGCCGTGGAGGGGGTTCCGCTGGCGGCGGAGGAAGCGCGGGAGCCGCGCAGGGATATGCCGCGGGGCATTATCGCGGCCATGCTGGTGCTGTTGGGCTTCGCCGCGCTGATCCTGCTCACCGCGCCTGGCGGGGCTGGCTCCAGTGCGATCGCGGAGGCGGACAATCCACTGCCGGCAGCGGTGCGGGCAGCGTATGGCGGAGACAATTTCCTGGCGCAGGTGGTGAACTATGTTGGGCTCGCCGGGTTGGTCGCGAGTTTCTTCTCGATCATCTATGCCTACTCGCGCCAGTTGTTCGCGCTGTCCAGGGCGGGCTACCTGCCCCGCTGGCTGTCCGTGACCGGCCGCCGCAAGACCCCGTACATGGCGCTGCTGATACCCGGCACGATCGGTTTCGCACTGGCAACCATCACCCAGGATGGTGCGAAACTCATCAACATCGCGGTTTTCGGCGCCACGGTGTCCTATGTGCTGCTGAACGTATCGCATATCGTGCTGCGAAAACGGGAGCCAAACCTCGCGCGGCCCTACCGCACCCCGGGCGGCGCCGTCACCACCTCGATAGCCCTCGTGCTCGCACTGGCCGCCGTCATCGCCACCTTCTTCGTCGACCGACTCGCGGCCGCGATCACCGCAGCGATCTTCCTCGCCGCCATCGGCTACTTCTGGTTCTACAGTAGACACCGCCTCGTCGCGAACGCACCAGAAGAAGAGTTCGCGGCACTCAAACAAGCCGAAACGGAACTGGACTCCTGAGTCCCGCAAGATCCCTAAAGATTGCGGTTCGGCGCTGGTGCTGCTCTACAACGCGGTCCAGGTCCATGGACGGGGTACGTCGCCGCGCAGACAGTGAATTCGGTGTCGTGTCTCCTGGATGGCTTCGGGCCGCGTCGCCGTTTTACTCAGAGTAAAGCAGACCCAGCGAAACTCCTGAATATCAGCGAGAAGCCGGTAACGTGGCGCGCCAGTGACGTCGTAGCCGCCGTATGTGCTGACGAACGCTTGATAGTCACCAGTGCCCAGCCGGGCGAAATCCGTGTAGTCCACCGCAAGCTGGACCAAATCCCACTCGGGTGGGCCGATCGCGAACCGCTCCAGGTCCAGGACGATCACCCGACCGGTTTCGGTCACCGCGATATTGCCCTGCCATGCGTCGCCGTGCAGCACGCACCGGGATGAGGCGTAATCTGCTTGTCGATAGCGCTCCCGTAGGTCGTCGAACCGCCGCACTAGCCAGTCACGATCAGCTGGTTCGATACCGACCGCGTCAGCGAGCATCGCGTGGTCGATACCAACGAATGGGTCATAGAAGGGCAGATCAAGCTCGCTGGGGACAGCTAGTCGATGCAGGGCGTTCAGCACCGCGCCCAACTCGCTCGGCGTTGCTACGCGGTGCGGCGGAAGCAGTTCCCACCAGGTAACCGGACGATCGCGCACCAGGTGCGGTTGCGCGGGTATCGCGACGGGCTGGATCGCAGGCACGCCAACATTGGCCAGCCACCGGGCTACCCGCAGCTCCCGCCGCGCGATATGCGCAGTTCCCGCTCTGCCGATCCTGGCGACGATCCCGTGTGGCAACCGGTACAGGGTGTTGGCGCCATCCCGGATCAACTCGGCATCCGTCGTATCGACATGCGCCAGCCGCCCGGCAACCGAAAGCACGTCACTCGCCGCAGCGGCGCCCGCCATCATGATCCGATCACCCTTAATGCCTGTCCGTCCCCGAGGCCACTAGATCCTGCCGTAGTTCGGCAACGTCGGTTATGTCGCTGTGCCGCCTCGAGACCCGCGCCAACCCATGTAGCTCGCTTGCGATCCGCTTAGATCGCAAGCGAGTCGCCCCGTCTAGCGCCTGGCGACCTATCGACACCGCCTCATGCGGATCGCCCACCGACATGGTTAGCGAGGCCAACCGGATCAACGAGAAAACCCTCGACCGAGGATAGTGCTGATCATGTAAACGTATGGCCGCTCGCAAACGGGATGCCGCAATATCGAGATCGCCCGTTTCGACAGCTCCGGGCAACAGTGCCTTACCGGTACTACCCTGGTGTTCGGCTTCGTCGTAGTAGCAGAGCCAAGGTGGGTCCTCAGCAACATCGCGGCCAGCGAATTGCTCGTCGGCACGCTCTACCGCGATTCGTGCCTCGGCATACCGTCCGTTGAGAGCAAGTAGCCGAGCATGTACGACAGCGAGCATCGCTCGGGCCGTACCAGAAACGCGGTCTGCGCGAACTTGGGCGAACTCGATCAAACTCAGCGCATGGTCGAGATCGCCAAGATAGGTGGCCATTCGCGCCATCTCGGCGAGCGTATTGGCACGCAGTGGCCATGACTCCCCTTGGCCCGAGCACCATAACGCGAACTGAAAGTATCGCTCGGCGGCACCATAATTCGCGAAATCGAACGCCGAGAAGGCGACGACACTGGCAAGGTTGCCCGCAGCTTCGAATATGGCTCGCCGCACCTGATCAGTCGCTTGCGCCTCGATCAGCCTTCCAGCCCAGCGCAGCTGCCCGGCGGCCGACTCGGCGGACAAGACACCGCCAAATCGGTTCTCCGACATGGCCGCTACACGCGTGGCAGCGCGTACATGCTCCACGTCTGTCCAACCGGCCCGCGTTGGCACGGGAGTCTCCACATACGTACCGGCAAGCACTGAAAGATCAACACTCGTGCTCATCTCGCCGATTGCCGAATTCGGCTGCGCCAGCGGTTTGGTTTTGCCACGCCGAGTTGGCCAGAAACCTATCTCGCTATCTGCGGCTACGCCCAAGACCTCGCGCAATCCTTCGCGGTAATGCCGACTCGGCCAACGCACCTTGCCTCGCTCGTAGCGGGCGATGGAGTTGGCATCAAGATCATATCGCGTACCTGTAGTTTTCCACAGGTATTCGTTAACGGCTTCGGCAAGCTCTTCCCGACTCATATGCCCAGTAGGAACTACGGTGGAAGGCGTGGCCTCTCGTCGCGCGCGGAGTTGACAGTTCGGTCCCATCTACCACCTCGCATGTTGAAGGCTCTGCCAAACCAACTAGCGCCTCGCAGATTGCCCTGTCAGTTTGCCCCGCTCGGTGCTCTGCCCGCATCCGATCGTATCGATGACCCTATGTGTATGAGTTGGTATATCGGCATGGACGGTGTCGTGCACGATTTCGACGGGAACGCCCCCGTCGAGGACGACACGAGTGGTGAACTGGAATCGGGACAGGCGGCGAAAGCAGTGCACCCGGCAACCGAAAGTCAAGGTGTCGGCAGGTGAGCGGCACCATCGATCCAGCCTTTCTCCCACCCGGAGTGCGCGCCGAAGTCTTCACGCATCGCAACGGACGGAGGGTCACGGTGTATCGGGCGCCGTATCAGACGGCTGGTCCGTACCGACGTGCGCTGCCAGACGGAACCGTCGTGCTCGTGTTCAGCTACGCGTCCTTTGTATTCGAATGGGTTGAAGGCGCGGCCGCCATCCGTGTCGGAATGGGCACCTTGGAACGGTACTCACTGAACTGGTCACAGCCGGTCCGCTGCCCGTGGTCCGCCCAAGTCCTTGCCCAACTCGGCCGGGAATGGGCTGAGTCCCATATGGCCCGATTCCGCAAGTAGCTCAGCTGGCATCACGCGATACGGCGGCGGTATGACCTGGCCATGGCACGACATCTAAGCTCGGGTGGTGACCGAAGGCCTTACCGTGCGGCGGGCCCGCATCGACGATGTCCGAGTCATCAAGTCCCTGGTGGACCAGTACGCGGGACGAGTGCTGCTGGAAAAGGAGTTGGTGACGCTCTATGAGGCGGTGCAGGAATTCTGGGTGGCCGAGCTGGACGGAACGGTCGTCGGCTGCGGCGCGCTGCACGTGCTCTGGGAAGATCTCGCGGAAATCCGTACGGTCGCGGTGGACCGCACGATCCGCCGCGGCGGGGTGGGTCACGCGATCGTGCGCCAGCTGATCCAGCTGGCCAAGGACCTCGGCCTGCCCCGGCTGTTCGTGCTGACCTTCGAAACCCGGTTCTTCGCGAGCCACGGTTTCGTGGAAATCGCCGGTACCCCGGTGGATCCCGAGGTCTACGCGGAGATGCGCCGCTCGGCCGATCGCGGCGTAGCGGAGTTTCTCGACTTGCCCTATGTCAAGCCGAACACCCTCGGCAACAGCAGGATGCTGCTCGAACTCACCTGACACTCGGTGATCATGGCACCCGAAGGTGCGGTGCCACGGCACCCTGACGGCGGTGCTCGACGCCAATCGCGCTGGCCACAATGAGCAAGATCGTCCCGGCCGAACCGGCGCCAGAGAACACGGGAGCGCGTTGATGTCTGGCTTATCGTCCGTCCGCCCCGCCCGCTTTTTCCGTCACGCGCTAGCCGCGCTACTACTCGCCGGGACCGTGACCTTCGCGGGTGCCGGTGTGGCACAGGCCGAGTCGGTGCGGCAGGTCACCGACCGCTACCTGTTCCAGCTGTCCCTCGCCGAGTTCGGCCAGGTTCGCGCCAGCACGCCGCGCCCCGCCGAGCTCGACTGGTCCTCGGACGGCTGCTCCGCCGCGCCGGACAACCCGTTCGGCTTCCAGTTCACCCCGGCATGCCATCGACACGATTTCGGCTACCGCAATTACAAACGCCAGCAACGGTTCAATGCGGACACTCGGCTCCGGCTGGACGATCGGTTCCACGCCGACCTGAAACAGATCTGCGCGGGGAACCGAATCTGCCTCGGTACCGCATGGACCTACTACCAGGCCGTCCGCAAATTCGGCGGCAACTAACAGCGATTCAGCGACGTTCGGCGCATCCGCGCACCACTAATCGGGCACTTCTGGTGGTGGTCCGCCGCGCACCGAAACCACGAAGTTCTGCAGTTCATCAGGTTTGAGTAGCACTTCGCGTGCCTTCGACCCCTCGGAGGGGCCGACCACTCCCCTGGTCTCCAGCAGGTCCATCAGCCGACCCGCCTTGGCGAAACCAACCCGCAGTTTGCGCTGCAACATCGAGGTGGAACCGAACTGCGAGGTGACCACCAACTCGGCGGCCTGCAGGAAGACTTCCAGGTCATCGCCGATATCCGGGTCGACGTCTTTCTGCTCGCTCGCCTTCGCGGCGGTGACGCCCTCGGTGTACTCGGGCTGCGCCTGCTCCTTGGTGAACGCCACGATCGAGGCGATCTCCTCGTCAGCCACGAACGCGCCCTGAATACGAACCGGTTTGCCCGCCCCCATCGGCAGGTACAGCCCATCGCCCATGCCGATCAGCTTCTCCGCGCCCGGCTGGTCCAGGATCACCCGCGAATCGGTGAGCGAGGAGGTGGCGAACGCCAAGCGGGACGGCACATTCGTCTTGATCAACCCGGTCACCACGTCCACTGATGGCCGCTGGGTCGCCAGCACCAGGTGAATACCGGCGGCGCGGGCCTTCTGGGTGATCCGCACGATCGCGTCCTCCACATCGCGCGGCGCGGTCATCATCAGGTCCGCGAGCTCATCCACGATCGCCATGATGTAGGGATACGGCCGGTACTCGCGCTCACTGCCCGGCGGCGCGGTGATCTCCCCGTCCCGCACCTTCTTGTTGAAGTCATCGATATGCCGCACCCTGCTGGCCTGCATATCCTGGTAGCGCTGCTCCATCTCCTCGACCAGCCACGCCAGCGCCGCGGCCGCCTTCTTCGGCTGGGTGATGATCGGGGTGATCAGATGCGGGATACCTTCGTACGGGGTCAGCTCCACCATCTTCGGGTCGATCAGGATCATCCTGACCTCTTCCGGTGTCGCTCTGCTGAGCAAGGACACCAGCATCGAGTTGACGAAACTGGACTTACCCGAACCGGTGGAACCGGCACACAGCAGATGCGGCATCTTGGTGAGGTTCGCGGTCACCATATGACCTTCGATGTCCTTACCAAGCCCGATCAGCATCGGGTGCGGATCCTTGCCGGCCGTTCCCGAACGCAGCACATCGCCCAGCCGCACCATTTCCCGATCCGAGTTCGGTACCTCGATACCAACCGCGGATTTGCCGGGAATCGGCGCGAGTAGCCGAACATTGTCGGTGGCCACCGCGTAGGCGATGTTCTTGGTCAGCGCGGTGATCTTCTCGACCTTCACCCCGGGACCAAGCTCGACCTCATAGCGGGTCACGGTCGGCCCCCTGGTGAAACCAGTGACCTGTGCATCCACTTTGAACTGATCGAGTACCCCGTTGATCGCCTCGATCATCGAGTCGTTGGCCTTGCTCCGCGCCTTCGGCGCGTCCCCGGCTACCAGCAGATCCGGCGGCGGCAGCGTGTAGTCACCCTCCACGGCGCGTACCTGGATCGCCGGAGCCTCGGCCTTGCTCGGCTTCGCCTGCTCGGGCGGCTCGGCCGCGCGCACCTCGGCCGGCTTACGTTTCGCCGGTGTGGCCGGCGCCTCCGGGGTCGCGGCGAGTTCCGCCGTTGGCTCGTCGGACTCCTCCGTACTTGCCTGGCGCCGCCGGGACGGCCGGCGCAGCCGGACCTCGTTCTCTGGTTCCAGCTCAGGCTCATCGTCGTCGAACTCGGCGTGCTCCTCCGGGTCAACACCCCATTCCCGCAGCCTGGTCGGAATCTCCCGCACCGGCGTGCCGGTGAACACCAACACGCCGTACCCGAGCACCAACAACAGGATCGGGATGGCCACCCACGCCGTCACGCCCTTGGCCAGGTAGCCGCCGGTAACGAAACCGATCGCGCCGCCGCCATACAGCCAGTCCGAATACTGCTCGGACTGGCCAGCGAACAGGTGCAGCAAACCCAACAACGCGAGAACGAACAGGATCGATCCGATAACCCTGCGCGGACGCCGTTCCGGCTGCGGTTCACTGCGCATCAGCACGATGCCGACCACCAGCAGCACCATGGGAAGTGCCGTGACACCGGCACCCACGGCGCTGCGGACACCGATCTCCACGTACTGGCCCACCGGACCGGCCGCCTGCCACCAGGCCGCCATGCCAATGATCAGGCCAAGCGCGATGTAGCCGAAGGCCAACCCATCGCGGCGGTGCGCTGGCTCCAGATCACGGGTACGCCCCAATGTGCGGGCCAGCCCGCCGGTGCCTTTGGCCAGCATGTTCCAGGTACCGCGAACCGCCCTGCCGGTGGCGGAACTACGCCGGGCCGGCCGCTTCCGAGCCGTGGACCGGCTACCGCTCGACCGCGAAGCGCCAGAACGAGACCCGCCAGACTTGCTCGCGGTCGATTTTCCGGACCCGGACTTGCCGGATCCGGATTTGCTCGTGCTGGACCGGGACGCGCCCGAACCGGCGCGCGTCTTGGTACTCCCCGAGGTCACCGTGCGGCTAGCCATGCTTCCACGGTAACGCCGGGACGGCCAAAGTCCCAGCAGCCACTCGCGTCACAGTGGCAACATTCCCGACGAACCGACCACGCACGGTCAATAACGTCACCTTCCCGTGGCTGGCCGCGCACCGCATGCCATGCTCTGCTCATGGTGGCCCGCGACTACGACTCGACCGAGCCGACACGCCGGAGTCCGCATATCTCGGATGTTCCCCAGGTATGGCGTGCCCTCACGGCAATCGACAGCGCGCTGGTCCGATTGGTCGGCAAACTCGAGGTCACCGGCACCTTTCCGGATGAACTGCGCGGCCGCCCGGTACTGGTCGCGGCGAACCATATCGGCATGTTCGATCCCTTCGTCCTCATCGCCGCCTGCCGTGCCCTCGGCGTCGCACCCCGGTTCATGCTCACCGCCGGCCTACTCGACGCGCCGGTTCTTGGCAGGCTGCTGCGGGCAAGCGGGCATATCCGGGTCGACAGAGGCAAAAGCAATGTCGCCGAGGCTTTCGGCAGGGCAACCAACGCGCTCCGGGATGCCCGAGTGCCCCTGCTGGTGTACCCGGAAGGGCGCATCAGCAGGGAGCCCGGGCTGTGGCCAGAACGCGGTAAGACCGGATTGGCCAGGATGGCGCTGCACGGCGATGTTCCGGTCATCACCATCAGCCAGTGGGGCGCACACGAAGCGATGTACTGGGGGACGCCAACGGTTCGGGGCTGGCAGGACCTCAAACCGCTGGTCACATCGTTCGCCAAAGCGCTGGCCGGCCAGCGCCGGTTCCGGGTCCATTTCGGCGAACCGGTGGATCTCGGCGACCTTTCCGCTGACCGCGTTGGCGACGCGATGCGCGCGCACACCCGGATCATGCGCGCGATCACCGCGAATCTGGTGCCACTACGCGCCGCGGAGCCGGATACGCCCCGCTTCCATGACCCCACTCGCCCCACCGATTCGCACAGCCCTTGGCGGCCCGAGTCCTGACCAGGCACGAAAATACTCGCTGGGGCCCGGAGCGGACCCCAGCGAGTAGGCAACTAACTGCCCAGCATGCCGCGCAGTTCGGTGATCTCCGCCTGCTGGGTGGCGATGATCTCGCCGGCCAGCTTGGTCGCCGCGTCGTTGACCCCGTTCTTCTGCTGGTCCTTGGACATCGTCACGGCGCCCTCGTGATGCTCGATCATCAGCCTGGCGAACAGCTGGTCGAATTCCGCACCGGAAGCCCCGCGCAGTTCGGCCAGTTGGTCCTCGGTCAGCATTCCGGGCATCCCGTGTCCCTCGGCCATACCGTGACCATCATGTTGCCCTCCGCCGGACTGGTCCGCGCTCGGGACCGGCTCACCCCAGTCCCGCAACCAACCGCTCATCGTGTCGATTTCCGGCTGCTGGGCGCCTTTGATCTCCTTGGCAAGTTCGCGCAACGTGGGGTTGGCCGCGCGATCCGGCGCCAGCTCAGCCATCTGTACGGCTTGCCGGTGATGCGGGATCATTTCCGTCGCGAAGGCGATATCCGCATCGTTGAACTGCTTGCCCGCGCTGGCCGAACTCTCCGTGGCATCGGGAGCCTGCTGCTCCGCGTCCTCGCCGGTGCCACAACCGGCAAGCGCTACGCCGAGCGCCGCGAGCGCGCCAACCAGCGCACGTCGAGCCGAAACACGTCGAAACATAGGTCTACTCCTCGAGAAATAAGTGTGAAAAATCGATATACGAATCACCGCGCGACAATCACGCGGGAACGTCACAAACAAATTCGAGGATTCGGCCTAAATTCGGTACACGCATAATTCGGTGCGTAATGGCGCGGCGCGAGCCGCCCCGGTATCGCTGCCTGCCGTGAACTGACCCGCCGCGTCATCCAGCGTGGCTGGCGGAACCAGCGACACCGGCAAGGCCGTAGCGTCGACATGCGGGCTTGGCGCCTGCTGCACCCCGCGCGCTTCGCAGGTTGGCCCGCCGTGCGAACCGTCGACCGGCGTACGGTCGTCGGTCGAACTCCCGTGCCCGGCGTGCCCCGCCGGCGCGGCCGTGACCAGACTATCCGCCGCTCGGACAACCGGAACATGCCCCGGCAGTCCGTGCATTCCGAACAATCCACCAAGCACGCCGAGTACCAGCGCGAGGCGGGCGATCGAGCGAAAACGGCCGGACACGCCCCCAGGGTATCGCGCGACTGCTACCAGCCGAGCACGGCATGCACCCGCTCGTCCACGATATTGGCCATCGTGGACATGTAGGTGGCGCTGAGGTGGTTGTTGTCCATGTACACGTAGACGTTGCCGATGACCGGCGGACAGCTCGTGGCGGTGCACAGGTAATCGCTGAAGTCGAGGAACCGCACGTTCGACGGGATATTCGGAATGCGCTGGTAGGGAGCTTCCTTCGCGAGCAGTGTCGCCCTTGACGTGGCACAGCGCTTCGCGTCCTTGCCGTATTCCGCCACACAGTCCGCCGGCGGGCCGGTGAACCGTGGGTTGTCCCTGAGCCCGACCAGCGGGATTCCGCTCGCCTCGAGTTTGCGCCACTGTTCGACAAACCCCGGTGGGGTTTGTTCAGTCAAGCCGACCCGGACGTTCCTGGTGGCCATGGTGAATACCGCGTCCGGGCGCATCTCGATGATCTCCCGGAGCGCCGCGGCGTTCCAGTCCACGCACCGTTCGCTGCCCTGGCGGGTCTCGGACTGGGTGGAGAACGGGCAGCCGCCCCGCAGCATGGTGGTGATCCGCCAGTTCTGTTTGTCCGCGATCGGCTTGAACACGCCAAGGTACTGCTGGGCGTGGGAATCGCCGACCACCACGATGTCCCGCTTCGGTGCGCGGACATCGCTGGCACAGATCTCCAGCTCCTCGTTGTACTCGGACACCCGACAGTCCGGCTCGACCAGGCGGGCCCAGTCGTCGGGCAGGGTCACCGCGGAGGGGGCGGTGCGCACACCGGTTTCCCCGGTGTAACGGAATCCCTCGGTGTGCGCCATCGCGCCCGGATGGTTCGGGTCGACCGGGTACTCGGTGCCGTTGGCGGGCTTGGCCGTGGAGACGTCAACCGCGCTCGACTGGGCGATGTGACCGCCGAGCCATTGCCAGCTGGCGGCGATGAGGAGGACGGGGATGAGGGTGAGGATGCCGAAGCGGTAGGCGCCCCAGCGGGTGGTGGTGCCGATGG
>NZ_SLXQ01000026.1 GCF_004340875.1 Tamaricihabitans halophyticus | reverse complement strand
CGCAAAACGCTCGGCTGGGATACCCCAGCCGAGCGTCTGCGTGATCTAATCACCACCAACTAACAGCAGTGTTGCGTCGACCCCCTGAAACCGCCGTACAGGTCAGGGGCCCTAACGCGTGCGTGGGCGATACTGGGATCGAACCAGTGACCTCTTCGGTGTGAACGAAGCGCTCTCCCGCTGAGCTAATCGCCCGGTGACTGCGTGCGGTGAACTTTACCCGACGTGTTTCCCCGCAAGTATCCGGGGTGGCATACCGCGCGACCCGCCAGCCGAGGGCCACACCGCCCGCACGGCGCGGCCATGCGCCTTCGCCGAAGCGCACCAATGATCACATCCCGTGTTGGCCCGCATACCTGGTGAAACGAAGACCCAAGAGCCGTACGCCATTCGGTGGCGAATACGGGCGACACGTCCAACATTCGCGCGAATAAGCTGTTGGAATCGCTTGTTACCAAGCAGTATGGAGGAGTGATACACGGGATGATCGACAGTCGCTAGACGTGACATGTGCCACCACCTAGTGGCACATATGGGTGATCTACCGTGAAATCGCGAGCGACCGGGCAGCGTTCGGCGTCTCACCGGGGAAGCTCGGTCGGGGAAGACGGCCGGGAAGGAGCAGAAGGGGAAGCGACGATGCGAAATGATCACGTCACGCTCCGTTCGACGGCGGTCTTCGACCTGTTGGCGCCGCGCGCACCTTCAGTCCCCGTCAAGGTGGAGTTGCGCTACGACACGCGCGATCCGTACGCGGTGGTTGCGGCGTTCCGTACCGGCCGTGCTGGCTGGGTCGAATGGGTGTACGCCAGGGACCTACTGGCCGATGGCCTGATCGCCGAAGCCGGCGACGGGGATGTGCGCATCCGTCCGTCAACCGAGGACCCCGAGGCCGTACTGATCGAACTCAACTCACCGTCCGGGCACGCGATGTTCGAAGCCTCGGCACAGGAGCTCGCGGACTTCCTGGACCGCACCTACGACGTCGTGCTGCCAGGCAACGAGCACCTGTGGGTCGATGTTGACGAGGCGCTAACCCACCTGATCTCGAACGATCGCCAGTAGTTCACCTGACGCGGGCGCCCACTCGGACCTCGCAAGGGGCAAAACCACCCCCCGGGTTGGGCGCGGAACTGACGGTCAGCTAAAGTTTCGGCACACCGCAAGGAAGACAGCGAGGCCGGATCGACCGGTAGATCGTTGACCGGACTGGCGGTATGCGGACGTAGCGCAGCTGGTAGCGCATCACCTTGCCAAGGTGAGGGTCGCGGGTTCGAGTCCCGTCGTCCGCTCGCGAGCGGCCCTTCGGAAGCCGGGCCGAAGTCTCCGAGGGTAACCTCGGTGCATCGGCGGAGTGGCCGAGTGGCTTAGGCAAGGGCCTGCAAAGCCCTGTACGCGGGTTCGATTCCCGCCTCCGCCTCGCGCGATTAGCTCAGCGGGAGAGCGCTACCTTGACACGGTAGAGGTCACTGGTTCGATCCCAGTATCGCGCACCACCTGTTACCGCAGGTCAAACCCCCATCGGTGATCCACACCGCTGGGGGTTTTGTCGTTGCTGGGAGTCAAAATGGGAGGCGTTGATCTTGCCTTACTGTGTTCACGTCAAATGTGTTCACCACCAGCGCTCCGGCCGCGCCCGAGCCGGATGACCACAATGTGACTGTCCTCATAGTTCACCCGAGAGGTTCCGCGGCAACACTTCAGCCCTCGGCGACTAAGACGCGGATGGCGCATATGGCGAACGTGCTTTTGCCTGCCTGGGTGACGCATCCGGTAGAACGCACGCGAGGCGCAACCAGGCGAAGTCGCGTTATTCAACCCGGCCTCGGTGACGGTCGCCCGTTATCACTCAAGCTACCGCAATGACAAAATCCCAACCCGTTCACGCGGCCCTACACCTAACGACGGCAGCAGCCGTGAAGGTCCCGGTGCGCCACAAAGGCGCACACCGGTTCCACAGCGGCCCCACATAAACCGGGCAGACATGCGGGGAAAGCCGCCCGATGAATGTCGGGTCGCTGTGGGACGCCACGAACTCCGCAACAGTACGGGAACTCCTCTCGCCGATTCCTCTGATTTATATCCACAGTAGACTACTAGCGTGGAAATGATGGGAGCGTCGACCGTGCCGTTCATTGCCTTCGAACGGCACTGCTGGCCACCCCGACCGAAGAGCTTCCGGCAGCCGTCGACGCCGAGTTTGACTGGCGAGCGAGTCGAATAGAAGGCCTATCCGACTCGCTCGCTCAGGAGGTCGCCTCGTTCGGCATCCACGTGACCGCGGTGGAGCCGGGCCCTTACGCCACGGTGTTCGCCGGCAGCACGAGCCGGCGGACCACCAACCCCCATCCCGATTACGCCGACGCCCGCGAGGCAACCGCCAAGGAGTGGGTCCGCGGCGCCCCGGAGCCCACCGCGGAGGCGATTCTCACCATCGTCTACGCCGAACGCCTACGGGTGTGGCAGGAATGGGCACCGATCACCAAGGCCGCGTCCGGCACGAGAGTCGTTCCCAGTGCGGTGTGATCGGCTCGCGCTCCACCTGTGTCGGACCACGCGATCCCGTTGAGTCATTCGGCCATCTACCGGCGTTCGCCCTCGCTCATCCCGCCGATGTCCGTTGGACAGGTGGTGCGTGATGGTGCCGCCGGCGACCAATGGTCCGCTGGGCGATCCGTAATCGTCACTTTTTGGTCGACCGACCTGGTCATCTGACCTAAACTATGGCTACGATGGTGTTCGGCCCGCCGTGTCGCACAGAGGAGGCCCATGGTCACCGTCATGCCTGCCGCACCCGTCCATGTCGAAGAAGCAGCGCAGGTCCTGGCTGGCGCACTCCGTGACGACGCCATGATGTCGGCGTTCGTCGGCGGGCGGCCGAACGATCACGAGAAGCGCCTTGCGCACTTGTACGAAGTGTTCATCCGCGAGGGTCTCCGCCATGGAGCGGTCGATCTGGCCCGAGCAGAGGGCGAGTCGAACGTACTGGGAGTGGCCGTGTGGTCGGCCCCCGGCCGGGCACGGGGAACGATGGTGCAACAGCTGCGCGATCTCAGGGCATATACGCGGGCCTTCGGCCTGCGTCGCCTGCTCGGTGCACGAACGCTCGAGGGCACACTCCACGCCGCACGCCCAGGCGAGCCCCACTGGTACCTGGCGGTGATTGGCGTGCACCCGGCCGGACACGGCCACGGCGTGGGATCCGCCCTGCTCCGAACACGACTGAGCACGATCGACCGGACCGGGACACCGGCCTATCTCGAGGCGTCGACCGAGCGCAGTGCCGCCCTGTACGCACGTTTCGGATTCACTTCCATCGGTACGGTGGCAGGTTTTCCGCCTCCGGTGGAGCCGATCGCCATGTGGCGTGCGGGAGTCGGTGACCGGAGCTCGGCGCGGACACGCTGATCACGACGAGAGGATCGCCCGTGGCATCCACGACGCGAGAGCATAGGCCGACAGCCGAGCGTCGCGCGCAGCTCCTCGACGCCGCTGTGGCGGTGATGCGCGACGGCGGCATCCAGGCAGCCACCACACGGGCCGTGGCCGACCGGGCCGGGCTACCGCAGGGAGCATTCCACTACTGCTTCCGTTCCAAGGACGAGATGTTCAGCGCTCTGCTGGAGCGCGAGCTGGATGCCTCTCTCGGCAACGCGTGGGAGGCCGTCGCCCACACCCGAGACCTCGAAACCGGTATCGCCGCCGCGCTGCGCGCGATCCTCGACCGGGTCCGCTCGGACCCCGAGTACCACCTCCTGACCGCGGAGCTGGTGGACGTAGCGGCACGCACGCCTGAGCTCGCCCACATAGCCAGCCGGGAGCACACCGCCTATGTGGACCAGACCGATCGCATACTCCGCCAATGGCAGGAATCCGTCGGTACTCCGCTGTCCGTTGACTCCCAGCTGCTCGCCCAGGTGCTGGTTGCCGCCTCCAGCGGAATCACATCCGCCTGGTTGAGCGCACGTGACGACGAAGCCGCCCACGAATCCATCGCGCTCCTGTCCTCCGCGTTGGCGGTCAAGGCCGCACAACAGGACCTCCGAGCATGAGCAGCCCCACGTCGCAAACCCCGCCGTGCACGGGTCGGCACGGAATCTGTGCTTAGGTTGGTGCCATGCGAATCCTGTTCAGTGCGACGCCCGCCTACGGACATGTCCTGCCGTTGGCCCCGTTGATGCACGCTGCCGTGGACGCGGGCCATACCGTCGCACTGGCCACGAGCGCGGGCGTACAGAACGAGGTCGGCCCGGAGCTCGCAGCCGAGGTGGAGTTCCTGACCGCGGGTGCGATGCCGATGGAGTTCTCGCAGGACGCGGCCCACCGAACCGGTGCCGACCCGTTCCACCCGAGTCCCGAACTCATCGGGGAGATCTTCGGTGGTTCGCGCGTGGACCTGGGCGGCGCCGACACGATCACACTGGCTCGCACGTGGGCCCCCGACCTCGTCGTGTCCGAGGCGTTCGACGCGATCGGCCCGATGGTCGCCGCTGATCGTGGAATCGCTTGGTACCGCGCGGGGTTCGGTCCAGCGACCCCCGCCGTACTCGCCGAGATCGAGCGCGCCGCGGCCACCCGCTACCGCGACGCAGAACTGGACGTCGCTGCACCACACGGATATCTCGACCCGTGCCCGGCTCCGATGCAGGATCCCGAGTGGTCCAGTGATGTCCCGGTGCTGCCGCTGCGCGCACAAGCGCATCGACGCCGCCGCGACATGGCTGTCGAACTGCCGACCTTCGACGACCCGACCAAACCCACCGCCCTGGTCACCCTGGGCACCATCTTCTCCGATCCCGACGTGCTCGCCGCGACGGTGGGCGCGCTCGCGGGCCACGACATCAACGTGATCGCCACGCTGGGTGCGTCGCTGAAGAACCCAGCTGCGGGCGACAAACAGCCGAGTCCGACACCGAACGGCATCGAGGTGCGCTTCGTGCCGTTCGTGCCACTCGGCCAACTGCTGGACCGAGCAGATCTCGTCGTGGGCTCCGGCGGGGCGGGCACAGTCCTTGGTGCCCTGGCGCACGGCCTTCCCATGGTGCTGTGGCCGCAGGGCGCCGATCAGCCGATCAACGCCGCCCGCGCCGCCGCTGCCGGCACCGCGATCACCGTCGACAACGCGGCCAGCATCTCCCCCGCGGTACGTAAAGTGCTGACCGACAGCGAGTTCCGCAGCCGCGCCGAAGCCATGGCCGCGGAGAACGCTCGTCGGCTGAGCCCCGCCGATGTGATCGGAAGAATCGCCGCCACCTAGCCCACGCCGCCCGCACACTCAGCCCTCCGCGCCGTCGGTCCTCCTCTTTCGCCGATGGGCCCGCCAGGTCATCGCCCACCGTTCGGGATCTTCCATCGCCTCGTGATCGACGCGATGGACCGCCTGATTGTGCGGCGCGGTCTTGACAATCTCGGGATCGGAATACGCCTCCTCGGAAATCCGCGCGAGGACCGCGATCCAGGTGTCGAGCGCTTCCTTGCCGTACATCTCCCCGGCCTCGGGCGTAAACGGTTCGGGAACGAGCCATGGTTCGTGGCTGGTCCACATGGCATCCACGCCGAAATCGGTCATGCGGTTCTGCACGTCGTGGACGCCCACCCCCGTCTCCTCCTTCATCCGGGCCAGGCTGTAGCGCGTCATCTCCAGACGTGGGCTGGTCGCGTCGGCATGCGAACGAGTGACCCCGCGAATGGCCAGCAGACCCTGCTCCATGTAGTTGTTCGCGAGGACGGAGATGTCGGAAGCCTCGGCCACGCCCTCCGCCCCCATAGCACGGATCCAGGCATAGGCCTTCAACACGACGGGCACGTTGCCCCAGAACTCGCGGATCTTGCCGCAGCTCTTCGGGCGGTCGTGATCGAGGTAGTACCGCTCACCGTCGTGGGCGACGACCGGAGTCGGCACGAACGGCGCCAGTTCCGCCGAGCAACCGTAGGCGCCGACGGCCGGTCCCCCGACCCCGCTCTTGGGAGCACCGAAAGTCTTGTGAAGCATGAACATGCAGGCGTCGAAGCCGATCTCGCGGGCACGAATCTTGCCCATCATGCCGTTGAAGTTGGCGCTGTCGTAGAAGCACAGGCCACCGGCGTCGTGCACCACCCGCACCCACTCGCGCATCTCCGGGTTGTAGACACCCATGTCGTCGGGATTGTTGACCATAAGAGCGGCCGTCCGATCGGACACGGCGGCCTTCAGGGCATCCAACGACGGGTAGCCGTCCTCGTCGAGCATCAGTGTGATGACCTTGAAGCCCGCCGCCGCGGCCGTCGCGGCGTTCGACGGATGGGTCTGAATCGTGGTGATGATCTCGTCGCGCTGTTCCAGCTCTCCACGGGAAGCGTGATAGGCACGCGTTACAGCGCAACTGGTGTACGCAGCGTCGGCACCGCCACCCGCCTGGAAGACGAATTGGTCCATCCCGGACAGCTCGCGCAGGATGGTGTCGAACCTGTGCACGAGTTCGAGAGTGCCTTGGAGGGTGTCGTCGTCCTGGTGCGGGTGCGCCTCCGTGACCTCGGGGCGCCATGCGATCGCCTCGTTCACCTGCGGGTTGTACTTCATCGTGCAGGTACCGAACAGGCTGATGCCCATCATGCCGAGCGTCTGCTGCGAGAGCCGCAGGTAGTGGTACAACACCTCCGGCTCCGAGACCTCGGGAAGCGCCGGTCTGTCCTGTCGCCGCAACGCGGCGGGAATCAGGTCGGCGACGTCTCCGACTTCGGCTCGCACCTCCGCCTCGGCTTCGGGTACGGCGAGTCCTCGACGGCCGGGATACCCCATCTCCAGAATGACCGGTTCGTTCCACACCGGGGCGTGATAACCGCGAAGCTCAGTGCTCATCGTGCTACTACCTCCGAAAGTGCGTCGACCAGACGCAGTAGGTCTGCCTGGGTGTGGACTTCGGTGACGCAGTAGAGGGCGCTCTGCCCGAACTCGGGGAAGTCGCGGGAGAGGTCCTTGCCTCCGAAGATCCCGTAGTCGCGCAGGGCCCTGTTGACATCGGCGACGCTGCGGCCCGTACCGGTGAAGTCCACAACGAATTCCTTGAAGAATCCCGAGGGGAAAGCGACACGCACACCGTCGATCGTGGCGATCCGCCGCGCCGCGTAGTGAGCGCGCTGCAGGATGAGCTCACCCACGTCCTTGAAACCCTCGGGGCCCATCAGCGCCATGTACACCGCATTGGCGATGGCCCACATGTAGACCGAGTGGCCGGTCCAATCCCTGCCCTGTTCGCGCAGGCCATAGGAGGTCTGCGCGAACAGGGCAAGACCGAAGCCGTACTCGCCGTCCTGCGCCGTCTCCGTGATGCTGATGAACAGCGTCGGATACTGACGCGCATAACGTTCCTCGTCGCGCGAAGCGATGAAACCACCCACTCCGCCGCCCGTGTTCATGTGCACACCGAGGGGTTGGGTGGTCCCCACCACGATGTCGGCGCCGTAGTCGACGGGCGCCGCCAGCACACCGAGCGAGATCGGATCGACGCCGACGATCGTCTCGGCCCCGGCGGCGTGGGCGATGGCGGCGATCTCCGCCCCCTGATGCTCGATCACTCCGAGGTACGACGGAGTCTCGAAGTACACCGCGGCGGTCCTCTCGCCGACGATGCCACGCAGGTCGTCGAGGTCCATCAGGCCCGTCTCGGGATCGAAGTCGACCAGCTGGACCGTGATGTGGTTCGGCATCTCGACCGGTTCGCAGTAGTTGCGGATGACCGACAGCCGTTCGGGGTCGATCGCCCGGACCACCACCACCTCGTCCCGCCCGGTCATGCGGGCGGCCATTCGAATCGCGTGCCCCGCGGCCACTCCCCAGCTGCGTACCGGCATGCCGACCAGATCCATCGCGAGGAGTTCACCGAGCTGGCTGCAGTACTCGAACCACGTCTGGTTGCGTCCGTGATCGGAACTCGGTTCACCGGACACCGAGGTGAGCCATTCGTTACGGCGCACCACCTCGTCGACAGCGGCTGGCACGTGGTGCTGCCAGCAGCCGGCGCCCAGGAAGTTGAGATACTGCTCAGTGGTCCGGTTCTTCGACAACGTCTCGACGAGATGGCGTCGAAGCTCGCTTTCGGACAGTGCCGGCGGAAGTTCGAGCGGATACGCGAGCCGGTGTCCGGCCGGGACCTGATCGAACAGTTCCGCCACGGAACCGGCGCCGATCGCGTCCAGCATCTCCTGCTTGATCGCCGGTACCGAATTGGCCATGTACCGGTGGGCAACATGTTCAGTCACCGAATTCTCCCTGGTATCGGTTGTCAACGGGAACGCTTGTCGTTCCGGTCATTTCACGTGCGGGTACGAGTGGTCAGGAAAGAACTCTGACGAGGACGTCGTGATCCGACCCGGTGTGCACTCGTAGGTAACCGGAGAGCATCGCGTCGACCTCCGCGTCACCGGTGTCGACGCGCAGACGTGCGTCCTCAAGGGCGATGAGCTTGTCCACCGGAGCGATCGTGACGATCCCCTCGCGGCCGACCCGCTTGATCACCTCGGCGCTGATCTGCTGGTTACCGCGCCCGAACAGGTAGCCTTGGCCGCCGAGCACGCCGACCACGATGCGGGTCTCCCGCCCCTGCATGAGCCTGAGCAAAGTCCGTTCGTCAAGGTCGGCTCCGACAAGAGCACCGTCCAGCACGGCGTCGACGCCGAGCAAGGTCGAGGGCGCGCCGAGTGCGTCCATCACATTCCGCATAGTGGTGCCGGGGCCCACGATGTAGAGGACTCCCTCCCGCATCCGTGCCGCAACGCCTCGGCAGGCCGCTTCCAGCTCCGCGTCGGCACTCACCCGGGCTCCTGCTTTGGCGTTCTGCGCGAGATGCCGTTCGTAGGGACTGCGGGCGAAGCCGTACAGGCGCGCCGAGAGCCGGTCCGCACGCACGGCTGCCTCGTCGAGATCCATGACCTCGGCGTCTCGCAGCTGGGCTGCGGTACTGCCGTCGAGGAACAGTGCCGCAAGATCGCCCGCGCTCTCGGGAGTGGTGCCGAACACCGCCGAGTGCATCTTCACCCCCGCCGGGATGCCGAGTACCGGCACGCGGTCACCGACCACGCTGAGGATGTCACGTGCGGTTCCGTCCCCGCCCGCGAACAGGAGGAGATCGACCGACGAGACCATCGCCTTCGCTGCCGCCCTCGTGTCAGCCTCCCCACGGGCACCCTGCTCGGCGCGAGGCACGACGACAGGGTCGAGACCGGCGGCCAGTGCACTCTCCTCCCCCAGGTCACCGGCGCCGGTAACGATGCTGAATCGCGTTCTCGATGCCGTGAGCCGGGTGAGTGCACGGACAGCCCGCACACCGGACAACGGACGCGCGCCCCGCCGCTTCGCCTCCGCGAGAATGTGCGGCCCGTCGGTGCCCTTGAGTCCCACGCTTCCGCCCATCCCGGCGTACGGATTGACGATCAGGCCGAGTGTCGCGCCTTTCCGGTACCCGTCGACCTCGGCAGCGAGGGAACGCTCCACGTTCTGCTCAACCCCGGCGACACCAACGTCAGTGGTGCCCTGTATCGGGTGAGTCGGCATGCGCCCGAACTCCTACTCGTCGGTCGAGAAAGTCTTCCCGGTTCGTCACTTCTCAGCCAATCACCTCGGTGGCGGGGAAGTGAAACAAAACGTCAGCCGACATTCACGCCTGGGAGTTGTCAATCGGCTCATCCGCGCACGGGAGTCCGCGCCGCCACTCCTGTGCCAGTGCGCTCAGAACTCCTCGGGGTCTCCGGTCGCGGTCTCGATCCGCGAAACCAGGTTCTTCTCCCGCTCCTGAACCTCGATCGCCGTGGCTCGGAACGCTTCGACCAGGGGACTCGCCGGACCGCGCCACGCCAGAACCAGCTCCGACCCGGCGACGTCGGTGATCGGCACGTACACGATCGACGGACGAGGAGCGAACCGCGACATGCTGACCGCGGTGACTGTGATCGCTTCTCCTGACGTGACTTTCTCCAGCTCTGCCTCCATCGAACCCACGATGGGCCCAATACTCGGAAGCGACTGTTCGTCCAGCCCTGTATCGCGTAGTGTCCAGAACTTCGACCACGCCGCGTCGTCGGTGCGCGGCGCGAGAATCCGCTCACCGGCAAGGTCGTCCAGGGTCACGGAACCGGCGGCTGCTAGGGGGTGGCTCTGGTCGACTCCGATGGCGCGCGGTTCGACGAACATCCGCTCGACGTGGACGTCGGGACATTCGATGGGCGTCCGCACGAAGGCGACGTCAGTGGTGTTCGAACACAAGCCACAAGACGGGTCATCCCATTGGAACGATTCCAGTTCGATGGCGACACGGGGGTAACGCGCGCGAAAGGCACGAAGAATCGGTGCGTTCAGCTCAAGCAGCGAGGACACACTGAAACCTATGCGGAGCGGCTGCTGGAACTCGTCGCAGGTGGCACGAGCTGCCGACGTTGCCTCGTGCAGAGCGCTCAATGCCGCGCGAACACCGCCAAGGAAACGTTCTCCTGCCTCGGTCAGCGCGACCGAGCGGGTGGTGCGCACCAGAAGCGGAACCCCGACCTGCGCCTCCAGTTCGGCGATGCTGCGACTGAGTCCTTGCTGCGAGATATGCAGGATCGCGGCCGCGCGAGTGAAACTCAACTCGTCGGCGAGGGTGACGAAGTGCGACAACCGGCGCGTGTTGACGTCCACATCGGCAAAACTATGGCGTCGGCACGTGTTTCACAACCTCGCACTCGCCGATCCCGCGTGGTCTCGCTCCGCAGACCCTGCCGCGCCGTCGACAGTGCTCCTCGTCCCATCCTCCCCTTCGGAGGGTTGCACCCTGTTCAACTACGACATGACCCGCCAGATGCTCGACGTTCCCTACCCGCCAGCCTCGCCCGCGACTAGCGCGACGAGGTCTCGCACCTGGGCGACCCGGTCCTCGGCCGTGGCTGCCAGCGGGTTGAGCAGAAGTGTGGTTACGCCGGCGGCCGCAAACTCGTTGACCCGTCGTCGTACCGTGGTTGGGTCGCCGATGAGCGTGACCGCGTCGATGAGTTCACTGGGTACGGCGAGGGCGGCTGCTTCCTTGTGGCCGGCCAGGTAGCGGGCCTGGATCTCCTCGGCGGCACTCCGGTAGCCGTAGCGGCATGCCAGCTCGTTGTAGAAGTTCTTTCCCCGTGCTCCCATTCCTCCGAGATAGAGGGCCATCTGGTCGCGAACCTTGCGTTCCTCCGAGGGGCTGGCCTGGCCGAGGAGGAAGTTAACCTGGACTTGGATCTCCAGTGCCCCGAGTGTACGAGCGCGCCGTGCCAACCCCACGTCGAGCGCGGTGCCCCACACCGCGCGTGCCTTGAGTGGGTGGAAGAAGCCCGGTTGCCAGCCCTGGGCGATCTCGGCGGCGAGTTCGACGTTCTTGTGGCCCAGTGCCGCGATCGAGATGGGGATATCCGCTCGTGCCGGATTGTTGATGAGCTTCAGCGGTTTACCCAGTCCGGTACCACCGTCCTCTTTAGCCAGAGGAATGCGGTAGTCGCGGCCGCGGTGGCGTAGCGTTTCTCGCCGCCACACTTGTCGGCAGATTTCCACCACTTCACGGGTACGACCGAGCGGCCGGTCGTATCTGACCCCGTGGAAACCTTCGATAACTTGAGGGCCAGAGGCCCCCAAGCCCAGTATGAACCGTCCATCCGAGACACTGTCGAGGCCTGCCGCGGTCATGGCGATCAGCGTCGGCGTTCGCGAGTAGATCGGAAGCACACTCGACATCAACTGGACTCGTTTGGTCTTCGCCGCGACGTATCCAAGTTGGCTCACGGCGTCGAACGAGTATGCCTCTGGAATGGCGATCACATCCACTCCGGCGCGCTCGTATTCCACCAGGAGTTCGGCGGTCTGCTGAAAACCACCGGCGTAGTCGACCACCAGGCCCAGCTTCATCGTCACGTACCCACTCTCGTTCGACGTTCAGGAATGTCCGTGCCTACGCGATGGTTTCTTCGAGCGACACCGGTGAGGTCGTACTTGACCATCTCGGCGTACAAGTCTTTTCGCCGACGAGACTCCGGACGTCCACAGCGAATTGGACAACAACTGGCGCTGCGAACTCGATGGCTGCGGCACGAGGTGCCCGATAGCCGCCCAGGCTCATGCCGAGCAGCGCGATCAATGGCGGATGACTGGGACTCACACGGCATGCGGACCAGCGGGCCTCGCATACATTCGCTCGATGTCGTCGACGTAGCGATCCAGCACGGCCGCACGTCTGACCTTCATGGTGGGGGTGAGTTCGACGCCGAGTTCCCACGGTCGCGGCACTATGGTGAACTTCTTGACCTGCTCGACCCGCGAGAGAGCGGCGTTGCCCTGGTCGATCTGAGCGCCTACCTCGGCGATCAGTCCAGGATCGTCGAACGCACGACCACCTGCCGCGTCAGGCTCCACAACGATGAGTGCGACGTTGTAGGGCCGCGCATCGCCGATCACGCAAATATGGGCGATCAGCCGGCCCGCCGACCGCAGCGCGAGTTCGATGTTGGCCGGAGACATGTTCTTTCCGCCCGCGCTGATGATCAGCTCCTTTTTGCGGCCGGTGAGCCACACGAAGCCATCGTCATCGATCCGCGCGAGGTCTCCTGTGCGCAACCATCCGCCGGCGTCGAGCGTCTCCGCCGTACGACTCGCCTGACCTCGGTAGCCCTTCATGACCTGCGGGCCGCGGAGCAGCAACTCGTCGTCCTCGGCTACCGCGACTTCCACGTTCTCCAGTGGCCGCCCCACGCTGCCCACCCGATTCGCCGTAGGCGTGTTCACCGTCGGTACGCCGGAGACCTCCGACATCCCGAGAAGCTCACAGAGCGGCAGCCCGAGCGCGTTGAAGAACTCGACCACGGCGACGGGCGTCGGGGCCGCGCCCGAGATGAGCCATCGAGCCTCCGTCAGCCCCAGCTTCTCACGTAGCGCGGCGGCCAGCGCCGGGTCGGTCGCGACATCGCTTGTCAGGTCTCCGGGATAGGACTCCTCGAGTGCCGTCTTGAACTTCTCCCAGATCCGTGGTGCGGCGCCGAACAGCGTCGGGCGGGTAGTCCTGACGGCGGCGGCGAGGTTCGCCGCGTCGGCGACGGTGACCAAAGTGTTGCCATAGGTCATGAACGACGAGTAGTGCGAAGACCACCTGTCCGCGACGTGCGCGGCGGGAAGGAAACCGACCTGCCGTCCCCCGCCGGGAAGCGGCATCGTGGTGTGAACGCCGCGCAGCTGCGCGAGCATGTTGGCGTGGGTCAGTTCGACGCCCTTGGGTGAGCCTGTCGTCCCAGAGGTGTAGATCAGTGTCAGAAGATCATGCGGCTCGATGGCGGCGGATGCGGCGAAGTCGAATGTCGTCGTGTCCGAGGAGAGCTCACCAAGCAGGTCCTCGCATCCCTCGACCGTCCCGTCGATCACCAGGATCGTGGTGATCGAGCCTCCCAGCCGCTCCGCATCCCGGAGTAGCGGGACGAAGGAGGACTCGACCACGGCCACCCGTGCCCCGGAATCCGACAGCACGAACTCCACCTGCTCGGGCGAGGAGGTGTTGTAGATGCTGAAGGGCACCGCACCCAGAACCATGGCGGCGGCGTCCACCACATGGAACTCCGGCACGTTGCGCATCATGAGAGCCACCGGCTCGCCATGGCCGACTCCGGCTTCACGAAGTCGGTTGGCGACCTCGCCTATCCGCGCTCGCACCGCGGCGTAGGTCCACTCGGCTCCGGATTCGTGCGACCGCAGAGCGACACGGTCGGGATGGCTGGTCATCGTGTCGAACAACAGATCCCGCACGGTGCCGGCCTGCGCGAGGCGGGTCCGCACCTCAGCCTCGCCGAATTCTTCAGTCCTGGTCATCCTCATAGCCTTTCGTGGGTGAGGGACGTCGCGGACGGCGTCAGCCCTCGAAGCCGCCGCCGGTGACGAGGACCTGACCGGAGACGTAGTCCGCCTCGGGATAGGTCAGCATCGCGACCGCTCCCGCCGCCTCCTCGGGGGTTCCTGCCCGCCCGAGCGGGATCGTTGTCTTGAGCGCCTCCAGCAGTTGAGGATTCACACCGACCTTGATCTCCCGGCCTTCGACCTCGATCGTCGAATCACCTGTGGCGCTGGCCTCGGTCAGTCTGGTGCGGATGAAGCCGAAGGCGACGCAGTTGACATTGACGTTGTAGCGGCCCCACTCCTTCGCGAGCGTCTTGGTCAGGCCGACGACGCCCGCCTTCGCCGCGGAGTAGTTCGCTTGGCCGACATTGCCGAAGATTCCGGCAACCGAGGAGATGTTGACGACTTTGCGATGGACGACGAGTCCCTCGGCTCGCTCTTTTTTGGCCGCCGCGCTGATAACCGGCTGGGCAGCACGGAGAATGTCAAAGGGAGCTTTGAGATGAAGGTCCACGATCGCGCGCCACTGGTCGTCGGTCATCTTCTGGATCACCGAATCCCACGTGTACCCGGCGTTGTTGACCACGATGTCGACACCGCCGAAGCTGTCGACGGCCGTCTGGACGAACTGCTGGGCGAACCCGTCGGCGGTGACGCTCCCGGGCACGGCGACCGCCTTCCCGCCGCTCGTTCCGATCGCTTTGACAACCTCCTTGGCCGGGTCACCGTCCAGGTCGTTGACGACGACACACGCGCCCTCAGCGGCGAGCTTGAGCGCGATGGCCCGGCCGATGCCCCTGCCCGCTCCGGTGACCAGGGCCGATTTGCCTTCCAGTTTTCCCATGTTCTGCCTTGTCTTTCGAACGCGTCGTCGTGGACGCGACTGCCGGTTTTCTTGTGACGTCAGGAAAGCGCTACGACGGCCTCGCCCGCGAGGGTCGTGGTTCCGTCGGCGAGGGTCACCGTCAGGTCAAGGGTCGCCCGTCGCTCGCCGTCAACCGTGTCGACCTGCCTGATGGTGCCCGCGCAGGTCGGTTGCCCGTGGATGGGTGTGATCGCCGCGAAGCGCACCGTGTAGGAGCGAATGCGCTCGACCGGGAAGTTGTCGGTGAGCAGTCGTGCCAGGTAGGCCATCGAGAGCATCCCGTGCGCGAACACGTCGTCGAGTCCCGCCGACGCCGCCACGTCGAGGTCGATGTGGATCGGGTTGTGGTCGCCGGAACCTCCGGCGAAGAGCGCGAGGGTGGTCCGGCTGATCGGTGGGATGGTCAGTGGTTCCAGCTCGCCCCCGGCGTCGAGTGCCGTTGCCATCAGGCGTTCACCTCCTGGATCTGGCGCTGGACGAGCGTCTCCGTCAGGGTGGCGACCACCGCGCCGTCCTGGTTGGTCACTACGGTTTCGGTGACGAGAAAGTTCAGCGCCCCACCCTTCTTCGAGTACGTGTCGGTGATCGTCGCGCGGGTACTCAGTTCGTCGCCGGCACACGCCACCCGGTGGTAGACGAAGGCCTGTTCGCCGTGCAGGATCGCTCTGAGGTCGACACCGAGATCGGCGAGGTAGTCGAACGGATCGGGTGCTTCCAGCGACACGGCGAAGAAGAACGTCGGTGGCACCGGTAAGTCACGATGCCCGGCTTTCGTCGCGGCGTCGAGGTCGATGAACACCGGGTCCGTCTGTCCGGTGGCTTTGGCGAACAACCGGAGCCTGTCGCGGGTGACGAGTAGTGTGCCGCCGTTCCGGCTGGTGCCGATGATCGAGGGGTCGAAAGGCACGTCAGCCACCAACCTTCTGGTACATCGTGACGACGCATGCGCCACCGAGCCCGAGGTTGTGCTGAAGGGCCACGTTCACGCCCTCGACTTGCCGGTCCCCTGCCTGGCGCCGGAGCTGCCAGACGAGTTCGGCACACTGCGCCAGGCCGGTTGCGCCGAGCGGATGCCCCTTGGAGATGAGCCCTCCGGAAGGGTTGGTGACCACCCGGCCTCCGTAGGTGTTGTCACCGTCGAGGACGAACTTCTCCGCGGTTCCCTCAGCGGTGAGCCCGAGCGCCTCGTAACTGATGAATTCGTTGGTGGTGAAGCAATCGTGCAACTCGACGACGGGAACGTCCTCGGGGCCGATTCCGGTCTGCTCATAGACGGCCCGGGAGGCGGAGACCGCCATGTCGTATCCGACCAGACGATGCATGTCACCGTCGAAGGAAGCCGCATCGTCGGTCGTCATGGCCTGCCCCACGATCACCACATCGGATCGCAAGCGGTGCTTCTTGGCATACGCCTCGGAAACGACGACCGCCGCGGCGGCGCCGCAGGTCGGCGGGCAGCACTGGAATCGCGTGAGCGGGCCGTAGATGTGCGGCGAGGCGAGGACGTCTTCCACGGCCAGCGGGTCGCGGAACACCGAGTAGGGGTTGTTCGCGGCGTGCTTGCGGGATTTGACCGTGATCTGCGCGAAGACGGCGGGGTCGATGCCGTGCTCGTCGACGTACTGTTGCCCCGCGGCACCGAAGAAGGCCGCGGCGTTGGGTACCTGGGAATCGGGAACTCCGCGAACCTCGTCCCGCACGCGCTCGAAGCGCTCCAACGGCGCTGGACGGTCAGGGAAGGCCTGGCCGATCGCACCGGGGACCATCTGCTCGAACCCCAGGGCGAGGGCGACATCTACGGTGCCGCTCTGCACCGCCTGCCGCGCGAGGAAGAGCGCTGAGGACCCGGTGGAGCAGTTGTTGTTGACGTTGATCACCGGAACTCCGGTCTGCCCCACGCGGTACAAGGCCTTCTGGCCCGATGTCGAGTCCCCGAAGACGTATCCGACGTACGCCTGTTGGATCGCGTCGTAGCCGATCCCCGCATCCGCGAGTGCCCTGCGGGCCGCTTCCGCGCCCATGAGATCGTATGGATCACTCCTGCCCGGCTTGGTGAACGGGATCATGCCGACACCAGCCACCATCACGTTGCTTGCCATGTCACTCCTAGGTTTTCCGCTGATCTAACGTGCCTTCGGTGCTGCGGTCACCGGCTGTCCGAGGACGAGCAATTTCAGGGTGAGCGCGACGGTTAGTGGTTCAGCGCCAGCAGGCTAGCGCCGCCCACCGTGACCGCGTCCACGATCCGCCGAAGGCCGGAGCCCTGTCGCTCGATGCGGATCACGGCGAGTGGGCCTGCGCTCAAGGTCAGGCGCCCTTCCGGGAATCGCGCGCGAGCGCGGCCTTCATCGCGGCCTTAGCGGGCTCAGTGAGTGTGCCGATGACCTGAGCGCGCGCCTCCGAGTCGAGGTGGGCGCGCAGCGTCGTTTCTCGGGCGGAGTCGAGGAGTCGTTTGCTGTGCTCGACTCCGTACGGCGGCCAGCCGGCGAGGTTCTTGGCGAAGTCGAGTGATTCGTCCAATGGGGACTCCGAAACGTGGGGTGCGAAACCGGAGTTCACCGCGTCCTCGGCGGTCATGGTTCCTGCCGAGTAGAGTAGGTGCGCCGCGCGCGATTGGCCGATGATACGGGGAAGTGTCCACGACAGACCGAGATCGCCGACGGTGACGCCGAGTCTGAGAAACGGTGCCGAAAACCGTGCGTCGGCGGCGATGAAGCGAATGTCCGCGGCGGCGGTGATGGCGAAACCGGCGCCTATCGCATGACCCCGGACGGCGGCGATGACGGGTTGGGACATGTCCCGCATCGTCCGGATGATGTCGACGCCTGCTTGCAGGGCCGCCTGGGATCCCGCAACCGGGTCGGGATCTCCGGAGTCGATCAGACCTGAGTCCAGGTCGAGACCCGAGGAGAACGACGAGCCTTCCCCAGTCAGCACGAGCGCGCGGATGTCGCGTCGATCCGCCACCTCGCGCAGCGCAGCGAGAAGCTGAGCCAAGACGTCGCGATTCAGTGCGTTGAGTCGATCGGGACGGGCCAAAGACACCACCGCGATCGCGTCGTCGAACTCGGTCGTCACGCCGGACGTGGAGGACAAGCCCGTCACGAGACGACCTCCGTCTTCGCTGGCCAGTACCGGGCCTTGAGTCGTCGTTTGAAGAGTTTGCCGGTGTCCTCCCTCGGCAGGTCGTCGTCGAAGACGATGACCTTGGGCGCCTTGTACGAAGCCAGGTGGCGCCGGACGTGGTCTCGTACGTCTTGCTCAGTCAGTGCCGTGCCCGGTAGAAGTTGCACGTGGGCGGCGACCGCCTCGCCCAGATCGGGGTCGGGTATGCCGAACACCGCGACGTCGGCGACACCTTCCAACGACAGCAGCGCAGCCTCGATCTCGGCGGGATACACGTTCACTCCGCCGGAGACCACCATGTCGGTGACCCGGTCGGTGAGGTAAAGGAACCCGTCCTCGTCGAGATATCCGATGTCACCGATGGTGTAGTAACCCTCGCCGCCATCGATCTCCCGACGTTTGTCCTCGTTGCCGATATAGGTGAAGTTCGGCCAGAACGCGGGCGGTCGACCGTAGATCACCCCGGTCTCCCCCACGGGAAGCTCCGTCCGATCCGGTCCGAGAATGCGGATACCCACCCCCGCTAGCGGCTTTCCCACAGTGCCGGGATGTGCGAGCCAGTCCTCCGACGTGGAATACACCCACGCACCACCCTCAGAACCGCCGTAGTACTCGCTGACGATCGGTCCCAACCAGTCGATGGCCGCCCGCTTGACGTCGGGCGGACACGGCCCCGCCGCGTGCACGACAGCCTTCAGACAAGACAGGTCGTACTTACGCCGCACCTCCTCCGGCAGCTGGAGCATGCGCACCAACATGGTCGGAACCACTTGCACGGTGTCGGCGCGGTGTTCCTCGACCAGCCGCAGGAACCCGTCCGCGTCGAACTTGGGCATGATCACCATGCTCATGCCGAGCGCGGCCGCGAAGGTGAAGTTGACATTGGGAGCGGTGTGATAGAGCGGCGCCGGCAGCACGGTCGTTCGCCCTGGTGCGAGACTGAGGAAGTCCGCGACGAGTGTGACCAGGTCCGCGGCGTTCTCGGGCGGGATCGGTTCACGCAGGATTCCCTTCGGGAGCCCGGTGGTGCCAGAGGTGTAGATGACCGCCATCGGCGCCGTCGTCGACGGATCAGCGGGCGGGTCGCCGCGATCGATCAACTTGCTCAGCACCGGGTATCGCCCGCTCAGCGGCACATCACCGAGGCGGTAAGCCGTGCGGACCTCGTCGGGCACTTCCGCTTCGATGATCTTCAGCTCATCGGGCTTCTGGGCCTCCACCGCGGGAAGAAGGTCGGTGTGGACGACCGCGACCTTGGCACCAGAGTCGGCGAGCAGGTGCCGCAGATCCGCGCCGGTCCAGTGCCAGTTCACCGGAACCGGAACAGCGCCGATCGACGCGGCCCCGAGGCTGACCTCCATGTACGCGATCTCGTTGCGAAGCACGATGGCGTACCGGTCGCCGTGCTCAAGACCGAGCGTCCGCAGTGCCCCGGCGAACCGTGCGGCGCGCTCCTTGACCTCAGCCAGCGTTTTCTCGTTGTGTCCCGAGCGAACAAACGGTTCCTTCATCCTCGCCGCCTTTCGGATCCTGATGGAGTTGAACGGTCGACATCACAGAGCACGGAGATGATGTCCTTCATGATCTCGGTGGCGCCGCCGGGATCTTCTGAATGCGCGCGTCCTGGTACGCCCTGGCGACCGGGTATTCCCGCATGTAGCCGTATCCGCCACGACAATGAAGACACCGGTCGATGAGAGCTACCTGTTGCTCGATCACCCACCACTTGGTCATCGCGGCTGTGACGACATCGAGTGTGCCGGCCGGATGACGTTCGACGCATGAGCCGAAACAGACACGTCCGATATGGACGGTGATTGCCGCTCCGGGGTCCGTCTTGGCAACCGTCAGGATCAGGCCGTCACCCCCACATCGCCCGGTGGGCGACCAGCTCATTCGCCACGAACTTGTCGACGACCTCGCGAAGCGCCAGGACGGAGGCGTCCTGCCACGAGGACACGTATGCGTCACCCACTACGGCCAGCTCCCTTGCTTACCACTGAACAGTAGTTCACATAATTCGTCGAGGGATCGTTCAAGCCAATCCGAACCATGCCCTGAATAATGAACATAGAGAGCATACTTACGCGGCGAATTACCCGGGCACACTTGCCGGATCGACTCAACACTACGGTTACACATCATTTACTTACCGTCAAGCGGCAGCGGAGATCGGGGTGCCGTCCGTGGGGCAGGGAAGGTGGCGCGGCGAACTTCGGAACCCGGCGATGTTCCGGCGGGAGTTGTTAGGTCAGGCCGGTCCGGGCAACGACCTCAACCCGCCGCCACCTCGTATATGTGTGCTCCGCGTCAGCTGTTGCTGCCCCGAATGGGCTCGGCATCGACCTCGGCGCCGTCGAAGAGGATCGTCATCACGATCAGCATGAGGTTCTCGCGGAACGCGGCATCCCGCCTCAGCGGCGGGGCACCGTGCAGGTCGGAGATCACGAACAGCGCCAACTGCACCCGAACCCGGGCCTCGGCCGCACCAAGATCCGGGCAGGCCCGAACAAGCAAGGCGATCCACTCCGCGACGTATTCCCGCTGGGCCGCTACCGCGGTCTCACCGAGCACGACCTCACCGGTAGGGTCCTCCACCGCCGCGATCCAGGAACCGGCGCGCGCGATGTAGTTCTCGACCAAGCGATAAAGCGCCTCTGACGCGGTCGTCGAGCACGCGAAAGCGTCGTCGAGCCCGAGCCACAGCGCGTGATGGCCCCGGTCGATGACGGCCTTGAGCACGTCGGCCTTACTCTCGAAGTAGCTGTACAGGTTCTGACCGGTCACATTCGCGACCGCCCCGAGGCTGGCCATCGTCGTCTCGGAGTACCCGCGCTCCGCGAACTGTTCGAAGGCCGCGACCAGGAGACGTTCCCGTACCGACACCGAGGCGAGTCGCGCGGAAGCCTGGCGATCATTAGCCACCGAGCCACGAAGCGGCACGAGCCCCGCCGTGGCGACGGCGTGCATGGCCGCTCGCACAGCCGGAACGCGAAGCGACATCGGTGCGCGCAAGGCGCGGCGCCCTAGGCAGGACATCAGCGACTGTATCGCCCACGCCAGAACGTGGGTCTGTTCCTCGGCCAGATCAGGTCGGCGTCGGCCCAGTGCGGCGGCAACCACACCGCGCCATGCACTCATGCGCCGACGGAGATCGTGTAGTCGCTGCTCGGGAAGGTATCGGACTTCATGCGCCCAGAGGTCCGCGAGATGGGGGCTGTCGGCGGCCAAGGAGAGGATGATCTCGATCTGGCCGCCAAGGTCCTCGACCGCCAGTGGTTCGTCGACCCAGGCGAAGCTCGCGTCGACAACCTTTTCCAGCAGGACACTTTTGTTGTTGAAATGCCGGTATAGCGCTCCCGCGGTAATGCCCACCCGCTCCGCGATCTGTGCCATGGTCACATTGGGATAGCCCTGCTCCACGAACAAGCCACGCGCCGCTACCAGGATCTGCGACTTCCGGTCGCGAGGTCGGCGGCGAACGTCGACACTCGTTACGTCTGACAACGCCATGCGCCCACCATATAAGGGCAGCCACCGTCCGGCCGCGATCGACGGCACGAGCGGCCGCCCCGCCTACGCGCGAGGGGGCGCGGAGGAAAGCAACCACCGCAATCTGCTCGGGACACGGTCGAGCAACTCCGCGATACCCGCAACCGACCATCAGATACCCGACGCCACCCACGCACTGGTTCACTAGCGGTCACTTTGCGCACGCCCCGGTGGATCGGATTCGTGCCCGCGAACTCACGGGAACCGTATGCAAGCTAGAGCTCGTGCCCAGCGCGTCGGCAGCGATGAGGCGGCTATTCGAGTACGGCTTCGGCTTCCACTTCCACAAGAACATCGGGCTCAAACAGGTAGTCCACGCCAATGCACGACAGCGGCGGCAGCGGCTGTGGAATCGCCAGTTCTTCCACGACACTCTCGATGCCGCGCATGAAGTCCGCGTACATCGCTGGCTCCCAGCCGGTGACGTAGAACCGCAGGCGAACGACGTCGGCGAAGCTGGCTCCGGCCCCCGCTAGCCCTTTTGCCGTATTGCGTAGAGCGTGGGCCAGTTGGCCTGCGAGGTCGCCGGGGGCCAGCCTGTTGGCGTTTTCGTCACGGGCGATCTGGCCCGCGATGTTGACGTATCGGCTACCTGTGGCCACGGATACGTGGTGATAGGGAACCGGCTGGAACATTCCTTCCGGGGTGAAGGTGTGAACAGGCACGGAGTACCTTCCTTTCGTGGAGTAATCAGGTATCTCCTATGTACCTGGTGTCATAAGAGCACTTCAAAGGAACCAAGTGTCATGAAGGAAACCGCCCCTGACGAGGCCCTCCATTCGCAGATCACTGGTGAGCATCGTGAGTTGCTCGACCAGATTCTCGACAAATGGTCGTTGCTCATATTGGACAAGCTCTGCGAGAGTTCGCGGCGGTTCAACGAGTTGCGTCGTGCCATTCCTACTGTCTCGCAGAAGTCGCTCACGGCCTCGCTGCGCCGGCTTGAACGCAACGGCATGATCGAGCGGTCGGTGATCGATACCCGACCAGTCGCTGTGGAATACCGCATCTCCACGCTCGGGCGAACTTTGCAGGACCTCATCGATGCCCTGCTTCTGTGGGCCACCCGGCACATCGGACAGGTGCAGCAGGCTCGTCGAGCATTCGACGGCAATGACGATCTTTGAGCCTTGACGGACGCCTCCGGGCGTACTGGCCGAAGGCCCAGACCACCTCGTCGTGCCAGCCGTCGTAGTCGCGGGAGGCGGTTGCGACTACTTCACCGACATTTGTGCCCCCATAGACGACCAGCTGCCGCATCGCATCTCCCTCTCGAAGAGGGCCCGGAAGGTGTACGGGGGGCGCCCGGTGAGCCGCTGGACGGTGTCGGTGACGCGGTCCTCCGCCCCTTCGGCGATGGAACGGTCCATGCCGGCCAAGATGGCAGCGAACTCCACCGGTACCTCTGCCGTGAGGCGATCGCGCATCTGCTCGTAGGACAGCCGGCGATGGACGACTGGCCGGCCGGTGACCTCGCTGATGATCGTGGCGATGTCGTCGTAGCCGAGTGTTTCAGGGCCGGTCAGTACGAGATCAGTGTTGGGTGTCTGCTCGTCGGTCAGCGCGCGTACGGCGACAGCCGCGATGTCCTCAGCGGCGACAAAACCGACGCGACCGTTCTCGGTGGCGGTCCAGATGACGCCCTCGTCGCGGATGCTGCGGGCATGCGCGTGCGTGCCGATGAAGTTCTGCATGAACCACGAGGGCCGCAGTACCGCCCACTGCTCGACGAGCTCGGGCAGCGCCCGATGCACCATTCCCACCGCCGGGCCGCCCTCGGCAATGGCTGAAGAGCTCAGCAGCACCGCGCGGCGCACACCGGCGGTGCTGGCCTGCTTGAGAAACGGAAGCATGGTGGCCGCGGGGTCAGTGTCCCCCAGGGGCGGTATGAGGTAGACGCGGTCGACGCCGTCGAGAGCAGCCGCGTAGGTGGCCGCGTCGTACCAGTCGAAGGGGACCGCCTCGGCGCCGGCGACCGGGGTGGCCCGGCGACTGGCGGCCTTGACCCGGTGGCCCGCGGCCATCAGCTGTGCTGCTGTCGGTCTGCCTGTGGTGCCGGTGGCACCGATGACCAGAGTGATGCCGTTGGTCGTCATCGGGTGCTCCCGGTGAAGTCGGCGCCGGGTTCCTGGACGGTGAGCGGGTTCCAGTAGTCGCGGTAGGAGGTGATGCGCCGCTCCCGCACGGTCACGACCGCGATGTAGGTCATGTCGAGGGGGGCATCCGTCTCCACCAGGCGGCCGACGCCGCGCATCTCCACCACAATGGTTTCCGGATCGGTTGTCTGGTGGATCCGCAGGACGGGAAAGTCGTGCAGGTCGATGTGGTCGGGATAGTGGCGCATATAGGCGGCGACGGCATCCTTACCCTCCAGGCGCCGGGGCCAGCCGTCGGGAGCGAACGGGAACTCCATGATGCCGTCGTCGGCCCACAGGTCGACCCACGCGGGAATGTCTTTGTCGAGCAGCAGCCGGAGGCTGTAGCGGTACAGCTCCGTTGGCGAAATCGGTGCGGACATGGGTATCCTCCAGTTCAGGCAATCCGGACCTCCGGTCCGGTTCAAGAATACGGACCATGGGTCCGCTTTGCAAATAGAGGAGCTGTATGCCAGAGCACAGGTCCCGTAAGGACGCCGCCCGCAACCGGGAGGCCGTGCTCGAGGCCGCCGACACCCTTTTCGCTCGCCACGAAAGTCCCGAGGACGTCACCATGGCCGACGTCGCGGCTGCGGCTGGCGTCGGCAAGGGCACGCTCTTCCGGGCTTTCGGGGATCGCGCCGGGCTGCTCCGCGCGCTGTACGAGGGACGATTCGAACCGATCAGGGAGGCGGTCGAGGCCGGCACGTCGCCCCTGGGGCCCGCGACCCCGCCGCAGGATCGCGTGCCCGCTCTGCTCGATGCCGTCCTGTGCTTCAAACTCGACAACCGGCGCCTCGCGCTGGCACTAGAGGAAGGCGGGAGCAGCAGCCCGTACGGGGCGGAGCACTACGAGCGGTGGCACGGTCTGCTCCGAGATGTGCTGGAGCAGATCCCCGGCCTGACTGACAGCGACTTCACCGCCCATGCCCTGCTCGCCGCCACACGGGCCGATCTCGTCGAACACCTCGCGGGAGAAAAGCGTGTTCCGCGGGAAAGAATGCGGGCACAACTGGCGACCTATGTCGCCAGAGTCCTGGCCTTCGGCCCACCGCAAAGTATTGACCGCCGATGAGTGATCAATGGATCGGACGAGTCCTTGATCAGCGGGACCTCTCGCAAACGCGACGGCCGTTCTCTCCGGTAAGCCCTAGGTCCGGGCGGAGTCACCAGTCAGGAACGTGATGAGCGCTTGACGCGTGAACGCCCACTGTGCGTCCCGGTGTGCCTTGCTGACTCCGTCGAAGGTGTCGAGCAGGGCCAGTCCGCGCAGCTGTGACAGTACGAACTGGGCCCGTTCTGCGGACTGTGGCCGCGCGGTCAGCGGTTCGCCGAAGAGCCGGTCCAGGGATGCGTTGAGCTGTCGGCCGAGCCGGCGCTCGGCCGATGCCACCGCATGCCGGAGTTCTGGATCTGTCCGGCTAGCGATCCACAATTCGAGTACCGCCTTGTATAGGTCGCCGCCGAACGTCGTCCACAACAGATCCAGCGCCGCCGGGATCCGCCGCGTGCCGCCAGGAAGGTCCTGACCGGCGAGTTCCAGCTCAGCCAGTCGCCGGTCGGCCAACCATTCGATGGCTGCGGTGACCAGTTGGATACGAGTCGGAAAGTGATGCGTTTGGGCGCCTCGCGACACCCCGGCGCGCCGGGCTATCAACGGTGTCGACGCGTGCGCGAACCCGACCTCGACCAGAAGATCGATAGTAGCCTGCAGCAGCTTCGCCTGGGTTTGCTCGGAGCGCGCTTGCCGGACCTGTCCGGCACCGTCTTGCGTTTGTCCTGGGGACGCCGTCATGGCTGGGACGTTAGCAAACAGGCCGGCCTGTTCCGCCGTGTGATTCGGCAGGTGGGTACCGCGAGAAAGCGACCGTCAGCCGCGAGCGGCACGTTTGATCGCCGACCGGATGCGGTGGTAGGTCCCGCAACGGCACACGTTGTCACTCATGGCCTCGTCGATGTCGGCGTCGCTCGGGTTCGGGTTGCGCACAAGCAGAGCGGCCGCGGTCATGAGCTGTCCGGCTTGGCAGAAACCGCACTGTGCGACGTCCTCGTCGATCCAGGCCTGCTGAACGGGGTGCAGCGCGTCCGCGGCCAGGCCCTCCAGTGTGGTGACTTCCCTGCCGGTGGTCTCGCCGACGGTTTGGACGCAGGGACGGAATGCATCGCCATCGAGATGACTGGTGCAGGCGCCGCAGACGCCCACACCGCAGCCGTACTTGGGGCTGGTTACGCCAAGCAGGTCACGCAGGACCCACAACAGCGGCATGTCGTCGGGCGCGTCGACAGCGACGGTTTCGCCGTTGACGGTGAGGTTCTGTTCAGGCACGTCAGGCTCCATGGAAGATCGGAAAGCTACGAGGTTTCTTACCGGTGGCTCTGGCGTAGGCGTTGGCGAAGGCCGCCGCGGCGGCGGGATAGCCCAGCTCGCCGACACCGCCGATGTGCGACGAGGTCGAGTTGATGTGCACCGTGGTCGACGGGACCTGGCGCATGCGGGCATAGCGGAAGTCGCTGAAGCTACTCTCCCGAACCGCACCGTCGTCGATATGGTTACCGGCCCAGAAGATAGTGGACAGGGCGTCGACGGCCGCGCCCTGCATCTGGGCTTCGACGCCACGCGGGTTAATGCACAGTCCCACGTCGACGGCCGCGACGATCTTCGTCGCCTTGGGTTGTTCCTCTCGGCAATCAAGCTCCACGAGGAAGGCGACCGCTGACTTGTATTCCGCGTGCAGTGCGATGCCCTGGGCGGTGCCCTCGGGCATGGACCGCCCCCAGTCACCCTTGTCCGCGACGGTGTCCAGCACTCCGCGGACGGCGTCGGCTTTGACCTTCGCCCGTCGGAAGGTGAGCGGGTCCTGGCCGACGGCCTTGGCGATCTCGTCGGCCATGATCTCGTTGGTCACCGCGACCTGTCCGGAGTAGACCGAGCGCCAGGTGGCGTTCGGTATCGGTACATTGACCTCGCTGAGCAGTTGGTTGACCAGGCCGAAGTGGTAGGGCGTCTGCTGGGTGAGCTGGAAAGCGGCCTGGATGAGCGCCGCTCTGGTCGGCGGCAGACTGAAGCCGGCGGCCGTCGCGGCTTCGCCGAGCCCGTGGTCGAACTCCATCTCCGGGGTGGCGCACCGGTGCTCGAACGAGGTGACGTTCGTGCCCTGCACAACGGCGCGAACCTCGTGGTGGCTGGCTAGCCGGAACCGGCCGTGCTTCATGTCGTCAACGCGGCTCCACATCAGTTTGACCGGACGGCCAATTTTCTTCGACACTTCCGCAGCTTCGATCCCTGGCTCGTGGGTCAGGCGTCCGCCGAAGGCGCCGCCTGCCCGCGGAACGTGCACCGTCACGGCGGTGGGCAGTAATCCGACGGCGGCGGCGATTTTGTTTTGAGCGTCGATTGGTGCCTGACTCGGCAGCCATACCGTCGCCTTGCCGCCTTGCACGTCGGCAATAGCTACTCGCACCTCCATCGGCGAGTGGCTCAGGTAGGCGAAGTCGAAGGTGCCATCAACTGCCTTGCCCAGCACCGGCGGGACCAGGAAAGGCAACGCGGCCGCTTTGAGCTTCTTCGTGATGTCCCCATCGGACATACCCGCGACCGGGCCCGGCTTCCATCGCACCGTCAGCGCGTCGCGACCTTGGAACGCGTCGTGGAAGGTCCTGCCGGTGACCGCTACCCCGGTTGGCAGGCGGGTCACGGCGACCACCCCTGGCAGCGCTCGCGCCGCGGAGTCGTCCACTGACTGCACCGTGCCGCCGATGGTCGGTGGGCGGGCCACTACGGTCGGCAAGGCGCCGGGAACGTCGAGATCCAGCGTGTACTTCGCCTGGCCACGCACCAACTCGGGAGTTTCGATGCGACCCGTAGGCTTGCCGATAACCGTGCACTCCGAATCCGGCTTGGGTTTCGGCGCGATAGCGGGAGTGAGGACCTTGGCCGCGTCGCCCGAGAGTTCGGCGAAGGTGGCCGACCGCCCGTCCGGGGCATACACCTTGGTGTCCTTGGTGATCAGCCGGCCCGCCGGCACGCCCCAGCGGTTGGCGGCCGCGGTGACCAACCGCGCCCGCATACCCGAGGCGGCGATGCGCGTCGGCTCGTAGAGCACCCTGGCAGTGTTCGAACCACCGGTGAACATCAACACCTCAAGTGGGTCCGCGTCGGCGAGCGTGATATCCACATCGGACAATCGAGCGCCCAGTTCCTCGGCCAGCAGCATGGCCATCATCGTGGTGATGCCCTGACCGGACTCGAGTCGGGTCAGCGCGGCGACCACTCGATTGTCCGGCGTCACCTCGATTACCAGGTCGAGTGCGGTGGGCAGGTTGACCGCGTACAGCAGATCACCGATGTCGACGAACTCGCCGAGACCCAACGGATCGGCGGCGGCAGGTTTACCGTCCAGCCCGAGTTTGACGGCCATGGTCAGCGCGGGAGCCGCAACCAGCCAGGTCAATACCCTGCGACGGCCGACGCCGGTGGGGGGTTCATCGCCCGGCGGGCCAGGTAGCGCGAATCCGGTGCGGAGCTCGTCGTTGAGCATCGGTGTCTCCCGGTGTGCTGATTTGAGCGGGTTAGTAGTGCCCAGCCGAGTGGGTGTTATCGACGTTGGAGCCGGTCGACCGTGAGACCAAGCTGCTCGAAATCCCAGACGTCATCGGACAACGCCCGCTCACGGAGTTGGAACTTCATGACCCGGCCGACGGCGTTTTTGGGAAGGTCGTCGACGATCTCGACGTAGCGGGGCATCGCGTAGTAGGGAAGTTTTTCGCGGAAGTAGTCGAACAATTCGGCTGGCGTGGGGCGCACGTCACCTGTTGCGACGATGCACACTTTGATCTCGTCCTCGGTCGCGGCGGGCACCGCGTGCACCGCGGCCTCAGCGACCGCGGGATGGGCGACGATCGCGGCCTCGACCTCAAGTGTCGAGACGTTCTCTCCTCGGCGTCGCACGGCGTCCTTCTTGCGGTCGACGAAGTAAATGTGGCCGTCGACGTCGCTGCGTCCGTAGTCGCCGGTGTGATACCAGAGTGACGTGGTGGCCCGCACGGTGGCTTCGGCGTTGTTCCAGTAGCCGCTGAACATGGTTTGCGGACCGTGTGGCCGTAAGCAGATCTCGCCGACCACGCCGGGTGGCACCGGACGGTCCTCGTCGTCCAGGATAGCCACCGTGAGGTCGCTGCCCGCGCGTCCACAGCTGGCCGGCTCGCGCGCACCGGCGATAGGGTTCCAGGTGATCGGTACACATTCGGTCTGACCGTACAGTTCGGCCCATGCCTCAGCCCGGAAGCGCTCGGTGAACTCCCGTTGCCGCTCGGGCGGGAACGGAATGAGTACAAAGGTCCGCAGCTGATGCTCGACGTCGGCAGGGGCGGGCGGTTGCGCCAGCAACGCCATCCCCATGGCGCCGACTCCGAACGCGATCGTCGCCCCGACATCGGCTGCCCTCGATAGGAAGGTGCTCGCGCTGAACGCTGGTTCGATCACCACAGGCAACCCGTGCACCAGGCCCGCGGTGAGCACCATCATCCGCGCCGCACCGTGAAACATTGGCAGTGCCGTGTAGAGCACGTCGCCCTCGGCCATGTCCACCGCGTCGGCCATCACCTGGCCGACGCGGGTGTAGTACCCATGGCTGAGCATGCAGCCCTTGGCGAAACCAGTCGTCCCCGAGGTGTAGACGACGGACATCAAATCCGAGGCTGTCAGCTCTACTGGCTCCGGCTCGGCATCGACGGCCAGTCGCCGGTAGGCCGTCAACGGCAGCGCGTCGCCGGGGTCATCTGCGTTATCGGGGCCGTCCAGGCACACCACAGCACGCAGCCCCGGCAGGGAGTCGGCGACCCCGCGGACAGCTGCCAGCCCCGGCCGGTCAACCACGACGACGTCGGCCTGCGAGTCGGTGAGTTGATGACACAGGAAATCTCCCTTGAGGTACGCGTTCAGCGGAACCTGCACGGCACCCGTTTTCGGCAGCGCGAAGAACAACTCGAGCACCTCGGCGCGGTTCGGCGACAACACCGCGACCCGGTCGCCTCGGGCTACCCCGAGCTGCTGCAGACCGGCGGCGAGCCGATCGGTCCGTCGGTCCAGCTCTCCATAGGTGTAGGTGGCGTCAGCACACGTCGCAAAGCGCGCGCCGGGATGCTTCTCGGCGTGCTCTCGCAGCAGGGTGATAACTGTCGATCCGCTCACTGCAGCCTCCTCATTGAAGCGGCGGGTGGGTTACGCGTTCCGTCCGAAGCGGGGTTCGCGGCGTTCCAGGAAGGAGTTCAGGCCTTCCAGCACACTGGGGCTGCCCGCGTTGGCGAGTGCCTCGTCAAGCTCCTTCCGGCGGGCTCGCACGCGGTTGCCGTCCGTCTGCCGCGAGAGCCGAGTGAGCGCGGCGAGCACGCGCGCGGGCGAGGCCGAAAGCGCCGCACATGTGTCGTCGAGAGCGGCGGATAGCCGGCCGTCCTCGACGACCTGGCCGACGAGACCGATCCGCAGTGCTTCGTTGGCGTCGATGACGGCACCGGTGAGCAACAACCGGTTTGCCGCCGCCGATCCGACCCTTGCGGCCAGCCGGTGCACGGTCCCGGCCAACGGCAACAGTCCGACGCGGGCGTGCCCGTCGGCGAACGTCGCGCTCCGCGCGGCAACGACGATGTCGGCCAGGCACACGATCTCCAGGCCGCCCGCCACGCACACACCGCCGACTCCGGCAACGATCGGGCACGGCAGGTCCTCCAAGTCCCACATCACCTGGGCGAGCTGGCTGAACACCTCCCGCAGACTGTCTGGGCTCTCGGCCAGGCTGGTGAACCACTCGAGGTCACCGCCGGCGGTGAAGGTGTCGTTGGCGCCGGTGATGACCAGCGCGGTGGGGTGCTCATCGCGGGCCACGCGGCAGGCCTCCCGCAGGGTGGCGAAACCCTCTGCGTTGAGGGCGTTTCGCCGCGCGGGGACATCCAGCACGACATACAGGGCTCCGCCGTGACGCTCCAGCCGCGCGCTCACTGCGGCTGCTTCTGACGTAGCAGGGGCTTCAGATGTTCAGCCACGTCCGCTGGAAACGCACAGCCGGACATATCCCGGATCGTGTCGATCTCCGCGGCGATATCGGCGGCAGTGAAACCGTGCGGCAGCCGCACACCCGCCGACTCCGCCCATCCGATGCGCGTTACCCGGCCACCGCCCGCGGCGAACAGCTCGCCGGAAACCATGCAGCCTTCCGAACACAGGTAGGTCACCAACGGGGCCACGTCATCGGCCGACAAGCCGGCGAAAGCGTCGCCAAGCGCCGTCATGGCCATGTCAGTCTGCGCCACCGGCGCGACGACGTTCGCCGCGATATCGTACGAACGTCCCTCCGCGGCGAGCGTCCGCCCCAGACCCACGACCGCCGCTTTCGCCGCTGCATAGTTGGCCTGCCCCACACTGCCGAACAGGCCGGCCGCCGACGAGACGAGTACCACCCGCCCGTATCGCTGCCGCCGGAAGTGCGGCCAGACCGCCCGCACCTGGTCGATGACGCCACCGAGATGCACGGACAGCACCTCCTGCACATCCATGTCGGTCAAGCGATGAACTGTCCGATCACGTACCACACCGGCGTTGCAGACCAAGGCATCCACGCGGCCGAACCGCTCCAGTGTCCGGCCGACCAACTCCCCTGCCACGCCGAGCGCACCGACGGCCGATTCGTCGGATTCGGCTTCCACACCAATCTCGTGACATTCGCCGGCGACCCGTGCGGCGGCTGTACCGTCCCGGTCGTTCACCACGAGCCGTAGTCCGGCTCGCGCCAGGTCCAGCGCGTAGGCACGGCCGAGCCCCGCGCCCGCTCCGGTCACGATCGCAACCCGGCTGCTCACCCGTACACCTCGCATAGTCGATCAGCATGTCCGACACATTAAACAAACAGACTTGTTTGTTTGTCAACGACCTGCCGGCATCAGACCAGTCACCGTGAACGTCATGGACGGCCGCAAGCACTGAAATGCGCGCACCACCGCATAAACCAACTTCGGCGCGAGGAGCTGGCTCACTTCGTCGAGAATCAGCGCGGCGACACGCAGAGCCCGCCAAGCGGGAGAACGCCGGTGAAGATCGGTGCGCCTGTTATGACCACATCAGCACCACGGTCACCATTCCGATTACTCTGTATGGTCTAATCGCCGCCGTGTGTTACTCACAGAGAGCAGTTGACGTGGCGGGAATGGCGGCTCGTCGGTGGGCGATCATTTCCACTGGCGGCTTGCCGGTGACCGTCGCTGGAGATGACCCCGCCACGTCGACACAGCGCGATTCGGCGTTGGGTTCAACACGCGACCACTGTGGATCGTGGTGGGTGGCATGACGATTTCGCCTGTTCCGTTCGTCATCGCTGGACTGTTCCTGCTGGTGTTTTTGGTCAGCTTCGGGCGAGACCAACGTAAGCTCCGCAACGGCTTTTACCTGTTCTTCGCGCTCGTGTTCCTCGCGATGGGCGTGTTGTTCGTGGTGGCTTCGGTGTCAGGGGCCGCTGCCGCGTTCCTGTTGTTCGTGGGCGTCGCGCTCGCCTCGTTGTCAATATTGGCCGTCGCCGTGTTTTTGATCTGCAACGGCATCACCATGCTTCGTCGCGAGGGGCGACGTCCTGCGAACCTGTTGTCCCTGCTAGCCGGAATCGCCATGGCCGCGTTTGTCCCAGTCAACTTCCTCATTGGACGGATCGGCTGGAAACCACTCTGGGTAACGTCATCCGCAGTCAACAGTGTACTGGCCTACATGTCGTTGCTGTTCATTTGTTTCCTGCTCTACGTTTTCGTGTACGGCCGGATCCGGATCCGGCACGCGGTCGATTTCATCGTCGTGCTCGGGGCCGGACTCCTCGAAGGCAAGCGCGTATCGCCGCTGCTGGCCAGTCGGCTCGATCGTGGACATCGCGTGTTCGATGCCGAAACGGCAAAGGGCAGAAACCCGGTACTGATCACCTCTGGCGGACAGGGGGCGGACGAAGCGATACCCGAAGCCGAGGCTATGGCCAATTACCTGACCTCCAATGGCGTATCCCAAGACAACATCCTGCTGGAGCAACAGTCACAAACGACGTGGGAGAACCTCACCTACAGCAAGGAACTCATGCGGACACACCAAGCCGACTACCGGTGTGTCATCGTCACCAACAACTTCCACGTCCTACGCGCCGCCCTGCTCGCCCGCAAAGCGAAGGTCAATGGCCACGTCATCGGATCACCGACGGCATGGTACTTCTGGCCAAGCGCCACTATCCGCGAATTCATCGCCATCTTCCTCGAACACCGCACCGCCAACATCACCATCTGCGTCCTCATCGTCGCGCTGCAGGTCGCGACGGCAATCTGGTGACCAGCCGGGGTTAGCTCAATCCCGTGACCGGGTCACCACTACCGGAATCGCCTATCCAGCACGGAACTTTCGGCCAGAGTTGCGGAGCAAACTCTCAGCCGAAAGTACTAGAACGATCCGACTCACGCCTGACGCACTCGGCATGCATTCGACGCGAAGGTGGTGACTACTGATCGAAGTTCGATACGAGCGCGGAGAAAGCGGGCAACGAATGGGACAGCAGGCTCATCGGCGACTGTGGCGGTTCGCTGCGTTGGCTACAACGGTGGGCATGGCCGGTATGGCCGCGCTGGCGATGGCAACGCCAGCAAACGCCATCATCAACGGCACGGATGCCACCGAGGACTACTCGTTCGTCACGACGATCCGTGACGCGCAGGGGCAACACTACTGTGGCGGCGCACTGATCGCCCCCGACTGGGTTGTGACCGCCGGCCACTGCACCCATCTGTCCGCAAAGGACATGTCGGTCCAGATCGGTAGCAATGATCGACAGCAAGGCGGCACCGAACGCAATGTCACGAAGATCGTCGAACATCCCGACTATGATCCCGAGCCCCTAGCACTACGACGCGACATCGCCCTGCTGAAGCTGGACGCGCCAGTCAGGCAGGAACCGATCCGGATCGCCGACACGAGAACCGAACCCTCCTCCCCCGTACGCATCATGGGTTGGGGGATGACCTGTGAGGACGGCACCGACTGTCCAGAACCTCCGACCACTCTGCAACAGTTGGACACCGAAATCGTGCGCGATAAGGCATGCACGGGATTCGAACCAGAAAGCGACACGTGCTCCGAACATCCAAGCGGCAAGGCACAGGCGTGCACCCTGGACTCCGGCGGACCCGTAATACAGCACAACTGGCGCGGATGGGAACTCAGCGGCGTCATGAGCCGAGACGGCGACTTCGACACCAACCCTCGATGCGTCGGCCCAATGATATGGACCGACACCGTGGCCCACAAGCCCTGGATCAAGGACACAATCGGGGGCGCGTGACCCGGCCCGGACAACGCGCGCAGAAAACTCCTCCCGCCTATCTATCCTATGTAGACTCGCGGAAACGCCGATCCCGTACCCATGACGTCTATCGGGAGTTGCGGTCAAGGCGGTGGGGCCGCACCTCACTCCCACAGCCGAGAAGTTCTTCGTGCACGACGGGGATGCGGTACTGGCGCCAGCACACCCGTCGAAACGCAGCGCAGGCATCGATATTTGCCTGCTCACCGCTCTGCGATCTCGACGAAGGACCCACACGACGTCTTTGCCTGCCGAACGACCTCAGTCACGTAGGAGCGTCGCCACCGCTTGATACACCTTCGTCGGATCCGGTTCGGCACCGATGATGATGTCAGCGTAGATGTACGACTCCGCGACCCGCACCAGCAGGTAGGCCATGTCGGGTAGGTCGAGTGGGAGTGCGTCGGCGTCCAGGTTGGCGACCAACAGGTCCTGCATAGCCGCGGTCATCCGCCCCTGCAATGAGCCTGCCCTGGTGGTTAGCACGCGCAGCGCGCGTTCGGGCTCGCGCCGCAGGAAGGTACGGAAGTAGTCCGCCGCGTGCAGTGCCTCGGCGAAGCTGCCGAGGGCGGCCGCGACCCGGGCACCGCGCTCCCCTTGCGCCGAGGCGACCGCGTCGCGCAGCGTCGGCTCAGCCAGCGACCAGAGCACCTCCGTCAGCAACTCGTCGCGGCTGCCGACCCAGCGAAACAATGTCGCCCTGCTGATACCGACATTGGCGGCGAGATCCTGCATCTCGATGCGCTCACCCGCCTTGAACCAGCGCCGGGCGATCTTGAACGCGGTCAGCGGATCTGGTTGCCGCTCAACCTTGGCCAGGCGTCGCGCTAGCGGCGTGTCGACGATCCGACACCTCCCAGTTTACGCAATTGCTGCTTCAACAACTGAAGAGACTCATCTATGAGTCAGATTAGCATCATGACCTTGGGTCATGAGTTCCAACTGCCGATATATGCTTCAGTTGAAACATAATCGAATCTGTTGCATCCCTAGCTCAGATGGGGTAGACAAAGCTGCTGAACGGGCGTTGTCCGCCCGCACCGGCAATGACGACGAGGGGTCCCACCCGCGCATTCACCACTGGAGGAGCCTGGTGAGCAAAACCGCACGCAGGCACGCACCGGCCGCGCTGATCACGGCAATGCTGACGCTGGCGCTCAGTGTCCTTATCGCCCCTGCGGGATCGGCCAGCCCAGCCGCCGGGAACGACAGCCGCGAATTCGCGCCGATCAACCGCCCCGGCCCGGCGCTGTCAGTTTCCGCGCCGACCCTGGCCAAGAGCCTCAACTGCACCGCCAACACCCAGAATTCGAAGCACAACGTGGTCTTGCTTGTGCACGGGACGACCAGCAATCCTGGCGAGAGCTTCGAGTGGAACTGGTTCCGCGCCCTGGACCGGCTCGACCGGCCCTACTGCGCGGTCACGCTGCCCAACCGCGCAATGAGCGACGCCCAGGTCTCCGCAGAATACGTGGTGCACGCCGTGCGGCACATCCACGAGACCAGCGGCCGCCAGGTGGACGTCCTTGGCCACAGCCAGGGCGGCCTGGTGCCACGCTTCGCCATGCGCTTCTGGCCGGACATCCGCCCGATGGTGGACGATTACGTTAGCTTCGGCGCCACCAATCACGGCTCATTCCTGGTCAACGCGCTGTGCCCGCCGGTGCTCGGCTGCGCACCGTCGCTGTGGCAGCAAACCTCCGACTCGAATTTCACCAAGGCCACCAACTCCGGCCAGGAAACCTTCGCAGGCATCTCCTACACCAACGTGTACACGCACACCGACGAGTTCGTGCGCCCCGCATTGGACGACACCGGCACCAGCTCACTACACAGCGGCGACGGCCGCATCACCAACGTCGCCATCCAGGACGTCTGCCCGCTGGGCCTGACATCCGAGCACATCGCCGTCGGAACCTACGACCCGGTCGCCTACGCGCTAGCGATGGACGCACTAGATCACGACGGACCCACGCGGCCGAGCCGAGTGCCGCGGTCGGTATGCACCCAGCCGTTCATGCCCGGCGTGGAAGCGACCCGATTCCCAACCGAGTACGTCAACGCGATGAGCGGCATCGCCAGCGAACTCGTGCTGCAACAACGCACCGACAAGGAACCCGAGCTCAAGCCCTACGTCTTCGCGAACTGAAGTCGAGCTTGATCGAGGATGGCGGCGACTGGTAGCGAGGATGGCGCTACCAGTCCTCCTATACGTGACGGCTCCGCTCGTGCGCCTGCAGCCGCAGTCCGACACAGATTCAGCCTGGTGGGTTGCGGTGGTCATCGTTTCCCGCCCTCGCGGTGTGGTGGGATCAGCGGCCGATCGCACCGTCGATCAACTCGCGGAGAATGTCGATGTGTCCCGCATGTCGACCGGTCTCTTCGATCATGTGGGCAAGTACCCAACGGACGCTGGGAGTGCGGCGTCCCGCGCGCGGCCGAGGGACAGGTGCGGCGAGATCAGTACAACGGTCGAGTACCTTGTTCACGTGCTCCACGGTCTCCCGGTAGCGAGCAATGACGTCGGCAACGCTGTCCGCTGGAGCGGCCCGAAACGTTGCCTGCCAGTCGGTGACCTCGGCGCCGAGGAACATCGAACGCTCCACGTAGGTCAGATGATTGAGCAGGCCGAGCAGACTCGTGCCCGAGGGCACCTGGGGCTGACGCACCTCAGGTTCAGGCGCCGTCTCGACCTTGCCGGCAATAGACATCCGAAGATAGTCAAGGAAACCTCGCAGGACGTCGCTCTCGCTCTCGCCGGTACGAGGCGGTGGGGTGTCGCGGCGGGAGGTAGTAGGCACGGTCGGTTCCTTTCTGTGCGATGGGATCGCTGTGATTTCTAGGGTCCGGTGGTACGGCGGACGAGCAGGACATGGTCAGTGACCTGAGCGGTCTGTCCCCCAGGGCCGGTGGCGGTACGCTGGAGCGTTGCTGTTGTCTCGGCGCTCCAGACGAGTGGGTCCAAGTCGAGTTCTGCATAGATCTCGTGCGGGCCGGGATATCGGACGTTCGAGTCTCGATTCCATGACCAGGGGGCAGCCGATCCGTGATCGACCACAAGCAGACGTCCACCCGGGACAAGCGCGTGTGCCGCGGTTCGCAGGAGTTGTGCACGATCCAGAGCGAAGGGGGTGCGCAAATAATGCGCGTTGACCAGATCAAACATGCCGCTTGGAAACGAAGTCTGTAGATCGTGGACGGTCGCAGTGATCCGGTCATCGAGTCCACGTACGTTGGCTAGGTAGTCAAGTCGCTGGACCGCAGTGGCCGAGATGTCGATGGCGGTGACCATCCAGCCACGGCTGGCCAGCCAGATCGCATCACCACCGTCGCCACACCCCAGGTCCAAGACATCGCCGGTAGGCAAGTCGGGCACCATCTCAGCGAGACGCGCATTCGTCTGGATGAGCATGAGTTGATCTGGAAGCGTAGAGATTTTCCCAGAACTCCGCCGGAATTTCGTGACGCATAGCTGAACCCCTCGTCGATCATCGCGGTTCCCCGCCTTGCCGTGACATCAGTGAGGATTGCACCAGGACTTGCGAAATTGCTAACGTCTTTGCAGAACTGCAAATCGATCCCACACGGCCAGGATGTATGGCGAGGAACGACGGCCGGAGCGATACATGGATGACGATGAGGTCCTCGACGCGGTTGGTTCTCGGCTGCGCGGATTCCGCCAAGCACTGGGATTGAATCTGGCTGAACTAGCCAACCGCAGCGGAATCTCGATAAGTACGATCTCTCGGCTCGAACGTGGTCTAGTCCGCCCCGGGCTTGAACAGCTCCTCCCTTTGGCGCGGGTTTACGGTCTGCCGTTGGATGAACTTGTGGCGGCGCCTCGTGTCGGTGATCCACGCGTGCATCTCAAAGCGGTCCGTAAGCACGGTTTGACCTTCATCCCACTCGGCGTGCGCGCTGGTGGTCTCCAAGCCTTCAAAGTGATCTATAAACCGATCTCGAAGTCTCGGCCTCCGCACTACAACACTCACCCCGGACGCGAGTGGCTCTACGTCCTCGACGGCTCGGTCAACCTCGTTCTCGCCGACCAGCGAACCCTGCTCAAAACCGGCGAGGCCGCCGAGTTCGACACGATGACTCCACACTGGATCGCCAATGCCCGTGACGATCAACCAGCCGAAATCATCGCCATCTACGGCCACCAAGGCGAACGAATCCACCTCACCGACCTGTGACGCGACAGATTCACCAAATGCGCGGCTTCCCTAGTCGCTAGCCGACCGGGTACGCCGGTAATGACGGCGGGCCTTGAATCGGTTGCCACAAATCGCCATCGAGCACCATTGGGCGGTGTTGGCCCTGCTGCGGTCGAGGAGAAACCGGCAGCATTCGGAGTTGGCGCAAGGACGGAGTCGACCGGGAGCACGCTCGTTGATCGTCGCCCACGCAAGCAGTGCTCGTGCCGCGAGGGTCTCGTCTGCCGGCACGTCCAACTCCCACGTGAGCGATCCCTCGTGCAATCGGGGACGTAGCGCGATCCGTTCAAGCTGCCTCGCAAGGACCTGTGCTGGCGACCTACCACGGGTGACATCTTGGATCGCGCCACGGACGCTCCGCAGCGACCTGATCTCGCCGGCCGTACCGGCGCCACCCTGCGCTCTCGCCCAGTTCTCAGCCGTAGGTGAATCAGCAAGGTGATCGACCCGCTCGTTGCCCACCACAGGCGTGGTGTTCAGCAGCTCCAACAGCAAATCTTCGTCTTCACGTGTCACCGAATTCACAGCTAACCCCCTTGCGTTCACTTGACAGGTTAGCACTCCGCTGGTCGACTGTCCGTATAACCATCAAACATATATCTAGAAGGTTAGGCTGATGACTGCAATCCATCACCAGTTCGCCGAGGTCGACGGACACCGGATTTTCTACCGCGAGGCAGGCCCCAGCGATGCACCGACGATTGTGCTGCTGCACGGCTACCCGACAAGCTCATTCATGTTCCGTCGACTCATCCCGCTGCTCGCCGAGCAATATCACGTGGTAGCACCGGATCACCTGGGCTTCGGCTTCTCGGACGCACCCAGCATCCAGCACTTCGCCTACACCTTCGACAGGCTCGCCCAGCTCACCGCCGCGCTGCTGGCAAACCTGAACATCACGCGCTATGCGATCTATGTGCAGGACTACGGCGCCCCCATCGGATGGCGACTGGCGTTGGAGAACCCGTCGGCAATCACGGCGATCATCAGTCAGAACGGCAACGCCTACGACGAAGGCTTCGTCGACGGTTTTTGGGCCGACGTCTGGGCATACGCCGAGAATCAGAACGAGCAGACCGAGAGCGCCATCCGTGTTGCTCTGAGCTTCGACGCCATCAAATGGCAGTACGTGCACGGCGTACCCGACCCGAAGCTGGTGGATCCAGACACATGGGAGCACGACGTCGCGCTGATCTCACGGCCAGGCAATGACCTCGTCCAGCTCCAACTCTTCCGCGATTACGCCACCAACCCACCGCTATACCCCAGGCTGCACGAATACTTCCGCGCATCGCAGGTTCCGCTTCTGGCCGTCTGGGGCGAAAACGATGAGATCTTCGGACCAGCCGGTGCCACTGCGTTCACCCGGGATCTACCCAACGCCCACATCAAACTACTACCTGGCGGACATTTCCTGCTCGAATCCCATCTCGACGAAGTCGCCGCCCACATCCACACGTTCCTTGAGTCCACATTGAACAAATGAGGCCAGTACGCAAACTCTGCCAGCTCGACGGCGGATATTGACATTCACCATTTAGCTAATTACCATAGCCTTATGGTAAACACGGCTTCAGGCAGGAAGCAGGACCCCCGGTACCTCACCGTTGACGGCGGCCGGATCGCATACGATCTTCAGGGCGAAGGACCACTCGTCCTGTTGCTTCCCGGGATGGGCGAGCTGCGTTCGTCCTACCGCTTTCTGGCGCCCCAACTGGTGGAAGCCGGATACCAGGTCGCCGCGGTAGACCTCCGGGGACACGGGGACAGTGATCCGACCTTCGACTCCTACGGCGACGTCGAGACCGCATCGGACATCGCGGCGCTGTTGCGCCATGTTGGTTCGCCTGCCGTCGTCGTCGGAAACTCGATGTCGGCGGCCTCGGCGGTGATCGCCGCGGCCGAGCATCCTGAGCTGACCGAGGCACTCGTGTTGATTGGCCCGTTCGTTCGGAACCCGACGCACGTGTCGACATTCCAACGACTGCTACTCCGAGTCGCACTGGGCGGGCCGTGGGCTCGCGCGATGTGGAACGCCTATCTACCAACACTCTACAGTGGACGTAAACCTGACGATTTCGAGCATTACCGGAAAACCGTACTGGCCGCGATGAAGCGCCCTGGCTACACCAAAGCTTTCAAGCTCACCACCCGCGCCGACCACGAGCACGCCGAGCACGCGCTGGGCGGCGTGCAGGCACCCTCCCTGGTGGTGATGGGCCACCAGGATCCCGATTTCGCTGACCCAGCCGCCGAGGCGTCCTGGGTCAGCAACGCCCTGGGAAGTGCCATAGCGATCGTCGACAATGCTGGTCACTACCCACATGCGCAACAACCACGGACTACGGGGGACGCCATCATCGGATTTCTGCGCAACGTGCACCGCCATGCCTAGAGCCGGTCTGAGTACCCGGGCAGTGATCGAGTCCGCGGCCAAGATGCTCGATCAGCAGCCAGGGAAAGAGCTAGGTATCGCGGCCGTGGCTGAACACCTGGGAGTGCGGCCGCCCTCGTTGTACAAGCACATCGAAGGGGCGACAGGGCTTCGCCGCGGAATCATGCTGCACGCCAAAGCTGAACTCGCTACCGTTCTCGGGGAAGCCGCCATCGGCAAGGCACGCGAGGAGGCGGTCCACGGCATCTCCATCGCCTACCGGCAATGGGCGAAGACCCATCCTGGCCAGTACCCGTTGACCATGCGGGCACCCGCACCCGGCGACAAAGACGACGAAGAAGTCTCCGCCACGCTGGTCAACGTGCTCTACACGATTCTCGCGGGCTACCGGCTCGACGGGGATGACCTCATCGACGCCACTCGCTTCCTGCGATCGTCGCTGCACGGCTTCGTCGACCTGGAGACCACCAACGCCTTCCAGCTACCCCGAAACCTGGACAGAAGCTTCACCCGACTCATCATGAGCATCACGACATCATTGAACGATTGGGGACGGTCCTAACCGAGCGGACTCGAGCCACGGAAGGGAGGTCAGCTCGACAAGCGCCTCATCGAACGGTGTCGCGTGGCCCTGCCACACCCAGGCTCATCAGGGCCTGGCCGGATTCGTCACCTGCGGGAAATCTTGGGGTTCGCATACACAGGGCAATCGCCCGGCACGTCACCAAGAACCCGGAGTACCAGCATGAACAGCGACATCAGCGAACCCGGCACATCACCGCGACAGACGGACCCCAAGACAGTGCTGATTACCGGAGCCTCCAGCGGTATCGGCTCAGCAACCGCCCTACACCTGGCCGAACAGGGACACACCGTAGTTCTCGGCGCACGTCGTCAAGAACGGTTGGAAGCGCTGGTCTCGCAGATCAGCCGTCAGGGGGGCACCGCAGTCGCCGCCTCGCTGGATGTCACCGACCTCAGCAGCGTACGAGCTGCCGTCGACTACGCCGTCGAACGGTTCGGGCGACTCGATGTGCTGATCAACAACGCTGGAATCATGCCCCTCTCACCGCTTGAACAGGCACGCGTCGAGGAGTGGAACAGCATGATCGACGTCAACATCCGCGGCGTGCTGCACGGGATCACCGCGGCACAGCCGGTGATGCGCCGGCAAAGGAGCGGACAGATCATCACCGTGGCCTCCACCGGCGCGCACGAAGTACTGCCGACCGCGGCGGTCTACTGCGCCAGCAAATACGCCGCATGGGCTATCAGTGAAGGGCTGCGCGTCGAATCCGAACCATGGCTGCGGGTCACCACCGTCACCCCAGGCGTCACCGAATCGGAACTCGCCGACTCGATCTCCGACCCGGAAACGCGTGAGGCAATGCGCCAATACCGCGCCAACACCCTGCCTCCTGTGGCCATCGCCCAAGGGATCAGCTACGCCATCAACGCCAGCGACGGCACTGACGTCAACGAAATCGTCATCCGCCCCACAACGCAACGGCCTTGATACGCCAACGAATAGACCTCACCGCGAACTGCCTGCGGGTGCGCGATGTCCACGACACTCATCGGCATCCCGGGTGTGGTGCTCCCAGGTTGTGTGCGTCCTGGGAGACGTCGGCGATCCGAGCCATGGTCGAGGCATGAAGACTATTCTCGGTTCTGTGGCAGTGTGCCTCGCCGCGTTCCTGGCGGCCGCGTGTGCCGACAACTCGCCAGAGCGCGACGACACGCCCACCATGGCGGAAGCATCCAGGTCCGAGGAGACGATGAACGACTCAGCCACCTCCCGTTCGGGAGGCTCGGAGTGGGCAGCCGAGCATCCCTATGTGGGCATGTGGGTCACCGCCGATGGACACATCAGGCAGGAGCTCCTGCCTGATGGCCGGTACGACGAGGCGCGCGGCAACCGCCAGAGCGCCTACACCGGCCGGTACTGGATCACCGGTGACCGCATCGAGTACCGCGATGACACCGGGTTCAGCGCCGACGGCGAGTTCGACGGCGACGTGTTGCACCACGCGGGCTACGTCTTCTACCGCGAGGGCAGTCTGGCGCACCGGCGTGCTACGGAAGGCGATGAGTGATCGCCGACCATTGATCGGGCTCGCGTTTGCACTGGCGACGACGATGCACCTGCCGGACCGCGGCGATCTGCCCGGGTTATCGAGATCCGAGAACACTTGCGCCAGGGTCTATCGTCGCAGCCCTGACGGCCTTGTGTTCCGTGGTCGGACAGCCACGGTTGCTCTTGTCGCGGTAACCAGTCATCTGTGTGCCGTGGGAGGGTTCAGAAACAGGCTGCGCACGCCAACGCCCCGCTGTCCCGGTTTCTAAACCAGTGGCTGCCCATCGCGTGCGATCGTGGCGGCGTTCTACTCCACCGGGTGAATGCGGCCAGATTCACGACCGGGACAGTGTGGGATGGGCACTGGAGCTGAGCATTGACCTGGATCTAGCCAACACGCAGCAGCGATTGCGGGAGCTGTCATATCTGCCGGTCGACCGCTATGGGCGCTGCTTACGGCAGCTTGTTTCGAGCACTCTCCAAGACGACGATGACGCCGACGCCTGCGAATTGCGGCAGTAGAAATCGATTTCAGTGCCCCAGGTCGGTCAATTTGACACCGCGAACCCACTCTCCGATCCGTGACGCGACAGATCGGCTGGGTCGCGATTCGCTTTGCGAACACCGCATCGACGGGGCGACAGAAGCTTCGTCCGACTAATCAGCAGCATCACGACATCATTGAACGATTGGGGACAGCCGCAATCGAGATAATCAGTACCCGCCGTCGGCCGCCATCAACCCGTGACTCAGAGCTTTACCCCAGCGAGTTGGGCCGTTTGGCGCCAGAACCGGTCGATGAGTGTCTCGTCGTTGACTTGCTTGTTGGTCTGTCGCGGTTTCGCGAGCTTCTGTTGTGCGTAAAAACGCCCCGGCACCCAGTCGCTGCCGGGGGTGCCAGTCAGGAAGTACGCGAGGTTCGCTCCGCCCTTTTCTGGTGAGATCAACGCCAACCGTGACAGCGGGGTCCGATACAACAGTCGGGTGAGCAGGTCGTTGTTCTCCGCTCCGAAACTGGTGCGAACGTTGCCGGGATCGAATGCGACTGCGTTGATCCCCGTCGACTGATATTGGGTATGCATGCCTCGCGCGAACAGGATGTTCGCAAGTTTCGCATCGCCGTAGGCCCGCATCGGCGCATAGGTCTTCTCGTGGTTGAGGTCGTCGACATCGACCCTTCCCACGAGCTTCGCCGAGGCACTCGACGTGTTGACCACGGCGCCCTCCCCTGCCCGCAGTGAATCTAGGAGCAGATGCGTGAGCAGGAATGGGGCGAGAAGGTTGACCTGGAAGGTTTTCTCGTTGCCATCAACGGTCACGGTACGTTCACCAAAGACGCCTCCGGCGTTGTTCGCTAGGGCATCGATCTGATCGACTGAGCCTCGAATGTCCGCGGCTAGGCGTCGCACATCGTCCAACCGCGTGTAGTCCGCGACGAAGTAAGCCGCTGCCCCAACCTCGCGGGCAACGGCCGCGGTCTTCTGGGCCGATCGTCCCACAATGATGAGCCTGCTCTCGGGTCGTGCACGCGCGATCTGCCGCGCCGCCTCTGCCCCGATCCCATCGGAACCGCCCGTGATGACGATCGTCTTTCTAGTCATGATCTCACCTCATATGGCACGTTAGTGCTACTAGTGACACTCGGGTGCCACACATGTCTCAGACAGGCTAGCATGACGGGGTGAGGGAAAGAGACGTGTCACTTCGGGAACGGACTCGGCGCGCTGTGCGCGCCGAGTTGATCGATGCGGCGATGAGACTGTTCCTGAGCCAGGGGTTCGAGGTGACCACGGTCGAGGAGATCGCACAGGCCGCGGGCATCTCCAGGCGTAGTTACTTCCGCTATTTCGCTAGCAAGGACGAGGTGTTTGCCGGAGCACTCGCCTCCATCGGCCAGGCGATCGGCCATACACTCGCCAAGCGGCCACTGAGCGAGTCGCCATGGGACGCCCTGCGCCGCGCCTTCGACCCATTACTCGACCAAGCAGGTACGGACCCGAACGCTGAAGCCCTGGGCAGGCTCATGCTCGAACGCCCCAGCCTCCAACAAGGCAAACACACCGCATGGCAGACGGAGATCGCCACAGCTCTCGAAACCCGCCTTCCGGCCGACGCCACCGGCGACAGATCACTTAGCGCACAAGCCCTTGCCGCGGCGGCGATCGCCTGCCTGCACACCGCACAAGCGCAATGGCTGGCACCTGACGAGCACCGAGAGCTTGCCACACTGCTCGACATGAGCATGGATGCCGTACATCCATCACCTAGTCGCCGTGGGACGCTCGGCACCCGCGAGCCGGGCACGGTCGGCGATGGGAGTGTCCGATGAACGGTGGATCCGGCTTGGCATTGGTTAGTTTCCGGTTGGGGTGATGCGGCCTTCGAAGGCGATCGCGAAGGCGTTGAGCG
>NZ_SLXQ01000025.1 GCF_004340875.1 Tamaricihabitans halophyticus | reverse complement strand
CTGCGACGTCCTCTACGCCATGCTCCGCAACAAAACCCACTACCAACACCCCATGGAATCCCCCGCTTGACAACTCCATAGGGACACCCCCCACCCCCCCCACACACACCGCAATCTTTAGGGATCTTGCGATTGAGGGACCAGCGGCTCACCTAGCTGATCGCGCGTAGTCGCCCGTCCCACCCGTTGTCGAGCAACGGCGGCAGAAACACCGCCAGCTGCTCCGGATACACGGTCTCGTCGGTGTCCCGCAGCTGCGGCAGCGTCCACCACCGGTGTCCATCGATGCTGTCGCGCTCCATCGCCGTGAAGCCCGAGGTGTCGATCCGCGCCGACAGGGCCTCCGCTGGGACGGTCTCCCCCGTCGTGTCCCGCAAATGAGCCAGGAAGAACCACTCGTCACTGGCCATCAGCTCGCCGTCCCACGGGAATTGGGCACGGCGCCGCCAGACTGGACCGACCAGCCGGTCACCACTCAGCTCCAGACCGGTTTCCTCGCGCAGCTCACGACAGGCGGCGCCGCGCAGCTCCTCCCCCGCCTCGACCTCGCCGCCCACGGTGAACCAGATACCGGCGTCTTTCCTGGCCGGATCATGCCCGTTGAACAGCAGCACCCTGGCGCCGGCGTCCACCAGCAACACCCTTGCCGACCGCCGATACCTTGCCAGCTGTCCAGTCAGCTCCGGCTCGGCGATCTCCAGATAGCTGGGCTGTGCCGCGGTTCCGGCTAGCCGACACCAGCGCACCACCCGCCTGCGTCGTTGGGTGAGCGTGTCCCGCACGGCATCGTTGTGCACCCGGCGCGCGATCACGACCCGCTGTTCCGCGTCACCCAACTCCTCGACGAGTTCGGCCGGCAGCGCGCTTCGCTGTACCAGGCCGAGCAGCCTGGTCAGCTCGTTCTCCGCCTGCTCACGCTCCTCGCGGGGTACGCTTTCCGCCCGTTCCGCCGCCGCGCGCAGGGCATCCGCCTCGGTTTCCGGAAGCAGTCCGGCGGCGGCAACGGCCCGAGCCACCACCGCGCGTCTGCCAAGCGCCGCTTCGGCCGCCGCCCATGCCGCGTCGGTGCGCACATGCAGCCGCATCAGCCGGTTCGCGGTACCGATCAGCCAAGCGCCGAGCAGCAAAGCACAGACCAGAACCGCGGCGATGATCGTGAGCATGGGCTGACCGGTCATTTACGGATCGCCAGCTTCGCGCACCTGACGCGGGCATGCCGCGATCGCGGTCTCATACACCCGCTGGACCTGCTCGGCGAGCACCGCCCAGTCATAGCCAGCGACCCGCGCGCTACCCGCCTCGGCGAGTTCGGCGCGCCGCGCTGGATCGGCGAGCAGCTCCCGCAACCGGCTACCAAGCGCCTCGGAGTCGCCGGTCGGGCTCAGCACGCCGGCCTTGCCACCGTCGAGCACCCTGCGGAACGAGTCCAGCTCACTGGCAACGACCGGTGTGCCGGCCGCCATCGCCTCGGTCAGGATCATCCCGAAGCTCTCGCCGCCGGTGTTCGGCGCGCAGTAGACGTCGACACTGCGCAGGGCCCGCGCCTTCGTCTCGTTGTCCACCTGGCCGAGCAGATCGAGCCGTTCGGCCAACCGGGGACCAGCGAGCCTGCGCAGCTCCTCGGCGGCACCCCTACCGACGACCAGCAGCCGCAACTCGGGTAGGTCCGCCAACAACGGCCGCAGTGCGTCCAACAAGACCGGCATGCCCTTGCGGGGTTCGGCATAACGACCAACAAAGCCGATCGTGCCGCCCGCGCGCGGGTACCCGTCCAGCGGACGAGCATTGGCGAAAAACGGCACGTCGACCCCATTCGGGATCTCTACGGCGTCGCCTCCAAGGTGCTCCACCTGCACTCGCCTTGCCAGCGCGGACACCGCGATCCGCGCGGTGATCTTCTCCAGAAATGGTTGCAGCACACCGTGAAACGCGCTCAACGCCCGTGACCGCGGCGTCGAGGTGTGGAAAGTCGCGACGATCGGACCGTCGGCGAGCACCAGCGCCAGCATCGACAGGCTGGGCGCGGTCGGTTCGTGCAGGTGCACCACATCGAAATCATGCTCGCGGATCCAGCGACGCACCCGCGCGTAGGAGACCGGGCCGAACGACAGCCTGGCCACCGATCCGTTGTAGGGAATGCCGACCGCGCGCCCCGAGGAGGTCACGAAATCCGGCAGCTCGTCATCGTCGTCGGCGGGCGCGAGCACGTCGACCTGGTGGCCTAGTTTGCGCATGGCCACGGCGAGATCGACGATATGCTCCTGAACTCCGCCCGGCACGCTGAACGAGTACGGCGAGACCACTCCGATTCTCATCGGGCGCTCCGGGATGCTGAACCCCGCCCGGTCATCGTTGTGGTCCCGCGGCCCGATCGTCGCCGGGTAGGTCCCGGTCCCATAGCGGCTGCATCATGTGCCAGTCTGCCGGATGGGTGGCGATATCGGCCGCGAACACGTCCGCCAGCGTCTGCATCGCCGCGGGAACTTCCTCCTTGGCGTTCACCCTGATCGGCGGGTGAATCCGCAACCCCCAGCCGTCCTCGGTGAACCAGGTGTGCGCGGGCAGCAGCGCCGCTCCGGTGTAGGCGGCAAGTTTGGCCGGCCCCGCGGGCATCCTGGCCTGTTCCCCGAAGAAGCTCACCGGCATGCCACTCGGCGACAGATCCCGGTCGGAGAGCAGGCAGACCAGCCGGTTCTGCCGCAGCCGCTTGAGCAGTAACCGGGTGGGTGAGCCTCCGGTGCCGTCATGCGGGATCACTTCGAAGCCAAGCGATTCCCGGTAGGCGACGAACCGTTGATACACCGACTCGGGTTCGAGGCGCTCGACAACGGTGGTGAACTGTCCGGAATAGCCGACCAGGTAGACACCGGAGATATCCCAGTTCCCTGAATGCGGCAGCGCGAGCACCGCGCCGTTACCGGCTTCGAGTGCGGCGTCGACGTATTCCATCCCGGTCGCGACCGAATGCACCTGGCGAAAGGTCGCGCCGAGATCCATGGCGGGCAGCCGGAAAGCTTCCCGCCAGTACCGGGCGTAGGAGCGCAGCCCGTCCCGGACCAGCTCGTCCAGTTCCGCGGGGCCGGCTTGCGGCACCACCCTGGCGAGGTTGCGCCGCAGCTGCGCGGCCCGCGGCCCGCCGCGCCAGGCGGCGAGGTCGGCGCCCAGTTGGAAGGCTCCGGAGGCGATCCCCTTTGGCAAGGCGCGCACCAACCGCCAACCGAGGCCGTAGCCGTGGTCCTGGATCCGCTCGCCGAGCCGCCCGCTCATTCCCGCGATCCTCTGGCGATCTCGTTGGCCGAGCGTCGTACGGCAACGATTCGTTGCAGTACGGTGAGTACCGAAAGCACCGCGAGCACCCAGATCGCGATGTCCACCGCGTAGGGCACTCCGAAACCAGCCAGGCCCGTGCCGACCAGCGTGATGATCAGACGTTCGGCCCGTTCGATGAGGCCACCGTCGCCGTCCAGGCCGGATGCTTCCGCGCGGGCCTTCACATACGACGTGAGCAGGGCAAGCACCAGGCACAACAGGGTGGCCGCGGCGAGTGGTTCGTTCTCGTCCACGGTGAAGGCCCACCAGGCGACGCCGGCGAGCAGCGCACCATCGGCAACCCGGTCGCAGGTCGAGTCCAGTACCGCACCGAACGTCGAGGACCCGCCCTTGGCGCGCGCCATCGCGCCGTCGAGCAGGTCGAACATCGCGAAGCCCCACACCGTGAACGTGCCGGCGAGTAGCTGGTCGCGCGGGAAAAACCAGAGGGCGCACAAAACCGCACATGCGGTGCCGATCAACGTCATCGCGTTCGGGGTCAGCCCGAGCCGCACCAACCATGCGCCGATCGGATCGGTGACGCGCGAGACGGAAGCGCGAGCGAATATGTTCAGCATTGCCGCAAGCCGGGTAGCCCTACCTCTGTGTCCGTCACTGGTTTTTTGTCTGTCGCTGGTCAGCGCAGCCTAGCTGTTCGCGGGCAAACCAATCGAGGCGAGGTCAACTCCGGCTCACCTGGTTCAGGCGCTCTCCGGGTCGGTCGCGCGCTCCGCGGCGCTCGGGACGACCTCGGGCAGCTCTGCCGAGTCCGCCGCGTAGACCTCCTCGACCTGCTCCAGCGCCTTGGCGCATTCCCCGGACAGCCCGTCCTGGATCGCCTGGCCAATCTGCCCGAGCACATCGACCTGCTCCTCGGTCAGTACGTCGAACAGATACTCTCGAACGGCCGTGACATGGCCGGGTGCCGCCCGCTCCAACGCCGCGAATCCCGCTTCGGTCAGCGACGCCCAGGCACCTCGTTTGTCCTCGTCACACGTGCTCCGCCGGACCCAACCGGTGCGCTCCAGCTTCGCCACGGCATGAGAGAGACGACTCCGCGAGGCCCGACAGGCACTAGCCAGGTCACTCATCCGCAAGGTGCGGTTCGGCGCCTCGGACAATGCGACGAGGATCTCATAATAGGTATGCGGGATGCCGGACTCCTGCTGGAGCTGGCGCCCCAGATGCTCCGAGAGCATCCAGGTGGCCTGCAGATATGCCCGCCAGACTCGCTGCTCCCGCTCCGTCAACCACCGCACCTCGTCCACTCGACCGAGTATACCTGTTGTTGAGAACTCAACTTCTTTTGCTAGAATTCGATTGAAGGCTCAATTACATCGCCACTCAACGAGACAGAAGGGACCCGCTATGACCACGGCTACCCAGATTCCCGGGTACACCACCGGCACGTGGACGATCGACCCCGCACACTCGGATGTCACCTTCACGGTTCGGCATCTCGGCGTCTCCAAGGTTCGCGGTCGCTTCGCGGACGTCGCCGGTGAGGTCATCACCGCGGAGAACCCGTTCGACTCCTCGGTGCACGCCGTACTCAAGACGGCAAGCATCGACACCAACAACGAGCAGCGCGATGCGCACGTGCGCACCGAAGAGTTCCTGCACACCGAGGCGCACCCGGAGCTGACGTTCCAGTCGACGGGTATCAAGCAGAACGGTGAGGACTACGTGCTTTCCGGGGAGCTGACCATTCGCGGCATCACCCGGACGGTCGACCTCGAGGTTGAGCTAGGCGGCTTCGCGCCAGAAGGGCCCGCCGGCCAGCCGGTGCTCGGCCTCTCCGCCAGCACCGAGATCAACCGCAAGGACTTCGGCGTCACCGGCGGCGCCGCTGGCGCCATGCTCGGCGAGAAGATCAAGATCGAACTGGACATCGAAGCGACGAAGAACTGATCCGAGCACTGGGGTCAGTTGGCCCGCCATGCGTCCGAAAGCAGCTGCCTGGTCTCGCCGAGCAACTGCGGCAGCACCTTGGTGTGCCCGATCACGGGCATGAAGTTCGAATCCCCACCCCAGCGGGGCACCAGATGCTGATGCAGATGCGCGGCGATACCAGCGCCAGCGATCACGCCCTGATTCATCCCGATGTTGAACCCGTGCGGCGCGGAGACCGCACGGGTCACCCGCATGGCACGTTGCGTGAACTCGGCCAGCTCTACGGTTTCCGCATCGGTTAGTTCGGTGTAGTCGGCCACATGCCGGTACGGCACCATCATCAGGTGGCCGGGGTTGTACGGGTACAGATTCAGTACCGCGTAAACCAGCTCGCCGCGCGCGATGATCAGCGCGTCCGCATCGGACAGCTCGAGCAGTCGACAGAACGGGCAACCGGCCTGCTCCTCCGTCGCCGGCTTGTTCTCTCCCTGGATGTAGGCCATCCGGTGCGGAGTCCACAACCGTTGCAGCGCGTCCGGAATCCCGACACCGTCCTGCGGGACCAACTCGGGATGTTCGGTCATCCACCCACCTTGAAGTTCTCCGCGTTTGGCGAGTCGTTCTCCCGACGGGCCACCCAGTCGGCGATCTCGGCAACGGCACGATCGACCGGAATGCCGTTGATCTGACTGCCGTCCCTGAACCGGAAGGACACCGCGCCGGCCTCGACGTCCTTGCCGCCGGCGAGCACCAGGAACGGGACCTTCTGGGTGGTGTGGTTACGGATCTTCTTCTGCATCCGATCGTCCGAAGCGTCCACTTCGACCCGGATACCCTTGGCGCGCAGCGCGGTCGCCACGTCGGCCAGATAGGCAGCGTGCTCGGCTGCGATCGGGATCCCGACAACCTGAACCGGAGCGAGCCAGGCGGGGAACGCGCCCGCGTAATGCTCGGTCAGCACGCCGAAGAACCGCTCGATCGAGCCGAACAGCGCGCGGTGCAGGACCACCGGCTGCTTGCGGGTGCCGTCCGCGGCCTGGTACTCGAGTTCGAACCGCTGTGGGTGCTGGAAATCGACCTGCACTGTGGACATCTGCCAGGTGCGGCCGATGGCGTCCTTGGCCTGTACGGAAATCTTCGGTCCGTAGTACGCGGCACCGCCCGGGTCCGGTACCAGTTCGAGCCCGGAATCCTCGGCAGCCGCCCGCAGCGCTTCGGTGGCCTCCTCCCATTGCTGTGGATCCCCGATGAACTTCGGTGAATCGTCCCGAGTGGACAGCTCGAGGTAGAAGTCGGCGAGACCGTAGTCAGCGAGCAGATCAAGCACGAAGCGCAGCAGCGAACGTAGTTCGCCCGGCATCTGCTCCTTGGTGCAGTAGATATGCGAGTCGTCCATGGTGAGCCCGCGCACCCTGGTCAAGCCATGCACCACACCGGATTTCTCGTAGCGGTAAACGGTGCCGAATTCGAACAGCCGTAGCGGAAGCTCCCGATAGGACCGCCCGCGCGAGCGGTAGATCAGGTGGTGCATCGGGCAGTTCATTGCCTTGAGGTAGTAATCCTCGCCCTCGAACTGCACCGGCGGGAACATCGTGTCCGCGTAGTACGGCAGATGTCCCGAGGTGTGGAACAGCCCGCTCTTGCTGATATGCGGGGAGTTCACGAACTCGTAGCCGGCCTGCTCGTGCCGCTGGCGCGAGTAGTTCTCCAGCTCCCGGCGAATGATCCCGCCCTTGGGATGAAAGACCGCGAGACCGGAACCGATCTCCTCGGGGAAGCTGAACAGGTCCAGCTCCGCACCGATCTTGCGGTGATCCCTGCGCTCCGCCTCGGCCAACAGTTCGAGGTACGCGTCGAGCGCTTCGGCCGACTCCCATGCGGTCCCGTAGATCCGCTGCAGCTGCGGGTTCTTCTCGTTGCCCCGCCAGTAGGCCGCCGCGCTGCGCATCAACGTGAAGGCTGGAATGTGCTTGGTGGTCGGCAGGTGCGGGCCACGGCACAGATCGCCCCAGACTCGCTCACCGCTGCGCGGATCGAGGTTGTCGTAGATGGTCAGCTCGCCGCCGCCGACCTCCATCACCTCGCTGGTATCCACGTCACTCTTGAGGTCGACCAGTTCGAGCTTGTACGGCTCGGCCGCGAGCTCCTGTTTGGCGTCCTCGACCGAATCAACCGCCCTGCGGGAAAACCGCTGTGCGCTCTTGATGATCTGTTTCATGCGCTTTTCCAACGCCTGCAGATCCTCCGGCGTAAACGGCCGGGGCACGTCGAAGTCGTAGTAGAAGCCATCGGTGATCGGCGGCCCGATACCGAGCTTCGCCTCCGGATACAGCTCCTGTACGGCCTGCGCGAGCACATGCGCGCAGGAATGCCGGATCACACTGCGCCCCTCCGGCGAGTTCGCCGGCACCGGTCGCACCTCGGAGTTCACCATTGGCGCCCAGGACAGATCCCGCAACGCGCCGTCGCCGTCGGCGACCACCACGATCGCCTCGGGGCCTTTGCCAGGCAGCCCGGCCTCGCGCAGCGCGGTGCCGGCCGTCGTACCCGCCGGCACCACGACGGGTGGGACGGACTGGGCAACAGTGGACACCGGCTGGGACACGACAACTCCTCGACGACCGCGCCGCTCCTGCTCACCGCGACGCACGAATTAGGGCAGGCGTCGATGCTATCGAGTTGTCCAGCCTGGCCGACCCCGGGTTTACTCCAAGCCGTACCCGTCCCCGGATATTGACCTACGACTCCGAGGCCACCGAGCCGGATGCCTCGGTCGAGGTGCCCGCGATCTCGGTGGCGATGGTCTCCGCCCAGGACCGGATCCGCTCCCAGTCGCGAAAATCGCCGGCACGCGAGCCCGTCGCCAACCGCCGCGCGAGTAAGCCACTGGCCGTCGCCGGATCGAGTTTGCCATCAAACGTCACCGCCGGCACCGCGCCGATCCGGTTCGCCAGCCTGGCGACGTTCACCGGCAGGTCAAGCTGCTTACCAGCCGCCTCCGGGCCGATCGGCCCGCTCTGGAACAGCCACACTGGCCGGTCGGCCAGCTGCTTCGAGTGCCGTTTCAGCACTCGGACCGCCTCCCTGCGCCACCGCGCGTTGTACAGCGCGCTTCCAAGCACCACGGCCTGGTAACTGTCCACACCGTAGACCTCGCCCGCGGAGCGGACATCGACGTCCAGCTCGGCGGCCCGTAACCGCTTGCCGATCTCCGTAGCGATCTCCTGGGTGGACCCCATCTTCGAGGCATACGCCACCAACACTCGCATCATGTACCCACTATTCCCTCACAACGGCGCACCGCAAAGCCCACATTGGTCATCGCGACGGGGGACCTACGTACTCACCCGCCGGTTACGGGATCGGCGCGTCGCGCGTGCCGAGCCGGAGGTGTTCGATGTGGTAAACGGCCTCGTCCAGCAGCATCGCCACGTGGTTGTCATACAGGCTGTACACGATGCTTCGGCCCTGCCGGGTGCCAGTCACCAACCCCAAGGTGCGGAGCAGCCGCAACTGGTGCGATACCGCGGACTGCTCCATCTCGACCGAATCCGCGAGTTCGCTGACCGAGCAAGCACCTTCGCGCAGCCGGGTCAGGATCAGCAGCCTGCTCGGCGTCGCCAGCGCCTGCAGCGTGCTGGCGACCGCCGCGGCGTCGGCGCTGTTCAACCGCGCGGCAGGCGTCGAGCGTCCCGGTACCCCATGTCCCACGGTGGAAGACTATCAACCCATATACATGAATAGCTCTTCACTTGTTCCTGTATTATTCCGACACGTGTCTACTGAAACCGCCCCTGAGCTGGGCAGTACGAGGTCCACTGGATCACCCCAGCGGGTACGCAGCGCCCGGACGCCGCTCTGGGCACTGACCGAAGCCCGGCTCGCCGGCTGCGCGCTACTACTGTTCCTGCTCGGCGGCACGGCCCAGCTGGCCGGCACCGCCCCGTGGCTGTGGTGGACGCTGTATCTGGGCTGCTACGCGGCGGGCGGCTGGCAACCAGCACTCGATGGAATGCGCGCGCTGCGGGAACGCACGCTCGACGTGGACCTGCTGATGGTGCTCGCCGCGATCGGCGCGGCCTCGATCGGACAGATCTTCGACGGCGCGCTACTCATCGTCATCTTCGCCACCTCGGGCGCGCTCGAGGCATACGCCACCCAGCGCACCGCGGATTCGGTCCGCAGCCTGCTCGAACTCGCGCCGACCAGCTCCACGCGAATTCGATCGGACGGCGCTACCGAGCTTGTCGACGCGGCGGCGCTGGAGGTCGGCGATCGGATCCTGGTACGTCCCGGCGAACGCGTCGGCGCGGATGGCGCCGTGCTGGACGGGGTGAGCGAGGTGGATGAATCCAGCATCACCGGTGAACCGCTGCCCGCGGACAAGGCCATCGGCGACGAGGTTTTCGCCGGCACGCTCAACGGTTCCGGTTCGCTCACCATCGGCGTAGCCCGCGCGGCACGGGAATCCGTGCTGGCACGCGTCGTCGCCCTGGTAGAACAGGCTTCCGCGACAAAGGCGCCGACCCAGCTGTTCATCGAGAAGATCGAGCAGCGCTACTCGGTGGGCGTCGTGCTCGGCACCCTCGCGCTGTTCGCCATTCCCCTGTCCTTCGGCGCCGACCTACGGGAAACCCTGTTGCGCGCGATGACCTTCATGATCGTCGCGTCACCCTGCGCCATCGTGCTAGCCACCATGCCCCCGCTGCTTTCCGCTATGGCCAACGCCGGGCGGCACGGCGTCCTGGTGAAATCGGCCGTCGTCATGGAACAGCTCGGCACCGTGAACCGGGTCGCCTTCGACAAGACCGGAACCATCACCGAAGGGGCCACCCAGGTCACCGATATCCGTCCGGTGGACGGTTCGACTGCCGAGCTACTCGGTTTCGCCGCCGCCGCGGAACAATCCAGCGAGCATCCGCTCGGCAGGGCTATCGTGCGCGCCGCGCGGGCCGCGGGGACGACCGTGCCGCCAGCGCGGGACTTCCGCGCGCTGCCAGGTATCGGCGTGACGGCCGTGGTCGCGGGGCGCACGGTCACGGTGCGCAATCCGCGGCATGCCGATGCCGGCCAGGCAGCCGAACTCGTCACCGAACTGGAGACGGCCGGGCATACCGCGGTCCTGGTCTCCGTGGACGGGCAGCCCCTCGGTGTACTGGGCATCGGAGACCGCGCGCGGCAGGACGCGAGCGCCGCGATCGGTGGGCTCGGTCAGCTCACCGACCGCGACCCGCTGTTGTTGACCGGCGACAACCAGCGTGCGGCCGCGCGACTTGGCGCCGAGGTCGGGATCACCGACGTGCGGGCCGGGCTGCTTCCCGAGGACAAGGTCGAGCAGATCAACCGGGCCACGGCGGACGGCGACCGGGTACTGCTGGTTGGCGACGGGATCAACGACGCGCCCGCGCTCGCCGCCGCGCATATCGGCATGGCGATGGGCAAGGGCGGCTCGGATCTGGCGCTGGAAACCGCGGACGCCGTGGTGGTGCACGATCAGCTCAGCACGGTGCCCGCCGCGATCGCGATCTCCCGGCGGGCGCGTCGCCTGGTGAAGCAGAACCTGGTGATCGCGGGGACATTCATCGCGGTGCTGGTGACCTGGGATCTGGTTGGCACGCTGCCGTTGCCGGTCGGTGTGGCCGGACACGAGGGGTCCACCATCATCGTCGCGCTGAACGGCCTGCGGATGTTGCGCCGCTCCGCCTGGCGTGCCAACCAGCCCTAGCTAGTGCGTACTGACGACCTCGTTGTAGTCCAGCCGGGGCAGGCGCTCGAGCCACGGGTTCTCGCCTGGCTTACCGATGTTCACCACGACCAGCGACTGCCAGGCACCGTCGGGAAAGAACTCCCGGTCCACTCCGGCCGCGTCGAAACCGGTCATCGGACCGGCCGCGAGGCCAGCGGCGCGCACGCCCATGATGAAGTAGCCGACCTGTAGAGAAGCGTTGAGCCGGGCGGTTGCGGCACGACCGCCGGCATCGGCGAAAAGATCCTTCGCGCCAGGCGCGTGTGGGAAGACTCGGGGCAGCGTCTCGTGGAACTCGGTGTCAGCGGCGAGGATGACGCTCACCGGCGCTGACTCGGTTTTCGCGCGGTTTCCCTCGGCCATGTGCGGCAACAGCCGCTGCCTGCCCTCGGCCGAACGGATCAGGGCCATGCGCAACGGCTGGTTGTTCATCGACGTGGGCGCCCATTTGACGAGCTCGTAGATAGCCCGTAGCTGCTCATCGGACACCGGTTCGGTGGAGAACGTATTGGCGGTCCGTGCCGTCCGGAACAACAGATCCTGCGCATCTTCGGACAACGTCAGCGAATCGGTCAGCTCCGTATGGATAGTCATCGGCTCATCCTTCGGTTCCGTGGTCGTGCGTACACCACGAAACAACTTACTTGAACGCTTGACTATTTCTGTGCACGGGCGACGATCCGCATGGGTGGCCTATCTCACCCCGGTCTCGTGCCTGCTTCGGCCAGCTCCCGATCCAACATCCGCGCCCACTCTCGGACCACCCGTGCGCGCCGTTTGCCGTCGTCGGTGAGCAGGTTCGCCAACCCCAGACCGCGCGCCAGATCGAGCGTCGCCTGCACGGCCTCGCGCGCGCCGGGCTTGGATTCATCCACCTCGAGTAGCTCAACCGCGGTCCGGTGCGCGACCCTGCCCACTCGCACCTCGAGCGGAACCACCCGCTCCTTGAGCGCGGCATCCGAGGAGGCGGCGGCCCACAACTGCAACGCGGCCCGGAACAGCGGGCCGGCATACATCTGCACCATGGCGTCCACGACCAGCTCGGTCCGCGATACGGCCGAGGGAGGCTGCGCCAACCGCGCACGGATTTCCGCCGAACGGATCTCCGCCATGTACTCGACGGCCGCGCCGAACAACTCTTCCCTGGTCGGGAAGTGGTGCTGCGCGGCTCCTCTGGAAACCCCGGCCCGATGGGCGACCAGTCCCACCGTGCTGCCTGCCCAGCCGAGTTCGGCCAGACAGCTCACCGCTGCCTCGAGCAGTCGCTGCCTCGTTACCCTGCTGCGCTCCTGTCGCGGTTCGCGGAGCACCGGCTCGCCCATACGACCACCTCCTCACCGGCCTCGATGATCACCCAGCCATGCTAGTAAGACTTGGGCAGACCCAAGGAGTTCTGTGCGACGAAGTTGAGGATCATCTCCCTGCTCACCGGTGCGATCCGGCCTACCCGAGAGGCCGCGATCAACGTGCCGAGCCCATACTCGCTGGCAAGTCCGTTCCCCCCGTGCACCTGCACCGCCTGATCGACCGTCCGCGCGCTCGCCTCGGCTGCCGCGTACTTCGCCATGTTCGCGGCCTCACCGGCACCGAAATCGTCCCCCATGTCGTACAGGTAGGCGGCCTTCTGGGTCATCAACTTGGCCAGCTCAATCTCGATCTTGAGTTGGGCAAGCGGATGGGACACGCCCTGGTGCGCTCCGATCGCGGTGCCCCACACCTGCCGCTGATTCGCGTACGTCACCGCCTTGTCCAGCGCGTACCGCGCTATGCCCAACGCGAACGCCGAGGCCATGATCCGCTCCGGATTCAATCCAGCGAACAGCTGCGCCAGTGCGGCGTCCTCGGAACCGACCAACGCTTCGGCGGGCAGCCGCACCTCGTCAAGGAACACCTGGAACTGACGGTCCACACTCACCAGATCCATCTCGATCGGCCGATACTCGAACCCGGGCACGTCCGTGGGCACGATGAACAGCGCCGGTTTGAGCTTGCCCGTCTTGGCATCCGCGGTGCGGCTGACGACCAGCACCGCGTCCGCCCAGTCCACACCGGAGATGAACACCTTCTGGCCGGAGAGCACCCAATCGTCCCCGTCCCTGCGCGCGGTCGTGGTGATCCGATGCGAATTGGAACCAGCGTCCGGTTCGGTAATCGCGAAAGCCATGATCGTCGAAGCATCCGCAAGGCCCGGCAGCCACCGTGAACGCTGCTCCTCGGTACCAAAGCGATTGATGATCGTGCCGCAGATGGCCGGCGAGACCACCATCATCAACAGCGGGCAACCACCAGCGCCAAGTTCCTCGAGCACCGTGGCGAGCTCGGCCATTCCTCCCCCGCCGCCACCGTACTGTTCCGGGAGGTTCACGCCGAGATAACCGAGCTTGCCAGCCTCGGCCCAGAGTTCGTCGGCGTGTTCTCCTGCCCGTGCCTTGCGCGCGATGTACTGGTGCCCGTAACCCGTCGCCAGTTCGAACACCGCGGCGCGCAGCGCCTTGCGTTCATCGCTTTCCACGAAGCTCATGTCGACCTGCCTTCCTCGACCTGCGGCTGATCCGCCTCCGGCTCAGCTATCACGATGAGCGTGGCGTCCTGAGCCACTTGCTGCCCGCTGGCGACCAGGAGTTCGCCCACCACACCGCTGGCCGGCGCCGCGATGGTGTGCTCCATCTTCATCGCCTCCAACCACAGCAGCGGCTGACCGGCGGCTACCTGATCGCCAACGGATACCGCGATCCGCACCACGTTGCCCGGCATCGGCGCCAGCAGCGAACCCGGCGCCCGCACCTTGGCCGGATCAGTGAACCTGGGCACCGGAACCAGATCCACCGCGCCCATGGCCGAGTCCACACACACCCGGTCCGGGTACCTGGCGACGGCAAAGCCGTGCCGTACTCCGTCGACGAGCAGCTCGACCAGATCCGGCCCCGCCGAACCCACAAGCACATCCGGATAGTCCGGCGCATGCGGACCATCGCGGGTAAACCGGTACCGCACCGCGTGTTCGGCGCGATCGCTCGCATAGCACTTGAGCTGGTCCTGCGAGACGATGTTGCGCCAGCCACTGGGGATCGCGCGCAGCACCGTCGCGCCGCGCCGGTTCTCCGCTGCGTCGGCCAGTGCCGCGGCGAGCGCGCTCAGCCTCTCGATGGTGGTATCCGCGAGCGGGGCGGCGAGGGCTGCCAACCCATGCCGGTCAAAGAACGCGGTGTCCGTGTCACCGGCGAGAAACGCCGGATGCCGGAGGGTCCGGACCAGGAGATCCCGATTGGTGCGTAGACCGTGCACCCTGGCCCGGCCGAGCGCCGCGCTGAGCGCGCGAGCGGCCTCCGTCCTTGTCGGCGCATACGAGATCACTTTGGCCAGCATCGGATCGTAGTGCACGCTCACCTCTGACCCGGTGCGAACACCGGAATCCAGCCTTATCGCCGGATCGGCAAGCACCTGGAACTCCCGTTCCCGACCATCCACATCGAACAGATAAAGTGGACCACTGCTCGGTTGCCATTCGCGCGCCGGATCCTCCGCGTAGAGCCGCGCTTCGATCGCATGGCCGGTACTCTCCGGAGGCGTGGCCGGTAACGACCAGCCCTCGGCGATACGCAATTGCCAGCGCACCAGATCGAGACCGGTCGTGCATTCGGTCACCGGATGTTCCACCTGTAGCCGGGTGTTCATCTCCAGGAAGAAGAACCGGCCCTGTTCATCGGCAAGGAACTCGACGGTTCCGGCGCCCACGTACTCGATCGCTTTCGCGGCATCACGCGCGGCCGCGCACAACTGCTCGCGCAGCATGGGCTGCCGTTGTACCAGTGGCGCGGGCGCCTCCTCGATCACCTTCTGATGCCGACGCTGGATGGAACACTCGCGCTCGCCGACCGCCCACACCGTGCCGTGCGTATCGGCGAGCACCTGCACCTCGATATGCCGGCCGGCTTCCAGGTACGGCTCGCAGAACACTGTGGCGTCCCCGAACGCCGCTGCCGCCTCGAGACGTGCCGACTCCAGCGCGGAATCGAGCTCGTCGAGCGCGCGGACGACGCGCATACCACGGCCACCGCCACCAGCGGATGCCTTGAGCAGAACCGGTAGATCCGCTGATGTCAGCCGCTCCGGATCGAGTTCGCCCAGTACTGGCACCCCTGCCTCGGCCATCAGCTGTTTCGCCGGAACCTTCGCGGCCATCGCCTCGATTGCCTGTGCCGCGGGTCCAATCCACACCAGGCCGGCCGCGCTCACCTTGGCCGCGAAGTCCGCGTCCTCGGAGAGAAAGCCATAGCCGGGGTGGATCGCGTCCGCGCCACTCGACCGCGCGGCAGCGATCAGCGCATCCGCACTGAGGTAGGTGTCCGCGGCGGCGGTGCCCGGCAGCCGGACAGCCAGATCCGCCTCGCGGGCATGGTCCTGTTCGGCATCGGCGTCGGAGTACACCGCAACGCACTCGATCCCGAGTTCCCGGCAGGTGTGAAATACCCTGCGGGCGATCTCACCCCGGTTGGCCACCAGCAGTCTCGTGATCATCCCGTCCCTCACATCCGGAAGACGCCGAAGTCGTTCGACCCCGCGACCGGGCCATTGTGGATCGCGGAAAGGCAGATACCGAGCACCGTTCTGGTGTCCCGTGGGTCGATCACGCCATCGTCGAAAAGTCGCCCGGACAGGAACATCGGCAGCGATTCGGCCTCGATCTGCTGCTCCACGGCAGCTCGCATGGCCGCATCGTCCTCGTCGCGGTACTCCCTGCCGGCGCCCTCGGCCGCCTGTCTGGCCACGATGGACAACACCCCGGCCAGCTGTTGTGGCCCCATCACGGCCGACTTCGCACTGGGCCAAGCGAACAGGAATCGCGGGTCATAGGCTCGACCACACATGCCGTAATGCCCCGCGCCGTAGGAAGCACCGATCAGCAGGGAAATATGCGGGACGGTGCTGTTCGACACCGCATTGATCATCATCGCGCCGTGCTTGATCATCCCGGCCTGCTCGTACTCCCTGCCGACCATGTAACCGGTCGTATTGTGCAGGAAAATCAAGGGGGTGTCGGTCTGGTTGGCCAGCTGGATGAACTGGGTCGCTTTCTGTGACTCCGTACTGAACAGCACGCCCTGAGCATTGGCCAGTACCCCGACCGGATAACCGTGCACCCGCGCCCAGCCGGTCACCAAACTCGACCCGTAGCCCGGTTTGAACTCATCGAAGTCCGAACCGTCCACCACTCGAGCAAGCACCTCGCGCGGATCGAACGGCACCTTGAGATCCGTTGGCACGATGCCGAGCAAGTCCTCGGCGTCGTACAACGGCTCAGGGGCCGGCGCGCTCGGTGCTGGGCCGTGCTTACGCCAGTTCAGCCTGGCCACGATCCTTCGACCGATGCGGATCGCGTCCTGCTCGTCCAGCGCGTAGTAGTCGGCAAGACCGGAGACCCTGGCGTGCATCTCGGCGCCACCGAGCGATTCGTCGTCCGACTCCTCCCCGGTCGCCATCTTGACCAGCGGCGGCCCACCCAGGAACACCTTGGACCGTTCCTTGATCATCACGACGTGATCGGACATTCCTGGCACGTAGGCGCCGCCGGCCGTCGAGTTGCCGAACACCAGCGCGATGGTCGGGATCCCCGCGGCGGACAGCCGGGTCAACTCGCGGAACATCTTCCCGCCAGGGATGAAGATCTCCTTCTGCGCGGGAAGATCGGCGCCGCCGGATTCCACCAGGTTCACCAGCGGCAGCCGGTTGCCCATCGCGATCTCCATCGCCCTGAGGTTCTTCTTCAGGGTCCACGGATTACTCGAACCGCCCCGCACCGTCGGATCGCTGGCCACGAGCACGCATTCGACGCCTTCGATCACCCCGATACCGGTGACCACGCTGCCACCCACCTGGTAGTCGGTACCCCAGGCGGCCAGCGGGGAGAATTCGAGGAACGGCGCGTCCGCGTCAACCAGTAGCTCGATACGTTCCCGCGCCAGCAGCTTGCCCCGTTTTCGGTGCCGTGCGGTGTATTTCTCACCGCCACCGGCTACCGCCTTGGCGTGTTCGGCGTCCAGTTCGGCCAGTTTGTCCAGCATCGCGGCGCGGTTGCCGGCGAACTCGGGCGCGCTCTGGTCAACTCCGGTCTCCAGCGCGGTCATGCCGTGTACCCCAGTGCTCGCCCAGCGAGGCTGGTCATGATCTCCGTGGCACCGCCGCCGATCCCCAGAATCCGCATATCCCGGTACTGCCGTTCCACTTCGCACTCCCGCATGTATCCGAGCCCTCCGTGCAGTTGGACCGCTTGATCCACCACCCATTCACCAGCTTCGACCGCGGTGTTCTTGGCGAAGCAGACCTGCGCGAGCACATCCTCACCAGCGAGGTATCGGCGGGCCACATCATGCGCGTAGGTGCGCGCGACATCGACCTTGCGAGCCATCTCGGTGAGCGTGTGCCGCACCGTCTGGCGGGCGATCAGTGGTTTGCCGAACGTCTGCCGGTCCCGGCACCACCGCACGGTCAGGTCAAGGGCACGCTGCGCACCGGCATAGGCCTGCACGGCAAGCCCCAAGCGCTCACTGACGAAGTGCTGGGCTAGTTGCGCGAACCCGGTTCCCTCCGCGCCAACCAGGTTCGCCGCGGGCACCCGGCAGTCCACGAAGGACAGTTCAGCGGTGTCCGAGCACAGCCAGCCCATCTTGGCCAGCTTGCGACTCACCGTGAAACCTGGCGTGCCTCGCTCGATGACCAACAGTGATATTCCCTCGGCACCCGATCCGCCGGTGCGCACCGCGGTGGTCACGAAATCGGCGCGGACTCCCGAGGTGATGAACGTCTTGGCGCCGTTGACCACGTAGTCGTCGCCGTCCCGATGCGCGGTCGTGCGCAAGCCGGCAACATCAGAGCCGCCATCGGGCTCGGTGACCGCGAGCGATCCGATGGCCTCGCCGGCGAGCGTCGGCCGGACCCACCGGTCGAGCTGTGCCGGGTCGGCGGCCGTCACGATATGTGGCAACGCGATTCCCGAGGTGAGTAGCGCGGCGATCAGCCCGCCAGAACACCCCGAATACAGCAGCTGTTCGGTCACCACCTGCGCGTCGATCACGTCGCCGCCCCCGCCGCCCACATCTGCTGGGAAGCTCACCCCGAGCAGGCCGAGCTCAGCGGCCTTGCGATGCAACGCGCGCGGAACCTCGCCCTCGGCTTCCCAGCTGTCCAGCGAGTCGAGTACTTCGTCGGCGACGAAGCGGCGCACGGTATCTCGTAGCGCATCGCGCTCCGCCGTTTCGAAAGGATCCGCCGTTTGAAAAGGATCCGCCGTCTCGAAACGATCCGTGGTCACAGTAGTACCTCCGGGATGTCCACCAGCCGGGCGCGTAGCCATTCGCCGACCGCCTTCGCCTGTGGGTCGAACCTGGCCTGCTCGGCGACACCCCTGCCGAGCAGGCCGGCAACCACGAAGTTCACCGCATAGAGGTTCGGCAGCAGGTGCCTTGTCACGGCCAGTTCCGCCGTTTCCGGTAGCAGCCGCTGGAACTCCGCCGTCGTCAGGGTGTGCACCAACCAGCGCCATGCCTCCTCGGTCTCCACCCAGACGCCCACGTTCGCGTTACCACCCTTGTCCCCGCTCCGCGCGGCGGCTACGGCGCCAAGTGGCACCCGGCGGGTAGCGCCAGCGGTGAGCGCGGCCGGCAGGACGGGCTCGGGGACCGGCTCCAGCGGCCGCACGCCGCCCGGCGGAGCTATGTCCACACGGGAGCCGTCCGGGCACACTGCTACCTGTGCCAGTTCCGCGGCCGGTATGTGCCCTTCCGTGTACACGCCATATGGCGAGGCACTGCCTGGCGGCGCGGTCAGGTGAAACCCCGGGTAGCTCGCCAGCGCGAGTTCCACGGCGGCTCCGCTGAATGTCCTACCGACCAGGTCCGCGTCCGCGTCATAGACCGTGCACCGCAGCACCGCGCTCGCCGCTTGCTCGGTATCCGGGTCGGCGTGTTCGGTTCGAGCCAGCTGCCAGCGCATCTCCGCTGGCGCGGCGTCCAGCGCGGCGGTGAGCTGCGCGCGCGCCAAGGCCGCTTTCTCCTCGATGTCCAGCCCGGTGAGCACGAAACTCACCTCGTTGCGGTAGCCGCCAAGTTCGTTCAGGCACACCTTGACGTCCGGGGGCGGCGGCTCGCCACGCGCGCCGCGAATCTGCACTCTGTCGGTGTCCAGTTCGGACAGTTCAATGGTGTCGAACCGCGCGGTCACGTCCGGCCCCGGGTAGCGGGCACCGGCGATCTCGTAAAGCAGCTGCGCGGTCACCGTGCCCACGGTCACCGCGCCACCGGTGCCCGGGTGTTTGGTGATCACACTCGACCCGTCCGGCCGGAGCTCCGCGATGGGAAAGCCCGGGCGGCGCACATCATGGCGGGTGAACCAGGAGTAGTTGCCGCCGGTCGCCTGCGCCCCGCATTCGATGACGTGCCCGGCTGCCACCGCACCGGCAAGCGCGTCGTAGTCAGTGTGTGTCCAGCCGAACCGGGCGGCTGCCGGGCCGACCACGAGCGAGGCATCGGTCACCCTTCCCGTGACGACGATATCCGCGCCGGCTCGAAGGCATTCCGCGATTCCCCAGCCGCCGAGGTACGCGTTCGCGGTCAGCGGTGCACCGAAGCCGAGCTCGCCGGCACGCGATAGCAGATCGTCCCCGGATACCTGAGCGACGTTGACGTCGAGGCCGAGCCCTGCGGCGAGTTCGGTGATATCGGCGGCCAGCCCGGCGGGGTTGAGCCCGCCGGCATTGCTGATGATCTGCACGCCGCGCTCCATGGCAAGCCCCAGCCCGTCCTCGAGCTGCCGGAGAAAGGTCTTCGCGTAACCGCGCCGCGCGTCCTTGAGTCGATCCCTGCCGAGGATGAGCATGGTCAGCTCGGCGAGGTAGTCCCCGGTGAGCACGTCGATCGGGCCGTCCACCAGCATTTCCCGGAACGCGCTGAACCGGTCACCGTAGAAGCCGGAGGCATTGGCTATCCGGAGTGTGCCGTCCGGCCCGAAGCGATTCGAACCAGTGTCGTTCGATCCTGGCTGGTTCGCCATAGCCCGGCTCACCGGAACTGCCCAGGTTGCCGACCGACTCCACGCGGTCCCGCGAAGGCCTGCGCGATGTCCAACCAGGTGCTTGCGGCTTCGCCCGTGGCCCGCAGATCGGTATCTGCCCGGTGCCGACGTTGCGTTACCAGGTAACAGAAGTCCACGGCGGACCCGGTGACGCTTTCCAGCGCATCCGCCGGCCCCCACGACCAGAGTTCGCCACCAGGGCCGCGCAGCTCGACCCGGAACTCCGTGGTTGGCGGCGTCAGCTGGCGCATCCGAAAGGCGAAGTCCCTGGTACGTACGCCGAGGTAGGCGACATGCCGGAGCCGCTCGGTCGGCTGCCGCTCGACGTCAAGTGCATCGGCGACATCGAGACCGTGCGCCCACACCTCCATCAGCCGTGCCGTCGCCATCGACGCGGCCGACATGGGAGTGGCGTACCAGGGTATTTTCGTGCCGTCCGGCACCTTCGCCAACACGTCGATCAGCTCGGACCGCGCGCCGCGCCAGCCGGCAAGCAGTTCGGCTGGCCGCTCGGCGGCACCCGCCTGTGCCGCATCATCCACGAACCGCTCCGGCGCGGCCAGCGCGGTGGCCAGTCGGTCCTGAAAGGACTCCGGATCGGTCGCGGCGAGTAGGGCCTGTTCGTCGGTCCATCGAAGATGGGCTATCTGATGCGCGATCGTCCAACCGGGTGCCGGCGTGGTCGTTGCCCAACCCGCCGCGGAAAGCCCGGTGACCAGTTCGTCGAGTTCGCCGCATTCCGCGGCAAGGTCCGCAAGCAACGCTGCTTTGTCCGTACCCATATCAGTAGGTTGGCAGCTGACGCCAAAACAAGCAAGCGTGCTTGCTTTATTTGTCGCGGGCACACCCGAGCGGACCGGGCCACCGGCGCGCCACTCCCCGACTCCGAGCCCGTCGATCGCCAGCGAGCGCGATACGCCCAGGTCATGACCAAGATCAGGGAATTACCCCGACCACCAAGGTAGGGGTGTCCCCCGGTCAGTTTCGGGAGCATTCCGGATGGTTCGAAGCCGTCCGGCAGGACACCGTTATGGACGTGGCAAACATCGCGCTAGCACCCAGCAGAACCCGGCTCGTCGCGCCCAACCCGCACGACGGCGCGATCGGCACGACCGGCGGCGCGCTCGGCTTCGGCGGGCTCGGTATCGCGGTACTGCTGATGACCTATCTCCACGTGGTCGCGAGTGGACTGATCAACCCGCTGGACCGGACGATGTCGGACTACGTCCACGTTCCCGGCTCGGGCTGGGCGTTCGGCGCGAGCGTACTGGCGATCGCGGTCGCGACGATCGGTACCGGGATCGGCCTCGCCCGGGTCGGTCTCCTGGGTAGCCGGCTACTTCGACTCGCGCTGGTGCTGACCATCGTGGGCGCACTACTGGCTGGCACTTTCCCGACCAATGCCAGCGGACCGCTCACCATGGCCGCGGAGATCCACCGTTACTCGGCTGGCGTCGTGTTCTTCTGTGTGCCGATCGCGGCCGCGCTCACCGGTATCGCCTTGCGGGGCAGCCGGTACGACACGGCCAGGCGCTGGTTGTTCGTGGGCGCGGCGATCAGTGCCGGCGCGCTCGTACTGTTCCTCGGCAGCCATTTCGGGTCACTGCCGGAAGGGTTCCAGGCGCTGCGTGGGCTGTTCCAGCGCCTACTGCTCGCCATTGAACTCGGCGTGCTGGCGATGCTCACCTACCTGCCAGCCCATATGGCGCGGAGGACCCGTTGCTAGCCGTCGGAATCGTCCTCGCGGTCATCGCGGCCGGCTGCTTCGCGATGGCCGCGCAGCTCCAGCACGGCGCCGTACACGCGACCGCGGACAGCGCCAACCAGCCACGGGTACGTGCCCTGCTACGCAACCGCCGGTGGCTGCTCGGCATGCTGGGGCTCGGCGCGGGTGCGGGCCTGCACGCCGCTGCTCTTGCGTTCGCGCCGCTACCGGTGATTCAACCGATTGGCGTGCTGGCGGTGGTCGGCTCGACCTGGTTCATCGCACGCACGCAGCAGCGCAGGCTGTGGCCAGGCGAACTAATCGCGCTGGGGATGACCTTGGCCGGGGTGCTCGGCTTCGTGCTCCTGGCGGTTCCCGCGGTCGAGGATACGGCGACTATCGCCTGGGGGCAGGCGATCGACGCGACGGCGCTGGTTGGTGGCGCCGCGCTGCTCCTGGCCCTGGTTGGCTCGCTCGGTCGCGGTATCGGTCGCAGCCTTGGCTTCGCCACGGCCGCCGCGGCCTGCTACGGCCTGGTCTCGGTACTCACCAGGGTCACCCTTGTTCAGTTCGAATCGACCGGGATATCCACCGGATCAGTGGTTGCGGTCGCCGGCATCATCGCGGCCGCCGTACTCGGCGGCTGGCTCATTCAGCACGCCTATGCCGCCGGATCACCCGATTCCGTACTCGCCTGCCTCACCGTGGGCGATCCGGTGATCGCCGTGGGCGCCGGCGCGCTGGTACTCGGCGAAACGATGATCTCGAACACCGCGTTGGCACCCGTCCAGGCAGCAAGCGTGGCACTGGCGGTCGGCGGCATCGCCACACTCGCCCGGCTACGCACCGCTCGGCCGGACCGCGCCGGGAAAGCAGCAATCAGTACATCCGTGACGAGCGGGTGCACTTCGCACAACAATCACGAGGAGTTCCACCATGACCGCGTCGCCGCATCGACCGATATCCGCTGACCGTCGCAAACGGATCGTTATCGGCGCGGACACCTTCGCGCCCAATGTCAACGGCGCCGCGCGCTTCGCGGAGCGACTGGCAGCCGGGCTCGCCAGACGTGGCCATGAGATCCACGTACTGTGCCCGAGTACCACGACAAAGGCGCAGGTGCTCGACTGGCACGGTGCCACGTTGCACCGGATCGCGTCGCACCGCACGCCAGCACATCCGGACTTCCGGATCTGTATGCCGTGGCGCGCCCGCAAGGACACCGCCCGGTTGCTCAGCGAGCTGCGCCCGGACGTGGTGCACAGTCAAGCACATTTCCTGGTGGGCAGGGCGCTGGTCAACGAGGCCGCCCGGCAGGAGATCCCGATCGTGGCTACGAACCACTTCATGCCGGAGAACCTGATTGGCTACGTGCCCATGCCACCCGGTCTCGCGGAGCGAGCCAGCCGGTGGGCTTGGCGCGATTTCGGCAAGGTCTACGGGAAGGCGGACGTGGTCACCACGCCGACCCAACGCGCGGTCCAATTGTTACGGGACAACGGTTTCCCACTACCAGTCCGGCCGGTCTCCTGCGGAATCGACGCCGACCGCTATCCCGGTGATGGCCAGCAGGTTCCGGGCACCGTCCTGTTCGTCGGACGGCTCGACGAGGAAAAGCACGTTGATGAACTGTTGCGGGCAGCCGCGCTGCTGAGCGCGGAGCAACCGATCCGGGTGGAGCTGGTCGGTGACGGCGCCTGCCGCGCCGAGCTGACCGAACTGGCACGCCGGCTCGGGATCGCCGACCGCGTCCAGTTCCATGGTTTCGTGTCCGAATCGGACTTGCTGGCCGCTTATGCCCGCGCGGAGGTGTTCTGCATGCCCGGTATCGCCGAACTGCAGAGCATCGCCACGCTCGAGGCGATGGCGTCCGGAAAGCCGATCATCGCGGCCAACGCGGTCGCCTTGCCACATCTGGTTACCGAGGACGTCAACGGCTGGCTCTACCAGCCAGGCGATATCGCCGGCTTGGCCGAACGACTGCGCAGGGTACTCGGGACTCCAGGGGAAAGCGCGCGGCTCGGCGCGGGAAGTCGTCGACTGGTTGGCAGGCACGCGATCGATGCCACGCTTGACGAGTTTGAGGAGATCTACGCCGAGGCGGCGGGGGAAGCCGCCCGGCCACGACTGACACTGGCCACGGCCGCATGAGCATGACGCGGCTCGGGGCTGACCGGCCGTAGTGAACACATAGCGAGTTCGGCATGCGTCACTCGCGTAGCGGTGTCCGGGCCGCTACCGGCTACCTAACGTGGACAGACGGTGGTGTTGCCGCGAATCAGGAGGCCGTCATGCAACCGAGCGCAGGTGGATGTAACTGCTGCAGTTCCTGTAGCGGGCCAGGGTGTGGCTGCTGCGGTAGCTGCTAGGAAAGGCCGCCGTGCCGGCCCCTCGGTGACGAGGGCGCCGGCACGGCTCGCATCCGCCGGCCGCTATCCGCGCGCGTGCGGATCAGGCGTTCGCGGCCGGCTCGACATCGTCGATCGGGCGCAGCTCGTCCGCATAGGACAGTGATACCCGCTTGAGAACCCCGCTGCTGGTTACGGCGTACTGGCCCATCCGCCACAGCGGCGGCGAGTAGGCGTGAATGGACACACTACCCTTGTCCTTGCCAGTCAGCCGGTGAATGTGCTCCGGGCCGAAGCTGAATACCTGGCCGGCTGCCACATCCGTTTCCACACTCGGCCCGCCGACCGCCAGGTTGTGTTCCACCAAGCGGCCCTGGGTCACCGCGACCGCACCGGACGAGATGTCGTGATCGTGCCAGCCCGTGTCGTTCTGCGGGGTCCAGCACAGCACCCAGACATCGACATGCGCGTCCCGGTGCAGCGAGACGTAGTGCCGCTCATCGTCGCTGAACGCGACATGTTGCTGCCATACCTCGGGATCATTCGCCAGGCCGGCGACGAGTTCACGCAACTCGTGCTGGTCGAGGTCACGGCCGGGCAACGTTTCCAGACCGAGACTCGTGGACGACTCGCGCACCGGGCTCGCCTGTCTGGCTGGCACCACATCGGCGACGGGTGCCGGGGCGACGGGTTCGGGTGCCGCGGTCGGATTGACGGTCACGGCAATCCTCCTTCCAAGAGACGACGTGGATTACTGCAACGGATGGCACGGGTGGCGGCGGCCCCCATGCCGGGATCTGTCGGTTCGGCATAGGGCCGGTCGCTGCCGAAGACCACGGGGTCGATTCCCAGCACCCGGATCAACGCGTCCAGGCCACGCGGACCGTACGAGGAGGTGTCGACGAAACAGTTCGGGTCGATCCGGCCGACCGTGCCACCCCTGGCGACCAGCCGCTCGTAGTGCACCGGCGCGAGGCCGGCGCCGGCCGCGAAGCAAATACGCAGCTCAGGTGCCACCGAGCGACCGGCAACATGCCAGCTCCACCAGGCGGCGTGCAGCTGTCCTACGTAGTCGAGTACCGGTGCCCACCACCCCGGCACGCCTTCCGCCGGACAACTGGCCTGGCCGGGGTGTACCAGCACCGGCCGGTTCTGTCGTTCACACTCGGCAAACAGCGGCGCGATCCGCTCCAGATCGGCAGGACGTTGCATCGCGTCGGCTGGTATCTGCAGGCCGATGCAACCGGCGGCCAGTGCCGCCCGCAGCGCGGCGGGATCCGGCTCGCGCATATTGGCCGCGGCCCACACCTGGAACGGCTTCGCCAGCGCCAGCGCACCGTCGTGCCACGCGTCGAGCAGCGGCGCGGCCTCGTCCGGAGGCAGCCACTCGATCCCAAGCGGGCTGGACAACGACAGCAGCACCTGGTCGATGCCCGCGTCCGCCTCGGCCGCGGCTCGTTTGCCCTGGTCATGCTCGGCCGGATCGACATCGTAGGGAGGTTCACCGGCCAGCCGCAGTGTCCAGCCATCCAGAAACGGTGCTGTATCACGAGCACGCAGCGCTTCGACCAGCTCTTCCGGCCAAAGATGCTGGTGTACGTCAATCACCAGCTCGGTCACCCAGACCTCCTTCGCGACCAGTAGTGATGCGGTTCAGTGAACGGTTTCAGTGAACCGCATCAGTAATCGATTCGTCAACACGTCTCACTCCGTGCGACAAAACTGTCAGCCCGTCGCGCTAGGCTGCTGTGGTGTCGCAGCGCCGCAAGCGCCCCACGATCAAGGACATCGCGACGGAGACGGGCCTCTCCCCCGCCGCCGTGTCCTATGCCCTGCGTGGCCTCCAGGTCCCGCCCGACACCCAGCAGCGCGTGCGCGAGGTGGCCGACCGGCTGGGCTATGAGGTCGACCCGATCGCCAGGGCACTGTCCAGCGGCCGCACCGGCACCATCGGCGTGCTGTGCAGTTCACTCGAGGACCTCTGGCAACAGAGCTTCATCGCCACGCTTGGCCGCCAGTTCCTCGCGGTGGAGCGCAACCTGCTGTTCGTGGACGCCGCGGCGGATCCCGAGCGGGAAGCGATGCTGGCCAAGTATCTCGTGGACCAACGGGTCGACGCGCTGGTCACTATTCCCGTCGACCCGACGTCGGCGTACTGGTCGGAGGCCGCGGAACGGACGGCCCTCGTCGCGATCGGTGACCCGTTACCCGGGGCCAACACCGCGGCCGAGGTGGTCTTCGACAACAGCCTTGGCATCACCGACGCCGTGAACACCCTCCGCGAGGCCGGCCATACCGAAGTTCTCGTGCTCACTCCTGGGCCGCGGCTACCCCGGTTCCGCCCCGCCGAGCAGTTTCTGCACGATATTGGCAAGGAGCGAGGCCTACGACTACGAGTACAGGCTTGCCCGAACAATCTCAACGACGCGGCCGAGGTCGCGTATACCGCCCTCGCCGAATCCTCCCGACCGAGCGCCGTGTTCTGCCTGGCCGATTCAATGGCCTACGGCGTGTACGCCGCCGCACGGGAACTCGATCTGGCTATCCCGACCGAGCTTTCCGTGCTCGGCTACGACGATCACCCGATGTCTCGCTTGCTGACGCCCGCACTTTCCACTTATCGCTGGGAAGTCGACACGGTGGCGGATGCCGTTGTCGAACGTGTGGTCAAGGCGATCGACCACGATCGGCACAGTAGGCGCAAACTGATCGCGCCGGAACCGAAACATCGCGAATCAGTTCGGCATCATACCTAGAAGTCCACACTAGACAGTCTATTGTGGATATATTGAACACGCGCGATCGGTTGAAGAGACGGATTTCCAAGCCTTACCGTATGCACACGCCGGCCGTGGCCATACCACAACGGAACGAAGTTTTCCACAGCCGCACCGGTTCCGCGCCGGAATCCGCCGCCAAAGCAAATTCAGCAGCGGCCGATACGCTGCGGAAACGGTATTGTGCGTGTGCCTGGTTACGGCAACGACGCGGAAACAATGGTAGTACTCCGTACGGACCATTCGCGTGCGGCTGAGGCCGTGCGCGTTACAGCCAACCAGCACGGGTTCCTGCTCAAGGTAAGGTCCATGGGTACACGTGGATACTGCCTTGGACGGTGACACGTCGACAGAAGGGAAACCTGAGGCCGACATGAACACCATCGCACTCGAACTGGTGCCGACCGACACCGAGGACGGCCTCGCGGCCGCCGTCGCGGAGGGGCGCAAAGTCGCCGAGCGCACCCGCGAGTTCGGACTGACCGGCCGCATTCGGCACGTGATGATCCCCGGCATGATCGCCGAGGACGACGATCGCCCGGTCGAGATGAAGCCAAAACTGGACACACTGGACTTTTGGCAAGCCGTGCGACCAGAACTCGACGGCGTGCATGGCCTGTGTACCCAGGTCACCGCCTTCCACGACAAACAGCAGCTGACCGAGCGCCTACAGGAGCTGCGCGGCGCCGGCATGGATGGCATCGCGTTCGTCGGCGTGCCGCGGACCATGGCCGATGGCGACGGCCCCGGAGTGGCACCGACCGACGCGTTGTCACAGTTCCAGGATGTCGTGCCGCACCGTGGCGTGATCCTGATCCCGACCCGCGAGGCGGAGGATCAGCGGTTCGCCTTCAAATGTGACCGCGGCGCCACCTACGGGATGACCCAGCTGTTGTTCTCTGATTCGATCGTCGGGTTCCTGCGCGAGTTCGCCCACCGGACCGAGCACCGCCCGGAAATCCTGCTCTCCTTCGGTTTCGTACCGAGCGCGGAGTCCAGGGTCGGGCTGATCAACTGGCTGATCCAGGACCGTGGGAACGACCTCGTGGCCAGGGAACAGGAGTTCGTCGCGGATCTGGCCGTAACGTCGTTCCAGAAACGCAAACGACAGCTCGTCGAGCTGTATCAGCGAGTCATCGACGGCGTGCACGACTTGGGTTTCCCGCTCAGCGTGCATCTGGAAGCGCCCTATGGTTACTCCAAACCAGCTTTCGAGACCTTCGCGGAGATGCTCGAATACTGGGCGCCGGATCGCCCGAACGCCAAGGGATGACGCATCGCCAGCCACACCCCGTAACCGCAATGCCCTTCAGGAATGCGGTTACGGGGAAATTCGGCTGACGTTCAGCGCGCCACCGTGCTACAGCTACGGGTCTTGCCCTGTTATCGAATAGACCTGTTATCGAGTAGACCGGTGGGGACCGACGGATGACAACCAGTGACTATTACACGCTCAACCGGCTGAGCTGGGACGAGCGCGTGCCGGTCCATCTGGACAGCGACTTCTACGGCTTGCGCGAGTTTCTCGCGGGGGCGGACGCGATCCGCGATTTCGAGCGGGCAGAAGTCGGCGAGGTAAGCGGGAAAGACCTGCTGCACCTGCAATGTCACTTCGGCTTGGACACGTTGTCCTGGGCACGCCACGGTGCGCGAGTAACCGGGCTGGACTTCTCCGAGAAGGCGATCGAGGCCGCGCGCTCGATCGCGGCTCAGGTCGACCTGCCCGCACGGTTCGTCACCGCGGACGTGTACGCGGCCGAGCAGGTCCTGGGCGAGACCTACGACGTGGTGTACACCGGTATCGGCGCCCTGTGCTGGCTGCCCGATATCGACCGCTGGGCGGCTACCGTGGCAGCGCTGCTGCGGCCGGGCGGTTTTCTTTACCTAGCGGAATTCCACCCGTTCGCGGACATTCTGGACGTGGCGGGCCGCGAGATCGCCCATGACTACTTCTACCGAGGTCCGTTCGAAGCCGATGACGCGGAGGCGGGGACCTACGCCGATCCGGAGGCCACCTTCCAACACAACCACACCGTGGAGTTCCAGCACGGCATCGGCGAGGTGGTGACCGCGCTGATCACGGCCGGTTTGCGGCTCGACTTCCTGCACGAGCGCGAGTTCTCGCTCTGGCAGCGATTTTCCGTGCTGGAACGAAGCGGCGGCGCCTACTACTACCCGGCAGGGCAACCAGGGGCACCACTGTTGTACTCGATCCGGGCCACGAAACCCTAGGCGAGGCTACGTAGCTTCGGCGCTGGTCGCGGCCGCCACCATCCCCAGTGCGAGTTCGGCATAGAAACCGCCGAGTTGATCGGGCGAATCCGCTCCGTCGAGCCGGTACCAGCGCACGAGATCGACGCCAAGGGACAGGATTGCCCGCACCAGGCGGTGGGCATCCACCACACCGAATGCCCGCTGCTCGACGCCCCACTGGATGGCAGCCTCGAACACGGCCGTGGTCTGCTGACGCAGGCCGGCGATGACCTCGTAGTGCTCCGCCGTCAACGCGGAGAGCTCGTACTGGCTGACGCGCGCCGCCACATGATGTCGGGCGTGCCAGGCGACGAACCGCGCGACGAGCGCCTTCAGGTAGACCGAGGGATCATCGGCGTCCTCGGTCGATCGGACCACCTCGAGCACCCGCCTATGCCCGGACCGGGTGATTTCGAAAAGCACGTCTTCCTTCGAGGCGAAGTGGACGTACAGCGCGGCAGGCGAGAGCGCCGCTGCCTTGGTGATATCCCGCGTCGTCGTCGCATGGAAGCCAGTCGAGGCGAAGCAACGCACGCCTGCCGTCAGTAACCGCTTGGCGACCTCTCCGAATCCCGCATCCCACAGGTCCGGCGAGTCATCAGCCAGCGCGAGAAGCGCGGACTGCCTGACTGACATCAACCGTCTCCCCTTCCGTCAACGCACCTTGCTCGACCTACGACTAACTGTGTACTATGCCACACACTCGAAAAATAACTGTGCGCTTAGTTATTTCAGCAGGTAGATGGACTTCCATCCGGCCGCTACCCGACCAGAGGTGGACACATGGACGTGTCGTGCGCGTTTCCAACCGCATTGGATTCTCCGGACAACATCGCGCTGGCCGAACGACTCGGCTATCACCGCGCGTGGGTATATGACACACCTCAGCAGAGCCCGGATGTCTGGATGACTCTGGCGCTCGCCGCGGAACGTACCGAGCGCATCGGCCTAGGGCCGGGTGTTCTGGTACCCAGCCTGCGACACCCCATGGTCAATGCCGCCGCGACGGCCACCCTGACCGCACTCGCGCCGGGGCGCGTGGCCGTCGCCTTCGGCACTGGCTTTACCGGGCGCCGCGCGATGGGCTATGGCGCGATCCGTTGGTCCTTTATGGATTCCTACATTCGCGCCTATCGGAGCTTGCTGCGCGGCGAGACCATCAACTGGGAAGGCGCCGAGATGCGCATGTTGCATCCGGATGGCCACGCTCCCGATCGACCGATCGAGGTACCGATTCTGATCAGTGCCCTTGGCCCGAAAGGAAACAAGGTCGCCAACGAGCTCGGTGATGGGCTCTTCGCTACGCTGCAACCGCCGGAATTCATGCCCGAGTACTCCTGGGTCGCCTATCTCGAATGGGGCAGCGTGCTCGATGAGACCGAGCAGAACGACTCGGAGCATGCCCGCTTGGCCGCGGGCCCCGGGTGGGCACTTTCCCTGCATGGCGCGTACGAGTTTGGTGGCGCGGAGGCAGTCAGGGCGCTTCCCGGCGGGGCCGAATGGCTCGCGTCCGTGGAAACAACGCCGCCCGCGCAGCGACATCTTGCCGTCCACTCGGGACACTGCGTCGAGCTGAACCCGGCGGACCGGGCGGCCTGGGACGCGGGCGGCAGCAGCACGCTCCGGGACGTCACGCTGACCGGAACCCGGGAGCAGATCCGCGACCGGCTGGACAACTACCGTTCGCTCGGCGTCACCGAGGTCGTCTTCCAACCATGTGGACCAGATATTCAGCGCGAGCTGGAACGGTTCCTCGAGGCCTCGTCCAGCTGATTCACCCACAGTCCCGAAGGGAAGATCATGAGCCATGACGTCCGCACCGCCATCGACGGTATGTCCTATCTGGAGGGTCCGCGGTGGCATGAGCAACGGATCTGGTTCGCCGATTTCTACACCCACCGGGTGTACTCGGCTGCTGAGGACGGCGGCGAGCTCCGTGTCGAAGCCGAGGTCGCCGCGCAACCCTCCGGACTGGGGTGGTTGCCGGATAACCGGCTGCTGATCGTGTCGATGCGGGACGCTCGGCTGCTGCGCAGGGAACCGGACGGCTCGCTGCACACCCACGCCGACCTGTCCACGTATGTCAACGGGCACCCCAACGACCTGGTCGTGGACGCTCAGGGCAGAGCTTTCGTCGGGGAGTTCGGATTCGATCTCATGGCCGGTCAGCCGTTACAAACCGCTGCCCTGCTCCGTGTCGACCCCGACGGGACGGTGACCACCGTCGCGGACGATCTGTGGTTTCCGAACGGCAGTGTCATTACCGACGACGGTGTCCTACTGGTCTGTGAAACGTTCGCCAACAGGGTGACCGCCTTCGATATCGCTGGCGATGGCTCGCTGGTCAACCGTCGGGTTTGGGCGAAGTTCGGCGAGCTGCCCACGAACAAGGACTTCGAACAGTTGCTTGGCCAGGTCGTGGTCGCCGCCGACGGGTGCTGCCTCGATGCCGAAGGGGCACTGTGGATAGCCGACGCGGTTGGCGGGCGCGTTCTTCGAGTACACGAGGGCGGCCAGATCAGCACGGAGATACCGGTCGATGGCGGAGTTTTCGCCTGCATGCTCGGTGGCTCCGACGGCCGGACGCTCTTTCTCTGTGCCGCGCCGGACTTCCATGAACAGGCCCGCAAGAACGCGCGCGAAGGAAAGCTGCTGACGACCCGGGTTGAGGTACCGCACGGTGGCCGGCCGTGACGAGCTCTGACGGACAGGGCAATTAGGACGAACCCGGGCGATCTCGCACGAACTCGGCATGATGGAGGGCGGCTGATCGCGTAATACGCCGAACCGGTGTAGTAAAGGGGGGTGACTCCCCCCGGTTCGCCCCGCTTGTTGCTCGGCCCGGTGCTGCGCCATGTTGGTACGACCACGGCCTCCGTGTGGGTACAGACCGACCGCCCGGCGACGGTGCGAGTACTCGACAGCCACGCCCGGACGTTCGAGGTCGCTGGTCACCACTACGCACTGGTGGACATCGATGGGTTAAGCCCAGCCAGCGCGACGCCGTACACGGTTTCCCTTGATGGGCAACACTGTTGGCCGCTACCGGATGCGAAGCAACCGGCCAGTGTGATCCACACCCGGGGTGGCGGCGACCCGCTGCGGGTGGTGTTCGGCTCCTGCCGTTACCCGAAGCCCGACGAACCCAAACGCGTCCGGGCGCTGGGCAGCGACGCGCTCGACGCCTACGCGGCCGAGCTGTCCGCCGACCCCGCGTCGCGCCCGCCGGATGCACTACTGCTGCTCGGCGATCAGGTCTACGCGGACAATCCCACACCGCAGGTCCGGCGCTGGTTGGCCACCCGGCGCGATGTGCGTCGACCACCGTGGCAGGAAGTCGCGGATTTCGCGGAGTACGCTCGGTTGTATACCGAATCCTGGCAGGATTCCGAGTTGCGCTGGCTGCTGTCCACCACGCCGACCGCGATGATCTTCGATGATCACGATGTGCGCGATGACTGGAACACCTCGCAGGCCTGGTTAGCCAATATTCGACGGCAGTCCTGGTGGGAAACACGGTTACGAGCCGCACTGGTCTCGTACTGGATCTACCAGCACATCGGCAATCTCGCCCCGGACGAACGCGCCGCCGACCCGACGTGGACCCGAGTCCGCGAGGCAACCGGCGATACGTGGCCGATCCTCGCGGAGGCCGCCGACCTCGCCGCGAGCAACCCATACGCCGTCCGCTGGAGCTTCCGGTGGGACCTCGACCGCACGCGCCTGATCATGGTTGATACCCGGGCGGCACGGGTACTCACCGAGGGACACCGCTCGATGCTGGACGAGACCGAGTTCGCCTGGCTGGAACGCAGCGCGGGCGAGGATCTGGCCGATGTCGACCACGTGCTGGTGGGAAGCTCGCTGCCCTGGCTGCTGCCACCGGCGATCGATCATGCGCAAGCGGCGAATGAAAGGTACTGCGGATCGCGGAACCGACTGGTCGCAGGGCTCGCCGAGCGAGCCAGACAGCTGGCCGATCTTGAGCATTGGGCGGCATTTCAGCGTTCCTTTGCCCGGTTTACCGCACTGCTGCGCGACATCGCGACCGACCCGGACGCTCCGGCGACCGTCAGCGTGCTCTCCGGGGATGTGCACCACAGTTACGCCGTGCGCGCCGAGTTCCCCGGCGTCGTACCGGATGCCAGCGTCTACCAGCTGGTCTGCTCGCCGATACATCAGGCGTTACCCGGGCCGTTCCGGGCGGTACTACGCATCGGCTGGTCCCGGCCGGCGATCACGCTGACGCGTTGGCTCCGCCGGTTGGCGCGAGCGCCCTTGCCCGAGGTGTCCTGGACCCGACTGCGCGGGCCGTACTTCCACAACGCGGTCGCGACAGTGCACATCGCCGGCCGTGCGGCGGAGCTGGCCGTGTCCAAACCAGACGGCTTGACATGCGGCCAGGTCACTCGGCTGTCCCTGGGTGAAACCCGCGAAGCGGAACTCGCCGACTGAGCCGTACGCGGCTCGGGCCAGCAGCAGGCAACCGTTGACATAATGAAGAACATCATTATGCTGAATCTCGTCGCGGGAACGAGGTGAGAGCGTTGAACGAAGCCGCCGCCGAGTGGACGGATGACGGGCAGGAGATTTCTTCCTTGCTCGGCGCGGTTGGCGAGCGAATCCGAGCTCTGCGCAAGGAACGCGGACTCACGATCGAACGCCTCAGCGAGCTCTCCGGGGTCAGCGTCGGCATCGTCAGTCAGGTCGAACGAGGCAAGGCAAATCCATCGTTCACCACACTGGCCCAGCTGAGTCATGGCCTCAACATTCCGGTCGGCAGGCTGTTTCATGTGACCGAGCAGGCCTCGCCGGTAGTACGCAAGAAGGATCGGCGCAGGCTCGATGTGCACGGCCTCGAATCCGACGACGGCGCGACATTCGAACTACTCACGCCGGATCTGAATGGCGCACTCGAGGCCACCTGGGTGCAGACCCCACCCGGTTACGATACGAGCGGAACACCGTACCGGCACAATGGCGAAGAGTTCGGCATTGTGCTTTCCGGATGCAAGGATGTGTTTATAGACGGCGTGCGGCACCGTCTGGAGGCCGGCGACTCCATTCGGTACTCGTCCACAATCCCGCATTGGTACGCGAACCCCGGCGATGTCGACTGTCATTCAATCTGGGTGATCACGCCGCCAACCTGGTAGGCGTTGATCACGGCTAGCACGCCGTAAACGAATCCCATTCGCGCCAGAACCGACGATCAAGACCGTATTCACTTCTGGCGTATTACTCCGGTGCTATCGGAGGTAATGGTTGTGGCTTCCTTACCCATGTCTACCAAAAAGCAGGATCCTCATCATTCCAAGAATTCCAAGACACTGACCGCCATCGGACTCGGAAATACCTTGGAATGGTACGATTGGCAGATATTTGGCCTATTGGCCGCCTTTATCGGGCCGAACTTCTTTCCGAACGCCGACCCTGTCTCGTCGACACTGAGCGCCCTGTCGGTATTCGCGGTCGGCTTTGCCTTCCGCCCACTCGGTGGGGTACTGCTCGGGCGCCTCGCGGACCGGATCGGTCGTCGCAAGGTGCTGCTGCTTTCCATCACGATGATGGCTGTCAGCACCCTGGTGATCGCCATCAGCCCGACATATCAGGACATTGGCGTGTTCGCCGGCCTACTGCTCTTCGTCTGCCGGGTCTTCCAGGGCATCTCGGCCGGCATCGAGGCACCGCTGTCCACGGCGTACGCGGTCGAACTCTCCCCCGCCGGGCGCGAAGGCCGCGCCGCCGGTGTGCTCAGCATGTTCGTGAACCTTGGCATCCTCGGAGCCTCGCTGGTGAGCTTCGCGACGAGCGCGTTGATTGACGACGCGGCCATGGCCGATGGCGGATGGCGCGTTCCGATGTTCGTTGGCGCGGCACTCGGCGTAGTGGTGATCTACCTGCGGCGCAACCTGCCGGAGTCGCTGCCGGCGGCTACTGGCACGGGGCCGCAGGCGCCACCACCGGTGTGGCGGCAGGTAGGGCGGCACTGGTTGGCGCTGCTGGCGATTATCTTCGTCGTTGGCGCGGCGCAGGCCTACAACTACGCGTGGAACGTCGGCCTGCCGAACCTGGCGAATGGTTTCGGCGAGGACTCCACGTCGGTGTTCGCGCTGACCACCTTGCTTGGCCTGATCCTGCTCGTCGGTTCGCCATTGGTCGGCATGCTCGCGGATCGGCGCAAGCTGTCCAGGACCTTCGTCGCGACCCGGCTGCTCGTGGTGCCTGCCGCTTTCCTGATGCTCGCCTACGCCGGACCGGGTATCGGCGGGTTCAGCATCGTGCTCCTGGTCGGCGGGCTCGTACTGGTGACAAACATGACGCTGTACAACGTGATCAGCACCTCGCTGATGCCACAGACCTGCCGCGCGACCGGGGTCGGGCTCGGCTACGGGATCGCCGTGGCGCTCTTCGGTGGAACCGCCTCGTACCTACTGATCTGGTTGCAGCAACAGGGAATCGACTGGCTGTTCCCGGTGTATCTGGCCGCGCTGTCGCTGATCAGCGTGGTGCTCTACCTGCTAGCCAAACGCACGACCGGCCTGTACGCGGGCGAATAAGGAGGGTGCAAATTGGATACGAAGGACTTGCGGATCGACAGCTCGGAGCTGTCCGCGCCAGTGGTGCGCCGCAGTGACGTCGTCGTGATCGGGGGTGGTCCGGCCGGTGTGAGCGCCGCGGTCGCCGCCGCGCGCGCCGGGACCTCGGTGACGCTCGTGGAAAGGTACTCCGCGCTCGGCGGTTTGGCCTCCGGTGGCATGGTGCTGGTCCTCGACGATATGTGCAATGGGGACGAGATCACGGTGGGCGGGATCGTGGACGAGTACGTCAGCCGTCTGGCCAAGGACGGGCAGGCGGTGTATCCGCCGCCGGAGGATCGATTCGCCTCGCAACAGATGTGGAACCGGTGGGGCCGCTGGGGAGCTTACGATATCCACTCGCACGACAAGCTGAAGCCGATCTGCTATTCGGTCGCGTTCGACCCCGACGGTTGGAAGCGAGTGTCGAACGAACTGATCCGCGAGAGCGGGGTGCACCTGCGGCTGCACAGCTGGTTCTCCCGACCGATCGTGGATGACGGTGTGTTGAAAGGCGTCGTCTGCGAGACGAAGGCCGGCCCACAGGCGGTACTCGGTGACGTGGTCATCGATACCACCGGCGATATCGACGTGGCTTCCCGGTCCGGCGCCGCCTATGAACACGACAAGTACCTGGTAACCCTGGTATTCCGGCTAGCGGGAGTGGATACCGCGGCCGCTGAGCGCTTCGAGCAGGAAGATCCCCGCGCCGCGCGGGCCATCAACCGGAAGGTCAAACGGCTACTCGGCGGAGCTTGGGAGCTGTGGTGGCTGAAAACCCCTTCACCGGGCGTCGTCTGGTGCAACTGTCCACATCTGACGGGATACGACGGCGCGGATCCCGAATCGCTCACCGCGGCGGAGTTCGAAGCCCGCGACCGGATCGCCGCCGTCCTCGACTACATCAGGGAACACCTCCCCGGTTTCGAGAACTGTTATCTACTCGACGTCGCACAGCAGATGGGCGTCCGGCAGACCAGGCTGCTCCGCGGCGAGTATGTAGTGACCAAGGACGACATCACCCAGCGCCGGTATTTCGCGGACTCGGTATGCCGGGGTCGGGACTACTACACGCCCTACCGTGCCCTGCTGCCACGGCAGGTGGACCAGTTACTCGTGGCCGGACGCCACTACTCGGCCACCCCGGACGCGCAACGCGTATCGCGGGAGATCCCGCCGTGCATGGCGATGGGCCAGGCTGCGGGGACGGCGGCGGCGCTGGCCGTGCGGCGCGACGAGCTCGTACGGGAGGTGCCGATCGCGCAGATACAACAGCAGATGCGGGCGCAGGGTGCCGATCCTGGCGACGTGCCATCGGCCAACGCGACGATCGACGAGCTCACGGAGGTACCGGCATGACCACGCTGCCGTTGGCTGGTGTCACGGTTATCGACTTCACTCAGGTGTACATGGGGCCGAGTTGCACTCAGCTGCTCGGCGACTACGGCGCTGATGTGATCAAGGTTGAGCGACCGAAGGTCGGCGACCTTTCCCGCAATTCGATCACCGACGAGTCTGGTATGGACAATCCGGTGTTCCTTTCCATCAACCGGAACAAGCGAAGCATCACGGTGGACACCAGATCGGCCGACGGCAAACAGGTGATCCATGACCTGGTCGCCAGGGCGGATGTGGTGGTGAGCAATTTCCGATCCGGGGTGATGGAGCGGCTCGGCTTCGGTTACGACCAGCTTCGGGAACACAACCCACGCATCATCTGGGCATCCGGTACCGGTTTCGGTGATCGGGGTCCGTACCGGCACAAGGGCGGCCAGGATGTGATCGCGCAGGCGTATTCCGGCGTGATGTGGCGAAGGGAATCCGAGGATATTCCACTGAACGTGTATCCGACGACGCTCTGCGACTACACCACCGGGATGCATCTGATGCAGGGCATCCTGCTGGCGTTACTTGCCCGCGAGCGAACCGGAACCGGCCAGCGCGTCGATGTCACCATGTACGACTCGATGCTGCATATGCAGATGCAGGAAGCGTGTATGCAGCTCAACCGGGGCCGGGAGATCAACTGGGCAGCGATGCCACTGTCCGGCGTCTTCACCACCACCGATGGCGCCGTGGTCATGGTGGGCGCCTTCAAGGAGAACCCGTTGCGGGATATCTCGGTGGCGCTGGAGCTGGACGAGGATCTGTCCGAACGGGCCGAGTTCAGCACCTTGGACAAGCAGTTCGAAGCGCGACCGGTGCTGCAGGGGATCTTCCGGGAGCGCTTCGCCAGCAACACCACCGAGTACTGGGTGAAACGGCTGGAGGACCGGGACGTGCTGTGCGCGCCAGTGCACAGTCTGGAGACCGCACTGGATGATAAGCAAACACTGGTCAACCAGATGGTGGTGCGGATGGAGCACCCAACCGCCGGCACGGTGCGGGTGCTGAACGCGCCGATCGGGCTGTCGAACACACCGGCGAGTATTCGCCGAGTGCCGCCAAGACTGGGTGAACATGCCACCGAGGTACTGGCCGAGCACGGCTATACCGAGGAGCAGATCGCGACCCTGCGACGAAACGGGGTGCTGGGATGACTGATTCCACACCAACCGACGAGGTGCGTTGTGAGATCAGCGACCACGTCGCCTGGGTAACGATCGATCGGCCGAACGTGCTGAACGCGGTGGATGCCCGAACGCATACCCGGCTCACCGAGATCTGGGCAAGGATCGAGACGGATCGGGATGTTCGCGCCGTCGTACTGACCGGCGGTGGGCAGCGGGCATTCTGCGTCGGCGCGGATATGTCGGCCTCGGCCGTGGAGCAAACCGGGCTGCAGTACTGGGCCCAGTGCGATCCGAACGGCTTCGGTGGGCTGAGCCTTCGGGATACCCTCGATGTGCCGGTAATCGCCAGGGTGAACGGCTACGCGCTCGGCGGCGGCATGGAAATGGTGCTCGGCTGCGATATCGTCATCGCGGCCGACACCGCGAAGTTCGGGTTGACCGAACCACGCGTGGGACGCATGCCGTTGGACGGTGGTATCGCCCAGCTGGTGCGCCGTATCCCGCATACCCAAGCGATGGGTTTACTGCTCACCGGCCGCAAAGCGGCCGCGGCGGAACTACACCGGATGGGGCTGGTGAACGAGGTCGTGCCGGCGGCCAAGCTGGACGAGACCGTCGAGCGCTGGGTGGCCGACCTCCTTGCCTGCGCTCCAAGCTCGCTGCGCGCCATCAAACATCTCGTGCAACACACGGCGAAACTCTCCGCGCGCGAGGCACAGTCGGCCCGGCTGCCGGCGGTGATCGAAGCGCTGGACAGCGCGGACAGCGCGGAAGGGGTACGTGCGTTTCAGGAGAAGCGAGCTCCGGTGTGGGTGGGTCGATGAACGGATTGCCATCCGGCGTGTGGGGCGTGGTCGCGACCCCGTTCAGCGGGACAGGATTGGATGTGGACACCGCGAGCCTGGCCAGGCTGGTGCGGCATTATGCGGATATCGGCGTCACCGGCCTCACGGTACTCGGCGTGTTCGGCGAAGCCGCGCAGCTGTCCATGGCCGAGCGGGCAACCGTGCTACGTACAGTGCTGGATTCGGTCGACCTGCCGCTGGTGGTCGGGGCGAGTTCGCTGGGCACGGCGCCGGTGATCGAGGAAGTGCACCAGGCGCGATCGCTCGCCGGCGATCGGCTGGCCGCGGTGATGGTGCAGGCGAACTCCGCCAGTGCCGAGGTGCTTGCCGCCCATCTGACCGCGATACGGGAGGCCACCGGCGCCGATCTCGTCGTGCAGGACTACCCACTGGTCAGCGGTGTGTCGATCGCGAAGGAACAGCTGGCGGCGGCGGTCGTACCCGGGGTGGTGGCGATCAAGGCCGAGGCGCCTCCGACGCCGGTCGCGGTTGCCGCGCTGCGCGCATCGGGTGTGCCGGTGTTCGGCGGTCTTGGCGGACTCTGGCTGCTCGACGAACTCGCGGCGGGTGCTGCCGGCGCCATGACTGGCTTCTCCTTTCCGGAAGCGTTGCTGTCCTGTACCGGGGCTTGGCACCGGGGTGGATATCAGCCAGCACGGGAGGCGCTGCTGCCGTACCTGCCGCTGGTGAACTTCGAACAGCAGGCGGGCATCGCGCTGGCGATCCGCAAGGAGTGCCTGCGGTCGCGCGGTTTGATCGCCGAATCGTGGGTGCGACCGCCGGCCGTGTCGCTGCCGGAATCACTGCGCGCGCAACTGGCAACACACCTGTCCGCGCTGCCCGGATGGCTGTCCGAATAGCACAGTCAATCGTCGAGATCTCGAGAACGAGGAGCACATGGTGACGTTGGTACAGCACCTGATCGATGGCGCCTGGCGTGGTCAAGAAGACCGTGCCAGGCGAAATCCCGCCAATCAAACGGAAGTGGTGAACACTTCGCCATCGGCGGACGCGGGCACCGTGCATGACGCCATCTCCGCGGCCGAGCAGGCCGCGTCCGGCTGGGCGTCGACTCCGGCGCCGGCACGCGGCGCCATCCTGCTGGATGCGGCAGAGCTGTTGCGCACCAAGCATTCCGAGATCGCCAGGGATCTGGTGCGGGAGGAAGGAAAGACACTTGCCGAAGCGACCGGTGAGGTCCGCCGCGCGATCGATGTGCTCCGGTACTTCGGCGCCCGGGGTTGGCACCAGGACGGCAGCGTGTTCCCCAGCGCTTCCGCGGACACCACGGTCCTCACTCGGCAGGAACCGCTGGGGGTAGTCGGCCTGATCACCCCGTGGAACTTCCCGATCGCGATCCCGGCGTGGAAACTCGCCCCCGCGCTGATCGCCGGGAACGCGGTCGTGCTGAAACCAGCCGAATTCACTCCCGCCTCCGCCGACCACCTCGCCCGCGCGCTGCTGGCCGCCGGCCTGCCGGACGGTGTCCTCAACGTCGTGCACGGTGCGGGAGAAGTGGCCGGCAAGACCCTTGTCGAGGACGACCGGGTGGCTGCCGTGTCGTTCACCGGCTCCACCGACGTTGGCATGCGAATTCAGCGGACCGTGACCGAGCGGCGCGGACGGGTCCAACTCGAGATGGGCGGGAAGAACGCCTACCTGGTGCTCGATGACGCCGCACCGGAGGCGGCGGCTCGGGTGGTGGCTGCCGGCGCGTTCGGGCTTACTGGTCAGGCCTGCACCGCCACCTCACGGGTGTACTGCACACCTGGTGTGCGGGCGGAGTTCAGCGCGGCGCTGGCCACGGAGGCAAAGCGCTACCAGCCGGGGGACGGCTTGGCGACGGGGACCGCGATGGGTCCGGTCATCAGCGAGCAGCAGTTGGCCACCGACGTCGGCGCGGTGCGAACCGCTATTGATAACGGGGCAACCGTGGTTACGGGCGGCGCGGATCCGGACGGGCTGCGGTTCGAGCCGACGGTGTTGACCGATATGGCGCAGGACGCGGACGTCGTCCGGCAGGAGGTGTTTGGTCCGGTGTTGGCGGTGCTCCCGGTGGCCGACCTCGACGAGGGCCTCGCCAGGGTGAACGATTCACCGTATGGACTGGCCGCCGGTATCTGCACGCGAGATCTGGCCGCCGCGCATCATTTCGCGGCAGCTACCCACGTCGGTGTGGTGAAGGTGAACCGGCCGACGACCGGGCTGGATCTGAACGTGCCGTTCGGCGGAGTCAAGGACTCGTCGACGAACACCTTCCGCGAGCAGGGGCCAACCGCGACCGAGTTTTACAGTTGGTCGAAGACTGTCTACTTCGGGCACGATCGGTGATGGGAACCATCGGACGCTTTCCTTCACACAAACGGGTGAGGAAACGGCTGTTCGACCAGGATTCCGCCCAGGTCACGGTCGCCAGGTCGGCCGAGCGAGTTGCGTCCCGGGGGTAACGTCAAGCCGCCTTTACGATTCAGTACTAGTGGGTGGCAGCGAGTGACGACAATGGGGTCGGCCGACCCGGATAACTGGGAATTCGACGTCTTGGGCCCGTTGGCGATTCGTCGCAACGGCCGACAGGTGGAGCTAGCCGCTCGAATGCTCCGCGCGGTGCTGGTCTCGTTGTTGCTACGCCCAGGTGAAGTGGTCACCGCGGAACGGTTGATTTCACATCTGTGGGGCGCGGAGGCGCCACCCACCGCCCGCGCGACGCTGCGCAACTATGTCCGGCGGTTGCGTACGGCACTCGATTCGGGCCTGGTGCAGACCGCGCCCGAAGGCTACCTGCTGCGTGTCCCGCACGAAGCCGTTGATCTCCATCGGTTCCAGCGTTCGATCGCGCTCGCTGGACGGACTAGCGACCCTCGGGCAGTCAAAGCGCACCTGACCAACGCGCTTGGGCTGCGGCGGGGGCCACTGTTCACCGGACTCGACGATCTGCCGATCGCGCGGGACGTTGGCCCAGCGTTCGAGGAGCAGTACCTACTTGCCGTGGAGAACCACGCCGCCGCCTCGCTGAGCCTCGGCGAGCACGAGCGAATTCTTCCGGCACTGGCAGAATTCACTCCCCGTTATCCGTTGCGGGAACGCTTGGTGGCGCTGTGGATGTCCGCCCTGCAGCGGGCGGGCAGGCGATCCGAGGCGCTCGAGGTCTACCGACGAACGCGGCGTCAGCTGGTCAACGAGCTGGGCGTCGAGCCAGGTGAACAGTTGCGCCAGGTACATCAACAGGTTCTGGCGGAACAGGACCTCACACAGGGCCAGCAACCACTCGGCCAGCACGTGGAGGGAGTTCGCGCGCTGGCGCAACTTCCGACCGATATCGCAGAGTTCACCGGTCGGCGCGAGGAACTGGACGGCCTGCGCCGGCTCGTGGCCGATCAGCGGGATGGCACGGCGACGGCGGTCGCCGTGATTACCGGTATGGCTGGGGTGGGTAAAACTCGGCTCGCCGTGCATGGCGCGCATTCTTTCTTGCGGGATGGTGAATTCACCGACGCGCAGTTGTGGCTGGACCTCCGTGGTTTCGACTCCGATCACGAGCCAGTGACTCCGGCGGAGGCGCTGGAACGATGCCTGCGGTTCCTTGGCGTGCCAGCCGCTGAGATTCCGACCGACGAGGAGTCCCGCGGCGCCTTGTTTCGCGACCGGCTGGCCGGCAAGAGCGCGCTGTTGCTGTTGGACAACGCCGCGAACGAAGCGCAGATTCGGCCACTGATCCCGGCCACACCGGGCTGTCTGGTGCTGGTTACCAGTAGGCGGAGCCTCGTCGGGCTGACCGGTGCCCATGTCGTCCGGCTCAGTGAGTTCGACCGCGAGCAGGCGATTGGGCTACTTGGCACGATCGCCGGTGAGCAGATAGGCCAGGACCCGACGGTCGCCGACCGGATCGCCGAGCTTTGCGGCGATCTGCCACTCGCCGTGGCGCTAACCGGGCGCCGGTTGCGGGCCAATCCGACCTGGACGGCGCGGGACCTGGTGGAACAGCTGGACAACGCGGACCGGCGGCTGGACCGGTTGTCGGCAGGGGCGCGAAGCCTACGGGCGGTCTTCGACCTGTCGTACCTTGCCTTGCCGGAGCAGCACCGTCGACTCTTCCGGCTGCTGAGCCTCTACCCCGGCAAGGACTTCACGGCGGACGCCGCGTCCGCGCTGGCCGGCATCGGTTTCGCGGAGGCGGAGACCTACCTGGAAGATCTCGCCGACGAGCATCTGCTGCAACACCTCACCCCGGGTCGCTACTCCTTCCACGACTTGATCAAGCCATACGCGCGCAGCAGTACACATGCGGAGGATGATGCCGAGCAGCGCCAGGAGGCGCTGGAACGGTTGTTCGCACACTACATCGAACGCGCCGGGGCCGCGCGCGGACTGCTCGCACCACGATTGCGTAGCCCGATCGGTGATGGCACCGCTCCGGTGTACTTCACCGCACACCACGAAGCGCTGGCATGGTGTGAGGCGGAGCGGGACAACCTGGTCGCCAGCACCAGGGCGTCGGCCGATATGGGGGTTCCGGCTGCCTGGCAGCTGCCCGCGTTGCTGCTCAGCTTCTACTACCTGCGCAGTCACTGGGAAGATTGGCGGGTAACGCACCGTAGCGCACTCGCCGCGGCCCGCAGCCTGGCCGATCCGCACGGCGAGGCGGTGATCCTGCGTGGGCTCGGCGTACTGCACAGTGATCTTCAGGAGTTCGACGAATCGATCCGCTGCCATGAACAAGCACAGGAGATCTTCACCGAACGCGCGGACCAGCACGGGATGGCCTGGAACCTCAACAATCTGGGTGTCGTGCTGGTAGATCTGAACAGGCTGGACGAGGCCGACGACACCTTCCAGCAAGCGTTGCCGTTGTTCCGGAACTGCGAAGACGTGTATGGCGAAGGCATCTGCCTGAACAACCTTGGCGATACACAACGGAGGCTGAACAACCCGAGCCGCGCGGCCGAACACCTCGCGGTCGCTCAGGAGCTGCAGCGCCGCCAGGAGGACCACAATGGACTGCGCTACACCTTGGCCAGCCTTGGCGATATTCACCAGGACGAGGGGCAGTACAGTGAGGCGACCGGGTACTACCGCGAAGCGATGGACCTGAGCACACGGTTCGGCGATCATCGGGCTACCGCCAGGATCCAGTCCAGGCTCGCCGATGCGTTGACCTGCACGGGACGAGCCGAAGATGCCGCTGAGGCGGAGAAACACCGGCAGGCCGCGGCCGCGGCCTTCGAGCAGCTGGGTGACCCGCAGGCCGGGGTCGCCCGCCATACGTCGGCAACCGACGAAGGGTAACCGAGGTCACATCCAGACCAGGCAAGGCCCGGTAGGGTGTCCCGAATCCGTCGTAGCTGATGCGCCGGGTTAGGAACCCCGAAGGGAGCCACATCATGCACGCAGCGATGGTCACCCGGACCGATGGGCCAGCATCGGTGGAAGTCCAGGAAGTACCGGATCCGGTGCCAGCGCTCGGTGATGTGCTGATCGAGGTGAAAGCGGCGGGGGTGAACTTTCCTGATCTGCTACTCACCAAGGGGATGTACCAGTACAAGCCGGATCCGCCGTTCACGCTTGGCGGCGAGCTCGCTGGTGTCGTCGTGGCCGCGCCATCGGACTCGGAGTTCTCGCCCGGAGATCGAGTAGCGGCGAGCAGTGTTACGGGTGCCTTCGCCGAGCTGGTCGCGGTACCCGCGCAGAGCGTTTTCCCACTACCGGATTCGATGGAGTTCGCGGCAGGCGCCGGGCTGCCGATGAACTATCTGACGATGACCTTCGCGCTGCAAACCCGTGGGCAACTGGAACACGGCGAAACGGTACTCGTGCAGGGCGCTGCCGGGGGTATCGGCACTGCGACGATCCAGTTGGCGAATGCCATGGGCGCACGAACGATCTCTGTTGTGTCCACTGAGGACAAGGCGAAGTTCGTCAAATCGATTGGTTCACAGGACACCGTGCTCGCCGAAGGCTTCAAGGATCGGGTGGCGGAGCTGACCGATGGCAAGGGCGTCGATATGGTCGTCGATCCGGTCGGCGGTGACCGCTTCACCGACTCGTTGCGTAGCTTGGCGCCGTTGGGGCGCCTGCTGGTCATTGGCTTCACCGCTGGCGATATCCCGACCGTGAAGGTGAACCGGTTGCTGTTGAACAATATTGACGTGCGGGGTGTCGGCTGGGGCGCCTATGCCATGCCTCGCCCTGGTTATCTGCGCGAGGAGTGGGACAGGCTCCTCCCCTACCTCGACTCGGGTGCCATCGACCCGCCGATCAGCGCTCGGTACCCACTCGCGCGGACCGGGGAAGCCGTCGCACAGCTGGATGAACGAGCCGCCCTCGGTAAGGTCGTCATCGAACCCGGTACCGCGTGAGCACCAGCCCGTGCGCCGCGTTCTGGAGCAGAGCGGCTAGGCGAAGAACGGGTCGGCACGTTGCTCGAGGCCGTGTGTGATGCGCAGCCGGATCGATGGGTGAATGTTCAACTCGTCGAGTTTCACTGGCTCGATCCAGTGGACTTCCTTGCTTTCGCTGCTGGTGCGCAGGTTTCCGCCAGTCGGGTGGGCACGGAAGCAGATGGAGAACTCCTGGCGCACCTCGCCGTCGGTGAAGGCGATGACATGTTCCGGGTCGCTGTAGATGCCGATCACGCCAGCGACCTCAACCTCGATACCGGTCTCCTCGCGAACCTCTCGGATGACCGTCTGCGAGATGGTTTCGCCGATGTCTTGTCCTCCGCCGGGGATCGCGTAGAGGTTGTTGTCGGTACGTCGGATCATCAGCACCCGCCCGTGCTCGTCGAGCACGAAGGCGGTCGCCGCGACAACGATGCTGTTGGCCGGTGGCGCTGCTGGGTCGCGGTAGTGATCGACGCGAGCCATACGTCCCTCCCTGCCACTTCGGCGTGCAGAATCGTCCTTTGTGGAGCCGCACGGCGAGGAGCCAGGCGATGCAAGACCGGAGTCGCGGAAATACGTAGGGCCCCTGACGGTACGGCGGGTTCACATGATCGTCGCAACACTCTCGATGAGAGGTTGCGGCGATCATGTCGTTTCAGGAGGACTGTGCCCGGTTCGGTGATCAGCTGGT
>NZ_SLXQ01000024.1 GCF_004340875.1 Tamaricihabitans halophyticus | reverse complement strand
CTCCACTGTCTCGGTCATCACAGATCCTTCCCACCAAGCTTGCTGCTCGGCGTGTCAGACCAAGACCAGATCCACCGTTAACCAGACAGTCCCCGACACTGAGCCCTCCTCGGGTGGGATCGAACGTAGGCTTCTCCGACCTTAGCGGTTCGTGGCGACCTGATCCGCATGGTCGAGTTGGCCCAGCCAGGGGTGCGCGCCGTAGGTCTCGGCGATTGCCGCGCGCAACCATTGGCGTTGTTCGGCAGTCAGGTGTGGGAGCGTGGCCGTGAAGTCGGTCTGGCCTTTTTGACGGAGTCCGCTGGCCTTGTAGAAGAGCTGGACCTCGGGGGTGAGGTATGGCGTTCCTTCGGCGCTGGTTCGACCGAGTGTCGTGATAGGACGGCGTATACGGGTGTTGCGGTGAGATACCCAGTCGGAGTCGGCGGATTCGTCGAGCATGAGCTGGACTCGCCAGGGCTCGTCGCTGGCGGGCCGGCACCAGATGTCCTGTACGTGGGGCGGTAGGGTTTCCTCTGGTTGCCAGGGCCGCAACGTCCCTGGCGGGTCGGCGGCCCACCATTCCCAGTCTGGCAGGGCCTGCTGTGCGGCGAGTTGGTCACGGCGTAGCACCAGGACGTCGATATCGCCGTGTTCACGGACGGAACGGCCGACCGCGAGCTCGATGGCATGACCACCCGCCACCCACCAGGGCACACGGAGCCCGGAGAACAGCGAGACGACCTCGGCTAAGGGCGCCGGTTCCCATCCACCCCAAGGCGTCTGTGTTGTTGCCACGTACGCAACGTCTCCTACCGAAGACATGGTTCGACGATCCGAATGAATCCGTGATCGTCTACTCAAGTGGGCACCATGCATCGATATCGACACGGTCCCCAGTGGGTACAGCTGCCGATCGAGTACCTCGCCTCCGATGGGTCCGTCAACGCCGTCTACCGGCTCGGCGACGCTGACGGTTCGCCGCTGGATTCATTCGGATCTGACGCCCAGCATTCTTCTCGTGTGTGGCGAACGGCTGACTGGCGTGCTCGACTTCGGCACCGTACGGGTCGATGACCTGCTTGCGACCTCACCCCAGCGATGCCAGCTAACCGACCGCCTGCTCCGCGGACTCGTCTTCACCAGTGCCGAAGGTGGTCGAATCCGCGGTCACGGTGTAGACCTCCCACGGCTCCCGCCCGGGACCGTGTACCCATACCTTGTCCTGCTTGGCGTAGCAGCAGGTCGTGCCGTTCTCTAGCAGCGTCTGCATGCCATGGCCGGTCAGTCGCTGACTAGCCTGATCGACATGTGCGGTGGATTCCACCTCCACGCCGAGGTGATCCAGCACGGTGGTCTGACCCGGTTCACCTTCGAGCAGGACAAGTTTCAGCGCTGGCTCCGCCACTGCGAAGTTGGCATAACCGGGTCGCAGCTTTGCCGGTCTGGTGTTGAAGAGCTTCGAGTAGAACTCGATCGACGCCGAGAGGTCCCCGACCCGCAGCGCCAGTTGAACTCGGGACATCTCCTTCTCCTTGGATAGACAGTTATCGAAACACGACATCATTTAGATTGCTATCTATGTAGAACCTTGTCAAGATAGAGATATGTCGAAGCAGTTGCCGTTGGCGGCCATGGACGCCTGCTGTGCACCCCTGGCCCGCGATCCTTTGACGGCCGAGCAGGCGGTCGAGCTGTCCCAGCTGTTCAAGGCGATGGCCGATCCGGTACGGCTGCGACTGTTGTCCCTGATTGCCTCGCATGCCGGCGGCGAGGCGTGCGTATGCGATCTCACCGATGCTTTCGAGCTCACCGGACCAACGATCTCGCATCACTTGAAGGTGCTGCGCGCGTCCGGGTTGATCACCGGAGAACGGCGGGGTACGTGGGTGTACTACCGGGTGCATCCCGAGGTGCTTGCCCGATTGTCTGCGGTGTTGGTGCCTGCCGAACCCGGCGTGGTGACCACGTGACCGCGACCGATACGCGGCCCGCCGGCGGGGTGCCGACGGGACTGTCCACGCTGGACCGGTTTTTGCCGTTGTGGATTGGTGCGGCAATGGCGGCCGGGCTACTCGCCGGGCGCTGGATTCCTGGGTTGGACGCCGCTCTCGACGCGGTTGCGATCGACGGAATATCGCTACCGATCGCGGTGGGACTGCTGGTCATGATGTACCCGCCGCTGGCGAAGGTCCGCTACGACCGGCTCGACACCGTCACCCGTGACCGCCGGCTGCTAATACCATCGCTGGTACTGAACTGGCTGGTCGGTCCGGCGCTGATGTTCGCGCTTTCGTGGCTGCTACTGCCCGATCTCCCCGAGTACCGCACCGGCCTGATCATCGTTGGACTCGCCCGCTGTATCGCCATGGTCATCATCTGGAACGACCTCGCCTGCGGAGACCGCGAAGCCGCCGCCGTGCTTGTCGCCCTCAATTCCGTATTTCAGGTGATCATGTTCGGCGTGCTTGGTTGGTTCTACCTGTCGGTACTGCCCGGCTGGCTCGGCCTGGACACCACGAACCTGGCCGTGTCCGGCTGGCAGATCGCCAAGAGCGTGCTGATCTTCCTTGGCATCCCACTGGTCGCGGGCTATCTTTCCCGCCGCCTCGGTGAACGCCGCAACGGCCGCGCCTGGTACGAAACCCAGTTCCTACCCAAGATCGGGCCGATGGCGCTCTACGGGCTGCTGTTCACCATCGTCGTCCTCTTTGCCCTGCAGGGCCACCAGATCACCAGCCGCCCGCTAGATGTGGCTCGAATCGCCCTGCCGTTGCTGGCCTACTTCGCGCTGATGTGGGCCGGGTCGTACGGCGTGGGCAAGGCCGTCGGGCTGAGCTACGAGCGCACCACCACGCTGGCCTTCACCTCGGCTGGCAACAACTTCGAACTCGCGATCGCCGTCACGATCGCCACCTTCGGGGCAACCAGTGGCCAGGCCCTCGCAGGCGTCGTCGGCCCGCTCATCGAGGTCCCCGTACTCGTCGCCCTCGTCTACGTCTCGCTGGCCCTGCGCCGCCGATTCGCACCGTCCAGAGTGGAGTCGTCATGACTGTGCCGGAAGTCCTGTTCGTCTGCGTACACAACGCCGGCCGCTCGCAAATGGCCGCCGCGCTGCTCCGTCACCATGCGAAAGGCCGCGTCATCGTCCGCTCCGCCGGCTCCGCCCCCACCGAAGCCATCAACCCCGCCGTCGTAGAGGTCATGCACGAACTCGACCTCGACCTGTCCCAGGAACTCCCCAAACCCCTGACAACCGAAGCCATCAATCCCGCCGATGTCGTTATTACCATGGGCTGTGGCGATGCCTGCCCCATCTTTCCGGGTAAGCGCTACCTCGACTGGCAGCTCGACGACCCAGCCGGCAAACCCATCGACGACGTCCGCCTGATCCGCGATGAGATCGACCGTCGCGTCCAGAGCCTGCTTGTCGAACTCGTGCCGGTCAGCACGCCGGGCTAACCCCGCAGCCACCAAGAGAAGCCGTCGACGCGATTCCCGGACAGCCCACGCCGCGCGCTCCTCAAGACCTTTCCACAGTGCGCATCGCGGCGATATCAGCCGAGACCGCGGACACCGCTTCGGCCGGCGAAGCGTCCGTGCACAGCACCATCCCGTCACAGACCAACGCGCAGGCCCGGGTTGCGGCATTGGCTTGGCGCAGCGCCGCGAGCACGGCGAGGCCGCGCCGGCGGGCATCTCGCCACACCGTAGGAACCAGCCACACCGTATTGCGTGGGTCCACCACCGTGAGGTCCAGTTCGTCACCAAACTGCTCGCGCAACGCGCGATACACCGCGCCCATCCGCTCCATATCCCGACGGGTGTGGGCGTACGGGTCCGCTGCCGGCTCGACCAGCGCGCGGACGGCGTCGCCGCCGAGTCGTCCGCAGCACCCCGAACCGGAAGTCTGCTCATCCCATTCGCGGACCAGCAGCACACGGTGACGCGACATGCACACCTCCCTAACGCCCACCGTCCGATGATTCCGCCGCCCTACCGGACACGCAAGGCTCGTATGGCGGCACCGCGGCAAGGATGCGTGGTCGTTGCGACTTGTCCCGCGGTGACTGGGTCATTCCGGTTGCGGCCGCTTCCAGACAAGCATGACGGCCACCGCGCCGACCAGACAGGGAGCTAGCCCAATCCAGCCGAGCGTCGGCGGCAGGCCGGTAGCGCCCGACGTGTCCTTGGTGAGGAGTGCGATCAGTCCGATGCTCGTACCGAGCACGAACATCACGGTTGCGGCGGGGCGCGCCCATCGCTTATCTGTCCGCACCGCCCATACCGTCCAGAGCCAGGCAATGACACCGAGCGCACCGATGATGGACAGCAGGACCAGATAGGTGCTGACGGCCGAGTCGAGCTCCGCCTGGGTGTAGCTGGGATATCCGGCCCGGATGTGGTTGACCAACACGGCACGGTCGACGTACGGAACGATCGTGGCGAGAACCGTGAGCGCCAGGCCAGCGTGCAACGTGACAGCAACCCACCGGCGCTGAACTGTTTTCGTCATCGAGAATACGGTCCTTTCATTCTGCGTCGCATAGTCCGACGCCAGCGGCCGCTTCGCCGCGACCTCCCGCGCGACTCGGTCTCCCTCCCTGCTGGGCCCCCAGCGCCAATGCGAACTATTATGCACGCAGTGCGTGCATCGGCAAGTGCATGCGCTAGACTGCGGCCGACGAGAGGAGCGAAATGGCAGCCCGAAGGCGCTGGTCGACCGACGAGATCCTGGACACGGCGACCGAGCTGCTGAGCACGAGCGACGCCGAGTCGTTCAGCGTGCGCAAGCTCGCCGCGACGCTCGGAACCGACTCCTCCAGTCTGTACCGGCACTTCCGGGACAAGACCGAACTGCTACGTGCAGTCGCCGACCGGATCCTCCTGTCCGCGATGGAGTCCTACTACCCCGAGGGGGACTGGAAGCAGCGCGTCACCGCGGTGGCGCTGCGGTTGCGCGAAGCGTTCGGTCAGCAACCCCAGATAGCGGCGATCTGGGGACGGTATGCCTCGAGCGGCGTCGGCTCCCGACTCGTGATGGAAGAGGTGCTGCAGGCCCTGCGAGCCTCGGGCCTGCCCGATGATGAGGTCCCGGTGCGCTATCACCGGCTCGCGATCCTGCTGGCTTCGTTGATCGCCTCCGAAGCCGGCATCAGCACGGTTACGTCACGGGAGTACGAGCAGGGTATGGAGCTGTTCCGGGTCGCCGTACTCGGCGCGGACCCTGACCACTTCCCCACGCTGGCCCACTTCGCCCGCGAGGTCCGGCCACTCGGCGTCGACCGCGGCGCCGCGTTCGAAGAGATCATCGCAGCTCACCTCGACTCCATCGCGGCCGCGATCCCCTGACCCGGCAACCCGAGCAGCATATCGTCCATATATCGAAAATCGGATACGTGCTGGCAACATCGTGCCGTCTTGACTGTCGGCATGGCCTTTATCGAACAGGGTTTGATCGAGAGCGGAACGTTCACCCAGCGGCACATGCGCGTGATCGCCGGGTCGCCCCCATCGGTCAGCGCACCGGCGCGGATCACGGTTTTTGGGTGCGGCAAGGACGAGGCCGTCCTGTTCCACGAGCTGGGGGCTCGACTCGGAGTGTCCGCGCGGATCGTCGAGTCGGCGGTTGACGAAACCACCGCCGGGTTAGCGCGCGGCGATCGGTGCATCAGCGTGAGCCATAAGACGCGGATCACCGACTCCACGCTGCTGGCGCTCAGCGAAATCGGCGTGGCGTACATCTCCACCAGAAGTATTGGCTACAACCACATCGACTTGGCGTATGCCGAGCGTGTCGGCATCTCGGTAGGCAATGTCGCTTACTCGCCCGACAGCGTGGCGGACTACACGTTGATGCTGATGCTGATGGCCGTGCGGCACGCGAAATCCACCATCCGTCGCACCGATGCCCATGACTATCAACTGAACGCGATCCGTGGCAAGGAACTGCGGGACCTGACCGTAGGTGTAGTCGGGATGGGTCGTATCGGCACGGCCGTGGTCGACCGGCTGAGCGGCTTTGGCTGCCGCGTACTCACCAACGACGGGCCGTCATCCAGCGGCGACGATCACGTACCCCTGGATGACCTGATCGTGCAGAGCGACATTGTCACCCTGCACACCCCACTCACTACGGAAACGCATCACCTCCTCGGTCGTCACCGCATCGAGCGGATGAGGCCAGGCGCCTATCTCGTGAACACTGGTCGCGGGCCGCTGGTCGATACCCAGGCTTTGCTGTCGGTACTGGAAAGCGGCCGGTTGGGCGGTGCGGCGCTGGACGTTCTCGAAGGCGAGGAAGGAATCTTCTACGCCGACTACCGGAAGAGGCGTCTTGAGAACGAGGCCTTGCTGCGGCTGCAGCGCCTACCGAACGTGCTGATCAGCCCGCACACCGCCTACTACACCGACCACGCGTTGACCGACACGGTCGAGAACAGTCTGCTCAACTGCCTGAACTTTGAAAGGGAGACAACGGTATGAGCAAATTGAAGGTTGGAATCATCTTCGGTGGCGCTTGCGAAGAGCATTCCGTCTCCGTGAAATCGGCGCGCGAGGTCGCTCAGCACCTCGACACCGACAAGTACGAGCCGTACTGGATCGGCATCACTACGGACGGCGATTGGCGGCTCTGTGTTGGTCCCGACGCGGATTGGGAGAACGGCGCCGCACGTCCAGCCGTGCTGTCTCCCGACCGAGGTGCGCGCGGTCTACTCGTCCGGGGATCACAGGGCCACGAGGTGGTGCGCCTCGACCTTGTCCTGCCGGTATTGCACGGCGGCCTCGGCGAGGACGGCGCGATCCAGGGATTGTTGGAACTGTCTGGTATCCCGTACGTCGGCTGCGATATTTACGCTTCGGCCATATGCATGGATAAGGCTCTCACCTACACGGTCGCCAAGGCCGCGGGAATCGCCACGCCGAGTTTCTGGGTTGTCGCCGACGACGAGAAGGTCAATCCCGGATGCTATCCCTATCCCGTTTTCGTGAAGCCTGCTCGTTCCGGCTCATCGTTCGGCGTCAGTAAGGTGACCGAACCGGACCAGTTGCTGCCCGCGCTGAACGAGGCACGAAAGTATGGCTGGAAGGTTCTGATCGAGGAGGCCGTAGCCGGCAGCGAGATCGGCTGTGCGGTCCTCGGGACGTCATTCGATCTGATCACCGGCGAAGTGGACCGGGTCGACCTCTCGCACGGATTCTTCCGAATCCACCAGGAGACTTCCCCCGAGACAGGGTCGGAGAACTCGACGTTCATCGTTCCCGCCGATATCGCCGAGGAATCTCGGCAGCTCGTCCAGGAGGCCGCCAGGACGATATACCGCGCCCTCGGTTGTACCGGACTTGCTCGTGTTGATCTGTTTCTCGCCGGGGATCATCGCGTGATCCTCAACGAGGTCAACACGATGCCCGGGTTGACCTCGTACAGCCGGTACCCACGGATGATGGCCGCCGCCGGGTTGCCCCTGTCCGAAGTGCTCGATCGGCTCATCTTGATGACCCTGCACGGGACGAAACGATGAACGACGACTTCGGCTACATCGACCGCTGGGTGCCCGGTGTGCGCTGGGACGCAAAGTACGCCACGTGGGACAACTTCACTGGAAAGCCGGTCGACGGCTATTACGCGAATCGCATCGTCGGCACCCTAGCCTTGTGCACGGCACTGGAACGGGCACGTCAGCGGGCAGCCTCCCGTGGCTTTGGACTGCTTCTCTGGGATGGGTACCGACCACAACGCGCCGTTGACTGCTTCCTACGCTGGTCGAAACAGCCAGAAGACGGTAAGACGAAGTCGCGGCACTACCCGAATATCGAGCGAGCCGAGATGGTCAAGCACGGGTACGTGGCCCCGAAATCGGGCCACAGCAGAGGCAGCACCGTTGACCTGACGCTCTATCACCTGAATACCGGCGAGTTGGCTGCGATGGGCGGCGGGCACGACCTCATGGACCCGATCTCCCACCATCACGCCCAAGGAATCACGCCGACCGAGACGAAGAACCGTGCGCAGCTCAAATCCATTATGGAGGACTGCGGATTCGGCCACTACGACTGCGAGTGGTGGCATTACACACTCAGAAACGAGCCTTATCCCGATGTCTACTTTGACTTTCCCATCACGTCCGCAGACTCCGCGGTACACCTCGCAGTGGGGGAACCTGCAGCGCCACGATGAGGTCGTGATGCGACGCGGCCACCAGTCCGGGATCGAGGTCTTCCTGCCCCGCGCTGACTCCTCCCGACTGCACGACTGGGCACGGAGGGGTATTCCTCGAGCGCGGCGTATCGGTTCTGGTCTCGCAAGGTTTGCGGCTTGGCGTGCCTACAGTCGCTCCTGCATAGCTGGACTGACGTCCGGCTGACGATGGGCGAACTTCTCGCGTTCGCACTGGACTGGGGGTGCTATACCGTGGAACGCTCCGGCAAGGTTCACGGACTCATCTATAAGCCGTTCATGTCCTGGATTTCCGCGCAGTTCGGATTCCACTGTGAACTGGTTGAGCACACGCCCCTTCGGTTGTCTGCCCAAGAGGTGCGATCCTGGCAGGTCATGATTGCCTCGGTGTCTCCGGAGATTCGTGAGCCCGGCGTCCAGCAGCCGCAACGTGGTGGCCACCTCGTGTTGGTCTATGGAGTCGACAACGGTGTGGTTCGGTTCCACAACCTGTCGGGTTACTCGCACAATTCCGATTCCGCATCGTTACCACTGCGGGTGTTCGAGCGATTCCACGCGAACCGCGGAATGCTGATCAGAGCGACATCGTGATGCCGACCGAACCAGCACCCCGCATCGTCGTCGCAGGTGGACATACAGCCGGTCATATCGAGCCCGCGATGAACCTGGCTGACGCGCTACACCGGCTGGCGCCGGCGACCGAGATCACCGCACTCGGCACGATCCGTGGGTTGGACACCACGCTCATCGCCGAGCGTGGCTACCCGCTCGAACTCATCCCACCTGTGCCGCTGCCGCGCAAGCTGAACGGTGACCTGGTACGGACCCCCGCCAGGCTCCGCGAGTCGGTCCGGGCGGCTGGTGAAGCACTTGACCGGGTGCGCGCCGAGGTCCTGGTGGGCTTCGGCGGCTACGTCGCCATGCCCGCCTATCTGGCCGCCTGGCGGCGCGGGCTCGGAATCATCGTCCACGAGGCGAACGTCCGGCCTGGGGTGGCCAACCGGGTGGCTGCCCGGATGACGACGAGGGTATTCACCGGCGCACCGAGTGTCCGGTTGAGGAATGCCACCGCGATCGGCACCCCGCTGCGGCCAACGATCACTGGGCTTGATCGGCCGGCGCTTCGGGACAAGGCTCGGCGGTGTTTTGGACTGCACGGCGATGGGCCGGTGGTGTTGGTCACTGGCGGTTCTCAGGGAGCGGAGTCGATCAACGCCGCGGTGACCGGTGCCGCCGGAGCGTTCCGCGCGGCCGGCGTGCAGGTCCTGCATATCACTGGGCCGCGGCACACCGTCGACGTTCCGCTCTGCGGTCCCACAGATCCGTCCTATGTCACCGTTGCGTTCGTCAAGGAGATGCGGTGTGCGTACGCCGCCGCGGACTTCGCGATCTGCCGGTCAGGGGCGATGACATGTGCCGAACTGGCCGCCGTCGGTCTGCCTGCCGCGTATGTTCCGTTGCCGTTGCGAGGCGCTGAGCAACGATTGAACGTCGAGCCGGCCGTGGCTGCTGGTGGGGCGCTGCTCGTCGACGACGAGAATTTCAATCCTCATTGGATCACGACCGCGCTCCTTCCGGTGCTAACTGATCCGGAGCGGATCTCCGAGATGTCGGCTCGCGCGTCTACAGCCGGCGCACCGGACGCCGACATCATCTTGGCCCACCATGTGCTCGCCGCCGTCCGGGAGCAACGAAGTATCGCCACACGAAGCTTGGAGTGAAAACGATGCGGATCCGCCAAGCGCGCAGCGCTGACGCCGATGCGGTCAACGGCTTGCTCTGCCAGTTGGGCTACCCCCAGGACGATCACGCGGCGACGGCCGCTCGGCTGCAGGCTTGGGTGCACGACCCTGCGAGTGCTGCTTACCTCGCCGAAACCGAAGACAAGGCGCTGGGTGTGATCGCCGTGCACATCTGTCCCTTCTTCGAACGCAAAGGCGCGTGGGGACGAATCGTCGCGCTGGTCGTCGCCGACCGCGCACGTGGATCCGGTGTCGGCGCACAGCTCGTCGAGGCGGCGGAGGCGTTCGCCGTCAGCCACGGATGCGTTCGGTACCGCGTTGGAACGGCTCGGTGAGGGTGGCGACCACCTGTGGACTGAGTTTATTGCCGGTGTTCTCGACCGTGAGTACGGCGCAATCGGGGCCGACCGCGGTGCTGACCTGAACGGCGCCGTTGTCCGGCAGGTTGTGCACGATCGCATTGTGCAGGAGGTTCGTGGTCAACTGCAGCAGGAGCGCGTGGGATCCGATCGTCGGGGTGATGTCCCCGGCGGTTTCTACGCCAACACCATGCTTTTCGGCAAGTGGTAGGAGTGTTTCGGTGGCTTCTTCGGCCACGAGCGACAGATCAACCTGCTCGCGGACGAAGGAGCGCTGATCGGTGCGGTTGAGCAAGAGTAGCGCCTCGGTGAGGTCGATCCCCCGTGCGTTGACAGTGCGGAGACGTTCGTCGAGCTCGGTGCTTTCCCGGTTGGGATCGTTGCGCGCCACGTCGAGCAAGGTCTGCGTGATCGCAAGTGGGGTACGTAGCTCATGCGAAGCATTGGCCGCGAAGCGCTGCTGCTCGGCGATATGCGCTTCGAGCCGCGCGAGCATGCCGTCAAAGGTATCCGCGAGTTCGCGGAACTCGTCCTGCCGTCCCTCCAACTCGATCCGGTGCGAGAGCGATCCCCGCGCGGCCATGCGCGTGGCGTCGGTGATGCGGGCCATGGGAGCCAACATCCGCCCAGCGAGAATCCATCCGCCGGCAAGGCCGAACACCAGGAGGAAGGCGATCAGGCCAACCGCGGCCGGCGCAAAGTCACGCAGTAGCTCGGTTCCGGAAGGCGCGATCACCACCTCGCCGGTGTCTTGCGCCCGCTCCCGGTAGCCGTTCAAGAACACCGCGAATGCGCCAACCAGTACGATGCCGGCAAGCATGAGGAATCCGGCATAGCTGAAGGTGAGCTTGAGCCGCACGCTCAGCCCTGGCTCTCTAGCCACTGTCGCCTCGCTCGCTCCCCACCGTCGGTTCCGTGTCGATGCGGTAGCCAACACCAGGGACCGTGGCGATCAGCCAGGGTTCACCGAGTCGCTTGCGCAGCGCGGACACCGTAATCCGCACCGCGTTGGTGAACGGGTCGGCGTTTTCATCCCAAGCCCGTTCCAGTAGCTCTTCGGAGCTGATGACACCACCACTGGCGGCCATCAGAACCTCGAGCACCGCGAACTGCTTCCGGGTGAGTCCGACATACCGCCCGTCCCGGTAGACCTCGCGCCGGAACGGGTCCAGCCGTAGGCCGGCGAGTTCCCACACGGGTGGCCTGTTGTGTGCTCGCCTGCGGTCGAGGGCGCGGAGCCGGAGCACGAGCTCCTGCAGTTCGAATGGTTTGGTGAGGTAGTCATCGGCGCCGAGTTCGAACCCGGAGGCCTTGTCATCGAGTTGGTCCGCGGCGGTGAGCAGCAGGATCGGCATGCCGCTGCCGGAAGCGACGATGCTTTCGGCAACCTCGTCGCCGGATGGCCCAGGGATGTCGCGGTCGAGGACGGCGATGTCGTAGGTATTGACGCTCAGTAGCTCGAGTGCGGTGTCGCCATCCCCGGCGATATCGGCCGCGATCGCCGCCAGGCGCAGCCCGTCACGGATGGCCTCGGCCATATAGGGCTCGTCCTCAACTACCAACACACGCATTCTCTGATGCTACGAGCCGCGACATATCGCCGCCGTATCGAACAATGACTCTCAGCGCGGCGGCGTGCCGTAGCGTTGTGCTGCACCGGTGTACTGATGCTCAGCGCTGGCGATTGCGATACGCGCGGCAGCCGCATACGCCGCGGCCTGCGGCACCGTTGAGGTAGCCAAGCGTGCGATCAGCCGGCAGGCGGCCTCCGCTTCCGTATCGCGCAGGTGGGCGGCTTCGACAAGCGCTTCGGACACATGACGGCGGCGCTCGCGTGCGAGGATCAGCGGCAGCGTCTGCGGTACTCCGGCGAACTGTTGCTGTTCATAGCCGAACGAGATCAGGTCGTTTGTCCACCCGCTCAGTCGCGCCAGATGTCGGTTGAGGTCACGGATTTCCGACTGGTCCAAGAGCGCCGCCGGCAGATCAAGGCCGTTACCCGGTTCCATCAGAGTGACGACCATGTATCCAAATGCGGTGTGCGGCCGCATGGTCGTGTACTCGTCCAGGCTGATGGGTCCCGTGCTGGCAGTTGCCTCCCACAGCCACGCCAGGAACAGTTCGTGGAGCGTCGCTCGGACCCGCCCTGACTGTTCCGGAGTCAAGACATCCCGCATCCGGACCGCCAGCTCGCCCAGTGCCTTAACGAACCCGGTGGAAGCGGACCTCGATCCCGTGGCCAGCACACTCACGAATGAGGCGATCTCGGCCGCCAGGTCAGCTGGGGTGGTCTCGGGTGCTTCGACAATGAGGTCATCGACCGCGAGGAGCCAGACGAAGATGTCCGCGGCCAGCTCCACGACTTCCCTACCACCATCCGGATACAGATGAGCGGCACCGGCGCCGACCTGCGAGGCTCTCAGCCGGGCACCTGCCGGATGACCATCAACAAGCTGATGCTGGGTGAGCCAATCTTGCGTGTGCGCGCCGTGCCAGAAAGCTTGCCCATCGCCGCTGTCCGGCTTGCGAATAGCTTCTTACCGTACGTCAAATACACCAATGACCGCAGCCGCTGCCCGAGGGACTTGCCAGGTTGAAAGGTCGTCCGGACGCGACGTCCTCAGTTACCTAGTGTGGCTACCCGCAAACGCGGCCGCAGTGCCACATCCGAGTCGTGGTGGTGTCCACGATGTTCACCTCATGGCGTTGCCGACTGGAGGTGGGTGCGTAGGAAATCGACTTGATCGGCAACGACCTGCTCGACGAACGGCGGGTGATAGATGGTGAAGTGATCGGCGTCGTAGTGCACGACGACGGCCTTCGGCGCCGCGCCTGCCACCTTTGTCACGATCGCGGGGTCAATAAGGTTCTCCCGATCGCTGGCACAGATCAACAATGGACACCGTACCCGCCCGGCCTGAGCCGCCGCGTTGTAGAACAACATGCCCAGCCCGGAGGCCGCCGTGATTCGGTTGTCGAACCGGTATCCGGGCGGGGTGACCGATTGCCACCCTTCCAATGCCTCTGGCTGGTTGACGAAAGCGAGCTCGCCTGGCCGGCCGACCAGCGGCACATACCGCCGGGGCAGCCGCAGCGCACTGCGCACCAGGTCGGAGGCGATCGGCACGGTGAACCGAACGAGATGCCGAACTCCCGCCTTGGCAACGACCGCGCGCCCGCTGAATACCGGGCATTGCACGACAGCCGCCGCGAGCTCGGGATGGCGCGCGGCTGCGGCGAGCACATGGCTGGCGCCGAACGACGTGCCCCAGAGCGCGATCCGGGTGGCATCGAGCTCTGCTCGCGAGTGGACGAACGCCAGCGCCGCGTCAACATCCCTCGCGTATCTGCGCTGGCTGACCAGCTGGCGGGGCTGGCCACCTGATTCGCCGAGATGGCGGAAGTCGAAGGCCAGCCTCGCAGAACCATTTCTCGTACTGGCTGAGCATCATCTCGTGGGTAGCACCCCCCGCCGTGCACCAGCACGACGACCGGATGCGGCGCTGGCCCATCCGGCAGGGTCAACCATGCCGCGCATTGGTCGCGACCAGACGGAAAGGTGGTGCGGATAGTCATGACAACCTCTGTATAGGTACGTTGTACGTGAACGGTCACAGTTAAACACGTACTTTGTACTTAATCAAGGAGAGCTATGCCCGCTCCCAGGAAGTTCACTCGGGAACAGCTGCAGGTCGCCGCACTCGCTCTGGTCGACGAGCACGGCTTGACCGGCCTGACCATGCGCAGCCTCGCGACCGCGCTGGGCACGGGCCCAATGACCATCTACAACTATGTCGACGGACGCGAGGGGCTGGAGCAGCTCGTCGCCGAAGCCGTGATGGCCGAAACACACTGGGACTCGCCGGCATCCGACCAGTGGGACGCCGAGGTTCTGGCGATTGCGGAGGGAATGTGGCGCGCCGTACGCAACCACCCGCATGCCATCCCGCTGATCCTCACCCGCCGCAACCTGGATCTGACGACGCTGCTCCCAGCCGAAGCCCTGTTACAGGCGCTCGCACGCAGCGGCAGGAGCGGAGCCGAACTGCTCGCGGCGTTTCGAACCGTGTCCGGCTTCGTCAGCGGATTCGCACAAGCCGAACTCGCCGGTCCACTGTCCGTTGCGCGCGATGAGGACATTACGACGATCACCGATCGAGTCGCGGCACTACCGGCTGAGCGGTTTCCGAAGTTGATCGAGATCGCGCATGCAGCGGTGGCAAGCGACCCCGAAGCAGAGTTCCACGCGGGTATCCACATTATCCTGAGCGGATTGAGGACCCAAGCAGTCACGTGACGCCTGTGTCCGGAAACGCCACGTCGATCGTGGCGGCCTGTTCGCCGCGGCGAAGGCGGTACTGATCTTTGGTAGCACTTGCATGTCGCCATCCGTGCTCCAGCGTGCGGCGCGAAGGTCATCAGCCAGTAGGCAGGGGATGTTCCCGGTCCATTGTGGAGCTCGTAGCAGATCGAGTAGGTCCGGTCGAGTTCGGCGCATACCAACCCGTACGGCACTCGACCGCGCCAGTAGTGCGTTCATCCTCGACGGCGCTCAGTGGTAACGCACCGGCGCCAGCCAAGCCGGTACCCGTATCTGGCCCCACATAACGAAAGCGAGCTCACAAACACCGCCCACACCGCACACTCAGTTGCGATACTCCCAACCGCAAGATTCCTAAGGAGTGCGGTGGACGCCGGTCACGCAAGCGCGCTTGTTGTCGCTAATTCGTGAGCCACTGATCGAACAAGCCAAGCTGGAACACTGCGTCTCGAGCAAGAAGGAAGGCAATGATCGCGAGGATCCACCCAGTGGCCCCAACGGCGTGTTTCTCGAACCAGTTGTTGGCCTTGGTGAGCATCGGCGTGACCCGATCGGCCAGCGTGATCCGCACGAGCAACAACAGCAGCGCGGGAAGGATCATCACCAAGCAGTAGCCGGCGAGAATCGCCGTATCTGCCGCCACCGGAAGCCCGGCCCCAGCGACAAGTGCTATCGCGCCGAGATACGGGAACATGGTCGCGATCTCGAGCAATCCCGCGGTAAATGCGAGCGCGACGAGCTTCCCGCTGGATTCCGTAGCCGCTTGGACTCGCTCCGTCCAGTTAGCCGTCGGCGATTTTCCTTTGGCAGCGCGCCGTTTTGGGTCGAATCGAAAGCTGAACAGAAACAGCCCGATGGCGAGCGCCAGCTGTACCCAGTACGCCGGCGTACTTCTGAGCACCTCGCCGAAACGGTCAAACAACGCGCCCGCACCGAGCAGGATGAGCACGCCAAGCACTAGGTAGAAACCGAGTATCGCGAACAGATAGCCGAGAATCGGCGCACCGCGCAGTCTGCCTGGAACGAGCATCAACACGATCGGCACGAACAGTGTGCCAATACTGGTGCTGTCCAGTAACGCGAGCACCACCAGCGATCCAATGATCTCTATGCTCATCCCGCTCCCCCGAACACGCGGCCTACAGCCCGCCGCAAGCACGCTCTACCCAGTTCAGGGGTGACTTCCGCCGGGCTCGTAACCATGTCGACGCACAGTCCATCCACCACAGATGTGAGCAACATTGCATCCACAGTAGATAGCCCGCAGCTCTCAAGAAGTAGACGCATTCGTCGCATGCTAACGACATGTGGTTCGATCGCGTCCGGAATGGGCAGTGCACCAGCGAGAAACGCGATCCAGGTCACCGACTCGGCATATCGCTCCTCGTCGAGCGGCAGCATCGCTTCAAGCATCAGGTAGGCGGTTTCAGCTACGTCACCGGTCCGCTCAACAGCCTCCAATCGCCCGTATGTGCTGTCGACCAGATAGCTAAAAGCAAACTCGAGCAGTTGCGCCTTCGTCGCGAAGTACCGCTGGATCAACCCGACTGACACGCCCGCCTCATGGGCAACCGTGGACATGCTCGCCTCGGCTAGTCCGCCTCGCTGGATCACGCGAAGCAGCGCACTGGCTACTTGTCGACGGCGTGCGTCGTGATCAGCGGTCCGCGCCACATCATAAAAATACGCACATATTATTATGCCCGTCAAGCCGACACCGCAGCGTGTGGCAGCACGGCATGGCTGCACGCTTCCTGGTCAAAGAGGACACTCTGCCCAATAGAGACAACCGGGCCATAACCGGCTCATTTCGCGCCGATGAAGCCGTACTGGTTCACGCCCGGTGTCCAATGCGGACATGTAACGCGACAGCGTCATCTCCCGAATTGCATTCAAAGCCGTTGTTTGAAGGGATAATCATGCGAAGATTTGTCACCACATTGATTGCCGCATTGTCGCTTTTCGCCATCTCGCTCGGCACCGCGACGACAGCGGAAGCCGCGGTCGCCCGGATGCAGATCTACAGCGTGGTGTGGGACCCAGCCGGCCGTGACACGCGCGCCAACTGGCATCTCAACCAGGAATTCGTCCGGATCAAGAACACGTCTCGAGTGGCCATCAACATCAGCGGCTATCTCCTGCACGACCGGGCAGGCTGGTCGTACCGCTTCCCGCGAACCATCGTGCCGGCCGGCCAAACCGTCTACGTGCACACCGGGAAAGGTACGAACCGCCCGGCGCACCGCTACTGGGGCCGTGGCAACTATGTCTGGAACAACACCGGAGACCAAGCCACGCTGCGCGATTACAACGGCCGACACCTGGACAGCTGCTCCTGGGGTGACAGATACAGCTGGAAACGATGCTAGTCAGCCAGTAGACGCCGTGGTCGCCTACTGGCTGGGGCTGCATGTCTCGCTAGCGTCCGCTGCACGGTTCGTCCAACCGGATCCGCTACGCCGCAGGAACAGCCAGTAGAGCACCGTAAGCAGGCAGATCCACGCGATCCCAACATAAAGCGCCGTTCGAGTCTCAGTCGCGAAGGCCATCACGACGAGAACGAAGAGCATGAAGGCAATCGTGCAGATCTGACCGTACGGCCAGAATGGCACCGGAAACTTCAGTTTCGCGACCTGATCCACCGTCATTTTCTGCCGCGACCGATAATGCGATAGCAGGATCATCAGCCAGACCCAGATGGTGGCGAAGGTGACGATCGACGCAACAACGAGGAAGACGTCCTCGGGGATCGTGTAGTTGAGCACAACACCAATCAGTAGCGCCCCGATCATCACGACGACGGTCATCCACGGAACCCCTGAGCGGGAAACTCTGGCCATGATCGCCGGTGCCTGACCTTGGCGCGCCATACCAAACAGCATTCGCCCAGCGCCGAAAATATCGCTGTTGATCGCGGAGAGCGCGGCCGTGATCACCACGACGTTGAGTACGTGGGCGGCGGCGCCGAGCCCCAGCCCTTCGAAGATCTGCACGAATGGGCTGCCAGACGAACCGATGGTCTGCCACGGAGCGATCGACATGATCACGCCGATGGCCAGTACATAGAACAGTAGAATCCGGACAGGTACGGTGTTGACCGCCCGAGGAATCGTCTTCTCCGGCTTATCGGCCTCTGCCGCGGTCACCCCGATGATCTCGGCGCCACCGAAAGCGAACATCACGATAGCGAACGACAACACGAATCCTTCCAGTCCCATGGGGAACAACCCGCCATGCGACCACAGGTTGCTTACGCCTGCCGAATGATCACCGTTGAAGCCGAATATCAGGATGGCAATCCCGCCGAGTATCATCGCAATGATCGCGACGACCTTGCCGAGCGAGAACCAGAACTCAAGTTCACCGAATACCTTGACAGTGAACAGGTTTGCCGCACCGAGAATGAACAGGGTGGCCAGCACCCAGATCCACCTCGGTACGTCGGGGAACCAGAAACCCATATACACCGCCAGCGCGGTGACATCCGCGATACAGACAACCACCATCTCGAAGGCATAAGTCCACCCGGTGAGAAAGCCAGGAAGACGACCGAGGTGTCTGCTCGCATATGTACCGAACGAGCCCGGAACCGAATCGACTACAGACATCTCGCCGAGCGCTCGCAGAACCAGGAATACCGCGCCGCCGCCGATCAGATAGGCCAGCAGAACCGACGGTCCAGCCTGCTGGATGGCATCAGACGAGCCATAGAAGAGTCCGGTGCCGATAGCGGAGCCAAGTGCAATAAAGCGGATATGCCGCGCGGTGAGCCCTCGACTCAGGCCGGTCGAGCCTTGTTGCACCTGTTCCTCCATTGAGAACCGCGTTGTTCCCTTAGCTGGCTACCGGGTTGACAACCCACCCTCGATCGGGACTAGGAGGGCGCGCGAAGCGGTATATGTATAGTGCTGTCTGTACATATCGTCAAGCGTTAGTGAGCAACAAGGCTTCGCCGGCCCGCGGTGGCAGGATCACGAGCACCCCGCACCGTAAAAATGCACATTCGCGGTTAGGTGCAGTCGAATGTTCCTTCGAGGCGATAGCGCGATCCAGGGTGCAGCAATCGAGCGGCGCTAACCAGGCGATCCGCCGACCAGGTCCGCCGGTGAATGAGCAGGCAAGGCTCGGTCTCCTCGATGCCGAGTTGCGCGCAGTCCGCCGCGGTTGCCCGCACAGCTTCCACAACGTGCTCGCCTTTGCCGAGTGGGGCAATCTGGGAAAGGTAGTTATTGGGTGTGTACGCGGTAAAGTCCTGCTCAAGATAGTCCCGGGCAAGTTCGGGGTTAACGTGCCGGTCCTCGAGTTGGATCGCGACGTCGTTCTCGAAGTGCACTATCCGCGAGTGGAATACCGGGTACCCCTCCTGGATTCCGAATAGTCGATGCAGCCGCGGATCGGCCGGTTCTTCCCGAAGGAGTATCACCTCCGTGCGATGCCGATGTCCACGTCGAGTTACTTCGTCCGCGATGTTGTGCACCTCATAAAGCGCGGAGCTGCTCTTGCGCTCCGCGACGAACGTACCGACGCCAGCTACCCGCACGAGGAGCCCTTCCGTGCTCAACTCGCGCAGTGCCCTGTTGATCGTCATGCGAGACAACCCCAACGAGCGCACCAGCTGGTTTTCTGGCGGCAACAGGTCGCCTTCAGGCCACCGGCCGGTGCCGATCTGCTCGGTGATCACGTCTTTGAGCCTGCGGTATGCGGGAACCGACTCCCGACGACCTTCGCGGAAAAGCCTGGCCACCTCCATCGCGTCGATGGCCATGCGCATCACTCTCTCATTCCGCGATCCCCCGTATGAGGTAGACAACTAGTCTACTGGCAGCTGCCAGAAGCCATCGTCGTGCCACTCTGGCTCAAGATCGCTTCATCAACCAGAGCACGTCAGCACGGCACCATTCACCGAGATATGGCTGATCCACCCGGTTCTCAGGAGCGTTCCTCGAACTCCGGGTAGCTCATGGGCACATGCGCGTTCATGGTCCGGTTCGCCCAGTCATACCGTGGCCAACCAGCCCACACGCGTTCGGAGACCTCCTGCAGCTCACGCAGATCTGCCGCTTCATCGAGCCGGCATACCGCCCCGTTCTCCAGCGAGAAGCGGCCGTCGACCATGACACGTTCGATATCCTCGTGCTCGGCGTAGTAAACGATCGTGCGGATCGGATCACGTGTTGGTGTCGTGAACAACGTACGGCTCTTCCAGAACACCATATCCGCCTTCGCGCCTACCTCGATGCGACCGAGGTCGGAGCGTTCGAGCACGTCCGCCGCTCGAACGGTTGCCGCGTCGAAAACGTCCCGAGCCTTGGCGACGTCCGCACGGTGCTCGAACACCTTCGTGATGATCGATGCCCACCGCAGCGACCACAACATCGACTGGGTCGTCGTGTCGGTGCCGAAACACACCTCGACACCGTTGGCGCGGTAGCGATCGTAGGACTCCATGATGATGCCGTTGCGGGCGAACACCCATGGGTTATAGACGACCGTCGTCCCCGACCGGGCTAGCAGGCCAAGATCGTCTCCGTGAAAGTTCGTCCAGCTCGTACCGGTCAGAAACAGACCATGACCAATGAGCGTTCGCTCGCCAAGGAACCCGACATCATCAAGCCACTCAATCGGTGTCCGTCCGTGCCTGCGCGTCATCTCATGGAACTCCGAATAGGACTGCGCGGCGTGGATCTGCATCAGCAGCCCGTACTCGTCCGCGGCCGTTCGGGTCTTGCGCAACAGGTTCGCTGAGCAGGTGTCTACTTGGGACGGGTTCAGGAACCCGGTCACCAGGGCATCGCCCGACCGGTTGCGGTGTCGTTTCGCGAACACGAGCGCCCGATCGAACGCGGCCTGCCCATCGTCATCGAACCATCGGTAGTCGACGGTCTTGCCGTTGTCCGTAAACCACTCTCCCGAGCGATAGGACTCGGCGATGAATGCCCGCAAGCCAACGGTTTCGCAGAGCTCTGCGATGGCATCGCTTTCGACGCCCATTTGCATGACGGTGGTCGTCCCGGTCCGGAGGTGTTCCGCGATCGAGACTCGGGCGCAGATGTGCGCGTCCTCGGTGGTGAGCGCTTTCGCGCGCGGCGGGAGGATCTCGATGAGGTTGGTACTCCAGAACTGCCTTTTCTCGATGTCCTCCGCGATCCCCTTGTCGACTGGGGACTCCTGCATATGGGTGTGCAGCGAGATGAATCCGGGAGCGATGATGTTGTCCGTATGTTCGGTTCGGTCAACCCGCATGGCGCCTGGCGCGCCGACGTGGACGATCCGATCCTGGTCAACCACGACCGCACCGTTGCGCAATAAGCGGTGCTCGCCATCCTGAAATGCGATGATCCAGGGCGCGGTGTACTCGATCGCCGATGTCATGCGGATTCACGCTCCTTCACGATGCGGTGGACGAAGACGGCGCCGAACATGACGAGTACGGCCAGCCCGACGAGAATGAGCACGGGTCCAAGCACTGCCCCAGCCGTCACCGCGAGTATGGCCGCACCGACCGAGGGAAGGATGCCGCCAAAGAGTATCGAGGCCAGTTGGTAGGACAGCGAGATACCGGTGTAACGGGTCTCTGGGGCAAATGCCCGGCCCAGGAACCCGGGAATGCAGACCCAGGCCCCTGCTCCTACCGTCTGGGTAACCACCAACATCAAGCTGATGAGCACATGGTTCCCAGTGCCTACAACGAGGAAGTGCGGCGCGGCGAACAAGATCACGAGAATCGCCGCGACAACAAGCACTCGGCGTTCGCCAAGACGGTCCGCCAGTGTTGCGACGATCGGAAAGGTGATGAAACTGCTCGCGGCCGCGATCGTCTGACCGATCAGCAGAGGCGAGCTCTCGAGCCCCTGCCCCTGCGTGGCATACGACAGAAAGAGCGTTCCAGTAACGTAGAAGCCGCCGATCCCGTGCGCGACCAGCAGTACGCCCGCGAGTACCGATCGCCATTCCTTACGGAACACCTCAACAACGGGAAGCTTCTTCTGCTCCTGATCGCGGATCGCCCGCTGGAAGACCGGCGATTCCTCGAGCCTGGCACGGAGTATCAGCCCGACGATCACGAGCACCCCGGCGAACCAAAACGGGACCCGCCATGCCCATTCCTCAAGGACGTCGTGCCCACCGAGTCCAGCAAGGGCAAACATGCCGGAAGACATGACCGTGCCAGCCGGCGACCCGAGCTGGGTGAATGATCCGAAGAAGTTCACCCGCCCCTGTGGTGCACTCTCGGTTGAGATCAGTGCCGCACCACCCCACTCCCCACCGATAGCGAAGCCCTGGATCAGCCGCAGTACGACAAGAATCGCCGGGGACCACAGGCCGATCGTGTCGTAGGTGGGAACGAAGCCAATGAGGAAGGTAGCGACGCCCATGAGCAACAGCGAAATGATCAGAGCGCGCTTGCGCCCCTGACGGTCGCCGATATGCCCGATCACGATGGCGCCGAGTGGCCGGGCGAAGAACCCGACCCCGAAGATCGCGAAGGCGGCCAGCGTACCGATGAACGGGTTCGCGTTCTCCGGGAAGAAGATCGTCCCGAAGACGAGCGCCGAGGCGGTCGCGTAGATGTAGAAATCGTAGAACTCGAGCGAGGTCCCTACGAATGCACCAGCCGCCGCTTTGCGGGCGCGTTTGAGCTCATGCGTCGTCACAATGCCTCAATTCGCCGTTGAACCGGGCACCAAGCTAGCACACTTCCTCAAAACTGAGGAAGTGTTAGTTCTGTGGTGGGACGTCGACTTCCGCGACTACTTGCTCGAACTCCAGCTCAGTCAACTCAGTCAGCCAGCTGATCATCGTGTCGAAGTGCTTGCCGGTAAGCCGACGACTTGCCTTGCGATCACCTCGGATCACCGCTTGCACGATCGCGGCATGCTCGGCACTCGATTGGTTCTTCTGTCCGACGCGATGTGCCGCGGCGACAACGAGCGGTTCGAAGTAATTGACCTCTGGGTACAGCGCCTCAGCGACCACGGCGTAGGGCGCGCTGTGCGCGGCCTGGCAGAGCAGGACATGAAACTCGATCGCATGGCGCGAGAAATCGCCGCCGTGCAACCGGTTCTGGTCGTACTGCTCGAGACTGGTCCGTAAAGCTTGGTGGTCGTCTCGGCTCGCACGGCCACACGCGAGATCCGCCGCCTCGATCTCGACGACTTTGCGCAGCGCGAGCAGATCGATGAGCTCGGATCGGTCGGCCTCGTCGAACATGTCGTCAATGAGGGCGTTGCGGCGCCGATGCTGGGAGGCCCGCACAAGAACCAGTCGCGCTGGCTCGGTCAGCCGCCGCCCATTGCGGCCCTCGCCTTCGGTAACGCCGAGCTCATCGAGCCGGAGTAGCATCCGGGACACGGTTGCCTGGCTCACAGCTGATCCGCTCGCCACGAGATGGCGATGAGCCCGGGCGGCTCCGACTGGCTTCTCCGCGGTCAACAGGAGCTCGGTCAGCGCGCGCTCATCAGCGCTCAGGAGATCCCATAGCGGGCGGTCACCCTCCACAAACGTCACCACGTTAGTTTCGCATGGCGGCTCGCCCGGGTCGTGACCCGAGACGCCGAGGTATCCGGTCACTCGTCCGGCATCCATGGTTCGAGCACCGTGGGGTCGACAACCGCGGACTCGGCCTGCCGTCGCTCGTCCGCCGTGAGTGCGATCTGCCGCAGCTTCGCTCCCCAGTCAGGTACCCGCTCTGGTTCCTCGAGTTCGATCGACAGCTCGATAAGAATCGCCAGGGCCCTCGCCTGCTCGACGGCGGACGCGTCCTGGCCATGGCGGCGAAGCCCAGAGTTCAACGCCCGGAACGCGGCACGGGGGTCGTCCTTGAACTCGCGCAGGATCCGCGCGTTGTCCAGGACCCGAGCAAGCCCCTTAAGATGTTTGGCGCCACCGTATTCCAGTTCACTTGGCTCGTCGCGCTGGATCACGATGATGGCGTTTCCCGACGGGTCCATGATGCTGAATCGGGTGGCACCGGCTCGGTACCGCGAGTGATCCTGGGTAGTCCTTTGGTCAGCATCTTCCCGTAGGTACGGCGCATCGCCTCGGCGAAGGCGGCATGATAGGGCGCGACCGCATCGACCATCACCAGGCATCCGCCCGTGCTCTCCAGCGAGGGGTCCACATTGCTCGATGCGCGACCATAGTGCAACGCGAACCCGCTCCACTGGAACGCCAGATACAGATAGGGCTTCGTCTGCTCATGGGTCACCTCGAACCCGAGCGCCCGCCAAAATGTCAAGGTGTCCTCCGGCGCGGTGCAGGACAGCAGCGGCACGATGGTCTCGTTCGGCTGCACACGTTCATCAAGCATTCTCGGCATCTCCTCGCGGCGGGGTGCATAGCTCAAGCAGTCTGCCAACTCGCCGACCAACACGCACATAACGAATACTCGGTCGTCCGTGCTGGTTTTACGTAACCTGTGTTGACATGTGAGCCGATTGTTGGAAAACGTATCTGGTGTACTAATGTCGCGTCGTATATGGTATTATACATCTCTCGTGCGCCGCGGCATCGCTACGCGATCAAAAGATTCACCACTCCAACTCGGGCAGTTTGGCAGCAATTCGGCCAGCTTCCGGGGACTGCAGGTCCCGGAAGTTCTTCCAAGCCCGGCGCCAATATTGCCTAGCCTGACTGTGCTGGCCAAGCGCCTCGCAGACATCGCCCGACCCACTGTAGGCCCGAGCTTGCTCGTAACGTGCGCCCACACCGGAACCTGTCGAGCCAGTCACCAGCGCCTTTTCGAAGTTCTCCGCGGCCGCATCCCAGTCACCGTTGGCCGCGTGTGCTTCGGCTAGGCCATTCAAGATCATGGCGGTAATCGTCGTGTCATAGCCGGGCGTAGCAGCACGAAGCGCTAGTTGATAGTTCGCAATAGCCTCTTGGAGATTGCCGCGGCTCCGGTCGATGGATCCGAGAATATACGATCCTAGAATGTCGAGAGCACGTACACCTTTTCCCTCAATGAGATCTCTCATTCGGCGTGCATAGTTAAGCGCTTCATCATAGTGCGCGGTGTCGTAGCGGAGAAAGGCGAGATGAGTCTGCGTATAGGCCTTACTCAGCAGGTGATCGGCTTCTTCAGCCAGACGCATAGCCCGCATGAGGCAGTGTTCGGCCTCCGCGTACCTGCCAAGGCGGCGATAGAGATGCCCTAAGTTGCTCAACGGTTTACTTTCCAAGGACGCCGAGCCAAGCTCGCGATACAGCTCCGTGGAGTGGCGAAAGTGCGTGATCGCTTCGTCGAACCTGCCGACAGTCTGGTATGCGCCGGCGAGATAGTTCAGGGTCGTAGCCAGTGATTTTGGTTCTTCCAGATGCTGCTGAACACTTAAGGCTTGCTCCAGGTGTTCCGCGGCTTTGGCGTACTCATTCAACCGATGTTGCCACAGTCCAAGGTTGCGCAACGCAATCCCTTCGGCCACTCGGTCTCCTATTTTCCGAGCTAGGTCGAGGGCACGGCTATGCACCCGTTGCGCATCGTCATGGTGCCAACCAATGTCCAGAAATGGCCACAATGTTGCGGACAGATCGAAGGTATAGGTTGTAAAACCACACTCCGGCGCATGCTCGGCTATCTGCACCAGGTTCGCCCGTTCAGTGTCCAGCCACCCTCTCGCGTCCGCGTAGGAACTAAATCGGACGCCAGCGGCCATTGCCGCGTAGCGCTCGGTACCCAGCTCCGACTCCTCTGGCGCGATCCATTCCATCGCCTGCGCCGAAGTGCTCAGGTAGTGATCGAACAACCGGCGCCGGGCTTCCGCGCGGGTGGCCGCATCGTCGGACTCAGACAACAACTCGGCAGCGTAGGCACGCAGTAGGTCGTGCAGTAGAAATCGCCCACTGCTCAGTTCGTCCACGAGGTGCGCGCGCTGTAGCAGTTCGATCGAACGGCGGGTGTCTCGATGAGCTCTGCCGGTCAAGGCCGCCAGGGCTTCGATGTCGATATCGTGGCCAACGTGCAACGCCCACAATCGAAGCAGCTCCGCGGCCTCGCGCGGTAGCTGGCGGTACGACCACGACAGGACCGTGCGCACCGAACTATTCGGATCGTCGCCGGTTTCGAGCAAGTCGAGCCGATCGCGTGGATCCTCGAGCTCGTCGACGAGCTCGCCAACTCCGGCGGCTGGCCGGAATCGAATCCGTTCAGCCGCGATCCGCAGCGCAAGCGGAAGCCGGGCGCAACGTGCGATAAGGCGGTCGATTCCGATTGGATCAGCGTCAATTCGACCAGCATCGAGCAAGTTACGTAGCAGCGAATCGGCCTCCTGCCAGGTGAACTGCGACAGCAGGATCCGGTTGGCCCCGTCCCGAGCAACGAGACTGGCCAGTGGATCCCTGCTGGTGACCAGCACCAGGCACCCTGGTGTCGCGGGTAGCAGCGGCCGGACTTGTTCGGCAGTCTTGGCATTGTCCAAAACCAGCAACGTCCGGGTGCCAGCCAGTGCTGACCGCAACAACGCCGAACGTTCAGAGACATCCTGCGGAATGGCACTTCCCTCGACCCCGAACGCACGCAGGAATCCAGCCAAGGCCATCTCCGCCCGCACCGGCGCATCCGGTCCATAGCCACACAGATCCAGGTACAGCTGGCCATCCGGAAACTGATCCCGGATACCATTCGCCCAGTACCGCGCCAGGGCTGTCTTGCCAACCCCGCCAGCGCCCACGACAGCCACTACGGTCACCGATTCCAGCGCCTCGGACAACATGGCATCGAGCTCACCGAGCTCATCCGTGCGCCCGACGAAGCTGGTCGGCGGCGCTGGTAGTTGCGCCGGCACCATCGACCTCGTTACGTGCCGGGCTTGCGCGTCCGTCGGAACATCTTCCCCTGCCAGCACTCGTTGTTCGATCGCGCGCAGCTCGGATCCCGGCTCAAGTCCCAGTTCCACAACCGATATCTCACGTGCGCGCCGGTATGCCGCCAGCGCGTCGGCCTGTCGGCCGCATCGGGACAAGGCGGTCATCAATAGACCGTGGAATCGTTCGCGCAAGGGGTGCTGATTCGCCAGCTCAGTGAGCTCGCCGACGACGGCGGCGTGCCGTCCAGAGCGAAGCTCGGCGGCGTACAACTCGTCGAGTGCCACCAGCCTGCGTTCAGCGTACCGCTGCACCTCCCCGGTCAGCATCAGCAAGTCAATGCCCTGGAACGGGTCGCCGTGAAACATTGCCAGTGCTTTCCGCAACAGCTCAGCGCACCGCTGTGGTTCCTGGTTCGACACGCTGATCGCATCGTCGACCAGCGTGTCGAACTCCTCCGCGTCGAGCTCGCCAGGCAACACCGTGAGGCGATAGCCACCGGGGCCGAAGGACAGTCGCTCGGGTTCAGCCATGACTGCACGTAGCCTGTGGACCTGCAGATGGAGTCGCCGCTCGGGTCCGGATTCCGCTGGTGCACCCCAGAGTGCGTTGACAAGGACGTCAACCGGCACGGTTTCATTTGCGCGCGCGACGAGGATCGCCAACAAGCTCCGCCGCAGCGTGCCGGAAACCGTTGCCATCTCAGTGTCCTGGCTAATCCGAATCGGACCGAGAACCTCGAAACGCACTGAACTTTTCCCTTCGGACCTGGCTAATAGCCGCCGGGAGGCTACTGAGCCCCGGGCGTGTCGGAAACTGACCTATCGTTCGGATAGCCGACGGGTAGTAACCCGAGCACCGTATGCCCTTGTGGTATCAACCGCTGCGTCACGGCCTGCGCCTGGACCGAGTCGATACCGCCGAGAAACACGGTGCCGAGCGCGTTCTCGGTAACCCACAGGTAGACGTTCTGCGCGATCAGTCCCGCTTCGAACCAGCAGAAGCGCTCACCGCGCCCCGACATCTGCGTCACGAAGGCAGTATTGGCTGCGCCGAAATCGGCGGACAGCAACAGGACAACCGGACATCCGGCGAGCCAGTTCGCGTCAAGCGTTGCCCGCGCCAATCGGGCACGATAATCTCCGCTTTCCACGCTGACGAGCGCATGCTCCACCGGCAGGTAACGGTAAACACCGGACGCCAGCCCATCGACCGCGCCGGCAACCACGGTAACCACGATGTCGTACCGGGCATGCGCCGAACCGTAGGGACGGCTGGCACCGTGGCCGACGGTCGTGCTCAGTAGCCGGGTCAGCTGGGCCACATCAACCGGAACAGACCGATAGCTCTTGATCGACCTACGACGCTGGACGAGTCGGGCAACCGCGCCATCCTCCAGCGACGAGGTCAGATCGATCCGTGTTCCCTTCGCGCGGCTCATGAGTCCGCCGAACCGCTCGGGGCCGATGCGAGTTTCACCGCTACCTCCTCCGCACGGAATCCTTCCAGCAGCCGGCACGGTAGCACCGCCGAGATCAACTAGCTGGCGATGAACGGATCCCATCAAGCACGAAGCCGGTGCGACGGTCGTAGTCAGCTCGGGACGGCCTACTGCCGTGTTTGAGCGCGAGCGCGTTGTCATGCAACAAGGCATGGAGGTCATCCCCCTTGAACTCAGCGCGCAGTACACCCGCGGTTCGGCAAGCCGCGCTGAGTTCCTCGTTGAAGGCGCCTCCCGCATGGCAGATCCGCACCAGGCTCGGCGAGTCCGGGTATGTCTCGAGCATGGTGTCGACGACGGCGGGTTGTCGGTACTGGACGTCCCGAACCGCGGTGATGTAGTACACGAGTCGTTCGCCAACATCCTCGATCGACCTGGCACGGTCAATGATGGCGAACAGCTCAACCGCAACCACCTCTTCGATGACGGCTTCGATCAAGCCGATTCGCCCGCCGAATCTGTTGAAGATCGTCGCCTTGCTCACTCCCGCGGCTTTCGCGACTTCTTCCAGTGGCACGGTCAGACCTCGACCATGGAAGGCGCCAATCGCGGCGCGGCGGATCTGGTCGGCATTGCGCCGCGCGTCAGCGCGCAGCCGAGACTCCGCGCTCGTCCCACCAGTCATGCGATCTCCTCGGGCTAACTTGACCATGCCGGTCAGATTATCTAGTGTCGGCGATATCCGCTAACTTGACTCGACTGGTCAGCTTATTCTCAGGAAGGTATGCACGTGATCGTTGTGACCGGCGCTACCGGCGCATTAGGCGGCGCCACCGTCGAGAATCTCCTCACCCGTATCCCGGCGAGCCAGCTCGGCGTCAGCGTGCGTGACGTCAACAAGGCACGACACTTCGCCGATCGCGGCGTACTTGTCCGTCAGGGCTCATACGAGGATCCGGCCGCGTTGCGTGCCTCCTTCGCCGGCGCCGAACAGGTACTGCTGGTTTCTGGCAACGACCCGGCGGCCGACGTGGTTGCCCTGCACCGTAATGCGATCGACGCTGCCGTAGCCGCCGGCGTCAAACGGATCCTGTACACCAGCCAACAAGGCGCCGCTGATGGCCCATATCCACCCGGTCGGCTGCACGCTGCCACTGAAGCGATCCTGGCCGATTCTGGCATCGCATGGACGGCGCTTCGCTGTGGCTTCTTCGGCAGCCTCGACCAACTACTCGGGCCCTGGCAACGAACCGGGGTGATCGCCGCGCCAGCGGACGGGCCCATCCCATGGATAGAGCGTGCCGATATCGCCGAGGCGGTGGCGGTCATCCTCGCCGGCGACGACGCATTCGACGGCCCCATCACACTCACGACCCCGCATCCCGTCACGCTGGACGACCTCGCCGGATTCGCATCCCAACTAACCGGCCGTGATATCACCCGAGTCGTCGTGGACGACGAGCAGTGGGTCACCGAGCAAACCGCGAACGGTCTCCCGGATCACCTGGCGCGAATGACCCTCGCGATGTTCCAAGCAGTCCGCACGGGGTATTTCGCGGAAGCCGATCCACTGTTGACCGAACTCCTCGGCCGTGAACCGCGCCATGCAGTCGACCAACTCGCCGACGCCATCACCTGACCATTCCCGGCTGACCGTGCTCCGCGAAGCGTATGGTCGGACCGGTGCTCGACTCGAATCGGCTCGATTGGGACCACAACGCCTACTACCAGGGACTGCTCCTTCGGCAGCTGCCGCAAACCTGCGAGAAGGTACTCGACATAGGCTGTGGCGCGGGACAGTTCGCCACCCGGCTTTCCCAGCGAGCCGACCGGGTACACGCCGTCGACCGCTGTGCCGAGATGGTTGAGCAAGCGACGCAGCGAACGCCAGGCAACGTCACCTGCGTTCGCGGTGACCCGCTTACCGACCCGCTGCCAGGCAGGGACTACGACGCGATCTTTTCGATCAGCGCGCTGCACCACATGCCCATGCGGGATGCGCTTCCGGTGCTCGCGGCGGCCCTACGGCCGGGCGGCGTCCTCGCCGCCGTCGCCCTACCCCGAAAGGATCTACGCCGGGAGTTGCCCTTCGAGGTCGCCGCCGCGCTCGGGCACCGTCTGTTCGGAGCGGTGTTCCTCGCTATGCGGTCACGCGGAAACGGCGACTGGTTCGCCAAGGATTCGACGCATTCGACGATGCCGATGGTTCTCGATCCGCCGCTGACCACCCGGGAGGTCGCCAGCCAGGCGGCGGCTGTGTTGCCAGGCGTACGAGTGCGCCGGCTGGTGTTCTGGCGCTATCTGTTGATCTGGCGGAAGCCCAGCTTCCGTGACCACGTTCTTTAGGAATCTTGCGGTTGAGGATATGCAACGGCACGTTTCACGGGTCACGCCGGCCCGTCTGGGCTCGCGCCGTGCCGTCCGACTGGCAACATGAGCGGGCGCCCGGAAACGGGGTCCGTGATGATCTTGCTTGTTAGCCCGAACACTCGCCCCACGGTTTCCGCGGTCAGCACCTCGGCCGGATCGCCTTCGGCATGGATCTGGCCATCCACCATCGCGATCAGGCGGTCGCTGTAGCGTGCGGCGAGGTTCAGATCGTGCAGCACCATCACGATGGTCGTCTGGAGAGCGCGGTTGAGATCGGTGAGCAGGTCGAGGACCTCCACCTGGTGGTTCACGTCAAGAAAGGTGGTCGGCTCGTCCAGCAGCAGGATTCCGGTGCGCTGGGCAAGAGCCATCGCGATCCACACGCGCTGCCGCTGCCCACCGGAGAGCTCGTCGACCGGACGTTCCGCGAGCTCCACCGTGTCGGTGGCTTCCAGTGCATCGGCAACCGCCTCATCATCTTCTGCCCGCCACCGGGACAGCACCCGCTGATGCGGATGGCGGCCACGGCCAACGAGATCGCTGACCGTGATTCCTTCGGGAGCGATGGGCGACTGCGGGAGTAGACCGAGCTGCTGGGCTAGCCGTTTGGCTGGGATCTTGTGCACAGCTGTGCCGTCGAGCAGTACGAGGCCGGACCGTGGACGCAGCAGTCGGGACAGCGACCGCAGTAACGTCGATTTGCCGCAGGCGTTCGCTCCGACGATCGCGGTGATCTCGCCAGGCGACACCGTAAGGTTCAGGTCCTCGATCACGATGCGGTCCTGGTAGCCGACACTGAGCTCTTCGGCGACCAGAGTGTGCTTCTGTTTGCAGGTCACAGGGCTCCCCTCGCGCGATTGGTGCTGATGATCAGGTAGATCAGGTAGGGCGCCCCGAGGACACCCGTGACGACCCCAACCGGATATCGGGTTCCGGTCGCGTATTGCCCAACAAGGTCGGCGACGAGAACGAGCACCACTCCAACAAACGCGGCTGGTAACAGCAGGGAACCGGTCGGTCCAACCACCCGCGCGGCGATCGGGCCGGACAGGAAGGCCACGAAGGCGACGGGCCCCGCCGCCGCCGTGGCGAACGCGATCAGCACGACCGCGGCAACGATGGTGATCAGGCGTGTCCGTTCGACCCGAACACCAAGTGCCGAGGCAGTGTCGTCGCCGAGCGCGAGCTGGTTGAGATTGCGTGACTGGCCGAGAAGCAACGGCACCAACACAACCAATGCGACCGCTACCGGAACGGTGCCCGACCAAGTGGCCCCGTTCAGGCTGCCGGTGAGCCAGCGCATCGCCTCCTGGTGATCCCACTCGGAAGCCCTGCTGAGGAAGTAGCTCGTGGCGGATTTGAACATCGCGGCCAGGCCGATACCGACGAGGATCAGACGGGTGCCCGCAACACCACCGCGGTACGAGAGCAGATACACCAGCAGTGCCACCACAAGACCCGAGACGACCGCGAATACCGAGACCCCCGCCCCGTCCAGCGAGAGCATCACGATCGCGAAGGTCGCGGCAGCACTGGCGCCACTGCTGATTCCGATAATGTCCGGACTCGCCAGCGGATTGCGAAGCATGGTTTGGAAAGTGACACCAGCCAACCCGAAGCTGAACCCAGCGACAACCGCCAGCGCCGTTCGCGGCAAGCGCAGCCGGCCGACGGTGAACGACGCTCCCGGCACCTCTTCGCCCAGGACTACTCGCAGGATCTCCCCTGGTGGATAGAACGTACGGCCCACCATCAGCGATAACGCGGCAAGGACGACAGCCGCCCCCACTAGTATCGCCAACGCAACGCGCCGCCGGAACGCCCGCCGACCACGGTCTCCGGCAACGATATCTCGAGTAGATGCGGACCCCGAAGTGCTGACGAGCGCGGTCACAGCTCTTTGACTTTCTGTCTACGCACAATGGCGATGAAAAACGGCGCCCCGACAAGCGCCGTGACAATGCCAACGTCGATTTGATCGGGCCGAGCGACTACCCGCCCCAGCACGTCGGCGGCGGTCACCAAACCCGCGCCCGTGAGCGCGGAAAACGGCAACAGCCAGCGGTGATCTGGCCCGACAAGCAGCCGGCACAGATGCGGCACCACGAGGCCGACGAAAGTGATCGGCCCAGCCAGCGCGGTGGCCGAACCGCACAACACCACCGCGCCAAGGGCGGGGATGGCGCGCGCGATCGCGACCCGCTCCCCCAGCCCCGCGGCCACCTCGTCGCCGAGCGCGAGCAAGTTGAGCCCACGCGCGGAGAACAGGCAGATCAGGAACCCGAGTACGAAAAACGGCAATACCTGGGCCGTACGTTCGAAGGTCGCGCCACCGACCCCGCCGATCTCCCACGAGCGAGCGGCATCGGCAATATCGTTGCGAGGCAACACGACCGCACTGATCAACGACGTAAGTGCCGCCATGGTCGCGGCTCCGGCAAGCGCCAGCTTCAGGGGTGTCGGCCCGCCGGAACCAAGCGAGCCGATCACATAAACCGCGACCGCGGTGACCGCGGCACCGCCCATCGCGACCCAGGCGTATCCGGTCGGCGACGTCAGCCCAAACCATGCGATGCCGACGACCACCGCGAGGGAAGCGCCGCTGTTGATACCGAGGATGCCGGGGTCGGCCAGCGGATTACGGGTAACGCCCTGCAACGCCGCCCCTGCCACCGCGAGCGCGGCCCCCACGAGCAGTGCGAGGAACGTACGCGGGATACGCGTGGCCACCGCTGCCTGTTGCCAGGTCTCAGTCGCACCGCCGAGGGCCGCGGTGATGTCGCTCCAGCTGACTCCCCTTGTGCCGATGGCGACCGAAGCCCACGAAAGTCCAATAACGACGGACAGTAAAACCAGCAGCCAGAGGGCACGTAACGCCCTCGGGCGCCGAACTACGGCTCGGGTAGCGGGCTCGTCCTCGGTCGTTGACGCCGTCGAACTCACTGAACCGCCGTCACTTCGCCTTCGCCGCGGCGTCGTCGAGCAACCCGAGGTACTTGTCAAGCACCCACGGGATCGCGAGTGGCGTTGGGTTGGCCGCGGTGCCGATCGGCTCCGAGTTGGGCAGCGTCACGATCGATTGGTTCGCGACGGCGGGGACCTTCGACAGCAGCGGGTCGGCATTCAGCGCGTCGATGAGCTTCTGGTCACCGTAGGTCACGATGATATCGACGTCGTTGAAGGAATCAGCCTTCTCCGCACTCCTGGTCAGCGAGAACTGGTCGGTTTGTTTGGACGCGGAAGCAATACTGCCCGGCTGGCTGAGCCCGAGGTCATCGAAGAATCTCACCCGCGTGTCGTGGGTCGTGTAGAAGCTGACCTTGCTGAGGTCGGTTGTATCGATGTGGGTCAAGAACATCGCGGATTTGTCTTGCAGGGACCCGTGTTCCGCGGCCGACTTCCCGATATCCCGCTCGAGCTTCTCGATGAGCTGCTGGCCCTCGTTGGCCATACCCATCCCCTTGGCGTTGTACTCGATCATCTCCTGCCACGGTGTCCCCCACGCGGTTTCCGGAAATGCCACGACGGGCGCGATCTCGCTGAGCGTGTCGTAATCTTCCCGCGTCAGGCCGGAATACGCCGCGAGGATTACATCCGGAGCGGTGTCCGCGACGGCTTCGAAGTCGATGCCGTCGGTTTCGTTGAACAGCACCGGGGTCTTCGCGCCAAGCTCGTCGAGCTTATCCTCCACCCACGGCAGTACTCCGTCGTCATCGTCGTCGCCGAAATCGGCGGCCGCCATGCCGACGGGAACAACACCCAGTGCCAGGGGCACCTCGTGGTTGGCCCAGTTGACCGTCGCGACACGCTCGGGCTTCTCCTCGATCACCGTCTCACCGAAGGCGTGCTCAATCGTGACGGGCTCGAACCCCCCGCCGCCTGCTGATGAGTCGTCATTGCCAGCACCGGTGCCGCAGGCGGCAAGCCCGAACGCGAGCACCCCGGCAGAGATGGCCGCCGCCAGGCGGGAGACATGAGACATCGGTACCCTTCCGATCGGCCGCTGCGCGCGGGTTAGCCAAGGCATCCAAACACGGAATAGGTTAGCCTAACCAAAGGGAAGTGACGGAGCTCATGCCCCGCGAGGGACCGTGCGCCGACGGTAATCGCGGCGCTACCGGTACCACGAAGGCCGCTGTACCGCGCCGGAATCGTCACGCCCTATCAACGCGGTATTTGTGAAAGAATTGGACACGAATCAGCTGAGCGGAATGCCGACAGGAAGGCACGAGGTTTGCCGCAGCGCACCAAGTTCGTGATTGAGCTGCCCGCGGGGAATCGCCCGGGCAGATCCGCTTGGCTTGGCCCATTCTCGTTAGCGCTGGCCGCGCTGTGCTGGTTTCTGCCGAGCGGCGGCGCACTGGTGGGAGCTGCCGCGGTCGTGTGTGGCGCCTTGTCGATTGCCACGCGTAAGGAGTACCGCATTGATTGGACCGCGGTTGCTGGTATCGGTGTCGGCCTCGCACAGTTGGCCTGGTTTCTCACCCTTCTCGGCATTACTTAACGTCTGACTGATTTGTGCCATTATCCGAAGAAAGGCACCGCAATCAGGCGACCGGTGTCAGCCAGAAACGCATTCTTTGGGTGTCTGGGATCCTCCACCGAGTGGGTTGTTCAGCCGCCATTATCAGTTCGCGGCTCGCCAAGGGCGCGACCCTCAGCCCGAATGATCTCCAGCCCCGCGGGATCCATCAGTTCACCGAAGCGCTGCCGGTTATGCGCATGTGCGAGGTGGTGCGTATCGAATGTCGACTCCGCCGCCGCCCGCATACCTTGTAGGTCGAGGGCACGGTTTACCGCACGTTTGGCCAGCCGGATACCGAACGTGGGTCGTGCCGCGATCCGTCGCGCGAGGTCGAGCGTCGTTTCCGCAAGTTGAGCCCTCGGGACTACTCGATTCACCATGCCCAGCGACCGCGCATCCTCCGCGTCGATCGGTTCCCCAGTGAACAACATCTCCTTCGCCCGGCGATGCCCGAGTTCCCACGGGTGGACGAAATACTCCGCGGCCGCAGAACCGAACGCGCTCGTCGGATCGAGAAAGGTGGTGTCATCGGCCGCGATGATCAGGTCGCACGGCCAGATCAGTTCCAGCGCGCCACCGATGACTCGGCCATGCACTTGAGCGAGCACCGGTCGGGACAGCTCGCGCCATCGCAGGCAAAGTCCGAGGAACAGCTCCTGCTCGGTGGCGTACCAGCCCTCGGCGCCAGGGTCCGTGAATCCGCCGGTCGGGGTGCGCGGCGTACTGCCGTCCATGGCATAGGCAGCCGAAACGTCTAAGTCATGACCGGATGAGAAGTCCGGGCCATCCGCCGCGAGGATGATGACCCTGGCTTCCCGCACCGCGCGCTGATACGCGTCGTCGAGCGCGTGCAGCATCAACCGGTCTTGCGCATTCCGCTTGTCCGGTCTCGCCAGTACCACCCGTGCGACGCCTTCAGCTGGTTGCTCGTACCGTATCCGGGGTCGCTCCGCCGATTCGTCGGTCATAGGCCGTACGACTTTCCGATGATTTCGCGCTGAATCTCGCTCGTACCGGCATATACCGTGGAGACGATCGATTCGCGAAGATGCAGTTCCATATCGTGGTCCTTGGTGTATCCGGCGCCGCCGAGCAGCTGCATCCCTTCGATGGCCATCCGTTTCGCCGTTTCGGTCACCTTGAGCTTCACCATGGATGCCTCCCTTGGTTCACACCGCTCCGGGTCGGCGTCGAGCTTCGCGGCCAGATCCCTGACCAGCAGCCGGCAACACTCCAACTCGGTCGCGAGGTCCGCGATTCGATGCCGGATCGCCTGGAAGCTACCGATCGGACGGCCGAACTGCTCACGGGTACGCACGTACTCCACGGTGTCGTCAAAGATGCGTCGCGCCCGACCAAGGAACATCGCGCCGCACATCAGCCGATCGGTATTGAGGGTGCGCATAATCTGCTGCCACGCCTTGCCTGGATCGCCGATAACCCGGTCCGCGCCCACCGTCACGTTGTCGAAATAGACCTCATTCACCTCGTCGCCGCCGAGCGTCCGAATCGGACGAATCGTCAGTCCTTCGGCCTCGGCGGGGACATCGATCATGGTGATGCCGTCATGCTTTGACCCGCTGTCGTCGGTGCGGCACAACACCTGAATACGTTTGGCGATATGCGCGCAGGAGATCCACGTCTTCTGACCGTTGATCACGTAGTTGTCGCCGTCGCGTTCCGCCCGACAGATCATTGATCCGGGGTCCGAGCCGGAGCTGGGCTCGCTGATGGCCGTCGCCAGCACGTCGCCTCGGGTGACACCGCCAAGAATATCGCGCTTCTGGTCCTCATTGCCAAACCGTTCCACGACGGTAGCGCTCACCAAAGTGATCACCATGCCGTACAGCGGCGCCAAGCCGTAGGACATCTCTTCGACCAGCGCGCAGACATCGGAGGCCGAACCACCACCGCCGCCGTACTCGGTGGGAATTCCGCAGCCTGCCCACCCCAGTTCCACGACCTTGTCGTACAGCTCCTGGTTATGCGTTACCTGCCCGTCCGAACTCAGCCGATCACGCTGCTCCTTCGTGCCACATTCGCGTTTCGCGAACTCGCGCAGCGACTGCACAAAATCGGACCTGTCAACAACATCCGTCATTTCGCCACCTCGTCAAGTCGTTCGTCGGTCAGGCCAACGCTGTCGCGCCGTTGTCGAGTACGTAGGTTTGGCCCGTGGTCAGCGACGCCTCCGCGCAGGCCAGGTGCACCGCCACCTTCGCGACCTCATCTGGCTCGCCCCACCTGCCCTGGCGATGTCCGACGTAGTCAGCCAGATCAGCGGAAAGCGCCCTGCCGAGTGCCGCGGCATTCGCCTGCGCGACGGGCGTGCGGATCAGCCCGGGAGCGATTGCGTTGACTCGAATCCCGTCGGCTCGCAGTTCGAGCGCGGCACAACGGGTAATAGCCTCCACACCCGCCTTTGCCGCCGCGTAAGGGGCCATACCAAGCATCGCCCGACTCGCGGCCATCGAGGAGAGGTTGACGAACGCTCCACCGCCGCGCTCCCGCATCGCCGGAGTCGCATGTCGGATCGTGTGGAAAAGCCCGCCAATCCCAACCGAGAGCACTCTTTCCCACTCACTCTGCGTCGTCTCGGCGGCCATCGACTCACCACCAACCGCGGCGTTGTTCACCACGATGTCCAATCCGCCGAACGTATCGACGGCGCGTCGCACGGCAGCCTGGACGTCCGCACCCACAGCGACATCACATCGAGCCGAGGCCACACGTCGTCCCAGCTCTTCGACAAGACCACCGACCGCCGACTCGGCGACGTCGACAGCGAGCACTTCGGCGCCTTCAGCGACGAACCGACGCGTGATCGCCGAACCAATGCCATATGCCGCACCCGTGACCATCGCGACCTTGCCGGATAACCGTGCTGCCACCCTCGCACCCCCTCAATAATTACCGACTGGTTGTCTATCGAGCACCCTTTACCTGTTCACAGCTTATTGCCTCACCTCGTCCCAAACAATACTCTCCGGTCAACTAATAATGTTCCAGCATCGAGGAGTACGACAACTGGCACCCACCGAGGCGGCCGGTCGCGTGGGCGGGTCGCGCGGCCGGGTTATTGCCGACAACTGCTCGCACTGGTATCTATTACTGCCTAACTGGTTAGTTCATATTAAGGAGTACGACGATGAGCAGGAAGTTCGACACGATCGTGGACGGCGGGTGCTATTTCGAGGGTGCACGCTGGCGCGACGGCCGCTGGTATGTCTCCGACGCCCTCGCGGGCATCGTCTGCGCCTTTGATTCCGACGGTAACCGTGAGGACCTGATGCGGGTCGATGCGCTCTGCTCAGGCCTTGGCTGGCTACCGGATGGATCGATGCTGATCGTGTCGATGAAGGACCGGACACTGTTGCGCCGGGCACCCGATGGTGAGGTGCACACACATGCTGATCTGTCGAGCGTCGCGCCGCACTGGATCAACGACATGCTGGTTGATCAGGCCGGCCGCGCCTGGGTAGGCACCATCGGCTTCGCAATCCAGGAAGGCGCGAACCCGACGACCGGCGAGCTGTTCCGGGTCGACCCGGATGGCAGCGTTACGGTGGCCGCAACGGAAATGTGGTGCCCCAACGGGGTTGTCACGATCGACGGCGGGAACACGCTGGTCGTTGCCGAATCGTTCGCCGGACGGCTCACCGCCTTCACCATCAACCAGGATGGCTCCCTGCAGGACCGTCGTACCCTTGCTCAGTTCGGTACGCCACCGGCGCAGGCAAGCGGGCCCGAGATGCTGGCCGCGATCGAACTCGCTCCCGATGGGCTCGCGGTCGACGCGGAGGACCACATCTGGGCCGCTGACGCGTCCGGACAGCGTGTGGTTCGAGTCTCACCGGCCGGAGAGATCGTTGACGAGGTCGCGCACCCGGACGGCACCAACACCTACACCTGCGCCCTCGGCGGCGCGAATGGCCGCCAGCTGCTCGTCGCCGCCTCACAGGGTGTTTTCGAAGCACTCGCCGGAGTGGACGGCACGGCGGAGTTGATCGTGACCGAAGTGGACGTACCCGCACCGGCGAACTGATCGCCCCGCTGGCGGCTTCAGCACGACCGAGGTCATCCAACGAGTGCACGCTGTCGTGGCGACCCCGTTGCGAACGGCCCGTGTAGCCGGCTCGACGCGGCCACGAAACCACCTGCTGGATAGGCTAAACTTTACCGGTTCGCCTGGATTGTGGATGCCACCACCGAGGCCGTCCTCGGTCCCATCGATGATCCAGGGCACCCGGTCGAGGGGAGGCGCCGATGGCACGCCAGCGTGCTACGACGGTGCAGTTGCTGGTTGACGCGGCTGCCCGGGTTTTCGAGCGAAAAGGCTTCACCGACGCGACTATCAGCGATATCGCCACCGAAGCCGGCGTAAGTAAGCCGACCGTGTACCAGTATGTGAACTCCAAGCGGTGGCTCCTCGAGACGATCGTCGAGCAGTTGATCTATCCCCTCAAAGACGGTATCGACCAGATCATGGCCAGCGACCGTACCGAGCGGGAGAAGTTGGCCGCGTACTTGCGCCTCCACGTCGATAACGCGATCAAGTACCAGACCTATTATCTGGTACTGACCGCCGATCAACACCAGCTGTCCACCCAAGCGCTGCGCAACTATCGATCCTGGGCGCGTGACGTCAACGCCGCCACCGAGAACCTGCTCACCGACTGCGTGAAGGCGGGCGTCGTACGTTCCGATCTGGACATCGGGATCGTGACGAATCTGCTCAACGGCCTACTCGTGTCGGTCACCAGCTGGTATCGCCCATCTGGCCGGGTTGGCGCGGAAGCGCTGTACCAACACATTCACGACATGCTCGCTGGTTTCATCGAGCCCGAGCGACACGCTGGCACGGCGCAAGGTTGACTCATCCGTACGCCCCATAGCCAGTTATGCGGCCGGCGTCTCGGCCGACAGCCACAGCGGTCAGTCTCGGACCTGCTCAACTTGACGATGCCAGCCACCACATCGTGGCCACACGATGTGGCCCTTCGGCGTACGCTTTTCCGCTAGTGCCGTTGCTGGCATGCACGTGAGCAGTACCGGCGCCGTCGACCGATACTCTCCTACCCGACCAGGTTCACCCAGACAACGCAGCAACTCGAAAGCTCGACGGTTTCCGCTCCCGGTGCGTCGGTTTCATCCCGGCGATGGGTGAGGAGCGCGCGTCGCAGCTCGCTGGTCTTCCCCTTGATCACCCTGACCTGTTGCTTCGTGGTGCGCTGCCGTTGGTTGTTCGGCTGCCCGTGGTGATGACCCGCTGGCTGGTCGAGCGGCATAATCGCGGCGACGCGGCAGATAGACGAGGCAGCTGCGAAGCAGCGCTGTCTCGATGTAGACCCGCCAGTTAGTGCTGCGGGATGGACTCGCTGAGATTCCCGTGATGGGAACGCCGAGTCGATCACTCATCCGCCCCATTTGACATCAAGTTGACTTGAAGACGCAGGATGCAACTGAGGTTAGCCATACCTTGGTAGAAGTTCATCAGATTGCACGGACTACCAACAGATACGGAGTGACTCGTGCCCAAAGGCCTCTGGCAAGACTCCGAGCTGACTCAACTGCTCAACGGCTACACGTCCACATTCCTCCTCGGCGCCACGATGAAACTGCGCCTGCTGGAAGCGATCGGCGACTCGACGGTGACCACTGCGGAACTGGCGAGCATAACCTCAACGCACGCGCCGACGCTCACCCGCGTACTTCGGGCGCTCGCGGCACTCGAGATCCTCATCGAAGAGCGACCAGACACCTACCGGCTCGCCGCACGCGGGCGGTTGCTACTACCCGACACGCCCGGTTCGGTGCACGAACTGGCGACCTACCTGGTCGACGATTGGACGTGGGGTGCCTGGCCTGCACTCGACCAAGCGATTCGCACCGGTAAGCTGGCCAGCGAGTTTGCCGCTGACACGGGGTGGCAGGACATCGACTGGACCGACAGTTCGGAGATGCGCGACTCGGTTGACCGCTTGATGATCGAGCACACCCGCGCGATCGCGCCGATCATAGTGGACAGTTACGATTTTGGTCCATTTTCCACGGTGGTGGACATCGGTGGTGGTAGCGGGCCATTCGTCGCGACGGCACTTGCCGCCCACTCCCACCTTCGCGGTATCCTGCTCGACCGCGAAGACGGGGTGAGACACGCGCCCCAGGTACTGGCCGAAGCCGGCGTCGCCGACAGGTGCGAGATCCGGACCGGCGACTTCTTCGAATCCCTCCCGAGTGGCGATCTGTACTTCTGCAAGAGCGTGATCTTCAACTGGCCAGAGGACGAGCGGGTGGCCATGATCCTGGCCAACTGCCGTAAGAGCATGCTTACCGAGCACGGTCGCCTGCTGCTGGTGGAACAGATGCTGCCCGCGGCCGTGGACGGGTCGATACCGCCGAGTGTCTACCTCGACGATGTCGGTTCCGTCGTCAATCTCGGCGGGCGATTGCGAACCGAACCGGAGTACCGCGCGTTGCTGGACTCGGCGGGTTTCACGCTCACGGTACACCCGCTGCCCACGGCGCCGGACGGTTTCGTACTGCTGGAGGCCGCTCCGGCGTGATCGTCATACGCTCACCCCGCCGCGCGATGCTCCGTCCCTGTCCCGAACGTGAAGCTCACGATGCGACTTGGCTGCCGCGCCACCAAGCGATGCCAGGTGCCACGCGGAACCTGGCAGGCTTCACCGGCCGCAAAGTCGATCACTTTCGTACCCGTGTCGTATTCCAACACCGCGCTCATCGCGCCGGAAAGGCACAGGTGCACCTCATCACCAAGGGGATGCATTTCGCTGTCGCCCTGCTCGCCATCATCAGCTTCAGGAAACTCGAACACGGCCACCAGCCAACCTGGGAGCGGCAGCGCTCCGCTGATGACCCGCTCCCAGAACTGGTCGTCGACGGGCAACTGCTCGGCGCCGCTCTCGTTCAGGTGCAGGTATGTACGGGATAGGTCCAGTATCTCGGTCATGCACACATCTTGCGCCGGCTGGTAGTGGCGGGTATTGGAAAAACGTGACCTGCCGCCTACGCCCTTCGTCCGACTATTCCGGGTTCTCCTGCAACGCGCGGACTTCGATACGTGACCCCAGTGCCGCGGAGCACTGCTCCGCCCAGTTGAGCGCGGCCCGCTCGTCAGGCGCGCTGATGATCCAGAACCCGCCTACGTACTCCTTCGCGTCCACGAATGGCCCGGACGTATGCGTTGGCTTCCCGCCGGTGGCATCGACGGTGATCGCGGTCGACGGCGGCTGCAGCCCGCCGGCGTGCACGAACGCACCGGCTTCAGCCAGTGCGGAGTTGAATCGATCCACGGCGGCAATCATCGCTTCGAGCTCAGCTGGATCCATTTCCTGCATGGACTCCATCGTCGGCTCTTCGGCCGTGTCATGCGGGACGGTCAGAAAGTACTGTGTCATGGGATTTCCCTTTCTCGGGTGAATTGATCGGCTGTTTCGGAGCACGCGGATCGGTCGGCCGCTCAACGCTTGGCGGCGAACTCCTGGATCATGACCGGGGACGCGTGGATGCACATGATTCGCAGCGTGTCAATGCCGGTGTTGGTAAACCGTTGCCAGGTATCGGCGGGAGCAACGGCGGTATCGCCAGCACGAGCCGTGATCGTCTCCGCACCGATCACGATGGTCACTTCGCCCGCGAGCACGGTCCAGGTCTCGTCGTATGGATGGCGGTGCAGATCGGGGCCCTGCCCGGGGTCCGCGGTGACGAGGAAGAACGACACGTTGGATCCGTACGCGTTTCCCTCGAACCGGAGTGTTCGGCTCTCGCCAACCCGGATGCTTTCGGCGGGGATCGTGGTGGTCATGATGTTCGGTCCTCTCGGTCGGCCGGTTGCTGATGACGTAACTCTGCGCCAATCCGGCTGTGACTGACTACGCTTTCGATGTGGATCGAAAGTTCGTTGAGTTCCGGCTCGGTTCGAGCGATATCTCGGCCGTTCGTTTCGGCATCTCGCCAGGACACGAGCTGGTACACGCCGTGCGAGTGGCCCTACGTCCACGTACGGCACCGCTGCACTGGGGCTGGTTCCGTACCCTCGACGGCACGCTGCCGAAAGAGGCGTTCCGGCTGATGGCCGTGATTTGCGGCGCGGATGGTTATATGCCGGATTTCCTCACGGCCACGCCATCCGGCGATATGACTCCGGCGGAGGAGGCCGCACGGCTGCGGGACGTTCCCGACGAACGACTGACGTTCGATCTGCACAAGATGGTGGCCCGGTCCTCCGGTGCCCGCCAGCAAGAGATCCGCGACCTGATCGAGGCACCGGATCGGGCCAGAGCGCTGATTGCCGACGCCTGGCTCGAACTGTGGGAGGCCCTGCTTGCCCCAGTTTGGCCCGAGATGCTGCGCCTGCTGCGGGCCGATGTCGCGGTACGGGCCAGGCGCAGCAGCGATGTTGGTCTCGCCGAAATGGCCAGCACCCTGCATTCGACCGTCACGTGGGACAACGAGGTCGTTCGCGTACAGATGCGACAACACGAAGAGGTCGTTGACTGCGGCGGGACCGGCCTGGTGCTCGTCCCGTCGGTCATGATGGCCGCGCGCGGCTGCGCGGTGCTCACTGAGCGCCCCGCGCAACCCACGATCTTCTACCCAGCCCACGGGGTATCGGAGACCTGGCATCGCGGCCGCACCGACGCCGTAGAAGCACTCACCGCATTGCTTGGCGCCACGCGCGCCCGCTTGATCATTGAGCTGCAACAGCCGCTGTCGACATCGGAATGTGCTCATCTGACGGATCTGGCGGTGTCGACAGCGTCGCATCATCTCACGGTGCTACGCGACGCCGGATTGATCGACAGCCGTCGCACCGGAGTGCGCGTCCTGCATACACGGACACCACTCGGCGAAGCGCTCGCCGGCGTTCGGTGACGCCGACATGAGGTCTCACTCTGGTGATCGATGTACACGGTTTTGGGGAGTCGAGGCCCGGAGGTGTTCGCTTCCTGATTCGCTCACGGTTACTTTAGTGACGGCGAGCTACGCCGGCTCGCCGAGTCTGCTTGGCACCTGGCAACCGAACGTCGAACCGATGCCACGATTGACCGGTGGATGACCAACTCGCGCGGATCACCAGGAAGCTAGCGACGCTTCCCGGTGTGCCCGGCCGAACCGTTTTGTCGAGACAGGAGAAACACCAGTTTCGGCTACGCCCGCCGGCTTCGCTAGATGATGTCGAGAATTTTGAGGGACACCACGAGATTCGGCTCCCGAAGGGATACCGGCGATTCTTGACTGAGCTCGGTGATGGCGGAGCCGGACCAGGTTTCGGGCTGCCATCGCTGTCCGACGCCTACGCCATCGTGAACTACGACAACATCGCCGGGCAGCTCGCCGCGCCTAGCCCGCTGCGGTCGGGCGTTCGTTACCGAGACGATTGGTGGGACAACTACACGGATTCCGGCCCGGATCCTGTCCCGCACCAGGGGACGATCGCGGTGGCGCACCATGGCTGCGATAGCTATACCGTGCTCATCGTCACCGGCACCGCACGTGGTCGGCTGGCCATGCTGGACTTCACCGGGGTTCCGGGCCCCTACGTGTTGGAAGATGACGACTTCCTTTCGTGGTACGAGCGGTGGCTGGACGAACTCGCAGCCGGTTATCGAATCGGGCTCGCTGAGGGGAAGATCCCCGGCGACCAGCAGCGGTTGGTGGACATTCTCGTTACCGACGCGAACGCCGCCCGCCGAGCTCGGGCCGCGCGCTCCATGCTCGCCTTCGATGACCTGCGACCAGCCACGGTGGCCGCCTTGGCGAATGTCGCGGTCGACCCCGCTCCGGAGGTCCGGGCCGAGGCCATGCGAGTCGCCGCCGCGCGCGTGCTGACCGCGCTCGTGCCGGTCACCCGCGACTTGTTCAACGATCCCAATGCCACGGTGCGGCTGGCGGCGTTTGACGCCCTCAGTGCCTTTGGTCAGGTTGACCTCCCAGCGCTAGCCCGACGACTGCTGGACGATTCCAGCGCCGAGGCAAGAACTCGAGCTATCCGATGGCTGTCCGATGCCGACGAACTGTCCGGGCAGGACCTGGCCCCGCTATGCATGGATCCAGACGTCCGAATGCGACGGACTGCCGTGCACCATCTCTTCGCTGCACGCGGGGCCCGCGTGCCGGGCCTGCTCGCCAACGCCCTCACGGATGCGCAGCCGCTGGTACGGCTCGCCGCGGTACAGGCGATCGGCCGCCGGGCCGAAGCCGGCTTGCGCGGTCAGCTCATTGACGCGCTCGCTACCGAAACCGACGCCATGGTACGAACCAACCTCCAGCGGGTACTAGCCGATCTGGCCACTCGCTGACTCGCGCCGGCGCGGTTGACTATTGCCTTGGCCGATACGTCAGCAGCACATTGCCGGAACGGAACGTCGTAGTACGCCACAAGTCCAGCGCAACACGGTTACGCAGCGTCGAGAACAGGGAGCGGCCAGCGCCCAGAATGATCGGGTTCACGAGCACCCGCAATTCATCGATCAACCCGAGTTCCAGCAAACTCGCCGTCAGCCGCACACTGCCGAACAGCGCCATCTCCTTGCCAGGTTGCCGTTTCAACTCCGTGATCGTCTCGTTCAGCCGGTCGCCGTCCACGATAGTCGTGTTGTGCCATTCCACTTCGCGCAGCGTCCCGGAAACCACAACCTTCGTAACGCTGTTCATGAACTGCACGACCTCCGGGTGCGGTCCGGTTGCGTCCGGCCAATGTGCCGCCATGTGCTCGTACCCCACTCGACCGAACAGCAGCGTGTCGATGTAGGCGTCGGTCTGGTTGGCAAACTCGAAATACTCCGAGTCGATGTTCGGCCAGTCGAACTCGCCATTCGGACCTTCGTAGTAGCCATCGAGGCTGATGATCACATACGAAAAGAGTTTGCGCACCGACCCTCCGTTTCGGGAACTAACCGCCTTACGCCACTGGAACGTGTGCCCCTGGGCAGGTTCGTCGAACCTAGCATCCAGGCGCCTGTTGGCTGGACGAGCTGGCTCGTCACCGGCACAAAAAACTTTCGTAGACAGTGTCGAGAACCTTCGATCGGCTCCGTCCCGGTATTGAACATGACCACAATGGGTCGCAACACCAACAAGGAGAACCACGATGGCCAAGTACCTGATGCTCAAGCACTACCGGGGCGCCCCTGCCGCGGTCAACGACGTCCCAATGGACCAGTGGACGCCGAACGAGGTCTCCGCGCATATGCGGTATATGAGCGATTTCGCTACCCGCCTCCAAGAAACCGGCGAGTTCGTTGACAGTCAGGCACTCGCCGCCGAGGGCACCTTTGTCCGGTATGACGGTGCCGGAAATCCACCGGTCACCGACGGCCCGTTCCTGGAGACCAAGGACCTCATCGCCGGCTGGATGGTGATCGACGTCGACAGCTACGAACGCGCCATCGAACTGGCTGGTGAACTGTCCGCCGCACCCGGAGCCGGCGGCAAGCCAATCCACGAATGGCTGGAAGTCCGGCCGCTCCTGGCCGTACCGCCCACCATCACGGAGTGACTGCTCCGATGGACGAGGCACTGATTCGGAGCCTCATACCGGACGTGCTTGGCATCCTCCGCCGTCGTGGCGCTGATTTCATGGCGGCGGAGGATGCCGTGCAGGAAGCACTGATCGAGGCTATCCGCGCGTGGTCAACGGAGCTGCCTCAGGACCCGAAGGGTTGGCTCGTCACCGTCGCTTGGCGAAAGTTCGTCGACTCCGCTCGCGCGGACACGGCCAGGCATCGCCGAGAGGAACGGCTGGCCGACGATCCGAACTCCCCTTCAGCCACGCCGACGGCGGACGACACGCTCCAGCTTTACTTTCGCTGCGCGCACCCTTCCCTGACGCCATCCTCGGCGGTGGCGCTCACACTCCGCGCCGTCGGTGGGCTCACGACTCGGCAAATCGCCGAAGCGTACCTCGTTCCCGAAGCGACCATGGCACAGCGCATCAGCCGAGCAAAACGCACCGTTGCCGGAGCCCGGTTCGACCAAACTGGCGACCTCGCCACCGTGCTTCGCGTTCTCTACCTGGTCTTCAACGAGGGTTACTCCGGCGACATCGACCTGGCGGCCGAGGCCATCCGACTCACCCGGCAGCTCGCTGACGTCGCCGACCACCCCGAGGTAGCCGGATTGTTGGCACTCATGCTGCTGCACCACGCCCGCCGCGCTAGCCGAATGACGTCGACCGGCAGCCTGGTGCCACTCGCCGAACAGGACCGCACCAAATGGGACACCTCATCGATCGCCGAGGGGGTGGCGATCCTGCAGTCCGCGCTTCGCCGCGACCGGCTCGGAGAATTCCAGGCACAAGCTGCCATCGCCGCACTACACGCCGATGCCCGCACGACAGCCGAGACCGACTGGCCACAGATCGTCGAGTGGTACGACGAACTCGCTCAACTGTCCGACAGCCCGATCGTTCAACTCAATCGAGCTGTTGCCGTCGGCGAAGCAACCGGCCCCGAGGCTGGGCTCGATGCCTTGGGGGCGCTGAACGAAACACTGCCTCGCTACGCCGCGGTGGCGGCTTACCTCCACGAGCGAGCTGGCCAGCTGACCACCGCCGCTCGGCTCTACGCCGAAGCAGCGGGGAAAGCGACAAACATCGCCGAACGTAACCACCTGACTCGACAAGCCGCTCGGCTTAACACCGACCTGCTCGGGTGACCACTCGCTCCCGCACTGGTGACGTTCCTTGTTCGCGTTCTATCAGGTTAGCGGTGTGATCACCCTGCGCGGCGGCGATCACTTTGGCGTAGTGACGTAATTGCCCGAATCGGCTAAATAGTCATCGTATGGGCGACAGTGGAATTTCCCGTAGCGGTTGACCACCGTCCACGAACAACCGACCACCGGGTGCCAGCACTGCCGCGATGCGCTCCAGCACCACTTGTCCCGCCGCCGGATGACGGCCGTCAAGTGCGCCAACCCGTACCGCGAAAGCGATATCGAAAGCGGCGTCACCCGGCTCCAGGACAAAGTCCTCGGCCGCGATATGCCGAACGCTCATCCTCCCCGAGGCGATCTCCTCCAGCCCGGAGATCTTCGCCTGAGCAATCGCCGTGGCTGAGCGATCGATCGCGAGAATCCGTCCCGACGTCAGCCGCGCCGCTACGGCACGGGCGGCCGCGCCCGGCCCGCACCCGATCTCCAGCACGTTCGCCTCCGGCGCGAGCGGCAGGGCCGCGACGATCTCGGCAAGGCGCGGCGAGATAGCTCCCGGCATACTCCCAGCCTAGTTGGCAATACCGCCGGGCACCCGGAAACGCCTCCGCACGCCCCTCCGCCAGGAGGAACGCCGTGCCCGCCAACTCGGCTTCCTGGTCGATTTACCCGATCAGTGCCGTACGCGGGCCACACCCTGCCGGAGGCACTGTGAACGGACCAAAGCCATTGGTTTAGCGTCGTGCCGGTGTCGTCCACCGAACGCGCCTCGACCCCGAAGAAGTCGGCGGCTAACCCGACCGCCGATCAGCAGCCGAGCACTACCGCTTTCCAGAACGGGTTAACCCGCCGCTGGCGGCTGATCGCGCTCGTGCTCGGTCTGATCGCCGCGGCCGCGGCGATCACGGTTCCGTTTCTACCCGTCGTCCAGGAAACGTCGAAGATCGTTTGGCCGGATCAGCGCGACACACAATCGGTGAACGCTCCCCTTGTCGCTTACTGGGCACAAGATCTGCAGGCTGAGATTCCCTGCTCCGCCATCCGTTCGCTGGACGCACGTACCCCGAACAGCTCGGTGTTGTTCTCCACCGTTCCCAAGCAGCGCGCCGGCTTCGGTTCCGGCCTGCAGCTCCGCATGGACAACGGTGTACTGGATGTAGTCAATCGTGGACAGCAAGTAGTGCAGCAGCCGCTCGGCGCGGCCTGTGATCTCACTGTCTCCTCCAATGCGGAACGAACGACGATCACCGTCGGCGACGAGGCGGTCTATGACGAGACCGGAGATCAGCGGGCTCGCGTTATCGGCATCTACTCTGACTTCGACTCCGCTCGCGATCCAGTCGATGGGCTGAGCGTTGAGATCACCCCGGACACTCGGTATCTGTCCACGCCAACCATCTGGAAGACACTGGTCACCATCGTTGGTGTGGTGGCGCTACTCGGCTGCCTGTTCGCGACGTGGCGAATGGATTCCCGGGTAGCCCGCCGCGCGCCCCGGTGGGCGCCGGTCGGCTGGTGGAAGATCACACTCAGGGACGTCGCGGTCGTCCTCACCCTCGGATTATGGATATTCATCGGACCCGTCACCGCCGATGACGGCTATATCCTCACCATGGCCAGGGTCAGAGACGAGATCGGCTATCTGACCAATTACTACCGGTGGCTCGGCGTCCCCGAGTCGCCGATCGGCTGGAACGATCACTTACACGAGCTGATGGCGAACATCAGCACCTCGCCAGTGTGGATCCGGCTACCAACCTTCCTTCTCGGGGTTCTGACCTGGTTCCTGCTCAGCAGGGAGATACTCCCCCGGCTCGGGACGCGCATCCGCAGGAGCCGCGCCGCCGCTTGGGCGGCCGCGATGGTCTTCCTGGTCACCTGGATGCCCTTCAATACCGGTACTCGCCCCGAGCCCTGGCTCGCCGTTGGCGTACTGCTCGCCTTGGCGGCGGTCGAGCGCACCCTGGTCACCCGCAGACTCCTGCCGCTGTGTCTCGGCCTGATCGTCGCGGCCTTCAGTATCGGCACCGCCCCTGGCGGCATCGTGGCGCTCGCCCCGTTCATCGTTGCCGCGCGCCCGCTCGCGCGGATGCTCACCAGCCACGCCAAGGCCCACGGGTGGTTTGCCACGCTCGCGCCGATTCTGGGCTCGGGATTAGCTATCCTGATGGTCGTCTTCGCTGACCAAACCATGGCCGGCGTCCTCGAGGCGACGCGGCTGCGATCCCAGGTTGGCCCGAATCAGTCGTGGTATCAGGAACTCTCCAGGTACACCCTGCTGTTCAGTGATACCGCCGATGGCGCACTAAGCCGACGGTTTCCCGTGCTGCTCATGTGGCTGTGCATCATTACCTGTTTCGTCGTGCTGTTGCGTCGCGGACGAATCCCCGGTGCCCCGCTTGGACCGAGCCGACGACTGATCGGCACTGTCGCCCTGTTCTTCGTCCTGTACGCGTTGACTCCGACCAAGTGGACCCATCACTTCGGACCGCTCGCTGGAATCGGCGCCGCCCTTGCCGCATTGACCGCGCTGTCGGTGAGTGCCGGGGTACTGCGATCGAGACGTAACCGGATGGCGTTTCTCGCCGTGCTCCTGGTTATCGCCGCACTGTCCGTCACCGGTCGTAACGCGTACTGGTTCGTGTCCAGGTTTGGTGTGCCGTGGAACGACATCCCGCCGTCAATCGGTGGTATCAGCTTCTCCAGCGTGCTACTGGCCTGCGCGGGCGTGGCCGCGTTGATCGCCTTCGTGGAGAACATCCGTGACCGGAAAGGACATCAGCTCGCGCCGGAGAAGCCCAAACGTGCGCTTGTGTTTGGCTCGCTGGGTTTGGTAGTTGTGTGCGGTCTGTTCGTCGCGGGCGAGATCGGCAGCATGCTCAAGGCCGTCCACAAGCAACGCAGTAGCTACAGCTTCGGCGGCGCCAATTTCGCCAGTCTGGCGAACTCCGGTAGCTGCAACCTCTCCGATTACGTCATGGTGGAGGGCGATCCCAGCGCCAACGTGCTTGCCCCACTGCCCGCGCCGCGGCAGCGCACCGCACCGCACGAGCAGGGGTCACCGTCGAACTTCGCCGCGAACGGACCTGTGCCTGTCGTCGGTTTCCAGACCGAGCCGGAGTCCTATGACGACCCGATCGGCAAACCGCCGAACGATTTCAAGCGTGGCGAAACCAAGATGTGGAGCAGTTACCGTAACGGCGACCGGCCTACCGGTCATGTGCGCACCGATTGGTATGCCTTGCCGGAGGACGCGCAGGAGCAGGAGATCGCGGTCTCCGTCGCGGCTGAACGGAACAAGGCAGTCTCGATCACCGCGCAGTTTGGCAGGCAAACCCCACAGGGTGTCGAGGTACTAGGCGAGCAAGAAGTGACCGTCGCCCAATCACAGTCCGCGCCCTGGGCCGATAGCCGGTTCCGGATCGAGGACGAGGACGTGAACAAGCCAGCACAGGTCGAGACAATGCGCCTGATCGTGGAAGACGACGACCTCACCGAGGATGGTTGGATCGCGTTCACCGAACCCCGCATCCCGGTGAACACCACACTCACCGAGCGGCTTGGCGACAAACCAACCTTCGTGGATTGGCCCGCGAGCTTCGTCCACCCCTGCGTACAGCCGCCGGTCTGGCGCGACGGAATCGCCGAGGTGCCTGACTATCGAGTGACCGCCGCACCGCTGGTCAACGACGGCGGTGTGTCGTCGAGCAAGGGCGGTGGCCCTGTTGGCTGGATCGAGGAGGTCGCCAACCAGCCGGAAGTGCCGAGCTTCATTCGCAGCGAGCCAAACATGCCGTGGGGCCAGCTGTTCAAGGTGGAGCCGTACGTAGCCGGCGCGGAGCCCAGGGTCATCCGCGGCGAAGAGGTGCGCTCCGGCTGGTGGTCGCCTGGGCCAGGGCCCGGCCCCGAGATGATCGACGGGGAAACACCAACCCGCTGATCGCATTCAGCGAGAAGCCTCAGGCGGGGTCACTGGCCGGGCGAGTGTACTGGCTGTGGTAGAGACGATGGTATGCACCATGGCGGTCGATCAGCTGGTCGTGCGTGCCCTGTTCGACTATCCGGCCGTCCTCCATCACCAGAATCAGGTCCGCGTCTCGGATCGTCGACAGCCGGTGCGCGATGACGAAGCTGGTCCGCGACGAACGCAGCGCCGCCGTAGCCTGGCGCACCTGCGCTTCGGTACGGGTGTCAACCGAGCTTGTCGCTTCATCCAGGATCAACAGGTTCGGACCGGCAAGGAACGCGCGCGCGATAGTCAGCAGCTGACGCTCCCCCGCGCTGATGTTGTTGCTGTCTTCCTCGATGACCGTGTCGTACCCATCCGGCAGCGTCCGTACGAAATGGTCCACGCTGGTGGCCCGAGCCGCGGCCAGGATCTCGGCCTCGGTCGCATCGGGACGCCCGTAGCTGAGATTGTCCCGAATGGTGCCGCCAAACAACCAGGCGTCCTGTAGCACCATGCCGATCTGGGACCGCAGATCCGCTCGGCTCAGTTGGGTAATATCCACGCCGTCCAGGGTGATCCGACCCGCGTTCAGTTCATAGAACCGCATAATCAGGTTGACCAGCGTCGTCTTGCCGGCACCGGTGGGTCCCACGATCGCGACCGTCTGACCTGGTTCCGCGACCAGCGAGAGATCCTCGATCAGCGGCTTGTCCGGATCATAGGAGAACGACACTCGTTCGAACTCGACTCGGCCACGACCGCCCACCGCGGGCGCGGCGGCAGTGGGCCTGTCCGGCATCTCCTCCGCCACATCAAGGATCTCGAACACCCGCTCCGCAGACGCCGCGCCCGACTGGATGACGGCGGCCATCGAAGCAACCTGGTTCAGCGGTTGCGTGAACTGGCGCGAGTACTGAATGAAAGCCTGCACTTCGCCCAGAGTCATGGTTCCCGAAGTGATCCGCATACCACCAATGACAGCTAGCACCACATAGCTCACATTGGACACGCCCATAATCACCGGTGTCATCAAGCCGGAGAGGAACTGCGCGCCCGAAGCAGCCCGGTACAGCTCCTCATTACGACGGTCGAACTCAACAGCGGTATCCGCCTGCCGGCCGAATACCCGAACGATCTGATGTCCGCTGTAGGCCTCAGCGACATGTGCGTTGATCGAGCCGGTGTGTTCCCACTGCTTGGCATGCAGCTTCTGCGCTCGGCTGCCTATTACCGCCACGACCAATCCGGACAGTGGGATCGAGATCAGCGCGACCAGGGTGAGCGTCGGCGAGATGGTCAACATCATCACCAGCACCCCGATCACCGTCAGCAGCGAGGTGAGCAGCTGGCTCAGGGTCTGCTGCAATGCGGTGGAAACATTGTCGATATCGTTCGTAACGCGAGAAAGCAGCTCGCCATGAGGCTGGCCGTCGGTATAACGCAGTGGCAATCGGTGTAACTTGTTCTCCACATCGGACCTCAGCCGGAAAACCACCCGTTGTACGACCCGGTTGAGTATCCGCCCCTGGGTCACACCGAACAGCGCGGAACATAGGTAGATACCCAGCACCCAGGCTAGGACCGTGGCGAGCGCGGCGAAATCGATGCCGCCGCCAGGCTCTCCGGCCCAGTCCGCGAGCACGCCGGTGAAGATTACATCGGTGGCCTTGCCGAGCAGCAGCGGCCCGGAAACCGACAGCGCGACACTCGCCGCACCGAGTCCGAGTACGGTGGCTACCGCAATACGGTGTGGTCGCAGCCGACTGGCCAGCCTGCGTACCGTTGGCCCGAACTTGCTTGCCTTGCCACCCGGCATGTCCATCCCCGGCATGCCTTGGCCCTTGTTTCGCTCCGCGGCGGCAACCGACGCACCGCGCGCATCCGGATCGGGCCGTTCGTCGGTTGTCGCGGTCATGCCGGCTCCGGGGTCTGCTGGGACTGGACGATCTCTTGGTATGTCGGGCAGGTCTCAATCAACTCGTCGTGGCCTCCGATGCCGACCACGGTGCCGCTGTCCAGCACGACGATCTGATCCGCATCGAGGACCGTCGAAACTCGCTGTGCCACGACGAGGACAGCGGAATCCGCGGTGTGTGGCGCAAGCGCGCTGCGCAGTGCCGCGTCGGTCGCGAGATCGAGCGCGGAGAAGGAGTCGTCAAACAAGTAGACCTCCGGACGGCGGACGAGTGCCCGCGCGATCGCCAGACGTTGGCGCTGCCCCCCGGACAGGTTCGTACCACCCTGCTCGACCAGCGCGGCGAGCCCGCCTTGCAGGCTCTCGACGAACTCTTTGGCTTGCGCCACCGCCAGGGCCGCCCACAGTTGCTCGTCGGTGGCCATCGGATCGCCATACCGGAGGTTGCTCGCGACCGTGCCGGCGAACAGGTACGCCTGCTGCGGGACTAGCCCGATCCGTGCCCACAGCGCTTCCGGCTCATGTGCCCGAACATCCAGCCCGGCCACCCGTACCTTGCCGCCGGTCACGTCCAACAACCGGGGCACGAGCGAGAGTAGGGTCGATTTGCCTGAGCCGGTACTCCCGATGATCGCCGTGGTCTGGCCAGCCTCGACCCGGAAGCTGATATTGCGCAGCACCGGATCGTCCGCACCCGCATGACGCATCTCGACGTTGCGAAACTCCACGCCGACTGGGCCCGGTGCCGGCACCGGAGCCGGCGGCGGTAACACCGACGGCTCCGTCTTCAGAACCTCCGTAATGCGTTCCGCACAGACAGCCGCCCGCGGCGCCATCATGGTGATGAAGGTGGCCATCATGACCGCTACCAGAATCTGCATCAGGTAACTCAGGAAGGCGGTCAGTGACCCGATCCGCATATCGCCAGCGTCGACGCGCTGCGCGCCGAACCACAGCACGGCGACACTCGAGACGTTCAGTACCAGCATCACGGTTGGGTAGATCAACGCCTGCAGCCTGCCGACGCGCAAGGCCGTCTCGGTAAGCGCGCCGTTGGCCGCATCGAATCGACGGGTCTCGGCCGGTTCTCGAACGAACGCGCGCACCACACGAATCCCGGTGAGCTGTTCGCGCAGTACCCGGTTGACGCCGTCCAATCGCACCTGCATCCGCCGAAACTGCGGCATGGTGCGCGCGATTATCAGCCCGATTGATACGCCGAGTACCGGAACGCATACGGCGACCAACCAGGACAGCCCCACGTCCTCTTGCAACGCCATCACGACGCCGGCGACGCAGGTGATCGGCGCGGCCACGAACATGGTGGACAGCATCACCATCAGCACCTGGACCTGCTGTACATCGTTGGTGGTGCGGTTGATCAACGATGGTGCACCGAACCGCGCGACCTCCCGCTGCGAGAAGGTCTGCACTTTGCCGAAGACCGCTCCCCGGATATCCCTGCCAGCCGCCATGGCCGCGCGGGCACCGAAGTACACCGCGCCTGCCGTGCCGAGCATCTGGAGCACGGTGACCACGAGCATCCACCCGCCCGTGCGGAAGATGTACGCGGTGTCACCGTTGGCAACGCCGAAGTCGATGATGTCCGCATTCAGGCTTGGCAAGTACAGCGAACCGATGGTGCCAATCATCTGCAATACGATGATCGCGGTGATATGCCAGCGGTACGGTCGCAGGTAGGTCGCTAACAGGCGGCTCAGCAAGAGGTCTCCCATGAAGGTACGACTGCCCATGACGCCGGCCCGGCGAGGGGATGCTAAGCACGCAATGCCCATGTCGCGTCGGCACTTACCGGTCGGACGCCGGCCGTCGCCGCGCCCAGTGGCCGGAGGCTACTCCTGGCCCCGGTCCGGCGAAACTGAGTTTCGGAACGTTCTGGACGTCCGTAACTAGATACGCAATTCAGTGCAATTAAGTTCACGACTTGATAAACTCGGGCGCTACTTTGGGTGGCCAACTTCGCGCATCCAGTACGCCAATCGAATACGCCCTGGAAACAAGCGCCGGCCGATTGCTGGCCTTGAACTTTTTCAACATCGTACCGACATGGTATTCCACTCCTTGACGACTTAGATAAAGTTTGGTCGCCAGGTTGATCGTGGACATTCCCATTGCCACGCCCTTGAGAATCCGGGCGTCGAGGTCAGTAAGCTGCACGCGTCCGCCAAGTCGACCGAGCGGTTCGCCGATCTCGTCGCACTGCAGCATCACTAGCACTCTTGGCAACGCTCGCGTATCGGCCCTCGTCGATACGGCGGTGAGCTGTGCCGGGTTCGGCTGGTCGCCGCCGCGAACCACCTGTACTCGCTCCACAACCCGATTCGACCAGCCTGCCGCGAGCCGCATAAGCTGCCTGCGCAGGTCAGATTCGGCCTGGACCTGGAGGAAGTCAAACAGCTCACGCCCCTCGAGTTGATCACCCATCGGGCAGAGCTCCTCCGCGAACTGCTCGTTCGCCTCGTGCACGCGCAGTTCGGCATTGAGGCTGGCCATGCAGATACCGGAACGCTCAAAGAGTGACAGATATGCGTCCGCGTGTTCATGTGACCGGGAGCCCTCAGTCCCACCAGACAATTCCATAACAACGGGATTCGCGTACAACTAATGTCCCCTCTGTAGCCACGCACGTAAGAACGAAACTTGCCACAACCTGAATGCACGGGAACAACCGAGAAAACACCCAAGCCACCCAGAAATATCCCCAGAGCAACAGGCAAGCCCGTTTGGCCGACTATAAGAAGCCGCCAGAAAGGGTGTCAACGCGAAACCTGTGGCCAAGGCAAAACCTGGGGTATGGGTGGGCGAGGTTCGGTACCGAACTCGGGTGTTCGGTGCGGGTGGCCGAGTCGACGCACAGGAACGGGCCAGGAAAAGTACATACTTTGCGGCAGGTCCGTACCGAACTTCCGCCCGCCCCGCCGGCATCTCGTACTACGGTCCGAAAAGACCCAACTTTGTCCTCAACTTCGTGCATGCCACGCCCGCCACGTTACGCGCATGACCATCTGCCCGGGGTAGCGGTTGTCTCAGCCGCGACCGGAACACGCGCGATACCCTGTGTAACAGCGCGCATGCTGGCAAAGTCCTAGTTCACGGCCAGATCACTAATCTTCATCCAAGCTTCCGCGACGCATACCCGTCAGCTTCGGTAGCACGGTGGCCAGATCCGCTCGACCAGTGATGCCCAGTTTCCGATAGACATTGGTCAAGTGCACCTCAACGGTCCGCGAGGTGACAAAGAGTTCGTCGGCGATCTCGCGATTCGTCGCTCCGCCGACCGCCAGTTCGACGACGCGCAGTTCGCTACCGGTCAGTATGTCGGTACGTGCACCCGTGCCTTGACGCATCCGCCCACCAGCGGAGACGAGCAGCTCACGGACGGTTGCCGCGGCTGTCGTCGCACCGCACCAGGTCGCGATCTCGGCAGCGGTACGGAGGTGCTCCCGCGCTGCCTTTGGCTGCTCTTTGCGTAGCAGCTCCCGCCCAAGCAGGTATTCGACGCGCTGGCGATCCAGCATCGCCCCGGAGGATTCCATCGCGACCGCGGCGTCGGTCAACAGGTCGATCCGCTCGGTACCCCGGGAGACCATGGCGCGTGCGATGCGCGCGAGGGCGCGGGCCCTCGGCACGTCCCACCGGGCCACCAGGTCCTCGCCGTACTCGACCAGTGGCCGCGCACTCCGTGCCTGCCCACTTTCAGCGAGCAACAACGTGGCCTCGGCCCACCACGGCAGTAGTAGCGGATTGGTCACCCCGTCTTCTTCCAGACGGCGGCCACAATGTCGCAGTTGTTTGACGGCACGTTCACTGTCCCCTGCCGCGGCACGGAGCATCGCGTCGACCAGCACCCATACGTACAGCTCGAATGGCGACTCCGCCAGGTCGACGTCCACAACGGAAGCGAGCGTCTCGCGTGCTTGGTCAAGCTCCCCACGGGCCATCAACCCGAGCGCGAGTGCAAGCCCAGCCGAACCAATGGCGCTTGGCCCCCAACCTTCGTCGCCCGCGATCTTGATGGACGTCCGGGCGTCGGTTATCGCTCCGGATACCTCGCCGGCGAGGTATCGCATGTGCGCACGCATGCCGAGCGACTGGCAAAGCGACCACAGTGCACCGTCGGTCTCGTTGTTATCCACCAGCACGTTCAGTGCGTCCACGGCTTGCGCTGACTCGTCCGCGACGGCGAACGTGACTGCCGCGATGCTCGTCGCCGGGGTCGAATAGCCGGCCAGGTCGAGTGGTAACGCCGCGCGCGCAAGGGCGACAGCCTGCTCCGGTTCGGTGCCGGCGATGACTCGATTTATCGCGTGCATGGCCATCAGGTACCGGTCGGCCGCGGAGTCGCCGACCGGTTCGGGGACGCCAGCAAGTCGCTCGCGGACGCGGGTTAATGTGCTTCGGCCGTTGATGCCAACCAGCGCGACCGTGGCTTCCAGTCGGGTACAGAGCTCTCGGTCGGCACCCTCGGGTACATCCGTGGCGACGGACACCCCGAGGGCCGTGTACAGCGCGTCGGCGGCGGACACCAGGACGTCCATGGCTTCCTGCGCCGCCTGCACCGCGATTGCGCTGTGCCCAAACTCGATGGCAAGTTCGGCGCGGGAACGCGGATCGCTGGTGAGCTCGAGCGCGGCCCGCAGGTGCGCCAAGGCTTCCCCGGGGTTGACCTTGGCTACAATGCCTGCGACCTGTCCGCGCAGTCGCAGATCTCCTGGACTCTGGTCGAGTAGCGGGCTGAGATGGCGCAGGGCGTCCTTCGGCGCGCCCCGATGGCTGGCTTCTCTTGCCGCGTCCCGAAGTACCGTCTGCATCCATGGTTCGGGTGCTACGTCTAATGGCAACAGCTGGTCCGCGACGACCTCCGCGGGCAAACCCGCGTCGTTGAGTAATCGCGCCGCCCGATCACGCATCCAGGTGACCTCGTAGTCGGGCGCGGCGCTGAGCAGCGCTACTCGGACGAGTTCGTGCCGGAAACCATCGCCGCTGCTGGCGAGAAAATGGTTGTCGCGCAGGAATTCCAGACCCGCTCGAACCCCACGGGTCGGTACCCCGGACAACGCCGAGACGAGCTCGATATCGGTGCTCGCGAGCAGCGCGATGGCGCGTACCACGTGGTGCACATGTTCAGGTTGACCAGCCATGGTTTCCGCCGCATGCGCTTCGATCACGCTCATCGCAACGTGATGTAGCTGGCCGATCGACTCATCGGTCGGCACCACACCAGCTCCGGACAGTGCCCGCACCAACTGGGCAAGGGTGCCGCGATGGCCCCCGCTGATCAGCCGAGAGGCTTCGACGAACTCGGGGCCGGGTACGACACCGGTTCCTTTCGTGAGCATCGCACGTGTTCCACCGCTGTCCAGCGGACCGAGGGTGAGAATTCTGCCGTAGTCGGCACTGAGATGATCACCGGCAACACCGAGTACCGCGGCCGGCGCCGGCGTGCACACGGTGGCCAGCACGATCAGTGGCCGGTCTTTGGATCGGCGCAGCACGTAATCAATCCAACGCAGTGACTGCTCGTCGCACCATTGCAGGTCGTCCACCGCGAGCACGAGTGGCCCGGTGGACATGACATTGGCGGCAAGTCGGGAAAGCCCGGATAGCACCGTGTACTCGGTGGTCGGCAAGCGCGCGGTGGCGGCTTCACTTGGCCCCTCTGCCGCGCCGTGCCGGATTCGGGTGAAGCGACTGCCGGTGCGCTCGGCGATCGCCCAGAGCGCCGGTCGGATTTTGCTACTGCCCGGTTCGAGCAGTGGGTTCGCCTGTCGCGCAGCCACGCCACTGAGCCCTAGGTGGTCGGCAAAAGCCCTGCCGAGCCAGAATGGCTGTTTCGCGGCGTGGGGTCCGCAGTGGATGCGCACCACGGTGCACGCCGAGGCCGTGTCCGCACCGTTGAGCGCGAAGAGAGCGGAATCGAACGCGGTGCTTTTGCCGGTACCTGGGCCACCACGGACGAAGATCAGCGCTCGTCGGTTGTCGGCGACAGTCTCCTCGACAAGTGTTCGTAACGAGTCAGCGGCATCGGGCATCGCCTCACCTGCCATTGGCTCCGCGGACACGACGACTCCCACCTCGAGTGACTCAACCTTGCTGGCAAGTACCGAAACCTAGCATGGTCAACACTAGTTGGCAGCCGTTTCCATTAAGCGCCGTACTGCCACGATTGGCAATACTCCTCGTACTTAGGACATATCGAGCTCGTGGTCCAAATACGCGAACATCTCGTCGTCGGAAACATTGTCGAGGTCGTCATGTGCCGCGTGCTGTTCCGTGTCGCTGCCGGCTACCCAGCGGGTACGCAGCACCTCGAGGCGACCGGTTACATGTCTGTGCAGCTGATCGTCGACGGTGACCGCGCCGAACGCTCGTTCCAGCGCGTCCATGCAGGCGAGCAGGGTGGCTTCGGGCGCCTGGTCCTCGGGGGTGAGCTCGCCGGCAAGGTGCTCGACCAGTTCACTCGGGGTTGGATAGTCGAACACCATGGTGGCTGGCAGTGGCAAACCAGTCACAGCGCCGAGCCGGTTGCGCAGTTCCACCGCGGTCAGTGAATCGAAGCCAAGGTCTCGGAACTGCCGCGCCGGCTCAATCTCGACCGTTCCGGGGTGGCCGAGCACTGCTGCCGCCTCGCGGCGGACCAGGTCGAGCAGCAGGTCGATGCGTTCGGTCGAGCCGAGTTCGGCGAGCCGATTGCCAAGCGCCGCTGGATCGGGGGTGTTGCCCGCTGCGGCACGCCGGGGAGTTCGGATCAGGCCACGCAGTAGCGGTGGCACGGCCTCCTGCCGGCGTAAGGTTGCCAGGTCGAGTCGAATCGGCAGCTGATGAGCGGCATCGGCGGTGACCGCGGCGTCGAAGAGCGCCAGGCCCATCGAGGGCGTGACCGGTGGCATTCCCGAACGGGCCAGTCGCCGGGATTCCGCCTCGGTGAGTCCGCCGGTCATCCCCGCCTGCTGGTCCCAGGGCCCCCAGGCCATCGAGATGCCGGGGAGCCCCGCGGCCCGGCGGTGCGCGATCAACGCGTCGATACTCGTGTTCGCGGCCGCGTAGTTGGCCTGGCCAGCGCCGCCGAACGTGCCGGCCGCGGAGGAGAACACGATGAAGGCGGTGAGGTCGTGGTCCGCGGTCAGCTCGTGCAGATGCCATGTGGCATCCAGTTTGGGCGCGAGCACGGATGCGAGGCGATCCGGGGTGAGCGACTCGACCACACCGTCGTCAAGCACGCCTGCGGTATGCACGATGGCGGTGACCGGGTGTTCCCTCGGAACGGAAGCAAGCGCCTCGGCCAGCGCGCCACGGTCGGTGACATCGCATGCCGCGACGGTAGCGGTGGCGCCGTGCGCCGCGAGTCGCTCCACCATGTCACCAGCGGCCGCGGGCCCTCGCCGGCTGAGCAGCAACAGGTGCCGTACGGCATGGTTACGCGCGAGGTGGTCGGCAAGCAACGCTCCGAGACCACCGGTGCCGCCAGTGATCACCACGGTGCCGTCGGGATCCCATTGCGGTTGCGTGTTCGTGCCGTCCTGCTGCGACGGGTTGGCTAGTCTCGCTAGGCGGGGCACGCTGATGCCGGTGGCGGTCGCAGCCAGTTCCGGTTCGTCGGTCGCGAGGGCGCGGCCGATCAGTTGTGCTGTCTCGGCCGACTCGATGTCGAGGCCGATGTCCAGCAGGCGGAATCGTCCAGGGTGTTCGGTCTGTGCCGTGCGTACCAGTCCCCAGGCGGCCGCGGACCCGACATCTGCGCCAGCGAGAACCCCGCGTGTGATGAATACCAGCTGGCCGGACCGGTTCTGGTTGAGCCAGTTCTGGACGAGTTCCATTGCCCGTGTCGCCGCGCGGTGTCCGGCGGTGATGACGTCTGGGTGATTGCCCAGTTGTACGACGACCGTCGCTGCGTCCGCGGCTTCGGTGAGCTCGCTGAGCGGCTCGTTGGCGAGGCCGGCGGCTTGCCAGTGACCGTTGAGGTCGAACGGGTCGGCCCCGAGAAGGCTCACCGGGGTGGGCTCGCCTGTGGCGTCGATTGGTGTCCAGTCCACTGTGAACAGTTCATCGTGTCCTGGTTCGCTCGGTGTTTCGGCCAGTTCGGCTGGACGTACCGCGAGCGTGTCAACGGTGAGGATGGGCGCGCCCGAATCGTCGACGACGTCGATGGCGAGCCCATCGGGTCCTCGGCTGAGTCGGATGGTCGCCGTTTCCACGCCGGTTGCGTGCAGGGTAACACCGCGCCATTCGAACGGCAGTTCGGCGCCGCCGGCGCCGTTCTCGTTGCCGGCGAGCATGACCGCATGCAGTCCGGCGTCAAGTAGCACGGGGTGCAGGCCGAACCTGCTCGCGTCGGTGACGCGCTCCGGCAGCGCCACTTCGGCGAACACGTCATCACCCGTTTTCCAGGCGCCGCGCAGTGCGCGGAAAGTTGGTCCGTAGCCGAAGCCGACCTCGGCCAGCCCTTCGTAGGCGTGGTCGACCGGTATCGGTTCGGCGGTGACGGGACGCTCAACAGGGCGTTCGGGGCCGACCCGGTTTGCCACGTTGCCGGTCGCGTTGGTGCTCCACGGTAGATCGCCGGCGGCTTCGTCGCGGCTGTGCACGGTGATCGGCCGTAGATCGGATTCATCGGGGGCGCCGATGCGGACTTGGATGTGCACGCCGCCCCGTTCCGGAATGACAAGTGGCGCGGCAAGTGTGAGGTGTTCGATGTGGTCGTAGCCGATCTCGTCACCGGCCCGGATGGCTAGGTCGAGCAGGGCAGCACCGGGCACAAGGGCTTGGCCGCCAATAACGTGGTCACCGAGCCATGGATGTGAGATCCGTGAGACTCGGGTGCTGAACACTATTTCCGTGCCGCCAGCTAGTGGTACGGCGGTACCGAGTAGAGGGTGCCCGGTTGCGCCGAGGCCCGCCGATCGCACGTCGCGCGCTGGACCGGTGGATGACGGCCAGTACCACTGCTGGTCGAATGCGTAGGTCGGGATGTCGGCCCGTTGTGCTCCGGTGCCTGCGAATAGTGGCTGCCAGTCGACTGTGGTGCCGGTGACGTGCAGCCGCGCTAGGGCGGTCAGCAGTGCGGTTTCTTCGTCCTGGTCTTTGCGCAGTGTCGGGATTCCGTCTACCAGTGCGGAGAGGGTGCCGTCTGGTCCGATCTCGAGGAACCTATCGGCATCAGAAGCGGCAAT
>NZ_SLXQ01000023.1 GCF_004340875.1 Tamaricihabitans halophyticus | reverse complement strand
ACGCTGCGACGTCCTCTACGCCATGCTCCGCAACAAAACCCACTACCAACACCCCATGGAATCCCCCGCTTGACAACTCCATAGGGACACCCCCCACCGCAGCTGTGAGAGCTTGGCCTGCAGTACCCGGCGGCCATTCGTCGGTGCAGCCGTGCCCCACACGCGGTCGACGAGCACGTCGGCAGCCACGGTCTCCCCCGCGCTCACCGTCAATGCGGCCAGTAACGCCCGGACCTTCCGCTCCGGCACGTCAAGGTACTCACCAGCATCCGAACGAATCCGGACCGGCCCAAGCACTTCGATCCGCATACCAGGATCGTAAAGTGCCTGGCTGGGCGCGGCGCCGAGCCAGGCACGTTGCACCGTCGCCGACCGCGCGCTTTGCGTTCTGGATGCCGGCCCGGCGTGGGCCATATACGCTGGTAGCGCTGCCGTTGGAGCACAGAATCCGCGTCCTCTCACCGGACAGCACTGTTACTCGGAGTGGCCGTGCGTGGACTGGTAGTCGAACGGCTCATCTGGTTCCCGTCGAGTCATGGAGCACGGAAGGCGCGCATGAGTCGCCCGCTGTCTAGTCCGGGTCGCCAGGCGAACCGGATGGTGGCCCCGCTTCATCAGGCGCTGTCCCAGATCCGACGCGCCGGCGAACAGCTGGTAGCGGTGCTGCGGCACGACCGCTTCGTCGGGGTCGTCACCCTGGCCGACGTGCTGCGGCACGTGCTACCCGCGCCCGATGCGAACGCCTTGACACACGGCGCATAATCTCCGGCACCGGTGAGCCGGTATCCACGCTTGTCATGCCGGACCGCGCGGCAGGAATTCCTGCGCCTTCGTCTTGGTGCCCTGTGTCATGACTCGCCACGCATTGGGATCACCCCGCAGCAGTGCCTCCGTGGTGGACTTCATCTGCTCGAACGTGGCATGCGGTGGAATCGGCGGTACCTCCGGATCGCAGCGCACGTCGACGAGCGCGGGCCGTTGCGCATGCAGCACTCGGTCCCAGGTCTCGCCTAGCTGATCCGGGTCATCCACGGAAACCGCGTCGAAGCCCAGCCCGCGTGCCACGTCAGCGTACGAGATCTCCGGGATCGTCTGGGATTCCTCGAACTTCGGAGCTCCGCCCATCGCCCGTAGCTCCCAGGTGACCTGGTTCAGGTCGTTGTTGTGGAAAACGCAGACCACCAGGCGGGGATCCGACCAGAGGTGGCGGTACCGCGCGATCGTGAGCAGCTCGGCGAGCCCGTTCATCTGCATTGCCCCGTCGCCCACCAACGCGACAACGGGTCGGTCCGGGTGCGCGAACTTCGCACCGATCGCGTACGGCACACCCGGGCCCATCGTGGCCAGGGTGCCGGACAGCGAGGAACGCATGCTGCCGCGAATACGCAGATTGCGGGCGTACCAGTTTGTCGAGGAACCCGAGTCAGCGGTGACGATCGCGTTCTCCGGGATACGGTCCGAAAGCTCGTGCACCACCCGCATTGGGTTGACCGGCTTGGCCTCGAGCATCGCCTGCTGGTCGATGGTCTGCCACCAGTTGCGCACGTTGTCCTCGATAGCCTCCCGCCAGGACCGGTCGCGCTTGGTGGCCACTAGTGGCAGCAGCGCCCGTAGGGTGTCGCGGGCATCGCCGACGAGGTCGACCTCGGTCGGATACCGCATACCGATCATGGTCGGGTCACTGTCGACCTCCACCGCGCGTGCTTGCCCGAACGCTGGCATGAACTGTGTGTAGGGAAAGCTGGAACCAATGATCAGTAGCGTGTCACAGTCCCGCATCAGCTCGTAGCTTGGTCGCGTACCGAGGAGCCCGATCGCACCGGTGACGTAGGCAAGGTCATCGGGCAGTACATCCTTGCCCAGCAACGCCTTTGCCACGCCGGCACCGGTGGCCTCGGCCAGCTGCCGCACCTCGTCGGCGGCGCCGCGCGCGCCCTGACCGACCAGGATCGCTACCTTCTCCCCCGCGTTCAGCACTTCGGCAGCATTGGCCAGTTCGGTGTCCTGTGGCGTCCACACCGAACCCGGCAGGCTGGGCTTGCTGGAAGGCACCATCTTGAACTCGTGCTGAGGCGGAAAGTACTCCTGCTCCTGAAGATCACTGGGAATGATCACGGCGGTTGGCGCTTGACGGGACGCAGCGGTCCGGAACGCCCGGTCGAGCGCGTTCGGCAACTGCTCAGAAACATTGACCTCGACGAGGTAGTCGCTGGCTACATCCTTCAGCAAGGCCTGTAGGTCGATTTCCTGCTGGTAACTGCCACCCATCGCCGACCGGGCCGTCTGGCCCACGACAGCGACCACCGGAACATGGTCGAGTTTCGCGTCGTACAGCCCATTGAGTAAATGCACCGCGCCGGGGCCAGACGTGGCCATACATACCCCAACCTTGCCACTGAATTTCGCATAACCGACTGCCTGAAACGCGGCCATCTCCTCATGCCGGGCCTGGACGTATCGTGGTCGGTTATCCGACTTACCGAACGCCGCGACAATCCCGTTGATTCCATCCCCTGGATAGCTGAATACTTGGTCAACATCCCAATCGCGCAGCCGCGTCAGCAGAAAGTCACCCACGGTTTCAGGCATCTGTCCTCCTCGTTCCGGCCGAACTGTGCTGCTGGTATGTGACTACCCACGGAGCTAGCCAGCGACACGTGGATCGGCGCGGTGCTGGTGGAGGTTTAACGTTCGGCACAACGGAAATCCGATATGGGGAACATCCACACGAGAGGAGCGCAGACATGGCGGGAGATGCACCACCGAGCCCGGTCAAGGACAAGACATACAACCTCGTCACGGTTCTGCAGGAATCAATGCGGCACACCTGGACCATGGAAACCTATATCCAGGACGCGGAGCGGGACGAGGACGAGGAACTCGCCCGCTGGTTCCACAAGATCCAGGAGAACAACAAGAAGGCCGTGGAGCAAGGAAAGGAACTGCTCGAGCGGCGCCTGTCCTGACTACCGTACGGTACCGGCGCGGTCCAGCCGCACGAGAATTCCTTGTGGCACACCCAGAACGACCCCGGGTAAACGCGGTTTACCCGGGGTCAAGGGAACACACGGATAGCAACGACCTACTACTCCAGGGGCGCTATACCCGGTAGCGGCGCACCCTAGACATCGACAATAGAGCACGATCGTTCGACTCGAATCCCGAGGTGTTGACCGCCGCCGCAGGATAAGCGAGATTGGCCCTATGGATATGCAAAATTCATCTCACCCAGGGCCAAGTTCCTCCGGGCTGTACGAGTTGTTCCACTGCGAACGGGAATCACTCGACACGAGAACGGCAGTTGTGACCGTATCCGGGGAAGTCGATCTGACCAGCGAGTTGGAACTCCGATCGCAGATCGACGCGGCACTGGCCGAGCGACCCATCGCGATGGTCATCGACCTGTCCCTCGTCTCGTTTCTCGCCTCATGCGGACTAACGGCGCTTTTACAAGCCAAACAACAAGCACATGAACAAGAAACTCGTATCGCGATCGTGGCGAACGACCGGCGGGTTGTTCGCCCGCTCGAAGCGACCGGCGTTGACCAGCTGCTCTCGGTGTACTCGTCCCGAGCGGATGCGCTGCGGGATATCGCGCCGGGTGATACCAACTAGCAGCCAGCGAACTCGCTCTCGCATCAACTATCGTGGTGACGTCGAAACGAAAGTGCAGTGTAAAGGCGATGGCAAGTCATCGGCATGTTCCCGAAGCCCATGACTCGCACAGTGTCACAGGCGCACCGGTCGAGGTGAGCGACTTACACATCGCGATACCCGCCAGGACCGAGCAGTTGACGCCGTTGCGGCACGCACTCGATGAGTGGGCCATCCAAGCGGGCGTGTCGCCTGCCGACCGTGAAGCGCTGACCTTGGCCAGCTACGAGGCGATGACGAACGTCGTGTTACACGCCTACTCCGGGACGAACGGCGAGCTGACGCTGCATGCCACCCGTTTGACCGCCGAAGCGCGGGTGCGCGTCACCGTCACCGATTACGGCAGCTGGCGATCGCCGGCGCGTTCGGACGGCCAGCTCGCGCATGGTCGTGGCTTGCCGATCATGCATGCGATGGCGTCAGACACGACGATCGAGACCACTCGACTCGGCACTACGGTACGAATGTACTGGCCGTGCGCCGGTGCCGGCAACGTGTGACTCCTCCCTTGCCTTGATAGGCCAACACCGCGACTAGCTCGTTGCCCGCCGCATCACCAGTATCGCCGTGTCGTCATCGGGAGCTTGAGCATCAACAAAAGTACTCATCATCAAGCCACAGAGCGCTTCGGCCGTGTCGAAACAAGTCGTCCTCCGGAGGGCCTCAAGACCGTCGTCGAGGAGTCTGTCTCGTCGCTCAATCAGACCGTCGGTGTACCAGCAGACCACCGATGCCGCTGGTAACGCCACGGTCGTGCTCCGCCGTTGTCCAGAATAGACGACACCGATGGGTGGATCGACCGGCACATCAAGGAATTCGGCTTCCCTCCTGGGTGCGGCCATCAATGGTGGAAGGTGACCGGCCAGGGATACCCGTAACCGCCCACTCGCCGGCTCGACCACTGAGTAGGCGACGGTAGCCATCGTGTTCGCCTCGAAATGGGTCGCCTTGCGATCAAGTTTGTCGAGTACCGCGCCAGGGTCCGTGGTCTCCAGCGCGTAAGCGCGCAATGCGCTCCGCAGCCTGCCCATCACGACAGCCGCCGGGAGACCGTGGCCGGCAACGTCACCCATGACGATGCCGAATTCACCTCCTGGTAATTCGAACACGTCATACCAGTCGCCACCTACGCTTTCCCGTGCACCGGGAACATATCGGCCGGCGAAAGCCATGCCAGGCGTAGCGGGTAGCCGCGCCGGTAGCAGACTGCGCTGCAGGGTTTTCGTAGCTGCCCGCTGCGAGCTGGATAGATGTGCTTGGCTTGCCAACGCAAGCCGATCGGCGACCACCTGAAGCAAATTCAGATCATGCTCGGTGAACCGTCGATAGTCCCGGGCACCCAACTGCAGTACCCCAATCAACTCACCTGCGGCCGTCATAGGAGCACCCAGGACGATTCGCAGTCCCTTCTCGAGCAATGAGGGGTTCGGCGGCGCGGCACTGTCCGCCCGGTCTACCACCACCGCACGGCGATCCTGGGCGATCAAACCCGCGACGCCTTCGCCTACTGGCACGCGGACCTCATGGGGCACCGTATCGTCGTCGATGCCGGCAAACGCGGTGGCAACCAAGTCATTGGCCGCGAGCTCGTATTGCAGCATCACCGCCGTGTCCACCTGTAATAGTTCACGAACGCGTTCGAGCAGCTTCTCGAGTAGCTGCTCGATATCCAAGTGGGCGAGCGCCGTGTCAGTAACCGCCTCAAATCGTCGCAGGCGATCTTCCGCATCGTGTGAGGCGGCCATTGTCGGATAGTAATGCACGAGCGGTCCCCCGGCTCGACCTCGGTCTCGCCCTGGGGTCACTCGTTGCTTTCTCCAGCCACCCAGGCACCGTCATATACACCTCAACCAGCGGTGTCGCGTTGCCTGGATCGCCGTAGCCGCCGGATAGCCAGTGGCCGGACGAACCACATGCCGCTGAACAACGCCGCCACGCCCACCGCAAGCGCCAAACTCGTCCAGAGCTGGCCGAGCACCACGATCGAGATCAACAGCACCGTGCCGGTCATCGCGGCGGCTAGTAGGGCAAGCCCACAGATCGCGCACCGGTTCGCGGCACGGACAATGTGCTGCCGGCACTGGCGCCGGAACAACACCCGATGCCACGCGACCGGAGTGATCAGCAGCGCCGCTGATGTGCACGTCAGCAACACGATCACGAGATGAACAGCGTGCACAAAGGCCCCGGCGCGCGCGAAGCGTTCCGTGAAGGCCACGGTGAGCAGGAACGCGAACATGATCTGCACGCCAGCCTGGGCGACACGCAATTCCTGTAGTAATTCGGCTAAGTTTCGGGTGATCCTGCCGTGTTGAGTTTCATCGTGCTGATCCTCGCTGGATTCGAACCCGTTTCCGCTCCGCGGCGCGGCTCGGCTTGTGCGGTCAGCTATTTCCATCGCGCACCCTCCCCACCACCAGTCCACCGTCGCCGCTTGCCCGACAGCGACACCGACCCGTCCTCATCAGGGCCGGTCTCGGGGTGGGGTATGGCTGATGACGCCATGCCGGAGCGGTCCACGCGGTTTCGCCGCCGATTGCGCCGAAGCGGCGGAACCGTGCGATGTAGATTCCGGCCGTTCCGAACGCTCGGCCTGATCACCCTGGGCAGGGTGGGCTCCCTCCCGCAGCCGCGCCAGCCTGCTTTCCAGTAGTTCGAGTACCGGCGCGCGTGCCGCGTGTGCGCGCTCGTGCGCCACGAGCACCCGTAGCTCAGCGTCGTCGAGCGACCGGATCTGATGCCGCAGGCTGGTGATGGGCAACTCGTCATAGTTTCGGAGCGGAAGCTCCGGCTGTTCGGTCATGCGCACCTTCCCGCGTTCGCCGTGTGAGGACAGCAAAGCACCGGATTACCCGGTACTACCCACTGCGGAAACCTCCACGCATCAGCGGCCAGATGTGGCCAGCAGGGAACCATGTCGAGGGTTAGCGCGACGACGTGTGTGGGTACCCAGAAGTCATGACACGCAACGGCAAACGACGTACGCGAGCGGAGTACGAGCGCGGGCTGCCCGACTACCATGACCCAACCGCAGGATTCGGTGGCGCGGCGCCCGCATACAGCGCGCTCACCCTGCGTATCGTGCTCGCAGCCAGCACGATTCTGTTGTGCACGGCTGGGATCGTGCTGTTCGCTATCCTCGGTGTGCCGGTGGCCATCGTCGTGCTGTCAGTCCTGTTCGCGCTCACGGCCATCGACCTCGGCTGGGTCATTCACCGCAAGCGGCGAGGCGAACCGGGTTAGCGAGCAGCCTGACAAGTCTGGTGTACCCATCAACCACGCGCCGCTATGCGCGAACGGTGAAACGCAAACCAAAATTGTCCAGTGTGTACGGTATGGTCTTTCCCGTTTCAAGCTGGGGCTGTCCAGCCAGCTCGACATCACAGTGGCGCAGCAGTGCTGCCAGCATCGTACTCGCGACCAGCAGGACAACATGGCGGCCGGGGCACTGGCCATTTCCGGCGCTGAACGGGACCAGCGCCGGATGTTCCCGTGCGGTGCCGTCAAGCCAGATATCCGGCGCGAAGGAGTGCGCGAACGGTAGCTCTTCGCTGTCGCGATGGAAGAATCCCGTGCACACGAATACCGTCGTACCCGTCGCGACCTCGCCGGTATCCCGGACGGTTTCCCGTAGCAAGGCGGGCGTCGTGGGCCACAACCGCACGGACTCGAGAACACACGCCCGCAGGTAAGGCAGCGGGTGCGGTCGCTCGAGATCGACCGGCGCGATTTCCGCCCTGGCTTCGGCGGCCTGCACGGGGTGGCCAGCCAACAATGCCAGTGCCCGCAGCGTAACGATGCCGGCCGCGTCACAGGCAAACAGCCAGTGCGGCAGCTGGCCTGCCCGGTCCGTGTCCCATGGCGCTTCGGTTTCGCGCACCAATGCGGCCAGACTGCCCCGCTCGGCACGCTCGACGTAGCCGGTGACGTCGTGCAGGAACCGTTCCCGCAGCCGAAGCCGTCGCGGCACGAGGTAAGCCCAGTTACCGGCGCCGCGTAGGGAGGCCAATCGGTCAGTGATCACATGGTCGGTACGTGCGGAATCGCCCAACACGATTCGGCGAACGGCCGCCCACCAGTACTTCGCGAAGGTGCCCCAGTCCAATTCTCCCCGTGCTATCGCGTGTTGTGCCAGATCCCGAGCTTCCTGGTGCACGATGCCGGTGATGCGCGGTGCCAGGCCGTGCAGTTCGCGGTCTGGCTGCAGTATGACCTCGTTGAAATCCCGCCGCTGATCTCGCGACGCACCCGTCGAGATCAGCACGCCGTGCGGCTGGAACTGCCGCAGAGCCGCCACTTTCTCCACCGTCGCGGGGCTGAACGGGTCAGGTGTATCGGCAAGCACGTCTCCGACGTGGCCAGCATCCAGCGGAAGCTGGACCGACCTGCCAGCAAAGCGGAACAACACCGGCCGCTTACCGTACTTTGCCCGAAGCCGTTGCATCCGGCGAACGGTCACACCATCGAGCTGCAGCTTCTCGGCGACCTTCATCCACCGCGGCCGTCGTTTTATCAGACCCGCTATCGCCACCGGAACGACAACCTCGGCCAGGACCCGGAACGTGCTCAACATCCCGAGCTTCACCGGCTGTCGCCAGTTCGCCGATCCACGGGGCAATCGCGGAACCGTCGGTACCTTCTCATCATGGTCGGACATGGTCTACTCCAGACAATTCGTCGAGGAGGTTCGGGCGTTCTCACAGCTCATGACACCCGTTCGTGCCGAGCGGATTCGGTGTGGACAGCCTCCATCAGTTCAGCGCGATTCATCGTGGAACGTCCCTTGATGTCCAGTTCCCTGGCCAACTGCCTCAGGTCGGCCTTGGACCATTCGGCGAGCGGGGTTTCTTTCCTTCCGGAGTCGCCTGAGTCCGAACGCGACCGCTTCTTGGTGGCCCGTCCCCGTACACTCGCCGAGAGCGCTTCGAGTAGGTCGACCACGTTGGTCGGCGCCGCTGGCTCGGGTTCCGGTTGTACGGTCCGGCCGGCTTTCTTCTCCTCGATGAGCTCGTGTACCCGTTGGGTGTACGTGTCCTGATATCGCTCCGGTTGCCAGTGTTCGCTCATTGACTCGATGAGGCTCACTGCCATGTCGAGTTCCTTCTCGCGTGGCTTCGCCGCAGGGATCCTGGGTAGTTGACTCTCGGGAGCACGGATCTCGTCGGCGAACTGCAGAGTGTCGAGTACGAGGACGTTGTCGACGGTCCGAACCACCGCGACATGCTCTCGGTTGCGCATCACGAAGGTGGCTATGCCAGCTCTGTTGGTCTTTCGCATGGCCGCGGCCAGCAGGCCGTAAGCCCGGTCGAACTCCTGTTTCGCCGGACCGAGCCAGTAGCTCTTCCGGAAGTAGACCGGGTCGATTTCGTCGAAGTGCACGAACGAGTCGATATCGATCGTGCGGGAGCGTCCAGGTGCGATCTCATCGAGCTCGTGCTGCTCGATCAGCACGTAACTGCCGTCCAGCGGGTGGCCCTTCACGATGTCGTCGTACTCGACTTCCTTGGCAGTGCGCTCGTTGACTCTTCGGTAGCGAATACGGTCCGAGGTTCCGCGCTCGAACTGGCGGAAATGGATCGTGTGGTCCTCGGTCGCGCTGAACAGCTCGACCGGAACGGTAACCAGTCCAAAATTGAGCGCCCCGCGCCACAATGGCCGAGCCACGGCAGTCACCTCCTGCTTCCATCAGGTCGGTCGCGCCAGCGGGGTACCCGCGCCGCCGGCTGATAAACCGGCACCACCCTCAGTAGGGCGGTGTCCGAGGTGTCGCGAGTCGACGGTTCTCGAACAGTTCCGCCTCCAGCTCCCGGACCCGTTGCGCGTTGTCCGGGCGCCCGGCAGCACGCATGGCGCCATGGATTGCCTCAAACGCTTGTTCCATCTGGTAGGTGTACACCTGGCCAAGCGAGGTATAAAGCACGCGTTGCAGCCGGTCCGCCACCAGATGCTGGGCGGGTTCCGGTAGATGTGGCATGGCGCGTGCCAGTACCAGCAACACCGCGCTGCAGGTCTGATGTTGTCCAGACTGCCCGGAGGCCGCGATCACGCTCGTCAGGCCGTCCACGATCCTGCCGTTCATCCGCTCGTTGTAAACCAGCGGCAACGGTCCGCCGTGTATGCCCGCCGAGTGACGCTCGTCGTCTCGGGCAAAACTCACTAACAAGCTGTGCAGTGCTTCGACCGCGATGCGCGCGCCCTCTGGGTCGCCGGATACGGCCGTGGCCGCCCAGGCGATGCTGCTGAGCTGATCAACCACGTGGGCCGCATCATGATCCACATCTCGCATCCGACCGAGCCGCAACGAACTCAGCACCGTGTCGGCGAACCAATCCCGTTCCGTGGCACTCTCGGCTCGCACGGTCGCGACTACCGTACCGGGGACGACATGCTCGCCCATGCCGGCATGCAGTTCGATCTCGACGGCGTGACGGACAGGTTGGATCGCCGTCGCGAGCAGGCCGTGATCGATGCCAACCACATAGCCCACACACTCAGATCGCACTTCACGGGCCGGCAAGTCGGTCCGCAGCGGCTCACTACGGCACCGAGCAAGTAGCGGCTGCTGCGATGCGCGAGCGTCAACGGCCAGTTTCTCCAGCATCCATACCGTCGCGCTCGGACGCATCTGGTCCACGGTGCTGTAAGCAAAGACCAGCAGCGAGAACAACGTCACGATCGTCATCGCGGCGACCGCCGTCCCGGACACCACTGCCTTTCCTTGCGGCAATAACCCGAGTGACAGCAAGGAACAGGTAGTCAACCCGACAAAGAGTCCAAAAAAGACCTGGTTGGTCTTACGCCGAAGGAACTGATCGAGCACCGCGGGACTATAGGTTGACGACTGATGTTGCACCGCCATGAGCAGCACGAAGAAGATGATCGATATGACCGTGAGCAGGCCAGGCGTCACGGTCGAGACGAACGAACTGGCCGCCTCAGGCGGCGCGAGAGCAGCGAACGACTCGCGCGCGGTGTGACCCCATGATCCGGCACCACGATCAAGAATTACCGTGCCGACACCGATAACCAGGCACCCAGCGGCAACCAAGGTCGGGAGAAACAGAAACTCCTGTAACGCGTGAGTCACTCGCGCCCGCTGCCGCGGCCGCATGGGCAGCGCCTGCGGGCTACGGTGCTTCTGGATCATCTCGCCTCCCCGTCCGTCTACAAGTCGGCGGCTCCCGCCAGCGCAGGGCAATCGCACTGGATCCAAGCCTGAGACGACACGGAAGTACCTTTGCGCTGGCACCGCGAATCTCTCGGAACTGAAGGTTCCGCTACAGCAGCACGTTCTCCATCAACGGGTTCATTGCTCCACCGGCGGGTGCACCACTGTCGTCCGTATCATCCACCGATCTCGCCAGGTCCGCCCATGCCACCATCCCGACGACGCGACCGTGCTCCGCCACCGGCAGACGTCGAACCTGCTGCTCACTCATCTTTCGCATCGCCTCGGCCGGGTGGTCGTCAACGTTCACGAGTGCGCCCTGGTGCTGCGCCAGGTCGGTCAACCGTACGGATCGCGGGTCGCGGCCTCGCGCGACAACCCAGACCACGATGTCATGGTCAGCCAGCATTCCCCGAGGTTCGTCAAGCTCGGTGACGACAGGTACGGAACTGATCCGATAACGAGCGAGCATCTCAGCGGCGGCTTGCACCGTTTCGCCTTCCCGTACCCGGACAGGGTCCGGCCTGAGGACATCCCGCACCGTAGTCATGCCAACCTCCTTCCTATGGTCTAGCTCGGTATTACCCTCACCTACCGCTTGCGCAAACCACGTTCGGGAAACATGGATGGGTCACACGCAGTTCCGCTCGATTTCCTTGTTCCAGTTCAGGGAAACGACGCGCATGTCGTGCTCATAGGCATCGAGCCGTGCATGAAGCTGAAAATGCGTTCTGTTCGACGTGAGCACCGTGTGGGTCATGGTGCTCACCCGCCACCCGGCACGCGCGAAGCCAAGCCACGTCGTCACTTCTCCCCGAACCGAGTCGAAGTCATCACCAATCCAGCTGTAGCGCTCTTCGACACGTTTACTCAACCGCAAATCGATGTCGTCGAGGAGCCAGGTTCCCGCGTCCTTGACCACCCGCAGCTCACTTGAATAGTTGACGAGTTCCCGGTTGACGCGCCATTGCTGTGTTCCGGGCCGAAGCTGGGTCGTGCGGACCGGATAGGCACCCACGGGTTCGTCGAATTCAACCTCCGACGACCTGGTGTCTTCCGGCAAGCGACGGAACGGCAGCCACAGCGCGCTGTCTCCCGTGAACACACTCAGTCTTGCTGGCTCGGGGGGCGGCCAAGCGAGCGGCCAGTACGAGGTCGACAGGGAAAGCCGGATGCGGTGGCCAGGCGGAAACGCTTGAGCGACGCCATTCAACGTCACGGTTACGCGATAGCGTTTCCCGGGCTCCAGGGGTTCGGGCTCCGCGTCCCCTCCGCGATGTGTCAAGTTGAGCAAGCCGTAGGTAACCCGGGTAGTGCGCCCGTCCGGCAGTACGTCGGACAGACGCGCGGCGACCATCGCGACCGGTTTGTTCACTGCGATCTCGAGTTCGAGTACCGGAGCGCCGAGCACCTCATGTCGCTCGGTAAGCGTGGTGCTGTCAAAGACCAGCGAACCCCCGTCCTCCTCGCGCTGATCGTAGGGTAAGTCCGGGGGCGCACTGTAGGAACACCATTTGCCGGCGAACTGGCCGACCGAAAGCGGCGATTCCACGGTGAGCTCCTCGGCATCCAGGCGCTGTCCGACTGGCACGATGCCATTCGGGACGAGCGTGAACATCTCCGACGTAACGTGCGGCGATGGCCAGTACGGTTCGCCCACCCAGCGCCCCGGCCGTTCCTCATATGCCGTGGATGGTGGCACGCTGTCCTGCATCCAGGTACGCAGCGCCGGCGTGTGAAGAACTCCGTTGTCCACGTCCTTCAGCCAGTGATCCCACCAACGCACGAGCTCCTGTAGGAAACCCACGGCTGGTCCGGGCTCGCCAAGATGCGGATACTTGTGCGACCAGGGACCGATGAGTCCTCGGCACGGAACACCGAGCTCGGCAAGTAACCGGAATACCGCGTTCGAATAGCCATCCGCCCAGCCACTCACCGCGAGGACGGGGCAAGCGATGGAACCGTAGTCTTCACAAATGGAACCATGCCGCCAGTAGTCGTCTCGGTGCTGATGGCGCATCCATTGGTCCAACCATAATCCGCTGTTCCGCAACCGCTCCAGCCACAAGTCACGCCAGCGCTCGCCGACGAGCTCCGGATCCGGTGGGCTGGAGTTATAGGCGAACATCGTGGATGCCCACGAAAGATTGTCACCGAGCAGGCACCCGCCCATGTAATGCACATCGTCCGAGTAGCGATCATCGCTGGAGCACACGGTAGCGATCGCACCCAGGCTGTCCGGTCGACGAGCCGCCACCTGCAGCGCATTGAAGCCACCCCAGGAGATCCCCATCATCCCGGTACGTCCGGTGCACCAGGGCTGGTCAGCTACCCAACTGAGGACTTCTTCCGCGTCGGCGAGCTCCGTGTCGAGGTACTCGTCGGTCAGCACCCCCTCGGAGTCCCCGCTACCGCGCAGATCCGCTCGTACGCACGCGTACCCGTGCCCCGCCAGATAGGGGTGGTGGATCGAATCCCGGACAGCAGTGAAGTCACGTTTACGATACGGGATGAACTCCACGATACCCGGTACCGGATACGTGCCAGACGTTGCCGGACGCCAGATCCTCGCCGCCAGCTGTACACCGTCCCGCAGCGGTATCGATATATGTTCGTCCTCGGTAACCTGATGTGGAAACTCGGCAATCTCGCGCACGCCGACTCCCTACGCCACGATGTCGAAGTTCAGCAACTCGATGCAACGGTTGTACTTGTCTTGAAGCTGCTCATCGTTTTGACCTCCAGTGTGGATAGTCGCGAGCGCGTAGCTGTAACTGTCCTGTTCGGATAACGATGAGAGCCTGTCCCCCTCCCGCACCAGGATCTCGATCGAACAGCCAGGAACAGCGCGTTCCACTTCGCGTACTTCCAGGTCGGTCGGAACCCGTATCACTTCCCCGTCGGTGAACCGGCGCAAGAACCATTTTGCCGCCAGCGTGTAGGTCCCATCGCGGTAGGACAGGTTTGGCCTCATCCCAAGCGCGATCTGCACCATGCACTGGTGGTTCGGGATCCCATCGACATAGTCGAACAGCAGTGCATGAGATTGCGAATGGCGAGGATTGATCTCGAGTAGGTGAACGGCACCCGTCGAGGGGTTCCAGAAGTACTCGATGTTGAACGCCGTATCGACGAGTCCAATATGGTTGATAACTCTTTCGGATACCCGTCTGAGCCTGTCGATCACGTCGCCGGGAAGGGCGCTCGGGTACTGGTATCGGAGAAAACTCGATCCCTCCGGGTAATTGTACGAATCGATGACTCCGTAGATGGTGACTCCACCGGCAGTGCTGTAGCCCTCGACCGTGACCTGAGTTCCGGATACCGCTTCCTCGGCCAGGCACCCTTCGCCACCTAGCTCGGTGATCTTGGTGGGTAATTCGACCTGGTCCAGGATGTACTGGAAACGCTCGCCGACTCGACTTGTGCCATCCCTGATCTGACGAAGCGCACCGCGGAACTCGTTGTCGTCATGTACTTTGAAGGCAAGTTCCGAGGACACCGACTTCACTGGCTTGAGCCATAGTGGGTAACTGACTCCGGGCGGCGGCACATCGGCTCGGAATGAAACCAGGCCGAAACGAGGTACCTCGTCGATGACCTTCTCCTGCTCGAGGCGACTCCAGTACTTGTGCTCGCATTTGAGTACGGCCGTGAGGCTCGCCGCGGGAAGACCCCGGCGATGACAGAGCAGTGGTACCATAGAACTTACCGGAAAATCCCAGTAACCAGCGATGGCGTCCACGGTCCCGTCGAAGTTGTCGAGCTGCCACTCGGCTCTGGCAAGCAGCTCGGACATCGACAGGTTACGTGGTTGCAGCAGTTCCGCAACGCTGAGCAACGAGTGGAAGCGACAGCGTTCCATTCCCGGCACATCCCAGAGTGTTTCCCGGTTTCGCTGGTCAAGGCCAAGGACGAAGAAGTCGTAGCGCCTCGAAGTGTTCATCGTGCATGGGGTGTACGATCTGACACGCGCCACGTGAGCTCACTTCCTTTCAGCCGCCGATCGCACTGGGTTGACATCCGGGTCATGGCCGGGGTGGAGGTCAGTGCCCATAGGCGGCGCGTAATTCGGGCAGTAGTTCGGTTTCGGCGAATCTCAGGAAGTCCCGCTGGGTCGAGCCGCCTATTTGGACAAGAGCGATATCGCTGAACCCGGATTCCGCAAACGGCCGTGCGGCTTCGATGATCGTCGATACGTCCGGGCCGCACGGGATCCGCTCGGCGACGTCGGCCTTTCGAACGTACGACGTCGCAGCCGTGAATCCGGCCGGCCCGGGAAGCTCGGCGTTGACCTTCCAGCCGCCCGCAAACCATCTGAACTGACTATGGGCTCGCTCCTTGGCACGATCGGCATCAGTGTCCCAGCTGACCGGGAACTGCGCGATCTTGCGTGCTCGCGGACCTGCTCGCCGATCCCAGAGCATAGCCAGCTGCGGATCGGGATCCGTCGCGATCATCGCGTCCGAGGCAAGGGCGAATCGGCCGACGGACTGCGGCCCGGAAACGGCGGTGGCGATGGGTACGGTACGTTCCGGTAGGTCCCACAGCTTCGCGGAATCAACGCAAAAGTGTTCGCCACGGTAGTTGACATAACCCCCTTCGAAGAGGCTCGAGATGATATTGATCGCCTCGGTGAGCATGTCGTGTCGCACGTTCACCGGCGGCCATCCACGTCCCACGACATGCTCGTTGAGATTCTCACCAGCCCCCAGCCCCAAGGTGAACCGGTTTTTGGACAGTAGTTGGATCGTGGTTGCTTTCTGCGCGACCACGGCCGGGTGGTAACGCATCGTCGGGCACGTCACGTAGCTCATGAGCTCGATGGCTTCGGTCCGCTGCGTGACGGCCCCCAGGAGGCTCCAGGCGTAGGGCGAATGCCCCTGTTCAGCCAACCAAGGAAAGTAGTGATCGCTCATCACCGAGAAGTCGAATCCCGCCTGTTCGGCGCCCGACGCGAAGTCGACGAGATCGTTGGGTCCAGCTTGCTCCGTCATGAGCGTGTAGCCAAATCGCACCATAGTTCACCATGTTCTCGAGGACCGGTACCGGCGTTCGGCGTCGTCGTCGATGTGTCCAGCGTCCTCACCCGCGACTCTCCCGACGAATTCCGCATTACGACCGGGACCGGTTGTCGAATGGGCATCTGGACAGCTGTGTTCGTCCAGTCCTCCGGTTGCTCTACTGTGTGCCTGATGCCGATCAGCTTCCGCATCAGACTCGGTATTCGAGTACGGGTTCGGCGCGTGGCCTAGCCAACGCAAGATTCTGCTGAACATCGTCTCTCATTCCCGGTAATTGGAGGATTCACCGCACTAGCTGGGATCGTCGGGCTCGCGCAGGCTTTCGGCCAATCCGCCTGCATCGTCGGCGTTGCGACCAGCCTGCGGCGTCTCCGTGGGCACGTTACGTACTCGTTCCTGCGGGACCACCGGTTCCGGTCTCTCCGCCACGTCGTCAATGGACTCATCGAGCTCACTCTGCGGCGTGGCGGCCAACGGGCGATCCGGCACATGTTCCGGCTCGGTGTCTGACTTCTCCTGCGCGATTCGCTTGTCGATACCGCGATCGCGCCCCTGCTCGTAGTCCGTCATCTCGGACTGGTTCGCGGCCGCCCATCTTTCCGGCGGCTCGACACCTTTCTCCAGCGGGTCGACTTGGAGTCGGTCCTCGTCCAGACTCTCGCTGCTGTTGAGTGCCGCGGGATCGGTTTCCACGTCCTCGTTCGACCCGACCTGCTCGGTAGCGTGGGTCTTGTCATTCTGATCCATGCCGCGCCTTTCGTTCCTGCGCGTTGGCCTGGTGAGTGTCTGGTGTGGCCGGCTGGGCTCTGCCGGCTGATTCTGGCCCGGTGTACGCCACACCAAGGTCTGGTACCTCAGGTGAGGCGGTGTCCAGTGGCACCGCCCCAGACCGAACCAAGCCGAGCTGCACCTGTTGTCGTCGCATGACGGTGTCCAGGAGCCAATCGACCGCTACCCGGAGGCGATTCGTGGGCATGGCGAGGAGGTGATAACCACGCGTCACCGCCTTCGCGGGTAAACCGCTCAGCGGCAGGTGCAGCGGGTTCGCCGCGGCCTTCCGCCCGCCGAGGTCGACCACGAAGCCGCGTTCGCGGTGTCGGTACCGTGCCGCGCGCCCGAACCCGAGTGCGGCGGCGACATTCCTACCCGCGACCTTGCCCTGACGCACCGCATGCTGGGCTGTCATCGGAGCGAGCCCACCCGACCGGTGGCGAGGTACCGCCGCGGCGTCTCCGCATGCGAAGATCCATGGATGACTTGGCACGGCCAAGAAGTCGTCTACGGCCAGCCGGTCGTCGACGGTGTCCAAGCCTGTCGCGGCTACCAGCGGGTCGGGTCGGACCCCGACGCACCATACGAGCGAACGCGTTGGCACGAACCGCCCGTCGTCGAGTCGGACGCCGTTTTGGGTGGACTCCCGGATCGAAGTCTCGGTGCATACCTCCACACCGCGCTCGCGCAACACCCGGTCCGCGGTGCGCGACAGCCGTCTGTCCAGGCCAGGCAACACCCGGTCGGTCGCCTCAAGCAGGATCCAGCGAACTGGTTGGTCAGCTAGTTCGGGATGGCGGCGCGCGAGCAAGTCGGCAAGCAACTGGCCATGTGCCGCCACCTCGGTCCCGGTGTAGCCGGCCCCCACGACGACGAAGGTACAGCGAGCCGAGCGTTCGGCGGGCGCGTCAGTCGCTGCCGCCAGCTCGAGCTGGCGGGTGATGTGATCGCGCAGGTAGAGCGCTTCCGGTAGCCCCCGGAAGCCGTGACCGTGGTCCGCGACGCCGGGAACTGGTAGCAACTTGTGCACACTTCCGGCGGCAAGGATCAACTGGTCGAAGGCGAGGGTGCCGCTGTGCCCCTCCGGATCGGCGTAGGTCAGGGACTGACCTGTCGGATCGATTTCGGTGACCTGTCCAAGTAACAGCCGTACGCCCGGCAGGGTTCTTGGCAAGGAGATCGTAATCGCACGGGGATCAAGAATGCCGGCGGCGACTTCAGGCAGCAGTGGTACGTACAGGAAGTAATCCGTCGGGTTGATCAGGATAAGTTCGACATTCGCCTCACGCGGCACTGCCTTCATGAACTCCCTCGCCGCGTGGAAACCGCCAAACCCACCACCGACGACGACTACCCGGCGTCCGGCCATACCTGGCCCTTTCATCGGTCCCGCAATGCGGCTTCGAGCTGCTGCTTGGTCATTGTGGAGCGTCCAGGTAACCCCTGCCGCTGGGCGTCCGCGTAGAGCTGCCGTTTGGTTCGTCCCCCGGGACCGTATCTGTTACCAGATCGGATCCCACCCCGACGGGGAGCCGAGATATCCTCAGTGGACACTAAACTTCTCCGGGTGGCATGCCCCGAGCGGGCACGTTCCTTGTTGACCGTGCGCGCGGCGATCTCCTCGGCGCGGTCAGCGGGATAACCACGCTGCTTACTCTGCCGTTTGATGTGGTTGTACTGACGTTCTTGCTTTGCGGTCCATGCTTGTTGCGGCATGCCGAACCCTCCTTCACCTGAGGCTCGGTTCGCTGCCAGGCAGCGAACAGTTGTCCGCTACCGGATATGTACCCAGCACTACCCAGGCCGAAACATCGTAGGTGCTGGCGATCGCACCAGCGTTTGGTCAAACCGCCACGACCCGATTCAGCCCAGACGTTTCACGCCATATTCCGGCGGGAACTCGGTGTCCGTGGATCGAACACAGTTCAGGTATGAGATGGCACAACAGTTGCGCGTCGACGCGATCCGCGCCGCGCGCTCGGCTGGTTCTGGACACCCGACCTCCGCGATGTCGGCGGCTGATCTACTTGCCGGCCTTTTCGATGGGCACCTGCGGCTGGACTTCGATCGCCCGCGGGCTCCGCATAACGATCATTTCGTGCTCTCCAAAGGTCATGCGTCACCGCTGCTGTATGCCGGCTACAAGGCCGTCGGCGTGATCAACGACGAGGAACTCATGACCTTCCGGAGCTTCGGCAGCCGCATCGAAGGGCATCCGACACCCCTACTGCCATGGGTGGACGTCGCGACTGGCTCCTTGGGTCAGGGCTTGCCCATCGGCGTCGGACTTGCCCTCGCCGCCAAACGCCTCGACCGCTCGACGGCGCGCGTATGGGTGCTGTGCGGAGACAGCGAGATGACCGAAGGGTCGGTGTGGGAGGCATTTGAGCACGCCGCGCACGAGCGCCTGGACAATCTCGTCGCACTGGTCGACGTCAACCGCCTCGGCCAGACGGGCGAGACGATGCACGGTTGGGGCCTGTCCGCCTATGCCGCACGCGCCCAAGCATTCGGCTGGCAAGCACTGGAAATCGACGGACATGACGCGGGGCAAATCGAACGCGCCCTTACTCGAGCGGGACAGGCGAGTGATCGGCCCGTCGTCATCCTTGCGCGGACGTGCAAGGGCAAAGGTGTCGCCGAGGTTGAAGACCAGCACGGAAAGCACGGTAAACCGCTGGCAGAGCCGGACAAGGCGATTGATCAACTAGGTGGCAGCCGCAATCTTCGTTTCACGCCAGCCAGACCAGGCGCCGAAACCGGACACCAACCGGCCCGCAGAACACCAGTTTCGTTGACACGTCACGAGATAGGTACCGAGACCGCGACTCGTCACGCCTACGGTTCCGCACTTCGCGAGCTCGGAACGCTGCGCGCTGACGTTGTCGCGCTGGACGGCGAGGTATCGAACTCAACGTTCGCCGAACTGTTCCGCGACTCGCATCCCGACCGGTATTTCGAGATGTACATCGCCGAACAGCAACTCGTGGCCTCGGCTGTGGGTATGCAGGCACGAGGTTGGCGTCCCTTCGCGTCCACCTTTGCCGCCTTCCTTACGCGCGCGTACGACTTCGTTCGGATGGCGGCAATCAGTCGAGCAAACATTCGGTTGATGGGCTCCCACGCGGGTGTGGCGACAGGCGAAGACGGGCCTTCGCAGATGGGCCTTGAGGATATCGCGGCTTTCCGCGCGATTCACGGCAGCACCGTGCTCTGCCCGTCGGATGCCAACCAGACGGCCGTCCTCGTCGAGCAGTTGGCCGACAGCTCAGGCGTTTGCTACCTGCGTACCAGTCGCGGCTCGGTACCGGTGCTCTACGATCCCGCGCAGGAGTTTCCCATCGGGGGTAGTACCGTGTTGCGCGACGGCACCGACGTCACTCTCGTTGGGGCGGGTGTGACGTTGCATGAAGCGCTCTCCGCGGCGGAGAACCTGGCGAGCGAAGGCCTACGCGCTCGGGTTATCGATCTCTACTCGATCAAGCCAGTGGATACCGAAACCATTGCCCGTGCGGCCGTCGAGACCGGCGCCATCGTGACCGTCGAGGACCATCACCCAGAGGGCGGTGTCGGCGACGCCGTACTCGAGGCCTTGGCGTCTGCGGACACTCCCGTGCCGGTGACCAAACTCGCGGTGCGGACGATGCCCGGCTCAGGCAAGGCAGCGGAGCTGATGAGACAGGCGCGCATCGACGCACATGCCATCGCCGAAGCCGCCGGACAACTCGTGGCCAGCAAGCCTGGTTAGCTCAAACCCTGCCGCGTCGCTCGCGCTGGGGCTCCACGACGTACTTGGGGTCCCGTGTGGACGCCACTCCGGCGGCGTACACCCCGAACCGGGTGCACAGTCCAGCGGCCAGGTAAGCACCGCCGGCCAACGCACGGGCTATTCGGCTCGTCCGCCCGGTCGCCGTCAGCGCCACCCCGGCCCCGGTGAGCACCTCGACCGCCTTCAGCAGGCTGCCCGCTCGGCCAACTCGGTAGGTCTCGGAGATGATGCCAAGCCGGGTGCGGAGCCGATGCGCGGCCGCCAACTCGGCTGTCGCACCCACCGCCGCCAGCCTGCTGACCGGCGCACTGTCGCGTTTGGGCAGTGCGATCAGCGCGACGCCAGCCGCACTGGTCATCGCACTGCCGGCGAACACCACCGGCAGTTCGCGGTAAGCCTCGTGCCAGGCGGGAGTAGCCGTATCTGCCAACAGAACGGCCGTGTAGGTAGACATCGCTGGTCCAAGTATGCCCGCGACGGCTCCAGCGAGCGCACCCACCGTGCGAAACTTTCCGGTCAGCACGGATGTCGCGGACATCGACGCCAACGCGGAAAACGGTGCGAGGATCCAGGAGCCAACCGACAGCGGTGACGTCGGTTTGAATACCCGCAACATGTACAGGAAACGCGCGGGCCTACCGAGGTCGTGAATCAGCGCGCCCAGGCTGGCGACGGAGCCCGTCGCCGCGGTCACGGTGCCCAGCTTGGCCAACGCGTCTCGGCCCAGCGGCCGCGCCAGCGCGGCCATCGAGGCCGACACTCCAGCCACGCCACCGAGGAACAGGTACAGCGGTACGTCCGGCTGCTGCCATGCCGGTTCCTTGACAATCGGCAGACCGTAGTACGAGTCATTCGTCGTGACCGGAGTCCGATCCGGCCGACCCTCGGCACTCACCGGCGCCCCAGCAACGATCCGACCAGCGCCGCTACGACTCCCGCCGCGCTCAGTGCCGCCATGCGCCACATGGCCGGCAGATCACGGGTGGTCACGACCGGGTCCGGTGGCAACCCATACACCTCTGGTTCATCCAGCAACAGGAAAAAAGCCCCGTCACCGCCCACACCATCATCGGGGTCCTCCCCGTAGAGCCGCGCCTCCGTAACCCCTGCATCATGCAGCTCTCGCCGGCGGGCCTCGGCGCGCGCCCGCAACTCGTCGAGTTCGCCATACTGAATCGACTCGGTAGGGCAGGCCGTCGCACACGCCGGCTGCAGCCCCGAGCCCAACCTGTCGTAGCACAGCGTGCACTTGAACGCTCGCCCATCCCCCTCACGTTTGCCGATGACACCGTACGGGCACGCGGGCACGCAGTAGCCACAGCCATTGCAGATGTCCTCTTGCACCACCACGGTGTCGAACTCGGTACGAAACAGCGCACCCGTTGGACATACGTCCAGGCACGCGGCATGGGTACAGTGCTTGCACACGTCAGAAGACATCAGCCAGCGAACCCCCGCGTTCTCCTGCGCGTCTCCCTGCCGCGGCGCTCCGACCGTCGGCATACCCAGGTCTTCCGCCGTGGCCGGGCCGGCCTGGACGGGTGCGCTCGGCTCGGCCGCAGCGGGAACATGTTGTTCGATGAAAGCCACATGCCGCCAGGTATTGGCATCCAGACCACCCGTGTTGTCGTAGGACATGCCGAGCAGATCCATGCCAGCCGCCGCATCGGTTCCGGGCCCATCGCCAGCTGGTACCGCGTTCCATTCCTTACAGGCCACCTCACATGCCTTGCATCCGATACAGACTGACGTATCGGTGAAAAAGCCCATCCGTGCCTGTGGCGACGAATAGCCGGTCGAGGTCATGAGTCGCTCCTTTCGATTCCCGCCCGTCGGCGATACGTGCGTACAAGCTCCGGTAGCGCCCGCCCCCGTGGACGCCTGCCGGGCCGGATGTCACAGGTCGCCGCTTTCGACTCCTGGATGTCCACGTTCGGCTCGAGCGCAATGGGCAGCAGATCGTTGGCCGCGTCCCCTATGGACAGTCCATTCGTGCCCCAGTGGTAGGGCAATCCCACCTGGTGTACGACCCGACCCCGGACACGCAACGGACGGATCCGGTCGGTCACCATCACTCGCGCCTCGATCGCGGAGCGCGCGGAGACAATGGTTGCCCAGCCAAGATGACGAAGCCCGCGCTCGCGCGCCAGCGCCGGGGAGACCTCGCAGAAGAACTCCGGCTGCAGTTCGGACAGGTACGGCAGCATCCGGCTCATACCGCCGGCGGTGTGGTGCTCGGTGAGACGATAGGTGGTGAATACGTAGGGATAGACATCGCTGTCGATCGGATGGTAGCGGTTTCCCGCGTGCTGGTAAGGCCGGAATATCGGATTCTCCTGCTGCCCGTACAGCGAGTTGGGCACAGGTGATTCCACGGGCTCGTAGTGGGTGGGTAGCGGACCATCGAGAAGTCCCGCCGGAGCGAACAGCCACCCTTTGCCGTCCGCTTGCATGATGAACGGCTCGTCGCCGGCCAAACCATCTTGAGCCGTTGCGTTCGGTTCTGGTTGGAAGTCCGGCGGTTTCTCGGCCTCGAAGTCCGGCCGGTCTGGCCCTGCCCATCGCCGCTGCTCCTCATCCCACCAGAGGTAGCGTTTACGCTCACTCCACGGGCGCCCCTGGGGATCGGCGGATGCACGGTTGTACAGAATTCTCCGGTTGTCTGGCCATGCCCACGCCCAACCGGGCGCCACCCAGGACTGCTCCGAGTACGGTTGCCGGTTGGCCGCCTGGTTATGGCCGTCGGCATACACTCCACAGTAGATCCAGCAGCCGGACGAGGTGGATCCGTCGGCACGCAGCTGCGGGTAGCCGGACAGGGGGCCGTCCGGCCCGAAACCGCTCATCTCGGCGAGCACGGCTTGTGCACTGGGCTCGGCATGTGGACCTTCGGTCGGGTAAGACCAGGTCAGTTCCTGGACAGGTAGATCGCGAGGATCAGTGCTGTCGGCCAGCTTCTCCCGGATGATCCGCCCGAGATGGTAGTAGAACCACAAGTCGCTGCGCGCTTCTTCTGGAGGTTCGACTGCTTTCTCGTGCCACTGCAACAGCCGTTGGGTGTTGGTGAACGTGCCGTCTTTCTCGGCGTGCGAAGCAGCCGGCAGGAAGAACACCTCCGTGCCGATCCGCTCGGTGTCGAGCTCGCCCGTGTCGATCTCCGGGCCGTCCTTCCAGAAGGTCGCACTTTCGATCAACCGCATATCGCGAACCACCAACCATTCCAGGTTCGCCATCCCAAGGCGTTGCAGCTTGCCGTTGGCGGACCCGACAGCCGGGTTCTCGCCGGCCAGGAAATAGCCCTTGCCTCGACCCGCGAGTTGATCCCGAACGGTTTGATAGGTGCCGTGATCACCGGTCAACCGCGGGAGGTGGTCGTACCGGAAGTCGTTGGCGGCCGTGGCGTGATCGCCCCAGTACGCCTTCAGCAAACTGACCGCGTAAGCACGGATATTCCCCCAAAAACCGATTCTACCTTCATCAGCACGAACGTAGCTGTCGATATCGGGGTGCCGATGCGCGTCGGGCATCGGCAGATAGCCGGGTAGCAGATTGAACAAAGTGGGCACATCGGTCGAGCCCTGGATGCTGGCGTGTCCCCTAAGCGCGAGGATTCCGCCGCCAGGACGCCCAATATTGCCGAGCAATAGTTGCAGGATCGAGGCCGACCTGATGTTCTGCGCGCCGACGGTGTGTTGCGTCCAGCCAACCGAGTACACCCACGCGGTAGTGCGCTCCCTACCGGAGTTCTCGGTGATGGCGCGGGCCACGTCGAGGAACTGCTCGATGTCCACGCCGCAGATCTCGGCGACGGCGGCCGGCGTGTAGCGCGCGAAATGCCGCTTGAGGACCTGGTACACGCACCGAGGATGCTGCAAGGTCGGGTCGACCTTCGGTTTGCCACCTACGGTCGCTCCCCCGCTACCGAACTGTTCGACCGTAGCCGCCTCGTCGTCCCGCCGACCGCCGACGCTCGGGCCACGGTTGGTTGGCTCGACCCATCGCTCCTTACCGACCGCGGGTGACACGTCGGGCACGTTTTCGTAGGCCCAGCTCGCGACGTCATAGCTTCCTGTGTCGGGATCGAACCCGGAGAACAGGCCATCGAGGTCTTCGGTGTCGGCGAACTCTTCCCGCAGGATCGCCCCGGCGTTGGTATAGGCGGTCACGTAATCGCGAAAGTCGCGCTCATGCGTCAACACGTAGTTGATCAGACCGCCAAGCAGGGCGATATCGGTGCCGGCCCGCACCGACATGAACTCGTGCGCGAGCGCGCTTGTGCGGGTGAATCGCGGATCAATGTGGACGATCCGGGCGCCCCGCCGTTTCGCCTCGACCACCCACTGGAATCCGACTGGGTGCGCTTCGGCCATATTGGAGCCTTGGATGACGATGCAATCCGCGTTCGCTAGGTCCTGCTGGAAAGTCGTGGCGCCGCCGCGACCGAAGGAGGTTCCCAGACCGGGAACCGTCGCGGAGTGTCAAATGCGCGCCTGATTTTCGATCTGCACGGCGCCAAGCGCCGTGTAGAGCTTCTTCATCAGATAGTTCTCTTCGTTGTCCAGCGCGGCGCCGCCGAGACTGGCGATCCCCTCGGTGCGCTGGACGGGAGCTCCCGCCTCGTCAGTCTTCTGCCAGGTACGCTCGCGTGTCTCGATTACCCGATCGGCGATCATGTCCATGGCGGTATCCAGCGGAAGGTACTCCCAATCCGTGGCGTACGGCCTGCGATAGCGCACCCATCGCTCCCGGGTGGGACTCGTGACGAGTTGCTTGCTCGCGGATCCTTTCGGGCACAGCCGGCCGCGGGAGATCGGTGAGTCGCTGTCCCCTTCGATCTGGGTGATCGTGCCGTTGGAAACGAAGATTCGCTGGCCGCAGCCGACCGCGCAGTACGGGCAGATGGACTTCGCGACTTTCTCGGCGTTTTCGGTGCGCGCTCGCATCTGCCGCGAACGCCCCGATTGCACCGCCGACCCGAGCCCGAGCCGGTCCGAACCCGTCAGCTGTCGAAAGAGCGGCCACTTGTTCAGCCATCGACGCACGTCAGATCACCACCGCGTTGTCGCTGCTGCGGTTCCTGCGCTCTCCAGCATAGGTGTTGCTCGCCGCGCATGCAGTGCACGTCAGGTCTCCGGCGGTGCGACCCTCGTGTCGTCGGGACGTTTTCGCGTGAACCCTGCCGAGTCAAGGCGCTCCAGCAGGGGTATTGCGACCCGCCGTGTGGTGTTGAGCGCTACCCGCGCCTGGCTGACCGTAAAAGGTTGTGGAATGGTTCGCAGGACCGTGGTCGCGGCGGCGAGCGCCTCGGCTCCGAGCACCACGTGGTCGGTGATCCGGGTCAGCCTGCCCAGACGTTCCGCCGCGGCGAGCTCTCGGGCGCCGAGGCCCCAACGATTGAGCTGTCCGGCATCTGGGGCTTGGAAAGGCCGCTCCGCGAGATGTGCGTCCAACGCGTCGAGTCCCTGGATCACCCGGGCCGGTAGCTGTTGGCCACCGTGTCGCGCGATACCACCGTCAACCACGAGGCCGCCTTCGCGGAGGACCGCGAGCATGATCTCGGTACTGGGTACGGCAAGCTCCCGGCGCAGCGCTTGGACAGGGGCACCCGCGGCTACCGGATCGACCCGGTGCCACTGGTCAACACGATCCCGAGCGGCGTCGATCAGCTCCTCCCAGACAGCGCCATCGACTGCCCACCCCGAGACCAACCTTCCCGCAGGTGGCAGGCCCGCCACGGCCAACTCGTCAGCACGCACGAAGCGTCTGCGGCGTATCAAGCTGATGCTCAGTGCGGCGGCATCGGCCCCGCGCAGTTCAGCGGCGCGCGCGGCGCCCGCTCCGCGACGACTGAGGCTGGGCGGATCGATATCAAGGACCTCGATCCCTGCGCTGATCAGGTGCAATCCAGGATCACGCAGCAGGCCGCCATCGCCGACCCGTAGCGGAAGCGGCCGATGCAGCCTCAGCCGGGCGCTATCCGAACCCAATGCCCGTACGCGGACCGGGACGGCCGCGGAACCGGTATGCAGTACCTGCTCGCGGTTCAGTTCACCGGCCTGCGCCCGACGTACCCGGACGTCGACGACGTCGGCGCGGGTCCACCTCCGCGGTGTGAGCACCGCGTCGCCTCGGGAGATTGACGTCGCCTCGATTCCCTGCAGATTCAACGCGACCCTCGCCACCGCGGCCGCCGTAGTCGTCGGTTGTCCCAGCGTGTGCAAGCCCCGCACGCGTACCTCACGCTCCGCGCCGCTGACAGCCAGGACGTCACCCGCGCGGATCGTGCCCGCCGCGAGCGTCCCGGTTACCACGGTGCCCGCACCGCGCACCGTAAAGGCTCGATCGACCCACAGCCGCACATCCGCGTCGAGGTCCGGCCCCGGCAGGCCCGCGACAACGTCGGCAAGTGCGCGGCGCAGCTCCGGTAGCCCGGCCGAGGTCCGGCCACTGACCGCTACGGCGGGCACGGTTCCCAGCGAGGTTGCGGCCAGCCGGGTAGCGGCGTCGGCCATGGCCGGCGCTGGATCAGCACGGTCAGACTTGGTGACAACCAGTAGCCCATGCTGGACGCCGAGGGCGTGTAGCGCGTCCAGGTGCTCCTGCGACTGTGGCATCCAGCCCTCATCCGCGGCCACGACCATCATCACCGCTGGCACCGGGCCAAGCCCAGCGAGCATGGTGGACACGAACCGGTGATGCCCCGGCACGTCGACGAAAGCGAGCCGGGTGTCGGCGAGCCGGGTCCAGGCGAAACCGAGCTCGATGGTCAGCCCACGGTCACGCTCCTCGGCCAACCGGTCGGGCTCCATTCCCGTCAGCTGCCGCACCAGTGTTGACTTGCCATGGTCGACGTGTCCGGCGGTAGCTACGACATGCACCGCCGCACCACCTCGATCAGCGCCGTGTCGCTGTCCGGCGTTACCGCGAAAAGGTCGAGCAGACAGCGCGAGTGCTCCAGGCGCCCGACCACGGCGGGCTCGGCGGTGCGTAACCGCGGCGCCACCGATTCGGGCAGGCTGACCGCCGCGCTGGGCAACCATCGTCCTGGCGCGCCCCCACCACCGATCGTCGCGTGTGACTCGACCGCGTGTGCGTCGATACCCGCCGCGCTCAGCCGCTCGGCGATAGTGGCCGCTCGACCACGCAGCTCAGTTGGATCAGTGTCCAGCCTGGCCGCGACGGGTACGGGCGGCTCCCGAAGGGTCGACTCGAGAGCAGCGAGGGTCAATTTGTCGACCCGCAGCGCACGGGCGCTGGGATGCCGGCGCAGTTTGTCCACTAGCACGTGCTTACCCAGCAGCAGACCAGCTTGCGGCCCGCCGAGAAGCTTGTCCGCGCTGGCTGTGACCAGCGCGGCGCCGGAGCGCACGGCGGTGGCCGCATCCGGCTCATCCGGCAGCATCGGGTGCGGCGCGAGCAATCCCGAGCCGATGTCCGCTACGACCGGTACGTCGAGGGTGGCGAGCTCGGCTAGGGGCACGTCCGCCACGAAACCCTCGATGCGGTAGTTCGACGGGTGCACCTTCAACACGAAGGCGGTATCCGGCCCCAGGGCCGCCGCGTAATCGGCTAGCCGGGTGCGGTTGGTGGTTCCTACCTCCCGGATCCGCGCACCGGTTGACTCGAGCAGCTCCGGGATCCGAAACCCGTCGCCGATCTCCACCATTTCCCCGCGACTCACCACGATCTCCCTGCCCCCCTCTGCCATCGCCAGCGCGCAGAGCAGCAGGGCCGCCGCGTTGTTGTTCACGATGTGTACGTCCTCGGCCGCCGGTACCGCCGCGGCCAGGGCGTCCAACGCGCCTCTCCCACGGCGATCACGGCTACCGGAGCTCAGGTTGAACTCCACGTTCGTGTGGCCCGCCGCCCGACACACGGCATCCACGGCGGCCCTCGACAGTGGCGCCCTTCCGAGGTTGGTGTGTACCAGCACACCGGTGGCATTGAGCACGGTGCGTATCGTCGACCCGGCCGTACCCAAGGACATCAGGGCAACATCAGCAACCTCGCCGGGTGTGATCTGGCCAGTCCGAGCCAGCTGTTGAGCGCGCACCACCGCGGACTTCACCGTATGCCGGTCCAGTGAACGCAGGGCGTCGGCGAACTCTGGACTGGCCAGCAGAGTGTCGGTGCCCGGGATGTGCCTGCGGGGGTCGGCACGCATCGTGACTCACTCCGTTAGGCGTGGTGGCGGAGGCGGACGGGAATCGAACCCGCCAACGGCAAGGTATGCCGTTCAACGGTTTTGAAGACCGCGCCGGCCACCAGGCCGGATACGCCTCCCTTACACGGTACGGCCATTGTCTCAGCTCAATCGCCGACGTGCGCGGTGAGCATTCCTGTGGGCAGCATGAGGAGTATGGATTACCGTTTGACTCACTACGCTCAGGGCGGCGGCTGTGCCTGCAAGATTCCGCCGGACGAGTTGGAAGCGATGGTCGACCGCCTGTCGACGCGAACGATTGGAGCAGCCGACGAGCTGCTCGTGGGACTCCCTGGTGGTGATGATGCCGCCGTCGTACAGATCAGCGACGAATCCGCGCTCATTCTCACCACGGACTTCTTCACGCCGGTAGTCGATGACGCGTACGACTGGGGGCGGATCGCGGCCGCGAATGCTCTGTCCGATGTGTACGCCATGGGCGGCAGGCCGAGCGTGGCGGTGAACCTGCTGGGCTGGCCACGGGATGTGCTGCCGACGGAACTGGCTGCCGCGGTTCTGCGCGGCGGCATGGACGTCTGCACCGCGGCTGGCTGCCACCTTGCCGGCGGCCACAGCGTCGCGGACCCGGAACCAAAGTACGGGCTCGCCGTCACCGGCTTCGCGGCACCCGACACGCTGTTGCGCAACGACACTGGCCGAGCTGGGCAGCCACTGTCGTTGTCCAAACCGCTTGGTATCGGCGTGCTCAACACCCATCACAAATCGACCGGTTACCGTCACCAACCTGCCATTGACGCCATGACCAGACTGAACGCGGACGCCGCGCGCGCCGCGGTCACTGCCGGCCACCGCTGTGCAACTGATGTCACCGGATTCGGCCTGCTGGGACATCTGCACAAACTGGCCAGAGCAAGCGGCGTATCAGCGATCGTCGATGCCGCCGCGGTGCCGTATTTGGACGGGGCGCGAGACGCGGTGCGGAGTGGATACGTCAGCGGGGGCACTCGCCGCAATCTGGAGTGGGTACGACCTCATGTCGACCTCACCACCGTCAGCAATGACGACGCGCTACTGCTCGCAGATGCACAGACCTCAGGCGGACTGCTCATCGCCGGCGAGATTCCCGGCGCTACGGTGATCGGCGAACTGGTCGACGCCGCTGAACACACGGTGCGGGTATCTTGAGTGGTGCCCACGAGGGCCACACGGGGGCGGCGCCCGCTACGTACCACGGCATCCATTTCATCTACTTTGGCCGATTAGCTCGTGGCTGGGGCCGGACGATCATTACCGGGCAATCCGCGTGGTGTAGCAACGCCTGACTGGTCGATCCCAGCAGCAGACCACGGAATCCGCCGCGGCCGCGACTACCGACGACGATCAACTGTGCCTTGGCGGACCAGTCGATGAGCTGCTGCCGTGGCCGGTCACGTACGACGACCTGATTCACCGCAACATCCGGGTACTTGTCCGGTCAGCCGGCGAGACTCTCGGTCAACACCTGACGTTCGTTGTCGGCAGGCGAATCCGTGTAGATGAACAGTGGCGATGTGCCGAACACACTGTCGTAGCTGGTATCCGACCACGCGTGCACCGCGACGAGACCAACCTCCAGACGCGCGGCTTCATCGAAAGCAGCGGCGATCGCACGTTCAGTTACCGGGCTTCCGTCGATCCCGACGACGACCGGGCTGTCCGCCGGTATCTCCTCGCGTCCGCGTACGACGACAACGGGACAGCGCGCATAGCTCACCACCGCCACCGCGGTTGAGCCAAGCAACATGCCTTCGAAGCCACCGAGGCCGGATGAACCAAGCACGATCATGTGCGCCGAACGCGACAGCTTCTTCAGCACGGTAATAGGTGGTTCGTTTCGCAGCGAGGTGGTGGCGACCAGATCGTCATGCGCATCGGTGACGACTTTTTCAGCCTCAGTCAACAAACTGAAACCCTGTCGTTTCATCGAACCCAGGAAACTGTCCGGCGATGGCTCAGCATCTGCTCGGCCGGCGACCACGCCAAAACCGTGTACCAGATGCAATGCGATGCCTCGACTCGCGGCCAGCTTGGCGGCCCACCGAACGGCACGTGTCGCCGACTCGGATCCGTCGACGCCCACCACGATCGCGCCGTCTACTGGTGTTACCGTGCTCATGCGGACTCCCGAAATACTCGGCTGATGACCTCAGCCTTCGCCGCCAGCACCGCCGGCCGGATACCAGGATGCGCCAACCAGCGGCTCCGATGCCCAATCGTCTCCGCTCAGTCGCCGTGCTGACGCGAGAACTCGGTCCCTTTATCGAAGGACTTTCGGCAGGGGCGTGGCTGGTGACCAACTCCCAGGTCGACCATTAAGGACAGTACAGATCGGAGTGTCAGCAATGGCGCGACCGACTTACCCGGAGCTCATCGCCAGGAACATCACGCCCATGCCGAAAGTCATGGCAGCGTGACAACAACGGTCAACAACAACTCGACCGAGCCCTGGCGAACGTGAACCGGTCAGTCCGCGCCCCAGGTCGAAGGCCTGCGCGAGCCACGGCAGGCAGGCGATGATGCACACCGCGCCGAGGACAACGTTGGCGACGACCAGCGCGGTTGGCGCGGCGGCCTGGCTGGCCTCGGCGACGGGTATGGCTGCTCCGCCGGCCAGCGCGTGATGGTGCTGACCACCGCCCGAATCGGACCCGTGTCCACTCATCAGGCTGGGCATACTGGCCACCATCCACGCCATGGCCGCCATCATCGCGGCATGATGCACCCCGGCGGAGCGGGACGCGGCCAGCGTCCCAGCGTGATCACCGCCGCGATGGAACGCGATCCGACCGATGAACCAGACGGAGGCGACGCCGAAAAGGACGGTCTGGGGCACGGTCGGCAGACTCATTCCCCACGGCCAGGCCATTGCCACCATCGCGATGCTCATCAGCATGTGCCAGGCTGCGTCGACGCGGACGGCAAGCCGGGCGGCGGGCAGCACCAGAACCCTGGCATACCACAAGGTCGTGGCAGCGAACACCAGAGTCAGCAGCCAGCGCAGTACGGGAGCATCGATCACGACGCGACTTCCTTCCGGTCACCGACAGCACGTCGGGCACGCAGGCCGAGCACACAGTCCAAGAGCAGGAACAGCAGTAGGGAGATACCAAGCAGTGGGACGAAATAGCCCACGAACAAGGCCAATACCGCGAGTGGAGCCAACACTGAACCGGGTACCCGACGCCACATACCGCGTAAGGGCGGCCGGCCGAATCCACGCCGCATGCCACGCGTCGGCCGACGCAACCACCACATGCGATAGCCCCAGAAGATGACGCAGAGCAGCCCGCCGCCGAGTAGGACGAGCACGACCTGGTTGACCCAGCCGAAGAGCAGGCCCATATGCGCATCAATGCCCCAGCGGGCAAGCTTGGCGATGAGCGGGAAGTCCTCGAACCGGAGGGTCTCGGTCACCTGGGCGTTCGCCGGGTCGATAGCCACCGAGTCCTGCTGGGTAGGCCACTGCCTGCCGACCTGTTGAACGATATAGGCCTCGCCAGTGCCACTGGGTGGCGTGACTTCGATATCGCCGGACAGACCGCGTTCACGCGCCGCGGCGGTGATCCGGTCCAGTCCCACGTCCGAACTGGACACCGTGGGCGAGTGTACGGTACCGGAGACCGCGGGTGTTTCCCAGGAAAGGGCGGAACGCAGCTCGGTGATGTTGCCACCCGCATACTGCGACCACGTCAACCCGGTGGCGGACAGGAACACCAACCCGACAGCGAGCCACATGCCAGTGGCGCCGTGCCAGGACAACGTCCTGCGCCGCCCCTTCGCTCCTGACTCCGGTCGCAGCAGGGTTCGTTTACGACGCCGACTGAACCACAACACGACGCCACCGATGGCGACGATCCACAGCCAGCTGGCCGCGAGCTCGCTGTAGAGCCTGCCGATATCGCCGAGGTGCAGGCCGCGGTGCAGGTTGTCCACCCATGCCTGAATGGGTAGCGCCTGACCGCTGCCGTAGGTCTCCAGAACACCGGTGACCTCTGCGGAATGTGGGTTGACGAATACGGTTCTGCGGTAGCTTTCCGGCAGATCAGGTGCGGCGAAGATGATCTGCGTGGCGTCCGTGCCGGTGGTCGCGGGACGAACCGCCATCAGCGTGTCATCGGGCCGTGCGGTCAGACCAGCGTCTACCTGCTGGGCAAGCGGCACTGAGGCTGGACTGTCCGCCACGGACACGACATCGTCGTAGACCAGTTCGTCCAGTTGGGGGGTGAACACGAACAACAGGCCGCTGAGCGCGGCGACAACGAGGAACGGAGCGATGAGGATCCCGGCATAGAAATGCAGCCGCAACAACAATGACCGCACACCGGACCATCCGGACGGTGCCGGCACGGCTCGGTCAGGTTCAACGCTTTCGTCGACCGTCATGGGCACCCGCTTCTCTTCCGGCTCTGCGATCCGTCGAAGTGGTCGCCGAAACAGGGCCCCGAGTTCATCTGAACGTCGTGTTTTGACGCAGATCACATCTTCCCGGTGGCGCACCTCGCGCCCGGTGACCGCAGTCTGAAGAGAAAACGTTGGTGAGGGGTGCGGTAGCCGCAGTCCGTTGCTGTATTCCTTGGAGATCGTGCGGTTACTGGGTGTGACCGCGTTCTTTTAGGTTAGCGAGTCTGTCGTGGTCGCCGTCGCCGCGGACAAGCTGGACTCCGTACAGCGCTGCGATACAGAGGCGGGCACGGCCAAACTGTTCGCTTCGGAAACGGCGATGGAGATCGCGCTGAACGCGATCCGGGTATACGGCGGATATGGCTACTCCACCGAATTCGACATGGAGCGGTATTCCGGGACACCCCGCTGATGATCGTCGACGAGGGCACCAACGAGATCCAGCACAACGTCATCGCCAAACAGCTCATCGCCCGAGGCGAGCTGTGAACCTCTGGCACTGTCCTGGAAGATCACCTGGATCGGCTACTCAGCGGGCACCTGGCTCGGCCCGCACAATGCCCAGACTGCGTGGCAAGGCCGGAATCCGGGTCGCCGTCACGAATCACCGCACGACCTACGCGGATATCGAACTCCTCGCCGATCGGCTCGCGGAACTCGCCAAGCCCTGAGTCCGACGCTGACGGTCGCGCACGGGCAGCAAGATGTGGCAGAGAGCCCCTAACTGACTGGTTGGGCGCGCTTACCGGCGATGAGGACTGTGTCCACGAGGTTGACACCGAAGCGGTGAATGGGCATGCCGTGTTCGGGTACCGACCACACCAGGATATCCGCTCGTTTGCCGGGCTCCAGACTGCCGATCTCGCCTCCGCGATCGAGCGAATGCGCGGCGTTGATGGTGCACATCTGCCAGATTTCCGCGTAACTCAAGCGATATAGCCGTGCGGCCAACTGCATGACGGTCTGCATTGACGGCGTGGGGCAGGTGCCGGGGTTGTAGTCCGTGGCGAGTCCAAGCGCGGCGCCACTGTCGATGAGCTGACGAACCCAGCCAGGCGCGTCCGGTTGGGACGGTTGCCCGCCCCCAACCGCCGGGATGGTGTCGAGCATATGCTGGCTAACACCAGGAAAGATCATGCCCACTGTGGGCGAGCTGGCGAGTGCGGCACGCCCGGCAGCTGATATCGCGTCCAGGTGATCGACCGAGCTCGCGCCGAGCTGGGCTGCCAGCGCCACACCCCCGGCATCGCCGGTTTGATCAGCATGCAGCCGCAGACGCATGCCCGCCGCACGCGCCACGGTCGCGACCTCGGCGCATTCCTCGGCGGTGAAGCAGGCTGGATCGCAGGCCATATCGCAGTACTCCGCGTACTTCGCTGCCTCGGGGAGCAGGTCTCGCACCAGTTTGAGATAGTCAGCCCGACTGCCCGGATAGTCAGTTGGCTGCAGGTGAGCGCCAAGATAGGTAGCCACCACGGGAATCTCGTGCCGCAGATTCGCCATTACCTCGAGCAGTCGAAGTTCCGTCTCGCCATCGAGCCCGTATCCGGTCTTGGCTTCTACCGTCGTCGTGCCGTGCGCCAGCATCACGTCAAGATCCCGCAGCGCCCGTACTCGCAGTTGATCAGCAGAGAGCTCGCGGGTAGCGCGCACTGTACGCATGATGCCACCGCCGAGCCCGGTAGCCGGTCGACCGACCGCAAGGTCTTCCCAATCGGCATGCCGTGTGCCGCCGTAAACCAGATGGGTATGCGCATCGACGAGACCAGGGGTGACGAGCCGACCTGCGGCGTTGAGCGTGGCATCCGCCGCGTAGTTGGCGAGCACCTCGGGTGTTGGTCCGACCGCCACGATCCTGCCGTCGCGGACGGCGACGGCACCGTCCTTGAGTATCTCGATGCGACTTAGTTCCTCGCCGCGGATGGGAGCCGCGCTCCCTGCGCAGGTAAGCAACTCCGTCGCATGGGCAATAACGAGATCAACCCGCCGCCGCACGGCGCCATCTCCCCCGAGGGCCTCGACGCCGCCCGTAGACATCCTCGCTGTCACCATGCCACAATCCTACCACTAGACGGCATCCAATTGCCATCTAGTGAAATAGAGGCCAGGACCCCCGCCTGGCGAAGCAACACAGTGAAGGGCACTGATGGCGGCGATGGACGCGGATCCACCCCAACCAACCGCAACGCGCTCAGTCGATCGCGCGCTACAACTACTTGCCGAGGTCACTGATTCGGGCGCGGTATCGCTGGCCGAGGCCGCGCGCCGGGCCAACGTTCCGACCAGCACCGCATTGCGGCTACTACGCACCTTGGAGAGCTGGGGGTTCGTGCGAAGGGCACCGGACGGCGAGTTCGCTCCAGGGCCAAGGTTGTTGCAGCTCGGCGTTTCCGCGCTATCCGCGGATTCGCTGACCAGCCACGCGCATGCACATCTGACCGACCTCTGCGCAACCACCGGCGAATCGGCGTATCTCGCTGTTCCTGGGCCCGATGACACTGCGCTGTATCTCGACCAGGTGGCAACCACAAAGGCGATCCGGCACGTCAGTTGGGTTGGCAGGTCCGTGCCACTGGCCGGTACCGCGATCGGTGCGGCCCTTCTGGGGCAGGTCGGCGATCAGGGGTTCACGGCGTTGCGCTCCACACTGGAACCCGACGTCACCGCGGTCGCCGCGCCGGTGCGAATCAGTACCGGAACAGGCGAGGTAGTCGCCGCACTCAGTGTGGTCGGACCAAGCTACCGAATTTCCGATGTGGACCTTGCCGCGTTCGGCGGCTTGGTACTCGAACATGCGAACGTTCTCGCTGGTGAAGTGGTCGGCGAAGAAAGGCAACAATGAAGGCAGGAGCGGTTCAGCCGGCTCGCGGCGCCGAGCTACGGTGTCAGGGCTGGCGGCAAGAGGGAATCTTGCGCATGCTGGAGAACACCGTGGCCAACGGCGAGCGTCCAGACGAGTTGGTGATCTACGGCGGGATTGGCAAGGCCGCGCGCGATTGGCCCAGCTATCACGCGATCGTCGCCGCACTACGCGATCTCGCGGATGACGAAACCCTCGTTGTACAGTCTGGCCGGCCGGTCGCCGTCTTCCGCAGTTTTCCCGATAGCCCACGCGTGGTGCTCGCCAACGCTAATCTAGTACCGCGTGCCGCGACCACCCAGCGATTTGGTGAACTCAGTGCGGCCGGTCTGACCATGCACGGCCAGTACACCGCGGGCTCATGGGCCTACATTGGCGGACAAGGCATCGTGCAAGGCTCGTTCGAGACCTTCGGCGCCTGCGCTGGCTCATTTGGCGGCACACTCAGCGGCCGGGTCGTACTCACCGCGGGACTCGGCGGGATGGGCTCGGCACAAGGACCGGCCATAGCGATGAACCAAGGAGTCGCGCTGGTCTGCGAGGTCGACGAGACCAAGATCGCAAACCGGCTGGCTGACGGCAGGGTGGACGAGATCGCCAAGGACGTGCCGGACGCGTGGCGTCGCTGCCGCAAGGCTGCCGACGGGCGACAGCCGCTCGTGGTGGCGGTCGCCGCGAATGCCGCGGATGTCGCCGAAGAGCTGGTTTCCCGCGGCATGCTACCCGACGTTGCCACGGATCAAACCTCGGCACATGACCTGCTCACCGGCTATGTACCCGCCGGCTACTCGCTCGTGGAGGCAACCCGGCTACGGGAAGCGCATCCGGACGAGTATCGGCGGGCCGCTGGCACCACCGTCGCTCGTCACGTGCGGGCACTGCTTGCGATGCGCAACGGTGGTACGACCGTATTCGAGTACGGCAACGACCTGCGCGGAGCAGGCAAGCTCGCTGGCGTCGCCGAGGCCTTTGATATCCCGGGGTTCGTGGCCAGCTACGTCCGGCCGTCGTTCGCTGTCGGACGCGGTCCCTATCGCTGGGTCTGCCTCTCCGGCGAGGAAAGCGACCGGGTGGCCATCGACACCACGGCGCGGACGTTGTTCCCCGAAGACGACCGGCTGCAGCAGTGGCTCGGCCATGCCGAGCGATGGACGGCAACCGAGGGATTACCGGCGCGCATCTGCTGGCTCGGTCATGGAGCCCGCGCCCTGATGGCGCGGGAGATCAACCGCAAGGTGCGCGAAGGGGAACTGGCCGCACCAGTCGCCATCACCCGTGACCACCTCGATTCCGGTTCGTGTAGCTACCCGGGTAGGGAAACCGAGAATATGCCGGATGGTTCCGACGAGATCGCGGATTGGCCGTATCTCAACGCAATGCTCAACGTGGCGGGCGGCGCTGATCTGGTTGCTATCCACCAGAACGCCGGGATCATCGGCGGTTCCTGCTCCGCGGGCATGACACTGGTCTGCGACGGATCCGAGCTCGCGGACGAACGGATCGATCGTTGCTTCGCAAGCGATCCCGGCATCGGCGTTGTTCGACATGCCACCGCCGGTGTCCCTGAGGCAGTGGCCTACTTGCCGCACAGCGGCATCCATGCGATCCATAACCAAGCCAGCGACCAGCAGAGCCGCAGTGACAAGGACTGACCATTGACGACCTTCACTACGCAGCTACCCGCGACCGGTCTACTCGGGGCCGAGACACATGCCGATCTCAGCAGTGCCCGTGCGGATTTCGTCGTGCTGGGCATCCCCTATGGTGTGCCCTACCATATGCGCGGCGTGCATTCTGGCGCCGCGGACGCACCCCACGCCTTCCGGGAGCGGACGCGTCGGTTCAACGGACAGTCCACACATTACGACTTCGACCTCGGTGGCACCTTGTTTGGCGACACCGGAGCCGTCATGCTCGACTGCGGTGACTTGCCAGGCGATCCGCGCGATCTGGACGGCAATGCCGTCCGAGCAACCGAAGCAGTCGAGACCCTACTTGCCGCTGGTGCTACACCGATCATACTCGGCGGTGACGACTCGGTCCCGCCACTCGCGGTACGCGCCTTCGAACGGCACGGGCCGGTCAACGTGCTGCAGATAGATGCCCACCTCGACTTTCGGGACGAGGTAGGCGGCATTCGCGACGGCTACTCCAGCCCAATGCGGCGGATTGCCGAACTGCCCTGGGTGAATCGGATAGTCCAGGTAGGACTTCGCGGCGTCGGAAGCGCTCGCCCCGAAGACGTCCATGATGCGCATGCCGCGGGCAACATCCTCATTACCGCCGATGCGGTACATCGGGATGGTCCCGATGTCGTGCTCAGATCCCTGACCACGGACGCGCCCTGGTTCGTCACGATCGATGTGGATGGTTTGGACCCGACCATCGCGCCGGGAACCAGCGTTCCACTACCCGGCGGGCTGAGCTATACCGAAGCGGCGGCTATCTTGCGCGGTCTCGCGCAGCACTGTGACTTCGGCGGGTTGGACATCGTCGAGCATTTTCCTTCGCTGGACATACGGGATCTGACTTCGATCACGCTTGGTCGCCTTGTGGCAACCGTGCTTGGTACCGCCGCCCGCCGGCGCGCCGCATGACGATCTTCAATATTCTTTGACAAAGGAGTCACTTATGGCTCAACGCGATGGTCTTGTTACCGGAACGAACGAGCGTGCCACCAGAAGAGTTGTCGTCGCCAGCCTGGTTGGCACCACGATCGAGTACTACGATTTCGCTGTCTATGGCATGGCGGCATCACTTGTTCTCGCTGACCTGTTCTTCCCGAGTGACAGCTCGACGGCGTCCACATTGGCCGCATTCGCGACGTTCGCGGTGGCGTTCGTGGCTCGCCCGATCGGCGTAGTGATATTCGGAAACCTTGGCGACCGTATCGGGCGGAAGCATTCCCTGCTGCTGAGCCTGATCACGATGGGGATCGCCACGGTCGCCGTGGGACTGCTCCCAACCCACGGAGCCGTTGGCGTACTCGCGCCGATCCTGTTGGTGATCTGTCGAATTTTCCAAGGAATCGGAATTGGTGGAGAATGGGGCGGCGCGGTACTTCTCGCCGCTGAACATGCTCCCCCGAAGAAACGGGCCGTATACGCGGCCGTGCCCAATATCGGCCCACCACTCGGTTTCGTCGTAGCCAGCATTGTTTTCGCCATCGTGAGCTCGACGACAAGCGCCGCGTCCTTTGCAGCATGGGGTTGGCGGATACCGTTCCTGCTTAGTGCCGTACTGATCGGAGTCGGCATCTGGATGCGCACCAGGATCGAGGAGTCCCCTGTCTTCGCCGAATCTGCCAAGCAGGAATCGGCTGAGAAAGCCGAACACGTGGGGATCCCGATCGTAACGCTGCTGCGCCATCACTGGCCGCGCGTCGTCGTCGGCATCGGCGCCGCGATCTCTGGCGCCGGCATCTGGTACCTGATGTCGATCTTCAGCATCTCTTATGGTGTCGACGAGCAGGGAGTCGAAAAGAACCAGATGATTCTCGCGGTCTGCATCGCGGCCTGCGTACATATGGCACTCATCGTTCCGGTTGCGCGACTCTCCGAACGCATCGGTCGGCGGCGTCCGATGCTGTGGGGCGCAGCCGGCCTGGCTATCTGGTCGATACCGATGTTCGGCCTGCTCGGCACTGGCAATGCCGTCGTGATTGGTCTTGGTTTCTCCGTGGGGATGGTACCGCTGACACTGCTCTATGCTCCGATATGCGCCTACTTGGCCGAGCTTTTCCCAGTAGGAGTCCGCTATTCGGGGACCTCCGCCACATTCATCACCGCGCAGATCATCGGTGGCGGCTTCGCGCCGATGATCGCCACTGCCTTACTTGCCGGTGACGCATCACCGGCCCGGCTCGGCTTCTACGGGCTGCTGCTTTCGCTGATTTCCCTGTTGTGCCTGTGGCGCGGACCGGAAACCAAAGGCGCCGGGTTCTAGCCTTCGGGAGGTACCTCGATGTTCGACACATCGCGGGCACGGGTGTTATTGCGTTCGTGCATCGCCAGCATCATTGGTCTACTCGTGGCGGGAACGTTGACCGCATCCGGGCAACAAGGTCTCGCCGAGCAGCGTGGCTTCTCCCTACAGGATGGCACCGTGCAGCTCGTACTGGACGGTGATTCGCTTGACTGGGCCACGATGACGCAAGTGCTGCAGGCGGATTCAGTGCGAATCAGTCTCGCCGACGAAGCGAGGCAGCAGATGACCGAGACCCGTACGGGGGCGCTTTCCCTGCTCCGCTCGGGTAAGCGTGTTTATGGCTGGAACCAGGCATTGGGACCGCTGAAGGACAAGCCGCTGACAATCGGACAGCAGCGCGATTTTCAGCGTCGAGTGCTGCTATCGCATGCGGCTGGGACCGGCCCAACACTATCGCCAGGCGTGGCGAGACTGGCACTAGTCCTCCGCGTGAACTCGATGGCACGCGGCGCCATGGGTGTACGACCGGAACTGGCCGACCGGATCCTGTCACTGGTAAACGCGGGAATCACCCCGGACATGCCGGAGATCGGTTCGACTGGCATCGGGGATCTGCAGCCGATGGCCGCCGCTGGACTGACCATGGTCGGTCAGGACAACCCAGCGATGCTACGCGGCGAAAGGATGCGGCCAGAACAAGCTCTGCGTCAGGCTGGGCTCGCATCGACGTTCCAACTTGAGTCAGGCGAAGCGTTGCCACTCATCAGTGGCAACAGCGTGGTCACGGCGAAGCTCGTACGAGCAACGGTACGGGCGCAACGTTCCCTCGCGGGATTCGATGGGGCCTTCGCGTTGTTCCTCGAGGCAACCCGGGCGGAGCAAGGCGCATTCGACCCTCGAACGCACGCTGAACGCGGTATTCCCAACGAGAACGCCGCCGCAAAGCGGACCCGCGCGTTGATCTGCGGCACGCAATGGATGACCGAGAAGGGACGACGGCAGGCAGGGGAATCCGCACCCCGAGTGCAGGACGCCGTGTCCGTGCGTGGCGCATCGCATGTGCTCGGCGCCTTACGTGACACCATCGCGGAGACAAAGGGAGTGGCCAAACGCGAAGCCAATGCGTCCACGTCCAACCCCCTGGTTTTCGAGAAGGACAACGGGCACTACGAGTTCGTGATGGGCGGAAACTGGAATGGCGCCAAACTAGGGCAAAGCGCCGATCGCTTGAACGCACAACTCGTCGACCTCGGCGGGCTATCCGAGCAGCTGTCCGGCCGTTTGCTTGACGAAGGATGGAGCTATGGGCTTCCGGCCAGCCTTGCCGGGGGCACTCCCGGGCTCAACACCGGACTGGCGATGACTCACCCGGTCGCGGCGGCACTTGTCTCCGAAATGCAGGTCGTGGCCACTCCCGCCGGAACACTGTCGCGTCCCACGATGGGCGGCCAGGAAGACGACACCAGTATGGCGATGACCTCGGTGCGCAACCTGACGGCCAACCTGGACAGACTGCAGACCATCATCGGTATTCAGCTCATCCTCGGTGCGCAGGGTATGGACTTGATCAAGTCCAAGATGGGCGAGCTCGAGCCAGGAAAGGGATCAGCTGCGGTGCTGCGGCTGGTACGGGAGCGGATCAGCCCGGTAAGTGATGACCGCTACCTGACACCGGATGTCGACAAGGCAACCGAACTAGCCGGTGACCGGCGTTTGAGTGACACTGTCATCTCCGCCGCCACGCGGGGATGCGGCGACTAGGGTCGGCACGGCCAGCGGTAAGCACCATCGCGGACCTTGCCCGCCAAGGCTGTTCCGGACGCACTGCGGGAGCTGGCCGCCAAAAGTACCAAGACCGCCCATGTCTACACCGCGGACACAACGAATCTTCGCGATGCGGTCGCCGGCACGGACCTGCGGGTGCTCGGCCCCAACTGCATCGGGCACTACACGCCACACGCCCGTATGACGATGATCGGCCCCACCGCGTCGTCACCGGAACAAGGTTCCATCGCCTTCGTCTCTCAATCGGGTACCTACGCCGGCGATGTCGTGCGGCGCGGCAACGAACTCGGGGTGCGGTTCAGCTTCGTCAGCTCAGTCGGGAACTGCGACGACGTCGCGCCGTCTGAACTGCTTGCCTTCTGCGAAGCCGATCCACACACGACACTGGCCGCGTTCTACCTGGAGGACGACAGCGACGCGCGGCGCTTCTTCAGCCTCGCGGCGCAGGTATCCATCCCTATCGTGCTGTTCAAGGGTAGCCGGAGCGCGGCGGGCGGCGCGGCTGCCGCATCCCACACCGGAGCACTGGCCAGCGACCCGCAACTCCTCCGCGCCGTCGCCGGAGTCGCGCTGGTCGCTACAGCCACCTTCGCATCCATGAGTGTGGTTTTCCGCTTCGTTCGCGGTACCGCAGTTGCGGCGCATGTGGCAGCTCAGCAGCGGGGAGGCTGCGCTGCTGACGATCGCGATCCAGTTCGGGTTCGTCGTCGGCGCGCTCACCCTTGCCGCGACCGGGCTTGCCGATGCCGTGCCAGGGCGACGTCTGATGTGCATCGGGGCGTTGAGCGCGGCGACCGCGAACCTGCTTCTGTTGTGGGCGCCTGATTTCACCAGCTGGCTGCTGTTGCGGGACCTCACCGAACGCGAGCGAGAAGTCCTCGCCCTAATCGCCCGGGGCATATCCCACCACCGAGATCGCCGAGAATCTGTACGTCGCGCTCGGAACGATGAAAACGCACCCCGTCCGCCTGCTATCCAGGCTGAGCGCGTGGGACCACGCGCAGCTAGTCATCACCGCCTCTAAGGCGGGTGTCGCCACTCCAGGCGCATAGCCTCCACAACAGCCTCCTCCCCTGGCGCTCGACGCAGTGCGCGGCAATCCCACAGCGCGAAGCGTATCTGTGGTCCGGGACTGTCCACTGGTTCTTGACACTCCCCTGTAGTTCTGGGCGGCTGACGAGCCAGTCGACGTTTGCCATGCGTTTGAGGTTTGGATGGAGGGACCTTCGTCGAGGCCGGTGGCCCGCTCCTGCACCTGCGCCATACTCTCCGCAGCCAGCCGCTGCTGCGCACCCAGACCCGCCCGGGTCAGTCGCCCCGACCTCGCCAATGCTTTGCTCGTCCCAGCATTAGCACTCATCGCGCCCAGAGCCCGATGCGTCGGGCCGACCTACGGGCCCTGAAACGGTCCCGCTCGATCCTGTTTAGTCAAATCTGTCCCCATAGGGCCAGCCTCCAGTCAAGGTGTCAGTGAGCGCTACGCTTGGCTGGACGAGCAACCCCAGAGCAACGCAAAAAGGGCCCTCACAGGCCCTGACCTGCGAAGACCCTTCCGACTGTGGAGCTGACGGGATTCGAACCCGTGACCCCCAGTATCGGAAAGCTCTGCGCTGTGCGCTGAATTTCTCGCCCAGCTCGCCAAATACCCTACCAGGCCAGACATATAGTTCGGGCAGCTATCCACATTTCGTTCACTCGACACCACATAGTCAAACGGACTCGCCAGGTCACAGAGATCCCACCGGATTAACAAAGACCCCCATCGTTGACCTGCTCACATACGCACATTATACGATTTCCGCAAGAAACGCCGACGGCACTACCACCCGGCCACATTCGCTAATGCCGCCGCGCAGTTTCAGGCACCCCGACAACGATCCGGACGCACACGTCATCAATTCCGCACGAAATCGCTCAATGGTCACATGTCACCGAACCGCGCGTACGTCAAAGACCAACAGCACAGCGCATATTCGCACACCTAACTACACGCGGACTAAAAGACCGCAGATTCGATCGCAGTGATCAGTGATCCCGAAAAGATCTTCGCTTGCAGCGCGTTTACCTGCTGTTTCGCCGACTTCAAGATCATGTTTTCGATTTCTAGCAGTCAGCATGGGCTCCGTTATGTCTCCGTTCTTCCTGCCGTGCTCAACCGCGCCATGGACCGCTAAACCACCTGGCAGTTATCCCGCCCACAAAGTTCCTGACCTCGACGACTCTAGTGAGCATCGGACGCCGGTCGTCTTGAGTATGTCGCTAGTTGGTGTAGCACGCTGCGTACCTGCCGGGAGAGTCTGCCAGTGTTGTAACGTAGCTGGTACTTCTCGATCAGCTTCCGCACTTCTGCGGCGATTTGTGGGTAGCGTCGCGCCGGAATGTCTGGGAACAGGTGGTGCTCGATCTGGTAACTCAGGTTTCCGGTGAGGACGTGGAATAGCCGGCTGCCAGTAATGTTGGCCGAGCCGAGTAGCTGACGTAGATACCATTGTCCGCGTGTCTCGTTCTCGGCGTCGGATCTGGTGTATGTCTGCACCTCGGCTGGGAAGTGGCCGCAGAAGATCACGGTGAATGCCCAGGCGTTGCGGATCACGTTGGCCACGGCGGTGCCACTGAGGACCGCCAGTGGCGCCCACCAGCCGACGAACGGTACTAGCGGGAGTGCCAATGCCGGGTAAGCAACATAGTCTTTCAGTACCTGGCGGCCGATTTTCTTCAGTGCGCGGTTGCGACGGACCTGGAATACTTCGGCCGAGATCTTGCCGCGTCGATACTCCTGTCGTTCCAATCCGTGCAGCAGAACGCCGAATTCGAAGATCAGCATCAGACCGAGTGCCAGCGGGACGTTGAACCGGTGCCTGGGCTGCCATGGCTGCGCGGCATCGACGCGGAAGGTGCTGTAGCCGATGTCGCGGTCCAAGCCGTGGATGTTTGTGTAGGTGTGGTGTAAGAAGTTGTGACCGTGTCGCCAGTCTTCGGACGGTGCGACGAAATCCCACTCGTAGCGCTGCCCGTCCAATGCGGGATCGTTCATCCAGTCGTACTGGCCGTGCATCACGTTGTGGCCGATTTCCATGTTCTCCAGGATCTTTGCCAAAGCCAGCGCGCCGATGCCGCCGGCGAAGACTGGCCATGCGAACGGGCAGAAGATGCCAAGCCGACCAAGGACCTCGCTCACTCGTTGGACCCGGACGACGCGGCGAATATAGTCCGCATCCTCCTGACCGAGGTCGTCCAGGACGCGCTGGCGTAGGGCGTCAAGCTCGGCACCGAACGCGTCGAGTTGTTCATAGCTCAGGTATTCCAGGCCGATCGGCGAGCGCTTGACGGTGTCCATCCCGACGATGGGTTGCGGCGCACGGTCGTGGTCGGTTGCGCTGAACGGCTTGATCAATGGGAATCGACGTAGTCGAGACATAATCTTCTCCTTGCAGTCAGAGCGCTAGGTTCACGTCGCCAATCGGGGTGTGAGTGCAGATTCGGATGGTCTCGTTGGTGGCTGCGGACACTTCGCCGCTGACCACGTGCCGCACGGCGCCATGGTGTTTGCGCACCGCGCAGGTATTGCAGATGCCCATTCGGCAACCGAACCGTGGGGCGAGGCCGGCTGCCTCTGCCTGGACGAGAATCGTCGCACCGGAGTTGTCAACGGTGACTTCGCTGTCCGCGAAGGTCACCGTGCCAGTCATGTCGGCGGCTGCCGGGTCGACGGCGGGAACCTTGAAATATTCCGTGTGCAGCATGGCGATATCGCCATGGGTAGCGTAAATACGACTGACCGCGGCGATGAACCCGGCCGGCCCGCAGACGTAGGTCAGCGTATTCGTCGGATCGACGTCCAGGTAAGCGAGGTGATCAACAGTGATCCGGCCGGAGAGCGGTGAACCCGGCACCGGCGAACGGGTGTAGATACGGTGCACCCGAGCGTTCGGCATCGTAATGGCGATCTGATCGAGTTCGTCGGCGAACATCTCCTCGTCACGGGAACGCGCGTAGTGCAGGAAGACCACGCGGCCGCGATGGCCAGTGTCGCGCAGCGTGCGCAGCATCGACATGACAGGCGTGCTGCCGCTCCCGCCACTGAGTAACAACAGAGGGTCGGGTACTGGTTGCGGCAGGACGAACTCTCCCTCGGCTTGGGACAGGTGCACCAGCGTACCGAGAGACAGCCTGCGGTGCAGGAACTGTGAGACGTACCCGTCCGGGTGCGCCTTGACCGAGACCGTGAAGCTACGGCGCGCGTTTGCCGCCGAACTGGATACCGAGAAACAGCGGATCCGGCGAACGCCGTCAACCTCGATGCCGAACTGCACATGCTGGCCGGCTGTGAAACCACGCCATGCGCGGTTGGGTCGCAGAAGCACGGTGCTCGAGTCGGACGTCTCGCGATAGACGCCGACGACGCGAGCCCGCACCAGATCGACGGTGAGCATCGGATGCAGTTGTTCCAGATAATGGTCAACCGTGCGGGGCGAGGTAAGGGCCGCGATGGCGGACGAGGTCAACGCCCGACGAATCACTCCGATGAGGACCTCCCAGCTCAAGCGGACAAAATCCGCGAACGAACGTGAGTCAACTCAGTTAGTCGGCCGGGTTGACGCCCTCATGTGAGGTGTCCGACGGCCATGGCTTGATATCCAGGACGAGATAGTAGGTGCACGTTCGATCGCCAATATTGGCAAAGCGGTGGGAGCGATCGGCGGCGTAACAGATCGCGTCGCCCTCCTCGAGCCGATACTCCTCCCCGTCGACGACGACGGAGAGGCTGCCGTGTTCGACCGCTACCCATTCGCGGGACCCGGTGGCATGCGCGGCGAACTCCGGACCGCTCGTGGCGGGCGGCGCGGTGCCGCGCAGGAAGTCGGGGCCGTCACCGGCGAGGCGCGGCGAAAGCGTCCGCCACTGCCAGCCTGCCGGATTCGTCGCACCGTGCTGGGTTTCCCGACGTAGCACCGTTACGGCGTTGGCGGTGGGTTCGCCAAGCAGCTGGCTGATCGTCACGCCGAGGGCGGTGGCGGTGCTGTCCAGCACGACGACCGATGGCAGTTTCCCGCCCCGCTCGATATCAGAGAGCATGCTGCGGCTCACGCCACTACGGACCGCGAGCTGTTCGAGGGACAGCTGACGGGCCAGCCGCTCGCGGCGGATCCGGGGGCCGAGTTCCTCGACAGCCAGCCCGGTGGAAAACCGGTCCATTGACGTCCTCCTCAATAAAGGCTAGAACTCCACTATAGCGGACACAAGGAGGCAAGGGTGCACGGCGACGTGAACGGGTACACCCGCAGCGAAGCGCGGGACGGGATGCTGGTCGATTGGCAAGTCCCCATACCCATGGATGACGGCCTCGAACTGCGAGCGGACATCTTCCGGCCGCAGGAGCAAGGGCGTCACCCGGTGATCCTCAGCTATGGACCGTACGGCAAAGGCTCACCGTTTCAGCTGGCGTATCCGAGTTACTGGGCAGCGATGGTCGAGGAGTTTCCCGAGATTACGCTGGACTCATCTGGTGCGTATCAGAACTATGAGGTAGTCGACCCGCAGCGGTGGGTGCCGGACGGGTACGCGATCGTTCGGGTCGACTCCCGAGGGGCCGGTTGCTCGCCAGGCATCCTGGATGTGCTCTCCACACGGGAGACGATGGATCTGCACGACTGCATCGAATGGGCGAGCGAGCAACCGTGGAGCACCGGGCGCGTTGGGCTGTGCGGTATTTCCTATTACACGATCATCGGCTGGCTCGTTGCCGGAACGCAGCCGCCGAGTTTGTCGGCGATGGTCGCCTGGGAGGGCGTTGCCGACCTCTACCGGGATGCCTGCTACCACGGGGGAATCCCATCGCGTTTCGCCGAGCTATGGTATCCGGGCGAAGTGCTTCCAGTCCAGTATGGACAGGGCGAACGGTCGTTCCACAACCCCCACACGGGACAATCCGCGGCAGGACCGGTGACACTCCCGGAGGACGAACTGGCCCTCAACCGAACAGAGGTGGCAGCCGAGATCTCCGCGCGCCCACTTGAGGATTCGTGGTACACAACGAGGTCCGCCGAGTGGTCGAAGATCCGTGTCCCGTTCCTGTCCGCGGCCAACTGGGGAGGACAGGGACTGCACTCCCGCGGCAACTTCGAGGCCTTCATGAACGCCACCGCACCACAAAAATGGCTCGAGGTACACGGGCTTGAACACTGGACCTTGTTCTACACCGATTACGGAATATCACTGCAGAAGCGATTCCTCGACCACTTCCTCAAAGGCGAGGACAACGGATGGGACAACGAGCCACCCGTCCGGCTACAGGTACGTCACGTCGATGGCAGCACATTCGAACGACACGAGACCGAATGGCCAATCGAACGTACCCAATGGACAGATCTGTACTTGGAATGTCAAGGGAAATCGCTGACGAACCAGCCAGCGGCGAAAACCGGAAGCGTGAACTTCGACGCTCCCGGCCGTGGCATCACGTTCTGGAGCCCACCATTCGAGCAGGACACCGAGATCACCGGTCCGATGGCCGCCACATTGTTCGTAAGCTCATCGACCAGCGACGCGGACATCTTCACCGTCGTGCACGTTGTCCGGCCAGACGGAACCGAGGTAGTGCTACGTGGTTCGCTTGACGAGTATACCCCGATCGCGCAAGGTTGGTTGCGCGCATCGCACCGCGAACTCGACGACCAGCGCAGCCTGCCCTACCGGCCATTTCACACACATCGCACACCCGCCCCGCTGACACCAGGAAAAATCTACGAACTAGCCGTGGAGATCTGGCCCACCAGCATCATCGTGCCACGTGGCTACCGCATCGCATGCACCATACGGAGCACGGACTACGAATACACCGAACGGCTGGACGAACTGGCCAGCGAGCCGCCATATCCCGGTGCCGGCTGCGGTCCATGCCTACATGGCACGCCGCTCGACCGCGGAACCGAGATCGCGCGTGCGCAGGTGAGCGTGCATTCCGGACCACGAAACCAGAGCAAACTGATCGTGCCGATCGTTCCCGCCACCCGCTGAGGACACTTCACCAGTTCGCGACCGCCGCTGCCCCTCAGGCCGCCCCCGGCAAATGAGCACAGCAACAGCCGCTCCGGCGGCGTCAGGTCGGAGATCCTCTATGCATAGGGACGCCCCAACGATCCGCACGCCGGACCGCATGCAGCCAGGGGCGCGGTGACGAGCACGCGCCCACTCCTCCTCGGGCGGGACCGTTTCAAGATCGGTGGCGCATTGTCGGGTAACCAACTACACGTCAAGCGAATCGATCGCCTGCTCGGTGCGCAACTAGACCTGCTGTTTGACGCGGGTAAGCGGTGACCACAGGGACAATGCTCAGGGTGTGGCTCAGGGTGTGACTCAGGGTTCGGTTCCGGGTTTCGACGGATTGGCCGTACTCAACTGAGCGGGCACTGTCAACGCAAGTTAACCGAGCTCCCCGCTCCTACTGCGTTGAATGGGTTGATGACATGGCTGAGCCGCTTTCACCGCACGGTCCGATCAAGCTGGCGATGAGCGTCGACGACCTCTTCCAGTTCAGAGGTCTTCCCTACCCGGAGGGTTACACCGCGCAACGGGTCGTACGGTCGTTGTGCAAGGCGTTCGAACGCTACAATCTTCCGCCGGTCTACTCGTTCTCGAATACCTCGCCCACCGAGGACGACGCCACCTTGTTTGACGTGCTGGACATCTGGAGCGAGGCGGGTAACCATGTTGGCAATCACGCGCACTATCACGCGAGCCTGAATTGGGTAACCTCGGCGCAGTACATTGCGGACATTCAGCGCAGCGAAACGCTGATCGAGCGGTGGATTGACCGCGCTCCTACTCGGTATTTCCGCTACTGCCTTGACATGTGGGGGGACACCCCGGAGAAAACGAACGACGTTCAGGCATACCTGGCCAGCGCGGGATATCTGCCGGCACCAGTCAGCTGCTGGTTTTACGACGCACAGTTCATCGTGCCGTACTGGCGCACCTTGCTCACCGGCGACGATCAGGCACGGCACTGGGTGCAGGACAAGATCGTGGAGGCCGCCGTCGCGCAGCTGCGGAGCCAGACCGCAATCGCGCGCAAGGTACATGGCCGCGATCCCGTACATATCGGCCTCATGCATGGCACGGCAGCCATGGCGGATACCGCCGAGCGGATCATCGAGGCGTACATGGCTCTGGGTGTCGAGTTCGTGACGCTCGAGGAGGCGATGCGGGACCCAGCCAACGCGATTCATCCGCCAATCACGACGAAGATGTTCCGCAACACAACGCAGAAATGGGCCGAGTTCGCCGGAGTGGAAACCGAAGGCACACCCCCGCGCGAGCTGCTGGCCGAAGTGCGTGCGGTTTCGCCCGTCGAAGGAATGAGTGAAGAGGAGATCCTGGGGACGATCATGTTCAATACCGTCCAGCCCTTCGGCGCTCAGCCAACCTTCGACGAGTTCGACTGGTGAACCCAGTGGAGGTAAGCACGAACGAGGCAGACCCGTTCGACATCCGCGACAAGACCGTGGTGGTTACCGGCGGGTCGCGCGGAATCGGGTACATGATCGCCAGCGGCCTGGTGGATGCCGGCGCGCGGGTGTTGATCTCCTCGCGAAAGGCGGAAGCCGTGGCAGCCGCAAGCGCCGAACTCGCGCGGCGCGGCAACTGCCAGGGTGTCGCCGCCGATATCGCTACGAGCGCCGGCCGAGAATCCTTGGCCGACGCGGTGCACCAGCACTGGAACGGTCGGTTGCATGTGCTGGTGAACAATGCCGGCGCCACTTGGGGTGCACCGGTTGATGATTTCCCTGAGCACGGGTGGGACAAGGTACTCGACACCAACGTAAAGGGTGTTTTCCAGCTGACCACCGAGATGTTGCCGGCCCTGCGGTCGACCGCCAGCAGCGTCGATCCCGCGAGGGTGATCAACATCGGCTCGACGGCTGGGCTGAACGTACCCGCCCTGGAGAACTACTCGTACAGCGCCAGCAAAGCCGCCGTACACATGCTCACTCGCCACCTTGCCAAACGTCTCGCGGCGGAGTCGATCACGGTCAACGCCATCGCGCCGGGCTGGTTCGAGACGTCGATGTCCCGGCATCTACTCGATGATGCCGAACAGCGTGCCCAGTTGCTGGAGGATGTTCCTCTCAGGCGCGTTGGCGGGCCTAGTGATATCGCCGGCGCGATACGGTTCCTGGCTTCGCGGTCCGGCTCGTATCTCACCGGAACCGTACTGCCGCTTGACGGCGGTGTGAGCGGTTGTAGCTGACCGAGCATGTCGAACATCGATGCAGAGAGGACCTGATGATGGCGGAGCATGCTCCCGCGAGCGAGGACCACCATGCGGCTCCCGGCGTGCGCGCGCGGACGCTGTGCGAGGCGTTCCAGCGTTCCGCGGCGACAGCCGCCGATCGGACCGCGATCCGCACGCCGGACGGCACTGTCACCATCAGCTGGGCGGAATACGAATCGAGGGTGGCGCGCATCGCCGCCGCGCTGGCGGAACTCGGTGTGCGGCGCGGCGCGACCGTCGGCATCATGCTGCGCAACATGCCCGAGTTTCATCTGATCGATGCCGCTGCCTTGCACTTGGGCGCTATTCCGTTCTCGTTGTACGTGACCTCCGCTCCCGAACAACTCGCACACGTACTGCGCAATTCCGAGTGTCGGATCGTGTTCGTGGAGAGCCAGTTTCTCGCACGGATACACGCTGCCAGCACACCGAACATCGAACACATCATCGTCGTCGACGGCGACGAGGGGCTGACCCTGGATCGGCTGGAAGCGCGTGCTGATCCCGGATTCGATCTCGCCTCGGCCGCACGAGCGGTCCACTCCGAAGACGTAGCGACACTGATCTATACCTCGGGAACGACTGGGCCGCCGAAAGGAGTTGAGCTAACCCACGCGAACCTGATGTTCGCGATCGGTGGTTGCGATCGGCTAGCTCCGCTCCGCACCGGCGGCAGTCTGGTGTCGTACCTGCCGCACGCCCATCTTGCTGACCGGCTCGTGGCCCATTACGTCCACATGGCCACCGCCTCGGTTGTGACGACGGTAGCCGATCCGACCCAGGTAATTGGTGCGCTACCCAGCTGCCGACCATCCATGTTCATGGCCGTGCCGCGCGTTTGGGAGAAGCTTCGGACCGCGCTACTCGCCCAGCTTCGCGATCACCAGAGTGAACAGGCGATCCACATTGGTCTTCATAAGGTCCGCGCGGAGCAGAACGGTGAGCCGGTTTCCGCCGAGCTCATGCACGAGTGGAAGCAAGCGGACGAGACCGTCTTTCGCGGTATCCGTGAGCAGATCGGCCTGGATCAGACCGACTGGGTGATCAGTGGCGCGGCGCCGATTCCGCCGACGGTGCTGGAGTTCTTTTCCGCGATTGGCATACCGATATGCGAGGGCTGGGGACTTTCGGAAACCACGGCCCTTGGTGCCATCAACCACCGTGACGCGATTCGCATTGGTACTGTGGGTCGCCCCATGCCCAATACGGAGTTGCGCCTCGACGATGACGGCGAGGTCTTGGTCCGCGGGCAGCACGTGATGCGCGGCTACCGGCAGGACACCGAACGCACCGCCGAGGTCTTGGACCCCGACGGCTGGTTTCGGACCGGCGACATCGGGAAGCTCGACGAGCACGGTTATCTCGTCATCGTCGATCGAAAGAAGGACATCATCATCAACTCGGCCGGCAAGAACATGTCGCCGGCGAATATCGAGGCCACGTTGCTGAGCTCGTCCGAGTTGCTCAGCCAGGCGTGCTGCATCGGGGATGGGCGACCATTCAATGTAGCTCTGCTCGTTCCCAGCCCGGAAGGTGTTGCCGCGTACGCACGTACGCACGGACTCTTGGAGGCCCCCTTCGCTGAGCTGGTCGCTGGCGGTCATCTCGACCAGGAGATCTCCGCTGCGGTGGCTCGCGCCAACAGCAAACTGTCCAGAGTGGAACAGATCAAGGGCTATCGACTACTGGCCACCGAATGGCTTCCGGATGGAGATGAGCTCACGCCGACGTCAAAGCTCAAACGAGCTGTCATCGCGAGCAAGTACGCAGACACGATAGCGGATCTCTATGCGGCGGGTAAGTCATGACGTTCAGGAACGTCCGTCAACGCGCCCGGCAGGTGCACGCCGCGTCTCCGTGCGCCCCAACACGCCCGCAACGGCGGCTCGGGATGAGACGGCGAGCTTCTCGAATACCTGCGCGATGTGTGATTCGACAGTCTTCAGACTCACGAAAAGCTCGTCGGCGATCTCCCGGTTCTTCAACCCACGAGCGATGAGTTCAGCGACTTGATACTGCCGATTACTAAGCGAATGCAACCCTTGGCCATGCTCCCGAGCCGGACCATATGGTCGCGGCACCCTACGGCCACGCGTACGAAGGTGCTGGGCGGCCTGGTCTCGGTGTTTCGCCGCACCGCAGCGCGCGAACGCGAAGTAGGCTCGCTCGAAGCGGTCAGTAGCTCGACGTTCCTCGCACGGGGCGGCCAAACCTTGGCCTTCGATAACCCACGCCCGAGCGGCATCCAGTTCTCGTCCAATATCCACAAAGGCACGTGCGGCCTCCGCCGCCGTCGACGCGGCCAGCGTCGACTCACCTCGGGCGAGAGCGACGACGGCGGTGGCAAGTGCCGCGTCTGCCTTCTTGCCAGGCAGTCCGAGCATGGCGGCCACTTCTTCCGCCCGACGCGCCCAAGCTGCCGCCGCTTCGATATCTCCGCGAGACAGCTCAGCCGAACAGAGCACGGAATAGCAGTAAGGACGCCATCCTATCTCGACAGACGTAAGTTCCGGTCCGCCACAGTGGATCATTATCCGGTCCACGCCAGCCGCCACGTCACCGATCTCGATGGCGACCAGACCCGCGGACCACTGTAGAAACCAGCCGAAGCCCTTGGCGGACAGATCCTCGCCCATAGCGACACCTTGTTCGCTGCACCGCGTCGCTGTCTCGAGGTCTCCCTGCAGCAGTGCTGCCCAGCTGCGAAAACCCAACGCCCAGAATGTAGTGGTGTTGCGGGCGAGTCGAGTAGTTTCGATTACCGCATCCGCGATCTTCGCACCCTCCCACAGGTTACCGAGCCAGAGGTGCGCCATCGACAACGCTGCCATCGCCGCAGGGAAACCCTGGCCTTGCCGACTGCTACGGGAAATCGCCAAGGTCTGCTTCGCATGCTGGATACCATCTGCATACCGTTCGAGACCGATCTCGGCCGCCGCGAGCATCGCAACTGCCTCGGTGTGTTCGACCAGCTCCGCGTCGGTGAGAGCATCGACGACATGCGCCGCGCGATCGACCGACCCAGTCGCGGCCACGGTATCGCCGACATAGTACTGACCACATGCGAGCGTGCTCGCCCCGGACGCCTCCAGAACCAAGCTGTCGAGCCCCTGTGCCTGTGCACAGACCTGTTCGGACAGACGTACCGCTTCTGTCCAGTCCCCGAGGTGGACAGCGTCGTGGGCGAGTTCGAGTGTCAACGCCGCCACGCCTGCCGAGTTGGACTCGCCCAGCCGGGCCAATGCCGCGCGCAGTTCGGAACTCGCCGCACGGTGCGCGTCGCCGCGGAGGTGTTCCAACCGTACCTGCGCACCTAGCAACCGCGCCCTACGCACGGTATCGCCTTCGGGCACCAGGGCAATGGCTTCGTCCAGCGCGCTGCCACCCTCCTCCAAGCAACCGGACGCGGTGAGCGCATCGGCACAGGACGTCAGCAACTCGATTCGTTGGTCGGCAGCGACATTGTCCGGCAGCAACCTGAGTGCCGCGCGAAACCAGTCCGCGGCCACTCGCGGCGCACGGGAGAAACTGGCCGTTGCCGCTTCAATGAGTAGTGCGCTGGCCTTCGCATCGCCCGGGAGCGCCGACCGTTCAACATGATGCGCTTGTGTGGTAAGGCAAGCTCCCGTGTCGGCGAGCAGCCGCGCGGCACGCGCATGCAACGCGGCCCTGGTCGCTTCACCGGCCGCAACATACACCGCATGACGCACGACGGGGTGCCGAAATGCGTACGATTGCCGTGTTGCGGTCGTCCGAACCAGGCCCCGGTTCAACAGCTCGTCAAGGTCGTCGAGCGCTTCCTCGTGTCGAAGGCCGGCGACTTCCGCCGCGAACTTGAGGCCGAACGGCTCGCCGAGCACTGCGGCCGCCTGAGCCAAACCGCGTGCGCCAGTCGAAACGCCTTGTACGTCTTGTTCGATTGCTTCTCGTACCGCTGCTGGCACGCTACCGGAATCGCCCGCCGGCCGCACCGTAGCCCGTCCCGCGCGGCGTTGCCGGGCTCGGATGAGTTCGGTGAGAAAGAAGGGATTCCCACCGCTCTGGTAATAGCAATCCTCGAAACTCGCATCGTCCGCGCCGACCAGTGCTTGGGCATTCGCGCGGTCCAATGGCTGGAGTTCCAGTAGCCGAGTGACTCGTTCCCGTGCACCACTGGCGATCGCCTGCGCGAGTGGCCGTGGCAGGTGGCGCGGGCGGTAAGCCAGCGCGATGCAGGTCGTGCCGGCAAGGCCGTGGTTGAGCAGATGCGCCAGCAGTTCGGCCGACGGCTCATCGGCCCAGTGCACGTCGTCGAATACGACCAGCAGCCCACGCTCCCGCGCGACACATTCCAACCCGGCTCGCACCGCGTGGTACAGCCGGAACCGTTCCGCGGCGATGCCGGAAACCGGGGCCGCATTCGTCGAACCAAGTGCCGGAAACACAGCCGAGAGCTCGCCGAACAGCTCATCGCCCAACGATCGCAGATCAGGTTCCCTGTCGCCGAACAGTCGATCGAGCACGGCGATGGCCAGCCCGAACGGAACGTCCAGTTCGAACTCCGTCGCGCGCCCCGCCGCGACAAGAAACTCAGCTTGACGCGCCTGCCGGCGAAGGCGACTAAGTAACACGCTCTTGCCGACGCCTGTTTCGCCGACTATGGCCAACCGCTCGTCACCGCGTTCGGCAGCGGATTCGATCACGGCTGACAGCATATCCAGCTCGGTGGTTCGTCCGACGATGGCGTCGCGCTCGTCGGACGAACCCTTCCGCGTTCGATCGGATTCACTGTCGCGCATATGACCGCCGGAGCCACGTTGCGGCGAGACGACCTTGTCCCGTCCGTCCATAACGGAACTCTACCCGTTTCCACAAACACCGGGAAGGACCAGCCAACCGCACGCCACCCGTTCCGGAGCGCTCCGGTCAGCGATTAGGCGTCTGGTACACCGTTACGACCGCAGCGCCACCGAGCCCGAGGTTGTGTTGCAAGGCCGTGCGCGCTCCCGGCACTTGGCGCTCCGCCGCCGCCTGTCGCAGCTGCCAGCTCAACTCGGCGCACTGCGCGATACCCGTCGCGCCAAGTGGGTGTCCCTTGGAGATCAGTCCACCGGACGGATTGACCACGGGGCCAGCTCCGCCGTAGGTCGTCGCCTCCGCTTCGACAAGCTTGTGCCCCTCACCTTCGGCAGCCAGCCCAAGGGCCTCATAGGTGATCAGCTCGTTGGCCGAGAAGCAGTCGTGTAGTTCAACCACATCGACCTGGCTCACCTCGATCCCAGCGCGCGCATAGGCCTGTTCGGCTGCGACCTTGGACATGTCATACCCGACCACGGTCCGACAGTTCGCCGTGGCATCGAAGGTTGACTCGGTATCCGTGACAAGTGCCTGGCCAGTGATCTCCACGGCCGTGGACCACAGATCATTGGCTTCGACGAACCGCTCCGATGCCAGTACCGCGCACGCCGCACCATCCGAGGTCGGCGAACACTGCAGCTTGGTGATCGGGTCGTGGATCATGGTCGCGTCGGCGATCTCGTCGAGCGAGTATTCCTTTTGGAACTGCGCATAGGGATTGTGCACCGAGTGCTTGTGGTTCTTCCAGCCTATCCAGGCATAGTGGCGTGGCTGCGAGCCGTACTCGCGCATGTGTTCCCTGGCGGCATTACCGAACATCTGCGGCGCGAACGGGGAGTTCTCCGGCGTGACGAGCCGCTGCAATGTCTCCAGGTGCTTGTCCATCGGACTGGCGCGGTCGGGAAACTTCGCCCCAAGGGATCCACGTTCCATCTTTTCGAAACCGGCTGCGAGCACGCAGTCCGCGAGGCCAGCCTCGATCGCTTCGCGTGCCAGGTACAACGCCGTGGAGCCAGTGGCGCAGGCATTGTCCACGTTGACGATCGGAATACCCGTGTGCCCCAACCCGTAGAGTGCGCGCTGACCACTGGGCGAATCCCCATATACGTAGCCGACGAAGGCGCGCTCGATCTGAGCGTACCGAACCGAGCCGTCGGCCAACGCGGCCTTGCCCGCTTCAACTACCCAGTCCGGATAATCGCCTTCCTTCGTCCCCGGCTTGTCAAACTTGCTCATGCCCACGCCGACAACAAACACTCGACTGCCCATGTCTTACTCCTGAGATCGTGTTGTGCTACCTACTCGTAAACGGCATCAGCCGGCAGCGCTTACGCCGTCATTCCCAACGCCAGGCCACCGCCGACATTGAGCACCTGTCCGGTGACGTGATCACTCCACGGCGAACACAGGAAGCCAATACCGCCGGCCGCTTCCGCTGGGGTGGCACCCCTACCCAGCGGCACGAGCGAGTTCATCGCCGAACGTAGCTGTTCCGGAACGCCGACGTGGACTGTCTTGTCGCCAATGGTCACCACGGTTTCGTCGGTCTTGGCCTGAGTTAGACGTGTGTCGACCAAACCGAAAGCAACCGCGTTCACATTGACCTTGAACGATCCCCACTCCTTGGCGAGGGTCTTGGTCAGTCCAATAAGTCCGGACTTGGCCGCCGAATAGTTGGCCTGGCCGGCGTTGCCATACGCGGCCATCGAGGTCACGTTGACGACCTTACGGAAGACCTCGATACCCTCGGCGCGTTCACGTTTGGCCGGATCCCGAAGATACGGCGCGGCGGCTCGCAGTACCCGAAACGGAACGATTGTGTGGATATCGAGCATGTCTTGAAAGCTCTGATCACTCAGCTTGTGCAACGGACCATCGGTGATATAGCCGGCATTGTTCACGACGATATCGAGCTGACCGTACTGCTCGATCGCCGTCGCTACCAACGCTTCAGGCGCGCCTTCATCACACAGATTTCCACTATGGACCGCGGTGTCCCCAGAGATCTGAGCCGATGCCTCGGTCGCCGCATCCTGATCCAGATCGCTGATAACCACCTTCGCCCCGTTGCTGGCCAGCAGCTCGACCGCCGCTCGCCCAATACCGCGTGCAGCGCCCGTCACGACGGCCACCTTGCCGTGAAACATCAACACTCCGTCCTGTTGTCCTTCCGGTAGCGGTACCGTAACATAACAATCCGTCCGGATGGATTTTTTCTAAGGAGCAGGATGGCCGACAGAGGACTCATTGGCAGGGAACTGGGAACCGTGCGCTTCCCCGTGGAGCGCGGCAAACTAGCTGAGCTTGCCCGATCATTTGATGCCCCCGAGCCACTGTGGAGCGACCGAGAAGCCGCTAGGGAGGCTGGATTCGACGATATTCCGGCCCCGCCGACGGCCACGGTCGTCGCGGATCTGTGGCGCGAACACGGCGCTCTGGACGGGGCCATCCGGCTGGGCCTGGACACCACCAACTTGCTGCACGGCGAGGCCAGCTGGCAGTTCTTCGCGCCAGTGCGTTGCGGCGATGAGCTCACCGCACGGAGTTCCGTGGTTGACGTCAACGAACGCGTCGGCAAGCGCGGTGGTGCCATGACTCTGGTCGCTATCGAAACGTCATACACCAATCAGCACGGCGAGCAAGTGGCCACTCGCAGGGACGTGGTGGTCGAAAAAGGAGGGAACAGCAGTGCGCGCTGACACCCATGCGGTGCCGACCTCGCCAATACCTCTCGCCGAGGGCGATACTCTCCCCGAATGGCGGTTTGGCCCACTTACCAGGACTGACATTGTCCGCTACGCCGGGGCCAGCGGCGACTTCAACCCGATCCATCACGACGAACCACTGGCCATCGCGGCAGGACTGCCGAGCGTGTTCGGGATCGGCATGATGCACGCCGGGATGCTCGGCCAGCGACTGTCCGCCTGGGTAGGCCCACACAACATATGCGCATTTTCGGTCCGCTTCGAGGGCCAGGTATGGCCAGATGATGTGCTTACCTTCAGCGGGACGGTGATCGAGGTCGAGTCGTCCACGCACGAGGTATCGCTAGCCCACGTGGAACTAAGCGTGGCGCGGCAAGACGGTGAACAAGTACTTTCCGGCAAAGCGTCAGTATCCACCGCACCACACGAGGCTCGATCGGATGGCGGCGGCTAGGATCGAGTCTCCTATGTCCCCTGAGTCAGCACCCAAGCAGGAGCGCAGCACCGAGACCCGTCGGCGGTTACTCGATGCCGCCGTCGATGAGTTACTCGAGGGCGGCTTCACGCGATTCTCCACGCACGGCGTGGCACGTCGAGCTGGCATTTCCCGTGGCGCGCAGCAGCATCACTTCTCGCACAAGAACGATCTCGTCACGGCCGCGGTTCAGCATCTGGCCGAACGCAGCATGCGCGAGTTGGAGGAGGCCACGAGAAAGGCAGGGAGGATATCCACCCGACGGGTTCTCGATGCGCTTTTCACGCAGTACACCGGACCGCTGTTCGCGACCATGCTCGAGCTGTCGCTGGCAACTCGGACGGATGACGACCTACGTGACGCGGTCCGAAACGAAGAAACCGCAGTCAACCGCATGATCAACGACTGGGCACACAGCAAGCTGGCAGGACACGCGAACCCACCAGACGAGTTCGACGAGCTCTTCGCCATGGCAATGAGCACCGTTCGAGGAATCGCCATTCTTCAACTATTTGGCCATTCCCACGCAAGCGTCCAACGCCAGTGGCAGTTCGCCCGTGACCGGCTCGTCAGCATGTTGTGCGCCTAGTAGTCCGGCCGGACCTTCTGATCGAGGCCAGTGAGGGTGCCCGGAGCTGAGCGCGGTCGGCAGTTGATCACAGTCGATGGTGTGGACTTCCCCAATATCGTCTGACGGCCACTAAGCGGATCGAAACACGATACGACCTGAAGCCCACCACATGGTGGAAGTATTGCTCGATAATCACGTGTATCGCCGAACCGCCGGGTACGTCCAGAGGTCAACAGCCTGGACGGTCTCGTCGAGGCTGGCGCTGTGGGATGTGGCCCCGATCCACTCATTGAGCACTTGAGCAATGGCCGTCTCGGCCAGGTACACGCTCTTGAGGTGCCCATCCAAGGCGGTCGAGCCGAGCACGAGGGCCGCAGACACCGTTCCGCCAGCGGTGGTCCGTGCGCGGTGCCTACAAGATCGACGTTGCAGTATCCATGGATGGGTCGGTTCACCCACGGGCCGCCGTGAACGTCCACTCGCCGCGGAATCACTGAAGCGGGCCAGGCTGGCGCCACAGTCGCGTGTGCACCTGACGAGCATGGCCTCGTGACGGCATCTTCCCTCCCCGTCGCTGGCTCCTGAAGCGAATCGGGCTGCGGGGATCGAGGCGCGCGAAGGAGTTGGTTTACACATCGCGGGTCGTCAACTCACGGTGGACGAAGTCAGTGAGCGTTTGCAGGTAGTCGTCGTCGACTTCTTTACGGAGTACGCACAGCCTCCAATAGATTGGCGCAGCCAGGACATCGAGAACAAACTCGATGTTGATGTCCTGGCGGATCTCGCCACGTTCACGCGCTGTGGCCATCGTGGCCTTCGACGCTTCTCGGCGTGGTTCGGTGATGTAGTGGGTGTGTGCTCTGTCCAACGCGTCGCTGCGCAGCCCCTCGGCAAGTAGATCGGGCATGATCCGATGCACCAGTGGATCGCTCAGCCACACATGGACAGCTCTAGTCAATTCCAGCAGGCGATCCCATAGGTCGCGACCATCGTCTTCTGGAATGACCGGCTGACTGACGGTCGCCACTGCGGCGATGACCATCTCCTCTTTTGAGGACCATCGTCGATAGAGGGTGGGTTTGCTCGATCCAGCCCGCTTCGCAACGCCGTCCATGGTCAGTTTCTGGTACCCCACCTCGGCGAGTTCGTTGAGCACAACCTGAGTGATCGCATCGGTTACCGACGTCCGCAGGGCCGGGATGGGCGGGGCCCTTCCTTCCGAGCGCGACCGGGGTGTTGACGTGTCTTGCCTCACTCGCCTACTGTAACACGCCAACGAAACGATACCGTTTCGTATCGTTAGGATTGTGACTAGCGAAGGGTATGACAATGGCGTCGGAGTCCCTTGGCTCGAATGTCGAGCCGCTGAGTGGAACGAACAGCGGCAGACTGAGACGTGGTGCGATCGGCGTACCCGGCATGGTTTTCATGGTGGTTGCGTGCACGGCTCCGCTGACCGCGATGGCGTCGAATCTTTCGCTGAGTCTCGGCATCGGTGCCGGCGTTGGTACGTTGGGCTGGCTCGTGGTCGTAAGCGTGTTGCTGGCCATCTATACGTCGGGATACACCGCATTGAGTCGTACAGTGGTCAGCGCTGGCGCCTATCACGCCTACGTCGCGCATGGGCTTGGCCCGGCCTTCGGTGCGGCGATTGCGTTCATTGCCGGAATCGCCTACAACCTCGCTTGTGCGGCAATGATTGTGGCGACGGGCTTCTACGCTGATCTCGCCCTATCTACGCACTTCGGGATCGACCTGCACTGGGCGGTCTACTCCGCGGCAGCGCTCGTGGTTCTGGGAGCTCTTGGCCACTACGGGGTGACGCTCGCGAGTAAAGTCACGGCGACTGTGTGCCTGCTCCAGTTCGTTTTACTGGCGGTCTTGGCGGGCGCCGTGTTCAGGACGAACCCATCCGGGTTTACATTTGATGGTTTCAGTCCTGGTTCCCTGACTGCTGACGGGTTCGCCTTGACTGCGGTCTTCTGCATGCTGTCTTTCGCAGGCTACGAGGCGGCCGCTAGCTATGGTGAAGAATGCGAGGCCCCCGCTAAACGGATCCGCCGGGCAACCGTCATCGCCCTGGGATTGCTTACGCTGGTGTACCTCATCTCAAGCTGGACACTGATCGCCGCATATGACGACGTCGTCGTTGCTGGCACGGAAAATCCCGGAGCCTTGCTCGACGGCGCAGCTGCTGAGTATCTGGGCTCCTCCATCGGAGTGATCATCAGTGTCATAGTGACATTCAGCTTCCTGACCGCCTCGGTGGCCTTCCACAACATGGCCTCGCGCTACGGTTTCGCGCTGGGCCGAGCAGGGCTGTTGCCCCGCGCATTGGCTCGCACCCACACACATCGGGGCACGCCACACGTCGCGACTATCACGCAGATCGCAATCAACGTGACGCTAATCGGGCCATTCATCGTGACCGGCGCCGATCCAATCACGGGACTATTCCCAGCCGTGAGTGGTGTTACGTCTCTCGCGCTTATCGCTATGACTGTCTGCTGCTCGCTCAGCGCTCTGGTGGCTTCGCTACGTGGCAGGCTTCCCGGCACCGTCGTAGGTACACGCGTGGCTCCCGTTGTTGCGGCCGCAGGTCTCGCGGTCATCGGAGTACTGATCGTTCTCAACTACCAGCAAGTCACCGGTAGCTCGTCTGCCGTGGTCGCTGCGATGCCATTGCTCCTCGTCGTAGGCGCGGCTGCCGGGGTGCTCACCAGTCGGCGTCACTCACTCGACGCAAGAGAGGCGCTGCATGAGCTGCGTGACTGACGTCCACACACTCGAGGCGGTGCCACCAACCGAAGATACCGATCAGAGTAGGAGTGCTTCGTGAACACCGTACCCGCCGACAAATCCGCCGACAGATCGGGAACTGGCCTCGACCACTTCGAGCTGTGGCCGGAGAATAACTTCTGGTCCTTTCAGTTCCTTCGCATGATGGGGAAGATCCCGGCCGGCGGTGGCGACTTCTCGGAGATCATTCTTGCTCTACAAGGAGTGCGGCCCGGCGACGCGGAGGCGTGGTACGGCGTCTTCTCGTCCATCGCTCGTCGGCTGGATGCCGATGCGGAATCCAGCCTCCGCACGGGGAATTCGTCCTCAGCGCGCGACAAGCTGTACCGGGCCACGAACTACCACCACGCCGCTGGATTCTTTCTGCCGGACACAGACCCCCGACACTCAGCAAGCATCGAGGCCCGGCGCGCGTCGTTTCAGCGGGCGGCCCCGCTCGCTGACCCGCCCCATGCAGCCGTTGAGATCCCGTACGAGGACGGCACCACGCTGCCGGGTTACTTCTTCCCAGGAGCCTGCGCTGACGAGGGCACCAGACAGGCGGCCGCGGTGATCTTCGGAGGTACCGACGCGGTCGCCGAGGAGATGTACTTCTTTCTCGGGAGGGCCCTGGCTCAACGAGGCATACACACTCTGGCCATGGACGGCCCAGGGCAGGGCGAAGCGCTCAGGCGGGGCATAGCAGGCAGGCATGACTGGGAGCTGCCCGCGAGCGCGGCCTACGACTTCCTGACCACGTACGACTTCGTCGACCCGGGGCGCATCGCGGTCGTTGGACAAAGCCTGGGCGGCTATCTCGCGGCGCGCGCAGCCGCCTACGAACCACGGTTCGCCGCAGCCGTCATTTGGGGCGCGATCTACGACCTACCACGAGTGCTAGGTGTCGAACTCAACGGTTCGTCCGCCGGTGAATACTTCACCGATCTTTGGCGCAAAATCCTGTGCCTTCGGCCGGACGCCGATCTGATGACGGCTTTGAACCCATACAATCTGCACGGGGTTGCCCAGAGAATCGCTTGCCCGACCTTGCTCCTGCACGGTGAGTCCGATCGCATCACCCCCTTCAGTGAGGCTGAGGAGACCTTTGCAAACCTCACAATGACGGACAAGACCTTCCTGCGCTACCCGGCCTGGACGAGTGGGTGCACCCACTGCCAGGCAGACGCCCCCTTGCGTGCCGCCGCTGACATCTCCGACTGGCTTTGCGACCGGCTCAGCACCGGCGCGTGAGCGCTGAGAGTCGGTCTAACCTGACTTTTGCCGGGTCTGTAACCAAGGTCTGTCCGATGAACGGTGTACCTGGTCCGACACGCGGGACTATCCGCTGGTTTCTGGACGCTGCTGGGGCGTGGACAGCTCCACGGTGCGCCGATGGCGCACGTCCAGACCGGCCCAAGGGCCACCATTCGTCCAGTTGTCCAACCGAGTTACGGTGTACAACTCGCTCGACGTCGAGCAGTGGCTGATGACCCGGCGCGTCATCCCCGGCGAGGTGGCGTGATGACCAGCACCGTCGCCCTACCAGTCGGGGTATCTATCTCCACCGACGTGGAATACCGACCCAACCGCAAAGCCCCGCACCGGGCACGCGCCCGGTGGGTTGATCCGACAACGAAACGGCGCAAATCCACATCGGAATCTTTCGAGGACGAAGACGCAGCGGCCGAATGGATCACCACCATCCGGCGGGCCGCCGCGCGCGGCTTGGATCCAGCCACGGCAACCATGAATCTGGCCGACTACGGCGATACCGTCATGAATCTTGCGCTGCGCGGGCTCGAAGCCACCACCACCGAACCGTACAGCGCGGGGTGGCGTAAACGGGTCGTACCCAGCATCGGACACATCCCGGTCTGCATGATCACCAACGGGGCGGTAGACCGTGCGGTACATGGTTGGATCGCCGACGACTGTGGCCTATCCACGGTGAAAAACAGCCTTGCCGTGTTGGTACGCGTCATGGAACAAGCCGTGCGGGATGGCCTGATCGACCGCAACCCCGCACGGGTCACCGGCTGGCAACACGAGTACCAACGCGCCGAAGACGAACTCGATGACCCCCGTTCATTGGCGCTCCCGAACTGGGCCGCATTGACCACGATCGCGGACGCGCTGGTCGCCGAATCATCCAACGAATACGCAGGCTGGGGCGAGGTAGTGATCTTCGCTGCCTGCACAGCCGCACGGATCGGCGAGGTATCCGGCTGCCGCGTGAAAGACATCGACACCAACGCGTGGATGTGGGACGTGCGACGCCAGACAACCCCGTCACCCGGCGGGCTCATCGACAAGGGCACCAAAGGCAAGCGCGCCCGTACGGTGCCGCTCATCGACGAGGTACGCGAGCTTGTTCAGCAACGCATCGCCGCCGTCGACCGTGACCCCGAAGCACGACTGTTCACCGGACCACGCGGCGGACGGATCACCACGGCCGTGCTGCGGGACGCCACCTCGTGGGACACCGTAGTCACCCGACTCGGCTACGAACACCTACGGCGCCACGACCTCCGCCATACCGGGCTCACCTGGCTAGCCGACGCAGGCGTCCCCGTACACCACCTACGCAAAATCGCCGGGCACAGCTCGTTGACCACCACCCAGCGCTACCTACACCCCAACCGCCAATCAGTCACCGATGCGGGCCACCTGCTATCCCGACACCTACGGTCCCCACGTGGTCCCCAACGCACTGCAATATAGAACTTGCCCATGATCAACTCATGAACATACGAAAGGCTCCTGACCAGGCTAGACAGCCCGTTCAGGAGCCTTTTCATGAAGTGTGGAGCTGACGGGATTCGAACCCGTGACCCCTTGACTGCCAGTATCGGAAGGCTCTGCGCTGTGCTCTGAACTTCTCGCCCAGCTCACCGATTATCCTAACACGCCACGTTTACGGTTCCTGCAATCGTCCACATTTCGCCCACTCGACACCAAATAGTCAACGGACCCCACACCCCCAGGTAAATCGGATAGCCGAATCCGGGAGTGTCAGGAACTTCGTGGGCGGGCTGGTGATTGCCTACTTGGTTACTGTGCGTTGATCCGGTCTCCGTAGTGGAGGGATAGGGTGTTCAACGCTTGTTTCCATCCTACTGTTTTTCCGGTGATGTTGGTACGGT
>NZ_SLXQ01000022.1 GCF_004340875.1 Tamaricihabitans halophyticus | reverse complement strand
GGGCGACCGAACTAGGCCGTCACCCCGGCTTCCGCCTGGTTCCTACCACACACGCCGGTTCGGCGTCTGCACAGAAGAGGGTGCACTAGTGACCGGGCACGCGGTCCCGAGCCGCGAGCGCGTGAACGGGCCGCAGCCGACCGTTAGGCTCATGACATGCCGGACACGCAGTATGAGAATTTGCTTCAGCACGTGCTGGACACGGGGTCCCACAAGGCGGACCGCACCGGCACCGGCACGCGGTCGATCTTCGGTCACCAGCTGCGCTACCGGCTGTCCGAGGGCTTCCCGCTGATCACGACGAAGAAGGTGCACTTCCGCTCGGTCGCCTACGAGCTGCTGTGGTTCCTGCGTGGCGATGCCAACGTGACGTGGCTGCGCGAGAACGGCGTCACGATCTGGGACGAGTGGGCCGCTCCGGACGGCGACCTCGGCCCGATCTACGGCGTGCAGTGGCGGTCGTGGCCGACACCCGACGGCGGGCACATCGACCAGATCAGCGAGGTGCTGCACACACTGCGCGAGAACCCGGACTCCCGGCGGATCATCGTGTCCGCGTGGAACGTCACGGACATCCCGCGGATGGCGCTGCCGCCGTGTCACGCGTTCTTCCAGTTCTACGTGGCCGACGGGGAACTCTCCTGTCAGCTGTACCAGCGCAGCGCGGACCTGTTCCTCGGAGTGCCGTTCAACATCGCGAGCTATGCGCTGTTGACGCACATGATCGCCGAACAGGTGGGCCTTGGCGTCGGCGACTTCGTCTGGGCCGGCGGTGACTGTCACATCTACGACAACCACGAGGACCAGGTCCGCAGGCAGCTTTCCCGCCAGGCCAGGCCGTTTCCGACGCTCAGCCTGAAGCCGGCGGAAAGCCTGTTCGACTACACTTACGAGCACATCGGGATCGACGGCTACGACCCACATCCCGGCATCAAGGCGCCGGTGGCGGTGTGATCGGGCTCGTCTGGGCGCAGTCGGCGAACGGCGTCATCGGCCGCGACGGCACCATGCCGTGGCACTTGCCCGAGGACCTCAAGCATTTCCGTTCCCTGACCGCGGGATCGACGGTGCTGATGGGCCGGCGCACCTGGGAGTCGCTGCCGGCCCGGTTCAGGCCGTTGCCGGGCCGGCGCAACCTCGTGTTGTCCCGTACCCCGCAGGAGGGGGCGGAGACCTTCCCCGAGCTGTCCCAGGCGCTCGACTCGGCGTCGGGGGACGTGTGGGTCATGGGCGGGGCGGCGGTGTACCGGGCGGCGTTGCCGCTCGCGGACCGGATCGTGGTCACCGAGATCCGTGAACTCTTCGACGGCGACACGACCGCGCCGGACGTCGGCCGGGCGCCGGACTCCGTGGGAGTGTGGCAGGAGTCGTCGACCGGCCTGCACTTTCGGATCCTGACCTGGCAGCAGCGAAGCGAGCGGCAGGCGAGCGGCGCAGCCGGCTGACCCGCCGGCCGGGGCGGACGGGCGGCGAGCCACGGCCACGGCTCTGACCACGGCTACGACGGTGGTGACAACGGCTCGCCGGGGCCGTCCAGGTCGGCGACCGCATGGCGCTTCGAGACCTCGCCGCGGGTGGTCTCGTTCCTGGGCGCTGCGGTGAAGGCGTCCTCGGTGACGTCGGCGACCAGCTCGATCTTGCGTTCTCCGTACGCCCACGGGTTGACGACCTTGAGGACGAGACAGAACCGCCCGCTCGTGCCGTACCTGCGCATCAGCGAGCGGTAGTCGCGGCAGAGGTACCGGGCCGCGGCGTGGTTGCTGATCGCCGTCTGGCCGCAGAGGGCGAACACCGGCGCGCCGTCCGCTGTGACGATCTTGGCGACCGCCACGTGCTCCGCCTTTCCCGGCTGCTGCGCGAAGGTCGCGTCACCGACACGGATCGCGAGGTTCGCCGACGTGGCGTACGGGTCCATGCTCAGTCCGGGCAGGAACGTCTCCAGGTGCGCCGCCATTCTCGGGTTGGCTTCCGGGCCGCCGATCGTGAATTCGGCGTCGCTACCCAGCTGACGCTGCGGGACGCGCTGATCCGGTGACGGCAGGATCAGTTCGATCTCCGCGCCGCATTCCCGTGTTGCCGACGCGATCTCGACGGCGGCGGCCGTGTCCCGTTGATGCACACTCAGCGCCGACGTGGCGGAGGCGTGCCGCGGCATGTACACCACACAACTGCGGCGGGTGTCCAATCCGAAGAACCGGCGTCTGCGCTGCCGGTGGCGGCGGCGCCGGAGCAGCTGCCACACGAAGACGGCCGTCCCGGCGATCACGCTCGCGATGAGGTTGATTGCCAGGTCCCCCAGTTCGGGCATCGCCACTCCTTCCGCCGCGGCCGTGTCTAGCAGCCGGTGGCGGGTGCACCGGCGGCGGGGCGTGGCGGCTGGTCGGAAGCCAGTGCGGGCGCGCTCATTGTCCGTCGCGCCCATGCGCGAGGATGCCGTCGAGCAGGTAGGTGGTGCGGCGGTCGCAGTCGGCTCGCGCCGGGCGGGTTCCGTGCTTGAGGGCGAGCGCGGTGTCGTGGGGCAGTGCCTGCAGGTCGTTGGCCGTCAGCTCCGGCCACAGGCTGCCGGAGGCTCGGCCCGTCGCGATGAGTTCCTCGTTGATCTCGGCGCCGACCCGGTCGCCGAAGCGGTTGAAGATCGTGCCCTTGCTGACTCTGGCCACCTTGGCGGCCTCTTCCAGCAGTACCGAGCGGCCACGGCTGTGGAAGGCGCCGATCGCGGCGCGGCGGATCTGCTCGGTATTGCGCTTGGTGCCGGCGCGCAGCCGAGGCTCGGAAGAGGCCGTATCCGCCATCGTCTCCGTCTCCCGTCTCGCCGTACCGACAAGTTGACTCGACGGGTCATGTTACCTACCGTGGTCAACGGAAGTGAATTTGACTCGGCGAGTCAATTTATCGGAATCCCCAATCCCCGGGCTGGATGTGGGTACGGAGGGAAAGGTCGCAAGCATGATCGTTGTCACCGGAGCCACCGGCGGTCTGGGTGGTGCCACCGTCGAACACCTCCTCGAGCGCGTGCCCGCCGACCGGATCGGCGTCAGCGTCCGTGATGCCACCAAGGCGCGGCACCTCGCCGACCGCGGTGTCCGCGTGCGGCAGGCGTCGTACGCGGATCCGGCCGCGTTGCGCAAGTCGTTCGCCGGAGCCGAGCAGGTGCTGCTGGTGTCCGGCAACGACCCGTCGGCCGATCTGGTTGCCCTGCACCGCAACACCATCGAGGCCGCCGTCGCGGCCGGTGCCGAGCGAATCGTCTACACGAGTCAGCATGGTGTCGCTCCCGGCAATCCGTACCCGCCGTCGGAGTTCCACCTCGCGACCGAGGCGATGCTCGCCGAGTCGCCGGCCGACTGGACGGCGCTGCGCAACGCGGCCTACGGTCCGCTCGAACAGGTGCTCGGCCCGTGGCGGGAGACCGGGCAGATCGTCCAGCCCGCTGACGGCCCCGTCCCGTACGTCGATCGAGACGAGATCGCGGAGGCCACGGCGATCGTCCTCGCGGACCGGCCTTCCTTCGACGGCGCTGTCGATCTGACCGCGCCGCGTGCCGTCACCTTCGACGATGTCGCCGGGATCGCCTCGGAACTCACCGGGCGCACGATCAGCCGTGTCGTCCCGGGCGACGAACAGTGGGTTGCTGACCAGATCGCACGAGGCGTCCCGGAGCAGATGGCGCGGCTGCTGCTCACCTTCTACGAGGCCAGTCGGGCCGGCTACTTCGCCGAGACCAGTCCGCTGCTGACCCAGCTCCTCGACCGTGAACCCGCCGGCGTCAGGGCCCGGCTCGAGGAAGGCGTGACCGTCTGAAGCGCCGCCCGTCGCCGGTGCTGCCGAGTCCTGGTGCGTCCGGCTGCCGTCGTCGCATGTGCACCTCAGCCGTGTATGCATGAGAGAACGTCGAATCTGCCCGGCGTCACCGCTCTCGCCGTGACGGACCTGTACTTATCCGGTACCTATCCGGTGTTGCGGCCGATGCTGAGGGGCTCACCGGGGAGTTGGCCGTAACGGTGATGGCGCGGTATGCGCGATCAGGTCGGGCAGCTTTCCTAGTGGGTCTTCGAGTGGCCGACCTGGTCTTTCGTGTTCGAAAAGCTCCCCAAGGTCCACCCGATCGAAGCTCAGGCTCAGGTTTCGACGCGGTGTTCGGTTGGCAGATCTTCCTTCTGCAGCAACGGGGTGCCCACGGTCTCCCGCATGGAGAACGCGGCGATCAGGCCGAAGACCGCCTATACCATCAGGTACGGCCCCGGCACCAACGTGCTGCCGGTGGCCCACGCTTGGCGAGCTCAACGACGTCTACCAGGTGCGGGCGTAACTCGAAGGTTTCGCCGCTGAGCTGGCGGCCCGTTCGCGTGACCCCGAGATGATCGCGCGGCTGGAACGAGCGCATGAGGCGCTGGTCGAGGTCGTGCCGGTCGCCGTCGCGAAGCTCGACAGTCCAGATGAACCCGAGGTCGGCGAGTGCCTGCGCCAGTTCAACGACGCCTTCCACGACATCGTCCACAATGCCGGGGGAACCAACGGCTCGGTGGGATGATCCAGGATCTGCACCGCTACTTCCCGAAGGACACGGTGCGGCTCGCCGTCCGCTCGCCGGAGGCCCTGCGGGCGCTCTACGTCGAGGAGCACGCGGTCGTACTGGACCACATCATCCGAGGACGGGCAGCGCGACCACATCCGCGGCTCACAAGCGATGTTGGTGGACTATCTGCATGGCTTGGGTTTCGGGGAATGAATCGACCCGAACCGCAAGATCCCCAAAGATCTCGGTTCGGTAGCCAGTTGCCAGAGTGAAGGGTGGCACATACTGTTCGGATAACGCGAAATCAATTCACGTTAGTGGGAGGAGTTGCCGATGCCGGTGAGCCGTCGGCATGTCCTGGTCGGAGCCGCCGCGGTTCCGCTCGCCACCGGTCTCCTCGGTGCGGCGCCTGGCTTCGCTGCCGCCGAACAAGGCGGCGAGTTCCTGGTCGGCGTCGGCATCGCCGACGTCACCGGCCCTGCCGCGGAAAACGGCATGATGGGCTACTCGATGCCGCAGCAGCAGACCGCGGGCATCCACCTGCGCACCCGCGCGCGGGCGTTCCTGATCGCCGACGGTCAGCGCCGGATCGCGTTCGTCACCGCCGATCTCGGTGCGCTGTTCCAGTCCGTGCATCAGGGCGTGCTGCGAAAACTCACCGCGACGTTCGGGGACCTCTACACCGAGGACAACGTCCTGCTCAATGCCACTCACACGCATGCGGCCTGCGGCGGCGACTCGCACTACGCCGCCTACGACCTGGCAACCCTCGGATTCCAGGAGCAGGTTTACAACGCCGTGGTGGATGGGATCGTCGACGCGATCACGCAGGCGCACGAGAGTCTGTCGCCGGGTTCGATCAGCCTTGGCCGCGCCGAGCTCACCGAGGCGAGCGTGAACCGCTCCCGCACCGCGTTCGAGCTCAATCCCCGGGCGGATCGGGATCACTTCCCGCAGGCTATCGATCCCGCGGTGACCGTGCTGCGGTTCCGGCAGGGTGACACGGACGTCGGCGCGATCGCCTGGTTCGCCACCCACGGCACGTCGATGAGCAACGGGAACCGGCTGATCAGCGGCGACAACAAGGGATACGCGGCCTACACCTGGGAACACGACCACGCCGGCGTTCGCTACCTGGACGGTGCTCCTGGCTTCGTCGCGGCGTTCGCGCAGACCAACTCCGGGGATATGACCCCGAACCTGAACCTCACGCCGGGCACCGCGGAAACGGAGTTCGAGAACACCCGGCGGATCGGCGAGCTCCAGTTCCAGGCGGCGAAACGCGCGTTCGACGCCGCGGGTGACGGCATCGTCGGCGGGGTCGACCATCGCATGTGCTACGTCGACATGTCCGACGTCGCCGTCGACGCGAAGTACACGCCGAACGGGCGCCCGCAGCGGACCTGCACCGCGGCGATCGGCGTGTCGATGCTCGCGGGCAGCAAAGAGGACGGAGCGGGCCTGCCCCTGTCCGAGGGCGTGCAGAACCCGTTCATCGACTGGCTTGGCGGGATCGACGCGCCCGTCCCGCGCGAACTCGCGAGCGCGCAGGAGCCCAAGGTGGTCGCCGTCCCATTTGGAGCGATGAAGCCATACCCGTGGGCGCCAGAGATCCTTCCGCTCCAGATTATCCGAATAGGACAGTTGTACTTGGTGGCAGGGCCCGCCGAGTACACCATCGTCGCTGGACTCCGGATTCGCCGTACCGTCGCGGCCGAACTTAGCGTACCGCTGGAGAACGTCCTGATCCAGGGCTACGCCAACGCCTACAGTCAGTATGTGACGACGCCAGAGGAGTATGACTCGCAGCAGTACGAAGGCGCGTCGACACTCTTTGGCCGTTACACGCTGCCCGCCTACCAGCAGGAGTTCGCGAAGCTCGCGGCCGCGATCCGGGCAGGGACGTCCGTGCCACGCGGACCGGTCCCGCGCGACCTGCGTGGAAAGCTCATCAACCTTCAACCGGGGGTGGTGGCCGACAGCGCTCCGGCACTGAAGAGCTTCGGCGATGTCGTCACCGAAGCGAAAGCCACCTACCGGCGCGGGGAGCAGGTCGCCGTCACCTTCGTCACCGGGCATCCGAAGAACGACTTGCGGCGCGGTGGCACGTTCCTGGAGATCCAGCGGTTCACCGATGGGAAGTGGGTCCGGCACGCCGACGACGGCGACTGGGCGACGAAGTTCCATTGGAAGCGGAAGCTCGTTGCCCAATCGCAAGCCACCGTTACCTGGGATATCCCCGCGAACACCCCTGCCGGCAAGTACCGCGTGGTGCACTTCGGAAACTGGAAGAACGGCTGGAACGGGCATATCAGTGCGTTCACCGGGACTTCCCGCGCCTTCGTGGTTTCCTGACCTGGCAGCAGAAAGGACGGCTCATGCGCAGACTCGCCGCGCTTGTCACGCTTGTCGGCGCCGCACTGGCCATGGCGCCCATCCAGGCGGCTGCCGCGCCTGCCGTGTCGGTGCTGAGCTTGAATCTCTGGCAGCTACCGGGGATCGCCGGGCAGAACCCGACGGACAAGGAAGCTCGCGCGCAGGCTGCCGAGCAGGTGATCCGCGCCAATGACGCCGAGGTGGTCGTGCTGCAGGAGGCATTCAGCAAGCAGGCCGAATCGCTACGGCAACGCCTCGTCGACGTCTGGCCATATCGAACCCCGCTGGTCGGGCAGTACTGCTCGACCGAACCGGGTTGGTCCACTGTGGAGGGGGACTGTTCGAAATCACCATTCGTGGTCAACGGCGGCGTGACCGTGCTGTCGAAGCGCCCGATCACCGAGTCCCACCAGCTGGTGTTCCGGAAATCCTACCGAGGCACCGCGGACTACTACGCGAACAAGGGAGCGGCGCTGGCCAGGATCGACGTCGATGGCAGGCCGCTGTGGGTGACCGGAACTCACTTGCAGGCCGATGAGGGGTCGGAGACGCTACCCAAGGCGCACGAGGTCCGGATGGCGCAGCTCGGCGAGCTCAGCGATCTGGTCGCGCGGCACGTGCCCGCAGCTGACCCGGTCGTGCTCGGCGCGGACCTCAACGTCGAGTATTGGGCGGGCCAGGACCGCAAGGACGAGCAGGGCCGTACCCAGATCCAGCAAGCGGAGGCGGCGATCAACGGCGTCCTGCGTACCTCGCCGGAGGGCGAATACACCTACGACGCGCTCACCAACTCGAGGGCCGCGGAGTCCGTCGACCCGGACTACCGCGACTCGCTGGACTACATCGGCGCGCTTGGCGGCAGCGGACGCCCGCTAGCCGACGTCGGGCCCGTCTCGAAGGTCGGCTACGACAACGGAGCCTTCCCGTCCGATCACTACCCGGTCCGGGCCACCGTCACCTTCTGAACTGAACCGCGGTCTTCAAGGGGGCTTGCGGTCACTGGGCGCGGTGGGTTTGGTGACGTTCCGTGTTCGCGTTCTTTAGAGGTTAGCGAGATTGTCGGGGTCACCAACCGAACCGTGGTCCCATCCACATCGACGCCTTACCGGTGCCGTGTGCGCACCTCGCGCGGGTGAGTTGTCGGAAACGCGCGCATCGACGTGCGCAAACACATACACTGTGCGGTGGAACAAGACGGGCCGGTAATTGCCGGGGCGGCGCTGGAACCAAAGGCCGCCCCTAGACATCTAACACCAAGGTGTCAACACTGGGAGGGGATCGCCGATGAGTCGTCAATTCGACCCGGATGAGATTGCCGCGCTTGCCACCAAGATCGGCAAGCTCAAGGAAAGCTTCAATCAAACGGGCACCGATTTGGGCGACGGCAATCCAGGGGGCGCGTACGGCAACTTGCGTAACGCGGCCAGTGCGGATTCGACCACGCAGGCCTTTTACCAGGGCGTGAACACCCAGATGGGTGCAGCCGCGCGGCTTGTTGACGCCGCGGCCAAAGCGCTTGAGCAGGCTGCCGAGCGCATGCGGAACGACGAGGACGAGGGCGTGCGCACCTTCGGTGGGGGCAACCCCGAACGTGCTTGACCGGGATGAGGACGGGAATCAGGGGAATTGCCGATGACTAGCGCAGAACCGCAAGTAGATACGCTCGACGACCCTTCGCTTGACCGACCGGCCGCGATGGATGCCATCGATAGTCGGGCCAAAGACGCTGAACAGCTCAATGCGGGCGCGGTTAACGAGCAGGCTGGCCAGGTCAACAAGGCCGCGACCAGCACCAATGACCTCGGTGATGAACTCAAGGTCTTTCAGGACGATGTGCTACGTCAGTGGGGTGGCAAGGACGCCGAGGCCGTAGCGAACCACCTTGAGCAACTCAGCAAGTCCAGCTACAAGGTCAGTGACAAAGCCGAGGCCGCCAAGAAGGCCCTGGATCGCGTTTCCGACATTCTGGACAACGTCAAGAAGAAGGTCGCCGATCTGGCTAAACAAGCCAACGACAATGACGCGGATAACCGCAGGTTGATCGGTGCCGCCCGGCAGCGGAAGAACAACTCTGAGGACGAGAACGAGATCAAGTCCGCCGCCTCGGAGATCGAACGCCTTCGGCAGCTCAACGAGACCGACTCCAACGGCAAGAAGAAGGAGATCGAACAGGCGCTGGAAACCGCCGAGAAACAGATCGACGATCTCCTCAAACCGCTGGGGATGGAAATCGAGGGCGGCTTCATCGAGATGTTGCCCGCCGATACCAGCGGATCCACCACACCGCAGAATGCCGGTTCGAGCCCGGTCGGCGGTGGCGGCCCCGCGCCACCCACCACCAGCAGTGGCGGCGATACTGGGGGTAGCAGTAGCGGCGGTGGGGGCCCCGTTGGCTCCGCATCCTCCGGAGTACCGGGGGATGGCAAGCCAGCCAAGCCAATCGACGCCCGGGGCGACAACCCGGCGAAGATCGCCGAGCAGTTCCTCGGCCGCAATGCCGGTGATCTCAAGGGCACCGGTGAGCTGCCTGCCATGGAGGGTTGGGTACCCAACAACGTCAACTGCGCGAACTTCGTTTCCGGCTGTCTGGAAGCGGCCGGCCTGATCGATATGGAGCAGGCCAGCGCCTCGGTTTCGGAGCTGTCGTCCAACCTGAAGGCGGACGGCTGGCAATCGGTCCCGCTGTCCGAGGCGAAGCCCGGTGACGTGGTGGTTTCGAACGGCGGGGGGCACGTCGTGATGTACGCCGGCGACGGTCAGTTCATCGGTTCGAACAACATCAACCCGGACGGTTCCCAGCAGATCAGCATGGGTGGTGGCGACGGCCTCGTAGAGGTGCTGACCCCGCCGGCCGGCTGAGCCTGACTCGGCCCGAGTTCAGCGACCCGGGCCGGATCGTGGCAAAACAAGAACAGGGTCAGAGCTCGAACAGGCTTCGGGGTGTCGAGTGCTTGTTCGACCAGGGCAACCACGCGACGTCGGTGGGGCCGATGGCGTAGTCGGACAGCTGCCATGCCCGGGCGTCGTTGTCGGTACTCGTGTTGTCGGTCTTCCTGAGCAGCGCGGCATAGACATCGGACATCGCGCCGTCGGCTCGACGTGCCTCATAGGAAGAACCGGCGTAGTACGGACCACCGCCGCCAGCGTCGCGCATCGTTCCGCGCACGAAGACCCAGGCGCCGATGCGGTTGACGTTGTCGACCTCGAGCCGAACACGATCCCCAAAGACCTCGTCCAGCGGACCGGTGGCCGCCTGGAGTACCGCCGCGCGGGCCGGATCGGTGGTGTCCAGCGACCGAGGGGATTCGGCGGACGGGGTGTTCATCAAGCTACCTCCCAATAGCAGGACAGCGATTCGGCTGTGCACAGCGGACCGTCCTCGCTTGGCGAGCGGATCCGCCGATCGGCCAGCTGGCCTGGATCATGCTACCGCCTCAGCCGCGCGCCGTCCTGGCTTCGGGCGCAAGCAGCGTGCCCTAACCCCAGGTGAGGGGATCCAGGTGCAGATAGAACCGCAGCCGGTCGCGATCGAGCGTGCCGCCGTAGTCCGCGGCGAAAGCGTCATCGGCGCGCCTGGCCAGATTCTCCTCGGACCAGACTTCTCGGGAATTGGCGAGCAGCAAGGCGATATCGGCATACCGGTCGGCGCGACCGAGGCGGCCAAGGTCGATGAATCCCGCGAAGCTGAGCGTGTCCGCATCCAGGATGATGTTGGGCAGGCACAGATCGCCGTGACAGACGACGGTATCCGCGGGTTCTTCGGCAAGACGATCATCGAGCTGCGCGGCGAGCCTGGCGAGGAGGTCACGCCCAGGCATCTGCTGCTGCTCGACCGGCAGGAACTCCGGATTGACCGCGTCCCGCGCGACGACATCCTCGGCGACAGCGAACATCCGCCGCAGATCTCGGTGGAACGGGCAGTCATGACTGGGCAGCGCGTGCAACTCGCGCACGGCCTCGATAATGGACGGCCACGCCCGCCACAGCTCCGTTGCCGACACGCTGTCGGCTGGTATCCCTTGGACGGCGCTGGTGAGCAGGCATGCGCCGGTGGCGTCGGCCGTCCAGTCGAGCACCGTGGGGCACGGGATACCGCGCTGGCTCAACCAGGCAACCCGATCTCGTTCCTCGGCCAGCAGATCCTGTTGTCCGGCCGGCACACACTTGGCGTACCGCGCGCCATCGGTGCTGCGGAGAACATCCGCGCCGGACTCGCCATTCGTTACGCGCGTCCATTCGTGCGGGGCGGCGGGGCCTAGCAAGTGCTCCCATGCGCGAACCGGTGACTCAGCCACGGTGATCATCGTAGTCGGCGGCCAGAGCCACGGTCGGCCGCTACCGGTGGCGCCGTGCCGCCTCCTGTACCCGTTGCCGATGAGTCACCCACCATCCCGCGTCGCCAAGCTCATCGTGATCATTGCCCGCGCGACCGTCGATCATTGCGCGGGCGCGGCCAAACCCAGCCGCTCGATCGACTGGTCCGAGTGCTGCCACGCGGTTTGATACAGCGCCACAGGGTCACGGCTGTTCTCCTCGGCGGCAGCCCACATATCGGCGCCAGCCCAGATCGATCCGTCGGCAACCCAGGGCAGTCGAACCGGAGGCGGCCGGCCAACGGATTCGCCAAGATAGCCGAACTCGATCCCCGCGAGGTGTTTGACAAGACCGAGCAGATTGGTGGCACTCGCCGTCATCGGGCGGCGAATATCCTACTCGTTCAATGAGTCCAAAGAGGACACGACGTTGTCCCGTGCCGCCTGTAGGTACCGCCGAAGCTCGGCGGCGGTGTCCGGCTCGACGGGTTCCCGATCGTCCACGCGGTGAGCCTATTTGCCGAGCACCGACATGCTGGGCCTCTCGCGGCGATGTCAGATCTGGTCGGCGGCCTCGCGGAGGGCGGTGAGCGCGACCCTGGCGGCGGGAATCTGCGCCGCGGCGTTCTGCACGACGGCGTAGATCGACCGCATCGGCGTTGGCCGCGCGACCCGTACCCACGTCACGCCGTCCGGTAGCTGCGCGGTACCCAGGGTGGGCAGCACGGTCAGCCCGATCCCCGCCTCGACGAAAGCGAGGGCGGTGGGGTAGTCGTGCGCCTCCACATGGAACGTCGGGCTGAACCCCGCGGCCTTACAGGCCTCCAGTAGGTTCCTGCGACACCAGCCGCGCGCGACGTCGTTGTCCACCCAACGCTCCTCGGCAAGTTCGACGAGGTCGACCTCTTCCTTGCCCGCCAGGCGATGTCCAGCGGGTAGCACGGCGACATAGGGATCGTCGAGCAGGTGATGCGCGGTAAAACCGCCGCCGCCAAGGGCTTCTGAACGCAGCACCGCGACCTGAATGTCCGGGCGCTGCTCGGGTGTGTCCGGAATGTACTCGCGCAGGCTCAGTCCGAGCCGGACTCCCGGCAGCTCGCTGGTGATTCGACTGACCACATGCGGCATCCATGCCGCGCCGACCGAGGCGAAGTACGCCAGCGACAGCGAACCGGTTCGACCCGAGCGCAGATCCGCGACCAGCGCCTCGGCCGCGCCAACCCGTGCGAGCACGCGGTCCGCCTCGGCGGCGAGCGCGTTACCCGCCGCCGTCGGCTGTAGTCCCCGTCCAACCCGGGTCAGCAACGTCAGCCCGGTTTCCCGCTGCAACGCCGTGACATGCTGGCTCACCGCCGACGGCGTGTAGCCGAGATTGGTGGCCGCGGCCTGCACGGAACCGGAGGCGACCACGGAGCGGAACACCCGAAGGCGGTGTACATCGAGCATGCATCTGACAATACAGCGAGACTGAACAATGATGCAGAAATAATCGCTGGTGCTGAAGTGTGGATATCGTCAGGATTGGGTCATGACCAGCAACGACTGCCTTGCCGATGGCACACCCGCGCCAGCGAAGACGCTCGCCGACCGGGAGCCGCCCGAGGCGCCGGCCGCCCGGCGTAAGCCAGCGGGCGTGGCGACGGCCAGCGCGGCCGGTGCCACGATCGTGCTCTGGGCATCGGCGTTCGTCGGCATTCGCTTCGCGGGTCACGACTTCTCGCCCGGCGCGCTCGCGCTGGGCCGGATGATCGCCGCCTCGCTGGTCCTCAGCCTGGTGATCGGCTCGCTGGCACTGCGTGCTCGACACGGCTATCGCGCGGCGCCAGCCCGTGGGTTGCCGAGAGGACGCACCCTCGGCCTGGTCATCGGATGGGGGGTCGCCTGGTTCGGCGCGTACAACGTCGCACTCAACGCCGCTGAGCGACTGGTCGACGCGGGCACGGCGGCACTGCTGGTGGCCACGGCGCCGATCCTGGTCGCGGTGAGCGCCATCGCGGTGCTGGGCGAGCGGTTGACGCGCCGACTCGGGATCGGCGTGGCCGTCGCCTTCCTGGGCGTCGCGCTGATCGCGGCCACCGGGTTCACCGGGCATGTCGACGGCCTCGGCGTCGTCCTCGCGGTGCTCGCCGCGCTGCTCTACGCCGCGGCCGTGCTCCTGCAGAAGCGCCTGCTCCCTCGGGTTGAGGCCACCACGATGACCTGGCTCGGTGCGCTCGCGGGCACCGTAGCGCTACTTCCGTGGGCGCCAGAGCTGGTGCGGGAACTCGCCGCGGCGCCAACGGGATCGCTACTCGGCGTGCTGTACCTGGGCGTTTTCCCCACCGCGCTCGGTTTCCTGACCTGGGGCTACGTGATTTCCAGGTGGACGGCTGGGCGTGCCACAGCCGCCACCTATCTGATCCCGCCGGTCACCGTGTTGCTGTCCTGGGTGTTGCTCAGCGAAGTCCCCGCACCGCTTGCGTTGCTCGGCGGGGCGCTCTGCCTGGCCGGAGTGGTGCTCGCGACCCGCCGATGACGCAAGCTCAGCGGCCGGCGAGTTGTCGTTCGCCGTTGACCCGGCGCGTGATCGACCAGGGGTTGTCCGTGCGTAGCGCCGCGGGTAGCGAGCCCTCGGGAAAGTCCTGGTAGGCCACCGGGCGCAGGAATCGGCTGATCGCCGCCGTACCGACGGAGGTGGTCGTCGGCGCGGTGGTGGCCGGATACGGCCCGCCGTGCTGTTGGGCGTGCGTGACACTCACCCCGGTCGGCCAGCCGTTGTGAATGAGCCGCCCGGACTTGGCTTGCAGCGCGGCAAGGAGCTCGGGGTGGTACTCGCCTTCGGCGTCGTGGATCGTCGCGGTCAACTGCCCCTCGAGTAGTTCGACGAGCGCGAGGAGTTCGGCTTCCGACTCGTATTCGACGATCACGCTGGCCGGTCCGAAGATCTCCGTGCGCAGGATGTCGGGTGCGCCGCGAACATGCGCGGCGGTCGTGGCCAATACGGTCGGCTCCGGCGCCAGCTCCGATCCACCGCCGGAAAGCAGCTCGGTCAGCTCACCGTCCTCGCGTGCCGCCGCCAGCCCGGCGTGGAAGCTGGACGCGATGGACTCGCTGAGCATCGGGCTCGCCGCGCCGGCAGCCTCGGCGAGCACCGTGGTGGCCTCGGCGTCGAGCCGTGGCACGAACAGCAAACCTGGCTTGGTGCAGAACTGGCCCATGCCCAGCGTCACCGAGCCCAGGTAGTCCCGCAGAATCTTGGGTCCGCGCTCCCGCCACGCCGTCTCGGTCACGAAGACCGGGTTCACGCTGCCCAACTCGCCGTAGAACGGAATGGGTTCGGGTCGACTGCTTGCCCGGTCGAACAACATCCGGCCAACCCTGGTCGATCCGGTGAAACCAACCGCGCGCACCAGCGGATGCTCGACAAGTCGTTCGCCGGCGCGGCGCCCCGTCACGGCGACGATCAGTCCGGCCGGCGCGCCCGCCCGCTCGAGTGCGCGCGCGGCGACCGTCGCGGTACGGGTGCCCAGCTCGGCATGCGCCTCGTGCACCTTGTGCACTACCGCGCACCCCGCGGCCAGCGCCGCGGCGGTGTCACCGCCGAGCACGCTGAACGCGAACGGGAAATTCGACGCGCCGAACACCGCGACCACGCCCAAGGGCACATTGACCCGCCGCAGATCGGGTCGGGGACCCATGCCCCAGTCCGGGTCGGCATGGTCGATCCTGGCGTCCAGCTGCTCGCCCGTGCGGATCTCCCCGGCCAGTAGTCGCAGCTGGAACGTGGTGCGGGCAAGCTCGCCACGCAGCCGTGGTTCGGGGAGATTCGTCTGCGCCATCGCCAGCGGGACCAGTTCCTCGGCGTGCGCGTCCAGCTCGTCGGCCACCGCGATCAGCCACTGAGCTCGGTCAGCTGGTGCGACCTCCGCTGCCGCCTCGAAAGCCGTCTTCGCGATTTGTACGGCGGCGTCGAGCTCCTGGTCAGTGGTCATTTTCTGGTCCTCGGTCATGCAGTACCTCCGCGTAGCAGCCGTGTCTGTGCCATCCGTTGACTCTTCGCAGGATCGTAGTTTATATATAATCCATGACCAACCCGGATGCGGCCGTGCCACCGGTACGCAACGCGATGAGCGACAGGGTGTACTCACTCCTGCGCGCACGCATCATCGACCTCGAACTCCAACCCGGTGCACGCCTCCAGATCGACTGGTGCAGCGCGGAATTCGACGTAAGCCCGACTCCCGTACGCGAAGCGCTGAACCGCCTCGTGGCCGAGGATCTGGTGATCGCGGAGCCGTATCGCGGCTTCCGGGTGAGCGAACTACTCGACTACGCGGAGCTGACGCAGCTGCTCCTGGCGCGGGAAGTCATCGAGAGCGCAGCGGCAAAACAGTCGGCCAGGGTGTGCGACGAGGCGACGCTGGGCGCGCTGCGCGCGGCCGTCGACGAGATGGCCGAGTTGGCCGACGCCGACGAACTCGACGTCAAGCGGTTCAACGCGGCGGACGCGCGCTTCCACCGGCTGATCGTGCAGAGCTCCGGCAATCGCTTCCTGTTGAACGCCTTCGACTCGCTGCACGCGCACGTCCAGATCTCCCGGCACTACCAGGGCAGGCCGATCATCGAGGCCCAGCGATCCAACAACGATCACCGCCGGATGGTCGAGGCAATCGCGCGTGGGGCGTCGGACGAGGTGGCACTACAGGTCACCGCGCATATCGACGGGGTACTCGACAGGCTGCGGTCCGAACACGACACCGAGGGGGACACCCAATGAGCGACGACATGATTCCGGCGGCCGACGCGGTAGCCGACCTGCTGGTCGAGGCCGGCGTCCGCCGGGCGTACACGGTCCCAGGGGAGAGCTTTCTGCCCCTGCTCGAGGCCTTCGAACGGCATCCCGAGTTGCGGTTGATCTCGACCCGCCACGAATCCGGCGCCGCGTTCATGGCCGAAGCCGACGGGAAACTGACGGGGGTACCCGCCGTCGTGATGGCCACCCGAGGAGTGGGCGCGGCGAACCTGACGATCGGCCTGCATACCGCCCGGCAGGACAGCACCCCCATGCTGGCGCTGCTCGGCCAGGTGGAAACCACCTACCTCGGCAATGAGGGCTTCCAGGAAGTCGATCTGCCCAGTTTCCTCGGCGAGATCACCACCTTCGCGGCCACCGTGCAGCGCTCCGACCGGGTGGCGCAGACGGTGGCCAGGGCACTGGCAAGGGCGAGTACCGGACGCCGCGGCCCCGCCGCGGTCGCCCTGCCTTCGGATGTACTCGACGGAAGCTGCGCACCGCAGGCGCCACTGCTGGGCGCACGGGCCAGCGCCGCCGAGCACGCGGACGTACTGGAGATCGCACGCCGGCTCGCCGCGGCCAAACAACCCGTGGTGATCGCCGGACAGGGCAGCTCGCCCACCGAGGTGACCGCCCTCGCGCGGGCCTTCGGGCTCGGTGTCTACGCGGCGTTCCGGCGGCAGGATTGCTTCCCGAACGACGACGAGCACTACCTCGGTCACCTCACGCTGGGCGCGCCACCGGAATCGTTGGCGTCCCTGGCCGAAGCCGATCTGGTGCTGGTGCTCGGCGAGCGGTTGGACGAGACCACCACCCAGGGCTACACGATGCCCGCCGCCGGCTCGACGGTCGTGCACGTCCATCCGGACCCCGCCGTGCTCGGCGTGCACCAGCGGGCCGAGCTGGCCGTGGCCGCTGACCCGGGCGTGCTCTGCGCCCAGTTGCTCGCCGTCGCGGACCAGGTCGAGGTGGCCGAAAAGGACGCGTGGTGGCGCTGGGGCCACGAAACCTACCGGCGCATCGCGGAAGCTTCCGCCGCACCGGGCGAGACTGGACTGCATCCGGGCATGGTCATCGACGCCGTACAGCACGCGGCGGAGCCCGGCACGGTCGTGGTCAACGATGCCGGCAACTTCTCCGTTTACTTGCACCGGCAGTGGGTGTTTCGCGAGCAGGGCACCCAGGCCGCACCGATCTCCGGCGCGATGGGCTATGCCGTGCCCGGTGCGATCGGCGCCGCACTGGCCCGCCCGGACCGTCCGGTGCTCGGCGTGGCCGGCGACGGCGGTTTCCTGATGACCGCGGTGGAACTGGAGACCGCCGTACGAATCGGCGCCCCGGTGAAGCTGCTGGTGCTGCAGAACGGTTTGTACGGCACCATCGCGATGCATCAGGCGATGGCGGGCAATCAGGTCAGCGGTTGTGGCATCGATCCCGTCGATATCGCTGGTCTCGCTCGATCGCTTGGCGCGCACGGCATCGAGGTGGACGACGCAGCGGGACTGCCGGACGCGGCGCGCGAGCTGTGGGCACACGAGGGCCCGGCCGTACTGGTGGCGCGAACCGACTCGGATGTAATCGCACCGGGCAAATCCCTGCGCGCGATCGCGGCGGCGCGCCGATGATCGCGGCACGAGTCGGCAAGATCGATGTCATCCCGCTGCGCTACTCGCTCGGCGATGCCCCCTATGGTTCCGCGCGCGGGCTGGTGCCCGCACGGGAAACCACCCTGGTGCGGTTGGAAACGACCGACGGCGTCGTCGGCTGGGGCGAGGCATTCGGCCCCACCTCGGCCGTGGTTCCGCTGATCCGGGAGCTGACCGCGGCGCTACCCGGAACCCCGATCGAGGCTCCGGGCCCGTTCGTCGCCGCGCAGTTACAACAGCATTATCACCGAGGTGGCGGGCTGCACGCGGCCGCCGTTTCGGGTGTGGAAGTCGCGTTATGGGACGCGCTCGGCCGAACCCTCGGCGCCGGCGTGGCAACCCTGCTCGGTGGGCGGGCGCGGGAATCCGTGACGCCGTACGCCTCCTGTGGATACGCGCGGGCCGACCGGGATATCGGCCGGTTCACCGAAGAACTGGCCGAGCTCTCCGCGGGCCTGGCCGGTGCGAAGATCAAATGCGGTTTCGGTCCGGCCGAGGACGCGGCACGGGCGAACGCCGCACGTGCGGTACTCGGCCCGGATCGAGCACTGATGGTGGACCTGAACGGCAACTACACCGCCGACCAGGCGCGCGTTTCCGCCGCCGCGATGGCCGATGCGCGCCTCGCATGGTTGGAGGAACCGTTAGCCCCCGAAGACGTCGAGGGGTTGACGCTGCTCCGCCGGCTGGACATCACGCTGGCCACCGGGGAAGCGCTCTACACCCGAGCCCCGTTCCGCCGGCTGATCACCGAACGGCTGGTCGACGTGGTGCAACCGGATATCACCAAGGTGGGCGGGCTCGGCGAGGCCAAGGTGGTCTGTGAGCTCGCGAGGACCTGGGGAGTACGGGTGTCACCGCATGTCTGGGGTGGCGGGATAGCGCTGGCAGCCGCGGTACAACTGCTGGCTTCGGTACCGACCTATCCGCATACCAACAACGTGCCCGACCCGCTGTGGTTGGAACTGGACCGCGGCGACAACGCGCTGCGCGAACGGCTACTGGCCGAACCGATGCGGCCGAAGGACGGCGTCCTCGCGGTGCCCTCCGGCCCGGGCCTTGGCGTCGAGGTTGACGAGCAGGCCGTCGAACTGCTGCGGGAGGACCGATGAATCAGGTTGTCGTCACCGGCGCGTCCGGTTTTCTCGGCAGGGCGGTGCATTCCGCGCTCACCGCCGCCGGGCACGCGGTGCTCGGGACCGATGTGCGGCCGTCCGGGGAACTGCGCGGGCTCGACGTCAGTGATCCCGCCGAGCTGGACCAGGTGCTCGCTGGCGGCCCGGACGCGATCGTGCATCTCGCCGCGGCTGGCGCGGGTTCGGCAGGTCTGGTTGCCGGTGCCGATACCGACCCGGTGAGCGCGGTGCAGACCAACATCGCGGGATTCGTCCGCGTAGTGGAAGCCGCCGCACGAAACGGCGTCCGCAGGGTCGTCTGGTCCTCATCGACCACCGTCTACGGCTCCGCGGCCGAGTACTCCAGCGAGATCAAGGAATCCGGCGTGATCGAGGAATCCGCGCCGCTACGCCCGACAACTGCCTATGGCGTAACCAAAGCCGCCTGCGAGCAGTTCGGCCCGATCCTGGCCAGCCGGCTCGGCGTCGAGGTCGTTTCCCTGCGCCTGCCGATGGTGTATGGCCCGGGCCGCTGGTACGGCGGTAGCCAGGCGCAACTCGTCGACCTGGTGCACGCGGTCACCGCCGGTACGCCCGCGTCGATCGACGCGTGGCGAGGTGCGGCGGACTGGGTGCATGTGGACGATGCCGCCGCGGCGGTACTCGCCCTACTCGCCGCGCCGGAACCGGCGGCCAGCTACCACGTCGTCGGCCACCGCGGTTCCCTCGCCGAGTTGGCCATGGCGATCGCCGCGTCCGCCAAGCACGGGACGGTGGACGTCCGGGAAACCGACGCTGGCACACCGGATCTACCCGCTACTGATGACCACCTACTGCGCAGCACAACCGGATGGACTCCGCAGTACACCGACGCGAGCAGCGGAGCCACGAGCTATCTGCGCCGCGCCCGATCCCAGCCCGACCTACCGCGAGAGGAAGTCCCGCAGTGACCAACCAGACCACCGAGACCAACCCCGAGACTCCCGCCGCCCGGCTGGCCGCGCTTGGCCTCGAGCTGCCCGAGCCGGCACGGCCATCCTTCGACTATGTGCCCGCGGTGCGGGACGGCCACATTCTCTACGTCGCCGGCCAACTGCCCAAACAGGACGGTGAAGTGCGGATAACTGGCCGGTGCGGCGAGGATGTGGATCTGGACACCGCCAGGACGGCGGCCGAGATCTGCACCCTGCAAGGCATCGCCTGCGCGGCGGCGGAAGTCGGCGGCATCAACGGGATCACCGGTGTCATCCGAGTTACCGGCTTCGTGGCGTCTACTCCGGACTTCCACCAGCAGCCCAAGATCATCGACGCGGCGAGTGCGCTGCTGCGTTCGGTGTTCGGTGAGCGTGGCCGGCATGCGCGGTCGGCGGTTGGCGCCGCCGCGCTACCGCGCCGCTCACCGGTCGAGATCGAGTTCATCTTCACCGTGGCCGACACCGCTGAGCCAGAAAGGGTGGACCAGTTATGAACCGGAGGAAACCAGCCCGATGTTCACTCGGCGCGGTCGCGGCGGTCGCCATGCTCAGCCTCAGCGGTTGCGCGTTCCTGACCGGTGAGCAGAGCGGCGCGAGTGGCAACGGGGAGTGTGACGAACGCACCCTGCGGCTCGCGACGATCCGCGCCGAGGACGATCCCACCACGATCGGCGCCAATACCTTCGCCGAGTCCGTCCAGCGGGCGACCGGCGGCCAGCTGACCGTGCAGGTCTTCCCGAACAGTCAACTCGGTGATGCCAACGATGTGTTCGCCGGAATGTCCTCCGGTCAGGAAGTGGACATCTTCTACAACGGCATCAGCCTCTACCCGACGCTGGAAGGCGCCGAGGCGTTCACCGTACTGAGCGTGCCGTTCCTGTGGGACTCCTATGAGCAGCTGCGCGCGGTGCTGAACACCCAGCGATACCAGGAACTGATCGACGATGCGGCGGAGGCCACGGGCGTACGGGTGGTGGCAACCGAAGGCGATGCGGAACCACGTGCGCTCAGCGCGAATCGCCCGGTGCGCACCGCCGACGATATGCGTGGCCTGGACCTGCGCATCGCCGAAGCGCCCATGCCGCAGGAGTTCGCCCGCGCGCTTGGCGCGCGCCCGCAAGTGGTCGCGCTTTCCGATCTGTATCTGTCTCTGCACCAGGGCGTGGTGGACGCGCAGGAGAACGGCGCGATCACCATGGTGAACCAGAGCCTGATGGAAGTGCAGTCGCACTTCATGTCCACGGACTACATCCGCGACGTACAGGCTTGGTACTTCAGCGATCAGGTGTGGAACTCCTTGTGCGCCCCGCAGCAACAAGCGATCAAGGCCGAAGCCGCGGCGGCGGGCGAGGTTGTCACCGGCGAGGTCAGCAAACAGCTCGACGAGGCGCGGAACACCTTGCGCGGCCAGCTGGAGATCGTCGAGGTGGACACCGAGTCCTTCCGGACGGCGCTTTCCGGAGTGTTCGACCAGTTCGATGGCGAGATGTGGCCGGCAGGGCTGCTCGCCGAGACCCGGCAGCTCGCCGCGGAGCATTCCTGATGAGCGCGGCGGCCACGGCGGGCGTCACCGCCGCACGCGACCGGCTGGTACGCGGTATCGCCTGGTTGGCGGGAACCGCGTTCGGGGTCATCTTCGTAGTGAATATCGCGCAGATCGTGGCACGGCAGGTGAGCGGTGGCTGGACCTGGGTCGGTGACCTCAACCAGCTGTTGTTCTCCTGGATGATCATGCTCGGCGCCGCGGCCGCGTACGGGAAACATGACCACATCGCGGCCAGCTTCCTCGTCGAGCGCGTCCCCGCGCGATGGCAGCGGGGTTTCGCCTACCTGGTTCGTGGGATCGAGCTGAGCATCGGCTTCGTACTCCTCGTTTCCGGCTGGTACGTGACGCTGACTCGGATGGAGATCCCGTACATCCAGCTCGGTGTGCCGACCGGTCTCGCGTTTCTCGCCATACCCGCGCTCGGTGCGCTGGTGTTGCTGTTCGGCCTGTCCACCCGGCCGCATATCCCAACCACGCTCGAGCAGGCGGACGGCCACGAAGCCGTCGACACCACGGGGTCGGCGATCCAGCAGCCGGGGAACTCGGGCGACAACGGAAGGAATCTGACGTGACCATGCGGATTCGGCTGGACCAGATGACCACCGAGCAAGCCGCCGAGGTGCTGAGGGCGGCACGGGTGGCGCTACTTCCGGTTGGCGCGACCGAACAACATGGGCCGAACCTGGTTACCGGGATCGACTGGCGGGTGGCCGAGGAGATCGCCCATCGCGTCGCCGGTGCCGCCGCGCCCGACGCGGTAGTGGTCCCCCCGTTGCCGTTCGGGCTTTCCGGACACCACCTCGGCTTCCCGGGAACCCTGCATATCTCGGCGACGACCTTCATGGCCGTCGTCAAGGATGTGGCGGCAAGCCTTGCCAAACACGGCATCGAGAAGCTCGTGTTCGTCAACGGGCATCGCGGCAACGAGAACGTCCTCGGCGTACTGGTCACCGAGTTGACCTATGACCTGGGCATCGAGGCGGCATCCGCGTTCTGGATGACGCAGGCAGCCGACGTGATCGCCAAGCATCGCAAGACCGAGCGGTGGGGGCACGGCTGCGAGATCGAGACCAGCGTGGCCATGGCGCTGGATCCGAATCTCGTCGCCGCGAATCCCCAGCCGGGCGAACTGATCGAGGATTACGGGTCCTATGAGGACAATTACCGGCCGCACGCGCTGGTGACCGCGCGCAGCTTCGCTTCCCGTACCCGCAACGGGGTGTTCGGCGATGCGACCCTGGCATCCACCGAGATCGGCGCGGAGATCGTGGGTGCGGCGGTATCGCGGACCGCCGAGTTCGTCCGCGACTTCGCGGCACGCCCGCGCAGGGCAACCGGACCAGTCGGGTCCCCGGAAGTCGGAGGGTAGCGACGTGGAACTCATCCTGCTTTTCGGCGTCCTTTTTGGCCTGATGTTGCTCGGCGCGCCGATTTTCGTGGCTATGCTGGCCTCGGCGCTGGTTACGTTGGCCGTCACCGGTCTCGGCGCGGCAACCGTGCTGCCTACTCAGATGGCCTCGGGAGTGGGGGCCACCCAGTTGCTCGCGATTCCGTTCTTCATCTTGATGGGCGAGTTGATGTCGCGTGCTGGCCTGACGCAACGGATCGTCGAGCTGTTGATGTTCTTCTTCGGCCGGTTCCGGGGTGGACTCGCGCACGTCGTGGTCGGTGTGAACGCTTTCGCTTCCAGTGTCAGTGGCTCGGCGCCCGCGTCCGCGTCGATGGTCTCGTCGGCAACGTTGCCGGCCATGCGAGACAACGGCTACCGGCCGGCGTTTTCCTCGGCGGTCAACGCCAGCGCGGCGGTACTCGGCCCGGTGATGCCGCCCAGTGTGCCGCTGGTGTTCGTGTCGCTGGTCACCACGATGTCGTTGGGCCAGCTGTTCATTGGCGGAATCGGGCCCGGCGTGCTGATGGCCATCGTGCTGTTCGGCACCGTGGCGTTGCAGGCGCGGCGCGGCAAGCTGCCCGGCCCGGCCACGGTACCGGCCGAGGCGGCGCGGCCGTTGCCGGTACTGTTCCTGCGCGCGTTGCCCGCGCTCGGCGCGCCGGTGTTCATCATCGTCGGCGTGATCGGCGGATTCGTCACGATCACCGAGGTCGCCATCATCGCGGCCTTCTACGTGCTCGTGCTCGGGCTGTTCTATCGCACGATCAGCCTGCGTGCGCTGCCCGCGATGCTGCGCGACAGCAGCGTTTTCTCCTCGACCATCATGATGCTGTTCGCCGCGGTCGGCGGTTTCACCTTCATCATCGCGGCACAGCGGGTGGGCGATCAGGTCGCGGCGGCGGTCGCCAGAGTGGACATGGGTCCGCTCCTGTTCTTCTTACTCGCGGCACTGTTCTTCTTGCTCATCGGTATGGTGCTGGATGCGGTACCGGCTATTCTGATCTTCTTGCCGATCCTCATGCCGGTGGCCACCGAGCTCGGTATCGATCCCATCCACTTCGGCGTGGCGACCGTGGTGAACCTGATGATCGGTCTGCTGACCCCGCCTGTTGGTGCACTGCTGTTCGTGTTGACCAAGATCGGCAAGGTGTCGTTCGCCAGCCTGCTCCGTGAGGTATGGCCGTTTCTCGGCGGCTTGCTGGTGGCGCTACTGGTGGTCATCCTCGCGCCGCCCGTGGTGACCTTCCTACCGGGGCTGTTCTTCGGCGGCTGACCCGGAGGTGCTGCCGAGTGCGGCGCAGGCCGCGTCGAGCGCGGCCGCGCGCAGTTCGTGCTCCGGGACGTCGTCCAAAAGCACCAGACAGTCGGCGAGCCCGCCCAGCGCGACGATCGCTCGTGCGCGCTCGGCCACCCCGGCGTTCGGACCGGCGAGCACCGCCACCAGCCGGCGCCGCCAGGTCAGCACCTGGTCGATGTAGCCCAGCTCGTTGAGCGTCGGTAGGTCGTGCAACATCAGTGTGGTCAGTGCGTGGTGCCGGTAGGAGACGTCGAAGTACCTGCCGAGCAAGTCGCGCGGGTCCGAGGTTGTCCCGTGTTCGTCCTCGGCGAGCACGCTGTCGATATCCGCGACAAGCGGCTGTAGCAGGCTGTTCAGCAGATCTTCGCGCGAACTGAAGTGGTAATAGAGCGCGGGTTTGGTCAGGCCCAGCCGGTCGGCGATCTGCCGCAAGCTGGTCTGTTGCACCCCTTGCTCGAGAAACAGTTCGAGCGCGGCATCGAGGATGCGCTGTCTGGTCTCACTCGTTCGTGGTCGCGGCACGGTTGTCCACTCTAAGGCATTGACTTACCGGTCGGTCATCGGTTTACTTACCGGAAGGTCAACGAATGGAGTGTATGTGCACGTTCTGGTGTCCGGTGCCAGTGTGGCCGGTCCGGTGCTGGCTTACTGGTTGGCGAAAGCGGGGTACACCCCGCTGGTCGTCGAGCGAGCCGCACGACCGAGGGTCGGCACCGGCGGGCATGCGGTGGATCTGTTCGCGCCGGGTATGGCGGTGGCCGAACGGATGGGTATCGCGGACGCCGTCCGGGAGAAGGCCACCCAGTCCACGCGGCTGCGGCTCGAACGGCCGGGTAAATCGACCGTCGAGGTTGACCATTCGATGCTCCTCGAGGACGCCGGTACCGCCCGGCACGTCGAAATCATGCGCGGCGACCTCGCCGAGATTCTGCACGAGGCCACGCGGTCGACCGTTGAGTACGCCTTCGGTGACTCGATCGCCTCGCTCGACGCGGACGACGATGGTGTCGACGTGACGTTCGACAGCGGGCGCACCGGAAGATTTGGCTTGGTGATCGGGGCGGACGGGCTGCATTCGAACGTGCGGCGGCTGGCCTTCGGTGCGGAAAACCGGTTCTTGCGGTATCTCGGTGGCTATCTCGCCGTGTTCACGGTGCCGAACTACCGGGATCTTTCCGATGAAGTTGTGCTGTTCAACGCGCCCGGTCGCCTGGTAGCCATGTACCGGGTGCCGAACACCGACGAGGCGCGGGTGTTGATGCTGTTCCGCCGGCGCACTGAGCTGCGGTACGACCGCGAAGACCTCGCCGCACAGAAACGCGTGCTGTGCCAGGAGTTCGCCGATGTCGGCTGGGAGGTACCCCGGTTGCTGGACGCCCTGGCGGACACGGACGACTTTTACCTCGATTCGATCAGCCAGATCCGGCTGAACTCCTGGTCACGAGGGAGGGTTGCGCTGGTCGGCGATGCGGGTTTCTCGCCTGGCCCCGCCGTCGGCGGTGGTACGACATTGGCCGCGGCCTCGGCCTACGTACTCGCCAGGGCACTTGCGGACGCCGAAGGCGAGCACCGCGCGGCGTTCGCCGCCTATGAGGATCAGATCCGCGACTACGTGCTGCGCTGCCGGGCCGTCGCGCCGAAGCTGCTGCGTAGCGGGATTCCACAGTCACGCGCGCAGGTGTGGGCGAACGCGGCGGGCATGCGACTGTTGCCGTGGCTACCAGCCGCTATCCGGCGTCGCCTTGGCGCGGCACCCGGCGCGACCAAAGCGCTGTCCACCTTCGAGCTCCCTCCACCTCGCTAACCTTAACGAACGCGATCACGGAGTGTGCTGGTGTGGCGGGCCGAGCGAGCCATTCGGGCGCAGGATCGGGGTGATCATTCGCACCGCCGCGCCACCATCCGCCGAGGTGCCGTCCAGCGCATCGTGCAGCAGGCCGACCGCGTGGTCGGCGAGCTGGTCGTACGGCGCGGAAATGGTGGCAAGCGGCGGCTTGTGCAGCGCGAACCAGCGAGGGTCGCCGTAGACGATCAACGAAAGGTCCCGGGGAACCTCGATGCCAGATTGACGCACCGCGTCGGCCACGCCCAAGGAGAGCGTGCCGCCACCCACGATCAGGGCGGTTGGCCGGTCGGGCATCTCCAGCAAGCGTGTGGCCGCCTCGAATCCGGCACTTTCCACCGGTGCCACCAGTTGCGTGGGGACATCGGTCGCATCGAGTCCGGCGAGTCGCATGCCATCCCGAATCCCGTCCTGCCGCGCGATGCCGTTGGAAAGGTCCTGGGTGGTGCCGATGTAGCCAATACGGCGATGCCCGAGTTCAGTCAGCCGCCCGAATGCGTCGGCCATGGCCTTGCGGTCATCCATGAAGACGCCAGGAATAGCCAATCCGCTACGACGATGGAACTCGACGACCGGTACCGAGCCGAGCAGTTCCTTGGTCTCGTCCAGGATTCCCGGGGTCGGCGAGATGACAATTCCTGCCGTCCGAATCCCCCGCAGCTCCTTTACCTGGTCGAGCTCGCGTTCCGGATCGTTCTCGGTAATCGTGAGGATCAGCTGGGTACCGTCCCTGGCGAGCCGTCTACCGCATTCGGCGGCGACGGTGGAAAACGCCGGCGTATCGACATAGGGGATGACGAACCCGATGAAGGCGCGACTGGTGGTGGCCGACAGCGCACGCGCATGCCGGTTCGCGACATATCCGTGCGCATCGGCGAACTCCCTGATCCGGTCGGCGAGCTCCGGGCGCACCTTGTCGCTGCCGTTCAGTGCCCGAGACACCGTAGCCGTGGAGACTCCGAGCGACTGGGCGATCTCGACAACCCCGATCCCGCGGCGCTGGCTGCCCGCTCGCTCCGTGCCCATCCACTCAGCCTGTTCGGTTCCTCGATGTCCAACCTGGGGTGTCCAACCTGGTCGTGGCAGCTTACGACACCATCATCTCGGGCAGCCACAACACGAGCTGCGGGAAGGCGAGGAACACCAGAACCAGCACCAGCAGCGCGCCGACGTAGGGCACGACACCGCGAAACACCTCCTCCGCGCGGCGTCCGGTCGCCCTGGCGACGATGAACACGTTCAACCCCAGTGGCGGGGTGACCAGTCCGATCTCGGCGATCAACACGATCATCACCCCGAACCAGATCGGGTCATAACCGAGTTCTTCCACCACCGGTAGGACAACCGGGACGGTCAGCGCCAGTATCGCGATCTGGTCCATGAACGCGCCGAGCACCAGATAGATCACCACGATCAACAGGAAGATCACGGTGGGCGGCGCGGCGAGCGAGGAGATCGACTCGACGAGCCGGCTGGTGACCTCGGTGAGCGTGAGGAAATAGCCGAACAGGTAAGCGGCAAGGATGATCAACAGGATCATCGCGCTCGACTTCAGGGTGTTCAGCAGCGCGGCACGAATGCCCGCGACGGTCAGCCGGCGCCGCGCCAGGCCGATCAGCAGTGCTCCCAACGCGCCAAGCGCCGCCGCTTCGGTGGGGGTTGCGAGACCAAAGTAGATGGTGCCAATCACCAGGACGAACAGCAGAGCGACCGGCCCGATCGCCGGGATCGTCCGGATCTTCGCACGCATCGGGTGCGATTCCCCGCGCGGCGCCGTATCCGGTTTGCGGCGCACCACGAGCAGAGTGGTGATGATGATCGCGATCGTCACCAGAATGCCGGGCAGGAAGCCGGCGATCAGCACCTGGCTGACGCTTTCCTCCGCGAGGATCGCGTAGAAGACCAGGATAATGCTCGGTGGCACCATTGAGGCCAACGTGCCGACGACCGCGACCAACCCACTCGCTAACCGCGGCTCGTAGCCACGTTTCTCCATCTCGGGGATCGAGGTGGCCGCCAGCGTCGCGGCGGCCGCGGTACTCGACCCGGAGACCGCGGAGAAGGCCGCACCGGACGTCGTGGTTGCCACGCCAAGTCCGGCGGGAATGCGGCCAACCCAGACGCGAGCCGCGTCGAAAAGTTCCGTCGCCACCCCGCTCTGCAACACCAACTGCGCCATCAGGATGAACAGCGGAATGGGGGAGAGGGTGTAGGTGGCGACCGCGGAGTGTGGAGTGGTCTCCAGGAAACCGAGCACCGCCGGCATTCCGCCGTGCAGCAGCAGACCAGCCAGGCCGGCGAGTCCGATCGCGAAGCCGACCGGCATCCGGATGAGCAGCAGTATGAAAAGCAGCAGGATGACGAAGACGAGCAACATCAGTGGCCCTCCTTCGTGAGTGGGGACACGCTGGATTCGGGCTCGGTCGCCTCAGCGTCGGACTCCTCCGTGCCGCCGAGCATCAGGATGCACAGCGTCCGCAACAGCAGCACGCCCGTGCCGATCGGAACCAGCACCGCGGATGTCCACACTGGCCAGGACAGTTCGGCCGATCCAGGTGGCGGTCGGTCGGCGCCAGCAAGCGCGTCCACCGTCAGCATGACACCCCCGTAGCCAAGCGCGAGCACGAAGACGCAACCAAGAATCCCACCGAGCACGCGGCAGACGCGTCGCCAGAGCGCGGGCAGCCGTTGGTAGAGCAGGTCGATATGCACATGCGCGCCTTCGCGCATCGTGTAGGGCAAGCCGAGGAAGAAGAAGCCGATCATCAGGTAGTTGCTGACGAAACCCAGCGCCCAGGCGAACGGGGCGCCGAACAGATACCGCAGGATCACGTCGACGACCATCACCGACATCATGAGTACCAGGGCGAGCAGGCTCAGCGTGACGAGTATGTTCTCTACCGCGCGCAGCGCGCGTTCGAATCGAGCAATCATCGGGAACCTCCCGACTGCTCCCGCAGCGCGGCCGTCATCGCCTCCAGTGTTGCCCGCCCGGGCCGTCCCATACTCTCCATATCGGCCACCCACTGTTCGCGTACCGGCGCTACGGCTCGACGCCAGTCGGCGACCTGTTCCTGGCTCAGAGTGGTGAAGGTCAGCCCGCCCTCGGCTAGCTGTTCGCGGGAGGATGCGTTCTCCGCATCGATCGCTCTGCACAGGTGTTCGGTGGTTTCCCTGCCAGCACGGGAAACGGCGTCACGTAGGTCGGCCGGTAACTGTCGCCAGATCTCCTCGGAGATGGCGTAGGTCAGCGTGAAGCTGCCAAGTGGTGCCCCCTCGGTGGAGTTGGTGGCCACTTCGTCCAGCCGGTACGGTGTGGCGCTCATCGTCGGCAGCACGGTGCCATCCACCGTCCCCCTGGATATCGCCTCGTACATTTCCGGGCCAGGAATGGAAACGGGAGCCGAACCGAGTCGGTGCACGGCTTGGTCGAGTACGCCGCCGGAGGAGCGGAGCAACAACCCCCGCATGTCCGCTGGCTCGGTGACCAGCTTGCCGTCACCGGTAAAGATCTCGTACTTCGGTTGCACACCGACGAACAGCATCCGGATCCCGCGCGGCGCGTATTCCTGCTCATGCAACAACCCGTTTTCGCTCATCAGCTCGGTCAACGCTCGTGCCGGCGGGCATGCTTCGGTGCTCATCCCAGGTAGGTCGGCCACATTGGACAGAGGTAACTTGGCCGAGAGGTACGGCGGCGAGACGACGCCAATATCGGTCACCCCTGCGCGGGTGAGGCTGATGTAGTCCTCCGCCTTGCCGACCTGGTCAGAAGGGAAGTATTTGAAGGAGACCCGGCCATCGGTCAGTTCGCCCACGCGTTTCATGAAGAATTCGACGCCATCACGCGAAGCCGGATGCGTCGTCGGATACGAGTCACCGATGATCAGCGTGAACTCACCAGGTGGTCCTTCCCTGTCCACGCCACACGCGGCTAGCGGCACGAGCAGCGCGGCGACCATGGCGAGGACCCTGCTGGCCAAGCGGGCTCGATTGCGCGGATGGTTCATCGCCAATCCTTTCGAGCAACGTCATTGTTGTCGGCACGTGGCCGGCGAGTAGTGACCGGCTACGCGAACGTATGCGCCCCCGCGAGCTGATTTCGCTCAGTGGATGGTTCGGGTGGATGCGATGTGAAGATCCGTCAGTACTTGATCGCGGACGATATCCGCATGACTGGATTGGTTGTCAAGGTGCACGAGCTCGGTTATCCGGGAGTCAATGTAGATGGCTACCGCGTTGTTCTCTTCGGACATTCGGGCGAACTCGGCCGCATCCGTTGGGGTGAGGCCGAGCAGCGCGTTGATCGGGTCGGCGTAGCGCACCAGCAAGGGAACGCGATCGGGAACCGCGGGATCGCCGTGTACCAGGGCGAGATGGGTCAACCCGAGATGGGCCAAGCCCGCCGTGGCGTCCCGGTAGCGGATCGCGCGGAACTCGTCGCCGGCAAGCCGCACCTGCCTGGTCTCGGCACGTTCCAGAACACAGGTGGTGCGCAGATGGTGTTCACGAACGTCCCGCGCCTCGACGGTGGTGATGCCGTGTTCAGCGGCGAAGGCGCGCAGCTCCCCGGTTCTCGCGATCGCGGTCGCATCTCGGGCGCTCACCAGTGGGCAGTACGCCGCGCCGGTGGCGCCACTGGCTTTAGCCAGTGCGTAGGCCAGTGAGGCCTGATCATGACTTCCTGGGCTGAGCGAAGCCGGCACCCGTACCGGGACCACATGGCCCGGCCTGGTCAGCTCGACTGGCTCGGCCAACGGGTCACCGAGCGTCCGGACGGTACGGGCGCGATCGTGCGCCGATATTCCGGTCGTGGTGTGGTTACGCGCGTCGACCGTGACCGCATCGACGGATCCGGTCGGCTGGTTGGCCGGCCACATTGGCGGCAGCCGCAACCGATCAGCGTGCGTATCGGCGATTGCCACCCGCAGGTAACCTGCCGTGTAGCGGATCAGAAAGGCGATCTCCGCAGTCGTCGCGGTGTCCGCCGCGAGCATCAGTGCACCGCCGGTTTCCGGTTGCTCGTCAAGCAACAGAACTGACCGACCGGCAACCAGCGCGGCTTGTGCGGCGCCGAGTCCCGTCGATGCGCTGGTCGATGTGGTCATGATGCCAGCGCCCGAAAACCGCTGCCGTGAAAGACGAGTGGTTCGGTGTCCGGGGCCGCGCCGACCGCGCGGACGGTCAGTAGCGCGATCCAGTGATCACCCGCGGGATACTCGCGTTCGAGCGCGCATTCGATGTGTAGTGCGGCATTATCGATGAACAGTGCGCCGGTGTCCGCTGCCGTCCATTCGATACCGGCGAACCGGTCGTTGGACCGGGCGGCCAGCGCGCGGCACTGTTCGCCGTGCTCGTCGGCCAGCACACTGAGCCCGATACCGGGTAGCTTGCGCAACACCGGCCAGGTGGTCGATGTTCTGGCGATGCTGAGCGAGACGAGCGCGGGATCCAGCGAGGTGGGCACGAACGAACTGGCCGCGAGGCCGATCGGTGCGCTGTCGACCAGTGCGCAGACCGCGACTACACCGCTGGGAAAGCAGGCGAAGGCGCCGCGTAGCGAGTTCTCGTCGAAGCGCCGGTGCAGATTGGGCATGGCTCGCCTCCGTCGATCAGCCGCGTACCGGACGAGCAAGACCAAGGTGATCGCGCAGGGTTCTGCCCTGGTACTCGGTCCGAAAGATGCCGCGCTCCTGAAGCTTGGGTACGACGAGCCGAACGAACTCTTCAAACGCGCCGGGCAGATGGGTGGCCGCGAGTACGAAACCGTCGCAGGCGCGCTCGGTGAACCAGGTCGACATCTGCTCGGCGACCTGATCCGCCGTGCCGACGAATCGCGGCCCCTGCAACAGCGTCGCGCGGTGTGCCGCGAGATCGCGAACGGTGAGGTCGTTACGGCCGAGGTGTTGGCGCACTCCCTCGGCGAGCCCACGGATACCGGAGCTGGCGTCCAGCATCTCCTGGCCGACCACGTCGTCGAGATCGTGCTGGCCGAAGTCGTAGTTGAGCACTTCGGACAGCAGCGCGAGCGAAGCACGCGGATGGACATAGCTGTTCAGGAAGAGCTCTTCCTTTTCCGTGGCGATCTGTTCGGTCTCACCAACAACGACGTAGGCCATCGGCAACATCCGGACCGCTTCGGGATCCCGACCACTCGTCGCGATGAGCTCCTTCTGGTCCGCATAGTGCTTCTTCGCCACGTCGATACCCGGATCCGCGGTGAACACCAGATCCGCCCAGTCCGCGGCAAACTGCCGACCGCGGCCGGAGGAGCCAGCCTGCAGAATCGGCGGGCGGCCCTGTGGGGTGCGCGGCACGGTCAGCGGGCCGCGCACATCGAACCAGGTGCCGGAATGGTTGATCTCGCGTACCGCGTCGGCCTTGGCGAACTCCCCGCTTTCGCGGTCGAGGATCAGCGCGTCATCGCTCCACGAATCCCAGAGCTGGTACACGGCTTCAAGGAACTCGTGTGCCCTTTCGTAGCGTTCGTCGTGGCCAAGATGTTCCCGAACGCCGAAGTTCTGCGCCTCTGAATCATTGACCGAGGTGACCACGTTCCACGCGGCGCGACCGCCGGAGAGGTGATCGAGCGTGGCGAAGGTGCGGGCCACGTGGTACGGCGAGTAGTAGGTCGTGGAGTACGTCGCGCCAAGACCGATCTTGCTTGTCGCGCCGGCGATTCCGCCAAGTACGGCCGTGAGGTCGAGTTTGACCGGCCGCGCGCCGTAGCGCACCGCCTCATGTGCCGAGTTGCCGAAGACGCTCGGCATCGCCAGGCGATCATCGAAGAACACCAGGTCGAATTTGCCGCGTTCCAGGGTCTGGGCGATTCGCGCGTAGTAGTCGAGATCGAGAAACGAGTGCTCGGCGGAAGGGTAGCGCCACGATCCGGAGTAGACGGTCACGTTACCGGCTTGCATGAAACCGACCAGTGTCATCTGGCCGCGTTGGTCTGGAGTTGACACGAAATCCACCTCTCTCGCGCCCCGGCTCGAATCGCGAGCGCCTACGGGCGGAACCAGATTGGTGATAGATTATCAGATATCTAAGATCAGATCCACGGTTCCGGGAAGCCATGATGCGCAGGAGACAGGGCAGTGCATAGCGGAAAGCCCCGAGCACGCGGGCTACGATCACGTCCCGTGACACCAGATGGTCCGCGTACGTCGCCAAGTCGATCCTCTTCCGGGGCGAACCGCCAGGTCAGGAGCATGGCTGATCAGGTCGTGGCTTCGCTGCGGGAGATGATCCTGCTTGGCGAGATCGCGCCCGGCGAGCAGGTGCGGCACGAGCAGCTCGCCGAAGAACTCGGGGTGAGCACCATGCCGGTCCGGGAGGCGCTGCTCCGGCTCTCGCACGAAGGATTGATCGAGACTCGCCGGGGACGTTCCTACCGGGTCGCCACGACGACGAGGGAAGACATCGCGGACATCTACTGGCTGCAGTCGAACCTCGCGGGCGAGCTGACCGCGCGAGCCTGCCGGCGAGTTGGCGCACCGGAACTCGAACGCCTGGACCAGCTGCAGGTCGAATGGCGTACGGCGGTCGCGGACGGGGATGTGAACCGGCTGGAAACGATCAACTTCGAGTTCCATCGATTGATCAACATGGCGGCCGGCGCGCCGAAGCTCGTGGACATGATGCGCACCACGTTGCGAATGATTCCCCGGAGCTTCTACTCGAGACATCCAGAATGGACGGATCTGGCGACCCCGCGCCACGATGCCATCGTGGCCGCATTGCGCGCGGGAGACGAAACCGCCGCGCGGCGGGAAGCCGAAGAACACGTCCGCGAGGCCGGTGAGCTGATGATCCAGTACTTCGACGAGCGAGGCTACTGGCGCGCGCCAGCGCAGGGCTAGGCCCGAAACCGGGGCGCAGCACGGACGATCAGAGGCCGAGCAGATCGGCCTTACGCGCGATGTTGTCCGACAGCCGGAGATGCGCGGCGTCCACCAGCATGCCGTCCACACTGGTCGCCCCTCGGCCGGCGCGTTCGGCGTCGCGATACGCCGCCACGACCGCGCGAGCGTGCCTGATCTCATCCGCGGTTGGGGCGAAAACCTCGTTGGCGATGGGAACCTGGCTGGGGTGGATCGCCCACTTGCCGTTGTAGCCCAGCACGCTGGCTCGTTCGCTCGCCGTTCGGTAGGCATCCGGATCGCGAAAGTTCGGGAACGGCGCATCAATCGCGTCGATACCGGCCATCCGGGCAGCGACGACGATGCGCGAGCGCGCGTAGTGCCAGAGGTCACCGGGATACTCCGCGGTCGGCTCGAAGTTGGTGTCCACCCGCGCGCCCTGGGACGCGGAGAAATCACCGGCACCGAAGATCACGGCCTCCAGCCGGTCGCTCGCACGCACGATCTCCGCGACGTTCACCAAGCCCTCGGCCTCCTCGATCAGCACTTCGAGCGCGATCCGGTTGGCCAGTCCGAGGTCCGTTTCCAGCTGGCTGAGCAGTACGTCCACCCACCAGACATCCCGTGCCGCGCGCACTTTGGGCACGATCAGGGTGTCCAATGCGGCGCCCGCGCCGGACACCACGTCGATGATGTCCCGGTACGCCCAGCGGGTATCGATGCCGTTGATCCGTACCGCCCTTGTGGTCTGGCCCCAGTCGATATCCCGCAACCCGGCAACGGCCTTGGCCCTGGACGGTGCCTTCTCGGCTTCGGTGACCGCGTCCTCGAGGTCAAGGAACACCAGATCGGCGCCGGCGCCGGCCGCCTTCTCGAACATCCAGTCGTTGCTCGCCGGGGTGGCGAGCTCGGATCGACGCGGTCGGATCGCAGTGTCCACTGTGGCTCCCTTGTTAGATGATTCCCTGATCCTGCAAGTTCTGGTACTCGGCGCGGTCGAGGCCGAGCAGACCCAGGTAGATATCGTCGTTATCGGCGCCAATATCCGGTCCCAGGTGATCGATCCGGCCAGGAGTATCGGACATGCGTGGCACGGGGGCTTGTACGCGCATCGTGCCGAGGTCCTTATCGGGTAGTTGAGGGTAGGTGTTCCTGGCCACGAGCTGCGGGTCGGCGAGCAGTTGCTCCGCGGTGTACACGGGCGCCGCGGCTACCTCGGCCTGCTCGAAGACCGCCATTGCCTCCTCCAGGGTGCGTGCACCGATCCAGTCGGCCATCAACCGGTCGATCTCCTCAGCGTGCGCGAGGCGCTGCTGGGCGTCGGCAAACCGGATGTCCTCGTTCAGATCACTCCTGCCGATCGCCTTCAGGGCACGCATCGCGATACTCGGCGCACTGCCGGACATGGCCAGCCACTGGCCGTCGCTCGTCTGGTACGTGTTGCGCGGAGCGCTGATGTCCCAACGGTTTCCCATCCGGGTGGGCACGGTGCCCAGCTGGTCGTAGGTGAGTACCGGTTGTTCCAGCAGGCGAGCGAGCGGTTCAATCAGGTTGATATCGATCAGCTGGCCAGGCGCCTGATGTACATCGCGGTGATAGAGCGCCATCATGACCGAGTACGTGGCTGTCAACGCGGCAACGCCGTCCGCGAGCATGAAGGCAGGCAGGGTGGGCGGGCCATCCCGTTCTCCGGTCAGATGCGCGAAACCGCTCATCGCTTCACCGAGGGTGCCGAACCCGGGCCGGTCGGTTTTCGGGCCGCCCGCCCCGAACCCGGTGACGTGCACCATCACGAGCCCGTCGTTGACCTTGCGCAGCGACGGGTAGTCCAAGCCCCATTTGACCAATGTGGATGGTCGAGTGTTCAGGATCAGCACATCGGCGTCAGTCGCCATGCTGCGCAGCAGCTCCTGACCTCGGCCGCTGCGCAGGTCGAGCGTGATGGTCCGCTTGTTCCGGCCAAGACTCTTCCACATCAGGCCGACGTCGTTCTTCAGCGCACCCCACTGGCGGAGCGGGTCTCCGCTACCCGGCTGTTCAATCTTGATCACCTCGGCGCCGAACTCGCCGAGCCAGGTACCTACGAGGGGGCCGGCGGCCAGGGTAGCGGCTTCGAGTACGCGAATCCCGGACAACGATTGTGCGGACAAGAGTCCTCCTCGGAATGTAAACGTTTACATTCGACGGCTGTTCAAACTATCGGGTCACCGAGGAGGGCGTCAATGCTTGTCGCGTGCTTGTCGCGTCCTTTGTCGTGTGCTTTGTCGTGTGCTTTGGTGCCGGCTGGTCGCCGAAGCAGTGATCGCTCAGCCTCCGAGCGCGCGGCTGATCTTGTCCGCTGCCGTGACCGCTTCGGGGAGTATCCGGTTCATCTCCTCCGGGCTCATCCGTGCGCTCGGTCCGGATACCGAAAGAGCCGCGGCGACACGCGCTGACGCGTCGCGTACCGGTATGGCGATCGCGCTGACCCCGTTGATGGACTCGTCAAACGCCCGGTCGTGACCAGTGCGACGGATCTCCGCGAGCCGCTCGTGGAATGCTTCCCGGTTGGCCAGTCCAATCGCCTGCCATGGCTGATCGCTGGCCGTTCGCAACACGCTCTCGACCTCGCCGGCCGCAAGATGCGCCAACAGCACCCTTCCCGGAGCACCGGTCCACAGTGGATACGGGTAGCCGAGTTCGGAGTGCGCTCGTAGCTCTGACTGGCTCTGTACTTCCTCGATGAACATACGCTCGGTGCCAACCGCAACGGACAAACCAACGGTCTCGTCGGTGACGTCGCGCAGCGCACGCATATGGGGCAGTGCCGTATTGCGCAGGTCCAGCCGTTCCCGGTATGCCATGCCGAGCGTGAGCGTGTGCGGGCCGAGTCGGTACTTGCGACTCGTTGGATCCTGCACCGTCATCCTGGCTTCCTCGAGGGACTGCAGCAGGCGTTGCACGGTGCTTTTCGGTACATCGAGCCGGATGGCCAGCTCGCGGGCACTGAGATCATCCGGATCCCGCCGGAGCTCGTCGAGGATCAGCATCGCCTTACGTAGCGCCTCGCTCACCGATACCCCTTCCTTGCGCCGCGGATGTGTCGCGGCAACCGGCTGCCAGCGGGCCTTGACTGTGGCCGCCTTGATGAGCAATATTACCCATGTCCCGCCAGTTGGTACACTGTCCCATTTTTACCAGCTGGAGTTGCCGGCACTAGTCCGACTGCAGAAGGGCGTCCGATGCGGCACTCCCTCTCGCCCGACAAACCCGCCTCGATCCGGCAAGTCGCGACGGCGAGCGTGATTGGTGCCGTGATCGAGTGGTACGACTTTTTCCTCTACGCGACGATGGCGGCGCTCGTCTTCAACGCCGAGTTCTTCCCCAGTTTCGATCCGCTGACCGGCACGTTGGTTGCCTTCGGTACCTTCGCGGCCGGCTTCGTCACTCGTCCGATCGGCGGGCTCATCTTCGGTCATTACGGCGACCGGCTCGGCCGGAAGAAGATGCTCGTCATCACTATGATGATCATGGGTGGCGCCACGTTCGCGATGGGCCTGCTGCCCAATTACGCGGCGATTGGTATCTGGGCGCCAATCCTGTTGCTGTTCCTTCGCATGTTGCAAGGCATCGGGCTTGGCGGGGAATGGGGCGGCGCCGCGATCCTGACGTTCGAGCATGCGCCGAAGCACCGGCGGGGTCTGTTCAGCAGTTGGCCGCAAACGGGCGTCCCGATTGGTTTGCTGCTGTCCACGTTGGCAGTCAACGGTGCCAGCGCGTTCGGGGATGACGCGCTTGTTTCGTGGTCCTGGCGCTTGCCGTTCCTGTTCAGCATCGTGCTCGTCGCTGTCGGGTTCTTCGTGCGGCTGCGAGTGCCCGAGCCGCCCGCGTTCGAACAGGTCGTCGAGTCCGGGCAGCGAGCGAAAGTACCGTTCGTCGAGGTCTTCCGCACCTATCCGAAACTCACCGCGTTGGCGATGGGCACCAGGTTCTGCGAGAGCCTGGTTTTCAATATCTACAACGCTTTCATCCTTACCTACACCACCGTGGTGCTCGGCTTGCCGGAGCAGGTGGCACTCAATGGGCTTCTCATCGCCGCGGTGCTCGGTGTCGTGATCATCCCGGTCACCGGCCGGATCTCGGATCGGATCGGCCGCAGACCGGTGCTTGCGATCGGGGCGCTGATCTCGGGAGCATCAGCCTTCCCGGTGTTCGCGATGATCGACACGATGAACACCCCGCTCATCTGGGGCGGGATCATCATCGGTTGGGCGCTCGGTGCCTGCACCATGTTCGGCCCCGAAGCCGCGTTCTTCGCCGAGCTTTACCCTGCCAGGATCCGCTACACCGGTATGTCGATCGTCTACCAGCTCGGTGTGCTGCCTTCCGGGGCCATCGCGCCAGCCGTGGCTACCGCGATGGTGGATCGCTCCGGTGGCGACTCGTGGCCGGTGGCGACCTATGTCGTGGTGTTCGCGGTGATCGCGCTGGTGGCGCTCGCGTTTACGCCGGAGACCACCCTGCTGAACCGGGACGGGGAATCCACGGCCGATCAGGATGCCCCTGTCGATCCCGAAACAACTGGAGGATAACCGTGCCCGATAAGCCTGACATTGTCCTGGTGCTCGCCGACGACATGGGCTTTTCCGATATCGGTTGTTATGGCGGCGAAGTGCACACCCCGCACCTCGACCGGCTCGCGGCCTCGGGCGCTCGGTTAACGCAGTTCTACAACACCGCGCGGTGCAGCCCATCGCGAGCTTCCCTGCTCACCGGGCTGCATCCGCACCAGACCGGTATCGGCATCCTCAACTACGACGACACGCCGGACGGCTACCCCGGAACGCTCAACGAGTCGTGCGTGACGATCGCGGAGGCACTTCGTCCCGCCGGGTACGGCACCTACCTGTCCGGCAAGTGGCATCTGTCCAGCGAGCTACGCACGCCAAGTGACTCATGGCCGACGCGTCGTGGATTCGACCGGTTCTACGGCACGTTGGCGGGCGCGGGTAGCTTCTTTCAGCCGGCCACTCTCACCCGAGGTGAGCAGAACATCGAACACGAGGCATTCGAGGACGGCTTCTACTACACCGACGCGATCTCGGACAATGCGGTTTCCTTCGTGCGGGAACACCACGCGAAGCGCGCGGCTGACCCGATGTTTCTCTATGTCGCCTACACCGCACCGCACTGGCCATTGCACGCGTTGGACGAAGACATCGCGAGATACGCGGACCGCTTCTCGGCGGGTTGGGATGAGCTACGTCGGAAACGGCTCCAGCGGCTGATCTCGATGGGCATCATCGACGAGAACTGGGCATTGACCGAACGCGATCCCGCGGCCCCCGCTTGGCAGGACGCGCCGGACAAGGAATGGGAAGCACTGCGCATGGCGGTCTACGCGGCGCAGATCGACCGGATGGATCAGGGTATCGGCCGGATCGTCGACGAACTCGAAGCCACCGGCCGGCTGGCGGACACGCTGTTCGTTTTCCTTTCCGACAACGGTGGCTGTGCCGAGGAGATGCCACCGGAGACCGCCAAGGAGTTCGTGACGGCCTTCGTCGATTTCGCACCGACCACACGCGACGGTCGGGAAGTCGTCCCCGGTAACGTGCCAAACCTCGATCCTGGCCCGGAAACCACCTATGCCACCTATGGCACCGCGTGGGCGAACCTGTCGAACACGCCGTTCCGGGAGTACAAGCACTGGATCCATGAGGGTGGCATCGCCACGCCGCTCATCGTGCACTGGCCACAGGGGCTTGGTACCGCGCCGACGGTGCGCACCAGCGCGCATCAGCTGACCGACGTCATGGCAACCGCGCTTGACGTCGCCGGCGTCGAGTATCCCGCCGAGCACGGCGAACGCAGCATCCTTCCGCTGGAAGGACACAGCATGCTACCGGCCCTGCGCGGCGCACCCGAAGATCCGCGGCGACTGTTGTTCTGGGAGCACGAGGGAAACGCGGGAGTGCGCAGGGGGCAATGGAAACTCGTCCGCAAGTATGGCCAGCCGTGGGAACTCTACGATATGCGGCAGGACCGAACGGAGTTGCACGACGTCGCTTCGAAACATCCAGAGTTGGTCGAGGAACTGGCTGCGGCCTACGCGGACTGGGCCCAGCGCTGCGGTGTCCTGCCGAGGGAGCGGGTCCTCGAGATCTACGCCGAACGCGGCCACGGATTGCCTACGTGACGACCAGCTGGAGGTCGTGAGGCGCCGTAAGGACTGATCCTGCGATTGTTCGATAAGTCTCGATATGTGCTAGCGTCGCTTGTCGAAAGTCGATAAGCGTGAGGCAGCCGATGGCCAGATCCGCAGTGACCAGAACGTCGCAAGGCGGCGAGCCGGCTCAGCCACCTTCGGCGCCGGCGAGACCGCTGCGCGATCAGTACGTGCAGGTCATGAAGGCGCTCGCGGATCCGGTACGGCTCGATATGCTCCGGCTGATCGGTAGCGGGGACGAATATGCCTGCACCGCGCTGGAAACCGAACTGCCTGTCGGCAAGTCGACGATCTCGTACCACGTCAAGATCCTCAATCACGCTGGCCTGCTCTCCGTGCAACGCAGGGGACGGAACTTCTTCTACACCGTGCACAAGGACGTCCTGGACTTCTACGCTCCGGGCATCCTCGAACGGCTCGCGCTGGCACTCGACAGCGAGTAGCCGCTTCCGGCAAATGTTCTCTTGTCGACCAGACCTGTCTATGGTTCGATAATTATCGAAACGTCGAAGTTTGGAGTCGAGATGACCGAAGCCGTCGAACGTAGGAGCGTGGCAACCGCTGGGGCGCAAGTGCCGGATATCGGCGCGGTGCCACCACTCGGTGTCGTACCGGCCAAGATGCATGCCCAGGTCATCCGGCAGGACAGGTATGGCGATCCGGCTACGGCGTTTCAGCGAGAACTTGTTGACACCCCGGCGATTGGTCCCGACGAGGTTCTGGTTGCCGTGATGGCGGCCGGAATCAACTACAACAATGTCTGGGCCGCGCGCGGTTACCCGGTTGACCAGGTCGCCGTCCGGCAGAAACGCGGTGAGGCTGAAGACTTTCACATTGGTGGCTCGGATGCGTCCGGAATCGTGTACGCCGTTGGTGACGCGGTGACCGACTGGCGGGTTGGCGACGAGGTCGTGGTGCATCCGGGGTACTGGGATGCCGACGATCCGTGGATCGCCTCGGGGCGGGACCAGATGATCGCGCCATCCGCTCGAATATGGGGATACGACACGAACTATGGCGCGTTTGGACAGTTCACCAGGGTCCAATCGCATCAGCTGTTGCGCAAGGCAGAGCAGTTGAGCTGGGCCGAGGCCGCCGCGCCCACCCTGGTTGGCACGACCGCGTATCGCATGCTGTTCGGCTGGGCCGGAAATACCCTGAACGAGGGCGAACTTGTCCTGGTGTGGGGCGGCTCCGGCGGCCTTGGCACACAAGCCATCCAGCTGGCCAACGCGGTGGGTGGGCGAGCGATTGCGGTGGTTTCCGGTGCCGATCGCGGTGAGTACGCGATGAAGTTCGGTGCGCTCGGCTATATCGATCGTCGCGAGTTCGACCACTGGGGTGTGCCGCCGTTGGTTGATGACAAGGAGGGACAGCGGGCCTGGACGGCTGGTGCCCGCGGATTCGGTAAGCGGATCTGGGAGATCGCCGGAGAGCGGGAGGATCCGGCGATCGTGTTCGAACACCCTGGTGCCGCGACGATTCCGACCAGTATCTTCGTCTGCCAACCTGGCGGCATGGTGGTGATCTGTGCGGGCACCACCGGTTTTGACGCGATGGTCGACCTCAGGTACCACTGGACGAGGCAGAAGCGCTTCCAGGGTTCACACGGCACGAACGATGCCCAAGCGCTCGCCTATAACGAGCTGGTTCGCGCCGGCAAGGTCGACCCCTGTGTCGGTCGGGTGTTGCCGTTCGATGAGACCGCGAAGGCGCATGCCGAGATGGGGCAGGGCGAGCAGGTGTTCGGCAACTCCGTCGTGCTTGTCGGCGCGGATCACCCCGATCTCGGCCGCCACTGACGCCGCCCGCCGAACCGCAGTCCTCGGGAGCTTGCGGTCGTGGGGATTTCTAGGGGGTCTCGCGGACGAAGTTGTGGATCTCCGCGGCGAGTTTGCCCGGCTGGTCCTGGGGGATCAGTGCATAGCTATCGGCTATCTCGACGAGTCGGCCGTTCGGTAGGAGGTTGGCCAGCCGTTGGCCGTGCGCCGGTGGCATTACGCGGTCTTCGGCCGCCCAGGCCACCAGCGCGGGGCGGGTGAACGCCGCCAGGGCATCAACGGCGGCGAAAGTGTCCCGCCGGTCGACGGACCGGAGGTACTTGCGCGCATCGCGACGGATCTCCGGCTGGGTCAGCAACGGCCGCAGCCAGCCGTCCATTACCGCATCAGGGACCCGTTTGCTCATCCAGCCGAAGGCGACCGGAAGGCGGCGTAGGCGACGGATGCGCATCGCGTTGGCCATCGCCGTGACCCCGCCTGGGATACGTGCCGCGAGCCATACCGCTCGTCCCGGAACGCCCGGCGGATAGTTGTCAAAGGCCTCGCAGGAGGTGAGTACCAGGCGCGATACGCGGGCCTCGGTGTCCTGTGCGACGACCAGATGGGCGCCACCCCAGTCGTTCTGCACCAGGGTCACCGAGGCCAGCTCCAGCTTCGCGATCAGCTCGAGCATCATCCTGGCGAGCCCAGCCATCGAGATGTCCGCGTCCGCGCGCAGTGGGAGCCGATGCCCGCCCAACGGCAAATTCGGCACCACGCAGCGGTATTCCGGGCTCAGCGCTCGCACGACCGGGTCCCACACCGAGCCGTTCTGCGCGAATCCGTGCAGCAAGAGCAGTACCGGGCCCGTTCCGCCGCTGTCCGTGTACTCGATGGTTCCCGCGGAGAGCTCAACCTTGTGCATGGTGCTTTCCTTCCCGCGGATTGGCGAGTCAGCTCGTGAGGGCCGCCTCGACATCCTCGCGGAGTTGTTCCGGGGTGACCGTGGGTTCGTAGCGACGGATGACCTTTCCGTCCTTTCCGACGAGAAACTTCGTGAAGTTCCATTTGATCTCGTCGGTGCCGAGTGATTCGGGTTGGGCGTTTTTCAGGTGCTCGTACATCGGATTGTCCGGGCCGAGGTCGCCGGGGTCCTGCGCCCGCAGGTACTGGTACAGCGGGTCAGCGTTCGGACCATTCACGTCGATCTTGGCGAAAACCGGGAAACTGACGGAATAGTTCACATCGCAGAACTCCTGGATTTCCGCATCCGAGCCGGGCTCCTGCCCACCGAACTGGTTGCACGGAAAACCCAGTACGCGCAGTCCCCGTGGATGGCTTGTCTGGTGCAGCTCCTCCAAACCCGCGTACTGCGGCGTCAGCCCGCATTTACTCGCCACGTTCACGATCAGCAGCGCTTGCCCGGCGTACTCGCGCAGGGCTTTGCTACCGCCATCGGCGGTACGGACCGTGAACTCGTGCACCGTCATAGGTCTCCTCGAGGTCGTTGACCGACTGCTGGTTACCCGTCCACCAGCACCGTGTACGGCCAGGATAACGAGTACACCCGACGGTTTCAGTCCGTTGGCTCGACATCGGAGCCCGGCCCTGGCAGCACGTCGATATCGGTGGCATGCATCGGCTCGCCACATTCCGCGCAGCGCGGCTCGACATGGCTGATCTTGCCGCAGGCATGGTGTCGGTAGAGGACCGGTGGTCCAGCCGGGCCGGCCAGCCAGCGGTCACCCCAGCGCACCATGACCAACAGCAGGTCGCAGAGCTCCATGCCTTTGGTCGTCAGGGTGTACTCATAGCGCGGTGGCCGGCTGGAGTACTCCTGCCGCTCGAGCACGCCGTACTCGAGCAACCACTTGAGCCGCTCGGCCAGCACCTTGCGGGAGATGCCCAAGCTCTGTTGTAGCTGCTCGAAGCGGGTCACCCCGATGTAGATATTGCGCAGGATCAGCGGCGACCACGGTTCGCCGATCACGTCCATGGTGCGCGCGATCGAACAGGCCATATCTCCGAACCGGGTGCGCTGCATGTCACCAGTTTAACCAATAGGGTTCCCTGAGGGAACTCATTCGGCTAAGCTGGCGATGACCGTTCCTTGAGGGAACTAACTGGAGGCGTGAGATGAACAAACCGGCGATCGTTCCCGCGGCGGAGTGGCAGCGCGTTATGGACGAGCAGCTGCGCAAGGAGAAGGCGCATACCAAGGCGGCGGATGCGCTTGCCGCGCGGCGACGTCGGATGCCCATGGTCGAGGTGGACAAGGCGTACACCTTCACCGGAGCGGCGGGGGAGGTGCGCCTGGTCGACCTTTTCGAGGGACGCAGGCAGCTGATCACCTACACCTTCATGTGGCACGGCGTAGACGACGTCTGCTCGGGTTGTGCGATGTTCACCGACAACATCGGGCATCTGGCGCATCTGCATGCACGGGACACCTCACTCGCGCTGGTCTCGCGCGGCCCGATCGCCGAGATCGGTTCGGTCAAGCAGCGGATGGGTTGGTCGATCCCGTGGTATTCCTCGCTTGGCAACGATTTCAATGTGGACATGGGTGCTGGCGACGGTTTCGCGGTAAACGTGTTTCTCCGGGACGGTGATGCGGTGTATCGCACCTACTTCACCACGGCTCGCGGTGTGGAACGGCTTGGCAGTACCTGGACCTTTCTGGATCTGACGCCGTTCGGGCGACAGGAAACCTGGGAGGATTCGCCGGAAGGGTGGCCGCAAACCGCGCCATACCAGTGGTGGCGGCTGCATGACGAGCCGGCCGCGGGCGACGTCGATGGGCAGGTGTCGTGATGACCGACCCGATCGCGGAGTTGTTGTTCAGTCCGGCGGATACGACTCCGATGAGCACCGATGAAGCGACGATCAAGCCGTGGAGTCAGGCCGTTGCCTGTCTGGCCGCCGCGCCGAAGGTGTGGCTTTGCTCGGTGCGCGGCGACGGCCGGCCGCATGTCATGCCGGTGTTGGTGGCGTGGGTTGACGATTCGCCATGCGTCGCGACCCGGCCGGGTTCGCGCAAGGCGGTCAACCTGGCCGAGAACAGCTCCGCCGTGCTCACCGTTTCCGGCGATGAACTGGATCTGGTTGTCGAGGGCGTCGCCGAGCTGGTGACTCGGGCGGCCAACCTGGACCGGATCGCCGCCGCGCTCCTGGAAAAATACGAGTGGGAGTTCGCTGTCCGCGATGGAGCGGTGTACGACGTCGGCCCGCTTGGGCCGGTCGAGTACCTTTTCTACCGGATCCGGCCGAACCGCGCTTTCGGATATGGCTCGGACGGGTTGACCGCGACCCGGTGGCGATTCGGGCCGCGGTGATACCCCGCCGGGCACGCTCAGACGAGCCAACGGGTCCCGGTCAGCTGGGCCCACCAGCGGCCGATTCCCCAGGTGTTTCCCGCGTAGCAGGCGGCAAGCACGATCAGCGCCAGTGCGTAGATGACGTGGTACTCGATGATCGGGTTGGTGGAGTGGGTGGGTTCTCCGCTCGGGGTGGTTCGCGCGAGCGGCCATTCGGCCACCCACATGAGCAGCAACATCACCGAACCGGTGACTGCGGAAATGCGCAGGCCGATACCAAGAAGTACGGCGACGCCGATGCCGAGCAAACCGATCATGAACAGCCAGTCGGCCCACCAGGTGCCGCCCCAGGATTGCAGCGTGTCCGTAAACGGGCCCGCGGAGATCTGGTCGAGATACGCTTTGGCCGGTGAGCCGCCGTTGACCCACGCGTTGGCGCTGGTCGTCGCGTAGCCCCAGCCGAATGCTTTGTCCAGGAAGGCCCAGAGGAAGAGCAATCCGGTGGCGATACGTAGTACGGCCAGCAGTTTCTCGGCGCTTGTGGTGATACCCGCGCCATGTCGTGTGAGCGCGGTTCTGTGGTCGATGGCCATCTCGGTACTCCCGTCCTGTGTGGATTCAGGAGTGACTCTGCCGAGCGGAGAGTAGATGCGGCTGGAGGCAAAAGACCTGGTAGCGGGGGACGTAGTGCCAGAGTCAGCAGACCAGTCGACCTCGCCACGCTAACCTTAAAGAACGCGGTCACCCGGTGTCACCGCACTAGAAGATGCGCTTACAGCGCGCGGAAGGCGGCCCCTGGGAGCCCAGTCCGGGGCCGCCCGTGGGGCTTACTGCACTGCGGACAAGAAGGCCGCGAATGCGGCGCGGTCCACGGCAAGATGCCCGGCCGTGCGGTTCTTCGTGTCCCGGATTCCGACGTGCGCGGGAGCGATCGCGATCTCGACGCAATTGCCGCCGGACCCGCTGCGGCTGGACTTGCGCCACAGTGACTCTTGGAACCTAGTCGTAGTCTTCAACGCTGCTCCGATGTTCGTGGGCTATTCGCCCGATCATCGTAGCGCTCCGATCAAGATCCAAAGCTGTCGCTTGCAAGCGCGTCCACGTCGAGGCGAACTGATCTATGTCACGCGAGTCTTCCATGTACACGCCACCGGGGATGACCTCGATATACACGTACCGGGCACCATCGCGAAGAGTTATCAAGGTGAATGGCACGCCCATTGCAGAGTGGCCGAGGTTCGAATGCGGAAGGACCTGCACCGTGATGCCGGGTTTGGCGGCCAGTTCCTTGAGATGGTCCAACTGTTCAGCCATCACGGCATGCCCACCGGTGGCCTGACGCAAGGCGCCTTCCCCGATCACAACCCACAGCTCGCTTCCACGGTCACGGGCACGTTGCTGCCGATCCATTCGGAGTTTGACCCGCTGCTTGATCGTGTCGGCATCCAGGTCCGGGGCCAGTCGACCGATTACCGTCGATGCGTAGGCTTCCGTTTGCAGCTGGCCAGGGATCACGTCCGCCTCGAACTCACTGATCTCCCGCGCGTCGTCCTCTAGCTCGATGAACCCGGAGAACGATCCGAGCACGTCGTCGTTGTAGACGGCCCACCAATCGCGCCGCCTGGCCTGGCGGGCCAGCTGGACAAGCGCGTCCGTGGTGGCTTCGTCGGCACCATAGAGCTGGCAGAGCGCATGCGTGTCATCCCCGGTGACGCCCGATTTCAGCGCCTCGATATCGCTCAACTTGGCCTGCGAGAACCCAGCTTCCTTGGCCGCTTCGGTGATCTTGTACCCGGCTTGCTCGCGTAGCGACCGCAGCGCACCCACCAAACGCCGACGCCGCAAGGACGGAGTTGCCACAACACTCCTCCAATCTGGTGAATCCGATTCTATCGTATTTCCGATCTCATCGGGTTCACGTTTTCATGGCCCTCACGATACAACAGTGTGCGATTGATTACTCACAGGGAGGTGGGGTCGTGAGCCTTTGGCAACGCGGGAAGACCCGCATGAACCAGAAACCTCGGCGGCGTCGCATCGTCATGGACGAGGCCCACGGTTGGCCGCCGGTCACTCGGGTGCGGCTGCCGATCGACCCCGAGCCGATCACCTGCTGGGGGCGGCGATGATCGAACAAGACCGCGTGCTGCTGGCCAGGGTCATGCAAGTAAACACGCAGCTCGGCAAGGTCACGTTGGAACTGTTCCATCATCAGGACGGCGGCGAGCTACCCGCGAAACCGTTACGCGAAGTGGGCGAACACCTGCGTCAGCTCGGCGTGGACATGCTCGCCAGGGCGGGTGAACTCGACGGACGCCCGCTCGTGGGGGCCGTTGTCGAGTCTTCGCCGGAGACATGAGCGACACGGGGTGGCCGGGCCTGTTCAGCCGATACACGCTGCACCGCGTGTCGGCAGGTAACGAACAACGTATACGTCACTCAGGCGGCCGGTTCGGGCTCGCCGACTGCGGTGCGGTCTGCATCCCGCCCATCCTCGTGCAACCCGCGCGGCGAGCGCCGTGCACGCGCTGCTTTTCCGATCTCGTAACAGAACACCTGATGTGAAGGGATGACGATGTCGACCGCAGTCCTTGCTCAGTTCGCCATGGACCCGATGGCTTCGCACAGCGCCCAGTTTCCACTCGGTGCGCCATACGATCGGGTCAGTTACGACGAACCGTCGTGCCCCGACGTACGCCCGTGGGCTTTGCGGGGCATGCGCACTCAGCCACGGATCCCCGCCGAGGTGGCCCGGACCGTTCGCTACGACCACCGGATGCAGCTATCCGTGGATGTGGCTGGTTCTCCGGTGATCGAGGCTGGTCCGCCCACGGTGAAGAACAAGACCAATCTCGATGGCGATGAAGGCCCTTCGGAGGACTTCAGTTACGACTTCGTGCCCGACGAACCGTTCCAGGTCTGATGTCCGTTCTGATCCTCGCGGACGAACGCGATCCGAGCGCAGATGCGATGGTGTGCGCCCTGCGGGAACGGGATGCCGTCGTGCATCGCGTTGATACCGCGTGGTTTCCCGGTCAGCTCAGTGTCTCGGCTGAGTTGACCGGCGGCCGATGGTCGGGGCAACTTCGCACGCCGTACCGCACCGTCGACCTCGACGGCATCACAGCGGTGTGGTTCCGGTCCCCGAAGGCGTACACGTTTCCGGACGGGATGAGCTCGGCTGAACGTGGGTTCGCCAACCTCGAAGCCAAGTACGGACTAGGGGGCGTACTGACTTCGCTACCGGCGCGATGGATCAATCATCCGGCACGGTTGGCGGACGCTGCCTACAAACCGGTACAGCTTGCCCTCGCCCAACGACACGGCCTCCGCGTGGCCGACACGATGATCACCAACGAGGCCACGTCAGTGCGCCAGTTCGCCGGGCGCGGCACGACCGTGACGAAGGTGCTCGGCTCGAACTCGATCGTGGAATGCGGCGGGCGCAAACTTGCCTACACCCGTGTGCTTGATGCCGCCGACCTCAGTGATATGCGCGGGATCGACCAGACCACGCACCTGTTCCAACGATGGGCAGACAAGCTTTACGAGGCGCGCATGATCGTGGTCGGTGATGCGATCACGGCAGTGGCGATCCGCGCCAACACCGCAGCGGGCTACCTCGACTGGCGTACCGACTATGACAACCTCAGCTATGAACTGATCCAGCCACCCGAATCGATCGCTGGTGGTGTGCGCGAACTGATGCAAGATCTGGGCTTGCTCTACGGTGCGCTCGATTTCGTGGTCGGGCCGGATGGCTGGACGTTCCTCGAAGTGAACGCCGGTGGACAGTACGGATGGTTGGAAGACGCGACGGGAATATCGATCACGGCCCAGCTCGCCGACCAACTCACCATGGGGAGGGCAACGTGAACCTCGGTTGGGAAGTGTTACTCGCCCGGCTGACCGATGAGCTGATCGCGAAAGACAAATTAACCTCGGCACGCTGGCAAGCAGCGTTTCGCGCCACCCCGCGACATGTGTTCGTGCCCGAATACTTCGAGCAGGACAACGCCGGCACCTGGCACAGAGTCGTGGTCGACGACGAAATGTTGACCACGATCTACCGCAATGTCGGACTGTTCACCGACGTCGACGATGACGGCCGGGGCGTGTCCTCCTCGTCCACGCCCGGCCTGATGACGCGGATGCTCGAACTACTCGACGTTCGCGACGACGACACGGTGCTGGAAATTGGCACCGGGACCGGCTACAACACAGCGCTGCTCTGCGCTGGACTCGGTGCCGAACGGGTGTCCAGTATCGACGTCGACTACATCGAAACCGCACGAAAGCGGCTTGCGTCGCTGGGCTATTACCCCACACTGCGCACCGGTGACGGGATCAACGGTATACCCGACCGTGCACCGTTCGACCGGGTCCTCGCCACCGTCGCCGTTACCCGCATTCCCCAGGCCTGGCTCGACCAACTCGCCGACGGCGGCGCCGTACTTGCCGATATCAAGCTCAACGCTATGGCCGGGAACCTGGTCCTGCTGCACAAGCGCGGCAACATCGCCGAGGGCCGGTTCGACACTGGCCAAGCCTGGTTCATGGACATGCGCCACCCCAACCGGTCGCGTCCACCCGCTATCCCTGCTGCGGACCGGGCAACACAGCGGAGGACGTCCCTAGCCGCCGTCGTTTGGGAGCAACCTGTCCCGTGGTTTATGGCATGCCTGGAACTCGGCACGTCCGTTGGCATCGGATACCGGTTGAACGACGAGTTTCAGCCAGTAGCCGCGCGGTTGTCCGCCCGGGACGGGTCGTGGTCGGAAACTGCGATTACCGACAGCTCCCCGCGCATCGTCATGCAGGCCGGGCCCACTCGGCTATGGGACGCGATCGAACGAGCCTTTCTGGTTTGGGAAACCAACGGCCGCCCCAGCTGGGACCGGCTCGGCCTCACCGTCACCGCGGACGACCAACGTGTCTGGCTCGACCACCCAGACGGTCCGACGCTTGGGTACTTGCCGACGCGGGCCGGCGGCGCGGATTCATAGCCGCAGCGAGGTCATCGAGCTGGCGGTAACCACGGGGTATCAGTCCTTCTTGTGGGGCTACAGCAGAGTTCTGTTTCTCTCGTGCCGGGTTCGTTTCCTAGAGTCGAATCGTCGGCCAATCGACGGTCGATTGTGGACCTGACGAGACACGGAAGCAGGGGAATATGTCTGACGCGGTGCGGAACAAAGTCGTCGTGATCGGCGGCGGCGCGAAGAACCTCGGCGGTCTGCTGAGCACTCGGCTCGGCCAGTCCGGCGCGAACGTCGTGGTGCATTACCACAGCGATTCCTCGGCCGACGACGCCGACCGGACCGTCAGCGAGGTGCGCGCGGCCGGCGCGCAAGCAGTTGCCGCGCAAGGTGACCTGACCCAGGTAGCCGACGTCCGGCGGCTGTTCGACGTCGCCGTGGACAGCTTTGGTGGCGTGGACATCGCGATCAACACCACCGGAATGGTGTTGCGCAAACCGATCCTGGAGACCACTGAGGACGAGTACGACCGGATGTTCGGGATCAACGCCAAGGCAGCGTACTTCTTCATCCAGGAAGCCGGGCGACGGCTGAACGACCACGGCAAGATCATCAGCTTGGGTACGTCCCTGCTGGCGGCTTTCACTGACGGTTATGCCACCTACGCGGGCGGAAAAGCACCGCTGGAGCATTTCACCCGGGCCGCGGCCAAGGAGTTCGCCGATCGGGGTATCTCGGTGAACACCGTCGCACCGGGACCGATGGACACCCCGTTCTTCTACCCACAGGAGACCCCGGAACGGGTGGAGTTCCACAAATCGCAAGCTATGGGCAATCAGCTCACCCAGATCGCGGATATCGCGCCGATCATTGAGTTCCTTGCCACGGATGGTTGGTGGTTCACCGGGCAGACCATGTTCCCGAACGGCGGTTACACGACCCGATAGCCGGAAGGTGCGTACGGTGGCAGGTGACTAGCCTCGCCGGCACGGCGGGAACCGCGAACACTCGAGGTGCAATGGGTCTGGATCTGCACAAGCTCGCACATCTCATCGCCGTGGCCGAGGAGGGGAGCTTCACCCGAGCGGCTGGGCGACTGCACCTGTCCCAGCAGGCGCTGTCCAGTTCGATCCGCGCGTTGGAGCGGGAAGTCGGGGTTGAGCTACTTGACCGTGGCGGCAATCTCGTGACCGTGCTGCCCGCCGGACAGTCGCTGATCACCGACGCTCGGGTGCTGCACGGGCTGGCCAGTTCGGCGGTGCAGCGCGCCCGCCGGATCGGGCGCGGTGAGACGGAGACGCTGCGGATCGGGCACACCCCGGCGATCACCGGTGACGAGGTCACCGCACTGCTACAGCAAGTGCGTACCACGAACCAGGAACTTGCTACTCAGGTCAACCAGCGTTACCCGGGCGAGCTCACCGAGCAACTGCTGGCCGGTGAGCTCGACCTTGGGCTGTGCCGAGCAATGCCGGCCGAGCAGGGCCTCGCCCGCAGTACGGTGACCCAGCATCGGCTGCGTATCGCGGTGGCGGCCGAGCACCGCCTCGCCGATCGGGATTCCGTTCAGTTAGCCGAGTTGGCCGGCGAGTCCATTGTGGTTTGGGGGCATCCCGGCAGATCCGGCTATACCGATCTGCTCATCGAACACTGCCGGCAGGCCGGATTCGAACCGCGCACCTATCGCAACCCGATCCAGGGCACGCCTCCGGTGACCGCCGTTGTGGGCACCGCGCATATCGCCTTCGTGACCGCGCAAGCTGGACCGGCGGCCGACGGCAAGGCGCGGGTCATCGAGCTGCGACCACCGACCTATGCGCCCATGCATGCGCTGTGGCCACAACACGCCAGTTCGGCGGAGCGAGACGCTTTCTTCGCCAGCCTCGGCCAGTGATGATGGGCGGAGGGATCGTGCCGCACGCTGAACTCTACGACGACATCGGTGTTGGCTACGCCATCGGCAGGCGCACCGATCCACGGTGGATGGCCGCCATAAACGATGCGCTCTGCGATGCCGATTCGGTGATCAATGTGGGCGCCGGCACGGGTTCCTACGAGCCAGCAGGCCGGACGGTGCTCGCGATTGAGCCAGCCCGCGAGATGATCCGGCAGCGCGCGGCCGACACGTGCCTGGCGGTGCGCGGGCGCGCCGAGGCCCTGCCGCTCGGCAACGACGCCAGCGATGCCGCCCTTGCCGTACTTACCGTGCACCACTGGTCGGACTGGCGGCGCGGGCTGGCTGAGCTGCGTCGGATCGCCGCACGCCAGGTGGTGCTCGCCTACGACACGCGGCGGCACGCGGATTTCTGGTTCGTGCGGGAATACGTTCCGGAAATCGCGGAACTCGAGCGTGGCCGGCCGTCCGCCACCGATATCGCGGATGTGTTGGGCGCGGACAGTGTTACGCCCGTGCCGGTGCCGTGGGATCACAACGATGGTGTCTTCCCCGCGTACTGGCGCCGTCCCGCGGCATACCTGGACGACCGGGTCCGGCGATCCTGCTCGGCGCTCGCGCAGACCGATCCACAAGCGGTAGAACGCGGTCTGCGGCGGCTACGGGCCGATCTGGACAGTGGCCGTTGGTACGATCGACATCGCGCGCTGTTTGCGCTCGATGAGTGGGATGCCGGATTTCGGCTGATTGTCGCGGGTAGGTAGCGTAGGGCGGGCATTGTGGAGATTCGTGCGGTGACCGAGGCCGACCATGCCGAGTTGCGCCGGTTGTTCCGCGTCGCGGGCGAGGGTTCGCCAACCGAATCGCTGTGGGGGCACCCGGAATCCGAAGCGGCGATCTACTTGGAACCGTATCTCGAGTTGGAACCGGAGTCGTTGTTCGTCGCGGTGCGCGACGGTGCACTGGTCGGGTACCTGACCGGCTGTGTGGACGGTGCGAAGTTCCCCGGCGAGGACAAGCTGATGGCCCAAGCCATCAAGGATCACCGGTTGATCCTGCGGCGTGGTCCCGTGCGGTTCTTCGCGCGCGCGATGGCGGATTCGCTATCGGCGGCGATCCGGCGCCAGCCCAAGTCCGGGGAGCTCAACGATCGTCGCTGGCCGGCGCATTTGCATATCAACGTTGCCCCAGCGGCGCGCGGAACCGGTGCCGCGGAAGGTCTGCTCGCCCACTGGCAGCGGCGGCTCAGGGAGCTCGATTCGCCCGGCTGCTATCTACAAACCCTGACCGAGAACGTCCGGGCCGTACGCTTCTTCAGCAGGATGGGCTTCGTCCCGCACGGCCCGACCCCGCCGGTGCCCGGGTTGCGTTACCAGGGGCGACGGGTGCACCAGCAGACCATGGTGTGGACACCGTGAAGCGAGACTAGCGCCGGCCCCACCAAAACGAGCGGAACAACCCGTAGCAGGCAACGATCGCGAGTTCGAAGCTGAGCGCCACGGTAACCGTGTACAGCGAGAGATCCGTATAGGCGGTGGAGTCGTCCGCGAAGCCAACGATCTGGCCGCTCAACAGGTTGACCCCGGTCCAGCCAGACACGACCGCGGTGCCGAACAGCAGTAGCCGGAAGCGAACGCTGGTGGTGAATCGATAAACCAGGTTTGGATAATGCGCCCGTAGCGGTAGTGGTCCGCCGAACCGGCGGACCAACCACCAGCGACGCAGGAAAAGGAGCGCCGCGCACACCACACTCAGCACGAAGAACACCGTCGAAGCGGCCAACTGGCTACCCGTGCTCTTGCCGCCGGAAGATTCGCCGAAGGCGCCGCCCACGAAGGTGCCGAAACAGACAGCCAAGGAAAACAGCAGCACGCCGCGCAACAGGATCCCGACCGCCGTGGAAACCCAGACCACAGGTGGGGCAGCGACCCGTAGCGGGGCCATCGGCTCGACGGCGGGAAGCTGGCTGTTCGACTGAGGCTGGTCGGTAGCCGCCAACGGCGGCGCTGGCTCGTCGAAGTGAGCAGGCTCTGCCACCAGCGGTGGCTCGTCGATGACGACCTGATGCGCCGGTGATTCGGGGTATTCCGGGGACGTTGGGTATCCCGGCTGAACTGGCTCGTCGACGGTGAACGGAGCGGCCGGCCGCCGCAGCAGCACCGCGCCGCCCTGGTTTCGGGTACTCACCTGCGGGGCGGGGTGCTCAGGATGATGCTCCGCGACGGCCGAACCGAGCGAGTTGAACAACTGTCCGACCGTCAGTGGGTCACCGCCGGGAGCGCCGGAGCACAACAGCTGGATCAGCTGGCCGCTGAACACGCTATAGCGCGCGTCCGGTGGTGATTTCGATCGACCGTTCGGCGGAGCGGAAGCGATGACCGCCGTCCCGCGAATATCGATATCACGCCGCGCGATGGTGTCCGTGGACATCCAGCCGGTGGTCAGCGCCATCCCGGAATGGCAGCAATCGAGAATGAGTACCTTGGTGCGAGCTGGCGAGTTGCTGAACTGCTCCCTGATCCACTCGACGGGGACCGCGGTGCCGTCCAGAATGTACGGGTCGGTATCCGGTAGCCCGAGGTACAGATCGTCCCGGATTTCGTGTCGGATCCCGTGCCCCGCGTAGTAGATGAGCAACAGGTCCTGGGCTTGTCTGGCTGTACTCCGGACAGCCTCGATGAACTGACGCGGATTTCCCGGATTGTGCAGCACGGCGCAGCGCTCCGGGTGAAACACTCCCGCTTCGGGATGCGTGAACGCGGTGTGCAGCGCGGTCATGTTGCGGGCCACGGCCGGAAGGTCGTGCATCGTGTCGTCGTGGAACCGACTGGATCCGACGAGCAGGGCGCGGGACAGCTCGGCGCGCGGCAAGGTGGGTGGTTCCGGGGCGACCATGGTTACTCGTCCGCGCCGACGTTCGGGTCATCGAAGAAAGTGCGCACCTGGTCGAGGAGCTCGGCGGCCGCGGTGGTCGAGTCGCAGCTGAGCCGCAGTTGTTTACCGTCGTCCGTGCTGAATTCGATGGTGACGGCGCCGCCCTTGTCACGGGTACGCCGACGTTCCACCCAGGCGATCACGGAAGCGACAAGCGCGCCCGCGGCGCCGCTGGACACGCCACCGACAATGGCATCCACCCAGCCGGCACCCATCTGGTGCGGCGTGGTGGGCAAGGTGTCGAGTCGCACCTGGCCGCGAAACGCGTCCTCATAGCGAAACCAGGCGAGTAGTTGCCGAAGCTCCTCTTCGGTGTCCACTGGTTCGCCCGTCGCCGGATGGTCGATCCGGATCGCGACTTGCGCTGTATGCATGCTGTGTCGTCCTTGATTATGTGATCAAACTCCGGTGAGTCGATCAGCCGTGGGCTGCGGCAATCAAGGCCAGGGCTGGTTTCAGCACGAAATCGCTCCGTGGACGGTGGTCAACTGCCCGGCTACGGTAGCAACAGTGGGCAAGCTCGACTACTGGTCGAGCACATTATGTGGTGTAGTCATCACTTTAGGTATGTCCGCTGAACGGTCGCGGTAGATACCTCCTTTAGTAGGTAGGGGGATTGCCGTCCCGCGCTGACCAGGGCGATAGTGCGGGTTCCAGCGCATCGGCAATGGAGGGATGCGACCCATGGTGAGTGAGACGGCGATTAGCTACGCGTCAGGCATATCCGAGGTCCCGCTGCTCGGCGACACCATTGGTGCCAACTTGGACCGAACGGTCGCGGCGTTTCCCGATCGCGATGCGATCGTGGAGACCTTTACCGGCCGCGCCTGGACATATCGCGAGTTCGCCGAGGACGTGGACGCGGTCGCGCTCGGCCTACTCGAACTCGGCGTCGGTAAAGGTGACCGGGTTGGTATCTGGTCGCCGAACTGTGCTGAATGGACTCTCGTGCAGTACGGCACCGCCAAGATCGGTGCGGTGCTGGTGAACATCAACCCGGCTTACCGGACGCACGAGCTGGAATACGTGCTGGGCCAGGCCGGAGTACGCGCCGTGCTCTGCGGGGACAAGTTCAAAACGTCGGACTATCCCGCGATGATCGCGGAAGTACGGCCACGTTGCGCGAATCTGGAACACGTCGTGGTCATCGGCGGCAGCGACTGGGACGCCTTGCTCGCGCGCGGTCGCGGCGCCGATCGCGCACGGCTGGCGGAGATCGGCGCGACACTGTCCGCCGACGACGCGATCAATATCCAGTACACCTCGGGCACCACGGGCTTTCCCAAGGGCGCCACGCTCAGCCACCACAATATTCTGAACAATGGTTTCTTTGTCGGCGAGCTGTGTGGCTATTCCGAAGCGGACCGGATCTGCATTCCAGTGCCCTTCTATCACTGCTTTGGCATGGTTATGGGGAATCTCGCGGCGACAAGCCACGGCGCGTGCATGGTGATTCCCGCGCCGGCGTTCGAACCAAAAGCCACTCTCCGGGCGGCTGCCGAGCAGCGATGTACCTCGTTGTACGGCGTGCCCACGATGTTCATCGCCGAACTTGCCGAGGATGACTTTGGCGAGTACGACCTGACGAGCCTGCGCACCGGGATCATGGCCGGCTCGCCGTGCCCGGTTGAGGTGATGAAACAGGTGATCGAGCGGATGGGCATGACCGAGGTGGCAATCTGCTACGGGATGACCGAGACCTCGCCTGTGTCCACCCAGACCAGGGCGGACGACACCATCGAGCGCCGCGTCTCGACCGTCGGCAGGGTCGGGCCGCATCTCGAGGTCAAGGTGATCGATCCGGTCACCGGGCTGACGGTTCCCCGTGGCGTGCCGGGTGAGCTTTGTACCCGTGGTTACTCGGTGATGCTCGGCTACTGGAACCAGCCCGAGGAAACCGCCGAGGCGATCGATTCCGCGCGCTGGATGCACACCGGTGACATCGGCGTGATGGATGAGCACGGCTATCTGAATATCACCGGTCGGATCAAGGACATGGTCATCCGGGGCGGCGAGAACATCTATCCCCGAGAGATCGAGGAGTTCCTGTACACCCATCCGGACATCCAGGACGTACAGGTTATCGGGGTACCCGACGACAAGTACGGCGAAGAGCTGATGGCCTGGGTCCGGATGCGCGAAGGTGCTGCGCCATTGACGCCCGAGGCAGTGCGCGAATTCTGTACGGGTCAGCTCGCGCATTATAAGATTCCGCGATACGTGCATACGGTCGACGAGTTCCCGATGACCGTGACCGGCAAGGTTCGCAAAGTGGAAATGCGCGCGGTCGCCGTGGACCTGCTCGACAGGGCTTGACCATTTGGCGGTTCGGCAAGCCAATGGGTGAGATGAGGCAGCCGTGAACGACGTTGACCCGCAGCCGGATCAGGATGGGTTCGCGGCGCTACTGCACCAGGTGCGGGATACGACCGAACTGGATGTCACCTTCGGCGGCAGCGTGAGCGCGACCAGTTCGGTACGGCAGTACGAACACGTGCTGATCGATACGTTCTCCGGGGACGGCATGGAACCGCTGGCCGGGCTTGGCGTCGTCGCCGGGACTGGTCTCGGTGGCAAGGTGCTGGCGATGGTTCGCCCGGCGACCGTTGTCGACTACGAATGTGCCGGCGGCATCACCCACCACTACGACTGGCATGTCGCGGCGGCCAACCTGCGTGCCGTGCTCGCGTTGCCGATCGCGCCACGTGGCAAACCCCGCGCGGTGCTCTACGGGGCACTGCGCACCCCGGTCTCGTTCGGCGACGATGTCGTCGCGGCCGCGCAGCGCGCGGTGCGGGGGTTCGAGGCGGAATTGCTGGTCGCCGACGAGGTGAACCGCCGAGTCGCGGAGTTGACCTCGACCGACAGCCTTGCTGGCGCGCAGGAGGAACTGCGCGATGTCTACGCGGAGCTGCGGGCGATCGCGGCGACCGTCTCGGACGTCGCGCTGCGCGAACGCCTTGAGCGGCTGTGCGCGCGGGTTCCTGGCCAGCGCACGTCGACCGAGCACATGTCCGCGCCGGTGCTGTCCCGGCGGGAAGTGGACGTGCTCGCGCAGGCGGCGTGCGGGTTGACCAACGCGGAGATCGCTGAACGGCTCGGGGTGGTCCCGTCCACCGTCAAGGCCTACCTGAAGCACGCGATGCGCAAACTCGACACGCGCAACCGTGTCGAAGCGGTCCGGGCCGCCCGCCGATTCGGGATCATTCCATAGCTCTCGTGCGCAACCCGTGGGAACTGGTGTCAATCGGGGTAATCGGACATTAGAGTGCGCCCATGAGCGCCGACGATCACATAGTTCCCGTGCCACCGGACAGCGGTTATCTACGCGCGCTGAACACCGAAACGCTGCGGCTGATCGAAGCCGCCGAGCCGATCGAATCGCCGTACGCGGGCGCCCCGGACGAGCTGCGCGGCGCGGTCAGCGAGTACGTGCACGGTCAGCGTTCGACGCTGGTGGAGCTGAGCCAGGAGCTGCACGCCAATCCCGAGGTCGCGTTCGCCGAACACCGGTCCGTCGCCGCGCTCGCGCAACGGCTTGCCGACGCGGGATATCCGGCGCGTATCGGTATCGGCGGTTTGGACACGGCTTTGCTGGCCAGCGCTGGTACGGCTGGGCCACATATCGCCGTGCTCGCCGAGTACGACGCGCTGCCGGGGATCGGACACGGCTGCGGACACAACATCATCTGCGCCACGGCGCTCGGCGGCTTCCTCGGCGCCGCTCCGCTAGCCGACCAGCTCGGCGGGCGTATCTCGCTGATCGGCACCCCGGCTGAGGAAGGCGGGGGAGGTAAGGAAACCCTGGCCCGCGCGGGGATATTCGACGATGTGGACGCGGTGGTGATGCTGCATCCGTTCACCCACGACATCGCGACCCACCCGTTTCTCGGACGTCGTCAGCTGGAGATGGTCTTTCATGGGGTCAGCGCGCATGCGGCCGCGCAGCCCTTCATGGGTCGCAATGCGCTGGACGCCGCGGTGGCCGCCTACCAAGGCGTGGCGGCCTTGCGCCAGCATCTGCCGCCAAGTGATCGCGTGCACGGTGTGTTCACTGACGGTGGCGCGCGGCCGAACGTGGTTCCCGAGCGCGCGGCCGTGTTGTTCTATCTGCGGTCCGCCAGACCGGAAACGCTACGGGACCTGGCCGACCGGCTAGCCCGGATCGCGCGCGGCGCGGCGGAGCTGACCGGATGCGGATTCGAGCTCTCCTGGGATCAGCAGCCGGCGTACCTACCGATCAGGTTCAATCACGCGCTGGCTGGTCGGTGGGCGGTCAATCAGCGGCCAACCGGCCGGCAGCCGCTGCCCTCGGGAATCGTGCCCGAATATCTCACCGGTTCCACCGACCTGGGCAATCTGAGCTACCGCATGCCGGCCATCCACCCGATGATCGCGGTATCCGAACCCGAGATTGCCTTGCACACCAGCGATTTCGCCGCCGCGGCCGGTTCAGCTGCCGGGGACCGCGCGGTTGTCGACGGCTCGCTCGGGCTCGCCCTGACCGTCGCCGACTATCTTGCCGACGATGCCCTGCGAGCCGCGGTACACGAGGAGTTCAACACCGCTGGCGGACCACTCAATGTCCCGGAGTTCTTCTCCTAGTAAGCCAGGCGAGCGGGAGGTAACCGACCATGGCGCGAGTCGAACGTGGCACCCCTGGCCGGCTGGACCGGATGCTGAACTGGATCGAGCGAGCCGGCAACCGGCTGCCAGAACCGTTCATCCTGTTCGTGCTGCTCATTCTGCTGCTCGCGGTGGTGTCCACCGTGCTGGCCGCGTTCGGGGTTACCGTCATGATTCCCGGCGAGGACGAGCCGACCCCGATCAACGGCGCCTTCACCGGCGCCGGCTTGCAGTTCATGTTCGGCGGTCTCGCCTCGAACTTCATCGAGTTTCCGCCGCTGCAGACGGTGCTCACGATCATGCTCGGCGTGGGTATCGCCGAACGGACCGGCCTGCTCGCCGCGGTCATCCGGGTCGCTTTCGGTCGAGCACCGAAATGGCTGTTGCCGTACGCGCTCGGCTTTATCGGTGTCACCGGGTCGGTGATGTCCGATTCGGCGTTCATCATCATCCCGCCGCTGGCCGCGATGGTGTTCAAGGCGGCGGGGCGGCATCCGGTCGCCGGTCTGATCGGCGGTTTCGCGGCAGCCGGCGCGGGCTACTCGACCTCGCCGCTGGTAACCAGTCTGGACGCGCTGTTCGCGGGTATCACCAACGGTGTCGCGCAGACCCTGCCGGAGGCGGGTACCGCGGTCACACCGGTGTCGAACTACTTCTTCAACGTCGTCGCATCGGTGGCGCTCGCGCTGATCGCTGGCCTGATCATCGCGAAGGTCGTGGAACCGAGCCTGGAGCGCAACCAGTTTCCCCGCGACGAGGTGGCCGAGGACGATTCCGGGCAGTCGAGCACGAACGTCGACGCGCTGCTCAAGGTCGAGCTGGACCCGGCGGAACGGAGGGGACTGCGCAGAGCTGGCTGGAGCCTGCTCGCGGCCATTGTCGCGGTGCTCGTACTGGTGCTGGTGCCCGGCTCGCCGATGCGCAACGAGGACGGCGGGTTCCTGCCCGAGTCGCCCTTGCTCGATTCGGTGGTAACCCTGGTGTTCATCGGATTCTTCGTGCCCGGGGTCGTCTACGGCGTCGCTATTGGCGAGATCACCAAGGCCGCGGACGTGCCCCGGTTGATGGGGCAGGCGTTGCGCTCGCTGACCGGGTTCATCGTGCTCGCGTTCGTGCTCGGCCAGTTCATCGCGCTGTTCGACTGGACGAACATCGGTTCCTGGCTCGCCGTTTCCGGGGCGAACCTGTTGCAGCAGGCGGGGCTCGTTGGATTTCCCGCACTCCTCGGCTTCATGGTGCTCGCCTCATTCCTCAACCTGTTCATCATCTCCGGTTCGAGTTTGTGGACCCTGCTCGGCAGCGTGTTCGTGCCGATGTTCCTGCTGATCGGGATGGAGCCGGGGTTGACCCAGGCGGCATTCCGGATCGGCGATTCGGCCACGCAGGTGATGACGCCGCTGAACCCGTACATGATTGTGTTGCTCACATACGTACGCCGTTACCAGCCAGCAGCGGGCTTGGGCACGGTGATCGCGCGTATGGTTCCTTTTGTGGTGCCGTTCTGGGTGGTCTGGGCGGTAATCCTCACCGTGTTCTACTTCGCGGACCTGCCGTTGGGTCCAGGAATGGGTATTAGGGTGGAATGAGCGACCAAATCGCGCCCGATGGCAGTGCCGAACAGGACAGTGCTGGGCAGGTGCGTGGCGGGTTTCGTGCCTATCCCAGGGAGATCTGGGTACTTGTCGCGGCGAGTTTTCTGATCGCGCTCGGGTACGGACTGGTCGCGCCCGCCTTGCCTACCTTCGCGGTGAGCTTCGACGTGAGTATCACCGCGGCATCGGTGGTGGTGAGCGCGTTCGCCTTTATGCGCCTGGCGTTCGCGCCGGCCAGTGGGCGGCTGGTCACGCGGTTCGGCGAGCGGCCGATCTATCTGATCGGGATTCTGGTCGTCGGGTTGGGCAGCATCGCGTGCGCGTTCGCGGTGAACTACTGGCAGCTGTTGATTTTCCGGGCGCTGTCCGGTGTTGGTTCGACCATGTTCACGGTGTCCGCCGTCGGCCTGCTGATCAGGATGGCGCCGGAGCATTTGCGTGGTCGGGTTTCCGGGTTGTGGGGGACCAGCTTCCTGCTCGGCAATATCGCCGGCCCCGCGCTCGGCGGTGGGCTCGTCGCCGTGTCACTGCGCGCTCCGTTCCTGTGCTATGGCGCCGCGCTGCTGGTGGTGACGGTCCTGGTATGGGCGTTGTTGCGGCATTCGACCTTGGCCGGGCGTCAGGACGCCGATACGGCCAGCGCCCTGACGTTGCGTGCGGCGCTACGGAATCGGGCCTACCGGGCGGCGATGGCGTCGAACTTCTCGAACGGCTGGACGGTCATCGGGGTGCGGGTGTCGCTGATTCCGTTGTTCGTCACCGCGGTACTACAGGAGTCGGAGTCGTCCTCGGGGATCGCGCTGGCCATCTTCGCGGTCGGCAACGTCGTCGTGCTGACCATCGCTGGCCGGCTGGCGGATACCTGGGGGCGTAAGCCCCTTGTACTTTCCGGGCTTGCCTTGCTCGCTATCGGAACTGTCCTGCTTGGACAGTCTGGAACGCTGTGGTTCTTCTTCGTCGCCTCACTGGTGGCCGGGGCAGGGGCCGGCGCGGTCAATCCGGCGCAGAACGCGACGGTCGCGGATGTACTCGGGTCGAAGGCGCGGGGCGGCACAGTGCTCGCCGGTTATCAGATGGCCGCCGATGTGGGCGCGATTCTCGGGCCGTTGCTGGCCGGTGTCGTGGCCGAACACCTGTCGTACGGGGCCGCGTTCACGCTCAGTGCGGCGGTCGCCGCAGTGGCCGTCCTCGTGTGGTTGCCCGCGCCGGAAACGCTGCCGGCCGCCGCGAAGGCTAGCGTTCGGTGATCTTGGGAGGCTGCGGAATCGGATACTCGGCTGGCCCGATATTGCGGGAGAGTGACTGTTTCCAGGCGCCGCTGGTGATCATCTTCTCGATGGCTTTGTTCAGTGCCTCCCGGCCTTCGCTGTCGCCCTTGCGTAGTCCGATTCCATAGCGTTCCTCGGAGAACTGCTCGCCGACCACCCGGAGTAGTTCGGGGTTGTCAGCGGCATAGCCGGCGAGGATGACCGCATCCGTCGTCATCGCGTCCACCTGGCCGGTGAGCAGCGCCGGAATGCAGTCCGTGTAACGGTTGTACTCGACGAGCTGGACGTCCTGGGCGAATTCCTCTTTCACGCGTTCGGCCGGGGTTGAGCCCTTGATCGAGCACAGCCGCTTGCCGTCCAGCGCGGAGGGCCCGGTGATGTCCGTGCTTCGGGACCGGACGAGCAGATCCTGACCGGTCTCGAAATACGGGCCAGCGAAGGCCACTTCTTGCTTGCGTTCGTCGGTGATGGAGTAGGTGCCGACGACCATATCGACCTCGCCGCTGGTCAGCGCCGATTCTCGGGTGGCCGAGGTGATCTCTTTCCACTGGATGTTCTCGCTGTCGACGCCCAGCTCGTTGGCCATATAGGTCGCGACATCGATATCGAAGCCGGTGTACCTGCCGTCAACCGTGCGTAGACCGACGCCGGGCTGGTCGAGGCGGGTGCCAATGGTGAGCGCGCCGGCGTCATTGGCCTTGCCGACGAGCGAATCGGCTGGCTCGTCGGCGTTGGCCGAGCAGGCCGCGGCGAGTAGTGCGGCGACCAGCGCGGTGGCGGCGAGGCCGAGCCGCCGGCGCGCGGTGCGACCGGCCTGGGCACGTAGCGGGGTCATCGGATCCTCCAGGGCGCGCGTTGCGCCGTTAGGGTACGCAGCGCCACCTGATTGGGCCAATGGTCTTGCTCACGGAATTCTCTGCTGGTAGCTACCGGAATGCTCAGGTCAAGCCCGGGATGGGCGGTTCCCCTGCGGACCAGCGGTATAGCCTGAGCTGCTTACCGGTGGCCGCGCGAGGTAGCTCACCGTGGGGATACACCCGGGGTTGGGCACGGATATCGAGCTGCTGGCGAAGCAGAACCGCCAGGTCGCGGCCCAGGTCGGCGGGATTGGTCGCGGCGCTGGCCGGTTCGACGGCGACGTACAGCTCCGGGGTGCTGCCGCGGCGATCCTCGACGAGGAGATAGTGCGGGCGTACTCGGCCGTCGGCGAGCAGCACCGTCTCCACATCGGAGGGGAACACGCCGCAACTGAGCAGGTCGCTTCGCCTGCCCACGACGCGACTCATCCGGCGCAAGGTGCGGGCCGCGCCGTCGGGCGGTTCGAACAGCGTGGCGATATCGCCCGTCCGATAGCGCAGCAGCGGCATGCCCGTTTTGGTGAGCGTGGTGAACACCAGCTCGCCGCGCACGCCGGGTGGTAGGACCGCGCCGGATTCATCGATCACCTCGGGGTAGAAGTGGTCCTCGGCGATATTGAGTTTGCCGCCGGAATCAATCGATTCGGCGGCCACTCCTGGCCCGATCACTTCGGACAGTCCGTACACGTCGAACGCACGGATGCGTAGTATGCGTTCAATTTCCAGTCGCTGCCGATCTGTCCACATTTCAGCGCCTAGCAGGCCGACGCGCAGCGGGCTGTCCGCCACGCCCGCGGAGTGGAGGGCCGCGCCGAGCGCCAGCGCATGCGAAGGGGTGCAGCAGAGCACGTCGGGGCGCAGATTGATGATCAGCCTGGCCTGCCGCTCCGGGGTGCCACTCGCGGCGGGGAGGACGTTCGCGCCGATCCGCAGACCGCCGTGGTGTACGCCCATGCCGCCGGTGAACAGGCCATAGTTGTACGCGTTGTGGATGATGCTCTTTGTGTGCGTGCCTGCACCGCCCAGCGCGCGGGCCATGACCTTCGCCCAGATTTCCACGTCGGTGGTGGTGTAGGGCACGCGAATCGGGGTGCCGTACTGCGCGCTGGAACCGTGGACGCAGGCGACCTCGCGCATGCTTACCGCGTAGAACCCGGCTGAGCCGTGCTCGAGTAGGTCACGGCGGTTGAGCAGGGGGAGTTTGGGTAGGTCCGCGAGGTGTACGTCGGCGCCGGCCGAGACGCCGGCGTCGCGAAGCCGGGCGGCCTGTACGCCGTCCGCGGCGAGCAAGCGGTCGATGAGTCCGCTGAGGCGGCGCTCCTGAAGCTGCCGGCGCCGCCGCGGGCTGGCGGTTTCGGCGTCGGGCTCGACGAAGGACACCGGGGTGTCCGCGGGGAACGCGACGTCGTCGAGGAGCATGCATGAGGTCTAGCACCTTGACGTGCGGTGGCGAAAGGTATCGCGGGCAGAACCGAGGTGATCGTTTGGTCGATTTGGCGCGAGTTCGGCCTCTGGAGCCGGTCGGCTGGCCTGCCGTGGGTCGGCCGAGTGGGTCGTTGTGACCGGCTGAAACGCTGAGTGACCCCCGGTAGAATGGCGGACTCGACGATCCGGTACTGTTCTTCCTACGCGGTCGGGAGCACCGCCGCGTGGCGGGGCTGTAGCGCAGTTGGTAGCGCACTTGACTGGCAGTCAAGGGGTCACGGGTTCGAATCCCGTCAGCTCCACAGTCGGAAGGGTCTTCGCAGGTCAGAGCCTGTGAGGGCCCTTTTTGCGTTGCTCTGGGGTTGCTCGTCTAGTCAAGCACAGCGCTCGGTGACACCTTGACTGGAGGCTGGCCCTATGGGGACAGATTTGACTAAACAGGATCTACCACGTCCGGCGGCGTCGGTGTGGTGTTCGTATCTGGATGAGTGGGATCGGAGTTTGCGGGCGCGGAATCGTCCGCAGACGACGCGTTACAACTATCAGTTGGCTGTCACGCAGTTGGCGGAGTTTCTGCGGGTGGATCTGCCGGGGTATCTCGTGTCGTGCGGCGCTGGGTCTGATGCCCTGTCGGATGATGATGCGGCGGAGGATCCGACTGATGTGGCGAAGGCTCATGTCGAGTGGTTTGTGGCGTGGATGATTGAGACGCGGTCGGTGTCGACGGCGTTGAATAAGTACAAGTGTGTGCAGCAGTTTTTCAACTATCTGGTTCAGGAGGAGGAGATGGCGCGGCATCCGATGGAGCGGATGTCGCAGCCGGATGGTTCGACGAAACTGGTTCCTGTGTTGTCGAATGATGAGGTGGCGGCTTTGGTGGCCACGTGTTCGGGTAAGTCGTTTATTGATCGGCGGGACCTGGCGATTATTCGGTTGTTGTTCGACACGGGTGGTCGGTTGAGCGAGGTCGCCTTGTTGCCGTTGGATGGGGTGGATCAGAAGCGCGATTGTGTGTTGCTGCATGGGAAGGGCGATAAGCAGCGGGTGGTGCCGTTTGGCCCGAAGACGGGGCAGGCGTTGGTGCGTTACCTCCGGGCGCGGGCGAAGCATGCTGGCTCGAAGCTCCCGGAGTTGTGGTTGGCCGAGCGTGGTGGTCGCGCGTTCAGTCCGAATGGGGTGAAGTTGATGTTGCGGCGGCGGGGTCGGATGGCAGGAATCGAGAACATGCACGCACATCGTTTGCGGCACACATTGGCGCATGAGTGGCAACTGGCTGGCGGTAACGAGGGGGACCTGATGGCCGTGATGGGCTGGAGTTCGCGCGAGATGTTGCGGCATTACGGGGCGAGTGCGGCCGAGGTTCGTGCCCAGGAAGCTCACCGCTCGCTGGACCTGGGTAGCCGGGTATAACCGGCACGCGTCCTGCTCTCGCGTGCAGGAGCGGGAGCAGGACGCGCTGGCTACCGTGGCGTACGGCTGGATGTGGCTGATGGTGCCGGGTGGATGTCGCCTGTTGTGGATGTGGGCGAAGCTCGTATTGCGGCAGCTGAGTGCGGTTGGCGTTGCTTGGTTGGTAGTGAGGTGCGCGTTATGGACGTCTGTGCTAGTTTTCGTAGCTCCTTCATTGGGAGGAGCGGTCCGCGTGCGGGTCGCGCAGGCGTTGAGCGGCGTTGCGCCCGGCAGCAGTCGCGAGAACGCGTAAGGGTGTAGGGCACCCAACGTGCGCATGTGGTAGTTCGGTTGTGTCGTGACCATGTAAGCGGGCCGGGACGCGGAGATGGATCACGTATGCCCAACTCGTCACGCCGTAAGTTGGCTAATCAGCGTCGTGCTTTTACCGACGAGTGCCAAGTGTCCGCTGAACGAGGTGTCGGTCGCGACGGCACCATCGGTTTAGACGAGTGCACCGAGGACCAGCGGTATCTTCGAGCGCTTCCTTGCGGTTCATTTGCTGAACCGGCACGTACCAAGCCTGCAGCCGGGACCTGGCCAGCTTCGGAAGGTCGATGCGTTCCTCTCTTACGGAATGACGTTGTCCGCTCGCTACGACCTTCTCGTATCGACCGTCCCCATGGCGGTCGAGAATGTGGTGGGTCGCATCCTGGGGTCACCTGGGTATCCGGGACGGGGTATTCCGGGTCTTCGGGTCGTCGCCGGTGATCTGTATGCGGGCACTTTCCACGTCGTCTACTTGCCATCGAAGGCACGGCTTGTGTTCAGCCAGCAGGTCGAGTATTCACCTGTTGGTACTGGACGGTCGCGGATCGATGCCTGGAGTCGGCGACACTACGCCACGGACGATTTGCCGCTACAGGACGACGAACGGGCAGCAATGCGCGCGATTCCGGCAATGTCCGAAGGTATTCAGGCGATCTTGGCTGGCCTCTTCGTTCGCCTCAATGCCCGCGACCCTCGTCGGCGATGGCATATGGGGATGGCGTGGTCGAATTTCCTACCTGCCCGGCGCGAGCCCCGGGGTTATCGTGACGACTTGCATATGTCTACGTTGTGGGGCGCTGATAACCGGTGGGAGTTGCGCTGGGCTAGGCATCCGTTTCCGGAAGACATCATCGGATGCCTTACCGCACCGACGATCGGGATCACTGGTGCGCAAGTGCGCGAGCATCGCCACGGTTGGGATATCATTCTGAATGGGTCCACATTGTCCTTGCTATACGGCGCTGTATAGCCGGGCGGGTGTAGCAACGTGTTGTCCCTGAATGCCGCGATCATTGGCATCGTCGCCCAGCTCGGTTGGTTCGCCGTCGTTGTACTACTAGCGTTGATGGTCTATGTGGGTATTGCCGTTCTGGTCGCACTCTTTCATCCGGTGAAGGGCAGACGGTATGAAGCACTGCAGGTCCTGTCTGTTCTGATACGGAGAGGCGGCGCTGGTGATGGTGGGCAAGACTAACGGCTAGGTGTGCTACTCCTACTTGCCTGCGTTGGGTCGGGGTGAGAAGGCTGGTGTTCCCGGAGTCGAGGTTTCTTAGTGGGGAAAGCGGGTTTCCTTGATGTCCATGACCTCTAGCTCGCCCTGCGGCGCGGTGTTATCTAGGGGTATATGAGGAAGAAGCTCACGCCTGAGCAGCGAACTGTGCGAGCGCGTCTCGCAGCGCACGCGTCGTGGGCGCGGACTGCTGATCGCCGTGCGCGGACAGCGCCTGCGAGAAATGCTGCCTTGGCGCGAATCGATGCTCACGTTCGAGACGCAACGCTGTCGCCGGAGGAACAATCTCGCCGCATCACATCTGCGCGTCGGGCACATTTTCTGCGGTTAGCTCTGGCTAGCTCACGTGCGCGCCGTCGCGGCACCATCACCGAATAGGGTCGAAGCTATTGCGGAGCCGAGTCGTCTCGACTTCGACGCGTATTCGCTCAGGGTGGTGGCGCCTAGCGGCGTGCAGGTCAGATTCCGGTCTGGATTGGTATAGCGCGGATCCCGTGGTTCAAGCCGAATGCGTGCGGGTCTGCGGCGGGTGTCCGGTGAGATCGGACTGCCTTGTCGAAGCGATGAGTTCGCAGGATCCGTGGGGAATCTGGGGCGGTGTGACACCGCAGCAGCGGGAGTCTTTAGCGATGCGGCATGGGTTGCCGTTGCCGAAGGTTCTGCCTAGTCATGGAACGAACGCCCGTTACGCCAAACATGGCTGTCCTTGTTCGGACTGCCGTGCTGCGCATGCCACTTACGAGCGTCAGCGTAGGGCCCGCCTACGCTGACGGCCCACGCTAGGTGGCTTCCTCATCGATAGTCAAAGCGCGGTCGTGCGGCACCTCAGTACGGGTTCCCTAGACGGCCTGATCGTTTGACTGTTGTGCGGTGTGCTGAGCACTTCTAGTTGCTGTTTGTCCATTCTCTTCCTCTTCGGGAAAGGTCGTTTCCTGATGCCCAGGGCTGGGACTGTCTGGTTAACGGTGGATCTGGTCTTGGTCTGACACGCCGAGCAGCAAGCTTGGTGGGAAGGATCTGTGATGACCGAGACAGTGGAGCC
>NZ_SLXQ01000021.1 GCF_004340875.1 Tamaricihabitans halophyticus | reverse complement strand
CGACCCAGCCCAGCACGGCGGCGCTCAACACCTCGTCCAGCAGCACATCGCGGCCTAATTCTGATCTTGAGGTTGACACAAGGGGTGTCACAGCGGTGCCACGGCGGTCGGAGGTCGCAGCCCGAAGGGAGCACTGCCGAAACGCCCTGCGGGTGAACCGGGTCGGTTGACGCGCGGACGGCGTTCGAGGAACACCGTGTCGTGCCAAGCACCGTCGCGTAGCGCGATGCGTTCGCCGGAAGACGAAGCGGTCACTTACCACAATTTCATCGAACCGTTCGTGCAACTCCATGCCATTCACCGGACGCGACGCACGGGAAGGAACACAACGCACACCAAGCGCCGCCTCGCGCGCCACTACACAGCAAGTAGGCCACCCGCTACGCGGGTGGCCTACCTTCGCCTTCTGGCATCACGGTACTACTCCAGGACCAGCACTCAGGCCCATGTTCTAGCAATATCTCCAAAGTGGAGGTTGCGGGAGCCTACTCGAACACCGCACCGCTGGTCAGCGAGCAGGCCGGGAACCGCTCGCAAGCTGAGGAGCCATCGTCGAGCGGCCACCGCACCGTAGGGGGCTTGGGGGAGTCGCTCCCCCAAAATCATGACGAAGCGATAAAGCGAAACGCCCTGCGTGAGCAGGGCGTTTCCAATCGCGAAGTGGGCCTAACGCTTCAGCATACGAACCAAACGATCTTGGTCGAAGGTCCTGAAATCACGATCCGCCCGGTCGGTACTCGTTGCCTGTCGGCAGGTGGCGCCCGATGAACCACGACACGATCATCGCCGGACCGACGGCGTTGCAGGCCGACGGGTTGGCCTGCGTGGTGTGCGGAGCGGACTACCTTCGCGTCCGGGTTCCGCATCTTCCGGTGGGCCGGTCGGTGACTGGCTCGCAGGTGTTCGCCTGCGTCGGCTGCTGCCCGGACGACGCGCGGCGCGTGTCGGGAGGTGTGCTGCGGTGAGCGCCACGGCACCCCCGACTCGGCGGGACCGGGCGCTGTGGGTCCAGTGCGCCTGCACCGCGCTGGTGGCGCTGGGTGCGGCCTACGCCTCCTACCGACACGGCCGCGAGTTCGCCTTGCGGTTCGGTGCCGACGAGGCCACGGCGGCGATCTGGCCGTTGACCGTGGACGGCATCCTGACCACTGCGACGGTCGAGTTGTGGAAGACCACCGGCCACGGCCGCCGTGCCGGTGGCCGGTGGGCGGCGTGGCTGGCCTTCGTGTTCGGCATCGTGCTGTCGCTGTGCGCGAACGTGGCGGCGGCCCCGGAGCTGAGCGTGTTCGCCGTGGCGGTGGCGGCGTGCCCGCCGCTGGCGCTGCTGCTGGCGGTCGAGTTGCTCAACCGCGCGCTCAAGCGGCACCGCGCCGAGACCGCGAACGAGACCGGCACCGAGACCGCCGAGACGGGCACCACCGGCGCCGAGACGGCCCCGGTGGTGCGTCTCGCGGTGGCCCCGAACGAGGCTCGCCCGCCGGCCGAACCGACCGCCGAGCAGCGCATGTGGGCGTACTACGTGACCGAGCGGACCAAGGGCCGCACGCCGACCGGCGCGGAGCTGGACCGGATCGCGGGGACCAACAACTACGGCCGCCGGGTGCTGCGGCGATGGAAGAACGCCGGGCGGGTCGCCGACAGCAGCCTGGCGAGTGTCGGCGGCGCGGGCTTGGTCGTGTCGCCGCTTGATCAGGCTTTGCGTTAGGGCTTTCCGGCCAGGGGGGCCAACTCCAACTCGGGGCCGTTAGCGCGGGCAAAGCCAGATTGGCGGAGGTGTCACGTTCCTCGGCGGGTTGATCGGCGGAGGTGGCGGCGGAGTTGCCAGATCCGCAGCGATCCGGCGATCGCGGTCAGCAGCACGCCGGCTACTGCGGCCAGCAGCATCGCCACGGCCAGCGAGACGTGCCCGCTGGCGCCGAGGTAGGAGATCTGCACCGCCTGGGTGTTCTGCAGGATGAAGATCAGCAGGAGGACCAGCACGGCGGCGAAGACGATGACGCCGACCCAGGTGACACCGGTCCGGGTGCGCCGCAACGGATTACGGGCTGGCGGCGCTGCGGGTGGGGTGTCGGGGGTGGCTGCCGGGGCGGGTGGGCCGGCGGAGTCAGTCGGTGGGGTGGTTGACGGTACGGGCCTGGTGGCCGACGTATCGGTCATGGGTGTGCCCCCTCTCTCAGATTGAGGGGCTTAAGGTCCACGCTACGCCGAACACGGGTGCGCCGCCGTGCTGGCGCGTGATTCTCTGCTGGTTCGGCCGGGTACCCCGTGCGGCGTGGCGTCGCGGGTGGTCAGTGGTCGGCGCGGCTGTGGGCGAGTCGCTGCGGGGCGGGCCAGCGGACCTGGTAGGCCCAGCCGAGTCGCTGGAAGATCCAGATGACGCGGGCGGAGATGTCGATCTGGCCGGGGAGCACGCCGTGGCGGGCGCAGGTGGGGTCGGCGTGGTGGGAGTTGTGCCAGGACTCGCCCATCGACAGGATCGCCAGCGGCCAGAAATTGGCGGACTTGTCGCGCGCGGTGAACGGGCGAGTGCCGATCATGTGGCAGATCGAGTTGACCGACCAGGTGACGTGGTGCAGGAACGAGATCCGCACCAGCCCGGCCCAGAAGAACCCGGTCAGCGCGCCCCACCAGGACAGCGTGATGACCCCGCCCAAAGCGGCCGGGGCGAGCAGGGTGAGGGTGGTCCACAGCCAGAACAGCCGGTCGACGGCGCGGATGTCGCGGTCGGCGAGCAGGTCGGGGGCGAAACGTTCGGCGTTGGTGCGGTCCCGGCCGAACAGCCACCCCATGTGGGCGTGCCAGAACCCCTTGGCCAGGGCGATCGGGCTGGTGCCGTACAGCCACGGGGAGTGCGGGTCGCCGGGGCGGTCGGAGTAGGCGTGGTGGCGGCGATGGTCGGCGACCCAGTCGATGACCGGTCCCTGGGCGGCCAGGCTGCCCGCGATGGCCAGCCCGACCCGCAGCGCGCGGCGGGCCTTGAACGCGCGGTGGGTGAAGTAGCGGTGATACCCCACGGTCACGCCCAGGCAGGACACCACGTAGAAGCCGGCCGCGATCCCGAGGTCGGTCCAGCCCAGGCCCCAGCCCCACGCCAGCGGCACGGCGGCGAGCAACGCGAGGAACGGCACGAGCAGGAACACCTTGACGGTCAGGTGCTCCAGCGGGGAACGGCGTCCGGACAGGATCGGTTTCGGGCGCGGACGAACATCGGTGGTGGTCACGGTGAGGGAAGACCTCGGATCTCGGCGGACAGAACGCGCCTGATTGCGTTGATCACGGCCAGAAAGGGGGCCGGAACCTGGTTCCCAGTCTAGCCGCGATCGGGTGTCGCGGCCGGTTGAGCCACCGCGACCGGCGGCGACACCAGTGGGTCCAGGTCACGGGCCAGCGCGGCCAGCGCGTCATCGGCGGCCGGGCCGAGTTCGCGGACGCAGTCGCAGCCGGGTGGATGCGCGTCGCGGTGCCAGGCGATGAGGAATTGCAGCGCGAGCTGGTTGATCCGGTAGTCGTGTTCGGCCTTGATCCGGTCGCGTTCGGCCTGCCGGTTCTGCGAGAGCAGCAGCAACGGCGCGGCGTAGGCGGCCTGGGTGGAGAACAGCAGGTTGAGCAGGATGAACGGATACGGGTCCCACCGGTAGAGGAACGCGGCGAGGTTCACCGCGATCCACGCCACCACGACCGCGCTCTGCGCGCAGATGAACGCCCAGGACCCGAACCGGGCGGTGACCTGATCGGCCAGCCGCTCACCGGTCGTCCGCTGGTCATACCGGCGCTGGTTGGCCGGGTTCCGATGACCCACCACCCCGACCACCTACCCCGTGCCGCCGGGAGCACCCACGGAACGCGCGGCCTGCTCAGGCGGGCAGGGCACGGCCGCCCTCAGCTTCCCACCGCTCCTCCTCCGGCTCCGCCGCGGACGGGCCGGCTGCCCGCGGGCCAGGCACGGCCACGTGCGGGTTGCTGTCCCGGTCCGGGTGGACACCGTTGCTGGCCAGGATGTCGGCCACGCTGGCGGTCGAGTCGCTGCCGGCGGCCGAGCGAAGCACCGCGCGGGCCACACCGCCGGGAACACCCGGCGGCACGACCAGCAGGCTCACCCGCCGCGAATCCGAACCGATCACCATGATCGTGTGCCGGTCCGTCGAGCGGAAACCCTCCGCCCGCACGACCCGGCCCTCGACGAGGACCTTGCGGGCGACCAGGCCCCACCTGTCCAGGTGGTAGGACACGCGGGCGACCTGCCCCAGCCACACCCCGAGTGCGGACACCAGCGACGGCAACTCCGCCGCCAGATCCCTCGACCGCGGCCACCAACCGCCATCGACATGACCACGCGCGGCGCCGTCCGGCTTCATCCGCAACCGCACCACAGGCGGCAGCGGCGACTGTTGTTGACGGTCATCGGAAGTGGTCGTGGGATTCAGCTGACCCGAGATCATCATCTCGACGCTCCCGCCTCCAGCCCCATCACAGGAGCCAGGGATCGTTCGTGCGCCCAAGGCGGCACCGACAAACCGTGGGTACTGCTTCGCCTTCGGTAACACCCAGCCTACGCCCCACGTGACCAGCAACGAGCCGCGTCTCCTGCCCGTTCGCCCCGAAATCAGACCTGCGGGGGCGACGGTGCGTCTCGCGGTGGTCCCGAACGGGGCTCGCCCGCCGGCCGAACCGACCGCCGAGCAGCGCATGTGCGCGTACTACGTGACCGAGCGGACCAAGGGCCGCACGCCGACCGGCGCGGAGCTGGACCGGATCGCGGGCACGAACAACTACGGCCGCAAGGTGCTGCGCAGGTGGCGGCAGTCCGGGCACCTGCCGCCCGCCCTCGGCGGTCCGCGTGGCGAGCGACCCGCGCGGCGGGAGCCGGCCTACGCCGCCTCGGAGAGGGTTGTGGTGTGACCCGATGTGACTCACCGATCACGGCCCAGACGGTCCGCGAGTCGCTGACCAGCGCATTCGCGGGCGAGATCGGACGGAGTGGAGGCACCAACTTGGGTGGCAAGCCTTTGTCGCGTCAGGTCCACGACGAGTCCTCGCGCAGGTGCAACCCTGGCTTGTGTCGCACCTTGCACAGCACGCCGACACCGCCGCCCCGGCATGGCAGGCGCATCGACGTCGGCTGCCCACAGATGACCTGCCAATCGCCGGTGTACTCGTTGCGGGCCAGGAACACCCGTTCCCCGCTGTCCGCACTGGCCTGGACCGTCCGGTTGGCGTAGGTGCGCTCGACGATGTAGCGGTCGACACCATCGGACGCCGTGTCATCAGCAGGCATCCAACGCTTGACTTCCAGCACCGCGCCGAGAGCCGGCGGCGTGGCCATCTCGCGCTGCCACTGTTGCGCAGCCTCCGCTTCCTCGCGCGCCTTTCGGGCCGCCGCATCAGCCCGCTCGATCTCCCAACGCGAGCGCCCCTGAGACCGCTTGCCGTGCGTTCCGCACGGCTGCTGCTTCTTGTTCACACACTGCTCGCCGGGCGCGGCCTGGCAGACCGGGCACTCGTAATCGTCCCGGGCAGGGTCGTGCACGACGACAACGGTGTCGTCATACAAACCCGTGCCGCGCGGGTCCACGAACCGAGAGACGAATTGGGTCTCACCGTAGGTGACGGACTCAAAACCGCCGTGGCGGCCAACCACCAACTCAGTGATGGGACCGTACTTACGAACCGCCTCAGCCGGGGACAACCGGTCAGTCACGGCCACCCAGCCATGCTCAGTCCACTCCCGCCCGATAACGGGATCACCGACTCTTGCCCACGCAATAGGCTCGCCGCACCAACCGTCACGCAAGACCTCGCCACTCATGGCCCTATCCTGCCCCGGCAACCCCAGCAGGGCACCGCGCTGGCAGACCGCCACAGCGTGCATCACCAATCGAGCTTGGCCACCTACGTGTCCTTTGTCGGCACCCCCCGCTCGGCCAGTCGGGTGATCCACAGAGGGGCCACGTGCCGTGTCGGGGCGAATGCCTATCGTGGTGGTCGTGACACACAACGTGACGCAGGCCAGGCGCCCTGACCGGACCATCTTCCACTTCCATGAGCTGCGCGAGTTCGTGGACAGCGCCACGGCGTTGAACTTCCCCGACGCGACGCCCGTCCGGTGCTTCGCTGGCTGGGACGGCAAGGTGAAACGCCTGGAGACCGTGGTCGAAGACGCCCGCGACACCGACAGCGACGGTCCGCCAGCGTCACCACCTGCGAACGCACACGGAGCCGACCGCAGCGACGCGGAGAAACACACGAGCGTCACACAGAAACCCACCGGCCCCGAGGTGGAATGGCGCCGTTGGGGCCGTCGACTGTCGGCACATGTGCTGACCTTGGGCGATATCCGCGCGCTGATCGCCCGCGCCGACAAGCTGGGCCTGCCCACCTACCAGTACGCCGTCCGTGCCTTGCCGGTGGATCGGTCCTGGCGCGGGCATGTCTACAGCATCTCCGTAGAGCCGTACGCCTGATGGCCCGCCCCACCTCAGCCGCGACGGAAAGGGAACATGTGACGGTCCAGGACGTGTATCTGCTCGCCCTACACGAGCCCTACCAGTCCCCGCAGCACCCAGTGCCGATCAACGCCACGATCGTGCACGCCCTGACCTTGCTGCACCCGGCGGTGCCACAACCGGACGGTGGTCGGATGTACCGGTGCCTGACCGAGTTCCCCGGCCGCACACCGGGCGAGGTGGTGCCGCTGTCCACGCTGACCTTCGAGCTGGACGGCGGACAGCTGTGGCCGCAGGTCGCCGACTGGGAACGGGTCGTCGATGCGGTGGTGCACATCGCCCGCCACCAGGGCTGCGACGCGATGCCGATGGGTCTGCCGCAGGTCGCGGCTGTTCTGGTGGGTGGTGGCCCGAACACCGTGCACGAGCTGTACCAACCGGACGGCTCCCGCTCCCAGACAGGCCCGGTCGAGCGGCAACAGCACCTGGACGAGCTGACCGGACACGTACGGCGGTTCGCCGCGGAAGGACCCTTCTGGCCAGGCGACAACCTCGTCTCCCCGCCCCGCGAACCACGCGTCCTGCCCTACAAGCCCTACCGCAGCAACTAGCCGGGACACCGGGCACGACGATCACCTTCAGCCACCCCCGCTGGCTGCGGACCACGCGCCGATCTACTGCCTACTCGGTGTGGCCTGTCAGGTGTCGGCGCAGCTCACGGATGGCGCGGTGCTGGGCGTGGGCGTCGCCGTCGTTGCGTTCGATCTCGCCGAGCAGGCCGAGCAAGTCGTCCAGATCGGCGCGCTCGGCGATCGAGCTGTCGAACTCGACGCGCAGCGCGATGGTCATGTCGGGGTCTTGGTTGGGGGCGACCGCGATGACCGGTGTGTCGGCACCCGCGCCTGCGTGACGGGCCTGCTCGACGAACCGTTCCAAGTCGCTCAACGGCAGCGAGCTTCCCGCCGGGGGTAGATCGAGTTCGACACGTGAAGTCACCGGGCCAGCGTAGAGTGCCGGTCCTTGCCGTTGCGACGGACGGGTCTTCGATCACGTGGCTGCCGCAATCGGGCGACGCGGCGAGCCGTAAGCTGGGTCGCGTGACGGAGCAGTTGACGGTGACAGTGGGACGACGCGCAGCACGGGCAATCCTGATCGACGATCTCGGTAGGCTGGTGTTGATCAAGCGCACGAAGCCGGGGCAGGCGCCGTATTGGACCGCGCCCGGTGGGGGCGTCGAGGACACCGACCCCTCGGTGGAGGCGGCTCTGTACCGGGAGCTGGCGGAGGAACTGGGCGCGAAGGCCACGGACGCCTCGCAGGTGTTCCTATTCAGCTCGCCGTCGGACGGTGGAGTCGCTGTGCAGCACTTCTTTGTGGCGCGGCTGGCCAGCCTGGACGAGTCGGCCCGGAGCGGCCCGGAGTTCAGCGACCCGTCGCGCGGCGGGTACGACCTGGACCGGGTTGACCTTCGGGGAGACGATCTCGCGTCGATCGACTTGAAGCCGACCGCGTTGAAGGAGTTCATCCTGGCCAACCGGGAGGCCCTGATGGTCGAGGCGGGCGCAGCCGCCTGAACTGCGACTACGCGCTCCAGCGGATGTAGGCGGGGGTGGCGCGGCCCGGAAGCGTTCGCAGGGTGCCGTGGTCGGTGCCGAGAGTGTCGCGCAGGGCTGCGGTTTCTCCTGACCACTTGGCGTGGGCGAGTTCGTCGAAGGCGAGCACGCTGCCCTTGGTGAGGTACGGCCGGACGGCGTCGATGGCGTCGCGGGTGGGCTCGTAGAGGTCGAGGTCGAAGTAGGCTAGGGCGATGACGGTGTGCGGGTTGTCCGTCAGGTAGCGCGGGAGGGTTTCGCGCACGTCGCCCTGGACTATCAGGGTGCGCCGGATGTGGCCGAGGTGTTCGCCCTGCTCGTGGGCGTCGAGTACGTCGCGCAGGTGGTGTGGGTAGCCGTCAGTGAGCGCGAACCGGCCGGCGACGGCGCTGGGGCTCATCGTGTCGACGTCGGTCACGTCGGGGACGCCGGTGAAGGTGTCGAAGCCGATGATCCGGCGGTGCGGGTGGTACGGCTCGTAGACCCCGCGCAGCGCGGTGAGGGCGGCGAGGTGGCGTCCGCGGTGCACGCCGAACTCCATGATCACACCGGGCACGTCGAGGATCATCCGGTAGAGCGCGTCCAGGGAGAGCAGGTCAGTCAGCGGCTGCCTGCGCAGGTACAGGGCCAGGTTGTCGACCAGTTCCTCGGGCGGGATGGGAGTGTCGGCCAGCAGGTCGGCAAGGCGGTGGCGGACGGCTCGCTCGTGGTCCGATTCGTGGGGCAAGATCCGGTCGTCGGTTTGATCGTTGATCACGTGGTCTCCCTGGGTGGTGCCCATAGCTGGGCGGGGGCGAGGCGGAAGTCGCTGGCGTAGCCGAAGATGTCGGCGGGGTGGCGGTAGCCGTGGTGCAGGGCGGCGACGGCGCCGATGAGCAGCCGGTGGGACACGATCAGGACGGGGCCGTGCTCGGTTGCGAGGTCACCGGCGATGGTTGCGGCTTCGAGTGCGCGTTCGGTGAACGCGCGGAGGCTTTCCCCTCCGGGCAGGGCGCTGTCCGGGTTGTCGGCGCGCTGTTGCCGCCAAGTGGTGTAGTCGGGTGGGTACTGGTTGGGGGCGAGGCCCAGGACGCAGTGCGGGGCTCGCCATTCGGCGAACGCGCTGATCGGTTCGGCGATTCGGGTGTCCAGCGCGCTGGCGGCGATGGCGGCGGTTTGTCGGGCGCGCCGCAGTGGGCTGGACACGATGAGCGCTGGTTGCCAGCGGTGCTGGTGCAGCTCGCGGGTGGTCAGCTCGGCTTCGACTATGCCGGCGATGGTGAGTGGGCTACCGGGACGGGCGTGGGCGCCGGGGCGGCACAGCCCGTCGTCGCAGGTGCCGTGGCGCATCCAGAGCGCGGCGGGGGTCATGTCATGCACCAGCCCCCGTCGATGGTGAGGCACTGGCCGGTGATGAACCCCGCGTCGCGGGAGGCGAGGAAGTCGACGGCGGCGGCGATGTCGTCAGGGTGCCCCCGGCGCTTGACACATTGTCGGTCGAGTTGTCGGGCGATCATCGCGTCGTGGTCGGGGACGACGGCGTGTTCGGCGGGTACTTCGATGGAGCCCGCGCGGACGCAGTTGACGGTGACGCCGTGTGGTCCGAGTTCTCGGGCCAGGGCACGCACGAGTCCTTCCAGACCGCTCTTGGCCGCGATGTAAGCAGCGAGGTCGACGCGGCCGAGCTGGGTGAGCACCGATGACACGGTGATGATGCGGCCGTGGCCGCGCGTCGTCAGGGGCGGCGTGACGAGCTGGGCACACGCCGCGTGAGTGACCAGATTGACCTCGATCTGCTCGCGGAAGGTGTCCAGGTCGAGGCTGGTCCAGGGGATGCGCGGATAGACGCCGGCGTTGGACACGAGGATGTCGAGCCGATCGGCGGCGTGCTCGACTTCGTGTGCGAGCGTGTCGATCGTCATCGGGTCGGTGAGATCGCCCGTGATCGCCGCTGTCGCAGCGCCGCGTTGTTCGACGGTGGCGAGCACGTTGTGCAGATCCGGGTCGTCGTGGAGGTGGGTGAGAATGAGGTCGTAGCGGTCGGCGAGGCGCGCAGCGATGGCCGCGCCGATGCCGGAACCGGCTCCGGTGACAATGGCGACGGGACGAGCCACGGTCAGTTGACCTCCGCATCTGATGGTGTGAGGGCGAGGAAGTCCGGCAGCGTGGTGTCCGGGTCCAGTGCTTGGGCGAGTAGGGCCAGCGACAGCGCGGCGTCGTGGGGTTCGAGGTCGGCGAGGTCGTAGACGGCGAGCAGCCGCATGACCAGGTAGGGGCGCATCCACGCCATCAGGTCGTCGATGCCGAGATGGCGGGCGATGGGCCGGATGATCTCGTCGAGGTAGCGGCGCAGGACATGTCGGCGGGCCAGGCTGGGCGTGTGCCGATAGTCGATCACCAGCGCCGAGCGAGTGTGCTCGACGTGGACGACGGGCTCGGCGAGGGTCGCCGGGGCGAGTGCAGAGGGGTGATCGCCGAACGCGGCGCGGTTGTAGTGCGGGGTGAGCCACGCGCCGTGGAGGCGTTGGTAGAGCAGGAAACATGCGAACTCGCCGGGTAGCGAGTTGAGTCCTCCGGTGTCGTAGTCGAACCACACCGGTCCGCCTGCCGGCGACCAGCCGATGTTGATGTCGGTGGGATCGCCCTGGGTGATGGCCGCCCAGACCGGGCTGTGGCGGGCGAAGTAGACCCGCAGCCTGGTCATCAGCTCGGCGAAGTCAACGGCGTGCTCGCGGCCCTTGACGACCAGTCGCAGGTCTGCCAGATCCTGTGGGCGGACTCTCCGGGTTCCATTGGTGATCGGCCACGGTGCGTTGGGCCTGTAGTACTGGTCGAGACGGCCGTCGGGAGCGGCGCGGTCGCCGTAGAGCTTGCTGATCGTCTCCCCGTTGGTCGTGGGTCGAAGGGTGTTGCCGATGACGTGCTGGTAGTGGCGGAACACGGCGGTCAGGCAGGTATTGAGTCGCGCCATGTCGGCCGTGAGGTCGGCGTGGGTGATCTCGTCGAGCAGCAGGCCGCTGTCGTGGTCGAGGTGCGGCCACCGGTCGTAGGCGAGCACTGTCCAGTGGGCCACCCGTCGCATGCCCCGCAGCCTCGGTACGGGGTAGAACTCGCGGATGCGGGCGTGTCCAATGCATTCGGCGCGGCCCTCGTCGTGGTTCGGGTTGGCCTTGACGAACAGCGCGTTTCCGGCCCAGTCAACGTGCCAGGTGTGGTTGGCCGTGAAGCGTCGGTGGTTGGTGATCCTCAGCATGAGCAGTCACCACCAACCGGCGAGGTCGCTTGCGAACTCGGCGATGATCTCGGCCGGGATGTCGGCGAGACTCGCCGACTGTGACCACAGCGCGTCATCCAGGTGGTCGCGCACAGGGCAGCGGTCGGCGACGGCCAGCATCTGGGAGAACGTGGTGGCGACGGCATGGTGACGTGCGGTCCCGGTGGTCCACTTGGTGTGGGCGTGGCGACCGTAGAGCCCGATGGCGTGCGGGCCGGTTCCGTCCGGGCGTTCGGTGAGCGCGGCCAGATGGGTCAGGCCCGTGTCGTTGCCGATCACGACCTCGGCCGATGCGAACACGTCCAGGCAGTCCACGGCATCCAGCCCGGCCAGAACCTCGATGCCGTCGAACGTCATCGGCTCGGCATCGCTACTGGTGATCAGGGTGAACGTCCACGGTGCCGGGAAGCGCTGGGCGAGGACAGCCGCGATGCGGGCGAAACCGCTTGCGCCGTAGTCCTTCCGGCTTGGCCAACTGGTCGCCGAGACGAACACGACGTGGAACGGTCGTGCCTGCTCGCTCGATCTGAAGGTCGGAAGCGGCGCGCGGTCGGCAGGGAGCCGGACGCCGAGGGCCTGTTCCGCGGCGAGGTAGTACCGCATCGGCAGAGCGGCGTGGACCTCCACGAGTTCGTCGTCCAGGATGTCCAGCCACGCCTGGGGGCGTTCGGGGATCGCGTGGAAGGTGAATCCCTTGCCGTGCCTGGTGCTAACGGCGTGCGGGCCTTCGGTGAGGCTCGTGCGCAGAGGCAGCCGGCAGCGTTGCATCAGCCGTGGACGTGGTCCCTCGTAGTGAAGTTCGGCGTCACGATCCGTCCCGTCGGCGAGGGCCTGAACGAGTCCGAACGCGAGCAGGACATCACCGAGGCCACGGTCACCGAGGACCACCGACCAGCCGCGCTCGCCGATCACGTCCGCCCCACTGGTGTAGGACGGGAGCTCCCCGCCCGCGCGCCGGAAGGGCAGCGCGCGGGCCAGGGGTGCGTGCTGGCGGGGGACGACGACCGGTCCACCGCGTTGCAGCGTTACCGGCTCGATCGTCCACGGACTCACAGTCGTGTGAGGGTGCACAGCGGTACTCCCAGCGATTCCAGCAGCGGACGGGCGTTGCCGGTGGTGTCCTCGATCAAGCACGCGATGCCGGTCACCTCCACGGCCGAGTCGCGGAGCACCGAGACCAGGTTGGCCAGCGTGTTCCCGGTGGTGATCTCGTCATCGACGATGAGCACGCGGGTTCCCGCGAGGTCGCCGTAGGTGAAGACCTCGGTGCGGCGGGCATGGGGTTCGGTGAAGCGCCGCTTGGCGGGCAGGTCGAGGTCGAGCTTCCAGGCCAGGCGGTACGGCAGGTCGCTGGCCAGTGCGACGGCGACGGTGGGCAGGATGCCGCCCGCGTCCAATCCGAGCAGCACGTCCGGGGCCGTGAACTCCGGGTGGCGCGACCACGCCTCCCACAGCGCGCTACCGGTCCGCAGCAATGTCGCGGGGTGGACCTGGTCGAGGATGCCGTCCAGCTCGTGGACGATCCGGACATCCCGAGTCTGCGGGGGCACGCCGAGACGGCGAATGCGCCGGGCCTGGTAGGCGAGGTCTTCGGGAACGGTGGTCATTCGCTGGTCCTCACGGTGTGGTCGAGTCGGTCGAGGTAGGTCAACAGTCGGTCCGTCGCGTCAACGAGTTGTCCGCGCAGGACCGGATCGCTGGGGCGACGGATAAGGTCAGATAGCTCAGGCGGTGCGCATTCGGCGGCGGGGTGACACTCGCGGAACGCGGTGAGCACGTCATCGGCGTCGTGGAGGTCGTGGCCGTCAGCGCGCAGCACGATCTTGGCGAGCAGCACCAGGTGCTTGTGCACGGCGCGCACGTCCGGCTGATCGGCGGCGAGGAGGCGGCGGGTGGTCATCAGCACGAGTCCCAGCTCGCCACGGCTGGTGCGATCGCCGTGTGCGGCGGCCGGCACCGGCAGCAGCTGGCCCGCTCGCCGGTAGAGCACGCCGATCCCCTGGGCGGCGCGACGCAGCGACTGCACGACGCGCGGTGGCACCCGCAGCGCGTCGATGTCGGCGGTGGTGAAGACGCTGAGGCCGACCTTGATCCCGTCGGGAGCGGGAAGGGTGCCCGTCACGTCCCGCAACCATGCGGCGGGGGCGGTGTCACGAACCACGAGCAGGTCAAGATCGCTCCATCCGTCCCGCCAGCTCGTGGTCCCCGTGCTGCCGGTTGCGAGCACGAGCGCGACCTGCTCGTCGCACACGTGGTCGGTGGCCTGTCCCAACCATCCGCTCTGGGTTACCGGCCCACTCGCGTAGAGCGTCACCCTGGGCAGGTCCACGGTCGACGTGATTCGGCTGACGGCGAGCTTGAGTGCACCCAGCGACCCGGAGTTGTCGATGCGGTGATCGGCGATCTCGGCGATCCGGTCTGCGCCGCGTTCGCGCTTGGTCGCGTCGCGGCCACGCAACCGGGACTCGCTCTCCACTGCGCGACTCGCCCGGACGGTCGTGTCCGCATCGACGTACACGACCTGGCAGCGGTCACCCCAGACCCGTTTCAGGTGCGCGGTCGCCTCGAAGCGGTGGGCGCTTTCCAGGCTGATCGTGCGTGCTTTGGTCGTCTCGGCGAACCGCAGAATTTCCTCGGTAAGCCGCTCTGCCTGCTCCCGCTCCGACCAGTGCTCGTATGGGTCGGTGACTCCAGCCCGCATGGCGGCGACTTCCACCAGGTAGCCGATCTTCAACCTGGTCACGCCGTGCTCGTCGCGCAACAGTTCGCCGACCGTGCTCTTGCCGCTCTCTGACATGCCGCCCAGCACCCACAGCCGTTCCAACTCGTCCTTCGGCAGCGGTTCCACGTTGACACCCGCGTCAGCCAGGTGGCTCCGGAGCGTTCGCTGGACGTCCAGGATCGGGGCGTCGCCGAGGTCGAGCACGGCGTGGTAGTCGCCGCGTTCGACCTGGATGGACAGGACCTCCGCGAGCGTGCGCTGATAGGCGGCGTACCGTTCGTTGGCTGGTCTTGGCTCGCGCCGTAGCGCCTCGGCCGCTTCCCGCGCGGGGTCACCGGACCGGCGTAACAGCACGTGGACTTCGCGCCGAGGTGCGGCGGCCGGGAGATCGGCCGCGAGGCGGTCCACCAGCCGGAGTGCCTTTGTCGGGGTCAGTCCGTCCTTGAGCGCGGCGGTGGCGGCGCAGGTCGCCCGGAGCATGGGTAAGCCGCGGTCTTCCAGGGCCAGCGGTCCGCTCGCGTCGCGGCGGGCGACGTGGCTGCCCAACATCAGTCCGACGTGCTCGGCCGTGGTGGAGCCGATGAACCACCAGTGGGCGAAGTCGCCGGCAGCGACCTCGCGCCATCGGGAGTCCCAGGCGTCCACCGTGCCTACGAGGTGGGCGTCGGGCATCCCACGCTGGAGCCACGCGAGTTGCGTGGTCTTGCCGACGTTGTCGACGCCGTTGAGCGACACCGACAGGTGTTGATGTGCCTCTGCGGTCACGATGCGCTCCGGTAGGTCTTCAGGGGCCGCCACGCTGGGAGCCGTCGGTGGCCGGTGGCGACGTCGCGGATCAGGTCGTCGTAGGCGTCGGCCAGCTCGGCGAGCTGCCGCAGAGCCAAGCGGGCTCGATCGCGTGCGTCATTGGTGTTGATCAGGCTGTTCGCACGGACCCACGCGATCGCCAGCCGGTCAACGACCGAGCCGAGGGTCTCGGTGTGCAGGGAGGCGTCCGCGCGGCTGTGGACCTGGGCCGTCACCCACTCGTCGATCCGTTCCACCAGAGCCACGCGTTTGGAGTTGAGGTCGTCGATGAGTCGCTTGCTTTCGGCGATGGCGTCAGCGGACGCACCGGAAGCGCGGCTGACATCCTCGGCCTGCCACTGCTGCCCGTGTTGGGCCGCCAGCTCGTTCGCCGTGTCGAGGACGAGTTGGCCTGGATGGTCTCTGCTGCTGGCGTCGCGGAACGCCTCGATGATCGAGGCAGATCGCGGCAGGATCTCCCGCACACGCGTCACGTGCTGTGTGACCTGTTCACCGCTGTCGGCCATGATCGGCACCTCCCCTTCGGTCGATTTGGGCGTGGGTGCGCCTGCGCCGAGGGCGGTCGGGGCATCCTCGGCGCAGGCGCGGCTTACTCAGGCGAGGCTGGGTCGTGTGCCACTGGCTCGACGGCTCAGCGACGCGATCAGCACTCGCTGAACCTCGGCCGAGGCGGGCAGCGCCCAGCCGACGGTGTCCGGGGGCACCTGCCAGCGATACGGCAGGCCATCACGCGCCGTGGGCGGGATGGGCAACCACGCCCCGCTCGCGTACAACTGCGCATGTGCGTTCGCGGCCAGCTCAGGACGCAGCCCTTCATCGTCGCTGCGCACGAAGAACAACCACGAACCGAAGGGCGTGACGGCGACCGGACCGCGCCAGGCTGGCGAGAGCTGCCCCAGCGCGCGTTGCCCGTGGACGGCGGGTACCTCCACCCCGTCGACCCCGGCTCCGCACGCCAGCAGCACCGAATACGGCCGCCGTGTCCACCACTCCATCGCCACGTCCGGGTTGGTCGTCGTGGCCAGTTGCCACAGCGCGGCGACCGGTTCCAGCCCTGCCGCGCCGGACCTGCCCAGCCAGGCCCCGTGCTCGGCAAGCTGGTAGGTTCCCGGCAGCACGGGCCAGCCGTGCCGCGCCAGGTCGACGGCGGCGGCACGCGTTTCGGCCCAGGCCAGTCCCGGAATCCCCGGCACCAGAGGTGCGCTCGTCGGTCGCCGAGCGGCGTCGATACGATCACTCACTGGTAGTCGCCTCCGGCTGACGTGGTGTAACTACGTCTACGAGTTCACCAGGCAGCAGGGACGAACACGACCACAGCGAGCGCCCACAGTTGGGCCAGATCGGGGACATTGGGGGGACATTCCTGATCTGCGGGTGTGGCACGCCCTACCGTTGATCCTGTGTCACCCGACGAGCCCCGCATACCGAACACCGTACTGATCGCCCTGCGCGAGCGGGGCGGGCTGTCCCAGCAGGACCTGGCCGACGAGTTGACCAACCTCGCCACCAGGTACGGCAAGCACCCGCAAATCACGCGCAAGACCATCGGTCGATGGGAGCGCGGTGAAGTCGTGTGGCCACAGCCCTTCTATCGCCGACTGCTCGCCGAGTTCTTCGGTTGTGCGGGCGACGAACTCGGTTTCCGCAGGCCGCGCTCTATCCGACCCGAGCAGGACCAGACCGAGCCCCTTCCCGCGCCGCTCACGTTTGCCTCCGTGCCCGCAACGACCGAACCGCATGTCGAGCGCGACCACGACGAGTGGCGCCAGGTCCGTTCGGCCCTGGGCAAGCATCGCCGCGACCTCGCTGTGCTCGCCGAGGCGCTGTACCGCGACCATCGCGTGCCAGGACTGAAGAACACAGGTGTCATCAGCGCGCCCACCTGGATTCCTGCCGAGCCCGTCCCGCTGGACGAGATCACGCTGACACTGGACTCCGTGGTCACCGAGCCCACGATCACCGGAGAAGAACCTGAAAGCGGCCCGGTTCGCCCGCTGGCCACCATCGACGCCCGATACCGCAGCTACCACGACGCCATCCGCGACCTCGCCGCGCCCCGCCTGTTCGAGAACCGGCTGTGCTTCCGCTTGCTCGGACTCGACTGGACCCAGCCGAGCATGCACTTCGGGCAGATGGGTTTCTTCGACGCGGTCGACACCAACGAGGCGCTCGCCCACGAATTCGCCGCCCACCACCTCGCCATCGACGGCGACCGGGAATCCGTCATGCCGCGCGCCTCCATGCGACGGCTGACCTTCCGCAAGCTGATCGCGGACCCGTTCGACCTCGGCCGCCGACCGCTCATGGGAGCGATCGGCACCCTGACCATCAGGGGCGGCGACAGCCCGAGCGTCGTCCTTCACCAGCGTGACTCCGCCAGCGTCGCAGGCGGCGGCGGGATGGCGCACCTGCTGCCCGCGGGCATCTTCCAGCCCTCCTCCGTCATCCCGGCCGCCGTCGCGGCCGACTTCTCGATCTGGCGCAACATCCAGCGCGAGTACGCCGAGGAGTTGCTGGGCCATGACGAGTACGACGGCTCCGGTAAGCCGATCCGATACGACAAGCTGGAACCGTTCACCACCATGGACGAGGCACTGCGCGACGGTCACATCCGCGTGTTCTGCCTCGGCGTCACGCTCGACGCCCTCACACTTGCCGGCGACATCCTCACCGTCGCGGTCATCGCCCCGGACACCTACGACGCGCTGTTCGCCAACGCCGTTGAGACCAACTCGGAGGGCTCCATGCCCGCGCGGGCCTTTCCGTTCGAGGAGAACACCCTGACATGGCTCAGCGAGTCCAAGCGCCTCTCTCCCGGTGCGGCGGCGGCGTTGCACCTTGCCTGGATGAATCGCAAGGTCCTGTTCGGCTAAGTCCGCAAGCACTGGGCAGTCGGTGGGCCACTCAGCAGGCCACCGACCGGCCAGTGAGCGGGCCACCTATGGCTGGCACGCTGATTGACTCGGTGTGGTTCGCTGTTTCCGCAGATCAATAGCTCTACGGACTAGTCAAGCGCCTCACCCGACATCTGTAGATCCGACCGTAGAGACCAGGAGCGCGATGACCGCGCACGGCGGTGCCGATGCCCGCTGCGGCTCGTGCGGTGACGGGCGGGCTGTGGGTTCCAGCCTGGTCTCAGTCGGCCGCGCTGGTGTCCAAAATCGGCCGAAGAATCGGCCTTCAGTAGTGCAGGGGTTTCCTGGCACACTGGAAGGGACGGTCGATCATGGTCACCACCCGCCGAAGGCGGCGAGATCGCCGATCGCAACGCGCCGGTCACGGCGGTATCACTCCATGGTCACAATCCACCGGTCTTTGGTCACGTTTGGGTAACGGGCCAGGATTTTGGGGCCGAAATCCGGAGTTCAGGGGTGCCGGGGATCTCTCGGCTGCTCCGGCCGGAAGGTGGTGGTGATCATGGTGGACGGTACTTACCGTGCTGGTGGCCGTGGCGTCGTGGGTGCGGATGGGTTGGCGTCTGGCTCCGCGTGTGGGTCAGCGCAGCCTCGGCGTTCTGAATCCGCCGCCCCAAGCGCCGAGGCCGCTGCTACTAAGTCTGCTGGTCAGCGGTGGTATCGGCGGGAACTGGCGGAAGACCGACTGAGGAGTGATCCTCACCCATCCACACATCGGGGGCGCGCGGGGCGCGGCGGCCGGCGGGCCGGAGAACCCGACGCGGGCCTGTGGTTCCGCCTGGTCGACCGGGACCGGCGCATGCTGGCCCTGCTGGCCGAGCACAAGGTGCTCACCACGAACCAGATCGCCGCGATCGAGTTCCTGTCGGTGCGCCGCGCGCAGGACCGGCTGCGGCACCTGCGGGAGCTGGGCGTGGTGTTCGCGTTCCGCGAGTCCTACCTGCGCGGCGGAACCAGCCAGACCCGCTACGCGCTGGGCTACCTCGGCGCGCGGCTGATCGCCGCGCAGCGCGCACAGCGCCCGCCCGCGCCGAAGGCGTACACCGAGAGCCTGGAACGGCTGGCGCTGTGGCCGAAGCTGGAACACCAGCTCGGCGTGAACGACTTCTTCTGCGCCCTAGCCGCGCACCGCAACCCTGCCCGGCTGCGCGAGGAGGGCCGCGAGGGCGAGGTGGGCGGGCTGACCCAGTGGTGGTCGGAGAAGCGGTGCACCGAGTTCTTCTGGCGGTACCTGGGTGCCGGTCGGGAGACCCGGCTGCGCCCGGACGGCTACGGCTGCTGGGAGGAGGCGGGCCGCGCGGTGCGATTCTTCCTCGAACACGACACCGGCACCGAGTCCCTGGCGAAGGTCACCGGCAAGCTCGACGACTACAGCGATTTCCCGACCGACGCCTTCGGTGTCCTGCTGTTCTCGGTGCACGCGCCCCGGCGGGAGATCGCCCTGCGCACGGCGCTGCATCGCGCTCTCGTCGGGCACGATCCCGGTTTCGTGATCGCCACCGCGGCCCGCGACCCGCACGGTGCCTATGGTCACGCCGACGGCCCGGCAGGGCCGATCTGGGGCCTGTGCACGCCGCGTAGCGGCGACAGCGCGTCGCGCCGGTACAGATTGGCCGAGCTGCCCCAACGTGGCCCCTCCGTCGAGCACAGCGCCTCGAACACCGACCAGCCGTTGAACGAGGCGGCGTTCGACCCGGACGACCGGGAGATGTCGCGCCGCATCCACACAGCTCAGCCCGAACCAGCCGAACCGGCGGGCTATGCGGACGACGATGACGACCTCGACGACGTGACGCTCTACGACGACGCGGACGATGACGACGTGTACCGCGCGCCGGTAGCCCCGGCTCGACCGGACACCCAACGGCCACGGCGATCACGCTGGGCCGCCTGAATCCCTCTCCCCGCAAGGGTTCCCGCACGCTTTCGCCTACCTCGGAGGAGGTGACCGACGATGACGTGACGTCGTGAGAACGACAGCGAAGACGGCCGCGCCGGTCCGCTGGCCTTGGCCCGTCGTCTTTGCACAGCAGGGAAATCTGGACCCGTTGTACGTCGAGCTGTCCAATCGTGGTCCCGACAGTGGCGAGACCACACCGAGACGTCGAGACAGGTCGAGACGAGACACCGAGACCGCAGGCGAGACCGGCGAGACACGCAGTCCCGCACCCAGTCTCGCGGTCCCGACATTGGTCTCGGCGAATGTCTCGGGTGGACAGTGGGAGGGTTCAGTCAACCGGTGATCGCTGGCCCCGACGAGCGCTACGGCAAAGTCGGGGAGTCGAAGCGGCACAATGGTTGGAGCAGTTCAGACCCCAGCCGGTTCTTGAATCGCGCGTAACGGCGCGGCCATCACCCATGTCACGAACCTCCTGTGTGGAGGCTTCCCGGGGTGCTGGTGACCAGAGGGCCGGCGGGTCCTGCTGATCGACGGTTGCCCAGTGACCGCCCGACAGCCGCCCGCGACCTCCCGCCCCGTGCGGGCTCGCGGGCAATCGAGGTGCACCATGCCCCAGCACACACCCGACCACGCCGAACACGACCACGAGCAGGACAACGGTGGCGATGACGCCACCGTGCTCCCGTTCCGCCGCACACGATCCTCCACACAGGACACGTGGCGCGTGGAGCGGATCGACACCGAACCGATGACGACCCAACAGTACGACCTCGCCGTCGCCACCCTGGCCACGCTCATTGCCGAATGGAGCGCCAATCAGGAAAACCCCAAGGGGGGTAACGAAAAAGCCGCGTAGAACGACGCCCTTCCGCTTCCCTTGCCATGCTTGATGAGCGATAATGGAAGCACGACGCACCGCCTGTGAGCTGCGGTTTTAAGTCCCCACTAGTAGTGATCTAGTAGCCGCGTAGTCGCCCTGTAGTAGCCCCGCAACGGCTACTACAGGGCACGCGGAAATACCGAACCAAGGGGGTCGGAATAATGGCGCGATCCACGACCGCGCAACGCACCAAGAAAGCCGCGATGACCACACTCGGCGACGACGTCCGGGTGGGGATCTACGTGCGGCGCTCCACCGACGACGAGCACCAGCCCTACTCCATCGAAGCCCAGGACACCCGCCTGGAGTCCTACATCGGCTCCCAGCCCGGCTGGCGGCTCGTGGCGCGGTTCCCCGACGACGCCTCCGGCGCCACCACCGAACGTCCCGGCCTGCACCGCGCGCTCGCCGCCGCCCGCGCCGGGCTGATCGACGTGCTGCTCGTCTACCGGGTCGACCGGTTCTCCCGCAACCTGCGGGACATGGTCATGCTGCTCGACGAACTCGACTCCGCCGGGGTGGTGTTCCGCAGCGCCACCGAGCCCTTCGACACCTCCACGCCGATGGGCCGGATGCTGGTGCAGATGCTGGGAATGTTCGCCCAGTTCGAGCGCGACACCATCATCGACCGCGTCATCGCTGGGATGGAACGCAAGCACGCCAAGGGAAAGTGGAAGGGCGGCAAACGCCCCTTCGGCTACCAGGTCGACAAGACCACGCACACCCTCGTCGTGGACGAGCACGAAGCGGTGATCGTGCGGCTGATCTTCGACCTGTACACCAAGGACCGGCTCGGCTCCCGCGCCATCGCCAAAGTCCTCAACGACCGGGGCCACCGCACCAGCAGCGGCGGCAAGTGGTCCGGCTACCAAGTCATCCGCGCCCTGAACAACCGCGTCTACCTCGGCGAACTCACGTTCCGGGAGACCACCGTGACCAACACCCACGCACCCATCATCGACCTCACCGCCTGGGAACAGGCCCAAGCCATCCTCGACGCACGCGGCGAATCCCACGCCCACCGCGCCGCGTCCGGCTCCGACTACGTACTCACCGGCCGCCTGCGCTGCCCCAAGTGCGGCAAGGCCATGATCGGCACCCGCGCCACCGGCCGCAACCGCACCTACCGCTACTACACCTGCTGGAACCTGGCCCGCTACGACGCCAGCAAATGCGACTTCAAGCGCTTGAACGCCGACGCCGTGGACGCGGCCGTCCTGGACGCGCTGGCCGGCTTCTACCGCACCCGGCATGACCTCATCGCCGACGCCATCGCCCACGAACAGAAACAGCACCAGGCAGCCAACGCCGACCGGCACGCCGAACTCTCCACCGTCGACAACGAGATCACCAAGACCGGCCAAGCCATCGACCGCTACCTGACCGCATTCGAGCGCGGCACCATGGACGAAGAACTCGTCGCCGACCGGCTCACCGAACTCCGCGCCAAGACCAAACAACTCCGCGTCCGCCGCGACGAACTCACCCTCGCCCTCAACGACGCACCCACCGCGCCCGAGCCCGCTACCCTGGTGGCGGTAGCCGACCACATCGCCGAGATCATCACCAGCGGCACCCACAACCAGATCAAGGGCCTCGTGGAAGCCCTGGTCGCCAAGGTCACCATCACCGGCCCGGACCGGCTCATCCCGGTCTTCCGCATCCCCCAACCCCGCAACAACGACGGGGCCGCCCCCGCCCTACCAGCGGAAACGGCCCCGAACGGAGTGGTTCGCACAATGACTAAATCGGTGGAGGTGCCGGGAATCGAACCCGGGTCCTCTGTCGCCTTACCAGGCCTTCTCCGTGCGCAGTTCGCTGTGTCTCTACTTGGCCCCTCCGGTCACGCGAACTAGCCGGTGTGACGGGCCCAGCCGCTGTAAGTGTCCCGCCGAAGCCCGCGGCCAACCGCGACGGTAAGCCTCCTTGATGATGCCGAGTCCGGGACGGAGGCAAGCCCGGGTCGACAATGAGTCAGAACTAGCTCACGCGGCGAGCGCGAACTGGGACTGGCTCTTAGGCGCTTCTTGTTTATTGGCGCTTATATTTTTGCGGCGACGCTTTAGGTGGTCTCTCGCCTGCACCTGCACGCTTCTCCTGACTCAACGTCCAGAGTCGAAACCGTTCACCCCCTTGGTCGGGTCGTACCCGTTAAGCATAACGCGTCTCGCCCGATAGATCATTCCCATATCCCAAGCCGCTACCACGGTGGGGCTATCCCTACCCCGATCCAGCCAGCGCGCCCCATGGAACCGAACCCACCGGTGTCGCATGCTGTATTGGTAAGCCCGCCACAGCCAGGTGACCTCGACAGGGACAGATGATGATCTCGCAACCCGCGACCAGCGAATACGACGGTGTTCGCCGTACCCCATCCATACCGGGCGCCGTCGCGTATCTCCTACTCGGCCTCCCGCTCGGGATCTTCTGGTTCGTCCTTTTCGTCACCCTCTTCCTGGTCGGCCTCACCACATCGATCATCTGGGTCGGCGTGCCGATCCTGATGCTGGCCGCGGTACTGCTCAAGGCCGCCGCGATGCTCGAACGCCGCAGGGTGAACCTCCTCCTCGGCGGCTACATCGCCGATCCCTACCGCCCGCTACCCAGCGGAATGCGTGCCTACTGGAAGGCCCGCACGGCGGATCCGGCCAGCTGGCGCGATCTGAGCTACTTCCTGCTGCTACTACCCGTCGGCGTGATCGGCTTCGCCCTGACCCTGGTGCCCTGGGCGATTGGCCTCGGGTGGCTCTTCCTGCCGATCTATTTCCGGTTCCTGCCCACCGGCTCGTGGCGCTTTCCTGACTGGGACCAGCCATGGGTCATCGTGGACTCGACGATGGAAGCCCTGCCATGGGCCGGGCTGGGACTGCTGATCACCGCCGTCGCCATCGTCCTGACCAGGGCGTTCAGTAGGCTGCAGCTCGGCCTGGCCAGAGCACTGCTCGGACCGGGCGCCGGCACCCAACGCCTGGCTGAGCAAGCACATGAGCCCGGTCCGCTACCCGCACCTGGCTACGCGCCCGCGGGCACGATCCCGAGTGAAAGGCATCCGGAGTGAACACGCGGCCTGCCGAACAGAACAGCCCCGCGCAGCCTCGGAACGGCGGCAAGGACTATCCATCCTCCTTCCGCACGCTCGCCTACTTCCTGCTCGGCTTCCCGCTCAGCCTGGTGAGCTTCATCCTCGTGGTCGTGCTGATCATCGTCGGCGTCGCGACGACGGTCGTCTGGGTCGGTATCCCGATCTTCGTCTTCGGCATCTCGGTTGCCCGCTGGCTCGGCAATGTGCAGCGCAACTGGGCGAACTTCGCGCTGGGCACCAACATCCCGCTGCCACCTCGGCTACGCGCCGACGACGGTCTGCTCCGCCAGTGGCGCACGCTCACCACCGACAGCCGCACCTGGCGCGACATCGGCTACCACGCGCTGATGTTGCCGCTATCCATCATCGAGTTCGCGCTCGGACTCGTCGGCGCCATCCTCCTGCCGTTGGCGATCTGGGTAATCCCACGGCTCGGCTGGCTGCACGGCCAACTCGCCAAGGCAATGCTCGGCCCACCGGCCGCCGCCCAGCTCGCCGCCAAGGCAGACAGGCTGCAAGCCTCCCGAGCCCGCGGCGTGGACGCGGCCGAGGCCGAACGCCGCCGGATCGAACGCGACCTGCACGACGGCGCACAGCAACGGCTGGTTTCGCTCGCGATCTCCCTTGGCCGCGCCAAGGCGAAGCTGGAGGGCGATCCGAACGCGGTTCGGGAGTTGATCGACGAGGCACACACGGACGCCAAACTCGCCGTCGCCGAACTCCGTGACCTCGCCCGCGGCATCTACCCTGCCGTACTCGGCGACCGCGGGCTCGACGCCGCACTGTCCTCTCTCGCCGCGAAATCACCGGTGCCGGTGGAAGTCACCGTGGACGTCGAGCCCCGCCCGCCAGCCGCCGTGGAGAGCACCGCCTACTTCATCGTCGGCGAAACCCTCACCAACGTCGCCAAGCACTCCGGCGCCACGGTCGCGCAGATCCGGGTGTGGCGCGAGGACGACAAGGTGGTCGCGGAGGTCTCCGACAACGGTAAGGGTGGCGCCGAGGTTCGCCCCGGCGGCGGGCTGGCCGGGCTGGCCGACCGCGCCGCGACGATCGATGGTGTCGTCACCGTGGTGAGCCCGACCGCTGGCCCCACCGTGGTGCGGGCCGACCTGCCATGCACCTGGTAAACCGGCGCGGGCTCGCGCGGCTAGAGTTCAGGCATGCGCGTAGTTATCGCCGAGGACGCGGTGCTGCTCCGTGCCGGAGTGCAGCGTCTACTCGCTGACGAGGGCATCGAAACCGTCGCGGCCGTGCCGGACGGTGATTCGCTGCTCGCCTCGGTGCTCGAACACCGGCCCGACCTGGCGATCGTGGACGTGCGCATGCCGCCCACGTTCACCGATGAAGGACTGCGCGCGGCACTCGAGGCCCGCCGCCAGATTCCCGAGCTACCGGTACTCGTGCTTTCCCAGTACGTCGAGGAGCGCTACGCCGTGGAGTTGCTCTCCGGCGGCGCCGGCGGGGTCGGCTATCTACTCAAGGAACGCGTCGCCGACGTGGCGGAATTCGTCGACGGGGTGCGGCGCGTCGCGCGCGGCGGCACCTGCATCGACCAGGACGTGATCGCCCAGCTGATGGCGCGCGGACGCAAGGATCCGCTCGACTCGCTCACCGAACGCGAGCGGGAGGTGCTTGGCCTGATGGCACAGGGGCTCACGAACACGGCGATATCCCGCTCCCTGGTGATCTCGGACGGCGCGGTGGAAAAGCACATCGGCAATATTTTCGCGAAGCTCACGCTGGAACCAAGCAGCGAGGAACACCGCCGCGTGCGCGCGGTACTCACCTACCTCGACCACGGCTAACCCAGTACCGCAATATCCGTAAGGATTGCGGTTTTCGGGGCGACGAGCCCGGCGGCGTAGGTGGGGTATTCCCTACCCAGCGAGGACGGCTAGCGGCACCGCGAGTTCGGATGCCAGCCGGCGTGTGTGAATTCCCTTGGCGGACAAGACTTCTGAGTGTCCGTAACGGCCAGCCACGCACGATGGGAACGCCACGATGCCGCGCACGATCGAAGCCAAGCCGCCACCGGCCACTCGAAAGCGAGACCCGTTCCTCGACCTGGTTCGCGCTGGCGCGATTCTGCTCGTCGTAGGCCAGCACTGGCTCATGCCGGTACTTGACTTCCACAATGGACAACTAGCCACCGGCAACGCGCTGAGCACACCAGGCTGGTGGCTGTTCACCTGGGTCAGCCAGGTGATGCCGCTGGTCTTTTTCGCCGGCGGGGCGGCGAACTTCATCTCGCTGCGCGCGCAGCACTCTCGAAACGGCACCACCGCCGAATGGCTGGCGAACCGGCTACACCGGCTGTTGCTGCCGGTGCTGGCGCTGATCGCGGTCTGGGTACCGCTGCCCCCGCTCCTCGCGGCACTTGGTGTACCGGTACAGCCACTCGACATCGCCGGCGGTATCGCCGCCCAGCTTCTCTGGTTCCTGGTCGTCTATCTCGGCACGGTACTGATCACCCCGCTCGCGGTGCGCGCCCACGAGCGGTTCGGCCTCGCGGTTCCCGGCGTGCTCGCGCTCGCCTCGGTCCTTGTCGACGTGGCGCGGTTCGACGGTGTTCCGTTGGTCGGCTACGCCAACGCGGTCTTTGTCTGGTTCGCGGTACACCAGCTGGGATTCCATTACGTCGACGGCTTCCTCCGTACGGCCAGCCGGGCACGGGCCGCCGGGCTGCTGGTTGGCGGCTACGCGATGACCGCCGCACTCGTCGCGGTGGGGCCGTATCCGGCAAGCATGGTCGGTATGCCGGACGCGCCAGTGTCCAATATGAGCCCGCCGACCGCCTGCCTGCTCGCGGTTACCTGTGGGCAGATCGGCCTCATGTTGCTGCTGCGCCCCCTCCTGCTGCGGCTGGTGCGGCGCCCCGCCCTTGGTACCGCGCTGAGCTGGATCGGTTCCCGCAGTATGACGGTCTACCTGTGGCATATGCCCGCACTGATCGCCGTTGCCGGACTAGCGGTACTCGGATTCGGCTACGCGACGCCCGAACCAGGCAGTGCACCGTGGTTCGCGGTCGCTCCACTGTGGCTGGGCGTACTCGGCCTGACCCTTGCCGGCCTGGTGCGACTGTTCGGCGGTTTGGAAGCCGTCGCCAAGGCGCCTCGGTCGGTGCCGCCCCGTACCCAACTGGTCATCGGCGGTCTACTGGCCGCGGCGGGGTTGCTCGGTTTGGCCGCGGGCGGGTTTGGCGCCCCCACCCAACCCGGCGTGCTCGCCCTGCTCGAAGCCAGCCCGCTGCTGCCGTCCGCTGCCGTCCTACTTGGATTCGTCCTGGTCAGCCAGCGATTCCGGCCAGCGATTCAGTGGACAGCGCAAACCCGCCGGCAGGTTGTCTGAAGCGGACCGGCTACCCGCCCGGCTGCCGGCCTAGGACTGCTCGCTCAGCTGCTCATCGAGACCAAGCAGCCGAGCGGGAGTGTCATGCAGGACCGCGCGGAGGAAATCAGGCCCGAGGCGATCGTCGGCTGCCGCCCAGCCGGCGATCGCCCGCAACTGACTCGCGTAGTCGTACGGAATATTCGGAAAATCGGTGCCGAGCACCACCCGATCGCCGACCTCCGCCAGCCGGGCGGCCCAGTCAGCCGGCAGCGGCCAGGTCTGCTCGGTGAAGTCCACCCCGACCATCGTGGTGTCCACATACACGCGCTCGTAGCGCTCGACCATGCCAAGCGCGGTCGCGTAGTCCGGCAAACCGGCGTGCGCGAGGACCGCGACCAGCCGCGGATGTTGCCGCAGGACCTCCTCGAACACGTCGAGACCGGTGAACTTCCCCGGCAGCGGACCGTGTCCACAGTGGATCACTACCGGTACACCAGCTTCGGCGAGCATCCCCCAGGGCTTGGTCAGCTCCTCAGCTCTCGGGTCGTATCCGCCGACCTGAACATGCATCTTGACGCACCGCGCGCCAGCGGAAATCGCTTCACCGAGATAATCGGCAACGTTCGGCTCCGGGTAGATCGTGGCGGTGGGCACCGCATCGGGTGTCCTACTCGCGAACTCGAACGCCCAGTCGGTCAGCCACGCGGCCATCCCTGGCTTATGCGCGTACACCAGCGGCGCGAACCGGCGCACGCCAAGTTCCCGCAGCGTGTCCACCCGCTCCGGTTCCGACGTGCGGTAATGCACCGGCCATGGCATCCCGTAGTTCTCGGACGCGTTGTCGAAGTACGCCCACACCTTGCGCAGCACCGAATCGGGCAGGAAGTGCACGTGCATATCGACAAGTCCGGGCAACCCGAGTGCCCGCACCCAGTCCGGCACCTCCACATCCGCGGTCGGTGGCGCAGGCAAACTCACTGGCGCCCCTTGGCCGCCCGACCGATGGCCTTCGCTATCTCCCGGTCGGCATCCCGCTTGGCGATGGACTGCCGCTTGTCGTACTCGCGCTTGCCCTTCGCGAGCGCGAGCTCCACCTTCACCTTGCCGTCCTTGAAATACATGGACAGCGGAACCAGGGACAGCCCGCTTTCCTTCGTCTTACCGATCAGCCGAAGGATCTCGCCGCGGTGCAACAACAGTTTGCGGTGCCGTCGGGGCTCATGGTTGGTCCAGGTGCCCCGTTCGTACTCGGCGATATGTAATCCGCGCAGCCAGACCTCACCGTCGTCAACCGTCGCGAAGGCATCCACCAGCGAGGCACGACCGGCGCGCAGGCTCTTGACTTCGGTTCCCACCAGCACGACACCCGCCTCGTAGGTGTCCAGGATCGTGTAATCGTGTCGAGCCCTGCGGTTCGACGCGATTACCTGACGGCCACGTTCTTTCGGCATACCACTTACTTTACGTGTCGCACCCACGCCAACGCGCGCGCATTTCGTCAGTGCCGGACGTAGAGCCGGAGTGTGATATAGCCGGTTACGGCTGAGATCACCACCGAACTCGCCAGTAGCCATGGACTGACCAAGACGATGTCCAGCATCTCGATTCTCGGCACGATGCCCGAAGCTATGGGTGCTTCCAACACCCGATCCAAGAAGGTCACCTTCGCCAACATCAACCCACCGATGGCAAGGACCGCACCGATCAGGCCGGCGAAGACCGCTTCGAGTAGGAACGGTAACTGGGTATACCACCGTGTCGCGCCGACCAGGCGCATAATGCCGACTTCCGTCCGTCTCGTATACGCCGACATCTGAATCGTATTTGAGATCAACAACAATGCGGCGACGGCCTGCACCAGCGCCACCGCGAACGTCGCGTCCCGTACGCCGTTCAGCACGCCGAAGAATCGTTCGAGGAACACCCCCTGGTCATTGACCTGCTTCACGCCAGGTTGACCGGAATAGGCGTCCACGATCACATCAGCTCTGGACGGATCCTTCAGTTTCACCTGGAACGAGGCGGGCAGCGCTTCCTTACGCGCCAACCGCACCAACTCCGGCTCGGCCTCGAAAATCTTCTTGAACCGCTCGTAGGCCTGTTCCTGGTTCTCGAAGATCACCGATTCGACGGCGGGGTTGTCCGACAGGGACGCTCGGATCGTCGAGCACATCTGCTGACTACAGTTCGGATCGTTCGCACTGATGTCATTCGTCAGATTGACCGTGACTTCGATCTGGTCGTAGTACATGTCTTGCATCTTGTCGATGACACGGACGATCAACAGGCCACCGCCGAGCAGGCCGAGTGAGATCGCGGTGGTCAGGATCATCGCGATGGTCATCGTGATGTTCCGGCGAAGGCCGGTAGCGACCTCGCTGAACACGAAACTGGCGCGCATCGGAGTGGCTGGTCCTTGCGGTCGGGGTTGTGGACGGGGTTGTGCTGGACGGTGCGGACAGTTCGGGGATCAGCGACCGACGCCGTAGACGCCGCGTTTGTCGTCCCTGACTATCTTGCCGAGCTGCAGCTCGACCACCCTGCGGCGCATCGAGTCGACAATGGAGTGGTCGTGCGTGGCCATCACCACCGTCGTGCCGGTTCGGTTGATCCGCTCAAGCAGCAGCATGATGTCCTGGCTGGTATCCGGGTCGAGGTTTCCGGTCGGCTCGTCGGCGAGCAACACCAGCGGCCGGTTCACAAAGGCGCGGGCAATGGCCACACGCTGCTGTTCACCACCGGAGAGCTCGTTCGGCATGCGGTCGGCCTTGCCATCGAGGCCGACCAGCTCGAGAACTTCCGGCACCACCTTGCGCACGGTCGAACGCGGCTTGCCGATGACCTCGAGGGCGAACGCGACGTTCTCGAACACCGTCTTGTTCGTGAGCAACCGGAAATCCTGGAATACGCAGCCGATGGACTGACGCAGTCGGGGGATCCTGCGCCTCGCCATCTTGGCGACGTCGAAATTCGATACGTAGACCCGCCCCTTGCTCGGCACTTCTTCCCTGAGCAGCAGGCGCAGGAACGTCGACTTGCCGGAGCCGGACGGCCCGATCAAGAAGATGAACTCACCCTTGTCCACGTCCACCTCGACCTCGTCGAGCGCGGGGCGCGTCGAGGTCTTGTAGGACTTGGTTACGCCTTCAAGTCGGATCACGAGGGGCGAGTGTACCTACGCTGGTGTGAAAACTCGGTCTTACCCTGGACTCTCCGTGTGTCCGTGCGGTAAGTGGCCGCCAGCTAGAAGGAATCGGACATCTAGCTAGTCGTCGTCCTGGGTCCGGCGCCAGCGAATACCCGCCTCCAGAAAGGCGTCGATATCGCCGTCCAGTACGGCCGTCGGGTTGCCCACCTCGTGGTCAGTGCGCAGATCCTTGACCATCTGGTACGGGTGCAGCACGTAGGAGCGCATCTGGTTACCCCAGCTGGAGCCGCCGTCGCCCTTGAGCGCGTCCATTTCGGCGCGCTGTTCCTGACGTTTGCGCTCGAGCAGTTTAGCCTGCAGCACACGCAGCGCGGCGGCCTTGTTCTGCAGCTGCGACTTCTCGTTCTGGCAGGAAACCACGATGCCGGTGGGCAGGTGGGTAATGCGGACCGCGGAGTCGGTCGTGTTCACGCTCTGTCCGCCCGGCCCTGACGAACGGTACACATCGATCCGTAGGTCCTTCTCCGGCGGCACCTCGACCCGGTCATTCTCCTCGACCACCGGAAGCACCTCGACGCCGGCGAAGGACGTCTGGCGCCTGCTCTGGTTGTCGAACGGGGAAATCCGGACCAGTCGGTGCGTGCCCTGCTCCACGGAAAGCGTCCCGTAGGCGTAGGGCGCGGTCACCTTGAACGTCGCAGATTTGATGCCCGCCTCTTCGGCGTAGGACGTGTCGTAAACCTCGGTCGGGTAGCCATGGCGCTCCGCCCAGCGCAGATACATCCGCAGCAGCATCTCGGCGAAATCGGCGGCGTCTACCCCACCGGCTTCGGAGCGCACCGTCACCAGCGCGTCTCGTTCGTCGTACTCGCCGGAGAGCAAGGTGCGCACCTCGAGCGAGGCGATATCGGTCTGCAGCTGGGCGCGCTCGGTGTCGGCTTCGGCAAGACTGGACTTGTCCTCTTCGTCCTCGGCGAGCTCATAGAGCACCGTGAGATCGTCCAACCGCTGGCGCAGCTCATTGACCTTGCGCAGTTCGCCCTGCTTATGCGCGAGCTGACTGTTGATCTTCTGGGCGACCTCCGGGTCGTCCCACAGATTGGGTGCGACGGCCTGCTCCTCGAGCGAGGCGATCTCCGCACGCAGAGTGTCGAGATCCATGACCGACTCCACGCGACTCAGCGTGTTGTCGAGGTCCCTGAGGTCAGTACTGGCATCCGTGCTCACGACGGGCCAGGGTACGCCGGACCGGACAGCGACCGCTGCCCTGGTCCGGCAGTTGCCCCGGTACGGCCCCGCTGAGGGGCCGCGGTAATCAGCTGGATCAGATGGAATCCAGCAGTTTCAATGCGGCACGGGCACGAGCCACACCGAAATCGGCGACCGCCTTCGCGATCGGTTCGTCCGCGGCCTTGACCGCCGCCTTGGCGGCGTCCAAATCGGCTGTGTAGGTCTCCTTGGCGGTCTCCAGGAGACTTGCCCGCTGTTTGGCTGGCAACGTGTTCGCGTGTACCAGGCGCAGGATCAGTGGGCTGCGGAGGTGATCAGGGCCAGAGTCGGCGGCAAGCCAACTCTTAAATGCCCGCTTACCAGAGGCGGTGATCACGTACTGCTGGCTGGAGCGAGGCCCCTGCTTGCCGAGCCGAACGTGTCCTGCCGAAGCGAGCGCCGGAAGCTCACGGTAGACCTGGCTACGCGTGACGCTGAAGAACGCACCGAAGCGCTCACCGGCGTCGCTAACCAATTGTCCACCCGTCTTCGGGCCATCGTGTAGTAGACCAAGCAATGCTGCGGCTGTCGCGTTCAAATCAGACACGCCCTATACCGTGCCATGTGTCCGGCTCGGTGTCCACTGTGGCCCTGAAATCTGTCCATTGTGGCATGTCTTGCACGGGCAGGCAGGCAGGTTACAACCTGGCCCGATCCGTCCACAATGGCCACGCTGACCAGGCAATACGGGGTTCGGGTCGAGTATGGCATGGGACGGAGACGATCAAGTTGCTTGAGCTAATCATGTGTGGCCAGCTCGTTGATACGGCCAACCGGCCGAATCCTCGCTACGCGAAAGGCCCGCCTGAACTATCAGGCGGGCCTTTCGAAAACTGGTAGCGGGGACAGGATTCGAACCTGCGACCTCTGGGTTATGAGCCCAGCGAGCTACCGAACTGCTCCACCCCGCGTCGTGTGAGTACAAGGCTACCTCATGCCAGTCGCAGCCTGACAACGGGGGTCCCCTTTGTTCGCCCGTGCCGGCGCAGTCCACAAACGGCGTCCACAAACGGCAGAAGGCCCGGACCCCTTGGGTCCGGGCCTTCAACTGGTAGCGGGGACAGGATTCGAACCTGCGACCTCTGGGTTATGAGCCCAGCGAGCTACCGAACTGCTCCACCCCGCGTCGACCTGTACCACTGTACGTGTCGATCTCGGGGTGGAGCAAACCGGGGTCGGTTAGCGAAACCCGACGATCAGGAGCCGCCGTTCTGCGCCTGCTCGAAGCGCTGGCTCGCCTCGTCCAGCTCCTGCAGAGCCTCGCCCTGGGCGGTGAAGTCACCGTCCCGCTGAGCCTCACGCAGCTTGGCTAGCGCGGACTGCATGTCCTCAACCGCGCTGGCCATCTCCGGAGTCTGGCCCTCGCCCTGTCCTTGGCCCTGTCCCTGACCTTGTTGCTGCTCCTGCTGTTGACCATCGGAGTCGCCGTCGTCATCGGTCGGGGTACCGCCGCCTTCGCCTTGCTGTTGCGCGGCATCGCCGGCGCCCTGACCGAAGACCTGGTCGAGTGCCCCACCGATCGTCGAGGAGAACCCAACCTTCTCGCCATAGGACACCAGCACCCTGCCCAACTGCGGGAACGCGTTCTCGTCGTTTCGCCGGATGTAGATCGGCTCGACGTACATGATCCCGCCGTTGATCGGCAGGGTCAGCAGGTTCCCATAAACCGCGTCCACGTTCGCGTTCGAGAGCAGGGTTCGCTCCTGCGCGACCTGGTCATTCGATTGGAACCGGTTCTGGGCCTGTACCGGGCCCTCCGTCTGGTTCTCCTCGGTAGGCAACTTCAGCACGGTGATCTGACCGTAGTTCTCCGGATCCGACTCCGCGCTGACCCAGGCACCAAGTGCCTGCCGTTCCAGCACTCGCAATGCACTGGTGATCTGGAATGACGGCTCCTCCCTGCCGGGAACCTGTGCCATCAAGTAGTACGGCGGTTGCGGGGCACCTTCGGCGTTACCGTCACCGCCCCCGGTCTCCACCGTCGGGTCCGGCGGCACGTCCCAGAACGTCCGGGTCGCGTAGAAGTCCTGCGGCCGGTCCACGTGGTACCGGGAAATCAGCTCACGCTGAATCTTGAACAGGTCCTCCGGGTACCGGAAATGCTGCCGCAGGTCGTCGGTGACCTCGCTCTCCGGCTTGACCACACCGGGGAAGACGCCCTGCCATGCCTTGAGCACCGGGTCCTGGTCATCCACGGAGTACAGATCGACCTTGCCGTCGAAGGCGTCGACGGTGGCCTTCACCGAGTTCCGCGCGTAGCTGATGTTCTCGTCCGGCTGGGTCGGCTGCCCGGTCCGACTGTCCACAGTCGTCTCGCCGAGCGAGGTCCGCTGGGCGTACGGGTAGTTCTCCAATGTGGTGTACCCGTCGACGATCCACTTCACCTCGCCGTCGATCACGGCAGGATACGGATCGCCGTCCACCTTCAACCACGGCGCGACCTTCTCCACCCTGTTCTTGGGATCCCGGTTGTACATGATCTTCGAACCGTCGCTGATCGCGCCGGAGAAGAGGATGCGGTACTCGCCCTCGGTCGCGGCGAACACCGCGCGGTTGAACCAGTTGTCGATCGGCACGCCACCTTCACCGTTGTAGTTGAAGGTCTCGTTCTCCCGAGGGTCGTACTCCGGCGGGGTGTCCTCGCCTGTACCGCCAACGATCGCGTAGTCGGTGACCAGTTCCCCGTAGTAGATCCGCGCGTTCTCGCCCTCGATCGGGAAGGTGTCGTCGTTCCCGTTCAGGTCGCTGACCTTGAAGACCGGGTAACCACCCTCACCACTGCCGGCGTCATCGCCACCGATGCTCGGGGTGCGGTCCACCTGGTTCGCCGGCGCCGCGACGAAACCGTTTCCGTGCGTGTACACGAGATGCCGGTTGATCCAGGACTGCTGGTTTTCCGCCAGCCCGTCCGTGTTGATCTCACGGAGTCCGACGATGTAGTCCTGCATCTTCGTCGAGCCGTCGTCCTGCTTGGTGGGATACCGGTCGATATCCAACTGATCAGGGAACCCGTAGAAGTTCTGCCGACCTTCCCGGTTGGTGTAGGTCGGCGCGAGCAGCGTCGGGTCCAGCACGCGGATGTTCGGGATCGTCGGGTTGTTCCGCACCTCTTCGGGTTCGGCGTCCGAGGTACCGGGGTAATCCTGGTACTCGACGTTCTCCTCGGTGATCCCGTAGGCCTCCCGCGTGGCCTCCAGATGCCGCTCGATTGGCATCGCTTCCTTCTCGATCGCGTTCGGACGCACCGAGAACTGCTCGAGGATGGCGGGCCAGGCGGCGCCGATCAGCACCCCGGAAAGCACCATCAGCGCGGTCGCGATCGCCGGCAGCTGCAGGTTCCGCGTGAACGCGGCCGCGAAGAAGGCGAGGGCGCAGAAGATCGCGATGAAGATGAGGATCAACTTGGCCGGCAGTACCGCGTTCAGGTCCGTATAGGTCGCCCCGGTGAACAGTTCGTTGCGGTCCGAGAAGAGCAGTTCGTACCGGTCGAAGAAGTACTCGACCGCCTTGAGCAAGACGAACAGGCCCGCGGTGATCGCCAGCTGGATCCGCGCCGCCCTGCTCACGCTGCTGCCACGGCCAGCCAGCCGGATTCCACCGAACAGGTAGTGCGTGATCGCCGCACCGATGAACGCGACCACCACGGCAACGAACAGCCAGCCGAGCAACCAGGTGTAGAACGGCAGGTCAAAGGCGTAGAACCCAATGTCCAAACCGAACTCGGGGTCCTGCTTGCCGAAGTTTGTCCCGTTCAGGAACAGCTGCGCGACCTGCCAGTTTCCCTGCGCGCTGACGCCGGCGATGATGCCGGCGAGCACCGGGACACCAATCCCGATCAGCCGGGCGCGCTGCACGATCGTCGCGCGGTACCGCGCGAGCGGATCATCGGTGTTGCCAACCGGGACGAACACCGGGCGGGTCCGGTAAGCGATCAGCAATGCGATCGCCAGCACACCACCAACCAGGATGCCGGCGCCGACGAACAACGCCGCCCGAGTCAGGATCTCGGTGGTGAACACCCCTCGATAGCCGACCTCGCCGAACCATAGCCAGTCGACGTAGGTATCCAACATTCGTGCGCCGAGCAGCACCAACAGCACGATAAAGCCGGCAAGGACCAGCAATATTCGGCTGCGCCGGGTGAGCTTCGGCATTTGCACGGGGGGCCGTGTCGCCACTGGGCACGCTCCAGGTTCGTGACGTTCAAGTGCAGGAGGCGACCACGCTCCGCTAACCGGACGTAACCGCCACTACTGGTTACTCTGCTTAACTCTACGGATGGTGCTTAGAGTTCCCGCAGGCATCCGGCAAATCGGACGCGATGCGGGTCACTATGCCAATCATGGCAGGTGGGGCTGCGGCACTTGGCAGGGGCTCGGATGCCACCATGAACGGCGTGCCTGCCACGAACCCTTCCTGGGAAAGCTCCCCCGGGGATAACTCCCCCAGCCAGCTTGGCGTTGACCAGCCGACCGTCACCGCGCTCGCGCGCGAAGTCGAGGAGTTCGTCGCCACTGGCGGCTGGGACCAGCCGACACAGCTGTTCGCGCTGGTGCCGACCACCAGCCTGCTCGAGTTGCAACCCGACCTGGCCGGCCAGGTAGACGCGGGCGCGCCACTGACTCCCGTCGCGCAGGAGGCACTGCCGGAGGGCGACCTCGGCGAGGCGCTTGCCGGCATCATGTGGCCGGAGACGGTGCACGGCTGTGCGCTTGTCCAGGAGATCGTGGTACTGCCACCAGGGGCCGAACAGGATCTACCTGGTGGTGAAGACGCCGACGACGGCGCAGCGGTGGATGCCGAGCGGTTGCGGGCGGCGGCCGCGGACCATCCGGACCGCACCGAAGCACGGCTGGTGGCCGCGGTTCTGCGGGACGGCCCCGTGGCCTGCGTGCTTCGGCTGCGCGATACCGGTTCCAGCACCGAGACCGGCAGTGACTCGACCGATACCGAAGAGGTCATCGTGCATCCCGAGCTGGCGCCCAACCTCACCGACGCGCTGCGCGCGACGCTGACGGCCCCCTAAGCTGGCGCCGGCGACCACGCCAGACTCGCTAACCTTAAAGAACGCGCTCACACGGCGTCAGCACTTGGGGATCGGGTCTCCCGCGCGCAGTGCGGCCAACGCGTCCACCGCTTCGCCGAGGTTGCCGACCTTGATCAGCTCGAGGCCGTCCGGCGCGTTCCCCTTGGCCTCAGCACAGTTGCCGGCGGGAACCAGGAACGCCTCGGCGCCAGCCTCGCGCGCGGCGACCAGTTTGAAGCTGATCCCGCCGATCTCGCCGACCTTGCCGGCACTGTTGATCTCACCGGTACCCGCGACATGCTTACCATCGACGAGGTCCTCCGGCTGGAGGCGATCCATGATCGCCAGCGCGAACATCAACCCGGCGGAGGGGCCACCGATGTCCTCGAGTTTGATCGAGATGTCGAAATTCACGTCAGCGCGGTCGACCGGGGTCAGACCGAGGTAGCCGAAGTCACCGCCGATATCCTCGGGTCGCTCAGCCAGCCGCACCGAGATCGTGCGTTCCTGCTGACCGTCGGTACGTACGGTGAGCGATACCCGATCACCGGGCTTCGTGTCCTCGAGGGCCTTGACCACATCGGCCGCCTCATCGATCTGGCTGCCGTGCACCTCAACCAACTCGTCGCCCGCTTCGATCGCGTCGGCCGCGGGGCCGTCCCGGACCACCTGGTCGGCGTACACCTTGACTGGTTTACCGAGCTCACGCAGCGCGGCGGTCTCCGCCTGGCCCTGCGAACTCTGGAACTGTTCGGTGTTCTCCTGCTCGACCTCTTCCTGGGTTTGCCCAGGCTTGAAGTACTGTTCCCGCGGATCAAGGGCGTACCGGCCGCTTGCCCACATCCCGAGCGCGCCGAACAACGTGACCTCGTCGGAAAGTGACACGGTGGTCATCCGGAGCTCGCCACTGGTTTCGTAGGTCCGCACCGGCCCTTGCACGGTGACCACCGGGACACCTTCGGACTCGCCGAGGGTGTCGAAGGTCGGCCCTGGCCCCAGCCCGACATACGGGACCCGCACGAAGGCGCCGAGCAGGCCGAACGCGAGTAGCAACACGAAGCTGAGCAGCACCGTCCACCCGCGCCGGGTAAGCCGGCGCTCCCGGCGCGGCGCGGCTCGCTGCGGATCGTCCTGCGGTTGGTCCTTGCTACGTGCGGTCACGGGGGAACAGCGTACGACCTTCGGCCGGCTCAGCCGCAGCGACATCCACACTGCCGTCGCTGGACCTACGATTTCGCGGCCCGGCAGCGCCACCGGCAAATGATCACGCCGACGCGGCTGGTTGGTCGGCGGCGGCCGTCTCGACAAGCAGCTTCGCGGCGACCGTCGCCCCGTCCGTGCGGATCGCGCCAGCCACGGTGCCCGCCCGTACCAGGGTTTCCGAGGTCAGAGCCGTGTCGAGCGCGGCCGAAAGGGACTCGAAGGTCGGCGTCGGTCCGTCATGTGCCGCGCCGATGCCGAGTTCGGCCACGCGGCCCGCCCAGTAGGGCTGATCCGCCAGTTGGGGAACCACGACCTGAGGCACACCGGCCCTGGTGGCAGTGGCCGTGGTGCCCGCGCCACCGTGGTGCACGACGGCGGCCACTCGACCGAACAGCGCCTGATGGTTGACCTCGCCAACGGAAAGGCAGTCGGGCAGGCCGTCGATCAAGGTGAGGTCCGCCCAGCCGCGCCCGATGACGATGCGACGGCCCTGTCCCCGGACCGCGTCGATAGCCACCTTGGCGACGTCCGCCGAATCCCGCATCGGCATGCTGCCGAAGCACACGTACACCGGTGGCGCACCGGCTGCCAAGAATTCCATCAGCTCGGCTGGGAGCGGCCGCTCGTCCGGCGAGATCCACGCGCCGGTCTGCACCACGCCCAGATCCGGGTCCAGCTCCGGGCTCGCCTGCCATGGATCCAGCACCGGGTCGGTCGCCAGCCATGGCTGCTTGCCGATCACGAAATCGCGGACGTTGCGCACGGCGGGCAGGCCGGCAGCCGCACGATTCGCGTTGAGCGCCTCGCCGAACAGCGCGTCGGTACTCTGCGCGTCCAGCTCCCACAGTGCCCGATTGTCGGTTACCCCCGGCGGGAACGCGCGTCCCGGATAGGCCAGCGGCCGGCGATGCGAAGCCGGCAGGGTGAGTTGCTGGAAGGTGACCGACACGGACCGGATACCGAGCATTTCGGCAACGGACAGCGCGCCGGCCGCCGCCGGCATCATGCCGGTCACCAGCAGCACATCGCACCCCTCCGCCGCCGGGGCGATCACCTCGAACTGCCTGGCGATGACCTCTGCCGCGTGTCGCGGCAGGCTCGACACCGACGGGGCGTCCTTGGCCCGCACCCGCGCCGACTGGCTGACGGGCACCAAGGGCACATCCACATCGCCCAACCGTCGCGCGAAATCCTCGTCCGGCGGCGCGCAGACCCGAACCCGCACATCGAGTTCCCGCAACCGCACCGCGAGTCCCACCAGCGGTTCGACATCACCGCGTGACCCATACGTCGACAACAACACGCGCACTTCGCGACACCTGCTTTCGGTCGGTTCTGACTCCGGCCGAAGATCTTGCGGCACGACCGGGGTCTTGCCGCAAGCCCTGCCACGCGCTATATGTTGATCACGGCCAGGAACGGCTCGTCGTCATTTACTACCGTCGGTAGTCGACCGTCACGCAATAGCTGACCGCTCCGCTACGCGCGAACGCGGCAAAATCGAGCCGACCGGGCCACGGACGGCTGGAGGTACGCCGCGTACCGTTGGGGTATGAGCAATCTCCCGTTCGGATTCGGCGTGCCCGATCCCGACAAAGGCGGCGACAACGACCCGGCCCGCGGCGGGTCCGGACAGTCGGGCTCGGGAGGTGGAAATCCCGCGGACGCGTTCAACCAGCTCGGCCAGATGCTCAGCCAGCTCGGCCAGATGCTCAGCCAGGCTGGCTCCTCCAGCGGGCCGGTGAACTATGACCTGGCAAAACAGATCGCGCTGCAGCGGCTCAGCAACGCCTCATCGAATATGGACGAGGCGGCGGTACGCGACGCGGCGCATCTGGCCGAGATGTGGCTGGATCCCGCCACGATCCTGCCAGCTGGCGCGACCAGCACCAAGCTGTGGAGCGCCAAGGACTGGGTAGACAAGACCCTGCCCACCTGGCAACGGCTGTGTGACCCCGTCGCGCGGCAGGTGTCCAACTCCTGGATGTCCGCGCTGCCAGAGGAGGCCAAACAGCAGGCTGGCCCGCTGCTGTCGATGCTCGGCCAGGTTGGCGGAATGGCCTACGGCTCCCAGCTGGGCAACGCGCTGGCACAGCTCGCCGACGAAGTACTGACCTCCAGCGACGTGGGGCTGCCGCTCGGCCCGGACGCGACCGGAGCACTGCTGCCGGCGAACATCGAGAAGTTCACCGATGGCCTTGAGCGGCCAGGCAGCGAAGTGTTGGTTTTCCTCGCCGCACGCGAGGCCGCGCATCAGCGCCTGTTCGCGCATGTGCCCTGGCTCCGGCAGCGGCTGCTGGCCACGGTCGAGGAGTTCGCCAGCGGCATCACGGTGGACACCAGCGCGCTCGAGCAACTGGCCAGCCAGATCGACCCGGCGAATCCGGCCACGTTCGAGCAGGCAATGCAGTCGGGCATCCTCGAGCCACAGACCACCGAGGAGCAGAAGGCCGCGCTGAGCCGGCTGGAAACGCTGCTGGCGCTCGTCGAGGGCTGGGTGGATGTGGTCGTCGCCGACGCGGTGCGCGAGCGGTTGCCGGGCGCCGACGCGTTGCGCGAGACGTTGCGCCGGCGGCGCGCTTCTGGCGGACCCGCCGAGCAGACCTTCGCCACCCTGGTCGGCCTCGAGTTGCGGCCACGACGGTTGCGAGCGGCTTCGTCTCTCTGGCAGCTGGTCGGCGACCAGCACGGTATCGAGACGCGGGACGGCATCTGGGCCCATCCGGATCTGCTCCCGACCGCGGCAGACCTGGACGATCCCCTCGCCTTCGCCGAGCGGCTCAGCGGCGAACTCGGCTCGGCGGACTTTTCCGCCGATCTCGACGACCCGATCGCCGCGCTGGAACGTGCCGAACGCGCGCGGCGCGAGACCGAAGGCGAGTCAGCGGCCGAGGCGGAAGAGCCCAACTCGGACCAGCCGGACGACGATAGCGGGTCCGGCCGCGCCTGACCGCGGAGCTGGCCTCGACTGACCGGCGAGCTGGGCGCCCGCGGTCAGTCGTCGTCCAGCGAGAGGTCCAGCCCGGCCGCGGCGGAGAGCCCTTCCAGGTAGCCAATGGCACGTTCGGCCTTCGGATAATTCTCCACCAGAGCCCAGAACTCGGCGTTGTGACCGGCCACCCGCAGATGCGCGAGCTCGTGCACAAGCACGTAGTCGAGCACCCACGACGGGGTGTCCCTGAGCCGCTCGGAAACCCGAATCGTCTGGTCGACCGGAGTACAGGATGCCCACCGCGTGCGCATCGGCCGTACCCAGCGCACACTCGCCGGCACCGCCTTGCCGTCCAGGTACTTCTCGTTCAGCTGGGCGCACCGGGCGAGCAAGGCCGCATCTGACTCCCGAGCAGGGGATCGGCGTTTGGTTTCGCTACGCAGCAGCTTGCGCTGCATCTCGGCAACCCAATGTTCTTCCTCGGCCCTGCTCATCCGCGCCGGGATGAGCACGACCAGGGCATCACCGTCCAGATAGGCGGTGACCGTGCGCTTGCGGCGCTTACTCCTGCGCACCTCGACACGTGATTCGGCCACGCTCTTACGGTACGACGGGCGACCGACATTCGGTGCGTCCCAACAGGTGTGAATGATGTGACTTAGCGGATCGCGCCGCCAGGGAATACCTGTGGATAACTCATTTGGCCGCTTGCCCGGACCTGTTGTACACCGACAGGCATGACGAGATTACCGACCACAACCGAGCCCGCGGACACCGAGTCGCGTGCCGAGCAAACACCCCACACCGCGCTCCCCCACCGTCCCCGGTTGCCCAGTGGGATGGCGATACTCGACCGCGGCCCCGGCGAGGTACAGCTCGGCCTCGACCCACGGCACGCGGTGGTGCTGAGCGGGCTGGTACCGGCGATGATCGAGACGCTTCACCTGCTGGACGGCACCCGATCCCGTACCGCGTTACACGAGGCAGCCACCGAGCACGGCGCCGAGCTTGATCAACTACTTGGCATGCTGACCGAGCACGGCCTGCTCGAGGACGCGGCGGCCGACGCCAACCCGGTACCGCTCACTGGCCCGCTGCGACACGAGGCCGGCACCGTAGCGCTGCGCGCCAGGACCCGCCCGGTCGACACCGTCCGTACCACCCGCTCCGTGCTCGCGGATCGCGCGAACAGTGCCGTTCGGGTCATCGGGAGCGGGCGCCTGGCCAGCGCCATCGCCGGCATGCTCGGCACCTCCGGGGTGGGTCGGGTGACGGTCCAGGCTAGCGGCGCCGTCCCGCACGCCGACCTCGGTTGCGGCTACACCACCGCGGACCTTGGCACACCGCGTGCCAGCTTCGGCGAAGCGGCCGGGGCCAGGCGACAGCGCAAGGCCGGTCAGCGGTGGCGCTCGCTGGCCGTGCTCACCGATTCCGTGGTGCCACTGCCGGAGCTCGTCCAGGAACTGGCCATCGACGGGGTACCCCACCTGTCCGCATACGCCTTGGACGCCCTCGGGGTCATCGGCCCCTTCGTCCTGCCCGGCCGATCGAGTTGCCTACGTTGTGTCGAGCTGTATCGGGCCGAGCATGATCCGGCATGGCCGATGCTCGCCGCGCAACTGGCCGGAAAAGTCGCGCATACCGATGCGACCTGCGTCAACGCCGTCGCGGCCGCGGCCGTTGGACAACTGCTCGCCGCCTTGGACCACGCCGAACCGCCACCAGCAACCTGGCAGGGGCGACTCACGATCGACCCCTACGACTGCTCCGTTTGGCGGATCGAATCGCCGCGACATCCGGACTGCGCTTGCACCGGTGAGCGAACCTACGCCCGAAAAGGCGGCCGGATTGGGTGCGCTTGTTGACCACTATCGCGAGAATGGTCGCGTGAGCGAGGAATCCGCGGAACTGCCCCGCCGTTCGGCCGCCCGTACGGCGAAACTTGCGAGTCTGCCGATCGGCGTTGCCGGTCGGGTCGTCGGCGGCTGGGGTAAACGGCTGACCGGACAAAGTCAGGAGGAGGTCAGCGCGGCCGTCTCGGAGAAAACCGCCGAGCAGCTGTTCGCCGTACTCGGCCAGCTCAAGGGCGGCGCGATGAAGTTCGGGCAGGCGCTGAGCGTCTTCGAGGCGGCGGTACCGGATGCCTACGCCGCGCCCTATCGAGAAGCGCTGACCAAGCTCCAGTCCGCAGCACCGCCGATGCGCGCCAAGCTCACCCATCGAGTTCTGGATGAGCAGCTCGGCAAAGGATGGCGTCGCCGGTTTGCCCGGTTCGATGACGAGCCGGTGGCCGCAGCGAGCATCGGCCAGGTGCATCGCGCCGAATGGCACGACGGCCGCGAGGTCGCGGTGAAAGTGCAGTACCCCGGTGCGGACGAAGCGCTACGCGGAGATCTGCGACAGCTGCGCCGGTTCAGCCGGTTGTTCCAGGCGATCGTGCCGGGCGCCGACGTCAAGCCGCTGCTCGCGGAGCTGTCCGAGCGGATGGACGAGGAGCTGGATTACCGGACCGAGGCGGATAACCAGCGCGCCTTCGCCGCGGCCTTCGACGGGGACCCGCACGTCCTGGTGCCCAAGGTGGTGGCCAGCGCACCGAAGGTGGTGGTGACCGAATGGATCACCGGTACCCCGCTGGCGAAAATCATCGAAGGCGGGACGGTGGATCAGCGTAACTCGGCTGGTCGACTGCTCGCGGAGTTCCACTACTCCTCGCCGGAGCGGGCAAAACTGCTGCACTCGGACCCACATCCGGGCAACTTCATGATCTGCCCGGACGGCCGGCTCTGCGTGATCGACTTCGGCGCGGCCACAAAGCTGCCGAACGGCGCGCCGCCCGCGCTCGGCACGATCATGCGGCTGGCACTGGACGCCGACCACGACGAGCTGCTGCGAGTACTGCGGGCAGAGGGGTTCGTCCAGCCAAGCACCGAGATCGACGCCGAGGACGTGTACTCCTACCTTGCGCCGCTCGTCGAGCCCTTGCGCACCTCACGATTCCACTTCACCCGGCGGTGGGCCCAGCGCCAGGCTGGCCGGTTGACCGATACACGGCGGGCCGATTTCCAGACCGGGCGTTCGCTGAACCTGCCACCGCAATGGCTGATGATCCATCGGGTTACCGCGGGCACGGTCGGGATCCAGTGCCAGTTGGACGCGGAGTTCGACGTGCGGGCTATCGTGACCCGCTGGCAGCCGGGATTCGCGGAATAGCGCCAGATACGTACTAGTCACGCGGCGACTGAGCGGTTGTACGTACGCGACTAAGTAGTGTTACCCACGGGTAACTTGCGAATGTGCCATTGATCACTCAAAGTTGTCCACATTTTGCTCGAAGTGATCGCGCGACTACTGCTCGGTACCCGACCATCGAGTCATGACCGAAACACAGATCGATCTCACCGCCATTCGTCGCGCTGCCACCGACGACGTGATTCACCGCCGAGACCTCGAGCGAGCCGGCCTTTCCCGTTCGCTGATCGCCAGGCGATGCCAGCCGAACGGGCCGTGGCAACGGCTCATGCCGGGAGTGGTCCAACTTGGCAATACCGAACCGAGCCGAAGACAGCTGGTACGCGCGGCGGCGGCCTACGCCGGCGAGGACGCCGTCATCACCGGACTTGACGCGCTGCGCGCACATGGCGCGCCGGTGCAGCCGACCGGCCCGATCCACCTGCTGATCCCCGCGAGCAGGCGGTTACGCGATCTGGCGACCGTCCATATCGAACGAACTACCCGGTTGTTCAGCTCGATACTTCCGGACGAGCTTCGCTACGCGCCACCGGCGCGCGCCACGCTGGACGCCGCCCGCTGCAATACACCCGAGGACGAGCTGGACGCGCTGCTGTCCGTCCCGGTGCGGCAGGGCATGTGTAGCGTCGCCGAACTACGGGCCGAGCTGGACAATGGCAGCCAGCGTGGTTCCGCGGCGCCCCGCGCGGCGTTGGCCAACCTCGGCCAGGGAAACCGCGCGGCCGTGCATGCCTTCGCCATGCGGCTGGCCGCGCGAACGCCGATTCCCGCACCACGCTGGAACATCACCGTGTACGACCGGCTAGTGCAACCGGTAGCCACAGTGGACTCCTGGTGGGATGAGGTCGCGATGGCGTGGACGATCAGCAAACACCGCGTGTGGGAGGATCCTGCGCTCCAAGCCCTTCGGAACACCGGGGTACTCCTGGTACACAGCACGCCATTCGAGCTGCACGCGGACCCGGAAGGCGTGGTTCGCAAGCTCAGTCGCGCCTTCCTGCTGGCGAGCAAACGCCGACGACCCGCGGTCCATGCGGAGCAGTCGGTGCGCCAGCGGCCGACGGGCTGACCGTGGACCATTCCCGGCACGTCACCAGTACTCGTCGGGGAGCTTTCCCTCGATGTCACGGACGTGCGCACGCGCGCAGCCCGGACACCGCCAACGCACGAGTTCACCATCCCGCTCCTGTACCCAGGCGAGCGCGACCAGCTGGTCATCGGTTGCCTTGGCGCGCCCGCACTGGACGCAGTGCACGGCGGTCATTTCCATCCGTAATGGACACTGTCGGCGACGAGCAGGAACACGTCGTCCCGATCGCCGAGATAAGCCGAATCAGCGGGATCAGTCAGCCGCGCGGCGGTTGCCCTGTCCTGCTCGGTCAACCAGTCATGGCCGGATTCGGCGAGCCAGGACACCCGGTCCACCACCCAGTCGCGCACTTCGGCCGCAGCGGGAGCCGGGTGGTCGGTGAGCACGCTGAACGCGGAAACCTCGCGCAGATCGGCTTTGCCGAGCGCCGCCGACCAGCCGTAGGGCATCCGCACTACCTCGCTGATACCCGCGCGCAACCGGCCAAACCACTGGTCTCGTGCCGCGTCCAGGCGCTGCTGGAATCCGGGTTCACCCACACCGACGTCCCATGGCAGATAACTCGGCGGCAGTCCACCTTCGCCGATCGCCAGCAGACCACCCTCGCGCAGCAGGCCAGCGAGCCGGCGCAGCCCGGCCTGCTGATCGGGCAGATGGTGCACTACCCGCGAGGCCCAGACCAGATCGGCAGCCGGGACCAGCTCGGCGAGCGCGTCGTCGGCGACGTCCGCGCGCACCGCGCGCACCTCGACGTGCCCCTTGGCAGCTGCCCGTACCGCGTTTTCCGCTTCGATAAGCAACTCGGGCACGGCATCGACGACCACCACCGTGCCACCACCGCTGTCGGCAAGGCGGGCGGTGAGCGCGGCCGCCATCCCGCCCGCTCCGCAGCCGATATCGAGCACGGTCGGTCGTGCCCGCGGGGCCGCGCTCGCCAAACTCTCCAGCAAACGATCAGCGATCTCCCGATGTGCCCGCATATGCAGGCGATCGGACCGCTGGAAGATCGGCAGCTTCGCCGCCCAGTCCACGTCGTCATGCGTGTGTGCGCCCATCAGCACAGCTTGGCACAGTATGGCGCCCGCCGAGCGGGCCGAGCGCCGCCAGCTCTGGCCAACGTTGGGGTGTGTGGAGCGCGGGCGGTAGCAACCCGCGCCCCACACACCAGCGCCGGCGCGCTCCACTGGCCATAGGTCTGACCCCCGGTCAGCCGGCCAACGGTGCCGCTGCCGATCGCGGTAAGCCTCGACGCGCTCGTGGTTAGGCGTAGCGGCGGGCGCGCCTGTTGGCCCACCGTTCCACCCGGCGCCACCGGCGGCCGCTGGCCAGCCGGTGCGCCTCGCGCCGTGTCGAGGCGAAATGCTCTGATTCCCGTATTCGGGCTCGTGCCAGAGCTTCATTGATCAACATTTTGTTCCGATCCTTTCCCTGCCGCGAACCGCGCGTTGGCCGGTAAGCCATGCGGTCCGGGTCGATGGAGTTCAGTGCTCGCGGGTACCGCGTCGTGACTCGCGTGTGCTGGGTCATGCCGCTTCCTTCCGGTTTCCGCTACCGGTTCCTTTGGTAGCGGCGCCGGATGCGGCGACGTCCGCCTTGCGGGGCCGACCCCTCGGACGCTTGCGGGCGACGATGCGCCCGCGCTCGAAGATCTCGCCGCCCCATACACCCCAGGGCTCCTGGCGCTCGATGGCACCAGCGAGACATTCAGTCCGGAACGGACAGTCGGCACACAGTGCCTTTGCCCGCTCGAGATCTTTGGGTGCCTCGGCGAACCACAGGTCGGGGTCGCCAGTGCGGCATGGCACCTCAAGATCGACGTCCGGCAGTCCGTTCGCGAGTTCAGTCAGGAGGTCAACACCCGCCGGCTGCGGGTCGGTCCATGCCTCTCGAGGTCGCGGAACGGTCGGTAATGACATTCCAGTGCTCCTGTTCATCTCCGTTAGTGATTGCGGTGTCACTCGGATCGAATTTGACAAACAAAAAGGCCGCGGAACCGAGTTGCGGTTCCGCGGCCTTTTGGCTGCCTCGACGGGTCTTGATCTAAGGATCTGACCCTCCTCGCACAACGCGAGACGACGGAACTGCATTCGGCTGACCAACGGTCGGCGCGACACCATCGCGGCCGGCCGGGATCGGTCCGGCAATAACTGGCTCGAAAACGCGCACGCCAACGACATTCCCCTGGGAGAGGAAGGTGTGCGTACGAGCGAATTTCGCCTCAGACATGCGAACGACCCCAGCGCAGGGGTAGCCACGGGTGTCAAGATTCATCTTGATCTTCACAGCGGCCACCTCCTTCTCGGTCTCGCGGCGACGGCGTTCGACACTGTCCGACGCTGTCGCGTTTGTCCAGTTACCAGTTGTACCGAGCGCGCTTCCACCCAGTACGAGCAGACTATGGGGGATCAACGGCACCATGCAACAGGTTTTTCGGAAGATTCGCCCGCTGGGGGTATGAACTACGTCAACGCTGGTCGAGGCGGGTGCGCTGGGGTGTCGCTTACCGTTCGCCCCGGATGAGCGAAAGGACCTCGGCGCCGAAGCGCTCGAGCTTCGTCGCGCCAATACCGGAAATCGACACCAATGCCCGCGAATCCGTTGGACGCTGCTCGGCGATCGCGATCAGCGTCGCGTCGGTGAACACCACAAAGGACGGCACTCGAAGTTCCGTGGCACGTGCCATCCGCCATTCCTTCAGCCGCGCAAGCAGTTCCTCGTCCAGCTGAGCTGGGCAGTCCGCGCACCTGCCGAGCTTGATCGCCAGCGTGCCGGTCAGCGCCGAATCGCATACCCGGCAGCGCGGCCGCGCCGCACTGCCGCCAGTGCGCTGCGGCCGGGTTCCCGCCGCGGCGCGGGAGGCCGGGTGCTGTTCGGGGAGCAACGGGTACACGAACCTGCTACAGCGACGCGGCCGGCCACCGGGCGCGCGGGACAGCGCCCAGGACAACCACAGATGTTCCCTGGCGCGGGTCACCCCGACATAGAGCAGCCGGCGTTCCTCATCGAGTGAACCAGCAGGGGCGCCGTCGCCGAGCGCGTACTGGATCGGCAGCGTGCCTTCCACCAGCCCGACACAGAACACCGCGTCCCATTCGAGACCCTTGGCGGCGTGCAACGAGGCGAGCGTGACCCCGTCCAGCTGAGGTGGATGCTGGGCCTGCGCGCGCTGCTCCAGTTCACCGGCGAATCTGGGCAGCTCGGTCGCGGCCCCGCCTTCGGTGCTCGCGGCGAATTCCTCGGCCAGTTCGACCAGCGCGCGCAACGACTCCCAGCGTTGCCGTGCGGCCCCGCCCTGCGGCGGCTCCGGTATATAGCCGATTGGCTCGAGGAGCGCGCGAACTCGCTCGACCAGCTCGCCGTCTGCCGGCTCCGCGGCACGCAGCGCCATCATCGCCTGGCGCACTTCGGGACGGGTGAAGAAGCGCTCACCACCGCGCACCAGATACGGAATGTCCATTTCGGACAGTGCCTGCTCGTACACCTCGGATTGGGCGTTCACCCGGAACAGCACGGCGATCTCACTGACCGGGGTTCCACCGTCGAGCAGTTCCCTGATCCGGCCGGCGACCGCCACGGCCTCCGCGCTCTCGTCGTCGAACTCCGCGAACCTCGGCTGTGGGCCATCCGGTCGCTGGCCTACCAGGTTCAGCCGCGAACCAGCCGGCCGATCCCGCGACCCGGCGATCACCTTGTTCGCCAAGCCGACAACCTGTGGCGTGGACCGGTAGTCGCGTTCCAGCCGGACCACGGTCGCCGAGGGAAACCGCCGGGAGAACTCGAGCAGCGGGCGAGTCGACGCGCCGGCGAACGAATAGATCGTCTGGTTGGCGTCGCCAACCACCGTAAGGTCGTCGCGCTCCCCCAGCCAGGCATCCAACACGCGCTGCTGCAACGGGGTGATGTCCTGGTACTCGTCCACCACGAAGCAGCGGTACCGGTCCCGGAACTCTTCGGCGACCGCGCCATGCTCCTCGAGCGCCGCCGCGGTGTGCAGTAACAGATCATCGAAGTCGAGCTGGCGAGCCTCGGTCTTCAGCCGCTCGTAGTGCCGGTAGACGCTGGCCACCCGCACCCCGGGTTCGGCGATCTGCCGGTGCGCCCTGGCCGCGGCGGACGGGTAGTCGTCCGGCCCGATGAGTGCCGCCTTGGCCCACTCGATCTCGCTGGCCAGATCGCGCAGCCCATCGGACTCCACGTCCATTCCCGCGCGATGTGCCGCCTGACTGACCAGCCGCATCTTGCCGTCCAACAGCTCCCACTGCTGATCACCGACGACACGCGGCCAGAAGTAGCGCAGCTGGCGCAGCGCGGCGGCGTGAAAGGTGCGCGCCTGGGCGCCCTCCACGCCGAGCCCGCGCAGCCGGGTGCGCAGTTCCCCTGCGGCCCTGGCGGTGAAGGTGACCGCGAGTACCTGGCCCGCGGCGACGTGCCCGGTCCGCACCAGGTTGGCGATCCGGTGGGTGATCGTTCGGGTCTTGCCGGTACCGGCGCCGGCCAGTACGCACACTGGGCCGCGCGGGGCACGCACCGCCGCGAGCTGTTCCGGATCAAGACCGGCGAGGAGCTGGTCCTGGCGCGTAACAGTTTCGTGCGGGGTGCTGGCCACCATGTCCCGCATCCTGCCAGCAGCCGCCGACAGGCGACCTGGATGTACCCATATCCGCCCATCCTGCAATCCGGCTGTCTCGCTCCCCCCTGCCGCCCGTATCCTGGGGACATGGCGGGCAAGCAGACCATGACCAAGGAAGAGCGCAAGGCTGCCAAGAAGGCGAAAAAGGCGGCGAGCAAGGCCAGGCGCGGGCAGATCTTCCAGGCGTTCAAGATGCAGCGCAAGGAAGACAAAGGCCTGATCCCGTGGCTACTCGCCACGTTCCTGCTGGTCACCGGCGTCGTGTTCGGGATCGGCTGGCTGCTCGGTATTCAATGGATGCTACTGCCGGTCGGTATCGCGCTCGGCCTACTTGGCGCGGTGATCGTGTTCGGTCGCCGTGTGCAGCGCAACGTGTACAGCAAGGCCGACGGCCAGCCGGGTGCGGCCGCATGGGCGCTGGACAACCTGCGCGGCAACTGGCGGGTCACGCCGACCGTCGCCGGCACGACACAGTTGGACGCGATTCACCGGGTGCTCGGTCGACCGGGTGTGATTCTGGTCGCCGAGGGCGCGCCGCACCGGGTCAAGGGTCTGCTCGCACAGGAGAAGAAGCGGATCGCGCGGCTGATTGGCGATACGCCGATCTACGACATCATCATCGGCCACGACGAGGGCCAGGTGCCGTTGCGCAAACTGCAGAGCAGCCTGACCAAGCTGCCCCGCAACCTGGCCAAGGGACAGGTTGGCGCGCTGGAGGCAAAGCTGTCCGCGCTCGCCAGCAGGGGTTCGGCGATGCCGAAGGGCCCGACCCCGCAGGGCGCGAAGATGCGCAACGTGCAGCGCACCATCCGCCGCCGCTAGCGTCCCCGCACGCCCGGTGACCGCGTTCTTTAAGGTTAGCGAGGTTATTGCGAACGTCTAGCGCAGCCGGACGACGATGGTGCCGGTGGCGCGGTCGTGCCAACCACGGCCGTCGTGATTACGGATCAGTACGGGAATGATCAGGAAGGTGAGCACGCACCGGATCAGTGCGCGCACCGGGCCGACCATCCGGGCCCCATCCATCCTGGCCACCCGGATGCCCAGCGCGGCCATCCCCGGCGTCATGCCGAACAAGCTGGCGGAGAGCACGGTGTGGCCAACCCAGAGTGCCAGCGCCAGGTAGTTGTACTGCTGCATCACCGCGGCTTCGGCCACCTCTGGCCGCACGAACAGGGCGGTGATCAGCGAGGCGAGCACGAGATCGATCAGCAGGGCGCCCAAGCGACGACCAGCGCCCGCTACGGAGCCCGCGCCCGTTTTTGGCAGCCCGAGGTCCTCGCCAGGCCAATTCGGTGATCGCTGTACGTCGGTACCTTCGGTTTCGCTCACGGCGCCTTCCCGTAGGGAGCCACTCATCGCCACCCGTCCAGGGTATGCGTTCCCGCAGAACCGGCCGGCACCGGCCAGTGTCGGTAACGTGCCGTGCGGTTTGGGCGGCTAGTTAACGCCTGCGAAACATTCGGGTGATGACCGGGCAACACCGTACGCATAGCGTCTGCGGTCAAGGCACGACTGCCCCTGGCCGCAGCCACGACGATAAGGAGTCTACGAGCGTGTTTTCCTCCCCCGACGAAGTCCTCCGGTATATCGCGGACGAGGACGTGCGGTTCGTCGACATCCGGTTCTGCGACCTGCCGGGCGTCATGCAGCACTTCACCGTCCCGGCGAGCGCCTTCGACGAGGACGCCTTCCGCAGCGGACTAGCCTTCGACGGGTCTTCGGTACGCGGTTTCCAATCGATCCACGAATCGGACATGCTGCTGTTGCCCGACCCGTACACGGCGCGGCTCGATCCGTTCCGGATCGAAAAGACCCTAATGATCAACTTCTTCGTGCATGACCCGTTCACGCACGAGCCGTACAGCCGTGACCCGCGTAACATCGCCCGCAAGGCCGAGCAGTACATCACCGAATCGGGTGTCGCGGACCTCGCCTACTTTGGCCCGGAGGCCGAGTTCTACACCTTCGATTCGATCCGCTTCGCCAACTCGGAGAACGCATCCTTCCACGAGATCGACTCGGTGGAGGGCTGGTGGAACACCGGCGCCGACGAGCCGGGCGGCAACAAGGGTTACAAGACCCGGTTCAAGGGTGGTTACTTCCCGGTTCCGCCGGTCGACCACTTCGCCGACCTGCGCGACAAGATGGTGTTGAACCTGGAATCCTCCGGTTTCACCGTGGAGCGCGCGCACCACGAGGTCGGCACCGCGGGCCAGGCGGAGATCAACTACAAGTTCAACACGCTGCTGCACGCTGCCGATGACCTGCAGTTGTTCAAGTACATCATCAAGAACACCGCGTGGGCCGATGACAAGACGGCGACCTTCATGCCGAAGCCGCTGTTCGGAGACAACGGCTCGGGGATGCACTGCCACCAGTCGCTGTGGAAGGACGGCGCCCCGCTGTTCCACGACGAGTCGGGCTATGCCGGCCTCTCGGACACCGCACGGCACTACATCGGTGGGATCCTGGCGCACGCGCCGAGCTTGCTCGCCTTCACCAACCCCACGGTGAACTCCTACCACCGGTTGGTGCCCGGTTATGAGGCACCGGTCAGCCTGGTGTACTCGCAGCGCAACCGGTCTGCCTGTGTACGGATTCCGATCACCGGCAACAACCCGAAGGCCAAGCGCATCGAGTTCCGCTGCCCCGACTCGTCCGGTAACCCCTACCTGGCATTCGCCGCGATGCTGATGGCCGGGATCGACGGAGTGAAGAACAAGATCGAGCCGGCGGCGCCGATCGACAAGGATCTTTACGAACTGCCGCCGGAGGAGTTCAAGGACGTCGCGCAGGTCCCCGCCGATCTGGGCACGGTGCTGGACACCCTGGAGTCCGACCACGAGTTCCTGCTCGAAGGTGGCGTGTTCACGCCGGACGTGATCGAGACCTGGATCGAGTTCAAGCGGGAGCACGAGATCGACCCGCTGCGGCTGCGCCCGCACCCGTACGAGTTCTCGCTCTACTACGACGTGTAGCAGACAGCTTGCCCTGATCTGGCCGGCCGGTTCCGCGAATCCCGCGGGACCGGCCGTGCTGTTTCACAACCCAGCCTTGTCGAGCTCCTCGCGCAGCGCCCGTTTGGCGCGATGCTCGGCACGCAGTTCGGCAAGACGCGATTCAAAGTCCGCCGCGCGATCACAGCGAATGAACAGCGGGCGAGCTTCCGAGAGCAGCCGCGCGGCGATGCGGTAGAAGTCGCGGTTCTTGTGGCCGATCGCCTGGTCCGCAGCGGCGAGCAGGATCGGGATCGCATCCTCCGGCTGGGCGCTGGCGCGATCTCGCGCCAGGCGTAGCCACAGGTCGTCTCGGCAGCCGCCGTCCTTGGCCGCTTGCCAGGCCGCGTCACTGTCGCCTTCCCACAGCAACACTTCCACCAGGGTGGAATGCCCTGCTCCGCGAGGGTAGGGCAGCGGGTTAAACCGGGCTGATGCTGACGGTTGTGCCCGCAACAGTTCGATAGCACGCTCTCGCCAGGCCGGAAACCGCTGCCCAGTGGCCTCGCGCAGCGCGACGTAACAATCCAGGGTTGGCCGCTCAGCGAAGTTCGCCCACAGCAGTTCGCCGGCCTCCGCCTGGCGTCCTGCTCGGAGGTGGCAGTCTGCGGCGAGCGACCGCAGCCGCTGATCGGGAGGGAACTCCGCCAAACCGCGTTCCAGCCAGTCCAGCGCCTCCCCGTCACGACCGTCCGCACATAGCCGTTCGGCGATGCGCAGCACGTCGGCGCCGCTGGTCACGTTGCGGGACAGCACCTCGATGAGCGCATCGGCGCCACCCGTGGATTCGGCCAACTGTTCCATCAGATAGTTGACGACGAACCGGCGGCCGCTGTAGTCGTGCGGTTCCGCGGGCGGCAGGTCCCGCCATGTACTCTCGATCAGCTCTCGGTAGCGAGCCATGCCGGTCGGTCCCAGAATAGGCTCATAGTCCGGCAGCACATTCAGAAATACCTCGTAGTCACTGGCCAGCGCCCGTGCGACCAGTGACTCAGCCAAGGCGACCGGATCGGGCTCGCCAGCCGCGCAAGCGGCCAGATGAATCTCCTCAGCGCGGCCGATGGCATCCCCGATGCCACCGTCGGAATCGTCAACCTGCCAGGCCGCACCGTCCAACAATTCCAACGCGTACTCGACCAGCTTCACCGCCGCGTCGGGAAAGCCCGCGCCAACCAGGCCAGCCACCTCGTCCAGTGCATCGTCGACTCCCTGGACATAGGAGTGCGCGGAGCCGTAGTGCACGAAGTCACCGATCTCGATCGCTCGTTCCAGACGTGCCCGCAGCGCTCGGGCGTCATAGGCGGTCCGCGCCTCGGCCCCGGCCGCCACATCCAGACGCGCCCGCAACGCCCGATCAGCTCGTGCCGCGGCCAGGAGTTCATCCACCAGCCATGCCCTGTCCTGATCGAGCAGGAACTCGCGCAGCCGCTCGTCCGGCACCGGCTGCGCGCGGGCTTCGTCGACCTCACCGCCGGCATCCAGCCAGGCAAGTGCGGTCGCGACGCAGTGCTTACAGAACACACCCTCCTTCCCGTACGGACAGGAGCACCGGGCCGCCAGCCCACGCCGTGCGACGTCCAGCCGCACCTGGTAGACGCTCGTACCGGCCACCGTCGCGGTCACCGATGTCCCGTCGACCGTGAACCGGCGCACCCGGCCCGCCGTGAAATAGGCGCGCCCTCGCTCGAACGAACGGGGGTCTGCCAGCGCCCGCACGGACTGTTCACTCACTTTGGCGACTGCCATGGCCGTCGATCATGTCACCGTGGCCACTTCCCCGCATCGGAGACTTCGCGGGTCAGACCAGTAGCTCGGCGATTTCCTTCGCCGCGTCGATGAGTGCCTCGGCCACGCTGCTCCGGACGGCGGCGGAGATGCGGGTGGTCGGCATGGAGACGTTGACCGCGTAAAGACTCCCGCTCGGGCTGGTGATGGCCACCGCCACGGAGGCGACGCTCTCCTCACTTTCCTGCTTGCTCGCCGCGTAACCGCGTTTGCGGGTGGTGGCGAGCTCGCGCTCGAGGGCGGCACGGGAGGTGATCGTCTTGTCCGTCACCGCGGCCAGCTGCTCCTCCGGGTACAGCCGGTGCAGCTCGGTCTGGCTCAACGTGGACAACATCGCCTTGCCGGTCGACGTGCAGTGGGCCGGCAGCGACCGGCCCACCCGCGAAGCCACCCGCACCGCCCGACCACTCTCGATCGAATCGAGGAAGTTGACCTGGCTGCCGACCAGCCGGCCGAGGTGCACCGTCTCGTCGAACTCGAGGTTCAGCCGTTCCAGCACGGGACGCGCCCGAGCGCGGGCGTCCACCTGGCGGAGCACGGCGGTGGCGACGGTGGCCAGCGCGCCCCCTGGCTCGTAGGCCCTGGATGCCGTGTCCTGCCGGACAAAACCCCGGTACTGCAGCATGGCCAACAAGCGATGCGCGGTCGAGGACGCCACCCCGAGATAACTGCTCGCGTCGGTCAGCCGGATCCGTGGCTGCTCCGCGAACAGCAGCAGCAACTTGAGCGCGTTGTCCACTGACTCGATCGGATACTGGGGTACCGGCGGATTCTGGGACACCGGCGGATTCTGGGGTGGAGTGGGACCGTCCGCGTCCCGTCGAGCCGCGCTCATGGCGAGGAGTCTAACCAGGACGGATGGCCACGTTCGCCGAGTCGGGCGAGCTCATGCCGCCACGCCACGTCGACGTTGAATCCCGCGCCGAGATCGGGCAGCTCGGCCAGATCGGCGTCCGGCAGGTCGGTTAGCTGCCCACCGGCCGCGCGCACGGCGAGGGCGAGCGCGGCGATGCGGTCCACGCTGATGGTCTGCAGCACCGCCCGCTCGACCCCGTCAGCGGCGCTGGTCAACCCGTGCCCACGGAGCAGCACCACCGGGCACTCGGCCATCGCGGACACCATCTCGGCAGCCAGCGACCGGTCGCGGATGAGCACGCCGCGCGGGTAGACGGGCACACCGCCGCGCGCCAACCGCGCGCCGGGAATATCGAAGGCCCCGATAATCGGGCGGATGGCGAGACCGGCCAGGTCCGCGGCCACGGTCGCCGGCGGATGCGCGTGCACCACGGCCCGCACCTCCGGCCGTGCTCGCAGTACCTCGGTGTGCAGCGGCAGCTCGTTCGGCGGCACGTACCCGTCCAACTCTCCCGGCGCTCCCTCGGCGCCATCCAGGGTGACCAGTCGGATATCGCTCGGCTCGGTGTCCGCCAGACCGCGCTCGCGCGGACCCCGGCAGCGCACCAGCAACCGCTCGGCATCCGCCCGCAAGCTGACATGCCCGAGCAGGCCATCAGTCAGCCCACGGGCGGCCAGTACCCGGCACGCGGCGGCCACCAGTTCCCGTGTCACGTCACCACCTCACTCAGGTTCGACTTCCGATGCCACCGTCGGAGTGCAGTACGTCGCCGGTGATCCCACGGGCTCCCGCGGAAGCAAGGAACACGTAACTGCGCGCATGATCTGCGGCGGAAAGCGCCACATTCAGCGGCGTGCGCGCGGCCAGCTCGGCAGGTCGATCCGGTGAATCCAGCCGGCGCCCAGCCAGCCCCAGCGCGGAGGCACCGCGCAGGTCAGTGTCCAGCGTGCCGCCCGGTGCGACCGCGTTGACCCGGACCGCCGGTGCCAGTTCGGCGGCGAGTGCGGTGACCAGCCCGCGCACCGCGAACTTCGAAGCCACGTAGAGCACCCCGCCCCTGCCGGGATAGTAGGCCGAAGTGGACTCGGTGAGGATCACCGCGCCACCGGAGTTGGACAGCTCGGAAACGGCCGCCCGCGCGGCGTGCAGGCAGCTTTTCACGTTCACCGCGAAGATCTCGTCGAACGCCGGATCGAGCGCCTGACTATCCAATTCAGATAGTTTTCGGTAGAAGTCGAACACCCCGGCACAGTGCACCAGCACATCCAGCCCACCGAACGCCTCGGCGGCGACGCGCACGGCTTCCTCGTTGGCCGCAGCCGTGGTCGCATCGCCCGCGACGACCGGAACATCGGGTCGCGCCTCGGTCAGCGCCTGGCATTTGGCCTGATCGCGTTCGAGAACAGCGACCCTTGCCCCCTCGGCCAGGTAGGCCTCGACGACCGCGCGGCCAATACCAGACCCAGCCCCGATCACCAGCGCGCGCCGCCCGGCGAGCCATCCCGTCACGACGTCACCTCGCCGGCCGGTTCACGATTCCCCCGCGATCAGCGGGGACATCGGATTGCTGATCATCGCCGAGAACGTCTGCGGGGTCTGCCAGGTAAGCGCCTCCAACTCGAGCGGGCACAAGGTGATCCACTGGCCACTGCGTGGCGACTCGATCAGCAGTCGCGCACCGTTGCGGGTCTCCACCCTACGCACCCATACCTCGGCGAACTCGTTGGCGACCACGATGTCCTCGGTCGCTGCCGATGGTTCGGGCCCATCTTCACGCATAGGAGCAGCCTCACTCATAGGAACCAGCCTCACTTATAGGAACACTGCCAAGTTCTGGATCCGCAATACCGACTCATCAACCGTGATCGACCGAAGCGCAAGCAGCCATCCGTCCGAAGTGGATCGGAGCAGGTCCTGTCTGCCGTAGGAAACCAGCGCCGGTTCGCGCACATCACCCCTGCTGCGGAACAGCAGCACGGCCGAGTCCACAAGCAACTCGTCCGCCCGGTCGGTCGCGAAGGTACGGACATTGCTCAGGTGGTGCCGCAGCCGCGACGGTGGGTCCTCCGTCCAGGCGTGCTCGGTGGCGAATCTGGCCACCCGCCGGCTGAGCGAGTACTTGTCCTCGTCGAAATGCGCCATCCCCGGGGCGGTGTCGAACCCGGCACCGAGCGCGGTGGTCGCCCGCACCGGCATGAGGTAGCGAACGTCCTCGGCGAGCAGTTCCAGCCATGCGGCGTAGTTCTGCGCGTCGAGCAGATAGGTCTCGTCCACCAGCCATCGGTGCGCGAGCAGGTGACGCTGGTCGTCGAACGGTAGGCTGGCCCCGGAGCGCGCCGTCATGGCCGCGCGCCAATATCAACAGGATCGGCAGCCGCGATTGGCTGCTCCAGGTAGTCGGCCCACCTGTGCAGTAGCGCGCGCTGGTTGTGCTCGGCATAGCCGACGTAAGCGGTGCCAGGTCCGGCGAACTCGTCCGAGCCGAGCGCCTCGGTGACCGTGGTGTCGTCGGCAAGCAGGCCCATCCGGCTGTTCAGCCGCAGCCGCCGCGCCATCTGACCAGCCGCCGTGCTTGTCATGGACACCCAGTTCTCCACGTCATCCTGCTCGAACATCCCACTGCTGCCGAAGCACATCAGATATGCCTTGTACGACAACAGCTTGAACTGTTCCGGTGCCTGCTTGTCCACGGCGAACCAGGAAAGTACCTCGGTTTCGTCCGCGCTCACCGGTTGCCACAGGCGCAGCGACATGAACGGCAACACGTCGTCGCTGTCGGCCACCTTGGGCCAGTTGTGCACGAAACTCAGATTGGGAAACAACGAGGCCGCGGAGATCATGAAACCGTTCTCCCCGATGACCTTCTGCTGAGCGGCAGACCAGGTTTCCTTCATCCGCGCGATCATCTCGTCCGGGTAGCCGACGTAGCGCAGCCGCTCATCAAAGGTTCCTGGCGGCAACTTGTACGTGGTGCCGCCGCCATTGCCGGCCCAGTAGGTGCTGCCGTCCTTGCGTTTCTCCGCCTTGGGCTCCCGGAACAGGCCGATCTCGACCACGCTCGTATGGGTGTGTGGGGTGTGGTACATATCGCCGGCGAAGTTCTCCGCGCCGATCTTCCAGTTTGCCTTGATCCGCCAGCGTTGCGGCCCGCGCAGCTCGATGCCGGCATCGCTTTGCCGGGTGTAGTAATCGAGATAGAACGCGAAATCACCGAGGTAGTCCCGCAGTGGTGGCGCATCGGCGTCCAGACTGACGAATATCAGTCCGTTGTAGATATCCAGTGAGGGCGCGGGGAGCAGCGTCTGGCCCGCACGCCGGAAGCCTGACTCGCCGCCGTAGGCATCGCGGTAGAACGGCAGTCCGACCAGCCGACCGTCGTTGCGATACGACCAACCGTGGTACGGGCAGCGAAAGTGCGAGGCGTTGCCGATCTCGGCCCGGCACACCTGCATGCCCCTGTGCAGACACATGTTGAACAGCACCCGGACATCACCCTGCTCGTCGCGGACCACGATGAACGAGTCGTCCAGCACACGGCGTACCACATAGTCACCTGGCGAGGGAATCTCCGATTCGTGCGCGACGAACTGCCAGGAGCGGCCGAACACGCGGTCCCGTTCCAGCCGGAAGATGTCCTCGTCGTTGTAGATATGCGCCGGGATCATGCCACGCCGCACGTCGTCGAGTACCGTCATCAGACCTCCCAATCCCGGCGCGGCGGTTACGCCGGCCGCACCCAATCGACAACGGCGTCGGCCACCTGAGCCACCAGCCCAGGTTGGCCCTGCAGGTAATGCGTGCCACCCTCGACCGCGCGCAGCTCCTTGTTCTCGTGCGGCACGGCGTCGAACAACGAACGCGCATGGCTGGGAAAACAGGCCTGGTCAGCGGTCCCGTACAGCACCAAGGTGGGCACGCTGGTCCGAGCCAGGTGGTACGGACCGGCGCAGTGGGACTCGTCGATGCTCCACTGGGACAGCCAAGAGCGCAGACTGGTGTGGTGACCGAGCGAAGCCGGCATCAGGTTGGCTTGCGCGGCAGGACCCCACATAGTGCCTGGGGCCCGCCCGGTCGGTTCCATGGTGAGGTCGAGAAACCGAGGTTCCGCGCCGGTTCCGTGTACGACGAACGGCAGATCCCGCACCCCGGCTGGATTCTCCGCCAGCCCAGCAAGCGTTTCCCGGACCCAGGCAGTGATCCGGCGGTTACGGTCGAGCTGCGCGGTACGGAAGCGGGTGAGAAACTCCGGAGTGTACGGCGGACCGTTACGCTCATCGAACAGGTCAACCGACGGATCCCGCCGCCACGGATCATGTTCATCCACAATGGCTGGATCGAGCCATTCGGTGTAGACGATGGCGCGGCCGGGATGGGCCATCAGCTCGATCAGCGCGTCGACCGGGGGCAGGGTGGCCGCGGTGAGATCCGGCGGGTCACCGGCTGGCGTATGCCGGACGCTCGGCGATTCCGCCTGGCTCTGGTAGAGCGCGACCAAACCGCCGCCGCCGGAGTTGCCGACCAGCGCGATCCGCTCGTAGCCGCGCTCACGCAGGAACGCTACCGCCGCGCCAATGTCCAGCACGCAGTTCTCCATCAGCAGCGTGCTGTCGTTACCGAGATATCGGGTGGTCAAGCCGACCGCGTCCACACCGCGCTCGGCCAACGGTGCCAGCAGGTAGTGACCGAGAAAGTTGGACGATGGATGAACTACCACAACGGCCGTCTTCGACCCCCCTTCGGCGCGGTGCAACGAGCCCCACAACTTGCCGGCCATGCGGGACACTCCGGAGTAGACATCGATCTGACCGGCGGCACCGGCCATCGGTATGTGCAGCAGCTCGATCATGCGCTCCGCCAGCGGCCGTCAGCTGGTGCTCGTGGTGTGCTCGGATATCCACTGCGCTACCGCCGTGGTGGCCGCGGCGGCATCGTCGTCGTTGAGCTGACGCACCTGATAGGTCAGTTCGAGCCGCACCCCGTTGGGGTCGAAGAAGTAGATCGACTTCCAGGTTCCCTCGTGGTCGATCACGCCACGCACTTTGATGCCCTCGCCGAGCAGCCGCTGATGAGCGGCGTTCAGCTCGTCCATGCTGCCTACGGACAGCGCCAGATGCGGCGCCCAGCGCGGCAATGGCGAGTCGTGGTGGTCGAGAAGCTGGCCTTCGATCTCAAAGAACGCGATGCAGCTGCCGTCGCCCATCTCGAAGAACGTGTGCAGGAACCTGGTCTGCTCGCCGGTGCTGCCGACACTGTCGTCGATGGCGTGACCAACCAGTTTCATACCAAGTATCTCGGTGTAGAACCGCTTGGTGGCGGCCGTGTCCGTGGTGACGTAGGCGACGTGATTGAGTCCTCTTGGCCTTTTCATACCGCGCTGTCCTTTCGATCAGTGGTTGGCCCTGTCGATCAGTGGTCGGATCCGGGCAGCGACCTCGACGGTCCGGCGCACTGCGGTGTCCCATTCGGACAGTCCGGAACGATCGGGCTGGTCACCCGCCGTGCCAATCGGGAACAGGATCGGCAGATCCACCCCGGCGGCCAGATAAGTACGCAACCGACCGGCGACCTCCTGTTCATCCCCCCAGAGCAGGAAATCGTCCACCAGCGCATCGCTGACCTGTCTGAGCGCTTCGGCGCGACGGCCGTCGTCGAGCAGCCGGGCAAGGCGAGCGAGCTCGTCCGTGTGGCCACTGGCGGCGAAGATCCGCGCGGCCGCGGGATGCCGCGCGTAGCCAAGGATCAGCTCAGCGCCAGCATCTCGGGCATCGGCGCGGTCCACGCCGAGCGCGCACGGCAGCACGCATCCGACGGCTGGCTGCCGCCCCGCCGCGCGTATCTGGGCAATGGCGTCCGGAATCGTGCGCGACGTCGTGAGGTTGAGCAGCACGCCGTCACCGATCTCGGCGGCAAGCCGCAGCATTCGCGGCCGCAGCCCGGCGAGGTACACCGGAACTTCGCGCCGCGCGGGACGGTCCAGCCCAAGGCCACCGGCAAGCACCTCGCGCAGGCTAGCCACGTAGTCCCGCATGAACGGCACCGGCGCGGCGGGCGGTATCCCCAGCGAGTCCTCATTGAGCGCAGGGTTGGCCACGCCCAGCCCTAACAGGAACCGGCCGCCGTGCTGTTCATCCATAGTGGCCGCGGTCATCGCGGTGAGCGCGGGATGCCGCAGTCGCGCATTGGCCACCGCGGTACCGACGGTAATCGTACTGGTGGCGGCGAGCGCCGCCTGGCAAAGCGCCAACGAGTCAGCGACCCGCTCGGCGACGAAGAAGTTGTCGAACCCCGCGGTCTCGGCATAGGCAGCCAGCTCGCCGAACCGGCGCGCGGGTAGGCCGCTGCGGCTTGCCACCGACAGTCCGAGCGGCATCGCTCACCTCGCCTCGTCGACTTCTTCTATGCAGAATGGTGTTCTGCAGACTCGGTGTCAACCCCAGCAGACAAGATGGCGATGGGTTAGCCGAACAGCGGGGCGCGCGGCATCCCGGACTCATGCCATGCTGGGCCCAGGAGAGCCACACGCGGGGCGGAGACAGCATGGGCGAGATCGTGCACACGAGATCCGGCGCGGTACGCGGGGTGTCGGCGAACGGGGTGACGTCGTTTCGCGGGATCCCCTACGCGGCACCGCTACACGGCCCACTGCGGTATCTGGCACCCTCGCCGGCGCCTTCATGGGACGGCGTGCGCGACGCTCGGTCGTTCGGCGCTTCGGTTCCCCAGCCGGAACGCCCACAGGCGCCGCGCGCGGGCACCGATCCGGAATGCCTGACCGTGAATGTCTGGACACCACGGCCTGGCGCCGCCGACTTGCCGGTCATGGTGTGGCTGCACGGCGGTGGTTTCGTCGGCGGCTCCGCGACCAGCCCGGATTTCGACGGAACTGTGCTTGCCCGCGCCGGTGTCGTACTCGTGTCGATGAACTACCGGGTCGGCTATCCAGGCTTCGGCTGGGTCGCCGACGCCCCCGCCAACCGCGGCGTACTTGACCAGCTCACCGCGCTGCGCTGGGTGCGGGACAATATCGCCGAGTTCTGCGGGAATCCAGACAGGGTGACGGTATTCGGGCAGTCCGCGGGCGCGACCTCGATCGTCGCGCTGGTCGCCAGTGGAGCCGCGGACGGCTTGTTCCACCGGGCGATCGCGCAGAGCCCCGGCAATGTGTTCCTACCGACCGACGAGGCACGCGCGGTGTCGAGAATGATCACCGACGAGCTGGGGATCGAGCCGACCGCCGATGCGCTCGCCGGCGTAGCGCCGGAGGCCATCCACGCGGCGCAGTGGAACCCGGTCGTGGTGATGTCCGCGGACCCAGGCGCCTGGACCCACCCGCACAGCCCGTACGCGGTGGCACTGGACGGTGAGCTGCTCGACGAGCAGCCGTGGGCGGAGATGCGGCGCACCGGGGCGGGCCGGTCGATCGAGCTGATCTGCGGCGCGATGGCCGACGAAGCTCGGGTCTTCACGGTGGGCGCGGATCCGGCGGCGGTTGATCCGCTACGGTCCGCGCGAAGCATGGGTTTGGACGCTGCGGCGGTGCGGGACTACCGCCGGGCCCGCCCAGGGATCAGCGATGCGGAACTGTCCACTGTGCTGGCTTCGGACGGGATGTTCCGGTTGCCCGCGCACTGGTGCGCGCAGGCGCACGCCGGTATCGGCGGCCACACGTATCTCTATGAGTTCGCCTGGTCGGCCGACCCTGTTCTTGGTGCCTGCCACGGCCTCGACGTGCCGTTCGTCTTCGGTGTCCCGGACGGCCCGGTGGCCGCGGACCTGTTCGGTCCGGTGGTTCCGGACGGGTTCGACACCCTGTCCAGCGCGATCCGCGAGGCATGGGTTGCCTTCGCCGTAACCGGGGACCCCGGCTGGCCCCGGTACCAGCCAAGAGACGGGCTGGCGCGGATCTGGCAACTGCCACCCGTCGTGCGGGCGGACCCGATGGCGGCCACCGCGGCGATCTGGGATCGCGCGACCGACGATCGTTAAAGTCCAACGGTGCTCTCCACGATCGTCGTCACGTATCCGTGGCTCACCACCGCCGCCCTCGTCGCCCTGCTCATCCTTGGCCCGCTCGCGGGATCCTGGCTAACCACGCGATCGCGGATCACCGGTGCGCTGCTGACTTTGTCGATCTTGGCGGTAGCGCTGTTCACCCTCCTGCCGGCGGATCGAGACCTCGTGGTCGGCTGCACCGTGGCGTGGTCCCTGCCCACTCTTGGCGCGGTCGAACTCATGGCGAACCTGGTGCTGTTCGTGCCGCCAGTACTACTCGCTGGCATCCTGACCGGCCGTCCCGGCACCATGCTGCTCGTCGCGAGTGGCGCTTCCGCGGTCATCGAGGTGATTCAGGCGTTTCTCCCCGTGCTTGGCAGAAGCTGCGCCACCAATGACTGGCTCGCCAATACGCTGGGCGCCGCACTCGGCGCCGTGCTCGCGGTGGCGGCCTCAAGATTGGCAACGCCGAAGGCTAGGCCCGGCGGCCGGTGAGCAGCGCGATATCCGCACCCGCATCGGCGAACCTCGCCCGCGGGTCGGTCACGAGCCTGCGCGCGTCCAAGTCCATCAGGCCGAGAACGCAGGTGATCTCGGCGGATACCGTTCCGTCTACTTTGGTCAGAACGGTGTCGATGTGAAACGACTTTCCGGTGCCGAACCGCACATCCGCGCTGGCGTCGAACTCGTCGTTCGCGCGGAGCTCCCTGCGGTAGTTGATGGTCGACTGAAGCAGCACGGCACCGAGCCGCATGTTCATCAGTTTGTCGAACTGGCAACCGGACGCGTCGAACAAGCTGGTCCGCGCCACTTCGCCGTACGAGTGGTACACGGCCTGGTTCACGTGCCCGAGGGTGTCGAGTTCGTAGTTGCGTACGGTCATCCGCACGCTGAAAGGCGTCGCAGCAGTCACGCCGGTCACTGTACGACGCGCGGTCCGCTGACCGTTATGACTGGTAGAACACTCGCTCGACGACCGTTCGCGCCTGACGTGTCGTACGCCGGTAAGAGTCCAGGAACTCGCCGGGATCGTCCGCGTCCGGATCGACGATCAACGCGACCGCGGCCAGCTCGCGCCCGGAGGTCGGCACTTGATCGGTGGGTTTGCCCCGCACCAGTGTCGCCACGTTGCGCACCCTGGTCGCCAGCAGCCAGGCCGTTTCGAGCGCTTCGGCGTCCTGCCGGTCGAGCAGGTCGGCCTCGGCCGCGGCGCGCAAACCGTCGATGGTCGACGTGGTCCGCAGTGCGGGCACCTGATCCGCGTGCTGCAGCTGGAGCAGCTGAATGGTCCACTCCACGTCGGCCAAACCACCGCGCCCGAGCTTGGTGTGCGTTTTCGGGTCCGCGCCCCTCGGCAGGCGTTCGGTGTCGACCCGCGCCTTGATCCGACGGACCTCCCGTGCGCGCGCCTCGTCCACGCCACCGGCCGGATACCGGAACTCCTCAATGGCCGTGATGAACCGCTGGGCGAGTTCGGCGTCGCCGGCAACGTAGCGTGCTCGCAACAGCGCCTGGTGCTCCCAGACATCGCCCCATTTCCGGTAGTAGTTGAGGTACGAGTCGAGGGTGCGCACCAGGGGCCCATTGCGACCTTCCGGGCGAAGATCGGCATCCACCTGCAACGCGGGGTCCTGACTCGGCCCGCCAAGAGCCTTGCGTACCTGCTCGGCGACGGCGCTGGCGAACCGCACCGCTTCGGTACTGTCCGCACTGCCCACACTGTCCGCGCCGGTGGTAGCGCTTGGTTCGCAGACGAACAACACGTCGGCGTCCGAGCCGTAGCCGAGTTCACCACCACCGAGCCGCCCCATGCCGAGCACCGCGATCCGCGCTGGCTGGCTGCCCCACTGGGCCGCGGTCACCCTCGTCGCCACCTCCAGCGCCGAATCGAGCACCGCGATCCAGACGCTGGACAGGGCAAGGCACACCTCGGGTACCGACATCAGCCCGAGCAGATCCGCGCAGGACACCCTCGCCAGTTCGTGCCGCCGCAGGGATCGGGCCGAGGCAACGGCCTCGCGCAGTTCGTGGTGCCGGCCCACGGTGCGCCGCAACGACCGCGCCACCTCGCTGGGATCGCGGTGCGCCAGCTCATCTGGTTGGCCGAGCAGCCGCAGTACTTCGGGCGCGCGGATCAGCAGATCGGGCACGAACCGAGCGGCGCCGAGCACCGTGGCCAGGTTCTGCGCTACGGCGCCTTCGTCCCGCAGCACCCGCAGGTACCAGGGGGTGTTCGCCAGCTCCTCGGAGACCCGGCGATACGCGAGCAGACCGCGATCCGGATCAGGGGTTTCCGCGAGCAGGTCAAGCAGCACCGGCAGCAGGGTCCGTTGGATCGAGGCGCGCCTGCTCATCCCCTCGGTGAGCGCCTTGATGTGGTGCAGCGCGCCATCTGGCGCCGCGTAGCCGAGCGCGGCCAGCCGCTCGAGAGCCTGCTCGGTGGTGAGCCGGAGCCCTTCGCTCGGCACCCTGGATACCGCTTCCAGCAGCGGTCGGTAGAACAGCTTCTCGTGCAGTCGCCGGATCCGCCCCGCGTGCCTGCGCACCTCCGCCTGTAGTTCGGCGCCCGCCGATCGACCGCGCCTGGCCACGACCCCGCTGGCGCGGGCAAGCCAGCGCAGCTCGGCGGCATCGTCCTCGGCTGGCAACAGATGGGTGCGGCGGAGCCGCTGCAGCTGTAACCGGTGCTCCACGGTGCGCAAAAACTGGTACGACTCGCATAGTTCGGTCGCATCAGCTCGTCCCACATAACCACCGGCGGCCAGCGCACGCAGCGCGCCGAGGGTGGCGCGCACGCGCAGTTGCGGGTCATTACGTCCGTGTACCAGCTGCAGGAGTTGTACCGCGAACTCGACATCGCGTAGCCCGCCGGGGCCGAGTTTGAGCTCGCGGCCGGCGATATCGCTCGGCAGATGTCGCTCAACCTTGCGGCGCATCTGTTGCACATCGCCCACGAGGTTGTCCCGGTTCGCCGCCGTCCACACCTGTGGCCAGATCTCGGTCAGATACCTGGCGCCGAGTTCACGGTCACCTGCGATGGGCCGAGCCTTGAGCAGCGCTTGAAACTCCCACGTGCGCGCCCAACGCCGGTAGTAACTGGCGTAGCCGTCCATCGACCGAACCAACTCGCCCGCCTTGCCCTCGGGCCGCAGGGCCGCGTCTACCTCGAAGCAGGCTTTGCCGGCGACCTGCATCATCGTGCTCGCCAGGCGCGCGGCGAGCACCAGATCTCCCTCGCCGACGAACACCACGTCCACATCGCTGACGTAGTTGAGCTCCTGTCCACCGCATTTGCCCATGGCCAGCACCGCAAGCCGGGGCTGCTCCGCTGACGCATCCGGGAGCACGGTCGCGCGGCTCACCGCCAGCGAGGCGATCAGGGCTGCCTCGGCGAGTTCGGTCAGCGCGCCGGCGATCTCGGCATAGCCCGGATCGGGCATGGTCGGCTCGATGAGGTGTGCCAGGTCGGCAGCGGCGATATCCAGCAGCAGTCCCCGATAGGCCGCGCGGAGTGCCTGGATGCCCGCCGCGTCGGTCAGCTCGGCACGCGCGGTCGCCGGATCCGCGTCCGGATCGGCACCGATCGCGTCCAGCAGCACCCGGGTGCCGCGCCGCAGAATCCGCCCGCCCGTCGCGCCGTCGGCGACCACCTCACCGGTCGTTTCCGGGTCGGCTGGTTCGGGGCCGTCTTCCCTTGGGCCGTCTTCCCTTGGGCTACCAACCGTGCCAGGGCCGCCGGCCCCGAGGAGGCGCCGCCATTCCGCTGGGTTGGCGACCAGGTGGTCGGCCAGCGCCGTGGAGGAGCCGAGAACACCGAATAGCCGTGCCCGCAGTGGGCTGTCCGCGACGAGTTCGGTCCGCAGCTCCGTCCAGTCGGTGAGTGCCTCGCGGAGCCGATCGAGCCCGCGTAGCGCCAGGTCCGGGTCCGGGCTGCGGGAAAGGGCAGCGAGCAGGACATCGTTGCCGGGTGTTGGGCCGACCGGCCCCCACCAGCCCGCCTCGGCCAGCATCGTTTCGGCCTGGTCTCCCGTGAGCCCGTAGCGCGCCACGGACGGCGAGTTCCGAGTCCGCTCAGGCATGACAGCGCATCACCACGCGCACCACAGTAGCGGCCCGGAGGCGAATCAGGCGGCCACCCGGCTCGGTTCGCTGTCCGATTCGCCATCCGAGGACGCGGCCGCATGCCGTGGCCCCACCGGTCGGCGCCGAGACGCGAGGTACAGGCCGCCACCAACAGCCAGGCCAACGATGGCGACCGCGACCGTACCGACCGTGCCCGTCGAGGTGATCATGCTGGCGATCGCGCCGACGACCGCAGCACTGGGCAAGGTGATCAGCCAGGCCACGCACATCCGGCCGGCTACCCGCCAGCGCACCGGCGCTTCCCTGCGGCCAAGGCCAGAGCCGATCACTCCGCCGGAGCAGACATGGGTGGTGGACAACGGCAGACCGAGCTGCGAGGAGACCAGGATGACGCTCGCCGAACTCGTTTGCGCCGCGAAACCCTGCGGGCCTTCCAGATCGGTCAGGCCTTTGCCCATGGTGTAGATGATTCGCCAGCCGCCGAGGTAGGTGCCAAGCGCGATGGCCAGCGCGGCGCTCACGATCACCCAGAGCGGCGGAGCCGCGCCTGTCGGGAGCATGCCGGTGGTGACCAGGGTGAGCGTGATGACACCCATGGTTTTCTGCGCATCGTTGGTGCCGTGCGCCAGCGACACCAGCGAGGCGGACAGGATCTGGCCGGCACGGAAACCAGCGGATCGACCTCGGGAACGTCGGCGCCGGACCAGCCGGTAAACCAGGTAGGTCGCGATCATCGCTACCAGGCCAGCCAGTACCGGTGAGGCGATCGCCGGGAGCAGCACCTTTTCCACGATCTTGTCGAAGTGAATGGCTCCCGTGCCGGCGGCAACCCATGCCGCACCGATCAGTCCGCCGAACAACGCATGCGAGGAACTGGAAGGCAGGCCTACGTACCAGGTCAGCAGGTTCCAGATAATGGCCCCGATCAGTCCGCCGAAGATCACCTCGGGGCCGATCGCGGCGTCATCGACCATGCCGCCGGAAATCGTTTTGGCCACTTCGACCGACAGGAAGGCGCCGATCAAGTTCAGTACGGCGGATAACGCGACCGCGATTCGCGGTGACAGTGCTCCGGTCGCGATCGTGGTGGCCATCGCGTTGGCGGCGTCATGGAATCCGTTCGTGAAATCGAATACCAGTGCCGTGGTGACGACTACTACGACCAGCAGCGACACGTCCACCGCTACCTCCGGTGTGGCTTGGCAACTGGTTGCTTCACGCGCTCGCCTGACGGTACATCGTTAACGTATCACCAACTCCTCCCCAGATAGGGTGAGACGTTAACCGACATTTCGCGCGTGGGCTATACAAGCGGTAACTCGCGGGGTGTGGTCGAGCCTTCCAGGCCACCGGTGGCGAGGTCAGCGAAGCGCTGCACGAACGGGCGCCAGGTTTCCGCGATCGCTTCGTGGACCTCGTCGAGGTGGTCCGCGTCCAGCGCCGCCGGCCGGATCCGCTCCGCGAGGTCTGGTCGTTCGGCGAACCAGGCGAGGTACTGGCTGGTTGTTGTCTCGATGTGGAATTGCAGCCCGTACGCGTAGCGACCCACTCGGAAGGCTTGGTTCGCGCATCTGGGCGCGGATGCGAGCAGTTCCGCCGTGGGCGGTAGGGGTTCGATCTCCTGTTCGTGGAACTGGAGCACATCCGGGGTAAGCGGAAGATCCCCGAACAGCGGGTCCCTTGTCGCGGAGTCTCGCTTGGCAACCAGTCGTGGCCCGAGCTCCGGGCCACGGTCGGCGGAACGGATTCGGCCGCCGGTGGCCACCGCGAGTTGTTGGGCGCCGAGGTTGATCGCGAGTGTCGGTGTACTCGTGCTGACCGCGGTGGACAGCAGCGCGCGTAGGGGCGCGAGCGCGGCCGCGCCGTCGGCGGGATTGTCGGCGGGAACTTCGCCTTCGGCACCGAGGACGATGAGCGCCTGATATCCGTCGAGTTCGGTGGGCAGTTCGTCGCCGAAGGCCGGTCTGGTGTCCAACAGCGCTGCTGCCTGCTCGTCTCGGGGTTCGGTGAGCCAGTCGTGCAAGCGGGTCTGCTGATCGGGCTTCGGCTGTAGCACGAGGAATCGCGGCGAACTCACGCGACCAGGGTAGCCTGCGCGAACCATCGCGTTGTCGGATGCCTTCAAGAACCGCTATTCGCGGTCTTTGTCGACGAATAAAAATCAACGACAAATAAGTGGCTAGAAATGCGAAACGGCCAGGCCCCTGGTGGGGTCTGGCCGTTTCGTGATGTGTGTTCGGCGGTGTCCTACTCTCCCACACCCGGTGGGGTGCAGTACCATCGGCGCTGGAGGGCTTAGCTTCCGGGTTCGGGATGGGACCGG
>NZ_SLXQ01000020.1 GCF_004340875.1 Tamaricihabitans halophyticus | reverse complement strand
TCAACATCGTTACTCAACGTGATCCTTTCGGGTCAGAGCCGAGCCCTAACCTATCCATGATCACCAGCACCGCCCACAAACCAGCGGACAGTCCCATCCTTCGCGAGGGATCACGGTGGATCGGCGTGGGTTTCAAGAAACTCGCCGAAGTGTCGATCAAGATCGCGGAGAAGTGCGCCGATATCGTCAACAAGATACTCGAGCGAATTATCAAGCTAGCCACGAAAAGTGTACCGGTCGCCGGTCAGGTCGTGGCGGCTGTGGACTGGGTGGCAAGCGGTTTCGACGTTGACGAGTTCCCGTACTGGGCGGACGTCAACGGAGTCCTCGACCTGATCGACAAGGTGACGAGTCTGCACGCCAGCATTGAGACCCTGGTATCCAGCGCGGAGGATCTCTTCGCCGGCTTCGAGAAGGTACTTGATGCCATCTACCAGATTCCGGAAATCGGCTCGACGCACGACGCCGTCAATGTCCTCGACCAGTTTAAAGAGGGTAGCGACGAGATGACTGCCGCCGCTGAGGAGCACGAACAGGCGGCCAGCGAATACGAGAAGACACTTGACGAGATGGCTGCGGCGGGGGAAGAAGCATGAGCATGCGACTTGATCTGCAGAGTTTGCTGACCGCTTCGCTGGCGCCCGCCGAGCGGGCGTTCATCGAGCAGACCGAAGCGGCCGAAACGCGACTTGCCGAGGTGACCGAACAGGTCGCCGAGAACGAAGCGCAGGACAGCAAGCGCACCGAGGAATACGTCCAATCCCTGCGTGAATACGCGAAAGGGCCCGATGCGCCCGCGTCCTGGCGCCACCTCGCGGAACGCATCGAACGCGGCGAGCTGGATTGGCAGAACATCGTCGACGACGGCGCGCAGGCACACCTCATCGAGGTGACGACCAGGCCGACCGTACGGCCGCGGCGAGCGGCGGCATTCGACGAGGACGACTTTTCCCAGAACAGCTGGCTGCGCTGACCACCCACCTGGTCGTCTGAAACGACGCCCCGTGACCGCGTTCTTCAAGGTGAGCGCGGTGTCAGTGGTCGGGTTTCTGCCAGCCTGCTAGCTCCGGCGGGGTCCAGTTGGCGCCCACGGTCGCCGAGCCGGCAAGCCAGGAACCCAACTCTGGCTGGGCGAACTTGGCGTGCTTGTGCTTGAGCCAGATCCCGTAGGAGTTGCCCTCCTGCAAATGCTTGACCAGCACCTTGCGGGCGTACTCGTTCTCCCGCCCCGCCGGAATCTCGAAGTAGATCTTGAGGAACGCGTTGGTGTACCGGTCGAAAACCGCGTTCACCCCGTCCTCGGTCATCAACTCGATGTCCTCCAACCAGTTGATGTCCTCGCCGGGTGTCGCGGCATGCAGATCGACGTCGTCCACAAGGGACCGGTCGAACTGGTAGGGAAACGTCTTACCGGTCAGCTCCTCGGTGTCGATGCCCTTGCCACCAGACAGCCGCCGGTCAGCCAGATCAAACTGCTCAGACATTCGCACCACCTTGATTACCCGTGTCAGCCACGTGCTTCGCCAACAGTTCCTTCATCTCCGCGAGCGTACGATCCTCACTGACACCTGGTACGTAACTGGTCCCAGCGAGCGGAACCCTGGCCATCGCGGCTGCCTCGGTGGTCAACGCGCACAGATCCTCGGGCTCGAGGCTGTGCACATCCGTCTTACCGCAGGCCCGCGCCAGCATCTGCACTTCGAGCGTGAGCGTGTGCAGGAAGTTGTACACCCGCTCCGCGGCCTGATCGACCTCCAGCCGCTTGCGCAGCTCGGGGTCCTGGGTGGCCACACCGACCGGGCACCGCCCGGTGTGGCAGTGGTAGCACTTGCCAGCCTCCACCCCGATGGTGCCCTCGTAGTCGGTAACGCCGGGGATCTCCTTGTTGCAGTTCAACGCCATCAGCGCAGAGTGTCCAATTGCGATCGCCGAAGCGCCAAGTGCGAGGCATTTCGCGACATCCGCGCCGTTACGGATGCCACCGGCCACCACCAGATCGATATCGTCCGCGAGGCCAACGTCCTCGAGTGCCCGCCGCGCCTCCGGAATCGCCGACATCAGCGGAACTCCGGTCTCCTCGGTGGCGATATGCGGGCCAGCTCCGGTGCCGCCTTCCGCGCCGTCCAGATAGATGACATCAGGCCCACACTTGGCCGCCATCCGCACATCGTCGTAAACCCTGGCCGCACCCAGTTTCAGCTGGATCGGCACCTGATAATCGGTAGCCTCCCGCACCTCCTGGATCTTCAGCGAAAGATCATCAGGCCCGAGCCAGTCCGGATGCCGCGCCGGACTACGCTGATCGATTCCCGGCGGCAGCGAACGCATCTCGGCGACCTGCTCGGTCACCTTCTGACCCATCAGATGCCCGCCAAGACCCACCTTGCAGCCCTGGCCGATGAAGAACTCCACACCATCGGCCAGCATCAGATGATGCGGGTTGAACCCGTACCGGCTCTGAATCACCTGGTAATACCATTTGGTGGACAGGTCGCGTTCCGGCGGGATCATCCCGCCCTCGCCGGAACACGTTGCCGTGCCGGCCATCGACGCGCCCTTGGCCAGTGCCATCTTGGCTTCAAGGGACAGTGCTCCGAAGCTCATTCCGGTGATATAGACCGGAATATCGAGTTCGAGCGGCCGCTTCGCGAACCTACCGCCAAGCACCGTCCTGGTGTCGCACTTCTCCCGGTAGCCTTCGATGACGAACCGGGTCAGCGTGCCCGGCAGGAACATCAGCTCATCCCAGTGCGGGATCGGCTTGAACATCGAGAACCCGCGCATGCGGTACCGGCCGAGCTCGGACTTGGTGTGGATATCGTCGATGACTTCGGGCGTGAAGATCCTGCTCTGCCCGAGATTATGGGCGCTAGATTCCCCGTTTGGCGTCGTCATGCCTTGCACTCCCGTGGCGTAGCTGCGGTCAGAGCACCAGCTTGCGTTCGTTCGGTTCGAGATTGTCGTAGTTCCACAGCTTCTTGCCGCATACGAACTTCCGGAAGGTTGCCGGCTGGTCCAGCCGGTAGATCGCGCATTTCCGATCGATGAACTCCCGATCGGTCTCGGTCAGCTCTGCCTCCACACAGTCCACCCCGAGGGAAGCGACCTTGCCGCCAACGTAGATCGCCCCGTCGTACATTGAATCGCCCATGCCGTTGCCAGCATCGCCACAGATGATCTGCCGACCGCGCTGCATCATGAATCCGGTAAGCGTACCGGCGTTCCCGCCTACGACAATGGTGCCGCCCTTCTGGTCGATCCCGGTTCGCGCGCCAACATGGCCGCGGATAACCAGATCGCCTCCGCGCAGCGCGGCACCGGTCAGCGAACCAGCGTTCTTGTCCACAACGACCACACCGGACATCATGTTCTCCGCGACCGACCAGCCGACCCTGCCGGTCACGTGGATCTCCGGGCCGTCGATCAACCCACAGCCGAAGTAACCAAGGCTGCCATCGATCCGGACCCGGCAGCGCGCGAGTAGGCCGACCGAAAGCGAGTGCTTCGCACCGGGATTGTGCACGGTAACCTCGGTTACGCCTTCGCCGTAGACAAGTCGGCGCAGTTCCAGGTTGACCTGCCTGGTACTCAGTTCCGCCGCATCAAACTCGGCCGTGCTACCGGAAACGACCGCATTCTTCGGCGCGGTAGCATCCGGCTCGGCTAACCCTCTGATGTCGTACCGACCGCCCTGCGGTGCCGCGCTCACCTGCTCCACACCATCACCTCCCCCTCGTAAGGGTCATACGTGTCGATCTCGCGATTCAGCACCGATCGGATCGCGACTTCCTCCGAAGCCAGCGCGACCAGCTCTTCGGTCTCGTAGAGCACCAGTGGTTTCGCCGCCATCTCGTCCTTGGCCATGCCCAGGCTGGTCTCGGTGACCACCAGATACGTGAAGACGCCGTCCAGGTCGGTGAGGCTCTGCTTCATCGCGGTCTCAAGGGAAAGCCCGTCGGACATCCGCTGCGCGAGATACACCGCGATGATCTCCGAGTCGCACTCGGACTGGAACCGGTGGCCGAGCCGCTCGAGCCGGCGCCGCCACCGGTGATAGTTCGTCAGCTGTCCGTTGTGCACGACCGCAACATCGGAGAACGGGTACGCCCAGTACGGATGCGCGCCCGCTATATCCACATCGGACTCGGTGGCCATCCGGACATGGCCGATTGCATGCGAGCCCTGGAACTTGTCCAGCCGGTACTGCTGCGCCACGCTCTCCGCGTCACCAAGATCCTTCACGATCTCCAGCGAGTGGCCGAGCGAGAGCACCTCAACGCCTGGCACATCCTCGACGTAGTCGGCCAGCGGCTTGAGCTCACCGGCATAACGCAGCGTCGCCCGGTAAGCGTAGTCGGACTCGCCATCCATCCGGTCGACCTCGGCGCCGAGTTTGGCAAGGCGTTGCTCCACCGCGGTCCTGCTGCGGGCAAGCCGTTCCGCGTAGGCGAAGTCACCCGAATCGTTCGGATCGGCCAGCTTGAACCGCATGACGAGCAGTTCACTCGGGTCGCCGTAGAGGGCGTAGCCAGTCGAGTCGGGGCCGCGATGCTTCATCGCTTGCAGCATCCGGGTCATCTCGTCGCCGACGTCCCCGGTGTGTCCCCTATGGATTATTCCGGCGATGCCACACATCGCGATGTGCTCCCTTCCCCTTCACGGCAAGATGTCCAGGTACTCGCCGACGTCCCAGTCGGTAACCGCGGCGCAGAACCGCTCCCATTCGTCCCGCTTGTAATGCGTGAACACCCGGTACATATCGCCGGGCAACGCGCTCTGCACGACCTCGTCCTCGGACAGCGCGCGCAGCGCGTCGCCGAGCGTCATCGGGATCTTGCGGACCTGCTTACCTTCGGCCATCGCTTCATAGATGTTGCGCTCCTCCGGCTGGCCGGGGTCGAGGTTGCGGCGAATGCCGTCGCCCATCGACTTGATCAACCCGGACATGGACAGGTACGGGTTGACCGCCGAATCCACCGATCGGTACTCGAACCGGCCAGGCGCGCTGACCCGCAACGCCGTGGTGCGGTTCTGGAATCCCCAGTCGGCATACAGCGGCGCCCAGAAACCCGTGTCCCACAACCTGCGGTAGGAGTTCACCGTGGGCGAGGTCAGGCAGGTCAACGCGTCAAGGTGTTCGAGTACGCCACCAATCGCGGTCAAGCCGAGTTTGCTTGGCATTCTCGGGTTGTCCCCGTCCGGGAGGAACGCGTTACTTTCCCCTTCCCAGAGCGAGATGTTGTGGTGGCAACCATTCGCGGACACGCCCATGAACGGCTTCGGCATGAAACAGGGGAACGCGTCGAACTCCCTACCTACCTGCTTGCAGATCTGCCGGTAGGTGGTCAGCCGGTCGGCGGTGTACTCGGCCCGATCGAACTGCCAGTTCAGCTCGAGCTGGCCGGGCGCGTCCTCGTGATCGCCCTGGATCATGTCCAGGCCCATCGCCCGCCCGTACTCCATCACCCGGTGGATCAGCGGTTGCAGCTCGGCGAACTGGTCGATGTGGTAGCAGTACGGCTTGGTCTTGCCTTCCACGGAGGGCGAGCCATCCGGATTCCGCTTGAGCCACATCATCTCTGGCTCGGTGCCCGCACGGAGATGCAGGCCGGTCTCCTGCTCGAACTCGGCGTGGATACGTTTGAGGTTGCCCCGGCAGTCCGAGGTCAGGAACCCGCCGCCGTCGACGTCTTCCTCCCTACCGCGAAACAGCGTGCAGAACACCCGCGCGGTTTTCGGGTCCCACGGCAACACGCAGAAGGTCTCCACGTCGGGGATGCCGACCAGCTCACGCGCTTCGGCGCCATAGCCGATGTAATCCCCATGCCGATCGGTGAACAGGTTCGCGGTGGCGCCGTAGACCAGCTGAAACCCGTTATCCGCGAACCGCTCCCAGTGCGCGGCGGGAGCACCCTTGCCCATGATCCGGCCGGTCACCGAGACGAACTGAAAGTAGATGTATTCGACGCCGCGTTCGTCGATCTCCCGGCGAACCCTGGCGATGTCATCCTCCCGGCCAGGCTTTCCTACGAACTGGTCGAGATCGGAACTCATACTGGCCTCCTTCCCTCCGGCGGGTGACCGCCGTGGGGGCACGTTTGGCCTGTTGATGGTGGTGGGCTAGTTCACAATCCACACCCAGTAAACTCTGTCTCATCCGAGGAGACAACACCCCGAAGGCATCTGATTCCCACGATCACCGCGGCACTGGCTTACCGTATGGTCCTAAGCAGGGGCTATGAGCTGCACGGAAACGGAATTGGTGGAAACGGTCAAGCGTTGCCAGCGGAAGGTGCCGGATAATCGTTGATTCTGCCGAAACACGGTGCCGGCACAAACCGCGCGATCAGGGAGGGTATCGGCGTTATGGGCAGTGCGGACGACATGGCGGCGGACCTGGCCGGCTCAACCGACTCCGCCGGCCTCGAGGAGGCGCTCGGCGCGGTCATCGCCGACCGGGTGCGCGAGTTCCGGATCCAGCACGGTTGGACCGTCGGCAAGCTCGCCGAGCAGAGCAACCTGTCCAAGGGCATGCTTTCCAAGATCGAGAACGTCCAGGCATCACCAAGTCTGGCCACCCTTGCCAGGCTCTCGGACGCGCTCTCGGTACCGGTGACTGCGTTCTTCCGGGGCCTCTCCGAGGAACAGGACGTCGTTTTCGTCAAGGCGGGCAGCGGTCAGGACATCCAACACAAGGGCTCCGGGCCTGGCCATCGCTACCAGATGCTCGGCGCGATGCGCGCGCCACACGACAGCCTGGAACCGATGCTGGTCACGCTCACCGAGCGCACCGAGCCGTTCCCGCTCTACCAACATGCCGGCACCGAGTTCATCTTCATGATCTCCGGCAAGATGGAGTACTGCTACGGCAGCGCGCGTTACCTGCTCGAACCGGGCGATGCCATGCAGTTCGTCGGCGAGGTGATGCACGGGCCAGGCGAGTTGATCACCCTGCCGATCCAGTTCCTCGCGATCAAGTCGGTCTCCCCGGGAAGCTGAATCCACCCAACAGCGAGTTTCACTTCAGTGGACGATGTTTCTACTAGTCGCCGGTTCGCGGTGGCTTCTCCGTCTCGCCGGCAAGCTGGTCCGCCTCGGCGGCGGCGGTCAGCTCCGCCTCGTCTGGCAGCCATTCCGTACCGTCCTTGCCGAGTGCTCGCGCGGTACCCACTTTGCGGTAGATCGCCAATGCGCGTTCGTACTCCTGGTTTTCCACTTTGGTCTGCCGGATCTGCCAGAGCAGCCACAACAGGATGCTGATCACCACGAGCACGACTTCGCTGCCGGCAAACGGGAAGAGCGCGCCCACGCTCGCCGGATCGCTGAACGAGTCGACGCCGGTATTCATCGAGCTACCTCCGTTTCCTGTCCTCGCGCGCGATCGCGCCGGGCACCGTGTCCGCGCCAGCCGGCAGCGCGGTGTGGTTCATCGCCTCGGCAAGCGTTCGCTCATCCACGGTGATCTCGTCACTATCGGCGCGCCCCTGGAAATACGGGTAGGCCGACACGTGATCGTGTACGTCCAACCCGACCAGCTCGACTGCTCTCGGTACCCTGAGCAGTCCGAACCTGTTCAGCAGCTTCGCGACCAGGAAGATCGGCACGAAGCCAAGGCCGAACATGATCAGCGCACCGAGCAGGTTGCCGATCGGGTTGATCGCCGGCCAGCCGTCCGGGGTGGTGAACCACGCCGTGACGCCCTCGACGGGTGCAGCCGCCGGGTAGCCCCAGAGCATGAATCCCGCTACCACGACACCGAAAACCCCGGCATAACCGTGGATCGCCACCGCGCCGACCACATCGTCCAGCTTGAACTTTCGCTCCACCCAGAAATGCAGCTTGTAGATCAGGAAAACGCCGATCGCGGCGAGGATCATCGACTGCAACGGGTGGTAGAGGTCGTTACCGGACGAGGTGGCGATCACGCCAGCGAGTCCACCGGAGAACGTCCAGAACGGATTGCCCCTGCTGACCAGGTATGCGGCCAGGATCCCGCCGGAGAACGACATCAGGAAGTTCAGCGTGATCCCGGAAAGTGTGGTCGGCATCAGGTAGATGTTGGTCGCCGAGAAGTACACTTCGCCATCCGGACCGATATCGGTGATCGGGATATTGCAGGCGACGTAGAAGCCCCAGAACCCGGTGAAGATCAGGAACAGGCCAACGCAGGCCAGCCACACGTTATGCGGTTTGATATCCCGTACTTCGCCACGCGGTCCGAACTTGCCGATTCGTGGGCCGAGCACGATGAGTGCGCCGAGCGTGGCGCCACCGGCCAGCCCGTGAATCACGCCAGAGGCATAGGCGTCGTGGTAGCCCATGATCTGGACCATCCAGCCTTCCGGGTGCCAGCCCCAGGCTGCGTCGATGATCCACAGTACCGAGCCCACGATCGTTCCGATGATCAGGAATGCCGCGGTACGAACACGTTCCAGCAGTGCGCCCGAAACGATCGCCGCGGCCGTCCAGGAGAACAGCAGGAACGCCGCCCAGAAGACGCCGTTGATGCGATCGTCCAGATTGGGCGCCATGAGCTTCGACCACGGCGCGGTGTCAGCGGCGCCCTCGGCGATCCCGCCGGTGATGCCGGGCCCGTTCGCGAAAGCGTTGTAGATCCACCAGCCGAAGAAGAAGAACGTGATCGTCACAAGTGGAATGACCACAAACGTCTTCATCAGGGTGCGCTGCATGTTCTTTGGCCGCACCACGGCGATCTCGTAGGTCGCGAAGCCGACGTGGATGAGGAACATGAACACGACCGTCACCCAGTAGTAGAACTCACTGAAGATAATGGTCAGGGATTCGATCTGGTCCTGCATACCGAGACGCTCCTTGAACCTCGTCGTACGAGGAGCCGATGCCGATATGGATCGCCGCGGGCGCTTGCCGAACCCGAGTACGACAGGCTCGACCGATATCCGCGGTCGGATGAGTAGGCATTTGGTTCGGACCTAGGACCGTTATGTATCAGACCATCTGGGTAATCAGTGTGTCAAGACAGTGAACAGCCTCCGCTGGCCTCCTGAGCTAGCCGCGACCGCGTTTACCGTCCGAACCGAACACAATCACCCGCAGCTGTTCCCGGGTGCGCTCGATGTGTTCACGCATCAGGATCTCCGCCGCGTCCGGATCGGCATCCCGCACCGCACCGTAGATCGCCTGGTGATCGGCTTTGGTCTCTTCCACCGGTTCCACGTAGACGAGCAGATCGTGTGGACTGAACAGCTCGCCACGCGCGGAGTGCACGGCGTTTTCCAACCGCATGCTGCGCGCCGCCCGCGCGAGGCCACCGTGGAACTGCGAATCGGTCAGCCGGAATGCCGCCCGGCCGTCGACCTGATCAAGGTTGCGAATCGCCGAACGGAGTTTGGCGAGATCGGCGCGGTTTCGCCGGGATGCGGCCAGCCGCGCGGAATGACATTCGAGCGCGATCCGGAAGTCAATGATGTCATCGATCTCGCCGGACTGCTCGCGCATTCTGGCCCGCCAGTTCTCCACCGGCCGGTGCAACTCGGTGACGAAGGTACCTCCGTGCGCGCCGCGCCGCACCTCTACGTAACCGTCGTCCTGCAACTGCTTGATCGCTTCGCGCAGGCTGATGCGCGCGACACCGAGCTGTTCGGCGAGTTCACGCTCCGCGGGCAACCGGTCCCCCGGCCCAACCTCGCCACGATGTATGAGGCTACGCAAATGCTCCGCGACGCCCTGCGTCAACGTCATCGAGGTAACCACGCGGCTCATGATCTGGAGGCTACCACCGCGATTACCCAAAGAAGCCGCGCTAACCTTAAAGAACGCGGTCACGCACAGCCACCGCAAGATCCCAAAAGAATGCGACCAGAACCCGATCCGCGGAGCCCGGCAGTTCGCCCGCTCACCAACGTTTTCCTTCAGATTGCGGTTACCGAGCGTGCGCTTGACACGGGACTGTGATGGTGGTCGCATGATTGAAAGGTCCTAGGTCCGGACCTCAAACCAATCGACCGCCGGCCCACCACCCCGCCGGCGGGCGAGGAGGATCGCGATGTGCGGCATAGTCGGTCTGCATCTGAAGAACCCGGCGCTACACGGCCAGCTCGGCAGCCTGCTCGCACCCATGTTGGACTGCATGACCAGCAGGGGTCCGGATTCCGCCGGCCTCGCGCTCTATCACGACGAGGGCGCGCGCACGGTGATGGACGTGTACAAGGACGTCGGCCTGCCCAAGGAGATCTGCGCGCGCTACGACATCGCCAGCCGCACCGGGTTCCAGGGCATCGGCCATACCAGGATGGCCACCGAATCCGCGGTGACCACCGAGCACTCGCATCCGTTCACCCCTACCGAGCAACTTGCCTTGGTGCACAACGGTTCCTTCTCCAATCATGCGACGATCCGGCGCCGGCTGGTCCGCGAAGGGCACGTCTTCGATACGGACAACGACTCGGAGGTGGCCGCCAGGTACATCGCTGACCAGATGACCAAGGGCGCGGACCTGGACGACGCGATGCGCATGGTGCTCAAGGAGTTCGACGGCTTCTTCACGCTGCTGGTGACCACCAGCAGCCAGTTCGCGGTGCTACGGGATTCGTTCGCCTGTAAGCCGGCGGTCGTCGCCGAGACCGCGGACTACGTGGCATTCGGCTCCGAGTATCACGCGCTCGCCTCGCTACCCGGCCTCGCCGAAGCAACGGTGTTCGAACCCAGCCCGGAGGTGGTGTACACGTGGTCCAGGTAACCGAGGCGGACACGGTCCTCAACTGCGCCGAGCTGTCCACAAGGGAGGTCAACGCCGCGCTCGCCGAGTTGCCGGATGGCACACACGCCCGGATTACCGAGCCATGGGGACGGCACAACCTCGCGGTCGGGCTGAGCAACAGCTGCACGATCGAGATCGCCGGCAATGCCGGCTACTTCATCGGCGGCCTCGGCGCCGGCCCTGCGATCACCGTGCACGGGTTCGTCGGATGGTCGGTTGGCGAGAACCTGATGAGCGGCTCGATCACCGTGCATGGCAACGCATCCGAATGCGCAGGGGCATCCGCGCACGGCGGGCGGCTGGTGATCCACGGGGATGCCTCAGCCAGGGCGGGTATCTCGCTGAAGGGCGGCACGGTGCTCGTCGGCGGCGATGTTGGCCATATGAGCGGATTCATGGCGCAGGCCGGCGTGTTACTCGTCGGCGGTGACGCGGGCGACGCGCTCGGCGACTCGCTCTACGAAACGGTCATCTACGTCGCGGGCAGGATCGCCTCACTCGGCGCGGACGCGCGGATCGAGGAACTCACCGCCGACGACGTGCTCACCGTGAAGCGGCTGGTGGACAAGGCCGGTTTCGACCATATCGACCCGGAGAACGTGAAACGGGTGGCCTCAGCCAAGCAGCTGTACAACTTCGACGCGCTGAAGGATCAGAAGTACTGATGACCGAGATGCTCCCGCGACCGACCGCGCGTGCCGAACCAGCCGCCGACGAGATCCCCGCCGACGGGCGCCGGCGCAGCCATACCTTCCCCCCGGAGTCCATCGCGCAGATCCAGCGGATGGCCGAGGAAGGCCACTACGAGATTCGCGGTTGGGGCGCGAAACGCGCGCTGCCGAGTTTCGACGACCTAACCTTTCTCACCGCTTCGATCTCCCGCTATCCGCTCGAGGGGTACCGGGAGAAATGCGAGACCCGCACGGTGCTTGGCAGCAGGTTCGCCAGCAAACCGATCGAACTGGACATTCCGATCACGATCGCCGGGATGAGCTTCGGCTCGCTGTCGGCTGCCGCAAAGACCGCGCTCGGTACCGCGGCGACGGCAGTCGGCACCTCGACCACGACCGGCGACGGCGGTATGTCCACGGAGGAGCGTGCGGCCTCCCAGTTGCTGGTCTATCAATGCCTGCCGTCCAGGTACGGTTTCAACCTTGCGGATCTGCGCAAGGCGGACGCGATCGAGATCGTGGTCGGCCAGGGCGCCAAACCTGGCGGTGGCGGGATGCTGCTTGGCCAGAAGGTCAGCGATCGGGTGGCCGGCATGCGCACCCTGCCACCCGGCGTCGATCAGCGCTCCGCATCCCGGCACCCGGACTGGGTGGGTCCGGACGATCTGCGGATCAAGATCGAGGAGCTGCGCGAGGCGACCAGCTGGGAAAAGCCCGTGTACGTCAAGCTCGGCGCGACCAGGGTGACCAACGACGTGAAGCTGGCCGTGGCGGCTGGTGCCGATGTGGTTGTGGTGGACGGGATGCAGGGCGGTACCGGAGCCACTCAGGACGTCTTCCTGGAAAACGCCGGCATCCCCACGCTGCCAGCCGTCCGCCAGGCCGCGGCCGCGCTGCGCGAGATCGAGATGGAGGACCAGGTCCAACTGGTGGTTTCCGGTGGTATCCGTTCCGGATCCGATGTGGCCAAGGCGCTCGCCCTCGGCGCGGACGCGGTCTCCCTCGGCGTCGCGCCACTGGTCGCACTCGGCTGCAACAGCCGTACCTATCAGCGCGACGGGATAAGCCATGATGCGACCGAGGATTACCGCGCGCTCGGCACCGAACCTGGCCATTGCCACAAGATGCACACTGGACAATGCCCGGTCGGCATCGCCACGCAGGATCCCGAGTTGGAGGCAAGGCTCGATGCAGCAGCCGGCGCGCGCCGAGTGATCAACTATCTGAAGTCGGTGACGATGGAGCTCACCACACTCGCCAGGGCGTGCGGCAAGTCCGATGTGCACAACTTGGAACCCGAAGACCTCGTCGCGCTGACCGTGGAAGCGGCGGCGATGGCTGGGGTTCCTCTCGCTGGGACCAACTGGATCCCCGGTGAGCAACGCTAGTAGTAGGGAGTGTCATGGCACAGTCGCACCAGGAACTGAAAGCGCGCGCCACTGAGGATGGGATCGAGTTCTTCCTCGCGATGTTCGTCGACCTGCACGGTAAACCTTGCGCCAAGGCCGTGCCGATGGGCAGTTTCGACCAGCTGATGACCGACGGTGCGGGCTTCGCTGGTTTCGCCGCGGGCGACCTCGGCCAGACACCCGCCGATCCGGATCTCATCGCGATCCCCGACCCCGACTCCTACACCCCACTGCCGTGGAAACCGGGCGTGGCGGTACTGCACTGCGATCCGCATGTGGACGGTGAGCCATGGCCATACGCTCCTCGGGTGATCCTGCGCAACGCCCTTGACCGGCTGGCGACGGAGCGCGGCTGGCGGCTGATGACCGGCGTGGAAGCGGAGTACTCGCTGCTACGGCGGACCGAGGACGGCAAGCTCGTCATCGCGGACGCACTGGATTCCTCATCGAAACCGTGCTACGAGGTCAAAGGGCTGACCCGGATGTGGGAGCACCTTTCCGAACTATCCCGCTGTATGAACAAGTTGGGTTGGGGTAACTACGCGAACGACCACGAGGACGGCAACGGCCAGTTCGAGAACAACTTCGTCTTCGCGGACGCGCTGACCACCGCGGACCGCGCGATCTTCTTCCGTTACATGGTGCATATGCTCGCGCATGACGCCGGTATGACCGCCACCTTCATGCCGAAGCCATTCAGCGACGTCACTGGCAACGGAATGCATATGCACCAGAGCCTGTGGACGGTCGACGGTGAACCACTTTTCGGTGACGATACCGACGGGCGCGAACTCGGGCTGTCCAAAACAGCATATCGCTACATCGGCGGGCTGATGGCACATGGCCGGTCGGTATCCGCGGTGATCTGCCCGACGGTGAATTCCTATAAACGTATCGGCGTTGGCCCGCCGACCTCGGGCTCCACCTGGGCGCCGGCATACGTTGCCTACGGCGGAAACAACCGCACACTGATGCTGCGCATTCCCGAGGGAGGCAGGGTCGAACATCGCGGGGTGGACGGCGCGGCCAATCCGTATCTCGCCGCCGCCGCACTGCTCGGCGCCGGGCTGGACGGAATCGATCGCGAGCTCGATCCAGGCGAGCCGGTGCACGACAACCTGTTCGCGCTGTCCGCACAGGAAGTCGCCGACCGGAACATCGAGCACCTGCCGAGAACCCTTGATGGCGCCGTGCGCGAGCTGGTCGCCGATCCGGTACTGCGGGCCGCCCTCGGCAAGGTGCCCGGCGGGGATTTCATCGACTACTACGGGAAAGTCAAGCGCGCGGAATTCGAGGAATACCACGCGAATGTGTCGGAATGGGAGATTGACAGGTATCTGACGTTGATCTGAGCGGCTGCAACCCAAGCTCCATCGGGGAATAATTTCCACTGCGGCAATTAATAAATTGCCTCTGCGGCAATTGTTTCTGACCAGGAAACGTTGTCTCATCTTAGACTTGTCCAGCCGCCAGCCGCACACCTAGGATTCGGATATCCGAGCTCGGAGGGACTACGTGGTTATCGGCAACGGATCGACCAATGGGCAGTCGCGAAAGAACGGAAACCGGCGGCGAAACGGAAAACCATCGAAGTATTCCGCTTTCAGTCTACTGCGACACGGGTTATCGCAGGGCGCGGATTGGCCACGCGCCTGGCGCGAGCATCCGATCCGGGCAAGCTATGACGTGGTGATCATCGGCGGCGGGGTGCACGGTCTGGCCACCGCCTACTACCTCGCGAAGAACCACGGGATCACCAATGTGGCGGTACTCGACAAGGGCTATCTTGGCGGCGGGGGATCTGGCCGCAACACGGCAATCCTCCGGTCGAACTACCTGACCCCGGAAGGCGTCCGGTTCTATGACCGCTCGATGCAACTGTACGAGCACCTTGCCGCCGACCTGAACTTCAACGTGATGTTCTCCCGCAGGGGACACCTCACACTGGCCCACAACGACAGCTCGCTGCGCACCATGCGGTGGCGCGCGGAGGTGAACAAGCAGCAGGGCGTCGATTCCGATGTGATCGATCCGAATGAGATAGCCAAACTCGTGCCATACCTGGAAACCTCGCCGAACACCAGATACCCGATCCTTGGCGCGCTCTACCATCCACCCGGCGGCATCATCCGGCACGACGCTGTGGTGTGGGGGTATGCTCGCGGCGCCGACGCGAACGGTGTGCATCTGCACCAGAACACCGAAGTCACCGGAATCGACGTAGCCGATGGTCGGGTGACCGGTGTGCGGACGAGGCGGGGCCGGATCGCGACCGGCGCGGTGGTCAACTGCACGGCCGGCTGGTCGACGATCATCTCCGATATGGCTGGTGTCTCGATGCCGGTCACCACCTCGCCGCTACAGGCCGCGGTGACCGAACCGGTGCGCCCGTTCCTGGACACCGTGGTGGTTTCCGGCACGCTACATGTGTATGTGAGTCAAACCGATCGCGGTGAGCTCGTGTTCGGCGCGAGCGTGGACCCGTTCACCTCATACTCGATGCGCGGCTCGCTCGAGTTCGTGGAGGGCCTTGCTGGGCACGTTCTCGAGCTGATGCCCGCGCTGTCCAAGATGCGGTTGCTCCGGCAGTGGGCTGGTCTCTGCGATATGACCCCGGACTACTCGCCGATCATGGGACCTACCGAGGTGGACGGGTTCTATGTGGACGTTGGGTGGGGAACGTACGGGTTCAAGGCCGGGCCGGTGTCCGGTGAGGCCATGGCGGAATGCGTTGCGACCAAGCGAACGCCGGAGATCATCGCGGCTTTCCCGTTGAGTCGCTTCGACGCGGGTGAACTGGTAGGCGAGAAGGGCGCGGCCGCGGTCGGCCACTAGCAGGTGTGCGGAGAGGACTATCCATGATTCAGCTGCCCTGCCCCTGGTGCGGGCCGCGCAACGTTACCGAGTTCAGCCATGAGGGCGAGCCGGCGACACGCCCCGATCCCGGTACCGCCACGCCCGAACAATGGCGCGGCTACCTCTACTTCCGGCGCAATGCGCGTGGTTGGACCGAGGAGACGTGGTACCACTCCGCTGGCTGCCGCCGGTTCTTCCGGCTGCGTAGGGACACGGTCAGCAATACGGCACTGCCAGCTGGCGAGCGGGCGGAGGGATCGGCATGACCCAGCAGCCGACGCGAACGACAACGCGCACCGAAGGCCGGTTCCGCCTTCCCGTACAGCAAGGCGAAGTACTCGACCGCGGGCGCCAGTTCGAGTTCTTCTGGAACGGCAGTACGGTCGCCGCCTACCGGGGGGACACCATCATCTCCGCGCTCGCCGCGGCCGGCGAGCGGATCTTCTCGCGTAGCTACAAGTACCACCGCCCGCGCGGGCTGCTCACCGCGAGCGCACACGATCCCGGCTGCATGGTGCAGGTCGGCGACGAGCCGAACGTGCGCGGCGCGCACCGGTTGGTCACCGAGGGAATGCGGGTCAGCGCGCAGAACGCCTGGCCATCGCTGCGGTTCGACATCAAGGCGGCGAACGGGCTTGCTGGCCGGTTCCTCCCGCCCGGCTTCTACTACAAGACCTTCATCAAGCCCGAGCGGTTGTGGCCAGCCTACGAGAAGGTGCTGCAGCGGTTCGTGCACGCGGGCGAGGTGTTCCCGGATACCCCACATGACTACTACGACAAACGCTATGCGCACCCAGATGTGTTGATCGCCGGTGGCGGCCCCGCCGGGATGACCGCCGCGCTGGCCGCCGCGCGTGCTGGTGCGCGCGTCATGCTCGTCGAAGAGGAACACCAGCTTGGTGGGCACCTGCGCTGGGCCGACCCACCGGCGGCACGGCAGCTGAGCGCGGAGGTCACCGCGCAGGACGGCATCGAGGTGCTTACCGATTCGGTCGTGCTCGGCCGCTACGACCAGAACTGGATCGCCGTGGTGCAACGCGGTCATCCTGGTGTCGCGGAGCGGCTGATCAAGGCACGGGCGCGGGCTTTCGTAGTAGCAGCCGGTTTGCTCGAGCGACCATATGTGTTCGCGGGCAACGATGTCCCTGGCGTGATGCTGTCCACCGCGGTCCGCCGGTTGATCAACCTGCACGCGGTACGGCCCGGCCAGCGGGCGGTCGTGCTCACCGCGAACGACGAAGGCGATGCGGCGATCGACGACCTACGCGGGGCGGGTGTGGAGATCGCGCATATCGCCGATGCCCGCAACGGCGGCGATATCCTGCGCGCGCATGGACGCAAGGACTTGCGCGCGGTGGAGCTGCCCGGTGGGCGCAAGATCGAGGCCGACCTACTGGTCACCGCGACCGGATGGACCGCGCCAACCGCGCTGTTGAACATGGCCGGTGACGTCCCGACATACTCACCGACCGCGGCACGTTTCCTGCCCGGCGGAACCACCGACGACAACGTCTTCGCCACCGGCGGTATCGCCGGCGACGGAACCCTTGACGAGCTGTGTACACATGCCGATGCGGTTGGCCGCGCGGCAGCCCGCGCTGGGCTGCGAGCCAACCGAGCCGCGCGCGCCGGCCTGCCGACCCTGGCCGCCGAGCCGCCGGCTCCCGCCGAGGACGAGCAGGTAGCGATTCCGGAGCTCGGCGTTGCCGCACATCCCGCGCTGTTTCGCGGGGCGACCCACGGCATGGTCGACTACTCCGAGGATGTGTCCTCGAAGGACATCCACCTTGCCGTGCGGGAAGGCTACGACTCCGCCGAGCTGGCCAAGCGCTACACCACCGCGACCATGGGGCCATTGCAGGGCAAGTTGGAAACGATCAATGCGATCGCGATGGTGGCCGAAGCGACCGGGCGCGGTATCGCGGAGACCGGAACCACCACCTGGCGCCCGATGTACACCCCGGTCACCCTTGGCGCTCTTGCCGGCAGGAACTTCGAACCGGTCCGGTACTCACCCATGCAGCCGTGGCACACGGCCAATGCGGCAAGGCCGCTGGTGGCCGGGCAGTGGATCCGTCCGGACGACTACGGGGACCCGGCTGCCGAGGTTCGCGCGGTACGCGAAGCCGTCGGCATCATCGATGTGACCCCGATCGGCAAGCTCGACCTGCGCGGGCCGGACATCCCGAAGCTGCTGAACCTGTTGTATGTCAACAAATGGTCCAAGCTCGGTATCGGCAAGGTGCGCTACGGCGTGATGTGCGCCGAGGACGGTGTGGTCTTCGACGACGGGGTGACCGGCCGGCTCGGCGAGAACCACTACCTGATGAGCACCACCTCCTCCGGGGCCGCTGCCGTCTGGAAATGGGTGGAGAGCTGGCTGCAAACCGAACATCCGGAATGGCAGGTGCATGTCACCCCGGTAACCACCGGCTACGCCAGTATCAACGTCGCCGGCCCGAAATCCCGCGAGCTGGTTGACAGGTTGACCGAGGGCGTCGACCTGAGCGCCGAGGCATTCGGCTATATGCAGGTGCGTACCGGCACGATCGCCGGCGTACCGGACTGTGTGCTGTGGCGGATCGGCTTCACCGGGGAACTGTCCTATGAGCTGCATGTGCCGGCCAGTTACGGGCTACACGTCTGGGAAGCACTGGTCCAGCACGGTGCCGATCTCGGGGTGCGCCCGTTCGGTGTGGAGGCACAGCGCATCCTGCGGCTGGAGAAGGGGCACTTCATCGTCGGGCAGGACACCGATGGGCTCACCAAGGCATACAGCGCTGCCTTGGACTGGGCGGTGAAACTGGACAAGGACGATTTCGTCGGTAAACCGGAGTTGGCCTGGCAGTCCGAGAGTACGACGGGAAGCAAACTGGTTGGCCTGCAACCGGTCGACGGCGCCGTGGTGCCTGCGGAAGCAAGCCAGATCATCACCTCGACCGGCAAGATCGGCGGGCGGATCACCTCGAGCCGGTTCTCCCCCACCCTCGGCCGCGCGATCTGCCTTGGACAGCTCGACGCGAGCCTGGCCACCCCGGGTACCGAGGTGGCCGTGCAGCTTCCGGACGGGCAGCGGACCACCGCGCGGGTCACCGAGCACCTGGCGCATGTGGACCCGGAAGGTAAGCGGCAGGAGATCACCGACCCGGCACCGCAACCGCGTTCCGGCGAGCCCGGCCTGGCCCGCAGCGCGGTCACCCCGGTTGGCGATACCGGAACGCACGCGGGCTGGCTGGTCAGCACCAAGCACAGCACCGCTGCCCTGCGGCTGTCCGACCGTGGACCGCTGACCAAGATATCCGTGCGTGCCGCGCCAGATGGCCAGCTTGCCAACGAACTCGGTACAAGGTTCGGGCGAACCACCCGCGATGCGCACGGCACACTTGTTGTTGGCTCCGGTCCTGGCGAGTGGCTGGTACTCGGCGCGCCGAGCGCGCACGACACGCTGCTCACCGACTGGCAGCGACGCGCCGAGGACGGTGATGAGTTCGCCAGCGCCGTGGACCTCACACACGGTCGGGCGCTCTTCCGGTTGACCGGGCCGGACGCACCGCAGCTGCTCGCGAAGGTCTGTGGCATCGACTTCGCGGACGAGTTCACTCCGGACGGTGCCGCGCTGCGTAGTTCGGTGGCCAAGCTGGTTACCGACATCATCCGGGACGACGTCGAGCAGACCACGAGCTATTTGCTGCACTGTGAACGATCCTCCGGGCAGTACCTTTTCGAGGCGCTGCTGGATGCCGGCGCCGAGTTCAACATCGAGTTGGACGGCTATCCCGTCGCCACCGAACACTGAGGAGCACCATGGCTTTCCCGAGTGACCTGGAAATCGCGAGGAGTGCCTCGCTGAAGCCGATGGATGACGTCGCGGCCGAGATGGGTCTGCCGCAGCACCTGCTCGAGCCCTACGGTAGCGATGTGCTGAAGGTCGGTCTCAATGCGATCGATGAGCTCGCCGATGCGCCGAGGGCGAAGTACATCCTGGTCAGTGCGATCACGCCCACCCCGCTCGGCGAGGGCAAGACGACAACCACGGTCGGGCTCGGGCAGGCGTTCAAGCATATTGGCAAACGCGCCACGGTGGCGATCCGCCAGCCGTCCATGGGGCCAACGCTGGGTATCAAGGGTGGCGCGGCCGGCGGCGGGTACAGCCAGGTGGTTCCGATGGAACTGCTGAACCTGCATCTTACTGGAGATATGCACGCGGTTACCGCCGCGCATAACCTGCTTTCCGCGATGGTCGACAACCACCTGTATCAGGGAAACAAGCTCGGTCTCGACCTCACCGAGATCACCTGGCGCCGGGTGCTGGACATGAACGACCGCGCGCTGCGCAATATCGTCGTCGGCCTTGGCAGCAAGAGCGACGGGGTACCAAGGCAGACCGGGTTCGATATCACCGCAGCTTCCGAGGTGATGGCCGCGCTCGCGCTGACCACCGGGATGGATGATCTGCGCGGCCGGCTCGGCCGGATCGTGGTCGGCTACACCACCGAGGGTGAGCCGGTCACCGCTGACCAGCTGGACGCGGCCGGCGCGATGACGGTGCTGCTCCGCGAGGCGATCAAGCCCAACCTGATGCAGACCTACGAGAACACTCCAGTACTTGTACATTGTGGACCATTCGGCAATATCGCCACCGGGAACTCCTCGGTGGTCGCGGACCTGATCGGGCTGCACTGCGGCGACTACCTGGTCACCGAGGCCGGTTTCGGCGCGGATATGGGCGCCGAGCGGTTCTTCAACATCAAGTGCCGGGTTTCCGGGCAGCGACCGGATGCGGCGATCGTGGTGGCCACGGTACGGGCACTGAAGGCACACTCCGGTAAGTTCCGCATCGTTGCGGGTAAACCACTGCCGGAGGATCTGCTCGCGGAGAACCCGGACGACGTCCACGCCGGTGCCGCGAACCTGCGCAAGCAGATCGAGAACATCCGGCTACACGGGGTTTCCCCGGTGGTGGCGATCAACGCGTTCCCCACCGACCATCCCTCGGAACACGCGGCGATCAGGGAGATCGCGGCCTCGATGAACGCCAGGTCGGCGGTGTGCACCAACTTCGCCGAGGGCGGTGCCGGCGCGGCGGAGCTCGCCGAAGCGGTCGCCGAGGCCGCCGATGAGCCGAACGATTTCGCGTTCCTGTATCCAGCGGAAGCCACCCTTCGGGAGAAGATCGAGACGATCGCGACCAAGGTGTACGGCGCGGACGGCGTCAGCTATGCGCCACTCGCCAAGCGGCAACTGAACACCTACGAACGCGCCGGGTTCGGCAACCTGCCCATGTGTATGGCCAAGACACATCTGTCCATCTCCTCGGACCCGACGCTCAAGGGTGCGCCAACCGGCTGGACGCTGCCGGTGCGCGAGGTACGTGCCTCGGTCGGCGCCGGGTTCGTCTACCCCATCTGTGGGGAGATGCGCACCATGCCCGGCCTGGGCACCGCGCCGGCGGCCGCGCGGATCGACCTGGACGAGCAGGGTGAGATCGTCGGCCTCTCCTGACCAATCGCGTGTGGAGGGAATGTGCACACCATCGACCAGCGGCGGATCGGGGAATTCCTGAGCGATGTCGCCAGTCGCACCCCAGCCCCTGGGGGCGGGGCCGCGGCTGCGGTCACCGCGGGTACCGCTGCCGGTCTGGTGGCGATGGCCGCGCGGTTCAGCACCGGAGAGCTGGCTGAACTCGCCGAACGCGCGGACAAGCTGCGCGTGGAGGTGGTCCCGCTTGCCGACGCGGATGCCGAGGTCTACACCGAAGTACTCGCGGCGTACCGGCTGGCTCGCTCGATCCCGGACCGGCAGCAGCGGATCACCGACGCGCTGCGCGCGGCCGCCCGGGTTCCGCTGCGCATCGCCGAGATCGGCGCGGATCTAGCCCAGCTGGCCGCCCGGCTCGTCGAGGAAGGTAATCCGAATCTCAAGGGCGACGCGCAGGGTGCCGCGTTGCTCGCCGAGGGAGCTACCCGGACGGCGGCTAGTTTGGTACGGATCAATGCCGAGCTGGGCGGTCTCGGCTACGCCTGGTTCAGCGCGGCCGAGGAATGCACTCGGGTCGCCATGGGCGCTAGCCGCGCCACGGTGCGGTGCTGCCGATGAGCGCGCTACTGATCGATGGCAAAGCCTACGCGGCTGATCTGCGTAACGAGCTCACCGCGCAGGTGGCCGAGCTCGCCGAGGAGGGCTGCCAACCAGGATTGGCCACCGTGGTCGCCGGGGATGCCTACCCTGCGCACGCCTACGAGCGCCGGGTGCGCCGGCTCGCCGAACAGCTTGGCCTGCACTACGTCCGCGAGGCACTACCGGCCGATGTGCCGGAAGCCGAAGCGGTCGCCACGGTCGGCAAGCTCTGCTCGGACCCCCGGATCTCCGGCATTCTGATCCTGCGCCCGCTACCGCCGCAGGTATCCGAGGCGACGTTGTACCGTGCGCTCGATCCGCTGAAGGACATCGAGTCCGTGCATCCGGTCAACGCCGGCCTGCTCGCGCTGGACCGGCCGAGGTTCGTACCGTCCACCCCGGCATCCGTGTTTCATCTGCTCGACCGTTATCTCCGGGAGTCCGGTCGCGATCCGGAACGGGTGTATCAGGGCAGCAATATGGTGATCGTCGGGCGTTCCGCCAACGTCGGTAAGCCAGCGGTCAACCTCGGTATGGCGCGCGGCGCGACCGTGCTTTCCTGCGATGTGCACAGTTATCGCGCCGGTTTGTTGTTCGAGCACACCGCGCACGCCGATATCGTCATCATCGCGGCCGGCTCGCCCGGCCTGCTACGCGGCGAGCACGTCCGGGACGGGGTCATCGCGGTGGACGTCGGCATCAACGCGGTACCTGATACAGAAACAGGCAAGATCCGGCTGGTCGGTGATCTGGATTTCCGCAGCGTGGCCGAACGTGCCGAAGCCATCACCCCGGTACCGGGAGGGGTCGGGCCGATCACCGATGTCTGGCTGTTGCGCAACACGATCGCGGCAGCCCGGTTGGCACGCGGGGTGGCGACGGCTCGCCCGTGGATCGAGGGCATGCGCCTGCAGCCAGCTGACGGTCTGCTCAGCGCCGGCTAGGGGTTTACAGCTAGCCCGCTCGTTGCGGATATTGGGGTTGGAGGTGCGTTCGCATGACGGCGATCGGCATGGGGCCCCGGCTGCGGCTTCCCGGGTTGCTGCCCCGCGAGGAAGGTCTGGAAACCTATCTGGTGCGTGCGGGCGGTGTCACCGCGGTGCGGCTGGACGGTGGCGATCGGCTGACCGTGATCGATCTGGCCGGTCGGCAACCCGCCGAGCTGACGGTGGTCGCGGCGGGTGGCGCGAACGGTTCAGCGATCGGGATATCCGCCGACGCCCCGGCAAGCACGCTGCGCCGGTTGGCCGCGGGTGCCCATCCTGGTGCCGGCGCCGAAACGATTCTCGCCGCGCTGGCCGCCGGCGGGGTGAACCCGGAACACGCCAGGGCCGTGCAGTTGTTCGGCGAGTACTCGCCGGCCGGCGCGCGCGAGACGTTCACCGCGAGCCAGCCGGCACAGATACTTGTCGCCGCGCCGGGCAGGGTAATGCGCGTCGACGAGCAGGCGGCGAACCCTCCGTCCGAACTACTGCTCGAAGTCCGTAGGGCGGTGACACGGCCGGCCGCGGAGCCGCACCTGCCGGAGCCGCTTGCCGATCCGGTGCTGGACCTACGCATTGACGCGGCGACCGCGCGGGACTATCAGGTCAAGGCTGGACAGTACATTCAGGTGATCGATATCGAGGGCCGGCAGTGCTCGGACTTTCTCGCGTTTGGCGCGCACCAGCTGGATTCCGGCATCGAGCGCGGCTTGGATTCGACTACCACGCGCTATTTCATGGGCAACGCCTATCCACAGCCTGGGCTGTTCGGCAAGTTCTACGACCAGGATGCGCAGCCCCTCGTAGAGATCGTCCGGGACACCGTGGGCCGGCACGATACGTTCGGGCTGGCCTGTAACGCCAAGTACTACGAGGACTTCGGTTATCCGGGGCACGTGAACTGCACGGACAACTTCAACGCTCGGTTGGCTCAGTACGGGATTGCCGCCAGGAAAGGCTGGCCGGCACTGAACCTGTTCTACAACACCGCTTTCGACGACGCGAACCTGTTGGTTTTCGACGAACCGTGGTCGCGCCCAGGGGACTACGTGCTGATGCGCGCGATGACCGATCTGGTCTGCGCTTCCTCGGCCTGCCCAGACGATATCGATCCGGCGAACGCATGGGTACCAACCGATGTGCATATCCGGGTATACGACGCGGAACGGAAGTTCTCCATGGCGATCTCGCACCGGGTGACCCCGGAATCCGAAGCGACGCTGACCAAGAAGACCGCCTTCGCGCCACGAACTTCCGCGCTTACCCGGCAGCAGACCGAGTATCGCGGTTACTGGCTGCCGACCAGTTTCGATGGGCACGGACCGCAGGCGGAGTACTGGGCCTGCCGGGAACGTGCCGCCGTGATGGATCTGTCGCCGCTGCGCAAGTTCGAGGTACTCGGCCCGGACGCGGAAGCGTTGTTGCAGCGCTGCGTCACCCGCAATATCCGGAAACTGTCCACCGGGCAGGTGGTGTACTCCGCGATGTGCAACGAAACCGGCGGGATGATCGACGACTGCACGGTGTTCCGGTTGGCGGATACCAACTTCCGGTTCGTCGGCGGCGATGAGTACGACGGCGTCTGGTTGCGCGAGCAGGCCGAGCGAGCCGGCTTGGACCGGGTGTGGGTGAAGCATTCCACCGATCAGCTGCACAACATCGCTGTACAGGGACCGGCAAGCCGGGAGCTGCTGCGGGAGCTTATCTGGACTCCGCCGACGCAGCCGGCCTTTATGGACCTCACCTGGTTCCGGTTCGCGATCGGTCGACTCGGCGACCACAACGGTATCCCGTTGCTCGTTTCCCGGACCGGATATTCCGGTGAGCTTGGCTACGAGCTGTGGGTGCACCCGAAGGATGGGCCGGCACTCTGGGATGCGGTGTGGGCGGCAGGTGAACCGCATGGCTTGCTGCCGCTCGGCCTGGATGCGCTGGATATGCTGCGGATCGAGTCCGGGCTGGTGTTCGCCGGGTATGACTTCTCGGATCAGACCGATCCGTTCGAGGCCGGTATCGGGTTCACCGTTCCACTGAAGTCCAAAGAGGATGACTTCGTTGGCAGGGAGGCGTTGCTTTCGCGGAAGGCGCATCCGCAGCGTAGTCTGGTCGGCCTCGAGCTTGCTGGTAACGAGCCGGCGCAGCACGGTGATTGCGTGCACGTGGGGCGTTCCCAGGTTGGGGTGGTCACCAGTGCGACTCGCTCACCGGTGCTGCGGAAGAACATCGCACTCTGCCGGATGGCCGTGCAGTATGCCGAACTGGGTACCGAGGTCGAGGTGGGCAAGCTGGACGGACACCAGAAGCGCATCCCGGCGCGGGTCGTCCGGTTCCCGTTCTACGACCCGGACAAACTCCGCCCCCGCAGTTAACCTGCTCCGGAGCCGCAATCTTTAGGGATCTTGCGGTGGGAGACCGCGTTCGAAGGCTGGTAGGTCGTCGTGCCAGGGGCCCTCGTAGTCGCTCGCGTGCGAGGTGAAGATCCGGGCAATGATCCGCACCCCGGTCGGGTTGTCCAACGTACCGGCGGCGATCCCGAGTGTCGGACGCTCAACCGCATCCCAGAACACACTCGCCCCGCAGCGGGCGCAGAAACCCCTACGCGGCGTTCCTTCCTCGGGGTACCAGCGCACCTCCCCGCTAATCGTCAGCGCATCCCGTGCTGCGGCGACCATCGGCGGGCTGGCCCCGTGCCAACGCCGGCATTCCACGCAGTGACAGACGATCGCGTCGCGCAGCGTACCGCCGGCTCGATACCGAATCGCCCCGCAAAGGCACTGCCCGGTAGCCATCCCGCCTCCCTGGTTACAGCACCGAGCCGAGCTGCCCGGCACGCTCGGTCATCGGCTCCACGATCGACCGCATTGCCTTGAGCGTGAACCGCGAGGACGGACCCTGCACGCCCACGATGGCGATCAACGTGCCAGCCGGGTCGAGCACCGGAACCGCGAGCCCGTTCAGCTCCGCCTCCCGCTCCCGCACCGCCTGCGCCCAACCACGGTTACGCACCTGGGTGATTTCCCGATCGAGCGCCGCCCGCTCGGTGATGGTCCGCTCGGTGTACCGCTGCAACTCGCCGTCCGGCAACCGCCCACCCCAGGCGAGAAAAACCTTCCCTACCGCGGTCGCGTGCGCGACGCTGTTCCGGCCGATCGAGGCAACGCTGCGTACCGAAACATCGCGCTGAGCGAAGTCGACGGTCAGCACATCGTGTTGCCCGGGCAGGGAAAGCGTGCTCGTCTCACCGCTGAGCTCGGTCAGTTCATCCAGGAACGGCCTGGCAAGTGCCCGCACATCCAGCTGCTCGCGCGCGGCGCTCGCCAGTTGCAACACCCGAATCCCCAGCCGGTACCGACCGGTGGACGGAATATGTTGCACCAAGCCGGAATCGGCGAGCGTGGCAAGCAGCCGGGAAACGGTACTCAGGTTCACCCCGGTGCGCCGGGCGATCTCATTCGTGCCCAGTTCGGTGGCGTCCGTACCGAGTGCGTCCAGCACGGCAACGGCCCGCTGTACCGCTTCAATCTGCCGAACGGCTGGCTTACCCGTACGCGGCATAGTAAAGTCACCTTCGCAGATGGATATACAATTGCCGACAGGGCAATTGTGATGACTAGATGGTCCCACGAGCCAACACCCCGCGCAAGAGGTGAGCCGTATGCCCGACCAACACACGAAATACCTCATCATTGGCGCCGGAATCCACGGCCTTTCCACGGCGTGGCAGCTCGCGAAGCAGCTACGCGCCAGCGGCCGGGGCAGCGGCGCGGACGTGCTCGTCGTAGACAAGACGGATATCGGCGCGGGCGCCTCCGGGGTGGCCTGCGGGGTCATCCGGAACAACTACTTCCAGCCCGCGATGCGGGAACTGATGGCGCATTCCGTTGACCTATGGGAATCCGATCCGGCAGCGTTCGCCTACCACCCGGTGGGTTACCTGCAGATCGCACCGGAAGCGATGCATGCCGATGTCGCACAGATTCACCGCGAACAGCATGCGATCGGCTACGAATCCGAGCTGATCGAAGGCGAGGCAGACTGCCGCCGGTACCTGGAAGCGATGTTCGCCGACTGGCAAGCACCCGGTATCTCGGTGGTATTGCACGAGAAGCGTGGCGGCTATGCGAACAACCTCGCGTCGTTGCGCGGCCTGGCGGACGAGGCGCGCGCCGAAGGCGTGACGATCCGCGCTGGCATCACCGTCACTGGAGTTGAGCTGGCCGGCGGTGCGGTGGCGGCAGTGGACACCAGCGCGGGGCGGATCGGCTGCGAACAGCTCGTCGTCGCGGCCGGGCCGTGGGTGCGCGATTTCTGGCGGATGCTCGAACTGCCAAGCAGTATCTCGGTGCGCACCCCGGATGGCACCGTCCACTCTGATGTGCCGATGTGGACATACTGGGCGCTGCAGGAAGGTACCCTGGAGGTGGATCCGCATGAGTTCACCGACAACCGGGGCGAACTGCCGCCGGTCGTGCATGTGGATTCGGCCGAGCCGCTTTACGATGATGTGGACGGCAGTCTGATCACCGATCAGATGTGGGGCATCTACTACAAGCCGGACTTCTCCTTCGGCGGGGTTCAGGGTGGCGCCGCGCCGCAACGACTGGAACGGGCGGCCGATGGTGTCGCGGTCGATCCGTACGGACCGGCCAGCCCGGAGTTCGCGGTTGGTGAGGATTTCGTCCGGATGTGGACTTCGGCACTCGCGCACTGCCATAAACGGTTCGAGGGCAAGCGCTCGGTTTACCGCCGGGAGCCCTCGGGCGGTATTGGCGCGTTCACCCCGGACAGCTTCCCGGTTTTCGATACGTTCCGGGAGAACGCGTACGTGATCGCCGACGCGAACCACGGTTACAAGATGCTTGGTGTCGGCGCACTGGTCGCCGAGGAACTACTCGGCCGGTCGAGTGCGTTGCTGGAACCGTTCCGGTTTGCCAGGTATGGTACGGGTGAGCTACATCCGACAAGTCATTCGCCGTTTCCTTGGAGCTGAGTTGGTGCCGGCGCCCTTCCGTGTCCTGTGTGTACAACATCAAGATGACTGCCCACCCGGCTATGTGGGTGAACGCCTTGAACAGCGTGGCGCTCGGGTCGAGGTGGTTCGGGCGCAGGATGAGCTGCCCGATCCGCGCGAGTTCCAACTGATCGTCCCGCTGGGTTCGGATGATTCCTCCTACGATGAGTCCGTGCCGTACCTGGCACGTGAGTTCGAGCTGCTGCGCACCGCGATCGTCGCCGACGTACCGGTTTTCGGCATCTGCTTCGGTGCGCAGTTGCTTTCCCGGGTTCTCGGCGGCCGGGTACATGTGAATCCAACCGGCCCGGAGATCGGCTGGCTGCCGGTACACACCAGCCAGCCGGAGTTGGTCGCGCCTGGCCCGTGGCTGGTGTGGCATCTGGACGTGATCGCCGGTGCCCCGCCGGGCGCGATGGAGATCGCCAACACGTCGGTTGGCACCCAGGCGTTCGTGCACGGTCGGCATATTGGCCTGCAGTTCCACCCTGAGGCCACAGTAGACAGTGCGACGATCTGGGCGGAGCACTACCGGAAGGAGCTTGCCGAGGCGGGCGTGGACTACGACGCGCTACTCGCGGAGACCAGGGAGTGTGCTCCCATTGCCCGCGAGCGCGCGCATGCGCTCACCGATCGGGTGCTCGAGCACACCAAGATCCTCAGCGGAGAAAGGTAGCCATCGAGTCGTCCAGTTCCTGCCACCACGGCGTGTGGTGCGCGGGGGCCTGGCTGCCGGTGCACGGCGAGGTGAAGCCGCGATCCCGGTAGCCGGTGATGCTCGCTTCCTTGTCGTGCTCCCATTTCTTGAAGTTCTCCCTGGTGAGATCCAGGTCGAACTCCGGGTAGTCCACGTCTTTGGCGAGGTCGGCGATATGGTCAGCCTGGAAGTCGATCTCTTCGAAGGCATCGGCGAGGCCGTCCAGCCTGGTCCGCCATGCGTCGATATCGGCGGCCATCTCCGCTCTCGGTGGCAGCGTGATCCGGCCTAGTACGTAGTCCCTTGCGTACCAGGCCTGCACGTCGAACAGCGTGAAGGTGTAGTACTGGTCCTGCATGCCGAGGTACATCATTTTCGGGTTGCCCAGCCAGAACACACCCTTGTACAGGTTCGGCGTGTACAGCACGTTCGCGGTGCGCAACCGCAGGCTTTCCTCGACGAAGTTCAGGCAGTGCTGGTAGCCGGTGCAGAGCAGGATCGCGTCCACCTCGCGCGAGCTGCCGTCCGCGAAATGCGCGGTGCTGCCAGTCAACTTGCGCAGTAGCGGCACTTCCTCGATCCCGTCTGGCCAGGAGAAACCCATTGGCGCCGAACGGTAGGTGATCGTCACGGTGTTCGCGCCGTACTTTTTGGACTGTAGCGCGATGTCCTCGGCCGAGTAGCTGCTGCCGACGATCAGCAGGTTCTTGCCGGCGAACTCCCGTGCGTCGCGGAAGTCGTGCGAGTGCAGGATCCGGCCGGGGAACTCGGCGAAGCCCTCGAAGGAAGGCACGTTCGGAGTGGAGAAGTGGCCGGTGCCGACGATGACGTAGTCGAACTCCTCGGTTCGGGTGCTCCCGTCGGCAAGCGTCTCCACGATCAGTTCGAACGTTTCTTTGGTTTCATCGTAAGAGATCCAGCGCACCGCGGTGGCGAACTGGATGTACTGGCGGATGTTGTTCTTCTTCGCCCGCCCGGTGATGTAGTCGTACAGCACTTCCCGTGGCGGGAAGGACGGGATCGCCTTGCCGAAGTGTTCGGCGAAGGTGTAGTCGGCGAATTCCAGGCACTCCTTCGGGCCGTTGGACCAGAGGTAGCGATACATGCTGCCGTGCACGGGATCGCCGTACTCGTCGAGTCCGGTGCGCCAGGTGTAGTTCCACAGGCCAGCCCAGTCGTGCTGCTTCTCGAAACACACCAGCTCGGGAATGTTCGCGCCCTGGTTGCGGGCTTCGACGAAGGAGTGCAGCTGCGCGAGACCACTCGGCCCGGCTCCGACGACAGCGACGCGTGATGCCATACCACTCTCCCGGGAGGGGCCGGTTGCTCAGCTGTGAGCTCGTTCACTCCTAGTGGATGTTATCCACACCGGTGAACCGTGTCCATAGCCCACCAAACCGCATTCTTTAAGGATCTTGCGGTTTGGTGGGGCGCGGCGAACCTAGGCGGTGTAGGCGATCGCGGCGAACTCGTGCTTGGCGACGCCGTCGCGGAACGCGGCGACCTCGGCTTCGGTGAACACCAGCTCGATCGCGCCGTCGTGCCGGCGGAACGTGTACATCCCATCCGCACGCCGGTCGATCACCAGGTATCGACCATCGCTCAGAAAAGCGTCGAACTCCTCAGCGGTGAACACCAACCGATGATCATCGGCCGCCCCAAACACGGTTTTGTCGTCCCGCAACTCGACCCAACCGTCCCGCCGGGCCACCTGAACACAGTTCTTATCGGGGTCACTGCGAGTTGCCTTGCGGAACTCGGCCTCGGTGAACGACAGCGGTGCGGTGTTCATTCCTGCGGGCTCCCTAAGGTTGGGCTTACTGTTTCCACTCGTCCAGCACCTTGGCCAAGAACTCGCGACTCTCATCGAACCGGAGCGCGGCGTTGGTGAGCCGAGCCCAGGCGGACTCATAGGCGGCAAGCGCCTTGCGGTCGTCGAGATATCGGATCTCACCTTCGGCTTCGGTGTAGACGAGTTCTAGCGGACCGGCCGCACCAGGCGAGGGCGCCTTGACCAGAGTGAACCGGTTCCCGACTGGCGAGCGGCGGCCAGGCTGCGTCCGGAACGGCAGCACCTGGATCATCACCTTCTTGCGATTGGAAAGCGTGATCAGGTGCTCGATCTGCGCCTGCATGACCCCTTCGTCGCCCCACATTCGGCGAAGGCATGACTCCGACAGCACGAAGTGCACACTCGGCGGATTGGACTTATCCAGGATCTCTTGACGCGCCAGCCTTGCGGCAACGCGATCATCGACTGTCACCCCTCCGTCGACTGGTGGCGCATCCTCATGAATGGCTCGCGCGTAAGGCTCTATTTGAAGTAGGCCGGGAACGACCTCGACCTCCGCCAAGCGGATCTGGTCTACGTGCTTCTCCAGATCGACCAACAGGCGCAAGTCTTCGCTGTAGGCGCGGTTGTGGCCCGTGGACCAGAACCCACGTTTGTGGTTGTCCCGGCGCAGCTCGCGCAACTCTTCCTGGTAACCCTCGTCGTCGAAGCCCAGGCGGCGCGCTAGCCGTTCGAGATCGCCGACGGTGATCGTGCCCGCCCCGCTGATCAACCCGGCGATCCGGCTCTGGCTGGTCTCGATGATCGCGGCTGCTTCCGCTTGTGAAACACCAGCCGAGTCGATCATGTGCGCGATCTCGCGACCGAGCAGCAGCTTACGAGCAGTGCGCATCGTGGCCATTGGCATTGGAGCCCTCTCCATGACGTGTTCGGTACCCCGCCACGAGAAAGCCGGCGCCTCCCTTCACCAGAAAGGGTATCGCGCGGCTCTAACCCGAATGGAGGGGTAGGCAAATAGTGATTATCGCGCTAGCTTGTATCTAATCTCGATTGATGCACAGTGATCTATGTTCAGAGATTCGATATTAGAGCTAATTGCGGAGGTAGCTATGACTGGATCGGCCAACCCGGCTGACACGTCGATGACCAGCAAAGACGTGGTCTGCACGGACGGATTCAACCGACCGAAGAAGGTCCGGACCTACCTGGGCGGAGACCGGATCGTGCTACTCGCACCGCCCGCCGAAGTCGCCCTGCTGACCCCCGAAGCCGCCCACGAACTGGCCTACAACCTGCATCGGCATGCCGACGAGCTCGAACGTCAGCGTCGGATCGTGCCGTTCGTCCGCCGTTAGTCCGTCCCCGTCCCCACCGAGGTGAGCAATGACCAGCGCAGCCGAGCGACTGTTCGTCACGTGGTTCCGCAGCGGGACGGACGGCCAGGACCACGCCGTCCCCGACGACCAGGCGAGTAGGGAGTTCCGGGCCGCACCCGACCCGGAAGCGGTGTGCGGCCACCTGGTCGCGCCGGTTTCGCTGACCTCGCCGCCCGGCCCGCGCTGCGAAACCTGCGCGCGGTACGTACGGGCGCGTAGCACGCTGCCGGATTTCGACCGGCGAATGGACGGACGTTCCTGTCGCCACCGCAAACCGTCGTTGCTGCGGCGACTGTTCGCCAAAGCTCCGCCCGCCACGCCCCCTACTGGATCCGTTGCCACTGCGGCAATCCCCCGAGCGGATCGAGCAGGGTCCAACCACGGCGGCCCCGCCGAGACCCCGACCTCCGGCGGGGTCGCCGTGCACCAGTCAAGGAAGGAACATGACTCGCGTCCCGCCGTCCAGTGACGAAGCTCCACACCTCGCGGCACTACGGCAGGCGGTCGACGCCGGATTCCACTTTAGACCGCTAGCGTTCCGGCCGGAGGACGGCGGCGTGCCGGCCGCGCTGCACGGCGAACGCTGGTCCAGCACCGGAGTCGTCGAAACCATCAGCATGCAGGCAATGACGGAAGCCATTGCCGCGCGCATCCGGATCGAGGACTACCCGCGCGGCGATCCACTCTGGCAGCTCGTGGGCACGGTCGCCGAAGTCATCGCCGAACTACTCGCACTGCCCGCACATGGATCCCCCGGTGCACCAACGCTCGCCCGCCGAGCATCCAGCTCGCTGTGGCTACCAGGCAACACCTGAGGTGCGCACCCAGCGCAGCCGAGCCAGCTGCGGCCGCCGAACCGCGTTCTTTAGGAATCTTGCGGTTTTGAGGCGCGGATCAGCGCGCTCATCGAAGTGCGGTGACAATCCGCTGCTACCGTGCACGAGTATGACCAGCGGACAATCGGCAGCTGATGCGCACTGGATGACCGTCGCGGTTGACCTGGCGCGGCAATGCCCGCCGAGCGCGACGGCATACTCGGTTGGCGCGGTCATCGTCGACGCGAACGGTCAGGAGATCGCCAGGGGTCACTCGCGGGAGACCGACCCGAAGGTGCACGCCGAAGAGTCCGCTCTGGCCAAGATCGACCCGACCGACCCGCGACTCAACACCGCGACGATCTACAGCACACTGGAGCCGTGCGCGCGGCGCGCGTCCAGGCCACGGCCCTGCGCGCAACTCATCAAGGACGCGGGCATCGGTAGGGTCGTACTCGCCTGGCGGGAGCCGAACCTGTTCGTCGCGAACGCCAACGGCGCGAAACTACTGGAAGACGCCGGGCTGACCGTCATCGAGCTACCCGAGTTCGCCGATCAGGCCATCGCGCCCAACGCGCACCTGCCGCTCGGCAACCGCTAGCCGCGGATCACTCGAGAAAGATCGCAAGCTGCCTGGACTGCGCCACAAGCACTCCGGTGGAATCCCAGATCTCGAAATCCTCCTCATGGTAGCCACCGGTCATATGCTGCGTACTTACCTTGCAGGCCAACCACCCGGGCGCCGGCCGCGCCCGCAGATGCGCCGTTAGCTCCACAGTGGACGATCCCGGCATACCGAGATCAAAGATCACCGGCGCCGCCGAATCCACAAGGGACGGTAGGCTGAGCGGATCGGCATCCCTGCCATCGGCGAAGCGCATCCAGAACGCGTCGGTCGACCTGCCGCTCGGATTACCACTCATCCACCCTGGCAAGCTCGGATAGCGGTACTCGATGCGGCCAGCCATCGTCGTCTCCGGGGCACGCGCCGCGTCCGGCTGGGCTGGACACTCCTCCGGCGGCGGTAGCTGCGGCATACTGCCCAGCTCCTTGCCATCAGGCCGCTCGGTCAGCTCACTGAAGGTGGACACCACCCGGATAACTTCCTTGCCGCCCTGCGCCAACCGCACCTCGCCGGTGGCCATCCGCCGGCCAGCCCGAACCAGCTCGGTGTTCAGCTCGGCTGACCCCGGCAAACCAGGGCGCAGGTAGAACGCGGAGACCGCCAGTGGATCGGGAAACGGCAGCCGCGCCTGCAGTGCCCGCAGGCAAACCCCGAGCAGGTAACCGCCGTTGGTCGCACCGGTCGGATTGCACCATCGCTCACTCAACCGGGCGCGATAGTGGTCCTCGCTCAGCTGCTCGACCTCGGTATCCGCGTCGAACTCGGAAGTCGTGGTGGTCATCCGGGCCTCCCAGGTCACGTGTCCTCCCACGATTACCCGCTAGCCGCGCGATGTCGATTGATCTGTAACTACCGCCACTGCCCGAAAAGTATCCTCGAGACGAAGAAGCCGAGCGGAACGGAGCACTCGAGGATGACCGAGCTGCGGTTGCCCAGGTTGGGTCAGGGCACCTGGCGGATGGGCGAACGCCGCGGACAGGCCGATGCGGAGGTCACGGCGCTGCGGCACGGCCTTGACCATGGGATCGGCCTGATCGACACCGCGGAGATGTACGGCAGTGGTGGCGCGGAGCGGATCGTTGGCCGCGCGATCGCCGGCCGGCGCGCGGAGGTATTCCTGGTCAGCAAGGTACTGCCGAACAACGCGGGACGGCGGGACACGATCGCGGCCTGCGAGCAGAGCCTGCGCCGGCTGGACACCGATTATCTTGACCTGTACCTGCTGCACTGGCGCGGCGATGTGCCACTGGCGGAAACCCTGGCTGCGTTCGAACAGCTGCGCGCTGAGGGCAAGATTCGCGAGTTCGGCGTGAGCAATTTCGACGTCGACGACATGTCCGAACTGTGGGCCGAATCGGGAGGTCAGCAGTCCGGGACCAACCAGGTGCTGTACAACCTGACGCGCAGGGGCGTCGAGCTGGACCTACTGCCCTGGTGCCGCGCCGAGGGGCTGCCCGTGATGGCCTACTCGCCGATCGAACAGGGCCGGCTACTCGGCGATCCCGCGCTGCGGCGGGTGGCCGAGCGGCACGGGGCCAGCGAGGCACAGGTCGCGCTCGCCTGGGTACTGCGCATGGACGGCGTGTGCGCCATCCCCAAGGCGGCCACGGCCGCGCATGTGGACGATAACCTCGCCGCGCTGGATATCACGCTGACCGAAGCGGACCTTGCCGAACTGGACGCGGCGTTTCCCGCACCCAGTCAGCCAATCCCCCTGCAGATCCTGTAAACCTAGCCAAACCGCGCCGGGCTCAGCTCCTCCGGTGCCACCGGGATATCCGCGGGCACCTCCTGGCCGGTCAGCACCGCATGACCGAGGCTCGCCAGCGCCGGCCCCATCTGGATGCCGTAACCGCCCTGACCGGCGAAGTAGGCGAACCCGGGAAACTCGGCGAGCTCGCCAACCACCGGCACCCCGTCCGGGGAAAACGTGCGCAGGCCACCCCACGAGGTGTAGACGGTGCGCAGCCGCAACCGGGTCGCGGCGTTGATGTCCTCGATCGCCCGCGCGATCCCCAACTCGTCGGCGCGCGCATCGCAAGGCTCGCACGGCTCGGCATCCGCGGGCGAGGCAAGCACGTTCGGCCCCTCGTGCTTGGCGTACCACCGATCGGCGGCGTCGGCCACCACCGCGTCGGTCTCTGGCCACCCCGAATCCGCGCCGGGCGGCGAGGTGAACAGCGTGCGCCGTTTCGGCACGAACCCGATCTCCGGCAACCCGGCGAGCGCGGAAATCCGGTCCGCCCACGCCCCCGCCGCGTTCACCACCAGCGCGCAGTCGAACTCCGCATCCCCGGCGCGCACCCGCCAACCCGTGCCGTTGCGGGCTAGCCCGTCTACCGGCGCTTCGGTCCGCACCTGCCCACCGCGTTCGCGGAAACCGCGTAGGTATGCCTGATGCACCGCGAGCACGTCAATCGTGTCGCTGTTCTCCTCGCATACCCCGTACCGCAACACATCCGGGTCCAGCACCGGAGCGAGCTCGAGCGCCGCGCGCGCGTCGAGGAGACGTAGTTCGTCCGTGCATTCGGCGAGCAGCCGACTGGCAGCGGCGTCGGACTCGTCGTCGGTCGCCGCCCACACGGCCGGTAACGGGCTCAACGGATCGGGCTGGTCGAACCGGGCGGCCAACTCGGTGAACCGGGCCCTGCTGGCCACCGTGAGTTTGCGAACCGGGGAAGGGCCATAGCTGGTCAGGTAAGTCGCCGCGGAGCGCCCAGTGGAATGGCTGGCCAACATCGGTTCCGCGTCGAGTACCACTACACCGCGATCGGCAGCGAGGTGATAACCAAGGGACACCCCGGCTATCCCGCCGCCGATCACCACGACATCACAAGTCTGCGCCATGCCCGGCAGCCTGCCAGCGAAGCCGACGCAACCAGAAACCGGCCACCACCAGCACCAGAAACAGTGCGCCGAGAATGGGCGCGCCCAACCGGTCGATCAAGGAAACCAGCCGGTACTGCACCTGCGCGGAGGCATCAACCAACCGGTCGTGGTAGCGCACCGCGCCGTCATAGAGCCGCAGCTCGAAGTAGCCGAAATGCGCGACGAACAGGCCAACCGGGATCACCAGCACGCCGCCGATTCGCCGCAGCACTCGCGCGAACCGGTCGCCGCAGAGCACCGCGAGCAGCGCGGCGCCCGCACCGGCGGTCAGGATCAGCAAGCCCAGCCCGAAAAGGTATGCGAGCAGGGCGAGCAGCCCGGTACCAATCGAGCCCGTGCCAAAGGTTCCGCCGGTGATCGCGAGCAGTGGGCCGATCGCGCTGCTCACCGAGGCGATCCCGTAGGCCACGCCGTAGCCACCGTAAAAGGCGAGCCGCCGCCAGCTCGGCGCCTCAGGGCGAAGCGGGCCAAGCCGCTTGGCGAAGGTCAACCACAGCGCCGTGAGCACGATCAGCCCGCCGATCGCCAGCGCCACATAGGGCAGCAAGTCGTGCTTGCCGGTGAAGAACGGGGCGGCAAACACCACGTAGCCGAGGAACGCGGCGAAGAAACCGCCGGCCACCACCAGGCTGGCGAGCAGCGTTCGTGGCAACACACTGCGTCGGTTCGATTGCACGCTGCGATCGGCGACCACCAGCGCCACGAAGCCGGGCAGCAGCACGTACGCGCACGGGTTGGCGGCCGCGAGCAGACCAGAAGTCAGCGCGTAACCAAGGGTGGCAGTGTTCATCGAGCGAAGCGTACGACTAGCCACCCACTGCCCGGATCAGCAGCCCGCGCCAGATGTGCCCAATAAGGACTAACCGCGCAATGCGGCGATCCGCCATGGCAGGCCAGCACAGTCGCGTACCTCGGCGTCCTGGTTGAGCACGACCCGCACCGGACTACCGGCGAACTCCGCTTCGTGCACGAGCGAACCGGCGATCTTGCTCGGCGTGTTCGAGGCGATCACCCTGCCAGCCTCGTTCGCCAGCACGGCCGGTTGCCCAACGGCCCCGATCGCGCGAAGCAGCAGTGCTTCGAAGGCGTCGGCGCGAATATCGGCCGCGGCAACCCCGAGGAACCGCGCATCGTGCGACACCGGGTGAGCCAGGGTGAGCATGTACTCGTCCGTGCCGGAATAGTCCACATACGGCCCGACCACCACCCGGTCGCCGGTATCGCGCGGCACCACGAACCAGGCAGCCGACTCGTAGTCGTAGAAACCAACGCTCGCCGGATCGTGGTCGACTTCAAGAAACTCCAGCTCGGTGCCGCCCTGCGCGTGCTGCCACCACTCGAGCCAATGCGGCTGGTCGGCGAGCACGTCGTCGGCGACGATCACACCGGTACCGGCAAGCAGGCGGGGATTGCCAGTCAACCGAGGGAAGATCGACGCGCGCAACTGGCTGAGGTCCGCGGCACGCAGCTGGTTCTGCTCCGCCACCGAACTCGCGTGCATCGCGGCGAATCTACCGGCCAACTCGGCCAACCAGGCGAATACCTCGTCCAGCGCCGTACCGACCTCGCGGGCAGCCGCGCTCATCTCTTCGGCTCGCACGTCGCTCACCATCGTCCCGCCTCTCGCCGGGTGGCCACGGTACCCGCGCGGTCGGTAACCATTGCAGAAGACAATCTCATGCGCGCGCAAGCCGCAGGTGAAAGTCAATCAACTGGTCGATCCCCCTGCCGATGTGTCGCTCGGTGGCGACCCGGGCTCGCTGGCCATCACCGAGGCGAACCGCGGCCAGGATCTCTCGGTGTTCGGCCACCGCATCGGGGTGCGGCACCGCCTCGCCGGACGGCATCCAGAGCAACTCACCGATCTCCGCCTGCAACGCGATCTCCTGGCGGGTCAGCCGGGAAGACTGCCCGGCCGCGGCGAGTTCGATGTGGAACCGGCCATCAGCACGCCGCCGATCACCTGGCTCGCCAGCCCCGGCAAGCTGGTCGACCAACGTGTCGAGGGTACGCAGATCCTCACTCGCGGCCCGCTCGGCCGCGAGCAACGCCGCGGTGCCCGCGATCGCCCGATGCTGATCCCCGATCTCGCGCAGTTCATGCACGGTCAACTCACGCAGTGTTCGACGCAACCGCTCGAGCGAGGCATCCGCGGGTGAGCGCGCGAAGCTCCCGCCGCCACGCCCCCGCCTGGTCTGCACCAGCCCATCGCTGCGCAACGCGGAAAGCGCCTCGCGCAGCGTCACCGTCGCCACGTTCAGTTGAGCGGCGAGTTCGGCCTCGCTCGGCAGCTGTTCGCCGTCGCCAAGCAAACCGAGCGCGATCGCTTCGCTCAGCCGCCGCGCGACCACCTCGGCCCGCCCGCCGTCGTCCAGTGGCGCGAAGGCAGCGTGCCGTGCCGCACCGGAAACGCCGTTGCCGTCCACTGCCACCTCCTTTTACGGCGCGCGATTACTGAGTTTGCGATACCGACTCCCCCAGCCCTCATCGAGGGGTTGCAATTTGACATCTGGTTTCATATGTTTATACCGGACTCAGTGACCTGAGTCACTAGTCGGTTCGGTACTTCCCGAACGCCGCACCGACCGCACTACCCAACGCGTTCCGCGGCCGACCAAGCCGCGCGAACGGAGACCACCGCAGCTCGACCGCATTTCGCGTGGAGTGCAGATGACTGATACCTCCCACCACCAGACCGACAGCCATACCGGCGCGAACGGCGACGGCAGCACCGAGGAGTTCGTGCAGCAATGGCGAAACGCCGCGTACAACTGCTTCTCCTCGGGGCACAAGTTCTGCCGCGAGGTCTGTCCGGTTATGCAGGTGACCCGCAATGAATCGTGGACGCCGACGGCATTCCACGCCAACGTCGTGGCGATGGAGAAGGGCGAGCTGGAGATCGCCGATATCGCCGAAGACTACGTGAACTGCACCGGTTGCGGCGCCTGTGAACTGCGCTGCCCGAACACCCTGTTCACCGGCGACTTCTACCGGTTCCGCACCCGAACCGTGGATATGGTCAAGGCGGTGCGGGCACTCGCCGTGGACAACGACGTGCACCAACCTGGCTGGCAGCGGTGGAACCTGCTCACCGACGAGCGCACGCACGAACCGGTGCTCGGGGACACCCCGGTCAGCCAGGAACACGTGCGGGACTGGTCTGCTGGTCTGGATATCCCGATCGGTGGCGAGACGATCATGTTCGTGGACTGCGAGGCCGCGTTCTACCGGACTTCGGTTCCCCGTGCGGTCGCGCAGATCCTGCAGCTCGCCGGCTATGAGTTCGGCTTGATGAACGAGCAGTGGTGTTGCGGTGGCCCCGCGGCGGAAATGGGTTACCTGGACCAATCCAAGCGATTCGCCAGGCACAACTTGGACGATTGGCGGGCAAACGGGGTCAAGTGGGTACTCGTACTCGATCCGCACGACTACATCACCTTCACCGAGGACTATCCGAAGTACTTCGGCGAGGAGTACCAGGATATCGAGATCGTGCTGGTGGTCGAACTGTTCGCGGAGCTGATCAGGGAAGGCAAGCTGACCCCGAGTATCCCGATCGAGCGGACCATCACCTACCACGACCCGTGCCGGCTGAACAAACGCAAGGGCGTATGGCGAGAACCGCGGGAAATCCTTTCGGCCATTCCCGGTCTCGTGTTCAACGACGTCGACCGGGTAACCCAATGGTCCTACTGCTCAGGTGGCGGTGGCGGGTTGCCGATCGAGAAACCAGAACTCACGGCGAAAATCAGTGAATCCCGAGTGGACAAAGCTGCCGAACTCGGCGTGGACACGCTCGTTTCCGCCTGCCCGTGGTCCGAGCGGCCACTGACCGAGGCCGGCGAGGCGCGCAGCATCGATGTGGTGGATATCCACGAAATACTCGCCGAATCACTCGGCATCGAGGTCGGAGGGAGGCGCGGGGAGTGACCGTCGCACCAGAACTAGCCGAACCAGTACTCGAGGAGCTGCGCCAGGTCCTCGGCTCCGAACACGTACTGACCAGCAAACCCGCCAGGTACAACCGGGCAAGGGTGCCCGCACCGTTTCCGGTACATCGCTGGGCGGAGCGGGTACCGGATCTCGTGGTACTGCCCGGTTCCACCGCCGAAGTGTCCGAAGTAGTCAGAATCGCGAACGCGAACCGGATACCCATCGTGCCCCGCGACGGGGGCACCGGTCTCACCGACGGCGCCGTGCCAGTGCGCCGCGGCATCGTGGTCGATGTCAAACGGATGAACCAGATCAAGGAGATCGACGAGGTCAACCGCACCTGCACGGTAGGCGCTGGGATCAGCATGCTCAAGCTCAACGAAGTGCTTGCGCGATATGGCCTGATCTACCCGGACGACCCCGCGTCCTATCCCTGCTCGCTTGTCGGCGGGCGGATCGGCACCAGTGGCTGGTCGCTGATCGGCAGCAGGTACGGGCATTCCCGAGATCTGGTGCTCAGCTTCGACTTCGTGCTGCCGACCGGCAGGGTTATCCATATTGGCGACGGGGCCGGCCGCAAACTGTCCAAGAGTTCCAGCGGTTACCAGCTCAAGCACCTGTTCATGGGACACCAGGGCACGCTTGGCATCGCCACGGAGGCGACGCTGAAGCTATTCCCCAAGCCGGAGGCGGAACTCTCCCCGTTCTTCGCCTTCGACAACTACGACGACGCCTACCGTTGTGTCGGCGAGCTCGCCAGGGCAGGAGTGGCCACCTTCGCCGGCGCGGTGCTCTTCGACGAGTGGAAGGTCAACTACCTGCGCCGCGACGACGAGGCGTATATCCCGCAGCCAACCGATGTCCGCGCGCTGGTCTGCGCGGTTGCCTACGGCTACGAGGACGAGGTGATCGCCGGTGGCAAGCGGTTCATGCGGATCGCGCGGGACAACGGCGCGCGATATCTCGGCGACGAGATCTCCGAGGGCGACTGGGCAGCCAGGCATGATCGCTACGCCACTCCGCTGCACGGCCGCACCAATGCCGGCCAGGTAGTGCCGATGAGCTGGCATTGCGAGGATGCCGCGATCAACTACAGCAACCTGCCGCAGGTCCGACTGGAATGGCACGAGATCATCCGCAAACTGCGGGAAAAGTTCGACATGTTTGACGACTGGGGAATGTTCACCTACACCAGCGCGAACACCGGCCTGGACTACCTCACCGAGATCGATGTCGGCATCTGGGAACAGGAGCTGGACGACGCGTCCTGGGCGGCCTGGGTGGACGCGAAGCGAGATATCGCCGAGGTAGCACTGCGCAACGGCGGTTCGATCAGCGCCTGTCACGGATCCTGTCGCGAAGGTGAAGTCGATCTGGTGCCGCAGGAACTTGGTGGCGGCTACGACGTGATGCTGGACGTCAAGCGCGCGATCGATCCGAACAACATTATGAACCCAGGAAAGTACGGGCTGGACCGCGCGTACGAATCAGCCGAGGGGTGATGGCGATGAGCGCCTACCGCTACACCGAACAGAGCGAGCCGCCAGCGGCAAAGCAGGTCACCGACGTCGCGATCGAACGATTCGAGCATGTCTTCGAGGTGGACCCGAAGCTGATGACCGCGCATGTGGCTCAACAGGTCTTCCCGAACTGGGACACACTGCGCATTGTCGCAAGTAGACACGATCACCTGGACTGGATGCATCGGCACTGGGCGGACAAGGTGATCTCCGGGCAACAGCTGCTCGACGAGCTGACGGAGTAGACCATGGGAACCAGGATCACGCATGTCCAGCAGTTCCGCTGAGCAATCGTCCACTGCGGACACCATGGACGCCGATACGGCGCGACTCAAGGAACTCGGGTACACATCGGAGTTCCGCAGGGATATGAGCTTGTGGGCGAACTTCTCACTCGGCTTCACCTATCTGTCCCCGGTTGTCGGCATCTATACCTTGTTCGCCTTCGCGCTGGCTACCGCTGGGCCACCGATGATCTGGAGCCTGCTGATCGTCGGGCTGGGTCAGTTGCTGGTCGCGCTGGTGTTCGGTGAGATCGTCTCGCAGTACCCGCTGGCCGGTGGCGTATACCCATGGGCGCGCCGGCTATGGGGCAGACGCTGGGCGTGGCTCACCGGCTGGGTGTACATGATCGCGCTGCTGGTCACGGTGGCCAGTGTGGCCTATGGCGCGGGCCCGTACGTGGCGATGCTGCTCGGTCTGCAACCGGGTACCAACACCACGATCCTGTGCGCGCTGGCGATTCTGGTGCTGGCCACGGCGGTGAACATGGGCGGCACCCGGGCGCTCGGGCTTGCCGCGATCATCGGGTTCAGCACCGAGATCCTTGGCGCGCTCGCCGTTGGCGGCTGGCTGCTGTTCGCCGAACGGCAGCACGGTATCGGGGTACTCTTCGACAGCTTCGGCGCCGCGAGCGGCGATTCCTACCTTGCCGCGTTCCTCGCCGCCGGGCTGATCGGCATCTTCCAGTACTACGGTTTCGAGGCCTGCGGGGATGTGGCCGAGGAGGTGCCGAACCCGGCCAAGCGGATCCCCAAGTCGATGCGGATGACCATCTATGTCGGCGGATTCGCCGCGACCTTCGTCTGCCTGGCACTGATCCTTTCGGTTCCGGACTTCGGCGCGGTGATCTCCGGCGCTGATCCTGATCCGGTGACCACGGTACTGAACACCGCCTTCGGCACGGTCGGTTCGAAGATCGTACTGCTCGTGGTGCTGGTGTCGTTCCTTTCCTGTGCGCTCGCGCTGCAGGCCGCGGCGAGCCGGCTGATCTACTCCTACGCCAGGGATCGGATGCTGCCGGCCAGCCAACTGTTCGCCAGGTTCTCCGCGCGGCTGCATATCCCGCCATACGCGCTACTGGTCGCCGCCGTGGTGCCGGCGCTGGTGGTGCTCGCCTCCCGGATCTCGGTGGATGCCACCGAGCGGATCATCTCGTTCGCGGTGCTCGGCATCTACCTCGGTTTCCAGATGGTCGTACTCGCCGCGCTGCGTGCGCGGCTGCGCGGCTGGGTCCCTCGCGGGCAGTTCACGCTCGGACGTTGGGGACTGCTCGTCAACGTGCTCGCGCTTGGCTACGGCGTGGCCGCGATCGTCAACATGGTCTGGCCGCGCAGCCCGGAAGCGCCCTGGTACGACAACTACCTCACGCTGCTCGCCGGGGTGCTTGTCGTCGGCTCCGGCGTGGTACTGCTGGTGACCACCCGACCGTACGGGCGCAGCGATGCCCCCGCCGGGGACGCCATTCCAGAAACACCAGAAAGGACGGTTGATAGCAGATGAGCCCGCGTACCCTGCGCAACTTCATCAACGGCGAACACACCGACGCGGCGGATGGCCGCAGCGCCGAGGTGATCAACCCGGCCACCGGGACGGCGTTCGCCGAGGCGCCGGTTTCCGGTCCGGAGGACGTGCGCCGGGCCACGAGCGCGGCGCGCACCGCGTTCGAAAGCTGGCGAGAAACCACTCCTGCGGAACGGCAGCTCGCGCTCAACCGGATCGCGGATGCCTTCGAACAGCGGGCCGACGAGCTGCTCGGCACCGAGATCGAGAACACCGGCAAGCCAAAAGCCCTGACATATTCAGAAGAGCTGCCGATGATCCTCGATCATCTCCGCTTCTTCGCCGGCGCGGCACGTTGCCTGGAAGGCCGTGCGAGCGGGGAGTACATGTCCGGGTTGACCTCATGGATTCGCCGCGAGCCGGTCGGTGTCTGCGCGCAGGTGACGCCGTGGAACTACCCGATCATGATGGCGATCTGGAAGTTCGCGCCTGCGCTTGCCGCGGGCAACACCGTGGTTCTCAAACCGTCGGACACCACACCGGCGTCCACACTGCTGATGGCCGAGATCATGGCGGAGTTCCTGCCGCCCGGCGTGTTCAATGTGATCTGCGGCGATCGCGAATCCGGTCGTGCACTGGTGGCCAGCCGCGAGCCGGATATGGTCTCGATTACCGGCAGCGTGCGGGCAGGCAAGGAAGTTGCCGCCGCCGCGGTGGACGACCTCAAACGCGTGCATCTGGAACTCGGCGGTAAGGCGCCCGTGGTGGTCTTCGACGACGCGGACCTGGAAGCAGCAGCCACCGCCATCGCCGAAGCTGGCTACTTCAACGCCGGCCAGGACTGCACCGCGGCGACCAGGGTGCTCGCCGGGCCTGGCGTGCACGACGACTTCCTCGCCGCGCTCACCGAGCAGGCGCGCAACATCACCACCGGTACCACCGATGACGATGCCTATGGACCGGTGAACAACGCCGACCAGCTGGCCAGGGTTTCCGGGTTCGTGGATCAGTTGCCGGCGCATGCCTCGGTGCACACCGGTGGCGGGAGGGTCGGCGACCAGGGCTACTTCTATGCCCCCACCGTCGTTTCCGGGTTGCGCCAGGAGGATGACGCGGTGCAGCAGGAGATCTTCGGCCCGGTGATCACGGTGCAGCGGTTCAGCGATGAGGACGAGGCGCTTCGCTGGGCGAACGGGGTGGAGTACGGCCTGGCGTCTTCGGTGTGGACGAAGGACCACGGCAGGGCGATGCGCATGTCCCGCAGGCTCGACTTCGGCTGCGTCTGGATCAATACGCATATCCCGCTGGTGGCCGAGATGCCGCACGGCGGGTTCAAGCATTCCGGGTACGGCAAGGACCTTTCCATGTACGGCCTCGAGGAGTACACCCGCGTCAAGCACGTTATGTCTAGTTTGGATAGTTAAGAATCAGCGTCGAGAGGTTCAACGATGAAACTCAGCTACGTAATGCTGCCGGAATACCCTGCACAGGAAACTATCGAGTCGATCAAGCTGGCGGATCAGCTCGGCTACTACGCCGCCTACGCGGCTGACGAGACCTGGCACAAGGATCTGTGGCTGCTGTTCGCCGCCGCCGCGGACAAGACGAGCAATATCCGCTTTGGACCGAACCTGTCCCCGATCACCTTGCGCGAACCGACCCTGATCTGCCAGGCCGCGGCGACTCTCGACGAGCTCAGCGGCGGGCGCGCCGAAGCGGTGATCTCCAGCGGTAACTTCGGCCTGCTCGCCCAGTACGGGATCAACTGGGCGAAGACGAAGCCGCTGTCCAGGGTGAAGGAAGCACACCAGGTGATGCGAACCTTCCTTGACGAAGGCGCGATCACCTTCGATGGCGAGTTCTACAACTACAGCGGGCTGTTCACCTTCGCCAGGCCGGTGCAGGAACGGCTGCCGCTGAAGCTGGGCGCGATGCGCGGGCCGAAGTCCTTCCAGGTGGCCGGCGAGATCTCGGACGGCGTACACCACGCGCTGAGCTACACCCGGCAGGCGTACGAGTACATGGTCGACAACGTGAAGATCGGCGCGCAGCGGGCCGGCAGGGACTGGCAGTCGCTGGACCTCGGCGCCTGGGTGGTGTTCGCGACCGGCGAGGACGGCGCGGCCGCCAAACAGGCCGCGCGGGCGATGGTCGGCCTGTACGCCTCCTCGATGCCCGCCGAACAGCTGGAGCGCAACGGGGTGGACCCGGCGGAGCTGACCGAGATCATCGCCGCGGTCGGTGCCGGCGACCTGCCGAAGGCCTACGAGCTGACCCCGCCGGAGCTGGCGGAGAAGCTGTCCATCGCGGGTACGCCCGAGGAATGCGCGGCGAAGATCAACAGTGAGATCTCGCCTACCGGGGTGAACCACCTGATCCTCGCGATCACCGACGCCGCCCTGGTGAAGGCCTTCTCCGGGATGGACCTACCCGGCGTGCTCAGCCTTTCCGAACAGCTGCAGCTGGTGCACGACAAGATCAAGCCAGCCCTCGGCTAGCTCGCCACGCGCCCCTCAACCGCATTCTCCACGGATCTTGCGGTTGGGGGCGACCCAAGCATGACCTCCTCACGACATCGCTTGCAAGTGTTTCATGAAAGTTTCTGAAACTCTTGCACAGAACCTCGGCCCTCGCTACGGTGCTGAAACATTCGCGATCCCTCGACGAGGAGAGACATGACGCGCGCCAGTTTCATCCCTGGCCTGATCGCCGCTTCCGCGCTAGTCATCGCCGGCTGCGGAACGGAGGTGACCCAACAGCAGGACCCGAACCTGGCGAGTACCAACCCCGATGCCGTTACCGGCACGGTGACCTTCTGGGATACCTCGGACGCGACGATCGAGGCACCCGCCGTCAAGGAAGTGGTCAACCGGTTCGAACGCGAGTATCCGAACATCACGGTGAACTACACCAGCGTGCCGTTCGACGGCGCGGCGGACAAGTTCCGCACCGCGGCGCAGTCCGGGGACGGTGCCCCCGATGTGTTCCGCACCGATGTCGGGTGGACGGCCACCTTCGCGGCACTCGGCTACCTGCAGCCGCTGGACGGTACTCCCGCGCTCGCGGACCAGGACGACCTGCTGCCCACCACACTCGCTTCGGCCAAGTGGAACGGCAAGACCTACGGATCACCGCAAGTCACCGACTCACTTGCGCTGGTGTACAACAAGAAACTCCTCGCCGAGGCCGGCATCGACGAGCCCCCGCGCACCTGGTCGGAGCTACGCGGCTCGGCACAAACCATCGAACGCGAGATTCCCGGCACGACCGGGTTCTTCGCGCATGCCGATGGCTACTACCTGCTGCCCTTCCTCTACGGGCAGGGCAGCGATGTGGTCGATGTGGACGGCGAGCGCATCACCATCGACAGCCCGCAGATGCGCGCCGCCATCGATACCGCGCGGGAACTCACCAAGGACGGCACGGGGGCGACCGACACCAGCGCCAACGGCTACACCAACATGCAAAACGGCTTCAAGAGCGGCGAGATCGCGATGGCGCTCAACGGGCCGTGGGCCATCACGGATATCTTCACCGGCAGCGCCTTCCAGAACCAGGACAACCTGGGCATCGCGGAGGTTCCGGCCGGCCCCTCGACCGGAGCTGGCCCGATCGGCGGGCACAACCTCACGGTCTACGCGGGCTCGGCCAACCTGGCTGCCGCATACCTGTTCGTCGAATTTCTCAACTCGCCGGAAAACCAGGCATATATCGCTTCCCGCAACAACACCATGCCGACAAGGGAATCCGCGTATGACCACGAGCTCATCGCGGACAACCAGGTACTCGACGCCTTCCGCGCGCCGCTGGACAACGCGCTGGCCCGACCGTCGGTGCCCGGCGCGGGAGACCTCTACGACCTGATTACCCCGTACTACCAGAAAATACTCCGCGATCCAGCATCGACCGACGACAGCCTGGCCCAGGTGCAGCGCAAGTCGCTCGACTACGTCCCAGGGTTCGAGGGCTGACCATGACGATGACGACTTCCCGACCGGACCGTGCCGCCAGCCGTAAACCCGGCTGGCTCCGGCAAAGCTTCGACAAACACTGGTACGCCTGGGTGATGTGCACACCGGTGCTGCTAGTACTCGCCGTGCTGGTGCTCTATCCACTTGGTCACGGCATCTTCACCTCGCTCACCGACGCGAACGAGTTCAACACCGGTCGCACCATTGGCACCAACGAGATCCCCGCCACCTACGAGTTCGTGGGTCTGGCCAACTACATCGAGATACTCAGCGGCGCGGACGGCTCCTTCTATCCCCGCCTGCTGTGGACGTTGACCTGGACCGTCGTCTGTGTAGCGCTGCACTTCGGCATCGGGCTTGGCCTTGCCATGCTGCTGAACCGCGCGATGCGCCTGCGCACGCTCTATCGCCTGCTGCTGATCCTGCCGTGGGCGGTGCCGCCGTTCGTCGCGGCGTTCAGCTGGCGGCTGATCCTGAACACCGATGGCGGCGTACTCAATGTGCTGCTCGAAGGCATCGGACTATCCAGTGTGGACTGGCTGGGCGATCCGATCGCCGCGCGGATCTCGGTGATCCTGGTAAATGTCTGGCTGGGCATCCCGTTCATGATGATCGCGCTACTCGGCGGCCTACAGTCGCTACCGCGCGAACCCTATGAGGCCGCCGAAATGGACGGGGCCAACGCCTGGCAGCGGTTCCGCGCCGTCACGCTGCCCGGTCTGCGTCCGGTGTCCGGCACGGTGCTCCTGATCGGCACAATCTGGACCTTCAACCAGTTCCCGGTGATCGCCCTGCTGACCAACGGCGGGCCAGGTGGCGCCACGGACATTCTGGTGACCGAGGCGTATCACCAGGCATTCCAAGGAATCCGGAACTACGCGGGGGCCGCGGCCTACGGCGCGATCATCCTTTCCATGCTCGTGGTGTTCGCCTCCTACTACAAACGCTGGCTCAACCGGAACACGAGCGAGGTTTCCTGACATGAGCGCCGCACCAGTACGCGAAGCGCGGCCGACCGCCGACACGCGATCGGTGACCGAACCACCCAAGCGCCCCGCCCGCGCACCGCGCAAACGAGACGAGCGCGGCCGGCTCGCCTCCGTCGCGCTGCATGCCACCCTCTGCGTAGCCAGCGCCATCGCGGTGTTTCCGGTCGCCTGGATCCTGCTCACCTCACTGAAGACCGACCGGGACAGCTGGCTACGGCCCGGCGAACTCGGCACGCTCGGCATCGACAACTACATCCAGACACTCGGCGAAACCCAGTTTCTCACCTGGTTCACCAACTCGGTGATCATCGCGGGCGGCACCACGGTGGTCGCCGTGCTGATCGCGGCGACCGCGGGGTACGCGGTGTCCAGGATGCGTTTTCCCGGGCACCGGCCACTGATGTGGCTGTTCCTTGTCGTACAGATGTTCCCGTTCGCGGTGCTGATCGTTCCGCTGTACAACGTGATGTCCGAGCTCGGGCTGTTGAACTCCTACATTGGACTGATCCTGACCAACTGCACGGTAGCCGTGCCGTTCAGCGCCTGGATGCTGAAGGGCTATTTCGACAGCATCCCGATGGATATCGACGAGTCCGGCCGGATCGACGGGCTGAGCCCGTTCGGCATCTTCTGGCGACTGATCGTGCCGCTGGCCAAGCCGGGCATCGCGGTCACCGTGTTCTACTCGTTCATCACCGCATGGGGCGAGGTCGCCTTCGCCAAGGTGTTCCTGCAAAGCGAAAGCATGTACTCGCTACCGGTGGGGATGAGCACGTTCGTCAGTGACTGGTCGTCCGAATGGGGACTGCTCACCGCCAGCTCGGTGCTGGTGACCATCCCGGCCGCCGCGGTGTTCTTCCTGGTACAGCGCAATCTCGTGGCCGGGTTGACCGCGGGCGGCGTCAAGGGTTGACGGCTGCGTGATATCGAAAGATCCGAAACGTGAGGAGTTACATGAGCGTGGCAGATGACCGCACGGTGTCCGTGGACTGGTGGCGCGACGCGGTGATCTATCAGGTGTACGTGCGCAGCTTCGCGGACGGCAACGGGGACGGTGTCGGTGATCTCGCCGGAGTCCGCCAGCGGCTTGGCTATCTTGCCGACCTCGGCGTGGACGCGATCTGGCTCACCCCGTTCTACACCTCGCCGATGGTCGATGGCGGCTACGATGTGGCGGACTACCGCACGGTTGACCCGTTGTTCGGCGATCTGGCCGAGTCGGAGCGGTTACTCGAGGACGCTCGCGCGCACGGCTTGCGCACCATTGTGGACATTGTGCCGAACCACACGTCCTCGGCACACAGCTGGTTCATTGCCGCGCTCGGCGCGGCGCCGGGCTCGGCCGAGCGGGATCGCTATATCTTCCGCGATGGAACCGGACAGGGCGGCGAGGATCCGCCCAACGACTGGGAATCCGTCTTCGGCGGGCCCGCGTGGACCAGGGTTGCCGACGGGCAGTGGTACCTGCACCTTTTCGACCCCGAGCAGCCGGACCTGAACTGGGAGAACTCCGAGGTACGCGCCGAGTTCGCCGATATCCTGCGGTTCTGGCTGGATCGCGGAGTGGACGGCTTCCGGATTGACGTCGCACACGGCATGATCAAAGCGGCCGGGTTGCCGGATGTCGGGTACGCCGAACAGATCGAACTGCTCGGCAGCACCGAACTGCCCTACTTCGATCAGGACGGTGTGCACGAGATCTACCGGGAATGGCGCAAGATCCTGGACTCCTACCCCGGAGAGCGGATCGCTGTCGCCGAAGCATGGGCGCCGAGCGCGCAGCGGTTGGCGAACTACCTGCGGCCAGACGAGCTCCATCAGGCGTTCAACTTCCACTACGTGGACACCGAGTGGTCCGCGACCGGTTTCCGGAAGGCGATCGACGAGTCGCTGCGGACCGTCGCCGAGGTTGGCGCGCCCGCCACCTGGGTACTGTCCAATCACGACCTACAGCGGCATGTCACCAGGTACGGCGATGGAGCTCGCGGGCTCCGCAGGGCAAGGGCGGCGGCACTGCTGAACCTGGCACTGCCCGGCTCGGCCTACCTGTATCAGGGCGAGGAGCTTGGTCTACCGGAGGTCACCGATCTGCCGGACGAGGTGCTGGTCGACCCGAAGTGGGTTCGCTCCGGCTACACCGACCGCGGCAGGGACGGCTGCCGGGTACCGCTGCCCTGGGCTGGGACGAGTGCGCCGTTCGACTTCAGCCAAGCCGCGGACACCTGGCTGCCGCAACCGGCGAGCTGGGCCGACTACACGGTGGCCGCCCAACGCGAGGACCCGGATTCCACCCTCGCGCTGTACCGTACGGCCCTTTCGTTGCGTCGCGGGTTCGCCGGAACAGAGCTGCGCTGGCTCGATCCGGTACGGCTCGGTGCTGGCGACACCGATGAGCTGCTTGCCTTCGAGCGCGAAGGCGGGCTGGTCTGCACGGTGAACTTCGGCCCGTCCACGGTCGAGATCACCCGACCCGGCACACTGGTACTGGCCAGCTACCCGGCCGCGGGTGGCGAATCGGACGATCCGGGAGCACAGACGGTGACCTTGCCAGCCGAAAGCGCCGTGTGGTGGACGGCCACACGGGATGAGTGACGCCGCGGTGCGCCTCGCCGACGTCGCCGAGCAGGCTGGTGTCAGCGAGGCCACGGTCAGCCGGGTACTGAACGGAAAGCCGGGGGTCACCGAGAACACCCGGCAGGCCGTGCTGACCGCGATGGATCTCCTCGGCTACGAACGGCCCGCGCGCGCCCGGCAACGCAGCGCGGGCCTGATCGGCCTGGTGGTGCCGGAGCTGAACAACCCGATCTTCCCGGCGTTCGCGCAGCACATCGAGCGGACGCTGATCCTGCGTGGGTACACCCCGGTGCTGTGCACGCATTCGCCGGGCGGGGCAACCGAGGACGAGTGCATCAGTTCCCTCACCGATCGTGGTGTGGCTGGGATCGTGTTCATCTCCGGCCAGCACGCGAACGTGGGTGGCGCGCATGAGCGATACACCCGGCTGCTTGGTGAGGGCGTTCCGCTGGTGCTGTTGAACGGCTGCACTGAGAACCCGCCCGCACCGGTGTTTTCCGCCGATGACGGGACCGCGGTCGAATTGGCCTTCGGGCATCTGCGCGCGCTCGGGCACGAGCGGATCGGGCTGGCCGTCGGACCGGAGCGCTTCGTGCCCGCGCTGCGCAAGGCAGCCGCGTTTCGCGAGTTGATCGGACCGTTGCCGGGCGCGACCGAGGATGCGGACAAGCTGATCGTGCACTCGCTGTTCTCCGTGGAGGGCGGCCAGTCCGCGGCGCAGGCGCTGCTCGATCGTGGCTGCACGGCGGTGATCTGCGGCAGTGACCTGATGGCGCTCGGGGTGATCCGCGCGGCACGCCGGCTCGGCTGGTCGGTACCCGGTGAGCTCTCGGTGGTCGGCTACGACGACTCGCCGCTGATGGCCTTCACCGACCCGCCGCTGACCACCGTCCGGCAGCCGGTGGCAGCGCTGGCCACCGAGGCTGTTGGCACGCTGCTGGACACGATCGCCGGCGCCAAGCCGGAGCCGACCGAGTACTTCTTCGAACCGGAGCTGCTGATGCGCGGCTCCACTGCTGCCCGGCCGGGCTAGTCCCCTGTATTCGGATATTTCACGAACTGCTGAAACTACGGTAGTTTCACCATCATGGGTGAGATCAACATGCGGCTGGCCTCATGGTCTGGGGAACCGAACCGGGTTCACCTCCCTCAAAAGGGGGAGTAGCTGATCCACACCATTCGGACACGGTGCAATGAGGGAGCACACAGATGGCTGAAGGTTTTGCCGCGGAGGCGGAACGCCTGCGCACGGGGTCCCGCGAACACCTCGGGAACATGACCGACAATCTGACCGAGTCGCGGCGCCAGTTGGTGAACACGAGCAGCCATGACACCGCGTTTCGCGGTGGCGACGATCGCTTCAAGAGCGTGGAGAACCGCTGGGAGGAAGCGCGCTTTTACCTGACCCGGGTAATCGATGACAACATCCTGAACCTCGACCTTGCCGCCCAAGCCCTCGAGGAGATCGCCAGGCGCTACGAGGACACCGACACGGAGAACGCGGCGGGGTTGGCATGAGCTGGTCCGATGATATGGACACGCACTGCGCGACCTTTCAGGAAGTGTGGTCGGAGAACTGGTCCGATGCCATCCCGATCTTCATGGACGACCTCGAAGGTGAGTTCAACAAGGTCGACAGCCAGCTGCAGGACATGTTCACCGCGTTCAAGGCAGGTGATCCGGAACCGGCCGAGCAGGCGGTCGCCGCGCTCAGCGGAGTGAAGAGTCAGATCACCGAGGATATGCACCAGAACCTGAATGGTCTGGACCTCTACCTCGAGGACTGGCGTGGTGACGCGGCGGACAACTTCCGGCGCTACACCTACCAGATGAAAGACGCGCTGATGCGCAAGCAGGAATGCGTCAGCGCCGCGGAGCAGGCAATGCTCGCCTACCAGCAGATGATGCAGTCCTACCGGGACGCGATTCTCGGTCTCATCGAGAGCTCGCAAGCCGCGATGGACAAGATCGACGAGGCCAATGAGATGGCCTCGGACAAGGTCAAACTCAGCATCATCGCCACGGTCGTCGCGGTCGGCGCCGCACTGACCGCCGGAGCCGCGGCGCCGGTGCTCGCGGGGGTCGGAGCCGCGCTCGTCGCCGGCGGCACCTCCTACCAGATTCTCACCATGCAGGCGGAGAAAAAGGGCGAAGTCATCGTCAAGATGATCGAGGAGGGCGACAAGATCCTCGCCGAAGTAGACGATGCGAAAGAGCGGGTCAGCAAGGCCTTCTTCGCGGTCACCGAGTACGTCACCAATGTGAACGAGGAGAATCTGCCCGACGTACGCCCCGAGCGTCCGGATATCGTCACCGACGACAAGTTCGACCCGGACGACTTCTATCACGACGATCAGCCGGACGGCATCGCCGACGATATGCGTACCGACGGATTGGTCGAGGAGCCGCGTAAACCGGACGACAATCCGCGAGATCGGCGGATCGTGGATCCGGACGCGGGTTTCTGGGACCTCGACCGGATGCTGCCCTCCCCCGACGACGCCTACCCGGAGCAGTAGCCATGGGCTGGGCGGAAGAGATGGACCAGCACTGCCAGACGTTTCGCGACGTATGGTCCGAGAGCGGGCTGGAAGGCATCCCGTGGTTCGAAGTCGACGACCTGCAGGCCGAATTCGAAGATGTGGACAGGCGAATCGTCCGGCTGTACCAGGCCTTCGCCGCCGGTGATCCGGAGCAGGCCGGCCGGCAGGCCGCGATGGCGAAGACCGCGCGGATGAAGCTCACCGAGGATATGTACGAGGACATGGACAGCCTCGACATGTACCTCCGGGACTGGGACGGCGAAGCCGCGGACAACTTCCGCGATTATCTGAACCGGATGACCGACGCGTTTGTCCGCAAGGAGGACTGCATCGCGGCCGCCGAGCAGTGCCTGGTCGCGTACGAGGACGCGCTGCGGGCATACCGGCACGATATCGAGGAACTTGTCAGCCTCACCCATGATCTACTGGACAAATTGGACGGCGCAAAGGAGCGCGCGCAGCAGGGCGTCATGCTGACCATCGTCAGCGCGGTGGTGAACGCGGCTTCCTGGCTGGCGCCGGGCAAGACCGGCAAGGTCGCGAAGGGACCGGCGGCCGCGGGCGTCACCTCGTCACTGCTGTCCGGGACCACCGGATCGAAGAACCTGATGATGCAGGCCGATTCGAACGGAAAGATCATCAGGTCGATGGTCGACGAGGGCGAGAAGATCCTGGAGGAGGTGAACGACGCCAAGCGGCGCATCGAGAACGCCTTCTTCGCGGTTACCGAGCAGCTGACCAACGTCAGCGAGGAGAACCTGCCCAACGTTCGCCCGGAACGGCCGAACATCATCACCGACAAGGAGTTCGACCCGGACCGCTTCCATCACGAGGATCAGCCGGACGGGATCGCCGATCAGGTGGACAACGCGCCCGCGGTCGAGGAACCGCCACCGGACAACGACCGGGATATTGACCGGTCGATCGTCGACCCGAACCAGCCGATGGAGCTGGACCCGAGGAATCCGTTCGATCTGTGGAAACCGCCTGAGCCGGTGCCGCATGACGTGTACCCCGAGCAGTAGTCGGGAGTTGGGAGAGACCTGCGGATGTCCGACGCGGGTGGCGAAAGCAGTCAAGACCGATCCGCCCGACTACTCGCGCGGTCTCAGGAGCTACAGAACAAGACCGCGCGCCGGCGCCAGGCGATGGAGTGGGCGGAAAAGCAGTCCGCCACGGTAACCGGTACCGCGGCCTCGGCAGACGGCATGGTCACCGTGACGGTGGACAACACCGGTATGGTCACCGGCCTCGAACTGGCGCCGGATGCGCTACGCAGGGGCACGAGTGACCAGCTGGCCAGGGTGATCACCACCGTCGCGCAGCAGGCGACCGCCTCAGCAAGAAACCAGATCAAGGAGACCTACGAAGGGTTGGTGAACGAGGGCCTGCTTGGCAGTGCCCCGCCGGGCCTGCTGGCTGCCCCCGAGGTCAGCGCGGACGGTGCCGCGCTGCCGCCGGCCCCGGCCCGCCGCGCGGCGGCGCCCGCCGCGGCTGAACCGCCACCCGCTGCGGCACCGGGTGTGTTCGATACGCCGGTACCGACCGCACGTACGGCGCCGGCACCGGAGGCGCCGAAGCCGACCCGGGCCGAGCCGCCGGACCAGTTCCTCGAGGACGCGCCCAGCTCGCCCCCAGTGATCCCGCGCGAACACACCACATTGCCCGCGGACATCACGGCGGACATCACGGCCGAGCCGGCAACCCCAGCAGCCGGACCGCCGGTCGCCGAACCGCCGAGGGCACGCCCCCGGCGCGCTCGTGCGGAGGAGGAGATGCCGGAGAGCTGGTTGCAGGACGCGCCGAAATGGGCGGACGAGAACCGACGCCGCTGACCAAAACGGCGTAAAAGCTCGTATCATAATGACTCTCCGTCGTGAGCGGGGATCAGATTGGATGAGATGCAAGGCGGAGGAGGAGCTCATAGCAGCGCTATGGGCGACGACGACAACGCCGCAGATCGCCAATCTGGCCACGCGCAATAGGTACGCGTCATTGTGATATGGGCTCTAAGTTGTTGCTATTGGTGGACCCGAAGGAGCGGCGCTGATGACTCGTGCGGTGGTAGTCGGTGGCGGCCAGGCTGGCGTGGAAACCGCTTCCAGCCTGCGACTGAAGGGCTTCGAAGGGGAGGTAGTGCTGCTTTCCGGCGAGCCGGCGCATCCCTACCACCGCCCACCGCTTTCCAAGGAGTACCTTGCCGGAAAGTCCGATGTGGCGGGTAATCCGCTGCGTGGCGAATCCTTCTTCCAGACCCGCGACGTCCAACTGCGCCGCGATGCCCGGGTTGTCCAGATTGATCGGGCAGCGGCCGAGGTCACCGTGGCATCTGGTGAGCGATTTGGCTACGACCAGCTGGTGCTCGCCACCGGATCCACCCCGCGAACGCTACCTGTGCCGGGGGCCGAACTGGCTGGTGTGGCGACACTTCGTCGCCTCGAAGATGCCTGCCAGCTACGCGAACAGCTGCCGCAAGCGCGGCATGTGGTCGTGCTCGGCGCCGGGTTCATCGGCATGGAATGCGCGGCAACGGCAAGCGGGCTCGGCGTCCCGGTCACCGTGGTGGAGATGGCCGAACAGGCGCTGGGGCGCGTGGTCAGCCGGCCAACCGCCGAGTTCGTCGTGGACAGGCACCGCGAGGCCGGCAATACTGTCCTATTCGGACGAAAGGCGACCGAGTTTCGCGGCGAGAACGGCGCGGTGCGGGCAGTTGTGCTTGACGATGGCAGCGAGCTGCCAGCGGACCTGGTGATCGTCGGTGTCGGGATCACGCCGAACACCGAACTGGCCGAAAGCGCCGGGCTGGCCGTCGCGAACGGGATCGTCGTCGATGAACTGCTGCGCACCGAGGATCCGCGGATCTACGCCGTTGGCGACTGCGCGAACTATCCGAGCGTGCACGCGGGCAGCCGGATCCGCCTCGAGTCCGTACAGAACGCGGTCGAGCATGGACAGTGCGTGGCGCAGTCGATAGCCGGATCGCCCGCGCCGTACCGGGCGGTCCCCTGGTTCTGGACCCATCAACTGGCGATGCGCTTGCAGATCGCCGGTCTCGCGCACGGCGACGAGGACACCGTGCGGCGTCCAGGCTCCGAACCCGGTTCGTTCTCGATGTTCCGCTACCGGGGCGAACAGCTCACCGCGGTCGAATCGATGAATCACCCACGAATACACATGGCCGCACGTAAACTGCTCGGCGGTGGCGTGCCGCTGGCCCGCGAGCAGGCGGCCGACCCCGACTACGACCTGAAAGCCCACCTCAGCGGATAGGAAATGCGGAGCTGATGCGCACCTCGGTCGCCATCATCGGTGCCGGGCCGGCCGGCCTGGTGCTGTCCCAGTTACTTGCCAGGCAGGGTATCGATTCGGTCGTGCTGGAAAGCCGCAGCAGAGCGCATGTGGAGCAGCGGCAGCGCGCCGGCATCCTGGAACACGGCACCGCGCAGCTACTGCGGGACTCCGGGGCTGGGCACCGAATGGACCAGGAAAGCCTGGTACACAACGGAATTGAGCTACGCTTCGCGGGCGAGGGGCATCGCATCGATTTCGCCGAGCTGACCGGGCGCTCGGTCCTGGTGTACGCGCAAACCGAGGTTGTCCGGGACCTCATCGAGCTGCGGCTCGCGGCCGGCGGGCAGCTGCTCTTCGAGGCACCCGCGACGGAGATCACCGGGATCCACAGTGCCGAGCCGGCGGTGCGGTTTCGGCAGGACGGCGCCGAACACGTGCTCACCGCGGATGTGGTGGTCGCGGCGGACGGGTATCACGGTATCGGCCGCGCCTCGATCCCGGCCGATGCGCTGCGTACCTGGGAGCGGGATTACCCGTTTGCCTGGCTGGGTGTCACGGCCGCGGTCCCTCCGTCCACTGAGGAATTGATCTACTGCCACAGCCCGCGCGGGTTCGCGTTGCACAGCATGCGCTCGCTGGAAACCAGCCGGCTGTATCTACAGGTGCCACCGGGTGCGGATCCGTCCGCGTGGTCCGACGAGCGGATCTGGCACGAGCTCGATCTGCGGTTCGCGAAATCCGGTTGGAAGCTGGACAGTGGGCCGATCGTGGAACAGTCGGTGACCCCGATGCGCAGTTTCGTGGCCGAGCCGATGCGGCACGGCCAGCTGTTTCTTGCCGGGGATGCCGCGCATATCGTGCCGCCGACCGGGGCGAAGGGGTTGAACCTCGCGGTAGCCGACGTCACCGTGCTGGCCGATGCGCTGTCCAGGTGGTACACCTCGGGCGATACCGCCGGGCTGGACAGCTACTCGGCGACCGCGCTACGCAGGGTCTGGCGGGCGCAACACTTCTCGTACTTCATGACCACACTGTTGCATGTGGACCCCACGGCGGACGACTACGCGCGCCGGCTACAACTCGCGCACCTCGACTACGTAGCCAGCTCGCACGCGGCCGCAACCTCCCTCGCGGAGAACTACACCGGCCTCCCTCTGGCCCGCTAACGCGGTTACGGGTAGTCACCGGCTAGCGGTCGGCGGGCACCTCGGCCAGCCGCACGGTCGGCTTACGCACCCGGTCGTGCCAGCCGAGCGAGGTCACCGCGAGCAGCACGATCGCAAAGCCCAACCATTGGCTGCCAGCCAGCGCGGTATCCAGAACCAGCACCCCGATCAGCGCGGCGGTCGCCGGAAACGCCAGCTCGGCCAGCGTCGCCTTCGCAGCCGGAGTGCTGCGCAGTCCGATGTAGTACAGGGTCAGCCCGATCAGCCCGGGGATCAGCGCGAGTAGCAACAATGCCGGCAGGTTCGCCAGCGGCACGGCAATCGGATCACCTTGGAACAGCAGGATGATCAATGCGGCTGGCAAGCCGATGAGAAACCGCAGCACGGTCACCTCGCGCGGCGCCAACGATCCGGCGAGATATCGGCCGAGCACCGTACCGGCGGCCCACAACGTGGCCGCGCCGAGCGCGAGCAACCCGGCGTGCAGCGCGGTGACCTGGACGGCGAACGGTTCGGGAAAGGCGAGCAGCCACGCGCCAGCCAGCGCGGGCAAGGCGAACAACAGGTAGCTTGGCCGAATTCGCTCACGCAGCAGGAAGAACGCGGCAAGCACCGCGATAACCGGCTGAAGCTTCTGCAGAACCAACGGCGTCACCGGGTCACCGAGCCGAAAGGCCATGGTGAACAGCGCGGTCGCGAGCGCCGAGCAGCCACCGCCGACGATAAGCACGGCAACTCGCTGCCGCCCGGTGCACCTGCCAAAGGCACGCACCGCCGCGGGCACCCAGGGTGAAAGCAGCAGCACGATCAGCAGGTGCTCCCAGAACACCACGGTGGCAGCAGGCAGCGCGTCCGCGAGCGGTTTACGCAGCAGGCCATCGGTGCCCCACATCGCCGCCGCGATGGCCACCAGCCAGGTTCGATCCGGCCGAACTCCAGTCACGGCGATCCACGCTACTGCGTATGGCGGCCGGCGGGGACAGCCAGCCGCACAGATCACATCAGCCAATACCGCATAGTATTGACGATCGTCACGATTACGACATAATGTCGTGGATCCCGCCCGGCCCGAGACCCTGTGGGAGTCCGGATGACCGTTGCCCCGAAACGATCCAGCCGATTCGTCGTCGTCGCGCTGTGCAGTGCGGCCATTATCGTGGACGGCTACGACCTGATCGTCTACGGCACCGTAGTGCCCACCCTCGTCGACGGTTCCGCCGAATGGACGTTGAGCACCGCCGAGGCCGGCCGGATCGGCGCCTACGCGTTGATCGGCATGCTGATCGGCGCGATCGGGATCGGCACGATCACCGATCTGGTCGGCAGGCGGCGGATCATGATCGGCTGCGTCGCCTGGTTCTCCGCCGCGATGGCGCTTGCCGCGCTGGCGCCCAACCCGGAACTGTTTGGCGTGGCCAGATTCATCGCCGGCCTCGGGCTCGGCGGAGTTGTGCCCACCGCGATCGCGCTGACCATGGAGTACGCGCATCCCCGGCATCGCAGTATGACCAACGCGGTGATGTTCTGCGGTTACTCGATCGGCGGGATCTGCGTATCGCTGGTGGCGACGGTGGTGATCCCGAATTTCGGCTGGCGGGCGATGTTCTGGATCGGCGCGGTGGTCGGCGGGTTGCTGCTGCCGCTGTGTATCCGGCTACTTCCGGAGTCGGCGAACTACCTGCTCGCCAAGGGCGACCGCGCCAAGGCCAACCAGCTTGCCGAGCGCTACAACCTGACGCTGGAGGAACCGAGGACGGGCGACAGCACGCGTCTCAGTGGCCTCGCGGGACTGCGGGCGCTGTTCAGTACCCGACTGCTGCGCGGCACGCTACTGTTCTGGTTCGGCACCGGCTTCGGCCTGTTGCTGGTCTACGGGCTGAACACCTGGCTGGCGCAGATCATGATCGAGGCCGGTTACGGTCTCGGTTCCGCGCTCGCCTTCGTGCTCGTGCTCAATCTCGGCACGATCATCGGCACGCCCGCGCTCGGTGCGCTCGCCGATCGGATCGGTTCGAAGCCGGTCACCACGGGCATGTTTCTCACCGCTGCCGGCTGCATCTTCCTACTCAGCATCGAGCTACCCACAGCGGTGCAGTATCTGCTTGTCGGCATCGCCGGCGCTTGCACGATCGGTACGACCATCCTGGTGAACGCCTACACCGGGAACTACTACTCGGCGGAGATGCGCGCGACCGGGTTGGGCTGGGCGCTTGGCATCGGCCGCCTCGGCGCGATCCTCGGGCCGCTGTACGGCAGCTTCATCCTGTCGTCCGGCTGGGGCTTGGAGGCGAACTTCTACGCCTTCGCGGTGCCCGCCGTCCTCGGCGCACTGTGCATGCTCGGCATTCCCGCGATCCACGCGGGCGCGCCGGCCCGCAAGGCGGCCGCACCCTGACCAACTCGCGTTCAGCGGGCTAACTGTCGATTTTGACTCGCGTTCAGCGGGCTAACTGTTGATTTTGTGGAGTTAATTATCTGCTCAGTCAGTTAATTGCTAGCCTTTACGCATGGCCCGACCAGCTGATCCGGAACGTGCGGCGGCGCGCCGTGCCGCGATCACCGACGCGGCCGGCCACCTGTTCGCCGAACGGGGTTTCGAGAACACCACCGCGGCCGAGATCGCGCGGCGGGCGGGGCTCAGCGCGGGCAGCGTCTTCTACTACTTCACGGACAAGCGGGCACTGTTCCGGGCCATCTTCGAACGGGACATCCCAGCGTCCAGGGAGCTGATCGACCGCCTGCTGGCCGAACCCGATCCGCTGCCCGCGATCCTCGCCCTGGTGGACGCGCTGGCCGCGGAGGCGGGCGAGCCCTACGCCATCGGCATCATGGTCGAACTGATTCGCCAGGTGGACCGGGATCCGGAGCTGGAGAAAGTGGTCGACGAGACCAGCGCGATCGTGCAGGACGGTCTCATCACCCTGATCGAACGCGGCATCCGGAACGGCGATATCGACGGCGAGCTCGACCCGGGAGAGGCCGCGACCTGGGTGCAGACGGTGATCGACGCCGCCTATCTGAACGCCAATCCAGGGCGGGACTCACGTCCGATGCTACGTCGGATTGTCAGCCGATTTCTTGCCACACCAACCTCGGGGGTAACCAGATGAGCTCGCCTGAAACGTCAATCACGATCCGGATGCCGAACTGGGTGCACTGGCTGTTGGTGCTTGGCGCCGCGGCGGCAGGATTGGTCCTTGGCCTGCTGGTGAAACCGTTCGTGCGGTGGATCGTGGATCTCATCGGGGAGGCGCCGGGGCCGCTGCGGGTGGCCGCGGAACTGCCGGTCGGCTGGGCGGTGCTGGTGCTGACCGTGGTGGGCGCGCTGATCGGCGTGTGGCTGTCCGCGGAGGCCGCGAAGGAAAGCCTGGTGGTGACGATCGGGCCGACGGATGTCCAGCTCAACCAGGACGGCAACGCGCGGTATCTGGCCAAAGCGGATATCGGCGAGGTCTTTTACGACCGTAAGGAGCTGGTGTTCCTCGACGCGGATACCCGCGAGCTGGCGCGGAACAAGGCGACCGATCTGAATCGGGAGGTGCTACGGGAGAGCATCGAGCGTTTCGGCTACCCGTGGCGTGGCGCCAGCGACCCGCGTGAGCAGGAGTTTCAGCAATGGGTGGACGGCCGTCCGGACCTCGTGGAGGAGCAGCAGCGGTTGCTCCGCTCGCGCGCGCGGGCGTTGCGCGATAAGCAGCGGGGCACCGCGGCCGAGCTGGCCGAGCAGTTGCAGGAGGCCGGCGTGGTGGTGCGGGATCGGGCGGAGGCGCAGGAGTACCGCAAACTGCCGCGGTGAACGGTGGTTCAGCTGGTCAGCTGCGCGCGTAGGTTTGCGAGATCGCCGAGCACCCACAGGTCGCCGACGAGGCCGCCGCGAAAGGTGAAAAACGCCGCGCCGGCCCAGGAAACCTGGCGTCCGGTTGCCGGCACGCCAAGCAGCTCCGCTCGGTGTTCCCCGGAAAACAGCATCTTGGCCACGGCCTGGTCGTCCGCGGACAGCAGGCGCTCGATATCGCAGCGGTAACCGGCCAGCGCGCCGGTCACCTCGCGGACGTATGCGGCGAATTCGGCATGCCCAGTGCGCACCGATCCGAGTGAGCCACGGAAGGTCACGTCCGCGGCCATGATCTCCGGGAGCACGGTCATATCCTGTTGGTTCCAGATCTCCGCGTAGAACCGGCGCACCTGGTGTTTCTGCTGCTCCGCTGGGTCCATGCACCGTGGATAGCACGAAACAGCCACGCCCCGTAACCGCGTTCTTTAAGGTTAGCGAGCTCGCTGGCGGCTCGCGGTCACTAGAATCCGGTGCCAGATGACCGGCGCCGACTTCCTCTCCCTCGACCCGGGCGCGGCTCCCGCGCGTGGTCGAACGGCCTGGCTTGCCCAGCGGCTCCGCACCGCGATCGCTGACGGCACGCTGGCGCCTGGGACCCGCCTACCGGCGAGCCGAGCACTGGCGGCCGACCTGTCCGTGGGACGGGGAACCGTGGTGGAGGCGTACCGGCGCATCGCCGAGGAAGGGCTGCTGGTCACCAACCGCGGCGGCGGAACCACCATCGCCGAGCTCGCTACCGCTGTGCCAGCCAACCTCAGATCCGCGCCGGCGGTGGAAGCGTCAAGTGAACTGCTGAACATCTCGTCTGGTGTGCCCGACGTGAGCGCTTTCCCCCGCGCGCCGTGGCTGCGTGCCGAGCGACGGGTGCTCGCCACCGCGACCGAACGCGAGCTCGGCTACGCCGACCCGCGGGGCGCTCCGCAACTGCGGACCGCGCTGGCCGGGTGGCTCGCGCGAAGCCGCGGTCTGACCGTCCAGCCGGAGCGGATCATCATCACCGCGGGCGTCACCGGGGCGCTCAGTCTCGTTGCCCAGGTCCTTCGCGAGCGGGGCAGCGCCGAGTGGGCCATCGAGGATCCCGGCGCGGTGGGAAACCGTCGCATCCTGGATTACTGGTTGGATGCGCTGCATCCGGTACCGGTGGACGAGGAAGGGTTATGTGTCGACGCGCTACCGCGTACGGATGTTCGCGCTGTCCTGGTGACCCCGGCGCATCAGTTTCCGACCGGCGTCGTGCTGTCCCCGCAGCGCCGCCGGCAGCTCATCGCTTGGGCGCAGGAGACCGGCGGACTCGTGATCGAGGACGACTACGACTCCGAGTATCGCTACGACCGTGCCCCGGTGCGCGCGATGCACGCGGCCGCACCCGAGCGGATCGTGCATATCTCCAGCCTGTCGAAGGTGCTCGCGCCGGGCATGCGGATCGGGTGGATGATCGCGCCGAGCTGGCTGCATGACGATCTCGTTCGGAAGCGCTGGGCGAGCGATCTCGGCTCGCCAACCTTGCCGCAGCTGGTCTTCGCCGAGCTCATCGAGACCGGTGCGCTGGAACGGCACCTGCGCGGCCTCCGGCTCCGGCATCGCGCGCGCCGGGATGCCGCGGCCGCCGCGATCCGGCGTTACCTGCCCGGCTGCCGGAGCGAGGGGATCGCCGCCGGCCTGCACCTGCTGGTTCGACTTCCGGAGCACATCGACGACGCCGAGCTCGCGGCGCGCGCCGAAGCCGAGGGGATCGCCGTGCAGCCGCTGTCCGCGCATCGCTTCGCGCCGGGGCCGCCGGGCCTGGTGATCGGATACGGTCCACACCCGGCTGCCCGACTCGCCGCGGCGATCAAGATCCTCGGTGCGCTCGCCGGGCTCAGCCCGGTCATTGGCGAGTGACGGCCAGCATCGCCGCCAACACCACGAAGGCCACCGCGAACCCGCGACCAAGCCAGCGCAGCACGGCGGGGCGACCGATCACGTACTGGCGTAGCCACCCCGCGCATAGGCCGTAGCCGGCGAAGATCGCCAGCGTGATCGCCATGAACACCGCGCCAAGTACGGCCATGCGAAATACCGCGCCATCAGTGGCGATATCGGTGAACGTCGGGAGGAACACGAAGAAGAACAGGGTGAGCTTCGGATTCAGCAGGTTCACCAGCACCGCGCCGCCGATCACCCGCCCGTTCGAGGGTGTCGCGCCATCGGCGTCCAGGGTGAGGACGCCGGTCTGCCGCCAGCTGCCCCACGCCATGTAGAGCAGATAGGCGACGCCCAGCCATTTGATCGTTTCGAAGGCCACCGGGCTCGCGGCCAGTAGCGCCGCCGCACCGGTCAGTGCCAGCGCCAGATGCGGCAGGATGCCCAGCGTGCACCCCAGCGCGGCAATGAGCCCGGTGCGCGCCCCGCGCCCCAGCCCGGCAACGATCGTGAACAGCGCGCCCGTGCCCGGGGTTGCCGTGACAACGAACGAGGTCGCCCAGAACTCCACTCCCATGCCTCCACGGTGACCGGAGCATGGTTCGCACTGAAGGGCCAAGTCCTACCCACAAACTTGAACCAAGTTTCTGGGTATGGCTCATTTACTTTGTGGTCGTTTGACGTCGCCAATGAGCACGTCGAGGTTGAGGTGCTTGGCTAGCAGATGCTTCAGCTCGCGGCCTTCGATGAGCTGGATGCGGCCGTTCCTGTCGGCGAAGTCGTGTGTGGCTTTGCCGTACCAGGACGTAGTGACGAGGACACCACGGCTGGCCTTCTTGTCGTCCATCACCCCAGCCAGCGCCCGGACGGCTTCCGCGGGCACGACGCCCCGGTAGCGCTTGGCCTGAATGATGCAGGTGCCGCCCATGATCGGGTCCTTGTTCACCGCGACGGCATCCAGTCCATCGTCGCGCGAAGCCTGCGTAACCCACGATTTCATGCCCATGGCCTCGAACAACTCCTTCACCAGAATCTCGAAGTCGTATGGCGGCAGGTGCAGCAGTACGGGCCGACTGTCCAGGCCGGCGGCGACGTCGTGCGCGTCCGCCAGCCGGTACTTCGACAGGTCGGGATCGAATACTGGCGAAACCTCCTCCAGGTCCCACGGATGAGGCGATATGCGCGCCTTGAGATGACCCAGGCATTGCGCAGGATCCAACTCGCCGAGGACCAGTTTCGCGAACAGCTCCCGGGTGGCCGACACACTGACCAGGCAGGGACGTTCGGGCTGTCCGGTCGCCTTGTTGCGGGTGGATACGTACCCGTTCACCGCCACTTCGTCGATGATTTCCTGGGGGGTAGCTTCGAAAACATCGCGCATCGTGCGGAGCACGAGCTGCGCGACGAGACTCGTGTAGCGCTGCCGGATTTCTTTTACTGGACGGGCTTTGCGCACGATCTCGTCGCGCGTGCGTACGTAGCTGAACTCGCGGACATCGGGTATCACGTCGACTTCGGGCAGATCGCGATTTACCAGGAGCTTCTTGGGCTCGGGTTGGTAGGCGACGTCGACGTCAACGGGGAGGTCGTCCGGGATCGGCGAGCACTCAATGGCTAGCTGGAAGTAGTCCTCGACCGATGGGGGATCGAGTGCACGCACCTTCTCGGCGAGCTCGTCGACCTTGGCGTTGTGCTTGTTGATCTCTTCTTCGCGAGCGCGTTCGGCAGTGTCGTGCTCGGCCTGCGCGGCCGCCAGCGCCGCTTGCCGGTCGCTTTCCTGCGTTTGATGTTTCGCAACATCGGCGTCAAAACGACGGCGTGCGTCCTCCGTTGCCTTCTGCTGGCCGCCTTTGAAGATCCGACCCAATCCTGATGGAGCCGGTGGCACGTAGTTCTCCCATTTAGGGGCTGGCGCCGCCGTCGCCAGCCGGGTGTCCGGAGCGAACGGGCTGGGCTGGAAAGCCTTGCGAAGCCAGGTAAAACCGAACGGCTTTGTCGACAGGCCATCGATGAGTACGCGTTCCAGTGCGGTGACACGCGAAGCCGTCTGTTCGGTCATCGCCGCGGCTTCAGCCTTCTGCAGTTCCAGGTACTGCTCACGTTCTTCGCGCTCGGCTTGTTTCTGTGCCTGCAACGCCGCACGCTGCTCTTTCTCCTGCTCGCGAACCTGCTGCCGAGCAAACTGGTTCTGTTGGCGCGCTGCCAGTCGCTTCTGATGCTCCCTTTCCGCAAGCGGACCCCGCCGACGACCCATCCCGTGCCCTCCCTACTCGCCGCGACCAACCCCAATAGAGGGTAATCAGGTTGCAGCGGAGCGTGAAGACGTCAAGCGACTACGCCACAGTTCGCTCGATCCGCGAAACGCGTCGATATCTCAGTGCGGCGCAGTGGTCCACAGGGCGCTGAGCGGGACACAGGCGAGGTTGTCCCCGAAGGGGAGTTGCTGGTCACCGCAGTACAGAACAAAGCCCGCGCGAAAGCGGTCCCCAAGACGCCGTTGAAGGACGCGAAGAGAGCGAAAGTCATCCGCGCGCACCGTTTCAGCAGCTTTTACCTCTATCGCGACCACCTGTCCGGCATTGTCCTCCAGCACCGCGTCTACTTCATAGCCGTCGCGGTCCCGATAGTGGTGCAGGCGAGGCATCGTCTGGTTCCACGTGATCTGACGCGCGAGTTCGCCGATGACGAATGTCTCGATGAGCCCACCTGTCGTGGCGTCGTTGGTGACTCCGGAGACCAAGTATCCAGCAAGGCCAACATCGTTGAACACCAACTTCGGTGTGGCGACTGCGCGGGTCGTCGCGTTCGCTGACCATGCGGGGATCAGCCTGATCAGGTAGATCAGCTCCAGCAGTCCCACATAGTCACGGACAGTCGACTCGGGAAGCGCCAGATCCGACGACAGGCGACTGTAGTTGAGCAAACCGCCGGACTGCGCCGCGAGGGTCCTGACCAGGCGTCGCATATCGGTGCTGCGTTGAATGTCCGCGACCTGATGCACGTCCCGAGTCATAATGTCGTCGTGGTACGACCTGAAGAACTGAGCTCGCCGCCGCGGCGTAGTGCGGCGAACGGCCTCCGGATACCCACCACGGGAGGCAAGCGCCAGGTAATCGCGGCGGCGCAGTTCCGAGGGTATTACCTGAAGCTGGCTGCCATAAGCGAACGCGGCATCAACGAAGCCATCAGGCTCGTTGTTGATCTCCCCCTGAGTCAACGGGAACAGTTCGATCGTCTCCGAGCGTCCAGGCAGGGCGTCAGGGAGCTGGCTCAGGCCAAGTAGTCGCGCAGAACCGGTCAGCAGAAACCGCCCCGGGCGAGGGTCACGGTCGACGATGTGCTTGATCGTGAGCCACAACTCCGGAACACGCTGGACCTCATCGAGGAGCATGGTCCCCGGGGCATCCAGAAATGCCACCGGATCCGCCTCGGCCGAGGCCCTCGTCCGAGGATCGTCCAGGTACCTCCGCACGACGTCCGAATGGCTGACCAAGCACAACTCAGCAAGGGTACTTTTGCCCGTTTGGCGCGCTCCGTTAACTATGACGACGCGCGTGTCGCCAAGCGCCTCCTCGACCAGGCGAGAAGCCTTGCGCGGAAGATAATCCTTGGCCTTCTGCACGACCTGATTCTATCATCCCGTCGCGGATCTGCCGAGGTTGTCTCCGTGAATCTGCCGAAGACCTCTTCGCGGATCTGCCGAAACGATTGCCACGGATCTGCCGATCGCCTAGCCGTGGATCTGCCGGAACTTGACCTATCAGTGGCGCCCCGGCAGGCGCGATGACAGTCATCGGCGTTTACCAGGACGAACGGGTCGACGGTGACGTGTCAGCGGAGAACCGATGCTCTTCGGTCGGCCACCGCCACGCCGCATCGCACGAACCAGCTCCGCTAGTGCACGGATGATTGCTGGCCGTTCGCTCGGTGAACTGCCACGGAGGGCGACGATCGTGACGACGACAACAACGAAGGCGGGCAGTGCGGAAAGGGCAATGACCCACAGCCCGGCAGATAGCAGACTCACGCGTTTACCTCGCGTCCCTTGCTCTGGCTGAGCAGGGCACGCAGGCTTCAGCTCAACCAGTGGATAGCAACTGGCAAAGCTGAGTACCTGCCCGGCGAAAGTCCTCAGAACAGTAGTTTGAGTACTTCCTGGCCTGTTCAGGCCGTCGAGGAACACGTTCGGAGGTCTCTCCCGCCGGGATACGACCCACGCTGCCGGTGACATCTCGGGCGGTCAGCGCCGGGCTGACTACGCGAGACGTTCGCGTCACGTGTTGACGACAACGTGTGTAAGGGATACTCCCCTCCTGTTCCAAGTATGCACGTCGATGGGCTGGCCGGCCACCAAGAAGGCTTGGCTGAGGTAGCTCGACGACGGCCGGAGTCATGACGTCTATCGCGAATCGCGCCACGACGAAGGCGTTCAGTGACTGTGTGTTGCCCTTCGCTAGTGCCTCGTAGACACTGTCAGGCACTTCCCGCAGATTCATTCGGCAAAGGACGCGGTCGAACATCCCAATTCGAAGCCACGCTCCCCAGCGCCGACAATGGTGCACGTGACCGCAACACTCGCCAAGCCCGCGCTGCGGATCGGCCCGTATAAGGTCGATCCGCCGGTGGTGCTCGCACCGATGGCGGGCATCACCAACCTCGCGTTCCGCAAGCTGTGTCGTGAGTACGGTGCGGGGCTGTATGTGTGCGAGATGATCACCGCCCGCGCGGTGGTGGAACGCAACGCGAAGACGCTGCACATGATGGCCTTTGACCAGGCGGAATACCCGCGCTCGATGCAGCTCTACGGTGTGGACCCGGCCACCATGGCCGAAGCCGTGAAGATCATCGTCGGCGAAGGCTGGGCAGACCATATCGATACCAACTGGGGTTGCCCAGTGGCCAAGGTGACCCGCAAGGGTGGCGGCGCCGCGTTGCCGTTCAAGCGCAAGCTGTTCGGACAGATCCTCGCCGCCGCCGTCGCCGCGGCCGAACCTTCTGGCGTGCCAGTCACCGCCAAGTTCCGGATCGGCATTGACGACGAGCACCACACGTATCTGGACGCGGGGCGAATCGCCGAGGAGGAGGGCGCGGCCGCGGTGGCACTGCATGCGCGTACCGCCGCGCAACGTTACTCCGGGACGGCGAGTTGGACGCATATCGCGCGGCTGAAGGAAACCGTGCGCTCGATCCCGGTACTGGGCAACGGGGATATCTTCAGTGCGGCCGATGCGCTGGCTATGTTGCGGCAAACCGGCTGCGACGGCGTGGTGGTCGGTCGCGGCTGCCTTGGCCGGCCGTGGTTGTTCGGCGAGCTGGAGGCAGCCTTCGCGGGACGGAGCGCGCCCGAACCACCGAACCTCGGCGGCGTCGCGCACGTGCTGCGCCGGCACGCCGAACTGCTGGTGCAGCAGGACGGCGAACTGAAGGCCATGCGGGACCTGCGCAAACACATGTCCTGGTACTTCATGGGCTTTCCAGTCGGCGCACAGCCACGCCGCCGACTTGGCATGGTCGGCAGCCTGTCCGAACTGGACGACCTGCTCGCCGAACTCGACCACACCGCACCGTTTCCGGCCGACGCCCAAGGCCGACGTGGCCGACAGGGCTCCCCTGGCAAGGTCACCCTGCCACACGGCTGGCTCAACGACCCAGACGACGAACTGACCCCCGAAGCCGAAGACATGCACTCCGGCGGCTGAGCCACCCTTTCGGCGCTTGACGGGTCGCATCTAGTTCGTCACGCTAGGTTCGCAATGCTTCACAAGTTGCGCGCAATCTGGAGGTCGATGTGCACGCAAGATTCCTCGGCAAAGACCCCGAGTCCCAGGAAGGCCAGTCGCCTACCCTGTTCGGCACGGACCGCACAGAACGTGTTACCTGCATCGTGCAAGGCTGGCGGGTCACCGACCCACAGGCATTAAGCGATATTGGCGAAGTCCCCGACCACGAAACACTGGTTGAGGTTCCCGAGGAAGTATTGAAGTACTACGCTCGCCGCTATCAGGAGGAGGGAAACTGACACACCTGATCGAACCCGGCCCGGAATTCGGCCAGCTCTTCCGCACCTTCGAACACACCGCCTTCCGCCTAGAGACAAGGGACCAGTACAAGTCATCGAACGAATCTGAAGCGTTGCGCCAATTCATCGCTGGCGAACAGGTTGACATGGGCTGGTTCCAGAACTGGTTAACCATGATCAGCGAGGCAACTGCGACAGGTAAGCGCTTCGCTCGGGTACGAATAGTCACAACGCCGTTGACTGACTATAGCCGTTTTGGCGTCTACTGCTCCCAGTACACTAATGCGGCAGGAGAGAACATCCGATATCTCGCACGCCACGAAGCAAGCGATCTGCCAGATTACGACTATTGGCTGTTCGACTCACTGAAACTAGTGCGGATGCACTTCGACGACGATGAGAACTTTCTCGGCGGAGAAATAATTGATGATCCGCACACTATTATAAAACACAACTACTGGCGCGATGCCGCCTGGCACAAGGCGGTCCAACGGGATGAGTTTTCTACAAAATAACAAATCAAGCTCCACTAACGTCCATGAAGCACGTATAGCCCTAGGTGCCCGACTCCGCGAGTTGCGGCAACGGTCAAACATGACTGGTCGACAGCTCGCGGAGTCACTACATTGGCAAGCCTCGAAGGTGTCCCGGCTTGAAAACGGAAAACAGACGCCGAGCGATGCGGACATAACGGCCTGGACCCGCACGACAGGAAGTGAGCAAGAGAAGCCCGACCTGCTTGCCACGCTTCATACGCTGGAAGTTCAGCATGCAGAGTGGCAACGCCAACTCAGGACCGGCCTTAAGTCGCATCAATCACAAGTAGCGGAGACCAATGCGAAGACACGGATGTTCCGAGTATTCGAGTGTACTTATGTTCCTGGCTTGCTGCAAACATCCGAATATGCGCGCTCCCGATTCGAGCAGAGCGTCAAGATATTCAAAGTACAGAATGACGTACACGAAGCTGTAAAATCTCGAATGCAACGACAGGACATTCTGTACAGACCGGAGAAGCGCTTTCATTTCGTTCTGACCGAGGCAGTTCTCCGCTACCGACTATGCTCTCCCGAAGTCATGCTGGGCCAGCTCGACCGCCTGCTAGCTATGACCAGCCTCCCGAACGTCAAACTCGGTATCATTCCATTCGAAACAACCTATGTCGTCGCGCCCAGCCATGGGTTTTGGTTGTTGGACACCGACCGCGTAATGGTCGAAACGTTCTCGGCCGAGTTGAACTTGGCGCAGCCGCAAGAGACGAAGCTGTATGGCGAAGTCTTCGACGTCCTGGCTACGGCGGCCAGCTACCACCGTGAGGCACGCTCGATCCTCAATCGAGCCATCGAAGACCTCGCACAGCAACTGTCCAACTCCTAGCGCTCAATTGCATACCGGTGATAGACCTTTACTGATTGTGCGCAATTGCGCGCAATTGTCTACCGATCCACCTTCGGCTCTTCGTAGCCTTCTCGCCACCAGCAGTGATGCCCCTTGGAGGCAAGAACGTGCGCGTACCAACGCACCAACCTCGACCGGGCTGCTCAACCAGGCGCAGGAGGGTGCGAGTGTCGATCCGGGGGCAATGCGCATGCGGCAGGTCGCGAAAGGCAGACCGGAAGTGGCGAGAGACGGGCCAGGGAGCCTGGATGCTCCCCGGCTCCGGATGGGTGCTGAGGCCGAACACGGAACAACTTCGACTTCCGCCAACAACCTTCGACAAGGTGTACCCATGGATTCTCTACCGAGACACCGAGCCAGTAACCGAAATCGGGGACTCGACAGTTCCGGCCGCGCTCCGCAAGGCTGAATGGGCCATCGCACAAGGCAGGCACTTCAGCCCTCAACCAGCCCAGCCTCCCGCACGCCTCACCGCCTGAGGCCACGACCTTCGTGAGGTGTCGTAATTGCTGCTCTCCGGTGAGGAGATCGGGAAGCTGTTCGACAACTTCCAGCGTTCGGCGTTCCGCATGGAGACACAGCCGGTCTACACGATGGAAGCCGAGCAGGACGAGATACGGCAGTTCCTTGCGGGCGAGCCGATACCCCGAGGCTTCAACGCCGGCTGGCATAACGAAGTACGGGGCAACGTTGCAGCAGGCAAGACTATGACTCGACTCAAAGTCGTACGGCGTCCCTTCACCGACTACACGCGATTTCTCTTCGCATGGGCGATACCTGGCAACATCGAAGCCGGTGAAGACTACCGGATACTTGATCTCACCGACACAGAACTAGACATTCCGAGTCAAGACTTCTGGCTCTTCGACGAAGAGACCGTAGCTCTTCTCCACTTCAACGACGACGGCACCCTGCAGAGTCGGGAACTAGCCGAAAACGTCGCGCCATACCTCGAATGGCGCGACATCGCACTACGGGAGTCGGTGCCCTTCGGTGACTATCACCCTGACGAATGAAGCTACAGCGGTGATCTTGCTGGAACACTTCGAAAGCTCCGTAAAGCGGCAGGTCTCTCGGGAGAGAGGCTAGCCGTTCGCTGCGCGATGAGTCAGAGCCGGGTAAGCCTGATCGAGCCCGGGCGGCAGTTGTCTACGGTCGTCGATCTAGACCGGATTCTGAAAGCGCTGGAAGTACCAGCGGGAGCAGCGGCAGGATTGCAAGCGCTAGCCCGAAAGCGAACGTCGAGCACACACCGGGGCGCGCCACCTACTCTCTACGCAACCAACTACCAGAACACACCACCTGCATCGTTCAAGGGCAGCGGGTCGCCGGCCCGCCGGTGCTAAGCGACATCGGCGAAGTCCCCGACCACGAAACGCTCGTGGAGGATCTCAATGATCGTGTCAAGCGTTGATGGCTGCGGGTGTGCTGGTTTGCCAGGGACGGTTGTCGCGCAGCAGTGCCCAGAGGACGTCG
>NZ_SLXQ01000019.1 GCF_004340875.1 Tamaricihabitans halophyticus | reverse complement strand
CGCAAAACGCTCGGCTGGGATACCCCAGCCGAGCGTCTGCGTGATCTAATCACCACCAACTAACAGCAGTGTTGCGTCGACCCCCTGAAACCGCCAAGATCCGGTCGGGCGTTTCGTGTATCTGTTTGGTCTGGTGCGGAACCGTGGTCTGCGGAGTCAGGCGGTTGCGCTCGCGCTCAGGAGGTCGCTGGGGCCCAGGCGCGCTCGCGGGCCGCAAGACGGGCGCGCCGGCGAAGTCCAGCGATGCTGTGTTTCGCGGGCACCAGGATGGCGGTGAACCAGTTCCGCCGGTACTCCTCGAGCGCCGTCGCGACCGGTCGGTACAGCACGCAGTGCACCAGGCCCGGCGTACCCAGCCGGTGCTTGCCCGGTTGCCTGCTCCTGGCGCGCATCAGACCTCCGCTCGCGTGACTCTGCTGCCGGCACCGTACGCGCTACCGGGCCAAATCCGTGGTAGGCCGGTGGGCGTGTCACCCACATAGTCAAAACCAGCGCCGTGGAACTTGCGCGTATCGACACAGCTGTGCTTCGTGGCGGTCTTGGTCAACGACGGGGCGGTCCCTGCGAAGATGGTCGCCATGTTGCGAGTAGGGCTGACCGGCGGCATCGGGGCGGGGAAATCCACGATCGCGAACCGGCTCGCGGAACATGGCGCGGTGCTGATTGATTCCGACCAGATCGCCAGGGAGGTCGTGGAGCCGGGGTCGGCCGGGCTTGCCGAGGTCGTCGATGCTTTCGGCGGCGAGGTGCTGGCCGCGGACGGAACGCTGGACCGTCCCGCGCTCGGACGGTTGGTTTTCGCCGATGACGCCGCGCGCACGAGGTTGAACGGCATCCTGCACCCGCGGATCGGCGCGCGTACCGCGGAGTTGATGGCCGAAGCGGCGCCGGATGCGATTGTGGTCCACGATGTGCCGCTCCTTGTGGAGAACGGAATGTGGGCGAACTACCACGTGGTGCTGGTGGTGGACGCTCCGGAGCAAACCCGGATCGACCGGCTGGTCAGCTCGCGCGGCATGCCGGAGGAGGACGCGCGGGCGCGGATTCGGGCGCAGGCAACCGAGGAGCAACGACGCCGCGCCGCCGATGTCTGGCTGAACAACGGCAGCACGCGGGATCTGGTGCTGGCCGAGGTCGATGCGCTGTGGGCGGACCGGTTGGTCGGCTTCGAAGGCAATCTGCGGCTGCGCAGAGCGGCCGCCCGGGATTCGCAGCCGATGTTGTGTACGTCGGATCCGAACTGGCCAACGCAGGCGGCGCGGCAGATCGACCGGATCAATGTGGTTGCGGGGGAGCGGGCGCACCGCGTCGACCACATCGGCTCCACCGCGGTGCCGGGGCTCGCCGCGAAGGATGTGCTGGACCTGCAGGTCGTCGTGTCCGATCTGGCCGCGGCCAATCGGCTCGCCGATGAGCTCATCGACGTCGGCCTGGTACGTAACAGCGAAGGTTTCACCGACACGGCGCAGGACGGTACGGAATGGGATAAGGCGCTTGCGGTGAACGCGGATCCGGGGCGCGCGGTGAACTGCCATATCCGGCCAGCCGATTCCCCTGCCTGGCGGGAGGCACTGTTGCTGCGCGACTGGCTGCGCGAGCACCCCGAGCAAGTGACGGCCTACGCGGACATCAAACGGCAGCTGGCCGAGCGCAACCGCTATACCCGGATGGATGACTACGCGACCGACAAGACCCCATTCCTGCGTGCGGCGCTGCGGCGGGCCGAGGATTGGGCGAAGGAAACCGGTTGGCGCTGAATCGCAATCTTTAGGGATCTCGCGGTCCGCGGACCCGGAGCTTCAGAGCAAGCCGCGCTGATGTGCCGCGCTCACCGCGGCGGCGCGATCCCGGACACCCAGCTTCGCGTAGATGTGCAGCAGATGCGTTTTGATAGTGGCTTCGCTGATGAATAGCTTCGCGGCGGCTTCCCGGTTGGTCGTGCCACTGGCGACCATGCGCAGTACTTCCAACTCGCGCTGGCTGAGCGCGTCCGGTGTGCTCGGTTGGCGGACCTGACCGATCAACCGGCTGGCGACCGACGGCGAAAGCACCGCCTCACCGCGATGCGCGGCATGTACGGCGCGGAGCAACTCTTCCCTCGGCGCGTCCTTGAGTAGATAACCGGTGGCACCCGCTTCGATCGCCGGTAGTACGTCGGCGTCGGAGTCATACGTGGTCAACACCAGGACCCGGGTACGAGGTGCGCTGGTCCGCAGCTGTTCGATCGCGGCGGCGCCGCCCATCCTGGGCATCCGTAGATCCATGAGCACCACATCGATCTCCTCGCGAGCGACGAACTCAAGCGCCTCGGCGCCGTCGCCGGCCTCGCCACGCACCTCGAACGCCGGATCACCGTGAAAGACTCCGTGCAAGCCATCCCGGACGATCGGATGGTCATCGACGATCAGCAGCCGGATTGGCCGGTTGGCGCTCATCGGGCCTCCGCGAGAATCGCTGGGACGCTGGCACTGATCGCGGTTCCCTCGCCGGGCCGGCTTTCCACTTCGAGGTTGCCGGCCACGCGCTGCAGCCGTTGTCGCATGGTGTTCAACCCGAACCCCTGCTCCCCGCCAGTATGCGCGCGATGCTGGAAACCCGTGCCGTCGTCACGGACATCGAGCAGCACCACATCGTCCATATAGGACAGCGTGATGCCGACCTTGCCGGCCTTCGCGTGTTTGCTGACGTTGGTCAACGCTTCCTGTGCCACGCGATAGAGCGCCAGTTCGATCTCGGCGAGCATCGGCTTGCTTTCTCCCGTGGTCTCGAAGGACAGTTCGGCCGTGGCGTCCCTGGCCCACCGCTCGGACAGCTCGGCCAGTGCGACCGGCAAGGCATGTCGTTCCAGCGATTCCGGACGTAGTGCCTGCACCGAACGCCGTGCCTCGGCCAGACCCTCGCGGGCCAAGATGCGGGCACGGTCCACATGCGCCCGCCACTGCGATGTTTCGGTGTGTGGCCGGTCGGCCGCTTCCAGCTGGGTGACGATACCGGTGAAGCTCTGTGCCAGGGTGTCGTGGATTTCCCTGGCCATCCGCTGCCGCTCGTCCAGCACCCCCGCCTCCCGAGCCTGAGTCACCAGCTGGGCGTGCAGCCCGGCGTTTTCCTCGAGCGCGGCCTCGAGTTCCTTGACGGTACGTCGGCGTTCCTCGTTCTGGTCGTGTACGTACTGGGAGGCCAACGCGCCGAGCCCGACACTGACCACCTGCACGGTAAGGATCACCAGATACAGCGCGGGCTTGTCGGTCAGCGCGACAACTGGCCCGCCCACCGGAAACGTGTGTACCACCACCGCGGTGGCCGTGAGCCCGAGGAACATCACGGCCGGCGGTCGCAGCATGAGGGCACGGAAGAAACCGGTGATCCCGAACAGGAGAAAGATCGGGTCCTGCAGGATCAGTAAGGCGCTCGTGGTGCACAGTACGGCGAAGGAAAGCAGGCTGCCGAGCATGCTTTCGCGCCACCACGCTGGCGGCAGGGTGAAGCTGAGCAGCTCCCCGAACGCCGCCGCGCCGATCAGCGCGACGATGGTCAGCCGCTGCTCTTCGGTAAACGTGCCGGCGAGCAAACTCACGCTGGCGGAGATCGCCAGCAGCACGTAGGCGCAGCTGAACATGAACCGGCTGGCCCACGGCTCGCCGGGAAATCCAGGCACGCTCGAGGTCGCGCGGGGCCATACCGGCTGGCCTGTTGCTGCACTCACCGTGGCATTATCGCTCACGGCAGCGCCCACTCGCGGAACTCGGGCCACAACTGGGCCCAGGAGCGGTCTGGCCCGCTGGCCAGCCAGAGTGGCGCGGATCGTCCGAAGTCGGCGACGCTTGCCGGAGAAGCCGCTGGCCGCAATTGCCGCACCGTCTCGAAATGTCGCCGGAGCACGGTCGGGTCGGTGCCCACGTACAACACGGTATCCGCCTGTTCGGCCGGGCTGCCCAAGGTCCAGTAACCTCGGTTACCGCTGTACGGCTCGGGTAGTTGATGCTGTGGGCCGTACTGCGAGAGTGCGCCGGCCTGCCAGTACAGTTCGGTCACGATCGCCGTACGCGATCGCTGTTCGGCCGGAATCGCCTGCCAAGCCTCGGCAACCGACTCGGTGAACCGCGGCCAGTCGATCTCCGCCACGAGAAATCGCGTTGCGTTTGGCGCTGAGCCGCTCCGTACCCACGACTCCGGCCAGACCGGTAGCGTCAACATCACGGCGATCAAGCCGCTGGCGACCATGCTTGGCCAGGTTGGCACCCAGCGCCACCAGCGGGCCGGCGGTCGCCGTTCGATCGTCACCGCCGCGGCCGCCCAGCAGATCGGGAACATCCCGGCGATGTAATAGTGGCGCCCGCCGGCGACTAGGAACAGCACGGCCAGACCGAGCAGCGTGGCACCGAGGAACCGATAGGGGCGCAGCGCGTCAGTACGGAGCAGCTGCCAGCAGCCATAGATCAGGAGTACGGCGCCGGCCAGCATCCCGGCCGAGAGAATCCCGGTCGGCAACAACAGCAGCCGACCACCAACCGCGCTCGTCTCCTCGTCGATGGCCGAGCTCATGGTCAGCTGTGGCCAGCCGTTGAACGCCTGCCACAGCACCGTTGGCAGGACACCGATCGCGGCGATCGCGGCACCGATCCACAACGCTGGTCGGCGTAGCAGTGTTCGCGGGCCGAAGAACAGCAGACAACAGCCGGCGACCAGCCAGAAACCAACGATCAGGAACTTCGTGTTGAGCGCCAGCGCGGTGACCACGCCAGACCAGACGAGTAGCCCGTCCGCGCGGGTGCGGATCCAGCGGACCAGCAGGAGGGTCAGCACCGTCCACAGGAACGGGTCGATCGTCGAGGTGGCCAGCAGGTGTCCCGTGCCGAGAAACTGGAGGCAGCAGGCGAAGGCGCTGGCGCTGAGTAGCTGCGCCCGCCGCCTGCCGCCCAACTCGCGCGCGATGAGCGCGGTGACCACCACACCGGCCGCGGTGAGCAGGGTCGCGGGCAGCCGCAGCACCACCAGTGACCCCGGTGCGATGCTGTCCATGAGGTGGGCGAGCAACGGCAGCAAGGGCGGTTGGTCGGCGTACCCCCAATCCAGCTGACGGCCGGCGGCCAGGAAGTACAGCTCGTCGAGGAAGTATCCATACCTGCCGCTGGTCAGCAGGAGCGCCAGCCCGACGATCCCGGCAATGGTCAGCACGCCACCGCGGGCGAACGTGGGCAGCTGTGCGCGCTGCGTGGGCAGCGCCGTTATCGCGGCCATGGTCACTCCCAGCGGAACAGTCGGGCCGCCGCCGCGGTGGTGACCACCCCGAAGGCAAGCAGCGAGATCAGCGCGACGGCGCTTGGCGCGCCACCTGCCCAGGTTTCCCGGAACCCGGCGAGCATCGCGCCGAGCGGCAACACCTCAGCGATGCGCTGCAGGAAGTCGGGAAACATCTCCACGGGCAGCCATACGCCACCGAGCGCCAGCATGGGCAGCAATACAGCCATGCCAACCCCGTTGGCCGCCTTCTCGTTCGGGACTACCGCCGCGATCAACATACCGATCGAGAACAGGCCGAACATTCCGGTCACGAGCACGAGGAACCAGCCACCCATGTTGCCGGGCAAGCGAAGATCGAACACCAGGAAGCCAGCGGCCAGTACCAGACCGATCGCCACGACGGCGGCCATCAGATGCACGAACAGCTGCGACAACAGCAGGTTGACCGGATGTACCGGGCTGACCGACAGCCTGCGCAGCATGCCCTTGTCGCGGTAGCCGGCGAGGAACCCGGGAAAGGCGGATATGGCCAGCATGGTGATCGTGATACTCACCGCGATGGGCGCGATCAGCGTGGAAAACGGTTCGGTGCCACCGAACTCGGCGCTGGGTTCCCGCATGGTCGGGATCAGCCCGAAGATGGTGAGCAAGGCGAGCGGCAGCCCGAGTGTGAGGGCCGCGGCGGCCGGCTCACGGAGAAACAGCTTCGTCTCGGTGGTAGTCAGTTTGCGTAGTGCCGGTATGGATGCGGACATGGATATCCCCTGTTGGTGGTCGAACTCAGGAATCGAAGCGGTGGCCGGTCAGCTCGACGAACGCATCGTCCAAATCGGCCTGATCGACCCGCAGCTCGTGCGCGACGATGTGATTGCGGGCGAGCACCGCGGTGACGGCTTGCACCAGCTCGGTGCCGCCGGTGACAAGGATCTGCCCGTCGTCCTCGCGCGCGTCGTGCACTTCCGGAAGCTCGGTGAGCATCGCGAGGTCGAACCGCGTGGACGGACGAAAGGACAGGTGCTGCCCGGTATCCACCCGCGCGACCAAGCCGGCAGGACTGTCGATCGCCACCACTGACCCGGCGTCGATCACCGCGATCCGGTCGCACAGCCGCTGCGCCTCGGCCATGAAGTGCGTGACCAACACGATCGTGACGCCACTGGCGCGCACCCGCTCGATCATCTCCCAGGTGTCCCGACGGGCCCGAGGATCGAGACCGGTGGTGAGTTCGTCGAGTACCGCGACGCGCGGATTGCCGATCAGCGCGAGCGCGATGGACAGCCGTTGTTGTTGCCCACCAGAAAGCCTGCGGAACTGAGTGTGTTGCTTCTCCTCGAGATCGAGCAGGCGCAACAGTTCATCGATATCCGCCGGCTTGTCGTAGAACGAAGCGAAGAGATCAAGCGCCTCCCGAACCCGCAGCCTTTCCGCGATCTTGCTTGCCTGCAGCTGGATCCCGAGCACCTGGCGCAACGCGGACCGATCCTGTTGCGGGTCCAGCCCGAGCGCGCGAACCATGCCGGCATCTGGCCGGCGCAGCCCAGCAAGGCATTCGACCGTGGTGGTCTTGCCGGCGCCGTTACGACCGAGAATGCCGAATATCTCGCCTTCGTCGACGGCGAACGACACATCCCGTACCGCGATGGTGTCGCCGTAGCGTTTGTGCAGCCCGTCGATCTCGATGACCGCCATGACGTGTTCCCCTCCGCAGGGCCGTGGTTATCCGTACGGAGAAGTCTTCCGAGAATCCTTGCCAAGGGGATCGACCAAGGCGACAGGATCGCACTGCGACGAGGTGGAATTCGGTATCCACCGATCGGCTGATGCCGAATTCCACCAGCCCACCTCGTTTCGCCACCGGGCCTGGTTACATGGGCGGCCAGACCTCAAAGACCCGGTGCGCCGCGAGCCAGGAACTGACGTCGTGCCGGCACCGGCAGAGCTCATCCAGTGTCCGGTGCACGGTTCGCAACGCGAAGTCCGCGTCCGTGCCGCGGATCAAGCCACTGGCGACGGCCGCGGCGAATTCCTCGGAGCGGGCGATCCGCGCGGCGCAGCCGGCGGGAACCGCGAGGCCGAGCAGCAGATCCGCGCTGTACCACCGGGTTCCGTCGACCCGGATCCGCACGGCGGTCAGCACGCTCGCGCCAGGCGAATGTATGGATCGCGGCTGTTGCCGGGTCAGCCGAATCCCGATGGCTGGCAGCAGCCAGGTGGTTTCCGAGGCATGGAACGGGTCCTCCGGAGTAGGGCATTCGGCGCGTAAACCCCAGCGTTCCGCCCGGCACAACCGTAGCCGCCTGCTGTTGCCGGAGGAGTAATGGCGGATGGACTGCGCATGATCAATCGTGTCCGCGAGCTGCGGGGTGATAGCCGTTCCCACGCGCGGACAGAGTAGCGGCACCGGTGCCAAGCACCGCTCGCAGGGGTGCCGGCATCCGCTCGCTCCGGTATCAGCCAGCTGGCCGCGAAACCCGGCGGCGCCAGCTCGTCGGACAGCCCGTCGTCGCGAGCCAGCCAGGCAGGTCGTAGCCATGCGCGGCAAGCCCGTGAATCGCCCGGTACGCGGCCTCCAGCGCGTAGCTGGCCGTCGCGGTGTCGATCAGCTCTGCCCGTAATGCGGCCAGCAGTTCGTCGGTATCCAGGACGGCCAGCCGGTGATCGGCGGCGCGCACCGTGAGGTCGAGATAGAGATCCGTGCTGCGCCAGCGTTCGGCATCGCGCTCGATACGCACGATATCCAGGTAGAAGTCCTGTGGGCGGGCGTGTCCGGGATTGAACCAGAAATCCGTGACACGCAAGCCGAGATCAGGTAGTAGCCACGATTCGAGATAGTGGAACTGGGTACGGCCCGGCGTCGCGCGCGCCAGGTAAAGACCGTACGGCTCGACTCGGTACTCGTCGACGGCGCGGACCACGCCTTTCGGATCGGTGTTGGTGTTGTTCGAAATATCGAAGATCTCGATCTTGGGCGGGTGAATCGCGGCCGGTTCACTGCTCATGCGCACCATCATGGCGGTTCAGGTCGACATCGCGCGAGCGAACCGGGTCAGGCTGAAACTGTCGGACCATACGCCTAGGCTGGTGACGTGGCATTCGCGACCGAATATCCGGTGACCGCCCAGTCGAGGTTCCGGCCGGTGGGGGATATCCCCCGCGCGGACGGTCGGTTCCAGGTGGTCGCCGACTACGAACCCTCCGGCGACCAGCCGGAGGCCATCAAGCAGTTGGCCGAACGGATCAACGGCGGCGAACGGGATGTGGTCCTGCTCGGGGCCACGGGTACCGGTAAGTCCGCGACCACGGCCTGGCTGGTCGAACGGGTCCAGCGGCCGACGTTGGTGATGGCGCCGAACAAGACGCTGGCGGCGCAGCTGGCCAACGAGCTGCGCGGATTCTTCCCGCATAACGCCGTCGAGTACTTCGTCAGCTATTACGACTACTACCAGCCGGAAGCCTACGTTCCGCAGACCGATACCTACATCGAGAAGGATTCCTCGGTCAACGACGACGTGGAGCGGCTGCGCCATTCGGCGACCTCGAACCTGCTTTCCCGGCGGGACGTGATCGTGGTTGCCTCGGTCTCCTGCATCTACGGCTTGGGTACGCCACAGTCCTACCTGGATCGATCTATCCAGCTCAGCGCGGGAGCGGAGGTCGAAAGGGATCTGTTGCTGCGGGCGCTGGTGGACGTGCAGTACACCCGCAACGACATCGCGTTCGCGCGCGGAACCTTCCGCGTGCGCGGGGATACCGTGGAGGTCATCCCCGCCTACGAGGAACTAGCCGTGCGCATCGAGTTTTTCGGCGACGAGATCGAGAAGCTCTACTATCTGCACCCGCTGACCGGTGAGATCGTGCGGGAAGTCGATGATCTGCGGATCTTCCCCGCGACTCATTACGTCGCCGGCCCAGAGCGGATGGAGAAAGCGATCCGCGGTATCGAGTCCGAGCTCGAGGAACGGCTGGCCGAGCTGGAGGGGCAGAACAAGCTGCTCGAGGCGCAGCGGCTGCGGATGCGTACCCAGTACGACATCGAGATGATGCGCCAGGTCGGCTTCTGTTCCGGGATCGAGAACTACTCGCGGCATATCGACGACCGCGAGGCGGGTTCGGCGCCCGCCACGTTGCTCGATTACTTCCCGGAGGACTTCCTCCTGGTTATCGACGAATCGCATGTAACGGTGCCGCAGATTGGTGGCATGTTCGAAGGCGATGCCTCGCGGAAACGTACTCTCGTGGAGCACGGTTTCCGGTTGCCGAGCGCGCTGGACAACCGGCCACTGGCCTGGGAGGAGTTCGCCGACCGGATCGGCCAGACGATGTACCTCTCGGCGACTCCGGGGCCATTCGAGATGGGCCAGACCGGCGGCGAGTTCGTCGAACAGGTCATTCGACCGACTGGCCTGGTGGACCCCGAGGTGATCGTCAAACCCACCGAGGGCCAGATCGACGATCTGGTGCACGAGATCCGCGCCCGTGCCGAGCGGGATGAACGTGTGCTAGTGACCACGCTGACCAAGAAAATGGCCGAGGACCTCACCGACTACCTGCTGGAACTCGGAATCCGGGTGCGGTACCTGCATTCCGAGGTGGACACCCTGCGCAGGGTCGAGCTGCTGCGTCAGCTGCGTAGCGGGGACTACGACGTGCTGGTCGGTATCAACCTGCTGCGGGAGGGGCTGGATCTGCCCGAGGTGTCGCTGGTGGCCATTCTGGACGCGGACAAGGAGGGGTTCCTGCGTTCGGAGACCTCGTTGATCCAGACCATTGGTCGTGCCGCGCGAAACGTGTCCGGCCAGGTGCATATGTACGCGGACACCACCACGGACTCGATGCGGAACGCGATCGATGAGACAAACCGCAGGCGAGCCAAACAGATCGCCTACAACACCGAGCGTGGCATCGATCCGCAGCCGCTGCGCAAAAAGATCGCCGATATTCTGGACAGGGTCTACGACGAAGCATCCGATTCGGACACCGCGGAGGTGCCGGTCGGCGGTTCCGGGCGCAACGTGTCCCGCGGCAAGAAGCCGTCGGGTGAGGCCACCAGCAGTCATAGCTCCGGGCTGTTCGCCGACAAGGATCCGTCGACGATGCCGCGAGCCGAGTTGGCCGATCTCATTCAGCAGATGACCGACCAGATGATGCAGGCGGCCCGCGATCTCCAGTTCGAGCTTGCTGCCCGGCTGCGGGATGAGATCGGTGAGCTGAAGAAGGAACTGCGCGGTATGGATGCCGCCGGGATCAGCTGATCAGGTCACTACCGGGCGGGGATCTGGCTGGCAACCAAGGTGGCCGCGTGTTCAGACCTTCCGCATGGATCCGGCGTGCCGTTCACGTTTTCCAAAGTCACGCTCATCATGAGGTCGTCGCGTACCCCGACCTGGACGGTGCAGTCGCCGAACTCGATATCGCGATCGTCGCCTAGGGCGACGGCGGGGAAACCGCGGATTGGGGGAAGCTCCTCGAAGAAGTCGTACCGGTCGCGATTCGCGTACGCGCTGCTCAGGCCCGCTGGCTGATCCTCGTGTACTTCGATCTCCAAACTGGACCAGTTGTCGCCAGTCCATTTGCAGCCTGGATTTTCCTCCGAAGGATAGGGATCGGGAAACGGCTCCAGAGCCAGACTCTCCCGATCCTGCTCGGTGAGCATCGTGCAGATCGAAGGGGAGAGCTCGCCGGCCGGGTTGGGCACCTGTGGCGCGCCGCTGTGTGGCAGTTCGGGTTCCGCCGGCTCACTGGGGCTGCTGCGTGGTGGGGTGGTGTCGCCGGCAATCGCGTCGCCGGCGACGGGGTTCGTGCAGCCAGCCAGGGCAATCAGCCCGGCGACGGCAACTACGGGAACCAGGTGACGCATGCCTGCCTCACAGTCGGGACAAGTAAGTGACATTTACATATTAGATGTCACATCTGGTCGTCCGGTTCCGTTGTTCGCTGGCTGAATTGCGGTGAGTGTGCGCTGGCACGAAGGGCGGCGGCCAGCCAGCTGGCAGCTGGGCCAAGGGTTCGGGTACGACGTGGCCAGTCGTTGATGATCGCGAGGAGTTCCCAGAAGCGTTCGCCGCGTTCATCGAATCCTTGTTCGAAGTCGTTCGCGGCTCGCTCCCGCAACCGTGGCCCGTCCGAGACGCCGTATTCCGCCGCGAACAGTGCCGCGATGCGGTCAGCCAGCATCCGGGCGTGTGCTCCGTCAGCGCTTTCCCCGCTGTCGTACGCCGCGCGCACCGCTTCCTGGGCTGACCACCACCGTTCGGCGGCCGCCGGCGCCGACTCCGGTTGCTGGGCCAGATGTCGAGTCGCGAGCGCGGCGTACATATCGCGAACCGAACGCCGGAACTCGGCGTCGCGCACCAACTCGGCAAGCTCGAGCCATGCTTCGAGTTGATCAGACGTGGGATCGTCCGGTAGGTGAGGTCGTGCCGAACGAATCCATTCGAGTAGGCCGGGAGCCAGCCGTAGCCCACCGGTGACCTCGTCCCAGAACTCGTCGAGCAGCTGATCGCGTTCCGCGTCGGACATGGTGGCCAGCTTGTGCATGAGCCGAGCCTCCGCCGCACCGCTGTCCACCTTGACTACCGCGCGCAACACCGCGCGGCGAACCCGCAGCGTCCGCAACTGCTCGTCCACCAGCTCCAGTTGGGTCCTGGCCAGCCCGGACACGGTGGTCGTCCGGTCAAGGACATCACGGATATCCGCCAAGCCCACGCCGAGTTCACGCAGTGTGCGGACCAACTCGAGCCTGCTGAGCGCGGTGATGTCGTACCGCCGGTATCCAGCCGCCGTGCGACCCGTCGGCGGCACGATCCCCGCGTCGGCGTAGAACCGGATCGTCTTGACGCTCAGCCCAGTGCGCCTGGCCAGCTCGCCGATCGAATACCACCCTTGTGCCTCGCCCACGGAATCCACCCTCGTCCAGCCGGCCGATGGAACTCCGGCGATTCTCGCGGAGCGCCGCCCGTTCAGCGCGTCGGGGCGGCCAGGTAGCGCGCCAGCATGGCGTCGCCGAGCTTGGCTCTGGCTACCTCGGTGGCACCCCGCCCTCCGGTCATGCCCGCGACGTGCTCGCCGCCGCCGGTACTGTCCACAGCGGAGTCAATCGGTACCGAAACTAGCTGGTGATGTCGCGGGTAGTGAACCGGCGTGCGGCCAGCAGTCCGAACACGGTGGCGTAGATGGTGGCCGAGAGCGCGCCATTGGCGATATCAGTCCAGTCGACGTCCTGCGCGATCAGATCGGTCCAGGCGAACGCGTAGTGGGTCGGCAGAAATTCACGCAGATCCCCGAGCGCGGTGATCTGATTGAGTATCTGGGACAGAATCGACACCAGCACCGCGCCGCCGACGGCGCCAAGTGGGGTATCGGTGGATACCGAAAGCAGCAGTGCGAGGCCGGCGAGCCAGGCAAGGTGGATCGCCAGGTAGCAGACGGCGAGCGCGATCGCGAGCAGACCGGACGAGAACGGGATAGCGTCCCCGGTTGGGCTCACGGCTTCGCCGGAGCCGTACCAGACCACGCCAACACCCAGCGCGACCACCGGCATCAGGGCAAGCGAGAACAACGCCAGTACCCCAGAAGCCAACGCCTTCTGGCGCAGCAGCCGGTGGCGTGGCACCGGTACCGCGAGCAGATACTTCAGGCTGGACCACGATGCTTCGCTCGCCACGGTATCGCCGAAGAACAGGGCCACCACCATAGGCAGCAGGAAACTGCCCGAGACGACCAGGGCGAACACCACGAAGTTGGGCGCGCTGGCCGTCGCGAGATCGACGAAACCGCCGGACCGGCGGTCCGGGTCGTCCTGGCCGACCTCGAACGCGATCACCAGTATGAATGGCAGCAACACCAGGAAGCCAAGAATCAGCTGGGTCCGCCGCCGACGCAATTGCCGAGCCAACTCAACGCGCAGCCGCAGCGTGCGTCCAGGGCGATAGCCAGCGACCGCGCCAGTGGGCTGATGTCCACTGTGCTCGTGACTGGCCAGTTCGGTGAGGTCATCGATCGCGGCCGGATCGGTGTGCACCGCGTGGCTGTTGCCGTAGGTGTGTGGGCTCTGTTTCTCGGTCACCCTTCGGTCTCCTCACCGACGAGCTGCAGGAAGGCATCTTCGAGTCGTCGCCGGGGTCCCGCCTGGTGTACGGCGACGCCCTCGCCGACCAGTTCGCGTACGGCCTCGGCCCGCGAGGTATCGCCAAGCTCGGCGTGTACCTGATCCGCCTCGGTCACCACGTCCTGAACGCCGTCGAGGCGGCTCAGTACGGCCGAGGCGGCGGCCGTGTCGTCCACCCGGAAGGTGGCCGCGCCACCGCCGGCCGTGACCTCGTTGACCGGCCCTTCGGCGATCAACCGGCCACGATGCATCACGACGACGTGGCTGCAGGTCTGCTCGACCTCGGCGAGCAGATGGCTGGATACGACCACGGTTCGGCCAGTGCTCGCGTACTGGCGGAGCACCTCGCGCATCTGGTGAATCTGCGGCGGGTCGAGCCCGTTCGTCGGTTCATCCAGTACGAGCAGGTCAGGCAAACCAAGCATGGCTTGCGCGATGGCCAAGCGCTGCCGCATGCCCTGGCTGTAGGTGCGCACCTTGCGGTGTACCGCGTCGCCGAGGCCGGCGATTTCCAAGGCCTCGGCGAAATGCGCTTGTTCGGTTGGTCGGCCGGTGCCAGCCCAGAACAGCTCCAGGTTCGCCTGACCGGACAGATGGGGCAGGAAACCGGCTCCTTCGACGAACGAGCCGATTCGAGACAGCACAGGGGCACCAGGGCCGGCCAGGTGACCGAAAACCCGGATCGTCCCCTCGGTCGGCGAGATCAACCCCATCAACATGCGCAGCGTCGTCGTTTTCCCCGCGCCGTTCGGGCCGAGCAGGCCGAGCACCTGGCCGGGTTCGACGCTGAACGACAGCTGGTCGACCGCGGTGAGGCCGCCTGGGTACGCCTTGGACAGATTCTCGATCACCAGCGGCAGGTCCGTCCGCTCGGCCACATCCTTCCCGCGGGCCCTGCGCCGCAGTACCCCGAGAACCGCCGCCAGCGCGCCGATCCCGAGTGTCACACCGATGCCGATCAGCGCTCCGGTCGGCGATTGCCCGGACGATGTCTCGCCGCGCACGGTCGGCACCTGGATCGACTGGTCATCGGCCAGGGAGATCCGGTAGCTGGCGGGGTTCGCCGAGTTCGCGTACGCCTGATCGGTCGTGGTGACGCTCAGCTGGAGCCGTTGCCCGGATTCGACCGGGCGGACGATTCCGGGCAACGTCACGGTCACGTCGACCGGGCTGCCGTCGGCGGGAAGCTCATCGATCCGGATCGGCGCGACCGCTGAACCGGGCAGCACCCTGGTCCCGTTCGACCCGACGTCATACAGTTTCGCGAACAGCACGGCGCCGTCCGCGGCGCTGTTCTGGTCGGCCGCCGCGACCCGCAATCGCACTTGGGCCGAGCCCGTCACGAGCAGCTGATTGTCCAGTTCGGCGGAGGTGAACTGGGCGGATTGGCCGGGCAGATCGACCGCGAGCTGATCGGCGATCCGGGAGGAACTCGTAACCAGCGAATTCAGCCCTGGAATGCTGCTGATGCTGGCCGGGTTGCCGCCCGGCGGGTTCACCACGGCCTGCTCCTGGCCACGAAGCGGCACGGTCTGCAGAGACGTGGCGTCCGATCCGGTCAGCCCCGGGTACTCGGGCGCGGTCACCGTGCGGATGGACGGGCTGCCCTGAGCCCGCAGCGCGCCTTCGACGTCGTATTCGAATCCGCCCTCGGCGGGACGTTCGTCGACAAGGCGGGCGGTGAACCAATCGGCGACCTTGCCGCGCAGACTAGGGCCGGGTGCGCCACCGTCATGCCCGCCGGCATACCAGACCGTGCGGACCGTGCCGCCGGCTTCGGTGATCTGGCGCGCCGTGGCGTCCGCCTGGTCGAGCCCGAACAGAGTGTCTTGCTCGCCCTGTACCAACAGTGTCGGGATATCGATGTTCTCGGTGACCGCGGCAGGGCTGCGGGAGCGCAGTAGCTGTTTGGTCTGCTCGCTCGCCTCGCCCGTGGTGGCAAGTTCCGTGTAGGCGGCGCAGATCTCCGGCAGGAAGCGGCCGCAGGGACCGAGTTGCTCCGTGGCGGCTGGCGGACTCGGGCCTGGCGCCGGTCCCGGCGGACTCGCCGTGTCGCTACCACCCGCCGAGCCGGATTCGTCGTCCGTCGTCCCATCCGCCTCGGGTGCCTCTGAGCGCGGACTGCCCACGCTCGCCCCGCCAAGACCCTGCGAGAAGAACACGCCAGCCCAGGACTGTTTGAAGACCCCGTTGTCCGCGAAGGCGCCCGCGGCCGGGGTGTTCGGGAGCTCCGCAGTGGTGCCCGCGTTCGGCACCAGTGCCTGTTCGAGATCGTTGTAGGTGATCATGGGAGCGATCGCGTCAACCCGCTCATCAGTGCCCGCGAGCAGGAGCGAGAGCGCGCCGCCGTACGAGGCGCCGGTGACGCCGAGTTTCGGATCGTTCTGGCCGTCCAGCTCGACCTCGGGCTGCCTGGCCAACCAGTCGATCAGCTGCCCGGCATCGGCAACCTCGTAGTCCGGGGAGTTCAGCGCGATCTCCCCGGTACTGCGCCCGAAGCCGCGCGCCGAGTAGGCGAGCACGGTAAAGCCCCGTTCGGCCAGCTCCCTGGCTTCCTGCTGAACGCTGTCCTTGCTTCCGCCGAACCCATGCGCGAGCAGGATCGCCGGCGCGGGGGTTTGCTCCGGCACGTACATGGTGGCATCCAGCTGGTTTGCCTGGTTCCGGTTCGGCCCGTCCTGGACGTCGATGACCGCGTCCCTGGTACTGACCTGAGCTGCTGCTGGCTCGCTGCGGAACCAGACGAGGGCGGCGCCGGCTACCGCCAGGATGACACCGACCAACAGGACATTACGGGTTCTCGAGCGGCGGAGTCGGGGCACATATGCGACCGTATGTGACGTTCGCTGAGAACGTCTTAGTGGGTTAGCTGCGTCTCATCTCTGGCGGCCCTGCTGGCGTGCTGGGTTGTCCACAAGGGATAATGAGCCGCGAACGTGGAGGGGAGTATTCCTTCGCGGCGATGTCGTCAACACGATCCCCTCATCGGGGTCCGGCAGCGCTGGTCGACCCAATATTGAGTCGGTGGAAGAGACCTCCGGGGCGTGGCTATCCCGCAGACCGGAGGTCGGAAGTACATGAATGTGCCCTTCTGGGTATGGATGGCGACAATTGGTGGATTTGTCGTCCTGCTCGCGATCGACCTGATCATCGTTGATCGCAAACCACATGAGGTGACTACCGGCGAGGCCGCCCGATGGGTCTGTTTCTACATCGGATGTGCGGTTTTGTTCGGCTTCGGCGTCTGGTACTTCGGCGGACATGGTCCGGCCATCGAATTCTTCACCGGGTATATCACCGAATACTCGCTGAGTATCGATAACCTGTTCATCTTTATGATCATCATGGCGAGCTTCGCCGTGCCTGCCATCCACCAGCACCGGGTGTTGCTGATCGGTATCGTGATCGCACTGGTGATGCGCGGTGCGTTCATCGCCATCGGCGCCAGCCTGATCAACAACTTCGTCTGGATCTTCTTCGTCTTCGGCGCATTCCTGTTCTGGACCGCATACAGCATGGTGCGGAAGAAGGACGAGGAAGAAGATCCGGAAAACGCCGTCGTACGCTGGGTGCGTAAGGCGTTCCCGGTGACCAAGGATTATCACGGGCACAAATCGATCGTGAAGATCGATGGCAAGCGGTGGCTGACGCCGATGTTCGTGGTCATTATCGCGATCGGCAGCGCGGATCTGCTGTTCGCGGTCGACTCGATTCCGGCGATCTTCGGGATTACCCAGGACGCCTTTTTGGTCTTTACCGCGAACGCCTTCGCGCTGATGGGGCTGCGGCAGCTGTACTTCCTGCTCGGCGGCTTGGTGAACAAGCTGGTCTACCTGACCTACGGGCTGGCCATCATCCTGGGCTTCATCGGCGTGAAGCTGGTTCTGCACGCGCTGCACGAGTACCACGTCGTGCCGGAGTGGCTGGACATTAACAACTGGCTCTCGCTCGGGGTCATCGTCGTGGTGCTGGCCGTCACGACCGTGGCCAGCATCGCGAAAGCCCGTCGGGACCCGGAGTCCGTGGCACATATGCAGATGAACCTGCGCGCCGAGGCACCCGAGCAGCGGGAGGAGCGGCAGGCGCAGGAGGAGGGCAACGCAATCGTGCCCTCGAGTGAGCAGGAGCAAGGAGATGCCGGGAAAAGCTCCTGAGCAAGGCTAACGATCGGGTACGGTCGTCGGCGTGCGTCCCCACGACATCGAGTTGCTCACCGTACCCGGCGCCCCGACCGTGTGCGGGGATGTGCTGCTGTTCGGCACCTCCCGCCCGGACCTCGGCGCCGACGCCTATCGAGGTGGCCTGCTCCGGCTCGACCTGAGCCGGAGCGACGGGTCCGCTACCGCCGATCCGGCGCCCGCTCGGCCGTTCACCCATGGTGACCTGGACACGGTGCCGGTGATCTCCCCGGACGGTCAGTGGGTGGCTTTCCTGCGTTCCGCGGAGGGGGTCATGGATGCGGCACCGCAGCTGCACGTGATGCCGCTGGAGGGTGGGGAGCCGCGACGGCTGACCGAACTACCGCTTGGCGCGGGGCGGCCGGCGTGGTCCCCCGATTCGCGGCGCATCGCGTTCACCGCCAGGGTGCCCGAGCCCGGTCGATACGGCGTCGAGGGCGCGGACGGGGCGGTGCGTACGGCGGGAGCGGAGTCGCCCCGCCGCTTCAGCCGGTTGGACTATCGGTTCGACGACATCGGATTCCTCGCGGACCGGCCGGCCCGCCTGTTTCTCGTGGACCTTCCGGTCGACAACGGGCCACACGGCCTGGTGACCGGTAACACGGAACCGCTGACCGACGCGCGGGTGAGCGTGCACGACCCCGCGTGGACGCCCGATGGTCAGCATGTCGTGGTCGCGGCCATGCGCGCTTGGGGCGAGCGCGAGTCGCTGCACGACGACCTGTACGCGATCCCCGTTGCGGGTGGCGACCCCGTGCTGATCGTCCGGACCGAGGGAAACGCGAGCTCGCTGGTGTTCACCGCGGACGGCCAGCTGCTCTATCTCGGCGGCGCGTATCGCGGCACCAACGCGGTCGCCCGCAACGACGGATTGTGGCGTGTCACGCCGACTTTTGATGGTGAGCTGGCCTCGCCACGGAGGCTGACTGACGCCGAAACAGTCCACTGCGAGCCGAAGGCCGGCGCGCCGGTTGTGGACGGTGATCGTGCGCTGGTCGCGGTGCTCAACCGGGGTGCGGTCGAACTGCGCGCCGTGCCATTGCGGTCCCATAACGCGGAGCTGGACGAGCTCGACGTGCTTGCCGGGAAGCGGGCGGCGGTGACCGGGTTCGCCGCATCCGACGGCAGGGTCGTATGCACCGTGTCCACACCGGACTCCGCCGGTGAGATCGTGCTGCTGGACGGGACGGGCTCGCGGGTGCTGACCGCGCTGTCCGCGCCGCTGCGGGATGCCGGGTTGGCCGAGAAGATCGAGCTGACCGGGACCGCGCCCGACGGCTACCCGGTGCACGGCTGGCTGGTGCGACCGAGCGGTCCCGGCCCGCACCCGGTGTTGCTGACGATTCACGGCGGCCCGTTCCGCAGCTACGACTGGGGACTGTTCGACGAGGCACAGGTGTATGCCGCGGCGGGATACGCGGTCGTCTTGCCGAATCCACGCGGTTCAGCGGGGTACGGCCAGGCGCACGGCCGGTCGATTATCGGCCGCTTCGGCACCGACGATGTGCTGGACGTATTGGCCCTACTCGATCTTGCCCTGGCCCGGCCGGACTGCGACGAGTCCAGGGTTGGCGTCATGGGCGGCTCCTACGGTGGCTTTCTCACCAGCTGGCTTGCCGCTTGGCACGGCGACCGGTTCCGTGCCGCGTGGAGCGAGCGGGCGGTCAACGCCTGGGATTCCTTCGCCGGTTCCTCGGACATCGGCTGGTGGTTCACCGATGCCTACTGCGGTGCCGATCCGGAAGTCCAGCGGGCGAACAGTCCACTCAGCTATGCCGAGCGGATCGAGATTCCCTTCCTGGTCGCGCATTCCGAACAGGACTGGCGTTGCCCACTCGAGCAGGCACAGCGGATGTTCGTCGCGCTACGCCGCAACGGCGTCAGTGCGGAGCTACTGCTGTTTCCCGGTGAAGGGCACGAGCTGACTCGGTCCGGGAAACCACGGCACCGGGTGCAACGGTTCGAGGCGGTCCTCGAATGGTGGCAGCGGCACCTCGGCTGAGACCGGCCTGTTCTTGCCCACGCCAACCTCAGGTGGCGAGTACCTGTTCGCGCAGGATGTCGGCGTGCCCGCAATGGTATGCCAGTTCCCGGAGCACTTGCAGGTACACCCAGCGAAGGGTGCGTGGCCCCCTCGGATGGCCGGTCACCACGGTGTCCAGCGACAGGCCCGTCGTCGTCGTTCGGGCCGTGGCACAGGCTCGCCGGTGCGCCGCGGTGATCGAGGCGATGGTGTCGTCGTCGGTGAGCTGGAAGGATTCCTCCGGGCTTCGCACCAGGCCAAGCTCGTCGCGAGTGGTGCCGCCGACGCACTCTTCGAACCACACCCGTTGCATCCAGGTGACGTGCTTGAGTAACCCGAGCAAGGTCGTCGCCGAGGTGACGAGTGTGCGGCGTGCCTGCTCTTCGGTGAGGCCGTCGAGAACCTCCTCGATGCTATGGCGGTACTCCTCGACGAAAGCGTCGAGCTGGGCACGCTCGCCATCCAGCAGGACATCGAAAGAACCCATGGGCGGTCTCCTCATCGCGTAGGCCTATGGCCGGGTCGACTTTGACCAGCTTGCTGGTCAAAGCAGGGTGTAGTTGAGTTCCGCGCAGACTCGTGCCAACGGCACGTCCAAACCCGGATGATCCAGTGCCAGCAGCACATCTGGCTCGTCGGGCAGCGCCGTGGCCGCCGGCGGATTCCACAGACATATCGCTGGCTCGCCGGAGTCCATCGAGGACCGGTACCAGATGCCGTCGAGATCGGGATGCGCCGCGCGGATCGTGCGCGCCCACGCCTGAGTGACGCTCTTCGGGCCGCTGCTGATCTCCTGCGAAGCACCAAGCCTGGTCGGCCATAGTCCACATAGGTCTAATAGGCGCAGGGTGCGATTCGGTCGTACCACGACCATTCTGGGCGCGTTCGTCTTTCGGTCCACAATAGAGGTTGTCTGGTACACCTCGGCGACGCTGGTGCGTACCGACAGCGCGAAGTAGACAACCCCCTGGTCGCTCTCGGTGCTCGGCGTACCGTCGATCGCGGGTGTTTGCGGATCGAACCGGCCATGCGCCAGCGGGCCGGTGTACCGAAAGGAATGCCACTCCTGCGGAAAGTTACCGCCACCGCTAAAGACCCGCACCAGGCGAGTCGCCGGATGCACAGCCACGACGTCCTCCGTCCGCCGCAAGGCAGCGGCGAGCACGTTCGGCGGTGGCGGCTGGGGAAGCCGTGCCATGAAACGCGATTCCTCGTGCTATCTCGGTCCGTTCACGCCGGCCGGTTAAGCCGGGACGCCGAGCGTGCTGGCGAGCGCCGCGACCGGGCGCGGGTCCCCGCCCGCGAGCAGCCATTGTCGTGGTGTCGCTGGCTGATCATCGAGTGACAGGTCGACCTGCACGGTCGTCATGAACGCGGCAAGCACCAACGGTGGCTGCTCGGGTGACACCGCGGCCAGTACCGACGCCAGGCCGGGTAGCGTTCCGTTCGGCGTGAACTGCCATGCGGGCAGTCGCCAACCACGCCGGTCCTTCCATCCCGAGAGCCGGCCGTCGGCGAGGCGGTGCCGGACCCGGCTCGTGTCGACCCCCAGTGCGCGCGCGGCATCGGGCACCGTCAACGCTGAATCGCGAAGTACGGCCTGCGCGGCCACCGCGCGGATCCGCCCGTCAGGTTCGTCCGGAGCGCCCGCGCTGAGGTCCAGCCCGACATCACGCAGGGCGGCCCGCTGTTTCGGGTCGAAAAACTGGGCGGGATCCGGATGCGGTGGAGACAGTCGGCTGGCTGCCTCTTCCACCAGCGAAAGGAACTCGCCCGCGGTACTGCGCAGGCCAGAGCGGGCAAGGACGGCTTCCAGTGCGACTGCCATGTCCCCAGTCTACCGCAAACGTGCGCATTCGTGCGGACGCGTTGCGTTACCCGCGTCGCGAGCTGGCGCGTTCGATCAACGTCGCGTTCAGCGTCGTCGTGCTCGGTGGCTTCGAGTTGTCCCCGATCCGCGCCAGGAGCAGCTGCGTAGCCACCGCGCCGATGTCATAAGCGGGTTGGGCAACGACGGTCAGGGGCGGGTCGAGTAGCTTCGCCCAGGGCACATCGTCGAAGGCGACCAGCCCGATGTCCTTGCCTGGTCGCAGGCCGAGTTCGTGACAGGCTTCGAGAGCGCCGATCGCGAGTGAGCTGTTCGCGATGAGTAGCGCATCCGGCGGGTCCGGTTGTTGGCGCAGTGCGAGCGTCGCGCCGTGTGCGCCCGCGCCGCGATACTCGGCGTGCCGGACCAGGCGTGGCTCGTGCTCGACGCCGGCGGCGACCAGCGCATCCGCGTAGCCGGCTAGCCGGTCGTCGGCGGTCTGCACCCCAGAAGGCCCTGCTACGCATCCGATTCGTCGGTAGCCCTGATCCAACAGGTGCTTCGTGGCCTGCTCGGCGGCCATCCGAGTGTCCACAAGTACGCGATCGCTGCCGGCAAGCGGGCGGTCTACGGCGACCACCGGGATGCCGTGCTCGCGGAGCACGTCGGCGTTGCTCGCGGAATCGGTTGGCGACATGATCACCCCGGCGACCCGCTCCTGGATCGCCACGTCGAGATAGCGGCGCTCCTTGGCGGCGTCCTCATCGGTGTTGCAGAGCACCACCGAGTACCCGACCGCTTGGGCGACGTCCTCCACGCCTCGGGCGATCGCGGTGAAGAACGGGTTGGCCACGTCGGAGATGATCAGTCCGAGTACGGCGGTTTCCTGTCGGCGAAGATTACGGGCGGGACCGTTCGGCTGGTAGCCGAGTTCCTTTGCCGCGCTGACCACACGAGCACAGAGCTCAGGGTCGACCGAGGCCACGCCGTTCAGGGCGCGGGAGACCGTTGCCGTGGACACCCCGGCCATCGTGGCGACATCGTTGATCGTTGCCACCCGCACCGCCTTTCCCGTTGCCAACCAGGCGGACCCCGCTCCTGATGCTCGTGCGGGGTGCACTGACAGCCTATTGACACTGTTCGCGAGCACAGCATAGCGTCCAGGTAAACGATTACTCGAGTTCTGGCCGACACGGGGTAGCTGGCCCGCCGCGTGCGCTTTGGGCAGTTCGGCCAACTCGCTCTCAGAAGTCGTCGGATCTGGCACGGGAGGGTTTGTGGCTCGCATCGGTGTGATCAGCATTTCGGACGGTCGGCCGTACGTGCAGGAAGGCGTCGCGGATTTCGTCGCGAGCTACCAGGACCAGCTGGTCCACCACCTGACGGCGGCCGGGCACCAGGTCGTGGTCGGCTCGGCGCAGGTCACCTCGAACTCGGTGGCCACCTCGGTAGCGCGCGAGGTGGACGCGGCCGAGGTGGACCTGACCGTGTTGCACTACGCCGTCTGGGCGTTTCCGCATTTCACCATGCTGGCGGCGGGGCAGCTGCGCGGTCCGCTCGTGCTGCTTTCCACCATCGACCCGGTACAGCCGGGCATGGTGGGCATGTTGGCCAGCGGCGGCGCTCTTGACCAGATCGGTCGCGCGCACGCCAGACTGTGGGGCGATTCGCGGGATGCTGAACTGATCGACGCGATCGGGGAACGGGCGGACGCGGCGGCGGCGGTCCGTTCCCTGCGGGGTGCCACGTTCGGCCGGATCGGTGGTCGGCCGATGGGGATGTACACCGCCGTCGCGAACGTCGACCAGTGGCAGCGGCAGTTCGGCGTCGACGTGGAGGAGATCGACCAACTGGAGATCATCCGGCGGGCGGAGGCCGCCGATCCCGCCGAGAAGCGCGCCGGGCGGGAGTGGTTCGAGCGGTACGCCACCGTGCACTACGACGGTGCGAAACTCACCCCCGAACTGCTCGAACGGCAGGTCGGCTCCTATCTGGCGATGCGCGAGCTGATCGACGAATGGGGCCTGGATTTCAGCGGGATCAAGGCGCAGCCGGAGCTGACCCAGTACTTCGCCACAATGGACGTTGCCGAGGCACTGCTGAACGATCCGTACGACTGGCGCGGGGCGAAGGTGCCGCATATCTGTGCCACCGAGGCCGATATGGACGGTGCGCTGACCATGCGGTTGCTCAACGGACTTTCTGGCACACCAGTGCTGTTCGCCGATGTGCGGCACTATCACGCGGATCGGGATGTCTGGGATCTGTGCAATTCGGGACAGCACGCGACCTGGTACGCGGCGCGCAGCGCCGACCCGGCGGAGAACCTCGCGAAGGTCCACCTGCACCCCGAGGTGTTCTTCTTTCCCGCTGGCGGCGCTTCGGTGCAGCATATCGCCGCGCCGGGCGAGATGACTCTGGCGCGGCTCACCCGGCTGGACGGGAACTACCGGATGCAGCTGATGCGCGGCGAGTTCGTCGAGTTCGACGCGGCGACGAACGCCGAGATGATGGACAGGTCCACGCCCGAGTGGCCGCACGCCTGGGCGCGGCTGGACGCGCCAGCGGCGACCTTCCTCTCCCGATTCGGGGCGAACCATATTCACGCGATACCCGGCGACCGCCGCGCCGGCGTCCGCGCCGTGTGTGATCTCCTTGGCATCACCATCGATGAGTTCACGGGAGAATGACGGTGTCTTCAGCCGGCCTGTTACTCGGTATCGACATTGGCACGGCGAGCTCGAAAGGCGTGCTGGTAGCCGCCGACGGAACAGTGCTCGCGCGCGCCAGCCGAGCGCATCAGACCTCCTACCCGCATCCAGGCTGGGTCGAGCATGACGCGCGAACCGTGTGGTGGCAGGACTTCCTGGAGATCACCAGGGAGCTGGTGGACGCGGCCGAGGGGCGGGAGCTGGCTGGCCTCGCGGTGAGTGGAATCGGCCCGGTGCTGCTGCCAGCGACCGCGGCGGGCGAGCCGTTGCGCCCGGCGATCCTGTACGGGGTGGACACCAGGGCGAGCGCGGAGATCACCGAGCTGACCGAGGAGCTGGGCGCCGAGGAGATCCTGCGGCGCGGCGGCACGCCGCTGTCCAGCCAGGCGGTGGGGCCCAAGGTGCGCTGGTTGGCAAAGCACGAACCGGAGGTGTTCGCGCGCACCGAGCGGCTGCTGATGGCCAGCTCGTATCTGGTGCACCAGCTGACCGGGGAATACGTTCTCGATCACCACTCGGCTAGTCAGTGCGACCCGATGTACGACCTGCACGCGCGGGATTGGGCAGCGGACTGGGCACGGCAGGTGGCCCCTGGGATCGAGCTCCCGAGACTGGCCTGGCCGACCGAGGTCGTGGGCGCGGTGACCGCCGAGGCAGCCGGGGAAACCGGACTGCCACAGGGCCTTCCGGTGACCACCGGCACGGTGGACGCATGGGCGGAGGCGACCAGCGTCGGGGTAACCCAGCCCGGCGAGACGATGATCATGTACGGCACCACGATGTTTCTGATCAACGTCCTCACCGATCCGCGGCCGCATCCCGGTCTGTGGACCACCTGCGGGGCGTTGCCGGAGACGTACTCGCTGGCGGCGGGGATGGCAACCTCGGGTGCGGTGACCGATTGGCTGCGCAAGTTGGTTGGCGGGGAGTTCGGCCCGCTCGTCGAGGAAGCCGCGCGTGTTCCGGCTGGCAGCAGGGGATTGCTGTTGTTGCCCTATTTCGCCGGTGAGCGGACTCCGCTGTTCGACCCGGATGCTCGCGGAATGCTTGCCGGGCTGACGCTCGGCCATGGCCGAGCGGAGCTGTACCGGGCAGCGCTCGAGGGTATCGCCTACGGTGTTCGGCATAACCTCGAGGTAATGCGTGAGGCGGGTGGTACCGCGCGGCGGCTGGTCGCCGTGGGCGGCGGCACCCAAGGTGGACTGTGGACCCACATCGTGTCCGATGTGGTGGGTGCCGCGCAGGAGGTTCCCGCCGAGACGGTCGGCGCCTGCTACGGCGACGCCGCGCTCGCCGGGATCGCCGTCGGTATGGATGTGGACGTGCGTGCGTGGAATCCGGTCCGGCGAACCGTGCAACCGGATCCCGACCGGGCCGCCAAGTACGAGACCTACTACCAGCACTACCGCGCGCTGTACCCGGCGAGTAAGGACATCGCGCACTTTCTCGCCGCTGAGCAGCGCGCGGCCGAACCGGCGGATTAGCCAGCCGCGCGCTGCCAGCTGTGTGGATCCGCGCTGGTCTGTGTGCCGTTGGCGAGGTCCTTGACCTCGTGCTCGCCACCCTCGTCGAAGGGTGGGAACCAGACGTACGGAATGCCCTTCCGTGCGGCATACCTGAGCTGCTTGCCGATCTTGTCTGCCTGGTGGTAGAGCTCGGTGTTCAGTCCGCGCCCGCGCAGGATCGCCGCGGTGCGCACCGCCGATTGCCGTCGTTCGTCGCTGGGGACGACCACAAGCACATCGCTTGGGCAGCTGGCGCCCGTGGTGATCTGACCGTCCGCGACCAGTTTCGCGAAGATCCGGGTCAATCCGATCGAGATCCCGATGCCCGGCAGGTTGCGCCGGATATAGGATCCGGCCAGGTTCTCGTAGCGGCCGCCCGCGCAGATACTTCCGTAGTCGGGCGCGTCGGTGAACTTGCACTCGTAGACGGTGCCCGTGTAGTAGTCCAGGCCGCGTGCCACGGACAGGTCGGCGAGCACGCTGCCGGAGGGCAGGTCGGACATCGAGTCCAATACGAACCCCAGTTCGTCCAAGCCCTCGGTAAGCAGTTCGGATCGTCCGCCCAGCTGGTCGATAGCATCAACGACCGAGCTGTCCGTGCCCCTGATCTGTGCTAGGTCCAGACAGGCCGTGATCTGGTCCTTGTCCAGTCCCAACTCATCGGCGAAGGCGCGCTCCACCCCGGCATAGCCGATCTTGTCCAGTTTGTCGGCGATCCGGATCACGCCGACCGGGTCGGTGATCCCCTGGGCTTCGTAGAACCCTTGCAGCACCTTGCGGTTGTTGATGTTGATCGTCCACGCGGGCAGATCCAGGCCGGTAAGGATCTCGTGCACGATCCGGGGGAGTTCGGCATCGAAGTGCAGTGGAACCTGGTCGACGTTGATCACGTCGATATCGCACTGGGTGAACTCGCGGAAACGGCCAGCCTGCGGGCGTTCACCGCGCCAGACTCGCTGGATCTGGTAGCGCTTGAACGGGAAGACCAGCTCGTTGAAGTGCTGCGCCACGTACCGCGCGGTGGGCACGGTGAGATCGAAGTGCAGGCCGAGCCGACCGTCTCCGGTATCGTCGCCGTCCGCCTGCAGCCGGCGTAGCGTGTAGACCTCCTGGGAGGTCTCGCCCTTGGCCATCAGCACGTCCAGTGCCTCGACCGAGGGTGTCTCGACCGAGCAGAACCCATAGCTCTCGAACGTTCTGCGGATCGTGTCCAGCCAATGCAGCTCGACCACGCGCACTTCGGGCGTCCATTCTGGGAAGCCGCTGATGGGCACGGGACGGACCAGCTGCTGGTCACTCATGGGTACCTGCACTCCTCGTCTGGTGGCGTGAACCCGCTCAGGATATCGGCCGGTACGCCCGCAGCCGGAGTCGGCGTAGGTGGGCCTGGTGGAGGTGGCGCCACCGCATCAAGCGCGCAGCGTCATCAGCATGATCGGCTCCGTCGTCGGCTGTGGTGAACCGCCAGTCGGTTCGACCGTCACGCCGAGTTGACTGACTTGCGGGGTCAGTTCGACGATTCGCGGAGTCCCGCCGCTCGCCTCCGGCTCCAGTAGTCCGGCCGACTGGGCGCCGTCAGGGCCGATCAGCCACAACTGATGGACGTGTTCGTCGCCCGGCGGTGCAATGTCGCCGAGGAAGGCGGCCTTGCCGAGTTGTTCGGACACCAGAACGGCACCCTGCTGGCGTCCGTTGGAGTCCCGAACCACCCGGGTGTCGGCGGCAAGCATGATCGCGGACAGTTCCGCGCTTCGCGCGGCGGCTCGGTCACTCTGTTGCTCGGCCTGCTCCAGTTGCTGCTGGGTCTGCCACGCGATTCCGCCCAGTACACCCGCGGCGACGAGCGCCACGGCCGCCGCGGCGGCGGCGATACGCACCGGCCACCCGGTGGTCCGGTCGGAGCGCTGGCGGGAGGCTGGTGCCATTGGGTCCGCCATCGGCGGGTCCTGTCGCGTGCGCGAGATCGTGGTCAGGATCCGGCTCTTGAGTTCGTCTGGTGGGTTTACCGGATTCGCGGCTCCGAGCTGGGCGACGGTCTCGCGTAGCTCGCGGACTTCGGCCGCGCACTCGGCGCAGACCGCGAGGTGCTGTTCGAACTCCACGCGTTCGGCCTCGCCGAGGGCGTCAACCGCATAGGCGCCAGTCAGTTTCGACATGTCGGCAGTCATCCGCCCACCCCCATGCAGTCGCGTAGCCGGATCAAACCGTCCCGCAAGCGCGTTTTGATGGTAGCCGCGGGTGTTTCGAGCAAATCCGCCGTCTCGCGGTAGCTGTACCCACGGTAGTAGGTCAATACGATCGACTCACGCTGCAGTTCGGTGAGCGTATCGATGCAACGGCGGACCTGCCGGTGTTCCAGCCGCCCGAGGACGGATTCGGTGACGTCGTCGAAGGCCGTGCCAACCGAGCGCGCGCCGACGCGTCGTTCCCGATCAGCCGAAGCCTGTGCGGTACGGACCCGGTCGACGGCGCGGCGATGGGCCAAGGTGCAGACCCAGGTGGGCACGCTGCTCAGGTCCGACCGGTAACGGCTGGCGGTGCGCCAGAGCTCAACGAACACTTCCTGGGTTACTTCCTCGGCCTGTGCTGGATCGCGCAGGATGCGCTGAATGAGTCCGAAAACCTGACCGGCAAGCTGGTCGTAGAGCGTTTCGAAAGCCCGTTCATCGCCTTTGGCGATCTCCGCCAGCAGTGCTCGCGGCTCGTTGGGTAGGTCCTCGCCGGTGGTGTCCCGTTCTGACCACCACGCGGCTCTGCGACCAGGCGAGCGGTCACGCGCCCCGGAATCTTGTGCCACCGTCTGCTCTCCTTGTCCTCGTCCGTCAGGCCGGACCCGGCTTGCGGAAGGCGAGCTGCCAGACGTCCAGTTGATGGGACCGAAAGCCCGCCTCAGAATAGGCCAGATAGAACTCCCACATGCGACGGAACTCCTCCGGAAAGCCGTGCTTTGCGATGATTGGCCAATTGCTCAGGAAACGAGTTCGCCACGACTGGAGTGTTTCGGCATAGCCAGTGCCGAACGAGCGCCGCTGTGCCGAACGCAGTTCCGTGTGCTGGCGGATGCCGTCGTCGATCACACGAATCGACGGGACGAGCCCACCGGGGAAGATGTACTTGTGTATCCAGGTGTAGGAGTCCTGTGTGGCCAACATTCGTTCGTGCGGCATGGTGATCGCCTGCACGGCGAGGCGTCCACCCGGCCGAAGTAGCCGGTCGATGGTGCGAAAATAGGTTGGCCAGTACTCGGCACCGACCGCCTCGATCATCTCGACGCTGACCAACGCGTCGTACTGGCCAGTTACGTCCCGGTAGTCGCAGAGCCGGATGTCGACGAGGTCCGCGACGTTTTCCGCGGCTATTCGTTCGAGCGCGAGCGTGCGTTGCTCCTCCGACAGGGTCACCGTCGTCACCCGAGCGCCTCGTCGAGCCGCGCGTATCGCCAGGGATCCCCAGCCCGACCCGATCTCAAGTAGCCGAGTGCCGCGTCCGACTTCCGCGTAATCCAGGATAGTGTCTAGTTTGGACATCTGGGCTGCGGCGAGGTCGTGATCGTTGCGGGCAAGTGGCGCCCCGGAGTACGTCATCGAGGGGTCGAGGAAGAGTTCAAACACGTCGTTCGACAGGTCGTAATGTCGGGCGATATTGCGCTTCGCGCCGCTGGTCGTGTTGCGCTCGGTCACTGGCCGACGAGTGTCAACCCAGCGGCGGAGCAGTTTCAGCGGGCGTGGAACCAGCGTCGGAAGGTGCTCGGCGAACGGCGTGAGCAGTGTGGCTGGTTCCGGGCTGGACCAGTCCTCGGCCATGTAGCCCTCGCCGAAGCCGATCAGTCCGCTTGCCCCTACGCGTTGGAAGAAGTCCGCGGGCCGGCTGATCCGCATCAGTGGCGCGTTGGGCCCGCCCATACCGAGTCGGTCTCCGCCGGCGAGGGCTATCCGCACGGGCAGGTCGCGAACGGCGTGCCGGAACAGCCTTTCGGCGATGCAGCCGCGAACTGGCGCGTGCGGGACCGGCGGCAATGCCTCCCAACTGGCCCTACTCGTGTCGGGCGGGGCAGTGGCGGTCCGGAGTGGGTGGCCGACTGTGCTCATCGCGGCTGCTCCCGAGCTTCGAAGGGGTCGCGGTTGGTTGTCGGTGAACAGTCGAAGTCCTTTCGGGGACGGCGGCGAGCGATGCCGTTGCGTAGCCATAGGGCGATGCCGTGCCGTCGGATCAACGCTGATACGCGCTGAGGCACAAACGGGTGGCGGAGGACCCTGCGGACCAGCCCGAATTGCGTGTAGGGGGCGCGGGTACCGGCCATTGTCGCGGTGAGCAGCGTGCCGCGCTGATCGCGGAGCTCGATGGTGATCGACAGGTACTCTCCTGGCTCGGTAAGCCACATCCGGTAGTGCCCCGTCGAGGGCAGGAATGGTGATACGAAGAATTCCTTGGTCGTTTCCGCATACCCGCTGCCGTTTGGGCGCAACACGTAGCGATGTGCCTGGTGATAGGTGTTGTGAACCTCCGCGACCACACAGGCAAGCGCGCCGTCCGGCCGATAGCACCAGTACAGCGTGATCGGATTGAACACATACCCGAACATTCGGGGATGCGCGAGCATCAGCACCGTACCGCCGGACAGCGAGACACCGCTCGCGGTCAGCCAGTACGTGAGATTGTCTCGAATGGACAGATTCGGGTCGCCGAGGTGATCGCGCGTGTCGAAGCGGGCTAGCGGACGAAGGTAGCGCGGCAACACCGGCAGCGCATCCAGATCTACGAGCCAGGTGTACATCCGGTGCCGAAATCCACGTGCCGGTCCATCAACGTGTCGGGTGTGCGCGATGGTGATGTCGTATAATGCGGGCGCGGTCATCGAACTCACCAGCCCGAGCCGAGCGCGGTCGCGGCGCGGACGCCACTCACGCAGCCGTCTTCATGAAATCCCCAGCCGTGATAGGCGCCGGCGAACTGCAAGCGTTCGTCGCCGAGTTCCCATAGCCGGCGTTGTGCCCGTACCGACTGCCGGGTATAGATCGGATGCCGGTAGACCATCCTGACCAGTACCTGGTCGGGTTGTACGCGGTCGGTGGCGCCCAGCGTGACGATATAGTCGCGCGGTTCGGCCAATCGCATAAGCCGGTTCAGGTGATAGCTGACCAGCACCCTGTCCGGTCCGGCCGCACATGCCGGCTTGAGGTAGTTCCACGCGCCGCGCGCGGCAGGCAGACTCGGCAGCAGCGAACTATCGGTGTGCAGCCATGTGACATTGTTCGAGTAGCCGAAGGCACCTAGGACGGTTCGCTGCTCCGGGCTTGGTTCGGCGAGCAAGCCGAGCGCGGTATCCGCGTGCGTCGCCACCACGGCCCGGCTGAACTGTGCCGATTCGCCGGTCGCGGTCCGCACGGAGACCCCGTTGGCGAGTCGGCGGACCTCGGTGACCGGAACGCCGGTGCGCACCACATGCAGTTGTTTCGCGACGCGAGCCACATACTCCCTGGATCCGCCGACGATCGTGCGCCACGTCAGCGTGTTGCGTATGGACAGTTGCCCGTGTCTGTCCAAGAACTCGAACAGATAGCGTGCCGGGTAGTTCTTGCAGAGTTCCCGTTCGGCAGACCACACCGCGGAGACCAATGGCAGGGCGAAATGTTCGACGAAGTAGTTCGAGTAGCCACCGGCGCGCAGGAAGTCACCGAATGTCAGATCTTCTGTCGTCGAGTCGGCAGCGAGTAGCTGTCGTGCCTGGCGGTGGAATCGGGGTATCTGACCAAGCATCCGCAGGTAGCGGCCATGTCCGACGTTGCGTCGCTGCGCGAAAAGCCCCGAGAGCCCGCGGGCGCCGGCGTACTGCAGCCGGCACTGCTCGCAATACACGCTCAACGACATCCGCGTGGGTTGCGTCTCGATACCCAGTTCGTCGAACAGCCGAAGTAGGTTCGGATAGGTTCGGTCGTTGTGTACGAGGAAAGCGCTATCCACCGCGATCGAGCTGGCATCCGCTGTGGGCAGCTCGTGCGTATGCGCGTGCCCACCGAGGCGTTCTGCTGCCTCGAATAACGTGACGTCGTAGCGACGCTGTAGCAAATATGCCGCACTGAGGCCCGAGACCCCGGAACCGATCACCGCTACCCGATCACGAGTCACGATCGTTCTCCTTGTCGAAGAACCGGTCGAGGAACTCGCGTACGACCAAGTTCCAGGCGGCCCGGCGTTGCAGCATGCCGTGTCCGGATCGGTCAATGGCCACGTATTCCGCGGAGGCGGAGTGTCCCGTAGCGCGTCTGACGTACGCCGCGCTGCGCAACGGCGAGGTGACCGTATCCCTGGTGCCGTGCGCGATCAGGACCGAACGATCGGCGAGATGAGCCACCGGTTCATCGTCTTCGAGCCACGGTGCGAGCGCGGCGATTCCACACACCTGTGGAGCATCGCCCAGTCGAAGCGCAACCCGGCCGCCCATGGAATGACCCACCAGCAGCACCCTGCCGCGCGGATGCGTCCGAGTGATCTCGCCAAGCGCCCAGTTCGCGTCGGCAACGGCGTCGAGGCGCTGTTCATTCCAGCCACGCATTCGGTTGCGGAGGACCGCGATGCTGACCGGCGCCTCGGTTACCGTCGAACGCAGCGAACGCGCGAACCAGCGCATCCGTTCGTAAGCTAGCTGGCCGGCGCGCACTGGCGACTCGTCATGCGCTCGGCCGCCGTGCAGCACCAGCACGACTACCTGGCTAGGCGCGTCTGGCGGGGTGGGCCAGGTATGCAAGGCAGGGCGGACAGGATGCTCAGTCATGAACATGACTGGTATTCGCCGCCGGCTGACCACCCGATCGGTATAAGTGTTGTGCGTCACATTTTCTGCGGCGCTGCCATCGGTACCGATGGCAGCGCCGAATGACACGTACGACTGATCTCCGTGCGCGCCGCACTGACGGAGGCCTCGCCGACCGCCTCGGTGCCGTACTCGAGCGCGTGCTTGGCATGTCCCTGCCGCTCGGGTTACACGCCTGGGATGGCTCGCGGACCGGACCATCGTCCGGGCCGCAGGTGCTACTTCAGCGGCGAAGAGCGGTGCGGTTCGTGCTGTGGAGCCCCGGCGAGCTGGGTCTGGCCAGGGCGTTTGTCGCCGGCGATGTGGTGGTCGACGGGGATCTCGGCGAAGCGCTCGAAGTGTGCCGCCGGTGGGCTGACGCGAACGCGGTTCGTGCGCCGCGGTTAACGCCGGCCACTATCTGGTTGCTGGGTTCACTGGCGGCACGCCTCGGCGCGCTTGGCCCACCACCGGCGCTGCCTCGCTCGGAGGCCAGACCGCGTGGCCGTGTGCACACCAGGATTCGTGACAAGTTCGCGATCTCGCATCACTATGACACCGGGAATGCCTTTTTTGAGCTGCTGCTTGACCCGAGAATGAACTACTCCTGCGGCTACTGGGAGAACCGGACAGCGTTGGCCGACGAACCGAGCCGGGCAGGGGAATGGTTGGCCCGGGCGCAAGTGGCCAAACTCGATCACATCTGTCGCAAGCTGGCGTTGCGTCCAGGCATGCGATTGCTGGACATCGGGTGTGGTTGGGGAGCGCTCATAATTCACGCGGCTCGGCAGTACGGTGTACACGCCACCGGGATCACGCTGTCGGCCGAACAGCACGACTATGTGTCAAGACTGATCGATCGCTATGCGTTGGGTTCGAGCGTCGAGGTACGCAGGCAGGATTATCGGGATCTGCCGTCCGTCGCGCACGACGCGGTCGCGTCGGTGGAGATGGGTGAACATGTGGGTGCCGCCAACTACCCAAGGTACGCGGCGACGTTGTATCGCATGCTTGCGCCAGGGGGACATCTGCTGCTTCAGCAGATGTCGCGTGGTAACGCCGCCGGTGGCGGTCCGTTTATCGAGTCCTACATCGCGCCGGACATGACGATGAACCCGATCGGCCGCACCGCGGACATGCTGGAGGCGGCCGGTTTCGAGCTCGCCGAGATCGAGGCGATGCGGGAACACTACGTGTGGACGATCCGAGCCTGGCGGCAGCGGTTGGCTGAGCAGCGGGATCGGGCGGTCGAACTGATTGGCGAGGAGAGATTACGAGTCTGGTCGTTGTATCTGGCCGGTGGCGAACTAGCATTCGCGGATAACCGGATGGGCGTCCATCAGGTTCTCGCGACCCGGCCAGCAGCCCGATGACCTTTCAGGTCGCCGGGTTGACCCTCGGGGCGGCGCTGATTTTGGTGACGATCGCGTTCGGTGTCGCTTGCCTGCGTCGGCGGTTCGACACGATCGATGGTTTGTGGGGCGTTGGTTTCGCGGCGATCGCTGTTGTCGGTTGGTGGGTCGCGCCGGTCGTTGACGCACCGGGTGCGATCGGTGCGCTGCTCACCGTGTTGTGGGGTACCCGGCTGTCGCTACACATCTACCAGCGCAACCGGGCCAAACCCGAGGACGAACGGTATGTGGCGATGTTACGGCGCGCGCGTCGACGCCCGCTCGGGAGGATGTATTTCCGCGCCTACCTCACGCAAGGCGTGGTGATGTGGTTCGTGTCCGCTCCGGTGCAGTTCGCGCTGCATGAACCCGCAACCGACGGTATGCGATGGTTGCTGTGGCCTGGCGTACTGCTGTGGACGGTCGGTTTCGCCTTCGAGTCGGTGGGAGATCTGCAGTTACGGCGATTCGCCCGCGATCCGGCGAACGCGAACTCCGTCCTCGAGCGGGGTCTGTGGCGATACACCCGGCATCCCAACTACTTCGGCGACGCTTGCGTCTGGTGGGGACTGTACGTCGTCGCCTGTACGAGTTGGCCAGGCGTGGCGACGATCGCCTCCCCGCTGCTGATGACCTGGTTGTTGGCAAGGGGAACAGGCAAACCAATGCTTGAGCGAGATCTGGTTCGCCGCCGGCCTGGTTATGCGGACTACGTCGCCCGGACGAGCGGATTCGTTCCGCTACCGCCGAAGCGATCAGACTGATCACCAATCCGTGACCGCACGGGCTCCGAATAAGCGGTATGCGTGCGCGCCGGTCGACTACCCATATGAGCCCAGTCCGTGGAGCGATAGTCGGTTTGTTGTCCGTTGGCTGTGGGTTGGCCTTCGGACAGCTGATCGCCGGATTGTCCGGCGCGGACTCCGCGCCGCATCTGGTGGTCGGCAACACCATGATCGATCTGACGCCGGAGCCGGTCAAGGCGTGGGCCATACGACAGTTCGGCGACAGTGACAAGGCCGTGTTGCTCGCGGGGATGGCAGTCGTGATCGCGCTGCTTTCCGCCTGTGCTGGCGTGATAGCACGGTTCGCTCCGTTGGTTGGATCTATCATCATCGCAACCTTCGGCGGGCTCGGCGTCCTGGCGGCCGTGCTGCGCCCGGACGGTGATCTCGTGCGCACATTGCCCGCAATCACGGCGGTACTCGTCAGTCTCGGCTGCTTTGCCGTGCTCATCCGGTTCGCCAGGCAGGAAGCGGGACGCGCCGCTGCGCAGACGACCGCCCCGAATCCAGCGAGACGTCGGTTTCTCGTCACTGCCGCGACAATGGCTGGGCTTGCCGGGCTGGCGGTAGCTGGCGGCGGGCTACTCATGAATCGAACGGGTATCGAAGCGGCACGACAACGGATCAGCGGGCTACTGCGCGCTAATCCACCCACGCCGCCAGGTGCCGATTTCGCCAGTGACGGCACACCCACATTCATTACCCCGAACCGGGACTTCTATCGGGTGGACACCTTGCTGTCCGTGCCCCGAATCAACCCGGCGGAGTGGCGGTTACGGATTCACGGCATGGTCGACAGTGAGCTCGACGTTGACTTCGCCGAGCTGACCGCTCGCCGTTCCGTCTCCCGGACCATCACGATGACCTGTGTGTCCAATGAGGTGGGTGGAAAGTACGTGTCGACGGCGGTGTTCACCGGGGTTCCGCTGCGTGAACTGCTCGCCGAGGCGGGGGTGCGGTCAGGAGCGGAGCAGGTCTTCAGTACCAGTTGGGACGGTTACACGGCGGGTACACCGGTGGAAGTGCTCACCGATCCGGATCGCGACGCACTGCTCGCCTACGGGATGAATGGTGTTGCCTTGCCCGCCGAGCACGGCTTCCCCGTTCGTATGGTGACTCCCGGTTTGTACGGCTATCTTTCGGCCACGAAATGGGTCGTTGATCTCGAGCTGACCACCTTCGATCGGCAGACCTACTGGGAAGCACGCGGGTGGGCGACCGATGCGCCGATCAAAGTGCAATCCAGGATCGACCGACCGGCGGCCTTCGAGAGACTCGCCCCCGGCCCAGTCACCATCGCCGGCGTCGCATGGGCACAACCCAACGGCATTGAGCGCGTCGAGGTCCGGGTGGACGGTGGTACCTGGCGATCGGCCGAACTTTCCACCGAAGTGAACACGCACACGTGGCGGATGTGGCGCCTCTCGGTCGAACTCGGCCCTGGCGGCCACAGCATCGAGTGCCGGGCAACGGACAAAACCGGACAGCGGCAAACGTCGCGTCGCGTACCACCGACTCCGAACGGCGCCACTGGCTGGCATTCAGTGTCGTGCTCGGTAAGCCAGTGATCGTGATCTGTTCGTGATCTCGCGTGGCCAATCGATTCCACGACCGGATGCGAATCACCCGTGACAAGAGAAAAGCAGTCCAAACAGGACGGGAGACGACCGTGAAGCGAAGGTTCCAAGGTAGTGCGGCGATGGCTGGCACGATCGGGTTGCTCGCCGTGGTCCTGGCCGGTTGTGGCACCTCGGATGATCAGGCCGGCGAGAACACCGCAGAGCAGGAAGCGGCGGCAACCGAACAGACCCAGAGCTCCCCAGCGGCGAGCAACGGCGAGACCACCGCGGACGACGTTTTCGGCCCCGGTTGTGACCAGGTGCCGACCGATCCGAACGACCAGGGTTCGGTCGAAGGCATGATCGATGACCCGGTAGGTACCGCGGCGAGTAACAACCCGTTGCTCACCACGTTGACAGACGCCGTTACCCAGGCCGGACTCGTTGATACGTTGAACGATACGGAGGCCAAGTACACCGTGTTCGCCCCCGCGGACCCGGCTTTCGACGCGGTGCCAGAGCAGGACCTGCAGGCGCTGCTCGACGACAAGGAGCAGCTGACCGCAACGCTGACCTACCATGTCGTTCCCGAGCGCATGGATGCGCAGGGCATCGTCGATGCGGGAATGCTCGAGACCGTAGAAGGCAAGAAGATCACCGTTGAGGGGTCGGCCGACAAGCCAACCGTGAACGGCGCCAATGTTCTGTGCGGCAACATTCCTACGGCGAACGCGACGGTGTTCGTGGTCGACGAGGTTTTGATGCCACCGCAGGGCTGACGTAGCACTACCGTGCGCGCGGCAGCCGTTGCTCGACAGGCGGCAGCTCGAATGGGCGATGCGGCAGGGTCTGATACCAGTAGGCCACCGAGGACCAGTCGTCGCTTCGCTTGTTCGCGTGACCGTGTTCGATGCCGACTCGGATGGACTTGGTGAAGTGCACCGGATCCTCGATATGGAACCGGTACAGCGAGATCTGGCCCTTCCAGTTCGGTTCACCTGGCAGAGTGATGCCGTGATAGGGCGCGTGATAACTCTCGGCCGGGCACCATGCGGTGTTGAAATAGTCCTCGGTTCCAGTGCCGTGTAGTCGTGGTGGGAACTCATCCCCGTCGACGAAGATCATGTCGTCACCTTCGCCGTACCAGTCCCATTCGGTACTGGGCGAGAGGTTGTGAATATTCACCACGCAGCCCACGTAATGCCCGCGCCCCTCGGCCTCCAGGATGAGGTAGTTGCCGGCACCACTCAGGTTGGTGCCGGCAAGGAGGTGTTCCGGCGTGCTCGTCTCACCCTGGGGCACGCCGTCGGTGGGGTTCTCGCGCCGCCACTGCGCGTGGAAGTAACCGAGGTTCTCCTCCACTCGGTCGTAGGTTTCGTAGTCCACGTAGTAGTAGAAGTACACCGGTTCGACACTCAGTTCGCTGATCAGCTCGATCGTCGCCGCGCGCGCGAACGGCATGGGAAACCAGCAGTTGAAGCCCTTTCCGTCCGCGGGGCTCATCTGCAGCGGGGCGGATACGAAGTTGGTGGTACGCGCGTGGCCGACGCCGAAAAAGTCACCAAGGGGCACCAGCACACTGGGCGCCTGCGCATCGTCCCAGGTGATGCGCAGCACCAGACGTCGCAGATAGTCCTGTTCGGCCACCCACGGCGCGGGACGGTCGGGCAGCGCGACGGTGCACCAGATATGCGTGATCGCACCCGGACCGGCCAGCTGGGCAAGCGTGGTGGTCGCGCCGGGTGGCACGGTGAGCCGATCGTCGTTACCGCCGCTTGTGTCCCAACTGGACACTCTGCCACGCCAGGCGTTCCGCAACCGCGGAAGGTCGCGCAGGCTGCTGCCATACGTGCCGTAGCTCGATTCGGCCACGGGTGAGCTCCCTTCGTCGTTATCTCAGCCCCGAAGTCTTCAGGGTTTCCACCAGCCGGCGCTGACCAAGCATGAACACGATCACCGTGGGGATCGCGGCAAGCACCGAGGCAGCGAGTACGTACTGGTACTCCTGGGCGTACTGGCCCTGCAGCGACGCGATGCCGACCTGGACGACGCGAAGATTCTCGCTTTGCGTCACGGTGAGCGGCCAGACGAACGAGTTCCAGTTGGCAAGAAAGAACAGTACGGCCAGCGCGGCGAGCACCGGCCGGCTCAGTGGCAGCACCACATGCCAGTACAGCCGGAGGTAGCCACAACCGTCCAGCAGCGCGGCGTCTTCCAGCTCGCTCGGCAGGTTGAGATAGAACTGCCGTAGCAAGAAGATGCCAAAGGCATTGAATACGCTCGGCACGATGAGGCCGGCGTAGCTGTCCACCATGCCCAGGGTCAGCGTGACCATGAACAGCGGGACCAGGATCACGGGCAGTGAAACCAGCAGGGTCGCGATCACCAGACCAAACGCGATACCTCGGCCGCGAAAGCGCAGCCGGGCCAGCGCGTAGCCGGCCATGGTGTGCAGCAGCAGCGCGATAACCGTGACCGCGATCGACACCAGCGCGCTGTTGGCCAGGTAGCGCAGAAACGGTACCTCGGTGAGTACGTAGGCAAAGTTGTCCAACGTCAAAGTCGCCGGCCAACTCATTGAGAAGACGTCACTGCCCGGCCGAAACGCGGCTAGCGTCAACCACAGCATCGGCAGCACGGTGAGCAGCCCCACCAGATAGCCAACGGCTGGCACCCAGCCGAAGCCGGCTTTTCCCGAAGCTGGGCTACGACTCGGAACTGGGCTACGACTCATCGAATCGCCCCCCCACGGGTCGCCGCGAAAAGCGCGCCGGTTACCACGATCAGCGCCGCCACGATCATGGCGCTGATCGCCGCCGCATAGCCAAACCGGCCATACAGGAAGGCTTGCTGATAGGCGTAATAGATAACCGTGGACGTCGCATTGGCCGGGCCGCCCTGGGTGGTCACGTAGATCAGATCGAAGGCCAGTACGCCGGTCGCGGCGTTGACCAACGAGGTCACCAGTACGAAGAAGCTGGTCGGGCGCAGCGCGGGCCAGGTCACGCTCCAGAAGCGCTGCCAGTAGTTCGCGCCATCCACCGTGGCGGCGTCGTACAGATCCTGCGGAATATCCTGCAGACCGGCCAGGAAGATGAGCATCTGGTAGCCCATCAGGAACCAGACACTGATCAGTACGAGGGTGGGCAGCGCGAGCGCGGTATCGCTGAGCCATGAGACGTCGCCAAGGCCGAATGGGGCGAGGATCGAGCTCACCGCACCGGTTTTGTCCGTCAGCAGAAACTTCCACAGTACGCCAACGACGACAAGGCTAATCACGTTCGGGAGAAAGAGCGCTGTTCGTACCAGGCCGACGCCGGGGTAGTCGCGCCTGGTGAGCAACGCGAGGCAGAGACTGACCACGAATGCCAGTGGCACGAACAGTGCCACGTAGGTCGCCGTGATCCCGAAACTCTTCCACAGCAGCTGATCGCGCGCCATCAGCCGGTAGTTGTCCAGCCCGACGAACTCGACCTTGCCGAATCCATCCACATCGAACAGTCCGATTGCGATCGCCAGCAGTGCCGGGCCGGCGACGAACACCACCAGTCCGATGCCGTCCAGGGCGAAAAAGCCGTAGCCGGCGCGCGCCTGACTTGGTCTGCGGGGCACCAGCATGGTCAGCCCGCTCATTGGATCGGCGCTCCGTCGTAGGTGGACAGAAACGTATCGATCGCTTCGGTAGCTTGTGCGGCCGAAGCCGCCGGATCGGCGTTGTCCAGCTGGCAGGCTTGCAGCGTGTCCGAGATCGTCCGGTAAATTTCCACCGGATAACGCGGCTCGCCCACCGCCTTCGGAGCGATTCGGTCGACGAAGAGCCGATAGGCCGGGTTCTCGAAGTCGCCCTGCCGTTGCGCCGCGCGGCGTACCGAATCGCGAACCGGAATCGTCATCTTGACTTTCGTGTTCCACTGCCGGCTTCGCTCGATGCACGCCGCGTCCGAACCGCCGAGCGCCCAGGCAACGAATCGGGCGGCGGCATCCGGGTCCCGTCCCTTGGCGTTCGCGCAGAGCGCCCAACCGCCAGCACAGGTCAGTTCCTCGCCGCCCTCGGGCACTGGTAACGGTGCCACGCCATAGCGGAAATCCGGGGCTAGCTCAGCGATCTCGCCGATCGCCCAGATGCCCACCTGCTGCATGGCGCAGTAGCCGGCGGCGAGATTGGAAATCGAGTCATTGCCGCCGGACCCCTGTGGACGACCGGGAGCGAGGCCACGATTGATGGCTTCCTGCCAGAGACGGAGCGCGGCGACGGTCGCCTTACTGTCGAACGTGCTGCGCCGCTGATCCGCGGCCAGCGGTGAGCCGCCGCCCATCCACATGAACGGGTACCAGGTGAAGTTCTGGTAATAGCCGGGATTGGTCTCGACAACCAGACCGAAGCGGCGAGCCGTGGTGAGCTTGTCCGCGACGTCGAGCAGTTGGTCCCAGGTACGCGGAACGTCCGCGGCGGAGAGCCCGGCGCGCTCGAACGCCTCGGTGCTGTAGAAGAGCGCCAGCGGCTCGCTTTCCATGGGCAGCCCGTACACCCGCCCTTCGAACGTTCGTGAATCCAACGCACCCGGTAGATAGTCCGCACGCACGGTGGCATTCAGGTAGGGCGTGAGATCAGCGAGCACGCCGGCGTTGTGGTAACGCAGGAAATCGCCGGGACTGAGCATGAACACATCGGGCCCATGGTTCGCACTGAACGCGGTCTGGAGGGTCGGGCCATTGAGGTAGTCGGCGTTGGGTACATATCGAAGGCGAACCTTGGGACGGTGGTCCGCGTTCCATGCCGCGGCCAGCCGCTGGATCCAGTCGCTCTGTTCCTGTGAGGTGCCGCCGGGGCCGATGAAGTTCCAGAAAGCGAGCTCGTCAGCGTTGGACGGGGCGCAGCTGGTGAGGGCGCCGGTGCCGAGCGAGCCGAGGCCGAGCGCGGTCAGCCCGCCTAGGGCGGCACGCCTGGTCAGCAGGGGAGGTGCCGCCCCTCGCGGGTTTCGTGGTGGCTCCGACATATGCACCTCGATCGGAGTAAACGATTTCTTGCGACGCTAATGGGTGATCCGTGCCACGTCAACCAGTGGCCGGGCACGTCGCCGTCCGATGGTTGTCCACAAAGGATGGATATGGCGTGGCGAGTGTGCGTACATCTACTGAACTTGCCGGAAAAGCGAGTGAATTGGCGGTGTTCTGCTGGCTCGGTGCGCGGTGGCAGCTCATGATGAGGTGTCCGGATCCGCGCACCGCGCGGGTCGGGCCGCATTGACCTGATCTTCTCCGGAAATGGGGTGCCTCGTGCCGACCTCCACCACCTTGCTGCGGGCGACCGGCGCGCCGGTCGCGGCCCTGCTACTCGGCTCGCTGCTGACACCGGCCGCTGCCGCGACACAACCGGCGAACGCGGTCGAGGAAATAGCGCCGGGAGTCAGCTATGAGCGGATGGAACTGTCCACGGACAACGGTTCGGTGGTGGCCCACGTGTTGACCGCCGAGCTGGGGCAGTCCGGGGTCGCGCTCGACCTGCTGTATCCGGGCGAGATCGCGGCAGGGGAGGCCGTCTCGGCGATGGCGGATTCGGCTGGGGCGGTCGGCGGGGTGAACGCGGACTTCTTCAATATCACCCAGGAACACGACCCGGCGCCGGCGACGAGCGCGCCGGTAGGCCCCGTGATCGCGAACGGCAACCAGCTCAAGGCCGCGGTGCCAGACGGTCAGCGGTTCGGCCCAGGCTTGGCCGAGGGCACATCGACCAAGGATGTCTTCGCGGTCGGCGCCGACGGTGCGGCACGGGTCGATACGCTGACCCTTGCGGGCAGCGTGCAAGGCGACAAGGGCAATTTCGACCTCGCAGGACTGAACCAGTACGCGATCGCGGTGGACGGTATCGGCGCATTCACCAGCGACTGGGGCACGGCGTCCCGGATGCGGGCGACCTGCGGCACGGATACCGATCGACAGGCACCGTGCAGTTCGGAAACCGCGGAGGTCACGATCACCGGCGGGGAGGTCACTGATACCGCCGACGAACCTGGCTCCGGAGACATCGCGGAGGATTCCGTGGTGCTGGTCGGCAGGGAACAGGGCGCGGCGGAGCTCGGCGAGCTTGCCGTCGGGGACAAGGTCACCGTGGACTATCAACTCGAATCGGCCGATGGCACGGACCTCGACTTCGCGGTCGGTGGCGCGCCGATCCTGCGGGATGGTTCGGCGTTGCCTGACCTGGATACCGGCACCTTGGCGCCGCGTACTTCGGCCGGCGTCAGTGCGGATGGCAAGACCGTGTACCTGGCGACCGTGGACGGTCGGTCGGGATCCAGCGTGGGAATGAGTATCGCGGAACTGGCCGATCTGCAGGTGGATCTGGGTGCGGCCGCCGCCGTGAACCTGGATGGCGGCGGCTCCTCGACGCTCGTCGCACGGGAATCCGGCGCGGACAAGGTCACGGTACGCAATGATCCTTCGGATGGCGCCGAGCGGTCGGTGGCCAACGGCATCGGGATACGCGTGGGCGGGTAACTGAGCGGGCGGGTGCTGGGCGGCGGCAACGAGCACGTCCGCCCCTGCGGCTACGCCAGTGCTTGGGCGGATGCGGTGCTGGCGCGGTGCGCCGGGTACTCTCACTCGACCGTGTCCGCCCGAAATGCCTACTGGGGATCAGATTGTCCGCGTCGTCAGATCTGTCCCCTGTTGGCGCCGGCGAGGCCGCCCCGTCCTCGCGGCGAATCAGTTGGGATGTCGTCCGGGTCGTCGCCGTCTTCTTCGTGATCCTCGGCCACGTAACGAGTTCCGGACCACGGATACATCCAGAGCTGGGGGAGTACTTCCCGCGCAGCAACCTCCCGTTCGGCGCGGCAGGGCTGATGGTCGTCTCGGCGTATTTCGTCTGCGTGACGATCCGGCGCGCGCGGCCCACTCGGTGGCTCTGGCACCGGTGCGCGCGATTACTGCCGACCTTTGTCGTCGCGGTGCTGCTGACCTATGGACTCACCCGTTATGCCGTAGCCGGGTTCAACGGCCTCACCTTTCCCGGTGGGTTCCTCGGGACAATGTTCGCGGATCCGATCAGCGTCGATGGGCCGGCCGAGGGGGTGCGTCCGTGGTATCTCCCTACACCGCTCGATCTCGGGACCAACCTCGCCATGATCGTGCCGTGGTCAGCGGATTTCCACTGGGTCGATCCGTCGTACTGGACGATGCCGATTCAGGTGCTCGCCTTCGCGGCGGCGGCCATGTTGTTTCCGCGCCGCCTGGTACGGGGTGCGCGGATCTTCTGGCTGCTCTGGGCGATGATCGTGATCCCGCTACTGCTCCCGGTCGCCATGCATCCGTTCGACACGGTGCGCGAATGGGTAGCGCCCGCCGTCAGCGGACTCGGGCTCAGCTACGCGCGGTTGTTCGCCGTCGGTGTGGCCATCTGGTTGTGGTCGAACGGCCGGATGGGCACGCGACATCTGGTGGCGCTGACGCTGGTGGTGACAACCGCGCAGTTCGTCAGCAGTCCTGATCTGTCCGAGATCAACCTGCCGGTGATGCTCGCGTTCGGGGTGTTCGTACTGCTTGTCGCCAAGGCGGCGAGCGGTCCCGACTGGATGTTTCCGGTGTTCGTGCGATTCCGCGCGCAGCTGCGCTGGCTGGCTGGCATTACCTTTGGCGTGTATCTGGTACAGCAGCAGCTCGGTTACGTACTCGCGCGCCTGCTCGCCGATCTCGGGGTAGGCCCCTGGCCACGGCTGGTCGTCATCTTCGGCGCGGCCGTCGTGGCTGGTTGGTTGCTCACCGTGGTGGTGGAGCGCCCGGCGGGCCGGCTACTCACCCGTCGGATCCGGCATCGGCAGGCGCCCGCACGCTAGGACTCGTTCCGCTCCGAGTCGCCGTCCATTGTGGTTGACTTCACATCCACGGTCGCTACTGTGAGATGTGCTGACAGTGAATTCGCGTGACGAGACGTTGTTGTCGACCAATCGCAGGCCGCTGTGCGCGGGCCTGCCAGCAAGCGATTTGCCATTTGGATATCCGGATCTCGCAAGGCTCGACCGTTGCGGATCTCCGTCGAGGAGCCCGCCCGCGGAAGGGAGTGCACATGGCCGCGCCGACGAAGGTAAGCATTCTGCATACCGGTGCTATGCACGCGGATCTGACCTGGTTGCTGCTGGCTCCGGGGAAGACCATTCAGCGTCGAGCCAACCGGGACCAACCAGCGCCATGGACGGAAGTGCCCAGCCACTGCGTGCTGGTCGATACGCCGGATGGCAAGCTGCTGTGGGACACATCCTGCCCGCCGGACTGGGAACAGCGCTGGGAGCCGACCGGGTTGCAGGAGTTCTTCCCGTATGACGCGGCAACCGAGGACGAGTACCTGCATTCCCGACTCGAACAGCTGGACCTCCAGCCGGGTGATATCGACTATGTGGTGCTGTCCCATCTGCACTTCGACCACGCCGGTAACGCCAACCTGTTCAAGAACAGCGAAGCCACGTTGGTCTGCAGTGACAAGGAAAAGGAGTTCGCCTTCGGCTTCGAAGGTGCCTTCCAGGGCGCGCACCTGAAGGCGGATTACGAGGATCTCGAGTTCGAGACCGTTTCGGGGGACACCGAGTTCCTGCCGGGGGTGACCTTGCTGCAGACGCCGGGACACACCCCTGGCTGTATGTCCATGCAGGTCGATCTGCCAGACACCGGAACGATGATCTTCACCTCGGATGCGGTGTACATGGGCGACAGCTATGGGCCGCCCACCGTGCCGGCGGCGATCGTCAACAATCTGGAGCAGTTCTACGACTCGGTGGAGAAGCTGCGCGGGGTCGCGGAGCGCACGAACGCGACCATGGTGTTCGGCCACGATCCAGATCAGATCCACCAGCTGCGCACCGCGCCAGACGGGTACTACACCTGATCAGTGGAAAGGCGCGGTGTCGAAGATGACCACTCCTGAGCTCACCGAGGAAACGATCTTTACCTGGGGTGCGCCCCCGTTGAAATTCGGCGCGGGCGCAGCCGACGAGATCGGTTTCGATCTTGCCCAGCACGGCGTGCGCCGCGTGCTGATCGTGACCGATTCGGGGGTCGCCTCCACCGGGATACCGCTGCGGATCGCGGATAGCCTGCGGCGCTACGAGATGGTGTCCGAGGTATTTGACGGGGTGCACGTTGAACCCACCGACGACAGTTTCGCCAAAGCGGTGGGCTACGCCCGCGAGCAGGGTCCGTGGGACGCGTTCGTGGCCGTTGGTGGGGGATCGGCGATCGATACGGCGAAGGCGGTCAACCTGCTGACTAGCCACCCCGGCGAACTGATGGACTACGTGAACAAGCCGATCGGGCTGGCGAAAACGCCGGCCGGAGCGCTCAAACCGCTTGTCGCGGTGCCGACCACGGCGGGTACCGGCTCGGAGAGCACGGCGATGTGCGTGCTCGACATCCTGTCCATGAAGGTGAAGACCGGTATCAGCCACTGGCGGCTGCGGCCGACCATGGCGGTCGTCGACCCGCTGCTGACGATGAGTGTGCCGCCGGAGGTCACGGCGGCGAGTGGGATGGACGTGGTCTGCCATGCCCTCGAGTCCTACACCGCGCGGGACTACCGAACGCTGCCCAGGAAACAGCCGGAGGAACGGGTCACCTACTGTGGGGCGAATCCGGTGTCCGACCTGTGGTGCCAGCAGGCGCTGAGCTTGCTCGCGCGGTCGTTTCGGCGTGCGGTGCGCAGTGGCGCGGAGGACCTTGCGGCCCGGACGGACATGATGATGGCGGCGACCTTCGCGGGTATGGGGTTCGGCAACTCCGGCGTGCATATCCCGCACGCGAACGCCTATCCCATCGCCGGGATGGTCAAGGACTATGTACCGGCTGGTTACCCGCCGGACGAACCGATGGTTCCGCATGGTCAGTCCGTGTCATTGACCGCGCCGGAGGCGTTCCGGTTCACCTACTCGGCCGCGCCCGAACGGCATCAGCATGCCGCGGAGTTGCTTTCTGGCGGCGGAGCACTGGCGGACGAACCGGCCGAGCGCTTACCTCAGGTCTTGGTGGATCTCATGCGGGATATCGACATCCCGAACGGGATCGGCGCGGTCGGGTACACCGAGGCGGATATCCCGGACCTGGTACCGGGCACCATGAAACAGCAGCGGCTGCTCGCGACGTGCCCGCGTCCGGCTGGTGAGGAGGAAATCGCGGAGATCCTGCGCCGATCCGTGCAGAACTGGTAGCCGAAGGGTGGGGTGACATGCCGATCTACGAGTACCGCTGTGCCTGCGGGCTGCGCTTCGAGAAGCTACAGCCGCATCCCGAGGCGCCGGCTCCCGGTTGCCCGGACTGCGGCGCCGAGCCGGCGAAGTTGCCGTCGGCTGCGGCGGTGCTCGGGAAGGCAGGCGCCGGACTGGCGCGCGAGGAAATGCCGCAGACCTGGCGGGGTACCTACAACGGCAACCGGGAGTACGTGACCAAACTGCGTCGCGACTGGGATCAGCGCCAGCGGCTGGAGCAGCGGCACCCGGAGCTGGCCGGGGATACCCGTCCAGTTCTCGCGCATGAGGGCAGATACCACGACAAGCCATTGCGTGCCGGCGATCCGTTACCCGGCGACGGCGGAAAGGAAGCGCCCAAGGCTGGCGGCCATGGCCACTTCCATGGACACGGGCACGGCCACGCGCACGGGCACGGCCACGCCGCCTCGTGAGGTTTGGTCAGTCGGATCGCTGTAGCTGATCGGTCTGTCGGGCCAACTCGTGATCTACCGGAATCGTCCAGTCGAGCGGGTAGTCGAAAAGCCAATCCCGGTCGGCTGGCTCCGCGTTCGGTTTCCACTGCCTCCGCGATCTGGCGTTGCGCACGGTGCGTTGTAGCGCATTCGGCATCTTGGCCGGGGTCAGCCGGGCACCGCTGGAGATGACGCGGTTGACTCTGGCGCGGCGAAGTAGCTCATAGCAGGCGACGGCCTCGTCGTGGGTCGGCAGATCGCGGAGGGCCTTACCGAGCATCACCGCGTCCTCCAGTGCCATGGACGCGCCCTGGCCGGAGGCGGGCGACGCCGCATGTGCCGCGTCGCCGATCAGTACCATCGGTCCGGCCAGCCAGGGGGCATCGGGCAGGTGGTAGATGTTGTCGACGAACAACTCGGCGGTGGTGTGGCCGACGATGTCAGCGGCGGGTGTCCGGTCTTGGCGGAACTCCTCGATGAGGCGGTCGCGCCAGCGCTCCGGGCTGGCGGTGAGTTGGTCCGGGTGCAGTTCCTGGCCGGGGGTTCTGGCGAACCACCAGGTTTCACCTTCGGGCGAGACCGTGTAGCCGAACGAACCGTTGCGCCCCCTGATCATATGGAACGTCGCCGGATCGGCGGGTGGGCTCGCGGTCCTGGTATAGCCGTAGCACACCTGCTGTCCGGCGTAGGCGGGTCCGGCAGCGGTGGGGTGCATGATTGGCCGAACGCTGGAGTGCAGCCCGTCCGCGCCGATCAGCAGTTCGCCCGTAGCGCTGCTGCCATCCGCGAACGTCGCCGTGACGGCGGCGTCCGATACGTGGACGTCGGTGAGCCGTTTACCGTGCACCACTGGGATGCCGAGCTCGATCGCCCGTTGTTGCAACACGCGGTAAAGCGCGGCGCGCCGCAGGTGGTGGTGCCCCGGCGTGGCACCATGCGGACCGCGTAGCGGCACGTTGGCGATGGGCTTACCCTTGTCGTCCCGGAGATCCATTGTGGACAGCGGGAAGCCGGCCTCGCGTACGGCATCGGCGGCATCGAGCTGTGTCAGCGCCAGCATTCCGTTAGCCCCTACGGTGAGGAACGCGCCCGCGTCCGCTCCGCCCGAAGCGCAGGCTTCGTACACCGCGACGTCCTCGCCGGCCTTGTGCAATGCCATCGCCGCCGCGGTTCCGGCGATGCCGCCACCGATGATCAGCACTCTGGGCACCTGGCCACCCTAGTGGGTTCGGTGCCGGTGCGGCGGCGAGTTGCCAACTCGACAGACTCGCCAACCTGAAAGAACGCGGGCACGTGGCACGACTCAGTGGCGGACGGCCGTCTCGTGTACGTATTGCCAGCGCAGTCCGTGCGGGGCTCCAGCGTCCTTGCGTAGCACCGCGGTGACGAGCCGCTGGCTGACGTCGCCGGCACGCGAATGCGTTTCCCGGAACCGCACCGTGACAAGGTCGGTGGTCTGGGCGACAATGCCGATCTCATCGATGTCGATCCGAAGTCCAGGGGCGGCGTTGCCCGCGCCGGCCAGGCCGTCGAACAGTTGGTCAACACGCAGCAGGTGACCGTCGATGGTGATGATCTCGAACTGCGGCAGGTGCGACCGCCGTAGCTCGTCCAACACCTCCGAGCCGCAATCGGTGCCCAGCCAGCGGGCCAGCCGCGCATGCTGTCGTTCGACCTCCGCGAGGACGTGCTCGGCGAGGTCGGTCACCAGCCGCGCTCGCGCCATTCGGCCAGCTTCGGGCGCTCCGTGCCGAGCGTCGAGTCGTCGCCGTGTCCGGGATAGAACCAGGTGTCCTCGGGCAGGGTGTCGAACAACCGAGTTTCCACATCGGCGATCAGCGAGTCGAAGTCCTCCTGCGACCAGGTCTTACCCACGCCGCCGGGGAACAGACTGTCGCCAGTGAACAGATGGGGATGCCCGGCCGGATCGCGGTACACCAGCGCGATCGATCCCGGAGTATGTCCGCGCAGGTGGATCACCTCAAGAGTGCAGTCACCCACCGTGACCGTATCGCCGTGCTCCACCAGCTGGTCCGGCGGCACCGGCAACGGCTCGGCGTCAGCCGGATGCGCCACCGTGTTCGCGCCATTCGCGCCGGCTACCGCACCAAGGGCCTGCCAGTGGTCCCCGTGCTGATGCGTGGTGACCACGGTGCGCAACGTCGGCCGGTCGTTGTCGTGCCCGATCAGATCGGAGATCCGCTCCGGTTCGTTCGCGGCGTCGATCAACAGCGCTTCGTTCGTATTCCGGCAGACCAACAAGTACGTGTTGTTGTCCATCGGCCCTACGGACAACTTACTGATCGTCAGCGCGGCCAGCGTGCGGCGCGCGGCCGGGCCGCCTTGTTCCACATGTCCGGTGTATTCCTCGACCACATCCACAGCGCTACCGTAGTAGCTGACCCGGCGTACCGGCCACTGAGCTACCGTTGGGTCATTGCCGGGACTTTGGCCGGGTGCAACCGCAGGTCGAAGCCACCGCGGAGATGCGGGCGCGATTTTGTCGGGGGCCGGTTCTAGCATGGGGCCCGGGAGTCTGAACAGCCATGCGCGTGTGGCTAGCACGTGGCATGTGGCACACCATGTGAAGGGGATTCGGCGTGGCCGACCGCCTTGTCGTTCGCGGTGCGCGCGAACACAATCTGCGCAGCGTAGACCTCGACCTGCCGAGGGACAGCTTGATCGTGTTCACCGGACTGTCCGGGTCTGGTAAGTCGAGCCTCGCGTTCGACACGATCTTCGCCGAGGGACAGCGACGATACGTCGAATCGCTCTCCGCCTACGCGCGCCAGTTCCTCGGCCAGATGGACAAACCGGACGTGGACTTCATCGAGGGCCTCTCGCCGGCGGTGTCGATCGACCAGAAATCGACGAGCCGGAATCCGCGCTCCACGGTCGGCACGATCACCGAGATCTACGACTACCTTCGATTGTTGTTCGCCCGCGCGGGCAAACCGCACTGCCCACAATGCGGCGAAGCGATCAGCAAGCAGACTCCGCAGCAGATCGTGGACCAGGTGCTTGCGATGGAGGAGCGCACCAAGTTCCAGGTGCTCGCCCCGGTCGTGCGCGGCCGCAAGGGGGAGTACGTTGATCTGTTCGCCCAGCTGCAGAGCCAGGGCTATTCCCGGGTTCGTGTCGACGGCGCGATCCACTCGCTGACCGAGCCGCCCAAGCTCAAGAAGCAGGAGAAGCACGAGATCGCGGTGGTGATCGATCGGCTCACGGTGAAGTCGAGCGCAAAGCAACGCCTCACCGACTCGGTCGAGACGGCGTTGCGCCTCGCCGATGGACTGGTCGAGCTGGAGTTCGTCGAGCTCGCCGAAAACGACCCGCACCGCATTCGCGGCTTCTCCGAACATCTCGCCTGTCCGAATGGTCATGCGCTCACCGTCGAGGATCTCGAACCGCGTTCGTTCTCCTTCAACTCGCCGTACGGTGCCTGCCCGGAATGCACTGGTATCGGCTCGCGCAAGGAGGTCGATCCCGAGCTGATCGTCCCGGACGACGAGCTGTCCCTCGCGGACGGCGCGATCCAGCCCTGGGCTGGCGGTCAGAGCGCGGACTACTTCCAGCGACTCCTTGAATCCCTCGCCGAGACCATCGGATTCCGGATGGACGCCCCGTGGCGGAGGTTGACGGCCAGAGCGCAGAAGGCCGTGCTGTACGGGGTCAACGAACAGGTACACGTGCGATACCGGAACCGCTACGGCCGGCAACGCTCGTACTACGCCAACTTCGAAGGCGTGATCCCGTTTCTCGAGCGCAGGCAGGAACAGACCGACTCGGACTATATGCGGGAACGCTACGAAGGCTATATGCGCGACGTGGCCTGTCCAGCGTGCCAGGGGAGTCGGCTCAAGCCGGAGATCCTCGCCGTGACGCTCGAACACGAAAGCCAGGGCCCGCGGTCCATCGCGGAAGTGTGTGCGCTGAGCGTTGCCGAATGCGCCGAGTTCGTCTCCGGCTTGGTGCTGGGCAAGCGGGAAGCCATGATCGCGGGCGCGGTACTCAAGGAGATCGACGCGCGCCTGCGCTTCCTGCTGGACGTCGGCCTCAACTATCTCTCCCTGGACCGTGCGGCGGGGACGCTTTCCGGCGGTGAGGCGCAACGAATCCGGCTGGCCACCCAGATCGGTTCCGGCCTCGTGGGTGTGCTCTATGTACTCGACGAGCCGTCCATCGGCCTGCACCAGCGGGACAACCACCGGCTGATCGAGACGCTCACCCGGCTGCGGGATCTGGGAAACACCCTCATCGTGGTGGAACACGACGAGGACACCATCCGCGGTTCCGACTGGATCGTCGACATCGGACCGGGCGCCGGTGAGCACGGTGGACATATTGTGCACAGCGGGCCGGTCAAGAAGCTGCTGAAGGCGAAGAACTCGCTGACCGGGGACTATCTCGCTCGCCGCAGGGAAATCGACATACCCGAGATCCGCCGGCCGGTCGATCGGAAGCGCAAGCTCACCGTGGTTGGCGCCCGTGAACACAACCTGCGCGGCATCGAGGTGGGTTTCCCGCTCGGCTGTTTGATCTCGGTGACCGGCGTGTCCGGCTCCGGTAAATCGACCTTGGTGAACGACATCCTGGCCACCGTGCTCGCGAACAAGCTCAACGGTGCGCGGCAGGTGCCCGGTAGGCACACCCGGATCAAAGGCCTCGACCTGGTCGACAAACTGGTGCAGGTCGACCAGTCGCCCATCGGTCGCACGCCGCGGTCCAACCCCGCGACCTACACCGGGGTGTTCGACCATATTCGGAAACTGTTCGCGGCAACGACCGAGGCAAAGGTCCGTGGCTACCAACCGGGCCGATTCTCGTTCAACGTCAAGGGTGGCCGCTGCGAGGCATGCGCCGGCGACGGCACCATCAAGATCGAGATGAACTTCCTGCCCGACGTCTACGTGCCATGTGAGGTGTGCAAGGGAGCGCGATACAACCGGGAAACCCTTGAGGTGCACTACAAGGGCAAAACGATCGCCGAAGTGCTCGATCTGCCCATCGAACAAGCCGCTGAGTTTTTCGAACCGATCAAGGCGATTCACCGGCACCTCAAAACACTGGTCGACGTCGGGCTCGGCTACGTCCGACTCGGTCAGCCGGCACCGACCCTGTCCGGCGGCGAGGCGCAGCGCGTCAAGTTGGCCAGCGAGCTACAGAAGCGGTCCACGGGCAAGACGGTGTACGTGCTCGATGAGCCGACCACCGGTCTGCACTTCGACGATATCCGCAAACTCCTCGGTGTCATCCATGGCTTGGTGGACAAGGGAAACACCGTGATCGTCATCGAGCACAACCTCGATGTCATCAAGACCTCGGACTGGATCGTCGATATGGGACCAGAAGGCGGCTCCGGGGGCGGCATGGTCGTGGCCGAAGGGACACCGGAATCCGTCGCGGACGCAGACGAGAGTTACACAGGACAGTTCCTGCATCCGATCCTGAACGCCTGATCCACCTGGCCGGCCGGGTAGGCGCGGTCGGCGCCACCCGCCGGCCAGGTTCGTTGGCACGTGGTGCGCGGCCACAGTAGCCGTAGAATTGGACCGTGCTTGGCGACCAGCTGAACCGCTATCGATTCACGGCCACCTGGGTGGTTCCGGTCGACCCAGGTACGGTGTTCGGTGCCTTGGTCGATATCGGTACCTACCCGACGTGGTGGGCAGATGTGCGCTCGGTTACGGCGATCGACTCGAACACCGCCGAGTTGGTGTGTCGTTCAGTGCTTCCGTATCAGCTGGTGCTGCGGGCCACTCGCGCCGAACAGGACGAGCACGGTGGCCGACTTCGCTTGGCGCTCAGTGGCGACCTCGAGGGCTACATCGGATGCGAGCTGGACGTGTTCGAGCATCGCGATCGTCGCCGGCCGGCCCGGCATGGCGCGCGGACCAGGCTTTCCATCGCGCAGGAAGTCGTCGTGCGGAAGCAACTGCTCCGCAGAGTCGCGCCAATCGCGCGACCGTTGTTGCGGGCAAATCACACGGCGATGATGCGTCGCGGTCAGCGTGGTTTCCGGCGCCATCTGCGGGGCCCGGCTCAGACCTTCGCTGGTTCTGGTGGTGGGGCGGACTCCTGATCCGAGTGATCGTCGAGCATCGTGGTCTCGTCGAATGGATCACGACCGGCGAAGACCTCCTTCGCCTTGCTCGTATCGAACTCTCTCGTCCAGGTCCCGATCAGCACGGTAGCGACTGCGTTACCGGCGAAATTGGTCAACGCGCGTGCTTCGGACATAAACCGGTCGATTCCCAGTATGAACCCTACGCCATCCACCAGTTCGGGGCGATGCGATTGCAGACCGCCGGCAAGGGTCGCGATGCCCGCGCCACTCACGCCCGCCGCGCCCTTCGACGCGATGATCATGAAGAACAGCAGCGAGATCTGCTCGCCGATGCTCAGCGGCTGATCCTGCGCCGCGGCGATGAACAGCGTAGCCATGGTCAGGTAGATCGCCGTGCCGTCGAGGTTGAACGAGTAGCCGGTGGGCACGGTGATCCCCACGACAGGCTTGCTCACCCCAAGGTGCTCCATCTTCGCGATCAATCTGGGCAGCGCGGACTCGGACGACGAGGTGGAAACGATGAGCAGGAACTCGCGGCCCAGATACCGCAGCAGCCGGAAGATGTTCACCCGCGCGCCCAGCCACAGCACCGTGCCGAGTACGCCGAAAATGAACAGCAGGCAGGTCGCGTAGAAGCCGAACATGATGACGGCGAGGCTGGTGAGCGCGTCCCATCCGGTGTTGCCGACAACAGCCGCGATCGCGCCGAACGCGCCGACCGGGGCGGCCCACATGATCATCGCCAGGATGCGGAAGACCAGCCGCTGCAGATGTTCGATACCGCGCAGAATCGGCTTTCCCGCCGGCCCGAGTTTCTGCAGAGCGAACCCCGCGAGCAAAGCGACCAGCAGGGTCTGTAGGACCGATCCTTCGGTAAAGGCGGACACCAGGCTTTCCGGAATGATGCCGAGCAGGAAGTCCACGGTGCCCTCGCCACCCTTGGCTTCCGCCTGTGCTTCGGCGGCAGCCTCGGGATTCAGATGCAGACCCTCACCCGGGTGCAGGATATTACCGACGACCAGCCCGATCACCAGCGCGAGCGTGGACATCGCGATGAAATACCCCAGCGCGAGCATGCCGACCTTGCCGACCTTCGCGGCCTTGGCGACCGAGCCGATACCTAGCACGATGGTGCAAAAGATGATCGGCGCGATCATCATCTTGATCAGCGCGACGAATCCTTCGCCGAGCGGTTCGAGTTGCGTGGCGAAATCGGGCGCGGCGAAACCCAACGCGATTCCCAGCACCACGGCCGCGATCACGGCCAGATAGAGAAAATGCATCCGGTCCCTGCCCTTGCGGGCTGGCGGCTCGGATGGCGCGGTGCTTTCCGTTGTTGGCACCGTTGCCTCCTCGGTTGGACTGCGCGGAATTGGCGCGAAACGAATAGCGTGACTATCCACAGTCAGGTCCGACCGGTCACCGTTGTGTTCATATCGTTCACGAAATCTCTCCGTGCCCACTGGGTGAGCGGGGGATTGTGGTGCGATACCGGACGTGGCACGTATCGCGCGACAATTCCGCAAGCCGTGGAGCCTGGCCCGCCAGCTGCTACTGCTGCAGGTGGTGCTGGTCGGGGTACTGGTCAGTACTGGCACCGTGCTCGCCTACCTGGACGCCACCACCGCGACCGAGGATGCCGCCCGCGAGGAGGTCACCTCGGTGGCCGAAACGATCGCGGACACACCACAGGTCCGCGAGGCGCTTGCCGGCAGTGGGCTGATCCCGCTGCAGCCGTACGCGGAACGAGTGCGGGCAGACACCGGGGTCGACTTCATCACGATCATGGCCCCGGACGGGACCCGACGTACTCATCCCAACCCGGAGCAGATCGGCCGGCAGTTTCTCGGTAACACCGCGCCGGCGCTACGGGGTAGGTCGTTCACCGAGACCTACGCCGGCACACTCGGACCGTCGATGCGCGCGGTTGTTCCGGTATTCGATGACCAGGAACGGATCGTCGGTCTGGTGAGCGTCGGCATTACGGTCCGGGCAATCAGCGTCGAACTGCGGGAACGACTACTGCCGCTACTGGCGACGGCTGGCGCTGTCCTGATCGCCGGAGTGTTGGGCACGTACCTGGTGAGTAGACGGGTCAGCCGGCACACCGAGGGTCGTTCACCCGCCGAACTCGCGCGGATGTTCTCGTACTACGAGGCGATTCTGCACGCGGTGCGGGAAGGACTTGTACTGGTCGGCAAGGATGGCCGAGTCGTGCTCTGCAATGCGGCGGCTCGCGAACTGCTCGCGATCCAGCAGGAACCGGACGGCACACCGGTCGCCGAGCTCGGCCTGCCGGCTCAGCTCACCGCGTCGATGCTGGATCCACTGCCGCGGCACGACGAGATCCACGTGACCGATACCAGCGTGGTTGTCGTCAATACCGCCCCGGTGCGGGCAACGGGAGATCCGATGGGCAATGTGGTGACTCTGCGCAATCACACCGAACTCCAGGAACTGACCGGCGAGTTGCACAGCGTGAAGGCAGTCGTCGAATCGTTGCGTTCCCAGGCGCATGAATCCGCCAACCGGCTGCACACGGTGGTGTCGCTTGTGGAGCTCGGCCGAACCGACGAAGCCATCGAGTTCGCTACCGAGGAGCTGCACCTGGCTCAGCGGTTGACGGACCAGGTGGTCGAAGCGGTGAGCGAGCCGGTACTGGCGGCGCTGCTGCTCGGTAAGGTCGCCCAGGCAAACGAACGGGGTGTCGAGTTGCGTATCGCGCCGGAGAGCTCGGTGGCCGAGCCGGTCGCCGGGATAACCGCCCGAGACCTGGTTACCGTTCTGGGTAACCTGCTGGACAACGCGATCGACGCCGCCGCGGAAAGTACCGGCAGGGCCAGGGTGGAGGTCGCCGTGCGAATCGTGTCGGAGGAACTACTGGTGCGGGTGCTCGACAGCGGGCAGGGCATGTCGGATGAAGCGATGGCGACCGCCTTCGAGCGTGGTTGGTCCACCAAACAGGTCAGCACGGACGCGCGGGGCGGCGGCCGTGGACTGGGACTGGCCCTGGTCGGACAGGTGGTACGCAAACACGGCGGAATCGTGCGGGCAGCGCGGGTCGAGCAGGGGACCGGCACCGAGTTCAGCGTGCGGCTCCCGCTGGATCGGGAGGATCCAGCGTGATCAGCGTGCTGGTGGTGGAAGACGATCCGATCGCGGCCGAGGCGCATCGCCGCTACGTGGATCGGGTGAGCGGCTTTCACACCGTTGCCGTGGCGCATTCCGGCGCTGAGGCGCGCCGCGCGCTGGACCGGGAGACCGTCGACCTGATCGTGCTCGACCTGTACCTGCCCGATGTACATGGGCTCGATTTCTGCCGAGCGCTGCGCGCGGCGGGCCTGATCGTCGACGTGCTCGTGGTGACCGCCGTGCGAGATCTGACCGTAGTGCGCGCCGCGGTGTCCATCGGTGTGGTGCAGTACCTGCTCAAGCCGTTCACGTTCCCCGGGCTTCGGGACAAGCTGGAGCGCTACGCCAAGTTCCGGAATGCCGTCGACGGTGCCGGCGCGGTTCGTGGTCAGGCCGAGGTCGACCAGGCATTCGGCGTGCTGCGCAGTGCTGACCGGCCACAGCTGCCCACCGGCATGAGCGAGACCACGCTCAGTGCGATCAACCAGGCGCTCACCGACGCCGGTGGCTCGCTGACCGCGACCGGGACGGCGAGCGCGACCGGTGTGTCCAGGGTGACCGCGCGCCGATACCTGGAATACCTGGCGGACAACGGATTCGCGGAGCGCGAGCATCGGTACGGCCAGGTCGGTCGCCCCGAGGTGTGGTATCGGGTGAATGGCTGATCGTCGAACCGGTATCCCAGACGCGGTGACTAGAAGTAGGTACGGATGAAGTCCACCACCGTGTCCCCGTCGACAAGCGGAATCAGCGGCCATTTGTCGAAGACCGTGCAGGGGTGGGAAAGGCCGAAACCGACCCAGTCGCCGACCTCGATCGGCGAATCGGCGGGCAGCTCGAGGTGGGTGTGCTGGTCGTTCATCGCGCGCACCATATGTCCGGTGAGCGGGGTCAGTCCCGATGCGCCGCGTCGCCATTGTGGTTCCGGGAGCCCGTCGTCGAACGAGGCGTCCCGCTTGCCCATGGTCAGTACCGCCCGGTCGGCGGTCGGCAGCGAACTCACCTGCGCCCAGGCGCGCAGCGCCGAGCGAAATGGCGCCGCGTCCGTCAGCCGCGGAGTCGCACCGAGCGGCGAGGTCGCGCGGTAGAAACCGTCGTCATGGCTGAGGTATCCGCCACTGCGCAGCACCGGACGCACCGCGAGGCCAGCTGGCCAGCCAGTGGCCAGCGCGTCGGCGACCTGGTCGAAGTACGCGCTCCCACCAGCAGTGACCAGCACCTGGTCGAGATGGTCAAAAAGGCCGTGCGAGGCGAGGGTGGTCGTGGTTGACCGAAGCCGTTCCAGATAGTCGGCGACGAGGGACCGCGTGTGTTCGGTGGCGTCATGGCCAAGCGAGCCCTCGTAGCCGCTGACGCCGAGCAGGCGAAGTTCCGGGCTGTCGCGAACCGCTCGGGCCACGTCCAGCGCCGTCGACTCGTCCTGGACGCCGGTACGACCGCCTTCCACTTCGACCAGCACGTCGACCTGGCGGTGCGCGCCGTGTTCCCGCAGGGTGTCGGCGAGTAGTCGCGCCCCGCGCACCGAATCGACCCAACAACAGAACTCGAAAGCCAGGTCGGCGGCCAACTCGTCGGCGAGCCAGCGAATCGCGGCCGGGTCGACCAGTTGGTTCGCGAAGACGATCCGGGATACCCCGAACGCCCGGTACACCCGCAGCTGGCTGGCATTGGCCGCGGTAATCGCCCAGGCCCCGTGCTCAGCTTGCTTGGCGAACAGTTGCGGCGCCATCGTCGTCTTGCCATGCGGGGCGAGGAGCATTCCGTGCGCCGCGCACCAGTCGGCCATCGCGCGCAGGTTGTGGTCCAGCGCGTCGGCCTCGAGTACGACGAACGGGCCGAGAAAGCCATCGGTGAACAGGTCCGGTCGTCGAGCCGCGGCGGCGGCGATGGTGAGTCCGTGCATCGCGCTGGGGATCGCCTTGAACCGCCAGTCCACTCGCTCGGCCCGGGCACGCTCGAGTGCACTGGGGTCGACGACACAGGCTGCGGTCCCGGGCTGCATGCCAAGTTGCATAGGATGCAATATACGTTGCACAAGGTGCATTATGATAGGGCTGCGAGTCGGAGTTTGCCGAGATTCGCGGAACCGGTGGGACGGGGGCAGTGCGATGAGCCAGAGTCTGGAACGCGGGCTCGCGGTACTGGCTCAGCTGGCCCAGTCAGGGCGCCCGGGGGACGGCAAGACCCTCGACGAGCTGGCAGCGGAGCTTGGCGTGCACAAATCGACCGTGTCCCGGCTGTTGCGCACCCTGGAAGCCGGGCATTTCGTCCGCCGCGTCAACACGCGGCACTACGTGCTCGGCAGTGCGCTGTTCGAACTCGCGAACCAGTCGCTTGACGAGCTGGACGTGCGGCGGGTCGCGCAGCCCGTGCTGGTCGACCTCAACCGGCGTACCGGGCATACCGTGCATCTGGCCAGTCTGGAAGCTCATGAGGCGGTCTGCATCGACAAAGTGGACGGCCGGCATTCGGTTCGGATGTATTCCAGGATCGGCCGGCGTGCGCCGGTGCACTGCACCGCGGTGGGCAAGGTGCTGGTGGCTGGCCAACCAGCTGAGCTCCGCGCCGCGATCGCCGCGGAACTCAGCTACTCCCGCAAGACCGGCACGACCATCACCGATGCAGGTGCCTTCGCGGCCGAACTGTCGCGAGTGGCCGAACGCGGTTACGCGGTGGACAACGCCGAACACGAAGACTTCATCCACTGTGTCGCCGCGCCGGTACGGCGTGGCGACGGCATGGTGGTCGCCGCGATCTCGCTGTCGGTGCCGGGCGTCCTGCTGGATCTGGACGGTTTGCTCGCGCTGGTGCCGGAGCTGCTCGCGGCGGCCGAGGAGGCCTCGGCCCGTAGTGGATGGACCGAGAAGAAAACCAACAGGTGAAGGAGAATTGATGGCCAAGGTGTCGATCAGCACCGAGGACGCGCCGAAGCCCGTCGCGGCGTATCAGCAGGCGGTGCGGAAAGGAAACATCCTGCAGGTCGCCGGTCAGGTCGGGATCGACCCGAAAACCGGTAAGCCGGCGGGGGACACCGTCGCTGAACAGACCGCCCAGTTGTTCGACAACCTGCGGGCCATCCTCGGCGCGGCCGGAGCCAGCATGGACGACGTCGTGATGATGCGGGCCTACCTCACCGATGGCGCGCACTTCGCCGAGTTCAACGAGGTCTATGAGCGGCAGGTGAGCGCACCATTCCCGGCTCGCACCACCGTTTACGTTGGGCTGAACCCCGGCCTGCTCGTCGAGATCGACGCGCTCGCCGTTCTGGACGACTAGAACTCCGCCGCTCGTGCCGGCAAGAGCCTGGCACGAGTGGAGTAGTCGAGTCAGTACACGGGCCCGGTGTAGCGTTCACCGGGCCCGTTTCCCGGTTCGTCGGGGAGCACCGACTCCTCGCGGAACGCGCGCTGCAGCGACTGCAAGCCATCTCGGAGAGGCCCGGCATGCGGCCCAAGGTATTCCGCGCTCGCCGTCACGAGGCCGGCCAGTGCGGTGATCAGGCGGCGCGCTTCGTCCAGATCGCGGCTCGGGCTCGCCGCGGGATCCGACGCGGACAGCCCAAGCCGTTCGGCTGCCGCGGACATCAGCATCACCGCCGAGCGGCTGATCACCTCGACGCTCGGGACCTCGGCAAGCTCACGCACGGACGGCTGATCAAGGGACTGCGCTGCGGGCTCGTCTGACACGTCTGTTACCCTCGCATGAGCGACCAGCTCCCGAACTGTCGGGGGCCGCAAGTGGAGCCCCGCTCCCACCCGGATCACCGAACCAGGTGGCCGGGTCCGGTCACACGATTCCGCGTAGTCGGGAGCTTTGAGCGTTCGGAACCGAGCACTCGGAAGCCCGTCACGGTCGCGGATTCGTGACGCCCGGGACGCAGGTCAACGCCTCGTGTCCGTGGGTGATCGGATTTGTGGGCCCCACACGTCGAAATAGACGGTGGGGTTCAGTTGTTTTATGGGGCGCTACTGCGAAACGACGGTCACCGTGCGGCGACCCTGGTCTGCGGCCAGGCAAGCGCGGCACAGCAGTAGCAACGACATTTTGACCCAGGGAGGCCCCATCAGCTCCGAGACGCGCATCAATGAGCGCATCCGTGTTCCCGAGGTTCGCTTGGTCGGACCGAACGGCGAGCAGGTCGGTATCGTCCGCATCGAGGATGCGCTCCGGCTCGCCCAGGAAGCGGATCTAGACCTCGTCGAGGTCGCGCCGCAGGCACGTCCGCCGGTCTGCAAGCTCATGGACTACGGCAAGTTCAAATACGAGAGCGCGCAGAAGGCTCGTGAGTCTCGTCGTAACCAGCAGCTCACGGTCATCAAGGAACAGAAGCTTCGTCCCAAGATCGATGCCCATGACTACGAGACGAAGAAGGGGCATGTTTCCCGCTTCCTCGAGCAGGGCCACAAGGTCAAGGTCACGATCATGTTCCGCGGTCGTGAGCAGTCTCGGCCGGAACTGGGCTTTCGCCTTCTGCAGCGGCTCGCCGAGGACGTGGCCGAGCTCGGGTTCATCGAGTCCAATCCGAAGCAGGACGGTCGCAACATGATCATGGTGTTGGCACCGCACAAGAGCAAGGCGAAGGCCAAGGCCGGCAAGGGGCAGGCGGAGCGCTGAGCGATCAAGCTCGTGCCGAAGCCGCCAGCCGAAGCAGGAAATCGAAGGACGACACATGCCGAAGAACAAGACGCACTCCGGGACCAAGAAGCGCATCAAGGTCACCGGTAGCGGCAAGCTGCGCAGGGAGCAGGCCGGGCGTCGGCATCTGCTCGAGAAGAAGGCGAGCAAGATGACCCGCCGGTTGGAGGGCACCGAGGCGGTGTCCGACAACGACAACAAGCGGATGCGCCGCTTGCTGGGCCGCTGATCGGCCCAGCGCACCCTCCAGTTCGCTGACCACCCGGGCGATACGCCTCACCCACGGCGTACGCCCCGAGAGATTGACAGGATGAACTAGTGGCACGCGTGAAGCGGGCGGTCAACGCCCACAAGAAGCGCCGCGCAACCCTCGAGCTGGCCAGCGGTTATCGCGGGCAGCGTTCGCGGCTGTACCGCAAGGCGAAGGAGCAGAACCTTCACTCGCTGAACTACGCCTACCGGGACCGCCGCGCTCGTAAGGGCGACTTCCGGCAGCTGTGGATCACCCGGATCAACGCCGCCGCGCGGGAGAACGGGATGACCTACAACCGCTTCGTCCAGGGCCTCAAGGCCGCTGAGGTCGAGGTTGACCGCAAGATCCTGGCCGAGCTCGCGGTCAATGACCCGCAGGCGTTCACCGCGCTGGTCGCGGTCGCCCGCGAGCACGCCCCGGCGCAGTCGGCCGCGAAGGGCCAGTGAGCGGCTACCTGCCCAGCTGCCCGACCAACGATGGCTGATCAACGACCCGAGGCCGATCCGTTCACCGAGCGGACGCCTCGGGTCGTTGCCGCGCGGCGGCTGACCACCCGCGCTGGCAGGGACGAAACCGGCCGGTTTCTTGTCGAGGGCGCCCAGGCGATCTCCGAGGCACTGGACTGGGCGGCCACCGCGCCAGCGCGGATGCACGAGCTGTTCGTCACCGAGCGGGCGGCCAATAAGCATGCGGATCTCGTGCGGCTGGCCGAACAGGTCGGGGCACGGATCTCCCGGATCACCGAGCGCGCCGCCGCGGCCTGTTCGGAAACGGTGACCCCGCAGGGCATCGTGGCGGTCTGCGCCCAGCCGACCGTATCGCTGGCGCAAGCCATATCGACTGGCACCGCACCGCGACTGGTGGCGGTGCTCGTCGATATCGCCGATCCGGGAAACGCGGGCACCGTACTTCGGGTGGCCGATGCGGCCGGCGCGGACGCGGTGGTGTTCGCCGGCGATACGGTCGATCCGCACAACGGGAAATGCGTGCGGGCCTCGACGGGCAGCCTGTTCCACCTGCCCGTCGCGCGCTGTCGGGATCCGGAGCAGGCGTTCAGCGCCTGTCGTGCCGCCGGCCTGCGGTTGATCGGGGCCGATGGCACTGCCGAGCGAACCCTGGACGACGCGGGCGAGCTGCTGACCGACCGGGCGGCGTGGGTGTTCGGTAGCGAAGCACACGGGCTGGCCGCGTCGACGAGGGGGCAGCTGGACGCCCTGCTAGGTGTTCCGTTGTACGGTGCGGCGGAAAGCCTGAACCTCGGTACGGCCGCGGCCGTCTGCTTGTACGCCAGCGCGATGGCACAACGCGCGACCAGTACCGGGGCCCAGCCCCCGACCTCACGAAATATCCCTGGCGCCGATCACTTAGGATCGTCAACCATTCACTGACGTATGCCGGAACGCGTCGTCGGACCTGCGACGACTGACACGCGCCCCGGGTATGCGCTGATGGCCGCTAGCGGCGAGGAGTTGTCCAGCACACGATGTCCGGAGCCAATGACCCGTACGACCCCAAGCAGGTCGCCGAGCTCGCGCCGGAGGCGCTCGAGGATGCGGTAACCAAGGCGATGGAAGCCTTCGGTGCCGCGGCTGACCTGGACGCGCTCGCCACGATCAAGCCCGCGCACCTTGGCGATCGTTCACCGGTGCTCACCGCCCGGCGGGAGATCGGTGCCCTGCCGCCGGCGGCCAAGGCCGAGGCCGGCAAGCGGGTGAACGCGACGCGTCAGCGTATCCAGGAGGCCTTCGACAAGCGGCGCGCCGAACTGCAAGCCGAACGCGACTCGACCGTGCTACGCGAGGAAGCCGTCGACGTCACCCTGCCGTGGGACCGGGTACCGCGCGGCGCGCGCCATCCGGTCACCATGGTCGCCGAGCGGGTCGCCGATGTGTTCGTGGCGATGGGCTACGAGGTCGCCGAAGGTCCCGAGCTGGAGACCGAATGGTTCAACTTCGACGCGCTGAACCACACCGAGCACCACCCGGCGCGTCTGATGACGGATACCTTCTACGTGGGTGAGCCGTCGTCCGGCCTGGTGTTGCGCACGCACACCTCACCGGTACAGGTGCGCACCCTGTTGCAGCGCGAGCTGCCGGTCTACGTCGTCTGTCCGGGGCGCGCGTTCCGCAACGACGAGCTGGACCCGACTCATACGCCGGTGTTCCACCAGGTCGAAGGGCTGGCGGTGGACAAGGGACTGACGATGGCGCATCTGCGGGGCACGCTGGACGCGTTCGCCCGTGCGATGTTCGGCGCCGAATCGGTCACCAGGTTCCGGCCACACTTCTTCCCGTTCACCGAACCCTCGGCCGAGGTGGATATCTGGTTCCCCGAAAAGAAAGGGGGCCCCGGCTGGGTGGAATGGGGCGGTTGCGGGATGGTCAACCCGAACGTGCTGCGTGCCGCCGGTGTAGATACCGACATCTACTCGGGATTCGCCTTCGGGATGGGTATCGAGCGAACCCTGATGTTCCGCAACGGCTTGCCGGATATGCGGGACATGGTGGAAGGCGATGTACGGTTCACACTGCCGTTCGGAACGGAGGCCTGAGCGTTGCGAGTCCCGGTGAGCTGGCTGGCCGAACACCTCGAGATCGACCCAGAGGAGGCCACGGCGGAGCGTTTCGCCGAAGCCTTCGTGCGGGTCGGCATCGAGGTCGAGGGCGTCGAGGAGCTGGGCGGAATCACCGGTCCGGTGGTGATCGGCCGGGTATCCGCCATCGAGGAGCTGACCGAGTTCAAAAAGCCGATCCGGTACTGCCAGGTCGAGATCAGCGATGACGACGAAGAAAACGGCATCATCTGTGGTGCGACCAACTTCGCCGAAGGTGACCTGGTCGTCGTGGCCCTGCCTGGTGCGGTGCTACCCGGCGGTTTCGAGATCACCGCGCGCAAGACCTATGGCCGGACCAGCGAAGGCATGATCTGCTCGGCCACCGAGCTCGGGCTCGGCGACGATCACTCCGGCATCCTTGTGCTGCCGAGCGGCACGGCCGAGGCAGGCGATGACGCCATCGACGTCCTGGACCTCAATGACACCGTGCTCGATCTGGCGCCCACTCCTGATCGGGGCTACTGCCTTTCGGTGCGTGGCCTGGTTCGCGAACTCGGCTGTGCCATGGACGTGTCCTTCGTCGACCCCGCGCAGTTCGACGTGCCGGAGGCGGAAGGCGATGCCTGGCCGGTGCGGGTAGCGGACCCGGTCGGCTGTCCTCGTTTCGTGGTCCGCAGGGCCAGCGGCGTGGACGCTGGTGCGCCGACGCCGTGGTGGATGCAGCGCAGGCTGCTGCTCGCCGGCATGCGGCCGATCTCGCTGGCCGTGGACATCACCAACTACGTGATGTTGGAGCTGGGGCATCCGCTCCATGCCTTCGATGCCACCGCGCTGCGCGAGGAGCTGGTGATTCGCCGGGCCGAAACCGGTGAAACGCTGACCACGCTGGATGGCGCCGAGCGAACACTCGACCCGGACGACGTCATCATCTGCGATGAGCGCGGACCGATCTCGATCGCCGGCACGATGGGCGGCGAAAGCACCGAGATCGGCTCGGAAACCTCGGACATCCTGTTGGAAGCCGCGCACTGGGACCCGGCATCAATCAGCCGCACCGCGCGCCGGCACCACCTGTTCAGCGAGGCCGCCAAGCGATTCGAGCGTTTCGTCGATCCTGCCCTGCCGCCCGCCGCTCTGGAACGCGCGGCCAGGCTGCTGCGTACCTACGGCGACGGCACGATCCACCCAGGTCGCACCGACGTCGGCGGCGTGCCCGAGCAGGCCGCGGTGACCATGCCGATCGATCTGCCGGACCGGGTAGCCGGTATCTACTACGCGCGCGGGGTGACCGCGCGCCGGCTCAGCCAGGTCGGCTGCCGACTGCAGGTGGACACCAGCGAACAAGGTGCTGCCCAGGTCACGGCAACCCCGCCGAGCTGGCGCAACGACCTGCGGCAACCCGCTGATCTGGTTGAGGAAGTGCTCCGGCTGGAGGGCTACGACACGATCCCCTCGACGTTGCCCGCCGTGGTCGCCGGTACGGGGCTCACCCGTGCGCAGCGTCGGCGCAGGGGCGTGGCCAAGGCATTGGCTGACGAGGGTTATGTCGAGGTACTGCCCTTCCCGTTCGTCGCCGAGTCGACCTGGGACGCCTTCGGGCTTGCGGATGATGACCCGCGGCGGCGCACGATGCGGCTGCGCAATCCAATCGAAGCGGACCGGGATCGGTTGACGCCCACGTTGCTGCCCGGTTTGCTCGATGCGTTGCAGCGCAACGTGGCTCGGGGGATGCGCGATGTCGCGCTGTTCCATATCGGTCAGGTCGTACGGCCGGAGGCTGAGCAGCCGGACGCCCCGGAGCTCGGCACCGCCGGTCGGCCGGATGAGGCCGAGCTGGCGCGGTTGTACTCGGCTGTGCCGCCGCAACCGCAGCATGTGGCCGTCGTACTGACCGGCAGCCGGCAGCGGTCCGGTTGGTGGGGCAAAGGTGAACCGGCTAGCTGGGCGGATGCCATACAGGCAGCCCGGACGATCGCGGCGAGCGCGGGCGTCGAGTTGCGGATCAGGGCCGCGGAGTACCAGCCGTGGCATCCGGGCCGCTGTGCCGAACTGCTGGTCGGTTCGGAGACGGTTGGTTACGCCGGCGAGTTGCACCCGAAGACCGTGGAGGCGCTTGGCTTACCGAAGCGGACCTGTGCGATGGAACTGAACCTCGACGCGGTGCCGCTGCCCGAGCAGCACGTGGCTCCGGTGATCTCCGCATTCCCGCCGGTGCGACAGGACGTCGCGGTCGTTGTGCCGAGCGAGGTGCCGGCCGCCGATGTCGCCGAGGTCCTGCGCTCGGGGGCTGGTGAACTGCTCGAGGACATCGCGCTGTTCGATGTGTACACCGGGGAACAGGTCGACGAGGGATCCCGTTCGCTGGCTTACGCGATGCGGTTTCGTGCCGCGGATCGGACGCTGACCGAGGACGAGGCGAGCGTGGCGCGGGAGGCGGCGGTGACCGCCGCCGCGGAGAAGTTCGGCGCCAAACTGCGTGGCTGACCGGGTAGCGCCGCCTAGTCAGCGGAAACCGAGGTCAGTTGAGGTTGCGGAGGGCTTCGCGGCGGGAAAGCGTGGATAGCTCGGGGTGCTCGGCGACGAACGCACGTACCCAGTCCGGTGCCGTTTTGGCGTAGTCGCGCAGCGCCCAACCGATCGCCTTACGGATGAAGAACTCGGGATCGGTCCGGTTGGCCTCGACGCAACTGGCGAGTAGTGCGTGGTCGGTGCGGGCTTTCGCGCCGACTTGGCAGATCAACGCCGCACGGCGCAGCCACAGGTCCTCGTTGGTTTGCCAGTCGCGTATCAGCGGAGTGAGCTCGTCCGGATAAGCCCTGAGCAGCGGCCCGACGAGGCGGGTGGCGATCTCGTCGACCAGGTCCCACCAGGCACCCGACCTGATGAGCTCGCCATACCAACCGGCCAGGTCGGGGCCTTGCCAAGGCGTGTAACTGCGATGCCGGCACAGCTCAAGCGCGAGGTAGCGTTCTTCCCGATACGCGGCCCCGTGCCACAGTTCGCCAACCGCGGCGAGCCAGTCGGCGCGGGCCGGCAGCGGATGGGCGGCGAACACTCGTCTGGCCAGCGCGTGCCGTTCCGGTTTGGGCACGCCGCGAAACGGCAGGGTAGAACGCATATAGCTGCGCATCTTCGGGGCCTTCTCTGGATCGGCGAGCCCAGCGAGTTCCGCGCGCACTGCCGATGCGAGAGTTGACCCGGTCACCACCCGGCCAAATCTACGCCGCGACGCGCCGTTATATCCGGCGGGAAACGCGGTTGCCGGACAGCCGTGTCAGGGCAAGGATCGGTCTCCGTGCCCGGCTGGTTGTTCGCGCTGCTGTTCGCGGCGTTCGTGTTCTACACCGACGACTACGTGATCGCCGGCGTGCTACCAGAGATCGCGAACGACCTGGGGATCAGTGCGGCGCTGACCGGGCAGTTGGTGACGGTGTTCTCGGTGACCGTCGCGATCGCCGCACCAGTGGCCGCGGTGATCTTCGCCCAGTGGGCGCGGCGGGTGGTCTTGAGTGTCGCGCTGATCGGGTTCATCGTCGCCAACGCGCTCGCGGCGCTCAGCGACTCATACTCATTACTCGTGGTGCTGCGGATCGGCGCCGCCCTTGCGGCCGCGATGGCCACTCCAACACTGTTTGGCGTCGCCGCGTCGCTCGCGCCGACCGAGCGGCGCGGCCGCTACCTGGGCACCGTTTCGCTTGGCGTCACCGGTTCGATCGCGCTCGGGGTGCCGCTCGGTACCTGGCTCGGCGGGCAGTCCGGCTGGCGAGCGGCCTTCGCCGCGATGGCGATTGGCGGCGTACTCGCCATGGTGTGGCTGCTGGCGACGCTGCCGCGAACGGAGCCGTCGCCGCCCGTGCCGCTGCGCGAGCAGGCCCGGGTATTGCTTGCCGGGGGAGTGTCACTTGGGTTGCTCGCCAACGCACTGATGATCACGGGCTCGATGATGTTGCTGACCTATCTCGCGCCCTTCGCCGCGGAACTGGCGAACGCGGATACGGGCCATCGAGTGGTGCTGTTCGCGGCCTCGGGGATCGCCGGGATGGTCGGTATCTGGCTAGGCGGGATCGCCACTGACAGGTGGGGGCCCAACCGCACCCTGGTGTACGGGATGACCGTGTTCATCGCCACGATGCTGGCGTTCAGCGCGCTGTGGCCGCTGCGCCCAGTGACGCTGTGGATCATGGCGCCGCTCGCGGTGTTGTGGGCGGGGACGGCGTTCTGGAACGCGCCGGCGTTGCAGGCGCGGTTACTCCGGCTGGCTGGCCCGGTCGGCACCCAGGCCCTTGCGGTGAACAACAGCGGCACCTATCTGGGCGTGGCTACCGGCGGTGCCCTTGGTGGCGCGCTGCTCGGCGCGTGTGGCGGAGGAGCGCTGCCCGTGGTCTCGGCAGCGCTGGGTGCGCTGGCGCTCCTGACGTTCTACGGTGCGACACTGACGGCAGGTGACGCGAGGCGCGCGACCTCGCCCGTTGATTGATGTTGCACGATGATGCATAATCATTCATATGACGGTGCGGATCGCGGTGGCGGGTGCGAGTGGCTATGCGGGCGGGGAACTGCTCCGGTTGCTGCTCGGGCATCCCGAGGTGCACATTGGCGCGTTGACCGCTGGCGAGAGCGCGGGCAGTCGACTGTACGAGCATCAGCCGCAGTTGGTGCCGCTCGCCGACCGCGTACTGGTGAGCACCACCCCGGATGAGTTGGCCGGGCACGATGTGGTTTTTCTCGCGCTGCCGCACGGCCATTCCGCGCGACTGGCCGCGGAACTCGGCGAGGACACGGTCGTGATCGACTGCGGTGCCGACCACCGGCTGACCGATGCCGGGGCATGGCAGCGCTGGTACGGCGGCGAGTACTCGGGCAGCTGGCCATACGGCATGCCGGAACTACCGGGGGCACGTGCCCGGTTGCACGGCGCCACGCGGATCGCCGTGCCAGGGTGCTATCCCACGGCCGTATCACTCGCGCTTGCTCCGGCGCTACAGGGTGGCTTGGTGCTGCCCGAGGCGACGATCGTCGCGGTGACGGGAACCTCGGGCGCGGGGCGCAGTCTCAAACCGCATCTACTCGGCTCCGAAGTGATGGGTTCGGCCAGCGCGTACGGGGTTGGTGGCGTACACCGGCACACCCCGGAGATCGCGCAGAACCTCAGTGCCGTGGCGGGCACCCCAGTGCGGGTGTCCTTCACGCCGGTACTCGCGCCGATGTCCAGGGGAATCCTGGCGACCTGTACCGCGCCCGTCGTGGCCGATGTGGACGGAGCGGTGGCCTACGCCGCCTACCAGCGGGCCTACGCGGACGAGACCTTCGTGCGGTTACTGCCCGACGGTAGTTGGCCCGCGACCGCGGCCACGCTTGGCAGTAACGCCGTGCAGCTACAGGTGACGGTGGACGCGGACGCCGGCCGGCTGGTCGCGGTGTCGGCCGTGGACAACCTGACCAAGGGCACTGCCGGTGCGGCCGTGCAGTCGATGAACCTCGCGCTCGGCCTCCCCGAGGCCACCGGACTGACCAACGTGGGAGTGGCACCGTGAACATCGAGCAGGGCAGGGGAGTGACCACGCCGGCAGGCTTTCGCGCCGCCGGCGTGGCCGCCGGGATCAAGAGTTCCGGCGCGCGTGATCTCGCGCTGGTGGTCAACGACGGCCCCCGGCAGGAGGCGGCAGGCGTGTTCACCACCAACGCGGTCAAGGCCGCGCCGGTGCTGTGGTCCAGCCAGGTGCTGACCGAGCGGCGCCTCCACGCGGTGGTGCTCAACTCCGGCGGGGCGAACGCCTGTACCGGCCCGGAAGGTTTCCAGGACACCCACGCCACCGCGGAGCAGGTGGCGGACACCCTCGGCGTCGGTGCGATCGAGGTCGCGGTCTGCTCTACCGGACTCATCGGTGAGCGGCTGCCGATGGATCGGGTCAGCATGGGCGTGGCGGCCGCGGCTGGGGAACTGGATTCGAGTCAGCAGGCTGGTTTCGCCGCCGCCGAAGCCGTACTGACCACCGACACCCGCGCCAAACAGGCCTGCGCCACACACCCGGACGGCTGGTCGATCGGGGGGTTCGCGAAAGGCGCGGGCATGCTCGCGCCGAACCTGGCCACCATGCTCAGTGTGCTGACCACCGATGCCGTCCTGGACGAGGTGCAGCTGGACGCGGCGCTACGGTACGCCGTACGCCTCAGCTACGACCGGCTGGATGTGGACGGCGGCACCTCCACCAACGACACGGTGCTGGTGCTGGCTTCCGGCGCCTCGGGGGTTCGCCCGGATCCGGGGGCTTTTCAGGAATGGCTGACCGCCGTATGCGACGACCTGGTCCGCCAGCTGCGTGCCGATTCCGAAGGGGTGACCAAGGAGGTTGACCTGCACGTGCGGGGCGCGGCCAGCGAAGCCGACGCGGAGCGGATCGGCCGGACCGTCGCCGAGGACAACCTGGTCAAGACCGCGCTGTTCGGATCGGATCCGAACTGGGGGCGCATCGCCATGGCCACCGGCCGGGCCGGCGTGCCGCTGGACGCGCAGCAGTTGGAGATCACCGTGAACGGCGTTGTGCTGTTCGCGGCCGGGCAGCCGGTGGGGGATCGCTCCGCGGCCGATCTTTCCGGCCGGTTCGTGGAGATCATCGTGGACCTGCACGCGGGAGAGGCAGAGGCGACGATCCTGACCACGGATCTCTCGCACCACTACGTCGAAGAGAACAGCGCGTACTCGTCATGAGTGGGGCGGAGGAAGCTGGCGACGAGGCGATGGCCGATAACGAGGACCGGGCGCAGGCGGTACGCAAGGCCGAAGTACTCGTTGAGGCACTGCCCTGGCTGGAGCGCTTCCACGGGGCGACGGTGGTCGTCAAGTACGGCGGAAACGCGATGATCGACGATGCGCTCAAACGCGCGTTCGCGCAGGACATGGTGTTCCTCCGGCTGGCTGGGCTGCGGCCGGTCGTCGTGCACGGGGGCGGACCGCAGATCAGCTCCATGCTTGGTCGGCTCGGCATCGACGGCGAATTCCGGGGCGGCCTGCGGGTCACCACACCGGAGACGATGGACGTCGTCCGGATGGTGCTCGTCGGCCAGGTCGGACGCGAACTCGTCGGACTGATCAACACGCACGGGCCGTACGCGGTCGGGATGTCCGGTGAGGACGCCCGACTGTTCACCGCCCGCCGCCGATCAGCCACTGTGGACGGAACGCAGGTGGATATCGGGCTCGTCGGGGACGTCGCGGAGGTCAACCCGGACGCGGTGCAGGACATCATGCGTGCCGGCCGGATCCCCGTGGTGTCCACTGTGGCGCCGGATGCGGACGGCGTGGTGCACAACGTGAACGCGGACACCGCGGCGGGAGCGCTGGCCGCCGCGCTCGGCGCGGAGAAGCTGGTGGTGCTCACCGATGTGGCCGGGCTGTACCGCAACTGGCCCGACCCATCCTCGCTGGTGCACCAGGTCCGCGCGGGCGAACTCGAAGAACTGCTGCCCGGCCTTGCCAGCGGCATGGTGCCCAAAATGGAGGCCTGCCTGCGCGCGGTCCGTGGGGGTGTGCCGCGCGCGCACGTGATCGACGGGCGGCTCGCGCATTCGGTACTGCTGGAGGTGTTCACCAGCGCCGGCGTCGGCACGATGGTGCTCGCCGAGGAAGAGGAGGATTGATGCTCCCGAATCCCGTGACATCCAACGAGACGGGGCAGCGACGCTGGGAAGCGGCGTTGATGAACAACTACGGCACCCCAGCACTGACGCTGACCCGTGGCGAGGGTGCCCATGTATGGGATGTTGACGGCAACCGGTACCTCGATATGTACGGCGGTATCGCGGTCAACGCGCTCGGCCACGCGCATCCGGCGATCGTCGCCGCGGTGACCGAGCAGATCGGCGCGCTCGGCCATGTGTCCAATTTCTACGCGCACCAGCCCGGTCTGGCTCTGGCCGAGGCGCTGCTCGAACTCTGCGGGGCGACCGGCGAGGGCAAGGTACTGTTCGCCAACTCGGGCGCCGAGGCCAACGAGGCGGCTCTGAAGATCACCCGGCTGACCGGCCGGAGCAAGGTCGTCGCCTGTACCGGCGGGTTTCACGGCCGCACCATGGGCGCGCTCGCGCTGACCGGGCAGCCCGCCAAGCAGGCGCCGTTCGAACCACTTGTTCCCGGTATCACTCACGTGCCGTTCGGGGACGTCGACGCGCTGCGCGCCGCCGTGGACGCGGACACCGCGGCCGTGTTCGTCGAACCGGTACTTGGCGAAGGTGGTGTCCAGCCGGCGCCGGACGGCTATCTCCAGGCCGCGCGCGAGATCACCAGCACCGCGGGCGCGTTACTCGTCCTGGACGAGGTACAAACCGGGATCGGCCGCACTGGTGCCTGGTTCGCCTTCCAACGCGCCGGTATCACCCCGGATGTGCTGACCCTGGCCAAGGGGCTGGGCGGCGGACTGCCGATCGGTGCTTGCCTCGGCTTCGGTCCAGCGGCCGGACTGTTGCAGCCGGGGCAGCACGGCACCACCTTCGGCGGTAACCCGGTCTGCGCGGCTGCCGGCTTGGCCGTTCTGCGGACGATCGCGCAGGAGGATCTTTGCGAGCACGCGGCCGTCCTTGGCAAGCATCTCGCTGGCGGGGTGGCCGAACTGGCGCACCCATTGGTGGCCGGGGTGCGCGGGCAGGGACTCCTGCTCGGCATCACGTTGCACGAACCGGTCGCCGCCGCAGTAGCCGGTGCCGCGCGCTCCGCCGGCTATCTGGTCAACCCGGTGACCCCTGACGTGCTCCGGTTGGCGCCCCCGCTGGTGCTCAGCCAGGAACACGCGGACGCGTTCCTGACCGACCTTCCCGCCGCACTGGACGCGGCGACCACCACCACGAGCGAGGACTCAACCTGATGACACGGCATTTCCTCCGGGACGACGACCTCACCCCTGACGAGCAGCGCGCGGTGCTCGATCTGTCCGACGAGATGAAGGCGGATCGCTTTGGTCACCGGTCACTGGCCGGCCCGAAGGGCATTGCGGTGATCTTCGAGAAGAACTCGACCCGCACCAGGGTGTCCTTCGAGGTCGGCATCGCGGAACTCGGCGGCCATCCGGTTGTCGTGGATGGCCGGATGATGCAGCTCGGCAGGGAGGAGACCATTGAGGACACCTCCCGAGTGCTGTCCAGGTACGTGCACGCGGTGGTCTGGCGCACCTTCGCGCAGCAGCGGATGAACGCGATGGCCTCGGCGTCGTCGGTGCCCGTGGTGAACGCGCTGACCGATGAGTTCCACCCCTGCCAGGTGCTCGCCGATCTGCAGACGATCCGGGAACGGCTGGGCCGGCTGGCCGGCGTCACGCTGACCTACCTTGGTGATGGCAAGAACAACATGGCGCATTCGCTACTCCTCGGCGGGGCGACCGCGGGTATGCACGTCCGGGTGGCCGCACCGGACGGCTTCGTCCCCGACCAGGAGATTCTGGCCAGCGCGAAGCAGCGGGCCAGTGATACCGGCGGCAGCGTTGCCATCCTCGCCGACCCCGACGCGGCGGTGGAGGGGGCGAACGTACTGGTCACCGACACCTGGACCTCCATGGGGCAGGAGAACGACGGGATGGACCGGGTCACGCCGTTCCGCAAGCTCCAGATCAACGCGGACCTGGTGAGCCGAGCCGAATCCGATGCGATCGTGCTGCATTGCTTGCCGGCACACCGCGGGTGGGAGGTGACCGATGATGTGCTCGACGGGCAGGCCAGTGCTGTCTGGGACGAGGCGGAGAACCGGTTGCATGCCCAGAAAGCCCTGCTGACGTGGTTGCTCGAGCAGGAGCGCCAATGAGTGACGGGGTTTCCTCGGTGAGCAATCGAGTCGCGCGGCAGGCTCGGATCGTCGAGCTCGTCGCGCAGCGAGCGATTCGTAGCCAGCCAGAGCTGGCGAAACTGCTCGCGGTCGAGGGAGTGGATGTCACGCAGGCAACGTTGTCACGCGACCTTGATGAGCTCGGCGCGGTCAAACTGCGCGGCGCGGACGGTGGTGCGGCGGTCTACGTGATCCCCGAGGACGGCAGTCCGATCCGCGGGATGCAGGGTGGTACATCCCGGCTGAGCAGGTTGCTCGGTGAGCTGATGGTGTCGGCGGACTCCTCGGTGAACCTCGCCGTGCTGCGTACTCCACCCGGTGCGGCACAATTCTTGGCGAGTGCCGTAGACCGCGCGGCGCTGCACGAGGTGGTCGGCACTATCGCCGGCGATGACACCGTGCTGGTGATCGCCAGAGAGCCGATGACCGGGCGGGAGTTGGCTGACCGCTTCACCGCACTCGCCACGCGCGTGTCTGTAATGGACGATGAACAAGGAGAACAACAATGACGGAACGGGTCGTGCTGGCCTACTCCGGTGGACTGGACACCTCGGTGGCCATCGGCTGGATCGCTGAAGAGACCGGCGCCGAGGTGGTCGCGGTCGCGGTGGATCTCGGACAGGGCGGCGAGGATCTGGAGACGGTGCGCAAGCGCGCGCTGGACTGCGGGGCCGTGGAGGCCGTGGTCGCGGACGCGCGAGACGAGTTCGCGGACCAGTACTGCCTGCCAGCGCTGCAGGCGAACGCGCTGTACATGGACCGCTACCCGCTGGTCTCCGCGCTGTCCCGGCCGGTCATCGTGAAGCACCTCGCGGAGGCGGCCAAGGCCCATGGCGCGACCATCGTCGGCCATGGCTGCACGGGCAAGGGCAACGACCAGGTGCGCTTCGAGGTCGGTATCGGCGCGCTGGCGCCGGATCTGAAGGTGATCGCGCCGGTGCGGGACTACGCCTGGACGCGGGAGAAGGCGATCAGCTACGCCGAGGAGCGCAACCTCCCGATCGACGTCTCCAAGAAGTCCCCGTTCTCGATTGACCAGAACGTGTTCGGGCGCGCGGTGGAAACGGGTTTCCTCGAGGATCTGTGGAACGCGCCGACCAAGGACGTCTACTCGTACACCGCGGACCCGACGCTGAACTTCGGTAAGCCCGACGAGCTGGTGATCGCCTTTGACCAGGGTGTGCCCGTGGCCATCGATGGCCGCAAGGTCAGCGTGCTGGAGGCGATTCAGGAGCTGAACACCCGCGCTGGGGCGCACGGCATCGGCCGGATCGACATGGTCGAGGACCGGCTGGTCGGGATCAAGAGCCGCGAGGTCTACGAGGCGCCAGGGGCGATCGCGCTGATCACCGCGCACCAGGAGCTGGAGAACGTCACCGTGGAACGTGATCTCGCGCGCTTCAAGCGGCAGGTGGAACAGCGCTGGGGCGAGTTGGTGTACGACGGCCTCTGGTTCTCCCCGCTCAAGGACGCGCTGGATACCTTCATCGCGAAGTCCCAGGAGCACGTCACCGGCGAGATCCGGCTGGTACTGCACGGCGGCAGCGCCGTGGTCAACGGCCGGCGGAGCGCTGAATCGCTGTACGACTTCAACCTCGCCACCTATGACGAGGGCGACAGCTTTGACCAGTCGTTGGCCAAGGGCTTCGTCCAGCTGTGGGGTCTGCCGAGCAAGATCGCAGCCAAGCGTGACCTGGCCTGACCAGCGCATCCATCGGGAACGAGCACATTCAGGAGGGACATAGTGGGATCGCAGGCCGGCCAGCCAGTGCAACTCTGGGGCGGCCGGTTCAGCTCGGGACCAGCCGAGGCGATGGCCAAGCTCAGCTCGTCGACACATTTCGACTGGGTGCTCGCGCCGTACGACATCGCGGGTTCGCGCGCGCATGCCAGAGTGCTGCACCGGGCCGGCCTGCTCAGCGCGGCTGAACTCGACGGCATGTTGTCCGCTTTGGACACGCTTGCCGCCGATGTGGCCAGTGGCACCTTTACCCCGACGCTTGCGGACGAGGACGTGCACACCGCGCTGGAACGCGGCCTGCTCGAACGGGCCGGTGCCGAGTTGGGCGGAAAGCTGCGAGCTGGTCGTTCCCGCAACGATCAGGTGGCGACGCTGTTTCGCATGTGGCTGCGGGATGCCGCGCGCCGGATCACTGAGCTCTGCCTGGATGTGGTGGATGCGTTGCTGGCACAGGCCGACGCCCATCCGGACGCGGTGATGCCGGGTCGTACGCATCTGCAGCATGCGCAGCCGGTACTGCTCGCGCATCACCTGCAGGCGCATGCGCAGGCGATCAGCCGTGATGTGGAGCGGCTGCGGGACTGGGATCGACGGGCCGCGGTTTCGCCTTACGGTTCGGGAGCGCTCGCCGGTTCCTCGTTGGGCCTGGATCCAGCGGCGGTGGCGGCCGATCTCGGGTTTGACGCGCCAGCGGAGAACTCCATCGATGGTACCGCCGCACGCGATTTCGCCGCCGAGATCGCCTTCGCGCTGGCGATGCTCGGAGTGAACCTGTCCAGGGTGGCCGAGGAGGTCATTATCTGGGTGACCGCCGAGTTCTCTTACGCGGAACTGGATGATGCCTGGGCTACCGGAAGCTCGATCATGCCGCAGAAGAAGAACCCGGATGTCGCCGAGCTGGCTCGGGGCAAGTCCGGCAAGCTGATCGGCAATGTTTCCGGCCTACTGGCCACGCTCAAGGCGCAGCCGCTCGCGTACAACCGCGATCTGCAGGAAGACAAGGAACCGGTGTTCGATTCGGTGGCTCATCTCGAGCTACTGCTGCCCGCGATGGCCGGCATGCTCGGCACCCTGCGCTTCCGCACGGACCGGATGGCCTCGTTGGCGCCGGCTGGTTTCACGCTCGCTACCGATATCGCGGAATGGTTGGTACGGGAGCAGGTGCCGTTTCGGGTAGCACACGAAGCGGCTGGGGAATGCGTGCAACGTGCCGAGGCGCGGGGTATCGGGCTGGACGAGTTGACCGACGCGGAACTCGCCGAGGTACATCCTGCCCTGACCCCGCGGGTTCGTGAGGTGCTGACCGTGGCTGGTTCGATAGCCTCGCGAAACGCCTACGGCGGCACCGCGCCGGATCGGGTGGCCGAGCAGCGGGACCGGCTACGGGCCCGCGTCGCCGAGCACCGAGCGTGGGTCGCCAAGCAGTGAGGCAACTGGCGGCGCGGGATCTCGCGGCTGACCCGACTGATGTGGCCGTCGACTTGCTCGGCTGTGTCATCGAGTCGGTCGTGGACGGCGCGCCGGTCGCGGTTCGACTGGTCGAGGTCGAGGCGTACCGGGGCTCCGATGATCCTGCTTCGCACTGCTACCGGGGCCGGACAGCACGCAACGAGGTGATGTTCGGCCCCGCTGGTCGGCTGTACGTGTACTTCGTCTACGGCATGCACTTCTGCGCCAATGTGGTCTGCCTGACCGATGGTCAACCCGGTGCGGTCCTGCTCCGCGCCGGCGAGGTCGTGTCCGGATTGGACGTCGCGTGGACGCGCCGGCGGACCGCCAGAAACGCTGCCGAACTGGCGAAGGGGCCCGCTCGGCTCACCGGTGTACTCGGTATGGGGCGGGAACACAACGGTGTTGATCTCACCGATAGCGCTGCGCCGATCCGGCTCTATCGCGGTGATGCGGTAGAGCCGGCCGCGGTACGTACCGGGCCCCGCGTCGGAGTCGGGTCGGCCATGGACACGCCGTGGCGGTACTGGCTGGACGACTCGCGCGCCGTCAGCCAGTACCGCAAAGGCGGCAAACGACGGTCATAGTTGACCAAAGGCGGCCTGTAGGCCGAGGCTACTGACGGCAACGGCAAGCCAGACAAACAGGCCAAGGAGCAACGGGCGCGGTCCGGCCTGGCGAATCGCGCTGGCCCGCAGGCTGAAGCCGATCGCGGTGAGGGCAACCGTGATGCAGAAGGTGGCCGCCCAGGACAGCGGATCAACGAACGAGTCCGGGATCAGGCCGAGCGTGCGGGCGGCGGAGGCGGCGAGGAAGCCCAGAATGAACAGCGGCACGATCCGCCACCACGAGGTGCCGGCCGGCTCGCCAGCGGCTCGGGCAGCCGATTTGCGCTGCCAGACAACCAACGCAAGGCAGATCGGAATGATCATCAGGCTGCGGGTCAACTTCACGATCACCGCGTGATCGCCCGCCTCGGCGCCATAGGTATAGGCGGCGGCCACGACCGATGAGGTGTCGTTGATCGCGGTACCGCTCCATACCCCGAACGCGGTCTCGGAGAGCCCGAAGAGATGCCCGAGCGGCGGGAACACCACGACGGCGACCACATTGAACAGAAAGATCGTGGCCATCGCGTAGGCAATCTGCACCTGGCGCACCGGTAGCACCGAGCTGGCCGCCGCGATCGCGGAAGCACCACAGATCCCGGTGCCGACCCCGATCAAGGTCCCGGAACCGGAGTCCACCCGAAGCAGCCGACCGAGCAGCGCCGCGACCACGAGGGCCACCGCGAGCGTCCCCAGCATCACCGGCAGCGAGTCAGTGCCGACCTGGAGTACCTGGGTGAGCGAAAGCCCGGTGCCAAGGAGCACAATGGACACCTTGAGGACCTGCTTACTCGCGAAGGCGAAACCCGCCGCGCAGTGCTCAACCACCTTCGGCCCGGCGATCCGGCGCACCAGGATGGCGCATCCGGCGCCGAGAGCCAGGCCAAAGATCGGGCCGCCGATAACCGGAAAGAACTGGCCGAGCACGGTGGCGGGTATCGCGACGAGGATGGCGAGGAGCAAACCAGGCAGCGGACCGGAGGACCGTCCGGTCTCCCCGGAGCCCACCTGATCCGGCGTCTGCCTGGTTGCGTCAATGACCACACATCAAGGGTGGAACGCTTCGGGGGAGTCCGGTAGGCACCGTGTTCGCATGAGGTCATAACCCCAACTTATGACCCAGGTTGGCGCGGTCGGTGGCTCCTACGCGCTGCGATAGAGCTTCGTGAGGGTGAACTCCCGGTGGTTGAGCGCTTCTGATGCGGTGATTCGGCCGTTGATGGTGCGTTCCACCAGGTCGATCAGCGCTTCCCCTGCCTGTTCCACTGTGGACTCTCTGCTGAGCACGTCGGAGCAGTCCACATCGATGTGGTCGGCCATCGAGTTTGTCGTGTGCGGGTTGGCGCTGATCTTGACCACGGGTTGCACCGGATTGCCGATCACGTTGCCCTGGCCGGTGGGGAACAGGTTCACCACGCCACCGCCCGCGGTCATCAGCGTGACGCATTCCGCCGCGGCCGAGGATGTGTCCATGAAGTTCAGTCCGGGTTTGGTTGGCGCCTCGGCGGGTGCCAGCGCGCCAACGATCGGCACCGAGCCGGTTTTCACGATATTTCCCAGCGCCTTCTCCTCGATCGTGGACAGTCCGCCCGCGATATTGCCCTGGGTCGGTTGCGAGCCGAGCAGGTTCGCTCCGGTCTGCTCGATCATCTCGATGTAGCCGTCGTAGAAACCCTGGAATCGCGCGCGCACCGCATCATCCACGCAGCGTTCCGCGATCAGGTGCTCACCGCCGGTGAGTTCGCTGGTCTCCCCGAAGATCATGGTCCCGCCGGATTCCACCCACTGATCCACCAGGTACGCGGTAACCCGGCAGGAACCCAGCCCGGTCGTCGTGTCGGATTCACCGTCTTTGGTGGACAGTACGATTTCCGATCGTTCCACTGACTCGCGGGTGAGCTCGCTCGCGTCCTGCAGGAACTTCTTGGCGTAGCGCGAGGCTTGTTCGATAACCCGCAGGTCGCCTAGCCCTTCAATGGATACCCGATGTACTGGTTTGCCCGTTTTCGCGATCCCGTCCGCGACCACGTTTGTCCAGTTGGGCTCGATACCGACGACGATCACGGAGGCGATGTTCGGATTCGCGCCAACGCCGATCAGCGTACGGAACGTGAGGTCAAGGTCCTCGCCGAACTGCAGCCTGCCGAACGCGTGGGGGAGCGGCAACGTGCCGGGCACCAGCGCCGCGATGCCCTCGACCGCGGCATTGGACAGGTCGTCTACCGGCAGGATAGCCACGTGATTCCGGGTGCCGACCGAACCATCCGGCCTGCGATACCCAGTCAGGCGACGCTGTTTTGCCACCGTGCGCTCCTAACATTGTGCGTGTGGACGTAGTTTCCGCGGCTGATGTCGGTAGTCGCGATGCCAATGGGCAGGCCGTACTCGATAACCTGCGCGCCCTTGGCGATCGCGGTGAGCGCTACCTTGTGACCAAGGGGAACTCGCTGGTCGAGTTCGACGCGTTCGGTGGCGTCGCTGTCCAGGTAGCCACCCTCGGCGGGGCCCGGTTCCAGATCCCGAACCGCGACTGCCACCGCGTCACCAGTGCGGTGCGCCAGGAAGTCCGGCGAGGCTGCGGTCATTTCTCCTCGTTTCAATCTACCATTAGGTCAGTGGTCTTACCTCTACGTAACTACGGTAGGAGTGCCTGCTAGTGGTGTCAACGTGCCGACGGTGCGTTTACACGACCGCCGGGCTGGGATAGCTTGACCCCCGGGCAGAGGTCAAACCTCTGATCGTCAGACATGCTGGCACGCCGGACTCGTGACGCCGGGCGGCTAGCCAGGGAAAGTGAGGCGATGTGGCATCGGGCAAACTCGCCGGACCGGTTGCCGTGGTGGAGGATGTGGCTGGTGCGGCGCTGGACCGGCTCGCACTCACTCACGATATTCGCTGGGAGCCGGACGCCTGGGTGGACCCGGACCTACTGCGCCACGTGATGTGCGAGGCGCATGCCGTGGTCGTGCGGAACAAGGCGCAGATCACCGCACAACTACTTGATGCGGCACCGGATTTGCGAATCGTGGCGCGTGCGGGTGTCGGCTTGGACAACATCGATATCGCTGCCGCGAATGCCGCTGGGGTCGTCGTTTCCGCGGCTCGCGGGGCCAACGCGGTGAGCGTTGCCGAGCACACGGTGCTGCTCGCCCTCGGCGTGTTGCGCGACGTTGTGGCACAGGACCGTGCCGTCCGAGATGGGACCTGGAACCGGGTGCCCGGTAGGGAGCTGTCCGGGAAGACATGGGGACTGCTTGGCCTCGGTGCCACCGGCCGCGCCGTTGCCGAGTTGCTGCGTGGTTTCCGGATGCGGGTCGTTGCGCACGATCCCTACGTGTCGGTGGCTGAGCCGTGGGTCGCGACGACCGGGGTGGAGCTGACGGACCTGGATACCGTGCTGGGCGCGGCGGATGTGCTGAGCGTGCATCTACCGGAGACCGCGGAGACGGCAGGGCTACTCGACGCCGTGCGGTTGGCCGCGATGAAGCCCAATGCGGTACTGGTCAACGTCGGCCGTGGTGCGGTCGTTGACGAGCAGGCGCTCGCCGACGCGGTGCGAGCAGGCGCGCTTGGCGGCGCGGGACTCGATGTTCGTGCGGTCGAGCCGCCCGGCGCGAGCCCGCTCGACGCGGTTTCCCGGGTTCTCTACACCCCACATATCGCCGGGATCACCGAGGAGAGCCAGGAGCGGATTGTTCAGCTCCTTGCCGAGGACATCGAGGCCGTACTCGCTGGGCAGTCGGCCCGCAACGCGGTGGGCTCCGTCGGTAAGGCGCGCTGAATGCCTACCGTTGCGGAACTGCGCGACATGGCGGAAGCGTTGCTGGGCGCGAGCGGGGTGCCGGCGCCAGCGGCGAAGCGGACGGCCGAACTCATCGTCCTTGCTGACGTGTGGGGCATCCCTTCACATGGCCTGCTGCGGTTGCCGCATTACCTCGCGCGGCTACACGGGGGAGGGTGTCGTGCCGATGCGGAGCTCACCCCGATGTCCGATTCGGGCGTTGTCGCCAGCTTCGACGGCGGCGCCGGACTGGGCCACTGGCAGCTGTGGACCGCCGCGCAGCAGGCGCGGGATCGCTGCCTGGACACCGGGATCGCGGCCGTGGCCGTGCACAACTCGTCACACTGCGGCGCACTCGGCAGCTATGTCTATCCCGGACTGGCCGAAGGGCTGGTCACTCTGGTGGTCAGCAACGGACCGCCAGCCATGCCGCCGTGGTCTGGCCACACGCCGGTGTTGTCCACCAGCCCGATCGCCGCGGGATTTCCGGCAGCGCCAGCGCCGATCGTGATTGACCTGGCAACCAGCGCGGTCGCCAGGGGGACGGTCGCGGCGCACGCGCAACGCGGCGAGGCACTCGAACCTGGCTGGGCCTTCGACGCGAATGGGAAGCCAACCACTGATCCGCGGGCCGCGATGAGCGGGATGCTGGCACCGCTTGGTGGAGCCAAAGGTTACGTGCTCGCGCTGCTGGTGGAATGCCTCACCGGCGCGCTGGTAGGCCCGACGCTCTCGGGCCAGGTAGCGGATATGTTCGACCGCGCCGATGACGCCAAGCCGCAGGGCATTGGGCACCTGGTGCTGGCGCTGCGGCCGGAGTCCTTCGGCCCCGGCGCCACCGAACGGTTCTCTTCGCTCGTCGAGTCAGTGCGCAGTGCCGGTGGGCGCACGCCCGGTCTCGATCGCACGGCACCCGATGCCGTTGACCCGGGACAGCCCGTGGAGCTGGCACCGAGCACGGCTGACCGGCTCGCCGAGTGGCAACACACACTCGGACTGGGGTGAGCCGGTCGCCCGGTTGGCTGGGGAGAGGTACAGTGGACTGACCAGTTGACCGGAGGAGGGCTTCGTGGGCGCAGGGTTATGGGAGCCGATCCGGCCGCCGGGATCGCTCGCGGCGCGGATTGCCGAGCGCGTCGAGGAGCTGATGACGGCTGAGCAGCTCAAGCCAGGCGATCGGCTGCCGCCCGAACGGGAACTGGCCGCGATGCTCGGAGTCAGTAGACCGTCGCTGCGCGAAGCCATCCGGTCACTTGCCGCGCGCGGTCGACTGTCCGTTCGGCACGGTCAGGGCGTGTTCGTCGAGGCGCCGTTGACCGCAAAGCGGTTGGCAAGCAGCCTGCGCTCAGACGAGCACGATCTGGACGAGCTGTACGCCATGCGTGAAGTGCTCGAAGTGCCGGCTGCGGGTTGGGCGGCGAAAAACCGCACCGAAGCGGGTATGGAGCTGTTGGACGAGGCCTACCGGGAACTGACGGACGCGGCCAACGGCCAGGCCGAGTGGGACGAACTGCAGCGGCTGGACGCGGGTTTTCACGAAGCGGTCGTGCGCGTCGCGGGAAACCGGTTCTTATTGCGGACGCTTGGCGTGCTGAACGAGATCATGGCGGCGGGGATGGAGACCACGCTGCGCCATCCAGGACGGCTGCGGCAGTCAGCCAAGGAGCATGCGCGCATCCTGGAAGCGATCAAGGACGGCGATTCGCGCGGCGCGCGGGCGGCCGCGCGGGCGCATATCCGGGGCGCCCACACGGCCGCCTTGCGCTACGTCGAACAGCAGGCCCAAGAGCGGGGCTGAGCGACTCAGCCGAGCCCAACCAGGGCGATCGTCGCCGGCATGATCAGCACCACCAGGATGATCCCGAGTAGATCGAAGGCGAACCCGGAACGCACCATCTTGGTGATCGGTACCGCCCCTGATCCGTAGACGATCGCGTTCTGCGGCGTCGACACGGGCAGCATGAAGCCGAGCGACACCGCGAAGGTGGCGGCGAGCGCGGGGACGAACGGATCGACGCCGGCTTGTGCCGCCACCGGGATGAGGATTGGTACCACGACAGCGGCCGCCGCCGTATTCGAGGTGGTTTCGGATACCAGCACCGCGAGCGCGACGGAGAAGATCAGGATCGCTATTCCGGTACCCAAGCCGAGCGCGTTGGCCGCACCCTGACCGATCCGCTCGGCGAGCTTGGTGCTTTCCAGCAACGAGCCGAAGATGATCCCGGAGCCGAAGAGCAGGATCGTGCCCCAGTCGATCTTGCTCGCGTCCGTCCAGGTGAGGGTGAATTCGCGCCTGGACCAGTTCGTCGGCAGGAAGAACAGCAGCGCGGCGCCGAACACCGCGACGATACCCTCGTCGAGGTGTTGGCTGACCGCGTCGTAGGCGGCGGATTCGCTACCCGCTATCAGCGCCACGAAGCCGGGTGCGATCCAGAGGCCCACGGTTACCGTGAAGGCGATCAGCGTATTGCGTTCGGCCCGGGATAACGTGCCAAGCTTTTCCCGCTCCTGCGCCACGTATTCCTCGATACCGCTGAGTCGCTTCAGCTCCGGTCGGTTCAGCAGAAGCAGCACTACGGCGAGAACCACGAACAACGCCAGGCACAGTGGCAGCGCCATCAGGAACCAGTCGAGGAACGATATTCGTGTTCCGGTCGTATCCTCGATGATCGCCCGGCCAATGAGGTTTGGCGCTGAACCGATCGGGGTGAGCAGGCCGCCTACGCTGGAACCGTAAGCGAGCATCAGTAGCAAGGCGACCCCAATCCGGAGCCGCAGTGGGTCAAACGGCGCGTTCGTTGACTGGTGCCGGCGAACGAGTTCGGCGATCACGCCGAGAATCCCGACTGCGGTCGGCAACAGCATGGCGACGGTCGTGGTGTTCGTAATGAACGCGGAAAGCAGCACGGTGATGAGCCCAAAGGCCCAGACGACGCGCGCCGCGCTCTTCCCCACGCCGGGAAGCGACAGGATCCGAAACGCGAATCGCTTCGCGAGCCCATGCCGAAGCATTGCCTGGGCGAGGATGAACGCTCCGATGAAGACGAACACCGTGGACGTGCCGAACGGCGCGAGTACCTCGTCCGCTGGTGCCACGCCGAGTAGCACGATCAATGCTATGCCAATGAGTCCGCCAGCCGGGATGGGTACTGGTTCGCAGACCCAGAGCACTACGACGCCGAGCAGGATCGCGGCCAGCTTGTGCTGGTTCGGTTCGAGTCCGGTTGGCAGCAGCAGAAAGATGCCGACGATAAGGGGCGCGAGGACGAAACCCACCGTGCGCCGGGCGCGTTCGAAACGTTCCTCTTTGGGGGACAGTCGTTGTTCACCGAGGCTGCGGTATGTCCCACCGGAAAGTAGCGCGGAGGTGACATCGGTGCGAGCGCTATCCGGCGTATTGGCAGGATCGGATGCCTTGCTCACCTCTGAAGCCATGCCCCGCACCATAACCAGCCAGTGAGCTGTACCACTACCCCTGACTCATATTGAGATCAGTTGACAGAGGTCAGACCGCGCTAGTAGTGCTCGGTCCGGTCGCGCACGGGCACAGGTGTGACGAGTGGAACCATCCGATGTGCTTCTTTCCGGGTCAGCGCTCGATTAGCCTGCGAGTCACGGTAGGTGACTGGCGGGGTGGTATGCGCGCGCAGGGGCGGGCTTGCCTGGGGCCCACGTGCCCGCATGGTCGGTGTTGCCGTGGATAGGGAGTGCGGCTGTGTCGACGGTGATCGTGCTCGGCGCCGGTGCCGTGCTCTTCGCCGCTTTCCTTGGCGGTCTCACCGGGTTCGGCTACAACCTCATCGTGATGCCGTTGATGTTGTTGATCGGGATACCGGTTACGACCGCGGTGGTACTCAACCTGGGAATCGCGCTGCTCACCAGGCTGGCGGTGATTTTCCGGTTGTGGTCCTACATTCACTGGAAACGCGCCTTGTTCGTCGTGGGTGGAAGCGCGCCTGGTTTGGTGGCCGGCACGTGGATTGGTGGCACGCTGGACGAAACGGTCTTGCGGGTCGTCACTGGATCGCTCGTACTGGTCGCGGCTCCGTTGATGCTGCTCCGGCGTAAGGCGGGTATGCGTCGCTCAGGGGCGCCCTACGCGCTCGCCGGATTCGTTGGCGGGACGCTCGGTACCACGACATCACTCAACGGGATTCCCGTCGCCATTACACTCTCCGGTGAGGACGATGACCAGCGCAGGTTCATCGCCGACCTGGCGGTTTTTTTCGTGCTGAGCAACATCATCGCGCTGGCCCTGCTGGTTGGCAGGGACGGGATCGCCGCCGCGGACTTGCTGCTGCTTGGCTACTGGATTCCCGGGGCGCTGCTCGGCAACTGGCTTGGCACCGCCGTCGGCACACGCGTTTCGCAACGTACATTCCGGTTGCTCACCTGCGTTTTCGTGATGGGTGCCGGTGTGGCCACCCTCGCGGCAGCCTGAGGCATTTCGTGGCGTACGGCTGGCCACCGTCGCGTTGACACTCCCCGCTCGCATGCGGTACGCCTGCATGGGGGAGGCGGGACAGAGGTCAAACCACTGGAGGCGACGATGCCGGCAGAACAAGCAATCTCGAGGGAACGTCTGACCGAACCGCCCGGCGAGATCTACACCTCCACGATCCTCGAGCCGAGTTATCGGTTCATGCTTGCCGAGTACTTCGAGCCACTGCTGCGTACCAACGAAGCGTGGGCCGTGATGCTCGGGGACACCGGTATCGTCGAACCAGCCAATGTGCGCGCGTTACTGGCCGCGCTGGGGCGGCTGACCGAGGAAGGCGCGGAATCCTTCCGCGAGTTCAATCCGGCACATGAGTACTTTTACTCGCATATCGAACACCGTCTCGCGGACTACGCGGGTGGCAACGCCGCGGGTGAGATCAACCTCGGCCGCACCCGGCCCGAACCGCTCACCAGGATGGCTCTGCGGGAACGGATTCTGCGCGTCAGCGAAGAGTTGGTCGAGCTGATCGACGCGCTACTGGGGATCGCTGAACGGGAAGCCGATACCGTGATGCCGCAGTGGACCCATATGCAGCCGGCCCAGCCGTCCACGTTCGGGCACTACCTGCTCGGTATCGTCGGCGCGCTGGAGCGCGACACCGAGCGGCTCAGGGCCGCCTACCGAAATACCAACGTCTGCACCCTGGGATGTGGTGCGCTGGCCGGCACGTCCTATCCGGTCGACCGGGATCAGGTAGCCGAGCTACTCGGTTTCACGGGGGTGCGGGACAACACGATCGACTGCGTGGCATCCGGGGACTACGCGCTCGAAGTCGGGAGCGCGATCGCGCAGCTGGGTACCAACCTGAGTCGTTGTTGCGCTGATCTCTACGTGTGGCACACCGACGAGTTCGGGCTGGTCGAGATCGGCGACTCATACGCGGGTTCGAGCAGCATGATGCCGCAGAAGAAGAATGCCTACCCGTTCGAATACATCCGAGCGCGCGGCGCACGCGCCGTCGGCGAGGCGACCGCGGCCTTCGGTGCCTTGCACAACACGAACTTCGGCGACATCAAGGATGTCGAGGAGGAAATGGTGCCGCCGATCTTCCGCGCCTGTGACGAGATGGCCGACTCGCTTCGGCTGCTCAGGGGCACCGCGCAAACCCTCCGGGTGCACCGGCAGCGGTGCGCATCCCGGGCGGCCGCTGGATTCTCGACCGCGACGGAACTGGCAGCGGTACTGCACCGGAACACCGATCTCGACTACCGATCCGCGCATCGGGCCGTCGGGCACTTGGTGCTGCTTGCCACCCAGCGCGGCCGCGAACCGGACGATGTGGACGGCGCGCTGCTGGACGAGGCGGCGACGGAGGTACTCGGCGGCCCGGTGGGGCTGAGCGACGCACAGGTTCGCGCGGCACTCGATCCGACGACATTTGTCGCGGCACACCGGGTTCGGGGCGGCCCCGCGGCGGACTCGGTACGCGAAGCGCTCACCCGAGCACGGCAGACCGCGTGGGAAGCTCGGACGGATCTGGCTGACCGGCGTGCCCGGCTCGCCACCGCGGCGCGGCGGCTGCGCGAGCGGGTCGACGGCTACCTCGGGCGGGGCTAGCAGATGCGAAAACGTGCCAACAAGGCAAAGACACCGTTGCGCGTCGTCGTCTCGCGCAGTGACCCCACCGAACCCGACGAATTCGAGGTTTCGAGGATCCAACCGATGATGGTGTTGGACGTACTGCTGGCCATCCAACGCGAACAGGACCCGGCGATCGGATTCCGGTACTCCTGCCGGGTTGGCATGTGCGGCACCTGCACGGTGCGATTGGACGGCAGGTCGGTGCTGGCCTGCCAGACGCCCGTTCCCGCGAACGTAACGCGCATCCGGATTGATCCACTCGCGGGGTTGCCGGTTCTGCGTGATCTCGTGGTGGATACCGCACCCTTCTGGCAAGCGTGGGAAGCGGTGCGGCCCTACCTTGTGCCGAAGGACCCAGAAGCCGGAATGGACGGTGCGCCAGCAACCATCGAGCCGGACTCGGCAGAGCGAAAACAGATCGACCCGGCGCTGGACTGCATCGGTTGTGCCGCATGCTTTTCCAGCTGCGGCATCGCGAGCGCGCGGAGGGACTTCCTTGGGCCTGCCGCACTGAATCGCGCGATGGTGTTGATCGCGGACAGCAGGGATCAGGCCAGCACCGAACGGCTTTCCGTGGTGGGCACCGATTCGGGGGTGGACCGATGCCACTACATCTACGGCTGTACCTCGGTATGTCCAAAAGGGCTGGATCCGGCCGCGGCGATCCGCCGGCTGCGGAAGTGGCGATTCGATGACACACGGTGAGACCGGCGGCGGGCGCGGCACGAGTCCGTGGCCGCAACCCCTCGAACTGGATACCGATATCGCCGTGGTGGGCAGTGGCGGCGCGGGTCTGATGTGCGTACTACATGCGGCGACCGCTCGTCCGGAGCTACACGTGACCGTGGTGAGTAAAGGTGCGGTCGGACGTTCCGGTTGCACGCGGATGGTGCAGGGCGGGTACAACGCGGTACTCGATCCACGCGATTCGGTGGAGCTACACTTCCAGGACACCTTGGCCGGCGGGAAGTTCCTGAACGACCAGGAGTTGGCGTGGACCCTCGTCAACGACGCGCCCCGGGTGATCAACGAACTGGAAACCCGGGTCGGCTGCTTCTTCGACCGAGCTCCGGATGGCCGGATTCACCAGAAAGCCTTTGCCGGCCAAGCCTTCGACCGCACGGTACATCGCGGGGATCTGACCGGAATCGAAATCATGGGCCGGTTGCGGGATCAGATGTTCCGCCTCCGACCGCATGAGCTGGAGGACGTTCGCGCGCTCGACCTGATTCGCGACCCCTCGGGTTCACTTGCTGGATTGACCGCGGTGGACATGCGCAGCGGTCGGCCGATCGTGCTGCGCGCCCCGGTCGTCGTGATCGCGACCGGCGGCGCGGCGACGATGTACCGGGTTGCCGCGCCAGCACGGGAGAAGACCGGGGACGGGGTGGCCATGTGCCTGCGTGCCGGATTACCGGTTCGCGATATGGAGATGCTGCAGTTCCATCCGACCGGCTTGCTCGCTGGCCGGGCGCGGATGACCGGCGCGGTGCTCGAGGAGGGCCTGCGTGGCGCCGGCGCCTATCTGTTCAACGCCGAGGGCGAGCGGTACATGGCCCGATACGATCCGGAGCGGATGGAGCGTGCTACCCGCGATGTGGTCGCGCGCGCCGGGTATCTCGAGATCGCGCGGGGACGCGGCACCGAGGACGGTGGCGTGCTGATCGATATCTCCCATCTGGGCGTGCGGGAGGTCGAGAGCCGCTTTCCGGGAATGGTCGCGCGGACCAGGCAGATCGGTCACGACCTGGCCCGTGGACCCGTGCCGGTCTCACCGACGGCGCATTTCCACATGGGTGGGGTGCTGATCGACCGCGATTGCCGTACCGAGCTCGATGGTCTGCTGGTCGCCGGTGAGGACGCGGGCGGCACCCACGGCGCGAACCGGCTGGGCGGCAACGGCGTCGCCGAATCGACCGTCTTTGGCGCCCGGGCTGGTGATATGGCCGCCGAACTCGCTGCCCGTGGGACGGCGCTGGTTCCCGATCCGGCCGAGGTGAATCGGTCGTTTACCCGCGCGTTCGGACCGCTGAAGCGGGAGTCCGGCGGATGGCCGTTCGCCTTGACCAACCGGCTCAAGGAGCTCATGTGGCAGCGGGTTGGCGTGGTGCGGGATGCCGAGGGCTTGGCCGAGGCGGCTAACGAACTGGCGGAACTCGCCGTGGAGGTTGACCAGGTCGCCGTTCCGGGCGGCCCCGCGGTCAACTTCGGCTGGCAGGAAGCAATGGATCTGGTCAATCAGGTCACCGTCGCACGGGCGATCGTGCATGCGGCGAGCTGGCGTACCGAAACCCGGGGAGCGCATGCCAGGGCGGACTTCCCGGATGCGGCCACCCAACCGCGTTATCTCGTGCAGCGCTACGCCGAGGGTGCGGACGCGCCCAGCGAGTTGATCGGCAGCGTGCACGAGGTCGAGTTCAGCCGGCTCAGTCCGGAGGAAGCAAAGGGAGTGCGTCAATGAGCCTGCCGCAGTTCCTGTTCTTCTGCGTATTCGCACTGGTGGCCGTGGCGATCATGGCGTTTGGTTGGTACGTCGTGCGCGCCGCGCGGGTCGACGACGGTGGCGAGTACCCGAGCCGGCGGCTACTCGCGCGGCTGGCCAGGCCAGGGGCCGACCGGGCGGAGCTACAGCGCTGGGCGTTCTACCTGCATCGCATCAGCGGGGTCGGGCTGTTCATGTTCCTGGTGATGCACGTTGGCGACGTGAGCCTGTACGCCATCTCCAGGGAACTGTACGACGAGGTGCATCAGGTCTACGGGACTACGCCTATGCGCGTGGTCGAGGTGCTGCTGCTGTTCGGCTTGTTGTTCCACGCGCTCAACGGGCTGCGGCTGATCGTGGTGGACATCGCGGACCTGGGACTGCGGGCGGCGACTCGCGGGTTGTATCTCGTTGCCGGTTTGACACTGGTCGCCGGCAGCGCGGGCGGCGCGGTCATCATGTGGCCGGTGTTCGGATGACGGCCGCGTCCGCACAGTCCCGAGACGGGCAAGACGTGTCCGGTACGCGGCCGCTCGCCGCTGGCCTCCGACGCAGGCGGACCGGCTACGTGCTGCTGCGGATCTCCGGGCTGTTGCTCACCGTGCTGGTGCTCGGCCACTTCGCGGTGACCCACGTGACCACGGACGTGGCCGATACGGACTCGCGGTTCATCGACGAACGGTGGGCATCCGCGTTGTGGATCGGCTGGGACGGGCTGATGCTCATCGCGGTGGTGCTGCACGCCGTGCTCGGGCTCTGGGCGGTGGTAGCCGATTACACCGTGGGGCGACGGCGAAGGGTGTACTGGGCGATCGTGCTGACCGTGGCGGCTGGGGTGCTGGTCGTGGGCCTCGGGGTGCTGGCTATCGCCGTTCTCGCGCACTAGCTGTGCCGTTAACCGGCTTGCGGGTAGGGGGCCGGTGTGGTGGAAGATGGCGCCCGTGAGTGAGCACATTCTTGACGAGTTGTCCTGGCGCGGCCTGATCGCGCAGTCCACCGATCTCGACGCGCTGCGACGCGAGCTGGATAGCGGGTCGGTGACCGTGTATGGGGGTTTCGATCCCACGGCGGCCAGCTTGCACCTCGGTCATCTTGTGCAGATGCTCGTACTACGCCGATTCCAGTTGGCTGGGCATCGCCCGGTGCTGCTCGCGGGTGGTGGGACAGGACTGATCGGCGATCCAAGGGACGTCGGCGAGCGTTCCCTGCACTCCGCGGCGACGGTGCGCGAGTGGGCGGGCAGGCTTCGTGGCCAGCTCGCGAAATTTGTTGACTTCGAGGACCCGAAAGTGCCGCCGATCGAGGTGAACAATCTCGACTGGACCGAATCCATGCCGGTCACCACGTTCCTCCGCGACGTCGGCAAGCACTTCTCGATCAACACGATGCTGGCCAGGGATACGGTCAAGCGACGGCTGGAATCCGACGGTATGTCCTACACGGAGTTCAGCTACATGCTGCTGCAGGCCAACGACTACCGCGAACTGTTCGAGCGGCATGGCGTACGGCTGCAGATCGGTGGCTCTGATCAGTGGGGCAACATCCTCGCTGGCGTCGACCTGATCCGAAAGGTGCACGGAACAGCCGTGCATGCGCTGACCACGACCTTGATCCTGGACTCCGAGGGGCGCAAGCTCGGCAAGTCCACCGGTGGCGGAAGCCTCTGGCTGGATCCGGAGATGACCTCGCCGTACGCCTGGTACCAGTACTTCATGAACCTTTCGGACGCGGACGTCGTCAACTGCCTGCGGCTGTTGACCTTCCTGACTCGGGAAGAGATCGCGGAACTCGACACGGCGACGCGGGAGCGACCAGCGGCCCGGGAGGCACAGCGCCGGCTGGCCAAGGAGCTCACCGACCTGGTGCACGGTCCGGCGCAGACCGAGCAGGTAATCGCCGCCAGCCAGGCGTTGTTCGGTCGGGGCGAGCTGGCCGAACTTGCCGAGGCAACGCTGGACGCGGCGATGGCCGAGGTGCCGACCGGGGAGGTACGGCTGGCCGATGCGCCGACCGTACTCGAACTGCTGACCGCGACTGGACTGTGTGACAGCAAGGGTGCCGCGCGGCGAGCCGTTCAGGAAGGCGGCGCCTACGTGAACAACCAGAAGATCACCGAACTGGACTGGCGGCCGGATGTGAGCCAGGTATTGCACGGTCGGTGGTTGGTGGTGCGGCGCGGCAAGCGGCACGCCGCTGGTGTTCGCGTCGACGTATAGGTTGCGGCCCGCCGGTGGACGTTAGCCGCCGGTGGGCCCTGTTACCTGGGGTTTTGTGGTTTGGGGGACCCCCTGTTTTGGGGGTGTTGGGGTGGGTGTAATGTTTCGTTCTGCCAGCGCGGGGCGGGCC
>NZ_SLXQ01000018.1 GCF_004340875.1 Tamaricihabitans halophyticus | reverse complement strand
ATCACCCGCTGCTGCGAAGGACCATTCGGCGCCGTCAACCCATTCGACGCACCATCCGAATTCACCGCCGAACCACGAACAACCGCCAAGACCGGATAACCCGCCCGCTCCGCGTCCGACAGGCGCGCCAACACCACCATGCCCACACCCTCAGACCAACCCACACCATCGGCCGAGTCAGCGAACGCCTTACAGCGCCCATCCGGCGCGAGACCACGCTGCCGGGAGAACTCGACGAAGGGGTTCGGCGTGGACATGACAGTGACACCGCCGGCCAATGCCAGCGAACATTCTCCGGACCGTAGTGCCTGCGCAGCCAGATGCATCGACACCAGAGAGGACGAGCAGGCGGTGTCCACCGTCATCGTGGGGCCCTCGAAACCAAACGTATAGGCGACCCGGCCGGATGCGATGCTCGCGGCGCTGCTCTGCCCCTGGTAGCCCTCGTGTTCCTCACCGGTGAGCAGGGCGGCATAATCGTTGTACATCACGCCGGCGAACACACCCGTTCGACTACCCCGCAACGACACCGGATCAACCCCGGAACGCTCCAACGCCTCCCAGCACGCCTGCAGGAGCAGTCGTTGTTGCGCGTCGGTGGTGACGGCCTCGCGGGGGCTCATCCCGAAGAAGGCTGGATCGAACTCGCCCGCGTCGTAGAGGAATCCGCCCGAGCGGGTATAGGAGGTACCCGCATGCTCCGGGTCGCCGTCGAACAGTGTGTCCAGGTCCCAGCCACGGTTTGCCGGCAGTGAACCGATGGCGTCCACGCCATCGTGCACGAGCTGCCACAGGTCGTCCGGAGTGGTAATTCCGCCGGGATAGCGGCAGGCCATGCCAACGACCACGACGGGATCCTCGGACAGGGCGGCTGGCGCTACCACCTCGGTGACGGGTACCGAGCCGAGTAGTTCGGCCAGCAGGTACTCGGCAAGCGCCGTCCCCGTTGGGTGGTCGAACACCAGGGTCGCGGGTAAGCGTAGCCCGGTCTCGGTGGTCAGCTGGTTGCGCAGCTCGACCGCGGTCAGCGAGTCGAAACCCAGTTCGTGGAAGGAACGGCCAGGGTCGATCCGCTCACTACTGTGGTGACCGAGTACTGCGGCTACTTGGGTCCGGACCACCTCAACCAGAACGGGCAACCGGTCCGTTTCGGGTATTGAACTCAACCGGCGCACCAGTTCCGGCGCAGCTTCGGTAACGCGGGCCGTGCCGCGCTGGGTACGGGTTCGCACCATGCCACGCAGTAGCGGCGGCACCTCGCCTCGGGCGCGGACTGACAGGTCCAGGCGTACTGGGACCACGGTGGACCGGCCAGTGCCGAGCGAGGCATCGAACAAGGCGAGGCCCTGCTCGGTGCTCAGCGCCGGCATCCCGGAACGGACCAACCGCTCGTCGTCGACGTCTCCCGCCATTCCCGCTGCCCACGGTCCCCACGCGAGGGAAACGGTATGCGGATGTGTTTCGGCGAGCGCGTCGAGGAAAGCGTTGCCGGCCGCGTAGCTGGCTTGCCCTGCCGCGCCAAACACCCCCGCCGCTGAGGAGAACAGTACGAGGCTGGCTCCCGGCAGCAGTTCTCGCAGATACCATGCGGCGTCGACCTTCGGCTGTAGTACCGCGGCCACGCGCTCCGGCGTCAACGATTCCAGTACACCGTCGTCGAGTACCCCTGCGGCATGCACGACCGCAGAGACCGACTCGCCGGCGAGCGCTGCTTGCAACGCCTGCCGGTCGGCGGCGTCACAGCCGACCGCCCGTACTCCGTCTACATCAGATAGCGATGCGGGCAGGTTGCCGGATCGGCTGAGGAGTAGCACGTCTGGGACGTCGTGCACCTCGATCAGATGTCGTGCGATCAGCGCGCCGAGGCTACCGCTGCCGCCGGTCACGAGTACCGTGCCAGTCCAGTTTGGCTGGTGGTCGCTTGCGGCGATCCGCGTCAGCCGGGCTGCGGAGGCTTGTTCGCCCAGGCGCAGCTGCGGTTCGTCGCTGGTGAGCGAGCGTAGGAGTTGTTCGCGGGTCCAGCCTGCGGATAGTTGGATCGTGCCGAATCGACCGGGGTGCTCGGTGCAGGCGGAGCGCACCAGTCCGAACGCCGCCGCGGTCGGTAGGTCGTCCGCGCGGCTAACGAACACCAATCGCGCGTTGGCGTATCGCTCGTCGGTCAGCCAGGTGTGGATCAAATCGAGTGCGCGCCTGGTCAAGGTGTGTGCGGCGGCTGGGATGTCCGCATCGTCGGTTTCGGTCGCGCTGAGGCAAACCACTATGTTCGGCGGGACCGCATCGCCGTCGGCAAGCGCCGGTAGGCCGATCCCGTGCGGATCCGCTCCGAGGATGGCGGCGCTCGTGGCAGTGTCCGGAAGCGGGATTGGTGCCCAGGTAACGCCATGCAGTGCGTCGCCGATCAGTGCTGTAGTCGGATCGGCTGGGCGCAGTGCAAGCGCCTCAACCGTGGCGACCGGACTACCGGCGGCATCGGCGATTTCCAGCGTGACACTGTCTTCGCCGGTTCGGCTGATGATCGCGCGGACCGCTGTGGCGCCGCTGGCGCGCAGCGTGACGCCTTCCCAGCTGAACGGTACCGCTCCGGTCGGCATGTTCAGGTCGGCGACGCCTATCGCGTGCAGCGCGGCGTCGAACAGTGCTGGGTGCAGCCCGTAGCGATCGGCATCGCCTGCCGATTCGGGTAGGGCGGCTTCGGCGAATACTTCCTCGTCTCGCTGCCAGACGGCGCGCAGCCCGCGAAACGTAGGGCCGTAGTCGAAGCCGCCGGCGGAAAGGTGGTCGTAGCTGCCTTCGAGGTCCACTGGCTCGGCGCCGACTGGCGGCCATGTGGTCAGGTCGAGTTTGGATTGCGCTGTGTCGGCGCCGAGGAGTCCGGTCGCGTGACGTGTCCATGGCTCGGCTGCTTGACCCTCCGCGCGCGAGTAGATCGCTAACGCGTGTTTTCCAGCGCCGTCGGCTTCGCCGATCGTCACCTGTAGTACGACGGCGCCCTGCGCGGGTAACGCGAGTGGTTCGCCGAGGGTGAGCTCGTCAACCGTGGCACAGCCGATCTCGTCACCGGCCCGGACGGCGATTTCGAGTAGGGCGGTACCCGGCAGGATGGCTTGACCGCCAATGGTGTGTTCGGCAAGCCACGGGTGGGTGTGTGTGGATAGCCGTGCGGTGAACAGCAGGCCGTCGGTGTCGGCGAGCGGTAGACCGGCGCCGAGTAGTGGATGGGTGGCGGGAATGAGGCCGAGGCCGGATGCGTCGCCCGGCGAGCCAGCCGGCCGGGGCCAGTACCACTCGTGCTGGAAGGCGTAGGTGGGCAGATCCACGAAAGTTGCCCCGGTGCCTGCGAATAGTGGCTGCCAGTCGACTGTGGTGCCGGTGACGTGCAGGCGGGCCAGGGCGGTGAGGAACGCGGTTTCTTCGTCTTGGTCTTTGCGCAGTGTCGGGATTCCGTCTACCTGTGCGGAGAGGGTGCCGTCTGGTCCGATCTCGAGGAAGGTATCGGCTCCGGTGGCGGCAATGTCGTCGGCGAACCGCACGGTATCGCGCACATGATTCACCCAATAGTCGACACTGCCAACATCCTTGACCAGCGGGATCGTCGGTTTGCCGAACTCGATGCCGGCGATGGCTTCTCGGAATTCGTCGAGCATCGGGTCCATCAACGGCGAATGAAACGCATGCGACACCTTGAGTCGCGTGTGCTTGCGCTCCCCTACAGCCGCAAGCACTTCGTCCTCGACGCCTGAGAGCACCACACTGTCCGGACCGTTCACCGCAGCGATCGACACACCATCCGTGAGAGTAAACTCGTCCTCGGTGGCGCGTACGGCGACCATCGCACCACCCTCAGGCAACGCCTGCATCAACCGAGCCCGCGCCCCCACCAGAGTGCAGGCATCGTCGAGCGAGAACACACCCGCCACATGCGCGGCCGCGATCTCACCAACCGAATGACCCACCAACACACTCGGCCGAATACCAAACGACTCAACCAGCCGAAACAACGCAACCTCAAACGCAAACAACGCCGGCTGCGCCCAACCCGTCCTCGCTAACTCCGACTCATCCGAACCCCACACCACCTCAACTAGCCCATCGAACCTACTGGCCACCTCATCAAACGCGGCCGCAAACACCGGGAAACGCCCATACAACCCACGACCCATACCAAGCCGCTGCGCACCCTGACCCGCAAACACCAACACCAACACACCAGACTCGCCTGAAACACCACGAGCCAACTCAACACCATCCACCACCACCGCACGATGGTCGAACGAACTCCGCGACAGCAGCGAAAAACCCACATCAACAGCCGGCGCATCCACAGCCGAAAGACGCGCCAGCTGACCATCCAGAGCTTCAGCCGACTTCGCCGACACCACCCACGGCACCACCGGAAGTAGTTCGGCTGCCGGAGTCGGCTCGACCGGCACCGACTCCACGATCACATGCGCGTTCGTACCGCTGATACCGAACGACGATATGGCGGCACGGCGGACATGGTTCGTTTCCGGCCACGGAACGGTGTCGGTGGCCAACTCGACCGCGCCGGACTCCCAATCGACATGCGATGATGCTGCATCGGCGTGCAGCGTTGGTGGTACCGTTCCCTGTCGCATAGCGGTGACCATCTTGATCACCCCGGCGACACCCGCCGCGGCCTGTGTATGTCCGATATTGGACTTCACCGCGCCGAGTAGCAGTGGCGACTCACGGCCCTGTCCGTAGGTGGCGAGGAGTGCCTGCGCCTCGATTGGATCGCCCAGCGTGGTACCGGTCCCGTGCGCCTCAACCACATCAACATCCGACGTGGACAGTCCAGCAGAGGCGAGTGCCGCGCGAATCACCCGCTGCTGCGAAGGGCCGTTTGGCGCGGCGAGCCCGTTCGAGGCACCGTCCTGGTTGATCGCTGACCCCTTGAGCACGGCTAGTATCTGGTGCCCGTGGCGTTTGGCATCAGACATCCGCTCGAGTACGAGCACCCCCACGCCTTCCGACCAGCCCACACCGTCCGCGCCATCGCCAAACGCCTTGCAACGGCCATCAGCGGCCAGTCCGCCTTGCCGGGAGAACTCGATATATGGCGACGGTGTGGACATGACGGTCACGCCGCCGGCAAGTGCCAGCGAACAGTCGCCCGCACGCAAGGCTTGTGCGGCCAGATGCAGTGACACCAACGACGAGGAACAGGCGGTGTCGACTGTCACCGCCGGCCCTTCGAATCCGAAGGTGTAGGAAATCCGGCCGGACAGGACTGCAGGTGAGCTGCCGGCGCCGCGAAAGCCTTCGAACTCGTCGTCGCTGAGCAAGCTCACGTAATCCGCGTACATGACACCAGCGAACACACCAGTCCGGCTACCCCGCAGTGTGGCGGGGTCGATGCCGGAACGCTCCATAGCTTCCCAGCACACTTCCAGCAGTTGCCGTTGCTGGGCATCGGTCGCAAGGGCTTCGCGTGGGCTCATCCCGAAGAAGTCCGCGTCGAAGAACCCGGCGTCGTGCAGGAAACCGCCGTCGGTCACATGCGTGCGGCCAGGTTCAGCGGGGTCGGGGTGGTAAAGGGCGGACAGGTCCCACCCACGATTATCCGGAAAGCCGGTGATCGCATCGCCGCCGTTCGCCACTAGATCCCAGAGTTCCTCCGGCGTGCCAACCCCGCCCGGGTATCGGCAGGCCATGCCGACCAGCACTACCGGGTCGTCGGCGACAGCCGCTGTGTTGCGTGGCGGTTCGGGGACGTCGGCCTCCACCCCAAACAGCTCAGTGAGTAGGAACTCCGTCAGTACGGCAGCGGTTGGATAGTCGAATACCAGTGTCGCCGGTAGCCGCAATCCGGTTTCCGCGGTCAGCCGGTTGCGCAGTTCGACGCCGGTCATCGAGTCGAAGCCGAGTTCCGTGAACGTGAGCTGCGGCTCGACCGCGGCGGCGTCGACATGTCCGAGCACGCCCGCGATCGCGCCACGCGTGATATCCAGAACAGACTCGTAGCGGTCCTCGGCCGGCAGGCCGGTAAGGCGTTGGACCAGCCCGTCGACGGCGGCGGAGACCACGGCAACCGCACGCCGACCACGGCTTCGGATCAGTCTGCGCAGCAACGGCGGCACTTCGTCCGCGGCACGCAGTGTCGCCAGGTCGAGATGAACGGGCGCAAGCGTCGCGGCGTCGGCGGCCAGCGCTTCGTCGAACAGTCGAAGTCCCTGTTCAGCTGTGAGTGGCGGCATCCCCGAGCGCGCAAGGCGTGCCGTACCGGCAGCACCGAGCTCTCTGGTCATTCCAGCGGATTCGTCCCACGGTCCCCACGCGAGCGCGGTGGTTGGTAATCCGTGCGCGCGCCGGTACACGGCCAGGGCGTCGAGGAAGGCGTTCGCCGCGGCATAGTTTGCTTGCCCTGCGCTGCCGAGGGTGCCCGCTGTGGAGGAGAACAGCACGAAAGGTGTGGCGTCACCGACGAGTTCGTGGAGGTGCCAGGCGGCGTCCGCTTTGGGCCCAAGGACCGTGGCCAGACGCTCGGCGTTCTGCCGTTCGAGCATGCTGTCGTCGATGACACCAGCGGTATGGATGACGGCACCGATAGCGCGGCCGTCGAGTACGCCGGCGAGCGCGGCGCGGTCGGTCACGTCGCAGGATACGATCTCCGCCCGTGCGCCGGCTTCGGCAAGCTCCGTGACCAGGTCACCGGCTGCCGCGCCGCCGGTGCGGGAAAGCAGCAGTAGGTCGGTGACGCCGTAGCTGGCAACGAGGTGCCGGGCTATCCGTTTACCGAGCCCGCCGGTACCGCCGGTGATCAGCACGGTACCGGTGATGGTGGGTCCGGTCGCGCCGCGACTCGTGCGGGTCAGTCGAGGCACCGTCAGTTCGCCGCCCCGGATGGCGACTTGTGGTTCGTCGACCGCGAGTGCTTGGTCGAGGGTCGTCCCAGCTGACGTGTCGCCATCCGAATCGATGAGGCGGAAGCGGCCGGGATGTTCAACTTGGGCGCTGCGCACCAAGCCCCAGACGGCCGCGGCGGCGAGGCTCGCACCAGTTGTTGCGCCTACCGTATGGATAACCAGGCAGGATTCGGCGAACGCCGGTTCGGCGAGCCAGTCTTGTAGCAGCGTCAATACCGACGCGGTCAACTCGTGTGTCGCGTTCAGCGCTTCGCCGGCGGCGGCGACGGGCGCGACAACGAGTTGCGGTGCCGGCGCCTCGGCCAGCTCGGCTAGTGCGTTTGGTTCTTCGCCGAGGTGGTGCGCGGCGACGAACCCGGAGGTGGTAGCCGTAGCGGGAAACCAGTCCACATGAAACAGTGCGTCCCTGTCGAGGAGTCCCGCGGTGCCGAGTTGTTCGCTGGATACCTCGCGTACGACGAGCGAGTCCGCGGTGGCTACCGGATTTCCTTCCAGATCGGCGACCACGACGGAGACCGAGTCCTCGCCGGTTCGGGTTAGTCGAACCCGAAGGGCGGTGGCTCCGACGGCGTGTAGGGACACGCCTTCCCAGCTGAAGGGTAGTCCGCCCCGGCTGATGGTCCCCAAGTCGGTGAGCGCGACGGAATGCAAGGCGGCGTCGAGCAGTGCGGGATGCAGGCCGAATGAGGCGCCAAGTGCCGTATCGGGCAGGACGGCTTCCGCGTACACGGTGTCGGTGTCGCGCCATACCGCCCGCAGTCCTTGGAAGGTGGGCCCGAACGTCCGGCCGCCGGAGATCAGGTCCTGGTAAAGGTCGCCGATCTCGACCCGTTCGGTACCTGGTGGCGGCCATTCGCTGAGCGCGGTTCCATCGGTTTCGGCCATGGTCAGAGTGCCGGCCGCATGCCGTATCCAGTTTCCTTCGCCGGCGTCCTCGGCGTGGCTGTGCACGCTGATCGTGCGGCGGCCGGTTCCGTCATCCGCGCCGACCCGGACTTGCAGCCGAATGGGGCTGTCCAGCACCAGCGGCGCGGCCAGGGTCAGCTCCTCGACTCGTCCGCAGCCAAGTTCGTCGCCGGCACGAATGGCGAGTTCGAGGAAACCGGTGCCGGGAAACATGGTCTGGCCGAGGACCAGATGATCCACCAACCACGGGTGTGTGGCGATCGAGATTCGGCTGGTGAACACCGCGCCGCCGTCATCAGCTAGTTCGACAACGGCACCGAGCAGCGGATGACCCGCGGCGCGCTGCCCGAGTCCTGCTGGATCACTGGTTCGCTTCGGGTTACTCGGCCAGTAGCGGGCGTGTTCGAATGGGTAGGTGGGAAGGTCGATCCGGCGCGCCCCGGTGCCGTCGAACAAGGTCTTCCACCGCATGGGAACGCCGCGTACGTGCGCGTTCGCGAGGCCGTGGACAAGGGCTTCTTCCTCGTTGCGGTCTTTGCGTTGGAGGGGGATCCCGTCTACCAGGGCGGAGAGGGTGCCGTCTGGTCCGATCTCGAGGAACCTATCGGCATCAGAAGCGGCAATGTCGTCGGCGAACCGCACCGTATCCCGCACATGATTCACCCAATAGTCAACACTGCCAACATCCTTCACCAACGGAATCACCGGCTCGCCGAACTCGATCCCAGCGATGGCTTCCCGGAACTCGTCGAGCATCGGGTCCATCAACGGGGAATGAAACGCATGCGACACTTTCAGCCGTGTGTGCTTGCGCTCCCCGACCGCCGCAAGCACTTCCTCTTCGACGCCTGAGAGCACCACACTGTCCGGGCCGTTCACCGCAGCGATCGACACACCATCCGTGAGAGTAAACTCGTCCTCGGTGGCGCGTACGGCGACCATCGCACCACCCTCCGGCAACGCCTGCATCAACCGAGCCCGCGCCCCCACCAGAGTGCAGGCATCGTCGAGCGAGAACACACCCGCCACATGCGCGGCCGCGATCTCACCGATCGAATGACCCACCAACACACTCGGCCGAACACCGAAGGACTCCACCAGCCGGAACAACGCCACTTCCAACGCAAACAACGCCAGCTGCGCCCACCCAGTCTCAGCTAAAACATCCTCATCCGAACCCCACACCACCTCAACTAGCCCATCGAACCTACTGGCCACCTCATCAAACGCCGCGGCAAACACCGGAAAACGCCCATACAACCCACGACCCATACCCAGCCGCTGCGCACCCTGACCCGCAAACACCAACGCCAACGAACCATCACGCGCAACACCACGAGCGATCTCAACGCCATCCACCACCACCGCACGGTGTGGCAGTTTGGCGCGATCCGCGAGGGAGGCCGCGACGTCTACACTGGACTGATCGACGGCAGCGCGCTCCACTCTGGAACGCTGAACGTCCAGCGCGCTCGCCGTCCGCCCGGAGAGCACCCATGGCACGACCGCTGGTGTCACGGCGGCCTCAACCGGCTCCACAATCGCCTCTGGCGCCTGCTCTACGATCACATGCGCATTGGTGCCGCTGATCCCGAACGCCGAGACACCGGCGCGTCGAGGTCGATCGACACCTGGCCAATCCATTCCGGAACGTAGCAGCTCAACCGAACCAGCGGTCCAGTCCACATGCGAAGACAGCTCGTCGACATGCAGGGTGGGTGGCGCGAAGCCATGCCGGATGGACATGATCATCTTGATGACACCGGCGACCCCGGCAGCCGCCTGTGTGTGCCCGATGTTGGACTTGATCGTGCCGAGCAGCAGCGGGTTACTGCGGTCCTGGCCGTAGGTCGCCAGCAATGCCTGTGCCTCGATCGGATCACCCAGGGTGGTACCGGTGCCGTGTGCCTCAACCAGGTCGACGTCCTGGGTGGACAATCCACAGGAGTCGAGCGCCGCCCGGATAACTCGCTGCTGGGAGGGCCCGTTCGGCGCGGTGAGCCCATTGGATGCGCCATCGGAGTTCAGTGCGGAGCCACGCAGTACGGCGACCACGGGATGCCCGTTTCGTTGCGCGTCGGAGAGCCTTTCAAGCACCAGCATGCCGGCGCCTTCGCCCCAGCCGGTGCCATCGGCGGATTCCGCGAACGCCTTGCACCGGCCGTCCGCCGCGAGACCGTTTCCTTGTGTGGTAAACGCTTCGAAAGCGGCAGGTGTCGTCATCACCGTGGCGCCCCCGGCGAGCGCCACCGAGCACTCGCCGGAGCGCAACGCCTGAATCGCCCAGTGAATAGCCACCAGCGACGACGAGCACCCGGTGTCCACTGTGACTGCGGGCCCCTCGAGACCGAGAACATAGGCGATCCTGCCGGACATCACACTCGCGGCGAAGGCGGTGCTGCCGTACACCTTGAGGTCGTCGTCGGTGTCCGTTACCACCGTCATGTAGTCCGCGCCGGTAGTTCCGGCAAAGACGCCCGTCCGACTGCCCAGTAGCGAATCCGGATCGATGCCGGCCCGCTCCAGCGCTTCCCAGGTGACCTCCAACAGCAGCCGCTGCTGTGGGTCCATCGCCGTCGCCTCACGCGGCGAGATATTGAAGAACCCGGGATCGAAATCCAGTGCCTCGGGCATGAAGCCGCCCTCGACAGTCAGGCTTCCGCCCGCCGAGAGCGCATCAAGGTCCCAGCCACGGTCGGCAGGAAACGAGCCCACCGCATCATGCCCGCCCGCGACCAGATCCCATAGCTGCTCAGGAGTCCCTACCCCGCCGGGAAAACGGCAGCCCATCCCGACCACCGCGATCGGCTCTACCGCGCTCGCGACCAGCTGCTGGTTCTGCTGCTCCAGCTGCTCGATCCTCCGCAACGAGGTGCGAAGAGCTTCGACGTAGCGATCGTTGGTCATAGGTGCTCCGGGCTCCAGCTTCAGTTCGTGATCTCGTCGGCGAGGCGCAGCAGGTCCTCACCGTCCAGTTCGTCCAAGGAGTCGCCGTTCTGCGCGACATCGTCATCCTCGGCGTCTCCTTCGGACGCCTGGCCATCCTCCGGTACCAAGCTCAGCACCAGATCAAGCACACCGGCTTGGCGTAGCCTGCTGATCGGGATCGACGTGAGCAACGACCGGATGTGCGCGTCTGGGTCGGCCGCGTCAGCTTCGCCAGTCACGTCGGGGTAAAGCTCCCCGCACAGATGTGTGGCGAGCGCGTTTGCCGTCGGGTAGTCGAAGACCACACCCCCCGGCAGCGTCAGCCCGGTCACTGAACCCAGCCGGTTGCGCAGCTCGACCGCCGTCACCGAGTCAAGCCCAAAGTCGCGGAACGGGCGGGATGTGGGCAATGTATCGCCAGCCGCGAAACCAAGAACTACTCCCGCTTCAGCGCGGACGATCTCCAGCAGCTCGCGTTCACGTTCCGCTATGGACAGCTCGTCGAGCCGGGCGAGCAGCGCGTGCCGATCCGTGGAGCTTTCCACCGGATCTGCTATCGGATCGGTGAGCGCCCGCACTTCGGGTAGCTCGGCGAGCAGCGGACTTGACCGCAGCGCCGTGAAACTGGGCGCGAATCGCGACCAGTCCATACTGGAAACCGCACAGGTCGGCGCGCCATCTTCGATCGCGAGACGTAGTGCGGTCACCGCGTGCGCGGGGTCCATCGCGAGTACACCGCGCCGACTGAGTTGCTCGTCGTTCTCGGCCCGGGCCGCGATACCTACTTTGCCCCAGGCGCCCCAAGCGACCGAGGTAGCTGGCTGACCCTGCGCGTTCCGGTATTCGGCGAGAGCATCAAGGTACGCGTTGGCTGCCGCATACCCCGGCTGATGCCCGCTGCCCCAGACGGCCGCGCCAGAGGAGAACAGTACGAAGTGCGCCAGATCTCTCGTCAGTTCATGCAGGTGCCGCGCGCCCGCGACCTTCGGGCCGAACAGCGCAGCGAGACCTTCGGTGCCCAGCTGCCGAACCTCGGCGTCTTGGCCGACCCCGCCCGCGGCGTGGAACACCGACGTCAGCGGGAGTTCGTCGGGGATAGCGGCGAGCAACCTGGTCACGTCGGCACGATCGGCGATATCGCAGGCCGTGACGGTGACCCGGGTGCCGGCGGCGCGCAACTCCTCGGCTAGTTCGCTCGCCCCGGGCGCGTCCGGGCCACGTCGGCTGGTGAGCAGCAGGTGCTCGGCACCGTGTTTCGCGGCCCAGCGAGCCACCTCACCGCCAACACCGCCGGTGCCGCCGGTGATCAACATTGTTCCAGTAGTACGGATTGTTTCGGTCTGCCCGGCTGGCGCGCGCGTGAGCCGCCGGCCGAATGCTCCGGAGGGGCGCACCGCTACCTGGTCTTCGGTGCCACCAAGGACACCGCGCAGCTGACCGGCGATCCGGTCGTCGATCGTCTCCGGTAGGTCGATCAGACCTCCCCAGGAGGACGGCAGTTCCAGTCCGGCAACTCGACCCAGTCCCCATACGCTGGCCTGTACCGGGTTCTGTAGCGGATCATGCTCGCCGGTGGATACCGCGCATCGGGTGAGACACCACAGTGGCGCGGCCAGTCCCACGTCCACCATGGACTGAATGACGGCAAGGGTGCCGAGCAGTCCGACTGGCACGTCAGCAGCGTCGGAGGCCGGCTCCGTCTGGATCCCAAGCAGCGAAACCACGCCCTTGGGCTGGTTTTCCGCGTCCGCGCTGGCCAGTTCCTCTGCCGCAGCGGCGATCCGTGCGGTCAACTCAGCGCGGTCCAACGGACTGGCTACTACCGGCCGCACCCGGTCGCCGAGTGCGGCCAGCACCGACGAGACCCACTCATCGGTGCTATGCCCCTCGGGCAGTACGACTAGCCAGGCCCCGTCCTCTCCGCCGGTCGGTTCGCCCAGTTGGGTCCAGCGAACCTGGTAGCGCCAGGAGTCCACCAGTTCCCGTTCGGCCGCGCGGTCGCGCCAGGCGGCAAGGCCCGGCGCCACCTGGCTTGCCACCTCGATGTCCACGTCAAGCGCGGTGGCCAGCGATTCCACATCCGCGGCTGATACCAGGTCCCAGAACGCGGTGTCCCCGGGTGCGGCGGTTTCCGTGGTGCCACGCTCCCACCAGTACCGGCGCCGCTGGAACGGGTAGGTCGGCAGGTCGATCCGGCGCCGCCCGTTGCCGTATACCGACGTCCAGTCAACGTCTACCCCGCTGACCCATGCCTCGGCGAACGAGGTCAGCAGCCGTTCCTGGCCACCCTGGTCCCTGCGAAGGGTGCCCACGGTGGTGCCCGCGGTACCCGTCACTTCAAGGGTCTCGCCGACCGCCGCGGTCAACACCGGATGCGGGCTTGTTTCGATAAACGTGTGGTGCCCAGCGACGACCAGCGCCGACACCGCGTCCTCGAAGCGCACCGCGGAACGCAGGTTCTGGTACCAGTATTCGGCGTCCAGTATCGTGGTATCGATCCGTTCCCCGCGCACGGTGGAGTAGAACGGAACATCAGCCGTTTTTGCCGATACGCGTCCTAGCGCCTCGGCGAGTTCGGCGTGGATCTCCGCCACCTGAGTGGAGTGCGAGGCGTAATCCACCGCGATCCGCCGCGCGCGCACCCCTGCGCGTACGCAGGCGGGTACGAGTTCGTCCAGCGCGGTCGCGGCGCCGGCGACCACCACGGTCTGTGGACCATTGACGGCGGCCACGGAGATATCGCTACCCCACGGCGCGATCAGCTCGCCGGCACGGTCCACACCGCAGGACAGCGAGACCATGCCACCACGGCCACACAGCGGCAACAACGCCTTGCTGCGCAGTGCCACGATCGCCGCGGCATCGGCAAGAGAAAGCGCACCAGCCACATAGGCGGCCGCGATCTCGCCCTGAGAGTGCCCAACCACGGCGGCTGGCTCGACGCCATGAGCGCGCCATACCGCGGCGAGGGAGACCATCATGGCGAACAGCGCCGGCTGTACGACGTCTACTCTGGACAGTAGATCGTCGTCACCAGTTCCGGTCACCACGTCGAGCAAGGACCAGTCGACATACGGTGCCAGCGCCTCGGCGCATTCGGTCATCGTCTCGCGGAATACTGGGGAGTTCTCCAGCAGACCCACCCCCATCCCCCACCATTGCGTGCCCTGGCCGGGAAAGACGAATACTGGCCCTGCTGACCCTGGCAACGCCGCGCCGGTGACCACGCCATGCGCGGGTTTTCCCTCGGCCACGGCATGCAATCCGGTGGTATGGGCCTCTGCCGAGTCGATGTCGGCTCCGGCTGCTGGAATCACTACCGCGCGATGGTCGAGGTCCTGCCGACCGGTGACCAGTGACCAGCCGACATCGGCAGGGCAAGACTGGTCGATGTCGGCAAGAAGGGCGGCTACCGCCCGCATCGCTTCCTCAGTATGCCCGGACAACGGCCATGGTATCGGGGTGTGCACGGTAGGCGGCTCGGTGTGAGGCAGGACCTCGGCCTGTTCCAGGATCACATGCACATTGGTGCCACTGATCCCGAACGAGGAAACGGCTGCCCGGCGTGGCCGGTCCATGTCGGGCCACGCCGTGTTCTCGGTGAGCAACTGGAGCGCGCCGGTTGACCAGTCGATATGCGGTGACGGCTGCTCGGCGTGCAGGGTTCGGGGTAGCACGGCATGGCGCAGCGACTCGATCATCTTGATCAAACTCGCGGCACCCGAGGCGAGCTGGGCGTGTCCGATGTTGGATTTCACCGATCCTAGGTACAGCGGGGTGGCGCGGTCTCTGCCGTAGGTGGCGAGAAGCGCGCCCGCCTCGATCGGATCGCCGAGCGCGGTTCCGGTACCGTGCGCTTCGACCACGTCAATGTCCGAACCGGACAGTCCGGCGGCGCCGAGCGCTGCCCGGATCACCCGCTGTTGCGAGGGGCCGTTCGGCGCGGTCAGGCCGTTGGACGCGCCATCCTGGTTCATCGCGCTGCCCCGCACGACCGCGCGAACCGGGTGTCCGTTGCGGCGCGCGTCGGACAGTCGCTCGAGCAGGAGCACACCCACACCTTCGGAGAGCCCCATCCCGTCCGCGCCCGCGCCAAAGGCCTTGCACCTGCCTTCCGCGGAGAGCGCGCCCAACTCGCCGAAGCCACCGAACTCGACCGGGCTGGCCATCACGGTGACGCCGCCGGCGAGGGCGAGCGAACTCTCGCCCGAACGCAGCGACTGGCAGGCAAGGTGTAACGCGGTCAGCGCCGAGGAGCACCCCGTGTCCAACGTGACCGCTGGGCCCTCCAGCCCGAACAGGTAGGCAACTCGGCCCGACATCAGGGCCGGCGACACGCCGGTTACCGAGTGCACGTCGGCGTCGATCTCACCGTATTCCTGGTAGCTGCCCCCGAAGAACACGCCGGTCGCGGTACCGCGCAGCGTGCCCATATCGATCCCGGCCAGTTCCACGGCTTCCCAGGTGGTCTCCAGCAGCAGCCGCTGCTGCGGGTCCATCGCGAGTGCTTCGCGGGGCGAGATGCCGAAGAACGTGGCGTCGAAACCAGCGATGTCGGTGAGGAAACCGCCGACGGCGGGCGTGTCCCAACCACGGTCGACCGGGGCTGGTCCGACCGCATCCACCCCATCGGCAACGAGCCGCCACAGCTCCTCGGCGGAGCTGACACCGCCGGGAAAGCGGCATGCGGTGGAGACGATGACGATCGGGTCGGACTCTTCGGCTCGCGTCGTCCCCGTGGTCTCCTCGACACCGAGTTCGGTCGTGCCAAGCAGTTCATCGCACAGGTAGTCGGCCAGCGCAAGCGGATTGGGGTGATCGAAGACCAGCGTCGCGGGCAGCGGCACGCCGGTCGCCGCGGTGAGCCGGTTGCGCAGGTCGATCGCGGTAACCGAATCGAACCCGACCTCTCGGAAGGCGGTGCGCTCCGGTAGCGCATCCACACTGGTATAGCCCAGCACCGCGATCGCTTCCGCCCGAACCACGCCGAGCAGTAACTGGCGCCGCTCAGCGGGACCCACCGGCCTGAGCCGATCGACGAGTTCCGTGGTGAGCGTGGCGCTCGCCTGTTCCCGTGCCAGCTCGGCGACCTCGGGAATCTCCGCGAAGAGCGTGGTCGAGCGCCCGGAACTGAACACCGGGTAGTAGCGCGCCCAGTCCACATCGACCAGTGCCAGCGCCGTCTCGCGGTCGTCCAGTGCCCGCTGCAGCGCGGTCATGGCCAGCTCGGTGTCCAGATGCCGCAGCCCGGTGCGCCGCGCCCCAAACGGATCGGCCGATCCGAACTGTTCGAGCACTTCGCGACTGTCCGGCCATTTTCCCCAGTGGATCGCGGTAGCTGGTAGGTCGGCCGACCGCCGGTGTTGTGCCAGCGCGCTCAGGTAGGCGTTACCGGCCACGTACGCGGCATGCTCGCCACTACCCCATAGCCCGGCGTTGGACGAGTAGAGCAGGAACGTCTCGGCGTCGGTGGCGAGCTCGTGCAGGTTTCGTGCCCCACTGACTTTCGGGGCCACGACCCTGGCAAAATCCGTCAGGGTCGTCTCGGCCAACCCGGCGAGCTCGATCACCGCGGCGGCGTGTACCACCGTGCGTACCGGCCGGCCGGTTTCGGCCAGCTCGGTGATCAGCTCGGCGAGTGCGGCGCGATCAGTGATATCACAACGAATCAGCTCGACCCGCTCGTCGAAGCCGGCTTCCCGTTCCGCGCGGCTGGTGAGCACGATGTCCTTGGCGCCATTGTCGAGTAGCCAGCGCACCACCGATGGGCCCAGCTGGCCGGTACCACCGGTGACCAGCACCGTTCCCTGCGGACTCCACCGTTCCCGCGGCGCGCCGGTTGCCGGAGCGCGCACCACGCGGCGAGCGTGGATTCCGGTTGCGCGAATAGCGAGCTGGTCCGCATCGGCTCCGCCGGCAAGGCTGGTAAGTAGCCGGCTGGCGGCTCGGTCGTCGAGTTCGGCTGGCAGGTCGATCACACCACCCCAGCGATGAGGGTGTTCCAGCGCCGCGGTCCAGCCAACCCCGAGTACCTGCGCCTGTATTGGATTGGTGAGCGGATCAGTGTCGCCTGTGGACACCGCACCTCGGGTGAGTGCCCACACGGGCGCGTCCCAGCCGGCATCGCCGAACGCCTGGATCAGCGTGATGGTCAGCGCCAAGCCGAGGGCGAGGTCGGGATGGGTCGTGCTCGGTTCCTCGGCGGCGGCGAGCACGGATACGACGCCAGCGATCTCCTCTGGGGGCGGCAGTCGGTCAGCCAGCGCTGTTCGGTCGAGGTCGGCTTCGTCCAGCCGCAGCACCCGCAGCGGAACGTCCGCGTCGGCGAAGCTCGAGACAACCTCGGTTCCCTCGGCCGCCTCGGCCAGCGACTCGGTGGTGACCAGTAGCCAGGTGCCATCCGGCACCTGGGCACGAGTGTCGGCGATCGGGCGCCATTCGGCCCGGTAGCGCCAGTCGTTCACGGTGGATTCGGCGTGCTGGCGAGTTCGCCAGGACCGCAACGCGGGCGCCAGTTCGGTGATCAGCTCGGCGGGAAGTCCCAGGTCGGTAGCGAAAGTGGTCGGATCGTCCAACGCGGCCCACAGGCCATCGACCGGTTCCCGCGCTGGCGTGGGCGCCGTTGGCCAGTACCGCTCCCGCTGGAACGGGTAGGTCGGTAGGTCGCCAATGACGCTGGCGCCGCCCGGCATCGTGGGCCAGTCCACCCGCACACCGCGTGTATGCGCCTCCGCGAGTGCGCGCAGCATTCGATCGGCACCGCCGTCGTCGCGGCGGAGAGTGCCGAACACCGCGGCGTCTGGACCCGCGCTGTCCTGTATCGGCAGGGTCAACACCGGATGCGGGCTCACCTCGATGAAGGTGTCGTGCCCGGCCTTGACCAGCGCGCGGACCGCGTCGTGCAGGCCAACGGTGCCGCGCAGGTTGTCGTACCAGTACTCGGCGTCGGCGGTTGGGTTCCAATCTCCGGTTCGCGTGGACCGGAACGGTACGACGGCGGCGTGTGGGGTGATGTCGGCGAGTTCGGCCAGCAGTACGTCGCGGATGTCTTCGACGTGTACCGAATGGGAGGCATAGTCGACCGGAATGGTTTTGGCGCGCACCCCGGATTCGACGCATTCGGCTACCAGTTCGGCGAGCGCACTCGGCTCACCGGAGACCACCACGGAGGTGGGGCCGTTGATCGCGGCGATCGAAGCGCGCTCACCGAAGCGACTCAGCCGTGCGATGACCGCCTCTACCGGCTCGGCGATCGATATCATCGCGCCACGACCGGCGAGGTGTCGCGCGATCGCCTTGCTGCGCAGCGCCACGACGCGCGCGGCGTCCTGGATGGACAGCGAGCCAGCGAGCACCGCCGCGGCGATCTCCCCTTGCGAGTGACCGATGACGGCGTCCGGGTGCACGCCATAGGCGGCCCACAGCCGGGCCAATGCGATCATCATCGCCCAGGAAGCCGGCTGCACCACGTCCACTCGATCCAGGTCACCATCGGCGCGAAGTGCGCCGTGCAGCGACCAGTCGATATACGGTTCGAGGGCCGCGGCGCATTCCTCGATCGCCTCAGCGAACACTGGCTCCTGGTCGAGCAGCGCCGCACCCATACCCGCCCATTGCGCGCCCTGCCCGGGGAACACGAGTACCACCCGACGTTCGGGGACCGCTTCGCCGGTGACCACCGCGCTCATGGGTCGTTCTTCGGCGAGGGCGCGCAGGCCATCGGTCAGCTCGGCGGTATCTTTACCCAACACCACCGCTCGGTGGCTGAACTGGGTCCGGCTGCCCAGTGCGGCGGCAACCGCAACCGGGTCCTCGGCGACATCGGACAGCCGCTCGGCCAGGTCGCTCAGCGCGGCGGGTGTTCGGGCGGAAAGCAGATACGGCACGGCGGGCGGATCTACCGGCTGCTCCGTGCTCGCCACTGGTGGTGGCTCCTCGAGCACGACGTGCGCGTTGGTACCGCTGATACCGAACGAGGACACGCCGGCGCGCATCGGCCGGTCGGCGGTTCCCCATGGCACGGCCTCGCCGAGCACGGAGACCGTGCCGGCCGACCAGTCCACATGCGAGCTCGGCTCGGCCACATGCAGGGTGCGCGGGATCAGCCGGTGCCGCATGGCCAGTACGATCTTCAGTACCCCGGCAACGCCCGCGGCGGCCTGCGTGTGCCCGAGATTGGACTTCACCGAGCCGAGCCACAGCGGGGTTTCCCGCCCCTGGCCGTAGGCGTTGAGTACGGCTTCGGCCTCGATGGGATCACCGAGGGCGGTTCCGGTGCCGTGCGCCTCCACTACATCAATGTCCGAACCGGACAATCCGGCGTTGGCGAGCGCCTGGTTGATCACCCGCTGCTGCGCGGGACCGTTCGGCGCGGTGAGGCCGTTGGATGCGCCGTCCTGGTTGACGGCTGAGCCTTTGACGATCGCGGCGACCGGGTACCCCGCGCGACGGGCTACGGAGAGCCGGGTCACCAGCAACATGCCGATGCCTTCGGCGAATCCGGCACCGTCCGCGCCGTCCGCGAAGGCTTTGCAGCGGCCGTCTGGGGACAGCGCGCCCTGCCGGCCGAGTTCGGTCAGCGGTCCCGCGGTGCTCATGACCGTGACACCGCCGGCGAAGGCCAGGTCGCATTCACCACGACGCAGCGATTCGGCGGCCAGGTGTAGCGCCACGAGCGATGATGAACAGGCGGTATCGACCGTCATCGCCGGGCCTTCCAGCCCGAAGGTGTAGGCGATCCGGCCGGCGAGCACGCTGGTTGCCATGCCGGTGCCGGCGTGCCCATCGGTGTCGTCCGGGCTGGCGCGGAGTAGCTCGAAGTAGTCCTGGCCATTGGTTCCGACGAATACGCCGGTTCGGCTGCCACGCACCGCCGCGGGGTCAATACCGGCCCGTTCGAAGCCTTCCCAAGTGGTCTCCAGCAGGAGCCGTTGCTGCGGGTCCATCGCCAGTGCCTCGCGCGGGGAGATACCGAAGAAGCCAGCGTCGAAACCGGCTACGTCGGCCAGGAAACCTCCGGCACCGGTGGCCAGTTCGGCATGGTCCCAGCCGCGGTCGGTGGGCAACGGGCCGGTCGCGTCGACCCCGTCCGCGAGGAGCTGCCACAACCGCGCGGGACTGTCGACGCCACCGGGGAACCGGCATGCCATCGCGATGATCGCGATCGGCTCGTCCACGGTTGCGGCGGCGACCGCTGTGTCCGTGTCCTCGCCGCTGAGCTGGGCGGTCAAGTGATCCGTCAGCTGGCGCACGGTGGGGAAGTCGAACGCTGTCCCTGCTGGGAGCGATATGCCGGTCAAGGCGGTCAGCTGGTTGCGTAGTTCGACTGCCGTCAGTGAGTCGAAACCGAGGTCCCGGAACGGCCTGTCGACGTCGATATCGGCGCTGCTGGCGTGCCCGAGGACATGGGTCACCGCGCCCCGTACGGCATCGAGCAGCACCGCGGGGTCGCGCAGGGTGGCGACCGGTGCGGGTGGCGCCTCGGCCACGTCCGGCAGTTCGGCGAACTGTGGGTGGTGGCGGTGACCCGCGAGCAGTCGTCGATCGGTCAGGTCGAGTACCAGTAGTGCCGGCTGCGCGGCGAGCGCCGCGACGGTGAGGAAGCCGACGGCCGCTTCGGGGTCGAGCAGGGGGAGGTCAGCGTACAGGTGAGCGGCCATCCCGTCACCGGACCAGGCGCCCCAGCCAAGCGCGATTGCTGGCCGGCCGGCAGCCCTTCGCCGGGCGGCCAGTGCGCACAGCTCGGCGTTAGCCGCGGCGTAGCCGGCCTGGCCGAGCTTGCCGAGGATGCCTGCCGCCGAAGAGAAGAGCACGAAGGCGTCGAGATCGCGGTCGGCGGTGAGTTCGTCGAGCACTCGCGCGGCGCTGACCTTGGCGTGGAACATGGCCTCGACGTCGGCATCCTCGAGGCCGTCGATAATGCCGTCGTGCACTACCCCGGCGGCGTGCACGACTGCGTCCACCGGATGCTCCGCCAGAATCTCCGCCATCTGCTCCCGGTCGGCGGCATCGGCGGCACGCAAGGTTACCTGGACTCCTGTTTCGGCCAACTCGGCTTGTAGTTCCGCCGAACCGGGAGCTCCGTGGCCGCTGCGGCTCACCAGTACCAGATGTTCGGCGCCCAGTTCGGCGAGCCGAAGGGCGATGCGACGGCCGAGCGCTCCGGTCCCGCCGGTAATCAGGACCGTGCCGGCCGGCCGCCAGTGTTCCGGGCTGGGCAGCTCGGCTGGGACGAGCCGGCGGACGTACACCCCGGATTCGCGCACTGCCAGCTGGTCTTCCGCACCGCCGGAGGCGAGTACGGCGGTCGCGTTGGCCAGCGCGCCCGCGGTGAGCTCGGCAGGAAGGTCGAGGAGGCCACCCCATTCGACGGGATATTCGAGCGCCGCGGTACGGCCGAGTCCCAGTACGGCGGCCTGGTTTTCGCCGGGCACCTCACCGTGGGTGGTCGCCACCGCGGCTCGGGTGAGTGTCCACAGCGGAGCGTCCAAACTGGTTTCGGCGAGCGCGCGCAGCAGACGCACGGTGGCCGTGACGCCAAACGGGGTGGCTGTCGAACTGCTCCCGGTCGCCAGTAGCGAGAGCACGCCCGTGGGCGCGGCTGCGGCGAGTGCCGCGGTCAGTTCCGCGTGGTCCATGTCGGCGTGGACAGTGACGGTTTCCGCGCCGAGTGCCGTGGCGACGGCGCTGGTCCAAGCGTCTGGCTCGGGCGGCACGACGGCGAGCCACCGGTGATCAGCCGCGGCGATCGTGACCGCGGTGCCAGCAGGCTGGGCAGCGGCGAGCTCAGGATGCGGGCGCCAGACTTCCTGGTACGTCCAGGACGCAATGGGCTGTTCGGTGGTTGGCAGGGTCGGCCAGTAGCGCTGATGTTGGAACGGGTACGGCGGTAGTTCGGCCGGTGGGATACCGGTGAACAGTGCTTTCCAGTTGACTTGCACGCCGGTAACGTGCAGCCGAGCAAGCGCCGTGAGCAGTGCGGTTTCTTCGCCCTGGTCCTTGCGGAGTGTCGGGATTCCATCGGCAAGTGCCGAGAGTGTGGCGTCTGGTCCGATTTCCAGGAACGTATCGGCTTCGGTCGCGGCAAGGTCGTCGGCGAACCGCACGGTATCGCGCACATGGTTCACCCAGTAGTCGACCGAACCAACATCCTTGACCAGCTGGATCGTCGGCTCGCCGAACTCGATTCCGGTAATAGCCTCGCGGAACTCGTCCAGCATCGGATCCATCAACGGCGAGTGGAACGCATGTGACACCCGCAGCCGTGTGTACTTCCGCTCCCCTACTGCCGTCAGAACCTCGTCCGCCACACCGGACAACACCACACTGTCCGAGTCGTTCACCGCCGCTATCGCGACACCATCGGTCAGCGTGAGCTCATCCTCGGCGGCGCGCACGGCGACCATCGCGCCGCCGTCCGGCAAAGCCTGCATCAACCGCGCACGAGCCGACACCAGCGTGCAAGCGTCATCCAGCGAGAAAACACCCGCGACGTGAGCGGCGGCGATCTCCCCGATCGAATGCCCCGCCAGCACACTTGGTCTGACCCCGAACGACTCGACCAGCCGGAACAACGCCACTTCCAGCGCGAACAACGCCGGCTGGGCCCAGCCGGTCTTGGTCAACTCAGCCTCGTCCGAACCCCACAGGATCTCACGCACTGAGCCGGTCGACCGCGCGTCAAGCGCATCAACCACATCGTCAAACGCGGTCGCGAACACCGGGAATCGCTCATACAACTCGCGCCCCATACCGAGCCGCTGCGCGCCTTGGCCGGCAAACAGCAGCGCCAACCGGCCAGGATCGCCGGCAACACCCCGTGCGGCCGCAACGACACTATCCGATGTGGACAACAATACCGACCGATGCGCGAGGGCGGCCCGCTTCACGAGTGCGGCACCGACCTCAGCTGGCGGCGCGGCCACGGTCGTGAGCTGCCGCTCCCGGTCGGCGAGCGCCGAGGCGGTATGCCCGGACAGTACCCAGGGAACCAGCGTTGGCCGCGAGGCTTCGTGCTCGACCACGAGATCGGTGGCCTGTTCGAGCAACACATGCGCGTTGGTGCCGCTTACCCCAAAGGCGGAAACGCCCGCGCGGCGGACCCGGCCAGTCGCTGGCCATGGTGTAGCGGTGGTGACAAGTTCGACGTCGCCCGTGTTCCAGTCCACATGCGAGGACGGGGTCGCGGCGTGCAGTGAGGCTGGCACGGTTCCCGAGCGCAGCGCCAGTACCGCCTTGATCACGCCGGTCACCCCGGCGGCGGCTTGGGTGTGCCCGAGATTGGACTTCACCGAACCGAGCAGCAGCGGGATCTCCCGATCCTGTCCGTAGGTCGCCAGCAGCGCCTGTGCTTCGATCGGATCGCCCAGCGTCGTCCCGGTGCCATGCGCCTCGACCACGTCCACATCCGACGCGGACAGTCCAGCTGAGGCAAGCGCAGCGCGAATCACCCGCTGCTGCGAAGGGCCGTTCGGCGCGGTCAAGCCGTTCGATGCGCCGTCCGAGTTCATCGCCGAGCCGCGAACAACCGCGAGTACCGGATAACCCGCACGTTCCGCGTCCGAGCGGCGGGTAAGCATCAGCGCGCCGACACCTTCGGACCAGCCGGTTCCGTCCGCATCGTCGGAGAACGCCTTGCATAGACCGTCCGCGGCTAGTCCGCCCTGGACAGAGAATTCGACGAAGGTGTTCGCCGTGGACATTACGGTGACACCGCCGACCAGCGCGCGATCGCATTCACCGTCGCGCAACGCCCTAGCCGCGAGATGCAAGGCGACCAGCGAGGACGAGCAGGCGGTGTCCACCGTAACCGCGGGCCCCTCGAGCCCGAGCAGGTAGGCGATCCGTCCGGAGAGGACGCTTGCCGCGTTACCGATACCCGCGTGCCCGGCCGTCTCCTCCTCGCTCATCCCGAGCAGCGACAGATAGTCCTGGCCGCTGCCGCCGACGAACACGCCGGTGCGAGTGCCCCGTAGTTCCGTGGGATCGATGCCCGCGGCTTCGATGGCTTCCCAGGTTGTTTCCAGCAGTAACCGCTGCTGCGGGTCGGTTGCGATCGCCTCGCGCGGTGAGATACCGAAGAACTCAGCGTCAAAGTTCGCCGCGCCGGCGAGAAATCCGCCTTGGGTAGTAGAGCTCTTCGCGGCCAACCCGGCCAGGTCCCAGCCGCGATCCGTGGGGAACGCGCTCACCCCGGTTTCCTCGGCGAGCAGCATCCGCCACAGTTCTGCTGGCGACGTGATATCGCCTGGCAGGCGGCAGCTCATGCCGACGATGACTACCGGATCCTCGGTGTGGCGCGTCGCCCGCGGGGTTTCGGCGGATGTCCCGTCATCCTGGGTTTCGGTCAGGAAAGCGGCCAGCGCCCCGGCATTCGGATAGTCGAACACCATGGTCGAGGGCAATGCGGCGCCCACGGTGGCGGCCAGGCGGTCGCGCAGTTCGACCGCCGTCAACGAGTCGAAACCGAGTTCCGCGAGCGCGCGATTCGGGGTGATCGCCTCGGTGTCCGCGTGGCCGAGTACCGCCGCGATTTCCCCGCGAACCAGCTCCAGCACCGCGTCCGGGTCGGCGGGCAGGGTCGGCCGCGCCGAGACACGCTCAGCCGGTTCCTGCGGTCCCGACAGGACGTCGAGTAACGGGCTTGGTCGGCGTGCGGTGAAGCTCGGCGCGAACCGCGTCCAGTCGATCTCCGCGACCACCAGAGTTGGTCGTCCCTCGACGACCACCTGGTCAAGCACCTCGATCGCGCCCGCAGGGTCCAGCTCGCGGACACCGAACCGGTCCAGTTTTCGGGATGCGTCGCGATGTTCGGCCGCCAGTCCGACGTCGGCCCAGGTGCCCCAGCCAACCGAGGTTGCTGGTAGGCCAGCGGCAGCCCGGTGCTCGGCGAGCGCGTCCAGGTACGCGTTGCCGGCGGAGTACCCGGCCATGCCCGCCGAGCCCCACACGCCCGCGGCGGAGCCGAAGAGTACGAACGCGTCCAGATCTTCGGTCAATTCGTGCAGATGCCGCGCGGCGAGCTTGGCGGCGAGCAGTTCGTCCAGCTGCGCGGGGGTGACCTCGGCGGCCGGGCCATCCCCGAGTACCGTGCCGGCGGCGTGCACGACGGCGTTGGGGCGATACTCATCGAGCACCGAGGCCAGCGCTTCTCGGTCGGTCACATCGCAGCGCACTATTGAGACCGGAATGTCGATACTCGCAGGCGGTTCACAGCCGCTCCGGCTGAGCAGCACCAGACGCTGCGCTCCGGAATCGGCAGCCCAGCGCGCGACGACACCGCCAAGGCCACCGGAACCACCCGTGATCAGGACGGTGCCTCGCAGTCGCGTTCGCGACGGCGCACCCGGCTTACCGCTTGGCGCACGCACCAGTCTGCGTCCGAAAACCCCCCAGGAGCGGACCGCGAGTTGGTCCTCGGGAGCGAATTCGCCGGCGAGCACGGCGATCAGTCGCTCCATGGTGCGCTCGTCCACCGTCTCGGGCAGGTCGACCAGTCCCGCCCAGGCCGCTGGTCGCTCGATCGCCGCGACCCGGCCAAGTCCCCACAGCGTGGCTTGTAGCGGTTGGCTCACCACGTCCCGGCTGCCCGTCGTCACCGCGCCCGTGGTGAGCGCCCACACCGGTACCTCGGCGTCCAACGCGCGCAGCAACCGGACGGTGCCCGCGAGGCCGGCGGGAACCGCCGCGGTCCCCTCCTCGGCCCGCGCGTCCAGGGCGAGCAACGACACGACCACGTCCACAGTGGATACGTCCACATCAGACGCGATGATCTCGGCAGCACACGCCACCGGGAGCAGCCGCACCTCGGCGCCGGCAGCACGCAACGCGGCTGCCAACGCGACACTGACCTGGAGTTCGTTGTCCGGATGAACCAGCAGCCAGTGACCGGTGAGTTCGGCTCTCGTCGTGCCTCGCAGCGGGGTCCAGTCAACCCGGTAGCGCCACGAGTCGGTGCGGGCGGCGGCCTGCTGTCGCTCGCGCCAGCTGGTGAGCGCGGGGAGCACTTCGGCGGCAGCGGTCGAGCTGAGTTCTAGGGCGTCCGCGAAGGCTTCCACATTGCCGTCAACGAGCTGCCAGAAGGCGCTGTCGCCGGTCAGTGTCGCACTGGCCGCACGGACTGGTTCGGGCCAGAAATCCTGGTGTTGGAAGGGATAGGTCGGCAGCTCGACCGTCCGCGCGCCGAGGCCGGCGAACAGGCCAGCGCGGATCGGTAGGCCCGCCACGTACAACCGCGCGAGACCGGTGATCGCGGTCCGCTCCTCATCGCGGTCGCGGCGTAGCAGCGCGACGGCGAGTACATCGTCCGGCAACAAGGCGCACAAGGCTGCGTCTGGGCCGACTTCCACGAACCTCGTGGTCCCCGCGGCGCGTAGCGCGGTCACCGCATCGGCGAACCGGACAGTGTCCCGTACCTGGCTCACCCAGTATTCGGCCGAGCAGATCTCCTCGGAGACTGGCCCACCGGTACGGGTAGACACCAGCGGGATGGCTGGCGGGTGGTAGCTGATGCCCTCGGCGACCTGGCGGAACTCCGCCAGCATCGGGTCCATCAGTGGCGAGTGGAACGCGTGGCTCACCCGCAGTCGGGTGGTCTTGCGGTCTGGGAAGGCTGCGAGTACCTCGGCCACCGCGTCTTCGGTGCCGGACAGCACCACAGATTCTGGTCCGTTCACGGCGGCCAGTGCAACGCCGTCGCGCAACCGCGGGTCGGCAAGGAGCGGCACCACTTCGTCTTCGGTGGCGCGAACCGCCACCATCGCGCCGCCCTCGGGCAGTTGCTGCATCAGCCGGGCGCGCGCGCCGACAAGCTGGCAGGCATCCGGCAGCGAGAACACGCCAGCGACGTACGCCGCGGCCAGTTCACCGATGGAATGTCCGGCAAGCTGATCGGGAACGACACCCCATGAGGTCAGTAACTGGTATAGCGCGACTTCCACCGCGAACAGGGCCGGCTGGGCCCAGCCGGTCTGGTGCAGCGCGGTCTCGTCGGTGCCCCACATCACCTCGCGCAACCCGGGAAACTCGGCGAGCACCGCGTCAAGCGCTTCGGCAAAGAGCGGGAAACGCTCGTACAGCTCCCGCCCCATCCCGATCCGCTGTGCGCCCTGGCCGCTGAACAGGGCCGCGGTTCGCCCGCCGTCCGCGACGCCGGTGAGCACCGTCGAGTGGGGCGTACCCGCGGCGAGCGCGGCGATACCGGTCCGCGCCTCGGTCATATCGGCCGCAAGTACGACGGCCCGATGCGCGAAGTCCGACCGTGTGGTCGCGTAGGAGTACGCGACATCGGCGAGGGAATCGGATTCGAGTTGGGTGGCGCGCGCGGCGACCGCGCGCAACACCTCCGGCGTGCGACCGGACAGTGGAATGGGCAGCACGCTGGGCTCTGGCCTTGCTACCGGCTCGTCCGGCTCGGTGGCTGGCTCTTCCTCAGGCGCCTGCTCGAGAAGGATGTGCGCATTGGTCCCGCTGATTCCGAACGCCGATACCCCGGCGCGCATCGGGCGTCCGGTTTCCGGCCACGGCCGTGCTTCGGTAAGCAGCGAAACCGAACCGGCTGTCCAGTCGACATGAGTGCTCGGCATGTCCACATGCAGGGTCGGTGGCAGCACGCCGCTGCGCATCGCCAAGATCATCTTGATGACGCCCGCGACACCACCGGCGTTCTGGGTATGGCCGATATTCGACTTGATCGAGCCGACGTACAGCGGCTCGGTGCGGTCCTGGCCGTAGGTTTCCAGCAGCGCCTGCGCTTCGATCGGGTCACCGAGTGTGGTGCCGGTACCGTGCGCCTCGACCGCGTCCACCTCTCGTGGACTGAGGCCCGCGTCAGCCAGTGCGGCACTGATCATCCGTTGCTGGGAGGGGCCGTTCGGCGCCGTGAGTCCGTTGGACGCGCCGTCCGAGTTGAGTGCGCTGCCGCGAACAACCGCCAATACAGGGTGATTGTTGCGCCGCGCGTCGGAGAGCCGTTCCAGCATGAGCATGCCGGCGCCTTCGCCCCAGCCGACACCGTCCGCGGCGTCCGCGAACGCCTTGGACCGGCCGTCCGCGGCCATGCCGCGTTGCCGGGAGAACATCACGAACAGATCGGGGCTGAGCAGTAGTGCGACCCCGCCGGCGTAGGCCAGACCGCATTCGCCCCTGCGTAGTGCCTGTACCGCCAGGTGGATGGCAACCAGCGAGGAGGAGCAGGCCGAATCGATGGTGACGCTGGGGCCTTCGAGGCCGAGCTGGTAAGCGATTCGCCCGGAGAGCACGCTGGGCGAAAGGCCGGTGACCGCGTGTCCTTCGAGTCGCTGCTGGCGCCCAAGGGCCTCGCCGTACTGGGCGTCGTAGCCGCCGATGAAGGTGCCGGTGTCGCCGCCGTGCAACGATCGAGGATCGATACCCGCGCGTTCGGCTGCCTCCCAGGCGATCTCCAGCATCAGCCGCTGTTGCGGATCGGTGGCCACCGCCTCGCGAGGTGAGATACCGAAGAAGTCGGCGTCAAAGGCGGCGGCCCGGTCGAGGAAGGCGCCTTGCAGGGTGTAAGCGGTGCCGGGGTGGTCCGGATCGGGGTGTTGGAGGGCGTCGGTGTCCCAGCCGCGGTCCGCCGGTGGGTCGGTGACGGTGTCCACGCCGTCGGCGAGGATCCGCCAGAGGTCTTCCGGCGTGTCCGCGCCGCCGGGAAACCGGCAGCTCATGCCGATTACCGCGATCGGCTCACTAGCGCGACTGGTGACCTCCTGGAGACGTGTCTTGCTCTCGTGCGCCTCGGCGATGGCACGTCTGAGGTAATCCCGCAGCTTTTCCTCGTCGGCCATGCTCGTTCTGCTCCCAAGCTGTCACCGGACCAGGGTTATCGCGGCAAACATATGATCGACCGCGCTGAGGTTTCCCCTAGAAGGTTGATGCTGGACGTCATCCATGGCGAGCGGCTGCGCCGCACCACGGCGCTGAGTCACTGGACTGTCACAAGCCATCGAGCGGTACCGTGGACCGTCAGCTCCGGCACCGCGTACAGCCAGAATGAGGAGAGACCGTGGCCCGAAAGCAGACCGAAGAACCGCACTACCACGGGCATGTGGACGCCGCGCGACTAGCCGACTCGGAAGCACAGCGGTCCAACTTCCAAGCGGCGCTCAACGGGCCCGACGAGGTCGTCGAATGGCTGTCATCCGAACTGCGCAAGGCCGCAAGCAACCCTGACATGTCGCTGGTGGACGAGGGCCAGCTGTGGCACCAGTTCGCTACCGAGCGCGAGCCCATCACAACCGGTCTGCAAACCGGGCCGACGCTCATGGCCGTGCCCATACCCGAAGACCGCTGCCCCTGTGAGCGCCCGGAGCTCCGCACCGTACGCGGCCGTTCCTAGCGGTGTGGCTCTGGCAGGACTAGGGAATACTCTGACCGAGCCGTGCAAGCCTGACGCCCATGGCTATCGGCTCGGAGCTTGTCGAATTCCCAGTGCGGCGGCCAGGTGAGCCGTTCCCTCCGCCGCAGTACGCGGACTACCGTTCCGCGAACGGCATGGTCTACTCGATCATGCCGACCGGCTCGAAGGTGTGGCTGGCGACGCGCTACGCGGACGTGCGCACCGTCCTTACCGACAAGCGAATCAGTTCCAACCCGAAGCACGAGGGCTTTCCCTCGGCCGGCCGGACCGGCGGGGTACCAGGGCAGGACGAGATACCCGGCTGGTTCGTCGCGCTCGACCCACCCGAACACGACCGGTTCCGCAAGGCCCTGATCCCGGAGTTCACTATTCGCCGCATCCGGGAGCTGCGGCCGGCCATTCAGGAAGTCGTCGACGACGTGCTGGACAACCTGGCGGCCAAGGGCGGCGAGGCCGATCTGGTTCGCGACTTCACCGGGCCGGTGCCCTCGCTCGTGATCGCCGCGCTACTGGGCGTGCCCAAGGTTGACCGGCCTTTTTTCGAAGAGCACATTCGGGCGCTGGTCAGCATGTCGGCCACGCACGACGAACGTGAGAACAGCACCAAATACCTGCTGCGCTACCTCAACCGGCTCATCAAGATCAAACAACACCGCCCAGGTGACGACCTGCTCAGCGTGCTGATCAAAGCAGGCACCCTCTCCGTGATCGAAATGTCCGGCGCGGCGTTGCTGCTGCTCATCGCCGGCCAGGAAACCACCGCGAACAATATGGCGCTCGGGATGACCACGCTGCTGCTCAACCGGCAGTGGATCGGTGACGATCGAGTAGTCGAGGAAGTGCTGCGCTACTACTCGGTGGCGAACATCGTGGCACTGCGCGTCGCGACGGAGGACCTGGAGATCGGCGGCCAGCAGATCAAAGCCGGCGACGGGATCGTGCCACTGCTCGCCTCGGCGAACCATGACGACTCGACGTTCGAATGTCCACATGCGTTCGATCCGACCCGGTCCGCGCGGCACCATGTCGCCTTCGGTTTTGGAGTTCACCAGTGCCTCGGGCAGAACCTGGTCCGCGCCGAGCTGGATATCGCATACCGCTCGCTCTTCGAACGCCTGCCCGACCTGGAACTTGCCGTGCCGGCAGCCGAGCTGCCGTTCCGCTACGACGGCGTGATCTTCGGGTTGGAAGGCCTTCCGGTGCGCTGGCGCGCAGCCGAAACCGCGCACTGAGGCATCACTGCTGACCACCGCTCCCTACGGGCGGTCAGCGGCGACAACCCGCCGGATGGCACTCAGCGCGCCGCCGGCACCACCGTGCCGAGCCAGTCCACAATGGTCTCTGCCGTGGTGGCCGAGTCCTGTTGGGCCAGACCCATATGGTCGGTGTCCATCACGATCACGGTATCCGCGGGTACCGGCGCTTCCGAGATATCCAGTTTGGTGCCATCCGCGAGCCGCGAGCACTGCAACAGCAGCGTCGGTACCACCGGATCTTCCGGCGTGATCTCCTCGATCCGGTACTGCCAGTGCGCCATGGCGGTCAGCCGGGCGGTGTCCAGGGACACGGTCGGGGTGTCGATATCGGCGAAGTAGAAGTCGCCGATATCCGCGAAGTTCAACGCGTCCGCCCCACCATCACCCGGTTGCCCGTAGCTGAACCCGAGTGTGTCGAGCATGATCACCGCCTCCGGCCGGATCCCCCAGGTGTTGGTCAGCTTGTTGGCCGCCAGGTAGGCGAGCGCGCCAGCCGAGGAGTGCCCGACAAGGACAAACGGCTCGCCTTCGCTGGCATGCAAGGCGCTCTCGGCCACCACGCGGATCGCCGCGTCCGCTGTCGCGGGCAGCGCTTCCCCGCTGGCGAACCCCATCAGTGGCAGCGCACTCACCGTCCGGTCCGCGCGGAAATGCGCGCTCAGCCGCGCGTACTGGTGCGCGCCACCAGTTGCCCCCGGCGCGGCGATGCAGATCAACCGGGGTGTCCGGGGGCCTTCCGCGAGGATGACCGGTTCGGACAGCTCCGGTAGTTCTGCCGGATTGTGAAACATCGGCCTGGTCAACGCGGCGGCACCGAGCATCCGCATCGCCTGCGGGAGTCGCTTAGCCCGTACGGCACCGAAGAAGATGTCGCGGAGGGTTTCGCCTTCGGCCGAGGTCGCCGGTCCCCGCGCCCCGCCGGCCACGGCCCCCTCGGTTGCCGGCCCTTGCGCGGCGAGCTGAGTACTCAGTTCCGCGACGAGACCCGCCGAAGTTCGAGCATCGAAGATCACCGCCGTCTGCAGCCGCAGGTCGACCATTTCGGACAGTTGGTTGCGTAGTTCCACCGCGATCAACGAGTCGAAGCCGAGCTCCAGGAACGAACGGTTCGGATCGATCTCGCTGGTATCGTCATGGCCGAGTAGCCCTGCCACGTTGTTGACCACAATATCCAGCAGCAGCGCGGTCCGCTCCCCTTCCGTCATCGCGCGCAGCCGTTCCGAAAGCGACTGGTCCGCCCGCTCGGCTCCGGTTGCCGCGTTCGCCCGACGCTGCACGGTGGGGCTGAGTTCGCGCAACAGTGGCGGCACCTGCGGGCCGAACGCGGAGGCAAGCACCCGCACCGGGGCAAGCACCGGGGCATCGGTGGCGAGCGCGATGTCGAACAGCTCCATGCCCTGCTCGGGAGTCAGTGGCGGTAGGCCGGATCGGCCGAGCCGCTTGCGTTCCACCTCGCTGAGCTCGCCGGTCATCCCCGCTGCCGCATCCCAGGAGCCCCAGGCCAGCGCCGTCGCCGGCAACCCGAGTACCCGCCTGTGGCTCGCCAAGGCGTCCAAAAAGGAATTCGCCGCCGCATAGTTGCCTTGGCCGGGACTACCAAGCAGTCCGGCTACCGAGGAGAACAGCACGAACTCGGTGACGTCCCTGTCCCTGGTCAGTTCGTGCAGATGCCACGCCGCGTCCACTTTGGGCGCCAGCACCGCGTTCAGCCGGTCCGCCGTCAGTGACGTCACCAGCCCGTCATCGAGTACCCCTGCGGTATGTACCACTGACGTGAGATCGTTGATACCGGAGAGCAGCCGCGCCAGCGCGGCCCGGTCGGTGAGGTCACAGGCGCTGAACTCCACCGTCGCGCCGAGTTGGCTGAGCTCGGCGCGCAACTCGGCCGCTCCTGGAGCATTAGCTCCGCGCCGGGAGGCGATCACGAGTCGCCGGCGGCCCTTGGCCGTCACCAGATGTCGCGCGAGATGACCGGCAAGCCCACCTCCGCCGGTGATCAGTACCGTGCCCGTGGGTTCAACGGAACGCGGCACGGTGAGCACGATCTTTCCGGTGTGCTCGGCCTGCCGCATGTGCTGGAACGCCTCGCCGGCCCGACGCACGTCCCAGCTGCGCACCGGCAGGGGCCGCAATGTGTTCTCGTCGAACAGTTTCAGCAACTCGACAAGCATCGACTGGATTCGCTCGGGTGGCAGGTCACCAAGGTCAAATGGCAGGTAACGAACCCGGTCCGGGATACCGTCCTGGTCACGTGGGTCGGTTTTACCCATCTCGAGGAATCGACCGCCCGGGCGCAACAACCGTAGCGATGCGTCGACGAATTCACCGGTAAGCGAGTTGAGTACGACGTCAACACCCTCGTCTTCGGTGACATAACCGAAATGCCGTTCGAAGGTGAGTTCGCGGGAGGAGGCAACCTGGTATTGCCCCACACCCAACTCGCGCAGTGTGTCCCACTTCGACTCACTGGCGGTGGCAAACACTTCGGCGCCGAGGTGCTGGGCCAGCTGGATCGCCGCCATCCCAACGCCTCCGGCTCCGGCATGGACGAGCACCCGCTCTCCCCTGCTTACCCCGGCCAGCTCGACGAGCGCGTAGTAGGCGGTCAGGAAGGCCTGCGGAACCGAAGCAGCGATCTCGTCGGACCAGCCATCCGGGACCCGCACCAGGTATCGCTCGTCCGTGACCGCGAACTGGCCGAAGGCGCCGTACACGATGCCCATTACCCGGTCCCCTACGGCCAGATCCACGACATCGGGCCCGATCTCGGCGACTTCTCCGGTCGCCTCGGCACCGAACGGGAACGGCTCGCCCGGATACATGTCCAGCGCGGAAAGCACATCTCGAAAGGTCAGCCCACCAGCACGGACCGCGATCCGCACGTCGCGGCCCCTGGGCGGTTCGGTCACCTCGGGGCAAGGCGTCAGCGCCAAGGCAGCCAAGCTGCCTCGGCGAGCGGAGTCCAGCCGCCACGGTTGGCCAATGGGCGGGACGAGACCCCGGGATCCCTCCTTCGTGAGCCGTGGGCTGTAGAGCACACCGTCGCGTAGCGCCAGCTGCTGTTCCGCCGCGTCCAGCGCCGCAAGCAGCGCATCCGGTGCGGCGGCCGCGGCATCGAGGTCCAGCAGCACCATGCGCTCCGGGTTTTCCGCCTGTGCGGAGCGAATCAGCCCCGCGGCCGCGGCCGCGGCCAGGTCGCGTACCGGTTCACCCGCCACGGACACCGCGCCACTGGTCACGAACAGGATCCGGGAGGCGGCCAGTTCCGGATCGGCAAGCAGATCCGTGACCAGCTTCAGGGCGCGTTCGGTGAGCTCGCGTACCTGCTCTGGCCCCTGCATCTCGGTGGCGAGCGGAACCAGGTAAACGTCCGGCGCGGTGCTTGGCTGAGCCAGCTCGTCCACGTAGCCGGCGAGCTGTTCGCCGTACAGGTGCAGGAGGTTGGCAAGGTCGAACTGATCACCGCCGACGACCGCCCAGCGTAGTCCGCTGGCCGGGGCCTCGATCTGGACGGGCACCCACGTGGGCAGAAACGGCGACTCCGCGCTGCTCGGGGCCTGCCTGGTAACGGTCGATGCTTCGGAGTTCGCGCCACGCAACGACAACGCGGTCACCGTGGCGACTGGCTTCCCCGCCACGTCGCTCGCCGCGACCGACACCGTATCGGTGCCCACGCTGGCAAGCCGCACCCGCAGCGCTCGCGCGCCCGAGGCGTGTAGGGACATCCCTGCCCATTCGAACGGCAGTAGCCCACCGGACAGGTCCGGCACGAACACCGAGGCGTGTAGCGCGGCATCCAGCAGCGCCGGGTGCAGGCCGAACCATTCGGTGTCCTCGGCCTGCTCGGGAAGCACCACTTCCGCATAGACCGCGTCGTCGAGCCGCCACGCGGCCCGCAATCCCTGAAACACCGTCCCGTAGGCCAATCCGCGCTCGGTGAGACGAGGGTAGAAATCGGTGAGGTCGATGGGCTCGGCGCCGGCCGGCGGCCATTCGGCGACGGACAGCACGGGCTCGGTTGGGGCGGCGGTCAACGAGCCGGTGGCGTGCTGGGTCCACGCGGCGTCCTGGTCATTGCTCGGGCGCGAGTACACGTCCACCGAGCGACGTCCGTCGTCGGCTGGTTCGCCGACGACCGTCTGCACCGTGACGGATTCGGTACCGGTGAACACCAGTGGCACGAGCAACGTCAGCTCCTCCACGGTGGCGTAGCCGACGTGGTCCCCGGCGAGCACGGCAAGCTCGAGGAACCCGGTACCGGGAAACAGGACGGCACCGCCAACCCGATGTTCGGCTAGCCACGCACTGGTTCCCGGGGAGATCTGTCCGGAAAGCACTACTCGATCGGTGCCGGCCACCGCGACCGCGGCGTGTAGCAACGGGTGCTCGGTGGCTCGGAGCCCGAGCGCCGCGGGGTCGGGCAGTCCGCCGTCTTCGACGGCCGGCCAGTTGCGCTCGTTCTGGAACGCGTAGGTAGGTAGTTCCACGATCCGCGCACCGGTATCGGCGAACACGCCCGCCCAGTCGACATTGAGACCGGCGGTATGCATTCGGGCAAGTGCGGTGATGAACGCCAGCTCCTCACCTCTCCCCCGTCGCTGGGCACCGACCGCGATCACCGGAGTCGCGGCATCCCGCGTTTCGTCGAGGACATCCGGTACGGCGGCAACCAGTGATGCCTCCGGGCCGACTTCGAGAAAGGTGTTCGCGCCCGCCTCGTGTAGCGCGGCGACTCCTTGGGCAAACCGAACCGGCTGGCGCAACTGCCGTACCCAGTAGTCGGGTTCGGCCAACTCCTCCGGGCTGGCCAGCGAACCGGTCACGGTGGACACAATCGGGATTCTGGGTGGGGCGAAGGTCAGCCCGGCGACGACGGCACGGAACTCCTCGAGGATCGGCTCGACCAATGGCGAGTGAAAGGCATGCGATACCGGCAGGCGAGCAGTTTTACGGCCCAACGCGGCAAAGTGCTCGGCAACGGCCAGGACAGCGGACTCGGCACCGGAGACCACGACCGAGGACGGCCCGTTGACCGCCGCGATTGACACGGTGGTTTCCTGGCCGGCCAGTAGTGGCTCAACCTCCACTTCGGACGCGTTGACCGCGATCATCGCCCCGCCTGGCGGTAACGCGTCCATCAGTCGTGCTCGCGCGGCAACCAGTCGACAGGCGTCGTCGAGCGAGAGGACCCCGGCGAGCGCGGCGGCGGTCACCTCGCCGATGGAGTGCCCGGCCAGCTGCTCGGCACGCAGCCCACATGACTCGAGTAGCCGGTACAGCGCGATTTCGGTGGCGAACAGCGCCGGCTGGGCATTACCAGTGCGGTTGAGCAGTTCCTGGTCCTGCCCCCACATCACCGCGCGCAGCCCGGGGAAATGCGCCATGACCTCGTCGAGTGCCGCCGTGAACACCGGGAAGCGCGTGGCCAGTTCGCGGCCCATCCCGAGGTGCTGGCTGCCCTGGCCGGAGAAGAGGATCGCGAGCGAACGCGGTGTTGCCTGCCCGCGGGCGATCTCGGTGTAGCCATCGTGGGTTGGGTAGAGCACCGCGCGGTGTTCGAACGCCGAGCGTGTCCCGGCGAGCGAGGCGCCAAGATCCAGCGATGGATGTGCTGGCTCGGCTGCCGCGAACTCGAGCAGCCGATCGAGCTGCGCGTCCAGGGCACGGGCGCTACGACCGGATACCACGAACGGGATGACCGAGGGTGCGAGTACGGCCGGCGGTTGCTCAGCCGCTTCGACTTCCGGCGCCTGTTCCAGGATCACGTGCGCGTTGGTGCCGCTGATTCCGAAGGCCGATACCGCTGCCCTGCGTGGTCTGTCCGCCGCCGGCCAGCTGGTGCGCTCGGTCGCCAGGGTTACCGCGCCGGCCTGCCAATCGACATGGCTGGACGGGCTGGTCACATGCAGCGTGGGCGGCACGATGCCGGCTTCGATCGCCAGTACCGCCTTCATCACGCCTGCGACACCTGCGGCCGCCTGGGTGTGGCCGAGGTTCGACTTGACCGAGCCGACCAATACCGGCGCCGCGCGATCCTGGCCATAGGTGGCCAGCAGAGCCTGCGCCTCGATCGGATCACCCAGAGTGGTACCGGTGCCATGGGCTTCGACCAAGTCCACATCGGCACCGGCCAGTCCAGCACCGGCCAGCGCCGCGCGAATCACGCGCTGCTGGGAAGGCCCGTTGGGCGCGGTGAGCCCGTTGGACGCGCCGTCCGAGTTCACCGCTGAGCCGCGCAGCACGGCGAGCACCGGATGCCCATGGCGCCGCGCGTCGGAAAGCTTTTCCAGGACGAGCACCCCAGCGCCTTCCGACCAGCTGGTGCCGTCCGCATCGGCGGAAAAGGCCTTGCACAACCCGTCAGGTGCGAGACCGCCCTGCTGCGTGAACCCGGAGAACGCGGCCGAGGTGGCCATCACCGTCGCACCGCCGGCCAATGCCAGCGTGCATTCCCCGTCCCGCAACGCCTTGGCCGCCAGATGCAGGGTCACCAGCGAAGCTGAGCATGCGGTGTCCACCGTGACCGAGGGACCCTCAAGACCAAACGTGTACGACAGCCGGCCAGAGATCACGCTGGCCGCCACCCCGGTTCCGGCATGTGCTTCCCGATGTTCGCCGGATTTCAGCAGCAGGTGTACGTAGTCCTGGCCGTTGGTACCGACGAACACCCCGGTCCGGCTGCCGCGCAACGAACGCGGGTCGATATGGGCGCGCTCCATCGCCTCCCAGGATGTGGTGAGCAGCAACCGCTGCTGTGGATCCATCGCCACCGCCTCACGGGGCGATACGCCGAAGAATCCGGGGTCGAACTCGGCGGCGTCGGTCAGGAAGCCACCGCGCACACTGGCGCTGTGCCCGGCACCATCACCGGCCAGCGTGTCCAGATCCCAGCCCCGGTCGGTGGGAAAGGCGCCGATCCCGTGCTGCCCCTGGGAGAGCAGCTGCCACAGCTCTCGGGGAGTGCGCACACCGCCAGGGAACCGGCAGCCCATACCGACAATGGCGACTGGCTCTTGCCTACCTGACTCGAGATCTTCCAGACGCTGTCGGGTCCGGTGCAGGTCAGCCGTCACCCACTTGAGGTATTCGACGAGTTCGCCTTCCTCCGGCACCTCGATCAACCAGCCTTTCTCGGGGATCACAAACTATGTGGCTTACTGTCCGGCCTACGGCCTCCGGCGTTGGTTACCTCGGCGGATCAGCGGTCTGGCCGCCGACCGAGCTCGTTGTCGATAAACGCGAGGACTTCGTCCGCGCTTGCCGAGCTGAGCCGATCCGCGAGCCCGGTGTCTCCCGTTGCCTCCGCCGCGGTCACCGCGGCAAGCAGGGTCCGCAGCCGCGTAGCAAGTCCCGCCTTGGTGGCTTCATCCGGTTCACCAGACGTGACCGCCGCCTCGATCCGGTCCAGATCCGCGAACAACGCCGTACTGGCCGCGGCGCTGGCTTCGCCCTGTAGTTCGACGCCAAGATAGTCGGCAAGCACCTTCGGGGTCGGATAGTCGAACACCAGTGTCGCCGGAAGCTTCAGTCCCGTAGTGCCGACCAGTCGGTTGCGCATCTCCACCGCGGTCAGCGAATCGAAGCCGACCTGGCGAAACTCTCGATCGGCGGTGATCGCCTCGGTGCTCGGATGCCCGAGTACGGTCGCAGCGGTGTCGCGCACCAGGTCGAGTAGCAGCCGATCCCGACCGGTCGGATCCAACCTTGCGAGCTGTTCGACCAACCCCACCGCGGCAGGCGCCCCGGTCGAACGGCGGCGGCCGACCCGGATCATTCCGCGGAGCAGTGGCGGTACTTCCTCGGCAGGGGCTACGGGCCCGGGTCGGGCGGTGCTGCCGGTCCCGGCGAGCCGAGCGGCGTAGACATAGTTCGCGTCGCTGGCTATCGCCGCGTCGAACAGGGTGAGCCCTTCGGTGAGCGACAGCGGAGGCATCCCGCCCCGGGTAATCCTGGCCAGCTGCTCATCGGTCAGGGTGCCGGTCATGCCGCCGCCCTCGGCCCACGGGCCCCAGGCCAACGATTGGGCTGGCAGGCCACGCGATACCCGGTGCGCGGCGAGCGCGTCCAGATACGTGTTCGCCGCGGCGTAGTTGGCCTGACCTGGTGTTCCACCGATCCCGGATACCGAGGAGTACAGCACGAACGCGGCAAGTTCGGTGTCCAGCGTCAGCTCGTGCAGGTGCCACGCGCCGAGCGCCTTGGGTTCGAGCACCGCACGCAGTCGGGCGCGGGTGAGCGAACTGAGCACGCCGTCGTCGAGGACGCCGGCGGCGTGCACCACGGCGGTGAGTGGGTGTTCCGGCGAGATGCCGGCAAGGAGTTCAGCCGCCTGCTCGCGCACCGCGATATCGCAGGCAAGCACGTCTACTGATGCCCCGGCCGCGACCAGTTCGGCGCGCAGTTCGTCCGCGCCAGCAGCCTCGGGGCCGCGGCGGCTGGTCAACACCAGGTGCCGCACGCCGTGCTCGGCGACCAGGTGCCGGGCCAGTTGCCCGCCAAGGCCACCCGTCCCGCCGGTGATCAGCACGGTGCCCGCCGGGTTCCAGCTGCTGCCGAAGCCCGGGTTCAGGTTCGCGAGCCGGGGCGCCAGCGGTACTCCGTCCACGATGCGCACCTGGGTTTCGCCCGCGTCAAACAGTGCCTCGGCGTAGGCACCGGGATCACCGCCTGCTTCGGTGTCAACCAGCAGGATGCGGTCCGGGTTCTCCGCCTGCGCCGACCGAGCGATGCCCCAGGCCGCCGCGGCGGAAAGATCGGCGCCGGTGGTCGCACCATTGGTGTGCAGGACGAACCGCGTGTCCGCCAACGCGGGTTCGGCGAGCAGCCACTGCAGTAGCTCGAGCACATCGCCCACGGCTTGCACCAGTGGCCCTTCGGAGCTGATCGGGACGATCACCAGTGGCGGTGGCGCTGCGGCCAGTTCCGGCACGGTCCGCAACACGGGCAGCTGGTCGTTCGTCGGATTCAGGTCAGGTATCGCGACCCAGTCCAGCCCGAGCAACGACGCCGTCCGCTGCTCGGGGGTGTCGTCGAGTTCTCCAATGGTGATCGCGTCGACGGTCAACACCGGTTCGTCGGCGAGGTCGACGGCGGTGAGCGCGACGGTATCGGGGCCGGTACGGGTCAGCCGTGCCCGTAGCGCGTTGGCACCAGTGGCATACAGTCGCCAGCCGCGCGCGGATATCGGTTGACCGGCGAGTCCCGCCTTGGCGAACACGGCGGTCAGTAGCTCTGGGTGCAGCGCGAAGCGACTGTCGTCAGTGTCCGAGGTGGCTGGGTCGAGTGCCACGGCGACGAAGATTTCGCTGCCCCGTACCCATCGACCATCGCCGTCGGCGGTGGCTTCTGCCGGCGGCCACTGTCCTATTGGGTCCATGTCGAAGTCCGTGGACATGGCGGCAAGCACCCCGGTGGCGTGCCGATGCCAGTCCTGTTCGGATGACGCGGCGCGAGCATGCACGTCGATGGCGCGGTTGCCGTCCGCGTCCGGTTCCCCCGCTCGAACCTGTAGCCGTAGTTCGCCATCGGTGGCGGCGAACGACCGTTCGATCGTCAACTCGGCGATCTCCGCGCAACCGGCTTGATCAGCGATATGTGTGGCGATTTCGACGAGCACGGCGGCAGGGAGCACCGCCTGGGTGTCCCACCACGGTTGGGTGGCCGCCGAAAGCGATCCAAGCGAGAGCACCTCGTCGACTCCGGCGACCGGTACCGCCACGCCAAGCACCGGATGACCGGTACCTGTCATGCCCAGCGCCGAGGCATCCGCCGCGGGCGCTACCGCCGTGGGCCAGTAGCGTTGCCTGGCGAACGCGTAGGTTGGCAGCTCGACCTGCCGCGCGTCGGCGCCCTCGAGCAGCGTGGTCCAGTCCACCCGGGAGCCGATGGTGTGCAGCTGGGCAAGGGCGGTCAGGAAGGTGGCCTCTTCGGCGCGTTCCTTGCGGAGCACCGGTATGGTCACGGCTTCCTCGGCTATCGCGCCGGTGAGCGCGGACAGCGTGCCATCCGGGCCGAGTTCGAGGAACACATTGGTACCACCGGCGCGCAGGCCGCTGACCGTATCGGCGAACCGCACGGTGTTCCGGACGTGCGCCACCCAGTACTCGGGATCGGTCACTTCGCCGAACATCGGGATGGTCGGCTTCTGGTAATTGAGGTTCGCGATGGCCACGCGGAACTCGTCCAGCATGGGTTCCATCAGCGGCGAGTGGAACGCGTGCGAAACGCGCAGCCGGGTGTGCTCCCGCTGCCCGACCACCGCCATCACCTCGTCCTCGACGCCGGCGATGACCACTGACTCCGGCCCGTTCACCGCGGCAACGGACACGCCGTCGGTGAGCAGTGGCGCTATCTCCGACTCGCTGACCCGAAGCGCGACCATCGCGCCGCCCTCGGGGAGTGCCTGCATCAGTCGGGCCCGCGCGGCGACGAGGGTGCCGGCATCGTCCAGGGACAGCACCCCGGCCACATGGGCCGCCGCGATCTCGCCGATGGAGTGTCCCGCGAGGAAATCCACCCTCGTACCGGTCGATTCGAGCAGTCGGAACAGCGCTACCTCGAGGGTGAACAGTGCTGGCTGTGCCCAGCCGGTCCGATCCAGCTCGGTCTGGTCCGCGCCCCAGACAACGTCGCGCAGCCCGGGAAAGCGTGCCGCTGTCTCGTCAAAAGCGGCGGCGAATACCGGGAACCGGTGGTAGAGCTCGCGGCCCATCCCGAGTCGCTGGGAACCCTGCCCCGCGAATAGGACCGCGACTCCGTGTTCGCCGACCTGACCGCGGGCGATTTCGGTGAGCCCGTCGTCGTCGGCGAGGAGCACCGCGCGATGTTCCAGTGCCGCGCGGCCGGTGACCAGGGTGCGCGCGATGGCTGCCCGGGTGGTCTCCGGGTTGTCGGCAAGGAAATCGCGTAGCCGGCCCAGCTGTCCGTCCAGTGCCGCTGGGCTGGCGGCGGATACCGGCAGGGCCACGATGGCAGGCGGGCTGGACTGAGCTGGTTCGGCGGATTCGGTCGGGTTCGCCGGTTCGGGAGCCTGCTCGAGGATGACATGCGCGTTCGTACCACTGATTCCGAACGATGACACACCGGCTCGGCGCGGGTGGTTCGTGGTCGGCCAGGCTCCGTGCTCGGTGAGCAGGCGAATATCGCCACTGCTCCAGTCCACCTGCGAGGACGGCTCGGCGACGTGCAGAGTGCGCGGTGTCTCGGCGTGGCGCAGCGCGAGGATGGCCTTGAGTAGCCCCGCGACGCCAGCAGCGGCCTGTGTGTGCCCCAGGTTCGATTTGACCGAACCAAGCAGTAGCGGCGACTCCCTGTCCTGACCATAGGTTGCCAGCAACGCCTGCGCCTCGATCGGATCACCCAAGGGTGTCCCAGTACCGTGCGCCTCCACCAGGTCAACGTCCTGTGTAGACAGTCCGGCCGCGGTGAGCGCGGCCCGGATCACTCGCTGCTGGGAAGGCCCGTTCGGCGCGGTGAGCCCGTTGGACGCGCCGTCGGAGTTCACCGCGGAACCGCGCAGTACCGCCAGAATCGGGCGCCCGTCGCGCTCGGCGTCGGAGCGCCGCGCGAGCAGCAACATACCGGCCCCTTCGGACCAGCCGGTGCCGTCCGCGTCATCACCGAAAGCCTTGCACAGCCCGTCGGGCGCGAGTCCACCTTGGATGGTGAAGCCAGCGAAGTTCATGGGCGTGGCCATGACGGTCGCGGCACCTACGAGCGCATAGTCACATTCACCGCCGCGTAGCGCTTGGGCCGCCCAGTGCATCGCGACGAGCGAGGACGAGCAGGCGGTGTCCACCGTGGCCGAGGGGCCTTCCAGCCCGAAGGTGTAGGACAACCGGCCGGAGATGACGCTGGCAGCCAGTCCGGTGCCGGCGTGGCCAGCTACGTCCGTGCCCGCCTCCAGCACGAGGTGCTGGTAGTCCTGGCCGTTGGTACCGACGAACACGCCGGTCTTACTGCCGCGCAGCGATTCGGGGTTGATGCCCGCGCTCTCCACCGCCTCCCACGAGGTTTCCAGTAGGAGGCGCTGCTGGGGATCCATCGCGAGTGCCTCGCGCGGCGAGATACCGAAGAGTGTCGCGTCGAACTCGGCGGCGCCGTCGAGGAATCCGCCGTGCCGGGTAGCGCTGCGGCCGGGCCCGTCGCCGGCGAGCCCTTCGAGGTCCCAACCGCGATCCGTGGGAAACGTGCCGATGGCGTGCCGGCCGTCGGCGAGCAGCGACCACAGCTCGCTGACCGAGTTCACCCCGCCGGGGAATCGGCAGCTCATCCCGACGATGACGATGGGGTCCTCAGTATCCACGGCGGTCACGCCGCCCGCCTCGACGGGGCCGCCGGCGCCGTACAACACGTCGGACAGGTGTTCGGCAAGCGCCTGTGGCGTCGGGTAGTCGAATACCAGTGACGCTGGCAGTGTCAGACCGGTCGCCGCGTACAGCTTGTCGCGAAGCTCAACCGCGGTCAGTGAGTCAAAGCCGAGTTCGCGGAAGGCTTTCCCCGCGGAGACGACATCTCGGGAGCTGTGCCCGAGGACGGCGGCGGCTTCGTCGCGCACGCGGGCCAGTAGTGCCTCGGCGCGTTCGGTTTCGGGTAGCGCGCGCATCCGCGCCACCAGATCCGCCGCCGCGGATGCGGATTCTTCCCGTGCCTCGGCGGCACGTTCGGCCGCTTCAGCCGCAGCGGGGAGGGCGGAGAGCAGCGGACTGGGCCGCAAGGTGAGTAAGGAGGTCAGCAGGTGCGGTTGTTGCAGGTCGGCGAGCACCACCGTGGGATTTGGTTCGGTGACCACCTGCCATAGGGCGGCAACGGCGAGCGCGGGGTCGAGCATCGCGGTGCGCCCGCCGCCAGCGGCCCGAACACCGGCGGCCATGCCCTCGCCTGCCCAGGCGCCCCAGGCGATGGAGGTGGCCCGGTCACCACGCGCGGCCCGGCGCTGCGCCAGCGCGTCCAGTGCCGCATTGGCGGCCGCATAGCTTGCCTGCCCTGGGTTTCCTACCGCGCCCGCGGTGGAGGCAAACAGGGCGAAGACGTCCAGGTCGCGGCCGGCGGTCAGCTCGTCGAGAACCCGTGCGGAGGTGACCTTGGTCCGGAAGACTTCTTGGAACCGTTCGGGTGTCAGGTTGTCGAGTACGCCGTCGTCCAGTACCCCCGCGGCGTGCACGACGGCGGTGAGCGGGCTCTCCTCCGGGATGGTGGCGAGCACGGCGGATATCGCGTCCCGGTCGGCCACGTCGGCAGCTTCGATGATCACCGTCGCACCGAGCGCGGTGAGTTCGTCGCGCAGTTCGACCGCGCCCTCGGCGTGCTGCCCGGACCGGCTGACCAGCACGATGCGCGCGGCGCCGCGCTTGGCGATATCGCGGGCTAGGTGGCGGCCGAGTGCTCCGGTTCCGCCGGTGATGAGCACCGTGCCGTGTGACTGCCACGGTTCGCTCGGCGCGGGCGGCGCCGGTACGAGGCGTCGGCCGAATACTCCGGTGCGGCGGATCGCCACCTGGTCTTCGTTGCCGTTCGCGAGCACGGAGACCAGCCGGCGGATCGCGAGTTCGTCCAGTTCGGTAGGCAGATCAACCAGTCCGCCCCAGCGGTGCGGCTGTTCCATTGCCGCCACCCGGCCCATACCCCATACGGCCGCTTGCGTCGGGTCGGCTGCCTGGTCATCGCCAACACACACCGCCCCGCTTGTCACTGTCCAGAGTGGCGCGTCGATTCCGGCGTCACCGAGTGCCTGGGTGAGCGCCAGGCTGGCGTCGAGTCCGGTGGGGACGGCTCCGGCGATGGTCTGCACGAGACCGAGCAGCGACAGGACGCCGGTGATCGGCCGAGGCAAGCCAGCAAGGCGTTCGGCGTGCAACGACCGCAGCGGTTCGCCTTCTCCGACCATCAGGTCGCGCAGTACCGGGTTCGCCCAGGCGAGAGTCGCCGCGGTACATGGCATTTCGACGGGTATCACGGCTGGACCGAGCGCCGTGATCAGCGAGTTCAGCCATTCTTGGTTGGCCAGCTCGTCCGGGATGGCCACCAGCCAGCTTCCGGTGAGCGTGGCGGCTGGTGGTTGCAGGCCGACCCAGTCCTCCCGGTAGCGCCAGGATTCTATTGTGGACTGCGCGCGGCGGCGGTTTCGCCATGCGGATAGCGCGGGAAGGACGTTCTCGAGTGCGGAGGCTTCCAGACCGAGCGTGGCGGCGAGGTCCGCGGTGTCGTCCCTGTCGACCGCCTGCCAGAACTCGTCGTCGGCGGGATCGCCGGTGATCGCGGCGGTGTCGCCGGTACGTGGCCAGTAGCGCTCACGTTGGAACGGGTAGGTAGGGATGTCGGCGGCCTGCCCGACGGGGATCAGCTCGTGCCAGTTGATGGTGACGCCGGTGACGTGCAGGCGGGCCAAGGCGGTCAGTAGAGCGGTTTCTTCGTCTTGGTCTTTGCGCAGTGTCGGGATTCCGTCTACCAGTGCGGAGAGGGTGCCGTCTGGTCCGATCTCGAGGAACCTATCGGCATCAGAAGCGGCAATGTCGTCGGCGAACCGCACCGTATCCCGCACATGATTCACCCAATAGTCAACCGAACCAACATCCTTCACCAACGGAATCGTCGGCTCACCGAACTCGATCCCAGCAATAGCCTCGCGGAACTCATCCAGCATCGGGTCCATCAACGGGGAATGAAACGCATGCGACACCTTCAGCCGCGTGTACTTGCGCTCCCCCACCACAGCAAACACTTCCTCCTCCACACCCGACAGCACCACACTGTCCGGACCGTTCACCGCAGCAACCGACACACCCTCCGAGAGCATCAACTCATCCTCGGTGGCGCGTACGGCGACCATCGCACCACCCTCAGGCAACGCCTGCATCAACCGAGCCCGCGCCCCCACCAGAGTGCAGGCATCGTCGAGCGAGAACACACCCGCCACATGCGCGGCCGCGATCTCACCGATCGAATGACCCACCAACACACTCGGCCGAACACCGAAGGACTCCACCAGCCGGAACAACGCCACTTCCAACGCAAACAACGCCGGCTGCGCCCACCCAGTCTCAGCTAGTACCTCTTCATCCGAACCCCACACCACCCCACGCAAACCATCAAACCGACTGACAACGTCATCAAACGCGGCCGCAAACACCGGGAAACGCCCATACAACCCACGACCCATACCAAGCCGCTGCGCACCCTGACCCGCAAACACCAACACCAACCGGCCAGGCTCGCCAACAACACCACGAGCCAACTCGCCTACACCATCCGCCGTACACAACAGAACCGCGCGATGGTCCAGCGTCGCTCGGTTCAACAGGGCGCGGGCTACCTGCGAGGACGGCGTTTCCGCCGCGTTCAACCGTGCGATATGCGCGTCCAGCGCGGCTGGATCGGATGCTGATACCACCCATGGCAACGCACCAGTGGGCTCGGTCTGCTCATCAGTCGTGATCATCGTGCCCTGTTCGATGATCACATGCGCGTTTGTGCCGCTGATACCGAAGGACGAGATGCCGGCCCGGCGCGGCCCATCCACGGTCGGCCAGTCCGTTGCCTCGGTGACCAGCTCAACCGAACCCGCTGCCCAATCCACATGCGAGGAGGGCGTGCCGACGTGCAGGGTGCGCGGCACGGTGCCATGCCGCATCGCCAAGATTGATTTGATGACGCCGGCCGCACCCGCCGCGGCCTGAGTATGCCCCAGGTTGGACTTCACCGACCCAAGCAGCACTGGCCGGTCACGATCCTGCCCGTATGTGGCAAGGAGTGCTGTGGCCTCGATCGGATCACCCAAGGTCGTACCGGTACCGTGTGCCTCGACTACCGATACGTCCTGTGTAGACAGTCCGGCGTCTGCGAGCGCCGCTCGAATCACCCGCTGCTGCGAGGGACCATTCGGCGCGGAAAGACCGTTCGACGCGCCATCGGAGTTCACCGCCGAACCGCGCACGGTGGCAAGAACCTCGTGTCCGTTGGCCACCGCGTCGGACAGGCGTTCCAGGACGAAAACCGCGGCACCCTCCGACCAGTTGGTGCCGTCGGCCGCATCGGAGAACGCCTTACACCGGCCGTCGGCCGCAAGCCCGCCCTGCCGGTCAAAGCCACCGAACGTCATCGGGGTCGCCATGATGGTCACGCCGCCGGCAAGCGCGAGCGTGCACTCCCCCGCGCGCAGCGCGTTCGCGGCCATATGCATTGACACCAGCGAGGAGGAACAGGCCGTATCGACGGTCATCGCCGGACCTTCCAGGCCAAAGGTATAGGCGATCCTGCCGGACACGATCGAGCCCGGCAGCCCGGTGCTGGCGTGCCCCTCCACGTCCTCGGTAGCTCGGACGATGACGTGGCTGTAGTCCTGACTGTTAGAGCCGATGTACACGCCGGTCCTGCTGCCGCGCAGTGAGGTTGGGTTGATCCGCGCCCGCTCGAGCGCTTCCCAGGCGATCTCGAGCAACACTCGTTGTTGCGGGTCCATGGCTACCGCTTCGCGCGGTGAGATGCCGAAGAAGGCGGCGTCGAACATGGCCGCGTCGTGGAGGAATCCGGCCCGCGCGTCCGCCGGTGGCTGCTGGCCGTCGTACCACAGTTCGGCCCAGTTCCGGTCGGTAGGGAACTGACTGAGCGTATCGCGCCCCTCGGTGAGGAGTTGCCACAGATCGTCCGGGGATGCGATGCCGCCGGGGAACCGGCAGCCGATACCAACGATCGCGATCTGCTCATCGTCGGCGGTACGCGCCTGCCCGCCGACTTGGGTCGGCACCTCGTCACCAAGCAATTCGGTCAGCAGCGACTCGGCGAGCGCCATGGGTGTCGGATAGTCGTAGACCACGGTCGCGCTCAACCGCAGTCCGGTGCGCGCTTTGAGCCGGTTGTACAGCTCGACCGCGGTCAACGAATCGATACCCAGCTGGCGGAATTCGCGGTCCCCCGCGACTCCTTCCGTGGAGTCATGTCCAAGTACGGTCGCGGTTTCGCCTCGGACCAAGTCGACCAGGAACCGCAATGGTTCACCGTCGGCAAGGGCGCTCAGCCGTGTGGCGAGATCCGTCGAATCCGCACCGCGGGTCGCGGCAAAACGCCGGCCGGCTCCGAAGATGCCCCGCAGGATCGGCGGTACCGGCTCACTAGGCCGGCCAGTTCGGGTCGCAACCGGCACCAGTACGGCCTTCTCCGCCCCTAGCGCCGCATCGAACAAGGCGAGCCCTTGGGACACCGTCAGCGCCGGCAGGATCACCTCCTCGGTCCGTTCCCTGGCAGCCCTGGCAAGCGCGGCGGTCATGCCGCCCGCCGCGGGATCCCAAGCGCCCCAGGCGAGTGCCGTGCCAGGTAGGCCCTCGGCACGACGCCGAGTGGCAAGCGCGTCCAGGTACGCGTTGGCGGCGGCGTAGTTCGACTGGCCCGCGCTTCCCATGATGCCGGCGACCGAGGAGTACAGCAGGAAGGCGGCAAGGTCGGCCGTACGAGTCAACTCGTCGAGATGCTGGGCCGCGGCCACCTTCGGGGCGAATACCTGGTCCACCCGATCCGGCGTCATCGCCGGGAGTATGCCGTCGTCGAGGACCCCCGCCGCGTGGATGACCGCCGTCAACGGATGCCGCGGCTCGATGTTGGCGAGCAGCTCGACAACCTGTTCTCGTTCCGAGATATCGCAAGCGAGGACACGCACCGTAGCGCCAGCGGCCGTCAGCTCGTCGCGTAGTTCAGCCGCGCCGGGCGCGACCAGGCCACGACGGCTGGTCAACACCAGGTTTCGTACGCCATGCGTGGTCACGAGATGCCGCGCCAGTATCGCGCCGAGGCCGCCGGTACCGCCGGTCACCAGCACCGTTCCGGTCGGATCAAGCTGCCGCGGCATGGTGAGCACCAGTTTCCCGATGTGCCCGGCGCGGCTCATGTACCGGAAGGCCGCGCCCGCATCCCGGACATCCCAGGTTCGCAGTGGTGGTGGGGTCAGGACGCCTCGGCTGAACAGGTCACTCAGTGCCCGCAGCATCAGTTGGATCCGGTCAGCGTCCACCCAACCGATATCGAATGCCTGATACCGCACGCCAGCCGGTACGGACGCCGGATCACGCAGGTCGACCTTGCCGAGTTCAACGAATCGGCCACCGGCACCGAGTAGCCCGAGCGAGGTGTCGACGAACTCACCGGTAAGGCTGTTCAGCACCACGTCAACCGAATCGAACTTGTCCGCGAAGGCGAGATCACGTGAGGATGCGAGGTGTTCATCGTCGAGCCCAAGCTCGCGTAGCGCGGGCCATTTCGACTCGCTGGCGGTGGCGTACACCTCGGCGCCGAGATACCGAGCGAGCTGGATCGCGGCCATCCCGACACCACCAGCGCCCGCGTGCACGAGGATCTTCTCGCCGCGGCCGAGCCCGGCCACATCGACCAGCGCGTAGTAAGCGGTGAGGAAGACCAGCGGTACGGCCGCCGCGATGGCATCCGACCAGTCATCCGGAATCCTGGTTACCAGCCGTTCGTCGGTGATTCCGCGTGGACCGAAGCCACCGAACAACATGCCGGTCACCCGGTCGCCGACTGCCAAGCCAGCCACGTCCGGGCCGATGTCCAGTACCGTGCCGGCGGCCTCGGAGCCGAGTAGTCCGCTGTCCCCTGGGTACTTGCCGAGCACGCTGAGCACGTCCCGAAAGTTCAGGCCGGCCGCACCAATCGCGATGCGGACCTCACGGCCGCGCAGCTCCCTGTCCACCTCAGGACATGGCAGGAGGGCGAGCGCGGCCAGACTACCCCGAATCTGGTCAGTCGCGGCGTCCTGCTCCAGTGGGTCGGTTTTCCATGCGGCGCTGTTCCCGTGCCCCGAGCCGTCCAGTCGCCACGAACCGGCGGTTGGCGGCAGCAGTGTGCCACTCAGCGGAGCAAGACGCGCCACCCTCGCCAGACCGCCGCGCACCGCGATCTGTGGTTCGCCGGCGGCGAGCAAGGCAAGAACCGGATCAGCGACGGCGTCGAGTTCGGCCTCCGCGTCCCCTTCCGGTTGGCCCGATGGATCGAGATCGAGCAGGGCGAACCGGCCGCGATACTCGTTCTGTGCGGTCCTCAGTAGACCCCAACACGCCGCCGCGGCCGGATCCGCGACTGGCTCCCGATCCACCGCGACCCCACCGCGGGTCACCAACATCAGGCAGGAACCGGCGAACCGCTCGGTGGCCAGCCACTCCTTGGCGAGTTCGAGCGCACGATGCGTCGCCACATCCGGTTCGCGCTCGGTGGGTAGCGACAACACCACAAGTCCGGGGACATCCTCGGGTACCTCAGCCAGCGATCCGACAACCGGCAGCGTGCTCGGTTGCGGGTTCGCGGAAGTTTGTTGGGTTTGTTGAATTACCCAGTCGAGCTGGAGGAAGGCCTCGCCGGCGCGGGTCTCGCTGGCCAGCGCTGTTGGCGCCCGCAACGACAGCGCGCCAACCGATAGTACCGGCTGGCCTTCCGGGTCCACCGCGAACAGCGACACCGTATCGGTGCCGGCGCCGCGCAACCGCACCCGCAGTGAGCTGGCGCCGGTGGCGAACAGCGAGACGTCCTGCCAGGAGTACGGCACCTGGCCGGGCGCGTCCTCAGGCAAGGCCAGGAGTCCGGCATGCAGCAATCCGTCGAAGAGGGCGGGATGTAGTCCGTAAGCGTGCGGATCCCCCGCGGCCTCGGGCAGCACAACCTCGGCGTACAGCTCGTCAGCGGCGCGCTGCCACACCGTCCGCACACAGCGAAACGACGGCCCGTAGCTGAATCCGGCGTCCGCGAAGTACGCATAGAGCGCCTCGCTGTCCAGCTGCCTTGCCTCCGCCGGCGGCCATTCGACGGCCGAGGGTTCACCGGCCACCGGAGCTGGACTGATCGAGCCAGTGGCATGCTGCGTCCACTCTGGATTTATCGAGTCGACCGGTCGGCTGTACAAACCCAGATAGCGGATGTTGTCGTCGTCCGGCGCGGAGAGCCAGACCTGCAGATCCAGGACATCGTGTTCGCCGAGCACCAGGGGGACCAGAATGGTGAGCTGCCGCAGCTGGGCGCACCCCACGTGTTCACCGGCGTAGAGCGCCAGTTCCACGAGAGCCGTACTTGGCACCACGACGTGCCCAATGATCGTGTGGTCGACAAGCCACGGCGCCGTTGCGCGGGACAACCGGCTCGTCAGGACATACTCACCCGAGCCGGCCACGCTGACGGCCGCGCCGAGTAACGGATGCTCAGCTGGCCGCAGGCCAGCACCGGATACGTCTCCGGCGCTCGCGGTGATCTCCGGCCAGAACCGCACGTGGCGGAACGCGTAGGTCGGTAGTTCGGCGGGTTTCGTGTCAGTTCCCTGGTACAGCGTCGCCCAGTCCACAGCTACCCCAGCAACCTGGAGCCGGGTCAGTGCCGTGACGAACGCGTACTCCTCGCCCCGATCCCTGCGCAGCGCCGGTACGGCGATCCCGGACGTCGTGAGCGCGGTGAGGGTGCTGTCTGGCCCCAGTTCGAGGAAGGCGTTGCAGCCGGCCTCGTCCAGCGTGGCCATCCGGTCGGCAAACCGGACTGTCTCCCGGACATGCGAGACCCAGTACTCCGGATCGTTGACCGGACCGGGCATCGAGATTTCCGGCTGCTGGAAGGAAAGGCTCGCCACAACGGCACGGAGCTCGGCCAGCATGGGCGCCATCAGTGGAGAGTGGAAAGCGTGCGAGACCCGCAGTCGGGTGTGCTGGCGCTCGCCCAGCCGCGCGAGCACCGCCTCCACCTCGTCAGCGACACCTGCCACGACGACGGCTTCCGGCCCGTTCACCGCGGCCAGCGAGACACCTTCGGTGAGCAACGGCGCGACCTCTGCCTCGGTCGCACGGACCGAGACCATCGCGCCACCCCGAGGTAGGGCCTGCATCAGTTGGGCGCGGGCCGAGACCAGGGTGCAGGCGTCGTCCAAGGACAGCACGCCGGCAATATGTGCCGCGGTGATCTCGCCAACCGAGTGACCGGTCACCTGGTCGGCGACCACGCCGAACGATTCGACGAGCCGGTAGAGCGCGACCTCGACGGCGAACAGCGCCGGCTGGGTCCAGCCGGTTTCGTTCAGTTCGGCCGGATCGGCACCCCACATGACCTCGCGCACCCGGGGGTCCAGTTTGGCGAGTACGGCGTCGAGCGCGTCGGCGAACACCGGAAAACGTTCGGCCAGTTCGCGTCCCATGCCGAGTCGCTGCGAGCCCTGCCCGGAGAACAGCACGCCCAGCCGTACCCTGGCTGGCGCCTCCTCGCTCGCCACACCGGGTGCGGCCCCACTACGCTGCCAGGCCGTCAACGCGGTCAGTACCGCCTCGGTATCGGTGGCGACAAAGCCGAGCCGGTGCTCGAACGTGGTTCGGGTGGTGGTGAGCGCGTGGGACAGCTCGGCGACCGAGACGTCCGTACCCGCGAGCCGGTCGACCAGCGCATCGACCTGGCCAGCCAGGGCCTCCGCGCTGCGCCCGGACAGCACCACTGGCCAGGTCTTACCGGAGGCAGCGTTCGATTCGGCAACCGTCGACTCCGTGACATCGGGAACCGTCGGCTCCGGGGGTTGCTCCAGAATCACGTGCGCGTTGGTGCCGCTTACTCCGAAGGAGGACACCGCCGCGCGGCGGACCCGATCTGCCTCTGGCCACGCCGCCGCGCGCGTAGCCAGCTCCACCGCACCGGAGTTCCAGTCCACATGGGAGGAGCGTGGCGTGGCGTGCAGGGTCGGCGGCACCACCCCGTGCCGCATCGCCTGCACCATTTTGATCACGCCGGCAACGCCAGCCGCGGCTTGGGCGTGTCCGAAGTTGGATTTGACCGAGCCGAGCAGCAACGGGTGGTGCCGGTCCTGGCCGTAGGTGGCGAGCAGCGCACTGGCTTCGATCGGGTCACCGAGTGTGGTGCCTGTACCGTGTGCCTCCACGACGTCCACATCTCGGGCACTCAGTCGCGCATCGGCAAGCGCCGCGCGGATCACCCGTTGCTGGGCTCGCCCATTGGGAGCACTGAAGCCATTCGAGGCGCCGTCCGAGTTCACCGCGCTGCCGCGCAACACGGCCAACACCGGATAGCCATTGGCCAGCGCATCGGACAGCCTCGCGAGCACCAGCACACCAACACCCTCGGACCAGCCAGTGCCATCGGCGGCGTCGGAAAACGCCTTACACCGGCCGTCGCGGGCAAGTCCGCCCTGCCTGCTGAACTCGAGCAACGGCCCGGGTGTGCACATCACGTTCGCCCCACCGGCCAGTGCCAGTTCGCATTCCCCGCCGCGCAACGCCCGCGCCGCGAGATGCATGGCCACCAGCGAGGAGGAACATGCGGTGTCCACGGTCATCGTGGGGCCCTCGAACCCGAAGGTGTAGGCGATCCGGCCCGAGGTGGCGCTCGCCGCGATACCGGTGCCGACGTCACCGGTGGCGTCGTCCAGCGAGCGCATCATCAGGTACTGGTAGTCCTGCCCGTTGGTGCCGATGAACACCCCGGTCCGGCTACCTCGCAGCCCGCTGGCGTCCATTTTGGCTCGTTCGAGTGCCTCCCAACAGGTTTCCAACAGCAACCGCTGCTGGGGGTCCATGGTGAGCGCTTCGCGCGGTGAGATACCGAAGAATCCCGGGTCGAAGTCGGCGAGGCCGGAAATGAACCCACCCTGCTGGCTCACCGCCATGCCGCGCTCGTCGGTTTCCGCGTCGCGCAGCACATCGACGTCCCAACCGCGGTCGGTCGGGAAACTACCGATTGCGTCCGTCCCGGTGGAGACCAGCTGCCACAGATCCTCGGGGGAACGGACATCACCGGGGTACCGGCAGCTCATTCCGACGATGGCGATCGGCTCGGTGGTGGCCGCGACCAGCTGCCGATTCTGCTTGCGTAGCCGGTCCGACTCCTTGACGGCCGCGCGCAGCGCCTCGACGACCTTACCGTCCGATGTGCTCATTCCTCAGCTCCGTCCAGTGCGGCCCGCACCAGGTCGTCCACGGACATGTCGTCCACGCCGACGGTCTCCCGCACCGCGTCATTCTCGCCACGAGCAAGCGCTAGCAGTGGGTCTAGCAGTCCGAGGTCACGTAGCCGGGCCAGCGGAACCGCGGCGAACAGTTCCCGTAGCGCCGTCTCGTCGTCCTCGGCGGTTCCCTGGCCCGGTTCAGCCGGCTCATCGTCGAGTTCGGCGAGTAGCTGCGCGGCCAGCGCGGCCGGGGTGGGATGGTCGAACACCAGGGTGGCCGGCAGGGTAAGCCCGGTGACCGCGTTGAGTTGGTTGCGCAGCTCGACGGTGGCCAGGGAGTCAAAACCGAGCTCGCGGAATGGGCGATCGGGGCCGACCTCGGCGGTGTCTGGCTGGCCTAGAACGTCCGCGGCCCGTTCCCGTACGAGGTTCAGCAGTAGCTCCGCGCGCTCGCCGCGTGGACTGGCGGATAGCCGGGTGCGGAACTCGTCGGGGTCTGGCGCCTCCTCGTCGTTCGCGGAGTGCGCAGCGCCCGGCATATCGCGGAGCAGGGCCGGTACCTGGCCGGAGGGGCCGGCGGCGGCCATCGCGGCTACCAGGGTGCTCGCAGCCGGCTCGGCGGCGAGTTCGAGCAGCGCCCGGCAAGCCAGTTCTGGCTCCATGAAAGCGATTCCGGCACGTCGGGCGGCATCGGCCGCGCGGGTATCGGTGGCCATGCCGCCGCCGTCCCAGGCTCCCCAGCCGATGGCGGTCCCGGCCAGACCTCGTGCTCTGCGGTGCTCCGCGAGCGCGTCGAGTACCGCGTTGGCCGCGGCGTAGCTCGCTTGGCCGGGGTTGCCCATGGTCGCGGTGGCTGAGGAGAACAGCACGAACGCGTCCAGATCCTCGGTCAACTCGTCGAGCAGCAATGCGGAGTCGACTTTGGACCGGAATACCTCGTCGAATCGGTCTGGGGTGAGTCGTTCGAGTACGCCATCGTCGAGTACTCCCGCGGTGTGTATCACGGCTGTGGGTGGGTGTGCCGCGAGTAGTGCGCTGAGCTGCGACCGATCTGCGACATCGCAGGCGGCGAAGGTGATTCGGACCCCGGCTAGCTCCTTGGCCAGTTCGTCTGCGCCGGGTGCCGCGGACCCACGCCGGCTGGCGAGCACGATGTGCTCTGCTCCCGCCGCCGCGACCGCTCGCGCGACATGGCGAGCGAGGGCGCCGGAGCCGCCGGTGACCAGCACCGTTCCGCGTGGGGACCACTGAGCCCGATCGGCTGGGGCCGGCGCCGGGACCAGTCGACGCGCGTAGACGGCGGTCGAGCGGATGGCAACGTGGTTCTCTGGCTGCCGCGTGCCGGTCCCGCCGAGCACGGCGGCGAGCCCCGCGACGGTACGGCGGTCGAGTGTGGCCGGTAGATCCACGAGACCGGCCCAACGGTCCGGGTATTCCAGTGCGGCCACTACCCCGAGTCCGTGTACGGCCGCTTGTTGCGGATCGGTGGGTTGCTCGGTGCCGACGGTCATCGCACCCCTGGTCAGGTACCACAGCGGCGCCGTGATCTCCGCGTCGCCGAGTGCGTGCAGCACGGTGGTGGCCTGGACCGCGTGGTCACGGGCGGTGCCGCGACCGGGAAGCGCGAGGACTCCGACCAGCTCACCGGCGGACTCGCCGAGCGCCGCTCGGATGCGTTCGGCTGAGCCCTGCCGGTCGACTGCTGGGAGCTCGACGCGAATCGGGTCGCCGGCCAACGCTTCGAGTACCGCGTCCGTCCACTCCGCCGGTGGTCCGTCTTCCGGCACCATCACCAGCCACCTGCCGCCTGCCCCACTCGTGGCTGGCGAGGCTATCGCGCGCCATTGCGCACGGTAGCGCCAGCCGTCCACTGTGTCCTCTTCGGCGCGGCGGCGGCGCCAATCGGTGAGCGCCGGTAGTACTTGCGCGAGTGCCACGGGGTCCACATCGAGCGTGGCTTCCAGCTCGGCGAGATCCGTGTCGGGCACGGAGGTCAGGAGGCTTGTCGCCGTGCCGCCGCTGGGTTCTGGTGCCGGTTCGGGCCAGTAGCGGCGGTGTTGGAAGGCGTAGGTGGGCAGGTCGACGAAGGTCGCTCCGGTGTCGGCGAAAAAAGCCGACCAGTCGACCGGTACGCCCCCCGTGTAGATCCTGGCGAGTGCGTTCACCAGAGCGGCTTCCTCGTTCTGGTCTTTGCGTTGCAGCGGGATTCCTTCGGCAACTGCGGCGAGTGTGGCGTCCGGGCCGATCTCCAGGAAAGTCGTCTCTCCGGCCGCCCGCACCGCTGAAAGGTCGTCGGCGAAGCGGACGGTTTCCCGGACGTGGTTGACCCAGTACTCCGGGTCCGTCACGGGTTTGGTCATCGCGATCACCGGTTCGTGGAAGGCGATCCCGGCGATGGCCTCCCGGAATTCGTCGAGCATCGGGTCCATCAACGGGGAATGAAACGCATGCGACACCTTCAGCCGCGAGTGCTTGCGCTCCCCCACCACCGCAAGAACCTCGTCCTCCACACCCGACAACACAAGACTCTCCGGGCCGTTCACCGCAGCAACCGACACACCCTCCGAGAGCATCAACTCGCCCTCGGTGGCGCGTACGGCGACCATCGCACCACCCTCCGGCAACGCCTGCATCAACCGCGCACGAGCACCCACCAACCTGCACGCATCATCCAGCGACAACACACCCGCCACATGCGCAGCAGCGATCTCACCAACCGAATGACCCACCAACACACTCGGCCGAACACCCAACGACTCCACAAGCCGAAACAACGCAACCTCAAACGCAAACAACGCCAGCTGCGCCCACCCAGTCCTCGCTAACTCCGACTCATCCGAACCCCACACCACCCCACGCAAACCATCAAACCTACTGACAACTTCATCGAACGCGGCGGCAAACACCGGGAAGCACGCGGACAGCTCCCGGCCCATCCCCAACCGCTGCGTACCCTGACCCGCAAACAGAAAAGCTACGGCGCGGGTCCGCGGTGCCTCCCCGCGCATGAGGTTCGTCGCCCTACCATCGGCACTCAGCGCGGCAAGGCCATCGATCAGCTCGGCGCGGTCGGTGGCGAGCAGCGCGGCGCGATGCTCCAACGGAGCGCGGGTGGTGGCCGCCGCGGCGGCGATGTTCACCACGGTGTCATCGCGCGATTCGCTGTTGGGATCGGTGATCCAGCCAAGCAGGCGGCTCGCCTGATCGCGCAGCGCCGTCGCCGAGCCACCCGAAAGTAGCACCGGTACTACACCCGCAACCCGTTGTTTCGCCGATCGGCCAGTCACGTCCGGGCTTCCGATCTCCGGCGCTGGCAGGTTCGCGGGTGCCGCCTCCAGAATCACATGCGCGTTGGTGCCGCTCGCACCAAACGAGGAGACTCCGGCGCGACGCGCCCGGTCGACTTCCGGCCATGGCGTGTTCTCCGTGAGCAACCGGATCGCGCCCGACGACCAGTCAACGTGTTCGGTCGGTCGGTCGATATGCAAGGTGCTCGGCAGCACGCCGTATCGCATCGCGGCTACCATCTTGATCACGCCGGCCACCCCGGCCGCCGACTGGCTGTGGCCGATATTCGACTTCACCGAACCGAGCAGGAGTGGCGTGTCCCGGTCGCGGCCATAAGTGGCGAGTAGCGCTCCCGCCTCGATCGGGTCACCCAGGGTCGTGCCGGTGCCGTGCGCCTCCACCGCGTCCACGTCCGCTGGCCGTAGCCCGGCCGCGGCCAGTGCCCGGCGGATCACCTTGCGCTGGGCCGGGCCGCTCGGTGCGGTCAGCCCGTTGGAGAAGCCATCGGAGTTGATCGCCGAACCACGCACCACGGCGAGCACCCGGTGACCGGCCGCACGGGCGGCGGAAAGCCGCTCCACCACCAACATGCCCACTCCCTCGGACCAGCCGGTGCCATCCGCGGAGTCGGCGAACGCCTTGCACCTGCCATCCGCGGACAATGCACCCAGCCCACCGAACTCGACGAAGGTTGCCGGGGTGGACATCACGGTGACACCGCCCGCCAGCGCGGCGGTGCATTCCCCTGACCGCACGGCCTGTGCGGCCAGATGCAACGCGACCAGCGAGGAGGAACAAGCGGTGTCCACCGAAACGGTTGGGCCATGCAAGCCGTAGAAATAGGCGACCCTGCCGGAGAGCAAGCTGCCGGACTGCGCGGTCTGCCAGTAGCCGTCCGAATCACCGATCGGTGGCCGGTAATCACCCGTGCCGCCGCCGACGAACACGCCCATGTCCTTGCCTTCCACGGAAAGCGGGTTGATTCCGGCGCGTTCCAGGGCCTCCCAGGTGACCTCGAGGACCTGGCGCTGCTGCGGGTCCATCACCATCGCCTCGGCCGGCGAAATAGCGAACATGGCCGCATCGAACTCGGCGGCTCCGGGCAGGAAACCCCCACGGCGAGCCACGGTCGCACCTCGTCCCTGCCCGTCTCCATGGCGCAGCGCCGCCAAATCCCATCCACGATCCGCCGGCAGCTCGCCAGTGGCGTCCACACCCTCCGCGACCAGTCGCCAAAGATCCTCCGGTGAATCCACGCCCCCCGGAAAGCGGCAGGCCATTCCCACGATCACCACCGGATCCTCGGTGTCGTCCGCGATCGCGGTTCCCGCCGGCGATTCGTCCTCTGCGCCAGCACCGGTCAGTTCGCTGAGCACATGCTCGGCAAGCATCGCCGGATTCGGATGATCGAATACGAGCGTGGCGGATAGCTGCAGTCCGGTCGCCGTGTTCAGCAGTCGACGCAGATCCAGCGAGGTGAGCGAGTCGAAGCCGAGTTCGCGGAAAGGCCAGATCGGCTCGATTGCTTCCGGGCCGGAATGTCCGAGAACGTGCGCGACCTTCTCACGCACCAACCTCAACACGCGGTCGGCGCGCGCAGCCGCCGGCAAGACCGCGAGTTCCGCGCGCAGATCGCCCAGTGTCGCGTCCGGTGTCTCGACATCACGCAATGCCGCGACTGCCTCGGGTATCGCTTCGAAGGCCTGGCTCGGTCGTACCTCGGTGTATGCCCGCGCGAACCGGTCCCAGGCGATATCCGCGATCGCCACCGAGGGCCCTGTCGCGCCGGGCAACGCGGCCAGTGCCGGCTCCGGATCCATCGCGGGCAGACCGGAAAGGCGTAGGTGGCCCTCGTGATTACCCGCGCCGGTTGGAGTGATACCCGCCCAGGCACCCCAGGCAATGGCGGTGATTGGCCGGGCGGGATCGTGCCATGCCTGAGCGAAAGCGTCCAGGGCCGCGCTAGCCGCGGCTGCCGCGGACTGGCCGCGCAACCCGCAGAACCCGGCAAGCGAACCGAACAACAGCACGCGCTCCACCTGCTGGCCGGCCACCGCATCGACGGTCGAGGTAGCGGCGGCAAGTACGCCGCTGACCAAATCGCCCGGCCCGAACGGGTCGGTGATCTCTGGGTCGGCGAGTAGCACCGCGCGCAACGGCCGATCAGCAGGGATCCCGTCGACCACGGCGCGCAGCGTCGCGGCGTCAGTGGGTGCGCAGTCCACGATGGTCGTGCGTTCGCCGTTACTGGCAATCGGCTCGCTGGCGGCGAGCACCACGTGTTCGGCCCCGTTGTCCAGCAACCAATGCGCGGTGCGGACCGCCATCGGACCGGCCGCACCAACCACCAGTACGGTGCCGGCTGGCTGCCACGCCGTCCCGGCGTGTGCCCGGACCAACCTGCGGCCGAGTACACCGGTATCGCGTAGGGCCACCTGATCCTCACTGCCGTCCGCGAGTGCCGTGGCGAGGTCGTTCGTGGCCAACTCGCCGTTCGGCAGATCGATCAGACCGCCCCAGCGCCGGGGCTGTTCCAGCGCGGTGATGCGACCAACACCCCAGATCGCGGCCTGGCCAGGGGCGGTCACCGCTTCCCCACCCGCGCTCACCGCGCCGCGGGTGAGGCACCACAGCCGGGTGTTCACCCCGGCCGCGACGAGCGCGGTCGACAGTTCTTCCGGCCAGGCCAGCCGCGGCGGCACCGAGCGGTCCAGCGCGAGCAACGACACCACACCGGCGAGTTCGCCGAGTGCGCTTGAAGCCAGCACCAGGTCGACGACGAGGTCCTTGGCATCGGCGTCCGGATCAGCCACCGTGACAACCTCGGCGCCGAGTGCCGCGGCGATCCGGTCGGTGTCTGGCTGCTCGGGTGTCGTGAGGACCAGCCACCGACCACCGGCCGGCGTCGACCTGAGATGCACCGGATGCCAGTCAGCGCGGTAACGCCAGTCGTCCACCGTGGCGTGCCCGTTGCGGCGGCGCCATTCGGCCAGCGCTTCGGTGTCGCCTCGGTCGACCGCCGACCAGAACTCAGCATCCGCCGGCAGCGTTGCCATAGTGTTCTCCGGCCAGTACCGCTTGCGCTGGAACGGATAGGTCGGCAGGTCAACCAGCCGGGCTCCGGTGCCGGCGAACAGCTCTGCCCAGTCGAGCTCGACGCCCGCGGTATGCGCCGCGCCCAGTCCAGAAAGCAGCGCTACTTCCTCATCGCGAGTCTTACGGAGTAACGGGATTCCGTCGGCCAGTGCGGAGAGCGTGCCGTCCGGACCCAACTCCACGAAGATCGCCCCCGGATACGCACCCACGTCATCGGCGAATCGCACGGTGTCGCGGACGTGCCGAACCCAGTATTCCCGGTCCGTGACCGGTTTACGCATCGCGATCTCGGGCTCGTGGAAGGTCAACCCCGCGATAGCGGCACGGAACTCGTCCAGCATCGGGTCCATCAGTGGGGAATGGAACGCGTGCGATACCGGCAACCGCTGGTAGTCCCGCTCGCCCACGGCGGCAAACACTTCGTCCTCGACGCCCGCGAGCACGATGTTCTCCGGTCCGTTCACCGCGGCCACCGACACGCCCTCGGTCAGCGACACCGCGTCCTCGGTCGCTCGCACCGCAACCATCACGCCACCGGAAGGCAAGGCCTGCATCAACCGAGCCCGCGCCCCCACCAGCACGCAGGCATCGTCCAGCGTCAGCACGCCCGCGACATGCGCGGCGGCGATCTCCCCGATGGAATGGCCAACGAGTGCGTCCGGGGTCATGCCGAACGAGCTGACCAACCGGTACAGCGCCACCTCGAGCGCGAACAGCGCCGGCTGCGTCCACTCGGTACGGTTCAACGCAGCCGCGTCGGCGCCCCACACGACCTCGCGCAGACCGTCGAATCGGGCGAGCACGTCGTCGAACGCCGTGGCGAACGCCGGATAGCGGTCATACAGCTCCCGCCCCATGCCCAATCGCTGCGCGCCCTGCCCTGCGAACAGGAACACCAACCCGCCAGGCTCATCGGCCACTACGCCACTGGCCACTTCGGTGATGCCGTCCGCGCCGGCGAGCAGTACCGCGCGGTGCGGCAGATCAGCGCGCGCGGTGCACAGCGTGTAGGCGACATCAACCGGGTTCAGTTCGGCGCCGGCCACGGTGATCCGCTCGACCTGTGCGGCCAGCGCGGCTCGGCTACGCCCGGATACCAACCAGGGCAGCACAGCCGGCGCTTCCCTGCTCGGCTCGGGCGCGAGTACCGTGGGCGGCGCCTGCTCGAGGACGACGTGCGCATTGGTACCGCTCACACCGAATGCGGAAACTCCGGCACGCATGGGTCGGCCGGTCTCGGGCCAGGGGTGCGACTCGGTGAGTACCTCGATCGAGCCGCTCGACCAGTCCACATGCGACGAGGGCGCATCCACGTGCAACGTGGCTGGTAGCAGGCCACGCCGCATGGCCAGCACCATCTTGATCAGCCCCGCGGCCCCGGCCGCCGCTTGGGTGTGCCCGAGGTTCGACTTCACCGAACCAAGGAGCAATGGCTGTTCACGATCCCTGCCGTAGGTAGCAAGCAGCGCATGTGCCTCGATGGGGTCGCCAAGTGTCGTCCCCGTGCCGTGCGCCTCAACCGCGTCAATATCTCCTGTGGACAGTCCAGCGTCGGCGAGCGCAGCGCGGATCACTCGTTGTTGCGAAGGACCGTTCGGGGCGGTCAGCCCGTTCGAGGCGCCATCGGAGTTCACCGCCGTACCACGCAGCACGGCGAGCACATCCCGACCGTTGGCCACGGCGTCGGACAACCGCTCGAGCACAAGCACACCAACGCCCTCGCTCCAGCTGGTGCCGTCGGCCGCGGCCGCGAACGCCTTACACCGCCCATCCGGTGCCAGACCGCCCTGTGTGGAGAATTCCACAAAGGAATCCGGGGAGGCCATCATGGATACGCCACCGGCAAGCGCGAGCGAGGTTTCGCCTGATCGCAGTGCCCGTACCGCCCAGTGCATCGCGACGAGCGCAGAGGAGCAGGCGGTGTCCACGGTGACGGCTGGCCCCTCGAGGCCAAGGGTGTAGGCAAGTCGCCCGGAAAGCACGCTGGCGGTGGTTCCGGTGGCTATATAGCCCTGGACTTCGCTTGCGGCGCCGCGCACCACACTGTCGTAGTCCTGCCCGTTGGTACCGACGAACACACCGGCTCGACTGCCGCGCAGCGTGTTCGCGTCCAGGCCGGCACGTTCGATCGCCTCCCACGCGGTCTCCAGCAGCAGGCGCTGCTGCGGGTCCATGGCCAGCGCCTCACGTGGACTGATCCCGAAAAACTCGGCGTCGAACTCCGCGATCCCTTCCAGGAATCCACCTTCCTGGGTGATCGAGGCGCCGGCCGCGAGCCGGGCCAGATCCCAGCCTCGGTCGGTGGGAAACGGCGAGATCCCATCCCCACCGCCCGCGAGTAGTTGCCAGAACTCATCCGGGGAAGCGACACCCCCGGGAAAACGGCAGCCCATCCCGACGATCGCGATCGGTTCATCGGCGGCGGCGGTCGCTACAACGGAATCCGCGGAATCCGCGCCGGACAGCTCGCCGGCAAGGAACTCGGCGAGCACTCGGGTGTTCGGGTAGTCGTAGCCGAGCGAGGCCGGCAAGGTCAGTCCGGTCGCCGCGGACAGTGCGTTGCGCAGTTCCAACGTGGTCAGCGAGTCGAACCCCAGGTCGCTGAATGGCTTGCCCACGTCTACCGCGGTTGCCTCGGTGTGCCCGAGTACGACGGCGACCTGGGCACGCACCAGTTCGAGCAGATCCCGGGTGTCGGGGACTGGGCGCTCAGCGGTGGCCGCGGGCCGGATCGCGCGCACCTCGGGCAGCTCGTCGAGCAGCGGCAGCGGCCGTACCGCGCCGTACACGCCGGCGTAACGGGCCCAGTCGACGTCGGCCACCACGGTGACCGGATCGGCGTGCGCGATGGCCGTGGCCAGTTCACCCAGAGCCAGTTCGGTGGCCAGCGGGGTGAACCCGCCGCGCCGCACCCTGGCCGTGACCTCCACGTCATCGGCCATCCCGCCCTGCGCCCACGGACCCCAGACGATCGAGGTCGCGGCAAGCCCACGGCCGGCCCGGTGCTCGGCGAGCGCGTCCAGATAGGCATTCGCCGCCGCGTAGTTCGCCTGGCCCGCGGCGCCGAGAAAACCCGCGGTTGATGAGAACAGTACGAAGGCGTCGAGGCTCCCGGTCAGCGCGTCCAGGTTCGCCGCGGCGCCCGCCTTGGCACCCAGCACGGTCGACAGGTCAGCGGTGCTCAGGCCGTCCAGCACGCCGTCGGCTACCACGCCGGCGGTGTGGAACACGGCGGACAGTGGCCGTTCGGCCGGCACGCTGGCCAGCACGGCGCCAAGCGCGGTCCGGTCCGCGACATCGCAGGCGACAATCTCCGCGGTGCCGCCAGTCTCGGTCAGCTCGGCGAGTAGCTCAGTCGCACCCTCCGCATCCGGGCCGCGCCGGGAAACCAGCAGCAGATGCGCGTCACCGAGGCCGGCGAGCCAGCGTGCGATATGCCGGCCAAGGCCACCGGTCCCCCCGGTGATCAGCACGGTGCCTCTCGGGATGTATCGGCTGTCCGGATCGTCGAGGACTGGCGTGCCGCTCCCGCGGATGAGCCGTCGGGCCAGCACGCCGGTATCCCGTACCGCGACCTGATCCTCCTGGCCGGCAAGCACGGACCGCAGCCGGACGAACGCCGACTCGTCCGGTTCAGCCGGCAGGTCGACCAGGCCCGCAATGCGATCGGGGTGTTCCAGCGCCGCAACCCGGATCATGCCCCATACGGTGGCCGCCGCCGGGTCAACCGGCGGTCCATCCACCCCGACGGCGCCGGCGGTCGCGCACCACAGCGGCGCGTCGATCCCGGCGTCCCCAAGCGCCTGCACCACCGCTGCCGTACCGGCCAGCCCGGCGGGTACCGCGAACTCGCCCACCGGTTCCGCCGTCGTCACGGCCAGTAGGGACAGCACCCCGGCGATGGGGCCGACGGTCTCGCCGACCACGCTCAGCCGTTCCGCGAGCACGGCTCGTTCCGGCGCGTCGATGTCGATATGCACGGCGTCCGGTAGGGCGGCGCGCCATGGACTACCGGCTGCCGGGGTAAGCACCAGCCAGGTTCCGACCGGCTCACCGGCGGGTGGGACAACCGGCCGCCATACCGCGCGATACCGGCAACCGTCCACCTCTGCCGAGGCGGGTGGTTCTGGCCAGAACCGCTGACGCTGAAACGGGTAGGTTGGCAGGTCGACGTGGCGCGCCCCAGTGCCGTCGAAGTACGCCCGCCAGTCCACCGCGCGGCCATGGACGTGCAGCTCGGCCAGCGCGGTAGCAATGGTCGCGGGTTCTGGCCGGTCCGCCCGCAGTGTCGGTACCAACATGGCTTCGGGAACCGACTCGGCGGCCATCCCGGTCAGCACACTGTCCGGGCCCAGTTCCAGATATTGCCCGGTGCCGAGTTCGGCCAGGGTGCTGACGCAATCAGCGAAACGGACGGTATGGCGCACCTGCTCGGTCCAGTACTCCGGGGTGCACACCTCGCCTCCGGCGACCCTGCCGGTCAGCCCGGAAACCAGCGCGATCTCCGGCGCTCGATAGCTGATCGCCGAGGCCACGGCACCGAACTCGGCGAGCATGGGTTCCATCAGTGGCGAATGGAACGCGTGGCTCACGCGTAGTTGTTTGCGCTGCCGGTCCTCCGGCAGGTTCGCCAGTAGCTCGCGCACCTCGGCCTCGACCCCGGCGACCACCGTGGCCGAAGGGCCGTTGACCGCGGCGACCGCGAGTCCCTCGGTGAGCAGTGGCGCGATCTCGGCTTCGGTCGCCTGGACCGCGACCATCGTTCCACCACCCGGAAGGGCCTGCATCAACGTGGCCCGCGCGGTCACCAACGCCGCCGCGTCGGTCAGGTCGAACACCCCTGCCAGATGCGCCGCGGCGATCTCACCGATCGAATGCCCAGCGAGATAGTCGGGCACCACGCCCCAGCTCTCGAGCAACCGGAACAGCGCGACCTCGACCGCGAACAGCGCGGGCTGCGCCCAGCAGGTCCGGTCCAGCTCCGCCTGATCCTCGCCCCAGACGACTTCCCTTAACCCGGCAAAGTAGCCAAGCACCTCGTCGAGCGCGTCGGCGAACACCGGGAACAGGTCATACAGCTCGCGGCCCATCCCGATCCGCTGGCTGCCCTGCCCGGTACACAACATCGCCAGCCCGCCGGAGCGATCGGGGCCACCACGTACCAGCCCGGTGCCCGGTCGCCCATCGCGCAAGGCGGTCAGTCCACGGCGCAGTTCCTCGTGGTCCGCCGCGACGACGGCGGCACCATAGTCCAATCCGGAACGGCCGAGAGCGCTGGAGAATCCGATATCCGCCAAGGATGTCCGGTCGTCCACAGTGGCCAACAGCCGGTCGGCCGCGGCGCGCAGCGGCTGCTCGCCGCGAGCGGAAAGAAGTACCGGCACCACGGCGGGCCGCATGTGGCTCGGCTCGGACTCCTCCACTGGCGCCTGTTCCAGGATGACATGCGCGTTCGTACCGCTGATCCCGAACGAGGACACTCCGGCCCGGCGCGGCCGTTCCACAGCCGGCCAGTCCCGCTGCTCGACAAGTAGCTCGACGGAGCCAGCCGTCCAGTCCACGTGCGAGGACGGGGTGTCCACATGCAGGGTGCGGGGTAGCGTACCGTGCCGTAGCGCCTGCACCATCTTGATGATCCCGGCGACACCGGCCGCGGCCTGGGTGTGCCCGAGGTTCGATTTGATCGAACCGAGCAGCAGTGCCGCGTCGCGATCCTGGCCATAAGTGGCCAGCAGCGCCTGCGCCTCGATCGGGTCACCGAGCGGTGTGGCGGTGCCGTGTGCCTCGACCGCGTCGACCTCCCGTGTGGACAGTCCGGCGCCAGTGAGCGCGGCGCGGATGACCCGCTGCTGCGAGGGACCGTTCGGTGCGGTGAGACCGTTCGAGGCGCCGTCCGAGTTGATCGCTGAGCCACGTACCACGGCAAGAACTGGATGCCCGAGCCGCCGCGCCTCGGACAACCGCTCGACGAGTACTACGCCGGCGCCTTCGGCGAGCGTCATCCCGTCCGCGGCCTCGGCAAAGGCTTTGGTGCGTCCGTCCGGAGACAATGCCCGCTGCCTGCTGAACCCGACGAATGGCTGCAGCGAGCTCATCACCGCTACCCCACCGGCAAGCGCGAGGTCCGTTTCCCCGGAACGGACCGACCGCACCGCAAGGTGCAGCGCGACCAGTGACGACGAACAGGCCGTATCCAGGGTCACGGCCGGCCCTTCCAGGCCAAGTAGGTAGGCGACCCTGCCGGAAAGCACGCTCGCCGAGGCGCCGGTCATCAGGTAGGCCTCGGCGCCGTCGATCCCACCGGCCGCGCCATAGCCCTGGTCGCTGGCACCAAAGAACGACCCGGTCCGGCTGCCGCGCAACGACTCCGGGGCGATACCGGCGCGTTCGATCGCCTCCCATGCGGTCTCGAGCAGCAGTCGCTGTTGCGGGTCCATGGCCAACGCCTCGCGCGGGCTGATCCCGAAGAAGTCCGCGTCGAATCCCGCCGGATCGCGGAGAAAACCACCACGCACCGTGTAGGTGCTGCCGGGCATATCCGGGTCGGGGTTGTACACCGACGCCGCGTCCCAGCCCCGGTCAGCAGGGAACTCGGAAGTCGCGTCGGTTCCGTCCAGCACAAGGCGCCACAACGCCTCTGGCGAGTCGACACCACCCGGGTAGCGACAGGCCATCCCCACGATCGCGATCGGCTCGTCGTCAGTGCGGCTGAGCGCGGTCGTGCGCATCGCGGCATCGCCGCCGGCACCCAGCTCGCCGGCGAGGAAGGCCGCGAGCGCGACCGGAGTTGGGTGGTCGAACACCATCGTCGCGGGCAGTGCAAGGCCAGTGGCCCTGGCGACCCGGTTGCGGAGGTCAACAGCTGATACCGAGTCGAAACCGACCTCACGGAAGGCACGCCGTTCGGGCAACGCCTCGCCGGACGCGTGGCCGAGTACGACAGCCGCTTCGGTACGCACCAGTTCCAGTAGTAGGCGACGTTGTTCGGCCAGTGGCCGCGCACGCAGCGTGCTGGCGAAGTCGTTGCCCGCTACTTCGTCTGGCACCGCCGCGCGGGCCGCGCGAACCTCCGGTATCTCATCGAACAACGTGGTGTCCCGCGCCGCGGTGAACACCGGGTAATAGCGTGCCCAGTCCACGTCGGTGATCGCGATCGCGGTGTCGTCCTCGGCGAGCGCACTGGCCAGCCCGGTCATCGCCAGCTCGGGGTCCAGGTAGCCGAGCCCGGCGCGCAGCACTCCGTACGGGTCGCGGTCGCCGATCCGCTCGTCGTCCGGCCATTTGCCCCAGTGGACCGAAAGCGCATGCCGGCCCTTTGCCCTGCGGTGAGCGGCGAAGGCGTGCAGGTAGGCGTTGGCCGCGCCGTAGGCCGCGTGGTTACCACTGCCCCACATACCGGTGATCGAGGAATAGAGAACGAAGCTGTCCAGCTCATCACCGAGCAGTTCATCGAGATATCGTGCGCCGGCGACCTTGGCGTCCACCACCCAGGAGAACTCGTCAAGCGTCATCTCAGCCAGCGAACCGAGCCGGATCACGGCGGCCGCGTGTACCACCGTCCGAACCGGACGGCCGGCGGCGGAAAGGCCGGCAAGCAGTTCGGCGAGCGCGGCGCGATCGGTGACATCGCACCTGGCGACGTCCACACCGTCAGCGAGCACCGCCGGGTCGATCTCGCCGGAACGACTGGTGAGCACGACATCTCGGGCGCCAGCAGCGCGCAACCAGCGCACCAGATCCGGGCCGATAGCGCCGGTCCCCCCGGTGACAAGCACGGTGTCCGTGGGAACCCAGTCAGCGCTCGGCGCGGCCGGCTTGGCTGGCACGACGCGCCTGGAAAATACCCCGGAGGCCCGGATGGCGAGCTGATCCTCGGTGCCGCCCGCGAGGACGGTGCCGAGCCGCCGGGTCGTTGCCTCGTCGAGTTCCACGGGCAGATCGAGAACGCCGCCCACCTGCCTGGGGTGTTCGAGCGCCGCCGACCAGGCAACCCCGTGCACCTGTGCCTGCTCGGGATTGCGGATCGGATCGGCGCCTCCGGTGCTGACCGCGCCACGGGTGAGGAACCAGACGGGGGCGGTGGCCTGGCCAGCGCCGAGGACTTTCACCAGTGCGACGGTCAACGCGAGACCAAGGTTCAGTGCCGGATACCGCTCGCTGGGGCGCTCGGCGAAGCCGAGCGCGGACAGCACGCCCGTACACTCGGCAAGCCCGGCGTGCTCCAGTCGATCCGCGAGCACCTCTGGGTCTACACAGGACTCGTCGATCCGCACGGCCGTGGCTTCGGGCAGCGCCGCGAGCAGCTCAGCAGGTTCGGCGCCAACATGCAGCACGAGCCAATGCCCTTGTGGTGTGGTTGCTCGGAGTGTGATCGGCCGCCACGCCACTCGGTACCGCCAGCCGTCCACCTTCGACTGGCGGGCTCGCTTGCTACGCCAGTTCGCCAATGCGGGTAACACGGCGGCAAGCGAGTCGGTGTCCACATGCAAGCCGGCGGTGAGCGTGGCGAGGTCACGACTTTCCACCGCGGACCAGAATTCGGTATCCGCCGCCTCGCCGTTGGTTGGCTGAGCTGGCCGGTCCAACCAGTACCTGGCGCGTTGGAAGGCGTATGTGGGTACCGCCGCCGGTCGAGCGCCGTGCAACAGCGGTGTCCAGTCCACGGTGCCGCCGCGCACGAACACCTCGGCTAGCGAGGTGCTGAACCGGCGCAGATCTCCCTCGTCACGCCGCAGCGTGCCGGCAACCACGGTCGGCTCGGCAAACTCGGCCACCGTGTCGGTGATCGCCAGCGATACCACGGGATGCGCACTGACTTCGATGAACGACCGGTGGCCGGCCGCACCGAGCGCGTTGATCGCCTCTTGGAAACCGACCGTGCCGCGCAGGTTGCGATACCAATACTCGGCGTCGAACGCGGCGTCCTCGACCCACGAACTGGTGACCGTGGACCAGAAGGGCACCTCCGGCCGGCGGGCAAGCACCGTACTCAGTGACTCGAGCAGGATCTCGTGGATCGCCTCGACATGCGCTGAATGCGAGGCATAGTCCACGTTCACGGTACGCACTCGCGCGCCGGTCGCCGCGACCCGAGCGGAAATCCGGGTCAGCGCGTCCGGGTCGCCGGAGATCACGACTGAACGCGGACCATTCACCGCGGCAAGCGATACGGTCCCTTCCTCGCCAGCCATTAGCTGGCTCGCTTCCTCGGCCGATACGCCGAGCGAGACCATCCCACCACGGCCGGCCAGTTCCGCGGCAATCGCCTTGCTCCGCAAGGCCACCACGAGTGCACCATCGTCGATGGTCAACGCACCGGATACGACGGCGGCGGCGATTTCACCCTGCGAATGGCCAATGACCGCGTCCGGCCGGACGCCGTGCGCGCGCCACAGCTCGGCAAGCGCCACCATCATCGCCCAGGACGCCGGCTGCACCACATCGACCCGGTCGAACAGCTCGGCCGGTGCCGTACCCCGAAGTACGTCGATGAGGGACCAGTCGACATGCGGGGCGAGTGCCTCGGCGCATTCCGCGATCCCCTCGGCGAACACCGGCGACTCGTCCAGCAGTCGAGCGCCCATACCCGCCCATTGCGCGCCCTGCCCCGGAAAGACGAACACGGTGCCACCGGCTACGTCGGCGACACCCATGCACACCTGGGCATGCGCCGTACCGGTCGCTACCGACCGGGTGCCAGCAAGCAGCTCCTCACGGTCTGCGCCAAAGACAACCGCGCGATGTTCGAACAGGGAACGCGCGGCCAACGCGGCAGCGGTCTCCGCCGCACCGATGGTCGGGTCGACCGCACGGCTTGTCGCGAGGTGAGCGGCATTCTCGGCCATGGCGGCGGCACTGCGCCCGGAGAACACCCAGGGCAGTACGCCCGTCGATGCGATCGTCTCGCCGGTCGGAGGCGGATCGCCGGCTTCGAGGATGACATGCGCGTTGGTCCCGCTGACCCCAAACGACGAGACTCCCGCGCGGTGCGTTCGACCGACCTCGGGCCACGCGGCCGGTTCGGTGAGCAACCGCACGGATCCGGTTGTCCAGTCCACATGCGAACTCGGCGTGTCCACATGCAAGCTTGGTGGGAGATGCGCATGACGTAGTGCGAGTACCATCTTGAGCACGCTCGCCACCCCGGCCGCGGCCTGGGTATGCCCGATATTGGACTTCACCGAGCCCAGGTAGACCGGGTGCGTGCGGTCCTGGCCGTAAGTCGCGAGTACCGCCTGCGCCTCGATCGGGTCACCGAGACTGGTCCCGGTCCCATGGGCCTCGACGGCGTCAACCTCCTGGGCGGACAGACCGGCGGCGGCGAGCGCGGCGCGGATCACCCGCTGCTGCGAGGGACCGTTCGGCGCGGTGAGACCGTTCGACGCGCCGTCCTGGTTGACCGCCGAGCCACGCACCACGGCGAGTACGTCGTGACCCGCGCTCCGGGCGTCCGAGAGGCGCTGGACGACGAGCACGCCGGCGCCCTCGCCCCAGTTGGTGCCGTCCGCGCCGTCGGCGAACGCCTTGCATCGGCCGTCCGGTGCCATCCCGCCCTGCCGGGAGAACTCGATGAAGCTGTTCGGCGTTGCCATCACGGTGACCCCGCCGACAAGCGCGAGATCACATTCACCCGCCCGCAGCGCCTGCCCCGCAAGGTGCAGTGCGACCAGGGACGATGAGCAAGCGGTGTCGACGGTCAGCGCCGGCCCTTCCAGACCGAGCACATAGGACAGGCGACCGGAGAGCACGCTCGCGGAGATGCCGGTGGCGGCGTGGCCACCGAGGTCCGTTCCCGCCGCGGTCACCAGGTTGGCGTAGTCCTGCCCATTGGTACCCATGAAGACACCGGTCGGTGTACCACGCAGGGTTCCCGGCCGCAGACCGGCGCGCTCCACGGCTTCCCAGGTGGTTTCCAGCAACAGCCGTTGCTGCGGGTCCATCGCGGTCGCCTCGCGGGGCGATACTCCGAAAAACTCGGCGTCGAAGGTTGCGGCGCCGGTGAGAAACCCACCCTGCTGGGTTGCGCTGCCCGCGGTACCGCCACCGGCTAGGCCGTCCAGATCCCAACCCCGGTCGGTAGGGAACCCACCGATGCCATCCCCGCTTTCGACGAGCAGCTGCCAGAACTCGTCCGGCGTCGTCACATCGCCGCGATCGCCGCCGGGGAACCGGCAGGCCAACCCGACGATGGCGAGTGGTTCGTCGGTGGTCGCACGAACGCGGACGGTTTCCGCGACCGCGGTACCGAGGACCAGCTCGGTGAGGTGTTCGCCGAGCTCGCGCGCGCTCGGATAGTCGAAGACCAGGCTCGCGGGTAGCGCGAGTCCGGTCGCGTCGGCGAGAAGATTGCGCAGTTCAACGCCGGTGAGCGAATCGAAGCCGAGGTCGCGAAACGCGGTGTCCACACCGATCGCGGCCGGGCCGGCGTGCCCAAGTACTCCGGCCGCGCTCCCTCTGACGAGCTCCAACACCAGACCGGAGCGTTGCGCTTCGGGCGCGGCAAGCAGCCGCTCACGTAGCGCGCCGTCAGCGGGGCGAACCGCGTCGGCCGCGCCGGGCAGCTCGGAAAGCAGCCGGCTCGGCCGGATGCCGAGCATCGCCTTGAGCCAACGATCCAGTTCGAGATCGGCTATCAGCACGGTCGGGGCGGGTTCGGCGACGGCCTGTGCCATCGCGGTCAACGCGATCGCCGGGGCCATGGGCCGTATTCCGTTGCGCCTGGCGCGATCCGCCACGGTTTCCTCGGCGGCCATGCCACCACCCGCCCATGCGCCCCAACTGAGACAGGTCGCGGGAATGCCCGCCGCGCGGCAGCGCTGTGCGATGGCATCCAGCGCGGCATTGGCGGCCGCGTAATTGGCCTGGCCGGGATTGCCCACCGCGCCGGCAAGCGAGCCGAACATGATCAGGGCATCGAGGTCGGTGGCGAGCTCGGCAATGGCGCGCGCACCATCCACTTTAGCCCGAAATGCCGCGTCGATGCGCTCCCGGTCAAGATCGGCGAGCAGGCCGTCATCGTTGCTGCCCGCGGCATGTACTACGGCGTTGACCGGGTGCTCAGCCAGCAGCTCTGCCAGTGCGGTCCGGTCGGTTACGTCCACCGTGGCGACGGTGACCCTGGTGTCGTGCTCGCGTAGCTCTTCGGTCAGTGCGGCAATACCGGGGGCGGCTGAGCCACTTCTGCTCGCGAGCACCAGATGTTCGGCGCCGTGCTCGGCGAGCCAGCGGGCGACCCACCCGCCGAGGGCGCCGGTACCGCCGGTGACCAGCACGGTGCCGGTTGGCTGCCAGGCTTCGCCCGTCGGCGCCGGCGCGGTGACGATCCGGCGGCCGAGTACCGACCCACTACGGATAGCGAGCTGATCCTCGCCAGCGCCGGTAGCGAGCGCCCTGGCGAGCAGGCCGGTGGCCGACCCCGCGCCGGGCATGTCGACCAGCCCACCGATCGCCCGTGGCGCTTCGAGCGCGGCCACCCGAACCAGGCCCCATACCGCGGCGTGTTCCTCATCCGGCAGATCACCGTCGGCCGCCGCCACCGCGTGCCGTGTGATACTCCACAGTGGAATACCCAGTTCCGTGTCCAGTAGCGCCTGGACCAGCGCCGCGGTACCGAGAACTGGTTGTTGGCCAGCGGTGAGCAGGTTCAGCACACCGTCGTACGGGTCTCCCTCAGCACCCACGGCATCGACCAGTGCGGCGGCAATTCGAACGCGGTCAGGAGGAACCGTGATCGTCCCAGCTTCTGGTAGCGCGGCCAGCACCTCGTCGATCAACCCCGCCGATGTGTCCGCGACCGTTTCCGGCAAGACGACAAGCCACCGGCCGGTTGTCGCGACGGTGGGGACGGCCAGTTCGGTCCAACTCTCCCGAAAGCGGAGTTCACCGGTGGCGGGCGTCGCACGCTGCCGAGTGCGCCAGTCGGACAGCGCGGGGACCATCGCCGCGACGGTTTCCGGATCGAGCGAAAGCGTTTCGCTGAGCGTAGCCAGGTCGCGGGCCTCGACCGCGGACCAGAACGCGGTCTCGGCCGGATCGACCACGACCGGCTGATCACGCCGTGGCCAGTAACGTTGGTGTTGGAACGGGTAGGTCGGCAGCTCGACCTGGCGGGCGTTCGCGGGGAGCGCCTGGTCCCAGCGCACGGTCGTGCCGGTGACGTGCAGCCTGGCGAGGCCGGTCAGCAAGGCGGTCTCTTCGTCGCGTTCCTTGCGCTGCAACGGGATTCCGTCGACCAGGGCGGACAGTGTGCCATCCGGTCCGATTTCCAGGAACACCGTGCCGGCGAGCTCGGCCACCTCGTCGCCGAATCGCACGGTGTCCCGTACGTGGTTGACCCAGTAGTCGACCGTCCTGACGTCCTTGGCCAAGGGCAGGACCGGTTCGTGGAACGAGATGTTCGCGATCGCGGCCCGGAACTCGGCAAGCATCGGGTCCATCAATGGCGAGTGGAACGCATGCGATACCCGTAGTCGCTTGTGCTTCCGTTCGCCGATGGCGGCGAAGACCTCGTCGGCTACTCCGGCAAGCACGATATTACGCGGGCCGTTCACCGCCGCGACCGACACTCCATCGGTCAGGGTCAGCTCGGACGCGTCTGCCTCGACCGAGGCCATCACACCGCCCGATGGCAACGCTTGCATCAGCCGTGCCCGCGCGCCAACCAGCAGGCACGCGTCGTCCAGCGAGAACACGCCGGCTACCTGCGCGGCCGCGATCTCGCCGATCGAATGTCCCACCAGGTTGTCCGGAACCACGCCGAAGGATTCGATCAGCCGGAAGAGCGCGACCTCGAAAGCGAACAGGGCCGGCTGCGCCCAGCCGGTCTGATTCAGTGCCTCGGCATCGTCGCCCCAGACGATTTCCCGTAGCCCGTCGAACCGATCGACGACGTCGTCGAAAGCCGCGGCGAACACCGGGAACCGGGCATACAGCTGCTGGCCCATCCCCAACCGCTGCGCGCCTTGACCGGCGAACAGAAAGGTGAGCGGCCGGTTGCCCGCTTCATCACGCGCTACCTCGACCCCGTCCAGCAGCACCGCACGGTGCGCGAAGGACGACCTGTTGAGCAGTGCTACGCCGATATCTTCCGGCGCTTCCGGTACCGCGCGCAGCCGGGCCAGCTGCGCATCCAGTGCCAGGGCGGACTTCGCGGACACCACCCATGGCACGACCGAGGTCGGCTCGGCTGGCACCTCGCTGGGGTGCGAGACCACCGTCGACGCGGACTGTTCCAACACGATATGCGCATTGGTGCCGGAGAACCCGAAAGAGGAGACCGCCGCGCGACGGGGTTGACCCGTTTCCGGCCAGGCGCGCTGCTCTGTCGCCAGTTCTATGGCGCCCGATTCCCAATCCACATGCGACGAAGGATCATCGGCGTGCAACGTCGGTGGAACCACGCCATGCCGCATCGCGGCAATCATCTTGATGACTCCGGCAACCCCAGCCGCGGCCTGGGTGTGCCCGAGATTGGACTTCACCGAACCAAGCAACAGTGGGCTTTCCCGATCCTGGCCATACGTTGCCAGCAACGCCTGCGCTTCGATCGGGTCACCCAACGTGGTACCAGTACCGTGCGCCTCAACCACATCAACATCCGACGTGGACAACCCAGCCGAAGCAAGCGCACTCCGAATCACCCGCTGCTGCGAAGGACCATTCGGCGCCGTCAACCCATTCGACGCACCATCCGAATTCACCGCCGAACCACGAACAACCGCAAGAACCGGATAACCCGCCCGCTCCGCGTCCGACAGGCGCGCCAGGGCCAGCATGCCAGCGCCCTCAGACCAACCCACACCGTCCGCGCCGGCACCGAAAGCCTTGCACCGCCCGTCCGGCGCGAGACCACGCTGCCGGGAGAACTCGATGAACGCATTGGGCGTGGACATCACGGTGACCCCGCCGGCAAGGGCGAGGTCACAGTCACCGGAGCGTAGTGCCTGCATCGCCCAGTGCATCGCGACCAGCGAGGACGAGCAAGCGGTGTCCAGCGTTACCGCCGGCCCCTCGAGGCCAAGGAGATAGGCAACCCGGCCGGAGGCAACACTGATCGAGGTACCGCTGCCCTGGATGCCTTCGAATTCCTGCCCGCCGAGCAGTTGCGTGTAGTCGTTGTACATGACACCGGCGAACACACCCGTTCGACTACCCCGCAACGACACCGGATCAACCCCGGAACGCTCCAACGCCTCCCACGACACCTCCAACAACAACCGCTGCTGCGCATCAGTCGCCACCGCCTCACGCGGACTCATCCCAAAAAACGCAGCATCAAAACCACCCGGATCCCGCAAAAACCCACCAGCACGCGCATACGACGTGCCTGCGTGGTCCGGATCCGGGTGGAACAGCGCGTCCAGGTCCCAACCCCGGTCGGTCGGGAATCCGGTGATGACATCGCCGCCTTCGGTGACCAGTCGCCACAGTTCCTCCGGCGAGCTGACCCCACCCGGGTAGCGGCAGGCCATCCCGACGATGACGATCGGATCGTCGGCGGTCGTGTCGCGAACGGTCGGATCGACCGTCCTGCTGGGCAGTTCGGCGAACAGTTCGTCGAGGAGGTACACGGCGAGCGCGTCCGTCGACGGGTGGTCGAAGACTGCCGTGGCTGGGAGCCGCAGCCCGGTCGCCGCGCCTAGCCGGTTCCGTAGTTCCACCGAGGTCATCGAGTCGAACCCGAGTTCGGCAAAGGGTCGGTCCGGGTCGATCGTGGCGGGATCATCATGGCCGAGCACCGCGGCGACCTGTGCCTGCACAAGTTCGAGTACGGCGGCATGACGTTTCGAATCGGACAGCCGGATCAGTCGGTCCGCAAGGCCGCTCGCCGCGGCCGAACGAGCGGCGCGGCGAGCGGTGGTCCGAATCAACCCGGTCAGCAGCGGTGGGACGGGCAGTCCGCGCAGCCTGGCCAGGTCAAGCTGGACCGGCACGACGGCTGGGTCGGTACCGGCCAGCGCGGCATCGAACCGGGCGAGTCCATCGGCGACGGACAGCGCGGGCAGTCCGGCACCGGCGAGCCTGTCCAGGTCGCCGGTCATGCCCGCATCCGCCCAGGCTCCCCACGCCAACGACAATGCCGGTAGGCCAAGCTCGGCGCGATGTCGCGCGAGCGCGTCGAGTGTGGCGTTGGCGGCGGCGTAGTTGCCCTGCCCGGGCGTGGGGAACGTGCCGGCGAGTGAGGAGAAGAGTACGAACGCGGACAGGTCACGGTCCTGGGTCAGCTCGTGCAGATACCAGGCGGCGTCCGCCTTCGGTCGCAGCACCGTGTCGAAACGGTCCGGGGTGAGCGAATCAAGCGCGCCATCATCGAGCACACCCGCGGTATGCACGACGGCTGTCACCGGGTGTTCGGCAAGCAGTTCGGCCAGCGCCGCCCGATCGCTGACGTCGCAGGCGAGAATCTTCACCGCTGCGCCGAGTCCCGCGAGCTCCTCGGCGAGCGCGGGCGCGCCGGGCGCGTCCGGGCCCCGCCGACTCACCAGCAGCAATCGGCTGACCCCGTGGCCGGTAACGAGATGCCTGGCCAGCAGCGCACCGAGTCCCCCGGTGCCGCCGGTTACCAGCACCAGGTCAGCCTCGGTGAATGGGGAAGGCGCCGACCCGATCGCCGGTACCCGTACCAGGCGGGGGGCATACAGCCGCCCGGGGCGGAGCACCAACTCGGGTTCCTCGGTTGCCAGTGCACGGCGGAGAAGACCTCCGTCGACCGGTCCTTCGGGGAAGTCGAGTAGCGCCACACCGCCTGGCGTCTCGGCCATCGCCGAGCGAGCGAGGCCCCATACAGCCGCGGCCGCCGGGTCGGCCCCGGTGGTGGCGCCGCGGCCAACGAAGACCAGTTTCGTCTCGGGTGCTCGGGCGCGCAGTAGTTCCAGTGCGCCGTTGGTCAACTCGCGGATCCGGCTGACCGTGTTGCCGGTACCAGCCAAGGGCACCACGGTGATGTCCCCTGCTGGCTCGGTGACCGGTGAAGCGTCGAGCGCGGTCGCAAGATCCCACGGGTCGTCACCGACGACGACGATCGAGCCGGCGAAGGGTTCCGGTGCGGGCGATTCCCATTCCTCGACGCGGTACAGCGTGTCGGACCCGGGTACCGATGCTCCGGCCACCGGACGCACGGTCAACGAGTTGACGGTCAGCACCGGATCGCCTGCGGCGTCCACCACCGTGACCGCGACCGTGTCCACACCGAGTGGACTGATCAGCGCGCGCGCCGAGGTGGCTCCGGTGGCGTGCAGCGTCACCCCGTCCCAGGAGAACGGCAGTGCGCCCGCCGCTGCTTCCGGCAGGTCCACGAACCGAATCGCGTGCAGCACGGCGTCCAACAACGCGGGGTGCAGGCCGAAGCCCTCCGCATCGACGTTGTCTGGCAACGCGACTTCGGCGAGGACGTCACCTCCCGCGCGCCAGACCCCGGTGAGCCCACGAAACGTGGGCCCGTAGCCGAAACCGTCGAGTGCGTCGTAGAAACCGTCCAGGTCTATCGTCGTCGCGGCGGCGGAAGGCTCCGGTACCGCCGCGCTCGGCACAGCCGTCTCCGCTGCCGTCAGCACCCCAGTGGCATGCGTGGTCCACGGGAGATCGTCGGTGCTTTCCGGGCGGCTGTACACGGTCAGCGTGCGGCTGCCGTCCTGCGCGGCACCAATCCATAACTGGAGCTGCACCGCACCGTCCGCCGGGAGCACGAGCGGTGTGGTGAGAGTCAGATCCGCGACCCGGTCGCAGCCGACCTCGTCTCCCGCGCGGATCGCTAGATCCAGAAAGGCGGTCGCGGGCAGCATCCGCTGCCCGTCGACCTCGTGATCGACCAGCCATGGGTGAGTATGCGTGGACAACCGGCCAGTCAGCAGAACACCCGCGGAACCGGCCAGTGACACCGCGGCGCTGAGCAGCGGATGGCGTGTGGCCGCACCCAGTCCGACGGCGGCGGGATCCGCCACCATCAGCGGAGCCGAACGTGGCCAGAACCGCTTGCGTTGGAACGCGTAGGTGGGCAGGTCGACGCGCTGCGCTCCGGTGCCGCTGAAGTACGCCGACCAGTCGAGCGCTACGCCGTGCAGCTGTAGACCGGCGATCGCCTTGGCGAACGCCGTGGACTCGTCCTGTCCTGCCCGCAGCGCGGGAATGGGTGCCTCGACATCCTCCGGCAGACAGCTCGCGGCCGAGGCCGCGAGCACGGCATCCGGACCAAGTTCGAGGAAGGTGGTGACACCGTGCTCGCGCAGCCAGTCGACCCCGTCCGCGAACCGGACCGTGGCCCGCACGTGCTCAACCCAGTACTCCGGCGAGGTGGCCTGTTCCACCGTGATCGGCACACCAGTCACGTCGGAAATGAACGGGATCAGCGGCGCGGACAGCGTGAGCTCGGCGACGACCGCGCGGAACTCCGCCAGCATCGGTTCCATCAGCGGCGAATGGAACGCGTGCGACACCGCCAGGCGGCGAGTTTTGCGCCCCAGCTCGCTGAAGTGATCGGCAATCTCGGTCACCGGCTCCACCGCGCCGGACACCACGACGGAATCCGGCGCGTTGATCGCCGCGATCGACACGGCTGCGTCTTCCGGCAATACGGCGCGCACCTCGTCCGCGCCTGCCTGCAGCGCGACCATCGATCCGCCGGCGGGCAATGCCTGCATCAGGGCTCCGCGCGCGCCGACCAGGCGGCAGGCGTCAGCCAGTGAGAGCACTCCGGACACGTGGGCGGCAGCGATCTCGCCGACCGAATGCCCGAGCAGCAGATCTGGGCGCACGCCGAGCGAGGTGACCAGGCGGTACAGCGCCACCTCGATGGCAAACAGCGCGGGCTGCGCCTGGCTGGTGGCGTTCAGCGCGTCGGCGTCCTGTCCCCAGACCACCTCGCGAAGCCCCGGAAAGTGGGCGAGCACCTCGTCAAACGTCTCAGCGAACACCGGGAACCGGGCATACAGTTCGCGGCCCATCGCCAACCGCTGACTACCCTGCCCGGTGAACAGCACGGCGAGCTTGCCACTGCCGCGCACGGTCGCGGTGGCGACCTCTGCCGGCGGCTCGCCGGCCGCGAGCCCAGCAAGCGCGCCACGTACCGTCGCCAGATCGTTCGCGACGAGCGCCGCCCGGTGGTCCAGCGCGGCTCGCGTCGCGCCCAGGGAAAAGCCGAGGTCAGCGAGGTTACGCTGGCTGGATTCGAACGGCCAGCTCGGCTCGGTGAGCGCGGCGAGCAGTCGAGATGCCTGGTCACGAAGTGCTTCCGCGGTGCGCGCGGAAAGCACCACCGGCACCGGGCCGGCTTCCACGACGGGAGCCGGGGACTCCGCTTCGGCCCGCGCGGGTTCGGGTGCCTGCTCGAGTACGGTATGCGCGTTGGTGCCGCTGATGCCGAACGAGGACACCGCGGCCCGACGCGGCTGACCAGTCTCCGGCCATGGCGTGTTCTCGGCCAGTAGCGCGATATCGCCGACCGTCCAGTCCACATGCCTGGACGGGGTGTCCAGATGCAGGATCCGAGGTAACACGCCATGCCGCATCGCCAGCACGGTTTTGATCACCCCGGCGACGCCGGCCGCCGCCTGGGTATGGCTGATGTTTGACTTCACCGCGCCGACCAGCAGCGGGTGTTGTCTGCTGCGACCGTAGGTGGCGAGTAATGCCTGTGCCTCAACCGGATCGCCCAAGGCGGTGCCCGTACCATGTGCCTCGACCGCGTCGATCTGATCGGCCGAAACACGCGCGTTGATCAGCGCTTCCTCGATGACCCGCTGCTGCGACGGTCCATTGGGCGCGGTGAGCCCATTGGAGGCGCCGTCCTGGTTGATCGCCGTTCCACGGACGACCGCATGGACCTGGTGGCCGTTGCGCAGCGCATCGGAGAGCCGCTCAAGCACCAGCACGCCGACCCCTTCGGACCAGCCGGTGCCATCCGCGCCATCGGCGAACGAGCGGCAGAAGCCGTCAACGGCAAGGCCGCCCTGGCGCCCCAGCTCGGTGAAGGACACCGGACTGGACATGATGGTGACCCCACCTGCCAATGCCAGCGAGGACTCCCCGTCGCGCAGCGATTTGGTCGCCAAGTGGAGCGCGACCAGGGACGACGAACAGGCCGTATCGATCGTGACCGCTGGACCATAGGTCCCGAACAGATAGGCCAAGCGCCCGGAAAGTACCGAATTGGCACCGCCGGTCAGCTGCAGCCCGGCCACATCATCGTCGGGACCCACCGCGTACTGGTGGCCCATCGATCCGATGAACATCCCGGTCTGGCTCCCGCGGACCCCATGCGGGTCCAGACCAGCCCGCTCGAATGCCTCCCAGGCGACCTCGGCGAGTACCCGCTGTTGCGGTTCCATCGCCAGTGCCTCACGCGGCGAGATGCCAAAGAAGTCGGCGTCGAACTCGGCGGCATCGGCGAGGAACCCACCGGCCGCGGGCAGCGAGGTGTCCACGTCCCAACCGCGATCGGTGGGGAACGGACCGATGCCGTGCCCACCACGCAGCACCAGATCCCAGAGATCCTCTGGTGAGCGGACCCCGCCCGGATAGCGGCAGGCCATGCCGACGATCGCGATCGGCTCCTGCGCCGCGGCCTCCAGTTCCCCCAAGCGCTGTTTGGTTCGCCGAAGGTCGGCAGAGGCACGCTTGAGGTATTCACGAAGCTTCTGCTCGTTGTCCATCACGTCAGCTCGCCCCGGCTACCGCAGCACGCACCGCACAACCTCCTCACGCCGCACCGCACGGCACGGCATGGCGACAGTTGTGCTCGAGTCTGCGCAAATCCTCGCGCGGAATTCCCTAGATCCAGCCGTCAGCGAGTGGCGTCCGCTGTCTGAGTTGCTTTCAGCTCGGCCCTGCCGGTCACATCCAGCTTGGTGTAAACGTTCGTGAGGTGCTTCTCCACGGCTCGACGGCTGACCCCGAGTTCATCCGCGATCGCCTGGTTGGTGAGACCGTCGACCACCATGGTGACCACTCGGCGTTCCGCCGCGGTCAGCTTTCGGCTTTGGTCATCGGTCCCGGTGGTACCGATGACCACGCGTAACTCGTATCCGACGAGCCGGTCGGCAGGGTCCTCCTCACGCAACTCGCGCCCCAGTCGGAGGTGGATATCAGCTTCGCCGCGGTCGTCATCCGCAAGCCGGGTGCCCAGCACCAGATGGGCGCGGGCCCGTTCCAGCTCGTTCGACGATTCAGCGAGCACGTCCACGGCGTCGCGCAGTAGCCGCACCCCGGCCGTGCCAGAGGTCAGCGCGCCGCGCACCGCAAGGGCGCGGCCCACCGAAGCGGCACTGCCCCACCCCACCGCGAGTTCGTGCTCCGTACTGACCAGCTCCAGCGCCTCGTCTGTCTCGCCGAGCTGGTGCAGCAGCAGCGCGGCACCACTGCGCCACGGAACCAACGCCGGATTGCACCAACCTGCCCGGTCAAGCTGGCGCCCACAGTCGAGCACATGTTCCAGCGCCTGCCGCGGTTCGCCCGCACCACACGCTCGGGAGGCGGCGACCGCGCGCAGCAGCGCGGCGACAATCGGATGCTCGGCGCGATCCGTACACAGTTGCGCGATCCGCGCGGTCAACGGATGCGCCACGTCGGTCTCGGTCTCTCGCCGCACCCGCCCGCGGCCATACAACTCAAGGGCAATTACGGTACGCAGCATGCCGGCAACCGACATCGCGGAGAACCACCCGTCTGCGGTGACCAGGCGCTCGGCGACGAGCTCTATATCGTCATCAACACGGCCGGCACCGGCCCGTAGCAGCGTCCGGCTGGCATCCGCGGCTGCTCGCGCCACCGGATCCCCGTGACCAACAGCGGCGTCCAACCATGATTCGACCGGCGCACTGCTCTCCGCCAGGGACAGTGCACAGAGCACCATTGACGCGATGCCGTGCGGCCCCGAGGTCGCCGGTTCCCGGTCAAGTAGCCGGTGCCCGAGGCGGCGCACCTCGGCCGCGGGGATCGCGGCCGATACGGCGGCCAGCTCCAGGGTGACCCCAAGCAACTCCCTGCCGCCCGGACTCTCCAGCAGCTCGTCGTGATCGGCCCCCCGTAACCGCCGCACCGCAGAATCGATTTCTTGACTGCCGGCTAGCACTCGAGCCTCGAGGCGAAGTGCCAGCTCCCGATCTGGACCCGGCAACCCACCGGATTCGCCGAATGCTGCGGCCACCTGATTCAGCGTGTTCAGCACGGGCGGTGAGCTCAGCCCCAGCGCCGCCGGGGACAGCCGGACCAACGCGGCTGCTTGGCCCGCGACGCCACGGGACAGCGATACCGCCTCCAACACATGCCGGGTTGCCGCCGAAACGTCCACGGTGTGTTCTACCGCGGCGAGATCGAGCAATAGGTCCGCTCGGCTGACACTGTCCGGCGCGGTATCCAGCAACGTACGACGTAGATAGCGAGTCGCGGCGTCGACATCGCCTCGGCGGACGGCACCCTCAGCCGCCTCCCTGAGCACATCGACGGCCCACATCGCCTGCTGCGACGGCACCGCGAGCAGGTGATCAGCCACGTGCTCCACGGGATGGCCGGCCGCATGCAACCACGCGGCTGCCGCCGTATGCAGCCGCTCCACCTGCGTCGGCGAGGTCAACCAGTCCACGGCTTCGCGCATGACCGGGTGGACAAACGCCGGGGTACGGTCGGTCAGCAAGAAGCCCTGATCCGACAAAGCACGAGCCACTTCGGCGTAGCCGAGCTCATCAAGCCCGGCGAGCCTGGCGAGGATTTCCGGCTCGGCACCGGGCCCAAGGCAGGACAGCGCGCGCAGAAACTCCAGCGCGGAATCCGGCTGGGCCCGCAGGCGCGCTACCAGCCGGTCACGCAGCAACGCCGGCCGGCAATCCCGCACCCATTCGGCCGAGTCATCAACTGGGCATCGCCGCACCGCTGCCAGCTCGTCAAGCACTGCCCGCAGCACCATCGGGTTACCACCGGAAACCTCGTGACACACGTTGACGAACTGGTCCGATCCGGACACACCGAACTGCTGACGAACCATCGACCGGATCCCGGTCGCCGAAAGCGGCCCCAACCGCAACACTCGACCAGCACACGCGAGCAGATCGCGAACGCCCTGGTTGTCCCCTTCCGGGCTACCTTCCCGGAGGGTGACAACCATCAGCACCGATGTCCCAGCCAGCCGGCTGGCCAGATACCCGAGACAGCGCAGCGATTCCAGGTCCGCCCACTGCACATCGTCCACGAACACCAGCACCTGGCGGTTCGCGCCATAGACGTTGAGCAGGTGCCGAACCCCGTGCATGACCTGTTGCATCACGGGTGCCCGCGCGTCGACGGCCACACCGAACAGATCCTCGCCGGACAACAACGGTCTGGCGAACTCGGTAAGCCCTTCGTCGACCTGTGCTCGCTCGGTGTCATCGAGCCCGGCGACCACCGGCTCGCAGAGCTGCCGGATCACGCCGAACGGAAAGAGACGCTCCACAATGGACCCAGTTGCGTCCAGCACCACGGCGCTGGGATGAGCGCGGCTCGCTACCCCCGCGAGCAGAGCGGTCTTACCAACCCCGATCGCACCACTCACCACGACCAACGAACCATCCCGGTTGCCGGCGGCGCGCGCCAGCTCATCAAGCAACGTCAGCTCGATCTCCCGGTCCGCAAGCACGCTGATCATCCTTTCGCGCCGGCTGGCACCAGTCCAGCCAGCTGATCCCGGCTCGCGATGCCCAGCTTGCGGTATGCGCGGGACAAGTGCATTTCGACGGTGCGCCGGGTCACCGCCAGCGCGCTCGCGATTTCCGGATTGGTCTGGCCGGATACCGCCAGCTCAACGACTCGACCTTCGGCTTCGGACAGCTTCGCCCACCGCGCGGGCACTGGCCGGCACCTGGATCGCGCCCTGACCTGGCCACGGCCACGGATCAACGCGCTCAGGTCCGCGTCGGCTTGGTCGCGCAACTGCACCGCACCAACCTCGTCGGCCAATCGCCGCGCCTCGGCAAGCAGCAGGGCGGAATCCTCGTTACCGTCAGCATGCGCGCGGCCAGCACGCAGGTTGCGTGCACCCAGCGCGGCCAACGCCTCGGCCCTGCGCAGCCGCAACGGTGTTCCACGCAACGTGCGCTCAGCCGTCACGAGCAGCTCGCCAGCGGTGGGATCACCGAGCGAGTCAAGTACCAAACCCGCGGACAGCTCTGCCGAACCGATCGCACTCGCCGTTCCCCAGGCAGCGGCAACCGAACGGTCTGCTTCGAGCAGGCTCCGGATCTCCTCCTCCGCGGCGCCGATGCCGTGCAAGGCGCTTGCCAGCAACGGCCGCCAGCGGATCAGGAGCGGATTGCGCCAGCCGCAGGCGGTAAGCCGTCGACCGCACTCACGCAGGTCTCGCTCGGCGGCGCTGGGGTTATCGGTAGCCAGCGCTAACGCTGCCCGCGCATAGCGTAGATAGGTCCAGGCGAAACCATCTTCGTCAGCCGAACAGGTAGAGCTGGTCTCGAGCTCGGCAATGATCCGCCCGGCCGAATCCAGTTCGCCCCGCATGACATCCACGAGCGCCGACTGGGCTGTCATCATCGGCCGTACGGTCGGGTGCCAGGCATCTGGCGGCAACGTCGTCCGCGCTTCGGCAAGCCGCTCGGTGGCCTCGTCGAGCAGTCCGAACAGCAGGGACCGGCTGGCCAAGCCGAGGCACGCGCCGGCGGCCGTCGATCGTTGCCCACGGCTGCGCGCTTGCGCGTAGAGCTCCCGCAGTCCGGCTTCCGCCGCAGCGAAGTCCTCGGTCAACAACAACGCGGTAGCGGCCGCGAGCCGGGGAGTACCCAGCGGTTGTTGCTCAAACGCCGGTACGAGCGCGGCTGAGGCAAGAGCTCCGGCGCGTTCCCGGTGCTTACCTTGGAAGGCGAGCGCGCACCCCGCGACGCCCGCGACAACAGGATCGGCGATGTCACCGAGGTCATGGTCAGCCGGAACGGACCGCTCACTCGGCAACCGCGCCCCAGCCGCAGGCGCCTGTAGTACCTCCTCAGCGAGAACGCGCAGCGCGATCAGCGCGCGACGCTCGACATTGTCGGCATCGACCCACCCCGCGCTGGTGGATTCCTGCTGGTCCCCGTTTACCAGCGCCCCGCCCGTTGGAGTCTGCGCCTCCGCCGGGCCGAGACTGGCCAGCCTGGCGTTCGCCACCCGGCGCGCGACGGTCGCCGCACCCCTGGCAAGCAGCAGGTCCACGGCACGCAGTCGAGTACTCAGCGCACCGCCTGGGACACCACCGACCTGGGCGAGCGCGCGGTCGCTCGCTGCCGGTCGGTCGACGACCACCGCGGCGGCGAACTCGAGTTGCAGCTCGGCATGCTGGTCGACGGTGAGGTGTGCGCTCAGCACGAATTCGAGGAACGCGGCGGCCTCTTCGCGGCGTCCGGCATCTAACGCGCTCGCGGCTGCCCGCCGTAGCACGCCGATTGCCCAGGGGCCCGGCGGACGGTACGCGCCGAGCAGAATCCGAGCCACCACCTCGTCACGTGCCGCGATCCGGTGCGCCACTTCGGCAACCGCCGCATGCAGCGCGCGCCGGGCAGGCACTGAAAGTCCGGCAAGGACCCGGTCGCGGACCACGGCGTCGGCCGGCCGTACTGGCTCGGTTTCCGCAACCAGCCCATACGCCCGGAGTTCGGCGAGCGCCCCGGCAGCGTGACAGCCGGTGGAAACCAGGTTGGTGAGCCGGTCAAACTCGACGTCACCATCGGCGACCGCCAACAATCGCAGTACCTCGATCATGCCGCGCGGCAACCTGTCCAGTAGCGCGACTACCTGCCGACCGCGATGCTCCGCCGCCAGGTCCGCGAAAGCCTCGCCTTGCGCACCGGTCGGCTGCCCACCGCCGCGCGCGAAATCCGTAAGCGTGTCGGTGAGCACTCGCGGATTCCCGGCCGTCACGTCAAGTACGCCAGTGGAGAACGCCGCGTCAGCCGCTTTGCCGCAGATTCGTTGGCAGGCCTCGGAAACCTGTGCGGCGTTGAGTGGCCCAAGTCGCAGGAGCACGTCCTCGGCCGGCGGCGTGTCGTCCTTGTCCAGCGAACTCAGCGACGAAGCCGGCCAGGCTCCGGTGGACGTCACGACCAGCGCCAGTGGTGCGTGCCGAAGACGGCGTAACAGCATTCGCAGCAGCATGTCCGAAGCCGGGTCGGCCCAGTGCACGTCGTCAATCAGCAGCGCGAGCGGGTTACGCCGCGCGGCTGACGTCAACGCCGAGCAGAGGATGGCGAGCCGGTCCAGGCCAGCTGGCCGGTGCCAATCATCCGGACGCCAACCCGCGGGAAGCGCTCCCCGCAGTACGTCGAACAGGCGTCCCACGACGGCAAGGCCAAGCCGTTGCTCACTGGACTCCGCGCGGACATGCGCCACCGTGATCCCCAGGCGCCGCCCGGTATCCGCCGCGGCGTGGAGCGTCGTACTACGCCCGGTTCCGGGTGCTCCGGCGATGACCAGCGCGCGCGAACCACCACCCCGGACAGTGAGTAGCACGTCATCGACCACTGCCCGCTGCGAATCGTCCAGCACGATGAACTTACCGGCCTTACTTGCCGCCGGAACCGCTGAATCCCCTCGCCCGGGCGAGACCGCCGAAGTGACTTTCATCACCTCAGCGCCTGCCGGATCCGCGTCGAACGTGGCCGCCCGATCACTGTCCGACGAGGCTCGAAGCGCGGCCGGGGGATGCGCTGGCATGCTTGCCGCCAGCCCTGAGGCGGAACCAGTCGGTGACACCGCGTAATCAGCCCCCTGTGAAAGCCGCCCTCAGTACCCCCCATATGGTGGATAGTTAACCACAAATCGTCACTTCTTGGCCATTTTCTTGGCCGATCCGCCGCTCCCGCTCCCGTCGCTCAGCGACACCCATCAGCGCGGTCCAGTGCCACACCAGGGCGAACACCAGAAACCAGCCGGAAACGCCGGGGTCAGTCGAACCCGTAACCCACTGCTGCTCCAGTCTTGAGGCGACAACCGCCAGCTGTTGCCCCAGGGGCTGTCATACCTCTAGCATTGTGATATCACTTTATGAGCGGACGTCGGCGCCTGACGAAACAGCATTTCCCGATAGGTACTGGGGAAAACATCAGGCTTTCTCGGGGTATCCACAGGAACAAGCAGCACGGGAGATCCACATGACAGTCATCGAAGCCAACGGCTTAGCGAAACGCTACGGAGACAACGTCGTGGTCGACGGCGTCTCGCTCTCGGTCAAGGAAGGCGAGATCTTCGGCATCCTCGGGCCGAACGGCGCGGGTAAGACGACCACCGTCGAATGCATTGCCGGACTACGCAAACCTGACGCCGGTAGCGTGTCGATCATGGGTCTCGACCCTCAGCGCGAGACCCGCGAGGTGCGCAAACTCCTCGGCATGCAGCTGCAGCACAGCGAGTTGCCGGAAAAGATGCGGGTGTACGAGGCGATGAAGATGTTCTCCTCGTTCTACCCAAACCCAACCGACAGCGACACACTGCTCGAACGGCTCGGCCTGCTGGAGAAGCGCAAGTCCCCCTTCAGCAAGCTCTCCGGTGGCCAACAGCAGCGACTGTCCATCGCGCTGGCACTGATCGGTCAGCCGAAGGTCGCCATCCTGGACGAGCTCACCACGGGTCTCGACCCGAGCGCTCGGCGCAACACGTGGAAACTCGTCGAGGACATTCGCTCCACCGGTGTCACCATCGTGCTCGTCACCCACTTCATGGAAGAAGCGGAGCGGCTCTGCGACCGGCTCGCCCTCATCGACCAGGGCAAGGTTGTCGCCGTTGACAGCCCTGCTGGCCTGATCGAGCAGGTGGACACTGGCAAGCGACTGCGGTTCCGACCTTCGGGCCCGTTCGATCATCGGTTGCTCACTGATCTCGACGATGTCGTTGACGTCAGCGAGCAGGGTTCGCAGATCGTGGTTTCCGGCACCGGCAACCTGCTCCAGTCGGTCAGCGCTCGCCTGGCCAGTCACGACATTGTCGCGAACGACCTCCGAGTTGAACAGGCCAGTCTCGAAGACGCCTTCGTCGCGCTCACCGGCCGCTCGATCGAGTTGGGAGAACACAGTGAACGCGCTGCGTAGCATGACTTTTATCGAGATCAAGCAGTTCCTGCGGGAACCCATCAACTCGGCGATGGCGCTCGGGCTACCGACCGCGCTCATGATTGTCTTCGGCAATATCGAAGGCATGGTTACCCCGGACGTGCAATGGGGCGGACTCCGGTTCATTGACTACTTCGGACCGTCGCTTGTGGTCATCACCGTCGCGGTACTTGCGCTGCAGTCGATGCCTTCCTATATCGCGACCTATCGCGAGAAGGGTGTACTCAAACGACTGTCCACCACACCGGTATCGCCGATCATGCTGATCGGCGCACAGTTGCTCACTCAGCTCGCCGCTTCCGTTGGCGCCGTGGTACTGCTGATGCTGGTCGGCAGGTTCGGATTTGACGTCCCGCTGCCCAACCATCCGGTGGACTTCATACTTGCTTTCGTTCTGGGACTTTCCGCCCTGTTCACCATGGGGCTACTGTTGGCGGCGGTTGTGCCCAACGGTCGTTCGGCTACCGCGGCTGGTTTCGTGTTGTTCATTCCGACACTGTTCTTCGCCGGTGTGTACGCCCCGCGGCCATTCCTGCCCGACTTCGTAGTCAACTTCGGCGGGTACTTCCCGCCAAGCGTGCAGGCCCTGCAGGACTCGTGGACGGGTAATGGCGCGAACCCGTGGCATCTGGTGACGATGGCCGGGATCGTGTTGGTTCTCGGCCCGATCACCGCCAAGATCTTCCGCTGGACATAGCCGCGGAGTTACGAGTCAAGGAGAACGCGATGACGGTCGCCAGGGACAGCGCGGAATGGGTACGTCGGTTCCATCCGGCCGAACACCCGCGAACACGGTTGGTCTGCTTTCCGCACGCGGGTGGCTCCGCCAGCTACTTCTTCCCGGTGTCCCGGGCGCTCGCACCTTCGGTCGAGGTGATCTGTCTCCAGTATCCGGGCCGGCAGGACCGTAGGTCCGAACCCTGTCTGGAGACGGTGGCTGGTTTCGCGGACGGCGCGAGCGCGGCGCTACGGCAGTGGACCGAGCTGCCGCTGGTGCTGTTCGGACACAGCCTCGGCGCGACGATCGCGTTCGAAACCGCCCGCCGGTTGCAGGCCGACGGCCTGGATGTCGCCGGGTTGTTCGCTTCGGGCCGGCGCGGTCCCACCACCGAGCGGGATGAACGTGTACATGAACGCACCGATGACGGACTACTCACGGAGCTGCGGCAACTGTCCGGTACAGACGGCGCCGTACTCGGCGACCATGAGCTCGTACGAATGATCCTGCCCGCGCTACGCGCCGACTATCGGGCGGCGGAGACCTATCGCCACGTTCCCGGCGAGAAACTCCGCTGCCCGATTACCGCGCTCGTCGGCGCGGATGATCCCAAAGTCACGCTCGACGAAGCGCGTGACTGGGCCGCGCACACCACTGACACCTTCGAGCTCAAGATGTTTCCCGGTGGGCACTTCTATCTCCAGGATCACCAGCAGGCGGTACTCGACGTACTCTCCGCGTACCTCGACGGCCTTACCTAGGCAGTATTGTCTTGCCCGTAACGCCTATGCCAGCTCCGAGGTCGAGACCTGCCCGGACACGGCACCCAGCATGGGCAATTCGGCACGCTTGCTGATGTTCAGCTTCCGGTAGGTGCGGGTGAGATGCTGTTCTACGGTGCTGACCGTGACATGCAGCATCCGGCTAATTTCCCGGTTGGTGTGCCCGAGCGCGGCAAGGTTCGCCACTCGCCGTTCCGCCGCGCTCAGCGAGGCAGCTTCGGCCATGGCCGGCTCCTCGCTCGACTCGATCGGCTTTGCACCGTCCATAGAGGATCCACAATGGACTATCCGCGCCTCGCAGGCCGAGGCCAGTTGCTCGGCGCGGCGCGCGGCCATGTTCGCCTGATCTGATCTGCCTAGTATCCGGTAGGTGCGGCTCAACTCGGTGAAGGCCAATGCCAGCTCAAACCAGTCGCCGCGTTCCCGCAGCAGATCAACCGCTTCGAGTAGCAGGGGAAGCTTTTCCTGTTTCGTGCGCACCGAGGCGAGTACCCGGAGCGCGACGCCACGGGTCCGCGCTCCACCTGGGAGCCGTAGTTGCGCCGCGATGAGTTCCGTTGCTTGGGAGCCGCGCCGCAACCGGACATAGACCTGCGCGGCGGCCTGGCGCCACGGCAACAACACCGGAAGATCCACCGCCCACGTGCTCGCCTGCTCCCCCACCGCAAGAAAATCACCGAGAGCCGCGCGCAGCTGGCCGGTGACCAGCCGCAGTTCACCGCGTGCCAGCTGGAACCGCACGCCGAGTGCGGTTCGCAGGACCGCGGGCGAAGGTCCATCGCGCACCAGTTCGGCAGCTTCGTCAAGGTTGCCGAGCCGAGTGGTCGCGGTGAGCACATGCGCCAGCGGTGAACCAAGAACCCCTTCACCCCAACCACCTCGCGGCATCAGGTCAAGTGCGGCATGGGCGAGCTGACGCGCCTCGGACAGGTCACCGCGTCGTAGCGCCACACTCGCCGCGGCATCCGATAACACGGCCTGCCAGACCGTCGCTCCGGCCGCCGCCGCCTCGGCACGCAGTTCGGCACACCAGTAGCTGGCACGATCACCCCGATCGGCGTGCTTGAGCGCGTGCACCGCGGTGAGTACGTCCTCCAGCGGAGTCGCACCGATCCGGCAGCTTTGCAGCACTTGCTCGGCACTGTCGATCGCGGTCACGGCAGGCTGCTCGCTGGTAGCCACGGATTCAAGCACCCCTGCGCGGCCGCCGGGCCTATCGCTCAGCAACTGGGGTGCGGCATAGAACAACCAGTCGCGGATAGCCGGGCGCGGGCCATCCGGCAGCGCACTGAACACCTTTGCCGCCTCGTCCATCCTGCCCTGCCACACCAACGCTCGCAGCAACACATCGGATTCGGTGGGCGAAAGCAGCCCGGATTCGAAGGCGCGATGCAGTGCCCGCAGGTGCCGAGCGGCCGCCGCCGGATCAACCAATCGCTGAGCCGTCACCAATTGTGCGGTCACCGCCGCGCTCTCCCGAGCATCCAGCTGTCCAGCACCGGCAAGTTCCAGACACTGCACCGCGTGCCGCCCGTCATGCCGGGACAATGCCTCATCCGCGGCGGCGCGTAGTACCGGGATCGCCCACGGCTCCGGCGCCGTCACCGCGCCGGTCAGGTACCTGGCCACGGCCGCCGCACCGATGCCTTCCTCGTGCAGTAACCGTGCCGCCCGACCGCGCAGCGCGGTAAGCCCATCGGGATCCAGAGTGGACAGCACCGCGTCGACCGCCGCGTGATGCCGGAGCCGACCGTCTGCTAGCAGACCGGTCGTGGTCATGGCCGCGATCAGACCCGTCACCTCCGCATGGTCCGTATCGAGCAGCCGGGCGAGTCTCACCGGGCTCGCCAGCTCGTCAAGTACGGCGATTGCCCGTGCCAGAAGCAACGTACGACCGTCGTCCCGACGCAGGCAGCGCAGTACCGCGAGTCCGTAACCGCTTCCCACGACAAGGTCCGCATCCTGCCCAACACGGGCGTTGCCGTGATCGTCGGCAATCGCATGCGCCAACATCGGGTTACCGCCACTGAGCGCGTAACATGGTTCGGTCAGCCGGTGCGCGACCGTGCGTCCCAGGCGCGCGGCAAGCAGTTCGCCAACCCCAGCCTTCGTCAACGAAGCCAGCCGGATATGCCGGAAACCCGGCTGCCGATTCAATTCGTCGTGCAACACCGCATGCCCCGGCCTGGCTGGCAGGACCTCCGCGAAAACGAGCACCATCCGCACCGATCGGAGTCGACGATGTAAGTACAGCAGCGTCTGTAGCGATGCCGGATCGGCAAACTGCAGATCGTCGATCAGCACGACCAGCGGCCGCTCCCTCGCCAGGGCGAGCAGGACCGCACAGGTCTCCTGGATCAGTTTCGCATCAGCCTGCTGAATGGTCAGTTCATGACCACCGCCCGCTTGCTCCCCGTACGCCGATCCCCGCGCTCGGTCGGCCAGTGCGGCCGGCAGGTCCGTACTGTGGAACAGTTGCTCCACAAGAGCCATGTCGAGGCTCTGCTCAGCCCAACCGCCGGTGGCACTGAGCACTCGGGCGCCCTGCTGCTGCGCCAGTTCGGTACATCTGGTCAACAGCTCGGTCTTACCGGAACCGATGCCACCAGAGACGAGCATGATCCGGCCCCGACCCGCCATGCCATCCGCGAGCAGTTCGCGAAACTCCGCGAGCTGCTCTTCGCGTTCGACCGGTGCCATCTGCCGTCACTACCGCCGTTCGGATCCCCTAGTGGCCAAAGTTGGTGTCCATGAACTCGAAAAGATCGTCATCGGAAGCATCCCGCAGCTGGTCCGCAACCGTGCTGTCACCGTGCGCGCCAGCCCGTTCCTGGACCCGGCCGGCAAGCGAGCGCAACCGGGCACTCACCGCATCCGTTGCCCGTTCGGCGTCGTCCGGAATTGCCGCGAGCGCGGCTTCCAGTCCGTCGAGCTGCGCCAACAGCTCGTCCATCGGGTCCACTTCCGGCACCAACCGGGTACGCAGGTATTCGGCTAGTTCGGCCGGTGTCGGGTAATCGAAGATCACCGTTGTGGGCAGTCTGAGTCCGATTACCGAGGAGATCCGGTTACGCAGTTCGATCGCGGTGAGCGAATCGAACCCAAGTGCCTTGAACGGTGCCCCGCCAACGGTAGCTGGCTCGCCGTGCCCGAGTACGGCCGCGACATGTTCCTCCACGAGCGAGATCAGTGACCGGTCCTGGTCCGCCCGGGACAGCCGGGCAAGGCGTTCCCGGTAGCCGGCCTCTGGAGCCGAGCCGGCCGCCGTCCGCCGCACCGGGTTCCTTACCAGGTGCCGTAGGAGCGCGGGCACGCTGGCCGGAGACAGCCGGGACTTGTCGATCCGTATCGTCACGATGGCCGGTTCGGGACGCCCGAGCGCGGCATCGAACAGCGCCAGTCCGTCTTCCGTGGACATTCCTGCCATGCCCTCACGGGCCATCCGGTCCTCATCTCCGGTCGCCAGATGTCGAACCATGCCACCGGGCTCGGTCCACAGGCCCCAGGCGAGTGCCTGCGCCGGTAGTCCCGCTGCCCGGCGGCGTACCGCGAGCGCGTCCAGATACGCGTTAGCCGCGGCATAGTTCGCCCGTCCTGCGCCGCCGAACGTACCGGCGACCGAGGAGAACAGTACAAAGGCGGCCAGATCCAGTTCCGCGGTCAGCTCGTGCAGATGCCTGGCCATCTCGGCTTTCGCGGCAAACACCGTGTCCAACCGCTCGGAGGTCAGCGATTCGACGACGCCATCGTCCACCGTGCCCGCGGTGTGCACGACTCCGGTCAGCGGTCGGGTGTGCGGGATCGCGTCCAGTACCTCGGCCAATGCGTTGCGGTCAGCGCCGTCGCAGGCTCGTACCTCGACTGATGCGCCGAGCTCGATCAGCTCCGTACGCAGGCCACTCGCCTCTGGTGCATCGGGGCCACGACGACTGATCAGCATGAGGTTCCGCATACCGTGCGCGCTCACCAGATGCCGGGCCACCGCCGCGCCGAGTGCACCGGTGCCACCGGTGATCAGCACGGTGCCGTCCGGGTCGAGCGGACGGGGCGACTCCGTCGAGGAGTCCGGCAGCGGACCGAGCGGCGCGAGTTTCGGCGCGAGTACCGCGTCCCGCACCGCCAGCTGGGACTCACCCGCGGCGAGTGCACCGAGGACCGCGGCTACCGGAAGATCCGCGTCGCGGTCGAGGTCGACGAGCGCGAATCGGTCCGGGTGCTCGGTCTGCGCCGACCGCACCAGGCCCCATACCGGTGCCGTGGCCAGATCCGGCTCGTCGATCTCAGCGGCGGCCACCGCGCCTCGGGTAACCGCGACAAGCCTGGTCTCGGTGGCGGCGAGCCAGTCCCGGACTATGGCCAGGGCCGCCCAGGCGTCGTCCACAACGGTGAATACCGTGTCCGGCACACCGTTGGCGACCAGAGCCGCCAGGTCATGGTGGTGGCAGGCCGGGTCGGTACCGAGCGTGTCCGGGCCGAGTACGCCCCAGGTTCCGGTCGGCGCTCCGGTGGCGGCCGGCGACCAGCTCACCCTGTGCAGCCCGTCCGGTCCAGATTTCCGCGGTGCCGCCGAAACCGGTTGGGTGACGAGTCCACCGAGGATCAATACCGGTGCACCGCTCGGATCCTGCGCGACGACGCGGGCGGAGCCTTCGCCTTCTGGGGTGATCCGAACCCTGACCTGGCGCGCGCCCGAAGCGAGCAAGGCGAAATCTGTCCAGGAGAACGCCAGCCGTATCTCCTCACCAGATCCGGTGAGCAGCAAGCCATGTAACACGGCGTCGAGCAAGGCTGGATGGATACCGAATCCGTCCGAGGACAGCACTTCCGGCAACTCGACTTCGGTAAATACCTCGTCACCCGCACGCCAGGCGGCTCGCAGTCCCTGGAATGACGGACCATAGTTGTAGCCACGCTCAGCCAAGTCCTCGTACCAGCCGGTCAGATCGACCGGGGCCGCCTCGGCCAGCTCGCTATCAGCCAGCCATGCGATCTCGGGCTCGACCACAGCCTCGGCACCAAGAACACCCTGGGCATGTCGTACCCATTCGGTCTGCTCTGCCACTCGCCTGGCATGCACGCTGAACTCCCGACGGCCCGCGTCGGCTGGCGGCTCAACGACGACCTGCACGGCCATGTCGGCCTCCAGCACCAGCGGAACCAGTAGAGTGAGTTCTTCGATGGTGGCGGCGCCGACCTCATCGCCGGCACGTATCACCAGATCGGCGAGCACCGCACCCGGTACCAGAACGTCACCATCGACCACATGGTCGGCTAGCCATGGATGGCTATGGACAGACAAGCGTCCGGTCATCACCAGCTGCTCACTGCCTGCTACCGGGACTGCCGCGCTGAGTAGGGGGTGGTTGGTGGGTGTGAGACCGGCGGTGTGCACGTTCGTGGTGTTACTGCCGGTGGTGGCTGGTAGCCAGTACCGTTGATGCTGGAAAGCATAAGTCGGCAACGAAACACGCTTCCCATCCGGGAACACGGCGCGCCAATCCACGTCGACACCCACCGTCCACGCCTCAGCCACCGAAGCAACAAACCGATCCAAACCACCCTCACCATGGCGAAGCGTGCCAACAACCGGAACATCCACGGTCTCCGCCAACCCACTCACCAACACCGGATGCGGACTCGACTCAACAAAAACCCGATGCCCATCATCCGCAAGCACCCGAACGGTCTCCTCAAACCGAACGGTCTCCCGCAAATTCGCCACCCAATACTCAGCACCCATCACCGACGTATCAATCCGCCCCGCATACACAGTGGAATACAACGGAACATCACCAACACGCGGCTCAACCCCAGCCAACGCATCCACAAGCTCCCCAGCAATCCCATCCACCTGAACACTATGCGACGCATAATCCACCGCCACCCACTTACCACGAACCCCCGCAGCACCACACTCCTCAAGCAACTCACCCAACGCACCAACATCACCCGAGACCACAACAGACCCAGGACCATTAACCACAGCCACCGACAACCGACCAACAAACCGATCCGCAATCAGCGACCGAACCTCACCAACCGACAACCCCACCGACGCCATACCACCACGACCAGCAAGCTCACGCCGAATCACCGCCGACCGAACCGCAACAACCCGCGCCCCATCAGCCAAACTCAACGCACCAGCAACACACGCCGCAGCAATCTCCCCCTGCGAATGCCCCACCACCGCATCCGGAACAACCCCAAAATGCCGCCACACCTCAGCAAGCGACACCATCACCGCCCACAACAGCGGCTGCACCACATCCACCCGATCAAAATCCCACGGACCATAAAGATCCCAATCAACAAACGGCTCAAGCGCAACAGCACACTCAGCAAACCGCCCAGCAAAAACCGGCGACTCCACCAACAACCGCTCCGCCATCCCCACCCACTGCGAACCCTGACCAGGAAACACAAACACCGTCCGCCCACCAGCAGCCACCCCACGAACCACACCAGCAGACTCACGACCCTCAACCAACGCCGACAACCCCGCACGATGATCCCCCAACACCACCGCACGATGCTCCAACGCAGCCCGACTCACCCCCAACGAAAAACCAACATCACCCACCGACACACCCGACAACCCCAACAACCGACCAGCCTGACCAACCACCGCACCCCACGACCGACCCGACAACACCCACGGACAACCCCCCACACCAGAACCAGACGAATCCACACCAGACACACCCGACTCAACAACCGACGGCGCACCCTCCAACACCACATGCGCATTCGTCCCACTCAACCCAAACGACGACACCCCAGCACGACGCACCCGACCACAATCCGGCCACTCAACAACCTCACCAACCAACCGAACCAAACCACCCGACCAATCCACATGCGACGAAGGACAATCCGCATGCAGACTCGCTGGCACCATCCCGTGACGCATAGCCATAATCATCTTGATCACGCCACCGACGCCGGCGGCGGTCTGGGTGTGCCCGATATTGGATTTCAGGGATCCAAGTAGCAGGGGCGTTTCTCGGTCCTGCCCGTAAGTGGCAAGCAATGCTTGCGCCTCAATCGGATCACCGAGTTTGGTTCCGGTGCCATGTGCTTCCACCACATCCACGTCGCGTCCGGCCAGTCCAGCATTGGCCAGTGCCTGCCGGATGACGCGCTGCTGCGACGGCCCATTTGGTGCGGTCAATCCGTTGGATGCGCCATCCGAATTCACCGCCGAACCACGCACCACCGCGAGAACCTGGTGCCCATTGCGCTGGGCGTCGGAGAGTCGTTCAAGGGCAAGCATGCCAACCCCCTCGGACCAACCCACGCCATCGGCGGTATCCGCGAATGGCTTACACCGACCATCAGGCGCAAGACCACGCTGCCGCGAAAACTCAACGAACACCTGCGGGGTGGACATGATCGCCACACCGCCGGCCAGCGCGAGGTCACACTCCCCCGCCCGCAGCGACTGGGCCGCCAGATGTAGCGACACCAGGGACGACGAGCAGGCCGTGTCCACGGTGACCGCCGGACCCTCCAGCCCGAACACGTAGTTGATCCGGCCAGAGGCGACACTGCCCGCCCATGCCGTACTGAGGTATGCCTCCAGTTCAGGGGGCACGCTCTCCCGCTGGTTGCCGTAATCGTTGTACATCACCCCGGCGAATACACCCGTCCTACTGCCGCGCAGGGACGTTGGATCGACGCCGGCTGATTCGAGCGCTTCCCACGAGGTTTCCAGTAGCAGCCGCTGCTGCGGGTCCATCACCAGCGCCTCGCCCGGCGAGATACCGAACAACGCTGGGTCAAAGTCACCTACCTCGGCGAGGAAGCCGCCCTTGGTCACATAAGATGTACCGCTTCGATCAGACTCGCGGTCGGCAAACAGGGCGCCGAGATCCCAGCCACGGTCGGTCGGAAAGTCGCCAAGCACCTCGCGGTTCTCCATCACGAGCTGCCATAGCGCTTCTGGGGAGTCCACTCCGCCGGGATAGCGACAGCTCATCCCCACGATCACCACCGGATCATCGTCGCGAATCCGCTCACCTCGCCGCGCTAGCGTCGTCGAACCAGCGCCCAGTTCGGACTTGAGGTGGCTCGCGAGCGCATCCGGAGCCGGATAGTCGAAGATGATCGTGGCTGGCAGGCGCAGGTCAAGCGCGGTGGCCAGCCGGTTACGCAGCTCGATCGCGGTCAGTGAATCGAAGCCCAATTCCTTGAACGGGGTCGCAGCGGCGGCCACCATGTCTTCACCAGGCAGCTCATCGCGCCCCAGCACGGCAGCGACATGGTCCCTGATCAGTGCCACGAGTTGCCGGTCCCGTTCCTGATCGGACATCGCGCCGAGCCGGTCGCGCCAGGAAGCCTGCGTGCCCGACTTCGCGTCGCGCCTGGCCGGGCTGCGTACCAGCCGCCGCAGCACGGTTGGCGCGGTCTCGGCGGACAGGCCAGCTCGGTCGATCCGCGCTGGCACCAGCAGTGCCTCTTCTCTCGTCAGCGCGGTATCGAACAGGGCCAGTCCCTCCTCGGTGGCCATCGCGATGGTGCCGTCCTTGCCGAGCCGGGATATGTCGCCGCCGCCGAGATGACCGGTCATCTCACCGCGTTCAGCCCACAGTCCCCAGGCGAGCGATACGCCAGGTAGGCCCATCGACCTGCGGTGAACGGCGAGCGCGTCCAGATAGGCATTTGCCGCGGCGTAGTTGCCCTGCCCAGCGCTGCCGAGAACACCCGCTACGGAGGAGAACAGCACGAATGCGGCGAGGTCGACGTCTATCGTCAGCTCGTGTAGATGCCGGGCGGCTTCGGCCTTTGCCGCGAACACACGTTGCATCCGCTCACTGGTCAATGCGGTTAGCACGCCGTCATCGAGCACACCCGCGGTATGCACGACGGCCGTCAGCGGGCGGCTGAGCCCTGCCACTAGTCCTGCCACCGCATCTCGCGCGGTGACATCGCAGGCGACTATCTCTACTGAGGCACCGCCCTCCACGAGTTCGGTACGCAGTGCTTCAGCCCCGGGGGCGGAAATACCACGGCGGGAGGTGAGCACCAGATGCCGCATACCGTGTGCACGGACGAGGTGTCGCGCCACTGCCGCGCCGAGCGCACCGGTGCCACCGGTAATCAGTACGGTGCCTTCCGGATCGAGGGAACGTGCCGATTCTCGCGAACCGCCTACCTGTTGCCCTGCGGGCACGACGCGTGGCGCATGCACCCCATCACGTACCGCCAGCTGTGTCTCGCCAGCGGCGAGTGCGTCCAGTACCGCCGATACCGGCAGTTCGTCCTCCGGCGCCAGATCAAGGATCCCGAACCGGCCGGGGTGTTCCAGCTGAGCGGCACGAATCAGACCCCATACCGGCGCGACAGCCAGGTCTGGTGGGTCATCTCCGGAAGCCTGGACCGCGCCGCGGGTCACCACGACCAATCGCGCGTCGGCCAGGGCGAGCCAACTCTGCACCAGATCGAGCGCGGAGTCCAGATCGGACACCGTGGCGAACACGGTATCCGGCACACCTTCGTCGATCAAGTCTGTCAGATCCGCGCGATAATGGGATGGGCTCACACCGAGCGGATCGGCCCCGGTAACCGCCCAGCCACCGGTTGCCTCCACCGCTGGCGCGACCATCCATTGTAGCCTGTACAGGTGCTCGTGCACGCCGGATACGCTGACCGGCATCTGGCGGGTAACAAGTGCATCGATCGCCAGAACCGGCGAACCACTCGGATCGTGTGCCATGATCCGTATGGACCCGTCGGCACCCGGAGTTATCCGCGCTCGCACCACGGTTGCCCCGGCGGCAGCCAACCATACGCCTCGCCAGGTGAAGGGAAGTCGAGCTCCACCTTCGGCTGAACCATCCGGGTCGGCGAGTAGCTGTGCCCCGTGTAGCACGGCGTCGAGCAGGGCGGGATGGATCCCGAACCCATCGGTGGACAGCTCCTCGGGAAGCCGGACCTCCGCATACAACTCGCCGTCCGCGCGCCAAGCCGCATGCAGTCCCTGGAAGGCAGGTCCGTATTCGTAGCCATATGCGGCCCGGCTGCCGTACCAACCGTCGAGGTCGACCTCCTCCGCCGTATCCGGCCACATTGGTTCCGGCGCCGGCGGCGCGTGCTGGGCCAGCACACCCTCGGCATGCTGTTCCCAATCCTGACCAGTTTCGGGTTTGCCCGCGAAGACACCGAACTCCCTGCGACCAGCCTCGTCCGGTTCCGCGACAACGACCTGTACCGCCGTCTCCCCAGTAATAGGCAACGGTGCGAGTAACGTGAGTTCTTCGATGGTGGCGGCGCCGACTTCGTCACCGGCACGTACGGCAAGCTCCACAAATGCCGCCCCGGGTAGCAGCACCTGATCCGATACCAGGTGATCATCCAGCCATCGGTGAACGCTCGGCGAGATCCTGCCGGTGAGTACCACTTGGTCGCCACCGCCGAGTCGTACGGATGCGCTGAGTAGGGGGTGGTTGGTGGGTGTGAGACCGGCGGTGTGCACGTTCGTGGTGTTACTGCCGGTGGTGGCTGGTAGCCAGTACCGTTGATGCTGGAAAGCATAAGTCGGCAACGAAACACGCTTCCCATCCGGGAACACGGCGCGCCAATCCACGTCGACACCCACCGTCCACGCCTCAGCCACCGAAGCAACAAACCGATCCAAACCACCCTCACCATGGCGAAGCGTGCCAACAACCGGAACATCCACGGTCTCCGCCAACCCACTCACCAACACCGGATGCGGACTCGACTCAACAAAAACCCGATGCCCATCATCCGCAAGCACCCGAACGGTCTCCTCAAACCGAACGGTCTCCCGCAAATTCGCCACCCAATACTCAGCACCCATCACCGACGTATCAATCCGCCCCGCATACACAGTGGAATACAACGGAACATCACCAACACGCGGCTCAACCCCAGCCAACGCATCCACAAGCTCCCCAGCAATCCCATCCACCTGAACACTATGCGACGCATAATCCACCGCCACCCACTTACCACGAACCCCCGCAGCACCACACTCCTCAAGCAACTCACCCAACGCACCAACATCACCCGAGACCACAACAGACCCAGGACCATTAACCACAGCCACCGACAACCGACCAACAAACCGATCCGCAATCAGCGACCGAACCTCACCAACCGACAACCCCACCGACGCCATACCACCACGACCAGCAAGCTCACGCCGAATCACCGCCGACCGAACCGCAACAACCCGCGCCCCATCAGCCAAACTCAACGCACCAGCAACACACGCCGCAGCAATCTCCCCCTGCGAATGCCCCACCACCGCATCCGGAACAACCCCAAAATGCCGCCACACCTCAGCAAGCGACACCATCACCGCCCACAACAGCGGCTGCACCACATCCACCCGATCAAAATCCCACGGACCATAAAGATCCCAATCAACAAACGGCTCAAGCGCAACAGCACACTCAGCAAACCGCCCAGCAAAAACCGGCGACTCCACCAACAACCGCTCCGCCATCCCCACCCACTGCGAACCCTGACCAGGAAACACAAACACCGTCCGCCCACCAGCAGCCACCCCACGAACCACACCAGCAGACTCACGACCCTCAACCAACGCCGACAACCCCGCACGATGATCCCCCAACACCACCGCACGATGCTCCAACGCAGCCCGACTCACCCCCAACGAAAAACCAACATCACCCACCGACACACCCGACAACCCCAACAACCGACCAGCCTGACCAACCACCGCACCCCACGACCGACCCGACAACACCCACGGACAACCCCCCACACCAGAACCAGACGAATCCACACCAGACACACCCGACTCAACAACCGACGGCGCACCCTCCAACACCACATGCGCATTCGTCCCACTCAACCCAAACGACGACACCCCAGCACGACGCACCCGACCACAATCCGGCCACTCAACAACCTCACCAACCAACCGAACCAAACCACCCGACCAATCCACATGCGACGAAGGACAATCCGCATGCAGACTCGCTGGCACCATCCCGTGACGCATAGCCATAATCATCTTGATCACGCCACCGACGCCGGCGGCGGTCTGGGTGTGCCCGATATTGGATTTCAGGGATCCAAGTAGCAGGGGCGTTTCTCGGTCCTGCCCGTAAGTGGCAAGCAATGCTTGCGCCTCAATCGGATCACCGAGTTTGGTTCCGGTGCCATGTGCTTCCACCACATCCACGTCGCGTCCGGCCAGTCCAGCATTGGCCAGTGCCTGCCGGATGACGCGCTGCTGCGACGGCCCATTTGGTGCGGTCAATCCGTTGGATGCGCCATCCGAATTCACCGCCGAACCGCGGACGGTGGCCAGTACTGGATAGCCTTGCCGTTCTGCCACCGAACGGCGGGTGAGCAGCACGCTACCGACGCCTTCGGCCCAAGCCACGCCGTCCGCGGTATCCGCGAACGGCTTACACCGACCATCAGGCGCAAGACCACGCTGCCGCGAAAACTCAACGAATGCGTTCGGCGTGGACATCACGGTGGCGCCGCCGGCTAGTGCGAGGTCGCATTCCCCCGCCCGCAGCGACTGCATAGCCCAGTGCATGGCCACCAGGGACGACGAGCAGGCCGTGTCCACGGTGACCGCCGGACCCTCCAGGCCCAGTACGTAGGCAACTCGACCCGAGGCGATACTGCTGGCCGAGCCGGTGCTGAGATACCCGGCCAGTTCGTCGGGCACTTCCGCGTCGCCACTGGCGTAGTCGTGGTACATGATTCCGGCGAACACACCGGTATTACTGCCGCGCAGTGAGGTGGGTGGGATACCCGCTGATTCGAGGGCTTCCCAGCTGGACTCAAGGAGCAGCCGTTGCTGCGGATCAGTTACCAAGGCCTCGCCGGGCGACATGCCGAACAGCTGCGGGTCGAAATCGCCCGCATCGGTCAGGAAACCGCCACGGGTGACGTAGGTGGTTCCCGCCACATCGGATTCGACGTCCCCGGTAAGGGCAGCGAGATCCCAGCCACGGTCATCCGGGAAGGACGAGGTGGCGTCTCTGCCATCGATCACCAGTTGCCATAGCTCGTCTGGCGAGCTAACCCCGCCGGGAAAGCGGCAGCTCATGCCGATGATGACGATCGGATCGTCGGCCTCTGCCTTCGTGGCCCGCACGGTAATCGCTTCGTGGCCGCCGATCAGCTCAGCGTCCAGGAACCGCGCGAGTAGTTCCGGGTTGGGCTGGTCAAACACGATGGTGGTAGGTAGCCGCAGCCCGACGTCACTTGCCAACCGATTGCGCAGCTCGATCGCGGTCAGTGAATCGAAGCCGAGCTCCTCGAACGGGGTGCGACGTTGGCCGTCGTGCGCTTTCTCGGGATCACCAAGCACCGCCGCGACGTGCTGTTGGACCAGAGCGAGCAGCACCTGTTCCCGCTCACCGTCGGACAACCCGGTGAGCCGGTGACGCCAGGAATCTTCGGCGGTTGCGGCGGACTCGCGTCGGGCCGAGGTTCTGACGAGGTTTCGCAACACGGTTGGCGCGAGGCGCGCGGACAGTCGAGCGCGATCGATTCGGGCTGGTACCAGTATCGCCTCGTCGCGAGCGAGTGCACTGTCCAAGAGCGCCAAACCGTCCTCGGTGGACAGTCCGGCGATGCCGTCACGGCCAAGCCGGGAAACATCGTCGTCGCCGAGGTGCCCGATCATGCCCGTGTCCGCCCAGAGCCCCCAGGCCAGGGAATGTGCTGGCAGCCCTTGGCCGCGACGATGGATTGCCAACGCATCGAGGTAGGCGTTCGCTGCGGCGTAGTTGCCTTGCCCCGCACCGCCAATCGTCCCGGCAACTGAGGAGAACAGCACGAATGCGGCGAGCTCGTGCTCGGCGGTCAGTTCGTGCAGATGCCGGGCCGCTTCGGCCTTCGGCTGCCATACGGTGCGGATACGTTCCGGTGTCAACCCGGAAACGGTGCCGTCGTCAAGGGTTCCGGCAGTGTGAATCACCGCGGTCAAGGGTCGAGCGAGCCCAGCAAGCAGGTCTGTCAACGCCGCACGGTCGGCGACATCGCAGCTGATCACCTCAACCGCAGCGCCTGCCTCGGTGAGTTCCGCGGCGAGTTCTGCCGCGCCTGGGGCGTCGGGCCCCCGACGCGAGGTGAGCACGAGGTGTCGCATGCCATGGCTGGTGACCAGGTGGCGGGCGACCTGGGCGCCTAGCCCACCCGTTCCCCCGGTGATCAGCACGATGCCGTCGGGGTCGAGCTTTCGCCTGCGCGCGGATGGCGCGGCGGGACCGGCAGGCATCAGCCGAGGGACAACCAGCTCGCCCCTGGCCGCCAGCTGTGTCTCGCCCGCGGCCACGGCTTCGAGTACCGCCGATACCGGAAGGTCCTCACCTGTGCCGAGGTCCAGTAGCGCGAACCGGTCTGGATGCTCGAGTAGCGCAGCCCGCAGCAAACCCCATACGGGCGCGACCGCCAAGTCCGGAACCTCGTTTTCCGTTACCGCGACACCGCCGCGGGTGACGATGACCAGTCGGGCTCCGGGAGAGCCCAGCCAGTCGCGCACCAGCTCGAGGGCGGACTCCACATTGGTCACCGAAGCGAAGACCGTCCCGGCGAGGCTGCTCCCGGGCAGGCTGACCAGGTCGGCGTGGCGGCGTTGTTCGGGTAGGCCGAGCCCGTCCGTGCCGACTACTGCCCAGCTGTCTGTGCTGGTCGTGCTGGCAGCTGCTGAGGTGTGCACCCATCGCAGTCGGTACAGGTTCTCTTGTCGTGCAAGCGCGGCGGCGGGCACCGGGCGGGTGACGACCGCGTCGATGCACAGCACCGGAGCACCGGTTGGATCGTGCGCGACGATCCGTACTGCTTCGTCGTCGCAGGGTGTGGTCCGTACTCGTAGCCTGGTGGCCCCGGATGCCAGCAAGGAGACTCCACGCAAAGTGAACGGCAACCGTGGGGCATCGTCCTCGTGGTCACTGGTGCGCAGATGCATTCCGTGCAGGACGGCGTCAAGTAGCGCGGGATGGATCCCATAGCCGTCGGCGGCAAGGCCGTCTGGTAGTTCCACTTCGGTGAGTACGTCGTCCCCGTCTCGCCAGGCGGCCCGTAGCCCTTGGAAAGGCGGTCCGTACTCGTAGCCGTGTTCGGCGCGGTCGGCGTACCAACCGGTCAGGTCGACGGGCGCCGCGCCGGTTTGCCAGTTGTGCGCCGGTGGCTGGCCAATGCCGGCAGCCAGCAGCCCTTCGGCATGGCGGGTTCGCTGCTCGGGCGGTCCCGCGAACACGCCGAACTCGCGGCGTCCCGAGTCGTCTCGCGCTGCCACCACTACCTGTAGGTCTGTTTCCTCCGTGGTTGGCAGCGGAGCCAGCAAGGTAAGTTCCTCGATGCTGCCGGCGCCTACCTGGTCGCCTGCTCGTATGGCGAGCTCGACGAATATGGCTCCGGGCAGCAGCTGTTGTCCCCCTACCTGGTGCTCGGCAAGCCATTCGTGTTCTGATGTGGACAGTTGTCCGGTGAGCAGGAGTTGGTCGTTGTCACCGATTGACGCTGCCGCGCTTAGGAAGGGGTGTTCGGCGTCGGTCAGTCCGTATGCGCTGGCGGAACCGGTTCGGCGCCCGGGTGACAACCAGTAGCGTTGCTGGTCGAAGGCGTAGGTCGGGATGTCGGCCCGTTGTGCTCCGGTGCCTGCGAACAGTGGCTGCCAGTCGACTGTGGTGCCGGTGACATGCAGCCGGGCCAAGGCGGTGAGGAACGCGGTTTCTTCGTCTTGGTCTTTGCGCAGTGTCGGGATTCCGTCTACCAGTGCGGAGAGGGTGCCGTCTGGTCCGATCTCGAGGAACCTATCGGCCCCGGTGGCAGCAATATCGTCGGCGAACCGCACCGTATCCCGCACATGATTCACCCAATAGTCAACCGAACCAACATCCTTCACCAACGGAATCGTCGGCTCACCGAACTCGATGCCAGCGATGGCTTCCCGGAACTCGTCGAGCATCGGATCCATTAGTGGCGAATGAAACGCATGCGACACCTTGAGTCGCGTGTACTTGCGCTCCCCCACCGCCGCAAACACTTCCTCCTCCACACCCGACAGCACAAGGCTGTCCGGGCCGTTCACCGCAGCAACCGACACACCCTCCGAAAGCATCAACTCGCCTTCAGCGGCGCGTACGGCGACCATCGCACCGCCCTCAGGCAACGCCTGCATCAACCGCGCACGAGCACCCACCAACCTGCACGCATCATCGAGAGACACCACACCAGCCACATGCGCAGCCGCGATCTCCCCAACCGAATGACCCACCAACACACTCGGCCGAACACCCAACCACTCCACCAGCCGAAACAACGCCACTTCCAACGCAAACAACGCCAGCTGCGCCCACCCAGTCTCAGCTAAAACATCCTCATCCGAACCCCACACCACCTCAACTAGCCC
>NZ_SLXQ01000017.1 GCF_004340875.1 Tamaricihabitans halophyticus | reverse complement strand
CTGGTCGACGTCCTCTGGGCACTGCTGCGCGACAACCGTCCCTGGCAAACCAGCACACCCGCAGCCATCAACGCTTGACACGATCATTGAGATCCCCCGGTCAGTTCGAAGAAGATCTCTTCAAGCGATGGCTCACGCCATGCCAAGGTGTGCACCGCGATACCGGCCCGCACCAGTTCCCTGTTCACCTCGGCGGCCAGTTCCGGCGCGATGTCCAGGTAAAGTGATTCACCGTCCGGCCGTACCCGCCGCGCGTCGAATCGCTGGTCAAGCAGCGCCCGCGCCTGGTCGATCGGATCGGCCACGATGCGCAGAGCGCCCTGCCCGCGTAGCTCGCGGACGCTTGCCTGGCGCAGCAGCCGTCCTTCGGCGAGCACGCCGACCCGGTCACAGATCTGCTGTACCTCGCCGAGCAGATGACTGGAAAGCAGGACGGTACGTCCCTGCGCACCGAGTCGCCAGATCAGCTCCCGCATATCGGCCATCCCAGCCGGATCGAGCCCGTTGGTTGGCTCGTCAAGGATCAGCAGTTCCGGTTCGGTGAGCAGTGCCGCGGCCACGCCGAGCCGCTGGCGCATCCCCAGTGAGTAACTCGCCGTGCGATCATCCGCGCGGTCGGTCAGCTCAACCGCGTCCAGCGCCTTCGCTACCGCGGAGTCCGGCGCCCCCGCGTAGCGGGCGAGCACCCGCAGGTTGTCCCTACCGGACAGGTACGGATAGACCGCGGGTGCCTCGACCAGCATGCCGATGCTGGCGAGTGCCACCGGATCGCCAGGGCGCCTGCCGAGCACCCGAGCGGTGCCCTCGCTCGGCTGCACCAGGCCGAGCAGCATGCGCAGCGCGGTTGTCTTGCCCGCACCGTTCGGCCCGAGAAAGCCGTACACCTCACCACGCCGCACCTGTAGTCCAATATGGTCCACCGCGGCGCGACTGCCGTAGTACTTCGTCAGGTCGGTCGTCTCGACCAGGAGTTCCGTCATATCCGCATCCTGCGCGCGGCAGGCATACGCGGTCGTCCACGCACGATCGGATTGGCACTACGCAGATCCGCGTACGAGCCTCGACGGAACGTGCCGGCTAGAAGAGCAGCTGGGAGATACCGTGAATCGCCAGACCGACCAGCGCGCCGACCACCGTGCCGTTGATCCGGATGAACTGAAGATCCTTGCCAACCTGGAGCTCGATCTTGCGCGAGGTCTCCTCGGCGTCCCAACGCTCCACCGTGTCGGTGATCAGTGTGGTGATCTCGCCGCGATAGTTGTTCACCACATAGGTCGCGGCACTCTCCAGCCAGCCATCGACCTTGGCTCGGAACTCGGCATCACGCTGCAACCGGGTGCCGATCGCGGACAGTCCATTCCGGACCCTGACGCGCAGTTCACTGGATGGGTCCTCGGCCGCGCTGAGCAACATGCCCTTCGCCGTGGACCACGCCGTACCGATGATCCGCTGCACCTCGGGGTGTTCCAGCACCTGGTACTTGACCTGATCCGCCCGCCGCATGGTCTCTGGATCATCCTGCAGATCGCTTGCGAACTTCAGCAGGAACTTGTCGATCGCCAACCGCATCGGATGGTTCACATCGGTCTTCACCGCCCAGGCAAAGTTCAGCACCTCGCCGTACACCCGATCCGCGACCATCTCGTCCACGAACTTCGGCGACCAGTTTGGCGCCCGGTTGGACACGACCCGCAGCACCGTCGTGTAGTTGTCCCGCACCCATTCGTAGGCGCGATCGGAGAGCAGATCAACCAGCCGGTGGTGCGAACCGTCGGTGAACACACCGGTCAACAGTTTGCCTAGCGGTGGCCCCCACGGCTGGTCGACCAGCCGGCGCACCAGGGATTGCTCGATTACCGCCTGCACGTCCTCGTCACGCAACACCGTCACCGCACCGCGCAGCACGGTGGCCAGCTCCGCGGTTGCCCGCTCCGCATTCGCCGGCTCGGCGATCCAGCCACCAACCCGATTCGCCAGGTCCGCCCTGGCCAGTTTGTCCCGAACCACCGATTCGGCCAGGAAGTTCGTCCCAACGAACTCGCCGAGGCTGGAGCCGAGCGCGTCCTTGCGGGTCGGGATGATCGCGGTATGCGGGATCTTGATGCCGAGCGGGTACCGGAACAGCGCGGTGACCGCGAACCAGTCCGCGATCGCGCCGATCATGCCCGCCTCCGCGCCGGACTGGACGTAGCCAACCCAGCCGGGTGCACCCTCCGACAGCCACCAGCTGCTCAACAGAAAAATCACCGTCGCGCCGAGCAGGAACCCGAGCGCGACCAGCTTCATCCGCCGCAGACCAGCCCGTTTGGCCTCATCGTTCACCCCAGCGCCGGGCGGCTTTGCCGGCGAATCGGCTGGCTGCGGGCGCTGCGCCGCGATGCTTGGTTGCTCCACACGGTCATTGTCCGTGAGGATCGACAATCGTGCGTGAACCTACCCTTGTGCCGCGGCTGCGGCCCTACACCTCGACCATCTTCGCGGAGATGACCGCACTGGCCACTCGCACCGGCGCGGTCAACCTTGGCCAGGGCTTTCCGGACACCGATGGCCCTTCGGGCATGCTCAGCACCGCGCAACAAGCGATCGCCGACGGGTTCAACCAGTACCCTCCCGGCCCTGGACTGCCCGCACTGCGCAAGGCGATTGCCGAACACCGGCGCCGGTTCGACATGGACTTCGATCCGGACCGTGAAGTTCTTGTCACGGTGGGTGCTACCGAAGCAATCGCCTCCTGCCTGCTCGGCCTGGTCGAGTCCGGCGATGAGGTCATCGTGATCGAGCCGTACTACGACTCCTACGCGGCCGCGATCGCGCTTGCCGGCGCCAATCGCAAGGTCGTCGCGCTGCGGGCGGAACCAGACGGCCGGTTCGCACTGGACATGGCCGGCCTGCGGGCGGCCATCGGCCCGAGGACCCGCGCGATACTGGTCAACTCGCCGCACAACCCGACCGGCACGGTATTCAGCCGCGCCGAACTCGCCGGGATAGCCGAGGTCTGCGTCCAGCACGACCTGATCGCGATCACCGATGAGGTGTACGAGCACCTGGTCTTCGATCGAGCGGAGCACATTCCGCTGGCCACGTTGCCCGGGATGGCCGAACGTACGCTGACCATTTCCAGCGCTGGCAAGTCGTTCAACTGCACCGGCTGGAAGATCGGCTGGATCTGTGGCCCCGCGCAGCTGGTCGCCGACGCGAAAACGGCTAAGCAGTTCCTCACTTTCGTTGGCGGTGGACCGTTTCAACCCGCGGTTGCCTATGCGTTGGGCAACGAAATGGACTGGGTAGCGCGGTTGCGCGCATCGTTACAGGACAAGCGAGACCGGTTGGCTGATGGGCTACGCGCGGCCGGCTTCCGGGTCCATCCCAGCGCCGGGACCTATTTCATCTGCGCCGACGTGCGACCACTCGGCTATACCGACGGCGCACAGCTGTGCTGGGAACTGCCGGAACGCGTCGGCGTAGCCGCCGTACCCGTGCAGGTGTTCACCGACAATCCCACGGACTGGCAACACATTGTGCGATTTGCATTCTGCAAACGGGACGAAGTGCTCGACCAAGCTATCGAGCGATTGCATCAACTCGGCGGTACGAACGGAAAGTGAGCCGGTTTCGCCTTTACTGTCCACATGCGCGACACCAGAAAACTCGCGCGAATAGCCGCATCCGACGAGATCACCGAACAACGGAACGTGATCAGTTCTGCGACCGTGCGCCCCGACATGCGCCTGCTGGGGTATAACCATCCGGAACGGGCTAGCCGCGAGGCGAAATTGGTGAAAAACTTCGGGCCTACTCCTTGGACACGGTAAATCGTCGATACGAAGGCACGCGTTCAGAATGAGGCCAGCCGCACGGTCGCAGACCACGGGTCACTCGCCCGTCGGCATGGCCTGCGCGTCTCAGACCGCGATCTGGCGGGTTGCCGTGCGCACCTTGACGATCGCCGGCTCCCTGATGGCCGGCTGGCTGTTGCTGGCACTACTCAGTTCCGCAGCCAGTGCAAGCGAACACGGGCAGACCGCCGAAGATGCACCGTCCACCACCGACACGATCACGTCGAGCATAGCGACAGACACGGACCGTGAACCGATCCCGGACCTCAGGATCGTTGAGCCGGCGGTTGATGCGGAGCTCGTCGGTGATGCGGTAGGCGGGCTGACCGATGCGGTGCGGACCGTCACGGACAATGTGCGCGGCGCCGCCCCACCAGTGAGCACGCCAGACCTGCCGCCGGTCAGCCTGCCGATAGAGCCGCCTGGGGAATCCGGGCAGCCCCAGCCGAGCCGACCAGACCAGCCGGCGAGCCCGGATCCGACACCTGGCCCAGAACCAACAACTGGCTCAGATTCAACAACTGGCACCGGTCAGCCGGCTGGACCGGTCGAACAGCCAGCCGAGCCGAGTAACGGCGTGGCAGCCGATGCGGCGCCGGCCGGTTTGCGCTCTCCGGCGACGGATAACGCTCGACTACCGGCGCAGCCGAACAAGGCACGCGCGACGACGGATCAAACACAGACCACGGTCATGCCCACCACGGATCGCCCGGCCCAGCATCCGAACGGGCATGTCGAGCACCCCTCGCCAACCACCGAGCTGGCGCCACAGCCAGCCGCGCCCCCGAGCGGCACCGCTAAGTCCACATCAGACAATCTTGGCGGATCCCGTACACCGCAAGCGATCCTCTCCACTACGGGCGACCTTCAGCTCCTGCCGACCGGCAGCGTGATACGGCATAGCGAAGCGCCCACCAGATCGGACAACGCCGGCCTTCCTGTCGTCTCGCCCGATTAGCCCGGCGCTGGACGGGTAACCGGGCGCCGACACCGAAAAGCAGCACTGGCAGCGGCCAAGCAACCAGCTCGCTCACCGAGTCGACCGGTACGCGTTCCGTTTCAAGCCCCCGGTCTTGCCGACCGCGCCCGGCGGGACCGGGATTCTGGCCCCGGCGTCGCGTTGCCCCCGCGACGTCGGGGCCATCCACTGTCCAGAACCAGCCATGGCCGTTCGCCTGGGCAGCTCGTGGCCAGCACCACACCAGAAGCTAGCCAATTGGCCAAAATTGGCCATGGAATGGCTCGGCATTTGGCTCAAGAATGGTCTTATGGCTCAGTTGGACCTCCGCCCCGCACCGGTCTCCATAGCGCCTGCCCGCCGGTTGCCCCAGCTGGCCGTCGGCCTGGTGCTCTATGGCGTCAGCATGGCGATGCAAATCCGCGCCGTGCTCGGCCTCAGCCCGTGGGATGTACTGCACGAAGGGCTTACCAAGCGACTCGACATCAGCTTTGGGCTGACCACCGCGCTCACCGCGGGGATCGTACTGCTGCTGTGGATCCCACTGCGCCAGCGGCCCGGAATTGGCACGTTGGCCAATGTCGTGTTCATCGCGGTGACCGTGGACCTGACCCTCGCCCTGCTGCAGACGCCGGACTCACTGATCGCACGGATCGCCCTGCTTGTCGGCGGCGTGGCACTGAACGGTCTGGCCACGGCGACCTACGTCGGCGTGCGGCTCGGCCCCGGACCCCGGGACGGACTGATGACCGGCCTCGCCGCCCGCACCGGGCGCTCGGTGCGGGTAGTGCGCACCGGGATCGAGATCGTCGTCCTCGGCTGCGGCTGGCTACTCGGCGGCACCGTGGGGGCCGGCACGGTGCTGTACGCGCTGGGCATCGGCCCCGCCACGCAGTTCTTCCTGCGCTACACCTACTGGCACCGACGTGATCCTGCGTAACCGCACTCGTTAGGGTTAGCGGGTCAGTGGAGCTTCGCGAGGTCACGGCGCAGGTCGATGTAGCGCAGGCCACGGGAACCGAGCACGTCCACCAGCGAGCCTTCGCCGTTCAGCAGCGCAAGCATCAAGTGTTCGGCTCCGATCTGGCCGGCGCCGAGCTCCTTGACCTCGCGTAGCGCGCCCTCGAGTACCCGCTTCGCCCCCTGGGTAAACGGCCGGTGCGCGCGGGTGCCCCGGAACCGCCCGCGCTTGAATCCCCTGGCCCCGGCGAGCACGTACTCGCCGTGCGCACGCTCCACACTGGACACGATCTGCTCGACGTTGATGCCCAGTTCGCCGAGCGCTGCGGCATCGGCATCACTGACCCCACCCCTGCGGCGCAGTTCGCGAAGATCCGCTTCAATCAGCGCGCGGTCAATCCGATGCTCGGCAAGGAAGCCACGCAGTGGCTCGTCCGCTCCGTCCAGCATCGCGAACAGCAGGTGTTCGACCTCGATCGTCTCGGCATCGCGTTCGATCGCGATCTCCTGCGCGCCGATCACCGCGGCCCGCGCCGTGGGACTGAACCTCTCGAACATCTAACGCCTCCCATACTTCTTGTGCACGGCCTGCCTGCTCACCCCGAGTTCGGCCGCGATCTCCTGCCATGCCCAGCCATGCACCCGAGCACTGCGCACCTGTACCGCTTCCAGCTGTTCGAGCAGCCGGCGCAACGCGGCAACCGCGCGCAACCCGATACGCGGATCCGCGTCGCCAGCCCTGGCCGCCAGGTCGGTAGCTTCATTCATGCCGTCAACTTACGTTGACAATCGTGCGGTGTCAACCATAGTTGACGAGCGATACCGTGCGAACGTGCCGCGAATCGAGCTCGCCGAGCAGGCCGGAGTGGACGTGCGGGGCGCCAGCCGCCCTACCGAGGACCGCGTCGTCGTACTGGACAACGCCGTGCTGGTGCTGGACGGCGCCACCACGCTGCGCGCGGGCTTGCCATCCGGTGGCTGGTACGCCGAGGAGCTCAGCGCCCGCCTCGGCGCGATGCTCACCGCCGAACCGCACGCGGATCTCGCCGAGACACTTGCCAAGTCCATCGCCGACCTGCGCGACACCCATGGGCTCCGCCCCGGTGCCGCACCCAGTAGCACCGTCGCCATGCTGCGGTGGCAGGAGCAGCAGCTGGATGCCTTGGTGCTGGCGGATTCGCCGATCATCGCCTTCCATCGCGATGCCAGCTGGGCCGCGCTGACCGATGACCGGCTCGGCAATCTGCCCCGTGGACCTGGCGGCTACCGCTCCCGGTTGCGCACCGGTGCCGGCTTCGGCGAGGAACATCTTGCCGCGGTTACCGAAGGCAGCCGGCGTACTGGCAGCTGGCGCAACGTCGAGGGCGGTTTCTGGGTTGCCGAGGCAGATCCGGCTGCGGCCCATCAGGCAAGGCGCGCAAGTTGGCCGCGTGCCACGATCGACGCCGTACTACTCGCGACCGACGGGGTGTCCTGCGCGGTGGACGACTACGGCTTGTACACCTGGCCGCAACTCCTCGAGCTCGCTCGCGCCGAAGGCCCCCAGTCGGTACTCGACGCGATCCGCGCCGCCGAACGAGCCGACCACACCGGTGCTCGCTGGCCGCGTCCGAAGCTGCACGACGACCAGGCGCTCGCGCTGCTCACCAACTGGTGAACGCAACCTCGCTAACCTTAAAGAACGCGAACACGCGACGTCACCAGCAGCTAGCGCACTTTTCTCAACGCCAGAAATGCGCAACGATTACCGGTTGATCAGGCTCCTGCCCAACGTCGTGGAGGACCGCATGACCGTAGAACCGCCGTCCAACGCCGATATCGCGCAACTCGCCGCCAGCTACGGCCTGGCCCTTTCCGAGGCGGATCTGACGTCCTTCCGCGAGCTGATCACCGGTTCCCTGACCGCCTTCGACGAAGTGGCGCGGCTCTACGAGCAGCACCGCGAACGCGCCCCGGAACGCCCGCATCACTGGCCGGCCGAATCGGAAAACCGTTACGGCGCCTGGTATGTACGCACCGATATCACCGAGCGCGCGGACGGCCCACTTGCCGGCAAGCAGGTCGCGATCAAGGACAACATCGCGGTCGCTGGCGTGCCAATGATGAACGGGTCCCGCGCCGTCGAGGGTTACACCCCGAGCACCGACGCGACGGTGGTGCGCCGGTTGTTGGACGCCGGCGCGACCATCGCCGGCAAGGCGACCTGCGAAGACCTGTGCTTCTCCGGTGGTAGCCATACCAGCGCGCTCGGCCCGGTACGCAACCCCTGGGACAGCACGCGGATGACCGGTGGTTCCTCATCGGGGTCCGCCGCACTGGTGGCGGCCGGCGAGGTTGACTTCGCGATCGGCGGTGACCAGGGCGGGTCCATCCGCATGCCGGCGGCGTTCTGCGGCATCGTCGGACATAAACCAACCCATGGTCTGGTGCCCTACACCGGAGCCTTCCCGATCGAGAGCACGATCGATCACCTCGGGCCGATGACCAGGACCGTCGCGGCAGCAGCCGAAACACTGCAGGTGATCGCTGGCGATGACGGGTACGACCCACGACAGGCCCGGCTACCCGACGTCCAGGATTACCGCGCGGGCCTGAACGCCGGGCTACGCGGTGTCCGCGTCGGCATACTTCAGGAAGGCTTCGGCATTCCCGGTCTCTCCGAGCCCGAGGTGGATGCCGCGGTACTCGCGGCCACCCGGGTGCTCGCCGATGCCGGTGCCGACGTGCGGGAGATAACCGTGCCGTGGCACCGGGACGGGCTCGCGGTGTGGAGTGTGCTTGCCACCGAGGGCGCGACGACCCAGATGGTGGACGGCAACGGGTACGGGATGAACTGGGCCGGCCGGTACGACCCCGAGATGATCGCGCATTACGCGCAGGGCCGCATCGCGCATGCCGAGCAGCTTTCCGAGACCGTCAAGCTGACCATGCTCACCGGCAAGTACACCAAGGAGAAGCACGGCGGGCGGCACTATGCGATGGCTAGGGAACTCGCCTGGCGCCTCACCTCGGCCTACGACGCGGCGCTCGCCGAGGTCGATGTGCTGGTGCTGCCGACCGTGCCGTATGTGGCCCGCGAGTTTCCCGGCGCGGACGCCAGCAAGGCGGAGTACGTCACCGCCGGACTCGGCATGATCGCCAACACCTCGCCGACCGATGTGACCGGACATCCGGCCATCTCCGTGCCAGCCGGACAGGTTGCCGGCCTGCCGACCGGGATGATGATCATCGGTCCGCGCTTCGACGACGCCAGCTGCCTCGCGGTCGCGGCCGGCTACGAGGCCGCGGTCGGCGGGTTCCCGTTGCCAGGCTGAGGGCCAGCGCTTACTGCAGTGGGATGTCGAGACCGTACTCCTCCTTGGGCCGCGGACCATGAATGCGCCGATCGGCCTCGGAAATCGTGACGTCGTTGATGCTCGCTTCGCGGCGGCGCATCAGGCCGCGCTCGTCGAACTCCCAGAGCTCGTTGCCGTAGCTGCGCCAGCACTGGCCATTGCCGTCCCGGCACTCGTACTGGAAGCGAACGGCGATCCGGTTCTCCCGGAAGCCCCAAAGGCTCTTGCGCAACGCGTAGTCCAGTTCGCGCTCCCATTTCCGGGTCAGGAAAGCGACGATCTCCGCGCGGCCGGTGACGAAGGTGTCCCGGTTCCGCCAGGTCGAGTCCGGCGTGTAGGCCAGCGCTACCCGCTGCGGGTCGCGGGTGTTCCACGCATCTTCGGCGGCCTGAACCTTCTGTAGGGCCGTCTCCTGCGTGAATGGTGGGTACGGCGGGCGATCTTCGGACATTCGTGGAACCTCCTCATATCGAGAACGACCGTTCTCTACGGCTGGAACCTACAATAGGGAACGACCGTTCTCAACGCCAGGGAGTCCAGATGCCAGCCCCGATCCCCGAGGAACAGCACCGTATGGACCGGGACGCGTTGCTCGACGCCGCGGAGCGACTGTTCTATGCGCGGGGCATCCAGGCGATCGGCATGGACGCCGTGCGGGCGGCATCCGGTCTGCCGCTGAAGCGGATCTACCGGTTCTTCGCGACGAAAGAGGACCTGGTACTTGCCGTGCTCAACCGCCGCGATCAGCGATGGCGAGCGAGCCTGACCGCGTACGTGGAGCCGGTCACCGATCCCCGCGAACGGGTACTCGCGATCTTCGATTGGCTCGCCGACTGGTTCGCCGAGCCCGGATTCCGCGGCTGTGCCTGGATCAACGCGCATGGCGAGCTCGGCGCGTCATCGGCGGCGGTACTGGCCGAAGTCCGATCGCATAAGCGGGCTTTCCACGACCAGGTAGCGCAATGGGTGCACGCCACCCAGCTACCGGTAGCCGAACCGGTTTTCCTGCTCGCCGAAGGAGCCATCGTGACGGCCGGTATCAGTGGCGAGCCCGCCCCGGCCCGGCATGCGCGGGCCGCCGTCGCGAGCATGCTCGGGGTGTCCTGATTCCTGACTTTCAAGCGAAATATCCCGGCCGAACGCCGTGTTGGGGCCACTATGGGTGCCGAAGGCGGCAGGGTTCGGGTGGAACCCACGGCCAAACGGATCCGGGCGCAGTCCGGCGGGCAGACGGTCGTGGATACCCACCGCGCGTTGCTGGTGTGGGAAACGCCGTATTACCCGGTCTACTATCTGCCGGCCGCGGACCTGCGGACCGAGCTGATCAACCCGGACGCGGTGACGTATCCGGGCGGCGATGACCGCTTGCGCGAGCACGTCCGGCTGGACTGGGCGGCAATGGATGCCTGGTTCGAGGAAGACGAGGAGGTCTTCGTGCACCCGCGCGACCCGGGAGTACGGATCGACGTGCTCGCCAGCTCGCGCCGCGTGCGGATCGAGGCGGACGGCGTGGTGGTGGCGGACTCCAGCGCGCCACGACTGTTGTTCGAGACCAACCTGCCGGTCCGCTATTACCTGCCGAAGCTCGACGTGCGAATGGAGCTACTCGAACCGAGCGACACCGTCACGCACTGCCCGTACAAGGGCTCGGCACGCTACTGGTCGCTCCGGATCGGCGACCAGCTCTACCCTGACCTGGCGTGGTCGTATCCGACGCCGGTTCCGGAGAGCGCGAAAATCGCCGGCCTGATCGCGATCCCGCAGGAACGCGTCCAGCTCTACGTGGACGGGCAGCAAGCTGGTTAGGCACGCAGGGCCTTGAACCGTTCGGTCTGCGCGGAGATGGCCTTCTCCGTGGGCAATCGCTCCATTGAGGACGCGCCAAAGAAACCGGCTACGCCCGTCGTGTTGTCCAATATGTACTGTGCGTCCGCCGGTTCGGCGATCGGGCCACCGTGACAGAGCACCAGCACATCTGACCGGACAGCCACCGCGGCATCCCGCATCCGCTGGACCGCGCCAGCCGCCTCGTCCAGCGTCATCGCGGTGCGCGCGCCGATCGTCCCGCTCGTGGTCAGTCCCATATGCGGCACCAGCACATCCGCACCGGCCTCGGTCATCGCCACCGCCTGTTCGGCGTCGAACACGTATGGCGCGGTCAGCAGGCCCTGCTCATGCGCGAGCCGGATCATGTCCACCTCGAGCGCGAACCCCATCCCGGTTTCTTCCAGGTTCTGCCGGAACAGCCCGTCGTAGAGCCCCACGGTCGGAAAGTTCTGCACGCCGGCGAACCCGGCCGCACGCAGTTGGGTGAGGAACGGGCCCATCAGCCGGAACGGATCGGTGCCGCAGACGCCGGCGAGCACTGGCGTGTCGCGTACCACCGGCAGCACCTCGTTACCCATCTCGCAGACGATCGCGTTCGCGTCGCCGTACGGCAGCAAGCCGGCGAGCGAGCCGCGCCCGGCCATCCGGTAACGCCCGGAGTTGTAGATGATCAGCAGGTCAACTCCGCCCGCTTCGGCGGCTTTCGCGGACAACCCGGTACCCGCGCCCGCTCCGATAATCGGCTGACCAGCTGCCGCCGCTGCCCGCAACCGGCCAAGCGCGGTTTCCCGATCCATCCATGTCCTCCGTTCAGTCCACACTGCTCGCGCGGGTGATCTGCGCGTGCAGTGCCTGTGCCGCCGCGCGGCCGAAACCCGGGTCGTTGATCGCGCTCTCCCGCGCGTGCACGGTAACCGCACTGCCGGCCAGCCCAGCGCGCAGCGCCTCGAAGCACGCCTGGTCCGCGGCCGGGTCGGCGAACGGGCCGCCCGCACAGTCGATTCCGGACAAGCCACGCAATGGGAGGAACACCTCGACCGGCCCGCGTGCCGCCACGAGCTTGCCGGCGATGATCCGCCCCAGTTCCGCCAGTTCCTCGGCCGTACTGCGCATCAGCGTCACCGTCGGGTTGTGCACGAGGAACTGCCGCCCGGCGAACACCTCCGGTACGGATTCGCGCGGGCCGAAGTTCACCATGTCCAGCGCGCCGAGGCTGACCACCTGCGGAATGCCCCGCGCGCCAGCGGCTTCCAGCCGGGTGGGCCCCGCGCTGAGCACCCCACCAACGAGCTCATCAGCCAGTTCGGTGGTGGTCAGATCCAGCACGCCAGCGAGCAGGCCGGAAGCGGCAAGCGCTTCCAGTGCCCGACCGCCGGTTCCGGTGGCGTGAAAAACCAGCACCTCGTAACCGAGTTCGGTCAGATAGCTCCGCGCCTCGTCCACCGCCGGAGTCGTCAGGCCGAACATCGAAGCCGCGATCACCGGTCGGTCAGTGCTCGTGTCGCCACGGGCGCTCGCGAAGCGCTTGGCCATCCCGGCGGTGGCGGCGACGGCATTGCCGAGTATCTGCTCGGAAATCGAATTGATGCCGGAAATGTCCACGACCGAATACATCAGCGTGACGTCCACCGAGCCGACATAGGGCCGCACGTCACCGGAAGCCATAGTGGACACAAGCAGTTTGGGTAGGCCGATGGGCAGCGCCTGGAACACCCTGCCGGCGATCGAGGAGCCACCGGAACCGCCAACCGCGAGTACCGCGTCCACCTCGGCCGCGTCGTAGCGCTGGCGCGCCAGCTTGGCCGCGCCCTCGGCCATGGCCACCAGCGCGGCACCGCGATCGTTCGCCGAACGCAGCGCATCGAGGTCCGCGCCGGCCGCGCGGGCAACCTCGACCGGTGGATAGTCGGCGATGCCGGCGCCGTCCGAATAGCTACCCACGTCCAACACGGTGACCGCGCAGCCGAGCTCCCGTAGCCGCGCACGCAGCCACAGGTACTCGTCTCGTTTCGTGTCCAGTGTGCCGACCAGCAGCACCTTCGCCATCGACGCCGTCATCCGATCCAGCCTTCCGGCCCGCTCCCAGTCCCGTCCCCGTCACTCTGCCGGCCAAACCGCCGCCGCGCTAGCAGCCGGGCACAAGCCGGACTGCTAGCGCTGGGTAGCCTGGACCCGTGGACGAGGACGAGCAGCCCGAGGAGCTGGGTGAGCCAATCGGCCTGCACACCGTGTGCCACGTGTGCGGCGGAGCCGGTATGACGCCCGATCCGAAGTGCGCGATTATCGCCGGGCAGGCACGAACCATCGACAATGGCCGGCCGTGCAAATGGTGCGAGGGGCGCGGCTACCAGAACGGACTCGCTCCGCCCGTCTAAGCAGACCGCCTCCTGCGAGGATGAAGCAGGTCACACCAGACTTCGCACCTTCGAGTGATCTTGCAGTTTGCGCATCTTTACACATTCTGCAATCTTTGGCCTATGCCCTTTGCGTCCTCTTCTGCCGCGCCCGACCCGAACGAGGGCCTCAGGGAACGAAAGAAGCGGATCACTCGCCAGGAGCTGCACGAAGCCGCGTTGCACCTGGTACTTCGGGACGGTTTGGCACAGGTCACCGTCGAGGAGATCTGCGCGGAGGCCGGCTACGCGCCCCGCACGTTCTTCAACTACTTCGCGAGCAAGGAAGCCGCACTGATCGTCGAGGTGGACGACGGTCATGCGGCGCTGGCCGCGGAGCTACCGGCCAGGATCGGGCCCGGTGAGCTGATCGCCGAGGTGTACGCGGCACTGCTGCGCTATGTCCGCGAGCACGAGCCGACCGTCGCGAATGTCGAGGCGCACCACGAAGTGCTCGACCGGTATCCGGAAGTGCTCTCACTACAGCTTCGCGCGTTCGACGCGGCCCAGCGGGGTTTGGTCGCGGTGTTGCGCGAACGCACCGAACTGGACACCGACTGGCCGCAGGCCGAGGTGACCGCCTCGATGGTCACCATGCTGATGCGCACCGCATTCAGTCAATGGCTCCGCGGCAACGGTACTCGGCCGATCCACGAGTACATCCAGACAACCTTCGAGACCGCGCGCGAGCTGATCATCGCGGTTCCGCGCGAGAACCCTGGGAGCCCCAGTTGACCAGCATCACCCCGGAAACCACGGCGCCAGCGCGCTATTCCGGTAAGCAGATCGCGGCGATCTTCGTATCGCTGATGCTCGCGATGTTCATGGCCGCGCTGGACCAGACCATTGTGGCCACCGCGATGCCGACGATCGTCGGCGAACTGCAAGGTATCGAACACCAAGCGTGGATGATCACCGCCTATCTGCTCGCGGTGACCATCGGTATGCCGATCTACGGCAAGCTCGGCGACCTGATTGGCCGGAAGAACCTGTTCGTCGCGGCGATCGCGATCTTCCTTGTCGGTTCGCTGCTCTGCGCGATCGCGAACAGCATGACCGCACTGATCTTCGCCCGCGGCGTGCAGGGACTCGGCGGTGGCGGGCTGATGATCCTGGCGCAGGCGATCATCGCCGACGTGGTGCCGGCCCGTGATCGCGGCCGTTACATGGGTGTTTTCGGCGCGGTGTTCGGGCTCGCCTCGATCGGTGGTCCGCTCCTCGGTGGTTTCTTCACCGACCACGTGGACTGGCGCTGGTGTTTCTGGATCAACCTGCCGCTCGGGGCGATCGCGCTGGTCGTCGCGATCACCACGCTGAAGTTGCCCCGCAACAATGTCCGGCCGCGGATCGACTACCTCGGCACGGTGCTGATGGCCACGGCGGTCACCTGCTTGATTCTGGTCACCAGTTGGGGCGGCAAGGATTACGAGTGGTCCTCGCCGGTCATCCTCTGGCTCTCCGCTGGATTCGTGGTCGCCACCGGGCTGTTCATCCTGGTGGAAACCAAGGTCACCGAGCCCATCGTGCCGCTGAAGCTGTTCAAGGACTCGGTGTTCACGCTATCCACTGTGGTCAGTGTGGTGGTTGGCTTCGCGTTGCTCGGCGCGGCCGCGTTCCTGCCGACCTTCCTGCAGATGGTCAGCGGGGCGAACGCGACCAACTCCGGGTTGCTGATGCTGCCGATGATGGGCGGGCTGCTGGTCACCTCGATCGTGTCCGGCCAGCTGATCAGTAAAACGGGCAAGTACAAGATCTATCCCATCGCGGGCAGCCTGATCGCCTTCGTCGGCATGCTGCTACTGGCCACGATGGGCGCGGATACCTCGCTGTGGCAGTCGGGCAGCTATATGTTCGTACTCGGCGCCGGTATCGGTCTGATGATGCAGGTGCTCGTACTGATCGTGCAGAACGCGGTGCCGGCCAAGGATGTGGGCACCGCAACCTCGAGCAACAACTTCTTCCGGGAGATCGGCGCATCGATCGGCACCGCGGTGTTCGGCTCGATCTTCGTGGCGCGGCTGACCAACCAGTTGCAGGATATGCCGGCTGATCTACCCGAGCAGGCCAGCGGCGCGGGTGGGCTGAACGCCGAATCCATTACGCCGCAGTTGGTCCATGCGTTACCGGAGGGGGTGCGGGACTTCTTCGTGCACGCCTATGCGGACTCGTTGACGCCGTCGTTCCTGTACCTGGCACCGCTTTTCCTTGTCTCGTTCGTCCTGTGCCTGTTCATCAAGGAACGGCCGCTTGCTACCACGACTGGCGAGGCGGCCGAATCGGATGATGGGCCAATTGACGATCCGGTGCACGCGTTCGCCGAGCCGGCGGTCGAGCAGCCGACCGAGCCCGCGTTGCCCGGCATTTCGGGTACGCGCGGGGTGCTTGGCAGCGTGCTGCGCTCCGGTGGTGAGGCGGTGCCCGGAACCGCGATCACGTTGATCGACCCGGCAGGCAACCAGATCGGCCGGACGGTGAGTGACCAGTACGGCGGCTTCCGCCTGCCGGCCACCGAGCCCGGCGGTTACACGCTGCTCGCCGCGGCCGGCAACTATCTACCGCAGGCGCTGTCGGTGTCCATCGGAGATGGCCCTTCGGTGGTGGAGGTTCGGCTGGGCGGCGCGGGCACTCTCACCGGGACCGTGTACAGCGTGGGCGGTGGGAATGTGCCGCATGCGACGATCTCGCTGGTTGACGAGCGCGGCGAGGTCATCGGATCGACGATCGCGAATTCGGCCGGCGAGTACGAGTTCGCCGGGCTCGCGTCCGGGCCCTACACGCTGGTGGTCAGCGCGGAGGGGCATCGGCCGATCGCGGACCAGACGGTCGTCGGCGGTTCGCCGCGCGAGGTGCACGACGTCTATATGCCGCGCGCGTTGCGGCTCACCGGCACCGTGCACGTGCCCAGGGCGACTCGCGCGGCCGAGGTAGAGGTCGCGCTGTACGACGCGGCGGGGACCCGTATCGCCAGCGCGCAACCCACGCACGGCGGCGAGTACGCCTTCGAGAACCTGGAGGAGGGCGAGTACACGGTAACCACCACCGTGACGACCCAGGTCAACCTGGCCGAAGCGGGCGGAACCCACTCCGAGATCGGCGTACGCGCCGACCGCGGCTAGCCTCGCTAACCTGAAAGAACGCGGTTACGTGGCGTGCTCGCTAGTGGACGTGGTGATCTCGATGCCTACCGCGCGCCCGCCGCGCTTTCGTGCCCTGCCAAGCAGCGTGATGATGGTGAACCAGCGGAACTTGTTGCCGTACTTCGCCGTCATCGCGCGTTTGGCCGTGCGTAGTTCGGCGGCCGGCAGCACCCGGGCCTGACCGGATCGCCATGCCGCATGCGGCACGCCATGGAAGTCCGAGGGCGCGAACTCGACCCGTGGATCGCGCCGGATCCGCCGGACCTTCCAGGAGCGAGCGGGCGTGTAGGCATACAGCTGCCCGCCGGCAGGGGCCAACCAGATCGGTGTGCACACCGCCGACCCGTCCTTGCGAAACGTCCGCAGGGCGTAGTACTCGTCGGATTCACCTGGCATGACTGGCATCTTTACCTTGCCCTGGAGAAAGGGCAAGGCACCCACGGGAACTTTTCCTGCCGTCCAGCCGACTTTCTTCTCGTGAGCGACGAATCGACGAGTGCTCCGGCTACTGGCGCGGCGGGTTCGGCCAGGCAAACCCGTGGACTGCGCGCGGACCTGCGCGCGACGGTGCCGGAGTTCCTGGTCGCCGCGCTGCTTACCGCGGGCGTGTTCGTCTTCCTTTACTTCCGGATGCGCGCCGGCCGGGCGGATACGACCGCCGTGATGCCGTTCCTTGCCGATCCGGCCGAGTTCTGGATGTACCTGCTCAGCCAGGCTTTCGGCTGGACAGGCCTACTCTGGGCTTATCTGACCGTGGTGCTCGGTCTGCTGACGTCAGGGCCTGGGCCGCGCCTACCGTGGGGTTCCGCGCGGTTGGAGCGACTACACCGGACCAGCAGCCTGTGCGCCATCGTGCTGATGCTCGCGCATGCCGTGCTCTTCCTCGCCGAACTGGTGCGCGATGCGGCCGACAAAGCGTGGCCGGCCCGGATTTTCGGCGCACTGGTCGAGACGTTCGTGCCCGGTGGATACACCAGCGGTACGGGCGCGCTTGCCATCCCGATCGGGCAGGCGGGCCTGTATCTGGCGATGCTCCTCGGCCTGACGTTCTATCTGCGCAACCGGATCGGGCCGCGTACCTGGCGCATCCTGCACCGAACCGTGATCATCAGCTACGCGCTGAGCATCTGGCACACGCTGCTTTATGGCACCAATGTGTGGTACTCGGGCTGGCCGCGCACGGTGTTGTGGGCCATCCAGATCCCGATCGTGGTGCTGCTACTCATCCGGCTGTTTCGACCGGCACGGCGCGGCGAACGGTTGCCAGCCAAGGACGCGCCGACGAAGGGGCGCCAACCACGCATTTCCCGAGCGACGCGGATCGCCGGCCGGATAGCCACGGCGTTGCTCCTGCCGATCCTGGTCTGGGTGATCGTCTCCGGTCAGGACGGTGGGCGCCCACGCGAGGAGCCCAGCAGCGTTACCCACCAACACGACTGAGCGCGTGCCGGCTAGCTGACGGTGCTGGTGTGCTCGGCTATCCACGGGCCGAGCACATCGGCGCGCGCGGCACTCTCTTCCTCCCCGTGCGGGCAAGCCGGTCCATCGACCACGGTCGCTACGAGCTCGACCGTGCCGTCGGCGCCTTCCGTGAAGTACGGCGCACCCGAATCCCACGGGCAAGCGCTGGTCTTGGCTTCAGGTTCAGAAGCCCGAATGAAGGTCAGCTCGGTGTCCACTCGACTGACGATCATCTCGCCGGTTTGCATCCGGTCCGGCCTGTCCAGCACGGTCTGCCCCGCGTCCGAGGCACCCCAACCGACCAGGCGAACGGCTTCGCCGGGTTCCGGCGCCGCGCTGGCGATCGGGATCGGTGCGACATCGGCGACCGGCGCGGCGAGCTCCCCGATCGCCACGTCCACGGCGTCGTGCTGCGCCACGTGCACCACGTCAACCGTGGCGCCGGCCGAACCGGATCGCGTCGCCTGCCCGACAGTCGCGGTGATCGGGTAATGCGGCTCGCCACTGATCCGGTTGCGGTCACCATCATGTACGCAATGCCCGGCCAAGATGATCCACTGTGGATCGATGAGAGCTCCGGAACAGGCACTCGCGTAGGCACTCCCGTCACCCCGGACAATCTCCGGCATCTCCAAGGCAGCGGAGAACCCGTACTGCCCATCTGTCCACACTGCCCTGGACGCCGTACGGGATTCGCCAGTGTCCGCACATCCGTGCGACCGTCGCGGCAATCACAGTGAGTGATCCGGTCAAACGGTGGACTTCGCCCAAAAGAAGTGCTTAGCTTAGCCTAACTTAATAACTGGGGAGAGTTTATGACTAACAGTGATCACCAGGCGCAGGATCGCTGCGCGCGGGAGTTATTCGAGAACCTGTCACCCGAAGTTCGGGCCGTTGGTGCACCGCCGATTCCGGTACTACCCGAGCCATGGCGACTGGTACCCGCCCGTGCGGACGGCACGGATCTCGACCTTGTGCACGGCTGGATGAACTCCCCGCAGGTAGCGCCTTTCTGGCAACAGGCATGGCCGCGCGAGCGGTGGGCGGCGGAGTTGCGCACCCAGCTCGCCGGCAACTACTGCCGGCCGTTCCTACTGCTACTGAATGAGCGCCCGATCGGCTACATCGAGCTGTACCGGGCGGCAAGGGACGTGGTCGCACACCACTATCCGGCCCTGCCGCACGATACTGGCCTGCACGGCGCCATTGGCGAGCCGGACCTGATCGGCCGTGGCCTCGCCTACCGGATCTGGCTGCATATGATCGAAGCGGTATTCGCCGCCGACCCGCACTGTCGCCGGATGATCACCGATCCAGCCGCCGACCATCAGGTCGCCCGACGCCTGGACGCGGCCGTGGCCCGCAAGGTCGGCGGCGCGGAACTCGGCGAGGTGGAGCTACCGCATAAACGAGCCGCGCTCTACATCTACCCGCGCACACCAGCCGACCTGCCCTGCTCCAGTGACCCGGATCGCCGGCACCCGAGCAACGTTTAGCCCGCTAAACGTTGCTAGCTGGGCACCTCGAACATGGGACGGCCCCGGCGCGCATGCCTGTAACCACACCGGGGCCGTTCGTGAATGTACAGGTGCGCTAGAGACCAGCCACGAACGCGGACCACGCGGACAAACTCACGGTGAGCCGACCAGCAGTGCGGTTCTTGGTGTCCCGGATAGCCACGGAGGCGGGATAACTGGCCACCTCTACGCAGTTGTTGCCGCCACCGCTGTAGCTACTCTTACGCCACCGGAGGGAGTTGCGGACCTCCACAACTTACCTGCCTTCCGCTTGATCAAGTACTCGGTGCAGTAGGCGCCGCGTTTCGTCCTCGGCGTGCGCCCGCTCCCACAGTAGCGTCCAGACATCACTCAATCGGGAGACGGCATCGGCATCGTCAACGAGGTGCCCGCCCACCGCGTACTCCTGATACGCGACCGGCACCGAAATGCCTTCGTCAAATGACAGCACGGTGAACGATCCGGACATGCTGGTGTGCAACCCCGCACTGTGTGGCAGCACCCGCACCGCCACATTGGGGGATTCGGCGGACGTCAAGAGATGCCGGATCTGTTCGGCGGCGATATCGGGCTCGCCGAGCGTACGCGCCAAGGCCGATTCGGAGATAATCGCCGAGAACGTCAGCGGATTCGGCGCGCTGAGCCGCTGCTGGCGACGTAACCGGGCGTCCACCAAGCGGTCGACGTCCTCTGGACTCGCCATATGCGTAGCAACTTCGTGCGTCCGCCGAACGTAAGCCCGGGTCTGCAGCAATGCTGGAATAAGTTCCAGTTCAACCGTGCGAACCTCGCGGGCATCGGTTTCCATGCCGACGTAAGACGCTAGCCAGCTCGGCAGTCGATAGGTCGCCCACCAGCCCCGCTGCGCGCCGGCTTTCCTGGTTTCCTCGAGGACTTCGCGCACCTCGGCCGGTGCCCGGTACAGGTCCATGAGCACGGTGAGATCCGGCTTGCGCGGTGAGTTCCGGCCAGACTCGATATGCCGAACTCGCGAGGGCGCGCAATCCAACACCTCGGCCACCTGCTCAACCGAGATATCTGCTTCCCGGCGAAGCCTGCGTAGCTCTTGTCCTAGCTGCTTCTTGCGGACCGTGGGACCAGGAGATTGCGACACCGAGCGATCCTACCGCTACCAGAGTCACCTGAATGGTCCCCGGTAAAATGTAGTGATACGTTTTAGCGTATCACTATGATAAGTACAGTTTGTTCGAAGAAGCGTAGCGTTCGGTCTCGCTGGTGCTCGGAGAAGGTCGGGGCACGCGGCCGCACGCACTGGGCGTACCCGTGCACGGGCTGGGAACGGGCGCGCTCATTGTGTGAAGTGGAATTCCGACCAGACTTCGTCTGGCTGGAGGCACCCACTGCCTACGAAACCATCTGCCCGGAGTGCCTCACCCGGATGTACCAGCGAGTCGGCCGGCAATGATCCTGTGGGCCTGTCGGGCGGGGCACCGGCATATGTTCTGGGCGAGCATGGTGGCCGTCGGCGAGGTCGCGGAAACGCTGTGCGGCTTAGCCTTCCGCGTCACCGTCGACGATATTCAGCTTCCCGACGAGCTATGGGAAGTGCGCCCACCGCTGTGCCCGGAGTGCGCGGCGGCCAGTTACACCGCGAAGTACGCCATGCGCCACTAGTTCGCGGTGGAGGTGCGCGCACGGGCGGGCAGCCGCAGGCCGGCGAGCACCGCGAGCAGTCCGAACCCGACAACCCACCAGAACGTGTCCGCGAAGGCCGCGGCGACCGCCGAATCCCGCGCGGCCAACCGCGCCTGCAACAGTGCCGCGAGCGCGGCCGTACCGACCGAACCACCCACGGTATTCAGCAGGTTCAACGCGCCAGCCGCGCGCGGCAACAACTCAGGATCGATTCTACTGTAGACAACGTTCATTACCGGAGCGCTGATCATCGCCGCACCCACCCCGCGAACCAGCAGCGAAAGCGCCACGAGCGCGACCGGTGGATCGTGCACCAGTTGCGTGAACACCACGGTCCCGACAACAACAAGGATAATCCCGGTACACACCAAGGTTCGCGCGGCCACGCGATCGATCGCGCGATGCACCAGCACCGAGCCAAGCGCCGCGCCGACGCCCTGCGGTGCGAGCAACATGCCAGCCTGCAACGCGGAAAGCCCAGGACCGGTCTGGAAGTACAGTGGTAGCAGGAACATCGCGCCGAACACCGACGCACCGAGCAGGAACAGTGCGATCGCGACCGAACCGAACGGCTGGCGGACGAACAACCGGGGATCGATCAGCGGGCTGTGCTTGGTCCGCACGCCATGCACCACGAACGCCACCAGCATGGCCAATCCCACCAGTAACACGGGAATCCCCGCCCTGCCATGCGAGATCTCGGTCAGCCCGAACACCAGCACCGCAAGACCAGGCGTGAGCAACATGGCACCACGTAGATCGAAGCGCGCTCGCTGCCCTGCTGCCGGCACTACCGGTACATACCGGCGGGCAAGCACGATCGTGAGCAAGCCAATCGGTAGGTTCACATAGAACAACCAGGGCCAGTCCGCGATACTCAGGATCGAGCCGCCAAGCAGCGGACCGAGCACCGGCGAAAGCAGTGGGACCACCGCGACGATACTGAGTAGCCGGCCGGTCCGATCAGGCCCCGCGATCCGCGCGAGCAACGCCTGCCCGGTAGGCGGCAGCAGCCCACCGCCCAGCCCCTGCACTACCCGGAACACCACCAAGCTGGGCAGTGACCAGGCAAGCGCGCACAGCAGGGAACCCAGCAGGAACAACGCAATCGCGAGCAGCCACACGCGACGTCCACCAAACCGGTCGGCCAACCAGCCGGAGGCCGGTACGACGGCGACGATCGCGAGCAGATACGCCGTACTGACCCACTGGATCTCGGTGACCGTGGCGTCGAAATCACCGGCAAGCGTATCGATACCAACGCTGACGATCGTCGCGTCCAATGTGGCCATAAAGGTACCGAGCACCAGGATCAGTGCGACCCGCAGCAGCGGCACGTTCGACGTAGCGGATGCTGCGCGGTTCATCGCGGCCCTGGCTTTCCATTCGGCCGATCGCCGAACACCTGCGCCAGGAACTCACCGGCAGCCTGATCCAGCGCGTCATCCCTGCCGATCGCCTCGAGCGCCGCCCGCAGATCCTCGGCAAGTCCACGCGCTTCGTCCCGACCACAGACATCCGAGCGATAGCCGAACACCGCACGCCAACCCGACTCCACCGGCATGACCGTCACGGTCACCGGATGGTGTGTCATCTCCCGGAACCGGGTGCCAAGCACGGTCAGCCCTGGCGCTGGTTCGCGCATCGCATCCGGATCGACGGGGTAGTTCTCGAACACCAGCATGCTGTCGAAAAGCCGGTCCCGACCGGCAGCCCTGGCCAGCTCGGCAACGTCCACCTGCTGATGCTCCACAATGGCCTGCTGGCGCTCCTGTAGCTCGGTCAATGCCTCAGCCATGGTGCCGCACAGCCGCGCCCGCACCGGCACCGTATTGGCGAGCAGACCAATGATCTCCTCCACCCCATCGACGGCGGCGGAACGGCCGGACACCATGGCACCAAAGCACACGTCACGACGACCGGAATGCGCCGCGAGCACGCTCGACCATGCGCCCTGCAACAAGGTGTTCACGGTCCAGCCACGCGCAGCGGCCAGCCGGGTCAGCTCGTCGACCAGCTCGCTGGCGAACTCCACCAGCACCGGCTCCGGCCGGTCTGGCACCGCGGCCCCGACCGAGCGCTCGCCGATCAGATAGTTCCCCTCGCCCAATCCGTCCAGTTCGGACGTCCAAGCGCGCAGCTCGGCGGCGCGGTCGCGGGCGGTGAACCACCGCAGGAACGCGGTGAGCGGGACGGGCGCCGGCAACACAGTCCCTGCCGGGTCACCCGAGGCGCGTGCCGCGTAATGCCGGAACAACTCGCCGAGGATACGCGGCGCCGACCAGCCGTCCGAAAGGACGTGGTGGCTGGTGAGCACCACCTCTGCCCGATCGGCGCCGCACCGGAGCACGGTCAGCCGCATCGGCGGTCCGGTGGTCAGCTCCAGCGGTTCCGCGAGATCTTCGGCAAGTGCTCGATCGATGTCCGGCTGCTCGGCGGACTCGGACAGCTCCACGAGCCGGCATTCCGGCGCGATATTGGCCGGGATCACCTGCAGCGCGGTCAATCCCGGTTCGTCCGGAAAGACCGCACCGAGGTTGGGGTGCCGTGCGACCAGATCCGCACCTGCCGCGTGCAAGGCCGGCACATCCAGCTTGCCGGCGATCGTGAAGGTGGATTGCACGGTGTAGGGATCGGGGCGATCCCCAGTCCGTGCCCGTGATTCCCGCAGCATCACCGATTGCAGTGGGGTCAGTGGCAGCACATCAACAGCTCCGTAGCGCTGTTCCAACGTGTCCACAGCAGACTGTGTCAGCTCGACGAGTGGGAAGTCTGCTGGACTGTGCCCTGCTCCGGCAAGCACCTCGGGCTCGGTTGCCAGTCGAGTCAGTGCGATGCGCAGCAGTTCGGCGAGTTCAGTGATCCGTTCCGCGCTGAACAGCGCGGCCGGCCAGGTGAGCCGGATGCCGAGTGCGTCGCCGGCACCGTTGTCGCGTACCAAGGCGTTGATCATCAACGGATGCGGTAGCGGCAGTTCATCGGATCCGGACCCGAGTGGATCTGCGTCCGGCGCCGGCTGCCAAGGCGTTGTCTTCTCCGGAGCGCCAGCGAACCGGCCGAGGTAGTTCCAGCTCAGCCACGGTTGCGCGAGGCCATCGAGCGGCCGGTCCGCCGCACCGGCGAGTATTCCGTAACCCAGCCCGTCGCCGTGCGCGTGCAACTGCTCCTTCACCGCTTTCAGCGCGGCCGACAGTGCCCCGGCCGGCAGTACCAGCCTGGCGGGGTACATCGCGGTGAACCAGCCGACGGTCTGCGCCAGATCGACCGGTTCGGCAAGGTCCGGGGTATGCGGCGGGCGTCCATGGCTTTCCAGTGCTACCAACAGTTCCGGCTCGTCGTCCAGCCAATCCCGTACCGCCATGGTCAGCGCCGTGAGCGCGATCGCGTCCGGCGTGGCGTGATAGGCCGATGGCAGCGTGGTGAGCAGCGTATGCGTGTTCGCCGCGTCCAGCCAGAGCTCCTGGTGCAGTGCGGTAGCAGCGGTGTCCCTGACCGGATCAAGCTCCACGTGACCGTGCGCACCCTGGCCGGAAAGTACCTGTCGCCAGTGCGCCAGTTCGTTCCGGCGCGCCGGCTCGGCCGCGCGCAGCGACCGCGCCCAGCCAAGGAAGGACTGCCCGTACCTGGGCAGCTCCGGCACCTCCACCCGACCGGATCCGGTTACGGTCGCGCTGGCATAGGCGCGCGCCACATCATCCAGCAGGATCCGCCAGGAAACGCCGTCCACTACGAGGTGATGAGCGAGCAGCGCGAGTCGGCCCGGCCGGTGTTCGCCCGCATCGGCCCAGATGGCGTGCACCAGTGGACCGGTCCAGCCGTCCATCCGCTGGCGCGCGGCGGCCAGCTGGCCGTCCAGCACCGCGCGCGGATTGTCGAGTTCGGACAGTTCAATCCTGGTGAGTACCTGCGCGCCGGTCAGCTCACCAGGCTCGGGAATGCGCAGCACCGGCGCGTCCGGTTCGGCTAGCCGCGCCCGCAGGACGTCGTGTCTCGCGAGGATCGCGTCGAGCACCGCCTGCCAGATGGCCACCGAGCCACCAGCCGGTACGCAGATCTCCACCCACTGGCAGAACCCGTCGATCGAGTCAGCAGCCAGCAGGTTACGCATGATCGGTGTCAGCGGGGCATCCCCTGTGGCCGGTACCTGCTGCTCGCCTCCGGCTCGCTCCTGTGCGCGCGCCGCCATCCCGGCTATCGTGCCGCCGTCGAAAACATCACGGGGTGACAGCTGTAGCCCCTCACGCCGCGCACGCGAAACGATCTGCAGCGACATGATGCTGTCGCCACCAGCGTCCAGGAACGTGTCATCGAGGTTGATCCGCTCATCGCCCATGACCGCGCGAACCACGGCGAGCAGCACCGCCTCGGCGGGAGTAGCCGGCTCCCGCGCCTGCGTCGCGGCACCCGCGTCCGGCACGGGCAGCGCGGCGCGGTCCAGTTTGCCGCTCGGACCGAGCGGCAACGCGGGCAACTCGACCAGTGCGGCGGGCAGCATATGGGCTGGCAGCTCGCGCGCAAGATACTCGCGGACCTCGTCGAGCGCGAGGCGCGCACCGGCAGCGGGGACAAGATAGCCGACCAGCCGCCGCTCGCCTGGCCGGTCCTCGCGGACGATTACCGCGCAGCCACGCACATCCTGGTGTCTACCGAGGACGGTTTCGATCTCGGTCAGCTCGATGCGGAAGCCACGCAGCTTGACCTGATCGTCCGCGCGGCCAAGGAAGGCAAGTTGGCCGTCGGGACGCCAGCTCACCAGATCACCGGTGCGATACATCCGGGTGCCTGCCGGCCCGAACGGATCCGCGAGGAAGGACCGCGCGGTCAGCCCTGGCTGCCGGAGGTACCCGCGCGCGAGCTTCGAACCACTCAGGTACAACTCGCCGGTAATACCGACGCCGACCGGCTGTAGCCCAGCATCCAGTACATAGGCACGGATATTCGGGTCGGGCCGACCGATCGGCAACGGCCCCGGATCGTCTGGCGCATACCGCCAGGTAACCGCGTTGATCATGGCTTCGGTGGGCCCGTAACAGTTGACCAGGCCGCGCCGGTCACCCCATCGGCTGGCCAGCGCGGGATCCAGTCGTTCCGCGCCGACCAGCAGCAGGACCTCAGGATCAAGTGGACGATCATCGGGCATCGCGGCCAAAAAGGACGGCAGCAGGTTCACGGAAGTCACCCGATGTTCGGCAATGTAGTCCAGCAGCTCGTTGCCGGGCACCCGCACCTCATCCGGCGCGATTACGCAGGTCCCGCCGGCAAGCAGGGGCAGCAGGATCTGCGCGATCGAAACGTCGAAACCCGGCGAGGCGAAGTGCAACAACCGTTCCTGCTCGGCGAGACCGAAACCCTCGTCGAGCAACGCGGCAAGATCGGGGAAACCGCGATGCGGCACCGCGACGCCCTTCGGTCGCCCGGTGGTTCCCGAGGTGTAGATGACGTAGGCAAGCGCGTCCTCGGTGAGCTCAGCACGCGCCCAGTCCGGATCGGCGTAGCACCGCTCGGCCGGCTCTCGCAGGGTCACCGGATCATCCAGCCGCAGCACCGGGATCGCGGCCGGAAGCGCATCGCCATGCGCGGCGAGCGCTGCCGCGCTGGTTACCGCGGCAGCTGGCGCGGCATCGGTGAACATGTACGCCAGCCGATCGACCGGATAGCTCAGATCCATGGGCAGGTAGACCGCGCCGGCCTTGAGCACACCGAGCAGTGCGATCACCATCTCGATATCGCGCTCGAGGAGGACCGCGACCTGCTGTTGTGGTCGCACGCCACTGGCGAGTAGCGCCTGGGCAAGAAGATTGGCCAGGCGATCCAGTTCGGCGTAGCTCAGGCTGCGCTCGCGACAGACCACCGCTTCCGCGTCTGGCCGGTCCCGCACCCAGTTGCCGATCTCGGTGAGCAGATCGGCTCGTGGCCGGGCCGGCGCGCTCCCCGTTCCCGCGCGCAGCAGTCCGGCCCGCTCGGTGTCGTCCAAGGTTCGCAGTCGAGCGACTGGCAGGCTGGGGTCGGCGATCATCTCGGCGAGTAGGTTCCGCAGCCAGCGCGCGTAGTCGCGCACGGTGTCCGCGGTGAACACCTGTGGCTGGTAACCGAACCCGAGAGTTATCTCCTCCCCCGGAATGACTACCAGCGTAAGCGAGTAGTGCGTGGCATCCGTTATGTCCACTCCGGACAGATTCAATCCGGACTCGACATTGACCTGATTTCGATTGGACAGCGGGAAGTTCTCCATCACCAGCATCGTGTCGAACAGGTCGCCAACCCCTGCCGACCGCTGGATATCCGGCAGCCCGACGTAGTGGTGTTCGGCCAGCTCGACGCTCTGCGCGTGCACCGCGCCAAGCACGCTGTCCACCGGATCCCCTTGCGCATAGCGCACCCGAACCACAATGGTGTTCCCCAGCTGACCGATCATCGACTCGACACCGGCGACTTCGGCTGGCCGACCGGAAACGGGGCAGCCGAACAGTACGTCGCGCCGCCCGGTGAGTCGACCGAGTAGCAGGCCCCAGGCCGTCTGCAACACCGAGGTGAGCGTGCAGCCCCGCGATCGCGCGAAGTCGCCCAATTGGGCACTGAACTCGCGGCCAAGATCGAGAGTGATCCGGCCCGGCTGTTCGACGGCACGATCGGTACTCGCGGGTGCCAGCCGGGTGCCATCATCCACGCCAGCCAGTGCTTGCCGCCAGGCGGCGAGCGAGGTTTCCCTGTCCTGCTTGGCCAACCAGTGATAGTACCCGGTTAGTGGAGCCCCGGTCGGCGCCGCCGGCCCGCCGCCGAGTTCCGCGTAGATGGCCAGCAGGGTTCGGCCGACCAGCGGCATCGACCAGCCGTCAAGCAGCGCGTGGTGATTGGTGATGGCGAGCCGGTGCTCGGTAGGGGTGATGGTGCACAGCAGGAACCGGATCAGCGGTGGCTTGTTCGGATCGAACGGTCGAGTCAGCTCCGCGCGGGCGTGGTTGGCACACCGCGCGGCGCGCTCCTCGGATGGTTCAGCGGAAAGGTCAACCTGTCGCCAGTCCAAGCACACATCGGCAGGGACAACCTGCACAGCCGTATCGTCCAACGTGCTCGCCAGATGGATGCGCAAGGCAGGATGCCGGCGTAGCAGTTCGGTGGCCGCCGCGGCCATCCGGTCCGCGTCCAGCGCGCCGGTCAGCGTGGTCATCGCCTGTACGACATAGACATCGGCGTCCTGCTCGCCGCGAACCAAACTGTGAAACGTCAACCCGGCCTGCAACGCCGTCGCTGGTAGCACATCGGCGATCCGCCGGTCGCGCTGCAGAGCGTCGAGACTCGACTGGTCGATGCCGGACATGGTCAGATCAGCCGGGCTCAGCCCAGCCCATTCGGCGCCACTGCCATCCGGTCCAATGCGCGCCGCATGCGCGGTCAGCGCGGCAAGTGCGGCCGCCCAACCCCGTTGCAGGGCGGTCACGGTCTCGCCGGCAAGCAGCCGGCCCGCCGCGGTCCACTCCACGGCAAGCCGCGCACCGGCTACTTCCTCGTGCACGAAACAGTTCAGCGCGAGCACCTGTTCCAGCGCCTTGTCCTCGGGTTCGAGCACGGCGAACGCGTCGCGTTCGGACAGCTGCCAGCCGGTGCCAGGTAATGCGGTGAATCGGCCCAGATAGTTCAGCAGTACCTCGGGTGCCGGCGTGGCCGCGAACGGCGCCTCGGCGTCCAGGTAACGCAGTACGCCGTAGCCGATCCCGCCGTCCGGCACCGCCCGCTTCGCCTCCTTGACGGCTCGCAGTAACCGGCCGACCGCAGCTCCCCCGGCAAGCGCGTCGAGCAGATCCTCACCGGCGAGTACTTGCTCGGCCGGTAGCCGCACCGGGTATTCACTGGTGAACCAGCCAACAGTGCCGGAAAGGTCCACATCTTCGGCAAGCTGTTCGCGCCCGTGCCCTTCGACGGTGACCGCCATGGCTGGGTTCGCCGGGCGGTTGGCGTGCCGTTGCCAGTACCGCAGTGCGAGCAACAACCCGGTCAGCAGCACCTCATCCACGCCGGCCCGGTAAGCGCCGGGCAGCGTCTGCAACAGCGCGGCCGTCTCCTCGGCAGAGGCCGTAGTCCCGGACTTGTGCGCGGTACCGCCGGTATCCAACTTCGGGTCCAGCTCGGCGCAGCCAAGTGGCCGGCAAGCCGGTTCGAGTGCCCGTGCCCAGAAGGCACGCTCGGCGTGCCGCGCACCGGTAGCGCCCTGTTCAGCGAGCAGCCGCGCATGTCGGCGCCAGGAGGTGCTTGCCGGCATCTGCTCGGCCAGCGTTCCGGAGCACGCGGCATGCAGCTCCGGCAGCAGCACCCGCCAGGATACCCCGTCGATCACCAGGTGATGCGCGAGAACCAGCAGCCGGTCCGGCTCGGACTGTCCGGTTCGGATCAACGCGATCCGCAGCATATCCCCGGAAACCGGATCAAGCTCGGCCGCAAGGTCCACGGCGAGCTGAGCAGGCTCGGGCGCGCCGGCATCCGGCAGTTGGTGCTCGCTGACCATCCGGTCCGGCGTGGCCCGCGGATCAATCACGAGTTGCCGCTCCGGGGTCAACCGGAGCCGCAGCGCGGCATGCCGTTCGAGTACGGCACGCACGCCCGCGAGCAAGGCAGGCAGGGAAAGCGGCTCCGTCACGCTGAGCGCGGTCCATTGTGCATAACCGGCGATCCGCGCCAGCTCCGGATGCGGATCCAGCAAGCCGCGCACGATGGGCGGCGCGGGCACCATGCCAACCGGTTCGTCCTTGGCTACCGTGCCGGCCGTCTCGGTCAGGGTTTCCGCAAGCGCCGCGAAGGTTCGGCCAGCGAGCAGTTCCCGTGGACGCAGCTCCAAACCGTGGGCGCGTAGCCGGCTGCTCACCCCGATCGCGCTGATGCTGTCCCCGCCAAGGCCGAAGAAGTCCGCATCCACGCTGACCTCGTCGACCTCGAACACTTCGGCAACGGCAGCGCACAGCAGCCGTTCCCGCTCGGTGCTGGCCGTCCTGCCCGCTGTTCTTGCTTGTGGGGCAGGTAACGCGGCGCGGTCCAGTTTCCCGTTGCTGGTTCGTGGTAACTCGCCGAGCAGCACCACCACGGAGGGCACCAGCTGTTCCGGCAGCCGTTCGGCGAGCGCGCCGCGTACCGATTCGGGCGTCAGGGTGTCGTCACTCGCAACCACGTAGCCGACCAACCTGGCCGGGCCAGCCTCGGTACGGATCACCGCGGCGGCCGCGCGCACACCAGGCAGTGTGCCGAGGGCGGCTTCCACCTCGCCGAGTTCCACCCGGTGGCCCCGAATCTTCACCTGATCATCGGCGCGACCGAGATAATCCAGCCCACGATCGGGTATCCAGCGCGCCAGATCGCCAGTCCGGTACATCCGTTCGCCCGCACCGGCGAACGGATCGGCGACGAAGCGCTCCGCGGTGCTCGCCCTGCGGCGCAGGTAACCACGGGTCAGCTGCGGCCCCGCGAGATACAGCTCGCCAACCGCGCCAGGTGCTACCGGCCGCAACGCGTTGTCCAGCACGTAGGCCCTGGTGCCAGCCAGTGGCTGGCCGATCGTTGGGTGATCGCCAGCGATCCTGGCGGCTGCGCTGTCCACTGTGGCTTCGGTAGGGCCGTACATGTTCCGCGCTGCTACACCGGATTCCACCACTGTCCGCCAGAGCGCGGGTGGGGTGGCTTCGCCACCAAGGATCAACAGCGCCGGCCGGTGTTCCCCGGTGAGCAGCCCCGCCTCGATCAGGGGCGCGGCCATGGAGGGCGTAGTGTCCACCACGTCGATGCGATCGTCCGTGTAGGCGGCGAGCAGTGCGTCCGCATCCCGGGCAAGATCGGTGTCGTAGAGGTGCAGTTCGTGCCCGCAGAGCAGCCATTGCAGCTGGTCAAAGGCGGAGTCGAAGGCGAACGAATAGGTGTGCGCGATACGCAGCCTGCGCCCGGCCGCCTGCCGTGCCTCGGCGACGAGCGTCCCGCGATGATGGTGCAACAGTCGCGCGAGTCCGCCGGTGGTGCCGAGTACGCCCTTGGGCCGACCTGTCGAACCCGAGGTGTAGATCAGGTACGCGAGTTGCGCGGGATTCCGGGGCGCGGCCAGTTCTGCCTGGCTCAGTGGGGTGTCGGCCAGCTGGGCCAGCTCCGCGTGCGTTTGCTCGGTATCCAGCGTAAGCCGCGCATAGCCTTCGCTCGGCGCTGCCGACGCGGTGGTGTCCAACACCAGTGCGGGTTGCGCATCAACCAGCAGCCCGCGCAACCGGTCCTCGGGATACGCCAGGTCAAGCGGTAGGAACGCGGCGCCCGCGTCCAGCACCGCGAGCAGCGCGACGACCAGGTCCGTGGACCGGGGCAACGCGAGCGCGACGACATCGTCGGGCCCGATCGATCGGGCCCGCAGCGCCCGGGCCAACCGGTGTACGCGTGCGGCAAGTTCACCAGTGCTCAGCCGATCCGTGCCGTGCACCAGCGCGGTCCGCGCTGGTGTGGCCGCGGCTAGCTCGTCCAGTGCTACCGGCCAGTCCACCGGAGTTCCGGCCGGCGCGGGTACCGTCCATTCGGCAAGCAGCCGGTCCCGCTGCGCGGGTTCGATCAGCTCGACCGCACCCACCGGTGGGGTTCGCTGGCTGCTCAGTTCGGCCAGCATGCCACGCATCGCGGTCAACAGCCGGTCCACATCGGACCGGCTGTGCGTGCGCGCGTCCACTTCGAAGCCGAGCAGCAGACCACCGTCGGTGGTGGGCAGTACGCTCAGCCCGAGATCTTCTGGAGGTCCACCCGCGACATTGCGCAGTATCCCGGTGGCGCCGGCGAAATCGATGGTGAGGTCGAAGGCCTTCAGGTTGACGCCCCGACCGTGCAGCAGTGCGCCCGCACCCGGGGTAGCGAGATCCTGCGGCAGGTTCTCCCCGCGATAGCGTTGGTGCGCACGCATTTCCCGTAACGCCGTGGCAACCTGCTGACTCAGTTCGGGTAGCCGGTCGGCGCCGCGCACGGTCAACCGCAGGGGCAATACGTTGACCGCCATCGCGGGGGTCCGGAGCGCAACGCCGGTACGGCACATCAGCGGCAGCGCGAAAACGATATCGGTCTGTCCCTGCAACCGGTGCAGAAAGGCCGCGTAGCAGGCGATCAACGCCTCACCCCAGGTGGTTCCCGCGTCCTCGGCGACCTGGCGCAGCTGAGCGAGCTCCGCGGCACCGATCGTCGCCCGCGCGGTATGCGTCGCCTCCGGCGCGCCCGTCGTGGTTTCGGTGGGCCCGCCGAGTTCGGGCAGCGGACTGAGCCGATCCAGCCAGTACGCCCGGTCCTTGGTGAACTGTTCACTGGCCAAGTACTGCTGATCTGCCTCGACCAGGTCAGTGAAGCGGCCGAACGGGCAGGCCGGTGGTTGCGTACCGGTGACGGCCGCGGTGTAGTGCGCCGCGGCGCGGCGGGCCAGCATCGCGGCGGTGTAGCCGTCGAACACCAGATGATGACCGAGCTGGGTGTACCAGACCACACTGTCGCTCAGCCGGATGATCGTGCAGGAGTACAGCTGGCGATCCACCATCTCCCGGCACGCATCGGCGGCGCGCAGCCGCTCGGCGGTGACGATCCGCTCGGCAGCGGCCGCCGGATCCGGCTCCGCCCGCAGGTCCACGACTTCCGGGACCGGTATCGGCTCGGTGCTGATCCGCTGGCGCGGCCCTTCCGGCGTATCGAAAACCCGCAGTCGCAGGCTTTCCGCTTCGGCGATGGTATTCCGGATGGCCGCGGCAAGCTGGTCGAGCTGGACCGGCTCGGTTCCGGAGATCTCCACTACATCCCCGACCAGATAGAACCGCGAATCCGGTTCGAGTCGCTGGGCATTCCAGATGCCAAGCTGAGCGCTGGTCAGCGCCAGCAGCGTTTCGGTGGAATGCGTGGAATGGCGCGATTCGACGTGCGCGGTACTCAACGCGTACTCCTACGGATCATCGAAGTGGGTTGGTACGACCATCGGGGTTTCGGTAACCGGATCCGGCACGACGACGCAGGGCAGGTCGAAGACCTCCTTCAGCAGCGCCGCGTCCACAATGTCGGCCGCCGCACCCTCTGCGATGATCCGGCCTTCCTTCATCGCAACCAGATGGTCGGCGAACCGGCAAGCCTGGTTGATATCGTGCAGCACCGCCACGACCGTGCGCCCCTCGTCCCGCAGCCTGGCGAGCAACGTCAACAGCCGGTACTGGTGCGTTATGTCCAAAAACGACGTCGGCTCGTCCAGCAACAGGTAGGGCGTGCGTTGCGCGAGCACCATCGCCACCCAGGCGCGCTGCCGCTGGCCACCGGAGAGCTCCTGCACCGGCCGGTCGGCCAGCTCGCTGACACCGGCGGTCTCCATTGCCTCGGTGACCGCCTCCTCGTCTTCCTGTGACCACATGGAAAGCAAGGACTGGTGCGGAAACCGTCCCCTGGCAACGAGTTGGCGAACCTTGATGTCATCAGGGGCGAGTGGATCCTGTGGCAGGAAGCCGACTGACCGGGCCAGTGCCTTCGACCCGTACGCGGCGATCTGCTGGTCGTCCAGGGACACCGTGCCGGCCGCGGGGCGCAGCAGCCGGACGAACGCGCGCAACAGCGTCGACTTCCCGCAGGCGTTCGGGCCCACGATGGCGGTGAACGCGCCGTCCGGCACGTCCAGGCTCAGCTTGGTGGAAACCACCCGTTCCCCGTAGCTCAGGGTGAGTTCCCGTGCGCGCAGGCGTGTGGTCATCGTCGCCTCACTTCCTGGGTGAGCAGCCAGATCAGGTAGCACCCACCGATGGCCGTGGTGACCACACCAACCGGCAGGGATTCGGGCGAAAGCAGCATCTGCGCGAGCAGATCCGCGGTGAGCAGCAGTACCGCGCCGGTCAGCGCGGCTGGCAGCAGCGCCACCCCAGGGGTGCGGGCCAGCCGGCGGCCGATCTGCGGTGCGGCCAGTGCGATGAACGCGATGGGCCCGGCCACCGCGGTCACCGTGGCCGTGCAACCAACCCCGATCAGCACCATCATCAACCGAAGCCGGTCAAGACCGACACCGGTGGTCGCCGCGACCGCATCGCCGAGTGTGGACTGCTGGATCGGCCGGAACCACACCAGCAACGTGGCGAGCAAGCCAGCCAGAATCGGCAGCGGTAGTACGAGGTCAGCCCAGTCCACCCCGTTCAACGAGCCCGCGTTCCACGCGCCTGCCGCCATCGCGACCTCGAGGTCGGCGCGCAACACGATCCACGAGTTCAGTGCCTGCAACATCGCGTTTACCGCGATACCGATCACCACGAGGCGTAGCCCGGAAAGGCCGTTGGACAGCGAAAGCAGGTAGATCAGCGCGGCGACGAGAAGTCCGCCGAGCACCGAGCTCACCGCGAGCTGCCCGGACGTACCGGCCAGCACGGTGAACGCGAACAGGGCACCCGTATAGGCCCCGGCGTCCAGACCGATCACGTCCGGGCTGCCGAGCGGATTACGGGTCAGCGTCTGGAAAATCGCGCCGGCCGCGCCGAGCGCGCAGCCGAACACCATCGCCGCCACCACTCGTGGCAGTCGCCACTCGACGATCACCACGGAATCCGCCGCACCGGTCAGTGCCGCCAGCACCTCGCCGGGACTCGCCCAGGTCGCGCCGCCGTAACACAACCCGACAAAGCCAAGCGCGAGGATGGTTCCGAGCAGTATCGCCGAAAGCCACAGCGTCCTGCGTTCCACCCGGAACGATCGCCGACCGGCTCGCAGCACCAGCGCGCTCATAGCGAACCCGCCCCGTACTTGCGGACCGCCCAGATCAGCATCGGGCCACCGAGAAATCCGGTGACGATGGCCACCGGTACTTCGCCGGTTGGCAGCAGCACTCGGGAACCGATATCCGCGAGCAGCATCAGCAGCGGACCGAGTACCAGCGCGTAACCGGTGAGCCACGGCACCGAACCACGCGCCAGGCGCCGCGCCACATGCGGCACGATCAGCCCGACGAACAGGATCGGGCCGGCCACCGCGGTCGCGGCACCAGCGAGCACGGTGATCAGCACGAGTGTGGCAAGGCGGACCCTGGCGATATTCGCACCGAGCGTGCGAGCCACCGCCTCACCGAGCGCGGCCGCGTTCAGTGAACGGCTCAGCAGCAGCGCGCCGACCAACGCGAGTCCAATCGCGAGCATCGGCACCAGCAGAGGCGCCTGCTCCCTGCCGGCGAGCGAGCCGACCGACCAGAAGCGGTACTTGTCGAAGACGTCCGGAGACATCAGCCGTAGACCAAGCGAGATACCGGAAAGCACCGCGCTCAACGCAACCCCGGTAAGCACCAACCGCAGTGGGGCGGTCCGGCCAACCGCGTACACCAGTAGCGTGGCTCCGGCCGCACCGAGCGTGGCGACCAGCAGTTCAGCGGCTGGCGAGGCGACCCCCCCGAGCGCCGCGCCGATGGTCATCGCGAAGCCGGCCCCGGTACTCACCCCGAGGATGCCCGGCTCGGCAAGGGCATTGCGGGACAACGTCTGGATCAGCACTCCGGCCACGCCGAGCGCGGCGCCAACGCCGATCGCGAGCAAGGCGCGCGGTGCTCGTACCTCGAGCACGATGAGCTGGTTCGCGCTGCCATCCGGTGCTACCAGCGCGCGCAGCACATCCATCGGGGGCACCGCCTGCGCTCCGATCCCGATGCTGACCACCGCGACCGCGGCAAGCAGCGCGAAGCCACCGACGAGCACCGCGACGTGCCAGCGGGCGGTGCTCGTCGGTGCCGGTCGGGTTTCGGTCGAAATCACTTCTCCAACAGCGGCGCGAGTGACTCGTCGAGGGCGTCCAGAGCCTGCATGGCCTGCCGGTAGGTGGCTGCCTCGGTAAGCGGGATCGGGAAGGCCTTATCGGCCTTGACCGCGGGCAGGTCCTTCCATAGCTCCGAATCGAGCACGTACTGCACCGCGGGCGGCGGCGTGCCATCCGCTTCTACCGAGTAGGTGATCGCGTCAGCTTCGGCGAAAGCGCTTGGCAGTTCCTCGATCGAGGGGTACTCGCTGACATCCTGCGAGCCGCCGCCCTTCTCCTTGACCTCCCCGTAGTAGTTTGCCCCGATATCGTTGGCGACGTTCGTACCCCAGGAATCGTTGAACTCACGCTGGAAGTTGCCACTGTCCACTTCGCCGTAACTACCGACGTGGGCCAGCTTCAGGTCGGGCAGCACATCCTCATACTTGCCGGCCAGCTCTTCAGCCTTGCCCTCGTACTCGGACTTGGTTTCGTCAAACTTCGCCAGCGCGCCGGCCGCATCGGCCTGCTTCTTGGTGTTCTCCCGCCATGCCGACGGCACGGTCGGGCCGATGGCAACCACCGGGGCAATCGACTCCAAGCGTTCGACATCGATATCGCCAAGTACCGGCTGGGGCACGCCGATCACGATCAGATCCGGGTCGGCACCCGCGATCGCTTCGTAGTTGGTCTCGGTCGCCTGCTCACCGGCTACCTTCTCCAACTCGTCATAGCGGGCCCTGTCCTGTTTGGTCATCATCGGCAGGCCGCGCTTCCAGGTGGAGATACCTACCAGCGGAGCGTCCGCCTCGATCAGCGCGGGCACCGCGTACCCGGTCGCGACCACGCGCTGTGGGTCAGCGGGGATGGTGATCTCGCCGTTGTCCGCGGCGAAAACCCGCGTCTCGCCCTCCGTGTCCTGGCTTTCGCTCGTGCCACAGCCCGTCGCGGCCACGGCGATCGCGAGTAACAGCGCACCGCCGAAACGTGCTGAACGTCTTGTGAACATCGTGATCCTTTTGCTTGTGTCGATGGAATCCGGACCGTCCCGTCCGGTGCGAGGTCAGTGCTCGTGGTCGTCGTCGTAGTCGGCGACCCCGCGTTTCCAGTAGCCGGTAATGTCGTAGTCCGTTTTGGCCAGCTTCAGCTCGTCCCGAACCCAGCGGCGGAGCGGTTTGAGTTGACCTGCTTCACCAGCGAGCCATACGAAGCACCGCTCACCATCCGGAATGGACACCGTACGCACCGCGCGCTCCAGCATGTCCCCTGTTCCAGGCGGACTCGCGCCACGGTGTAGCCAATGCACTGCCATGTCTTCCGGCGCGGAAAGCTCGATCTCCTCACTGGCATCGGCGACCTCGATAAACGCCCAGCCAGCCGCGGTACGCGGCAGTTCCTCCAGCCAGCGGTCGATCGCGGGCAGCGCGGTCAGGTCACCGGCGAGCAGGTAGCGATCGTAGTTGTGCGGCACGATCAGTCCACCGGGTGGCCCTGCGACATGCACCGTCGCACCGGGTTCCACGGTTCGGGCCCAGTTCGCCCCGAGCCCAGTGCCGTGCAGCGCGATATCGATGGCAAGCTCACCGGTCACCGGGTCGTAACCGCGCACGGTGTATTCCCGCGTCGTCGGCGATGGCCGGGGCCAGCTGAGCATCAGCCCGTTGGGTTCCGGCAGCCGAAGCTCGCCGTCCGGTTCCGGAAAGATTAGCTTGACGTGTTCGTCGGGCGAATGTGCCTCGAAGCCGTCGGTTCCCGGTCCGCCGAGGATTACCCTGATCAACCCGGCACCGAGCGGATAGCTGCGCAACACCTCGACTTCCCTGATCCGGATGGGGTAGCCGACCTTGGCCGAGGTGGACCCTTGCCGAACTTCGGCGATCTGTTCCAGGTGCCGGCCCCGGTTCTCGATGCGACTCACTTGCGCTCCAGAATGCTCGTCCAGTGCCGCAGCTCGGGCTGCTCGGCCAGATCGGGGAACTCGAGCTGGGACGCCCCGGCTGAGCGCCAGCGTTCCACCAGCGTCATCATCCGGACGGAATCCAGCCCTCGATCAAACAGGTTCTCGTCCGGCTCGACTTCTTCCGGCGAGCAACCAAGCAGCTCGGCGACATCTGCCCGCACCCGTTCGGCGGTCAGCTCGGATATGGCACTCATCAGTTTCCTCCAATCGGGACGGTCTCGGCCAGCGCGGTCACCGCGGCATCGGTATTGATCACCGCGCCGCAGCGCTGCGCCACGTACTCGCATGCCTGATCGTGTCGCTGTCTGGAGAAATCGCCCACCGCATCGGCAACCAGGAACGGGCGAACATCCCGCATGAACGCGTCGACGGCGGTTGCCTGGCAGCCGATATGCGCGTAAACCCCACTGATCAGTAACTGGTCCCTGCCGCGCGCGGCAAGCTGCTCGGCGAGCGGGCTACGGGAAAACGCGCTGTAGCGCCATTTCACCAGAACCTCGTCACCTGGTTCGGGCGCAAGCACCTCGAGCACATCAGCCGCCTTCGGTTCGGTATCGATCACACCACCGATCCCATCGCCCCAGAACTCGCTTTGCAGCCCGCGATCGGCTGGTTCCGGACGGCTGGGCTGCGCGGTGTAGAAGATCGGAATCCGCTGCGCCCTTGCGATGGCTAGCAACCTGGCGATGTTGGCGGTCAGCTCGTGCATTGGCGAACCGGCGAACGGCTTCAGGAAGTACCGCTGCATATCGTGGACGAGCAGGGCAGCCCGTGCCGGTTCCGGCCGCCAGTCCACCCTGCCCGACGGGAGTTCCGCCACGGTCGGCAGCTGGTACGGGTCGATCTTTGGTAGTGCCACGGCGATCACCTGTCCTTCGCGAGCGCGGTCAGCGCCGCTCGCAGTTCGCGCTTACTGGTTTTGCCGACTCCGGTCACCGGGAACTCCGAGACGACCTGCACCAGGTCGGGCACCTTGTATGAAGCGACACCGCGTTCCCGGACGAACCGGCGCAGCTCGACGTCGGTCGGCTGCTTTCCGGCGTTCGGCACCACATAGGCACAAGTGCGCTCGCCCAGGTACTCGTCGGCAACCGCGACGACGGCGGCATCCAGCACGCCGGGGTGCGCGATCAGATGGTTCTCGATCTCCTCGGCCGCGACTTTCTCCCCGCCCCGGTTGATCTGCTCTTTAGCCCTGCCAACAACTTCCAGGTGGCCCGATGGGTGCCGGCGGACCAGGTCACCGCTTCGATAGAAACCGTCCGATGTGAACGCGGTCGCGTTGTGCTCGCCCGCGTGGTAATAGCCACGAATGGTGTAAGGGCCGCGAGTCAGTAGCGCGCCAACCTCACCAGGGGCCACTAGGTCCGTGGAATCGGCCGCGGGGTTGTCCGGGTTCACGATCCGGATCTCGTCGTCACGCGAGATTGGCCGCCCTTGCGTACCAAGGACCGTGTCCTCGGGATCATCCAGCCGGGTGTAGCAGACCAGCCCCTCGGCCATCCCGAACACCTGCTGTAGCTGACAGCCAAGCGCGGGACCAATGCGTGCGGCCAGTTCGCGGCCACACTTCGCGCCGCCCACCAGCATCACTGCCAGACTGGACAGATCCCGTTCGGTCCGGCCAGCCGCCTGCACCCAGGCAGCCGCGAGCGGCGGTACCACGCCGGTGATCGTCACCCGCTCGGACTCGATCAACCGGAATGCGGTGTCCGCGTCTGGCCGCGGGCAGAGCACGTTCGTCGCACCGGCATGCAACGCGCCGAGCACACCAGGCGAGCTGAGCGGATAGTTGTGCGCGACCGGCAACGCGGCGAGGTACACGCTTTCCGGGCGGAGCGCACAGATCCGGGCGCTTTCCCGAACGCTGTACAGGTAGTCGTCATGGGTTCGCGGGATCAGTTTGGGCAACCCGGTGGTGCCGCCGGAAAGCTGCAGGAACGCCACTTCGGACGGATCGGGATCGGGCAACTCGACCGGTTGCGTCGCGGCGAGCTCGGCGAACTCCGCGGTGCCGACGGCGAGCACGTGGCGCAACGATGGAACCTCGGCCGCCACTTCCCGTGCTGTCCCTGCATAGTCGTGGCCGCCATGTCGCTGCACGGTCAGGATGGCTACGGCTTCGCTCTGCGTAGCGAAGTGACGCAACTCGGCCGCGCGGTGGGCGGGCAATGCGAAGACCGGCCATCCGCCAGCGCGCCAGATACCGAACACGATCGACATGAACTCGGGAATATTCGGAAGTTGCAGCACGATCCGGTCGCCCTTGCCGATACCGAGCGCGCGCAGCCCGGCCGCGATCCGGTGTGCTCGCTCGTCGAGCTCAGCGTAGCTCCAGCGGTGCGTCTCGCCTTCCCATTCGCCGACCACCGCGGTACGACCCGCATACGCGTCGGCAACCGAAGTGAGCAACGCGCCAAAGGTCTGGCCACGCCAGTAGCCCGCGGCCCGGTAATGCGCGGCCAGCTCCGGCGGCCACGGGACGTGGTCCACGTCCGGTTGTGCGGCGGCGGTCACGTCAGCTCCTCGAGTCCCAGCGCCCGCAGCAAGGTGCGGAACTTCGCGCTCGTCTCGGCCAGTTCGGCCTCCGGGTCAGAGCCAGCGACGATCCCTGCGCCGGCGAACATGCGTACCTCTCGCTCGCATACCTCCGCGCTGCGGATCGTCACCACCCATTCGCCATCACCATCCACATTGGTCCAACCGACCAGCCCCGAGTAGTAGCCTCGGTCTTCCGGCTCCAGTTCCGCGATCGCGTCCCTTGCCGTTACCGTGGGCACCCCGCACACCGCCGGAGTGGGATGTAGCGCTTCGGCCATTGCCAACGCGGAGGATCCGGGATCGTGCGGATCGGCGATCTCGCCGACGACTCGGCTGGACAGATGCCACATCGTTGGTGTGCCAACTACCGCCGGTTCCGCAGGAACCTGAACATCCGCGCAGAACTGGCCAAGCACCTCGGCGACCTGGTGCACAACATGGGCGTGTTCCCGTCGATCCTTGTCCGAACCAAGCAGCGCCGCGATCCTTCGCTGGTTTTCCGCGTCATCGGCCGCCCTTGGTAAGGAACCAGCGAGCGGGTTCGCCACGACCTGCCTACCGCGCCGGGACACGAGCAGTTCCGGGCTGGCGCCGAGCAGGGTGCGGATCGCCGGATCGCCGGGTGCGGTCACATCGACGGCGAAGGCATGCGCTGCCGGATCTGCGCGGACAAGGCGAGCAAGCAGGTCCGGTACGGCGATCTTGTCATCGGCGCTGAGTTCAAGGCAGCGCGCGAGAACGACCTTGTCCAGCCCACCCGCATCGATCCGGGCGAGTGCCTTGCGCACCTGCGCGGCGTAGGCGGCCGGCTCGGGCCGCGGGGTAACCGACCAGCGGGCAAGACCGAACACCGATCTGGTGGCATCCGCCGCGGCGTCGGGTTTTCCCGCGCGCCGGACCACCGCCGGCACAACCAGGCTGGTTTGCGCGTCCGGCCGGAAACCGATGGCGCCAACTACGAGCGGCCGCTCGATACCCGCCGTGGCAACGGAATCAAGGGTTTCCGCAACCGCAGCCGCACGGTGCCCGTGCGCTGCCTGCACGGTTGTGAGTATCCCGTCGGCGAGTAACGACCCGCGGGGCGAGGAGTAGTAGAACGAGCCGGGCAGATAGGCGGCCAACAGATCGGCCGGATGATGCACGGGCCGCGGTCGGACCAGCGCAGGTGAGGTCAATTCGAGAATCCTTTCCGCTACCGGGTTCGATGTGGCCCACACCCCCTGCCGCGGACCACATCGAACAACCCCAGATCTCCCACTCGACCAAGGTTAGTACTAACTTAGCCTTACCTAACCATGGTTAGACTAACCTAATGGCAAGTGGTGGTAAAAGTCCCCAATATTCGCTTTGCGAGCCGAGTCACAACGGTTCCGAGTACGGGAAAGGTTCGGTCGAGTGAGCACAACATCGCCTGGCGGCACTGGTATCGCTGGCAAGCTTGCGCTGGTAACCGGAGCGGCGAGCGGTATCGGCGCGGCCGTCGTCAAGCGACTTGCCGATGAGGGCGCAATCGTGGCCGCGGTGGATATCGATTCCACTGGTGTGACCCGGATCGCCGCAGACGAGGGTGAGCAGGTTACCCCGTTCGTCACCGATGTGCGCGAGCCGGCCGCAGTCGCCCGCCTCATCGCCGAAGTGGAGGATTCCCTTGGGCCGATTGACATTGGCGTTTCGGTGGCCGGCGTACTGCATGCCGGGAGCGTCTGTTCGACCACTGACGAGGATTGGGCGCAGACCTTCGCGGTGAACGCGACCGGGACATTCACGGTATTACGCGAGCTGGCGCGCCGGATGACCCCGCGCCGCAGGGGATCGCTGGTTACGGTGAGCTCGAACGCGGCCGGCGTACCGAGGGCAGGGATGGGCGCGTATGCCGCCTCGAAGGCTGCCGCGACGATGCTGACGCGCTGCCTTGGCCTCGAGGTCGCCGAGTACGGCATTCGGTGCAACGTGGTATCCCCCGGATCGACCAATACCCCGATGCAACGTCAACTATGGACAGACGAGAACGATGGCGAGAAGGTCATCGCCGGCTCACTTGAACAGTTCCGGGTGGGTATTCCACTTGGCCGGATCGCCGAGCCGGCGGATATCGCCGACGCGGTGGTCTTCCTGGCCTCTGCGCAGGCTCGGCATATCACCATGCAGGCGCTGTACGTGGACGGTGGCGCCACCCTCCGTGCCTGAACAGTCAGCGGAGGGCAACGGTGAGTAGCACCGCGGCGTCGTCCTCGGCACGCACTCCGTGTCGCTCCGGAGGCACCGCCACAAGATCACCTTCGGTGAGCCGCCACTCCCTGGCAGCCGTGTACAGCCAGACCTGACCCGCGATGACCTGGATAGTGGCCGCGGCCGGGGCCTGATGCTCACTCAGTTCGGCACCGGCGATGAGGGCGATCACCGTCGCCCGCTGCGAGGTACCGGAGACCACCGTCCTAGCCGCCCGTCCGGCTGGATTCTCTCGTGCTTCGGCAAGTAGTTCACCGGCAAGGGTGCTTACCACCACAACATCGCCGCGTACTGTCATGTGCCCGGCTCCCAACCACGTCGCGGACTACGGCTGCCGAGTTCCCGCTCCAGCTACAGTAAAACGATATCGCGACTGGTCAGATACCGCAGCGACAAAGCGGACACCAGCTAGCGGTGCTCCGGCGCGTAGCGGAGCAGCACGGCCCCGGACACGAAGGGCCGTGCCTCGAGCAGGGTCAGCCCGATCCCGGCCGACCCGAACAGCCGTGTGCCGCCGCCAACGACGACCGGGTAGACGAAAAGGCGGTACTCGTCCACCAGATCGGCGGCGATCAGCGCACGCACCAGCCGGATGCTGCCGGTGGCCACGATGTCCTTACCCTGCTCAGCCTTGAGGGACCGCACCTCGTCGACGAGTGGACCGCTGAGCACGGTCGAGTTCTGCCAGTCAGGTTCGGCAAGCGTGCTGGACACAACGTATTTCCGCACCGAGTTCAGATACGTGGAAACGCCGGTCGGGTCGTCGGTCTGCTGTGGCCAGAACCCCCGGAAGTCCTCGAAGGTCTGCCGGCCAACCAGCAACGCGTCGGCAGCCGCTCGATGTTCGGCCGTTGCCGCGACGATGTCCGACTGGTCGACCTTCGTGCTCAGCGGATCAAACCACCCGCCGGTCATCTCGATAACCCCATCCACGGTGCAGTTCTCGGTGACTACGAGCTTGCGCATGGCCCCTCCTCGCCTTCGCTACGACGATACGCCGACCTTGCCCGACCGCGTGTCGATAACCTCCGACTCGGCGGCCAAGGAACCGAGCACCGGTGGAAGCGGTTCGGTGTGCAGCACGGTGAGGCGTTGGGTCGCCCTGGTCAGTGCGACGTAGAGGTCGGCCGCGCCGTCGGTCGACTGACTGAGGATGCGCTGCGGTTCGACCAGTACGACTTCGTCGAACTCGAGTCCTTTGGTGGCGCGCGGACTGAGCACCCTGGCCGCGATATCGAGCGACACCCCATCCGCCGCGATCACCACGGACGTTCCGTCCGCCGAGGCCGCCGCGATCTCCTCAGCCGCGATGGCGTCGAGCTCATCCGCCGACACCAGCCGGCTGCGGGGCCGGTTTCCAGTTGACCGCGCGGATTCCGGCGCCACGAGTCCCGGCGCGATCTCCGCGAGCAACGGCGCCGCGACTTCCATGATCTCTGCTGGGGTTCGATAGTTGACGGTGAGCTGTCGGTACTCCCAGCGATCGGCAAGATAGGTATCCAGCATCGCCGACCAGGTGCGCGCGCCAGCAGCGGAGGCTCGCTGCGCCAGATCACCCACGATGGTCATCGACTTGCTCGGGCAGCGTCGCATCAGGACTCGCCAGGCCATCTCGGACAGCTCCTGGGCCTCATCGACCACGATATGCCCGTAGGTCCATTCTCGATTCTCCACCGCACGCTGCGCGATGTCCCGGTGGTCCCGCTGCTGATGCCGTTCGGCCAGCGCCTCGGCATCGATCAGGTCGGTCGCGCGTAGCTGTTCCCCGTCGAGTTCGTCATCGGTCTCCAGAACCTGCAACACACCCTCGGTGTATTCAATGTGTTCCTGACGTTCCCGCTCGGCCCGCGATCGCTCGGCGCGGTCATCGACACCGAGCAGCTCGACGGCCTCGTCGAGCAACGCCGCGTCGGCCACGGTCCACGCATAACCGTCCGCGCGGTACAGCGCCGCCCTGTCCGCATCGGACATTCCAGGAGTGGCAGCCGCGATCCTGGCCGGTGAGGTGAACAACTCGGCGAGCAGCCGTTCCGGGGTCAGCTGCGGCCACAGCCGATCGACCACCCTGCGCACTTCGGGATGGTGACTGAGTTCGCGTCGCACATCGGCGGCCAACTCGGCGGCAAGCGCGGTATCCCTGCCGGTGAGCCAGCCTTTGCCGATCTGGCGCACCGCGCGCCCGACCAGCTCCTCGATCAGCCATTCCCAGAAGACCGCGCGGGCATGATTGTGTAGCAGGCCAGTGTCTCGGGCGCGCTGCCTGGCCGCGCGGGCAACCTTGGCATCCACCGTCACCACCACATCGTCCAACTCGATCGGCCACCGGCCATCTGGTAGCTCCTGCCGGTCGGCGACGGCCGCGGCGAGCACGTCGAGCATGCCAAGCCCGCCCTTGAGGCTGCTGGTAACGGAATCATCCTCGTCGACCGCGTGCAGGCCAGGATGCAGGTCGCCAGGAGTCGCGAACACGGCACTGGTCTCGCCAAGGGAAGGGAGTACATCGCCGATATAGTTGAGAAAATCCGGATTCGGGCCAACCAGCAGCACACCTCGCCTGGCCAGCTGATCGCGATGGGTATAGAGGAGATACGCGACGCGGTGCAAGGCCACCGCGGTTTTGCCGGTGCCGGGGCCACCTTCGATAACCACCGCTCCACCACGCGCCAGCCGGATAATCTCATCCTGCTCAGCCTGGATCGTCGCGACGATATCCCGCATCTTGCCGACCCGAGGGGCGTTCAGCACGGCGAGCAACGCGCTGTCGCCATCCTGCTCAGCCGAATCGTCCGCGCTGAGTACGTCATCGTAAATATTCGTGATCGTTCGGCCATTACTGCGGAAATGGCGGCGCCGCCGGATGCCATCCGGGTTGGCTACCGTCGAGCAGTAAAATGGCCGGGCTGCCGGTGCTCGCCAGTCCACCAGCAGTGGAGCGAAGCCGGCCGTTTCGTCGAACAGGCCAATTCGGCCGATGTAGCTGGTGTTTGCGCTGATGTCGTCGAGTCGCCCGAAGCAGAGCCCGTTTTCCGCGGCGCGCAGGGCGCGCACTCGATCCGTCTGCTGGTCGACGGAAACCTGGCGCTGCCACCGTTCCTGCGGGCTGCTCGCGGAACTGTCCCGCAACGCCACGTCGAGCCTGGCTCGCGCGGCTTGGCACTCCTCGTCAAGTCGCGCATAGAGGGAATCGAGATGTGTTTGTTCGGCAGCCAACTCGATATCGAATTTGTTGTTTGACAAATTCGGACCCCTTCTGCTAGAATTAAAGTAGTAGGTTGATTCACCTCGTATCTTTTAGTGATAATACACATTTATCCGCTGCGGTATTCCTTGCGGCGATAGATTCAGCAATGCCCGGGCATAGGCCCTGTTGACTCAGGAATCGGCAAGGCTCCGGAAAGTCCCGAGCAACACGTGCGCAAGGTTGAAGACCACCGCACCTGCCGGGAGGCTGCGCGCTTGCTCGGCCGTACCTACGATGTGAAACATCGGCCGGCCAGCCACTTCCGCGGCTGCCACCACCTTGTCCAGCATCGCTTGGACCGCCGGTTCCGCTGGTCCCTCCGAGTAACCCATCGATACCGACAGATCGGCCGGCCCGACGAGCAGCGCGTCCACCCCGTCCACCGCAGCAATATCGGCCGCGGCCGCGCAGGCCCCCGCGGTCTCCAGCATCGGAACCACCAGCGTGGTGTCGGCCGCGTTAGCCAGGTGCGCCGCGATACTGACCGCACCGAACGAACCCGCACGGGAGTAGGTGGCAAACCCTCGGTCCCCGCGCGGTGGATAATGCGCCGCGCGCACCGCACGCCGCGCGTCCTCTGGTGTATCGACATGCGGCACAACGATGCCTTCGGCGCCGATATCCAGCACCCGCAACACGAAGTCCGGTTCAGCCCTGCCTACCCGCACCAGCACGCCAAGGCCATGCGCCTGGGCCGCCACGATGTGCTGCTGCACGGTGATCAGGTCGGCCGGGCCGTGCTCGCAATCGATGAGTACGAAATCCAACCCGGCCACGCCGGCCAGCTCGACCAGGAAATCCGCGGGGATACGCAGCAGCCCACCGCGCAACCGCTCCCCTGCCCGCAGCCGCTGCTTGATACTCATCTGGCGACCATCCCCGCGGACAGATCGATATCCGCCGCGCACAGCCCAGGCATCGACAGCATGCCGAGTAAGGCGCTGGCCACCTCGTGCTCGGTGACCATCCGGCCAAGCGCGGCCCTGGATACGAACGCTGCCTCCGCCTCGGCATAACTGGTGCCGGTACGCTCGGCTTCCAACCGAAAATTGCGCTCCATCCGCGGCCCGGCAACGGGGCCAGGCGAAAGCGAATTGACGTTCACGCCACGTGGTCCCACCTCGGCGGCGAGCGTCGTGGTCAGTCCGAGTACGGCCATCTTCGCCGCGCAGTACGGTGTGCGCCGCGCCAATGGGCGTTTCCCGCTCACCGAGGCCAGATTGACGATGTCGCCGGTGCCCCGCTCGAGCATGCCGGGCAACATCGCCCGGCACACCAGATAAGCACCACGTACATTCACCGCGAAGACCTCGTCCCACTCCGCGGGTTCGATCTCGGTGAGTTCCTTGACCGGGCCAGGAACACCAGCGTTGTTGACGACGATGGACACTTCTTCGTCGGCCAGCTGCTCGGCCATCGCGGTCACCGATCCCGGATCGGCCACATCCACCACGACCGCGCGACCAGGCTTGGCGAGACCGCGCACGGTTTCGTCCACCGTGGACTGGGTGCGCCCTGCGGCGAGAACCCGTACCCCCGCCTCGGCAAGTGCGGCACACATGGCCCGGCCCAAACCGTTTCCGCCACCGGTGACCAATGCCGTACGGCCGGCGAGTACCGCGCTCATCCGCGCGCGCCCGTTTCTGGCGCCCAGTCCAGTTCGGCGGCACCGTACTTGGCCGCCCGCACGTCCCCCGAGCGAGCGTGCCCCTCGAACAGCTCGACCCTGGACGCGCGCCCGCAGATCTCGCCGAGTCGCGCGCTCGCCTCCTGATCGGTCACTTCCTGATAGGTCACCGTCTTCAGGTACTTGCCAACCCAGAGCCCGCCCGTATACCTGGCAGCACCCTTTGTCGGCAACACGTGATTGGTGCCGATTACCTTGTCGCCATAGGACACGCAGGTCCCCTCGCCGAGGAACAGCGCGCCGTATTGGGTCATCTTGTCCAGCGCCTGCCGGGGATTCTCGGTGAGGATCTGCACGTGCTCGCTGGCATAATCGTCGGCCACGGTGAACGCCTCGGCAAGCGAGTCCACCACGACGATCTCGCCGTAGTCGCGCCATGCCGGGCCGGCGAAATCATTGGTCGGCATACCGGGAAGCAACCGCTCCACATGCTCGTGCACCGCACGACCAAGCTCGGCCGAAGTGGCGACAAGCACGGCCGGCGAGTCGGGCCCGTGTTCGGCCTGCGAAAGCAGGTCCACCGCCACTACGAACGGATCCGCCGTATGGTCAGCGACGATCAGGATCTCGGTAGGACCGGCGAACAGGTCGATCCCCACCTCACCGAAGAGTTGACGCTTGGCCTCCGCCACATAGGCGTTCCCCGGGCCGGCGATCATATCCACACTGGACATCGTCTCGGTACCAACAGCCAGCGCGGCCATCGCCTGTACACCGCCAAGCAGGTAGATCTCGTCGGCGCCAGCCAGGTGCATCGCGGCGATGGTCGCCGAAGGCACCTCGCCACGGATCGGCGGGGTACACGCGACAACCCTGGACACTCCAGCGACTTTCGCCGTCACGATCGTCATATGCGCGGACGCGGTAAGCGGGTATCTACCACCTGGCACATAGGCGCCCACCGCCGAAACCGGAATATGCCGTTGCCCCAGCCGCACACCGGGAAGGGTTTCCACCTCGATATCGCGCATCGAAGCGCGCTGGTGTTCGGCGAATCCGCGCACCTGGTCCTGCACGAAGCGAATATCCGTAAGCACTTGCTCCGGCACGTCGGCGACGATCCGGCGCACCTCCTCGGCCGAAAGCCGGAACGAATCGGGCGACCACGAGTCGAACTTCGTCGAGTATTCCCGTACCGCCGCATCGCCTCGCTCGCGTACCTCGGCAATGATCTCGGTTACCCGTTCGCGCACCTCGGCGTGGTCGACCTGTCCCTGCTGGATGGAGCTGGGTCGCTTCAAGTACTCCGGCATCAAAGACTCCTCACGTGTCGGTGTAGCCAGTCACCAAGTAGCGCGGCCACCTCTGCCGGTCGCTCGATGGGCAGCAGGTGGCCAGCGCCCGGCAGGGTGCGCAACTCCGCGCCGGGGATCGCGGAGGCGATCGCGGTATGGAAATCCTTCGGACACAACACATCGGCGCCGCCGCTGAGCACCAGCGTCGGTGCCCGGACCGAACGCAGGCTCGGCAACGCGTCGTCCCTGGTAGCCTGCGCGGCTAACTGAGCACGGAACACGTCCGGACCGACTCGCCGTGCCATGGCACGAAACCGGTCCGCGTGTCCCGCCGAGGGTTCGGGTACGGCGTACATGGTCGGCAGGATGGATTCGATCGCATCGGCGAAACCGCCCTCCGCCACCTGTCGATCGAGCGCCGTCCACTGGTCGAGCTGCTGCGCTCGCGGAGCACCCGCGTTGGTGGACATCGCGCAGAAGCCGAGAACGCGCTCCGGCGCCAACCGCAGCACCTCGAAACCGACGATCGCGCCGAGACTCAAGCCGGCGAGCACGAAAGGTTCCGTGGTGGCCGCAAGTATCTGTCGCGCCATCCCGCCGATACTCGAGGCGGTCAGCTCAACGTCCACCATGCGCGAGTCGAGCGAGCCGCGCAGATCGTCCCATAGGTTGGCGTCGCAGAGCATTCCTGGCGCCAGTACGAGCGCGGGCGCGGTCATCGATCGAGCGTTCGCGGGACAAGCGCGTACGGCGCGATATAGCCGTTGTGGTCGGTCGCGACGCCCGCGTCCGCGGCAGCCTTCACGACCTCGTCATCCCATTCCAGTCGCACCCGGCCATCACCACCGTTGATCACCAGCATCGTCGCCGTTTCCGGACCAACGTTTCGCAGCGAGCGCCAGGCTCCGCGCGGCACCGAGAGCATGTCCCACGGTCCAAGTTGGACTGTCACCTCGTCATGCAGGTTGAGCGTGACCTCCCAGGTTCCGTCCTTCACGAGTAACACCTGGGTCTCGGCGTGCCGGTGCGGCAACATGCCTTGCTCCGGTTCGGCACGCAGCCACGCGACGTTATGCCCGTGCGGGTTGAACACCCTCGGTTCCTGATGCATGTCCTCGGTCATGCCGTACCCGATCACCAGCGCCAGCTGTGCACCGCCGCCGGGGAGAGTGCTGTCCAGAAACGGGGTCGCCGAGTATTCGAGATCGCTGGTGGCGGCGATTCGCCGACGCATCTGCGCCACACTGTACGAGCGCAGTCCGGCGATCTGCGCATCACTGATCGGCCGGACCAGTTCGACGTCGGCCGGCGGCTCGTCACCGGCTACCGTGTCGATGAGCTGCCCTTCGGCGGTGAGGAACAGGCCATGTCCCTCCGCCTCGCGCAGCACAGACGGGCCCCAGATGATGCCACCGGTGTCGTCGTGCCCCAGCGTGGTGAACAACCAACCGTCGTCAGGGCCGATATTGGTGAACCCACGGAAGATCCAGGTCGGCATCGAGGCGATATCGCCCTCGCGTAGCACGAGTTCGCCTTCCTTGCCGTCCGCGCCCCAACGCAGCAGGAACTCGCCTCGGAAGCAGTAGAACACCTCCGCGGTGTAATGCAGGTGCAGGTTGTTGGTGATCCCGTTCGGCATCGCGGCGGCGCCGATGTTGTAGCCATGCGGTTCGCGCAGGTTCACCACCTGATCGGCGCTCTGGGTGACACCGGGGCCGACCATCGCGTAGTTCTCCTTGCGATCCGACCCTGGCGTACGGCAGTCGATGAACGCCTGGTTGCAGGAGACGAAGTCGGTGCGGCGGATGGTGCGCCTGGCCGCCTCGGCCTCGGTCACCGTCACGCGATCACTCATTAGCTGGATCCCTCCTTGTTCATACGTATGCACGTTATCGCCGTGGCACCGAGGCTTGTCAACCCCTGCCTGGGCATCTGAATCCAACTTCGGTACGAGGACGTATGCTTCATCCGGCGCAACTACTGGGAGGAACCGTGGGGATAACCAGCCGCGACGTGGCACGGCTCGCCGGCGTTTCACAGCCGACGGTTTCCCGTGCGCTCCGTGGCGACCCCCGGGTATCCGACGAGACCGTGCGCAGGGTTCGACAGGCGGCCGAGGCGCTCAACTACGTACCGAGCGAGGCCGGTCGCAGCCTGTCCACGCGCAGCAGCCATCGAATCGGCGTACTGGTCAGCGATCTGACGAACCCGTTCTACCCGCATCTGGTCGGCCCGTTGCACGACGAACTCGAAGCACACGGCTACCGGATGATGCTGTTCACCGAGCGCTCCGAGGCCATGGGTGCCGCCGAACGACTGACCGATCACTCCATCGACGGCCTGGTGCTGGCCACCTCCACCCTCGATTCGGCGCTGCCCGCCGAGCTGCAGCGCCGCGAGCTGCCGTTCGTCTACCTGAACCGGGAGGGCACCACACCGGCCGATGCCGTCGTGGTGGACAACCGGCTCGGCGGCGAGCAGGTGGCCAACCAGCTCGTGGCCAGCGGACACCGGCATATCGGCGGAATCTTCGGCCCGGACAACACCAGCACCGGCAGGGATCGCGAACTCGGGTTCCGCCAGGCGCTCGCGGACGCGGGTATCGCGCTGCGGCCGGCGCACACCAAGCACGGCCCGTTCGAGTTCGAGACCGGTAGGACCGCACTACCCGAGCTACTTGCCGCCGACCCCGCGCCAACCGCACTGTTCTGCGGCAATGACGTGGTCGCCATTGGCGTACTGGACGCCGCGCGACGACTTGGCGTCCAGGTACCAGCCGAGCTCACGGTCATCGGCTTCGACGATATCCCGATGGCCGCGTGGACGAGCTTCGAGCTGAGCACCGTCCGCCATGATCTGCACGAAATGGCGCGTACCGCGGCCAGGCTGGTGGTGGAACGGGTCTCCGGGACGTACACCGGCGAGCCGCGACGCATCGTGCTCTCGCCCCGATTCATCGAGCGGCAGACCCACGCGACACCGCTCGACGGCTAATGCAACCAAGCTGATACATACGCAATACATCATCCCGTCGCCCGCTTCCCAGCGACCGTCACGGGCTGCTTTCGCAGCATAACCGCAGGTGGACAACTCCTTTTCCGGGCGGAACACAACTATCACAACCAGCCGAATCCACCATTGCTTCAAAGTTGTGAATACGCATACACTGCCCGGAATTCCCGTGCTCCGCCGTTCATCCGGCAGAGGAGGTCGACCCCCCGATGGCGGCAACCACCGTCCAGCGGCCACGCTCACGTTCCCCGCTGCGCAAGCACTCCGTCCCGTACCTGCACCTGGCCCCCGCGCTCCTCGCGGTCGTGCTGACTACCGTCTATCCGCTCGTTTCCGCGCTCATCACGAGTTTCCGGCACTGGCGGCTGAACGAAACTCGCGAGGCCGGCGAGTTCGTCGGCCTCGCCCAGTACCAGCGGGTGTTCACGGATGACACCTTCTTCAACAGCGCGCTGGTAACACTGAACTTCACGGTTATCTCCGTCGTGCTTTCCGTCGGGCTCGGCCTGTGCATCGCGCTGATCCTGAACAACCGCACGCGGCTCAGCGCACTGACCAAGGCACTACTGATCCTGCCGTTCGCGGTAGCTCCGGCGCTCAAGGGCTTCTCCTGGCGATTCATGCTCAATCCGGACACCGGTGTCTACGACAAGATGCTGGACTCCGTGCTCCCGTTCGCCGACAACATCAACTGGCTCGGTGACCCGTTCTGGGCGTTGATGGTGCTCGCGCTGACCGAGGTGTGGGGCTGGGCTCCGTTGATCGCGCTGATGCTGCTCGGTGGGCTGAACTCGATCTCACCGGAAGTTCGGGAGGCGGCACGAATCGACGGAGCGAATGCGTGGCAGCAGTTCTGGCGCGTCACTTTCCCGTTACTGCGCCCGCTGTTGCTGATCGTGGTTTTCCTCAAGGCGGTGTTCTCGGTCAAGATCTTCGACCAGGTCGTCACCACTACCGGGGGCGGGCCCGGCAGGGCAACCGAGAGCCTGAACTTCTTCGCCTACTCGCAGGGCTTCACTTTCCTGGATATCGGCTACGCGTCCGCGGTGTCCTGGGTGATCGTGCTCGTCCTTGGCGTACTCGCCGCCCTTTATCTGATCGCGATGGCCAGGCAGGAGGCGAAATGACCGACACGGCTACGAAACTCGCGAAACACCCAGCGGCGATCGCGGCACCGGTTCGACGCCAACGGCGTCGGCGTGGCGGCTGGGCGATCGGCCGCGCGTTCCTGCGCGTGCTGGCCACGCTCGCGATTCTCTTCTTCGTGCTGTTCCCGATCTTCTGGATGGCACTCACCGCGTTCAAACCGGCACGCGATGCGTTCAGTACCGCTGTCCTGTTCACGCCCACTTTGGACAACTTCCTGGCGATCTTCGGCGGAGCCAGCGACCTCACGGGCGCGCTGGTGAACAGCGTGCTGATCGCGGTCGCCACGACCATCGTGTCGATCCCGCTCGCGCTGCTCGCGGCATATGCCTTCTCCCGGTACCGCTTCCCTGGACACCGTGGCATGTTGCTCGCCATCGTGGCCACCCAGTTCATCCCCGGTGTCGCCATCGCGCTACCGTTCCTGACCCTGTTCCGCAGTCTCGGGCTGATCGATACACATCTCGCGCTGGTCGTGGTCAACCTCTCGCTCGTCGTCCCGTACATCACCTGGCTACTCAAGGGCTTCGTGGACGGACTGCCGTTGGAGATCGAGGAAGCGGCGCGGTTGGACGGCTGCACCCAGGTGAACCTGCTCTGGCGGGTGATCACGCCACTTGCCGCGCCGGGAATCTTTGTGGCCGCCGTCTTCTCGTTCCTGCTGTCCTGGAACGAGTTCCTGTTCCCCACCTTCCTCGCCCGTACCGAGGCGGAAACGCTGCCGGTCGCGCTGATGACCCTGGTCATGCCGGAGGGTGTCGCATGGGGACAGATGGCAGCCGCGGGCCTGCTTGTCATGGCGCCGATGTTGATCCTCGCCCTGCTGGTACGCAAGCACTTCGCGGAGGGAATGACGATGGGAGCGGTGAAATGAGGCGAACCTCGGGAACCATCGGAAAGCTCGCGGCCGCGTTGAGCGCCGTGCTCGCGCTACTGATCGGCGGCTGTGCTTCCGCGCCAAGTGAACAGGACCTGCTCGAAGAGGTAGCCACCGGCCCCACCGATGAGCTCGGTCTGCTAACCGAGAAGCCGTACGACGGTACCCATATCCGGCTGCTCAGCTGCTGTAGAACCACCGCCCAGTTCGCCGCGTTACAGCGCAAGACCGATCGGGAGTTCACCGCGAAGACCGGGATCACCGTGGAATGGGCCAATATCCCTTACGAGTCGTATCTACAGAAGATCGTCGCGGAAACGGCCATCGGCGGTGGCACCTACGACCTCGTGGTGTGGCCGGACGCCTACGGGGCATCAGCCAAGATCGGCCTGCAACCGCTGAACGAGGTGATGCGGCGAGCCGATCGGTCACTCGAGGAGTTCTCGCCGCCGTTCCAGCAGGCTGCCCGCGCGGGCGACCCCGAAACCGTGTACGGCATCCCGTTCCGGGGATTCTCGTACAACCTCTTCTACCGGGAGAGCGAGTACGAACGGCTTGGCATCGAGCCGGCGAAGACCTGGGACGAGTTCTCCGCACAACTGGACAAACTGGACGGCGCTGGCGGTAGGGACGCTTTCGCCGGACAGTACGGCCGAAACGGTGGGCAGAACCTTTACACCTGGATGTCCATGCTGTGGAGCAACGGTGCGGACGTGCTCGACGACGATGGTCAGCCCGCCTTCACCTCGCCCGAAGGCATCGCGGCAACCGAGCAGTACCTGGCGCTGCTTCGCGATGGGCACAGCCCGGCGGCCTCGACGAACTGGACGGAAACCGATTCGACGCAATCCTTCGAACAGGGCCATACCAACTCGGTACTCACCTGGGCTTGGCAGATGGACGATTTCTCCGACCCGGCCAAGGTGCAGCCCAAAGTGGCCGAGGACATCGGCGTCGCCTCGTTGCCCGGTTGGCCAGGCAAACCCACGGTGACCTACGGCTATACCTGGCTGATGGGCATCCTGAACACTTCGGACAACCAGGGTGCGGCGTGGGAGTACCTGAAGTGGCTCACCCATCCGGACACCGAACGGGACGTGGCGCTGGACAAGTCCGAAGGGGACACCGCGACGAGCGTGGTGGTGCACCGGAAGAACATGCTCGATCCCGAAGTGAACGCGGCCAACCACGACCTGCCAAAGCTACAGGAGTCGGCACTGCGCAACGGCCGAACGGTACCCATGACGATCGACTGGCCGCAGATCCAGGACGTACTCGAGGTCGCGATCAACCAGATGGCGCACGGCGCGGACATCCGGCCGAAGTTGCACGAGGCCGCCGCGCAGATCCGTACCTTGACCCAGCGCTAGTCAGGCGCTGGGCAAGAGAAGGGAAAGGGTGAAGTCACAGTGGACGAGATAGCCTACGCGCCGTACCGCGATCCGGAGGAGTTCATCGTCGAATGGACCGACCGGATCTGGGTCAGCAGGGGCATCGGTCTGATCCGGGAGAACTACGCGCCGGACGCGATCGTGCATGGTGCCTACGGCACGAGCCACGGCGTCGAACCGGTGATCCGCGGGACGCTGATGAAGATCGCCGCCTACCCCGGCAGGATCGGCCAGGCCGAGGATGTGGTGTGGGAAGCGCGGGGTACGGATGCTTTCCTCAGCTCCCATCGGATATACAGCACCGGGACGCATACCGGGATGTCGGGTTACGGACCGCCGACCCATCGCTCTTTCACCTCGCGTGCTATCGCGAACTGCCTCTACCGGCGGGGCGTGATGGTGGAAGAATGGGTGGTGCGCGACGAGTATGCGATAGTGGAACAGCTCGGGCTTGATCCGTTCGCCGTTGCCAGGGAGCTGGCGTTCTCCGACTGGGATGCGCCGCATCCGCCGGTGTCGGACGTGCTTTCCTCAGGTGATTCCGGTGCACGGCCCGATCTGCACCGGGCCGAATGCGAGCAGGTGCTTGGCCTGGTGGACACCGTGTGGAATCAGCGGCTGCTGCATCAGGTAACCGAGTTCGTCGCAAGGGACGTCACCTGCCATATCTCGCGGGAACGAACGGTTACCCGTCCGGATGGCTACCAGCTTGGGCTACTCGACCTGCTCTCCCCGATGCCGGACGCCCAGTTCGAGGTGCGGGATATCGTCGCGCATGACTCACCCGCGCATGGCGGCGTGCGGGTCGGTGTTGTCTGGTGGCTCACCGGTACCTACAGCGGGGCGCCGACGTACGGCCCGAGTACCGGTTCTCCGGTACGGATACTGGGCTCCTCGCAGTTCCTTTTCCGCGACGGCCGGATCGTGCGCGAGTGGCGGGTCTACGACGAACTGTCCATTTTGGCGCAGGTCAGTAAACAGCGCGGAGACGAACCGTTAGGTACTGCTCCTAGCGAGTAGCATGCGCTGGGCCAACCTGGACAGTTCCCGGCTCGCCGGGGATAACACCTCGGATTCGCGCTGTACCAACGCGATCGTGTCGTAGAGCGGTTCGGCGAAGGGAACCGTACGCACTGAAGGCGGGCAGGAACCGCTCTGCGCCACGGCGTGCGAGACGATGGTGTCACCGATACCCCGGTCAACCAGGCTCAACGCCGACTCGACATGCTCCACCTCGATCCACGGTTCCAGCTTGACCCCGGCGAGCTGGGCCCGTTCGGCGAGCTGGCGACGGGTCGGATCGGTCCAGCCGTAATGCGCGTCGTAGAGGATCAACCGCGAGTTGGCCAGGCCAGCGATCGTCACCGGTTCAGCGACCCGCTCTGGCACCGTGCTTGCGTAGCAGACCTCATCCCGAAGTAATGGCGTTACCCGCAGCCCCGCGTCGTCGATCGGCAACACCACCAGTCCCGCTTCCACCGTGCCGGCAGCAACCTCGGCGGCGACCTCGACCGAGTTGAGTCCGATCAACCGGATCCGCACTTCGGGATAGCTGTCGTGAAAATGCTCAGCCAGATCCGAAAGCAGGTAGTACGCCGCGTTGCGGAGTAGCCCAAAGGTGGCTACCCCGCCGCGCAGCGACCGGACCGAGCGCAGCGCCTGGTGGGCACCGTCGGCGGCGGCAACCGCGCGTTCGGCGAACGGCAGCAGCGCCGAACCGGCGGCCGTCAGTACCAGTCGGCGACTGCCTCGGGAGAACACCGGGGTGCCGTGCTCGTCCTCCAGTTTGCGAATCAGCTCCGATACGGATGCCTGTGTGATGCCCATCCTGGTCGCCGCGGCGGTAAACGATCCAGTGCGCACTGCCTCCAAGAAGGCGCGCAGCTGCTTCAGAGTCATAGGGAAACCCTATCTAATATGCAAGATTTGCTGGCCTTGTCCTGTGTCAGGATCGGACATAGCGTCGGGTTCATGAGATTCAGCCCTTCCGTACTCGCGGCCTTGGACGGCTCATACCGCCTGCTCAAGGCCGCCGCCGACCGGCCTCCAGCCCAGCGCGATCCCGCCGTCGCCGACCGTGTGTCCGAAATGCTCAGTGAGATCGAACGCGGCGGTATGGACGCGGTGCTCCGCTACGCCCACGAACTCGACGGCTGGCGGGGCGACACGGTGGAGATCAGCGCCGCCGAGCTGTCCCGCTCCGGCGATGAGCTACCCAAGGATGTTCGCGTCGGCCTGGAGTTGGGCGCGGAACGGACCAAGGCATTCGCGCTCGCGCAACGCTCGCACCTCGTCGACTTCGAAACGGAACTGGCCGACGGCTTGATCACCGGACACCGCTACGTACCGGTCGGCCGGGTCGGCGCTTACCTTCCCGCGGGCCGCTTTCCGTTGCTGGCAAGCGCATTCATGACGGTCGGGGTGGCCAAGGCCGCTGGCGTACCTTCGGTACTCGCCTGTACCCCACCTGGCAAGGACGGGCGCGCGCATCCCGCCGTGCTGTATTCGGCTTATCTTTCCGGTGCCGACCGCGCCTACGCGCTCGGCGGGGTACAGGCGCTGGCCGCGATGGCTTTCGGCTTACTCGACGAGCGTCCGGTGGATATGCTTGTCGGCGCGGGCAACGCCTATGTCGCCGAGGCCAAGCGGCAGCTGTTCGGCCGGGTGGCTATAGATCTGCTCGCCGGTCCCTCGGAGGTCGCGGTACTCGCGGACGAGACGGCCGATCCGGTACTGGTCGCCGCTGATCTGCTCGGCCAGGCCGAGCATGGCACCGACTCACCTGCCGCGCTGGTGACCACCTCGCAACGGCTCGGTGAGGAGGTCATCGCCGAGATCGACCGGCAGCTGGCCACACTCGCCACGAAGGAGATCGCCGGACCCGCCTGGCGCGACTACGGTTCGGTGACCTGGGCCAAGGATGCCGCGACCGCCGTCGAGCTGATGGATGAACTGGCGCCCGAACACCTGGAAATTCACACCGCCGATGACGGCTACTACCACGAGGCACTGCGCAACTACGGTTCGATCTTCCTCGGCACGTGGAGCACGGTGGCCTATTCGGACAAGGGGATGGCCGGCACCAACCACGTGTTGCCCACCGCGGGCGGCGCAAAGCACAGCGCCGGCCTTTCGGTCTCCCGGTTCCTCAAACCGCTCACCTACCAGCGGGTGACCCAAGCGGCCACTCCGCTGCTGGCCGAGGCGGTAGACGCGATCTCGGAATATGAAGGTATGGCGGCACACCGCGCGACCGCGACCCTGCGGCTGGCGAGTTACGGTGCTACCCAGGAGGGGAATCAATGACCAAGGCGGACAAGACAGAGTCAACCAGCGAGGCCAACACGGCAGCACCGGCGAAGAACACGGCTGATACCCGGCCGTCCACACCGCCGGGCACGATGGCGCCGGGCAGGCGGACCATGCCGCGCGACTACCGCATCTCGTTGCGTCCCGGCTATGGCGTGGACGCGCCGAACATCACGCCTGGCGAGCGCCGGCAGTCGCTGCGCGGATTCGAGGACACCTACACCGATATCGTCGACTACATCGTCCGGATCACCCACCGGATCTGGGAAGACCAGGATGTCGGCTACATCTACGACACCTACAGCCCCGGCTGCCGGCTCTACGACGACAGCGGTGTCCACTTCGGAGTAGAGCAGCTGGTGCACGGCACCATGCAGAGCATCAACGCGTTCCCCGACTGCCGGCACTACGCCGACGACGTGATCTGGGCTGGCACCGACGAGGAAGGTTTCGTCACCTCGCATCGGGCGATCAACATCGGGCACCACACCGGTCCGTGGCGCTGGGGCGGGCCGACCGGTCGCAAGCTGGAAACCTGGGTTATGGCAAATTGTGTGGTTCGGGACAACGAGATCTACGAGGAGTGGGTGCTCTACAACACCGCTGCCAAACTCCAGCAGCTCGGCATCGACGTGGCCACGGCGGCCCGCGCGGCCGGTAACGCGATCGGCTTTCCCACCCTTTCCGAACGGCCGTTCTCGGAGGTCGAGCGGATCGAGGGTGGCCGCAAACCACTGCCCTACCCCGCACAGACCACGCAGGGTTTCGACGTCGAGTACGAGGTACGCCGGCTTTTCCACGATGTCTACAACCGGCGCGATCTCAGTGCGATCGACCGGAGCTACGCGCCAACGGTGCATTGGCATGGCACCACCAACCGGCGCGGCTATGGCCGTTCGGATGTGCGTGGCATGGCCCGGAATCTGCTCGCCACCTTCCCTGATCTCGGGGTCCGGGTGGACGAGGTGTACTGGATGGGCAATGAAGCTGACGGGTTCAGCGTCTCGGTGCGATGGACCGGCGCCGGCACCCATCGTGGCTACGGCCTCTACGGCGAGCCGACCGGCAGGCGGGTGCATATCTGGGGTATGTCCCAGTTGTACTTCGCGCACGGCCGGATCGTGGAGGAATGGTCGCTGTTCAACGAGTTCGACATACTCGCGCAGCTGCTCCGGGACGAGCCGACGACGCCGTGACCAGAGTCGCGTGTGCCCAGTTGGCTCCTCGGGTTGGGGATCCGGTTGGCAACCGCGCACGCACGCTGGACGCGATCGGTACGGCCCGCGCGGACGAGGTTGACCTTCTCGTGCTGCCGGAACTGGCCTCGTCGGGCTACATGTTCGCCGACGAGGCCGAGGCACGCGCACTCGCCACACCCACTGATGGCCCGCTGCTCGCTGATTGGGTGCGGGCAGCGGGCAAACTCACCGTCGTCGCCGGGTTCTGCGAGCTCGGCGGCGACGGCGCGCTCTACAACAGTGCGGCTGTGTTGGACGGCGAAGGGGTGCACGCGATCTACCGCAAAACGCACCTGTGGGACCGGGAGCGGCTGGTGTTCACGCCGGGCGATACGCCGCCTCCGGTGGTGCGCACCAGGGTCGGCCCGGTTGGCGTGCTGGTCTGCTACGACCTCGAATTCCCGGAGATGCCGCGCTCATTGGCGCTGCGCGGTGCCGAACTCATCGCGGTACCGGTGAACTGGCCGCTCCTGCCGCGACCGGACGGCGAGCGCCCGCCCGAGGTGATCATGGCCATGGCCGCGGCACGAACGAACCGGGTACTCCTTGCGGTCTGTGACCGCGATGGGACCGAACGTGGACAGCGCTGGACGGCAGGAACCACGATCATCGACGAATCCGGCTGGATTGTCGGGAGCGGGCCGGCCGCAGTCGCCGACCTCGAACCGGGCCGGGCACGCAACAAGTCCATTTCGGACCACAACGATGTGCTTGCGGACCGCCGGCCGGAGCTGTACTAGTTTGCCGCGGCCACGAGATCGCAATCTTTAGGGATCTTGCGGTTCTGTGGACGCGGGGACGGTGCCGCGGGCGACGATGAACGGGGCGCTGAGCGTTCGCACCTTGGCCGACTCCAGCCGCTCGCGGAACCCTTCGCGCACTCGCGCGACCGCGTCCCCGGTCAAGCCTGCCAGCACCGCCTTCGCGGGACCGCTTTGCAGGAAACGCCAAGCAAGTGTGGCGTCCACCGGTACCTCGTGCTCAACCCGGCTGGTCCGAACGTCAACCAGCCCACGATCGGCGAGCCATCGACCCACTGCTTCCTCGGTAAGCAACCGTTCGCTGTTCGTGGTTTGCGGCGGTTTGGGCGCGTTGGCCAGCTCCGGTCGCTGCTCCACCGCGGCGGCGAAGAACGGCTGGAAAACTGACTCCAGACTGCCGGACGCCCAGCTGGTCAGCGCGAACCTGCCACCTGGGCGCAACAGCCGAACCAACCGCTGACAGTCAGTATCCATCTCTGGCAGGAAAAACACGCCGAATCCACATTGCACTACGTCGTAGGGGTTCGCCACCGGTAACCATTCGGTGATATCGGCGCGGACGAATCGTAGATTGCGCAGCCGCGCTTCCGCCGCGCGCACACGTCCCTCGGCGATCAGCTGCTCGGACAGGTCCACCGCGTCGACCCACCCACTTGGCCCTACCGCGTTCGCCGCGGGAAGTGCCGACGCTCCGGTGCCACAACAGGCATCCAGCACACGCTCCCCCACCCCCGGGTCGGCCATGGCGGCCAGCTTCCGCCCGATCGGCGCCCAGAGTAACGGCGTCCAATGCGCGAAGTGCTCGCTGCCGTCGTCGAACAGCACCCCAACATCGGGGGTTTCTCCGGTCATCACGATCGCCGCCCTCCGCGCATCCGGCCGGGCAGCGCCGAGCCTGTCGCCACCCGCTGTCGCGACAGTACTCTAATGAAAACGTTTGTCAATAATCGGCCGGCTGTGGTTGCACGACGACCCGGCGAAGTAGAGCGGGCACCTCGGCGGTCAAGGTTGCCGTCGCGCGCTCGTCACCAGCCAGGTGCCACAGCAACATCTGTTGAAACAGCCCGTCGAACATCGCGTACGCGACCGAAGTGGACAGTCCAACCGGCCGATCGAGAAGTTCCGCGTACCGCACGACGACGTGCGTGATCATCTCTTCGCGCCTGCGGTCTATCTCGAGCACATCGGCCCGGAACGACTCCTCGAACAGGCTCTGATTGCGCAGGTCATACCAGAGCCGGTGCATCTGGGCATCCGCATCGAGGGTCCCGGCCATCGCGCCGGCGAACTCCCTTGCCAGCTCATCGGCATCGTTCGCGCGTGCCACGATCTCGTCGTACCTGGTCACACAGGCTTCCTCGAACTGCCGCACGCAGTGCGTAAGCAAATCGACCTTGTCCGCGAAGTAGTAGTGCAGCACGCCGTGCGAGAACTCCGAGTTCTGCGCGATCTCCCGCAAACTCGTGCGCGCGTAGCCGAGCTCGGCCAGCGTTCGCAACGCCGAGTCAGCCAGCTGGGCACGTCGTTCCGCAAACTTGTCCACCTGTCGGCGCGAAATCCGTTCCCGCGTCCGTTGCTTAGCTTCGGTCACTGGCACCGTCCATCGACAACCTCACCCACACCTTGCGAGTCGAACCAGTGTATCTGCCAGTTGACCAGTATTTTCTTGACAACTGTCTAGAAAATTCTTGACGTGTGTCCAGTCATCCTCAATGCTGGGACCCACGTCACAGCGATTCCGCGCCCGTCTCAAGGAGGAGAACGATATGGGTGCTTACGATTTGACCGGCCGATCCGCGCTGGTCACGGGGGGTGCGCGCGGTCTCGGCGCCGGTATGGCTGAAGCCTTGGCCAGCGCTGGAGCCAATGTCGTGATCGGCGATATCCAGGAGGATCTCGGCCGCGCCACAGCCGACTCGATCAAGCAATCCGGCGCCAATGCCGCCTTCGTCCACCTGGACGTCACCGACGACGCCAGCTGGCAGCAAGCAATCAGTGCCAGTATCGCCGAGGTCGGCGGGCTGGACATCCTGGTGAACAACGCCGGCATCGAGATCTCCGGTCTGGTCGCCGATCTAGACCCGCAAGATGTGTCCCGCATGCTCGAGGTGAACGTGCTCGGCACCTCTCTCGGCGTCAAGCACGCGTTCCGCGCGATGCGTCCCGGCGGCGCCGCGGGCAACGGTGGCGCCGTGGTCAACATCGCCTCAGTCGCTGCCACGATCGCCTTCCCGGGTATCGCTGGTTACTCGGCGACCAAATCGGCCGTGGACCGGCTGACCCGCGTCGCGGCGATGGAGTCCGGCAAGCTCGGCTACGGCGTCCGGGTCAACTGCGTCTATCCCGGCCTGGTGCCGACCGACATGGGCAATCAGCTCGCCGCCGATGTCGTACAGCTCGGGCTCTTCCCGAGCATCGAGGAAGCCATCGGCGCGGTGGTCGGCCAGACGCCGTCCGGTCGCCTCGGCGAAGTGTCCGATATGGCCGATGCCGTGGTGTTCCTGGCATCTGATGCGGCCCGCTTCATCACCGGCGCCGGCCTTCCGGTCGACGGCGGCATGGGTATGTGACCCGATCCCACTCGGAAAGGAGCCTCTTGATGGCCAAGCCCGTCGTCGTCTACGGCGCATCCGGCTACACCGGACGCCTGATCTGCGAATACCTTCGCGAGTACAACATCCCGTTCACCGCAGCAGGCCGGAACAAAGCCCGAATCCAAGCGGCACTTGATCAGATTCCTGGCCTGGAAACCGTCGAGCACGACGTCCTCGAGGTCAGCCATGAGGTCGAATCGCTGAGCGAGTTGTTCAAGGACGCTTCGGTTGTCTGCAATACCGTTGGCCCGTTCGCCGAGTACGGCCACGAAGTCGTTGAGGCCTGTGTCCGGACCGGCACGCACTATATGGACAGTACGGGCGAGCAGGATTGGTTGATCGACAGCGAAGAGAAGTATGGCGCTCGGATGGCCGAGCAAGGACTGCTACTTTCGCCTGGTATCGCACAGATGTACACCATCGGCGAGATCGCCGCGAACATCTGCCTTGAAACACCCGGACTAGACACATTGGACATCCTGGTGTTCTGGAAGGGGTACCCGACCGTCGCATCCACCCAGACGATTCTGGTGAACGCCGCGATGTCCAAGGCCTACCATCTCGTGCAGGACCAGTACGTGGAATGGCCGGCCGATGCCGGGGTTTACGACGTGGTGGTACCCGGCCAGCACGAAACCGCGCTTGCCCTGCCATGGGGCGGTACCTCGCATCCGGTGTGGTTCCGCCGCGATCCACGGGTAGCCAACGTCAAAGCCCTTGGCGGGGTATTCGATCGACAGCTCATGCAGGGCGTCCCGATGATCGTCAAGGCAGCGCTCGAGCAGGTCGCCGACCTGCCGGAAGAGGAAAAACTCAAGGTCCTGCACGAACAGGCGGCTGCGGTGCGTGATGAGATGCCGCCGAGAGAAAACCAGCGGATCAACACCTCGCTCGACTCGGTGCACGCTTCCGGACCCGCGGGGCGTGCGCACTGCGTCATCCACGGCACCTGCAACTACAAGCAGACCGCCGTGCTGAACGCTTACGCCGCGTACTCGCTGCTCCAGCAGGCACCACGGCGGGCCGGGTTCGCCTCCGCCTGCCAGGCATTCGGCCATCGCGAGCTCCTTGGCGTGCTGCGTGCCTTTGGCCTGGTGACCTCGCCGATCCTCACCGTCAACACCTGAGGGTCGCAATCGTGGAGCTGACCTATTACCTCGACAAGGGCGCATCGCTCGACCCGTCGGCACCCTGCCTGACGATGGGCGACTCGTCGCTGAGCTACGCCGACGTGCAGGAGCTGTCCTGGCAGGTGGCCGCGGCATTGGCGAATTCGGGTATCCAGGCTGGCGACAAGGTCGCGATCCTGTCAGGTAATGACTCGACGGCGTTCGCGTGCGTGTTCGGGATCGCGCGCGCGGGCGCCGTCTGGTGCCCGATCAACCCCCGCAATACGGTGGCGGAAAACGGTGAACTGCTGGATCTTTTCGACTGCGCCGGGCTGATCTTCCAGGGTCAGTTCGCGCCGCTCGTCGCGGAGCTTCGGGCGCGGCTACCGAAACTGACCACTGTGGTCTGTCTCGATGAGACATCCGCGGATGCGACACCGTTCCGCGAATGGTTGGCAGGGGCCCCGGCCTCTCATTCACCAGCTGAGCGAGTCGACGATATCGCGATCATCGCCGGCACCGGCGGGACGACCGGACGCCCCAAGGGCGTGATGATCACCGGTCGCAATATCGAAACGATGACCGCGCTCACGCTGATGAGCTATCCATTCCGCGGCCGGCCACGCTACCTCGGGCTGGCGCCGCTCACCCATGCGGCCGGCGTGCTGTGTTTCCCGGTGCTTGCTCTCGGCGGGGAGATCGTGGTGATGCCGGCGCCGGACCTCACCGAGTTCCTACGCCTGGTGACCCGACACCGCATCACGCACGCGTTCCTGCCACCAACCCTGATCTACCTGCTGCTGGACAACGATGCACTGGACACCGCGGACCTGACTTCGCTGCAGTGCCTCTGGTACGGAGCGGCACCAATGTCGACCGCGCGGCTACGCGAAGCGATCGAACGAATCGGTCCGGTGCTCGGTCAACTGTTCGGGCAGAGCGAAGCACCGATGATGATCTCCACCATGTCGCCGGCCGAGCATCTGCACGAGGACGGCTCACTCGCACTGGAACGCTTCGCCTCCGCGGGTCGCCCTACCCCACTGATTCAACTCGCGATCGTGGATTCCGACGGGAAAACGCTTCCCACAGGTGAACGTGGCGAGATCGTGGTCCGCGGATCACTGGTGATGGCTGGTTACTACAAGAACCCCGAAGCCACGGCGGAGGTAAGCAAGGACGGCTGGCACCATACCGGCGATATCGGCTACCTCGACGCGGACAACTATCTGTACATAGTGGACAGAGCGAAGGACATGATCATCAGTGGTGGCTTCAACGTCTACTCCGCCGAGGTGGAGCAGGCGCTGATGGCCCACCCCGCGGTGCGCGACTGCGCGGTTATCGGTCTGCCGCACGAGAAATGGGGCGAGCAGGTTACCGCGGTCGTGCAGTTCCACGAAGGCCAGCAGCTGCCAGTGCCGGAACTGCTGTCCTTCGCGAAGGAACGACTCGGCAGCGTCAAGGCGCCAAAGGAACTGATCGTATGGGCAGACCTACCTCGGTCCAAAGTAGGCAAGGTACTGAAAGGCGATATTCGGGACCAACTCGCCGCCAACCAGTAGCACGACGCTCCGTAACCGCGTTCTTTAAGGTTATCGAGGTCGCAGGCTAGATGACGCCCAGGTCCAGCATGGTGTCGGCGACCTTCACGAAGCCTGCGATGTTGGCACCGAGCACGTAGTTGCCGGGAGAGCCGTAAGCCTCGGCGGTCTCCCGGCACAGCGTGTGGATATCGGCCATGATCTCGGCAAGGCGCGCATCGGTGTACTCGAAGTGCCAAGAATCGCGAGACGCGTTCTGCTGCATCTCCAGCCCCGAGGTGGCAACGCCACCCGCGTTGGCCGCCTTACCTGGGGCAAACGCGACATCGGCGGCGGAAAGCACCTTGAGCGCATCCGGCGTGGTCGGCATGTTCGCGCCTTCACCGACGGCGCTGAGTCCATTACGGACGAGCTGGCGAGCCGCGTCAGCCCCCAGCTCGTTCTGCGTGGCACAGGGCAGCGCGATCTGGCACGGTACGTCCCAGATCGAACCGCCCTCCACGTACTTGGCGTCCCCGCGCTTCTCGGTGTAGTCCTTGATCCGCCCGGACCGCACTTCCTTGATGTCCTTGACGGCCTCGATGTCGATACCGGACTCGTCGACAATGTAGCCAGCCGAATCGGACATCGCGACCACGATGCCGCCGAGTTCCGCCGCCTTCTGCGCGGCGTAGATCGCCACGTTGCCCGAGCCGGAAATCACCACCCTGCGCCCGTCGAATCCTTCGTTCCTGACCCGAAGCATCTCGTTGACGAAGTACACGGTGCCGTAGCCGGTCGCCTCGGTACGAACCTGGGAGCCGCCCCAGTTCAGTCCCTTCCCGGTGAGCACACCTGATTCGTACCGGTTTGTGATGCGCTTGTACTGGCCGAAGAGGTACCCGATCTCGCGCCGGCCAACCCCGATGTCACCGGCCGGTACGTCGGTGTACTCGCCAAGGTGCCGGTAGAGCTCGGTCATGAACGACTGGCAGAACCGCATGATCTCCGCATCGGAGCGCCCTTTCGGGTCGAAGTCCGAACCGCCCTTGCCCCCACCGATCGGTAGCCCGGTGAGCGCGTTCTTGAAGATCTGCTCGAACCCGAGGAACTTCACCACACCGAGGTTCACCGAGGGGTGAAACCGCAAACCACCCTTGTAGGGACCGAGCGCCGAGTTGAACTCGATCCGGAACCCGCGGTTTACCTGCACCCGCCCGGAGTCGTCGGTCCACGGCACGCGGAAGACGATCTGGCGCTCGGGCTCGCACAACCGCTCGAGCACGCGTGTTTCGTAGTACTCCGGATGCCGCTTGAGCGCCGGTTCGAGCGATTCGAGCACCTCGTGCACGGCCTGCTGGAACTCCTGCTCGTGGGAGTCCCGCTGGGAGATGCCGGCAAACAACCGTGCCGTCATCCGCAGACCGTTCCCGTTCGCCGCCTCGTCCGTCACGGGTGCGTCGCCTCCTTCGCATCACCTGGACGCCGCCCAAAACAGGACGCACGTACTGCTAGCCGACACTATCTTCCCATGTCGGCCCCTGGCGGCCCAAACTACCGTTCAGCGGCCGCGGGTGAGCTCCGCCACGACGCGAAGTGGTGGCTCGACCTCGGCCCACCGCTGGATCGCGCTGGCCGCGGCCCGCGCATCCGGTCGATCCAGCGTAGCGATGCTGGTGTCGTGGTTACCGCCCGGCGCGGTGAACCGATACGAGTCGTGCCGGCTGGGTTGATACGGCTTCGCGTTCCACGGGTCGTTTGCGCCGTTGACGAACAGCATCTCGCTGGATCGCTGCCGCACCCAGTGATCAATATCGCGCATCGGGACCGGGTCATGCGGTGCGCGCAGTTCGGCCGGCAGGTTCGAGTTCGCCTGATACAGCCCAGGGTAGCGCCGCAGATCGGCCAGCCACGGGAAGTCGGGTGCTGGCCAGCCCAGCTGCGTCGCGGATTGGTAGTAGTACGGCGTCAACCACAGCAGCATCTCGTCCGTGTAGTAGGACAGTCCACTCGCGAATCCGGTTACCTCGTCCAGGTACCCGAAGATCTCCGCGTCGGATGCGGTACGCGGCGGGATCGCGGCACAGTCAGCGACGCCGCGGTGCTGCCAGAATCCCCAAACGGTGTCCAGCACGGCCATTTCGAAGGCCCGGTCCGCGGAGCCGAACACCTCGTCAAAAGAAAGCTGGTTGTTCTCCGCGAACCGTTCATATCGCTCAACCAGCGTCGTACGCCGGGTAAGCGCCTCCCGTTGCAGCCCGGCAAGGGACTCCCGGCACTCCGGCGTGCCAACCGAGTCGAAGAAATCGTCGTAGGCCGAATTGTCCCGGTTGTTCGCGATGTTCGGGGTTACGTAGGCGACGGTTCCGTCGACATCGTCCGGATAGAACCGTCGGTGGTAGACCGAAGCCATCCCGCCCTTACTTGCTCCGGTGGAGATCCAGTTCGCCGCGTAGACCTCTCTGAGCGCGGTGACGATGGCGTGATGATCGGTCGCCGCCTGCCAGATATCTAATGTGGACCAATCAGCTGGGTCGGGCCGGGAAGGCTCGAAGAACCGCTGTTCCACGGAAATCTGGTTCCCGCCAAGCAGCTCGGTCGGTTCGCTACGGGTCACTTCGGCCGGCATGTTGTACCCGGTGGTATGCAGCACCATCGGTCGGGCGGTATCCCGATGCAGCAACTGGAAGCGCTGCTGGAAAGCCGGCCCAGCGGGATCTCGGTGATCAACAGGTTGCTGGAACTCCAGGACGAACGCCCGGTGGTTGGGCTCTGCTGACTCCTGCTCGGCAACCACGGTCAGCCCGTCGACCGAATCGAGCTGGTCAACGATATCCGGCTCGGCTGCCACGGCTGTCGCCCCGAACAGCCCGGGTGTCGGTAGCAAGCAGGCAGCAAGACCCGCCACAACCCAGCGACGGGCACCGATTACGCGCATACTCGCGACCTCCTCGGGTCAGACCACGAGTTCGCCCTCTCGGACAACCACCTGGCCACCGCCGATCACCAGCTCCCTGCGCGGCACCCGGACCAGCGCGTCCGGCACATTCTCGGCGTCCACCAACACAATGTCCGCCGGTGCGCCCGGCGCTAGGTCGTGCACCGCACGATGCACATACCCGGCCGCGCGACTACTCGCGAGCTCGACAGCGTAGCCGAGCTCGGTATCGGAACGCAGCCCATGCAGCCGGGCAAAGTTCAGCGCGATACGCAGCATGTCTCCGTCTCCGAACGGAGACCACAGATCGCGGATGCCGTCGGTGCCCAGCCCGATGGGAATACCGCGATCCCGCATCGCCGACCAGGGCAGCGGAGCCGAGCCGATCGGTGCGACCGTTGCCCAGCCAATCCCTGCGTCCCGCAGGGCGTCCAGCAGATCGTCGCGCTGCGCGGCCGGCAGCTCGCCGAGCGCGAATCCATGCGAAATGGTGACCCTGCCAGCGAGACCGGCACGTTTGGTGCGCTCAATGATCAGCTCGTACTGAAAGGCACCGAGTTGATCGTGGTCATGCAGGTGGATGTCGAGCCCGACAGCACGCCGCTCGGCGATCTCGAACAGCCCGTCCAGCTGCGCGACGGGATCCCTGTCGATCGAGGCAGGGTCAATCCCGCCGATCGTGTTCGCCCCTGCCGCGGCGGCGGCGTCAAGCAGCTCGAGCACGCCGGGGCGGCGCATCACCCCGTCCTGCGGGAACGCGACGATCTCCACATCGATGGCGCCGTCGAACGCCGCGGTCGCCTCGCGCACGTATTCGATGCCTTGCAGTCCGACGCCGAGATCCACATCGACGTGACTGCGTACCGCCGTCGTGCCGTGCCGGAGGAACTCGCGCAGTACCGCGGTCGTGGTCGCGACGCTCGGAATCCCGAGACCGGCTCGCTCGGCGCGTTCGTGCGCGATCCGGCCCTGCGTGGTGCGCTCGCCGCCATACGACACCCATGGCAGTCCCCACCAGCTCTTGTCGACATGCGCATGGGCGTTGATCAGCCCGGGCAGCGCGAGCAGCCCCTTCCCTTCGATCCGCGCGCCGCCAGCTGAGGCCGTACTGGCCGGGGTAATCGCGCTGATCTGGCCGCCGGACAGCCAGATATCGACGGCTTCGCCACCCCATGGCCGCACGTTGCCGAGTACCGTAGAAGTCACCCGAAAATGGTATCCCAAATATCGGCTAGGCTGAAGCAATGACCACTACCCACGATCCAGCCGTGGTCGACGACCAAGACCGCGACTTCCTACACCTGTGTGTCGACCTCGCCCGCGAGGCGGTGGAAAACGGTGACCAGCCATTCGGCTCGCTCCTTGTCGACGCCACCGGCGCCATCCGCTACCGCGAGCGCAACCGGGTGAACACCGGCGACGCCACCCGACACCCCGAGTTCGAGATCGCCCGCTTCGCGGCAGCCAGCCTGCCCGCGGACGAGCGAGCGAGCTGCGTGGTCTACACCTCAGGCGAGCATTGCCCGATGTGCAGCGCCGCGCACGCGATGGCTGGCCTCGGCAGCATCGTCTTCGCGTCGAGCAGCGAGCAGCTACGCGGCTGGCGGCGCGAATGGGGGTTCAGGGACCCCGGACCACTCGCCCCGCTGGGGATCAGCGCGGTGGCTCCCGGTATCCCGGTAGCCGGCCCGGAACCCTCACTCTGCGGCGAGATCCGCGCACTGCACGCCCGTACGCTGGGAATCAGCGATACCGCGGACTGAGCGGGCTTCGCTGCCGCGCAGGTGGGCCAGCGCCGCCTCCTTGCTGCGCTGAATATGCTCGCTGACCAGCGTTGCGACCCGATCCACCGCACGGTCGGCGATTGCCGCATACAGCGCCTCGTGCTCGGCTGCCATCGCCAGCAAATCGTCATGCCTGCCGAGCAGCCACCGCATGCGACTCCGCCAGGTCCGCTCGACCTCGACAAGCAGTTCGTTGCCGGCCATGGCCGTCACGGTCTCGTGAAAGTCCGCTGCCGCCCGCCGCGCGGCCAGTGCGTCCCCTGCCCTGGCCGCGGCAAGCTCGGCGGCGAGATCGGCCTGTAGCCGGTCCAGTCCCTCCCGCGTGCGCCGCTGCGCGGCCAGCCGGAAGGCCAGCGCCTCAAACGCGGTGCGCACCTCGATGAGATCCGCGATGTCGGCAGGACCGAATTCGCGCACGATCGCCCAGGTTCGCGGTCGAGGCGTGACCAGCCCTTCGGCGACCAGCTGGCGCAGCGCCTGCCGGACGGGCAGCCTGCTGACACCCAGTTCCGCGGCCAGCTCGCGTTCGACCAGCCGGCTGCCCGGCTGGCGGATGCCGTCGATGATGCTGTCCCGCAGCCGGCCGGTCACTCGCTCCGATTCGGATTCGAAATCCCCTGGCCGCGCCATGGCCCCATCCTCCAACCGACCTCACCAGATTTGGGATACCATTCTTGCACGAAGCCGGGATTCAATCGATCGCTCTGCGGTCTCGGCTGACGTGGCTAGCTGCTCCGCCATTCCTCGCGGGTGATCGCGTACTCCACTTCACCGTGTTCCGCGCCGTGCATCGTGCTGTACTCGAACTCGGCCAGCTGAAAGCCGCGGACATACCGCATGCCGATGGACTCCATCACCGCACGGGAGCCGGTGTTCACCGCCATCGTCTCGGCGAAGATCCGGTCCAGACCACAGTGGTCGAACCCGTAACCGAGCAGGGCGCGCCCGCCTTCGCTTGCCAGGCCCTGCCGCCAGTATCGCCGTAGCAACCGGTAGCCGAGCTCAGCCTGGCCGTGCACCGGGCCCTGATCAGGGCGCTCCGGCGGTTCCAGGATCCACCAGCCGACGAACTGCCCGTCCACCAGCCCAACCCAGAAGCCAAGGCCGGGCACGCGGTCCGCGACCGCGAGCCGCTTACGGTGATACTCGGCCACTTCCTCGGCCGAGCGGGCACGCCCTTGCCCGATATAGCGCATCACCTCGGGGTCGGAGTCCAGTTCGGTCTCCCACGGCAGGTGCTCATCGGACAACGGCAGGAGCGTTATGCGCGCGGAACTCAGCTGAGGTTGGGCCACACGTGCGATTCTTTCGGGGTTACCGCGCCGGGTCCACTGAATTCGGCCGCGCTAGCTGGTTGGCGTATGGATCGTCAGCGTGGCGCGGACCGGCTGCTCACCGGGTATCGCGCGGTAGCTGTGCGGGACATCGGCCGGGAAGTCCACGTAGTCGTCGGCGCCGAGCTCGATGGGCGCATCGGCGGGGCCGACGACGGCGCGCCCGGAGTGCACATGCAGATGCTCCCGGGTACCCGGCGCATGCGGCCGCGACAACTGGCATTCCTCGGGCCACAGCGTCACCGCGTAGAGCTCAACCGTGCCGGTACTGTGCCCCGCGCGATGCAGCAGTCGCGCCTCGACTACCGCCCCACGCGTCGCTTCGCCCGCACCTGCGCGGATCACCCGAGGGCCCGCGGTGTGCGCCGGCTCCGCGATCAGGTCGGCAAGCGTCACACCCAGCTCACTGGCCAGCGCATACAGCGTTTCCAGGGTCGGGTTCCCCGTGCCGGCTTCCAACTGGGTCAGCGTTGCCCTGCCGAGGCCCGCGCGCCGCGCCAGCTCGACCACCGACAGCCCCGCCCGCTGCCGCTGCCTGCGGAGATTCCCAGCCAACGGCCGCTCCTGCTCGTCCATCCGCTCAGCATGACAGGCCACCTGCCGGCTGCGGCGAGCGCTACGGTGGCACCGGTCCGTCACCGCACCGCATGGAGGTCGTCTCGATGTCCAACCCGCAGGGCAGAATCGGACTGCTCGCCACGATCAGCACGGCGGTGGCGGCGTTGATCTGCGTGAGCGTCGGGTTGCTGGTCTTCGACCCATCGGCGACCGGGGCGGATGCCCTGCGCACCGGTGGGCTGGCGGCCGGTTCGGTGGTGGCGCTGTACGCACTGTGGCTCAATGACCGACGGCGGCGGGTGGATGAGCAACGCCAGCAGCTGGACAACCAGCGAAACGACCTCGAGACCCAGCGCTACCAGTTGGAACGTGAACGCCAGCAACTGGAAGACCGCAAAACCGACCAGGAACACAGCCGCGCCGCGGATGAGCGGTTCGCCCGCTCGGTGGAAATACTCGGCAACGAAGCGGACCAGGTCCGGGTTGGCGCGATGCATGCCCTCGCCGGCCTGGCTCGCAGTCATCGTGAGTACACGCAGACCGTGTTGGACGTGCTGTGTTCCTACCTGCGCCGCCCTTTCGACCACCCCTACTGGGACCTGCGGAACCGGGACGACGCTCAAACCGTGCCGGAACACTCGCGGCGCGAGCGGACGGTACGGCAGACCGCGGCCAAACTCATCGCTTCGCTGCTGCCCAGCACCGATGCGGAACAGCCGGAGTGGTACAGCCTGGATGTCGCGGGCGCGAACCTCGACCGGTTCGACCTGTCCGATCGGGTCGTCGGATCGCTGAACGCGTCCGGCTGCCGGTTTCGACATACGACCAGTTTCGCCGGAACGGTATTTCTGAGCAAAGTGGACCTCAGGGAGGTCACCTTTCTTCACTCGATCAATGCGGACGGCGCGGTGTTCCAGGGGACAACTCGCCTATGTGGACTGTGGGGAATGGCGCCGGCAAGCTTCGCCGGGACTACGTTTCGCGGGGAGGTCGATCTCCGCTCGGCGCGATTCGCTGACCATGCGACGTTTCGACTGGCCGTGCTGCACGGACAACTCGATCTGCGCTACGCGCATTTTGACGGCGGAGTGGACCTGCGCGTCCGCGAGCCAGCTCCGACCGTCTCGCTCTACCACACCGAAGTGGACACATCGATTGACGTGCACCTGCCTCGGTCCTGGGAATTGACTGAACACAGCTCCCCGAACCGAGCATACATCTGGATCGCGGAATCTCCGATCGGCAGGAGTTAACGAGTTTCCAGCTAGGCACGCTGTTCGGGCGTTCCCGGAATATCCTCGGCGTGCGCAAGGGCACTCGGCGCGAGCCGCCCAACGATCGCCGGCGCCTCGTGGACCAGTGAATCGTCGGTCAGCGCGGCAACCATGAACAGCGCGAGGTCCACCCCGTCGAGCCAGACTGCTGCCCCGGACGACGGTCCACGGTCGGTCGCTCACTCGGATTCTCGATGCACTACACCCCGACGAGCCCCAGGAAGGCGCCAGGTGACCGCGTTCTTTAAGGTTAGCGAGTGGCTGGTCCGAGTACCTTTCCGCTCCGCGCGCCGGTCGGGGTGCCGTCCCGCAGCACGGGCACGCCGTTGAGCAACACGGCTTGCATACCCTCGGAAAGTTGCCACGGATCAAGGTAGGTCGACCGGTCCAACACCGTTTCCGGATCGAACACCACAAGGTCGGCGGCCGCCCCCTGCCGGAGCAGGCCCCGATCGGTGAGCCGGAGCCGTTCCGCCGGCAACGAGGTCATCTTGCGGATCGCGTCCTCGAGGGTAAGCACGCCACGCTCCCGCACGTATCGGCCGAGCACTCGGCTGAAGGTGCCGAAGCTACGTGGATGCGGCATGCCGTCGCCCCGCGCGTCCATCGTCCAGCCATCGCTGGCCACCGCGACGGCTGGATGCCGGAGCACGGTTTCCACGTCCTGCTCGGCCATCGCGTGGTTGACGATGCCTACCTGTGCCTGATGCGCGGCGAGCACATCGAGCGCGATATCGGCCGCGTCCGCAGCTGAACCGGCCGCAAGGTCCTGTAGCGACTGACCAACGGATGCCGCGTAAGGGCCGGGCCGCAGTTCGGCGAGCACGATCCCGGCTGGGTCGATCTCGGACGCGAACCTGGCACGCAGGTCGGCCGCGATCCGCGCGCGGGTTTCCGGTTCGGCAAGCCGGTCGAGCAGCGCGGCCGCGCCGCCGTCCACGGCCCAGGACGCGAGCCGGGACATCAGTCCGGTGCTCGATGCGGTGTACGGGTAGACATCGGCACCGACGTCCACACCACGTTCACGGGCGGCTTCGATCAGTCGAAGCGCCTCGGATACCGCGCCGTGGTTCGGCCGGCCCATGCACTTGAGGTGGGAGATCTCCAGCCGCACCCCGGAGCGTTCCGCGGTCTGGATGGCCTCGGTTACCGCTTCGACGAGCCGGTCGGTCTCGTTGCGCATATGTGTCGAGTAGAGCATCCCGTGCTCGGCAGCCACCCTGGCCAGCTCGGCGATCTCCGCTATGTCACCGAAAAGTCCCGGCGCGTAGATCAACCCGGAGGAAAACCCCAGCGCCCCACCGCGCGCGGCGTCGGCGACCAACTGTCCCATCCGGACAAGTTCAGCTTCGGTTGGCGGCCGGTCTTCGCCGCCAAGCACCGCATGCCGCACCGCGCCGTGCCCGACCTGCAGCCCGACGTTGACCGCGGGGCGCGCGCGGGCCACTGCCCTGCCGAAGCCGGCCGCATCGGCCCAGTCCCAGCTCAGCTCGTGACCAGCAAGCGGCAGCCGTGGCGGCAGACCATCGACGACGGGAAACGGCGAGAATCCACAGTTACCAGTCAGCAAGGTGGTGACGCCCTGATAAAGCTGGGTCGTAGCATGCGGCGCGGTCTCCAAGGTGAAGTCCGCATGCGAGTGCAGATCGATGAATCCAGGCGTGACCACAAGCCCGCCCGCGTCTACCGTCTCGGCACCGGCAAGGTCCGGTCCGATCCCGGAGATGCGGTCCCCGGTGATCCCAATATCCGCGCGACTGCGCGGAGCGCCGCTGCCATCAATGATCTCGCCACCACGAATGACGATCTCGTGTTCGGTCACGATCAGTTCCTCACAGCTCGACGAAGAGAATGGCGGCATACATCAGGGTGGCCGGGATGATCACCAGCCAACCAACAACGAGCAGGTTTCGCAGGTTCGCGGAGCGGGCGAGTCCCATCGCGCCGACCATGTTCGCGTTGGGGAACGGCCCGTAAGTGTCGATCTTCGAGGCGAACAGCAGCACGATCACCCAGGCGTTCGCGCCTACCCCGATACTGGCCGCGAGGCTGCCAAAGACGTTGTCCAGCAACACGACCTGTGCCGCGGTCGCGCCCGGCACGCCGACCCAGCCGAGCATCGCGATCACCGCCACGAACACCAGCGGCGGTAGCGCGCCCAGCTCGGCGGAGAACATATCCAGCACCACATCGAACGGTTTGAGCTCATCGACCGCGAGGAAGAACACCGCGAGCAACCAGAACAGTACGAACATCCTGACCTGAGTGGCCGCGCCCCGGATCAGGTGCTCGGCGACCTTGGTGGCGGACAGCCCACCGGCGAGCCCGGTGACGATGGCGATCACCGGCAGCGCCACCAGCGGGAAGGTGGTTCCCGCGCCGGTCACGATCGCATAGCCAACACAGGCCAGCAGCGAGACCGTGAAGGCCACGGTCGCCGGTCCACGACGGATCCCCGCCGTCACCGCTGGCGGCTCCGCCACCTCGAGAGCGTCGTACTCATCACCGGTGTGCACGGTCCGCCGCTGCACCCAGGGCACGATGAACATGCCGACGACAATGGACAGAATGGCCAGCGGACCCGCGCCGTAAAGCAAGTACTGCAGATAGCCGACGTCCGCGGCAGTCATGATCGCCACGTTCGAACCGGCGAACGGCGCCAGCGCCAGCCCAGCAGAACCGCCGATGAACATCATCGCCGCCGAGGCGGACCGGGTGAACCCGAGTCGGGCGACCACCGGCAGCAGCAGCGGGGCGGCAATGGCCAGCGCGCCAGCCAGCGTGCCGAGCGCGGCGACCAGGATGAGGCAGGCCAGCATCACACCGAGAATTGCTCGGGTGGGGCTGGTGTGCCCGACTACCCGGAGTACTGCTCGCACGATCGCATCCGCCGCGCCGGTGACCCTGAGCAGTTCGCCAACGCCGGCGCCAAGCATGATGATCAGACCGATCATCGTGATCGTCTCGCTCAGCGAGGCGCCGAACAGATCGCCGACCGCCGCCGGGCTCGGCAGCAGCAGCAACAGTCCACTTAGCACAGCCACCGCGGTTGCGATGAGGATGTCCATGCCGATCAGCGCGAGCAGGGCGAAAAGCGCGATGGGCAGCAGGCCCCACAGGGTGGGCGGCTGGGTGAGGATTCCCGCCACCAGCGAGACCAGGATGCCGGCCAGGCCGGCACCGGAGATCAGCCTGCGCTTAAGCGGTGATTGCCCACCCTGCTCGGCTGCTGCCGGCGTTTCGGTGCCGTCGTCAGCTGGCGTGGTGTTTGGATTGCTCATACTTGTGTCCTTTGTGGTGCGTTACCCGGCACGCAGCGCGTCCCGGTGTTCGGCTCCGGATTCCGCCACGATCTCGGCGACCGTCTGGCTGCTGCGGATCGGCGCGAACACAGTTTCCGCTGCTGCGGCACGGAAACCGTGCACGGCAAGGCGAGGCAGGCTGTTGTAGGAAAAGGGAGTTGAGAAATAGTAAGCACCGGTGTCCCGCAGTACGACCAGGTCCCCCTCGGCCAGTTCCGGTAGCTCCCGCCCGGATGCCACCATATCGCCCGCGAAGCAACAGGGGCCGGCCACATCCTGGCTCAGCGGGCGGTCGAACTTGCGCCGCCCCTCGGCATCGAAGGCCTCTACGCGCAGCGGCCATGCCTGTGGCATGAACACCGTTCGGGTCGCGGTCTGCGCGCCCGCGTGGGTGACCGCGATCCGCCGCCCGCCAACGTCTTTGACGTACTCGACGCGGGCGATTATGAAGCCGTTCTTGGCCAGTAGCGATCTGCCGAACTCGGTCAGCAACGTGTACCGGCCGTCGAAGAGGCCCGGCACCAGGTCCCGCAGTACCGCTACGTAGTCCGCGAAGGTTGGTCGTACCGTGTCATCGGCGAAGTTGACCGGCAAGCCACCACCGATATCGATGCTGGTCACCTGTTGCCGGCCGGCGTTCGCGTTGATCTCTTCGGCAAGCTGGTACACCGCGTGGATGCCATCGGCGATCAGCTCGAGCGGGCAGCCCTGCGAGCCGACGTGGACGTGCAGCCGGGTCAGCCAGGGACGCGCGGCATATGCCGCGAGCAGCTCGTCGCGGCAGCCGGGGTCGTTGAGCGGGATGCCGAACTTCGAACTCGGCGACGCGGTGCTCATCGCGTCGATCGTCCCGGCGCCGACCTGCGGATTCACCCGCACACCGAGAACGGAAACGGTGTCCGGGGTAACCAGCGCGTCGAGCCGCTTGAGTTCGTCGAGGTTGTCCGCGTTGACGGCAACACCGCGTTCGAGCGCTTCCCAGAGTTCCGCCTGGGTTTTCGCTGGAGCGTCGAGCACGATCCGCTCGGCGGGAAAACCCGCCGCTACGGCTTGGGCGAGTTCGCCTGCGCTTGCCACCTCGCAGCCCAGGCCTTCGTCGGCGAGCAGGCGAAGTACCGGAACCAGCGGGCATGCTTTCGCCGCGAAGGCATGTAGCACCGGGCTTGCCTCGAATGCGGTACGCAGATCGCGCACCGTGGACCGCACTCCGTCCACGTCGATGAATCCCGCCACCGGGGCCTCGGGACCGACCAGGTCAGCCTCGACCGCGGCCCGAACGGCCTGCGCCACCCGGTCTGCACGCATGTGCGTATCCGACTTCATAACACCCCTCCTGTCGATCTGAGCAAGGGTCAACCGCTCGGATGGTCTCGACGTTAAATCGCAGGAATCCGTCACGAGTTCCGCAGTATGGCGGCTTATGTGCGCATAATGTCGACATGGTGGCCGCCGAATCGCCAGATTCCGTCATTGACGAAGTGGATCTGGAGCTCATCAACGCACTACAGGTCACGCCACGCGGCTCCTGGGCCGTGCTCGGACGTGCACTCGATCTGGATCCGGCTACCGCCGCCCGCAGGTGGCAGCGGTTGACCGAGACCGGTCTCGCCTGGGTGACCTGCATCATCGGCCCGGCGCGGCACCACGAGTTCTGCATGGCCTATATCAAGGTTTCCGTCGCGCCTGGCTGGTTCGATTCGGTCGCCGCGGCTCTGATTGAGGAGCCATCGGCGCCTTACCTGCATCACATAACGGGGCCAAGCCCGTTACTTCTGGTCATCGCGCTGCGCAACCCCGCGGCGGTATCGGATTTTCTCCGCGATGTACTCGGCCAGCTGCCCGGCGTAACGTCCTATCACGCGGAGATTCGCACCGTTGGCTACACCGAACCCAGTCGGTGGCGACTGGACAGTCTCGATCCGGTGCGGCGCGGGCGATTGCCGCCCACGGCTGGCGAATCCCGAGGGACCACCGTGGACGAGACCGACCGGGCGCTGTACCGGTTGCTGCATATTGATGGGCGTATGTCGTTCACCGAGCTCGCTGGGCGGGTCGGGATCAGTGAGGCGACCGCGCGCCGCAGGGTGAACAGGCTGCTGGATACCCGTCATCTGCGGTTGCGCTGCGATATGGCGCAGTCGGTTTCCGGCTGGCCGATTACCGGCGTGCTGTGGGCCCGGGTACCGCCTGGCTCGTTGGACCAGGTAGCGCGTTCGCTCGGTAATCGAGCCGAGGTCCGGCTGAGCTGCGCCCTGTCCGGTCCGGCCAACCTGCTGCTGATGGTCTGGCTGCGCACCCTGGAAGGTCTTGCCGAGTTCGAGCGCGTGGTCGGCGAGCTACACCCGGAACTCTCGATCGTCGACCGGTCAGTGTGCCTGCACACGATGAAGCAGATGTGGCGCCAGCTCGACTCAACAGGACGAGCAATCCGCGTGCTTGACCTCAATCGAGTCAGCTTCCCTGGCACCTGACGACCGTGGCTAGCCAAGCCGTCTGAGCTCGGCCACGACTTGCTCTGCCTGCAGATACGCGCGCCATGCGGGGATTCGCAGGACCTGCCAGCCGAGCCGCTGCACGATCGCGTTCTTTAGGGATCTTGCGATCACTGGGCACGGTGGATTCGGTGACGTCCCGTATTCGCGTTCTTCAAGGTTAGCGAGCTCAGCGGCGGTGAGGTATTCCTCAGCGCTATCTCACGCGGTTGGCCACCGCGCGGCGCATCTAGTCACTCCGAATGTTGACTTCCAGTTTAGTTGAGGTTTTAGCGTTGGAACCAGCCACGAACCGCCAGTCATGAACCGGGAGTCAGCGATGCTCACCCAAGTTAGTACCGACCTGTGGGAAACACCGACCTTCTCGCCATTTCCTGGCCTGACTACCCATGCCTACCTGTGGACTTCGCGTCCAGGCAACAACCTTCTGTTCTACTCCCCGGGCGGTAGCGATTCGCTAGACGCGGTGGCCGAACGCGGTGGTATCGCCCACCAGTACCTCAGCCATCAGGACGAGGCTGGCGATGTCCTCAAGGAGATCGCCGAACGCTTTGGCGCCACGCTGCACGCCCCTGCCGCCGAGCTGGACGCGATCGGCCGCTTCACCGAGGTTCAGGTGCAGCTCGCGGAACGCCATGTCGACGACAACGGCGTGGAGGTCATCCCCACGCCGGGGCACTCCCCCGGCAGCACCTGCTTCCTGTTCACCAGCGCCGACGGGCGTCGCTACCTGCTCACCGGGGACACCATCTTCCGCACCACGGACGGCACCTGGAGCGCGGGCTACATTCCCGGCGTCAGCGACGCCACCGCACTAGCCGCCACCCTTGACCTGCTGGCCACCCTCGAGCCGGACGTAATCATCTCGAGCGCCTTCCAGGGCGACTCGGGCGTAACCCCGCTGGCGGACACCGCCTGGGCCGATTGTGTAGCGCAGGCACGCGCCACGCTGCCGAGCAACTAACCGCAAGATCGCGGTTCGGGGGGGCGCGGGCCATCGGCTAGTGTCTCGCCATGACCGAGCCCACCGTCGCGCAGACCAGGATCGCCTACGACGCCGTTGCTGACCGCTACGCCGAGCTGTTCCGCGATATGCTCGACTCCTTGCCGATGGAACGCGCATTGCTGGCCGCGTTCGCCGAACTCGTGCGGGACAACAGTTCGGGTGCGGTCGCCGATATCGGCTGCGGCCCCGGCCAGGTGACCGCACACCTGCACGCGCTCGGGCTGACCACATTCGGCATCGACCTGTCCCCCGAGATGGTCAGCCTGGCTCGGCGGGCCAATCCGCATCTGCCGTTCGACGAGGGTTCAATGACCAATTTGGACTTAGCAGACGGATCCCTTGGCGGCATTCTCGCATTCTTCTCCACCATCCACACGCCACCTCGGCAACTGTCAGCCGTGATCGGCGAATTCCAGCGAGTGCTCGCACCCGGCGGACACCTGCTGTTCGGCTTCCTCGCTGGCGACGCGCCACAGCCGGAGGCAACCGACCACAAAGTAGCGATCGCCTATCAATGGCCTCCGGACGGTATCGCGGAGCTGTTGCGGCAGAACGGGTTCACCGAGATCGCACGAATACAGCGGGAACCACACGAAGGCGAACGATTCCGGCACGGCTATCTGCTGGCGCGCCGTAGCTAACGCGCCGCCCCAGCCGCAAGATCCCCAAAGATTGCGGTCAGGGGCATGCGGCCGTCTGGTATTCGCGAAGGCGAACAACGTGCACTCGCTCAGGCGAGCGGCATAAATCTGCCCGCCACCCCTTGTGAGGCAGTGCATCACTCGCATAGTGTCATGCAAAAGCAGATGACGTCAAGATATTTATGACACATAAGGTTTGGGTGGATGCATACCGCTGGCGGACCGGCTGCGACTGACTTCCTCGTACCGCGCGATCCCGCAAAGCTCATGGAACCCCGGCGCTTGGCGGCCATGCAGCCGACGCGACTCAGCGCGAGCCGGTCGTTGATCGACCTGATGACGCGAGAACGCTGGCGCATCGAGTTGTCCGCTATGGACATAGACGACACCGGCAACGGAACCGCCGTGTACCGAGTAGACACTGGCCGCGGAGTACTGTCCTTCGTCGCGTTCAGTTCCGAACCACGGATGGTCGATCGGACTCCGCGCATCATCGGTCAAAGCTGGGACATGGTCGGTGCGCTCTGGGAAGGCGAAGCTGACCCTGACCGGATCGAGCAAACCCGCCGCGAACTGCCGAAGCTGTACGCCGGTCGAGCGGCTCCCAACACACTCGTCTGGTGCCGCTCGAACCGCAGCCTACGCGCTTTCGAACACACCGTGCAGGCCCTCGCCGCCGGCCGCCAGCCGGATTTCGCCGTACTGCGCGAGATCGGCTACCTCATGCGCAACACCGGGCTCGATGCCAACGGTACGTTCGGCACCCGAACGTTCATCGCCTACGGCGATGACCACCCACTGCGGGTTCCCTACCACGCGCAGATGCTCGCGGCCTATCTCATGCGCGAGTTCAGTGTGGACCTGTGTGAACGGCTCGCCAGGACAAACTCGCCGCACGCCGTTCCACTTGACCACGAGTACCGGCGCTACCTTGGCCTGGGAAACGGATCGGCTCTGGGGCTCGTACTTTTCGTGGCGAACCATCCGCGCCTTGTTGACCGTTGGCTGACCCTGCGCGAGCGCGCTTTGCTTGCCGCTCGGCGGCTTGACCCCGCGCCTGGCGACGAGCGCTTCGGCAGGTTGCTTGACCTGCTCGACCGTGCGATCACCTACCGCAAGCAGGACCCGATGAGCTACAACGTCTTTCCGGCGAGCGACCAAGTCGCGGCCGAGCTGGAGCAGGTTCGCGGCCTGGTGCGACAACTGCGGTGCGACCAATGGCCAACCGCGCCCGGCGAACCTGACATACCAGCCTTCGAACGACTGCGCACCGCGATATCCGGCACGGTCAGCGCGGAAGCCGAGGAAACACTGGACGCGCTACTGATCGAGTTCGTCCCGGAAGAATGCGCACGCCTCACCGGCGAGCTGCTGGTGAACGAGCAGCTCGAGCGCGAGCCGGGGATGACCATCGGCGAACTGCGTACCGTGCTCGACGAGCAGTACCGCTGGGCGCTGGACCTACCGATCGCGGCAAAGCAGGATCGGCGACGGATCTGGTACAAGTCTCGCGCGTCGGAAGAGCCGAGGTCGGGTCCCCGGGAGGAGGTACCTGGCGGCTTCGATCTTTCCGTGGACGTTCCAGGGTTCGCCAGGACCTTGCGTGCGCAACTCAGCGATTACGCGCCAGGCATGCGGGTCGGCAGGTTTCTCTTCGACAATCCCGAACAACTTGCCGCGGTCGAGCGGTTTCAGGCCTTACGCGACAACCCGTACGCGCAGCCACATATGGACGCGCTCGATGTGGACTTCGTGCCGGCAAGGCTGATCCGGCTGATGAACGGCGCACTGTATGGATTGGACAGAACCAAGGACTACCTCAACCGGACACTTCGAGGCTTGATCTTCCAGGGCGCACCGACCCGGTCCGACATCGCGGCAGGCGACCAGAGCACTTGGTGGTGGCCAGCCGAACCCGGCCAAGCGGAAGGAACACAATCGTGACGGAACAGGGCGGGCGGCGCACCCAACCGCTTTCGACGACGCTGAAGAGCCTTGGCGTGCTCGAGACCGTCGCGCAGGCACAACGGTCGGTACGGGTGTCCGAGCTGGCTCGCGAGCTTGGCTGGTCGCGGGCGGCCATCCACCAGCAACTGGTCACACTGACGGCGGCCGGCTGGATGGAGCAGACGGACGAAGGCGCGTACCGGCTCACGCTGCGCGCCGCATGGGTCGGCCAATCCGCCCTGCGCCAGGCTGGCTTGGGTGATCGAGTGCTACCCGCGATGGAGCGGCTACTCGGCGAAGTGCGGGAAGCCGTCTCACTCGCCGTCCTGGAGCGGGACACCGCGACGATCGTGCAACGGCTTGAGCCGGGCCGCACCCTCCAGGTCGATCTGCGCGCCGAAGCACAGATGCCGCTCAACCGCAGCGCTTCCGGGCAGGTACTGATGGCCTGGGCTGACCAGCGGCAGCTGGCCGATCTGCGCGAGCGTGGTGTCGAGGTTCCGGACGACGATGACCGGGCCGCACTGCGAGATGCCGGCCATGCGATCTCGAGTGGACGGTGGCTGGACGGAGTCACCGGGATCGCCGCGCCGGTATTCGACGTGCATGGCGGTTGCGTCGGCGCGCTCAGCCTGGCGGGACCAGCTAGCAGGCTGGATGTCCAGACCGCGACAACCGAGCTGCTGCGTGCGGCCGACGAGATCAACGAGGTCCTTTCTGGACGAGGAACAAGTGTTGGAAAGGATGGCGCGCGGTGAGCCCGATTCCCACGCTACAGGTGAGCCTGCGGGAAACCCGACTGGTCACTGAACGCATCGTGATGCTGCTCGGTGTCGCCAAGGGAAGTTGGGCCGCCGTACGCGAGGCCGTCGTCGCGGCCGAAGCCATCGGACTCGGCGGCCTGCGGTTCCTGGATCGTTGCGAACCAGGCTGCTGGGGCACGCCTGCGCTCACCAAGGAGGACGGTGCGGCGCTCACCGTCACTGCCAACGGTATTCCCGCCCCGTTCGCGGCACCCGCACTCGTCGACCTGGCGCTGGCGACCTCCGGTGAGTACGGTCGGGCCGAGCTGACCGTGCACGGACTGCGCGACGCCGAACTACTGCCGGTGATGGAACCACTCGGCGGGCGGCTCGGCGCGAATATCCAGGTACGCGCGACGCCGGAAGGGCAGCGGGTGCACGCTAGTCAAGCAACGAACACCGTGCACCCGGATTCACTGGCCGCGATGGCCGGCGGCCAGCATCTGCGCAAGCCCGCCATACACGGACTCACCGTGCCGGCCGAGCTCTGGTGGCGGCTCTATCACCGGTCCAATGAGGCACTGACCGCCGACACCCCGCTCTCCCGCAATCACGCGGGAGCCGCGCTGCTCACCGATGGCGCCGGGCTTACCGAGACCGATCCCGACTACGTGGCCGAAGCCGCACACTGAGCTAAGGAGAACCTGGTGCACTACGTCGACGGACTCGAATGCAGTGAATTTGACCGCGAGGTGTTCACCGAGCTGAGGGATGGTGGCCTCAGCTGCGTCACGGTGACCTGCGGTTACTGGGGCGATGCGCTGGAATCAATGGATTCGCTCGCCGCCTGGCGTGAACTCGAAAGGGAGAACGCCGATCTCATCGGTATCGCGCGGACCGCCGCGGATATCGGGCGAATCGCGGCCGAAGGCAGGACCGCGATCCTGCTCGGCTTCCAGAACAGCGCGTTTCTCGCCGGCCGTATCCGGTTCGTCGAGTTGTTCGCCGACCTCGGAGTCCGCGTTGGACAGTTGACCTACAATATCCAGAACGATATTGGCGCCAGCTGCTACGACGATCCGGACAGTGGCCTCACCCGGTTCGGGCGCGAGGTAGTTGCCGAGATGAACCGGGTCGGCATGGCGATCGATCTGTCGCATGTCGGCAATCGAACCAGTCTCGAAGCCATCGAGCACTCCGCGGTACCGGTCGCGATCACCCATGCGAATGCCGCTTCACTGGTGCCGCATGCGCGTAACAAGCCCGATGACGTGTTGACCGAGCTGGCCGCGCGCGGCGGGATGCTTGGCGTGTCCGGGTATCGCAATATTTCCGGCCCGTACGCCGAGAGCATTGACGCATGGGCGGAGATGGTCGCGAAGACCGTCGAGCTGATCGGTCTTGACCATGTCGGGATCGGCACGGACCTTGGCCGGAAGGTGACCTTCGAACATCTGCAGTGGATGCGCCAAGGCCGATGGAGCATGCGACCGCAGTACGGCGCAGGGTCCGCGACGAATCCGGGCAAGCAGCCACCGCTGCCGTGGTTCCCTGACACCACGGCGTTTCCTGCCAAGGCGGAAGCGCTCCGCAGGTACGGCTTCGACGACCAGTCGGTGTCCGCGGTGATGGGCGGCAACTGGATGCGGTTCTACACCGAGGTGCTGCCGAAACCCGGCAATCAACAACTCGAAGAGGAGTGACCGGATGGCGACCCGCACACTCGCGAACGGTTCGCGGCGAGATACCACCGAGCCGTCCGCGATCACCGCGCGCACGGTGTCCAAGGTTTTCGAAGGGAAACGCCAGCGCGTATCCGCGTTATCCGAAGTAGACATAGACATCGAGGCTGGGCAGTTCGTCTCGCTGATCGGCCCTAGCGGTTGCGGTAAGTCGACGCTACTCAAGATGATCGCCGGCCTACTCACGCCGTCCAGCGGGACCATCGCCATCGACGGGGACACGGTCGTCGAGCCACTGCCCCAGATCGGCGTGGCCTTCCAGAAACCGACCCTGCTGCGCTGGCGCAACGTGCTGGACAACATCTGCCTGCCACTCGATCTCGACGGCGGCCGGCCAGCCGATGGCGAAACGCGAGCTCGTGAACTGCTTGCCATGATGGGCTTGGCCGGATTCGAGAAGCACTACCCGAAGGAACTTTCCGGTGGCATGGAACAGCGGGTAGCCATCGCCCGCTCGCTCATCACCCAGCCTTCGTTACTGCTCATGGATGAACCCTTTGGCGCGCTTGACGAGTTCACCCGCGAAGACCTGAACGACGAGCTGCTACGAGTCTGGCAGCACGAGCCGAAGACGGTCGTGTTCGTCACGCACAGCATCTCCGAGGCGGTCTTCCTTTCCGATCACGTCGTGGTGATGAGCGCGCGCCCCGGTCGAATCCATGCCACCGTTCCGGTGATCCTGCCCCGCCCACGCGAGCGAAGCCTGCGCAATGCCCCCGAGTTCTACGACACCATTCGACATATCCGTGCCGTACTCGACGAAGCACGCCTTGGCGAAGCCGGAGGTGAGCACTGATGGCCACCCCGGTAGTCGCCCCGGACACGGGTGAAACGGCCCGGCCGTCGCGCTCGCGGAGCAGCGCCGGCACCAAGTCCGCGGTGCTCGCGGTGCTGATCTTCATCGTGATCGTGACCGGCTGGCAGGTGCTTGCCACCTCCGGCGCGGTATCACCGCTGTTGCTGGCGCCGCCGGTTGATGTACTCGCCGCGCTTGGTCAGATGGTCTCCGATGGCACGCTGTGGCCGCATCTGTCCGCGACCGTCCAGGAGACCGTATTCGGATTCCTTCTCGCCGTTGCGGCCGCACTGGTGATTGGCTCCGCGTTCGCCTACTCCCCGATCGTGCGCAACGCGGTCTACCCGTACATCCTTGTCTCCCAGACGTTTCCCAAGGTGGCGATCGCCCCGCTGATCGTCGCGATCTTCGGCTACGACCTGGCGCCGAAGGTAGTTCTCGCCGCGCTGCTGGCCTTCTTCCCGGTTCTCACCAACACCATGGCCGGACTGACCGAGGTCAGTGACGACGAGGTGAACCTGTTCCGGTCGCTACGCGCGAGCAAATGGCAGGAACTGCGGCACCTGCGGATCCCGAACGCCCTTGCCTTCATCTTTCCCGCGCTCAACAGCGCCGCGGTACTCGCGTTGATCGGCGCCATCGTCGGCGAGTTCGTCGCTTCGCGCACCGGGATCGGTTATGCCATCCAGCAATTCACCACGACCGGAGAGGTGGCGGCGACGTATGCGGCACTCATCGTGTTGTCCATCGTCGGACTCACCTTCTACGGCCTGTTGACCTTGACCGAGCGGCTGGTACGCCGCAACCGCTGACTCACGGCGGTAGGCATTCGAGGAGTTACCATGACCATCTCCACTGCACGTAGGCGGTTAGTTGGTATCGGAACGGCCGCGCTGACCATGTTTACGGTGGCTGCCTGCGGAACGGGCGGCGACTCGGCGGCCGGTGGGCAGATCTTCGCCGTCCCGGACAAATCGCTCACCGCGACCACCGCTTCCTACACCTCGGTACCGCTACGGGCGGGATACTTCGACGACGAGGAACTGGACGTCACCATTCAGCCCGTCGATACGGCGCTGTCCGCGGTACAGTCAGTGGCGACCGGACAGTCCTTTATGACCTACGCATCGGTGAACGCAGTGGTTTCGGCCGCTGGACAGGACGATGGCCTTGCGGTTGTCGGTTTCACCAACGGCAACATCTTCCGCATCGTCGTACCCGAAGGCAGTCCTATTAAGACGGTCGAGGATCTACGCGGCAGGACGGTCGGCTCGAGCACACTCGCTTCCATCAGCAACCTCTACGCCAAGGGCGTGCTGACCGAGGCTGGCCTCGATCCGGAAAGCGACGTCGAGTACCTACCCGTCGGATACGGCGCACAGGCCGCCGAAGCGATGCGCGGCAAGGAGATTGACGCCTACGCTGGCTACGACGGACCGAACGTGGTGATCGGCGATCTGCTCGGTTCCGAACTGCGCGAGCTGGAAACCCCACTCAACGAGCTCACCGGAACCTCGGCACTCGTGGTACGCAAGGAGAGCATCGAGAACGAACCCGACCGCGTTGTCGGAATGGCGCGCGCCTTCTTCAAGTCGATGGTGTTCGCCAAGGAGAACCCGGAGACCGCGATCCAGATGCACTGGGCCGAGTTCCCGCAGTCCAAACCGGCCGCGGCGGATGAGGATGCGGCCCGCAAACAGGCGGTGGAGATCCTCACCCGCCGGCTGGATGTCACCGGCGGCCCGGGCGCGGACGGCGAGTACGGCGTCCAGGACGATGACGCGATGCAGCACACCGTTGACGAGCTCGCCCGCTATGGCATGGTCGACGAGTCGATCGAGCTGCGAAACAGCGGACTGGTCGATTACGGTCTCGCCGAGCGCTACAACGACTTCGACCCCGAGGCGGTCAAGCGCGAGGCGGCGAACTGGCGCGGCTAACGGTCCCTGCCGCAGGAGTCGATTCGGCGAGCGGGGCCAGGTGGTCGAGGGAATTGCCGAGATGGTCCGGGCCGAATACCGGGAACTCGAGGTAATCCCGGATGTGTTGGGGCACCGCTGTCCATTCGTAGCTGAGCGTGACGTTGGTCTCAAGTGGACCGTTGGGCGCCAGGTCGTAACGCCAGATCCAGCCGCCGAACTCCAGCCGGCCGCCGCCCTTGTCCTCCCCCGTCAACCAGGCGATCGCATGCGGCTCGTCGAACACGTGGACCTTGTTCACCACCTGATAGTCACCGTTCGGGTGGTTTGCGTGATACATGTCCATCCGGAAGATCTGCCCTACCTCGGTCAGCGGTGCCTGGTCGACGGCTTCCTGGACCCAGCCGGTTCCATCGATCCTGGCGTGCGTCGTCGGGTCCGCCAACACTGCGAACACTCGCGTCACGGACGCGGCGATAGTCCGGGTAACGCTCACCTTCTCCTCGGTCACGGGGTGCACACTCCTCTTCGCTCGGCCTTCCCGCGGGCGCGGAAAGGGTGCCATCCAGAACGACGGCGTGCCGCGGCAAGAATCATCGGCCTAGCACCCGTAGCTACACCTTGTAACCGCAAGATCCCTAAAGAACGCGCGTACCGGCACCCGGTTTCGCGTGTACCATTTGGTACATGATCAGAGTTGAGCGCCGAATCGACGCTTCGCGGGATGCCGTCTGGCGCTACCTCGGCGACCTGCGAGCCTGGGGTCGGTTACTCCCGACCTTCGCGGAGGTCGAGCCGTTGGATGAGCGCCCTACTGGCGCCGGCTCACGGTTCGCGTCACCCAACCCGGTCTGGCGAAGGCGATCTACCTGGTAACCGCCTGGTGTCCCGGCCAGTCCTTCACCTGGCAAGCGAGCATGCCCGGGGTGCGCACGACGGCCAGGCACGACGTGCACGAGGACGGCACCGGCACCAGACTGGTCCTTGAGCTCTCCTGGCAGGGACCGCTGGCGCCCCTGATCCGCCTTGCGCTCGGCCGCAAGGCACGGCACATGGTCAGCCAGGAGGCCGCGACGTTTGCCCAACTCGCCGAAGCCGACGGATGAGCTCGGACGAATCAGCGCCACGACAGCGCCTGCTGGCCGAGGTCGTGCGGGTGATGACGGAAAACGGCTCGACGGGATGGAGTCTGCGTTCGCTCGCCGAAGCGACGGGGACCAGTCATCGGATGCTGATCTATCACTTCGCCTCACTGGACGGGGTACTACTCGCGGTAGTCCGGCTGATCGATGACGACGCGCGGGACCGGTTCGCGGCCGTCGCAGCCGAACACGGCGACCAGCTGACCGCGGCGCGGGCCTGGTGGCGGCAACTTGCCGATCCGGAACGGGCAGCAGGGGAACGATTGTACTTCGAGCTCTATGCCGCCGCGCTGCAAGGCAAGTCCTTCGCACAGCCACTCTTGCGGGGCGCCGTCACCGACTGGCTCCCGCCGCTCACCGCGGCTTTCACCGAGTTGACCGGCCAATCGGACCCGGCGCACACTGACGCGCGGCTCGGCGTGGCCGTGGTTCGCGGCTTGCTGCTTGACCTGCTCGCCACCGGCGATCTGGCCGCGGTCACCGCGGCGCACGAACGCTACCTGGGGCTCTACGCGAACACCCGCGAGCAACAACCCGACTAATCTGCTCAGTACTAACACCGTGCGCTGGACAAGGAGCAGAAATGGGCAAAGTCGCGTGGGGATTCACCAGCTCGCTCGATGGCTTCATCGCCGGACCAGGACATGACATGGATTGGATGTCCGCGGCCGAACCGCTTGCCGATGGCACCGTCGAACAGATGGCTGGCGACGTGGCCGTGATCATTTCCGGCCGGGCCGGTTACGACGCGGCGAAGGCTCAGCGGGACGAACGCAGCGAGCTGACCGCCGAGCCGTACGGCGGGGCATGGTCGGGAACCGAGTTCGTGCTGACGCACCGTCCGGCGGAACTGGCAGACGATCCGAACGTGACCGCGTTGAACTGTCACATCACCGAGGCGATCGAACGCGCTCAACAGATCGCCGGCGAGCGCGATGTACAGATCATCAGCGCGGACATCGCCCGGCAAGCGCTGGAACATGACCTGATCGACGAGCTACAGATCTTCGTCGCCCCGGTGTTTCTCGGCGATGGTGTTCGGATCTTCGACGTCTCCGGCGGAAGGCGGTTCGATTGGGAACTGGTCGAGATCTACCAGGACAGTCCGCGAAGCTTCGGCCGGACCTACCGCCCGAAAGGACGGCTAAGCTAGCCGCCTTCTCATCGCCATCGTCCCATGATGGGGACCGACCGCAGCAGGGTTCTGGTGTACTCGTGAGTGGGCTCGTCGAAGAGCGCATCCGCCTGCGCCTCCTCAACGAGTTCGCCCTCGCTCAACACCCCGATCCGGTCCGCGACCTGCCTGACCACACCGAGGTCGTGGGTGATGAACAGGATGGTCAAGGACCGTTCGCGGCGCAGTCGTAGCAGCAGGTTCAACACCTTCGCCTGGCTGGACACGTCCAATGCGGACACCGCCTCGTCGGCAATGATGACGTCCGGGTCGGCCGCGAGTGCACGGGCGATGGCCAGCCGCTGTCGCTGCCCGCCAGAGAACTCGTGCGGATACTTGTGAAGCGAGTCGCTTGGCAGGCCGACATCGTCGAGCAGGGCACGTACCCGCGCATCCAGGTCACGCCTTGCAAGCTTCTCGTGGATGATCATGGGTTCGCCAACGAGATGGACGACCATACTGGTGGGATCGAGGGAGGCATAGGGGTTCTGGAAAACCATCTGCATAGCTCTGCGCTGCTTCTGGAGGGCGGAGCGACGCAGCAGAGTCCAATCGGTTCCGTTGACGAGGACCCGTCCCGTATCGGACTTTTCCAGTCGGGTAAGCAGGCGCGCCACCGTCGACTTGCCTGATCCAGACCCACCGACCAGCGCATAGATCTCACCTTGCCGCAGTTCGAAAGATACTCCACGTACCGCGGTGAGTCTGCGCGCTGGCAGTCCGAACGCGTTTCGTTTGGTTACGAACACCTTGGTCAGGTTCTCAGCGACAACCCGAGGGCTGGTCACGTCCTGCACGCCGGAGATATCCGATTCAGGCATACGGCTCAACACCTTCAAGACTCAACTGTGCATGACGGACGCAACGGACTCGGCGCTCCTCGCGCGGGAACAGCTGTGCGACGGGTGCGTCGCACTCGGCCTCGGCGAAGGAGCACCGCGGCGCGAACCGGCAGCCAGCGGGAAACTCGTCCGGTGGCGGGACGCGGCCGGGAATCGTGCTGAGCTCGAGGCGCCGGTTCGCCACATCGGGGACAGCGCCGACAAGGCCAGCCGTATACGGATGCTCCGGTTCGCTCAGTACTTCTCGGACAGGGCCTGATTCGACGATCTGCCCCGCATACATCACGTTGATCGTGTCCGCGTACTCCGAAACCACGGCGAGATCGTGGGTTACCAGCAGGATGCTCATCCCTTCATCCGCGAGGCGGCGCAGCAGTTGCATGATCTGCTGCTGCACCGTGACGTCAAGCGCCGTAGTGGGCTCGTCGGCGATCAGCACACTGGGTTGGTTGGCAATGGCCATCGCGATCATCACGCGTTGCAGCAGACCACCGCTGAGCTCGAAGGGGTAGGCTCCGAGCCGGTTGCGCGGATCCGGAACGCCGACATGCTCGAGCAGCTCGCCGGCCTGCCGCAACGCAGCGCGGCGGGTGACGCGCTGGTGCGCCCGAATCACCTCGACGATGGCGCTACCCACCGTGTACATCGGATCGATGCTGTTCATCGGTTCCTGGAACACCATGGAAACCTTCTCGCCACGGATCCTTCGAAGGACATCCGGGCCGGCACTCGCCATATCCGCTCCGTCGACGAGTATCCGTCCCGTGCGGATCCGCAGCGTCCGCACATCGTGTAGGCGCAACACAGCAAGTGCCGTGACTGTCTTTCCCGAGCCGGATTCGCCGGCCAGGGCGGTGATCTCGCACGGGCGGAGATCGAACGAGACACCGCTTACCACGTCGACCACGCCGCCGGCGGTGGCCGCTGAGACGCTGAGGTCGTCGATCCGCAACGCGTAGCCATTCTCGTGGTTACCGCCTGCGCGAGTTATCATGCTCACCACCCGGCTTCTCGGTGTTCTTTCCCGATGGACTCGCGGATGCCGTCGCCTACATACATGAAGGCCAGGACCAGCAGCGTGATCGCGATCCCTGGATAGATCGATTGCATCGGGGCCTCGGTAAGCGAGTCAAAACTGCGACGGAGCACAACACCCCAGCTCGCTTGTGGTGGCTGGACTCCGATGCCGAAGAACGAGAGCGCCGCCTCGATCAGCACACCCATTCCTAACAGGACAGTGCATTGGACGATCAGCGTCCCTGCCGTGTTCGGTAAGATGTTGTTCCGAAGTATTCGCATGGGCGAGGCGCCGATAGTTCGTGCCGCGTCGACGAATGTCGCTTGACGAATAGCGAGCACCTCGGCTCGGATAACACGGAACACCCGTGGCGCGAAGAGGACGCCGACCCCAATCATCACGTTGACGGTCGATGGCCCTCTGATCGCCACGATCGCCATCGCCAGCAGGATTCCTGGCACCGCGAACAGCGCGTCAGCCACCCTGGTCGAGAGCCAGTCGAAGATCCCGCGAAAGTATCCGGCGAGCATACCGACGGGCAGCCCGATGAGGACACCCACACCTACCGCGATGAACGGCGCGAGCAGGGTGACTCCAGTGCCATCGATCAGCCTGCTCAGGATGTCCCGCCCGAGGTCGTCGGTACCCAACGGGTGCGTGGCGCTAGGCGGAGCATTCTGGCCGAGAAGGTCCTGCGCGTTCGGGTCGTGCGGCATGATCCAGTCAGCGACGAGCGCGACCAGTAGCAGCAGGGCGAGAAGGCCGAGCGCGACCATCGCAAGCCGCTGGCGAACGAACCTCCGCAGCGTCCTCCGGAAAAGCCCAGCGGTCGCACCAGATGTAGCGCTACCTCTTCGTCGAGTCATCCTTCGCCCCTAACCCGTTCGGATCTTGGGATTGATCAGCCCATAGGAGATATCCACCGCGAGGTTGGTGAGGATCACCACCGAGGCGATGAGCAGCACAGAGATCTGGATGACGGGCAGGTCCTGATTGAGCACCGCGTTCACCAGTAACGTGCCGAAACCCGGCATGGCGAAGAGCATCTCGATCACCACCGCGGCGCCGATCAGGCGCTCGACCTGCAGGCCGATGATCGTGATCGTCGCAACGCCGCTGTTCCTGCCAATATGGCGCACGAGGATGCCGCTGCGCGGGATGCCCAGCGCGCGCCCGGTGCGCACGAAGTCCAGATCCTTCACGCCGGAGGCGGTGGCGCGTACCTGCCGGGAGACGTCCGCGATGGAGGTCACCGACACCGCCGCCGCGGGCAGAAGTATCGAATGCAGCCAGCCACCGGGACTTTCCGTGATGGATACATACCCCGTGGCATCAAACCACCCGAGCTGTAGCGAGAACACGATGATGAAGACGATCGCGATCCAGTAGGTGGGTGCGGCAAGGCCGAGGGTGACCAGCAGGGTGGTGACTCGGTCGAACGGTCCACCAGGGTTGAGGCCGGCGAACAAGCCGATCACGGTGCCAGCCACCGAAGCGAAGAGTAGACCAACCACGACCAGCGAGACCGTAACTTCGATCCGCTGTGTGATCAAATAGGACACTGACGCGTTGTAGCTGTACGAGGTGCCGAAATCGCCGACGAGCACACCTTGGAACCAATCCCAGAACTGAACCAGCACCGGTTGATCGAGGCCGAGGTCCTGGCGAACGGTCTGAATCTGCGCTGCGCTCGCGCCCTCGCCCGCGATCGTGACGGCCGCGTCCCCCGGCATGAGGAACACCAGACCAAACGTCCCCAGCGCGACGAGAACCAGAAGTGGGAAAGCGGTAAGGAGTTTGTCGATCGTGTATCTAAGCATGCGACCTCAGCTCGTTCAGTGACAGCGCGTGGGTGCTCGCCGTTGGGCATTCCCCAGGTGCTGTACGGGTAATCCGGAGGATCACCGTCCGAGGATCTGATCCGAGATGATGCGCATCTGGATCTCACTGGTGCCTTCGAAAATCTTGGTCAGGCGTGCGTCGCGCCAGTGGCGTTCGAGCGCGAAATCCGTCGTGTATCCCGCGCCGCCGTGGATCTGGAGGCCGTAGCTGGTCGCCCGTTCCGCCATCTCGGAAGCGAAGAGCTTGACCATCGAAGCTCCAAGGCTCGCCCGCTGCCCCGCGTCGATCTGACGGCAGACGGAGTACATCAGCTGCCGGGCCGCTTCGATCTCGGTCGCCATCTCCGCGAGCTTGAACCTGAGGTACTGGAAACTGTTCAGTGGTTCCCCGAATACCTGACGTTCTCCCATGTACTTCTTCGAATCCTCCAGTGCCGCGCGTGCCAGTCCGATCGACCGGGCTGCCGTATGCGCCCTGGCCAGGTCGAGACCCTGCATGGCGTACTTGAAGGCCACTCCCTCCGCCCCGATGAGCGCATCGCCCGGCACTCGGGCATTGTCGAAGGAGAGCTCCCAGGTGTCCCAGCCCCGGTAGCCGATCTTGCGCACCCGGTTCCCGCTGACCCCGTCCGGAAAGGACCCTCGTTCCTTCTCAAACAGGAAGGCGGATACACCCTGGTGACGCTTGGCCGGATCGGACGGCTCGGCGGTGCGGGCAAAGACGGTGATGTAGTCGGCGCCATCGGCGAAGGTGCACCACATCTTCGTTCCGGTGATAACCCAGTCGTCACCAGAACGGACGGCTCGACAGGAGATGTTCGCGACATCCGATCCAGCTTCCGGTTCCGAGATCGCCGTTGCGCCAAGGAGCTCACCGCGCACCATCCTGGGGTACCAGCGAGCCTTCTGCTCGTCGGAAAGGCTGCCCATCATCCCGTTGCCACGCGCCAGGATGCTTGCCACGCTCATCCAGCCGCGGGCCAACTCCTCAGCGACGATGCAGTACTCGGTCGCACCCAACCCGAGGCCGCCGTACTCCTCAGGGATCCGTAAGCCGAAAAACCCTACCTCGGCCATCTTCTCCCGCAGTTCGAGCGGGATCTGACCACCGCTCGGGTCGAGCTCGTTGGCAACGGGGAGGACTTCCTTCTCGGTGAACTCCCTGGCAAGGTTCCGGAGCGCCTGCTGGTCATCCGTGAGTGCCGAGGGAATCGCGGTCAGTTCCTCAAACATGGCTTTCCTTCGCTCCTATCGAGGAATCGCCGAGCTGGTCGAGCATGGTGTCCGCCAGCTGTTCGATCGATTCCATAGCTTCGAGGTCACCGATGGCGGCGAGTAGCGCCTCCTGATCCACTGGACGCAGCCACGGCGTCAGCAAAGAGCGCGCTTTGTCGATCAGCCGGGGCCACTGAACTTCGGCAATATCCCGCCCTCGGGCGGCCTGAAACGAGTCGACGTTCGCTTCCTTCGTCGTGCCGTCAGCGAACCGGGCTACGACTCTGGTTCTCGAAAAGCTCCCGCCTCGATCCACGTGCAGGGAGATCTTCGATGCGAGCCGCCGAACTTCCGGCTCGCCGACCGTGGCGTCAGTAAGCGTCTCCAGGTCCACGGCGCGGAACCGTAAGGCAATCGCGACGGCATAGGCGAGGCTGAACTTGGCTTCCAGCGCCGTACTCGCATGGGGCAGATCGCACATTCCGACGTGCTTAGGTGAGATATGCAATTCGACGGCCACCAGGTTTTCCAGATCACCGGGCGGGACGAGCGTAAGCGCCCCATCGATTGCCGAATGCGTGCCAAAACACGAGGCGTGGTACTTGAAGATCAGCTCTGCGAGCGCCGATTCGGAGGGACTGCGCAGCCGGCCGAGGTCCGCCTGTCCGAGGTGGGTATCGAGGAATCCCTGGGGACCAGCGAAGGTATCGCGTTCGAGGACAGCTCCGGACCGGACAAGGGAGCCTGCCAGTACTCCCTCGGAGACCGCATGACCAACCTGGAGGCTCTTGCCCCAGGACCCGAATGCCGACTTCAGGCCGGCGGCACTGAGTGCCGCGAGGCGGATCGATGCGACCACGTCGTCCCGGTCCGCTCCAGACAGGAGCGCGGCAACAACGGCCGCACCGAAGATGCCGATGGTCGCCGTCGAATGAAAGCCCCGTGCATAGTGCTCCTCGCCAAGCAGATCGCCGATCCGCGCCTCGACCTCGATCGCCGCGACGATGCTGTCGATCAGCGCGGTACCGCTCACCCCTACCGAAGCTGACACCGCGAGCGCTGCCGGAAAGACCGTGTTGCCAGGATGGCCAATGGGTGAGAGCACATCGTCGTAGTCCAGGACATGGCCGGATGTGGCCAGTAACCGCGCGATCGTGTGCGGCGCTTCCGAGCGGCTGGGCGTCCGTGCCCCGATGGCGGCGGCGAGCGAGCGGACGATGTCGGAGCCGTATCCGGCTACCGTGACACCAGTCCAGTCAAGCAGCGCGCATTTCGCGATCAGTGCTTCGTCGTCCGTCCGAGGGCGGTTCCAGGTCGTCATGACGAGTTCCGCCAAGTGCTGGGTGACGTCCACCGGAGATGTCCGGTTGTCCGTGATCATGTCTGCTCCTCGCTGTTCCCCTCCGACCACGCGGCGAGCACCGCCGGAAAGGAGTCCTCGCCGAGCAGTGGCGCCCTCTCCGGTGTGCCGTATGGGGTCCCGGAGAACTTCAGCGGTTGCCCTGCCACGGTCACCGGTTGCTCGGAACCGGGCTGTTCCAAGGCCAGGAGCATCTGGCGGTTCGATAGATGCGGGTCCCGGAACAGGTCCGCCGCGCTGTGCACCGGACCGATCGGCACGCGTCCACCAAGCAACGTCACCAGGGCGGCGTTGGTTTGCGAGCGCAGCCAGCCAGAGAGGATCGGGGCGAGCTCGCCGCGATGCTCCGAACGAGCCGTGTTGGTGCTGAAGCGCGGATCATCCGCGAGTTCCGGCCGGCCCATCGCCGCCGCGGTGAGCTGCCAGTGGTGATCCCGGTTGGCTGCCAGCGCTATCCAGCCATCGGCGGTACGGAAGATCCCGAACGGATAGAGCAGGGGATGCTGATTGCCAACGGTTCCTGGGCTGACCCCGGTGTAGGAGTATTGATGGACGGCTCTTTCCGAGAGCGAGACCATCGCGTCATACATCGCGACGTCCACAAACTGCCCCTCACCGGTGCGCTCCGCATGTCGCAGCGCGGACACGATGCCCACCGCGAGCAGCGCCCCTGGGAAGATGTCTCCCACCCCCGGGCCCGACTTCACTGGTGTGCCGTCCTCGGTTCCGGTAATGCTGAGATAACCACCCATCGCCTGCGCCACGACGTCGAACGCTGGCCAGTCCGCATAGGGGCTGGCCCCGGACCGCCGATCGCCGAAGCCGCGCAACGCGGCGTAAACGAGAGCCGGATTGTGCTCGCGCAGCTCTTCATAGCCAAGGCCGAGGCGCTCCATCACGCCCGCGGAGAAGTTCTCCACGAGCACCGCCGCACGGCCAACCAGATCCAGTAGCTGCTGCCGCGACCGCTCTTCGCGCAGGTTCAGCACCAGGCTCCGTTTACCTCGGTTCACCGACTGGAAGTAGCCGGCAAGGCCGTCCTCGGTATCGTCCGCGCGAAACGGCCCGGCATACCGGGTCAGATCACCGTCCGGCGGCTCGACCTTCACTACCTCGGCCCCGAGATCAGCCAGCAGCATCGTCGTGTAGGGACCCGCCAGCATGGCGGTGAGATCGAGGACGCGCACACCTTTCAGCGGCCCCGTCTTGCTCAACATTTCCGCAACCCGCACAGGTCTGCTCGATCAAGCACCGCTTCGTGGATCCGCACTGAAGCGATGTCGACCATCATTCCGTTGTGCTTGGCGGCGCCTTGTCCCTGTGCCTCCGCCTCGGCCATCGCCGCGATCACGCCTTCCGCCGTTTCGATTTCCTCCGAGGTAGGCGCGAAAACCTGATTGGCGATCTCGATCTGGCTGGGATGGATGCACCATTTCCCTACTGCCCCCAACCCTGTCGCCCAGGACGCTTCGCGGCGATACCCTTCGGGGTCGCCGATACCCGCGAACGGACCATCGATCGCATCGATCCCGTGTGCCCTTGCGGCGACGATCATCCGGTTCCTGGCGTAGTGCCAGCGATCGCCGGGATACGCGTGGGCACCGCTGTCCGAACCGCCGATGTGCGATGTCCGCATACCCTGACTGGCGGAAAGATCGCCGACGCCCAGAATGAGTGCCTCCAGCCGGGGACTGGCGGCCGCGATCTGCTCTACACAGGACAGTGCCTCGGTCTCTTCGATGAGTACCTCAAGCCCAATGCGCCCGGGCGCCAAGCCGAGGCTGGCTTCGAGCTGGGTAAGGAGGTCGTCGGCGAACCAGATATCCCGCGGATACCGAACCTTCGGGATGATGATCACGTCAAGGTTCTCGCCAGCCGTGGTGACCACGTCGATGATGTCTCCATGACACCACTGGGTCTGCACACCATTCACCCTGCAGGCACGAGTCTTGCCCGACCAGTCCAGCTCGTTCAGCGCCGCGCCTACATTGGAGCGCGCCGCGACTTTCTCCGAGGGTGCGACGGAGTCTTCCAGGTCGAGGAACACCAAGTCGGCATTGCTCCCCGCCGCCTTGGCGATCATTCGCATACTCGTAGCGGGAGTGGACAGCTCGCTTCGCCGCAACCTACTACGGGGCTGGACAACTGTACCGGAATCGGTCATCAGAACTCGCTCCAATGCGCGTGCTTCTTGATCAAGCCGGTTCGTTCACCCTCGAACACGACAACCTCGTCCTGCCGAACGCCGTAGTGTTTGAAGACGACCACGCCGGCATCGGCCCGCTCCGGATGCGCCCTCTTGTCCAGAACCTCGCTGTAGGCCCGCACGGTGTCCATATGCTGCACGGGGGCAAGGAAGCGGAAGCGGCCATAGCTGAGTTCGGACACCGCATGTTCCATGGTGTCCTGTGCGCTCAACCCGAGCACCAGCGATGCCGTGGCCAGGCCAAAAACGAGTCGTCCACTTACCAGCGGGTTCGGGCTGTGCTCGTTCCAGTGTCCCTGCGCCGTGTTCATCGCTTGCTTCGCGATGAACGAACCCTCAAGTTCATCCACTGTGGAAGCACGGGCATGTTCGATTTTCTGCCCGACGGCGAAGTCCTCGTACCACCCGTGGGTGCCCAGCAGGCGAGAGAAACTCGTATTGATAGGCGCCATCATCGACCTTTCAGGAGGAGTGGACGGGCATCCGCCGTCGCACGAGGTTCGTGCGGCTGAAGGTGAGCACGGTCGCTCCGCTGATCCCATTTCGGAGCGCGGTCTGCCAGGTCACGATGCCGTAGTCGGGACGACTTTCGGAGGCGCGTGTCTCCAGCACGGTGGAGCGCGCGTAAACCGTGCACCCCGGATAGACCGGGTGATGGAAGACGATCTCCTCCACCCCCAGAAAGGGGCCGCCAGCCTCACTGAGGTCCTCAACGGACATGCCGACCGAAAGGCAGAGCAGGAACGCGGGGTTCACTGGGATGTCAGGATGCCCTTCGGACACCGCGAACTCGCGATTGACGTAGAGCGGTATCCAGTTGCATGTGTTGACGGAGAACAACTCCGCGGCTGCTTCCGTGATGGTTCTTCCCCAGTGGTGGTCAAAAACCTGCCCTACGGTGAAGTCCTCGAACGCGTTTCCTTTCCTCGACAGCTGGAACTCGTTGAATTGCGTGCTCAACTCTCCTCCTGTTCACGAGGTGCGGGTTGTTCCCGTCCTGGCTTACTCGGCGACGGCGACGCCGCGCAGGTCCTGGTAGTCGCCGCCGGAGTGCAGATTGGACACGGAAGGATCGAAGCCAACCACTCGTTTCATCGCGCAGATCGGAACGACGTGCGAGGGCTCGTCGAGCAGAGTTTCGGCAAGCTCGTGATAGATCTCTGCGCGCGAGTCCTGATCCGTAGCTTTGGCTCCGTCGACCGAGAGTCGCGTAACTTGCTCGGACTCCCAGCCGCCGGGGTTGTAGACCGATTCGAGGGTGAGGTTGCGCTGAATGAAAGCATCGGGGTCCGGAGCTCCGGTGTAGCCGGAAAGCGTAGCCGGCATCGACTTGCTGATGCCAAAGTTCTCCACGATGCCCCCCGAGGGGACCGGTGCTGGGTTCACCGACACACCAACCTCAGCCAGCTGACTTTGCAGCACCTCACCGAGTTGTGTCGACGTGGTGTTGTTCGTGTGCACCGTGTCAAACCCGCTGGGCGCGTCGGCGAAGCCAGCCTCCTCGAGCAGATCACGCGCGCGGTCCGGATCGTAGGGCAGGCGGTCGAGCCCGGCACCGATGTCCTTGTTGTAGGCGAAGCTGTTCGAGGGCCAGAGCTGAACCTGAGGTTCGCATGCTCCTTCGAACAGGCCCTGCGCGATCCGTGATCGATCTATGGCGAGGTTGATGGCTTCAAGAACACGTGGATCCTTGAAGGCCGGTTCGGCGGTGTTGACCGCAAAGAAGTATACGAGTGGCGTCGGCCCAACCACGAACTCCGCGGCGTCGCCGAGTGCGTCAATGGTGGGAACTTCGACCTCAGCGGCAAGGGTTTCGCCGGAGGCCAGCGCGTTCTGCCGAGTCTGGTTCTCTCCTACCCCCTTGAGTTCCATAGTGGCCACCCGCTGCACGGAGGGCTCCCAGTAGTTATCGGTCTTGGTCAGCTGAACTCCCTGGCCTGGCGTAACTCTGGTTGCGGTATACGGGCCGATTCCCGCGGGATTCGTCTCCACGTCACCGGCTTCGATCGCCTTGGGAGAGACCATCATTCCCGCTCGCGCCGAGAGCGTCGCGAGCGTGGCCCCAACGGAGCCATCAGTCTGGATCTCCACGACGAGTGGCTCTCGCGCCGAGACCGCCGTGATGTGGGCGACTTCCGGACGAAGCGTGCTGCCATCTGCCATGTAGCGGTCGAGATTGGTCTTTACCGCATGGGAGTCAAAGGGCGCGCCGTCGGTGAACGTCAGATCCGGACGCAGTGTGAGCACAATGGTGCTGCCCTCCACTTCGAACCTCTCGGCGAGCATCGGCTCGAGCTCTCCCTTGGGAGAGTTGTAGAGCAGACGGTCGTAGATCGGCGCAAGGTAGGTCTGGTCCAGTCCGGATGCACTCGTGTTCGGGTCAAAACTCGAAGGAGGGTACGAGCCCACATAGGTGAAATGTGCGTCCGAGTTGAAGTTCTCGGCCAGTTCTACCGACCGCCCAAGGCCGTCGATCGCGTTTTCCGGTGACCCACTCGAGCCCGCGCTTCCGCATGCGGCTAGGGCAAGTGCCAGTACCGCGAGCATAGCTGCCGGCAGCAGTCGAGCACGCCGATACGATTTCATGTGTATTCCTTTCCTTCCGCGTCTTTGCGGAGTGCCGAAATACCGGTGGCAACGCCTCGCGGATGTCCTCGTGCGCCCGCGCCTTGAGCTACGGGCCGAGGGCAGGTCATGAGCAGGCGTAGTGCACGCGTTCCGTGTATGTCAGCCCATTCCTGGGCGGTTCGACATGTCATGCCGCTTGCCTGAGTTCCGATGTGGACACTGCGACGGTTGAATGGAAGGCTGCGGTGTCCTGTTTGGACCGGTTGACTGCGGTAGGGCGACTGCACGGCGAGACCACTTAATGCTGTGCCGTACAATGAGACGCTGTTTTGTTCAGCGGCACATCATTAATATGTTGGATCGTTGGATCTATGTCAAGACCGGAACGGTTAAGGGCCTGTAATGCGCAGGTTCCACTACTCTGGGCGCAGTAGAGCCGTTCCGTTGAGTGGTTTGATGTTCCGATATGTAATTATCCGACCACTGATCAGGAATCTCGGATCGTCGTCAGGTAGTGAATCCTCGGAGGGATGAGTGGCCGAGAACATCGAGCAAGCGAGCGGACGTGGCAACGAAAAGATCGCCGACTCGGAACGCGGCGCCAAACAGGAGGTCGCGCAGCCCGGCACGCAGACCCTGATCCGCGGCTTACGGATTCTGCAGAAGCTTGCCGAGCAGGAACGCCCGGTAGGCGTTGGCGAGTTGTCCAAGCAGCTGGAACTGCCAAAATCGACGATGCAACGGCTCCTCCGCACCCTCGAACAAGAGGGCTGGACCGAAGTCTCGGAGGACCCGATCACCCGCTGGCGGCTAGGACCGCGCCTGTTCACGATTGTGCGGCACAACGAGTCTTCCCGCCGGCTGCGGGATGTGGCACTGCCGTTCTTGCAGCGGCTGGGCGAGCAGACGCGCGAAACGATTCATTTCGTCATCGGTGACAACGGCTCGCAGGTGGTGCTGATCGAGCGCGTGGACTCGCCCCAAGCGGTGCGAACCTACAACCCGATCGGCTCGAGCGCACCGTTGCACGCAACCTCGAGCGGGAAGGCATGGCTGGCCATGTTGTCCGATGACGAGGTGCGCTCCATACTGGCTCGCCCCCTCAAGAAACTCACCAACCAGACGCTCGACGATCCGGAAGCGCTCATGCGGGAGGTAACCGAGAATCGAAAGCGCGGTTATGCCGTCAACGTCGCGGAGAACAGACCCGATGTCTGTGCCATCGGAGCGGCGGTGGCGGGCCTGTTCGGCCGGCCGGTGGCGGCGATAGCCATCAGCGTGCCGAAGTTCCGGTTCGAGGAGGCGCAGATCCCGCACTGGGGAGAGCTGGTGCGGGATACCGCGCGGGAGATCAGTGACGCCCTGCGCGATTGACGTTCGCGGCACGCGGTAGCGCGGGAAGCCGATAGTCGAGGAACTTGAGGATCCCGGCGAGCGCGGCGGCGAGGATGAGTACCAGAGTGACGTTGCGCAGCGCCGTGCCGAAGCCGATCGTGGTGACGTCCAGGAAGGGGTAGGGATACCAGCGAGTGAAGACGCCCTGGATGAAGATGTAGCTCAGCCAGAGAACCGGCCAGAGGAAAGCGGCGGCCACGGTTCCCCAGCTGATCCGGGGTCGCGGGCCGAAGAACAGCCAGGCGGCAAGGGCGCCCCAGGGCACGATGTAGTGGAACCCGGTACTGGCGACCAGATCCCATCCGGTGAGGTGGATCTGCGGAGCCAGCACGATCGCGAAGACCAGTCCCGTGATCAGGATGCCGAGCATGGCATCGAGGCGCAGGACCCGCCAGAAACGACCGTCGTGGGCCGGACGCCACATCAAGATCACGGCGGTGGCCAGCACGAGCAGGTTGCTCTGGATGGTGAAGAAGCTGAACATTCGCCAGAGCCGGACCGCGACGCTGGTCGAACCGTCGGTAAGCGGCGCGCCGGCCCCGCCGCCGCCCATGAAGACCAGCGCGAGCTGGATGACGAGTGCCACCACGATGACCGCCGCGATGAGAGCGTGCAGACACCGCGACAATGTGGCTGCGGCTGGACGTCGTGCCGCGACTTGGGGCGCACCAGTCACAACACTCAGCCCTTCGAAGCGAACTTTCCGCAGGCACGTCGCCGCGGCCGGCCAACAACAGCAGCCTAGCCCGCATGATTCGACGGCGCAGGGTGAGTGAATAACCGGCGTCCGTGACAATCGGACAGGAATTGATGCCACGCGAGAAAGTCAGCAGGCGAAGCCGTACTCGCAGCGAGAAGACTTGTGTAGAAGTGGCCAGGGACGGGTTCGAACCGTCGACCTTCCGCTTTTCAGCTCCTCGAACGGCCGTCCAGCGGCGTACGGACCGCTCCCGCGTAGCCAAAAGTGCAAGATCAGCAAGATCTGAGGGACCACGGACGTATACGAACTGCAACGAGAACTGCAACGCGACAGGTGAGCCGCAGACTGGCCCATACGCGGCTTCGCGCGTGCCTTTCCCAGGCTAGCTTGACAGTCGCCGAGAAACCCCAACGCGACGCCGCCAGCGCCGCAGAGGCCAACTCAGCGCCTTTCTGTGACCCTCTCGCTTATGCGGGACGACGGAGCGCCTGAAGCTCTTCGAGATAAGCTTCCGCCTCCGGCTCGCCGTCGTAGCGCTCGTGCAGGACTGTAGCTAGATCCTGGGCAACGAAGGCCAGCGATGGACGTGACTGCCGGGAAGCTCCGATCGCCCGCCGCCCTTGCGCAACGGCCTCATCCAGGTCACCTTCGCGCGCGGCCACTACGCCCAGCGTGACCTGGGCTTCTGCAATCCGCATCGGCCACCGCTCCCGGTCATCGAAGCTCTTGCTCGCCCGGATTACTTCTTCTGAGAGCTCGCGCGCGATGCGATTGTCACCGATATACCGGTGACAATCCATGGCGTAAAAGTCGAACTTGGATGGGTCGACGACAAAATGGTTCTCGACGTTTTCTGGATATGGCATCGATTCGAGCCGCATGCGCCCGCGCTCCAGGGCTCGGTTCATCTCATCGGTCTTACCCATACGAGACAGTGCTTTTGCTTCCTGGGCGATGAGCTGAACGGACACGCTGTGGTTTCCAGAAACGTCCTGTCCGGCCTGCGCTGCCGACAGGACGCCGCGATAATCGCCCGAAGTCAGCGAGAACCATGCGCGCATTTCATGCGCCCATCCCATGATCCCCCCACTGCCGACTTCATTGCCCAGGCTAAGTGCGGACCGCCGAGTCGCTTCTGCAGCATCACGCCGACCGAGGTCATACTCAAGGCAGCCAACAAGAAGGGCCAGCCAGCCGGCAAGCTCGAGCGTATCCCGCCGCTGCCGAAACGAAAGTCGCTGTTCTTGCATCTCGACGAGACGCCGTAGCCATTGCCGACCTTCTGAAATTAGTTCATCCGGTCGCTGCCTCGCATATTCGGAGCACAGCTTCTCGACCGTGATTCGAACAGCATCAAGCGTCGCATCATTGACGTCAGACGCTTGTAGTCGGCTCACAATCTCCAGCGTTTCCATTCCCGTCGATCCGAGCACATCGAGTTCACTGTGGCGCTTCTCCGGCGGAAACAGTGCAGTTGTGACCGTTCCTAGGGTCGCCGCAAGAATGGGGGCATAGAACTTGCTCGGTGCACTCTTTCCTAGCTCCCAGTCTTTCCAGCGACGGGTGAGATTATCGCCTGCCGGCAATTCCTTATCAGTATGTGAGCGCATATGGCTAGCAGCCTCAACCTGCGACCATCCACGCGCCTCTCGCATCGAGCGGATACGACGCGCCCAGGCTGGTAGCTCACTGCTCATCGGCGTTCCCTCCGTGGTCTACGGACCCCCAGCATCCAGTGTGGCAGCTTTGGGGTGGCGATGCGACGTGATGAACCGGTGACGCACGGATATCACCGTGTCACCGGTGTCGCACCGTTCTCATCACTGTTTTTCCTGGTCAAACGGGTCGATTCTTGAGACATGGCAGAACAACAAGCGATCCGGACGAACGGGGTCGGTGACCATCACCAGCTCCCAGGGAAGTCAACTAGGTACGCGGCGGAAAACGTTCCTCAAGGACCCCTAGTCGGTCACGGATCTCATTCAGCAACCGCAGAACTTCGGTCATCTCGCCAGTCTGACCGGAACGGCCGACAGACCGCGGAAGAGATGCCGGGTCGAGACCCGGATGAACAGAGGTCCCGGTTCCTTGCCGCGTCACGATCACAGAGCGTTCTCGCAGTAGGTCCAGTGCACTGCGCACGGTCCCTACGGCAACGCCGTAGTTCTTGGCGAGCTGGCTATACGACGGGAGCTGGCCACCAGGCTTGTACTCGCCCGCACGAATCGACCGGATCACATCGTCCGCCACTTGCAGGTAGGGCGGCTCAGAGCTGTTCGGGTTGAGTTTTCCCATGTCATCAAGGGTACATACAGGTCTGTCAGGCGTGCCAGCACACATACTTTGTCAAGTTTGTTGACAGACCTAACTGACTTGGTTTACGTTTCTGATGTCGCAGTTGACGCACAGATCTCAAGGAAGCAGGAGCACGGATGTTTGAGAGTGGTCGGATGTATCGGGTGGGGGCGATCGCGGAGGCGTTGGATGTCTCTGTTGCGACGATCTACCGGGCGATTGAGTCGGGTCGGCTGCAGGCGCTGAAGCTCGGGGCGGGGAAGGGCGCGTTGCGGGTGCCTGGTGACGCGGCGAATGCGTTCGTCAGTTCCTGTGGCGCGGTTGGGTCCGCGTCGGTGGATGGCGAGGTTGCGTGATGTCGCCTCGTGATGTGCGCGCGTTCTGGGCGGCTGCGGGTGATGTGTCGAAGTCCCGGCGGCGGGAGCGTGTCGAGTTTCTGGCGGCCTCTATGGACTCTGCGCTCGCTGAGGATCGGCATGAGGACGCGGTGCGTGCGGAGCGCGAGGAGATCGACCGGTTGATCGCGGAGGTCGGTGTGGGGGTTTCTTGTCGGCGGGTCACGCGGTCAGGACCGTTTGGGCGGCTGCGTGACCCGCGTTCCACGTTTGGCGCTGGTGCGCCGGGAACCCAGGAGGCTGCGTGATGAGTGCGTTGTCGGAGTTGACGTGTTTGGGGTTGTCGCGTCCGGGTGTGGCTGCGTCGGGTCGTGAGCGGTCGGTGTGGTTTTCCCGG
>NZ_SLXQ01000016.1 GCF_004340875.1 Tamaricihabitans halophyticus | reverse complement strand
CGACCCAGCCCAGCACGGCGGCGCTCAACACCTCGTCCAGCAGCACATCGCGGCCTAATTCTGATCTTGAGGTTGACACAAGGGGTGTCACAGCGCGAGCTCCGATCGACGTCGGGGCACCAACCGGTCGCGCCAGCCAGCGGCGATCCCGGAGGTCGCGAGGGTGGTCAACACGAGCAGCAGGGCCGGAAACACCACCACCCACCAGGATCCGAGCAGTACCGCCTGCCGAGCATCGGTCAGGATGTTGCCGATGCTGGCCAGATGTGGCGGCAGGCCGAGTCCGAGGAAACTCAATGCGGTCTCGTGCCAGACCGCGTGCGGCAGGAGTAGTACGGCTGAGATCGCCGCCTGGCCGACGATGGCCGGTAGCAGATGCCTGCGCAGCACCCGTATCCGCGAGGAGCCGCCGGAAATCGCGGCATCGATGAACGGACGCTCGCGCAGCGCGAGCACTTCGGCACGCACGATCCGGGCCACGCTGGTCCAGTGCGTCAGCGCGATGGAGGCGACCACCGCCCACAGATTTCCCCGAAACAGCGCGACGATCACGATGCCGAGCAACAGATGCGGTACCGCGTTGACGGTATCGACCAGGCGCATCAGCAGCCGGTCCGGCCACCCGCCGAGCGCTCCACTGAGCGCGCCGAACAGCGCGCCGAGCACGGTGGATACCACCGCGCAGAGCGCGGCGACGAGTAACGAGACACGCAAGCCGGCGAACGACCGCAGCAACAGATCATTGCCGTTCGCGTCGGTGCCGAACGGATGCGCCACCCCCGGAGCGATGAACCGCGCGGAGTAGTCCACATTGGTCTGATCGAGTCCGCCGAGCCAGGGCAGCAGAATCGCGCCAAGCACCAGTAGGACCAGACCGCCGAGCCCGACCACGGTGCGCAGCCGCGCCCTGGTGCCCAGCTGCCCGCCGCGTGGCGTGCCGGCACGATCACGACCAGCGGCCAGCCAGTCCTGCGGTAACTCAGCCATCGGTGGCCACCCTCGGGTCGAGCAGCGCGGTGGTCACGTCCGCGAACAGCGAACCGAACAGGGTCGCCGCGGTAGCGAGCACCGTCAACATGGCCAGCAGTGGGAAATCCACGGCGAGCGCTGCCTGCACGACCGCCGCGGCCACCCCCGGCCAGGAGAACACCTCTTCGACAAGCACCGCCCCGGTCACCAGCTCGGGCACCCGCACGCCGATCAGCGTGATCAGCGGGAGTAGCGCGGTGGGCAAAGCGTGTCGCAACACGACCATGCGTTCGCTGAGCCCGCGCGCCCGCGCACCGGTCACATGGTCCTCGGTCAACGCGGTGAGCAGCGACTGCCGCAGATGCAGCACCAGCCACGGGGATTGCGAGATACCCAGGACCACGGCGGGCAGCACGAGATGGCGAGCGACCTGGCCGACCGAAAGCGCGGCGCCTGCGTCGGTGAGCCCGGCCACCGGCAACCAGCCGAGCGCGAGCGCGAACACCGCGATGCTGACCAGCGCGAGCACGAACGGCGGGATTCCCTCGAGGGCGTGACCAACCGAGGTGATCACCCGGTCCAGCCAACCCCCCTGCCGCCACGCGGCGAGCACGCCGAGCGTCACGGAAAGCACGATCGCCACGAGCAAACCCGCCGCGCACAACAACACCGTCCACGGCAGTCGCTCGGCAAGCACCTCGGCCACCGGCTGCCGGAAAGATCGGCTGGTACCGAGATCGCCGGAGAACAGCCCGCCGAGCCAGTGTCCGAACTGGACAAGAACCGGGTCGTCGACACCCAGTTCCGCGCGAACTCTGGCCATGTCCTGCTCGCTTGCCGTTTCCAGCCGCACGCCGTAGTACTGCTCGAGCGGGTCGAACGGGGAAAGGGCGGCGAGCAGGAACACGCCGAACAACACCACACCGCATACCGGGAACGCGAAGGCAAGCCGGCGGGCGATCAACCCGAGTATCGCGCGCCGCCGGGTATTCCGGGACAGTGCGGGACCGGCTGGCTGCACCGATGGCGTGGTCACGTGCGCGGCGCCCACTTCTCCACGTTCCACCACGGCCCCCAGGTGGTGCCGTGGGTATGCGGCTCAACGACGGGCTGGTAGCCACTCCACCGCTCGCGCATCAGGTAGGCGTGTTCCAGAAACACCAGATAGACCAGTCCGGGGTCGGCTACGTATGCCTTCTGCACCTGGCGGTAGTAGGCGGCGCGCTGCGCCGGATCGGTGGTGCCGCGCGCCCTGTCCAGCGCGGTATCCACCTCGTCGTTGCGGTAGTGCCCCGGATTGGCGTAGCCGTCGCCGGCGCGGCTGGAGTGCAGCGCGTCGTAGGCCTGCGGGTCCGGATCGATCGGGTTGCCGCCGCCGAGCACGATCGCGTCCTTCGCCAACCGTGGCTGCACCGCGGTGCGATCCAATCCGGCCAGTTCGACCTCGATACCGATGTCCTTCGCATCGGAGGCGAACGCCTGTGCCAGCTCCTTACGGAGACTGTCGTCCGCGAAGTACATCACGGTGAACGCCGCCCGCTGGCCGCCCTTGGCGCGGACTCCATCGTCGCCGGCACGCCAACCCGCTTCGTCCAGAATCCGTTCGGCTTCCGCCACGTCGTGATCGAACGTCGCCTCCGGTTCGACGAACTCCGGCAATGCCGGACTGAACGGTGTGGACGCCGGCGAGCCGTGCCCGCCGAGTAGGCCGTCGACCATGGCTTGGCGGTCCACCGCGAGGTTCAGTGCCTCGCGCACCGCGGAATCGCCGGTGACCGGATGGTCGCTCGGCAAGGTGATCGAACGGAAGTCGGCGGACTTGTGGTAAACGGTGCGGTAGGTGTCGGAATCCTCGAAACTCTTCGCCAGCGTCGGCGGGAGTACCGTGCCGTCGAACTCACCACTTTGCATCCGCTGCGCCCTGGTGTTGTCGTCGGGCGCGAACACCACGGTGATCTCGCTGATCTTGGGCACGCCGCCCCAGTAGTCGGGGTTGGCTTCCCAGACCATCTGGTCACCCTTGCGCCAGTCGACGAGTTTGTATGGCCCGGTACCTACCGGCTCGGAGTTCAGCGCGGAGTCCTCGAGCGGAGCCTTGTTCCGCAGGGCCTCGCTCGGCACGATGCCCAACACCATCTTGGCCGGCCACGCCGCATAGCTGAACTTCAGACTGAACCGGACGGTGTTCGCGTCGACCTTCGTCACCTTGTCCAGCATCCGGAACTCGGAGCTGAGCGTGGAGGCGTACGCGGGGTCGATCAGCGCGTTGTAGGTGGCCACGACATCGTCGGCGTCGAGTTCGGAGCCGTCGTGGAAGGTCACGTCATCACGCAGCGACACGGTCCAGCTCTTGCCGTCCGCGGACACCTCGGGTTGTTCGTCCGCCAGTGCGGGGCGCAGATCACGCTGACCGTCGAAGGCAAGCAAGCCATCGTAGAACTTGGCCGCCCCTTCTGCCGCGTAACCGAGCAGCGGGTTGAGCGAATCGGGCTCGTAGGAGTCGGCAAGCACCATCGACCGCGGATCGTTAGTTTGGTCGTCGTCCGGATCGGCTGGTGCGGTACAGCCCGCGGCGATTACGGCGGCCGTGATCGCGATGGCGGGCAGTATGGCACGAGAGCGCATGGTGTCGAAGATTAGAGACTATTGCCAAGCTATGGCAACAAGTGAGGAGTGCTCATGACGGAAACGGCCCAGTCGGTGCGGATCGGCGTGTGTCAGATCACCTCAGGCACGGACCCGGAGGCGAACCTGGCGCTGCTCGGCGACGGCGTGCGGCAAGCCGCCGAGTCCGGCGCGCGCGTGGTGGTCTTTCCCGAGGCGACCATGTGCCGCTTCGGCGTGCCGCTCGGCGACATCGCCGAGCCGTTGGACGGCGCCTGGGCGAGCGCGGCGCGCGACATCGCCGAGACGCACGGCGTTCGGCTGGTCGCGGGGATGTTCACGCCCACGGAAGACGGCAGGGTGTACAACACGCTGCTGGTGACCGGGCTGGGCGAACACCGTGGCTATGACAAGATCCACCTCTACGACGCGTTCGGCTTCGCCGAGTCGCGTACCGTCGCCGCGGGTGCCGAACTGGTGACGACTTCCGTGGACGGGGTGACACTGGGTGTGGCGACCTGTTACGACGTGCGGTTTCCCGAACAGTTCCGGGCACTTGCCGACCGAGGTGCCAGCGCCGTGCTGCTGCCTACGTCCTGGGGCGCCGGCGAAGGCAAACGGGAGCAGTGGGAACTGCTGGTGCGCGCCCGCGGTTTGGACAGTGGCTGCTGGGTGATTGGTTGCGGTCAGGCCGATCCGCGCGCCTCGGGTATCGAGCCGAGCGGGACGGCACCGACCGGAATCGGGTTCTCCACCATCGCGGACCCGTTCGGTCGAGTCCACGCCCAGCTGGGCGCCGCACCGAACGTACTGGTCGCGGATATCGACACGGCCGTAGCCGAGCGCGCCAGGGAAACTATCGCGGTACTGGCCAATCGCCGACTCTGAGCCACGCTTGGGCTTTGGTCCCGCGCTTGCACTGTGATGTCAGTGCAGATCGAGGCCAATGTCCAGCACTGACGCCGAATGCGTCAGCGCGCCAACCGCGAGATAGTCCACACCGGACTCCGCGAAAGCCATCGCGTCCACGAGTCGCAGCCCGCCCGATGCCTCCAACGTGGTCCGTGCGGAGATCGCGTCCCGCAGCCGCACGGCCTCCGCGCAGCCGGCGGGACTGAAGTTGTCCAGCAGGACTTCGTCGGCTCCGGCTTCGAGTACCTGCCGGAGCTGATCGATGGTGTCCACTTCGACCTCACAGCGCAGCTCCGGCGCGTACGCACGTGCGGCGCGCAAGGCGGCCACCACGGAGCCGGCCGCGGCCACGTGGTTGTCCTTGATCAGGATGGCGTCGCCAAGCCCGAGCCGGTGGTTCACGCCGCCGCCGCATCGCACGGCGTATTTCTGCAGCGCGCGTAGCCCCGGCACGGTTTTACGGGTGTCCCTGATCGCGCAGCCGGTGCCGGCGACCGCGGCCACCCATTCGGCGGTGGCCGTCGCCACTCCGGATAATTGCGACACCAGGTTCAGCGCGGTGCGCTCAGCGGTCAGTAGCTCCCGCACCCGACCGCGGACCACCAGCGCGGGTTCGCCGCGGACCAGTCGATCGCCATCCCGCCGAGCCGCGCATACCTCGTACGCACCGGGTAGCACCGCGTCGAGTACCGCGTGCAGCACGGGAATCCCGGCGAGCACGCCCGCGGCGCGCGGGGTGAACTCGGCGCGCGCGACGGTGTCCGCGGCAACGGTGGCCGCGGTGGTCACGTCCGGGCCGTAGCGCAGGTCCTCGGCGAGTGCCGCGTGCACCACATCGTGCACGTCCTGACTGCTCGGGGCGTGGATCTCGGGCGCCATCTCAGTCATGCCACGCTCCGCGCGGATTCGAGCCTTGTCGCGATCGGCCGACCGGACACGTCCAGCCGGACCTCCTGGCTGCGCGCGAATCGCGCATCGTCGGTATCCGGATAGTCGAGACGCACATGCGCGCCCCTGGACTCGGCGCGCTCCGCGGCCGCGAACAACAACGTGCGGGCGACCAGGCTCAACGCCGCGTCTTCCACCGCTGTACGGGTGCTTGGTTGGCGCACCACCGTGGCGCCGACGATCCGTTCCGCGGCTTCGGCCAGTCCTGCCGCATCCCGCCCGATCGCCGCATGCCTGCTCAGCAGGCGCTGCACGATCGCCCGGTCCGCGATGGGCATCGCCGGCGGTGGCGTGACCTCCGCAAGGCGCGGGTCGCCGAGTATGCCGCTCGCCCTGTCGGCGGCCACCGCCTCGGCCGCGCCGCGGCCGACCACCATGCCCTCGAGCAAACTGTTGGACGCCAAGCGATTCGCGCCATGTAGCCCGGTTCGAGCGACCTCACCTGCCGCGTACAACCCGGTCAACTCGGTTCGCCCGGCTACGGAGGCGCGGAGCCCACCGCAGGCGAAATGTGCCGCCGGGGCAACCGGAATGGGTTCCGCGCGCGGATCGATACCGGCGGCGGCGCAGGCCGCGGATACCGTGGGAAACCGTTCGCGAAACGACGGGACCATGGTCGCGTCCAGGTAGACGTGCGTGCCGCCACTTTCGGCCATGCGCCGGCTGATCGCCTTGGCCACCACGTCCCGTGGCGCCAGATCACCGAGCGGATGCACGCCGGTCATCACCGGCGCGCCCGCCGCGTCCACCAGCACCGCTCCTTCGCCACGCACCGCCTCGGTGATCAGTGGGCGGCGTCCGGTGGCCCCTTCCGCGAACAGGACGGTGGGGTGAAACTGCACGAATTCCAGGTCGGCGGCGACCGCGCCAGCCCGCAGCGCGAGCGCGAGACCGTCCCCTGTAGCCAGCTCCGGGTTACTGGTCGCCTGGTAAAGCTGGCCGAAACCGCCGGTGGCGAGCAGCACGGCCGGTGCGCGCAGGATTCCCGGCACGCCGTCCGCGTCCAACACCCACAGGCCACCCACCGCGCCGGTCGGCGTACGCAACAGATCCACCGCGGTATGCCGTTCGAGCACCGGCAACCCACCGGCGCGCGCGGCATCGGTCAACGCGCGGGATATCTCGGCACCGGTGGCATCGCCGCCAGCGTGGATCACCCGGAAAGCCCGGTGACCGCCCTCTCGCGTGCGTGCCAGCGAGCCGTCCGTCCCGATATCGAACCGCGCGCCCAGCTCGCGTAGCGCGGTGACCGCCGAAGGGCCGGCACTGATGATCTCCCGAACGGCGGCGGGAGCGCACAACCCGGCTCCCGCGGTCACCGTATCGGCGATATGCGCCTCGACCGAATCCCGCTGGCCCCGATCACCCTGGCCCCATTCATCCTGACCCCGTTCATCCCGACTGGGGGCGTCCGGCAGCACCACGGCAACCCCGCCCTGCGCCAGACGGGTGTTGCCCTCGGTCACCTCGGCCTTGGTCACCACCAGCACCCGCAGCCCGCGTTCCCGTGCCCGCAGCGCGGCGGTCAGCCCGGCCACGCCCGAGCCGACCACGATCAGATCGGCCGCGGTCTCCCAGCGCGGATCCGTCATTCGCCACCACCAGGCTGACCGATGGCGATCATCCTGCGGACCGCGTCCCGCGCGCGTTGCGCGGTCGCCGCATCGACCCGCACCTCGTCCGTACCGTCCCGCAGGCAGCGCAGCAGCGCATCCGCGGTAATCATCTTCATATAGCGGCAGGAGGCTCGCTCGTTCACCGCCTGGAAGTCGATCTCCGGAGCGGCCTTGCGCAGCTGATGCAGCATTCCGATCTCGGTCGCCACGAGCACCGAGCTAGCCTCCGTCTCCCGCGCCGCCGTGACCATATCCCCTGTGGACAGGATCTTCACTTTCTCGGCCGGCACCGTGCCGGCGCCCGCGAGGTAGAGCGCCGAGGTAGCGCAGCCGCATTCCGGGTGGATGAACAGATCCGCGTCCGGGACCGACGCGGCCCGTTCGGCGAGCTCTGGGCCGTTGATTCCCGCGTGCACATGGCATTCACCCGCCCACACGTGCAGGTTCTCCCTGCCGGTCTCCCGTTTGACATGCGCCCCAAGAAACTGATCAGGACAGAACAGCACCTCGCGCTCCGCGGGAATCGAGCGCACCACATCGACCGCGTTCGAGGACGTGCAGCAGATATCGGTCTCCGCCTTGACTTCCGCTGTCGTGTTCACATAGGACACGACAACCGCGTCGGGATGCTCGGCCTTCCAGTCGCGCAGCTGCGCGCCGTCGATCGAGTCCGCGAGCGAGCAGCCGGCACGGGCATCCGGGATGAGTACCGTCTTGTCCGGACTGAGAATCTTCGCGGTCTCGGCCATGAAGTGCACGCCGCAGAAGACGATCACCGATGCCTCGGATTCCGCGGCGATCCGGCTCAGCGCTAGCGAGTCGCCGGTGTGATCGGCTACCTCCTGGATCTCCGGCAACTGGTAGTTATGCGCGAGCAGCACCGCGTCCCGCTCGGCGGCCAGTCGACGAATCTCGTCCCGCCAGGCGGTATCCGGTCGCGTGGCGGTAGCCGTCTCGGTTGTCGCCGCCATCGACTCCTCCTCGTCGTTGGTTCGTGGCCGCCCGTGGCGACCCCGGTTCTCGATCCCTAGGTTTTCGCCTTATAATCGAAAACATGTCGGATACTACCACCGAACCCACCCCGTTTCGCCATGCGGTGCTGGCCGCGGTGCTGCAAGTGCGAGCGGGATCACTGCGGGTCCTGCTCTGGCAACGGGCTCAGGAGCCGCATCGGCACCGGTGGTCGCTGCCCGGTGGCGAACTGTGCGCGACCGAGGACGTGGAAGGCTCCATCCGCCGGCAACTCATGGAGAAGGTGGACGTGCAACAGCTGGCGCATGTTGAACAACTGTCCGTGTTCAGTGCGCCGGATCGGGTCCCCGGCCATCGGGTACTGGCCACCGGCTTCCTCGGGCTGGTGCCCTCGGACAACGACCCGGCGATCCCGTCGGATACCGCCTGGCATCCGGTCGACGCGTTGCCCGCGACCGCGTTCGACCACCAGCGGATCGTGTTCGACGCGCGCGACCGGCTGCGCGCCAAGCTCTCCTACACCAATATCGGCTTCGCGCTCGCGCCACCCCAGTTCACCATCTCGGCGCTGCGTGAGCTGTACTCGGCCGCGCTGGGTTACCGGGTGTCCGCGACCAATCTGCAACGGGTGCTCGCCCGTCGTGGTCTGCTCGAACCCACCGGAGAGGCGGCCAGACCGGGTCGAACCGGCGGGCGTCCCGCCGCGCTGTTCCGCTTCACCGAACACGGTATGCAGGTCACCGATCCGTTCGCGGTACTACGCCCACCCGGCACGCGAAGCTGAGCCAGCACACCACCATCGGTCGACGTACTGTTGACGCGTGGTTGACGTGCTTCCGCTGTTCCCGTTGCGCACCGTGCTGCTGCCGGGAACGCCGCTACCGCTGCATATTTTCGAGCCGCGGTACCGGCAACTGACCGTCGATCTGGTGCGCGGCACCGTGCCGGACCGCCGGTTCGGCGTAGTCGCTATCCGGGACGCCTGGTCAACCGAGATCGAACGGCTCGACCAGGTACAAGAGATCGGCTGTTCGACAGTACTGCGGGAGACCACGCAGCTGCCGGACGGCCGATATGACATCCACACCGACGGTCAACATCGGTTCCGCATCCGGGCGATCGACGCGGAGCGCAAGCCGTACCTGATGGCCGAGGTCGAGTGGCTGCCAGATATCGAGCTACCCTCGCGGGCCAGTTATACGACAACCCGGCTCGTCGACACAGCGCGTGCCGCGTACGAGCGGTACCGTGCCGCCGCCGCCGAGCGGAGCGACTGGGCCAGCCCCGATCCGGACACCGGCCCCGGTGAACTCCCCTACCTGTTAGCCGCCGATTGCCTACTGGCGTCGACGGACCGGCAGCGGCTGCTGGCCGAACGGCATCCGCTGCGGCGACTGCGCATGGTGAGCCAACTACTCGCCATGGAAGCCGGCCTGCTCAGCAGGCTACGCGCGGTGCCAACACACGGCACCGAACTCGCCCACCACACCTCAATGAACTGATCGCCGCGCGCTCAACCGAGTCGTCTGCCGAGATCATCCATCCCGTTCCAGGCGGCCAGCAGTCCGTAAGCCAACACCGTGGTCAACGGCTGCGCGATGAGCACCAAGGCGGATTCGATCTCCGGTGCCTTCGCCAGTACGTCGCCGATCTCCGGCGTTCCGGTGATCTCGTAGGCGCTCTGCGCGAAGGAGCCACCGATCTGGAGGGCGAGCCACCCGGACAGTGTCGAACCGAGCACCGCGGCCAGCATGATCACCGGACCGCGCCGCTCCCGCAGCAGCCACACCCCTATCCCGGTGAGTAGGCCAGCCACCAGGCCGAGCAAGACGAAAATGACCAATCCGTCGAACCGGTGGTAGGTCTCCGCGGGCAGCGGCACGGTGCCGCCTTCGACCACCTGCAGCTGCTGTGCGGGCGCGATCTCGGACCACAACCACCCGAGCGGTATCCCGATCAACCCGATAGTGGACAGCACGCTGATCGCGGGAAGCAGATCGGCCTTGATCACAACTCTGGGACGCTGCTGGCGCGCGACAAACGACGCGGCGAGCTCATCCCTGCCGATCTCTGCCTGGGACAACCGGACCTCCTCGTTGCGTAACGAGTCAGACCTTATCCGGTGGCCGGTGTGGACGCCGTTTCCCCGTGCCGACTGCACCGCGCGGTCCATCCGGCCGGGGTCACCTGCACCACCATTCGACGCGCGCACCGCGGGCAGTACCGGGGCGGGTCGATCGCGGTCAACCGCATCCGGCAGGTGTCATGGCCGCCCTCGACCGCCGATTTACCGCACCAGGAACAGAACGCGGCCGCCTCGCGCGGCTCGGCTGCTTCGTCGCTGGCTCCGGTCACAGGGTGTCACTCAGTGCCTTGATCGGCATCTGCAGCTCGGCCAACATCTCCAGGTCCTTGCTGGCCGGTCGGCCGAGATTGGTCAGGTAGTTGCCCACGATGATCGCGTTGATCCCGCCGAGCATGCCCTGCTCCGCTCCGAGATCGCCCAGGGTCAGTTCCCTGCCGCCGGCGAATCGAAGCATCGTCCGCGGCAACGCCAGCCGGAAGGCCGCCACGGTCCGCAACGCATCCTTACCCTCGACGATCTCGAAGTCCTCGTACGGCGTGCCCGGCTGTGGGATGAGGAAGTTCATCGGCACCTCGTGCGGCCGCAACTCGGCGAGCTGCGCGGCGAACTCGGCGCGCTGTTCGACCGACTCGCCCATCCCCACGATGCCGCCGGAACAGACCTCCATACCGGCCTCACGCACCATACGCAGCGTTTCCCAGCGCTCCTCCCAGGTGTGCGTGGTAACCACGTTCGGGAAGTGCGACCGGGCCGTCTCCAAGTTGTGGTTGTACCGGTGCACCCCCATTTCGACCAGCTCGTAGACCTGTTCCTGGGTCAGCATGCCGAGCGAGCAGGCGATCTGGATGTCGATCCCCGCATCGGCGATGGCCTTGATCCCGTCCCGCACCTGCGACATCAGCCGCTTGTCCGGGCCACGCACGGCGGCCACGATGCAGAACTCAGTGGCACCGGTCGCGGCTGTCTGCCGCGCTGCCTCCACCAGCCCGGGGATATCCAGCCAGGCAGCGCGCACCGGGCTGGGAAAGAGGCCGGACTGCGAACAGAAGTGGCAGTCCTCGGGGCAGCCGCCGGTTTTCACCGACACGATCCCCTCGACCTCGACTTCCGGACCGCACCAGCGCATCCGCACGTCATGCGCGAGGGCAAGCAGGTCCGAGATCCGCTCGTCCGGCAGCCGAAGCACGGCGAGGATCTGTTCCTCGGACAACCCGACGCCGCGCTCGACGACCTGTTCCCTGGCGACCTGCAGAATGTCCTGCTCAGCCTGGTTACCTTCGGCCTGGTGCGTTGCCGCTGCGGTCACTTCGCCTCCCCGTCAGGTGGTAATGGGCCGCCGGTCAGTCTGCCGTACAACGATAGGCGACCGATGCGAGCCAGATCACGCTCGCCACTATTGAGCACACCCGGAGCGGACGAATGCGTCCGCGTCGAACTCGCCGCCGAAGACCGGGGACAACCAACGCCGAGCCCGTTGCCGAAACTCGCTGGCCGGTACACCCGCGCTCGCCTCAGGTAGCACGCCGAGTAATGGCGCGCCCGCGACGACAGGCAGGTCGTGCAGGTTCGTCTGCTCGGCGAGCCCGGGACCCGCTGGCCATGAACCGATCACTACGCCCGCGCTGTGCAGGCCGCGACCCTCGGCCACCTCGGTGGTCAACGCGGTCGCGTTCAGGGTGCCCAGGCCGGCTTCGGCGACCACCAGCAGTGGCGCGCTCAACGACCAGGCGATATCGGCGAGCGTGGCGCCCTCGTCGTCGAATCGCACCAGCAACCCGCCAGCGCCCTCCACCAGCACCAGATCGTGGGTCGAGGCCAGCTCTGCCACCTCTGCGGCGACCTCGGCCGGCCGCACCGGGGCCATCCCAGCTCGGCGCGCGGCGGTCGCCGGAGCCAGCGGTTCGGGATAGCGGGCATACTCCCGCGCGGTCCCCGCCCCGGAAAGCCGGACAACCTCGGCCACATCGCCCGGTTCGTCGGCGGAAACTCCGGTCTGTGCCGGTTTGACCACGGCGACTCGTTGACCGTCGGCGACCGCGAGCGCCGCGATCGCCGCGGTGACCATCGTCTTGCCGACTCCGGTACCCGTTCCAGTGATCACCAGCACGCTCACGAACGATCAGGTTACGACCGTGCCGGTGCGGCGCAACCCGGCGGGGTACTAGATCGGGTGGATCACCCGGCAGTGGCCGCGGCGACCATCGCGCGGGTGATCACGGCCACCTCCGCGCTGTCGCAGATGAACGGGGGCATCGCGTAGATGAGCCGGCCGAACGGACGCAGCCACGCCCCCGCCGCGATGGCCGCGTCGGTCGCCTTCGCCATATCCACCTGGTGGTCCAGCTCGATCACCCCGATCGCGCCGAGGACACGCACGTCCGCCACGCCGGGCAGCTCGCGCGCCGGGGCCAACCCCGCGACCAGCTCGCTCTCGATGCGACCGACTCGCGCACGCCAGTCCTCGCTGAGCAGCAGCTCGATCGAGGCGTTCGCCACCGCGGACGACAGCGGGTTGCCCATGAAGGTCGGCCCATGGGCAAGTACCGGGAGCTCACCGCGGGAGATGCCGTCGGCCACGCGCTCGGTACACAGTGTCGCGGCCATGGTCAGGTAGCCGCCGGTCATCGCCTTGCCAAGGCACAGCACGTCCGGGCTCACCTCGGCGTGGTTGGCCGCGAACAGCGCGCCAGTGCGCCCGAAACCGGTGGCGATCTCATCGAAGATCAACAGCACGTCGTGCGCGTAACAGAGTTCCCGCAACACGTGCAGGTAGCGGGGATCGTGGAACCGCATCCCGCCCGTGCCCTGTACGACCGGCTCGATAATCACGGCGGCCAGCTCATCGGCTTGCTCGGCGAAGACCTTCGCCATTTGCTCCACATAGGACGAGTCCACACCGGACTGAAAGCCCATCGGTGGCCGCTCGATGAAGACCTGTTCCGGGAGCACCCCGCGCCACAGCGAATGCATCCCACCTTCCGGGTCGCAGACACTCATCGGGTGAAAGGTGTCCCCGTGATACCCGCCTCGCCAGGTCAGCAGTTTCCGTTTGGCCGGCTGCCCGATCGAGCGCCAGTACTGCAGGCACATCTTGATGGAGACCTCGACGGACACCGATCCTGAATCGGCGAGGAAGACATGCCGTAGCGGCTCCGGTGTGATCTCCACCAGCGTGCTGGCCAGCCGGATCGCCGGCTCATGGGTGAGCCCGCCGAACATCACGTGACTCATCCTGCCGAGCTGTTCGGTAACCGCCCCATCGAGGACGGGGTGCCGGTAACCGTGGATCGCCGACCACCACGAGGACATCCCGTCGACGAGCTCGCGCCCATCGGCCAGCCGCAGCCGGACCCCGCTCGCCTCCGAAACCAACCGCGGCTCACCGGTTCCGGGCATCGGAGCGTACGGGTGCCAGACGTGGGCGCGGTCAGCGGCGAGCAGTTCTTCGGGTGTCACCGTCGTCACCCTACGGGCTGCTGTGGTACGGGCGCACCAAACTCGGCGGCGTAGTGAAACTCACCACGGAACGCGGGCTGATAGGCGTTCAGCGCCCGCACGTACAACTCGGCGGGGCCGGACCAATCGATCCGGTAATCGGCGGCGGGCACGAACCCCGCGCGGGCGCAGAACTCGGCGGGGCCACAGATGCCGAGAAGCGACTCCCCCGCCGCGTCGGCGGTCGCGATCGCCGCGCTACACAGCGCGTAACCAATCCCCCTGCCCCGCCGATCCGGCCGTACGCCGAGCGGGGCCAGCGCGATCGCCGGCAGATCCCGACCACCGACGGAGGACCGGGTACCGAGGACATGCCCAACGATATCGTCGTTTTCCACGGCGACCAGCGACAGCTGCGGTATCCATGCCGACCCCTTGCGCAGCTCCCCGACGAGCGCGGGAACCCTGATGTCCGTATCCGTATGGGCCACCGCGTGCAGCGCGGCGATCACCTCGGCGTCGCCCGCGCATTCCTGCCGGATGAGGAGCATTCGCGCAGTCTCTGGCAGCACGGCGCGCCCGGCAACCCGAATACCCCGCGGCTGGCCAGAACGTGGCCGACCCCACGTGCCGACCCCGCTACCGGCACCATGGACTCGTGCGGTTACGGCCCATCACCCCGGAACGATTCGTTGACGAACTCGCCGACACCCTGGCCGCAGGCGCCCGCGAGCGGAGTCGGCTGCGCGTCGCGGTGGACGGTGCTCCCGCGGCTCGACCCGAGGAGCTCGCGGACACCCTTGTCGATCCGCTCCGACTGCGCGGGATAGCGACGGTTCGGGTGTCCGCGTGGGATTTCCAGCGGCCGGCCTCCGTGCGGCTCGAGCGGGGTCGAACCAACCCAGCCGCGCGATCCGCCGACTGGGTGGACGCCGGGGCGCTGCGCCGCGAAGTACTCCTCCCGCTGGGCGAGGACGGCAACGGCTACCTGCTGCCCGCGCTGTGGGACACCACAACCGACCGCTCCGTACGGGCCAGCCGGCAGCCCCTGCCCACGCCAGGCGTGTTGCTGCTTGACGGCGAGCTGCTACTTGGCCGGCAACTGCCGTTCGACCACGTCGTGCACCTCTGGCTCTCGCACCCGGCACTGGCCAGGAAAACCCCGCCGGATGAGCACTGGGCGCTGCCGGCTTATCAGCGCTACGAGCGGACCGTGAATCCACTTGTGGTCGCCGATACGGTGTTACGCGTCGACGAACCACGGCGCCCGGCGCTACGGGTAGCCACCGAGCGCTGACCGCGTTCGCGGCCGCCCCGCGCGGGGACGTAGTCGCACACGGCTTGGATCAAGGCGGTAGCGTGACACTCCGTGGTAGCGACAGATCCCGTAGACGCCCGCCTGCTGGCCGCCGTGGCCGAGCTGGGCCGTGCCGCGGTTCATGATGTCGCCGCCCGGCTCGGGATGGATCCGCGCGAAGTGGCCTCCCGACTCATCGCGCTTTCGGCGTCCGGACTGCCGTTGCTCGTCGGCGTCGAATGTGATCCGAACGGTATCCGGGCGGCGCTCAACGCCGCCGGTGGACATCCGCAGGGCACGCCGTCCGGGCGCTATCCGGTGCATGGAACGCCTTCGGGACCGTATTCGGTACGCGGTACCCCTTCCGGGCCGTACCCCCCTCCCCGGCCCGCCGCCCAGCCGCCACCTCCAGCGGCACCGGCCGCCGGCCGGCAGCCAGCGGCGGTACCACCGGGGTCGGCACCGCTGGGATCGATGCCACCCAACGCCACGCCCCACCCGGCGGGACCGCCGCGGTTCTCCGCGCAGCCGCAGCCAGGCGGCAGCACCTTTGGAGTGTGGGGTCCACCGCAGCTGTCCAACTGGGCAAGGGGTGATCAGCAGAGCGGCCTCGCCGGTGCGACGCACCAGGGATCCGGCCACGGTGCGGCCGATATGGAACGAACCCGGCCGGTCGGCGGTGGGCGGCGCTCCGGGAAAGTCGGCGAGACACTGGAAACGGTTGGCCTGGAAGGTGAACCCCTGTCCATCCAGCTCGTCGAATTGCAGGATCCGGCCGATTTCCTGTTCACCGCGGCGGGATACCAACTCGCCGAGGGGGAACGCGCGGTGGTCGTACACACCGAGCTGGCCAATCACGGCACGGTGCCGTTCCCCTCGCTACCGGACAACTACCTGGTGCTGATCACCACGGACGGTCGCACCATCAACAAGACCCCGGTCTCCCTTTCGTCGCGCCCTGCCCATGGCATCGGGGTGAATCCCGGAGAGACCGCGGGCGGGCATACGGTATTCGTCCTCAGCGAGACCGTGGCACTGCGCGAGGTCCGGTGGAGCGCGCAACCCGGCGACGAGACGCGCGCACTCACCTGGCTGGTGGAAGACTGACGGCTAGTCGAACACCAGTGGCCGGTTCGCCGGCCTGCGCAGGTACACCTGGCTAACTATTTGCAAGGCCACCAGCAGCACGAGCCACTGGACGGTACTGAGCCCGGGGACGACATCCACCGGCAGCGTGTAGGCGAACACCACCCGCAGCACCGAGTCCAGCAACAGACCGATTCCCCACAGCACGGTCAGTACCTGCCAGATCCGGCGGAACCGGGCCGATGTCCGCAGCCGCTCGTCCCAATCACTCGGATCGTGCCCCGATCCGGAGACCATCATCCGGCCAACCGAGTACATCGCCGGTTTGCTCGCCCGCACGGTAGCCAGCACCACGGCCGCCAGCGCCGCAGTGATCGCGCCGTCCTTGGCGAGCAGGAATCGCGGACTGCCGCTGAGGAACGAGGTGGCCGCGCTTGCCGCAATCAGCACGAGTACGAGTACCGCGAACCACTCGATTCGCCGATGCCGCACGAGGGAGAACAACGCCCGCGCGGCCGGCGGGATAGCGCCGAGCAACAACGCCAACCATGGCGTGAGGCCCAGTGCGCGTAGCCCGTAGTACAGCGCCACTGGCGCGACGATGTCCAGGATCGCTACGGTGATCAACTCACGATTGCCGCCCGTGGACTTCCCGGCTGGGACATCGGCGGTGGTACCCGACTCGCGGTCGGCATCCGCCATATCAGTCGATTGTGGATTGTTCACCGCCGCGCCTCCCTGGCGAATTCGAGTAGCCGGGCGGCTGTCCGCTCTGGATGTTCACCCGGCAGTGCATGACTGGCGTCCGACCACACTTCGACCCGCGCGTCCGGCAGCTGCGCCTCGGCGACGGCGCGGGCCCGCTCCGGGTCCAGCATCGTGCTCCGGCCGCCCAGAACGACCAGTGCCGGCACCCGAACCGAGCGAAGCATCGCGGGTTTCGGGCGTTCCGGGAGCGGCAACGCCGAGCTGTGGCAGCGCATCGCGATATCCAGCAGGTCAACGATCGGATCCTGGGTGTCCACCTCGGTGTCATCGGCCAGCGACGCGAAAAACCGGCGGCGCAGCCAGGCGGGCGCGATCGAGGTGGCTCCGATCGAACGCACCACGGTCGACATCGGGATGCGATCAAGGGTGTTCGCCGGGTCGAGTATGGCCACCGAAGCCAGGTGCTCCGGCGCATGCGCGGCGAAGGTGAGCGCATGCCAACCCCCAATGGAGTGGCCGACGAGATGCACCCGGTCCGCCTCGATCGAGGCAAGCGCCGCGCGCAGCCAGCTGACCTGATCCGCGGTACGCCGGATCGGCACGCTCTGCACGCTCATCCCCGGCTCGCCGAGCAGGTCGATGGCGTACACGGTGCGTTCGGCGGTGAGCGCGGCCAGATTCGGTGCCCACATCGCGGCGGGTGCCGCCTTGCCTGGCAACAGGACGAACGGTTCGCCGCCAGCGGCTCCGGATCCGCCAACAGTGGACTTGCCGGCGCGTTCGAATCGCAGCATCCGCACGCTGCCGAACGGTGTGTCCACGTCCTGGGTGAGCGCGGGCACGGGAAGCGCGTCCATCGCACGGTCATAGGCGGCTCGGAACCGCGACCGTCCCTCGACGCTGGTGAAGTGAGCTACTCGCACAGCAACCATCCTTTTTACGGTACGATCGGATTGTAAACGAGTCTGGCAGACGTCGCGACTCGACCCGGCGATTGAGGAGTGGACTTGCCCAAGCAGGTGGATCACACGCAGCGGCGCCAGCAGATCGCCGAAGCCCTCTGGCGGATCGCGGCACGGGATGGCCTGGAAGCGGTCAGCCTGTCCAGGGTTGCCGAAGAAGCCCAGGTGTCCAAGGGCCGGGTACAGCACTACTTCTCCTCGCGCGAGGAGATGCTCACGTTCACCGCGACCCACCTGCGAGAGCGGGTGGATGCCAAGGTGCGGGCGCGGCTGGAATGGACGGCGCCGGACACACCGCTGGCGGTGGTCCGCGCGCTGGCCGAAGCCTTGCTCCCGCTCGACGCGGAAGGCCGCACCGAGGCGCTGGTCAGCTCGGCGTTCTTCGTTCGGGTGCTCGCCAGCCGTGAGCTGGCAGCCACGTACCAGAGTGGTCAGCAACGACTTCTTGACCTGCTCGCCGACCAACTGACGCTCGCGCAGAGCGCCGGCGAACTGCCCACCGGGCTCGATCCGATCCTCGAGGCGGACATCCTGCTGACCGTGATCGCCGGTATCGGCGACGCGCTACTGCTCGGCAGGCACACTCCGGACTCGGCGCGCCGGGTACTTGCCTATCACCTCACCCGGTTGAGCACAGCCGCCTGCCCCACCTGACCATGTCCTTGAGGGATCGCACGGTGGCGGAGGGTGGGTCATGATTCGGCGCGGAGCACCTCGAGCGCGTGCGCGAGATCGTCCGGGTACTCGCTGGTGTATTCGACGGTCCGGCCGTCTTCGGGATGCGCGAAGCGCAGGGTTCTGGCATGCAGCCACTGCCGGCTCATGTCCAACCGCTTGGCCAGCACCGGATCGGCGCCATAGGTCAGATCTCCGACGCAGGGATGTCGCATCGCCGAGAAATGCACCCGAATCTGGTGGGTACGCCCAGTCTCCAGATGCACGTCGAGCAGCGAGGCGGCCCGGAACGCCTCGGCCACCTCATAGTGCGTCACACTCGGCTTACCGGTGGCGACAACGGCGAACCTGTAGTCATGCCGCGGATGCCGGTCGATCGGCGCGTCGATCGTGCCCACCGACGGATCCGGGTGGCCCTGCACCAGCGCGTGGTAAAGCTTGTCCACGGTGCGCTGCGCGAAGGCTCGCTTGAGCACCGTGTAGGCGTGTTCGCTGGTGGCCACCACCATCACCCCGGTAGTTGCCGCATCCAGCCGGTGCACGACACCTTGCCGTTCCGCTGCTCCAGAGGTCGAGATGCGATAGCCCGCGGCGGCAAGGCCGCCGATCACCGTCGGACCAGTCCATCCTGGACTCGGATGCACCGCGACCCCAACCGGTTTGTCCACCACGATGATGTGTTCGTCCGCGTGCAATACCCGTAGCCCGGCCACCGGCACGGCCGCCACCGGCACCGGTTGAGCGGGTTCCGGCAGCGTCACGTCCAGCAATGCGCCGGCCGTCAGCCGGTCCGATTTACCCGCTGGCGCGCCATCCACAAGAACCTCGCCGGATTCGGCGAGCGCGGCCGCGTTGCTACGGGACAGCCCGAGCAGCTTCGCCAGCCCGGAATCCACCCGCATACCGTCCAAACCGTCCGGCACTGGCAGGGTCCGCGAGTTGCTCATGACCGCGCCTCTTCCGCATCGCCGCCATCGCGCCCGCGCCGGGTCGCGCGCCGCCCGTCGTAGTCCCTGCCGAGCAACGAGAGCAACACGATCAGGATTCCACCCACCACGATCGATGAGTCAGCGACGTTGAACACCGGCCAGATCCGACCGTCCGGCGCGAACACCGAAACGAAATCGACCACATGCCCCTGCAACGGTCCGGGTGCGCGGAAGATGCGGTCGATGAGGTTGCCGAAAGCACCGGCCAGAATCAGGCCGAGCCCGAATGCCCAACCCGCGGAGCGTAGCTTTCGAGCCAGCACCAGGATCGCGATGATCACCGCGATCATGATCAGGCTGAGCAGCCAGGTCATCCCGGTGGCCATGCCGAACGCCGCGCCCGGGTTACGCACGATCTGGAGGTAGACCGCGCCGCCAAGCAGGCGGACGGGTTCGCTGCCTTCCAGGGCGGCAAGCGCGATGACCTTGGTGACGATATCCAGTATGACGATCACGACCGCCACCAGGGCAAGGACGCCGACTCGACGTTTGGGCTCGTTGACCTCGACTTGCGATTCGGGGCCGGACTGCTCGTCTGGTTCGGTGGTCACCTGCCCATTGTCCAGGTCAATCCAGAAACGGTGGCAGCGGGCGCGGATCCGGCCGCGGCGCCCAGTCCCCGTCCAGCACCTCGTAACTCCACCGGGGCCCGTTCCGGACCAATCCACGTAGCCCGGCGACCAGCCGATCCACCTGCTCCTCGGTGGTACCCAGACCGATGCTCACCCGCAGGGCCGCACGTCCTTCGGTCTGGTCATCGAGCAAGCGGCGAGTCGCCAAATGGGCACAGAACGCGCCCACGCGGACCCCGATCCCGTGCTCGGCGGACAACGCGCAGGCAAGCAGTCCGGGATCGGTACCGGCGATACCGCAGCTGATCACACCCAGCCCGGCCCGCTCCGGCGTGAACAACGCCAGCCGGCGTAGCCCCGGCACCGTGTCGAGACCAGCACGCAGCCGGTGGGTCAACTCCCGCTCATGCCGCTCGATCGCCGTCCAGTGCCGGCTGAGCGTCGCACAAGCGATGGCGATGGCGTGAACCCCGACCACATTGGGCGAGCCGGCTTCGTGCCGCTGGGCACCGTCCTGCCAACTCACGTGCAGCGTTCCCGCTTCGGCGCGCACCTGCTTGCTCGCGCCACCGCCGGCCAGATACGGCGGTGCGGCACGCAACCAGTCGGCCCGGCCAATGAGCGCACCCGCGCCGAACGGCGCGTACAGCTTGTGCCCGGAGAACACCAGATAGTCCACATCGAACTCGGTCATGTCGACCGGTCGGTGCGCGACGAGTTGGGCCGCGTCCAGCGCCACCCTGGCGCCGTGTTTGCGCGCCACCGCGCTGAGTTCGCGAATCGGCCACAGCTCGCCGGTGACATTGGACGCCGCGGAGAGCACAAGCAACCGGGGGCCGACCGGACTACTTGCCAGCGCGCTGTCCACGGCGGACAGTGCGTCGGCCACGCTTTCCGGGGTGGCGAGCCGGGACACGTACGGGCCGCGCCATGGCAGCAGGGCCGCATGGTGTTCGGTATCGAACTGCACCACCGCAGTGTGCTTCGGCAGCGCGCGGGCCAGCAGGTTGAAGCTGTCGGTCGTGTTCCTGGTGAAGATCACGTCATCGCCACGCCGCGCACCGACGAACTCACCGACGATCCGCCGAGCGCGCTCGTAGACCTTGGTGGTCACCTGCGAGCCGAACCCGGCGCCCCGGTGCACGCTCGCGTACCAGGGCAGCAGTTCGTCAATGCCGTCGCGCACCTGGGCAAGACACGGTGTGCTTGCCGCGTGGTCGAAGTTGGCGTAGGGCACCCGCTCGCCGGTCACCAGCGGCACGGTGAGCTCGGCGCCGAGCACCGCGGGTATCGCCGGCTGGCTGCGCGCCGTCCGAACGGCGGCCGTGCCGGGTGAGTCGAATGTGGGCGAATCACATGTGGTGGTCAAACCAAAGCCTCCCAGGAGGTCCTCGGACCCGCTGGGCCCGCGCTTGCCCGTACCGGTGTTGGTACTGGCCAGGTCCTCACCCGGGGCACCCCACCGCGGTCGGAGGGTTGCCGGCCAGCAAGCCGGGGCTTCGCGCTGGCACTCATGACCTTCGCCGACAGCGTAGCGGAAGCTCGCCAGCCACGCGACCCACCCCGCGCCGTTGAATCGGCGACGATCCGTGACCGCGTTCTTCAAGGTTTAGCGGGATTATCAGCGGCCGCTCTCGCCCTTCCAGCGCGCGAACCTGCCGGCGCGGTCCACCGCCCTGATCCGCCGTTCGGTCGCCTCGCGCTGCCGCGCCGTCACCACAACCAGCAGCTGATCGCGTTCCTGTAATCGGGTGCCCGGTTGCGGAGTGAACCCCGCGCCATCGCGCACGATCAGGCTCAAACTCGCGCCAACCGGCAGGCGCAGCTCGGAAAGGTACACCCCGTGCAGCCGGGATCCCGGCTGGATACGTACCTGCAGTAGTTCGGCGCCCATGGTGTCCAACGGCGCGGCGTCCACCTCGACCTCCCTCGGCTCGGCCCCGCGCTCGAGGCGCAGCAGTCGGGCGAGCGCCGGCAGCGTGCTTGCCTGCACCAGGGTCAGCACGATGACCAGTACAAACACCACATCGACCAGGTACGCGGCGCCGGGAAGCCCTTCACTGAGCGGGATGGTGGTGAGCACGATCGGCACCGCCCCGCGCAACCCAGCCCAGGAAAGGAACGCCTGCTCGCGCCACGGCATCCGGAACGGGTACACGGAAAGCACCACCGAGATCGGTCGGGCGAGCAGCGAGACGACACCGGCGGCGACCAGTCCCGGCACCAGCGCATCGAGCAACCTGCCCGGCGAGGCGAACAACCCGAGGAACACGAACAGTCCGATCTGGGCCAGCCAGCCAACCCCTTCGGCGAAGGAGAGCGTGTCCGAACGGTGCGGCAAGCGGGAATTGCCCAGCACCAAGCCAGCGACGTAGGTAGCCAGCAATCCCGAAGCGCCGCTCAGCTGCCCCGCGGCGAAGGCGGCGAAACACACCGCGACGGTGGCCAGTGGATAGAGACCGGTCGCCGGCAGGGCGGCCCTGCGCAGTGCCCTGGCACCCAACCAGCCCGCGGCCAAGCCGATTACCCCGCCGAACACCAGTTGATAGCCAATGAGCAGCGGGAAACCCCAGTCCACCGTCGCGGAAGACACCAGCAGGACCACGACGATATAGACCGGGGCGTCATTGAGTCCGGATTCCAGTTCGAGCGTGCCAGCCAGCCGCTTACTCACCCCCACCGAGCGCAGCACGCTGAAGACGGCCGCCGCGTCGGTCGAAGCCAGCACCCCACCCCACAGAAACGCGGTATGCCAATCGAGCCCGAGTAGATAGTGGAAGCCCACCGCGGCGACACCGACGCTCACCGCGACGGCGACGGTGGCAAGGGCTAACCCTTCCTTGAGCGCTGGTCGAACATTCGACCAGCGGGTGGTCAACCCGCCCTCGGCAAGAATCATCACCAGGGCGGCAATGCCGAGATGCTGGGTGAGCCGCGGATTATCGAACTCGATGCCAATACCTGCCTCGCCAAGCAGCACCCCAATCGCCAGGTAGAGCAGCAGAGATGGCAGCCCAAGGCGGGTCGAGACGCGTACCGCCAGCGCCGCGATCAGCACGACCGCGGAGCCGATACCGATCATCTCCGCGAGTTCCAACCGCCGCCTCCTCCCGCGCGTTCCCTCCGAAAGAACCTAGCCAGTACATCGTGACGCGGGGCACGATGAGAGGCCCTGTGACGCACCGAGCACATTCGACTGAGGAGGCGTCGTGACCGTTCGTTCCCCACTACGCGCTGTCCTGCCGGCCCTGTTCGCGGCGACGGTGCTGGTCGCCGGCGGTTCGGCCGCTGCCGCGCCGGCCGCTAGCCCCGCGATCGCGCCACCAGACATTCCGGTGGCCGATGTGCAGGCCCAGCTCGGCGAGCTACAACGGATCGCCGATGAGAACGGCGGAAACCGGGCACACGGACAACCAGGTCACAAGGCTACTGTGGACTACCTGCAGTCCGAACTGGACGCGCTGGGATTCGAAACGACGGTCCAGGAGTTCTCCGCGGACGGCGACACGGGATGGAACCTGATCGCCGATTGGCCGGCTGGCAATGCCAACGAGGTACTGATGCTCGGCGGTCACGTGGACAGCGTGCCGAACGGCCCGGGGATCAATGACAATGGCACCGGCACGGCCGGGCTGCTCGAGGTCGCGCGGGCGGTCGCCGAGCAGGATCTACAGCCGAACAAACAACTCCGGTTTGCCTGGTGGGGAGCCGAGGAGCTGGGGCTACTCGGCTCCGGCCACTATGTGCAGAACCTGCCGGCGGCCGAGTTGGACAAACTCAGCGGGTACCTGAACTTCGATATGACCGGCTCGCCCAACGCCGGGTATTTCGTGTACTCCCCGGAGGGGCAGCCGGAAGGTTCGGCCGAACTGACCGACACGCTCAACGCGTACTTCGACACTACCGGGGTCGAGACCGAACTGATCGATCTCGGTGGCCGCTCCGACCATGCCGCGTTCGCGGACGCCGGGGTGCCGACGGGTGGCACCTTCACCGGCGCCGAGGGCCAGATGACCGAGGAGCAGGCGCAAAAGTGGGACGGCACCGCTGGCGAGGCCTTCGACGGCTGCTACCACCAGTCATGTGACACGGTGGACAACGTCAACGAGACCGCGCTCGACCGGAACACCGACGCGATCGCGTATGCCCTCTGGACGCTCGCGACGAGCTAGCGCGACGCTCGGTGACCGCGAAGATCCCGCACCATCGCGGTCACCGAGCACTGCTCAGCCGGTGAGGTCACCGTCGCGGGCGTTCACCGCGGCGTAATGCGCGAGCTTGTCCTCGTCCACGGTGACCCCGAGACCGGGGCCGGTCGGCACCGCCAATCGCCCCTCAGTGAGTTCCAGCGGCGCGACGATATCGTCGGCGTGCAGGTAGTACATGCTGTCGATCGCCCTGGACAGGATCGGGGTGCTGGCCACCACCGCCAGATGTGCCGCGGTCGCGATTCCCAACTCGCCGCCGCTGTGCAGGTTCATGCCCAACCCGAAGGTCTCGCAGTGCGCGGCGAGCGCCTTCGTCGCGGCGATCCCGCCCCATTTGTAGACGTCGCCGTGCACCACATCCACCGCGCGCAGCCGCACGGCCGGCGCGAAATCCTCGAAGCGAACCACGCACATGTTGGTGCACAGCGGGATCCGAACCTTGCGGTGTACCTGGCTCATCCCCTCGATACCGACACACGGGTCCTCGAGGTACTCCAGATCGAGCTCCTCCAGTGCCGGCCCCACACGGACGGTATCCGGCACCGACCACGCGGCGTTCGGATCCACCCGCAGGTTCACCTCGGGCAGCGCGGCGCGGATCGCCCGCAGGATCGCCACATCGCCGGCCACATCGCTGGTGCCCTTCAGTTTCACCGCGCCGAACCCGCCGTGTTCGACAACCGCCGCCGCGTGCTCGGCGATCCCCTTCGCCATATCCCGCCCCGCTGGGGCGTCCGCTCGAGTGACCAGCGCCGTGATCGGCACTTCGTGCCGGACCGCGCCGCCGAGCAGATCGGTGACCGATTGGCCGGTTGTCCTGCCGATCACGTCCCAGCAAGCCACATCGAGCGCGGCGAGCGCGGCATAGCCGAGGTAGCCGTAGAAGAACGGCACCATATGCTGCTTGCGGTGGAACGCTTCCAGTGCGAACGGGCTGGTACCGATCAGGTCATCGGCCAGCTCCCGCACCAGCCTGGCGACCGGAGCGCCCCACATCGTTTCGCCCCAACCCTCGATACCCGCATCCGTCCGTAGCCGGACGATCGTCCGGGTTTCGCCGGTCTTGGTTTCGAAGGAACTGGTGAACGGGTTGGTCAGCGGTAGGTTGACGACCCATACGTCCACTTCGGTGATCTTCATGTACTCCGCCCGTAGAGATTGGCTACTGAAACCTGGCTAGCCGTGGCTGTCGCTGGTCGCCGCGTCGAACGACCGAATCGCTTCGGCGAGGCCCCGCGCGCGTGCCGCCAGCAGTTCCGCCCCGCTGTCCGCGCTGGCCTGGGAGGCGTCGTCGGTCGCTCCCCCGGCACGTGCCCATTCGCCGTACCGCTCCACCACGAGCCCCGGATGTGGGGGGCGGTGGAACAGTGGCTCCGGGCCCGCCGGGCGCGGAGCCACGGGGACCCGCACCAGCTTCGGGTGCACCGCGTACATCAGCGAGGTCTCGAACCAGCCGGCGTGGCCCGGCGAGCTCCCCGGATCCGCCGGGTCCAGCGCCCAGTAGGAGCAGGCGCCCATGGCCACGTCGGTACGCAGCGCGAACTCCTTGACCGCGGCCCGCATCATCTCCTCGTTACCGCCGTGCCCGTTGACCACGAGTACCCGTCGAAACCCGCTGGTGACCAGCGAGTCGAACACGTCCAGCAGTACGGCATGCAGCGTCTGCGGCCGCAGCGATACCGCCGCCGCGAACAAATGATGCTGGCTGTGCCCGAACGGCAGACCCGGCAGCCGGATCAGCTCCGGCGAACCGGTCAGCAGCCCTGCCGCCCGGTCGAGAACCGCCTCGACCAGCATGGTGTCTGTGCCCATCGGCAGATGCGCGGCGTGCTGTTCCTGCGAGCCGATCGGCAGCACCGCGATCGCCCCGCTCCCGGCTTCGCGAACCTCCCGCCAGGTCAGCTCCGTTAGTTGACGCATCGTTGCTCCACCTTTCGCGCTCGTCGTGGCATGGTGTGCGGATGACCTCTGGCAGTCGGCACCGAGCGGCGCTGCGCCTTGTCGAGGAGCCGGCCGAGCAGCCCGCGGCCGAGCCCGCCAGCCACGGCGGACTCGGCGCGCTGGAACTGCTGCCCGGGCGTGTCCGGGCGGCCCTGCTGGACCGCACCGGTCGAGTACTGCGGCGCACACAGGTCAGTTACCCGACGGGCACTCCGGATACCGCCCAGATCGACGCGGCGCTCAGGGCCGTGGCGACCGAATGCTTCGGTCCGGATCAGCCGGTGGCCATCGGGGTCGCCGCGGCCGGCCTGGTGGACGCGGAAGCCGGCGTGATCCTGCAGGCGCACGAAGTACCGGCGCTGCGCGGATACCCGATCGCCGAGGTGCTGCGGACGGTCTCGCCGGTTCCGGTCCACATCGAACACCGCGCACGGCTGCAGGTGCTTGGCGATCGCTGGTTCGGCGCCGGGCGGGGGCGCAGTACCTTCGCCTCGGTGTCCACCGGCGAGGTACTTGGCGTGGGAATCCTGTACGACGGGCAGGTGCTTGCCCCGCCTGGTGGCCGCAGTGGCGCGCATATGACCGTGGCGGCCAGCGGGGCGCGGTGCACCTGCGGCGCACGCGGCTGCTGGAAGACGGTGGCCACCACGCCATGGCTGCGCGCCCGGGCGGCGACCGCCGGCTTCGGCGAACGAGCCAGTGTGGCCTCGCTCGCCGCCAGCGCGGATCCCGCGGCGGGCGTCGTGCTCGCGGAGTACGCGGACAATCTGGCACTGGGGCTGCTCAATATCCAACAGTTGTTCGCTCCAGGGCTGTTCGTGCTGCACGGCGAGGCCAGGCTGGGCGGCGACCGGTTCCGCGAACTGATCGAGCATCGGCTGCACGAGGATTCCTCCTGGCGGCATGGCGCCGAACAGCCAACCGTGTCGGTCGCGGACACCGATGTGGACGACATCGCGCTGCTCGGCGCGGCGGGTCTGGTGCTTTCCCGGCTCTGACCGCGCATCGGGTAGTCATGAGGCCGCCTTGCGCCGCCGCGCGTAAACCGGATCGGGATGCGGAACCGCGTCGACCAGTGCCCGGGTGTACGGATGCTCCGGTGTTCGCAACACCTGCGCGGCCTGCCCCACTTCGACGAGCTGACCACCGGCCAGTACGCCGACCCGGTCGGCGATCCGCTGTACCACGGCGAGATTGTGCGAGACGAAAACGTAGGTCAGCCCGAATCGCCGCTGCAAGTCCGCCAGCAGATCAAGCACTTGAGCCTGTACCGACACATCGAGCGCGCTGGTTGGCTCGTCGAGTACCACCAAGCGTGGCCGTAGGGCGAGCGCGCGGGCGATCGAGATTCGCTGACGCTGGCCACCGGAGAACTCGTGTGGATAGCGGTCCTGCACGTCGGGCGCCAGGCCAACGGCATCGAGCAACTCGCCCACGGTGGCACGAAGTTTCCCGCGAGCCCGCCGGCCGCGGTGCCCTGGTTCGTGGGTGACCAGTGGTTCGGCCACGATGTCGGTCACCCGCATCCGTGGGTTCATACTGGAATACGGATCCTGCAGCACTACCTGCATCTGCCGCCGTACCGCACGCATCCGCGCCGCCGACAGCGTGGCCAGGTCCTGTCCGTCGAAGCGCACGGTGCCACTACTCGGTTCCAGCAGCCAGAGCAGCAACCTGGTGAGGGTGGTCTTACCGGAACCGGATTCGCCGACCAGCGCGAAGGTCTCGCCCTCGGTCACCGACAGGCTCACATCGTCCACCGCGACCATCGGCACGGCCTGCCGCCCCGTACCAAACTCCTTGCGCAGGTTGTCCAATTCCACCAGGCTCATACCCGCTCCAATCGCGGCGTCGCGCGCAGCAACCGCGCGGTGTAGTCATCTGCTGGCGCGCCGAACACCTCGGATACCGAACCGTCCTCGACCACCCGGCCCTGGTACATCACCGCGACCCGGTCCGCGACCTCCGCGACCACACCCAGATCGTGGGTAATCAGCATGACCGCCATATCGCGCCGCTGCGCAAGCTCCACCAGCAAGTCCAGGATCCGCGCCTGCACGGTGACGTCCAGCGCGGTGGTCGGCTCGTCGGCGATCAGTACCCGTGGTCGACCGATCAGCGCCATGGCGATCATCACGCGTTGCCGCAGACCGCCGGAGAGCTGATGTGGATAGAGCTCGGCACGCAGTTCGGGGTTCGCGATACCGGCCTCGGCCAGGGCGGGCGGTACGGCCGCTCGCGCGCTCGCCCTGGATACGCCCTGATGTCGGTGCAGTACCTCGGCTACCTGCGCGCCCACCCGCTTCAGCGGGTTCAGGCTGGTCATCGGGTCCTGGAAGATCATCGCGATATCATTGCCGCGCACCGCTCGCATGTCCTTTTCGGACAGCCGAAGGAGATCCCGGTCGTCGAGGCGGATCTCGCCGCCCGCGTACACGCAGGGCGGAACCGGGTTGAGCTGGAGCACGGAAAGCGCGGTCGCGGTCTTGCCGCTACCCGACTCGCCAACCACGGCAAGGATCTCGCCAGGGTCGACCCGCAGGCTCACATCCCGTACCGCGTGCACGGTTTCCGTACCGAGTCGAAACTGGACACTGAGTTCGTCTACCCGCAATACCGGACTCATCGGCGATAGGCCTTCGGATCCGCGACGTCGCGCAGCGCGTCGCCAGTGACGTTAATGGACAGTGAGGTAAGCATCAGGGCGAGACCGGGGAACACCGCTATCCACCATGCGGTGCCCAGATACAGCTGGCCGTCGGAGAGCATCCCTCCCCAGGTCACGATGTCCGTTGGGACGCCAAGACCGAGAAAGCTCAGCGAGGCTTCGGCCACGATCGCCGCGGCCACGTGCAACGTGGCGATCGTGGCGAGCGGTGCCAGCACGTTGGGCAGCAGATGCCGGCGCATGATGGTTCGGTCCCGCACCCCGATCGCCCGCGCTTCGGTGACGAACTCCCTCGAGCGCAAGGACAGCACCTCGGAACGAACCACCCTGGCGTAGGCGACCCACCCGGTGAAGCCGAGCACCAGCACCACGGTCCACAGCCCGGAGCCCACGAAGCCGACGATCGCCAGCGCCAGCAGGATCGACGGGAAGGCCAGCTGCACATCCGCCAACCGCATCAGCACGCGATCCAACCAGCCACCGAGAAAACCCGAGACCAACCCGATGATCGCGCCGAGCGTGCCGGCAAGCAGCGCGGCCGCCGCGCCGACCAGCAGCGAAACGCGGGCACCATAGATCATCCTGCTGAGCAGGTCCCTGCCCAACTGGTCGGTGCCGAGCAGGTAGCTGGCATCGCCTTCGGCATGCCAGGCTGGCGGGCGTAACCGAGCGAGCAGATCCTGCGCGTTCGGATCATGTGGGGCGATCAGCGGCGCGAGCACCGCGGCCAGCACCATCAGCAACAGGACGAGCAGTGCGCCGGCGGCCAGGCGGTTACGCAGTACCGCGCGCAGCATCCCGGTCCGCGCGCCGCCCGCGCGGGGGGCCAGTGTCATCGTCATGACCGCAACCTCACTCGGGGATCAAGCAGCGTGTAGGACACGTCGACGAGCAGGTTCACCACGACGAAGGCCGCCGCGAAGAACAGCACGGATGCTTGCACCAGCGGGAAATCCCGATTGGTGATCGCCTCGACGGTGAGCCGGCCGATACCCGGCCAGGAGAACACCTGCTCGGTCAGGATCGCGCCACCGAGCAGGCTGCCCAGTTCCAGGCCGATGACCGTCACCACCGGCAACGAGGCGTTGCGTAGGCCGTGGCCGACGATCACGCCGCGTGGGCCGAGCCCCTTCGCGCGGGCGGTGCGGATGTAGTCCGAGCCGAGCACGTCGATCAGCGAGGAGCGCAGCAGCCGGGCGATCACCGCGACCGAGTACACGGCGAGGGTGATCGCCGGCAGGATCAGATGCGCGAAGGTTCCGTACCCGGATGCGGGAAGTACCTGGAACTGCACCGCGAAGACCAGAATCAGCAGGATGCCCACCCAGAACGGCGGCGTCGACTGTCCAATCAGAACACCGGCCATCACTCCGGAGTCGGTTGCCCGACCACGGCGCAGCGCGGCGATGATCCCCGCGGGGATCGCGATCAGCAGGCACACCACCATGGCCGCGCCGGCGAGCAGCAGGGTGGCCGGCAGACGTCCGAACAGGACCTCGGCGACCGGCTGGTCGTAGAACAGCGAGGTCCCGAAGTCGAGCTTGGGCAGCCCGGCCAGATAGTCCAGGTACTGCACGAGCAGCGGACGGTCGAGCCCCAGGCTGGCGCGCAGGGTCGCTTCCTGCTCGACGGTGGCCTCCGGCGGCAGCAACAGTTTCACCGGGTCACCGGAAAGGCGCACGAGAAAGAAGGACACGGTGGCCACGCAGAACAACACGATCAGCGCGGTGCCGAGCTTCGTCGCGATGCCGCGCAGCAACCCGGCACCGGCGCCGGTCCTCGGTTCCGCACTCTTGCCAGGCGAGCCTTCTCGATCCCGGACCGTGAGCTCAGCCATCGGTCACCTCCGCACTGGCCATGTTGAGCGAGCCAACGACGTTCGGCCGCCAGCGTGGACGGTCGTTCCGGGCGAAAATCGAGTCCAGCTGATACAGGTAAACGAACGGCGCTTCCTCTTTCAGCAGCCGCTGCAGCCGGCCGAACGCGCGTAGCCGCTCAGAGTCCGACGTGGACAGTTCCTGGGCATCGATAAGCTGATCGGCCTCCCTTGAACGCCACCTGCTCTGCCGCCGGTCTCTGCGCACGTTGGACTGCACATTGCTCTGGCCGTCGACCGTCCAGCCGGTGCTCGCTGCGAGGTAGATGGGACCGAGCGCGGCCCGGTTGTCCGAGGTCAGCCGGTCCGAGTAGGTCCCGGGGTCGAGCAGGTTCACGCTCGCCCGGATGCCTGCCTTGCGAAGTAGCCCGGAGATCGCCTGCGCCACCTGGGCATCGTCGTTGGACGCGGTCAGCGTGGTGTCGAAACCGTCCGGGTAGCCGGCCTCGGCGAGTAACCGTTTCGCCAGCGCCACGTCCCTGGTGAAGGGTGTCACGCTGTCGTCGAAGCCAAACGACTCCCGGGGGATCATCGTCGGCACCTCGCGCGCCTTGCCGTCCAGTACGGCGTCGATCAGCAGCGGGACATCCACCGCGTGGTTGAGCGCGCGGCGTACGCGCCGGTCGCGCAGCGGGCCGTCCTCGGTGTTCAACGAGAGATAGGCGGTACGGATACCCGGGTAGCTGTCGATGGTGACGCCGGCGTAACCGTCCAGTTGCCGCGCGGCGTCCGGCGTGAGGTTCGCGACCAGGTCAACCTCGTCGCTCTGCAGCGCGGCCAGCGCCGAGGCCGGGTTCGGCATCGGCCGGAACACCAGCCCGGACAGCGCCGGTTTCCCTGACCAGTGCGTCGGATTGGCGCGCAGCCGCAGCTCGTGATCGCGTTCCCAACTCTCGAACCGAAACGGCCCGGTGCCTACCGGCTCGCGAGCGAAGCCGTCCGAACCGACCCGGTCAAGGTAGTTCGGCGGCACGATCACCCCACCGAACAACGAAACCTTGGCCGGCAGGATGGGGTCGGGCTGGCTGGTGTGCACATCCACGGTGTGCTGGTCGATCACGGTGGCACCGGCAACGTAGCGCAACTCGACGATCGGCGAGGCGGTGCTCGGATCGAGCAGTCTTTCCAGGCTGAACTTCACCGCGTTGGCATCACAGGGTTCGTCGTTGTGGAACCGAACACCAGGCCGGAGCCGGAACCGCCAGGTGTGCTCGTCCAGCGAGGCCCAGGACAACGCGAGTCGCGGTGCCAGCCGGTTGCGCTGGTCCCTACTGGTCAGCGTGTCGAACATGTTGATCAGCACGTTCATGGAGGGCATATCGCCCTGCTTCTGCGGGTCAAGGGTCTTGGGGTCCTCGGACTGGGTCACCCGAAGCACGTTGCCGGCCGCGCTGGCGGCGCTCGGCCCGCCGCAGCCGGCTAACAACCAGCTCGCCCCCAGTGCCGGAACCGCGAGCCCACCGAACCGAAGCAGGTCCCGCCTGGTGTAGCGCGGTCCCTGGCGAGGCGGGTGCTGAGTGCTCACCTACACGACTCCTCTACGTCGTTCTATTCATCGACATAGCATTCCGTCACATGGAATATTGATTCGCTAAGCTAGAACGCATGGCGACGGTTGTCAACGGCGGTCCAGCGAACGCGGACGAACCAGGAAACGGCGAGCAGGCCCCCGGCGTGGGGCCAGGCAAGGGGGCGGTAGAGAAGGCACTCGACGTGCTCAGCGCGCTGGTTCGCCCTGGTGGTCCACACCGACTGGCCGAGCTGGCGAAACACACCGGGCTGGCCAAACCGACCGTGCACCGGATGCTCCAGACCTTCAGTGACGCCGGTTTCGCGGTCAGCGCGCCGGGCGGCAGCTATCACGCGGGCCCCCGGTTACTCGGCATGGCCGCGGCGGCGCTCGCGGACAGTAGTGACAGCCAGCTGGCTCGGCCCGCCCTCGTCGAGCTACAGCGGCGCACCGGGCACACCGTGCACTACGCGATCCGCAATGGCCACAGCGCGGTGTACCTTGCCAAGATCGAACCGGCACAGGCGTACCGGATGACCTCGCAGGTCGGCGGGAACGTGCCGTTGTACTGCACCGCGGTGGGACGCGCGATGCTCGCCAGGTTGCCCGAGGCGGAGGTGGCCGAGATCCTGGACGGTCGCGAGCTGCTCGCCCGTACTCCGCGAACCCTGACCGATCCGGCGGACATCCGAGCCGAACTGTCCGCATTGGACGAGCGCGGGTACATCGTCGAGGACGAGCAGAACGAGGCGAACGTACGCTGTGTGGCCGCGCCCGTACTGGACGGGCTCGGCCAGGTTGCTGGCGCGATCAGCGTGTCCGGACTGACGTTCACCCTGGACGAGGACAGCATCGCGGTGTTCGGCCCGCTGGTTGCCGAAGCGGCGGAGCAGGTCTCGCGATCCCTTGGCAGTCAAGGAATCGGCGCCATTTCGCGCGCGCGGGCATTCGGCATCATCGAAGGAGGAACGGCGTGAGCGCAGTCGCCGAGCTGCTGCATGAAGGGCGAAGCCGGCGCGTCTACTCCGCCGCCGCCTGGTCAGTCGGCACCACCGAGGGCACACTCACCGCCGGCGAGCTCGGTACCCGGCGCTGGGATGGGCCAGCGGTGGACGGAACCGAACTCTGGGACCTGGCTTCCGTGACCAAACCGATCGTCGGTCTGGCCGTACTCGCACTCGCCGATCGTGGGGCCCTACGGTTGTCCGATCCCGTCGACCGGTATCTCCCCCAGTCGCGCGGCGGCGACAAAGCGCGGATCACCGTGCGGCAGCTGCTCGCGCACACCTCGGGGCTGCCGGGCGGGGTGCCGTTGTTCCGGTCGCATCCGAGTCGAGCCGAACTGCTCGAGGCGCTCTACGCCGTGCCGCTGCGCGGCGCGCCAGGCAGCCTGGTGGAGTACTCCTCCCCCGGGTTCATCCTGCTCGGTTTACTCGCCGAAGCGGCCACTGGCCGCGGGCTTGCCGAGCTGATCACCGAACTGGTCTGCCGGCCGCTCGGGATGCACGAAACCGCTTTCCTGCCGGGAAGTTCCGGCGCGCGACGCGCGGTGTCCACTGAGTACTGCGCATGGCGTGGCCAGCTGGTCACTGGCCAGGTACATGACGAGAACACCGTCGTACTCGGCGGAATCGCCGGCCACGCGGGACTGTTCGGCACCCGCGCCGATCTGGACCTGCTCGGCAGGGAACTGCTCAGCGGCAGCCCCACGCTGCTCCGACCGGAAACGCACGCGACGATGATCAGCTGCCAGACCGAGCACCTTGGCCTGCGGCGGATGCTCGGCTGGCAGGGCAAGGACTCCGTGGGCTGTCCGGTCGGCGATATGGTGAGCGACGATTCCTATGGCCACACCGGGTTCACCGGCACCAGCTTGTGGATCGACCCCGCGGCCGGCCGCTATGCCGTGTTACTCACCAACCGGGTACATCCGAACAGGGAGAATCCGGATATCGAGTGGGTGCGCGCCGATTTTCACCGGCTTGCGCTACACGGGCACGGCAGGAACTGAAGCCGTCCCGCTGACCGGTGCCGATCAGCGGGCGCGGAGCTGGCGTAGCCGGTCCGGCGCGCCCTCCGGCGCCGGATCCAGCTCAACCAGCTTGTCCCGCCCGCGCTCGCCCCGAACGACTCGGACCGCGCTGACCCGCACCTGGAACGCACCGGCGAGCGCGGCGCACAAGGCAGCGTTGGCTTTCCCTTCCACCGCCGGCGCGGCAACCGCCACCACCAGCGCGTCACCCAGGGCGCCGGACCAGCAGCCCCCAACGGCTTCGCGCTTGGCGCCTGGCTTCACCCGAACCGCGAACCGGAAACCCGCATCCATGGTCCGATCATGGCAAAAACACGCATTTCCGTCACGCGGCCGGCACCGTCGCGGGAGTCACCCCCAGCGCGCGCCCCACCAGCACCAGCCGAAGGCAGCGCTCGGCTGCATCGGCGATCAGCTCGGGCGCGTGCTCGATGGCCTCGGCGAGCGCTACCGGCGCGGCCAGAATCCCGCTGAACGCGTCGATACCCGCGGCGTAGTTCCGGTGCGCACGATCGCCGATCGTGCCAGCCACCGCGATCACCGGTTTGCCGAAGCGCTTGGCGCGTTGGGCAACCTCAGCCGGCACCTTGCCAAGCGGGGTCTGGTGGTCGATCGCCCCCTCGGCGGTGATCACCAGATCGGCATCGGCAAGGCGCGCGTCCAGGTCAACGTGCCCGAGTAACACTTCGAACCGTGGCCGCAGCCGTGCCCCGAGAAGGCCGGCCAGCCCGGCGCCGAGCCCACCCGAAGCGCCACTTCCTGGCAGTGTCCGCACCTCGGCGCCGTGGTTGGCGAGCACCCGCGCCCAGTTGTCCATCGCCGCCGACAGCAGCCGCACCTGGTGTTCGTCCGCGCCCTTCTGCGGCCCGAACACCCGCGCCACTCCGCGCTGGCCAGTCAACATATTGTGCGGGTTGCAGGCCAGCTCCATGTCCACACCGGCCAACCGCGGATCCACTCCGGACCGGTCGATCGTGCGGACATCGGCAAGGCCATAGCCTCCTGACGCCACCTCCGCGCCCGCGGCGTCGAGCAGCCGTACCCCCAGCGCCCGAAGTGCGCCAGCGCCGCCATCGCAAGTACCCGAATCACCACAGCCGACCACGATCCGCCGCGCCCCGGCGTCCAGCGCGGCACGAATCAACTCACCCACACCGTAGGTCGAACCAACCCCTGGATCGCGCCGATCCCTTGGCACCAAACGCAAGCCGGCCGCGGCGGCCATCTCCACGATCGCCGTTCGCGGACCCGGTCCGCCCAGAATGCCAAAGTGTGACCGGATCCGTTCCCCCAGCGGGCCGGTCACCCGCACCGGAACCAGCCGGCCGCCGGTGGCGGCAACCAAGGTACGCGCGGACCCCTCACCACCGTCGACAAGCGGGATCGAGTCCACGACCGCGTCCGGCAACACCCTGCCGACGCCGCGTCCGATCGAAGCCGCGACCGCCTCGGCATCCAGACATTCCTTGAAACCGCTCGGCGCGATAACAATGCGCAGGGATTGGTGAGTGGACATTGTGACCTCCATAGTGGACAGAATCTCAGCGCAGGCTCAGACCGAGCAGCGGCCAGACATACAACGCGAAGCCAAGAACGAGCAGCACCAGCAGCGGACCGGCGATGGCGGAGAACCGCAGCAGATCCGTGCGGCGGTAGGTGGGCACCTCAGTGACCGCACCGAACATCGCGACCGGTTTCGCCGAGGACGGCAGCGTATGGCAGAACCCAGCGGCCACCGTGGACGCGAACGCGATGGCGATCGGGTTCAGGCCGGCTGATACGGCGAGCGGCACCAGCAGTGGAACGAGTACCGAGGAACGCGCGGACCGCGACTGCAACACCAGATGTGCCGCGGCGCTGACTACGATCACGCCGAGCAGGAACGGCACGGGCGAGCCGCCGCCGGTGCCAAACACCGTTGCCGTCAACCACCCGGCTGCCCCGGAACTGGCCAGGGCACCACCGAGCACCGCGGTCGATGCCATGAACAGCAGCAGCGACCACGGGATCGAGCCAAGCGCGCCGGACATACCCACCGTGCCCAACTTCGGCGCGGTGATCAGCAATCCGCCGAACAGCGCGATCAGCGCCGGTGACATACCGTGCAGGAACTCGGTACACCACAACCCGACGACGATCGCGAGGATGCCGGACGCGCGACGCTGCGCGCTGGTGAGCGGGCCCCGCACGGCGGTACCCGCCTCGGTGGCGAGCTGTTCCGCGGACAGGGTCAGCCGGAGCCGCCGCTGCGCACGCGGCACCATCAGCAGTAGCACCAGCTCCGCGGCGAGATGCGAGCTGACGATCGCGAACGGCGCGCCGAGCAGCAACCATTGCCCGTAACCGATACCGGTACCAACGGTGTTTGCCAGGATCTGGCTGGTGATCAGGTGGGCTCCCGCGCCGACCACGGTGGCCACCGCGGAAAGCAGGATCACCGCGGGAAACAGCACGGCCAGCGCCCGCACGACCTTCTCCCGGTCGCGCAGTGCCTTCGCCAGGCCGAGGAACACCGGAAGCGCCAGCGCCGCCCGCCCGGACGTCGCCGGCACGGCGAACGCGGTGAGCACCAACGCCGCGGTGATCAGGTGTGCCAGCCCGCGCACGCTGCGTGCCCGCGCGATCAGCAGCACCGCGACCCTGGTGGGCAACCCGGTGCTGGACAGTCCCGCGGCGAGGACGAACGCGGCGATCAGCAGCCAGATCGTTTCCCCGCCGAGCGCGCCGAAGAGCTCATCGGCACTGAGCACGCCGGTGGCGACCAGTGCGAACACCGCGCACAACCCGATGTAGGTGTCGTCGAGTGGGCTGAACATCCAGGCGAGTACCGCGGCGGCGAACACCACCAGCGTGATCCGCCCGGCGCCAGGCAGCCCGCTGTCTGCTCCCGGCAACAACAACGCAAGCGTGATCAGTGCCAGCACCGCGACCGTCAGGCCAATCGCCGCGCGCGGGATCTTCCGCTGCGGTTCGGGTTGCGGCACCCTCGGCCGCGGCGCGGTGGCATACCTGGTGAGCTGGCCCTGCGCGGGCAGCTCGGTGGTCGGCTGCTCGCACTGCGCACGATTCGGCTGCCAGGCCAGCGGCCTGGTGACGGGCTCGGTTTTGGCGGGCATACCAAGAACCTTGCCAAGCCAGCCTGAGCCGACCGTGAGGCGAAGATGAGGGCGCTTTCATCTACGCCTCGCCCGTGCCCACCGCTAGCGGGGCTCAGCCGCCGAGCCGGTAGCCCATTCCACGTGCCGTCTGGATGTAGCCGTCACCGATCTTGCGTCGCAGCGTGCGCACGTACACGTCGACCACATTGGAGCCAGGGTCGAAGTCGTAGCCCCAGACGTGGGAGAGGATCTGCTCTCTGGACAGCACCTGCCCAGGGTGCCGCAGGAACAACTCGAGCAGCGCGAACTCCCGCGCGGTCAGATCGATGGTGTCGTGCTCCGTCTGCGCCTTCCTGGTGCGCAGATCGAGCGAGAGATCCGCGTGCCGTAGCACGGTGACCTCGCTCGGCCGTTCCGGCGAGCGCAGCCGCAGCCGCACCCTGGCGAGCAGCTCCTCGAACCGGAACGGCTTGGTCATGTAGTCGTCGGCGCCGCCCTCCAGGCCAGCCACGGTATCGCCGACCGCGTCCCGCGCGGTCAGAATGATCACCGGCGTGTGCACATTGGACTGGCGCATGGCGCGCAGCACGTCGAATCCGTCCCTACCTGGCAGCCCGAGGTCGAGCACGACCAGGTCGAACGGTTCCGCGACGGCACTGGCCAGTGCTGCGTTGCCATCCGCGACGATCACCGTGGTGAACCCGTTCGCCCGCAGTCCCTTGTCCACAAAGGATGCTATTCGCTGTTCGTCCTCGGCGATCAAGATCCGGGGCACGCTTACCCTCCCAACTCGATATCCGGCCGTGCCGGCAACTCCATACCGAACGTCGCGCCGTTGCCCGGCTGGGAAACCAGGCGTACCCGCCCGTGGTGCGCGTCGACGATCGCTTTGACAATGGACAGCCCCAACCCGGCACCCTCGCTTTGCCGCGCGCTGCCAGGGGCTCGCGCGAACCGCTGGAAGATGCGCTCGGCGTCTTCCTGGCGCACACCCGGCCCGGTGTCGGTGACCCAGAAGGACACCACTCCGCGGTAGATCGTCGAACCGATCCGGATCTCGTCGCCATCGCTGGTGTGCTGGACCGCGTTCTGCGCGAGCTGCAGCACCGCTTGGGTCACCCGCTGCGGATCAAGCCAGGCGTTGCCCTCGCCGATCCGCTCCAGTGTCCACTTGCGCGGCGCGATCGCCCGCACCTTGGCATCGATATCGCTGGTGAGTTCGGGAACGGAGGTATCAACGGGCGTCACGAAGTCGGGCTGCTCCGCCTTGGCGAGCAGCAACAGGTCCTCGACGATCCGGGCCATCCGATCCAGCTCATCGGTACACAGCCGGATCACCTCGGCGCGCTCGGCCGCTTCGGCCGAATCCGGCGAACCGGCCGAACTGAAGCCCATCACCTCGAGATGGCCACGCACGATGGTGATGGGCGTGCGCAGTTCATGGCCAGCGTCGTCGAGGAACTGCTGGCGGTTACGAAACGCGCTTTCCAGCCGGTCCAGCATCGCGTTGAACTGTTGCGCCAGCGCGGCGATGTCATCGCGCCCCTGCACGGGAATCCGGTGCGTCAGGTCATGTTCGGTGAGCGCGGCCGCCGCTTGGCGCACGGTGCGGACCGGCGCGAGGATCTGCCCCGCGACGACCCAGGACACGCCGGCCCCCAACAGCAGCGCGAACCCGCTGGCAATCAACAGCGTGCGTACCGTGCTCTCCGCGGATTCCTGCGCGGCGTCAAGGAAATAGCCGGCCACGAACCATGCTTGCGGCTCTTGCGCGGCACTGTTCGCGGGCAGCACGTTCACCTTGATCCAGCGCATCTCGCCGCGCGCGGTCTCCAGGGTTCCGGAGTTCGCGGCACCCTCAACGACCGGACGCAGCCGCTGCTGGCCAAGCGGTACGCGGCGGACCGATTCGTTGCCCTGTTCCTGGATGTCCAGACCGTCTCGTGTTCGGGTAACGGCGAGGAGCAGTTCGGCGGAATCGGTGTACTGACTCCGCAGGTGTTGCTGCATCAACAGCTGCGGATCGTTGATCTGTTGCCCGGTCGTCGGGTCGTGTCCGGCGGCGGCGAAGCTCCGGAACTCCTCAGCATCTTGTTCCAGCGCGCGATTGGCCCGTTCCTCGATCTCGCTGACCAGCGAATGCCGCAGCAGCAACACCACACTGATCAGGCCGACCGCCATCACGAGCACGAACCAGCCGACGATCTGCAGCCGCGCGGGTACCCGGCTGCCACCCAGTTTTCCCGGATCACGCCGTAGCCGGGCGGCCGTCGCCATCGGCTGGGTACGCCTGTCCGATGGCGGTCCGCCGAGGGATAACGGACGGGTCGGCGGCGGGGGCCCAATTTGACCCAATGGCCCAGTTTGGCTCAACGGCCCGCCCACAATTCCACTAGCGCCCCATACGGCGATGCGACAGCCGAGCCCGGCTCAGTCGTCGTCATCGTCGTCATCGTCGTCGTCATCATCGTCATCGTCGTCATCCACTGGTGGCGGCGGTGGCAGCGGGGTCCTTTTCGGCGGGGGCTTCGTGGTTTCGGTGGTCGTGGTCGGTTCGGCGGGCCCACCAGTCACGGACGGATCGGCCGAGCCGATCCGCACCATCGGCGGGGCCGTCGGTGGATCCGGTGTCGACATGAACAGGTATGCACCCAAGCCCGCGCCGACAGGCAGGGCGATCACCGCCGCGAGCGCGGCGGCACGGGGTGCGCGACTCATGGCTCCACCGTCCCTGACGCATGCCGTGAATGAGGTGAGTACAGCATGAGGATTTTTTCATCTTCACCGAGTGGGTGCGACCGGACCATGTCCGGCCGCACCCGTTGCTCAGGACTCAGCGACGCGGACGACCCGCACCGAGACCGCTTCCCCATCCCCAACGGAACCAGTGAAACCATCGCTGACGTCGGCATAGCGCACCTCGTCTGCCAGCGTTTCCCCAGCGAGGAAATCCTGGTGCGCCCGTGCCGCCGAGCACACGTCCTCGGCGGCCTGCACCGTGACGGTGATCCGATCGGAGACCGCCAGTTCGGCCGCCCGCCGTGCCTGCTGCACCACCCGCACCAGGTCGCGCGCCACTCCCTCGGCGGCGAGTTCCTCGGTCACCTCGGTGCCCAGGACGACCAGGCCCTGCCCGCCAGGCAAGGCCGCGGCCGCACCGGGGTCGGTGGCCACCAGCCGCTGCTCGTATTCCCCTTCGCGCAGCTCCACCCCAGCCGCGGCTACGTCGCCGTCGGCCGTCCACGACCATTCGCCCGCCTTGACCGCCTTGATCACCTGCTGGACCGCACCACCCAGGCGGGGGCCGGCGGCCCTCGCATTGACCACGAGCTCGAACCGGCCGTGCGCGGCCACATCCGCGGTCAACTCGACCTGTTTGACGTTGACCTCGTCGGCGATCAGCGCCACGAACGGTTCCAGGTCCGCGCTGTTCGGGGCCGCGACCAGCAGCCTGGCCAGCGGCAACCGCACCCGCAGCTTGTTGGCTTTGCGTAGCGACAGCGCTGCTGAGCACACGGTGCGCACGCCGTCCATCGCGGCGACCAACGCGGCATCCGAGGGGAGCTCGTCGACCGCACTCGGCCAGTCCGTGAGGTGCACCGAGCGTTGCCCGGTCAGCCCGCGCCACACCTGCTCCGAGGTCAGCGGGAGCAGTGGAGCGACCACCCTGCAGGTCACCTCGAGCACGGTATGCAGTGTGTCGATGGCATCCCGGTCTCCTGCCCAGAACCGTTCCCGGGAGCGGCGGACATACCAGTTCGTCAGCACCTCGAGGAACTCGCGCACCGTGGTGCAGGCGTCCGCGATGGCATAACCGTCCATCGCGGCGCTGACATCGGTCACCAGTTCGTGCGTCTTGGCCAACACGTACCTGTCCAGCACGTGCTGGCTGTCGGTACGCCAGCGTCCCTCGATGCCCTCGGCGTTCGCGTAGAGCGCGAGGAAGTACCAGGAGTTCCACAGCGGCAACACGGCTTGCCGAACCGCGTCCCTGATACCTCGGTCGGTCACCACCAGGTCGCCGCCGCGCAGGATGGGGCTGGCCATCAAGAACCACCGCATCGCGTCCGAACCATCCCGCGCGAACACCTCGTTCACGTCCGGATAGTTGTTCCGCGACTTGGACATCTTGTAGCCGTCGTTGCCCAGCACGATGCCGTGCGCCACGCAGTTCCGGAAAGCCGGCCGGTCGAACAGCGCGGTGGCGAGCACATGCAGGGTGTAGAACCAGCCGCGGGTCTGCGCGGTGTACTCCACGATGAAATCGCCGGGATAGTGGTGTTCGAACCACTCGGCGTTCTCAAAGGGATAGTGCACTTGCGCGAACGGCATCGACCCGGACTCGAACCAGCAGTCGAGCACCTCGGGCACTCGACGCATGGCGGACTTACCGGTCGGGTCATCCGGATTCGGCCGGGTCAGCTCGTCCACATGCGGCCGGTGCAGATCGGCCGGGCGCACCCCGAAGTCCCGCGCCAGCTCATCCAGCGAACCGTATACATCGGTCCGCGGATAGGCCGGGTCATCCGATATCCACACGGGGATTGGCGAACCCCAGTACCGGTTCCGGGAGATCGACCAGTCCCTGGCGTTTTCCAGCCATTTACCCATCTGGCCGTCCCGGATGTGCTCGGGCACCCAGTTGATCTGCTTGTTCAGCTCGACCATCCGGTCACGAAACTTCGTGACAGCGACGAACCAGCTGGAGACCGCCCGCTGGATCAGCGGGTTGTCGCACCGCCAGCAGTGCGGGTACGGGTGATCGTAGGTCTCGTGCCGCAGCAGCAGCCCGCTCGCCTTCAGGTCCCGGATGATCACCGGGTTCGCCTCGAAGATCAGCATCCCCGCGTACGGCGGAACCTCCGCGCCGAACTGCCCGTTGGCGAGCACCGGAGTGACCGGGTCGATACCGGCCGCGTCGGTGACCACTTTGTCCTCTTCACCGTAGGCCGGTGCGATATGCACGATGCCGGTGCCGTCGTCGGTGGTGACATAGTCGGCGGAGAGCATCTGGTGCGCGTTGTCCTGGCCGAGGAAGAAGTCGAACGGTGGCTGGTAGCGCAGGCCGAGTAGCTGATCTCCCCGGTAGCGAGCGATGATCTCGGGGTCCTCGCCCAGCTCCCGCGCGTAGGCGGCGACGCGTGCCTCGGCAAGCAGGTAGCGCTCCCCATTCACGCGGACCAGCGCGTAGTCCACCGCCGGATGCACCGCGGCGGCCAGGTTCGCCGGCAACGTCCACGGGGTGGTCGTCCACACCAGAGCGAGCGCGCCGTCCAGTGCTGGGTCCGAAGCGGACAGTCGAAGGCCGACGGTGACCGCCGGGTCCTGCCGGTCCCGGTATACGTCGTCCATCCGCGTTTCGGTGTTCGACAGCGGGGTCTCGCATCGCCAGCAGTACCAGAGGACGCGGAATCCCTCGTAAATCAATCCCTTGTCCCACAACGACTTGAATGCCCACATGACGCTTTCCATGTAGGGCAGGTCGAGTGTCTTGTAGTCGTTGTCGAAATCGACCCAGCGCGCCTGGCGGGTCACGTAGTCGCGCCATTCCCCGGTGTAGCGCAGTACCGAGGACCGGCAGGCATCGTTGAACTTCTCGATGCCCATCGCCTCGATATCGTTCTTGTGCGCGATGCCCAGCTGGCGTTCGGTTTCCACCTCGGCCGGCAGGCCGTGGCAGTCCCACCCGAACCGGCGCTCCACCCGCTTGCCGCGCATCGTCTGGTAGCGCGGCACGATGTCCTTCACGTAGCCGGTCAGCAGATGCCCGTAATGTGGCAAGCCGTTGGCGAAGGGCGGCCCGTCGTAGAAGACGAACTCGTTCGCGCCGTGCTCACCGGCCGGGCGCGCCTCGACGCTGGCCGCGAAAGTGCCGTCCGCGTCCCAGTAGTCGAACACCGCCGATTCCAGCTCGGGAAACGACGGCTGTGCCGGCACCTCGCCGGTGCCGTTGCCGTGCACTGCCTTGGGATAGGCCATCGTTGGTGCTCCTCGCGGTTACCTCGTCACTCGCACGGGCCGGAAGACCCACACGGGGACGACACACCACCGGCTGCCCGGCGTTGCTTCGCCTGGCAGCTGGCGGGATACCGCGGTACCACCCCGCTTGCCTGTCGCGCGTTCACGACAGCGCCTCTTCGTTCGGCTGTGACGGGCCGTACCCGTCCGGTTCTACTGAGGCCGCTCGCAACGTGCCCGTTCTTCCGGAGGCTTCCCGGTGATCGCCGGATCAACGCCGTATCACTCCAGGTTAGCGGGCCGGCTCAACCGCGTTTACATTGACCGTCATGTCGACGTGGGCGCGGTCATGAAAGCACTGCTGACACCAGTCCTGCTCATCGTGGTCATCGGCGGGATCAGCGGGCTCGGAGTGCTACTCGGCCTCGGTAACGCGGCCGTACTCGCGGCGTTGTGCGCGATGTTCTGCATGCTGGCGGCGTTCGGTGGATCGCTACATGCTGATCTGCGCCTGCTCGCCCGGTTCGGCCCGACGCTGATCCTGGCCGCCACCGCACCCCGGCTGCTTGCCGAGATCACCGTGGTTGGCGCGATCGCGCTGCTCACTGTGATCATCTTCGGTGCCGGGCTGCTGCCCGCCTTCGGTAGTCGATATGTGACCGTCGGTCTCGGCCTGGGCATGGCAGCACTGTTCAGTTACGGCTACCAGTTGACCGGGGCGGCCAGCATCGGCCAGTTACTCGCAGCGCCGGCGCTCGCGGTCGGCCTCGCGATCGTGGTCCGCCTGCTCGCCGGGGCACGCGATCCGAGCAAGCCAACCCGTACCGCCATCGCCGATCTGCTCGCCAGTGAGCAGGACGCGCCGGCCGGCGAGCAACCAGTAGGCGCCCCGACCGACGCCATCGAACGGGCCGGCCGTCTGTGGTTTGGCGACCGGCCGCCGCGCTGGACCGGCCAGGTGCTCGGCGCGGCCCTGCGCTATCACTCGGTGCGTGGCCTACTCCGCACCCAGACGCGTGTACTGACCAGCACCGAAGCCAAGCGGGTTAGCACCACGCTGCGGGCGGCCTCGGCCGAAGCGGCGCGGCTCGCCGAGCACGTGCGGGCCCCGGCCGCCGCTGGTTCGGCCCCCGAGGTAGCACGGGCCGAGCAGCCGCCGATGCCCGCGGGCGCAGTCGACCTGCTCACCGAACTGTGGGCCGCATTGGACCGCGTGCACGCCGCCAGCACCGAGCGCGCCACCGGCCGGGTGCGACCACCCCGACGCCAGGGCGCGGACCTGCTGAGGTCGACGCTGCGCGGCACGCTGTCCTGGCGCTCGGCACAACTGCGCCACGCGGTGCGCTGCGCGCTGGGGGTCTGCCTTGCCCTGGCGGTCGCCCGCCTGCATCCGGGCGATCCACTGACCATCTCGTTCCTGCTGACCACCTTCGCGGTGATGCAGCCGAGTTGGCGGGACAGCCTCAGCAAAGCGCGACAGCGGGTGCTCGGCTCGGTGGGTGGCGCGGTGCTGCTCGGTCTCGTGCTCTGGCTGCTACCCGAATCCGCGCTGTTGCCCGTCGCGCTGGTGGCGGTACTGCTCGGCGCCTCCGTGATGCGCACCGCGCCGACCGTGTTCAACGGGTGCATCGTGCTGATGGCCGTGGGTATGAACGCGACGACGCGGCAGCTGGACCCGCGGGAACTGCTGATCGAGTACTTGCTGCTGATCGCATTGGCCGTGGCGATCGGCCTGCTGTTCGGCTTTGCCGCGATCCCGGGAGTCCGGCCGCCAAGTGTCGCGGAGCGGGTGCGGTCGGCCCGCGCCGCGACAAGCGCGCTACTGGACCAGGTGGCCGACCGGCCGTCCGGGCAGCCGGATTCTCGCGAACTCAGCGCTCGGTACCGTGCGGCCAGCCTCGCGCAACAGCAACTCACCGCGTTCGAGCCAGGCGGTGCCCAGCCACCCGAAGCAACCGAGCAGGCACTGACGCGACTCGCCGACGGCTTGTGGGGGGTACACAACGTCTGTGCCACGCTGCTCGTCGACGGCGTACCCGCACCGCTCCTGCCATGGCTGAACTGGTCCGCGGCGACGCTACGCGCGCCCGGCACGGAACGGGGTCGTCTGGACAACCGGTCCGAGGGCGACTCGCTCGGGAACCTGCCGACCAATCCTGGCTCCGCGTTGGACGCGGAGCACGATCTGCTGGCGACTGTTCTGGTCGTGGACGTGCTGCGGTCAAGCAACGCGGCCGAGGAGCTACTCGCGCCGGCTCAGGATTCCTGACTTCGTCCAGCGGTGTCGGCTTGGGCCGCGTCCGCGCCGTTGCCTTCCCGGTGGTGAGTGGCGATCGTGGCGTCCGGAGTGCACAACGCACACGGGGTGAACCCGAGGTCACGGGCCTCGGCTATGGCGACCGAAATCGTGTCGCGGTCGATCAACCAGCGACAACTGACCAGGTGGTATCGGGGATACTCGTCAACGACCCGGACCTCGATATCGAGTTCGGAGACGATCAACAGATCGGCGGCGTCGGTGGCTTCCTCCGCCGGCGGTTCGGTCGAGGCCTCATCGACCGAACCGGCACCGTCGTCCTCGGGACCCGCGTCCGGACTGTCGGCCTCGTTGGCGTCGGCTGTTGCCGCGCCAGCCGCCGATTCCTCAGCGGCAGCCCGCTCGGCACGCTTCTTGCGCTGCCGAATCAGGTCCGTCAACAACAAGATCGCCGCGAGGACACTCACGCCGATCGAAATCCAGGCCCACAGGGTCTCCGCGAGAACGATCGCGGCAACCAGTAGACCTAGCGCGGCAAGCGCAAGGAGGAGAACGATGTAGAGCAAATTGGCTTCCCGTGCAGCAGTAGTCCTGATCCGGCATCCCCGTGCCGGATCAGGACCAATCTACTGCAGGTTAGCTCAGCCTGCCTCCGCGGCACGCGGGCCGAACGAATACCCCTGACCGGATGACGCCGAGGCGGAATGCCCCTCCTCGTTCGACGGCGGTGACGACGGTGCCGCCGACCCCCGGTCGCTGAGTTCGCGCAACTGGGCCTCCAGGAAGCCCTTCAGCCTCGTCCGGTACTCGCGTTCGAATGTCCGCAGCTTCTCGATCTTCTTCTCGAGGCTGGTCTTCTCCGCGTTGATCGTGCTCATCACTTCGTTGTGCTTGCGCTGCGCTTCGCGCTCCAAGCTGGTGGCCTTCTCGCGGGCCTGCCGATCGAGCGTCTCGGCACGGGTACGCGCGTCATTGAGCATGGTCTCGGCACGCGTACGTGCCTCGTTCACCATCGAGTCCGACTTGGACCGCGCGTCCGAAAGCAGTTGTTCGGCCTTCGTCCGCGCCTCGGTCACCATGCCGTCGGCTTCGGCCTTGGCCTCACCGGTCAACCGATCGGCCATCTCCTGCGCCAGGCCAAGCACCTTCGCGGCCTGCACATGGTGGTCACCGCCATCCGCTCCACCCGCGGTCTGCTCCAACGCGCTGGGTGGCGGCACCGGGGCTAGTCGACGCGGTTCCTCGGCCGCCCGGGGCGGCGTCAGACTCGCACTCGAACTGCTCGCGCTGGACCGCGCGCTGTCGAGGTCCGAACGCGCCGTCTCCAGCTGCGCGTCCAGTTGCTCAACCTGCTGCCGCAGGTCGTTGTTCTCCTCGATCAGTCGAGCTAGTTCCGTCTCAACCAGGTCGAGGAAGGCATCTACCTCGTCCTCGTTGTAGCCCCGCTTGCCAATAGGAGGCTTGCTGAACGCGACGTTATGTACGTCAGCGGGGGTCAACGACATCAGATCACCTCACGCACTCCATGGCTCTGCGGGCACCCGGGAGCCCCGATCACCCGGGATATGCCAGTTGCATCAGTATGAACACAACCAACAGCAGCACCATAATCGATAAGTCCAGTCCGACGCCGCCAATCCGAACCATCGGAATCAACCGACGGACTAACCGGACGGGTGGGTCGGTCACTGTGTAGATGGTCTCCAGCGTCACCGCAACCCCTCCGGCGGGACGCCACTCACGCGAAAACGCACGAACCAGCTCAACCACGACACGTGCCGTGAGTAGCAGCCAGAACGCGAATAGCAGGTAGTACACCGCGATCAAGACCGGATCCACGCCTACTACTCTGCCATCTGTCAGCCACGGTGAAACAACCCACCCTCAGCAATACGCCGGGTGTCTTCCGCGGTGACGTCAATATCCGGCGGTGAGAGCAAGAACACCTTGTTGGTGACCTTGTCCATCGAGCCGCGCATGGCGAACACGAGTCCCGCCGCGAAATCGACCAGCCGACGCGCGTCGGCATCGTCCAAATCTGTGAGATTCATGATCACCGGGGTACCTTCCCGGTAGTTCTCCCCGATGGTACGAGCTTCCTGGAAACTCGATGGGTGCAGCGTGGTGATCCTTCCCATTGGGTAACTGCTCGACTGCCGGGCGTTCTCTGGGACCGACCGCAGCCGGGCAACCGGCTCCGGCCGTGAGTCCATCGCCAGCGCCCCCTGCACCGCCGGCATCGGTCGGCTACCACCCCGACCACCGCCACCCCGCGGCGTCGGCTCGTAGTCATCGTCTAGATCGTCGGACCGAAATCCGCTACGTGCCCCGTCAAAACCGCGCCGAGACCGCCCTGGACGTTCCGGAAGATCGTCATACTCGTCGTCGTAGTAGTAGTCGTCGTCCCGGTAACCGTCTCGGTAATCGCCGCGGTAATCGTCTTCGGGGCCGTAGTCGTCCTCGTCCGCCGGCACCATGCCGAAGTACGCCTTCAGCTTCTGTAGTGCGCTCATGCCATTCCTCCGCGACTGCCGAGAAGGACCCCGCGCCGTGAGCCGGCTCCCTCACTCCCCGATCCCACCCGGAACTCCCGCCGCCGAATCGCACGGCTGGACCTACCGGGTGATTTTGCTATCCGGAGGTTAACCGTCGGCCACCGAGCAATGCGGTTCCGACACGCACGCATGTCGCCCCATGCGCGATGGCTTCGTCGAGATCACCGCTCATCCCAGCGGACAACTCGGTCGCTTCGGGATGATCATGACGAATACGCGCAGCAATCTCCGCGAGCCGTTCGAACGCTGAATCGGGTGACACACCAAGCGGGGCCACGGCCATCAGGCCACGGAACGACATTTCACTCGAACGAGTGATGTTGTCGATCACTTCGGGAAGTTCGGCGGCCGGGCAGCCGCCACGCGCCGGATCGTCGTCCAGGCTCAGCTGCACCAGAACATCCAGCGGGCCGGTCCGTTCGCCGCTCTCCCGGGCCGACCGCACCGCCCTGTCCAGCGCGCCGGCCACCCGCGTGGAGTCGACCGTCTGCACTTCCGCTGCCCAGCGCGCCACCGACCGGGCCTTGTTCCGCTGCAGCTGCCCCACCAGATGCCAGCGCACCGTCGCGTCCGGTCGCAGGCTCCCCACTTCAGCCGCTTTGCCGGCGGCCTCCTGCACCTTGTTCTCCGCGAGATCGGTGACGCCGAGATCGGCGAGCAATGCGGCGTCGCTGGCCGGAAAGGTCTTGGTGACCGCGAGCATGCGTACCTCGCTCGGTGACCGGCCGGCGCGTACACAGGCTCGCTCGATCCGCGCACGGACTTCGGCGAGCGCTTCGGCCAGCTCGGCTTTGCGCTGTTCGGTCACGCCGCCTCGACCCAGGTCACCGCCGCGAATCGGCCGGTGGTGCCCTCTCGGCGGTGGCTGAACAGGCTGCGCTCCTCGAGCGTGCAGCGCGGATCCACGCCGATCTTGGCCACTCCGGCGGCGGTGAGCTCGTGCCACAGGCCAGCTCGCAGGTCCAGCCCTGGCGATCCATTCCGGGTCGTGCAGCCACTGCCTGGTAGTCGCGCCTCCACGTCATCGCGCATCTCGGCGGGCACCTCGTAGCAGGCACCGCAGATGGACGGGCCGAGCAGTGCCTCCACTCTGGCCAGCTCCGCACCGGCGGTGCGCATCGCGGCGAGCGCCGCGGGTACCACCCCGACCCTGGCACCGACCCTGCCGGCATGTGCGGCCGCGACGACGCCTGCGACCGGATCCGCGAGTAGGACCGGCACACAGTCGGCGACCAGTGCCGCCACCGCCAACCCCGGCTGCGCCGTGACCAGCGCATCGGTTGCCGGTACCGGCCCGGATCGCGGGCCGCTGACCACGCTGGCGGTACGGCCGTGCACCTGTTCCATCCACACCACGCGATCCGCGCCGAGGCCAAGCTCGCTGGTCAGCCGTGCGCGATTGGTGCCGACGGCGGCGGACTCGTCGCCGACGTGGTCGCCAAGGTTGAACGAGTCGTAGGGCGCTCGCGAGGCTCCCCCATCGCGCGTGGTTATTACTCGCCGAACTCGCACCCTGCACCTCACCGGTTGTGCCGCCCGAACCGTTTTCGGGCCTCACCCTCGCATTCTGCTACGTGCGAACTCAGCGGCGCATAAACGGTGGGACGTCAACCTCGTCGTCGCCGGGGTCCTCGGTGACCGGTACGGCCCTGGCAGGCAGGTTTCCCTGGTGACCACGCTCACCGGGAACACCACGATGGGTCGCCCCTGGCTGTGGGGGGCCACCTACCGGACCATGCGTGACCGGAGCCTGTCCGTTACCCGCCAGCCCATTACCGCCGTATCCGTTGCCGCCGTGCCCATTACCGGCGGCACCGTTACCAATCGGGCCGCCCATCGGGTTCGACGCTCCGGCCCCGGGGCCGGTACCCGTCGCGGGAGCTGCCGACTGCTGCGGGCCACCCGCCGGTTCGTTGGGCTGTGCGGGATATTGCGCCCCCGCGGACTGCGCCGCGGCACCGCTCCCATCCGCCGCGCCGCCGACCTGCCCCGCTTCGGCAGAAGCCGTCGCGGCACCCCGCGAACCGACCGTCGTCGGGTCCAGCTTCTTGTGCGTGGGCGTCCCGCCATCGAATCCGGCCGCGATCACCGTGACCCGAACCTCGTCACCGAGCGAGTCATCGATCACCGTGCCGAAAATGATGTTGGCTTCCGGATGCGCCGACTCCTGTACCAGCGAGGCGGCCTCATTGATCTCGAAAAGGCCGAGATCGGATCCGCCGGCGATGGACAGCAGCGCGCCATGCGCGCCGTCCATGGAAGCCTCGAGTAGTGGCGAGTTGATCGCCTTCTCGGCCGCTTGCACGGCACGTCCCTCGCCCCTGGATGAGCCGATGCCCATCAGCGCGCTGCCCGCGCCGGACATCACGCTCTTCACATCCGCGAAGTCCAGGTTGATCAGCCCGGGAGTGGTGATCAGATCGGTGATGCCCTGCACACCGGAGAGCAGCACCTCGTCCGCGGAGCGGAACGCGTCCATCAGCGAGACGCTGATATCGCCGAGCTGCAGCAGCCGGTCGTTGGGAATCACGATCAGCGTGTCGCACTCGTTTCGCAGCTCCTGGATTCCGTCCTCAGCCTGCTGCCCGCGACGTTTGCCCTCGAACGAGAACGGGCGGGTGACGACGCCGATGGTGAGCGCGCCGAGCTTGCGCGCGATCTGCGCCACCACGGGCGCTCCGCCGGTCCCGGTGCCACCGCCTTCGCCGGCGGTCACGAACACCATGTCGGCGCCCTTGAGGACTTCCTCGATCTCGTCACGGTGGTCCTCGGCGGCCTTCTGCCCGACGCTCGGCGCGGCGCCCGCGCCAAGTCCCCTGGTCAGTTCCCGACCGATGTCCAGTTTGACGTCCGCGTCGGACATCAACAGGGCCTGCGCATCCGTGTTCACCGCGATGAACTCGACACCTTTCAGGCCGACCTCGATCATCCGGTTCACGGCGTTGACCCCGCCGCCGCCGATACCGACGACCTTGATCACCGCGAGGTAGTTGTGCGGGGGCGTCATCGGATCCGCCTTCCTGATCATGGGTACTGACTGCACCGTTGTGTGGTCGACACCGAACGCGTAACCTAAACCTCAACCAGAGGGTTAGAGTTATGTCAACTACCAACGTTCTGCTGGACGGTAGGCATCCTGACTGCCATGGTCCAGCAGCCACGCCGCGTGTCGGCAAGGGGAGATTAATTTCCGCTCACCTGGCGGTTGTTCGCCGGGCCCCTCGTTAGCCCCGATGCCACCGAGTAATATCCCCTGGTCCGCGTCCCACTGACGGCACACCAGCGACCCGGTCGGCGCACGTCTCGGTTCGGCTCGGTCGACGGCTCAGGACACGGTGGGCAGCTCGGGACTGGATACATCGAAGATCTTCCCCCGCTGTTGCAGCAATGCGGCGAGTACCGCGGCCTTACGCTCCCCGTCGGCGGCGTTACCCCAGCGCACAAGCTTTCCGTCGGCCAACCGGAACTCCACGCTGCCGGGTGTGTCGGCGGTCATGGATGTCACTTTCCCGCGTAGCCCTTCCGGCATCGACCGCAGGGATTTGATGACGGCTGTGCTGATCCTGTCTTCGGGAGACACCGCGTCCAACTCCAGCCGCGGCAGCCCCTTGGGCACGTCGCCAGCCGGTTTGAACGCGACGCTGTGCTTGTCCACCAACCGGGGACCGTCGTCGGCTTCGAAAATGGCGATCGGCACCCGTTCGGTGACCTGGATCTGCAGCGTGCTCGGCCAGGATCGGGAGACTTCCGCGGTCGCCGCCCTCGGCAGTTTGTCCACCACTCGGGTGGCCAGCTCGTCGGTGTCCACTCGCAACATCGGCTGTCCCATCGGCACCTCGGCCGCCGCCCGGACCTCGTGCTTGGACAACCCCGTGGTGCCGTCGACCTCCACCGAACGCACCCCAAGCACGCCGGAAAACAGCAGCAGGTACGCCACCCCGAGTACCCCGAGCAGGACGAGGAGCGCCACCCAACGGCGCGCGTGTGCCCTGCGCCTGCTCGGCAGTTTCGGATGTCGGTCCGACCGGTTGACCCGCTCGCGCTGGCGCTCATACCGAGCACGGCGAGCTCGCGCCCTGCTCGTCGCGCGCCGCGTCGTGGTCATCCCTGCGGGGCCCCTTCCGCACGCCGGTCCAGTTCGACGATCACCTCGGGGCCGAGCATGGTGACGTCCCCGGCGCCCATGGTGACCACCAGATCGCCGTCCGCGGCCAGATCCGCAACCAGTCCGGGAACCCGATCGAAGGCGGGCTCGTAGTGCACGTGTTCGGCCGGCAGCGGCACCGCTTCGGCGATCAGCGCGCCGCTGATCCCCGGTTCCGGTTCCTCGCGCGCGCCGTAGACGTCCAGCACGACGACTTCGTCGGCCAGGCCGAGGGCCGTGCCGAACTCAGTGGCGAAGGCGCGGGTACGCGAGTACAGGTGCGGCTGGAAGACCACGATCACCCTGCCTGGGCGGGCGGCCTCGCGCACCGCGCGCAACTGCGCGGCCACCTCGGTCGGGTGATGCGCGTAGTCGTCATAGACCCGCACTCCTTGCGGGGTACCGACACTGCGCCCCTTGAACTCGAAGCGCCGCCGCACCCCACCGAAGGCGGCGAGCCCGTCCAGCAACGCTTCCCTTGGCGCGCCGAGTTCCAGTCCAGCAAGCAGCGCGGCGATCGCGTTACCCGCCATATGTTCGCCGACCACCGAGGTTCGCACCGCGAACTCCGCGCCCTCGAGCGCCACGGTGACTACCCCACCAGTACCGCTTGGCCGGTAGTCAAGCACCGTTGCGTCCGAGGAACCCGTCGCCGAGCGCCCGTAGTAGCGAACACGCACCCCGTGCACCCGCTCGGCCAGGGCCACCGCGCCCGGATCGTCGGCACAGACGATCAGCACGCCATCCGGTCGCACTCGACGCACGAAATCGTCGAACACCGCGACATAGGCCTCGCTGGTGCCATGGTGGTCGAGATGGTCGGCCTCCACATTGGTCACCACCGCCACCGAAGGCTGGAAAGCCAGGAACGAGCCGTCACTCTCATCGGCTTCGGCGACGAACACCCCACCCGTGCCATGGTGCGCGTTGGCACCCGATTCGTTGAGATCGCCGCCGATCGCGAACGACGGATCCATACCGCAGTGCTGCAGCGCCACGGTCAGCATCGAGGTGGTGGAGGTTTTGCCGTGCGTGCCCGCGATGCAGGCGACCCGGTGTCCGATCATCAGTTCAGCCAACGCCTGCGCCCGGTGCAGCACCGGCAATCCCTTGGCGCGCGCGGCAAGCAGCTCCGGGTTACTTTCCTTGATCGCGGTGGAGACCACGACCGCGGTTGGTTCGGCGTCCAGCAGTTCGAGGTTTTCCGCACGCTGGCCGACTTCGATCCGCGCCCCCTGCGCGCGCAACGTCAGAAACGCCCTGGAGTCCTTGGCATCCGAACCCGAAACGGCATGGCCCCTGGCAAGCAGGATCCGCGCGATACCGCTCATCCCGGCGCCGCCAATACCAATCAGGTGCACCCGTTCCAGCGAACCAGGCACTATCGCTCCTCCAGCCGCCGGCCCGGACCGGTCATCCGCGTCGCTCATTTTCCCGCCACATCCAGCACCATCTCGGCCAACACGCTGTCCGCTTCCCGATGACCAATGCCCTGCGCGGCCTCGGACATCGCCAGCCGCGCCGCCTCGTCGGTCAGCAGCCGCACCACCCGGTCCGCCACATAGTCCGTACTCAACTGTGCGTCGGCGACCAGCAGCGCACCTCCCGCGTCCACCACCGGACGCGCGTTGAGTTCCTGTTCACCATTGCCGTGCGGCAGCGGTACGAATACCGCGGGCAACCCGACGGCGGCGATCTCGGCCACCGTCATCGCGCCGCTGCGGCACACCACGGCGTCGGCGGCGGCGTAGGCGAGATCCATCCGCTCCAGGTAGGGCACAGGTACATAAGCCGGCCCGGCGAACTCCTGCACCGCCAGCGTGTTCTTGGGGCCATGCGCGTGCAGTACACCGATCCCGGCCGCGGCCAGCTCCTTGGCCGCGCCGGATACCGCGGTGTTCAGCGAGCGAGCTCCCTGCGAACCACCAAATACCAGCAAGGTCGGCGCTTGCGGATCGAGTCCAAAGTGTTCACGCGCTTCGGCGCGCAGCGCCGCGCGGTCCAATGTGGTGATTGACTCGCGCAGTGGGATGCCGATCACCTGTGCGCCGGGCAGTCCGCTGTCGGGCGTCGCGGCGGCCACCTTACTGGCGAACCGCGCGCCGATCTTGTTGGCCAGCCCCGCCTTCGCGTTCGCCTCGTGCACCACGATCGGCGTCCGGCCCCGCGCGGCAAGGTAGGCGGGCAGCGATACGTACCCGCCGAATCCGACGACCACATCGGCGCCGACCCGGTCGAGCACCTCACGGGTGCGCCGGACCGAATCGCGCACCCGCAGCGGCAGGCGCAGTAGCTCTGGGGTGGGCTTGCGGGGCATCGGCACAGGCGGGATCAGCTCGAGCGGATAACCCCTGGTGGGTACCAGCTGGCTCTCCAGTCCGCGCTCGGTACCGAGCGCGATCACCCTGGCGTCGGGACGCTGCCGGCGAACCGCGTCCGCGAGCGCGAGCGCGGGCTCGATATGCCCAGCCGTACCACCTCCTGCCACCACGACGCAGGGCCCCTGGCGCGCGGGGGCGTCGGAGTGGTTACTCACCGCGATCCTCCTGTTGTGCGTTGCCTGTCCTCATCGACGCGGCCGCCGGCCGTGCCCTCCCCCGGTCTTCGACCTGGCCGGCGGTGTGCGGTTACCGGCGGGCGCGGGCGACCGCCGGGGTGCCTTGCGGCGCTCGGGTGGCGGTCGGTACGGCTCCGGCGCGGGCAGCCGCAGGAGCTTGCCGAACCGACCGGGGCCCTGCGAGCGCAGCGCGGCGACCGATTCCGGCTCATGTCGCGCGCAGTTCGCCAGGATCCCGAACACCAGCATGGTGACCGCTACCGAGGTGCCACCATACGAAATCAGTGGCAGCGGGATACCAGTGACCGGCAGTAGGCCGACCACGTAGCCGATGTTGATCGCGGCCTGCGAGACCAGCCAGACGGTCAGCGTACCGGCGACCACCCGGATCCATGGGTCCACGTTGCGCAGCGCGATCCGCAGCCCGACGATCGCCAGTGCCGCGTACAGCCCGAGCACCACCATCGAACCGACAAAGCCCAGCTCCTCGCCGATCAGGGCGAAGATGAAGTCGTGATGCACGTTCGGCAGGTAGTTCCACTTGGAACCGCCCTGCCCGAGGCCCTGGCCGAACAGTCCACCGTCGGCGAGCGCGAACTGTGCCTGATCGGCCTGATAACGCGCCGCGGGGTCCGCGGTATCCGGATTCAGGAAGCTGACGATCCTGGCCAGTCGGTACTGCTCACCCAACGCGAGCACCACGATGCCGCCCAGCGCGGCGAGGAAGATCGTGGCGAATAGTCGACCGGCCGCGCCGACGAACCAGAGCAGCGCGATCAGTACCACGCCGAGGCTGACCGTACTGCCTAGGTCGGGTTGCATCATCACCAGACCGAACAGCAGCAGCGCGACCGGGACGACCGGGACGAGCAGATGGCGCCACCGGTGCAACATCGCCTGTTTGGAGATCAGCACATGCGCGCCCCACAGCGCCAGGCCGAGCTTGGCCAGCTCCACCGGCTGAACGGACAACGGCCCCAGGTCCAGTTGGCGCCGCGCCCCGTAGACGAAGGTGCCGAGCGGTGTGAGCACCGCGATCAGCAGCACGACGACGACAAGCATGCCCGGGCCGCTGAGCCGCCGGATGCGGGGCAACGGGATCCGCACGCCGAACCAGAACAGCACGGCACCGATACCGACGAACATCGCCTGCTTGCCGAACAGCGCGTACACCGAGGAACCGTCCCCGTCATACGAGGAGACCGACGAGGCGGAAAGCACCATGATCAGGCCGAGCCCGGCCAGCAACCCACAGATCGCCATGATCAGGTGAAACGAGGCCAGCGGGCGGCCGAGCCACGCGGTCAGCGCGGTACGTATCGCGATCAGCCAGGACCTCTTGGAGCGGTCGCGCTTCGCCTTCGAACGCCGCGCCTTCCGGCCACCCGACTCGTCCTCGCCGCTCTGGTCACGCCCGTCCGCTCGGGACGTGATGGTCACGACCCTGCCCTTCCACCCCGTACTGGCTCGTCCGGGGCGTGCTCATCCCCGTGTTCGGATATCCCCAGCTGCGCGTGTACCGCCGCAACGAACTTCGCGCCCCGGTCGCCGTAGCTACGAAACATGTCGAAGGAGGCTCCCGCTGGCGCGAGCAGTACCACGTCACCAGGACGGGTCATAGCGCGGGCCGCGCCTACTGCCGCAGTCATGGCCTCATCGTCACCCGGATCGACCGTGTGGACCGGCACATCGGGCGCGTGTCGCGCAACGGCTGCGGCAATCGTGCCGCGATCCACACCCAACACGACTACACCGTGTAGCCGACTGGCGACTTCGGCGACAAGCGCGTCGACCGAGGCACCCTTGAGTTGCCCGCCAGCGATCCAGACCACCCCGTCATGCGCGCTGAGTGAACTCGCGGCCGCGTGTGGATTGGTGGCTTTCGAGTCGTCGATGTAGCGGACCCCGTCCCGCTCGGCGATCAACACCGCCCGGTGCGCCTCCGGCTGGTAGGCGCGGAGGCCGTCCCTGACGGCGCTCGGTTGGACACCGTAGGCACGCGCGAGAGCCGCGGCGGCCAGCGCGTTGGACAGGTTGTGCGGCCCAACGGGGCGCACGTCGGCCACTTCGGCCAGTACGGTGCCCGCGCCTTCGGTGTCCGCACCGTCGCGGAAGGCGCGATCGAGCAGCTGATCGTCCTGGACGCCCAACTGTCCCGCCGCGGGCACACCAACCGTGTAGCCGACCGGTTCGCCGTCCGCCAGCTCGGCCAGCCGCACCGAGTAGGGCTCGTCCAGGTTGATCAGCCGGTAGCGCGCGCCCGCGTAGATGGCACCCTTATCGGCCGCGTAGGCCTCGAGGGTGCCGTGCCAGTCCAGGTGATCCTCAGCCACGTTCAACACGACCGCCGCGTGCGCCCGCAGCGAACGCTGCCAGTGCAACTGGAAGCTGGACAGCTCGACGGCAAGCACGGCATGCCCACCGAGTACCGCGTCGATCACCGGCAGGCCGATATTGCCGCAGGCCGCGGCGTCCACGCCGGCGGCGCGCAGGATGGCGGCCAGCATGCCGACGGTGGTGGTTTTGCCGTTCGTCCCGGTCACCGCCAGCCAGCTCGGCGGTGTCGGCGATGCGGCGGCCAGCCGTAGTGCCAGCTCGACCTCGCCGATCACCTCGATACCCGCCCGCGCCGCCGCAACCAGCACGGGCGAATCGGGGCGCCACCCAGGACTGGTCACCACCAGGTCGGTATCGCTCGGCGGCGCGGTCAACCCGGGACACAACTCGACGCCGCCAGCCGCCAGTTCAGCCAGCTCGTCGAGGCGCTCGGCGCTGGCGTCGGTCACCGTCACCACGGCGCCGAGTTGGTGCAGCGCCGCGGCTGCCGAGCGCCCGGATACCCCGGCCCCGGCCACCAGTACCCGTCTACCGGCCAGCCCCAGGCCAGCGCGCATCGTCACGCGCCACCTACCGCGGCGAGCCACTCGCTATAGAACAGCACGAGGCCGAAGCCACAACAGATCGCCGAAAGCAGCCAGAACCGGATGATCACCGTGGTTTCCGCCCAGCCGGCCAGTTCGAAATGATGATGGAACGGCGCCATCCGGAACAATCGTCGGCGGGTCGTCCGGAACACCCCGATCTGCAGCACCACCGACATCATCTCGACCATGAACAGACCGGCGATCACGATCATCAGCAGTTCGGTCCGGGTCAGCATCGACAGGCCGGCGACCAGGCCACCGAGCGCGAGCGAACCGGTGTCCCCCATGAAGATCTTCGCGGGCGCCGCGTTCCACCAGAGGAACCCGATACAGGCGCCCATGGCCGCGGCGGCGACCAACGCCAGGTCCAGCGGATCTCGCACGTCGTAGCAGCCGAGCTGCGGATTGGGGTTGGCGCAGTCGTAGCGGAACTGCCAGAAGCTGATCACCACATACGAACCGAGCACCATCGCGGCCGCGCCACCGGCCAGTCCGTCCAGGCCGTCAGTGAAGTTCACCGCGTTCGACCAGCCGGACACGATGACGTAGCAGACCACGATGAACCCGATGGTGCCGAACGAGATCAGTGAGATATCCCGGACGAAGGACAGGTTCACCGAGGCCGGCGCCAGCCCGCGGTCATTCTTAAACTGCAGCGCCAGAATCGCGAAGGTCACGGCGACCACGAGCTGGCCGACCATCTTCGCGGTCTTGTTCAGCCCCAGGTTGCGCTGCCGACGGATCTTGATGAAGTCATCGAGGAACCCGACGATGCCCAGCCCGGTGGTCAGGAACAGCACCAGCAAGCCGGATGCGGTGGGTGGCTGCGAATCCTCCGAGGTGAGACCGCCGATCAGATGCGCGGTGAGGTACCCGACCCACATCGCGACGATGATCGCGACGCCGCCCATGGTGGGGGTGCCGCGCTTGGAGGCATGCCCCTGTGGTCCCTCTTCCCTGATCTCCTGCCCGAAGCCCTGGCGAGAGAACAGCCGAATCAGATACGGCGTGAACAGGATGGACACCACTAGTGCCGCCGCGGCGGCGAACATGATGTTCTTCATCTAGCCGCACCACCGATCGACGTCGGCTCGGCGAGCAGCGCATCGGCGATCCGCCACAGCGCGAACGCGTTCGCGCCCTTGACCAGCACCACGTCCCCCGGCCGCAGCTGCTCGGCGAGCAGCCGCACGGCCGCGTCCACGTCCGGCACCAGCACCGACTCCTCTCCCCATGAACCTTCCAGACAGGCCCCTTGATGCAGTGGCTTTGCCTGCTCGCCGACCACTACCAGGCGATTGATGTCCAACCGCACGGCGAGCCGGCCGATCTCGTCGTGTACCTCCGCCGCCTGGTCACCGAGCTCGCTCATCGGGCCGAGCACGGCCCAGGAACGTCGGCCCTCGCCCGCACGCGACATCGTGGCAAGCGATTTCAACGCCGAACGCACCGCCTCCGGGCTCGCGTTGTACGCGTCATTGATCAGCGTGACCCCATCCGCCCTGGTGCTGACCTGCATTCTCTTGCCGGACACCGGGGCCGCCGCGGACAGCGCGGCCGCGGTGTCCGGCACGCTCATCCCGAGTTCGAGTGCCACGGCGGCGGCGGCGAGCGCGTTGGCCACCTGATGCGCGCCGTGCAGCGGCAGCTGAACCGGCGCGTGGACACCGGCGGCATGCAGCAGAAAGCTGGGTCGGGCCGCGTCGTCGAGTTCGAGTTCCGTCGCCCGTACCCGCGCGTCCGGATGCTCTCCGAAGAGCACGACCCTTGCGGCGGTACGCGCGGCCATCTCCGCGACCAGCGGATCGTCCGCGTTCAGCACCGCGACACCACCGTCCTCGGCGGCCGGAAGCGACTCGACCAGCTCACCTTTTGCCGCGGCGATACCCTCGCGGGAACCGAACTCGCCCAGGTGCGACGTGCCGACGTTGAGTACCACCCCGATCCGGGGTGGGGCGATCCGGCAGAGTTCCGCGATATGCCCCGAGCCGCGCGCGGACAGCTCGAGCACCAGGTTCCTGGTGTGTTCATCGGCACGCAGCACGGTCCACGGGTGGCCGAGTTCGTTGTTGAACGACCCCGGCGGCGCGACGGTGGGGCCGATCCGCCCGAGCAGCTGGGCGAGCAGGTCCTTGGTCGTGGTTTTGCCCGCCGAGCCGGTGAGCCCGACCACGGTGAGCCCCGGCGATTCGTGGGCGCCCAGTTCGTCGACCACATGCCTGGCCAGCGCGCCGAAGGCAGCGAGTACCGCGGCGCCAGATCCATCGCTGTCGCCGGCCAGCGCGTAGGCGCTGGAGTGCTCTCCCGTCCGCGGCGGCACGATCACGGCTGGGGCGTCCACCTCGCGCGCGGCAAGTACCCCAACGGCGCCGGCGGCAACGGCGCCGGCCGCGTAATCGTGTCCGTCCACCCGTTCGCCCGGGATGGCGACGAACAGATCACCGGCACCGATCGCCCGGGAGTCGAATTCGACACCGCCGCTGACCAGCTCGGTACCATCCGCGCGATGCAGCCGGCCACCGACCGCGCGGGCGATCTCCGCGAGGCTCATCGTCTTCATGCCCGCACCTCACCCGGAGTGTCCAGTTCCAACCGCGCCCTAATGACGGCCTCCAACTCGTCCCGATCGGAGAACGGGTGCACGACGCCGGCGATCTCCTGACCGGTCTCGTGCCCCTTCCCCGCGATGATCACCACATCGCCCTGCGCGGCCTGCCGTACCGCCATGGCAATCGCGCTTCTGCGGTCCCCGATATCGAGCACCTCACCGCGTTGACCCGCCGGCACCGACTCGGCGCCGGCCAGCATCGCGGCCCGGATCTCGGCGGGGTCCTCGCTGCGAGGATTGTCGTCGGTGACGATCAGCAGATCACTGCGACGCGCCGCGGCTTCGCCCATCTGCGGCCGTTTCGCGGTGTCCCGGTCCCCGCCACAGCCGAGCACGACGATCAACCGGCCGGAACTGCGGGCCCTGATCGCGTCCAAGCCACCGGAGACCGCGGCTGGTTTATGCGCGTAGTCGACCACGGCGGTGAAATCCTGGCCCAGGTCGATTCGTTCCATCCGGCCAGGCACCGCGACGCTGGCCAGTCCGGCGACGATCGCCTCGGCCGGCACGGCAACCTCGTGCAGCGCCGCGGCGGCCAGTAGCGCGTTGGCGATGTTGAACGAGCCAGGCAGCGGCAGCTCGGCGGGCTGCCGGAAGCCATCCGGACCATGTAGTACGAAGTGCTGGCTGCCGCTCGGGGTGCTGCGGATATCGCTCGCCGTCCAGTCCGCCGCGTGCGTCGTGGCCACCGTGATGGTGTGCGGCCGGACGAGTCGGGTGCCCCATTCCTGATCGGTGCACACCACCTCGGTGGTGGACCTGCCGTCGAAGAGCAGCGCCTTGGCGCCGAAATAGTCCGCCATATCGGCGTGGAAATCCAGGTGGTCCTGCGAAAGGTTGGTGAACCCACCGACCGCGAACCGGGTGCCGTTGACCCTGCCGAGGGCAAGCGCGTGGCTGGATACCTCCATCGGCACGTGGCTCACGCCCTGCTCGACCATGACCGCGAACAGGGCCTGCAGGTCGGGCGCCTCGGGGGTGGTGAACGCGCTGTTCAGTCGCTGTCCGGCGATCAGCGTCTCCACGGTGCCGATCAACCCGGTGGGATATCCGGCCGCCCGCAGCCCTGCCTCGAGCAGATAGGTCGTGGTGGTTTTACCGGATGTGCCGGTGATTCCGAGCACGGCGAGCCGCAAGGAGGGCTCACCGTAGATCCACGCCGCGATCTCGCCGAGTACTCCGCGCGGGTCGGGGTGCACCAGGACGGGCACGCCGGCGTCCCGCAGAGCGGGGCGCGCGGCGCCCGCCTCATCGGTCAGCACCGCGGCCGCGCCCGCGGCAAGCGCATCCACCGCGAAATCGGCGCCATGCGCCCTGGCGCCAGGTAGGGCGGCGAACAGATCTCCGGGCAGTACGTGCTGAGCGCGCAGGGTCGCGCCGGTCACGCGCTCCTCGACGGCCTCCAGGCCGAAGTTGGCTTCCTGGCCGGAGTTCCCCGGTGGCACCAACCGAGCATCCGCGCGAGCTACCAGGGTGCCGATGGGCACCGGTTCAATCCGGGTTGGACGGGGCGGGGCGGAGACGGCCTTGCCCTCAAGCTTGGCTCGCACGGCTGGCAAGGCTACCGGCGTGGCTAAACCCGGTTGGAGTAGGGCACCGCTTTCGCCCGGTGACCGGCTTTGCTAAGCGCCAAAGAACGGTCTACTGCTGTACCAATGGCACGGTCGGGCTCGGCTTCTTGGACAGTGGAATCTGGTAGCGCTGCGCCATATATGACGCGATGTCGTGGAAAAGCGGCGCCGCCGAGCTGCCTTCCGGCAGGGTGGTTTCCGGCTGGTCCAGCATGATCGCCACGACGAACCGCGGGTCATCCGCTGGCAGGATTCCGGTGAAGGTGATCCAGTACTTGTCCGAGCTGTAGGCTCCGGTCGCCGGGTCGACCTGCTGTGCCGTGCCGGTCTTCCCGGAGATCTGGTAACCCTCTACCGATGCCGCCGGAGCGGTTCCGTTGTTCGGCGTGGGTTCGTCCTGTACTACCGCGCGCAACATATCGCGTACGGTCTTCGCGGTATCCGGGCTGACGACCCGAGTGCCCTTGGGTTCCGGGGTCTCCTCCCGGTCACCACCGGGGCCTATCGTCGATTTCACGATTCGCGGCGGTACACGCACCCCGTCGTTGGCGATCGCCTGGTACATCCCGGCCATCTGCAGCACGGTCATGGACAGCCCCTGACCGATGGGCAGGTTGCCGAAGGTAGTGCCCGACCACTGACTCTGTGCCGGGACCGATCCAGGGCTCTCGGCTGGCAGACCGATACCGGTCCGTTCGCCGAGGCCGAACTTGTCGAGCAGGTCGGCGAAGCGTTGCTCGCCGACCTGCTGGGCAAGCTGCAAGGTGCCAATATTCGAGGATTTGGCGAAGATTCCGGTCGTCGTCATCGGCAGCGTGCCGTGACTCCACGCGTCGCTCACCACATGGTCGGCGATACGCATCGAGCCGGGAACCTGATGCACGTCTTCCGGGGTCGTGATGTCGTGCTCGAGCGCCGCCGCGGCCGTAATGACCTTGTTTACCGAACCCGGTTCGAACGGTGTGGTCACGGCGACATTGTTCATGTTGTCCGTGTTCGTGGTTTCCAGGTTGTTCGGGTCGAAGGTCTTGTCGTTGGCGAGCGCGTAGACCTCGCCGGTCTTGGCATCCATCACCACGGCGCTGGCACTGCGTGCCCGCGCCTTCTCCGCATAGCTGGTGAGCTGATCCTGCAGGGTGTACTGCAGGTCCGAATCGATCGTCAGCTCCATATCGGAGCCGGGGGTGGCCGGCTGGAGATCCCGCTCGGTACCGGGAATCACCACGCTGCTGTTCCCCTCGGCGGTATCCACCAACTTGCGCCCAGGCGTTCCGGACAGCTCGTTGTCCCTGGCGCTTTCCAGCCCGCTGAGCCCGCGCAGATTGTGCTTACGAACGTCCTTGTCGTCCATGCGCCAGTTCGCGGCACCAACGATATGTGCCGCCAACGGCCCACCCGGGTACTCCCGCAGCGCGCGCTGCTCGGTGTCCATTTCGGGGAACCGGTCGGTGATCTTGCGCGCCTTCGTCGGTTCGACATTGTCCACGAGATACACGAAAGTGGTGTCCTCGCGGAGTTTTCCGAGTATCTCGTCCCGATCGATCGCCTCGCCGAGTACCTCGGCAAGGTAATCGGCGATCTCGGTGGTGCGCTCGTTGAAGTCCGGCGCCTCCGGGTCGGTGCGCGCCTCCTTGTCCCACTGTTCGCGCATCGCTTGGGGGCGCCACGCCAGCGTGACGACCTCCATACTGAAGGCCAGTTTGACGCCGTTTCTGTCCATGATGGACCCGCGCTCGGCTGGAATGTCCACTTCGGTGGTTCGCTGCCGCTCGGCGCGTTCGGACAGCGCTTCGGCCTGAAACCCCTGGACCTCGATCAGCTTGATCCCGGCCGCGACCAGAGCGGAAACCAGGAGGATTCGCGTGACCACGTAGCGTACCCGCGGATTGCGCTTGCTCTGCGCGCCGACGCGCTTAGCGGCTACCGCTCCGGTGCCGCCCGCGGCGGACCCGGGTCTCGCCCTTCCGCCCGGTGATTGCGGCGCTCGTGCCATCAGGTCCCCTCCTGCTCCCTGCCGCTACTCCTGCCGTGTGTCCTCGGCACCCCGCTGATCGGGTTCGTTGTCGGTACCCGGTGGGGCGTGTTCGGACTGTTGCTGCCCTGCTGCCTGCTCCGGCGCGAGCTCAGGGTCCAGCGCGGTGCCACCCCCGCCCCCGCTGTCCTGGCTGGCGGATGCCGAGGAGGCGGGCTCCGGCTTGCCAACCACCTTCGCCTTGCCGTCCGGCCCCACCACGATGCGCGCCGGGTTACCGCCCTGCACCATGCCGAGTTCGCGGGCCTGCTCGGCGAGCGCGGCCGGCGACTCCTTGCGGGTCACGTCCCGCTGCAGGATCTCGGCACGCTCGGCCAGGTCGTTCGCCTCCTGGGTCGCGGTTTCCAACCGGTAGGAGTCCGCGATCGCCTGCGTGGTGAAGTACAACGTCGCGGCCACACCGGTTGCGAGTAGACCGATGATCAACACGACGAAGTAGGCACGGGAGGCGTTGCCGGTACGTACCGCCGCCTTCTGCCGCGCCGTCGACGAGCGACCGATCCGCTGTTCCCTGCGCGCGTACGCACGCTCGGCCGCAGCGGAACGGGACCGGTTACCGCGCTGCGGTGTACGCGCGGGCGCGGTTTCCTGCTTACGGCGCTCGGGCGCGCGGGGCGCCGAGCGAGTCCGGGTACTCCGCCGCGGGCTCTTTGTGGGAGCGGTCATTTCACCTCACGCCGCCTCTCGAATTCGTTCGGCCGCTCGTAAGCGCACCGAAGCCGCCCTCGGGTTGTGCTGGACCTCGTCCGCGCCCGCCTGTTCGGCACCCCTGGTCAGCAACTTCAGTTGGGGTGCGTGCTCGGGCAGTTCGACCGGCAGGTCCAGCGGCGCGCTCGACGTCGCGAGCTCCGCGAGGGCACGCTTGACCATCCGGTCCTCGAGTGAGTGATACGACTCGATCACCACCCTGCCGCCTACGGCCAACGCCCCCAGCGCCGCTGGCAGCGCCGCGCGCAAAGTCGCCAGCTCGCCGTTGACTTCGACGCGCAACGCTTGGAATGTCCGCTTCGCCGGGTGTCCGCCGGTGCGCCGGCTGGCCGCCGGAACGGTGTCATAGAGCAGTTGCACGAGCCGCGCGCTGGTCTCGAACGGGGCGCGCTCGCGTTCCCGCACCACCGCCCGCGCGATCTTCGCCGCGAACCGCTCCTCGCCGAAGTCCCGGAGAATCCGGGTCAGTTCACCCGCGGAGTAATCGTTCAGCACGTCCGCGGCGGTCTGCCCGCGACTCGGATCCATCCGCATGTCCAGCGGCGCATCCGACGCGTAGGCGAAACCACGGGCCGTGCTGTCCAACTGCATGGACGACACGCCGAGGTCGAACAACACACCATCCACTCGGGACAGTCCTAGACCGGCGAGCACCTCGGGAAGCTCGTCGTAGACCGCATGCGCCAGATGTACCCGGTCGCCATACTTGGCCAACCGGTGCCGGGAGAACTCCAACGCCTCCGCGTCCCGGTCAAGCGCGATCAGGCGAAGCGCGGGGTGCGCGGTAAGCAACGCGTCGGCATGCCCGCCGAGGCCGACCGTCGCGTCCACGAGGGTCGCGCCGGCGGCATCTTCCGCGCTCGCGGTCAGCGCCGGCGCGAACAGCGCGAGGATCCGGTCGACCAACACCGGAACGTGGTGTGGCGACCCTGAGTGCGTTTCTTCGGGCACGACCAACCCCCCTTCCGTGTCGTTCGGTTCCTGACGCGCATCACGTATCCAATTCATCTCCGGCCGACCACCGCTCGGCCGGTAACTCGATCGCGGATGCGATCAGGTCTCAGCCCGCCTGCCAAACCTGGCGCCGGGGAAGGTGCGCCAGGGCTGGACTTGCGGACCGAGGCCTCACCGCATCCACCCACTCCATATCCACCCGAGGTATCCACCCATTCCGGCGTGCCGATGACCGTCGAGTACGGAGCCACCCGCACCCCCCGACGGCGCGGGTAGGCACCGCCGTCGTCAGAACACGCCGGGAAGTACCTCCTCTTGTGCCTGCGCGTACCCCTCCTCGTGGTCATCCAGGTACGTCTGCCACCGTTCGGCATCCCAGATTTCCAACCTGGTGATCGCCCCGATCACGACGCAGTCCTTGTTCAGTCCCGCGTACTTCCGCAATTCGGCGGCAATCGAGATCCGTCCCTGCCCGTCTGGCCGCTGTTCATCCGTGCCGGCGAACAGGTACCGCTGGTAGGCCCGGACCGCCTCATTGGTGAACGGTGCCTCCGCCACCTTTCTGGCCATCTGCTCGAACTCCGCCCGGGGAAAGACATACAGACAGTGATCCTGACCTTTGGTCACCATCAGCCCCCCCGCGAGCGGCTCTCGAAACTTCGCCGGCAAGGTCAACCGCCCCTTGTCGTCGAGCTTGGGGGTGTGCGTACCGAGGAACATCGGTATCCACCTCCCCACCGGCTCCACCTACCGGCCCATGGGACCCCCTTCTGCCCCACTTGCCGCCACAGTACCCCACTTCGGTCCACAGTCAATCATCATGAAGGAGTTTCTTAACTGGGTTCGACACCATCAACGCAGGTCACGCTGGTTGATCCGCAGGTGGGGGACGGTGGGGGGAATGAACCGGAAAGTCCGCCAGATCACTCGCGTAGGTGGCACGAAGCCGCCGGACGGCCGCCTACTCGCCGCCGAACGAGCGAACTGACCTCGACAAACACCGGAATCGACGACGCTGGTGGGGAGCGGTGGGGAGCCGACTGGCGACGTGTGGGCCAACGTGGGACGCCCGCGCGGACCCGATAGCGGCGCACCGTGGGCGCCGGCACCATCCCTCGCCGTGAGACACCTCCCAGGCGGCTATCGGATGGTTCGCTCAGGTTTGACACACTTGGTGCGAAGATGTGACCGGCGTTCCGGTGTTGCGGTGGGAGGTTCGCGAGCTGATTCCGGTTTGTCCGACACCCGGTGTCCAACAGGTGTCCCCCGAGACCAGTACGGCGCTACGTCATCCGAGCAAGTACCAGTGCAGTCCGAGCGAATACCAGACCGCCAGGTCGATAATGACCACGCGGTTCCGCGCGAACCCCAGGAGGTCGAGTGACGTCGCATAGCACTTCCGCCGCAGCGGGCGGCTATGCCTACGAGGCAGCGGTGCCGCTGCACGGACCCGCACCGACACACTCGACGAGCGGGCGGGTAGACCCGCAGCACGCCGGCATCGGGCAGCCCGGCTACCCCACCGAGCATGTCCCGGCGGACGGCTACTCCCCGACCAATCACAATCCGACCAATCACAATCCGACCGGCCATACCCAGACTGGCCACACCCAGGATCGGCACGTCTCCCCGGCGAGCATGGCCGAGCTACACGAGATCGCCCGCCGGATCGCCGGCAATGTGGAGCGCGTCGTTGTTGGCAAACCAGAAGTGGTCCGGATCGCACTGGTCACCTTGCTTTCCGAGGGCCATCTGCTACTCGAGGACGTACCGGGCGTCGGCAAGACCTTGCTGGCGAAGGCACTGGCCCGGTCCATCGACTGCACGGTGAGCCGGGTTCAGTTCACCCCGGATCTACTGCCGAGCGATGTCACCGGCGTGTCGATCTACAACCGGCGCACCGGCGAGTTCGAATTTCGCGCCGGGCCGGTTTTCGCCAATATCGTCGTGGGTGACGAGATCAACCGGGCCTCCCCGAAGACCCAGTCCGCGCTGCTCGAGTGCATGGAAGAGCACCAGGTCACGGTGGACACCGAGACCTATCAGCTACACCCACCATTCATGGTGATCGCCACCCAGAACCCGATCGAGATGGACGGCACCTATGCGCTGCCCGAAGCTCAGCGCGACCGCTTCACCGCCCGGATCTCGATCGGCTATCCCGACCCGCAGGCCGAACTCGCGATGGTCGACGAGCACTCCGGACACGAGCCGCTTGCCGAATTGCGACCCGTATCCGATGCGGAGCACGTCCGCGGCCTGATGTACGCGGTCCGTCAGGTACATGTCTCGCCCGAGGTACGCCGATACGCCGTGGATCTCGTCGCGGCGACCAGGCAGCTGGCCGAGGTGCGCCTCGGCGCCTCACCTCGAGCGACACTGCACCTGATCAGGGCCGCCCGCGCGCAAGCCGCGCTCGCCGGACGGGAATACGTGGTGCCGGACGATATCCAGCAGATCGCCCAGCCCGTTCTCGCGCACCGTCTCGTGCTCGCGCCGGAGGCGCATGCGGCCCGGCGCACCCCGGCGGACGTGATCCGCGCGCTGCTGCAGCGGGTGCCGGTACCGCATGGCAACCGCGATGGCGCCCGAGACAACGGCAGCCAGGGTCCAGCACCGGCCACGCCGCGACCAGGCCCGAGGTAGCCCTGTTATGCGGAGCTCGCTGTCCGGGCTCACCACCAGGGGCCGGTGCCTTACCGCCGCCGGTCTCGCGGCCGCGCTGTGCGCGGTCATCCTCAACGAGCGGGATCTGCTGCGGATCGCCGTGTTCGTCATCGTGCTCCCGCTGCTGGTCGCGGTGCTCACCGCCCGCGCCAGGATACGGATCGCGGCGCGCCGGCAGTTACTGCCGAGCAGGATCTCCATCGGCGCGAGTGGTCAGGTCCAGCTGGACGTTTCCCGTCGTGGCAGGGTCCCCACTGGCGTGCTGACCCTGGAGGACGGCGTGGCGCCAGCGCTGGGCACGCGTCCACGTTTCGTCGTGCATCGGCTGCCGCATCGCGGTGGCGTAGCGCTGCGCTACCAGGTACAACCCAGTATTCGGGGGATTCACTCGCTCGGCCCACTTCGGCTGACGATCACCGATCCCTTCGGGCTCGCCGAGTTCCACCGCGAACTCGCCGCGCATTCCCAGCTGACCGTGGTGCCGAGGGTCGTGCCGCTCACCCGCACCCCGGCCGGTGCCGGCCTCGGCACCGGATACGCGGGCGATCTGCGCACGCGCAGCGGACAAGGCGAGGATGACGTCATCGTGCGCCCCTACCGGCACGGCGATGACCTACGCAAAGTGCACTGGCGCTCGACCGCGCGCCGCGACGAGGTCATGGTGCGCCTCGAGGAACGCCCATGGCGCGGCGGCAGTACCGTCCTGCTCGATCATCGCGCGGCCGCGCACCGGGGCGAAGGGCCGGCGGCCAGCCTGGAGTGGGCGATCTCGTTTGCCGCCAGCATCTGCCTGCACCTGCGCAAGCAGGGGCACGAGGTACGGCTGGTCAGCGAAACCGGCCAGATACTGACCGAGCATTCCGGCGGCGCGGGCGTCGCGGTCGACGAGGAGATCCTGGATACGCTGGCCGCGCTGCAAGCCAACCACCAGCGCGATGTGGTCTGCGGCAGGGAACTCACCGACGGGCAGGAGCTGATCGCCATCCTCGGCACGGTCAGCGCCGAGGCCGTGCGCGAGCTCAACCAGCACCGCCCGCGCGGCGTGCGCTGCCTCGCGGTGCTGCTCGACACCCCGGGGTGGCAGCGGCCAGCTGGCGCGCAGCCAAGCGCGCAGACCCGCCAATCGGCCGAACTGCTCACCGGCAGCGGCTGGACCGTGGTCACCGCTGGCCCGCGGAGCGCGATGCCGCAAGTGTGGGCGGAGCTGTGCCAGACGAGCGCGGCGCGATCCGGCCCAGGCCAGCACAATCCAGGCCAGCACAACCCCGGACAACGCCTGCCCCACCAGGGTGGAGTGACCGGATGAGCGAACAGACGACACCCAGGCTCGCCGACGACTGGCAGCGCACGTTGCTGACCCCGGTGGTCGCCGCGCTGGCCACGGTGAGCGCGGCGAGCTCGCTGACCGGCGTGGTCGACGGCGTTCGGTGGTTCGGCTTCGTACTTCTCGCGGTGCTGCTGATCACCGCGACCGGGATCGTGCTCCGTGGACTTCGGGTGCCCCAGCTGCTCGTGGGATGCGCTCAGCTGGTCGGCCTGCTGGTCCTGGTGGTCACGCTGTTTACGGACAGCGGGATACTCGGATTCCTGCCTGGGCCAGGAGCCCTTGCCGAACTCGGCTCGGTGTTGGGCGCCGCCGCCGAGGAGATCCGGACGGGGCTGCCACCCGTACAGGCGGAAACCCCGATCCTGTGCCTGGTGGTCATCGCGATCGGCTTGGTCGCGATCCTGGTGGACGCGCTCGCGGTGGCGGCGATGGCACCGGCGGCCACCGGCCTGGTGCTGCTGTGTGTGTACGCCGTGCCCGCCTCGCTGGCCAGCGACATGCTTCCGTGGTGGACATTCCTGTGTGGCGCGGCAAGCTTCGCGCTGCTACTCGCGGTCGAGGGAAACCATCGGTACCGGTTCACACGACCTCATGGCACGCGAACCGCGGGCGCGCGGATCAAGGCGAGCACGACGCCCGCGCTGATCGCGTGTGTGTCGATCTTGCTCGGCTTGGCCGCCGGCAGCCAGATCACCGCGATCGGCACCGAAGGCAGGCTTCCCGGCACCGGTGGCGGGAACGGCGGTGGCGACGGCGGGCTCGGCATCAAGCCGTTCACCTCGCTACGTGGCCTGCTCGAGGACAATGGGGATACCGAGCTCTTTCGGGTTCGCGGGCTCGCCGATGAGAATCACTACCTGCGTACGCTGACGTTGAACAGCTACGCGGCCAACGAAGGCTGGGAAATCCGGAACCAGACGATGGCCAGCGGATCCCCCGCGAACGGGCAGCTGCCGATCGGCAATGGCGTTTCCGACCGCGGCGAGTCCAGGACCATCGCGATCGAACCGGTGAACTGGCTGGACTACTGGCTTCCGGTCTACGGTCAGCCCCGCGAACTGTCCGGGGTCAACGACAACTGGCGCTACGACGTCACCAGCGGCACGGTTTTCGCCGAACGGGAACAGCGGACTCGGCCCTATCGACTCGAAACACAGTTGGCCGAACCCACCGCCGAGGAGCTGCGCCGCTCGGAAACCGATGGCGCGATGGTCGATCCCGTGTACACCGAGGCGGACGGCATCGATCAGCGGGTGACTGACCTGACCCGACGCCTCACCGCCAACGCGCCGACCAGCTTCGACAAGGTCACGGCGATCTGGCGGTACTTCGCCCCGGCCAACGGATTCACCTACGACACCACGACGGCGCCGCGCGCCGATTCGGACGCGCTTGCGGACTTTCTGCTGAACGGCAAGCGGGGCTACTGCGAGCAGTACGCCTCGTCGATGGCGGTGATGCTGCGCGCGGCCGGGATTCCGAGCCGGGTGGCCATCGGATTCACCGCCGGCTACGGCACCGGCAGTTACCGTTCGATCGGTTCGCAGGACGCGCATGCGTGGGTGGAGGTCTTCTTCGAGGGGCATGGCTGGGTGACCTTCGACCCCACCCCGCTGTCCGACGGGCGCGGCTACGTGCCGGAATACCTCCGCGAGAACCAGGACCCGCAAACCGAGGAATCGCCGGATTCGCCCGAGGAATCCAGCCCAGCACCCACCTCTGAGCCACCGGAGGAGGCGGCCGCCGCGCCGCAGGACCCGAGTCAGGGTCAGGATCAGCGGGCGGCGGCGAGCCCTACTCCGTGGCTGCCGTGGACGTTCGCGGCCGCTGGCCTGCTCGCTATCGTGACTACGGCGGCAGCCTGGTGGTTCTGGCGACGCAACCCCGAGGCAGGGCGCGCCGGGCTGCGCGGGTACCTGCCGCTACTCGCTGGCCTCGCCTGGATCGTGCTCGCCCTACTCGGCAGCGCGCTGATCTCCTGGTGGCTCACGGTCCCGCTGGTGTTGCTTGGCATCGCCGCGGCACCGTGGGCGATTCGCCGGTTTATCCGGCAACGCAGGCTCGTGGCGCTGACCGCGCGGCCAGCATCCGAGCAGGCGGCAGCGGCAGCGTGGTCCGAACTGCTCGCGGAATGCATGGATCGCGGGACACCAATCGCGGACGGGGTATCCGTACGCACCGCGGCTCGCCGGCTGAGCACGCGTTATCACCTCGATGACGCTGGCAAGGAAAGCCTGCGCCAGCTCGTGACCTCGGTGGAGCGCGCGTGGTACGCGGCAGATCGGCAACCCGGGCCGGACCTTGCCGAGACACTGACGGGTGTGCTGGCCGCCTTGCACCGGGCCGAACCGCTGCCGCTGTCGGCTCGGCTGCTGCCCAAATCGGTGCTATCGATGCTGAGGGCGAACCGCACGAAGGATGCTGGCGAGTACGCGCCCACCCCCAGCTCGTAACCTACCCAGCCCCGAAAGGCACAGCCCCGAAGAGGCGCTGGCCTTAAAGAGCGCGATCGCGCGGCTCAACCGACGCCGGCTACCGCACCCCTCACCAACGTTTCTCGTCAGTTGCCATCTCGGGTGTTACGGGCCGTCGAACCGGCGGCGGAACCGCTCTTCCATCCGCTGCGAGAACGAGCTCTTACGCGGCGGGCTCGACTTGCGTTTACCACCGCCGCCATCATCGGTGCCCTCTTCCTGCTCCGGTTCCCCACCCTGGCGGATGGCGGATACCGCGAGCAACGCACCGCCGAACATGATCAAAAAGCCGAGCACGCTCACTACCGGGATGTCCGCCGGCTTGAAGTCGATGATCACGCCCACCACCAGCAGCGCGATACCGACGACGAACACGATGGCGCCTTGCATACGTCGCCGGCGTGCCGGGCGGCGCATCCGCGCCCCGCGCACGTTTGAGGCGAATTTGGGGTCCTCTGCGTAGAGCGCGCGCTCGATCTGCTCGAGCATTCGCTGCTCGTGCTCGGAGAGTGGCATCGTTCCTCCTCCGGCACAGCTCGGTCACGGGCGCCGGGTCACTCATGGCTGCCGCCGAAACCCGGCGGGCACCCTGTTTACTTGCCTGTGTTTACCTGGCTGGCTACTGGTGTCTTGGCTGATTCTGTCGGCTGGTACGAGTCTGTCATGTCCAGGATACGAGGCCTTCGCGCGTGCGACTACCCGATCCCCATACGAGGCCCAACAAGATTCGCCACCAGCCGCCGATCGGGCGATCGGCAGGACCATTCTACCCACTACGTGTCGACCAGATCACTTTCCGTGCGGGGCATTCTGTGAGCCACGCACACCGATCTCACTGCCCGGCGGCTCCGCACAGTAGGCGTTCCGGTTCAGCTCGCCGGGCGTGGTGTCGTTACCGGGGCGCTGGACGGTGCCCTCATAGCCCTTGGTGCAGGGCATCGGATTGAAGAAGTTCAGCACCAGACCGAGATGTCCGGTTCCGTCCGGGTTGGCACTCGGCGCGGTCGCGCTGGCCAGCGGCAACGCGACCAACAGTGTCTCGAGCGAGTCGGTACGGGACTCGGTGATCTTCGCGGTGGTCAGCAGGTTGGCGAAAACCACACCGAGATCTCCACCGGACTCCCGGACGACCTCATCCACCTGACCGGCGACGCCTGGCGCGGTGTCCAGTAGCGCCCGCAGATCCGGGTCGGATTTCTTCAGCTGTGCGCTGATCTCCCGTAGGCCGGAACTGTACGAGGTGATCTGCTCCGCGAGGTCGCGCTGGGTACGCAGCACGTCGCGCCCGTTACTGAGCAGCGCGGTGGTCTGCGGGAGATAGCTGGTCGCCGTGGCGGTCAGCTCGCTCGAGCTGTCCAACAGGTTCTGCAGCGCCGGACCGCTGTCCCGAAATGCCTTGTCCAACTCGTCCACACTCACTCGCAGTGACTCGGTAGGCACGCTGGCGACAAGTGAGTTGAGGTTCGCCAGCAGATCGTCCGGCCGGATCGGGGTGCTGGTGCGCTGCGCGGGTACCTCCGAACCGTCCGCGAGATACGGGCCACGCTGGTGTTCCGGCTGCAGGTCAACGTACTGCTCGCCGATCGCCGAACGATTCGCGACCACCGCGCGGGTATCCGCGGGAATCGGCGGGGCGGAATCCTCGATCTCGAGTTCGACCTCGAGTCCCGTATCGGTCAGCGCCAACTCGCCGACCCGCCCTACCGGCACGCCCCGGTAGGTCACCTCGGCATTGGTGAATATTCCGCCCGATTCGGACAGTTGCACGCTGACCACATAACCGCGGCTGCCGAACAGCCGATCGAGCCCGGCGTACTGGCCACCGACATAACCCACCCCAACCACGGCGATCACCACGAACACCACGAGTTGCACCTTCACCCGGCGCAGCAGCATCAGCCACCTCCCAGCAGGTTGCCCACCAGTTCGCCGAGTGAGCCCGGCACCGCCGGCGCTGGCTCACCGGCGGTAGCTGGCGCGGGCCTCGGTTCCGCCGTTCCGGGCAGCGGAAGGGCCGGTGGCGCGGCGGGTTCACCGGTGCTCGCCCCGTCCTGCCGTAGCGAATCCGGCAGCTCGATCAGCGGCGTCCGCTGATTGGTAATACTGCGTAGCGTCTCACTGAGATCCAGGTCGAAGTTCACGTGGACATTGGTGAAATCGCCCTTCACCGTGTTCACGAAGTAGTCGGTAAACGGGAAGGTCACCAGCATCTGCAGGGATTTCGGCAGATCGCTTCCGGCGTCCGCGAGCTTGCGCAGGGTCGGTTCCAGCAGCCGCAGGTCAGTTACCAGATCTTCCCTCGTCCTGTGCACGGTGTCGACGGCCGTCTCGGACAGCCGGTTCAGCGCCGTGAGCATGCCAACCAGCTGGTCCCGCTGCTGGTTGACCACGCGCAATCCCGGCGCCAGGTCATCCAACGCGGTCGTGAGGTCGGCCGTCTGCGCACGCACGGTGCCGGCGAACCGGTTCAACGATTCGATCGCCCGCACGATGTTGCCGCGTTGGCTGTCCAAGTCACCGACCAGGGTGTGCACATTGGACAACAATGCGCGCAGCTCCGGCACATTACCGTCCAGCCCGGCATTGACCTCGCGGACGATCGTCCGCACCTGCTCGATACCGCCGCCGTTGAGCAGCAGGGACAGCGCACCGAGCACCTCCTCTATCTCCGGACTGCGATTCGTCCGTTCGACGGGGATCCGCGCGCCCTCGGTCAGTCGACCGCGTTCCTGTCCCGTGGGCGGCGCGGTGAGCAGCACGTACTTCTCGCCGAGCAGGCTGGACTGGCGCAGCGCCGCACCGGCGTTGCCCGGGAGCCGTACCTCACCATTGACCACCATGTTGACCACGGCGGTCTCGTTGTCCTCGGCGAGCTCGATCCGCTCCACCTTGCCGACTGCCACATCGTTCACCTTGACCGCCGCCTGCGGCACCAGATCGAGTACATCCGCGAAGTTCGCCGTTACCCGAAACGGCCGATCGCCAAGATCGGCACCACCGGGCAGCGGAACCTGGTAGAGCCCGGTGAAGCCACAACCGGCGAGCAGCAAGGCGACCAGTGCCAGCCCGACACTGGCCAGCGGCCCACGTCGCGTCCGTCGAATCATCCGCCACCACCCTGTCCAGTGGGCATCGGCAGGCCGCCAAGCAGCTGGTCCGCCAGCGGCAGCGGCAGCGGCGGAAGCTCGCCCTGCTGGATCGCGCCGAGAACCTCCGCGGCCGAGGGCAACCCAGTGAGGTCATCGACAAGGGGCGCCAGCTGTTCGCAGATATCGCCGAGAACCTGCGGCAGCTGCCTCGGGGTTCCTGCCTTGATCAGCCGGCACACCATCAGCACCGGCGGGTAGGCGAGATCGTTCAGCGCACCGCGCACCGAGAACGAGCCAGAAGCCGCATCGTAGGTATTCAGGAAGTTGGTCGCACCGACCGGTGCCACCTCGAGGATCTCGGCGATCGCCGCACGTTGCTCGACGAGCACCTCGGTAACCGGCGCAAGCTTGTCGATATTGGACTTGATCAGATCCTTGTTGTCCGCCAGGAAGCCCTGCACATCGCTCATCGCCACGCCGAGCGAACGCAGCGCGGCGCCGAGTTTTCCGGAGTCCTCGGCGAGATATCCGCTGACGCTGTCCAACCGGTTGCTGAAGGTGCGTAGTTCCCCGTCACTGCGCACCAGGGTTTCCGCGAACTCATTCAGGTTCTCCACGGTGGCGAACAGGTCACCCCGCGAGTTGGACAGGGTGTTCGCCGCCTTACCAAGCTCCCGGATCGTCGTACCGAGTTGTTCGCCGTTGCCAGACAGGTTCCGCGCGGCCGTATCGATCGCGTCGGCGAGCGCGCCATCGGCATTGGCGCCCTCCGGACCAAGTGTGGTCGACAGCTGGTCCACACTGTCGTACAGATCATCCAGTTCCATCGGCACCGCGGTGCGATCGCCGCGCAGCACCGTGCCGCTGGCCACTTTCGGTCCCGATTCATAAGCCGGGGTGAGCTGGACGTACCGATCACTGACCATGGTGGGACTGACCACGGCGGCGCGGACATCATCCGGCACCGGCACGGTGCGCTGCACGGAGAGTTCGACCACGACCTCGGATCCATGCGGCCGCACCGATTCCACCGAGCCGACCTTGATGCCGAGTATCCGCACGTCCGATCCGGGGTAAACCCCGACCGTACGACTGAAGTGTGCGATGAGGACGGTGCCCGTCCTGTCCAATGTGACCCACCACAGCGCACCGGTGAGCAGCAGCACCAGAACACAGCAGGTGGAGACTATCGTGGCGAGGCGGCTACCGGGATACGCGGCGGGCATCAGTTGTTCCCCCGTTCTGGCGGCCGTGCTCCGTCGCAGCCCTCTGGGTTGATGTCCAGTATTCCGGTGCTCACCCGCGGCGGAATCAGCCCACAGATATAGCCCTCGAACCATCTGCCGTTGCCGACCACGTTGTTGAACAGTCGGGCGAACGGGGCAAGGTCCCGAATGCCGTTGCTGAGGTTCTGCTGGTTGCGTTCCAGCACGGCGGTGACCTGCTCCAGCTGCCGCAACGCCGGTTGCAGCTCCCGCTGGCTGTCCGCGACAAGTCCGGACAGCTGTTCCGCGAGCTCGCGCGTACCGGTAAGCAAGCGACCGACGGCTTCCCTGCGTCGCTCAAGCTCTCCCAGCAGCTCACCACCGTTCGTGATGATCGCCCGCAACTGTTCGTCCCGATCAGCGACAATCTCGCTGACCGAGGAGGCGTTGCGGAGCAGTGTGGCGAGCTCCTTGTCCCGTGCTGAGATGGTTCGGGACAACGCGGAGAGACCGTTGAACGCGTTGCTCATCTCGCCGGGCGTGTTCTCGAAGGTTTCGGAAAGTGTCCGGAAGCTGCCCGCGAGCTGCTCGGTGTCCACCTCGCCGACCAGCCGGGAGGTCTCGCTGAACGCGTCCACGATGTCGAAGGGCGTGACGGTGCGCGCCTTCGGTATCGGTTCGTTCGGGTTCTGCTCTCCGGCGCCGGTCGATTCGACCGCGAGATACTTGTCCCCCAGCAGGGTTTTGATCTCTATGGACAGTCTGCTTTGGTCGCCCATCCGCATGTCGCTGACCCGGAAGTCAACGCTGACCTGAGCGCCGTCGAGCTCGACCGCGGTCACCTCGCCCACCTTCACGCCCGCGAGCCGAACCTCGTTTCCGGACCGCAGCCCGGCGGACTCGGCGAACTTCGCGGTAAAGGTCGTTCCACCGCCGATGATCGGCAGATCCTTCGCGTAGAAGGCGGCTACCGCGCACAGCGCGATCAGCACCAGGGTCACCGCCCCGACCCTGGCCTGGTTGTACTGGCTGAGCGGCTTCACGGTCCGCACCTCTCCGGGCGGTTCGTCCCCGGAAGGGGCAGCAGCGGTAGTTCGACCTCGATCCCCAGATCGGAGATGCCCACCTTTCCCGACATGCTGCACATGTAGTAGTTGAACCAGCCGCCGTGGCTGGCCACCCGCGCGATCGTGCTGACCTTGTCGGAAAGCCCGGAAACGAACTTCTCCACCTCGCCTTCATGCGCGACGAGTGTTTCGGTCAATCTGCCAAGCTGCTCGATATTCGATGTCAACGGCGGTCGGGCTTCGGTCAACAAGCCCGCCGTGCTGTCCGTGAGCTCACCGAGCGATTCGATGGCTGTACCGATGGGTTCCCGTTGTTCCGCGAGTCCAGTGCTGAGTTGCTCGACCTGATTGATCAGCTCACCGACCTCGGTGCGGCGGCCGTGCAGGGTGCCAAGTACCTCATTGAGGTTCGTGATGACCTCGCCGATCACCGCGTCCCGGTTGGCGAGTGTCGATGTCAGCGAGCCGATATGACCAAGGACGCCTTGCATGGTGCTGCCTTCGCCCTGTAGCAACTGGATCAACTGCGCGGACAGCTTGTTCACCTCGGCCGGCTCAATCGCCTGGAACAACGGTTTGAATCCGTTGAACAGCGCGGTCAGGTTCAGGGCTGGCCGGGTGCGTTCGAGCGGGATACGCTCCCCTGGGCGCAGCACCTCTGCGACGTCGCGGTCGCCTGTGGCCAGCGCGATGTACCGGTTGCCAACCAGATCGCGGTACTTGATCCGAGCCGTGACGTTGGCCGGCAGTTCCCGGTTCGCCTCGACCTCGAAGCGCACTTCGGCGTACTGATCGCGCGCCGTCTCGATCGTCGATACCCGACCGATCCGGACACCGGACATCCGGATGTCATCGCCGGCGTTCAGCCCGGTCACATCCGTGAACTGGGCGACGTAGTTGCTCGAGTCACCGGAGTGTGTATTGGCGATGGTGAAGCCAAGCACACCGGTCAACAGCACGGTGACGACGATGAAGATGCTGAGTTTCGTCAGCGGCGCGACCAACTGTCTCATCGCAAGGACACCTCCGTGCCCCGGTAGACCGGTCCCACGAGCAAGCTCGCCCATGTCGGTGCCTCGTCCGGCATGACCTCGAGTTCCGGCGCGACCAGCGCGGAGATCAGTTCGCGCTCCGCTGGTGTGTTCGCCACGCTCGATCCTGAACCAGTCGCAGACTGCGGAATGGTCGGTTGGAACCTCTCTGGGTTCTCCGTACGGCCGGGCGGCGGTTTGCTTGCCCCGTCCTGGATCGGCCCCTCGGCCGGATACTGCGGCATCCGGTCTGGTCGTTCACCGCTCGGGTAGCAGCGTGGCCCCCGCTTGTCCAGGTTCTCCGGTTCGTCGACCCCAGGCCGGTACTTTCCGCGCGATGAGGTGATCTTCAGGGTCACCTGGCCGACCTCGGGATGGGCCGTACCTTTACCAAACGCGCGATCGGCCGCGGGAATCTGGTTCACGATGGACTCCAGCAGGCAGGGATACTGTGGCGCGTACTTCGCCAGCACGCCCAGCGTCGACTGGACGTTCGCGGACAGCGCGATGAGGTTGTCCTTGTTCGCGCGCAGGAACGCATCAAGGTTGCCCGATGCCGTGGTGAGCGTATCGAACAGACCACGTAGCTGGTCCTGTCGTTCCTCGACCGTACGCGTCGTCGTGGACAGATCCCGCATGGCACGCAACAGATCAGGCGCGGCTTCGGTGTACACATCAGACACCTCGGCGAGCTGGTCGATATTGGCGCGCAGGTCCGGCATGGCCGGCAGCACCCCTTCCAGGTACGTGTTCAGCTCGACAAGCGTGTCGCCAAGCTGTTCGCCTCGGCCAGCCAGCGAACTGGAGATCGCGTGCAACGTGGTGGACAGCTTCTCCGGTTGTACGGCCCGCAGCACGGGCATCAGATTGTCGAGCACGCGCTGCACTTCGATCGCCGCGCTACTGCGATCCTGCTCGATCACCGCGCCCGCGCTGAGCGTCTCGCCGGTTCCGGTTTCCGGCAGGCGCAGCTCGACATACCGTTCGCCGAACAACGTCTTTGGCAGCAGCCGCGCGGAGACGTTGGCGGGCAAGGTTTCGGCTTGCTCGGGGTCAAGCGCGAGCTGGAGTACCGCGCCGTCCCGCTCGGCGCTGATCGCTCGCACATCGCCCACGATCATGCCGCGCACCTTGACATCCGCGCCCGCGGAGAGCTGGTTGCCAATGTGGTCGGTGCGTAGGTCCACGGTGGTGACCGGGGTGAAGGCCTTGTTGTAGAAACCAACACACAGCGCGACGAACAGGGATGCCACCATCAGGAAGACAAGCCCGTACAAGCGGTAACGGAGGCGTTTGACCACGGGTCGCTGAGTCATCCGGCGATCCGAACGGTCGTGCTCGCGCCCCAGATCGCCAAGCTGAGGAAGAAGTCGAGCAGGATCTGCAACACGAGCGCGGCACGTACCGCCCGACCCACGGCGACCCCGACACCGGCGGGACCACCGCTGGCGGTGAATCCGTAGTAGCAATGCACCATGATCACCACCAGGCTGAACACCATGACCTTCAGGAACGACCACAACACGTCCTCTGGCGGTAAGAACAGATAGAAGTAGTGGTCGTAGGTGCCTGCCGACTGCCCGTAGAGCCACACCGTCACCTGGCGCGAGGCAAGGTAGGAGCACAGCAACCCCACCACGTACAGCGGGATCACCGCACCGATCCCGGCGATGATCCGGGTGGTAACCAGGTACGGCACACTCGGCACCGCCATCACCTCGAGCGCGTCGATCTCCTCGGAGATCCGCATCGCACCCAGTTGCGCGGTGAATCCACAGCCGACGGTCGCGGAAAGGGCGAGCCCCGCGGCGAGCGGCGCGACTTCCCTCGTGTTGAAGTAGGCCGCGATGAACCCGGTCAACGCCGAGGTACCGATCTGATCCAGCGCGGAGTACCCTTGCAAGCCAACGATCAGCCCAGTGAAGATGGTCATCCCGACCATCACCCCGAGCGTGCCGCCGATCACCGCGAGCGCGCCGCTACCGAAGAAGACCTCGCTCAGCAGGCGCAGTATTTCCCTCGGGTATCGCACGATCGCCCGCGGCAGCCAGGCAAGCGCACGCCCGTAGAACGCAAGCTGATAGCCGAGCCCGCCGAGCCCGTCCAGTGGTTTGCTCACTGTGTCCAATGTGGTCCGAATTCGCGGTGTCCCGGAAGCACGCTCGGTTGCCGCCATCTCAGGTTCCCTTCGGCGGCACGAGTTGCAGGTATATCCCGGTGATCACCACATTGATCAGGAACAGCAACAGGAAGGTGATGACCACGGTCTGGTTCACCGCATCGCCGACCCCTTTCGGGCCGGGCGGCGGGTGCAATCCCCGGTAGGCGGCGACGATCCCGGCGACGAATCCGTAGAGCAACGCCTTGAACTCGCTGACCCACAGGTCCGGTAACTGTGCCAGTGCGTTGAAACTGGCCAGGTAGGCACCGGGAGTTCCGCCCTGCAGCACGATGTTGAAGAAGTATCCGCCGGCGACGCCCACGACGCTCACCAGCCCGTTGAGCAACACCGCGACCAGCATCGCGGCGAGTACCCTCGGCACGATCAGCCGGTGTACCGGGGAGATGCCGAGCACCCGCATCGCATCGATCTCGTCGCGAATGGTGCGGGCTCCCAGATCGGCGCACATGGCCGAGCCGCCGGCACCGGCCACCAGTAGCGCGGTGATCAGTGGACTGGCCTGCTGCACGATCGCCAGTGCGCTCGCCGCACCGACAAAGGACTGCGCGCCAATCTGCTGGGTGAGCGAGCCCAGTTGCAGCGCGATCACCGCGCCGAACGGGATGGAGATCAACGCGGTCGGCAGGATGGTGACACTGGCGAACATCCACGCCTGCTGGATGAACTCGCGGAACTGGAACGGCTTGCGGGGCAGGTATCGCGCCACATCCCAGGCAAGCGAGGCCATCCGGCCCACATGCCGTAGCCCGGAGGTTCCGATGAACTCGTCTCGCCCGCCGATCGCCATATCGCTCACCCTCCGCGAGCGCGGCCCGTGTCCGGCGGGTATCGCGGGTGCTCCCGCATCGCTATCGCCCGCATGCTGGCCATCGCTGCCTACTCGATCGCCAGCGCATGTGTCGCGGTGGCGCCACCGTCCACGACGAACTCGGCACCGGTGCAGTACGCGCTCTCCGCGCTGGCCAGAAACGCGACCAGGTTCGCCACATCCGCCGGGGTGCCCACCCGACCGAGCGCCACCTTCTTCCCTACCGGGCTGAGATCCACCGAACCGGTGCCCGCCGCGGTGCGGATCATATCGGTGTCGATCATGCCGGGATGTACCGAGTTGACCCGGATATTGCGGTTGCCCAGCTCCATCGCCGCGACTTTGGTCATACCGCGGATCGCGAACTTGGTTGATGAGTAGGCAACCAGATACGGCATCCCTCCGATGCCCTCGATCGATGAGATATTCACGATGGAACCACCGCCTCGTGCCGACATCGGCGCCACTACCGATCGGATCCCGAGGAAGGTGCCGAGCTGATTCACGCGCAGCACGCGTTCGTAATCGGCGAGTGTGGTTTCTTCGATCGTGCTGAAGTGCAGGATTCCCGCGTTGTTCACCAGCACATCCAGACCACCATGCCTGGTCTCGATATCGGCTATCGCGGCGGTCCAATCGTCCTCGACGGACACGTCAAGCCGGTGGTACCAGGCCCGCTCGCCCAGTTCGGTCGCGAGCTGCTTGCCTTCCGCGTCAAGGATGTCGGCGATCACCACCCGGGCGCCATCCGCGACACACTGGCGTGCCGCCGCGGCGCCCTGCCCGCGTGCCGCGCCGGTGATCAGTACGACCTTGCCATCTAGCTTGCCCATCTGGCCGCTTTCCCTCCGCTACATGAGCTCATCGGTGACCGGCAGCATGACCGTTTTCAACTCGGTATAGGACTCGAAGGCGCTCTGGCCACCTTCCCTGCCGATGCCGGATTGCTTGTACCCGCCGAACGGGACATGCGGTTCGATCTGAAACCCGTTCACCCCGATCGTGCCGGCACGCAGCGCGCGGGACAGCCGGAACACCCGCTTGACGTCCGATGTGTACAGACCAGCGCCGAGGCCGTACTCGGTGTCGTTCGCCAGCCGTACCGCCTCATCCTCGTCGTCGAAGGCGATGACGGAGAGGACCGGGCCAAAGATCTCCTCGCGTGCGATGGTCATCGAGTTGTCCACCTCGGCGAAGATCGCTGGTCGCACGAAGTTGCCGGCACTGAGCTCACCATCCGGGCGTTCACCTCCACACACCAGCCGGGCGCCTTCCGCACGTCCCTTGTCGATGTAGCCGAGTACCTTGTTCAGCTGCTTCTCGTTGATCAGCGGACTGGCGAGTACGCCGGCATCGAACGGGTCACCGTAGGTGACCGCCGCGGCCATGCCCTGTGCCGCGGCGATGAACTGGTCATAGACATCCCGGTGGACGAGTGCCCTGGTGTGCGCCACACAGGCCTGCCCGGAGACGCCCATGGTCACGGTGCCCATCGTGGTCATCGCGGCGAGGCCGACATCCGGCGCGTCCGGAAAGACGATCGTGGGGCTCTTTCCGCCAAGCTCGAGCGATACGCGTTTCAGTGTCCCCGCGGATGCCCGGACGATATGCTTGCCGATCTCCCTGCTCCCGGTAAAGCTGACCTTGTCCACCTGCGGGTGGTTGATCAGGGCTTCCCCGGTTGGTTCGCCTGGGCCCGTCACGACGTTCACCACGCCGTCCGGAACCCCGGCCTCGCCGAGCAGTTCCACCATCCGTAGCACGCTGAAGGTCGCGAACTCGGAGGGTTTCACCACGACCGTGCAGCCGGCGGCGAGCGCCGGAGCCAGTTTCTGCGCGAAGAGCAGGAAGGGCGCGTTCCACGGCAGGATCGCCGCGACCACGCCGATCGGCTCGCGAAGCGTCATCGCCAGATGCTCGCCGCCCTGGTAGCCGGGCAGTGTCTGGCCGCCCAGCTTGTCCACCCATCCGGCGTGGTGATCGAAGACGTCGGCCGCCGCGCCTACCGAGGTGGCATACACGCCGGCAAAGGAAAGCGGCACGCCATTGTCCATTGCCTGAAGGCCACGTAACTGATCGGCGTTGTCCCGCAACAGCTGGCCGTACCTGTGCAGCAGCCGGATCCGCTCTCCCGCGCGCATATGTGGCCAGGAACCGTCATCGAAAGCCTTGCGTGCCGCGCCAACCGCGGCGTCCACATCGACCTGTTCGGCGATCGGGAAGCTGGCGAGCGACTCACCGCTTGCCGGGTGCTGGTGCGTCCAGCTGCGACCGGAGCTTGCCGCTCGCCATTGGCCGTCCACGAGCAGCGAACCGTCGGAAAGGCCAACCACGTCCCGGTGTGGCTGCAGTGTGAGCGTCATACTGGTCCCTTTCTCGGGCAGAACGGTTATGGCGGTTCGGAAAGCGACATCACCTCGGTGCAGGCGAACGTACGCTCGGGGTCGCGCCGGGCGAAGTATGGACCGAGTGCCGCGGCCAGAGTCTCCGTGTTCCAGCGGCCGTCGGCGGCATCGAAGCGTTGCTCGACCGAGGGGGCCGCGAGCAGCGCGACCATGCCGCCGTAGATCACGAACACCTGACCGTTGATCACTTCGGCCGCCGGCGCGGCGAGATAGCTGACGAACCGCGCGACATTCTCCGGATCGAGCGCATCATCATCCGTACCCGGCGCTGGTCCGAACACGTGCTCGGTCATCGCGGTCCTGGCGCGCGGGCAGATCGCGTTGGCCCGTACGCCATAGCGGGCCAGCCCGCGTGCGCTGGACAACGTGAGGGCCACGATGCCGGCTTTGGCGGCCGCGTAGTTCGGTTGTCCCTCCGAACCGAGCAGAAACGCCTCCGAGGCCGTGTTCACGATCCGGCCATAGACCGGCTCGCCACGATCCTTTGCCGCGCTCCGCCAGTGCCCGGCGGCGTTTCGGGACAGCAGAAAATGGCCGCGCAGATGTACCCGGACGACGTCGTCCCATTCCGCATCGGACATGTTGAACAACATCCGATCGCGCACCATGCCCGCGTTGTTCACCAGCACGTGCAGCCCACCGAACGTCTCGACCGCGGCGGCCGTCAACGCGTCGGCCGTTTCCCGGAGTGCGACATCGCCGGGACGGCCGATCGCCTCGACCCCGAGCGCGGATGCCTCGGCGACGACCGCGTCCAACGCGTCGGGATCGATATCGCCAAGTACCACGTTCGCTCCCGCGCCGGCGAGCGCGAGCGCTTCGGCCCTACCCAATCCCGCACCCGCGCCGGTCACGATGGCGACCTTGTCCACGAGGTTCTCCTCCGTGGCACGCGCTGCTGGCACCACTGTCCCCCTAGTCCACGGTCACGATCTGGCGGATGAACTTGCCGGAACGGATCCCAGCGAGACCATCGTTGATCTCGGAAAGGGTGATCCGTCTGCTGATCATGCCGGCAAGATCGAGCAGGCCGGCCTGCCACAGCTCGATCATGCGGCGATAATCCCGGCGTACGTCAGCCGAACCATAGAATGAACCGAGGAGCTTTTTCTCGTGCAGGAACAGCTCTTGGGCGCTGAACTCGACGGTTGCGTCGGCACGACCCGCACCCACGACGACCGTGGTGCCGCCGCGGCGGGTGGCGTCCCATGCCGCGCGGATCGTCGCCGGTTGCCCGACGACTTCGAAGGCATAGTCGAACCCCTGGTTCCCGGTCAGTTTCTCGATGAGCTCAGGCAGGGCTTCTGGCGTACAGGCGTGTGTAGCGCCGAAACCGCGGGCGAGGTCATGTTTGTCGGTGACCGGATCGACGGCCACGATCTGGGTCGCACCGGAGAGCCGCGCGCCCTGGATGGCGGCTATCCCGACGCCGCCAGCTCCGATGATGACGACACTCGCCCCAGGCTCGACCTTGGCCGTATTCAGCACCGCGCCAACTCCGGTGAGCACTCCGCAGCCGATCAGCGCGGCGATCTCGTATGGCACGTCGCCGTCTACCCGCACCGCGCCGGCACTGGGCACGACGAGTTCCTCGGCGAAGGTGCCACAACCCGCGAAGCCGAAGACCGGCTGGTCGCCAACCACGAAGCGGGGCGAGCTGAACGCCGCGATCGCGTGCACCGAACATAGGTTCGCCTCACCGCGAAGGCAGCTCGCGCATTTTCCGCAGGGCGGCACGAAGGAGATGATCACCTGGTCACCCACGGCGAGATCGGTGACCGCCGCGCCAATCTCCACGACGTCTCCGGACCCCTCGTGGCCGATGATGCCCGGTGCCAGGGCCGGCAGCGTACCGTCCATCGCGGACAGATCGCTATGGCAGATGCCGGCCGCCCGGATGCGTACCCGGACCTCATCGGGGCCCGGCCGGGTGGTGCCAACGTCCTCGCGTAGTTCGAGATCGGAATCGCCGACCTGGTTCAGTACGGCTGCCTGCACGTGTCGTCTCCTCACTGAGCACACCCGGTGTCGGCCATCGCGCTGGACCGCGGCGACAACGCGCCGCGTCGGCTCGCTTCAGCTACAGACTAGAATCTGTTCTTGTTATTCACAACCCTAGACAGTTCGAACGATACGGTTATAACCAGGTGTTATCCGAATCTGGGCCATATACATCGATAACATGTTTCACATAAGAGCAAGCCCGTGTCGTCCGGTGTCTCGCGAAACCCAGCCAGCCGGACGCGATACCGACACAACGAGCGGATGGCGCTCAAGTAACGCCCACCCGACCGGGCAAGCCCTCTCGACGGGCACGCGACTCGCGTAGTAGCTTCCAACTAGAACGTGTTTCACTAACGGTTCACGATGGGCCAGGAAAGGCATCCCATGCGCCTCGCCTACTCCGACGAACATCAGGCACTACGGCAGCGGCTTCGCGACTACTTCGCGACCCTGCTGACTCCGGAACGCCAGGCCGCGCTCACCACCGGTGCGGATTACGGCGACGGCACCGTATACCGGGACATCGTCCGCCAGCTCGGCAAGGACGGCTGGTTGACCCTCGGGTGGCCCGAAGAGTACGGCGGGTCGAACAGGCCCATGCTCGAGCAACTGATCTTCACCGATGAAGCGGCGATCGCTGGGGTACCGGTGCCGTTTCTGACCCTGAACTCGATCGGTCCGACCATCATGCGGTTCGGCACTCCGGAACAGCGTGCCTACTACCTGCCGAGGATCGCGGCAGGCGAGATCCACTTCGCCATTGGCTACTCCGAGCCAGAGGCGGGAACCGACCTCGCCGCCTTGCGCACCACGGCGACCCGCACCGAATCCGGCGACGAGTTCGTGGTGAACGGCCAGAAGATGTGGACGAGTCTGATCCAGTACGCCGATTACGTATGGTTGGCCTGCCGGACCAATCCCGAGGCGCCAAAGCACAAAGGACTGAGCGTGCTCATCGTGCCGACGGAGGCACCCGGATTCTCCTGGACACCGGTGCACACCGTGTCCGGAACCACGACCAGTGCGACCTACTTCGAGGACGTACGGGTGCCCGCGACCGAGCTGGTCGGTACCGAGGACCGCGGCTGGCCGCTGATTACCAACCAGCTGAACCACGAGCGGGTCGCACTGACCTCGAGCGCACCAGTTCTGCTGGCACTGCGCCAAGTGCGTGCATGGGCCCAGCGCACGCCACTTGCCGACGGCAGCAGGGTGATCGACCAGGAATGGGTTCGCACGCACCTCGCTCGGGTGCATGCCAAGGCGGAGTTTCTCAAACTACTCAACTGGCGGGTCGCCTGTACCGCCGAGCAGGCACCGAGCCCCGCGGACGCTTCAGCCAACAAGGTTTTCGGCACGGAGTTCGCGATCGAGGCCTACCGGCTGCTGATGGAGGTACTTGGCCAGCCCGGCTATGTGCGGGCGGGAGCGCCCTCGGCACTGTTGCACGGTCGGATCGAGCGGATGCACCGTTCCGCGCTGATCCTGACCTTCGGCGGCGGCACGAACGAGGTTCAGCGCGACATCATCGCCACCACCGGACTCGGTATCCCCGCCACGAAGCGTTGAAGGGACCTCATGGATTTCCTACTCACCCAGGAGCAACGCGACCTCGGCGAGCTGACCAATCAGCTGTTGACCAAGCGTCGCGAGCCGCACCGGCGGCGAGAACCGGACACACCGCCGACCCGATTCGACCGGGAACTCTGGACGCTTCTCGGTTCGAGCGGTGTCCTCGACGCAGCGTTCCCAACCGAGCTGGGCGGTTCTGGCTGTGGCTTCCTCGAAACCTGTTCGGTGCTCATCGAGCTTGGTCGCGCGATCGCGCCGGCACCGTATCTGTCCTCGATCGTGCTCGCCGCATCGGCACTGGGCCAGTTCGGGACCGCTGAGCAGTGGCGACACTGGGGTCGACCGACCGCCAGCGGGCAACTGATCGGCACCGCCGCGCTCGCCGCCGACGCCGATCCGGACCGAACCGCGCCACCGCTCGACGCCGAACGCCTCGCGGATGGTTGGCGACTGGACGGCAGCGTCGCGTTGGTGCCCGCTGGCGCGATCGCGGACTACCTGCTGCTGGCCGCCAGCACACCGCACGGACCTACGGTGTTCCTGGTCAGCGCGGATGACCCCGGCGTCACGCGCACGGAACAGCGGATCGTGGACGGCGATGACGAACCAACGGTAAGCTTCGCGGGAGTGCCGCTCGGTACCGAACGGGTGCTCGGTGATCCGGGCGAGGCCGAGCGAATCATCGCCTGGCTGCTCGCTCGCGGAACGGTCGGGGTATGCGCCCACCAACTCGGCGTCACCGAGCGTGCGCTTGCCTACACCGCCGAGTACGCCACCAACCGGGTCCAGTTTGACCGTCCAATCGGAACGTTCCAGGCCGTAACCCAGCGACTGGCGGATGCCTACATCGATGTCGAGGCGATCCGGCTGACCATGTGGCAGGCCGCCTGGCGGCTTGCCGAAGAGCTACCGGACGGCGGCGAGATCGCCACCGCCAAGTTCTGGGCTGCCGAGGGTGGCCATCGCGTCCTGCATACCGCGGTACATATCCACGGTGGTGTCGGTATCGACCTCGACTACCCACTGAGCGGCTACTTCGTCGCCGGCAAGCGCAATGAGTTCACCCTCGGCGCGGCCACCGCGCAGCTGCGGGCACTCGGCCGGATCCTCGCCGAACCTCCACTGGACTGCTAGCGATCGCACCGACAGCTACGGGTAGCAACGGTGCCCGGACCGCTGGTTAGCTGGTCTCCGCAAGGCCGCGTACCGTATCGGCGTAGCCACGAACGAACTCGTCCAGCACGTCGGCTACCGGTCGGATCTCGGTGAGACTGCCAACGATCTGGCCGACCGGCATCGCCACGGCGCTTGGGTCGTCGGCGGCGTGCATTCGCTGGTGCGCCGGGCTCACCAGCAAGTTCTGCAACGGCATAGGTAGCGGCTCAGGCGCGCCTGGTTGCTCCCACGCTTCGGTCCACCGCGTTTTGAGTAGCCGCGCCGGTTTCCCTGTGTAGATCCGACTGCGCACGGTATCGCTGGAACTCGCGCCGAGCAACGCGCGCTGCATCGCGGACTCCCCCATCGTTTCGGCGTACTCGCGGGTGGTCAACCAGCACGAGCCGGTCCACACCCCCTGCGCGCCGAGCGCGAGCGCCGCGGCCGCCTGTCGCCCACTACCAATCCCGCCAGCCGCGAGCACCGGCGCACGGCCACCGAGCGCCGCGACGATCTCCGGGATCAGCACCATACTCGCGATCTCCCCGGTATGTCCGCCCGCCTCGTAACCCTGCGCGACGACGATGTCCACACCGGAGTCCACATGCCGCCGGGCATGCTCGGCTTTGCCAGCAAGGGCAGCAACCAGCACGCCGTGCTCGTGTGCCGTGGTCAACACGTCCGTAGGTGGCGAGCCAAGTGCGTTGGCGATCAGCCGAATGGGGTGGCGCAGGGCAACCTCGACGTGCGAGCGCGCCACGGAATGCAGCCAGCCGAGGACGCCCACACCTGTCTCGACGTCCTCCGCGAGTGGTGGTACGCCGAGCTCGCTGAGCGTTCGTTCCACGAAAGCCCGATGTTCCGGGGGCACCAGCGAGTTGAGGTCGTCCGGTATGCCTTCGGTGGGCACCTTCGCCGGCATGACGATGTCCACACCGTACGGTTTACCGTCCGTGTTGTGGTCCATCCAGTCAAGCACGGTCTCCAGTTCGGCGGCGTCATTGAACCGCACGCAGCCGAGCACACCCAAGCCGCCCGCCCTGCTGATCGCGGCCGCGGCATGCTCGGATGGCGTGAAGCCAACAATCGGGTAGTCAATTCCCAGCGTGTCACACAGTCCGGTCCGCACGACGCTCCTTCCTGCCGCGTTCCTGCTTTTTCTCGGCTGAAGCCGCCGCTCTCAGCCCGTGGTTCCAGCCTGCTCGGTCCAGGACACCTCGGGGTTGTTCCGCGCGTATTCCTGTGCCCAGGCATAGTCCGGCTTGCCACTGGGCGATCGAGAGACCGCATCGGTGAACCAGTACGTCCTGGGCACCTTGTAGCCGGCGATCCGCGAGCGGGTATGCGTGTCCAGCGTGTCCAATGCGGGACGCGCGCCGGGGCGCGGCTGCACGACGGCGGCTACCCGCTGGCCGAGTAGCTCGTCGGAAATCCCGATCACCAGCGCGTCGAACACATCGGGGTGTGCCTTCAACGCGCTCTCCACTTCTTCCACGAACACCTTCTCGCCGCCGGTGTTCACACAGGTACTGCCCCTGCCGAGCATGGTCACCGTGCCGTCGTCCTCCACTTTGGCGAAGTCGCCGGGCACCGCGTAACGCTTACCCTCGATCTCGGTGAACAACTCGGCGGTCTTCGCCGGATCCTTGTAGTAGCCGAGTGGGATATTCCCACCGCGGGCGATCCGGCCGATCGTGTCCGAGCCAGCGGCGATCGGCCGGTTCCGCTCGTCGATCACGATGTTGTCCGGATCGATCCGCACCCGGGGACCACCGGTGAAGGCGGCACCACGCTGCGCCATTCCGAGCCCGGAGAACCCTGTCTCCGAGGACCCGATGGAATCGGTGAGCACCACATTTTCCAATGTAGACAGATACTGTTCCTTCACTGAAGGCGAGAAGAGCGCGGCGCTGCTGGCGATCGCGAGCAACGAGGAGGCGTCATAGCCACCCTCGGCGAGCGCCTCGATCATCGGTCGAGCCATCGCGTCCCCGACGATGAGCATCACCTGTACGCGATACCGCTGAACCGTCCGCCATACCTCATGCGCGTCGAACCGCGGCAGGAAAACGACCGTACCCCCGGTAAACAGGCTTTGCAGTGCCGCCCACTGCGCGGCACCGTGGATGAGTGGCGGGACCGGAAACCGCACCAGACCTGGCGCCTGTGCCCCACTCTGGGACTGCTGCCATTCGTCGACGACCTTCTCCCCGGTAACGAAGTCAATACCGCCGCCGAGTACTCGCCATACGTCCTCGTGCCGCCACACCACCCCTTTGGGATATCCAGTGGTTCCTCCGGTGTAGAGGATGTAGCGGTCGTCGGCACTACGCTCCGGGAAATCTCGGTCCGGCCGGCTGTCGGCAAGCGCGGTTTCGTAGTCCACCGCGCCGTACCGCGCATACTCGGGTTCTGCGTCATCGTCCAACACCAGCACCGTGCGCAGCCGGGGCACCTCGGGTAACACCGCGGCGACCTTGTCGGCATAGCGCCGCTCATGTACCAGCGCGACCAGATCGGCGTTGTCGAAGATATACCGTAACTCGTTCGCGGTGTACCGGTAGTTGATATTGATCGCGACCGCACGCAGTTTGTACGCGGCGAGCATCGCTTCAACCGCCTCGATCCGGTTGCGCGCGTAGACGCCGACATGCTCGCCCGGGCCGACTCCCTGCGCGGCAAGGTAATGCGCTAGTCGATTGGCGCGCTCGTCGAATTCGGCGAAGGTAGTGCTGGCCTCACCACAGCGTGTGGCGAGACGATCCGGCATGAGATCAACGGCATGCTCCACAAGATCCGCGATATTGAGTGCCACATGAAGAAACTAGAACATGTTACTATTCGAGACAATCCCCCAATCCGACGCGCGGGAGGCGATCGATGAACCACGCCGAGCAGCCGGCGGAGGCGCACTGCCTTGTCGAGCGGCATGGGCAGGTACTCGTCGTCACGATGAACCGGCCAAAAGCACGCAATGCCTTGTCCGGTCCGATGATGGCGATCATGCGCGAGGCGTGGGACAGGGTCGACACTGATCCGGATATCCGTGCCTGCGTGTTGACTGGCGCGGGCGGCGCCTTCTGCGCCGGCGCGGATCTCAAGGCGATGACCACGAGCCATCCTGGTGACTCGTTCCGCGCGGAGAACTCGGATATGTCGGTAATCGAGCCGCTGCTCAAAGGGCGCCGGCTCAGTAAACCACTGATCGCCGCGGTCGAAGGCCCAGCGATCGCCGGCGGTACCGAGATCCTGCAGGCAACCGATATTCGGGTCGCCGGCGAGAGCGCGAGGTTTGGCGTGTCCGAGGCACGGTGGGGCCTGTTTCCCCTCGGCGGCTCCGCCGTACGGCTGCCTCGGCAGATCCCGTACACACTCGCCGCGGATATCCTGCTCACCGGCCGGCATCTGTCCGCGACCGAAGCCGAACGGTACGGGCTGATCGGGCACGTGGTGCCAGACGGCGAAGCCCTGCCACGGGCCATGGAGCTCGCGGAGCGTGTCGCGGCGAACGGCCCCGTCGCGGTGCGCGCGATCCTGCGAACCATCCGCGAGACCGAAGGGATGCCGGAAGCCGAGGCATTCACGCTGGAAGCCAAGCTCGGCAGCGCCGTGTTCCGCAGCGACGATGCGAAGGAGGGCCCACGCGCCTTCGCGGAGAAACGCAGCCCCCAGTTCCGCGACGCCTGATATCCACCTCGACTCGAACCCCTAGAGATCGCGGGCACTGGGCATGTGGCGCGCGATCAGATCGCGCGTTCCTGCCCAGCCCAGTACGGGTCCCGCAGCCGCCGCTTGTACAACTTGCCGTTCGGGTCCCGTGGCAGTTCGGTCGTGTAGTCGATACTGCGCGGCAGTTTGAACTTCGCGAGCCGACCGCGCGCGAACTCGATCAGTTCCCCGCTGAGCTCGCTATCCGGTACCACGCCAACCATGGGTTGTACCACCGCCTTGACCTCCTCACCCCAGTCGGGGTGCGGGATGCCGAACACCGCCACGTCAGCCACCTTGGGATGGACGACCAGTGCGGCCTCGATCTCGGCTGGATAGATGTTCACCCCACCGGAGATGATCATGTCGTTGCGCCGGTCGCGAAGGAACAGGTAACCGTCCTCGTCCAGATATCCCATATCGCCAAGGGTGAACAGCTCGCCGATCCGCGAGCTCTGGGTTTTGTCCGGGTCCCGGTGATACTCGAACGTGGACCCGGCCATCCGCATATACACGGTGCCGACCTCGCCGGCAGGCAGCTCCTGACCGTCCTCATCGAGGACTCGAACTTCGGAACCCGGCCACGGCAAGCCAACCGAGCCAGGTTTGTCCGGCCAGTCCCGGCCATTGATCGCGGTGCCACCGCCCTCGGTGGCCGCGTAGTACTCGATGACCACGGGCCCCCACCAATCGAGCATCTGCCGCTTGGTCTCCAGCGGGCAGGGCGCGGCGCCGTGCACCATCGCGCGTAGCGAGGACACGTCATAGGTCGCACGTACCCGCTCCGGCAACGCCAGGAGTCGATGGAACTGGGTCGGCACCATATGGCTGTGCGTCACCCGGTACCGCTCGATCAGCCGAAGCATCTCCGCGGCGTCCCAGCCATCCATCAGCACCGCAGTGTGTCCTAATTGGATTGATATGGTGGCGAAGTTCAGTACCGCCGTGTGGTAAAGCGGGGAACCACACAGGTGGACATGGTCCGCGAACGGCGCAATGCCGAATATGCCGAAGAACCAGGTGGATGCCGCCGGTACGGTGTCTGGATCGGCGCCGGTCAACGGGCGCCGCACCCCTTTCGGGCGCCCCGTCGTACCGGAGGTGTAGAGCATCGGTGAGCCCTGGCTGCGCTGCTCCGGGCGGCCGGCTGGCTGATCGGCACCCAGCTCCGCCAGCGGGCGGAACCCGGGAATCTCGCCGACCGCGAAACAGGCCTCGCCCGCGAGACCGGCCTCCGTCGCAGCCACGGTCGCCGCCTCGGCGAAACGCTCCCCGGCCACGAAGGCCTTGGCTTCGCTGTCGGTGATCAGGTACGCCACCTCCGCGCCGACCAGGTGCCAGTTGACCAGAACGACGTACAAACCCGTTTGCAGCGCCGCGAAGTACGTCGCGAGCAGATCCGCGCCGTTGGGCAGCATCACCACGAGCACATCGCCCTGCCGTAGCCCGATGGACCGCAGTCCGCGCGCATACCGGTCCGCGGCGGCGGCGAGCTCGCCGTAGCTCACCTGCCGCTCAGCGGGATCGACGATCGCGATCCGGTCTGGCTCGTCTCGCGCGATGTTCCACAGCCCAGGCTCACTCACCACATCGCTCCCGTCCTTCGTCACCGGACCAAGCACCTCGAATTTAGAACGTGTTTCACACATCAAGCAAGGGTTGGCACCTCGCCAAGCACCTCAGCTACGCGCGCCACCTGCGCGATATCCCGGCAGCCGATCTGCAGCATGGTGACCCCGTAGGCAGCCCATTCGACCGCGCGCTCGCGCACATAGTTGGCCGAGCCGATGAAGGCCACCTCTCGTACCAACTCGTCGGGCACGGCCGCGGCCGCCTCCGCTCGCTTGCCAGCCAGGAAATAGCGGGAGACATCGGCAACCTCCGCGGCGAAGCCCATCCGGCTGAACAAGCTCGCATGGAAGTTCTTCTCCGGAGCACCCATCCCACCGATGTAGAGGGCGAGGATCGGTTTCATCGCGGTGTAGGCGGCAGCGATCTCCTCGGCGTCCTCGGTGATCACCACCTGACAGCCAGCCGCGATCTCGAAATCAGCCCGATCCCGCCGCGCGGATGGCCGCGCGAATCCCTCGTCCAGCCATTCGTTGTACTGCCGCGCCAGCGACGCCGAGAAGTACACCGCCAACCAGCCATCCGCGAGTTCCGCGGCAAGGGCCACGTTGCGCGGCCCCTCCGCGCCTAGCCAGATCGGTAGATCAGCGCGCAGTGGATGGGTGATCGATCGGAGCGACTTGCCCAGCCCTTCCGCACCAGGACCCCGATATGGCAGCGGATAGTGCGGACCATCCGCGCGCACCGGCTCCTGGCGAGCCAGCACCTGGCGCACGATCGAGATGTACTCCCTGGTACGCGCCAACGGACGGGTGAACGGCGCCCCGTACCAGCCTTCCACCACCTGCGGCCCGGACACGCCAAGGCCGAGAATCGCGCGGCCGCCACTGAGGTGATCCAAGGTGAGGGCGTGCATCGCGCAGGCCGTCGGGGAACGCGCGGACAGCTGCGCCACCGACGTGCCGAGCGCGACCCGGCGTGTGGCCGAGCCCCACCAGGCAAGCGGGGTGAACGCGTCCGATCCCCAGGATTCCGCGGCGAACACCGCCGCGAACCCGTGCCGTTCGGCCGCGCTGACCAGTTCGGCGGCGTTCGTCGGCGGACCGGCACCCCAGTAGCCGAGCTGCAGTCCCAGTCTCATTCCGGCACCTCCATCAGCACACCTCAAACCTGCCATCATCTTGCCGGAAAATCGAGAACATGTTTCACTCACAATTATGACCGCTGGTCCAGCACCGTTGCAGGCACCGCTCGACATCGGCTTCGACTACACCCGATCACTCGGTCCAGTCCTCGGGCGGTTCATGGCAGGCTTGGCCGCACGCCGCATCCACGGTGTGCGCGGTTCCGACGGTCGCGTACTGGTTCCACCCGTGGAGTACGACCCCAGCACGGCCGCCCCACTGACCGAGCTCGTCGAGGTGGCCAACGAGGGGACGGTGGTCTCGTGGACCTGGGTGTCCGAGCCACTGGCTGATCAGCCACTGGCACGCCCCTTTGCCTGGGCACTGATCCGGCTGGACGGCGCGGATACCCCGATGCTGCACGCTGTCGACGCCGGCCCGGAAGACCGAGTATCCACGGGAATGCGGGTGCGGGCGAGGTGGGCTCCGGAACCCGCTGGCCGGATCACCGACATCGAATGCTTCGAAGCCATCGATAAGCCTGGCGGCTCGCCGGCTCCAGGCGAGATCGGCGAACCGGTGACGATGATGACCGCGCCGGTACAGCTGCGCTACACGCATACCGTGTCCCCTGAGGAAAGTCACTATCTGCGTGGGCTCGCCGAAGGGCGACTGCTCGGTGGGCGCTGCCCGCGCTGCGGCAAGGTGTACATCCCGCCACGCGGCGCCTGTCCCACCGACGGTGTCCCGACGGTCGGCGAGGTCGAACTCCCCGACCACGGCGTGATCACCACATTCTGCATCGTGAACGTGCCGTTCCTCGGCCAGCGGATCACCCCGCCGTACGTCGCCGCATATGTACTGCTTGATGGCGCGGACATCCCGTTCCTACACCTGGTGCTCGGCTGTCGGGCCGAGCAGGTACGGATGGGCATGCGGGTCAGAGCGGTCTGGCAACCCCGCGAACAGTGGGGAACCACCTTGCACAACATCGACCACTTCGAACCGACCGGCGAGGCGGACGCGCCGTTCGAGTCCTACGCCCGGCATCTGTGAGGGGACCATCGTGACCGACGACATCGCCGTGGTTGGCTTCGCGCAGGCACCGAACGTGCGGCGCACGCACGGCACGACGAACGGTGTCGAGATGCTCGTGCCGGTCTTCAAGGAACTCCTCGATGGGACTGGGTTATCCGTGGCGGATATCGGCTTCTGGTGCTCTGGGTCCTCGGACTATCTGGCCGGCAGGGCGTTCTCGTTCATCGCGGCGGTCGACGCCATCGGCGCTTTCCCGCCGATCAACGAGTCGCATGTGGAAGCCGATGCGGCGTGGGCACTGTACGAGGCCTGGGTGAAGATCCGCACCGGCGAGGTCGACACCGCACTGGTTTACGGGTTCGGTAAGTCATCGGCAAGTGAGCTTCGCCGGATACTTTCGCTGCAACTCGACCCGTACACCGTCGCTCCACTGTGGCCGGATTCGGTCAGTATCGCCGGGCTACAGGCACGGTTGGGTATCGAATCCGGGGCGTGGAGCCAGGCCGAGATGGCCTCGGTTGTCGCCAGAGGCAGAGCCGCGGCCAAGCACAACCCCTATGCCCAGCTCGCCGGCGAGTACACCGTCGCGGAACTGCTCGCTGAGCCTCATCTCGCGGACCCGTTGCGTAAACACGACTGTGCCCCGATCACCGATGGCGCCGCCGCGATCGTCCTTGCCTCCGCATCCAGGGCACCGGAGCTGTGTGCCAGGCCAGCATGGATCACCGGAATGGCTCACCGGGTGGAATCGGGCCAGCTGGGAGCCCGCGAGCTAGCCCGCTCGCCGAGTACCGCCACGGCGGCCGAGGTGGCGCTCGGCGGCCGCTCCGGAGTGGACATGGCCGAACTGCACGCACCGTTCAGCCATCAGGAACTGCTGCTCCGCCAAGCAATCGGGTTGTCCGAACGGGTCACGGTGAATCCCTCAGGCGGGGCGTTATGCGGTAATCCGATGTTCTCCGCCGGTCTGGAACGGATCGGCCAGGCGGCAGCCAGGGTGCATTCCGGCGCGGCTGACCGGGTGCTCGCGCATGCCACCAGCGGTCCGGTGCTGCAGCAGAACCTGGTGTGCGTGATGGAAGGCAGAGACTCGTGAGCAAGCAGCGCGCGGCCGTGATCGGCACCGGTCAGACCAAGCACACCACCAAACGGCTCGACGTGTCCATGGCAGGGTTATGCCGGGAAGCGATCGATCGCGCGCTCGCCGACGCCGGTGTGGACTGGCCGGACATCGACGCGGTGGTACTGGGCAAGGCTCCCGACCTGTTCGAGGGCGTGATGATGCCCGAACTGGCACTGGCCGACGCGCTTGGCGCTCCGGGTAAACCGCTGCTACGCGTGCACACCGCCGGTTCGGTCGGCGGTTCCACGGCCAACGTGGCGGCAAGCCTGGTTCAGGCCGGAGTGCACCGCAGGGTGCTCGCAGTGGCGTTCGAGAAACAGTCCGAGTCCAACGCGATGTGGGCACTGTCCATCGCACCCCCGTTCACCATGCCGGTCGGCGCGGGCGCGGGTGGCTACTTCGCACCACATGTTCGCTCCTATATCCGGCGCAGTGGCGCCCCGGACCATATCGGCGCGCTCGTCGCGGTGAAGGATCGGCGCAACGGTGCCCGGAATCCGTACGCGCACCTGCATCAGCCGGACATCACCGTCGACTCCGTGCTCTCGTCGACCATGCTGTGGGACCCGATCCGCTACGACGAGACCTGCCCATCCTCGGACGGCGCCGCCGCACTGGTTCTCGCCGACGAGGCCGCGGCGGACGCGGCGCGGCAACCGGTGGCCTGGCTCAGGGCGACGGCGATGCGTACCGAACCAACCACTTTCGCCGGTCGTGATCAGGTCAACCCGCAAGCCGGGCGCGACGCCGCGGCCGCACTCTGGACGAGCGCCGGAATCCGCGACCCACTCGCGGAGGTCGATGTCGCGGAGATCTACGTTCCGTTCTCCTGGTTCGAACCGATGTGGCTGGAGAACCTGGGCTTCACGGAACAGGGTAACGGCTGGCGGATCACCGAGTCCGGCGATACCGAGCTCGGCGGCCGGCTTCCGGTCAACCCCAGCGGCGGGGTGCTCTCCTCGAATCCGATCGGCGCCTCCGGGTTGCTTCGTTTCGCCGAAGCGGCCAGTCAGGTCATGGGCAGGGCCGGCGACTGCCAAGTGGACGGTGCGCGCACCGCGCTCGGGCACGCTTATGGCGGCGGTTCGCAGTATTTCGCAATGTGGGTCACCAGCGCCACTAAGGAGTGGTAGGGATGCGCTTCACCCTGGGTATCGCGATGAGTCCGCTTGATCAATTAACCGAGTTGGCCACCACGGCCGAGGAACACGGCTTCGCCTCGATCGCACTGCCTGACTCGATCTTCTACTCCGAGCAGGTCTCCGATTCCTACCCGTACACTCCCAATGGGGCACGGTTCTGGGATGAACACACCCCATGGCCCGATCCACTGATCGCCGCCGCCACGATGGGCGCGGTCACCAGTCGGCTGCGCTTCTACACGCAGGTGCTCAAACTCAACCCGCGCAATCCGGTACTACTCGCCAGGCAGGTAGGCACGCTGGCCACGCTGACCGGAAACCGCTTCGGCCTTGGTGTCGGACTCGGTTGGAACCGCGAGGAAAGCGAGTGGTGCGGTGGTTTCTTCGAACACCGTGGCGCGCGTGCCGATGAGACCATCGAGATTCTGCGGCGCATTCTCGGTGGCGGGATGGTCGAGTACCACGGAAAGCACTACGGCTTCGACCAGTTGCGGATGAGTCCGGCGCCAACCGAACCGGTTCCGATCTATGTCGGGGGGCACAGTACGCCCGGCCTGCGCAGGGCGGCACGCCTCGGCGACGGCTGGAGCTCGGCGATGATGCGCTTCGATGAGCTCCGCGAGGCCATCGAGGCGCTGCACACCCTGCGCGCGGAGCACGGCAGGGACAGCGAGCCGTTCGAGATACAGGCCGTATGTATCGACCGGTTCGGCCTGGCTGGCTACCGGGAGCAAGCGGAGATCGGCGTGACCGATGCCATCGTCGTCCCATGGCTCAACTACGGCGCCGGTTTCGACGCCGATATTGAGTCCAAAAAGGATGGGATCAAGCGATTCGCGGACGAGGTAATCACGAAGCTCTGAGAAAGGATCACCGTGGCACAGGCAATTACCTGGAGGGCCGCCGAGGATGCCCACCCAGCTCGGGATGCCGCGCGCCGGTCCATGGACGCGGTCACCCGCAAGGCCAGACAGGACTGGCTCGCACTGTTCGCCGAGGATGCCATCGTGGAAGATCCGGTCGGCTGCTCGCCGCTCGACCCGGATGGACGCGGGCAACATGGCACCGAGGAGATCGCGGCCTTCTGGGACAAGACGGTGGCCAATGCCGAACGGCTCGAGTTCCACATCACCGATTCCTTCGCCGCCGGCGACGAGGTCGCCAACGTCGGGACGATCGTCACCTTTCTCCCCGGCGATATGCGGATGGACGCCGAAGGCGTGTTCGTCTACCGGGTGAACGACGCGGGAAAGATCCGCTCGCTTCGCGCATTCTGGGAGTTCGAGCGCGCCATGGCGACCGCCCGTCCCAGCTGACTGGTTCGACGCGGGTGCCCCTACACGGCGCGCGGGGCACCTGGCCTCCAGTCACTGATAACGCACGGGGAATTCCTTGATCCCGTTCAGCCAGCCAGAACGCAACCTGCGCGGTTCGCCAGCTTGGCGGATATTGGGGATATGGTCGGCGATCGCGTTGAAGATCAGATCAATCTCCAACCGGGCAAGGTTCGCGCCAACACAGTAGTGCGCGCCGGTACCACCGAAGGCGAGATGCGGGTTCGGGTCCCGGGTGATGTCGAACCGTTCCGGCGCGTCGAACACATCGGTGTCGAAGTTGGCCGAGCCGTAGAACAGGCCGACTCGCTGTCCTTTCTGGATCGGCACACCGCCGAGTTCGGTGTCCGCCGTCGCGGTGCGTTGAAAAACCGTCACCGGGGTCGCCCAGCGGATGATCTCGTCCGGCGCCGTCGCGGGGCGCTCCGCGCGATACCGCTCCCACTGCTCCGGGTGATCCAGGAACGCGCGCATGCCGTGCGTGATGGCATTGCGCGTGGTCTCGTTGCCAGCCACGGCAAGCAGGACGACAAAGAACCCGAACTCGTCTGGCGTCAGCTCGGAGCCGTCCACATCGGCGGTAACCAGTTTGGTCACGATATCGTCGGCAGGGCAGCTCTTACGCTTCTCGGCCATGTTCATCGAGTAGCCAAGCAGTTCCGCGGCCGAAGCCGCGGGGTCGATATCGTATTCCGGATCGTCGTAACCAATCATCTCGTTGGACCAGTCGAAGATCTTGTGCCGGTCCTCCTGCGGTACCCCGAGCAGTTCGGCGATCGCCTGTAGGGGCAGTTCACACGCGATATCGGTGACGAAGTCCCCGGTTCCGGACTCGAGGGCGGTGCGGGCGATGCGATCGGCTCGCTCGGCGAGGGCATCACGCAAGCCGTTGATCGCCTTGGGGGTGAACCCACGGGAGATGATGCCGCGCAGCTTGGTGTGCTGCGGTGGGTCGATATTGATCAGAATGAAGCGCTGTAGCTCCACGTTCTCTCGCGGCATTCCCTCGGCGAACCGGATGATCGCGGTGTTCTCCCAGGTCGAGTACACATCCGTGTTGCGGGAGACCTCCTTGACGTGTTCGTGCTTGCTGACCACCCAGAAGCCCTCGTCATCGAAGCCCGAGATCCCGCGCCGCTGGGCGTTCCACCACACGGGCGCGGTTCGACGGAGTTCGGCCCACTCCTCGATGGGCAACCGGTTGGCGTACAGCTCAGGGTCCGTGAAGTCGAAACCTTCGGGGATCTTGGGCACGGTCACGACTGCCTCCTGCGGGGAGCTCGTTGCTACCAAGAAACTTGCAACACGTTCTACCTAACATTGAAGCATACGGTGTTAACTAAGAGAAGATTTAGCCCATGATCACCTACAATGGCAGGCGACAACGCGCGCGACAGAACACCTGTAACGCGTTCTAGAAAAGTGGCCAGGTTATTCCTGGCGAGACGCTCAGCCGTTCGATTTGGCCACGGTATTGCGCCGGCCGACCCCGATCCCGTCCAGCAGGATCTCCAGGTACTGCTCGGCGATGGCCCGCGCGGACAGCTCGCCGCCTTCCGGCCGGTACCAGTGCACGGCCACCCACACGGTGTCCCGGACGAACCGGTACACCAGTTCGAGATCCATCCCCTGGCGGAACACGCCCTGCCGAACGCCGTCCTCGAACAACCCGATCCACATCTTGCGGAACTCGACGTTGCGCTCACCGAGGTAGCTGAAGCGCTCGAACCGCATCAGGTACTTGGCCTCGCTCTGATACACCGCGACCTCGGCCCTACGCGCTTCGATGCATTCGAAGGAGGCGATCACGATCGCTTCAAGGCTCTGTCGAGGACCGAGTTCACGGGCCAGAATCTCCTGGTAGCGACCGAACAACTCGTCGAGGAAGCCGCGCAGGATCTCGTCCACCATGGACTCTTTGGAGTCGAAGTGGTGGTAGAGGCTGCCGGAGAGCATGCCGGCGGCATCGGCGATATCCCGCACGGTGGTTGCCCGAAAGCCCCGCTCGGCGAACATCTCGGCGGCGTGCGCGAGTAGCTCCGCGCGCCGGCTCGACGCGCCGAGCTCAGCGGCCTGCTTACGACCTCGGGGGCTCATCGACCAACTGTCCTTTCGGTAGTCCTCGGAAACGCTTCGTTACCGCGCGCATTATGCGCTACTTGGCCGCCGAATCGATCCGCAACTCACCGTTCAGCCTGGTCACTCGCACCTGGCGGGCCTGCTCGTCGGTACCCGAGTCGGACTGGTAGGTCACCCGCACCGGCACGTTCGCCGAACCATCGGGGTTGTTCGACACCCCATCGGCGCAACAGGACCACACGGCGTCGTACTGCGCCCAGTACTCGTTGAACGCCTGTCGGCCGCCAAAGGCCTGCTGCGCGTTCGGCGTCAGCATTCCCCAAGCAGCGGCCGCGTCGCCCCCGTAATAGGCGATCACCAACCGTCCAGCGGCCCCCCAGTCGTTCACCGGTTCCCCCTCGGGTGGCGTTTCCGGTTCGCTCGGCGGCGCGCTGGACTCGCTCGGTTCGGGCTCCGCGGGCTCGGAGGCGGCTGGCGGTGTTGGCGAAGCGGGGTCGCCTGAGGAGTTGACCAGGATCAGCGTCGCGGTACCGGCGGCGAGCAGCAACACCGCGGCGAGCAGCGCCAGCCAGACCTTGCGCCGCGACCGGCCGGACGTCCGCTGCGTGGCCTTGGCCGGCGGCGGTGTGGGTGGCGGGCCCTGCGCCTGGGCACCCACCATGGTGCCGCCGCCGACGGCTGGTTGCACCGCGGTCGGCGCCGGGCCTGGCGCCGCCGCCTGCCCGGACTGCACGACTTCGGCGAGCCGGGCTCCGTCGCCAACCGAGGCGATGGTGTTCAGCTCATGCCGGACCTGCTGCACGCTCGGCCGTACCTGCGGGTCCCTGCTCAGTAGCCGGCTCAGCACCGGACGCAAGGCTCCCGCGAAACGCAGCTCGGGTTCGCCGCCCATCGCGACGGCGTACAACTGGGCGAGCGGATTGTCCTTGAAGCCGTACGGCGGTTCGCCTTCCACCGCGTGAAACAACGTCGAGCCGAGCGAGAAGACATCGGAGGACTGCGTGTGGTCCTTGCCCTGGGCCACCTCCGGGGCGAGGTAGGCCGGCGTGCCGGCGACCATCCCGGCGGTCTGTGTCAGCGTGCCGTCATCGGTGGCTCGCGAGATCCCGAAATCGGTGAGCTTCACCGTGCCCGAGTAATCGATCAGGATATTGGCCGGCTTGATGTCCCGGTGCACGATTCCCGCGGCATGCGCCGCGGCGAGCGCGGTGGCCACCTGACTACCGATCTCGGCGACCTCGCGCGGCGGTAACGCGCCACGCTCGGTGAGCATCGTCGCAAGGCTGCGTGAGGGCAGGTACTCCATCACCATGCACGGCTCGCCGTGGTGCTCGACGACGTCATAGACCGAGATCGCGTTGTTGTGCTGCAGCCGTGCCGCGATCCGCGCCTCGCGCATCGCCCTTCGCCTGGCCTCCTCGGCCTGCTCTGGACTGCGCCCCGGCTGGATGAGCAGCTGCTTGACGGCGACCACGCGGCCAAGTCGCTCGTCGCGTGCCTGCCAGACGACGCCCATCGAGCCGGTGCCGATGGTCTCCATCAGGCGGTAACGCTCCGCGATCAGCTGACCTGTGTCGATGACGGCACGCTCCTCGGACGTGTAACGGTTTCCTGAACTGACCTGACTACGCGCGAACCCCAGGGACAACCTTAGCGCGCTGAATATTCAGGCGATGACGTGGTGAAACCGTTCTCCGTACGGTGCGGCTGACAACGCGGGTTACCAGCCGGTACGGACATTACGCCAGGATAACGTACCTGGTCGAACATGGCAGAACGTAGTGGATAAACTACAACCAGTCGCCACTGCCCTGCCAGGTGAGCAGATCGGCCAACCAGGCGGCGGGCACGGACTCGGCTGAGGCATCCATGCCGGTGTATCCGCCTCGGTAGAACAGCAGGGGTTTCGCGTCCCGCACCGGTCCCAGTTGCGTGACCGTACCGACCACCACCAGGTGATCACCCCCGTCCAGCACCGTGCGGATGGCGCAGTCCACCCAGGTGAGCGCATCCCGCAGGATCGGCGAACCGCCTGGCGAAAGGTGCCAGTCAACGCTGGCGAACCGATCACCATCGGGACTGCCGAAGGCTTCGGACACCGACCGCTGGTCCTCGGTGAGCACGTTCACGCCGAACCGGCCCGTCTCGGCGATCGCCTGCCAGCTACGGGAGTTCCGCCGTGGACAACACAGCACCAGCGGTGGCGCGAGGGACAGCGCGGCGAATGCCTGGCAGGCGAAGCCGAAGGGCTGCTCGTCGTGCCCGGTCACGACGGTCACGCCAGTGCAGAAGTGCCCAAGCACGGCACGAAAGTCCGCCGTGTCGACGGCGGTCACGGCCGAGCTCACCGCTGGTCTCCGCGCTCGGTCCGCTGCTGGGCGCCGACGCTGAAGTCGTGCCCCCACAGGCTCACCGCGGTGCTTTCCCGCGCGATCCAGTCCTCGTCGTCCACCTGCCGGCCCTCACAGCCGAACTCGACGTCGAAACCACCGGGCGTGCGCATGTAGAAGGACAGCATCAGGTCGTTCACGTGCCGGCCGAGCGTTGCCGACATCGGGACCTTGCGTCGGTAGGCGCGGTCCAGGCACAAACCGACGTCGTCGGTATTGGCCACCTCGATCATCAGGTGCACGATTCCGCTCGGTGTCGGCATGGGCAGAAAGGCAAGGCTGTGATGCCGAGGGTTGCAGCCGAAAAAGCGCAGCCAGGCTGGCGGTTCCTCGGCGGACCTGCCGACCAGCTGCGGAGCAAGGCGCATCGAATCACGCAGCCGGAAGCCGAGTACATCGCGGTAGAACCGTAGCGCGGCGGCATCATCGTGGGTGGACAGCACCACATGCCCGAGGCCCTGCTCCTCGGTAACGAAGGTGTGTCCGTACGGGCTCACCACGCGGCGGTGTTCCAGCGCGGCGCCGTGGAACACCTCGAGCGAATTGCCGGAGGGATCGTCGAACCGGATCAGGTCCTGCACCCTGCGCTCGGCGAGTTCGGCGGCGGTCGCGGCTTTGTAGGCCACCTCCTCCTCGTCCAGCCTCGCCCGGATCTCGTCCAGCTCCGCGGCATTGGCCACCTCCCAGCCTGCGACGGCCAGCTGATCGGTCTCCCCCGGCACGATCACCAGCCTGGCTGGGAACTCGTCCATCCGTAGGTACAGCGCCTCAGGGTCAGCGCCCTTCCCTTCGACCATGCCGAGTACCTTGAGGCCGAACTCGCGCCATGCCGGGACATCCGTCGCCGTGATACGCAGGTAGCCCAACGAGCGGATACCCATCAGTCTTGCCCTTCGTCGAGGAAATTCATCGCCAGCCGATTGAACTCGGCAAAGCGTTCGAGTTGTGCCCAGTGCCCGCAGCGACCGAAAACGTGCAGCTGCGCGCGGGGAATCAGCTTCAGTGCGGCCAGTGCGCCATCCAGCGGATTGGTGCGGTCCTCCCGTCCCCAGACCAGCAGCACGCGCTGCCGCAACCGGTAGGCCTCCCGCCAGAGCAGCCCCTCCTCGTACTTCGCCGGATCGGTGAACGAGGCACCCATGGATTTCATCGCCCGCAGGGACTCCGGGTTGCTGGCCGCCGCGAACCGCTCCTCGACGAGCTCCTCGGTCACCAGGCTCTGGTCGTACACCAGCGTGCGCAGGAACTCCGCCAGCTTGGCCTTACTCGGTCCCGGTGGCGCGGCGAACTGGTAGAGCTTCTTGATGCCTTCGGTGGGATCCGGCGCGAAGACATTGAGACCGAGCCCGCCGGGCGCCATCAGCACCAGCCGACCAGCCCGATCCGGATACCGCAGCGCGAAGCGCACCGCGGTCCCGCCGCCGAGCGAGTTGCCGACCAGCGCAGTGCGTTCGATACCGAGATGGTCAAGCAGGGCGCATAACGCATCGGCACTGAAAGTGAAGAACTGCTCGGTGAACTCGGGCTTGTCCGAGAGCCCGAAACCCGGCTGGTCGACGAGCAGGGTCCGGTAGGCGTTCGCGAACACCGGCAAGTTCGGCCCGAAGTTACTCCACCCGGAGGCACCGGGGCCGCCGCCGTGCAGTAACACCACCGGCGACGCCTGCGCGGGGCCAGCTTCGTGATAGTGCAGCCGCAACCCGCCGACATCCGCGTAGTTGCTGGTGGATGCGAAGTCCATGGTTGCTCCGGCCGTCGCCGACATCGGCACCTCCATCGGTCGCGTGCGGTAGCCCTACAGCCAGGCGTCCTGTACCGGCATACCGAGTTCGTGCTGGCCGAACATCGCCAGTACTTTCTCCGGGTCGTTGATCGCGTGCACCCGTCCGGCGTGCGCGTCCCGCCAGAACCGTTGGATCGGCGTGCCTACTTTCAGAGCTCGGCCGCCGGCGCTTTCGAACAGCCGGTCAACCGCCCGAATCGCGGCACCGGTGGCGTTCACCTGGTCCCTGCGTAGCCGCAGGCGCAGTGGCAGCGGGATCTTCTCCGCCCGGTGCGCCAGCTCGAGTTCTTCGCCGATACCGCGCTCGATCCCGTGCATCGCGGTATCGATCTCGCTGGCCGCTTCAGCGATGCGCAGCTGGTTGAAGGTGTCGTCGGCCGCCTTACCGCGCGTGGAGGCGCGCACCCGCTCCCTGGTGTGCTCGACATAGGCCCGGTAGGCGCCGGTGGCCATGCCGACGACCGGTACCGCGATCGAGCAGGAGAACACCGAAGCGAACGGCAGACGGTACAGCGGACCGGGATTCACTTCCTGGCCCGGACAACGGCATTTCCCGGTGTCCACAAAGCTCAGTGTCCGGTAGTCGGGAACGAACACGTCCTCCACGATGATGTCGTTGCTTCCGGTGCCGCGCAGGCCGATCGTGTCCCATACGTCATCGATCGCGTAGTCCGTGGCAGGCAACAGGAACGTACGGAAATCCGTGGGTGAGCCGGATTCGTCGAGCACCAGACCACCAAGGAACACCCAGCTCGCGTAGTCACAACCGGAGGAGAAACTCCACCGGCCGGTGAACCGGAAACCGCCGTCCACCGGAGTGGCCCGACCCATCGGCGCGTAGGACGACGAGATCCGGGTATCGGTGTCCGCGCCCCACACCTCCTCCTGTGCCTTGGCATCGAAAAGCCCGAGCTGCCATGGATGTACCCCCAGTACGGCTCCAACCCAGCCGGTTGACCCGCAGGCACTCGCCAACAATCGAATCGCGGAGTAGAACGTGTTCGGGTCTTCCTCGAAACCGCCGAATCGCTTCGGCTGCAGCAGCCGGAACAGGCCAAGCTCCTGAAGCGCCTTGATGGACTCCGGCGGTATCCGGCGCTGCTCCTCGGCCTCCTGCGCTCGTTCCGCGATTACCGGCAGTATCTCCCGAATTCCGGCGATCACCCGGTGCTCGACGTCCTCGCTCATCAACGACTCCCGTTCTGCTCGGTTGGCGATCACCGACCATGCGCGGCACCAGCCGCCGTACCGGTGAGCATCGTTCCGGGCTCAATCGTCCGACCAATACTAGAACATGTTCTTATTTGTGTCGACGCCTCGTGCGGCGGCGATCGCGGCAACGCCCGCTCTTCGCCCGGAAAACACGCAGTCGGCCAGCGAGAGTCCACTCACGTACGAGTTGGCGCAGAGTCCCACCGCTACCCGGCCCGCGGCGTACAACCCGGGGATGTCGGTGCCGTCCTCGGCACGCACCGCGCCGGTACGCTCGTTGACCACCAGCCCGCCGAGCGTGAGCACCGGGCACGGGTAGCCGGGATTCGGTCGGATGGACACGTCCAGCAGGGTGTACGGCGGTGAATCGAGCGGCGTGGCGCCGCGTTTGCCCGCCGGATCAGGTTCGCCATCGGCGAGCGCGCGGTGATATCCACGCACCGTCTCGCGCAGCCCGTCAGCCTCGATACCGACTCGTTCGGCCAGCTCGTCGAGACTCCAGGCGGTATGCGCGCCAGCGCGCAGCAGGTACCAGCCCTGCAACCGTTGAAACCAGAGCATCGGTCCGCGCAACTGGCGCAGCGCGGCCGCACGGATTCGCCGGTCGATCAGCAACCAGGCGGCCGCATCGGTGCGTTCCAGGATCGCCGCGCCGATCGCGGCGCCGTACCGGGACTCGTCGCAGATCCGTTGTCCCGCCCGATCCACCAGCAGGCCCTCGACCAGGGCCGTCGGTGGCGTGACGAAGCGCCATGCGGACAGCCGATCGAGTTTCGCCGTAGCACCGCCCGCGCGAATCCCCAACCAGAGACCGCCGCCATCATCGCCGGGTGTTCCCAACGGCAGGCAACCCCGGTAGGCGGGAGCATGCTGGCGCATCATCTCCCGGTTCGCCACGAAACCGCCGGCGGCAAGCACGACCCCGCTACGCGCACGCACCCGCAGCGCGCGCCCGAATCGCTGATCGAGTCGGGCAGCGCGACGGCGTAACGCCCTGCCGAGCGCCGGAACGTAGAGCCCCGGCTTGGCCGCGTACCGGGACAGCAGCCGATGCGCCAGTCGCGCCCAGCCTGGCGCATCGCGCAGGGTGCGGGCGAGGACGCCGGTCACCCGCCCCGCCTCGTCCCGCGTCAGACTCGTCACCGTGGTCTGCCGGTACACAGCCACTCCGCGAGCGCGCACGGCCCTGGCCAGCGCGGTGAACAGCGTGGCTCCGGACGTCCCCCGACCGTGCGCCCGGTGCCCGCGCGGCGCGGGCTCGGCCGCGCTCGCGAACGGCTCACTACGTTCACTGCCCGAGTAGTACAGGTAATGCCGATTGCTCGGATAGGACGTCTTGTCCGGACACAGGCTGCTCGCGAACGGCACGCCAAGTCCACTCAGCCAGTCCATCATCCCTGACGATTCGGCACAGAACCGGCGCAACGTCGCCGAACTGACGGCGTCGCCAACCTCCATCCGCAGGTACTGGTACATCGCTTCCGGACTGTCCCGCACGCCGGCACCGTGCTGGATCGCGGTACCGCCGCCGGCGTAGACCACTCCCCCGCTGACCGCGCTGGTGCCACCGCCGCCGAAACGGTCGAGGACCAGCACCGCCGCGCCGGCATCGGCCGCTTCGATCGCCGCACAGGCACCCGCCGCGCCGAATCCGACAACGACCAGGTCCGCATCGAGCTCATCCGTATCCGACCGCATGCGGCCTCCTAGGATCTCGGCGCAATAGTGAAACATGTTCTACAATAAATCCAGCGCTCTGATATCCACACTGTAGCGCCAGAAGCAGCCCGGACTATAACCTGTTTCAGTAACCAAATCGGAGCAGCCGGATGAGGAGATCGACCATGGCCGACCCCCATGACTACGACGTCGTCGTGGTCGGCAGTGGCGCCGCTGGAATGACGGCGGCGTTGACCGCGGCCCACCACGGGCTACGCCCCGTCGTGCTCGAGAAAACCGCCCGGTTCGGTGGTTCCACGGCGCGCTCAGGTGGTGGCGTGTGGGTACCGAACAACGCCGCGCTTCCCGCGGAACCGCCCGAACGAGCTCGCGAATACCTCCGGCATATCGTCGGCCCGGTGGTCCCCTCGGCACGGATCGAGGCGTTCCTGGCAACCGGTCCCGCGATGCTCGCCTTCGTTACGCAACACACCCCGCTGCACTTTCAGTGGGTTCGTGGTTATCCCGACTACTACCCGGAAGCTCCCGGTGGCGCATCGCTGGGACGATCCGTGGAACCGCGCCCGCTGGATGCCAAACTGCTCGGCAACCTGCGGTCGGAGCTCGAACCGCCGTATGCGGCGGGGCCAGCGGGGATGGCCATTACCCAGGCCGAGTACCGCTGGCTGAACCTGATCGCCCGACACCCACGGGGTATCGGCGCGGCGGCGCGAGTGGGCATCCGGCATCTGCTCTCCCGGATCCGCGGCAAGGAACTCGTGTCCATGGGTCAAGCGCTGGCCGCCGGCCTACGGTGTGGCCTCGCGGCCGCTTCGGTACCCGTCCTGCTCAACCACCGCGCCGTCGACCTGCACACCACCGAGGGCAGGGTTACCGGCGTCGTCGTACAGCGCGATGACGAGCCCTACACCATGACCGCCCCGGCCGGGGTAATCCTGACCACCGGCGGTTTCGAGCACAACGACCAGATGCGCAACGAACACCAGCGCCAGCCCATCGGTAGCGAGTGGACGGTTGGCGCGAGCGGGAATACCGGCGACGGCATCGAAGCGGGACAACGGTTGGGCGCGGCTGTGGAACTGATGGACGATGCCTGGTGGGGTCCCTCGATCCCACTGCCGCGTCGACCCTACTTCTGCCTGGCCGAACGAACGCTGCCCGGCTGTCTCCTGGTGAACGCGCGCGGCGAGCGGTTCGTGAACGAGGCAGCCCCCTATGTGGACGCGGTGCACGCGATGTACGGGACAGGAAACGGACCCGGCCAGAACATGCCAACGTGGCTGATCGCCGACAAGACCTACCGCAACCGGTACATCTTCGCCGGGCTCGGCCCTCGCCAAGCGTTCCCGAAACGGTGGCTGGCATCTGGTGTCGTGCGGCGGGCCGACTCCATCGCAGGGCTTGCCGAGCAAATCGACGTACCCGCGGAAGCGTTGCGGAACACGGTCACCCGGTTCAACGGCTTCGCACGGGACGGCGTCGATGAGGACTTCGGTCGCGGAAACTCGCACTATGACCGCTACTACGGCGATCCGCGCCGCCAGCCGAACCCAAGCCTTGCCGAGGTGCGGCGCGCTCCGTTCTACGCCGTCCGGATCGTCCCCGGTGACCTCGGTACGAAGGGTGGGCTGCGCACCGATACCCGTGGCCGCGTACTACGCGCCGACGACACGGCAATCCCTGGACTGTACGCGGCGGGTAACGCCAGCGCGGCGGTGATGGGACATACCTATGCCGGCCCGGGCGCCACGATCGGGCCAGCCATGGCCTTCGGCTATCTGGCCGCACTGGATATCGCGGGCGGGCAAGCCGCGACGACGTCTGGGGTGATCAGCGAGGAGCACAGTGGAGGATCTCAATGATCGTGTCAAGCGTTGATGGCTGCGGGTGTGCTGGTTTGCCAGGGACGGTTGTCGCGCAGCAGTGCCCAGAGGACGTCGAC
>NZ_SLXQ01000015.1 GCF_004340875.1 Tamaricihabitans halophyticus | reverse complement strand
ACGCTGCGACGTCCTCTACGCCATGCTCCGCAACAAAACCCACTACCAACACCCCATGGAATCCCCCGCTTGACAACTCCATAGGGACACCCCCCGGTACGCCCGCCAACTGAAATACGGCGACTCGGGCGCTGTTGGAGACAACCGATGAAGCGTCCCGACCGGCTCTCGTGTTGGGTCACCGCCTTGAAGTCCTTGGGCAACGCCGGCTCGCCGCCCGGCTGATCACAGATTTCGCGGCTATGTCAGCCCTCGAGCGGAACACAGCTCGTTTCGTGTTCCTGAGCCCGCATGCTCGCGAACACACGGCGACTGGGATCAGGCCGCCGCTGACACCGAGGCGATGCTCCGCATGGGGGCGGGCAAGCATCCTGAAGCCCCGGACTCGGCCGTCTCGTGCGAGACCTCTGCATTCAGTTCCCTGAGTTCCGACTGTTTTGGGCACGACATCGCCTGCATCAGCGCGGCCTCGGCGCACGCTTTGTAACTCCTGTCGTCCGACCTCGGAGCGACAAGCGAAGATGCATCTGAACGACGGATGAGCGTTCCCTTGTCATAGCTCTCGTGGTGATCATCGGAAACTGACTGGTTCGCGCCCGCATCGAGAGCTCGCCGCACTCATCGTCGTCGCAGGGTCGAGTCGAGCAGAGCAGGCGGGGTGTCGTTCTTCTCCGCTGGAGCGAGATCGGTACCGGGCGGGACGATCTCATCGATGGTATCGAGAACCTCGGTTGGGAGGTCGACGTCGGCGGCGGCGAGCTGAGAGTCGAGGTGCTCCAGTGTGCGCGGACCGATGAGCGCCGCGGTGACGGCCCGGTGTGCGGTGACGAAGCCGAGGGCGAGCTGGATCATGGTCAGTCCGGCGTCGTCGGCGATCTTTGCCAGCTGCTCGACGGCGTCGAGCTTGGCGCGGTTCGCGGGCACGGTGAGATCGAAGCGCGGCCGCATGAACGTTGAGCGGCTGGTGGTGATCTCCTGACCCTCGCGAACCGCGCCGGAGAGCCATCCCGATGCCAGTGGGCTCCAGGCGAGCACCCCGAGACCGTATTCCTCAGTGACCGGCAGCACGTGGCTCTCGACGCCGCGCTGGAGGATGGAATAGTTCGGCTGTTCAGTGACGTAGCGACTGATCCTGCGGTCGCGGGCGGCCCACTGCGCCTGCACTATCCGGTAGGCGGGGAAGGTGGAGCTGCCGAAGTAGCGGATCTTTCCCGCCTGCTGGAGGTCGGTCAGTGCGGACAGCGTCTCCTCGTCGCTGGTGTTCGGGTCCCATCGATGCATCTGATAGAGGTCAATATGATCAACCCCGAGTCTCCGCAGACTCCCTTCGAGGGCGGTGATCAGCCACCGGCGTGAGCTCCCGCGGTGATTGCGCTCATCGCCCATGGGAAGCGTCGCCTTGGTCGCCAGGATGACATCGTCGCGGCGTGTCCCGAGGGCCTTGCCGGTCAGCTCCTCGGATTCCCCGCCACTGTAGGCATCAGCGGTGTCGATGAGGTTGATCCCCGCATCAAGGGCTGACCCGACGATGGACTCGACGTCCTCCTGGCTCGTTCGACCGATCCGACCGAAGTTCATCGCACCGAGTGCGAGCGTGCTGACCTGGACGCCGGTGCGTCCGAGTACGCGGTACCGCATGAGCGGGTTCCTCCCGGCAGGTTGAGCTTCTTCAGTGAATGCGCTTCCTCTGACATGATGGAAGCGGAGCGATGCTCCGAATCAACTATACGGAGCAATGTTCCGTTTATCAACCCTGCCGTCGGGAGGTTCTATGGACGAGAGCGCGAAGCGGCCCGGTCGGGCGAAGCGGGCCGATGCCCAACGAAATGAGCAGGCCCTGCTGGATGCCGCTGCAGCTGTATTCGTGAGCTCGGGCATCGATGCGCCAGTCCGAGAGATCGCAGCGAAGGCCGGCGTCGGGATGGGGACGATCTACCGCCATTTCCCCACGAGGGCGGACCTCATCGTGGCTGTCTACCGTCACCAGGTCGATGCTTGTGCCGAAGCGGGGCCGGCCCTGCTTATGGACAGCGCCTCGCCGTATGTGGCGCTCGATCGCTGGGTAGACCTCTTCGTCGACTTCCTCGTCACCAAGCATGGGCTCGCCGCGGCACTGGGGAGTGACCAGGCCAGCTTCGAAACCCTGCACGCCTACTTCATAGACCACCTCGTGCCGACCTGCGATCAGATACTCGAGGCTGCGATCGCCGCCGGTGAGATCAGGGCTGACATCGGCGCCTACGAATTGATGCGCGGCATCGGCAACCTGTGCATCTATGCCGACCAGGACTCCCGATACGACGCCCGCCGGCTCGTGGGGCTACTCGTCGCCGGCCTCCGCACCTGACCTACGCTTCAGTTGCCAGCGAGCAAGATTGGCTACTGGGTGGCCACCTCCTGATATCGCGAAAGGATCAGTATTGGAACGGTGGGTTCAGCGTTTCCGTTACCAACCTGATCCGCTTAGCTGGTCGACTCGCGCTTGTTGGCGCATGAGGTCGCGGTCGATCGCCTCGTTCTAGGGATCGAGATTACGGGCTTGTTCCGGGGTCTCCGCGGTACAGATCGGTGACACTGTTTGCCGCTGCGGCGGCGTCGGGAGTGTCAGGAACTGAAACAGTCCCATGAAGGCCGAATGGAAGGCAGATAAGCCGTGTAGGTCTCGACGACTTCTCGGTCTCATCGCCGATGTCCTGTCAACTTCATTTGACGAAGTGATCGTGGGACGGGAACCGGATCTGGTCACGGGTGATCGTGTTGTCAGCAGAACCCTGCGGAACGCTCCCGACCACTGGTTACGCCTCCAAACGCATGCTGTCGTCCATGGCGGCGAAGGCACGCCGTACGCACTCGGGCAACTCGCCGGGGGCGCAGGCGGGGAGCCACTCGTCCAACGCGCAGCGCCAGGTGGCCACGAAGAATTCGATGAGCAGTCGCAGCTCGAGGCGGTGCGGGCCGCCAAGCCGGAGCGCTACCTCGGCCTGGATCTCCGCGCAGTGCTGCAGGGAATGCCCGTTCAGCGATGGTGACTGCTCGATCAACCTGAGCGTCGCCGGGAAGCGCCGGTACCAGTCCTGATCCATGCGGTCGAGGGTGGCCAGCATCGCGTCACGGAAGACGTCGACCAGTGCCCCGGACTTCTCAGTCTCGTCCAGCACGTCGAGGTAGGCGCTCCAGAGCTGTTTGACGGCGGTGAGCGCGACATCTTCCTTCGAGCGGAAGTGGCGGAAGAAGGTCCGCCTCGACACCTCCACCACATCGAGCAGCGCGTCGAGCGGCGTGGTGTCGAAACCACGCTCACTGAACATCGAGATCGCTGTATCCACCAGCGCCTGGCGGGTGCGCAGCTTCTTACGCTCGCGCAGCGTGGCGGGCTGCCCAAAAGTCGTCATCAACAGCAGTCTAGCGACCATGCACTCCTGGAGCATATGCTTCAATAGAGCAAATGCCACACTGTGGCACACTGACGTGAGAGGAGACCCACCTGTGCGAGCACTCGTTGTCGACCACACCGCAACGGCACACCTTTCGCTGGCGGAGGTAGCCGACCCGGTACCCGCACCCAGCGAGGCGCTGGTCCGAGTCGAAGCGGTTTCGCTCAACTACGGCGAGGTCACCGGCGCCACCAGTCCGGATACGCCGGACGGCACCGTGATCGGCTGGGACGCGGCGGGGGTGGTAGTCCAGGCGGCGGCCGACGGATCAGGCCCTTCCGCGGGAACCCCGGTAGTAACACTGGGCGAGACCGGCTGGGCCGAGCTACGTGCGGTCCCGGCCACTCTGCTCGGTGTCGTGCCAGATGGCGCCGACCTCGGTGCGATCAGCACGATTCCGGTCGCCGGCCTGAGCGCTCTGCAGGTGCTGCGCCGCATGGGGCAACTCCTAGGGCGCCGAGTGATGATCACCGGCGCCTCCGGCGGAGTCGGCCGCTACGCGGTGCAGCTCGCCTCCCGCGCGGGCGCGGAGGTCGTCGCGATCAGCGGGAATCCCGCCCAGGAAAACAGCCTGCGGGCCCTGGGAGCGCACGAGGTGTACGCCGACCCAGGCAAAGTCGACCGGCCCGTGTTCGCGGTGCTGGACAACGTCGGCGGCCAGCAACTCGTGGACGCCTTCGCCACTCTGCAAGCCGGTGGCGTGTTGGTGAGCGTGGGCAGGTCGTCCGAGGCGGACGCCGTACTCCCGCCCGAGGCGTTGATGGCCACCGAAGGACGACACGACAGGTCGATTCGCACCTTCTACCTGTTCGCCGACCCGGCTGCGGACCTCTCCACCGACCTGACCTGGCTGGCCGCCGAGGTTGCCGCCGGCCGTCTCGACTCCGGAATCAGCTGGCGCGGCTCATGGACCCGCTACGACGAGGCGGCCCAAGCCCTGCTCGACCGCCGCCTGCGCGGCAAGGCTGTACTGGATATCGATGGAGCTTGCGTCTCCTGACGCCGGGCGGATTGAAGTGATAGCCCCGACACAGCGTTCATTGGTTCACTCGAACGCGCGGGATAGTCGTCGTTGGCGAACAGCACCCGTTTACAACCGGACACGTAGTCCGGCGTGAGCTTCGCTCGTACCTCGTTTACCGCCGGCGCGAACCTGGAAAGGTGGGCACGCGGACCCCACGTCCTGGTTGGGAATGAGCCACAACCAGGGCGTCGCGTACTCCGCACTGAGCGCATTCTGCTTATCGGTCTGGTCGCCATCGTCAGCGGAGCGCCACTGCTGTTCCCTTCGCTGGGGCCGACAGCGTTTCTAGTGTTCACCACACCCCAAGCCCCCGCAGCCAGCCCTCGTAACACGGTCCTCGGGCATGTGGTCGGCATACTCGCCGGGGCTCGCCACCACCGGACTACTCACCGCTGCACCAGACCTCAGCCACCCCAACTGGCCCCGGGTCGGCGCCGCCGCGGTCGCTCTCGGTCTGACCTGCGCGGCGATGACCGTACTGGATACTCCACACCCGCCGGCAGGCGCACACTCCGTCGCAACTCCTTGCCATACTGCTCGGTGTCGCACTGATCGCGATCCTCGCCGTCCTGATCAACAAGCTGTTCCGCGTGCCATACCCGTAGTGGCATCAGCCCGTCAACGAACCGGCATGACGGCCCGGCACTGTGTGAATCACCGTTCACAGTGGACGAGATCGACATCTTATCTCTAATAGTCTCGACAGGCTAGTGGTTGAGCCCTGATTGCCACTCCGAAATTCAGCGCGGGCACGTTACCTCGTCTATACTGGCCGGTCAGAAATCTGGGGATTTCCGCGAATCCACCTAGTCGACAACGAATGGGACATGTTGACACCAAATGCCCAAGGATCCAACACGATTGCGACGGAAAGTCGTGCGGATTTCCCGACGCGCTACGCACGCTTATGACTCGATCGAGGAGTCAAACTTCGCACGACACAATACGGCCCTCCCCCGCTTCACCTTAGCGGCGCGCCGGGCACAACCGCTGCTATTCCGTACCGCTTTGAGTTTCCCGGATGACCCGGCGCCCCGCATTGCCTACGGGGAGTTCATGAGCCGGTACACGCAGGTTCTCGCGCACACCGGAGGACATGTAGCTGCCCAGGGATCGGTCCGTACGGCACGAGGCGCGCTGTGGGCGTTCAACCTGCCAGAACTCAACGACCTGAATCCGCCGCAGGTCCAGCTTGTGATCAACGGGCCTCCGGTCGAAACTGAATTTACTTCATCTGAGGCACTGGCCGGGATAATTTCGGGAGAAGCACGGGTTGCGGTAGCTGCCGATGTACGGGTTCAACTCGCCGCTCAGCTCGCCACTGTCCACGCCGGTCCGTCAGATAGATGTCGAACTCCCGAGGACATCGACAGCATGCTCCGCACGCGCAGCCACCCTTTCTCTGGTGACGAAACAGAAGTGTGGAAATGCCAGCTCAAGTCCTGCCACGGTTTGGACCCCGTCGCCGAGGCCCGCGTCCTGGTCGCCGAGACCACACGCATCTACCAGATCCTCGCAGATCTTGGATGCGACAGAGCCGCAGACAATGCCGCAGAAATCGAAGATCGTTGCCGCACAGTGCTACAGCGTATCAACGGCGACGACGGTTGAGCGACAAGAAACAGTCGATGGTGATAATCGAGGATGCGGAGACGTGATGGATCGATCGATTCTGAGCCGGCCAGGTCCGGCGCCGGATAGCACCATGCGGTACGGCGATGACACTGATCAGGTCGTGGACGTCTGGTATGGCGATACCGAGAAACCGGTCGTCGTGCTTATCCACGGCGGGTTCTGGCGGGCGCGGTATGACCGATTGCATGTACGGCCCATGGCTACGGCAATACGCGAGCGAGGATGGCCGGTAGCAGCGTTAGAATACCGCAGGATTGGTGGACAGCCGGAGGCTTCGACCGACGATGTCAGAAGAGCGCTCGACACCGCGACGGCGCGGGTCGACGGCAATGGCGCGGTCATCATGGGCCATTCGGCTGGCGGGCAGTTAGCGCTTTGGGCCGCCGCAGTTTGTCCTCCGGCTGGACTGCTGAACACGATCGCGCTGGCGCCGGTTGCGGATCTGGTCCACGCACACGAAGCGAAGCTGGGTGACGGGGCGGTGGCCGCGTTCCTCGGGGAACCGCCCAACCGCCGACCCGATCTCGATCCGGCGCGAATGGCCGCACCCGCCAGTCGAGTAGTGCTTATCCACGGCGAATCGGATACCAGTGTACCGGTGCAGATAAGCGAGTCGTACCAGCGCGCGCATCCAGAAGCGGAACTCGTGGTGATACCCGCCATCGGGCACTTCGAACTCATCGACCCAGACAGCGTTGCATGGCCAATCGTTGTGCACGCACTCCCACTCCAACCCGGAGATTCTGTATCTGCGTGACCCGCAGCGAACGCGGCACTGCGTCGTGGTCGTGGGAAACTGCTAGCCGGTAGCACTGGCTAGGTCGGCAAGGGCTTCGACTGCGACGGGCAGGTCGCTGAATCGCGTGGTCAGTGGGGAGCACCCGAACCGGATTCCGTCTGGTTCACGGAAGTCCACCAGTATTCCGGCCGCCGTGAGCTGTTCAGCGAGAGCCTTTCCGTTCGGGTGGCAGATGGTGATGTGGTTGCCACGGTCCTCGGCGCGCCTGGGAGATCCGAGGGTAAACCCTAGCGGGGCGAGGTGTTGTTCGGTCAGTCGTACGGCGAGTTCGGTGAGCGCGATACCCTTGGCCCGGATTCGTTCGATGCCGGCTTCGGTGACCAACCGAACGCCCTCGCGCACGGCGATCAGGCCGAGTACGTTCGGGGTCCCGGACAGCGCGCGGCTCACACCTGGGGCCGGCAGGTATCCCTGAGCCATGGCAAACGGATCCGCACGTCCGATCCAGCCCTGGATTGGCTGGTGGAACCGTTCTTGTACAGCGTGGTTGACATAGAGGAAGGCCGGGGCTCCGGGTCCACCGTTGAGGTACTTGTAGGTGCAGCCGACGGCGAAGTCCGCCCGGGCCGTGTCCAGATCCACCGGGATCGCGCCGGCCGAATGGCAGAGATCCCAGACCACGAGCGCGCCAACGTCGTGTACGCGCGCGGTGATCCCAGCCATGTCAGCGATCGCGGCCGACTGGTAGGCGACGTGGGAAAAGGTAACCACCGCGGTCTGTGCGCCGAGCACCGGAGCCAGCAGCTCCGGAGTGATACCGCCACGTATTGGTGGCTCGAGCCAGCGCAGGGTCATGCCGAGTTCGCTGGCGATCCCTTCGACCACGTAGCGGTCGGTGGGGAAATTGTGCACATCGGTAACGATCTCGGTCCGTCCTGGCCGTAGCGCACAGGCCGCGCGCAGCAGTTTGTATAGGCACACCGTGGTGGAGTCCGCGACCACGGTTTGCCCCGGCGCGGCCCGCAGCACCGTTGTCCCGAGTTCGTCTCCAACCACGGTTGGTAGCGCGAGCCATTCCTCGGTCCAGGACCGGATCAGCCGGGTTCCCCACTGCTTGTGCAAGCAGTCCTCGATCGCGGCCACCGTGGCTTTCGGTGGCCTGCCGAGTGAGTTGCCATCCAAGTAGGCGCGCACCGAGTCGTCGCCGGGCAGGAACCGGTCGAGATAGTCCGCGAGCGGGTCCTGTTCATCGAGTTGCCGCGCCAGCCGCCTGGTCATTTTCCGATTTCCGAGCGCAGCGCGAGGATTTCCGGGAAGAACGTGAGCTCCAGTGCCCTTTTCAGGAAGGCAACGCCGCTCGATCCACCGGTCCCGGTTTTATGCCCGATGATCCGCTCCACGGTTTTCATATGCCGGTATCGCCACAGCTGAAAGGTTTCCTCGATATCCACGAGCACTTCACAGGTTTCGTACTCCTCCCAGTACTCGCCCACGTTCTCGTAGATCCGGCGCAGCACGGGAACGAGTTCCGCGTTGAATTCGTGTGGACGAGTCACGTCCCGGTCCAGCAGCACGGCCGGTATCGCGTGCCCACGCCTGGCGAAATGCCGCAGCACCTGGTCGTAGAGACTGGGCTCGCGCAGGGCAGCGCTCAGTTCGGCCCGCCCCGGCTCTTCCGGATCGAACACCTCGAGCATCTCCGCGTTCTTGTTGCCAAGCAGGAACTCCACAACTCGGTACTGCACCGACTGGAATCCCGACGCTTTCCCAAGGAAGGTGCGGAACTGGGCGTACTCGATCGGGGTGAGCGTTTCCAGCACGGCCCACTGTTCGAACAGTTGGCGTTGGATCGATTTCACCCTGGCAAGCGATTTCAGCGCGGGGCGCAGTTGCTCGGCCGCGATCCGGTCGCGCGCGTAACTCAGCTCGTGTATTACCAGCTTCAACCAGAGCTCACTCGTCTGATGCTGGATGATGAACAGCAGCTCGTCATGGTGCTCCGGGTCGCTGGCCGGGCGCTGCGCGGACAACAACGCGGGCAGGCGCAGATAGCCGCCGTACGTCTGGTCCGCGCTCAGCTCACGGTGCACCCCGTGTTCGATATCGCGAATATTCACCACCCAGCAAGCATTGCATGTTCATGACGACAATCTCAACGGCGCAATAGAGCCCGTGGCGGTGTCCGACACTTGTCGAAGGCGCCTCACGGAGTTCACGACACGAGTACAGATCCCGTCCGCGCAGGGCCCTATCCTCCGATGACGCCGCCCACGAGAAATCGGGGCATTCTGGACGGAGCGGAGTGAACATGACAATGCATGTCCAGACCGTCGTCGTCGGTGCCGGCGCGATCGGTAGCGCCGCGGCCTACTGGCTCGCCAACGATGGTCAACAGGACGTCATCGTTCTCGAGCAGTTCGAGCTCGGCCATGACCGCGGAGCCTCCCCAGGGCCATTCCCGTGCACTTCGGCGCAGCCACCACGACAACGCCTACGGCAGGCTTACCCGCCCCCTTATGACAACTGGGACCGTCTGGTCAGCGAGAGCGGACAACAGGTGCTGGTCCGTACGGGCGGAGTGGATATCAGCCTCGTCGGCACCCCCGGAGAGCAGATGGTGCAGCGATATCGCGGTGTTCTCGGTCCTTGCCCGCATGGCACGCCGCTCGACCGCGGAAGCGAGATCGCGCGCGGGAGTGCGTGTGCCTTCCGGACCGCCAAACCAGAACAAGTCAGGCACGGATGGATGAACTGCGCAGGTACGTCCAGTCCAGTCCGAAAGGATGCGCCGACTGCTGCCATCGACTGCCATAGCCGTGCCGCATAGTCCGGAGACTCCGGCTGAACGAGCGGACGAAACTCCGCATTGCCAGGTCGAGACACCTGACGGCGCCGTCGCACACCTCCGCGCATAGCGGATCGGCGCCGAACAGACCCGGCTGCTTGTCGGTCACCGCTCGGTTTGCGAGGCGAGGCCAGGGGTGTCTCGGCCACGCAGCGAAGAGCCCGCGGTCTCAGGCATCGTGATCAGCGCGATGGCGCCAAGCGCGCAGCCTGCCATCAGGTAGTAGGCGGGAATGAGATTGTTTCCGGTGGCCTCGATCAGGATCTCCGAAATCGGCGGCGCGGTGGCCGCGAGCGCCGCGGTGGAGATATTGTACGAGCCCGCCATACCGGAGTATCGAATATGTGTCGGCAACATAGCCGGTAATGTCGCGCTCGTATTTCCCAATTGCAGGACGAAGAACAGCCCAAGAATCGCGAACGCAACAATGGCCAGCGCGAACCCACGCGTCATCAGCCAGAACATCGGTATAACCAACACGAAGAGGCCGCCGAGCGAGATCCACCAGCACGGTTTGCGACCGATCCGGTCCGAAAGGGACCCAGCGAAGGGGATCACCACCAGCATGCAGACCTGACCGATCAGCAGGATGGTGGTCGCCTGGCCGCCGGTAAAGCCTACCGAGGTCTGGAAATAGACGGCCATATAACCAAGAAGGGTGTACTGCGTGATGTTCAACGCGACGGCCAGTGCACCAATCCGCAACAATGCCGGCCAGTACGCGGACAGGATCCGGAACATCCCCCGCGTCGACTTGTGCTGACCGTCTTCGGCCGCGAGTTCCCGAAAGACCGGGGTGTCGTGCACCTTCATGCGCAGGTAGAGGCCGACCAACCCGAGCGGCAGAGCCAGCAGGAACGGGATGCGCCAGCCCCACTCGGCCATCGCGGCACTACCCAACAACGCGTTGAGTGTCAGCACGACGACCGAGGCAAGGACCAGCCCGCACAGGGTGCCGAACTCGAGGAAACTTCCCCAGAAACCACGCTTGCGGTCGGGCGCGTACTCGGCCATGAAGATAGCCGCGCCGCCGTACTCGCCGCCGGTCGAGAACCCTTGCACCACACGGAGAATGACCAGCCCGACCGGCGCCCAGATCCCCACGGCCTGGTAGGTGGGCAGCATGCCGATCAGGAAAGTGCCGACACACATCAGGATGATCGTGGCCGCGAGGGTCCGGTTCCGGCCGATTCGATCACCTAGCGTGCCAAAGACGATGCCGCCAAGCGGACGTAGGACAAACGACACCGCGAACACCAGGAGACTTGCGATCGTCGAGTACTCGCCGGGAAAGAAGGCGGCCCCCATCTCGATCGCGACATAACCGTAGACGGCGTAGTCGTACCACTCACTCGCGTTGCCCAGCGCCGAGGCCGCAACCACGCGACGCCGGACGGCGGGTGCGGGTTCGACGGACGCGGAGGCAGAGACGTCAAATCCCATCAGGTCCTCCGAAAGCTAGTGCGGTCCGCTGGCAGAACGTCTGATGTGGTTGGCTGCCTGACTGGTCAGCTGGAAGTGGGCTGGTTTACCACCTGAAACAACGCGCCGAGTCCGGTTTGCGGTCGCTGAATCCCCATCAGCAGCAGCGCGTGCCAGAGCGTGACCTGGGTGGCGGTCAGCACCGGTTTCCCGGCACGCAGCTCCAGATCCTCGAGATGCGCCGCCGTGTGCAAAGCAGTTTCCGGGATCAGCACCGCCTCGGCGGCCGCGGTATTGCTCCGATCCACGATTTCCAGCAATCGCGGCCCTTCCCACGCGGCGAGCTGGCGATCCGAGCGAGCATCCAGATCGATTCGATGGACGGTCTCCACGCCCGCGTCAGCCAAGAGCTCGATCAATACATCGGTCACGAGGGGGTGGTAGACCGATCCCAGGCTGACGCGGGTAATCCCCATCGCGGCTAGGGCCGCGACATAGGCCATAGAGGTGCTACTCGCCGGGGCTCCGGCCTCCGCTTGGATGAGCCGCGTCTGCCCGCGCGCGCCTTCCAGGCCATGCAGGAAACTCCCGCTCGAGCACGCCCAGGTCACCGCGCCAGGAGCCATCGGCCGAACCGCTCGCGCCGCCACCCGCAGGCCGGCCGCATCCCCCAGTCCACGCAGGACCTCACGCTTGCCCTTGCCGTCCAGGAGATGTGCCTTTTCTCGGCCTTCCGGCCACGGGACATAACCAAGACCGATTCTGATCGCCGGATCGATCTGACGTGCCAGCGCGTAGAAGTCGTCTTCCCCACTGCCACGCGTATCCGGATACAGCAACCCTAGGCGAATGGGGTTTTCGTCCGCGATCACTTTCTCGGTCATGGGGAGTACCTTCTGCCAGCGAATGTTTCATGTCAATTGAACAATTCTGCAGAGAACCCTGTAATATGCTCTAAATGATCGACTTGCGCCGTCTTCAGGTACTGCGAGCCGTCGAGCAATGTGGGGGTGTCACCGCTGCCGCCAGGGCACTGCACCTGACTCCATCCGCCGTGTCCCAACAGGTCCGCGCACTCGCCAATGACCTCGGGGTGGAGCTACTCGTTCACGAAGGCCGAGGCGTCAAACTCACCTCGGCGGCCCATCTCGCGCTCCGTCATGCGCACGAACTGTTTCGTCAGTGGGAAGAAGCGGCCGCGGATATCCGTAAACACGAAGCGAATCCGCCGGGCACCGTTCGGCTCTGTGGCTTCCCCAGCGCGCTCACGGCGCTATTGATCCCGACCGCGTCGGCCCTGCAAGAGAGCAACCCGGCGATGCGGGTGCACCTACGCGAGGCGGAAACACCGGAGTGTTTCGAGCTGCTGCTCAGCGAGGAAGCCGATCTCGCCGTCGTGGTGCCGAACGCCAACAGCCCCACGTTGGACGACCCACGCTTCGACCAGAGTCCGCTACTCGACGACGTCATCGACCTACTGGTGCCGGACGACCATCACCTTGCCGAACGTGACTCGATCACCCTGTCCGAGGCGGCCTCGGAAACCTGGATCGTGGCCGAACCCACCAGCACCGAACAGCACGCACTCGCGATCGGCGCATGCACCACCGCAGGCTTCCGGCCGCGGATCGGGCACTATGCCACGGACTGGCAAACCGTCCTGCATCTTGTCACCGCAGGCTACGGCGTCTACCTGCTGCCTCGCCTGGTGGAGATCCCAGCACAGGCTAGGCTTCGCCGGCTACCAGTTACCGGCAAACCACGCCTCGTCCGCCGCATTCTGGTCGCTAGCCGGAAAGGCAGCCGGCACCACGCACACCTCGCCGCGGCTGGGCGAATCTTGCACGGCATCGCGGCCGCGATCGCCTAGAGCTTGCGTGGCCTTGGCAAGCCGGCGCGAGTCCGGGAAAACTGTGCGGGGCAGGCCGTATCTGCACTCAGTGACCCCAAGATCCCCGAGAAATGCGGTTCAAACGGACCCGGCTACCGCTACGAACTCGCGGGTGCCGCCGCCTGCCACATTGCGGCAAAGTTCTGTTCGTACTGCTCGTGAATCTTACTGATATCCGTGTACAGCAGGGTTTCATCGTTGCGCCGCAGAGCGTTCTCGCTGTAGTTGTGGCTTCCGGTCAGTACCCAGCTCGCCGCGGTGTCCGAATCGGACTCGTCGACGGTCATGTACTTCGAGTGGATATTGCCGGGCAGGTCAGGTGAGGAGCGAAGTTCCCGAAGCTCGATCCCTGGCGTGTCGGCGAGAAGGTTGCGAACATCATCGTCGATCTCGGCATGTACGACGTAGATCGTGCACCCCTGGCCAGCCAGTTCGACCAGCCGGTCGGCGATGGCGATGCGATAGGAGTCCCACTCGGCCGCACCGATCCGGATCGTCGTGCTGGCACCACATTTGACATCGTCGAGCTTTTCCACGACCGGATCAGTAGATGCATCATCGCCAGCGCGCGGGAAGAAATGTGCTTGCACTTCGCCATCCGGCATGGTGGTCGGCACGACTCGATAGTAGTCGTCGGTCTCCACCTCATTCGCCATATCGTCGAAGTAGCTGTCGTACCCCGCGTACAGGTCGGTGTTGCCGACGAAAGTCACCGCGTTGTTCCAGAACACGGTGGAGTTCAGATCGGTGACATTGGCCGACGATTGAACAACAACATCTGAACTCCCGCCAACCTTGGAGAACAGGAAGAACTTGTTGTGCTGGCCCTTGTCACCGATACATGCCGCGGTCGTTCCCTCGGGAGAGAGCCGGCTACATGGGTGAACCCAGGAACGCGCCGACTCGTCCGTACCGAGTTCCTGTTGCAACTTGTCCATCACGGGATCGTCCAGGCGTTTGCCACCGTCGATCACCATCTGCACGTCCACATCACGGCGGTGTGCGGCGATGAGCTCGTCGACAAAATCCATTCCAGCATCGCCCGTGATGGCGAAATGTGCCAACCGGATTCGTGAACCCGCATCGGCCTGCTTGATCAGACTGCATACCGCCCGCACGATCGCGGTCGGGTCACCCCCTGCTGGATCGCTGAACACCGCCCCGGTTTGCACCGGCATATCGTCGGGCGCCTCCTGGCATGGGCGGGCCGCCGCTGATCGTTCATCCGGTGACGCGGAGGCAACCCGGAAAGCGTCGCCCCCGACAGAGACGAGAACACTCATCGCGACGATCGCGATCACGGGGCGAAGTTTCGCACGCACAGCCACGTAGCCTCCGATCGGGATTCAGAACAGGCCGTCCAATGTATATATTCGCTTTCGTCGACGGCAAGCGTTCCGGCTTCTCGGCTTCGTGTTCAATCACCACCGCCACCTGCGATAGGTACCGTACTCAGCCGTAATACTGACGGTTGAGCTGACGTGTGCCGAATTCGGTGGATAGCCGGCATCGCCTCCGCATCAGCACCGAGCGCGTTCCCGGTTCCCGTGTTGCGGTCATACTGTGGAAAGTCGCTCCCGGCGATATCCAGCCTGATCCGGTGGCCGGCATGGAATCGCCACGCCGTGGGCCGCATGTTCACCTCGAACTCGTACACGGTTTCCGGCTCAGTGGGAGTCGGGTCGTCGCCGGAGTCGCGGTACCGGGCGCGCAAGATTCCGTCGGTGACGAGCAGCGCGGGCCCGCCGGGAGCGACGTCGACGAGTTTGACCACGAAGTCGGCGTCTCGTGCGGAGGTCGCGGCGAACAGTCCAACGGCGACCGGACCGATGGTGTCGATCGGGTCGGCGAGCGGTTCGGACGTGTAGCACAGCACGTCCGATCTCGCCTCGTTGTGTACCTGATCCAGTGGCCCGCCCACCACGGTGCCCATGCTGGCCACGTGTCCACCGTGGGTGGGCACCGGATACTCCGGATCGTAGTGACAGGCGTCTTCTGAAGCACCGGCGAGTGGCTGCCCGAGCACCAGCCGGCCATCGCCAGCCGCACTATTGGCTCGCCCGTCGCTGGTGAGATACCAGACCTTCGGCTCAGTTCCCGGAGGCGGCCAGGATGCCGCCGTGCGCCATTCGTTCGCTCCCATCACGAAGTACCGCACCGGAGGCGCCGCTGCGCCCGCGTTCTTCAAGTGCGCATCGAAGAAGGCAAGATGTTGTCCGGGCACATCAGCGAAGCTCGAGTAACCGTGAGGTCCGAAGTTGCATTGTCCTTGTACCGCCGGCAAGTGGCCGTCATGCGTCCACGGTCCGACGATCAGACGATGCGCCCCTGCTTGCTCGGGATCCCGCCCCACCATGTTCCGCATACGTTCATAGCTCGCGATGGTCGCCCCGCAGTAGATGTCGTACCAACCGGCAACCGAGAGCGTGGGTATCTCAATGCTGTCGTAGTCGAAGGCAGCGACCTGGCTGAACGCGCCGGTGAGGAGGTCACCAAACTGGACGGGAAAATCCGGGAAATCGAACTGTGGCACCGTTTTCAGCGGCAGGTGCCAACATGCGGGTGACGTGTCGCCGAGGAGTTCGAGCATGCGTTGCTGGACCTCCGGGTCAACGCGGTGCCCGGCAGCCTGCCGTACGGCCAGCCATTCCATGGTCGTCAGCGCCAGCCAGTAGACAAGCTGGTTGAGTCGCAATGCTCCCCCGGCCTCGGCCAGTTCGAGCTCGCCGCTGGTCGTCATTCCCGGTGCGATTGCCCGAAGATGCGGTGGTCGGGTGGCCGCGCCGAGCCATTGCACGATGCCCAGGTACGACGAGCCGCACATACCGACCGCGCCATCACACCACGACTGCTCGGCAACCCACTCAACGCTGTCGTAGGTGTCAATGCCCTCCTGCTCCCACTGAAAGGGCACCCAGTCGCCGTCGGATCCGCCTCGACCTCGAACGTCCTGCACCACACACACGTAACCGCCGCGTACACAGTGTTCCGGACGCAGCGCATCAGCATTGAAGAGCGTCCGGCCGTACGGGGTGCGGATCAGAATGGCCGGGTGCGGCCCAGGCTCGGTGGGACGCCAGACGTCTGCGCGCAACACGGTGCCATCCCGCATCGGAACGGCAACTCCGCTCTCGATGAGCACCGAGTGCATGGGGACTGTGTCGGACAATTCATCTTCTCCAATGCCAGCAGGTCCGCCGTACCGGCGTCAGTCTCCATCGACGGACGCGTATACGGCGTCGACGAGGTTGTCGACCCGCAGATCGCCGCCTTCAAGGAGTTCCGACATCCGGTTCGGGATGTAGGCGAATGCGAGTTCGCGCTCCGGATCCGCGAGGGCGAAGGACCCGGTTGCCCCGCCGTGACCGAATGCCTCGCCCAGCCGCGGCCGTGTAGCGAACAGGGGGCCATGCGGAAGACTGAAACCCAATCCCCAGGCGGTGGGCATCAACAGGACGCGGTCTTCTCCTTGGCAATGCACGGTGCGCGCCTGCTGCATCAGCGCGCGGCTCAGCAAGGCCGGTGCGCCGTCGACCTCACCGATCAGCATCGCGAAATAGCGGGCCAACGAGGTGGCCGTGGCAACGCCATCACTGCTCGGCGCCTCCACCAGGACGTTGCTGGGGTCGTTCGCGGTAGCGAAAGTCATATCGATGCTGCCGAACAACGCCCGGTACGGCAGCGAACTGGGATCGTTGATGGCGGCGCCCATCTTCTCCATGCCAGGCAGTTTGAAGCCCGCCATGATCTCCTCGTCGCTCGGCGGAATGATCGCGGCGACGCGCGGCAGATATTCCTCGGGCAGGCCGATGTAGCAGTCCAGGCCGCGGGGCGTGGCGATCTCGGAAGCAAAGAACGTGCCGACCGTTTGCCCCGTGATTGCGTGCACGATCCCACCGATCAGATGGCCGATGGTGAGCCCGTGGTAACCATGCGCGGTACCCGGCTCCCATTCGGGGGTCGACGCCGCGAGTTCATCGATGATCGCGTGACCACCGTCCTTCATGGATTCCAGGGAGAGCGGGCAGCCCTCGAGCGTGACCAGACCGGACTGATGGCTGAGTACCGTGCGCACCGTGATCTCGCCCTTGCCTTGGGCCGCGAACTCCGGCCAGTAGCGCGCCACCGGTGCATCCAGCTCCAGCTCACCGCGCTCGACGAGCAGCAACGCCGCCCCGGCGGCCATCGCCTTGGTCGTCGAGGCCAGCGCGGCCATCGTGTCCTGCTGCCACGGCCGCTTCGCCTCCGGATCGGCCGCACCGGCCCAGATGTCTACTACCGGTTCCCCACGGTGATAGACGCAGACGCCGGCACCCACTTCCTTTCCGCTGGCGAAGTTCTTTCCCATCGCCTCAGCAACGCGCTCGAACTGGGGACGAACGGTGCCCCCGATCTCGATATCCACCACTACTTGCTCCTTCGTCATCGAAGTGCCGATATCCGACCTACCGGTAGGTTTGTTAGGACTGTACCAACCTACCGGTAGGTCGGCAATATGGCCACGGTGCCTACCAACCGGTCGGAAAGGTGCGTACGCTAACGAAGGCGGCCAATCGGCTCGACTACGATCACTCGTGCTTCGACTACGGAGGGTGGAGTTGACACAGCAGGAGGCGAGAGACACCCGCGGTCTGATCTTGGCCACCGCGCGCGAGATGTTCAGTACGCAGACTTACCGCGCCGCGTCCGTACGAGCGATCGCAGAGCAGGTAGGTATCACCAAACCCTCGCTCTACCACCATTTCCGCAACAAGGCCGAGATACTCGAGTGTCTGATCAGCGACCCGCTCAACGAACTCGAGAAGGTCGTCGAGGATGCGGCCGCAGCGTCCAGCCCCAGCGAGATTCGACGCACGCTACTTCAGGGCTGCATTGCCGTCCTCACGGAACACCGGGACGTGATGGGGCTGTTGTTCAGAGACGCCTCTGTGTACACAAACGAAACGACCGACCTCGTATCCAGAACGCTCGGCATCACCGAACGCGCCACCGAACTGTTGACCGGACCGGACCCGGATTGGCGCATGCGACTGAGGGCGTACCAAGCCTTCGCCGCCGCAACCGACCCCATCGCGCATTTCGCGGATGCACCACAAGACGAGCTGCGCGAGGAATTGCTGCTGGGCGCATACACCCTACTGGGACTGGAAGCCGAACCACCGGCGTAGTCGAACCGCCCGGCCCGCCATCGAACCCCGAGCAGCGGCTCCCGAAAAGTAGTCGACTAGCCGCCACGCGGCGAATCAGCTCGCGGTCGGCGACTCGCCGCGATCACCTTCCCAGTGGTCGGCCCACTCACTGAGCGCGGTAATCGTTCGTTCCAGGTCGCGCCCTTTGTCCGTGAGCTCGTACTGCACCTGCACGGGAATGGTATCGATGACCGTACGTGTCACGATGCTCTCCGCCTCGAGTTCGCGCAGACGACTGGCGAGCATCCGGTCAGTCAGAGCCGGGATCGCGTCGCGAATCTCGGCGAACCGGGAGCTACCGAGCAGGAGCTGCCGCAGGATCACTCCGGTCCACCGGCGCCCGATCAGTTCAACCGCGTGATGGTACGCCGGGCAGAAGTCCTCGCCCTGGCTGTACGGGTGTTCCATACGCCTCACATTATCATGGCGTCAGCTACTATACATTAGTAAGTGACTTATGATTATATGGCTGGCAGTCCGAGACCGATCCGTACCGAATGAGGCGATGACCAATGACGACCTGGGCGGAGCAGTTGCGCCGCAGCACTTCCGGAACTGTCTACAGTAGATCAGAAACCCGGGAAGCGCCCGGCATGGACCTGTACGCACGTCCACACGCGACTCCGGCCGCGATACTCGCCGCCCGGGGAATATCGGACGTCCAAGCGGCGATTCGCGTGGCGCGCGAGTACCAGGTGCCGCTGTCCCTCCGCGGCGGCGGCCACAGCGCGGCCGCGTTCGCCGCCGCCGACGGCGGCCTGATGCTCGATCTCAGCGGGCTACGGGACGTCCGTGTCGACCCGCTACGCCGTCGTGCGCGGGCCGGCGCGGGAGCGACCTGGGGCGACTACGACACCGCCACCCAGCGGCACGGACTCGCCAGCACGGGCGGCATCGTCTCAAGCACCGGCGTCGCCGGTCTGACCCTCGGCGGCGGAATCGGCGCCCTGCGGGGACTTCATGGCCTGGCCGTGGACAATCTGCGTGCCGCCGACGTCGTCCTGCCGGACGGGTCGGTGACGCGCGCGGACGCTGACCATGAACCCGACCTGTTCTGGGCGCTACGCGGCGGTGGCGGCAACTTCGGCGTCGTGACCGGGCTCGAGTTCGCCATACACCCTGCCACCGAGGTCACTACCGGCCTGTTGGCGTGGCCTCTCGAGCAAGCCCAGACCGTGACCGCGGGCTACCGCGCCCGCGCCGACGAACTGCCCGATCACACGGTCGCCGATCTCGTCTTCGGCCACGACGACCATGGCGAGCCGGCCATCCTGATCATTCCCCGGGTCATCGGCGACGCGGCCACCGCCGCGCCGTTCATCGAGCATCTCCGCGCCTCGGCCCCGCCCATCGACGACACCATCGCCACCCGCGCCTACACCGCCAGCCAGAACTTCCTCGACACCGCCGCCCGCTGGCGCCAGCGCGTGTACTGGAACACGACGACACTGCACCACCTCGACGAGAACCTGGTCGACATCCTCACCGCGTACGTTCGCTCGGCACCTTCGCTGGACAGCAAGATCAACATCGAGCATTTCCACGGCGCCGTATCCCGGATCGACCCGGCAAGCACCGCCGTCGGATTCCGGCACGCCGCCTACAACGTTTTCGTCGAAGCCAAATGGGACGACCCGGGAGCCGATGCCGACAACCGGGCGTGGGCGAGTGAACTCATCCAGACACTCGCTCCTTATTCCGCCGGGGGCGCCTACGTCAACTACCTGCCCCGCGACGCCGACCAGGAACGGATCCGCGCGGCATACGGACCCCGCACCTACGAACGACTGCGCGCCATCAAAACCATGTACGACCCAGACAACCTGTTGCGAGCCAACCAGAACATCCCGCCCGAACGCTAGGAAGGAACGATCCATGTCCACTCGTATCGCCGTCATCTACTACAGCTCGACCGGCAACGTGCACGCCCTCGCCGAGGCGGTAACCAAGGGCGCGGCCGCCGCCGGAGCCGAAGTACGCCTGCGGCGTGTCGCCGAGCTCGCACCCGTCGAGGTCGTCAACTCGGTCCCGGCCTGGGCCGCGCACGCCAAGGCAACCGCGCATATCCGGGAAGCCACGCTCGAGGATCTCGAATGGGCCGACGGCTACGTATTCGGTACGCCGACCCGGTATGGCAATGTCGCCGCACAGCTGCGCCAGTTCCTCGACACCACCAGCGATCCGTGGGAACGCGGCATTCTCGCCGACAAGCCGGTCAGTGGATTCACCTGTTCCGGCAGCCCACACGGCGGCCAGGAGTCCACCCTGCTCAGTATGTACACCGTGTTCATGCACTGGGGCGCCTACATCATCCCAATGGGATACACCCACCCGTCCGTCGACGAAGCGGGCGGCAATCCCTACGGCGTCAGCAGCGTCGACGACGGCAACGGCCCGGCCCCGGAAGCACTCGCCGCCGCCACCCACCTCGGATGCCGTGTCACCAAGGTCGCGCAACTGATCCGTCCAGACAGTATGAATATCGACGCCTCCGACCCAACGAGGTTCATTCAAGGCTGAACAAACTCTAGTTGCACAGTTTAAGCAACTTTGTTCGCGAAGATGCTTGTTTTGATCACCTCCTGGCCGGCATGATGGGCACCTTCCCATCCGCCTAGGAGGATCAGCGTGGATCTCCGACTGCTGGCTGCGCTCGTGCTCGGGATCGCCGCGATCGTGGTGGTCGTTCTCCGCACCCGGCTCGACGCGTTCATCGCGCTCCTCATCGCCGCTCTGCTGACCGGGTTCGTCGCGGGCGCACCGGTGACGGACGTGCTGAACTCGATCACTGACGGCTTTGGCTCGACGATGGGTGACATCGGCATCGTCATCGGGCTCGGTGTCGGGGTCGGCAAGATCCTGGAGGTCTCGGGAGCGGCCGACGCGCTGGCGAGGGCCTTCGTGAAGATGTTCGGCAAAGGGCGTGAGCCGTGGGCGATGGCAGGTACCGGCGCGCTCGTGTCCATCCCGGTGTTCTGCGACTCCGGCTACGTCATCATGAACCCACTCGCCCGTTCGATCGCGCGTCGCAAGAAGGCGGGTTACGTCACGCTGGCCCTCGCGCTCGGCTGTGGCATGACGCTGACCCACCACCTCGTGCCGCCCACCCCGGGACCGCTCGGGGTCGCCGGGATCCTTGGCGCGGACGTGGGCGGGATGATCCTCGCTGGCGTCGTCTGCACGCTGGTACTCGTTCCGCTCATGGTGCTCTATGCGAAATGGATCGGACCGCGCCTCGAAGAACACGTGCTGCCGGACGTACGTGGCGAGGTCTACAGCACCGCGACGGTCACCCCCGACGCCGTGCCGACGACCCACGGCTCCGCGGATAGCAGCACTGACGACGGGGCCGAGCACGCCGGTGGTCTTCGGGAGGAGTCGGCTGCGGAAACCCCACGTCGCATGCCCACCTGGCTCGCCGCGCTGCCGTTGGTCGTGCCCCTGCTGTTGATCGTCGTCAACACTGTCGCGACCGCAATCGATCAGAGCGCCAGGGGCGTGCTCGACGCCGACGACTACGAACCCTCGGGCATCGTCGGTGTGCTCGCGTTCGTCGGCAGCCCGGTCGTGGCACTGCTCATCGGTCTCGTGCTGGCCGTTTACGTGCTGCTGCCCCGCGTGACCACCCGCAACCAGGTCGCGGACTGGCTGTCCCAGGCGGCCGCCTCGGCCGGCCTGATCATCCTGATCACCGGCGCGGGCGGCGCGTTCGGCCAAGTGCTACGCGACACCGGCGTCGGGCAGGAACTGGCCACCGTCATCGCTTCGTGGAGCCTGCCCGGCGTGCTCGTGCCCTTCCTCGTTGCGACACTCGTGCGCCTCGCGCAGGGCTCCGGCACCGTCGCCATGATCACGGCCGCCTCGGTGAGCGCGCCGTTGGTCGGCAGTCTCGGCGTGTCCCCGCTCGCCGCCGCGATCGCATGCTGCGCGGGCTCGATGGTGTTCAGCTATTTCAACGACTCGTATTTCTGGGTCGTCACGAGATTCACCGGACTTGACGGTGTGGCGGCGATACGCGGTTGGTCCGGTATCACAACGGTGGTCTGGCTCGGGTCGTTGCCACTGGTCCTGCTGGCCGGAGCGGTGCTGTGAGTGCACACGTGCTGGTCATCGGCGACGACCTGACGGGGAGCAATGCGACCGGCGCGCGGTTCGCGCGGGCCGGGATGCGCGCCGTGTCGGTGAGCGGGGTTGACCGTGTCAGCAGCGCGGGCGGCGCCGATGTCGTCGTGCTCAATGTGGGCACGCGCCATGCCGAACCCAAGCAGGCACAGAAGTTCGTACAAGCGGCGGTCAGGGCCGTGTCCCCTGTGGAGCTGGTCTGCAAGCGGGTGGACACCACGCTGCGCGGCAATGTCGGAGCCGAGGCCGATGCGTTGCTCGATGCGCTCGCCCCTGGCACGAGGGCGCTCGTGGTGCCCGCCTTCCCCGACGCGGGCAGGACCACGGTCGGCGGGCTGCACCTCGTCGACGGCGTCCCGCTCGCGGAGACACCGGTCGCACGCGATCCACTGACTCCGGTTGGGTTTTCCCGCGTCGCGACCATTCTGCGCGAGGGCACCGGCCGCGAGATCACCGAGACTCCGCTGGACGTCGTCGAGTCCGGTGTGGACGCCGTCGCCGCGCGACTCGCCAGTACGTCCGCGCCGTTCGTCGTCTGTGACGCGACGACCAATGCGCACCTGCGCACGATCGCCGAGGCGGCCGCGCAGGTGCGACGGGAACGCCAGACCCAATGGGTATCCGTGGACAGTGGACCGTTCGCGGTGTTGCTCGCCGCCGCGCTGGGGATCGGCCCGGGCGTGCACGACCTACCACCCGTGCTCGCCGTCGTCGGCAGTATCACTGGCGTGACCAGCGAGCAGGTCGTGGAACTGGAGCAGGTGCTACAAGCTCGGTTCGTCGACGTGTCCATGGAAGGGCTGGACGCACGGGCCATCGCCGACCGGGCGACCGCCGTGGTGGAGCAGGGCAGCCGGGTAGTCGGTATTCGGACCGTCCCTCCCGACCCGGGTGAACGCGTTGCGCCGCGGGCGGCCGAACATATCCCGCGGATACTCGCCGCGGCCGCCGCGATCCTGCTTGCCGAGCATCGCTTTGGCGGGCTTTACGCCACCGGCGGCGATATCGCGGAGGCAACCACCGCGGCGCTCGCCAGTGACGGCTTCGCCATCGACACCGAGGTCCTGCCGCTGGCCGTGGCGGGCAGTCTCGTTGGCGGACCGCACGACGGTCTTCCCTTCGCGACGAAAGGTGGTCTCATCGGCCAGCGGGACGCCGCGGTCAGCTGTGTCGAGCACCTGATCAGTGTTATCGCGCAACGAAAGCGAGGAATACCGCAGTGACCAGTACCGAACGCCCCATTCTCGCCGTCACGGTCGGCGACCCCGTTGGTATCGGCCCTGAGATCACCGCTCGTACACTCGCCGAACCATGGGCAACCGAGCAGGCTCGTCCGCTCGCCGTCGGCGATGCCGCGGTGCTGCGGCGCGCTGCCGAAGTGTGCGCGCTTGATGTCGAGATCAACGCGATCAGTGCGGTGTCGCAGGCACACTTCTCCCCTGGTGTGATCGACGTGCTCGACCTCGGGATCGCCCCTGGCGATCTGCCGTGGGGAGCGGTGGACGGCACGGCCGGTCGCGCGGCGGTCGCCGCGATCGAGGCGGCAACGAAACTGGCGCTGGCTGGCGACGTGGACGCCGTCGTCACTTCGCCGATCAACAAGGAAGCCATCTGGGCGGCTGGATCAACGCACCTCGGGCACACCGAGATGCTCGGCGAGCTGACCGGCTCCACACGGTTCAACACGATGTTCTGGGTACGCGGGCTGAAGATATTCTTCGCCACCCGGCACCTGTCCCTCCGCCAGGCGCTCGACAAGATCACCGAACCCAACATCGAGCACGCGATCCACGAGGCCTACACGGCACTGCGGGTGTTCGGCACGGACGAACCAAGACTGGCCGTGGCCGCGCTGAACCCACACGGTGGCGAGAGCGGCAAGTTCGGCGACGAGGAGATCGTCGCGATCGGGCCGGCGGTCGAGGCCAGCCGCGCCGAAGGACTGGACGTCACCGGCCCGGTGCCTGCCGACTCCGTGTTCCACCAGGGGCTGGAAGGCCGCTATGACGGCGTCCTCTCGCTCTACCACGACCAGGGCCACATCGCGTCGAAGACAGTCGACTTCCATGGCACCGTTTCGGTGACCGTCGGACTACCGATTCTGCGTACGTCGGTCGATCACGGCACGGCCTTCGACATTGCGGGCACCGGCAGGGCTGACCCCGGCACGATGCATGCCGCGTTCAAGGCCGCCGTCGAACTGGCGCCGTTTTCCGGCAAGCTCCGTACGGTCTACCCACCCGAGGCGTCGTAGGGTGCCTCCGTGAGCGTTCCCCGACAGACGACGACCCAGCGGCGCGTGCAGCTACTTGCCGCCGTGCGCGGTGGTGACTGCAACATCCAGCAGCTCGCCGAGCAGTTCGGCGTCTCGTCGTCGACGATTCGCCGCGACCTCACGGAACTGGCGCGCGAGGGTCACGTGGTACGCACCTATGGCGGGGCGCTCGACACCGGGCCGGGCGTCGAACGCACACTGCGCGAGAAAGACGCCAGCTTCGCCGAGGAGAAGAACGCCGTGGCACGCGCGGCGGCCAGTCTCGTACGGGATGGTGACGTCGTGCTGCTTGACGCTGGCACGACCACCGGTCGGCTCGCGCACCACCTTGCCGAGCGGTCCGGGCTCACCGTCGTCACCAACGGGCTGACCGTGTTGCTCGCACTCGCCGACAACCCGGACATCGAGGTTGTGGTGTTGGGCGGAAAGCTCCGCTACCCGAACGAAGCGATCCTTGGGCCAACCGTCGAAAGGCAACTGGCGCACGTGCGACCGGACAGGGTCTTTCTCGGAGCTGACGGTATCTCGGTCGAGCGCGGCCTGAGCTGTCCAACGCTGGAACAAGCGGAACTTAAGCACGCGATGCTGCACGCGGGCCGCGAGTCCTACGTTCTCGTCGATCATTCGAAGCTCGCGAGCGAACCGTTCGCATACTGGGCACCGATCGACCGCGAGCATACGGTAATCGTCGATGACGGTGACCGGGACGTGCTGCGGCCGTTCGAGAAGTCAGCGAACTGTGCTCTGCGCGTGGTCCGTGGCTAGGTGTCGCACCGGCACACCGGTTAACTACCGCGCACAATGGAATGCATGCTGACCATCAGTCAACTGGCAAGCTATGCCGGGGTCACGGTTCGGGCAGTACGGCATTACCATCAGACCGGACTGCTACCCGAACCCGAGCGTAACCACTCGGGGTACCGGAGCTACGGCGCCAACGCCGTCGTCGAGCTTGTCAAGGCGGTGATCGGCGACAAGGCACCGTCCTGACCGCTGTCAGCCCGCCGCAATGGTCGCCTGGTGACCCGCTACGGGGCGCCAACCCGAAACGCGCCCGACCGTCGATCGCCCCCACCACGGTCTCACAGGTTTGTCCATAGTGTCTCGATGTCGAGGACGCGGTTGCGGCGCAGCATCAGTAGTCGTTCGACGGCGGCAAGTGCGCCGGTGAGTGTCACGATGACGGTGAGCCACCCGGGTAGCTGGACTGGCGAGGTGAACGTGCCGCCCACGATGTCGCGGATCCTTGGGACTGTCGTAAGGAGTTCGATGGCCTGCGGTACGGACAGCACGAGATTGGCGAGCAGCGCGGTGATCGCCAGCCATGCGAGTAGTGCGCTGAGGCCGGGCCGCTGGCGATGTAGCCGCCAGCGGAGGTCCTCGAGCGTGCCGGCGACGGGTGTGAGTCGCCGCTGGTGACCGTCGTCGCCGAGGAGGTGCACCCGTGTGACTCCGTAGAGCGATACGTTCACGTCGATGACGCCACCGGGCACGGGAAAGGAAGCTGGCGGCTCTGCCGTCGCCAGCTGGTATTCGTCGGCGTAGAGCACGATGTGCCCGTCGTCCCTGGCGGCGTCGTACTCGACCGTGTAACGGGTCGTGCCGTTGTCCTGGCTGGTGACGATGGTGGTGTAAAGCTGGCGGTAGACCGCGTGGTGACGGCGGAACGGGCGTAGCCGTTTCCGGTGTTCGTCGTCACGAGACCGGTTGGTCATGGCCCTTCCCTTCCCGTCGTACTCAGCCGCGTGGTGTGGGCACGGTGAACGACGGATCGCCGTGGGTCAGTTCCTTGGCGTATATCTGGCGATAGGTGTCCAGGTACGGAGACTTCTCGCCGTCGGCGGGTTTGTCGCTGGCCGGGTCGTCGGTGGTGAGGTTGAGCCGCGCGTCGCGCACGGTGATCTGGCTACCGGTCGGCGTGTCGATCCAGCCACCGTCGTAGATCGTGCCGATCTCAACCGTCAGCGAGTGTCCCTTCGGGATTGTCCAGTCGGTTGATTTGAGTTCGATACCAACGTCCCCTGAACTGTCTACAAGGGACACTTGTTCGTCGAACATGGTCGAGGAGCCTTCCGGCGCCACGTCGTAGAGCTTCACCATGACGTTACCGACGCCGCTGGTGGCCATGTCGATTCGCGGTGTACCGGTGATCCGGATGTCCTGCTCGACCGGGTGGGACCAGCTGAAGTAGCTTGCCTGCCCGCCGTCCTCACCCGTGTCCGCGTAGGAACCATCGCGCAGCGCGACCGCACGCGAGTCCCGCGCGGCTGGCCAGGTCTCCTCCGCGCGCCAGTCGCCGTTGCTGTCCTGGATGGCGAAGTTCGGGTAGTCGGTCTTCGTGTCGTGGCCTTTGAGGTGTTCGTCATAGAAAGCCATCACCTCGTCGAACCAGCCCGCGCGCCCCATCTTGAGCTTGCCGTCCTGGTTGCGATCGTTGCCGCGCACGTGCTCCCACGGGCCAAGCCAACCGCGCTGGATGCCCTGATGGTTGGCGAGATACTCCTGCATTGCCTCGGGTTTCGTGTTCGGCTCGACAAAGCCCTGCGTAACGAACAGCGGAGTGTCACTACCCTTCGCCTGCTCGGCGAGATCACGCTGCCGCCAGTACTCGGACCGCGGGTCGGCCTTCAGGTTGTTCTCCGTGTTGTAGGCGACGCACTCGGGATGCCGCTGCTCGTACCGCGCGTTCTTGCGGTAGCGCTTCGTGTCGTCCGGCAGCTGCGGGAGCTGGGCGATCTGGTTGTAGGTGTTGGGCGCGAGCACCCCACTCAGCTTCGCGACCCGGTTCGAGCGTACGAGGTTGTACATATCCCAAGCCGGTTCCTGCGCGACCACAGCCCGCAGCGACTCCTGATCAAGATTGTTGCCGACCAACCCGGTGATCGCATCGTAGGATTTGCCATACATCCCAACCGCCCCCGTCGACCACGACTGCTCGGCGACCCAATCGATGGCCGCCCGCACATCGGCCTGCTCACCCGCGCCCATGAAATCCAGACAGCCAGTCGACCCGCCAAAGCCCCGCAGATCAACCTGAACGAGGCCATAGCCCCGCTCGAACAGCCTGCCACCCTCGACCAGATCCGCGAACCGATCGGAGGGTCCCGCATGCGACCAGCCCTCGTCGCCCAGCTGCCCGGAATGTCCAAAGTAGGCCCCGACCGACAGGATCACCGGAATCTTCGCGCCTTCCGGAAGATCCTTCGGTAGCAAGACGTCGGCATGCAGCTCAGTCTCCGATCCGTCCGACGAAGGAAAGTAGCGCTCGGTCCAAACGGCCCCTTCAGGAACACGGTCGTTCTGCTCATGGGTCACACCACGCTCGGCGACCCCGGGCTTCGCGGCGGCCGAGCCTGCCGGCACGCCGACCAACATCAGTACGGCGAGCGCGAAAGCCGTGACAGTCCAGGTTCTCTTCACTGTGTCTCCAGTACCGAACGAGTGGGCCTCGGATTCGATTACGCGTTGCGAACAAGGAAAAGCTGTGCCGCTACGGCACACTCAACACCGCAATGACGTGATACAGGTCACCACCAGTTCGGGACTGGGTCGGTCGAGGAGACCACGTTTGGCTCGCGCTTGACCGTGCCCCCACGGCATAGTTTCGAATAGCGAGAGACGATCCCGAACGCCGAAACGGAGCGAGGTGAGGGCTGGCGATGGCGTGGAGCACGCGTGAGATCGCCGAGCTCGCGGGCACCAGCCTGCGGGCCGTGCGGCATTACCACGAGGTCGGCCTGCTCGCTGAGCCGGAACGACGCGCCAACGGCTACAAACAGTACGGCGTCGCCCACCTCGTCCGGCTGCTGCGGATCAAGCGGTTGGTTGACCTGGGTTTCTCCCTGACCCAGATCGCCGAGATGGGAGACGCCGACGACCACCCGGAGCAAGCATTGCGCACGCTCGACGCGGAACTCGCGGCCACGATCGAACGGTTGCAGCGAGCCAGAGTGGAGCTGGGCTACATCCTGCAGAAGTCGGCTCCGACCGAGCTACCTCCCGAGTTCGTACCGGCCGCGACTGAAACGCCGATGTCAAAGGAGGACCGGACGTTCCTCACCGTGCTCGGCCGGGTACTCGGCCCCGAGGGAATGGCGAGCTACGCCGGTCTCGTGCGCAGACCCATCATCGACCCAGTAGGCCTGGAGTTCGAGAACCTACCCGCCGACGCCGATGAACGGGCCCGCGTGGACCTCGCCGAGCGCCTGGTTCCGCTCGTACAAGCGATATACCGGGAACATCCGGACTTGCTCACCGCACCGATGGACGCGCCACGGGGCGAGCAGTACGCGACGAAGAACGTTCGCAAGGCCATGGTCGACATTTACAATCCCGCGCAGGTGGATGTGCTGACCCGCCTTCGCGGGCTACTCCGCAAGCCAGCGACCGGGAAGACCTCCGCCAAGCCTCGGGAGGCCGAATAGCGCGCCCTGTGGGTTGTCGGAATCGCGCGAGCCAGCCTGGGTTTCAGTACGTCATCGCGGGCTCCGTGGCCAATGGTTCCGGTAGATCCTCGGTATGGATGACATGCAGGTTGCTTACGGCGCGGGTCAGCGCGACGTAGAGACGTTGTAGACCGCGCTGTTCGCTGCCGGCGATCCGGGCTGGTTCCACCACGACCACGGTGTCGAATTCAAGCCCTTTGCTGAGCGAGACCGGTGCCAGGATGAGGCGTTCTGATTCCAGGTCCGCTTCCTCGGTGCCCAGCACGATATGTGGCAATCCGTTGTCGGACAGCGCTTGATGAAGTTCCGGGATATCCACATCGGCCGCGATCAAGCCGAGCGCTCCTTCGCGTGCGAGCGCGGCGGCACAGGTCGTGATGACGGTGTCGGTCTCCTCCCCTGGCGTGGTCCGGGTGATCCGCAAGGATTCCGAGGATTGCCGGAACGACGCTGGACCACGCAGATCCGGGGCGATGTAGGGAAGCAGCCTGGCGGCGAAGTCAATGACCTGTGCCGGTACGCGATATCCGCGAGTCAGTTCCTCGACCTTGCCCTCCGGCCGGTCCAGATGCCGGAGCACCGTGGTCCAGTCCTGAACGGCGGAAGAGCTGGTGGCCTGCGCCAGATCGCCAAGCAGGGTGCCGGAACCAGCCATCCGCCGAGCGATCGCGCGGAACTGCATCGGGCTCAGGTCCTGTGCCTCGTCGACCACCACATGTCCGAGTTTCGCTGGCCGTTCAACCAACGTAGCGGCCTCGTCCAACAGTGCAAGGTCGAGGCTGCTCCAGCGCGCGGACTTCGCACTACGTGGACGCGGAGACAGCAAGATCGCCCGCTGTTCCTCGCCGGTGAGAACGCCCTCGGCGGCGTGCGCCAGCTGGGCCTGGTCAGTGAGCAGGTCGAAAACCAACCGGGTCGGGTCGATCGTGGGCCACATCTGCCCCACCGCGCGGTTGATCGCCCTGTTCCGCCGCAGTTCAGTCAAAGTGGACGATGAGTTGCCTGCCCGCTCCAGCTGACGGAGCACCAGATGCGCGAGACGGTTCGCGAGCACTTCGCGCCCCGCGCCATAGTCAACCCCGCGGGCCAGCACATCCTGGACCTCGTCAGCCAGCTCCTCCGGGTACAGGCGCCAGGTGCGGTGCTGGTGTTTGACCTCGACGGTTTCGGTCAACGCCTGGACCCGCGACCACAGGTGGCGCCGGAGCACCTCGGCCATCCGCACGTCACCCTTGACCACCGCCGCCAGCGGCGCGTCCGTACGCCGGACCACGACGCCGGACCCGATGAGCTCATCGAGAGTGGCCTGCGATACCTCCACCTCACCTAGCGCGGGCAGCACGTTGCGGATGTAGGAGAGGAACGAGCGGTTCGGCCCGATTACGGCCACGCCCCCACTCTTGCGCAGCCGTTCCCGCTCGGCGTAGAGCAAGTACGCCACGCGATGTAGGCCAACCGCGGTCTTGCCCGTACCCGGGGCGCCCTGGATACAGACCGTACGGTCCAGCGGAGCGCGGACGAGGCTCATCTGCTCGGGCTGGATCGTCGCCACGATGTCCCGCATCGGACCCTTGCGTGGCCGCTCGATCTCGGCGACGAGCAAACCACCGCCACCGATGGCAGCCCGCAGCTCCGCGATAGGTTCGTCCTCGTATGCGGTCAGCACACCGTGATGATCGAAACCGTACCGGCGGCGTGTTCGGACACCCATCGGATCCTGGGGGCTGGCCTCGTAGAACGCGCGCGAGAGCTCGGCGCGCCAGTCGATGACCATTGGCTCGCCGCCGTCGTCACGCACTCCTCGACGCCCGACGTAAACCAGGTCGCTGGTCAGGGTGTGGGTTATCGATCCGGTCTCTCGAATGCCCTCGTAGATCTCGCCAGCCGGGAAGTCCAGGCGGCCAAAGAACAACGGAACATCGTCCAGATCAGCCAGCTCCTCAACCACCTGGGCACGGAACTGGCGCAGCATATGGTTGAAGTACTTGTCCAGTACGTCTTCGCCTTCACCCGCACCCGTGTCCAGGTGCGCGCGAACCTCCTCGCGCATACGGGCGAGTTGCGCACGGCAGACGTCCATGTAGTCACGTTCGGCATGAATTTCGGGCTCGACGGAGTTCTGGGCAGGCTGGGACATAGCCGTGAAGACCTCGCAGATGCGAAACGAAAAATCTTAACTCGGTAAACTATACAACTCGAGGCAAGTTGTTAACCTGGACAGCCGTGACTACGCTTGGTCCATGGCAGAACCTGGGCCCGTGGGAGAACTTGGACTTCGGGAACGCAAGAAACGTCGCACCCATGACGCCATCATGGAGGCGGCCTACACCCTGTTCCAACACTCGGGGTTCGACCGCGTCTCAGTAGCCGAAATCGCCGCGGCCGCCGAGGTCTCCAAACCCACCCTGTTCGCCTACTTCCCGACCAAGGAAGATCTCGTCCTCCGCCGGTTCATCGACGAGCGGAAGAGCCCGGCCTGGGTCCTGCGGGAGCGCCAGTCCGACGTACCGACCCTGACCGCGCTGCGCCAGTTCCATCTCGATCGACTTGCCGACCGTGACCCGTTGACTGGACTGAACGACACACCAGCAGCCATCACGTTCCACCGGCTGTGCAACTCCACGCCAGCCCTGCTGGCCCGACTGACCGTGGACATGCTCGACCTGGAACACGAACTCGCCGGCGAACTGCTCACTTCCGGTGGGTTGACCGACGGGTTCTCCGCGCGTCTCGTAGCCTCGCAGGTCTTCAGCGCCCAATGGGTCCTCTCGGATTACAACGCCAACGAGATCCGTTTTGGACGTAGCGCCGATGAGACCTATCCCGGAGCCGTCCGCCGAACCGAGGAAGCGTTTGATGCGCTGCAAAGCGGCTTAGCCGCCATGTGGCCCACACTCGACTGACCTGCCCTACGCCAATCGCCATACCCGCCACCCTGACCAGCCAAGGAGAGACGTGACCAGTGCTGCCGCCGACCTACCAGCGAATACCGTTGCGTACCGAATGGCTCGGCTCGTAACCGAAATCTTCGCCCCGTGGGTCGTCGTCGTAGCACTCCCGCTTGCGATCGCATGGCAGGCGACCCGCGCGGTCGGACCTACCCTCGGCTGGGGCCTGCTGATCGCGGCCCCCCAGCAGCGTGTTGCCGATGGCCGTCATCGTCTGGGGCGCCCGAACCCGCCGCTGGGACGGGCACCACGTGCGCGACCGTCAAGGACGCGTCATCCCGTTCATCGCTCTGATCGGATTCTCCGGTATCGGTCTGGCGTTGCTGATCATCCTCGGGGCACCTCGCATGCTGATCGCACTCGACATCGCGATGATCGGGTGCCTCATCGTCTGTGCGGTCATCACGGTCTGGTGGAAGGTATCGATGTACACCGCGACCAGCGCCGGAGCCGTAGTGATTCTCGTCCTTGCCTACACACCATGGCTGTGGCTAAGCGGGCTCATCGTCGCGGCAATTGCCTGGTCCCGCGTCCAGCTTGGTGATCACACCCTCGCTCAGGTCCTCGGCGGAATCGCGGCCGGATCCGTACTCGCCGTCGTCTTCGGCCTTCTGACACCCTGAAGAAGCATCCCTGAACAAGCACCCCTGGCCCCAAGCACCGAGGAGTGGACTCGCTGCGCTCCTGCCAACCAACCGGACTCGAATGTTTGGCCGCATCGCCGGACCCGCGCGGGTTCACCTGGAGATCTCCTCCAACCTTCGCCCGGCGGTTTCCTCACCGAGAAACGCGACCAGTCCCGCGGCAACACCAACGCCGCCGAGCACCGCGAACACAACGGCAATACTTGCCCCCGCCGCGATCAACCCACCGACGACGATCGGCCCGAGAATCACCCCAACCCGGTTCCACGCGCCGCCCATACTGACGCCGAGCGCGCGCACCCGCGTCGGATACAACTCAGCCGTGTAGACGTAGAGACAGATATTGGCCGCGAAGATGAACAGCGCGGATACGCTGCACCACAATGCCACGGCCAGACCGCTTGCCGCGCCGAGCATGGCAAGCACGATAAGCAAGAGCCCGCCCACGCCAAGCCCGATGATCAGTGCCGGTTTGCGGCCGATCCGGTCGACGAGCAACATCACCAGCACGCAACCACCGAAGCCGAAGAGGCTCGTGTAGAGGGTGTAGTTCAACGCGGTCTGCAACGGAATCTGATAGACCGACGTGTAGATGGTCGGAAGCCAAGCTGTGAGGCCATAGTTGACGAAGTAACCACAGAACCACAGGACAGCTACGATCGTGGTGCGGCGCAGGTATTTCCGTCCGATCAGGTCACGGATCCGACCGCGTGATTCGGCGGGCACATCATCGTGCGGTACGGGTGGTGGCAGTGGCCGGGCGGTCGCTTTGCGTACGCCTTCCTCCATAGCACGCATCGCCTGCTCGGCCCGCGCGAAGTCACCACGGGCGGCGAGCCACCGTGGTGACTCCGGGACCTTGCGGTGCACCAGGAATGCCAGAATCGCGGGAATCGCACCGATCAGGTAGAGCGCGCGCCAGCCGAACTGGGGCACGATCGCCGTCGCGATCACGGCGGCGGCGGTCAATCCCGCGGGGAAGGCAAGTTCGTAGAGCAACACGAACCGGCCGCGCCCCTTCGCCTTCGCGATCTCGCTGACGAAAGCGGCGGCCACCGGCACCTCGCCACCGATACCGAGCCCCTGCACGAAACGCAGGACGACGAACTGCACGAAGTCCGTCGAGACCATCAGCAACAGGCTGGATATCGCGGTGATCAGGATCGCGATCACCACCATTCGGACCCTGCCGAACCGGTCGGCAAGCATGCCGCACAACAGTGCCCCGATCAGCATGCCCACCGAACCAGCCGTCACGGCGGCGGTCTGTTCGAACGAGCTGAGGCTCCATTCCTCTTTGATCAGCGGAAGCGTGTACGAAACCAGCATCTGGTCGAAACCTTCAAAGAACACGACCGTGCCGAGCAGGATCAGCACTTTGGCCTGCCAGCGTGAGCTGGGTAGCCGTTCGAGCCGCGCCGCTATGGCGCCGACCGTGGCTGACGAATCCGCGGGTGCTGCACTCATCTTCACTCCCTGGTGCGCGAATCTGCGTTGATTGCGAGGGTGCTGTCGGGCTTCGCCGCGAAGCTCAGGAACCGCCTGATCTCCGCCCAGCTCCGCGCACTAGCATCCAGCCAGCGGGTTTCCGCTGCCGGTACGAGCTGGCTCAGTGGTGGCATGCCGGCCAAGTTGAGCTCAGCCGGGGTGATCGCGATGGCCGAAGCGAACTGGCAGTGCGCGCCAGCCCATCCGGCAAGGTGACCGCCCGTGCCGAAACCGAGCACCGACAACGACTCGGCCGGCAGTCCCCGCCGCCGTACCAGGTAATCCACCGCGGCCACGACATCCGTACGGAGTCCATCCGCACTGAGCGGATGCCGCGCGTAGGAAGGCACCAGCGGCTCGGCTCGTCCTCTGCCGCCGGATTCGTAGTAATGATACGGCGCCACGGCGAGCCAACCCTCGGCTGCCAGCCACCGGCAACAACGCTCGACTTCCTCGGTCAGCCCGGCAAGGTCGTGCAGGACTACTACCCCACCGCGAACCGGTCCAGGTTGCGGTGGAACCACGAACAACGGGGCGGCGGTCTCCAGAACCTGCTTGCGACGATTCGCCGGACCATGCGAGTGGTGGTGGATGGCAGCTGTCGGGGACGTCATCGGTGGCTCCTACCTGGCGGGGGTCGCGACGGGAGGAACGAACGGTTCCGGCGGTTCAGGCAATGCCGTCACGTCAACTTCCACAATAGACGGTCCATGGTCGGCGATAGCTTTGCCGAACACTTCGGCGAATCGTTCCGGCGAGCTCACTAGTTGGTAGGGCAAGGCCAGCGAGGAGGCGAGTTTGCCAAAGTCGGGCGTGTAGAGATCCACACCCGCTCGGTGGCTCGAATGGGCGTCCTGCATATTGCGCAGCACGCCGTAACCACCATCGTTGAACAGCACGACGACCAACCATGGGCGCTGCTGGGCAAGGGTTGCCAGTTCCCCAAGGTGGACGGCGAGTCCACCGTCACCGACGAGCGCCACGGTTGGCTGAGCTGGATTGGCCACCGCCGCGCCGATCCCCATCGCCAGTCCCTGACCGATACCACCACCGAGCGGGAACAGGTTGGTCGTTGGATGGTAGATGGGTAGCAGCCGGTTACCCCACTGGCTGACCGGAATGGTCACATCCCGCGCGATCACCGCCTCGCGAGGCAGATTCTCTCGGATGGCCTGGCAGATCGGCAGGTAGGGCCCTATCGCGGCGGCAAGGTGGTCACGTACCGCGCTGCGGGTTGCCCGCACACGTGCCGGCCAACCCTCCTCTGTCCCCGGTTCCCCGAGTCGGGCCAGCAACGCGGCAAGCGCCCTCCGAGCTTCGCCGACAATGCCGGCGGCAGCGGGATAGCTCCGGCCGATCGCCTCGCGGTCCACATCGATCTGTACACAGTGCTCCGGCAGCTCGAGTTGATAGTGTTTGGTCTCATTGGACCGGAAGTGCGTTCCGACCGCGATCAACAGGTCGGATTCGGCCAACAATGGCCGCATCCGTGGATTGCTGGCGAAGTTGCCAAGCACGAGTTCGTCGTCCTCGGGGACGGTTCCCCGCCCGGCGTTACTGGTGAGAATGCCGGCACCAAGCAGCTCGGCCAGTTCGCTAATCTCGGCGCCGGCACCAGTGGCGCCACCGCCGGCCCATATCAGCGGGCGGCGAGCGTTGGTGATCAACCTGGCAACCTCGGCGACCTCGGCGTCATCGATCTCCGGGAGCGCTTGGACCACTCCCGTCGAATACGGGTCGTCGTGTGGCACGTACTGCAGATCGATCGGCCATTCAACGCTTGCCGGCCCAAACGGCGCGGTGGCTGCCCGCAGCGCGGCCTGGTGGAGAATACCGGCGGCGGCTTCGGGCGAGTGAACGGTTTCCGCGTACCGCGACACCGCGCGCAGCATGCCGAGCTGATCGCGTGTTTCGTGGATGACCCCACGGCCCTGGCCAAGGTATCGCGCATCGATCTGGCCGGTGACGTGCAGGACGCGGCTCCGTGCGGTCTGGGCTTCGATCAGTGCGCCGGCCGCGTTGCCCGCGCCGGTACCGGTGCTGGTGATGGCGACGCCAAGCCCGCCCGTGCTGCGGGCATAGCCGTCCGCGGCGTTCACCGCCGCCGCCTCGTGCCGGACCGGTACGAACTCCAGGTCCCGGTCTACCGCCTCGACAAGTGGCAGGTTGTGCACGCTCACCACACCGAACGCGGTGCCAACTCCGTGTTCGCGCATGATGCGCGCGAGCAGATCGCCGCCGTTCATCGGTCTTCTCCATTCATACGTAGCGTGCGACGCCGCCGTCCACATCGATCGCGGCGCCGGTGATATACGAGGCGCGGGGCGAGAGCAGGCACACAATCGGGTAAGCGACCTCATCCTGGTTACCGAGCCTGCCGAGGGCGATACCGCGATCGGAGGCGAGCTCCGCGGCCCATTCGGTGAACCCGTGATCCGTGTCCGCGGCTTCGTAGCGGCGGCGCCACTGCCCGGTATCCACCAGTCCAAGGCAGACCGAGTTCACCCGTGTCCCGGATCCCGCGAGCTCGACCGCAAGCGTGTTGGACAAGTTCAGCAGCGCTGCTCTCGCCGCGGACGTCGCGGCCAGCCGCGGTTCGGGTTGCCGCGCCAACACCGCGTTCACGTTCACCACCGCCGCGCTGTCTGATTTGGACAACCAGGGCAATGCGGCCCGCACTGGACGTAAGACCCCGAACAGCTTGAGTTCCAGCTCGGCCCGCCATTGCTCATCGGTGGTTTCCGTCCAGCTCGCCAGCAGTGACCGGCCGGCGTTGTTGACTACCCCATCGATCCCGCCGAACCGGTCCGCGGCCGAGGTGACGAAATCCTGTACCGCCGTTGTGTCGAGCACATCCGCGGCGAAGGTTGCCGCCCGGTCGGCGCCTGCCAGTCGCCCGACGACCTCGGTCAGCCGGCGCCCGTCCCGCGCGCAAGCCGCTACGTTCGCCCCCTCGGCCAGCAACAGTTCCGTGGTGGCAAGGCCAACCCCGGAACTAGCTCCGGTAACGAGGTAGGTACGTCCACGCAACCCCAGGTCCATCGCCTAGCCCTACCTTTCTGGTGTGTCCGTCCGCCTCAGCGGCACACGAAACCGCCGTCGACCAACAGGGTCTGGCCAGTGATGTAGCTGGCCGCGGGGGAAAGCAGAAAGCTCACCGCGCCGGTCAGGTCTTCCGGCCGCTGCGGGCGGTCGATGGCGCGGTTGTAGCGGTAGAGCTCGAACCGTTCGGCGGGAATCGCCTCGGTCGCCTCACCTTCGGTCAGTCCGGGGGCGAGGGCGTTGACGGTGATACCGTCCTTTCCGGCATCCCGGGCCATCGCCCTGGTCATCGCGACAATCGCACCTTTGGAGGTGACGTAGTGGGCCAGTCGAGGCGAGCCATAGAACGCCGCGTCCGAGGATATGTTCACGATCCGTCCCGCGCCGGATGCCGCCAGTTGCGGGTAGAGCGTGGCGGCAACGAGCCATGGGCCCCGGACGTTGACCGCCATCAGGCGGTCCCACTCCGCGACAGGGATATCCGGAAAGTACTTACCCCCAACGCCATTGGCCAGCGCGGCATTGTTGACCAGCCCGTGCAGCGGTCCGAGCTCCGCGACCTGCCGCGCGAGTTCGGCCACGGACTCGCTGCTGGCGACATTGGTATCGACCCGATGTACCTCGATGCTCTCGGCGCGTAGTTCGGCAGCGGCCGCTGCCGCCAGGTCGGCGGAGTACTCGGCCAGTACGACCGTACCGCCGGCTAAACCCACCGCGCGGGCGATCGCTAATCCGAGTCCCCGACCGGCGCCGGTGACGACAACCGTCTTACCCGCAAGATCCATTATGTACCGCCTTGGCACTGGTCAGACTCATCTACTTTGGACATAAAATCGAGAACGACCCGATTGAACTCGACTGGCCACTCCTGGTTCGCCGCATGGCCGACCCCGGGCAGGACACGCAGCCGTGCGCCGGGGATAGCCGAAGCCAGCTGGCGGCTCTCCGCCAGTCCGGTGATCTCGTCCAGCGCACCGACCAGTACCAGTGTCGGGACCGTGACCTCGGCAAGTCGCTCGGTGTGGTCGGTCTCAGCCATCGACTCGGCGGCGAACAGATAGCCGGGCAACCTGACCTTCGCCATTGTGGCCACAATGGACTCGACGAGTCGCGGGTCCGCAGTGGGCGCGGGCAGCCGTGGGCCACGCGCGCGGGCGAATCCGGCCGCCCCGAGATCGGCCAGTTCGCTCGCCCGCGCCCGCATCCCGGTTGCGGCCTGCTCGCTGCGTCCTGATCCGCGGGTTGAGCTGGCCAGGGTCAACGATCGCAACAACTCGGGGTATTCGGCTGCCAGCCGCGTCGCGATAACCCCGCCCCAGGAAACGCCAACCACGTGTGCCCTGCCCACATCGGCCAGTAATTCGGCCGCGATCTCAGCGTACCCGGCCATACCAGGAGCGGTCGTGGGATCCGCCGAAGCGCCGTAGCCGGGCGCATCCCAGGCAAACACCTGGTGTTCCCTGGCGAGCGGCCCAAGCTGTTCGTGAAAGGACGCACTCGAACCACCGATCCCGTGCAACAGCAGCACCGGGGTCCCTGAGGTTCCGGAACGCACCATGTGCACCTGATCCGTTGCCAGCCATACGGGGCTCGCCCCTCCAGTAACCGGATTCACAGCGGGAGCACCGCCCTTCCGGTCATCGACCTGATCGCGCGCAGGACGGCATGCGGCACGATGCCGCTGGTCGTCGGGGTTCGAGCGGAAGGATGGTTACGGATCTCGAACCGGTAGCTGCCAGCGGTGCCCTCGGCAGTAAGCACGTGGCTGGTGAGTTCCGCGTCAGGATCGGCGACGACGGCCGCGTCTACCAGGTCCCAGTCGCCGACGGCCAGCGCAACCGAGGCCGCGACGTTCGCCGATTTCGGGAACGCGGCGGTGACCTTGCGCGCGGGGCCGCGCAGTAACTCGATGGGTTCGGTCGTTTTGCGAAGGAGCTTGATCTGTTCCTGGTCCATCCACGGCTGCACGAGATTGCCGGCCAGCTTCGTCGTGGTCAGTCGCACCGACGACAGCCCGCCAGCACGCGCCGCGGCCGCCAACAGGTCCAGTCCGCCGATCGCACCCGTGGACAGGTACACCCGTCCGGCGTCGTAGCCAGTGAGGCGACCGAAGATCGCATCGTCGGCGAGCGCGCCGGCAGAGACCACCAGCAAATCCTTGCCTGCGGCCAGGACCCTCGACCCGAACTCGGCAAGCGCCGCCTGCCCAGCACACTCCACAACCAGATCGGCGCGATCCACGGCGCTCCCGAAGTCAAGCACCGGAAGCCCAGGTGGATCAGTCGCATCAGCATGTACGACGCCGACGAGTTCGGCGCCGGAGACTTCGCCATCGGCAAGGGCATGGGCTACAACCGCGCCAATGGCACCGCACCCGAGCACCGCGACCTTCACGACGCGGTCCTCGCCGGACGGTAGCCTGGGTCCGGTACGCCGGCCATATGTTCACGCACATCCCGAGACGGTGGCCCCGCGGTACCCCACAGGTCCGACAGTTCCGGGGTACGCCGCCATACTCGGCACAACCAGGCGTCCTCGTCCACCTGCGCCACTTCCGAGGTGTACTCGCAGACCAGCCCCGCGGGGTCGGCAAAATAGGAGAAGGTGTTACTTCCCGGGCCGTGCCGCCCCGGCCCCCATAGCGGGAGCATGTCGTGGTGTTTCAATCGGCCGATTCCCCGCATGAAATGGTCGATCGAGCCCATCTCGTAGGCGACGTGGTTGATCGAGGTCCATTCAGCCGCGTTGAACGCGATCACATGGTGGTCGGCGTTGCACCGCAGGAAGGCCATCTGGTGTTCGGACCAGTCCGAGATCCGCATCCCCAGCACCTTCGTGTAGAAGGCGCAGGCCGCGTCGATGTCCACGGTATTGAGTACCACGTGAGCCAGTTTGCGCGGCACCGCCGCCCTGCCCTCCGGGTCCTGTGGTACGACCGCCTCCAGGTTCGCGGACAGTTCGACCAACCGACCCTCGGGGTCGATCAGCTGCAGTCCGTAACCCCCGCCAACCTGTTCCAGCGGTCCCGGTTCGACCAACATCGGCACGCCGAGTGCGCTCAGCCGCCGACCAGCCTCGTCCACTTCGGCAGGAGTGGCCACCGCGAAAGCGATCTTGCCGAGTGCGTTGCGCTCCGCGTGCCGTACCTCGAGGATGTGGTGCTCCGCTCCGGTGCCGCGTAGCCAGGCGGCACCGCGTTCGGATTCCACGGTACCGAGGCCCCAGACCTGCGAGTAGAACTCGGCGGCCGAGTCGGCGGTGGGGCTGCACAGTGTCACTGACCGCAGCGCCCGCAGTCGCGCGACCGGTTCCTGTGGAGTGTCCACAAACGATTTAATGGACTGCACTTTTCTCGCCTCACAAACCTATCGGACAGCTGCGGGGGCATGGGTGGGTTTCGACTTGCTCTCCGAATCGGCAAGTTGCGTTTTTGCCGCGGAACGCAACATCCGCCGCAACCGGACTAGCGCGATATCGTGCTGGTAAAGGCCTTCCCGCTGATGCGCGTCGGCGGGCATCGCTTCGAGCATCACCCTGTCCTGCTCGAGCACCGCCCAGTGTCGTTCCTCGAGGCGCGCCTGGTACAGGAACCGCCAACTGTCCCGCTGCCAACCGGTTACCTTGCGGCAGCGCCAGAAGAAGGCGACGTGCTGATACTCGTTGATCGGTGTCGCGGTGGCCACGATGGCAAATGGCCCGCCCGGTCCAGCCGAGTCCGGATATGGGATCTCCAGACCGACCCATTGCAGCCCGTTGTCGACCCATTCCGACCAGTCGAAGTTCACTCCGTGCTGGTCGGTCTTCTCGAAGACGAAACCGTGGTCGGTTTCCCGAACCTGGAAAGCGGCCTCGCGCTTACCCGCGAACATCGAGTGCGAGTTACGGTGCAGGAACGCGCCGTGCATCGGATCCATCAGGTTGTCCAGCGAGTACAACCATGGCGCATCCCATTCGACGTAGCAGGGAAAACTGTCCCACTCCCCGCCGGCGATCGGTGTAGGCACCTTCAGCGGCAGCGGATCAGCCTGCTCGTCGTTGCCAAACCAGGCGAACACGACACCCGCATGCTCCTGCGCGGGAAAGGTCCGCAACGCGGCGCGGCCTTCGAGGGCGCAGCCTGGACTACCCGGAACGGATACCACCACCCCGTTCGCGTCAACTTGCACGCCGTGGTAATTGCAGGCGATGCGGTCACCCATGTGTACACCGAGGGACAGCCGGGCCGCCCTGTGTGGGCACCGGTCCTCCTGGACATGTACCGCCCCGGCGGTATCCCGCCACAACAGCAGTTCCTCGCCAGCTCGATCTATCCGGGTCAGCTCGCCAGCGCGTACGCGCGTTGACGGACATAGCGCGTACCACCTGTCCCGCAAACCAAGTGTTACCCGGCCGTCTACCGTGTTCAGAACTTCGGTACGTGTCATCGCGCTCACCACCGCCGCGCCAGCCTGGCCAGCTCCGCGGCGAAGCTGTCCTCGGTCCAGTCCTGCCCGCCGGCCGGGCGAACGCCGGTTTCGTTGAGTGCGACCACGACGCCAGGAAGCTCGTGTATTCCTCTGCCGTAGATCGCTTCGAGTTCGTCGGCCAGCGCATCCTCGTAGCTCGTCGGTGGTCGGCCGCGCGATTGGTGTGGTGTCAGTTCGAGTGTCATCTCCGCTCCTTTCATCAGGGCAGGTCAAGCTCCAGCTCGGCGGACTGACAGCGAGAGACGCAGAGCATCATCGTCTCGCCGGCCGACCTCTCCTGGTCGGTGAGAATGGAGTCGCGGTGTTGCGGCACGCCGCCAAGCACCTTGGTCTCGCAGGTACCGCAGATCCCTTCCCGGCACGAGGTCAGTACCTCCACTCCAGCCGACGCAAGAGAATCCACGATCGACACTCCGGGCTGGACGGTCACGCGGAGGCCGGAACCAGCACACACGACATCGAAGGCCGACTCGTCACCAGTTGCTTCGACCGGCGCCGCCGCGCGGAACCGTTCAATGTGTAATAGATCCGGATCAACCATCTGGGATTCGACCGCGGCCAGTAATGCTTCCGGGCCACAGCAGTAAACCTGGGTACCATCAGCACAGCCAGCCAAGATTGTCGCCAGGTCTGGTGGGCCGCCCTGCTCGTCATCGCAGTGTAGCCGTAGGCGCGCCCCAGCGATGCCGTGTAACTCGGACAGATAGGCCATCCCCGCGCGGGAGCGACCGCAGTACAGCATCGACCATTCAACCTCCTGCGCGGCGAGCCGCTCAGCCATCGCCTTGATCGGCGTGATACCTATCCCGCCGGCGATCAACAGGTAGGAATCCGCCGGTCGTAGCGGGAAGTTGTTCCGCGGACCGGCAACGGCGAGCTGCTCACCTACCCGCAACTGCTCGTGCACATAGGAGCTACCACCGCGGGAATCCCGCTCGCGCAACACCGCGACCGTCCACTCCGTCCGGTCCGCAGGATCGCTACACAGCGAGTAGTCCCGCGCCTGCCCATTTGGCAAGGTGATCGTGATGTGCGCCCCGGGTTCCCATTCGGGTAGTTCGCCGCCGTCCGAGGCCCGGAATCGTAGCTCGTGCACACCCTCGGCCAGCCAGCGCTGCTGGGTGAGCCATACCAGTCGATCCATCAGCCACTCCGCCGTGTACCACCCGCCGCCGGTCAGTCCCTCGTGACGCCGTGCATCGGCGAGGTCGTCGGATACGTTGGCAGCTGCGGTTTCTGGGTCCCAATGACCACGCAGAACAGCGCATCGGTGTCGCCAACATTGTGCAGGCTGCGCGGAACTCCGGCGGGAACCCGAATCAGGTCCCGGTAGCCGAGCCGGCGGCTAGCGGTCTTCGTGCCGTCCTCGACGTCATGTACGGCGACCTCGAGTGTCCCTTCGAGTACGAAGAACACCTCTTCCACGTCATGGTGGGTGTGCTCGGGGCCGATACCACCGACGGGCAGCCGCATGTTGGAGAAGGTGAAATGCTCGGAAGGCAGGATCCGATTATCGCCCTCGTGGTGACCCGTTGCCCCTGATCCGATGTAGCGGATCTGCGCCCGCCGGAACTCCTCGCCGGCCTTTGCCTGGAACGCAAGGGTATCCCAGTCCTCGTCCCGGCTTTCCCTACTGGCGATGCAGCTGTCGATCAGTGCATCCAGATCAGTGCCCGTGGCAGCTGTGGACATCGTCCCTCCTTGATTATTATCTTAGCTCTAAACTATTGATGCTTAAGGTTGTAGCATCGAGCGCGGCGGACCACAAGGCTTTCTCTGATTGGATACGCGTCGTGCTGAGGCTGAGTTAGCTAGCCATTGATCGATTTATCTTGGATGTTAACTACCAACTGGATCGGTTGACCCTGGCTTGACACATGAGAGGAAGCGACGCATGCTCCGCAGCACGGTAGCCGCGCCCGAAGTCGCAATCAGCGACGAGATTCTGGTTGGCGGTCGGTGGCGCCGGGGAACTGGTGAACTGCTTGAGCCGATAGATCCAGCGACTGGTGACCGGATCGCCGCGGTGCACGCGGCAAGCCCCGAAGATGTGCACATCGCGGTACGGCATGGCCAGGACGCTGTTGATGATCCGACATGGCGCGGCCTGGCTCCGCACCAGCGGGCAAGCTATCTGTACCGGATCGCCGCACTTATCGAGCGCGATACCGAGCAGCTGGCGCTACTGCAAACCCGCAACACGGGTAAAACCCTTGCCGAAACGCGCGCGCTGGTGGCCAGTGCCGCGGGCACTTTCCGCTTCTTCGCGGCGGCGGCGGAAACCCGCGAGGCGCGGGTAACACCGGCACGTGGGGACTACCTGAGCATGAGTACACACGAGCCGATCGGCGTAGTAGGGGCGATTACCCCATGGAACTCGCCGATCGCCAGCGACGCGCAGAAAGTCGCGCCCGCGCTGGCCGCTGGCAACGCGGTACTACTCAAACCAGCCGAGTGGACTCCCTTGGTGGCGCTCGCACTTGGTCGCATCGTCATGGAGGCGGGCATCCCGCCCGGCCTGTTCTCCGTGCTACCCGGCCCGGGCGCAACGGTCGGTGACGCGCTGGTGCGCCATCCAGGGATCGGCAAGGTCTCGTTCACCGGCGGCACCGCTACCGGTCGCACCATTGGCCGGAACGCGGCCGAGAAGATCATGCCGGTCTCGCTCGAGCTTGGTGGGAAATCGCCCAATGTCGTCTTTGCCGATGCTTCGCTCGAGCATGCCATCGCCGGCCTACTTTTCGGTATCTTCTCGTCCTCCGGGCAGAGCTGTGTCGCCGGTTCGCGCATCTTCGTCGCCGAAGTGATCTACGACCAGCTGTTGCGACGACTGGTAGCCGCGACCCGCGCACTGCGGGTTGGCCCCGGTACCGACCCGAGGACACAGGTTGGCCCTCTGGTGCACCCCGACCATCGTGACCGGGTCGCGGCGATGGTGGACGGCGCCAGGCTCGAAGGCGCCCGAGTCCACTGCGGTGGCGCGGCGCCAACCGATCCAGAACTGGGAACCGGCGCCTATTACCTTCCGACGGTGCTAGACGGTCTGGACAACTCAGCCGCGACCTGTCAGGAGGAGATCTTCGGCCCGGTCGCCGTCGTCCTGCCGTTCCACGATGAGACGGACCTCATCCAGCAGGCGAACGACACGTCGTACGGGCTTGCCTGCGGAATCTGGACCAGCGACTACCGGAAGGCCTGGCGGATCGGCAAAGCGATCCAGGCGGGGACCGTATGGGTCAACACGTACAAGCAGTTCTCGATATCGACACCGTTTTCCGGCGTCAAGGAAAGCGGGCTCGGGACCGAAAAGGGACGGGACGGAATCCTCGCCTACACCCACCAAAAGAGCATCTACATAGGACTAAACGACCAGCCACTGCCATGGGCGGAAGCATCGTCGCCAGACGAGCGGTAAGTCATTCCTCAGCCGCACTGTCCGCGGCCAGCTCGGCGAGTTCCATCGACCGTTCCAGGCGGCGCAGCAGGCCGGCGAGCTGTTGCCGCTCCGCTCCAGTCAAGCCAATCAGCATCCCCCGCTCATTCGCGAAGTGGTCATCGGCCACCTTGTCGATGAGCGCCCGGCCCTCATCGGTAAGCCGGACATGCACCACCCGCCCGTCCCCCACGTTCCGCTCACGGACCACCAGACCCTGCTCTTCCAGCCGATCGACTCGCTGTGTCAGTCCACCGGTGGTCACCAGCGTCTGCTCGGCAAGCACTCCCGCCGACAACCGGTACGGCTCGCCACTGCGACGCAGCGCACTCAACAGGTCGAAGGCACCCATGCTGATGCCGTGGCGGTCGAACAACGCGCCAATCTGCGCGTGGTACCGGCGATAACTTCGGTGCAACCTACCGAGCACCGCCAGCGCTGAGGTATCCAGTTCTGGCCGGCTGTGCCGCCACTGCTCCACGATCAAGTCAACGGCATCCGGCGAATCGCCACGACCAGCCCGAGACAACGCGGCCCCCTTCCACACATGTAACCGAACGTCGATTATCTTAGCCCGAAGGTTGTTATGCACCGAGCACCGCGGCCCTGCCGACGTTCGCCACCACCGTGTACCGCACGAGGCCGTCGTGGCTAGAAGCGGAATCGCAACAGGTGTAGCGCTTTCCGCACGGCGGGGATGCGGCGCAGCAGGCCAACCAGATTTCGATACCAACGTTCCTGGATCAGCCGGTAGTCCGCGGAGATGTCGATATGGTCGACCCGTCGCAGCCGAGGATGCCTGCGTTCCAGCTCGGCCGGGTCATCAAGCGTCCAGCCAAACATCTTGGACAGCCGGGCAAGCACGCGGCCCATACCATCGAAGATCAGCTCGCCACCCGGAAAGCGTTCGGTGACGCTTGCCAGCAGTCGGTGCACATCACTTTCCGACAGATACATCAGCAGGCCCTCGGCGATGATCAGTGTCGGCCGGTCCGAGGGGATCTCGTCCAACCATTCCGGCTCAGTGACCGATGAGGCAATCTGGCGGTAGTTGGTCCGGTCTGGATAGAACCGTTCGCGCAACTCGATGATCTCTGGAAAGTCCACGTCGTACCACTGGACCTCTGGTGGTACCGGCAGCCGGAATGCGCGGCTGTCCAGTCCACAACCGAGATGCAGCACCACCGCGGTTGGGTGTTCGGCAAGGAAATCGCGCGTCCAGCCATCGATCCGCCTGGCCCGCAGGAGGCCAATGAACCGGTCGCTGGACCGACCAACAAGGCTGAGCCGGTTGACGTTCAGCCGGTCGAGGACGCTGGCCGCCCAGTCATCGGCGACCAGTGGCCGAGGGGAACGCGCGTCGATGGCCCGGAAGTAGAGGGTATAGAGCATGGTTTTCTTCGTGCCGGATAGCGTGATCTTCGTGGTGCTCACTGCGCGGTTCCTCCCTCTGCCGCATGCCGCGCCAAGGACTCCCTGATGCGGTCCGCGTGTTCTGGCGAGACAAGTTGTTCGCTCGCTAGGAAAAGACGGGCACGGCCAATGCGATAGGCCATCTCGGCATCCAGTTCGGCACCCCCGAGCCGGCGGCAAACCTGGTCGACGAACACCGTAAGCCCCATCTGCATGGCGGCGTGCACGGCCATGACCGCCTCGGCGTCCTCGTCGGCTGGAATGGTGATGCCCAGCCCTCCGCTCGTCAGCGTCGTGCCGTACAGCTCGGTGAGCTCGTCGAACCATTCCGCTGTGGACCCATTGTCCCGCAATAGCGCCATAGCCAGATAAGGCGCGAGCCTGGCCACCGCCTGCTGCGCGGTCCCCGGCAGTGCGCCGCCCGGTGCCGCGTCGACGGCGATGACCGAGTCACGCACTTCCCGCAGCACCGCGAGAACGTGTGTGTCGCAGGCCCTGCGTAACTCGTCCTTACTGGGAAAGTGCCGTTGCACCATGCCAAGCGAGACCCCGGCCGCTTCGGCTATGCCGCGGACCGTCGCCCCCTTGAAGCCATGGGCCGTGAACTCCTCGAATGCCGCTTCGCGAATCCGCGCGCGGATGCCATCCTCGTCCATCGACGCCTACGATACATTTGTATCGGACAAGGCGCCAGTAGTCCGACACCGGCGAGCTAGGACGCCGCTTTCGCGATCCGTTCACCGGAACAACTCAGCCGCGCAACGACATCCTGCACGGTGACAAGTACAAGGCCATGCCGATCGCAGAACGCGCGCAGTTCCTGCGGCATGGCCAACCGGACCGGGCGTGACTCGCTGACGATCGGACACAGCGCGGCGGCGGTACCGGCCCCGGCCAGCCGGACGAGGTCGACGGCCGCTTCCGCGCGACCCGGACAGGCGAGCACGCCGCCGTCCCGAACACGGACTGGCACGATGTGACCGGGCCGCGTCAACTCATCCGGACCAGCCACCGGGTCAGCCAGTACGCGTATCGTTCGCGCACGGTCGCGCGCGGATATCCCAGTGCTCGTTGCCTCACTCGCATCGACCGTGACGGTAAACGCGGAGCCGGCGCCATTCGCGTGCACGTAGGCCATCGGTGGCAAGCACAACCGCGCGGCGGTCTCCGCGGTAATGGCGGTGCGCACGAAACCGGCCGTGTGGCGCACCATGAACGCGACATGGGCGGCCGTTGCCCGTTCGGCGGCGAACACCAGCTCGCCTTCCTCCGGCGCGTTGACCGGGTCAACGATGACCACCGAATACCCCTCGGCAAGCCGCTCGATCGCTCCCGACACGGAATCGAACCTGACGGCGTGCATACATGCCTCCGATCATTAGAGTGTTCAATTAGTGGACACTGTCACCATTTTACGAACACGTATCCGAAGAGTAGGAGTCTCTATCGCGCCCGGTCAAGCATCCTTGGATACCCAACGACCATGCATCGCAACGGTTCGCCCGAGAAGCGTATTGACGCCCTGGTGACTGCGGACTGAGAATGAAACATACGTTCATATAGCGAACATACTGTTCGTTAAGTGTGCAGATCGCTTCGCGGAACCTAGTTACCGACCAGAGGAGTGCTTTCGCGGTGCATGAGGAAACTGACGTCGTCGTGGTCGGCGGCGGGATCGCCGGCCTGATTACCGCTCGCGAACTCGGCAGGAACGGCGTACGCGTCACGGTTCTGGAGGCTCGTGACCGGCTCGGCGGTCGAGTGTGGACAGATCATCGGCTCGGCCGCGACTTGGAGATGGGTGGAACATGGCTGCACTGGGTTCAGCCACACGTCTGGGCGGAGGTCACCCGCTACGGGTTACCGGTCACCCGTGGTCCCCGGCCAGCGGAGGCGTACTGGTTGGCTGGTAACGAGGTCCGCAACGGTTCGCTCGAGAGCTTCATGGAACTGATCGACCCGGGTATGCGACACCTACTCGACGAGACGATGCGACACATCCCGCGACCAGATGAACCGCTGTCCGGTACGGGGCTCGAGTCGGTTGACGGTCTCAGCCTTCGCGACAAGCTCGACGAACTCGACCTTCCCGTGGACCAATACCAGGCCAACGAAGCCGCCTGGGTGGGACATGTCAACGCGCCACTCGAAGACGCCGCTTTCACCAGCGCACTGCGCTGGACCGCGGCCACCGCTGGTTCCTGGCACCTGATGCACGAAGCGTCGGCGGTGTTCCGGCTAGCGTCGGGGACCCGGTCGCTTGTCTCGGCGATCGTCGCCGAGACTGACGCGGATATTCGCACCTCCACCGAGGTCCGCCGGGTTGAGCATGATGCGACCGGTGCGGTGGTGACAACCGCGACCGGTGAGCGGATCACCGCGCGCAGGGTGGTGCTAACCCTGCCACAGAACCTGCTTGGCGATCTGACCGTCTCGCCCGAACTATGCGCCGAGAAGCTTGCCGCGGGCGCGGAAGGGACGGCGTCCAAGGGAGTGAAGGTATGGATCCGCGTTCGCGGACCGATCGAGCCGTTCTTCGCCTACTCCTCCGCCGAGCACCCACTTTCCGTTGCACGCACCGAGTTCATCGGCACTGATGACGCCGTTCTGGTGTCCTTTGGCGCCGACGCACGCAAGATCTCACCGAACGACACCGACGCCGTTCGCGCCGCGCTGCGGGTCTGGCGGGACGACCTGGAGGTTCTCGACGTCACCGGGCACGACTGGATGTCGGATCCATATTCGAAGCAAACCTGGCTGATCCAGCAACCGCGCCAGCTCACCCGTTACTTCTTAGCCCAGCAGTGTCCCGAAGGCGCCCTGTATTTCGCGGGCAGCGACTACGCGAATGTTTGGGCCGGCTTCATCGACGGCGCGGTCGAAAGTGGCTTGCGGGTCGCCAGGGAGATCCGCACGGATCTGGCGAGCAGCCGTTGATCCGCTCGACAACCGGTCACCAACTGGAAGGAACGCGATCATGACCATGTCGACTCCGACCATCGAACCAACTCATTTTCGCGACGTCATGGGCCATCTTCCCACCGGCGTGGTCGTCGTGGCAGGTCGCGAGCCGGGGACGAACAGCCCGGCTGGACTCATCGTCGGCACGTTCCAGTCGCTGTCCCTCAGCCCGCCGCTGGTGAGTTTCAGCGTGACGACAACATCGCGCAGCTGGCCAAGAATCCGCCCTTCCGGTCAGTTCAGCGCCAGTGTCCTCGCCGCCGAACAGCGGCACGTCTGCCGCGCGCTCTCGACCAGAGGGCACGACAAGTTCGCCGAGGTGGATTGGCACGAATCCACCTCCGGCGCACCGCAAATCGCCGGCGCGCATGCCTGGATCGATTGCCGTATCACGCAAGAGCTCCCTGGCGGAGATCACCTCATCGTGATCGCCGAAGTATGCCGGCTGGAAGCTGGCCACGGCGAACCACTCGTCTTCCACCGTGGACGGCTCGGCGCAATACGCGAGCGAGGCCACTGAACCGTTTCCCGTTACCGCAGGCATTTGCGACGCAGCCTTCGGTTCATGAACAGGAGCACTTGATGCTGACCAAACGCATTCGGCTGTTTGCCTTCGATTTCCACGGACCTGCCCACCTTTCGGCGGGACTGTGGCGGCACCACCAGGACAAGGGCGTAGGCTACAAGGACCTTCGGTACTGGACGGACTACGCGAAACTGCTCGAACAGGCACGGTTCGATGGCGTGTTCTTCGCCGATAACGTCGGATACCACAACGTGTACCAGGGCAGCGCGGCCGCCGCGCTCGCCGACAGCGCGCAGATACCGGCCAACGATCCATTCCTGGTCGTACCGGCCATGGCCAGCGTGACCGAGCACATTGGATTTGGGGTGACCGCGTCGACCAGCTATGAACACCCTTACGCGCTTGCCCGAAGGTTCAGCACCCTGGACCATCTCACCGATGGCAGGGTCGGCTGGAACCTGGTCACCTCCTATGCCGACAGCGCGGCACGCAATCTCGGCAATGGCGGGCTGACGCCGCACGACGAGCGCTACGACGTAGCCGCCGAACACCTCGAGGTCTGCTACAAGCTCTGGGAAGGCTCCTGGGAGGACGGCGCGGTAGTCCGCGACAAGGCTCGCGGTATCTACACCGACCCCAACCGGGTCCACGACATCAACCATTACGGGAAGTACTTCACCGTGCCGGGCTTCGCGCTGTGCGAACCGTCCCCACAGCGCACGCCGGTGATCTTTCAGGCAGGTGGCTCAACCAAGGGGCGCGCTCTCGCCGCCGCGCACGCCGAAGGCGTTTTCGTCAACGCCGTCTCCAAACCCGCGCTCAAGCGTCAGGTCGACGCGCTACGCACGCTCGCCGCAGAGCACGGCCGCGATCCGCACAGCGTGCGCGTGTTGCAGATGCTCAACGTGGTCTGCGCCCCGACCGATGAACAGGCGTGGGCGAAGTACGCACGGTACCGCGAGCTCGTGAGCTACGCCGGCGCGATGGCCAGGTACAGCGGTTGGACCGCGCTCGACATGTCCCAGTTCGCGCCAGATGTGCCGCTGCGACATGTGCGAACTGACGCCGGGCAGACCATGATCGACCTGTTTTCCAAGATGGACCCGGACAAGGAATGGACTCCCCGCGATATCGCCGAGTTCATCGGGATCGGCGGCAGCGGCCCCACCATCGTTGGCTCACCGCGAACCGTGGCCAATGAACTGATCAACTGGGTCACCGAAACGGGTATCGACGGCTTCAACCTCGGACACGCGATCAAATACCAGGATATCGCCGACTTCATTGAGCTGGTCGTCCCGGAACTTCAACGTCGCGAGGCGATGTGGACGGAATACGAAGGTAGAACGCTACGCGAGAAACTTTTCGAGCCAGGAACGGTACGACTGGGCGCGGGCCACCCCGGCAGGGCGTTCAACCGCACCGCCCGGACAGGTCAGTACTGACCAACCGGCCAACCAGGCTCGCCTACCGGCACTCCCCGCACGACTCGCCCAGCAGGGGCGTCCACAAAGTGAACACGCCTGTTAACCTGAAGGCCTGCAGTAGGCCCTCAGACCGCATGGGGCCGTGAGCGCGGGAGACGGGTACGAGATGGGCGAGGAGCCCGAGCGCACCGAGCTGACCAACAAGTCGGTGACCAAGGCGATCCGGTTGCTTCGCTCGTTAGCCGCGCAGCCCCGTACTGGCGCCACGGTCACCACCTTGGCCAAAGCCAGCGAACTGAGCAGGCCAACGGCGTTCCGGCTGCTGTACAGCCTCGAACAGGGTGGTCTCGTCGATCGGATTGGTACCAGCTACGTCCTCGGCTGGGAACTCGCCAGGCTAGGCCGGCACGCCGACCCGTATGCCGGTCTCGCCGCGCACGCGCAGCCAGTGCTGCAGGAATTGGCCGACAAGTTCAACGAGTCGGCGGCCCTGTCCATCCCGAATGCCCAGGACGGACTCGATCTCGTCGCCGAGGCAGCTGGTTCCCATGTGGTCGGCATCCTCTCCAAGAACATGGTCGGCGAGCACTACCCGATGCACGCCAGTTCCACCGGCAAGGTGGCGCTGGCCGAGCAGTCGGCGGATACGCTGCGTGCCTTGCTTCCGGAAAAGCTCGAAGCCTTCACCCCCAACACGATTACCGACCGTGCGACGCTGCTCAACGAGCTCGAACAGGTGCGCGAACAGGGTTTTGCCATCATCGATAACGAGCTCGAACCGGAGCTGCTGTCGCTGTCCCGACCGATCAGGGACAGCGCGGGAACACTCGTCGCCATCCTGACCCTCAACGGCCCGCGCACCCGGTTCGGCCGCGCACAGATCCCCGAAGCACTGCAGCAGATGCAGCAGACCGTGGACCAGCTAGTCGAACTGTTCTGGCGCGACTCCATAACCGACTAGACACGGGCGGTTATGGAGTCACGGCTCACCATCCGGACAGTGCCCCGGGCAGCTCACTCCGGTCGGTTTCGCTCCGGGATCTCAATGCTGATCTTCTTACCTTCGGAAAGGTAGAACAGGGCAACCTTGCGTAGAATCTCGTCGAAGTTGTCGAATACCTCCGGCCCCATCGGGAACTCGATCAAACCCTCGCGGGCTTTGATGAACAGCGGCCATCCCCGCTTGAGGAGGTTATCCCAGAAGAAGTGCCGTGGTATCTCAAGAAAGTCCGCAACCTCGTCGCCAAGGGTATAGCGAGTGAACGACTCGAGGACGCCCTTACTCATGATCGTTCCATCAATCCGATCGCCCATACTGGTGATCTGATCGGCGAGTTTGATGCCCTCCGGCGTAGGAGCCAGCACTGGATCAAAAACTTGTTTCGCCTGCTCCTCCGCCTCATTCCACGAGGCTGGAATGTATTCTTCCTTGATGCCCAACATATAGGCGCATACCTGCCAGGTGTGTAGGAACGCTTCGGACTCCTCGGCGGAGACCGGGATCTCCCACCTGGTCATCAACCGGTTCACGTGCGTCGGCAGACTGTGCCAGGTGACCATCATATCGGCCTGGCTGATCGGAATTTCCTCGTCCGCGGACCCTTGCCAACCCGAGGACTGCGGCAGCAGGTGGCGTATCGCCGCGTGGATCATGCGGGTCTTCAAACAGGTGACGATTATTTCGTTTTCCGGCGCATAGGGCTGGGCGTTGCAGATGTCGTAGCCAAGCTTCGCCGTCTTGGAGAGGCGGTCCCGCAGATCCCAGCCACCCAAGGAGTAGTAGACCGCACGCGCTTCTTTGGGAATCGCCGTACTGACCATGCCGCTACCGAATCCGTAGAGCGCGCCGAAGTAGAGCCCACGCTTCTTGTTGAACTCGTCAACGACGGTCAGCTTGTCCTGATCCACCCACGCCGGTAATTGCCGAGCGCTTTCCAGGAAATCCCGGATATCCGCCGGCATGCCGGGCGGCAGTGGTTGATTGTTCTTGGTCCAGCTACGCAGCAGCTCGTTGAACTTCGGTACATTGCCCTTTTCCAGCAGGTTGGCGAACAAGGGGTCCGCCACGTCGTCCCATACCCACCTCGGGTCGGCACCCTTCCCGCTGCCGGCCACCGAGCCGGCCGGCGACCAGGTCCACAGCGGACGCGCCGCGGCGGGAGCCGCCACACCCAGCGCGCCAAGCGCCCCTAATGCTCCACCTGTCGCCAGCATCTTGCGCCTGCTGAAGTCTTCCATGCCTGCCGTCCTCCACATTGAGGTTGGGAACACTGTTTCAGTTATTGGCTAGGTGCACCGCCGCTCATCAAGAACTCTTGATGAGATGATGAAACAAGCAGTGATTCAGTGTATCAATCAGAGCACAGCGTGTTGGTATTCACAAGGCCAACCCGGCAAGATGACGAGGTCGTCGTTTCAGATATGACAGGAAATCACCCGTCGCGAGGAGGGACAGTGGAGCCCGCACCACCGGTACCGCTAACGAGTTCGGACCCGGGCTCGTTACTCGAGCGTGCCTACGCCGATTCCCTCGAGCAGGTGGCAGACGACGACGCGCAGCGAACCCGCATCCTGGATGCGGCCCATGAGCAGTTCTGCCGGATGGGCATTTCCCGGTCCACGATGTCCGACGTCGCCCGGCGTGCGGGAGTTTCCCGGATCACCGTCTACCGCCGGTTCGACACCAAGGACGTGCTGATCGAGCACGTCATGCGGCGCGAGTTCCGGCGATACTTCGACCAGTTCCTCGCCGATATCCAGAGCGCCGAATCCGCCGCCGATCGGGTGGTGTTGGGGTTCGTCAGCTCACTACGGGCCATCCGGAACAACCCGCTCATCGGCGGTCTGCTCGCCACCGAGCCCACCGAGCTCGTGCCGACGATGATCGGTAGCCGCGGCCAGTCGCTGGTCGACACGGTGCGGAGGTTCGTCGCCGGCCAGCTTCGCCGCGAACAACAGGCCGGTACGGTCGCCAAGGAAACCGATACGGACCTGGTCGCCGAGCTGATGGTGCGGGTATGTGCCTCGTTCCTCGCGATCCCGAGCGAGATCGTCGATCTCGACGACGAGGCGCAGCTGGCCGCGCTTGCCAGGCGATTCCTGGTGCCGATGCTGGATGTCTGCTGACTACATCTCCTTGGCCCCGCTTTTGATGGCCTCGCGGATTCGTGGGTAGGTACCGCAACGGCAGATGTTGCGGATACCGTCCAGATCCGCTTCGGTCAGCTCCCTGCCGTGCGCGGTTACCTCGCGAACGAGTGCCACCGCCGCCATGATCTGGCCAGGCTGGCAGTAGCCGCATTGCGCCACGTCCTGTTCGAGCCAGGCCCGCTGCATCGGATGCAGATCCTGATCAACGGTCGCCGCAAGCCCTTCGATGGTCGTCACCTCGTCGGTTGGTTCGAGGTCGTTGACCGGTATGGCGCAAGGATTGACCGCGTTGCCGTTGAGGTGACTGGTACATGCCTTGCAGACGTTGATACCGCAGCCGTACTTCGGTCCGGTGATCCCGAGTAGGTCGCGCAGCACCCACAGCAGGCGCACGTCATCGGCGACGTCAACGGTCACCTGCTCGCCGTTAACGCGGAAAGTGTGCTTGGGCAAGGTGATCTCCAGAGCTGCGGCGTGGTCAGCGAGCGCGACGAATACCGTCGGTGGGCGACTCGGGTACGGGTGGAATGGTCGGCTTCGGTTCGAAGGACAGCGTGTCGTGGTTGATCGGGAAACTGGTCGGCATGGTTCCGGTCGCGCGACCGTAGGCGCAGGCAACCGCGGCCATCGAGGGAGCGACACCCAACTCGCCGGCGCCACCCGGCTGCTCGGAGGTGTTCGGCATAACGATGATCTGCAGCTCGGGCGGCGTGTTCCACTGTCGCGTGTAGAAATAGTTGTCCCAACTCGCTTCGAGGAAGTGTCCGTCGCGTAGGTGCAGACTCGAGGTCAGGGTCAGCGCGATGCCATCGCAGATGCAGCCCATCATCTGCGCTTCGAGCCCGCGAGGATTCACCGCAAGACCCACGTCTACCGCGAACACCACCTTGGTCACGCGCGGTCCGGCTACCCCGTCCCGGATCTCCCGGTTGACGGTTTCCGGGCGACAGTCGATTTCGACAAGGGCGGCGCTGACCGACTTGTACTCGGCATGGAAAGCGATGCCCTGCGCGGTGTTCGCTGGCATCTGCCGACCCCAGGAACCGACCTCGGCAACCTTGTCGAGTACTGCCTTGGCGCGGTCGTCACGCAGGAATTCACGACGGAACTGATACGGGTCCTTGTTCATCTTCCCCGCGAGCTGGTCGACAACGAGTTCGCGGGCACAGGTGGCATCCGGCGAGTAGACATTGCGCATGCTGCCCGTGTTGAAACCCTTGTCGGTCTCGTTCAGCCACCGGGTACTTGCACCGAATTTGTACGACATCTCCTGGCTGAGTTGGAAAAAGGTCTCGGAGAACCCGATATCTCCGACCGGCAGCCTGGCCGCCAGCGCCGTGACGATCTCGCCAAAGCCGTGGCCGAGGTCGGTCGCCACGCTGGTGTGCCGCTGACGATAGGTCAGCACCGTGTTGCCGGCATAGGTAGCGCGAACTCGCGAGATGCACATCGGGTGGGTGCGGCCCTGGCGGGAGTCATCCGCGCGATGCCACATCAGCTTGACTGGTTTGCCGAACTGCTGGGAGATCTCCGCGGCCTCCAACGCCGCGTCGTAGAACAGCCTGCGTCCGAAGGAACCGCCACTGTCGGTCACGTGCACGGTGACGCGAGTCAGCGGCAAACCCAGTTTGACCGCGATCTCCTGCTTGGCCACGATCGGCGACTTCAGCCCCGACCAGATCTCGGCGCGGTCGGCGCGTACATCGGCGATCGCACAGTTGGGTTCGAGCGCGCTGTTGCTGCGGAAGTAGAAGGTGAACCGCTCGTCCACATTGGCTACCGGCGGCCGTGGCCCGAGCGGCAGTTCGGCCGCCCGCAACTCATCGAGTACGGACTCATCCGACTTTCCCTCCGCGGTACCTGGCTTCCAGGAAACCCGCAGCGCGCGGACCGCGTCGACGCACTGGCCGAAGGTCTCCGCGCGCACCGCTACGCCGGTGGATACCACCGCGACATCGGTCACCCCTGGCATACCGCGGACCTCAGCAAGATTCGCGGCCGATTCAACCGTGCCGTTGATCGTCGGAGCTCGGCACACCATCGTCGATTTCGCGTCAGGGACGTCCAGATCCATGGTGAACTTCTTGCGTCCGGTCACCGCCGCCACCGCGTCAATCCGATTGCGCGGTGTACCGATAACGCTGAAGTCCTTGGCCTCCTTGAGTTCCACCGATACCTGTTCGGTCCGATCGGTTGCCGCTTTGGCCGCGAGGTCGCCGAAGGGCACGCTGTTTCCGGCGCGATCCGCGATCACGCCGGCTCGCACGGTGAGCTCGCTGGCCGCCGAGCCGAGGACTGTGGCCGCGGCTTCCAGCAGGCGGAGCCGGGCGATCGCGGCAGCCGTGCGGATCGGGGTATACGTCGAGTGGGTCGTGTTCGACGCGCCGGTGATCTGATTGAACACCAGCTCAGGACGGGCGTCGGCCAGGGTGACCCGAACCCGGTCCAGCGGTACGTCCATTTCCTCGGCGATCAGCATCGCCGTCGACGTGGTGATGCCCTGGCCGACCTCGGCACGCGGTAGCGCGAAAGACACCGTGCCGTCCTCGTGCACTTCAACTCTGATCAGACCAGCTGTCGGCAACGTGGCCGCGGTCATCATATCGGTCAGGTCGACGATCTTGGTGATCTCCGGCGAGGGAACCTGTCCGGCCACCGGCGTCGGTGTGGCGGCGGCCGATTCTGGCCGTGTCAGCTCAGCGGCCGCCACCAAGGTCGGCGCCGCGATGACGAACCCGAGAAACCTACGCCGACCGATCGCCGCGCCATCGGATCCGGGCATCACTTTGGACGGTTCATGGTCGGAATCACGATCTTGGTCTCTTGCCCCTTGGTCAGATAGAACAGAATGTACTGTCGCACGGCTTCATCAATTACCCATGCCGCCTCGGGGACGAACGGTGCCGTTATCACGCCTTCACGGAATTTCACCAAGGTCGGCCATGCCCGTGGAATAACTCGGTCCCACAGCGGCTCACGCTTGATTCCATTCCAGTCGGCATACTGATCGCCGATCAGATACCGCGCCATGGAATTGACCAACGGCCGACTCACACTGCCCGGACTGGTCTGCTCGGCCAGCTGACCGAGCAAGATATCGGTCAGCTTGACGCCCTCCTCGGTTGGTCCCATGTTCCGCGCAAGAATCTGATCCGACTGGTCGTAGGCGGCTTCCCAGGTGGCCGGGATGTACTCCTCGTTGATACCGAGCAGGTAACCAGTCACCTGCCATACGTGCAGATGAGCTTCGGCCTCGTCATCAGTGATCGGGACGTCCCATTCGCGCATCTTGCGCATCGCATAGGTCGGCAAGGTATGCCAGGTGACCAGCATATCCTCCTGGCTGATCGGGATGTTCTCCCTGGCGCCGTCCTGCCAATCCGGTGACTGCGGGAGTAGATGCCGAACCGCGGCGTGCACCAACCGGGTCTTCACACATTCGACGACGCAGGTGCCATCGGGCCGGTAGGCGTTCAGTGAGCCAACGGCGAACCCGAAGAGGCTGGTCTTGGCAACGCGATCTTCCATATCGGCGCCACCCGCGGAGTGATATACCGAACGCGCCTCCTTGGGGATGGCCGTCGCCAGCATTCCCCCACCGAGCCCGTTACACAGGTTCAGATAGATCCCGCGGGCTTTGTTGAACTCGGCCGCGAGTTCGAGCTTGTCCCGATCGGCCCAGGCGGGCAGCTGCCGCGCGGTGTTCATGAAGTCGCGTAACGACGCCGGCAGCCCGGCTGGCAGCGGCTGGTCATTGCGTTCCCAGTTCCACAGCAGCTCGTTGATCTTTGGCACCGCGCCACTGTCCAGCAGCGAGGCCAGTAAGGGATCGGCTTGCTTGTCCCACACCCACGCTGGATCGACACCCGCACCGGAGCCAGCGATCGAACGAGTCGGCGACCAGTTCCACCCGACAAGCGCCTTTGCCTGTGCTGGTGCGGCGGCAACGAGTGCGCCCAGCGCGCCCAGCGCTCCACCGGTGATCAATGCCTTACGCCTGCTGATATCCGTCATGGCTGAACTCCTCCTTGAGTGCCAGAACGTTGATATGATGATACAACTCTTGTAACCAGGTATCAAAGTAGCGCACAATTCCCGACAACACACCAGGGAAGGACGGTTCATGGAGCCCCTGCGCCTTGTACCGCCGGACGCGGAGTCACTATTGGACCGAGCGTTCGCCGAAGCGGTTGACCGCGTCGAGGACGATGAGAGCACGGTGCACGTCCTGGACGCGGCCTACGAGCAGTTTCGCCGTATCGGAATCCGGCGCTCCACGATGGCGGATGTCGCCCGGCTGGCGGGCGTATCCCGGATCACCGTCTATCGCCGATTCGCCACCAAGGACGCGCTGGTCGAACAGGTAATCCGACGGGAGTTCCGCAGGTATTTCACCCAGTTCCTCATTGATATCCACGGCGCGGCGACGATCGCCGACCGGGTGGTGCTGGGTTTCGTGAGCTCGTTGCGGACTATTCGGCAGAACCCGTTGATCGGCGAGCTGATGTCCGCCGAGCCGGACCTCGTCGTTCCGTCGATTGTCGGCGGTGGCCGGACCACCGCCACGGTCCGCCGATTCGTCGCGGGTCAGCTCCGCAAGGAACAGGACGCGGGCCATGTCGCACGCACCGTCGATGTCGAACTGGTCGCCGAACTGATGGTCCGGGTGTCCACGTCCTTCCTGGTTAGCCCCAGTCAATTGGTCGATATCGAGGACGACGCGCAGCTGGGCGAGGTGGCCCGGCGGTTTCTCGTACCGATGCTTGACAACCCGGCCCGCGCCGACTGACCGGCGGGTGCCGGCAACCGAACTCATCGTGCGCGGCATGCCCAACCTACTGTTCGCAATGAAGGGAACAGCTTGTGAGTAGCGTCGTCGAACAGCTCAACATCGCTGTCGAAGGGCAGACCATCACCCGCCTGCTGCGGCACAACGCGCGGCGGTTTCCCGAACAACCGGCACTCACCAGTGGAATTGGCCCACGCGCGACGACGCTGAGCTGGTCGGGGCTGCGCGCCGAGGTAGCCGTGCTCGCGGCGGGACTGTCGGCGATCGGGTTACGATCGCGCGATCGGATGTTGATCGCGATGTCCAAGCGGCCGGAACACTGGATCGTCGACCTGGCCGCGATCCACCTCGGCGCCCTACCGTGCACCACCTACGACACCTTGAGCACCGAGCAGATCGGTTTCGTGGCCCGGCACAGCGCGGCCACGGTCGTCGTGCTGGAGGGCGCCGAGCAGCTAGACCGCTGGCGACCGGTGTTGAACGACCTTCCGCACCTTCGCACGATCATCGTCCTCGATCCCGACGTCCTGCCAGCCGGCGACGCACGTCTCGTCAGCTACGCCGATCTGCGTGGCGAAGCACGGCCCGAACAGCCAAGCACCCCCTTCGAGACACTGACCGACGCGGTGTTACCTGATCAGCCGCTGACCATCGTGTACACCTCGGGAACTACCGGCGAGCCCAAGGGCGTGGTGCTCTCGCACCGCAACGTCATTCACGAATCCCTGATGCAGGACCACCTCGTACCGGTACCCGAGCACCCTCGATCGATCGCCTATCTCCCGCTCGCGCATATCGCCGAGCGCGTACTCGGGATCTATCTGCCAATCTGCAACGCGGGACATGTCACGATCTGCGCCGAGCAGGACCAGCTCCTGCCGACTATGGTGGCGGTACGGCCAAACGGATTCTTCGGCGTACCAAGGGTATGGGAAAAGCTTGCCGCTGGGCTACGGGCGCAGCTCGACGCGCTGCCCGCGGACAGAGCGGAGATCGTAACGCACGCAAGGCATATCGCACTCGAGATCTTTCAGCTGCGCTCTACCGGCAATCCGCCGCCCGCCGAGCTCGCCGCGCAGCTGGACGAGCTGGACGACAAGGTGCTACGTCCGATCAGGGCGGCGATCGGCTTGGACGATTGTCATCGCGCCGTCAGCGGTGCGGCGCCGATCCCACGCGAGGTACTCGAGTTCCTTGCCAGTCTGGGCCTTCCCGTATACGAGGTGTGGGGGCTCAGCGAGACCACCGGAGCCGCGACGGTGAGCACCCCGGATGCGTTCTCGTTCGGCGCGGTCGGGCGACCCGGGCCCGCCGTCGACGTTTCCGTCGCCGCCGACGGCGAGCTGCTGGTACGGGGCGCGGTGGTGTTTCCCGGTTATCTCACCGCGGACGGTGGTATCCAGGACGCGACCGATGACGACGGTTGGTTACCGACTGGCGATATCGGCACGATCGACGAGCGTGGCCTCGTGTCCATTGTCGACCGCAAGAAGGAGATCATCATCACCACTGGGGGCAAGAACATCGCACCCACTAAGATCGAGTCGCTGCTTCGGATGCATCCCCTTGTGGGGCAGGCGGTCGCGATCGGCGACAATCGACGTTATGTCACCGCATTGCTAGTCCTCGACGAGGATGTACTGCCCGGCTGGGCTCAGGCGAACGGCCTCGACTCCGCCGATCAGGGCGCGCTTTCCCGGCATCCTGATGTCCTCGCCACGCTCGACAAGGCCGTCACCCAGGCGAACTCGGGACTCTCTCATGTTGAGCAAGTCAAGAACTACCGAGTGTTAGCCGGCCCGTGGACCGCCGAGACCGGTGAACTGACTCCCAAACTCAGCCTACGCCGGCGGGTCATCGACGAACGCTACGCGGCTGAGATCAACTCGATGTACTGACCGTCCGACCCGTCACCTTCCTGGAGGAAAACCAGCTATGCCAAGAATCCTGACCGATGAGCAACAGGACCTGATCAATGCGGTCAGCGAGTTCTGCCGTCGCGAATGCGGCACGAAAGAGCAGCGGGACAAGCTCACGGTGAACGGCCAGGAACCGCACAACCAGCGGCTCTACACAACGATGGCCGAACTTGGTTGGCTCGGTATCCTCATCCCGGAGGAATACGGTGGAGCGGGCCTCGGTATGACGGAACTGTGCCTGTTCCTGGAGGAGACGGCATACGGTCGAGCGCCGATCAGCGGCTTCGCGACCACGATCATCGCGGCCGCCTCCTACCAGAAGTTCGGCACCGAGGAGCAGAAACGCGTCGTGCTCGACGGGGTGGTGCGCGGCCGAATCGAAGCGATCTCGATGTCCGAACCAGGTGCGGGATCCGATGTGGCCGCCCTCGCCTGCCGGGCGGACCGCGTCGACGGCGGCTACCTGCTCAACGGTCAGAAAACCTGGTGTTCCAACGCACATATCGCCGATCACATCTTGCTGATCGCCCGGACGTCGAAGGAAGACTCCAAACACAAAGGCCTCACCCAGTTCATGCTGCCGACCGATATCGACGGTCTACAGATCAGCGGGATCGAGACTATGGGCGGCCGGGAGGTCAACGACCTGTACCTGACCGACTGCTTCGTCCCCGATTCGGCGGTAGTTGGCACGCCGGGCAAGGCATGGACACAGCTGACGGCAGGGCTGAACCTGGAACGAATGATCCTCGGCGCGATGATGCTGGGCGTCGCACGAAGGGCATTCGACGACACGGTCGACTATGTGCGCAACCGTGACCAGTTCGGTCAACCGATCGGCACCTTCCAAACGCTCAAACATCGCATCGCGGATATGGCGACGGAGCTGGAATGCGCGAGGCTGTTGCTCAGCGACGTAGCTACCGCGATCGATGCGAACCCCGGCATGGTGTTTCCTCGCGAAGCTTCAATGGTCAAGCTCAAATGCACCGAGCTGGCCAAACACGTTGCGCTGGAAGGCATGCAGATGATGGGCGGATATGGCTACGCCACCGAGTTCGGTATGGAAGCGCTACTGCGCTCGGCGGTCGTGTCCACGGTGTACGGCGGGACGAGTGAGATCCAACGGGACATCATCGGCAAGACCTACGGTCTCTGAGAAACATCAGCCAAACGCGCTCGTTCCGGACAATCTGTCGGTTTAAGACAATCTCCGTTAGGGGCTCCGGCTACGAGTATCACCGGCACTACCGCTGGTTTCCCGTAGGCTGGAACTCAGCACCGGCGAACGGGAGGATGCGGTGGCCGAGACGGCAACGGTGGACGAGGTGCTGGCCGAGCTGGCCAAACTCGAAGACCCGAAGATGCGGGCGGCGAACGCGAAGCACGGCGATGATCACGGCGTGAACCTCGGCAAGCTGCGCGCGGTAGCCAAACGGCTGAAAACGCAGCAGGAGCTCGCGGTTCAGCTGTGGGAGACCGGCGACACCACCGCGAAGCTGCTGGCGCTGCTGATCTGCCGCCCGAAGGCCTTCGACCGCGACTCGGTGGACGTCATGTTACGCGCGGCTGGCACTCCGAAGGTGCATGACTGGCTGGTCAGCTATGTGGCGAAGAAGAGCCCGCACGCCGAGCAGTTGCGGCTGGCCTGGTCAGCCGATCCAGACCCGGTGGTGGCCAGTGCCGGGTGGGCGCTGACCACGGAACGCGTGGCGAAAACGCCGGATGATCTCAACCTCACCGAGTTGCTCGACATCATCGAGTCGGAGCTGAAGGACGCGCCTGATCGCTTGCAGTGGGCAATGAATCACTGCCTGGCACAGATCGGTATCGAACACGCGGAGCACCGAGCTCGGGCTATCGACATCGGTGAGCGTCTCGAGGTGCTCAAGGACTACCCCACTCCGCCAAACTGCACCTCGCCATTCGCGCCGATCTGGATCACCGAACTGGTGCGCCGCAAGGACGGCAAGTAACCGCGCTAGAACTCGTTCATCACCTGGGACAGGGCAATCAGTCCACAGACCGTGAAGTTCAATACGCGATGTTCCAGGAACACCGCGATGAACTCGCGAATGGTGGCGCTCGGCCAGAAGTACCACGCGGTGGGTGAGCCAACGACCTGGCCGTTCACCTTTGCCTTGCGCGCGAGCAGGGCGGCGCGCAGCACGTGAAAGTTGTTGGTCACGATCACACACCGGTAGTCGCCCCGGGCCTCGCGCATGAGCTCCTTGCTGAACGTCAGGTTCTCCGAGGTCGTCCGTGACTGATCTTCCATCATGATCAACTCGCGGGATACGCCCTTTTCCACCAGATAGTCGGCCATGGCGTGGGATTCGGGCAGTTCCTCGTCAGGCCCCTGCCCACCCGAGGTCACCAGCACCGGGTTCGCTCCGCGCGCGCGTTGCGCGTCGAGCAGCCGGTGCCCACGATCCAGCCTGCTTGCCAGCAGTGGTGGAACCCGCCTCCCACCCAGCAGCCCCGCGCCAAGCACGACGATGAAATCCACTGCGCGCCTACTGCGAATCCGACCGTAAACGATGGCATACAGCAAGAAGCAGATAAACAGGAACGATACGTAGACTAGGACCGCGCTGATCGCGCCAGCGACCGCGGTGAGCGGCTTCCAGTCGATCTGGTCAACCAGGAAACTCACCGGGATGAACGCGATGATGCCGGCCCCTGCCAGTAGCGAAAGCAGGTTGGCTGGCCGCCGCCCCTCGCGGCGCAACATCGTGATGCCGTTACCGATCAGGAACGCGCCAAGCGCGAACGCCGAAAGCGGAATCAGCGCGACGGCGATGAACAGCAGGATGGCGGCAGCTTGTTGGGACACTGACGCGACCAGAAACAGCACGCCGAGCGCGAAGAACACCAAGGTGAAGAACAGGTAGACGCCGTTGCGCAGTTTTCGCCTGTCCCGCAGGAAGCTGATCAGGAACACCAGGAAGAACAGCACTGCTGGGATGAACGGGAGAAGTGCGGGTTTCACCGAACCGCCATCCCCTGCCGGGGCGCAACCGGGCCAGGCATCGTCGCGGCGACCATGTCGATCCTGCCCAGCGAGTTGAACACCTGAGGGATTAGACCATATGGACTATCCACGACAGGGGCGCCGCTACCGCACGGCAACCGATCAGCTGACTGTTCTCGGGCGGTATCGTGCGGTATGGCTTCCCGGAGACAGGTGCTGAGTTGGCTCGGCCGCGGCGTCGGGGTTGCGGCCGGCGTCGGTATCACCGCGTCCGTTGATTCCGCGATGGCGACAACCGGCGCCGGTGCTCGCGTCGACCCCGAGCTCGACCGAGGTGGCCAGGTCACCGTATTGGCGAACGGCACGGTGCTCGATGGCACCGGAGCGGCACCGTGGCCGGATACCACCGTGGTACTCGCGGGTGATCGGATCGTGGCCGTCGGCCGGTACCCATTGCGGGATCTTCCCGACGGAGTGACCGTCGTCGATGTACACGGTAAGTACGTCCTGCCGGGGCTCTGGGATACGCATACGCATGGCGGATGGCTGCTCGACACCTTCGCACCCTTGCACCTCGCGAACGGTGTGACGGGTGTCCGGGAGATGGTCGGCCCGCCCGGTATGGAAGAAGTCCGTGAGCTGTTGAACAGTGGACAGGTTCCCGGACCGCGGATGGTGCTGGCAAGCGAGCTCGTCGATGGCCCCCACTCGGCGTGGGGTGGCGGCGATACTGGCGCTGGTGTGATCGAAGCTGGGACGCCGACCGAAGGCCGGGCCGCGGTCCAGCGCGCGCACGAGATGGGGGCCGATTTCGTCAAGGTCTACTCGTATCTCGCGCCGGACGTCTATGACGCTATCGCAACGGAAGCCGCCCGGCTGGACATCTGGTTCGCCGGCCATATTCCCGCGCAGGTGACGGCTCAGGACGCGATTCGGTCGGGCCAGCACACGCTCGAGCACCAGTACGGAATCTACCTGTCCACCGCAACCGACAGGGAAGACCGCTATCGCCGGTTGCGCGAGGTGTTCGCCGATCCGGACAGGGCCGGGGAATGGGCCGAGACCATGGGCCAGTTGGAGATGGACTCGGTGCGGCGGCACGATCGACGGCAAGCCGAAGAGCTGTTCGCGCTGATGCGCCGGCACGGCACCTGGTACTCGCCCACGTTGGGCGTGGAACGGACGGCCAGGTTGCCCGGCGAGGACCTTCTCGCCGATTCCAGACTGCTCGATCTACTTGAGCGCTATATCCAACCGACCATGCGGGAACAGTGGCTGGCCAACGCGCGTGCCAGGTTGAACCGACCTCCTGAGCAGAACGCGCGGATGCGCGAGTACGTCGCGGCGCAGGCACGCCTGACCGGCGCGGCCGCCGGGTCGGGCGTACCAATCATCGCCGGTACCGACTGCTGGATTCCCTTTGTTTTTCCCGGTTTCTCAATGCACGACGAGCTGGCACTACTTGTCCAAGCCGGACTGACCCCGATGCGCGCGCTGCAGGCGGCAACCAGGGATGCGGCGCGGTGTGTCGGCTGGGGCGAGCAATCCGGCACGGTGACCCCTGGAAAGCTGGCCGACCTGCTGATCCTGCGCCAGAACCCGCTCGAGGATATTCGCCATACGACCACGATCGACGCCGTGGTGTCCCGGGGTCGTTATATCTCCTCGCGAGAACGCGAAGCCATGCTGGCGGAGGCGGAAACCGCCGCCCAGCAGGACTAGCTCGGGTCAGGCTGGTCCACCGGCCACCGTTCGGTGATCGCGCGCAGCGGGCTCGTGTCGAGATGGTGAAACTTGTAGCGGCCCTCCCGTCGGGTGTGCACAAGGCCTGCCTGCTCGAGCACCCCAAGATGCTGCGAGATTGCCTGCCGCGACGAGGCAAGGCCGTGCTTCATAGTCAGCCGGCCACAGATCTCGAACAAGGTCTGACCATCCTGGTCGGCCAGTTCGTCCAGAATGGCGCGTCGCGTCGCGTCACCAATCGCCTTGAACAGATCACCCTCATCGTCCACATACCACTTATACGCAAGTGTCAACTTGCCTGTCAAGGTGACACTTGCCCGAATGATCGCCTTCTTCAGGGAAAACGCGGTCCCAGATAGTGGATCCCACTCTGTTGCGTTACGGTCCTCGCCGTGTCTAGCACAGTGGCGTCTGGCCTGATCGCGATCTTCGTCGGTATGGCGTTGGCGGTCGCATTGTTCATCCCGATCGTCGTCGTGTCCTATCGCCGACACGGCAGACTTTCGCTGGCACGACTGCTGGGCTGGGTTTCGACGTGTGTTTACGCGATCGCGATCTGGTCGTATACCTTGCTTCCGCTGCCGTCCGAAGGGTACACCTGCGCGGGGGTTCAGCTGAATCTCGCCGAGGCCGTGGCGGATATCAACAAGTACGACGTGTCCGGACCACGAGCTGTCCTCACCAACCCGGCCGTGATGCAGTTCCTGTTCAATGTGGCGCTGTTCATGCCACTTGGCTTCCTGCTTCGTACGATGTTTCGCCGTGGGGTGGTCATTGCCACCACGGCCGGGCTCGCGGTGTCCTTAGTGGTCGAACTGACGCAGCTGACCGGCGTCTGGGGCCTCTACGAGTGCGCGTATCGGGTATTCGATGTCTCCGATCTGCTGACGAACACCACTGGCGCGTTCCTTGGTTCCCTTATCGCGCTGGCTGTCGTCCGCCGCGCGCGCCCGGTCGGCTCGCCGGCACTCGGCCGCGTCACCGCCGGCCGCAGGTTCCTCGGGATGCTCTGCGACCTGCTGTTCCTGTTCCTGGCTGGCGCCGTAGTGGGATTGCTGTGGCGGATCGGCCTGCTGATCGGCACCGGCGAACCCTTCGGCGTGCCGCAGTCCCCGGTCGAACCCGTGCTGAGCACCTGGCTACCGCTGCTTATCCAGTTCGTCGTCGTGTTGGCAACGGGATCCACCATCGGGGAACGCGCCGTGCTGCTGCGACCAACGAACCCTCGTTTCACCACACCGGTCACGCGAGTACTGCGTTTCCTTGGCGGTATCGGCGGTTACGGAATTCTGGTCACCGAGGTCGTCCCGCTCGGCGGCATGTGGGCCATGGTGTTCGTGCTGGTGTCCGCCATCATGATCTTTACAACCCGTGGGCGTCGCGGCCTGAGTGCGGTCATCGCCAGGACCGATATCGAGGACGCTAGGGCTGCCCCCAATACGGTATCCGGCGAGCGGGTGGCGGGCTGATCCAGCAGGATCACGTTCGACTGGACAATGGTCTATGGCCAGACCTCGCGGGAGGTATCGACGACGAGGCGCAGTTTGTTCGCTTGCTGAGCCATCGTTAGATCGTTACCGCTTTCCATCGAGGCGAACCCACATTGCGTCGATAACGCAAGCCTGTCGATACCCGTGTACTTGGCCGCCTCATTGATCCGGGTTCGGAGCTCCTCCTGACTTTCCAGCTGGCCGCGTTTCGTCGAGACGAGACCAAGGACAATCTTCCTGTCATCCGGAATCTCGGCGAGCGGAGCGAAGTCGCCCGACCGTTCATCATCGTACTCAAGAAGCAGGTTGCTGAAGTTCGTGGCGCGCGGCACGAGTTTGCTGACAAAGTTTCCATAGCCACCAGACGCGATCGCCATATTCGTCGCATTCGCGCGGCAGACATGCAGGCCAAAGGTTACGCCGGGGATGGGCTCGGCAACGGAGTTGATGATCTCGACAGCTTCTGGAATGACTCGCTCCGGCTGCAGGTCGAGCCGGAGCCACCGCTGCCAGCTTGCATCGTCAGCAAGGACCTGGATCAACTCCGGAGCATCGATTTGAATATACTCGCATCCCAATCTAGCGAGCTCGAGCGCTTCGTTCCGCAAGATCTGCGCCGCGTCCCGAAACAGATCATAGGGATCAGAATAGTACTCGGTTGTATATGCCGGGTTCCAGAGATAGTTGAGCGTAATAGGACTAGATAATGTCGCCTTGAGGGGCACAGTGCTCCGAGACCGCAAATAGCTGAATTCTTCAGTTGAAAGCATCCGCTTACCGGCGATCTTGCCCGTTACGGTAACTGGCATACCCATGCGTACCCGTTCGCCAGTAACGACGTGAAATAGATCGAGCGGCGGAGCTTCGATCTCGCTGACGCTATCGAGGGCCGTCACGATGTGGTCACAGAAAAAGCTTCGACGAAGTTCACCATCGGTAATGTTGTCGAGCCCGGCACTTTCTTGAATTTCGACGGCGTCGTCGATCGCCCTGTCTTCTCGGCGCTTGAACTCCCGAGCTGAAATCTCGTTCTCCGCGACGGCGCGACGCGCTTCCTTGAGGGCCTCGGAGCGCAACAGCGATCCGACTACTTCGGCTCGATGAATCTTAGTCAATTTCGACTCCAGCATCTTTCAGTGCGCAGGACACACCGCCCAGTGTCACCACGCATTCTTCCGGAATACGCCGGGTAACCGCGGCACGACGACCAGCGTGCCGCGGTTACCCGGCAGATCTATGCCCGATCAGTAGTTGAGCGGCTGGTTGGCTCGACGGCTGTTTCGTTTGCGTTGACGTCCTAGTAGCAGGCCGCCAGTAAGTAGCGCACCGCCGCCTATGGCCGAGATCAGGATCCAGAACCAGGTTGGCGGCCCAGAGACCTGCTCGGTTTGTGCTTGGGCCGTCACGTCGTGCTGGGCGTCGTTCCGAGTGTCTTCCGTGTTGGTGACGGGACCGGCTGGCATGCCTTCCGCGTTCGCGTACGCGGGCGCCTCGACGCGCTCACCGCCCTTGCTGACGGACAACCGCACCGGCATCGACTCGTCGCTCTCACCCGTGCTGCTCTGCAGCGTGATGTAATGCCAGCCAGCCAGCGATGGGTAGCCTTCCGCGCGGTTGTCGTAGAGCACCCGGGCCATCGTTGCCGGCTGTGCGGAATCCTGGTTGTCGTTCAAGTACACATGCTGTGTCACCGACTCGGATGTCAACGACCGCTGCGGAGTACGGAGGGTCGTGTCGACGGTGATCACATCATCGATCCCTCGACCGTCCACATTGGTCTGCGCCGAAACCGACTCACCCCAGTCGAGTTTGACCTTGTATGTGGCCATTTCGCCCAGTCGCATCTCGTCCACATAGACGCCGCTGCCAGGAAGCTCAGTCGCGTCGTTGAAACTACCACCACCAGTTACGGGCTTTTCCGTACCGCTCGGTTGCTGGAAAGGAACATCGGTTGAGTTCGCCTTGGGACCAGCCGACCCGGTTACTGGCGGCTCGAGTGTCACCATCAGTTCCAGCTCGTACGTCCAGTGCTTCGTGTCATCGGGCCCCTCTCGCTCGACCGCGAAGTAGACCTCGTCACCAGGGTTGCAGTCACCGCTGTCCTCCTGCGGGTTCCAGCTCATCGTGGAGGTCAAATGCGGCTGCCACATGGACTGGATGTCGAAGTTCTCGGCGCACTGTTTCCGGGCCTCGTCGAATATTCTCGTGTAGAGCCTGGGAACCCCCATGTTGTTCTCGTCGTTGGGAATGATCGACGTGGCCGAGACGTGCGCCGTGTAGTTCTCCGGTACGGCGAGTCGGTAGTACTTGGTCTGCCCCGCGTCAATGGTGTCAAGGTGTTGGCCCGGGGTCATCGACGGCGCGTTGGGGAAGTCCTCGGTGCCCGTGATCGGTGTTCCCTGCGCCTCGTAGGTGCGCTGTGCCTGCTTGACCACCTCAGGCAGTTCCTCTTCCAGCTGCCCCTCGTCCGAGGCGTCGGTATAACTACCACCCGTGGATTCGGCGATGCAGGACAGTTGCTCGCGTGCCTTGGCGTCGACCTGGAAACCCACGGCGTGTACGGAGAGGTCGACGCCGTCCTCCGCGAGTTCGCTGGCCACCTCGCACGGGTCCGGTGGCGCGCAGGTATCCAGACCATCCGAGATCAGTACGACAGCACGTGGCCCTTCCGAAGGCAGCTCGTCGCTCGCCGCCCGAAGCGCCGCGCCGATCGGTGTGTAGCCGGAAGGTTCGACGTCGTTCACGGCCTGTTTGATGGTGTCCGGCTCGACCGGACCTACGGGCTGCGCCGTAACGACGTCAGTACACCCCTCGGCCTTTTCCTCGGGGCTCTCCCCTGTCTGGCTACCGTAGACTTGCAGGCCCAACTCCGCGGTTTCGTCCACGCTGTCCACAAGACCGGTTAGCGCGCTCTTGGCTGCGTCCATCTTCGTGCCGCCGGATGGCAGCGTGTCCGCCATCGAGCCGGAGGCATCCAAGGTCACCATGACCGGAGCCAGTTGCTGCTCCTGCTGCTGGGCAGCCGCGGGTGGTCCGGCCGCGCCGACGGCCAATGCCGCACACAACATGCCCGCGCCCGCGAGCATTCTCCGATTCGTACGCCGACTTCGCACGGCGGCCTCCATTCGCGGTTGTCAACATGACCCGCATCAGACCGCCATGATTCGCGAGATCGTTCCGGTTTTCTCTCTCGCGCTATCCAGCCGCTATCTCGGCGACATACCAGCAGGTCAGCGGCCTTAACTCACTGACCGCGCAGGCCGTCCCGCCAGCTGTTACGAATCTCGATGTTGTCCAGCAGGGGCTCGAGCCGGAGCCGTTCCCTGCCACTGATGCCGGCCATGACCTCGTGGGCTCTCGCCAGATGTTCGTCGGCCTCCTCGTGCCGCCGCAGCGCCGCCAGTGACCGTGCCGTGCGGGCGTGACACTCGGCGGTGCAGTAGCCGTCACCAAGCTCGTCACACAACTTGAGCGCGGTGGAGGAATCACGCAACACCGCACGGTGATCGCCACGTTCTCCGTGGATTGCGAGCAGCACGTTGTAGGTCATCGCTTGTCCGTAGCGATTCCCGCAGGCTTCATGGATATCTGCCGCACGCTCGAGTAACGAAAGGGCGTGTGTCGTGTCCCCGTAGATCCGGCGGACGCTGGCCAGATTGCACAGGGCGGCTGCCGTGAGATAGGAGAACCCGTGCTCCGCCGACGATTCGATTGCCCGTTCGCACAACGCCGTGGCCTGTTCGACCTGCTCGGAAAGGAACAGCACCGTCGACCAGTTCAGCAAGAGGCCGACGTAGTCCACGTTCGATTCGTGACCGCCGTTGACGAACAGTTCCCGCGCTCGCTCGGCTAGCCGGGCGGCCTCAGTCAGGTTGCCGCGCTGCCCCTCGACGTTGACGAGCTGCGCAAGGGCAACGGGCTCAAGTAGCTCATCATCAGTTCCGGGAGCCAGCTCGAGCATGCAGGTGGCGATGGCGTCCCTTTCCCGCCATCGCATGGTGATGTTGAAATAGAAGGCCAACGCGTGGGTCAGCGGTACCAGCAACGATGCCGCTTCGCTGGCCCGTAGGCCGGCGCCGTGCCGGAATATCGCGACGATCAGCTCGATCTCGTGGTTCAACCACCGCGTCGCGGCACCAACGGACGAAAACCGCAGGGTCTCTATGTCATCAACAGGATGGTATTGCGCAAGCCCCCGGGGCGAGGGGGCACCGGTGATCGCGGCGGCTGCCTGCCGCGCCGCGGCCAGATACCAGCGACAGGCACCCAACACCAGCTCGCCGAGGTCCACTTCAGTACGGTCCGCGGCGGCTTCCTTGGCCAGCAGCGCGATCAGATCGTAAAACGAGTAGTAGCCAGGACGTGGGCTGAACATGATATGCGTTTCGGTCAGTCGCACCAGCGCCGAATCCGCCCACTCGGGCGACCACCCCGTCAGCCCCGCCACCAAGGCAGGAGTGATTCCCGGCGCCGGTATCGCCCCAGCCAGATCAAACAATGCCACCGCCGCCTGATCGAGCTCGTCAGCGGACGAGCGCAGGCTCTCAATGCTGACAAGCAAACTCGCCCGCAGGTCGACACTCTCGTGTTGCAGCTGGTCGAGTCGTCCCCGCTCGTCAGCGAGCAGACCCACCCAGGATTCGAGGGGCCAATGCGGCCGCAACGCCGCACGCGTGCCCACCAATCGCAATGCGAGTGGAAGTCCGCCGCACAGCGTGACCAGCCGCTCAGCATGCACCGGATCCTCAGCGACCTTGCGTTTACCCGCGGTACGCGCCAACAGCTCAATGGCCTCGTGCTCCGGCATGGCAGACAAGTGGACCCGGCACATCTCGATCCCCTCGCCAAACGGCGACCGGGTAGTGATGATGGCCGCGCAACCCAGCTCCTCAGGAAGCGCGGGCGCGATCTGCGCCAAGCTGATCGCATTGTCCAGCACGAGTAAGACCCGCCTACCACGCAAGCGGGCGCGATACATCCGCGCGACCTCCTCCGGCGCGCACCGTGGGTCGACTTCGGCGCCGCCCAGCTCACGGATGAGCAAAGCGAGCGTTTGCATGGTGGTCAGCGGGCGCGCGCTCGGCGTCGACCCATGGAGGTCCACGTACAGCGAACCGTCCGGGAAACGATCGGCGAAGCGGCGCGCCACGTGCAGCGCGACGGTCGACTTCCCAACTCCACCCTGCCCGTGTATGACCCAGGTCAGCGCATCCGTTGGGTGGGCGGTAAAACTCTCGAGCCGGCCGTCGAGCTCGCCAAGGACGGCACCGCGGCCAACGAAGTCATGCGGCACACTCGGCAGGCTCGCGGTGTGGTCCGCGACGGGGGCGTCCGCGGGTGGCCCGTCCTGCTCCGGAGCAGCCAGGTCGGGATCCTGACGCAGGATCGCCTGATGCAGCTGGCTGAGCCGGGGGCCTGGCTCGATGCCGAGCCGGTTGACGAAGGAAGCCCGGAGCCGACGGAACCGCTCGGTCGCCTCGGCGGTGCGACCGGTCCGATACAACGCGAGCATCAACTGACCTGCGATCCGTTCCCGCAGTGGATACTCCATGTGGAAACGGGTGATGTCGGCGAGTACCTGCTGTGCGGAGCCACGACGCAGTTCAAGATCGAGATATTCCTCCACGATGTCGAGGTAGATCTCCTCGAGTCGGGGTACTTGCCACGTGCGCAGCGGAATGTCACCGATGTTCAGCAACGGGGTCGCTCGCCACAGCTCCATGGCTTGCCGAAAGACCACAACAGCGCCGTCCGGATCGGAATTCGCCATCTCCTTGGCCCGCGCGCCAAGCGTTACCAAGCGATGCGAATCCACCTTCTCCGGCGAGACCCGCAACCGGTAGCCGGACGAGGCGGTTTCCACGACGCCCGCTGGCAACACCCGTCTGAGCCGACGAACATAGTTGCGCACCGTCGCTATCGCCGATTCTGGCGGCGTTGAACCCCACAGATCGTCGACAAGTGTGCGGACAGGTACGACGGCCTGGTCTCGAAGCACCAGGCTGGCCAGCACGGCCCGCTGCATTCCCGCCGTGATGGGAACGACGCTGCCATTCCTGCGTACTTCAAAAGGACCAAGTACACGAAGATCAAGCACATCGTCCATTTGCCGCACACACCTCGACACTGCCGTAGTTGCCGTTGACCTCAGACACCGCACGACAAGCAGACCACGGAGTGCGGCTGGGGTAGAACGCTCGCACTGTGATGATCCGGTTACCGGTCAGGTTCCGTGGTTTTCCAACGCTTCCGCGCCGACCGGTTCCGGTGTCTGCCCGCGACGGAGTGCTTCGGCCACCTCATCGACCGTACCGCCCGCGGCCTGCCAGCCCTGGATCGCCCAGGTATGCACGATGGGCGCCGCGCGGTTCTGCCGCGCCTCGACCACCCATGGACGGCCGGTGAGGGCGCGCCAACCGATCAGCAACGCGACGAGCAACAATTCGAACAACAGCACGAGGGCTGGCAGGGCTACGAAGATAGTGAGAAAGATCGCTGCCGAGATGGCGATGACGATGAGCACGGTCGAGGCGATCTTGGCCAGTGCCCCAGCGCCGGCTCCAAGACCACCCAGTACGCCGCCAGCGCCGCCGCCACGGTTTCCGGAGCCGCCACCGCCCCTGCTACCCGAGCCGCCGCCACCGCGACTACCTGAGCCGCCACTGCCCAGCCCTCCGCCGCCACCACCGGAGAAACCACCGCCGCCGAAGCCACCGGTAGGCACGAAAATCATCCCGCCGCGCCGCCGAGGGCGACGTCGGTAGTACCCGTCCATATCGCGGTATCGGGCGGGCGGGTCATGCCGGACGGGCCCCTGGGGCACGGGGCGGCTGCGTGCGATGCGGTGCGGTGGCGGCTCGGCCTGTTCCGCCGGTTCGGCGGCCGTCACCGGCGGCTCGAACTTGCGCTTCTTGCCGAGACCGAATCGAAACCCCCGGTAACGTGGGGCACCAAAGAGGAACTTGCGTCCCACTACCCACTGCATCCCTTCGGGGTCCGTCACGTACCGTTCTCGCACGCTCAATCCCTCCAGATTCCCTACCGCCCAGATACCTCTACCGCGGAGTGTTCATCATGTCCGGCCACCACATTGCCCGTGCCGACGCCGTCATCGCACAGCCGGCTGGCGTCGACCTCGACGAGATCGCCGCCGATCTCCGGGACAACGGTGTGGCCGGCGACGGTGCGCAGGACCGGATCGCCAAGGTCGTGCAACAGGCCCGCGCCGATCACGACCTCGAGCTGTCCGTAGTGACCTTGCCAGACGGCACCGAAAGCGAGTTGCAGGACCTCGCCCAGGAACTGGCCCTCGACCGTGGTGGCACGGTGCTCGCGCTCAGCCCGGATTCCGCGGCAGCTTGGAGCGCGGATGGTGATTCCGCCGCTGCCGTGGCCAATCTTCCCGCTGGCGATGACGCGGTTGCCGCTCAGGCATTCGTGGACGAGCTCACCGCACCCGGACCGCCGTGGGGCTGGATCATCGGCGCCGCGGTCGTACTGATCATCGCGGTGGCCGTCGTTGGCCGCTGGTGGGAGCGCCGCCGGCGGCGCGCGAAAGACGCGGCCGCGTTGGCCGCCGAAGGTGAACGGCTGCGGTCCGAGATCTCCGCGATGGCCAATACGGTGCTGCGCCTAGAACCTCTGGTCACGGTGCACGACGATGCCGAACTCAGCACGGAGTTCGACCGACTCGTCGTGCGGTACCGCGAGCTGAGCCATACCGTGCAGAAGGACCCCACGGACCGGCGGAGCGCGGACACCCTCGACGCGCGTGTTCGGGATGTCCGCGCCAACCTCGACCAGATCGCCGAAACGATCGACGGCGCGCGTTAGACGCGAGTCGGCTTTTCCGGAGACGACGAGGTTGCGAGGGCCGACTCGATCAGCTCGACCCCAGCTCGCACGCCACCGGCGGCGTTGATCTCCGCCCGCATCGCCGCGATGTTCTCCTGGATCGCTGCGTCGGTGCTCACCCGTTCCAGGGCGGCACGCAACGACTCGGACGTGGCCTCCTCCAGCGGAATGTGTACCCCGAGCCCAAGTTCGGCGATCCTGGCCGCGTTGGCGTACTGCTCGCCAAGTTGCCCCACGCCGATGATCGGCACCCCCGAGTACAGTCCCTCCATCGTGCCACCCATACCGCAATGCGAGATAAAAGCATCCGCATAGGACAGTATCCGCAGTTGCGGTACCCACCGATGCACCTCGAAATGCTCCGGAACAGGTCCGATCGCCGCGCGATCCACGTGTTTGCCGATGGTGAGCACCACATGCCAGCTCGGATCGTCGCCGAAAGCCCGCACACAGTCACGGAAGAACTCCGGCTGGTTGGTGTAGGCCGAACCCAGCGAGATCAGCAGCACGCGCTTACCGGTTGGCGGCTGCCAGTCGCCTTGGAAGGCGCGTTCGGTGAGCATCGGACCGGCGAAGATCACGTCGTCGGCGACTCGATCCCCGCAGTACTGGAAGCTGCGCGGGATAGTCACCAACGAGTTGGGCGGTCGCATCATCGATTCGTAGTCCAGCCCGGTCTCATAGCGGTCGAGAAACGCTTGGAACTCCGCGCGGTGCGTGGCCAGCCCGTCCACCTCGTGCCCAATGCCAAACACCTCCTCGAATCCTTCGAAGGCGACGTGCGTGGGTGACAGCGAAACGGCCGGCACTCCCCAGCACGCGGCCAGCACCGGTGCGTGCTGCGCACCGATGTCGTGTACCACCACGTCGGGGACGTCGTCCTGGTACGCCGCGCGAAGCTGGGGCACTACCGCGATGGCTTCATCGAGGAACATATTCGCGGCCTCGAGGTAGTCCGTGGTCCACTCGTCGCCCTTTTCCCCGGTCGGCAGCATCGTCTCGTAGCCGATATGGGTCGCCCCGGCCTCGATCACCTGAGGCGCGAAGGACTCCGGGACCGCATACGTGACACCGTGCCCCCGCCGAGCGAGCTCCGATACCAAGCCGAGGCCCGGATTCACATGCCCGTGCGCCGGGATCGACATGAACGCGATATGCGCGGGCTTCCTGATGCGGTAGCCATTCTGGGCAGGCATGACGTACTCCTATCTAATCTGTACAGCAACGCATGGTTGAGCCGAGCCGTGCTACGGCTCAGCTTCGACAAGGCATGACTTCACCTGCGCGGCGCCACTGGAGTTGCCAATGAGAGTGACCTGGCCGGATGGCCCGGGAGGTCTGGGCACGGCGCCGCCGAGCAACACCTCATGCGCACATGGCGCGGGTGGCTCGGTTGCTGTTGATCAGAGGTAGAACTGGAGTGCTTGACCCATACCGTCCAGCGTAACGGATTCCGCCGGGGCGCGCGCGTGATTTTCCGAACCGTCCACTATCACCGAGCGCTCAGGACTCGCGACTGAGCCCAATCCAGTGCAGCTTCTCCTGCTGACGCCGGGAAAGCCCGGCGACCACCAGATCGTAGGAGTCTTCGACCATTTCGCGCAGCAACTCGTCCGGCACCGTGCCGTCTATCACGATGGTGTTCCAGTGCCGCTTGTTCAGGTGATATCCGGCGGTGATCGCGGAATAGTTTGCCCGCAGGTTCACGGCGACGTCGGGGTCACACTTCAAGCTCACCCGCAATGGCTCGGACGCGAGTGGACTGAGCGCGAACATCTTGCCGGCAACCTTGAACACGCTGTTCGCCTCGCCGAACGGGAACTCCTCGCCCGTGCCAGGAAAGCCGAGGCACAACTCGCGGAACATCGCAGGGGTCACTCCGGCAGTCTACGGCGTGAACGCGCACCGCACCCGACGTATCAGAAGCTCGGCGGGGTGGCGAAGACGAGGAAGCTGACGTCCTCGTCGGTGCGGTTCAGGTAGCGGTGCGGTCGCCGGGAGTCGAAGGCGCAACTATCCCCTTGCCCCAAGGTCAACTCTTCGGTTTCCACCTGGACAGTCAACGTGCCCTGCTCCACCAACACACACTCGTGCGCGGGGTGACGATGCTCCTGCGCGCTGGATACCGCGCCCGGTCGCAACCGACCGCGCAGGACCTCGAGGACCGGATCGGGTGGCGAGAGCTTCGCATAACTGAACTCCGACCGCGGTGTCGTCACCGCCGGTCGGGCATCCGATCGCCGGACAGCCACCCCATGCGACGCGGTTTCCTGGAAGAGGTCGAACAATGGCAGATCCAGCGCTTCGGCCAACCGCCGCAGTGTCTCCAGGCTCGGATCACTGCGGCCGTTTTCCACCTGACTGATCAACCCCTGCGAGACACCGGCGAGGTCGGCCAACTCGACCGAGGTCAGCCCGCGCTCCTTGCGGGCCGACCGGATGCGCCGCCCCAGCGCGACCGCATCCGCACTACCACCGCGCCGCCCACCCGCAACCATCCAGCGATAATATCAATATTGACTCCATTAATAATTCACGCCACCATCACCCGATGCCGGAGTCCACATCACCCGCTGATCTTGTCACCTTCCGTGATCGTTTTCCTACCCTGCCGGCGGTCACCCACTTCGCCAGTTGCAGCCAGGGGGCCCTTTCCATCGACGTACGCCAGCGCCTCGCTGATATGCAAGACGACCTCATGGCCAACCCCGCGCCATGGGGCCGCTGGATGGAACTTGCCGAGCAGCTGCGGAACCGGATGGCCGCGCGACTCGGCGCTTCACCTGCCCAGATCGCGCTCGCGCCGAACGCGTCGGTCGCCGCTTATCAGGTACGCGCGAACCTTCCCGCGTTCCGGCAACAACCACGTGCTGCGATCGTCTCAAGTGGACTCGAGTTCCCGTCGATCGGCCATGTCTGGCGAGCACCGGAAGACGGGATACCGGTCCGGTCGGTCGCGGCGGAACAGGCGCTGGACCCAGCGGCCTGGCAGCAAGCTATCGACGACAACACGGCCATGGTCTCAGTGCCGCTTGCTGGCTACGCCAACGGCACGCGCCCGCCGGTACGTGCGATCGCGGAGGCCGCGCACGCGGCTGGCGCGAAGGTCTTCGTGGACGCCTACCAGGGTGCCGGCGTCGTACCGTGCAACGTTGACGAGCTGGATTGCGACTTCCTTGTCGTCGGCGCGCTGAAGTATCTGCTCGGCCTTCCGGGCATCGCGTTCCTGTACGCACGTGATCCCTCGGCGCTGGAATCACCCGCGCTCACCGGCTGGTTCGGCCGAGGTAACCCGTTCGCCTTCGACGCCGAAACCGTCGACTATCCCAACACGGCGGCGCGCTTCGAAACCGGCACGGTCGGGGTCCCCTCGGTTTACGCCGCTCTCGGCGGACTGGACGCACTGGACACAGTGGACGAAACGGCTGGCTGGCGCCAGCTGCAACGCCGCGCCGAGCACCTCACCGGCGAACTCCGCGCGATGGGCGAACGGGTCGACCGGCCAACCGATCCGGACCTCGCCGGGCCACAGGTCGCGCTGGTCGAGCAGGATCCGGATGCCTTGGCGGGCTGGCTACTCACCGAACGCAAGATCAGTACCGCACCGCGCGGCAGCCGACTGCGTGTGTCCCTGCACTACTACTCCGATGACAGCGATATCGACCGGTTGCTGTCCGCCGTCCGGGACTACCGAAGGCATACCGGCCAACGCGAGTGAAGGAGCACCCCGTGGATTCCGCAGCCAAACCCGAGCGACTGCACTTCATTGGCGGCTGGTACCTCGCCTTCGCCGCGCCGCTGATCTTCATGATCGGCGTGATCAGTTACTTCGTCGTGTTCGAAACCTTCGATATGACCGCGCTGACGGTCGCCGGACTGCTCGGGCTGCTGGCTGGTGCGCTGCTTGCACGGAACTACCAGTCCTACTGGAATGCCGCCTTGCGCGGTATCGCCACCCCGATGTCGGCAACGCTCCTGTTGATCCTGCTGGTCGTCAGCCTGTTCGCGGCATTGCTTGATGTGTCCGGGGTCGCCGGCGGGATGGTGTGGCTCGCCGGCCAGTTTGGCCTGTCCGGGGGTCTGTTCCCAGCCGTTGTCTTCGTGCTCGCGGGTGCACTCGCCATGGCAACCGGTTCGTCGATCAGCACCCTGTTCACCGCGTTCCCGATCCTGTTTCCCGCCGGGATCGCGCTCGGCGCCGACCCGCTCCTGCTCGCCGGGGCAATCCTGTCCGGCGCGCTTTTCGGCGACAACATCGCGCCGATCTCGGATTCCACGATCGTCTCGGCCACCACCCAGCGCTATCGCGGCCGCGAAGGTGTCGCGGATATCGCCGGAGTCGTACGCTCGCGCGCTCGCTACGCGCTGACCGCGTTCGCCGCGAGCGTCGTACTGTACGCGATCGCTGGTCCGGCGATGGCTGATCAGCAGGGTTCGGCCACCGCCGGCCTGACCGCTGGCGCCAAACCACTGCTGATGCTGGTGGCCGTGGCGGTGCTGGTCGGTGTCGCCTTCTGGAAGCGAGACATCTTCCTGGCCACCTCTGCCGGCCTGGCCGCGGGGCTCATCGTCGCGGTGCCAACCGGACTGGTACCGGGTTCGGCGATCATCGGCGCGGAAGACGGTGCGGCGACCGGTTTTCTGGTGACAGGCGTGACGGACATGCTGCCACTGATCGGACTGGGGCTGGTCATTTTCGCCATCATTGGCGTGCTCGAGGCATCCGGGGCCTTCGACATACTGGTCAACGCGATCGCACGCTGGTCGAACCCGACCAACCCACGGGGCGCTGAACTGACGATCGGAGCCGGAGCGGTACTCGCTGGCGGACTCTTTGCCGGGGTCAACGGGCCGACCATGCTGTTCTACGGTCCCCTCGCGGACCGGATCGGCGCCGCCGCCGGCCTGCATCCCTATCGGCGCGCCAACGTCATGGACTGTGTCGTCCTCGGCATCGGCTCGATCGTGCCCGTCGTCAGCTCGTTCCTGCTGATCGCCAGTTCGCTCACCGCGGACGTGCCGGGCACCGCGCAGGTATCCGCGCTGACGCTATTCGTGGTCACCTGGTATCCACTGGTACTGACGCTGGTCATGCTGACCGCGATACTCACCGGCTGGGGCCGACGCTTCGAAGGCCCAGCCGGTGAGCCGGTCTCCATCCCCGCTCGCCGGAGCGCGGGCAGGACCGGTAATTAGCTACTTCTCGGCGGCGATCTGAATGAGATTGCCGCAGGTGTCCTCGAAGACAGCCGTAGTCACGGTTCCCATATCGGTCGGCTCCTGGGTGAACCGCACACCGAGCCCGCGCAGCCGCTCGGCCTCGGCGAAGACATCGTCGACGGCAAACGACGTGCACGGAATCCCGTCGGCGACCAACGCCGTCTTGTAAGGCCCGACGGCGGGGTGTCCATCCGGCTCGAGCAGCAACTCGGTGCCGTCCGGCTCCTCGGCAGACACCACGGTCAACCAGCGCGGCCCGCCAAGCGGCACATCGACCTTCTTCTGAAAACCGAGAACCTCGGTGTAGAACCGCAGCGCCTTGTCCTGGTCGTCCACGAACACGCTGGTGATGTTGATCCGCACGATCCGCTACCTCTCGTCCTCAATTGGCCATCGCTCGACAATTTCCCGCAGCGGTGACGTGTCCAGGCTGTGCCGCTTGCGCCGCCCCTGCCTACTGGTTCTGACCAAACCGGCCCCTTCGAGTATCCCCAAATGCTGCGAGATCGCTTGCCGGGACGAGCTCAGCTCGTGTTTTCCGGTAAGCCTGCCGCAAAGTTCGAATATCGTCTGGCCATCTTGTTCCCGAAGCTCATCGAGGATGGCCCGACGAGTCGGCTCAGCGAGGGCCTGGTACACATCAGCCATACCGAAGACGATACGCAAGTAGCCGCTTGCATGCAAGTAGGTACTTGCATGTTGGTTCCGGTATCCCCCGGACGAGGTAGCTAGTCCTTACCGCCGTGATCCAGCGTCTCCCGGAGGATATCGGCGTGCCCGGCATGCTCGGCGACCTCAGCGATGAGGTGCAGCAGTACCTGCCGAATACTGAACATCTTCCCGGAATCTCCCCACGGCACGGCCGGCAGCCGCCGCGCCGCGGAGAGATCCGGTACTTCGGCGATGATTTTCTCGGTGCGGGCGGCGACTCGTTCGTAGTTCGCCACCACTCCGGCCAGGGTCTCGCCCGACCGCAGCTGGAATCCTTCCGCGTACTCGATCATCCATTGTGGAACCTCCCGCGCGGTTCCGGCCATGATGTCCGCCCAGCGGGCGCCGTCAGGCAGCTCGAACGTCATCGCCGAGGGGCCATCAGTCACGAAACTCATCCACTGCTGCTCGCCCTCCGCCACGTGTTTCAGTAGGCCGCCGAGGCACAGCGCACTGACCGTTGGCCGCTCGGCCGCCTGCTCATCGGTAAGCCCTTCGGTCGTGGCGATCAGATTGGCACGCGCCTCCGCGAGCGCGGCAAGCAGCTCGCCCCGTTCGGCGTCCAGGTTTGTGGCGCGATCCGTTGTACTGGTCATCCGTGTTGTCCTTCGGCTCGTCGTTGGTCGATCCGAAATCCAGGATCACGGCAGTAGCGGCCAGGTTGTGTCCGCTACTTCAGCGAGAATCGGACGTATGCCGACAACCTCAGCACGATTGCTGTCCCTGCTCTCCTTACTTCAGGCGCGCAGGGACTGGCCGGCCGCGCTGCTTGCCGATCGATTGGCGGTCAGCTCGCGCACCGTGCGCCGCGATATCGACCGGCTGCGCGAACTCGGCTATCCGATCGCGACCAGCAAGGGGCCCGATGGCGGGTACCGGCTGCGGGCCGGTCAGGACCTACCCCCACTGTTCTTCGACGATGAGCAGGCCATCGCGCTCGCCGTTGCCCTCCAACTCGCCACCACGGCCAGCGCCGGTATCGAGGAAGCCGCCGCGCGCGCCTTGCGTACCGTCCGGCAGGTGATGCCGAGCAGGCTGCGCCACCGGATCGACACGATGCGGATCACGGCGATCCGAGATCCGGCGTCGGAACGGAACCCGCAGGTCGACGCCGAGGTACTGCTGGCACTGAGCACCGCCGTACAGGCACGGGAAGTGTTGCGCTTCGACTACCGGCCCGTCTCGGCAGCACGGGTCCGCGATCCCGCGGCACCACGCCGAACGGAACCGCACCACCTCGTCACCTGGGGCGGCCGCTGGTACCTCGTCGCGTGGGATCTGGACCGCGCTGACTGGCGAACCTTCCGCGCCGACCGCATCTCGCCGCGCACCCCGACCGGGCCGCGGTTCACCCCACGACAGTTGCCCGCCGACGATGTGGCCAGTTTCGTGACCAGCAAGTTCAGCACGACTGGTGGTCAACCATGCCGCGGTCAGGTGATCCTGGACCTACCAGCCGAAACGGTGTCCCAGTACCTCCGCGATGGCGTCGTCGAGGAACTCACCAGGGACCGCTGCCTGCTGACGCTGAGCTCCTGGTCCTGGCCTGGCCTCGCCGCCACCATCGGCATGTTCGACGCGGATATCGAAGTGGTCGGGCCCACCGAACTCGGCGCGGCGTTCGAGCTGCTTGCGCATCGCTGCACAGCGGCGGTGGCGCACTGACGGACGTGACTCAGCCGAGCTTCGCACATGCCGCGGTAAGGGCCTGATCGAGAATGTCGATCCCGGTCCGCGCCTGTTCCTCGGTAATCGTCAGCGGAGGAACAAGGTGAATGCGGTTGGCATTGGCGAAGGGCAGCAGACCACGCCGCTGGCAGGCCGCGACGAGTTCGGTCATAGCCGGACTGGTTCCTCCGTACGGCGCGAGGGGTTCCCGTGATGCCCGGTCCGTCACCAGCTCAAGGGCCCAGAACACGCCAGTACCACGAACCTCCCCGATCCACTCGTGGTGAGCGGCCAGCTCGGCCAGCCCAGGACCGAACACCTCCGTGCCGAGTTCCGCCGCGCCCGCGACAACTCCGTCCCGCTCCATCGTCTCGATCGTCGCCACCGCGGCCGCGCAGGCCAGCGGGTGGCCGGAGTACGTCAGCCCGCCGGGATAGGGCCGCTGGGCGAAAGTCGAGTAGACGGCTTCCCCGAGCAACACACCGCCAAGCGGGACGTACCCCGAATTCACACCCTTGGCGAAGGTCAGCAGATCGGGTACGACCGCATCGCGTTGGATGGCGAACCATTCGCCCGCCCGACCGAATCCGGACATCACCTCATCGGCGATGAGCAGGATGCCGAATCGGTCGCAGAGTTCCCGGACGCCGGCAAGGTAGCCCGGCGGCGGGACCATGATGCCCGCGGTGCCGGGAATCGACTCGAGCAGGATCGCGGCGATTGTCGACGGTCCCTCGAGGGCAATCACCTGCTCCAGGTGGGCCAGCGCCCGTTGACACTCCTCTTCTTCGGTGCTCGCGGAGAAGGCGCTGCGGTATCGGTACGGCCCGAAGAAGTGCACCGTGCCGGTCGACGCGGTGTCATTCGGCCATCGCCTCGGATCACCCGTCGCGTTGAGCGCGAGTTGGGTTCCCCCATGGTACGAACGATATCGGGAAAGCACCTTCGGCCGGCCGGTATGCAGCCGCGCCATCCGGATCGCGTGTTCATTGGCATCCGCACCGCCATTGGTGAAAAACACCCGGTCGAGGCCGTCCGGGGCGTGCTTGGCAATCAGCCGGGCGGCCTCGGAGCGGGCACCGTTGGCGTGTGACGGGGCCACGGTGCACAGCGTGGCCGCCTGTTCCTGGATGGCGCCTACCACCGCTGGATGCTGGTGCCCGAGGTTGGTGAATACCAACTGGGAGGTGAAATCCAGTAGTCGATTGCCATGCCGGTCCCAGACATAGGGCCCATCGGCCTTGGTGATGACCATCGGGTCCACTGTGGCCTGGGCCGACCAGGAGTGAAACACGTGCCGGCGATCAAGTTCATAGGCACGCTCCGGATCGAGCGCCGCCCGGAGGCCGGGCGATACCCCGTGATCTTCAGACATTCCGCGGGAACCCCAGTTCGAGGCCACCAGCAGGTCGGGCGGCCGGATTGATCCAACGGGACGTGACGACCTTCGCGCGGGTGAAGAAATGTACTCCTTCCGCGCCGTGCGCATGGGTGTCACCGAACAGCGACTGCTTCCAACCACCGAACGAGTAAAAAGCGACCGGGACCGGGATGGGCACGTTGATCCCGATCATGCCTACTTGGACATCCGCTTCGAAACGGCGAGCGGCTCCGCCGTCGTTGGTGAAGATCGCGGTGCCGTTCCCATACTGGTTATTGTTGATCAGCTCGACGGCTTCGGCATACGACGACGCCCGCACCACGCTCAGGACCGGGCCAAAGATCTCCTCGGTGTAGATGTCCATATCGGACGTCACATGGTCGAAAAGCGTCGGACCGAGCCAATGGCCATGCTGACCGCCCCTCGGCTCGACCACGCGGCCATCAATAACCAGTGTGGCGCCTGCCTGCTCACCGGCCGCCACGAAGCCGGCGACCCTGTCTCGATGCGCCCTGGTGACCAGCGGTCCCATATCGGCCTCGACCCCGGTACCCGCTTGGCCGTCTCCGGTGACCAGCGTCCTGGTACGGTCGGCGATCCGGGCGACAAGATCATCCCCGACCGGGTCCACCGCGACGACTACGCTGATCGCCATGCACCGCTCACCCGCACTGCCGTAGCCGGCGCTGACCGCGGCGTCGGCCGCGAGATCAAGATCGGCGTCCGGCAGTACGACCATATGGTTCTTCGCGCCACCAAGCGCCTGTACACGCTTGCCGTGCCGGCTGGCTTCCGCATAGACATACGAGGCGATCGGCGTGGATCCCACGAAGCTGATCGCCGCCACTTCCGGACTGTGCAACAGTGCGTCCACCGCGACCTTATCGCCGTGCAGCACGTTGAACACCCCGTCAGGCAGCCCCGCCTCCTGCCACAGGCGAGCCATCCACAACGCGGCTGAGGGGTCCTTCTCACTTGGTTTGAGGACAACCGCGTTGCCGGCGGCGATTGCGATCGGGAAGAACCACATCGGGACCATGGCCGGAAAGTTGAACGGGCTGATGATGCCGACAACGCCGAGCGGCTCGCGTTTGGCGTGCACGTCGACGCCGGTTGACACGCCCTCCGAGTGCCCGCCTTTGAGCAGATGCGAGATACCGCAGGCGAATTCCACGACCTCCTGGCCACGGGCTACCTCACCCAGCGCATCGGAGTGCACCTTGCCGTGCTCGGCGGTGATCAGCCGGGCCAGCTCGTCCTTACGCTCATTGAGCAGCTCGCGGAAGGCGAACAGGATCTGCGTCCGTTTGGCCAGCGAGGTGGCACCCCATTCGGCGCTTGCCTTGGCCGCGGCGGCGATGACCTGCTCGGCATCCCGCTCGCTGGCCAGCGCCACGCGACCGGAAACCTGGCCGGTGGCGGGATTGGTGACATCGGCCCAACCCTTCGGGTCACCGCGGAATTCGGCGCCATCCAGCCAGTGCGTGATCGACGTGGTCATGTATTCGCCTCCTTATAGCTCGACCGCAGACTAGCCGGGCACACCCAGGAACGAACCTGACATAATGTCGGATCAGGAACGATTATCCGACAATACGTCAGGGCGAGGTGACCAGTGGCCGTCGTAACCGTCGCGCAGGCACTCGAGATGCCCGTACTGCGCGCAGCGGGTCCGCGAGTCCTGGCCGGCGAATCGGGTTTGGCACGCGAAGTACGTTGGGTACACACCACCGAGCTTTCCGACATCGCGCCCCTGCTGCGCGGCGGCGACCTGGTCCTCAGCACCGGAATCGCGTTTCCGGAAACCACGCCCGACCTCGAAGCGCTCGCCAGCAGCCTGTCCGAGACCAACGCCGCCGGCCTGCTCATCGAACTCGGCCGGCGCTGGGACCAGGTGCCATCGCCGCTGATCACCGCCTGCGAGCGGCTGAATCTGCCGCTCGTCGCGCTGACTCGCGAGGTGCGCTTCGCCGCGGTGACCCAGGATGTGGGTGAGCGAATCGTCGACGAACAGCTGGCCGAACTCCGCGAGGCCGAACGCGTACACGACACGTTCACCGCGCTGAGCATCGAGGATGCCGGCCCCGCGGAGATACTGGCCGCGGTGCAGCGCCTCGCTGGCGCGGCCGTCGTGCTCGAGGACGCGCAACACCGGGTGCTGGACTACCGGGCAGGCCCCGAGGACATCAGCGACTTCCTCGCGGACTGGCAATCCCGCTCACGCGCGGTCGAGCACCTCGCACGCACCACATGGGACGCGGCGAACGGCTGGCTGCTCACTCGACTCGGCCGGCGCGACAAGGGCTGGGGCCGGCTGATCGTGCAGGCACCGACCGCTCCCGCACGGCGCCTCACCGTGGTAGCGGAACGGGCGGCCGCCGCGCTGGCGATGCACCGGCTGCAGGACCGCCATCGGGACAGCCTCGACCGGCGCGTCCATCACGAACTGCTGCTCGGACTACTCGCCGATCCCACCGAGCCGGATCTGTTGCGCCGCTGCGAACTGGCCGGTCTGCCCACCGCCAACCGAATCTTCGTCGGCCTCACCGTCCGCCCCGAAGCGAGCACCCAGGAGCGGCCCGGTCGCGGTCAGTCCGTTGTGGACGACGTACTGGCCTCGGTAGCCCACGCGGCCTATGCGATCGACGTTCCGGCGCTGATCTGCGAGATCGACCGAGATGTCCGAATACTGCTTTCGTTCCTGCCCTCGGCGGATCCCGAACCGTACGTGGCCACGCTGGCCGAGCGGGTAGCCGGAAATCACGTCGTCCTGATCGGCGCGGGCAGAGCAGTCGGCCAGGCTGGGCATATCGACCGCACCGTTCGCGAATCGCGGCATGTGGTGGAATCGATTCCACCAGCTACGACCCGTCCTGTGGTGCACCGGCTGGAAGACGTGCACCTACGTGGCTTGCTCGCCATGCTCGGTGACGACGAGCGGGTTCGCGCGTTCGTCGCTCGGGAACTCGAGATCCTCACCGATCACGACGCGCGACACGGGAGCGATCTGCTTTCCGTGTTGCGGGCACTGCTGCAACACCCCACAAGCAAGTCCGACGCCGCCGCCGCGGTCCACCTTTCTCGGGCTTCGTTCTACGACCGCCTGGCGAAAATCGAACGGCTACTGACCGTTTCCCTTGACGATCCGGACACGCGCGTCTCATTACAGGTGGCACTCATCGCCGATGAGCTTTCCCGGTAACGCCCGCGCGGGCTAATCCGCGAGATCGGTTTCCTCGTCATCGGGGTTCCAGGAAAGTAGCCGCACCTTGGCGACGGTGCGCAGATGCCGGCGCATCGCGGCGGCCGCCTTACTCGGCGCCCCGTTGCTGATCGCCTCGTAAATCGCTCGGTGCTGGCTCAGTGATCTGTTCGGCCGGCCGGGCTGGCGAAGCGATTCGGTCCGGCTCTCGGTGACCTGCTCGGCCATCGCGCGCATGAACTCGGCGAGCATCGAACTGTGCGCGGCGACGGTGACCGCCGCATGGAACCGGCGGTCACCCTCCACTCCGTGGCCGCCATCCTCGATCTCCTGTCGCATGTGCTCGAGCGCGCCGGCGATCGCCTCCAGATCCTGCGCCGTCCGGCGCTCGGCCGCGAGTTCAGCCAGCTTGGTTTCCAGTGCCTCCCGTGCTTCCAGCACATCGGGCAATCTGCGCCTGCGGCGCACCAGCTCATCGACCGGTTCAGCGGCCAGGGTGTCGCGCACCAGGTAGGTTCCGCCCCCATGCCGGGCCTCGACCAGACCCTGCACTTCGAGCACCACGATCGCCTGTTTCACTGACGCCCTGCTGACCTCGAGGCGCTGCGCGAGCTCGCGCTCCGCCGGAAGCCGGTCCCCACCGCGCAGGCCGGCGCGCTCCACGTACTCCCGAAGCCGCTCGATCACCTGCTCGTAGAGCCGCTGTTTGGCCATCGGGCGCAGGGCGTCGGACACTCGCTCCCCTGTCTGTCAGTACTGGTCAGCGTTTCGTACAGGGTACCGCAGCTAGCGGAAATGGCTGAGCCACTCGCCCATTTCCCTCTTGACAAGGGTCGCCAAGTTCCCGCAAAGTGGTTCAGCCACTCGGCCAGTTGTTCGACACAGCGAGCCCAACGACGGGAGCCCCGCATGTCCGCCGAACTCGTCTCGATACTCGTCCTCGCGGTGTTGTTCATCGTCGCGACCACCCGGTCGATCAACATGGGGGCACTGGCGTTCGCGGCCGCGTTCGGGGTTGGCACGCTGGCCGCGGGCATGGACGCCGACGCGATCTTCGCCGGGTTTCCCGGGGACCTGTTCGTCGTCCTCGTCGGGGTGACCTACCTGTTCGCCATCGCCAGAGCGAACGGCACCACCGACTGGCTGATCAGCGCCTCAATCCGGCTCGTCGGTGGCCGGCTGGCACTCATTCCCTGGGTGATGTTCCTGGTCACCGCGACCCTGACGGCCATCGGCGCGGTGAGCCCCGCGGCGGTCGCGATCATCGCCCCGATCGCGCTGGGCTTCGCGGCACGGCACGGCATCAGCCCGCTGCTGATGGGCGCGATGGTGGTGCATGGGGCACAGGCCGGCGGTTTCTCGCCGATCAGCATCTACGGCACGATCGTGAACGGCATCGTGGCGCGGGAGAACCTGCCCGGCAACGAACTCGTACTCTTCCTGGCGAGTTTCCTGGCCAACCTGATCATCGCGATCATCGTGTTCGTCAGTTGTGGCGGGCTGCGACTCGCCCGCAGGGCTGGACGTCTCGTTCCTGCCGGCACTGGCGCACCGGAAGGCACCGGCTCACCGGAAGGCACTGGCGCCAGCGAGGACCAGGACACCAACGATCCGACGATCCGACTGACGCCGCCACGCATCGCTACGCTCATCGGCCTCGTCGCGTTGGTGGTCTGCGCGCTGGGGTTCGACCTGGATGTTGGCCTCACCGCGATCAGTGTCGCGGTCCTGCTCAGCGTGGTCTGGCCGGAAACCAGCAAGCAGGCAGTGAATCAGATCACCTGGCCGACCGTGCTGCTGATCTGCGGCATGCTCACCTATGTCGGGGTGCTGCAGGAAATGGGCACCATCGACTATGCCGGCAACGCGGTTTCCGACGTCGGCATCCCACTGCTCGCCGCGCTGCTGATCTGCTACATCGGCGGCATCGTCTCCGCGTTCGCTTCCTCGGTAGCCATTATGGGCGCGCTGATCCCCCTTGCCGTGCCATTCCTGCTGGACGGCACGGTCGGTCCGGTCGTGCTGATTGCCGCCCTCGCCGTATCCGCGACGGTCGTGGACGTGAGCCCGTTTTCCACCAACGGCGCCCTTGTCCTGGCCAGTGCCCAGGACGTGGACCGAGACCGGTTCTTCCAACAGCTTCTGGTTTATGGGGGCATTATCGTAGCCGTGGCCCCGCTCGTGATCTGGCTCGTCCTGATCGTGCCCGGCTTCGGCTGACCGGCGCGGGCAGGCCAGCGCATGGCATATCGACGATAAGGAGCACTCGTGTCCGACCAGGCATCCGCGGGGCTGTTTCCCGTGTTGGAAACCGCGTCCAGCAAACTCGCACTGAGCTTTCCGGATCGGTCACTGAGCTACGCCGAGTTGGCCGCCGTCGCGGGCGGACTCGCCAACTCCTTGCGCGCCACGGGCGCCAGCCGGGTCGCGGTGTGGGCAACGTCCACATTAGAGACCAGCGTGGGGGTGGTAGCCGCTCTGCTGGCTGGAGTACCCGTAGTTCCGGTGAACCCGAAGATCGGCGAGCGCGAGCTCGCGCATATCGTCGCGGACAGTGCGCCCGCGCTGGTACTCGCCGAACCGGCGGCACAGCTGCCACCGGAGCTGGCCGCACTGCCGCGACACGATGTGGACCTCAGCCCTTCGCCGGTAGCCGCGACGCCGGAGCCGAACGACGCGGCGCCGGCGGTGATCGTCTACACCTCGGGAACAACCGGTCTACCGAAAGGTGTCGTGCTTACCCAGGGCGCGATCGCCGCGACGCTGGACGCGGTCGCCGACATCTGGCAGTGGACCGACGAGGACGTACTGGTGCACGCGCTGCCGCTGTTTCACGTACACGGCTTGATTCTGGGCATCCTCGGCCCCCTGCGCCGAGGTGGTTCGGTGCGCCACCTTGGTCGGTTCGACACCGCTGAGCTCGCGAACACCCTGGCCGACGACGGCACGATGCTGTTCGGCGTACCCACGATGTATCACCGGATCGCACTGGAAGTCGCCGATGCCCCCGCACTCGCGGCTGCCCTACGCGGTGCCCGGCTGCTGGTATCCGGCTCGGCGGCCCTCCCGGTTACCGATCACCAGCGCATCTTCGAGGCGACCGGTCAGCATGTCGTGGAGCGGTACGGGATGAGCGAGACACTGATGAACACCAGTGTCCCCGCACGGGGGCCGGCCAAGCCGGGAACCGTGGGTGTTCCGCTGCACGGAGTCGAGTTGCGCCTCGTCGATGAGGCCGGCACAACGATCGACACGAGCGATGGTGAAACCGTGGGAGAAATCCACGTACGTGGCCCGAACCTGTTCACCGAGTACCTGAACCGCCCGGACGCGACGGCAGCGGCGTTCGTGGACGGCTGGTTCGCCACCGGCGACGTGGCCACTCGGGATTCCGACGGTTACATTCGAATCGTCGGCAGGAAAGCCACCGACATCATCAAAAGCGGTGGTTACAAGATCGGCGCGGGTGAGATCGAGAACGCGCTGCTCGAGCATCCCGCGGTTGCCGAGGTGGCTGTTACCGGCGAACCGGACGACGACCTCGGCGAGCGAATCGTGGCGTGGGTCGTACCGGACGGTACCCCGCCCACCGAACGCGAGCTGGCCGATCATGTGGCACGGCTGCTCACCCCGCATAAGCGGCCGAGGGTGGTACGGTTTCAAGAATCCTTGCCGCGCAACGACATGGGCAAGGTGATGAAGCGGGCTCTGCATGGCTGAACCGGCGCGCGCGGTCATCGACCGGGTGGCGTCCTCGTTTGTCGAGTTCGCCACCGATCAAGTCACGGTGTCCACTACGGACGGACCGATCGAGTGGCCAGGTTATTCCCGCGCGCTCGCCGAAGCCGCCGATCGCACGGGTGAACGCGAATCGGTGGTATGCGGAGTTGGGGACATCGGCGGCACGCGGACCGTCGTTATCGCATTCGAGTTCGGTTTTCTCGGTGGTTCCGTCGGCGGCGAGACGGGAAACCGGATAGCGGCGGCCTTCCGGGCGGCGCGAGAGTTACGGGCGCCCGTGGTGTCTCTCGTGGCAACGGGCGGCAGCCGTATGCAGGAAGGTATGCGGGCGCTGAGCCAACTACAGCGCATCGCCAGGGAATCGGCACTGACCCGGCAGGCCGGTCTGCCGCAGCTGGCGGTACTGCGCGACCCGACAACGGGTGGCGGTTGGGCCACACTCGGCGCCGGCGCGGACGTGACGCTTGCTCTTACCGGCGCGCAGGTCGGCTTCGCTGGTTCGCGGGTACGGCCCGAGGGGGATCCGACGGCGTACACCGCGGAGGGGCAGCTCGCCGGCGGTCACGTGGACCAGATCGTCACACCGGAATCGCTTGGTGCCGCCGTGACGCGCTGGGTCCGACTGCTCACCCGCCCGGCATCGAAGGCTGCGCCACCGCCGGCCGCGCTCGGCCACAGCACGGCACCAGCCACCGGTTGGGCAGCGGTGCGCGCGGCACGGGAACCCAGCAGGCCGCGCGCGGCGAGGTATCTGGATAGCTACTTCGCCTGGCGCGAGAACCTCAGCGGGGACCGGTGCGGCGGGGTGGACGCCGGTGTGCTGTGCGGTATCGGGTTCCGGCACGGCGAGGCGGTCGCCTACGCCGCACAATGCGGCACCGCCACGTTGCCCGCCGGTTTCCGGACAGCCGCGCGGTTGGTTCGGCTCGCCGACAGGTTGAGCATCCCCGTACTGACGCTTGTGGACACCAATGGCGCGGCCAATGACGGTATGGCCGAGCGTGCCGGAGCCGGCTCGGCGATCGCCGAGCTGTTCGCCGCGATCGCCGAAGCTGCGGTACCGGTAACCTCCCTGGTGATCGGCGAGGGCGGTTCGGGCGGCGCGCTGGCGTTCGCGTCGCCGGAACACACCTGGGTAACACCGGACAGCTACTTCTCGGTGACCTCCCCCGAAGCCGCTACCGCGATCCTCAAACGCCCCGAAGCGGACGTACCCGCCATCGCCAACCAGCTTCGACTGCGTCCACAGGACCTTGTCGAACTCGGTGTCGCTCGCGGGATCGTGAGGCCAGACGACACCTAGCTAGCCGCGCGAGGTCAACCGCACCTGTGCCCGGTTGACCTTTCCGGTGGCGTTCCTTGGCAGCCCATGGGTGGTGATCACCCACCGGGAAGGCACCTTGTAGCGCGCGATCTGTGTCCCCACATAGTCCCGCAATTCCTGCTCGGTAACCACAATCCCTGGCCAGACCACCACAACGGCCGCCACCTCTTGCCCGAGATCCTGATGTGGCGTACCGAGCACGATGCATTCCCGAACCGCTGGGTGGGTACTCAGCTGGTTCTCCACTTCGGCCGGATAGACGTTCTCCCCGCCGCGCAGGATCAGATCTGATCGCCGGCTCGACACCCGCAACTGACCATCCACCATGGCGCCAAGATCACCGGTGCGGAACCAACGATGCGGCGCGCTCGATGCCTCGGTGGCCCGCGGATCACGCCAGTAGCCAAGCATCATCTGCGGCCCGCGCAGACAGATCTCCCCCTCAGTGCCGTCCACGACCGCATTGCCGTGCACATCACGAACCTCGACCTCCATTGTGGGCACTGGCGATCCGACTGTTTCCGGATCGGCGCGCAGGTCCGCGGGCGAGGCCAGAGTAGCCGCGGTCGACGATTCGGTAAGCCCATAGCTGGTGCCAAGGGAACGCTCCGCCGCGGGTAGCACCTCGCGCAGGCGTTGTTTCAGTTCCGGCGAAGACGGCGCGCTGTTGACCGAGATCGCGCGCAATGAGCTCAGATCGTATGCGGCCAGCTGGGAATGCTCGATCAGCCGCGAGACCATCGTGGGCACCGCGCCCCAGTTCGTGACCCGTTCCCGCTCGACGAGGCGCAGCACCTCGTTGATATCGAACCGGCCGAGATGCAGTACCGCCGTGTCACCATCGACGAGCCGGGCCACGGCAAGGTTGTGCAGCGAAGCGATATGAAACAGCGGCGTCACGAGGAGGAACCGCCGGTACCCCGGCGGGTTGCCCAGCTCCGTTGCCACCGCGTCGTTGACGAGGTGGAACCAGCAGGCGGCGAGCACGTTGCGGTGCGAATGGGTGGCGCCCTTTGCCCTTCCCGTCGTGCCGCTGGTGAACAGGATGACCGCGGGGTCGTCCTCGTCCACCTGGACCTCGGGAAGCTCGGCATCCGCGTATCGGTCGATCAGCTCCGGAATACCCGATTCCACGGTAAGCACCGGCACCTCCCGGTTACCGGCAAGCTCCGCGCGCGGGCCATCCGCGACCAGCAACACCGGCTCGGTCAGGTCCAACCCGTACTCGGTCTCCTGAGCCGTCCACATCGAATTCATTCCGACGGCGATGGCGCCGAGCGACACCGTAGCCCAGAACGCGATAATCCATTCTGGACAGTTTGGCGCACAGATGGCGACCCGATCGCCCTTGCCGACGCCATACTCGGTACGCAACGCGGTGGCTATCGCCGCAACGGCTCGATAGTGCGCGGTGAAGCTGAGACTGCCATATTCGGTCACCAGATAGGGCCGGTCGCCGAACCGAGTCGATCCGCGAATCAGTTCGCTCAGGGCGCGGTGCCGGTTGGCGAATACCCGCATCGGTTCACCCAGTACATCAGCCTCCCCGATCTCGAAGGGTGCGCCAGGGGCGGTCAACGCGGCGAGCACCTCGTCCCGCACGGTCATCGGCGCTCCTTTCCCTCGCTCGATAGAACGCTCAGATCCGTTCGATCACCGCGCCCGTGGCCATCGCGCCGCCAGCGCATACCGCGACCAGGCCGAGTGTCTGATCCCGGCGTTCCAGCTCGTCGATGATCGTGGCAAGGAGTCGGATACCGCTCGAACCGACCGGATGGCCAACCGCGATCGCGCCACCGTTGACATTGAGTTTCTCCGGATCGACATCGTGCGCCCGAGCGAACGACATCGGTACGGCCGCGAAGGCTTCGTTCACCTCGAAAAGGTCGAAATCAGCGATGGTCGTCCCAGTGCGATCCAGCAACCGCTCGGCCGCCCGGACCGGCCCATCGAGCAGGTACCTCGGTTCGGCGCCAACCAGGCAGTGCGCGAGGATCCGCGCCCGTGGACGCAAGCCGATGGCGCGCGCCCTGCCTTCCTCGACCAGCAGCGCGGCGCTTGCCCCGTCGGAGATCTGCGAGGCGGTCCCCGCGGTATGCAAGCCGTCGCCCAGGATCGGCCGTAGCCCAGCCAGCGCCGACATACTGGTTTCCCGCAGGCCTTCATCCACGGTCATCGTGCCACCGTCCGCGGTCGGAACCGGCAGAATCTGGCGGTCGAGCCGGCCGGCATCCCATGCCGCGCGAGCCCGCTGCTGCGAGCGGAGGCCGAACGCGTCGATCTCGGCACGGGTGAAACCACGCCGTCTGGCGATCCGATCCGCGGCTTCGTACTGCGCGGGAAGGTCAATGGCCCAGCTGTCCGGGCGCGGTGAGCCGATCCCTTCGCCGATATTGGCTCTCAGCGGAACCCTGGACATCGCTTCGACGCCACAGGCAAGGCCCGCGTCGATCGCGCCGGCGGCGATCTGTGCCGCGACCAGGTGGACGGACTGTTGCGCGGACCCACATTGCGCGTCGATCGTGGTCGCGCCGGTCTCCTCTGGTAGGCCGGCATGCAGCCAGGCGGTCCGCACGATATGTCCGGCCTGCTCCCCCGCCTGGGTAACACAGCCGCCAATGATCTCGCCGATCTCGGCCGGATCGATTCCGGCTCGCTTGCACAGATCTGCCTGCGCAAGGCCAAGCAGCTCGGCAGGGTGCCAGCTGGCGAGTACCCCGCCACGCTTGCCGTAGGGCGTGCGGGCGGCATCCACAATCACCGGTGCGGGCATCGCAATCCTCCTAGCTCGCTGGTTCGGTATGCCTGGGTTCGGTCAGTGCGGGAGCACCAATCGAAGCGCCGTGCGCTAGTTCGATACCGAGTTCGGCGGCGATCGCACCCGCGCTCCCCATGGTGAACGCAAGCTGTCGCCCCCACAGGAAGTACCGATGGATCGGGTAGTCGATATCCGCGCCAATTCCGCCGTGCAGATGTTGGGCGGTGTGCACGACGCGTAACCCCGCCGTTGCCGCCCACCACTTGGCGGTGAGCGCTGCCTTTGGCTCTTCGTCGGTGTGCTCGCCGTCCATCAGCAGCGCCGCGCGTTGAGTGGTCAGCCGTATCCCCTCGACATCGAGGTAGCCGTCCGCCGCGCGTTGAGTGACGGCTTGATTCGTGGCCAGCGGCCGGCCGAACTGCACCCGCTTGGCGGTGTAGTCGGCGGTCATCCGTAATGCCTGCGCGCAAACACCGAGCTGTAGTGCCGCAAGCGCCACGCGTGCGCGCCGCACGGTCCACTCGAGAATCCGCGATCCATCCCCGGGAAGCCGCTGACCCGCGTCCACCTGAGCGCCATCGAGGCATACCAGCGCATAGCTTTCCCTGCTCGTGACGCCAATCCGCGTGATGTGTACGCCGGTCTGCTTGGTGCGCAGAACAACCATGATCAGCTCGCCGCCCTCGGTAACGGCCGGTAGCAGGATCGCCTCGGCGATATCGCCAGCTGGCACCGGCCCGAGGTCGCCGCGCACCAACCATCCCGCGCCGTTCGCGGTCGCGGTGGCCACCGCGGTCTCCCCTGGGGATGTCGCGAAGGCACAGCTCAGCACCGTTGAGCCAGTCAGCAGCTCCGGTAACCAGTGGTCAACCAGTTCGGCTGAGCCGAACTGGACGAGTGCCTGCATGGCGACCGCCGTCGACCACAGTGGCACCGGCGTCACCGACCGGCCCTGCTGCTCGAGCAGCGTGACCAGGCCAAGCATCCCCATCCCGGCGCCACCGACACGCTCGGGAACGGCGATACCCAGCAGGCCAGCTTCGGCTAATGCCGCCCACAGCTGCCAATCGACCCCGCCGTGGTCCGCTTCGACCTTGGCGAGATGCGCCGGCTCCCCGAAGTCGGTAAGAATGCGTCCACTCAGTTCGGCGAGCGCCCGCAGATCGTCATCCAGCGTGAAGTCCATCTCAGTTGCCTCCATTGTTCCGCTGGCTCGTCCCGGTGCCACGTCGCCCAGCAACCGGCATACCCAGCGCCGAGGCCGCGACGATGTCGCGCATCACCTCATTCGAACCGCCGCCGAAGGTGTTGGTCTGTGCCCTTCTACCCAGTGCCTCAACCCGTCCGCGCAGCGCGGCACCGTCGCTACCCGGCCGTACCAACCCGGCGGCACCAAGCACCTCCTGCAGCTTCCCGTACGCGGTCACCACCGCTTCGGTACCGAACACCTTGGCCGCGGCCGAGTCACCACCACTGAGGCTGTTGTTCGCCACGTCAGCGACCAGGCGCAGGCTGATCAGATCGCTGGCGCTCAACAAGGCGTACACCTCGGCAAGCGTGTCGCGCACCCAGCCGAGGTCGAACAGCCGGCGATCGCCACAGCGCTGCCGCTTGCTCCACTCGAGAACCTCGGTGAACAGCTCATTGGCGATCCCACCCCGAGCCGCGAGTGCGACCCGCTCATGATTGAGCTGATTGGTGATCATCCGCCAGCCACCGCCAAGTTCACCTACCACATTGGACAACGGAACCCGGACGTCCGTGTAGTAGGTCGCCGCGGTGCTGATCCCACCGACCGTACGGATCTCCGTCGCGGAGAATCCGGGGTCGTCGGTCGGTACGAGTACCACTGAAATACCCCGGTGACGCTGTGCTTGCGGGTCGGTCCGTACCGCCAGCCATATCCAGTCGGCATAAATTCCCGCGCTGGTGAAGATCTTGTTTCCATTGATCACCAGCTCATCTCCGTCGACCCTGGCTCGAGTGGTGAGCGCGGCGAGGTCCGTACCAGCGTCCGGTTCGGTGTAGCCGATCGCGAAGATCAGTTCACCGGCGAGAATCCTTGGCAGGAAGTAGTCTTTCTGCTCCGATGTACCGTACTTCATCAGCGCCGGCGCCACGGTGTTCAAGGTGACCAGCGATAGTGGCGCGCTTGCACGTAGCGCTTCGTCGTAGAAGACGAACAGCGCCTCCGGGTCTTCCCCATTGCCACCGTATTTCTCCGGCCAGCCAACGCCGAGCCACCCATCGGCACCGATCTGTCGCCACAGCCGGCTGAAGGTCGGACCACCTTCGGTCTGCTCGGCCAGGTCGCGACGATCCTCATCGTTGATCAGGCTGGCGAAGTAGTCACGCAGCCGCCGACGCAGCGCCTTGGCTTCTGGCGACAGGTCCAGTTGCATGGTGGGTTACTCCTCTGCGGCTCGGCTAACCGGACGGCATCGGCTCGCGAGGCAGGCCCAGGACCCGCTGCGCGATGACGTTGAGCTGGATCTCGATCGTGCCGCCGCCAAGCAGGACGGCAGGCAGTCCAATATGGTCGATAACCGGATCGGATTCGCCAGTCGCCACACAGCCGAGTGATCCCAGTAAGGTAAGTAGCGCTCGCGAGTTGGATCGTTGCGCGATCGCGCTGTACACCTTGAGCACACTCATTTCCGCGCCTGGGTCGAGGTCGGCCAGCCTGGCATGCATCGCTCGCAGATTGAGCGTGGATCGCGCGATCTCCCGCGCGGTGTTCTCCCCGAGGACGCGGATCGCATCGGACCTGCGTACCGGCGCGCCGTCGGCCAGCAGCCGCCGGATCGCATCGGTACCGCCGTGCCCAAACTGGACCGATCCCATGCTGAGCCGTTCGTGGGACAATGTGGTGACCGCGAGCTTCCAGCCGCTTCCGCTGGATCCGACGAGGCTATCGTCCGGCACGAAGACCTCGTCCAGAAAAACCTCATTGAACTCGGTTCTCCCGGTGGCCTGGCGCAGCGGTCGCACCTCGATTCCCGGTGATCGCATATCGATGACAAAGTAGGACAGTCCGCGGTGCTTGGCTGCCCCGGGATCTGTCCGAGCCAGACACACGCCCCAGTCGGCCTCGTGCGCCATTGACGTCCACACCTTCTGACCGCTGATCGACCAACCACCTTCGACCTTGCGTGCACTGGTGCGCAACCCGGCGAGATCGGATCCGGCTTCAGGTTCACTGAACAGCTGGCACCACACGATCTCGCCGCGCAACGTGGGCCCGACAAAGCGCTGCTGCTGTTCGGCGCTGCCATGGGTCAGCAGGGTGGGCAGCACCCACTCCCCGACGACCGTAGTCGGCTGATCCAGTCCAGCCAGCGCGAACTCTTCGCTGATCACCGCCTGCTCGGCCGGCCCTGCAGCGATCCCATACGGTTCGGGGTAGTGCGGAGCGACGAGCCGGGCACTGGCCAACCGGTTACGGCGTGGGCCGGACCATGCGAGCCCCGCAGCACCGACCGGGTCCGAAGGAAGTTCGTTTACTTCGGCAAGCACTTCGGCCACATAGGCGCGCAGCTCGGGCGCTTCCGCGCCAGCCAGCCCGAAGTCACGGTGCGTGGATAGTGCAGTAGAACCGAGCCGGCTCGACCAATCGCGCTCCGCACCGACGACCGAAGCGATGCTGATCGCCCTTCGCCAGTAAAGATGCGCGTCGTGTTCCCAGGTGAACCCGATGCCGCCGAGCAGCGTGACGGAGTCGAGCGCACAGTCCACGGCGAGCGCGGGTGCGGTGATCGCTGCCTGCGCGGCGGCGATCCGTTGTTGCGCGTAGTCCGTTCCTTCCGCCCGCGCCGCATCCCACGCCGAGGCACAGGCGATCTCCGCGTGCACAAGCAGCATCGCCGCTTTGTGTTGCACGGCTTGAAAGCTTCCCACCGGGCGACCGAACTGCTCGCGGCCGCTGACGTGTTCGACCACGGTATCCAGGCACCACCTGATGATCCCGCTCGCCTCGGCCGCGACCAGGGCGTTCACCACAAGGTCGACCGCGTCTTCGGCGGGCTGCGGCAGTGCCTCGCCTCGACGTACCCGATATCCACGAAGCACAAGACGGCCAACCGAACGCGTGAGGTCCACGCCGTTGTCCGGCACAACCGTTTCCGGGCACCGATCGGCCGGAACTACGAACCAGAGCGGTTCGCCATCCACCTGAGTGACCCGGACAAGCACGATCTCCGCTCCGGGCAAGCCCACCACCGGTGCTGATTCGCCGGTAACCAGCCAACCTCCCGCGACCTCGGTGGCGGACAGCCCCGCACCACTGACGAAGGCACCGGTAGCTCCATCAGCACATGACCGGAGCGGTTCGGCGACCGCGGGGCAAGTTCGGTCGGCAGCGGCCAGCACCGCGCTGGTCAACACGGTCGGCAGGAACGGCCCAGGCAGCAACCCTTTCCCGCACTCTTCCACGATCACCGAAAGATCGAGTAGACCGCCGCCGGCACCGCCCACCGATTCGGGGAGATGCGCGCCGTGCAATCCCTGCGCCAGCAACGTCGGCCAGTGTTTCGGACGACCACCGGCGGCGAACCCGGCAAACTCGTCCCGCACCGAATCTGTCCGCGCCACTTGTCCCACGAATCCGCGCACGGATTCGGCGAGGGCCCGATGTTCGTCATTCAACGGAAGGGACACGTTCGCACCTCTAACCGTCCGTACCCAACACGATCGCACTGTGCGGCACCGGAGAACCACCCGTCACCAGCACACTGTCGACGCGCTTTGCCGGCTGATTGGTCGAGCCGCCACGGATGAGCCGGACACCTTCCGCGATCCCATTGACGCCGTGGATATAGCCCTCACCCAGCTGGCCGCCGTGGGTGTTCATCGGCAGTCGACCATCAACCTCGAGATGGCCATCAGCGATGAAGTCTTTCGCCTCACCGACACCACAGAAACCGTATTCTTCGAGCTGCAGCAGCACCATCGGGGTAAACGCGTCGTAGAGCACCGCAGCGTCCAGTTCGGCCGGACGCAGGCCAGACTGTCGCCACAACTGTTTAGCGACGACACCGACTTCCGGCAACCGCTCGATTTCCGACCGAGAGTAACTGCTCATGGAGATCTGTTGTGGACCAACACCTTGAGCCGCCGCTCTGATTACCGCTGGCGGCCGGCGCAGATCCCGCGCGCGCTCGGTACTGACCACGACGAGCGCCTGGCCACCATCGCTTTCCTGACAACAGTCGAGCAGGCGCAACGGATCCGCGATCATCCTCGAGCTCTGATGATCCGCAATGGTGATCGGCCGCTGGTAGTACCACGCCCTGGGATTGTTCGCCGCGTGTTTACGGGAAAGCACCGAAACCTGGCCGAAATCCGCGCTCGTGGCACCGTACTTGCGCATGTACTCCCTGGCAAGGAAGGCCTCTTGTTGCGCGGGGGTAAGCAAACCATACGGATTGATCCAGTTGCGGTACTCCTGGTCGGTGGACGGGCTGTAAGCGAACTTCGGCGGGCCAGCGCCGAACCGGTGCCCGGAACGTTCGTTGAAGGCTCGGTAGACCACCACGACCTCGGCGATCCCCGTGGATACGGCCATGGCTGCCTGCTGAACGGGGGCGCAGGCGCCACCACCACCGTGCGGGATCCTGCTGAAGAAGGTCAGCTCGGGAATCCCCAGTGCACGGGCTACCGCTATCTCGGGATTGTTCTCCATCGTGAACAGCGCGAAGCCGTCGACTTCCGGAACACCGATACCCGCATCCTCGAGCGCGGCCAGCACACATTCGCAGGCAAGCTGCCATTCGCTACGCCCGGAGTCCTTTGAGAACTCGGTGGCCCCGATCCCCGCGATCGCGGCGACACCGGAGAAACCCCGGCCGGACATCACTCGGTCCCCGCCAGACCGGCAAGCACCGTGACATCGGCGGTAACGTGCACACCACGCTCGTTGTGCCCGAGCACCCGTACCGTCACGGCCGCACCCGCCACCTCGGTGACCTCGCCCGTCATTCGCAGAGTGTCCCCGGGAAAACTCGGCGCGCCAAGACGCAGCGAAACCTTGGTGATCCGGGCCGACGGTCCGGCCCAGTCAGTGATGTATCTGTCCACGAAGCCGTTGGTCGCGTTGATACTCAGAAAGATATCCGAGGCGCCACGCGATTCGGCCTTCGCCGGATCATGGTGCACATCCTCGAAGTCCTGCGAAGCGAGCGCGGTGGCCACGATCGACGTGCGGTCCAGCGCGAGGCTGAGTTCCGGCAGTGCCGTACCGACCGGACACGCTGACAAGTTCGTCAAGCGCTGGTTCACCGCCACACCTCCGGCCTGGTCAGACGCGGCAGGACGGCGCCGTGCGCGTGTTCTGCGAAGGTCACGTCGAGTTCCATGCCGGCAACCAACTCGTCCGGCTCGATCCCGACAATGTCCGCGACCAGCCGGATACCTTCGGGAAGATCTACGAGTCCGACCACGAGCGGATAGTCAAAAGCCGTATCGCGCGGATGGTGGATTACCGTGTAGCTACACAGATTCGCCCTTCGACTGGATTCGATGGTATCCCACTCGAACGACTGGCACCGGGCGCAGCACGGCGCGGGCGGATGACGCAGTGTATGACACCGCGTGCAGCGCTGGATCGCCAGCCACCCCTGCTCTGCCGCGGCGAACCAGAACCTGTTGTCCTCGGTGATGATCAGCGGCGGTACGGCGGTTGACTGATGACTCATCAGGGATCCTTCCGCGATTCGGGGGCGAAGCGCAGGAGCCGGAAACGTTCCTCGACGAGCAGCTCGCCATCCTGGTTCACGTACTTCTTCAGCAGCGTGATGAAGTGACCGTTGCCAAGCGCGGTCCGCTTCATCGGCGATATCGCCTCGATGGTGATATGCGCGGTGATGTGCTCGCCGACATGAATGTCCCGGACATACTCCTGGGTCAGATCGGTGGCGACCACGGAAGTGAAGCCGGCCTCATCAAGCAAGCTGAGCAGTCGCGAGTAGGGAAAGTCCTCCGTGTGACCTTCCGCGCGCAGTCGATGTATCTCGCGGTACCGGCGATAACCGGCCATCACCCACGTCGAGATCATCGCCGGCGGGCATACGACCCCGGGCCGCCCGGCCGCCCGAGCGGCCGCATCGTCCACATAGATCGGATTATCGTCGTCGTGCGCCTCTACCCAGTTCCGGATCATCGCCTCGTTAACCGGGTATCGCGCTACCCGCCGTGGCTCAGCGGCGACTCCGGCGAACCGATCCAACTGATCCTGGAGATTCCGCACGGTGATCCCTTCGCTGGAGAGCGAGTTGAGCAAGCGCTTGATTCGAGGTTAGCAGCTGACGGTCGGAAATGGCAGACCTAAGCGGGGGACGATTTCCGTCGTACTGGCGTTTCCGCTGGTTGGAGCGCCAGCAATGAATCAGGGATGGTTGACGACGAACCCATCGAAGAACAGGGTGCTGATCAGCTCGGCAAACTCCGGGGTCGAGTACCGCGATCGGTTCGGCCAGTGCATCGTCGCCCACAACGTGTCCCGCAGCGAACGGTAGAACACCTCAGGTGGTATGTCCGCGCGGAAACTGCCATCCGCGATGCCCGCACGGATAGCAGTCAGCCAGAACCCCCGCATGGCGCGGGAAGCGCTGTCCACGCGTTCGAGCAGCCCATTGTCCCGGAGGTACTGCCGATCGTTCTGGTACATCTTGGTCGGATGCGGATGGTCGTCGATAACCAGGAGGGTTTCGTTGATCAAGGCACGGACGACTGCCACGGGCGAACCGGCTCTCGTGACGGCGGCCTGGAACCGACTACCGATATCGTCCATGAACCGCGCCAGCACGGCATCGACGATCGCGTTCTTGGACCTGAAATAGTGGTACAGGCTGCCGGAGAACACTCCGGCGGCTTCACCAATATCCCGAACCGTGGTTGGGCCAATACCCTTCGTGGCAAACAATTCGGCCGATACTGCCATGATCGTTTCTTTCCGATCCGGTACCGTGACCACCGCGACCTCCACTGTCCGACTGCGTTCGTGCCACGTTCGCCGGAGCCGGCCACGCGACCAGCTCAACTCTATTTCGCCGATCACGCGTCGAGTGGCACGAGCACGCAGCGAGTCCCGGTCGCACGACGACCGCAAGATCCGTAAAGATTGCGGTCAGGCGCAGCCTGGCAACCTCCCGCGCGAACCCGATAAGCACGCTAACCTTAAAGAACGCGAACATACGACGTCGCCACGCCCCACGACAGCCAGCCACCGCAAGATCACTAAGAAACGCGGTTCGACAGATCAGCTCAACTGGACTTGTCCGCCGACGCCTTCATCGACTTGGCCGTGTGTCCGGCCAGCGAATCGGCACCCACTTCCGCGTTGTGCGCGTGTGCCGCATGATGCAGACCGAATGCCGCGTCCATTCCGGAACGCATCCCCATCAGGTCTTCGGCCTGGTTGATCGCCTTCTTGGTGAGAGCGAGACCGAGGCGTGGCATCTCCGCTATTTTCTCGGCAACCCCGAACGTTTCCGCTTCCAGTTCCGCACGCGGCACCACCCTGTTCACCATACCGATCGCCAACGCACGGTCGGCGGCAAACCGCTCTCCGGTGAACAGGAACTCCTTGGCGAACCGAGGTCCGAGTACCCATGGGTGGGCGAAGTACTCCACGCCAGGTATACCCATCCGCACAACGGGATCCGCGAAGAACGCGTCATCGGCCGCGATGATCAGATCGGCACACCAGGCGAGCATCAGTCCGCCGGCGATGCAGGCACCCTGCACCATCGCGACCATCGGCTTGGGCAGTTCTCGCCAGCGCCGGCACATCCCGAGGTAGACCTCGGACTCGCGCGCGAGCCGGTTGTCCATACCGTGCTTGTCGGTGTGGTCCCACCACAGGCCAGCTCGGCGATCGAACGATGCATCGGCGTCTCGGTCGGGCGAACCGATATCGTGTCCAGCCGAGAAGTGCTCGCCCGCGCCAGCCAGCACCACGGCCTTGACATCGTTGTCCGCGCTCGCTCGGTAGAAGGCGTCATCCAGCGCGTATGTCATCGCTGAATTCTGCGCATTGCGATACTTCGGCCGATTCATCGTCACGACAGCGACCCCGCCTCGCTGCTCGTAGGTCACGATCTCGGTGTTGTCCCTGTCGCTCACGATGCCGTTCCTGCCTTCCCGTTGTCGACTGCGACCACATCGCTACCCGGCTGGCGTACTGCCGGTAAGGCTCATGCCGAGGTGGCCGGCAAGGCGCGCGCGATGCCAGCTGGCGGATCCCCAGTCCGCGGCGAGTGCCCAAGCCCGCTTCAGGTACAGCTGCAGGTCGTACTCCGTCGTATAGCCCATCGCGCCGTGGCACTGGATGGCTTCCCTGCCCACCGCGCGAGCGGCCTCCGAGGCGAGTGCCTTGGCACTGGACACATCCCGGTCGGCCCCGGGATTCGCACTGGCCATGGAGTGTCCGGCGCGATCCACTACGGGCGCCGCGAACTCGACGGCGAGTAGGGCCGTGGCAAGGCGATGCTTGACGGCCTGGAAACTCCCCACTGGAACGCCGAACTGGGTGCGCCCCGCGACATAGTCCACTGTCATCTCGAGCATATGTCGAGCGAGTCCGATCAGCTGGGCGGCCGCGGCAAGCACGCCACGTTGCCATGCTTGCCGAACAAGGACTGGATCGTCCACGATGGCCAACTCCTGCCCGCCGCGAACGTCGTGCACATCGGCGGATGGATCCATCGCGGCGAGGTGGCTACGGACCGCGGTGTCGAGATCGACCAACTGGACCGCCCCGGTACCACCGAATCCGCCCCGCAGCAGCAATCCTGCTGGCTGGCCGAAGCGTGTCTCAGCTCGCTTCGCTGGATCCGCTACGCACCACCGCTTCCGGTAATCCGGACCGTCGGAATACCCGGCGTGGGACAGTAAACCCGGAGCGAACGCGATAGAATCCACCAGCGGTAGCGGCGCCGCCGCCCAGCCGGTCTCGACCATCAGCGGAACCAGGTAGTTCTCATCCAAGCCAAGGCCGCCGTCTCGCTCGGCGACAAGCAAGCCGAGCGCACCCATCCGGCAGATTTCCTCGGCCAGCCCGTTGATCGCCGGATCGTCCGGCTCGGCGCGTACCACCGAGGATGGGCAACGGTCCCGCATCAGTTCCCGTACCGCGATCCGAAGGTCCTGCTGCTCTGCTGTTGGGGCGAATCGCATCGGATCACTTCCTCGGCAAGCCGAGTAGCCGTTCGGCGATGATGTTCCGTTGAATCTCGTTGGTACCGGCATAGATCGGGCCGGCCAGCGAGAACTGGAAACCTCGACTCCACTCGTTGTCCAGCTGACCGTCCATACCCAGCAGCTCGAGAGCGGTCTCGTGCAGCTCGATGTCCAGTTCGGACCAGTAGACCTTGTTCAGGCTGGATCGGGCACCGGGTGCTTCGCCAGCGATGAGCTGACTTACCTGTGCCAGGGTGAACTGCTGGTAGGCGAAAGCCCTCAGCCACACTCCGGTCACCCTCTCGATCAGCGCATCCGTCGCCGCCGGATGGCGGTGCGCGACCTCCGCGATCAGCCGATCCGCGGCGTGCTTGAACCGGCCAGGCGAGCGCAGGGTAAGGCCGCGTTCCGAGCCGGTGGTGGCCATGGCCACCCGCCAACCCTCGTGCACCTCGCCGAGTACGTGACTATCCGGCACGAAGGCGTCCGCGAAGAACACCTCAGCGAAACCCTCGTCGCCGTCCAGTCGCGGAAATCCCCGCACCGTGACCCCAGGCGTATCCAAAGGGACCAGGAAATAGCTGAGCCCCCTGTGCCGGTCGGCACTGGGACCGCTGCGAAACAGTCCGAAAAGGTGCGTGCAGAAAGCGCCACGGGTGGTCCACGTCTTCTGTCCGGTGAGCCGCCAACCACCCGCTTGATCGTCCCGGTCGGCACGGCTGCGGATCGCCGCGAGATCACTCCCCGCGCCGGGCTCGGACCAGCCCTGACACCAGAGATCCTCCGCGGCGGCCATTCGGGGCAGCCAGTACCGCTGTTGCTCCGGCGTGCCGAACTCGAACAAGGTTGGCGCGAGCAGGAATATGCCGTTCTGCGTGACCCGCTGTGGCGCCCCTGCCCGGTAGTACTCTTCTTCGAAGATCAGCCATTCCCACAGGCTCGCATCCCGGCCACCGTATTCGGGCGGCCAGGAGACCACCGACCAACGGTCCGCGAACATCCTGCGCTCCCAGTCGACATGGGCGGCAAACCCTTCCCTGGTGTCCCCGGAAGGCAGTGGCTCGGCAGGCACGTTCGCGGTCAGCCATGCTTTCGCCTCGGCGCGAAAGGCCTGTTCCCGCTCGCTCCAGGTCAGATCCATCAGCCAGCCCCTTCGCCGGGTAGCGACGAGCGGCCGAATTCGCTACGCAGGTCCTCGGCCACGCCGGCGAGATTGAGTTCGAACGTAAAGCCCTGCTCGAACCGGTAACTGCGGTTCACGTCCCAGGGATCAATTCCGTTGAGCGATTCCTTCGCCGCGAGGATCACCGTCGGGTCTTTGCCAGCGATCCGCGCGGCAAGCTCCAACGCGGAGGCACGCAGCTGGTCTACGGGAACGACCGCGTGGATCGAACCATAGCCGTGTAGTTCCGCCGCGGTGGCCGTGGCCGCGGTGTAAACCATCGCACGCATCCGGTGCTGTGGTACCAGTCGGGCAAGATGCGTCGCGGCACCAAGTGCCCCACGGTCCACTTCGGGCAGCCCGAAGGTCGCGTCCTCGGCGGCAAGGATCACATCGGCGTTGCCGACGAGTCCGATACCACCACCAAGGCAGAATCCGTGTACCGCGGCGATGACCGGGACAGGACACTCGTACACCGCTTTGAACGCGGCGTAGCACCCGCGATTCGCCCCGACCAACGCGCTGAATCCGGCGGTTCGTTGCATCTCCTTGATATCCACGCCCGCGTTGAACCCACGCCCCGCAGCCCGCAGCACAACGGACCGCACGGTAGGGTCGGCGCCCATGGCGGTGACGGCTTCCGCGAGGGCAAACCATCCCGCTACCGGTAACGCATTCACCGGCGGGTGGTCTACGACCAGCTCAGCCACGCCGTCCGCGCGGACGGTACGGCGCACTGGGTTCGGTTCTGACGACGGAACCGGCTCATTCGCCATCGGCTGCCTCCGTCTCGGCGGGGATCACAAAGGTTGCCAGGGCCGTAACCGCCACGGAGCCCGTCTGCCGCCGGCAGGTCAGCTCAACCTCAGCTATCCGTTGGCCATTTTCGGCATACTCCCGCAGGATCTTTCCGTCGCAAGTGAGCACATCCTCGGGCCATACCTGCTCCCGGAATCTGATTCGGAACCGGCGCACGTTCTCCGGGCCAAGCCAGCTCGCCGCATAGCTGCCGAGTAGCCCCGCCTGCCACATGCCCACCGAGAACGGGGTCGGGAACCCGGCTTCCTGAGCAAACGGCTCATCGTGGTGGATCGGGTTCATATCACCGGAAGCGCCTTGATACCGAACGAAATCCGTCCGGCAAACCGGACCGATCCGCCAGGCTGCGGGCGCGGCTGGCACGGTCACGTCTCCCCCTTCGGTGGCTGGCCGGTTTCCACGCCGGTCATGGTCGCCCGGGCGACCAACCGGCCATCCTCGTCCCAGAAATCGGTGTGCATGGTCGCGAAGGTGAGTTCACCGCCCCGGCGTCCCTGCTTGGTGTAGATCTCACCGATCCGGGATTGGCAGGTGAGTCGAGTACCGGCGCGGGGAGGCGGGCCGAAGAACTCGTACTCCTGCTCGGCGTGTAGGCCGCGCTGCTGGTCCAGCTGAACCGACGGCCACGGGTCCGCCTGGTCGTGCTGCCAGAAGAAGGTTGTGGTCAGGAAAGTCGGCGGGACAACCGGCCGATCCACTTCGAGGTAACGTGGATCGGCGCTGCGCGTGGCATGAGCGAACTCTCGAATCTTGCCGCGCTCGATGTCCATTCGAAACGCCGTGCCGGCATTTCCCACCGCGGCAGGGTCGACCATTGCTGCCTCATTTCGTTGCGAGTCACGGGTGTTGACTGCTGACGGAGACGACCTCGCCGGTCAGGTACGACGAGTAATCGCTGGCCAGAAACACGATCACGTTGGCTACCTCCCACGGTTCGGCCGCGCGGCCGAAGGCCTCGCGCTCCGCGAGCGTGGCGAGCAGTTCGGCGCTGGTGACTTTGGCCAGATGCGGATGCGTCGCGATACTGGGTGCGACGGCATTGATCCGGATTCCGTGCTCGGACACATCCATGGCCGCACAGCGGGTCAGTGCCATCACTCCGGCCTTGGCCGCTGCGTAGTGCGCCTGGCCAGCCTGTGCGCGCCAGCCGATCACCGAGGCGTTGTTCACGATGACGCCACGGCCGGCTGGAACCATATGCCGGAGCGTGGCACGGGTGACTTTGAAGGTCGCGGTCAGGCTGATCCCCAACACCGTGTCCCATTGCTCGTCGGTCATCTCGAGCACGCTCGCCGTACCGCCGAGCCCGGCATTGTTCACCAGTACATCGATGCCGCCGTACTCCGCCGCGACGGTGTCCACCAGTCGATCGATCTGTGCCCGGTCGGTGACATCACAGGGCACGGCAAGCGGGCGTGTGCCGGTGAGTTCGGCGAGCTGATCGGCTGCCTCCGCCAGTCGGCGTTCGTGCCGGTCGCTGATCGCGACGCGCGCTCCCTCTTCGGCACACCGCCGCGCGGTGGCATAGCCGATGCCGGTGCCGGCCGAGGCGGTGACCAACACGGTACGCTCGGCAAGCAGGTTATGCGCGACCGGAGGCGCGCTCGGTTCAGGCACGGTCCACCGCCTTGCTGTCGGCTATGGACCCCGCGGTATCCGTATCGGGAGCGACACCGAATCCCCGCAATACTTCCGTGGCTTGCCCGACGATCCGCTCGATCAGCCCCGCGCAACTGGGCAAGTCGTCGATCAGCCCCACCACCTGGCCGGTGGCGAACACCCCGAGCTCCGCCTCGCCGTCCAGTAGGCCGGCGCGATACAGCATCGGGGCGTTTGCCGCCATCACCACCTGGCTCCAGGTGAGCTGCCCGTCCTTGCGCATCGCAAGGCCCTCCTGCACCAGGTCGCGCCAGCGGGTTCCGGACAGCTTGCGAAAAGCGATCGCGTTGCGGCCGGCGCGCAGCCACCGGCCAGCCGTGGAACCTCGTTCCAGCCTGTCCACCATGCCGGTGCGCAGCACCCGTTGGGGCACGCCGTCAACTTCGGTGGTCAGCACGGTGTCATCGACGGTTCCACGCAGATAGGCCGCTTTGATGCTGTCCTGAACGGGAGAATCGCTGGTCAACAGGAAACGCGTACCCATCGCGACACCGGCGGCGCCATAGGAAAGCGCCGCGACAAGGCCACGGCCGTCAAAGAAACCACCCGCGGCGAGTACCGGGATATCAACGGCGTCCACCACCTGCGGCAGCAGCAGGCTGGTGGGTACCCCTCCGGTGTGCCCACCACCTTCGCTGCCCTGCACGACGACGGCATCCGCGCCCCAGGAGGCGACTTTCTCGGCATGGCGCCGTGCCCCGACGGAAGGCAGCACGACAAGACCGCCTTCTTTGCAGCGGTCGATCAGGCCCTGCCGTGGGGCAAGGGCAAATGAGGCCACGCGCACGCCGGCGCTGATCAGCAGATCGATCCGGCGTGCCACATCGGGCTGATCGGCACGGATGTTCACGCCGAAGGGCCGATCGGTTCTCGCCTGTATCGCCTCGATCGCGGTAGCCAGCTCGGCATAGTCGAGCAGCGCCGCGGAGAGGATGCCAAGACCGCCGGCCCGCGCGGTAGCGGCCGTCAGCCCGACATCCGAGACATAACCCATACCGGTCTGCACGATGGGGTATCGCACCCCGAACAGCTCGCAGGCCCTGGTGTACAGCGGGGCCGCAATCGCAGACGAATCCGCGTTCACGACGGCACCTCGTGTTCCCGCAGACCCGCTGGGTCGAGTTCCTCCCTGATCAGTCGCAGCTCGGCAGCCGTCGGCAACCGGGTGGTGGCCACCGTGTTCTCCGTGGCACCGGCCAAGTCGAGCGGAAACCCGGTTTCCGCGCGTACCTGCGGCACGGTCACGCCGGGATGCACGGATACCAGACGAAGCCGGCCATCAGCGGCGAAGTCCAGAACGCCGAGATTCGTGACCACCCGGTGCAACTGGTGGTAGCGCCGCGCGGCGGGACCGGCGGCGGCTGCCCGGTCATGACCTACACCACTAACCATGTCCACCTTGGACACGAGAGACCTCGGGGAATGTTTGGGTATCCAGTAGCTGGTTGGATGACAAACTGTATTCCCCGGACCGCCACGCGCACCGAGCAACTGCACCTTCGGCCGGTGGTAATCGCCGATCGCCGAAATATTCATGTTTCCATGAACATCGAGCTGGCTGGGAATCATCATCACATGCCGTTTCCCGTGCCACACCAGATCAAAGACGGCCCGAAAGGGCGCCCAGCCCTCGATGTCGCCTTCCGCCGGAGTGCCTACCGGCCAGGTACCGCGCATCAACAGCGCTTCACCGTCCGATAGCAACAAATCGGGGGCGAAGGTATGCCGGGCAAGGCGCACGCCGATTGCCGGTATGGTGCCAAACGCGCTGGCCATTATTTCCCCACTGCCCCGGAACACCTCGGCACAGGCAACGACGCAGACTTCGGCGCGCGTCACCGTTTCGTCGCCGGTTGTCATGTCCGGCTCCGCCCACCGGTCGGCGGGCACAGTGGAATCGGTCATGCCAATGCCTCCCGCAAGTACCGTCCGGCGAACGCCTGCCATGCCTCGTCATCGGCCGCGGCCGCGGCGTACTCGCGTTGCAGTTCCTCATCGCGCTCATAGTCCGGAACACATGAGGTGAAACGCGCGCCGCCGGGGGCTTCGACAACTCCGGTCACCATCATGCGGCTGATCCGCAACGTCGCCGGATGGGCAACCTCGGTGAATTCCGCCGTGGGCACGATCCGCTCACAGGACACGAAGGCTTGCTCGGCAGCCATGCAGAACAGGTCATCGAAGTAGGGGTCCGGACCGAGAAACTGCGCGTTGCCGTGTTCGTCAGCACGGTTCATGTGCACCACCGCGGCATCCAGCGGCAAGGCAGGCATCGCGACGAGCTCGTCACCGTCGTACGGGTCAATGACCGTCCGCAGTTCCGGAGTATGGGTAAGGACATCCGAACCAAGGCCAGCACGGGTTGGCAGGAACGGCAAGTTGAGCCCAGCGGCGTACAGGCCCCACTGCAGCATTCCCTCGTCCAGCTCGACGACGTCAATAGCGCCGGCTTGCCTGGTGGCCCGGAAATGCGGGTCCAGCGCGATCGAGTCCAGCGAGACGAAGCCGAACACCAGCTTGCGCACCTTGCCCGCGGCACACAACAGGCCGACATCGGGGCCGCCATAGCTGACGATCGTCAGGTCTCGCAGGTCCGAACGGAGGATTTCCCGTACCAAGGACATCGGTTTACGACGCGATCCCCAGCCGCCAATCCCGATGGTCATCCCGGACCTCAACCGGGAGATCACATCAGCTCCCGTCATCCGCTTATCAACCATCCACGGCTCCTCGCATCGCGATCCGTAGCAAGCGCTTGGTTGGTTTAGCTTACCAGCAAGGACTCCACCGTCAAGCCAGGGAGGCTGGCGCCGCAGTCGCTACCGGGAGACCATCAGCCTGCGGCGCCGAGCCGGAATTTCTGCACCTTGCCGCTCGCGGTACGCGGCAGTTCGGGGCAGAACGACACCTTTCGCGGCACCTTGAAGTTCGCCATGATCGCCCGGCAATGTTCGATCAGTTCGTCTTCGGTCGGTTCAACACCTCGCCGGCGCACCACGTACGCGTGGCCAACCTCGCCAAGGCGCTCATCCGGCATGCCGACCACGGCCACTTCGGACACCGCGGGGTGCTCGGCGAGCAGTCTTTCGACTTCGGCCGGATAAACGTTGAACCCGCCAACCACGAACATATCCTTGAGCCGGTCGGTGACCCGGAGATACCCGTCGGAATCCAGCCAACCGATATCACCGGTGCGCAGCCAGCCAGCCGAGTCGATCGCGGCGTCGGTAGCGTCCTGGTCCGCGTAGTAGCCAAGCATCACATTGTCGCCACGTACCAGTATCTCGCCGGTCTCTCCTGCTGGCAGCCGCTGGTTGGCCGCGTCGACGACGATCACCTCCGTGCCGGGAATCGCCTTACCGCAACTGGTAGACAGCCGATCCTCGTCGGTATCCGGTGGACAAACGGTTACCGTGCCACAGGTCTCGGTCAACCCGTAAGCGGTGATCACGTCTCGAAAGCCCAGTTCGGTGCGCATACTTCGCAATAGCGGGACCGGAACCACGGTAGCGCCGGTCACCGCGAGCCGCACCGAGCCGATGTCGTAATCGGCGAGCCGAGGATGCGCCAGGATCGCGGAATACACCGCCGGCGCACCGGGAAAGACCGTGACGCGTTCCCGCGCGATGGCCCGCAGCGCGGTGTCCACATCGAATACCGGGAGCGGGATCATGGTTGCCCTGCGAATGAGACAAGCCAGAATACCCGCGCGGTAGCCAAAGCTGTGAAAGAACGGATTGACCAGCAGGTACCGGTCAGCTGGCTCGAGTCCCACCATATCGCTCCAGGCCGCGTTGACCACGAGATTGGCCCGATGGCTGACCATCGCTCCCTTCGGATATCCGGTAGTACCCGAGGTGAACAGAATATCCGCCACGTCTTTCCCGCGCAGTGTCGCGATCCGACGATCCACCTCGGCGCTGTGCCCGTTATCGGCGAGTTCGAGAAATCGGTCGAACGGCCACACGGAGTCATCGCCGCGGTCGTCGGTCGTGACGACGGTATGCAACGTGGGTATACCGGGAACCGGAGAACGCTCCGCTGGCGCCGTGCCGGTTTCGGAACCCAGGCTTTCCCTGACCATGGCCAGGTAACCGGTATCCAGAAAGCCATCCTGGACAACCAGTACCGTCGCGCCGACCTTCCGCAGCGCGTAACTGGCCTCAGCCCCACGAAAGCGTGTGTTGATGGGCACCAGGATCGCGCCCGCCGCATGCATACCCAGCGCGGCGATCACCCATTCCGCCGTGTTCGGCGCCCAGATCGCCGCCCGGTCGCCGGCGCGCACGCCCCGCGCGATCAGTGCGCTGGCAAATCGGGTGGCGGCCGCATCCAGCTCGGCGTAACTGAACCAGCGGTCGCCGTCGATGATCGCCGGCCTGCCAGGCACTTCGACGGCCGCCGACCGTAAACACTCGGGGATCGTCGTGGAACTTCCGGTAACTACACGCGACACCGAACCTCCCGTGACCGTCCCGCTTCGAACGTTCTCACCAATCCTAGTACGCCAACCAAGCGCTTGCTAGACTCAGCATGCCTGGGAACCCAGCATCCCCTACCGGAGAGGGTCCGTATATGGCCGAGGCCTACATCGTGGACGCGGTGCGCACGCCCGTCACCAAGCGAGGTGGCGCGCTGGCGGAGGTACATTCCGCGGACTTGGCCGCGCACGTCCTCGCCGGACTGGTGGAGCGAACGGGAATCGATCCCGCCGCCGTGGACGACGTGATTCTTGGTTGCGTGGACACGATAGGTTCGCAGGCCGGCGATATCGCCAGAACCGCATGGCTTGTCGCGGGATTACCCGATGCCGTACCTGGCGTCACCGTGGACCGGCAATGTGGTTCCTCCCAGCAGGCCCTGCACTTCGCCGCGCAGGCCGTACTGAGCGCAACGGCGGATATCGTGGTCGCGGGCGGCGTGCAGAACATGAGTGCCATCCCCATCTCGGCGGCGATGACAGCCGGAGAACAGTTCGGCTTCGCCGACCCGTTCTCCGGTTCACCCGGCTGGCAACGCCGCTATGGCAACGCCTCCGTATCCCAGTTTCGCGCCGCGGAGATGATCGCCGAGGAATGGCGAATCAGCCGGACAGCCATGGAGTCCTTCGCACTGCGGAGCCATCAGCGCGCCACCGCGGCGATTCGAGATGGCCACTTTGACCGGGAGATCATGCCGCTCGGCGCCGCTGAAGTAGACACCTGTCCCCGCCAGGACACCTCGTTGGCGAAGATGGCCAAACTCGCGCCGATCACCGAAGGGGGCAAGATAACCGCGGCGGTTTCCAGTCAGGTTTGCGATGGTGCCGCCGCCCTGCTCGTGATGTCCGAACAGGCGGTACGGGCGCATGGCATCACGCCCCGAGCGCGGGTCCACCATCTCTCCGCGCGCGGCGCGGATCCAGTGTGGATGCTCACCGCGCCGATCCCAGCTACCGCGCACGCGCTCAGCCGCGCGGGGCTCGCCATCACCGACATCGACCGGATCGAGATCAACGAAGCCTTTGCCTCGGTAGTGCTCGCTTGGCTCGACGAGAGCGGAGCCGATCCGGAACGGGTGAACGTGCACGGTGGGGCGATCGCGCTCGGCCATCCGCTTGGCGCGACCGGCGCCCGGCTGATGACCACCTTGGTGCACGAGCTCGATCGAACCGGCGGCCGTTATGGCCTGCAGGTCATGTGTGAGGGCGGCGGCCAGGCCAATGTCACGATCGTGGAGCGGCTGGGATGAGCGAGCAGGTCGGCCGCGCCGTCATCGTCACCGGCGGGACCCGAGGAATCGGCGCCGCGATCGCCGAGCGATTTCTCGCCTCCGGCGCGGATGTTTTGGTATGCGGTCGTTCCGAGGTCGAGCGGCTGCCCACCAGCGGGGAACGAACGGCTGTCTTCGAACAGGCCGATATCCGGCAGCCCGAGCAGGCCGCCGCCGTCGTAGCGGCCGCGAAGGAACGGTTCGGCAGGCTCGACGTGCTGGTCAACAACGCGGGCGGCGCACCGCCCGCGGACAGTACGACGGTATCCCCGCGATTCGTCTCGGCGGTGGTGACCCTGAACTTGCTCGCGCCGTTCTACCTGGCGCAACCGGCGTATCAGGTGATGCGAGACCAGCCAGAGGGTGGACAGATCATCAACATCGGTAGTGTGGCAGGCCGTCACCCCGCGCCGGGCGCCGCGGCCTACTCCGCCGCGAAGGCCGGGCTGAGCATGCTCACCCGCACGCTCGGTATGGAGTTCGCGCCGAAGGTAAGGGTCAACCAGGTCACCGTCGGCCTGGTGCACACCGAACTGTCGCAACAGAACTACGGCGACGCGGATGGCCAGCTCCGGGTAGCCGCAACCATTCCGATGGCCAGGATGGCCAGCCCGGAGGATGTCGCTTCCGCCTGCTTACTGCTGACCGCCCCCGAAGCGGGCTACGTCAGCGGTGCCGAGCTCCTGGTCGACGGCGGCGGCGAGATCCCGGCCCGCTATCTCGCGGTCAATCCGGAGTTCCGGCGCTAGGTGCCTAGCCCGGCGGCTTCGGCTACCCGGGTACGCAACTGCTGACCAGATCCGAACAGCAGCTGATTCGCCTTGCCGCGTTTGAGGAAGAGGTGCGCGTCGTGGTCGAACGTGAAGCCGATACCGCCGTGTAGCTGAACCGACTCCGCGGCGACCCGTAACAGTGCATCGGCACACACCACCTTGGCCAGTTCGGGAGTCGTGGCGGCCTGGGCGCCGTTTCCGACCGATTCGGTGGCATACCAGGCGGTGGCTTCGGCGCCAGCGACGCGTACGGCCAGGTCGGCGCACCGGTGCTTGAGCGCCTGAAACGAACCGAGCGCGCGACCGAACTGCTGCCGGACGGACAGATACGTCACGATCCCCGACAGGCACGACCGCGCCGCGGCGGCAGACTCGACGGCAAGCGCGGTCAGCATCAGCCCGCTCAGCAACGCGACGCTGTCCGCGCCACCGGCGGAACCGTCCACCCGCACCGCGACGGCATCGGTGAACTCGATCTCGGCCAGAGTCCGCGTATGGTCAAGAGCGGTCCGACTGGTGCGGCGCAGACCGGCATCGCTGGCCCTTGTCACATAGAGCCGCAGCTCCCCCTCGGTGGTCCGCGCGGGTACCAGCAGAAGATCCGCTGTCGCCCCGTGCGCCACGTATTCCTTGGCGCCACGCAACGTCCAGCCAGCGGAATGCGACGCGGCGCGAGATGCGAGCGAATCGGCGCACCAACCGGCTTCCGGTTCCGCGAACGCCACCGCTACGGACAGTCCTTCCGTCGCGATCTCGGTCAGCAGCCAATCCGCCTCATCGGTACCACAGGCGGCGAGTACGGCTGTCGCGACCACGGTGTCCAGCAGCGGACTTGGTACCAGCCGACGACCGAACTCCGCTACCAACACCGCGCCGTCCGCAAAGCTCATCCCCAGCCCCCCGCAGCGCTCGGGTACCAGCAACGCGCTCACGCCGAGCTCGTCGACTCCCCGGCGCCATAGCTCCCTGTCGTAACCATCGGCGTTGGTCATCGCCGTGCGAATATCGGCGTGCCGGTCGAGGAAGTCGGCCACGGTGCGGCGCATCTCCCTGCGCTCTATTGGTTCAGACGGCTCTGTTGGTTCGGACAGCTCTGTTGGCTCGGACAGCCCCGGCGGTTCGTTTCGATCGTACTGGCGCACGGCTCGACTCCTCAGCTCACCGGGGCATACCGAGCACTCGCTCGGCGACAATGTTGCGCTGGATCTCGTTGGTGCCGCCGTAGATCGTGTCCGCCCGGGTGTACAGGAACAGCAACTGTTCCTCGGTCAGCTCATCCGAAGCGCCGCCGGCGACGAGCCCGGCCGCACCGGTGACGTCCACGGCGAGCTCGCCAAGGTTTCGATGCCAGTTTGCCCACTGCAGCTTGGAAATCGAGCCTTCGCTTCCCGAAGGTCCCGTGCCAGCGGAACTCAGTGTGTGGAGCGCGGTGTAGCGCATCACCCGCAGCCCGATCCACGCGTCGACGATACGTGCGTGCAACGCGGGATCGTCGATGGCTCCGGTCGCTCGGGCGGTTGCGATGATCGCGTTCAGTTCACGCTCGAAACCGATCTGCTGGCCAAGAGTCGCGACGCCGCGTTCGAAGGCCAGCGTGCCCATCGCCACCCGCCAGCCATCGCCTTCCGCGCCAACGAGATTGTCCACCGCGGTTCGCGCGCCATCGAAGAACACCTCGTTGAACTCCGAGGTGCCGGTGATCTGCCGGATCGGCCGGATCTCGATGCCCGGCTGATCCAGCGGCACCAGCAGATACGACAACCCTCGATGGCGCGTCTGGTCCGGGTCGGTGCGCGCGAGCACGAAACACCAATCCGCGATATCCGCCAAGGACGTCCATATCTTCTGCCCGCTGAGCACATAGTGCCCGCCTTCTCGAACCGCGCTGGTACGCACGCCAGCCAGATCCGAACCCGCGTCCGGCTCGGAGTATCCCTGGCACCACAACACCTCGCCGCGCAGGATGCCTGGCAGGAACCGCGCCTGCTGTTCGGCCGTGCCGAAGGTGAGTAACGTTGGTCCGACAAGTTGTTCGCTCATATGCCCGAGCCGTGCGGGCGCGCCGGCGCGGGCATACTCCTCATGAAAGACGACCTGGCGCAGGAGCGAGGCGTCCTGTCCACCATGCCGCTTCGGCCAACCGAGCCCGATCCAGCCACTCGCACCCAACCGGCGCTCCCACTGCCGGCGCCGCCGCACCGCCTGGTGCTCCCGGCCAGGGCCACCAGTACCGACGACGTCCGCGAACTCCCCGGCAAGGTTGTCGGCGAGCCAGGCACGTGCCCGCAGCCGAAACCGTTCGTCCGCATCGGACAACTTCAGACCAGCTGACATATCAGGCTCCGTATACCGCTGCGGGTGGCCCGGCGCGCTCGAGCAGTTCGGCGACGACGGCGTCGAGCTCGTCGACCTGCCAACGATCCCGCTTGGCGACTGGTTCGCCGTATCGCCAACCATCAGCAAGTGCCACGTCACCACCAGACACTTCGAACACCCTGCCGGTGACGGCGACCGAGCGCGCGCTACCCAACCACACCACCAGAGGCGCGACGTTGGCTGGATCCATGGCGTCAAACCCGTCAGCGGGTTTGGCCATCATCTCGGCAAAGACCGATTCGGTCATCGGTGTTCTCGCCGAGGGCGCGATAGCGTTCACCTGGACGCCGTACCTACCCAGTTCCACGGCGGCAATCTGGGTAAGTACCGCGATACCCGCTTTCGCCGCCGCATAGTTGCCCTGACCGACGCTGCCGAGCAAGCCGGCGCCCGATGAGGTGTTCACGATCCGCGCCGCGATGCTCCCACCGGATTTGGCACGCTCCCGCCAGTACGCCGCGGCATGCCGCAAGGGCGCGAAATGCCCCTTCAGATCGACCCTGAGGACCTCGTCCCAATCCTGTTCGGACATCGTCGCCAGCATCCGGTCGCGGTTGATTCCCGCGTTGTTCACCAGAGTGTCCAGCTGGCCAAACGCATCGACAGCGGTATGCACCAGCTCCGCCGCATAGTGCCAATCGGCGATATCGCCGGTACTCACCACGACGGTGCCGCCGGCGGCACGGATCTCCTCGGCGACTCCGTGCACCGCGGTGCCTGCATCGTTCAGTACCAGCTTGGCGCCGTGCCGAGCGAACTCGAGGGCATGCGACCGACCGAGCCCTTGCCCCGCACCCGTAATGATTACCGAGCGATCCACGCATGACCCGACCATTGGCCACCTCACCTCGCCGCGTTCGCACCCCTGCTGGCAGGCAACCACACCCGTTCAGGATAATCAAGCAAGCGCTTGGTCTTGTATTGATTCCACGGTATCGTCACCCTGGGTTCAGCCAAGTGCCTGTTGGCTCACTGGCACCGAGGAGTCGTCGTGTCGGAGTTCGCGGAACGCCAAGGGGCCGCCGTGGTGACCGGCGGTACCGGCGGAATTGGCACGGCGGTGTGTCGTGCGCTGGGAATCGAAGGCAGTTCCCTCGCTTTCACGTATCGCACGGCGGAATCGTCGGCGAAGGCGTTGGTCGCCGAGCTGGAGTCGGCGGGAGTAACGGCCGAGGCAACCCAGCTCGACCTCACCGATGGCTCCTCGGCGGCTGAGTTCATCGCGGCGACCAAAGCCAGATTCGGAGCGATCCACACACTCGTACACGCCGCCGGGCCGCAGGTACCGATGACCTATCTGTCCACGGTGCCGCCGGCGCGATACATCGCACAGCTGAACCAGGAAGCCGCGGGCTTCTTTACCGTCGTACACGAAACACTTCCCGCGCTGCGCGCCAGTGCCGGCAACGTGGTCGCGGTCACCACGGCGGCGACCACTCGCTACCCGGCGCGCGACGGGCTTTCCGCGGGCACCAAGGGCGCGGTCGAGGCGTTGGTGCGCGCCTTTGCCGCCGAGGAAGGCCGCTTCGGAGTGCGATTCAACTGTGTCGGGCCAGGAATGCTGACCGACGGGATGGCCGCCGAGTTGATCGGTACCGGTGAGCTCGACGAGCATGCCCTCGCGGTAGCGCGACGCAACATCCCGCTGCGCCGGTTCGGCCGCGCCACCGATATAGCCGAGGCGGTCACCTTTCTCGCCTCCGATCGAGCCGGTTTCATCACCGGACAGAAACTCGATGTGGACGGCGGTTATGGCGTCTGAGCAACGGATCGACCTTGGCTTCAGCGCAGGTGATGTACTGGTGGTCAGCGGCGCCGCAAGCGGGATCGGGAAATCGATCGCACTACGGGCCGCCGAGCTCGGGCTCTACGTTGCCGCATGGGACCGGAACGCCCAGGAACTCGCGGAAACCGCAGCGGAGATCGCCCGAACCGGTGGCACGGCGCGGAAAATCATCGCGGACGTCAGCTCACCAGAGCAGGTTGCGGACGGTTTCGCGGACAGCCGAACCCTCGGCACCATTCGCTATCTGGTCAATAATGCCGGGCCGGCATCGCAGTTCGATCTCGACTTTGACGAGGCCGTCCGTATCGCCATCGGCAGTACGCGAACGATGGTGGACAGCTGGCTGTCGGCAGGCGCTCCCGCGGGCGCCGCGATGGTGAATATCGCCTCGGTCGCTGGCAACCTGCTTGGTACCGCTTCGGACTGGTACTGCGCGAGCAAGGCAGGTATCGCTGGCTATACACGGCATATCGCCACCTACCGCGCCGCCGAGTTCCGCGCCAATGCCGTCGCACCAGGCATGACCGCGACGCCACGAATCGCCGGGTTCACGGAAACCGAACTGGGCCAGCGGATCCTCGGCCGGATACCACTCGGTCGGGCCGGCAAGCCGGATGAGGTGGCATGGACAGTCTTGTTCCTACTCAGTCCATTAGCGACATACATCAACGGGGTGGTGCTACCCGTGGACGGCGGGTGGACCATCGCCCAGTAGAACCGACTCTGGCGCCTATGCGTAGCCGAGCGCGGATTCGATCTCCGCGGCCGCGGCAACGACCCGCGGAATCAACGCGCGCAGTGCCTGCTCATCGACGAGGAAGTTCGGTACCGCCACATCGATCGCATACTGCACACGCCCGTCCGGCCGGCGGATCGGAACCGCGACCGCGGAAACCACCTCCTCGTGCTCGCCGAGGTTCAGCGCGTATCCGGTAGCGCACACCTCATCGAGGGCATGTAGGTACTCCGCGCCATTGGTAATCGTTCGTGGCGTACTCGCGACGAACTCGAGCTCGGTGACCAACGCGGCCCGCTCATCGTCCGGCAAGTACGCGGCAACGGCTTTGCCCATCGCGGTGCAGTGCAACGGTGCTGGCTGTCCGATCCGGGAATGCATCTGGACCGGCGCGGTACCCGCGTACTTGTCCACATAGATCAGCGTCGGGTTCTCGAAGTAGCCGAGGTGGACGGTGTGGTTGGTTTCCGCGTTCAATGCCCGCAACACCGGTGCGGCCACCTGCCGGACATCCATCTCGGCCACCACCTGGTAGGCAACCCGCAGTAACTGGCTCCCCACGTGGTATCGACCGGCGTCATCGCGTAGCGCGAACCCCTCGTCCGCGAGCAAGCGCAGCAGTCGCACTGCCGTCGACAGGCTGATGTCATGCGACTCGGCGATCCGACTCGCGGTCGCCGGTTCGTCCGCGAGCGCGGCAAGCACTCGCAGGCCTCGCCGGAGGCTCTCACTCACCGATTCCTCCCAACCGTCGCTTGACCCGCACAGGGCGACTCCGTACTGTGCTGCTTCATAACATCAGTATACGCAATCTACTTGCATTATATGCAAGTACACAGATCTCGCTACCCCGCACTCCCCCTTCGACCAGATGCGGTCGGCGTGGCACTGACGAACAGGAGACCGAATTGGACCACCGCGACCGGCCCGAAGGTCTCGCGCACTGTGTGCTCTGCGATCGACCGCAGCGCACGGAGTTTCCGGACTACTGCGCGGGTTGCGGCGGACCAGTCGTGCTCCCACCCGCTCCCGTCGCACTGCCGGCCACCACGGAGTCAACGGGTGCCTGGCGATACGCGGGACGGCTGCCGATCAGCCAGGAGACCGCGTGGCTGAGCATGGGCGAAGGACAGACCCCGCTGGTGTCTGCCACCAGCACCCGGGCCTGGTGTGCCACTGAACGGCTGCGGTACAAACTCGATCACCTCAATCCATCCGGGTCGTTCAAGGACCGGGCGACCGCGGTGGGTATCGCCCAGGCGATCACCCAGGGCGCGCCGGCAGTGGTGTGCGCGTCCAGCGGAAACGCCGCGGGCTCCACCGCCGCCTACGCCGCCCGCGCCGGCTTGCCCTCGGTCGTGCTGGTGCCGGAGGCGGTCCCACCCGGCAAGGCAGCGGTCGCTCAGGCACACGGCGCGACCGTGCTACGGGTACGCGGCGACTACAGCAACTCGTTCCAGGTCGCGCGCGAGCTGGCCGCACGGCTGGGATGGCTGAACCTGACGACCACCTTCGTCAATCCGGTGGCGGTATCCGGCCTGCGCAGCGCGGGCTATGAACTCGCGGAACAGCTCAGCGAGGTGCCGGACTGGATCGTGGTACCGATCGGCTCTGGCCCGCTCGTACACGGGATCGTCACGGCGTACCAGGAACTGCGTGCCGCCGGGATGCATACGGAACTGCCGCGGATTCTTGGAGTGCAAGCCCATGGCTGTGCCCCGATCGTCGACGCGTTCGACCGCGATGTCGAGCGGGTCACGCCATGGCCGACCGTGTCCACTCGGATATCGGCGATATCCGACCCGTTACGGGGCTATCCCTCCGACGGCACCTACACGCTCCGGTTGGTGCGGGAAACGCGTGGCGCGATGGTCGCGGTACGGGACGCGGAAGCCGAGGAGGCGGCCGAAGCCCTCGCGCGAGACGAAGGCCTGCTGATCGAATCCGGCGCGGCGGCCAATCTCGCCGCCGTGCGGACCGCGCGCGACCGGGGATGGATACACCAGGACGAGCTGGTTGTCTGCATGCTCACCGGGCACGGCATCAAGACGCTGGCCGCCGCCGGCCGGCAGGAGGCACCGCTGGTGGCCAACACCGACGACGTCATTGGCCAGCTACCCGCCCACACCACGAAGGCACCGGAGGATCTCAATGATCGTGTCAAGCGTTGATGGCTGCGGGTGTGCTGGTTTGCCAGGGACGGTTGTCGCGCAGCAGTGCCCAGAGGACGTCGACCAG
>NZ_SLXQ01000014.1 GCF_004340875.1 Tamaricihabitans halophyticus | reverse complement strand
ACCCCCCGGATCATGGATTCGACTGGGGGACTCAGTCATGCCAAGCCCGGCGACCGCAGCTCCTGGACCAAGAGCCACGAACAAGGTAACGGGGGCTGCGCGCTCACTTTTCTTCCGCCAGGTGGCAGACTTGGCGGTATGGCCAATCACGCCGAAGAAGCGGACGCGGTGGCAGCCGACGCGGCGTGCGCGGTGGCGCACGGTGCCGCCGCGCCAGCCGGAGTCGAGCGCACCCTGGTCGCGGTGTTCGCCTCGCCAGTGGCCGACTACCTGCTGCGCTACGGCGGGGATCTCGGCTATCACGCGGTACTCGTCGAACCGGACGCGGCGCGCGCGCCGGACGGCGCGCTGCCCGCGATCCCCACACTGGATGCCACCGTCGATCTGGTCGTCACTGACCATCATCGTGCGGAGCTGGGCGTGTTGTTGCGGGACGCGTTGCGTCATCCGGCGCGCTGGATCGGGGTGCTTGGCAATCCTCGGCACGAGGGTCCGCATGTCCGCGCGCTCGGTGAACTTGGCGTGCCACCCGAGGAGATCGCTCGGGTACATCGACCGGTGGGGCTGAACATCGGTTCGCGCACCCCACCGGAGATCGCCGTCGCCACCCTTGCTGGCTTGCTCGCCGATCGCAACGGCCGGCTTGGTGGGTTCGAGTTCTAGCGGCTGCTGACCCGCTCGGGCTGCGGGTCGTAGCGGGCGAACTGGCGAGTGAAGGCGGCCGTCCCCGAGGTCAGCGAGCGTAGATCGATGGCGTAGCGGTGTAGTTCCGTGGCCGGGACTTCCGCGTTGACCACAGTGATCCCCGGTTCATCGGCTTCGGTGCCAAGCACCCTGCCGCGCCTGCTGGACAGGTCGCCGAGCACGGCGCCGAGATGTTCGTCCGGTATCCGGATTCGCACTGAGTCCAGCGGCTCGAGGACCGTCATTCCCACGCTGCTCGCCGCTTCTTTCAGCGCGAGTGCGCCGGCCGTTTGGAACGCCGCGTCCGAGGAGTCCACGCTGTGCGCCTTACCGTCGACCAGCGTCACCCGGAGATCGACGATCGGGAAGCCATCCGCGATGCCCTTTTCCAGCTGCGCCCGGATTCCCTTCTCGACACTGGGTATGAACTGATGCGGGACCGCCCCGCCGACGACCTTTTCCTGGAACTCGAATCCGGTACCGCGCGGCAGCGGTTCGACCTCGATATCGCAGACCGCGTACTGGCCGTGTCCACCAGACTGCTTGACATGCCGGCCATGCCCGGTCGCCTTGCCGGCGAAGGTCTCGCGTAGCGCGACCTGTACGGGTTCGGTCGTCACCTCGGCGCCGCCAGCCTGCAACCGGGAGAGCACCACATCGGCATGTGCCTCGCCCATACACCAGACGACCAGCTGATGGGTCTCGGCGTTTCGTTCCAGCCGCAACGTCGGATCGCTTGCCACCAACCGAGAAAGGTTGCGTGCCAGGGTGTCCTCATCGGACCGCGTCTTGGCCACCACAGCCATCGGTAACAGTGGCTCCGGCATCGTCCAGGACGTCATCAGTACCGGGTCGCCAGGATCGGAGACGGTATCGCCAGTTTCGGCCGAACCAAGCTTGGTGAGCGCGCACAGATCGCCGGCCACGCAGTACGGCACTTCCCGCAGTGTGGAGCCAAGCGGGGAGTAGATATGCGCGACGCGCTCGTCCACGTCGTGGTCCTCGTGGCCGCGCTCGGCCAGCCCGTGTCCGGAGATGTGCACCGATCGCTCGGGCCGCAGCGTGCCGGAGAACACCCGGACCAGTGAGACCCTACCGACGTAGGAGTCCACGGCGGTGCGGACAACCTCGGCGACCAGTGGTCCGTCCGGGTCTGCGGTGATGGGTGCGTGTGCCTTACCGACCGGGTCGGTGACTTCCGGCAACGGATGTTCGAGGGGTGAGGGAAAGCCCCTGGTGAGCACTTCGAGTAGTTCGGAAAGACCGACACTGGTGGTGGCGCAGACCGGAATCACCGGGTGGAAGGTGCCGCGGGCGACCGCGGTTTCCAGATCCGAGATCAACGTGTCGACCCCGATCTCCTCGCCGGCGAGGTAGTGGTCCATTAAGGACTCGTCCTCGCTCTCCGCGATGATCCCCTCGATCAACTCGTTGCGCGCCTGATCGATGCGCGCGATATCAGCGGGGTCCGGATCGTTGACCGCAGGCGGGTACCCCGCGCCGTAGTCAAAGACGCGCCGGGTGATCAGGCCAACGAGCGCGTCCGGCCGCTCCCGCGCGGGCAGGTAGAGCGGCAGCACGCCTTCGCCGAAGGCGTCCCGGCAGGCGGTGATCTCGGCCTCGACGTCCGCGCGATGGTGGTCCGTCCTGGCGATGACGACTGCTCGCGGCATCCCGACCGCGTCGCACTCCTGCCAGAGTGCGACGGTGCCCGGATCCACGCCTTCGGCCGCGCACACCACGAACAGTGCGGCGTCGGCGGCACGCAGGCCGGCGCGGAGTTCGCCGACGAAATCGGCGTAGCCGGGAGTGTCGATCAGATTGATCTTCACGTCTCGGTGTTCCAGTGGCGCGACCGATAGGCCGACCGAACGCTGCTGCCGTACCGCGGCAGGATCGTGGTCGCAGATCGTGGTGCCCTCCGGTACCGAGCCAGCCCTGTTCACCGTGCCGGTTGCCGCCAGTAGCGCCTCGACGAGTGTGGTCTTCCCCGAATTCGAAGGCCCGACAAGGACGATGTTGCGTACCTCCTCGGGCCGATCCACCGTGACCGCACCCGCCGCGTGGCCGTTTTCGGCATTCTTCGTCCCCATCGGGACCCACCTCCCGCGTGGCCGACAGCGGACAACCCGACCGCACTGTCGGTAGTCGTCGGTACTTGACCTAGCTCTCTATCACTGTGCCTGATCTCACACCCGTGGTGCACTCTCGGCAAGTCCCGTAGATCGCAACCGTGTGAGTGGCCGGCCCGCGGCGCATAAGTGGTCTGATGAAATTGGCTACTACTGGCACATTCGGGAAGGCCAATTCGCCGTAGGATGGGCTCATTCGGCGCAACCGCCGAATTCCGCACCCATCGCCAAGTCGAAAGGTTCGCCGTGAGTTCCGCTGCGCAAAACCAGTCCACCGCCCCCGACGCCGCCGTGTCACAGACGGGGACGGGACGTGTCAAACGGGGTATGGCGGAAATGCTCAAGGGTGGCGTGATCATGGACGTGGTCACCCCGGAGCAGGCGAAGATCGCGGAGGATGCCGGCGCGGTTGCGGTGATGGCACTGGAGCGCGTTCCGGCGGATATCCGCGCGCAGGGCGGGGTTGCCCGGATGAGCGATCCCGACCTCATTGACGGCATCGTGCGGGCAGTGTCCATTCCGGTCATGGCGAAGGCGCGGATCGGCCATTTCGTCGAGGCTCAGCTACTGCAGACGCTGGGCGTCGACTATGTCGACGAATCCGAGGTGTTGACCCCCGCCGACTACGCCAACCACATCGACAAATGGGCGTTCACGGTGCCGTTCGTCTGCGGTGCGACCAACCTTGGTGAGGCGCTGCGCAGGATCACCGAGGGCGCGGCGATGATCCGGTCCAAGGGTGAGGCGGGCACTGGTGACGTGTCCAACGCGACGATGCATATGCGGCAGATCCGCGCGGAGATCAGCCGGCTCACCGCGCTGCCCGCCGATGAGCTCTATGTGGCGGCCAAGGAGTTGCAGGCTCCCTACGAGCTCGTTCGTGAGGTCGCGGAACTCGGCAAACTGCCGGTCGTGCTGTTCACCGCGGGTGGGATCGCGACTCCGGCGGACGCGGCGATGATGATGCAGCTGGGCGCCGAGGGTGTGTTCGTTGGTTCGGGCATCTTCAAATCGGGGGAGCCGGCACGGCGCGCCGAGGCGATCGTCAAGGCGACCACCTTCCATGACGACCCGGACATGCTGGCGAAAGTTTCGCGCGGGTTGGGCGAGGCGATGGTGGGTATCAACGTCGACGACGTACCGGAGCCGCACCGCCTCGCCGAGCGCGGCTGGTAGACGAGGCAATGTCGGCGAACGACGTGCCCTTCCGGACCAGGCCGCGGAGCGCTTCGACCACATCGCGCAGAAGTACAGGATGACACGGTCGGAGTTCTACCGCGTGCTGCCGAGCATTACGCAGATGAGCTGGCCGGGCTGACCTGACCGCGCAGAGCGAAGACGTGGCCGATGCTGCTTCGCGGCCAGGCGAGGAGACGGCCGAGCTCCGCCGTACCGCGAACGCTCGCTTGGTCGACGCGGGGACTGCCGGGCCGACGTGATCTTGGGGAATCGTCACCGGGTGTCGCCGACCCAATAACTTTGCGCTAGACTGAATCACATCGCGAAACTTGATTCAGGAGGTGATCTGGATGACGACACGAATGGGCACGGCCATCGAAAGCGCCCGCGAGGCGGCTCAGCTGTCCCAGCGAGCCCTTGAAGATCGCACGGGCATTTCGCAATCCACGCTCAGTCGCATCCTCTCCGGCAAGCGACCAGCGAAGATGACAGAGATCATCCAGATTGCCGACGCCACTGGCTGCACCGTGGCACAGCTGACTGGAACTGCTGTAGCCGACCGCGTGCAGTGTGCCGCACGAGCGACGAACGGCTCGGACATGGACAAGATGCGCCAACGACTGCTGCACTTCATCGAGCTGGATGCCTATCTGGACGACCAGGCGATCCCTGCGCCCCTGTGACGGGCGGGCCAACCATGACATCGGAACGGCAGGGCAAAGAGAAGGCAGCGGCATTTCGCGGCGAGCATCACCTGGGGGCGCAACCCCTGGGTGATCTCGTTGCGCTCATCGAGCAGACCACTGGCCTCGACGTTGCTGTTCTTGACGCGAGCCCAGACGAGCATGGTCTGACGATGCGTGACCCCACACGTGATGTTGCTTTTATCGGCGTCGCGCGCACCCGTAATCCCATGAGGCAGCGCAGCACGCTGGCCCACGAACTCGCCCACGTACTTTTCGGCGACTGGAACGGCGACAAGGATCTCGGTGCTCGTTCCCCCGAGGAAACCAGAGCTGATGCGTTCGCCCGACACTTGCTTGTGCCAGGTGATGGCCTCGAAGCGTTCCTTGGGCACCGCAAAGGCTTGACCGAGGCCGACCTCTCCGCTGTCGTGCAGTGGTTCCTGGTTTCGCCTGCCATCGCGGCGATCGCCCTTTGCGACTGCAGGTATATCGACACTGCGACCAAACAGGAGTGGAAAACGCTCTCCACGCTCCAACTCGCGACTCGCTTCGGTTGGATCGATCAATACCAGTCCCTGCAGAACGATGCCGACCGCGCCCGCCCTCCACAACGCCTACTGGCCCGTGCTATCTCCGGCTATGGCGAAGGTGTTGTGACCGCGCAGACCATCGCTACTCTCCGGGGTGTCAGTGCCGGAGCGGTAGTCGAGGAACTCGCCGAAGCCGGAATCACTCCGAAGGAACACCAGCCGCCGTGGCTGACGGCAGCGAACCTGCCCTCAGTCTCCGTGGACCTCAGCGATCTGCAGGATGACGAGACGCCCGAGGGCTCCGCCGAATGAGTCAGCGCCCCATCATGGATGCTGGGCCTGGCATCAACTTTCTCTCGGCCGATATGGAGCGCCTGCTGTTCGGCACGCTGGGACCCATGAGTGTCCCGGAAGTCGTGAAAACAGAGATCCTTCGTAAAGCGCGTCAGGACCAGCGATTTGCGAAAGCGGAAGCCGTCTGGCGGAAGCTATCAGCGCGCCTGATGGAAGTGCTTTCGGACGATGAGACTGATGAGCTTTCCCAAGCGGTTCAGCGCATCACCGGAGTCCCGTTCGACCAGCGCATCCGCACCGGAAAGGACCTCGGCGAGACGATGGTGATTGCCCACGCGGTGGTGGCGGCCGAGGCCGGGGAACATGTGAAGGTCCTGATCGACGACGGTGCGGGATGTCGTATCGCCACGACGGAAGCCCAACGATTGCGACGTCTTGAAAAGGCCGGAAAGGCTGTCGGCAGCATTGGCCTCATCCACACCGTCACCGTGCTGGAAAGGGCGGCAGGCGGCGAATACCTGCCCGACAAGGCCACCATGCGAAAGCGATATGGACAACTACGGGAGCTCGACGATGGACTCCCGCCATTGGACACCACCAACCTCCTGAAGCTGCCCTGCTGGCGTTAGTCAGCGTGCCGCCGCGTGGCCACCCCGCAGCGGCACGCTGGATAAGCCGATGGTTGACCGCGGTTGGCAGACGAGGCCGCGTCGCGGTAGTGAAGTCGCCGCTCGACCCTTGTGGGGCCGTCGCCGGCCGGCGTGCTCCTGGAAAACTGGGCCGAGCGTGCCGTGACCACACTCAGTGACCGCAAGATCCCTAAACATTGCAGTTCAACGAGCCCCGGCGACCGCATGGTTCGAGTGGACGATCGTGTCCATCGATGCGGCGTCGAACGCGCGTCCTTAGCCGCAATATCCGTTGAGAATGCGGTGGGCAACCACGCGGGCGTTCAGTCGGCCATCGGCTGCGATTCCGGTTTGCCGGAGGTGCGGCTCATGACCAGCGCGCCGACGACCAGCCCGGCACTGGCGAGCACCGCGGCGACCAGGAACGGGTCCACGGTGTGCACGGCGGGCGCGAACCCGATCCCCACGTACACGGCTACGCCGCTCGCCCCACCGAGTTGATCGGCCGCTCGCTGCACACCGGAGGCCATCCCGGCGTCCTCCTCGGTCGCGCCACTCACCGCGATGTACTGCAGCCCCACCAGACCACAGCCCATCCCGGCGGCGATCAGCACCATCGCGAGGAGCAGCCAACCCGCCCCGGCATCGAGCGCCGTCACGATAGCGATCACCGCCATCGCGCCCGTGGTAGCGCCAAGGCCAGTCAGCACGCAACCCCGGGCACCCCACTTACCCAGCAGCCGGGGCACCAGTACGGAGGCCACGATCAACGCGACGGCCAACGGCAGCATGGTGAGCCCGGTTTCCAGCGGGGCGAACCCGAGCCGGTTCTGCAAGTAGAAGGTGAACAGCAGGAACGATGTCGACAGCGCTCCACTGAGCAACATCGTGGTGAGGTTCGCTCGCACCCTGGCGCGGTTGGCGAAAAAGACCAGCGGCACCAATGGGTTCGGCGACCGCGCTTCGACCCGTACAAACCCCACGGCGGCCACCACCGCGCCGGCCAGCGCCGCCAGGCTCACCCACCAGCTCGTACCGGGCTCACCGGCCTCGACCACGGCGTAGGTGAACAGCAGCGGGCACGCGGTCAGCAGGAGAGCACCGGGCAGGTCCACTGTGAACCGTCCACCGGCGCTGGGGCGGTCGGCCTCGACGAGTAGGAGCGCGGCCACGATCACGGTCAGAATGAATGGCACCGAGATCAGGAAGATCCAGCGCCAGCCAAGGTGTGCGGTGATGATTCCGGACAGAGCGAAGCCAAGCACCAGCCCGCAGCTGGCGACCGCCGCCCACACGCTCAGGGCTCGCGACCGGCGCGGCCCCTCGGGAAACATCAGCACGATGGTGGCCATCGCGGCCGGCAGCGCAATGGCTTCGCCGGCTCCCTGCGCGAGGCGCGCGATCACCAGTACCCCGAACGACGGTGCCACACCCGCCAGCAGCGACGCCACGCCGAACAGCGTGGTGCCGGCCAGCAGCGTTCGGCGGCGGCCGAGCAGATCGCCGAGTCGCCCACCGAGCATCAGCAGCCCGCCGCCGGTGATGGTGTAACCGATCACCACCCAGGTCAGCGAGTTGCCCGCGACGCCAAGGTCGGTGCCGATCGAGGGCAGCGCGATATTGACCACCGTCACATCGATCGCGATAAAGAACTGCAGCAAGGACATCGTGCCCAGCACGAGCCACGCCCGCAGCGGAGACGGGCTCTGCCCGCGTGAAGAAGAAATGCCTGAAAGCATCGAGGTGCTCCGTCGCTCAGAAACGTTTCCGGAGCGGCACGAAACGCCGCTTCGGACTGGTCACGAAGCGGCTGGACGTCCCAGGAGTGTGTGCGTCGAACGCCCCGCCGCTAGCGGGACGTCCTGGTCACTGCCGCGCAAGCGGCCGCGCACGATGCTGACATGGCCGCGAGCTTAGCAGTGCCCTGGGCTTGTCCCGGACGCGGCGGCGCGCAAAGATAGCTGCCGATCTCATCAGTTCTCAGCAGCGCGAATCTGGAGGGTGCATGGCAGCGCGAACGCTCGCCGCGGCGGTGCTCACGATCGGGCTCGCGGCCGGTCTGGCGCCGGCGGCGGCACAGGCTGACTCGAACGGGCTGCCGGACCGGGCCAAGCGTCCGGTCGCCGAAGGCTTTGGTGGCGCGGTATCCAGCGTGGACGAGGACGCCACGAAGGCGGGGCTTGCGGTGCTCAAGCGCGGCGGCAACGCCGTGGACGCGGCGGTCGCCACCGCCGCCGCGCTTGGCGTCACCGAGCCGTATTCAGCGGGTATCGGCGGCGGTGGGTACTTCGTGTACTACGACGCGGCGAGTCGCTCGGTGCAGGCCATCGATGGGAGGGAGACCGCCCCGGCCGCGATGACCGAGGACTCCTTTGTGGACCCGGAAACCGGCGAGGTTATTTCCTTCGATGAGGCAGTGACCTCGGGGCTTTCGGTCGGCGTGCCAGGTACCCCGCTGACCTGGGAGCGGGCGTTGGCCAACTGGGGCCGGCTCGACCTGCGCAAGAACCTGGCGCCAGCAACGAAACTTGCCGAGCAGGGGTTTGTCGTGGACGAGGAGTTTCACGGCCAGACCGCGGCGAACCACGAGCGCTTCGCCGCCTTCGATTCCACCGCGGAGCTGTTCCTGCCCGACGGTCAGCCGCCAGCGGTCGGCAGCACGCTGCGGAACCCGGATCTCGCGGAGACCTACCGGTTGCTCGGCGAGCAGGGCACATCGGCGCTCTACGATGGCGATCTCGGCGCGGACGTGGCGCGTACCGTGCAGCAGCCACCGGTCGCGGCCGACACCGATCTGATCGTCCGGCCCGGTTTGATGGAGCCAGCGGATCTCGCCGCCTACACCGCGCCGGACCGGGAACCCACCGGCGTGCGGTATGGCGGCGTCGACGTGTACAGCATGCCACCCACCTCCTCGGGCGGGATCGCGGTCGGCGAGGCGCTGAACATTCTCGACGGGTTCGATCTGTCGACAATGGATCGCACCGCGCAGTGGCACCATTACCTCGAGGCGAGCAAGCTCGCCTACGCCGACCGCAATGCCTACGTCGCGGACCCGGAGTTCGTGGACGTGCCCACGGATACCTTGCTGTCCAAGGAGTTCGCCGCATCGCGCGCCTGCCTGATCGACCCGAACGTCGCGGCGCCGGCGCCCGTCGAGCCGGGCCAGCTGGACGGCGGTGACTGCACATCGTCCGGTGCCGGTGCGCCGCAGCCGTATGAAGGCACCAGCACCACCCACCTGGTGACCGCGGACGCCTGGGGGAACGTGGTCTCGTACACGCTGACCATCGAGCAGACCGGCGGCAGCGGGATCGTCGTGCCCGACCGTGGATTCCTGCTGAACAACGAGCTCACCGACTTCACCATTGATCCAGCCGAAGGCGGGCCGAACCTGCCCGAACCGGGTAAGCGGCCGCGAAGCAGCATGTCGCCCACGATCGTGCTGGAGAACGGGCGGCCGAAGCTCGCGCTCGGTTCCCCCGGCGGGGCGACGATCATCACGACCGTGCTGCAGACTTTGCTCAATCGTTTCGACCTCGGGATGAACCTGCCCGATGCGGTCGCGGCGCCGCGGATGTCGCAGCGAAACGACGAGGTGACCTACGCCGAACAAGGCATCCTGGATTCGCCGGAGCGCCAGCGGCTCGAGGAACTGGGCCATCGGTTCGAACCGGCACCCGCGGACTTCAGTCCCAACCCGGAACTTGGCGCGGTCGCCGCGCTGGAGATGTTGGGACACGGCAAGGTGCGGGCGGTCGCCGAGCCGGAACGCAGGGGCGGTGGTTCCGCCGAGGTGTTGATCCCGACGGGCTAACGGACCCGCTGGCCGTGCTCAGCGGTGTTCCATCATCACCACGGCGACCGTGTTCGGCTCGAGCGCCTGGTAGATATGCGGTTCGTCGCCGGGAAAGTTCAGGTAGTCGCCGGGGTTCAGCTCGATCGGCGCCGAACTCGGTCCGGTGCGCACCCGGCCGCTACTGAGCACGACGTGCTCGATCGAGCCGGCGACATGGGGTTCCGCCAGCCGCGGCTCGCCGGGTTCGATGGTGGCCAGGTAGAGATCCCGGCGGGTGTTCGGCTGCCCCGCGGACAGCAGCGTTCCGGTGAACTGCGCGTGTTCGGCCGGCAGTACTGGGCCTTCGCCCGCGCGAATGATCTGTACCTGCGGGGTTGGCAGCTCCACCAGCCGGCTGAGTGGGATACCGAGTGCCGCGCTGAGGCCCCACAGGGTCTCCACGCTGGGATTGCCCTGCCCGGACTCCAGTTGGGAGAGCGTGGATTTCGCGACCCCGGCGCGTTTCGCCAGCTCGCTGAGGGACAGGCCCGCGCGGCCGCGTTCGCGGTGCAGTGCCGCCGCGATGATCTCCAGCGGGGCTGAGCTTGACTGCTCGCGCATACCGTTCGCTCCATTGGTCGCTATGTTCGACTTGACGAACACTACCAGTGTGTTCAGTATATGAGTCGATGCGTTCGTTATGGAAAACACTCGACCGGGCACTGCTGCGGGACATCGCGCTGGTGAACCTCGCCATCGGTGTGGTCGGGCTGTCCTTCGGCGCGATCGCGACTTCGAGCGGGTTCCCGCTCTGGGTGCCCATGCTGATGTCCCTGGTGATCTTGTCGGGCGCCGCGCAATTCACCCTGGTCGGCGTGCTCGCCGCGGGCGGCGGCCCGGTAGCTGGCGTGCTTGCCGGTCTGGTGGTCGGAGCTCGGCACCTGCCTTTCGGGTTCGCGGTCGGCGGGCTGCTCGGCCCGCGCCGGTGGCAGCGCCTGGTGGGCAGCCATCTGATGATCGACGAGGTGGTGGCGTTCGCCCTGGCCCAATCCGATCCGCGCCGTGCCCGCGCCGCGTACTGGGCATGCGGGGTGGCACTGATCATCTGCTGGAACATCGGCACCCTCATCGGTGCGCTTGCTGCCAATATCGTGCCGGATACCGACGCTTTCGGGCTGGACGCCGCCTTCCCGGCGGTCTTGCTCGCACTGGTGCTCCCTTCGCTGCGGGAAGCAGGGCCGCTACGGGCCGCGCTGCTCGGCGGCGCCGTGGCGCTGGCGACCGCGCCGTTGCTACCGGAGGGCGTGCCGGTGTTGCTGGCGCTCGTCGGGCTACTCGTCGTCGGCAAACTGCGCACCGGTGAATCCGAGGTACGAACGTGATCGCCGGGCTGAGTCCGTTCGGGATGATCGTCGCCGTACTGGTGCTCGCCGCGGGTACATATGGCTTCCGCGTTGCCGGGCCGCTGCTGCGGGATCGCCTCACGCTGTCCGATACGGCCAAGCGATACATGACCGTGGCCGCGACCACGCTGGTTTTCGCGCTGGTGGTCACGGCCACCTTCCTCGAAGCAGGCGAGTTCGCGGGGTGGGCGCGTCCTGCCGGGGTGGCGGTCGGCGGGGTACTCGCCTGGCGCAAAGCGCCGTTCGTGGTCGTCGTGGTTGCCGCCGCCGCGACGGCGGCCGGTCTCCGGCTACTGGGCGTGCCCTGACCAGAGCCAACTAGGCTGGAACGTACTACCAGGTCCGCGAAGGGGCGAGAAGTGGAAACCACCGTCGGCGTACTCGCGCTACAAGGCGATGTTCGGGAACACCTCACCGCGCTGCGCAGCTGTGGCGTGCGAGCTGTCGCGGTACGCCGGCCGGCCGAACTCGCCGAGGTGCACGGGATGGTGCTGCCCGGCGGGGAGTCCACCACGATCAGCCGCCTACTGGACAGCTTCGGGCTGCTCGACCCGCTACGCGCACGGATTCGGGCCGGGATGCCCACCTACGGGTCCTGCGCTGGCCTGATCCTGCTCGCTGACCAGGTGCTGGACGGCCGCGCGGACCAGCACCAGCTGGGTGGACTGGACGTGGTCGTGCGGCGCAACGCGTTCGGCAGGCAGGTTGACTCCTTCGAAGGCGAGCTCGCGATGGCGGGTGTCCCCGGGGCGCCACTGCACGCGGTCTTCATCAGGGCGCCATGGGTCGAATCGACCGGAGCTGGGGTCGAGGTGCTCGCCAGGGTGCCCGACGTCCCGGCCGCCGGGCCCGCTGCCGGTAGGATCGTCGCCGTTCGGCAGGGCGCGGTGCTGGCTACCGCGTTCCACCCGGAGCTCACCGGCGATGCGCGAGTACACCGACTGTTCTGCGAGATGGTCGCGGGCGGGGTGATCGCGGGCGCGGCGAGCGGCGCGGGGATGCCGGTGCAAGCGCACGAGATGTAGACGGAGGATAGAGATGAGCGGCCACTCCAAGTGGGCTACGACCAAGCACAAGAAGGCCGCCCTCGACGCCAAGCGTGGCAAGCTGTTCGCGAAGCTGATCAAGAACATTGAGGTAGCCGCGCGCACGGGCGGGGGTGACGCCGACGCGAATCCAACTCTCTACGACGCGGTCCAGAAGGCCAGGAAGAACTCGGTGCCGCTGGACAACATCGAACGCGCGCGCAAGCGGGGTGCCGGTGAGGAAGCCGGCGGCGCCGACTGGCAGAACATCAACTACGAGGGCTACGGCCCCAACGGCGTGGCGGTCTTCGTCGAATGCCTCACCGACAACCGCAACCGTGCGGCTTCCGAGGTGCGTACCGCGATGACCCGCAACGGCGGCACGATGGCCGACGCCGGCTCGGTCGCGTACCTGTTCAACCGCAAGGGCGTGTTGATCCTGCCCAAGGGGGAGCTGTCCGAGGACGACGTGCTGATGCTGGTTCTCGACGCCGGGGCCGAGGAGGTCAACGACCTTGGCGAGAACTACGAGATCGTCTCCGAGCCGGCGGACCTGGTGAACGTCCGCAAGGCGCTGCAGGAAGCTGGTCACGACTACGAGTCCGCCGACGTGAACTTCGTTGCTTCGGTAAACGTATCGCTGGAAGCCGAGGACGCGCGTAAGCTGTTCAAGCTCATCGACGCGCTCGAGGACTGCGACGATGTGCAGAACGTATGGGCGAACTTCGACGTCAGTGATGAGGTGCTGGCCGAGGTCTGACCTTGGCCAAAACGTTGGGGGAGTAGCTGGTGGGTACTGGCTATCCGGGCTATCCCGGTCAGCAGGGTCAGGTGATGAGTCCGCCGATGGCGCCCACCGCGCCGCCGACGGTCTCCGTTCCGGTGTTGCTCGGGGTCAGCGCCTGGCGGCTGCTGATCGTCGTGTTCGCGCTGATCGGTTTCGGCACCGCGGTCAACAAGTTCGGTTTCGACGGCGCGATGCCAGGATTGAGCCAGCAGGCCAGCCTGTTCACCGCACTAGTCTACTTTGGACTCATGTGCTACCCGCTGTTCACCGTGGGGCGGCGGCATGAGCCGGTGACCCCGTGGTGGCGCGGCGCCACCCTGGTGGTGCTGGTGCTGGTCTGCGTCACCTTCATGACCATGCTCTCCGGGCGGCTGGATACGGTGGATTCGCTGTTCGAGCACCTGCTCACGCCGCTCGTGGTGTTGCTCGACTGGCTGTTCGTTGGCCGCAACCAGGCGAAAACCCGCTGGTGGCACCCGCTGACCTGGGTCGTGTTTCCCGCGCTGTACCTCGGTTACTTCGTGCTCGCCGAGGTGGACCTGTACGGCTCCTTCCTGGATCCGAGCGACAGCGGATTCGCGACTACCGTACTGCTGTTCGTGCTCGCGGTGATCGCCTTGGGGTATCTGCTGTACGGCATCGGCAAACTGCGCGCGGCGCTCAGTTCCGCGATACGCGGGGGTTTTGCGGGTTAGGCCGACTGCCTCTGGGCAGGCGACGGTGCGCCATGGAAAATGGCCAGGTGTCACTCGAGCAGCTCTCTGATGAAGACGCCCGGCTGAGGGAATGGCTACTGAACGAAGCCGAGGAACGCGGGAACGCGGTGGTGCAAGTCCCCCAGGACGAGCACGGCGCGGGGTACTGCTTCTCGGTCGGCGCCTGGCGTCGATTCGGTGTACCGGAAGCCGTCGTGGTCGGGTTGCCCGAGGGCATGGGCCCGGTGTTGATCAACGCCTACGTCGCGCGGGCCTCCGCGGGTGAGCGATTCCGGCCGGGTCGGCTGTACGACGACTTTTTCGACGGCGTGTCGGTGACCGTGGAGCGAGTGGCCAAAGGCCATTATCCGCAGTTCCTTGGTAGCGCCTTCTTGCTGTACCGAACCGGGGATTTCCCCGCCATCCAGCTGATCACGCCGACACCGGAAGGCGCGTGGCCATGGCAACCGGACGCCCCCGAGGGATTCGCCCAATGGCAGCCGGTGCTCACCGAAAGCGGCCGGCCGGAAGGCTGGCAGCCTGGCGTGAACGGCCCATAACCGGCGCGACGACCAGCAAGCCGGGTGCCGTCGTCAGTCAGCGTGACGGCACAACGGGCGGATCTCGGCGGCATGGCTCGGATAGCTCGCGGCAAGCTCGTCCGCGTCACCGAACTCGACGCACTCGTCGTAGTACGGCGGAACCACCACGGTGCCGAGGAAGCTCCACTCGCCGGTGGTGATCGCGGTCTGCCAGACCCCGGCCGGTACCACGACCTGCGGCCGCTGGCCGGCGGCGACATCCGGGCCGAGGACCGGCCGTTGCACGCTGCCATCCGGGTGAAGCAGCAGCATCCGCGCGGGAGAACCCGCGTGATAGGTGAAGATCTCGATCCGGTCCAACCGATGCAGCGCGGAGAAATCCGGCGCGACGAGCAGATAGTAGATCGCCGAAACCTGATCGTCGCGCCAACTCTGGGTGTACAACCCGCCCTCGATGGGCAGTTCGGCGAGATCCAGCGTGCGAATGATGTCCTCGGGAGTCACCTCCCTATCGTGGCGTGTCGCCTTCGGCGGCGTTCGCGCGGCCGCGTAGGGTTTCGAACGGGTGTTCGTGAGGAGTGATAGGTGTGCGCGTGCTCGGTGTCGACCCCGGGTTGACTCGGTGTGGTCTCGGGGTAGTCGACGGCGGCAGCGGTCGCACGGTGCGCTGTGTTGACGTCGACGTGGTGCGCACCCCGGTGGACGTCACGGTCGCCGAACGGCTGCTCGAACTGTCCAACGCGGTGGAGAAGTGGCTGGACCGGCACAAGCCGCAGGCCGTCGCCGTCGAGCGGGTGTTCAGCCAGCACAACGTGCGCACCGTGATGGGCACCGCGCAGGCGGGTGGCGTGGTGGCGCTCGTCGCGGCCCGCCGCGGACTCCCGGTGGCCTTTCACACGCCGAGTGAGGTCAAGGCCGCGGTAACCGGTTCCGGCCGCGCGGACAAGAAACAGGTCGGCACCATGGTCACCAGGCTGCTCGACCTGGAGGCGATGCCCAGCCCCGCCGACGCCGCCGACGCGCTGGCGCTGGCCATCTGCCACCTGTGGCGGGAACCCATGCGGGCACGGCTGGCCGAAGCCGAAGCGCGGGCCAAGGAGCTCGCTCGCGCGCACAAGGCGCGCCTGGCCGCCGCGACGAAGGCACGGCAGGCGGCGAACCCGGCCGGCAACGGCGGCCGGCCGGGCGTCACGGCAGCGACGAATCCGAAAGGGAAACGCGGATGATCTCCACGGTGCGCGGCACGGTCCTGGACATCGCGCTCGACCACGCGGTGATCGAGGTCGGCGGGCTGGGCATCGCCGTACTGGCGACCCCCGGCACGCTGGCCACCCTGCGCCGCGGCGAGCAGGCACAACTGCACACCGCGCTGGTGGTTCGGGACGACAACTTCACGTTGTACGGGTTTCCCGATCTGGCGGCCAAGGAGCTGTTCGGGTTGGTGCAAACGGTCTCCGGGATCGGCCCCCGGATCGCCCTGGCCATGCTCGCGGTGCTCGAACCGGACAGCCTGCGCCGCGCGCTCGCCGACGAGAACATCACCGCGCTCACCCAAGTGCCGGGGATCGGACGCAAGGGCGCCGAACGCCTGGTACTCGAACTACGTGACAAGGTGGACGCGACACCCGCCGGTTCGACCGCGGCCGCCGCTCCCGCGCCCCCGGCGGACCGGCTGCGCACAGAGGTCACCGAGGCGCTGATCGGGCTGGGTTTTGCCGCCAAGCAGGCGGAACAGGCTGTGGACAAGGTCACCGAAGCCGAGCACACCGAACAGGACACCTCGACCGTGCTACGCGCCGCGCTGGCTACCCTCGGACGTAAGCGATAGAGGGAAGAACACGTGCACGACGAGGGCGATTACCCGCTGAACGAGCAATCCTTCGGCGCGGCGGACGGGCTGGAAACGACGCTGTCGGCCGAGGTCGAGCCCGCGGACCGGGAAGTCGAATCGACCCTGCGGCCGAGCAAACTCGCCGAGTTCGTCGGGCAGCCTCGGGTTCGCGAACAGCTGGAGCTGGTGTTGGAAAGCGCGCGACTGCGCGGCACGCCACCGGATCACGTCCTGCTCTCCGGCCCACCGGGGCTCGGCAAGACCAGCCTCGCGATGATCATTGCCGCCGAACTGGACAGCGCCATCCGGATCACCTCCGGTCCCGCGCTGGAACGCGCCGGCGATCTCGCCGCGATGTTGTCCAACCTTGTCGAAGGCGATGTGCTGTTCATCGACGAGATCCACCGGATCGCCCGACCGGCGGAAGAGATGCTGTACCTCGCGATGGAGGACTTCCGGGTCGACGTGGTGGTCGGCAAGGGGCCGGGCGCGACCAGCATCCCGCTCGACATCGCCCCGTTCACGCTGGTGGGCGCGACGACCAGATCGGGCGCGCTCACCGGGCCGCTGCGGGACCGGTTCGGCTTCACCGGTCATATGGAGTTCTACGTGCCCGAGGAGCTGGAGCATGTACTGCGCCGCTCGGCCACCATCCTGGGCATCGAACTGCATCCAGATGGCGCAGCGGAGATCGCGTGGCGGTCCAGGGGCACCCCGCGGATCGCGAACCGGCTGCTGCGCCGGGTCCGGGACTATGCCCAGGTCCGCGCGAACGGTGCGGTGACGCTGGCGACCGCGCGCGCCGCGCTACAGGTGTACGACGTGGATGAGCTGGGGTTGGATCGGCTGGACCGCGCGGTGCTCGGCGCGCTGGTGCGCTCCTTCGGTGGTGGCCCGGTCGGTGTCTCCACGCTCGCCGTGGCGGTCGGTGAGGAGCCCACCACCGTCGAGGAGGTGTGCGAGCCGTACCTGGTGCGAGCGGGGATGTTGGCTCGTACGCCACGTGGCCGGGTGGCTACCGCGGCGGCATGGGCACACCTCGGGTTGGCACCTCCCTCGGGGGCGCCCGGCGCGGCGGCACCTACGCTGTTCGACGATTAGGCACTTCAAGGCATATGGTGTAGCTGGCCTGCGCGATACCGGGACATGAGTGGAATGACTCGGTGGCGGGTATACCGGCCGAGACCAGCCGTGACCCACCTGGCACACTCGGTCGAGCATATTCACGAACAACCGGACGTTTCCGTCCCCACCGTCGGGTAGGTGGGAAGGCGGACCGCCTGAGGAGAATCATGGAATCGTTCTTCCTGCCCCTCTTGCTACTGGTGCTGGCAATTCCGCTGTTCCTCGGCGCCCGTAAGCAGAAGAGGGCGGTGCAGCAGCAGCAGGAGCTGCAGACCTCGTTGAGTGTCGGTGACCGGGTGATGACCACGTCCGGCCTGTACGCCACCGTGGCCGACGTCTCCGACGACGTCACGATCGAACTCGAGATCGCTGACGGTGTGCAGACGACCTGGCTGCGGCAAGCCGTGCGGGAGAAGGTTAACCCCGTCGTCGACACGGACGAGACCGACAGCGACGACGAGCTCGTCGAGTCCGACGCGAGCAGCCTCGAGGTGGACGCCTCGGCCGACGACAAGCCCACCGAGGCTCAGGTCGCGCCCCCGCTCGAGCACGGCAAGACCAAGAACTGAGCTCAGCCGACGATTCGTTGCTAAGTCGGGGCGGTAACGCTCCGCTCACGTCGCGCGAGGTACGCTGCGCCCGCGCCCCTGGACCCCGGGGGCGCGGGCGTTGTGTTGTCTGGCACATTGGCTGACCGGACCGGTCCGGATGGGTCGGATCAGGCCGGATTCGGCTGATGGTCAGCCAGTACCGGCAAGCGTCAGTGACAGATTCCCGAGGAGAACGAGGACAAGGTGGCACCACCTGCTGCCGGGCATATCCGTCCTGCACGGTATCTCGGCTTCTTCGCGTTGATCATGGTTGTGCTGTACGCGCTGGTGTTTTTCACCGGCGACGGCAAGCCGGTGCCCAAACTCGGTATCGACCTGCAGGGCGGCACCCGGGTCACGCTCACCGCGAAGACGCTGGACGGCGGCGATCCATCCAGGGAATCGCTGGACCAGGCGCGCGAGATCATCGAGACGCGAGTCAACGGCCTTGGCGTGTCCGGTGCCGAAGTGGTGCTGGACGGCAGCAACATCCGGATCACCGTGCCCGGCGAGGAAGGCGATCAGGCGAAGCTGCTCGGGCAGACCGCGAAGCTCGGGCTGCGCTCGGTGGTGACCGCGCAGCCGGTCAACGGGCAAGGCTTGCCTGGCCAGCCGCCGCAGACCGGCCAGGAAGGTCAGGAAGGTCAACCATCGCCAGGAGACCAGGGCGAGCAGGGTGAGCAAGGCGGCGATGAGCAGCCCGGCGAGGAAGGTACGCCGCAGGGCGCACCGGCGCCGGGCGGCACCACCCCCCAGGCCGCGCCGTACGGTCAGCAACAGGACGGTCCCGACGATTCTCCAGGGGACCAGGGCCAGGACGACCAGAACGGCGGCGACCAGAACGGCCAGGGCGGTGACGAGGCCGAGGGAACCAATGCCAGCGAGCGTCAGGCGGAACAGATTCGCCAGGAACGTGAGCTGAGGCAAAGCGAGAATCCGCAGGTCCAGGCCCAGGCACTGGCTCAACTCGACTGCTCGCAGCGCGCCAATGATCCGCTGATGGGCAACGACGACCCGGAGAAGCCGCTGGTCGCCTGTTCCCAGGACGGCCAGACGAAATACGTACTCGGCCCGGTTTTCCTCGACGGCCAGGAAATCGACGACGCGAACGCGGGCACCCCTGGCGACGGGACGCCAGGATTCATCGTCACGCTCGGCTTCAAGTCGGCTGGTGCGGATACCTGGGCGCAGTTCACCGCGCAGAACGTCGGCAAGCAGGCCGCCTTCGTGCTGGACACCCAGGTCGTGTCGGCACCGCAGATCAACCAGGCGATCCCCGGTGGCACCACGCAGATCGAAGGCGACTTCACCCAGCAGGAAGCGCAGGATCTGGCGGATGTACTGAAGTACGGATCGCTACCACTCGCCTTTGATTCCTCCGATGTCGCCACGGTCTCCGCGACGCTGGGCTTGTCCTCGCTGCAGGCGGGGCTGATCGCCGGCGCGATCGGTCTGGCGCTGGTGTGCTTCTACTGCTTGTTCTACTACCGGATACTCGGCTTCCTGACGATCCTGTCCCTGGTGCTGTCGTTCAGCCTGGTCTACGGCGTGCTGGTGTTGCTTGGCAGATGGATCGGGTACTCGCTCGACCTTGCCGGGGTCGCGGGTCTGATCATCGCCATCGGTGTCACCGCGGACTCCTTCGTGGTGTTCTTCGAACGACTCAAGGACGAAGTACGCGAGGGTCGAACATTCCGCTCGGCGGTGCCGCGCGGCTGGCTGCGCGCCAGACGGACGATTCTCGCCTCCGACGTGGTGTTGTTCATTGGTGCCGCGGTGCTGTACATCCTCGCCGTCGGCGAGGTCCGCGGGTTCGCCTTCACGCTTGGCCTGTCCACCGTGCTTGACCTGATCGTCACGTTCCTGGTCACCCATCCACTGGTATCGCTCACGGCGCGATCGAAGAAGCTGTCCGGGCCGAGGTACTCCGGCCTCGGCGGGGTGCAACGGGTCGCCGCGGCCAAGATCGCGGCGAAACAAGCATCGTCCGGCAGCGCCGTGAAGGAGGCATGACGTGTCTGATCAGGACGGCTCCACGCCCAACGGCAAGCCGGTCACGGACGACGAGAACATCGAGGACGCCGAGGACACGGCCAAGTCGGCCGAGGGCAAGAGCGCGAAGGGCAGCGGCGCGGACGCGCAGGAGACCTTGACACCGACCAAGAAGGACAGCCTGTTCCACCGGCTCTACGTGGGCACCGGCGCGTTCGACATCGTCGGCAAACGCAAGCGGTGGTATGTCTTCTTCAGCGTGCTGATGCTGGTTTGCATCGGCACCGCGCTCTTCAAGGGCTTCAACTTCGGCTTGGAGTTCACCGGCGGTACGCAGATCTCCATGCCCACCCAGAGCGCGCAGGGTGAGCTCTCCGAGGAGCGCGTGCGGGAGGTGTTCAACGAGGCCAGCCCGGTCGACGCCGCACAGGTGCAGACGGTCGGTACCGGTGGCTCCGCCTCGGTACAGATCAGGTCGGACCATCTGACTCCGGAGCAGACGAACCAGGTTCAGGCCACGCTGTTCCAGGAGTTGCAACCGCTTGGCAACAACGGCCAGCCGAGCCAGCAGGCGATCAGCGATTCCGCGGTGAGCGGCACCTGGGGCGGCGAGATTTCCCGCCAGGCGCTGATCGCGCTGGCCGTATTCTTCGTCTTGGTGAGCGTGTTCCTCGCGCTCTACTTCGAGAAGTGGATGGCCGTCGCCGCGATGATCACCGTCGTGCACGACGTGGTGCTCACCGCGGGCGTGTACGCGATCGTCGGTCTGGAGGTCACGCCGGCTTCGGTGATCGGTCTGCTCACGATCCTCGGCTATTCGCTGTATGACACGGTGGTCGTCTTCGACAAGGTGAAGGAAAACACCCGAGGCATCCTCGGGCTCACCAGACGCACCTACGCCGAAGCGGCGAACCTCGCGGTGAACCAGACACTGGCGCGATCGATCAACACGACGGTGATCGCCCTGCTTCCGGTGGTCGCCCTGCTCGCCATCGGCGTGGGCCTGCTTGGCGTCGGCACCCTGCAGGATCTGGCCGTCGTGCAGGCGGTCGGTGTGTTCGCCGGCACCGTGTCCTCCGTGCTGCTTGCCACACCACTGCTGGTGGACTTCAAGATGCGCGGGCAGGACTACAAGGACCAGGCCCGGAAAGTCCAGGAACGCCGGGACCGGGTGGCGCGTAAGGCCTCCGGTGAGCCCGCGGCCACCGCCGAGGACATGGACTGGAGCGACGAGGAGTCGCACGACAAGGAGCTGCGCAAGGAAAAGGCGGCCGCGGCGGCGGCCAGCGTGCCCACGCGTGCACAGTCCAGCAGGTCAAGTCGATCGACGAGCGGCGGCCAGAAAGCGACGAAACCGTCAGCCAGCGGACGGCCGACCGGGAAGGCCTCCCGGCCAACTGGGAAAAAGCGCCGCTGAGCCCACCGAGGACGCTGCCCGCCTGCCTGCGAGTTATTCTCGATAGAACGAGCATCGCGACAGGCGGGAGCGTGGGTGACCCAAGAGATCGGCGCGGCGGTCTCCGCGAAAACTGGGGTTCCGAAGACCGATGCGGCTCCGGACTCCTCGGCGGTTCCGGAGGCCCAGGCAGTCCAGGAGACAGGGCCTGACCAGCGCAAGGCGGCACCTGGCCAGCAGAAGTCGGGTGCCGCGGCGAACTCGACTGGAAAGCCGGACCGGCAGGCGCCGTCGGCCACTCGACGGGTGCGGGCCCGGCTTGCCCGCCGGATCACCGCGCAGCGGCCCGCCGCGGTCAAGCAGGTACTCGAACCGCTCGCCGCGGTGCACCGCGAGCTGCACCCGAAAGCTGATCTGGCGCTGCTGCAGCGGGCCTACGACGTCGCCGAGGAAATGCACCGTGACCAGCGGCGTAAATCGGGCGACCCGTACATCACCCACCCGCTCGCGGTCGCCACCATCCTCGGCGAGTTGGGCATGGACACCACGACGTTGGTGGCCGCGCTGCTACACGACACCGTCGAGGACACCGCGTACTCGCTGGACAAGCTGCGCGGCGACTTCGGCGAGGAGGTCGCACACCTCGTCGACGGCGTGACCAAACTGGACAAGGTCAAACTGGGGAACGCCGCCGAGGCCGAAACCATCCGCAAGATGGTCATCGCGATGGCCCGCGACCCGCGCGTGCTGGTGATCAAACTGGCTGACCGGCTGCACAATATGCGCACGATGCGGTTCCTGCCGCCGGAAAAGCAGGTTCGCAAAGCACGCGAAACGCTCGAAGTGTTGGCCCCGCTCGCGCACCGGCTCGGCATGGCCACGGTGAAGTGGGAGCTGGAGGACCTGGCGTTCGCCATTCTCCAGCCCAAGAAGTACGACGAGATCGTCCGGCTGGTGGCCAATCGCGCGCCGTCCAGGGACACCTACCTGCGCAAGGTGATCAACGAGCTGTCCCAGCACCTCACCGCATCCCGGCTGACCGCCGAGGTGGAGGGGCGCCCCAAGCACTACTACTCGATCCAGCAGAAGATGATCGTGCGGGGCAGGGACTTCGACGATATTCACGACCTGGTCGGCGTGCGCATCCTGGTGGAGGACGTGCGGGACTGCTACGCCGTTATGGGCGTGGTGCACGCGCTGTGGCAGCCGATGCCGGGCAGGTTCAAGGACTACATCGCCCAGCCCCGGTTCGGCGTGTACCAGTCGCTGCACACCACGGTGATCGGTCCGGACGGCAAGCCGCTCGAGGTACAGATCCGCACCTACGAGATGCATCGCACCGCGGAATACGGGATCGCCTCGCACTGGCGGTACAAGGAGACCAAGGGCAGTCACGGCGGTGGTTCGGTCGAGGTCGACGAGATGGCCTGGATGCGGCAACTGCTCGACTGGCAGCGGGAGGCCGCCGATCCGGGTGAGTTCCTTGATTCGCTGCGCTATGACCTCGCGGCCAGGGAAATCTTCGTGTTCACGCCGAAGGGTGATGTGATCACGCTGCCGGCTGGGTCAACCCCGGTGGACTTCGCCTACGCGGTGCATACCGAGGTTGGGCATCGCTGTATCGGCGCGCGGGTGAACGGCCGGCTGGTCGCGCTGGAGCGCAAGCTGGAGAACGGTGAGGTCGTCGAGATCTTCACCTCGAAGGCCGAATCGGCGGGCCCGAGTCGGGACTGGTTGAGTTTCGCCGGCTCGCCGAGGGCGCGCACGAAGATCCGCCAGTGGTTCGCGAAGGAGCGTCGCGAAGAGGCGATCGAGTCGGGAAAGAAAGCGATCACCAAGGAGGTGCGCCGGGTCGGCTTGCCGATGCAGCGGCTGGTTTCCGCCGACTCGATGGGCGCGCTGGCCAGGGAGCTGCGCTACGCCGACGTGGCTGCGCTGTACGCGGCGATCGGCGAAGGGCACGCCTCGGCGAGGCACGTGGTCCAGCGGTTGATGGCGCAGCTTGGCGGGGTGGAACACGCCGAGGACGAGCTTGCCGAGCGGGCCACTCCGTCCACGGTGACCAGGCGGCGGGCGACCGGCGATGTCGGAGTGATCGTCAAGGACGTCACCGATGTGTGGACCAAGCTCGCCCGCTGCTGTACGCCGGTGCCCGGTGACGAGATACTTGGCTTCGTGACCAGGGGTGGCGGGGTCAGCGTGCACCGGACGGACTGCACGAACGCGGCGGAGCTGCGTGGTCAGCCCGAGCGGCTGGTCGAGGTGGAATGGGCGCCCTCGGTGTCCTCGGTGTTCCTGGTGGCCATCCAGGTGGAGGCGCTTGATCGGCACCGGCTGCTCTCCGATGTGACGAAGGTGCTGGCCGATGAGAAGGTCAACATCCTGTCGGCGTCGGTCACCACCTCCCGGGATCGGGTGGCGGTGAGCAGGTTCTCCTTTGAAATGGGCGATCCCAAGCATCTGGGACATGTCCTCAAGGCGGTGCGCGGGGTGGAAGGCGTGTACGACGTTTATCGCGTGACATCGGCATCCTGATCGGGTGCTTGCCAGCGCATCCGGATGGTGACGATGTGCTGGCGTGAGCGGTCCGGTGGCCGGCGATAGACGCTGACGATCCAGTCCCCGGACGGTGCCTCGACCCGGTAGAGAAAGTCCTCCGCGCAGGCTCGGGTGTAGTGCACGAGCCACTGCTGTTCGCGTCCGGGCGGTTGGCTGAAGCAGAACCCCATGTCCTCGGCGCGTTCGGTGTAGGTGTGTACGCGGTGCCCCTTCGCGAGTTCCCTGCGGTATTCGATGTCGTGCCGGTAGTCCCAGTGCAGGTCGAGCATCGCGAAAATGTGCCGTCGAGAATCTGGTGTCGAGACTCTTGACCGGGACACTCTCGATTTACGCTCGGTGAGCGAACAGGCTCGAGGGGTGGTAATCCGGTGGGGCAGGCGAGACAGACGACGTTCCCGATGCGCCAGCTGGGCAGGTCGCTGCGTCGATTGCGGACACAGGCGGGGTTGACGCAGGAGCAGGCGGGGGAGCGGCTGCGCTTCTCGGACAAGAAGATGAGCCGGATCGAGCAGGGGCAGCTGCCCAGCTTTCATGAGCTACGGGCGATGCTCGACGTGTACGGGCTTCCGGTCAGCGACTGGCAGCCGTATGTCGATCTACGCGACCGCGCCGATGAGAAAGGCTGGTGGCACGCCTACGGCGTGGAGGATCGTGGTTTCGTCAGCGTAGAAGCAGAAGCCTCAATGATCCGGGAGTTTCAGCTCGGCCACATACCTGGGTTGCTGCAGACGGAACGCCATATGCGGGCGGTATTTGAATCTGGTCGAAAACCACTCTCGGGTCGAATGCTGGAGAATCAGGTCAAGGTTCGGCTGCGTCGCCAGCAGCGGCTGTTCGAAGAGCCGCTGCTGAGGTTGCACGCGATAATCGACGAGACCGTACTCCGCCGACAGATGTGTGCTCCTGAGCAGCTTCGCCAGATCGTGTCTCGGGCGGAGTTGTCGAATGTGACAGTACAGGTGATCCCGATGGCTGTCGGACCACACGATGGGCTGTACGGAAACCTTCTGATCGCGAGCTTTCCAGATCAAGACGAGCCCGATATTGCCTACGTGGAAGAGGGTTTCGCATCGTTTCACGCGTACAAGTCGGATGAGGTGCTAGCTGCTAGGCTGCTGTTTGATCACCTTGCGAATGTGGCGCTGGATGAAGACGATTCAAGGACGCTGATTGAGCGGGTGGCGGCCGAGTTCTCGTAGAAGGGCAGCTGGTGATGGCCACCGTTTCGTGGGCCAGCCTTGGCTGGCGGAAGAGCAGCTACAGCGGTGGTGGCAGCAATGGTTCGTGCGTCGAGATGGCCTTTGCGGGAGATCTGGTCGCGGTGCGGGATTCGAAGTCGTCGGCCGCCGGTGCGCTGCTGGTGTCGGCGTCCGGGTGGCGGGGTTTCTTGGCCGGCCTAGAAAACCGCGTGGTTGGCCTGGGTGACGGCCCGTGACCGCGTTCTGTAGGGATCTTGCGGTCAGTCGCTGAAGGTGCCGCTCCGGCCGGCTCCCGCGGAGAACCGTTGTGCGCCGGCAATCGCGTCCGACGTCAGTGAAACCTGCCCGTGCGCGAACTCGTTGCGCAGCGCGTCGAGCTCACCAAGGTGGTACTGCTCCCGTACCGAACGCCGATCCCGCCGCATACAGGTCTGCGGAAACGCCGCCAGCTCGTGCCCGAGCTGGATCGCCGCACCCAGCGCCTCGCCAGCGGGGACGACCCGGTTCGCCAGCCCGATCCGACCGGCCTCGGCCGCATCGACCGCACGACCCGTGAGGATCATGTCCATCGCGTGACTCTCGCCGATCAGCCTCGGCAGCCGGACGGTGCCACCATCGATCAGCGGAACACCCCAGCGCCGGCAAAACACACCGAACACGGCGGTCTCATCCGCGACCCGCACATCAGCCCAGAGCGCCAGCTCCAACCCACCCGCGACCGCATGGCCGTGTACGGCGGCGATCACCGGCTTGTCGAGCTGCATACGAGTCGGCCCCATCGGGCCGTCTCCCTCAGGCTCCACCCGGTTGCCCGCACCCTCGCTGACGGCGTGCAGGTCGGCGCCGGCGCAGAAGTTCGTGCCCACACCGTGCAGTACGGCCACACTGGAATCGTCATCGGCGTCGAAGCGGCGGAACGCCTCGGCCAGCGCCTGTGCGGTGGCGCGGTCCACGGCGTTGCGCCGCTCGGGGCGATTCAGACCGATGGTGGTGACCGGACCGTCGTGTCCGACGATGACACTGCTTTCCGACATCTGGTGCTCCTTCCGTGCGATGGTGGTCAGTCGGACGACTCGGAAACGTTGCGCCACAACGGATCGCGCAGTTCACGGCGCAGGATCTTGCCAACCGCGGACTTCGGGATGGACTCGACGACCACCACCTGCTTCGGAACCTTGTATCCCGCCAGGGTGGCGCGGACGGCATCACGCAGTTCCTCGCCCGAAACGCCCGCTCCTGGTCGCAGGGTCACGAAGGCGGTGACCGCCTCGACCCACGTCGGGTCCGGCGCGCCAACGACCGCCACTTCCGCGACGGCGGGGTGCGCGGCCAGCGCGTCCTCCACCTCCCTGGGGTACACGTTGTACCCGCCGGTGACGATCATGTCGCTGCGCCGGTCCACCAGGTACAGATAGCCTCGCTCGTCCTTACGGGCCATATCCCGGGTGCGTAGCCAGCCGCCCTCACTGATCGTCTCGGCGTTGAGCTCCGGCGCATTGTGGTAACCCGCCATGCGGAACGGAGCGCGCACCCTGATCTCGCCGATCTCGCCGTCCGGAACCTCGTGTCCGGCATCGTCGGTCAGCACGATCTCGGCGTCCACCGCGGGATGTCCACAGGAGCTGAGCAGTTCGCCAGCAGCGATATGGTCGTCCGTCGTCAGCACCGTCTGACACAACGGGGCCTCGGTCTGGCCGTAGTACTGGACGAACTTCGGGCCGAGCCGGTCCAACCCGCGCTCGAGCATCGCGCGCGGGATCGGGCTGGCCCCGTAGGTGAGGGTGTGCAGGGCCGAAAGGTCGGTCCTGTCGAGGTCAGGGGTGTCGAGCAGGATGCCCAGCATCGTCGGCACCATGTTCGCGGTCGTGATCCGATGCCGGTGCAAGGCATCCAGGTACTGATCGGGGACGAAGCCGGGCAGTACCACCGAGCGGGCGCCGCGAATCCAGAACGGCAACACGAATGTGCCGCTCGCGTGGATCAGCGAGGCGGCGTGCAACATCGCGTCGTCGCGGCCGGGGGACATCAGGTTGGCGAGAATGTTCGCGGTGATGGCGGCGAAACTCGCCTGGGTGTGTTGGGCCGCCTTGAGCGTGCCCGTTGTGCCGGACGTGTAGAGCGTCAGTACCACGTCGGTCGGTTCGACCGGGACCCGCGGATCCGTTGCGGGCCCGGCGAACGCGTCCGCGACAAGGTCACGGTCGCCGGCGCGTTCCCGCGCGCCGAGGCCAGCCAGCCGAAGTCCCGCCCGCTGCTCGGCGAGCTCGACCGCACGCCCGGTGAGCTCGCTCGAATGGACAAGCACCTCGACATTGGCGTCCGCGATCATCCGCGCGTGCTCCGCGACGGAGAGCCTGGAATTCAGCGGCACCCTGTCGATCCCCGCCTTGAGGCAGGCGAAGTCCAGCGGGACCGACCACTCGCCGTTGTCCATCAGGAGGCCGACGCGGCTTCCCCTGCCCGCCCCCATGGCAAGCAGGGCGTTCGCGAGGCGATTCGCGTACTCGTCCACCTCCGCGAAGGTGAATTCTTTCGACGCGACCACAACCGCGGTGCGGTTGGCGAAGCGAGAGGCACCACGGCGTACCAATTCAGCGGCCAGCATGTTGCCGGAGCATAGTCATTGCGCGCGCGTTCCGGGAGATAATGCCGGGACCGAGCGGCACCGAAGATCGTATGCTGGCCCGCGTGACCGAGCGCGATCTGCACAGCACGCCCATCACCGCCGACCTGGTCAACGGCGCCGTAGAGCTGGAACGCACCGCACAGGGCCTACTGCCACACCGGCTGCCCGCCTGGGCCCGCGCGCAGTTCCTCGACGCGCAACTCTCCGGCGCGGAGCGCCAACCGGCCGGCGTCCGGCTAGCCTTCCGCAGCGCAGCCACCACCGTGGAACTCGACGCGCTACCCACCAAACGCGTGTACATCGGAGCGCCACCTCGCCCGGAAGGCGTGTACGACCTGCTCGTCGATGGCAAGCTCGCCGCGCAGGCGAGCATTCCCAGCGGCAGTACCGAAACCATCGATATGGCCACCGGTCAGGTCACCTTCGAACCCGGCGAACCGGGCACGATCCGGTTCGCCGGGCTGCCAGCCGGACCGAAAACCGTCGAGATCTGGTTGCCGCACAACGAGATCACCGAACTCGTCGCGCTGCGCACCGACGCGCCCATCGAACCGTTCACCAGCGGCGGCAGGGTATGGCTGCATCACGGCAGCTCGATCAGCCACGGCTCGAATGCCGAACACCCCACCGGAACCTGGGACGCACTGGCCGCCACGCTCAGTGGGGTAGAGCTGATCAACCTCGGATTCAGCGGTAGCGCGCTGCTTGACCCGTTCACCGCCCGAACGCTGCGTGACACCCCAGCCGATCTGATCAGCGTCAAACTCGGTATCAACATCGTCAACGCGGACCTGATGCGGCTACGTGGCTTTACCCCAGCGGTGCATGGCTTCCTGGACACCATCCGGGAAGGTCACCCGGACACGCCACTGCTCGTCGTCGGGCCGATCTACTGTGGCATTCACGAGGACACCCCTGGGCCCGGCGCGTTCGACGTCGAAGCGTTGGGTGAGGGGATCGTGCGGTTTCACGCCACCGGTGATCCCGACGAGACCCGCGCGGGCAAACTAACGCTGTCGGTGATCCGCGAGGAGCTGGCCGCGATCGTGGCGCGGCGCGGCGTCGAAGACCCGAACCTGCACTATCTCGATGGGCTACGGCTCTACGGCGAGGCCGACTCCCAGGAGCTGCCGCTACCGGACGAGTTGCATCCCGACGCGGCCACCCACCGTCGGATCGGGGAGCGGTTCGCCGCGTACGCCTTCGCCGCCGGCGGGCCATTCGGCGCCTAGCCAGCACGCTCCGTCACCACGTTCTTTAAGGTTAGCGACGTTGGGGCGGCTACGGTGATGTTCGCCTCGTGGTGGCGGGACAATTCGGGTATCCGGCTATGCTCCCGCGAATGACGGGGCTTACGGCAGCGGGGCTGGAATTTACCCGGGACGGCGAGTTGGCGCGGCTTACCTTCACTCGCCCGGACAAGAAGAACGCGATCAGCTACGAGATGTGGTCGGCAATCCCGTCCATCGTGGCCGAGGTCGAGGCGGACACGTCGATGACCGCGCTGCTCCTTAGCGGCCAGGGCGCGGACTTCTCCGCGGGTGCCGATATCGGCGAGTTTCGCACCCTGCGTGCGACTCCGGACGGCGCGACCGCCTACGACAAAGCGGTAGACGGCGCCGTCCGGGCGATCACCGCGCTGCGTAAGCCGAGCATCGCGATGATCGCGGGCAACTGTATCGGCGGCGGCTGCCAGCTCGCCGTGGCCTGCGACTTCCGGCTGGCCGCGGACAACGCCAGGTTCGGGATCACCCCGGCGAAACTGGGCATCGTCTACGACTACGTGTCCACCCGGCAGCTGGTCTCGCTGATCGGCCCCGCGCACGCCAGGTACTTCCTGCTCGCCGGGCAGCTGATCGACGCGACCCGCGCCCGCGAGATCGGCCTCGTCGGCGAAACCTATCCCGTCGCCGATCTGCCCGAGGCGGCCCTGGAGTTCGTTCGGGTCCTCGGTTCCCGCTCGCAGTTCTCGGTGCGCGGGATCAACCGGGTGATCGAGAAGGTGCTGAGCGGCCAGCAGGACACCGATGAGGAGATCGAGCGGATTCGCGCCGAGGCGATCCACGGCGCCGACTACGCGGAAGGCGTATCGGCCTTCCTGGAACGCCGGAAACCGAACTTCACCTATCGCTAGGCGGCCAGTTCGACCGTGCTGATGTCCACCGGCTTGGCTGGCGCACCGTCTTCAGCCGGCTGGCCGTCCGCCGGCTCGACGCCGTTCTTCGCGATCTTGTCGAGGGTCCGCAGGCCTTCTTCGTCAATGCTGCCGAAGACCGTGTAGTCCGGCGGTAGCTTGGAATCCCCGTACACCATGAAGAACTGGCTGCCGCCGCTGTTCGGGCTGCCCGAGTTGGCCATCGCGAGCGTGCCGCGCGGATACACGGACACCTCTTGCTGCTCACTGGACTCCGGTGCCGGCTCGAGGTCCTCCGGCGGTTCGTCCGGAACCGTGTAGCCGGGACCGCCGGCGCCACTTCCGCTCGGGTCACCGCACTGCAACACTTTCAGACCGTCCGATGTGGTCACCCGGTGGCAGCTGGTGTCATTGAAATACTGCTGCTCGACCAGTCCAGCCATGCTCTCCACGGTGCACGGCGCCTTGGACCGATCCAGCGTGATCGGGATGGTGCCCTGGTTGGTCTCCATCGTCGCGGACACGGTGCCCTCGCGTTCCGGCTGCGTGTTTTCCGGCGGGTTCACCTCTTTGGCGACCTGCTGGGTGCCTTCCTGGGCGGCGGGGAACTCGCAGGCGTCCGACTGGTTGCCCTGCGCGGCCGGCTGCTGCTCCTCGTCCCCGGACGTGGCGATCAGGTAGACGGCGCCGACCACAACGATCACCGAGGCCACCGACGCGATCAGGGCGACTCTGCGGTTGCGTTTGGCCCGGGCCGCCTGGTGCGCCAGCCGACGCTCCAACTTGCGTTTGGCCGCCTGCCTGCGCTGCTCGTTGCTGGGCACCGCGCTCCTCCTGGCTATTGGCTACTTGATTGGTGCCGGCAGTGTATGCGCTGGCCCGGTAAGGCCCGTGTGGCATTAGGGTGAGGGGACGTTAGCCAATCTGTGCTGGAGGTCCCGCGTGCTCGTCGCCGGCTTTCCGACCGGAGCATTCCAGGCGAACTGTTATCTACTCGCGCCGGGGGAAGGCGAGTCCTGTGTCATCGTCGACCCAGGTCAGGACGCCGAGGACGGTGTGCGGGAAGCCCTGCGCAAGCATCGGCTCACCCCGGTGGCGGTGCTGCTCACGCATGGACATTTCGATCACACGTTCGCGGTGGCGCCGGTCTGCGATGGGCACGACATACCAGCCTGGATTCACACCGAGGACCGGGAACTGCTCGCCGATCCGATGAAGGGGCTCAGCAACCAGTCGGCTGCGTTCTTCGGTGGTCGGCTCGAGCTGCGCGAACCAAAGGCCGTGCAGGAACTCGCCGACGGCGCGGAACTCGACCTGGCCGGGCTCCGGCTGAGCGTGGACCACACTCCTGGCCACACCGGGGGCTCGGTGGTGTTCCGGTCCGGGACCGAGGAGGGCGGGCGGTTGATGCTCGCCGGGGACACGCTGTTCGCCGGTTCGATCGGGCGAACCGACCTCCCCGGCGGTGACAGCGCGGTCATGATGGAGTCGCTGCGGGACAAGATCCTGCCGTTGCCGGACGACACCGTGGTGCTGCCGGGGCACGGCCCGACCACGACAATCGGCCAGGAACGGCGGAGCAACCCGTTTCTGGCCGATGTGGGGGAGACCGCGCGCGGCGGTCGACGGACCGGGTTGTAGAAAAGCACGTGATGAGCGAGCACAACCCCGAACCGGACGAGACCGCAAGCGACGCCGAGTCATCGGCTGGACCGTCCGCCGGTCAGTCATCCGATCGGCAGGAACCCATCCCTGCCAAGCCCGAGCAGCCACAGTCGTCAGCCGATGCCCAAGCAGATCCACCGGCCGAGCGGCTGTCGCTGGACTTCGGCGATACCGCGGCGCAGAAGAAGCGGGGCCGCTCCGGCGCCGCCGGTGTGCTCATCGTCGCCGCCGCGGTGGGTGGCGTCGTTGGCCTGATCTTCGGGCAAGCGCCCGCGTTGATCACCGCGACGGTCTTCGCGTTGCCGCTGCTCTACATCGTGTGGGTACAGGCGCGGCGCACCGTGTGGCTGGAGGGCACGGTCGTTGGCGCGCGTACCGGCGGTATACGGAAGGTGGATCTGGCCACGGCCAGCCGAATCGAGGTCGTGATCACCTCGGTGCGCGGGGTGCGCAGTATTGGACTGCTGGTCTCCGGACCACCCAGCGGCAAGTCCATCACCGTCACGCTCGCCATGTACTCCGGTACGGGTGGCAAGGAGTTGGGCATCCTGACCCTGCGCCGGCTCGCCGACACGTTGGCCAACAACGTCGACGCGAACGGGATGATCTTCTCGGAGTTGTTGGTGGCGCAGCTTCGCGCGGAAGCACGTGGGGACGCGGCCGCCGGCCGGCCGCTGTACCAGCTGGCGTCGATCGCCCCCGAGGGCAAACTCGCGCAGCGCTTCACCATGGACGCCGTCAGCCGCTTCGTCGCCAACCTGGACGGCTGAAGGGAAAACATCAGTGAGGGGCGGTTGCCGAGCTCTGCTGAATCGCGATGTTTAGGGATCTTGCGGTCATCGGGTGTGGCGGACCGGGTGATGGCCTGTGATCGCGTTCTTTAAGGTTAGCGCGGTTACGGCGAGTGTTTTCTGGTTGCGTTGGGTGTTCTGTCGAGTGGTCGCACCCGTTCGAGCGTCGCTTGCAGATCCCGCAGCGCCGCGTCGATCGCGGTGAACTCGGTGGTGGCCGAGCCCAGCTGGCGTTCCACGGCGCTGAGCCGCGCGCGTAGTCCTTCCAGTTGAAACACCGCCTCGGGTAGCTCCTCGGCCAGAAAGTTGCCCAGCTGTTCCAGGCGCTGAACCGTGCCTCGCAGATCAGCGAGCTGGCTCAACGCCGGTCCAGCCGGAGCCAGCTGCTCGAGCGCCCTGGCGATCCGAGGCAACGCCAACACCAGCTCGCCGGCGGCGCGAACAGCCGCCAGTCCTGCCGCGCCCAGTGCCCACGGCAGCGTCAGCGGGTTGATCGGCATGGCCGCTCCTAGGATTGGCTCCTTGGCGCCGAACCGTGATCAAATTCGCGGCGATCCGGCAAGCCAATCCTAGTTCGGGGTCACTTGGCCGGACGATGCGACTGCGCAGTGCCGCCTTCCTCCTGGGATTCCGCGCTGTCCTCCCCCGATGAGGTGTCATCCGATTGGGCCTCGTCTGCGGGCTGCTCGGGCACCGGTTCCTTACTGGCAACGATCGCCGCGAGCGCGGTGGTCAGCGGGATCGCGGCGATCAATCCGATGCTTCCGGCCAAGGTGCGCACGATCTCCTGGGCGATGTTCTGTGAACCCAGGATGCTGCCCAGTCCCACCCCAGACAGATAGGAGTACAGCAGGATCGGCAGCGCCGCGCCCGCGTACGCCATGAACAGCGTGTTCACCGCGGAGGCCGCATGATCGCGGCCGATGCGCAACCCGGCCGCATACAGTTGTCGCCAGCTGAGCTTCGGGTTCGCCCTGCGCAGTTCCCATACCGAACTGGCCTGGCTGACCGTCACATCGTCCAGCACGCCGAGCGCGCCGATCACCACTCCGGCAAGGAGCAGCCCGCGCGCATCGATGCCCTGCCCGAGCGCGCCAATCAGGCTCGCCGTCTCCTCATCGAGCCCGGTGAGCTTGCTGAACGCGGCGAAGATGGCCGCGAGCACGCCGATCAGGCACAGGCTGATCATCGTGCCGAGCACCGCCGTCGAGGTACGGGCGGAGAACCCATGGGTGAGGTACAGCGTGACGAACATGATCAGGCCGCTGGCGACGATCGCCACCAGCAGTGGATCCTCGCCAACGAGGATCGCCGGCAGGGCGAAGAACGCGAGCACGAGAAAGCTCAGCGCCAAGCTGATCAGGGCGTACATGCCTTGCCACCGGCCGAGCAGCACGACCGCGCCGGCGAAGAGCACGGCAAGCACGGTAAGAGGTATGCCGCGCTGAAAGTCCATGATCCGGTAGGACTGACCTTCCTCCGGATCCGCGCCAGCGTAGGAGAGCACCACCTCATCGCCCACCGCGAACCGGACCGTGGACGGCTCGATCGGCAACGACTGGCTGATGGTTTTCCCCGCGGCCGGCCCGTCGGTCAGTTCGACCCGCAGGTCCAGGCATTGCCGATCATCCTGGCTGGCCTCGCCGACCCGCACCTGACCTGGAGGTAGGCACGAACCGGCAGCCGCCTCGGTCACCGTGCCATTGACCGGTGTGCCCTGGTTGATCGCGCTTTCCGGGCTGGATGTGCCCCAGGGGAACAGCACCACCGTCCCCGCGATCGCGGCGAACGCGAACGGGATCAGCAGGTTCGCCAGCAGCCTGCGCACATTGCGGGAACTTCGCGGCTGCGGACCGTGCCCATGCCCGTGTCCGCTCGCTAGCTCCGGGGTGGCCTTGCTCGCCCGACGGGTGCCGCCGGACTGGGAGGCACCTTGCGCTCGCCTACGCCCTTCGGGGTGCCGCTTGGCTGGCTGACCGGGCGGTTGCCGAACCTGGCCCGCGCGGCCCGGTCGCCCTGGTTGGCCGCTGGGCACGCGTTGCCTCGGCTGTCCGGCACCAGGGGGCGCACCTCGCCGCCGGGGTTGGCCGTGCCGTGGTCCACCCGGCGCGGGTGGTGGGCTCGCCCGACCAGATTCGGGCTGGCCAGGCTCGTTCCGGTTCGCGTCGTCCCGGATTGGCTCGATCGGCCCAGTCTCGTCGGAGTCGTACACGGCCTCATCTTGCCGGTGCCCTCGACTCGATCACCGGGCGGGCTACCTCCAGGCCGCGGTTTCCGGGCTATCTCAGGTGGTGTCGGTGTAGTCGGGGCGTCCCCGGCGTCCGCCATCGCCGCCGGCGTCAACATCGCTGGTCTCGACCGGTGTCGGGGTAAGGTCGATGTCGGAGGCCTCGTCGTCGCTCAGTCCGGCGAGCCCGGCGGCGACTTCACGCTTGTGCTTACGCTTGTCGTGCACCCGGGAGATCTGCACGGCGACCTCGAACAGCACGATCATGGCGACCCACAGCACCATCATCGAGACCACATCGGCGGGGGTAGCGATCGCCGCGAAGATACACAGCCCGAAAATGATCCCGCGCCGCCACTTCTTCAGGTTGGCGTAGGGGAGTACACCAACCCGGTTGAGCATCACGACAGCCAGCGGCAGCAGGAAACTCACCCCGAATATCACCAGCATGATCAGGATGAAGCTGAGATAGCGGTCCGCGGCCAGCGCGGTGATGAAGGTGTCGCCGCCGAAGTTCACCAGCACGCTCAGACCAGCGGGGACGACGAAGTAGGCGAGCAACGCGCCGATCGTGAACAGGATGCTGGCAAGGCCGACGAAGGTCAGCGCGTACTTGCGTTCGTTCTTGTACAGACCGGGGGTGATGAACGCCCACAGTTGGTAGAGCCAGCCAGGGCTGGTGACCACCGCGCCGACGGCGATACCGACCTTGAACCGGATCAGGAAGGCTTCCAGCGGCTGAGTCTGGAAGAGCTGGCACTGCCCGGGAGTGGGCTCGAAACGAACCGTGTTGGGCAGCTGACAGTAGGGGCCGAGCATCAAATCGCTCAGCGTGGGGATGGGGCCGAGCCTGGTGGTAAACCAGATGAAACCGAAAATTCCACCAGCCGCCACGAACAACAGTGCGAAGCCGAGCCGGTTGCGCAGTTCGTAGATGTGGTCCCGCAGGCTCATCGAGCCTTCGGGATTGTGCTTACGGCTGCGCATCCGGCGCTTGGCGCGTCGGCTCGGGCGCTCCTCGCCGTTCGCTGCTCCTGCCACCGTCCCGCGCGTCCTTTACTCAGTTCGTGCCGGTGGTGCTCCGGCGGGTGTCCCCGTCCGAATCAACGATCTCAGCGTCTTCGACGTTACTGGCCTGTTGGGCCTGCTGAGACTGGACGTCAGCGGACTTGTCGTCCTTGAGCTGGGTCGTCTCGGCCTTGAAGATGCGCATCGACTGGCCGACCGATCGCGCCATGTCCGGCAGCTTCTTCGCGCCGAACAGGAGCACGAACGCCACCAGAACGATGATGATATGCGCTGGTCCGATGCTTCCCATGACGCCAACCTTTCTGCCTGTCTCGCTGGTCCTTGCCGGTCACCTTAGCGTGCACTAGCCGCCGTGGTACCGCCGGGAAGAAACCTGGTGGTGCCCGCGAATCGCCGCCCGATAGCCTTTGTGCCCGACAACCGTACGTCCCGCCGGAAAGCACCAGCGGGAGTGGCCTACGAGGGTGTCCTGCGGCGTCGCGAGACGCGCTTCGAGGATATCCCCACACGACCGGTATGACGATCGAACGCTGAGGAGAGCGGTACCCGTGATGCGCACGCACCAGGCCGGCACGCTGCGCGAGCAGCACGCCGAGCAGTCCGTCACCCTGACCGGCTGGGTGGCACGTCGGCGCGACCACGGCGGAGTGATCTTCATCGATCTCCGGGACGCCTCCGGCGTCGCCCAGGTGGTGTTCCGCGAAGGAGACATGGCGGAGCGGGCGCATCAACTGCGTGCCGAATACTGCCTGCGGGTTACCGGGGAGGTGGCGGTACGGCCGGGTGGCAACGAGAACCCCGAGATCGCCACCGGCTCGATCGAGGTACTCGCCACTGAGCTGGACGTGCTCAGCGAATCCGCGCCGTTGCCGTTCCAGCTGGACGAGCATCTGGACGTGGGTGAGGAGGTGCGCCTGCGGCACCGGTATCTCGACCTGCGGCGTACGAGCTCGGCCCGTGCCATGCGGACCCGTAGCGAGATCAACCGGATCGCCAGGGGAGTGCTGCACGACCGGGACTTCGTCGAGGTCGAGACCCCGACGATGACCAGGTCGACGCCGGAGGGCGCGCGGGACTTCGTGGTGCCGGCACGGCTGCGCCCAGGGGCCTGGTACGCCCTGCCGCAGTCGCCGCAGCTGTTCAAACAGCTGCTGATGGTCGGCGGGCTGGAGCGCTATTACCAGATCGCGCGTTGCTACCGGGACGAGGACTTCCGCGCGGACCGCCAGCCGGAGTTCACCCAGCTGGACATCGAGATGAGCTTTGTCGAGCAGGACGACGTGATCGAACTGGGCGAAGCCATCGTCGGCGCGCTCTGGCAGGGCGTCGCGGGCCACGAGATCCCCCGGCCGATCAGTCGGATCAGCTACGCGGAGGCCATGGCCCGATACGGCACGGACAAGCCGGACCTGCGGTTTGGCTTGGAGCTCACCGAGCTCACCGAGTACTTCGCGGAAACGCCGTTCCGGGTCTTCCAGGCGCCGTACGTCGGGGCCGTGGTGATGCCAGGCGGTGCCGACCAGCCTCGCCGGCAACTGGACGCCTGGCAGGAGTGGGCAAAGCAGCGCGGCGCCAAGGGGCTGGCCTACGTGCTGATCGCCGAGGACGGCACGCTGGGTGGGCCGGTAGCCAAGAACCTCTCCGAGGCCGAGCGGGCAGGGCTGGCTGAGCGCGTCGGCGCCAAGCCGGGGGACTGCGTGTTCTTCGGCGCGGGTAAGCCGCACGAGGCGCGCGCGCTGCTGGGGGCGGCAAGGGTGGAGATCGCCGAGCGGCTCGACATGATCGACGAGAACGCCTGGTCCTTTGTCTGGGTGGTGGACGCGCCACTGTTCGCCTCGGTCGAGGACACCGATGACGTCGCGGTCGGCGGCGGGAGCTGGACGGCGGTGCACCACGCGTTCACCTCGCCAACCCCGGAGTGGATCGACAAGTTCGAGTCGGACCCGGGCAACGCGCTTGCCTATGCCTACGACATTGTCTGCAACGGCCACGAGATCGGCGGCGGTTCGATCCGTATCCATCAGGCCGACGTCCAGCAGCGGGTGTTCCGCACCATGGGCCTCAGCGAGCAGGAGGCGCAGGAAAAGTTCGGGTTCCTCCTGGACGCCTTCCAGTACGGCCCGCCGCCGCACGGTGGGATCGCGTTCGGCTGGGACCGGATCGCGATGCTGCTGACCGGCTCGGAGTCGTTGCGGGACGTGATCGCGTTCCCGAAGACCGGCGGCGGTTACGACCCGCTCACCGGTGCTCCGGCGCCGATTACCGCGCAGCAGCGCAAGGAAGCGGGCGTGGACGCGAAACCGCAGACCGGTAAGGGCTGACGGGTTCAGGTACCGCGGGGAGCCTTGCCTGGCGCGCTAAGGTGGCTACCCGCGGTGCGCGAGTCGATACCAGTGGTGTTTGGTGACTCGCCGTGCGACCCCGCGCGACGTTGCTCACGCACCGCGTTTTCCGTACCGATAAACGGGGCATCGCGCGGGTATTCGGTTGGCGACAGTGGTCGGTCAGCCGCGTTCGCGAGTAAGGTCGGGAGAGATGAGCGTGGAGTCCACGGCCGAGAAGCTTGCCTTTGACAATGCTGATTCAGCTGCGATCGTCGAAGCGATCGCGGCCGCTGTCGCTGCCGGAGAAGCGGTGCTGTCCAGCAGATTCGGTGCGACGATCAACCTGGACGGCGCCGAGGACCTGGCGGGCAGTGGGCCTGCCACGGTGGTCCGTGTCCGAGTAGCGGCCAGCCCGTTCTCGCTGCCCAGGACGTTGGTGATCAAGCACTATCCGGCGGCCGCACCGGGTGATTGGGACCCCTTTGCCCATGAGGCGGTCGCCTACCAGCTGTTCACCGCGCTCGCCGAGGACGAGCGGCGCTGCCCGGAATTGATCGCGCAGGACGCGACGAAGCGGGTGATCGTCCTCGAAGACCTCGGCAGGGCGGCGACCGTCGAGGACAAACTGCTCGGCTCGGACGCCCGCGGCGCCGAGGGTGCGCTGCTGTCCTGGGCTCGTTCGCTGGGACAACTGCATGCCAGCACCGCCGGCAGGGAAGCCGATTTCGACGCGCTCATGCGGCGCTTCGGTGGCGGTGACGTGGTCAGCGGGCTGGCCTCGACCGTGGAGCTCGCCTGTGGCGAGCTGCCCTCGGTGCTTGACGAGGTGCTTGGCGTTCCGACCCCGGACCCGATTCGGGTGCTGATCAGCAGGGCTGGCGCCAGAGTGGAGGCCGCGCCGTACCGGGCGTTGAGTCCGGTTGATCTCGCGCCGGACAACAACCTGGTGACCAACGCCGGCGTGCGGTTCCTGGACTTCGAACGCGGCTGCGTGCGAAACGCGCTGCTGGACGCGGCCTACCTGCGGATGCCGCTGGCCTCTTCGGCGGGCGCGCTCGCCCTGCCCGCGGGGATGACCGAAGCCATGGTCGCCTCCTGGCGAGCCGAGGTGACCGAGGTGTGGCCGGATCTGGCCAATGATTCGCTGTTCGGCAGCGGAATGCTGGATGGGCAGCTCGTCTGGCTGGTGCTGTCCACCTGGCAACTGCTGCCGGAACTGGTCGCCACGCACGGTGGTGTGGCTGGTCCGCCCCGTACCGAGCTGCTGCCGTTCTCCTCGAGCGATGCCGAGGCACTGGCCGCGCGCTGGGCGCGGCTGGCTACCGATGCTGGCCAAGCCGGCGTGCACGAGCTTGCGGACTACGCGAGCGAGCTGGCCAACCAGCTGGCCAGGCGGTTCGCGCAACGGATCGAGGTCGAGCCGTACCTGGCCTTCCGGTAACCGCAAGATCCCGAAACATTGCGGTGTTGACGGCACGTGGTGTGCGGTACACCCCGTCGCGCTGTCGGCCGCCGAGTTACCGAATAGAGTCGTGGGCATGGCACTGGTTGATCGTCTCTTGCTCGGCCCCGGACCGTCCAACGCCTACCCCGAGGCGACCTCGGCGCTCGCCGCGCCATTGCTGGGACATCTGGACCCGGAATTCCTGCGCATCCTCGACGAGACCTGCGACCGGCTGCGCACGGTCTGGGGTACGGACAACGCGCGGACGCTCCCGTTGTCCGGCACCGGCTCCATCGGTATGGAGGCCGGCTTCGCCAACTTCGTCCAACCCGGCAGCGTCGCGGTTATCGCGGTCAACGGCCTGTTCGGCGAGCGCATGGTCGACGTGGCCGGGCGGTACGGCGCCGAGGTAGTGCGGGTCGACCACGACTGGGGTCAGCCGGTGGACGTTGCCCGGGTACTCGCCGCGCACGGATCGCCGGACCTGGTCGCCGCGGTCCACGCGGAGACCTCGACCGGCGCTCGCAGCGATATCGGCGCGCTCGCCCGTGCGGTACACGAGCGGGACTCGAACGCGCTGGTCCTCGCCGACTGCGTCACCTCGCTGGCCGGCATCGAGGTCGCCGCCGACGAGTGGGGTATCGATATCGGCTATTCGGGTACCCAGAAGTGCGTCGGCGTCGCGCCCGGGCTCGCGCCGTTCACGGTCTCCGAGCGCGCCTGGCAACGGCGCGTGCCGAATCCGCCGACCTGGTACCTGGACCTCGGCATGATCGGGGACTACGTCACCGGCGCGGACGGCGGCGGGCGGACCTATCACCACACCGCGCCGGTCGCGATGATCGCGTCGCTGCACGCCGCGCTCGGCCGCATCGTCGAGGAAGGGCTGCCGGAGGTCTACGCGCGGCATGCCGCCGCGGGTGCTCGGCTGCAGGAGGGGCTGACCGAGCTGGGGCTGGAGCTGTTCGCCGAAGAGGGCTACCGGCTACCCGAGTTGACCACCGTGTGGGTACCCGATGGGGTGAGCTCGGCGGAGGTTCGCGGCGTCCTGCTCGATGATTACGGCATCGAGATTGGTGCCGGGGTGGGCAAGTTCGCCAGCACGGTGTGGCGAATCGGCCTGATGGGGCACAACGCGCGACTGGACCGCGTGGAACTGATCCTCGCCGCACTGCGTCGGGTGCTGGGCCGCTGAGGTTCCCTCGACAGTGCACACAGACCACCGGATAAGGGAGGTGTCGGCGTGCCACAACCTTCGGGCGCCGAACTGGAAGCCGTCCGTGCCCGGCGCGCGGAGCTGCGTGAGCGCTATCTGCGCCCGGTCGCCGAACGGCCAGAGCCCGCAACCCGTGGGGTGCACCACCTTGCGCTCATCTGCCGCGATGTCGCCGAGACCATCGAGTTCTACCAGGAATTCCTTGGCTTCCCGCTGGTCGAGCTGGTGGAAAACCGGGACTACGTCGGTTCCAGTCATTTCTTCTTCGACATCGGGCATCAGAACCTGCTCGGGTTCTTCGATTTCCCCGGGCATGATCACCCGGAGTTCCAGGAGACGATTGGCGCCGTGCAGCATCTGGCGCTGTCGGTGACCAGCGCGCGATTCGACGAGATCAGGGCGAAGCTGGACGAGCGTGGAGTTGATTACCTCGGGCCGGATCGGGGCGCCGATGACAGTCTCTACATCCGGGATCCGAACGGGGTGGGGCTGGAGTTCTACCGCGAGGAACTGGCGGTGTTCGAAGGCGAGCCACTGCTCGGCTGAGCTTGGCCGTCGTGCGCCGCGAAGATCTCCATTGCCTCGCGGTCCGAGGTGGGTGTCCCGTGGTCGTCCACCGATGCCATCCGACATGGCACTCGCTACCTGGGCGCGTTGAGACTTCGTGCGACCAGGGTCGCGAAATGCCGTAGTGCGTCCTCGTGGGTGGCATTGTTCCATTCGGCTGCCCATGCGGCGGCGTTGACCAGGCTGAAGAGGTCGTCGGCAGTGAGTGCGGCGTCGGCATGCCCGGTGGCCTGCGCTCGATGCAGCACTTCGGCGCCGGAGGCGTGCATCGCCTCGCATGCGGCGTGCAGGGGCGAGCCGTCGCCGTAGAAGCTGCGCATCAGCGATGCGGAGAGTCCTTGGTAGGAGGCGGCGTGCTTGACCGCCGCCGCAAACCATCTGGTCAGGGCGACGTCGGGTTCGCAGGCGTCCATCAGTTGGCGCGCCTGGGCATCGAGCGCCTCGACACTGTCTTGGATGACCTCGGCGAGTAGTGCATCGCGCGAGGGGAAATGCCGATACAAGGTAGCCGAGCCGACCCCGGCGGCACGGGCGATGTCGTCGAGGTTGACGTCTGCGCCGTGTGCGGCGAACTCGATCGCGGCTTGGGCGACGACCCGTTCCCGGTTGCGCCTGGCGTCGGCCCGCAGGGCCCTGTTCGCGGCAGTCACCGGACCTCCTAAATGAGAGTGCTACCCTACTTATATCTGGGGCATAACTCTCAGATAGTATCGTGGAGGGGAGCAGGCATGACAGCCGTACAAGGCCAGCGAGCAACCTCGCCGATGCGAGGGAAGCTGCTGGGCGCGCTGGCGCTCGCGCTAGTCGTTGCATGCGAGTTCATGTTGCAGCTGGACACCACGATCGTGAACGTGGCGCTGCCAAGCATCGGGCTCGAGTTCGGGATGTCACCGGCTGCTCTTACCTGGGTTACGCACGGATTCCTGCTCGCCTTTGGCGGACTGCTGCTGTTTGGCGGTTGGCTCGGCGACGTGCTGGGACACCGCCGGGTCTTCGTTGCTGGGATGGCGTTGTTCGCGGTGGCGTCGTTGCTTGGCGGGCTCGCTCCGAACGGGGCGACCCTGATTGCCGGTCGGGTGCTACAGGGTGTGGGGGCCGCGTTGGCCGGGCCTGCTGGGCTCGCGTTGCTGATCACCAGTTTCTCCGGCGAGGAAGAACGACGGCGGGCGTTCGCGGTCTACTCGACCGCGGCGGGCGCCGGCCTGGCCGTTGGTCTCATCCTCGGCGGACTCTTGACGTCGGCCCTGTCCTGGCGATGGGTGATGCTGATCAACGTGCCTGTCGGCGTTGTCGCGGTAGTCGCGACGGGCACGGTCTTCCCGCGGTCGTCCCGCCGAGCGGGGAGGTTCGACCTGTCCGGGGCGGGGACATCAATCGCCGCAATGACCTTGCTTGTCTTCGGGTTCGTCCATGCATCCGAATACGGTTGGGCCGACCCGTGGACAATCTTGACGCTGACCTGCGGCGGCGGGCTGTTGGCGACGTTCGTCGTCATCGAGAAGCGCATCTCGTCGCCGATGGTGCCGCTCACCTTGTTCGCCGACCGGATCAGAGCGCTGGCCTACGCCAATCTGCTACTCCTGGCCGCGTCCCTGACCAGTGCCTGGTTCTTCTTGACCCTGTTCCTTCAGGACCGGCTTGGCTATGGCCCGCTCGCCACGGGAATGGCCTTCCTGCCGCTGGCGGTGTGCGTGTTCGCTGTTTCCCAGTTCGTGCCCACTTTGCTGCGCCGCCTACCCGCGACGTCGATCGCGGTGATCGGACTGGCACTGGTCGCCTCCGGGATGTTCTGGCTCAGCCGTCTCGGTCGGGAGAGTTCCTACTGGGGAGAGGTGTTCGGCCCCCTCGCGATGATCGGTGTCGGAGTTGGCGCGGCGTTGGTCGCGCACAACCTCACGGTCATGGCTACCGTTGCGCCCGAGCAAGCTGGTGCCGCATCGGCGGTCTTGCAAGCAATCCTGACCGTAGGTGGATCGATTGGCTTGGCTGTCCTCGTTGCGATCGCCGGATCACCGCAGGTCCTGCCCGGCGGGGCCGCCCTCGACTTCGGTGCCGCCTTCCGCACGGCCGGAACCCTGTGCGCGGTAGCCACGGTGCTGGCCTTCCTGATGAGAACATCGCGAGCGCAGGATGCTGCCAGATCTCGGGCGAGCTGAGGCGTGGTCGAGTTACCGATGGCTGAGCGCGCCAGCTGGCGACCGCGTCGGACCTGGGCGGTAACGTCGAGCCGTGGCTGAGGAATCGTTGGACGGCGGGCTGTTCCGGATGGTGCCCGCCGATGAGCCCACGGAGCGGGCCGGACACGAAGCCGTGGGCGCTGGTCCGGACAGCTCTGGTGAACCCGGCAGGGCCCCGACCGCGCCGCTTGCCGTGCGGATGCGGCCGCGCGAGCTGGACGAGATCGTCGGGCAGCGGCACCTGCTCGCCGAGGGCTCGCCGTTGCGCCGGTTGGTGGAAGGCGCCGCGCCAGCCTCGGTGTTGCTCTACGGCCCGCCGGGCACCGGCAAGACCACCCTTGCCTCGCTGGTGTCCAACGCCATCGGCCGGCGATTCGTGGCGCTTTCCGCGCTGTCCGCGGGCGTGAAGGAGGTTCGCGGGGTCATCGAGGAAGCCCGGCGCCGGTTGGTGCATGCCAGGCAGTCCACGGTGCTGTTCATCGACGAGGTGCACCGGTTCTCCAAAACACAGCAGGACGCGCTGCTCGGCGCGGTGGAGGACCGGATCGTGCTGCTGGTCGCCGCTACCACGGAGAACCCGTCGTTTTCCGTGGTAGCCCCGCTGCTTTCTCGCTCGCTGGTCCTCCAGCTGCAGCCATTGGAGGACGACGATCTGCGCGAGCTGCTGCGGCGCGCGGTACGAGACGAGCGTGGTCTCGCCGAACGGGTCCGGCTCACCGACGAAGCCGAGGACCACATCGTGCGGCTGGCCGGTGGTGACGCGCGCCGCGCGCTGACCGCGCTGGAGGCCGCCGCTGACGCGATCCCCGATGATGGGGAGATCGACCTGGCCACCGTGGAGGCGACGGTGGACAAGGCGGCGGTGCGATATGACCGGGACGGCGATCAGCACTATGACGTGATCAGCGCGTTCGTCAAATCGATCCGGGGCTCGGACGTCGATGCCGCACTGCACTACCTCGCGCGCATGATCGAAGCCGGTGAGGACCCACGGTTCCTGGCTCGTCGACTGGTCGTGCACGCCAGCGAGGACATTGGCATGGCCGATCCCACCGCGCTGCAATCGGCGGTGGCCGCCGCGCACGCGGTGCAGTTCATCGGCATGCCCGAGGGGCGGTTGGCGCTCGCCCAGGCGACCGTGCACCTGGCGACCGCACCCAAGTCGAACGCGGTGATCGCCGGGATCGACGCGGCGCTTGGCGATGTGCGCGCCGGGCTTGCCGGAACCGTGCCGGCACATCTGCGGGACGGACACTATTCGGGGGCAAAACGGCTCGGCCACGCGCAGGGCTACCGGTATCCGCACAACGTTCCGGAAGGCGTACTCGCTCAGCAGTACCCACCGGACACGTTGGTTGGCAGGGACTACTACGAGCCGACCCAGCGCGGCGTCGAACGGACGCTCGCCGAGCGAGTGCCGAAGCTACGTCGAACGATTCGCGGCGAGTAATTCCCGCGCCACACATTCTGGGCGCCGGTACCCTTAACGGACGCGTCAGCGGACACGAATGGGGCAACGTCACGATGCCGGGTTCAGCGCGGTAACCTGGCCGGCATTCAAGCCTGCTACCGCGAGGAGGATACGTGTCACCAGGGCAGATCGCCGCGCTCATCGCAGCCGGTGCGTTCGTGCTGCTGGTGTTACTTGCGGCCATTCCGCTGATCAAACTCGGCCGCACGCTGGACGAGGCGACGATCGCGATCCGCAAGGCACACGAGAACAGTGATCCGCTCTTCGACGGGGCCAACAGCACGCTGACCCACGTCAACACGCAGCTGGAGCGGGTGGACGGCATCACCGCCAACGCGCAGACCGTCAGCGGCAACGTGTCGGCGTTGAGTTCGGTCTTCACCGCGACACTGGGCAGCCCGCTGGTCAAGACCGCCGCGTTGACCTACGGGGTCAGCAAAGCGATCAAGACCCGTCGACAGGCCAAAGAAGAGAAGGCCGGCAAGCGCTCCCGGCGCGGGCGGCGGGCCAAGCGCGGGAGCCAGGCATGAGACGGCTGTTCTGGTTGGGCGTGGGCGTCGCGGCCGGCGTGGCACTGTCCAGGAAAGCGACGGAAAAGACTCGGCAGGCGACGCCGGCCGGGTTCGCCGCCAACCTCAGTGACGCCATCCGCGAACTGGGCGGCGCGCTCGGCGAGTTCGGAGCCGAGGTGCGCGCCGGTATGTCCGAGCGGGAAGAGCTGCTGCACCAGGAAGTTGAGCGGCGGTCCGGGATCGCTACCAGGGGAATTGCCGTCGGGGATACGCGGTCAGCGGCACCGGCCGCGCGGTCGGGTCGGCATCGAGCGCGCGGGGCGGATGGCTGAGTTGTGCCGCGTAGCCGTACGCCGCGCGGCGCGTCCCGTCCGCCGACAGACTCCACGGCTCGTCCCTGGCCCATTTCGTCCTAGCCTGGTGGTAGTCAGCCCTTGGCGCGCTGCGCTGCCGGGCACTCGGTAAGGAAACAAGAGTGCGAACCCACGAGATCATCAAACGTTTTCAGGATCATTTCGAACGGGCCGGCCATACCGTCGTCCCCAGTGCGTCGCTGATCCTGGACGACCCGACCCTGCTGTTCGTCAACGCCGGCATGGTTCAGTTCAAGCCGTACTTCCTCGGTGACGCCCCCGCCCCGTACCCGAGGGCCACCAGCGTGCAGAAGTGCGTGCGCACCGGCGACATCGATGAGGTCGGCAAGACCACCCGGCACAACACCTTCTTCCAGATGGCCGGGAACTTCTCCTTCGGCGATTACTTCAAGGAAGGCGCGATCAACCACGCGTGGAGCCTGCTTACCAACTCGCCGGACGAGGGCGGCTACGGCTTCGACCCGGAGCGGCTCTGGGTGACCGTCTACCAGGATGACGAAGAGGCCGCCCGACTGTGGCAGCAGATCACCGGCATCCCCGCGGAACGGATCCAGTACCGGGACGGCGCGGACAACTACTGGGATATGGGCGTGCCAGGTCCCGGTGGGCCGTGCTCGGAGATCTACTACGACCGCGGACCCGAATACGGCGCGGAAGGCGGTCCCGTCGTCGACGAGGATCGCTACCTCGAGGTGTGGAACCTCGTGTTCATGCAGGACATTCGGGGGGAGCAGAGCCCGAAGAAGGGCTACCCGCCGATCGGTGAACTGCCCAAGAAGAACATCGACACCGGGATGGGTGTCGAACGGGTGGCGTTCCTGCTGCAGGGCGTGGACAACGTCTACGAGACCGATCTGGTCCGCCCGGTGATCGAGAAAGCCGAGCAGCTCTCCGGTCGTTCCTACGGGGACAACCACACCGACGACGTACGGTTCCGGGTGATCGCCGACCACGCCCGTAGCGGGGTCATGCTCATCTCCGACGGCGTGACGCCGGGCAACGAGGCACGCGGCTACGTACTTCGCCGCCTGCTGCGCCGGATCATCCGCTCGGTGCGCCTACTCGGGGTCACCAAGCCGGTGTTGACCGAGTTCGCCGCCGTGGTGCGCGACGCGATGAGCCCTTCGTATCCCGAACTGGTCACCGACTTCGGCAGGATCGAAGCGGTACTGCGGGCCGAGGAAGAGGCCTTCCTGGCGACCCTGACCGCCGGCTCGAAGATCTTCGACAGCGCCGTCGGGGAAACGAAGCAGGCTGGTAAGGGCGAGCTGCCCGGAGCGAAGGCCTTCCAACTGCACGACACCTACGGCTTCCCGATCGACCTCACCCTGGAGATGGCCGCGGAACAGGGCCTGACCGTCGACGAGCAGGGTTTCCGGGAATTGATGGCCGAGCAGCGGGATCGGGCCAAGGCCGATGCCGCCGCGCGCAAGAGTGGCCGGGGCGATCTGTCCGCCTACCGTGCCGTGCTGGACGAACACGGCGAAACGCAGTTCCTCGGCTACGACGACCTGGAGACCAGCTCGCGGGTCATCGGGCTGCTGGAAAACGGCGTATCGGTGCCGGCGGTGCGCGCCGGTGGACAGGCCGAGGTGGTGCTGGACCGCACTCCGTTCTACGCGGAAAGCGGTGGCCAGGTGGCCGATACCGGCCGGCTGGTCGGTTCCGGGGTCGAGGTCGACGTAACCGATGTGCAGAAGATCGTGCCGGGGTTGTCAGTACACCGGGTGCGCGTACTACAGGGCGAGCTCGGGCTGGACGACAAGCTGACCGCCTCGGTGGACGCGACTCGCCGTTCCGCCGTCGCGCGGTCGCACTCGGCGACGCACCTGGTGCACTCGGCGGTCCGCGGTGCGTTCGACAAGCAGGCGGCCCAGGCCGGTTCGCTGAACTCGCCGGGGCGGATGCGTTTCGACTTCAGTACCCCCGGCAAGGTCTCCGCTGGTCTGCTCACCGAGGTCGAGGAGGAGGTCAACGACTACCTGCAGCGCGACGTCGAGGTCACCAGCTACGTGGTGCCGAAGTCGAAGGCCGATGAGCTCGGCGCGCTCGCCCTGTTCGGGGAGAAGTACGGGGACGACGTTCGCGTCGTCGATATGGGCGAGTACTCACGGGAACTCTGCGGCGGCACGCACGTCGGCCGGATCGGGCAGCTTGGCCTGGTGAAGCTGGTCGGCGACGCCTCGATCGGTTCCGGCGTGCACCGAGTGGAGGCCCTGGTCGGCAACGACGCGTTGCGCTACGTCCGCAAGGAGCAGCTGCTGGTTGGCCAGCTCGCGGACCAGTTGAAAGTCCCGACCGAGGAACTGCCCTCCCGGATCGAGGGCATCGTCGGCCGGTTGCGCGACGCGGAGAAGGAGATCGCGCGGCTGCGCACCGAGAAGGTGCTCGCCTCCGCGGGTGAGCTCGTCGGTCGGGCGCAGGATGCCGGCGGTGTGCGCCTGGTCGCCGAGCAGGTCGCCGATGACGTGGACGGTGGCTCGTTGCGGGCTCTGGCCGGCGATGTGCGCGGCCGGCTCGGCTCGACCGCCAACGTCGTCGCGCTGTTCTCCGCGGGTGCGGAGAAGGTCAACTTCGTGGTGGCGACCTCCCCCGAGGCCAGGGATCGCGGGCTGACCGCGGGTGGTTTGGTGCCGTCGTTTGGGGAACTGATCGGCGGCAGGGGCGGTGGCAAACCCGATATGGCCCAGGGTGGCGGCGGTAATCCCGCCGGGATATCCGATGCGCTTACCGCGCTACGTAGGGCGTTGGCCGAGGCGTGAGTTCCGCGGACGGAGCGAAACAGCCTCCATCGGCTGGCCCGGATCGCCCCGGGGTGAGCGATCCGGGACCTGGCCGGCGTATTGCGGTAGACGTGGGCTCCGTTCGAGTGGGAATCGCGTTGAGCGATCCGGCTCCGATGCTGGCTTCGCCCCTCGTTACCCTTGCCCGGGATGATCACGCGAATGCCGATCTCACCCAACTGGCCGGGCTAGTCGCGGAACACGACGTCGTCGAGGTGGTGGTGGGCTTGCCGAGGACCCTCGCCAACCGGCATGGTGCGGCCGCGCAAGCCGCGGTCGACTATGCGAAGCAACTGGCCGATCGAGTCACCCCAGTGCCGGTACGGCTCGCGGACGAGCGGCTGAGCACCGTCAGTGCCAGCCGGATGCTCAGCGATCGGGGCGTGCGGGGCCGCAAACAGCGCGCGGTGGTGGATCAGGCCGCGGCGGTGGAGATTCTGCAGGGCTGGTTGGATGCTCGTGCGGCCGCGTTGGCGGCGAGGAGCCCGGATGAGTAGCGGCCTTGACCTGTTCGACGAACAAGCCGACGCCCCGCGCCCGCGTGGCCGGCGGGACCGCAGGCGGCGGCGCGCCCGGCTGTTGCTTGGCGCGATCCTGTTCGGCGTAGTGGCCGCCGCAACCTGGTTCGGGGTCCAGCAGATCCTTGGTTTCGGCATGTTCGGCGATTACGACGGCGCAGGCGAGCGGGATGTGCTGATCGAGGTCCGCGCCGGTGACTCGATCGGCGCGATTGGCGGGAAACTGGCCGAGGCCGATGTGGTGGCCACCTCCCGCTCCTTCGTCTCGGCGAGCGAGGACAACAGCGCGGTCGCGGGTGTCCAGCCCGGCTACTACGTGATGAAAACCAGAATGTCCGGCGAGCTCGCGGCCGAGCGGATCGTGGACCCGGAAACGCGGGTCGGGCAGCTGGAGATTCGCGCCGGTACCCAGCTTGACGACATCACCCAGCCCAATGACGAGGTGACCAAGGGGATTTACAGCCTGCTCGCGGACGCGAGTTGTGCGGAACTGAACGGGCAGAGCACCTGTGTCTCGGCCGAGGACCTGCGTCAGACCGTCGCGGATAGTGGGCTCGCCGATCTCGGTGCACCGGAGTGGGCGGTGGGGCCGGCCGAGCAGGCCGATCCGGAACGCTGGTTGGAAGGCCTTGTCGTGCCAGGGGTTTACGATCTTCGGCCGGGCTGGTCCGCCGAACGGATACTTCGGACGGTGCTCGAGGAGTCCGCGACGACCTTGCAGGCGTGGGGTTTGCCGAAACTCGCGGAAGACAATCAGCTCAACCCGTACGAAACGCTCGTGGTTGCCTCGTTGATCGAGCGTGAGGGCATTGCCGCCGACTTCGGGAAGATCTCCAGGGTCATCTACAACCGACTGGAGGATGGCACCAGGCTGCAGTTCGACTCCACGGTGAACTACGCGCTGGACCGGCCGCAGGTGCGCACCAACCCGGAGGATCGCGCCAGGGCGGGGCCGTACAACACGTATGACAGTGCGGGTCTGCCGCCCACGCCGATCGCCTCGCCGAGCCAGGCCGCGGTCCAGGCGGCCGCCGAGCCTGAAGAGGGATCGTGGATGTACTTCGTGAAGTGTTACAAGGACGGGAAGTCCTGCTTCGCGGAGACGAACCAGGAGCACAACCAGAACCGCAGGGAAGCGCAGGCACGTGGTGCGTACTGATACAGGTCGGCGTGCCGCCGTGCTTGGCTCGCCGGTGGCGCATTCGTTGTCGCCGGTGCTGCACGACGCGGCTTACCAAGCGCTCGGCCTGACGGGCTGGAGCTACCAGCGAGTCGAATGCGATGCTGATCGGCTGCCCGGCCTCGTGTCCGAATTGGATGAACAGTGGGTTGGGCTATCGGTCACCATGCCCGGTAAGCAGGCCGCGCTGGCCGTAGCCAGTTCGGTGACGGACCGGGCGGCGGTCGTCGGAGCCGCGAACACGCTGACCCGAATGGACTCCGGGCTGTGGCGCGCGGACTGCACGGATGTCGACGGGGTCACCGGCGCACTGGACGCGGCGGGCGCGCGGGTGAGCGCCGACGGGCCGGCGGTGATTCTCGGCGCGGGCGGTACCGCGAACGCGGCGATTGCCGCGCTACCCGGGTTGGGGATCGACCGGGTGCTGGTGGTGGCGCGCGAGCCGGCGCGAGCCGCGGAGGCGGTGGCCTGTGCCGGGCGCGCGGGAGTGCACTGCGAGGTGCTTCGCTGGGCAGATGTGGACTTCGGCCCGCTCGCGGCGGAGTCGGCGTTGCTGGTGAACACCGCGCCGGGGGCCGCGCTGGAAACCATCGTCGATGCGTTGGCCAAGGCGCGGCGCATCCTGGACGTGATCTACCACCCGTGGCCGACCCCGCTCGCCGAAGCTGTGCACGAGCGGGGCGGAAGCCTCGCGACCGGCCTGGACATGTTGCTGCACCAGGCTTTTGGTCAGGTCGAGCAGTTCACCGGGCAACCCGCGCCGCGCGTGGCGATGCGAGACGCCCTCCGCGCGGCCACGGGCGACGTGCTGTCCCTACCCCTCGCCCAACCGCAAGATCCCTAAAGAACGCGGTTGGGCGCACCGGTCAGGGCTTGCTGTCGGGCGTGTCCTCCTCGCTGAGCACCTCTTCGTCTTCCCGGCCAGGGGTGCGCAGATTCCACTTCGTGATCGCCCAGCGGAACGTGAAGTAGTACAGCACCGCGAACACCAGTCCGATCGGGATGATCAACCATGGCTTGGTGGCCAACCCCCAGTTCAACACGTAGTCGATCCCGCCGGCGGAGAAGCCGAAACCGTGGTGGACACCAAGCGCGTTGGTCACCGCCATGGAGATACCGGTGAACAGCGCGTGGATGAGCAGCAGCGGCCAGGCGATGAACACGAAGGCGAACTCGAGTGGCTCGGTGACCCCAGTGAGGAACGAGGCGAGGGCCGCGCCGAACATCAACCCGCCGACCATCTTCTTCCGCTCCGGCCGGGCGGTGTGGTAGATCGCCAGCGCCGCTGCGGGCAGGGCGAACATGAAGATCGGGAAGAAGCCGGACATGAACGTCCCGGCGCTCGGATCGCCAGCGAAGAACCGCGACAGATCGCCCTTCACGCCGTCGGCCTCACCGAAGACGAACCATACGAACGAGTTCAGAATGTGGTGCAGACCGAGCGGTAGCAGCAGCCGGTTGGTCAGGCCGTACACGCCCGCACCGAATACCGTGGACCCGGAAATGGCTTCACCGAGCGCGGTGAGGCCCTTGTCGAACCAGGTGAAGACCAGCCCGAGCACAGTGCCGACCAGCAGCATCGCCACCGCGGTCACGATGGGCACGAACCGCCTGCCGCCAAAGAACGCGAGATACGCCGGCAACTTGATCCGATGGAAGCGTTGCCAGAGCACTGCGGTGATCAACCCGGTGATGATCCCGCCGAGCACGCCGTACGGGCCGGTATTGAACGTTTTGTCCTCGACAAGGGACTCCTCGATCAGTCCCGACTGGAACAGCACGTTGTGCAGCACCACATAGCCGACTGCGGCGGCCAGCGCGGCCGAACCATCCGCCTTGCGCGCGAAGCCGATCGCGATACCGATCGCGAACAGCAGCGGCAGGAAGCCGAACAGCGCATCCCCGGCCACCCCGACGACCTTGGCGATATCGTCGAAGACATCGCCGGGTATCGCGGCAATCAGCTCGCCGCGCCCCTGGCCGTCGGCGTCGATGTAGCCGAGTCGGGTCAGCAACGCCGCGGCGGGCATCGCCGCGATCGGCAGCATCAGGCTGCGGGCGAAACGCTGCAGACCGGCGAAGCCGCGGCTGCTGCCCTTCGCCGATGCGGTGTTCGAACTCATCGATGATCCTCCTGCTGGTCCGCTCGCTGCGGGATGGCCAACCCGAGCGCCCCCATGGCCCCGGACCGCTGGCAGGCTATGCGTTGCCCTCGATCTGGATCGCGACCCTTGGTAGGTTCCGGTCTAGACCACTTGATGCGGGAGAATGCTCTTGCGTTCGAGAGGTGTCAACCGCCGTTATGGCTTCGTGCCAAATACGCGGGCGGTTATCGGGTGCATTACTGGATCGGGAGGCCAACGTTGGCAGGCAAGGACGATCGCGCGGAGCGGATTCTCGCCGCGCTTGGTGGTGCGGACAATATCGTGGAGATCGAACCTTGTATCACCCGATTGCGCTGCGAGTTGCGGGACGGCTCGGTGGTGGACGAGCCGGCGTTGAAGGCCACGGGTGCACATGGAGTGCTGCGCTCCGGCGCCGTCGTTCAGGTGGTGGTTGGTCCGGAGGCGGACACGATCGCCAGCGATATCGAGGATCTGCTGTGAGCCTTCGAGTACTGAGTCCGGTATCCGGCCGAACCGCCGCGCTGGCGGAGGTCCCGGACCCGGTCTTCGCGCAGTCGATGGTCGGCCCGGGGATCGCGGTATGGCCGGATACCGCTGGTGCCGCGCTCGCGCCCGTGGCTGGCACGGTCGCGACCCTGCATGCGCACGCGTTCGTGGTGGTCGGCGCGGACGGTCAGGGCGTGCTGGTGCATCTCGGCATCGACACCGTGCAGCTCAAGGGCGAAGGGTTCACCCTGCACGTGGTCAAAGGCGAGACCGTACGGGCCGGTCAGCCGATCGTCGACTGGGATCCAGTGGCGGTACGCGCGGCTGGATACTCACCGATCTGCCCCGTGGTGGCACTGGACGCGGCTGCCGACGCGCTGGACGTACCCCAGCCGGACATCGCCATCGCGGCCGGCGATCCGCTGTTCACCTGGCGCGATTAGCCCATCCGCGGCCCGCTGGCAACCGCGACACCGTCCGGCTGAGTCTTTCGTACCGCCAGCGCCACTGAATGGCCCATTGGGCGTCCCGGTCCCTACCGCCGCGCGGCAGGCTTGCCAGTATGACCGAACTTTCCGCGTCGCTGCTGCTCGGCGGCGCCGGCATACTGGTCGGGCTGGCTACTCGTGGCGTACTCGGCGCGATCCGTCGCGGAACGCGTACCCATCCGCTCGTGCTTCCGGCGGTCACCGGCGCGTTGTGGGCGTTGCTCGGCTGGCGGTTCGGCGCCGGCGCGCTCCCTGGCTGGTGGTTTTCGGTTCCGCTTTCCGTGGCGGCCCTTGCCGCTCCGCTGATCGTGGCGGATCTGCGGCACCGCAGGCTACCGAACGTGTTCACCGCGGCTGCCTATCCCATCCTCGGCGGTGTGCTGCTGGCGGCCGCGATCGGCAATGATGACGGCTGGTTGTTGGGCCGCGCGGTGCTCGGTGTGCTGGTCTTCGGCGGTGCGCACGCGCTGGTGCACCTGCTGGCACCGGGCGCGCTCGGTGCTGGTGACGTGAAGCTGGCCGGCAGCCTCGGTGGCGTGCTTGGCGCGCTCGGCTGGCCGGCGCTGGTGTTCGCCGCCGTGCTGGCCGCGCTCTGTGCGGGGCTGCTCGCGGTGTTCGCCAGCTCGACGGGACGCTGGCGCGGCGGGGTACCGCACGGTCCCGGTCTGCTCCTCGCCGTATTGGCGGTCGCCGCCTTCCCCAGCGCGGGCGTCATCCCGGCCCATGCGTAGCTGACCTGCGACGGCGTGACAGGATCGAGGGGTGCTGCGCTGGATGACCGCTGGAGAATCACATGGTCCCGCGCTCGTCGCCATTCTCGAAGGAATGGTGGCCGGCGTGGAGATCACTACGAACGAGCTGACCGAACAGCTTGGCCGCCGTCGACTCGGCTTTGGCCGGAGCCCACGGATGGGCTTCGAGACGGACCAGATCGAGTTTCTCGGCGGGGTCCGGCACGGCCGTACCCAGGGCGGGCCGATCGCGGTGCGGATCGAGAACACGGAATGGCCGAAATGGCAGACCGTGATGTCCGCCGACCCCGTCGACGCCGCCGAACTGGCCGGGCTCGCCCGAAACGCCCCGCTGACCCGGCCACGGCCGGGACACGCGGATCTGCCGGGGATGCAGAAATACGGGTTCACCGAGGCGCGGCCCGTGCTGGAACGCGCCAGTGCCAGGGAAACCGCCGCGCGTACCGCCCTCGGCACCGTCGCGCGCGGCTACCTGCGTCAGCTGCTCGGCGTCGACATCCTCAGCCATGTGGTCTCCATCGGCCGCGCCGATGCCCCGGAAGGACCGGCGCCGCGCCCGGCGGATCTCGCCGCGATCGACGAAAGCCCGGTGCGCGCCTTCGGCGCCGCGGCCACCGAGCGGATGGTCGATGAGGTGGAACAGGTGAAAAGCGCGGGTGACACGGTCGGCGGGGTGATCGAGGTGCTTGCCTACGGTCTGCCGCCGGGGCTCGGTTCGCATGTGCACTGGGACCGCCGGCTGGATGCCCGCCTTTCCGCCGCGCTGATGGGAGTCCAGGCGATGAAAGGCGTCGAGATCGGTGACGGGTTCACCACCGCTCGGCGTTGGGGTAGCGAAGCCCACGACGAGATTGACCGGGGCAGTGGCCCGGTGGGCGTCGCGCGCCGATCCAACCGGGCCGGTGGGCTGGAGGGCGGGATCACCAACGGGGAACCGCTTCGCGTTCGGGTAGCCATGAAGCCGATCTCCACCGTACCCCGCGCTCTATCCACTGTGGATGTCGAGACGGGCGAGCCGGCGGTGGCGATCCACCAGCGCTCCGATGTCTGCGCGGTGCCACGGGCTGGAGTGGTACTCGAATCCGTGGTGGCGCTGGTGCTCGCCGAAGCGGCGGTGGAGAAGTTCGGTGGGGACTCGCTCGCCGAAAGCAGCCACAACGTGGCGGGCTACCTACGGGCGCTGGAGGAGCGGTGGTGACACCGGCAGGGGAGCCGACCGTACTGGTGGGGCCGCCAGGGTCCGGCAAGTCCACGATCGGCAGGCTGCTCGCCGAACGGCTCAGCGTGTCGTTCCGCGATATCGACGCGGATATCGTCACGCGGGCGGGTAAGCCGATCAGCGATATCTTCACCGACGACGGCGAGGCGCATTTTCGTGCCATCGAAGAAGAAACCGTCGCGGACGCGCTCGCCGAACACGATGGCGTGCTCGCGCTAGGCGGCGGATCGGTGGTATCGGAGCGAACGCGACAGCGGCTCGCCGGGCATACCGTGGTGTTCCTGAACGTCGGCATGGCCGAGGGCGTCCGGCGAACCGGGATGTCCTCGGCGCGGCCACTGCTCGCCGGAGTCAACCCGCGCGCCACGTACAAGGCACTGCTCGAGGCGCGGTTGCCGATCTACCGCGAGGTCGCCGTCATCGAGGTGGACACCGACGGCCAGGAGCCAGCACAGGTTGTCGAAGCACTCGTCGGGCGGCTGCGCGACAACGGAGCGAAGTAAGGAGCATGATGACCGAGCCGGTCCGGATCCCGGTCAACACGGCAAACCCGTACGAGGTCGTCGTCGGGCACGGTTTGCTTGGTGAGCTGACCGAAACCGTGCGCGGCGCCTCGAGTGTGGCGCTGGTACACCCACCGACGCTCACCACCACCGCCGAGGCGGCACGTGCGGAGCTGGTCGAAGCAGGGCTGGACGCGCACCGGGTGGAGATTCCGGACGCGGAGGAAGGCAAAGCACTGTCCGTAGCGGGCTTCTGCTGGGAAGTCCTCGGGCGGATCGGTCTTGATCGACAGGGCGTGATCGTCGGCCTCGGCGGTGGCGCCGTCACCGACCTCGCCGGGTTCGTCGCGGGCACCTGGATGCGCGGCGTCCGGCTGGTCAACGTGCCGACCACGCTGCTCGGCATGGTGGACGCGGCGGTCGGGGGCAAGACCGGGATCAACACCGAGGCCGGTAAGAACCTGGTCGGGGTGATCCACGAACCGCGGCGAGTGCTCGTCGATCTGGCGACGCTGGCCACCCTGCCGGCGAACGAGCTGGTCGCCGGGATGGCCGAGGTCGTGAAATGCGGCTTCATCGCCGATCAGGAGATCCTGGCGCGCATCGAGGCGGATCCGGCCGCGGCCGTCGACCCGACCGGTCCGGTGCTCGGTGAACTGGTGCGCAGGGCAATTCAGGTCAAGGCCGATGTGGTGGCCGCGGATCTACGCGAATCGGCGCTGCGGGAAGTGCTCAACTACGGACACACCCTGGGGCACGCGATCGAGCGCAGGGAACGGTATCGCTGGCGGCATGGCGCCGCCGTGAGCGTTGGCATGGTCTTCGCCGCCGAACTGGCTCGGCTGGCCGGGCGGTTGGACGAGGCGAGCGTGCAGCGCCACCGCGATGTGCTTGGCGCGCTCGGACTGCCGGTCAGCTACGACGCGGACGCCTTCGCCCAATTGCTGGAAGGGATGCGGGCGGACAAGAAAACCCGTTCCGGGATGCTGCGGTTCGTGGTGCTCGACGCGCTTGGCAAACCGGGCAGGTTGGAGGGCCCCGATCCCGCGTTGCTCGCTGGTGCCTACGCCGCGATCGCGAGCGAGCCGGACCAGGGACGCGATCAGGGGAGCGTGCTGCTGTGAAGGTGCGGGTACTCAATGGGCCGAACCTCGGCCGGCTCGGCACGCGGGAACCCTCGGTCTACGGGTCCACGACCTACGCCGATCTGGTTGAGCTGTGCAACCAGACGGCTGCCGACCTTGGTATCGAGGTCGACGTCCGGCAGACGGACCACGAGGGCGAGCTGGTTGGCTGGCTCCACGAGGCCGCCGACGCCGGTGACCCGGTGGTGCTCAACGCGGGCGCGTGGACGCACTACTCCATCGCCGTGCGGGATGCCTGCGCCCAGTTGCGCGCGCCGCTGCTGGAACTGCACATCTCGAATGTGCACCGCAGGGAGGAATTTCGGCACCACAGCGTGATTTCCGGGGTGGCCACCGGCGTAGTCGCGGGCCTGGGGGTGCGGGGCTATGTGCTCGCACTGCACTGGCTCGTTGAACAAGACTAGTCGAACAGGACTAGTCGCACGGGGCTGACTGTCCCACCGGCGTGACGCATCTCGCGGAATCCCGGCTGAACTGGTGCCATGCGTGGCTAAACCGCCGCTGACCGCCTCAGGTTGCCTACACTTGGCCCGTGCGGCACGGAGGAGGTCACACCGGGAATGTCAGCGAGGCACAGGTTCGGCAGGATGGCGGCGACGGCGCTCGCCAGTATCGCCGCGATCGCGGTAGCCGTGGCCTGCACCCCTGCGGACGGGACCCCGCAGTACGAGCGGCACCGCCCCGCGGACACCGGTCCACCGCCGAAAGGCGAGCCGGCGCAGCTGGCTACCGACGCCGCACGACAGAGCTCCGGCGTGATCGCCGACGGCGGTGCTGACGCGCCGTACAACTACGGTCCCACCGTGATGCTGGACGGCGGAAAAACCCGGATGTGGTGGTGCAGCCAGCTCGGTAGCGCGAAACCACCCGGCGACGACGTGCTCTACGCCGAAGCCGAAACCGTGAACGGCCCCTTCGACGCCCCCGGAGTGGGCAAATCCCAGCCGGTGCTGAGTGGGAACCCAGGCGGTTTCGATGGCATGCACACCTGCGACCCGTCCACCATCAAGGTTGGCGATACCTACTACCTCTACTACACCGGCGCCGAGGGCGATCACGACTTCGGAAATCAGATCGGGCTGGCCACCAGCAAGAACGGGATCGACTGGGAGCGGGCGAACGATGGCCGGCCGATCGTGTCGCCGTCCGGGGACCGCCCCGTCCGCAAGAGCTACGGGGCAGGTCAACCAGCCGCGTTGTACCTGGACGGCTGGTTCTACCTGATGTTCACCGACACCACCGGTGCGGCCGCCGGCTGGAACGGCGCCGGCCAGTTCGTTCTGCGTGCCAAGGACCCCACCTTCCAGGACGGTGTCCAGGCGCTCGGTCGTGATGGTTTCGCTGATACGGCAAGTGGCAGCGAGCGCAGGGATCGGGCGATCGTGGACGCGTTCAGCGCGGACTGGATGTGGGTCGAGCAGCTCGATGCCTTCGCCATCGCGCATCAGACCGACGGCGGCACCACGCTGACTTTCTGGGACCGCGAGTTCACCCGAAACCCGTACGAGCAGGTGCTGATACCAGGGCCATGGCGGGAGGGTCCCGGGCTGGTTCGGCAACCCGACGGGCACGCGCCGGTATCCGCGGCGAACCCCTGCGGCACCGTGCCGGTCGACGTGGTGCGCGCGACCACCAACAAGGACGCGCCCACCGGGCTGCGGCATTTCGGGCTCGACATCACTGACGCGCCCGGCTGTGCCACCGCCGAGCGGGCCTTACGGGTGTTGGACGGATTCGCCGTGCTGTCCCCGAAGCGCACCATCGATCTGGTCATCAACGAGCAGCTGCTCCGGGTCGAACGCCGCTCGGTCGCCGAGGAACTTGCCAGCAAGATCGTGGAGAAACATATCCCCGCGTTGGACGACGCGCCCGTGGCTGGCCGGCTGACCCCGGGTACGCCGGCGAAGTACGCCGAAGGGCGGGGTGTTGGTTTCCTGCTCGACGACGGCATGTTGTGGCAGGTGCGGCCGGCGTCGGTGGTCGAACTGAACTCCTCGCCGGTCGGCGAAGTGAGCCCCACCGTGTGGGATGCCTATGCGAAGGGCCCGGCGATCCTGCGCTGAACGCGGGTCACGGTAGCCAGCGCGGACAGGAGCGGGACACGGATGCACGAGGAAGCGCTGACCGGCGGGAATATGACCCAGGTCGTTCGGGTCGGCGATACCGTGCGGCGAAGTGCTGGCCGATGGACGCCCACGGTGCACGCGCTGCTCGGGCATCTGCGCGAACGCGGTTTCCAGCGGGCCCCAGAGCCGTTGGGCATGGACGAATCCGGCAGGGAAGTACTCAGCCTGCTCGCCGGCGCCGCGGCGCGGTACCCGCTACCGGACTACGCGCTCAGCGACGCGACGCTGCGTGAGGTATTCGCGATGGTCCGGGAATACCACGAAGCCACCGTGGACTTTCCGCTGCCGGCCGGGGCCAGCTGGCAGTGGCCGGCGCGGGAGCCATTCGAGGTGATCTGCCATAACGACATCGCGCCGTACAACACCATGTTCGTAGCGGGCCGGCCGAGCGGCCTGATCGACTTCGACACCGCATCACCCGGTCCGCGCCGGTGGGACCTCGGCTACGCCGCCTATCGGTTCGTCCCGTTGACCGATCCGGCGAATCCGGACGTGCCGTACCACGGGGTGGCCGAACAGCGCCGCCGGCTGGCGCTCGCGGTCACCGCATATGGCTCCACGGATATCCAACCGGCCAAGGTGCTGCGTGCCGCGATCGACAAACTGTGCGCACTGGTGGCGTTCATCAAGGCCGAGGCCGCGGCGGGCGATCCGGCGCAGCTCGCGGTGCTCGAGCGCGGGGACACCGACATCTACCAGCGGGACATCCGGTACCTGGTCGAACACACCGATCAACTCGCGGCTGGCTGATCAGTCCTTGCGCTTGCGCCGGTAGGGCGTGGGGCGATACGGCAGCGGCCGGCGTTTGGTGGTTGTCCGGCCGGCGGGGACCGGCGTTGGCTCGGCCGTGTCCGCGACGGGTTCGACCGTGTCCGGTGCGGGTTCCTCCGGCGCTGGTTCGCCTTCCTCGATTGGCTCCGCCGCGGGGTCGCCCCCGGCTGAGTACTCCTCGGAAGGGTCCTCCTCCGAAGGGTCCTCCTCGGAGGCGGCGCCCTCGGCTGGGCTTTCCGCAGATAGCTCGTCCTCGGATGCGGACTGGTTGTGCTTGCTCGGTGCCGGTTGCATCCGACCGCCGACGACGAGACCCAGCCCAGCCGGGACCATGATCAGCAGCGCGATGAAGGCAGCGCCACCGGTCAGCGCCGGTCCCAGTTCGGATACCCCGGTCTGGTCGACCATGGTGGCCCTGCCGATCACCGCGAGAACTCCGGAGACCGGTCCGGCGACCAGCGCGGCGATAAACCAGGTGCGACCCCGGTCGACCAATCTGGACCAGCCGTCCAGCGCGCCCCACAACGCCGCGACCCCGACGAGGAGCGCCACCACGATCGGTCGCACCAGATTCAGATCGGTCGGCATATGAGCCTCGACGGCGGCGAGGGCGACCTGCACGGCTGCGTGCACGATCGCCAGCGTGAGCGCTCGCGGTATCCACGCTGACATTCCCACACTCTACGGGCCAGTCAAGCCTGCCCCAGGACACTATGCTCTGGGGCTATGCCCGAATCACATGTGCGCCGGCGGGAATCCCTGCGGGCCAGCTTGCGTGAGCAGGAGTTGTCCGGCCTGCTGGTGACAGATCTGCTCAACCTGCGGTACCTGACCGGCTTCACCGGATCAAACGGGGCCCTGCTCGTACATGCCGAGGACACGCCGAACAGTGAAGATCGGACGCTGTTCGGCACCGACGGTCGCTATCTCACCCAGTCCGCCGACCAGGTCCCTGAACTGGAGCGGATCATCGAGCGGCCGACCGCCGAAGCGCTGTGTGCCAGGGCGGCACGGGAACCCGCCAGCTATCGCCGGCTCGGTTTCGAGAGCCAGCAGGTCACTGTGGACGGACTGGACGCGCTCAACGCCGCGGCCGATGCGGTGCCGCTGGTCAGGGCACCTGGATTGGTCGAACAGCGGCGGATGGTCAAGGACGAAGGGGAGATCGAGGCACTGCGCATGGCCTGTGCCGCAGCCGACCGCGCACTGGCCGACCTGCTCGAGCACGGTGGCTTGCGACCGGGCCGCACCGAGCGGGAGGTCGCCAGGGAACTGGAGGACCGGATGCTCGATCACGGTGCGGCCGGTCGTTCCTTCGAGACGATCGTCGCGGCCGGACCGAACTCCGCGATACCGCACCACCGGCCGAGTGACGCCGTGCTCGCCGAAGGCGACTTCGTGAAAATGGACTTTGGCGCGCTGGTGGACGGCTATCACTCGGATATGACCCGAACGCTGATACTCGGCGATCCAGCCGAGTGGCAGCGGGAGATCTACGAACTGGTACACGCCGCGCAGGCCGCGGGGCGGGCAGCCGCGCGGCCTGGCGCCGAGGTCCGCGCGGTGGACAGGGCCGCCCGCGCGGTGATCGAGGATGCTGGCTACGGCGAGCAATTCCTGCACGGTCTCGGCCACGGCGTCGGGCTCGCCGTGCACGAGGCGCCGATGCTGGGCGGTAACGGTGCCGGTACACTATTCGCCGGTATGGCGGTGACCGTCGAACCCGGTGTGTACCTCACTGGGCGGGGCGGGGTGCGGATTGAGGACACGCTCGTCGTGCGGGATGACAGTCCCGAGATCCTCACGCTGAGCACCAAGCAGCTCACGGTCGCCTAGGCGGGCACTCGGCGGGCGCACGGCGTAGCCGTGCGGCAGGTTCGACTCAGGTTCCGTCGTTACGTGCACACCCAACTTGCGAGGAGAGACCCGGTCCCGTGGCCACGACGAACGATCTGAAGAACGGCATGGTGCTCAACCTGGATGGGCAGCTGTGGAGCATTACCGAGTTCCAGCACGTCAAGCCGGGTAAGGGCGGTGCGTTCGTGCGCACCAAGCTCAAGCACGTGCTGTCCGGCAAGGTCGTGGACAAGACCTTCAACGCCGGCACCAAGGTGGAGACGGCGACGGTGGACCGCCGGTCGATGACCTACCTGTACAACGACGGTTCGGATTACGTCTTCATGGATGGCGACACCTACGACCAGATCAACGTGCCCCGTTCCATCGTCGGTGACGCGGCCAACTACATGCTGGAGAACACCGAGGTCACGGTCGCCAACCATGAAGGCGACCCGTTGTACGTCGAATTGCCGGCTTCCGTCGAGCTGGTGATCGAGCACACCGACCCCGGCCTGCAGGGTGACCGGTCGACCGGCGGCTCCAAGCCGGCGAAGTTGGAAACCGGCGCGGAGATCCAGGTTCCGTTGTTCCTCGGCACCGGCGAGAAGGTCAAAGTGGACACCCGTGACGGCCGCTATCTCGGCCGAGTGAACTCCTGATGGCTCGACGCGGATCCGCCCCGGTCGGTCGCCGGGCGGCGCGTAAGCGGGCTATCGAAATGCTGTACGAGGCGGCGGTGCGGGACAGCGATCCCGTCACGCTGCTCGCCGAACGGCTGGGCTCACCTGAGGTTGAGCCCGTGGCCGAGTACACGGCGACTTTGGTGGAGGGCGTCGGCACCCATCTGACGCGGATCGACGAACTGCTGGCCGAACACGCCGAAGGCTGGTCATTGCAGCGGATGCCGCCGCTGGACCTCGCGGTCCTGCGGTTGGGCACCTACGAGCTGTTGTGGGCGACCGACGTGCCCGATCCGGTTGCCATCGATGAGGCCGTGCACCTGGCGAAGACCCTGTCCACGGACGACTCGCCACGGTTCGTGAACGGGGTACTCGGCCGGATAGGTGGGATTGCCGACCAGCTGCGCGCCGTGCAGTGACCGCGATACGGCCCCGGTAGTGCACTGCATGAGGCACGACGCGCAACGGGTCGGACTCACTCCTCCTTGGACGGGCGTGCCTCCGGGGGCAGTACGCCCCAGTCGATCAGCTGTTCGGTGAGCTCGCCGGGCGTCATGTCGTAGATGATCGCGAGGGAGCGCAGATCCTCGGTACGGATCGACAGCACCTTGCCGTTGTAGTCACCGCGCTGGCTCTGGATCGTGGCCGCATAGCGCGCCAGCGGGCCGACCTTTTCCGCCGGTAGCTGCTGCAAGCGCTCCAGGTTGATGACGATCTTCGTCGCCGGCTCGGCACCTGATGGCACTCGTCCCTCGGGCAGCAACTCCACGACCGGAACGCCGTAGAAGTCCGCGAGCTCGGCCAGCTTCTGCACCGTGACCGCGCGGTCGCCGCGTTCGTACGAGCCCACGACGACGGCCTTCCATCTGCCACCTGACTTCTGCTCGACGCCGTGCAGGGACAGTCCTTGCTGCTGACGAATCCCCCGGAGCTTTGCTCCGAGCGCCTTGGCGTAGTCGCCCATGTGGCGGTTCTCCGTTCGTTCGCTCCGTCGGCGGCTAGCGCCGCCGCGGCTTTCCTGAGATCAATACGCAGAGTAATGGTTACCGACTGTCGTCACTAGGTCAAGGTGCAAAGGCTGCTGCACCTGAGGGAAGTGCGCTACACCACTCGGTCGGCTTACTCAACTTGCCTGGTAGTGTCTTGTCGGTTCCTACGAACGGCGGTATGCCAAGTAGGTATTCGACATCCTTTAAGGACCCGTCCGGTGAGGCGGAGAAGGAGGTCCAGACGTGGCGTCACGGTCTCGTGGCGCGGCGGATGCGGCAGGTGAGCGGGAGCTGCTCACGGCCGCCGATGTCGCGCGCACGGTAGCCCGGATGGCCCATCAGGTCATCGAGAAAACCAGCCTGGATGCGCCCGATGCGGCGCAGGTCGTGTTGCTTGGGATTCCAACGCGCGGCGCCAGCCTCGCGGTCAGGCTGCGGGATCGCATCACCGAGTTTTCCGGAGTACGGCCGCCCTGCGGCACCCTCGATGTCACGCTCTATCGGGATGACCTGCGCAGACGACCGACGAGGCCGCTCGAGGAAACATCCGTACCCGATGGCGGGATTGACGACCGGCTCGTGGTGCTCGTCGACGACGTGCTCTTCTCTGGGCGCACCATTCGTGCCGCCCTTGACGCCCTGCGTGATCATGGCCGGCCACGCGCCGTCCAGCTGGCCGTGTTGGTGGACCGCGGCCATCGGGAGCTACCGATCCGTGCTGATTACGTCGGGAAGAACGTGCCAACCGCGCGAGCCGAGGATGTTGTGGTGCGACTCGACGAGGTTGACGGCTCCGACGGGGTACTTGTTCGCGGGGGGAAGGCATGAAACACCTGCTGACCACCGAGGGGCTGAGCGCCGCGGAAGCGACCGCCGTGCTGGACACCGCGGACACGCTGAAGCAGACCCTGCTCGGCCGCGAGGTACGTAAGCTACCCACGTTGCGCGGCCGCACCGTGCTGACCATGTTCTACGAGAACTCCACCCGTACCCGCGTCTCGTTCGAGATCGCCGGGAAGTGGATGAGTGCGGATGTGGTGAACGTCTCGGCAAGCGGCTCGTCCGTGGGCAAGGGTGAATCGCTGCGGGATACCGTACTGACATTGCGGGCGGCCGGCGCCGACTGTGTCATCGCGCGCCACCCGGCATCCGGGGCCGCGCACCGGCTGGCGGAATGGCTCGGCTCGGCCGGCACCAGCGTGGTGAACGCGGGCGATGGCACGCATGAGCATCCGACGCAGGCACTGCTGGACGCGGCGACGCTGCGCGAGCGGCTGGGATCACTCGACGGCAGGCGAATCGGCATCGTCGGTGACGTCCTGCACAGCAGGGTGGCCAGGTCCAATGTGCACCTGCTCGCGACACTCGGCGCCGAGGTCGTGCTGATCGCCCCGCCGACCCTGCTTCCCTATGGCGCGACGAACTGGCCGGTGCGGGTGTCCTACACCCTGGACGCCGAGTTGCCGACGCTGGACGCGGTGATGATGCTGCGGGTGCAGGCGGAACGCATGCACGGCGGATTCTTCCCCTCGGCGCGCGAATACTCGATCAACTACGGGCTGTCCGAGGCGCGCGCGGCGCTGCTGCCGGAGCACGCCGTGGTGCTGCACCCGGGACCGATGCTGCGCGGTATGGAGATCGCCTCGGCCGTGGCCGATTCCGCGCAGGCGGCGATCACCGAGCAGGTGCGCAACGGGGTACATGTGCGGATGGCGGTGCTGTACCACCTGCTGGCTGGCGAGGAAGGAGCGGCGTGACCGCGTTGCTGATCAAGGGCGTTCGACCGTATGGCGAGGGTGAGCCGACCAATATTCGGGTGACCGACGGTGTCATCTCGGCGATCGAGCCGGCGACCGGCGCGGACGAACCAGTACCGGCCGACCTGCCGGTGTTCGACGCGGCTGGCCTGGTTGCCCTGCCGGGCTTCGTGGACCTGCACACCCATCTACGGGAGCCGGGCAGGGAGGACACCGAAACGATCGAAACGGGCAGCAGGGCGGCCGCGCTCGGCGGGTACACGGCCGTTTTCGCGATGGCCAATACCGATCCGGTCACCGATAACGCGGTGATCGCCGAGCATGTCTGGCGGCGTGGCGCGGAAATCGGCCTCGTCGACGTGCATCCGGTCGGCGCGGTGACCGTGGGGCTCGCCGGTGCGAAGCTCGCCGAGCTGGGCACGATGGCGGCTTCGGCGGCTGACGTCCGGGTCTTTTCCGACGACGGGCACTGTGTACACGACCCGCTGATCATGCGGCGAGCGCTGGAGTACTCGGTCGCCCTGGACGCGGTGATCGCGCAGCACGCCGAGGAGCCGAGGCTGACCGTCGGCGCCCAGGCGCACGAGGGTGAGCGCGCCGCGCGGCTCGGGCTGGCCGGCTGGCCGGCGAGCGCGGAGGAGACGATCGTCGCCAGAGACTGCTTGCTCGCGGGGCACGCGGGTGCGCGACTGCACATCTGCCACGTGTCCTGCGCGGGTACCGTGGAAGTGTTGCGCTGGGCCAAGCAGCGCGGCGTGCGGGTTTCCGCCGAGGTAACCCCGCACCACCTGCTGCTCACCGACGAGCGGCTGGGCAGCTACGACCCGGTGAACAAGGTGAACCCGCCACTGCGTACCGCGGCGGACGTGCAGGCGATGCGCGCGGCGCTTGCCGATGGCGTGATCGACTGCGTGGCGACCGACCACGCGCCGCATGCCGTGCAGGACAAGGATTGCGAGTGGGCGAGCGCGAAGCCGGGGATGCTCGGTCTGCAGACCGCGCTGTCCATTGTGGTGGAGACCATGCGCGGTACCGGGGCGCTGGACTGGCGTGGGATCGCGCGGGTGCTGAGCGAGCGTCCGGCGGAGATCGCCGGACTCGCCGGGCAGGGACGCCCGATCGAGGTCGGCGAGCCGGCGAATCTCGCGCTGGTTGACCCGGACGCGCGATGGACCGTACGCGGCGAGGAGCTGGCGAGCCTCGCCGGCAACACGCCCTACGAGGGGATGGAACTGATGGCCAGAGTGGTCGGCACCGTGTTGCGGGGCCAGGTGACCGCTGGACGGGAGAGGATCGCGGTATGACGCGCACCTGGCTCACATTGCTGGTGCTCGGGTTCTTTCTGTTGTGCCTGCTGGCGATGTGGCTGGGCTGGCGCCGGCGAGCGAAGCGACAGCAGGCGGTACTGCCCACGTTCCCCGATGTGCCTGAGCGACTCGGTGACCAGGCCGAGCTGCGCGCCACCGGGGTGTATGTCAGCACGGTCTTCGCGGGTGCCTGGCAGGACCGGATCACCGTCGGCGATGTGGGGCATCGGGCTGCCGGCGCGCTGCTCTGGTATCCGGAAGGACTGCTCGTCGAGCGCACCGGTGCGTCCGGATTGTGGATCCCGGCGGAATCGATCATCGATGCGCGTACGGATCGCGCGCTCGCCGGCAAGGTGATGGGCACCGAGGGCCTGCTCGTGGTTCGTTGGCGGCTCGGCGAGCACGAACTTGACAGTGGGTTCCGCGGCGATGACAAATCCGTCTACCCACAATGGATTGACACGTTGCGCGCGGCCGCCGCGGATGACCGCGCGACAGGGGAAGTAGGCCAACAGTGAGCGAAACGCAGCAGGCGCCGGCCGCGCTCGTCCTCGAGGACGGCCGAGTCTTTCGGGGCAGTGCTTACGGGGCGGTTGGCTCCTCGCTCGGTGAGGTGGTCTTCTGCACGGGAATGACCGGTTACCAGGAAACCCTGACCGACCCCTCGTATCACCGGCAGATCGTGGTGCAGACCGCGCCGCAGATCGGCAACACCGGCTGGAACGACGAGGACGATGAGTCTGGCCGGATCTGGGTTGCCGGCTACGTCGTACGCGATCCGGCGCGTGCGCCGTCCAACTGGCGTGCCACCCGGTCGTTGGACGATGAGCTGCGCAGGCAGGGCGTTGTGGGCATCGCCGGCGTGGACACCCGCACGCTGACCAGGCATATCCGTGAGCACGGCGCGATGCGCGCCGGGGTGTTCGCTGGTTCCGCGGTCGGCTCGGCCGAGACGATGCTCGCCGAGGTACAGGCGGGGCCGCGGATGGCCGGCGCCGATCTCGCCGGTGAGGTAACCACCCAGCGGTCCTATGTGGTGCCCGCGGTCGGCGAGACCCGATTCCGGGTGGCGGCGCTCGATCTCGGTATCAAGGCGAATACGCCACGAATGATGGCGGCGCGCGGCATCGAGGTGCACGTCCTGCCGGTATCGTCCACTATCGACGATATTGCCGCGGTCGATCCGGATGGCGTGTTCCTTGCCAACGGGCCAGGCGACCCAGCCACCCAACGCGACGCGATCGAGCTCACCGGCACCGTGCTGGCGCGCAAGCTGCCGCTGTTCGGGATCTGCTTCGGTAACCAGATTCTGGGGCGCGCGCTTGGCTTGGGCACCTACAAGATGCGCTACGGGCACCGAGGGATCAATATCCCGGTGATCGATTCGCGGACCGGCAAGGTCGCGATCACCGCGCAGAACCACGGTTTCGCCCTGGAAGGGGAGCCGGGGGCGCGGTTCGACACCCCGTACGGCGCGGCCGAGGTCAGCCACCACTGTCCCAATGACGGCACGGTCGAGGGTGTGCGCTGTCTGGACACGCCCGCCTTCTCGGTGCAGTACCACCCGGAAGCCGCGGCAGGGCCGCATGACGCGGCACCACTATTCGACGAGTTTGTTCGGCTGATGGACGGGAATCGCTGATGGCGAAAAGGACGGACATTGAGCATGTCCTGGTGATTGGTTCCGGCCCGATCGTGATCGGCCAGGCCTGCGAGTTCGACTACTCGGGTACCCAGGCCTGCCGGGTGTTGCGTGCCGAAGGTCTGCGCGTGTCGCTGGTGAACTCCAACCCGGCGACGATCATGACCGACCCGGAGTTCGCCGATGCCACCTATGTGGAGCCGATAACCCCGGAGTTCGTCGAGAAGGTGATCGCCAAGGAGCAGGAGCAGGGTCGCCCGATCGATTCGATCCTGGCCACGCTCGGCGGGCAGACGGCGTTGAACACGGCGGTGGCGCTTGCCGAGCGGGGCGTACTGGAGAAGTACGGCATCGAACTGATCGGCGCGGATATCGACGCCATCCAGCGCGGTGAGGATCGGCAGAAGTTCAAGGACATCGTGTCCTCGGTTGGCGGCGAGGTGCCCCGTAGCAGGGTGTGCCATTCCATGGACGAGGTCCGTGAGTTCGTCGCGGAGCATTCCCTGCCGGTGGTCATCCGGCCCTCGTTCACCATGGGCGGCCTCGGTTCCGGCATGGCACACACCGAAGAGGACCTCGAGCGGATGGCCTCGCTGGGGCTGACCGAGTCACCGGTGCACGAGGTGCTGATCGAGGAGAGCGTGCTCGGCTGGAAGGAGTACGAACTCGAGCTGATGCGCGACCGCAACGACAACGTCGTGGTGGTCTGCTCGATCGAGAACATCGACCCGATGGGCGTGCACACCGGGGACTCGGCCACCGTGGCGCCCGCGATGACCCTGACCGACCGGGAATTCCAGCATATGCGCGACGTCGGCATCGACGTGCTGCGCGCGGTTGGCGTGGAAACCGGTGGCTGCAACATCCAGTTCGCGATCAACCCGCGCACCGGGCGGATGGTCGTGATCGAGATGAACCCCCGGGTTTCCCGCTCGTCCGCGCTGGCTTCGAAAGCGACCGGGTTCCCGATCGCCAAGATCGCGGCGAAGCTCGCCATCGGGTACACATTGGACGAGATCACCAATGACATCACCGGCGAGACACCGGCTTCCTTCGAGCCGACGCTGGACTACGTCGTGGTCAAGGTGCCGAGGTTCGCCTTCGAGAAGTTCCCCGGCGCGGACCAGACACTCACCACGACGATGAAGAGCGTCGGCGAGGCCATGTCCATTGGCCGGAACTTCGTGGAGGCGCTTGGCAAGGTTCTGCGCTCGATGGAGCGCAAGGCGGTGGGGTTCTGGACAACCCCGGATCCCGCTGACACCGATGTCCGGAGCTGCCTCACCCACCTGCGCGGTGGGCACGACGGGCGGCTCTACACGGTGGAGCGCGCGCTCCGGCTCGGTGCCTCGGTGGATGAGGTGCACGACGCTTCCGGTATCGACCGGTGGTTCCTCGACGAGATCGCTTCGTTGGTCGAGCTGCGCACGGAGATCACCGAGGCGGCCGTGCTGGATGAGGCGCTGTTGCGGCGAGCGAAGCGATTCGGCCTTTCCGATCGGCAGATCGCCGCGCTGCGCCCGGAACTTGCCGGCGAGGACGGGGTGCGCACGCTGCGGCACCGGCTGGGCGTCCGTCCGGTGTTCAAAACAGTGGACACCTGTGCCGCCGAGTTCGCCGCGTACACCCCTTACCACTACTCCGCCTACGAGCTTGATCCGGCCGCGGAGTCCGAAGTGGCCGAACAGCGCGAACGGGAGAAGATCCTCATCCTTGGCTCCGGTCCAAACCGGATCGGACAGGGCATCGAGTTCGACTACTCCTGCGTGCACGCCGCGCTCGCGCTGCGTTCCGAATCCGCGCCGTACGGTGGCTTCGAGACCGTGATGATCAACTGTAATCCGGAGACGGTTTCCACCGACTACGACACCTCGGACCGGCTCTACTTCGAGCCACTGACCTTTGAGGACGTCCTCGAAGTGGTCCACGCCGAGCAGGCTTCCGGCACCGTACGTGGAGTGATCGTGCAGCTCGGCGGGCAAACACCGCTCGGGCTGGCACAGCGGCTGGCCGATGCCGGTGTGCCGGTGATCGGGACACCGCCGGAAGCGATCCACCTTGCCGAGGATCGCGGTTCGTTCGGCGACGTGCTCGCCTCCGCGGGGTTGCCCGCACCGCGCTACGGCACCGCGACGTCCTTCGAGGGAGCCAAGCGGATCGCCGACGATATCGGCTATCCGGTGCTCGTTCGGCCGTCCTATGTGCTCGGCGGCAGGGGTATGGAGATCGTCTACGACGAGGCGACCCTAGCCAGCTACATCGAACGCGCCACCGAAGTCACGCCGGAGCACCCGGTGCTGGTGGACCGGTTCCTCGATGACGCGATCGAGATCGATGTGGACGCCCTGTACGACGGGGAACAGCTGTATCTCGGCGGCGTGATGGAGCACATCGAGGAAGCCGGTATTCACTCCGGTGACTCGTCCTGCGCGCTACCGCCGATCACGCTTGGCCAGACCGACCTGGACGTGGTCCGCGCCTCGACCGAAGCGATCGCGCGCGGTATCGGGGTGCGCGGGCTGCTCAACGTGCAGTACGCGCTCAAGGACGATGTGCTCTACGTGCTCGAGGCGAACCCGCGGGCTTCGCGCACCGTGCCGTTCGTGTCCAAGGCGACCGCGGTGCCGCTGGCCAAGGCGGCCGCCCTGGTCATGGCCGGTGTCTCGGTCAAGGAACTGCGGGCGAGCGGAGTGCTGCCGGCCGAGGGCGACGGGGGCAATCTGCCCGCGGACGCGCCGGTTGCGGTCAAGGAGGCCGTGTTGCCGTTCCACCGCTTCCGGACCCCGGAAGGGCACGGGGTGGACTCGCTGCTTGGTCCGGAGATGAAGTCCACCGGCGAGGTGATGGGCATCGATATCGCCTTCGGTCAGGCCTTCGCGAAGTCGCAGGCAGCCGCGTACGGTTCGCTGCCGACCAGCGGCCGGGCCTTCGTCTCGGTGGCCAATCGGGACAAACGCGCGCTGGTGTTCCCGGTCAAGCGGCTCGCTGATCTCGGGTTCGAGATCCTGGCCACCACGGGAACGGCGGACGTGCTGCGGCGCAACGGAATCCCATGCACCGTGGTGCGCAAACACACCGAGAACCCCACGTCCGAGCCGGACATCGTGCAGATCATTCGGGACGGCGGGGTCGACATGGTGATCAACACCCCATACGGCAACAGCGGACCAAGGGTGGACGGGTACGAGATCCGCACGGCCGCGGTGAGCAGGGATATCCCCTGCGTGACCACCGTGCAGGGCGCGGCGGCCGCGGTACAGGGCATCGAGGCGCTGATTCGCGGCGATATCGGCGTCGGTTCGCTGCAGCGGCTGCACGCCGCGTTGCGTGGCAACTGAGCCGTTCCTAGCAACGAAACACCGTCAGAAATGCGCTAAGTGGGTTAGCGCGGGATGAGGGGTGATCATGGTGGCGCGAGCGCCGTTCGGCTCTCGGATGGCGACAGCGGTGTCCAGCCGGGGGCCGCTGTGCGTCGGGATCGACCCACATCCCGAGCTGTTGGATGCCTGGGGGCTGGCGCGGGACGCGAACGGGCTCGAGTGGTTCGCGTCGCGCTGCGTCGAGGCCCTTGCCGGCGAGGTTGCCGTGGTCAAGCCGCAGTGCGCGTTCTTCGAGGCCTACGGCTCCAAGGGGATCGCGGTGCTCGAGCGGGTATGTGCCACCGCCATGGAGGCTGGCGCACTGGTGATCGCCGATGCCAAGCGCGGTGACGTGGGGTCGACCATGTCGGCCTACGCCGAGGCGTTCCTTGGCGCGGACGCGCCGCTGGCCTGCGATGCCGTGACGGTATCACCGTATCTAGGATTCGGCGCCCTCGAGCCGGCCGTGACGGCGGCCGAGCGGAACGGGCGCGGAGTGATCGTGTTGGCGCTCACCTCGAACCCGGAAGGTCGTGATCTACAACACGCGGCCACCGAATCCGGGCAAAGCGTGGCCCAATCGATAGTAAACGCGGCGAGTGAGCGCAACGCGACACACTGTGCTGAAACCGGCGCCCAGCTCGGTCCGGTGGGCGTGGTGGTCGGCGCGACCGTAGGGCAGAGCGAACTCGAGCTGTCCGAGCTGCGCGGGACGATCCTGGCCCCTGGTTTTGGGGCGCAGGGTGCCGGCATCGATGACCTGCGAAAAGTCTTTGGAAACGCGCTGCGCGACGTACTGCCGACCACCTCGAGGGCGGTTTTGCGGGCTGGGCCGAACGCGGAATCGCTGCGCGCCGCGGCGCTGCGAACCAGGGACGAAATCGTCGCTGGTACCGCTGATCACTAAATTTTCCGGCTCACCAGGGCGACCCCGCGTTGTGCTGCGCATAGCCGGGTCGGTACCGTCGCGCTGTCGATCGAGATCAGACCACCTTTCGGAGGAAATCGTGGCCCTTCCCCAGCTGACCGAGGAGCAGCGGGCCGCAGCACTGGAGAAGGCTGCTGCTGCCCGTCGTGCCAGGGCCGAGCTCAAGGAGCGGCTGAAGCGCGGCGGGACAACCCTTTCCGACGTGCTCTCCGCCGCGGACAGCGACGAGGTCTTGGGCAAGATGAAGGTATCCGCACTGCTTGAGGCACTTCCGGGTGTCGGCAAGGTGCGCGCCCAGCAGATCATGGAGCGTCTGGAAATCGCGCCAAGCCGTCGTCTGCGTGGCCTCGGTGACCGGCAGCGCAAGGCGCTGCTCACCGAGTTCCAAGGCGAGTGATTGGCGAAGTAACTGGCGGTGAGCCGGGTTCGGGTACAAGTGCCCGAGCCCGGCTCCTCGTCGTCTCGGGCCCATCGGGAGTAGGTAAATCGAGCGTCGTCACCGAACTGCGCCGACTGCTTCCCGAGTTGTATTTCAGTGTGTCGGTCACCACTCGGCCACCGCGGCCGGGAGAGGTCGATGGCGAGCATTACCACTTCATCGACGACCGCGCCTTTGACGAGTTGATTGCCTCCGGTGGACTACTTGAGTACGCGGAGTACGCCGGTAACCGTTACGGCACCCCTCGGGCGCCAGTGGAACGGGCACTCGGCGAAGGCAACCCCGCCGTACTGGAGATCGAACTGGCCGGCGCGCGGCAGGTCCGGGTGGCCATGCCGGAGGCGCTGCTGGTGATGCTGGCTCCGCCGAACTGGCAGGAGCTGGTGGACCGGCTGACCGGGCGGGGCACCGAGGGCGCGGATGTCGTGGACCGTCGGCTACGGACCGCGAAGGCCGAACTCGGTGCCGCCGAGGAGTTCGACGAGGTCGTGGTGAACGCCGATGTGCGATCGTCCGCCGAACAGTTGCTAACCTTGATACGGTGCCGGTAGCTACTGACCAGTGATTCGCGCAGGTGAGCGCATCGCCAGGCGGCTTACTTCCGGTCCATGAGTAAATGGCCAACCCTTTCCGGACTTCCCAGGAGCGTTCCGAGTGAGCATCCCCACGGCGTTTGGTATCCAGTCCGAGCCGGCTTCGGCGCAGGACGGCATTACCGACCCGCCCATCGACGACCTGCTTGAGAAGGTCAGTTCGAAGTACGCGCTGGTGATCTACTCCGCCAAGCGCGCGCGGCAGATCAATGACTACTACGCCCAGCTTGGCGAGGGTCTGCTGGAGTACGTTGGTCCACTGGTCGAGCCGGGGCCGCGCGAGAAGCCACTGTCCATCGCGCTACGCGAGATCCACACCGGACTGCTTGAGCACACCGAGGGCGAGTGAGCCAGGAGGCCGAACCGCCCGGCGCGCGGCGCCGCGTGGTGCTGGGCGTTGGCGGGGGGATCGCCGCCTATAAGGCGTGCGAAGTACTGCGTGGCCTGACCGAGGCGGGACATGAGGTCCGGGTGGTGCCCACCGAGGCCGCGCTGCGTTTCGTCGGCGAGGCCACCTTTGCCGCGCTGTCCGGTCAGCCGGTACACACCGGCGTCTTTCAGGACGTCGACGAGGTACCGCATGTCCGGCTGGGTCAACAGGCCGATCTCGTGCTGGTGGTACCCGCCACGGCCGATCTGCTCGCCAAGGCAGCGCATGGGATGGCCGATGACCTGCTGACCAATACCCTGCTCACCGCGCGTTGCCCGGTACTGATGTCCCCGGCGATGCACACCGAGATGTGGGAACATCCGGCGACTCAGGCCAATGTGGCCACCTTGCGCGAACGCGGCACGGTGGTGACCGAGCCCGCCGCCGGCCGACTGACCGGCGCGGACAGTGGTAAAGGACGGTTGGCTGACCCCGGCGAGATCGTCGATCTTGCGCGCCTGCTGCTGGCCAGCCCGCAGGCCCTGCCGTGGGATATGCGCGGTCTACGGGTGGTGGTATCCGCGGGTGGCACCAGGGAACCGCTGGACCCGGTCCGCTGGCTGGGCAACCGTTCCTCGGGTAAACAGGGTTACGCGCTCGCCCGCGTCGCGGCGCAGCGAGGTGCCGAGGTCACACTGGTCGCGGCGCATACCGTGGCGCTGTCCGAACCGGCCGGGGTGCGCGTCGTGCAGGCCGGCACCGCGCAGGAGTTGCGCGAGGCGATGCGGCAGGCTGCGGCCGAGGCTGATGTCGTGGTGATGGCCGCTGCCGTCGCGGATTTCCGACCGACCGGCTCGGCGGCCTACAAGATCAAAAAGACCGAACGGGAACCCGATCCGATCGCGCTGACCCGCAATCCGGATGTGCTTGCCGAACTGGTGGCGGATCGCCAGCCGGGCCAGACCATGGTCGGGTTCGCGGCGGAAACCGGGGATGCCGAGGGCAATATCCTCGAGTACGCCAGGGCAAAGCTGCACCGCAAAGGGTGTGACCTGCTGGTGGTCAACGCCGTCGGGGAAGGCAAGGCCTTCGAGACCGAGGACAACGACGGCTGGCTGCTCGCCGCTGACGGCACCGAGACGCGTATCCCGTTCGGCGCCAAGTCCCAGCTCGCCGTCGCGGTCTGGAACGCCGTGCTGGCCAGCAGATCCAGGCAGTCCTGAGTAACCGTCCCTGGGTAGGCCCTGGACCGGCCCGAATGGGGTATCGAGTCCAGCGGCAACGGCGGATTCTGATAGAGAAGCGACCATGACCGGCACGAGACGCGCTGCCAAGGGTGTCCGGCAACCCGCCGCACACCTGCCGATCGCCCGTGTCTATGTCGATGTCGCACTGGCCCATCTGGACCGGACCTTCGACTACCAGGTTCCCGAACAGTTCGCGGCCGACGCGGTGCCCGGTTGTCGGGTACGGGTGCGGTTTGCCGGCCAACTCGTGGATGGCTACCTGATGGAGCGGGCTGCCGAATCCGACCACGTAGGAAAGCTGGCCTTCCTCGACCGAGTGGTATCCGCCGAACCCGTAGTAGCGCCGGAGATCGCGAGCCTCGCCCGCGCGGTCGCCGACCGCTACGCGGGCAGCATGGTGGATGTCCTGCGGCTGGCGATCCCGCCCCGGCACGCGAAAGTGGAAGCCGAGCAGCCAGCCGAAACCCCGGACGTCGCGCCGTTTCCGGAGAACGGCGAGCGCACCGGCTGGTCGAGCTATCCCCGTGGCGAGTCCTTCGTCGAAGCGGTCGCCGGCGGCCGGCAGCCACGCGCTATCTGGCAGGCACCGCCTGGCGCGGACTGGCCCGCGCGACTGGCCGAACTGGCCGCCGTAGCCGCCGGCGCCGGTAAGGGCGCGGTGCTCGTGGTACCGGATCATCGGGACGTCGACCGACTGCATGCCGCCTGTACCGCCTTGCTCGGCGCGGAGGCGGTGGTGGCGTTGTCGGCCGGACTCGGCCCGGCCAAGCGCTACCGGCGCTGGCTGGCCGTACGGCGCGGGGCCGCCAAGGTGGTGGTCGGTACCCGGGCGGCGATGTTCGCGCCGGTGGCCGATCCTGGCCTGTTCGTCGTCTGGGACGACGGGGACGATCTGCATGCCGAACCCCGCGCGCCGTATCCGCATGTCCGCGACGTGCTGGTACAGCGCGCGCATCTGAGCGGGGCGGCACTGCTGGTGGCCGGCTTCGCCCGGACCGCGGAGGCCCAGCTGCTGGTGGACTCGGGGTGGGCGCACGCCATCGCGGCCGACCGAGCCGCGGTCCGCGCCGCGGCGCCGAGGGTCACCGCGATCGGTGAGACCGATGCCCAGCTGGCCAGGGACGAAGCCGCACGGTCGGCCCGGCTTCCCTCGGTGGCCTTCGAGGCCGCGCGGCAGTCTTTGCGAGATGGTGCCCCGGTACTGGTCCAGGTGCCGCGCCGAGGTTACGTCCCAGCGCTGGCCTGCGGGCAGTGCCGGGCGGCCGCGCGTTGCCGGCGGTGCGCCGGACCGCTCGGCCTGCCGCGCGCCGCGCGCGGGTCGGAAACCCAGCCGGCGGCCTGCCGCTGGTGCGGACATGGTGAGCCGGCGTTTCGCTGCGCCGAATGTGGTTCGCGGCGGATACGCGCGGTCGTCGTGGGCGCCGGGCGCACCGCCGAGGAATTGGGCAGGGCGTTCGCTGGCGCGACGGTGCGGACTTCGGGCCGCGACGAGGTGCTCGCCACGGTGCCGGCGACGCCCGATCTCGTGGTGTGCACGCCGGGCGCGGAACCGGTGGCCGAAGGTGGTTACGGGGCCGCGCTGCTGCTGGACGGGTGGGCTTCGCTCGGCAGGGCGGACCTTCGTGCCGCCGAGGAGACCCTGCGCCGGTGGATGACCGCGGCCGCGCTGGTGCGGCCGGGTTCGGCAGGCGGCAGGGTGGTGGTGATCGCCGAGTCGGTACTCGCACCCGTGCAGGCACTGGTGCGGTGGGATCCGGTCTGGCATGCCACGCAGGAGCTCGCCGGTCGCACCGAGCTGGGCTTCCCACCCGCGGTGCGGATGGCCACGGTGGACGGTACGCCCACGGCGCTCGCCACGCTGCTTGCCGATCTGGAGTTGCCGGATGGCGCGGAAGTACTGGGTCCGGTGCCGCTCGGTGAGGTCGATATGGATGGCAACGCCGAACGCGAGCGGGCGTTGATCAGGGCGACCCGGCGACAGGGTCGGCAGCTGGCCACGGCATTGGCGGCGGCGCAGGCCCGCAGGACGGCGCGGAAGGATCCGGAGAGCATCCGCGTCCAGCTCGATCCGCTCGACCTCATCTAACCTCGCTCACCGCAACATCCCTCAAGATTGTGGTCTCGGCGGTGCCGTGGTTACGCCTCGGCATGGGACGGGTCCGGTGTCCGTACACTGCTCTCGTGACATTCGCGTTCGGGTTGATGGGTGGTTGTTGATGCGCCTGGTGTTCGCCGGCACTCCGGCCGTGGCGCTGCCGACCTTGCGGGCACTGGTCGCCGCCGAGCGGCACACCGTGGCCGCGGTGCTGACCCGGCCGGACGCGCCCGTTGGCCGCGGTCGCAGGATGGGGCGTTCACCGGTCGGCGCTTTCGCCGACGAGCACGGTATCCCGGTGCTCGCCCCGGACCGGATCGACGCGGACTTTCGCGCGGCACTGGCCGAGCTGGAACCGGACTGCTGCCCGGTAGTCGCGTACGGCGCGCTGCTCCCACAGTCGGCTTTGGACATTCCGAAGCACGGCTGGGTGAACCTGCACTTCTCGTTGCTGCCGGCATGGCGTGGCGCCGCCCCGGTACAGGCGGCTGTGCGTGCCGGCGATGAGGTGACCGGGGCGAGCACCTTCCAGATCGTCCGGGAACTGGATGCCGGCCCGGTGTACGGCGTGCTCACCGAGCAGGTGCGGCCAAGGGACACCGCCGGTGAACTACTCGACCGGCTCGCGGTCTCCGGCGCGGACCTCATGGTGTCCACAATGGATGGCATTGCCGATGGTGCGCTGTACGCCAGGGAGCAGCCGGCCGACGGGGTCAGCTACGCGGGTAAGGTCACCGTCGATGACGTCCGGGTCTCCTTCGCGCAACCGGCTCTCGCGATCGACCGGCTGGTGCGTTCGGCGACCCCCGACCCGGGCGCCTGGTGCGAGTTCCGCGGTGAGCGATTCAAACTGGGGCCGGTGCTGCCGACCACGGAGTCCGCCCTTGCTCCTGGCGAGCTGCGCGTGGAACGCAAGCGAGTACTGGCCGGAACGTCGACGGTGGATATTGAACTGGGCGATGTGCAAGCGCGCGGTAAGAAGCGAGTCGCCGCCACTGATTGGGCGCGCGGAAGCCGAATAGAACCAGGAGAACGGCTGCGGTGAACCAACCACACAAACGCCGGGCGCGGCCAGCTGGTAACCGGCCCCCGCGCGGGCGAAGCGGTCCGGCGCGCCCGCCTGCCGACGACCCCGCGCGGCAAGCCGCGCTGGACGTGTTGCACGCGGTGCGCACCCGTGCCGCCTACGCGAACCTGGTACTCCCGGACATGTTGGCACAGCGCGGGATCAGCGGCCGCGATGCCGCACTCGCCACCGAGCTCGCCTATGGCGCCTGCCGGGCACAGGGCCTGCTCGACGAGATCCTTGCGGCCTGTAGCGACCGGTCGCTCGACGAGATCGACGGTTCCGCATTGGATGGATTGCGGTTGGGTAGCTATCAGCTGCTGCGCACCAGAATCCCCGAGCACGCCGCCGTGGCATCCACTGTGGACCTCGTGCGGACCGCTGCCGGTTCCCGGATCGCCGGTTTCGTCAACGCGGTGCTGCGCAGGGTGGCAGAGCGGGACGAACAGGCCTGGCTCGCCAAGCTTGCTCCGGACGAGACGGCGGACCCGATTGGCTACCACGCGCTGCGGCATGCCCATCCGCGCTGGATCGCCCGGTCCTTCGCCGAAGCACTCGGCGATAAGGGGGAGGAGCTGGCCGCGGCGCTTGCCGCCGATGACGCCCGGCCACACGTACACCTCACCGCGCGGCCCGGTGAGCTCTCCGCGGACGAACTCGCCGCGGCGACCGGTGGCGAGGTCGCCCCGTACGCGCCGTACGGGGTTCGGCTCGACACCGGCGGCGACCCGGGGAAGCTGGTGCCGGTCCAGGATCGGCTGGCCATTGTGCAGGACGAGGGCAGCCAGCTTTGCGCTCTGGCGCTCACCCGAGTCGAACTAGCCGGCGCGGATGCCCGCTGGCTGGACCTGTGTGCGGGGCCGGGCGGTAAATCCGTGTTGCTTGGCGCCCTTGCCGAACTCGCCGGGGCCGAGCTGGACGCGGTGGAAAAAGCGCCGCACCGGGCGAAGCTGGTCCGGGAGGCCTGCGGCGAGCTGCCGGTAACCGTGCACGAGGTGGACGGGACGGCTTCGGGGCTGCCAGCCGGATCCTTCGACAGGGTGCTGGTGGATGCGCCGTGCACGGGGCTCGGCGCGTTGCGCCGGCGCCCCGAGGCGCGTTGGCGACGCCAGCCGAGCGATGTCGGTGAGTTGACCAAACTGCAGCGGGCCCTGCTGATGGCGGCGATGGATCTGGTGCGCCCCGGTGGCGTCGTTGCCTACGTGGTGTGCAGCCCGCATCTCGCGGAGACCACCGGGGTCGTGACCGACGTCCTCCGGCGCACTGGCGCGCGCCTGCTGAACACCCGGGACTACTTCCCTGGCGTGCCGGCGCTCGGCAACGATTCGCTGACGGCGGGAAACTCGTCGGGCCACGGAAATAGCGTGCAGCTGTGGCCACACCGGCACGGAACCGACGCGATGTTCTGCGCGCTACTGGAGCGGCCGAGCGCATGAGCCGCCGAGCTGCTTTCTAGACTACGTGCGTGGTACACCAGCCGTTAATCGCTCCGAGCATTCTGTCCGCCGATTTCGCGCGTCTCGCGCAGGAGTGCGCCGCGGTCGGCGCCGGGCCTGCCGGACCAGGGGCGGACTGGTTGCATGTGGACGTCATGGACGCCCACTTCGTCCCCAATCTGACTCTTGGCCTGCCCGTGGTGCAGTCGCTGCTCAAGGCGACGGATATCCCGTTGGACTGTCACCTGATGATCGACGACCCGGACCGCTGGGCGATTGGCTATGCCGAAGCCGGCGCGTACAACGTGACGGTGCACGTCGAGGCCGCCAAGGATCCGATTCAGCTGGCCAAGAACCTCCGTGCGGCAGGTGCGAAAGCCGGCCTGTCGATCAAGCCCAACACGCCGTTCGAGCCGTATGTGGACGTGCTCAAGCACTACGACACATTGCTGGTCATGTCCGTTGAACCGGGTTTCGGCGGCCAGTCCTTCCGACCCGAGGTGTTGGACAAGGCGCGCGCCGCCCGGTCGCTGGTGGACACTGGACACCTGACCCTGGTCGTCGAGATCGACGGGGGCATCAACGCCGACACGATCGAACAGGCGGCCGAAGCCGGCGTCGACTGTTTCGTGGCCGGCTCGGCGGTGTACGGCGCGGAGGATCCGGCGCTCGCCGTGGCGAAGTTGCGCGAGCAGGCAAACCAGTCCAGCGGGAGGTAAAGCGGTGTTCACCGGAATCGTCGAGGAGATCGGCGAGATCGTCGAGGTCCAGCAGCGCCCCGAAGCCGCGCGGTTGACCGTACGTGGGCAGGTGGTCACCTCGGATGCTCGACACGGTGACTCGATCGCGGTGAGCGGCGTGTGCCTGACCGTCGTCGACGTCGTGGACGCCCAGTTCACCGTGGATGTGGTGCACGAAACACTGTTGCGCAGCAGCCTGGCCAAAGCGCAGGCGGGGGATCGGGTGAACCTGGAGCGCGCCGCCGCGGTCGGTCAGCGGCTCGGCGGGCATATCGTCCAGGGACATGTGGACGGTACCGGCGTACTACGCTCCCGCGCCGCCGACGGGCTGACTCGGTTCAGCGTGCCGCCCACATTGGCTCGCTACCTGGTGGACAAGGGTTCGGTCGCGGTGGACGGGGTGTCACTGACGGTCGTCGAACCTACCCAGGATGAGTTCTCCGTGGCATTGATCCCCACCACACTCGCGGATACGACCTTGGGTCAGCGCGACCCGGGTGATGTAGTGAACCTAGAGGTTGACGTTTTGTCCAAGTATCTGGAACGGCTGGCCAACCCGGCGCTGCGCGCGTATGCCGAGCAGTCAGGGGATAATGGTGCCAGGAACGAGGAGACGCGGTGAGCGAAGCATTTGCTGAGATCGAGGCCGCGATCGCGGATATTGCCGAAGGTCGCCCGGTCGTCGTGGTCGACGATGAGGACCGGGAGAACGAGGGTGACCTGATCTTCGCCGCGGCCAAGGCCACCCCGGAACTGCTCGCCTTCATGGTGCGCTACACCTCCGGCTACATCTGCGTGCCGCTGACCGAGCAGGACTGCGATCGGCTCGACCTGCCGCCGATGTTCCACACGAACCAGGACGCGCGGGGCACCGCCTACACCGTCACGGTGGACGCTCGGGAGGGCGTGAGCACCGGGATCTCCGCGGCCGACCGGGCGCACACCATTCGACTGCTCGCGGACACCGGTTCCACCGCGGGCGACTTCACCCGACCGGGTCACGTGGTGCCGCTGCGCGCGAGGGAGGGTGGCGTTCTGCGCCGCCCCGGCCACACCGAGGCCGCCGTGGACCTCGCGGTGCTCGCCGGCCTGTCCCCGGCGGGGGTACTCTGCGAGATCGTCAGCCAGAAGGACGAGGGCGATATGGCTCGCCGCGACGAGCTCGAGGTGTTCGCCCAGGAACACGATCTCCGGCTGATCAGCATCGCTGATCTCATCGCCTACCGCCGCCGGTTCGAAAAGCAGGTCGAATGGGTGGCCGAGGCGCGTATTCCGACCCGGCACGGGACTTTCCGGGCGCTCGGCTACGACAGCCTGCTGGACGGGATCGAGCATGTCGCGCTGGTCTACGGCGAGATCGGCGATGGCAGCGAGGTCCTGGTCAGGGTGCACTCGGAATGCCTCACCGGTGACGTGTTCGGCTCGCTGCGCTGTGACTGCGGGAACCAGTTGGACGCCGCGCTTGGCGCGGTCGCCGCCGAGGGCCGCGGCGTCGTGCTCTACATCCGCGGGCATGAGGGCAGGGGCATCGGGCTGATGCACAAACTCCAGGCCTACCAGCTGCAGGACGCCGGCGCGGACACGGTGGACGCCAATCTCGCGCTCGGTATGCCGGCGGATATGCGGGACTATGGCACCGGCGCGCAGATTCTGGTTGATCTGGGCGTTCGCTCGATGCGGTTGCTGACCAACAACCCGGACAAGCGCGTCGCGCTGGAAGGCTACGGCCTGCACGTCGCGGACAGGGTCGCGCTGCCAACCTCGACAAATCCGGAGAATCTGCGCTATCTGCGGACAAAACGGGACCGGATGGGGCATGAACTCGCCGATCTGGAACAGTATGACGCGCAGGGTGCTCCGGACCCTGACCCGGAGGACGAACAGGGCGGGGTTACCGCATAAGACCGGGGAGGAGGCGGCCCGATGAGTGGTGAGGGCAGGCCGGAGCTGGAAGTTCCGGATTGTTCGGAGTTCCGGTTGGGCATCGTGGCGACCCGCTGGCACCCGAAGATCACCGATGCGCTGGTGGAACGCGCCCTCGCGGCCGGAGCCAAAGCCGGGGTGGCCGATCCGACGGTGGTCCGCACGGCCGGCGCGGTGGAACTTCCCGTGGTGTGCCAGACGTTGGCCAAACATCACGATGCGGTAGTCGCGTTGGGTGTGGTGATCCGAGGTGGCACGCCACATTTCGAGTACGTCTGTGACGCGGTGACCGCGGGTCTCACCCGGGTTTCGCTCGATGAGTCAACGCCCATCGGCAACGGCGTGTTGACCTGCGATACCGAGCAGCAGGCACTCGATCGCTGCGGGCTGCCCGAATCGTTGGAAGACAAGGGCTTTGAAGCCTGTGTGGCGGCCTTGGAAACGGCCACGGTGCTACGCGGGCTGCGTCAGCCGTGGACGGAACGGGGATTCGCGTGACCAGTGGGACCGTTGAACGAACTCGGCGAGATGAGGGCGAGACGATGACTGAACCCGAGCGGGTGCAGTTTCGGCCGCGCCGGATGACCTGGGTTTCCGTTGTCTGCGCGATCGCGCTGGTCGTTGCGTTCACCGCGGTCGGTTCGCTGTTGCAGATCGGGGACACGGGCGTGGCGTTCGCCTTCGCCGATCAGGTGGCGATGGTGGTGATCGGGGTGCTGCTCGCGATCGGCTCGCTGCTCTGGGCGCGGCCGAGGGTGCGCGCGGACGCCGAGCACATCGAAGTACGCAACGTGGTGACTACCCGGCGCTTTTCCTGGGACGAGGTGGAGCAGGTCAGTTTCCCGGACGGCGCGCCGTGGGCACGCCTGGAGATGCCAGGCGACGAGTACGAATCGGTGATGGCGATCCAGGCGGTGGACCGGCGGCGCGCCGTGGACGCGGTACGAGTGCTGCGTTCCTTGCACCGCCAGGCACTGCAGCGCGCCGAGTCCGCGCGCGCCGAGGAGCGGGCCGACGCCGCTGAACGGGGCGGCGTTACCGAGGTCGATACCGAAGAGGCATGACCAGCCGGCCGCTGGCCCCACGTGAGGCTGTCGGACGGCGAACGTAGGCTGGCGGGGTGGCCGACCCGTCGACCTACCGACCAGCGCCCGGCAGCATTCCGGATGCACCCGGCGTATACAAGTTTCGCGACAGCACCGCGCGGGTGATCTATGTCGGCAAGGCGAAAAGCCTGCGCAGCCGGCTGAACTCGTACTTCGCTGATCTGGCCGGGCTGCACCCGCGCACCAGACAGATGGTGACCACGGCCGCCTCCGTGGAGTGGACGGTGGTCGGCACCGAAGTTGAAGCGCTGCAGCTCGAATACAACTGGATCAAGGAGTTCGATCCGCGCTTCAACGTGCGGTACCGGGACGACAAGTCCTATCCGGTGCTCGCGGTGACCCTGCATGAGGAGTTTCCCAGACCGCATGTGTACCGGGGGCCGCGCAAGGCAGGGGTGCGCTATTTCGGGCCGTACTCGCACGCCTGGGCGATCCGGGAAACGCTCGATCTGCTGCTGCGGGTGTTTCCGGCGCGAACCTGTTCCAACGGCGTCTTCAAGCGGCATGCCCAGATCGGCCGCCCGTGTCTGCTTGGGTATATCGAGAAGTGCTCGGCACCGTGCGTGGGGCGAGTGACCGCGGACGAGCACCGCCAGATCGTGGATGATTTCTGCGACTTTCTCGCCGGGCGGACCGATGTGATGGTGCGCAAGCTGGAGCGCGAGATGAGCTCGGCCGCGGAAGAACTCGAGTTCGAACGGGCCGCCCGGTTGCGCGATGACCTGGACGCGCTGCGCAGAGCGATGGAGAAGCAGGCGGTTGTACTCGGGGACGGCACCGACGCCGATGTCGTCGCCTTCGCGCACGACGAGCTGGAGGCCGCCGTGCAGGTGTTCCACGTACGGGGTGGCCGGGTCCGCGGCCAGCGCGGTTGGGTGATCGACAAGGTCGAGGAGATGGGCGTCGCCGACCTGGTGGAGCAGTTCCTGAGCCAGTTCTACGGCGAACAGGTGGACCTCGCGGCACGCACCGAAGGCACCGACGCCGCCGGTAGCCCGGTGCCCAAGGAAGTACTGGTTCCCGAACTTCCGCCGGACGCGGCGGCGATCACCGAATGGCTGACCGGGCTCCGCGGTTCGAAGGTGAGCCTGCGAGTGGCCCAACGCGGGGACAAACGCGCGCTTGCCGAAACCGTGACGCGAAACGCTACGGAGGCCTTCGCGCAGCACAAGCTGCGCAGGGCGGGCGATCTCACCGCGCGGTCCGCGGCACTGCAGGAACTTCAGGAACTGCTCGGGCTGGACAGTGCGCCGTTGCGGATAGAATGCGTGGATATCAGCCATATCCAGGGCAGTGATGTGGTCGCCTCGATGGCCGTGTTCGAAGACGGCCTGCCACGCAAGGCCGAGTATCGCCGGTTCGAGATCAAGGAAGCCGCCAGCGAAGGTGACGTGGCCTCCATCGCGGAGGTGATCCGGCGCCGGTTCGCGCGCTACCTCAAGGAGACCAAGGCGGATGCCGCGCCGTCCGCTGTGGATACCGAAACGGATACTGCCCAGACCGAGGCGGCGGCCGGGGAACCGGAGCGCCCGGGTATCGACCCGGAAACCGGACGACCACGCAAGTTCGCCTACCCGCCGAATCTACTCGTCGTGGACGGCGCGGGACCGCAGGCGACGGCCGCCGCCGACGTGCTCGCCGAGCTGGGTATCACCGATGTCGCGGTGGTCGGCCTGGCCAAGCGACTGGAAGAGGTGTGGCCGCCAGCCGAGGAGTACCCGGTGATCCTGCCGCGCACCAGCGAAGCGCTCTACTTGCTGCAGCGGGTTCGGGACGAGGCACACCGGTTCGCGGTGCGCTACCACCGGCAGAAGCGGTCCAAGCGAATGACCAGCTCCGCGCTGGATGGTGTACCCGGGCTTGGCGAAGCACGCAAGAGTGCCCTGCTCAAGCATTTTGGCTCGGTACGCAAACTCAAACAGGCCAGTGTGGACGAGATCAGTGCGGTGCCGGGGGTCGGCAAACGCACCGCGGAAACCATCGTTTCCGCGTTGGGTAACGGGACATCGAGTAATGGAAACTCGAATGGGGAAGGGGAGTCGTGAGCGAGCAGAACGGTCCAGCGGGCAGCGGTATGGAGGTGGCGGTTGTCTCCGGGCTTTCCGGTGCCGGCCGCAGTACCGCGGCGAAATGCATGGAAGATCTCGGTTGGTTCGTCGTGGACAACCTGCCGCCCGAACTGATCTCGACAATGGTCGAGCTCGGCGCGCAGGCCCGTGGCGCGATCACCAAGGTCGCGGTCGTGATGGATGTGCGGTCCCGCGCGTTCACCGATGACCTCTCCTCAGTGATCAAGGATCTGGACGCGCGGGGCTACAAGCCGAGGGTGCTGTTCCTGGAAGCCACCGACGCCGTGTTGGTGAGCAGGTTCGAACAGGTCAAGCGCAGTCATCCGATGCAGGGAGACGGCAGGCTGATCGACGGGATCGGCGCCGAGCGGGCACTACTCACCCCGCTGCGCGAGGAGGCCGATCTGATCCTGGACACCTCGGCGCTTTCGGTGCACCAGCTGCGAGCCAAGATCGAGGACGCTTTCGGCACAGAGACAAGTACCCAAACCAAGGTCACCGTACTGTCCTTCGGCTACAAGTATGGCCTGCCGATGGACGCGGACCTGGTGATGGACGTGCGGTTCCTGCCGAATCCTTTCTGGATTCCGGAATTGCGCGACCAGACCGGTTTGGACGGTGAGGTGAGCAACTACGTGCTTGGGCAGGAGGGCGCCACCGACTTCCTTGACCGTTATCACGAGCTGTTGCGGCTGGTCGGTGCGGGCTACCGGCGGGAAGGCAAGCGATACCTGACCCTGGCGATCGGCTGCACCGGCGGTAAACACCGCAGCGTCGCGCTCTCCGAGGCGCTGGCCGCTCGTATGTCCGATGAGGACGGAATGACGGTGAAGGTCGTACACCGGGATTTGGGGCGGGAGTGACGGAGGCGGCTCGGCCGCGCGCCGTGGCACTGGGAGGTGGCCATGGCCTGTACAGCACTCTCACCGCACTGCGCAGGTTGACCGACGCGATAACCGCCGTGGTGACGGTAGCCGACGACGGTGGCTCCTCCGGCCGGATTCGCCGCGAGCTGGGCCTCATCCCGCCGGGTGATCTTCGGCAGGCGTTCGCGGCGCTTGCCCTCGCCGAGCGCGACGGGCTGCTCGATGAACCCGGTACCGCTGGGCACGGACCGGACGAGCACGGCACCCGTTGGGCCACGGTGTTTCAGCACCGGTTCGGTGGCTCGGGCGCGCTCGCCGGGCACGCGGTCGGCAACCTGCTGCTCGCCGGGCTGTTTGAGGTGCTTGGCGATCCAGTGGCCGCGCTGGACGAAGCGGCCCGACTGCTCCGGATATCCGGCAGGGTGCTGCCGATGTGCCTCGAGCCGCTGGATATCGAGGCGGAGGTGGCCGGCCTTGCCGCGGCAGACGGGACCCCGCGTTGGATTCGCGGCCAGGTCGCCGTCGCCTCCACCCCAGGTCAAGTGCAACGAATCAGCCTGCGAAGCGCCTCCGGCGAGGTGCCACGAGCATGCCCGGAAGCAGTACGGGCCGTGCTCGACGCGGATATCGTGCTGCTCGGGCCAGGGTCGTGGTTCACTAGCGTGTTGCCACATCTACTCGTGCCGGAGTTGCGTGCGGCGCTGGGACAAACCAGGGCCACCAAGGTCGTGGTGCTGAACCTGATCCCTCAACCGGGTGAAACGGCCGGTTTCTCCCCTGAGCGCCATCTGGACGTACTCTGCGAGCATGCACCGGAACTCCGGGTAGACGCGGTGATCGCGGATACTGACGCCGTGCCGACCCCGGAACGGCTTCGGCGCGCCGCGGCCAGTATGGGGGCGCACGCGAGGTTGGCACCCATCGCAGCTCACGGGCATGTTGGTCGGCATGATGCGGATGCGCTGGCGGCCAGCCTACGAGAGGCTGTGCACGTCGCGCGGAGCTGACGGAGTCTGTGTTCGACGTTGGGGATGCATAGGGGAGTTGGCCAGTAGGAGCTGGCCAGCGGGAGATCGGGAGCGCCGAGCGAGGCTTACGGTCGAGACCGTGGGCGGAGAGGAGGGCCGGTGGCGATGACCGCGGCGGTCAAGGATGAGCTCAGCCGGTTGGATGTGTCCAAGACCTGTTGTCGTCGCGCGGAGGTGTCTTCGCTGCTGCGCTTCGCCGGCGGGTTACACATCGTGGGTGGCCGGGTCGTCGTCGAAGCGGAACTGGACACCGGTGCGACGGCGCGCAGGCTGCGCAAGGAAATCCACGACTTGTTCGGCCACCACTCGGATGTGCACGTGATCAGCTCGGGCGGGCTGCGCAAGGGCACCCGCTACGTGGTGCGAGTGGTCAAGGACGGCGACGGCCTTGCCAGGCAGACCGGTCTGCTCGACCCGAGAGGACGGCCGGTACGCGGCCTGCCCGCGCCCGTCGTGGCCGGGGGCACCTGTGACGCGGAGGCGGCCTGGCGGGGTGCTTTCCTGGCGCACGGCTCGCTGACCGAACCGGGACGCTCCTCCTCGCTCGAAGTCACCTGTCCTGGCCCGGAGGCGGCGCTGGCGCTGGTGGGAGCGGCCCGCCGGCTCGGGATCACCGCGAAATCCCGCGAGGTGCGCGGGGCCGATCGAGTAGTGGTGCGGGACGGGGACGCCATTGGCGCGATGCTGACCAGGCTCGGCGCGCATTCCAGCGTGCTCTCCTGGGAGGAACGCCGGATGCGCAGGGAGGTGCGCGCCACCGCGAACCGGCTGGCCAACTTCGACGACGCGAACCTGCGACGCTCGGCGCGGGCGGCGGTCGCCGCGGCGGCGCGAGTGGAGCGTGCGCTGGACATACTGGGCCCCGATGCCCCGGAACACCTGCTTACGGCCGGTCAGCTGCGGTTGGCCAACCGGCAGGCTTCGCTCGAGGAGCTTGGCCAGCTCTCCGATCCGCCGATGACAAAGGACGCGGTGGCTGGGCGCATTCGCCGGCTGCTCGCGATGGCCGACAAACACGCGAAGGACCAGGGCATACCGGATACCGGCTCGGCCGTCACCGCCGAGATGCTCGAGGAGGAGGACGCGTAGGTTGGCCGCGTCCGGCGTTACTCGTGCGGGATCCCGCCGTTCGTCGCGGCTTGCCTACGGATCACTCGCCAAGTGGCTGACGCCCGCGGCCATCCTGGGTAGATTCGGGCCGGAACCGTCTGGTCGAGGGGGTGGTCGGCATTCGCGCACTCGGTACGCTGCTGGTCGCGGCTGTTCTCGTGATCGTCGCCCTCATCCTGCTTGGCGTGGATATCCCGCTGCCCGATTTCGTGGACCAGCTTTTCGACCGCGACTAGTTCGGCTTGTCGACCTCGCCCGACGTGGCGTCGTCGCGGCGACTAGCCTGGAGCGCCGTGCAGGATGACCGAACGGGCGGCGCGGACAGCCGGGTGGACGAGGGGCTCACCCGCAGGCTGAAGGCGCTCGCGTGTACCGCGCCGCTGCACGAGCTCGACGCACGGAAGACGAAGCTGGACTGGGCCGACGCGCGGGTCTACCAGATGGCCGAGATCGGTCTGCACGCGATCGACCAGGTCACCATCGCGATGGACTTCGATGCCGGCGCCGATCACCGCGAGATCGTGCACCGGCTGCGCCCGTTCATCGCCGCGCAAGCACCGAACCGACTGGCCGAGGAACACGAACGAGTGGCCCGTTGGGTGCTGGACAATCTGATCAACGTGGGCACCACGGACCGTGGGTTCCATCGGGTGTACGGCGACGTCGACGAGCGCGGCCGCTATGTCCGCCGGTCCTTCGACTTCAAGCTGCTCATCGAGTTCGCCGGTAGTGCCGGGCAGGTGTACCTGCGCTCCAGCGACGAGGCGATCAACGTGCTCGTCGGCGCATTGGATACCGACGTGGAGTCCGCGCAGATCGCCGCCGAGGTGAAACTGGACAATCTGATCAAGCGGGGCCGGCTCGCCGACGCGAAGCTGGCCGCTGAGCAGGCGCGGTACCGGACCGTGCAGTACGGCGAGATCCTGCGGGCGAAGCTGGACGCGACTCGCCGCGACGTGCGCGCGGTCGACTGGGAACAGGAGATCCCCGAGCTGATCGACTCCGCGCTGGCGCATATCGAGACGCGGTTTCGCGCGGAGAACGGCGTATTGCGCAATATCACCACCGCGCGGGATGAGTCGGAGGATCCGGACCACAAGCGTCGGGCTGCCGAACTGGTGGAGATCGTTGCCGACTGTATCGGCAGGCATACTCAGCTGCAGTCCCGGCTACAAGCCGCCGGTGCGACGTTTCGCGCCGAGCAGGACCGGCAGCAGTTCTCCGGTCCGCCGCAGCGGGCCACGCTGGATCTGTTCGGCCAGCTGTTGATGCCCAGTCTGGGACTGTCCCTGCACGATGCCGTATCGCCAACCGAGGCGTACTTCAACGCAGCCGCCGGGGTGACGGTGCCGCCGGTCCCAGCCCTGTCTTCACTGGTTTCCCTGCTGCTGCGGCCTTCGGCGGAACGCGAGGAGTTCGTCGGCGAGGTCGATGAGCCCGAGTTGCTGCCAGCCGAGACGACCGACCGGTTCACCGATGAGCAATGGCGCTATGCCGACGAACTCCTCGACCTGCCCGATGTGCCCCGCAGGCTGTCCGGGTTGCTTGCCGAGGCACGGTCGGTGGATCGGGACGTGGCCAGGTTGATCGCGCTGCGCGCGTTGCATGCCTACAGCCCGGAAGTGGGCGCGGCGTATCGCGCCGGTGATGCGGGCACGTTGCTCGCGGTGGATGACGGCACGGAGTTGGACGATGCGGAATTCGGCGGTGCCGATCTGTTACTGATCACGGCTGGCTTGCGGTCGGAGCCCGAGGCGCAGCCCGGTTCGACACTGGACGCCGACGAGGGGGAGGTGGCTGTCTGATGGCTCGCACGGTGGATGCCGGGGACGTGGAATCGGCCGCGCGGTTGATCGCGTTCGGGATGCGGCCAAAGCAATTGCCGGCGCGCGATGTCGCCTATGCGGAGCTGGTCCGCCGGTTCACCGAGGACCGGTCCTTCAAACAGACCACCCACGCGGTCGCCGCCGGGCTCGGCTTGATGGTGCTGGACGTGAGCATGCAGGCTGGTGCCGTGCTCGCGGCCACCGACGAGTCGGTCTTTGAGATCAAAATGGACGGTTACGCCCGGCAGAGCAAGATCCGGGAGCGCAGGGACACCGAGAAAGTCCTGCACGGCCTGATCCATCTCGCGGTCGCCGCGCTCGGCTATCCGCGACCGGATGATCTCGCCAACGACACCTACATCGGCAGGGTCAGCGTCGAGCAGGTCGACGGCATGGTGCGGGAAGCCTGCCGGGTACTGGACGAGCGAGCGGCCAAGGCCGAACGGAACAATGATCCGCTCGCCGAATCGCCCGAGTTGGAGCAGGCGTGGCGGGCTTTCGCCCGACGACCGTCCACAGCGGCGACCAAGGATGGGCGGCTCGCCTCGGACACCACCCGGGGGATGGTCACCCGCGCGCTGCGGTTTCTCACCGAGCAGGGTTTTCTGGTCCAGGTCAACGAGGAATACGGCGGGACGTTCCGGACCACGCCGCGCTACCAGGTGCAGGTGCGCGAGCTTGCGGCGGACGCGGCTTTCGACGAGCTGCTACGGCTGAACGTGGTTTCGGTGGCAACCAATGACGGCAGTCTGCGCCAGGCTGCTCCGGAAACGCTGGGGTAAAACGGATGTACGAGCTCTCGCGGGTCCGCCTCTACGCCGTCGGCCCGTCCGGTGCCAGGTACCAGGATGTGCTGCTGGATCTCAGTGGGGCCGGTCCGTACGTGGCCGCGCCCAGCCAGGACGTGCTCTTCGCGGCCGGTATCCACGAGTCGATGACAAGGGTCCCGCGCCGCCCCGCACCGGCTAGCGTGCTGTTCCTGGAAAACGGCGGCGGGAAGTCCGTGCTGATCAAGCTGATCTTCTCGGTGATGCTGCCCGGTCGCCGGCAGGTGGTGGGTACCACGAACACCCGCGTGCTGGAGAAGTTCGTTGGCGGCAAGGATGTCTCGCACGTCGTGCTCGAATGGCAGCACACCCGAACCGGGCAGCGGCTGATCACCGGGAAGGTCTCCGAATGGCGGGGACACACCGTTTCCAACGACCCGGCGAACCTGATCGACACCTGGTACTGCTTTCGGCCGAGCGGCAACGTCGAGCTCACCGGGCTCCCGTTCGTCGAAGCGCGCCCGCTGACCATGACCAGGTTCCTCGAGCGGTTGGACGAGGCACATCGCGCCGAACCTGAGCTGGAACTGTTCCGGACCCGCCGGCACAGCGAGTGGACCGATCGCTTGGACGCGGTAGGCCTGGACACCGAGCTGTTCCGCTACCAGCGTGCGATGAACGCGGGGGAGGGCGAGGCGGCCGATGCCTTCGCCTTCAACACTGATGAAGCCTTCGTCGAGTTCCTGTTGCGCGCCGTGCTTTCTGATGAGCAGCCCCGCGATCTGGCTGATGTGGTGGCCAGCTACGCGACCAATCTGGCGCAACGCGGTGACCTGATCAACGAACGGGACTTCGTCGCCGGCGCGCTGGAGCTACTCGATCCGCTCGCCGAGGAGGAACGGCTGGCCGTCGCCTCCCGCAAACTAGCCGGCACCGCACGGGACGAGATGAGCGAGTTCGCCGGCTCGGTGGCCGCACGGCATCGCGCGGAACAGGACCGGCTACGTGACCTCGAGGAGCACGTCGAGGAAGCCAGGGTCAGCGAGCGGATGGCCGAGGGTGACCATCGGCGGGTACAGGGTGCGCTCACCGAGCTCAAGCGCATCGTCGCGACGATGCAGCATGAGCAGGCGGTTGCCGGAAGGGACGCGACGGCCGAGGAGCTGACCGAAGCCAGGACGAACGCGCAGGCCTGGCGGGAGACCGAAACGGTGCTTGCGCAGTTGGACGCCGCCAGCAAGGCACACGAGACTCGCGAGCTGGTCAACCAGCGAGAGGAGAAGGCCAAACCCGCGCTTGCGGCGAAGACCGCGGCGGCGGAGAAGTTCGCGCGCAGTTTGCTCGGGCTCGCCACCGATGCGCGCGATCTCGCCGAAGCCGCCGACGGACGGGTGGCCGAGCACCGGGATGCCGCCGAGGCCGCGCAGACCGAACGGGATGCGGCGACCGGAATCGCGGCGAACGAGCGAGCCACGGCTGCGCATTGCACGCGTCAGATCGAGCAGGTGCGAGCCGAACTGTCCGATGCGGTACGCGCGGGCCACCTCACCGATCCGGACGGCGTGCGTAGCACCGCCGAGGAAGCCAGCGCCGAACGCGATGCCCGAACGGCGGAGCTGACGGCCAAGGACGCCGAACTGGCAAGGATCGAGACCAAGCACGGCGAGACGCAGACCGCGCTGTACGAGGCACAGCAACACGCCACCGCCGCGCGAGCCACGCGGGATCAGGCAGCGGACGCGCTCAGCGCCGCGCATCGCCGCGCGGACAGCTTGGCGGCCGAACCTCGCTTGGTTGAACTGCTCGGCACCGAGCAGGTCACGCTGGAGACCGATACTCCGGCGTTGTTGACCAGGCTGCGGGATGCCAGGGCGGAGGCGGAACGGGCGCAGACCGAGTTGCGCATCGAGGAGTCGCGGGACGAGCGGGCGCTCGCCGCGCTCGGCGAGGGCGGTTTGTTGCCGCCGCCGCACGAGGTGCAGCAGGGCGTCGAGGTGCTGGAGAAAGTCGGGATCACCGCTTGGTCCGGCTGGCGCTATCTGTCCACTCTGGATGCCAAACGGCGCGAGGTCGCGCTGCGGGCGTTCCCGCATCTGGTGGACGGCATCGTGCTCAACGACGGAAGCCAGGTGGACCGCGCGGAAAAGGCGCTCGCCGAGGCGAAGCTGTTGCCGGGCGCGCTGCTCGCGGTGGGTACCACGGCAGCGATGCACGACGGTGCCGCCGATACCGCGCCGGGACTTGATTTCCTGGTGCCACCCAACCCGGCGATGTACGACGAGGACGCGGCCGATGCCGAACGCGAGGCCATCGGCGCGCAACAAACCCGCCGGCAGCACCAGCTTCGCGAGCTGAGTGAGCGGATCTCGGCGGATTCCGCACTGGACTGGAAGCTGACCGCCTGGCGAGAGGACTTCCCGCCGGGCAAGGTGGCCGAGCTGGCCGAAGCCGCCGAAACCACGGCGAGCGCCGCCACCGAAGCCGATGACGCCGCCACCAAGATGGCCGCCGAGCTCGAGCGGATCACCACGAGTCGGGACTCGCTGCGCGAGCGGGTGCCGGAGTTGCGCCAGGTGGTGCGTGCCGCTGAGGAGCGAGCCAGGCTGCTCGCGGATCTCGCGGACAAGTCGGCCAAACTCGCCGAGTGGACCACGCAGGCGCAGCAGGCGAACGAGGCCGCCGAGCTCGCCGATGAGCGGGCGAACACCGCGGCCAATGGCGCGACCAGGGCACGCGAGCAGATGGCCGAGGAACAGCGGGCCGCTGATGAGCACCGCCGGACCGCGCACGGCGCGCGCGCCGAACTCGCCGAAGTGCCGGGCGGAGGCTCGGTTTCGCCGGATGAACCGGTGCCGAGCGAACCGGTGGACGCGTTGCGTCGGGCGTTCGTGGCGGCCGCCGAGGCGTACGCGAAGGTCGAAGTGGGCGGTGATCTACGGGCCGAGCTGGAGCAGGCGGAAGCCGCCGAATCCAGGACCAGGGTGGCCGTGGACGGTCTGGACGAGGACGTCCGGGAGTTGGCGGGGAAGCTGCTGGAGACTCCGGATGGTTCGGACAGTGCCGCGCGCGCGGCCGCGCTTGATCGGGCGCGGCGGAAGGTCGCCGCGCTGGAGGAACAGCACACCGAAGCGGTGTCGCTGGTAGCGACAAGGAAGGCCGAACTCGACCAGTTGAGCGGGCAGGCGGGCTCGCTCGGTTCGTATCCGCGGCCACGCGATGTCGAGCACGGGCGGGAGCTGATCGCCGAGGTTGGCGAGGAAGCACACAACGCGGCGCGCAAATGGGACGACGCGCAGCAGGTGCACGCGCGGGCGCAGCGGTCAACCGAAACGGCGAAGAACACCAGCGCTGGCTTCGGGTTTCTGGTCACGTCCATGGGATCGCTGGTGCCAGCCGAAGCCACGGAGCGGGTGTTCGACGGTGACCTCGATGCCGCGCAGGCGAAGCACAGTTCCCTGGATGCCGCGCTGAACACGGCGGTGCGCGCGGTGGAGCAAGCCGAGGCGCGGGTTCGCGCGGCCGCGGACGCGCTGGCGCAGTACGCCACGGACAAGCGGTTCGAGAAGCTCACCAGCCCGGTCCGCCAGCAGGTGATCTCGGTTCGTCGGGATGAACTACCAGGGCATGCGACGGAATGGATCGCCGCGCTGCGGCCGAGGTTGCGCACGCTCACCGATGACCTCGAGCAGATCGACCGGCATCGCACCGGGATCATCACCCGGTTGCAGGGCATGGTGGACGGCGCGCTGCGTACCTTGCGTTCCGCCCAACGACTGTCTCGGCTGCCCGATGGATTGGGGGAGTGGTCCGGCCAGGAGTTCCTGCGTATCCGGTTCAGCGAGCTGGAGGACAACGTCCTCGCGGAACGGCTTGGTGAGGTCGTCGACGAGGCGGCCGCCGGGAAGACCAGTGACGGCAGGGAGGTCAAGCGCGACGGGATCTCGCTGTTGCTGCGCGGTGTGCGGGCGGCCGCCCCGAAGGGTTTCCGGGTGGACATGCTGAAGCCGGATTCCGTGCTGCGCACCGAGCGCCAGCGGGTATCCGAGATTCGCGATGTGTTCTCCGGCGGTCAGCAGCTCACCGCGGCGATCATTCTGTACTGCACGCTCGCCGCGCTGCGGGCGAACGATCGCGGGCGGATGCGCAACCTGCACTCCGGCGTGCTGTTCCTGGACAACCCGATCGGCAGGGCGTCGGCTGGTTATCTGCTCGAGCTACAGCGCGCGGTGGCCGACGCGCTCGGGGTGCAGCTGATCTACACGACGGGGCTGTTCGACGCCGGCGCGCTGGCGGAGTTCCCGCTGATCGTGCGGCTGCGCAACGATGCGGATCTGCGCGCTGGCCGTAAGTACCTCTCGGTGGATGAGTTGATCCGTAACCAGTTGCCCGATGAACACGGTCGTCCGGAGCTGTCCGCGAGCCGGATCTTCGAGCGCCAGCGGGACGAGGACGACGAGACCACGGCGGTGCCCGCCGAGGCGCCATGACCACCAGACAACGGGAGCGCGTGCGATGACTGAGGGCGAACGCTACGCGCAGGCACTGCACGAGCAGCTGCGCGGCCGGCGGAACAAGCGGTTTTACCTGAACCCAGGCGGGAAGGGGACCGCCCCCACGCTATGGAGCCTGTTCAACGAGGTCGCGCCCGAGAAGTTGGATGCGCCGGATCGCGCGGCGATTCTTGCTGTGGCGCTGACCTGTCTCGCCGAGCAGGGCTCGCTGACCTGGAGTCGGGAACGGGACGGGATCAACCGGGATCTGCCGCTACACGTGACGTTGGTCCAGGTACGCCAACCGAAGCCGGAGCCGAAGAAGGAGGTGTGGCATCCGAAGCTGAACTGGGTAGATCGCGAGTGGGCAAGCTTGACCGAACGGCAACGCGAGCTGATCCGGTGCGTCAATTCATGGTTGCGGCGCAATCCCGACGCCGAGGTGGAACCGTTACGCGAGCGGGCATTGCAGATCTTCGGCGAACAATTGGACCGGGCCGAGCTGGAGAAGGAACTCGACGGCCCACGGGACTCCGGCTTGTTCGCGCGTGGACTAACCCTAGATGTGCTGTGCGCCGAGGTCGTTGTCCCGCCACTACAACACGAGCGGATCGGTCCTGGTGAGCTTCTGCTCGTCGTGGAAAACGCCACCACCTGGTCGTCGCTCAAAGCCGTGCTGTCTCGCGATCCTGGCCGCGTCGGCGTGCTTGCCTGGGGCGCCGGCGAGGCCTTCACCGCTTCAGTACGCGCGATTGGCCAGATGTCCGGGATCAACGAGGTGCGTTACTTCGGTGACCTCGACAGATCCGGGCTATGGACGCCCGCCTACGCGTCCAGGGTGGCCGGCGCCGAGGGCATTCCCGAGATCCGTCCAGCTACCGAGTTGATCGACGCGTTGTTGCGCCGGGGGATACGTGGCAAAGCCAAGGGGCAACACAAGAGGACGAACGAGCAAGCCACGGAAAGTATTGACGCTCTCGTTCAATGGCTAGACCCGCAACATCAGGGTCCGGTGAGGGAGATCCTTCGGGAAGCTCGGCGGCTACCCCAGGAGTGGCTGTCCAGGAGCTACCTGGGGAGCACCAACGAGTGGCGGCCATAAGCCGGGTTCGCAACGCCAGGTCGGGTAGGGGCACTCGCCGTGACCGCAAGAACGCGGTTACGCACAGTCATCGCAAGATGCTTAAAGAGCGCGAGTCGGTGGGTGTCGACACCCGGCCCTATCCGGTCCGTCTACACGGAGCGATAGGGTGGAATCGGTTCAGTCAGACCGTGCCAACCCCCGTGGGACCCAACCGGTAGCCCGGACGGCCCCGGGGTCGAGTCACCAGGAGAACAACCGTGACGGTTCGCGTAGGCGTCAACGGCTTCGGCCGCATCGGACGTAACTTCTTCCGTGCCGCCCAGGCCAGCAACCAGGACATCGAGATCGTGGCCTTCAACGACCTCGGTGACGTCGCCACCATGGCGCATCTGCTGAAGTACGACAGCGTGCTCGGCAGGGTCTCCGAGGAAGTCAAGGCGACCGACGAGGGTATCCAGGTCGGCGGGAAGACGATCAAGGCGTTGGCCGAGAAGGACCCGGGCAAGCTGCCATGGGCTGACCTCGGTGTGGACGTGGTCGTCGAATCCACTGGCTTCTTCACCAACGCCGCTGACGCCCGCAAGCACGTTGACGAGGGCGGCGCCAAGAAGGTGATCGTCTCCGCGCCTGCCAAGGGCGAGGACCTGACCGTGGTGCTCGGAGTGAACGACTCCGCCTATGACGGTTCGCAGACGGTGATCTCGAACGCCTCCTGCACCACCAACTGCCTGGGCCCGATGGCCAAGGTGCTGCACGACGAGTTCGGCATCGAGCAGGGCCTGATGACCACCATCCACGCCTACACCGCCGACCAGAACCTGCAGGACGGCCCGCACAAGGACCTGCGCCGCGCCCGTGCCGCCGCACTGAACATCGTGCCTACCTCGACCGGCGCGGCGAAGGCCATCGGCCTGGTGCTGCCGGAACTGAACGGCAAACTGGACGGCTACGCGCTGCGCGTTCCGGTGCCGACCGGTTCGACCACCGACTTGACCGCGACCGTCTCCACCTCGACCAGCGCCGAGGCCGTGAACGCCGCGATGAAGGCGGCCGCCGAAGGGCCGCTGAAGGGCGTGCTGCGCTACAGCGAGGAGCCCATCGTCTCCTCGGACATCGTCACCGACCCGGCGTCCTGCATCTACGACGCGCCGCTGACCAAGGTCATCGGTAACCAGGTGAAGATCGTCGGTTGGTACGACAACGAGTGGGGCTACTCGAACCGGCTCGTCGACTTGACCGCGCTCGTCGGCACCAAGCTGAGCTGAGCATGCCGGCTACCCTCGACGACCTGCTGACCAGCGGTGTCTCAGGTCGGCGCGTCCTGGTGCGCGCCGACCTGAACGTCCCGCTGGATGAGCAGAACCGGATCACCGACGACGGTCGAGTACGTGCCTCGGTGCCCACCATCAAGCGGCTCGCGGGCGCGGGGGCGCGCGTGGTGGTCGCCGCGCATCTCGGTCGTCCCCAAGGCGAGCCGGACACGAAGTTCTCCCTCGCCCCGGTTGCGCGCCGACTGGGCGAGCTGCTCGGCGCCGAGGTGGCGCTAGCCGGGGATGTCGCCGGTGAACAGGCTCGAGCCACCGTGAATGACCTGCCGGACGGCGGCGTCGCACTACTCGAGAACGTGCGCTTCGACGCTCGCGAGACCAGCAAGGACGAGACCGAGCGCGCGGAGCTGGCCGGCGAGCTGGCCGCGCTAGCCGAGGGCGGCGCCTTCGTCTCGGACGGCTTTGGCGTGGTGCACCGCAAGCAGGCCTCGGTCTATGACGTGGCGAAGCTGCTGCCGCACTACGCGGGCGGGCTGGTACTCGCCGAGCTGGACGTGCTGCGCACGCTGACCGGCAATCCGGAACGCCCGTACGTGGTGGTGCTCGGCGGTTCCAAGGTCTCGGACAAGCTTGCCGTGATCGAGGCACTGCTGCCCAGCGTGGACACCCTGCTGATCGGTGGCGGGATGATGTTCACCTTCCTCGCCGCACAGGGGCACAGCGTGGGTGCTTCGCTGCTCGAGCAGGATTTCGTGGCCACCGCTCGCCGATTGCTCGACGAGCACCCCGACAAGATCGTGGTGCCGGTCGATGTGGTGGTCGCGGACAAGTTCGCCGCCGATGCCAGCACCGACACGGTTTCGGTCGGCGCGATTCCCGAAGGCTGGATGGGCCTGGACATCGGCCCGCGCACTACCGAAGCCTTCGCCGCCAAGGTCGCCGCGGCGAAGACGGTGTTCTGGAACGGCCCCGCCGGGGTGTTCGAGCTGGCACCGTTCGCCGAGGGAACCCGTGGCGTCGCGCAGGCGATCGCGGATGGTGCGGCGTTCAGCGTCGTAGGTGGTGGTGACTCGGCGGCGGCAGTCCGCACGCTGGGCCTACCTGAGGAGAAGTTCTCGCATATCTCCACCGGTGGTGGCGCCTCGCTCGAGTTCCTGGAAGGCAAGGAACTGCCCGGGGTGACGGTCCTTGAGGAGGGCGCGTAAATCATGGCCAAGCTGCCGCTGATCGCCGGCAACTGGAAGATGAACCTGAACCACCTCGAGGCGATCGCGCTGGCGCAGAAGATCGCGTTCTCCTTGCCGGAAAAGTACTTCAGCAAGGTCGAGGTGGCGGTGCTGCCGCCGTTCACCGATATCCGCAGCGTGCAGACGCTGGTGGAGGGCGACAAGCTGCTCTTTAGCTACGGCGCGCAGGACATTTCCCCGCATGACTCCGGCGCCTACACCGGGGATGTCTCCGGTTCGATGCTGGCCAAACTCGGCTGCACCTACGTGACGGTCGGGCATTCGGAGCGGCGCGAGCACCACGGCGAGGACGACGAAACCGTCAACCGCAAGGTACGGGCGGCGCTCAAACACGGTCTCAAGCCGATCCTGTGTGTGGGAGAGGCGCAGGACCTGCGGGAGGCCGGCGAGCATGTCGAGCACTGCAACGCGCAGCTGATCGCCGGGCTGAAGGGCCTGAAGACCGAGCAGGTACGCGACGTGGTCGTGGCCTACGAGCCGATCTGGGCGATCGGTACCGGCAAGGTCGCCACGTCCGCCGACGCGCAGCAGGTCTGCGGCGCGCTACGGAGTCAGCTCGCGGAGAAATACGGGCAGGAGATCGCGGACGAAGCACGCGTGCTCTATGGCGGCTCGGTGAAGTCCGCGAACATTTCCGAACTGGTCGGCCAACCGGATATCGACGGCGCGTTGGTCGGCGGGGCGAGTCTGCAAGCCGACGAGTTCACCAAACTCTGCGCGCTCGCTGCTGGCGGCCCGTTGCCCTGAGTGTCCGGCTGACCCGCTATCCTGTGGGTCGCCGTCGTCGTAGCGAGGAAGCGATGCAAACAGTACTGAACATCATGCTCATCGTCACGAGCCTGCTCCTGATTCTCCTCGTCCTGCTGCACCGCGGCCGGGGCGGCGGGCTCTCTTCGCTGTTCGGTGGCGGTATGCAGTCCAGTCTGGCCGGCTCCAGCGTCGCCGAGAAGAACCTGGACCGGCTGACGGTTCTGGTCGGTTCGATCTGGGTGATCACCATTGTGGGACTCGGTCTCATGATGAAGATGAACGTGTAGCCGAACGCGGCTCGCTGCACACGCAACCACTGGTACTACTGCCACTGGTTGCACTGCCTCTGGTTCTGCCCCCTTCTGGGGGTGCATCCGGCAGGTGAACATCAAAAAGCACTACCGAGAAAACGATGTTGGTGGGGTGTGAAAATTGATGTCTGGCGGTAATGCGATTCGAGGCACCCGGGTGGGTGCGGGGCCGATGGGCGAGTCGGAGCGCGGCGAATCCGCGCCCCGACGCCGGGTGTCCTACTGGTGCGCGAATGGGCATGAGTCCCGACCATCCTTCGCCGCGGAAGCGGAGCTGCCCGAGTCCTGGGACTGCCCACGGTGCGGGCTGCCAGCTGGGCAAGATCAAGAGAAGCCGCCGGCGGTGCCGCGCACCGAGCCGTACAAATCGCACCTCGCCTATGTGAAGGAACGGCGCAGCGAGTCGGACGGCGAAGCGATCCTCACCGAGGCACTGGAGAAGCTACGCGCTCGTCGCGAACTCTGAGCCAGCCGCTGCTGGCCCCGCTGGTGATCAGTCCGCCGCGGCGGTGCTGAGGGGTTCGGTCGTGGTACCAGCCCCGGCGTCGGTGCTTTCGCGCACGGCTAGATCGGCAGGGCTGGACGGCTCACTGGGATTGGGTCCCAACGGGTAACTGGCGTGCAGTTCGAAGCCACCGCTGGTCAACGTGGCGGCGGCGAAGCTACCGCCCAGTTGCTCGGCGCGTTCCGCGAGCCCGGCTAATCCGTACCCACCGGATGGCAGGTTCGCCGACGGCGCTTCGCTCGCCGCGGTGTTGCGCACATGGACATGGAGCTGATCGTCCGAATGATAAACCCGGACGGTCGCGGCGGCACCAGGGGCATGCTTGCAGACGTTCGTCAAAGCTTCCTGCACCGTGCGGTAGGCGGCGCTGGAAACCTCGGCGGGCAGCTGTTCCGGAAGCTCGCTGGCCAGCAATGCCGCGTCAACCTCGGATTCGTTGATCAGCCGTGCCAAACCGGACAGGTCGTGCTGGCAGCCATCGCCAGCCTGCTGGGTCGCGCTGCTGCGGAGCAGGCCGACCATTTCCCGCAGTTCGCCGAGCGTGCGCAGGCTCAGCTGCCGGATGGTGTCCGCGCTCTGCGCGGTGGACTCGTCGTCCGCGGCCACCTTCAACGCGCCGGCCTGCATCGCGATCAACGTGACCTGATGGGACACCCCGTCATGCATATCCCTGGCCAGCCGAGTGCGTTCCTGTTCCCGCACCGCGATCGCGTGCAACTGTCGTTCCCGCTCCCTGCTCTGGGTGAGTTCGGTGTACCGGGCAGCCAACTCTTCCCGCGCGGCGGCGAGCAGGCCGAGGGCAACCGGAAGACCGGCCACGATCGCGCTCCAGATCGCGTCCAGGGCGTGCGAGCGCCAGCTGTCCTCAAAGAAGAGTTCCGGTGGCCAGGTGACGAACCGGCAGGCCGCGACCAGCAGCGCGCCCACGATCGTCTGCCAGGCCAGCTGCTTGCGCCTGGCCAGCGTCCACAACGCGACCATCGCGGCCAGCTGCGCCCAGCCGACGAAGAACCCGGGAACAGTGATCAGCAGCGTGATGAACGGGAACCTGCGCCGGGCGAACAGCGCCAGGCAGGAGATGGCGGAGAGCACGATCGAATGCGGCAGGGAGGGGTCATCCTGCGCAAGAGCTTGGATATTCCAGCCGAGTGCGATCTCGTCGTCCATGGCCAGCCAGACGTCCAGGGCGGCGAGGACAACGATGCACAGCTCAACAGGAAAACCACGTAGCCAGGAGCCGCGTCGCGTGCCGGTGGAAGGTACGGCGTCGGGGCCGCCAGCATTGGCCACCGCCGGCGCGGCCCCGTCCGTACCGGACCGTGCCCCGGGCCGAGCAGCGGAGTCCTGCCTGGTGGCGGCCCGCTTCCTGGTGCCGAGACGGAACCAGGCAAGCCTGAACTCCGGGGTGGTCATCTGACCTCCAAGGTCGCAGCTCGCGAACACGCCGAAACGCGACGGTCACCTTAAGAGAAGTCATTGTGGCCGAAACGTGACGCGACCACGAGAACAAATGTGCATTCGCACATACCGGAGTCGAATATCAGGGACCGAGCAACCGATCCGGTCAAGGAGGTACGAACCCGGGATCAGCCGCCAGCCGCGGCGCGATCGAGGAACCACAGGGTGCGCTGTTGCCCCCGTGCACCCGCAGCCGGTAATTCCTCGGCCGGTACGCCGGCCAGCCCGTCCCGCACCGCCGCGGCCTTGCCCGCACCGGCGGTGACCAGCCAGACCTCACTGGCCCGGTGAATCGCCGGCAGCGTGAGCGACAGGCGAAGGGACGGTGGCTTAGGGCTGTCGCGCACCGCAACTACCAGCTCGCCGCTGGCACGAACCGCAGCCGTATGGGGGAACAGCGAGGCTATATGGCCCTCCTCGCCGACGCCGAGCAGACAGACGTCGAATCGCTCGGGGAGCAGCGCGGCGTAGTCGGCAGCGGCCGACTCCTGATCAGCTCCGAACGGGCCATCCGCGGCCGCCATCGGGTGCACCCGAGCCGGATCGATCTCGATATGGTCGAGCAGGGCGTTTCTTGCCTGCGTCTCGTTGCGTTCCGGATCACCCGCGTCGAGGAATCGCTCATCGCCCCAGTAGAAGTCGACCTTCGACCAGTTCACGGCATCGCGCGCGGGGCTGCGCCTTACCTGGTCGAGCAGGCCGATCCCAGTGCCGCCGCCGGTGAGCACCAGCTGCGCGCTGCCGTGGCGTAGCTGCGCGTCCACCAGGGTGGTGATCAACCGCGCGGCGGCCGCTGCGGTCAGCAGCTCCGTTGTCTCGTGCGAGATCGCATACCGCTCGGTCACGGTGCCTGGCCCTGTTCGGCACCGGCGCGGACGCCAGTAGCGGGCTTTGCGGCCCTACCCGATGTCGGTGCTTTAGCTGCCTTACCCGACTTCGCGGTCTTGGCTGGCTTGGCCGACTTGGCCGGTTTCGCTGAACCCGCGGACGTGGCTGAACTCGCTGGTCTTGCTGCCTTGGCCGGTTTCGTTGTCTGCCGTGTCCTTGTCGCGGTTGCCCGGCTACGGGTGATCTTGTCCAGCGCGCGCAACGTGGTCGCGTACACCTCGTCCGCGTCCAGTCGCCGTAGCTCCTCGACCAGGCAGTCCCTTCGAGACCGGCGTTGCAGCGCGACCTTGCGGTCGGGTTGTCCAGCCTGTGTCAGCGTGCCGACCTTGCCGTCCGGGCGATGCAGTTCGATCATGCCGGACTTGCGCTCCAACTGGACCGTGACGATGCCTTCCAAACTGGTGCGCTTGCGCTGCACGGGCACCCGGAGGCAGTGCGACAGCCAACTGGCCAGCAGATCGGTGGACGGTGAATCACCCTCACCGACGACCGTCGCGCCGGTCACCTTCTCGTGCGGCGGCAGATCCAGCGCCGCGGCGAGTACCGCGCGCCAGTTGGTGAGCCGTGTCCACGCGAGGTCCGTATCGCCCCCGGTGTAGTTGTCCCTTCTGGTCTGCAGCGCCTTGATCGGGTTGCGCTCGGCGGCCGCATCGGTGATCCGCCGCTGCGCGAGCCGTCCGATCGGATCCTTGGCTGGGCTCGCCGGGGCGGTATACGGCCACCAGGCGACCACCGGCGTATCCGGCAGCAGCAGGGGCATCACACAGCCGGCGCCTTCGGCGGCCAGCGGGCCGTACAGCCGCAGCACGATCACCTCGCTGGCACCCGCGTCACCGCCGACCCTGATCTGCGCGTCCAGCCGCGCGGCGGCCTTGCGGGTACCGCGAGCCACCACGATGACCCGGCATGGGTGTTCCCGGCTCGCGTCGTTCGCGGCATCGACCGCTTCCTCGGCCTCCGCGCCATCATCGGTGACGATCACCAGGGTCAGCACCCGGCCAAGGGTGACCGCACCGCCCTGTTCCCTGATCTCCACCAGTTTGTTGTTCACCTGCGAGGTCGTGGTCGCCGGCAGGTCGATGATCATGGACGCCTCCAGTGCCGACCGGTGCTGGCCAGCATCGCGTTGGCCGATTCCGGCCCCCAGGTACCCGCCTGATAGGTCTGTGGCTTGCCGTTCTGCGCCCAGTACCGCACCACCGGATCGAGGATTTCCCAGGACAGCTCCACTTCCTGGTTCACGGGGAACAGCGAAGGTTCACCGAGGAGCACGTCCAGGATCAGCCGCTCATAGGCTTCCGGGGAGGACTCGGTGAACGAGTGGCCATAGCCGAAGTCCATCGTCACGTCACGGACTTCCATGGTGCTGCCCGGCACCTTCGAGCCGAATCGCATGGTGACGCCTTCGTCCGGCTGCACGCGCATCACGAAGGCGTTCTGGCCAAGCTCTTCCGTCGCGGTGTCGTCAAAGGGCAGGTGCGGCGCGCGTTTGAACACCACGGCGATCTCGGTGACCCTGCGGCCTAACCGCTTTCCGGTGCGCAGGTAGAACGGCACCCCGGCCCAGCGCCGGGTGTTCACCTCCAGCTCGATCGCGGCGAAGGTCTCGGTACTCGAGGTTTTCGAGAACCCGCCTTCCTCGAGTAGTCCGGGTACCTTCTGGCCGCCCTGCCAGCCGCCGGTGTACTGCCCCCGCGAGGTCGTCTCGGCGAACGGTGTCGCCGGTTTCGTCGCGGAAAGCACCTTCACCTTCTCCGCGCGCAGATCTGCGGGGTTGAACGAGACTGGTTCCTCCATCGCGGTCAGCGCCATCAGCTGGAGTAGATGGTTCTGGATGACGTCGCGGGCGGCGCCGATGCCATCGTAGTAACCGGCGCGGCCACCGAGACCGATGTCCTCGGCCATGGTGATCTGTACATGGTCCACGTAGTTCGCGTTCCAGAGCGGTTCGAAGAGCTGGTTCGCGAACCGCAGCGCCAGGATGTTCTGAACCGTCTCCTTGCCGAGGTAGTGATCGATGCGGAACACCTGGTCTTCGCCGAAGACCTCGTTGACCACGGCGTTGAGCTTGCGGGCGCTGTCCAGATCGTGGCCGAACGGCTTTTCGATCACCACCCTGCGCCACTGTTCCGGGGCGTGCTCGGCGAGCTTGCAGCGGGCAAGCTGGCGGCACACCAACGGAAACGCGCTTGGCGGCACGGAAAGGTAGAACGCGTGGTTTCCGCCGGTACCTCGTTCGAGATCCAGCTCGTGGACCGTGGCCGCGAGCCGATCGAAGGCATCGTCGTCGTCAAAACTGCCTTGGACGAACCGGATCCCCTCCGCGAGCTGGTCCCAGACTTCCTGCCGGAACGGCGTCCTGGCGTATTTCTTGACCGCCTCGTAGACGACTTCGCCGAAGTCCTGGTTCTCCCAGTCTCGCCTGGCGAACCCGGTCAGGGCGAACCCAGGCGGTAGGAGCCCGCGGTTGGCCAGATCGTAGATCGCGGGCATCAGCTTCTTGCGGGAAAGATCCCCGGTGACGCCAAAGATCACCAGGCTGCACGGCCCGGCGATCCGGGGAAGCCGCTTGTCTCGCTCGTTCCGCAGGGGATTGCGCCAGGTCTTGCTGGCTGGGGTCACGCCCTCTCCTCGTTCCTGGTCGTGATCGAATGGCGCCCATCGCGAGATGGGTGGTCAGTGCGCCAGCTCAATGTGGCAGCTCCTGCACGGCCCGCATCAGTTGGGCCAATCCGGCAAGGCGGTCAGTGAGATGGACCCGGACCAGCGGCCGGCCCCGCTCGATCAACACATGGCCATCGCCGAGTGCCTGCGCGAGCTGCAGCGAGCCCAGGGTGTACGGCCGGCCGGGTACTTGCGCGTCCTCGTCGTGTCCGCCGGTGATCTGCAGGAACACGCCGTTCTGTGCGCCGCCCTTGTGGTACTGGCCGGTGGAGTGCAGGAAACGGGGTCCCCAACCGAACGTGGTTTGCAGCCCGGTGTTTCTGGCCAGCTCACCCCGCAGCAGTTCCGCCGAGGCGTCGTCGATGCGGTTCAGGTAGGCGTGGATGGACAGGTAGCCGTCGTGTGGCGCGGCGGCCACCAGCGTGCGCAGCGCCTCGGTGAGGGTTCCGGCCCCCGCGGTGAGCACCCCAGGCGCCGCGTAGACCTCCACCTCGCCGTCTACCGTGGACGGTCGAGCCGAACCGGTGTCCGTTTCCGGGTTGTCCAGAAGTGCCCGTGCGGCCTTCTTGGCCGCTTCCACATCGGGCTGGTTGAACGGATCGATGCCGAGCAACCTGCCGACGGCCGCGGTGGCGTACTCCCACAGCAGGAACTGGGCGCCAAGCGGGCCGGTCACGCTGATCGCGGTCTCATCGGTCGCCGGACCGATCGACACCCGGGTCGCGTCCGGGCCCGCGTCGGCGAAGCCGGCCGCCTGCGGCCCTTCCACGACGACCGGGAGCAGACCGGTGCCTTCCTTGCCGGTGGACTCGGCGATGAGCTGTTCGGCCCAGTCACCGAATCCGGTGATGCCCGATCCGGTATCCGCGAGCACCAGTTTCTCCGCACCGCTGGCGTGCGCGGCGCCCCAGGCCGCCGCTAGCCGCAGCGCCGGGTTGCGCGGCTTGTCCGTGGCCAGCACGGTCGCCGCCTCGGATGCCTGATCGAGCAGTTCGCCAATATCCACGCCAGCGAGCCCGGCCGGCACCAGGCCGAAGGCGCTCAGCGCCGAATAGCGTCCACCCACGTTCGGATCGGCGGTGTACACCCGGCGATAGCCGGCTTCCGTGGCTTTGACCTCCAACGGTGAGCCGGGGTCGGTGACCACCACGATGCGGCTGGCGGCATCCACACCGGCCGCGCGGAACGCCGCTTCGAAGATCCGCCGATGGCTGTCGGTTTCCACCGTGGTGCCGGACTTCGAGGAGACCACGAGCACCGTTCGCTCCAGATCACCCGCCAGCGCGTCGGCTACCTGCGCGGGGTCCGTGGTGTCCAGCACGGTCAATGCCTTGCCGGCCGTGCGGGCGAGCACCTCGGGGGCGAGCGAGGAGCCGCCCATGCCCGCCAGCACGACCCGATCAACGCCCTCGGCTCGCAGTTCGGCGGCCAACGCCGCGACGTCGGCGACCAACGCGCGAGAGGTGCGCGGCAAGGCCGTCCACGCCAGCCGGATCGCCGCTTCGGCCTCGGCGTCCGGACCCCACAGCGTCGGGTCCTGCTCGCTGATCCGGGAGGCGAGTCGTTCCTCCACCAGCCGGTCGGCCAGTGTTGCCGCCTTGTCCGCCAGATCCGGATCGATGATCTCGACGGCGAGCGAACTAGTCATCGGTTTCTCTCCTTGGGATCCGCGCTGCCGAGCTGCCGGACCGCGTGCGCTGACCGCGTCGAACGTGGCTGGCAGCGGCTCACCGCTGGGACTCGGCCAGCTGCTCCCGCACCGTGGTTTGCAGTTCCGCCCAGGACTTCTCGAACTTCTGAACGCCTTCGTCCTCGAGCACGCGGAACACGTCGGCAACGTCGATGCCGGCCTGGCGCAGCGTAGCGAAGACCTTTTCGGCGGCATCGGCCGTACCGGTGACCTTGTCGCCGTTGATCGAGCCGTGCTCGGCCGTGGCGTAGAGGGTCTTCTCCGGCATGGTGTTGACCGTGCCGGCGACGACCAGGTCCTCGACGTACAGGGTGTCCCGGTAGTTCGGGTCCTTCATGCCCGTGGACGCCCACAGTGGACGCTGCGGCCGAGCGCCGGCCGTGGCAAGCTCCTGCCAGCGGTCACTCGTGAAGACCTCTTGGTACGCGGCGTATGCGAGTCGGGCGTTCGCGATCGCTGCGGCACCACGTGCCGAACGCGCCGATTCCGCCGCCGCGCCGTCCAGCGCGTCGATCCGCTTGTCCACCTCGGTGTCCACCCTGGACACGAAGAACGAGGCGACCGAATGGATCTGGGTGACATCGTGACCGCGCTGCTTGGCCTGCTCGAGTCCGCTGACGAACGCGTCCATCACCTCGCGGTAGCGCTCGGTGGAGAAGATCAGCGTGACGTTCACACTGACGCCCTCCGCGAGCGTCCTGGTGATGGCTGGCAGTCCCGCCTTGGTGGCCGGAATCTTCACCAGAAGATTCGGCCGGTCCACGGTCTTCCAGAGATCAAGCGCCTCGGCGGCGGTCGCCTCGCTGTCGTGCGCCAGGCCAGGATCGACCTCGATCGATACCCTGCCGTCGATGCCGTCGGTCGCGTGGTAGATGTCGCGGAACAGATCGCAGGCGTTGCGCACGTCCGTTGTGGTCAGTTCCTTGACCGCGGCGTCCACCGACGCGCCCCGCGCGGCGAGTTCCCGGACCTGATCGTCATAGGCCCGGCCACCCGCAAGCGCGCCGGCGAAGATGGTCGGGTTCGTCGTGACGCCGGTGACGTGGTAGTCGCGGATCAGCTCGGCCAGGTTGCCGGAGTTGATCCGGTCCCTGGACAGATCGTCCAGCCAGATTGATACGCCGGCCTCGCTGAGGCTGGCGAGCGGGTTGTTCGTGGTCACTTGGATCCCTCCACAGTGAACTTCTCGGCCAACGTCGTCAGGCTGCGGTTCGCGGCGTCCACGACAGCCTCCGCGGTGATGCCGAACTCCCGGAACAGCGTCTGGTAATCGGCTGAGGCGCCGAAGTGCTCCAGTGAGACGGTCTCGCCAGCATCCCCAACGAAGCGATGCCAGGACTGCGCGATCCCCGCTTCCACCGCGACTCGGGCGCGCACCGCGGACGGCAGCACGCTCTCCCGGTAGTCGGCGTCCTGCGCGTCGAACCACTCGACACACGGCATGGACACCACACGAGTGGGAACTCCTTGCGCCTCCAGGGTATTCCTGGCTTCCACGGCGAGCTGCACCTCGGAGCCGGTGCCGATCAGCAGCACCTTGGGCGCGCCGTCGCTGGCTTCGGCGAGCACGTAACCTCCGCGAGCCACGCCGTTGCCCGCCCGTTCCCTGGTGCCTTCCAGGACCGGCACGTTCTGCCGGGTGAGCGCGAGTCCGGACGGCGCGCTGACATCGTCCAGAACGGCCTTCCACGCGGCCGCCGTCTCGTTGGCATCCGCCGGCCGGACGACGTTGAGCCCCGGAATCGCGCGCAGCGCGGACAGCTGCTCGATGGGCTGGTGGGTTGGCCCGTCCTCGCCGAGGCCAATGGAATCGTGCGTCCACACGTAGGTGACCGGCAGTCGCATCAGCGCCGCCAGCCGGACGGCCGGCCGCATGTAGTCACTGAAGATCAGGAAGGTGCCGCCGTACGGGCGGGTGCCGCCGTGCAGGGCGATCCCGTTCAGGATCGAGCCCATCGCGTGCTCGCGTACACCGAAATGCAGAGTGCGGCCGTAGGGGTTGGCCTGCCACATATCGGTGGACGCTTCGGTTGGCCCGAACGAATCGGCGCCCTTGATCGTGGTGTTGTTGCTCTCCGCGAGGTCGGCCGAGCCACCCCACAGCTCGGGAAGTACCGGGCCGAGTTCGGCGAGTACCGCACCGGAGGCCTTGCGGGTGGCTACGCCCTTCGGGTCGGGGTCCCAGCTGGGCAGCGCCGCCGCCCAGCCAGCGGGGAGTTCCCGGTTGGCCAGCCGGTCGGCGAGCGCCTTGCGCTCCGGGTTGGCCGTCGCCCACGCGTCGTAGCGCTGCTGCCAATCCTTGTGTGCCTGTGCGCCGCGTTCGACGACCTGCCGCGCATGGCCGATCACCTCGTCGGTGACCTCGAAGTTCTGCTCGGGGTCGAAGCCGAGGATCTTCTTCGTCTCGGCGACCTCGTCCGCGCCGAGCGCGGCGCCGTGGGCCTTACCGGTGTTCTGCTTGGTCGGCGCGGGGTAGCCGATCACCGTACGCAGGACGACAAGGGTGGGGCGTTCGGTGTCCGCCTTGGCGGCGCGCAGCGCCTCCTCGATGGCGACGACATCCTCGCCGCCGTCCACGACGAGCACCTGCCAGCCATAGGCCTCATAGCGCTTCGCGGTGTCCTCGCTGAGCGCGATGTTGGTGTCGTCCTCGATGGAGATCTTGTTGTCGTCATAGATCACCACCAGATTGCCGAGCTGCTGGCGGCCGGCGATGGACGAGGCCTCCGAGGTAACGCCCTCGGCGATATCGCCGTCCGAGGCGATCACGTAGATGTGGTGATCGAAAACGCTGGCTCCTGGCGCGGCGTCCGGGTCGAGCAGACCACGCTCCCTGCGGGCCGCCATGGCCATCCCGACGGCGTTGGCCAGCCCCTGGCCAAGCGGACCGGTGGTGGTCTCCACTCCGGTGGTGTGCCCGAACTCGGGGTGCCCCGGCGTCTTCGAGTCCCAGGTACGCAGCGCGCGCAGATCGTCGAGCTGCAGGCCGTAGCCGGAAAGGTACAGCTGGATGTACAGGGTCAGGCTGCTGTGCCCGGCGGAAAGGACAAATCGATCCCGTGCGCACCAGTTGGCGTCGTTGGGGTCGTGGCGCATCACTCGCTGGAAGAGCAGATAGGCGAGTGGCGCGAGGCTCATCGCGGTGCCTGGGTGCCCGCTGCCACACCGCTCAACCGCGTCCGCGGCCAGGATCCGGGCGGTGTCCACCGCGCGGGTGTCCAGCTCGGTCCAGTCCTCGGGCAGGTTCCGGGTGGTCAGGCGGGTCAGGTCCTCGGTTGCGGTCTGGGTGACGGACACGGACTCGATGCTCCCACTCTCGCGTAATGCGGGCCGGACGGCGTTTACACATCCGAGTGAACTCGGTGCCTCAACGGGATCGATTCATCCCGACCCACGGACTCCCACTACGACGCCAGCCTAGCTGCTGCGATATTCGATCCGTCGGCGCCCGTGGCATCCCGGCGCGGGCGCCGGGATTGCTGGCCGGAGGGGCCGGACCGGATGCCCGGATGGGGCGTACCCGGCGCCGGTACTCGCAGAGCACGCGGCTAGCATGCGGGTTGGCTTCCACAAGTAGGTGATCATGGATGGGATCGCCGAATGCGGAGACCAACCCGAGTTGACGAGGAGCGAGATGCTGGCGGCTATCGCTGGGCAGGCAGTGCCAGACAGCGGACTGACTAGGTGCGCGACCGCTATCCGGGATCGCCGTGCATAAGCACGAGGAGGCAGCGCGCTCGTCGGAAGCCGCGCCAGAAACATCCGAGACGGACGCCAGCGTCGCCGTGCCCACGCGCCGGACCGTTCGCCAGGTGATCGCCGGCTACGCGGCGCTGGCCAAGCCCCGCGTGATCGAACTACTGCTGGTCACGACGATCCCAGCGATGTTCCTCGCGGGGCGAGAGTTTCCGGACCCGTTGTTGGTGCTGGTCACCTTGGTCGGCGGCACGATGGCGGCGGGCAGCGCGAACGCGCTGAACTGCGTGCTCGACGCGGATATCGACAAGGTGATGAATCGCACCAAGCGGCGTCCGCTGGTGCGCGATTCGGTACCCCGGCGCAACGCGCTGATCTTCGGATTGCTGCTGGGCGCCGCCTCGGTCGCGGTGCTGTGGTTCGGGGCGAACCCGCTTGCCGCGATGCTCGCGGTAGGGACCATCGCCTTCTACATCTTCGTGTACACCCTGCTGCTCAAGCGGCGAACCTCACAGAATGTGGTGTGGGGTGGCGCGGCCGGCTGCATGCCAGTGGTGATCGGCTGGGCAGCGGTGGATCATTCGGTGCAATGGCCAGCACTGGTGATGTTCGGCGTGATCTTCTTCTGGACACCGCCACACACCTGGGCACTCGCCATGAAGTACCGCGAGGACTACGAGCGCGCCGGCGTGCCGATGTTGCCTGTCGTCGCGACGCCCGAGCACGTGGCGAAGCAGATCGTCGTTTACTCCTGGGTGATGGTCGGCTGGTCGCTGCTGCTGATTCCGGCAACCAGCTGGCTGTACGCGGCGTTCGCGCTGCTTGTCGGTATCTGGTTCCTGTTCTTCGCGCACGGCCTGTATCGCGATGTGCGGGCCGGCGAGGAAACCAGGCCGATGCATTTGTTCCGGCGCTCCAACACCTACCTGATGGTGGTCTTCGTCGCGATCGCCGCGGATGCCGCCATTGGCCTGCCGATGGTCGGCCTGCCTTGGTGAGGCCCGATGATCGGCCCGCGCGGCGGACTGCTTAAGTTGTGCCCATGCGTACTGCGTGGAAGTTGAGTTTGGCGCTAGTGGCCTCCGTGGCTCTTGTTGGCTGCACTCCGGACGAGCAGGACTCCCCGGAGCAGGCCAGGAGCACCGCGACGGCCGGATCCGAGCAGCAGGCCGAGCAGGGTGGGACCGAGTCAGCGCAGCCGTGCACCGCCGAGGACATCGAGGTGTCCGGCGAGGCAGGACAGGAGCCGGACATCACGCTCCCCGAGGACTGCGCGCCGCCCACCGAGCTGATCAGCGAGGAGCTGACCCCTGGCAGCGGCCCCGGCGTGCAAGAGGGCGACAACGTCACGGTGAACTACAAGCTGGTTGCCTGGTCGGACCAGCAGGAGAAGGACAACTCCTGGGACAGGGGTGAACCGTTCACCGTCGAGGGTGTTGGCTCCGGTCAGGTCATTCCCGGCTGGGATCAGGGTCTGATCGGCATCCGGCAGGGCGAGCGCAAGCTGCTGGCGATCCCGCCGGAGCTTGGCTACGGCCCGCAGGGCCAGGGTGAGATCGGCCCGGACGAGACGCTGGTGTTCGTCGTGGACGTGGTTCGCGTCGGCTGACGCTGAATCTCGCGCCGGACAGCCGAAACGACGGCCGGACGGGATGCCGCGGCCAGCGCGTCCCGTCCGGCCGATTCGCTACGGCAGCAACAGCAGCTTGCCGGTGGTTTTCCGGCCCTCCAGATCCTCGTGCGCTTGCCGGGCCTGGTCGAGCGGATAACGCCCACCGATCCGTACCTGAAGGGCCCCTGCGGCGATCGCGTCGAACAGCTCGCCGATCCGCCATTCCAGCTCGTCCCTGGTCGCCATGTAATCGCGCAGCGTCGGCCTGGTGAGAAAGATCGACCCCTGCGAGTTCAGCCGCTGCGGGTCGACAGGCGGGACCTGTCCGCTGGATCCGCCGAACAACACCAGGCTGCCCCTGCGGCGAACGCAGGAAAGGCTGTCGTCGAAGGTGGTTCTGCCGACTCCGTCGTAGACCGCCGCGACTCCTTCGCCGTTGGTGGTTTCCCTTACCCGCTCGGCGAAATCCGAGTAGCCATACACCTCGTCGGCGCCAGCTTCCTTGGCCAGCCGCTCTTTGTCCGGTGTGGACACCGTGCCGAGCACCCTGGCGCCGCGCGCCTTGGCGAGCTGGGTCAACAGCAGGCCAACCCCGCCGGCCGCGGCGTGGACCAGCACCGTGTCGCCTTGCTGAACCGGATAACTGGACGCCACCAGGTAATGCGCGGTCATTCCTTGCAACGGGATCGCGGCGGCGACCTCGTCGTGCACATCCTCGGGTACGCGCACCGCGTCACTTGCTGGAATCACCGCGCGCTCCGCATAGCTGCCCTTGGTCTGAGACCAGCACACCCGGTCGCCAGGCAGGAAGTCGGCGACCTCGGAACCTACCTCGATGACCCGACCAGCACCCTCCATCCCGGGGACGAACGGCAGATTCATCGGGTACACCCCACCGCGCTGGTAGGTGTCGATGAAGTTCACCCCGGCCGCCGCGACCTCGACGGCCAGCTCATGCGGTCCTGCCGAAGCTGATTCCGCTTCGCCGAACTCGAGTACTTCAGGACCGCCGGTGCTGCGGACCTGGATTGCGTTGGTCAAGGCGACCTCCGATGGTTGCGGCGTATCCGCTTGGCGACCAAGCGTTGTCAATCAACCTAACGTTCCAGATCCACGATTTTCGCCCGCGGCCAGGTAGCGTGCGTGCTGTGCTGATCGGATTCGGAGCGCCGATCTCCGGCGCGTGGGCCGGCCCTGCCAATCTGCGCAGGATCGGGCGACGCGCGGAGGAGCTCGGCTACAGCTCGCTGTGGACCATGTCCCGATTGCTCTCCCCGGAAGACAACTCGATGGGCGAGCAGTACCGGGAGGTGCGTGACCCGGTTGTCGCGCTTGCCTATCTGGCGGGGCAGACCGAGCGAATCAGGCTCGGGGTGGCGGTGCTGAACGCGCCGTTTTTCGCGCCGGTATTGCTGGCCAAACAGGTCGCTTCGCTGGACGAGGTCTCCGGCGGCCGGTTGGATCTGGGCCTCGGCGCCGGCTGGTCGGACGATGAGTACGCGGCCGTCGGTCTGCCCAAGAACCATCGAGGGCGGCGGATCGAGGAATACCTGCGGGTGCTTGACGTGCTCTTCGCCGACGACGTCGTCGAGTATTCCGGCGAGTTCTATCACGTACCGAGGAGCAGGGCGGATCCGAAACCGGTACAGCGGCCGCGACCGCCCATCCTGCTTGGCGGTACCGCCGCTCCGGCGTTGCGCAGGGCCGGGCGAGTCGCCGAGGGCTGGGTGAGCAGCAGTCGGGTCGATCCGGCCACCATCGGCACGTCCATCGACGTGGTGCGCGGCGCCGCGGCCGAAGCCGGCCGGGATCCGAACAGTCTGCGGTTCGTCTGCCGGGGCGTCGTACGGCTAGGGCCCGGCGGCGTGTCCAACCGTCGGCCGCTGACCGGTGACTTCGCCGAGATTCGCGCGGACCTACGGGAGCTGGAGCGGCAGGGAGTGACCGAGGTGTTCGTCGACCTCAACTTCGACCCCGAGGTCAGTTCGCCGGACGCGGACCCGGCCACTGCCCTCAGCCGCGCCGAAGAGGTTCTCGAGGCATTGGCGCCCGCCAATCGGTGAGCGAGCTTCGTCCTGCGGCCGCACTCGGCACGCCAAGCGTGAAGAACGCGGACACGCACAGTGATCGCAAGATCCCTGCACACTGCGGTTCGGCGGACGCCGGTGACGTCGTCGTGGTCCTGGTCACCTCGAACGCGAGTCGGTCAAGGTCGTAAGCTCGGGTCGTGGCTGAGCAACCAGAGGGCAAGACAGTCGTCGCGCCAGAGCGCGCCGTGGCCAGTGCGCGGGCCTTCGTCGCGGCACACGGCAAGCCCGCCCGCGCGGTGGTGTCGAATATCGGCCGCGCGGGAGTGCGCGTCGTGCTCGTCGGTACCGACGGCGCGGTTGGCGACGTGCTGGTGCGCGACGCCGATACGGCCGATGCGCTGATCGCGGCAGTAGAGGACTTGGACACGGCGAGCTGGGATGCCGAGACGACGGCCGCCGCCAAGATCGGTTCCGGGCATCGCCGCCGGATGGCCGCATCCCTGTTACGCCGATGAGCGACCGGGTACTGCTGGTCGGTTGCGCGGCGCTACCGGAAGGCGACGGCGACGATCAGACGGTCGCGGTCGCGCTGCGGGCGCTTGGACTGCGCGCTGAATGGGCGGTGTGGAGCGATCCTGCCGGCGATTTCGGCAAGGCCGATCTGGTCGTATTACGGGCGAGCTGGGACTACGCGCAGCGCAGGGATGAGTTCCTGCGCTGGTGCGCCGCGGTTCCTCGGCTGGCCAACTCGGCCGCCGTCGCGCGCTGGAACACGGACAAGGCGTATCTGGTCGAACTGGCGGAGCGTGGCGTGCCGACGGTGCCAACCGAACTGGTGCGACCAGTGGAGGCGGTTGATCCAGCGTTCGCGAACTGGCCGGATGTCGAGTTCGTGATCAAACCGGCGGTGGGCGCGGGCGCACGTGGCGCGGCGCGGTTTCCAGCCGGTGCGACCGATGCCGCGGCACGGCACCTTGCCGCCGTGCACCGGACTGGCGTTGCCGCGCTTGTCCAGCCCTACCAGTCTGATGTGGATGCTTCGGGTGAGGTTGCGCTGGTGTTCTTCCGCGGGGTCTACTCGCACGCCTTCAGCAAGGCCGCGATCCTGCCGGCACGGTCCGAAGGCAGCGGCGCCGCGTTGGATGCGAGCGGCACCTTTGGTACCGAGAAACTGGGACCGGTCGAGCCGGAACCCGCCTACCGCGCGCTCGCCGAGGACGCCCTCGACGCCACCGCCGAACTGCTCGAGATCGATCGCGCGGAGCTCCTGTACGCGCGTGTCGACGTGTTGCGCGGAACCGACGGGCGGCCGCTACTACTGGAACTGGAGCTGACCGAACCCTCTCTCGGGTTCCAGACCGCTGATCCCGGGGCGCCGTTGCGCTTCGCTTCGGCTATCCGCGCCGCACTGCGCTAACCATGCCGGATCGTCCGACTGAGAAGGATCTCAGTAGCTCCCCGCAAGGATTGACCGAAAAGCCGGGAACTTTCGAGGGGTGCCTGATGGTCGATCGGCGGCGAACGGTAGTGGCGCGAATCCTATTGGGACTGGCCAGCATCAGCGCCTTGGTCGCGGCGGTGACCGAGATGGCCACGGTGACCGAGGCGGATTCCGCGCGGCTGATGGTGGAAACCTGGCGGGTTTACGGCCTTGCCACCTTCGCCGCGCTGTTCGCGCTGCTTGCTTGTCAACCCCACGGCAAGCGTGCGCTGTGGCATATCGTCATCGCCAACAAGATTCTCCTGGCGCTGACGTCGATTGGTTTCGTGAGCGGCCTGCTCGGTCCCGGCGAGGTCGCGGGCGCGGGCGAGGCCGCGATTGCCGATTCCGCACTGTCCGTCATGCTGCTGGCGAGCTATGTGCTCTGCCGGGCATGGCGCGTGGGTACCCGGACTCAGGTGCGCGAGGTGGTTCCGGCTACGGCGTCCGTTCCGTAGCCAGCGCTGGCTCGGGTCGCGCGGGGAAGGGCGCGTCCTGGGGGAGGGCACCGCGCTCGCGGCTGGCGCACCAGAGGGCGGCGGCCGCGATGGTGGTGCAGGCCGCGCCGAGTACGTGCAACGAGACCAGCATCTCGGGGACTCCGAGCAGGAACTGCACCATGCCGATGGTGCCCTGGGCGAGCACGGCCAGCCACAGGATGCCGTAGCGGCGCCAGAAGCTCGCGGGCGCGCCGCCCCCGCGGGCTAGCCAGCCGAGCAGCAGCAACACGGCGAGGAAGAAGTACAGCAGTGCGCTGTGCACATGCGCGAGCACCTCGACGGGCAGTTGCAGTCGAGGCGTTTCCGGATCGCCCGCGTGCGGCCCCGCGCCGGTCACCAGGGTGCCGGCGACCTGCACCGCGCCGAGTGCCGCTACCACCGTCCACAATGGCGCGCGAATCCGGCCCCGCGCCACCGGCTTGGGCGGCTCGTCGCCTTCGGTGAACGCGTGCAGCAGCAGTACCGCCGCCCAGGTGAGTGCGGTGGAGGCGAGGAAATGGACGGCCACCGTCCACCAGATCAACCCGGTGAGCACGACGATCCCGCCGATCCCCGCCTGTACGACGACACCGAGCGGCATCGCCCACGCGAGCAGGATCAGTCGCTTACGGCGCGGGCGTAGCCGGAGCGCCACGATGACGCAGAGCGCGGCGGCGATCCCGACGATCCCGGTGAGCAGGCGGTTGCCGAACTCGATCCACTGGTTGAGCATCGCGTATTCCGGATGCGCCACCGGAAACATCCGGCCGGAAATGCACTGTGGCCAGTTCGGGCAGCCCAGTCCGGAACCGGTGACCCGGACGACCGAACCGGTGACACCGATGCCGGCATTGGTCACGATCGCGAAGATCGCGACCGCCTTGCGGACTCGCATGCTCGGGTAGGGCAGGCGATCGACCAGACGGAGGAACCATGAGACAACCGGCACGAGTTGATGGTATGCAGCGGCTCAGCGCGCGAACCCGGTACCCCCGAACTTCGGGGACCGCCTGTCGTGACTCAGGAGAGCTTCGTCGTGCGGATCGCGAGCAGCCCGGCGAGCACACCCCAGCCGGCGAGTACCAGGAACGGCGCAAAGCTGGGCGCGTCCCCCGTAGTGAGCACGGTGTGCAGGCCTTCGGTCAGCGCGCCGGACGGCAGCGCGGCGACGAGCACGTCGAGGCCGGTCGGAAGCGCCCCCGGCATCAGCAGGATGCCGCCGGCGAGTAGCAGCACGAACCAGATCACGTTCGCCAGCGCCAGCACGACCTCGGCCTTCAGCGCTCCGCCGAGCAGCACGCCGAGCGCGCCGAAACTCAACGTGCCGAGCAACACCAGGACCAGCGCCCACAGCAGTCCGCCGAGACTGGGGGACCAGCCGAGCGCGAGCGCGACCGCGCCGAGGACCAGAAGTTGGATCGCGACCACGATCAGCGCGGCGACGACCCGTCCGGACACCAGCAACCAGCGCGGGAGCGCCGTCGCGGCCAGCCGCTTGAGTACCCCGTACCTTCGATCGAAACCGAGGGCGATCGCCTGTCCGGTGAAGGCCGAGGACATCACGGCGAGCGCGAAGATCCGTGGCGCCACGGAGTCCACCCGAGGCTCGGCCATATCGATGACGTCGAGCACCGTCAACCCGATCAGCAGTGCCACCGGGATGAGCAAGGTGAGCAGCAGTTGTTCGCCGTTGCGCAGGGTCAGCGTTGCCTCGGTCTTCGCGTGTACCCGCAGCATGCGCCAGGCACTGCCGGTACCCGGCCGCGGAGCGAAGGTGCCTGGCTTGAACCGGCTATCGGTCGAGGTATCCGTCACGATCGCAGCTCCCGCCCGGTGAGCTCGAGGAAGACCTCTTCGAGGTCCCGCCTACCGACCCGCAGCTCCTCGGCGAGCACTCCCTGTTGCGCGCACCACGAGGTGACCGTGGACACCACCTGTGGGTCCACTCGCCCGCGCACCACGTACGCGCCCGGATCGCCTTCCAATACGACGCAGCCCTCGGGTAGCGCGTCGGTGAGCAACTGCACGTTCAGGCCGGCCTGCGCCCGGAAGCGGAGCTGCTGGCTGGCGTTGGCGTCGGCGGTGAGCTCGGCCGGGCTACCTCTGGTGACCACCTTGCCGTGGTCGACGATCACCACCTGGTCGGCGAGCGCCTCCGCTTCGTCGATCAGATGCGTGGTGAGCAGCACGCTGACGCCGTCTCGCCGCAGCGCGCCAAGCAACTCCCAGACCAGCCGGCGGGACTGCGTGTCCAGCCCTGCCGTCGGCTCGTCCAGGAACACCAGCTCTGGCCTGCCGACCAGCGCGCAGGCCAGCGAAAGACGCTGCTGTTGGCCGCCGGACAGTCGCTTGTACGGGGTGCCCAGCGCGGGCTCCAGCCCCAGTACCTCGAGTAGCCAGTTCGGATCGAGCGGGTCGGCCGCGCAAGCGGCGACCAGCCGGAGCATTTCGCCCGCGCGCACCGCGGGATAGGCGCCGCCGCCCTGCGGCATCACGCCGACCCGGGGGCGCAGCGAAGCGTGCTGGCCAACCGGATCGCACCCGAGCACCCGGACCGTGCCGGCATCGGCACGGCGGAAACCTTCGCAGATCTCCACGGTGGTGGTCTTTCCCGCGCCGTTCGGGCCGAGAAGTGCCAGGACCTGGCCGCGTGGCATCTCCAGATCCAGCCCATCCACTGCGGTGGTGGATCCGTAACGCTTGACGAGACCGGAGATCGCGACCGCGGAAGTGTTCTCGGGCGCGTTCACGACTGTCAAGCGTAGGTGTAGCCGCCGGGCGGCAGCGGTCAGGGGCCAGCTGGGTTGTCGAGCGTCACTGGTCGCTGGCGCTGCGGCGACGCGTCAGCGGGTAGACCCGGTGCAACACGACGAGCGCGATGAGCACGACGACGATCCCGCCGAGGTACCCCTGGGTCAAGACGAAGGACCGGCCGTCGAAGGTACTACCGGTGGGTGGCAACACCACCGCGAGTACGGCGCTGACGAGCGTGGCGAGTTTACGGAACCGGGAATCCCCGGCGGATGCGGCGAGTGGGATCACCGCCCAGAGCAGGTACCAGGGCTGCAGCGCGGGATGCAGGATCAGGAAGGCGCCGAGCGCCGCGCCCAGCGCGATCACCGGGTGGCGTTTGCCGTGGAAGGCATCCCACAGCAGTTTCAGCGTGATCACCGCGGCGAGCACGGTGGCGAACCCATAGATCACCGAGGTGACCGCGACGCGGTGATCGCCGAGGTCGAACCACATGCCGAGAACGCCGCCGAGGTTGCCGAGCTGGGATACCGGCGACATCCAGCTGCGCACCATCGCCGGGGTATCCAGCGCGCCGATCCAACCGAAGCCGAGCCCGCTGCCGACGCAGAAGCCGACCACGGTGATCGTGACCACGACGGTCTGGATGGCGGCGGCCCGGAACAGGTGCCGGTAGCCGCCGCCCCAGCGTCTGGCCAGCATCACGCCGTAGAACCCGAGCGCGACGATCGCCTGCACTTTCACCAGCACGGCGAGGCTGAGTACGACCGAACCAAGCAGGATGCCGAGTAACTCGTGCCGCTGGGTCGGTGGCGGTGGCTGCCCGCTCGGTCGTTTGGGCAGCCACCGCAGACCGAACACGAGTCCGGCCATCATCAGCCCGATACCAAGGGCTTCGTTGTGCGCTCCGGCGATCAGGTGGAACAACACCAGCGGGTTGGCCGCGCCGAGCCACAGTGCGGTGGACGGGTGCACGCCGAAGCGTTTGGCCAGCCGGGGCAGTGCCCACACGATCAGCGCGACCCCGGCGAGCGCGAACAGGCGCTGCAGCATCACCCCGGTGACGACCTGGTTGCCGACCAGGCTGCTGATTCCGCTGCCGAACATCAGGAACAGTGGGCCGTAGGGCGCGGGCGTATCGCGCCAGATATTCGACACGCCTCTGGTCAGCGGGTGTTCCACGCCGAGTGCGTTCGCGGGGCCCTGGATATACGGGTCGAGCCCGCGGTACACGATCTCGCTCTGCGCGAGATAGCTGTACACGTCCCTGCTGAACAACGGTGGAATCACCAGCAGCGGCAGCATCCACATCAGCAGCGTGCGGTCGAGCTGTGCTCTGCTGACGATCCGCGCCGCCTTGGGACGGGCGAACCGGCCGAGGAGCAGCCAGCCGATGATCATCATGCAGATACCGGCGAAGGCACAGGCAAGCGCGACGGTGGAGAGCCGGCCGAACAGCCCGATCACCGGCCAGCCCTGCAGCGGGTTGACGACGGGTGCCGCCCCGGCGCCGAGCGAGCCGACCGCGAGTAGCAGCGCGCCAACCGTGCCGAACCGCCGGATCGCTTCCAGGGACCGGCGCTCGCCCGCGTCCAGGGGCTGGTACTGCTCGCCGGACGCGGCGGGTGGCGGCGCGTGCGTTACCGCGCCACCGTCTACCGTTCTGCCCGCCGTCACGTTCGGCAGCCTATCGACCCTGCCCCGCAGTGACTCCAGTCACCGTCGGCAGGGGTGACTTTGCCGGCTACCCGGAAATAAGACACAATAATGTTGTGAAAATGACCGGAGCGGAGAAGTCGGCCGATACGGCGACCTCGCCCGCCGAGCAGGCGGACGGTGGCACTCGCCGTAGCGTCGCGCGCCTGCTGCTCGAACACGGTCCGATCACCGCGGCCGTGGTGGCTGAGGAGTTGTGCCTCAGTCCGACGGCCGTGCGTAGGCATCTGGACGGACTGGTCGCCGATGGCGAGGCAGCCGCGCGGGAGGCTCCGCGTCGGGGTGCTCGAGGACGCGGCCGTCCGGCCAAGTTGTTCCTGCTCACCGAGGCGGGCAGGGCTCGCTTTGGACATGCCTACGACGATCTCGCCGTCGCCGCGCTGCGCTTTCTCGCGGAGAACGGCGGGGCACAAGCCGTGCGGGAGTTCGCCGAACGCCGCATGGCGACACTGGTGGAGCGGCACCGCTCCGCGGTGCTGGCCGAGCGGGAACCGTCCGCAAGGGCGGCCTCGCTCGCGGCCGCGCTGACCAGTGAGGGTTACGCTGCCTCGACGCAACATCTCGGTAGTGGTGAGCAGCTGTGTCAACACCACTGCCCGGTGGCCCATGTGGCTGCCGAGTTCCCCGAGTTGTGTGAGGCCGAAACGGCGGTGTTCGCCGACCTGCTCGGTACGCACGTGCAGCGTCTGGCGACGATCGCGAACGGCGATGCCGCATGCACCACCCACGTACCCGTGCAATTACCCGCGGGTAAGAACGCACCAACCCTGGATGGAGGGAAGCCCGCATGACTGCCGCTGCAGAGCAGCGCACACCCACCACGTCCACCGGTACCCAGCAACTGACGCAGGACGAGACCATCGCGAGTCTCGGTCGCTACGAGTATGGCTGGGCCGACGCGGACGTGGCGGGCGCGAGCGCGCGCCGAGGCCTGAACGAGGACGTTGTCCGGGACATCTCGGCGAAAAAGGACGAGCCAGAGTGGATGCTCGAAGCTCGACTCAAAGCGCTGAAGCTGTTCGCGCGCAAACCCATGCCGAACTGGGGCGCGGACCTCTCGGGCATCGACTTCGACAACATCAAGTACTTCGTGCGTTCCACCGAGCGGCAGGCCGCCTCGTGGGAGGACCTGCCGGAGGACATCAAGAACACCTACGACAAGCTCGGTATCCCTGAGGCGGAAAAGCAGCGCCTCGTCGCCGGGGTCGCCGCGCAGTATGAGTCGGAGGTCGTGTACCACCAGATCCGCGAGGACCTGGAGGCCCAGGGCGTGATCTTCCTGGACACCGACACCGGTCTCCGGGAGCACCCCGAGCTGTTCGAAGAGTACTTCGGCTCGGTGATTCCCGCGGGTGACAACAAGTTCTCCGCGCTGAACACCTCGGTCTGGTCCGGCGGCTCGTTTATCTACGTGCCGAAGGGCGTGCACGTCGACATCCCGCTGCAGGCCTACTTCCGGATCAACACGGAGAACATGGGCCAGTTCGAGCGGACGCTGATCATCGTGGACGAGGACGCCTACGTCCACTACGTCGAAGGCTGCACCGCGCCGATCTACCAGTCCGACTCGCTGCACTCGGCGGTCGTGGAGATCGTGGTGAAAAAGGGCGCCCGCTGCCGCTACACCACGATCCAGAACTGGTCGAACAACGTCTACAACCTGGTCACCAAGCGCGCCAAGGCGGAAGAGGGCGCGACGATGGAGTGGGTCGACGGAAACATCGGCTCGAAGGTGACCATGAAGTACCCCTCGGTCTTCCTGATGGGCGAGCACGCCAAGGGCGAGGTGCTTTCGGTGGCCTTCGCCGGCGAGGGGCAGCACCAGGACGCGGGCGCCAAGATGGAACACCTCGCGCCGCACACCTCGAGCACGATCGTGTCGAAGTCGGTGGCACGGGGCGGTGGCCGCACCTCGTATCGCGGGCTGGTCAAGGTAGCGAAACGGGCGCATCACTCGCGTTCCAGCGTGGTCTGTGACGCCTTGCTGGTGGACACGATCTCCCGGTCGGACACCTACCCGTACGTGGACATCCGCAATGACGAGGTGTCCATGGGCCACGAGGCCACGGTGTCCAAGGTGAGCGAGGATCAGCTCTTCTACCTGATGTCGCGCGGTCTGACCGAGGAAGAAGCGATGGCCATGGTGGTGCGCGGCTTCGTCGAGCCGATCGCCCGGGAGCTGCCGATGGAGTACGCGCTCGAGCTCAACCGACTGATCGAACTGCAGATGGAAGGAGCCGTCGGCTGACATGACGGTGACGGAAGACAATAACGTCGCCTCCGCGATGCGGGAGGGCGCCGGGGATACGCTCACCGGTCCGGCGACCTCCCGGGCCGAACGGTTCACCTCCTACGACGTCGAGGCCTTCGAGGTACCCGGCGGTCGGGAAGAGAACTGGCGCTTCACGCCGATGAAGCGGCTGCGCGGGTTGCACGACGGCTCCGCGGTAGCCAAGGGCGAGGTCAAGGTCGAGACCGAGGTCGCGCCCGAGGCCGTGGTGGAGACCGTGGGCAGGGAGGATTCCCGGCTCGGTGTCGCTGGCGTGCCCAGCGACCGGATCGCCGCGCAGGCGTACTCCTCGTTCACCACGGCGACCGTGCTCACGGTGCCGAAGGAGACGAAGACCTCGGGGCCGAACGTGCTCCGGCTGACCGGCCCCGGGGTGGGCAACACGGCCTACGGGCATCTCCAGGTCCGGCTCGAACAGTTCGCCGAAGCGGTCGTGGTGCTGGACCACCAGGGCTCCGGGACCTACGCGGACAACGTGGAGTTCGTGGTTGGCGATTCGGCCAAGCTTACCGTGGTCGCCGTGCAGGACTGGGCGGATGACGCCGTGCACGTCTCCGAGCAGCATCTGAAGCTGGGCAGGGACGCCACCCTGAAGCACACCGTGGTCACCCTCGGCGGCGATCTGGTGCGGATCTCGCCGACCGCGACCTTCGGGGACAAGGGCGGCGACGTGGAGTTGCTCGGCCTGTACTTCGCCGACGCCGGCCAGCACCAGGAACACCGGCTGTTCGTCGATCACGCCGTGGCCAACTGCAAGTCCAACGTGATGTACAAGGGTGCACTGCAGGGGAGCAGCGCGCACAGCGTGTGGATTGGCGATGTGCTGATCCGCGCGGCCGCGGAGGCGACCGACACCTACGAGCTGAACCGGAACCTGGTGCTGACCGAGGGGGCGCGCGCCGACTCGGTGCCGAACCTGGAGATCGAGACCGGGGAGATCGAGGGCGCTGGGCACGCGAGCGCCACCGGAAGGTTCGACGACGAGCAGTTGTTCTACCTGCAGTCCCGCGGGATCGTCGAGGAGCAGGCCCGTCGTCTCGTCGTACGCGGCTTCTTCCACGAGATTCTGATGAAGATCGATGTTCCCGAGGTGCGGGAGCGGCTGGAGGCGGCGATCGAGGCCGAACTCGAAGCCGTCGGCGCCTGACCACCACCCACGAGCGAAAAGACGTCAAGAGAGATCATGGCATCACTGGAAATCAAGGACCTGCACGCCGACGTCGTGACCGACGAGGGCAACAAGGAGATCCTCAAGGGCGTGAACCTCACGGTGAACGCCGGCGAGATCCACGCGATCATGGGCCCGAACGGCTCCGGCAAGTCCACCCTGTCCTACGCGGTAGCCGGGCACCCGAAGTACGAGGTGACCTCCGGTGAGGTGCTGCTGGACGGCGAGAACGTGCTGGAGATGAGCGTGGACGAGCGCGCCCGCGCCGGCCTGTTTCTCGCCATGCAGTACCCGGTCGAGGTGCCGGGCGTGTCCATGTCCAACTTCCTGCGCACCGCTGCCACTTCCGTGCGGGGCGAGGCCCCGAAGCTGCGGCACTGGGTGAAGGAAGTCAAGGAGGAGATGGGCAAGCTGGACATCTCCGCGGAGTTCGCGGAGCGCAGTGTCAACGAAGGCTTCTCCGGCGGTGAGAAGAAGCGGCACGAGATCCTGCAGCTGAGCTTGCTGAAGCCGAAGTTCGCGATCCTGGACGAGACCGACTCCGGTCTGGACGTGGACGCGCTGCGGGTGGTTTCCCAGGGAGTCAACGACTTCAAGGCCACCAGCGACGCGGGGATCATGCTGATCACCCACTACACCCGGATCCTCAAGCACATCACACCAGATGTGGTGCACGTGTTCTCGGAAGGCAAGATCGTCGAGTCCGGCGGTCGCGAGCTGGCCGATGAGCTGGAGGAGAACGGGTACATCAAGTACACCGGCAAGGGCGAACCGGCGTCGGTCTGAGCCTTCGAGAGGAGTTGGCGCGATGACCACCACCACGCCCAACCAAGCTCTGCTGGACGTCGACACCTTGCGTGCCGACTTCCCGATCCTGTCCCGCACCGTGCGGGACGGGAAACCGTTGGTGTACCTGGATTCCGGTGCTACCTCGCAGCGCCCACGGCAAGTGCTGGACGCCGAGCGGCGGTTCCTGGAAACCTCGAATGCCGCGGTGCATCGGGGCGCGCATCAACTGGCCGAGGAAGCCACGGACGCCTACGAGGACGCCCGTGCGCGACTGGCCGCCTTCGTCGGGGCCAGCACGGGCGAGCTGGTGTTCACCAAGAACGCCACCGAGGGCGTGAACCTGGTCGCCTACGCGATGGGCAACGCGGCCACCGCGGGTAAGGAAGCGGCGCGGTTCGTGCTCCGCGAGGGTGACGAGATCGTGGTGACCGAAATGGAACACCACGCGAATCTGGTGCCCTGGCAGCAACTCGCGCAGCGGACCGGTGCCACGCTTCGGTGGTTCGGGGTTACTGACGACGGACGTCTCGACCTGTCCAATCTGGACGAGTTGGTACACGAGCGCACCAGGCTGGTCGCGTTCACGCACCAGTCCAATGTGCTCGGTACGGTGAATCCGCCGGAGCGGATCGTGGCCCGCGCGAAGGAAGTCGGCGCGCTGACCGTGCTGGACGCCTGCCAGTCGGTGCCGCACGGCTCGGTGGACTTCACCGCGCTCGGCGTGGACTTCGCGGTGTTTTCCGGGCACAAGATGCTTGCCCCGTCGGGAATCGGCGTGCTCTATGGGCGCCGTGAACTGCTCGAAGCGATGCCGCCGTTCCTGACCGGGGGCTCGATGATCGAGCAGGTGTTCATGGAGCGGTCCACGTTCGCCGAGCCGCCGCAGCGCTTCGAGGCAGGCGTACCGATGACCTCGCAAGCGATCGGCCTGGGTGCCGCGGTGGACTATCTCTCCGCGATTGGCATGGATCGGATCGCGGCGCATGAGCACGCGCTGACCGAGGCCGCGGTGCGTGGCCTGGGGGAGATCCCCGGGGTACGGATCGTTGGGCCCACCGATGGGGTGGATCGGGGCGGGGCGATCTCGTTCGTCGTGGACGGCGTACACCCGCACGACGCTGGGCAGGTGCTGGACAGCCTCGGTGTCGAGGTACGTGTTGGGCACCACTGCGCGTGGCCGCTGCATCGCCGGCTCGGCATCCCGGCGAGTATCCGGGCGAGCGTGTACCTGTACAACGACGAATCCGATATTGCCGCGCTGCTGGCCGGGGTGCGCGAGGCGCAGCGATTCTTCGGCGTGGACACCGCGGCGCGGACTGCCTCGGCGGGGGAGGGGAGCCAGCCCTGATGCAGCTGGAAAGCATGTACCAGGAGATCATCCTGGACCACTACAAGAATCCGCACCGGCGTGGCTTGCGGGAGCCGTTCGATGGGGAATCCTTTCAGGTCAATCCCACCTGCGGGGACGAGGTCACGCTGCGGGTGCGACTGGACGGCGACACCGTGCAGGACGTGTCCTATGAGGGGCAGGGCTGCTCGATCAGCCAGGCTTCCACCTCGGTGTTGACGGATCTCGTCGTGGGGCACACCCTGGCGGATGCCACCAAGACCATGGACGCGTTCGTGGAGCTGATGCAGGGGCGCGGCAAAGTGGAGCCGGATGAAGAGGTGCTGGAAGACGGCATTGCCTTCGCCGGTGTGGCGAAGTATCCGGCCAGGGTGAAGTGCGCGCTGCTCGGTTGGATGGCCTTCAAGGACGCCGTGGTGAAAACGGACCAAGGAGTGGAAACCCGATGACCGCTGATTCTGGTGTGGACAGTCAACCGGGTGTGGATCAGCACGCTCCGGCCCAGGAGGACTCGGAACCGCGCGGCGCGGCCAGCCTGCCGGAGCCGCCGGCCGGGTCCGGGGCGGCGACCGCGGTCGAGGACGTGGAAGAGGCGATGCGTGATGTCGTCGACCCCGAACTCGGCATCAACGTGGTCGATCTCGGCTTGGTGTACGACATCCGGGTGGAGTCGGACAACACGGCCACCATCGATATGACGTTGACCTCGGCGGCCTGCCCGCTCACCGACGTGATCGAAGATCAGACAAAGATGGCGCTGACCAGCGGACCCGGTGGTGGCGTTGTCGATGACTACCGGATCAACTGGGTCTGGATGCCGCCGTGGGGTCCGGAGAAGATCACCGAGGATGGCCGCGAGCAGCTGCGGGCCCTGGGCTTTCGCATCTGACCGCGACCGACCCGGATCGCTAGTCGCAGAGCGACGGGGCGGCGCGGATCAGCCCGGCCCGGTGGATACCGGTGTGGCGGGCCTCGTTCGCGCCGCCCGGTTCGGTCGTGTCCGGTTCTGGGCTTACCTGGCGCAGCGCGATCATCAGGCGCGGCCGGCAGGACGGCTGTCCGCGGATTCCGGCAGTAGCGCGGATCTCGTTGAGCAGCTCACCGTTCAGGCGATCGATCACCGGCCGGATCTCATCGAGGTCCGGCCGTTCGGTCGGCCGTTGCGCGGGATTGGCTGTCCAGCCGTGGTGTAGGTAGCGCTGGACGAGTTTGTTCGCCTCGATCTGGTCGCGGAAAATCGCCACCGCCGCATCGGGCTCGATACCGCGTTCGACGGCTTGTTGCCGCACGGTGTCCAACACCTGCGCTTCCCGTTCCGGATCCTCGATGGGCTGCCCGGTACCCCATTTCGCGGCCGCGACGATATCCGCGGTGGCGAGCCGTTCACTGGCCACCACGAGCAGTGGACGCAGCGTCGGGGTGGGTCGCGGGGGAAGCAGCCGCTCCGGGCGTGAGCGGCGCGGTCAGCGCCAGTATCGCGGCGACCGCGAGTGCCGCGCGCGCCCCGAGTGTGTGGATCGCCCGGCCAACGATGCGGGGCGGAGTGTGCTGGAAATTGTGCGCCCCGATCCGCGGGACCTCGCCGGTCACTCGCCGATGACCGGCGGCGCGGTCAGCTGGTCGGTGCCGAATACGCCTTCGGCGTCCGGCTCGACCAGGAAGGACGCGCGCTGGTGCTCCTCATCCTCGCCGCCCTGGCCGCGGCCGCCACCCATGCCGCCGGCCATCGGCATGCCGCCGGCGCGTCCGCCAGCTGGTCCACCGGCTGCGAGGCCACCGCTGCCGGCCGCGCCGGCACCACCGGCACCGAGCGGGCCTGCACCGGTGCGTGCGCCCGCGCCAGGCTGTCCGGCACCCGCGCCACTGCCGGCTGAACCACCCGCACCGGCACCAGCGCCGGTGCCGCCGCCAAGTCGGCCTCCGCCGCCGAGTCCGCTGCCAGCGCCTGTGCCGATACCACTTCCGGTGCTGCTACCGCCGGCTCCGCCGCCGAAGCCGGTCCCGCCGCCAACCGGCCCGAAGCCGATACCGCCTGGCCCGCTGCCCGCGCCAGGATTTGCGCTCGCGGCCGGGTTGTAGCCAGGGCTGCCGGGCGGGGCGTAGCCGGCTGGGGTGGTGCTGCCCGGCACCGTGCTGCCCGGGCTGTCGCTGCCCGGTGTGGTGCCGATGCCGGGGTTGCCTGGTGAGCTGCCTGGGGTGTTCCCGCTGAAGCCGCTGTAGCCGGGCGAGTTGCCGGTGCCCGGGTTGCCCGTGCCGGGGTTGCCGGTGCCCGG
>NZ_SLXQ01000013.1 GCF_004340875.1 Tamaricihabitans halophyticus | reverse complement strand
CCATCGGCACCACCACCCGCTGGGGCGCCTACCGCTTCGGCATCCTCACCCTCATCCCCGTCCTCCTCATCGCCGCCAGCTGGCAATGGCTCGGCAACGAGCGCGCCAGTTCCTATGCCGAGGCGGTGGACAGCCCCGACTATCCCGGCGCGATCGCCCGAACCGGCAGCGTGCAGACACCGGAGAATGACGGGTCCTTCGCGCCATCACCGGTCGCGCTCACCAGCGACTGGTCCAGCCTGAGCACCGACTGCACCCCCTCGGAGCGCAACCCTGAACTGAACCTCTGTCGCAGTGCGACAGCGGGCGAACCGAGCAAACGCATTGTGGTCGTCGGCGAATCACACAGCAGGCAGTACCTTGCCGCGCTACGCCCGATCGCCGAGGAACGCAACTGGCAGCTGGTCGAGATGCTGCGCAGCGCCTGCCCGTTCTCCACTCGGTCCGAAGTGGTCCGCGGCAGTCAGGGCTGTATCGACTGGAATGCCGCCGCGGCCGAGGAAATCATCGATATGCAGCCGGATGCGGTATTCACCATGGCCACGAGGGAGGTTCGGGAAGGGCTCACCGAGCACACCCCACCGGGATTCGTCGAACAGTGGCGCAAACTGGACGCGGCGGGTATTCCGGTGATCGGCATGCGGGACAATCCGCGATTCGAGTTCGAACCAGTGGACTGCGTCGATCAGCGCGGCGCGGACGATCCCGGCTGTGCCGCGCAACGCGACGCCGTGCTCGCACCGAAACCGCCGTACGCGGCGATGCCGGACGTGCCGGACAACGTGCGATTCATCGATATGAGCGACTACGTCTGCGAAGAGCGCACGTGTCCTCCGGTGATCGGCAACGTCTACGTGTACATGGACAACAATCACCTCAGCGCCACGTACCTGAAGACGATGTCGCCGATCCTGGCAAGGGAACTGGACCGGGCGATGAAGTGGTAGCGGCCCGGGCGGCTAGTGCGCCGACCGGCGCGGTAGCAACGTGTCCGGCAGGATGGCGCCCGGCTGCTGGATCACCCGCGCGGCGATCGCATGCCCGGCGGCGGCCGCCTCGGGTGGTGCCGAACCGGTTAGCCGGGCGGCGAGATAACCCGCGTTGAAGGCATCGCCCGCGGCGGTGGAATCCACTGGCTCAGCCACCCGTTCCGCGGGCACCTCGATTTCACCGTTGGGTGTCCACACCAGAGCCCCTCGGGCACCGTCCTTGACCACGATCTCCGGCACGCCGTGCGCGCGCAGCCGAGCAACCGTATCCGCCGGCCCGGCGTCGCCATGCAGTTCGCGTTCATCGTCGAAGGTCGGCAGTGCCACCGAAACGGTCGGCCAGATCGCGTTCAACGCGGCGCGCGCGGTATCCGGGTCCGGCCAGCCAGCCGGCCGGTAGTTCCCGTCGAACACGATCCGCGCGCCGCGCGCCCGCGCACTGGCCAGCTCGGCGAGTAGCCGCTCCCGTGCCGCCTCGCCGAGCAGCTGCAAGGTGATCGCCGAAAGGTAGCAGACGTCGCATTCGGACAGTGCGGCGAACTCGATCGCTCTGGTTCCGTCGAACAGCGCTCGCGCGGGGGAATGCGCACGATAGTAGGTGAAACTGCGTTCGCCAGCGGCATCGGTGCGTACCAGGTACAGACCGGGCTGGGCTTCTGGAGTTCGCTGGATCTGGCTGGTGTCGATCCCCTCCGCCGTCATCGCGGCCAGCATCGCCGCGCTGTACCCTTCGTCGCCGACCCTGGTCAGATAAGCGATCCGTACCGCTGCCGGCTCGGTGAGCCGAGCCAGGTACACGGCCGTGTTGAAGGTATCGCCGGCATACCCGAGCGCCAGCGTGTTCGAGTCCACATGGGTCAGCTCGATCATGCACTCACCAATGGCGAGAACGCGTGCCATACCGGGCCCCCTCACCAGTCGTGCATCGTGCCGTCGAGCAACCGATTCACCGGTAGGTACTTGGGCTGGTAGGGGTACTTCGCGGCCGCTTCCTCGTCGATCTCCACCCCGAGCCCTGGCGCATCGCCCGGATACATCCGACCGTCCCGGAACTCGTAGTTGGTACGGAACACCTCACTGGCCGGTTCGAGATGTCCCATGTACTCCTGGATCCCGAAGTTCGGCACGGTGACATCGAGCTGCAGCGCGGCGGCGAAGGAAACCGGGGACAGGTCCCCCGCGCCGTGCGAACCGGTTCGCACGCCATAGAGCGCGGCGAGGTCGAAAACCTTACGCAGATGCGAGATCCCGCCCGTATGCGAAACCGACGTCCGGATGTAGTCGATCAACCGGTTGGTGATCAGCTGCTGGCAGTCCCAGATGGTGTTGAACACTTCGCCAACGGCGATGGGCGTGGTGGTGTGCTGCCGGATCGTCCGGAACGCCTCTTGATCCTCCGCCGGCGTCGGATCCTCGATCCAGAACATCCGGTACGGCTCGAGAGATCTGCCCAACTGGGCGGCCTCCAGCGGGGAGAGTCGATGATGCACGTCGTGCAGCAGGTGAAAGTCGTAGCCGAAGCGCTCCCGCACCGCACGCATCATCTCCGGCGCGAAATCCAGATATGCCGGGGTGTGCCAACGGTTCTCGGTAGGTAGCCGGGCGTCCGCGGGCTCGTAGGTGGCGCCGGTACCGGGATGGTGCAGGCCGTAGGTGCTGTCCAGCCCGGGAACGGCGGCCTGCACGCGTACCGCTTGATAGCCCTTGTCGAGGTAGCTGGCCACGTCCTCGAGTAGCTCGTCGACATCCTGCCCGCTGGCGTGCCCGTAGATCAGCACGCCGTCCCGCGCCTTGCCACCGAGCAGCTGGTGCACCGGCATACCGGCCCGCTTGCCGAGGATGTCCCAGAGCGCACAGTCCACCGCGGCGATCGCGGTCATCGTCACCGGCCCGCGCCGCCAGTACGCGCCGCGGTACAGGTACTGCCAGATGTCGTTGATCTGCCCGGAATCCCTACCGATCAGCAGCGGAACCACATGCTCCCGCAGGTAGGCGACAACGGCGAGCTCACGGCCGTTCAGCGTCGCGTCACCGATCCCCGTCGTGCCGTCCGAGGTGGTTATCCGCAGCGTCACATAGTTACGCCCCGGGCAGGTCACGATCACATCAGCGGCGGCGATCTCCATCCGCGGCGACTCCTCTGGCCCACGCGTTCCGTCAGGCGAAACGCAGTTCCGACAGTTCGATCGCAGTATATAGGCCAATCCGGTCACTGACGGATACCGCGATGCTCACGGCGAAGCGAGTACCTCGCCGTGCAACACGCTGAACCACGCGTCCTCGGCCGCCGCCCACTCCCGCCAGCCGGTCTCGATCCTGGCCAGATCAGCTTCGCTGGCGACACCGCCGGCCACCGCCTTCCCGGCAAGTGAGGATCGGGTCACCCGCTCCGCCCAGAGATCGCTCCACCAGGCCAGCTCCTCCGCCGTCGCATAGCACCAGACCGAGGCACTACAACGGACTTGCGCAAAACCCGCCCGTTCGGCCCAGCCGCGCAACCGCCGCCCAGCATCCGGCTCGCCGCCAGTCGAGCGCGCCACCGCGCGGTACATGGCCAGCCATTCATCCAGCGCGGCATGTTCCGGAAACCAGGTCATCGCGGCGTAGTCGGCGTCGCGCACCGCGACCACCCCCGTGGGGCGGCAGACCCTACGCATCTCCCGCAGCGCCGTGACCGGATCGGGCAGATGCTGCAGCACCTGGTGCGCGTGCACGACGTCAAAGGAGTCGTCCGGGTAGGCCAGCTGGTACACATCCGCGACCGCGAACTCGATATTGGCCACGCCACGTTGCGCCGCGGCCTCCGCCGCCTCGGCCAACACCTCGGCTTCGGGGTCGATCGCCGTCACCGCACCCGGATTGACGAGTTCGGCGATATCCGCGGTGATCGTGCCGGGACCGCAGCCCACGTCCAGCACCTGACATCCCGGCCGCAATCGATCGAGTAGATACCCGGCCGAGTTCCGCGCTGTTCGCCAACGGTGCGACCGCAGCACCGAATCATGGTGGCCATGCAGGTACATAACCGCCACCCTAGACATGCGCGAGCCATGCGCGCCCAAATATCAAGACACGCTTCCCAATAAGCGAGATAGCTCGGGCGGAACGGGCTGATGAAACCTAGCCTCGCGCGGCCTGTTCCGCGGCTCGCTCGGCGGCCTTTTCCGCCTGCCAGCCGTCCTCGTTCTTGCCTTTGCGCCAGTACCCGGAAAGCGACAACGCCTCCTTGGACATCCCGCGCTCGTTCAGCAGATGCCGCCGCAACGCGCGGACAAAGCCCGCCTCGCCGTGCACGAAAGCCTGCGGCTGCTGCCCGGCGGGAAACTCGAGCGCGCGCACCGCCGCTGGCAGCGCATCGGGGTCTGCGCCGCGATGCAGCCAGGTCACCGAACAGCCCGGCGGCGCGACCAGTTTCTGCTCTTCGGCCGCGTCGGCCACCTCGAGCACCACCTGCCCGCGAGCCGAGGGCGCCTCGGTCGCGAGGCGTTCCAGCGCGGCGCCGATCGCCGGTAGCGCGCTCTCGTCGCCGACGAACAGATGCCAGTCCGCGGTCGGATCAGGAGCGTAGGCACCACCCGGCCCGAGGACGACCAGCTGATCGCCTGGTTGGGCCGCGGCCGCCCACGGACCAGCGAGACCGCTATCGCCATGCCATACGAAGTCGATCGCGAGCTCCTGGTTCACCGCGTCGTGGTAGCGGACGGTGTAGGTCCGCGTCGTCGGCCACTGTTCGCGCGGATACTCGGCCCGCACCACGGAGATATCGAAGGGCTCCGGATAGCGCACCCCAGCACACGGAAAGACCAGTTTCACATAGGCATCGGTAAACCCGTTCGGCTCGAACTCGCCGAATCCCGGTCCGCCGAACACCACGCGCACCATATGTGGACTCAGCCGCTCGGTACGCAATACGGTCAGTATCGCCTGCCGCGTCTTACGCGCCTCCGCCATCAGGACCTCCCTCTCAACTAAGGTAAGCCTAACAAAAATCGCGAACCCCGCGACCGGCGCACCAGAACGGTCCATAATGGACCGGATAGCTGGGTGATATGAGCACATCGGGTGACTACGTACACTCGCTACGCTGCTGCCCCGACAATCCAGGAGCGCGCCCATGGAACTCATGCCACCCACCGAATCGGTGTTCTTGCTTGGCGAGTCCCGGGAGCACCCGATGCACGTCGGTGGGCTGCAGCTGTTCCGCAAACCGGAGGGAGCCGGCCCGGACTACCTCAGTGAGGTCTACCAGGAGATGCTCGGCTATCCGGACGTCAAGCGGTTGTTCCGGCGCCGACCACAACGGCCGCTGCCAGCGTTGGGTAGCTGGGCATGGGCCGAGGACAGCACCCTCGACCTGGAGTATCACGTGCGACTGTCGGCGCTGCCCCGGCCAGGCAGGGTACGCGAGCTGCTTGCCCTTGCCTCCCGCTTGCACGGCAGCCTGCTCGACCGGCACCGGCCACTGTGGGAGATGCACCTCGTCGAGGGCCTTTCGGACGACCGGTTCGCGATCTACAGCAAAGTGCACCATGCGCTCGCCGACGGAGTGACCGCCATTCGGCAGCTGCGCGATTCGCTGTCCACCGACCCGGCCGAGCGTGGCCGCCCGCCAATGTGGATTTCCGCGGACGGCCAGCAAGGCACCAAATCCGGGGTCGGCGCGCACCCGATCACGCTCGCCAGAACCGCGGCAAGCATGCTCGGCGAGTTCACCCGAACCGCGCCAGCGGGCCTGCGGGTGGCTACCGAGGTGCTGCGCGAGCACACCGCGACCTTGCCGATGCAGGCCCCGAAAAGCATCCTGAACGTCGGTATCGGCGGCGCCCGCCGGTTTGCCGCGCAGTCCTGGCCTGGCGAGCGGCTGCGCACGGTCAGCAAGGCCGCGCGAGTATCGGTGAACGACGTCGTACTCGCGATGTGCTCGGGAGCGCTGCGCCAGTACCTCACCGAACAGGCAGCGCTACCGGAAGACCCGCTGATCGCGATGGTGCCGATCTCCATGCGCGCACCGAGCTACAGCGCTCGCGGCGAGGTCGGCGGGAACTCGATCGGCACCGGACTCTGCGATCTCGCCACCGAGGAGCCCGACCCCGCGCAGCGACTGCGGCGAATACACGAATCGATGCGCCGGGGTAAGCAGCTTGCGACCGAGCTCACGCCGCTACAGTTCCTGCTCTTCAGTGGCCTGGTGATCGCCCCACTGAGCTGGGCGATGATCCCCGGCGTGCCCGAGCGGACCAAACCACCGTTCAATCTGATCATCTCGAACGTGCCTGGTCCGCGCAGCACGCAGTACCTCAACGGGGCACGGTTGGAGGGCATCTACCCGATGTCCCTGTTGCTGGACGGTCAGGCGCTGAACATCACGTTGACCAGCTACGCGGGCAGTATCGAATTCGGCGTGCTCGGCTGTCGGCGTTCACTACCCAGTCTGCAGCGCATCCTGACCCATCTGGACACCGCCCTCACCGACCTGGAACAGGCGGTTTGAGCCGCCGAACCGGTTATGGCGTCTCCGGCTCGGGCTCGCCCTTCTCGGTGCCCAGCGGTTCCTCGGCCGACTCGACCACCCGGCGGCGCAGCATCATGGCCAGCGGCACACCAAGCGCGATCACCGCGGTGGCAAGCAAGAACGCCACACCCATCCCGTCGACGAAGACGATCTGCACCACGGCCCGCACCGCGCCGGCGATCGGTCCGGAGTCCGGCGCGCTGGTCTCTGGCACGACGCCCTGGGTCACTTCGGAGACGCCCATCCGCAGCTCCGTGCCGAGGCCCTGGGAAAGACCGGCTTCGGTGATGCGATCGGGCAGTGTCGAGTTGACCCGTGTCGTCATCATCCAGCCCATCAACCCGATACCCAGGATGCCGCCGATCTGGCTGGCGGTCTGCTGGATGGCCGAGGCCATCCCGGTCATCGAATCCGGCGCCGCCCCCATGATCGACTGCGTGGCCGCCACCGCGCACATTCCGGTGCCGAATCCGACGAGCAGCGCGGGGCGCACCAGCTCACCGAACCCGGAATCGGTGGTGAGCTGCGCCAGACCAAGCAGTCCGGCGACCATCAGCACGACACCGGCGATAACCGGCCAGCGCGGCCCATAGCGTTGGGTAAGCATCCCGCTCAACGGCGCGCTGATCGCGACCACGGCGATCGGCGTGAGCAACCACAGACCGGCGGTGATCGCGGCGAACTCGTGCACGTTCTGCAGGTAGAGCGTGAGCAGGAACAGCAGCCCGAATACCGCGAAGGAGCTCAGGATCAGCACCGAGGCTGGCACGATCACCGCGCGGATGCGGATCAGCTGCAGCAACGGGCCGAGCAGGCCACCGCCGGGCCCCTTCGACTCGCCGACGGCGAGGTAGATCAATACCACGGTAAGCGCGGCGATCGGCACGTTCAGCAGGAAGACCGCCGGCCAGCCGGACGCCTGGATGATCACCCCGGCGACCACCGGGCCGAGGCCGATGGCCAGCGCGTTCGCGCCACCCCACACCCCGAGCGCGGCCCCCAGCCTGCCGGGTGGAAACACCGAGCGCACCAGCGCCAAGGCGGCGGGATGCAACAGCGCGCCGGCGATGCCCTGCAACGCCCGGAACAGGATCAGCACCGTGACATCGGTGGATAACGCGATGGCCAGCGAGGTGACGCCGAAACCGACGACCCCGATGGTGAAGGTGCGACGCCGGCCGATCCGGTCGGCGAGCCGGCCAGCCGGCAACAGTCCAGCGGCCAGTGCGATGAGGTAGGCATTCGCGACCCATTGCAGATCACCGAGGCTCGCGCCAGTGGTCTCGGCGATATGCGGCGAGGCGATGGTCACCGCGGTGCCATCCAGGCCGACCATGCCGATACCGATACACACCGCGACGAGCGCCAGCCACGGACGTCGCCGCGGCCGCGCCGGCTCGATACGCGTGCGCTCGATCATGTCGCTCTGGCTCACTCCACTGCCTCCCCTTGGGCTGCCGCATTTCCGGCAACTCCGCGGTGCACTTCCGGCGCGCTACCCAGCTGAGGGAGCAACCCCCTCGGGATCTGTGACGCAACTGGACTCAAGCGGGCCCACGCTATCCCACGGATGGGCTAGCAAGAACATCCCCTCGGCTGGATTTTGCCGCGTACCACGTGTCGCAATGGACAAACTGGGCATCTCCCGCGTGTCGCTGGCGGGAAGTCGCCCGCTGATTATCGTGAAGGCGTGCCAACAGATCCCCAACATGCCGACCACAAGCGACCCGATCGGGCTCGCTGGCCGCGACGCGTGTACGGCGTGGGAGCCGATCCCGATCCCCGCTTCTCGATGGCCAACGAACGCACCTTCCTCGCGTGGCTGCGTACCGGGTTGGCGCTGATGGCCGGCGGCGTCGGGATCCGCGCGTTGCTGCCGGTCGGCCCGTTGGAGCGGGCGCTCGCGGTCGGCCTGCTGGTGCTGGGCGTGCTCTCGGCGGTCGGCGCGTTCGTCCGTTGGGCCGCTACCGAACGCGCGATAAGGCTCGGCAGGGCGCTGCCGCCGCTGCGGATGGCCGCGGTGTTCGGGGTTGGCCTTGCCGTGGCCGGGGTTGGCGCGGTCGTCTTGGTGTTGCGCTGATGTCTGAGCTGGCTGGGACGCCCGATCCGGGGCTACAGGCCGAGCGCACGGCGCTCGCCTGGGTACGTTCCTGCCTGGCCCTGCTCGTCGCGGCGGTCGCGTTGAGCCGGCTCGTCGCGTATGTCAACGGAGTCGTCGCGGCCGTGATCGCCGTTGGATGTATTCCGCTCGCGGTGTTGGTTGGGGTGCTCGCCGGGGCGAGGTACCGGCGGAGCGTACGTCGGTTCCGGCTGTCCCGACCGGTGGGTGACGGCTTGCTACCGGGCGCGGCCACGCTGCTCGTCGTACTGCTCGGCCTAGCCGGGCTCGGCTATGTACTACTCGGCTAGCGATAGCTGAGCAGGTCGGCGGAGTTGCCGGTGAAATGCGCGTGCTCGTTGTACGACACCATGCTGATCCCGGAGCGACCGGTCACCAGCGTGGTGAACGCGCCATTGACGGCGACCCGGTTCAGGGTGATGAACGCCTGCCCTGCGCCGCCGAGCAGGCCGGCGCACAGTGCCGCGATCACCCCGCCCGAGGTGAAAACCAGCGCCCGACCACCCCTGCCGAGGTTTTCCGCGAGCTCGTCAAAGGCCGCGCGAACCCGTGCCTGAAAGCCCACCCAGCTTTCCGGGTAAGCGGCGGATTCGCCCGCGGCTACCCATTGCTCGATGGCTTCCTCCAGCTTGCGCTGATACTGCCGGTTCGCCGCCTGCCGGTCGCGGCTCGCACTGCCGTCGCCCGCGTTTCCGGCAAGTCCGATGTGGTCGTACTCGTTCCAGCGGGCATCCGTCGCGTAGGACCGTGCCCAGCCGGCCGCGGCGAGCGCTCCGGCGGCGGTGTCGCGCTGCCGGCGCAGCGTCCCGCTGAGCACCCGGTCGAACCGTTCCCCACGGTCGCGAAGTGTGGCTCCGATGATCGCGGACTGCCGTACGCCGAGCTCCGAGAGGTTGTCGTAGTCCGCCGCGCCGAACGAGGCCTGCCCATGCCGAACAAGATAGATCGCGCCCATGGGGTCAGCTTCGCGATCAAGTGAAGCGGAAGCAACCACGCTCGCCACCGCGATCGTCAAGGATCTTGCGGTCCGCGCCTCGTGCTCACGTGACACGGGTGGCCCAGCGGGGATGCGTCACACCACCACGCTGGGCCACCCGTCAGGAGGGGTACCGACGATATTCAGTTGGCCGGGCCGGCTGGCCCGGATGGCTCCGGCCGGATCACCGACGAAGCCATCGCCTACTGCCCGATGGTCTGCAGCAGCAGGTTGGCGGTATCCGGCGAGGCATTCGTGATCTTGTCAGCGGCCGCCGACGAGGTCAGTGCCTCGGACACCTGTGCCGGGTCGGCATCGGGGTTGTCCGCCAGGTACAGCGCGGCCGCGCCAGCGACGTGCGGCGAAGCCATGGACGTGCCGCTGTTGGACTCTTCCCCGCCGCCCAGCGAAGCGGACACGATGTCCTCGCCTGGCGCGTACAGGTCCACGACCGAACCGAAGTTGGAGAAGCTGGCCTGACCATCATCCTGGGTGCTGGCCGCGACGGTGACCGCCTCTTCCACGCGGGCTGGCGAGACGTTGGCGGCGTCCTGCGACTCGTTACCAGCAGCGAGCGCGAATGTGACGCCGCCCGCGACGGCACCACGCACCGCCTCATCGAGCGCCTCATCCACCGGCCCACCGAGGCTCATATTGGCCACCGACGGCCCCTGCGCGTTCTGGGTCATCCAGTCGATGCCGGCCACGATCTGTTCCGTCGTGCCAGAGCCCTGCGCGTCGAGTACCCGAACCGGAACGATCTGCACGCCCTTGGCGATGCCGTACTCGGCGCCACCCACGGTGCCGGCGACATGCGTGCCGTGACCATGTTCATCGGCGGGGTCGTCGTCGTTGTCGATGGCGTCGAAGCCGCCGCTCGCCCTGCCTTCGAACGTCTCGTGGCTGGCGTCCACGCCGGTGTCCAGCACGTACGCCGTGACGTTGTCCGCCTTGGTGTTGTAGGTGTAGCTCTGGTCGAGCGGTAGGTCTGCCTGATCCACCCGGTCAAGACCCCAGGAAGGTGGGTTCGCTTGCTCGTCGGCAACGTGGAACCGCTGGTTCTGGCTCACCGACTGCACCGCGCCGTCCGCGGCCAGCCGCTTGGCTTCGGCCTCGCTGGCCTGGATGGAGAACCCATTCAGTGCGCTGCCGAAGACCTTGGACACATTGGCGTCGTAGCGCTCGGCCAGGCCGTCTGCCAGCGCACCGATCCGCGTCCCTGCCCCGGTGGCGCCGTCCTTGAGGACAACCAGGTAGCTGTCCGCCACCGCGGTTTCGCTGTTGGCCATCTCGATCTCGCCGGTAGCCTGCGCTGGGGTCGCCAGCACAGCCGTGGCTGTCGCCATCGCGCTGATCGCGCCGATGCCCGCGAACAGCCGGCTTCGATTCCTTCGACTGGTCAGCATGGTTACCTTCCCGTTTTCCGGTCACTCGATAACAGCCATACAAGTTCACCGGTAAGTAATTGAGCAACATTTGCCAGTTACCAGAACTAGGCCGAATGGAGCAGAACCATTGAGCTGTACCGAGGAACGCGAAGACCGAGCCGTGCTTGGCATTAAAAGACCATGTCCCGGTGGTACAGTCAGCTCACTCGTTATACCGACGCGGGTTACGTCAGATTGCTGGGGTCAGCACGGATGGCAGGGCCGACTGCGGACGACTCGACGTCCGGGATCCCGGGGAACCAGGATTTCGCGGCCGCCTTGCGAAGTGCAATTTCCAAAAGTGGGCTCAGCCTCGATCGAATTCAAGCTCGGCTCAGGTCACGCGGATTTCCGATTAGCGTCACCGCGCTGAGCTACTGGCAATCGGGGAAGCGGCAGCCCGAGCGCAGTGGCTCGCTGGCCGCGCTCGGCGAACTGGAGAAGATCCTCGGGGTCTCCCCCGGCTCCCTGCTCGGCCTGGTGAAAGCACCTCGGCCGCGCGGTTCGGCCAGCCGGTCAGCCGAGCCGGCGCCGCCCAACAGCACCCTGCGGTTCGACCGTCCGGCACTCGACGCTCTGCTGCGGCGCATTGGCGCACCGAACGCGCTCGCCGAACCCCAGCAACTGGACCTGATCGGCCTGCACGACAGCTGCGAGATCGCCGCTGACGGCGGTCAGCGCAGCCTCACGACCCGCGCGGTGTTCCAGGCCAACGCGGATGGCCAGCGCAGTTGGCTACTGGTGTTCAATCAGGACGATCCGGCCAGCCCGCCACCCAGATTGCAGGCGCTACGTAATTGCCGGGTAGGTAAGATGGCAACGGACGAACAGCATGGTTTGGTTGCCGCCGAACTACTATTCGACCGTGAAATAAACCAGCACGAAACGTTTCTCATCGAGTATTCGCTGAGCAATACCGGACCACCCTTTCCCACCTGCCAGAACACGAACTGGCGGGAGTTCCGGCGCAAAATCCGGGAGTATCTACTCGAAGTACGGTTCGCTACCGAGCGAACTCCGAAAAGCTGCTGGCAATACCAAAGGGGCAGCTCCGACGAGACCACGGAATGGCATGAACTGGCCATCGACCCGGCCAATGGCGCACACGCGGTAGCGCTGGACTTCGGTCCCGGCGTCTTCGGTATCAAGTGGGAATGAATGCCGCACCGTACGCGGGGCAGCAAGCTGGCACCGGGTGACCCAGCACGCCGAGCTATCAACCAGAATCGGCCAACTTGTTGCGCAGTAGTTTGCCCGTCGCGTTTCGCGGCAGCTCGGCAAGGAATACCACATCGCGCGGCGCCTTGTATCTGGCCAGCTTCGCCTTCACCTCATCCGTAATATCCGCGGCGGCCAGCTGCGCGCCTTCGGCTGGCACGACGAAGGCTTTCAATCGTTGGCCGAAATCCGGATCCGGCACGCCGATCACCGCGGCTTCCAGTACATCGGGCCGTTCCGCGATCAGGTTCTCCACCTCGGCGGGAAAGACGTTCTCCCCGCCAGAGACGATCATCTCGTCGTCGCGGCCATCCACGAAGAGCAGGCCGCGCTCATCGAAATGCCCAACATCCCCGCTGGAGAGCAGGCCATCGATGCGTTCCTTGTTCCGACCATCCGTGTAGCCCTGGAAAGCCAGCGCGCTCCCGCCAAATATCCGGCCGGTGACATTGGGCTCGGTGATCGGCTGGCCAGCATCGTCGTACAAGGCCAACCGGCAGCCGACCGGCGGGCGACCGGCGGTACCCGGGGCCGTCCGCCAGTCGCTTGGGGTAGCCACCGCGAGGCAGGCGACCTCGGTCGAACCGTAGAAGTTGTACAGCACCTCACCGAAGGTATCCAGCACCCGGTTCCCGAGATCCGGCGAGATCGCCGAGCCAGCGGCGAACACGACCTCGAGCGAGGACGTGTCGTAGCGGCCGAGCACATCCGCCCCAAGGTCAACCATGCGCTGCAACATGGTCGGCACTACGACCAGCGTCGTACAACGCCGCTCGGCGATCAAACGCAACGCGGACTCCGGGTCGAATCTGCGCCGCAGGATCACCTGCGAGCCAAGCGCGAGGGACAGGATGAAGATCGACAGCCCGGTGCCGTGGAACAGCGGCGCGGCTACGTAAGTCCGCATGCCGGTGCGCAGCGGAATGCGATCCAGAAACTGCGCCGAGTCCAGCCCGGACAGCTTCGGCCGTGGGGCACCCTTGGGGCTTCCGGTAGTGCCGCTGGTCAGCAACACGAAACCGCCCGGCTTCGCCGGGATCGGCACTGGGCGATCCGCGGTGCTGGCGATCAACTCGTCCAGCTTCTCGGTATCCGTGGTCGCGGCCGCGGAGTCATCGTCGACCCAGGCGAGGTATCGATCAACGGTGCCGTCGACCTCGGCGAGCAGCTGGGTGAACTCCTCGTCGTACACCAGCGCCCGCACGCCTTCCCTGCGCGCCACATCGGCGAGCTGCCCACCGCCGAAACCCGTGTTCATCAGCAGCAACCGGGCACCGAGCTTGCCGGAGGCGAGCATGGTGAGGACCAGTCCTCTGTGGTCCCGGCACAGCGCGGCGATCACCGTGCCACAGCCGACGCCGCGCGCGGCGAGCGCGCGGGCAAGCGCGTTCGATTTGAGGTCGAGCTGCTGGTAGGTCAACTCGCCGCGCTCGTCGTGCAGCGCGATATCGCGCGGCGCGCGGCGCGCGGAGGTCTGCACCGCGCCGGCGACCGGACCGAGCTGGCGAACCGCGCGTAATGCCCGTAGCCCCTCGTCCGGCCGGGCCATCGAGAACACCCCAGAACGCTGCAGGACCGCGAGCTTGCGGAAGAGCTCGGACATATGCTCCATCGCACCCGGCACTATGGACGCGGCCTTCAGCATGCTGACCTCCATGTCACGCTGCCGTCGCGAGCTAGTGCCCAGTAACCTACTAGCCAGTATGGCTCGCTGTCGATACGAACTGTCGGCCGTGCGAGGCAGAATTGCCTGGTGCGAATCGTGTTGATCCCGGACGCGGAGGGCACCTTCCGACTCCGCGGGGTCGCCGACGGTGCTCCGCTGCCGAACAACTCGCCCGAATGGGTCGACCCCGTGGAGCAGGGGGTCGACCCCGCTCGAATCGCCGAGCTGGAACACGCGCACCAACCCCGTTGGGTCATCCCCGCAGCCGAACAGCTGTACCCTGCGCTCTACCGTGCGGGTATCCGGCTCGGCCGCTGTCACGATCTGGCGCTCACCGAGGCGCTGCTTCTCGGGCACGCCGGCAGGCACGCGGCGCCGCATCGGCTACCGGCCGCCTGGGCTCGGCTGCATGGCCTTCCCGAGCCGCCGGATGCCGAGCCGGCACTGCCGCATCAGCCCGACCAACCGGGCCTTTTCGAGCCGACCGGACAACCCATACCGAAAGGCGTAGAGCCGCTGCGGGCGGCCACCGAGGTGTATCTGGCCCAGCAACGGGCGATCGCCGAGGCCGCCCAACCACAGCGATTACGCCTGCTGGCAGCTGCGGAATCGGCGGGGGCGCTGGCCGCCGTCGAGATGGCCGAGGAAGGTCTGCCATGGCGTACCGATGTGCACCTTGCGCTGTTGGAACGGCTACTCGGGCCGCGGCCGAGCGCGGGTGAACGTCCACGCAAGCTCGCCGAACTCGCCGAGCGGATCAGTGTGGCGTTCGGCGGGCGCCCGATCAATCCCGACCACCCGGCCAGCGTGGTGCGCGCGTTCACCTCGGCGGGCATCGATGTGCCCTCGACACGCGCCTGGGTACTGCGCGAGATCGACCATCCGGCGATACCCGACCTGCTCGAGTACAAGGAGCTCGCCAGGTTGTACGCCGCGCATGGCTGGCATTGGTTGCAGACCTGGGTTTCCGGCGGCCGGTTCCGCCCGGTCTACGTGGTCGGCGGGGTTGTCTCCGGCCGGTGGGCAAGTCGTGGTGGCGCGGCGCTGCAACTGCCGAAGGAGCTGCGGACCGCGGTCCGTGCGGATGCGGGGCATCGCCTGGTGGTGGCCGACGCGGCGCAGTTGGAACCGAGGGTGCTCGCCGCGCTCGCCAAAGACGATCGGCTCGCCCAGGTGTCCGGCTCCGCGGATCTGTACGAAAACCTCGCGGCCGACAGCTTCGCCGGCGACCGGGCGCGGGCGAAGATCGCGATGCTTTCGGCGATGTACGGCGGCACCTCGGGCGAGGCCGGGCCACTGCTCGCCACGTTGCGCAAACGCTTTCCATTGGCCGTCGACTACGTGGAATCCGCGGCGCTGGCCGGCGAGCGGGGCGAACTGGTGCGTTCGCAACTGGGCAGGACCAGTCCGCCACCGAGCGAGCAGTGGCGCGCGGCGACCGGAATGAGCACCGAGGACGCCGCGGCTGAGCGACGTACCAGGCGAATCGCCCGCGAATGGGGGCGGTTCACCAGAAATTTCGTGGTGCAGGCAACCGCCGCCGAATGGGCACTGGTGCTGCTCGCCACCTTGCGGGGCAAACTCGCCGAGCAGGCACCGGGCGCGCACGTCGTGTTCTACCTGCACGATGAGGTACTCGTGCACTGCCCCACCGAGCAGGCCGACACCGTCCGTGCACTGTTGCGACAATCCGCGCGGATCGCTACCGAGCTCGTTTTTCCCGGGACGAAAGTTCGCTTCCCGCTGGAGATCGCGATCGTGGAGTGCTATGCCGACGCCAAGTGACGAGCTGGGCGCGCAGCTGTGGAACTGGTTGCGTGGCATTGGCCTGAAGGTCACCGCGGTGCGGTGGTTGTCCGGAGGGTTTCGCAACCACAACCGTTTGCTGCACACCGAATCCGGGCACCGGTACGTGCTTCGCCAGTACCCGGAGGCCAACCGCAGCGAGGTCGAGGCCGCCCTCGCCACCCGACTGGCCGGCGTCGTCCCGGTACCCGAGCCGATCGCGATTGATCCGGATGGCTCGGCCGCCGGCAGCGCGGTCCTTGTCTCCCGGTTCATGACCGGCGCCACGCTCGCCGAGTTGTTGCCCACAGTGGATGATCGGGCGGCCGGGCAGCTTGGCGAGGACATCGCGGCCACGCTCGCGGCGATCGGTTCGATCGGGTTCGCTGGCCCCGGCTGGTTCGCCGACGGCTCGCTTCGGCGCTCCACAATGGAGGTTCCAACGGATCTGGTCAGGTTCGTCGAACGATGTCTCGCGGAGCCGAACTGCGCGCGGCTGCTCGATGCGCGCGAACGCGCGAGATTGGTCGCCGTGGCCAAGCGCTTGGCTCCGGAACTCGCCGGGGAGGTGGATCGCGCTCAGCTGGTGCACTCCGATTTCAACCCGAAGAATCTGCTAGCCGAGCGGCGCGGCGGGCACTGGCGGGTCAGCGCCGTGCTGGACTGGGAATTCAGCCACAGTGGCAATGGGTTGGTGGATGCCGGAAATATGCTGCGCTTCGCCGCTGACTATCCACCCCAGTACCGGGAGCGCTTCCGGGACAACTACCGCGAGCTGACCGGCGCGCCGGCCAACTGGGAACGGATCGCCGAAGCCCTCGACCTGTTCGCCATCGCCGAACTGCTCACCAGGAGCGCTCCCGGTGCCCGTACCGACCAGCTACTCCAGCTGGTGCGCGAGCTGTGACCGCAATGTTGAGGGATGTTGCGGTCACAGGCTCCGGGTCAGCACATCGGGGTTGAGCCCGGCCAGCCTCGCGTTTCCGGACAGCGCCATGGTCAGATCGAGGTCCGCGAGCAGGCTGCGGAGCACATGCCGGACCCCGGATTCACCACCAGCCGCCAATCCGTAGGCAAAGGGGCGGCCGAGGAGGACCGCGTTGGCGCCAAGGGACAGCGCTTTGACCACATCGGCACCGCTACGGATACCCGAGTCAAACAGGACGGTGGCGCGCTCCCCGATGGCTCGAACGATCGAAGGCAGCACGTCCAGCGAGGCGACCGCGCCGTCCACCTGACGGCCGCCGTGGTTGGAGACCACGACGCCGTCCATGCCCGCCTCCACCGCGCGGCGCGCGTCGTCCACGTGTTGAATGCCCTTGAGCAGAATCGGCCCATCCCAGTGCTCGCGCAGGAATGGCAGTTGGTCCCAGCGTTTGTCCGTGCCGGTGAACATGCCAACCCAGCGCAGGATCGCTGCCTGCGGGTCCTCCTCCGGCGTCCGTTCGAGCAGTGCGCGAAAGGCCGGATCGGTGAGCGCGTTCGCGATTCCAGTGCCGCGAATGAACGGTAGGAAGGCCTGGTCGAGATCGGACGGCCGCCAGGCGAGCGTCCAGGTGTCCAGGGTGACCACCAATGCGCTGTAGCCGGCCCGCTTCGCCCGCTGCAGCAGGCTGGCCGCCACCTCGGGATCATTCGGCCAGTACAGCTGGAACCATCTCGGCCCGGCTCCGCTCGCCTTGGCGACGTCCTCGAGGGAATACGAGGACGCGGTGGACAGCACCATGGGCACCCCGAGTGCGGCCGCCGCGCGTGCGGTGGCCAGTTCACCTTCCTCGTGCAGGATCGACTGGACGCCGATGGGCGCGAGCAGCACGGGCGCGGGCAACTCGGTACCCAGCACGGTGGTGGCCAGCTGCCGATCGGTGGCATCGGTCAACATCCGAGGCACGATCCGCCAATGGTCGAAGGCTTCCCGGTTCGCCCGCATGGTCGCGCCCGAGCCGGCTCCGCCAGCGGCGTAGCCGTACGGCTCTGGCCGCAGCACCTCCCTGGCCATGGCCTCGAGCGCGGTGCCGTCCGTAGTGAAGTCCGGAACCACTCCGTTCAGCCCGTTCAGGTAGATCTCCGATTGGTACGCGCCGAACGGTTGCGGCATCGCTCAGCCCTTCCTGCCCGATCGTCTCGTCCGATGTGGACCCGTCAGGTAGCCGATCACGCCGGTGGCCGCGGCGCAGCACAACGCGAGGGTGAGCAGTCGGGTCGCGGCGAGATCGAGAGCTAGCAACGTAGTCCAGCTCGCCAGCAGGAGCAATGCCCCGGCAAGCGTGCCGGCGCCGATCATCAGCAGCACGCTGCCCTGCCACCAGTATTTCGGCCGCCATCGGCTTACCCCGGGAAATGCCCGCAACGCCCCGCCCGCGACGAGCAGACAGACCAGGAGCAGTCCGAGCCCGAACCAGGCGAGCAGCCTGGTGGGGTTCGGCATTCCGGCGAGCATCAGCAGCATGGAACCGCCGGCCAGCCATGCGCCGAGGCGCCGGAGCAGTCCGCCGAAGGCACGATGAGTATCGGCCCGTGGGCCCGGCGGCAGTGACTGGGCCACTCGCGCCGGACGGTCGGGTGCCCTCGGTGGTGGCTGATCGGCGCGCAGCCGGGTCAACCCTTCGATGGCTAGCTCGCTTTGCGGGTCGAGCGCACGCGCCGTCTGATAGGCGTCTTCCGCGCCTTCCGGATCACCGAACCGTTCCGCGGCCTCGCCGAGCACTTCGTACGGCCGCGAGTGCTCCGGCGCCAGCCGCACGGCCTGTTGCGCCGCGCGGAGGGCATCGGCAACGGTGCGCTCGTCGGTGAGCAAGCAGTCGGCGAGGGTGATATGCGTGCGCCAGTTCCGCGGCTCGGTGCGTACCGCTTCGCGGGCCGCGCTGATCGCCTCGCCACGCCGGCCCAGCTCGACGAGCGCGAGACTGCGTAGCCGGTGCGCCCACGCCTGGCCGGTCCGGTCGGCAGCCGTGGTACGCCGCAGTGCCTGGCCGGCGGACCGCAGCGCGGCCGTGGGCTCTTCGATCTCCAGCTGCGCGGCGGCCAGCCGGCACCATACCTCGGCGTTGGCGTCCTCGATGTCCAGCAGACCACGCAGCAGCCGGATGGCGGATGCCGCGTCGCCTGCCGCCGTGAGGTCAGCCGCGCGGGCGAGCACGGACGCGGTCTGCTCGCTCATAACCACCGAGCATAACCAACCGGTGACCCGCGCGAACTATCGACACCTCAGGTATAACGCCGTCACGACCACCGCGCGGCAGGAGTCAGAGACCGAGTTCGGCCAGCCGGGTGCTCACCCGAGGGTCCGTGGACACCACCGGCGATTCGGTACGCACCCACGGGAGGCCACCGAAGTGCTCCTGGAAGATTCGCTCCGCTGTCCTGGTGGCGAGCGCCTGTGTGGTCAGCGTCGGGTTCGGGCTACCCAAGCCGTTGGCCAGCGCCGAGTTGTCCGCGATGTACAGCCCGCGCACCGCGCGCGACTGGCCGGTCGCGTCCACCACCGAGTCCTTTTCGGATTCACCCATCCGCATCGAGGACTGCACGTGCAGGATCAGCGGAGCCCAGTCGATCCGGTACACCTCGCGCGCGCCGGCACCGCGCAGTAGTTCGGTCGCTTTGCGCGCCATGAACTCCCGGTTGCGCAGCGTTCGCGCGGTTCGCTGGCGTGCCCTGAAGTGCACCTTCGGGATCGGACCGTTCTCATCCGCGGGCAGCGCCGAACGCGTGACCCGGTTATCCGCCTCCACGTCGTCGTCGGTGATCACCAGCACGCTCAGGATGTTCTCCAGCCCGCCGCTGACCATGTCCTTGAGCTCGGGACCAAGTACCCGGCCGGCTGGCCCGTCCCATTCGCCGGTCATCCCCCTGCCGTTGGCGTACTGCCCGCGAATACCGCTGTCCGAAAGGTTCATCGCGAACGCGTGTAGCGCGGGCGGTAGCCCGACGTTCTCCAGGCCACCGTAGGGAGGGAAATCGAGGCGTGCGGCGGAACCAACGCCCTTCGGGTTGCCAACCGATTCGTCGAACACCCCGAAAACCCAGTCGAAGAAGTGGTCGGTGTATCCGCGGCCGACCCAGCCATTCGGGTTCGGCAGACCACTGTTCAGCCACAACCGTGGGTTCTCCGTACAGCCACCGGCCATCACCACGACCTTCGCGTCTTCCCGGTGTTCGGTGCCGGAGGCGTTCTCCCGCCAGGTCACGCCGGTCGCGGTCAGCTTGCCCGCCCTGTTCTCGGCGTGTACTTGCGTCACGTAGGCATCGGCGATCAGCGTGGCCGCCCTGCCTTCGGTCGCCCATACGTTCGCGGTCAGCGCCATCGGCACGTAGCTGTTGTCCGTGGAACGCTTGGCGTACTGGTTTCGCGGCCCGCCGACTGGCCGCATACAGCCCTGGAAGCAGTAACCGCAGAAGGTGCACCCGGTTGCCTGCGGGTAGTTCAGCAGGTTCCGGTCACTGGTTCGTCCCGCGGTGCCGCCCGGCTGGAGAATCGCGTTCTCTTGTGGACGGTAGGACGGCCCGCGCGTGGTCTTTGTGGTTTGCACCGGAAGGTCGAGGGTCTCGCAGCCACGGAAGAACCGCTCCTCCTTACGCCCCATGGCCGCGGTCATAACCGGTGCGGTCGTCTCTACCCATTCAAAGTAAGGGACCATCTCCCCGTAGCCGAACGGGAACCGGTGTGCTTTGTCGTACTCGCCGGCGTCGGCGCCCGAGTAATCGTTGAACACGCCCGGATAGGCTCGCGGGTAGTTGCCGTAGAAGTGCTGAGTCGTCCCGCCGACCCCGGACAGCTGCCAGACGAACGAGTTCTGCGACCACTCGCGAAACCACGCCGGACGCGAACGATCAGTCGGCCCGAGCCGGAAGTACCCGGTAAGCGGGTTGTTCGCATCGTCCTCGAACGACGTCCACTGTTCGCGTGGGTTTTCGTGTCGGGGACCAGCCTCCAGCAGTAGCACGTCCAGTCCCTTGGCGGCGAGCTCCTTGGCAACCACTGGGCCGCCACCACCCGCGCCGATCACGATGACATCGCGCATCAGTCCTGCACCTCCGTGCGATCCTGGTAGTAGCCAATGAACTCGTCCCAGCCCTCGACAGGTCCGTCCGGCTGGTAACCGGTGAGCTGCCAGCCGACCGGCCTGCCGGTGAGCTGTTTGGTCTCGCGGTCGAAGACCGCGTACTCGCCGTACGAACCGAACGCGGCGAACTCGAGCAGTGCGCCACCAACGAACTTGAGCAGTCCGGATACCGACTCGCTGAGCGGCTGCGGCAACTGAACGTCCAATGTCGACACTAGGCTGGCCAGCGGCGTTTCGATAACCTCGAAGGCCCGTGCCTTCTCGTCGAAGGACAGTCGAGCGAACGGCGAGACAAACGGACCGTTCACCGCGGCGGGGTTGACCGTGGTCGCCACCAGATTGAGCAATCCGGCGATCAGCAGCGAAAGCGGGATCGTGGCATCGTTGCGCAACAGCGAGCCCAGTGCCTTGTCCAAGGTGGCTACTTCGTTCGGCAAGGCGTCGAGGCCGGGCAGTTCGATGCCGGCGTCCGCCAGACCAGTGGTGAGCGCGGCGGTGACCGGTCTGGCCAGTTCATCGGGGAACGGCACGAAATTGTCCAGCGCCTCGGTCAGGAATCGCGCGGCATCCGCCTCCAGCGCGCCGGGATCGCCGCGCGGCGTGCCCTGTGCCTTCGAGTATTCGTCCGGCCCTGGGCAGACGAATACGACGAGGCCGTTCATCGTGTCGGTAGCCAGCTTCGCCAGCACCGGCCGCAGCAGCGCGACCACGTCGTCGAGTGGATTTCCGGGTTGCGCGAGCGCCGCTCGCGGCAGCAGACCGCCGGCACCAACCGCCGCGCCGAGAATCCCCACACGAGCCAAGAAGGCCCGCCTCGCGAGGTACTGCGAGGATGTCATGTTCACCAGCTCCATGGTGGTTACGGGAACGGCAGCCCGAACTGAACACGCATCCGTAGTGATCGAGCACGGGCTGTAGTTGCCCGCGATCGCAGCAGCGAAACTCGGTCACGTCACTGTGACCGCGGACACGTATTTCTATCAGCCAAACGGCTCAACCGCACTACCCCACCCAGCGGCATGCCGCCACGAAGAGCCTCGTGGCCCGCCCAACCGGGCGACGCCCACGTGCGAAAGACCACAATCGAAATAGTTGCTCTGGCTAACTTGTTACCCACTCACGGCGATGAAACCCAATGGGAAAGGAATGCGCGGACCCGCGAGGTGAGCCCCGCCGGCCCGTGCGAACAACGACACGGTGCAACCGTGGGAGCGGGATGACGACGACCATTACGTCCACACAGCCAACTACGAACGGAGTTTCTCGACGACGCAAGCTGCGGTTCGCCCTCATCCTCGGCGGGCTGACCGCGCTTGGACCACTGTCCATCGACATGTATCTGCCGGCGCTGCCCACAATCGCCGGCGATTTGTCCACCAGCGCATCCTCGGTCCAGCTCACCCTGACCGCATGCGTGATCGGTATCGCACTCGGCCAGATCATCGCCGGCCCGCTCAGCGACTCACTCGGCCGGCGCAAGCCGCTGCTCGTCGGGCTCGCGATCTACACCGCATTGTCCATCGGGTGCGCGGTCGCGCCGACGGTGGAAACGCTGATGCTGTTCCGCGCGCTCCAGGCGATCGGCGCCGCCGCCGGAATCGTGATCGCCAGGGCGGCGGTACGTGACCTCTTCTCCGGTAAGGCCATGACCAGGTTCTTCTCGAACCTGATGCTGGTCACTGGGCTTGCGCCGATCCTCGCGCCGGTGATCGGCGGTCAGGTACTGCAGTTCACCACCTGGCGTGGCGTGTTCGTCATACTCGCCGCGTTCGGCGCGATCCTGTTCGCCGTCGTGGCCTTCGGCCTTCCGGAAACGCTGCCAACCGCGCGGCGGGCACCCGCCCGGATCGGTGGGACACTACGGGTCTTCGGCGGCCTGCTCACCGACCGGATGTTCATTGGCTACGGCCTGGCCTGCGGATTGATGTTCGCATCGATCTTCGCCTACATCTCCGGTTCCTCGTTCGTGCTGCAGGACCTCTACGGCCTCAGCCCGCAGGCGTACAGCCTGGTCTTCGGGCTGAACTCGATCGGCCTTGTCGCCTTCGGGCAGATCAACGGCCGGATCGTCGGCCGGTTCTCCGAACGCGGGCTGTTGCGGACCGGGCTGATCCTGGCCAGCATCGGCGGCATCGGGCTCGTGATCGCCGCGGTCAGCGGCGCTGGTCTGGCCGGACTGCTGCCGCCACTGTTCCTGCTGATCTCCGGGAACGGATTCGTGATGCCGAACGCGACGGCACTGGTGCTCGGCGCGAACCCGAAGACGGCCGGCAGTGCCTCGGCGCTACTCGGCGTGCTGCAGTTCGTGGTCGGTGGCCTGGCCGCGCCACTGGTCGGCCTCGGCGGGCAGTCCTCGGCGCTGCCGATGGCGCTGGTGATGGCCGGTTTGGCGATCGCGGCCCTGATCGCGTTCACGCTGATCGCGCGGCCAGCTCCGCGGCGGCCGAACGCTCCTGCCGCTAACGCCGTCCGGGAGAACGTTGCGCACCCGGTCACGCCGGCGACGGAGACGGCGCCGGTAAACGCCAGACGGTAACCACCACCGGGGGTGCGCGGCACGTCCTCGCACACCCCCGACCGTCTGGTCAGAAGGATTTTCCGCAAATTGCAGGAGAAGCCACGTAAGCCGATCCGGGGTAACCCGTCCCACAACCAACGCCAGGAGAACTGACGGAACCGTGGAGGTCGGGGTGCACACGCAGGACGAGTGGTTGGTCAACTGTCAAGACATGGCCGGGCGCAAACGCGGCCTCACGGTATCGGCGGCGAACGGCAGAGTGGTGCTCATCGCGCCGCCAGGCGAAGCAGCCGTACTCAACCCGCTCGACGTGGGCAGGCTCCGCGCCGCCCTGCGCGATGCGGTGATGTCCGCGACGTACCACGCGGAAGGACATCGCCGCTGAACGGCTCCGGCGTCGTCCTATCACGCGCCACGGCTCGCGGACGTGTGCCCGTAGTGGCCAACATTGGCCGCCGAGTTGGTTAAGCTCTCCCGGGTGAATGACCGCTTGGTATGGATCGACTGCGAGATGACCGGGCTCGATCTCGGCAAGGACGCGCTTATCGAGATCGCCGCGCTGGTGACCGATGCCGATCTGAACATCCTTGGCGACGGTGTCGATCTGGTTATCCATGCCGACGATGCAGCGCTGGCCGGCATGCCCGAGATCGTTAGCCAGATGCACGGCAAGTCCGGGCTCACTGACGAGGTGCGCAGCTCCACCCTGTCCCTCGCCGAAGCCGAGCAACTAGTGCTCGACTACGTGCGGGAATACGTGCCAGAGCCGATGTCCGCCCCGCTCGCGGGTAATTCGATCGCGACCGACCGAGGGTTCATCGCCCGCGATATGCCGGCGCTGGACGCGCATCTGCATTACCGGATGGTGGACGTCTCCTCGATCAAGGAGCTCGTCCGGCGCTGGTACCCGCGGATCTACTACGCGAAGCCGGAGAAGGGGCTCGCGCACCGGGCGCTCGCCGACATCCAGGAGTCGATCAGCGAGCTGAGCTACTACCGGCGGGTGGCCTTCGTACCGCAGCCGGGGCCGAGCAGTGACGAGGCAAGGGCGGCCGCGGCCGAGATCACCAACCCGCCCGCGTGACGCGATCGGTGCGGCCAGCCCGGCAAACCGAGCCCGGTGCGCACCGGGATTTCCGGGAAGGCTAAGATATCGTCCAGCGGCTGCCGCGCTAGCGCGGCAGCGCATGGTGGGTGTAGCTCAGCAGGTAGAGCACCTGGTTGTGGTCCAGGATGTCGCGGGTTCAAGTCCCGTCACTCACCCCATACAAGCATCCCCCGTATCCAGTCGATACGGGGGATTTTTATGTCTATTGTGTCCACCCAGACGAACGAGTACGCGACGCAACGGGAGCGGACCCCGTGACCGCTAACCTGAAAGAACGCGGTCACGGGATGTCACCAACCCCGCGCGCTACCGGTGCCTGCTATCGATTCAGCCGTTTCGCTTCCCGCCGGATAGCCACTGCTCCCACGGGATCTGCCAGTCACCCCAGCCATCGGTCGGCTCCAGCTTGGGACCGTCGGTGTTCCGCACGATGATCACATCGCCCTTGTTGGATACACCTTGCAACCAGCGCGCGTCCTCGGACGACAGGTTGATGCAGCCGTGGCTGGAATGCTCGCTTCCCTGCTGAGCCACTGACCACGGAGCCGAATGGTAGAAGATGCCGCTGTAGGACATGCGGGTAGCGATCTCCACCCAGATTCGATAGCCCTCCGGAGCGTCCTCGGCGACCCCGTAGGTCGTCGAGTCCATGGTGTAGCCCTGGTGCTCGCTCATCGCGACGTAGGTGCCGTGTGGCGTGTCATAGCCAGGTTTGCCCATCGAGATCGGCATCTTGCGCACCTGTTTGCCGTTGATCGACACCGACATCTGGTAACTCGCGCCATCGGCGATCACGACGACGCGGTCGCCGATCTGCACCTTGGCCCGCTGGTCGTCCCCGCCATAGATGCCGCCGCCAAGGTCCTTACCGTAGATGGCGGCGTTGATGTCCACATTGGTTCCGGACGTCCAGTACTCCTTGGGCCGCCAGTGCACGGTGGCATCGTCGAACCAGTAGAACGCGCCATCGGTCACCGGATCGGTGCTCACCCGCAGAGCCTCCTCCGCGGCTTCCTTGTCCGGAATATTCGTGCTGAACGTGAAGATCAACGGCTGGCCGACACCTACGGTCTCACCGTCGGTTGGCTGCACGGACACCGTCGCGGTCCCCTGCGGGGTCGCGGTGCGGAAACTGGAGCTCTCCACCGCGCGCTCGCCGTCCGAGCCAGTGCCCACGGCCTTGGCGGTGTAACCCTTGCCGAAGCCGAGCGGTTCGCCGGAAACCCACCGCGCCCCGTCATCGACGATCTTGCCCTTGACGGGGGTGCCATCCTCGCCGGTCAGGGTGACCTTGCTGAGCTTGCCGTGCTCGGCGGTGACCGTGATGGGCTTACCCGGTTCCACGTCGTTCGCGCCGTCCGAAGGGTTCAACTTCATCGAGATCGGCTTGCTTGGCGCACTCGGCTTCGCCGAGCCCTGCTGCCCGGTGTTCGCGACCTGTTCCGCGGGAGACGGCGTACAGCCGGCCAGGGCCGTCACCACGGTCAGCGTGAGCGCGGCTAGGCCGGCGACACTCGCCGCCCGCGCTGATCCAGTGATCCTGTCCCGCTTGTTGGCGCCGCCCCGGTGGCGGGCCAGAAAACGCAGCCCCGACATGCTCGATTGTCCCCTCAGTGTGACTACCGAGCTCCAAGTGTGCCGGACGGCACCGATTGTCCAGCACGCACCCGGCAATGTCGACGCACGTTCGTTACCGGCGACCGGGCCCCTGCACAAGGCCTCTGAGCCACTGTGCTAACGTTCTTCTCGTTCGCCCGGTGAGTAACCGGTGCAGTGCGCGCCAATAGCTCAATTGGCAGAGCAGCTGGCTCTTAACCAGCGGGTTCGGGGTTCGAGTCCCTGTTGGCGCACCATCCAAGCGCAGGTCAGTATTATCGCTGACCTGCGCTTTTGGGTTTGGAATCCTTTTGTCACCGGGCTGACCGTCTATTGTGGTCTGCTCTGGACCGTTACCTACAGCAAGCGACGTGGCGGCACCGCCTACGCCGTGGACGTCACGAGCTGCCATACCGCGACTGGCCCGAGTTCAACGGAAACCGCGCCGTCGATTCCCGGCTAGCAGGGCGACAATGCTCACGCATGCGGTGGCCAGGATGTAGTAGCCCGGTGCTATCGATGAATTGGTGAGCGCGATCAGTGAGGTCGCGATCATCGGCGTCAACCCGCCGAAGATGCTGACCGTGGTGTTGTAGCTGAATGACAAGCCCGTTGCCCTGGTACGTGCCGGGAACGTGTCCGCCATCACCGAAGGCAGCGCTCCGAAGTAGCGGGCCTTGAGTAGACCAAGAAGCGCCATGCCTACCAGCAGTACGGTAAAAGACCGACCTGCGGTGGCCCATCCGAACAGCGGGACGACCGCCGCGCCGATCAGTGTCGCGGCGGGCAGCATGACCTTCAAGCGCCCCAGCTTGTCAGCAAGCATGCCGACGAAAGGGGCGCCGACGGTGAGGATCACGCCCGTGATCATCAGGGCCAGGTACGACAGCGACTCATCCAGGCCCAACTCGTTGACCCGTAGGTGGGCAAGTACTGCAGGTAATAGTTCAACGCGGTCGAGACGACCAAGGCCTCACCCCGCGATCAGCAGTCCGCCCACTTCTCGCGGAACACATTCAGGATCGGCGAGCGTCCCGCGGATTCAGCGGATCCTGTCGGGACTGGGGTGTCCTCGACGTGGCGGCGGATGTAGTAGCAGACAGGGCCGATGAATAGTCCGAACACGAATAGCAGGCGCCAACCCAACGAGCTCATCTGGTCGTCGGACAGCAATGCGGTCAGCAGGGCCGCGGATCCAGCGGTCAGTAGCGTTGCCAGGCCCTGGCTGGCGAACTGGAAACTGCCGAGCAATCCTTTGCGACGCTCGTTCTTCACGATCAAGAACGACGTCGCCGCGCCGAATCCGCCGCCCGCGGCGAAACCCTGAATCAGCCTCGCGAGGATCACGCCCACCGGGGCGAGAAACCCGATGTGCGCATAGGTAGGCATCGCCGCCAACAAGGCGGTGCCGACGAGCATGATCCAGATGGTGAGTACCAACGCCTTCTTTCGTCCATGCCGATCGGTGTAGGAGCCAAAGACAAGCCCGCCGAGCGGGCGCTACTGGTAGGTGCTCGTCCGGCGCATGCTGCGGACAACCGGGATAGGAATGTGGCAGCCACAGACTCGGTAGGCTGAGAACATCGGTAAACACACGGTTGGGCAAACTTCCGCCAGTGTTGGGCAATACCGCGACAGGCCGATCCGTAACCCCGTCGAGTGCGCTTTTCGCCCGACGCGCTCATGGATCGTCGACCGGGGTGCGACTAGCGGCGAACCGTTGGTCAACCTCCACATTGACCATTGCGTAGCCGGCGGCAGCCAGCTGCTCGACAACGGGCCTTCTCGACTTGATCGCAGTTCAGTGCGTTACTCGCAGCCCGCACGACCATGTCACGGCGCTAGCGTCCTGGTTGCCCAATGGGACGGCGCAGTCCGCGGCACAGCGGTTCTACTGCTCCGCGTGGTTCTACTGGTGCGCATGGTTCTTATTGCTACGCGTATGTCCTTCGACGTTCCGAATCGGCGGCCGGCTCCGCCCAGTCGAATGGGAAATACGACGGTTTAGGGAGAACCAATGAGCAGGTGGCGAAACAAGCTAGCCGCGCTGGCCGCCGTGTCCGTCGCCAGTGCTTTGCTCGCGGCCCCGGCAGCAGCACAGCCATCCGGGAACGAGCAGGCTCCGCGGGTGCAGGTCGAGTACGCGCCAACGATGTTGGTCCTGGACGGTTCGGGTTCCATGAAAGACAACGACCCCAGCGGTGGCACCAAGATGGCGGCCGCGAAGAACTCGGTGCACTCACTGGTCGACATGCTGCCCGACGACGCCCGACTTGGCCTGACCACCTACGGCACCGAAACCGGCGAAACACCCGCCGAGAAAGAAGCCGGCTGCCAAGACGTCTCCGTGTTGCAAGACGTGAAACAACTGGACCGCCAAGCCATCACCACCGCGGTGGACGGCATCCAACCCAGTGGCTACACCCCCATCGGACACTCCCTGCGCACCGCAGCCGACCAACTACCCGACGACAAGCAACGCGCCATCGTGCTCGTTTCCGACGGACTCGACACCTGCGCACCACCCGACCCCTGCGACGTCGCCGACGAACTCGCCGAGGAAGGCATCAACACGGTCGTGCACGCCGTCGGCTTCGGCGTCGACGACGAGGCCAGCGAACAACTCAACTGCATCGCCGAAACCACCGGCGGCACCTACACCCGCGCGCCCGACGCCGAAGCACTCGAACAGGCCCTACCCCGCATCACCAGCGTCGCACTACGCAACTACCAACCAGCCGGTGAATCGGTAACTGGTACCCAGGAACCAGCAGGCGCACCGGAAATCGGACCCGGCCAGTACGTGGACAGCCTCGGGCCACAACAGCGCAAGCACTACGCGGTGGACATCCCCGAGGGTGGCACTGGCTACTTCAGTGCCACCGTGCCACTCGCCCGCGGCGAAGGCGGCATCGCCGATGTGGACGCGCTCGGGATCAACGTGATCTCCCCATCCGGCGCGGAATGCGTCGACGAAGGAGGAGTACGGACGACCGCGAGCATGGGGCAAGACGGCGAGCCGCTGACCGCACAGTTCGCCCTCGACACCACCAGTGGGAGTATGAGCGGCGGTTGCCAAGAAGCCGGCACCTACACCATGTACGTGCTCCGCGACTCGGGCACCGCGCAGCAAACCGAACTGCCCGTCGAAATGCAGATCGGCATCGAACCACCGGTAACCGGTAGCAAGGGCGAACCAGCCGAGACCAGCAACGTCGAACTCCGGGAACAGAACGGCCAGGCACAACCCGTGATCGGTGGCGGCTCATTCAGCTCCGCCGCGACACTGGACGACTCCGGCGCCTACCAGGACTCCCTCGCCCACGGCGAGTACGTCTTCTACCGCGTAAACCTCGACTGGGGCCAAGGACTCGCCTACCAAGTCAACTTCGCCGACAACGACGACGCGCGCATCGCCAACATCAAAACCGACCTGTACACACCCAACCGGTACACACCACTGATGGACGGCGGTAACACCGACGCCTACACCGGAAACGCGACCACTCTCGGCCCGCTCGCCACACCCCCAGTGCGCTACCTCAACCGGGAAGGTAGCGAGCGCCACCATTCCGTCGCCGACTGGTACTACATCGGGGTCAAACTCGGCCAAGGCGGCGGCAACAACCCACCACCCACGCTGGTCGACATCGAGCTGGAACTAACCGTCACCGGCGAACCCGAAAACGGCCCCGAATACGCCAGCAACGGTGGCACGGAAGCCGAGGACGTGTTCGGCGAACAGCGAGACACCCAGAACACCGCCAACATCGCCGAAGCACCCACCACCAACTCATTCCCGCTAGTACCGGTACTCGCCGGAGCAGGCGGCGTGGCGCTACTCGGTGGCACCGCCGCGACCATCTGGCTCATCCGACGCCGCAACCGCATACAACCGTAGCGGGCGATGTACGACCGCGAGCTGGCGTGGACCCTCCCCGACCGCTCGCTGTCGTTCTCGCTCTCCTGCTTGTGGGGCCCTGACTAGACCAGCGTGATCAGGGAAGCTCCACCGATCTCGCAACAACCGGCGATCACAAAATCCCTCGAGCTCGCGTCACACAGCTCGCGGCGTTGCTGGGCGATATTCGGTCGCCGTACGTGGTCCCGGATGCCAGCATCCCCACATGGCTACCGAGTTCATCCCCGGCCTGCGGCTTGCGCACCGCTTCTACCTGGATGCCGTCGCCCCGCTGTTGCAGGACCAGCTGCCTGGCCTGGTACACACGGCCGCGCTGATCGGTACGGGCTCGGAAGTGCTCGGTTTCGACACCGCGCAGTCCACTGACCACGACTGGGCTCCGCGCGTGCAGCTGTTCCTGAACAAGCGGGACTTCGACCGACATGGCGCCGCGATCACCGAGCTGCTGGCCGATCATCTGCCACGCACTTTCCTGGGATATCCGACGAATCTCGAACCGCGCACCGCTGGCGGCAATCGGCAGATGCGGGCAACCACGGGACGGTTGCGGCACGGCGTCGTCGTCGCTGACCTGGACGGCTGGTTCACCAACCACCTCGGCTTCGATCCACTCGCCGACATCACGGTCTTCGACTGGCTTGCCACCCCCACCCAGACCCTGGCCGAGGTCACCGCGGGTGAGGTCTTCCACGACGGGCTGGGGCGACTCAACTCCGCCCGGCACCGCCTCTCCTGGTACCCCGACGATCTGTGGCGTTACCTGCTCGCCTGTCAGTGGCAGCGGATCAGCCAGGAAGAGGCCTTCACCGGCCGGTGCGGCCAGGTCGGCGACGAGCTCGGTTCGGCGATCGTGGCCGCCCGTCTGGTTCGCGACCTGACCCGATTGTGCTTTCTGCTGGCACGCACGTATCCGCCGTACGGCAAGTGGCTCGGCAGTGCTTTCGCGCGGCTGCCCTGCGCCACGACGCTGACGCCCGTCTTCACCGCCGCGCTGCGCGCGACCGGCTGGTACGACCGCGTGGGCCACCTTGCCACGGCGTACGAAACGATCGCCGCGATGCACAATGACCTCGGCCTCACGGCCAACATCGACACGCGTACCCGCCCGTACCACGACCGGCCCTTCCGGACCCTGCACGCCGAACGGTTCACGCACGCGCTGCGCGAATCCATCAGCGAGGACACCGTGCGTGCGCTGCCCGTGGTGGGCAATGTCGACCAGTTCCTGGACAGTACGGACGTGCTCGGTAACCGCCACCGCCGCCGAGCCGCGGCCCGCGCGCTCTACCCCCAGGACAGCTGACGACGCGGCGGCGAGAATGGTTCGCTACGTATCCGCCGTGGTCTGCACGCTCGCCGGCGGGATCGCGTTGGTGTTGAGCGCGTTTGGCCGGTGGATCGGCCGGCGGGAGGGCATGGATATTCCGCTCAGCCAGCTGTGGAACGGGCTGGGCCCAGACACAGCCGGTTTCATCGGATCGTTGGCCATGCCACTCATGATCGCAACCGTACTCGCGCTCATCGGAGCGGCGAGCAAAGGGCGACTGCTGGTGGGCTTCGCCGGGCTGATCGGGCTGGTTGTCACCGGACTGTTCATGCTCCAGCAAGGGCTTTCGGAAAGCGGCTTCGAGCACCTCCACCAGGGCTGGACGAAGGCTGGCGGCGGCGCACTGCTGTTCATCGTCGCGGCCGTGCTGCTGCCAAACCGCGTCCGGACCACGGACGACGCGGACATACCTGACCGCAATCTGCGGTGACTGGGTGTGACCGCGTTCTTAAAGGTTAGCGAGTTTACCGTGGTCGTCGGCGCCCCGGGATCGCAATCTTTAGGGATCTTGCGGTCGCATTACTCTACTATGATGCATAGTAGCATGGTGTCGGCAACTGACCGGGACCCGAAGACAGCGAGGCGTCGATGCTGGCTCGAATCGCTTGGCCTTATCGCGCCGCCTTGGCCGGCGTGCTCACCCTGTTGGTGGTCGGCGTACCCACCGACATCATCGACACGCCCCTGTTCTCGCGCGAGGTTCCGGTCCGCTGGTGGGAATACCCCGTACTCGCCGCCACTATCCTCCTCACCGCGGCGTGGTTCGCACTACCTGGCGCCACGGCGCTACCGGACCGTACACATCGGACACCACTGGGCGCCGTGCTGCTCGCGGTGTTCGCGGTCGGCTGCCCGGTCTGCAACAAGATCATCCTGATCGTGCTAGGTACCTCCGGCGCGCTGAGCATCTGGGCGCCAATCCAACCATTCCTTGCTTTGATTTCCTTGGCATTGCTCAGTTTCGCGATCATCCAACGCTGGCGCAAACAGTCCTGTAGCACGGATACCTGCGCGACTCAACCGGAAGAAGAGCCAGCGCGCAAGCCGTAGGACGAGTTATTGGTTGCGTTCGGCGGGTAGCGTGTCGGCCCCATACCCGCATCGCGTCGCCGTCCGTCGGATGTGCGGCGAGCTGAAGAGAATGGCGAAACTGACCATGTCCTACGCTCCCGGCGTCAAACTGATAGAACTCGTCTCACGCAACCCAGAGCTGCCTGCCGAGCGGTTTCATTACCATTGGCACGCGATCCACGGCGAGTTGGGCCGACTGTGCTCGGTTCAGGCCAATGGCACGATCAATCGGTACTGTCAGAACCATCGGATCAATCCGACGGTAGACGGTCTGGCACCCCTGGACTACGACGGCGTTGGCGAAATCTGGTTCGACAACGAAGCCGCAGTCGAACAACTGCTGCAGAGCCCCGCGTATCTGGAGAAACTGCGTCCCGATGAACCGGGCATGGCTGACCTGTCCAGTACGATCACTTTGCTCTGTCGGGAGCGCGAGCTACTTGATCGGGGTTTGTTGCCGGTCGGCACGGCCAAGATCACCGTCTCGATCAGCCGGCGAGCCGGGCTCGACGACGCCGAGTTCGAGGCGCGATTCGCTGCGCATGGCGAAAAGTTCCGCGACCAGCCCGGCCTCATCCAATACACCCAGTCACGGGTAGACGCGGCCAAGGCCTATGTACACCCGGATGGTAGCTCGCCTGGCGGCCAAATTGACGCGATCGAGCTGATAGCTTGGCCGGATCTGCTGAAGCTGGAATCCGCGTGGGGCTCGGTCGGCCAGGTGTACCTGGCCGGTATCGCCGAGTTCGCCGACGTCAATCGGTGCGCCGCAGTCATCACGGACCATCGTCGGATCTTCTGAATCTTCAGTCCCGGGTGGCTCCAGCACCACCGGCACGAACCTAGCCGGGATTGACCGCGGCCAACCCGTGCTCCGCGAGCAGCCAACCGGTCAGCATGGGCGTGAACAACCGCGACCGCACGGGTTTACGCATCCGTTCGATTCGATCGGTCAGCGCCGGCAACCGGTGGTGGCAACCGTTCGCGGTCGAGCGGGCTGCGAGGATCGCGGCGTTGGGGTGGAAATCAAGGAAACTGTGCGCCGAGTTCGCGAAGCCAACCAGTAGGCCGTCCGGGAGCCGCGCGGCGAGTTTGCGCGCACTTGGCCGGGCTGAACGCATATCCCGAGCGCCGGAGAGCACTACGGTCGGCCAGTCGAAATTCGGGTACGCGGCAAGCAGATCCACCGGTTCACCCACGAACGCGGGGAATCTGTCCGCACGGCGCGCGTACTGGAGCTGCGGATCAAGCGGTCCGCCATCCGGATCAACCGCGCGCAGTTCCCGGTAGTAGATCGCCCCGGCAAGATCAAACTCCATGAAATTCGGATGCCCACCATCGAGTTCCCTCGCGCCGAGGCCAGCCACCCATCGCCATGGTCGGTCCCGGCCGGCGCGAACCGCGTCCAGCAACCGCTCAAGCAACGGTGCGCCACCGAACTCGTAGACGGTCGGCACCACCGCCCCGGTGTCCTCCGCGCTGACCAGGCCATCGGCGACAAGCGCACGCAACTTCTCGGCGAGCGTGGCGGTATCCGGTTCGCTGCCATACCAGAACAGTCGACGCAGGTAGTCGCGGACCTCCACGTCGTCAGCCGCGACCGCTGAGGTGGAATCCAGGACCATCGCGTGCACCCGCTCCGGGTGCCAGGCACCGAACACCTGAGCCAGGTAGCCGCCGTAGGACGAGCCATACACCACGGCACGCTGGATATCGCAGTCGTCAAGCACCGTGACCAGGTCCGCGACCACCGCCTCGATAGTCATCGCGGACATCGGTAGATCCGCGCCAGCCGGATCGGTGCGGGAAAGCCCGACACCCCGGTGTTCGACCATCACCACGTCAAACCCGGCCTCCGCGGCGAGCTGGCGCACGCCGCGATACGGCAACACTGCGGCGAGGCCCGGGCCGCCGGGAATGATCAGCAATGGCGTGGCACCCGGCGTTCCCTGCCGCACGTAGCTGAGCTCGAACCGGGCAGGCTCACCTGGCTGGATTCGGCGGGACACGGTACGCACCCCGGGAAACCGCCGCAGCCGGTCCCGCGCTCGATCGTCTGCCATACCCACCCAACGGCCCCGAGCTTGACCGAGTTCCGAGGCCTCTGACCAGCGGGAATCGCCAGGTAAGACCTCCGTAATGGGCCGTAAGGAAACCCGCCCACATGCCTGCTCATCTCACCAGACAACACGTTCGGATACGTCGAGATCGGTTCGAGGGAGATGACGGTGACTGGATTCGCATTGTCCTCCGAGGAGATCGTCTCGGTCTGCCAGCGGATGCGCGGGCCGATCGAAGCCATGCGCGACCGGACGGCACCGCCCACGACCGACGCACTCGGACCAGGAGACTTTGGCGGTACTGAACAGGATGACCTCGCCGAGCTCTACCGCGAGGTCGTGACGGAACTGATCCCCGCAAAGCTGCGGGAGTTCGAACAGTCCGTCGCGACGATGAGCACCGATGTGGAAAGCGCGCTGCGCGCCTACCAGGACATGGACGAGCGGATCGCGGCCGATATCAGCGCGCTGTTCCACGAGGAAGCGAGCACGGCATGATGAGCGCGGAGCAGCAGCTCACGGAGCTGGAAACACGGTTGTTCAGCGAAGGATCGACCGGCGCGGGCAGCGCCGCTACCATCATGGACCTCGCCGAGGACGGCCTGCGGTTCTTCGCCAGATTTGGCCCGCTGTACGCGCGGCACACCGGCACACCCTTCGACTACCAGCACGGCATCGCGGAACCGGCCGCCAAATACCGCGAGATCGCCTTCGACAAACTTCGCACCGATGCCGAGACGCTCCGTGCGGCACGGACCGAGCTCGGCGAGGCGGGCACCGAGGTGGCCCATACCGCCGAGGATCTGTTCGGTGTGTGGCACGGCGCGGCCGCGAATCAGGCAGCTCATCGGCTCGCCGGGCTCATGTCGGCCAATACCGACGCGGGAGCACGGATCGACCAACTCACCAGCACCATCGAGGCGGTGGTGAACACCGCGGAACAGGCCATCATCCGCAACGCCAGAACGGTGCGCGCGTTGGCGCTGGAGGATATCGCCGGTCTGTCCGCCGACCAGGTGGCCACACTGGTGGATCGGGCGAGTAGCGATGCGCCGCCCACCGACGCCGAGCTGATCGAGCTGGCGAAGCTGGCAGGATTGCAGATCAACCCCCGCGCCTGCCGTACCGATCCAGAACTGGTCGGGCAGCTTGACGCGGATATCCAGGACTGGCTCAGCAACGTGTTCGCGCCGATCTTCGAAGCACGGCTGGACGCCTTCCATGCCGCCAGCGACGCCACGGAACAGCAGTTGCGAAACACCTGGGACGAGTTGCGTACCGCACTCAACGAGTTCCGGCCGGACGGCGCCGAACCGTCGCAATCACCTGCCGGACACGGTGGACCCGAGGTCGCGCCGGCGCCAGGCGATACGAACCCTGCCGAAGCGAGTCCAGCGGGGCAACCCGGTGCGGGCCACGGCGCACCCGGCACGCCAACGATGGGTTCACCGGCAACGGGTGTACCGAACCCGGGCACGCTGAGCACCGGCGCGATGGCACCCGCGGCGCTGGGTGGCAACGCGGGTGGCTCGCCAGGAAGTGAACCCCGCTCCCGGGGCGCGTACCGGTGCCGGGCCGACGGATCTGATGGGTATGCGCCGTCCACTGTCGACCGGGATGCCGGCCATGCCCGGCGGCGCGAACCAGCAGGCGGGTTTCGCGCCCTTCCTGCCGGGTGGCGCCGCTGGCGCCCGAGGAGGCGGTGGCGACGACGCGCATCAACGGAACGTGACGCTGACCGGCGAACCATGGCCGGATGTCGACGTGGACGAGCTGCCAAGCCCGGACCTGCTCGAGCGTGCGACTGAACCGGAACCCGAAATACCGTCGGTTCAACCGCTCGTCCCGGAACCGACCAGTCAGGATCTGGCCGTTTCACAAGAGTCCGATAAGGACGAGTTAGCGCCCGCCGGCCGCTCGATCATCGAAGCACTGCTCAATCCGGCCGAGCCGGTACCGCCCCGTTGACCAACAAACAATCCAGGGATGGTGACCCACCATGCGACACGCCAGCGACGAAATCAGCGGCCGGCTACGGGCAATGTTCCGTGCGGACGACGCGCGAGCCGAGCAGCTACGCGAGCACTGCGCCGCGACCGTCCGTGCTGGCGAACGCGCCACCGAGGAACTGCGCACTCGCTGGCAACTGCGGGCTGGTGCAGCTGCCTGCTGACGCGCGCCGAATGTCCTGGTTCAGCACAACCCAGCCGCTTACAGCGCGTACAGTTCGGGCAGGTTGACCACGATCGCCTCCTGGGTACTGCGCGAGATGACCACTACCGCCTTCTCGTTCGGATCCGGGTTCTCTTCGCGGTGCGGCACGTAGGGCGGCACGAAAATATAGTCCCCCGGCGCGGTCTTGATCCGCACTTCCTGGTCGCCGTCGTGGAATACGAACTCGGGATGCCCACTGACCACATAGATCGCGGTCTCCGATTCACCGTGATGATGGTTGTCCGAGGCCGTATCCGGAGCGACATGCGTTTCGCCCATCCAGATCCGTTCCGAGCCAACCCGCTCCCCACTGACCGCGGCCAACCTGCGCATGCCCTCGGTCTGCGCGGTATTTCCGTCGAGCTCCTCGCCGCGCACATGGTGCAATCGCGAGCGCAACGAGGGCAGGTCGGGGTGGAAGGCGTCGTGTCCGGTCATCGCTGTGTTACTCCTACTCGCGTGCTGGTTGAAACCCCGTTCGGGGCAGCATCGTCGGCGGCGATCGTCGCGATCGTCGTATTGTCCAGTAGCTCGCCGATGGTCATCTCGAGCCGTCGCCAGAGCCCGCTCCCTACTCCCCCTGCCGGGCCGCTGATCAACGAGCCGTGAACGACGCGGACGAGCTCAGCAACGGACACCGTCGCCGGCTCCCTGGCCAGCCAGTAGCCGCCCTCGCAGCCGCGCTGACTGGCCACCACCCCCGCACGGCGTAGCTCCACCATGAGGTTCACCAGGGAATTCAGCGGTATCGACGTCCGGCGCGCGATCTGTTCACAGGTCAACTGCTCGTCCTCGGTGCGGGCCAACGCGATGAGTGCCCGCACGGCGTAGTCCACCTTCGTCGACACCTGCACCAGTGCGGCGCGCCGAGTACGGCCGCCCCGATCCACGTCCGGCAGCGGCATGATCATGGCGCCCTGACCGATCTCCTCGCAGAACAGCACGATCCGTGCCGCGACGCTCCGGTGAAACTGATCATTGAGAATATCGTGCACTCCGCCCTTGACGAGAGCAAGCGAAGCCTGCGGCAGCCGCGCCGCAAGCTTACGCACCGGATCACTCGGCGTGATCTGGTCCAGCTCGCCGTGCAGCAGCAGAGTTGGCACCGAGGGAAGCCGCTCCGGCGCGGCGCCGGCATCCTCGGCCAGCGCACCCCAGCGGAACTCGGCATCGGCGCTGAGCAGTTCCCGATGCACTGGGCAGGAGGTACGCGCGGCCAGCTCGTCCACCTGGTCAACGGGCACCACTGGCGCCGACAACGGCGTACCGGCGAGCACCAGCCCATCCAGTTCCACGGTCAACGCCACGGACCAGGCAGCAAGCGCGCCGGTATCGGCGCCAATGAGGATGCGCGCGCCGCGATGCTCGCCGCCGTACCAGGCTGCCGGGTCCCACTCGCCGGGGTCCGGCACGAGTACCCGGTAGCCGTCCAGCGCGATCCGGCGGCCGAACCTGGCATAGACCCCAGGGTGCTCGCCCCTGCCGGGCAACAGCACGACGGTGCCCCTCGGTGAGCGCTCAGGTATCCATTCCGCCATCAGAGCTCGCTCACCACATGCTCGCGAATGGTCAGCGGCTGGCGTAGCACACCGAACCCGCGGTAGTTGTCCGCCACCTCCTGTAACTGGCGCACTACCTGGTCGGTCACCGGTTCACCGGTGCGTTTCGCGCGCTCGGTGACCGCGCTGGCCACACTCTCCGGTCGGCCGGTGAGCTCCGCGTACAACCGGGTGTATTCGTCGTGATTGTCCAGTGCCCACCGCAGTGACCGGTTGTACCGTTCGACGAAGTCCCTGATCGCCGCGCGTTTGCCCGGGTCGTCCAGCGCCTCCTGGTAAGCGTCCAAAAAGGTCAACCCATGGGTGAGGCCCTGCGAGTCGCGCAGCACCGTAGCGCCCTGCTCCACCTCTGCCGAGGCGGTATACGGGTCCCATGTGGACCACGCGTCGATCGCGCCGGAGCGTAGCGCCGCGTTCGCGTTGACCGGCTCGAGAAAGCTGATCCGGACATCGTCGGCGGCAACGCCCGCCTCGTCGAGCGCGGCGAGCAGCAGATAGTGCCCGATACTGCCCTGCGTCGTGGGCGAGACGGTGCGTCCGCGCAGATCCGCGACCCGCTTGATGCCGGAATCGCGCGGTAGTAGCAGCGCGAGGCCACCCTGGCTTGGCGAGCGGATCGCGGAGACAATCTTGATGTTGGCACCGGAAGCGAGCGCGTTCAAGGTTGGCGCGTCCCCCGCGATACCAAGATCGATAGCACCGGAGGTCAGCGCTTCCAGCAACGGTGCGGCAGCCGCGAAGTCCGCCCAGTCCAGCTGGAACTCGATGTCCTCCAGCTCCCCTGCCGCCTCCATCAGTGCTCGTTGCTGCCGTGCCTGATCACCAACCGTGAGCTCTACTTCGGACAGATTGACGCTGCCGTCGGCGGCGACGGTGCTGTCGCCGCAGGCGGTCAGCGCGACGGCCGAGGCACCGAGTAAACCGAGGAAGGTTCGCCGCGCTAGTGGTTGATGCATCCTGACCCCCGTTACGCCGACCGCGCGGCATTGGCGCTGGCTTCGCGGCGGGCAACTTCCTGGCGGACCAACGGGATGAGCTCCTTGCCGTAGTCAATGGCATCATCCAGCGGGTCGTAACCGCGGATGAGCAGGGTGCTTACGCCGATGTCCACATAGTCCAGTAACGCGGCAGCAACCTTCTCCGGAGTTCCGACCAGCGCCGTGGAGTTCCCCGCGGCATTCGTCGCCGCGGCCGTCGGTGTCCACAACGCACGGTCGTGCAGTTCACCGCTCGCCGCCGCCTGCAGCAGGCGTTGCGAGCCGACATTGCTCACCGCTGGTCCACTTCGTTCCTGACCGAGCGGCCCGGTGAACGACCCGTGACCACCACTGGCGGCGTTGATCTCGGCGAGCACGCGATGCGCGCGCTCCCAAGCTTCCTCTTCGGTCCGGCCGAGGATCGGCCGGAAGGACACACTGATACGGATATCCGACCTGCCTGCCGCCGCCGCTGCTTCCCGTACCGCCACGATCTGCTCGGCGGTCTGTGCCAGCGGTTCGCCCCACAGCGCGAACACATCCGCGTGCTTACCGCCGACCCGGTACGCGGAAGCCGATGATCCGCCGAAGTACAGCGGGATCCGCGGCTGCTGCATCGGATGCACCTTGGTGCTGAACCCCTCGAAGCGGTAGTACGCGCCCTCGTGCGAGACCGGTCCGGTTTCGGTCCACGCGCGGGTTAGTACGTCCAGGTACTCGTCGGTGCGGGCGTACCGGTCCTCCTTGGTGAGGTAGTCACCATCCCTGCGCTGCTCGGTATCGCTGCCACCGGTGATCACATGCACCGCGATCCGACCCCCGGAAAGCTGATCAAGCGTCGCGAAGGTTCGGGCGGCCAGTGTCGGTGCGACGAACCCCGGCCGGTGCGCGATCAGGAAGCCAAGCCGTTCGGTGTGCGCCGCGGCATGGGCGGCCAGCTGGGTACCGTCCGGACTGCTCGACCCGTGGCCGATGAGTACCCGGTCGAAACCGGCGTCCTCGTGCGCCTTCGCGAAACGCGCGAGAAAGTCACCGTCGACCGCGGGGCCGCTCGCCCGGTGGATCTCGGACACGTGCTGTGCCCCGATCATTCCGATGAACTCGATAGACATATCCATTACCTCAGCGTCAGGTGGTTGCGGAGTCGCCGGCGGGTACGCCCAGCCAGCTCAGTAGTTCGGTACGGTGCGCAAGAAAATCCGGGGTGTCGGTCGCCCTTGGCCGTGCGGCTTCAACTGGCTGGTCGTAGGCGATCCTGCCGTCACGCAGGACGAGCACCCGGTCGGCAAGCCGGAGTGCTTCGTCCACATCGTGCGTGACAAGCAGTACGGCACAGCGGTGTTGCTGCCAGAGTTCGGCGACGAGTGCCTGCACCTTCAATCTGGTCAGCGCGTCGAGTGCGGAGAACGGCTCGTCGAGGAGCAACAGATCCGGCGCCCGCACGAGCGCACGGGCAAGCGCGGCGCGCTGTGCCTCCCCACCGGAGAGCACCTTCGGCCAGACATCCACCCGGTGACTCAAGCCGACTTCGGCCAGTGCCTGCTCGGCGCGGGCACGATCGGCCTTACCTGGCAGACCGAGCACGATATTGCGCCAGACGCGTTTCCACGGCAGCAGTCTCGGTGCCTGAAAGGACACCGCCCTGCGGGTGGCCACCCGGACGGTTCCGGTGATCTCCCCGTCCAGGTCGGCGAGAATCCGCAGCAGTGTGCTCTTGCCGCACCCGCTCGTTCCGAGCAGGGCGACGAACTGGCCCGGTTCGATGTCCAGATCGAGCCCGTCAAGCACGGCACGGCTGCCGAACCGGCGGGTCAAACCCCGTACCATCGCTGGTTTTTCGTACTGCCCCGTGTCCGATCCGGTCAGCTCCCGCGAAACGCTGGTCGCCATGCCAGCACCGTCCTTTCCAGAGTTCGCACGATGAAGTCAGCGAGCAACCCGAGTACCGCGTAAAGCACCAGACAGACCACGATGACGTCGGTCTGGAAGAACTCCCGCGCGGTGTTCATCTCGTAGCCGATCCCGGAAGTGGCGTTGATCGTTTCGCCGAATACCAGTGCCAGCCACGCCGAACCGAGCGAGTAGCGTAGGCCAACCAGTGCGCTCGGCATCGCGGCTGGCAGCACCACATGCCGCACCTGGGCGAACCAGCCGAGGCCAAGCGTTCGAGCAGCTTCCATCAGGTTGGCGTCCACATTGCGAATTCCGCCGTAGATATTGAGATACAGCGGGAAAGTGACGGCCAACGCGATGAGGATGACCTTCGGCTCCTCGCCAATACCGAACCAGATGATCAGCAGCGGAATCAGACCGATCACCGGTACGGTACGCAGCATCTGCATCGGCGCGTCGATCAGGTCCTCGCCCCGGCGAAACAGCCCGGCGAGGGTCGCGAGCACAACCGCGGCGAGCAGGCCAAGCGCCAACCCGACCAGTACCCGCTGAGTCGAAACGGCAACCGCGTCCTGCAGTCGCCCCTGCTGCCACATCTGCAGCGCCGTATCGAATATCTGCGCCGGCGAGGCCAGTGTCGCGCGATCGAGTACGCCCACCGAACTCAGTACTTGCCACAACGCGATGAGGCCGATCGGGCTGAACGTTTTGAACAACCATCGCGGTATTCCGCCGCGTGACTTCGTGCGGCTGCGCCGAACCTCCGTGACGGCGATGGGACTTCGGTTGTCGAGCTCGGCACGTCCATCCACCGGCCGATCCGTCCGCCGGTCTTCACCGGAAACAATCACTACGACTCCACCAAGGCAGCAGTTGACAACCGCACACCAGGGAATCTCGTTCTACCGGTGCGGGTCGTGACATACGGGCGATCTCGCGTCGACAATCGGACGCGCGGAATCAGTAATACGGATGCGCTAGCACGAACACAATGCCGAACAGACGCGGGCAAAGTCCACGTATCCTCGGGTAGTGAGGATGGAATCGCGCGTCATGCCGACGACATTAGCCGAGCCCACGTGGCGTGTAAACCCAACTCGATAAACCAGGATTGCGAGCCACGCCACGGTTTCCCGGAATCTTTTTTTGCGCAATGAATTTAATTCCGTGCAACTAATTGACGGGTATTCCGACCATTCCGGCGACCAGCCCCAACCCGGCGGCCAGCAGCAGTACCCGCGGAATCGACCAGCGCAGCCCGAAAACCATGCCGAAGGCCAGCACGGCGATACCGAACGCCAGCGGTCGCGCGCTGGCGAGCTCGGGAATGGCCAGTCGCAGTGGCCCGTAAGCGATCTCGGTGACCGCACCAAACAGGGTGTGGTTCGCGAAGTACGCGGCGAGGTTGGCGATCACGCCGACCACCGCCGCGGTGATCCCGGTCAACGCGGCGCTCAGCGCGGCATGTCGCCGCAGCTGCTCGATATAGGGCGCGCCAAGCAACACGAACAGAAAGCTCGGCACGAAGGTCACCCAGGTGGTCAGCAGCGCGCCGAGGACCCCGGCCAGCCATGGGTCAAGCGCGCCAGGATTGTGGAACGCGCCGAGGAATGCCACGAACTGCACGACCATGATCAGCGGCCCGGGAGTGGTTTCCGCGAGCGAGAGGCCACGCACCATGTCGCCGGCGGTCAGCCAGCCGTAGACCTCGACCGCGCGTTGCGCGACAAAGGCGAGCACCGCGTAGGCACCGCCAAAGGTGATCACCGCGGTCCCGGAGAAGAACAAGCCCTGACTGGTGAACACGCTGCCGATACCGGTAAGGCTCGCGACAAGGACCACCGGGGTCGCCCATAACACCAGTCCGATACCGATTACCCGCAGCGAACGCCGCCAGCTCGGCCGCTCGTGATGCAACGCGTCGTCCGGGATGAGCGGGGCCGGTCCGTCATCGGCCACGGCACCCGCGGATGTCCCGATCGCGTGCGGCGACCAGCGGTGCAGCAACCAACCGGCGAGCGCGGCAAGGCCGACAACCAGCGGGAAGGGTATAGCGAAGGCGAACAGCGCCAGGAACGCCGCGATCGCGATCAGCAACAGTGCGGGGTGCGCGAGCGCGCGTCTGGCCAGCCGGACAAGGGCCTGCGCCACGATCGCCAGGACCGCGGGGGCGAGCCCGGCGAACATCGCCGTGACGATCGTCGTCTCGCCATAAGCGACGTAGACCACGGACAGCGCGAGTAAGACGAGCACACCCGGGAGCACGAACAGCGTGCCGGCGAGCACCCCGCCCAGGGTTCCATTCAACAACCATCCCGTGTAGACGGCCAGCTGTTGTGCCTCCGGGCCCGGCAGCAGCATGCAGTAGTTCAGCGCATGCAGGAAACGACGCTGGCCCAGCCAGCGTTTCTCGTCGACGAGTACCCGTTGCATCACCGCGATCTGGCCAGCTGGCCCACCAAACGTCTGCAGCGCGATCGCCGCCCAGGTGCGTACGGCGGTCGCCAGCGACACCGTGGCATGCTTGTCGTTCGGTTCTGTCCCGGCCATCGGAGGTACTGTAAACAGTCACCCCGTCGAGTTCACTCGTTGAGACGGGAATTCATCTCGTTGACCACTTTCCGACAAACTGCTGTACTCGGCGAATGGCAACCACGCAGCGGCTCGTCCGACGTCGGCACGTCGACTTCTGCCGTGTTGCCGCCAGTTCCTGTCCATAGTTCGCACATTCCGATCCCAATTCTTCGCGATTCTGTGACCATGCCCGGGTTTACTTGCGGACAGCCGGGCAGGTGATCTGAGGAACTGACACATGTCCACTATCGTGCTGCTCAGCAGTAGTCCCCTGCGGCCTTCCCGGCTGGAAGCCATTACCACCCAAACCTGCCGGACCCTGTCCGATTTCGGACACCGAGTGCGGACCATCTACTTGCGCGACGTACCGCACTCCGCGCTCATGGCAGGCAACGACGCGCATCCCCGGGTGCGCAGCACACACCGATACCTCGATGGCGCGGAGACGCTTGTCGCCGTGACACCGACCTATCACCTCACCGCGAGCGCCACCCTACTCGGCTGGCTGGACCTGGTACCGCGAGCGACGTTGACCGGACTAGCGGTGCAAGCCATCAGCATCGGTACGGCTCGCAGCCATGCCGCCGGAATGGATGCCACGCTGGCCGCGAAACTACGCAGACGCGCGCCAGCATCGGTGTTGCCCGGGTGCTTTGTGGACCAGGAGTGGCTGACCGACCGCGCGGACGGCTGGGTACCGAACGAGCTGCTGACCACCCGGATCGCGGCGGCAGCCAGCGCGGTATCCGGGGCAGCCGCCGCGCGGACCGCGCTGGCTTCTTAGCGGGCCAGCAGATCACGCCACGGCCGGCCGCCAGGTAATCAGCGCGTCCAAGGCTTCCACCGTGGAGCCGCGCACCAGCAGTGGATTGACCTCGAGTGAATCGAGCTGGTCACCGATTCCTTCGGCCAGCGCGCCGATCCGCACCGCTACATCGACGATCGCGTCCACATCGGCCGGTTCGCCGCCGCGCGCGCCACGCAGCACGTCGAAACCGCGTAGCCGCTCGACCGCCGCACGCACCTCGGCATGCCCTGCCGGGAGCACGCAGAGCGCGGAGTCCCGCAACACCTCCACCCACATACCGCCGAGGCCGACCGCCATCGTCAACCCCCATGTGTCGTCCCGAACCACGCCAACCAGCAGTTCCACACCACCGGAGCGCTGCGGCTGGATCAGGGTGCCGATCCCGGTGGCGCCGCGCGCCTGTAGGGCCGCGCGTACGTCGTCGTGAGCTTGCCGAACCTCGCGCGGGTTGGCCAGTCCCAGCCGGACACCACCGATATCACTCTTGTGTCCCAAACCATCCGCGACCGCCTTCAGCACCACCGGATAGCCGAAACCCTCCGCCGCGGCCACCGCACTGTCCGAATCGGTCGCTAGTTGCGCGGGAACAACCGGGATTCCGTTATCCGCGAGCAATGCGGCCGCTTGCTGTTCGGTCCACATGCCGCTCGGTTCCCCGGCGATAACCGGTTCCGCGGGCCGCACCTGCCGAGGTACCTCGTCCCATATCACCGCGGACCAGCGCGCCGCGGCCCCGATGGCGGTCATCCCGTGTTCGATACCGCCAGCCACATAGGGGAACCCTGTTTCGTGCTGCACTCCACGACCAAACGCGGTGACGTCCACGAGTACGTTGCTGACCACCACGACGGGTACCGGCGCCTGCCGCACTCGTTCCACGGTTGCTTGGTACATCCGCATCGCCAGGTCCACGTTCGCGGGTTCCACCCTCGGTAGATCGGAGACCAGCACGACGAGGTCGATCCCGGGGTCCCGCGATACGACCTCCATCGCTCTGCTCAGCAGCGTGCGATCGACGACCACGTAGCCCGTAACGTCCAGCGGGTTCTGGGCCGTGGCGAACTCGGGCAGGATCGCGTCCAGTTCCGCACGGGTAGTTTCGGCGAAGGCCGGGATATCCAGGCCTTCCTCTTCGGCCCGGTCGGCGATGATCTCCGATGCTCCGCCGGAGGCACTGACAACACCGATCCTGGTGCCGCGCAACGGGGCAAGCTCGGTGAGCAAACCCGCGGTCACGAGCAGGTCCTCGAGCGAGCGCACCCGCAGCACCCCAAGTTGCCGAAAAGCCGCGTCCACGACCGCGTCATCGCCGACCAGCGCGCCGGTATGCGCCTGCGCGGTGCGCGAAGCCAACTTGCTCGAGCCGATCTTCAGTACCACGATGGGCTTGCCGGTGGCCGCGGCCCGCCGTGCCGCGGCGGCGAACTCCGCCGGATGACGCACCGATTCCAGAAAGAGCGCGATCACTTTCGTCCGTGGATCATCGATCAGGTAGTCGAGCACATCGTTGACCGAAACCACGGTTTCGTTACCCATCGCGGTGAGCAGGCTCAAGCCGATGTTCCGTGCTTGGGAAAAGGTCAGGATCGCACTGGCCAGTGCACCGCTCTGCAGTACGACACCTACCGAGCCGGAAAGCAGCGGAGCCGGAATCGGCAGTCCGTACGGCGTGATCGATGCCGCGGCATTGATGAAGCCGTTACCGTTCGGGCCGAGCACGGTAAGCCCGTGCGCGACCGCAAAGTCGTGGACCTCGGCTTCCCGCCGCGCGCCTTCCGCGCCGATCTCCCCGAAGCCCGCGGTCAGCACCACATACTGGCGGATACCCAGCCGCTCGCCCTCACGCAGCACGGAAAGCACCGCCGCCGTCGGCACCATGACGTACACGAGATCAACCGGTGCGCCAATAGCCGAAAGCGACGAATGCGCCTGCTGGCCGTGCACCTGTTCGGCACGTGGATTTACCAGATATACCGGGCCAGTGAAGCCGTTGTCCCGCAGGTTCACGAAAGTACTCAGTGACCAGCCAGACTTATCGGTCGCGCCAACCAGCGCGATCGACGTTGGGTTGAACAGTGCCCGGATCGACTCGGCACGGGAGGCGCGTGCGACAACACTCATCGCTACCCCACCGGCTCGAAACAGGCGTATACGCTGCCCGGCTCGCCGGTTTCGGCTCCGCCGAGGCTATTCGGGGCGAGACGTACCCGATCCCCGATCTGCACCGAGCCTGGTTCGGCGAGAACTCGCGTCATCATCCGCACTCCCTCGTCCACATCGACCAGTGCGACGATGAACGGCGCCTGCTCGGCGAACTCACCGAACGCCCGATGCGGCACGGTAACGGAGTACACGGTTCCAGTGCCGGCCGCGGTAAACCAGCTCAGGTCGGCCGCGAAGCAATGCGGGCAGACCGATCGGGGATAGAAGATCGCCCGCTGACATGCGGCACACCGCTGCAACCGCAGCTCGCCCACGAGTAATCCTGCCCAGAATGGCTCGCTTTCCGGGTCCACGACGATGTGTACCACGTGGTCAGCTCCTTCCGAGTAGGACGGTCGAGGTCGACGAGAGCACGCCACCGGTGCCATGTACCAGCGCGACCTCCGCGTCGGTCACCTGCCTGCGCGGGTCGGTCGCCGCGTAATCGTGCCGTAGCTGCCTGGTCGCCTCGATGAGCAGAAAGATGCCGTACATGCCGGGATGGGTATAGGAAAGGCCGCCACCGTTGGTGTTGATCGGAGTGCGGCCGCCAGGAGCGGCGTGCCCCTCGGTGAACAGGTCCGCCGCCTCACCTGGCTTGCAGAAACCCAGTGATTCCAAGGTAAGCAACACCGTGATGGTGAACGAGTCGTAGATTTCCAGCACGTCGATGTCGGCGAAGTCGATCCCTGCCGCTCGCATGGCCCGTGGCCCCGAGCGCGCCGCGCCAGTGACCGTGAGGTCGGGCATATTCGTGATCGTGCTGTGCGTCGTGGTTTCGCCGTGACCGAGTACCTGAACCGGTCGAGTGGCAAGGTCCGCCCAGCGGTCCTCGGCAACCAGTACCACGGCCCCGCCGCCATCGGTGACCAGACAGCAGTCCAGTTTGTGCAATGGCTCGCAGATCATCGGTGACGCCAGCACCTCGTCCACGGTGAGTGGATCCCGGTGCAGTGCCACTGGGTTCAGCTGGGCCCATTTCCTGGTGCTCACCGCTACCTCGGCGAGCTGCGCGCCACTGACCCCGTACTCGTGCTGGTACCTGGCGGCCGCCAGCGCGTAGGCACCAACCGGCAGTGGCAAGCCGAACGGCCGGTCGTACTGCTCGGTCAGGGTTGCTGGTCGTGGCTGGTTTCGGGAACGATCGCTGCGTTGCGTACTACCGTAGGTAATCAGTGCCACATCAATCATGCCGGCCTCGATCGCGGCCGCGGCGTGGCCGATATGCGCCTCGAACGAGGATCCGCCGATATTCGTACTGTCCAGATAGTCCGGTCGGATACCCAGATACTCGGCCAGCGCGACCGCCGGCGACCACGACCAGTTCCCAGCAACGAACAACGCGTCCACATCGTCCCTGCCGAGCCCGGCCTCGGCAAGTGCCGCCCGACTCGCCTGCACCTGCTGGGCAAGCACGGTCAGATGTGGTGTTTTGCCCAACTCGGATTCGGCCACTCCCGCGATGGCCGCGCGCCGCCGCCCCGTCATTCGCCAACCCCGCCAAGCTTGGCGTATCCCTTCAGTAGATTACGCGCGATCGTTCTGCGCTGGATCTCGTCGGTGCCCTCGTAGATCCGCAACAGGCGAAGTTCGCGGTACCACCGCTCGATCGGCAGTTCCTTGGTGTAGCCCATCCCACCGTGGATCTGCAACACCCGGTCCACGACGTCATTCGCCATCCCCGCACCGTGCAGTTTCGCGATCGAGGAGGCATGGCGCGCGTCCCTACCTTGCTGCACCTGCCATGCCGCGTGCAGGGTGAGCCATTTCGTTGCCTCGATATCCACCTGGGAGTCCGCGATCTGCCATTGAATCGCCTGATACTCCCCGATCGTCCGACCCATCGACTGCCGGATGTTCGCATAGTCGATCGCCATCTGCAGCATCCGCTCGGCAGCGCCGATCGCGCGAGCCGGGATCAGGTAGCGGCCCTGGCCGATCCACCGCATGGCGAGTGGGAAACCTTGGCCGAGTTCGCCGAGGATATTGCTCTCCGGCACTCGCACGTTGTCGAAAACCAGTGCGGCAGGGCCCCATTGCCCCATGGTCGGAATAGGCTCGGACTTCCAGCCCATATCGCGATCGACCAGAAAACAGGTGACCCCGCCGTCCGCGCCCCGCTCGGGGTCGGTGACCGCGAAGACCATCACGAAATCGGCCTCGTTGCCGCCCGTGATGAACGTCTTCTCGCCGTTGATCACCCAATCGCCGCCGTCCCGCACCGCGCGAGTGCGGATATTCCGCGCGTCCGAGCCGGCGCCAGGTTCGGTGATCGCGAAACATGATCGTCGCTCACCAGCGATCGTCGGCAACAGGTAGCGCTGCTTCTGCTCGGCATTGCCCGCATACAGGATGTTGTCCGCACTACCGCCGAAGCTGAACGGCACGTACGTTCGGCCAACCTCGATCGAGAGGATGGCCGACATCACCGGCCCCAGCTCCATGCCGCCGTACTCCTCGGGGGTGTTCACGCCCCAGAAGCCCGCTTTCCGGGCCTTCTGTCGAAGCTCGGTGACCACAGCCGGATCCACCGCGGGCTTACCCGCTCGCTCGTTCCGGAGCACCTCCGACTCGAGCGGCATCACCTCATTCGCGATGAACGATCGAACCGTGTCCCGGATCTGCCGTTCCTCGTCGCTGAGCGAAAAATCGACCATCTGTGGTGTCCTCTCTGGTCACCTGGGATACCGGTAAGCAGCAAGGTGTGATTTCATTTCTAGAATGATGCTCTACTACTGATTCAGCTTGCGGGCCGGCATGCCAGGCTGTCAAGGGAAGGCCGACGGTTTCCCTCGGCTGCGCGCCACCGACTCGCCGGATCGACCCTGGCCGTCCGGTGGCTCCCCGGGATTCTAAAATTGCGTTCAGCAACGAAGGGGATGTTCGCTGTTCAGCGCGGGAGGAGCTCTGAGCTTTGATGGCACGTAAGGCAAGCGGCAAGCCAAGCAACGCTTGGCAATGGAGCCGCACGGCGGAGACCCGCAGGGTTCTGCTGCAGGCTGCGCGGGAGATCTTCAGCGAGCAGGGCTTCTCCGAGGCGAGCGTGGCGGATGTGGTGGAGCGCGCCCAGTCCAGCGTGGGCAGCCTGTACCACCACTTCGGCGGTAAGACGGAGCTGTTTCTTGCCTTGTGGGAGGACCATTACCTCACCCACGAGGAGCAGGCGAGCACCGCGGTCGCCAAGGCTCGCGCGGACGGCGTCGAGGAGCCGCTGCAGCTGTTCATCACCGGGGCGAAGGCCTACCTGGAGTGTTCCTGGCAACGTCGCGATCTCGCCCGCCTGTTCATGGATGGCGATGGCCCGCCGGGGTTCGAGCTGGTCCGGCGCCGCCGCAACCGGGACTGGGTTCGACAGAACGCGGTACTGCTCGGAGCTGGCACGAACCCGGTCGACCGGGTCACCGTCGCGGTACTCACCTCGATCATCGGTGAGGCCGCGCGTGAGATAGCCGTGTGCAACGCCAAGCGCGAGGCCAACAAGGTGATCGCCGCGGCGATCGCGCTGATCCGGCGGCTGGACCCGCTGAGCATCGAGGATCTGCTGGACTGAACGCGTGGCTGGTTAGCGGGCAAGTGGATCGTGTGGCCGATACTCCCCAGTGATGCGCGCATCCGCCAGCTTGCGAAGGAAGTCCGCCGGCCCGTCGAAATCGGGCATCAGCAGGTAGGCGCCGCCGATGCCCGCCTGGTCATGCGCATCGGAACCGGCGGCCATGGCGAGTTCGCGCGCCGCCGCGTAGTGCATGGCGCGTTGATTGTCCTGCTCGTCCACGACCTTGGCGTTGCAGACTTCGACCACATCGAGCGCGCCCGCCGCGCATAGTTCGTCCATTCCGGACCGGCCGAGTCCACGCCGGTTCGGGTCAAACGGATGCGGCGCGTAGACGATTCCGCCCTGATCCTTGACCCGGCGGACGGCATCCGCGAGCGGCAGCACATACGGAACCCGCTCGGTGAGGAACAATCCGATGATCTCGCCGGCGTGCGTGCGGATCTCCTCGCCGATGATGATGCGTACTCCGGCCATTTCCTGGTGTGCCACGTAGGCGCCGTCCAGGGTGTGATGGTCGGTCACACAGAGCACGTCGATACCCTCCGCCACGGCACGGGTACCGAGTTCGGCGATGGTGGTGACGGCATCCCCGGAGAACGCGGTATGGAGATGACAGTCCACGCGTAACCAGCCTTCGGGCGCGGTTACCGAAGGCAGCCGCCAGCCTTCCGGCGGTGTGGTCACGGCTCCCGGACCGTGACCTCGCCACGGTCGATCACCACGGTGCCGTCCGCCTTACTGGTACGAAACCGGCTGGTCGCCCCGTCCTGCCAGATCGAGACCCGCAGGGTCTCCCCAGGAAACACCGGATTGGAGAACCGGCCGGACATTCCAGCGAAGCGCGCCGGATCGGAATCGGCGAGCGCGTGCAGCAGCAGGCGACCGGTGATCCCGTAGGTACACAGCCCGTGCAGGATCGGCCGGTCGAACCCGGCACGAGCGGCGAACTTCGGGTCGGAGTGCAACGGGTTGCGATCCCCGCAAAGCCGGTAGAGCAGCGCCTGTTCCGGTCGGGTGACGCAGCTGACCTCGATATCGGCGGCCCGCTCGGGTTCTGGCCATTCCCGCCGGGGCCCCCGGTCACCACCGAAACCGCCCTCACCATGGATGAAGACCGAACTGCGGCTGGTCATCATCGGCGCACCGGTGTCCGGATCGACGGCCCTGGACTCGGTGGCAACCACCGCTGCCGAGCCCTTGTCATGGATTCCGGTGATACGTGCGGTAGTACGGACGCCACCAGCCGGCGGCAACGGCTGATGTAGCTCGAACTCCTGCTCCGCGTGCACCAGCCGGGCGCGATCGAAATCGCCGAGTTCCAGGCCATGTGGCGCCTGCGCGGCGAGCACCGCGAAGGTGGGCAGCACCTGCTGTGCGACTCCGTCGGAGTTCTCCGTGGTGAACGGGAGTTCGCCAACCGGATCATCCGCGCCGGCACCTACGGCCACGGCGTAGAGCAGGGTGTCGGCACTTGTCCAGGTCCGCTCGTGCGGTTGTGATTCGACACCGACGGCCGCGTGGTTCAACGCCATATCACTCGTCCCATCCTTCAGGCACGCCATTGGTCCGCGCGTTCGGAACCGCCTTGGCCACCAGATCCGGTATGACGGCGCCGAGTTCGGCCGGATCCCATCGCGCTTCCTTGTCTACCCCGGGGCCCGCGCGCCAGCCCTCAGCCACGCTAATCGAACCGCCGCGCACATTGAAGACCCTGCCGGTGATCTCCTTTGCCTCCGCGCTGGCCAGCCAGACCACCAGCGGGGCGATGTTGTCCGGCGCGGCCGGATCGAACTCCCCAGCCTCCGGTTTGACCCGATCCGGCCGCAACCCCTCCGTCATCCTGGTCAGCGCACCTGGCGCGATCGCGTTGCAGGTGGTCCCGTAGCGGCCGAGTTCGCGGGCGGCTATGACGGTCAACCCGGCGATCCCCGCCTTTGCCGCGCCGTAGTTGCCCTGCCCTGGATTGGCATAGATCCCCGAAGACGAGGTGGTGTTGATGATCCGGGCGTCCACCTGCTTGCCAGCCTTCGACTTCGCCCGCCAGTACGCCGCGGCGTGCCGCAGCGGGGCGAAGGTTCCGCGCAGGTGCACCCGGACCACCGAGTCCCATTCCTGCTCGGTCATGTTGACCAGCATGCGATCCCGCAGGATCCCGGCGTTGTTCACCAGCACATGCAGCTCGCCGAACTCGTCGACCGCCGTGTCCACCAGGCTCTTCGCCTCGGTGAAATCCGTGACGTCAGCGCCATTGGCGATCGCCGTACCTCCCTCGGCGCGAATCCGCTCGACGACCTCGCCAGCGGGACCATCCGAGGATCCGCTGCCATCCACCTCGGCGCCAAGATCATTCACTACCACCTTGGCGCCCTGCCGGGCGAACTCCAGCGCGTGCGCTCGGCCAATGCCGCGCGCCGCCCCGGTCACGATGACTACTCGACCCGCCACGATACCGCTCATCCCGCACTCCCGGCTCGGTCTCGGCACAGCCAGTTTTAGAACAGTTTTCTAAAATAGCTTGGCGCCTTCCGCTGCCCGCTGTCAACCTGCGGATCCGCGCGATCAGCACTTCCGCCGACCGCCTTACTAGAATATTGTTCTAGTAATTACGCATGCGATACATCCTTTATGGACTCTTCGGCAAGCGCGAGAGCAAGGAGCGGCAATGGGGCAGCTGGACGGAAAGGTCGCGCTGGTAACCGGCGCAAGTAGAGGGATCGGAACGGCGATTGCCGAGCGGTTCGCCTCGGCTGGCGCGGCCGTGGCCGTCTCGGCACGTACCGTGGACGCGACCGACGCTCGGCTACCTGGCACGATCGGCGATACCGTCGCGCGGATCGAGGCGGCTGGCGGTACGGCCTCCGCGCATCGCGCGGATCTTGCCCATGCCATGGACCGGCAGGACTTGATCGAGTCCGTGCTTGATCGCCATGGCACCATCGACATCCTGGTGAACAACGCGGCGGTCACCTACTTCACGCCCATCACCGAGTTCAGCGCGCGCAGGTTCGCCCTGATGTTCGAAGTACAGGTGACCGCGCCAACCCACTTGGCGCAGCTGGTCATCCCCACGATGCGAACCCGAGGTCACGGCTGGATCCTGAATATCTCCTCGATCGCCGCCTGTCATCCCCGCCAGCCGTACCAACCACGGGCGATGCGCGGCGGGACGGTTTACGGTATGTGCAAGGCCGCACTGGAGCGGTTCACCAGTGGACTGGCCGCCGAGCTGCAGAACGCCGACATCGCGGTGAACTCGCTCGCGCCAAACCGGGTTGTGCCAACCCCTGGCACCGTGTTCCACCAGCTCACTACCGAGAACGATCCGGAGTCGGAACCGCCATCGGTGATGGCCGATGCCGCGCTCGAGCTGTGCTATCGGCCCGCGACCGAAATGACTGGGCGGATCGCCTACTCGGCCGATCTGCTGCGCGAACTCGGCCATCCGGCCGCAATCCCGTGACGGCCGAAGCCACCGAACAGTCGGCATTGGACGAGCTGCTTGCGGTGCTGGACGTCCGGCAAACCGCCACTGACAGCTTCACCGGACCGAATCAGCCGGTGCCGACCCAGCGACTGTTCGGCGGCCAACTGCTCGGTCAGGCACTGGTTGCCTGCGGTCGCACGGTGCCGCCGGCGCTGACCATCCGCTCGCTGCACGCGTACTTCCTGCGTCCCGGCGATCCGCTGGTGCCCGTGCACTACACGGTGCACCGATTCCGCTCGGACGGACCGTCCACGATCAGACACGCCGAGGCCACCCAGGACGGCACGGTCGTGTTCAGCGCTTTCGCCGCGTTCCACGAGACGACGCACCTCCCGACGACAAGTACGACGTGTCCGAAACCGGCAGCCCCCACCGAGGGCCCCTCGGAGTTTCCGTTCCACACCGGTCCTACCGCGCGCCCCGGCCAACCGATCGAACTGCGCGCAGCGACCTCTGGCGCCACCGGCGTCTGGCTGCGGCCCACCGCGCGGCTACCGGACGATCCGCTGTTACACCACGCGCTGCTGGCCCATCTATCGGATATCTCGCTGCTCCGCGCGGCTGTCCGCGAGCACCGCAGAGAAACCGGCACCGCACAGGGCGATGCGGCCAGCCTCGATCATGCCATGTGGTTCCATGGCGTCCCCCGCCTGCGCGACTGGTTGTGGTATGCCACCACGAACCCTTCCGCGCATGGCAGCCGAGGCCTCGGCCTTGGTCGCATGATTGATCAATCTGGCACGCTGCTCGCCACCGTTGGCCAGGAAGGCCTCTTTCGCCCACGACGCCAGGCAAGGTAACTCCCGGCGAACTCTTGACAGTATGCGTGAGCGGCGTCACTGTAGCACTCAGTTCTAGAGTCAGATTCTAGTCAGCAGCACCCTTCGGAGTCAGACGTCTGAGGAAGTGCGGCGGGCTCAACTACCGCGGCACCGATACGATGGCGAGGACTGGCCAATGTGGCCGAATGCCGAACACGAGCAAACCGTTCCGCTGCTTCGAGTCGCGGATCTCCGGGTGGAGTTCGATACCGCACGCGGCACGGTGGAAGCCGTCAACGACATCGGATTCGAGGTTTCCGCCGAGCAGACCGTAGCGATCGTCGGTGAGTCCGGATCGGGTAAGAGCGTCACGGCCCTCGCGGTGCTCCAGCTACTCGATGGCGGCCGGATCGCCAACGGCCAGATCGTCTGGGACGGCCAGGATCTATCCGCCGTGGACAAATCACGGATGCGTGGTATCCGTGGCGAGGACATCGCGATGATCTTCCAGGACCCGATGACCTCACTCGATCCGCTCTACTCCATCGGCGACCAGATCGTCGAGGCGATCCGGTTGCACCGCAAGATCAGCAAGACCGAAGCACGCGACCGCGCCGTCGAGCTGCTTGGCCAGGTCGGCATTCCGGACGCGCGAACCAGACTTCGCGCCTACCCCCACGAGCTCTCCGGTGGCCAGCGGCAACGGGTCATGATCGCGATCGCACTGGCCTGCGCGCCGCGTCTGTTGATCGCGGACGAGCCGACCACCGCACTCGACGTCACCATCGAGGCTCAGGTGCTCGAGCTGATCAGGGATCTGCAACGGCAGTACCAGATGGCCCTGGTGCTGGTAACGCACGACATGGGCGTGGTCGCGGAGATGGCCGACTGGGTGGTGGTGTGCTACGCCGGTCAGGTCGTCGAGCAGGGGCCCGCGGGAAAGTTGCTCACCGATCCGCAACACCCCTACACCGAGGCGCTGCTGACCGCCATCCCGACGCCGGAGACGGACAAGTCACAGCCGCTTGGCGCGATCGGCGGTGCGGTTCCGGCACTGCACGAGATGCCGCCCGGCTGCCGGTTCCAACCACGCTGTCGGCACGCTTGGCAGGACTGCACCCAACCGCCGCCGGTAGTCCGGCTGGACGGTGGTCGGTCTAGTCGGTGCTGGCTGCGCGCGCCAGCACCGACCGAATCGCGCCGTGCTGAGCCAGAACAGGAGCTCGCCTGATGTCCGCGATCAGCAACTCGGCCACGCCGGAACCGCTTCTCGAGGTCCGCGACCTGGTGAAGCACTTCCCGATCACCAAAGGCTTGCTCAACCGCACGGTGGGCAAAGTGCACGCGGTCGACGGGGTCACGTTCCGGATCGGCCGCGGCGAAACCCTCGGTCTGGTTGGCGAATCAGGGTCGGGCAAATCGACCGTGGCGCGCCTCGTGCTGCGCCTGCTCGACCCAACCAGTGGGCAGATCCACTTTGCCGGTACGGAGTTGACCAGGCAGCGTCCCGCCGAGCTGAAGCGATTGCGGCGCAAGCTCCAGATCATCTTTCAGGACCCCTTCAGCGCGTGCGATCCGCGGATGACTATCGCGCAGGTCGTCACCGAACCACTCGAAGCACACCGGATCTCCACCGGTAAGGCGGCGCGCCGCACGGCGGCGGAACTACTCGAGCGAGTCGGGCTTGCCGCCTCCGATCTGGACAAGTACCCGCACCAGTTCTCCGGCGGACAGGCCCAACGAATCGGCATCGCAAGGGCACTGACCACCGAGCCGGAGCTGCTGGTGTGCGACGAGGCGGTCAGCGCGCTGGACGTCTCGGTGCAGGCGCAGGTGCTCAACCTGCTCCGCGAGCTACAAGGCGAGCTCGGACTCGCCTACCTGTTCATCGCGCACGACCTCAACGTGGTGCGCTATATCTCGGACCGGATCTGCGTGATGTACCTCGGCCAGTTCGTCGAACACGGACCCGCGGACGAACTACTCGCCGAGCCGCAACATCCCTACACGCGGAGCTTGGCGGCCGCGATCGCGAGCGCCGATCCGCATCGACCGCCGCGCTGGGACCGGATCATGGCCAGAGGCGAAGCGCCGAGCCCCAGCGCGCCGCCATCCGGCTGCCGGTTCCATCCGCGCTGCCCTGCCGCGTTCGAACCCTGTACCAACAAGTTTCCTGTCGAGTCCACAATGGGCGAGCGCACGGTGAGCTGCCATCTGCACGACGCGGCGGAGGTACTGAGTCATGACTGAGTACGTGATCCGCCGGCTGCTCTATGGTCTGCTGGTCGTCTTCCTTGTCACGGTCTTCGTCTTCCTCGCGCTGCGGCTGATTCCCGGTGACGTCGTTCGCCTGCAGCTCGCCGATGCGCCAGGGGTGACCGAGGAGCAGGTCGACAGGCTGGCCGCGGAGCTCGGCCTGAACCAGCCGCTGTTCACCCAGCTCGGCACCTTCCTCGCCGATGCGGTACGCGGGGACTTCGGACAGTCCTTTCAGGATGGTGAACAGGTAACCACACTGATCGGCGAGCGCCTGCCAATAACACTGCAACTGGGCGCGATGGCCGTGCTGTTCGGCGTGCTCGCGGGTATCCCGCTCGGCGTCCTTTCCGCCGTCCGGCGCAACAGCTGGCTCGACCAGAGCCTCCGGTTGGTCTCGGTGGCCGGGATATCCATCCCGAACTTCTGGCTCGGCCTGCTGATGGTGACCTACCTGGCGCTACTGTTCACCTGGTCACCACCGCTGGTCTACCAGGGACCAACCGAGGATCTGTCAAGCAATCTGGTGCATCTCGCCCTGCCAGCGCTCGCTCTCGGTACGTCGACAATGGCCAGCATCGCCCGAATGCTCCGCTCCTCGTTACTCGAAGTGTTGCATTCGAACTTCATCCGCACGGTTCGCGCGAAAGGCGCTTCGGAACTTCGGGTGATCGGCAAGCACGCGATGCGTAACTCCGTGGTTCCGGTGTTTTCCATTCTCGGCCTGCAGGTCGGTCACATTCTGGGCGGCACGGTAATCCTGGAGTCGATCTTTGGCATCCCAGGCATGGGCATGCTGATCTTCGAGTCCGTCCAGATGCGCGACTATCCAGTGGTGCTCGGCTGTGTCGTGGTCTATGGCGCGGTGTTCGTACTGATCAATCTGATCGTGGACGTCTGCTATGGCGTGATCGATCCACGTATCCGTTATGCGCGAACCTAGGGGTGAGCAAGATGAGCACACTCGATCACCGGCCGGCCGGCACTGGGCGGCTCACCTCGTTCGGTCGAGGGCTACTTCGGTTCGCGCGCACTCAGCCGTTCGGCTCGATCGCACTCGGCGTGATCATCATCTTCGTGCTCGCCGCCTTGTTCGCGCCACTGATCGCCCCGTACGACCCGGTCGCCCAGCACCGGGATGCGATCCAACTGCCGCCAAGCGGTGAGTTCTGGCTGGGCACCGATGATCTCGGCCGCGATGTGTTCAGCAGGGTGCTCTATGGCGCCCGTACCTCGTTGCTCGTCGCGCTCGCGACGCTGGCGACCGGCGGTGTGCTCGGCAGCGTGATTGGCATCTTCTCGGGCTACTTCGGCGGGCGCTGGATTGACTCGGTACTGCAGCGCGTGATGGACACCCTGATGGCGATCCCCGGCATCGTGCTGCTGCTGTTCGTCGCCGCACTACTCGGACCGAGCGTACGCAATACGATCATCGCGCTCAGCCTGCTTGTCATCCCTTCGTTCAACCGGGTCGCGCGTGGCCAGATGCTCCAGATCAGAGAAGAGCTGTACGTGACCGCGGCGCGGGCGAACGGTTGTGGTGTGCTGCGCATCCTGCGCACGCACGGGTTGCCAAACCTGCTTGCGCCGATGCTCGTGGTGATGAGCCTGATGCTGGCGATCGTGATGATCGCCGAATCCGCGCTGAGTTTCCTCGGCGTCGGCACCCCGCCACCCACTCCCTCCTGGGGGCTGATGCTGAGCGATGGTTCGCGCTATATGGAGATCGCGCCGTGGATGGTGGTCTTCCCCGGCGGGATGCTCGCCGTGGCGGTGCTCGCGTTCAATCTGCTCGGCGACGCGCTGCGCGACTTCTTCGATCCCAAACAGATCCGTTGAGGAGCACCGATGTCACATCGCAAACGCGCCCGTCTGGCCAGCCGGACCGTGCCCTTGCTCGTAGTCGGGTTGCTCACCTCCGCCTGTTTCTCCGGGGTCAGCGTCGATAGCGAAGCTGGCAAGGAAGTCAAGCAGTTGAGTGGTCCGCCGCAACCGGGTGGAATCTACCGGTACGCCGTGCCATCCGATGCTCGCTCACTTGACCCGCACGAACAGTCCTCATACAACACGCATATCGCGATCGGCTCGACGTACAGCAAACTGGTCGACTTCAAGACCGGTCCGGATATCCCGTACGCGAGTCACGAGCTGGAGGGCGATCTCGCGGAGAGCTGGCAGCAGTCCAACGGCGGTGCGCGGTGGACGTTCAACCTGCGCGAGGGCGTGCGGTTCCATGACGTACCTCCGGTCAACGGCAGGGAGTTCACCTCGGCGGATGTCCGGTGCACTATGGACCGCATCCGGGAACTTCCCGGCCACCAGGTCAACCTCATCAGTACAGTGGACAGTATCGAAACACCGGATGACTACACGGTGATCTTCAATCTTTCCCAACGGCAGGCCGAGTTCGATACGAACATGGCGAACCATTTCATGTGGATGCTCCCGTGTGAGGGGACCCGAGGCGAGTTCGACCTCGGCACCCAGGCGATTGGCACGGGCGCCTTCGTGCTCGACAAATGGGAACGTAACCGGGAAAGGGTCCTTTCCGCGCACCCGAACTACTATGAGAAAGACAAACCGCATCTGGACGGGATCCACGTCGCGATCGTGCCGGACCAGGGAGCCGCTGCGGCCGCGCTACGTACCGCCAGGATCGACTACCTGAGCACGCTGTCCTTCGACAAACGAATGGTCGATCTACTGCGCAACCAGACACCCCGCCCACGACTGGCTGCTGAGCTGTCGTTCTCGCCGGTTCGGATCTACTTGAACCAGGAGAAGGAACCGTTCGACGACCTTCGCGTTCGACGCGCCATCGCATTGGCGATCGACCGTGAGAACATGCTGAACTCACTACGGCCGGGTGGTAGTTCCTCGGCCGCGGTCACCCCGAAACTGTTTGGCGGCCTGCCGCCGGAGGAGGTGGACCGGCTGCAGCCCTATGATCCACGGCAAGCACGCGCGCTGCTGGCCGAAGCCGGCTACCCGAACGGTTTCAGCGCCGAAATGATCGTCACGGACGGCTATGGCGAGACCGTGGTGCGGGAGGCCCAGTGGGTACAGCAGGACCTGGCCAAGGTCGGGATCAACGTGGAGCTTGACGTGCAGGACTACGCGACCTACTTCACGGAGAGCTGGGCAAAGAAGAACTACGAGATGGGTTTCGGGCTGCAGACGCCCATGCTGTCCTCGGACGAGTTCCTGAGCACCGAGTGGCACTCGGAGGGTGCACGGAACTGGTATGGCATCGCGGATCCCAAACTGGATCGGATGATTGACGAGCAGCGACCAATGTTGGACGCGGACGAGCGAGAGCAGGCGATCCACGAGATCCAGCGCTACATCGTCAAGAACGTGTCCAATCCGATCACGCTCTATCTCTATGAGCAGCAGGCGCTCTACGCGCCGTACACCGGCGGCGCCTATCCGCATCCGGACTACGGAACTCGCCACCTTGCCGATGTATTCCTCGGCGACGAAGCACCCGGTCGAGGCTGAGCCGTTTTCTGAAAGCTAGCCCGCCTTCTCGTGCGCCGGCCGCCGCTGCCGCGCGAACACGCAAGCGAGCACCGCGAGCACTCCGATTGCCGTCATACACAGCAAGGCGAGCTGGTAACCAGTAACAAGTTGCCGCACCGCCTCATCGGACACATTGGACACCGTACCGGCCAGCACATGCCGGCGTAGCTCGGCCGGGAGTGGACTGGTCACCACGGACAACGCCAGCGCCGTACCCACCACCACGCCACAGCTCTGCAACATCAGGCGTAGCGCATTGGTGATGCCTAGGCGTTCCCCCGGCATCTCGTGCAGCAGGGCGGTGGCGTTCGCCGGCATGAACATCCCGGAACCAATGCCAATCAACACAAGCGAGCCGGCAACCAACCAGTACGGCACCGTCGGCGAGATCACCACGAGCAGCACGGCAAGGCCCGTGGTGGACACGATCGTGCCGACGACAGTGAGCGTACGCGGCCGCATGATGGCGTGGAGCGGGCCGGAGCACACCGAGGTGAGCAGCGCGGCCACCGCGAGCGGTAGCACCTTGACCCCAGCTTCGAACGGATTGTCTCCGAACGCGGCCTGGTAGAACAACGCGATCAGGAGCACGACGGCGAACCGGGCTACCGCGTTCAGGAACGACGCGAGCAGTCCAAATGCGAATGGTCGGTCCCGGAACAGGTCGAGATCCACTACCGGGTGCCCGCTTCGCCGCTCAACCAGAATGAACAGCGGGAGCAGCACGGCGAACGCGGCGATGCCGCCAAATACCACTGGATCGGACCAACCTCGATCGCCTACCTGGGAGAGCCCAAAGAGTAGGCTGCCAAGACAGAGCACCACGAGTAGGTTGCCAGCTACATCGACCCCGCCAGAACGGTTACGCTTTCCCGACTCGCGCAACGTCAGCGCGCCCCAGAGCAAACAGAGCAGCCCGATTGGCACGTTGTACCAGAAGAGCCACTCCCAACCGAACCGGTAGGTGAGAAACCCGCCGAGGGTGGGCCCCACGAGCTGCGCCACGGAGAAGGAAGCGATATAGATTCCCATGCCGCGACCCAGATGGCTGGCCGGAAAGGCGTCGGTGAGCATGGCCGCGCTGTTCGCCAGCAACATCGCGGTCCCGGCTGCCTGCGCCACCCGCAACCCGATGAACACCCATTCGGTTGGCGCGAACCCCAGCAGCAGGCTGGATCCGGTATAGATCGCCAGGCCACACAGATACATCGTGCGCCGGCCAAACATATCGGCCAATCGCCCGAACACCACGATCAGCACGGTGCTGGCCAGCATGAAAGACAGCAACATCCAGCTCGCGGCGGTGGCACTCGCCTCGAAATGCCGTACCACCACGGGCAATGCCACATTCAGCGAGCTGTTGCCGAGCGCGGTCAGCGTACTTGCCATGCTCACCACGGAAAGGGCACGCCAGGCGTAGCGTAGCCGGGCACGTTCGGCACCGTCGGCCATGCCCCACACCCTTCGCAACCGTACAAACTCGCCGTACGGTCACTAGAGTCTAATATTAGAAGGGCATTCTAGATAGATGTTCGACGGGGAACGGCTCAGGCTTAAGGATCGACGGAGCCAGCTACCCGTTCACGGATACCGCGGAAGTGTTCGTCCATCGCGGCGCGCAGGGCGTGCTCATCCCGCGCGCGCAGCGCCTCGTAGATGTCCCGGTGCCAGCGCGCGGTGACCTCCGGGGTGCCCTCACCGCGGGGCAGCTCACCGTCCAGGTCGTTGAATACCGTCCAGAACACGCGCAGCAGATCGAGTACCAGCGTATTGCCAAGGGACTGGTACAGCGTCTCGTGGAACCGCCAGTCCGCGTCCGGCGCGTACTCACCACTCCGCGCGGCGGACTCCATTTCGACAACGGCCGCCGCCAAGCGCTCGAGATCCAGTTCCGGGTAGGACCGCAGGACGCGGGAAACCAGCCCGGCCTCAAGCACCTCGCGAACCTCGAGCAGGTTCCGGATCTCCCGTAGATCGCCCTTCATGGAACGCGCACTGCGAAACGCAAGGCCCGCTTGCAGCGCCGAGAGCGAGAGCGAACCGACATAGGTGCCATAACCGTGCCGGATCTCCACGATCCCGATGGCTTCCAGTGCCTTGATCGCTTCACGCAGCGGATGCCGGCTCACCCCGAGCTCGGTCATCAGTTCCGCTTCGGTCGGCAGCAGCGTGCCGGGAGCCAAGCCGCGATCCACGATCAGTTCCTTGATCGCTTCCTGTAGGGCGAGCTGATTGGCCCTCGCCCCGGACACCTGCGGGCTCACCAGCTCATCCTCCTCGTCAACCGCCGCGTGGCCGGACATCCGCCGGCCGGCTTGTCCGCAGTCTAGTCTCGCCGCGTCCAATACCTGTCTGATCAAAGCCCGTCTGATCAGGGCCCGCCTGATCAGGGCTCCAGGAACTCAGCGCCCCACAAACTCTGGGATGGCTTTGGTCGCCGCGGCCCGCAATCCGGTGACCACCGCGGGGTCGACCGAGCGATGCGGCCAGCGAACCCGGGTACCGATCGGCGCCCAGTCACCGATCGCGGCCAGCGTCTTGTCCAAGGCGGGGTCGCAGTACCCCTCGGCCGCCAGCGGCGCGATGTGCTCGTCGAAGAAGGCCCGTAGCCGGCCCTCGGCAGCCAACGCGGCCGAGAGATCCGTACGCATCAGGCCGTACCAGCGGGCCGCCCCGGCAGGATGCAGGCAGGCCACGTTCGCATAGGAACCAACCGCTCCCCTGGCGTATCCGCTGGCCAGAGTGTGCCCGGCAACGAAGATCGCGAGGCCGCCGGCATGCTCGGCCATCCGCGCGTACCAGTCGTCATCGCCGCCAGGCACCTTGATCCCGATCAGGGCGGGAACCTCGGTGGCTAGCCGGCCGTACAGCACCGGATCGACCTGGGTTTTCGCGTAGGGCGGCTGGTAGAGCACCAATGGCACCCCGTCGGCAGCCTCGGCCATCCCGTGTACCGCGGCGCGGACCTCGTCCGCGTGCAGCGGTAGCCAGTCCGGCAAGATCACCTGGATGGCCGCCGGTCGCAACCGGGCGGCACGCCGGATCCGGTCGAGAGACAGCTGCCCACTCGGCTGGCTGGCACCCAGTTGCACCGGCACCCCCGCGTCCGCGCAGCGCCCTGTCACCAGCTCGTGCAGCCGGTCGTATTCGGCCTCGGTCAGCGTGTGGAATTCCCCCGCGGTGCCGTTCGTATAGATGCCCTGCACTCCGGACGCGAGTTGCACGGCGAGCGCGGCATCCAATCGTGCGTAGTCGATCTCGTCCGACTGATCAAGCGGCAACAGTGCGCTTGCCCAGATCCCGCGCAGCTCAGCCGCGGTCAGCGTGGTCATGCCCTGCTCCTTTCCGACCCGCTCGGTGTATATGCCTGACGAACCGGGTCTTGCCGGTTCCGGTCGGTGGGTCTACTGTACCCGAGGACATAGGATGTCCTATGTGATGGAGGTTTACGGATGGCAGCGTCGCTACCTCAGCAGCCGACGTCCTTTTGGCGGCTTTCCCGCGGTCAGCGCAAAGCGTTTCTCGCCGCGTGGCTCGGCTACCTGCTGGATGGGTTCGACTTCATTCTGATCACCTTGGTGCTCACCGAGATCGCCGAGGAGTTCGATCTCGGGCTCACCCAGGCGGCCACGCTGATCTCGGCGGCCTTCGCCTCCAGATGGCTTGGCGGGCTGATCCTCGGGGCGATCGGCGACAGGTACGGCCGCAAGCCAGCCATGATCCTGTCGATCCTTGCCTTCTCCGTGGGTAGCGCGCTGTGCGGGTTCGCGTGGGGCTACTGGTCGCTGTTCATCTTCCGCGCGATCGTGGGCATCGGCATGGCCGGCGAGTACGGCTCGAGCGCCACCTACGTGATGGAGTCCTGGCCCACATCGATGCGGAACCGGGCAACCGGCTTCCTGCTTTCCGCTTACCCGATCGGCACCGTGGTCGCCGCCCTCGCGTACGAAGTGATCGTGCCGAGCCTTGGCTGGCGCTGGCTGTTCTACGTCGGACTGGTGCCGATCGCGCTGACCCTGTACCTGCGCCGGGCGCTGCCCGAGGCCGAGGAATGGGTTCGGGATGTCGGTGCGCGCAAGGAAGTCACCACCTCCTCCGCGCTGTTCTCAGCCAAGCGCAGGTGGCCGAACGTCGCGCTGTCCGTGGTGCTCGCCGGCGGGCTTGGCCTGATCTTCAGCGATAACGCCGGCGGATTCGGGATCGCTCTGGTGATCATCGCGATCATTGCCTTCTGCCTGTTCGCCGTCCAGCTCAGCGGCAAGCTGTGGCCGGTGATGTTCGCGATCATGGTGACCGTCTTCTGCGCGTTCCTGTACTCCTGGCCGATCCAGTCGCTGCTGCCGACCTACCTGAAGACGGAGCTGGGCTTCGACGAGGGTTCCGTATCCACCGCGCTGACCTGGGCGGGACTCGGTTATGCGGCGGGCTGCTGCCTGGCTGGCATTCTCGGCGACCGGTTGGGCACGCGCCGGGCATACGTGCTCGGGCTTGTCGTCTCGCTCGCGTTCGTCTTCCCCGTCTTCGCGCTGTCCTCGGACAACATCCTGCTGCTCTGGATCCTGCTGTTCGCGATGCAGTTGACCAGTCAGGGCATCTCGGGGCTGCTGCCGAAGTACATCGGTGATCACTTCCCCACCCGACTGCGTGCCGCCGGGCTCGGCTTCAGCTACAACGTCGGCGCGCTTGGCGGCGCGGTCGCGCCACTGCTCGGCGCGGCCGTCGGTGAGCAGATCGGGCTTGGCAACGCGCTGACGCTACTGGCCAGCACGCTCACCATCACGGTCGCGCTGATCATCGGCCTCAACCTGCCTGCCCGGCTTGGCCGGGCGCTGCGGGTGCCATCGGATGCGCCCGCGCTGAACCACGAACCCGCCGCGAACAAGCAGTCCTGACAACCGAGAGGAAGAACGACCCGTGTCCCAACCTTCGGCTCCGCAGCTCCACGGTGTGATTCCGCCACTGGTCACACCCTTCGACGCGGATGGCGCGGTGCACCGGCAGGCGCTGGAGAAACTCGTCGAGTTCCAGCTTGGTGCCGGAGTGCACGCGCTGTTCATCGGCGGCTCGACCGGCGAGGTCGCCCTGCTGGACAGCGCCCAGCGGCAGACCGCGCTCGAGGTGGTCATCGGTGCCACGGCCGGCTCGGTGCCGGTCGTCGCCGGCGCGGTGGACACCGGAACCCGGCGGGTGATCGAGCAGGCCCGGCAGGCGGAGAAGCTGGGCGCGGACGCGGTGGTGACGACCGCGCCGTTCTATATTCGGCCGCACGACAGCGAAATCATCGAGCATTTCCGCCAGCTGAACGCAGCGATCGATCTCCCGGTGGTTGCCTACGATATTCCCAGCGCGGTCGGCACCCGGCTAAGCCCCACGGTGATCGCCGAACTCGCGCACGCCGGGCTTGCCTGTGCCGTCAAGGATTCCAGTGGCGATCTGGCCGCGTTCCGCGACATCCTGCGGCACACCGAAGGGCTGCGGTTCGATGTGCTCACCGGTTCCGAACTGTTCGCCGATGCCGCGGTCGCGCTTGGCGCGGACGGCATCGTGCCGGGGCTCGGCAATGTCGACCCGCACGGCTACGTTCGGCTCTACGATGCGGCCCGCGCTGGCAACACCGCGGGCGCCAGCACCGAGCAGCGGCGACTGCACAGGTTGTTCGACATCATCTCGGTGGCGGATACCGGCCGGATCGGTTTCACCGCGGGCGCTCTCGGTGGTTTCAAGGCAGCGCTGGCCACGCGCGGAGTGATTCCCCGCGCGGATACCGCCACCCCGCTGCTACCCCTGAACGAGGCGGAAATCGCGAGTATCGCGACGATTCTGGCGGAAACCGGACTCGGTCAGGTGACCAGCACCTGAACCGTGCGGCCGCCGTTGCGCGGATTACTCGGCCAGCATCCGTTTCATCACCTGGATCTCTTTGGTCTGTACCGCGATCACGTCGCGCGCGAGATCGGCCGCCTGTGGGTCCGTGCCGGCACGGTGTAGTTCGCGTGCCATGGTCAGCGCGCCCTCGTGATGGGTGATCATCAGCCGCAGGAAGAGGCGGTCGAATTCCGCGCCCGAGGCGTTGGCCAGTGCGCGGAGCTGATCCGGACTGGCCATGCCGGGCATGTCAGGCATGTCAGGCATGTCAGGCATGTCACCGTGCGCATCGTGCCCCTGGTGGTCATGGTGTTGGTCTGCTGGCGGCGCGTCCTCGCCGTTCTGGCGTAGCCAGATCCGCATGCCCTCGATCTCCGGCCCCTGAGTCTCGCCGATCCGGCTGGCCAACTCGCGCACCGACGCACTGCCAGCCTGCTCGGGCGCGAGTTCGGACATCTCGACGGCCTGCTGGTGATGCGGGATCATCTTCCGCATATACGCCACATCGTGTTCGGTGACCGCGGGCGCATCGCGGTCGGCTTCGCCTGGCGACAGGGTGCCGGCCGGCTCGCCAGGTCCCCGCGGCGCGAGCACCGGCGCGGAGTTCGCTGCCGACGCGGCTTCGTCCTCCCCACCGGTACAACCGGTGAGGCCAAGCGCTACGCAGCTCACCAGGCAGAGACCACCGACGGCCCGGCGAATCATGACACGGCCTCCCCACCAGCAGGTTTAGCTTTCCCAGCCAGCTCACCACATTCCGGATACCGACCACAAGGCAACGTTTGTACGGAAACCACCCTTACGGACGTTTTGTTTGTGAATAGTTCCTGCTATTGGTAAGTAATCACCGAGCAGGGAGGAAGGCATGACCACAACGGCCGGTTACCGCTCGCGCCGGGCTCGCCGCATACTGGTCGCCGCCTTGGGCGCGCTCGCGATCGGCGCGACCGCGGCGCTCGCCGGAATGCCCGCGGCCGCGCAGCAAACCGAGGAGACCGCGTCGACTTCGGACGTGATCAGCAGCCCGAATATGCGACAACTTGCGAATATTCCGAAACAGGAACCCTTCGACAACACCGCGGCTTTCGGTACCGACCTCGCCTTCACCGGTGATTACGCGATCGCGGGCAACTACGACGGCTTCGTCATCTACGATATTTCCAAGCCGCGCAAGCCGCGGATCGCCAGCCAGGTGCACTGCTCAGGCTCGCAGAATGACGTATCGGTCACCGGTGATCTGCTGTTCCTTTCCACTGATGTCACCCGCAGCAGCGACAGCTGCGACAGCGAACCGGTGCCACGTGATGCCGAAGGCGCCTGGGAGGGCATCAAGATCTTCGACATCAGCGATAAGCACAACCCGCGTTACCTGCAGTCGGTGCAGACGAAATGCGGCTCGCATACCCACACCCTGGTGCCCGATGACGCGGGTGAGAACGCCTACCTCTATGTGTCCTCCTACAGTCCGGCACCGGAGTTCACCAACTGCACCCCGCCACACGACTTGATCTCCATCGTCCAGGTGCCACTTGACGATCCCGAGTCGGCCTCGGTGCTCGACGAGCCGGTGCTGTTCCCGGAAGGCGGGCATCCTGGCACGCCTGGCGAGTTCCCGGACAACTACACCACGCAGACCACGGGCTGCCACGACATCACGGTGTACCCGAGTAAGGACCTCGCGGCCGGCGCTTGTATGGGTGACGGGATCCTGATGGATATCAGTGACCGAACCAAGCCCAAGGTGATCGAGCAGGTCCAGGATGACGAGAGTTTCGCGTTCTGGCACTCCGCGACATTCAACAACGCCGGAACCAAGGTCGTGTTCACGGACGAACTGGGCGGCGGTGGCGCCCCGGCATGCGGTGCCGATATCGGCGCCAACCGGGGAGCCGACGGGATCTACGACATCACCGAAGGCGAATCCGGGCCACAGCTGGAATTCCGCAGCTACTTCAAGATCGACCGGGTACAGCAGGATTCGGAGAACTGCGTGGCGCACAACGGTTCACTGCTTCCCGTCAAGGGCAAGGACATCATGGTCCAGGCCTGGTATCAGGGCGGCGTGGCCGTATGGGATTTCACCGACTCGGCCAATCCCGAGCAGATCGGGTTCTGGGAACGCGGCCCGTTCGCTGACCCGGACGGCCAGCCGGCAACCGCCGGGTCGTGGTCGGCGTACTACTACAACGGCCACATCTACTCGTCGGATATCCAAGAAGGACTGGATGTCCTGGATATCAACGATCCGCGCACGAACCCGGCCAAGCAGGTCAAGATGGATGAGTTCAACGCGCAGACTCAGGGCGAGTATCCGGAATAGCACCTAGCTATCCATAGCTAGACAGAACGAAGGAATGCGGGACGCTGGCAGTGGACTTGCCAGCGTCCCGCGCTCTCCCCCCGGGTTACGCGCTGCGCAACGGCTCCGTCCACTTGCGCAGCTTCGGCGGCATCCGCTTCTCCAGGCCATACGGTTCGAGATGACCGCTGAACACCTCGTCGAAGGCGCGCTCAACGGAATCCGAGTCCCAGACGTCGCGTTCCAGGATGGGCGCCTTCAGATGCGGCTGACCCATAATGTGCAACTGTGGACCGTTGCACCGCACGACCTGCCCGGTGATACCCGCCGACCGCTCACTGAGTAGGAACAGAACCACCGGGGCAATCCGCGCCGGAGTGCGCTCCGGTGGGCAATTGCGCAACGACCGTTCCGAAGCCCACACCATCCGGGTATGCGCGAGCGGGCACACCGCGTTCACCCGGATCCCGATCTCCTCCATGTCTAGCGCCCAGGAGTAGGTCAATGAGGACACCGCGCCCTTGGTCGCCGCGTACGTGGCGAGCTTGCGTTGTCCGAGTGACGCTCCAGACGAGATGTTCACGATGCTGCCGCCACCCGAAGTGGCCATCAGCTCCGCCGCGGCGACCCCGCAGTACATCACCCCGAGCACGTTCACTTCGACCACATCGCGCATCCGCGCCGGATCATCCAGCCAGGACACCGCCTCGTAGTTCAGCCCGGCATTGTTCACCAAACCGTCCAACCGGCCGAACTCGTCATGGCACAGCCGCATGATCGCACGCGCCTGCCCTGGATCGGCAACACTGTGATCACTGACCACCGCGGTACCGTCCTGCGCGACGATGCTCTCCGCGGTCTCCTCGGCGAGCTCGCCGTCCACGTCGTTCACGACGACGTGCGCGCCAGCCTGCGCGGCATGGAGGGCGAACGCGCGGCCAAGTCCCCGCCCCGCGCCGGTCACCACCACGGCTTTGCCGCTCAGCATGCCCATCAGTTCTCCCCGACTACCCGTATCCCTGGATCCGTAAGGAATCCACTACCCATTGCGGTCAATCCTCAACCGCGGTTCGAATCTCATTCTTGGGGTATTTCCGACGTGACTGCGCTGTTGCTCGGCGAGCGGTCACCTCGATACGACGAACGTCCATAGAGTTACAGCCCCGGTAGTACTGGCCAGCTAGTCAACTGGACAAACAGGTGACACAGCCGACCGTAGACATCACTCAGAGCTGCCGAAACGACCATTTTCACCCGAGCAAGGGTCAGCCAACCGAACGACTGTCCGGGCCGCTGCCCTGGGCGGGTTCGCTCGCGGCGCCATCATCGGTGCGGCTGACCGGTACACGCCCAATACCGACCGCCCGTCGACCGACCCGGCGTTCCGGTGATCGGTGCGACCGTACGGAGCCCGGCGACAACAAGCGCCGAAAACGCCAATAACACCGAAAACCCGGAACGGACATTCGCGGCGCGTGCCGCGGAGATCCCCCAAGACCCGCCTGATGCACGTAGATTTGCCGCAGTACCACGCAAGGGCTGACACTCCACGACGCTCCACAGGCGACCGTATGACCGTAGGTACAGCTGAGCTGCCGACATTGGACGGCACGCGACGCAGACGGCCGGGACGACCTCGGCCGCTGCCCCGTGTGCTGTGGTTGGCGCTGGTCACGATCACCGTGGTGGGCTTCGGTCTGGTCAGTTCCCGATCGACAGCACCGCCCGATACGGCACCTCGCGACCCCGATGTGGTGGCGGCGGCGGAAACCGTGAACCGGCTACTGGATCCCCGGGTGGACGTGGATCCACTCGCCTCGCTGCCGGCCGACTTCAGCGCGGTAACCGGGGTCCGCTACGCCCATGCGACCGCGCCGGACGGCACCCAGCGTGGCGTGCACGTAGGTGGTGGTTGCTCCGCGCCATGGGGCGACGACAACACCCGCTGGGACTACCGGGTCGGCTGCCAGGCGCACGACCTCGGTTATGACCTACTGCGCTATGCGCAGGCCAAGGGCGAACCGCTGGGCGGGGAGCTGCGGTACCGGCTGGACGCCCAGCTGTCCACCGATATGCACTACCGCTGCGAGGACAACCCGCGCGATACCAAACGGCTGTGTCATACCGTCGCCTCGCTGTACACCGCGGGGATGGTGCTCAACTCCTGGCATCAGCGCTGGGGGCCACCGACCGGCGAACCAATCGGACCATGGGTATTCGGCCTGCTCGTGGTTGGCCTGCTGTTGGGTGTCCGGCTGGGCGCATGGGGCCGCTCCGGCGGGCGCACCGCGGCAAAACCCGCACGGGCCTCCAGGCCGCCTGCTGACGTGCCGTCCATCCCCGCCCAACAGCCCATCCCCACCCAGCAGTTCAGCCCGGCCCAGCAGGCCAGTGCCGATCGCTACCTCGCGCTGCTCAGGGTGGCCAGTCTTGTCGGCATCGTGCTCGGTACGACCGTGGTGATCTTTGCGAACTGGCGGGGCGGCGGGTCAACGTGGTGGTGGCCGCTGACCTGGCTGTGCCAGCTGGCCGTGGTGTTCTTCTTCGCCGGCGGGCATGCGAATCTGCACAGTTGGCGGGCGGTGTATGCGACCGGTGGCGGTTTCCTGCACTACCTGACCGGCCGGATGAGCTGGCTGCTGCGGCCGGTACTCGCATTGATCCTCGCACTGGTGGTGGTGCCGGTTTCGCTCGAGCTACTCGGGGTGGATGCGGCAACGACCGAACGGCTGACCGCGATCACCGCGCAACCACTCTGGTTACTCGGCTGCTATCTGCTCACCGTGATGGCGACTCCACTGATGGCGTGGCTGCATGCCCGTGCGCCACTGACCGTGCCGCTCGTGCTGGCCGGCGTCGTGCTGCTGTTCGGCCCGCTCGCCGGGTGGCTGGGCGTATCCGCGGACGGGTCGCGCGGCATCCTCGCTGGGCTGGCCCTTGCCCTGCTGGCCCAACAACTCGGGTTTGGCTACGCGGACGGCGCGATCCAACGGCTGCCCCGACCGGCGTTGCTCGGCGCCGTCCTGGTTGGCGGCCTCGGCCTCGCACTGCTGATCCGCGCAAGTGGACAGTCGAGCACACTGCTGCCGACCACCGAGTTCGTGCCGCCCCTTGGCGTTTCGGCGAGCGCCCTGCTGTTTCTTGGACTCGCGCAGCTCGGTGTTCTGCTGCTGCTCCGTGGCCCGCTGACCCGGCTCAGCGGTACCACTCCGGTCTGGCGGGTGATCTCGTTTACCCGCGCCACGCCGATGACGCTGTATCTGGGGCTGCTCGCCGTGGTGATTCTCGCGGTGGCCGCCGTGCACCTGCCGGAAGCGCCGGCCGCGGCGCTAGGCGGGCTGTCCTGGCTGCTGCAGCCTCGTCAGCTCACCGCGCTCGCCCTGCTTGCGATACCGGCGCTGCTCGCCTTCTGGTGCAGCGAACGCGGCGACGGGTTCCGCTGGGCGTTCGGTTGGTCAGTGCCCTCGGTGGATTCGATGTTCGCCAGGCTGGCCACCGTGCTTGGGGTGGGTTTCGGACTGCTCGGCGTTTTCGGTTTCGCGCTCGCTGGGCTGAACGAAGTGGTACTGCCGGAGCCGCTGACCGAACTGAGCACGCAACCGCTGACCAATGTGCTTCACCTGGTGCTCGGCTGGTTCTTGCTGCACGCCGTACGCGGCTATCGCGCCGACCGGCTGGGCACCTGGCTACTCACCGCGCTCGCCTGCCTGCCGCCGATGCTGATGGCCGGCGACACCACCGTCGAACGGGCCACCACGGTCGCCGTGCACGGGATGCCGGGGCTTCTGGCACTGGCAGCCGCCATCGCGATCACGGTAAACACGGTCCGTATGCGGACTCGCGCAGCTGCTCCGGTCAGGTGAAGCGAATGCGGGATACGCCACACCGATCAGGGTGCCATCCGGCCCAGCCACAAAAGCGTGTGTCACGCTACGACAACCGCACGGCACGGCCGTGCGTCTACTGAGCGTGCGCTGGCTACCGCCACGCGCTACCCGGCTAGACGCGGTGAGGAGGACGGGGAGTGGAGAACGGTCCACCCCGCAGGCCGTACCGGCCCAACGGGCCAGGACGCCCGCAGGGACCTCGCGGTCGTGAGCTCCCTCCCTACGACGCCCGGCGCAGCCCAAACCAGTACCCGGGTTCCCGGGGCGCGATGCGCGGCAGGCTGGATCCGCCACGCGGCGCCGACGCGCCGACCCAGCCGGGTGGCCGGCCGGTGCAGCCGAACCGGCAGCAGCGCGCGACGGTCCGCCCGGTTGAGCCGGATCCGCCCACGGGCGGTGGCGGGGGCCGGCGCCCGCCACCGGGCAAAAAGCGCAAACGTAGCGGAATGGGGCCCATTCGCGGCGCGAAGATCGCGTTAGCGCTTGTTTCGGCACTGATCATGACGGTGACCGGCTACGCATGGGCCACGCTGAACGGCCTGACCGACGGAATGACCCTGGCCGATGTGATCGGCTCCGAGGGCGGCGGCGAGATGCCCGCCGACGGCGCGATCGACATCCTGCTCGTCGGGATGGACAGCCGTACCGACGCACAGGGCAACCCGCTGCCGGAGAAGGTTCTGCGCGAGCTGCGCGCCGGGGTGTCCGATGGCGAGACGAACACCGACACCCTGATCCTCGTACACATTCCGAACGACGGAAGCAAGGCCACCGCGATCTCGTTGCCGAGGGACACCTATGTGGACATCCCCGGCTACGGCCAGCACAAACTCAACTCCGCGTATGCGCGGGCCAAGGCAACCGCGCGAAACGAACTGCAGCAGGAGGGTGTCGCCGACTCCTCGGAACTCGAGGTGCGCAGCAACCAGGAGGGCGCGAAGAACCTCATCGGGACCGTGGAGCAGCTCACCGGGACCACCATCGACCACTACGCCGAGGTGAACCTGCTCGGCTTCAGCGAGATCACCAAGGCCGTTGGCGGCGTCGAGGTCTGTCTCAATGAGCCCGTCCAGGAGGAGTACTCCGGGGCGAACTTCCAGGCCGGTGTGCAGACGATCTCCGGCGCGAAGGCACTGTCGTTCGTTCGGCAGCGGCACGGCCTGCCGCGCGGCGATCTGGACCGGATCGTGCGCCAGCAGGTATTCATGGCCGGTCTGGCGCAACGCATCCTGTCCGCGGGCACGCTGGCCGACCAGGGCAAGCTGAACGAGCTGATCGAGGCGATGAAGAAATCGGTCGTGCTCGACCAGGGCTGGGACATCCTGGGCTTCGCCCAGCGGATGCGTGGCCTGACCGGTGGGCAGATCGAGTTCGACACCATTCCGATCGAGAACATGGAGCTCTACACGCCCGAGGACGGGGTAGCGCTGGAAGTCGATCCGGCTCGGGTGCAGGAGTTCGTCAGCGGGCTCACTGGCGAACCGAAACCGGACAACAACGGCGGCGGCCAGTCGGATTCCGACGCGGACAACTCCGCGATCACGGTGGACGTCTTCAACGCCTCGGGGGAAACCGCGCTCGCCGCCACCGTGTCCGAGGCGCTCACCAGCGACGGTTTCGGCACCGGTATCACCGGGAACGCGGAGTCCCGCACCAGCACGGTGGTGCGCCATCCACCCGGCGAGGAAGCCAACGCCGAGCAGGTAGTTGGCCAGCTGGGCAGCCCGGCCACCGCCGAGCCGGACCCGAACGTGCCGAGCGGGCACGTCTCAGTGTTGCTCGGTACCGATTACCAGGGCCCAGATCAACTGAGCGGGGCGAAGCAGCTGGACCTCAACGGGCTGGCTCCCGCGCAGGCGCCGGAGGAGTCGGACAGCAGCGAGACGAACGGCGGCCCCGGCAAGATCACCGCCGACGGCGTCCCCTGCGTCAACTAACTCGCGAACGCTTGCGTGGCCCTGGCGGGCCGGCACGATCCTGCGCTCAGTGACCGCAAGATCCCTAAAGATTGCGGTCAGGTGTAGCCCGGCCACCGCACCCTCACCAACGTTTTCTCTTCCGAACGCGGTCACAGTGGGTACACAGGTGTGTCGTGGCCGCACTTGGCGACCTGGCTAGGTCACCCTCGCGCGAAACCGTTCCCCCAGACGGCGGAACGCGAGTAGAGTAATGTAGAACACTCCTCGGCTTGCCGTTAGCGAGTACTTCTCACGTTTCACGCGCTCGTTGGGGTGGCGCACAACCCCGCCAAGCTGGGAAAACCGCCGCCCGCGACGGTACGGCGCCAGCCGGGGGCCGCGACGGTACACAAGAATCTCGAAAATTCGCTGACCAGTTCCGCGTAATCGGATCGGACCTCGGCCATTCCTTACACAAGCAGGCACCGGCCCATCCGGCCGATGCTCAGCGCACAGTGGAACGACCGGCCGAAGGGCGACGAGCCGTGCAGATGGACGTGGTGACCTACCAGCGGATTCTTGGTGAAGAAATCCGCAAGCTGCGCAAGCGCAGGGGCTGGACCCGTAAGGAGCTCAACCAGCACCTACAGAGCGATATCTCGCTGCAAACGCTCGCGACCTATGAGCTGGGCACCCGACAGTGCTCGGTCACTCGGCTAGTGGAGATTTGCCTCGCGTTGGACGAGCTGCCGCACGACCTGCTTGCCAGGGTGCACGAGCGGATGTTCAGCGACTCGCCCGTCGACCGGGTTCGACTCGACCTCACCATCATCGTCCAGGACCAACAGCCGGAGCTGTGGCCGCTGCACCGCTGGGCCAAGGGCCGGCTGGCCCAGGTGGACCCCGTTCGGGGGGACACCGAGGTGCTGCTGGATATCGCCGCCCTGGAAAACCTCGCCCAATTGTGCGGGCTGGAGACCGTGCAGCTGATCGCCAAGCTTCGTAATCTCGCCACCCCTGCCGCCGCGCACGCCGCGAACGACTAACCAGCCCCCGGCGCCGCTTTCGCCCAGTTACGCGGCGCCGAGCAGTTCGAAGTCCGCGGCGTTGATTCGGCGGGTGCGCTGCCAGTACCGCCAGGTGAACCCCGGCCATACGGTGCGGTTCACCCCCATCGCGTCCAGGTACCAGCTCGTGCAGCCGCCCTGGCTCCATACGCCCTTGATCAGCTTGTGCTGGATCTCCTCGTTGAAGCCTGCCTGCACTCGTTCACGCACATCAAGCGCTTGCGCCCGGTGCCGCTCGACCAGCCGGAGTGCCTGTGCCACATAGCGAATCTGCGCTTCGATCATGAAGACCACCGAGTTGTGCCCCAGCCCGGTGTTCGGCCCGAGCAGGAAGAACAGGTTCGGGAAACCCGCGACGTTGATCCCGAGATGGGTCTGCATGCCCTCCTGCTGCCACTGCTTGGTGAGCTTCCGTCCGTCCAGGCCGGTGATGTCCAGGTAGTCGAACGCATCGGTGACATGGAAGCCCGTACCCAGGATGATCGCGTCCACCTCGCGCTCCGTGCCGTCCGCGCTCACCACGCCGTTCGGCCGCACCTCGCGAATCCCGGTGGTGACCAGCTCGACGTTGTCTCTGTTCAGCGCCGGGTAGAAATCATTGGAGATCAGCACCCGCTTACAGCCCATGGTGTAGTCCGGGGTCAACGCCCGCCGCATCGCCCGGTCCGGGACCTGCTTGGCCAGATGCCGCTTGGCGACCTGCTCGCCGAGTTTCTGCAGCTTCGGATGGCCGTTGAAGCCGATCGCGCGCGACTCGAGGAACCAGTACAACAGGTTGCGGTAGACCCGCTGTGCGCCCGGCACCGAGCGGAACATCCGCTTCATCCGTTCCGGAATCTCGTGATCCGGTTTGGGCATGATCCACGACGGCGTCCGCTGGAACAGGTGCAGTTCGCGCACGTCCGGCGCGATCTGCGGGACGAACTGGATCGAACTCGCGCCGGTACCGATCACCGCGACTCGCTTGCCGCGCAGGTCAACGTCGTGATCCCAGTTCGCGGAATGAAAGACCGGGCCGGAGAACTCGGACAACCCCGGCAGCTCCGGCGTCTTCGGAATATGCAGTGCCCCGACGCCGGACACCAGGAACTGACCGATGAACTCGGCACCGGATGTGGTCTCTACCTGCCACTGCCCAGCTGATTCGTCCCAGCGCGCACCGGTCATCTCGACGCCGAAGCGGATGTGCCGGCGCAGGTCGTACTTGTCCACGACGCGCCGCATGTAGTCCCAGATCTCCTGCTGCGGCGAGAACGACCGTGACCACTCCGGATTCTGCTCGAAGGAGAACGAGTACATATGCGACTGAACATCACATGCGCACCCTGGATAGGTGTTGTCCCGCCAGGTACCGCCGATATCGGTTGCCTTCTCCAGAATCACGAAGTCGTGCTGGCCGTCCTTCTTGAGCGCGATGGCCATGCCGAGCCCGGAAAACCCGGTTCCAACGATGACGACCTTAGCCGTTTCCCGCTTGCTCATTACGCCGGTCCTCCTCGCGTTCCAGCTGGTCAACTGCGACTCAGCGGTAGCCGTCGGGCTTTTCACCGATTACCTTACTACGAGTAGGTTACTTCCGGTAGGGATCGGGTAGACTGGGCGCATGACGACGAGCGCGCCGCGCAAGAAGCGGATGCCACGGGCCGAGCGCGAGCAACAGATGCTCACCATTGCCGAGGAAGTGTTCGTCGAGCAGGGTTTCGTGGCTTCCTCGATGGACGACATCGCCGCGCGCGTCGGCGTCTCCAAACCGATGATCTACGAGTACTTCGGCTCCAAAGAGGGACTGCTGGTCGCCTGCATCCGGCGCGCCAAGGCGGAGCTTTTCGACTGCGTGGCAAATGCCGCCGCCGGGATCACCGATCCGGAGATGGCGCTGCGCAGTGGATTCACCGCGTTCTTTCGCTACGCCGATGAACACCGACTGTCCTGGCAGCTGGTACTGAACAACGAAGGCGCGCTCGCCGGTAGCGCGGCGGCAGAAGCGATCGAGGAGATCCGCACCGAGCAGACCACGCTTGACCGGGCGCTTCTGGAAACGTTCGTGCCGCATGTGCCCGGCCAGACGCTGGACGCGATCGCCGAGATCATCGTGGGCGCCTGCGAACGACTGTCCCGGTGGTACGTCCGGACCGAGGGCGTGACCGCGGAGGATGCCGCCGAGTACGTTATGCGACTGGCCTGGTACGGATTGCGCCCGCTCGTCGCGAGCTCGGACGAGAACGTCGAGCCCGTCCAGGGAAGCCACCCTGCCCAGGAGAACAACGGAGCGTAGTCGCCCCGGCGAACTCCGATACCTTGGCGCGCCCTGTCGTCTCAGTTAACGTGAGTTGTTCCACAACTGAACGAATCTGTATCGATTATCGGATGCGGTAGGTACGGATGGAGGCGACACTCAGCACGATCAGGTTAACCGCGTCATGCAGAACCCGCCGTGGGGTCGCACCATTGTGGATATGCATGGCCTGGGAGGGGTTGGATGACAGTGGAACCAATCACCGTGAACTATGTGTCATCGGACGGCGGCGATTGGAAGGTGACGGTTACTGGCGGGGGGCAGGAGCTGACTGGTCAAGCGCCGGGCATTATCGCCGCGCGGGACCGGGCCGACCAGTTGATCGAGAAGGTCGCGCCGAACGAGGAGGGCCGCACGGCGGTGCACCTGCTCAATGGTGACGCGCTCGAGTTCACCACCGCGTACATCAACGCCCGGATCGGGCGTACGGATGCCACCGAGACTGATTACGCCGAGACGGACTATGCCGAGCCGGGCAACGGGCTTGGTGAGCAGCCGGACGGCGCGGATGTCAGCCAGAGTGACGCAGCGGTAGCTGAGGCGGGCGAGACGCCGGCGAATGAGGCGGACGGGGCCGTGAACGGCGCGGAAACGGCCGAGGCGGTTCCGGAACAGGCGTCTACCGAACCGCCGGCGAACGGCATCGCATCGGCCCTTGAGACCCAGAAGGGTGATCTTACGGCCGAGGCAAACGCGGCGAATCCCTAGCCGCTGAACGAGGGGCGACTCCCCTCATTGGTCTGTATGGCCCGAGCACAGCGGATCACGATGTGCTCGGGCACGAATGCGCATGGCGCGCGCTGAAGGCCGAGTGGGCAGTCAGCGCAGCAGTTTGCGCAGGAGCAGCAGCGCGATCAAGACGCCGCCGCCGATCAGCGGGTAGCGCACCTTGGGGTCGTCCAGCTTGGTGCGCGCCGCGGTCTTGGCGCCATCAGCAAGGCGCTTCGGGTTGGCCTTCACGCTCAGCTCGTCCACGGTGGCGGCGAGCGAATCGCGTGCCTGCTCGATCTCGCGCTGAATAGTGTCAGGGTCGCGGGCCACGTGTCCTCCTCGCAAAGGCGTCCTTACTGACGCAGCCCTACCGTAGATCACCGCGAAATCGACCACACAGTCGCCCGGGATGCCTGCTCCGCGTAGCTCAGAGGTGGCCAGCTAAACTCAATGCCGTTCGCGCGATGTCGCGCCGGGCCCGTAGCCCAATTGGCAGAGGCACATGGTTTAGGTCCATGCCAGTGTGAGTTCGAGTCTCACCGGGCCCACAAGCAGCTCCTGACCTGCAGCAGGGCATTCAGCTCCCCACCCGCCAACAGGGCACGTACAGCAGAATTGCAGCAACACATTGGTGTAATTCGCCGGCAGCGATCAACTCGCAAGGTCGACTAGTAACGTCCGACTGCCTCGGCGCGAGTACTTGTCATCAGCCCGCGAGGTGCGAGCCGCCGGAGCCTTGCGAGGCTAGCCATGGGCGCAGTCAACGCGGCGACCACAGTCCAATGGGTCGCGTTCGTGCTCGCCGCACTCGTCACCACCACCGCACTGAGCGTTCTGGTTCACCGCACACCGCCGAACGACGTCGATCCCGGCCATGATCCGGACGACTTCCTGGGCGTCCAATGGGCACGGGGCCGACATGGATCGAAACGACCCGACCGTCAGTGATCGACTGCGGATATACCGCCCCAAGTATCTGCCGATCCTTGGGGCAGTCGCTCTCGTAGCCGTTGGCGTCAGCCTGCTCGGCGCGTTGCTCTCCAATGGCGAAGGGGAATCAGACACGCCTTCCGTCACGGTCCTGTATGAGGTCGAGGGCGATGCGACATCGGCGACGGTCACCATCCTGGAGCGAAACCTTGGCGTGCAGCTGTTTCTGCGCCGACCCCGTGGGGTTGTCGTCACGCCAGTCGGACGTCGCGTGCTCGCCGACGCGCGGCGATTGCTGTCCGGGGTGACGGATCTGCAGAACGCGGCACGGGAAGCACACGAGTCGATGTCCGGCAGCTTGGTGATCGGCTGTTACAGCACGCTGTCCCCCATCGTGCTGCCACCGGTGATCGCGGCGTTCGCCGAGCGGCATCCCGATGTCGATCTGACGTTCGTCGAGGGCTCGCAGGGGTACTTGCGAGAGCAGCTACGCAGCGGCGAACTGGATCTTGCCGTGCTGTATCACTATGACTCGGAGCTGTTCGCGGTCAGCGCGGAGTTGGTGCGTACCCGGCTGGTGCACAGTCCGCCGTATGTGCTGTTACCCGCTGACCACCGGCTCACCGTACGGTCGGCACTGTCGTTGCGGGAGTTGCAGCCAGAACCCATGATCCTGTTTGATCTACCGCCCGGTGGTGAGTACTTCCGGAGTCTTTTCGTCGCGGAGGGACTCGAGCCGACCGTCCGCTTCCGCACCACCAGTTTCGAAATGGTTCGCGCCCTAGTCGCACGCGGGCTCGGCTATTCCGTCCTGAGCCAGCGCACCAAGATCACCAGTAGTTACGAGCAGCGGGAGTTCGTGACCCGGCCGCTCAGCGGCGATCATGGTGGCCTGGATATCGATATCGTGCAGTTGCGCGATGCCCAACCAACCCTGCGTGCGGACGCGTTCATCCAACAATGCCACGAATCAGTGGAACCACTGTTTCAAAGCTAGCGATCGCGGTTCGGCAGCGGCCAGTGGGGTTGTTATCGGTCCAGTTCGGCCTCGCGCAGGTATTCCTTGGCTCGTTCGAGGTGTTCGTTTCCGGTTTCCAGATCGCCGCGTCCCATCGCGGTCAACGCCTCGGTGTGGAGGGCGTTTCCGGTAGCCAGGTTCAGCAGCTTTTCCCGAGCGCCTTCACCGAGTAGCGCTTCGCGGGCGGGGCCGTGTTGCCACAGCCGATGCATGCACTGCTCGATCTCGGCGTGCCGGGACGCCGCGTGGCGGGCGTGTGCCTGCCATTGCTCCCGCACCGCGGCCAACGAACTGTCCTCCGGCATACTCATCGCGGCGCGTTGGGGTCCTCGCCGATCACCGGTGGTGCGGTCATTTCGTCCGTGCCGAAGGTGCCTTCCTTGTCCGGCTCGATCAGCCAGGTCTTGCGCTCGTGCTCCTCGTCCTCGGAACCCCTGCCGCGCTGCCCGCCGGCCATGGGGCCACCGGCCATACCACCCCGACCGCTCGAACCGGCCGCACCGGTTTTGGCCGCCGACTCCGCCGCGGCCATACCACCGGGGCCGGCACCGGTCTTCGGGCCCGCGCCGGGCGTGCCACCCGTCCCGGGGCCGCCTCCACCGGTCAACCGCCCGGCTGCGCTGCTGCCTGGGCTACCGGCGACTCCGCCACGCGCACCGAAGGCGCGGCCACCGCGCGCGGTGTCGCCACCCATGCCGGCAGCGGCGCCGCCCATCAACGGGGCCATACCCATACCGGGCACTCGCCCGCCACCGGGGGACGTGCTGGGGTTGTAGCCGGCAGCGGCGGGATTCGCGCCCTGCGTCGGGCCCACGCCCGTCACCGAACCCGGCGCACCCGGGCCAGGACCACTCGTCACCGGTGGCCCGCTTGGCCCTGAACCACCGGTCACATTCGGCGCGCCACCAGTGGGCAGCGCACCTGGCCCACTCGTCACCGGCGGGCTCCCACCGGGGGTGCCGCCGGACGGGCTGCTAGAGAACCCGGCTGTCGTAGTGGTGCCGGGGCTAGTGGTTTCCGGGGGTGGCGCGACGGTCTGCCCCTGCGGGCCGGACTTGTTGTCCCGGACGGCGATCTCGCCGTTGAATTCGGGGAATTTCGGGTACTGCTGTGGCATCGACCGCACATTGGAACCGCTGTCGGTGTCGTAAGCCTGGTAGATCTCGCCGTTGCGCCGCGACTTCTCGTTGTATTCCGATACGGCTTTTTCGGTGTCCGTGTCCCACGGGGTCATCGAGTCCCAGACTCCGGTTTCCGGTGGGCTGTCGGGCACCGGCTCCATCCGGTCGCGCGAAGCGAGGAACGACTCGCCCTGGGTCTGATGCGCTTTTTGCGCCTTCATCAGCGCCTCGGAACTTTCCATGGCGCCCAGTTCCAGCGGGTGGGCAGCCTGTTGGGCGTTGTCCGCGGCGTCCCCCTGCCAGCCTGCCCTGATCAGATCCGCGGCTTCCTTCGCCAACCGGTTGATCCGCGCCTGTGCTTCGCTCTGCCGCGTCGCGGAATCCCCCGCTGCCACCAATGACTCCACGCCGGGACCACTGTGCATCATCTGATAAAGCGCGGACGCCGAAACCGTGGCCTCCCCGCGAATCTCTTCAGCCATCACGAACCCCTTTTCATCGTTTCCACCGCCATCGTCGCCACCCGATGCGCGGCCTCACACGGATCCGACGTCTCCCGCTTGTCCCGCGAGGTATTCACCGCAACCTGGGCCATCAACTCATCACTAAGTCCCAGTGCCACCCCACAAGATCCTCGATCCCGAACGTCAATCGAATCGAACGCCACCACGGGATGCCCCTGAATCGGCTCAAGTTCTTCGAATACCTCATTCTGCTCCCGCGAGGCATACAATGAACTAATCCCGTCCGGAAGATCATCGAGGAACCCAACAGACGCGCTTGCCGCCTTAGCGGGATCAGACCATCTACATTTTCGCCCATACGGCGCCGGACTTTCATCTCCCTCAACGGGCAGTCCCAGACGGCCGACCTGATCCGACGTCAACGACTCACACGGCTCACCGACAAACCGACTCGCATCAATCGGATCCGTCACTGCGGGCGCACCACTATGCGGCAACACTTCATTCCCGCCCGGAGACGACTCCCCACTACTCGATTCGGTCGCTGCGGGAGTCCCACCCGCTGGAACGGCCTCACCGTCCTCCGGCTGCGCACACCCAGCGAGCAGCACGGCAGCCGCGCTCAGCAGTACGACGGCATGCCATGCCCGGGATCGCATGCTCAAATCTCCTCATCGGATGACTGCGAAGCCTGACGCATGGTGTCTGCGTTGTCGGACTCCACACCCCGATAGTCATTCAACGCGCCCTGATACGCGGCACGAAGTTGCCACGCATACCGCACCTGTTCATCCAGCGAACGCCGATAGTCTTCACCGTTACGGTTCATCTCCGGCGCAACACGCTTACTAACCGGGTCCTCACCGGGCGGCAGAATCGCCGTCATAGTTCGCACGTCCTCGTCGCTGTCCGAGATTGCGTCGATCAGCTCGTCGAGTTTGGCAACGATGGCGACGAGCTGCTCTTCGCTGTACTCGTACTTCCCGCCGACCGGGCCCGGCTGCCCGAAACCATCTTTGACCCGATCAACAAAATCGCCGATCGTGTCCCACACGTTCTGCAAACCACTGCCGTCGCCTTCAGGCATAGCCGCCCTACCTCCTATCCCCCGCAGGGGTGACAGACCGTGACCCCGCCATTACGCAAGCTACCAGCCCAAATCGGCCCGTGGGGAAAACGCTTGCGTTCACCTTCGACGCACGGATCGGCCACTCGGTTCCATCCACTCTGGGGAGAAAATCCGGCGCACGAGTATTCTAGTGCTAGAATGAACAGATGCCCGCAGAGCTGACCGATGGCGAGATGACCGTGCTCGGGCTACTCATCGAACAACCGCGGCACGGCTACGACCTCGAGCGAGTGATCGAGCAGCGCGGAGTACGCGCGTGGACGGCCCTCGGCTTCTCCTCGATCTACTACGTACTCGACAAACTGGCCAAACGCGGGCTCATCGAAGCCACCAGTACGCCCGCCGGCAAGAAATCCCGCGCGGTATTCGCCGTGACCAGTTCCGGGCGCGAACTCTGCGCCACGGCCACCCGGGACGCGCTCACCGCCCTGACCCCGGCGCGAGCACGGGTACTCATCGCGATGGCGAACAGCCCAATCCTGCCGGCCACGGAAGTCGCACACGGACTCGCCAACCGCCTCGGCGCGCTACGCCAGCAACTCACCGAAGTCCGCGCCACCCGCGTCGCTCAGCAACCGCTACCACCAGCAGCCTCGGCGATCTTCGACTACAGCGAAGCCATGCTGGTCGCCGACATCAACTGGACCGAAGCCACATTGGACACGTTCAACAAGGAATCCACAATGGACAAGTACGACATCAAGAAGGCGCACAAGGAGCTCTACGCGCCCCCTTCGAAGGACTTCACGGTCATCGACGTGCCCGAGTTCCAGTACCTCGCGATCGATGGGCGCGGCAATCCGAACACCGCTGCCACCTACACGAACGCGGTCGAAGCCCTCTACGGCGTTGCCTACACGCTCAAGTTCGCCAGCAAGAAGACCCTGGGCAGGGACTTCGTGGTCGCCCCACTCGAAGGTCTATGGCGAGCGGACGACCCAACGGTGTTCCACAGTCGCCGCAAGGACCAGTGGGAGTGGACCATGTTGCTCAGCCAACCGGACTGGATCACCGAAGACATGGTCCGAACCGCGATCGACAACGCGCGCGCGAAGAAAGACAATCCCGCGCTCGACAACGTTCAACTGCGCACCATCACCGAAGGAACCTGCGTACAGATCCTGCATATCGGCTCCTACGACGAGGAAACACCGACACTGGACCGATTGCACAACTCCTATCTCCCGGACAACGGCCTGACCTTCAACGGCGACCACCACGAGATCTACCTCAGCGACCCACGCCGCACGGCGCCGGCAAAACTGAAAACCATCCTGCGTCAGCCCGTACGACCGGTATAGCCCGGCCACGGAGCACCGGAGTCGAACTTCACAAACTCACCCAACCGCCTGTATCGATATACTTCGCCATATAGTGGCGGACCGGCAGCACACGCCGGCGCAGCGGACATCGCTCGCCGCGCCGCGCTCATCGCACTCGGCGTGCAGGTCTGCCTGGTCTATCTGCCATCGCTCTACTACGGCAGCGTGCTGTGGCTCAGCCTCGCCGGTTTCGATCCCGGCACCGCGCTACTCATCCTGCGCGGCTGGCTCTGAACGAGGCCGCTCTACTCGAGATTCTGGCCGGTGACGATGAGCACGCACCACTGCCGGAGCCGGTCAAGGCGCTACAACCGCGACTCGCCGGCGCCGACATCGTGGTCACCCCAGTGTACAACCGCGGCTCCCCGGCGCCACTGAAGACGGCCATCGACTGGTACTTCCACGAGTGCAATGCCAACCCGTCGGCTTCGTGTCCTACGGCGGGATCGGTGGCCGCCTGTTCGCGGTCGAGCAGCTACGCCAGGTGTTCACCGAAGTGCACGCGACCACCATCCGGCAGGCGATCAGCTTCGACAATTTCTGGGAGCGCTTCGACGAGCACGGCGAAACCGCCGCAGATGAGTCACTGGAAAGCGCGGCCAAAACCTTTTTGGACCAGCTGAGCTGGTGGGCCAACGCGCTGCGGGTAGCCCGTGCCGCACACCCGTACGAGCCGTAGACCGTCGAGGAGTCCACAGCAGACACCGCGAACGTTTCCTTTGGAGTACCCCATGCACCCAGCCGCAGACGCTGCCGCCCCACCACGGGCAAGAGCCCGAGAATGGCTCGGCTTAGCCGTTCTCGGGCTTCCCTGCCTACTGCTGGTCATCGATATCACCATGCTGTTCCTGGCGATCCCGGTGATCACCGCTGATCTCGGCGCCGGCAGTACCCAGCAGCTGTGGATTCTGGACATCTATGGCTTTATGATCGCCGGCTTCCTGGTCACCATGGGCGCCCTCGGCGACCGGATCGGCCGCCGCCGGCTGCTGATGATCGGCGCCGCCGCGTTCGCCGTGGCTTCGGTGGCCGCGACTTTCTCCACCAGCGCCGAGATGCTGATCGCCACGAGGGCACTACTCGGTGTTGCCGGCGCCACCGTGATGCCCTCCACCCTGGCCTTGATCCGGAACCTCTTCCTGGACACCAAACAGCGCGCGCTGGCGATCGCGATCTGGTCCTCCACGCTGATGGCCGGCCTCGCGCTCGGCCCAGTGGTTGGCGGCATCATGCTGGAATCGTTCTGGTGGGGCTCGGTGTTCCTGCTCGGCGTGCCCGTGATGACACTGGTGCTCCTCGCCGGCCCGTTCCTGCTCCCGGAGTACCGTGATCCCGCTCCCGGACGGCTGAACCTGACGAGCGTCGTGCTCTCGCTGTTGGCGATCCTGCCGACGGTCTACGCGATCAAAAGCGCGGCCAACTACGGGATCCAGCCCGCCACCTTCATCGCGCTGTTCGTAGGGCATGCCCAGCTCGGTGGCCGAGCCTGCCGAGCAGGGCATGCCGTCAGCCGCGGCGGCGGCCGACGCACTGCCCGCCGCGCAGGCGGAACCGTTGCGCAGCGCGGCCGAAAGTGCCTTCACCGCCGGGCTGGCCACCGTTTCCTACCTGAGTGCCGGTATCGCACTGGGACTGGCTGTCCTCGCCGCGCTGTTCCTCAAACCACGGAAACCTGACCATCCCGTCGCGGAGGAGCGCGCCGTGGCCGAGACCACCGACATTCCGGCGCACAACTGATCCACTCCACGGTGGCCGCGCGCATGGGAAGCTCATGGCACGAGCTGCTGGCCGAGGAGACGCCCGATGACGAACGAGATCGACTTCGCTGGAGCCCGGAGCTACGCGATCCCGATGCGCGCCCGGTTCCGTGGAATCACCGTGCGCGAAGGCATGTTGCTCGAAGGTCCCGCCGGCTGGGGTGAGTTCTGCCCGTTCGCCGACTACGACGACGCCACATCGGCCGCATGGCTGGCAACCGCGATCGAACAGTGCACGATGGGTTGGCCCGAGCCGGTACGGGACCGCGTTCCGATCAACTGCACCGTGCCCACGGTGAACCCGCAGCGTGCCTACGAGCTCGTCGCCAGCTCCGGGTGCCGAACCGCCAAGGTCAAGGTTGCCGACCATCCCGGAGCGCTCGCCGAAGACCTCGCTCGGGTGGAGGCCGTCCGCGCCGCCCTCGGCCCAGCGGGCGCGATCCGGGTCGATGCCAACGGAGCCTGGGACACCGACGCCGCGGTGTCCCAGATCCGCCAGCTCGACCGGGCGGCGCACGGTCTCGAATACGTCGAACAACCGTGCCGCACCATCGACGAGCTCGCCGCCGTGCGAAGGAAAGTGGCGGTACGTGTCGCGGCCGACGAGTCCATCCGGCGGGCCGAGGATCCGCTGCGGGTGGCCGTCGCGGGGGCGGCGGATATCGCGGTGATCAAATGCACGCCCCTCGGCGGGGTGCGGCGTGCCCTGCGGGTCGCGGAAGCCGCCGGGCTGCCGTGTGTGGTCTCCTCCGCGCTGGAAACCAGCGTCGGACTGGCGGCACAGCTCGCGCTCGCCGGCGCGCTGCCCGAACTGGACTTCGCCTGCGGCCTCGGCACCCTTTCGCTGCTGGAGCAGGACCTGGTGGCCGAAGCCGACGGGTTCCGCCCAGTCGACGGCTACCTGCCCGTACCCCGCACACCACCGGCGCCGGAAGCAACCCTGCTCGAACGCTACGCACCGGCCGAGACCAGCTGGTGGCGCAACCGGCTGGCTCGCGTTCGCGCGCTGGTCGATGCCGGACAGGTCGGGTAACCCGCGGTCGCGAACCGAGCGTTACCGGTCCCGGAGCACGGATCAAGCACTTAGCATGGCCGCATGAGCGAACTGACCTACCAAGAGTCGATCGTCGTCGCCTGTTCCCCGGAAAAGCTGTACGACCTGGTTTCCGATGTCACGCGAACCGGCGAGTGGAGCCCGGTGTGCAAGGAATGCTGGTGGGATGAGGGCGCCGGCCCCTATGCCGGCGCTTGGTTCAACGGGCGGAACGAAGAACCCGGCCGGACCTGGGAAACCAGGTCCAAGGTGCTGGTCGCGGAACGCGGTAAGGAGTTCACCTGGGTGGTGAACGGGAACCTGGTGCGCTGGAGCTACACGCTGGAACCGGTGGATGACGCTACCCGGCTGACCGAGTCGTGGGAGTTTCTGCCCGCCGGCCTCGAGTTCTTCGATGAGAAGTTCGGCGACGACGCTCCGAACCAGGTGCAGCACCGAATCCGGTCCGCGCGCACCGGCATCCCCGCCACGCTCGCGGCGATCAAGGGCATCGCCGAGCGCGAATAGGCCGCCGTCCGGCGATTCAGCCGTGGCTTCGCGCGTAGCGGGCCCGGACACGCGGTAGTAACGCGCGCCAGATCGGTCGCCACGCCCGGCCGGGCAGGAACCGGCTGCGCTCCTCCCGAGCCACCCGAGCACGCGGATGGCCGAGCCACCGCGCCGAACCGGAGTCGTAGGCGCGCAGGTACTCGATCGCGCAGACGTGCCGGACACTCTTGTAGCCGTAATGCGCGGGAGCTACCAGCCGTGCCGGCGCGCCCTCGTCGACCGTCAGTTGCTGGCCGTTGAGGGCATCGGCCAGCAACACATCATCGGCCAGTGCGTCGTCGAGAGCCAGGCAGCTCCGGTAGCCGTCCAGCCCGGTGAAGCGCACCCACCGGCAGCCGGGATGCGGCTGAACCCGTTCGGCAAGCAGCTCGTGGACCGCGCGAAACGACACTCCGCTCCAGCTCAGGTCCGTGGCGCTCCAGGTGGTGACGCAGTGCAGATCCGCGCGCCGCGCATGCTGGCGCGGCAGGGCGAGTAACTCGGCCAGGTCGAACTGGCTGGGTCGGCGTACCACCCCGCCGGCCCATACGTGCGGTCGCTCCGGCACTACCGGCCGCACTCCGGCGAACCAGGGCAACCCGAAGCGCAGTAGCGCGGCGGGAGCCTGGCCACGAGGCAACCTGTTTGGGTGGGTATCAGCCATCGATTCCCCACCCTATTCGTGCCCTACTCGGGTTAGCAGTCTGCGCAACCAGGTGAAACCGGACAACTCATCGGGCGCCCCGTGGTCTCGGTCACTAGGACGGGAACATGACCTGGCTGACTCCCAAGGAAGTGGCGGAGCTCGTCGAACGCAATCCAGTGCGGATCTACCTCGCGCTGGAATCCGGCGAGCTGCACGGGCACCAGCGGGTGCCGAACGGCCGCTGGTCGGTACACACCGACTCGGTGCGCGCCTGGCAGCATGGCGCGGATACCGCGGCCGCCTGCGGCTGCAGGCCACAGGCGGTAACCGCGAAACGTCGGCAGGGCGGAAGGCAGCGTTAGGTATCGTCCCCGCTATGCCAAGCGAACCCGGTATTTCGCGAATCCCGAAGGCCGAGCTGCACGTCCATATCGAGGGCACGCTCGAACCCGAGATGGTGTTCGATCTCGCCGCCCGCAACCAGGTGCCGCTGGCGTACGACTCGGTGGACGAGCTGCGGGCGCGCTACCGGTTCACCGACCTACAGTCCTTTTTAGATATCTACTACGCGAATATGGCGGTGCTGCGCACCGAACGCGACTTCGCCGATCTCGCCAGTGCTTACCTGACGCGCGCCGCCGCGCAAGGAGTCCGGCATGCGGAGATCTTCTTCGACCCGCAGGCGCACACCCGCCGTGGCGTGCCGATCGCGACCGTGATCAACGGCCTGAGCGCGGCGGTTCGCGACGCCGCGCCCGAGACCTCGGCCGAGCTCATCCTGTGCTTCCTGCGGGATGAATCCGCCGAGTCGGCGATGGAAACGCTGCGTGCCGCCGAACCACACCTGGACCAGATCATCGGGGTTGGCCTTGACTCCGCCGAAGTGGGCTATCCGCCGGCGGGATTCACCGAGGTCTTCCGCCAAGCGGCCAAGTTGGGCTTGCGCACGGTGGCACACGCCGGCGAGGAAGGGCCGCCGGAATACGTCCGGCAGGCGCTGGACGAACTGGGCGTGCACCGAATCGACCATGGCATCCGGGCGCTGGAGGACGCGGAGTTGGTCCGCCGGTTGCGGATCGAGCAGATCCCGCTGACCGTCTGCCCGTTGTCCAACGTGCGGCTTGGCGGGTTCCCGGATCTCGCCGCGCACACACTGCCGCGACTGCTTGACGAAGGGCTGCTCGTCACGATCAACTCGGACGATCCCGCGTACTTCGGCGGTTACGTCGGCGACAACTTCGCGGCGATCCACGAACAGCTGGCCATCCCGGAGGCACGACTGTACGAGCTGGCGACCAATTCCATCCGCGCGTCGTTCTTGCCGCACGAGCGGCAGCGCCGACTACTCGATGAGATCACCGAGTACGCAGCGAAACCGTGAATTTCGGACGTCTGGGGGATGGTGACCTGCGGCACAACCGTCGTTTAATCGTTCACTATGCGAACGATTCGTCGAATTCATGTGCTGGGGCTCGCCACCACAACGGCGTTAGCCCTGTTCGCCGCGACGCCCGGTGCGGTCGCTGAGCAAGAACCGCTGCCCGGGTTCACCCCTGACCGGTCCACGGAGCAACGCGAGCTGGAGAAGCTGTTCCGCGAGTCCATCGACCCCGCCCAAGCCAAACAACTGAGCACCACCCTGGCCAGCAAGCCCCAGCTGGTCGGCACCGAAGGTGCCAGAGAGAGCGCCGACTACTCGGTCGACAAGCTTCGCGAATGGGGCCTGGACGCGAAGCTGGACAGCTACTCCGTCTATGCCTCCACGCCACGGGACATCAGCGTCCGGATGACGGCACCACAGCAGCGCGAACTCAGCGTCAAGGAAGCGCCCTACCCCAGCCACGAGGAGCACTACGACGATCTTGTCGTCGGCTACAACGCCTACTCCCCCGCCGGTGACGTGGCCGGCGAGGTCGTCTATGCCAACTACGGGCTGCCCGATGACTACGCCAAACTCGAGGAACTCGGCGTGGACGTGACGGACAAGATCGTGCTGGTGCGCTACGGCGAGAGTTTTCGAGGCGTCAAGTCCAAAGTGGCCGAAGAGCACGGCGCCAAGGGCGTGCTGATCTACTCCGATCCTGCCGACGATGGCTTCGGCCAGGGACCAGTGTACCCGGAAGGGCCGTGGCGTCCCGCGGATTCCATCCAGCGAGGCAGTGTGCAGTACATCTTCAACTATCCGGGAGATCCACTCACGCCTGGCGAACCTTCGGTGCCCGGCACCGATCGGCTGGATCCCGAAGAAGCCGGCAATCTGCCGCAGGTCCCGACGACGCCGATCTCCTACGGTGCAGCGGAACCGTTACTGCGGGCGCTGGACGGGCCAGAAGCACCGAAGGAGTGGCAAGGCGGGCTGGACTTCCCGTATCAGGTTGGCCCCGGTGGCACGGAAGCCGAGTTGAACCTGGATATCGACTACGAGCAGACTCCGGTGAACAACGTGGTCGCGGAGATTCCCGGTAGCACCAAGCCGGAGGAGAAGATCGTCATCGGTGCGCACTACGACGGTTGGACCTTCGGCGCGGCCGACAACACCAGCGGCTGGGTATCCACCATGCAGATCGGCTACGGGTTGGCCAAACTACTCGAGCAGGGTTGGCAGCCGGAGCGCACCATCGTGCTTGCCGGCTGGGACGGCGAGGAGTACGGCCTGCTCGGTTCCACCGAGTACGCCGAGCAGTACGCCGATGACCTGCTGGACGGCGCCGTCGCCTACCTGAACATGGATGGCACCGGCGGGAAGAACTTCAGCGCGGATGCGGTTCCGGCGCTGGATGACACGCTGCGCTCGGTGACCAAGGACGTGGCTGATCCGAACCATGGCACGGTGTACGACAACTGGGTGGCGAACTCGGATGGTGCACAACCGGAACCAGGACGGCTGGGCAGCGGTTCGGACTACACCGCCTTCCTCGACCATCTCGGCATCGCCTCGGCTGCTGCGGGGTTCAGCACCCCTGGCGGGGAGTATCACAGCACGATCGATGATTTGCAGATGATGTCCAAGTTCCTCGATCCCGGCTACATCGGCCACGCACAGGCCGCGCAGGTGACTGGGATGGTGGGGCTACGCCTGGCCCAGTCGGATGTGCTGCAGCTCGGCTACGCCAGCTACGCCGAGTCGGTGCAGGGGTACCTCGACGACGTCGCGGACCGGGGGCTGAACGTCACCGGCGCCAAGCAGGTCGCGGCACGCTGGCAGGAGGCGACCGAACGGTTGGAGAGCCGTCGTGATCAACTCACCAACAGCGGCGGCGAGCAAGCCGAGTTCGACCGGGTGAGTGCGGCTGTGCTTGCCCAGGAGCGGGCGTTGACCAGCGAGCGCGGGCTGCCCGGCAGGGACTGGTACCGGCATCAGGTGTACGCGCCCGGCGAGTACACCGGTTACGCCGTCCAGGAACTACCGGGCGTGAACGGCGCGCTGGACGACGGCGATACGGCCACCGCGCGGAAGTATCTGGCGCTGCTCACCGGCGTGTTGAACGACGCGGCGAAAGCCGCCGACCGCGGCACGCGCTAACCAGTACGAGCGCCGCCCCGTGACCGCGTTCCCCAAGGATCTTGTGGCCACGGGGCGTGACCGCGTTCTTTAGGGATGCTCCTATGGATGTCTAGGGGTGTGTGGGGTGGTTTGGTTGAGGGTGTTGTAGATCTCGCGGGCTATGTAGCGTTTGAGGCAGCGGATGATTTCTTTTTTGGTTTTGCCTTGGTGTGTGCGTTGTTGGGCGTAGTTGCGGGTGTGGTGGTCCCATCGCAGGCGGCATAGGGCGATGCGGTGTAGTGCGGCGTTGGCTTGTCGGTCGCCTCCGCGGTTGAGTCGGTGTCGGTGGGTGTTGCCGGAGGAGGCGGGCAGGGGTGCTGCGCCGCAGAGCATGGCGAAGGCGGCTTCGGAGTGGAGTCGGTGGGTGTTGTCGCCGGCGGTGACGAGTAGTTGTCCGGCGACGTCGGGGCCGACGCCGGACAGGTGGCATAGGTGGGGGTTGATGGCGTGGACGAGGGGGGCGATGAGGTCGTCGAGTTCGGTGATGTCGGTGGTGAGTTGTTGGTGTCGTCGGGCGAGGTGTCGTAGGGCGAGTGTGGTGGCGATGGTGGGGTCGGCGGCGCGGGTGCGGTCGGGTCGTGTGGTGGCGCAGGTGTGGATGAGTTGACGGTCGCTGAGTGCTCGGAGTCGTTGGCGCAGTGTGTCGGGGGCGGTGACGATGAGGGCTTTCATGCGTCGTTGTGTGTCGGCTCGTTGTGTGATGGCGCTGCGGCGGGCTACCCGTAGGTTGCGGAGGGCCTCGACGCGGCCGTCACGGTCTTTGGGGATGCTGGTGCCCCGGGCCGACAAGGCCGCCTGGGCGGCGGCTTCGGCATCGATGGGGTCAGATTTCCCTCGCCGACGGCGGGTTGCGCGGTTCGGGCGATCAACCTCGACGATCGCTGTTCGTTCGGCTGTGAGGTAGCGGACCAGTCCGGAGCCATACACACCCGTGCCCTCGACACCCACCAGGACCAGTGTCCCGAAAGACCGTAGCCAGCTCAGCAAACGGGCATATCCAGCACTGTTCGCGGGGAACTGGGCCGTGCCCAACACTCGCCCCGTCATATCAACCGCCACCACGGTATGAGTGTCTTTGTGAGTGTCCACACCACCAGTGACCTCGACCGAATCGTGTGCGATGGTAGTCATCGCTGCCCCTTTTTTTACTCGACTGACACGGGCAACACGCACCAGCCAGGCGAACGGACAAAACAGTGATGGGACCTCTAGGCCAGGCTCCTATCAGGTCACAACGCCAACACCGGTGAGTGCGAACGGGTGCCTCCCGGCACGGGCCGACAGATCCACAACAAGACCCAAAGTCAGTTAGAGAGCGGGTCACACCCACACCGAGAGGCACCCACCCACATCATCACTGTTAGCGAGGTTGGCGGGGGCGTGTTGGTGCTTCGTCCTCGCTGGGCTCGCGCTCCGGCCACGCCGGCTCGGCGGGCTCGGGCGCGGGCGCGACCAGGCTCTTCGGATCAGTGCCGGCGAATCGCGCTTCCACGAAGATGATCAAGGCCACTATCGCGGCACCAACCACCATCAGTGCCACCACCAAGCCGATCGCATCACCGCTTGGCGCGAGCAGCGCTCGATCACCGTCCTGCCATGGCCACAGCGCGCGCAGTGAGCCGATCATCAGCCCGGTCATCACCGCGAGCGTGGCCTGTCGGCGATGTTGTAGCAGCCATTGCAGAACCTTGACAAACAGTCCGAAACCGACAATCGCACCAAGCAGGGCGGCGCCGAGGTAGGCGAAGTCTCGCTCGTTGACCGCGCTGAGTGTCGGCGCGTAGATCCCGACGATCATCAACACGAATGCCCCGGAAAGGCCCGGCAACGCGAGCGCGGCCACGGCGAACGCGACGACGATACTCACGAACCACAGTGGCGGATCCGGAATATCGCCGGATGGCAGCCCGGTGAGCAGCCAGGCGGCCACGACAGCCCCCGCCATCAGCGGGTAGTCCCTGCCCCGCGGCAGGCTTTCCATTGCCCGTAGCGGGATCACTACGGAGACCAGGATCATCCCGAAGAACAGCCCGAACGCCTGCTGTGGGTAGTGCTCCCACACTGGTTCCAGTAGCCGAGCCGCCAGCAGTAGGCCAACGACCATGCCAACCAGGACCGGCAGCACCACGGCCCAGTCCACCGCGCGCAATTGAGCCTTCGCCCTGGCCAGGCCGCGCCCCTTGAGGCCATCGCTGATCAACAGTCGTAGCCCGGAGATCAGATGGCTCGCGGAGTCGATGATCCGGCCATAGACACCGGTCACCAGGGCGATCGTGCCGCCGCTTACTCCGGGCACGGTTTCCACCGCACCGATCATGCTGCCGCGCAGCACGTTCAGCGGCGACTGTTTCCAAGGCGTGGGCATACCCCACACGATAGCCAGTTTCAACCCCCGGTCGGCCGATGGGGTCACGTCCGGTGACAGCGTGTATAACCGGTGATCCAGGAAATCGCCTTGAGAGGAGCAGGAAACACCCGTGCCGGAGTTCAGCATCGAGTGGTACCGAACGATCGTCGACTTCGCCGCCGGTACGCCGCGCTGGCTACAGGATGTCGTCGACTTAGGCACCAGCGGTGTGCTGTTCCTGTTCGCGATCCTCGGATTGATCGCGATCTGGCTGGCCCGACACGGTTCGGCCGCGACACTGGCCAGAGCCCTGCTGATCCCCGTCGCACCGACCATCGCCTACCTGTGCAGCACGGTCGCGAAAAGCGCGATACAGCAGGAGCGCCCCTGCCACGCCGTGCTGGACCGGGCGGCCACGATCACGACCTGCCCGCCGATGGACAGCTGGTCGTTTCCAAGCAACCACAGCACCATCGCCGCGGCCGCCGCGGTTGCGCTGGCACTCGCCTGGCGCAAGCTGACTCCGGTACTGGTCCTGCTCGGACTGTTCGCCGGGTTCTCCCGCATCTTCGTTGGCGTGCACTATCCCCACGATGTGGCCGTGGGGCTGGCCCTCGGCGCGGCCGTCGCAGTGCTCGTCTATCGATTCGGCACATCGCCGGCCACCCGGCTCGTTGGCTGGGGCCGACACCGGTTTCTCGGTACCGCGGAACCCGGCGGCACTGCCGAACCCAGCCAGGAATCCGGCCTGCCCACCCCGCGCATGCCCGGCGACCAGGCGCGGCCCGTTACTGGTCGATCAGGTCGCGGCCGAGCCGAGTAATCGCGTGCAGCACCGACTGCCCCCGGCGCGTGCTGGTGACCAGTCCCGAGCCGCGCAGCAGCGCGAGATGTTGGCTCGCCGCCGGCGAGCTGACCCGAACCAGCTCGGCGAGCTGTTTGGTGGAACGCGGCTCGGTCAGGCTGCGCAGGATATGCGCCCTGGTCGCGCCGAGTAGACCCGCGAGGTGGTCCCGTCGCCGCCCGGACATCGAACCCACCGTCCCGTCGAGCACCGGCGCAGCGGCCGGGTAGACAAGTACCGGCGGCAGCTCGCCGTTGATCAGCGTCACCGGCGCGCCAACACAGAAGAAACTCGGTACCAGGGTTAACCCCCTGCCGGACAGATGCACCTCGTGCTCGGTTGGATAGTCCGCTTCCAGGACCCCACCCGACTCGGTACCGATCGGTCCGCAATCCTTCCATTCGATCGGCTCGGGCAGCCCACGCAACAGGCCAACCGGCCCCTGGGCGGCGAGATCGTGGTTACGCACCGCGAGATCGGCTTCGACCCTCGGCACGATCCGGTCCTCGTAGGGCCGAAGCAGCTCACCGTGGTACTGCCGCAGGGCGCTAACCACCAAGCGCATTCCCACGCCGCGCCGATCAGCGAGCTCTCGCACCCAACCCGGCGCCTGCCTCCGGCGAAAGGCACCCGCGAGATCCTTGTTGACCAGATCAGCTGGCACCTGCTTGATCGACTCGTAGCCAGCCTCGAGACTGAAACTCGACTCCCACGGCGTCAGGAAGTCCGGGAAGTTCCCGCGTGCGGGCACCAGCGTACGCAGCAGACCCATCGAGCGTTCCATACCGCCCGCCCGCAACCGCCCCCTGGCGAGCGCACGCCATTCGGTGTAGTGCCCATGGACGCCTGGGGACTGCAGTTTGTTCACACTGAGCACGAGTTCCCACAATGGGTCGGGCGCGGATGCCACCCGGACCCGTTGCAGATCATCGACTCCGAAGTGGATACGGAGCACCGAAGAACCTCCAGGGTACGAAACTCGAAGCTACGCCATCGGTAACCCAACTCTGTTCGGCCGCTTGACCACGATTCAACACCTATCAAGCTAGACGCGCGCCGGCTGGCCCAGGTTGCCTTCGACGGAAACGCGGTCGCTGGTGGCTGGCAGTCGATTTCGCGACCTTCCGGGCCCGGCGGTCATGGTCTAGATGTGCCCAGCGTCGTGCACGAGCAGCGCGATCTGCACCCGGTTGTTCATGTCCAATTTGGTCAGCAGGCGGGAAACGTAGGCCTTGACCGTGGCCAGGCTCATGTACAGTTCCGCGCCGATCTCCGCGTTCGACTTGCCCTGCCCGATGGCGAGCGCGACCTCGACCTCCCGCTCGCTCAAACTCTCCAGAGTGGACTCCGCGCGCCCCTTGCGATCCGTTCCGGAACCGCCGGCGATATGGGTGATCAGCGTGCGGGTCACCCCGGGAGACAGCATCGGCTCCCCTGCCGCGACCCGCCGGACGGCGTGCATGATCTCCGCGGGCGGGGTGTCCTTGAGTAGGAAACCGCTGGCGCCACAGCGTAATGCGCGCAGAACGTTCTCATCCGAATCGAAAGTGGTCAGCACGATCACCTCGGGCGGCTGGGCCATTACCCGTAGCTTCTCGGTCGCGACCAGACCGTCCACCCTCGGCATCCGAATGTCCATCAGCACCACATCGGGACCGTGCTCGCGAACGGCGGCCGGTACCTGATCGCCGTCCGCGGCCTCGCCAACCACCACCACGTCCTCGACGCCGTCCAGCATCATGGCCAACCCAGCGCGCACCAGTGCGTCGTCGTCGACGATCAACACCCGGATCATCTCGCTCACCCTCGCCACGGTAGCCAGGTGTGCAACCGGAACTCACCATCGGCCTGGCCGAAGGTCAACCGGCCGCCGGCAAGCTCCACCCGTTCGGCCAGCCCAACCAGCCCAGCTCCACCGGTTGGTAGGCCGACCCCGTGCCCGGTAACCGGGTTATGCACGAGCACCTCGATCCCGTGTCCCGCGGATCCGGTAATGGACACGGTGACCTCGGCGCCGTCCGCATGTTTGCGCGCGTTCGTCAGACCCTCCTGGACAAGCCGGTACACCGTCCTGCCCACGGTGGCGGGGACGTCCGCCGATTCGAGCTCAAGTGCGCCATCGTCGAGCGCGGCCACCAGTCGTACCCGCATGCCGGCTACGGCGGATTCCTCGACCAGCCCGGCGACATCGGCGAGTGTCGGTTGTGGATGGTTGGCCTCGCCGTCGGCGAGCTGCCCGCCGCGCAGTACGCCGAGCACCTCGCGCAGGTCCTCGAGCGCCTGCCGGGCGCTGTCCCGGATGGTCGCGGCGGCGCTCGCGATTTTCTCCGGTGGCGCGTCCGGCCGGAACTCCAGAGCGCCAGCATGCACGCTGAGCAACGAGATCCGGTGCGCGAGCACGTCATGCATTTCCCTGGCGATCCGCTCTCGCTCGAGGTGGCGTGCCCGATCGGCGCGCAGTCGCGCTTCGGTCTCGGCCCGACGTGCCCGTTCGCGAAGCGAGATCACCAATTGCCGGCGGGCGCGTACCAGCATTCCGGAGGCGACAAGCACCAGGCAGATCAGCAGGGTCACCGCCACGGACACCCAGTACGGCGTGCCGTCTTCGGGGCGCAGCGCGTAGTACGGCAGCATCGCTAACCCGTGCAGGCTGACCACCAGCAGCACCGCGGGCCAGCGCCGGTGCACGGCCACGGTAAAGATCGCGACCAGTATCGCGCCGCCAGCGAGTTCGGAGAACACCGAGATCGGCAGCAGGGCCAGCGCGAGGCCCACCGGCCAGCGGCGTCGCGTCCACAGCGCGGCACAGGCCAGCGCCGCCGCGATCTGATCCGCGAACAGCAACGATTCGTCCGGAGCCGCACCGGTGGTCAGCACCGCTGAGGAAACCAGTATCCCCCAGCAGCCCGCGAACAGGAAGCACACCGTGTCCACGAGCCAGTCGCGTGTGGATCGTTTGGGCAGCGCATCCGGCCGCTCGGCATCAGGGTCGGTGGTGAGCACGGCGGGTAACCAGCGCAGGCCACGCCGTTCTGCCCGGCGCGCCTCGCCACCGGGCCGCTGGGTAAGCACACCGCGCTCCATGCGGTTGAACCCTACGTGCCGTGCCATAGCCAGGCAGCCGACCAAAGTCGACCTCCACTCATAAACCTTCGGCTATCGGCGGCAGTCCGCCGGCCGCTGCGTGGCGGGTGGCGAACCCGACAACCTGTACATGCAGTGGACATTCCGTCCATCGAACGAGGTCAGAAAGGGGGCGGCATGCGACTAGCCGGCAATGTCTTGGGTACGTTGCTCATAGTGCAGGGCGGCGGAGGAGCACTGAACAATCTCATTGGCGAGGGCCGTAGCTGGTTTCTGGTGAACTATCTGGACTTTCTGAGCGGCTACGAACTCTTCGCCAGCATCGTGTTGGGGGTGCTCGGCGTCGCGATCGTCGCCGCTACGGAATCGAAAACCAAGCAGCGGACATGAGTCAGGCAACGGATATGACAGACCAGGTGACCGAACCAACCGAGCCGACAGGGCAGTTTGTCCGGCTGCGCGCGCCACACAACCGCGTCGAACGACGCGCGATCTGGTGGTGGACGACCCAATGGCTGACCATCGCGGTACCCGTGGTGGTCGCCGGTTGGATCGCGGCCACCACCTGGCTCGACGAACTTTCCTACGCATGGCTGCTGGCGACCGCGCTTACCGTCGTCGCCATAGCCGTGGTGCTGGTCGAACCTCGCTGGTCCTATGCGGTCAGCCGGTGGGAAGTCACCGACGAGGCGGTGTTCACCCGAAAGGGCTGGTTCCTGGAGCACTGGCAGATAGCCCCGATGTCCCGGATCCAGAACGTGGAAAGTGAACGCGGCCCGGTGCAGCGGTTGTTCGGTCTGGCTAGCGTCACGGTGACCACGGCATCCTCGGCCGGCGCGATCAGCATCGACGGCCTCGACGAGCGCCGGGCACGAGAACTAGTCGATCAGCTGACCAGGACCACGCACGCGACTCCGGGGGATGCCACGTGAGCGGCCACCAACCGCCAGCACACGAGTTGCCCGCCGCCCCGCCGGCCACCGACGTCACGGACGAGCGGGCGATCGTCACCGATTGGCAGCGCCTTGATCGGCGCACGATCGCGGTCACCGCGGTATATCTCGTCGGTATCGCGGTCGCCGTCGGCGCCAGCCTGCACTTTCGGTCCGAGCTGCCCGGCTGGCTGATCTGGAGCGGCGCCGCCGTACTGGTGATCGGCGTGGTCGGGTTCGACGTGGTGCACTGGTGGAAAACCCAGTACCGAATCACCGAGCAGCGCTTCGAGGTTCACACCGGCGTGCTTTTCCGGAACCGGCGATCCATTCCGGTTGACCGGATTCGCAGTGTGGACAGCACGGCCAACCCCATCCAGCGGGCGTTCGGCGTGGCGGTGGTCAAAATCGGCACTGGCCAGCAGACGGGCAAGGACGAGGAGCTGAAGCTGGACGCGCTCGCCCAGCCAGTCGCCGAACGGCTCCGCGCGCGGCTGCTCACCGGCGCGCGGCAAATCTCGCCAGCCGTGGCCGCCGCCGAACCGGACGACGCGGCGAACACGTTCGACACGGACCCGGTCAGCGCGGACGGCAACGACAGCGCCGCACACGTGCTCAGCCGGTTGAACTGGTCCTGGATCCGGTACGCGCCGCTGACCCTGTCCTCGGTGCTCGCCGTCGGCCTACTGCTCGCCGCGGTGTACAAGCCGTTGGACCTGATCGGCCTGAACCCGATCGAATCCGGACTTGTCAGTAAAGCCATCGCCGAATTCGAAGCCCATCCATTGTGGCTGTCGATCGGCGCGATCGTGCTGGTCGCGCTAGTGCTCGGGGTGCTTGGTTCGCTGGTGCTGTTCGTGGAAAGTTGGTGGCGCTTCGAGCTCACCAGGGAGACGGTGGCCGATCCGAACACCGGTGGCGCGGCCGAGGCCTTCCGGGTGCGGCGCGGCCTGCTCACCACCCGCTCGCTCACGCTGGAACGCCGTCGACTGCGTGGTGTGGAGATCATCGAGCCGTTCCTACTCCGGCTGGGCCACGGCGCGCGTACACACGCCGTGGCCACCGGGATGAGCGGCCGCAACGACGCGCTGGAACGAGTGGATACCCTGCTCCCGCCCGCGCCACTGACCACGGCGCAGGCGATCAGCGCGCGGGTACTTGATGAGGAAACCGCGCCGACCACCGCGCTTTCCGGCAAGCGACACCCGCTCGCAGCGCTGCGTCGGCGGTTGGTCTGGTCGCTGACGCCAGTACTGGCCGGCTGCGTGGCGCTGTGGGTGCTTGGCGAGACGGTCAGCTGGTTTCCCGGCTGGCCCGCACTGATCGCGCTCGCGCTGCTGCCGATCGCCGCGCTGTTCGCCGTGGACGCCTACCGCAACCTCGGCCATGGGCTGACCGAGCGGTATCTGGTCACCAGGTCGGGCACCGGGCTGCGCAGCACGGTCGCCTTGCAGCGCACCGGGATCATCGGCTGGCGGCTGCGCCGGTCGTTCTTCCAACGTCGCTCTGGCCTGTGCACCATCACCGCGGCCACGGCGGCGGGCAGCGGTGCGTACCAGGTCAGGGATATCGGGATGCGCGACGGAGTGCTGCTCGCCGAGCGGGCCGTGCCCGGACTGCTCGCCCCGTTCGTGGAACGGATGGAGCAGGAGCGCGGATGAGCGCCACGCTGAGCGAGCCCACCAGCCGGCCCACGAGCGAACTCGCCCCGTTCGCCCGCGGGCCGGTGCTCGCCATCGCCGGCGCGATGGGCCTGCTCATGCTGCTCACCATAGGCCGATACGGCTATTTCGGTGACGAGCTGTACTTCATCACCGCGGGTAAGCACCTGGACTGGGGATATGCCGACCAGCCTCCACTGATCCCGCTCATCGCCGCCGGGATGGACAGCATGTTCCCTGGCTCGCTGGTCGCCCTGCGGCTGCCTTCGGTGCTGATCACCGCCTGCGGCGCGGTGATCACGGCGCTGCTGGCCAGGGAACTCGGTGGCAAGCGCGGTGCGCAGGTCGTCGCCGTCACCGCGTCCGCGAGTTCGCCGTTCCTGCTCGCCTGCGCGGGTCACTGGATGGCCACGCAGATGCTCGACCCGTTCCTATGGACCCTGCTGACCTGGCTGGTCGTGCGTTGGGTGCGGACTCGGCAGGACAACATTCTGCTGCTGGCTGGACTGGTTACCGCGGTGGCCGTCCAGGTGAAAATGCTGATCCCGGTGTTCTGGATCATGATCGTGCTCGCCGTGCTCATCCTTGGCCCCCGGCAGCTGCTCGGCCGGCCTAAACTCCGGTTTGCCGGTGCGTTGACACTGCTCAGCGCGCTGCCCACGCTGATATGGCAGACCGCGAACGGCTGGCCGCAGCTGGAGATGCAGAAGGCGATCAGCTACGAGCAGTTCCTGGCCGGCGGCGACTATTTCTTCGTTCCCGCGGTACTGGTGATGCTCGGTCTGCTTTCCGGCGCCGTGCTCGCCTGCTACGGGCTGTGGCGGTTGCTTTCGGCGCCGGAGATGCGCGCCTACCGGTTCCTTGGCTTCGCCGCGCTCGGCGTGCTTGTCTTCGTGCTGGTCAGCCAAGGCCGGCCGTACTACATAGCCGGATTGTTCGCCCTGTGCTGGGCGGTCGGCGCCGTGGAGCTGCGCCGCGAGGGGGAGAAACCGCGGTGGCGGCGCTGGTGGAGCTGGTCGGTCAGCTGGCCGGCCTGGGCGCTTTCCGCCCTGTTCGCGATCTCGTTCCTGCCGTTGAATCCGGTGACCGTGCAGGATGACCAGCCGCTGTATAACCCGATCAACCTGCCCGAAGCGGAGACGGGCTGGCCAGAAGTGGCCGAAGACGCGGCCCGGGCCTATGCCCGATTAACGCCCGCGCAGCGCGCGAACACCGCGCTGCTGACCGGTTCGTACTGGCAAGCCTCGGCGCTCGACTTCTATGGCCCTTCGGTTGGCCTGCGCGACGTCCAGGTGTACAGCCCACACCGCGGATACTGGTTCTTCGGCAAGCCGCCCGAAGACACCAAGGCCGTGCTGTTCGTCGGCGGCCATTCGGAATACCTGAACGACTTCTTCGGCACGGTCCGCAAAGCGGGCACGATCCGCAACAGCGTGCAGGTGGACAACACCAAACTCGGCGCCACGATCTTCTACGCGGAGCAGCCGCGCGCCGACTGGGACACGTTGTGGCCCCGCATGCATCTGTACAACTTCATGCCAGAAGAGTAAGGCGGGACGCTACGCTAGCCGGTACGTCGGCGACAACGTCTGGGGAGGTGCCGGGTGCGCACACTGAATCCGCTGCGCCTGGCGCAACGGTGGGTCGACTGGTTCGAGGCCCGTGGTGGTTATGTGCCCGGCGAGGACAATCGCGCGCTGCGCGCCGGTCGGGAGTTCGGTTGGTTGATCGCTGCATGGTTGATCAGTGTCGGGTTGTTCATCGTGTTCTTCGCGCTGGCTACCTGATTTCGCGGTGCGCGTTCGCCGCACATCGACCGCATCGCCCCAGATCGATGATGAGTGTCACACCCTTTTGAGTAACGGATCACGGCTAGGCCACAGCCGGAAACCAGGTCTGCCTCAAGCGCCTAACTTCGCTCGCCTCCGCCCGTCGGCTGCAGCAGAGTTGTGGTCGGAGTAATGGCATAGCCGGTCGCGCTGGATCGGTTGGCGTAACGGCCCGGCCTGCGAATGGCCGGACGCGGGAAGGTGTGCCCGGTGAAAGGTATGGCCCTGTGAAGTCGACGCGAATGAGATTCGCGAATGCGACGGGTATCGCCCTTGGGGCTTGCCTTTGCGTACTCGCGATCGCTGGCTGCGCCGAGCAACCGGCCACTACGCCCGCGTCGGGTGATGCGCAGGTACAGGTGCGGCAACAGGGCGAACCGCGGTTTGGCGAGACCAGGGAACTCAGCGATGGTCTGCGCGTCACCGTGTCACAGCCGAAGGAGTTCCAACCGAGCGACACCGCCTATCCGCAGGCGGCGCGGGCGGTGTCCTTCGAGATCACCCTGGACAACGCGCAGGCCACGCGTTACCACCTGGCGGATATGTCGGTGCTGTTGACCGCGGACGGGCAGCCGATGAAGCAGGTCATCGACTCCACGCAGGGCTATACCGGAATGGGTTCGAACACCACGGACGTCACGACCGGCGGCACCGCGAGGTTCACCGTCGCGTTCACCGTGCCGCCCGAGTCCGTCCCACTGGAGCTGATCATGGAATCGGGTCGCGGGTCGCTGCTGACCTACACCGGCAGCACCCGGTAGCCGCGCACGGCTTGTGGGCTCAGCGGTAACGTCCACGACTATGAGCGAGCAGAAGCGTCTTTCCCCCGGTGATCCAGCGCCCGAGTTCACCTTGCCGGACAGTGCGGGCAATCCGGTTTCCCTCGCGGATTTCCGAGGGCAGTCGGTGGTGGTCTACTTCTACCCCGCTGCCGGTACTCCTGGCTGCACCAAGCAGGCCTGCGATTTCCGCGACAACCTTGCCGAGTTCAACGCCGCCGGTATGCGGGTGCTCGGGATCTCGCCGGACAAGCCGGCGAACCTGGCCACGTTCGTCGAGGCCGAGGGGCTGACGTTTCCGCTGCTTTCCGACCCGGACAAGACGGTGCTCGCCGAATGGGGCGCCTTCGGCGAGAAGAAGAACTACGGCCGCGTGGTACAGGGTGTTATCCGGTCCACGTTCGTGGTCGACGCGGAGGGCAAGATCAGCACCGCGCAGTACAACGTGAAAGCCACCGGCCACGTAGCCAAACTGCGCCGCGACCTAGACCTCTAGGCCCGCTAACCTTAAAGAACGCGACCACGCGCGGTCACCGCAAGATCCCTAAAGATTGCGGTCAGGGAGCTAGCTCGCGTAGGTCGGGCAGCAGCAGGCGAAGGGCGCGCCCGCGATGCGAATCCGCGTCCTTCGCTTCGGGGGACAGCTCCGCTGCCGTCACCTCAGCACCCTCCGGCACGAAGATCGGGTCGTAGCCAAAACCGTTGGCACCCCGCGGATGCCGGACCAGCGAGCCACGCCATTCGCCGCGCACCACCGTCTGCGCGCCCGCCGGGGTGACCAGCGCGGCGGCACAGACGAAAGCCGCGCCACGCCGCTCGTCCGGTACATCGCCGAGCTGCCCCAGCAGCAGCTCCAGGTTTGCCTTGTCGTCACCGTGCTTACCGGACCAGCGCGCGGACAACACCCCCGGCATCCCGTTCAGCGCGTCCACTTCGATCCCCGAATCGTCGGCGACCGCGGGTAGCCCGCTGGCCCTGGCCACATCCACCGCCTTGCCGACGGCGTTGCCCTCGAAGGTCGGCTCGGTTTCCGGCGACTCCGGAATCGGCGCCAGCTCGTCCAGCCCGATCACCTCGAGTCCGTGCACCCCTGCCGCGTCGAGAATGCGCCGCAACTCGCCAAGCTTCTTCTGGTTACGACTGGCCAACACCAACGTGCTCACGACTTGTTCGCCTTCTTACCGGACCTACCCGATTTCGGCGTGGGCTCGGGCAGCGTGCCCGGGTAAGGCTCGGCAAGCGCGGCCGCCTGTAGCTTGTTCAGCTCGGCACAACCGGCCAGTGCCGAATCCAGCATCTTGTCCAATGTGGAGCGGGCGAAGGTGGCGCCCTCGCCGGTGCCCTGCACTTCGATCATCGTGCCCGCATCGGTGGCCACCACGTTCATATCCACCTCAGCACGGGAATCCTCCTCGTACGGCAGATCCAGCCGCACCCTGCCATCCACCACACCCACGCTGATCGCCGATACCGCGCAGGACAACGGCTTCGGGTCGGCAAGCCGCCCGGCCGCGCCCAACCACGTCACGGCATCCGCGAGCGCGACGTAACCTCCGGTCACCGCCGCCGTCCGGGTACCGCCATCGGCCTGTAGCACGTCGCAGTCGATCACGATGGTGTTCTCCCCGAGCGCCGCCAGGTCGATGCAGGCTCGCAACGAGCGCCCCACCAGCCGGCTGATCTCATGAGTACGCCCGCCGAGCTTGCCCTTGACCGACTCGCGGTCGCCCCGGGTATGCGTCGCGGACGGGAGCATCGCGTACTCCGCGGTGACCCAGCCGAGCCCACTTCCAGTCCGCCAGCGCGGCACCCCCTCGGTGACACTGGCCGCGCACAGCACCCTGGTCTCGCCGAACTCGATCAGCACCGAGCCCGCTGGGTGCCGCTGGAAACCACGAGTGATCTTCACCGGACGGAGCTCGCCGTCTTTCCTGCCATCACTTCTCGCCACGACCGCCAGCCTAAATGCAAGCATTTCCCGCTCATCCGGGGCATCAAAATTTTCAACAAGCGTTGATTTACGACGGCACTCGAGCGCAGAATTAAACCTGTGATTAAAACTGTGGCCAAGGTCGTCGGCGCGCTGGTCGCGCTGGTGATCGCCTACCTGACGCTGCGGGATCGGCTACCCGATCTCAGCGACGTGGCCGCCGCGATACGGTCCGCGCAACCGCACTGGCTGCTGATCGCCGCGGTCGCCGAGTTCGCCGCGCTGGCCATGTTCGCTCGGCTACAGCGCAGAGTGCTCGCCGCGTTCGGCGTCTCGATCCGGCTACCCCGCTCGCTCGCCTTGGCCTACGGCCGCACCGCGATCACCTTCAGCCTGCCGGCTGGCTCCGCGATATCCGCGGCCTACGCGTTTCGCCAGTTCCGCGCACGTGGCGCGGACCAGGGTACGGCCAGCGCCGTGCTGGTGATCTGTGGCCTGTTCTCCTTTGGCGCGCTGCTCACGCTGTTCGCGGTGGGGATGAGCGTCCCCGCGCTCGGCCAGCTAGCCAGCACCCTGGGACTACCGGTCACCAGCGCGCTGCTCGGCACACTGGTGACCAGCCTGCTGTTGCTCGGCAGAACCGTTGCCAGGCGCAGGGCCGGAACGCGGCCGCAGCCCAGCGAACCCGTGGCTACCGTGCCGGCGCCGTCCCGCTGGCCGCGGCTGAGCCGCCAGTTCGCCGAGCTCGCGGACGCGGTCCGTTCGGCGCGCCGGATTGCCAGGCGGCACTGGCTACTCGCCTTCGGCGCGGCCTGCGGCAACTGGCTGGCCGATCTGCTGTGCCTTACCGCTACGGCGCTGGCCTTTGGCCTGCCGCTGGAGGTCACCGAGCTCGCACTGCTCTACCTCACCGTGCAGGTCGTGCGGCAGATCCCACTGACCCCCGGCGGCATCGGCGTGATCGAGGCAAGCCTGCTCGCCGGACTGCTTTCCGTTGGCGCCGCCGAACCGGCTGCCGCGGCGGCCGTGCTCTGCTATCGGCTGCTGTCCTGCTGGCTGATCATCCCGTTCGGCCTACTCGCCATGGCGTTGCCTGGCGGTCGCGCCGGGGCGGAGCTCACAGCTGATAAACCGCATTCTGCTCGGCGAGCCGCGCGTCTCCCCGGTACGCGCCGCGAGCCTCGGCGAGCACCGCGTTCGCATCCGTCCACGGCTGTACGTGGGTGACGACCAGCCGGCCGACCCCGGCGCGGGCGGCAAGCTGGCCGGCCTCGACGCCGGAAAGGTGCACCCCGGCCGGCCGCTCCGGCGCGTCCGTCCAGGAGGCCTCGGCGAGCAGCAGATCGGCGCCCGTCGCGAGTTCGTCCAGTCCCGCGCAGTGCGCGGTATCGCCGGTATAGGCGAGCACCCGCTCACCGTCGGAGATCCGGAACCCGAAAGCCTCGGTCGGATGCCGCATCGGTACCACCCGGATGTGCCACGGACCGAGCCGCAGGTCGCCGGCCGCCAGCGGGTGAAACTCGTACACATCGCCGAGGTCGGCATCCGCGCGTTCCGCGGCATCGGCGGCATGCGCGCAGGCCAACCGCTCCGGTGCCTCGGCCGGCGCGTACACCGGCAGCCGGCGCGCCCGCGGGTCGTAGGGCGGCGCCGCGTGGTATCTCCGATAAACCGTGAGCGCGCTGAAGTCCGCGCAGTGGTCCGGATGCAGATGGCTGAGCAGCAAGGCGTTCAGCGCGAACGGATCGCGCAGGGCCATCAACCGCGCCAACACCCCGTTGCCCAGTTCGATGCCGAGCAGGTAACCATCAGCCTCGAGCAGGTAGCCGGAGGCGGCCGCGTCGGGGCGTGGAACGCTGCCCGAACAGCCCAGGATTGTCAACCGCACGACTGGGAGCGTGCCACACCATCGGGTGTTTCGCCGTTGCGCGCGAGCGCCGGCAGGTTGACGTGCGGGAAGGCGTCCACCTCGTAGCCGAAGCCGAGGAAGCGGCGGGCGAGCTTGGTGAACGGTTCGGCCGGCCCGGTCGCCATGAACTCGTGCCGCGGCGCTCGCGACGGGTCCAGTTCGGCAAGCAGGTCACGTTCGGTGAGCACGCGCACGAGGTCCTTGGCCGTCTCCTCCGCGCTGGATACCAGCGTCACCTCGGGCCCCATGACGATCTGTAGCACCCCGGTGAGCAGCGGATAATGGGTGCAGCCGAGAACGAGCGTGTCCACCTCCGCGCGCAGCAGCGGCTCCAGATAGCCCTGCGCGAGGCCGAGAACCTGCCGCCCGCTGGTCACCCCGCGTTCCACGAAATCGGCGAACCGTGGACAGGCCGCGCTGATCACTGATACTCCGCTGGCCCCGACGAAGGCGTCCTCGTAAGCACGGGAGCGAACGGTGCCGGCCGTGCCGATCACGCCGATTCGCCCGCTGTGCGTGGCCGCCGCGGCGCGCCGCACGGCGGGCAGTACGACCTCCACGACCGGGATGTCGTAGCGCTCCCTGGCATCCCGCAGACAGGCGGCCGAGGCCGTATTGCAGGCGATGACCAGCGCCTTCACCCCGCTGTCAACCAGTCCGTCCATCGCCCGCAGGGTCAGTTCGCGCACCCTGGCGATCGGCAGCGGACCGTATGGCGCGTTCACGGTGTCACCCACATAGCGGAGCCGCTCGGCGGGCAGCTGGTCCAGTACGGCCCTGGCCACCGTCAGGCCACCCACGCCGGAGTCGAAAATCCCGATCGGCGCGGTGCCCTCGACCGTGCTCATCCGGTTTTGCCGCTCGACCGCGCCCACCGGCCGGTTTTCGCCTTACCTTTACTGGTCGGCCCTTTGCCGGTCGGCCCTTTTCCGGTCAACTCGGTCCCCAGCGTTGCTGGACCCGATGCCGCCGCGCTCGCTTGGCCAGCCGATTTGCCGCGGTTCGCCCGCGCGTACAACCAGGCGGCGAGTATCCCGGCCAGCGCGCCGAAAAGATGCCCCTGCCAGGAGATCCCCGGTTCACCGGGCAGGATTCCCCAGAGCATGCTGCCCCACCACGCCAACAGCAGCACGGCGAGCCCGATCTGCTTGATACTCCGGTTGAACAGGCCGCGTACCAGCAGGAACGCCAGCCAGCCGAAGGCGACGCCGGAAGCACCGATGGTGACGGTGTTACCGCCGGGGCCGATCAACCAGACGCCCAGGCCGCCAAGAATCCAGATGGTCGCGGTCACCGCGATCCACGGTCCGAGTCCGCCGGCCATCGCGAGGAATCCGAAGATCAGCACCGGCGCGGTATTGGCGAGCAGATGTGCCCAGTCGCCGTGCAGCAGCGGCGCCCAGAGCACGCCATCCAGCCCGGAAAGGCTGCGCGAGACGATGCCGCCGTTGTCTAGGTTGACCGGCAGCACCACGTCCAGCAGCTCCACCAGGTAGAGCAGCGCGGTGAAGCCGACGATCACGATCGCGGACTGCTTCAGCCTCGGTGGCAGCACCCGGTTGGCTGGCGCGGGCTTGGCCGGCGGTGTGGGCGGCGTTGGTGTCTGGTCCACGCCTTCGAGGTTACGTGGCCTTGCCGCGCGCCGCGTCCGGGCTCAACCCTGAAATCGTGAACATCTCCCCAAATAGGTTCAGGCCCAAATAGGTTCAGGCCCAGAGCTGGCCGTCCAGCCGCTGCGCGGCCTCGTCAAGCGTGCCGGAATACGCGCCGGTGGACAGGTACTTCCACCCCGCGTCCGCCACGATGAACACGACATCGGCTTCCTTGCCTGCCCGCACCGACTTGTCGGCGGCGGCAAGCGCCGCGTGCACGATCGCCCCTGTCGAGATCCCTGCGAAGATCCCTTCGGTCTCGAGCAGCTGGCGGGTACGCCGCAACGCGTCATAGGAGCCCACCGAGTACCGACCGGTGAGCACCTCCTCGTCGTAGAGCTCGGGCACGAAGCCCTCGTCCAGGTTGCGCAGGCCGTACACCAGCTCGCCGTAGCGCGGTTCGGCGGCGATGATCTGCACGTCCGGTTTCTGTTCTCGCAGGTACCTGCCCACCCCGACGAGGGTGCCGGTGGTACCGAGACCGGCCACGAAATGCGTCACGCTCGGCAGGTCACGCAGGATTTCCGGGCCGGTTCCGGTGTAGTGCGCGGCGATATTGGACGGGTTGCCGTACTGGTAGAGCATCACCCAGTCCGGGTTCAGCTTGGCCAGCTCCTTGGCCTGCGCCACCGCTTGGTTGGAGCCGCCGGCTGCCGGCGAGAACACGATCCGCGCGCCGTAGGCCTGGAGCAGCTGCCGCCGCTCGTCCGAGGTGTTCTCCGGCATCACGCAGACCAGGCCGTAGCCCTTCAGCTTCGCGGCCATGGCCAGCGAGATGCCGGTATTCCCGGACGTCGGTTCGAGGATCGTGCTGCCTGGCCGGAGTCGGCCTTCCGCCTCCGCGTCCTCGATCATCTTCAGCGCGGGACGATCCTTGATCGAGCCGGTTGGATTCCGGTCCTCGAGCTTGGCCCACAGGCGCACACCCTCGGCGGGCGACAGATTGGGCAGCCCGATGAGCGGGGTATCGCCAAGGGCGTCGAGCAGCGAGTCGTACCGCGCCATGACCTGCTCCTACCGCATACCGCCCGCGACCGCGGGCAGGATGGTCAGGTTGTCGCCATCCGCGACACTAGCTTCCAGTCCCCCGGCGAAGCGCACGTCCTCGTCGTTGACGTAGACGTTCACGAACCGGTGCAGCTTCTCGTCCTTGACCAGGCGCTCCTTGAGGCCGCCGTGCTTGGCCTCGAGGTCTTCGATCACCTCGAGCACGGTGCTGCCCGCGGCCTGCACGGACTTCTCTCCGCCGGTGTGCGTACGCAGGATCGTAGGGATGGACACGGTGACGGCCATAAGTTCAAACCTCCGCTAGTCAGGCCGGTATTCAGCAGGTGCGACGCTCGCGCCCGCCAGGAAATTCCCCTATGCGGGCTCAGTCACGTTCCGCGGCACGATCTGGAACGTCGTCGGCCCCAGTGTGCGTGAACATGTACGACTCGACGATCTCCACCGGTTCCTCGGTGATTTCCCCGTCCACAATGCGGAAGGACCGGAACTCGGTGTTTTCCGGTACGCGGGTGGAAACCAGCACGTAGTGGGCATCCGGCTCGGAGGCGAAGGACACATCGGTGCGGGAGGGATAGGCCTCGGTCGCGGTATGTGAGTGATAGATCACCGCGGGCACCTCGTCGTTGGCGTCCATCTCGCGCCACACCTTGAGCTGCTCCATCGAGTCGAACCGGTAGAAGGTGGGCGAGCGCTCCGCGTTGTCCATCGGGATATGCCGCTCTGGCGGCCCGGCCGGCTCGGGGCCCGCGACGACGCCACAAGCCTCGTCCGGGTGGTCCCGGCGGGCATGCGCCCATATCGCGTCTACGAGGTCACGCCGGATCTGCAACACGTATCCCATCCTAAGGCTTGATCACGCGCCGCCCACACCGTGGGAACTGGTTAGAGCGCGTCCACGGCTGGCCAGACCTCACGATAGGCGGGCAGGCCGGCCACGCCGTGGGCCGCGAGCACCCCGTGCACCATGGCGCGCGCGAACACCTCGGCAGCGGCGGTGCACAACCGATCCAGTCGCGCGGCCCTACCCGGACCGCCGAACCTCGGATCCGCGGCCCGCTCGTCGTCGGTCAACGGCTGCCGGCCGGTGGCCAGCGCGAACACGGTGTCCCCGTCGAACATGGTGTGCGCGGGACGAACGGCGCGGGCGAGGCCGTCCTGCGCGGCGACCGCGAGCCGGCGGCATTCGGCCTTGTCCAACCGTGCGTCCACCGCGAGCACGCCGATCGTGGTGTTCAGCTCGGTGCCGCCGTTCGGCAACCCTTGTGCTGGCGCTGCTGGCCACTTGGCCACGCCGAACTCGCCGGCCAGCTCGGCGTCGGCGGCGTAGGGACGACCGGTGCTCAGATCCACCGCTTCGCCCGCGGCGTTCACCGCCGCGAGCGCGCCAACCGTGAATTCGTCAACCCGCACGCTCGCGGTGCCCAAGCCGCCCTTGAGCGAGCCCACCCGCGCGCCGGCGCCCGCGCCGACGCAGCCTTCCGCGACCGGTCCATCGCCCGCGGCGGCACAGGCGGCGTAGCCGAAGTCGGCGTCCGGACGGTTACCCCAGTCGCCGACCGGCAGGTCGAACAGCACGGCGGCCGGCACGATCGGCACTACCTCGTGCGGCTGCTGACCAACCGGTAGCCCGACGGAGCGCTCGGCGAGCCAGCGCAGCACGCCGTCCGCGGCGGCGAGGCCGTAGGCGCTACCCCCGGACAGGCATACCGCGTGCACCTGTCGCACCAGATTCTCCGGTACCAGCAGGTCGGTTTCCCTCGTACCGGGCGCGCCACCCCGGGAATCCACCGCGCCAACCGTGCCGTCCCCGGCGAGCACCACGGTGGTGCCGCTCGCCCATCCGTCGCCGAGGCGTTCGTAGTGGCCGACGCGGATGCCCGGCACATCGGTGATCGCGTTACCGGGACCTGGCTGGGCCGGCCGGCCAGTAGTCATCCGGTCAGCAGTCATCCGGTCAGGGCCTGGAGCATGCTTTCCTGCACCCAGGTCAGCCAGTGGTAGACACCGAGATGCGGAGCGCGGGGATCGTCCTCGGGCAGCTCATCGGGCATGTTCTCGTCCACGTCCAGCGCGGTGCCGAGAGCCAGCCGTACGTCGTTGAGCGCCGTAGCCCAGGAGTCCGCCTGTTCGAGGGACAGCCGTACCTCACCACCGTTTGGCGGGCAGGTGTCCATCACCAGCGCAGCCACCTCGCTCTTCGCGGCGAGTAGTGCGGGTTCGTGCAGCGAACGCAACGCGCCAGCCGAGTCCATCTCGGCCTGGTCGGGGTGATCCGCGTCCAGCCGGTGAAAGTCCGGCAGCAACCGGGAGAGCACCGGATCATCCGGCGAAGTACTGGGACCGGCCTTGATGCCGGTCAGCTCGGCCAGCTCGTCCTGCGGTGCCTCGTCGGCACGGGCGGCGAGCATGTCCTGCAGCTGGGAGACGAGCCCGCGCACGATGGCCGCCTCCTGCTGCTCGAAGGTGCAGACGATCTTGCTGCCCTTACGGCGCCAGGGTTTCAACCGTCAACTCCTTCAGGCGGGCCGCTGCATGGTGGCCCACAGTCCAGCGGCGTGCAGCCGCGCGACGTCGCCTTCGACCTTGTCCTTCGAACCGGACGACACGATCGCCCTGCCCTTGTGGTGCACATCGAGCATCAGCTTGGTGGCGTGGTCCCTGCTGTACCCGAACAGTTTCTGGAAGACGTACGTCACATAGGACATCAGGTTGACCGGATCATTCCAGACGACCGTCTGCCACGGCTTGTCCTCTTCGGCGATCTCCGCACCGACCGGAGCGGCCTGTGTTTGCTCGGATTCGACAGGCGTGGTCATGGTCCCATGGTGGCATGCCCGAACCACCCGGTGTGCCAGTAGGGCAACTCGGCGGCCGGGCACACTCCGTGACCGCGTTCTTTGAGGTTAGCGAGCTGGTGGGCGCTGGGGACGGGCGGGAAATCCGCGGCTTAAGCTCGGACCATGACGAGCAACCAACCGAGCACCGCGTTGCTGACCGATCACTACGAGCTCACCATGCTGGCCAGTGCGCTCACCGATGGCACGGCGCAGCGGCCGTGCACCTTCGAGGTCTTCGCGCGGCGGCTGCCGGACGGGCGCCGCTACGGCGTGGTCGGTGGCGTCCAGCGGTTGGTCGAGGCGATCGAATCGTTCCACTTCGGGCAGGCCGAACTGGACGCGCTCGCGCGGACCGGCGTGGTCGGCAACCAGGCGCTGGACTGGCTCGCCGACTACACCTTCCGCGGCGACGTGGACGGCTACCCTGAGGGCGAGCTGTACTTCCCCGGCTCCCCGCTGCTGACCGTGCGCGGCACCTTCGCCGAGGCGGTCCTGCTGGAAACGCTCGTACTGTCCATTCTGAACCACGACAGCGCCATTGCCTCGGCGGCAGCCAGGATGGTCAGCGCCGCGCACGGCCGACCGCTCGTCGAGATGGGCTCGCGGCGTACCCATGAAACGGCCGCGGTGGCCAGTGCGCGCGCCGCCTACCTCGCCGGGTTCGGCAGTTCATCCAACCTGGAGGCTGGCCGCCGGTACGGGATCCCCACCATGGGCACCGTGGCGCACGCGTTCACCATGCTGCACGACCGGGAGCTGGACGCCTTCCGAGCGCAGGTTCAGGCCCTTGGCGCGAACACCACGCTGCTGGTGGACACCTACGACATCAGCACTGGCATCGCGCGGGCGATCGAGGCGGCGGGTACCGAGCTCGGCTCGATCCGGATCGACTCCGGCGACGTCGGCGTACTCGCCAGGCAAGCCCGCGAACAGCTGGACCGGCTCGGCGCGCGCAACACCCGGATCGTGGTCTCCGGTGATCTGGACGAATACGCGATCGCGGCGCTACGCGCCGAGCCGGTAGACGCCTACGGTGTCGGCACTTCGGTGGTCACCGGTTCTGGCGCGCCTACCGCGAGCATGGTGTACAAGCTGGTCGACGTGGCCGGGCATCCGGTAGCCAAGCGCAGCGAGCACAAGGAATCCCGCGGTGGTCGCAAACTGGCGGTGCGGCGGCACAAGGACACCGGCACCGCGCTGGCGGAGCTGGTGTTTCCCTCGGCCGGACCGCGCCCCACACCGGAACCGGGTGATCGCGAGCTGCAGATACCGTTGCTGCGCGAGGGAAAACCCGTGGACGGCCTGCCCAGTCTCACCGACAGCCGGCAACGCGTCCGCGAGGCGCTGATCAGCCTGCCATGGGAGGGACTCAAACTGTCCAAGGGCGAACCCGCGATTCCCACTACTTTCCTCGACGAGCAGCCATGAGTAGGTTCGGCTCCATGAGCACCGCACTGATCGTGGTGGACGTGCAGAACGACTTCTGTGAGGGCGGCGCGCTCGCGGTCTCCGGCGGCGCGGCGGTGGCCGTGCGGATCAGCGAGCACCTGGCGCGCACCGGCTATCACCGGGTGGCGGCAACGCGGGACTACCACATCGATCCCGGCGCGCATTTCAGTGCGCAGCCGGACTTCGTGGATTCCTGGCCGCAGCATTGTCTGGCCGGCACGCCTGGCGCGTCGTTCCATCCCGAGCTGGATGTGACCCCGCTCGACCTCGTGGTCTCCAAAGGACGTTTTTCCGCCGGATACTCCGGTTTCGAAGGCGGTGAACTGGCTTTCTGGCTGCGTGCCAACGAAGTACACGAGGTGGACATCGTCGGCATCGCGACCGACCACTGTGTACGGGCCACCGCGCTGGACGCGGTACGCGAAGGCTTTGCCGCCACCGTGCTACTCGATATGACCGCGGGTGTCGCCGAACCCACGGTGACCGCCGCCCTTGCCGAGCTGCGCGCGGCCGGAGTCGAACTCGTCGGCACGCCGACCGTGGCCGGCCGCTAACCGGCGTTAGCCGCGCACGGCGCCAAGCACCGCCCATTTGCCGGAACGTATCCGGCCGAGTACGGCGCCCATCCGCAACACCATGAACAGCGCGAGCCCGCTCCAGATGCCGAGCAGTCCCCAGCCAAAGGCAAGCGAGAGCCAGATCATCGGCAGGAACCCGGTCGCGGCGCTGAGCAATGTCGCGGTGCGCAGGAACGCCGCGTCGGCCGCGCCGAGCAGCACCCCGTCCAGGGCGAACACCAGACCGGCGATCGGCTGTAGCGCGACGAAGAACCACCAGGCGTTCGGGATCTCCGCGAGTACGCCCGCGTCGGCGGTGAACACCCTGGGCAGTACGCCGGATACCGCGGCGAACAGCACGCCGAGCCCGCAGCCGAAAACCAGCCCGTACCTGGCGATCTGACCGGCCATCCGCCGCGCCTGATCCCCTGCCCTCGCGCCGAGCGCGGCGCCTACCAGCGACTGTGCGGCGATGGCCAGCGAGTCGAGCACCAGGGAGAGGAACGTCCACAGCTGAAGCACCACCTGATGCGCGCCGACCGCTTCGGTCGAGGTTCGCGCGGCGACCGCGGCCGCGGAGACGAAACAGGCCTGGAAGGCCAGGCTGCGCAACACCAGGTCCCTGCCGAGGCCCAGCTGCGCGCGCATCACCGCCGGTTTCGGCCGCAACGAGACGCCACGACCGCGTTCGACGAGCAGCGCCCGAATGAACAGCCCCGCCGAGATCACCTGCGCGACCACATTGGCCACGGCCGAACCTTCCAGCCCCCAGCCAACCGGATACACCAGGATCGGGCACAGCACGGCGGAGATCGCGTTTCCGGCAAGCACGTAGCGCAGCGGGCGCACGGCGTCCTGCACGCCGCGCATCCAGCCGTTACCGGCCATCGTGATCAGGATCAGTGGCGCGCCGAACAGCGCGATCCGCAGCCAGCGAACCGAACTCTCCGCGATCTCCTCGCTGCCGGAGAGCAGGCTCGCGATCGGCGCGGCGAGTAGCTGTCCCACCAGCAGCACGACCAGTCCGACAAAGACCGCGAGCCAGGTTGCCTGCACCCCTTCGGCGACGGCTTCGCTGCGCCGGCCGGCGCCGAACAACCGCGCGGTGCGGGCCGTCGTGCCGTAGGAAAGGAAGGTCAGCTGGGTGGATACCTGCGCGAGCACGACCCCGCCGACGGCGAGCGCGGCGAGCGGCAGCGCGCCAAGATGCCCGACGACCGCGGTATCGACGAGCAGGTAGAGCGGTTCGGCCGCGAGCACGCCGAGCGCGGGAAACGCCAGCTTGAGTACCCGCCGCAACGGCGCGCCGTCCGATGGGGTCGCTTCTTCCGGTTGAGGTGGCCCGGTGTCCTGCGCGCTCACAGCCGTTCAGCCGCGGCGAGCGCGGTTCGCAGGTCGTCGAGTACCGATTCGGCCGTACCGGTCAACGTGCAGCCCGCGGCCAGCCGATGGCCGCCGCCACCGAGGGATTGCGCGGCCGAGCGAACATCCACGCGCGATTTCGCCCGCAGCGAGACGGTGAACTCCCCCGCCCGCATCTCCTTGAGCACCACCGCGACCTCGGCCTCGTTGGTTGCCCGCAGCAGGTCGACCACGGTCTCCACATCGTCCATCCGAGCGCGCGCGGTGATCTCGATCGGCACCACGGCGTGTACCAGGCCCAAGCCATCCAGCACCGCCGGTTCGTAGCGCGCCGTGCCAAGCACCGTGGCCAGCTCGCCCAGCCAGCTGAACGGCAGGTTGTCCACCAGCTGCCTACCCAGCTCGTCCGGGTTCACGCCGGCCTCGAGCAGTCGCCCGGCCATCGCGTGCGTCGCGGGGGTGGCCCTGCGGAACGAACTGGTGTCGGTCATCAGCCCGGCGTAGAGGCCCCTGGCGATCGGCTCGTCCAGCTGTACGCCCAGCTCGTCGAGCAGTGCGAGCACCAGCACCGCGGTCGCCTCGGCGTTCTCGTCCACGACGTTATGCGTGCCGTAACCCGGGTTGGAGGCGTGGTGATCGAGCACCACCACCGGCCGACCGGCGGCACGGGTCGCGTGCACCTGCCCGGCGAGCGAACCAAGTCGCCCCAGGCTGCCGGTGTCCAGCACGACCAGGACTTCGGGAGTTTCCGGAAGTTCGTCCGGCAGCACCGCCAAACCGGAGGAATCCAGGCAACGCAGCGTTTCCGGCACCCCGTCCGCCGGATCGGCGAAAGACACCCGGACGGTGGCGCCACGGCCACGCAGCGCCAAGCCCAGTGCCACCGCGCTGCCGAAGGTGTCCGCATCCGGTTTCACATGCGCGAGCAGCGTGACGTCCCGGGCATCGGTCAACACGTCGGCAGCCACCCGCAGCCGCTGTTCCAGTTCATCCACGGGGTGCAAGTTACGCGTGCCGGGCGACGCTAAAGCAGTCAGGTAGCAGCCAGGTAACATCGCGCACGCTCGTCAGTCCGGTTCGAACCGCCATCTTGAATTCGTGAGTGTGCCCAGCCATGCAGAAGTACGCGATCCTCGTCCTGCCAGCCGCGAACCGGGTGTATACGGCCAACTCGGTGCAGCTGATGCGCGCCGAGCTGGCGGTCTTCGGTGGCACGGTGTTGGAAGGGACCATCGAGAACGTCGCCGAGGAAACCATCGGTGGCGTGGACTACCTCACGTTCCATACCGGACGGCTCACCGAGCGGGACGTCGCCTATCTGTCCAATCTGTCCTCGCTGTACGCGTTGTTCGAGGTGACCGAGGACGCGCTGCGGCCCATCACGGTGCGCCGGCTGGACCGGTACGACTCGGATCTGCTGACCATCCAGAAGTATTCGGGTAAGACCAACGAGCTGTTCACCAAACTGCTGTTCAACACCACCGCGCTCAGCACGGACCGGCCGGCCGAGTTGCTGGACAAACCGCTGCGGGTGTTCGATCCCATGTGCGGCAGGGGAACGACGCTGAACCAGGCGATCATGTACGGCGGCGACGCGTCCGGGATGGACCTGGCGACAAAGGATTTCGAGGAGTACGAACGGTTTCTCCGTACCTGGCTGAAGAACAAGCGGATCAAACACCGCGCCACGTCCGGACAGATCCGGCGGAACAAGGTCACCCTTGGCAAGCACCTGGAAGTCGAGTTCGCCGCGGACAAGGACGCCTACAAGGCCGGCCAGACCCAGCATTTGCGGTTCGTGCACGCGGACACGACGCGGTGTGCCGAGCATTTCCGCCCGCGCGAATTCGATCTGATCGTCACCGACGCGCCGTACGGGGTGCAACATGGCAGCAGGCGGGCGGCTGGCGCCGCGCCGGCCCGTCGCCCTGCCGAGCTGCTCGCCGAAGCGATCCCGCAGTGGGCCGAGCTACTTCGTCCCGGCGGGGCGATCGGGATCTCCTGGAACACCTACGTGCTGCGCACCGATGACCTGCACCAGCTGCTGGCAGCTGCGGGCTTCGAGATCCGGCACGCCGAACTCGACTTCGCGCACCGGGTGGACCAGGCGATCACCCGTAACCTGGTGCTGGCGCACAAACCCGCGAGCTAACCACCCAGTACGCACACGCACCGTAATCGCGTTCTTTAAGGTTAGCGAGCCTCGGAGTCCGCTGCGTCCTCGGCGTCTGGGACATCCTCAGGCGAGGTGCGGTACGGGTCGGCCTCGCCGGCAGGTTGTGCGTTGGTGGCTTGCCTTGCCACTTCGGCGTCGGCTTCGCGGGCCTGTTCAAGCAGCTCATCGATCCGCCGCGCACCATCCGGCACGGTGTCCGCGACGAAGGTCAGCGTCGGCGTGAACCGCACGCCGGTGCCCTGACCGACCCGGGAGCGCAGCACACCCTTCGCCGACTCCAGCGCCGCCGCGGCGCCGGGGAAGTCCGGTTCGGCATCCAGCTGCTCGCCGAGCACCGTGTAGTACACCGTTGCGTCCCGTAGATCCGCGGTGATCTTGGCGTCGGTCACGGTCACCCGGCTGATGCGGGGATCCTTCACCTCGTGCTCCAGCGAGGACGCCACGATCTGGGCAATACGTTTGGCCAGCTTGCGGGCGCGGGCCTGGTCGGCCACGACCTTCTCCTTTACTTAAGGTCCTGCACTCGATCATTTACTCATCGTCGGGCCCGAGCCAGCGCTCTCGCGCGGAGAGCAGCTCCAGCTCGGGACGCGCGGCTACCAGTCGCTCGCAGGAGTCGAGCAGTTCGCGCACATGTGCCGCGTCCCTGGCGATCGCCGCTACGCCGATCAGGCTCCGCCGATGCAGTTCGGCGTAGCCGGCCTCGGCAACCGACACCTCGAACCGGCGACGCAGTTCGGCGAGCACCGGGCGCACCACCGAGCGCTTCTGCTTCAGCGAATGCACGTCTCCGAGCAGCACATCCAGCTCGAGCGCACCGACATACACGGGGCATCACCGGTGATGAGTAGTGGTTTTCTGGAAACTGTGGCCGGTGCCGGGGGCGCGGTCCGCAGACCGAACCCCCGGCAGGCGTCACTCAGGCGCGCGGCTTCTCGCGCATCTCGTAGGTCTCCACCACGTCGTCCACCTTGATATCGGCGTACGAACCCAGCGTGAGACCACACTCGAAGCCGTCCCTGACCTCGACCACGTCGTCCTTGAACCGGCGCAGCGACTTGACCGGCAGGTTCTCCGCGACAACCACGTTGTCCCGCAGCAGCCTGGCCTTCGCGTTGCGCCGGATCTCGCCAGCGGTCACCCGGCAACCAGCGATCGTGCCGAACTTCGAGGACTTGAACACCTCGCGGACCTCGGCCTTGCCGAGCTCCACCTCCTCGTACTCCGGCTTGAGCATGCCCTTCAGGGCATTCTCGATCTCCTCGATCGCCTGGTAGATCACCGTGTAGTAGCGCACATCCACGCCCTCGCGGTTGGCCAGCTCGGTGGCCTTGCCGTCCGCGCGGACGTTGAAGCCCATCACGATCACGTTGTCCGCGATCGCCAGGTTGATATCGCCTTCGGTGATCCCACCGACGCCACGGTGGATGACCTTGAGCTCGACCTCGTCGCCAACCTCGATCTTCATCAGCGCGGTCTCGAGTGCCTCGACGGTACCCGAGTTGTCACCCTTGATGATCAGGTTGAGCTGGCTGGTCTCCTTCAACGCGGAGTCCAGGTCCTCGAGGCTGACCCGCTTGCGCTTCTGCGCGTTGAGCGCGTTACGCGTACGGGCCTGCCGCCGCTCGGCGATCTGCCGTGCCACCCGGTCCTCGTCGACGACCAGGAACGTGTCACCCGCGCCTGGCACCGAGGTGAACCCGATGACCTGCACCGGCCGCGACGGGGTCGCCTCCTTCACGTCCTCGTTGTACTCGTCGACCATCCGCCGCACCCTGCCGTGCGCGTCGCCGGCCACGATCGAGTCCCCGACGCGCAGCGTGCCGCGCTGCACGAGGACGGTGGCCACCGGACCACGCCCGCGGTCCAGATGCGCCTCGATCGCCACACCCTGGGCCTCCATATTCGGGTTGGCCCGCAGGTCCAGCGTGGCGTCCGCGGTCAGCAGGATCGCCTCGAGCAGCTTGTCGATGTTGATCCCCGGCTTCGCCGCGATCTCCACGCACATCGTGTCGCCGCCGTACTCCTCGGCGACCAGCCCGTACTCGGTGAGCTGCTGGCGGATCTTGTCCGGATTCGCACCTTCCACGTCGATCTTGTTGATCGCCACCACGATCGGCGCGCCCGCGGCCTGCGCGTGGTTGATCGCCTCCACGGTCTGCGGCATCACGCCGTCGTCCGCGGCGACCAAGATCACCGCGATATCCGTGGAACTCGCACCACGGGCACGCATCGCGGTGAACGCCTCGTGACCAGGGGTGTCGATGAAGGTGATCAGCCGAGGGGCGCCCTCCAGCTCGGTTTCTACCTGGTAGGCACCGATGTGCTGGGTGATCCCGCCGGCCTCGCCCTCGGCGACCTTGGTCTTCCGGATGGTGTCCAGCAACCTGGTCTTACCGTGGTCGACGTGACCCATCACGGTCACTACCGGCGGCCGCACCGCGAGGTCCTCGTCGCTACCCGCGTCCTCGCCGTAGGTGATGTCGAAGGACTCGAGCAGTTCGCGGTCTTCCTCTTCCGGACTGACCACCTGCACCTGGTAGTTCATCTCGGTGCCGAGCAGTTCGAGCACGTCGTCGGAGACCGACTGGGTCGCCGTGACCATCTCGCCGAGGTGGAAAAGCACCTGCACCAGCGAGGCCGGGTTGGCGTTGATCTTCTCCGCGAAGTCGGTCAGCGAAGCACCGCGCGGCAGCCGGATCGTCTCGCCGGAGCCCTTGGGCAGGCGGACGCCGCCGACCGAAGGCGCCTGCATGTTGTCCATGTACTCCTGGCGCTTCTGCCGCTTCGACTTACGCCCCTTCTTGGAGGGACCGCCGGGGCGACCAAACGCGCCAGCCGCGCCACCACGACCGCCGGGACCACCACGACCGCCGCCGCGGAACCCGCCGCCACCGCTGGGGGGACCACCGGGACCACCGGTACCTGGACCGCCGCCGGGACGGCCGCCGCCACCACCGGGACCACCGGGACGGCCACCGCCGCCACCGCGTGGACCAGCGCCTGGCCTACCGCCACCGGGACCGCCGCCGCCAGGGCCGCCACGACCGCGACCGCCACCGGGGCCACCGCCGCCAGGACCACCACGAGCCGGCTTGGCCGGCATCATGCCTGGGTTCGGCCGGGGTGGCATCGAGCCAGGCGAAGGCCGCGGACCGCCACTCGGCGCGCCGCCACGCTGTCCCGCGGCCGGACGGGCTTCGCCGCCACCGCCCTGCCGGCCAGAACGCTCGCCCTGCTGACCGCCCTGCCGCTGCGGCGGTGCTTGCCGCTGCGGCGCGGACCCCGCGCCAACCCCGAACGGGTTGTTGCCGACCCGGGGAGCACGCGGACCTGGCTTCGGGCCAGGCTTGGGTCCCTGTGGTTTCGGCGGCACCACGGCGCCGGCGTCACCACCCTTGGACTGACCACCATCAGCCTGGCCGCCATCCGCCTGGCCACCATCCGAGGAATCGGCGGCGGCCGCCGGCTGCTGTTCGGTTGCCTGCGCGGCCGGCGCTTCCTGGCCACCCTTGGTGTCGGGCACGTCCTGGCTTTCCTGCTTCGGGCTCTCGGCCGGCTTACGCGGGCCTGGCCGCGGTCCCGGCTTGGGCGCGACCGCTCGCGGCTTGCTCTCCACGACGGATTCCGCCGCACTCGACGCCGCCGGTTCGGCTGCCACGGGTTCGGCCGGCGCTGGCTCGGCTGACACGGCCGAGCCATTGCTTTCCGCGGCCTTGCTCGGGGCGGGTTTACCCCGCGATTTGCCCTTGCCCTCCGCCTTGCCGGCGCCGGGGAAGGCATCCCGCAGCCGGCGCGCTACCGGCGCCTCGACCGTCGACGATGCTGATTTCACGTACTCGCCTTGCTCCTGCAGCTTCGCGAGTACTTCCTTACTCGTAACACCGAGCTCTTTCGCGAGCTCGTGCACACGGGCCTTGCCTGCCACTGCTCTCCTCGTCCGCTGAGGCCGGCGGCAAGTACCCGCTCGACCTCGTCTTATCGTCGCGCGTTCATGGCTTCAGCTTCACGGCTGACTCATGACGGGTCGACCTGCTTCCTTGGTTCCTACTCGACACGGGAAGGTCCCGCGCCAACTGTCACGTTCCCGGGCATGACCACGGCCACCATCGTTCGGCCGAGGTATCGCTATACCCGATCCCGCTGAGCGTGCCGCGCCACCCATTGCCGAACGCCGTCCACGTCGAGCGCTCGCGAGACCCGTAATCCTCGCGCGAACGCCTTGCGCTTCTCAGCGGCGGCCAGGCAGTCCGGACTGGGATGCAACCACACACCACGCCCGGTGCGGCGCCGATACTGATCTACAACAGCAGCCTCGCCGTCCGCAACCACCCGCAGCAGCTCCTGGTTCGACACCCGCGCGCGGCAGCCGATACATGTCCGAACCGGACCAGTGACGTGTTCAGGACGCGCGGCTGCCGATCGTGGACGTCGAACCACACCTAAGTCTATCGTCCGGCGCCTCAGTCGGCGGAACCGGATGTCGCAGCCGGCGCGGAACCGATGTCACCTTCGTCACTGGCCACCCCGCCGGGCACTTCCGGCGGCGTTTCCCCAGGGTGCGCACCCACCTGATGGGCAACACTGTCCGGAACCGCGTCGCTACGGATATCGATCCGCCAGCCGGTGAGCCGCGCGGCCAGCCGGGCGTTCTGCCCTTCCTTGCCGATTGCCAGGGAGAGCTGAAAGTCCGGTACCACCACCCGCGCCGTCTTGGCTCGCTCGTCGATAACCCGTACCGAAACAACCTTTGCGGGCGAGAGCGCATTCCCGACGAACTCGGCCGGATCATCCGAGTAGTCGATGATGTCGATCTTCTCCCCGCCCAGCTCACTCATCACGTTGCGCACCCTGGCGCCCATCGGCCCGATGCACGCGCCCTTCGGGTTGACGCCCTGCACCGTGGAGCGAACCGCGATCTTCGACCGGTGCCCCGCTTCCCGCGCGACGGTCGGTATCTCCACGGTCCCGTCCGCGATCTCCGGTACCTCCAACGCGAACAGCTTTCGCACCAGGTTCGGGTGCGTACGGGAAAGCGTGATCTGCGGGCCGCGCATCCCCCTGCTGACGGTGAGCACGTAGCACTTGATCCGGCTACCGTGCTGGTAGCTCTCCCCCGGCACCTGCTCACCCGCGGGGAGCACGCCTTCGGTGTCGCCGACCTGGACGATCACCACGCCACGCGAGTTCGCCTTCGCGTCCCGCTGGATCACCCCGGCGATGATCTCGCCTTCCTTTGTGGAGAACTCGCCGAAGGTCTTCTCGTGCTCGGCGTCGCGCAACCGCTGCAGGATCACCTGCCGTGCGGTGGTCGCCGCGATGCGCCCGAAGCCCTCCGGGGTGTCGTCCCATTCCTCGGTGATCTCGCCGTCCGGGCCGAGTTCATGGGCAAGCACCCGAACGAAGCCGGTTTTCCGGTCGATATCGATCTTGGCGTGCGGATGGTGGCCCTCGGTGTGCTTGTACGCGGTGAGCAGCGCGCTTTCGATCGCGCCGAGCACGGTCTCGAAGGGAATGTCCTTGTCGCGCTCGATCGCCCGCAGCGCAGCGATATCGACGTTCACTTAGGACTCCTCCTTCTCGACGCCGGAGCCTTCCCCGGCGCCCTGACCTGTTCCACCCGAGTCTGTGATGCGCGCGATCTCCGCGGCCGGCGGCTCACGGAACTCCACCTCGACCACGGCGCGCTCGATTTCCGCGTAGCCGAGCCGACCCAGCTTGCCATCCCGCAGCAGCTCGACTCCGCCGGCAGGGTCGAGTTCAGCGTTGCCCACGCGTGCGGTAAAGGCATTGCCATCGGCCAGTTTGACCTTGACCAGCCGCAGCCGCGCCCTGCGCCAGTGCTTCGGCTTGGTCAGTGGCCGGTCCACCCCAGGTGAGGTGACTTCGAGCGTGTAGGCGCCGGCGAACAGGCCGTCATCGGCGTCCAGCGCCGTGGAAACCGCCCTGCTGACCTCGGCGATCTCATCCAGGCCGACTCCCTCCGCGCCCGCGGCGGCACGGTCGTCGGTCACGTCGATGATCACCTTGACCAGCCTGCGGCGCCCCGCCTGCTGCACATCGAGCTCCTCGAGCTCGTATCCGGCGCCTCGTACCGCGCTCGCCACCACCGGTTCAAGCTCGGCGGCGATCGCTTTGGCGCCCCGCGCGGATGCCCCTTCGCGCTGCTGGCCGGTCACGTTTGGTCTCCTCGCCTCGCGTTCGCGTGCAGCCAGGTTGCGGCGGCCGGCGCTGCACTCACCGGCCAGATAGCTCAGCGTATCTCGTCCGATCGCGATCGCGCGGCGCAGCCGGCCACGCTGCGCGCCCGGTGATCGACGGCTGCCTGGCAGGATGGCAGCCGTGACGGTCCGACGCTTTTCCGAATCGCAGGCGCCCAGATCGCAAGCACCTAGATCGCAAGCACCCAGATCGCAGGCGCCCAGCCGCCGTACGGTGTTACGCGCCGTACTGCTCGCCGGGCTCGCCGCTGGCACGGCACCGGTGGTCGCCGCGTGCACCAATACGGAGGACGAGCCCGATCCGTTGCGCCAGCTGGCCGCGACCGCGCGACGGGATGCGCGCGACGCGGCCGCGCTCGCCGAAGGCGATCCCTCGCTCGCCGCGCAACTGCGCCTGGTCGCCGACACCAGAAAGGCACACGCGACCGCGCTACAGGCCGAAGTGGACCGCGAGCGGCCGCCGGATGACGCCGCGCCCGAACCCGGCCCCGCGCGCGGCAAGGCGGAGTCGGTTGCGCAGCTCGGCAAGGCGCTGGCCGCCGCGGAACAGGCGGCGATGGAACTCGTCGCGCGGGTGCCCACCTATCGCGCCGGACTACTCGGCTCGGTGGTCGCGGCCTGCGCCAGCCTCCGCCAGCTCGCGCCGGACCTCGCCGCGGGGCAAGAGGAGAACGAGATCGAGGAACTGCGGCCGGCCGAGGGCAACACGCTCGCCGAGGACGCGGTGGAGGTACTCCAGGAGGCGCTGGGCGCCGAGCACGCCGCGATGTGGGCCTACGGCTTGGTCAGCGCCTACCTGCCAGCCGATTTCGACGAGGGGCTTGGCAAGGCGACCGCGGAGCACCGGGCAAGGCGGGACGGCGCGCAACGGATGCTCACCGTGGCCGGCTCGACCCCGCGACCCGCGCAGCCCGGGTACGTGCCGCCGGAAGACATCACCGACCAGACGTCCGCGACCACACTCGTGGTCCAGGTGGAAGACGACTGCACGATCGCCTGGCGCGCGGTGCTCGAGCACACCGATAACGCCGAACTGCGTGGCTTCGCGCTGCGGGCGCTGACCAGTTCGGCACGGCGGTGCGCACTGTGGCGAGCCGAAGCCGGCGAGGCGCCGAGCGTGCTCGCGCTGCCAGGCAAACCGGGCTGACCCACGACGGGCGCGCCGTGTCTAGCGGGGTGGCGCCGCGGTGTGGTTACCGAGCCGCAGCGCACCGGTCGCGGCCTCGGTCAGCCGCTGCTCGCCCACCCCAGCTTTGAAAGCGGCCGCCTCCACGATGGTCACCCGGTTACCGGATACCGCCGATGCGTAGGCGCCGCCGCTGACCTTCGGCAAATCCGCGGAGCCAGCCCGCCCGGCGCGAACCAGATCGGCGACGTTTCCGGTGCCGCTGGTGTCGGTCATCCGCTTGAGCGCCGCCGCGCCCGCCGGCCGCGGCATCTGCACCACGGACACCGAGACGAGTACGCGTTCGGCGCCGCGACCGATCGTGTAGAGCGCCCTGGACAGCCGGCGGCAGTCGGTGTCCGCGAAGAACTCGGTGACCCGACCGTAGGAGTTCGCGCGACAGGTCCTCGCGTGTACCGGCGCGACCTCGACGAAGTAGCCGGTATCGCCGACCCGTTCGGGCTTGCGGTCGGGCTGGTTCGGCTGGGTCCGCTCACCGGTCTGGTTCGGCTCACCCGGTTCGCTCGGCTGGCTGGACTGGCTGGATTGACCGGCGTCACTCGCCGCCCGCTGATCGTCATCCTGCCGGATGAACCACCAGAGCAGCCCGGCCAGTACGGCGACCGCGAGCAGTCCCGACGCCTCGCCGGGGCGAATCCGCCGGCGCGGCGTCGGTTCGGCCGGCGCCCGGGCACCGAGCGAGGTGAACAGCTCGCCGTCATCGACGGGAATATCGTCGTCCAGCGTTCCGGACAGCTGGATGGGGATCGGTTCGGTATCGCCCTCGGACACCCCGCCGGGCCGTGGCCGCGGGGTGTCATGCTGGCGATGCTCGGACACGAACCGTCACGGTAGCCGCTCGGCTGGCCGCAAGCCATGCCACGCGCGAACGACCAGCTCGCTCAGCGGCCCAGCTCGCTCAGCGGCCCAGATCACTCGGCCGCCCAGGTCGCTTCAGCCGCGCAGTGCGGTCAGCACGGCCTGCGCGTCCTCGCTGGTGTTGTACAGCGCGAACGCCAGCCTGGTCTGGCCAGCACGGGACGCGGTCGCGATGCCGTGCGCGGCGAGTCGCGCGCCCGCGTCCGGCAGATCCAGCGCGATGATCGCGGACTCACCCTCTGGCAGTCCCAGCCCGGCCAGCACCTGGTTGGCAAGGCCGACGCAGTGGTCGCGGACCGCGGCCAGGTCCAGCTCAGCCAGCCAGTTCACCGAAACGGCTGCGCCGGCCTGCGCGAACCACACCGGCGAGAGGTCGAAGGCACGTGCCGATTCGGCAAGCCGCAGTGGCAGGCCGTAGACGCTCTGCCAGGGCTCCTCTCCCCCGTACCAGTTGGCCGAATGCGGCATCAGGCTGGCCAGCTCCGCCTCCCCGCCGGCCATCCACGCCGCGCCACGCGGCGCGAACAACCACTTGTAGCTGGCGCCGACGACCCAGCTTGCCCAGTCCAGGCTCAGCGGCAGCCAGCCGGCGGCCTGGGTCACATCGAGCAGCACGCGCGCCTCGCTGGCCCGCAGTGCCTCGAGGTCGACGAGCGCACCATCCGCGGACTGCACGACGCTGACCGCGACGAGGTCGTAATCCGGGGCCAGCCGGGGCACATCAGCGAGCGGCGCCTCGTCCACCCGAACCCCACGGGCATGTTGCGCCGCGAACGGAAAGCTCACGCTGGTGAACTCGTTGGCCGCGGTGAGCACCCTGGCTCCGTCCGGCACGGTGGCCGCGACCAGGCCAACCAGCTGACTGACGCTCGCGCCGATCGCCACCCGGTCCGTCGGCACTCCGATCAGCCGCGCCCAACCGGCCCTGGCGATCCGGACCGGCTCGTCGAACTCCGGCGCCCGCGCGGCGCCGGTCCGCCAGTTGGTGACGGCGGTCTGGACCGCATCGGCCGTACTGGCTGGCGGAATCCCGATACTCGCGGTGTTCAGATACCCGGCGGGGACCGTGAAAGACTCGCCGCCCCACTTACGAATTTCGCAATCAACCACGTCGCCAACTGTAGACATCGGGCCGTTACCGGTTAGCTGGTGCGGACTCCCGGCGAGACCGACCGCCACCTGGGCTCAGCCGCACCAGATCCGGAAAGCGCTGCGCGGCAAGCGCGGAGCGCACGATGACCTCTTTGTAGGTGGCTGCCAGCCGTCCGGTGAGCACCGCTTCGATCGGGGTGTCATCGGCGCGCACGTACTGGATCAGTCCGTCGCGGCGGCCGAGGCTGATGCACTGGTTGACGTACCTGAACCGCAATGGTCCGGTTTCCTTGCCTGCCAACAGATCCCCGATCGCCCGCCCGATGTGCCGCGCCTGCGGGAGCCCGGTCGCGCAGGCCATCCGTAGCTCATTCCCGTCCGGCCCGTGGGCCGCTGCCGCATCGCCGATGCCGAACACCTCCGGATGCGAGACCGAGCGCAGCGAATCGTCCACAACCAACCGGCCGCGCCCGTCCACGGTGAATCCCGCCGCGCTGGCCAGCTCGGGCACGCGGAACCCGGTCGTCCAGATCACCGCGTCCGCGGCAAGTCGCTCGCCGCCAGCCAGGTGCACTCCGTGCGCGTCCACCTCGGTGACCCGCGCGTTCTCCCGCACCTCGATGCCAAGACGCCGGCACACCCGCCAGAGATGCGCGCGCCCACGGTTCGACAGCGCCGCGCCAAGTTGCCCTTCGGTCACCAACCGGACGCGCAACGCGGGCGTGGTCTCCGCCAGTTCGGTCGCCGCCTCGAGCCCGGTCAACCCCGCGCCGACGACGGTCACCGCATCGGCGCCGGCCAGTCGCTCGCGCAGCAGGTCAGCCTCCCCAACGCCGGCGACCGGGTAAGCATGTTCGGCAACCCCCGGCACGCTATCCACATCGGACTGACTGCCTATCGCGTACACCAGCATGTCGTACTCGAGCTGGTCGCCACCGGCGAGTCGCACCGCCCGCGCCGCCGCGTCGATCGCCACCGCTCGGTCGATCACCAGCTCGACTGGTGCATCACCGAGCAGCTGTGCGATCTGTTTGCGCCGGACCTGCTGCCCGGCCGCCACCTGGTGAAGCCGCACTCGTTCGACGAACCACTCGTTCGCGTTGACCAGGGTGACGTGGGTATCCGCATGCCTGGCTACCAGCTGCGCGGCGACCAGCCCCGAATAACCAGCACCGAGAACCACGATTCGCGTCGTCATCGTCACACCCTCCATCGCACGCCGTTTCGCACTCGCCCCTGCACAGCAAGGACGGGAACGGCCTAGCGGATTGTGACAAGCGGATCCGGTGACCGCACTCACACCTGATGCCCGCGCATGGTTACCGTGCCGGAATGGACAGCAAGCAGTTGGATATCGCGACCGGGAACGCCGAGGTGGTCTACGACCTGACCGAGGAATGCGTCCGCTTTCTCGAGGACGTCGACGCGGAAGACGGGCTGCTGCATGTCTGGGTACCGCACGCGACGGCGGGTTTGGCCATCCTGGAAACCGGCGCGGGTAGCGACGATGATCTGCTTGCCGCGCTGCGGGACCTGCTGCCAGCCGACAACCGCTGGCGGCATCGGCATGGGTCCCACGGGCATGGCCGCGACCACGTGCTACCCGCGCTGATTCCCCCTTACGCCACGATCCCCGTGCTCGGTGGCGTACTCACCCTGGGCACCTGGCAGTCGGTGTGCCTAGTGGACACCAACCGGGACAACCCGCTCCGCCGCGTCCGGTTGAGCCTGCTGCGCGGCTGAGCCACGCCGGCCAGGCCAGAGCAGCACGATCAGGCCGGCGAGGAGCATCCCACCGAGCACCCACACCGCCTGGCGCACATCCGGTGCCCCCGGGGTGCCCTGCAGCACGCTGCGCAGGCCCTCGGTGGAGAACCGGAACGGCGTCCAGGACCACAGCGCCGCGCGGTAGGCGGGGTTCAGCAGTTCCGGTACCTGCCCGGCCACCGAGGGCGCCATCAGGTACAGCGGAGCGAGCACCGCCATCGCGCGCAGTTTCAGCAGCCGCAACAGGGCGCCCTGCACCGCCGCGAAAGCGCCGGCGATCAGCAGCATGAACCCGAGCACATCGGTGTCGAGCGGGAGCGAACCGTCCCACCACGCGAGCAGTCCGGCGGATGCGCCGGTCACCAGCACGGCACTGCCAAGTAGCAGCGAGAGTCGACTGCCCAGCCCGGCGACCCGACCGCCGCGGGTGAACAGCATGGTGCACACCGCACCGGCCGCAAGGCAGCCGATCCAGGACAGCGCGGTCACCGCCAACGGGGCACTGCGCGCTGCCGAGCTCGCCTCGTGCAGTTGCTCGGCCTGTACTGGTTGCACCGCCAGCCCCTGCGCGCTGGCGGCTTGGGACACGCCCTGGGCCGCGCTCGTCAGTACCTGCTGCGCCAGCTGGGTGCCGCTGGGGTTGATCGCCCCCGAGGTCAGCACCGTGGGCGCGAGGCCGGGCGCCGCGTCTGTGCTGGGAGCGAGTTCGAGTACCCCGTAGACGTCCTTGTCCGTCAGCATCGCGCGCGCCCGCTCCGGCGTGGTGGCCGTCCAGCTGATCTCCTCCCCGCCCTGGCCAGCGACGCGTTGCGCGACCGGCCGCAGCGCGGTAGCCGCCGGTCCTTGCTCCGGAACGGCGACCGCGAGCGGCACACCATCCGGGGCTGCCGTGGTTTGCACGCCGAAGGTGAGGATCCCGAGCACCGCCACGGCCACCGCGCCGACAGCGACGGCGATGGACACCAGCGCACCCGGCTTCGTGGTGTTCGGTCCCGACATGACTTCCTCCGAATTCATTTCTCATTGAATTATCGTGAACCCAACGGTGACACCTCGCGAGAAAAAAGTCAACGCCTGTTTAATTGAGGCCGGCGCGAGCCGTCCGGCCAGCAGGTGGATCACCACTTAGAGTGGTTGGCATGAGCACACCAGGGGGCGGTGATCCGCGCCGCGAATCACCAGAGGGCGAGCCGTACCAGCGGCCTGCGCCGTACTTCGGCGGCTACCAGGGTTCGAGCGACTATCAGGGCCTCGGGGTGTTTTCCACCGCGGGCGGCTCGGGCTCGAGTGGGACCGGTGGGCCAGGCGGATCACCGAAGGGGCGGACGAAGTTCCTGGTTACCGTCGCCGTGCTCGCGGTACTGGCGATCGGCGGGGTTACCGCGCTGATCGTGCTGAATACCGGCTCGGATGAGCAGAACGCGACGGCGCGGCAGGGTCAGCGCAATGCGCGGCAGGCGGCACCGACAACGACGAGCCAACCGGCCAGCAGCGAGCCGGCTGACACAACCGATTCGGGCCCGACCGGCTCCACCACGGACGCGGTCACCCCCGGTTGGCAAGGCGTGCTCTCGCCGGACGACAGCGTCGCCTACGACGTGCCGTCGAACTGGTCGGTGGAATCGCCGGGGATGCGCACCGGCCTCGAGGACGACAACGGTAAACCGCTGGTGATCATGCACGGGGTCGCCTTCGCGGACCCACCGGCCTGCGCCGACGGGGGTGGGCCGTATGCCGGCGCCACCGGATTCATGACGGCGGGGGAGGCCGAGCCACGCGGGGCAAGTAGGGCCGCGGCCAAGTTGTGGGCCGACGCGGTCACCGAGTCGGACAACGATGCGCCACAGGCCAGCACGACCAAGGTGGCCGATGGGCAGATTTCCGCGCACACCACGTCGATGGAGGTGCGGCCGGGCGATCCGAGCGTCTGCGACGCGAAGACGATCAAGATCACCACGGTGGCCTTCGACAACTCCGGGCAGACCGCGGTGTTCCTGCTGTTCAACCCGCAGGGCAAGGCAGACTCGACCAAGCAGGCGGACGTGGACAAGATCGTGGCCAGCCTACGCCCAGCCGAGTGACCCAAATATCGCGTTTAGCGTGCTAATCGCGATATTTTCCCTGGTCGACTGGCCGAGGGTCAGCCCCGGATGAGTTCCACCAGCGTGCTCACGGCGGCGTCCACGGCTACCTCGGTGCGCTCGCCACTGGCCCGGTCCTTGATCTCCACGACCCCGTTCGCCAGGCTCCGGCCAACCACCAGGATGGTCGGTATGCCGACGAGCTCCGCGTCCGCGAACTTCACGCCTGGGGTCGAGGTGCGGTCGTCCAGCAGCACCTCGACACCGGCCGCGTCGAGTTCCGCGGCCAGCCGCTCCGCCCCTTCGCGCACCGACTCGTCCTTGCCCGCGATGACGATATGCACATCGGCCGGCGCCACTTCGCGCGGCCAGACCAGTCCGAGATCATCGTGGTGCTGCTCGGCGATCGCCGCGACCAGCCGGGAAACACCAACCCCGTAGGAACCCATGGTGATCCGGACCGGTTTGCCGTCCGGACCGAGCGCGTCCAGCTCGAAGGTGTCCGCGTACTTGCGGCCGAGCTGGAAGATATGCCCGATCTCGATACCGCGCGCGGCGACCAGCTCGCCGGCCCCGTCCGGGGACGCGTCACCCTCGCGCACCTCGGCGGCCTCGATCGTGCCGTCCGGGGTGAAGTCACGACCGCAGACCAGATCCACCACGTGGTGGTCGGGTTTGTCCGCGCCGGTCGCCCACCGCGTGCCGGAAACCACACGCGGGTCAACGAGATAGCGAACTCCGTTGTCCTGTAGGGATTTCGGCCCGATGTAACCCTTCACCAGGAAGGCGTTCGCGGCGAAGTCGGCTTCCTCGAGCAGTGCGACCTCGGCCGGGTACATACCCGCTTCGAGGCGTTTGACGTCCACCTCGCGGTCACCAGGCACGCCGATGCCGAGCAGCGTCCATTCCTTCGCGTTCGGCTCGCGGGTCTTCACCAGCACGTTCTTCAAGGTGTCCGCGGCGGTGAAGGTCCGGCCGAGATCCTCGGCGTTGAGGTAGTCGACCAGGGTCTCGATGGTCGGCGTGTTCGGCGTGTAGTGCACCTGCGCCTCGGGCTGACCGTCGATCGGGATCGCCGGCGGGGCCGGGGTCCGCACGGCTTCCACATTCGCCGCGAAACCCGATTCGAGGCAACGCACGAAGGTGTCCTCGCCGTACTGGCTTTCCGCGAGGAACTCCTCGGATTTGGAGCCACCCATGGCGCCCGACATGGCGGAGACGATCACGTACTTGAGCCCGAGCCGGTCAAACAGCTTGATGTAGGCGCCGCGGTGTGCCTGGTACGAGTTGTCCAGTCCGGCATCGTCCAGGTCGAACGAGTAGGAGTCCTTCATCACGAACTCCCTGCCGCGCAGCAGTCCCGCCCTCGGCCGCTCCTCGTCCCGGTACTTGGTCTGGACTTGGTACAGGATCACCGGGAAGTCCTTGTAGGAGCTGTACTCGCCCTTGACGGTCAGCGTGAACAGTTCCTCATGGGTGGGGCCGAGCAGGAAGTCGGCGTTCTTGCGATCCTTGATCCGGAACAGCGCGGGGCCGTACTCGGTCCAGCGGCCGCTGGCCTCGTACGGTTCGCGCGGCAGCAGCGCGGGGAACTGGATTTCCTGGCCGCCGATCCGGTTCATCTCCGCGCGAACGACCTTTTCGATGTTCCGCAGCACCCGGATACCCAACGGCAGCCAGGCGTAGCCGCCTGGGGCCACCCGCCGGATGTACCCGGCGCGTACCAGAAGTTTGTGGCTGGGCAGTTCGGCGTCCGCCGGGTCCTCACGCAGCGTGCGCAGGAACAACGACGACATCCTGGTGATCACGGCTTCGACTCCTCGTCCGATCGCAGAGGTAGCCGCGAGCGTAGTCAACGCCGGTCCGGGCGGCTCAAGCGGCCGGAACTCTGTCGGACCCGCCGGGTAGCTTCGCCGCGATGAGATACCAACTAGCCATGCTCACCATCGACTGTGTCGACCCGAGCGAGCTCGCCAAGTTCTGGGTGGCCGCTCTCGACCTCGAGGTCGCCTTCGACTACGACGGTCAGTTCATGATGCTGAGCTCAAAGCAAGAAGGGCAGCCGGCGATCGCCCTGCAACGGGTCGACGAGCCGCGACAGGGCAAGAACCGCATGCATCCGGACTTCGGCGTTGACGATCTGCAGGCCGAGGTGCGCCGGCTGGTCGAGTTGGGAGCTACCGAGCACGAAACGAATACCTCGCCAGACGGCGAGTTCACCTGGACTGTGCTGACCGACCCGGAGGGCAACGTGTTCTGCGTCGCCAACCACTGAATGATTGGCTAGATTTCCTGTTCGTGACGGCGGACGAAGCACGTGGAATGGGTGCTGGCCAGGACGGGATGCGGTCGATTCCGCCGGGACAGGTGTCCCTGACGGACCGGCGAACGCGGCGCAGCTGGGTGGTCGACGTCGCGCCCTTCCAGCTCGCGACGTTCGCTCTCACCAGCTCGCGCTATGCGACGGTCACCGGTATGCGGCTGGGCCCCGTCGAGACCGCGCGGCTTCCGGTCGACGAGGTTTCGTGGTGGGACGCGGTCCGCTTTTGTAACGCACTGTCCGAACGCGAGGGATTGGCGACCGCGTATCGGATAGCCGATGCGGATGACGACATCGAGTGGGACCCCACCGCGGACGGATACCGGCTGCCGACCGAAGCCGAGTGGGAGCACGCCTGTCGCGCGGGAACTACCGGGCCTCGGTACGGGGAGCTCGACGATATCGCGTGGTACCGGGCCAACTCTCGGGAACGAAGCCACGACGTCGGCGGCAAGCAACCGAATCCCTGGGGTCTCTACGACATGCTGGGCAACGTCTGGGAGTGGTGCTGGGACCTGTACGACGCGGAGGTGTACGGCAGCTATCGCGTGTTGCGCGGTGGCGGCTGGTTCGACGAGCACTGGAGCTGCCGCGCCTCGGTACGCCGGCGTAGTCACCCCACGCTGCGGATCGACGACGTGGGATTCCGCCTCGCCCGTTCGCCAGGCACGACCGGCTAGCTTGGACGCCGCTGGACCGCAAGATCCCTAAAGATTGCGGTTCGGCGAGGACGTTCCCGGCTAGCTCCACCGCGTGCGGTGCGCGACCCAACGCAGCGCTGCCGCCGCGGCCCGTGCCTGATAAGCCCGATTACCTTCCAGCCCAACCTGTTCCGGCAACCGCGAGCAGCGTTCCCAGTGCCCGGCGAGCGCGGTGGCGAAACCGGTGACCGCCCAGGCAGGCACATCGACCAGCTCCGGCCGGCGGAGCACCAGCCGTTCCGCTTTGCCTACCGCGTGCCCGGCAAGCAGCAGCTGCGGTACCAGCGAAGCGGTATCCAGCCAGGCCGCGCCCCGCGCCGGGTAGCACCAGTCCACGAGCAACACCTTGCCCGGCCCCACCTTGACCATGGTCTCTGGCCGGATGTCGTTGTGCAGCAGGGTGTCTCCCGCCGCCCATGGATGCCACGCGCTTTCCAGCATGACCAGCGAATCGAGGTTGCGCTCGGCCCAGGGATCGAGCGCAACCCCGGGGATGGCCTGTAGTTCCTGCCAGCCCCGCAACAGCAGGCCGAGGTCGTCCAGGGCTTCCCGAGCATCCGGGATCGGCGCGGGCGTCAGCGTGCGCGCGGCACGGCCGAGCGTCGCCAGCACGCTGCCAAGGTCCGGCGAGCCGGGCCGTAGATTCGGCTTGGTCCCGTCGATATCGGCGAACAGCAGCACCAACCAATCCTGCTCCACCACGCCGCGCAGCTGCGGTACCGGCGCGAGCTCCGGCAGATGCGCGGATACCTCCGCTTCGGCCCGGTAGGTACCGATCAACGGATGCCCGGTCGGCAGCGCTTTGGCGAATGCCCAGTTGCCATCGGCCAGCCGCAGTCGACAGACCACACTGCCGTCGATCTCCCCCGTCTGCCGCAACGAGCGAATGACCTCGACGCCGAGCTCAGCTTGTACCGCCCGATGCACGCGATCGGGCAGCTCGCTCCAGGACCGGGCGACGACGCCCGCTGGATCAGCGATCGAGGTCATGCCTTCACCACCCAGCCACCACTCCCGTAGTGCTCACATACCGTCCAGGGTTCCCCGCGTACCGGATCGCGCGAGCGACACTCAGCGCAACAAAGATCATCTTACGGAATGAGCCCCCGCCCCGGTTGCGCTGTCGCGAATCCATACTGCTTACCCTCGGTAGCGTGCTGGTCATCCTTCCGCCCTCGGAAACCAAAGCCACCGGTGGTACCGGCGCGCCACTGGACATCGACGGCCTTTCGCTGCCCGAACTGGCCCCCGCGCGCCGCAAGCTCACCGACGCGCTGCGCACGCTGGCCGCCGATATCCCGGAAAGCCTGCGCGTACTTGGCATCTCGGCACGCCAGGAGGCCGAGGTGAGCCGCAACGCCGAGCTGCACAGCGCGCCGACCATGCCCGCGCTGCGCCGCTACACCGGCGTGCTCTACGACGCGCTGGATCTCGCCGGGCTCAGCCGCACCGAGCAGGCCCGCGCCGACCGGCGGCTCGCGGTCGCCTCCGCGCTGTTCGGCATCGTGCACGGCACCGACGCTATCCCCGCCTACCGACTTTCCGGCGGCACCACGCTGCCCGGGATCGGCACGCTGCGCTCGTTCTGGCGCCCCGTGCTGGAACCCGTGCTCGCCGAACGTGCAGGACTGGTCGTCGACCTCCGCTCCGGCCCCTACGCCGCACTCGCCCGGATTCCCGATGCGGTGACCGTTCGCGTCGTCACCCGTAACGCGGCCGGCAAGCGGGTCACCGTGAGCCACCACAACAAGGCGTACAAAGGCCAGCTCGCCCGGGTACTTGGCAGCGCACGAAAGGAACCGGCGAACATGCGAGACCTGCTCGCGGTCGCCACCGCCGCCGGTATCCAGCTGGACCAGACCGGGCCTGGCGAGCTCGAACTGCTCACCCCGTAGTCGTCCACAACCGCTCCGGGCGAAATGGCGTGAGGTCGATCGGCGCCGGACGACCAACGGCCAGCTCGGCGAGTACCGCCCCGCCGTACGGGGCGAGCGTGAGCCCGCTGGCGCCGTATCCGGTGGCGAGCAGCACTTCGGGATTGTCCGGCAGCGGACCGAGCACCGCGCTGCCATCCGGCACCGCGGGACGAAACCCGACCCGCGTCTCCAGCACGGTCGCCGCGCCGAGACCGGGGGCGACCCGCAACGCCGCGCCAAGCACCTGGTGCTGACCGGCCGCGGTGACCCGGTAGTCGAATCCGGCGCCGGTTTCCCTGGTGGCACCCACGACCACCCGCGAGCCGGGAAAGGCGAGCAGGTAGTGGCTGGACATCGGCTGGACCACTGGCCACGCCGAGGTGTCCCGGCCGTCCAGACCGAGGTGGACGATCTGGCCGCGTTGCGGGGCGATCGGCAGCCTGACCCCGAGTGGCGCGAGCAATTCGCCGCTCCACGCGCCAGCGGCGACGACCACCGCATCGGCTTCGTAGCTCGTACCGGCGACCTGCACGCCCCGCACCGTGCCGGCCGCGGCCACGTTCAGCGTGGCCGTACCGGTAACGAACTCACCGGAAAGCGCCCGGATCGCGGCGCCCAGCGCGGTCCGCAACACTCGACCATCCACCCGACCCGCGCCGGAAACATGCACCGCACCCAACTCCGCCGCCAGTGGCGGAAACAGCGCGCCGGCCTCGGCGGAGTCGAGCCGCCGCACGGTACCGACCGCGGGCTCCGCTGCCGCTCGCTCCGTCGCCCGCTGGTAGGCCGCGTCCAGCTCGGCCGGATCTTCGGCCACCGTGAGCGCACCCACGATCTCGAACGAGGTCTCCCGCTGACCGTCCTCGGCGAGCTGGTCAACCAGCTCCGGGTAGTACGCGGCCGCCCGCGCGGCCAACTGATACGTCGGACCGGCGAGGCTGCGGCTGGTCCACGGCGAGATGATCCCGGCGCCGGCCGCGGTGGCAAGACCGGACAACCCGGCATCCACGACCAGCACCCGCACGCCCTGCCGCACCAGCTGATACGCGCAGCTCATTCCGGCGATCCCGGAACCGACCACGATGACCCGCATACCAACACCCAACAGGTCACGTCAGTCACGATCAAGCATGGCGCCAGTAAACGAACAGCGTTACGAACAAGCCTGCCCAGCTGGCCAGGACGGGGCCGGGAAAACCGCAGGATAGCCGTACGGTAAAGTACTATGAGTCGCGTACCGCGCGCGGTGCGGCGGCGGTCGTGTTCAACGATTCACCGAAACCATTTCACAGTATTCAGCCGTAGCCGTTCGCGGGCCCGTTTGCCTGGGGTGCCGTCAGTGTGGCCGCGTGCTCGGAGAGGTCACAGTGCCACACCCATCGTCAGCCGGCGCCGCCGCGCGCCGGAATTCCAGCCAATCCCGCAAGCAGCGGCCCGAACGCTTTGGCAAGAACCGTGCCGGAGCCCAGAGCCGTGCCGGAGCCCAGAACCGTGCTGTAGCGGAGCGCCGCGGCGACAACGACAACGCCCGTCGTGGCCGGCCACGGCACCGGTCCAGCCACGGCAGGGACGCCCGGCAAGCACCGGTCGAGCAGCCGGCGAACACCGAGCCCGCGGTCTGGGAGGTCAGCGAGCAGCCGGACAGCGAGGCGCCGACGACGGCCTTCGCCGAGCTCGGTCTGCCGGAGAAGCTTCTGGACGCGCTGAGCGCGCAGGGCATGGAGAAGGCTTTCCCGATCCAGGCAGCCACCCTGCCGGACGCGCTCGCCGGCCGCGATGTGCTCGGCAGGGCACGCACCGGTTCCGGAAAGACACTGGCCTTCGGACTCGCGCTGCTGACCAAGTTGCAGGGCGGAAAATCGGCGTCCCGTAAACCGCGTTCGCTGGTCCTGGTGCCGACAAGGGAGCTGGCTCTGCAGGTCAACGACGCGCTGATCCCGCTCGCCAAGGCCATGGGCCTGTGGTGCGGGGTGAGCGTCGGCGGGATGGCCTTCGTCCGCCAGGAACAGGCGCTGCGTAAGGGCATCGATGTGCTGATCGCCACGCCGGGCCGGTTGGCCGACCACATGCGCCAGGGCACCTGCGACCTGTCCGATGTGCAGGTCACCGCGATCGACGAGGCGGACCAGCTGGCCGATATGGGCTTCCTGCCGCAGATCTGCGAGATCCTCGACCAGACTCCGGCCGATGGGCAGCGGCTGCTGTTCTCCGCGACGTTGGACGGCGAGGTGGACACGCTGGTGCGTGGCTACCTCACCGACCCTGTGACGCATGCGGCACAGGCCAGCGCCGAGAGCTCCGGTCTGATGGATCACCACCTGCTGGTGGTCGCCGCACGGGACAAGACGAATGTGGTCACCGAGGTCGCCGCCCGCGAGGGCCGCACGATCCTGTTCGTGCGCACCAAGACCTATGTGGACACGTTGACCGAGAACCTGCGCAATTCCGGCGTCGCGGCCGGCGCGCTGCACGGCGGCAAAACGCAGGGCGCCCGCAACCGGGTACTCAGCGAGTTCCGCTCCGGCACCACCCCGGTGCTGGTCGCTACCGATGTGGCCGCCCGCGGTATCCACGTGCCGGACGTCAGCCTTGTGGTGCATGTCGACCCGCCCGCGGACGCCAAGGACTACCTGCACCGGGCTGGCCGCACCGCGCGCGCCGGCGCCTCGGGCACCGTGGTCACCATGGTCACGCACGAGCAGCGGCGGACCGTTCGGCGGTTGACCGAACGCGCCGGGGTACGGCCGAAGAGCACCAACGTGAGCCCTGGCGCCGAGGAGCTGGCACAGATCACCGGCGCGCAGACGCCGAGCGGTGTACCGGTACCCGAGCCGAAGCAGAAGGAACGCGGTGGCGGCCGGGGTCCCGCACGCAACCGGCGGCCAGGTAACCGGAGCCAGTTCACCGGAAACCGCGCGGAGCGTAGGGCTCGCGAGCATCGGAACGGGGAACACCGGAACGGGGGCAGCGGCGCGCCGCGCCGAAGTGGACGCCGGTTCCACGGATAGCCCGCGCACCAGACGCCCCGTGACCGCGATCTTGCGGTCACGGGGCGTTTTCGCGTTCTTCAGGCTTAGACCGGCATCAGTTCGAACGAGGTAGCCAGCACTCCGCCGAACCGTTTTCCGGTTTCCTCGGCGTGCTCGCGCAGGAACGGAGCGGGATCGGCCATGCCGTGCTCGCCGAGCGCGGCCAGATAGGCGCGGTGCTCCCGCAGCGAGGCCACCGCCCGATCCATCGTCGTGGAGATGTCCACGGCATGGGTGTCCATCGTCGATCCGCCGATGGCGATCCACCGCACGCCCTGCCACGGCGGTAGCTCCAGATCCCGGAACACCCAGCGATTCGCGGCATCCCGCACGGCGTCCAGCACCGCCGTCCCGACGTGCCGGTGGTCGGCCATGTTGAACATCCCGCCGGGAAAGTACTCGCGGTGGTTCACCGTGATGACCAGCTCCGGCCGGTACCGGCGAATCGCCGCCGCGAAGTCCCTGCGCAGCGCGAGCTGATCGGTGATGACCCCGTCCGGATGGTCAAGGAACTCCACGTCGTGCACGCCCACGACCGCCGAACTGGCGATCTGTTCCTGAACCCGCAGCGGTCCGGCTTCCTCCGGCGACATCCCGTCAATGCCGGCCTCGCCCTTGCTCGCGAGCAGGTAGGCAACCGAGCGACCCTCATCGGTCCACTTGGCGACCGCTCCCGCGCTGCCGTACTCCATATCGTCCGGATGCGCGACCACGGCCAATGCCCGTTGCCAGTCCTCCGGCATCGGCGCGAGTTCCGCGCCTTGCTCCTGTTCCGTCATAGGCACCACGGTAGCGACAGTGCCGACGTACCTGCGCGCCAACCGATGCCGGCGATAGTGCGAAACTGCCGGGTGTGAACCAACCCAGCAGCAGCCAGCCCGCCCCTGACCAGTCCGGCGCCAACCAGTCCGGGTACGGGAAACCGCCCGAGGCGGTGTTCGACTGGCTGGACGAGAAGGCCGAGCAGCGCCGCGCGGCTGGGCTGGTCCGACGGCTGCGGCCGCGTCCAGCGGATGCGGCGCAGCTGGATCTGGCAAGCAACGACTATCTGGGACTGGCCAGGGATAAGCGAGTCGCCGGAGCGACCGCGGCTGCCGCGCTGCGCTGGGGCGCGGGTTCCACCGGCTCTCGGCTGGTCACCGGTACCACCGAGCTGCACGGCGATCTGGAACGCGAGCTGGCCGCGTTCTGCGGCACCGAGGCCGCGCTGGTCTTCTCCTCCGGTTTCCTGGCCAATCTCGCGGCGGTCACCGCGCTGTCCGGGCAGGGCTCGGCGATCGTCACGGACAAGTACATCCATGCCTCGCTGATCGACGGCTGCCGGCTCTCCAGGGCGGACGTGGCCGCCATGCCGCATGGTGACCACGCGGCCATCGCGCATGCCTTGGCCACCCGTCGCACCGAGCGAGCCCTGGTGGTCAGCGACACGGTGTTTTCCGTGGACGGGGATCTCGCGCCGCTACCCGAACTGGCCACGGCCTGCCGGCAGCACGGCGCCGGGCTGCTGCTGGACGACGCGCACGGTTTCGGGGTGCTCGGCGCTGGCGGCAGGGGCGCGGTGGCCGAGGCCAAGCTGATTGCCGATCCGGACGTGGTCACCACCTTCACACTGTCCAAATCACTCGGCGCGCAAGGTGGCGCCGTGCTCGGCCCGCGCAGGGTGATCCGGCAGCTCATCGAGACGGCGCGGAGTTTCATCTTCGACACCGGGCTCGCCCCTGGCAGCGTGGCGGCCGCGCTCGCGGCGCTGCAGGTGCTGCGGGACGAACCGGATCTGGCCGCCCGCGCGGTGGATAACGCGGCCACGTTGTGTACCGCGCTCAGCACCGCCGGATTCACCGTGAGCACGCCGGCCGCGGCGGTGGTCTCGGTGCGCGCGCCGTCCCCGGAGGCGGCGGTGGCCTGGGCGGACGGTTGCCGGGCCGCCGGGGTCGTGGTGGGTTGTTTCCGGCCGCCTTCGGTGCCGGACGGGGTGTCCAGGTTGCGGCTGACCGCCCGCGCCGACCTCACCGAGGCCGACCTGGCCAAGGTGGTCGAGGTGATCACCGAACAGGCGCCGCCCGGCGCATCCTGATGTGCTCGAGGCCGTCTTCGAGGAACTCCGCACCGACCGGCGTGAACCCGTAGCCCGCGTAGAAGTGCTGCACATAGGTGCGCGCGTCGAGTACGCAGTCCACATCGCCGAGATCGGCAAGCGCTGCGCCGAACAACCGGCCGGCGAGTCCGTCGCCACGGGCGGCGCTGGCGGTGACCACCCGGCCGATCCGGTAGCCGCCGGCCGGCTCGGTGAGCACGCGCAGGTAGGCAAGCGGCTCGTCCGGCGCGGCGGGCGCAGCGAGCCACCAGTGCCGCGTATCGCGGGCGAGATCCCGCCCGTCCAACTCCTGGTAGGCGCACTCCTGCTCGACGATGAACACCTCGGTGCGCAGCCGGAGCAGCTGGTAGAGCTGCGCCGCCGTCAGTTCGGGTCCCGTCGCGGAGTGCAAGATGGGTGCCACCGCGCCGAGCTTACCGCCCGCTAGATGAATGATTCCGTGAAGATCACGTGAAGCGTGTCGCGCTGGGGAAGTAGGTGGAGGGCTTCCAAGATCATTGTGTGACGAACAACCTCGA
>NZ_SLXQ01000012.1 GCF_004340875.1 Tamaricihabitans halophyticus | reverse complement strand
CACTCAAAGAAACCCTCAACAAATAAGGGCACACAAACAACTAGCTCACAAACAAAACAAACGTCAGCACACTGTTGAGTTCTCAAACAACACACAATTATCAACCCAGCACACAACCCCACACAAAACCCATGGAGTCACCCTCAAGGCACACCGTCCACCCACCGGCTTTCGGCCCGCCCCGCGCTGGCAGAACGAAACATTACACCCACCCCAACACCCCCAAAACAGGGGGTCCCCCAAACCACAAAACCCCAGGTAACAGGGCATGTAGCGATGCCAGGGCCAACCGCCTGCCAAGATGACCGGATGGCCCGAACAATCGTCGACGCGAGTTCGCGAGGATTGCGATCCTGGACCCCGGCGACTTCCGAAGCCGGCACCACTCATCTCTACCTCTATGCGAACAAGCTGACCCACCTTCCTGATTCCCTCGGCGAGCTACGCGGGCTACGCGTACTCGACCTGGCGGGCAACCAGCTGACCGAACTACCCACCAGCCTCACCGGCTGCACCCAGCTGCGCTACCTCTATCTGCACGAGAACGCCCTCGTCGCGGTCCCCGGCGTAGTCGAACGGCTCAGCGCGCTCAATTACCTGAACGTGAACCGCAACAAGCTGACCGCCCTACCCAGCTGGCTCGGCCGGTTGCCCTGGCTGGCTGAGCTTCGCGCCGAGGCAAACCAGCTGACCTCGCTGCCACCGGACCTCGGCGAACTCGCCAACCTGCGCGAACTACATCTGCGCGGCAACCAGATCGATCGGCTACCCGCCGAACTTTCGACGCTTGTCCAGCTCCGACACCTCGACCTACGAGACAACGCGTTCGCCGAGTTCCCCACCGTGCTGTGCTCGCTACCCCAACTCCGACACCTGGACCTGCGGCAGAACCGGATCACCGAGCTCCCCGGTCAGCTACTCGAGTTGGCCCGGTTGGACAAACTCGATCTGCGCTGGAACGCCATCGATGACGAAGATCCAGTGTTACTCCGGCTACTCGAGCGCGGCTGCCTGGTGCACGTGTGATGCCGGCAGGTCGCAGACACCCGACAGCGGTAGGAAATCCCGCTAGCATCCGCGGCATGGCCACCGAAGCGCATTCCACGGCGCACTCCACCGGGCAGGACGGGTTTCGCCAGGAACGGTTCCAACCACCACCGGGCGCGACCGAACTACTGCTCATCCGGCATGGCGAATCCGAACCAGCCCGCAAGGACCGGCCGTTTCCACTGGTTGAGGGGCAGGGTGACCCCGCGCTCGCGCCGGAAGGCCAGCTCAGCGCGCAACGAGTGGCACAACGGTTGCGCGACGAACCACTCGACCAGCTGTATGTCACGACGCTACGGCGAACGGCACAGACCGCGGCACCCCTTGCCGCCCACTCCGGCCTGGTGCCCAAGGTCGAAGCCGACCTGCGCGAGGTACACCTCGGCGAATGGGAAGGCGGGCTCTTCCGCCAGATGGTCGCCGAGAAACATCCGCTCGTACTGCAGATGCGCGCGGAATGCCGCTGGGACGTGATTCCCGGCGCGGAATCCACGGAATCGCTCGCCAACCGCGTCCGCGGCGCGATCGAACGGTTGGTCCATCGGCATCCGGGGGAACGGCTGGCGGTGTTTACCCACGGCGGGGTGATCGATCAGGCGCTGACCATCGCGGCCGGCGCGCGTCCCTTTGCTTTCCTTGGCGCGGACAACTGCTCGATCTCCCGTTTGGTGATAATCGATGAGACCTGGCTCGTCCGCGGTTTCAATGACACCGCCCACCTGGACAGTCCCACTGACTAGCCGGCTGCCGGCGGCTGGAACGCGAGGATGGTCCTGCCGATGAGCTCGCGCCACTCCGCGCGGATCCGCGAACGGTCGGCGACGTCGGCTTCGGCGAGTGCCAAACCGGCACCACCGAGGTTCCAGAAGAAGAACTGCACACTTGCCGCGCGCGGCAACGCGGGATCGAGGTACCCGGCGCCGAACAGTGGCTCGACAAACTGTTCGACCAGACCGAAGAAATACCGCTGCTCGTACTCCCGCCAGCGGCGGAACCCGAGTGCGACGGGCCCTTCCTGCCAGCACAACCGCCCATAGACCGGATCGTCACAGTGCTCGAGGAACGCGTCCAGCGCCTGCAGCGCGGCAACCAGCGGATCCTCGGCGACCGCCGCCTCCCGCACCACGCGCACCGCGTTGGCTTCCTGGCGATCAAGCACCGCCTCGAAGAGCGCCTGTTTACCTTCGAAGTGGTGGTAGACCGCTCCCCTGGTCACCTGCGTGGCGACCGCGATATCGGCGAGCGAGGTTTCCGCGTAGCCGCGCTCGGCGAACAGCCTGGTCGCCTCATCGAGCAGCGCCGCTCTTGTCGCTTCCGAGTACATCTCGCGGCGGCTCTGCGCGGGTGTCATCCATCGAGTTTATCGATATACGGTGAGTATCTGACAAACGCAGCGTAGGCGTTCCGGCTATGACCAGCTAGTTTGCCGATGGCGGTTCGCCGGATGGCCACACGCAGGGCGAGGAACCGCCGAGGTGGAGCGTGTCGATCGCCGGCGAGTACTTGACGTAGACCTTGAAGTCATCCGCGGTCCGCGCGCTCACCAGCTCCGACGAGTTGTTGACCGGATACTCCCTGGCCGCCCACAGTTCCCGCACTTCGGCGAGGTAGCGCAACGCCTGCTCGCGCCGCACCGGCGCGGTGAACTCGACCTCGGTCTGCACCTGTCCAGTGAAATCCGAACCCGACATGCCACTCGTACACGAACCGGAGTAATCGTTGTTCGGCTGTCGCGTCCACGACAGGCGCTCCGCGACCGCATTCCTGGTCGCCGCGACGACCGCGGCCGTCCGCTGGTAAGCGGCCTTCTTTGTCATGGAAGACCCCGGTGGCTGCTCGACCGCGCACATCGCGACGGCACCGATGATGACCAGCAGCACGGCAACTCCGGCCGCGATAGCGCAACCCCGCCGGCCCCTCTGCATGCCCCCATGATCACGCACTCCGGCCAGCTCGGCCCCTTGACGAGCAACATACTGCGAGTATGGTGACATACACAGTGTATGTGAAAGACTCGGAGTAGGTGGTCGAGATGTCCGGCTGGGACCAGGTACAACGGCGCCACCAGCTGATCTATCGGGTTGCCGAGCAGGTCGCCAACGACGGAACGGCCGCACTGGCCGGCTGGCGCCCGGCGATCGTGGCCGAGTACGGGGAGCTGTCGACTTTTCTGTGCGATGCCCAGCGCCGCTACGACGAGGCGGTTCGCGCTCGGCTGGACCTCCTGCTCGAGCTCGACCAGCCGCGGACGACCGAGGCACTCGCCAAGATCCGCGCCGAAGTTGACCGGGCGTACCCGAATCTGACCCGCATGCTGCACACCTTGGCCAACCACTCGGCGTTGCCCACTGGTACTAGTACCTTGGCCGCTTCCGGGATCGGCCGGGACTCGCCAGGGTCACGGATATGCAGTCGTCCAACCAGCGTGCGCCCCGCATTCGCTCGTCCCGCCGCAGGCGATGGGTGATCGGCTCCATCGCCACAGTCCTCACGATCCTGCTTGCCAGCTACGGGGTGCACCAACTCGCCAATGCCCGAAGTTTCCAGCTATTCGGCGAGCTGACCCACCGAGTAGACACCTCGCACAAGGTTGTCGCACTAACCTTTGACGACGGGCCGGACCCAGCCGGCACCGCACCGCTACTGGCAACCCTCGCCGAGGCCGATGTACCGGCCACCTTCTATCTGACCGGACAGGATCTGGCGAAGTACCCCGAGCTCGGCGCGGATATCGCTCGCGCCGGCCACGAGATCGGCAACCACTCCTACTCGCACGAGCGGATGGTGCTGGTCAGCAAGGACTGGGTGGCCGGCGAGGTAGCGGACACCGACCAGTTGATCCGGGACACCGGCTACACCGGACCGATCACCTTCCGGCCGCCGAACGGCAAGAAACTGGTTTCCCTTCCTCGCTATCTCGCCGAGCACAACCGGCATACGGTGATGTGGGATGTGGCACCGGAAGCCGAACTCGGCGAGAACGCCGATGCCGCGGCGATTGCCGAACACACCGTCGAACAAGTCGAGCCGGGATCGATCGTCCTGTTGCACCCGATGTTTCCGGGCAGGGCAGCCGTCCGGGACGCGGTCGAACCGATAATCGAGCAGCTGCAAGCCGATGGCTACCAGTTCGTCACGGTCGCCGAACTGCTGCGCTACCAACGGGACTGACTCAGATCGCGAGATTCTGGCCGACCGGCTCGGTTTCCACAGTGAGCGGGATGCTGGCCCGAACCAGCCAGTACCCGCCGGCGGGGCCATAGCTGAGTGCGCCGCCCATCCGGTCGAGTTCCCCGGCGAGCCTCGCCAACCCCAAGCCGGTCGCCGCTCCCGAACCGGCGTTCGCGATGGCGTCGTTCGACAACTCGTTGGCCAGCTCGATCCGCACAGCCTCGGAGGTGCGCGCGATCCGGAGCTCGGCACGTTGGCCCCCGTGCCGAAGCACGTTGGCCGCCGCCTCGGCGATCAGCCGTTCCGCGAAGCACCGTGCTGGCCGAGGCACGCCCCGCAGTCCGCGCGCTGGCGAGACACCGGTCAACTCCAGGCCGGCCGCACGTAGCCGCCGAAGCTGCCCGGACAGATCGATCTCCTCGACGGCGCCATCCGCGAGTTGCCGGACCACCCGACGTGCCTCGGTAAGGGCAGCGCGGCCAGCGGCGAGAATAGCCTCGACCCGTTGCCGGTCGGAGCGGGTCAACTGCCCCACGGTGCGCAGGGTTTCCGTCTGCACCACCAACACCGCGGTCGTTCGGGCGAAGGTGTCATGCAGACGCCTCGCCGCCAGCTCTCGCCGATCCGCGTCCGCGGATCTCGCGCGCAGCTCGGCGGATCGACTGCCAGCGGTTACCTGCCGCTGCCGCTCAACGCCAAGCAACAGCGCGAAGCTCGCCACGGCAAGCACCAGCAGACCCCCTGCCAGTGATCCCCGGCTGTGGACAGTGGCCGCCGCGACCATGGCAATCGCCACGCAGCACAACGGCAACGCCGCGCGCCGCCCTTTCGCGCACACGGTATAGAGCGCCAGTACCAGCGGCACATAACCGACGCTGGCGGAACCCACGGTCAGCACCATTCCCGTGGTAGCCGCGGCAATCACCGCGAGCGCCGTTCGCGGTAGCCGGCGCCGGAAAAGCAACGCGAGCAACATCGACCCACCGAGCAACCAGGCCGGCCAACTCGCCCGCACCGACCAGAGATCGCTCGCGCCGAACAGCACCGCGATCGCGGCGACCAGCGCGATATCAATCAACCAGGACTGTGACCGCAGGATCCAGCTAGGCACCGACTCGACGATAGCGGGGTTGGCGAACGGGGCTGCGACGAAGTCCCGATAGGCTCCCGACGTGGTCCGCGTCGTGGTAGTAGACGACCAAGCACTGGTCCTGGAGGGCTTGGCACTGGTACTCAGTGCACAACCGGGGATCGAGGTTGTTGGCCAGTGTGCCGATGGCGCGGAACTACTCCGGCTACTGGCTGAATGTCCAGTCGATGTCGTGCTACTCGACCTGTACCTACCTGGTATGGACGGCATCGAGACACTGCGTCAACTCAAGGGTCAACTAAAAGGCCAGCTAGACGGAGGAATCGCTGAGGCGCCTCGGGTACTGCTACTGACCACGATCGGGCGCCGGCACGAGATCACCCGGGCCCTTGCCGAAGGCGCTGCGGGGTTCGTGCTCAAGGATTCCACCGGGGATGAACTCGCCGCGGCGATCCACGGTGTGTGGCGGGGCTTGACGGTCATCAGTCCGGCGGCCGCGGACGCGCTGGGCGCGCCCGGTAGTCCGCAGCTGACCACCCGCGAATCTCAGGTGCTCGGGCTGCTCGGCGATGGTCTATCCAATCAGGACATAGCTGATCGGCTGGGGCTGGCCGAACGCACGGTGAAGGTGCACGTCGGCAACGTGCTCGGCAAGCTGGGAGTGCGCAGTCGTACCGAAGCCGCACTGCGTGCCGCTGCCCTGCTCCGTTGACTCGGCCACATCGTTCGAACCAAGTTGCGCGATCAGTCTGGTTTGCGATGTAGTCAACGTTATGGGCGGTTCTGGCGAACTGGGTGCACTGGTTCGGAACTTTCGGCGTCGCGCTGGCCGCACGCAGGTCGGGTTGGCCGAGCTCGCGGGAGTGAGCATCGGCGTGGTGCGCGACGTGGAGCAGGGGCGGGTACGGATTCCGCGGGCACAAACGGTTCGCGCCCTGGTGACCGGTCTTGGGCTGACCGAGATGGAGGCAGCAAGACTGTGGTCGCTGGCCGGCGGTGGCGGCGGGGTGCGCATCGAGCTCCTTGGCCCGTTGCGGGTCTGGTCGAATGGCCGCCTGGTGGACGTGGGCTCGGCGGCACAGCGGGCGGTGGTCGGGCTGCTCGGCCTTGGCCTCGGCGAGGTTGTTCGGGCTGAGGAGCTAGCCGAAGGGGTATGGGGAAGCGCCCGCCCGGAATCGGTGGATGGCTCGCTGCGATCGCGGGTCTCTCGGGTGCGCGGCCTGCTGGACAACGGTGTGCGGACGGTGCCGGGTGGCGGTTACCGGCTGGACCTGGACAGGGTCGCGGTGGATATCACGGATTTTCGCGAGGGGGTGCGCCGGGCCCGGCAACTACACGCGGCTGGCGACCCGGACGGCGCATGCACCGAGTTCGGTACCGCGTTGGGCTTATGGCGCGGCGAGGTGCTCGCAGGGCTGGAAATGACCGCGCATCCCACGGTTGCCGCGCTACTCGCCGAATGGCAGCGCGTGATCGTGGAGTACGCCAAAGCCGCGACCGAGATTGGCCGGCATATCGAGGTGGTTCCGGTGCTGCGCCGGCTGATCGCGGCCGAACCCCTACAGGAGTCCGCGCATGCGGCGCTGATGGTTGCCCTGGTCGGTTGTGGTCAGCAGGCGACCGCGATGGAGGTGTTCACCGATATCCGGCGCCGGTTGGCCCAGGAGCTCGGCGCCGATCCGGGTCCCGAACTGCGGGCGGCGCAGGAGCATCTGCTGCACCATCCAAGCAAATCCGAGGTGCACCCGGCTATGCCGAGCGTGCCGCCGGTGACCGTGCGCGCGTACAACCATCTCCCGCCCGATGTCCAGGACTTCGTCGGGCGCGAACCACAGCTACGGCAGCTGTGGCGACAGACGACCAAAGAGGACGCCAGGGCGGTCATCATTCATGGCATGCCGGGAATCGGCAAAACTCGCCTCGCCGTGCGGTTCGCGCAGCAACGCCAGGAGGCCGGCTACGACCGGGACCTGAGCGTGTACGTCGACCTCCGCGGCAACGCCGATCATCCCCCTGCCGACCCCAGCGAGGTGTTGATCAGCGTGCTACGACTGCTCGATGTGGCACCGGAACACATCCCGACCACGCTTGCCGAACGCGCCGCGCTCTTCCGGCAGCGGCTCGCCGGCCGGCGAGCGCTGATCCTGCTGGACAACGCCACGCACGAACACCACCTCACCCCGTTGCTTCCGCAGCACCCGGACACGCTTGTGCTGATCACCAGCCGACGGGCGATCAGCCTCGACGGTGCGCACCAGCTACACCTGACCGAGCTCAGCAGCTCGGATGCGCAGGCCATGCTCGCCAAGCACGCGGGAACAAGGGAGACGCACGACCGCGCGGCCCGCCGGATCATCAACCTGTGTGGACACCACCCGCACGCCATCGCGCTGGCCGCCGACCTGTTGCGAACGCGTCCCAGCTGGACATTGCCGGATCTGGCACACCGGTTGACCCATACCCCGAATCCGCTCACCGAACTCGCAACCCTGCACACCCTGTTCGACCTGTCCTATCACGATCTGACCCCCACACAGCAGCACACGCTGCGGCATCTCGCGCTGCATCCGACCCAGGAGATCACCCCAGAGAGCGCTGCCGCCCTCACCGGGTTACAGCCCGACCAGGCACATGCCGTGCTCGAGCAACTGACGCACCACCATCTGCTCACCACCATCACCTCGCGGCGCTACCACCTGCATAACCTGCTGACGCACTACACGCAGACGCTGGTTGACCAGCACGAAACGCCTATCCAGCAACATCTCGCCACCACGCGGCTGCTCGCCTACTACCTGCATACCGCGAGCAAGGCGATGCGCGTGCTCTACCCCACCCGCTGGTGCCCAGAGCCGCCATTCGAGCCACCACAGTGGACTGTCGAGTTCGAGTCATTCGAGGATTCCTACCGATGGCTGGCAACGGAAAGTGCCGCACTAGCCGAGGCAGCGAAGCTGGCCAGCAAGGAGAATCTGGTAACGCACGCCTGGCAGCTGGTGTACGCCAGTGTCGAATGCGCGTTCCTGGACGGCTCCACGGAGATCTGGACCCATGTTCACGAGACGGCTATCGACGCCACGATGGCCGCCGGTGACCGGCTTGGCGAGCTGGTGTTACGGACTCATCTCGGCAACCTGCATGCGGTGAGGGGAAACAACCTCGCTGCGCGCCGTCAGCTCGACCGTGCCATGGAGCTCGCCAGCAACGACGAGTACCCAGAGTTCGCGCGCCGCACGATGGCCGTCTGTTGCTGGCTGAACAGCCGACTTGGTCGGCTACGCGAAGCGGCGTCCTACGCCGAGCGGCTGGCACAGCGGCCGAGTACCGATCTGCTCACCGATGGGATCGTACTGACCGCGGCAGGTCGATACCTGCAAAAGCTTGGCCGTCCGGCGCAGGCGGCGGACTCGTTGCGGCGCGCCATGGCACTTTTCGAGCAGGCCCGCGAATACAACAGCGAACCGGTGGTCCTTGCCGAACTCGGCGAGGCATACCGGTTGCTCGGCGAGTACTCCGCCGCCGCTGACTGCTTCGAGCGTGCGCTGGCGAATGGCGCGGGGTTTCAGTGGATCGAGATGTTCAGCACGCTGCGGTTGGGCGTTACCTATCGCGCGCTCGGCCGGCACGCCGAGGCGATTCGGCACCTCTGGCAGGCGGTCCGCGATTCGCAACTCACGCTGACCATGATCAGCGCCGCGGAGTCCGTTGTGGATCTGGCCATCGCCTACGGCATGTCCGGTGAGCTCGATACCGCGAAACACCTGCTGCGGCAAGGGCTTGACCTTGCCACGCAGGCCGGCGAGCGTTACGAGGAGGCTCGGGCCCATGACCGGCTGGCGTGGGTCGCCGAAAGCACGGACGATTACCCGACCGCCCAAGTGCACCGGAAGCAGGCCGACGAGCTGTTTCAGGAACTCGGCGTGCTGGCCGATTCCTACGTGCATACGGAGATCTCCCCGGCGAGCTGACCGGTGCGCAGATGTGCACGACTGAGCCATCCCGTACTTTCCCGGCAGCCTTCCGGCGCAACTACCGGATTGAGCTGCGCCTTCACCCCGTGGATCGGCGACGCGGGCTACTCGGTACCGGCATTGCCGTTCGGCAAGCTTTCGAGCGTCAAGGTTGCGGCACGCGGGGGCAAACAGACGTGCCCACAGCAGAAGGGGACAAGATCATTAAGCGCACAAAACTGGCGTTCGTGGCCGCCGTGGGAGCTGCGGTACTCGCCGTTTCGGCATGCAGCGACGAGACCAGCGGCGAAGCGGCTGCGGGAACCGCGACGGAGACCACCGAGCAAGAAGAAATCGATTCGGATGCGGGCGCCGAGGATGACGACGCCCAGGGCGCACCGGCTGACGGCGACACCAGCCTGACCGAGCCAGGTAGCGAGCTTTCCGTTGGTGACCGCGCGATTATCGAGCATCGGGACGACATCATCGGGATCACGGTGACCTCGATCGAGGAGATGGACAGGGACGAGTTCCAGGAACAGGCCAGCGGAAGTAACCTGGACAAGATCATTCCCTACCAGATCCGCTACACCGTGGAGAACGTCGACGGCAGCGATCTCGGCAACCTCAGCCCGCCCACGCTGCGCGGGGTAACCGCGGACGGCGGGAGCACCAGGGTCTCGGCGGGCATCAGCGTGGACGGCTGCGAACGTAGCACCGCGCCGCGCGAGTTCGGCAATGTTGGCGACAGCTTCGAAACCTGCACCGTCGACGGCGGGCAGGAAGGCGCAGACCTAGGAGGCGCCGCCTTTAATCAGGATGACTACCGGGAGAATCCGATTATCTGGAAGGCATAGCCTCCTTGCCGCGGCGCGCCCAGGTCTCGTCCCGGCCTGGGCGCGCCCCTATATCTCGGACCCACCTTTCAGCTTGGTCGAGCGATGGTGATGATTTCCGGGCTGGTGTCCGTATACGGCCCGCCCGACCAGTCGCCATACTGTTCCGCAATCCGTAGCCCGGCTTTGGCAAGGTGTGCGGGCAACGCTTCCGCGGACAGGAATCGCAGCGTACTGGTGCTGATCTTCGGGTTCGTCCACACGGGACTCCGGTAGGTCGTGCTGAACCGCACGAGATCGCCGCGCACCCACTCGACCTGTTGTTCCTGCCGGACCAGCTCGCCCGTTTCGGCGCGCACCTCGACCGCATTCTCCGGCGTCCACCGGGTCCATGCTCGAACGAGCGGATTGCGGGTTTCGAAAGCGAACCGGCCGTGCTCGGTCAGCGCACGGCGGATCGCGGTAAGTGCGGTGTGCAGTTCCTCGTCGGTACACCACACTTGAAACGCGTGCCCGCTCATCACTACCAGGTCGAACTCGCGCACCCAGTGGGCATCGGTGAGATCACCGTGCACCCACTCGATATCGGTACGGCGGCGCGCGCGGGCGAGCATGCCCTCGGCGGGGTCCAGCCCGCACAGCCGCCCGGTATGCCCTGCCGCCCGAGCGGCATGCAGCAGGGTTCCAGTGCCACAGCCAACATCGAGTACCGCGCGAGCGGCATGCACCATCGGCAGGTAGAAGTCGAAATCCGGCGCCCATGGGTAGGTCACGTCGTACAACGCGGCCAGTTGCGGATCGATGAACTGGTAATCAACCATCCGGCGACCATGGCACCCCACGCTTGATGCCGCCACGGAATTACCGAATACCAGTGGAGATAAGTGCACCTTGACGGGCTGGGACGAGCGGCGCACTATCGGAACATGTCTTCCGAGAAGAATCGTTCCGAAGGAGTGGGTGCGGATCCTCGAGCGTTGCGCGCGCTTGCCCATCCGGTGCGCTTGGACCTGCTCTACCTGCTCCAGCGCGAGGGCCCGCTCACCGCGACGCGAGCCGCGGAACTCCTCGACCTCACGCCCAAAGTGTGCTCATATCACCTCGGGCTCCTCGGCAAACACGGGATCATTGAGGAAACCGGCGCCGGCAGCGGACGGGCTCGACCGTGGCGAGTGGCGGAGCGCGACATCAACTATCACCACCGCCCTGACGAGGAACCGGCGATGACCCACGCGCAGGACGCCTTTGCGAGCACCATGCTGGCCAGGGACAGGCAGGTCATCGAAACCTTTATCGTGCAGCGACACCAACTGCCGAACACCTGGCGCAATGTTGCGACGATGTCCAGTAATCCGTTGCGGTTGACCCCAGAACAGCTCCGTGAACTGCGCACCGAACTGCACGCGGTACTCGAGCGGTACCAGGCCATCAGCCAGACACCGGACCCGAATGCCCAGCCGGTACACGCCGCCCTCTACGCGGTACCCGCGCTGAATTCCGGAAAGGACTGAGCCGATGCCGGAAAGCACCATCGCATCCCCGGACCTGGTGCCACTGGACCGACTGACGCCACGCGAGCACGAAGTACTGGTGTTACTCGCGAGCGGCCGATCCAACGCGAGTATCGCGGCAACGCTCGTACTCAGTCCCAGTGCGGTTGCCAAGCACATCAACAGTATCTTCGGCAAACTGGATATCCCACCGACCGAAGTAGACAACCGGCGAGTACTCGCGGCGCTGAAGTACCTGCACGCTACGGCGCAGGGGTCAGTCCACCCGGACCATTAGCTCGCGCATGCCGTTCAGCAGCAGACTCGGCACCCGCTCCGGTTCCGCGGCAGGGTCGGCCAACCGCAACCGAGGAAAGCGTTCCAGCAACGCGCCGATCGCGACCCGGCCCTCGGCACGCGCGAGCGGAGCGCCAAGGCAATGGTGAATACCGTGCCCGAAGGCCACATGCGAGCCGTGCGCCGCGGCGATGTCCAGCCGCTCGGGCAAGTCGTATCGATTCGGGTCGCGGTTGGCCGCGAGCAGCGCGGGAACCACTACCTCGCCGGCCGGAATGGTGACCGCGCCAATCCGTACCGGCGCCGCGGTGACCGAAGGCAGCGTTACCTGTACCGGGGAATCAAAACGCAGCAACTCCTCCACCGCATCCGGCAGTCGCTCGGATTCGGCCCGCAACAACGCAAGCTGATCCGGATGGGTCAGCAGCGCATACACCCCGTTCGCGATCAGGTTCACCGTGGTCTCGTGCCCCGCGGAAAGGAGCAGGAAGGCCATCGAGGTGAGCTCGTCCTCGGTCAACGCGGCTTGCCCGTCGCGTACCGCGATGAGATCGGACAGCAGATCCGTGCTCGGCGCGGCTCGCTTGTCCGCCACCAGTTCCCGGAGGAAGTCGAGCAGTTCCCGCGCGGCGCCCAGATAGACCTCGGCAGGGTAGGCAGGTCCACTGGTCACGATCACCGACCAGCGCCGGAAATCCGCCCGGCGCTCCGGCGGCACTCCCAATAGCTCGGCAATCACCGTGATCGGCAACGGGTAACCGAACCCGGCAACCAGGTCCACTGTGGATCCATCGGCGCCAGCCTCGGCAAGCTCGTCGAGCAGTTCAGCGGCAAGGGCGCCGATCCGCGAGGTCAGCTTCGCTACCCCGCCCCTGCTGAACGCGGCGGCGACCAGCTTGCGCATCCTGGTGTGATCCGGCGGATTACTGGACAGAATATGTTGGTGCATCGCAGCAGCCAGCTCGGGTGGCGTCGCCTCCCGGTGCGGGATCTGCTCGGGCGAACGTCGGATATCCGGATGCGCGAGTGCTTCGCGAACTTCGGTCTGACCGGTGATCAGCCAGACATCCACGCCAGTGAACAGCCGAACCCGATGCACCGGCCCAGCCGCGGCCAGTTCCGCTAGTACCGCGTGCCGCGCACTACCGGTTGACTGGGTAAATGGCGATTCAGTCCCTTCCGTACTCACGGGCGCCGAGTCTACGCCGGACCGACCGCGCTAGTTATCAAGTTCGATCACGGCGCCTAGTACCACTCGCCGATCAAAGTTGGCATCGGTGATCTTTACCCGAAAACGGGTCCGGAATCCGACCGGCGCCGGATATCGAACACCAGCTGCTGAGCATCACCGACACCGCGTGAGCGTAGCAATCCGGGCCCGGCAAGAAGGTCGGTTAACCGAGCCCGAACGTGATCCGAACGTCGTCCACCCCGAGATGCGCGCCCTTGATTTCCGCCGTCTGCTCGGCGCCGAGCACCCCGACCTCCGGGGTGTACGCGGCACCACCCGCTGGGCCAAGGGGCAGCGCGATACTGGCCCCACCAGGCTGATAGATGTCAAGTTCGGTTCCACCAGCCAGCAGCGTGCGGATGTTCGCGGCGACGAGCCGCGCATGCTCCCCCGCCGCTTTGGCCAGCTTGGGCTCCTGGACCGCGGTCAGGTCGCCAACGGCGAATACCCGCTCCTGTCCGGACACGCGCAGTTCCGGGGTAACCCGCAGATGCCCGTTGGCCTGCCGGACAGCGGCCAGCTCGCCAGCCAGATACGCACTGTTCGGCACTACGCCATGGCAGCGAAACCAGATATCGGCAATGATCTCTTCGCCCGAGTCGGTCACCGCGGTGAAGGTCTTGGCCTCCCCTGGCTCGGCCGGCGGCTGCTCGCGTAGTGCACTGCCAAGCACCAACCGGATTCCGCGCGCTTCGAGTTGGCTGACCAGCTCCGCGCGCAACTCGGCAGGATAGTCACCGCGCAGAATCTCGGGCGCCTGGTCCACCAGCACAATGGACTTGTCCGGCCATCGCGCATTGATCTCGCCGGCCAGTTCGAGCCCGACTGGCCCAGCACCGAGGAGCAACACGTTTCGCGCATCGGCCAACGTCTCCCGCGTGGCGTGCAGCTTGGCCTTTGCCGTGGCGCTATTGACGACATCGGATTTGGCGGGGAACGGGTAGTCCGAGCCGGTTGCCAGCACGAGATAGTCCGCGCTGAGTTGTTCGCCGGAGCCGAGCGTGACGGTCGTGCCCGCCACCCGAACGGCGCGATCCTGAATCACCCTTCCCCGATCAAGAAGTTTCGTGTAGGGCAGGAAGATCCGATCAGTCCACTCTGGATTGACAAGACCGCGCAGCGCCCCGACGTTGTACAGGAAGGCGTCTCGCGGTTCGACGAGCACCACATCGGCAACCTCGTCAAGGTTCTTGGCGATCGCAGTACCCGCGTATCCACCGCCGACGACAACCACGTTCGGACTCATCAAGCCTCCTAGTTCGTATCACGAATCATACGTAGTACGAACTAATGTAGTTCTTAGTGCGAACTATCGTCAAGTAGACTTGTGGCGGAGGTATCGCATGACGCACACCGAAGCCGTGCCAACCGAGGCAGGCACCGCCGAACCGGAGTTCGGGCTCGCCGTCGGCCTCGTCCGGCTGGCCGGCGTGGTACAGCACGTTTTCGGTGAGATCAGCAGGGAGTACGACCTCACCAGCCAGCAGACCCAGCTGCTCTGCATGCTGGTGAACGGGCCGGTGCCGATGGCCACGCTGAGCCGCCTGCTGCATCTGGAGAAGTCCAGCCTGACCGGACTGGTGGACCGGGTAGAGCGCAGGGGCCTGGTCCGCAGGCAGCGGTGCGCGCAGGACCGGCGCGTCTGGCGAGTGTCGCTGACCGACGAAGGTGAGCGGCTGGGCAATGACACACACCGGGACACCATCGACCGGCTGGAAAAACTGGCCGGCGACATCCCTGCCAATGACCGGGATCAGCTCACCGCGCTGATCGCCAGGATGGTGCGCGGAACTGGTTAATCGGCGCGTTCGTCCGCGACGGCTTCCCGGACGGCCGGTGCGATTTCCTCGGCGAACGTGGTGATCTGGTTCAGGTCATCGCCCTCGGTGCCGAAGATGAACGTGTCCATTCCGTACTCCAGGACGAGCTCGGTCAGCTGGTCCACCCATTGCCGCGTTGGCCCTTGCAGGAATCCGTGCGACTGCGCGGTGATACTGCCGAAGATGTTGTAGATCCGCTTGATTCGCGCCGGCTCCCGGCCAGCGGCGAGCGCAGCTTCATCGATTCGCGCGTGCATATCGGCAAGGCGTTCGGGCGGCACGTAGCTCGACGACGGCACCCAACCATCCGCTGAGCGACCAAGCTCGGCAAGCAGGCGAGGCCCGAGCACACCAAGCCATAGGCCGATCGGATGCGCCGGCACCGGCCCAGGACGTACCCCGGAGAGCGCGTAATGCGTGCCAGCCACCCGAACCGAGCGTTCCTCCGACCACATCGCTCGGATCACCGCGATTGCCTCGGTCAGCGCTTGCGCGGCTTCGCGCGGTGTCCGCCGCGGACCGCCCATTGCTTCGATCGCGTCCCAGAAAGCACCGGCCCCGATGGCGAGCTCCACTCGCCCGCCGGAAAGCAGATCCAGGCTGGCAGCCGCCTTGGCCAGTACCGCCGGCTGGCGTAGCGGCAGGCTGGCCACATCCGGAAACACCCGGACTCGTGCGGTGCGCGCCGCGATGGTGGCCAGCAGCGACCAGGCATCCAGGTATCGCCGCTGATACGGATGGTCCTGGACGCCGAGCAGGTCCAGGCCGCGCTCGTCGGCCACCGTAGCCACCCGCAGTAGCCGCTCGACCTGCTCGGCATCCGGCGTGGCGAATACGCCGAACTCGAGCTTGCGCCCGTAATCACCCACCATGACTGCCTCCCGGTTTCGCCACCAGTATGCGGATAAAAAACTTGGTATGCTGTACGGAGTAAACCGATGGAAAGGGTGTTGGATGTCGGATCTTGGTTCGACCCCCCTCGGGGTCGCGGTGCGCGACACGACTCGGCAGGAGATCGCGGAGTGGTTCGCCCAGTACGACGCGCTGGTCCCGACTGCCGATGTCGAGCGGATGGCCGAGCTTGCGGTTTTTCCACTGAACGAGGTGACCGACAGCGCGGACGGCACGGGCAGCGCCAACCAGACAGACCGGGCAGACTATCTACAAGTGATGCGTGCACAACTGGGTAGCGCGCCCGCGGACCTGGATATGCGGGTGACCCGCACACCGATCTTCCTGAGCGAGAACATCGTGCTGGTCGTTTCCGATGGCACGATGACCGCAGCTGGGCAGACCGTGCCGATGCACTACGCCGATGTGCTGATCAGGGTCGCAGGGCAGTGGAGGTTCCAGACCCAGATCCAGGCCGGCTGGGGTTGACCCGCCCCTCCCGCCCACCGAGCCGCGATGTTTAGGGATCCTGCGGTTCAGGGCGGGGCTGCGCCCGCATCGACTCGAGGATCTCCAGGTAGTGCGGGTTGTACATCAGCCCGAGGATATTGCCGAACGGGTCGGTGACCGATGCGGTGATGAATCCGGCCTCTCTGGTGGTCGGCGCGTCGTGCTCCCGCGCGCCCATCGCCAGCACTTTCTCGTAGGTGGTCGCGACATCGTCCACATGCCAGTAGACGATCGCCCCAGCCGGCTGATCGGTAGCCGGATGTGGTGCCCATGCCCGGGAAAGCAGGCCGAACTCGTGCTGGTAGTCCCCGATCCGGAACTCGATATAGGCGGGCGGACCGGTTTCCGGTCGCACGAAGTAGGGCTGCACACCGAACAGCTCGGCGTACCACTTCGCGGCGGCGGCCATGTCATCGGCGAAGAAGTTGGTGGTAGTGAGTCCGCGCAACATGACGGAGTTCCCTTCACTGGTTTGGCTGATGTAACCGAACCTAGGCACAAAAGTGTGCATCTCATGAGCACTTTGTTTGGCAAACTCGCGATATGCGCGCTGACCGTCTGGTTGCCACCCTGCTGCTGATGCAGACCAAGGGCCGGGTAACCGCAGCCGAGCTGGCCGCCGAGCTGGAGATCTCGGTTGCCACCGCACGCAGGGATCTCGCGGCGCTGTCCACAGCCGGCGTACCGGTCTATCCTCAGCCGGGCCGAGGCGGTGGCTGGTCGCTCGTCGGCGGCGCGCGGACGGACCTGAGCGGTCTGACGGCATCCGAAGCAACGGCGTTGTTCCTGCTCGTCGGCCCCTCGTCGACGGTGGCGCCGGAACTACGCTCAGCATTACGCAAGCTGGCAGGTGCCCTGCCCCAACCGTTTCGTTCCGAGGCGAGCGCAGCCGCGAGCGCGGTGGTGTTCGACCCAGCCCGCTGGGGCGAGTCCACACCGGACAGGCCGGCGTTCGTCGAACTGTTGCAGGACGCGGTGGTACGCCGCCGTCAGGTTGAGATCAGCTACACCGGACGTACCGGCACGCGGCTCATCGATCCATGGGGCTTGGTGGACAAGGACAACGTCTGGTATCTGATCGCCGGTACGGAGCGAGGCCAGCGCACCTTTCGGGTGGATCGGATCAGCGAGGCGCGGTGCACCGAGCAGCCCGCGCACCGGCCGGCCGATTTCGAGCTCAACCAAGCCTGGCGAGCGGTCGTCGATGAGGTGGAGCAACGGCGGTCCTCGGTTACCGCGGTCGTACTGGTTCCCGCCAACCGGCTCGACGTGCTCCGCACCCAGTTCGGCCGGTATCTCGAAGTGGACGAAGAGTTGTCCGATGACCGGCTGCGCGTACGGATATCCGCGCATCTGCCGGTGGCCGTCGCCGAGCAACTGGCCGGCTGGGGCGCCGCGATCGACGTGCTCGAACCGGAATCGGTGCGCAGCGAACTCGCCCGTATCGGCACCGAACTCGCCGAGCGCTACAGCCCACCTCGCTGACCTCAAGGAACGCGATCACACGCGCGGGCCTAGTCGACCGTCACACCGAAAACCTCCAAGGCCGAGTAGCTACCGAGCGCGATGATCGCGATGCTGCTCAGCACCAGCGCACCGGTGATCAACCAGTTGGGGCGAAACCGCTTGTCCGGTTCCTGCCCGCGCAGGTACCACACGCCGATCACCACAGCCACCAGGAAGATACCCGAGCCAATGCCACCGATCTGCACCATCAATACCGGCGACTGTACAAACAGGAAGAACGATGCCCACAACGGCGGAAAGCACCAGGTGAGAATACGAATCATCCGGCGGCGCGTCGCGACGTCACGCCAATTCAGCACCCCGAGAACGCCGAGCGTATTCGTCCACAATCGAGGGACACTGGCAGTAGATCCGATATTGGTCGAGAACAGCACCGCGATCGCACCGACCAGGAACACTACCTCAGCCCATGGGCCGAGCGTATCGGTGTACATTCTGGACAGCGTGGCGATCATGTCGTTGCCTTCGGGAACCAACGACTGCACATGCAGGACGGCGGCACCGATCACGTAGAACGACAGCGTGCAGATCGTGCACACCAGCCAGGAAACGCCTACGTCGAGACGCATTACCTTCAGCCATCCCGCAGCCCGCCGGTCCCGCTCCTTGGTGCCGTCTGGCGGACCTGTCCAGCGCGCATAGCCCTTCTCCATGCACCAGTAGGTATAGGTGGTCATCTCGTCCGCGCCGACACCGGTCGACCCGAACACGGCGACGGCAAGCCCGAGCGCGCCTGCCGGCACAGCGAACTGCATACCGCTACCGATATCCGCGGCGCCCCAGCCGAACTCGGTGAGTGGCAAGGCGAGCGCCAGGGCCAGTGTCACCATCGTGAACACCGCGACGGCGCCGACCGAGATCTTTTCCACAATGGAGTACTTGCTGCTTTGCAGCAGTGCGATCGTCACCGCGACGATGACCAACGTCCACGCGGCGGTCGACTCCCAACTCAACGGTGCGCCGACGATCGGCCACAGCACCGAGCAGGCGGCGGCCGTGCCGCCGATGATCCCGCCGCGCTGGAACATCTTGGCGAAGTCCATGCCGATCCACAGGAAATTGATCCAACTACCGCGCCGCGTACGCGGTCGCACGTCGGCGAACGCCTCGAGCGCCGGCCGGCCATACAGCACGGTGAGCCGGCCCAGCTCGAGCTGTACCCAGACCTTGACCGAGGTTGCGACGATAATCAACCACAGCAGCACGAAGCCGGCTCGTGCACCGAGTGAGGTGGTAAGGATCAGCTCCCCCGAGCCGACTACCGCCGCCGAGAGGATCATGCCCGGACCTAGGTACCGCAGCCGGCCACGAAACGTGCTGGGTGGCTCCCGGACATCCTCGGCACGCAGCGCGTAGTGGTCTTCGCCCAGCGGCTCAGCCGGTCGGGACGGGGCTTCAGCCATAATGACGCTCCATTGGGTCGCAAAACAAGCTGGCTCGATGATCGGGTCAGCGAAACTCGACCGTCTCCACGGTGTGCGCCTCGATGACATCCCAGGCATAGCGCACGCCGAGACCATGCCCGGTCGGGACCGGGACGCAACCGTCCGCGTCGATGGCGGTCAGCCCGTCCCGGTAGTCATCCGCGTACACCAGCTGACTACGGCCGATCTCCGCCGATTTCGGGTGTACGAAAGACATCTCGTAATAGTTGGTGTTCCGCAATGCGGCCATCAGCTGGCGCTGGGCGGGCCCGGGCGTGTGTAGCTCCACGTCCAATCCCATGCCCTCGGCCGCGTGCGCGATCTTTACCGCACCGGTAATCCCGCCGTCGTACTCCGCGTCCGCTCGCAGTAAGTCGGTTCCGCCGCCGATCGCGAAATCCACGTGCTGTTCCAAGCCACGTACGTGTTCGGTTTGTAGCAGTGGCGTCCGGATCAACTCGCGCAGCCTGCGATGCCCGAATACCGATATACCGGTGTCCTTGTAAGGATCTTCCAACCAGAGGAAGTTCGCCTCATCGCAAGCTCGTCCTACTTGGACAGCATGTGCGAAGGTTTCCAGCTTGCAGCCAGGGTCGAGCATCAGGTCCATATCCGGGCCTACCGCCTCGCGGACACGGCGAATGGTAGCGACCACTTCGGAGACCTCGTACTCGTCCCACACGTGCAGTTTGTATGCCCGGTAGCCGAGTTCCTGGCAAGCCACGGCGAAGTCCGCGTACGCGGCAGGACTGTCCAAGCCACCATTGCGGTCCCCTGCCGCAGTCGACGCGTAAGCGGGAAGCCTGGTACGCCAACCACCGAGTAACGTGCTGATCGCGGCACCGTGCGCCTGGCCAGCGAGGTCCCACAGTGCGATATCGACGAACCCCATGCCCATCTTGTCGAACTTCCGCAGCTGACGCTTGACATCGTTGTAGATCAACTCGCGCTGCAACGGGTTCTTCCCGATCAGGTAGTCCCCGAACATCCGCAGTTGTGCCGCCGCGATCGAGTTACCGCCCACGTAACCACCGACGAGTCCGTCATCGGTGTAGATGCGGATCGCGTAGGCGCTCGTGGGCTTTCGACTCCCCGGTTGGTAAACCAACGAGAACCCGGTCGGATGCTTGGTGAAATCGACCATATCGAACTTGGCTCTGTCCAGCCGGATGCGGTCGATCTTCATGTGGACCTCCGAGGAGTAGTCGGTTCAGTTGGCCGGGTTCCGTGGTGCTTCGCGGCGCAGCACCCGGAGCACGTCTTCGACAACCGCGACGCCCATCACTCGATTGGCTTCCTGGCTGCACGCACCAATATGCGGGGTAAGCACCACGTTCGGAGCGGCGCGCAGCGAGCTTTCGGCAAGCGGTTCAACAGCGAAAGCATCGAGTCCGGCGCCAGCCAAGTGCCCGCTGTGCACCAGATCGGCGACGGCCGCCTCGTCAACCAGGCCGCCGCGAGCGGTGTTGAGCACGATCGCTCCGCGACGCATGGCGGCGAGCCGATCGCGGTCAAGGACCGCCGGTTGCCCGGCTGTCGCTGGCAGATGCAGGCTAACCACATCCACGTCAAGGGTCGCGTCATCCAGACTCACGCCGCGGACCTGACCAAACTCGTGCCCCGGTACGATCGGATCGTACGCACAGACGTCCATCCCGAAGGCCATTCCGAGCTCGGCAACCAACCGTCCTATCCGACCAAACCCGATGATGCCGAGTCGTCGCCCGGCCAGTTCGAAACCGAACGTCTTGGGCCAGCCGCCTTCCCTGATCGCCCCATCACTCGCCGAAATACCCCGCGCGACATCGAGCAACAGACCAAAGGTGAGTTCTGCTACCGCACGGGAATTGCTTCCCGGTGCATAGACAACACGCACATCGTGTTCGGTCGCCGCGTCGAGATCGATGTTGTCGTAGCCAACCCCATGCTTCGCGACCACCTTGAGCCGCGGCGCGGCTGCTTCGAACACGGTCCGATCGATGTCGTCCAACCCGACGATAAGCGCGTCCGCGGTACCCACTCTCGTCAATAGCTCAGCCCTCGGCAGCGCGGCCTCGGTGCTCGGCTGTTCCGTTTCGATGCCAGCATCCGCCAACAGGCGCCATGGTTCGATCGCATAACGCCCAAAGGTCGGCGTGCTGATCAGCATGCGGGTCATTCGGCTCCTCGAAATGCGCTGGACGGGCTTCTAGAAAAGTGCTGTGAAGATGCTGCCGACGAGCTCATAGGTCGCCCACAGCCCGACTGCCCCGATCAGACCGAGAATCGCGGTTTCCCACCACTTGTTGACATACCCGGTGGACATCAGATCCTTCCTGCTGGTCATGACGATCAGGCCGACGATGATCGCAGGCACGGTCAGCACGTTGAACGAGTTGCCAAGTAGGGTTACCACCACAATGCCTGGCATTCCCGGCATCGAGAAGATGATCGGCACCGTCATGATCACGGTCAGGATCGTCCAGAAAATCGGATCATAGGAGAATGTCTCCTTTTCGGACAGTCCGCTGACACCCCGCCTCGCCCTGATCCGTTCCGCACGCTCCGGACGTGACTTGTAGATCGATTCCACGAACATCCGCACGAACACGCGCGGCTGAGTCACGATGTTGTTGAAGACAGTGAAGAAGATCGCGCACCACATGATAGGCGGTCCCGCCGGCCCGATGGCTTCCTCCATCATGCGGGCAAGGCCAGCTTCCGAGTCCACACCCTGACCCGAACCGTGTAGCGTTTCCGCCGCTACGACCCATACCGCGAGCACCAGCCCGAACATCACCAGCGTGCCGAACTGCAGATCGGCACGCTGAAGTTTGCGATACTCCTTCCCGCGCCAGCCCTTCTCGTGCATCAGGTACGGGTAGAGCAGGTTCGCCGCGGAACCACCAACCGCGCCAATCAGCCCGACCGCGGTGCTGATCGCGGTGATGTAGCCGGCCTCACCAGGAGGCAGGTCAAAAGCGAGCCCGCCGAGTAGTTTGCTGAAGTCCAGCCCAGTACCGATGAGCGCGGTGAGGAAGCAGAGCACCAACACCGCCATGGTGATCTGCGCGACGATCTCCAGTCCGCGAAAGTGACCTCTTCGGCGCGAGGCAAGCCAGAATGCCGCCACGATAGTGACCACTGCCCAGAACGGGATCCCCCAGCCACCCAGGGAAATGACGTTGCGGAACAGCTGATCCAGCGCGGTTCCCGCGGCCAGCAGCAGGAACGAGACGTAGACGAACCCAAGGACACAGGTGGTGATCCCGAGATACATCGGGAAGCCTTTCCAAACCCGCCCGTATCCGTCCAGGATCGTCTCGTCGCCGACCGCGTTGCAGAGCTGGTACTTCGACATCGCGGAGACAATGAAGTATCGGGAGAAGACCGCGATCAGCAACGTCCAAAGCAGCGCGTAGCCGAAGGTCGAACCAGATACCGAAGCGCTGATGAAGTCACCGGTGCCCAGCCAGGACATCACGACGACGATTCCCGGCCCCATGCTCTTGATGTATCCGGCCAGGTTGTTCGGTGGGCCACTGGACGCCCCGGAACCAACTACCGGTGCGCCCTTTTCCTCTGGTGTGTTATGCATGCCAGCTCCAATGCGATGGCGATGATTACCAGCCAGCCCAATCCGGGAGAACGCGGACGTACTTGATGGCGCGCCGGAAGTAGGTGTAGGCGATATGCAGCGCGCCGTCCGCGCCCTGCGTGATCGAAGGGTAGGAAAGCTCGCGGTTCAATCCATCTCGCGAGTTGTTCGTGAGGCAGTACCCGTCCCCGGTCTCGAGGTTGCGACGGGGATACCAACTCTGCCCATGGTCCGCGGACAGCGCGAGCGTGATTGGTGCGCGTGGCGCACCCCAGAAGGCGGTTCCCGGCGGCTGCTCGACAGCCTCCGAACGATCGACCAGTCCTTCGTCGCTTATCTCGTCGTAAAGGGACGTCCGCCGCGCCGTGGCGTCTCGCGCGCTGCTGGCGTTGTAGACGAGCGCCAGCCTGCCGTCCCGAAGCACTGTCGCCTGGATCGACGAGTTGTTGTTCGGCAACTCGGTCGGTCTCGGCTCGCTCCATCGCACGCCGTCCGCGGACCAGCTCGCATGGATGGAGTCGGCCTGACGGCGCCGGAACAGTGCGAGCAGGGTGCTGTCGGCGAGCGCCAGGATGTTCATATGCACGCACCCGGTGCTGCTCGGTACTTCGTGGTGCTGCCAGGTGCTACCCCGGTCATCGGAGACGAGTACCGCGCTGGTGTCGTGGTCGCCGCGCCAGCTACCGGAACTCGGGCGTACACAGCGAAACACCGGCAACACCCAGCGACCGGTACCCAGCACTACCGGCGGCTGCCGGACGAAGACGCCACCGGTATCAGCGGCAGGCACCAGAGTGCGCGGCGCATCCCAGCTGTACCCGTTATCGATGGATACCCGTAGCCGCACTTGCGCGGTGTCCTGGTTACCCGCGTGTTGCGCGGTGTACAGCAACCACAGCTCGCCCGCTGGTGTGCGGAACAAGATCGGATTCTGTTCAGAGCGCGCTGGATCGGCCGACAAGGCCACCGGCTTGGACCAGGCACCCGCCGAACCGAGCCGAGCGAACCAGACGTTGATATCCGATAGCCCCTCCTGGGTACCGCCGAACCAGACACAGCCGAGATCGCCGCCGGGTAGCGACATCAGGTTCGCCGCATGTGCCTGATCCGTCGGCGCGGCGAGGAAGGCCTCCTGGCGCTGAGGGTCCCCTGGTGCGGCACGAAGCACTCCATCGGCGGCGATACCGTTCACGACGTAGCGTCCTTCAGGTGCGCCGTCGCGGTTTGCTCCAGATGCACGAGGTCCGAGGCGACCGTGGCGAACGTGTAGCCCTCGGCCAGCCGGCGAGCGGCGAGCTCACCGCTCGGATTGTGAATACCGGCGGCGATTCCCGCTTCGTCCGCCGCTTCACGGACGGTACGCACCGCTTCCTCGAAGCGCTCGGCGACCGCCGGGTCCCCCGGATACGCGCCGCCGATCGCCAGGCACAGGTCAGATGGTCCAACGTAGACACCATCGAGCCCTTCGGTCGCGCAGATCTCGCGCACGTTCGCCAGGCCCTGTGGCGTCTCGATCATCGCGATCACCACGGTCTGGTCGTCAGCCTCGGCTGGCCGGGGACCGATCCGCAGACCGGAACGCATTGGACCGTACGAGCGGCGTCCCATAGGTGGATAGCGCGTCGCGGATACCGCTGCTGCCGCGTCCGTGGCGGTGTCGATCAACGGCACGATCACACCCGTGGCACCGGCGTCCAGCGCCCGGCCAATCGCGCTAGCCTCGTTCGCTTCCACCCGGACGAGGCCCGCCGAGGTTCCCCCCGCGTCGATGGCCAGCATCGCGCCCAACATCCCGGAGTAGCCGAGCAGACCGTGCTGAACATCCACCGCGACGTAGTCGTAGCCGACCCGCGCGATGCGCTCGGTGGCGATCGGCGCATCCAGTACCACCCAATAGCCGACGAGCTTTTCTCGATCACGCAGTTTCCTTGCGAACTCGGCGCTGGCCACGGTGACTCCTTCGCCTCGATGTTGTTCAGCGGTTGTACGCGGGCATCGGCCCCCGCAAAGAATCGCCAACCGCATCGCAGGCCGTCACCACATCGACCGGCAGTGGCCCGGCGGCGAGGGCGGCGATGTTCGTCGACAGCTGCTCGATTCGCGAACCGCCAAGCAGGATCGCGCTCGTCGACTTGCGACTGAGCAGCCAGCGAAGCGACAGCTCCGCCAGTGGAATTCCCGCACCAGCTGCGATCTCGGTGAGCTCATCCACCGCCGCGAACAACCGCTCGTCCCAGTACCGCTTGCGATACATCTCGGCCACCCTGGAATCGGCGAACCGGCCCGACTCCGGTGTGCGCTGATAGCTGTGCCGACCGGTAAGCAACCCGCCGGCAAGCGGGTTGTAGACCATGGTCAACAGGCCGGTAGTCGTCGCGAACTCGCTGTACTCGTCCTCGATTCGGCGTGCGAGCAGATTGTGCAGCTGTTGTGCCACGACCGGGCGAGGCGCACCGGTTTCCCCGGCGATCCTGTTGATATCCGCGATCTGCCATGCGGCGAAGTTGGACACCCCGAGCGCGCCGATCTTTCCTTCGGTTACCAGCTCGGCAATCGTCCCAAGCGTCTCCGCAAGCGGTGTCGTTCGATCCGGCTGGTGCAGATAGAACAGATCGATCCGGTCCACGCCGAGACGCCGCAGGCTGCCAGTCACGCTGGCCCGTAAGCCTGGCGCGGAAAGCGGCGCGTGCTCGCCCGCGTCTGGATGCGGAATGCCTGCCTTGCTCGCGAGCACCATGCGGTCGCGGCGGCTGGGGAGCAGCGAACCAAGCATCTCCTCCGCGGCACCCCCGGCATAACCGTTCGCGGTGTCCACCGCGGTGATCCCGGCATCCAGCGCGGTATCGAGCATCTGGGCCGCGCCTTCGGCCGAAACCGTGTCACCGAAGGTCATCGTGCCGAGCACGAGGGGCGAAAGGCGATTGCCCACTCCGGGTAGCTCGTGTTCCGCGAGATTGGCCATGGTGACTCCTTCGACACGGGGCAGCGACGCTGACGTGAACGCCGGGACTTCGGCACAGGGGCTGCGACACGAGGGAGCTCCAGCGGCCGACCCAGCGCACGTTCGACAGCCACCCTGGCACTATTGCGCGTTTCGCGCAATAGCTATAGCGTGATTCGCGCAGTCAGTGGTTTCCAGAAAGGATCGTGTGTGCGCACCCAGTGTCCTACCGGGATCTTCGCGCTTGCCGATGATCTTTCTGGTGCGGCGGAAACAGCTGCCGCTCTGCTGCCGGCAGCGGACAGCTCGGACAGCGCACGGATTGACCTCGACTGGCGGTCCGGATACGACACTGCGCACAGCGCGCACAGCGTGCGAGTGGTAGATCTGAACTCACGCCACCTGTCGAGTACCGAAGCCGCCAACCGGACCAGTCGCGTGTTAGCAGCTGAGGCCGGCCGCTACGCCGCGGTATTCCTCAAGATCGATTCGCTCCTGCGTGGAAACATCGCGGCTATCGTGGACGCAGCTCGCGACCGGCCCACCATCCTGGCGCCAACGCTGCCAGTTGCCGGACGCACCGTTCGTACTGGCGTCCCCCTCGTCCATGGTGTGCCGCTGCACCAGACGGATTCCTGGCGTGCCGAAGCAAGCGCACCGCCAGCGACGATCACCGGGGTACTTGACGAGTTGCCGGTGACCGGAGTGCAACTGGAAACGATCCGGTCGGCCGGGCTGACCGGAGTACTCGCCGAACTCACCGGATCCGGCAGGATCGCGGTCTGCGACGGTGTGACCGATACCGATCTGGACCTGATCGCACGAGCAGCACGAGAGCTATCCGAGGTACGGCTGATCGGCTCGGGTGGCCTCGCGGCCGCGCTCGGCCGCGCGCTGCGCCGATCCAGTCGGGCCGGCGAACACCTGGCGAGTCCCAATCATCAGCTGCTCATCGTGGTCGGTACCGCCGATCCGGGCGCGGCCAAGCAAGTACGCGCGCTTGTCGCTACCGGAGTGCAACCGATCGCCTGCGCCGCGACGACCCTCATCACCGGGGAGTCCAGGACGCACGACGCCGACCGGATCCGCGCGGCACTGCTAGCCGGCCCGACGGTGCTGACGATTGACGCGCCCGGTCCGATCGATCCGTCGACGGCGAACGCGCTGGTACGCGGGCTTGCCACGACGGTCGCCACGGCCGTTCGCAGCGCCAGCCAACCGGTGGATCTCGTGCTGACCGGCGGCGAGACGGCCCGCCAGGTGTTGGACAGCCTGACGATCCGCAGTCTCACACCCATCACCCAGGTCCACCACGGGGCAGTACACAGCCGGGCACCGGACGGCACCTCCGTGATCACTCGCCCCGGCAGTTTCGGCGACGCCAACAGCCTGGTCCAGATCGTCGCGCACCTGAGGCCCACACCGAAGCAGACGGAAGGTTGACATAGTGAGCAGCACGCCCACCCCCCTGATCGCCCTGACAATGGGCGATGGCGCGGGCATTGGCCCCGAAGTCATCATCGGCGCGCTTGCCGATGAGGCGACGACGTCGCGGTGCCGGCCGATCGTGGTCGGCGACGCCGTCCGGCTGCGGCAGGCGGCGGAAATTCTCGGCGTGCACCCGAAGATCGAACCCATAGCTTCGGTTGAAGACGCCACATTCCTGCCGGACCGGATCAATGTGCTGGATCTGGACCTGCTGCCGGCGGATCTACCGTGGGGAGCGGTTTCCACGGTCGCAGGCGAGGCCGCGTACCAGTACGTGCGCACAGCCAGCGAACTCGCCAGCAGTGGAAGAGTGCACGGGATCTGCACCGCACCGCTGAACAAGGAAGCGTTGCATGCGGCAGGGCACACCTTTCCTGGGCACACCGAGCTGCTTGCACATCTCACCGGCACCGAAGAGGTGTCGATGATGCTGTCCACGCCAACGGTCAATGTCATCCACGTGACAACCCACATTGGACTGTTAGACGCGGTCGCCATGATCGAGCCCGGTCTCGTCGAGCGCACGGTGCGCCGTGGTGAACAGACCATCCGGGATTCGGGTATCGCGCGACCACGGATCGGCGTCTGCGGGATCAACCCGCACGCGGGGGAGAACGGCTTGTTCGGCTACGGCGAGGAGGACGAGAAGATCGTGCCGGCGGTGCGGAAGCTGTGCGCCGACGGGATTGACGCGCGGGGGCCACTACCTGCCGACACCGCGTTCTACCTGGCTAACCGGGGCGAGTACGACCTGATCGTGGCGATGTACCACGACCAGGGCCATGGACCGGTAAAGATGCTTGGCATCGAAACCGGTGTGAACGTCACCGTGGGCCTACCGGTCATCCGTACTTCAGTTGACCACGGCACGGCGTTCGATATCGCGGGTACCGGGCGCGCCACGGCGGCTAGCATGGTCGAGGCCATCCGCCAAGCGGCCAAGCTTTCGACTAACGCCTGACCAGCCGGAGGAGACGATGCCCCGTCCAGCGCGGGACCGCCGCGCCGACATCCTGCGGCTGGCCAATACATCCGGGCTAACCAGCGTGACGGAGCTGTCCCGCGCGTTCGGCGTCACCGCATCCACGATCCGCCGTGACCTCGCCCAGCTCGAATCGACCGGGCAACTGGCGCGCACCTACGGTGGCGCGATGGCTGTTGACGCACAGCAGGAGGCCTCGCTGCGGCAACGCAGCACCGAAGCCTTCGCGGCGAAGCGCGCGATCGGCGTATGGGCAGCAGCGCAGATCGGCGCGCGGGAGACGGTCCTGCTGGACGCCGGCACCACCACGGGCGCGGTCGCGCGTGAACTGGCTGGCCGGCGCGAACTGCGCGTCGTGACGACGGGGCTGACCGTCCTGCATGAGCTGGCCAACGCCTCCGAGGTACGAGTGGAATGCCTTGGCGGCACCCTGCGGCAGCTCAGCCAAGGCTTCGTCGGACCACTCACCGAGGCGGCGCTGGAGCGGATGACCTTCGATCGCGTGTTCCTCGGCGCGGACGGGGTAACCGCCGAACACGGCATCTGCGAGGCGGACTCGCAGCAGACCAGGCTCAAGGAACTCATGGCCAGCCGCGCCGACCAGGTTTACGTGCTGGTGCATGCGGCGAAACTAGGGCAACGCCCGTTTCACGCGCACGCGCCGTTCGGTCCGGGATGGAAGCTGGTGACAGACGCCGACGCCGATCCGGCGAGCACGGCTGACTTTCGGGATCGCGGTATCGAAGTGATCGTCGTCAATACGAATGGACACGCACAGTAACCGCAAGATCTCTCAACAACGCGGTTGCGGGGTTCAGCGACCGGCGGCGCGGCGGAGGGTGGCGATCAGCTGCTCCCTGGTGAACGGCTCAGGGCTGAGCAAGGACTGCAGCTGGAGACCGTCGGCCGCGGCGGTCAGCGCATCCGCTGTCGTGGCGTCCATGTGCTGGCGTAGCGAACTCCGCAGATGCCCGACCCAGGCCGTGCTCCGCGCGCGGTACTCCGGCCGGCGCAGGCCGAGCATGTACAGCTCGTAGGCCATAACGCTGCGCGCCCGCCCGCTGGTGGTCTGCTCGACGATCAGCTCGGCCAGTTGCTCGATCAGCGCCTCGGTGTCGGGTAAGGCTTCGTCCCACCCGCTGAATCTTTGCAAACTGTCCTCGGCTGCCTGGTCCACGACGGCCGCGATCAGATCATCGATCTGTGGGAAGTAGTACGTGGCCGAGCCAAGCGGGACCTCGGCTTCAGCTGCCACCGTGCGGTAACTGAGGCCGTCGAAGCCATCCCTGCTCAGCACGGCAAGCGCCGCACGTACCAGGCGGCTCCGCCGCCCAGGATCGGCCGGCCCGCGTTTCCTGCGTTCGGTCACTGTGGACTGCTGCTTCTCCGGTTCAACACGATGACCCCGAAGGTTACCAGCGCGATCCCGAACAAAGCCGGAATCGTGAGCTGCTGCGCGAAAAAGACCGCGGCCAAGATGACCACGAGCGCCGAGCCGGCCCCCGTCCAGACCGTGTACGCGACGCTGGTTGGCAACACGACGAGCACCCTGGCCAGCAACACCACCGCGGACAGGTAAGCCACCAGCGCGCCAACCGATGGCCAGAGCTGGCGGAGACCATCCGAGAACTTCAGCAGCAGGGTGCCCGCGACCTCAGCGACGACGGTGTAGCTGAGCAGCAACCACGCCCGCCTCCTGGACCGCTCGGTTACCCGGGGACTACTCATAGCCCGCCCCCGAAGTTGATCAGCGTGATCCCGGCGACGACAAGTCCAACACCTACGCCATGCCGCCAACCCAGCCGCTCGCCGAAGAACAACCGGTCCACCACGAGCAGCACGATCGCGGCGATCCCAGTCCACACCGCGTAAACCACACCGACCGGCAGCATCTCAACCAGGCGCGCCAACAGGACCGTCGCCCCCGCATAGGCGATGAGCGAACCCACCGAAGGCCACCACCGACGAAAGCCCGCGGACAGCTTGACCAGCAGGGTGCCACTCACCCCACAGCCAACCGCCGCGGCAAGCAAGAGAACCGACACCCCAGAATAATAGAACGACTGTACACATATTTCCAGAGCCAAAGACCGCGCCCCGTAACCGCGATCCCGAGGGATCCTGCGGTCACGGGGCGCGGCCAGTTCAGTGCATTAGCGCTGTTCGACGACCTCGAAGGTCAAGGTGTCGGTGTAGCTACGGCCATGCGAGTCGGTGGCGGTCACCTCCGCCTCGTGCTCACCGACCTCGAGGTCGGCCGGCAGCTGGTAACGCCACAGGTGCATGGCCCGGTCGGCGAGACTGCCGCCGTGCACCAACTGCTGCGAAACGGCATACGGGTCCGACCACTCGGCGCCCACCCGCTGGGCTTCGCCCTGCATCTGCTGCGTACGGGTCGCTTCCCTCGGTTCGCCGCCATCGATGCTTACCTCGACCGTCGATCCGGTCGCTCCCATCCAGAAGTTGGTGGTGAGCCAGGTTTCGTCGGCCAGGTCAGCACGATCCACCACCAGTGGCTGGTCCAGCTCGGGCGCATCGCCGCTCGGGCTCTCGTTCCATTCCTGCCGCTCGTTGTACCACGCCCGGTAGGTGGGGCTGTTCACGCCAAGCTGCGTCTGCACATTCTCATCGCCGCCGGTAACCGTGTAACGCTCCTGGAAGGAGTTTCCGTTCACGTCCAATGTGACCAGTCCGGGCCGGCCGCCGTCCCTGCCGATCGCGGTCGGGTAGCCGTTCTCGGTCACTTCACCGGAGTACCAGTCACCCGAGATCGCACCGGCCGTGATGTGCGGGAAGGGCAGCTTCTCGATACCGAAGAGTTCCTGCCAGCCGGCCGAGCTGTCCCCGGTCTTCATGTTCTCGATGGAGTGGCTGTGCCCGGACACCGCTACCGCCTTGCGGCCCTTCAACAGTTCGTGCACCTCACGCACCTGGTCGACCTGGTGCACCGGGCTGCTCTCGTCGGCGTAGTTCAACAGTCCAATGTGGCTAGCCACAACCACGAGCTTGTCCCTGTCGACGTTGTCCAGATCCCGCTTCAACCAGGCGAGTTGCTTGTCATCCAGCCGACCGTTGTAGCTCGGGTCGCCCTCGGGATCGTCACATTGCGAACCGAGCCCAGGCGCGTTGTCGTCTTCCTTGGTACACGGATACTGCACCGTGTTCAGCGCGACCACATGCACGTTTCCGACATCGTACGAGTAGTACGACGGCGCGAGCTCCGCCCGGAAGGTGTCGAACGAGTGCTCCGGCTTCGTGGCATCGAAGTCGAGATCGTGGTTGCCCGGCAGGAACCGCGCGGGTCCGTTGGTCATCGCGGTGAGGTCTTTCACGTCCGAGAACAGCGAAAGGTCATCGCCGACCACGTCACCGACGAAAAGCGTGCCGCAGCCCTGATAGTCGTTCCGGTTCGCGAGGTCGTTGATCGCGCCCTTACGCGCGTACTCCACCTCGGTGCGATCGTAGGTCTGCAGATCGCCGGCCATCACGCAGCTCTGCTCGGCACCCGCGGTCTGCTCGCTTTCCACCAGCGGGAAGTTGACGGCGGATGGCAACGGCCCGGTCGGCTCGATACCGCCGTACCGCAGTTCGGGCGAACCCTTCGGCAGGTGGTTGTAGTGGAACTGGGGGATATTGTGCTCGTCCATCGGGACCTGGTAACCGGCCGGCTGCGTGATGAACACCGTCATATTGTCGAATGCCGGCAACCGGTACCGGCCCTCGCTGTCGGTGGTGACGACGTCCCGCCCGTTCGACACCACGACACCCGGTACACCGCGTTCGCCATCGCTGGCGCTGTCCCGATTGTCGTCCTGGAAGACCCTGCCGGTCAGCACGTTCGCCTTGGTGGGGCCTGCCGGGGTGCGGACAACCTCAACCTCGCCCCGGTATGCGTCGTCGGTTGCTGGTTCCTGTTCCGCGGTCGCCGTCGGCGTGCTGACCGCGGCGGTGGTCATGGCAACCGCCGCCGCCGCGCACACCGCGAGCGCGGCGCGCAAGGTACTGCGTTCGCGTAATGCGGACCTCAACATACGTTTGTTCTCCGATGAGTCGGGGACCGTGCCCGGCCGCAACGGCCGGCGGTTAGCCAGCCTTCCGGACAAAGCTGAACAATCACCTGATCACTGGAGAACAGTGAAGAAACGACAAACGACCTTGGTACCGGAAACCCGTCAGGTCGGCTGCTCGCCAAGCCCGCGCAGGATTCCGGCGAGCAACGCGGTACGCGACGGAATGTGTTCGGTGCGTACATGCTCGTGCCTGGCGTGCGCGCCCGCGCCCACGGCACCGAGGCCGTCCAACACCGGACGCCCGAGTGCGGCGACAAAGTTGCCGTCGCTGGCGCCACCGACGGCCGCGTGTTCCAGTTGCCAGCCGTACTCCTTGGCGATCCGCTGTGCCATGGCGAGCAACGAATCGGACCCAGGATTCGGCACCATCGGCGGTCGGTTCCAGCCACCTCGTACGGTGACCTCAGCACTCGGATTGACCGGTCGCAGCCCGGCGAGAACTTCGTCAATGCGGCGCATCTCGGCCGGATCGGAGATCCGGATGTCGATACCACAGCGCGCATGCTTGGCGACCACGTTGCGTCCGGTCCCACCCTCGATGGTGCCAACGTTCACCGTGGTTCCCTTACTCCGATCGGTCATGCCAACCAGCGCGGGCACCATGCTGGCGAGCTCGTGGATCGCGCTCACGCCGGCGTCCGGGTCGAGCCCCGCATGCGACTCCAGCCCCCGCACGGCTACCTCGAACAGTCCGACGCCCTTGCGTTCGGTTTTCAACGCGCCATCAACGGATGCCTCGCATACCAGTGTGGCGAGCACGCCCTCGCTGAGCCGCTCGATATGTTCACGGGCGAACGGGCTACCGATCTCCTCGTCACCATTGAGTAGGAAACGCACGCTCGGCGCGGGAATATCCAGTGATCGCAGGCAACGCAATGCCCAGACCGCTTGCACCAGGCCGAGTTTCATATCGAAAGCACCCGGTCCGGTTGCTTTCCCCTCGCTGACCCGAAACGGCCAGTCGGCGAGTGTCCCAGCCGGCCAGACGGTGTCGTAGTGACACAGCACCAGCACGGTTCCCGGTGCGTCGCCGGGATAGTTGAGCTCGAGTGCGTCGCCATACTCGCCGCCGGGGTAACGACGTGCTTGCGCGGCCGCACCAAGGCGCTCGGTCAACCAATCGTGGATGCGCGCGAGGCCCGTGTCCAGAAGGCCCTTGTCATAGCTTGGTGTTTCCAGCTCGACAAGCCGCCGCAGGTCATCGGTCATTTCCGGCAGGGCGTGCGCCGTCCATTCCGGAATCGTGTCAGCAGTCATACCGTGCAGTCTCCTCCGCGGCTCAACGAACCGGTGCGCCAGGTCCGAGTGGGATGCCGAGTGCCCACCAGGCAAGGAATATCGCCGTCCAGCTGACGAGTACGGTGATCGAGACCGGCAGGGTCAACGACATCAACGTGCCGATACCCGCCTGCTTGCGGTACCGCTGCAGGAAACCAAGCGCCATCGCGAAGTACGGGCTCATCGGGCTGATCAGGTTCGTGGCCGAGTCGGCGATCCGGAATACCGCGAGCGTTGTCTCCGCCGGTACCTGCAGCAACAGGAACATCGGAACGAAAACGGGCGCGATCAAGGTCCACTGTGCCGACCCGCTGGTGATGAACAGGTTCATCACCGTGGCCACCAGAATCATGCCAAGGAACAGCAGCACCGAGTGCACGCCAAGGGATTCCAGTAGCTCGGCGCCCCGAATCGCCAGTACTTCGCCCATCTTGCTCCAGCCGAAGTAGGCGATGAACTGGCTCGCGGCGAGGAACAACACGATCACCGGCGCCAGGTCACGTACCCCGGATGCCATCGCGGCGGGAACCTCGCCTGCCTTGGTGATCGTGCCGACTGTGCGGCCATAGACGAAGCCGAGCAGTAGGAACAGGCCACCGAGCACGACCGCCATCCCGGAGATGATCGCGGAGTCCAGGATGCCACCGTCTTCACCGCGAAACGGTGATGCCGGCGGAAGTAGCACTCCGATGATCACCGCGACGGCAGCCAGCAGCGCGATCCCCGCGTTGCGCAAGCCCTTGCGCTCCGCCGCGGACAGTCGTATATCGCCGAGATCCTGGTCGCTCGCATCGCCGTCCACCGTCATATGGGCGGCACGTTTACTGAGCAGCAGCTCCACGACCAGCGTGATCATCAAAGCCAGGATCGCCGCCGATGCCGCGGTGAAGAAGTAGTTGGCCAGTGGGTTGACCACGTAGTCCGGATCGATCACCTGCGCGGCCGAGGTGGTGATCCCGGCGAAGAGGACATCCCCCGGCGTGGGAAACACCGAAGCGTCGTAGCCGGCAGAGACCGACCCGAAGGCGACCGCCAGGCCGAGGATCGGGCTACGTCCGACCGCCTTGAACACCAGTGCGCCAAGCGGCAGCAGCACCACGTAGGCGGCGTCAGAGATCACGCTGGCCGAAACACCGGTGAAGGCCAGCGCGAACGTCAGGTACTTCGGTGAGACACGGGTGACCGTGCGGCGCAACAGCGCCGCGAGCATCCCGCTCTGCTCGGCGACCGCCACCCCCATCATGACCGCCACGATCAGCGCGAGCGGCGGGAAGCTCGCGAAGTTCTCCACCGCGTCACCCAGCATCATATGGATGCCATCGGAGCTGATCAGGCTGCTGATCTCGACCCGCTCACCGTCCACTGGAGACACCGCGAAGGCGCCGAGCGCGTCGAGTAGCACGCTGAGCGCGACGACGACCCCCGCCATGAACACGAACAGCCAGAACGGGTGCGGCAGCCGGTTACCGATCCGCTCCACACCAGCGAGCACGCGCAGCGTGAACCTGATCAACCGCGAGTTCGACTCGACATCCGTGCTGGCGGCCATCCAACACTCCTTCCGTTCGTGGCCGACCGATTAGAACGGGCTCCGCGAAGTACAGTCAAGACGACGCGCGAATACCGCGATCACCATGGACGACCGGAAGGACAGGGGCGATGTCGACGGAATTCGAGTACCGGGTGCAGACCTACAAGCTGGGCTGGAAAGGTTTCGACTTCGGCCAGATCGAAACCGATCTCAACGAACTCGGTCGGCAAGGCTGGGACGCGGTCAGCACCGTCGCCCCGAGCGTGGGAAGCGGACACACGGGCGAGTTCGGGATCATCCTCAAGCGGCCTCGCGGCTGATCCAGTTCAGCGGCGGCAACCGCAAGATCCCTAAAGATTGTGGACGCCGCTAGTCACCCATCCGAGACTCGAGGAAGTACCGCGGGAAGGGCGAAACTATGACCGAATCTGATCAGTGGCGGATCAACGATCTCGACTTGGACGCCTACCTGGCGAGGCTGGGCCTGCCGGCCGAAGCGCCCACCCGCGACTACCTCGATTCGCTACACGAAGCGCACCTGCACGCGTTTACCTTCGATAACCTCGATGTGCTGCTCAACCAGCATCCCGGGGTCGCGCTGAAGTCCGTGCAGGAGAAGTTCGTCGGTCGCGGGCGCGGCGGCTACTGCTTCGAGCACAGCGTCCTGTTCGGCGCCGCACTGCAACGGCTCGGCTACAACGTGGTACGGCGGTTGGGCAGAGTGGGCGATCCGACGCAGACGGCCCGCACCCATCTGGTCATCGAGGTCTCGCTCGACGGCCAACGACTGCTTGCCGACCCGGGCTTCGGCTTCAGCATCCGGCGCCCGATCCCGCTCGTCGACGAAGCGCAGGACACTTACCGTGGCGCGACCCACCGCGTGCGAAGGAGCGCCGAGGCTGGGCAGATCCACTGGGAGTTACAGCGGCTCCGGGAATCCGGCTGGGAACGCATGCACACCACCGACGAACTCACCGTCTACCCTGCCGACGTCGACAGCGGACACCACTACACCAGTACACACCCCGAGTCGGTATTCCAGAATCAACTCGTCGTCGCCCGATATCTGGCCGACGATCGACATGTCACGCTCACCCAACACGCGATCACTATCCGCAAGCCCGAGCAGGGCACCGCACACCGCGAACTGACCGAGCAGGAACTCGACGATTGGTTGGCTCGGCTGGATGTCCGCCTGACTGCCGATGAACTCGATCGGCTGCACCGCAGGATCGCCGCACTGCCCAGTTAAAAGCGGGTTTCCGCGCTGTCACGGTTGCTCGCGACCGGAACCGCTCCCTGGCTTTTGCCATGCTGGTATGCCATCCTCAACGATTGGTCACAGTTCGCGCACTTGAAGATAGTGAGCGAGGCGATGATGGCAGTGCAGCTCCGGTCCCTCGATGCCCCCGATTCCCCCAATAATCCCAACTCGCCAACCGGTGCCACTGAATTGCGTGGCCTACCATCGGTTTTGGACGTGCTCGAACTGCCATCCGTTCGCCGCGGGCTGCCTGACATCGTTGCTGGCGCACAATCACTCACCGCGCAGGTGCACTGGATACACGTGTGCGAACAGCCAGATATGGAGAACTTCCTGAATGGCGGCGAACTGGTGCTCACCGGCGGCACCGGCCTTGAGCCCGCGCCCGAGGCCTGGGTTCCGTTGATCGACGCGGTCTGCGATTCCGGTTCGGTCGGCTTCATCATCGAGCTCGGTCGCTATCACGAGTCCGTACCCGATGCCGGTCTTGCCAGGGCACGTGAGCGCGAGCTGCCGCTGATTACCCTGCAGCGCGCTATCCGTTTCGTCGACGTGACGCATTCCGTGCACAAGCTCATCAGGGACCGGCATGCGGAGGAGCTGCGGCAACGGATCGCCGTACACGAAACCTTCACCCAGCTGACCGTTTCCGGCGCTGATGCCGAAGCGATCGTGCAGCAGGTCGGCAAGATGTTGGAATGCCCTGTGGTGCTGGAAAATCTCGCGCACCAGGTACTCGCCTGCCATAACCACGATCGGCCCATACTGGACCTGCTCGATGGCTGGGAACAACGATCCCGCGATGTGCAGACCGAACCACGCACCGCCTACGATCCGAGCGAACACTGGCTGTTGACCAAAGTGGGCGCGCACGACGAGCCATGGGGCCGCCTGATTATCCTTCCTGGCACGGACCCACCCGACCGGGCGGCGAGTGACCATGCACTCGCCCGCACTATCGCCGAAAGGGCGGCGGATGCCCTCGCATTGCGCCGACTGATCGAACGCGACCGGGAAACCCTTGAGCATCAATCCCAGCGAACCCTGTTGAACGCCATACTCGATCCGGGCTTGACCGATACCGACGAGCTGACCGCGAAGGCGCGCGCGCTTGGTGTGGAACTCATCGGTCGGCAGTTGATCGGTGGCTGTGTGCGGATCCGCACCGACAGCCAACCACGCGCCACCCCACAGCCGGCGGAAGCGCGGCAACGCGAGTACATCGCGGCGATCGAGCGCGCGACTGCCGCTTGCCCGCGCGTTGGCACGTTAATCGCCAGCTCCGAACCAGACCGGCTACTGCTGGTTGCCTCGCTGCCCGCGGAGCAGCCGGATACCGAGTTCCTGGACAGCTTCGCCAGCGAGATTCATCGGCAACTCGGTGAACTACCCTGGTCCTGCGGTGCGATCGTCGGATTCGGGACGACCACGCGAGTATTGCCGGACGTCGCTCGCTCCTGCGCCGAGGCCAAGCACGCCGCAACGGCAGCGGACGGTTGGGACCGCCGACAACCGTACTACCGACTTGCCGATTTCGGCGTGCACGGCCTACTGCACCTACTACGGGACGACACGCGAGTCCAGGCCTTCGTTGAGCATGAGCTCGGCGAACTGCTCAACTACGACCAGCGAAACGGCACCGATCTGGTTACGGTACTGCGGGTCTATCTCGCCAACGGTCTGAACAAATCGACCACCGCGAAGGAACTCTTTCTGAGCCGCCCTTCCCTCTACGACCGGCTGAGCCGGATCGAGCAGGTACTGCGAATGGACGTAACCGCCAGTGATGCGGCGCTATCGCTACACGTCGCGTTGCGCGCGTTGGACTGTATGCGGGGCGAGACGTCGAGGCCACGTGGCGCGGCCGACACTGTGTAAAGCGATCCGCGGTACCCCTACATGGCTGCACCTGGTGTGCCGGCGTGCGGTGGCGCAAGGTTGAGATGCGTCAATCCTCGAGTGATGGGGTGCACAGATCATGGCGATTCAGTCCGTAATTGGTCCAGTTGAACCAGCCGAACTCGGTTTCACGCTCCCGCATGAACACTTACTTTCGAACCTCACCAAGGAGTACCGCGGTGACGGGTTGCTCAATGATGTTGACCTGATGGTCGCCGAGCTAGCCGAGTACCGGGAAGCCGGCGGCGGCTCACTTGTGGACTGCACGACGATCGGGCTGGGCAGGGATCCTGTTCGGATCAAGGAGATCGCCAGCCGCTCAGGCGTGAACGTCATCATGGGCACCGGTTTCTATCGCGAGCCGTACCTGGAACCCGACTGGATCGACCGTCGCGATGTGGCGTCCATCGCCGGGCAGCTTGTCGAGGAGATCGAGACCGGCGTTGCGGACACCGGGATCCGGGCAGGGCTGATTGGCGAAGTCGGCGCGGACAAATGGTACATCTCGGCCGTCGAGGAGCGCTCCCTACGCGCCGCGGCAAGGGCGCAACGGAGCACCGGTGTCGCGATCACCACGCATGCCGCGCGATGGCCAGTCGGCCTGGCACAATTGGACATCTTCGCCGAAGAAGGCGTCGATCCACGCAAGGTGATCATCGGGCACTGCGATACGGTGCCGGATCCTGGCTACCACCTGGCGCTTGCCAAGCGCGGCTGCTACGTGCAATTCGACACCATCGGCCTGCACCGCAGTGAGTACGACCTGCGTCGCAGGGTCGAATGGGTACGTAATCTGATCGATCACGGCTTCGGCGCACAGATCCTGATCTCCCACGACATCTGCCTGCGGACCGCGTTGCGCGCCACCGGCGGAGCCGGATTCGCCTTTATTACCAACACGTTTCTCCCGTTGCTTGGCGAGTCAGGACTCGCCAAGGAGCAGCTCGACGGCATCACCGTGCGCAATGTGGCCACGGCACTCGATCCGGCCTGAGCCAGCAGCGCGCCCAGCCGAACCGCAATATCGCTGAACATCGCGGTCCAGATCTCGGAGGAAGGTTCGTTGAGCACCGTGCAGACTTTCGGAAATGGCACCATCGAATTCGACATCGACGCCGATATTGCCTCGATAACACTGAACCGACCCAAGTCGCTGAACGCCGTGGTGCCCGAACTAGTGGATGGGCTCTGCCGCGCGATCGACGAAGCTATCCGCCTCGGCGCCGGCGCACTGGTACTCGGCGGGCACGGGCGGGCATTCTGCGCGGGCCACGATCTCAAGCAGGAGGAACCCACCGATCCGATGCGGTTACATGCCACTGTGGCCCGCATCCAGGACGTCACAAGGGCGGTTCGGCGGGCTCCATTCCCGGTGATCGCGATGGTTCATGGCTACGCGCTCGGCGCCGGCTGTGAGTTCGCTCTGTGCAGCGACCTGGTGGTGGCCGCGCGTTCCGCGGAGTTCGGCTTCCCCGAGGTTGGCGTCGGATTGAGCGTCACCGGCGGCATCTCCCAGTTACTGCCACTGACCGTCGGCCTTGCCAAGGCGAAGGAACTGGTACTGCTCGGCGAACGGTTCTCCGCCGAGCGCGCTGCCCAGCTCGGCTTGATCAATAGCGTGGTCCCGGACGATCAGTTGCGCGAGTCCACATGGGACTGGGCTCGTCGGTTGGCCGACCGGCCCCGGTTGGCGACGACGCTTGCCAAGCACGCACTGGACAACGGTTCGCCAGGCGACATCGCCGCCGCCTTCGAGATCGAACTCGGCCATGCCGTGGTTACCCAACGGTCCCGGGAATCCCAGCTCGCGCAGGCGAAGTTCGCGGCGCGGGGAGGTAACCGATGAGCCGCTCGCCGCTGGATTCGACCTGGCCCGCCGACCTACGCACGCTGACCGCGCGAGCAGCCGAACGCTGGCCGGACAGGACCGCATTGGTCTTCGATGGCCGGGACGATACGCTCAGCTTCGCCGATATCGAGCTAAGGGCCAATGCGATCGCGGCGCATCTGGCCGATCGAGGCATCGGTCCGGGTGATCGGGTATCGGTGATGCTGACCAACCGCGCCGAGTTCGTGCTTTCCTGGCTGGCGATCACGAGACTCGGTGCCGCGCTCGTACCGATCAACGTCTACTACAAGCCATTCGAGCTCGCACACCTCATCCACGATTCCGGCGCACGAATGCTGATCACCGAGAAGGCGCTGCTGCCGTCGGTAGAGCAGGCCGCCGACCTCGACGTGGTGCACTCCGGACTATTGCTCTGCGACGACGAAGCTGGGCAAGAAATCTTCCATGGCAAGGTTTCTTGGCCTCTCGAGTCAGTTCCCGCCGAGCGCACAGCCAACATCCAGTACACCTCGGGAACCACCGGGCGCCCCAAGGGTTGCGTGCTTTCTCATCGGTACTGGCTGCGTATCGCGCGCCATCTCGTTGCCGGTGAACCCCGGATCGGCGAGAACGACACGATGCTGACCGCCCAACCGTTCTATTACATGGATCCTATGTGGAACGTCGCGACCGCGCTACTTGGTGGCGCGACGCTGGTTGTACTGGAACGTTTCCGCCCCTCGATGTTCTGGGAAAAGGTTCACCAGCACGACGTCAGCTTCTTCTACTGCCTCGGCGCGATGCCAACGATGCTGTTGAACACGCCACCGGAGCAGCGCGATCGCCAGCATCGGGTACGCGCGGTCTACTGCTCGGCGATCCCGACTCCACTGCACGCCGAGCTCGAGCAGCGGTGGGGAGCGCCGTGGACGGAGATGTTCGGGATGACCGAAACCGGCCTGGACGTCCGGATGCCTGCCGATGAGCAATCGAAACTGGTCGGCACCGGTTGCATCGGCCGCGCGGTGGACGACAGGGAAGCCCGGGTACTCGATCCGGACGATAATCCGGTAGCACGCGGCGATATTGGTGAGCTGGTACTGCGCGGTGTTGGCATGATGGATGGCTACTACCGCAACCCGGATGCCACCTCCGAAGCTTTCCGGGGTGGCTGGTTGCGCACCGGTGATCTGGTCCGGATGGACGATTCCGGACGGATCTTCTACGTCGGGCGCAGCAAAGAGATGATCCGCCGCAGTGGGGAGAACATCTCGGCAACCGAACTGGAAGAAGTCCTCTGCCAGCATCCCGCGGTACAGGTGGCGGCCTGCGTTCCGGTTCCCGACCCTATCCGGCAAGAGGAAGTAAAGGCGTATCTCGTGTTGAATCCGGAATATACCGCCGAAACAGCACACCCTTCCGAGCTGAGTGAGTTCTGCGCGCAACGGTTGGCCTACTTCAAGGTGCCACGATACTGGGCTTATCGCGAGCAGCTTCCGCGCACACCGTCGGAGCGAATCGCGAAGGCGGTGCTGCGCGCCGAGCAAGACGACCTGCGCTCCGGCGCATACGACAGGGTGACCGAGGCATGGTTAACATAGCGCGTACCGGCGCGATCGCGGCGACCCTGACGCTGGCGCTGGCCGCGGGCTGCACGGATGCGTCCAGCGCTGACGACGCGACCGTCGATCTGCGACTGGGTCTGATCTACGCTCCGGAAGTCCCCGCGGTGGAATGCGGCGCTCAGCCGCTCGCCGAGGACCCCGAACTGAAGCGCCTTGGGTTGAACGTGCTGATCTACCCTTCGGCGCAGCTTGGCGGGGAAAACGAGATGGTGCAGCAGGTTTCCACCGGTCAGCTGGAAGCCACCATCGGCACCGCCTCGATCCTTGCCAACGACTTCAACTTCCCCGAGCTGACCTTTCTCGAGGCTTATTACCTTACGGACAGCATCGAGCAGGCCTTCACCGTCCATCGCAGCAAGATTGCCACCGAGCTGTTCGAACAGCTACCGGAGCGAGCGAACCTGCAGCGGGTGGGCGATCCTTGGTTGTACGGCCCACGGCATGTCTTCGGCGTTCGGCCGGTACGCCAGCTTTCGGATTTCGACGGGCTGAAGTTCCGCGTTCCGCAGGTTGATGTGTCCATCAAGGGCGCGGAGGCCCTTGGCGCTAATCCCACTCCCACGGCATACTCCGAACTCTACCTTGCCATGCAGCAGGGCATTGTGGACGCTGGGGAAGCTCCTGCTTCGGTGATCGCCGCGGAGTCTTTTGATGAGGCGGCAAGCTATGTCAGCCTCACCCGGCATCAGATCTCGGCCAGTCCGATGGTCGTGAACTCCGACTGGTGGCAGGAACTGTCCAGTGAGCAGCAGGCGGGACTGCGCTCTGCCACCAACGCCGCCGCGCGTGCGGTCGCCGAATGCGCACGGGTCGCGGACGCAAAGGCGATTGCCGACTGGCGCGCGGGCGACGCGGTGCGTGTTGTCGATGATGTGCGGCGAGATGAACTCGCCACCAGGGCCCGCGAGTACTTTTCGCACGGATTCCCGTTCAGCGAGGCGTACCGGCAAGCTCGGCAGCTACTCGAACGGGGCGCGGGACAATGAGTACCACAACCGAAACCCAGCCACCGGCAGACCAGCCTCCACTGCTCCGCCGGATCATCGCGGTAGAGCGCGCGGTGGCTGCTGCCTTGCTTGTGATCATGCTGGCGCTGATCATCATGCAGACAGCTGGCCGGTACGTGTTCGGCTATTCCTTCTTCTGGACCGAAGAGCTGGCCAGGTACTGCTACGTCTGGATGTCGTTCATCGCGGCCGTTCTGGTGGCCGCCGAACGCTCGCATATCAACATCGAGCTGTTTGATCGGACACTGGGCCGCAAGGGACGCTTGGTGCTCAATGCGCTGGCCATCCTGCTGTTGATCGTTACCTGCGTGGTGCTGCTGTTCGGCGCATTCGACTACGTGCTCGCGAACTTCCACATCTACTCGCCGGCACTACCGATTCCGATGGTGTGCCTTTACGGCGTCGTATATCTCGCGTTCGCGGGCATCGCCGGGCATGCGGTTGTCAACCTGATCCGGTTGTTCCGCGAGCACACCGTGACCCCGGCGGGGCAATCATGACACTTACCTTGCTGTTACTGGCGATCGTCCTGCTGCTACTCGTCCGGGTTCCGGTGGCGGCCGCCCTGCTGTTGCCCTGTTTTGGCTATATCCTGCTTGCCGACGGGATCACGATGGGCATCGCGCTGCAGAAGGTGGCCTCACTACTGAACTCCTTCGCGCTACTCGCGGTACCGCTGTTCATCCTGGTCGGGTTCATCGCGAACGCGGCAGGTATGGCGGATCGGATGGTGCATGCCTTGCACGCGGTGTTCGGTGGCGTCCGGGGCAGCCTTGGCTATGTGAATGTGGCCGGTAGTTTGATGTTCTCCTGGATGAGCGGATCGTCCACCGCGGATGCCGCCGCGATGGGTAGCGTGATGGTGCCGTCGATGCGGAAGAACGGCTACCCTGCCGGTTTCGCCGCCGGACTTACCGGGGCTGCCTCGATGATCGGCCCGGTAATGCCGCCGAGTGTCGGCGCCGTGGTCTATGCGGTGCTTTCCGGTTCTTCGGTCGGCGGGGTGCTGCTGGCCGGCGTGCTACCGGCGGTGGTACTTGCCGCCGGGCTGTGCCTGTACGTCTTCCTGTACACCCGGAAGCGGCCGGAGCTGGTTACCGAGCCGCTGCCGCGTGGTCAGCGACTGCCCGCCGTCGCCGGCGCGCTGCCGGTGCTCGCCGCCCCGGTCATCCTGCTTGGCGGGATTCTGGGCGGGGTGTTCACCCCCACCGAGGCAGCGGGTGTCGCCGCCCTGTACCTGATCCTGCTTTCCGTTGGCGCCCGGTGGCTCAGCTGGCGCGGGCTGTACCAAGCGCTGGTTGGCACCGCGAGCACCACCGGCCGAGTCATGTTCATCGCCGCTGCCGGCGGTCTTTTCTCGTATGTGCTTGTTCGAGAGGGAGCGCCGGCCCAGGCGGCCGAAGCGATCCTGGCGATCACCGACAGCCAGGTCATCTTCCTGCTGTTGATGAACCTGCTGCTGCTGGTGATCGGCATGGTGCTCGAACCGGCCTCCGCGCTACTGGTCACCGTGCCGGTGATCCTGCCGATCGCGCTGGAGTTCGGCGTGGATCCGTTGCAGCTCGGTGTGATCATGGTGTTGAACCTGACCATCGGCCTGCTGACCCCGCCGGTTGGCCTGGTGCTCTACGTGCTCACCTCGGTCGGGCAACTGAGCTTCCGGGATGTTGTGCGTGGAACCTCACCGCTGCTCATCCCGCTGATCTTCGTACTGCTGACCATCACCTATATCCCGGAACTCAGCACGATCATTCCGGAACTTGCTGGCCTGTGACCACGTGCTACCAACAGAAAGGCGGAACCCAGATGACCACCCTGCGGTTGGGCATGATTCAGATGAACAGCAAGGTCACCGATCGAGACCGTAACGTGGCCACCGCGTGCAAGTACATCGATGAGGCCGCCGGCAACGACGCCGAGCTGATCGTCCTTCCCGAGTTCTTCAACACCGAGTACTTCGCGCAGTACTGGGATTACGCCTATATCGACTACGCGGAACCCGAGGATGGTTACACGCTCAGCATGGTCCGGGACAAGGCCATCGAGCACAGTCGGTACATCTGCGCCACCATCTACGAACGGCAGGCGCCGGGCTTGTACTTCGACACGGCTTTCCTGATCGATCCGCTCGGCGCGATCGTGGGTAGGTATCGCAAGACCCACCCGGCGGCGATGCGCAGTGTGGAGAAGATCTACTACCGGGGCGGTACCCGGTTTCCGGTGTGGCAGGTCAACGGGTTCCGCGTTGGCGCGATCATCTGCTACGACCACATGTTTCCCGAGGCCGCTAGAAGCGCGGCGGTCAACGGTGTCGAGGTACTGCTTGGCCCGTTCGCGGCACCACAGTTGCCGACCTGGGACCAGGTCATGATCACCCGGGCGTTCGAGAACGGCGTGTATCTGGCGCCTTGCAACAAGGTTGGCACCGAGGACACCTGGACCTTCGGGGGCGGTTCGATGGTTGTCGACCCGTACGGCACCATCTTGCACAAGGCGAGCACCACCGACGACGAGGTGTTCGTGGTCGAACTGGATCAGCGTCAGCTCGTACAGGCACGCATCCAGCACCCGTTCCTGCGTGACCGGAGCCCGGCGATCTATTCGGCGCTGGTCAGCACCGACGAGCAGACCCGAGCCCTGCCCTCCTGAGCACCGGACCTCACCACCAATCGTCGAGCTCGGCGAGAAAATCCAGCAGTATCCGGTTAAATGTCTCCGGATTGTCCTGATTGGTCTGATGACCGGCGTCAGGGACGAGCTCATAACGCGCGTGCGGATCGCGGTGAGTCCAGTGCGGCGCCGTGCGCGCGGTGAGTTTGCCTGCCCCACTGCCGTCTCGCGCACCTCTGGCGATGAGCACGGGTTGGTCAATCCGGTAACCGGGCAGTCGCCGGCCGGCCCGCAGCGAGATATCCACCAGCCAGCGGAACTGCCGCTTGGTTACCCGCGCGGTCACGGCGCGGACGTATCCCTGAACGGTCGGGTCAACAGCCGTGCCCTCGACGAGCTGGCGACGAATCACGGATTCCGGCAGCAGTCCGGTTACCGCGCCAGAGACCCGCCAGAGCACCGCCATCATTAAGTTCAGCCGGCGACTGGCCAGCGTCACGCATGGCGCGCCAATCACGACGAGCCCGCTGACCCGCTCCGGGGCGGTCAGCAGCACGTGCTGCGCGACGATTCCGCCAAGCGACTGCCCGACCAAACAAACCCGGCCGGGCGGCTTCAGCGTGTCGATTATCGAGAGCAAGTCCTTGGCCAGGTCCACCGCGGACGGGTCACGGTTGGCCGGCTCGGTGCTGCCGTGCCCAGGCACATCCCAGGTGAGGACCTGGTATCCGGAGTCGATGAGCGGGCCGAGCTGCGCGTCGAACATGCGGTTGTCCATGAACCCGCCATGGGTGCACGCCACCAGAGGGGCGTCTACCGGCCCGTAACGCCAGGCGTGCAACTTCGTGCCCGCTCGGTGAACCGCTATCGGCTCGCCCTGACTATCCGACACTCGCGCCACCTGTCCGTTGTTTAGTTGGTTCCCGCGTTCGCACCGCTGTTCACCAGGATTCGATGATCGGCGGACCGTGCTCCTGCCGGCGCCATTGCTCGGTGATCCGCCCGAGTCGGTCCGGCGACGCCATTCCTCGCACGGCCGCGATCTTGTCGCCGCGTACCTCGAGCATCACCACACCGAGCACACGCTCACCCTGTTCCTGATCGCTCAGCACCGCGATGATCGCGGGAGAACCGTTGACTACACCGGCGTGGATCGACGGGGAACCGCCGGCCAGTTTCCGTTTCGCTGGCGTGGGTTTGAAGCCCGCCCGCAGCATTGTGGCGATCCGCTCCGGAACCGAGTACCGCAGTAGTTTCGCCGCCATCCCCGCACCATCGGTGACCGCGGTCGCGTCCTCGGTCAACAGCGCTACCAGACGTTCCGTTCGGCCGGAGGAAGCCGCGTCGACGAACGCCTCAACGATCCGACGCGCGCTTGTCTGATCGGTCCAGCTGGCACCGTGCGCGGAGCCGACCTTGCCTTTGGCGCGGTGAATATGCTGCTGGCTCGCGGATTCGGTGATATCGAGGATCTCGGCGATCTCGGCATGGCTGTGCGAGAAGGCCTCGCGCAGGACATAGACGGCCCGCTCTACCGGGTTAAGCCGCTCAAGCAAGGTCAGCACGGCCATGGTTACCGACTCGCGCTGCTCGGCGGTTTCCGCCGGCCCCAACATCGAATCGCCGTCCAGCAACGGTTCCGGAAACCAGTCGCCAACCGCGCGCTCGTGCCGCATCTTCGCCGAGCGGAGCCGGTCGAGCGCCAAGTTGGTGACCACTTTGGTCAGCCACGCCTCGGGAACCTGGATATGTTCCTGGTCAGCCTGCTGCCAGCGCAGAAACGCATCCTGCACGATGTCCTCGGCATCGGCGGCCGAACCGAGCAGCCGATACGCGAGCGAGGCCAACCGCGACCGGTTGGCCTCGAAACGCTGGACCGTAGGGGCGTCCACGTAGTCGACTTTAGGCGTTTACCGCCTCATTGTCCCGCTCCGCCGCACTCGAGCGCCGATACTTCCGCGCTGGCAACCCGTACGTCGGATTGCGCTGGTTCCAGACGGTGCCGCGCAGCACGCCTGCCTTGATCCGCGCGGCCAGCCACCCGCGCACCGCCCAGGACTTCGACCGCGCCTCGCCGTCCACAATCTGCAACAGCCCGTCCCGTTGGCCAAGACTGATGCAGTTACCCGGGTACACCAGCGCGGTCTTCGCCGCCTTGCGTCCGGTCAGTTCCCCGATGATCGCCGAGGTCGCCTGCCGTCCGGTGAAACCAGCCGTGGCGCAGGTCATCGGGAGCGGCAGGCCGTTCGTGCCGATGGCATAAGCGCTGTCGCCGGCCGCGTACACGTCTGGATGCGAGACCGACCGCATCATCCGGTCAACGGTGATCTGGCCGTTGTCCTCGACGGCAAGCCCGCTGGCCGCGGCGATCGGGTGAGTGGCGAACCCGGCTGCCCATACGGTCGCGTCGGCAGCGAAGGTCGTACCGTCCGCGGCGATAGCACCGGTGGCCGTGACGCGCTTGATGCTGGTGTGCTCATGGACCGCGATCCCCAACCGGTCGAAGGCCCGGTACAGATGCGCGCGGGCCTTTGGACCAAGCCAGCCACCGAGCTCGCCGTCGGTAGCGAGAGTTACCCGCAGTCCCGGTCGCCTGTCGGCGATCTCGGTGGCGCCCTCGATCGCGGTCAGATTGCCGCCGACGACCAGCACGCTGCCCTGATCACCAAGCTCATCCAGCCGGTGCCGCAGCCGCAGTGCCGAGGACTGCCCAGCGATATGCATGGCGTGCTCGGGCACGCCGGCAACGTCGTGCTCGGCGATGGTGCTGCCGAGCGTGTAGAGCAGGGTGTCGTACTCGAGCTGTGTGGCCTGACGCCCTTCGGTCATGGTGATGACCTTGCGTTCCAGGTCGATCGCGGTGACCGCGCCGATACGCAGCGCGATCCCGGTGTCCGCGAAGATATCCGCCAGTTCGTGGCGGCGCAGGTCCTTGCCCGCGGCGAGCTGGTGCAGGCGTAGCCGCTCGACGAAATCGGGCTCCGCGTTGACGACGGTGATCTCGAAGTCGTCGCGGTGCAGGTGGCGGGCGAGGTATCCGGCCGAGGAAGTCCCCGCGTATCCGGCCCCGAGGACGACGATGTGGTGCCGCATGATCTGCTCCTGTCTGTTCGCTCGCCACCTGAACGAGGCGGCTGCGCGATTCCTGACAAGATCCAGCTGTGTCCTGGGTCACTGCGGTCGACGAAGCGTCGCCCCAGAAACCGCAGGATCTCTGAAGCTTGCGATTTGGTCTGTGCCGCTACGGCGAAATCGCCGGTTCATCCCGCGATGGTGACGCCGATCGCGGTACCGATCAAATAGGTCGCTCCGGCCGCAACCGCGCCGAGCAAGAGTTGTCGTAGTCCACTCTGCCACCAGCCTCGATGGGTGAACGGCGCGGTCAGCACGCCGGCGACGAACAGCCCCAGTCCGGCTACGCCGAGCCCGACGATAAGCGAGGGACTCCCTACCAAGAACGGGATCAGCGGGATCAGCCCGCCGATCGTGAAACTCGAGAACGACGAGATTCCGGCCAGCCAGGCCGATGGCCGCCGGTCGAGGACGATGCCCAGTTCCTGCGCGAGGTGCACTTGCAGCGCCACATCGGGATTTGCGTGCACCTCGCGGGCGACCAGTCGCGCAGTGTGCTCGCTGAGCCCGAGCTTGGCGTACGCGACGGCGAGTTCGGTTTCCTCCGCGCCGGGATCGCGGACGTGCTGAGCTCGTTCTGCCTCGGCCTCGACAACCGTGGCGTGGTTTTGCGTGCTGACCGAAGCGTACTCACCAAGTGCCATAGACAGTGCTCGGGCGACGAGGCTGGCGAGTCCCGCGAGCACGATCACGCCGCGGTCCGCTCCCCCACCACCAACTCCGGCCACTAGCGAAATATTGGTGACCAGGCCGTCCATCGCGCCGAACACCGTGGGTCGTAACCAGCGCCCAGAACTACCACCGTCAGCGAGACCCTGCCGCCCACCCCGTGGTGCCGACCTCGCGGTGCCAGTCATGGTTGTTTCCCGCCTCGGTTATTTCTCGTGACCCGCACCATCATCGGGTCGGGGCCATACTCGGAAATCGAGGCATTCTGCCTTTTGCTCGGGGACCTTCGACCTCCTCTTCCTCCGGCGCCCGGTAACTGCTCCAGAAAACACAAGATCCCGACGGAAATGCGATTCCGGCTAGCGTTGTTGATCGATCCGCGTGAAGTCACGCATGCGCAGCTCGGCCTCAAAGGTTGGGCGATCGGACGTGTAGACGTGGAAGACACCAAGTAGCGCCTTCTGCAGCTGCTCGATCTCTTCGTTCTGGTCCCGTGGCGCGATCAGCCGGTGGAAAGCGAAACCGTCACCGACCGCGAAGAACGACCTGGCCGCTTCATCCGGGTCCGCAATCCCAAGGGACCGCAGCAGCGGTACCGCGACGGCGTCCAGGGAACGAGCCGCTTCACTGACGACCTCTCGCAAAGCCGCGTCGCGGGAGGCTTCAACGTAGAACTCATAGCGGACCTTCATCACGTCCGAAGGGATGGCCACCAAACCTTCGGCCACATTGCGGCTGAGCTCAACCGGATCACTGGCGGCTGCGGCCGCGCGCTGCAGCACTTCGCGCACCGCCTCGATCCGCTCGGCAATGTTGTGCCGCAGCGTCTCCGCTCGCAGATCCCATTGGGTGCGGAAGTAGTACCCAGCGGCCGCGGGCGGCAGCCCGGCGCGGGCGGAGACGGCGCGGTGCGTGAGCGCCCTAGTGCCACCTTCGGTCACCAGCTCACTCGCGGCGCGCAGCAGTCGCTCGCGTTTTTCTCTGCTACGCGCCTGTGTACTGCCCCGGCCACCCGTACGGGTTGTGGCCATTGACACACTCCCCTCGACTGTTTAATACTCTCGTATCAAATCGAATTAATACGCACGTATCACTTTACCTCGATCCCGTCCCGCTTCGGCAGGGCGTCAGCCAATACAAACAGGAGTGCGTCGATGAGATTCACAACTGCCCGTCGTGCGGCGGCGATGACCGCAGCCGCACTAGGGGTGATCGCCATGATGACCGTGACCGGGGCGGCATCCGCTCAACCGGCGCCCGCGGCCAAGGCCGACTCGAAAGCGGCCGCGGTTTCGTCAGGCGGCGGGTACAACAACTGGAACTGCAAGCCGACTAAAGAACGTCCCAATCCGACGATCGTGATGCACGGTGGCGGCGGAAACCCCCACGGACATATGGGCACGCTTGGTGCAAGCCTTGCGGCACGGGGCTTCTGCACGTTCTTGCCGCTGTATGGCGAGATCGTCAACGACGTGCCGCTTGGCGCCTGGGTCGACCTGGAGAGCCAGGCCGATGAACTCACCGACTACATCGACAAGGTGTTGGCGGCCACCGGTGCCGAGAAAGTCAATCTGGTCGGCGACTCGACCGGCGCGTTCCAGTCACTCTACATCCCGAAGGTGCGGGGTTACGCGGACAAGGTAGCCAAGGTCGTCGCCATCTCCCCGCCGACCAGAGGCCTGAGCGAGAGTTCGCTGATGAAGCTGGCCAATCAGCTCGGAATCACCTCGGCAGTCAAGGAGATCCTGGACGGCATCGGCTGGGAAAACGCTGTTGACCTTGCCTACGGCGCCGAAGCTATCGAGAAGTTGAACGATGGTCCGATCGCGCAACCTGGCGTTGACTACACGATCATCGCGTCGAAAACCGACGAGATCGTCAACCCGATCGAGACATCCTTCGTTCGGGAGTCCGGCGTGGACAATATCGTCACTCAGGATGGCTGCCCGATCAACATCGACGGACACATCGCCATCGTGTACAACCCGCGTACCTGGGCACTTGTCGGTAATGCACTGGACACGAACAAACAAACGATCGTCCCCTGCATTGTGGGCTTCCCCGTCTGAGTAAAGGTCGCGCTCAGGGAACCGGCTAGCTAGCCGAGATTGTCGGCGAAGCGGCCTTCTCCGCGCACGGCGTCTCCCCCCGCGGTACGCGAGCATGCCGCGTACCGCGGGCTTCAGATCATCGACGCCACCTGCCCTCTGGTGTCCAAAGTGCACGCCGAGGCGCGGCACTACACCCGCGACGGCTACACCATCGCCTAGATCGGGCACGCCGACCACGTGGAGATCGACTGGACACGGAGCCACTCGCCGGAGCACACCGTGATCGTCGACCCGGACGACCCCGGTCCGGGTATCGAGGCACTGCCCGCGGACCGTCGGATCTTGCTGACCCGCCAAGCGACGATATCTGCTACGCCTCCACCAACCGGCAGGCCGCCGTGCAGGCCATCGCCGCGCGCTGTGACCTGGTCCTCGTGGTCGGATCGAGCAGTTCCTCCAACTCCCGGCGGCTGGTCGAGGTCGCGCACGCGGCGGGCGCCGCGCACGCCTTCCTCATCGACGACGCGGATGGTGTGGACGCCGGATGGTTGGCCGGCGTCCACACCGTGGGCCTGAGCGCGGGTGCCTCGACCCCGGAAACCCTCGTCGACGAGGTGTTGAGCAGCCTGGCTGACCACGGCTACGCCGACGTTGTACTGGCAACCGTGACCATCGAGGACGTCCGGTTCGAGCTGCCGCGCGAATTGCGGGCATGAGCTATGCGCGCGGTAACTACGCGACCCTGCGCAGGGTTATCGGCGGCAGCTCCGTTGCCTGGCTGTTGACGTTTGTGCGGTAGTCCAGCAGTAGGTCCTCGGTGCCGTTAGTCGTGAGGATGAGTTCGTCCCGGAACGGTGCGGAAAGGTAGTCGATATCGATCCTGAGCTCGGTCCCGGAGGGCCGCTTGGCGGTGGCGCTGGTCAACGCCCGCTCTGCACGATACGAGTGATGAAGTTCGGCCATTGGCATTGGCCCATATGATTCGGCGGCCTCCTCGATACCGGCCAGGAATTCGAACTCGCCGAGTGGACTATGCCCGTGCACTCGTAGCGCTTGGTGCTCGCCCGCCGGGCCGATCCGACGGACCGTCACCGAGCTGGTTCCGTCTGGTGCCTCGAATGAACCGAGGAACTCGTCCCAGGAGTCAGCCTCCGACAGCGTCAGGTCCCTAGACATCTCTGCAGGGGATTCCACGGCTTGCCCGAAGTCAAGGACAGTCGCCAGGTCCGTCACAAACGATTGGCTGTGTTCTCGTGGCAGGGCCGCGTTCACCGCTACCACCGTGCCGGTATCCGGGCTAACGACGCAGAACTGTCCGAACATGCCGGAGGCGTAGTAGCAGTCTTGCCTGACCCACAACTGATATCCGTAGCTCTCGGTTGCATCGCCTGCCGCGTCCTTCGAATACCCGGTTCCGTTCCATGAGGAGTGGCTCGCGTCGACGAGCGGGGTGCTACTCTCGCGAACCCACTGCTGATCAAGCAGCCGAGCGCCGTTCCAGATACCTTCCTGCAGATACAGTACGCCCCACTTCAACAGGTCGATGTTGCGAATCGTCAGCCCATTGCCGCCGCTGCTGTAGCCTTCCGGATCCGCGGACCATGCGTGATTCCGAAACCCAAGGGGCGTGAACAGGCGCGGCTCAAGAAACTCCAGCACACTCTGGCCCGTGGCGTTGTGCAGGCATACCGACAACATATGCGAGGTCCCGCTGGAGTAGATGAACTCCTCCCCCGGGGTCCCCGGTTGCGGTTCACCGAGGTACTCGTCAACCCACGAGGTGCGCAGACCGCGCCACACCACACCAGAGCTTCCCGTCTCGTGCCCAGTGCGCATGGTGAGCAGATCACGGATCCTGAGTCGCTGCGCCCTGAGCGCCTGTTGCTGGGTCAACTCGCGATGAAGGTGCTCGGCCAGCGTGTCATCCAGGCTGAGCCTCCCCTCGCGCACGGCCATCCCGATCGCCGTCGCCACAAAGGACTTCGTCGCGGAGTGCAACATGTGCGGTAGGTTTCGGCGCCTACCTGGCGCGTACCACTCGCCAACCAGCTTTCCCCGTTGAAACACGGTCAAGCAGTGCAGGCCGGTACGGCGTCCCGAGTAGGCCGTGATGAGGTCGTGGAAGTTCATCAAACTTCGTTCTTCTCCTACGATCAACTGGATTCGAGTCGGTCTGCCCAACGTGCGCCCAGATAGGACACTGTCGTATTGATCACGACAAAAAGGACTCCGGCCGCTAGATACGCCTGGATGAAGTTGCCGGTGAACTCGGAGACAACCCGTGCGTTGTTCAGCAGTTCGGCTACGCCCACGATGTAGCCAAGACTCGACTCCTTGATCACCCGCACCGCCTGGCTCATCAGCGCCGGCGTCGTGTTCCGCACCGCTTGGGGGAACACCACCGAGGTGAACACATGACGGCTTGGCAACCCGGTGGCAAGCCCGGCCTCGCGTTGGCCACGCGGAATGGCCAGGATCCCGGCACGGAAGACCTCGGCGAACATCGCTCCCGCATTGACCGTGATGGCGACGACCAGCTGCCAGTAGGCGGGCATCGAAACCCCAACACTGGGCAGGCCGAACATCACCGCGAACACGATGAGCAGAAACGGCATTGCCCGAAAGAACTCGATCACCCCGATCGCCGGGATCCGAAACACCGCCACCGACGACAAGCGGCCCAAGGCAAGCAGGATGCCGAACAGCGCCGAGGTCACCAGCGACACCGCGCATACCTGGAGTGTTACCCAGAGCCCCGCCAGCAGAAACCTGATGAAATCGAGGTCGTAGAAGACCAGCCATTTTTCCGAGACGAACTGGGCTTCGTAGTAGAGCTTCTCGGCCACGACCAGACCGACGAGAACCAGCGCCACAAGCGAAACCGTCGTCGCGATCCTGACCCTGCGCTGCTGCCGGGGCCCGGCAATATCGAAGATCCGCGATGTACTCATTGGTTGAACCTCAGCAGTCGCTCGCTCTTGGCACTTGCCCAGCCAATAAGCAGATTGATCAACAGATATCCCGCAGCAGCGATTCCAAAAGCGACAAACGGCTGGGCCGCGACCAGGTTGTACACCCTCGTAGCACCGGTCAGCTCGGTAACGCCGACAGCGGCGGCAAGCGCGCTGGAAAGCACAGTGGTGATGAACACCGTCGCCAGCGGCGGAATCATCGTCCGCAGGGCGACCGGCAGCAGGACTTCGCTGATGACGTGGCGCGTGGTCAGGCCACTAGCGCGGGCAGCCTCCACCATGCCCACATCGACGCCGTTGATCCCGGACCGGACCGCCTCGCAAACGAATGTTCCCGAGTAGAGGCCAAGTCCGATGATGACGGCCAATTCCAGTGGCAGCAGGATCCCGACATCGGGCAGACCGAAAACCAACAGCAGTAGGATCAGCAGCAGCGGGCTGTTCCGGACACCTTCGACGTACAACGTCCCCAGTACTTCCAGGGAGCGCACCCGGCTGACCCGGAAGATAGCCATCATCGAACCGAGCACCATCGCGAGCAAGAAGGCCGGAATGCTCAGGTACAGGGTGACGCCCAGCCCCTCGAGTAGCCCGGGCAGAGCTTTCAGGAGATCGTCCATTGTTGTCACCTGCCCATCGGGATCGCTGGTGGTTCTGGATTGGTCGTGCGGTCCACCAAGCCGGCCGTCTCATCCCAGAGCTTCTGCCAGGTGCCGTCCTCGGCGATGGTGTTGATGAACTCGGTTGCCACCGTCTTGTAGGTGTCGTCTCCCTTGGGGAGCCCGATCCCAAAAGGACTCTCGCCGAAGCGGATATCGGTCACCGTGGTTCTGGAGTCAGTTCCCGCCCGCGAGGTGATGATGGCGGTGTTTGCCACCCATGCTTCGACGCGTTGCTGCTGCAGGGCGGCAAAACACTGCGAGGACTCCTCGAACCGAACCGGAACGGCATTGGGCACTTCCCTGAGCAAGGCTTCCTCCGCAGCGCCTGGCTGAACCGCCACTTCCCGTCCGGCGAGATCGGCCGAGCTCGCGATGCCCGTCTCCCCGAGCTGGACCGCAACGCCCGAGGTGACGGTAAGGTAAGGGCCCGCGAAGTTCACGATGCGTTCGCGGTTCTCGGTGATCGTATAGGTGCTGATCGTGGCATCCACGGTACGGTTCTGCAGAAAGGCTTCGCGCGTATCCGCACCGGACTTGACGAAGTTGACCGCGGGCTTGCCGAGCAGGTACTTCGCGAACAGCTCGGCCATCCCCGCATCGAAGCCGGCGAGCTTTCCGGTAACCGGGTTCGTCTGGGAAAAGCCCGGTAGCGTGTCGGTACCGCTACATCGCAGGAAGCCACGGCCCCGTACTTCATCCAGGATGGGACTGCTCGGCAGGTTCTTCCCGATCGGCCCCTGCGCCACCACGCCCGACTGGTCGACGTTGGCGAAACCGTCGGCCTGGCCGCCCAACCGCTCGGGATTGATCCCCCGGCATCCGGCCAGCACGAACGCGGCAGCCGCGGTCGAGGAGGTCACGAAGAATTTGCGTCGTGAGTAATTCATCAGACACTCCGTTAATGGTTGAGAATCTTCCCGAGAAACTCCTGGGCACGTTCGGTCCGCGGGTTGGTGAAGAAGCTCTCCGGGTCGCTTTCCTCGATAATTCGACCCTCGTCCATGAAGACGATCCGATCAGCGGATTCTCTCGCGAAGCCAATCTCATGGGTCACTACGGCCATCGTCATGCCGTCAGCGGAAAGTCGTTTCATAACATGAACGACTTCCTGAATCATCTCCGGATCAAGAGCGCTGGTCGGTTCGTCAAAAAGAATCACCTCGGGGTCCATCGCCATAGCCCGCGCGATGGCCACCCGTTGCTGCTGGCCGCCGGAAAGAGCACCCGGTCGTTTATTGGCGTGCTCGCTCAAGTTGACGTCCGCGAGTAGCCGCAACGCGCGCGCACGGGCCTCCTCCGGTTTCTGCTTCCCACGTTTGACCGGGGCAAGCGTGATGTTCTGCACCGCCGTCTTGTGTGGGTACAGGTTGAACTGCTGGAAGACCATGCCCACTTCAGCGCGGTATGCGGCCAGCTCGCGCCCTTCCCGTGGAATGGGTTTTCCGTGGTACCAGATCTCGCCCGAGTCAATCGGTTCCAACCGGTTCGTCGTACGGAGCAACGTTGACTTTCCAGAACCGGATGGTCCGAGAATGACGACCGTTTCACCTTTTGCGATGGAAAGATTAACTCCGGTGAGAACCTTCGTCGCGCCGAACGATTTTTCTACGTCCTTGAGCTCAATCACGGCGCCTTGGCTCGGCGAGCGCTCGGACATATTCGTCATCATCGACACCTCATCGCGGTAAGGTCATGGCTCGGACTAAGCGATGCGGCTCATACTAGGCGTAGTAGCGACTACTACAGAGGACGAGTAAGGTACGGTTATGCAAACGTTATCCGAGCGGGTCGACGCGCATTGGGCCGAACTACGTCAATCGGAACGCACCGTCGCACAGTTCCTTGCGCAGAACCGCTCGTCGATCCTGTTCAGCAGCGCGAGCCAGCTTGCCGAAGAGGTCGGTTCCAGCGATGCGACCGTGGTCCGGACCGCACGCGCGCTTGGCTACTCGGGACTGCCAGATCTCAAACGGCAGGTCGGTATCGAACTCACTCACGGCGTCGCGCCCACTGAGCGCCTCGAGGAGACGATCTCCCGGTCGGCCAACCGCCCCGAAGGTCCCGTCGTATCTGTTATCGAAGACGCCGAGGAGTCACACGCACAGCTCAAGGCGGCGATCGACCTTGCGGCGATCGCCGCGGCTACCGAGCTCCTGCTCGCCTCGCCCCGGGTGCTGACCTGGGGACTTGGCGCCTCCGGCGCCGCGGCCAGATATGCGGGCGACCGGCTGAGCAGGGTCGGGCTTTCGGCCAGTCATCTGGATCGGAACGGCTTTCAGCTCGCCAATGAACTCGTGGGGCTACGGGAGAACACCTGCCTGCTGCTGTTCGTGCCAGGGCGCCGGCATCCGGATCTGAAACTTCTGCTCCATGCCGCCATAACGGCCGGCGCGCAATCCGTGCTGGTAACGAACTCGCACGGCCCGGATATTCGGAAGCAGGCCAGCCACGTGATCGACCTGCCACACTCCACGACCGGACTCACTTCTGAAGTGCTCACCGAGGTTCTGCTTGTGGACATCCTGGCTACCACATTGCTGTCCCGCACACCGGATGCCGCACGCGAATCGCGCCGGCGACTCACCGAGTACCGGCAGTTCCTGGACGAATCCAAGGGGTTGTGATCAGCCCGGCGATGGATGCTCGGCCGAAGAATGTGCGGACTCCATCAACGCGCGCTGTTCCGCGGACGGGCCGCTACCCGTGAGACTGACCGCGATCGTCGCCGCGAATGACACTGGGATTCCGATCAGGATCTCCGTCGAATCGGGCAGCTCGAAGAAGAAGTACGCCACCGCGAAACTGAGCACACCGCCGAGCAGACCGGCTGCCGCGCCACGTGATGTGCAACGACGCCACCAGATACCGAGGATCATCGGCGCGAAGAACGCCGAAGCCAGGAATCCAACGGCCGCGACATAAAGCACGACAAGGAAGTCCGGCGGGTTCAGGGCAAGCAGGATGGCGACGACACCGACCAGCCACGTCGACAACGTCGCGACGCGCACTACTTGGCTCGAGCTGGCACCAGGACGCAACAGCCGCGCGTACAGATCATTGCTGATCGCTGAGTTGCAGGCCATCAGCAGTCCCGCCGTTGTGGACATAACGGCGGCCAGCACCGCGGCGGCCAGCAGTCCCTGCAGGAACGGGGGCAGGATATTGCCGGAGAGTGCGAAGAAGATGGCGTCCGGCTTCAGTTCCTCTACATTGGACAGGGTGGTGGCGACCGGCGCGAGCACCAGTGCCGTGGACAGCACGATAACGCCGTAGAGAATCATGGCGTAGTTGAGCGACAGTCTGGCTGACCGGGTGTTGCGGGCCGAGTACACGCGCATGATGACGTGCGGAAGTACGCATATCGTGGCCGCCGACGTGACGAAGCCGCCTATATACGACCAGAAGGGCAAGCCGCCGCCCATCATGCCGTAGGAAGGGTACTGCTCGGCCGCTCGGCTGAAGGTGTCCGCGAAGTTGACGACCGAGAACACCGCGATCACACCGAACGCGACGGTCATGACCACCATGAGAATGCCCTGTAGCACGTCATTCCAGGTGACCGACAGGAAGCCGCCCAGCGAGGTGTACAGGACGAAGATGACGCCGGTGATTATCACTCCGGTCTCGTGGCTCCACCCCAGCAGTACCGTGGCGATGATGCCGGATCCGGTTAGCTGGGCAACCATGTAGACGGTGCTGGCGATCAGGATGACGATCGGTGAAGCCCAACGAATGACCGGGTTGGCAAATCGCACATTGAAGAAGTCGGGCACGGTGTACTGGCCGACCCTGCGCATTGGCCGAGCGACAAGGATCGACGCGATCGCGAAGCCGACGGGTGCACCCGCCGCCAGGCTGACCGTGTACGGCAGGCCAAGGAACAGGGTCATCCCTACCGATGCCATGATGGTGCCGCCACTGGCCATCGTAGCCAGGAACGCCCAGGAGTTCGCGAAGGTACCGACGCTCCTGCCGGCGATGAAGTACTCGTCGGTTGACCGGCGCACCCTTCGCCGAGCTATCCAGCCAATCAGGACGGTGACCGCGAAGTAAGCCAACACCATCGTCAGCGTCATCGACACTCCTTGCATCAAGCAGCGCGTAGCGCACTACTGGATCCGACCTTGGAAGGGAAAGCCACACCCAGAAAGCGCAAACCGACGCCTCCGGGCGGGGAAACTGGCGACTCAGTCGACCTCGTTCCCGGTGACCAGGATCGTGGCAACGGGTACAACGATCATGAGGATGACGAGTATCCACGCGGTCAGACTCACTCCGGCCAGCTGCACCGCGCCGACAACGGGCAGGAAGGCAATCGCCGCGGTGCCGATTGCGGCGAGCAAAACGAACGCTTGCCGGCGGGCGAGCGGATAGCAGGACGATCTCATCGGGTTCCTCCGCGGATCAGGGCGGCGGGTAGCCAGTTCGACTACCCGCCCCTTGATTTATTTACTTATTAGTCAAGTTCGGCGACAGCCGCGAACCGGTCGAGCGGGAGTGTCACCGGAACCGCGGCCGGTACTCGGGCTTACCCCGCTCGCCGGCGTACACGTCGTGCACGGCGAACGAAGCCGGGTTGCCGAGAAACAGCGTGTGGTTGGTGACGAGCACCCGGTCCCCGTTGAAGGCCACGCTTGCCGGATCGTCCATAGGCACATCCAGCAGCAGGTTCTCCACCGCATTGGCCGGATTGCGGCCTATCTCCTTGCCTTCCGGCGAGACCACGGTGACGGCGTTGGCGAGTGCGAGCGCGACGTAGATGTTGCCTGATTCGGCGATCGCGAACCCGTCAATCCCGTCGGCGGGTTTGCTCTGCCAGAAGGTTTCCAGCTCGCCGGCGCTCCCGTCCTCCTGCAGGTCGATCGTGTACAGCCGGCTGGCATCCGGACGTGGCGGCACACCGTCGAGTGGCCCGTTCAGGGTCTGCGCGAACATGAGCGTGTCCTCGTCCACGAAACCGATCCCGTTGGCGCCGAAGATGCTCTCAATCCTCGGATCCGTGAACCACACCTCGGCTTTCCCGCCACCGGGCGGAACTCGCCAGATCAGGCCCTGGCCAACGTCGGTGACATACAGCGCGTCATCCGGCCCGAAGGCAAGCCCGTCGGGTACGACGCACTGCGTCGCCAGCACCAGCGCGGGTAGCCCAATGCAGAGGTCTTTCACCTGTTCGAAGGACGCATAGTCCCACTGCTCGCCCGTTTTCGGATCCAATGCGATGACCCGCTGCGGATACCGATCGAGGGCGTAGATCACGCCGTCACCGTCCTGCGCCAGCCCGACGATACCGGCACCGTGATCGGGATCCTGTCCTTCGATCACGTACTCGTCGATCAGCGCGCCCTCGGGGCTGTAAGCGAAGATCTTCGACGGCCCGTTACGCGGCTCGGTAATGTGCTGCTGGGTACCCACATAGGTCGTACCGTCCTCGGCAACCGTGATGCCTTCCGGATGACCCGGCTCCGGCACTTCCGCGAATACCTGGATATCAAGCCATTCCCGCTCGGCGCCCGGTGCTGCCGTCGCGGCCAGTCCGCCCATACTTACCGCGGATACCGCCGCGATAACCACTAGTCGACGCATCTTGTCGCGCGCATACCACTTCATTGTGTCGCGGTCCCACCTTCCGACTAGGCACCAAATTTTACTAACTAGTTAAGTAGATAATTATCTACTGATGGTGCACACGTCAAGCCGGGAGCACGGGAAGCACTCGGGTCGGCAGGATGCCACTCGGCCGTCACTCAGAGTGCGGCGTGGATTCGCCCCACGGTTTCGCGCACCGCCGCGCCGAAGGTTTCGAACACCTCGGGAGTCATCCGGGTACTTGGGCCGGACACCGACACGGACCCGATCGGCTCGCCCCGCGCGTTGACGATCGCCGCACCAATGGCGGTAATACCGTCGGTGAGACCTTCCTCGTTCACCGAATATCCGCGCAACCGAACCGTTTCGATGGTTTCCCGCAGGACATCCGGGTCGGTGATGGTCCGATCGGTCTGCGCAGCGAGCCGACCGGCAAGGTAGTCCGAAATGAACTCAGGACTGCTCGAGGCCAGAAAGGCGAGTCCGGTAGCCGAGGCATGCAACGGGATTCGCGAGCCGAGCGGCAGAAACGCCCGTAGCCGGTGCGCGGTGTCCAACCGTTCGATGATCACCAGTTCCTGGCCGTCCGCCGCCGCGAGATGGATGGTCTCCGTCGTGGTCAGCTGCAGCTCATTGAGGAATGGCAAGGCTGTTTCACGAAAGAGCTGGTGATCGCGGGCCTGGGTACCGACCGAGAACGCGCGATAGGTGAGACTCCACCGCGTCGGCTGCGAACCGGACGGTCGTAACCAACCAATCTCGTGCAGGGTGAGCAGGACACGCTGAACGCTGGACTTCGGCAAGCCGGCCGCACGGCTGAGCTCGGAAAGGCCAACCGGCTGCATCTTGGCTACGCATTCGAGTACCCGAAAAGCGTTCACCACGCTGTTGGTGGCAGACACCAGACCTCCCGTTATCACGAACCTTGACGTGGGGTAGCCGGCGAGCTAACTTACTCGCCTCCGGTTCGCACTGTAGACCAGTGTGCCGCACAGTGGACCGAATGGGAAGAGTTGGCGAATGGCAGTCGAGATCGCAGCGTTGCTGATCTTCGTAGGTGTCTTTGTCGTATCGGCATTCCGCAACGCTCACCTTGGCGTGCTGATGTTCGCCGGAGCAGCTGGCGTCGGTCTATGGCTCGCGCAGCTTCCCCTCGAGGAAGTCATCGCGGGCTTTCCGATCGACATCATGGTGTTGCTGGTTGGCGTCACCTACTTCTTCGGAATAGCCCATGCCAATGGCACGGTCGACCGGATCATCGAGGCCGCCCTCGGCAGAGTCGGCGACCGGTTGGCACTCCTGCCGATCGTGTTCTTCCTACTGACAGCCGGAATCGCCGCGATGGGCTCCCCGCTTGGCGGGCTGGTGATGGCGCCGATCGGCATGATGGTCGCCAACAAGCGCGAGATAGACCCGATGCTGATGGCGCTATCGCTCGGCACCGGTCTCAGCGCCGGGGCATTCGCGCCGACCAGCCTGTTCGGCATCATCACCTACGGCACCGCACAGCGCGCTGGTATCGACTTGAGCCCGCTGGTGCTGCTCCTGGTTACCGTGGCGATCAACCTGTTGCTGCTGGCAGTCGCCTATGCCCTCTTTGGTGGGTCACAGTTGTTGCGCCGCAACGGTGGTACCGCGACGTCGACCCCGTCGCTGAGCAGTACCGAGCGAAAGCCGTTCACCCGCAACCAGATAGCCACCGTGCTCGCCATGCTCGGACTCATCGGCACGGTCATCGTGCTGTCCGTAACCGAGCGCGAACCGGATATCGGCGTACTGGCCTTCGCCTTCGGCGCGGTACTGACGCTACTCGACCCGGACTCAGCAAAGCAGGCCATTCCGCGAATTGACTGGTCCACGGTTCTGCTGGTGGGCGGCATCATCACCTTCGTCGGCGTGCTTGAGCACATGGGTGCGATCGATATGTTCGGCGAGCTCGCCAGTCGCATCGGGGTGCCATTGCTTGCTGCCCTGTTCATCTGCCTCATCGCCGGGCTTATCTCGGCCTTCGCCTCCACTACCGGCATGCTCGCCGCACTCGTGCCGCTGGCCATACCGTTGGTCGCCTCGGGCTCGATCCCCGGCTGGGCATTGATCTGCGCGATCGGCGTCTGCGCCTCCATCGTCGACGTTTCCCCGTTCTCCACCGTCGGCGCCACGCTGGTGGCGACCACGGTGGAGGAAACACAGCGGCCACGGATGACCAGGCTGCTGATGCGGTGGGGCTTGTCGATGGTGGTGATCGGACCCATCCTGCTGGTCGGCACGCTGGTCATACCCGCCATGGCGCTGTGAGAGCTCGTCAGTCGGTGCGGGTTGGCTGCTTTCCGTGGTCCGGTTCATCGACCGCGTGTTGCGGGGCGACAAGGACGCACGCCGCACTGAGCACACACATTCCGACCAGCAAGGCGATAACCGGCCAGATGCTGCCGGTCGCCTGGAACAGGAGTGTGGAGACCAGCGGGGACAGTCCACCGAAGATCGCGCCAGCCAGCTGGTAGGAAAGCGAGATACTGGTGTACCGGGCCTGCGGGCGGAACATCTGGGACAGGAATGTCGCGATTGGACCATAGATGGATGTCATTGCCAGCCGCATCACGATGAACGCAAGGATGATGAGCGCGGCGTCCTTGGTGGCGAACACCAGGAACTGTGGCGCCGCGAGCACCGCAACACCGGCCAGGCCAAGCACGATGACCCGCACCCTGCCAACCCGGTCACCGAGCCAGGCTGCGGCAAAGGTGGTAGCCAGCTCGACGAACGCGGCGATGCTCAGCGCGTTGAGCACGAGTGATTCGGAGACGCCAACCGAAGGATCGGTGGCGTAGGCCGTCGCGAAGGTGGTGACCAGGTAGTAACCGCCGACGGCCACCGGGAGAACGCCGATACCGAGCAGGATCGTCTTCCAGTTCGTCCGAAGGGCATGCAGGATGGGCACTTCGCTGTGCTTGTCCGGAGTCTCGGGTTCCTCTTGGAATACTGGTGATTCCTCGACGGTAAGCCGCACGACCAGCCCGACGACGATCAGCAGGGCCGAGGCGATGAAGGGGATTCGCCAACCCCATTCGGTGAGAAAGTCGGTACCGCCCATGCTCAGCAGGCTGAAGAAACCGGTGGCCAGCAGCGCACCAGCGGGGTTTCCGGCCTGGGCAAAGCTGCCATAGAACGTCTTCTTGTGCTCGGGCGCATGCTCAACTGCCATCAGTACGGCGCCGCCCCATTCGCCGCCAACCGCGAGTCCTTGGATAAACCGCAGTAACACCAACAAGATTGGCGCCCATACGCCGACCTGGGCATAGGTGGGGAGGAAGCCGATCAGAAACGTTGCCGCGCCCATCATCAGGAGCGTCACCACGAGCGCGGTCTTGCGACCCACGCGGTCGCCCACGTGTCCGAACACGATGCCGCCGAGCGGTCGGGCGAAGAACCCGACCGCATAGGTCGCGAACGCGGCCGCGATACCGGTCAGCCGATCACCTGTCTCGGGAAAGAAGACCGTCCCGAAGACGAGACTCGCCGCGGTGGCGTAGATGTAGAAGTCGTACCACTCGATCGTTGTGCCGACGAAGGCGGCGATACCCGCCTTGCGCGCTTTCCGGAGCGACTGATCCGAGTGTGTCATCGTGGGAACTCCATGACTGCCGGGATTTCAGGGCCTAGGACTGGTGCTGGACCTTGCCGCCAACCCACGTACGCAGCACGTCGATACTCGCGATGCGGTCGGGGTTCGTGGTGCGCGGGTCGGCACCAAGCAGGACGAGATCGGCTCGTTTGCCAGGGGTGATCGATCCGAAGTCGCGTTCCCTGCCGAGCACTCGCGCGCCGGCGATGGTGTGTGCCGCGATGGCCGAACGAACGTCGATGCGCAGGTCGTTGCCACCGAGCCGGTGGCCCCGTTTGGTCAGCCTGGTCACGGCGGTCTGGATAGCCTCGAGCGGGTTGGGCTCCGCGACGGGAGCATCCGAGCTCAGCGTGACGGGTACCCCGGCGGCCTGGAACTCACCGAGCGGATTGAACCGCTCACCAGGTGTGCCTACCGCATCGGTGACGCCCTCGCCCCAGTTGTAGTAGTGCTGAGGCTGGTTGACCGGATAGATCCCGAGCATGGCCATCCGCTCGATCTGCTCTGGCGTTGGTAGTCCACAGTGCTCAATCCGGTGCCGAGCGTCGCGCCGCGGATGCTGCCGCGCCGCGCTCGCGACGGCGTCGATCACCATCGCGATCGCATCCGGCGACTGCGCGTGCGTCGCGGTCTGCAGCCCGGCCGCATGCGCCTTGGCGATCAGCGCGGCGTACTCGGCTGGCTCGTGATAGAGCTGGCCGGTGCGGCACGGGTCGCCCACGTAGCCGTCGGGGAAGTACGCCGTCCAGCCGCCGAGCGTGCCGTCCGCGTAGAACTTGATACCCGCGAAGGAAAGGTACGAGTTCCCGAACGCGCCGTGCAGCCCCATCTCGAGTGCTTGGTCGAGCAGATGCGAGAGCAGGTACATGTGTACCCGGGTACGTAGCGCGCCAGTCTCGGCCAGCCGCAGGTACATATCGAACTCCCGGCGGGTGACCTGAGCGTCGCCGATCGAGGTGACCCCCGCAGCCAGGAAGCGATCCTGTGCGGCGGCCAGCTGGCGCAGATGTTCGTCTGGTTCGTCGGCAAGGTGAAAGTTCGGACCATGGTGGCCGACTTTCACTCCGGACACACCGGTGAGGATGTTGCAGGCGGCGTCGGAAAGCTCGCCGGTGAGCTCCCCGTGCTCGTCCCGGAAGAACTCCCCGCCGGCCGGGTTCGGGGTGTCGCGGGTGATGCCGTTCCGCGCCAACGTGTAGCTGTTGACCACACCACCGTGCCCGCTCGCGTTCATCAGGTAGACATCCCGATCGCTCGCGACCACGTCGAGTTCACTCTTGTGCGGGTGGCGTTTCTCCGCCAGGTTGCGGTGTTCGTAGCCGTAACCTCGCACGGGTTTACCCGCTGGCGCTTGCTCCACCGCGGCACGTAGCAAGGCGATGATCTCCGGAATACTCGATGCCTTGCTGGGTCCACAGTCCACCCAGGTCATCATCTGCCCGTACATCAGTGGATGCGCGTGCGGGTCGACGAAACCGGGCAGGAGTGTCCCCTGTAGCCGCTCGACCGAAGGCTGCGGCTGGCCAAGTGACCCCGCCGCACGCTGGCAGTCCTCGGCCGAGCCGACGGCGGCGATCCGGTCGCCAAGGATGAGGACCGCCGCCGCACCCTCGGGAGCGCCGTCGACCGTCACCAGCGCGTCCGGAACCAGGATCGACGCGCCGGCGTCGAGTGTGGACGGTTCGAGGTCGGGCAACCTGCGCATCGGGTGGACTCCTGGCATTTCCGCGGTGAACACGAGCTGTTGTGGCGGTGAAGCTAATGAACACCGAGCCCGAAGGCAACCAGATCACGCACGTGACAGCACAGCTGACAGTTGATTCGTCGGAGTTACTATGCATAAAGTTGCATACACGCATCAATCTGCCCAATATTACGCACGATATGACCACACTCTTGCACAGAAACTCCGGAGAGAAAATTGAGTGTCGACGACGCGCTGATCGCGGCGTTGCGTACGGACGGCCGGATGAGCGTGGCGGATCTCGCCAAGCGGATCGGCGTGGCACGTTCGACCGTCGCCACCAGACTCGCGCAGCTCACCATGGACGAGTCACTGACGGTGGTCGCCGCGGTACACCCGGAATTCCTTGGGCTCACGGCTTACGCGCATCTCGCGATCCGCACCTCGGGCCGATCGAGGGCGACCACCGAGGCGATCGCCGCCATGCCGGCCGCGGCGTTTGTCTCCGCGGTGAGCGGGGAATACCAGGTCGCGGCCGAGCTACGGCTGCCCGATTCCGCCGAGCTCTACCGAACGGTGGCCTATATTCGCGGGCTCCCGGGCGTGGAACGCGTCAATTCACTGGTTTACGTTCAGGTGTTGAAGGGTCTGTTCATGCCTGGGCGCCCACTGCCGTCGTGGCTACGCCTCGATGAGCGGGATCTCGCGATCATGTCGCGCCTACAGGTGGACGGCAGGGAAAGCTTCGCCCGTATCGCGCGGCATGTCGGGCTGTCCGCATCCGCGGTCCGCGCCAGGGTCGGCTATCTGGTCGACAACGAGGTCATCCGGGTAGGGCCTGTCCTCAGTAGAGCCCGGCCGGAGGCAGGCCTGTTGTGCGGTATCGGCCTCAACGTTCGCGGTTCCGGCGACGCGGTCGGCACCGCGCTCGCCGCACGGGATGACGTCGAGTTCCTTGCGCATACCGTTGGCCGATTCGATATCGTCGCCACGGTCTCGGCGCCTGCGGCGTCCGAACTGGACCAAACGCTCGAGCAGATCGGCGACCGGCCGGACGTCGCGAGCACCGAGGTCTGGCTGCACCTGCGCCTGGCCAAGGAACGCTACGAGTGGTCGCTACCAACGCCGGCCGAGCTGGCCGAGCGCCGCTGATCCGTCTTCAGCAGTGAGATGAACGCGGCCGCGGCAGGAGTGGGGTTGAAGCTACTCCAGGCCAGGTACTGGGTGCGGGTAGGACCGTCAAGCAATGGGATAGTCGCTAGTTCCGCGCTGGGAGTGACGAGCCCCGGTGGCAACAGTGTGCTGGCGAGATCCTGCCGGACGAGATCGAGGATCAGTTCGGTGCCCATCGCCTCGAAGGCGACGGCACGGGTGATACCGGCGGCAGCGAAAGCCAGATCCGATTGCGTGCGTCCTGGAGACCCTTCGGGAAAGTCGACAAAGGTGTCGTCGGCAAGATCTCGTAAACGCAACCTGCGCCGGCTCGCCAGCCGGTGTTTGGCGGAAACCACAGCCACGAGTCGCTCGCGGGCGAGGACCTCGGTCGCTACCTTCTCGGGCGGCGTGGACGTGGCAAGGCCGAGCACCGCCACGTCCAGGGCGCCGTTCGTGATCGAGTTTATGAACGCGTCACTGTTCCCGCCGCGCAGTCTGATCGGCACGGCCGGATGCGCGCGGTGGAACTTGCCAAGCGCGGCAGGAATATCGACAGCCGTGACCGTGGGGATGACACCGACCGAAAGGGTGCCACGAATCTGTCCCACCGCTGCCGCCGAATCGGCGACCGCGCGATCCGCCGCGTCCAGCGCGGCACGGGCGGATGGCAGGAAGGCCGCTCCGGCCGAGGTGAGTTCAACCCGGCGACTCGTCCGGGCAAACAGCTGGAAACCCAGCTCCTGCTCCAGCGACTTGATCTGGTGGCTGAGCGCGGATTGGACAACGAAACAGTTCTCCGCGGCGCGGGTGAAGTTCCGTGTTTCGGCGACGGCAAGCACGTAACGCAGTTGCTGCAGCTCCACTGATCCATCGTATATCGAGATTGTTCGCATGAAAATAATGTGTTGGACTCATTGACTGGCGCGGCGGAAAGTGGACGAGTGACCACTTCGACCAGCTTCGCTCGATCCGCGCCGGCGCCGGGTTCACCGCCCGTCGCGATGACCCTCGCGACGGCGTTCGCCCCAGCCGTGTGGGGCACGACCTACATCGTCACTACCGAGTTACTGCCGCAGGGGCCGATGTTTGCTGGCCTGATGCGCGCCCTGCCGGCCGGACTCCTCGGACTTGTGATTGCCAGGGCGCTGCCACGCGGCACCTGGTGGTGGAAAGCCGCCGTCCTGGGAACGTTGAACATAGGGGTGTTCTTTCCCCTGCTGTTCGTCGCTGCCGACCGGCTACCTGGAGGTGTCGCGGCAACCCTTGGCGCGACGCAACCGATCCTCGTCGCGTTCCTTGCCGCCGTGATCCTCGCCGAGCGCCTGTCGTCATGGCGACTGGCCTGGGGCACGGCCGGGGTTGCCGGGGTGGGCATGGTCGTACTCGGCCCTGCCGCCGATTTCGATCCGGTTGGGATCGCGGCCGGGATCGGGGGCGCCGCGGCAATGGGTACCGGCGTGGTCCTCACCAAACGGTGGGGCCGGCCGCCTGGGGTCAGTGCGATCGGGTTCGCCAGCTGGCAACTGAGTTTCGGCGGCATCGTGCTGCTACTACCGACGCTGCTTTTCGAAGGCGTTCCCGCACAGGTCGACGCCAAGGGTGTTGCGGGATATGTCTGGCTCGGCGTCATTGGCGGGCTGGTTGCCTACACGCTCTGGTTCCGTGGCATCGGCAAGTTGCCGGTGACCGCAACCGCTCTACTCGGCATCCTCTCCCCACTCGTCGCGGCCGTACTCGGCGTGACGATAGCCGGGGAAACCCTGAACCTGATCCAGATCGCCGGCTTCGCCCTCGCGCTCACCGCCCTGGTGGCAGGACAGTTCACGCCGCGTTCCCACCCATCGAAGGGACATTCCAGATGAACATCACCATCATTGGCGCCACCGGCATGGTCGGCAGCCGCCTGGTCAGCGAAGCCGCCGTTCGCGGCCATCGAGTCACCGCCACGGCACGCACACCGGCCAGCTACGCCGATAGCACCATCGTTGCACGGGCAGTCGACGCTCGAGTGTCCACACAGGTCGACACGGCCCTAAGCGAAGCGGATTCCGTAGTCCTGACCGTCCGGGCAGCAGCCGGTCAAGAACACAGCATCGTGGCAGTTACCGCGAGCCTCCTCGATGCGGTCGAGCGCCGGCAGCTCCCGCTACTGGTCATCGGCGGAGCGGGAGCACTGAGATCACCGCAGCATGGCGACAAGCTGGTGATCGACGATCCTGATTATGTCCCGGCGGAAGTGCGAGACATCGCGAGCGCGAGCCTGGAACAACTCAACACCTGCGTCGAACACTCTTATCGGAACTGGGTTTATCTCAGTCCGCCGGCAAACCTCGCGCCCGGAAACCGAACCGGAACGTATCGGCGCGGCACCACGACGCTGCTTACCGCACCGGACGGAACCTCACGCATCAGCGCCGAAGATCTCGCGATCGCCGCCATCGACGAGATCGAGCGCCCAAGCGGGGAACAACACATTACCGTGGCTGCAGGCAATGTCGGTGCGCAGTGACCGGCAGCCGTGATCCGGATCAACCGGATATGGTCGCGTAGCGCCTTGTTCGGCGAGTCCAGGCTTCGGCTGCCTGCGCTTGGTCGCGGACCATCGTTGCGTGTAGTTCAGCGATCTGGCGGTCAGCGGCGCTACAGGCGAGTTCGGGAAACTTGGCCGCCAGGGTGTTGACGCTGTGGCTGGCCAGCCACAGCTGACGGGCCGAGACACTGGCGCACGCCGTCCCACTCTCGCGCAGTGGCCACAACTAGTGACCGCAATATCCTTAAGGATTGCGGTTTGGTGGCTTACTTCCCTCGTCGAGGAGTTCGGCGAGCGCGGTCAGCTGGGGACTGGTGTGTTCGGTGCGCCAGACGAGGCCGAGTTGGCTGCTCGCTTCGAGCCCGCGAACCGGGACGAAACGCAGGTCGGTGCGGGTGTTGTGCTCCGCGAGCGGTTGGCAGACGAGCAAGGCGTGCCGGCCCGAGGCAACCAGGGTCATGCCCTGTTGGATCGTCGTGATGCCGGTGCTCGACTGGATCGGTACGCCGGCGGGAGTAGCGGGCGGCGTGTGCGCGGCTTTCCAGTAGTCGGGCGCGTCGCCGGCGCGGTGCAGCAGGTCGAGTTCGGCAAGGTGTTCGACTTCGACGGCTTCCCTGCATGCCAGCGGGTGATCCACGCTGAGGGCGATGAACTGGTCCTTGGCCGCGAACCGGTACCCGACGGTCAGTTCGGGCTCGTGCACGGGCAACTCGGCGATCACCGCGTCGACCTCACCGTCGAGGACGGCGGCGAACGGGGAGCCGAGCGGGAGATCATGGGCGTGCACCGCGATGCCGTGGGTGTCGTAGAGGACACGGAAGCTCGCGGTGATCTCCTCGTAGATCATGCCGGTAAACCCGATGCGCAGTTCTTCCACCGCGCCGCGCAGTGCCCGATCCCGTGCTCGGGTAAAGGTGCGCAGCAGCGTCCGGTAGGCGGGCCGGACTTCGCTGACGAACTGGCTGCCGATCCTGGTGAGCGCAACCCGGCGGCTGGTGCGTTCCACCAGCCGGGCGCCAACCCGGGATTCCAACGCGGCGATGAGCTGGCTGACCCGCGATTGGGATAGCCCGAGGCGCTCGGCGGCGCGCCCGAAATGCAGTTCATCGGCCAGCGCGAGGAGGCATTCGATCTGCTGCACATGCCCCTGGTGCATCGTCGGAATCCTGGCGCTCACACCCACTACCCTAGCGGCTATCAATTAGCCTGACTCATCGTTCGATGCGGAAATCGGCGTTGTTCCAGCTGCTGGGAGACGGTGCAGTAGAGGCATGGGTTCTGCTGTGTCTACTTCCGATCCGGTCCGCGCGGAGCGGACCTCGCTGCCCCAATGGGTCGCCGTCGGCGTGCTGACCGTCGCGACCTTCCTGGTGGTGACCTCCGAGATGCTGCCGGTGGGGGTGCTCACCCCGATGGCCGACGGCCTGGGTATCTCCTCAGGCGCGACCGGCGCCAGCCTGACCATCACCGGGCTGGTCTCCGCGATCACCGCGCCGCTGGTGCCGCGACTACTGGGAAACCTGGATCGGCGCATGGTGCTGGCCGCCGCGATGGTGGTGCTCGCCGCCGGCAACGCGCTGACCACCGTGGCCGGCGGGTTCGGCATGCTGGTGATCGGGCGAATCATCCTGGGCGTCGGAATGGGCGCCGTATGGGGAATGGCCTCGGCGGTCGCCACCCGGCTGGTCGCGCCCCGCAATATCGCCCTAGCGGTGTCCTTTGCCGTCAGCGGGGTCGCTTCCGCGTCGGTGCTCGGGGTCCCGCTCGGCACGTTCGTGGGCAACGCCTTCGGTTGGCGGGCCGCATTCGGCGCGCTCACCGTCCTGGCGCTGATCAACGCCGCCGCGCTCATATTCGCGCTGCCGGCGCTGCGTCGGCCAACGCCGACCGACGAGCAGACCACCACCGCCACACGGCGTTCCCTGGCCCGGCCAGCGGTTGTCAGCGGGCTGATCGTGGTTGTCCTGCTGGTCACCGCGCACTTCGCCGCCTACACCTACGTCCGCCCCGCGCTGGAAGGGATGGCGGAGATGTCGGCGAACGCCGTCGCGCTGCTACTCCTGCTTTACGGGGTGTTCGGGTTGATCGGCAACTTCGCGGCCGGAGCCGCCGCGGGCCGCCGCCCTCGGCTTACGGTGCTGCTACTTGCCGCCGGAATCGCCGTCGCGCTCACGCTCTTCGCCCTGTTCGGCACGATCGCTGTGGTCGCCGGCCCCGCGATCGCGCTGTGGGGTGCGGCCTACGGCGGGGTATCGGTCGGCGCGCAGCTGTGGATGACCGTCTCGGCGCCGGACCGGGTGGAGCACGTCACCGGCCTCTACGTCGGCGTGTTCACCGCATCGATCGCCTTCGGCGCTTTCGTCGGCGGGCTCGTGGTCGAGGGCACCGGGATAGTGCCGCTACTGTGGTCGACCGCCGCGCTCGCGCTGGCCGCGCTACTGGTCGGGCTCATCGCCCCGGCCCGACGCCGTCCCATCGACCGGCAGTTGCTATGAAGTTCATATAATATGAGAATCATATTAACTGGAGGCATCCCATGAACTTCGATACCCCGCTCGATGGCTGGTTCACCCACCTGGCCTGGAACATCGATACGAGCACCCGAGGCCCGTTCGTGAAGGCAAGCAAGCAGCGTGACGAGTACGCGAACCGGCTCGTCGACTTCGCCAGCACCCTCCGCGAGGAGGGCGCCACCACCGCGCACGCCCTCGGAGTCAAGGTGATCGTGCCGATCAAGGGCGGGCCGCGGTACGACCTCGCGCTGCTCGTGCACGCGACCGAGCCGATCCGCGACGCTCTGCTCCAGCGCACCGCGGACCTCGGCTTCCCCACACCCGAGTTGGCAATGACGGCCAGCAACGGCGGGCGCTTCGGCGACACCGAGGGGCAGGACGGCGAGATCCTGTTGAACCACTTCGCGGGGGATACGACCTCCGCGAACGCGGTCGAGGCGTGGAAGTCCGTCTCCGACTGGTATGCGCGCGCACTCAACGTGGACAACTCGACCTTGCTCGAATTCACCGACGGCGCGCCGTTTCTCATCATGAACTACGCCGTGCTGCCCGGAAAGACCGTGCCCTTCCTCGCCGGCCAGGTGCTGCGACCAAGCTTCTACAGTGTCGTCCGGAAACGACTACACGACGTCGGGATCACCCCGTATCCCCTCATCGCAAGGAGACTTGGCGCGTGAACGCTGCCCCGCATGCGAACGAACCACTCCTGCTTGCGCTCCGCAGGCTCCGCACCGCGCTTGCCGCACGGGACCGCTTGGTCGCCGAAGCCGCATACCTCAAGGAGAGCGACCTCACGGTTTTCGAAGTTCTCCACCGCGAGGGGCCGCAAACCCCGACGGCGCTCGCCAGGCGGACGAACACCCATCTGGCGACCATGACCGGGGTGCTCACCCGGCTGGAGAAGGAGGGCTGGATCGAGCGCCGCCCCGACGGAAATGACCGGCGCTCCATCCGCGTCCACGCCACCAGCGTCGAGCGGTTCAACACGCTCTACGCCGAAAGCATCAGCCAGCTCTACGCGGTTTTCGACCGCTGGCAGCCAGCACAGGCGCAGACCTTTCTCGACTCGATCACGGATATCGCACAAGCCCTCGAAGACTACTGAATCTCCCATTCGTCCACAATGCACAAATGCAGGTAAACCGGCGCGGCCCGATGCCCCGAGCGGGGTAGGGCTAACACCACCACGAATCGTCGGGCCGGCCGGCGTGGCTTTCGGCTGCCGGAGGCGAAGGATCGGGCGGGAAGACTCAGTCCACCAGATGGGGCTAGCTCATGACTTCGCGTGTATCCAGGCCAATCCTGCGGCGCCCCTGGGTCGGGCCGCTCTTGGTGGGCACGATCGCGTTCCTCGCGTTCACGCTGCCGCCGTATCTTGGGCTCGACCCGAGCCAGTCGCGGGTCGAGCCGCGGTTTCCGGGGCACTACGCGACACTGGTGCTGCACATCTTCTTCGGTTCGGTGGCGTTGTGCACCGCGTGCCTACAGGTGTGGCCGTGGTTGCGCACCCGGTACCCGGCGGTGCACCGGTGGAGCGGGCAGTTGTACGTGTTCCTCGGTGTGTTGCCCGCGGGGATCGCCTCCCTGTGGTTCACCTGGCGCGGCGAGTTCGGCGCGAACCAGGAGGTGGCCAACACGACTCTGGCCGTGCTCTGGCTGGCCTGCACGATCGCGGGCTACCGGATGGCGCGCGCCCGCCGGTTCGCCGACCATCGCGAGTGGATGATCCGCAGCTTCGCGCTGAGCTTCTCCATCGTGACCAACCGGCTCTGGCAGGTGGTGTTTCTTGGCATGTTCGTACCGGGTGGGTTCGCTGGCGACCCGGGATCGCCCGAGTTCGCGCAGGCCATCGGAGCGTCCACCTGGGTGAGCTGGCTGGTGAACCTGTTCATCGCCGAGTGGTGGCTGCGGCGCACCAGTCGCAAGCGCCCGCCTCGAAACCGGTCACGACCGGGGCCCAGTCCCCTCAGATCGAGCCTCCCGGAGTCGAGTCCCGCGTAGGCTGACGATGAGTAGCGCCGTCGGTATCAGCACCCCGAGGCCGAGCGCGATGGTCTGCCCGATCGCCGAACCGACGGGGTAGTTGTCCAGATGCGTGGCGTGGAAGACGAAGTGCGGCACGGTGAACATCAGGTTCGCCGCCAGTGCCACCCGCACCAGCTTCGGTTCCGGCCAGATCGCGGCTGCGGCCAGCACCAGCACATAGGCGAGAGTCAGCGCACCGACGTCGCGCATCAGGTGCTCGTTGTACGGCGGCAACAGCGACACCCACGGGGTGGCCGAGGTGGGGAAATCGTCGTAGAAGAACTTCGGCGTGAACAGCTGGATCAGTCCAGCGGCACCCTGTGCCACGGCGAGGAAGATCAGTCCGGCACGGATCATGACGTGAGGTACTCCTCGAATGTGACAGTGCCCGCCGGGTTGCCGGGCACGAGGTTGGCGCCGTCGCGGAAACCGCCGAAGGCCCGGCCGGGCAAGGACAGGTCGACCACACGGCGACGCTTTCCGGTGGCGTGCAGGTACTCCCCCGCCAGCTCGCGGAAGGTCTTGACCTCGGGGCCGCCGAAATCCGGCGCTCTGCCACGCGGTTCGCCGCTCGCCAGCTCGGCGAGGCGAACGGCAACGTCGCGGACATCGACGGGTTGGGCCCTTACCGCCGGCACCGGCATGACCGGCAGCGTGGCCGCACCCGCGAGCAGCGTGCGGATGAGGTCGTGAAACTGGGTCGCCCGCAGGATCGTGTGCGGGCGCTCGGTCACGATCCGCTCGGCGGCGAGTTTGCCGAGGTAGTAGCCGAAGGGGATGCGGTCGATCCCGACGATCGAGACGAATACCAGGTGCCGGACGTCGGTGGCGGCGTCGACCAGGTTGCGGGTGGCGGTCACGTCGCGACCGCCGCGCAGTGTGGTGGCGAGGTGCAGCACGGTATCGGCGTCGCGTAGCGCGGCATCAAGCCCGCGGCCGGTGACGAGATCGCCGCCGGTGCGGCGGCTCAGCACCCGCACATCCTGGCCGGCCGTGGTCAGCTCCCGCACCACCGCGCGGCCGAGCGTGCCGGTGCCGCCGGTAACAAGGATTGGTGTCATACCAGTTAGGGACTGGCAGGCACCCGCAAATGTGACAACTTGGCCGGATTCGCGACGATGCGCACAGCGGCGATCGCCTCGCCGTCGAACTCGAGCGCGAGCACGGCGAGCAGACCACCAGCGTGCACGGCGATCGCGGTGCCGCCGTTGACCTCGGTACAGGTGAACTCCAGGTTGCCCGGCGCCTTGCGCCAGGCGCCGGTGAAGTAGCGGACGACCCGGTCACGGCCGATGACGGGCCGGCGGGCCATCGGCAGCCGCCCGTTACTGTCGGCCCAGGACGTGACATCAGCGGCGAGCAGATCCTCGAGGGCACGCAGGTCACCACTCTGGGCGGCGGAAAGGAAGCGCGCGGCGAGCCGTTCGCGGGTTTCGCGGGCGGGTTGGAACCGGGGCTTGCGGTCGGCGAGATGCTTGGCCGCGCGCCGGTGCAGCTGCCGGCAGTTCGCTTCGGAGAGCCCCATGACTTCCGCGATATCGCGGTGTCCGTAGCCGAACGCCTCGCGTAACACGAAGACGGCGCGTTCCGGCGGAGTCAGCCGTTCCAGCAGTGCCAACATGGCGAAAGAGACCGAGTCGCGTTGCTCGACCGTCTCCAGTGGACCGAGCTGGTCGGTCGGCACCGGAGCGGGCAGCCATTCGCCGATGTACTGCTCGCGGGTGGCGCGGGCCGCGGTCAGGCGGGTCAGGCACAGATTGGTGACGACCTTGGTCAGCCACGCGTCCGGGTGCTCGATGGTGGCGCGGTCGGTTCGGTCCCAGCGAAGGTAAGCGTCCTGGACGGCGTCCTCGGCTTCCTCCACGGAACCCAACAACCGGTAGGCGAGGCCGAACAGCCGGCCTCGCCGTGCCTCGAACTCGATCACCGGAGCCACGCATGCCAGTGTGCCCTGCCGGGCCGACTTCCGCCCGGCAGGCTCAGGGTGTGCTCGCGTCAGGAAATGGCGGCGGTGAGCGCGTTATGCACACACTCCAGCGCGAAGTCGATATCGGCCTCCGTGGTGGCCGCGTTGAGCCGTCGATCGCCGGTCGGGAAGGCGGGCTCGAGCACACCCTGGGCCAGCAGCGCGCTGTGGTACTTGGCGTACATATCCGCGTCGGATTCCATCGCTTGGCGGAAGTTGACTGGCGGCTCGGACCGGAAGTACACGCACCACTCCGAACCAAGCCCGGTGACGGTAGCCGGCACGCCCAGGCTGTCGATCGACTTCTGAATCCCCTTGCGCAGCTGGTCACCACGGGCGTAGAGAGTGCCGAACACGTCCTCGGTCCGCATGATCTCCAGGGTCTTGTTCGCCGCCCCAAGCGCGTAAGGCGATGCGTTGTAGGTGCCGTCCACGGTCGCTTCGCTCTTGCTGTACGCGCCGAGGTGCCCCATCAGGTCATCGATGCCGGCCAACCCGGCGAGCGAGTATCCATTTGCGACCGCCTTGCCGAACGCGGTGAGGTCCGGGACGACTCCGTGGATGGACTGGTACCCGCCGATCGCGGCGCGAAATCCGGTCTTGACCTCATCCATGACCATGACGACGCCGTTGCGGGTGCACAACTCACGCAACAGCTCAAGGAAGCCAGGCGCGGCTGGCACGCAGCCGAAGCTGTGCACGTACCCTTCGGCGAAAGCCGCCGCCAGCTGATCGCCGAACTGGTCGAACGCGGCCCGCAACCCCGCTTCGTCGTTCCACTCCACGACCACCACATCGTCGACGACGGCCGGGTGCAGACCGCCACCATTTGGGGTGTTCAGCGGGGTGCCGGGAGTGAGGTCCTTGCGCGAGCTGCCAACCGCGACGTGGTCGTTCCAGCCGTGGTAGGTGCCGTGGAATTTCAGGACCTTGAGTCGCCCGGTCGCCGCACGGGCAAGATGAACCGCGTGCATGGTGGCATCGGTACCGGAGGTGCAAAAGACCACCTTCTCGGCCGAAGGCATGACCTCGCAGATGGTTTCGGCCAGCTGCGCCTCGCCCGGCTGCGGGCCGACGCCGGTCAGATCACAGGTACTCGCCGCCTCGAATGCCGCACGGTTGATCCGGTCGTCGCAGTGGCCGAGGACGATCGGACCCCACGCGTTGAGGAAATCGACGTACCGGCGGTCCTTGTCGTCCCATACGTAAGCACCGGAGGAGCGGACGAACACCTGCTGCCAGCCAACCCGGTGCCCAGAGGACACTCCCCTTGGCACGACGGCTCGGGCGCGATCCCAGGTCGCCAGGGCCTCGGCTCGCTGCGCTCCATCACTTGGCGGTACGGGCACGGGCTTCTCCTTACTCGCTGCGGGCGTGTTTCGGTTGCACGGTCGACGATCCCAGGTCGGCGCGCAACGCCGCGCTGAGTCGTTCGGCGACCATGACAACGGGCAGGTGGGTGTTCGCGCTGGGCACCTCGGGCAACACCGAGCAATCGATGACCCGCACGTGGTTGATCCCATGCACGAGGCCGAGCTGGTCGACGACCGCGCCGGGGTCATCCTCGCTGCCCATCCGCGCGGTGCCGACGACGTGGAAGTAATCCCCAACGGAGGTGGTCAGCCAATCCTGGTATACGCGGGGATCATCGAGCGCCGCAACCGGAGTGCCATCGTTGTCGATATAGGCGGCCTCGACGATCTCGGTGAACGCGGGAGTACCCAACAGTCGCCGGACAACGTCGATCGCTTCACGCATGACCGCCCGATCCCGTTCGTCGGTCAGCATCCGCTCGGCGACGATCGGCGGCCCCGATGGATGGTCCGGGTCGAGCCGCACTTCGCCGCGGGAGCGGACGGACATCACCGCGGCCATGAGCACGCCGTGGTGCGGTGGCGTGGATTCGGTCAGCGGGCCGTGCATCGGCAGGACGTGGATATCACCGTTGCCGTGCGAGGAAGACAGGCGCAGCACCGCGTTGATGCATGGCAGGCCGAGATTCGCCCGCTGATACTCGGGGCGCAGCCCTAGCTTGATCGACGCGGCCGGATGATCCTGCAACCCCTGGCCGATACCTGGCCGGTCGACCTCACTCCGCAGCAGGATCGCCGGTGTCTCGATCGCTCCCGCGCACAGCACGACTTCGTCGGCCTCGATCTCGCTGCCATCGGCAAGTACGACACCGTGCACGTCCACCCCGCGCCGCAGCAGCCGGTCGACCTTCGCGGTGGTGCGCACCTTGAGGTTCGACCGATCGCGGTAGGGATCCAGGTAAAGCTCCCGACTGGAGCGCCGGCCGGTGCGATCGGCGGTGCGCCACAGGCCGCCGGCCCCGTCGGCCGGCGAGGAGAACGTGTCGATGTCCTGGCGCAGGCCAAGCTGGCCAGCGGAACCGACCAGCGCGAGGTCCACCGGCGTGTAGTCGCATTCTGGCGAGCGCCGCAGATCGCCCTGCAACGCGGTGAACGTCGGTTCGACTCGCTGCCAGGTCCAGTCGGGTAGCCGGTAATCACGCGCCATCCGGTCGTAGTCGCTTGGTAGCCCAGGCAGGGCCAGCATGGCGTTCACCGCGCCGGATCCGCCGAGCCCGCGACCACGGTGGTAGCCGCGCGGCTGATCGGTAGCGAGCCGGGTGGCCCGCAGCTCGGGGTCGAACGCCGCGCCAGCGCCCATCGCGTCGATCCAGTTCACCGATGCCAGCGCCCGGCCGGTGTCGGTGCCAGCGTGATCCGGCCCTGCCTCGAGCAGTACGACCTCGTGTTCGGGGTCCGCACTCAGCCGGGCGGCGACGACACACCCGGCACTGCCGGCACCGACGACAAGTATCCGACTCACGATAAGGCCCCTACCCGAGTTTCCGGTGTGATCAGTGCGCTGGGTGGACGAAGAAGTTGGGGTTGAGCGGCACCACGTCGTCCTTGGTGAGGTCAGTGACCCGACTGCGGCCAATCCCGAACATGGTTTCCCTGATCCCGTTTCGCAGGATCTGCAGTACTTGGTAGACGCCTTCCTCGCCGCCGGCAGCCAGGCCATAGAGGTAGGCCCGCCCGGCGAACACGGCCTTGGCGCCGAGCGCGAGCGCCTTCACCACATCCGAACCACGTCGGATGCCGCCGTCCATCATGATGTCGACCTGATCGCCGACCGCGTCAACCAGATACGGCAGTTGGCGTAGCGGTGATGGCGTGCCATCGATGTTGTTACCGCCGTGGTTGGACAGCGAGATCGCGTCGGCACCGAGATCGACGCAGAGCTTGGCGTCACGCAGGGTGCCAACCCCTTTGACCATGAACGGGCCGTCCCAGAGATCGCGCAGCCATTTGACGTCGTCCCAGGTTGGCGGCGTGGTGGCTTCGAAGTCCGCCCACGCTTTGCCGAAGTAGGGCACCGTTCCGTCCAGCTCGAACAGGTTCGGCACGCGCAGTTCGGGGATCCGGCCGCGCCGCAGGTAGCTGGCCAGCCACGCGGGACGGGAAATCGCGTGTGGGGCCAGCTGCGCCATGGTGCGCAGCTTGCGGTCACGGGGCGGCGCTGGCGGTACGCCCCAGTCTCGCCGTGGGGTGAACGACCAGTCCAGGGTCACGATCAGCGCTTTGGCGCCGCCCCGGCGGGCCGCCTCGACGCGCGCCTCGATCTCCGCCCGCGACCCGACCCAGTAAAGCTGGAAAATCGTGTTCTCGTTGGCCCGCGCAACATCCGCGACCGAATCCGCGGACCAGGAGCTCAGGCCGATGGCCGTGCCGGCGCGGGCAGCCGCTCGCGCGGCACCCACCTCGCCGTCCGGGTGGATGGCCTGCGCGCCTACCGGCGAGACCAGCACAGGGAAGTCGACGTCGATGCCGAGCACGCTGGTACTCAGGTCGAAACTGGTCGGGCGGTCGAAGATCTGCGGGGAGAAGCCGAGCTCGCTGGCCGCCCGCAGGTTCTCGTCCAGGGTCCAGCCCTGCTCATTGCCCGCCTTCACGGCGAGCCAGACCGCACGCGGCAACCGTCGCTTCGCGACGCGCTCTGCCTCGGCAAGGTTCCGGAAGCGGATCATGCTGAACACAACTCCTTCGCGGTGATGTGAGGCACAACCGTAATCTGAAACGCTCGTTACGACAAGAGATCAACTAGACGTATTTGTAATGTACATATCTCCCACTAGAGAGTCGGTATCGAGCAGCGAGCCGGACGAGCCCTACCGGCGCCCGCCCTCCAGGGTCTGGGATATCGCCGATGGTGTCGCATCGGCGTCCGCTTCGAGCCTGGTGAAGCCCTCGGCGTTCGCCAACTCATTCGACTCGAGCTGATCGGCCGCGGCATTCATCAGGCGCGCGGTCTCGTCGATGCCGCCAACCGTCTTGGCCATGACGTCGGTCAGTTCGCCCCGCACTCGGAACCAGGACTGCTTGAGGAGAAGGAACATGTGCTCCCCATCGACGCCCGCAGGCGGGATCCCACGGAACGCATTGACACCCAGCACGCCTACCATTGTTTGCCGGTTGCTATCCCACGCCTCGACCACTAGATGCCCGGAACACTAGGGTGCGGCTGATCACACTCTGCCCACGGTGGCTTGCACGGAATGGCTGCCCCCACGTTCTAGACGCCCTGGCCACGGATCGAGATCTGGTTGCGAATCGTCGCTGTTTAGGGACTTGCTGACAGGGTTGTCCGTGTGGTTGACCTACTAAAGAAGAGCCAAATGCGTGACGGGATCGATGCGGACACGACCACGCGTCACGCAATTGATATTCCACGCCCACCCCACTACGACGAAATCGCATTTCGTCTTGATCTGGGAAAGGTCATCGGCACCAAATAGGCTTCCGATACCATTGACCAGCGACTGAATCGAGTTCCCCACGTCGAGCTCGAACCAGTAGGCATACTTGCCGCTACCTTCTGCCTTGATCGCTACTTTCCCGCCATATTTGCGACAGGCTTCACCGCCGACCTTAATCAACCCGTGCACGGTGTAATTTAACTATACCCAGTCAAACCTAAGGTAAATCTGCTTTTTCTTGTTTCCGTTATCAATGGGGCTAGGTCAAAAATGTTCACATGAACATATCTGGCCGTAATCTCCACCGGCTTACCCGGCTTTCACCAGTCAGGCCGGCCGAAACCTACGCCCCTGCTTTTTACTAGCCACGGGCTTGATCTCCAAAGTAGCTGATTCCCCCAACCGGGGTTCGCGAATAACTATGACTACCAGGACCAGGCTAAACAAGCACACATAACAATAACCCCGGGGGCTTATTAAGTTGACTATCTAACAGTGAAAAATAAGCGGATGTTCGGCGCATGTGGGTTAGTATCGGCGGCGAAGATAGCTAGGAGCGGGCCAGTCCTGGACGAATCTAACGCTTGAGCGCGAGCGAGCTCTCGGGTTCGTGGCTCATTATCGGGATCAACCATCGAGAGACCATCCAAAGTATACAAAGTATGTGGGTCTGCACCCATGGCGCTGCCGGGTAGGGATTGAGCACAGGGCACTGTGCAACATGTTCGCACCGGGAATGGCGGAGAAGGTTCGGTGTGCGCGGGTTGACCACAGGGCTAGCGGCGGCTCCGGTACCGCGCGCGATCACCGTGATGGCCGTTTCCCGTCGGGCTACAGAAGGTGGATACCGCAGCCCGGCAGCACGCTAGGTGACATGGATCACGCCCGCCGAGGGCGAACTTCAATGTGCATATGGGCCGCGTCGTTAGCTAGCGTTTCACCACGGGCTCAGCGGAATTTACTGATCGGAACCATTGCGCGCCGACTAAAGATAGTTCGCGCGGCGGCGCTTGGTGCCCGTTTCGAAAGGAGCAAAAGAAATGGTTGATCGTGCCGAGATCGTCGTGGTCGGTGGCGGCATACTGGGCTGCGCCGCGGCCCTGCACCTGCTGCACGCTGGCGTCCGTGACGTTCGGGTGGTGGAACGGGACGGTGTCGGGCAGGCAACCACTGCAGCGGGCGGCGGATTTCTCGGGCACTGGGCACCATATGAGCTGGAAAGCGAAGCATCCCAATACGGTCGAAAGTTCTATGCCAACCTGCACGATGACGGGCATGACATCGCCTATCGCGCGAACTCCATGCTGTATGTCGCGGCAAGTGCACCCGCGTGGGAAAGCCTGAGCGCGGATGAGTCGGCGGGGACATCCGTGTTGACCCCTGCTGAGGTGGAGGCGCGGACCGGAGGCGTGGTGTGCGCCGCGAGCGTGTTCGGTGGACTGCTCGACCAGAGCGGCGCACAGGTCCACGCGCCGAAGGTGGTGGCAACGCTCGCCGAGCGGGTTCGCGCGGCCGGTGGGGTGATCGACACCCGTCGGCCGGTCACCGCGATCACGGTCGAGGGTGGACGGGTACGGGCCGTGGAGACGGCCCGCGGTCGGGTGGATTGCGAGGCGGTCGTGCTTGCCGCGGGGGCGTGGAACAGCGAGTTAGCAGCGTCGCTCGGGTTCTTCCTGCCCACTGTGCCGCAAGTGACCTCCCGGATCACCACCGGGCCGCGCGGCGTGCCAGACACCCTACCCACCCTGTTCCTGACCGGTCTCGCTTCGGATGAACCGGACGGCGGCACCATCCTATGGGCCCGCGGCCACGACGGCGGCCTTCTGTGGGGTGGCACCTACGACGTTTACCCACGCGACATTCTGGTCGATACACCGGTACCCGAGCGGCTGGATGACCTGCCGATCGACGGCATCCTGGAGATCATGCGAATCGCCACGCGCGGCGCACAAGTTAGCCCGCGGCTGGCGGAGTGGACACAGTTGCGCATCAAACACGGCGCCCCCTGCTACACCCCCGACATGCGGGCACTGGTCGGCGAGATACCCGGCATCACGGGAGCCTACGTCCTGTCCGGAGACAACGAAGCAGGCATCACCTACGGCCCCGGCTACGCCAAAGCACTCACCCAGCGAATCGTCGACGGACCAAGCGAGTCAGCGCACCTGGACGCCTGGCGACCGGACCGCTTCAACGACCAGTTCACCACCCAAGGCCAGCTCCGCGACGCCCTGGCCGAGTACGACTGGACTTGATAACCGTTCGCCACGGCGGCAAGACGCGATGCATTACGTGGCATCCCCGTGCCTGCTCGGAAATTCGGGAGATCACCCCACCATAACCAGCGGTACGCGCTGCCAAAGCGGCAGCGCCACCAGGTAGTCGCCGGCGCCGAACGAACACGGCAAGAAGACAGTACAGCAGGCGCAAACATCATCGTGTTCGCCGCTACGAGCCCGCTGCTCGCACATCGGCGGCGCGTACCGCAAAGACAACGACGTCTCGCCCTGGACGATGAGCCACATGTCCGCTGTCGGCACGGCGCCGCTGGGACCTTAGCGAACGCCTTCTATTGGCACCGACCATGAGAACCAGTGGGTCGACGCCTGTTCACGGGCAGTCCACAGGCTGTCAACGCCGGTTGAACCTTGACCCAAGTGTTCCGGGCGGGTTCCCGACCAGGGGCCAGTATTCAACCGGAACGGGAGTGTCAGGAACTCCGGGCTGACAGCCCGGATGTCTGTGGACTCGGCAGACGCTTGATGCCCGCAGGCGGGCCGAGACCCAGGTAGGACTCGAACCGATGGTGTCAGCGGTTTGAACAACCGACGATCTGGTGGGCCGCCCGGGGCTCGAACCCGGAACCTACGGATTCTTTGGCCAGGGTCAGGGATGTTCGCGATTGTTCGCCAACGTGTGCGATGAAGTGGCCAAATAGCGAACGCAAACATCCATATTAGACCGTCGATCACGGTCGTTTACGGGTGTTCTCTGTGGGTAAAGTGTGGATGATCTGAGGTGTTGATCTTGCCCGTGAGTTCCACCGGGCAGGCCCCCGGCCTGCCCGCAAGGCTGGCCGTAGGGAGCAAGGGGACCCGAAGTCAAGGCCTGCCGCGACGATACGTGATCAGCCTGCAATCTGGTCGGCAGGCCTTGACTTTGGGGCAGCGACCGTACAATTCGCGGGCAAGATCAACACCGGAGGCGACTTTATGTTACGTTCTCGCGCCGCGCCATCACCGTGTGTAGCGCGTGGGCGGCAGCATGAGCGGCCCCGTACCCGATCGGCGCATGCCAGGGTACGGGGCCGCGCTAGTTCGCCCCGCGCTTCCGCCCCGGTGAGGGGCGGCTTGAAGACGTAAAGAAAGTCCTCACCGGTTTCTTGGCTCGCTAGGTGCTGATGTCGGCCCTCGAGGCTAGGATTGGGGAATGTCGTTAGTATCGTGGGCCTTTGAGACCTCCGCCGAGAAGTTGGCTGAGGTCTTGCCGCGACGCTGGAATCATGTGCAAGGTGTCGCGCGTAAGGCACGTTCTATCGGGGATATCGCTGGTTCGGATGCTGAGCTCCTCGAATCTGCCGCGATCCTTCATGACATTGGTTATGCGCCGGACCTTGTCGATACGGGCTTCCATCCGGTGGACGGCGCGAGCTATCTCGCCAAGGTTGGCGCTCCGGAACGACTTATACACCTTGTGGCGCATCATACTTACGCCGTTCATGAAGCTGAACTACGCGGGCTTCAGGACGAGATGGCGTTTTTTATCGATGAGCGAGGTTCAATCCGCGACGCTCTCTGGTACTGCGATATCACAACCTCGCCTGATGGTGAACCTGTGCATGCCGAAGATCGGATCGAAGAGGTCAAGGCACGGTATGGTGAGGGGCACCTTGTGACCACGTTTATTACAGGCGCAGCGCCTGAGCTATTGGCTGCTGTCGAGCGTACGAAGCGAAGGATTGAAGCTATTTCGTTGTCGCTCGAAACACGGGAGCAGACCTAGCCTAGGTATGGTTCTGTTCTCGCTTCGAGATAGTGTTTGATCCGGAGTTTCATCGATGGGTGAATGTTGAGCCTTCCGAGATCTTGCGGCAGGACCCATGCTACGGCCTTGGTCTCTGTTCCATCTTCATGCGCATTTCCGCTGATCGGGCGAGCAGAGAAGCAAATCGAGAACTGCTGTCTAACTTCTCCGTCATCGTATGCCATGACATGGTTCGGGTTGGTGTAAAGGCCTACAAGGCCAAGAATTTCTACCTCAACTCCTGTTTCTTCCTGGACTTCGCGGATGGCCGTCTGAGTGATGTACTCACCAGCATCATGGCCTCCACCTGGCAGGGCCCAAAGGTCGTTGTCCACTTTGTGAATTAGCAATAGATGTCCCGTGTTGTTTTGGACGCAGACGGTGACGGATGGAACAACGCTATTTGCGTTAGGTGCAGCGGGGTCATTGAAGTAATCAACACGTGCCATCGATCGCTCCTGTCCTACTGGGATACTTCATACGGCTTGGCGGAACTCCAAACGCGTTCAAAGCTCGTTTGGTAGTGGTCAAACATGCGGCCTCCGGGAACTCTTTGGAGATGCATGACCGGGTTGAAGGGAGCGCCAGATCCGTAGGCATGTGGGTTCACAAGCATTGTGGAATCACTCCGGTATATCGAGTTGTATAGGATTGTGTCGTGAAGCCGGATCTCGATCCCTTGGACTCCAACAAGTTTTGAGGTGTAGCTCAGCGCGGTTGTGATGCGCCCAGGCAGGCCGGCTTTGCCGATACCTTCTTCTTCACTACGCTTGATTACCTCGGACGATTCAGGATTACCGAATAGAAAGCGGACTTGAGCACCTGTTTTTGCTTTATCTATGAGAAGGTCCGTCAGTTCAGGGCGAGCGTCCAGCAGGAAAAGCCCCGAGTAAACGAGGATGTCCAAGCTATCGTTGAGATCATCCACCAGTGTGTTCCACATTGCTTGGGGTACCGCGCCACGATGCGGGAAGAGTTGGACGAATTCGGCTTGTGAAGCCTGCTGAACCTGTGGGTTTTCGGCTAATGATGGCCACAGGTACGTCTCGTTCTTCTCTAGTAGGCTGGCGGTTCTCCATCGGTGTCCCCGGTGGGGCGTACGGCCCGTACTGATCCAGCGTTCGACTGTTTTCGGGTCTACGCCAACGTGCTGTGCGACATCCGCGCTGGTTAGGCCAGCGGCTGCGATGCTTCCTCGCAGGCGCTCGTTCCCCATGTCTCTGCCACCTCCGGGACGCGATGGGACGTTTTGTCGATGCTAGGACGTCCCTAAGTGTCCCGTCAAGCGGTGATGTGTCCGCTGTTCTTGGCTGATGCTTTAGGTGCTCCGCAAAACGTAGAAGCGGACAGGACCGAAGTGATAACCGCCTTGGAGGGCAGTGTTATGCGTTTGCTGATTGATACGTCGCGCGTTCAGTTCCAGGTTAGCAAGGTTGGGCCGAAGACTGATCAGAACGGTGTTCAGCGTATGGAGCGGAATACGAATGTTCCGATGTGGTCTGTGCAGCTTGTCGCCATGGATGACAGTGGTGCTGAGGTGATCAACGTGACCGTGACGGCTCCCCAGCCGCCAAAGGTTGACGTGGGTACATCTGTGAACGCTGTTGAGTTGCAGGCGATTCCGTGGGCACAGAATGGCAAGAACGGTGTTGCGTATCGGGCTTCTGAGATCAAGCAGGTTACTGCGTCTAAGTCTAGTTCGTCGGCCGCGTCTTCCTGATCAATTGTTGATGTGCGACGGGAGTGCATGTCATGAGTCAGCAGATAACAGAGTCAGTTGTGGAATCTTTGTGGTCGCAGCTTCGTACAACCAGCGACTATCTTATGGAGTTGTATTCAGCCGCGAGTGATCTAAGGAACTTGCGTACTGAGTTTGGCGATCTGATGAGCGATGATCAGGACCAGTTGGACCGGATCAACGATGTGATGCTTCCAGAAGCTCGCCGTAACTTTTATGAGGCGACTGTGTATCACAGTCTCGCTCATGCTCAGTTGATTATGGATCGGGAGGATATCGAGATTCCCGGTATTTGTTTCCCTGTTGAGTATCCAGCCGCGTGACGGTTTACTTTAAGGATTGATTGTTATGGCTAAGCGATATGATCGCAGTGATTCGGCAAGAGGTTCTTTTTCTATTACTAAGGTAACCATCACGGGTAAGTGTGATGGATGTGGTTCTTCGGCTACCGCGAGTGGCTATGGAGAGCGTGGCGAGCGTATCGCTGTTACTGGTTCGTGTGTGAATGGGCATGAGATCACGATCATGCACATTGTTGATTGAGTTTTCCTCCTGAGAGTGCACGGGACCGGTGCAGGAACCGCCAAGAACCGTACCCGGTTCCGTGCCTCTCTTCTTATCAACTCTGCCTTGGAGGGCGAAGAGTCATGGCTAAGTCTACTGGTCGTGCCCGTGCTCGGGGAACACGTGGTGACGTGATGGAGGTATGGCAGACCCCGAAGCAGTCGTGGCCTGTCTTGATTATTGGTGCGCTGATTCGCTGGCGCGTGGAAATTCTGGTCACTGTGGTGGCTGTTGTGGTGATCCTGTGGCTCAACAACACGGTGGGCACCGTGTGGACCTTGGTGTGTCTCGCGGTAGTGCTCCTGATCGTGGCGGTGTGGCCTGGGTTGCGCCGGTTCGTGGTGTATCGCGTCTGGTGTGTTCTTGATCGGCACCGGATTCGGACGTGTTTACGGAACGCGAAGTTCCGCACGATGAATTTGGATGGTGCGTTGCCGTTCATGCTGTGGGCACGGCCCACGAAGACTGGTGAACGGGTGTGGTTGTGGACCCGCGCGGGTTCGTCACCGGATGAGTTGGACAACGTGCTCTCGCATGTCGCGTCGGCATGTTTCGCGCGTGAGGCGCGCGTCCATCACGTGCGGAAGATGACCACGGTAGTTGCGTTCGAGATCATTCGCCGCGATCCGTTGGAGAAGAGTGGTCCGGTTGAGTCACCGTTGGCGAAGTTGTCGGCCAAGGTTCATGGTCGCGTGCAAGACCCGGAGGGTGTCACGCCGTTGACGGCGGTCAATGTGACCCAACTTCACCCCACCCCCGTGGCGGTCACTGAGGCTACGGACACCAACTCGGGGAAGTCGGAAAAGCCGGGCAAGTCTCGGAAGAACACCTCCACGAATGTCACGCCGGAACGCCCAGCGGTTGTGGTGGGTGGAGAAGACCTCTCCGACTACATCGATTGATCCACCCACGAGGCACCCGCACCCCGCACCGCGTTTCTTGGGTGCTGGTGCTCTCGCTATATCCCCTTTTTGCTTTGTGGTTACTGGAAAGCAGGACTGATCATGCTACTCAAGAAGCGTAAGCACGGTGACACGATCCCGGTGTCGGGGTTGTCCATGTATGACCTGGTGCATCTGGGTGTTGATGAGTACGGGCACCGTGTCGAGATCGAACTTATCTACCGCAACATCCTGATCGGTGGAGAACCTGGCGCGGGGAAATCCGTGGCACTCAACAACATTGTGGCGCATGGCGCCTTGGCTGCCGATTGTGCACTGTGGCTCTTCGACGGTAAGCAGGTCGAACTTGGTCTATGGGAAGACGTCTCCGAAGTGTTCGTCGGACCGGATATCGATCTGGCCCTACTACGGTTACGACAGCTTCAAGCCGAGTGCAACCGGCGTTATCAGGAACTCACGGCCGCGAAACGCCGCAAGATTGACCGTAACGATCCGGTTGATGTGATCCTCGCCGTGATCGATGAATTGGCCTACTACACGGCCACGATCGGCACCAAAGACCAGCAAGAAGAGTTTATTCTGCTGGTGCGTGACCTGGTGGCGCGTGGTCGAGCTGCCGGCATCATCGTTGTGGCCGCCACGCAACGCCCGAGTGCGGACATCATCCCGACCAGCCTGCGGGACCTGTTCGGCTACCGCTGGGCATTCCGCTGCACCACTGATTCTTCATCGGACATCATCCTGGGGCGCGGTTGGGCACAACTTGGCTACAACGCCGCAACCATCACCCCCGCAGAACGCGGCATTGGCCTACTGCTCGCTGAGGGTGGTTTCCCGGGTCGGTTGAAGTCCGCGTTCCTCTCCGATTCTCACACCTACTCGCTCGTGGACTATGCCCGCGATCTCCGCATCAGAAAGGCAGCGTGACCATGAAACGACAAACACGCCCCATGGATCACCGCGACCAACACCTGTACCGCAACCTTCGTAAAGTCCAAACAGGACGTATTAGTCGCGCTGCTGGGATCACCCGATGCCCGGACTGTCGGATCGTGTTCATCCGGGACAACAGCACACCCGTTCCCTATTGCCGGGAATGTCGCCCGAACCACTCGGTGCAGTGCCGCACCTGTGGCACCAGCTTCGACGGTGACCACGACGGAAACGCCTACTGCCTCTGCTGCCGCAACCAAGACGCACTCTTCTAAGAAAGGGGACACCCCTCATGAACGCCTACGCTCCGATGTCTACCGCCGATGACGAACTGTGGCTGTTCGTTGAACTGCCCGACGGGATCGGTGTTGGCCGACTCGGCTATGACCATGACTCCGATGTGATCGGGGTCTTCCCGATAGACGCGTTCACCGTGCACGACATCATGCCCATTCACCGCTACAGCCTCCACCAGTGGAGCGGTGTCCGATGGGCCACCACCACCGACGTAGACACCTACGACGGCCCCTTCGTGGTCGTTGTCGGATAGGAGAAACCCATGCAACACCTAACACACCACGACCATCCACAACGGACAGTGATTGCTGTGACCGAGGAATCTGACGGCGTAGTGATTACCGCACAACATCCCCAACAACCAGGGTTGATGATCGGCCTTCCCGTGCTGATCACGTGGAACCAACTCGATCACGTTATCGAAGACCTCACCGCCATCTACGCATGGCACCGCAACGAGCAAGGAATTTACGACCAGTGACTGTTTCGACCATGACACTCAGCCCCACCACCGGGAGAGATCCCCACGCGGTGGGGCTGGGTGCCGTGGCCGAACCACGCCACCCCTACCAGGACATCACGACCCAGTTGGTGCAACGCGCCACCCGCTCCGACTACCACACGTGGCTCAACCACATCATGCCCGCTGCCGCGTGCAGCCACCCCGTACGGCTACGCCTGGAAGCCGAATGGCACCCCCGCAACGGTTCCCGCAGCGACATCGAACGCCCCACTGATGCGATGCCGGACGGACAGATCTACGTCGCGTGTAAGAACCGTCGCGCCTCAGTGTGCCCGGCCTGCGCAGAAACCTACCGCCAAGACACCTACCATCTCGTCAAGGCCGGCCTGCTCGGCGGTAAAGGCGTCCCGGAGACTGTGGCAGAGCACCCCTGCATGTTCGTCACTTTCAGCGCGCCCAGCTTCGGCCCCGTCCACTCCCCATCCCCCGAAGGTGACCGGATCTGCCGCCCCCGCCGTGCCGCCCAGAGCTGCCCTCATGGCGTCAACTTGGCCTGCTGGGCACGACACACCCCCGACGACCCACAAGCCGGTGAACCGCTGTGCAAGGACTGCTACGACTACACCCACCAAGCCGCGTGGAACCTACACACCGGGGAACTCTGGCGGCGCACCACGCAAGCCATTAACCGCACCCTTGCCCGCGCCGCGAAACGCTACGACACCCTCGTTCGCGTCTCCTACGCCAAAGTCGCTGAATACCAACACCGAGGCGTCATCCACTTTCATGCGTTGATCCGCCTCGACGGCCACGATCCGCAAAACCCGGATGATGTGTTCCCACCCCTACCAGCGTTGACCAGCACCGAACTGCGTAACGCTATACTGGCCGCTGGCGCAACACAGTTCACAACGGCCCCACACCCCCGTAACCGGGATGGCTGGCCCATCACCTGGGGTGAACAACTCGACTGCCGCACCGTCACCCTCACCGGCGCCGATATCGATGATCGCGGTGGCCTGTCCAACACCGCCGTGGCCGGCTATCTCGCCAAATACGCCACCAAAGCCACCGAAGACACCGGACACGTCTCCCGCCCACTCACGGACAAAAGCCTCGAACTCTATACCCAACACGACACCCATCAAGCCCGCCAACTCCAAGCCTGCTGGTACCTCGGCCAATATCCCCTCAGTTGCACCACCACCGAACAACGCGACGAATGGGACAACGGAACCGGCAACAAACCCGGCTGGGGAAAACTCCGCAAATGGGCACACATGCTCGGCTACGGTGGCCACTTCTCCACCAAAAGCCGCCGCTACTCCACCACCCTCGGAGCCCTCCGCGCCGTCCGCAAGGCCTACCAGGCCGGCCGGAATCCCGAAGCACTCAGCACCTCTTGCGCTGACGAGGACTCTGCCGCAACCGAGGCAGTAGTCACCCTGTCATGGCTATTCAACGGTACCGGCTGGCTCACGACAGCCGATGCCGCACTAGCCAATACAGCAGCCGCTAAAGCACGCGAACGCCAACAAACAGCACGCGAAGAATCGGAGGAGACCCTAGCTGGATAAGGACTGGATTATGTTGCACAACAAGGAAAGACTCTGGACTATCAACGATTTGGCGGAGTACTTGGGCATCCCGAGGAACACGCTGTACGCATGGCGAGCGCAGGGCTACGGACCGAAAGGTGTCCGTATGGGCAAGTACGTGCGGTATAGCCCTGAAGACGTCGATCTGTGGCTCGCGCAGATGAAAGCTTCCGTCTGATGGGCCGGCCACCATTGGAGGTTGGAACCTATGGTTCGATCCGGTTTTTGGAACGAGAATCAGGATGTATAGCGAGGACCCTCTTTCGAGATTTCGACGGCCGTACTAAGCCTGTCGAACGCTCCGGAAAGACGAAGGGACAAGCGGAGCGCAACCTGAAACGTGCCTTGAGGGATCGTGCCGGAGTTGACGGGGATGGTGTCACTTCCGAATCCCGACTTCGGGAGGTTGCCGGGCTATGGATGGACGGTATCCGGAGTGAGGTTGCTGCTGGCAAGAAGTCGCCCGGTACCGAAGATACATATCAGTCCATATTGGATCGGTGTGTCTTGCCCGGCGTTGGGGAACTTCGTGTGCGCGAAGCAACAGTAGCGAGGATCGATAGGTTCTTGGGTGCATTGGCATCCTCGGTTGGTGTCGCAACGGCTAAGACGGCCCGATCGGTGGTGTCGGGCATCATGGGGTACGCAGCTCGGCATGATGCAACGGATCTCAACCCAGTACGTGACACACGTCCACTAGGTGACGGCCGGAATACCGGGCCTCGGGCTCTAACATTGGATGAGCGTCAACGGTGGCTGGCGCTGCTGGAAGCCGACGAAAAGGCGGTCCGTTGGGACCTACCGGACCTGTGTCGGTTTATGATGGCGACCGGCGTGCGCATTGGCGAAGCTCTGGCGTTGTATTGGGAAGATGTTGACTTCAAGCGAGCAACGGTGGACATCCGCTACACAGTGCAGCGCATCAAGGGCAGAGGGCTCGTGCGAGGCCCAACCAAGACTGCTGCGGGGGAACGGCTACTGCCGCTGCCTAAGTGGGCTCTCGACATGATCATGCAGCGTTATGCGGACATCGGGTGCGACGTGCAGCCTGTGTTTCCTGCCGATCATGACGGCTTGCGTGATCCGTCTAACACGAACCGGGTCTTTCGGCAGGCGCGGGGCACTGATGAGTTCGCCTGGGTAACCTCACATGTTTTCCGTAAGACTGCGGCAACCGTTCTCGATGACGCCGGGTTCAGTGCGCGGATGATCGCGGATCAGTTGGGCCATGCACAGCCGTCGATGACGCAGGATGTCTACCTCGGTCGCAAGCTCGTGAACCCCGAGATTGCTGTGGCGCTTGAAGACGTCCTGAGTAAGAAGTCCGGGTAGTTTCCTGTGGGTAAAGTGTGGGGTGATCTTGAGCGATGGGCTCGATACCCTCTCTGACCTGCTGTTTGGTGGGCCGCCCGGGGCTCGAACCCGGAACCTACGGATTAAAAGTCCGCAGCTCTACCGATTGAGCTAACGGCCCATGGTGCAGTGTAGCGTCGCGGGCTTCGCGGTTTTCTGGCCGGTCCGTCATACCGGCTCGGCGACCGGCTATGTCGCTGTGGCCGGACTCGGGTGTGCACATGTCGTGCCTGTCCGTAGCCGAGTACCTCGGCGCGGGCCGTTGCCGTCAGCTCCTCCGGCCGCGCCCGTCCCGAGACAGAAAACGTGCAGGTGCCGGGTGGCGAGTTGCGCGGATCGCGCTGGTCACCGCACACCCGCGCGACCGATCGCGGTGTTCGGCTTCACCACCGACCCGGCGGACCGCACGTGCTCTACCCCCCGAAAGGCGGCACGTATCCGGGCGGCCTGCCGGACTTCCGGGAGAACAACGACCTCATCGACGCCGACGACCGGCTAGACCATCCAGGTCACCGGTAGTGCGTGGACACCGTAGATGTTCATGTCGGTCCGGAGCTTCACCTCGCCGGGCGGGATGGCGAGCTCGAGGGTCGGGAAGCGACGCAGCAGTCCCGCGAACCCGGCGCGCATCTCCATGGGGGCCAGTTGCTGACCGAGACACTGATGAATGCCATGACCGAAGGACAGGTGCCCACGCGCGTTGCGGTGGATGTCAAGCACGTCGGGGTTGTCGAAGCGCCGGGGATCCCGGTTGGCGGCCAGCAACGAAACGACGACGGTCGATCCCTCGCCGATCATCTCACCGCCGAGTTCGAGATCCTCGGTCGCGTAACGGTAGAAGATGTCCGCGACCGACAGGTAGCGCATGAGTTCCTCGACCGCGGCGGGCATCAGATTCGGGTCGGCGCGCAACTCGGTCGCCTGCTCGGGATTCTCCAACAGCGCGAAGGCGCCCAGCCCCAGCATGTTGGCAGTGGTTTCGTGGCCCGCGAGCAACAGCAGGAAGGCAGCACCGGTCAGCTCCTCGACGGTGAGGTCCTCGTGGCGGGCCAGGTCGGACAGCACGTCTTCACTCGGTTCGGCGCGCTTGTGCATGACCAGTTCGGCCAGGTAGGTGTTCATGGCGCCGTACGCGGCCATCTTCTCCTCGAGCGACTGGTCCTTGACCATGAACTTGGCGGTATTGGTCTGGAACGTCTCGCGGTCCTCGTAGGGCACGCCGAGCAGTTCACAGATCACCAGCGAGGGCACCGGCAATGCGAACTCCTGCACCAGGTCGACCGGTGGGGTCAGCCGCGCCAGTTCGTCCAGTTGCCGCTCGGCGACGTCGAAGATCTGCGCCTCGAGCTGCTTCATGCGGTTGACGGTGAAGGCTCCGGTGAGTTTGCGCCGCAGCCGGGTGTGATCCGGCGGGTCCATGGCGATGAACAGGCCCGGGGTCTGCGGGGATGGCTCGGTTGGCGTCGGCATGCCTGGGGTTTCGTAGGGTATGTGGAGGATGCCGATGTCCTGGCGGGAGCTGAACCGGGTGTCGGCCATGAGCTGACGGACCGCGTCGTAGCCGGTGACGAGCCAGCCCTCGTGACCGTCGGGGAAGATCATGGGGCTGACCGGGCGAGCCTCGCGCAGCGCGGTGATCCGCCGGGGCGGGTCGAATGGACCCGCATCCCGCTCCATCGGGAGACCCTGTGGGACGTCGTCCATGCGGCTCATCTGGTGTCCTTTCGTGACGGTCGGTTGCGGCCAACGCTCGCCGGGGGCGCTGACATCCGGCTGACACTGCCCGGACACCGAAGACCTGCTGGTAGCGGCCAAGGGGCTCGCCCATGGCAGGATCGGCCAGGTGCAGATCAAGGTGCTAGGCCCGTTCGAAGTCCGTACGGACGACGGCGCCGCGGCCGACGTACCGGGTGCCCGGTTGCGCGGCCTGTTGATCGCACTCGCGCTCGAACCAGGTCGCGTCGTCTCGAAGGCGGCACTCGTCGATTGGATCTGGGGCGAGCGCCCGCCTGCCGAGGCGGCGAATGCCTTGCAACGCTTGGTCTCGCGGCTGCGGAAGGCGCTACCGGAAGGTTCGGTCGAGGGACAGTCGAACGGCTATCGATTGAAGATCAGCCCCGACGCCATCGACGCCGTTCGGTTCGAGCACCTTGTCGGCCGGGCACGTGACGACGAGGCGCCGCAGCGGGTAAAGCGACTGCGGGACGCACTCGCCTTGTGACGCGGTGCGGCGTTGCAGGGCGTCGACCTGCCCGACAGCGCGGCGCTCGGCGCAGCGGTGACCCGGCTCGAAACGTTGCGCCTGGCGGCGATGGAGGACCGGTTCGATGCGGAGATCAGCCTCGGCCACGGTGCGAAGGTGGTTGCGGAGCTGACCGACGTGGTGGCGGCGCATCCGGTGCGCGAACGGCTCGTCGCCGCGTTGATGCGTGCTCTCGTCGCGACCGGTCGCGACAGCGAAGCACTGCTCGTGTACGAGCGCACCCGGGAAACCCTGGCTGATCAGCTGGGTGTGGACCCGTCACCCGAGTTGTCCGCCCTGCACCTCGCACTGCTGCGAGGTGAGCTGGCACAGCGGGCGGAGACCCGGAAGACCAATCTGCGTGCGGAGCTCACCAGCTACGTCGGCAAGGACGACGATGTCGTGGCAGTGCGCGAGCTCCTGGATAACCATCGGCTCACCACGCTGATCGGACCCGGCGGCGCGGGGAAGACCCGGCTTGCCACGGAAACCGCGCGCACGATGGTCGGCGATCTGCCGGATGGCGTCTGGCTGGTCGAGCTCGCGACCATCGGCCCCGACGATGACGTGGCGCAAGCGACGCTCGCCGCGGTCCGGCTGCGCGACGCATTGCTCGGCGAGGCATCGGAAGCCGACCCTACGGATCGGGTCATCGCCGCGGTGCGCGAGCGCGCGATGGTGCTGATTCTGGACAACTGCGAACACGTGATCTCCTCCGCCGCAGCCTTCGCTTATCGAGCGCTCGGAGAATGCGGGCGGCTGCGGATCCTCGCGACGAGCAGGGAGCCACTCGGCATTACCGGGGAGGCGCTGTGGCAGGTGGCACCGTTGGTCTCGCCCACTGCGGACGCCGATTCCCGCACGATCGAGTCGTCCCCAGCCGTCCGACTACTGCTAGACCGAGCCCGTGCGGTACGCAAGGACGTCGTGACCGACACCGGCACGCTGTCCACCATGGCACGCGTCTGTCAGTGGCTCGACGGGATTCCGTTGGCCATCGAGTTGGCCGCGGCCAGACTGCGCACCATGTCCCTCGATCAGCTCGCCGATCGGCTCGACGACCGATTCCGCCTGCTGACCGGCGGCAGCCGTACCGCACTGCCTCGGCACCGGACCCTGCGCGCGGTGGTCGACTGGAGCTGGGAACTGCTCACCGACACCGAACGGCTCGTATTGTGCCGGCTGTCGGTGTTCACCGGAGGGGCGAGCCTGGAAGCGGCACAGCAGGTCTGCACGGACACGACGACCACTGCGGTCGACTCCTCGGAGGTGCTCGAGCTGCTGACGGCCCTGACCGAGAAGTCGTTGGTGGTCGCCGAAAGTGAGGGCGGGCCGCGCTACCGGATGCTCGGCACGATCAAGGAGTACGCCCAGCAGCGGCTCGCGGAGGCGGGCGAATCGGAGCTGGCACGCCGTGCGCATCTTGCCTATTTCACGGATCTCGCCGAGACCGCGGAGCCGCAGCTGCGCCGCGCGGAGCAGGTCGATTGGTTTCTCGTGCTCAAGCGCGAGCACGACAACATCACTGCCGCGGTGCGCGGGGCGGTCGCGGCAGGCGAGGCGCAAGCGGCGATGCGGCTCGTGGCTGCCGCCGGTTGGTACTGGTTGCTCGGTGGGCACCGGGGCGAAGGCACCGAGCTCACCATCGCGGCCGCCAGCACCTCCGGCGAGGTCACCGACGAGGTGCGGGCGGCGGCGTACGCGCACGTCGCCTATTTCGTGACCGCTGGACAGGCCAGCCAGTACCAGGCGCAGGAATGGATCCACCAGGCTTACGAACTCAGTCAGCGCGTGCAGCGTAAGCACCCGGTGTTGGGGTTCGTCGCGGTGCTGGAACGAATGTTGCGAGAGCCAACCGACTTCCTGCCCGCGTTCGAACCGTTGCTGGTCGACGACGACCCATGGACCCGCGCGCAGGCCAGGCTGACGCGCGGCCGGATGCGGATCATGCTCGGTCGCGACGACAGTGCAGCGGACACGGACATCGAGACCGCGCTCGCCGAGTTTCGTGCTCTCGGAGAGCGCTGGGGAATCTCGTTCGCACTGGCCGCGCTGGCTGACCGGCTCGCCACGCGGGGCGAATTCGATCGCGCGTGCGGGCACCTCCAACAGGCGGCCGAAACCGTCACCGAAGTCGGTGCGACCGAGGACGTACTCCATATCCGAGTGCGCCAGGCCCAGCTGCACTGGCTAGCCTGCGACGACGAGTCGAGTGCTGCCGCCATCGCCGAGGCCGAGCGGTGCGCGGACCGCATTGTGTGGCCGGACGCGCTCGCCGACCTGGCCCTGTCGAGGGCGGAACTCGCGCGCTGGCAAGGTGATCGCGACCTGGCTTACCAACAACTCGACCGTGCGAAAACGGCGATGGCGGATGCGGAGTCGGTCATCCACGCGGCGATGCACGACCAGCTCGGCTACCTCACCGAGGATCTCGACCAGGTCCGCGAACACCGCGTCGCTGCCTTCCGCGCGGTGGCAGACTCCGCGCACGCACCACTGATCGCGCGGATACTCGTCGGGATCGCGGACCTCGCGCTGCGGCGCGAACAGTACGAGCAGGCCACACGGCTGCTGGCGGCGAGCGAAGGCGTCCTCGGCATGCCGGATCGTTCCCACCCGGACATGGCACGGATCGAGCGAACAGCGCGAAGCCGCCTCGGCGACGCCGGGTTCGCCGAGGCGGTTCGGGAGGGAGCGGAGAGGAGCTGGAGCGAGCTGGCCGCGGTCACGCTCGCTTCTTGAGGGTGGCCGACGCCCACAGATACCCGACGAGAGCGATCCCGACGCACCAGGCGACGGCCGCGATCACCTGACCGGTTTCCGGTCCACCGCGCAGCAGCCCACGCAACGTCTCGATGATCGGCGTGAAGGGCTGGTACTCCGCGAACTCGCGCAAGCCGGGCCCCATCTTCTCCGCGGGCACGATCGCGCTGCTGAAGAACGGCAGCATCACCAGCGGCAGGGACGCCATACTCGCCGTTTCCGGAGACTTGGCGGCCAATCCCATGGCGATCGTGAGCCAGCCGACCGCGAACCCAAGCAGCACGACGACGCCGACCGCCGCGAGCCAGTCAAGCAGACCCGCCGTCGGGCCGAATCCCATCAGGAAAGCCACCCCGAGTAGCGCAGCGACGGCGATCAGGTTGGTCAGCACGCTGGAGACGACGTGCCCCGTCAGCACCGCGCCGCGCGAGATGTCCATGACCTTCAGCCGGTTGATGATGCCCTTCGTCATGTCGGCGTTCACCGCGATCGCGGTCGACCCCAACCCGTAGCAGACGGCCAACAGCAACAGTCCCGGCGTCGCGTAATCGACGTAGTCGACCCCGACGCTGAACGCGTCGCCCATCATGTACACGAACATGAACAGCACCACGATCGGCATCAGTACGGCGTTGAACACCGTCATGGGATTCCGCGCGACGTGCTTGAAGTTGCGACGCACCATGACCATCGAATGGGATGTCATTTCGAGACCGCCTCTGTGGTGTGGCCCGTCAGGGCGAGGAAAACGTCATCGAGATCGGGTGTCTGGACGGAGAACTCTTCGGCGCTGATCGAGTACTCGTCGAGCCGATCCAGCAGCGCCCGCAACGACGCCGTCCCGCCATCGCTGGGAACCCGCAGGGTCAGTGCCTCGTCGTTGCGAGTGGCGTCGGCGAGGATCCGCGCGGCCGCATTGAGTTCGGCGTCGGTGGTGAACCGGAGCCGGACATGGGTCCCGGGCAGCTGGCGCTTGAGCTCGTCGGGGGTTCCCCCGGCGACCAGGTGACCCTGATCGAGCACCGCGATCCGGTCGGCGAGTTTGTCGGCTTCCTCGAGGTACTGGGTGGTGAGGAAGATGGTCACGCCGTCGCCCACCAGCTCCCGGATGATCGACCACATCGTGCGACGACTGCGCGGATCCAGCCCCGTGGTCGGCTCGTCCAGGAAGATAATCCGCGGATCGCCGACCAGTGTCATCGCCAGGTCGAGCTTCCGCCGCATCCCCCCGGAGTACGTCGACACCGGCTGCCACGCCGACTCCGCCAGCTCGAACCGTTCCAGCAGTTGAGCGACGCGCCGCTCGCCGTCCGCGACGGGCACCGGGCTCAGATCCACCATCAGCTGGAGGTTCTCCTGCCCCGTCAACAGGTCGTCCACCGCCGCGAACTGACCGGTGACCCCGATGGCCTTGCGCACCGCCTTCTCCTCGGTCACGACATCGTGCCCGGCAACGCGCACGTCCCCGTCGTCGGCCCGCAACAGCGTGGTCAGCACGTTCACGGTCGTAGTCTTGCCCGCCCCGTTCGGGCCCAGCAGGGAGAAGACCGTGCCAGCCCGGACATCCAGATCGATGCCGTCGAGTACGACCTTGTCTTGGTAGGCCTTCCGTAACCCGGAAGCCGTGATCGCTGAATCAGTCATGAGACCACCGTGCTCGGCAGGCCTGACACCGACCTGACCCTGATCTGACACGCCCAGGACCGGGTTCCCCGGCCGTGTCATAGGACAACCCCGGAGATTAAAAGCCCGCAGGTTCGACTGCGGTGATCTTGAACCAGTCATCCGATGGCAGTGTTCTTACCTGCGGTTTCGCGCCTTCAAGATCATATTTGCGGCTGCTAACGGGTAGCCTGGGCTCCGTTATGTCTCCGTTCTTCCTGCCGTGCTCACCGGGGCATGGGACGCTAGACCGCGACTCGAACCGACCGCCCGAGTGCGCTGCTTGATCAGATCGTCATGGTGCTTTACGCGCCTGATTTCTGGGTCAGAGAGTTGGTGGCGCTGACCAGACTTCGCCGGGGTGAATCGGTCGATGATCTTTTTGAGGCACCTACTAAGCTCAACGGGATCTCATCTGCGCCAGCAGCATTGACGTCGCCTGACGCAGCTGGTCCGCGGCAACCCCGTCGCGGAGCTGGGTCGAGATCCCGAGCAGGAAGGTGTGCACCGCCGCCGACGCCGACAAGGGGTCGAGGTCCTGCCGGAGACTCCTGTCCGAGATTCCGGCTCGGACGCAGGCGGTGATCCGATCGCGGTCAGCCCGCCGCCGCAGCTGGACTGCTACGCGGGCCGCGGCGCTGTCTTCAGAGTCAGCTCCCACTACCGCTGAGAGAGCGACCAAGCACCCTGTGGGATGAGAGGCCTCCGACTGCATCGCGATGGAGTCCAGGAGCATTGCCTCAAGGACGTCGGCGGCAGACCCCTCCCGAAGGGAGAGCTCCGCCACTTGACCGGGTCCCTCGATGTAGTGCTCGACAGCGCGCCTGAAGAGCTCGGCCTTCGAGTTGAAGGCTCCGTAGAGGCTCGCTGAGGACAGACCCGTGGCCTCCCGGAGCTGGGCAAGACTCGTGGCCTCGTACCCGTACTCCCAGAAGGTCTCCATGGCTGCGTTCAGCACCCGCTTCTCATCGAACTTCCTGGGTCGACCGGCAGGGGACATCGACACTCCTTTCGGACTGTTCGATCCAGTTTGACACGGCCGAGACCCCTCCTTCAATATTGGATCGATCAATCCAATATTGAAGGAGTCTCCATGTCGGCACCCCCGACGTTGTCCGCTGCCGAAGCGCCACCCCGTCTCCCGGTCTTCGCCCTCGCCCTAATGGCGATGACCGGGTTCATCGTGATCATGACCGAAACTCTTCCGGCCGGCCTGCTACCCCAACTCGTCAGCAGCTTCGGAGTCTCCGAGGGGACCGCTGGCCAGCTGGTATCGGCCTACGCCCTGGGTACCGTGCTGGCCGCGATTCCTGCCATCACCATCACTCAAGGGGTATCGCGTAAGCCGCTGCTCGTCATAGGTCTCCTCGGGTTCGTGGTGGCGAATACTCTGACCGCACTCGCGCCCACACTGGTTGTCGCACTGGTTGCCCGATTCATCGGCGGCGCGTTCTCAGGTCTTCTGTGGGGGATGCTCGCCGGTTATGCGCGTCGGATCTCCGACCCTCGCGCAGCGGGCAAGGCACTGGCCATCGCTATGACCGGCACCCCCGTGGCGCTGTCCGTGGGCACGCCCCTGGGTACCTTGGTCGGCACGACGATCGGGTGGCGCTGGACCTTTGTCGCCATCTCCTTGGTAACCCTTGTGGTGGCCCTCCTGGTGCTGGTGACCGTGCCCAACGCTCCGGGCAGCAGCGCAGACAAGCGCCTCCCCCTCTACCGAGTGGTCACCATCCCTGGCGTAGCGGTCATCCTCGGGGTCGTCTTCACCTGGATGCTCGCGCACAACTTGCTCTACACCTACATCGCGCCCTACCTCGCCCAGTCCGATGTGGGCATGCGTCCCGACATCGCGCTCTTCATCTTCGGTGTGGCGGCGCTGCTGGGCATCTGGATCACCGGTACCCTGATCGACCGGGCCCTTCGGCGACTGGTGCTCGCCGCGACCTCACTATTCATTGGCTCAGGGGCCATCCTTCTCGTTGCTGGCGGGACCCTCGCCACTACGATGCTCGCCCTGGTGATCTGGGGGCTGGCCTTCGGCGGTGCGGCAACCCAGCTGCAGACGGCAATGGGCAACGCCTCGAAGAACAGCATGGACGTGGCCAACGCGATGCTCACGACCGTGTTCAACCTGGCGATCTTCGGAGGCGGCGCGCTCGGTGCACTGCTGGTGGACAACCTCGGCGCCGCATCGCTACCAGTGAGCATGATCGCGCTCTCCGCCGTCGCGCTGACCCTGACGGCATCGGGCAAACAAAACGCCTTCCCGAGATAAGCGGGCAAGGGGTACGTGCACGAAGCCCTCCGGACGCCCTCGCAAAGACAAGGCGGCCGACCTGTCCGACGGCGGCCTCTACGCCCACTTCCCGACCAAGCGCGCCCTGTACGACGAACTACTGACCAGCGCCGCCCCAACGCGGTGGACGATGCGGTCGTCGAGCTGCTCGCCCAGCCGGATGCCATCAAGAAAGACCCGGAACGATTTCTCACCGGCTTGGTCGACCGGATGTTGACCTATTTCGGCACCCCCGCGCTCGCCAGTTCAGCCGACTGTTGCTTCGTGAGGAGATTCCCGCCAACTCCACCTGGTCCCCAGCATGGTCGGACGTGGAACCCGAGCCCTGGCGCCGGTGAATGACGGCGGGCCACGGGACGGCCGCCTGCACCAGTCCGGTACCGGAGAGAGTCAATCGCGTGGGAACTCCTGGCGCCCTTGGTGTTCGTCCGGCTCATCTACCTCCACGGTTCGGATGATCTGCGCGACGAGGGCAAACGTCGGGCTCGCGAACACTTACAGTTCTTCCTCGACTCGACCGTACGCAACAGCGTGTCCTCGTGACCGATCCCGGACAGACAGACGCGCTGGCATCACTGGCGCGATGCCAGCGGTACGGCGGGCCGTTAGGGGCGCGGATTCCCGGGGCGTCGATGGATCGCGGAATCCCGGTGCTGCACGATGATGTAGCTGAGCCGAAACACCTGGCGTGGGTCCGGTAACAGGTGCCGATTGGCGAACACGGCGGCTCTCGCCAGGCGCCGCACCAGACACGTGAACGAGCATGAGCGCACGGGCCAATGAGACTTGGGCAGGATGATCAGTCATCCTGCCCAAGCAGTTCGGGCCGGGTCGCCAGTGAGCGCCACCGCTCGGCCGGATCAGCGATCAGCCGCCGGCTGCTGAGGTCGAGCAGGCCACCGATGTTGGTGAACTCTGCCGCGAGAATGCCATCGGAGCGTCGAATCTCCTGCTCGACCCTGAACGTTTCGGATTGTCTCCTCGAGACTGATCGGGCCGATGCCAGCGTCGAGGAGACGACCCTGCTTGGCGCCCGCTGCTCGCAGGCACTCCCAGCGTGCGTGCTGGCCGTACTGCAGTAACACGGCGCCGGCGACGTGGCCGTTGGCATCGGTCTCGTACCCGCGCACGGCTAGTCGCACTCGAAACGCATCACGCATTGTTTGTCTCCGGTCGCTGACAGCAGCTCGCGGCGCACCACCGAAAATCTTGGCTCTGTCGCTGATCTTGTGGAGTGTCTACCGGGTTCGGGGCTGTCCGCTGGTTCCTGACACTCCCGGCCGTCATTTCCGACTTACAGGTTGTCCGAATAAAAGCCGGCAAGCCGATCGACAGCCGCGTCGACATACTCGGGCTCGTCGTACATCTCGTAGTGGCCGGCACCCTCGATCACCATGAGATCGACCGGGTGGGGTGCCAGTTTCCAGAGCTGCATGCCGGACTCGTCGGAGCCGGTGTCGCCGATGCGCCCGGCGAGGACGACCTGCAGCGGCTGGGTCATGAGCTGATCGACCAGGTGATACGCGTCGTAGCCCAGGAGCAACGAGTCGCTGCGCGAGAGGCGGCGGTTCGTCGAGTACTCGTTCCTGCCTCGCTCGGTGCGGTAGAAGGTGATCGCCTGGATAGTGTCGATATCGGTCAGCCCGGCCGCTGCGGCATCCTCCAAGGTGTCGGGCAGCCAGTTCACGCGGGTCAGCTCACCGGCTCGGGTCTCCTCGAGGCGCGCGTCGGCCATGGCTTCGAGCGCGGCTGCCGGGCCGTCCAGCTGGAAGCTGCGGAACGCCGTGCCCAGGTTGACCGGGACGACCGTGCCGACCGCTTTGATGCGGTGGTCCGTGCGGGCGGTGTGTACCGCATAGCCCCCGCCGGCGCAGACGCCGAGAACGCCGATGCGCTGCGGGTTGATGCCGGGGATCGTGCTGAGCGCGTCGATCGCGTAGGAGATGTCCTCACCGCGGCGGTATGGGTCCTCGAGGTCGCGGGGTTCACCGCCGCTCTGCCCCTGATGGGCGGGGTCGAACACGAGCGCCGCGATGCCCCGGGCGGCGAGACGGGAGGCGTAATTCGCGCCGACCTGCTCCTTCACGCTGCTGCCAGGAGTGGAGAGCACCACGGCGCGCAGCGGTGCGGCCCCGCCGGTGTTGTCGGGCAGGTGAAGGTCGGCCGCGAGCTCGATCGGCCCGCGCGGGATCGTGACGTGCTGAAGCACCTGGTAGCACCCCCTTCGCGTATGGTTTGTTCGGTAACCGGTCAGTACGAACTATATGTTCGTACGAGATTAGACTAGTACAGAACTGTACCACCAGGATGAGGGGGCTCGCGTGTCGGCTGACGCCGCCCAGCTGTGGACGCTGAACCACCGCCTGCTGACCGTCGTGATGGACGCCTGCAGCACAGAACTGGCCGCACTCGGACTCGAGACGAAGGAGTTCTTCGTGCTCGCCGAGGTGACCGCGTCGCCGTACCCAGCCGAGCTGGCGGCAACGCTGATGATTCCCAAGGCGAGCGTGACCGTCTACGTGCGCAACCTCGTCGCGAAAGGGTTCATGCGACGCGAGATCGACGACGAGGACCTGCGGCGGCATCGGTTGGTACTGACTGCCGAGGGTGAGGCGGCGCGCGACCGTGCGCTCGCAGCACTCGCAACGGAGTTCGACCGCAGGCTGGCGAGGATTGAGCCTCGCGATCGCACCGAACTGCGGCGGATCCTCCTGGCCCTGCTCGAGCCCGCGCAATAGTTCTTCCCGTAAGAAACTACCCACGACCGGGCCCAGTCCGAGTCGATCCGCCGCGAGAGGCGCGATCAATTCCGGCTGCATCCGCCTGTCATAACCGTCGACGCGAACGTCCGCGAAGACTTCACCCTCGTCGCCATCACCACCCGGCCGCCGCCACGCGAGTCGGATCGCCAGGCACGCCAGACCCGGGAGGGAGTGTCAGCGACAGAGCCAAAATTTTGACAGTCCCGTCCCGAACCCCTGCCAACGATTCGTCAGGCAAGGGTTCGAGCCTTGTGTCGGGGTGGGCCGCCCGGGGCCCGAACCCGGAATTTACCGATTAAGAGCCCGCAGCTCTACCGATTGAGCTAACGGCCCGTGGTGCGGGGCAGCGACGCCGTCTCGGCGGTTTCTAGCCGGTCCGCTACGAGCAGGTAGGTCGCTGGTTGCCTGGCGAGCGCCGGATGGGCGACAGTAGCGGGTGTCGAACTACAACGACGTGCAGCCCCTGGTCGACGCCCTCGCGGAGCGTTTGCGCCGCTCGGTCGCGATCGACGACCCCGCGATGCGCCTAGTCGCGGCCAGCCGGCATTTCGGCGACGAGGACGACCTACGGATCATCTCCGTGATCAACAGGGCCGTCCCCGATGAGGTCCTCGACCGGTACAACGCCCTCGGCGGGCCGACCTGGACCGAACCGAGGCACGTCGCTGGCCACGACTATCAGGGCGCGCACGCGGACGGCCGGCTGTGCGTCCCCGTCCGCTGCAACGGCCTACATCTGGGTTACCTGTGGCTCATCGATCGCGACCGAACCTTGACCGACGACGAGATCTCCTCGGCCGTTGACACCGCAGCCCAGGTAGGCGTTGTCCGCTACCGGGAGTTCTTGCTACTTGAACGCTCCAAGACGCGTCATGAGGCAATCCTGCGGGAACTGGTCTCGTCCGACCCGGTAAGCCGCGAGCGGGCGACAGAGGACCTTCAGGCGGAGGAACTGCTCCCTGAGTCACCGATGCACTATCAGGTTCTCGCCGCGCAGGCCGGGCCCGCGACGACATCCGAGGGGCCACGGCACGTGGCGGTCGAAGCCGCGGCCGAGGAGGGCGTACGGGCGCTGCCCGGCACCGCGCTGTTCGTGGCCAACCGCTCCCGCGCTTGGATCCTGGTGGCCGCGCCCGAGCCGCCAAGCCCGCGGCAGCTCAGCACCGCGGCCGCGCGAATCACCGCGAAGTTTCACGGCCTCACCTCGGCCACGACGCGCATCGTCGTCGGCGTCGGCCGACCGGTCGACTCGATCAGCACGGTGGTCGAGTCGCATCGGGAAGCCCTCCTCGCCGCGCGCGCCGCCTTGCTGATCCCGGCCCTCGGCGAGTTCGCCTGCTGGGGAAACCTCGGAGCCTACGAACTTCTCCTGCGCATACCGACCGACGAGATAGTCCGCGCGGGGTGGATCCCCGCGCTGGACGCACTCGACGCCGGCGACCCGCACGGCGTGTTGATCGAGACCCTGGAGGTGTTCCTGGACAACGCCGGCGATGTGCGCAGGGCAGCCGAACGACTCCGCGTGCACCGGGCGACGTTCTACCAGCGGCTCAAGCGCATCGAACAGCTGTCCGGCAGTCATCTCGACCGTGGCGAGGACCGGCTCACCCTGCACCTCGGCCTGAAACTGCGCGGTCTCGCCGCTTCCTACCAGGCCCAGACCAACCCGCCGAGCTGAGACCGGGAAGGCGACACCTGTCGAATCGGCGGGCCAGGTTCTCGCGACAGCAGGCCATAGGACTCAGCCACGCCAGCTCGTATGTTGAGGCAGCAACGCGACCCAGCATCGCGGCAGCCCAACCCGCACCTCACGGCACAAGGGACACGCATGAACACCGATGTTGTCGTTATCGGCGCCGGAGTTGTCGGCTCGGGCATCGCTTTCGAGCTGGCAAAGAGCGGACGCAAAGTGGTCGTTGTGGACAAAACCGGCGGGATCGGCCACGGTTCCACCAGTGCCTCCAGTGCGATCGTCCGGTTCAACTTCTCCACGGCGGCCGGGGTGGCCTCGGCATGGGAATCGAAATTCTGCTGGGAGAACTGGCGTGACCATCTCGGTGGAGAAGATCCACGAGGGATGGCGCGCTATATCCGCACCGGGTCCGCGATGCTCGATGTGGACGTCGCTCCACGAAGCAAGTTCGTCTCGCTGTTTGACCAGTTTGGCGTGCCTTACGAGGAATGGGACTCGGACACCCTCGCCAGCCGGATCCCGAGTATCGACGTCGGTCGCTACTGGCCGCCAAAACTGATCAGCGACGATCGGTTCTACGACGAATCCGACGCGACGCTCGGCGCGCTGTTCACCCCGGACTCCGGCTACATCAGCGACCCTCAACTCGCCGCACAGAACCTCGCCCGGGCCGCCGAAGAACGCGGTGCCGAATTCCTCCTCGGCCGCACGGTGGTCGGTTTCGAACTCGCCGCCGAGCGCATCGCCTCCGTGTTGCTGCACGACCACACCCGGATCAACACCGATGTCGTGATCAACGCGGCGGGGCCGTGGTCCGGCAAGCTCAACGTGCTGGCCGGCGTCGGCGCGGACTTCACCGTCAACGTACGGCCCATGCGGCAAGAGGTTGCCCATATCGCCGCGCCCGGCGGCTATTCACCCACCGACGGCGCCGGGATCACTATCGCCGATATGGACCTCGGTACCTACCTGCGCGGCGAGGTGGGCGGCGGCATCCTGGTCGGCGGCACCGAGCCCGAATGCGATCCGCTGCAGTGGCTTGACTCGCCGGAGGAAGCACACCCCCATCCAACCGTGGACGTGTTCGAGGCGCAGGTGACCCGAGCCGCGCGCCGGCTCCCCGAACTCGCCGTGCCGCACAGTCCGCGCGGCGTCGTCGGCGTCTACGACGTGGCCGACGACTGGACACCCATCTACGACAGGACCGAACGGCCCGGCTACTACGTCGCCATCGGAACCAGCGGGAACCAGTTCAAGAATGCTCCCCTGATCGGCCAGTTCATGACCGCGATTGTCGACGAAGTCGAGAACGGCAAGGATCACGACACCACGCCTGTTCAGTTCCACGGCGACCACACCGGTGCAACTATCGACCTTTCCGCTTTCTCCCGGCGTCGCGCCGTCAACACGGACAGCACGGGCACGGTTCTTGGCTGAAACCACGTCCCAATCGAACACGAGGACCTACCGGCCACCAATCACAATGACGTGAAAGGCCTGCCATGAAACGGATCGATGACGCACCGCTGAACGCTTTCCACATCAGAGTCGCCGTGTACACGGGCGGCGGCATGTTCTGCGACGGCTACATCATCGGCTCAATCGGGCTCGCGCTTCCGCTGCTCACCGCCGAAATGCGCCTCAGCGCCGTTTGGGAAGGGCTGCTGGCTGCCGCCGTACTGATCGGCATCTTCGCCGGCTCGGTGATCTTCGGGCCGATCACCGACCGGATCGGCAGGCAGAAGGTACTTGTCGCCGACCTCATCTTGTTCGTAGTGGCCTCGGCTCTCCAACTGTTCGTGACCGAACCAACCATGCTGCTGGTGTTGCGCCTGATACTTGGCGTGGCCGTCGGTGCGGACTACGCGATCGCCCCAGTGCTGCTGTCCGAGTTCGTGCCCCGGCGACAGCGGGGCGGCCTGCTGGCGAGTATTCAGATGATCTGGACGGTGGGTTTGGTCTCCGCGTTCCTCGTCGGTCTCGGGTTGCAGGCATGGCTCGGCGCGGATTCCTGGCGGTGGATGCTCGCCGGTAGCGCCGTTCCAGCGTTGATCACCCTGATGCTGCGGATCGGCTCGCCCGAGTCGCCGCGCTGGCTGATCAGCAAAGGGCGCCAGCGCGAAGCGCGCCGGATCCTGGACAAGCACTTTGGACCCGAATACACGGTCGACGACGCCGACACCAGTACTTCGCCCACCCGGGTGTCCTACCGAGCGCTGTTCTCCCGCAGGTACCTCGGCCGCACCGTGTTCGCCGGCGGGTTCTGGTTCTGTCAGGTCTTCCCCTACTTCGCCATCGCCACCTTCTTGCCGACGATTACCGAGGCATTCGGCATTGGCGACTCCGCTGGCGAGCTGCTCTACAACCTACTGCTGGTGTGTGGCGCGGTCGTCGGCCTACTGATCATCGATCGGATCGCCCGCCGCTCGTTCGTGATCTGGTCCTTCGCCATCGTCACCGCGGCCCTGCTGGTACTCGGGTTCTGGCCAACCGCGCCACTTGCTGTCCTGCTGCCCACCTTCCTGATCATCGCCTTCGTCATCGCGGCTGCTACCAACCTGGAGACCGTCTACCCCTCGGAAATCTTTCCCACCGAGATCCGCTCGGCGGGAACCGGACTGGCCACCGGGCTCAGCCGCACCGGGGCGGCAATCAGTACTTTCATGCTTCCCACCGCGCTGGACAGCCTCGGCATCGGCCCGACGATGCTCATCCTCGCTGCCGTCGCGGGCATCGGCATCGCGATCTCGGTGCCGCTGGCCCCGGAGACACGTGGTGTCTTCCTCGCCGAGGCCGCGCGGGGTTCGGCACCGCAGACCAGCAGTCCGGCCAGCTCGACGAGCACGCATGCCTAGCCGAACCGATCCGCGCATGACGGGTGCCGCCGTGCTCAGTTGCTGTGCCGGAACTTCGGAATATAGGAGGGATCCGTCAGCGCCAGCCGGTCCGCCCGGAACGGTTCGACGGGGAAAGACGTTGCGCCATGAAGGGTGATATCGCTGAGGATATGGCCAAGCAGGTTGCCGAACTTGGCGGCATGGCCGGCGCCGATGCCAATCGTGATCCGGGGATGTCCAGGGACCCGGTCAAGAATGAAATTCCCGTCTGGGGGCAGATCGTAAACGCAGGTCTTGGAAACCAGTTCCGGCCCGACCGCATCGGGCAGATGCGTCCGCAAGAAAGTGCGGTAGAGCTCCGTTTCCTCCGGCAACGGGGTGTAGGAGCGCTCGTCGCTGCTGATGAACCGACCGCTCATATCGCGCGAAACCTTGACCGCGACCTCACCGTAGATCGGCATTCCATAGTAGAGCCTTTCGGGGCCGCCGAACCAGGACCACTGGGGGAACCTGTCCGGAGCGAAATCGCGTAGGTGCGGTGTCGCGAAGTAGCTGACCTGCTCCTGGGTGAGTGTCATATGCCACCCGAGTCCCAGCGAGGGAAGCAACCGCTCAGTCCACGATGCCGTGCACACGACGACATTGCCGGCGGTGAAGGTACCCCTGTCCGTTGTGACCGTCACGCGGTCGCCGGCCGAGTCCAGCTCGCTAACGGTGGTGTTGGGCAAGAACTCGACACCTCGCGCCCTGGCTCGTGCGATCTGCGCGGCGCAGGCGGTCCGGATGTCCAGAATGCCGCCATCCACCTGGAACAGACCGGTCACGTCATCATCGATGGTCCATTGTGGCCAGCGGCGACGGATCTCGGCGGCGTCCAGCTCCTCGTACGGAATATGGGCCTGTGCCATGGCCAGTTTGCAATCGTCCACCTCGGACTGCCCTGGACTTCCTGCCGGGACCAGACTCAGCCCGCCAGTCTTGGTGACGAGCTTGAGGCCGGTCTCGTACTCGAGGTCCGACCAGTGATCGAACATCGTATGCGTAAGTGCCGTGTAGATCGGATCGTCGTAAACATGTCGAATGACCCTGGAATGGTCCTCGGACGCGCCCTTGTCATGTCCGAGCTCGAACTGCTCGAGAACAAGAATGTTGGTCGCGCCTGATCTGGCCAGCCAGTAGGCGGTAGCGGTGCCAAGCACACCGGCACCAATAACGATGTGGTCGTAGCCAGTCCGCATACCGCTCCTCCAGGCTCCGCCGGCGCTCAACGCCGAGGGTCGCAGACCAGGCACACGCGGCCAAGCTTCACCGGTCGCGTCCTGAGCCGCCGCGAGCCGACACCTGTCGACCTCTTGGTGACCGCAAGATCCCTAGATATTGCGGTCACCGCGCAGAGCTAGCCGGGGTGTTCCGCCAGATCCGGGGCCTTGACGCGCTCGGGGGCGAGGATGCGACGGACCATGGGTTCGAAGAACTCCAGCTGTTTGCTCGGATAGTCCGGATCGAACGAGTTCTGGTCGTAGTTGGCGCAGAAGTCCACGCAGTCCTGGTACCAGGGGTGCGCTGCCCAGCGTTCCCGGGTGTCTGGATCCGCACCGACGTGGTGGAACCAGTACACCCCCTGGAACACGCCATGGTGCTTGAGGACCCAGTAGTTGCGTTCCGAGACATAGGGACGGAGCACCGCGGCCGCGACCTCGGAATGGTTTGCCGGGGCCAACATGTCGCCAATGTCGTGCAGGAGCACGCAAACGACGGTCTCCTCGTCCTCACCCGCGTGGTAGGCGCGGGTCGCTGCCTGCAGGCTGTGTTCCAGCCGGGTGACCTGGTAGCCGGTGTGGTCGTCCATGTCGCGCAACCAACCGAGAACCCGATCGGGGAACCGCGCGAGCTCAGCATCCTCGTACGTGGCGAGCAGTTCGTAGTCCTGCGCGGTTCCTTCGGCCATCTTCGTGAAACCGACGGTCGGCAGCTGCTTCTCGGTCATCGACCCTCCCGCGTTTCCCCTGCCGGCTGGGCGGCAAGCGGCTTGTGCTCGCCACGAAGCACCCGACGGCGCGCGAGCAGATCGTCGAACTCCATGTACACGTCCTGCAGGTGCCGCGCGCCGCTGGCCGGGTCGTACGGCAGTCGACCGTGAAGTACCCGGTGCGAGTGCACGGTGACCAGATCCCCGTCCGCCGACTTGAAGGTGGCCCGGTGACGCCCAGAATCGATGATGCCGCCCAGCTGGCGATAGGCGTCGTAGAACGCCTCGACTTCGTCGAAGGGTATCGACAGCGGTTGGGCAAGCTGGTTGGAAAACCGGAAAACCTTGACGTTGCCGTCGGTGTCCAGCTGGATCATCGGGTTCTCCGCCCAGGTGTCCTCGTCCTGGCTGAACAGCTGGTATGGCACTGGTACCCGGCATAACGTGGCGAAATGCGCCGGCGCCTGCGCGCGTAGTTCGGCCAGTGCGGCCCAGCCGTCGACGAGCGTGGATTCCCCACCGGTGGTCTGGTTGGTCAGGAAGTGCAGCAGCTGGATGGACGGCGGCCAGTTGTAGCTGGGCAGGTCGGTATGCGGCTTGAGTTCCCCTGGTGTGTGCGCGACGTTGTAGCCGGCGGGGTCGTGGCGAACGTTATGGACGCGCTCGAAGGCGACTTCGCGGACATGGCCGACGGTCTCCGCGAACCGCTCAACCTCGTGTTCGACCGAAGGCACCCCGGTGACGACCGCCGCACCGTACTCGGCAACGGCGTCGAGATAGGCCAGCTCACCTTCGGCGGTGTTGACCACATCGGCATGGCTGAACCGCGGTACGTCGATCCCTTCCTCGCCCCACAACGTCACACCGTGCCGACGGCCGGACCGGGGAGCCTCGGAGTAGTCGTACTTTCGCAGCCAGCCAGGGGAATAGCGGGACCGCTGTCCGTCGTTCCACCGCACCTCCAGACCCTCCTGCGGGTCGAAGGCGGCCTCGGCCGGCGCGACCGTCGCGGGGATTGCCGGAGTGAAGAGTTTGCGCTCGCTCGACTGGAATACCCGATCTGACTCGGCCCAGCTGTTGTCGCGCAGCCACACGTAATGGAAGTGCCGTTGCCGACCAGCCAGGACCAACGACAGACTGCGCTCCCCCAGGGTCAACTGACCCTCCGGCGCAGAGCTTGACGGGGCGGTCCGGGCACCGCCCAGGCCGGTGGCCTCGGTCATCGGTGATCTCCTTCAATCGGTTGCTCACCCACCAGCCTCGCCGCAGCTCAACCATCAATCAAACAACGCGTACCGGCCCTGAGGCACCAAAATTGTGTGGCTTCCGGACCTTGGCTGTAGGCTCGCGTCGGTGCGCGCTCCGCTTCCGCCGCTCGCTTGCGTGCAGGCCTTCGAATCCGCGGCCCGGCTGGAAAGCTTCGCTGCCGCTGCCGAGGAACTTCACCTGTCGCCGGCCACGGTCAGCCAGCGCATCCGAACACTGGAAACTCACTTCGGGGTGCGCCTTTTCGAACGGTTGCCGCGCAGTGTGCAACTCACCGAACTCGGTAGGGCCTATCTGCCCGCGGTCCGGGAAAGTTTGGCCGACCTCGCCGGCGCGACCAGCGGACTGTTCGGCCCGGTACGACGCGAACAGCTCACCGTGCGTACCCAAATCTCCTACGCGACCACCTGGCTGGCCCCGCAGATTGACGAGTTCCAGCAAGCGCATCCCGATATCGAGCTACGCCTCGTCTGCGCCGTCTGGTCCGAGGCGCTGACCCCAGGCGAGGTCGATATCGACATCCACCAGGGGCGCGCGCCATGGTCCGGCGTCAACAGCGAGTTGCTGCACCACGACAATGCCGTGGTCATTCACGGCCAAGCGCACCTAGCCAGGCACGGTCCGGTCACCTCGGCTACCGACCTCGCTAGCCGCCCCAGAGTCCAGGTTCTCGGGTTCGACGACGTCTGGCCGCGCATCCTGCCGGACACTACGGCGGTACCCGAGCACACCATCACCGTCGACACCGCCGTCACCGCACTCGAAATCGCGGCCAATACCGACGCCTGCGCCGTCATCCCGGAGCGCTTCGCCCGCACCGCCGTGCGCGCCGGCAGGGTGCAGCTCGCGCTCAAACACGCCTGGCCCATGCGGCAGGCTCACTACCTACTACGCCCACTCGAAGCACCGCACCACACCGCGCAGGCACGGGCCTTCCTGCGCTGGCTCACCGACCTGGAAGCACGAAGCACCCCGTTGGGAGATGCCACCGAATAGCCGCGCGATCGCGCTACCGTTCACGCAGTCGTCGCCGCCACCACGCAGCCGAATGATACGAGCTGATCAAACTCGCCTTCGGATCCGGCAGCGTCCTGCGTTCGAACTCCTCATCCAGCGCGGCGACGACCCGACGCAACTCAGCGCGTGGGCCGCTGGGCAGCACCCGCAGCACGGCTTCCAGTTCGTCCCTGGCATCGACCGGATCGCAACAGGGACAATCCACATCTGGGAGATACAGCCAACGACCCGGCTGCTTCAGGGAATCTCGATACAGCTGAACCGCCTGGCTCGCACAGCCAACCCACCGGTGGCGAGCCTCGGCGAGTCTGATCGCCTCCAGCGCACTTCGGCTGACCCCATGGATCGGCGTAACCGGTCGGCGATCACGGGTACCTGGACGCTCGGCGCGGACAGCGCCTGGCTTCCTACGAGGCATAGCCCCTTTGGTGCGACGTCATAGCCGTATCCTGCCACAGCCGACCGATTAACGTCAGCCATCTCACCGATCGTGGCCATCGTTCCATGATGGACATAACGGGCCGACCGCCACCTCGCGGTTGACCGGCACCCCACAGTGACGGTCAGCCGGCCTCCGTTTGCCGGCGCGTAGATCGCCAGCGGCATACCAGCCGGAGATACCCGCCCCTGTTCCAGTGCGCCGAACAGCTGACCGAACAAGGATTTCACGACCGGACTGACGTCCTCGTGGTTGTTGCTGTCCGCAATCCCGGACACCAATGCGATCCGGACCGGCGCGACCTTCTTGACCGTAACGTTCTTCGTGCTCATAGCCCCTTCTCGCTCGATCATCAGAAGCTCGCCTCGATCCGGCTAAGGCGCGCGGCATCAGCCGAGATACGTTCGGCCAACTCGGCCTGCCGCAGACGCAACATGCCGCGCAGCTCCACGGTGTCGACCTTGGCGTCGATAATCTCAGCGACCTGAGCAGGCGTGAAACTCAGATCCTTCAACACGACCAGCCGGTTAAGCCGTTTCAACTGATCAGCCGCATAGAAGCGATAATCCGTGAACTGATCGACCCGCACGGGCTGCAACAGGCCTATCGTGTCGTAATGCCGCCGCATCCGTACGGACACCTGTCCCAGCGGGGCGAAATCTCCGATGGTGAACATGGCGCTGACGACGCTCCTCCCTGACACCAGGTCAGGGTCAGCAAACAAGTGCTCGTAACACCGAAACACACAGATTTCGCCGTTGGCCCCCACACCGGCCGATAAGCCGTCAGGGGCTCCCACTGGGCGTCCCGAGACCGGTGTTGCGCAGTGCGCCGTCGACTACTGCCCGTGCGACATCAACCCTCGATCAGGGCGAACGGCACACCCGCGAGGATTGGCCGCCCGGAATCATCGAAAGCCACGTCTCGTTTCCTTGCTCGCCGGACAACCTCGCCGGGATCCGGGCATCGGATGTCCACGCGGCAGAGCGTATCGGGTTGGCCCGCGCGCGCTTGCCCGAAATGGATCTGACCGCGGTCGAGCAACACCGCAGGCTCCGCACTATCTTCGTCCACGGGACGGTCAAGCAACGTGCTCCATCGAGAAACGAGCGTGTCAGGTTTCTCGGTAGCTATTTCCACACCCACGATCTCCGAGGTCACGTCCGTCCGAGCAACCTCACGCCAGCTCGTACCCGCCCACGGCCACTCAGTGGGCTCGTGTGGCCGGTCCAGTGACAGGAAAGAGCCACCCGTATCACGCGGATCGAGATGGACGCTATCCAGGTCGTCCAGCGGTGCCTGCCACACCTCCCGAATGCCCATTCCGATGGCACGCTGCCGAGCCGCTGCCAAATTGAGGCACTGCACCAGGACCATGTACCCACTATCCCCACGCGCACGCAGGAACCGATCGATCGTCGTATTCTGACGCGCCGGAGTGACCACTTCCAGGAAAGTGTCGCCGACAACGAATACGGCATTTTCCAAGCCGAATTCGTCGATCAGCGCCCGTCCCCGCAATGCCATCTCGTCCTCTGGCGTGAAACACACTGGAACTCCAAGGACGGCGCAAATATCCTCGACCGCGCGATCCAACTCGCGCACCGCGAGCGCAACTTGTCGTAGGTACACGACGGTTCCTTTCGTTTACTAGCAGCACCAAGTCACCTACCTTCGACCAGGTCCGTAGCTTGATCAAGTAGGGCGACAGCTCGCCGATGCGAGAGCTCGCCGATTTCCATAGGCGCCATACCAGCCAACGCTCGCGCGAAGGTGCCTTCGATCAAGATCGCCAGCCGGTAGCACGCCAGCACACGAAACCAGGTCACATGTTCGAGGTCACGGTCGCAGTGCCGTCCATACCAGTCCAATAGCTCACGGTCGGTGGGGAGGCCAGGCAGCGGTACGGCCGGATCGACCCCAAGCGGATAGTCGTTTCGTGGCCATGTCGCCAATAACTGCCCAAGATCGAGCAATGGGTCCCCCTGTGACGCCAACTCCCAGTCGACAATGGCTGCCAGGGTCGGTTGATCTTGGCGGACCATCACATTCGCAAGGTGGAAGTCACCATGGATTAGACCGGGCCTCCATGACCGCGGGCGAGGCCGCCGGCACTCCAACCATCGGCCAATTTCGTCCACTCGCGCCAACTCGTTGCCGCAATAGCCCTCCAGGGCTGCGTAGCTCGCCAACTGACGCCGCCATCGCGGCACCTGACGTTCCAGCCACTCATCTGGTTTCCCAAGATCAGCCAGACCCACTGTGACGGGATCGACGCCGCCCAGTCGCGCCAGTCCCGACACGATCGCTATCCCCAAGTCGTATTGGCGCGTCAAGTTCGCGGCAAGACCATCCGGAACAGCCACGGTGGGATTGACCCCATCGACTGGTTCCATAAGGTAGAAGGCGGCGCCGACGACATCGAGATCATCACACGTGGCGATCAACCCGGCGTGTGGAACATCGGTTAAGGCCAGGGCTGCAAGGATACGGGCCTCTCGGATCATAGTTTCGTCGCTGTTCGCCCGTTTGTAGCGCGGTGGGCGCCGCAGCACGTACTCGCGCCCATCCCGCCAGAACCGGATCAGGATGTTCTGCGTACCACCACCGACGACCGTGATCCCGTTCAGCGGACCGCTGCCAAGCCCCTGCTCTGACATCCACGCTCCCAGCGCCGCGACGTCCAGTACGTCCTCGCCGGCACCGTGACCGCCGCGCTGCCACCTACCTGGATACAAACTCATGCGTTCTTGTCAATCGAGTCTGCGCATCCGACGTCGGCAGCTAACGACGGCGACTCGTCAACTCGCCATGCCCGTTCGTACCCGCGCGGCACGATCGTGCCGCCACCCGAGGACGTTCCAAACCGCTCGTTCAACACGACCACGCTCTCCCAACTCGACTTTGCCTACCGTCGGCCGCTAATCTGACCTCTTGGACGAGGACCCGTGCGTTATGGCTGGTTCGCTCACCGCTAGCTCACGCAAGGCAATCGATCGTTTGTGTACCTCGTCTGGCCCATCTGCGATGCGTACACACCGTTGGAATGCCCACATGGCCGCCAAAGGTGTGTCATCGGCAAGTCCTCCCGCGCCGTAGACCTGAATTGCACGGTCGATTACCTTCAGAGCTATCTCAGGTGCCGCGACCTTGATCGCCGCGATCTCCATCCGTGCCTGCCGATTGCCTACCGTGTCCATCAACCAGGCGGCCTTCATGACTAGCAGTCTCGCCATTTCAATCTCCACCCTGGACTCGGCGATCCAGTCCTGGATGTTGGCGTTGTCGCTAACCTGACGTCCGAACGTCACACGCGACCGCGCTCGCTCGCAAAGCAGTTCCAAAGCGCGCTCGGCCATGCCGACGGAACGCATGCAGTGGTGAATCCTGCCCGGCCCCAGTCGAGCTTGGCCGATCGCGAAACCCTGCCCCTCAGAGCCGATTAGGTTACGCGCCGACACACGCACATTGTCGAACTCAATCTCCGCGTGCCCCTCCTGATGCTGGTAGCCAAATACTGGCAAGGCACGCAGCACATTGACCCCAGGTGCGTCTATCGGGACCAGAACGATGCTGTGTCTGCGATGTCGGGGGCCGTCGTCCGCACTGCGGCCGAATACCAGTAGTACCTCGCAGTGCGGATGGTACAGGTTGGTAGCCCACCATTTGCGGCCGTTGAGCACATAGTCGTCACCGTCCCGCTCAATGCGAAAATTGATATTCGTCGGATCGGAACTGGCAACATCAGGCTCAGTCATACAAAACGCGGATCTTATCTCCCCAGCCAGTAATGGTTTGAGCCACTTCGTCTGCTGTTCCTCCGAACCGAACAGAGTGAGAATCTCCATATTTCCCGTGTCGGGTGCCGAACAGTTGAATACCTCCGGGCCGATCAGGCTACGACCGGTAATCTCAGCCAAGGGCGCGTAGTCCACATTGCTAAGTCCGGCCCCCCAGTCGCGATGCGGGTGAAAGAGGTTCCACAGACCGCGTTCTCGTGCCTGCGCCTTGAGCTCCTCCATCACCTGCGGCTGCAAATGCGGGTCGCCGGCCAGGCGCAGCTGTTCGTCGTAGGTCTTCTCGGCAGGGTAAACCAGTTCTTTCATGAACTGGCTTACCTGTTCCTGTAGATCCGCTGATCTTTCTGAGTAACCGAACGTCACGTGTATCCCTTCCTCGTGTCAGCCTCGGAGGAACTATTCGAAAATGACAGAAAGCAATCTCGATCCCGCGCGGGCATGCACCAAACGTGCGACCCCAGGAATCACTAGTGGTCCATGCCGATCAGCGGCATCGCCAGGGCACCACCATCGACCACGAGGGTATGACCGGTGATCCACGAGGCCGCATCACTGACCAGAAACAACGTCGCCTGAGCGATATCGGCAGGTATACCAAGACGGCGCGCCGGTAAAGCAGAAGCGATCTCGTCTTCTTTGCCTTCCCACAACACCCGTGCCATATCCGTCTTAACCAATCCAGGGGCAATGGCGTTGACTCGGACGCACGGTCCTAGCTCGGCAGCCAACTGCTTGGTGAGATTGACCAACGCCGCCTTCGTCGCCGCGTAAAAACCCGCACCTCGCTCAACGGTGTAGGCACCAAGGGACGCAACGTTCACCACAGCGCCACCGTGCGCGCGCATCGAAGCCGCCCACGCATGTCGAGTCCACATGACTGGGCCGATCAGGTTAACCTGCGCGGTTTTCGCTGCCCGAGAGAAGTCCAACCCGGTGAGACGACCATAGTACGGATTAGTCGCCGCGTTGTTGATCAGAATGTCGATATGACCGAAATCGGCAAGAATCGTTTGAACCGTTTCCTCAACCTGATCCGGCTCGCCAGCGTTGGCGACGTAGTAGCGCACAGCTCCAGTAGCACCCTTATCGACGAGTTCCCCGGCCGCGTCAGCTAGCATCTCCTCGCGACGCGAAACCAGCGCCACTCCGGCACCCATCCGAGCGAAAATCTCGGCCGTCGCCTTCCCTATACCCCTAGAGGCCCCGGTTACGACAGCGACCCTGCCTTCGAGATCCAATAATGCGGCCGAATCAGTGGGTAGCGGCGTGCTACCGACGACTGCTCGTTCCACAGTCTTCCCTTCGTTGTCTGGTCTCCTTATGGGTTACCGACTCGGACTTCTTGGGCCGATCGAGATCGGCCTGAAATCGACTGTTGAGCCGGCAAGACATTCGAAAATGCCCTTGCATCTCAACCGAATCTCGATAAAATTACGGTATCTCAACGATCCCGGATTCAGACCTGGTCCAATCCCATCGATCAGAAACCAGTGTTAGCCGCATCGCCAACATTCCGTTTGATGCCGACGTTTTCCGTGAAGTCAGTGGCGCCGTCGACCGGCAACTCAGTAGCGTTCCCCACGATGCCGCGCTCCAGAAGTTCATCGATGTCACTGACTCCCCAGGCAGCCAGCGTTTCTGCTGTCTGACTTCCTGGCTTGGCGGGTGGCGTCGTGAGACTGCTGGGCGTGCGAGAAAACCGCGGCGCCGGTGCGGGTTGAGTCATTCCCCAACGCTTCACGTAGGTTTGGCGACGGGCATTGTGCCCGTACGTCGCGGCTTCCGCGAACGGCACCACCGGGGTAACGCACGCGTCGGTACCGGAAAAAATATCGCACCACTCGGCCTGCGTTCGCTGGGCAAACCTCTCCGCCATCTTCGTGCGCAACATCGGCCAGTTATCGCGATTATAATGATCGATATTCTCCTCAATACCTAGCGTATTCGTCAGCACGGTGTAGAACCGCCGCTCAAACGCACCTACCGCCATATACCGACCGTCCGCCGTCGCGTAAACGTCATAGAACGGAGCTCCAGAGTCAAGGATGTTGGTTCCCCGTTCGCCACTCCACATGCCGTTGTTCCACAATGACGTCGTCATCGCGAGCAAGTGAGCAACACCATCTGAAATTGCCGCGTCGACCACTTGCCCTTCTCCTGTCGCGCGGGCGTGGGTCAGCGCGGCCAGTACCCCCATTACGAGATAAAGTCCGCCGCCGGCAAAATCACCGATGACATTAAGCGGAATCTGCGGCGGCCCGCCATCTCGTCCGATCGCGTCAAGAACTCCCGACAGAGCGATGTAGTTGATGTCGTGACCTGCGGTCGAAGCCAATGGTCCATCCTGGCCCCATCCTGTCACGCGACCATAGACAAGCGAGGGGTTTCGTTCCATGCAACGATCGGGGCCGAATCCGAGGCGCTCTGCTACGCCAGGGCGAAACCCTTCAGTTAAAATATCGGCGCGTTCCACCAATTTGAGAAGTAGTGCGACGCCGCGACTGTCTTGGAGATCTACAACTACGGATGGCCTGCCACGATTCAGGATGTCCCGCTCGGCCGGAACTGGCGGCTCCGCACCGCTCGGGCGGTCGATCCGGATAACGTCCGCGCCAAGATCAGCCAACGCCATTCCCGCGAACGGACCTGGGCCAATACCAGCTATCTCAACGATCCGCACACCGGATAATGGTCCTGGTTTCGCCACCGTTACACATCCATTCGTTTTCATGATCAACCGAATTGCCAGTTCCAATAAGGTGGCATCGTCCAAACAAGCGCGCTCACTGCCACATCGTTCTAGATTGAACGCGCCTCAATCCGGGAACCCAAAAGAGCGAGGCCCTGCTCCACTTCGGTGGTCGGCGAGGTACACAGATACAAAGTGTCGCCTTTTGGCCCGCCCACCGCACAGGCAAGGCAGAGTTGTTCGGTCGAGACCCTGGCAATCTCCGTGCCTTCGACTATATGCCTGGCGCACATGTGCATCGGATCGGCGACCCAGACTCCGCCGCCTGCATCAAGAGCGATTCCGTCCGGGGCGAATCCGAGTGACCATACCCGTCGATTCTGGAGCGTTTCTCCGTCGACAATATCGAAGATCGAAAGCCGCGCACCGATCGTTTCCGCCACGATAAGCTTTCGTCGCTTCTCATCGATGACGACCCCGTTTGTGAAAACGAAATCGCTCGCCGCAACCCGCCACGACCCATCGGGCTTGACCACGAAAACACGGCTCGTCGCCGGGGCCTGCAAGGGACCTTCAACCGTCTCAGCGGTAAGCGCCGCGACCACCTCAGGTCGGGCAAGGAACTCGTGCGGATCAAAACCCATCTCGCCAACCCACGCGTGACCGTTTGAATCAACCCACATGTCGTTCAGCATGCTGGGCACCTCGGCCGACAGATCCGCATGCAAAACTAGACCGCTATTCTCGAGTCGAAATATCTTACGAGCGTCTTGTTGCACCACAAGCAGCCTTCCGTCTGGAAGCCAGCCGATCCCTCCGGTACGTCCGGGGACTTCAGTAACGACCTCGCGTTTCCCATCCGTCGGGTCGATTGCAATAACTTGGTTCAGATGCATATCGACGAACCACAGCCTGCCGTTATGCCAGCGTGGACATTCGGTGTAGGCATATCCCTCGCCGAGTATGGCAGTGTTCGGCATCGTCACTCCTAATTCTTTTGCGCTATCACAGATTTTCCAACAGAAGATCAAGGTAACTAACTTCGCGTCCCCAGGCCCGGATTGGCCGATTCGAAATCCCACGCATTAACCGAAAGCCCTCGATTACGAAGTTCGATTTTCTTTGTTCGCAGTGTCGCATCCGTTTTTGGTAACGTGTCCAGGAACTCGATGTAGCGTGGCCGCATGAACTTTGGCATCCGTTCGACCAGCCAGGCATGAAGTTCCGGTTCGGTGAGTTCACTGTCCCGACCGCGTACCACGTAGATCATCACATCGTCCTCACCTAGCTCCGATGGCACAGCGACCGCAGCTGTTTCCAACACGTCTGGATGCTCGCCAACCTGAGACTCGACTTCGAAACTTGAGATATTTTCGCCCCGGCGACGCAATGCGTCCTTGAACCGGTCAACGAAATAGAAGTTTCCATCCTTGTCGACCCGAAAGGCGTCGCCGGTGTGAAACCATCCATTCCGCCAGGACTCCGCTGTCTCCTGTGGCCTTCCGTAGTACCCGGCATTCATGACCCACGGGTGATCCGCACGGACGATGAGTTCACCGACTTCTCCTGCCGCAACTGGGTAGTCATACTCGTCAACGATCCGTACTTCGTAACCGTCACGGAGCCGTCCACACGAATTGAGGTCGGCAAGATCAAAACCACGTGACGCTATCGGTAGCCCAATTTCTGTCATCCCATAGTACGTGTTCGTTCCACGAATACCAAACCGGTCGTGAAAATCGACGAGATCTGCCGGAAGCGGTGCGCATCCCATAGTCCGCAGAGAATTGTCCCGGTCATTCGAATTTTCCGGGGCGTTCATTAACATGCGCACCATCGGACCTTGAATATTGACATGCGTACAACCAAAGTTCCGTACGTCGTCCCAAAACTTGCTGCTACTGAATACTGGACGGATCACGACTGATCCAGCTTGTTCGGCGGCAGCAGAAATGATCAGTTTTCCACCGATGTGAAAAGGCGGCATGAAATGGTAGTAGACCTCGTCCGAACCCGTGACGCTAGTAATAATTTCGTTGAATCGATACATCTCTGCCCAAGGCAGCATTACCCCTTTCGAGGGACCGGTAGTACCGGATGTCCAAATGACACAGCAGATGTCCCAAGGCTGCGGTTCGATCGCTACATCTGGATCAGCTACGACATCGTAGAAGAAATCTCCGCGGCTTACGATGCGCTGGGCAGTCGACGCACTTTCATTCTCGCCATCGACCACCACAATTGTTTCGAGCTTTTCCAGCTGATCTGCTATGTCAGTAACCCGAGGAAGCAACTCTTGTGAAACGAGCATGACTTTAGCGTCGGATGCTTCGACGGTGTAGGTAAGCATCCGGCCTTGATAGGCGGTGTTGAGTGATACTTCTACAGCGCCAACCCACGAGAGTCCGAGCCATGCATGATAGGCTTCAAACGAGTTGGGCAACATGAGCAAAACATTGTCACCTCGCGTAACTCCCAGTCGAGACAATGCGTTTGCCCAACGCAGACTCGCTTCGTAGGTTTGACCGTACGTCTCGGAACTCCCGTCGACATGGCGCAAGAACAACTCGTCCGGATCATTGTTTGCCCGTCGGCGCAAGACTTGGGGAAGCAGATCAGCTGGCTGAATCCAGGTCATCATGGATCTCCTAAGGCAGTACTAAGCGGATGATGATTGGACGGCAAAAAGCCATACGTACGGCATCTGCAGTTTCCACCGCAGCCGACAAATGCCGTGGTCGCTACGTCCATACGGGCTTTTCACCAACCGACCAGTCGACCCCATACGGCTTAAGAAAACATAGAAAATCCGTGGGGTCGAAGGCTTGGGCGGGTGCCAGCACGCCTGCGGGGGAAGAACCTGTCGCTAAGCGCCGCGCGCCTTCAACACACATCACCGCGGTAGACCCGTAGATGTCTCGACCAGAGACGATTCCACGAATTTCGCTACCGTCATTCCGGCGTGCGATCGCCATAACGGTAAACGTCGATTTTCGACGTTTACTCTCATTCGGCCCCTCGGGTAGTCTGTCGATCAGTACGTCGAATAATCTTCGCAAAGGACTGCGCAACGTAAGTGCCATGATCGGACCCATCCTGGTGCTCAATGAAGCGAAAGATCTGCTCGGTACGAGCGCACAGGCATCGATCGCGATGTCCATGTTCGCAACATCCACGTGCCGTGGAACCGTCACGATTTCGCCACTCGGAAACTTGATCATTGGTGAGGCTTTTCGTTGCCCAGGGAACTGGACAGAATCGCGGTGAGATCGAAGCCCTGTCTGGCGCCACTCACCCTGTTCAAGTCGTAGATCACGGCCCTGGAAGCTATGCAGTGCGGAGTGCATTGTCCCTCGGGTCATATCGAATCCAGTCGCCGCGTATGCGATGGTTAAATGCTCAATTGGTTCGATGTCGTGACATGTGAGATGCGCGATGAAATCACCGGGCAAAATGTCGTACCCCATAGACGGAACTACCGAGACCCTAGCTTCGGTGGCATCCTCGGAACACAGGTCGAATACTTTTTTGACATAGGCTTGCTCACCTGCCGTGTCAACATAATGACAACCAGCCGCTATCGCCGCATGGACGACGGACTCACCGAGAGCGGTAAACGGTCCGGCGCAATTGACAACTACGTCGCAGCCAGTGAGCGCGGTACGCAGCCCCTCTGGGTCGGACAAACTTGCCGGACGCAATTCGGGCTTGGGAATCCGCAGATCATTGGCCGCCGCACGCAATCGCGTTTCGTTACGTCCGAGCATGACGAGATCGAAACCGCGTCGATCCACTTCGGCCGCTACCAGCTTTCCTGTGTATCCGCTGGCCCCATATACGGCGATCTTCATGTAGTCTCTCCTAGATTGGACTCGCCAGATTTGGACTCGCCGCTGTTCTACGCGCACTAGATGGAGCTAGTTGTGACTTCTCCTTATCTTTTGCAGCCAAATCGCGACCAACATTGCAGTACGTCTCGAGTCGACTCACCGACGCCTATGTGTGCTGGACGCGGCGGAAACAGAGGTTACCGGCGCAACGACGAGCCCGATTTCTTCCGCGCGCAAGGAATCTTGTTGTGATACGCAGAGCATCCGTCCTGACGAGGGGCGTTACTAGCGATCACTTTTCGAGCGGGCTAGGATGACGGTTCGCTTGTCAAGGGTGCTGGCGGTCACGCGAAAGGAGTCGAGGTTTGGCGGAGCGCTCCTCAGTCATCGTCGAGTCATTCAGCACCATCGGGCTGGAGCCTCGCGATCGAGCGGAATTCTGGATCGACTTGGTGAGCGCCGTTCACGGTGTGACAGGCTGGACTGGGCCCGGGTACAATAGCTTCGAAGGAACCTTGCGGAAAGCAAGTACTAGCAGGTATCAACTCATTGGATGGCGCTCTAATCGGGTCGGCTACCACCGGACGGCGTCTCACGTCCGTGCCAGCACTGAGGAAGACTACCGCGTCGTGATCCCAACCAGCGGACACGCAATGCTGCGGCAGGGTCACCGTACGAGTACCTTGTCGCGAGGATACGCGGGCCTGATGACAGTATGCGAGCCATACACTCTGACGCAGAGTTCCGCTAGTGGATTCGCTCTCGTCGTCCCTCGCCAAGCTATCGACGACCGGCTGGACGTCTCAGCACCGCTGACGAGAAGACTAAACCTGGGCACGGGTCTGGGACGGATCGTCGGTGACCTGGTCGCCACACTGTTCCAAGAACGGGAGAAGCTAACTTCTGCTCAGTTTGACTCCGTGAACGAACGGATGATCGACCTACTCTGCCTGCTCGCGGTTGGAGACTCGAGTCCGAACGTAAACCGGCACTTGGCAGATGTCGAGCACATGGTACGTGAGCATGTACGTCACCACGTCGCCGATCCGAGCCTTTCTGGCCACACCATTGCTCGCGACCTCGGCTGGTCTCTCCGACAGATCCAACTGGCCCTTCAACATGCAGGAACGACACCGAGTGAATTAATTAAAGACGAACGACTTAAACTCGCCCGTTACCGGCTGGAAAGCCCCACCTATCAACACATGTCCATTACGGAAATCGGATACGGCCTCGGATTCTGTTCGCCAAGTGCTTTCAGCACCGCGTTCAAGCAGCATTTCGGTGTACGCCCCAGCTCTATTCGACAGTGAAGCCGACCGGCAGGGACGATAACGCAGCCAAAAGCGATGGACATAAATCACTCGGGTTTACGGCCCAAGCCGCCGAGGGACAGTTGATCCCACGGCTCCACCAGCTCCTGCGGCCCCGCTGGCCACCAGTCGACCAGCCGCACCACACCCGGCTCCATAACCTCCAGTCCCGCGAACAGCGCCTCGATCTCCGCGCGGCTGCGGAACCACACGTGAAGGCCACCTTCGCGGGCGCGTTCGTGAATGCGATCCACCAGGTTCGCGTGTTCCGCGGAGCCGTCGGGGCGGTGCACATGCGACAGCACCACGAAGGACCCCGGCGGTAGCGCGGCAACCAGCGTCGCCATCACGTCGACCGGATTGTCGATGTGGTGCAAGGTAAAACCGTGCACCAGGCAGATCGGCTTGGACCAGTCCAGTTCGGTGCGCACGGTCGGATTCGCGAGCAGCGCTTCGGGCTCGCGGAAATCGGCCTGGACGAAGTGCGTCCGGTCGTTCTCGCTGAGGATCGCCCTGCCGTGCGCGGCCACGATGGGATCGTGATCGACGTACACGACCTTCGCTTCACCCTGATACCGCGCGGCGACCTGGTGGACGTTCTGCGCGGTCGGTAGCCCGGAGCCGCAGTCGAGGAACTGGGTGACGCCGCCGGTAGTGGCACACCACCGCACCGCGCGCATCATGAACTGCCGGTTCACCCGCGCGAACTGTTCGATGTTCGGCACCATCTGCTCGACGGCCTTCACCAGCTGGCGATCGGCCTCGTAGTGATCTTTCCCGCCAAGCAGGTAGTCGTACATGCGCGCCACCGACGGTTTGGTCTCGTCGATCCACGTGGACGCACGCGGAGTTTCATCCTCCACCGATTCCCCTTTTCCGTGCCGTCCGCCTTACCCGGTGCAAGGGTAGTGATGCTGCTCCATACGGTGACATATCTCGGCGCGGCGCGACACACCCGTCCGCCGACGCCGCCAACCGCACAGCTCCGCCGCGTTATCAACCAACTAGTTGACAAAGACGCGGACGCGTCTTACTTTGTATTCAACCGACTAGTTGAGGAAGCTGGTGAGTGACGGCATGGAGCAGCTCAACCTGGTGTTCGCGGCACTGGCCGATCCAACCCGGCGCGATCTGGTCGCCCGGCTGGCTTGCGCCGACGCGACCGTTGGCGAGCTGGCCGAGCCGTACGACATGAGCTTGCAGGCGGTCTCCAAGCACCTGAAGGTGCTCGAGGACGCCGGACTGGTGACCAGGGGCAAGGACGCGCAGCGCCGGCCGGTCCACCTGGAAGCGGAGGTGTTCGACCTGATGACGAAGTGGATCGAGCGCTATCGACAACGGGCTGAGGAGCGCTACCAGCGCCTCGACGCGGTGCTGGACGAACTGACGAACGAGCAGAACCAACAACGAACCGATCGGAAGGACGCATCATGAGCAAGCACGAGACCGAGATCATCGCGAACGAGAAGGTACCGACTATCGAGATGGTCCGGGAGTTCGACGCGGCGCCCGAGTTGGTGTTCCGCGCGCATACCGACCCGGAGCTCTACGCACGCTGGATCGGGCCGCGCTCGGTGACCACCAGGATCACCAAGTGGGACGCCACCACCGGCGGCGCGTGGGCCTTTGCCAACGACAGGGACGGAGCGGAGATCGCCAGCTTCTACGGCAGCTTCCACGAGGTACGCCCAGCCGAGCGGATCGTCTGGACCTTCACCTACGAAGGCGTACCGGACGGGGTCTCGCTGGAGACCCTGACGTTCACCGAACTGCCTGGCGGTCGCACCCGGCTCCGCACCCTCAGTGTGGTTGAGGACTTCGAGAGCCGCGACGGCATCCTGTCCAGCGGTATGGAAGTCGGCGTCAACGAGGGTTACGAGAAGCTCGACGAGCTACTGGCGGAGGCGTGACGTGGCGAAGCTGACCAACGCCGCCACGCGGCACGCGAGGGACGCGGCCCGGTTCACCGAGCTGGTGGAAAGCGCCACCGCCGGTGACTGGGCGCGGCCCAGCCCGGTCGCCGAATGGACGGCGGAAGACATCGTGCGACATCTCGTGGAATGGTCCCGCGGTTTTCTCGCCGGTGCCGGTATCGAGCTGCCCGCGCTGGATGTCTCTGCGGACCCGGCAGCGGCATGGCGGCAACATGCCGCGGATATTCAGGCTATTTTGGACGATCCAGCCGGGCGGGTACTCAGTAACCCACACACCGGGGACAAGCCGGTGGACGAAGCGATCGACCAGTTCTACACCGACGATATCTGGATGCACTCCTGGGATCTGGCCAAGGCATTTGGCAGGGAACCGGATCTCGACGCGGAGCGCTGTCATGCCGCGCTGGCCGCGGTTACGCCGATCGAGCAGATGCTGCGCGACAGTGGCCAGTTCGGTCCAGCCGTACCCGTAGCCGAGAACGCCTCGGCACAGGACAAGCTGATGGCCTTCATCGGCCGTGATCCGGCATGGCAGGCGGCAAGCAACCGCTAGCCACCTGACCGGTCCTCGCCTGGTTCGCTGGCATTCTTCGCGGTGACCTGCTGGTGTCCTTCGACTGCCGCCAACTCCACCAGGTTGTCCAACGCCCCGGCGAGGTTGCGTTCCCGATGCGCGCCGTCCCAGGCCAGCCCTGCCACGCAACGCCGCGCGAACGCTTCGGCCGCGGCGGTGAGGTCGGCGAAGATCGTTGTCAGCGCGTCGAGAATAACCGGTTCCATCACGTTGAGTTCCAGCTCGCCAGCCGCGACCGCACAGTCCACGGTGTAACTCTGCCCCCGGATCCGGTAGCTGAGTTGCATCACGTACTCGGGGATCACTGGATTGACCTTCCCCGGCATGATGGATGATCCGGCTTGCCGGGCGGGAATGGTGAGATCACCGAAACCACCGTGTGGCCCGGCGGAAAGCAATCGGATATCCGCGGCGATCTTGGCCATCGTGCTCGCCGCTCGGGAGCCGGCCGCGCCGATCTCGGCATAGGGGTCCAGATGAGCCAGACTGTCGTAGCGGTTCTCGGCAGTGGTGAGCGAGAACCCGGTCAGCTCCCGTAGCTCCTGGACACACCGCTGGGCAAACCCTTGCGGCGCACCGACGCCGGTGCCAACCGCCGTGGCGCCCATCGGCACCGCGTGTAGTTGATCGGCCGAGGCGGCCAGCCCGGCCGCGTTCCGGTCGATCGCTGCCGCCTGCGCCAGATGGGTATCCCCGGCGGTGAGCGTGACCGCGTCCTGCAGGCAGGTCCGACCAAGGTGCGGGGTCCCGGCGAACTCGGCGGCTTTGCGTTCGAAGGTGGCGGACAGCTCGCGCAGCGCGGCGACCGGCTGCTGGACGAGTTCCAGGACCGTCAGGGCCATCGCGGTTGGATAGCTGTCGTTCGTCGACTGTGCGGCGTTCACGTGGTCGTTCGGATGCACCGCGACGCCGGCAAGCGCGCTCGCGCGTGCCGCGAGCACCTCGTTCACGTTCATATTCGCGGTGGTCCCGCCACCACCGTGGACCAGCGGGATCGGGAACTGGTCATCGTGGTTGCCCGCGATGACCTCCTCGCCGGCGGCCACAATCGCGGCACATCTGGCCTCGTCCAGCACCCCACACGCTCGATTGGCTCGCGCGGCGGCAAGTTTGACCAGTACGTAGTTCCGGACGAACGGCGCAAGCTCGCCAAGGGTTCGGCCCCGCAATGGGAAGTTACCCAAGCCCAGCTCGGTTTGCGTTCCGTACAGCTGGTTGTCCCTCGGGACCGACATAGTCCAGATATCCTTTCCTAGCCAGCGCGGACCGGTAGCCTGGCGAGGCCCCGTAGTGCCATCATCGGCCGCCGCACCGCGGGACCGTCGCGGACCAACCGGGGAAGGCGCGCGGGCACCGCGGCGAAGAACACTTCACCCTCCAGACGCGCCAATGGCGCGCCAAGACAATAGTGCGGTCCGGCACCGAACGCGAGATGGTCCGCGCGGGCCGGTCTGCGGATGTCGAACCGGTCCGGGTCGGCGAAAACCGTGGCATCGCGGCCCGCAGCGCCAGTCAACACGTACATCGGTTCGGCGGCGCCGATCCGGCGTCCCGCGAGATGCACGGTTTCTCGTGGGTAGCGGATCGTTGCCTGTACCGGCGGGTCGTAGCGCAGCGTCTCCTCGGTGACCGCCGTCGCGAGCTCGGGTCGCGCATTCAGCGCCGCCCACTGCTCCGGATCGTTCAGCAGCGCGAGCATGCCGTTGCCAACGAGGTTGACCGTGGTTTCGAACCCGGCGATGAGCAGGATCCGGCACAGCGCAAGGACCTCGCGCGGCGAGATCCGATCGGCCGCGTGATCGGCGGCGATCTGGCTGAGAATATCGTTACCTGGTTCCCGAGCGCGCCGGGTGAGCAGTTCGGCGAACAACTCCTCGAGCGCCCTTGTCGCCGCGCCGAGTTCGGGCACGTTCATGGCGGAAGGGCTGCCATCGATCGATTTCGCCACGATGGCGCCATAATCCCGAAACGGCCCGGAGTACTCGTCGGGGACTCCGAGCAGTTCGGCGATCACCCTGATCGGCAATGGCGCGGCCAGCTCGGCCATCAGGTCGAAGCTACCGAGATCGGCCGCTCGATCAAGCAGCTCGTACGTTACCCGCTCGATCGCCGGGCGGTAACTCGCCATCGTCTTGGGGCGGAAGGCCGGCGCGGCGAGCTTTCGGACCCGCCCGTGATCTGGCGGGTCCAGCCCGAGAACGGAGAAATCCTCCTCGGCTCCCTGCTGGTACTCCAGCGGCCCCTGCGCATCGCGCTGATACGGCACGGTCCGCACCCCGAAGCGCGAATCCCGCAACACCTGACCGCACAACCGATGTCCGGTAATCGCCCATACCCCGGAGGAACTGAGCGCCAGCGGCCCAGCTTCGCGCAGCCGCCGGTAGTGCGGGCACGGATCACGCATCCCGGTAGTCAGCATGAGCCGGCTGAACTCATCACCACGAACCTTGGCGTGCGCCCAGCTGAGCCCGGTATACATCCTCGCCCGCGCGGCGCGTCGGGCACTCGTGATCGGCCCGCTCATGCCGGCACGTAGAAGATCGGCAGTGAAACCATCTCGTACTCCCGCAATCTGGCCCGTACAAAGGAACCGAAGGATGGTCTGGTGAACTGCCGGAGCAGGAACCGGCGCGGTCCTACCGGCAACCGAGCGAAGTTGACCAGCGCATAGGGGCCGGTGTCGACAGGAACGAGCGCCGTCGAGTTGTCGATCCCGGTTTTCCTGGTGAACCAACCGGTCAGCGTCTCCCAAACGGCCACCGCGGTATCCGAATCCGTCCCGATGAAGTGATTCAGCATGAAGGTGCTGCCCCGCCTACCCGGATCGGTCGATCCGATCTTCTTGATGTTTCGCGCCCGCAGCACCGTGCTCGCGCCCAACCGTTGGCATTCCTCGGTTTCCTGCACCTCGGCTAGATCCGCTGGCGAGCTCGTTTCGATCAGTACCGCGATATCCGTGTTCGGCCTGCCCGGAATCGGTGGCGCGAGCACCGCACGGTACACGCTGCTCGCCTCGACCTTCGGGTGCTCGTCCAGCTTCGCGGCCAGTTCGAAGACGCGACTCAATGCCGCGTCCCGGTCAGGGCTGCGGCCGACGAACGGTCCCTTCCCGAATGGACTCGCTTCGATGCCGAGATAGAGGAACCCGCGTGGCGAAGGCGTGCCGAAGTCGGCCTTCGGGAAGCGCGAGTCCACAGTGATCTGAACCATGCGGATACTCCTTTTCTGACAACGGGTCAGTGCGCAGCCTGCGCGCCGAGTTCAACGACGAGTACGCCACCGATGATCAGTGCGATACCCGCTGCCATGAACCAGGTCAGCGGATCGCGGAAGATGATCCGACCGAAGATCGCGGTCAGTGCGACACCGGAAGCCGCCCAGATGCCGTAGGCGACACCGACCGACATTCCTTGTGCCAGCACGATACCGAGCAGCGTGAACGCGGCGGCGTAGCCGAGAACCACCGGCGCCAACCACGCCTTCCTTGTGAACCCGGCCGAGGCCTTCATGGACAGTGTCGCGACGGTCTCCATCACGATCGCGCCGGTGAGCGTCAACCACAGCAAGGTCAGTCACCTCCCACGAAACTGAGTTTGCCGCCGGATTTCGCCACTCGGTTGGCCTCGGCGCGCTGCGAACCGATCTCCACCACCAGCACCCCAGCGGCGATGAGCGCGATACCCAAGCCAATCAGCCAGGTCAGCGCGTCGCCGAAGATGAAGGATCCGAGTATCGCGGTCAGCGCGACCCCGGAAGCCGCCCAGATGCCGTACGCGACGCCGACTGGCATTCCCTCCGCGAGCACCTTCGCCACCAGATAGAACGCGCCGGCATAGCCAAGGACGACCGAGGCCAGCCACCACGGGTAGGTAAACCCCTCCATCGCGCGCAGCGAAAGCGTGCCGACCACCTCGAGCACGATCGCCATCCCGAGCTTGCCCCACTTACTCATGCATCCCCTTCCACCCCGGCCGCGAGTTCGCCAATCCGCGCGCGAATCGCGGCCCGCATGGTCTCGTCGTAATCCCCCGTACTGCTGGCCGTGGCCAGCCACAGGCCGTCGGCAGCGAGCCGGGACACGGCCAGATCCACCGACCGTGCGTCCGGCATCGGCGCGCGAGTGTCCGATTCGGACAACCAGTTGCGCAGCAGCGCCCGCCACGGTTCGAGTAGTTCGTCCTCCTGCACGGAGTCGATCAGGATCGCCAGGTCTCCCCTGCTGGCGGACTCCCCCGCGATCACCCGGCCGTAAGCGGCGACACGTTCGGCGGCGCTGGCCGCTTCGAACGGTTTACCCAGCTCGACCAGCATCGCCTCCTCACAGTCCGCGGCGAGGTGCGCCACGACGGCGAGCATCAGCTGCTCCTTGCTGGCGAAGTGATAGATCAAGCCGCCCTTGCTCAAACCTGCCTCGCGGGCCGCGGCATCCAAGGTCAGGCTGCGGATCCCGCTGCGCTCGGCCAACTTCCTGGCTGCCGCGAGAATCGTCTGCTTCGAACTCGGCCTCATGCAAGTTACTATACCGACTGGTTGGTATAGTAACAAGCCAAGGATACCCGGTTATCGCGTTGAGCGCCGTGCACTCGAAGGCGATTGCTGATTAAAATAGTCATAATGACCATTCAACAGACCAGCCGGGGGCTGTGATGACCGTCGACCGAGTACGCGCCATTCCGGGTATCGGGGTGAATCTGGTTGGTGACCGCGCGGATGCCACTGACGACGCCGAACTCCTACGACTGGAGAACCTCGATACCGATCTGCGCCCACCAGCTGTCGCGCTGGCCGCAACGCACGCGGCGATCGACGCCGACCACGCGAACAGCTACCTACCGTTCCAGGGACATCGCGGCCTGCGCGCCGCGGCCGCCGCGCACGTCAGCCGGATCAGCGGAACCGAACTCGACCCGGAGACCCAGTGCGTCAGCGTGGCCGGCGGGCTGAACGGGGTACTCAACGCTTTGCTGGCCACGGTGTCCCCCGGCCAGGAGGTGGTACTGGCCGAGCCGATCTACGCTGGGCTGATCAACCGCGTGCATCTTGCCGGCGGTATCCCGCGCTACGTGCGGGTCGAACCATCGACGGCGGGCTGGCAGCTCGACCCTGACCAGCTGGCAGCGGCGGTCGGCCCGCAAACCGCGGCCGTGCTGCTGATGGGCCCGGCCATGCCAACCGGCGCGGTGCTGACGCGGGAACATCTCGACGCCCTCGCCAAGGCGGTGCGCGGGACCGACTGCTGGATCATCTACGACGCGGCGATGGAACGGCTGCGCTTCGACGGGCAGCCACCGCTGCATCCCGCCACGCACCCTGGGCTCGCGGGACGCACCATCACCGTTGGCTCGGCGTCGAAGGAACTCCGCATGATCGGCTGGCGGGTCGGCTGGATTACCGGTCCACAAGGGATCATGGCCGATATCGCCACCGTCGGAATGGCCAATGTGGTCTGTCAGGTGGGCATAGCCCAGGACGCGGTCGCCGCCGCGCTGGACGCACCGGACGCGGACGCCGATGTGCGTGCCGCGACGGAGATCTGGCGACAGCGCTGTGAAACGATCCTGCGGCAGCTGGCCAGCTATCCGGTGGTGCCGCCGGCCGGTGGCTGGTCGCTGCTGGTGGACACCACGGAGCTGGCACCTAGCGCGGCCGAAGCCGCCGAGCGACTGTTCGAGCTCGGCCGCGTGGCGGCTACCCCGATGGCGCACTGGGGCCCTTCGGCCGAGAAATACGTTCGACTGGTGTTCGCGAACGAACCCGAAGGCCGACTCACCGACCTTGGCGCCCGCTTCGACGCCGCCTTCGGCGGTTGACATTCCGTTGCGCTCCGCGCCTCCTCCGTAGCGGGGAGGGGCGGCTTCGGCCACGCTGATTCGGGCATGGCGTTGCCCGGAAAACCCGGTAGCGTTCGGTCCGATGTGCACGAACCGGTCGGCGCATCGCCGGCAGAGTGCACGAAACGGACAGGAGGCAACGGGATGCAGGCAAAGGCACTGGTCGCACTGGCCATTGGCCGCATCGTCTGGGGAGTGCTGGCGCTTGTCTCGCCCCGGCTGAACACGCGGCTTGCCGGGGTGGCCGAGCGAGCAACCCCGGAGGTTCACTACCTGATCCGGGTCTTCGGTTCCCGCGCGACCGTGCTCGGTATCGGCTACCTGACCAGCACTGGCGCTACCCGGCGGAAATGGCAGCGACTCGCGCTCGGCGTGGACATCTGCGATACCGTCGCCGGCCTCGGCCACCTGCGGCGCGGCGATGTGCCACGGCGCAGTGCGGGACTGCTCACCGCGATCACCGGAACCTACGCGCTGATTGGCGCCAAGGCGGTGCTCGCCGATCGCGCCGCCAGCAGCGCGGAGCCCGTGACGGAAGCCACCGACTGAACTACCGGCTTGGCAGCGCGCGAAATACCAGCAAAGATCACGGGATGATCGAGAAAGCCGAGCACGATGGGATCGCCGTCCTTACCCTGCGCCACGGACCGGTGAACGCGCTTGATCTGGAACTACTCCAGGCCATCCCGCAGGCTTTCGCCGAGGTCGCGGATTCCCGCGCGGTGGTGCTGACCGGCGGTGGTCGATCGTTTTCCGCCGGAGTCGACCTGAAACGAATCGCCGACGGGGGCGCGGCCTATGTCGAGGAGTTCCTGCCGGCGCTCAGCGAGGCCTTCCTCAGCGTGTTCGACCAGCCGAAACCGGTAATCGCGGCAATAAACGGGCATGCGCTCGCCGGTGGCTGCGTACTCGCGGCCGCGGCTGATGTTCGGCTGATGGCCGCCGGCACGATCGGCCTCACCGAGCTCGCCGTTGGGGTCCCGTTCCCCACCGTCGCCGTAGAGATAATGCGGCACGCCGTTGGCCCGGCCGCCGAGGCACTGGTACTCGGCGCAGGGCGACACACCGCCGAACAAGCCGGCGCGATCGGCCTGGTACACGAGATCGTGCCGGGCGATCAGCTGGTCGAGACCGCATTGCGCCGGGCGGAAACCCACTGCGCGGCGCCGACCGAGGTGTACGCGTTCAGCAAACAACAGTTGCGCCGCCCCGCACGCGAACGCATCAGCGCCGACCGGCCAATCGACGATCCCGAGGTTGCCCGCGTCTGGGGTTCGGCCGAGACCAAGCAGGCGCTGAACGCCTATCTTGCCGCGCTACGCAAAGACTGAGCGACGCTCTGTCCACTGTGCACGGATCGGGGCAACCACGACGCGCCTGGCACCGGCTGCGATACTGGTCGGGGCGGGTGTCGCGGTCGACACGCCGCTGAGGCGAGGCGAACGCGGAGGTTAGTGCGGTGCACAACGGGGATGTCAGTGTCGAATTGGCGCGCAGGGTCGTGGCGGCGCTGGACACGGCGCTGGACGTGCGCATCACCCCGGCCGAGGCACTGATCCGACCGTCCACCAGGGAAGGCGCGGACTACCAGTGCAACGTCGCGATGAGCCTCGGCAAGCGGCTGGGCCGGCCGCCACGGGAGGTGGCCACCGAGATCGTCGCCGCGCTGGATTCCGCCGACCTCGTCGCGCAGACCGAGATCGCCGGGCCCGGCTTCATCAACCTGACGCTGGACCGCGACTGGTTGCAGCACAGGGCAACCGCGCTGCTCGACGACGCGCGGGTAGGGGTGGCCGCTGTCGAGCAGCCGCGCCGGTTCGCCATCGACTACGGTTCGCCGAACGTCGCCAAGGAGATGCACGTTGGGCATCTGCGCTCGTCGATTATCGGCGACGCGATCGCCAGGCTGCTGCGCTTCGAGGGCCACGAGGTTATCGCGCACAACCATCTCGGCGACTGGGGTACGCCGTTCGGCATGCTGATCGAGCACCTGATTGACGAGGGCTGGACCAGCGACTCCGAGCACACCATCAGCGATCTGAACGGCTTCTACCAGGAAGCCCGCAAGAAGTTCGACGCCGACCCGGAGTTCGCCGACCGCTCCCGCACCAGGGTCGTGCAGCTGCAGGGCGGCGACGCGCGCACGCTCGAGCTGTGGCAGCAGCTGGTGGACGAGTCCACTCGACACTTCGAGAAGGTCTACCAGTTGCTCGGTGTGCAGCTCAGGCCGGAGGACATCTACGGGGAGAGCTTCTACAACCCGTATCTGAACGAAGTGGTCGAGGAGCTGGAGGCAAAGGGGCTCACCGAGCTCAGCGATGGCGCGGTCTGCATGTTCCCGCCCGGCTTTACCAATCGGGACGGTGACCGGCTGCCGCTGATCGTGCGCAAACGCGACGGTGGGTACGGCTACGCCACCACCGATCTGGCCACCGCGCGGTACTGGGCAGGCGAACGCGGCGCCACCGATCTGCTTTATGTGGTCGGTACGCCACAGGCACAGCATTTCGCGATGGTGTTCGCGGCAAGTAGGCAAGCTGGCTGGTTGACCGAGGAGCACAACGCCCAGCACGTCGGGTTCGGTTCGATTCTCGGCTCGGACGGCAAGACCATTCGCACCAGGGCCGGTGGGTCGATCAAGCTCGTCGAACTGCTGAACGAGGCGGTCGACCGGGCGGCCAGCGTGGTCGCCGAGCGCAGCGAGCTGGACGAGCAGGAACGCGCGGCGGTTGCCCGCGCGGTCGGCATCGGCGCGATCAAGTACGCGGATCTATCCGGCGATCGGGAGAAGGACTACACCTTCGACTGGAACCGCATGCTCGCGATGGACGGCAACACCGCCGTGTACCTGCAGTACGCGAACACCCGCATCCTGTCGATCCTGCGCAAAGCCGGCGAGGAGCCGGCGCAGGGGACACCGGTGCTGCTCGCCGAGCCCGCGGAACGCGCGCTGCTGCTGAAGCTGCTGCAACTGCCCTCGGCGATCAGTGCGACCACCGAGAGCTACGCCCCGCACAAGCTGTGCAACTACCTGTACGAGACGGCGACGGCGTTCTCCAGCTTCTACGAGAAGTGCCCGGTGCTCGCCGAAAGCACTCCGCCGGAGCTGCGCCGGTCCCGGTTGGTGCTGGCGAAGCTCACCTCGAACGTGCTCACCCTCGGGCTGTCGCTACTCGGCATCGACGCCCCCACCCGCCTCTAAAACCGCAAGATTCCTAAGGATTGCGGTCACTGCGAGTGCGGCTCCAGTCGACCTGGTAGGTATGCGGGGGCCGGACCAGCGCGTCCGGGGCACCGGTGTAGTCGATCGCCACCCCATAGGTGTCCCACGCCTCGGTGATCGACACGTACCCGTTCACCACGTCAGCCAGCACCGCATCCACCGGACGCGCGAGTGGATCTCCGTAACCACCGCCACCGGGGAAACTCAGCCGCACCGCGGACTCCCCGGCAAGTCGAACCAACTGCTTGCGCGGCAACGCCTCGCCGGTCGACACATCGACGAACTCACCCCGCGCGCCCGGTGCTCCGCCGAGCGCCCCTGGCGCGGGATGCACCACCCGGTCGATATTCGCGTTCACCGTCCACGGGGTATCGCCGCGCCGCCACACCTCGACCACCTGACCCAGCCCGCCACGCTGTTGGCCGGCGCCCGCCGAGTCTGGCCGGATCTCCCGCCGTCCCTGCACCAGCGGGGTCAGCGTCTCCAACACCTCGGTCGGCGCCGCCCGCACCCCGGTCGGGAAGCCCGTCGTGGTCAACCCATCCTTACCCGGACGCCCACCCGAGCCACCCGCGCCGAACACGGTCAGCGTGAACGGCGTGGCCTCAGCGGCCGAACCGCCGCGCCATACCGTCATCCACAACGCGTCCGCGCTCGCCGCCGGTAGCCCACCGGGCACCGCAGGGCGCAGGGCGTCAAACAACAGGCTGGGCAGGAAATGCCCGACCAGATGCCGCGAAGCGACCGGAGCTGGCTCAACGCAGTTGAGCACCGAACCTTCCGGCGCACTCACCAACACCGGTCGAAACGATCCCGCGTTATGTGGCACATCGGGCGCCAGCGCCGCCTTGATCGCGAACGAGGTGTACGCCCTGGTGTAGTTGAGCACCACATTGACGCCGTACGGGGACTGCGGCGAACTTCCCGCGTAGTTCACCTCCACCTGCTCGCCAGTGATCGTCACCGCGACCTCGAGCACCAGTTCCTGCTCGCCGAAGCCATCGGAGTGGGCGCGGGCCCGGTACGTACCGTCCGGAAGTTCCCGTAGCGCCGCCCGCAGTGCGTCCTCGGAACGCCGCATGATCTCCGCGGCGATCGCATCGATATCGCTGAGCTCGAACTCGTCCAGCAACCGGCACAGGCTGCGCGCCCCCACCTGGTTGGCCGCCACCTGGGCGTAGATATCACCCATCGTCTCGTCCGGGGTGCGCACATTGGCCCGGATAATCGCCTCGAGTACCTCGTTCGGTCCTTCGGCGGTGCGCAGTTTGAGGATCGGCAGGCGCAGCCCCTCCTCGTACACTTCGCTGGCCGCAGCGGACAGGATCCGCCCGCCGATATCCGGCGAATGGCAGCAGCTGGCGAACCAGGCGATCAGCCGCCCGTGCAGGAACACCGGGGTGGCCACGGTCAGATCGTTGATCTGGCCAGCTGTCATCCACGGGTCGTTGGTGATCAGCACATCGCCCTCGGCCAGCTCGACGGCCGGATACCGGGCGGCGATATGCGCCATCCCGGTGGCCATCGCGTTGATATGCCCCGGCGTGCCGTGCACCGACTGGCCGATCATCTCGCCACGAGAATCGAATACCGCGCAGGCGAGGTCCAGTGATTCCCGCACCACCGGGCTGAACGCGGTGTTCACCAGCGCGGTCTGCTGCTCGTCGAGTAGCGAGTGCAGGCGGTTGGCGACCAGCCCGACGACGATCGGGTCCGGCGCACTCGATGCCGTGTTGTTCACTGGTGCTCCTCTCCGCTCGCGCCCTGGCGAGTCGCGAACTCGACATGGATGCTGCCGTCCTCGGCCACTCTGCACTCCGCGCCGGGCGGCAACACCAGCGTCGATTCGCGTTCCTCGATCAGTGCCGGCCCGCGCAGCGTGCTGCCAGGGGCAAGCAGGTACCGATCGTGCACCGGCGTGGACAGATAGCCGCCGGACTGCGGGAAGTACGCCTGCCGGCTGCCGCGCACCGAATCGCTGCCGGCCTGCTGCGCCCGCTGGCGCAACCGCGACTTCGGATCGGGGCCGCGCGCGGTGAGCCGCCAGCTGAGGATCTCCACGGCGACCCCTGCCGGCGCGACGGTGCCGAACCGGTGCGCGTACTGCTCGGCGAAGACTTCGGTGACCCTCGCCCGCCAGTTCGTGTCCACTTCCGGAACTGGCACCTCGATTTCGTTGCCCTGGCCGACAAAGCGCATCTCCAGGCTGCGTTCGAACTGGATATCCGCCTCGGGAACCCCGGAATCGGCAAGCAGTTTGGCCCCTTCGCCGGCCATCGCGGCGAACAGTTCGCTGGCCACGTCCAAGCGGACCTCGTGCAGCTCGGCGTGTTTCGACCGCACCAGATCGATCGACATTGGCGCGGAAAGGAAACCGAGCGAGCTGAGCACGCCGGCTGCCGGTGGCGCGATCAGTCCGGGGCAGCCGAGTGCTTGCGCGACACCGGGACCGTGCAGTGGACCATTGCCACCGGAGACGAACATCGGCAGCTTCGCCGGGTCCTGGCCGCGCTCGATCGCGTGCACCCGCGCGGCATTGGCCATGTTCTCGTTCACCGTGGCATGCACGCCCCAGGCAGCCTCGGCCACCTCGATCCCCATCGGTTCGGCAAGCTGCTGGCGAATCGCCGCCGTGGCCGCGTCGATGTCCAGCCGCATCGCGCCGCCGAGAAACCGCTCCGGATCCAGGTAGCCGAGCACCAGGTCCGCGTCGGTCACCGTGCACTGGGTGCCGCCGCGCTGGTAGCTGACCGGGCCCGGCTCCGAACCAGCCGATTCCGGACCGACGGTGACCAGGCCGAGCGAGTTCAGCCGGGCGATCGAACCGCCGCCGGCGCCGATCTCGATCATGTCAATCACCGGGGCGCGCACCGGCAGCCCGGAGCCGGCGCGCAGCCGGTACACCCGGTCGACCTCGAAGGTATGCGTGATCAGCGGCCGGTCCCGCTCGACAATGCACAGCTTGGCCGTGGTGCCGCCCATATCGAAGGCAAGCTGGTCGGGTACGACGTTGGCCTTGCCGAACGCGACCGCGCCGAGTGCCCCGCCGGCAGGGCCGGACTCCAGCATCCGGATCGGGAATCGCCTGGCGACCTCGATCGCGGCTACCCCACCGTTCGACAGCATGATCAGCGGGTCGTGCCGCAGGCCGAGCTCCCTCAGCCGGACCCGCAGATCAGCGAGGTAGTCCTCGGCGAGCCCCTGCACGTAGACGTTGGCAAGGGTGGTCGACGCCCGCTCGTACTCCCTGATCTCCGGGTTCACATGGCTGGACAGCGCCACCCGCAACCCCGGCGCGACTTGCTGCAAGACCCGTTTGGCCGCTTGCTCGTGCGCGTCGTTCACGTGGCTGTGCAGGAAGCACACCGCGACGGCCTCGACGCCCTCCGCGGCCAGCTCACCGGCAAGCATCCGCAGGCGTTCCTCGTCCAGCGGCTGGGCCACGCTGCCATCGGCGAGGATGCGCTCGGGCACACCGAACCGGCGCCAGCGCGGCACCAGTGGGCGGGGAAGCTCGAGGTCGAGGTCGTAGAGCTCGTAGCGATGTTCGCGGGCCATCTCCACCACATCGCGAAAGCCCTCGGTGGTGATGAGTGCCGTGTGGGCGCCCCTGCGCTCGATCAGCGCGTTGGTCACCAGGGTCGTGCCGTGCACCACGGTGGCCACATCCGCGGCGTCCAGTCCGTGCTCGGCGAGGGTGTCCCGCAGCACCGCTTGTACCCCGGCTGCCGGTTCGGCGTGCGTGGTGAGCGCCTTGCCGACCGCGACGATGCCGTCGTGCTCCAGAATGCAGATATCCGTGAACGTGCCACCAATATCGATCCCGATACGCAACTCGCGAGAAGCGGACAAGATGACCTCCGTCAGCGGACCGTAAGAACTGGACCCGATGCCGAGCAGCGCGGCCACGGCTATCGTCGACTCCGTCGTATCTCTGTCAGACTATGCTAAATCGTCGGACGATCCACAACCCTGCTGGACAACGGATCGCCGGCTGACCGAAGGGGGCCGTGGATGAACGCCCGGAAAGACGGGTCGGCAAGCAGGGCCGCCGCGGCGCTGCGCGCCCAGATCATGGATGGCGAGCTGGTATCCGGCACCCGACTCTCCGAGGAGCAGGTCCGCGAAGCGCTCGGCGTTTCCCGCAGCACGCTGCGCGAGGCCTTCCAGCTGCTGATCAGGGAGCGGCTGCTGGTGCACGAACTGAGCAGAGGCGTCTTTGTCCGCGAACTGTCCAAATCGGATATCTCCGACCTGTACCGGGTGCGGCGGCTGATCGAATGCACGGCGCTGCGCAATGTGCACAGCATCCGGCCGGAACAGCTGCAACGGCTGCATGAGGCGGTCCGCGACGGCAAGATCGCGGCGGCCGAGCAACGCTGGGGACTGGTGGCAGCGGCCAGCGTGCGCTTTCACGAAGCGCTGGTCGGCCTACTCGGCAGCGAGCGGCTGGATAGCCTGATCAGCGAGATCCTGGCGGAGTTCCGGCTGGCCTACGCATTGATGGACGATACGGAGACGTTCCATTCGGCGTTCCTGAAACGAAACGCCGAGCTCGCGGACCGGATCGGCGCCGGCGACCTGGATGGCGCCGCCGAACTGCTGGAGAGCTACCTCGCCGACTCCGAGGCGGCCCTGCTGCCCCGCTATGAGCCCCGCGGGCGCCGTAGCTGAAATCCGATCTTGCGGATCGTCGGACGATTTCATAGGGTCAGCGAATCTCCAAGCCCGCACCCTCGCGGCTCTCTATGCTGTGGAGAGCCAACGACGGCTCCATGGGAGGTCCCATGACGACCACCGATCCAACCGCAGATTCGGCCGCGCGAAAGCCATCGCCGGGAATGCTTCGCAAGGCCACCATCGGCGCCACCATCGGCAGTGTCGTGGAATGGTTCGATGTCGCGGTATACGGCTATCTCGCGGCCGTGCTCGGTGTGGTGTTCTTCCCGACGGGCAATTCGACAACACAGTTGCTCAGCTCGTTCGCGGTGTTCGGGGTTGCCTTCGTGGTGCGCCCGCTCGGCGGGGTCTTCTTCGGCACGCTCGGCGACCGGATCGGCCGGCAACGCACGCTGGCCTGGGTGATCATTCTCGTCTCGGTGGCCACGCTGGGCATCGGGCTGCTGCCGACCTACGCGGCCATCGGGCTGGCCGCGCCGATCATGCTGGTCTTCCTGCGCCTGTTGCAGGGCTTCTCGGCTGGCGGCGAGATGGGCGGCGCATCGGTGTTCGTCACCGAGTTCGCCCCCGCCAAACGCCGTGGCTACCTGGTGAGCTGGGTCGAGATGGGCTGCATTCTCGGCTTCCTGCTCGGCTCCTCGGTGGTGCTGCTGCTCAACGTGACCTTGACCGAGGAACAGATGCATGGCTGGGGATGGCGGATTCCCTTCCTGATCGCCGGGCCGCTCGGCGTCGTGGGGCTGTATATCCGGTCCAAACTGGAGGAAACCCCGGAGTTCGTCGCGCTGCGCGAGCGGGGTGGGGTATCCAAACGGCCGCTGCGCGAATCGATCACCCAGCACTGGCCGGCCATCCTGCGCACCGCCGGGTTCGCCTTGTTCCAGAACGTGGCACTCTACGTGATCCTGACCTTCATGCCGACCTTCCAGTCGGAGACCCTTGGCTACTCTTCAGTGCTCGCCTCGGTGTCCTCGGTGCTATCCATGATCGTGATCTGCGCACTGATTCCGCTGACCGGAGCACTTTCCGACCGCTGGGGACGCCGACCGGTGCTTGGCGCGTCCTGCGTGCTGACCATCGTCGCCGCGTACCCACTGTTCCTACTGATGGACCAGGGCAGTCCGACCATGGCAGTGCTCGCGCATATCGGGCTCGGCATCGTGCTGGCGATCTTCCTTGGACCGACCCTGATCGCGATGAACGAACTGTTCACCACCAAGGTGCGGTACGGCGGGTTCTCCCTCGGCTACAACATCTCGGTGTCCGCCTTCGGTGGTACCGCGCCGTTCGTCGTCGTGTTGCTTGTGGACCAAACAGGAAACAACGCCGCACCCGGCCTCTACATCATCGCCGCCGCGATCATCACCCTGCTTGTGGTGTTCCGTACCGAAGAAACCGCGCCGCGTAAGCAGAAGAACGAGGTCTAACTCGCTTCGACGAGGTACGCGGGCCGCCACCAGTAGTCGTCCAGTTTGGTGGCCCGCACCTCGGCGAAACCGGCCGAGCGCAACTGTTCGCACCATGCCTCGATCGGCTGCTCCCAGTTCGTTCGGGCGCCACTCGCGGTGAACTTGCCGAGCAGCACCGGAAGGATGAAACCCTGCGCGACCAGCTCGCGGTCCGCGTCGTACTCCAGTAGCCCGCGCTCGACCCGGCGCAGGAAATCCGCGAACCAGGCCGACTCGAACGGCTGCTCCTCGGTCTCACAGTCGAACTCGGTGAGCACCAGCGCGTCGCTGTGTGCGCGAATCCAGCTCAGCGTTTCGAGCCATTCGGCTGGCGGCAGCGACTGCAGGGCAAAGGTTGCTTCGGTCAGTGCCCAACGCTCGTTGCCGTGCTGCCGGATGAACTCACCGATACCGGAGTAGAACGCGCGATGCTCGATCCCGCGTTCGGTCAGCGCGGTCACGGTTTTCCCGAGTAGTTCGGTGGAGGGCTCGACCAGATCCACTCCGGTCACCCGGTCGGTGAGCGCGGGCAGTAACGCCAGCCCGTCCCCCACCCCGATATCCAGTAGCCGCCCTGGCCAGCGCTGCTGTGCGGCACGCAGTGCTGCCGAGGTTGCCTGGTAGAGCTGGATATTGCCGCCGCCACGGATGTAGGAGCGAAACGCCTCCGGCGCGGCGTAGACATCCGCCCGGTCCGCCGTGGTGTCCAGGTAACGCACCAGTTGGCGGGGGAACTCGCGCTCCGGAGCGAGCGTTGCCGCCTGCCGAGCCGCATCGATCGCGGGCTCCGGCGAACCGTCCACATGCGCACGGATAGCGGCATACAGCGCCGCGTCAGCATCCTCCATGGCGTGGACGTTAGCCGCACGCACCGAACCGGCACAATCCGAATCGGCATAGTCTCACGTGGAGAACAGGCGCAAGCTGGGAGGCGCGATGGCGGTCACGATGCGACACCTCGTTTCGGTGCCGGAGCTCGGTCTGCGGCCGGTCGCCGGGCATGCCGGCCTGGATGGCGAGGTCACCTGGGTACATGGCAGTGAGGTGCCGGACCCCACGCCCTGGCTCACCGGCGGTGAACTGCTGCTGACCACCGGGGTGCGCCTGACCGAGCCTGGCGAGCTCGCACAACTGTGTACTCGGCTGGCCGGCACCGGGGCCGCGGGGATCGGTTTCGCCACCGGAGTCGCTTTCGCCGAGATACCGATGGAGCTGCGTGAGCGGGCGGATCAGCACGGCCTGCCGGTCGTCGAGGTGCCGTATGAGACGCCCTTCGTCGCGATCGCCAAGGAGCTGGCGAACGAGCTGGCAACCCAGCGAAACGAGGCCCTGCGGCGCGCCCTGCATTCGCATCGCCGGCTCATCGACGCCGCGCTGACCAGTGGTGGCACGACCGGTGCGAACGCGGGCGTGGTTGGCGAGCTGGCCAGCCTGCTCGCCGGCTGGTGCGTGGTGTTCGACACCGCGGGCGAGGTACTCGCCTCGGCACCGGAAACCGCGAGCCACACCACGATTCCGGATTCCGCCGAGCTCACCAGGCTGCGCGCTGGCGAGATCGACTCGATGGGCATCGCTGGGCCACACGGCTATCTGGTCGGCCACCGGCTCGGCGCTGGGGACCGTGGCCGGGGTCTGCTGATCTCCGGCCGGCCCACCCCGTTCGGACCGCCGGAGCACGCGATCGTGGCTGCCGCGGTTTCGCTGCTCGGCCTCGGCCTCGAGCAGGCAGGGGCGGCCGCGGCGCAGGCCCACCGGGCACGCAACGAGCTGGTGGTGCAACTGCTGCACGATGGCGTGGAAACCGAACTGGCCAACCGGCAGCTTGCCGACTGGGGACTGCGGCCCGATCAGCTGCGGGTGGCCGCCATCGCCGAACCATCCACTGTAGACGACGAGGAGCTTCGGGAGATCGTGGCACGCAGTGGCGTGACCGCCGTGGTCGCCGCCGAACATGGGGGGCAGTTGCACCTGCTCGGCAACGAGCTGGACCCGGCGCTCGCGGAACTGCCCGCGGAGAATCTCGGTCTCAGCGAGCCAGCCGCGGTCGGTGAGCTGGACTTCGCACGCAGGCAGGCCATCCAGGCAGCACGGATCGGCAAGGGCGAAGGCAAAGCGATCACCAGGGCGCAGGAGCTGCGCGCGATGCAGCTGCTGCGTAACCTGCGAGCGGACGAATCGCTCGATGTGTTCATCGCCCGCATCCTTGAACCACTCGGTACGGACACCACGCTGATCGAGTCGCTCCGTGCCTTCCTTGACGCGCACGGATCCTGGCATCAGGCGGCCCGCCAGCTTGGCATTCACCGGCATACGCTGCGTGCCAGGCTGACCCGCGCGCAGCAGCTACTCGACCGCAATCTGGACTCGCCCTATGTTCGCCTCGAGCTTTCCCTCGCGCTGCACGCGCACGAGCTACTTGGCTGACTCGCGCACCTTCGTGAACGGCGCGGGCGCCTCGCCGGTCCACTCGTGCAGGTACACCTCACCGTCTTCCTTGGCTTGGCCATTTTCCTCTACTGGGCCGTCTTCCTCGACGGGGCCGTCTTCCTCGACCGGGCCGCCTTCGGCGAAGTAGTAGTAGCCGTTGTCCAGCGACACGATCCCGTAGTCGCCGTGGAACTCCCAGCCGTAGGTGCCGCTTTCCGGATCGTGCAGGCCGTCTTCCACCAGGCTCAGCAGCTCGCCCTCTTCCGGCTCCGGCTGGCCGACGATCTCGCCGCGCTGTGGTTCGGCTGATCCGTCCACCATGAAGAACGAGTAGTTCGGGAACTGCTCCTTCTCGCCCTCGTACACGGCCATGAACCAGTTTCCGGTGTATGCGTCGTATTCCAGGTTCTGCACGCCGTAGGTGGTGTTCCCGGTGTAGGCAAAGTACTTGCCACCCGGTTCCTTCGGGCCGCTGCGGTGCGGCTCGTCCTGCCGGAGTGGCCGCTCGTACTTGCGCCAGTTCGCTACGTCATATTCCAGGATCACCTGGTGATCGTTGTCCGCGCGTTCGGTGTTCGAGTACACCCCGTAGGCGACCATCAGTTTCTGTTTCCCGCCGCTCTTGCCGAACTCGGGGCCGAAGGCGACGCCGTCGATACCGCTGCAACCGTAGCGGTGATCTGCGGTATCGGCGGTGTCCCCATCGAACTGGCCATCACCGTCCATATCGGCGGTGTAGTCGGCAACGACCTCGTCCAGATGTACGGTGCTGAGCACGCCGTCGGTTTCCGCGTCCATACCTACCCGATCGATCTTGCGACCGTCGAAGATGGCGATGTAGAAGGCTTCTTCGGCTTTGTATTCGAGCGATCCGTAGATCCGGCCGTCCTTGGCGTTGAAGTCGAGGTCACCGAGGTGCCCAGTCAACCCCTCCACGGTGCCGATCAGGTTGCCCTCGAGGTCGGTCTTGACCAGCATCTGGGTGAACGACCAGTACATATGGCCGTTCGCTTCGTCGAGCGCCACGCCCTGTAGGTGACTGGTTGGCCAGGTGCCGCCATGAATATGTTCCGGCAGCTCTGGTTTGCTTTCCACCGCGGCACTTGCCGGTGCGGCGATGGTCAGCATGGTCGCGGCGATCCCAGCGGTAAGTACGGCCCCGAACTTGCGCAAGGCAGGTCCTCTCCTCGAAGGCGAATTCCCGACATCGCAGGACATTACGGAATACCCGCTACTTGTGCAGCCAACAAAAAGATGAACATTCCTCAGCCGAACCCGAAACCGCGAGATCCCTGGAGAACGCGGTCAGGCGGACCCCGCTGCGGTCTTCTCCGCCGGAGCCATCCGCAGCGGCGGCGCCGGCTCCCGCTTCACCAGCAGCGCGACGGCCACGAACGACACCAGGCTGGCCAGCAGGCCATACATCACCGGCTCGTTCGCGTACAGCCCGAACACCACCATCGACCCGATACACACCGCAGCACTGACCACCATCGACACCATCGCGGCAAGGGTGGACGCCCGCCGCCAGAACAGCGCGCCGAGCACCGGCACGAACACCGTCGCGGCAAGCAGATCCGCGGCAACCGTGACCGCACCGACAACACTGCCGACCGCGAACGAGATCACCAGCGCGATCAGCCCGATCAGCACCAGCGCGATCCGGTTCGCGCCAACCCCGAGCTTACGGCCGGCGCCGAACTTGCTCGTCGCGAACAGGTCGTTCACCAGCACGGTGGACGAGCCAAGCAACAGCCCGCTCGCGGTGGACATGGTCGAAGCCAGCGCCGCCGCGATCACCAGACCGAACAAGCCAACCGGCAACACCAGGTCGGCCACCCTGGCGTACGCGTCGTCCGGATTGGACAGATTGGGCAGCAGCACCTTCGCCGCGGCGCCGACCAGTGCGCCAACCAGGCCGTAGAACGCGCAGTAGGCCCCGGACGCGATGCAGCCCCAGAACGCGACCCGCTCGGTGCGCGCGGTGAACACCCGCTGCCAGTTCCCCTGGTCGATCATGAAGCCGAAGAAGAACAGCAGGAAGTACGCGAAGATCGTGCCGATCCCGATCCCGGTCGGCGAGAAGTAGAAGTCCGGCAGTGTTTCGGCCATCCCGGAGAGCCCGCCGGCCTTACTGATCGCCAGCGGCGCGAGCACCAGCAGCACACCGACCGTCTTCACGCAGAACTGCACCACATCGGTCAGCGTCACCGACCACATCCCGCCCGCGATGCTGTACACCATGATGATCGCCCAGCCGAGCAGTACCGCGGTCGACGCTGATACGTCGAGCAGCACGGTCACCACCGTGCCGATCGCGACGACCTGGCCAACGCCGACCATCAGCGTGTAGAACACCACAACCAGCCCACTCAGCCGTCGCGCGGACAGCCCAAACCGCAGGCCAACGAGCTCGGACACGGTGTAAAGGCCCAGCCGGGATAGCCGCGAGGAGAACAGCAGGCCGATCGCGGTGATACCAAGCGCGAGCATGAACACCAGCGCCATCCCGGAAACGCCGTACTGGTAACCAAGACTCGCACCGCCCACGGTGGATGCTCCACCCAGTACCACTGCGCTCATCGCGCTGGTGTACATGAACGGGCCCAACCGCCGACCAGCGACAAGGAAGTCATCCGAGCCACGCGTCTTACGCAGCCCGATATAGCCCGCGATCAGCATGCCCGCGAAGTACGCGGCGATCACCAGATAGTCGAGCATACCTACTTCCTCCGCTCGAATATGTCCACTTGGGAATGTCCACTCGCGCCGGTTGGACTACGGCTTGGCGCCGTGTACCGCGAAATGCACCAGCAGATAGGCGGCCAGATTGCTGGTCTGGTCGTTCAGGTCGGTCAGCGGGTTCACCTCGGTCAACGCCATGCCGTGGCACAGCGGCGCGAGCAGCCGGACCGCGTCCAGCGCCTGCCGGGAGGTGAGCCCACCCGGCTCGTGCGCGCCAGCGCCCGGTGCGTGCGCGGGGTCGATCACGTCGATGTCGAAGGCGAGCACCACCCGATCCGCCCCGGAGACCTGCGCGCGCACCTCGTCCACCATCGCCGGCACGCCGCCCTCGTGCACCCGCACGGCGGGAATGTTCGCCAGCCCAATGGCTTCCCGCGCGGCCAGCGAGCTGGGGAAGTTGAAATGCCGGGAACCGATCTGGATGCTGCGCTCCGGACGCACGTTCGGCAGTTCAAGCGCACGGCGCATGCCAGAGGAATGACTCCACCTGCCCTGCTGCCGGTTCTCGTCCATCATGTCCAGATGCGCGTCGAAGTGGATCACGGCGACCTCGCCGGCGCAGTGCTCGGCGACCCCACGCACCGTGGGATAGAGCAGCGAATCGTCCCCGCCGAGCAGCACCGGAACCCGGCCCTGTGCCGCGCTGCTGGCCACCGCCTCTCCCGCGGCGACCAGGGTGGCGTCCAGATCGTGCGCGACCGTATCCGCGTCACCGCGGTCGGTGATCAGGTCGGCGGGAAACGGGTGCAGCGCGGCGTCATCCAGGCAGTAGATCTGATCGTTTTCCCTGCGCTGCAGCATCCAGGCAAGCGACTGCCGGATCTTCGCCGGCGCGTACCTGCTGCCCGGCCAGCCAAGTGTGGCCGCACCGTCGTAGGGCGCTCCCCATACGTCGAAGCGCCGAATCGGCTCCGCTGCCAAGGTTCCTCCCATGGGTGTAGTCGTGTGCGAAACACCCTGGCAGCGGGGTTGGTGATGCACAGCCTGACATCATGGCGTGCGATCGGCGGCACACACGCCACTCTGTATATCCCCATGGGGTCCAGTCGCTAGCGTCCATCGGCGGGTCGGCTCAGCTCGGTGACCACGATGCGTACCAGGTCACCGACGATATCGCCGGCCAGCTCGCGATCCGCGCACCATGCCGCATCGGTACTCAGCCGAACCTCCACCCCGTCCACCGGCAGGATCACTACCGGTTCGCCGATGAACGCCTTATGCGTGGCGCCGAACTCCAACCCGACGAAGGTGAACCCATGCCCACCGGCGACCATATGCGCCAGGTCGTTGAGGTTGTGCCCGTCCACGGTGTTCCGCTTGTCCACACCATGCCGGCTAAGCAGCTCATCGGTAGGCCGGTAAACGCCCGGCGCCGCGTCGTACCTGATCGACACGTAGGGCAACTCGGTCAGCTCGCCGAGCCGCACCGACTCGCGCCCGTCGAACCCGATCCCAGCGGGCAACGCCACGCCCGACGGCTGCGAGTCGAGACGCAGCGTGCGCACCCCCGGCTCGGTAGTCCTACCGTGCACGAACGCGATATCCACCTCGCCCGCCCGTAACGCCTTGAGCAGCGGTCCACTGCTCGCCGGCTTCAGCCGGACCACGATATCCGGCGCTGCCCTGCCGACCGCGTCCAGAAACGCCCGCCGTAGAGCGGGCGAAACGTCGGGTGCTACGCCCACTCGCGCTACCCTGCTGGCTGGCGATTCGGCCGCGGTGACAGCGGCGGGGACCGCGTCGAAGCGCTCGACCACATCCCTCGCCACCGGCAGCAGCGCCTCCCCGGACTCGGTCAGGGTGACCCGGTGATGCGCCCGGATGAACAGCGCTGCGCCCAACTCCCGCTCCAGATCACGGATCCGCCTGCTCAGCGGCGAGGTGGCCATATGCAGCCGCGCAGCCGCCCGGGTGAAGTTCAGTTCCTCGGCCACGGCCACGAAGTAGCGAAGGTGCAGTATCTCCACGCTGACCAGGGTAATGACCACAGCGGTCATAGTGGGTGCGCGAATTGGTCGTAGTCGGCACGGGCAACTGCGCCTAGGGTTTGGCACAGCTCATCCATCCAGGCGACAACGAGGTCGACAGCGAGGTCAGGGCTATGAGCAGTACGAATCCATCGAACCTGTCCACCGCCGATCGCAAACGGGTCCGCAGAGCGGCATTGGCCGCGTTCGTCGGCACGACCATCGAATGGTACGACTACTTCATCTTCGGCACCGCGGCCGCGCTGGTGTTCGGCGGGCTGTTCTTCCCTGACCTTTCACCACTTGCCGGTACGCTCGCCGCGTTCTCCAGCTTCGCGGTCGGGTTCATCGCGCGACCGATCGGCAGCGTGGTCTTCGCGCATTTCGGGGACCGGATCGGTCGCAAACCGATGATGGTGTGGAGTCTCGCGCTGATGGGCGCGGCGACGGTACTGATCGGGCTGCTGCCGACCTACAGCGCGATCGGCATCCTTGCTCCGATTTTCCTTGTGCTGCTGCGTTTCCTGCAGGGCCTCGGGGTTGGTGGGGAGTGGGGCGCGGCCGCGCTGATGGCCGTCGAGCACGCACCGGAGGGCAAGCGCGGGCTGTACGGCAGCGCGCCCGCGGTGGGGGTTCCTGCCGGCGTGCTGCTCTCCAGCGGGGTTTTCGCGATCATGTCCGCCACCACCACGGACGCGCAGTTCGAGGCTTGGGGCTGGCGAATCCCGTTCCTGCTCAGCGCGGTACTCATCGTGGTCGCCACGATCATCCGGCTGGCCGTGGAGGAATCCCCGATCTTCACCGCGGAGGTCAAGGAGCGCGCGCAACCAACCAGGGTGCCGATCCTGGTGCTGCTACGCGAGTACCCGAAGACCGTGGCGATCGCGACCGGGCTGTTCATCTCCGCCAACGCCACCTTCTACATCGCGAGCACCTGGATCGTCTCCTATGCCACCGGTGATATCGGGCTGGACCAGACCACGGTGCTGAACGTGATCTCGCTGATGGCCGCGATCGGCATCGGACAGAAGATCCTGTTCGGCGGCATGTCCGACAAGGTCGGCCGCAAACCGCTGTATGTCTGGGGCGCGATCGCCTTCATCGTGTTCGCCTTCCCGTACTTCTGGCTGATCAACACCGGCGCACTGGTGTGGTTCGCGCTCGCGGTACTGATCGCGGAGACGATCCGCAGCGTGGTCGGTGGGCCGATCGCGGCGATCTACTCCGAACTGTTCGACACCAGGGTCCGCTACAGCGGCGCATCGCTGAGCTACCAGCTCGCCGCCATCCTGGGCGGCGGCATCGCACCGACGATCTGTACCGCGCTGCTCGCCTGGGCCGGTTCGTACTGGGCGGTTTCGGTGTACATCATCGTGCTCAACGTGATCTCCCTGGTCTGTGTCCGGCTGCTGCCCGAGACCTACCGTGGTTCGTTGACCAGTACGCCGAGCAAGACCGGCCAGCCGCAGGAAGGGCAGCCGCAGGAAGGGCAGCCGCAGGAAGGGCAGCAATGAGCACGGCCCAGCCAATCGGTCGGATCCTGCGTCAGCTCGCCGAGGAAGATCCCGATCGGCCCTCGGTGACCTGCGGGCAGGACACCATCACCAGGGCCGAGCTCGAATCCGAGTCGAACCGGCTGGCCAGGGTGTTCGCCGAACGCGGCGTCGGTATCGGCGATCTGGTCACGGTCAGCATGCCGAACTCGATCGAGTCCTATCTCGCTTTCGCCGCGGCGTGGAAGTTGGGCGCGATCCCGCAGCCGGTCTCGCACCGGCTGCCCGAGTTCGAACGCGCGGCGGTACTCGAACTGGCCAACCCCGCGCTGGTGGTGGGCGCCGAGGTCGCCGGCCGGCCGTGGCTGCCGGCCGATTTCCGCGCACCGGCCGAACTGAGTGCCGCACCGCTGCCGGACCGGGTTTCGCCGGCGTGGAAGGCGCCTACCTCCGGCGGCAGCACCGGGCAACCGAAGATCATCCTGTCCGGGCAGTCCGGCCTGCTCGACCCGGAGGAAGGCGCGCAGCGCCGCCGGATGCGCCGCGATGACGTGCAGCTGGTGCCCGGCCCGCTGTACCACAACACACCGATGACCTACTCAGGTCTCGGCCTGTTTCTTGGCATGCACCTGGTCGTAATGTCCAAATTCGACACTCTGGACACGTTGCGGGAGATCGAACGACACCGGGTCAGCTATGTGTGTCTGGTGCCGACCATGATGAGCCGGATCTGGCGTACGGTCCAGGACAATCCCGGCCGCTTCGACCTGTCCAGCGTGCGTACCGTCTGGCATATGGCCGCGCCCTGCCCCGCCTGGCTGAAAGACGCGTGGATCGAGCTGGTTGGCCAGGACGCGGTGTGGGAGCTGTACGGATCCACCGAGGCGCAGGCGGTGAGCACGATCGGCGGGCGGGAATGGCTGACCAGGCGCGGTTCCGTGGGCCGCGCGGTGACCGGCGAGTTCACCGTGCTGGATGCGGACCGCCGGCCGGTTGCGCCCGGCGAGATCGGCGAGATCTTCGCCCGCCGCCCCGCGGGTGCGCCGCCAACCTATCGCTATATCGGCGCGACCGCGAGCTGCGCGGGCAATGGCTGGGAGACCGTGGGGGATCTCGGCTGGATGGATGCGGACGGGTATCTCTACCTCAGCGATCGTCGCACCGACCTGATCCTTTCCGGCGGTGCGAACATCTACCCCGCGGAGGTGGAGGGCGTACTCGACGCGCATCCTGCGGTGCATTCCTCCGCGGTCGTCGGACTGCCCGATGCGGATCTCGGCCAGCGGGTGCACGCCGTGGTACATGCCGAGGGCGCGGTGACCGTCGCGGAACTGCTGGCACTGCTGCGGGAGCGCCTGGTGCGATACAAGGTGCCGCGCTCGATCGAACTGGTCACTGAACCGCTCCGAGACGACGCGGGCAAGGTCCGGCGCAGCGCGATCCGCGACGCGGCCGCCCGCCGCCAGCCCCGCTAACCTTAAGGAACGCGGTTACGAAGCGTGCGCGCTGGCGGTCAGGTGGGCACGGTGGGGCGCGCGAAATGGCAGGCCACCAGATGCGGCCCGCCGCGCTCGGCCAGCTCCGGGGTCTCGGTGGCACAGCGCGGTTCGGCGAGCCAGCACCGGGTGCGGAACCGGCAGCCGCTCGGCGGGTCCGCAGGTGATGGCGTATCCCCTTGCAGCACAATCCCTTCGGTGTAGTCATCGGTCCAGTCATCCACGCTTGGCGCCGCGGAAAGCAGTGCCTGGGTGTACGGATGCCGAGGCTGCTGATAGATCTCCTCGGCGGTACCGGTTTCCACGATCTGGCCAAGGTGCATCACCGCAACCCGGTCAGCGATCTGCCGCACCACACCAAGATCGTGCGTAATGAACAGGTAGGCAATGCCCAGTTCTTCCTGTAGCTGCGCGAGCAACGCGAGGATCTGCGCCTGAATCGACACGTCCAATGCGGACACGGCCTCATCGCAGATGATCAGCCGCGGCCGCACCGCGAGTGCCCGCGCGATACTGATCCGCTGCCGCTGCCCACCGGAGAACTGATGCGGATACCGCCCGGCATGCTTCGGATTCAAGCCAACCTGCGCCAGCAGCCTGGCCACCTCCGCTTGCCGGTCCGATTCGGCGACCAGCCCGGGGTGTACCCGCCAACCCTCGGCGATCAGCTCGCCAGCCGTCATCCGCGGATTCAGCGAGGCGAACGGGTCCTGAAAGACCATCTGCACGTTCTTGCGCAGTTCGAGGCGACCAGCGCGATCCAGCTTCGCGGTGTCCTTACCCGCCACCAGGACCGTACCGGATCTCGGTCGCAGCAAGCCGACCACGCTACGCGCCAAAGTGGACTTGCCACATCCCGATTCGCCGACAAGACACACGGTTTCGCCTTCCCGGACCGTCAGGTTCACCCCTGCGACGGCGGCGACCTCGGCACGCCTGCCAAGCAGACCGCGCCGGACCTGATAGCCGGCAACAAGGTCAGCCGTGCGCAGCACCGGTTCCTCGCTTCGTTGGTTCACCGGTCAACACCTCCTCGGCGAAATGGCATGCGCTTTCCCTTCCTGGCGCGACAACCCGCAGCTTCGGCCGCTCCACCGTGCACCGCTCCCGCGCGATCGGGCAGCGCGGGTGGAACGCGCAACCCGCTGGCAGCGCGGAGATATCCGGCGGCTGGCCATCGATCGGCCGCACGGATCCCGCTGTACCACGCGCTCGTGGGCTCGCCGCAAGCAGACCTGCCGTATACGGATGCGCCGGCGCGGGATAGACCTCGGCGACCAGTCCACTTTCCACCAACGTACCCGCGTACATCACCACGACCCGGCGCGCGCTGCGCGCAACCACACCGAGATCGTGGCTGATCACCACCAGTGCGAGTCCATCGCGCTGCCGCTGCCGGAGCAACCGCAGGATCTGCGCCTGCACGGTCACATCCAGCGCGGTGGTCGGTTCATCGGCGATCAACAGTCGTGGCTCGAGTGCAAGCGCCATCGCGATCATCACCCGCTGCCGCATTCCGCCAGAGAACTGGTGTGGATAATCCCGAAGGCGGGCCGCTGGATCCGGAATACCCACCTGCGCCATCAGCTCGACGGCTGCCTGCCTGGCACGGCTCCGGCCCCAGCCACGGTGCCGGCGAAACATCTCGGCTATCTGATACCCGACCGTCAGCGCAGGGTTCAACGCGCTGAGTGGGTCCTGGAAGATCATCGCCAGTTGTTCCCCGCGTAGCTGCTGCCAATCCGGATCCGCCAGTCCGGTCAGCTCGGCGCCGTCGAACCGGAGATCTTCGGCCCTGACAGTCGCCTGCTCGGGAAGCAGACCAAGCACGGCAAGCGAGGTCATGCTCTTGCCGCTACCGGACTCGCCGACAATGGCAAGGGAATCCCCTTGCGCGAGCGTAAAGGACACATCGCGTACCGGTTGGACGGTTCCGGCCGCACCCTCGATCGCGACGTTCAGCCCGCTCACCGTAAGCAACGGTGCTTCTTCGGTCGCCGTCATGCCCGCTCCCGTTCGCTCGGGTCAGTAACCTTGCGCAGTTCGTCGCCAAGGATCCCGACACAGACAACCACGATGGTCAGGGCAAGGCCGGGTACCGCGGCGATCCACCAAGCCGAGGACAGATAGTCCCGGCCGTTGGCGATCGTCGCGCCCCAGGAGGCCTGATCAACGGGTACGCCAAGGCCAAGGAAGCTCAGCGCCGCCTCGGCCACCATCGTCAGTCCTATCTGCACCGTTGCGGCGACGAGCAACGGCTGCACGCACGCCGGGAAGATGTACCGCCACATGATCCGCAGATGACCGACCCCGAGCACCCGTGCGGAATCCACGAACTCCCGATCCCGCGTTTCCAGCGCGGAGCCACGGACGACCCTGGCGAAGATTACCCACCGAGTGACGGCGAGCGCGATGATCACGTTGAGCACACTCGGCCCGAGCACCCCGGCAAGCAGGATGGCGAGCAGGATGCTCGGGAAAGCCAGCTGGATATCGCCGATCCGGGAGATCACCGTATCGGTCAGCCCGCGAAAGTAGCCGGCGAGCATACCGAGCACGAGCCCGGCAAACCCGCCAATCAGCACCGTAGCCAGCGCGACAAGCAGTGAGACCCGAGCACCATCCAGCACCTGCGCCAACACGTCCCTGCCGAGCTGATCGGTGCCCAGCGGCGCGAGACCGCCTTCACTGAGCGCACTGCCCGGCGGCAGCAGCCGATCCGCAACACTGGTTGCCACACTGTCGTAGGGGTACAACAACGGCCCGATTGCCGCGCATACCAAGAAAAGCCCGAGGATGCCGGCCGCCACCTTGGCTCTGGGACGCATCCGGGTTACGCGTCGAGCCTGTACCGCCGCGGTCATCACACCGCCTCCAGACTTATCCGCGGATCCAGGTAACTGCAGAGCACATCGACGAGCAGATTGAGCAGGATGTAACAGGCCGCGATCAGCACGATCGCGGCTTCTGCCACCGCGTAATCCCGGTTGGTGATGGAGTCGATCAGCAAGGAGCCGATCCCCGGCCAGGCGAAAACCACCTCGATGATCACCGCATCCGCGATGAAGTTCCCCAGAATCAGCCCGAGCACGGTGACCGCGGGAGTCAGCGTGTTGCGTAGCACGTGGACGTAGAACACCACGCGTTCGCTCATGCCCTTGCTCCGCGCGGTGCGCACGTATTCCTTGCCCAGCTCCTCGAGCGCGCCGTTGCGTACCAGGCGGGCCAGCCAGCCGAGGAACGGCAGGGACAGCGTGACGGCTGGCAGCAACAAACCCCAGATCGTGCCATCCGCCGTACTCGGCAACAGGTTCAGCGCGCTGGCGAAAACCAGCACCAGCATGATGCCAACCCAGAACGACGGTAGCGCCTGGCCGACCAGCGAAGAGTAGGAAACCAGTCGATCGCCCCAGCCACCCGCGTTACGCGCGGCATACAGCCCCAACGGGAAACCGAGACCGATCGTGATCAGCAGCGCGGTTCCGGCAAGGGTGAAGGTCGCGGGCACCCGTTCGAGGGTGCTACTCAGCGCATCCGCGCCCAGTCTCCAGGATTCGCCGAAATCCAGCCGCAACAGGTCGGCCAGATGGTGCAGATACTGCAGGAAAAGCGGTTCATTGAGGCCGAGTTCGGTACGCAGCGCGGCCAGTTCGGCCTCGCTTGCCTGGCTGCCAAGGATCAGGCTCGCCGGGTCACCCGGAATCACCCGCAGGGCAAGAAAAACTATGGTGATGGCACCGAAGATGAGGAGTACCGCGAGGCCGAGACGGCGGCCGATGAAAGCGATCATAGCCACCGCCCCTGATCAGTTCCGCGCGGTGGACTCCCTGGTGCGCAGTTCCGGGAGTAACCGCAGTTTTCGAGGATCACCGGTGTTCTGGGCACTGTCATAGTCGTGTTGACCTTTCATCCGCTGCAACAGCAGATCGATCGCGGCCGAGCCGATATCCGAAGCCGGCAGGCCGACAGTGGTCAGCGGTGGGTTGAGGTAGGCGGCGAATGGATGGTCACCGAAACCACCGACCAGCACATCCTCCGGCACCCGCAGGCCCGTTTCCTGAGCGGCGCGATACACCCCGAGCGCGAAGTAGTCGTTGCCAACGAGCACCGCATCCGGGGTTTCTGGTGCGGCGAAGATCTCCTGTGCGACCCGATAGGAATCCGCCGGATCCCAGGGAAGCGCGCTCGCCTCGTGCCGCCTGGTCGGTACGGAAACTATCGAACCAACCGATTCCGCGAGGCCGTGCTCGGCGAGCGCGGCCTGGAACCCGTCGATCCGGTCGCGCACCGCGGTGATCGGCAGATCCTCCTCAAGCAGGCAAACCTTGCGAGCACCGGCAGCGAGCAGATGGCTGGTCGCCTGCCTGGCGCCCTCCCGGTAGTCCACGCCGACGAAGTCCAGGCCAAGTTCGGGTAGATCCCGGTTCAGCAACACCAGTGGCAGACCGGAATTGTGCAACCGCCCCCAAGCGGCGTGCTCGCGGGAGGCCGGATCGCCCTGTACCGGAACAACGAGTGCGCCGTCCACGCCCCACTGCAGCAAGGTTTCCGCAGCCGTCCGGTCATCTTCGGCGTTCTCTTCGGTAACCAGCAGCATGAACGAGTATCCGTGTACCTTCCCCCGCTGCTCGATAACGCTGATCAGCTTGGCGTAGAACGGGTTCGACGGGTTGGTGATCACCAGGCCGAGCGTCATCGCGGAACCACGGACCAGCGAGCGGGCCAGGGTGTTCGGCACATAGCCAAGCCGGTCCGCTTCGGCGCGAATCCGCGCGCGCGTCTCCTCGCCGACACTGTCCTTTCCGGTCAGCGCCCTGGACACCGTGTTGACCGATACCCCGAGGGACACCGCGATGTCCTTCAAGGTCGCTCGCCGCACCTCGTTCACGTCAAACCTCTCCTGTCGCGCTCACCCCGACAGCGTGACCGGACGCAGATCCGGCTGGTTGCTCGGCGCCGGCACGAAGCCGTGCACGCCGGACCGCACGCCATACGAACTGTTCAGTGCCGCCGGGAAGATACCCGCCGCATCATCCCAGACGAGCCCGCAGGCCTGCGCGTAGAGGCGTTCCCGCTGGTCCTGATCGGACACCCGGGAGGCGGTTCGCAGCAGCTGGTCCAGCCGCTCGTTCCGGTACCCAAGCCGCTCGGCCTCGCTGTGGTACAGCCGGCCGAGCGTGAAATCCGCGTCTCCGGTGGTAACCGTGTTCGTCTGCAGTTCCATATCCCAGTCCAAGGCGTTCAGCCGATCCAGCCAGTCCGCCTTCTCCAAGCTCTGCGGCTCTACGGTGATCCCGACCTTCGCCCATTCCGAGATCAGTGCCTCGGCCAGCTGCCGGGCAAGCGGCCCGGTCGTGTCGAACCACATCAGCGAGGTGCGGAAGCCGTTCGGGTAACCGGCCGAAGCCAGCTCACGCTTGGCCAGCTCCGGATCATGCTGGTATGCCGGTTGTTCGGCATACCCGAAGACGGTCTTCGGGATCGGTGCGGTCATCACCTCGGCGCCCTTGCCGAACAGGTTGCGCACGATGCCAGCGACGTCCGCCGCGTGCCACATCGCGCGCCGAACCCGGGGGTCCGTGAACGGCTTGCGAGCGCAGTTGAACCAGGTGAAGTAATAGACGTAGCTCGGCACGGTGTGCACTTCGACATTGTCCGCGCCGTCAAAGGCAGCTAGCTGATCCGGCGGGATCGGCCAGAGCAGATCCAGCTCGCCGGTGCGCAATGAGGTGATCTGACTGGACGTTTCCGGGATATACGGCAGATTTACCTGGTTAACCTTGGCCAGCTCACCCCAGTAGGTCTTGGCCGGCTCGAGGTTCAGCCCGAGCGCGGGGGTGAACGAGGTGACCCGGAACGGTCCGCTGCCCACCGGCTGCCGGAAGAAGTCCGGACTGTCCAACTGGTCAGCTGGTAGCACGAAGAGCAGGCTCAGGTTCACCGGCATCGTGCCAAGTGGCTCAGTCGTGCTTATCCGGACGGTGTGCTCACCGTCCACAGTGACGTCTTCCACCGTGGTCCACAGCGCCGACTGCGCGGTGTCCGCATCCCGTACACGCAGCAGGGAGGCGCGCAAATCACGCGCGGCGAGTTTGCTGCCGTCATGGAACTCGACGTCCTCGCGCAGGCTGAGTTCCCAGGTCAGCTCGTCCAGCTGGCGCCAGGACTTCGCCAGGCTTGGCTCGATTCCGGCATCGGTGCGCCGTGTCGGCGTATCGTAGATCAGCCGGCAGGCGAGCAGCGTGCTCTCATCGACACTGCTCGGTCCGTGCGGATCGAGGTCGTTGATCGGTTGGGCGAAGGCAGCACCCAGTGCCTCGGCAGCGGCCGAAGAGCTGCCGCCGAGGTCGCACCCACTGAGATAGGCCATCGCCAGCCCAGCCCCGCTGATCCGCAGAAAGCCCCGCCTGCTGACGGTGCCCACCTGAGACATCGTGCTCAGCTCTTCAGTGTCAGGTAGATCAGCACTTTGACCCAGTCGTCAGGAGACTCGGTGCTGCCGCGCACGCGCAGCCACTGACCGAACTCACGTACCGGCCAGGACACCACCGAATCGGCGCCCGTAACGGCTTGCGCTTCCCCGATATCGCACCAGTTCAGCCCGTCCGGGGAGATCTGGCCATGCAGGTTGAGCCGAGCGGTAGGGCTGGAGGCGTCCAGCACATGCACGAACCAGCGGGCTTCACCAGCCCAACCGGCTTCGTGCGGTTCGGTGGCGAAATCGCCGCGCAGCACGGTATAGCGCTCCACAACGGCGGCGTGAGACTGTCGCATCGTTGGCCTACCAATCCACGGAGATCAGTACGGAGTCCAGGTAGAGGAAGTTCCGTACATTCGAATGCGTGCGGGTGCTGACGTAGAAGTTCAGCAGATTGTCCAGCGAGTCATAGGTCTCCGCGTACGGCGGCACCGGAATATCCCGCATATCAAAGATCTGGTCGTTGACTTGCAGCTCCACATTGCGGCGCAGGCTGGTGTCGATCTGCCAGCGCAGGTAGTGCCAGTTCACCTTGGTGGGAACTTCGTTGTAGCAGAACGCTTGTGGTTCACCGAAAGTCCGCCAGTCCGCCGGATCGGGTGCGGTGAAATCGTCGGTGTAGCTGAGTTTTGCCTTGCCCTCCAGGTGTTCCCGCGGGGTCGGTTCGGGAACGACCGGATAGATCCACCGCCTGGTGAACTCGTTGTTCAGATCGGTGTTCTGGTAACGAGCCACGCAGTGATAGCGCAATCCACCGGGATCGCAGATATCGGTGGCCACGGTGAACGCACCGAACTGCTGTTCCGAGGGGTGGATATTGCCGTCCCACTCGCCGGCACCGGCCTGCTCCCACACCTGGTTCTCCGCCGAGCCGGCCTCGGCCTTGTAGGTGAAGTAGGTTTCGAACTGTACGAGCCCTCGACCGCTCATAGTAAGGCGGCGAATGGCGACCCCGGTGTGCCCGGCGATCGGCCTGGTGGCGACCTTCAACGCGTAGTTGCCGGACATCGCGCCATGCGTACCAACGTCGAAGAAGGTGCACGAGCTCAGTTGCGGTGGCCGGAAATCGCGCATGTGGTCATCGACGGTGTCCAGATTGCTGTAGCCGTCGTGGTTTCCGATCAGTTCCGTCCAGCCATGCGTGCCGGTTTCGAACTGGTCGTAGGCGAGGATGCGGGGCAGCGGGTTGAACCGGGACAGCTCCGGGTTCGCCAGCAGCGCGGCACGCCGGAACTCGTCGGCTGCCACCCGGTCATTGTTCGTAGCCAAGTCATCTCCTGGCAGTGATCTAAGGATCTCGGTGCTGAATGAGCCGAGTTAAATGAACGATCACGTTAACGTTAACTCAAGCGGGATGAACGTTAACTTCGCCGCCCCGATGCCGTCAACCCCACCCCGCCAACGCGGTGATCGGGCGCCGGGCTGGCCACAGCGGGCGCAGAGTGCTCGGGGTATAGAAGATTTCGATCAGCGGTTGCGGAAACCCGTCTAGGTCGCTCGCGTCGTTCTGTTGCCCACCACCGCGCCGGCTGCGAATCTTGATGAGCGCGTTATCGCAGGTCAGCGCGCCCAATCAGCAAAGGAGGACGGAGTGACGAACCCGGGGGCGAGCCGCCGCCAGTTGCCGCTTTCCGACGCCCGGTATCCATCGGCCACCTCGATCGACGTCCGCGATCAACAGCCGCCCTACACCCCGGCCGAACCACGCCGCGCGCCACACGGTGCGCCCAACGTACTGCTCGTGCTGATCGACGATATGGGCTTCGGCGCGCCAAGCGCCTTCGGCGGCCCCTGCCAGATGCCCACCGCGGAACGGCTTGCCGAAGGCGGCCTGCGCTACACCCGGTTCCACGTCACCGCGATCTGCTCGCCGACCAGGCAGGCCCTGCTGACCGGGCGCAACCACCACTCGGTCGGCATGGGCGTGACCACCGAGATGGCCAGCGCGGCGCCCGGATACACCGGGATTCGACCACTGTCCGCCGCCACCCTCGGCCAGATACTCAGCCATAATGGCTACCACACCGGGGCGTTCGGCAAATGGCACCAGACCCCGGCACGCGACGTCAGTCCGGCTGGCCCCTTCGACCGCTGGCCGACCGGCGAAGGGTTCGACAAGTTCTACGGCTTCCTGTGCGCGGAGATGAACCACTGGTACCCGGTACTTTTCGACGGCACCAAGCCGATCGAACCAACCAAGCGACCGGAGGACGGCTACCACCTGTCCGCCGATCTGGTGGACAACGCGATCAACTGGATACGCGACCAGAAAACGCTGACCCCGGACGATCCGTTCTTCGTCTACCTACCATTCGGTGCCACCCACGCGCCGTACCATGTGCCCGCCGAGTACCGGGAACGTTATCGCGGCAAGTTCGACCACGGCTGGGATGAGCAACGCGAACGCACGCTGGCGAAACAGAAGGAGCTGGGCGTCGTACCGCAGGATGCCGAACTGGCCCCATGGGCAGCAGGAGTTCCGCATTGGACAGATCTGTCTGATTCGGAACAGCGAGCAGCCGCTTCGCTGATGGAACTCTACGCCGGTTTCGCCGAGCACACCGACGCGCAGGTCGGCAGGCTGGTAGACGCCATCGAAGACGCTGGCGAGCTGGACAACACGCTGATCATCTACATCCTCGGGGACAACGGTGCATCCGCGGAAGGCGGCCTAGGCGGCACGTTGAACGAACACCGGTTTGCCAGTGGAATCCCGGACTCCGCGGACTACATCAACGCGCACGACGCGGCGCTCGGCGATGCCACCACCCATGCGCACTACCCGGTGGGCTGGGCACTCGCGATGAACACCCCTTACCAGTGGACGAAACAGGTGGCCTCGCATTTCGGCGGCACCAGGGACGGGATGGTCGCGCACTGGCCGGCGGGAATCACCGAGCGCGGCGGTATCCGCGATCAGTTCCATCACGTGATCGACGTACTGCCAACGATCCTGGAAGCCGCGAACATCCCCCAGCCGGACAGCGTGCAGGGCATCGCGCAACAGCCGGTCGAGGGCACCAGCATGTACTACACGTTCAACGAACCGGATGCGGCCGATCGGCATCGGCTGCAGTACTTCGAGATGGTCGGCAACCGGGGGATCTACCACGACGGCTGGATGGCGGTGACCAGGCACGGCACGCCGTGGGAGATGGTCCAGGACGGCCGGAAGTACTTCGATGACGACATCTGGGAGCTCTACGACACCAATGTGGACTGGACGCAGGCGCATGACCTTGCCGGGGAGCATCCGGGCAAGTTGCGCGAGCTACAGCAGCTGTTCCTGATCGAAGCGGCCAAGTACAACGTCTTCCCACTGGACGATCGGATGACCGAGCGGGAGAACCCGAAGGAGGCCGGCCGATTGGATCTGTTCGGCGAGCGGTCAACGGTCACCTTCCACGGCCCAGGCCTTCGCCTGACCGAGGAAACCGCACCGAACGTGAAGAACCGCTCGCATCGGCTCACGGCTAGCGTGCATATCCCGGAAGGCGGGGCCACCGGAGTACTCGTCGCCCAGGGTGGCAGGTTCGGTGGCTGGTCGCTCTACTTGCACAACGGAATCCCCTGCTACGCGTACAACTACTTCGGGCTCGAAGTGCACAAGGTCGCCGCACCAACCGCGCTCGAAGCCGGCGAGCAGGAGGTCGTGCTTGACTTCAGCTACGCAGGCGGTGGGGTCGGCAAGGGCGGGACCGCGACGCTTTCGGTGAATGGCGAGAAGCTGGCCGAAGGGCAGGTACCAGCGACCATCCCCTACTACTTCGCGTTCGACGAGACCTTCGATATCGGCTGTGACCGCGCCTCGCCGGTCACCGATGACTACCCGGTGGTGGATAACGCGTTCACCGGCACGCTGCACCGCCTTCGGGTCGATCTGGCGGATGACCTGGCGAGTGATATCGGCGCGGCCGCCGAACGCAACCGGGTACTGTCCAGCTATGACTGATACCGAGCAGGGCAAGGGTTGTTGCGCGCCGTCCCGCACGGAAGCCGCGCAACAACCGGCCTCGCCGGTAACGGCTGGACATGGCGCTACGGACGGCATGGTCCGGTTGGACGCGGCCAGTTTCCTGATGGGCAGCACCGACTCGCGTGCCTACCCCGCGGACGGCGAGGGACCGGTCCGGGAAGTAGCCGTGGCGGCATTCTGGATCAGCCCAACAGCCGTCACCACCGGCGAGTTCGCCGAGTTCGTCAGCGCTACGGGCCATCGCACCGACGCCGAACTGTTCGGCTGGTCCTTTGTCTTCGGCGGGTTGCTCCCGGATGACTTCCCGCCGACCCGTGGTGTGGTGAACGCTCCGTGGTGGCGTCAGGTCGAGGGCGCCGACTGGCAGCATCCTTATGGTCCACAGTCGACGGTCGATGGGCTGCTCGACCACCCGGTGGTACATGTTTCCTGGCGGGACGCGAATGCCTACTGTGCTTGGCGTGGGCTGCGGCTACCGACCGAGCCGGAATGGGAGTATGCCGCACGTGGTGGTCTTTCCGGGTTCGCCTTCCCGTGGGGAGATGAGCTGGAACCGGCCGGTGAGCACCGGATGAACGTCTGGCAGGGCGATTTTCCGAGCAACAACACGCTCGGGGACGGCTGGTACGGCAGCTGCCCGGTAACCGAGTTCCCGCCGAACGGGTTCGGGCTGTACAACATGACCGGCAATGTGTGGGAATGGTGCCAGAACCGCTTCGACGGCGCGGCTTCGGCGCAGCAGCGGTACAGCGCTCGGGGCGGCTCCTACTTGTGCCACGAGTCGTACTGCCGGCGCTACCGGGTAAGCGCACGGCAGGGCCTCACTCCGGACTCCTCCATGGCCAACACCGGATTCCGCTGCGCTCGGTCGGTGGACCCGTCAATCGACGCAAGCTAGCGCCACCAGCACGAGCGCGGCATCCTTCGGCCGGTTCACATCCTGCCCGGTCAACTCGTGGAACCGGTTCAGCCGGTTGAGCACGGTGTTGCGGTGGCAGAACAGTTGCGCGGCGACTTCCCGGACCGAACCGCTAGCCAGGTAGGCGCGCACCGTCTCAACCAACCGCGCCCGCTCATAACTGGTCACACTGTCCAACCCGGACAGTACAGTGTCGCCGAGCACCTCGCCGGTCTCCGCGAGGTGAGTAGCGGCCAGCGCCGGCCAGACGTCCACCAGTTGACGCGGCTCGGTTGTCGAGGTCGGCAACACATCGGCGATTCGCACCGCGACCCGCACGGCCCGTGGCACCTCGCCGAGCCCATCGGCGATCGGACCCAATCCGCACGGCACCTCCCGCAGCTCGGCGGCAAGGTCGTCACCGGCCGCACCGCAGGCCGCGATCAACACGGTGCGCTGCGCCAACTCGTGCGGATACACCACAACCCCCGCAGCTGCCAACCGATCCATCGCCGCGCGCATCGCCCGCTGCGCGGCCGAGGGCACCGCGGCAACCAGGAACCGATCGGCTGCCGCCACCCGCAGCGCCCTGGCCACCTGGCCGACCACCTGCGGGTCCCGACCATCGCCCGCGATCAACTGGGCGACCAGCCGTTCCCGTTCGCGCTCCCGTTCCGCCGCAAGCAACGCGGCTTCATCCAGATAGCTGAGATGGATGCGCATCATATGCTGCTCGACCGCGTCGGAGACACGCATCGCGCCGTGCCGGACCAGAGCTTCGGAGTCCGCGTCGCTGCCAATCCGGGCGACCATCGCCGTCCAGAGCACCCGAAAATCCAGCCGTACCGCACGCAACAGACTGTCGATCGGCACCCCGAGCTGCGCGCGCCGGCGGCCAACGGTCTCCGGCACCCCGGTGAGCCGGTCCGGGATCGGCAGCTCCCCGATCATCCGCAACAGCATTTCCAGGCTGGCCTCGGCATGCTCGTGCATCTCCTCGACGGGCACCAGCTGTTCCCGGTACGGCTCGATCCGGTGAACCTCGGCGAGGAATACGGTAACCAGCTGATCCAGATCGTCCAGGCAGCCACGTACCAGGCCGCGCATGACCTCGAGATGACGATCGTTGTGCATAGGCACAATCTAGTTGCCAGAACTCATTACGCCACGCCATTGTGCTAGGCCGTCGCTCAGCGACAGGGTGGTACCTCTCACCCGAGCACGCGGAGGCGTCGATGCACATCACCCCGCGCGAGCAGGAGCGGTTGAACCTGTTCACCGCGGCCGAACTGGCCAGAAGACGCAGGGCGCGGGGCGCGCCGCTCGGTGCGGCCGAGGCAACCGCGCTGGTCTGCGACGAGGTACTGGAACTCGCCTGGGACGGCTACTCGCTCGACGAGGTGGTGGCGCGGGCGAAACGCGTCCTCGACCCGAACGAGCTGCTGCCCGAGGTGCCCGCGCTGGTGCCGAGGGTTCAGGTCGAGGCGCTGTTCCCGCACGGCAGCACGCTGGTACACGTGGAGGCGCCGTTCGGTCCCGCGCCACGCGAGGGAGCCGGTTCCGTGCAACCCGGCGCTGGCGATATCGAACTCGCCCCTGGGCATGCCCGTGCACAGGTACTGATGCACAACACCGGCCCGCGCCCGATCTGGCTGTCCTCACATTTCCCGCTGGATCAGGTCAACGCCGCATTGACGATCGAACCCGCTCCTGCTGCCGGCTACCGGCTCGATCTGCCAGCCGGCACGGCCATGCGCTTCGCGCCGGACGAGCAGCGCACCGTCACCATCGTCGCGATGGGGGGCCAGTCATGACAAACCGGTTGAGCCGGGACCGCTATACCGCCATGTACGGACCGACGACCGGCGACCGGGTCCGCCTCGCGGATACCGATCTGTGGGTTGAGGTGACCGGCGACGACACCGAGCCAGGTCAGGAAGTGCTTGGCGGCTGCGGGAAAACCGCGCGCGACGGGTTGCTCGTGGCACCACGCGCCGGCCGGGAGAGCGCGCTGGACATGGTGATCCTCGGAGTGCTGCTGATCGATCCCGAGCAGGGCATCCGCAAGACCAACATCGGTATCGCGGACGGGCGCATCGTCGGTGTCGGCAGGGCGGGCAATCCGGCGAACGCGGACGGCGTGGAGCTCGTGGTGGATTCACATACCGCGATGATCACCGGTGACGGGCTGATCGCCACCGCGGGGATCGTGGACTCACATGTGCACCTTTCCAGCCCGGAGGTTGTCCCCGCGGCGCTTTCCGCCGGAGTCACCTCGCTGGTCGGGATGGGGCTCGGCGGGGTATGGGACGTGGGCGCGAACCCGGCGAACAACCTGCACGCGCTGATCGAGGGCTGGCGGGATGTGCCGATGAACGTCGCCTTTCTTGCCCGCGGTTCCACTTCGTCGAGTGAGTTGCTTGATCGCGCGGTGCTCGCGGGCGCGGGCGGTTTCAAGGTGCACGAGGACTGGGGTGCCACGCCGCGCATCGTGGACACCTGCCTTGCCACCGCCGAGCAGGTGGATCTACCCGTCGCGCTGCACACCGATACGTTGAACGAGTCCGGCTATCTCGCGGACATCCTGGCGGCAACCGATGGCCGCACCGTGCACGCCTATCACGTGGAAGGCGGCGGCGGTCCGCCCGACCTGCTCGAAGTGGTTTCGCATCCATCGATCCTCACCTCATCGACGACGCCGACACTGCCGCTCACCCCTGCGACCACGGCCGAGCTGCTGCCCATGACCATGACTGTCCATAAAGGTCATTCCATGGTGGACAGTGACGTGGAGATCGCGCAGAGCAGGGTGCGCGAGCACGGTATCGCGGCGGAGAACGCGCTGCATGACACCGGCGCGATCAGCATCGTGAACTCCGATTCGATGGGCATGGGTCGAATCGCGGAGACCGCGCGGCGCACCTGGCAGCTGGCGCATATCCGCGCGGTACTTGCCGGCGAAGCGGGCGTCGATCGGCCGAACAACGAGCGGGTGCTGCGCTATCTGAGCAAGATCACTATCAATCCGGCGATCGCGCACGGTATGGCGCACGAGGTCGGTTCGATCAGCCAGGGAAAGCTCGCGGATATCGTGCTCTGGCACCCGGCATGGTTCGGTGCGCAACCAGAGCTGGTGATCAAATCGGGATTCGTCGCGTGGGGAGTAAGCGGCTCCGGCTCGGGTTCAACCCGGCTGACCCAACCCCGGGTGATGCGGCCGTTCTTCGGCGGGCTCGGCGCCGCGCCACGCAGGCTGTCCAGTGTGTTCGTCTCGGAACACTGCCTTGCCGATTCCCGTGCCAGGGCGGCGTTACCCGAAGGGCCGCGGTACGTCGGAATCCGGAACAGTCGCGGGCTACACCGCACGGATATGCGGTTCAACACCGCGACACCACGGGTGGAGGTACCACTCGAAGCAGGGCCGATCGTGGTGGATGGCGCCGAGATACCCATCCAGCACGCGGCGGAACTTCCCCTTACCCGACTTCACCACCTCGCATAGCGGAGGCCGCATGTCTGATTCAGACACCGCAGGGAAAATCGACAAGCCGGTCGTCACCGATCACGAAGCCAAACGCATCGCCTTCGCCTCGTTCGTCGGTACGGCAATGGAATGGTACGACTACTTCCTATTCGGCACCGCGGCGTCGATCGTGTTCAACCGGCTGTTCTTCGTCACCGGCAACGCGACCGCGGCAACACTGTCCGCCTTCGCCTCTTTCGCGCTCGGCTTCGTGGCGAGGCCGGTTGGCGCGCTGATCTTCGGGCACCTGGGCGACCGGATCGGTAGACGGCGCACCCTGCTGATCACCGTGATGCTGATCGGCATCGCTACCGGGCTCATCGGCGCACTGCCCGACTTTCTCACCATCGGTATCGCCGCGCCGCTGCTGTTGACGGTGTTGCGGGTACTGCAAGGTATCGCGGTCGGTGGCGAATGGAGCGGCGCGATCACCATGGCGGTGGAGCACGCACCGCCGGAACGCCGGGGCCGCTACGCGGTGATGCCCCAGCTTGGTTCCCCGATCGGCACGCTCGCCTCGGCCGGCGCCTTCGCGCTGGTTTCCATGCTGCCAGCGGATTCGTTTGACGCCTGGGGTTGGCGACTGCCGTTCCTCGCGGCCTTCCCGTTGCTCGTGGTGGCGGTGTACCTGCGCCGCAAGATGGAGGAATCCCCGCTGTTCGTGGAACTGCTGGCCCAGGAAGAACGCGCCGCGGTACCCGCGCTCGAGGTTTTCCGGCAGGGTTTCGGGCGGATCGCCACCGGGATGGCGATTTCCATGGTTGGTGTCGGCGGATTCTTCCTGCTCACCACGTTCGTGATCAGCTATGGCACGGAAACCCTTGGGCTGTCCAACACGTTGATGCTCAGTGCCACGCTGGTTGGCGCGGCCGCGGAGATCCTGATCCTGCTGTTCTTCGGGCGGGTCGCCGAACGTATCGGTTCCGGCAAGGTGTGTACCTACGGCGGGCTTGCCTCGGCGGCACTGGCTTTCCCGGTGTTCTGGATCATCGACACCAGGGAGCCCGCGCTGGTCATTCTCGGTGTCACCATTGGCATTTCGGTGCTTTCCATTCCGTACGCGGTGTATGGGCCACTGATCTCGGAGCTGTTCCCGCCTCGGTTGCGCTACAGCGGGGTGGGCATCTCCTACAACCTGGGTGGCGCGGTCAGTGGCTTCGTGCCGATGGTGGCAACCGCGCTGCTGGCAGCGAGTGGCGGGAAATCCTGGTCGGTGGCACTGATCCTGGTGACACTTTCGCTGGCCACCGCGATCGGTGGCACACTCGGTGCCCGGCTGCGCATCCACGACGACGTGCACACGGCCACACAACCGCGCTAACCTTAAAGAACGCGGTCACAAGCAGTCACCGCATCCGGCGGCCCGCGGACCGTAGGATGCGTATCGTGACCGGAAACGACAAGCTAGTCGCCGAGCTGCACCGCGCGCTGCCGGATGGCGCGGTCACGCACGACGAAGCCGTGCTCGAGGCCTATCGGTATGACCGGGCCGCATTCTGCCCAGCCGGCCAGCCAGCCGCACTGGTGCGCGTGCGCAGTACCGAGGACGTCGCGGCAGCCCTGCGTATCGCCAGCGCGCACCGGGTGCCCGTGGTGCCGCAGGGCGCGCGCACCGGGCTGTCCGGTGGGGCCAACGCGCTGGACGGCTGCCTGCTGCTGAACACCGAGCAGATGAACCAGATCCTGCACATCGACGTCGACGAACAGCTCGCGCGGGTGGAACCGGGAGTGATCAACGCCGAGCTCGCGGCGGCCGTCCGGAAACACGGGTTGTACTACCCACCCGACCCCGGATCCATGGACATTTCCACGATCGGCGGCAACGTGGCAACCGGAGCGGGCGGGATGTGCTGCGTCAAATACGGCACCACGGCCGATTTCGTGCGCGGGCTGACCGTGGTACTCGCCGATGGCAGGATCATGCGGTGTGGTCGGCGTACCGCCAAGGGCGTTGCTGGCTACGACCTCGCCCGACTGTTCGTTGGTTCCGAGGGAACACTGGGGATCGCTACCGAGATCACCCTGGCACTACGCCCCGCGCCGCCAGCGCCGCTTACCGCGGTTGCCTTCTTTCGCACGCCGGTCATGGCATGCCATGCGGTCGCGGGCTTCCTCGGCGCCGGGTATCGGCCGTCAGTACTCGAGTTCATGGACGGCCCGACCATCGCTTCGGTTTCCGCGTTGACCGATCTCGGTTTTCCGGATGACACCGGCGCGATGCTGATCGCGCAGTCGGATTCCACCGCACCCGCCGACGAGCTCGCCGCGTTCGAGCGCGCGGCCCGCGAGTGTGGGGCGATCGAGGTGATCGTCGCCGAGGATCCAGCCGAGGGCGAACTGCTGATGCAGGCGCGGCGGCTGGTCGGTGTTGCGGCGGAACGGCTGGGCACCAATCTGGTCGACGATGTGTGTGTGCCTCGCGGGAAACTGGCCGAGCTGATCGAAGGCATCGAACAGATCGCCGCCGAACACGATGTGCTGATCACCTGCGCCGGGCACGCGGGTGACGGGAATATGCATCCCAGTGTGGTCTTCGATCAGCACGATCCGCGGCAGGTGACAGCGGCACAGCGGGCATTCGAGGCGATCATGGTGCTCGGGCTGGAGCTTGGCGGCACGATCACCGGCGAGCACGGGGTCGGGGAACTCAAACGCGACTGGCTGGCGCGCGAACTCGACGAACCAGCGCGCTGGGCACACCAGCAACTCAAGCGGGCCTTCGACCCACACGGCATCCTCAACCCTGGCCGAGTTCTCGTACCGGAAGTCAGAGCTCCTTGACGAAATGAACCCGGTCGAACCCGTCCTCGGTGTTGCGATGCGTCTCGCGATAGCCGTGCCGAGGGTAGTAGGTCAGGTTCTCCGTCATCGCTTCGTTGGTGTACAAGCGAATCCGTGCGTAGCCACGTTCCCGCGCGCGCCGCTCGGCTAGCGCGAGCAACGCGGTCCCAACGCCTTTCCCTTGGGCCGCAGGGGAAGCCGCCACGTTTTCCAGCAGCAGATGATCGGGTTTCTCAACCAGTACGAGAAACCCGAGCACCGTACCGTTCGCCGATTCGGCAACCCAGAGCTGACCTTGCGCGATCGCCTCGGCGTAATCCGCCGTCATCGGCGCCGGCTGCCGGCCGATCCGCTCGATATAGGGCGCATAGGCGTCGTACGCGATCGCGACGACCGCTTCGGTATCCAGCGCGACCGCACCGCGACAGGTCACCATGGCCGGCCGGCTATTGCTGCGCACAGAGCGCCGAATCAGCTGCCTCCAGCGAGGGCACCCTCGTACCATCGGCCCGCCGACCGTTCGCGACCAGGAACGCCGTACGGCCGTCATCGGTCACCGTGGTAAACGTGAAATAGCCCGGGATCCCGCCACTGTGCCCCCAAGCCGAGCCGCCGCAGGACAGCGCGAACTCCTGTAGCCCAAGGCCATACCGGAAGTCCGTAGCGGGGACGGTATCGCGCATCTGCGCGAGCAGTTCCGGCGACACCACCTCACCATCAAGCAGGGCCTCGACAAACCGGATGAGATCCGGACCAGTGGAAATCAATGCGCCCGCCGCGCCGGCCACGCTCGGCTCCAGCTGCTCGGTCATGTCCTCGACCCCTCGCCCGGGAAACGCGTCGTAGCCCCGGGCATGGGGCCCGCGTATCTTCTTGTCGCCGGACTCCGGATAGTTGCTCTGGGTGAGGCCGTACGGGCGCAGCAGCCGATCGGTGATCTGCGCGCCGATCTCCTTGCCACTCACCGCTTCGACCGCCATGCCGAGCAGAATGTAGCCGGTATTCGAGTACTCCCACTTGGTGCCCGGATCAAACGAAGGCGGATAGCTCAATCCGATGCGAACCAACTCCTCGGGCTGCCACTCGCGTTGCTGTGCCTCCGGGTCGTACAGCGTGTCATCGGTGTAATTGCCCATCCCGCTGGTGTGCTGGAGCAGTTGCCGCAGGGTGATCTTGTTGCCATCGTAACCATTGCCCTGCACCAACCCCGGCAGATATTCCTCGATCGGTGCGTCCAACCGCAACTTGCCCTCATCGACCAACTGCAACACCACCGCGGCGACGAACATCTTGGTATTGCTGCCCACCCGAACCCGATCCGACGGGCGAATCGGGCGCTCAGTGCCCAGCTTCGCGGTACCGCTCCGCACGGTCCAAGTCCCCGACTCGTTCCCGGCGTACACCATCGCGCCCGGCACACCATCCGCGACAAACCCGTCGATGATCCGCTGCGTTTCGCCGCGATCGGTGCCTTGCTCGGCGACCGCCGTGCTGGCAATACCCGCACTGGCAAAACCGAAACCAACAGTCACCGCAACCGCGCAGGCCACCAACCGACGCACTGCCATATCCGTCCTCCATTCGCCAGCTCACCCGGCGCACGGTCGCAGCCATGCGCCGGAAGAGCCAGCTAACCACCGAAGGACCTTCGACGTAACCCCTCGCCCGTCGGTGCGCGGCGAGGGGTTACCGGGTCGCGCAGAGCGCCGAATCAACCGCGGTGCGAACGGGCGCACTCGACCCATCGGACAGTCGACCGTTCACCACGCCAAATGCGGCACGGCCGTCCTCAGTTACCGCGGTAAACGAGTCATAGCCGGGGATGTTCCCACCATGGCCCCATGCCGTACCGCCACAGGACAGTGCGTACTCCTGAATGCCAAGGCCGTACTGGTCGTCGTCCCAGGCGGGAACGGTATCCCGCATCTGCGCGAGCGACTCCGGTGACACCACCTCGCCGTCGAGCAATGCCTCGACGAACCGGGTGAGATCCGGACCGGTGGAGACCAGGGACCCCGCCGCGCCGGGCAGGCTGGGTTCCAGTTCGGTGACATCCTCGACCGGCTTGCCGGGGAACGCGTAGTAGCCACGCGCATGTGGCCCGCGCAGTTTCTTGTCACCCGGTTCTGGATAGCTGGTCTGCAGTAGACCGTACGGGCGCAGCAGCCGATCGGTGATCTCGGTGCCGATATCGTTGCCGCTCACCGCTTCGACCGCCATGCCGAGCAAGATGTAGCCAGTATTCGAGTACTCCCAGTCGGTACCCGGCTCGAACGAGGGCGGATGGCTCAACCCGAGGCGAACCAGTTCCTCCGGCTGCCATACCCGTTCCTGTGCATCCGGATCGGACAGTACATCCTGGACATACTCAGCGACCCCGCTGGTGTGCTGGAGCAGCTGCCGCAGCGTGATCTTGTTGCCGTCATAACCATTGCCCTGCACCAGTCCCGGCAGGTACTCCTCGATCGGCGCATCCAACCGCAACTTGCCCTCATCGACCAACTGCAACACCACGGTCGCCACGAACATCTTGGTATTGCTCGCCGCCCGGATCTGATCCCGTGGGCGAATCGGTCGTTCGGTGCCCAGCTTCGCGGTACCGCTCCGCACGGTCCAGGCCGCCGGCCCGTTTCTGGTGTACACCATTGCGCCCGGCGCACCATCGGCAACGAATCCGTCGATGATCCGCTGCGTTTCGTCCCGATCGGCCCCTTGCTCGGCGACCGCTGTCGTGGCGATACCCGCGCTGGCGAGACCCATACCCACGGTCATCGCGACGGCGCAGGCCACCAACCGACGCACTGCCATTTCCGTCCTCCCTTCGGTAACTCCCCCGAAAGCGCACGCTACGCAGCACTCGACCGCCGAAACAGCCAGCTAACTACCCGGTTGCCACTCCAGCTATCCCCACCAGAGGGGAACATATGTTCGATTTATCTGCTACACTGACAACCATGCCGACAGCGTTGCAAGGTTCCCTCTTCGACACGGCGAGCACGGCGGACGAGTTCAGTGCGGTCGTGCTCCGGCCGCTGCACACCATCCAGCGCACCGAGCTGGGCTGCGGCGCCTGGTTGGACGTGTTGCCGAACTGGCTGAGCGGTGCGGACCAGCTGTTCGAACGGCTCGCGGCAGGCGTGCCGTGGCAGGCCGAACGCCGCCGGATGTATGACCAGGTGGTCGCCGTCCCCCGGCTGTTGAGTTTCTACGGTGAAGGCGAGCAGCTGCCCGATCCCGTGCTGAACACCGCGCGAACCGCACTGTCCGAGCATTATGCGGACGAGCTCGGCGAGCCCTTCCACACGGCGGGGCTGTGCTACTACCGGGATGGCCGGGACAGCGTGGCCTGGCACGGCGACACCATCGGCAGGGGGCGCACCGAGGACACCATGGTGGCGATCTTGTCCGTGGGCGCCGCGCGGCCGTTGCTGTTGCGCCCGAGGGGCGGTGGGCAGACCCTGCGCTACCCGCTGGGGCACGGCGATCTGATCGTCATGGGTGGGTCCTGTCAACGCAGCTGGGAGCACGCCATCCCGAAAACCAACAAGCCAGTCGGCCCCCGAATCAGCATCCAGTTCCGGCCAAGCGGCGTGCGCTAGACCTCGACTCGCGTTATCACTCGCGGGAACTCCGGAAGAACATCCGGACCAGAACACGCAGGCCAAGGACGAACCCAACGAACAGCAAGGCATAGCCTAGGAAGGCATACAGCGGCAGTGTGGGGGTGAGCATCGGGCCGGTATCACTGGTCATCAGCATGATCGCGCCGATGGTCGTCGCGGCGGCGAGGATGGTGGTCATCACCTGCCGCGCGATACCGGTGAGGAATGCGCGGTCCCGCTCATCGGCGAGTGCCCGCACGCGGATACCGAACTGGCCTTTCTCCAGGTCCTCGGTGATCTTGTTGAGCCGTTGCGGCAGCCGCTGCAGCATCGGCATCCACCCAGCCAACTGCCCCTCGAGCTGCTGCCGGACGTCCTCCGGCCGCATCGCCGACCGGAGGACGTCTGCGCCACGCTCCTTGGCCGCGCCGAGCAGATCAAAACCGGGATTGATCAGGCCCAGCGTTCCCTCCAGCGCACCGATCGCGCGGAACGCTGCGGCAACCTGCGCGGGCACGGTGAACTGGTGCTCTAGTACCACCTTGAAGAGGCTGGCGAACATCCCCGCGCTGCCCCTGCTGCCGGCGCCACCCCGGTAGCGGACCAGCAGTTCGCCGATCGCGCGCTCCACACCGCGCTGGTCAAGACCTTCCGGCCGGCCGAGCAGTTCGATCAACGCGTCAGTGGCCGCAATCGGGTCATTCCGATCGATCGCGGCCAGCAACAAGCCGAGCGCGGTGCGGGCTGGGCTGTCCAGGCGACCAACCGAACCGAAGTCAAGCAAGCCCACCGTCCGGTCTGGACGGATCAGGATGTTTCCGGGGTGCAGGTCGGCATGGAAGACACCGTGCACCATGATTTGCCGCAACACTTCACCGAAGATCTCGGTGGCGAGTTCGGCACGCTGCTCCTCGGTGAAACCGGCCAGCAGGTCTGCGGCGGCGGTGACGGATGCTCCGTCGAGTTTGGCCATCACCAACAATGTTGGACCGCACAGCTCTGGATAGGTTTCCGGAACCTTGATCAGGTCATCGTCCGCGAGTGTGGCGGCGACCGCCCTAGTGTTGTCGAGTTCTACCGTGTAATCCAGCTCCTCGCGCAGCGAGGCGGCGAAACCTTCGGCCAGCCCGAGGATGCCAATGGACCGCCCCCAGGCGGTTACCCGGTCCAGCCTGCGCGCCAGCTGCAGGATGATGTCCAGATCGGACGTCGTCTGCTTGAGCACACTCGGCCGCTGCACTTTGACCACGACCTCGCGGCCGTCCAGCAGACGCGCCTGGTGCACCTGACCCACCGAGGCGGAGGCGAGTGGAACTTCCTCGATTGAGCGGAAAACCTCATCGATCGGCCGTCCTAACGCGGTTGTGATAGCCGGCTCGATCTCCGACCATGGCGCCGGTTGCACCTGCTCCTGCAGCTTGGTCAGCTCGTTCACCAGTGCTGGTGGCAGCAGGTCACGACGAGTGGACAGCATCTGGCCCAACTTCACGAACGCCACGCCGGCGTCCTCAAAGGCCCGGCGCAGCGCAACCGCCGTATCGGCCATGGCCGGCTCCGATGACCGGCCAAGCCGTGCCCCCGCGCGTACGAACCGGCCCAAACCGTGCCGGGCCGCGATGGCCACGATCTTGGTGTATCGGCGAGCTCGTCGACGCTGGCGGCGCCACCGGTTGAGCAGTGCTACCGGCCCCGGCACGCTGCCGGTGGGCAGGACAACCTCCAAGATCACCAAACCGGCCAGCCCGAGCACGAACATCCAGGCGATCGCAAGGATCCCGATCAGCGAGACAACCCCAGGATCGACCAGCAGGCGCGTACCGGAAACCAAGCCCGCTCGCTCCAGGATGATGACCAGCAGCGAGGACGTCGCACCTGCGACGACGAAACCCAACACCACGGCGCGCGGCCAGCCAACCGGAACGCCGAGCACCCGCCTTGCCAGGCCGGCGAGCAGGAAGACGAACAATACCGCGATCACACTGCCAGACACCCCGACCGCGAACTCCATCCCGCCCCCGTTCCTCGACGCCCTCGACCGCAATACTCGCAAAGAACGCGGTTACGGGAAGCCTAGCTCGAAGCGCTGGGGAGCACCCGCAACCCGCGAATCCGGGACAGCGCGGCGGCGATCTCGAACCGCCGGGGCAACGCGAAATCACCGAGGTAACCTCGCTGGACCGCAGCCACTCCGGAAGACGCGAACTGCTCATCCAACTGGTCAAGCACCTCGCCGAGCGTCCGCTGCCCGTCGAACAATCCCGACTCGACGGCATGGCTCAGGGCAAGGCCAATCCCGATCACCTGGCCCCGATCGACCAACTGCTCGACCGCCCGAAGGTCCACATCGGAATCGCCAAGCACCAGCGTGTCGATACCCCGCTGTTTGATCTTGCGCCGACCATTGTGCTCGGTGACCACCGAAGCCGGATCGCAAACGCGGTGCCGCACCGAGGGAAAATCATTCGCCTCGATCCGCCGGTCCGCCCCGCCCGCGACCAGCGCACGCGCCCGATCGGTCGCGTCCTCCGGCATATAGCTGGCCATCATCAGCACCCGGTCGGCGACCTCGAGATAGTCGCCCGAACCGCCCATAACCAGCACAGTGGACACCCCGTGCTCGCGGTACAACGGGCGGACCAGATCCACGAACGGAGTCAATGGCTCCTTGTCCTTGGCGACCAGGGCCTGCATCCGGGCATCCCGGATCATCAGGTTCGTCGCCGCGGTGTCCTCGTCGATCAGCAGTACTTCAGCGCCGGCCTCCAGGGCCTCCATCGTGGTCGCCGCCTGCGAGGTAGATCCCGAAGCGTTGCTGGTGGAGAAATCGCGGGTATCCGCCCCCGTCGGCAGTTCACCGACGAACGGGCTCACATCCACCCGCTGCACACTGCGCCCGTCCTCGGCCCTGATCTTCACCGTGCTCGGCCGGCTGACCACCAGCTCCCGGCCGTCCCCGGCGATATGGTCGTAAACCCCGCGTTCCAGCGCTCGCAACAACGTCGACTTACCGTGAAATCCACCGCCGACGATCAGCGTGATGCCAGCGCCGATGCCCATCCCGACGACCCGGCCACGATTCGGCAGCTCGAACTCGGCACGCATCGATTCCGGCGACTGAAACGCGATAGCGCCCGCGCTTTCGGTAAGCGGCCGGTCGTCGGTTCCGCTACGCCTGGCCAGCATCGCACCATCAGCAACAAAGGCCACCAACCCCGCATCGGCCAGCATGCCGCGCAGCGCGGCACTGTCCTGTACCGCGTCCACGTGGGTATCCAACCGGGCGGCATCGAGGGCCGCGTACCGAATCGCCTCGATCGCCGACGGGAGCTCGGTACACAGTGCCGTGCGTGCCCCTCGCCCATCGATTCGCCGACGCGGGCCAGGCAGGTCAATACCCAGGCTGACCGTCACCGCGCCCGCCTGCACCCGCAGCGCGCTACGGTCAAGCACTTCCTGGCCGCAGGCGTCCACCGAGAGCAAACTGCCGCGCAAACGTTTGCCTAGCTCGCGGAGCAGGTAATCCGCCAACGCGCGAGCCCGGATCGGCTGCGCCCACAGCCGTTCCGGGAAGCCGGCATAATCCGCTGGTATCCGCACCTCGATCCGACTGGCCGGTGCGAACGGATCGGTCTGCGCCTTGCGCACCACGACCGTGTAACCGTCGCCGGCCCAGCTGCCCTCGATCGTGCGGTACTTGCCGTATCCGTCGCCATGCAACCGGTCCAGCTGCCCGGCAAGGTCGCGCAGTGAGCCGCCCTGCCTGCTTGTGCCCCGTCCATGCTCGCGTCGTGTTCCCCTGGCAGTCATTCGACCAGTGCACCACCCGGAGCAGCGCGCCCTACACCGGGTCGAGGCTGCCCGCTTTGCTCGGCTGAGTAAGCACGACGTCCGCACCGTCCGGATGACCCCTGGTCCATAGGAAGACCGGCGAGCCCTGTTCCGCGCCGGCGGTGCCGATCGGCCGCTGCTCGGTGACCGTGCCAGACATCGGCTCGTCCGCGTAGTCCGGTCCGTACGGGACGAGCCCCGCCGCGCGCACGATGTCGCAGGCGTCGGCCGCGTTCAGGCCGACCACGTCGGGCACCTCGGTGACCGGACGACGGCGTCTCATACACCGACTATAAAGCCAAAATCACAACTATGCGCGTCCCACGACTCAGGACAACTGGTCAGCGTCCTTACCGATCCGTATGGGTGCGGCCCTTGACAGCTCTTTCGCGCCGGATCAGCGTATCCGGGGTTAACCGCATGACTCGGTGTTTCAGGAGGGCACGTGACCGGCGCCAACCCGGAAAACACGGCGATACCGCACCGGCGCGCCGTATGGCGATTCCTCGGCACGACCGTGTTCGGTGCCCTGTTCTTCCTGCTTCCGGTCAAGGTGGACGGCAGCTGGACCATCCCGTTCGACGTAGCGATCAGTGCGATCACGGACAACGTCCCGGACGCGGTGGCCCTCTACAGCATGCTCGCCATCGTCGTCTCGGCGGTGCTCACCGGGTTCGCCGCGATCCGTAGGCCAACTGAGCCGAGTAACCCCTGGCTGGATCTTCGACCGTTTCGCACCAACCCGATATTCCTGCTGCTGCGGATTCTCGGCGCGGTAGCGGCGATCATGATCTTCTTCGACTTCGGCCCATCGGCGATCCTCGCCGAGGACACTGGTGGGCTGATGTTCGGCACGCTGGTCGCCTCGGTCGCGGTGATCGTGCCGATCGGCGCGGTTTTCGTGACGATGTTCGTCGCCTTCGGCGGTATCGAGTTCATCGGCACGCTCGCCAAGCCGGCTATGCGCCCGCTGTTCCGGGTGCCAGGCAGGGCAGCGTTGGACGGTATCGCGTCCTACGTGGGCAGTTACTCGGTTGGGCTGTACGTGACCAACCGGATGTATCTGGAGGGTCGGTACAGCGCCCGCGAGGCGGTCGTGATCGCCACCTGCTTCTCCACCGTCAGCCTCGGTTTCTTCGCGGTGGTCGCGGGCACCCTTGACCTACTTGGCTACTTTCCGCTGATCCTCGCTTCGGTGACAGTAGTGTCGCTGGTACTCGCGGTGGTGCTGTGCCGGATTCCGCCGCTGTCCCGGAAGCCGGACAGCTACGTTGGCGAGCCACGGCCGGAGCAACCGGTCGAGGGCAGCCTGTGGCGTGCCGCCGTGCAGCGGGCCGTCGCACGGGCGAAACAGTCTGATGGGGTGGCGCGGGAATCGCTGACCGCGCTTCGCGACGGAGTCCGCTTGGCGCTGGTCATCCTGCCGACGATCCTGTCGGTCGGGCTGATCGCGATCCTGATCGCCAACCATACGCCGTTGTTCACCTGGCTCGGCGCGCCGCTGGAACCGGTGATATCCCTGCTCGGTATCCCCGATGCGGATACGGTCGCGCCGGCCAGCCTGATCGGTATCAGCGAGATGTTCCTGCCCGCGCTGATCAGCACCGGGGTGGCCATCGAGGCGAAGTTCTTCATCGCCGTGCTTTCGCTGAGCCAGATCCTGTTCTTCTCCGCGACGATCCCACTGCTGCTGGAACTGGACGTGCCGGTACGGCTGCGTGACTGTCTCACGCTGTTCGTACTGCGCACCCTGCTGGCGATCCCACTAGTCGCGCTGATCACCCATCTGGCCTTCTGACCAGCTGCGGGTCCAGTGGTCGAGTTTCGGGCAAGTGCCATGAAAGCGACACGAAACCGGCGGCGTGCACGATCCTCCCAGCGAATCGTTGGGAGTTGACATATGAGCGACACAGGCGTCGACACCGAAGTCTTGCACGAGTACGCACGCTACGTAGACCAGGCAATCGTTGCCGACGTGGTCACCTCGTACGCCCAGGCCGAAGAGCACGGCTGCGCGCCGGATGGCTTCACTGGCCTGCTCGAGCCACTGAAACCGGTCATGGAACTACTCGCCGGGTGGGTCCGGGACGGGATGGATTTCACCAAAGGCCGAATGGAGGCCACTGCGGCCGGCTTGGTGGCGGTAAAGGAGGACTACGAGAAGACCGACGGCGACAACGCGGAATCATTTGAGGGGGACTAGGAATCATGGACAACGACCCGCATGGTGGCAGCGCAACATACGGAGTCTTCGAAGACGAGCAAGACGTAAGCAAGATAGCGCCGGAGGCCGGTGGCGACACCCTCGGCGACCGGATGGAAGGTGATAGCCGCTGGGCCAGTGACTCGGTCAACTGGTTCACCGAGACTTTTCTGGATTTCGACCTCTATGACAAGCTCGTCAAACCGATCTCCGGTGACTTCAACCGAATCGAGGCAAACGGCGAGGCTTGGAAGACGGCGGGTGAACTGTTCTGGAGAACCTCAGCCAACCTGAGCCAGAACATGGAAACTCTTGTCGAGGACCATTGGTCGGGTCCGGGAGCTGACTCATTCAAGAATCATGTGGACTTGATCTGGAGGGAGTGTCAGGAACTTCGTGGGCGGGCTGGTGATTGCCTACCTGGTTACTGTGCGTTGATCCGGTCTCCGTAGTGGAGGGATAGGGTGTTCAACGCTTGTTTCCATCCTACTGTTTTTCCGGTGATGTTGGTACGGTTTTTGAGTGGGTTTTTGATCACGAGGTAGAGAACTTTGAGTGCGGCTTGTTGGGTGGGGAAATGGCCGCGACGACGGGTGGCTTGCCGGAATCGCGCGTTGAGGCTTTCGATCTGGTTCGTGGTGTACACGAGTTTGCGGATATCGGGCGGGAATTCCAGGAATGGGGTGAAGTTCTCCCAGTTGGTGCGCCACATTCGGATCATCGCCGGATACCGTTCTTCCCATTCGTGGGCGAACTCGCCAAACAATGCCTGTGCGGCGTCCAGGGTGGGGGCGGTGTAGATACCTTTCAGTGATTTCGCGATCTGACCCCAATACTTTTTCGAGGCGTAGCGGAGGCTAGCCCGCACGAGGTGCACGACGCACAATTGCACATCCGCGGCCGGCCACAATGTATTCAGCGCTTCAGGCAGGCCCTTGAGCCCGTCGCACGCGATCAGGCAGATATCCTCCACGCCTCGAGGCTTGAGATCGGAGAGGTGGTTGATCCACTCCTTCGCGCCCTCTCCGCCGGTGCCGACCCACATCCCCAGAACGTCTCGTTCACCAGCGGTGTCCA
>NZ_SLXQ01000011.1 GCF_004340875.1 Tamaricihabitans halophyticus | reverse complement strand
CACCCCCTGGCTGCACTACTACAATCACCACCGCGGCCACACCAGCATCGGCGGCCCACCCACCACACGCGTACCCAACCTCCCAGATCAATACACCTAAAGATTGCGATCGCCAGGGGTGCCGCCGGCCCGCTCAGTACCTGCGTTTCGGTACGGGTAGACGCTGGTTGCGCTCGGGTTCGGTGTATGGTGCGCGGGAATCACTGTCGCCGCCAGGAAATGAGGATCGGGTGCCTACCGAAGTCATCGTGATCGGCTTGCTGGCTCTCGCTGGATTCCTCGTCGGCGGCGTGTACTCGACATGGAAGACGGCCAAGCTGGTCGCCATCGTGCTCGCCCTGCTTGCTCTGCTGGCCGCTGGTGGGGCGATCACCTGGCTCGTATCGAGCTGACGCGCGGGCCGTCCGCGGCCATATCCGCGACGGGCGGATCAGATACCGCCTTCGCTACCTGGCTTCAAACGCGGCGAACCTGGGCCAAACCGGGCCATCTCATCATCGCCGTTCTGTAGCGAACAGCTACGCAGTGACAGGCAGCCGCAGCCGACGCATCCGGTCAGCCGGTCGCGTAGCCGCTGCAGGGCATCAATTCGCGCGTCTAGCTCGGCTTGCCAGGAACGGGACAGTCTGGTCCAGTCCGCTTTGGTTGGCGCATGATCCGCGGGCAGCATGCTCAGCGCATCCCGGATGTCCTCCAGGCTCAGCCCTACCCGCTGCGCGGCACGGATGAACGCCAGCCGGCGGAGCACCGAGCGCGGATACCGTCGCTGATTGCCGCCGGAGCGTTCTGCGGTCACGAGGCCCTTGTCTTCGTAGAAACGCAACGCGGTGTGCGGTACGCCACTGCGATCGGAGACCTGGCCAATCGTGAGGTGATGGGGAAGCTTGCTCACCCCGCCAGGCTACCGGTGACCTCAAGTTAGGTCGAAGTTGCCCCTCGATGAAGATCATTTCTAGTGGCGAGCGAAACGTAGCGACCATCACATTTTTGCACTTCGAGAAAAATTGCACTTAGGGCAAAATCTTACCTATCGTGGTGAGCATGACGTCCAAACTCGGCCATCGCGAGGCCAAGAAGCTGCAGACGTGGCGTTCGCTGGCCAACGCGGCCTTTGAGCTCGCCGCCGAACGGGGCCTGCATGAGTTTCACATCGAGGACGTCGCCGAACGCGCCGGCGTATCCCGCCGGACGTTCTTCAACTACTTCAACCGCAAGGAGGAGGCGGTTGTCGCGGTCGTCGACATACTTGTCGAGGACTTGCTTGTCGAGTTCGAGCAGGAGCCGGCGGACGAGTCACTGATCGACTCGGTGTGCCGGCTGGCCTCCCGCGCCGCGACGGGGGAGCGGGGGCCGCGGCTGGCGGCGTTGCACGAACTGTCCAACCGATGCCCGGAGCTACGTCCCTACGCGCTCGGGCAGCGGGACCGGATGGTCCGATCGGCACATGAAGTCCTCATCAGGCTGCATCCGGAACTGCAGGACACGCTCTACTCCTGGTTGCTGCTGAACGTCGCGGTCACCGCGGCGGAGGCGGCGCTGGAGTTCGGCCATACCGGGCAGCCGCTTTCGCAGGACGACCTGCGGGCACGGCTCGACGAGGCTTTTGACTATCTACGTAACGGTTTTCGCCAGCCAGCCGATCGGCGCTGATCGGTGTCGTACACCTGATTTTCCTGAGGAGACTGCATGGCAACGTTGTTGTACCGCCTCGCCGACGCGGCGCGGCGCAAGCGCGGCTTGGTGGTGACAGTCTGGGTACTGGTGCTGGCGATCGCGGGTGGCGCCGCGGCGGCCTTCACTGGTCAAACCAGCAATCAGTTCGCCATCCCGGGTACCGAATCGCAGGAAACGCTGGACCGCCTCGAGGAGCAGATGCCGGAAGCGGCCGGCGCGTCCGGCAGGGTGGTCTTCGGTGCACCGGAGGGTGAGCAGCTCAGTGCCGAGGCGCGCGGCGCGATCAGTGCCGCGGTGCAGGAGGTCAGCCAGGCTGACCAGGTCGTCGCCGCGGTGGACCCGTTCCAGTTCGGCACCGTATCGCCGGACCAGCGCATCGCGATGGCGCAGGTGCAGTTCTCGGTGCCGATGGAAGGGGTGAGTGACCAGGCCAAGGATCAGATCACCAGCGCTGTCGACCAGGTGGAGCAGGTCGGCGTCGAGGTCGGCTACAGCCAGGTGATCGCCGGTGAGATGCCAGCCATCAGTGCGCTGGAGGCCATTGGTGTGGCGATCGCCGCGATGGTTCTGGTGATCACCTTTGGCTCGCTGATCGCGGCCGGCATGCCGTTGCTGAGCGCCTTGGTCGGTGTCGGTATCGGGATCGGCGGGATCTACGCGCTTACCGGATTCATCGACATGTCCAGTACCTCACCGATTCTGGCGATGATGCTGGGGCTCGCGGTCGGTATCGACTACGCCTTGTTCATCGTGCACCGGCACCGGCGACAGGTGCTGGACGGGATGTCGGTGACGGAGTCGATTCCGCGGGCGATCGGCACGGCCGGCAGTGCGGTGTTCTTCGCTGGGCTGACGGTGATCATCGCGCTCGCCGGGTTGTCCGTGGTCGGGATTCCGTTCCTGTCCGTGATGGGTATCGCCGCGGCGGCCACCGTGGCCATCGCCGTACTGGTGGCAATCACCTTCCTGCCGGCGGTACTCGGGATGGTCGGCGAGCGCATCGTCTCGCCGAAGGCGCGCGCGAAGGCCGCGGAGCAAGCCGGCAGCTCGGCCAAGCCGAGTTTCGGATTCCGCTGGGCACGCGGCGTGGCCAAGCGACCGATCGCCACCTTCGCGCTGGTGCTGGTGTCCCTTGGTGTGCTGGCGGTCCCCGCCTTCTCGCTGGAACTCGGCCTGCCGGACGACTCCACGGCACAAGAGGGCAGCGCGCCGCAGCGAGCCCACGAGATGGTTGAGGAAGGTTTCGGCTCGGGATTCTCCGGCCCGCTGCTGGTGGTCGCCGAGCTGCCGAACGGGGCCAATCCGCAGGCCGGCTTGCAGCAGCTGGCCGGTACCTTGCAGCAAGTCCCCGACGTCACCGCGGTACAGCCGGCCGGGGTGAGTCCGGATGGCACAACCGGACTGCTGCAGCTGATTCCGAGCAGCGGACCGTCTGATATGGCCACCAAGGATCTGGTGCACGAGCTGCGCGGCCAGGCCGACGAGATTCAGGCGAGCACCGGGGCGGAGATCTCGGTGACCGGCCAGACGGCGATGAACATCGACGTGTCCGAAAAGCTCAGCGAGGCGCTTCCGGTGTACCTGGTGGTGATCGTCGGCCTGTCGCTGATCCTGCTCGCGGTGATGTTCCGCTCGCTGCTCGTCCCGCTGAAGGCGACCGCCGGATTCCTACTGACGGTGGCTTCCTCGATCGGTGTCGTGGTCGCGATCTTCCAGTGGGGTTGGCTGAAGGATCTGGTCGGTATCACCGAGGGCGCGCCGATCATCAGCTTCCTGCCGATCATCCTTGTTGGTATCCTTTTTGGACTAGCGATGGACTACGAAGTGTTCCTCGTTTCCGGTATGCGAGAGTCCTATGTGCACGGTGCGGACCCGCGTAAGGCCGTGGTAGACGGATTCGGGCACAGCGCGCGAGTGGTGACCGCGGCCGCGTTGATCATGGCTTCGGTGTTCCTTGGCTTCGTGTTCTCCGCTGATCCGATCATCAAGTCGCTTGGCTTCGCGCTGGCCTTCGGCGTCGCGGTCGACGCGTTCGTGGTGCGGATGACGCTGGTGCCGGCACTGATGACGCTGTTCGGCAAGGCAGCGTGGTGGTATCCGCGATGGCTGGACCGGATCACGCCCAACGTGGACGTGGAGGGTGCCGAACTGGACAAGCAGGCGGAAAAGCGCGAACGCACGCGCCAGGAGACCGTGTCCGTTTAACGAAGTACGTTCCGCAATCGGCCGATGAGACCCCCGGGTGACAGCCACCTGGGGGTCTCTCGCGTCTCGCCGTAATGGCGGGTACGGGTGTGGCGAGCGGACCATAGACCGGATGCGGCGCGTCGACTAGAAATGTCTCATGAGCCGCAGCGCGAACACCGCTTTGTACAGCAGGAATTTTCTGCTGCTGATCTGCGCGGTGGTCTGTATGTCGATTGGCTACGCCACCTTGCTGCCGGTGCTGCCGCTGTGGGCCGTCCGGGGCGGGGCGAGTGAGTTCGTCGGCGGCACTATGAGCGGCCTGTTCATGGCCACCACGGTGCTCGCCCAACTCGGCACGCCGTGGCTGAGCCGCAAGCTTGGTTACCGGCTCACCCTGGCCCTCGGCTGTTTGCTGCTTGGCGCGCCCGCACCACTGTTCGGCTTCATCACCGACGCGGAACCGATGCTGGTGCTCTCCGCGATTCGCGGTATCGGCTTCGGGCTCACCACGGTCACCGGGAGCGCGCTTGTCGCGGAACTACTGCCCCGGCACGAGCTTGGCCGCGGCTCCGGACTGCAAGGTGTCGCGGTCACGCTCCCGCAGCTGGTCGGGCTGCCGGCTGGGGTGTGGCTGGCGGAGAACTGGAGCTACCCGGGAGTGTTCTGGCTCACCGGCATCGTGCCCGTACTCGGTTGCGTGCCCGCGCTGCTGCTGCCCCGGCTGTCCGGTCAGCTCACCCCACCTGGGGGTGGCCGGCCGATCGCGCAACTACGTGCCCTGCTTGGTCCATGGTTGGCGGCGTTCGCCGTGGGACTTGGCTACGGTGCCGTCGTCACGTTCGTACCGATGTCGATATCGACATCGGTACTGGTGTTGCTCGCGGTCGGTTCCGCGATGCTGCTGGGTCGCTGGGCTTCGGGTGTCGTCGCGGACCGGATGCTGGCCCCTGGCCAGCAGCTTCCCGCAGGTGTATTGCTCGGTGCGGCTGGACTCGCCGGGATCGCCCTCGCGATCGCGGCGAGTTCGGGCTGGCTCGCGGTGCTCGCCGGCGCGCTGTTCGGCCTTGGCTATGGGGTGATCCAGAACGACGCGCTCGTCGTGATGTTCCACCGGGTCCCGCCGTATCGCTACGGCCTGGCCAGCGCGAACTGGAACGTGGCCATCGACGGCGGCTACGGTCTGGGTGCCGTGCTGATTGGCGCCATCGTCACCGGCCCCGGATTCGTGGCCGCATTTGGCGTGTCCGCCGGTTTGCTGCTCGCCGTGCTCCTCCCCGCGGTCGTGGTGGCCAGGCGGGTACGGCGGACCGCCGCACCGGAACGGGACGACAGCCGTGACGTAGCCTTGGACCGTGCCTAAGGTCGTCGTACTGGACTACGGATCAGGAAACCTCCGCTCCGCGCAGCGTGCGTTGCATCGCGCCGGCGCTGAGGTCGAGGTCACCGCGGATCCGGACGCGGCACTCGACTGCGACGGTCTCGTCGTCCCAGGAGTGGGCGCGTTCGCCGCGTGTATGGCCGGGTTGCGCGCCGTCGGCGGACATCGCATCATCGGCCGCCGGTTGGCTGGCGGCCGTCCGGTGTTGGGGATTTGCGTGGGTATGCAGATCCTTTTCGAGCGCGGCGTGGAACATGGACAGCACACCGAAGGCTGCGGTGAATGGCCAGGTGTGGTGGACCAACTACGCGCCCCGGTACTGCCGCACATGGGCTGGAACACCGTGCGCTCGCCGGCTGGCTCCCGGCTGTTCGCCGGGCTGGACATCGACGAGAGGTTCTACTTCGTCCACAGCTACGCGGCGCGGGAGTGGACTCAGGTCGCCGCGCCCCCGCAGCAGCCAGCCCTGGTCACCTGGGCCACGCACGGGGACGATTTCGTCGCCGCCGTCGAGCACGGACCGCTGGCGGCAACCCAGTTCCACCCGGAGAAGTCCGGGGACGCGGGCGCCGAGCTGCTGCGTAACTGGGTGACCGGGGTGAACGGCTAGGCACCCCGGAGACCAGCGTGACCAGTCTGGTTTTAGGGTATGCGGGTGACATTCACGCTGCTTCCCGCTGTCGATGTGGCCGAAGGTATGGCCGTCCGTCTGGTACAGGGTGCCGCGGGCACCGAGACGTCCTATGGCGACCCGCTCGACGCGGCGCTTGCCTGGCAAACGGATGGGGCCGAGTGGATTCATCTCGTTGATCTCGACGCCGCCTTTGGCCGAGGGACCAACCATGAGCTGCTCGCCAATGTGGTGCGCGCCCTGGACGTCTCGGTCGAACTCTCCGGAGGTATCCGAGACGACGAGTCGTTGCGCGCCGCGCTGGACACCGGTTGCGCGCGGGTGAACCTGGGTACCGCGGCCTTGGAGGACCCCGAGTGGTGCGCCAAGGCCGTCGCCGAGCACGGTGAACGGGTCGCGGTCGGGCTCGACGTCCGGATCACCGAAGCGGGGCACCGGCTGGTGGCGCGGGGCTGGACGCGGGACGGTGGGGACCTCTGGGAGGTGCTCGAGCGGCTGGACGCGGACGGCTGTCCGCGCTACGTGGTGACGGATGTGAGTAAGGACGGCACGCTGCGTGGTCCGAATATCGAGCTGCTGCGCCAGGTCTGTGCCCGGACCGATGCCGCGGTGATTGCTTCCGGCGGAGTGTCCGCCGTGGATGATCTACGCGAACTGGCGCGGTTGAGCGAGGATGGGGTGGAGGGCGCGATCATTGGCAAGGCGTTGTACGCCGGCGCCTTCACGCTGCCCGAAGCACTCGCCGCCGTTCAGTAGTCAACTGGCGCCGCGCTGAGTGGTCAGTCCAGAGTGGTCACTCAGCGTTCGCGCGTGTCCTGATCATCACGATCGTTCGGATTGGGCACTCCGCGAGATGTGGCCGCGAGCACATATCTGCTCGCGGCGAGTTCGTGGACTGTACTGACCATCAGCCGATTCTAGGGTTTTGCCACGATCAGTGTGTGACGCTCGTTGACGTTGCCGAGCATCCCGCCTAGTTTCATGTCGATCTCGACGATGGGTGGGCGGTATGGCGGACGGATGGTTCACGCGCCGAAGGTTCCTCGGTGGTGCCGCGGCTTTGGGTGGCGGGCTGGTACTGGGTTCCTCGCTCACCGGTTGCGCTGAGCTGCCCACCGGAGACACCGGCAAGGCCATGCTGAACGAGCTACGCAGTGCTGGTGTGGCAAGGCTGGCCATCGGCAATGAACCGCCATACACCCAGATCAAGACGGATGGCTCGGTCACCGGGGCGGAGCCGGAGGTGGCACGCGCGGTCCTGCGCATGATGGGGATCGATGACGTGCAGGGCATCATCACCCCCTATGAGGGCATGATCCCGGGCCTGAACGCCCGCCAGTGGGATCTGATCACCGCTGGGTTGTACATGAACAGATCCCGCTGCGCGGAGATCATCTATTCCGAACCAGATATCGTCTCCACCGAGTCCTTCGCGCTTCGCAAGGGAAATCCAACGGGGATCGAAACCTTGGCCGACGTCAAAGCGGACAGTTCGATCACTATCGCGGTGCTCGCCGGCGGATACGAGGATGGTCTACTTAGGACTGAAAAGGTTCCTCGTGGACAGATCTCGGCCGTGCCGGATGGGCGTAGCGGGATTGAGGGCCTGCAAGCCGGCAGGGTGGACGTGTTCCTGTTGCCGACGCTGTCGTTGCGCGAGCTCGTCGCGGACAACGCGAGTGATATCGAGGTCAGCCCGCCAGTCCCGGATATCGCCCCGACCGGATCGGGTGTCGGCTTCCGCAAGACCGACGGGTACTTCCGCGATCTGTTCAACGAGAAGTTCCAGGAACTCAAGGACAGCGGTGAGTTCGCGGCGATTATCGAGCCATGGGGCTTCCCAGCCGATGAGGCGATCAACACTACGGCGGAGGAACTATGCCAGGCGCCCGGGTAAGTATGTCTAGTTGGGGGCCAATGTGGACGCGGTAGCAGCCTTCCTCCCGTACTTCTTTCAGGGAATCTGGGTCACACTACAGATTTTCGTGCTTGGCCTCGCGCTTGCCCTGGTCGTCGCCTTCCTGACGGGCCTGGGCAGAATGTCACCGGTCCGGCTGATTCGCTGGCCATGCGCGGTGTTCATCGAGGTGTTTCGAGGCACCTCAGCGATCGTGCAGCTGTTCTGGTTCTTCTACGCGCTGCCGTTGTTCCTGGACATCAGGCTTTCCCCGTTGCTTGCCGGAGTGTTGGTGCTCGGCCTGAACCAGGGCAGCTACGCGGCGGAGGTGGTTCGCGGTGCCGTGCAGTCGGTGCCACGAACGCAATGGGAGGCCGCTACCGCGCTGAACATGCCCAAGGGGACCACCCTGCGCAAGGTGATACTGCCGCAGGCCTTTGTGGGAATGCTGCCACCGCTTGGCAACGTGGCGATCGACCTGATGAAGAACACCTCGCTGGTGTCCCTGGTGACCGTGCTCGACCTGACCTACCGGGCCCAGCTGATCAGGGCGACGACCGGGGAAACCACGATTATTTTCGGGATTCTCGTCGTGGTCTACCTGATCCTGACGAACGCGATCTCGCTGCTGCGTCGAACACTGGAACGACGGATGCCGGCCGGACTCGCCTACGCCCCGGGCAAGGAGTGATCTGGCGATGTACTGGGACTGGAATTTCGCCTGGCAATCGGTGCCTACGCTGCTCGAAGGCCTTTGGGTCACCATTCAGCTCACCCTCGGCGGTTCGGTACTCGCGCTGTTGTTGGGTCTGCTGCTGGCCATCCTGCGACGCACCCCGTTCGCCCCGTTGCGCTGGCTGATCGGCGCGATCATCGAGGTGCTGCGCGGTACGCCGTTTCTGGTGCAGCTGTTCTTCGTCTTCTATGTACTGCCGAAGTACGGCATCCAGCTGCCGGTACTGGCTACCGGAATCATCGTGCTCGGGCTGAACTACAGCGCCTATACCGCGGAGTGCTACCGGGCCGGCATCGAAGGAGTGCCACAGGGCCAGTGGGAAGCCGGCAAGGCGCTGAACCTGTCCACCGGGCGGATCTGGCGTGCGGTGATCCTGCCGCAGGCGATCCCTCGAGTGATCCCGGCACTCGGCAACTACGTGAACCAGATGTTCAAGGACTCCGCGATCGTTGGCGCGATCGGCTTGTTCGAACTGCTCACCACCGCGAAACAGATCGGTGGGCTGACCTACCGCTATCTCGAACCACTCACCATGGCCGCGGCGCTCTTTCTCGCGATCAGCTACCTGGCCAGCATCGGCGTCCGCCGGCTCGAGCGGCGCATGGGTGCGGCCGGGGAGCTCGCCGAACCGGCAGCCGCGGACAGCGCGGCGGCCGGCCGCTCGTAGCGGCAACCACCGATCACGCCTCGGGCGCCGGACCGGTGTGTCGCCACTCGACCGGGGTGGACGGCACCATGGCGCGGACAATCCGCTGGGGGAGGAGCTGGCCGAGCGGTTCGACGGATGGCACTACCGGCATAGCCGGCACGTCAGCAAACCACCTACGGGGTACGCCGACGCAGCGTCGCCGCGCCGATCACCAGCGCGAGCAGCGCGCTGCCGGCGACGATCACCAGATCGCGGAGCAACGTGCCATCCACGTCCGTGGTGGCGGTGACCTTGTTGAGTGCTTCGACCGCATACGACAGCGGCAGGATGTTGGACAACCATTCCAGCACCCAGCCCATCTCCTCGCGCGGCAGGAACAGACCGCAGAGCAGCGCCTGCGGGAGCACCACGACCGGCATGAACTGCACCGCCTGGAACTCGGTGCGGGCGAACGCACTGACCAGCAGTCCGAGTGCTACCCCAAGCAGGGCGTCCAGCATGGCGATGACCAGCAGCAGGGTCAGTGACCCGGCGATCTCCAGGCCAAGCCAGGCCACCGAGATACCGGTGGCGAGCGCCACCTGCAGGAGCGCGAGCGCACCGAACGCGATCGCGTAGCCGAACAGCAGGTCCAGCTTGCCGAGCGGCATGGTCATCAGCCGTTCCAGCGTCGCCGTGGTGCGTTCCCGCAGCGTGGTGATCGAGGTGACCAGGAACATGATCAGGAAAGGAAAGACTCCGAGTAGTGCCGGCGCGACCCGGGAGAAGGCCAGTTCGGAGTTGAACATGTACCGCAGCAGCACCATCAGCAGGGACGGTACGACCAGCATCATCACCACGGTGCGCTTGTCGTGTTTGAGTTGGGTGAGGATTCGCCTGGTGGTGGCCAGGGTGATGGCGACGCTCATGCCGGTACCTCCGAATCGGCGATCAACCGCAGGAACGCCCGCTCGAGGTCGTACTGGCCGGTCTGGCTTCGCAGCTCTTCCGGGGTCTCGTCGGCGAGAATCCGGCCCTCGCGCATCAACAGCAGCCGTTCGCAGCGAGCGGCCTCGTCCATCACATGGCTGGACACCAGCAGGGTCACGCCACGCTTGGCGAGGTTGTCGAACAAGGTCCACAGTTCTTCGCGCAGCACCGGGTCGAGACCAACCGTCGGTTCATCGAGCACGACCAGCTTCGGATCGCCGAGCAACGCGACCCCGAGGCTGGCCCGTGACCGCTGCCCGCCGGACAGTCGCCCGACCAGCTTGTCGGCATGGTCGCCAAGGCCCACCTCGGTGATCACCCTGTCCACGTCGGTGCGCGGCGCGCCGAGTACCGCCGCGAAGTAGCGCAGGGATTCCCGGACGGTCAGATCGGCATAGGTCGCCGGGTTCTGCGTCGCGTAGCCGATCTTGTTCCGCAACGAGGGGTGACCGGCGGGTTTGCCGAGCACGGTGACGGCGCCGCCGGCCACGATCTGAACGCCGACGACCGCCCGCATCAGGGTCGTCTTGCCGCAGCCGCTGGGGCCGAGGAGCCCGGTGATCGAGCCAGTGGGGATGCCGAAAGTCAGATCGTGCAGCACCTGGTGACCGCCGCGGTCCACGCGCAGGCCCTCCACGACGACGGCCGAGTAATTATCCATACGTTTAATTCTGCGCCTGGTGAATCGTGGGGTCAACACCCGTACCGGTGAGGTAGTACTGAATCACCGGCGCGACCAGCTCGACGACCTCCTCGGTATCCGCCTCCCGCAGCGGTTCGACACCAATCACGAATCGACCGATCGCGAGGCCGACCATCTGGGTCATCGCGAGATTCAGCCGGAGCCGAGGTACGCCGAGCGCTTCGGAGACCCGGCTGAAGACCGCTTCGCCGACGAACTCTTTGAACAGTGCGGCCGTTCGGTCATCGCTGGTCACCGACCGCAGCAGGGCGAGGAACGGTGCGCGCGTTTCGGTGTCCTGCCAGAAGCCCAGGAACATCCGTGCCAGCCGCTCGCCGATCTGCTCCCGGGGCCCGTCCAGGATCGTGCCGACGACCCTTTGCGGGTCCACCGGCACCCGCAGCGCGGCGCCGAACACCGCCTCCTTGGAGCCGAAGAAGTGGTGGACCATGGCGGCGTTCACCCCGGCCTCGGCTGCGATTCCACGAATCGTGGCGCCCTGGTAGCCCTTCGCGCTGAACTGATTACGCGCCGCGGCCAGCACTGCTTCACGGGTGTTGCTGTTGCCAGGTCGCCTGCCGGCCTGCGCCATCCTCGTGCTCCTCGTCGTATCTGGGCCCCGCGTCCTGGAGCCCGGTATCACCCACGGCCTACTGGGCCAGTATCCGTCGCCACGTAGGCTACGAGTCATGTCAGTGGCCGTTCGGGTTATTCCCTGTCTCGACGTGGACGCCGGCAGGGTCGTCAAAGGCGTGAACTTCACCGATCTGCGCGATGCGGGCGATCCGGTCGAGCTCGCCCGCGCCTACGACGCCGAAGGCGCGGATGAACTGACCTTTCTTGACGTCACGGCCTCCAGCGGGGACCGGGCGACCACCTACGAGATGGTGCGTCGCACCGCTGAGCAGGTGTTCATCCCGCTGACCGTCGGTGGCGGGGTTCGCGCGGTCTCCGATGTGGACAAGTTGCTGCGTGCCGGCGCGGACAAGGTGAGCATCAACACCGCGGCCATCGATCGACCGGAGTTACTGCGGGAAGCCGCCGAACGGTTCGGTTCGCAATGCGTGGTGCTGTCCGTGGACGCGCGGCGGGTACCGGAATCCGGTCAGCCGACGGAGTCTGGCTTCGAGGTCACGACGCACGGCGGCCGGCGCGGCACCGGGATCGACGCGGTCGCCTGGGCGCGGCGGGGCGCGGAACTCGGAGTTGGCGAGATCCTGCTGAACTCGATGGACGCGGACGGCACGAAGGTCGGATTCGACCTGGAGCTCATTCGACTTGTCCGGGCGGTGGTGCGGATCCCGGTGATCGCCAGTGGCGGAGCGGGCGAGCTGGCGCATTTCCCGCCGGCCATCGCGGAAGGGGCCGACGCGGTGCTCGCGGCGAGCGTCTTCCACTTCGGCCAGTTGCGGATCGGCGAGGTGAAGGACACGCTGCGGGCCGCAGGGGTGGAAGTCCGGTGAGGGAACGCATCGCCCGGATGCCAGTCGAACTGCGGGTTGTGGCACTGGTCGTATTCGGTGCCGGCCTGGTGTTCCTGGCGCTGGGCGCGATCCTGCTCGCGGTGGATCCGCATGCCACTCCGGCGAGTCTGCAACCGCCGGCTACCGCCGCGTTGCTCGGCTTCGCGGTGGCGGTGGGGCTGCTGTTCCGGATGCGCCTGGTCTGGGGTATCACCGTGGTCATCGTGGTGGTTTTCGCATTGCTGCACCTGGTGATCGTGTTCAGTCAGGGGCAGTGGTTCGCGCGGCTTGGCTCCGGCGTGCTCGCCGCTGGCTATATCTACGCGGGCGTGCTGGTGAACACCGGCCCCGCACGCGACTACCTGCGAGGGTTGGATGCCTGAGACCTGGCGGCCGGAGAACTGGTTGGCCGAGAACCGGATGGCGGAGCGCGATGCGCCCCCGGACCCGCGCGGCGAACTCGATCCGGCGATCGCGGGCCGGCTGAAGCGTGGCGCGGACGGGCTGGTCTGCGCGGTGGTGACCGAACATGGCACGGGGACCGTGCTGATGGTTGCCTGGATGGATGATGCGGCGCTGCACCGTACGCTAACCACGAGGGAGGCGACCTACTTCTCGCGCAGCCGTCATCAGCAGTGGGTTAAGGGCGCGACGTCCGGCCACACCCAGTACGTGCGCGAGGTCCGGTTGGACTGTGACGGGGACACGGTGTTGCTTGTCGTCGAGCAGACCGGCCCTGCCTGCCACACCGGCGCGCACAGCTGCTTCGACGAGGACGTACTCCTACCCCCACCACAAGATCCCTAACGATTGCGGTGGAGGGGAGTGCTAGCCACCGGTGTAGAAGGGGTGGCTGAGCTCTTCGCGGTTGCGCACCAGTGCGTTCGCCGCGGCCGCGGTGCGCCCGCGAACCGCCTCGCCTGCCGCCGCCGCGGTAGCCTCCCTGCTCGCCAACCGGACCGCCTGCTCCTCCGTTGCCGCTGGGTCCAGCCATACCGCGACGAACACCAGGGTGTCCTGATCCGCGGTGAGCAGACCAGCTTCGACCGTGTCCAGCACGCCCTGGGCGATCCCGAGTTGCGCCGCGCCGGATAGCAGGGTCGACGTGCGCTCGTCGGTGGCCGCCGTCTTGTTCAGCATCACGGTCGGCGGGTAGAGCGTTTCGTAACTCGGCTGGTCCGGCCCGACCGAGACCAGAATCGGGGTGAAACCCGCGCTCGGCGTGGTGAAGGTCGTGGTGATCGCCGCGGCCGTGGGGCTTCCCCTACGGGCAAGCAGCACGTTCACATGGCAGCCGTGCGGTGCCCTGCCACCCCAGCCCTGCGCGAACCGTCCGTCGATATCCGAGTCTGTCCCGGTCACCCTGCTTCCTCCTGTTCGATTGGCTGGCCATACAGCCGGCGAGACATCTCCGCCGCCAGGGATCCGACCTGGTCGAGGAGCGCGCCCGCCCGGTCCGCGGGGACCGCGTTGTTCGGCACGCATACGGTGAGCGCGGCGCGTGCCCTGCCGCGCGAATCACGTACCGGCGCGGCGAAACAGGACAGATTCGCCGAGGATTCCTCCACCTCGAGCGCGCGGCCGCTCGCCCGGACCTCGGCGAGCTGCCGGCGAAGGAGCCGTGGTTCGGTGACCGTTCGCTCGGTCCGCGCCGGCAGGCCCGTGGCGAGCACCAGCTCCAGGTCCGGTCCGGGGCGGAAGGCGAGTATCGCTTTGCCCGCTGCCGAGGCGTGCGCCGGTAGCCGGCGACCGATCCGGGTGTCCAGCCGGACCGGCTGGGCGGAGTCCAGGTAGCCGATGAAAGTGACGTCGGTACCGGTCAACACGCCGAGCTGGATGGTCTCGTCGTACTCCTGACGGAACCGCTCGGCGAGCGGATAGAACACCCCGAGAAGTCCACTGTGCACGCCTACAATGGACTCCGAGTAGGTCGCGAGTCGCTCGCCGAGCCGGTAGGTCCCGGACCGCTCACTGCGTACCACCCCGCCAAGCTGGCACAACGTATGCAGGATTCGATGGGTCGTGCTCTTCGGCAAGGCGACCCGGTCCACGAGTTCGGTCAACCGCAGCCCGCGTTCCGCATCGGCGAGCGCGTCCAGGATCAGAAAGGCCTGCCGGACGGCTGGCGCCCGTACCTCCCCGACATCCAGCTGCTCCGGGCTCACCATGCGAGTGCCTCGTCGACGACCACGACACCCCGACGCAGATGTCCTTCGACCGTGTCGGTGAACGCTTCGTTGATTCCGGCGAGTGAATAGGTGCGCGAGATCAGTTTGTCCACCGGGAGTCGCCCGGCCGCGAACAGGTCAAGCAGCCGGGGAATGTCCTGGGCCGGTCGGCTCGAACCGTACAGGCTGCCGGTGATGTACTTCTCCTCGCGGACGAAGCGCGCGCCTGGCACCGCGGCGCTGGCCTCCGGTCCTGGAACACCAACGCAGACGATCGTGCCGCCCGGTGCCGTCGCGTCGAACGCTTCGGCGAGCAGTCCTTCCCTGCCAACCGCGTCGATCGTGACGTCCGCGCCGGCCCCGTCGGTCATCGCGCGGACCGCGGTGGCCACGTCCTCGTGTTCGGGGTCGAGGACATGCGTCGCGCCGAACGCGGCCGCGCCGTCTCGTTTGTCCTGCCGGGGATCGACCACGATGATGCGCAACGCGCCCGAGTTGTGCGCGGCGAACACGGCGGATAGTCCGACCCCGCCCGCGCCGTAGATCAGCACGGAACTCCCGGGTTCGACCTTGGCCCGGTTCACCACCGCGCCGTAGCCCGTGAGAACCCCGCAGCCGACCAACGCCGCCACCGCGAGCGGTACGTCGTGACGGATCCGGATAGCGCTGCTCGCCGGAACGACGGCGTGATCGGCGAAGGTGGACAGGAACGAGTAGTGGTGCACCGGCTGCTCGCCATCCCGCATCCGAACCGTGCCGTCCAGCAGGGTTCCGTTCAGCAGCGCGGGCGCGCTGGCCGAGCACAACACCGGCCGGCCAGCCGAGCAGTAGCGGCAGCGCCCACAGTTGGGCATCCAGGAAAGCGCGACGTGGTCACCGGGCGCCAGCCCGGTCACGTCCCGTCCGGTCGCGGCGACCACGCCAGCGCCCTCATGGCCGAGCACCACCGGTAGCGGCGAAGGGATCCGTCCACTGCGCGTATGCGTATCGCTCGCGCAGACACTGGTCGCGGCGATCTTGACGAGCACTTCCTGCGGCCCGGGACCGTCCAGCCACAGCTCGCGCTGCCTTAGTGGTCCATTGTGCTCAGTTAGCACGGCGGCGTTGACATGCATGGCTTTCCGCCTTTTCTGGCGTCACGGATGTGTGGGTGATAGAAGCTAACTCAGTCGCGGCGAACCTGCGGGTTCCAGATATGGAAACCGATCCTCCCTCGACCGGGACAGCGTGGAGTTGACCAGACCGCCTGTCAAGACAGCGTCGGGCTTTTGTTCCCGCCGTAGCCCAATTTCTCACTCAGCCGCGTGGCTGCCGTGGCGGTGGCGAGGCCTATCCCGTCCAGTCGGCCGCCCAGCGCGGTGGCCGAGCCGGACACGTTGATCGCCGCAACCACGGCCCCCCGGAAGTCGCGAACCGGCGCGGAGGCGCCGGCGAGCGTTGCCGAAAACTCTCTGTCCACAATGGCATAGCCGATGCGTGCGGCCTGTCCGATGCGCCGCATCACCGACGTCAGCTGGGTGGCCGGCGCGCCGGCTTCGCGCAGCAGCGCCGCGACCTCGTCGGCGGTGTGCTCGGCGAGCAGCACCCGGCCAGCCGACGTGATCGCGATGGGCACATCCGCGATATCCCAGTGAACGTCCGGAATGCCGCCGCCGGGTTCAGCGGTCAACAGGGTGGCCACCGTACTGCCGTGCAGCCGGCACAGATGCGCGTTCTCGCCGAGATCGTTGGCCAGCGCGCGCAGCACCAGTGCCGCCCGGTCCACCAACCTTGCCTCGGCCGTGCGGGCGGCCAACGCGAAGAGCCGCCAGCCGAGCGCGTACCGCCGGGAACCCGGTTCGCGTTCCACCAGCCCCTCGTCGGCCAGCGCGGCGAGTGCCCTGGACACCTGGCTCTGCTGCCTGCCAGTCCGCTCGGCGAGCTCACTGGTGCCCAGCCCGGCTGAACCGCCGCGCTCCGCGAGCGCGCCGAGTAGGTCCATATCCCTACGTAGCCCCGCGGATCGCGGGGTATGCCGGTTATCCGGCCCGTCCGCCATGGGCACACCCTAGTTCTTGCGCTCACCGCATACCCCGTTGCGGTGGATGCCGCCGGTTGCGTTCACTGCGGGGACGACGAGACAGCACGCGGGAGACGGTTAGTGAAGATCACCGACATCACGATCGAGCCACTTCGGACACCACTCGATCCGCCCTTTTACGCCGCATGGGATCCGGTGCCGCGGGCCCATTTCGACGCCACCCTCGTCCGGGTGCACACCGACGAGGGGATCACCGGGGTGGGCTCCGGCGACACGATGGCCGGCTTCGACCAGTTCGCCCAGTACTTCCTCGGCACCGACCCACTGCGGATCGAGGAGGCGGTGCGGGTCATCGAATCGCTCGGTTTCCACGCCGGTCGCTACTGGCCACTGGAAGCGGCACTGTGGGACATCCTTGGTAAGACCGCCGGTCTACCGGTGAGTGCTCTGCTCGGCAATCTCACCGATCGGATTCCGGTATATGCCTCCTGGGGCGCCACCCGCGAACCGGCGCAGCGGGCCGACGACGCGCACGCGCTTGTCGAACAACGGTTCCGCGCGGTGAAGATCCGGATTCGGCCCGCCGCGCTCGCCGAGGGGATCGCCGCCGTGCGTACGGTCCGGGAAGCGGTCGGCGACCGGCTGGACATCATGGTTGACCTCAACCAGGCGTGGCGGATGGCCGGCGACCCGACTCGCAGCATGGATCTCGCCAGGGTGCGTTCCGTCGTCCGCGAGCTGTCCGAATTGGATGTCTTCTGGGTGGAAGAACCGTTGCCCTACGACGATATCGCCGGCTACCAGCGGCTGCGCGCGGACAATCCCGGGCCGCGGATCGCCGCGGGGGAGATGCTCGACTCCTTCGGACACACCCTTGGCCTCCTCGAGGCCGACGCGCTGGACGTCTATCAGACCGATGTGGTGCTCGCGCTCGGGATCAGCAGGGCGCGCACAATCGCCGAGCTGGCTCGCGCGAAGCACCGTGGGTTCACCCCACATACCTGGACAAACGGTCTCGGGGTACTGGCCAACCTGCACCTCACCGCGGGAGTTGGCGGGGGTCCGTATCTGGAGTTCCCCTACGACCCTGCCGGCGGGTGGACACCCGAGCGCCGCGACTTCTTTCTCGCGGAACCGCTGTGGCCGGATGAGCACGGTTGCCTTCAGGTGCCATCGGCTCCTGGCCTTGGCGCCGAGTTGGACGAAGCCGAGGTACGCAGGTGCCGGCGATGACACAGGAACTAGTGGAGCGATCAGTGACCGAACTCGCGGATATCGACTGGGCGGCGCGGGCGGCCGCACTGCGCCCGGAAACCGAGTTGTTCATCGATGGGAAATTCGTCGCCGCCAGGTCGGGCGCGCGATTCGCCGATCATTCGCCCCGCGATGGCAGGGTGGTCGCCGAGGTCGCCTTCGCCGGGGAAGCGGATGTGGACGCGGCGGTGCTCGCCGCGCGCCGCGCGTTCGACAAGGGAGGGTGGCGAGCGGCCGAGCCCGCGTGGCGCAAACACGTACTGCTCAGGTTCGCGGAGCTGATCGAAGCGCACCGCGAGGAGCTCGCGCTCGTCGAAACGCTCGACGTCGGTAAGCCGATCAGGGAATCGCTCACCGTCGATGTTCCGGCCTGTGCCCAGGCGGTGCGGTGGTATGCCGAGTTGATCGACAAGACCTACGGCGAGGTGGCGCCCACCGGGCCGGATGCCATCGCCACGATCAGCAGAGAACCGCTCGGCGTCGTCGGCGCCGTCGTGCCCTGGAACTACCCGCTGATCATCACGGCGTGGAAGATCGCCCCCGCGCTGGCGACGGGCAACAGCGTGGTGCTCAAACCGGCCGAGCAGTCCCCGCTGTCCGCGCTCGTGCTCGCCAGGCTCGCCGCCGAGGCAGGCATCCCGGACGGCGTGTTCAACGTGATCCCCGGTGACGGTCCGGTCACCGGTGCGGCGCTCGGCCGGCATGGCGATGTGGACAAACTGGCGTTCACCGGGTCAGTGGAGGTGGGCAGGGCGTTTCAACGCTATGCCGGGGAAAGCAACGGAAAATCGGTGAGCGTGGAGTTGGGTGGGAAGTCACCCCAGCTGGTACTCGCCGATGCCGGCGACCTGGACGCTGTCGCGGAGGCGGTGACCTGGGGCGTGTACTACAACGCTGGGCAGACCTGCCATGCCGGTACTCGTCTGGTGGTTGACGAGTCGGTGCGCGAACCACTCGTGGAGCGAATCATCGCCAGAACCGCCGAGTTCACCGTGGGCGATCCGCTGCGCTGGGACACCGTCCTCGGCCCCGTCATCGACGAGGCGGCGGCCCGGCGTATTCGCGAGCACATCGTGGAAGCCGAGTCCGACGGCGCGCGCCTGGCGACCGGAGGTCGGCCAGTGCCACCGGCAACGGCCGAGGCGGCGACGAACTACCTCGCGCCGACCGTGCTGGACGACGTGCCGAACAGCAGCCGGGCGGCACGCGCGGAGATCTTCGGGCCGGTGCTGTGTGTGCAACCGTTCCGGGGAACCGAGACTGGCGTGCGGATCGCCAATGACACGCCGTACGGCCTTGCCGCCAGCGTGTGGTCCGCGGACATCAGCCAGGCACACCGGGTCGCCGGGATGCTGCGCGCGGGTACGGTGTGGATCAACACCTACGACGCGAGCGCGATCACCACCCCGTTCGGTGGATTCAAGGATTCCGGGCATGGTCGCGACCGAAGCCGGCATGCCCTGGACAACTACACGGCCGTCAAGACGACATGGTTGGCGTTGTGATGCTGGGCAATACCGGAATGGACATAGCGACCGCGGATTTCAGCCTGCCGTCCGGGCCGAGCGTCGAGTTCGGCATGGGCGCGGTCCGGCGGATCCCTGAACGGCTGGCAGACGCGCGCCGGGTATTCGTCGTCACCGACCCTGGCCTGCGCGCGGCAGGAGTGCTCGATCGAGTGCTCGAGCCGTTGACGGAGCACGGGATCGCGGTGCGGGTTTTCGACGAGGTGCCGGCGAATCCGACGACCGAGATCGTGGAAACCGCCGCCACGCGGGCGGCCGAGTTCGCCGTGGGGCAGCCGACCGCAGTGCTCGCGGTGGGCGGTGGGTCCAGTGTGGACGCGGCGAAGGGCATTGCGTTACTCGCGGCCAATCCCGGTGCGCGCGCCGATGGTTCCGGGGTCGCGTCAGCGGCGCCGGGGCTGCCGCTGCTCGCGGTACCGACGACCGCCGGCACTGGCGCGGAGACCAATGGTTTCGGCGTACTCGAGGACCGGTCTGGCCGGCGCAAGGTGTACTGCGGTGCCGAGTCCGTACTGCCGCGCGTCGCGATACTCGATCCCGAGCTGACCGTCGGCCTGCCGGCGGCGGCGACCGCCGCGACCGGGGTGGACGCGCTGGTGCACGGCGTGGAGTCGCTGACCTCGCGCGGCCGCAATCCGGTATCCGAGCTGTACGCCACCCGTGCGGTGGAGCTGGCCGCCGAGTGGTTACCGAGGGCCGTGGCGGACGGTTCCGACCGCGCGGCACGGGCGAACATGCTGCTCGCCGCGCATCTGGCTGGCCTTGCGCTGACCCGCAGCGGCCTTGGGTTGGTGCACGGTCTCGCGCACGCGATCAGCCTGCATTGCGGCGCGGTGCACGGACTGGCACTTTCCGCGGTGCTCGCCGAAACGGTTGCCTTCTCGCTAGCCGCGGACGAGCCGGGTTACGCGCGGGTGGCCAGCGCGGTGGGCGCGCGGGACGCGTACGCGCTCCCCGACGTCCTTGATGACCTGGTGGACAGGGTCGGCGTTCGGCGTACGGTTGCCGAGCTCGGCTGCGCGGATGCCCAGCGCGAGTCGTTGGTCGCCACCGCGCTGGCCGATCCGGTGAGCGCGAACGCACCGCGTTCGGCGAGCGCGGCCGAACTGCACGGGCTACTCGATCGCTGCTGGTGAGCGCGCGTGGGTTCGGGTCACTCGGCTCGTTCCAGGTTCAGCTCGCCGGTGAGGTAGTGCTGGAGGTTCGGGGCGACCAATGCGACCACGGTGGGGATGTCGGCCGAGGCGAGCGGCTCGAACGCGGCGACGTAGCGGATCATGCCGAGGCCGACCATCTGCGAGGCACACAGGCTCGCGCGTAGTTCGGCGTGGTCGCTGGCCAGTTCGCTCGCGATCCTGCCGAGCAAGTACTTCATGATGAGCTCACGGAGCGCCTTCGCCGCGTCCTCGCGTGCCGAGATACTGCGCACCAGCGCGGTGAAGACCCCGCCGCCGCTCTCGTCCCACCTGGTCACGAAGGTACGTACGATCCGCTCGCCGAGCGTGTCGATGGGCCCGCCATTCAGGATGGTCTCCAGCACTTCCGGCGGGTTGAACGGCAGTTCCAGCACTGCCTTGGCGAACAGGCCCTCCTTGCCGCCGAACCAGTGATTGACCATCGCCGGATCGACACCGGCGCGCGTGGCGATCGCGCGTACCGTGGCGCCTTCGTATCCCTGTTCGCTGAAGAGTTCCCTGGCGGCGGTCAGCAAAGCCGCGCGGGTGTCCTCGCGGCCCGGTCGGCGTCCCCGGCGTTTCCCGGTGCCCGCCTCCTCGTAGCTGGACTCGTCGTCTGCCGCGTCATCGCGCGCGTCGACCCGCGGACCGTTGACCGGAGTCATGCCGTCCTCACTGACTGGTGTCCCGTCCCTCATCGTGTCGCTGAGTATGTCGCTGGCACCCGTAATCTTGCCGCAGCGGCAACCAGAAATCAACGACCGTTGAATTGCGACCCGCTCGCGACCATTGCTGATCGGCTCGGCACAATGTCGCATATGGTAAACGCCAGCGTATCGGCAGCGGGACTAGGTGAGATCTCGCCGAGCAGGGAAGCCTTCCGTGCGCTAGCCAAGCAGCGCCGCGTGATCCCGGTGGTGCGGCGGCTGCTCGCGGACGCGGAAACCCCGGTTGGCGTGTACCGCAAGCTGGCCGCGGACCGGCCGGGCACCTTCTTGTTCGAGTCCGCGGAAAACGGCAGCGCCTGGTCCCGATGGTCGTTTATCGGGGTACGCAGTCCCGCGGCATTGACCTCGGTGGACGGCAAGGCGGTATGGACGGGGACCCCGCCGGTGGGGATGCCGGAGACCGATGACCCACTGGTCGCGCTCCGGGAAACGGTCAACGCCCTGCATACCGATCCGCTTCCCGGTCTGCCGCCGCTGCACGGCGGGATGGTCGGCTACATCGGCTACGACGCGGTACGCCGGCTCGAACGGCTGCCCGAGCTGTCGGTCAACGATCTGCGGGTGCCTGAACTGGTCATGTTGCTGACCACTGACCTTGCGGCCTTTGACCACCATCAGAGCACCATCACGTTGATCGCTAACGCGGTCAACTGGGACGACAGTCCGGAACGGGTGGACGCCGCCTATACCGACGCGGTGCGGCGGCTGGATGAGATGGCGATGGGGCTGCACACCGTCGCTGCGCCAACCGACTCGGTGTTCAGCCGTCCCGCGCCGGAGTTTCAGCGCCGGCGCACCCCGGACGATTACCACGAGGCGGTACGCGCCGCGGTGGAGGCGATCCACGCGGGCGAAGCCTTCCAGATCGTGCCTTCGCAGCGGTTCGAAATGGTCACCCAGGCCGATGCGTTGGATGTCTACCGCGTGCTGCGGGTGACGAATCCCAGCCCGTATATGTACCTGCTCCGATTGGACGGATTCGACATCGTCGGTTCCAGCCCGGAGGCGTTGGTCACGGTGCGAGATGGGAAGGCGACTACCCACCCGATCGCCGGCACTCGCTGGCGCGGCGCCGATCCGGAGGAAGACGCGTGGTTGGAGAAGGATCTGCTCGCCGATGTGAAGGAGCGGGCGGAGCATCTGATGCTGGTAGACCTTGGCCGCAACGATCTGGGCAGGGTGTGTAAACCAGGCACGGTGCGGGTAACCGATTTCTTCCGCGTCGAGCGCTACAGCCATGTCATGCATATCGAGTCGACGGTCACCGGTGAGCTGGCCGCCGGGACCACCGCCTTTGACGCGGTGACCGCGTGTTTCCCCGCGGGCACCCTGACCGGCGCGCCCAAGGTTCGAGCCATGGAACTGATCGAAGAACTCGAACCGACCAGGCGCGGGCTCTACGGCGGTGTCGTCGGCTACCTGGATTTCGCCGGCGACGGCGATACCGCGATCGCGATTCGTACCGCCCTGATGCGCGACGGAATGGCCTATGTGCAGGCAGGCGGCGGCGTCGTAGCCGATTCCGAACCGGAATACGAGGACACTGAATCGGTGAACAAGGCGCGCACGGTGCTTACCGCGATCGCCACCGCGGAGACGATGACCTCGGCGGTGAGCGGTATCCAGGATCGTGGGGAAGTGGGCGAAGCAGCTGGTGTCTGAGCAGGAGGCTGACCACGGTACGCCAGCCAGATCAGACCGTCGTCCACTGTGGATCGTGGCGGTAGGGCTGTTGCTCGCCGCCGCGCTGCTGTGGGGGGCGTCGAGCCTGACCTGGCAGGTCACCGTGCGGGAGCTACCGGTACGCGGCAGGGTGCCCCAGGTCGATGACGGTGCCACGCTGGCGCCGGCCCTCCAGCCGCTCGCGCTGCTCGCACTGGCCGGTATCGCTGGTGTGGTGGCCAGTACCGGCTGGTTGCGCAGGGTGCTTGGCGCCGTGCTGGCGCTCGCCGGCGTCGCGGCCGGCTGGCTGGCGCTGAACGGGATCGGCGCGGTGTTCGGCGACCGGCCGGATGATTACCCGCGTCTGGAGATCGCCGCGGGCCGGGGGCTTGCCGTGCTCGCCGGGCTGCTGTTGGTCGGGGTGGGGTTACTGGTGCTCGCGCGCGGCGCGCGGATGGCCCGGCTCGGCGGCGCGTACCAGGCACCCGGGGCCCGGCGCGGCGAGCAGGACCCGAACCGCGCGATGTGGCAGGCGTTCTCCGAGGGCGAGGACCCGACCGCGCGAGATTGAGATGCGGGGCCACGCGTGGCGGCAACTGGTCGACGGCTAGCATCAGCGGTGCGGGAAGGGGAAGGTTTCTGTGAGCGAGCTGGCTACCGAACTCCCGGCGACGACCGGGTCACCATCACTGACGGGTGGCGCTCCAGCCGACGTCAGGCAACCAGCTGGCGAGGAGATTTCGTGAGCGTTCTGGAATCAATCATCGCCGGCGTCCGTGCGGACCTCGAGACTCGACAGGCCGCGCTGCCGTTCGAGGAGTTGAAAGAGCGGGCGGCGAGCGTCGCCGCTCCCAAGGATGTCATCAGCGCCCTTCGATCCTCGGCGATCGGCGTTATCGCGGAGGTCAAACGGAGCAGTCCATCGAAGGGCGTGCTCGCGGAGATTCCCGATCCGGCGACGCTGGCCGCGGACTACGCGGACGCGGGGGCGCGAGTGATCAGCGTGCTTACCGAGCAGCGCCGGTTCGGGGGCAGCCTGGATGATCTCGCCGCGGTTCGCGCGGCCGTGGATATCCCGGTGCTGCGTAAGGATTTCATCGTCAGTCCCTACCAGGTGCACGAGTCCCGGCTGTACGGCGCGGACATGGTGCTGCTGATCGTCGCGGCGCTGGAGCAGAACGCGCTGGTATCGCTGCTCGACCGGGTCGAGTCGCTGGGCATGACCGCGCTGGTCGAGGTACACACCGCGGAGGAAGCCGACCGCGCGCTCGAGGCTGGGGCGAAGGTGATCGGGATCAACGCGCGGGACCTGCACACTCTCGAAGTGGACCGGGACGTGTTCGGCCGGCTGGCCCCCGGGTTGCCGATGGACGTCGTGAAGATCGCCGAATCGGGCGTCCGTGACCCCCGCGATCTGATGGCCTACGCCGGGGTTGGCGCCGATGCCGTACTCGTCGGCGAGGGCTTGGTAGCCAGCGATGACCCCAAGCAGGCCGTCGTCCAACTGGTGACCGCGGGTTCGCATCCGGCCTGCCCGCGACCGAGTCGATGATGGGTCGTGTCGATGATGAGCGAGAAGCCGTGACCGAATCAGATATGCCGGAATCGGATATGCCGAAATCTGGGAAGAATCGGCACGATCCGGACGAAAACGGCCGATTCGGACCCTACGGCGGCCGGTTCATGCCCGAGGCGTTGATCGCCGCGCTGGATGAACTGTCCACGGCATACGACAAGGCCAGGCTGGACCCGGAGTTCACCGGTGAGCTGGACCGCCTGCTCCGCGAATACGCGGGGCGGCCTTCGCTGCTCACCGAGGCGCCCCGGTTCGCCGAACACGCCGGTGGTGCCACGATCCTGCTGAAGCGGGAAGACCTCAACCACACCGGTTCCCACAAGATCAACAACGTGCTCGGGCAAGCGTTGTTGACCAAACGGATGGGCAAGAAGCGGGTCATCGCCGAAACCGGCGCCGGACAGCACGGGGTCGCCTCCGCGACGGCCTGTGCGCTGCTCGGGCTGGAATGCGTGGTGTACATGGGGGAGGTGGACACCGAGCGGCAGGCGCTGAACGTAGCCCGGATGCGGTTGCTCGGCGCCGAGGTCATTCCGGTGCGGACGGGCTCGCGCACGTTGAAGGACGCGATCAACGAGGCGCTACGGGACTGGGTGGCCAATGTCGAGGATTCGCATTATCTGCTCGGGACAGCGGCCGGGGCGCACCCCTTTCCCGTGATGGTGCGCAATCTGCACAAGGTGATCGGCGAAGAGGCCCATCAGCAGACGCTGGAGCGGCTGGGTAGGTTGCCGGACGCGGTGGTCGCCTGTGTTGGCGGCGGCTCGAACGCGATCGGTGTCTTCCACGGTTTCCTTGACGACCCGAACGTTCGGCTGATTGGTATCGAGCCGGGTGGTAAGGGACTGGACAGCGGCGAGCATGGCGCGACGCTGTCCGAGGGAACACCCGGACTACTGCACGGCGCGTTGTCCTATCTCCTGCAGGACGAGGATGGGCAGACCATCGAGGCCTACTCGATCTCGGCGGGGCTGGACTATCCCGGGGTGGGCCCGGAGCACTCCTGGTTGAAGGACACCGGCAGGGCGGAGTACCGCGCCGCGACCGACGCCGAGGCCATGGAGGCTTTCCAGCTGCTTTCCCGGACCGAGGGCATCATCCCGGCGATCGAATCGGCGCACGCTCTCGCTGGCGCGCGCACACTCGGCCAGGAACTCGGGCCGGATGCGGTGATTCTGGTGAACCTGTCCGGCAGGGGCGATAAGGACGTGGATACGGCCGCCCGCTGGTTCGGGCTGGTTTCGGAGGAGAACCTGGGATGAGCCGGCTGGACGAAGTATTCGCGAAAACCCGCGCCGAGGGGCGCGCGGCGCTGATCGGGTATCTGCCGGCCGGATACCCGACAGTGGCCGAATCCATCGAGTTGCTTGGCGCCATGGCCGACGGCGGTTGTGATGTGGTCGAGGTTGGACTTCCGTATTCCGATCCGGTGATGGACGGTCCCACCATTCAGGCGGCGTCGGTCACCGCGCTCGACGCCGGTTTCCGCGTGCGGCAGGTGTTCGACGTGGTTTCCGAGCTGGCCCGGCGGCAGGTGCCCGCGGTGGTGATGACCTACTGGAACCCGGTGCACCACTACGGCGTGGCCGCCTTCGCCAAGGACCTGGCCGCCGCGGGTGGACTGGGTATCGTCACCCCTGACCTGATCCCGGACGAGGCGGCGGACTGGCTGGCCGCTTCCCGGGATACCGGTATGGACCGGATCTTTCTTGTCGCACCATCGTCGACCGAAGAGCGGCTGGCGCTGACCACCTCAGCCGCTTCGGGTTTCGTGTACGCCACCGCGGTGATGGGGGTGACCGGTGCCCGGGATGCGGTCGGTGTGGATGCCGCTGACCTGGTGCGCCGTACCCGAGCGCATACCGAGCTGCCAATCGGCGTCGGACTGGGGGTCCGGGACGGGGCGCAGGCGGCCACAGTGGCCGGTTTCGCCGACGCGGTGATCGTCGGTTCGGCCTTCGTCGCCGCGGCGGAACGCGGTGGGGTCACCGCGGTCCGCGAGCTCGCCAGCGAACTCGCCGAAGGGGTACGCAACCCGGCCTGATGGGACCGGCGCTTGGCCCGTCTTTCTCGGCCAGTCAACCGTACGGCTCTTGTCAGCGCGCTGGGCGACTCGGCAGACTGCCGCATATGGCGATGCAGCTGGCCCAGGTGAACTTTTCTCGACTGCGAGCTCCGCTCGACGCGCCACGACTACGGGATTTCGTGGCCGCGTTGGAACCGGTGAATGCCGTTGCCGATACCGCGCCGGGTTTCGTTTGGCGACTGCAGACCGAGGACGGCGATGCGACCGCGATCCGCGCGTTCGACTGGGATGCGGGGGACAGTGCTGGGGTTATCGTGAACATGTCCACCTGGACATCGGTGTCCGCGCTGGCGGACTTCGTGTTCTCCGGCGCGCATCGGGAGGTGCTGCGCCGCCGTCGGGAATGGTTCGAACACGTACGCGAAGCGACCTCGGTGCTGTGGTGGGTTCCGGAAGGGCACCGGCCGACGACCGAGGAGGCGGAGCAACGCGTCCGATATCTGCGTGCGCACGGCCCAACGCCATACGCGTTCACCTTCCGGGAGACTTTCCCCGCCGATGCCGTCGCCGGCACCGAGATGCGGTCGGGCTCGCCTGATTGGTTGTGCCCCGCCTGATCGCTTCGGGTTGCCGGAGGGGCTTTCCTGGCCAGTCGGCGGCCGGACGACGCGGCTGTTCCGGCAGGGTTGTGAACCCGGTGTGGGTGCCGCCCGGCCACCGTGTCCGGCGTCGATCCGGCGTGTCCCGGGCTCACCGAGGAGACGGCAGCACGTTACGGTGAGCCGGTGATATCGGCGACCCTGTCCCAGCAGATCGTGTTGGCCTCTATCCCGAGCCCGGATCGAGGTGTATGGCAGCTCGGTCCGATCCCGCTGCGCGCCTACGCGCTACTGATCATCGTCGGTATCGTGCTGGCGATCTGGTGGGGCGAGCGGCGCTGGGTCGCGCGGGGCGGGGAGCGCGGCACGATCACCGATATCGCCGTATTCGCGGTCCCGTTCGGACTGATCGGCGGCCGGCTGTACCACGTGCTCACCGATGCGGATAAGTACTTCGGTCCAGAGGGCGATCCGGCGGGAATTCTGCGCATCTGGGACGGCGGGCTGGGTATCTGGGGCGCTATCGCGCTCGGTGGTGTGGGCGCGTGGATCGCCTGCCGCCGCCGGGGTATCCCGCTGCCCGCGGTGGCCGACGCGATCGCCCCTGGCATTGTCGTGGCACAGGCGATCGGCAGGCTCGGCAACTACTTCAACCAGGAGCTCTACGGCGCGCCCACCGATCTGCCGTGGGGTCTGGAGATCTACGTTCGGGTCAACGACGCCGGCCAGGTGGACAATCTCAACGGCGTGGCGATATCCGCGCAAGACCAGATCGCCGGCAGCCCGTTCCACCCGACCTTCCTGTACGAACTGTTGTGGAACCTGGCGGTCGCGGCCCTGGTCGTGTGGGCGGACCGCCGTTTCCGGTTGGGACACGGGCGCGCGTTCGCGCTTTATGTCGCGGGGTACACGCTCGGCAGGGCGTGGATCGAGATGATGCGTACCGATGAAGCCACCGAGATATTCGGCACCCGAATCAACGTCTGGGTGGCGATCCTGGTCTTCATTGGCGCGGTGATCTACCTGGTGCTCGCACGCCGGCGTGGGCCACGAGAAGATATCGCCGCACTGCTCGCCGCTGGCGGCACGGCATCGTCGGCCGCTGGCTCATCGGAACTTGGGGCTGGGGAGCCGGAGCCCGACTCTCCAGAATCCGACTCTCCAGAGCGCGAGCCCTCGGAGACTGAGTCCTCGGAGCCTGGGCCCTCGAAGTCTGGGCCCTCGGAACCGAGGCGATCCGACACGACGGAGAACTGATCAAAAGGTTGTGCGGGCGCGGCTGATTGCTGCTACGGTTGGCAACATGAAGCTTTGAGGATCATCGTGAGCCGCGCTCCGTTGCTGGCTAACCCGTTGTCATGGGTGTGGGCCGCTACGGATGCTTTGTGTCCTGTGCGGCCGGGTCCTCGTTCGTTGTTCGTTGAGTTTCCCGTGCCGTAGCCCGCGTTCGCGACCCGTCGCTGGGTTCGCGTACAGCTCGTTCAACCCGTTTCGGGTTCGCAGCCAACTCCGCGAGGAGGTCCGGTATGCCTGCTAGGCACGATAATTCCCCACTCAATCCGATGGACGCGGTTCGCCAGCAACCGATCGGCGCGCTTGCTGACAGCGCGGCCGCCGAACCGCCACAGGTCGAACAGCCTCCGGCAAACCGCAGGCAACGACGGATGGCCGGCAAGAAGACCGGGTCAACGCAGCCCGCGGGGTTCGCCGCACCGAACCGTGGTGCGCGGCCAGACGCGGTCGGCAAACAGCAGGGCCGTACCTACCGCCGGCGAGGCTAGCGTCCCGAGCCACCGAGGAATCAAATAGTCAGCTGCCTCGCAGTGGTGCCACCACCCTGCTGCCGTCTGGTGCGGTCAGCAGGGTGGTGCGCGCTCCGTAGTACTCGGTGAGTGCCTGGGCGGTCAGCACCTCATCCGGAGTGCCGGTGGCGACGACCCGCCCGCAGTTGATCAGCACGATGCGGTCCGCGTACTGCGCCGCGAAGGTCAGATCGTGCAGTGTGGACACGACGGTGGTGCCGTCTTCCCTGCGCAGGGTATCTACGAGTTCGAGCAGGATCTGCGCGTGGCCAATGTCCAGACCGGTCGTCGGCTCGTCGAGCAGGAGTACCCCGGTGTGCTGAGCGAGTACCCGGGCCAGCACGGCACGTTGCTGTTCGCCGCCAGAAAGAGTGCGTAGTTGACGACTGGCTAAATGCGACAAGTCAAGGCGACCGAGTACCGCCGTGACGATGTCCACATCGGATTGCCCCTCCCTGGCGAGGGCGCCAAGATGTGGTGTGCGCCCGAGTAGCACGTAGTCGGTGACCGTCAGCCCGTCTGGAAGCGAAGCGCCCTGCGGCAGGTAGCCGAGCTTTCTGGCAAGCTCGCGCCGCCCCAACTCGCTGGCCTTGTGCTCGCCGATCCAGACGTCGCCGGTATGTGGCACCAACCCCGCGATCGCCTTGAGCAATGTGGACTTTCCAGTACCGTTCGCCCCGATGATCGCGAGCCATCCGCCCGCCGGTACATCCAGCTCAACCTCGTGCAGCACCGGATGTTTGCGGTATCCCGCGGAGAGGTCCCGCAGGGTGAGCCCGACCGTCATACCCGCCCCCTGGCTGAGCGGAGCACGAGTACGAAGAACGGCGCACCGGTGAATGCGGTGATCACGCCGATCGGCAGTTCGGCCGGATAGCGCACGTTGCCGGCCAACTGGTCAGCGACGATCAGAAAGATGGCGCCGGCGATCAGCGACATCGGCACGATCACCCGGTAGCTCGAGCCGGCAAGCAGCCGGACGATATGCGGTACGACGATGCCCACGAAGCCGATCAGGCCGCTCACCGAAACCGCGGCCGCGGTCGCCAGCGAAGCCGCGGCAAGCACCAGGAACCGGATCCGGCCTGGGCGCAGCCCGAGCGATGCCGCTTCAGCGTCACCAAGTCCGAGCACGTCCAACAGTCGCCCGCACAACACCAGAACGACGGCGGCCAGTCCGATATAGGGCAAGGCGAGCAATACCGCGTTCCAGTCGGCCAGGTTGAAGCCGCCGAGCATCCACAGGTAGACATCCTTCAGGGTGTCCACATTGAGCTGTTGCACGAAGGTCTGGACCGCGGTGAGGAACGCGGCCACCGCGACGCCAGCGAGCAGCAGGGTTCCGGTGCCGGACGAACCGCGCCCGCTTGCCGACCTGCCGAGTAGCCAGGTGAGGCCAACCCCGCCGAGCGATCCCGCGAACGCCGCGATCGGAATCGGATCGACCGGCCAGCCGCGGACGGCGGGGACCGTGACCATCACGATCGTGGCGGCCATCCCCGCGCCGGCCGCGGCGCCGAGCAAGTAGGGGTCCGCGAGCGGATTCCGGAAAACGGCCTGGTAGCAGGCACCCGCGCTGGCCAGTGCCGCGCCGACAAGGCCGGCGAGCACGATCCTCGGCACCCGCAGCTCCCAGATGATCGCCGCGTCCCGTTCGGACAGTGGGGAAACGCCACCGGTGAGCTGTGCGACGATCTCGGCGAGGACCTGCCGCCAACCGAGCCCGGATGAGCCGATCAGGACGGCGCCGAGAAAGACCACGACGAGGCCAAGCAGACCGAGGAGTAGAACGACCGGGCGGAGCCTGGTTCGCTTGCCGGCGACGGGGTGTGGATCCCCATCCGGCGAGGTGCCCTCCGGTGCCGATTTCCCGGCGCGCGGTGCGCGCAACACTCTCGATTACTCCTGGTTGCCCGCGGACTTGACCGCATCCGAAACGGCGCGCACGAACTCGACGATGCGCGGGCTCCACCGCGAGGCGGTGTCGTCGTTCAACTCGATCACCTGCTCCGCGCGGACCGCGTTCAGCGTGTCCCAGCCGGGCCGGCCGGCGACCCGCTCCTTGGTCATACCGCAGCATTTGGTGTCGGCGAGGAAGATCAGATCCGGGTTGGCTTGCAATACCCGCTGGGCGGATAGCTGCGGGTAGCCAGCAGCTGCCGGATCGTCGACGTCATCGGCGATATTGCGCAGCCCGAAGCGCTGGTAGACCCCGCCAACGAAGGTATCCGAGGTCGCGGTGAAGTGATCCGGACCGAGCTCATGGTAATAGCTCAGCTTATCGTCCGGTTTGGGTGTTTCGCGAATGATCTGGTCGATCTCGTCGCGGGTCTGTTCGGCGAGCTCGGCGCCCTTCTGCTGGTGCCCGGTTGCTGTGCCCAGTAGCTCGTACTGCGCGTAGGCCTCGTCCAGCGTTTCGGCCGCCGGCAGGATCAACGTCGGAATGTCTAGTTTGTCCAGTGCGGCGACCAGGTCGTCGGTGTCGTCATGGGCGACCACCAGCTGCGGGTCGTACTCCGCGATGGCCTCGGGGTTGGGGTTCAGCCCGGAGAGCTTGGTGCGCGGGGCCTCTTGCGGATAGTTCGACTGATCATCCACGGCGGCGACCTGGTCGCCCGCGCCGAGTTCGTAGAGCACCTCGGTAGCGGGTGGGGACAGCGACACGATCTCGGTCGGTTTGCTTTCCAGCGTGATGGACTGGTCGTTACCCGGCGACGTCACGGTGACCGGGAAAGCGGCGTTGCCGGCCCCGTTGCCCGATGAGGATCCGTCGCCAGAGCGGTCAGCCGCGGACTCCAGTTCCCGCTGGGCGCAACCCGCGAGCACGGCGGTGGCGAGCACCAGCGTCAGCAACGGCAATAAGCACCGGCGAAATCGGGAGGGGCGAGTTGCTTGCCCGGTGCGTTGGATGGACCCGGTCATGAGGCATCCCGTGTTCTCGGCCGGCACCGGGGGGCGGTTTCCGCACCCATCGCCGAGATCTGTCCTGCCGGGAGTACGGACGCCGCACCCCTGCACCGGAGGCGGTTGGCGTCGGCGTGACCGACAGGCGACCTGGCTCGGTTCCTGGAAACCTCACAGTTGCGGGACAGCGCCGGATTCGCACCGGACTTCGCAGTCGCTCACGCCACCGGTCACGTGGACCGGCGATGAGCCACGCTACCAGGTTAGACGGCCCATGGTCCGGTATGCGGTGTGCTCGCGGCCGGCCGCATCGTTATCAAGTCGAGAACGCAGTGATCCGGGCAACAGGTCCCCCAGAGTTCACGTGACTGTTACAGTTCCATCCAGACATGCGGGCCGGTGTCGTCCCGGGCTTAGAGAGTCGACGTCTTATCCGATTCTTCCCAGCAGGGCGACGAGGAGGGTCGATGTCATGATCTTCTCCGCTGTTCCAGAGAAGCAAGCGCTGTATGACCCCGCTACGGAGCGGGACGGTTGTGGTGTGGCCGCGGTCGCCGATATTCGCGGGCGGGCGCGGCATGACATTGTTTCCGATGCGTTGACGGCGCTGGTCAACCTGCGACATCGGGGCGCCGCGGGTGCGGAGCCGACCAGCGGCGACGGCGCGGGGATCTTGCTGCGGCTGCCCGACGCGTTCCTGCGCGCGGAAGCGGATTTCACACTGCCGCAACCAAGCGTGACCGGACAGTCGCGCTATGCCGCCGGCATGGCGTTCCTGCCGAGGGACGATTCGGCCCGTGAGGCCGCCTACCGGCTGGTGGCGCGGATCGCGGCCGAGGAAGGGCTCGTGGTGCACGGCTGGCGGGAGACGCCGGTCGCCCCGGAACGGGCCGGTATTGGCACGGCGGCGCGGGCGGTGATGCCCTACTTCGCGACGTTGTACGTCAGCGGCGAGCCCGGCCCTGCCGGGCACCGACCCGCAGGTATCGAACTGGACCGGCTGGCCTTCTGTCTTCGAAAGCGCGTGGAGCGGGAAAGCAAAGCGGCGGGCTGCGGGGCCTACTTCGTATCCCTGTCCGCGCGAACCTTTGGCTACAAGGGAATGCTGACCGCCGAGCAACTGCCGGTTTTCTATCCCGATTTGACCGATCCACGGTTGGTCAGCTCGATCGCGATCGTGCACAGCCGGTTCTCCACGAACACCTTCCCCTCCTGGCCGCTTGCCCACCCGTTCCGGTTCGTCGCGCACAACGGTGAGATCAACACCGTGCGCGGGAACCGCAACCGGATGCGCGCAAGGGAAGCGCTGCTGGCATCCCCACTGATCGCGGGCGAGCTGAGCCGGCTCTACCCGATCTGTGATCCGGACGGCTCGGATTCGGCCTCCTTTGACGAAGTCCTCGAGTTGCTTCATCTTGGTGGGCGCGATCTGCCGCACGCGGTGTTGATGATGGTCCCGGAGGCATGGGAGAACGACACCGCGATGGATCCGCGTCGCCGTGCTTTCTACCAGTTCCACGCGAGCCTGATGGAACCGTGGGACGGACCGGCATGCGTCACGTTCACCGATGGCTCCCTGGTTGGCGCGATACTCGATCGCAACGGGTTGCGGCCGGGACGCTGGTGGCGCACCGCCGATGACCGCGTAGTACTGGCCAGTGAGAGTGGCGTGCTGGACATACCGCCGGAGCGGGTGATCGCGAAGGGCAGGCTGCGCCCTGGTCGGATGTTCCTGGTGGACACCGCGCAAGGCCGGTTGATCGACGACGACGAAGTGAAAACGGAGCTGGCCGAACGCGCGCCCTATCCGGAATGGCTGCGCGCCGGACTCCTCTCGCTCGCTGATCTGCCGGACCGAGAACACGTGGTGCAGCCGCACGCTTCGGTGCAGCGCAGGCAGCAAGCCTTTGGCTACACCGAGGAGGAGTTGCGGGTACTGCTCACCCCGATGGCGGTCAACGCGGCGGAGCCGATCGGTTCGATGGGAACGGATACGCCGCCGGCGGCGCTGTCCGCTCGGTCCAGGCTGCTGTACGACTATTTCAAGCAGAACTTCGCCCAAGTCACGAATCCGCCGCTGGATGCGATCCGCGAGGAGCTGGTCACCTCGATGGCGCGGATCATGGGCCCCGAGCGCAATCTGCTCGACCCTGGACCCGCGTCCTGCCGGCATATCCAGCTGTCCCATCCGGTGATCGACAACGATGAGCTGGCCAAGCTCATCCAGGTGAACCGGGATGGTGATCAGCCGGGCTTCTCCTGCACTGTCCTATCAGGACTTTACGAGGTGGACGGTGGGGGAACGGCGCTGGCCGCCGCGATCTCGCGAGTATGTCAGCAGGCTTCGGCTGCCATCGCCTCCGGAGCACGCACTCTGGTGCTGACCGATCGGGATTCCGATCACCGGATGGCGCCGATTCCTTCGCTGCTGCTGGTTTCCGCGGTACATCACCATCTGATCCGGACCAAGGAACGGTTGCGGGTTGCCCTGGTGGTCGAGTCGGGAGACGCCCGCGAAGTGCACCATATCGCGCTGCTCCTCGGTTACGGCGCGGCCGCGGTGAACCCCTACCTCGCGTTGGAGACGATCGAGGACCTCATCGTGCAAGGCGCGATCACCCGCGTGGGACCACGGCTCGCGGTCCGCAACTACCTGCATGCCGTGGTGCACGGAGTGCGCAAGATCATGTCCAAGATGGGCATATCCACGGTCGGCGCGTACACCGCCGCGCAGGTCTTCGAAGCCTTCGGCCTGTCCCAGCGATTGCTCGATGAGCATTTCACCGGAACGGAGTCGAAACTCGACGGTGCCGGGCTGGAGCTACTCGCCGCCGAGGTGGCCGAGCGGCACCGCAGGGCCTATCCGGAGAATCCCAGCGAGCGCGAGCACCAACGGCTCGAGGTCGGCGGTGAGTACGCCTATCGTCGGGACGGCGAGCTGCATCTGTTCACCCCGGAAACCGTGTTCTGGTTGCAGCACGCCAGCAGGAACAGGCATGCCGAGGCCTACCGGCGATACACCGACGAGGTGGAACGGCTGAACAGGGCAGGGGGAGCACTGCGTGGGCTGTTCCAGTTCCATTCCGACCGGCAGCCGGTACCACTGGACGAAGTCGAGCCGGTCGAGGCGATCTGCCGGCGGTTCCACACCGGTGCGATGTCCTACGGGTCGATCTCCGCCGAAGCACACGAAACACTCGCCATCGCGATGAACCGCATCGGTGGTCGGTCGAATACCGGCGAGGGTGGTGAAGACGTCGAGCGGCTGTACGACCCGCAACGCCGTAGCGCTATCAAGCAGGTCGCGAGTGGACGGTTCGGGGTAACCAGCGAGTATCTGGTCAACGCCGACGACATCCAGATCAAGATGGCGCAGGGCGCGAAACCGGGGGAAGGCGGCCAGCTGCCACCGGACAAGGTCTACCCGTGGATCGCCAGAACCCGGCATTCCACGCCCGGCGTGGGGTTGATCTCACCGCCTCCGCATCACGACATCTACTCGATCGAAGACCTGGCACAACTGATCCATGATCTGAAGAACGCCAACGAGTTCGCGCGGATCAACGTGAAGCTGGTGAGCGAGCTGGGCGTTGGCACGGTCGCCGCTGGGGTCGCCAAGGCCCATGCGGACGTCGTGCTGATCTCCGGGCACGACGGGGGTACCGGAGCGGCACCGTTGAACTCGCTGAAGCATGCCGGCACACCGTGGGAGATCGGCCTCGCGGAAACCCAGCAGACGCTGTTGCTGAACGGGCTGCGGGACCGGATCACCGTCCAGGTCGATGGCGGTATGAAAACCGGCCGTGATGTGGTTGTCGCGGCGCTGCTCGGCGCGGAGGAGTACGGATTCGCCACCGCGCCCCTTGTCGTGGCTGGCTGCGTGATGATGCGGGTCTGCCATCTGGACACCTGTCCGGTGGGGGTCGCTACGCAGAATCCGACGCTGCGCGAGCGTTATACCGGTCAGGCCGAGCATCTGGTGAACTACTTCCGGTTCGTCGCGGGCGAAGTCCGCCGGCTGCTCGCGGAGCTCGGCTTCCGGTCCTTGGACGAGGCGATCGGCCACAGTGAAGTGCTGAACACCGACCACGCCGTCGAACAGTGGAAGGCACGGGGTCTCGACCTTGGCCCGGTGTTCGCCAGGGTGCACCCGCCGACCGGAGGCGCGCCGCGCAAGGTTCGTGAGCAGGAGCACGGTCTTGCCCATGCCTTGGACCGCACGATCATCCAGCTGTCCGAGGCGGCATTGGAGGATGCCCGGCCGGTGCGACTGGAACTGCCGGTACGCAACGTGAACCGGACGATCGGCACCCTGCTCGGCGCGGAGATCACCCGCAGGTACGGCAGCGCGGGGCTGCCGGACGACACCGTGTGGCTGACGTTGACCGGTTCGGCTGGCCAGTCGCTCGGCGCGTTCCTGCCGCCCGGGGTGAGCCTGGACCTGGTTGGCGACGCGAATGACTATGTAGCCAAAGGGCTGTCCGGCGGCAGGGTGATCCTGCGCCCCGATCCGCGGGCGCCGTTCCTGGCCGAACGGCAGGTGATCGCCGGCAACGTGCTTGGGTATGGCGCGACATCCGGAGAGATCTTCGTGCGCGGCGAGGTAGGCGAACGGTTCTGCGTGCGCAATTCCGGCGCGCTGGCCGTGGCCGAGGCGGTGGGCGATCACGCGTTGGAATACATGACCGGCGGACATGCCGTGGTGCTGGGGCCAACGGGGCGCAATCTGGCCGCCGGCATGTCCGGGGGTATCGGCTACGTACTGGATCTGGCGCCAGAATCGGTGAATCGCGCGACCGTGGAACTACAGCGCCCCGAGGAGTCCGAACTGGACTGGCTGCGCACCGTGGTGCGCCGTCATCGCGAGTACACCGGATCTACCGTCGCCGAGGCGCTGCTGGCCGACTGGGCACGAGGCTCGCGGGCGTTCACCAAGGTGATGCCGAGGGACTACCAACGAGCCCTGCACACGGCCGCACGCGCGACGGTCTCGGGGACGCCGGCGGCCAGCGCGGTCTTGTCGAATGTGGACGAGGAGGCCTCGCATGGCTGACCCGACCGGTTTTCTCGACTATCCAAGGATGACCGCGCCGAAGCGGGAGGTCGAGGAACGGCTGGCGGACTGGCATGAGGTGTACGCGCCGCAGGATCGCATCGAGCGGGGCAGCCAGGTTCGGCAGCAGGCGCATCGATGTATGGACTGCGGAGTGCCGTTCTGCCACTCGGCCGGCGCCGGCTGCCCGCTTGGCAACCTCATTCCGGAATGGAACGAACTGGTCCGTACGGGGAGCTGGCAGTTGGCCAGCGAGCGGCTGCACGCCACGAACAATTTTCCCGAGTTCACCGGCAGGCTGTGCCCGGCGCCCTGTGAGTCGGCCTGTGTCCTGTCGATCTCCCCGGCATCCGGTGGGCCGGTCACGATCAAGCGCATCGAGCAGGCCATCGCGGACGAGTCCTGGGAGGCAGGCCGCGTCACCGAGCGGCGGGCCTCGGTCGCCTCGGGCAAGCAGGTCGCCGTGGTCGGCTCCGGGCCAGCGGGGTTGGCCGCCGCCCAGCAGCTGACCAGGGCGGGGCACCAGGTGCATGTCTACGAACGCGACGATCGGCTCGGCGGGCTGCTGCGCTACGGCATACCCGAGTTCAAAATGGCGAAGAGCGTGCTGGATCGCCGGCTGGCGCAGCTGCGGGCGGAAGGCACCAAGTTCATCGCCGGGTGTGATGTCGGCAGCGATATCGCCGTCGAGCGGCTGCGTGCGCGCTATGACGCCGTGGTGCTGGCGGTGGGCGCGCTTCGCGGTCGAACGGACACCAGTACCCCGGGAAGTGAGCTGTCCGGGATTCATCTCGCGATGGAACATCTGGTCGCCGCGAACAGGGCATGCGAGGGCGATGGGCCCCCATCGGTCGACGCGGCTGGCAAGCATGTGGTGATCATTGGCGGCGGCGACACCGGTGCGGACTGTTACGGCACGGCCGGCAGGCAGGGCGCGCGCTCGGTTACGCAGCTCGACCGCTACCCGATGCCGCCGCCCGAACGCGACGATGCGATCACGCCGTGGCCCAGCTGGCCATGGCTGCTGCGCACCTACCCCGCGCACGAGGAAACTGGCCAGCGACGGTTCGCGGTCGCGGTCGAGCGGTTCATCGACGACGGCCACGGGCGGGTACAGGCGGTGCAGCTTCGCCGGGTTCGGGTGGAGCGCGACGCGGCGACGGGCGAGCGCGTTCCGATGCCGGTCGATGATCGGGTCGAGCGACTGCCCGCGGACCTGGTGTTGCTGGCCATCGGCTTCGACGGGGTGGAGCGCATGGCGCTGCTTGACGAGCTGGGGCTGAGCCCCTCCGCGCGGGGCACGCTTTCCTGTGGCAGTGACTGGCAGACCGCGGCGCCAGGGGTTTTCGTCTGCGGGGACGCGCATCGGGGTGCCTCGCTGGTGGTATGGGCGATCGCCGAAGGGCGTTCCGCGGCACATGCGGTGGACAGCTATCTGATGGGTTCCTCGGATCTACCTGCGCCGGTGATTCCCAGCGCGCTTCCGCTCACGCCAGCCTGAGGTGCCACCTTCGGCCAAGCGGCACCATGGTGTCAGCCGGTAACGGACCGCTGTCAGTCCGCTGCCAGTGCCGTGCCAGCCGCGCTGCCTACCGTCGAGCTCGACAGGAAGACCACGAGCGAGATGGAGACGAGCGTGACGTCCCGGGTACAGAACGTCCTGATTTCCGGCTGCGGAGTGGCTGGGCCCGCCCTGGCCTACTGGCTGCATCGCTACGGCTTCACGCCGACCGTGGTGGAGCGCGCGCCGCAGATCCGAACCGGTGGCTACCGGCTGCAGCTCGACGCCATCGTGCAGGAGCCGTTGAATCGTCTTGGCATCCTGTCCGAAGCCCGCGCGGTTGGCGGTGGCCTGGTGAGCATGCGGTTGATCAGTGGGCCGAACAACCGGGCCGCGACCTATCCCGCATCGCCATCCGACACCAGTTTGGCGATCCGGCGCGGTGACCTCAGCGAACTCATTTACCGGCGGTCCAAGGACACAGTGGAGTACATATTCGGGGACGCCATCACCGCGATCGAACAGCGCCCCGGTGGGGCGCGGGTGGAGTTCGAGCATGCTCCGGCACGCGAGTTCGATCTCGTGATCGGCGCGGACGGGTTGCATTCAACGGTGCGCGAGTTGGTTTTCGGGACCAAGGACCGATTTCTGCGGTACATGGACTCGTACCTGTTCCTCACCGCCATCGACAACTACCTGGGCGTGCGGGATTTGCTGACGGTACGCAGGGAGCACCGCAGGGGGAGCGCGCTGACCACGTTCCCCGGCAACGAGGAACTCGAGTTGCTGTTCATGGTGCGTACCCATGAGCCGCCAGGGCCGGGTCCACGCGACGAGCAAACGCAGAAACAGCTGATGGACAGCGCGTTCGCCGCGGACGGCTGGGAAGCTCCGACGATGCTGCACAAGATGTGGGACGCCAGCGACTACTACTTTGGTCGCGTCGCGCAGGTGCGGATGGATCGGTGGGTACAGGGCAGGGTCGCGCTGGTCGGCGACGCCGGCTACTGCCCGGACCCGATGACCGGCGCGGGCACGGCTTCGGCGCTGGTGGGCGCCTGTGTGCTGGCCGGTGAACTTGCGGCCGCGGGTGGCGACCATTCGATTGCCTTGCCCTCCTACCAGTCCAAGGTCGCCAAGTTCGTCCGGGGCAACCAGGACTTCGTGGACACCAGTCTCGATCTGTTCGCCTCCGCGGCCAAGGATGACAAGCGGTTCAGGATGGAGAACCTGATGTACTCCGGCATGCTTCGGGCCGCGGCCCTTGCCGCCCGGTTCGGGGTGGATGCGACCGGATACTCGCGGGCCACGAAACAGATCCAGCTGCCCGACTACTCCCAGTACGTAACCAGATAGCCGGGGCGAGCCGATCCGTTGCCACTCGATCAGTCAGTTAACCTGATCGAGTGGCAACCGGTTATTCCTCCTGGGTACGGGAGTGGGCGGGCAGCTCGATCGCCAAGATCCGTGCCGACCGGATGGAAACGCGGTGGCTGGAGTTCCCATTTCCCGCCAACTGGGGAATCCGGTTGCGGTTCCTGGACGAATCGGCGCAACCGAGCGGAAGTATCAAGCACCGCTATGTGCGGGCCTTGTTCCTACACGCGCTGGCCAGTGGCTGGCTGACGCCGGACACCCCGGTCGTGATGGCGACGAGCGGCAACGCCGCGGCGGCCGGTGCCTATTTCGCGAATCTCATCGGTGTCGAGTTCACCACCGTGCTACCGGCGAAGACCGGCGCCGACAAGGTAGCGCTGATCGAGCATTTCGGCGGGCGGTGCCGCTTTGCCGAGCCACCTTCGGCCATCTATGCGGAGGCACGCCGACTCGCTGATCAGCTCGGCGGTTGGTACCTGGACCATTTCGTGCATGTCGACCGCGGTGACTGGCACGGCGCGAACGATCTCGCCACGGAACTGGTCAACCCGTGCGATCCGCCGAGGTGGGTGGTGCTCGGCGCGGGTACCGGTGCGAGTTCGGCGAGCGTTGGCCGTTACCTCCGGTATCGCGGGCTGCCCGGTCAGCTCGCCGTGGTCGATCCGGAACATTCCGCGTACTTTCCCGGGTGGGTGATGGACACCGATGCCTATGCGACCGGTATGCCCTCCCGGATCGAGGGCATCGGACGACCGCGGATCGAACCTGGTTTCCTGCGGGGCGCGGTCGATCTGGTGATCCCGGTCCCAGACGCGGCGAGCATCGCGGCGATGCGGACGTTTCGGGAGCGAACCGGGCATCTTGTCGGCGCCTCAACCGGGACGAACCTGTGGGGTGCCTGCCAGCTCGCGGCGACCATGTTGCTCGAGGGCACCGGGGGCACTATCCATAGTGTGGTTGCCGATGGCGGTGAGCGTTATCGACACACCTGTTATGACGAGGGCTGGGTGGCCGAGCGGGGACTGGAACTCGCTCCGCGGCTGATGGTGCTCGACCACTTCCTACGTACTGGCACATGGCCGCGCTCGGACGCCTGAGCTGGGCTCCAGCTGGATGAAGATCCCTTAATCTTCGGCTCACGCAACCATCACCACCGGCGTCCATCGTTGTCAAGGTGAGCGCGAAGACGATTGAAGCGACGGCCAGCACCCCGGGGATCGCCGATGGCGATACCGCCGAGGAGCTCGCCGGTGCGGTGCTTGCCGGTGTCGGTGGTGAGCTCCTGAGCTTCCGGGTGCGGCAGGTCGACCATCAGCCGGCGGCTGGCACGACGGCGACCTACGCGGCGCGAGTGCGCTGGGCGGACGAGTCGGTCACCGACGAGCTGCTCGGTGCGGTCGACGGGGCACTGCCGGATGGCGTGGCCAGGTTGAGCGACGGCCAGACCGAGGTCGGCATGTGGCGGTTTCCGTATGACCCGGAGCTGCCGGCGCTGCCCGCGGCGTGTGACCCGGAGCGGATGCGGCGGCTGGCAGCCAGCCTGGGGCTCGGTGACGGCCCGGTCACCACCCGGGTGCGTAGTTACCGGCCGCGGCGCAGGGCCGTGGTCGAGGTACGCAGCGGTGGGCGCGCGGTGTTCGTCAAGGTGCTGCGTGGTACTGCCAAGGGCGAACATCGGGCACATGCGCTGCACGAGCGCCACCGGCTTGCCAGGGCTGCCGGCTGCCCGGTGCCGGAATCGCTCGGCTGGACCGATGACGGGCTCGTGGTGCTGGCCGCGATGCCGGGCAACACGTTGCGTCAGGTGCTCACCGCGGGCCAGCCAGGCGAGCTGGATATCGATGAGGTCCCTCGGATGCTCGCCACGCTGCCCGCCGAGCTCGCCGAGTTCGGCAGGCGTCGGACCTGGGGACAGCGTGCCGCGCATTACGCCGCGATACTCGGCTCGATCGTGCCGGAGTTCGCGGGCCGGGCGGGGAAGGTCGCCACCGCGGTCGACCACGATCGGCCCGAAGGGCCGGATGTCGCGGTGCACGGCGATTTCTATGAAAGCCAGCTGCTGGTCCACCAGGGCAGCATTAGTGGGCTGCTGGATATCGACACGGCCGGCAAGGGGGAACGCCTCGACGACGCCGGCTGCCTGCTCGGGCACCTGTCCGTGCTCGCCCAGATACACCTCGATCACGCGCCGGTCATTGACCGGCTCTGTGCCCGCCTGCGCGCCCGGTTCCAGCGGGAGCTGTGCCCGGCCGCGCTCGACCGGCGGGCCGCGGCTGTGGTGCTTTCCCTTGCCACGGGACCACATCGGGTGCAGGAAGCAGAGTGGCAAACCAAGACAGGTCAGCGGATCGGCCTTGCCGAACGGTGGCTCGAGTGTGCCGGCCGCGACTGGCCGGTCGGACATCAACGCCCGTAACCCGGGTAACTACACAGGAGGAACACATCATGGCTTCGAAGCGTCCTTGGGTACTTGCCGGTGCGGCCGCGGTGGCTGCCGCTGGATTCGGTATCGCCGGGTTCACCGCGAACGCGGATGACGTCCAGCTCAACGACCAGCGGCAGGCGCCGATCGTGCAGACCGCGAATGACGGTTCGGCCCAGCAGGGCCCGGCGACCGCACAACCGGATTCGCCGGAGTCGGCGGACTCGCCACAGGCATCGCCGGTCGACTCGGCGAACTCGCCAGCGGACACGCCTGGGGAGTCGGCGGATTCTCCCGCACAGTCCGCAGTGGACTCGCCGGCCAACTCGCCAGCGGATTCCCCGAACGACCAGACGGATTCGCCGGCGAACTCCCCGGCGAACTCGCCGAGCGACTCGCCCAACTGATCTCTCGCTAGCGACCGCGCCCGGGTTTCCGCCAGGGCGCGGTCGTCGGTGCGAGTGGCCAAGCCGGGCGAGAATCCTGGCTGCGGCTGCAGATCACCATCCGGCGAGCGAGTCAAGCAAATCCTGCGCGCGGGCCAGGTCAGCCGTTAACGGTCGATCGGCCATCGACGGGTCCAGAATGGACGCGGCCGCGTCATACGCCTCGCGCACCGGGAGGTCGACGAGATCCGCCGCGCGCATCCGCAGCGCGCGAACCGCGGCTACCAGCTCGCAGGAGAGCACGACCCGGTAGGCCGTGGCGGCCTCCCTGGCCTGCCGCGCCGCCTGGGTGGAAAAGCTCGCGTGGTCCTCAAGACCGCGCGAGACCACCGCGGTGCCGAGAGTGACCGGCAGCGCGGCATGCCGCAACTGCGTCAGCGCGTCATGCGCGACGTACTCCAGGATCATCACGCCGGAGCTGCCGGACGGTCCGCTGGCGAGGAACGCGGGCAGATCAGTGAAGGCGGGCTCCACCAGGTCACCGAGTCGGGCGGCGGACAGTTCGGCTACCTGGTGCAGCGTTCCTCTGGTGTGGTCGAGCGCGCTGGACAGGTACGCCGTGTGGAAATGCGCGTGGTGGTAGATCTCCCCGTCAGCGACCGAGACCATGGGATTCTCCGGCCCGGTGTTCATCTCGATGTGCAGCACCTCGGAGAGATAGCGCACGGCGTCCAACGCGGGGCCCTGAACCTGTGGGAAGGCACGTAGGCCGAACGGGTCCTGCACGCGGCGGCCGGGGCGGGGCGTCTCCCGCATACCGAGTAGCCGGCGCAGTTCTTCGGCGCAGTACACCTGGCCTGGATGAGCCCGCGCCTGGTGTACCGAGGTGGCGTACGCCTCGGGGGAACCGTCCAGCGCGATATAGGACAGTGCGGCCACCGCGTGGCTGGCCCTGAGTAACGTGTCCAGTTCCACACAGGCCAATGCGGCTTGAGCCAGGGTGGCCGCGTTGCTGCTCATGAACGCCAGCGCGTCGCCCGAGCCGATCTCGATCGCGGGCAGCGTGCCGCGACTCCACGGGCCCTCGCCGGCGAGCGCCAACCCGGTTTCGGCCAGTGCCGTCAGGTCGCTGGTGCCGATCGCGCCGATCTCGTGTACCACGGGCAGCGCGTCCTGGCGTAGCGCGTCGGCCATGCTGCGGAGCAGCCGGGGATGCGCGCCGGAATGCCCTGCGGCGAGCTGGTTCAGCCGGATCAGCAGCATCGCGCGCACCTGTTCATCGGGCAGCCGATGGCCACTGCCGCCCGCATGGCTACGCAGCAGCCGCTTACCGTGTTCCGCCGCGCTATCGGACTGCACCATGGCTTCGCGATTCGCGCCGACGCCGGTCGTGCGGCCGTAGACGACGCGGTGGGTGGCAAGCTCCTCAGCCAGCCGCCAGGAGTGCTCAGCGCGTTCCGCGGCGTCCGGATCGAGCCGCACGGTGCTGCCGGTGCCCGCGGCCACCGCGGCCACGGTGGCGCAATCCAGCGAATCGCCGTCGACGACGACCGCCTGCTCAGTCATCCCGCCTCCCTCTTTCCGCAATGTGACCACTGCTAGCGCTATCGTAATTGTCCATTATGGACACGCTGCCGCAGGCTGCCTTATTGTCCGTATAACGACATATACATCACGGCTTGAGTATCGCGCATCGTGGCGGTGCGCACCGCGGCCCGCGTGTCCCGGTGGACCGACAGCTGGGGAATACCCGGAAGCCGGGGAATAAGCTGCCGGGATGTCGAACGTGTCCCCTGGGCCCGATGGCTTTGCCGGATTCGGCGAGCATGCGGTCGATTTCTACGATGGCCTGCTCGCGGACAATTCGAAGGCGTACTGGGTGGACAACCTGAGTACCTACCGGGACGACGTGCGCGCCCCGATGGAAGCGCTGCTCAGCGAACTGGAACCGGAGTTCGGCGAGTTCGGCGCGGCCAAGGTGTTCCGGCCGAATCGCGATGTGCGCTTCGCCAAGGACAAGAGCCCGTACAAGACGCACTGCGGTGGAGTGATCGAACGGGCCAGGGGCGGCGGGGCCTACTACGTCGAGCTCAGCTCCGCCGGGCTGCGGGTGGGTGGCGGCTGCTTTCACCTGGCGAGCGACCAGCTCGGCAGGTACCGGGTGGCGGTGGACGAACAGCGGCATGGGCAGCGGCTGGCCAAGATCCTCGCCGAGCTACGCGAGCGGGGCTGGGAGATCGCGGGCGAACGGTTGGCCACCCGGCCGCGTGGTTATCCGGTCGATCATCCGCGGCTGGACCTGCTGCGCTACCGGCGGGTGTACGCGATCTTTTGCTGGCCACCGGACGATGCGCTACACGAACGAGCCACCCTGGACCGGGTCCAACGGGCCTGGCGGCAGCTGCGCGCGTTCAATGAATGGGCAGCCGACCACGTCGGGCCCAGTGAGTCGGCCAGGTAGGGCGCGTCGAACAGCGCGCATCCGGACGATTACGACTCCGTGACACCTCCAACATTACTGGTTGGTACTTCGGGATCGTTCCAGCGATCCCTATTAGGGTATTGAGACGTGAGTAGACGAGCGAAGATCGTCTGTACCCTCGGCCCAGCGACCGCGACCCGCGAGCGCGTGGCCGAGCTGGTTGACGCAGGTATGGACGTGGCGCGGCTGAACTTCAGCCACGGCAGCCACGGTGACCACAAGCAGGTTTACGATTTGGTGCGCGCCGAGGCCGCGCGCGCCGGCAAGGCGGTCGGCGTACTCGCCGACCTGCAGGGCCCGAAGATCCGTCTCGGCACGTTCGCCGGCGGCCAGGCTGAATGGCGCACCGGCGACGTCGTGCGGATCACGGTAGAAGAGGTAGAAGGCACCCACGACCGGGTATCCACCACCTACGCAGGGCTGGCGAATGACGCCAAGCCAGGTGATCGGCTACTCGTAGACGACGGGAAGGTTGGTCTGGTCGTCCGCGAGGTGGACGGTCCGGACGTGGTGTGCGAGGTGACCGAAGGCGGCCCGGTCAGCAACCACAAAGGGGTGTCGCTGCCCGGTATGGACGTCTCCGTGCCGGCACTTTCCGACAAGGACGTGCAGGACCTCGAGTTCGCGCTGCAGCTCGGCGTTGACTTCATCGCGTTGTCCTTCGTTCGCTCGCCGGCGGATATCGACCTGGTACACCAGGTGATGGAGCGGGTCGGCAAGGGGCGGCTGCCGGTGATCGCCAAACTGGAGAAGCCAGAGGCCGTGGACAACCTCGAGGCGATCGTGCTTGCCTTCGACGGCGTTATGGTCGCCAGGGGCGATCTCGGCGTGGAGCTGCCACTCGAGCAGGTCCCGCTGGTGCAGAAGCGCGCCATTCAAATCGCCAGGGAGAACGCGAAACCGGTGATCGTGGCCACCCAGATGCTCGATTCGATGATCGGGAACTCGCGGCCGACGCGTGCGGAGAGCTCCGATGTGGCCAACGCCGTACTGGACGGCACGGACGCCCTGATGCTCTCCGGGGAAACGAGCGTCGGGCGGTATCCCATCGAGACCGTGCAGACGATGAGCCGGATCATTCAGGCCGTGGAGAACGACTCGCCGGCGGTACCGCCGCTTTCCCACGTACCGCGGACCAAACGCGGGGTGATTTCCTACGCGGCGAAGGATATCGGCGAACGGCTGAACGCGAAGGCGCTCGTCGCCTTTACCCAGTCCGGCGATACCGTGCGGCGGCTGGCCAGACTGCATACACAGGTGCCGCTGTTGGCGTTCACTCCGTTGGAGCGGGTCCGCAGCCAGCTGTCGATGACCTGGGGTACCGAGACCTTCCAAGTGGCCAAGGTCGACTCGACGGACCAGATGGTGCGTCAGGTGGACACCTCGATGCTTGCGCTCGGTCGGTATCAGCGCGGTGACCTTGTCGTCATCGTGGCCGGCTCCCCGCCGGGCACGATCGGGTCCACCAACCTGATCAGGGTCCACCGACTCGGTGAAGAGGACCACGCCTGACTTCGCGTAGCCAGGTGGCAGGATCGTCACCATGACCGAAGCCGCACGAGACGCCGCGGCGGCTGCCGCGGGTGCCCGCCCCGGCGATGCTCGCCAGCCGCTCGAGCTGCTTGTCGCCCTCCTCGATCTGGAACGGATCGAGGAGGACATCTTTCGCGGGGTGAGTCCACCGGAGTCCTCAGTGCGGGTGTTCGGCGGGCAAGTCGCCGGCCAGGCCCTGGTGGCCGCGGGGCGAACAGTCCCGGCCGAACGGCAGGTGCATTCGCTGCACGCCTACTTCATTCGTGGCGGCGACCCCAGTGTGCCGATCGTTTACCAGGTCGACCGGGTGCGCGACGGGCGGTCCTTCACCACGCGACGGGTCACCGCCGTACAGCACGGCAAGGTGATCTTCGCGCTGTCCGCGTCGTTTCAGCTGGCCGAAGCCGGTCTCGAACACGCGGTGGCGATGCCGGACGTCCCGCCGCCGGATTCGCTGCGCAGCCAGGCGGAGTGGGCGGCGGAGTCCGAGTTGCGGATTGAGCGGCCAGCGATTCACCGACCCTTCGAGGTGCGGCCGGTCACGGAGCCGATCTGGAGCGGTGGCGCGCCGGGGGAGCCGCGGGAACGTAACCAGGTGTGGATGCGGGCCGACGGTTCGCTTGCTGACGATCCGCTGCTGCACGTCTGCGTGCTGACCTACGCGTCGGATCTGAGCCTGTTGGACCAGGTACTCGCCTGGCACGGAAAATCCTGGGCGACCAATCGGGTGCATGGCGCGAGCCTCGATCACGCGCTGTGGTTCCATCGCCCGTTCCGGGCCGACGAGTGGTTTCTCTACGACTGCACGTCGCCGAACGCTTCGGGCGCCAGGGGCCTTGCCACCGGTTACTTCTTCGCTCAGGACGGTCGGCTACTGGCCACCGTCGTCCAGGAAGGGCTACTCCGCGTCATTGACTGAGGGACGCAAGCCATGGGTTAGCCATCGTCGGTAGCTAACCCACGCGTTGTCGCGTGCTCGACGCCCGCGCCAATCACTACCACGGGTTAGCCAGTGAAAGGGGTTTATGTCTGCCGGTAGGTGAGCGGTAGTGGGCCTGAGGACGGTCGGGGGAAGCATCCCCAGGTCCACTACCTGCCGGGCGGCGCGCGTCAGCCGGACCTCAGCACCGCCCGGACGCCGGGCCGCTCCATGTACCGGGTGACGGAACTCGTCAACCAGGACTACCGCACGTGACGACGATGGTTCTATGGTCACTGCGTTGGTGCCAAGTGCGGCGGCGGAACGTGTTGCTCAGGGTAGCGCGTTTCGGTGGCGAATGCACCGAATAGACGTAGGTTTCCTCACTCGATCAGGGGGTTGACCTTGGTCCAGTGGTAGGTGGCGCCGAAACTGACCCAAGGTGTGCGGGTGAAAGGTGATCAGCTTATGGCACGAGGTGACGGTCCCACCGTTCGCCGGCGAAGGTTAGCCAGCGAGCTACGTAGGCTTCGCGAAGCCGCCGATCTGACCATTGACGAGGTGGGTGAACGGCTGGAGTGCTCCTCGTCGAAGATCAGTCGAATCGAAACCGGGCATGTCGGCGTAACGCCACGGGACGCGCGGGATCTGTTGACGCTGTACGGGCTGACCGGAGACAACGTAGAAGCGCTTGTTCAGCTGGCCAGAGAGGCCCGCAAGAAGGGCTGGTGGCACGCCTACAACGAGGTGTTCACCGGTGCCTTCGTGGGTCTCGAGGCTGATGCCGCGTCCCTGCGCACCTTCCAGGCGCTGCTCGTGCCCGGCCTGTTGCAGGCCGAGCGCTACACCAGGGCGGTGATCAAGGCGATCCGGCCGGACTCGAGCGAGGAGAGCATCGAGCGGCGGGTGTCCGCGCGGGTCGAACGTCAACGGCTGCTCACCGATCCGAATCCGCCTGAGTACTGGGCGGTAATCGACGAAGCGGTACTGCACCGGCATGTGGGTGGGCCAGAGGTGATGCGCGAGCAGTTCGACCGGCTGATCGAGGTCGCTCAGTTGCCCCACGTCACCCTGCAGATGCTGCCCTTCGCGGCTGGCGCGCACGCGGGTATGGAGGGCCCTTTCCTGATTCTTGGCTTCCCCGAACAGACTGACCCGGACGTGGTTTACGTCGAAAATACGACAAGCGGCGTCTATTTGGAGCAGTATGAAGACGTCCATCGGTATACCTTGATGTTCGACCATCTGCGAGCGGCGGCCCTGAAGCCAGACGACACCCTCGAGGTGATCTCGGACGCGGCCAAGGGGCTGACCGCGGGCTAGAAAGGAGTTGCAGTTTGTCCTCACCGAACCGGGCAAATGGCCAGTCAGCTGGCACTTGGCGGAAAAGCACCTACAGTGGCGCCGGCAATGACTGCGTGGAGGTCGCACTGACGGATCATGGCGCCGCGGTCCGAGACTCCAAGAGCCCCCGGCACGGGACCGTGTGTACATCGGCACGCGGTTGGCATCGTTTCCTGGACGCCATCCGAGAAGACCAGCTGGATAGCTGAACCCAGTACGCACGGCGTACGCGTGCCCTTACCCGATCCGGCGTGTTCAGCGCTGGCGGGTAAGGGCTTTTTACGTCCAGCGCGGCGTGTTCTACCGATGCCGGCGATGTGGCCTCAGCACGAATCTGGAAACCGTTCGATTGATCACGGAATCCAGGAGGAATCGTGCTTACCCAGGTGTGGGGGCCGGCGGCGATCCGCGCGGAGATCGACTACCGTGCCGAGACCATTCATCGGGACGTCACGCGAACCAGGTACTCGCGGATCTGGCGCGTGGCACGTGCAGGGACGCGGCGCCGGCAGCGCGCACGGTAGGTCGCGGATGTTCGCATCGGGGTACGGGATAATGACCTTCGTGCCCCGACTCGGTTCCGGCATCCCGCTGGTGGCGCGTACCGCGCAGTTGCGCGAGTTGCGCGCGGCATTGCGGCGCGCCCAACAGGGCAGCGCTGGCGCGCTGCTGGTCTCCGGGGACGCCGGAGTGGGTAAAACACGGCTGCTCACCGAGTTCGCCGCCGCTGCCGACCGGGACGGGGCGCTGGTGCTGACCGGGAGGTGTCTCGATATCAGCGAGGCGGGGCTGCCCTATCTGCCATTCGCCGAGGCCTTTGGCCGTCTCGCGGCAAGCGAGGCCGAGTTGTTCCGGCAGTGGCCGGCGATCAGCAGGTTACTGCCACGCCAGGAGCTGGATCGGGAGCTGGCGTTGGCGGCGGATCCGGCGCCGCGGTACGAGCCCGATGCCCCGGTCGCTGCCGGCATGCGGCGGGACATGTTGGGCGGCCAAGCACACGATGCGCAGGACATCGGCCAGCTGCAGCTGTTCGATGCCGTAGTCGGGCTACTCGAATCGCTTGCCGCTGAGCGCACCGTGCTGCTCGTGCTCGAGGACCTGCACTGGGCGGATTCCTCGACCAGGAACCTGCTCGCCATGCTGTTTTCCCGGCTGCGCGCGCAGTCCCTGCTGGTCGTGGCCAGCTACCGGGCGGAGGAGCTGCATCGCAGGCACCCACTACGGCCGCTGCTCGGCGAGTTGATCAGGCTGCCGATGGTGGATCGGATCGAGCTGCCGCCGTTTGATCCGGCGGAAACTCGGGAGTTCGTGCTGGCGCTCGCCGACGGCCCACTCGACGAAGCGGTGCTGTGCCAAGTGGTCGAGCGTTCCGAAGGCAATGCTTTCTTCGCCGAGGAGCTACTCGGCTGGGACGGCGCCGGCTCAGCGGGACTGCAGGCAAGCCTGGCGGACGCGTTGCTCGCGAGGATCGAGCGGCTGAGCCAACCGACCCAGTCGATATTGCGGGTCGCCGCCGTCGCGGGCGGTTCGGTGAGCCACGCCCAGCTCGCGGTGGTCGCGGGCGGCGTGGAACGCGAGCTGGACGCGGACCGCGAGTTGGATACGGCGCTGCGCGAAGCGGTGCAACACCACGTGCTGGTGACCGACCATGGCCACTACACGTTCCGGCATTCGTTGTTGCGCGAGGCGGTGTACCAGGACCTGCTGCCGGGCGAACGGGTGCGGCTACATGCGAGTTACGCCGCGCGGCTCGCCGAATGCGCGCCGGAGCCGGGGCATGCCGCGCAGTTGGCGTATCACCGGTTGGCGAGCAATGACCTGGCCGGCGCCCTGCATGCCTGTGTCGCCGCGGCCAAGGAGGCGGAACGCGCCGGTGCGCCGACCGAGGAACTGCGCCACCTGGAGAAGGCGCTGAGCCTGTGGGACGCGGTCGAACCGGAGCGTCGCGGCGAGCTGGACCAGTTGTCGTTGCTGCGCGGCGCCGCCGGTGTCGCGTTGATCGCCGGTGAGCCGGAGCGCGGGTTGGCCTTCGCGGAATCCGCCGTCGCCATGCTCACCGGAACGGAGGAACCGGAGCGGGCCGCTTTGGTGTGGCGGCGGCTGACTCTCGCGCTGGGCGCCTTCGACGGCAAGGAGGACCGGGAGTGGACGGCCTCGCAGCGGGCATGGGAGCTCGTCAAGGACCGGCCGCTGACCGAGGTTCGGGTGTGGGTGCTGGGTGATCGCGCCGCGCTGCTTCGGGTGCTGAACCGGCTCGACGAGGCGCGGGTCGCCGCGGAGCAGGTGATCAAGGACGCAGCCGAACTGGGCCTTGCCGCTGCCGAGGCGGATGCGCTGATCACCCTTGCCGTGCTGAATGAACGAAGTGGCGATATCGAGCAGACCGTGACGAGCCTGCTGGCCGCGGTCCAGCGCGCGGAGCGACTGGACGCGCCCAGTGTCGAGCTGCGCGCCCGGACGTTCCTCGCTGTCACCTACTACGAGCATGGCCAGTTACCCGAGGCGCTGGCGACGATCGCCGAATCGCGGGAGCGCGCGCGGGCATTCGGACTCGCGCGCGGTATGTATGTCGTTGATCTGCGCGTCCTGCAGGTACTCGCCCGCTATGCCGCGGGGGAGTGGGACCGGCTGACCGTGCCTGAGGTGGACCGGGTCTGGGTGTCCAATGCGGTGTCCGCCCGGCTCAGCGCCGCCTATGCGCCACTGCTTGCCGGGCTGGGCCGGTTCGAACAGCTTGGCGCGTTGTCACCGCAGCTGCGGCAATACTGGGGCAGCGATACCCAGGCGATGCTGCTCAGTAGTTATGCCGAGGCCGAGGCCGCGCTGTGGCAGGGTGACCTCGAGGCGGCCATCGAGCGGGCGGAACAAGGCCTGTCGCATCTGGAAACGCTGGCACAGCCGGAGTTCGGTGGTGTTCGGCTGGCGACCTTCGGGGTGCGCGCGAGTATCGAGCTGGCGCGGGCCGCCGCCGATGACACGGCGCGCGCGGCGGCGCTGGCCAGGGGGCACGATCTGGCGCGGCACGCGCGGCGGCAGGCGGAGGTGTACCGACCGAGGTCTGGATCGCTTGGCTCGGAAGGGAAAGCGTGGTTGAGCCAGCTTGCCGCCGAGCAGGCGAGCCTGTCCGGCGCCGATCCGGCGGCCTGGGAGCTCGCGGTGCGTGGCTTCGGCTACGGCGCGGTGTATCAGCAGGCGGTGTGCCGATTGCGTTACGCCGAGGCGCTACTGGCGACCGGGGCCAACGATGTCGCGGCGGAGGAGTTGGCCAAGGCCTGGCATGCGGCGCAGCGGCTGGCCGCCACGCCGCTGCGTGCGGCGGTGCACCTGTTGGCGCGGCGGGCAGGCGTGCCCCTGCCAGGCGAGCCGACCACGTCCGCGGCCGAGGACGATGTACTCACGCCGCGGGAGCGCGCGGTGCTCGAACTCGTCGCTCGCGGGCACACCAATCGCGCGGTGGGTGCCGAACTGTTCATCAGTGAGAAGACCGTCAGCGTGCACCTGTCCAGGGCAATGGCGAAGCTCGGGGCGAGCCGGCGAGCGGAGGCGGTGGCGATCGCCGCGGAACGCGGGTTGCTCGGCGGTGGAGCCGGCTGAGCCCGGGCAGTTGATCCGCTCGGCGTGGCTGCCAGGAATGTTGCTTGTTTGGCGTCATCGTGGTGCCGGAACTCCCTCTACTTAGGTGAGTGGGCCGGCTCGGGCGAGGGCCGGGCCGGCCCACTCAGCGCGGGGTCCCGGCGCGGTCTCCTCCACCGCGGTCAGCGGAGCGGCGGGTCACGTTTGGTACTGGCGAACCGCGATCCGTTTCCATTCCGCGAGTAATTCATTCCGGCGCCGCTCGTCGCCGCCGATCTCGGCGTCGAGCGCGAGCCCTCGCGTGAGGTTGATGGTGAGCCAGAACAGCCGTTCGCTGTCCTGTTGCGGCAATTCGGCGCCGGCCGTCGAGCGGTAGAGCTCGAAGGCGGCTCGCCCGACGGCGCGGTCCACCGGAAGCATCGCGGCGCGTAGCTCGGGATCGGTGCGCGCGGCGACCCAGAGTTCGAGGGCGGCCGCGGACAGCGTGCCCGAATAGGCGTGCCAGAGCGAATCGATGGCCTGCTCGATCCGTTCCGGCACGGTCGTTGCCGCGGTCATGGTGTCCAGCACGTCTCGATGCAGTTTGCCGACCAGATGCCGCACCGCCCCGGCGAGCAGTTCGGCTTTCGTGGTGAAGTGGTGCTGTTGGGCCCCGCGCGAGACGCCGGCGCGTTTGCAGATCTCGTTGACCGAGGTCCGCGCGTGGCCCAGCTCCACGAGACAGTCGATCGTCGCGTCCAGCAGCAGCGTGCGGGTGTGCTCCCTGCGTTGTTGCTGCGTTCGACGCGGACGGGTACTTGTCCCCGATGATCCGGCATCGACCGACGAAGCCACCTGTTACCTCCGCGTCGCTGGTTGGCGGGGCCGGACTTTACACGTCTGTCCGACCGCCGGTACGTTCATCGATGAATTTACATGCATGTTGGATTGTTTTTGTCACCATGTATCGGGTCGAATCCGCCAGATAGCAGGAAAGGCAGTCGCGATGGCCACCACGCCCCCGAACCGCAGCTGGATGACCGAGGACCTGCGGGCATTTCGCGAGCTGGCGCAGGACTTCTGCGCGAAGGAGCTGGCACCGCACCAGGATCGCTGGGCCGAGCAGAAACAGATCGACCGGCAGCTGTGGCACAAGGCCGGCGAGGTTGGCCTGCTGTGCCTGTCGATTCCCGAGCAGTACGGCGGGGGCGGTGGCACGTTCGCGCACGAGGCGGTGTTGTACGAGGAGCAGGCGCGCAGTGGCGACTCAGGGTGGGGAGTCAGCGTGCACAACGGAATCGTTGCGCACTACCTGAACTCGTACGGTAACGACGAGCAGAAGCAGCGCTGGTTGCCGAAGATGGCCAGTGGTGAACTCGTCGGCGCGGTGGCGATGACCGAACCCGGAACCGGATCTGACCTGCAGAACGTGCAGACCAGGGCGGTGCGTGAGGGCGATGAGTACGTGATCAACGGCGCCAAGACGTTCATCACCAACGGTGCCCAGGCTGGGCTGGTCGTCGTGGTCGCCAAGACCGACCCGGCCAAGGGCGCCGAAGGCATCTCGCTGATCTGCGTGGAGACCGATACGCCGGGATTCCGCCGGGGTCGGGTGCTGGACAAGGTCGGCCTGCACGCGCAGGACACCTCGGAGCTGTTCTTCGATGACCTCAGGGTGCCGGTGGCCAATCTGCTCGGCGGGCCCGAGGGCCGCGGGACTGAGGGACTGGGGTTTGTCCAGCTGATGCAGCAGCTCCCGCAGGAGCGGTTGCTGATCGCGATCACGGCGGTGGCGGCGATGGATGCGGCGGTCGCGGAGACCGTGCGCTACACCAAGGAACGCAGCGCTTTCGGCAGGGAGATCTTCAAGTTCCAGAACACCAAATTCGAGCTGGCCGAATGTGCCACCGAAGCGGAGGTGTCCCGGGCGTATCTGGACCAGTGCATCGAGCGACACCTGCGCGGCGAACTGGACGTGCCGGGCGCGGCGATGGCCAAGTGGTGGACCACCGAACGGGCGAATCGAGTGCTGGACCGGTGCCTGCAGCTGTTCGGTGGCTACGGGTACATGGCCGAGTATCCGATCGCCCGGATGTGGACGGATGCGCGGGTCAGCAAGATCTTCGGAGGAACCAACGAGATCATGAAGGAGATCATCTCGCGGACGCTGTGAGCCTGTCCGGTCACTCGATCGCATGATCACCTCATGCGGACGAGCGGGTACCGTCAGTACCCGCGTGTTCGGCGGCCGCTGGGTGGCAGGTGCTTCTACAGTGAGATTGACTCAGTACGCACATCGAGTCAGCACGGCGGCCATCAGCGTGATTATGCCTCGTCGTCGTGTGGAATCAGGGACGATGATGAGGACGAGTGCCGGGTGGGTTCACCGGGTCGGGCGGTCGGCCGGTGGGCATGAGCGGGATGGAGTAGTGCCGTGAAAGCCAAGAAGGTCGTCGTCATTGTCGTGGTTGTGCTCGTGCTGTTCTACGTCATCAGTCAGCCACAGCAGGCGGCTGACGGCGTGCAGACGGTGCTCGGCTGGCTGCGCGACGGTGCCGAAGCCATCATCACCTTCGTGAAGAACTTGTTCGCGTGAGCCAGCTTTCGGCGGGGCCTGGCGTCCCCGCTATCCCTGCCGTCTGCCTTGTACGCAGCGGCGATGCGACTGCTGGAGATCGTCGCGGTGGAACATGTGACCGTCCGTCACTAAACCTCCGTGCGGGTGCCGATACTCGGCCATCCGAGTGGATTCTCCGATATAACGTGCAGGTCACGAAATTCGCCCGGCCGAGGGGCTGGCGAAAAGGAGACTCTCCGACCTACTGTGCTCACATTGCGTGATCATCGGCCATGGAGGAGGCACGGGATGATCGAAGACCCCGGGGTTGATGCGCTGATTCGCCAGTGGTCGGCGGAGCGCGCCCAGAACGCCGAGGACGACGAGATCAACCGCATTACGTCGGACTGGATCGCGGAGGCGCCGATCGCGCCGCCAGGCATTCCTGGGCAGCGAGGCAGTGGTAGTGCGGGCGCCGCTTCGGGCTGGGCAACCGTCGAGCCGGCGGACCCCGGGTACGTGGCCGCCATGCGCGAGCGGCTGCCCGACGTCCCGGATGATCTGCTCGCCGCGGCGGCCAGCTGGTGGCAGCTGGTTGGCGACGTTGCTGAGGCCGAGCAGTGGTGGGAGGCGGGTATCAGCCCGCTGGATCAGCGAGCACTGGACTACCGCGCCGCCGGATTGGCCCCCGCGGACCTCGGTCGCCGGCTTGGCCCGCTGACCGTTCTCGAGCACCTGCGGCGCGGCAGCGCACCGGCCTGGTGCGTGGCCAGGTTGGCGCGACAGCGGCGCGACGGCGCGGCCTAGCGGCTCCGTTCGCGCCGCAGCTTTCGGGCTCGCGCGAAGACTGGCCCTAACCAACTGGCGCCCTAACCAGGCGCGGGAGGCCGTAACCCGCTATGGCCGGAGTCGTTATCCTGGCCAGGAGGTTTTGCTACTGGGCGGGGGCGGAGTGGGCGATACGGAGGATGGTGTGGGGACCGAGCAGGCCCACGACCAGGAGTCGACGCCTACCGCCGCGCGCCCAACGAAGTCCCGCTTCGCGGGCCCCCTTGGGCGGCTCAGTATCGCGGGAGTGGTCCTGGCCGTAGCCGGGGCCGCCGTCTGGTACTTCGGAGAACTCGCAACACCGGATGACGGCCCAGCCGCTTCGGAGATTCCGGCCCTGCAGGTCGACCCGGCGCCGGTACGACCAGGTACGGATGTGCCGGTCTACACCGATGTGGCGGAGGAACAGCCCGAACCGCAAGCCGGCGGCGCCAGTGATGATCCACTCGCGGTCTGGGCGGCCGAAGCCGCGGACGCGACGGGGGTCCCTTCCCGTGCACTGTGGGCCTACGCGAACGCCGAACTCGCGGTGCGCGCCGAGCAACCACAGTGCCGGCTTTCCTGGGCGACATTGGCAGGAATCGGCCGGATCGAATCCGACCACGGCCGCTACGGCGGTACGCGGCTCGGCGCGGATGGTCGCCCGGAGAAGCCGATCATCGGGGTGCCGCTGGACGGTTCGCCTGGCGTGCGCGCGATCGCGGACACCGACGGCGGCGCGTTGGATGGCGATCCGCGGTATGACCGGGCCGTGGGACCGATGCAGTTCATTCCGACTACTTGGGCGACCTGGGCAACCGATGGCAATGGCGACGGCCGCGCCGATCCGCACCAGATCGACGACGCCGCCGCGGCGGCTGCCCGCTACCTCTGTGCCGACGGCAGGGACATGTCGAGCGCGGAGGGCTGGTGGGCGGGGCTAATGTCGTACAACCGCTCGGTGGAATATGGCCAGAAGGTGTTTGGCCTCGCCGACTCCTACGCGCGGGCTGTGGACCAGCGGCGTCAGTAACCCCGCTGGACCTGCGGGCCCTGAGCGGGGGACAACCGGAGTGCTGGTGCTACCGTCGGTGATGTGCAAGCCAGTGGATTCAACCAGCGCCGGCTGATGATCGTCAGCGTCAGCGTGTTGAGTGTGCTGGTGTGTTGTGCCCTTGCGGCGTGGCAGTTGGAACGGTTCCTGTCCGCTGGCGGTTCGTACCAGAACCTCGGCTACGTGCTGCTCTGGCCGCTGTTCGGACTGTTCCCCGCATTCATGTTCTGGCGGCTGCGCCGGTTGCGGCAGGCCGAGGAGACCAGCGACGACGAAGGGCACTCCGAGAAGTCGGCGACATCGGTATCCGCCCCGAGGCAGAGCTTCGCCAGCAGGCTGAACCGTACGCCCCCGCCATTGACGCAAACGGCCGCGCGACAAACCCCGATCGCCCCGGATCCCGCGGATAGCGAGGATGTGGTGTTGGCCGAATACAACCGTTATCTCGCCGAACTCGGACGCCGGGCCAACGAGGGCTCAGCCTGAGTGGCAGGAAAGGATCGTCCCAGTGTCGTCCACGGAACAGCGTACGCCCGCACCGACCGCTGGTGCCCTCCTGCGGTTTCGCGTGATCGCGTATGTGGTCGGTATCGGCCTGCTCGCGCTGGTTGGTGCCATGGTGCTCAAGTACGCCGCTGATACTGATGGCCCGATGGGCATTATCGGGCCCGTGCACGGTTTCCTTTACGTGGTCTATCTGGTACTTGCGGCCGATCTCGCGATGAAGGCACGGTGGTCATTGAAGGGCACGATCTTCGTGCTGCTCGCCGGAACGATCCCGTTCCTGTCCTTCGTGGCCGAGCGCAAGGTCGCGCAGAAAGTTCAAGCTGGCGTTCGACTCTGAGCACAGCTCACCTGCCGATTCCGGTAAGTGAGCGTACTTCCATTTCCGCGTGTTTGCGCCGGCTGGCGCGGTTGCGGCTGAGTATCGCACCGAGGAACCCGCACAGGAACGAAATGGGAATCGACACCAGGCCAGGGTTCTTGAGCGGGAACCAGGCGAAGTCGAGATTCGGGAAAATGGCGTCGGGCGCTCCGGATACCACCGGCGAGCAGGCTACGAGTACGATGCTGGAAATGAGTCCACTGTAGATTCCCCACAGGGTCCCCGCGGTATTGAATCGCTTCCAGAAGAGCGAGTACAGCAGGGTGGACAGGTTGGCCGAGGCGGCAACCGCGAAGGCGAGCGCCACCAGGAAAGCCACGTTCTGTCCGGCGGCGAGGATTCCGCCAGCGATCGAAACGGCTCCCACCACGACCGCGGTGATCCTCGCGACTTTGATCTCTTTGGCCGGGTCGGTGTCACCGTGTTTGATCACGTTGGCGTAGACATCATGCGCGAATGAGGCCGATGCGGTGATGGTCAAACCCGCCACCACCGCGAGGATCGTGGCGAATGCCACCGCGGAGACGATGCCGAGCAGCACAGTGCCGCCGATCTCCAGCGCGAGTAGTGGCGCCGCCGAGTTCTCCCCGCCGGGCGCTGCCAGAATTCGCTCTGGGCCGACCAACGCGGCCGCGCCGAAGCCGATGACCAAGGTGGACAGATAGAAGACGAACATGCTGCTGGTCGCCCATACGACCGACCGGCGCGCTTCGCGTGCGTTGGGCACGGTATAGAAGCGCATCAGGATATGCGGCAGTGCCGCGGCCCCGAGGATGAGTGCCACGGACAGCGAGATGAAGTCCAGTTTCGACGTATTCGTCGCGCCGTACTGACCACCCGGCTGTAGTAGCTGGTCACCAAGCGGGCTTCGATCCGCGGCCGTGGAGAGCAGCGAGGAGAAGTTGAAGCCGAACTTCCCGAGCAGGAACACCGTCATCAGCACCACGCTGAGAATCAGGATCGACGCTTTGATCATCTGCACCCAGGTGGTGCCCTTCATCCCGCCGACGAGTACGTAGAGCACCATCACCAGGCCAACTACCGCGATCACGATCGCCTGGCCGGCCTTCCCATGTACGTTCAGCAACAGGGCCACCAGGCCACCAGCGCCGGCCATCTGAGCGAGCATGTAGAAGAACGAGATGATCAATGTGGACGTGGCCGCGGCGGCGCGAACGGGGCGCTGCCGCATCCGGAAACTGAGTACGTCGCCCATCGTGAACCGGCCGGTGTTGCGGAGCAGCTCCGCGATGAGGAGCAAGTCCACCAGCCAGGCGACCAGGAAGCCAATGGAGTACAGGAATCCGTCGTAGCCGTAGATCGCGATGGCGCCAGCGATCCCGAGAAAGGATGCGGCGGACAGGAAGTCTCCGGACAGCGCGACGCCGTTCTGCGCGCCGGTGAAGCTACCACTGGCCGCGTAATAGTCGGACGTGCTGCGCTTACGGTGGCCGACCCGGTAGACGATGAGCAGCGTGATGGCGACGAACAGCGCGAAAACGCTCATATTCAGGACCGGATTGCTTTCGCCGGCCGCCGCGGCTAGGAATGTTGTCATTCTGGGCCCGCTCCGGCTTGCTTTCGAATCAGCTCGACCTGGGGGTCCAAACGTTTTTTGGCGAAGCGCACGTACCAGGTCGTGATGGCGATCGTGGAAAAGAATTGCAGAATTCCAAGTACGATCCCGATGTTTATCTCGCCGAGGATCTTGATGCTCATAAAATCGTGGGCGTAGGCCGCGAGCAGTACGTAGGTCAAGTACCAGGCAAAGAAGGCAAGCGTGAGCGGGAAGACGAACCGGCGCAGCCGGCCGCGCAACTCACGAAACTCAGAACTTTGCTGGATTTGCAGGAAATCTGGTCGATTGTCCGCATCGCGCGGTTGGGGGATCCCGCGCTGCTGGTCGAAAAGCGTCGGAGCTCGGTCGGGCTTGCCGGCCGCGCCGGCGCGCGGGCGGGCGGACTCGGGGAGGTTGGGCATTGTGTGTGACTCCGGTGGTTCGGCCTCGGTCATGCCGGTTGGGCGCTGAGAGTTTCCGGAGCGGGATCGTCGAATCGTGGTGTTGCGGCCATCGACGATGTGCTGGCGATCGGGCACCGGGGCTGGTCATGTTAGTCAGCCAGGTGAGAGCTTGGCGCTCCCCCTGATGAGGGAACACGGAAGCGGTTTCCCCAGGTCGGCTAGGCGCCGCGAGCGAAATGCCTGCTAGCCAGGTGCTTCACACGGTGTGGTGAACTTGTTGGTAACTGCTCGCAGTCACAGTGCCGATTTTCTATCCCCCATCGTGCGATCAAGGTTGGCGTGCCTGGCGATCCATCACGACATGTAATTGACTGCGCCGATTACCCGGCGGATTCTGGCCGGTGTGGTGGCCGCCCATCTGGCCCCGTGATTGGGGCGCGGACCAGGAGTGTTGCCGGTTACCTCAGTTGCCGGTCCATGGTGGAACCGGCTCGCCCGAGTCGCACTGGGAAGCAATGGCGACCAGCCAGATAAGCCCTGGCAATAGGCCAAGCGGGTGGTCTGATCGATTTACCAGATGTGTGTTCTGTTGATAATTGTCGATCCGATCTGGTCCGTGCGGGTGAGTGTCTTCTATGAATGTGATTTCGCTCTGTAGTTGAAAATTGATCCATGTGCTGAACATGGTCAAATGAGTGCGGCTGAGCGGGCGCTTTGCGCGGATTCTCGCAGGTCAAATATCCAATGCCGAGATCAAACCGTGATCGGGGCGCTGATGTAGGATTTCCTGGCCGAACTACGGGTTCGCGCTGCGCCGGTACCGGTTTTGCGGCAAGAGTCATGCAGTTCGCAGGTTGCTATATGGCACACCGTATCGAGATGTTAACCGAACGCGTTTACCGGTTACCGCGGTCGCGGTGTGCCTGCACAGTCGGTTTGGCTCGCGCCGGTAGCCCCACGGTGCGAGCGGGAATGTACGGCGCGGATGGAGGTGCCTACGCGAAGTGATCGAGCGGAAGCGCGCATGGCGCGTGGCCGAATTTCGTCACGAACTCGTGGGCGAGAGCCATTCAGTTCAATCACTCGTCGGCCGATCCTGCGAGGAGGGGGCCGGATGCGATTCCGGAGCACGAAACCCATAACGCCGGGAAAGGAGTCCTCGCCGTGACGTTGGCAGGACAAGCCGAGTCCCCAGAGCAGCCGGACGAACGGCAGGCCGGGTCGGCAGGTGCCGCGGGATCGCGGTTGCGCTGGCGAGACTGGAGTCTGGCCGCCAAACTCGCGGCCGTCACGGTCGTGCCACTGCTGATGGCCATCGTGCTCGGGGCCACGACGCTTGGCGGCCAGGTGGATCGCGCCAATGGTTATGAGCGCATCGACCGGCTGATTGCCGTCAACAGCGATGTGCGGACGGCGCTCGCCGCTGTCCAGGCGGAACGCGACGAAGTGATTACGCTGCTCAACGCGGGCCAGCCGACCAGCACCCCCGAGCTCAGTGAGCGCCGTACGGCGGTTGATCAGGCGGTCGGGCCACTCGATCGTTCGACGCAACGCGCCGTCGAGGTCGATGGCCGAATCCAGGACCGGTACGACGACGTGCGCGGGGCTTTTGAGCAGCTTGGCGCTATCCGTGGCGGGGTGGATTCCGATCGGCTCGACGCGCTCGCGGCGACCACGCGGTACTCCGAGATCACCCGCGCGCTGCTGAACCTCGACCAAGCGGTGGTGTCCAGGGCCAACGACAGCTCCGTTGGTGGCAGCGTGGTCGCTCTGCACGACCTCGAGGCAGTCAAGGAAGAACTCGCGGTCCAGAAGGCGCGGATCGGCGCGGGGATCGCGACCAGCACGATGCCGGCAAGCGAGATCGTCGAGTTGCGTACCTCGGATGTCCGGTTGAATGACCGCCTCGACGAGTTCCGGGCGGTGGCATCAGATCAGCTGGTGCGCGATTACGACGCCACCGTGACGGGCGCGGAGGTAGCGACCCGAAATCGGCTTGTCCGCACCTTGCTGACGGAACAAGGCGTCGACGTCGGTGCCGTGGTGCGAGGCATGTCGGCCAGTGAATGGCACTCCACGTCCACGGCGGCGATCGATCTCACCGGTCAGGTGACGAACCGGGTCGGTGATCAGCTCAGCAGCACGGCGAGCCAGTTGCGGGACGATGCGAGTAGCACGACGGGCCTGGTCGCGGTGTTGTTGTTCGGCGCGCTCATCCTCGCCATTGCCGTCGTGGTGATCATCACTCGGCAGCTGTTGCGCTCCCTGCGCGCTCTTCGTCGGGGTGCCATGGAGGTAGCGCAGCAGCGGCTGCCCGAGGTGGTGGACGAGCTCAACGCCGGCAAGCGGCCAAGCGAGGAGATCGAGCCGGTCAAGGTGCACACCAAGGATGAGGTTGGCCAGGTCGCTCGCGCGTTCGACGCGGTGCACCGCCAGGCGCTGCGCCTGGCGATCGAGCAGTCAAGCATGCGCAGCGGCTACAGCGGCGTGCTGGTGAACCTGTCCCGGCGCAGCCAAAGCCTCGTGCAGCGCCAGCTCCAGCTGATCGAAGAGTTGGAGCGGGACGAGGAAGACGCTGATCAGCTTGCCACGCTGTTCCGGCTGGATCACCTGGCTACCCGGATGCGGCGCAACAACGAGAACCTGATGGTGCTCTCCGGGAGTGAACCGGCGCGTCGTGGTGGCCAACCGGTGGCGCTTTCCGACCTGCTACGCGCGGCGGTATCGGAGATCGAGCAGTACCAGCGGGTCACTATTCAGGCCCCCGCGCCAGCGCTGATCGTCGGCTACGCGGCCAGCGACCTGCTGCGGCTGGTCGCCGAACTGCTGGATAACGCGACGGCGTTCTCGGCGCCGGAAACCCAGGTCACCGTGGCCAGCCGGGTAACGGAAGACGGTTCGGTGTCCATCGATGTGCTCGACCAGGGCATCGGGATGACCGCGGAGGAAGTGGCCGTCGCCAATGAGCGGCTGAGTACCGCGGGTTCGGTCACCACGATGAGTTCCCGGCGGATGGGACTGTTCGTGGTCGGCCGGTTGGCCAGCAGGCATGATATTCGGGTTCAACTGCACGGTGGTAAAGACATCGTGGGGGTCAGGGCCACCGTTTACGTTCAGGCGGAGCTGGTGACGGCCGCCGTTGGGGACGCGGATACGACCAAGACCAGCCAGTTCGGGCCCGCCAGTGGACTGGGTCGGTTTGCCGCGGGAGGACCTTCGTCGCCAGCCGAGCCTCCTTTTGCCGGCGGGGAATCGGCACCGGGGCGGCCGCCGATTCCCAGCCAGTCGACACGGCCGGATCAGCCGGGGGAGCTGCCCCGCAGGCGCCCACCGGTCAACGGGACCGCCCGGTCCGAGACGCTTCCCGGGCTGCTCGGTAGCGCCACATCGGATCCTGCCGACTCTGGTACCGCCCAATCGGGTAGTGGCCAATCCGGTCAGTCGGGTAGTCAATCAGCATCCAGCGACCAGCCCGCCGATCCAGTGGTTGAGGCCGCTCACCCGCGGTCCGCCAATGGCGTCGATGACACTGCCGGCGCTGATCTGTTCAGTCCGGACGTGGCGGCGGCCGGTCCGGATCGACCCGCACAGCCAGCCGGGAGCGAAGACACGGGCGAGGCGGCGGCCGAGGAAGACGGTTCGACGCTGAGCGAGTGGTGGGCGAGCACCACCCGCGAACAGGCCGCACGGCCGGCCGGCCCGCCAGCCGTGCCAGCGGCGCGACCCGAGTCAACCCCAATTTTCGACGAGATGCTCTCCGCGTGGTTCCGTACCGCGCAGGCCGACCCCCGGCCGGATGCGCCGCAGCCCGCGGGCACCGGGCAGTGGAGTTTCGCGGCGGATGCCGGGTGGCAGGCCGTCGAATCGGTGACGAGGGCGGCACCGTCCAGTTTCACGGAGGCTGGATTGCCTCGCCGCAAACGGGGCGAGCAGCTGATGCCGGGTGCCGTTGAACCGGCGGCCGAACAGTCAGTCGCGCGATCCGCGGAGCTGCCGCGCCGGGATGCGCGGGAGGTCTACGGCCGGCTGAGCAGCTTCCAACGAGGTGTGCGCAGGGGCAGGGACGAGAACCTGCCGGCTGGCGAGGCTTCGGCGGCGTCGGCCGAACAGCAGCCGAGCGCGTTCGCGTTCGGGCTCGAGACGTCTGACCCGCAGCCAGTCAGGAGGCAGCCAGCGGCGGATGCTGGCCGTACCGCCAATGGCGCGCCGCCGCCCGAGACGCGCCCGGAGGACACCGTCGCGGCCGAGGCTGCCGGTACGGCCGAACCGGCAGATACTTCCGAACCGGCTAGTGCTCCCGAACCGGCGCAACCGGCGAGCACGGAAGCCGACCCGACGGAAGTCGATCGAGCCGGATCCGGCACCGTCAATGGAACGGGCGAGTCGGGGCCGGAGCGATCCGCGGCCGCGGATTTCGACTGGACCTTTACCGCCGACGAGGGCTGGCATGCGGCCCAGCAGGCAGCCGAGACCGCGCCAGCGAGTTTTACCGCCTCCGGCCTGCCCCGTCGAGTGCGTGGTGAGCACCTGGTGCCGGGTGCGGCGGTCGCCGAATCCGACCAGCGCGTCGCGGGCGGCGATCGGAGTGCGCAGTACGTACGTGGCCGGTTGAGCAGTTTCCAGCAGGGAATCCGCCGCGGTCGGGCGCAGGTCGCCCAGCAAGCTGGACGAACAGACGACGAAAGTGGAGGCTGAATGAGTCCGCAACAAGCTCAACCGAACCAATTCGGTTGGCTGGTCAACGAGTTCGCCGAGCGGACGCCTGGGGTGGCCCACGCGGTGGTGGTATCGGCCGATGGACTGTTGTTGACCTCGTCGGCGCGGTTGCCACTCGATCGCGCGGATCAGCTAGCCGCGGTGGCTTCTGGGTTGGTGAGCTTGACTCAGGGCGCCGCACGGTGTTTCGAGGCCGGCTCCGTGACGGAGACGGTTGTTGAGATGGAACTCGGCATGATGGTGTTGATGTCCATTAGTGACGGTTCATGTCTTGCTGTGCTCGCGGCGCCGAACTGCGATATTGGACAGGTGGCTTATGAGATGACCCTGCTCGTGGATCGAGTTGGGCAGATCCTGACCCCGGAGCTGCGCGCGCAGTTGCAGGGGGCGGGAAACTCGCTGATCGGTGAGCCAGTGTGAGGGTGATATGAGCACGGAGTCCGGTTTCCCGCATGAGGAACCGGGAGTAGGCGGCTCGGCCCGGCGGTCCCGGGAGGGCCAGGGCTCCCGGGAGCACGCCACGGATGCGGCGGCTGACGCGGAAACGTCCTTCGCTGACGTCCTGAACAGCTTGACCCTGGACAGTGGGCGCGAGCGGCGGCGCGCGAAGAAGGAGAAAAAGCAGAAAAGGTCCAAAACCGGCGAACGTCGGCATGCCGCCGAGGACTCGGCTGGGGCGGAGTCGGCGGTAGACCATGCTGCCGCGGACACCGGCTGGGTAGCGCCAGCGCCACGGGAAGAGCCGGTCTGGCCAGGCGAGTCACCCGACGAGGTGAGTTGGCGACCAGACGGTGACGAGCCCGATGCACCGGCCGCTATCGTGCGGCCCTACGCTTGGACAGGTGGTCGAACGAAGGCCAGTTACGCACTCGAACTGGAGACCCTGGTGTCCTGTGCCGAACGCGCACTTGTGGACGAGTCTCAACTCCAGGTCGAACACCGGTCTATGGTCGATATCTGCCGGCAGCCACGGTCGGTCGCGGAGGTGGCCGCGTTGTTGGGAGTACCCCTTGGGGTGGCGCGGGTACTCGTCAGCGATGTGGCCGATCTGGGGCTGGTGAATGTGCACCAAACCGTGTCTGATGATGGTGCTGAGGCACGACTGACGTTGATGGAAAGGGTTTTGAGTGGACTCCGTCGGCTATAGAGCACCGCAGCAGGCCGCTGCGGCCCCCACCATGACCTCGGCGAAGATCGTCGTGGCCGGTGGTTTCGGAGCGGGCAAGACCACGTTCGTCGGCTCAGTGTCCGAGATAGTGCCGTTGACCACCGAAGCGATGATGACCGACGCCAGCACCGGCGTGGATGATCTCGCGGCGACCCCCAACAAGGCCACCACCACGGTGGCGATGGACTTCGGCAGGGTGTCGCTGGACACCGACCTGATCCTGTATCTGTTCGGCACACCCGGCCAGCAGCGGTTCTGGTTCATGTGGGACGACCTGGTGCGAGGCGCGATCGGTGCGGTGGTACTTGCCGACACCCGGCGGTTGGCCGATTCGTTCTCGCCCGTCGATTTCTTCGAAGACCGTGGGCTTCCCTATATCGTCGGGCTGAACACCTTCGACGGCGTATTGACGCACCGCGTCGAGGACGTGCGGGAAGCGATGTCGATCGATCCTTCGGTGCCGATCGTGCGCTGTGACGCGCGCGAGCGTGAGTCGACGAAGCAGACGCTCATCACGCTCGTCGAGTACGCGATGCGCCAGTGGATCGCCGCGAGGTCCGGTACACCAAGTTAACCCGCGCCCGCGGCCCAGGAGTGCGCCGCGCGCTGGCGAGAATCAATCCGCGAGACCGGCGTCACGCTGTCGTGTCTTCAAAATAGTAGGAAGTCCAAGTATTTTGGATGGTATGAGCGCTGAGCTGTACCGTCCCGTGCATCCCGTTCGGTTCGTCACGTCGTCGAGCTTGTTCGACGGGCATGACGCTTCGATCAACATCATGCGCCGCATCCTGCAGGCACAGGGCGCGGAGGTGATTCATCTCGGACACAACCGGTCCGTCAACGAGGTGGTCAACACGGCGATCGCCGAGGATGCGCACGGCATCGCGGTGAGCGCGTATCAGGGCGGGCACGTCGAATACTTCAGCTATCTGGTCGAGCTGCTCAACGAGCGCGACGCCGGGCATATTCGGGTGTACGGCGGCGGTGGCGGGGTCATCGTCCGAGAGGAGATCGATCTGCTGCACTCGCGGGGCGTCGCGCGGATCTTCTCACCGGATGACGGCCAGGAGCTCGGCCTGGTCGGGATGATCAACTCGATGATCAAGGAGTGCGACGAGGATCTGGCCGCACGCCTGGCTGGCAGCTCGGTGGAAGACCTGTTGCATGGTGATACGCGCAGTCTGGCGCGGGTGATCACGCAGCTCGAAGCCGATGAGCTGCCGGCCGAATGGCACACGGCGATCGCCGATGCGGCCGGACGGCGCGAGGTACCGGTACTCGGGATCACCGGTACGGGTGGCTCGGGTAAATCCTCGCTGACTGATGAGCTCATCCGGCGGTTCCGGCTGGACCAGGAGGACAAACTGCGGATCGCCGTACTCGCCGTGGATCCGACCCGGCGCAGGGGCGGCGGGGCGCTGCTTGGCGATCGTATCCGGATGAACTCACTCGAGGGATCGTCCGTGTACTTCCGCTCGATGGCGATGCGCTCGGCAAGCGGGGAGATCCCGCACGCGCTTGATGACAGCGTACGTGCCTGCAAGGCGGCCGGCTTCGACCTGGTCATCGTCGAGACGCCCGGTATTGGTCAGGGCGATGCCGGCATCGTCGATCACGTGGATATCCCGCTGTACGTGATGACCCCGGAATTCGGGGCCGCATCGCAGCTGGAAAAGATCGACATGCTGGACTTCGCGGAAGCCGTGGCGATCAACAAGTTCGAGCGCAGGGGAGCCGAGGACGCGCGGCGGGATGTCGCGCGCCAACTGGTGCGCAACCGCCAGGAGTTCGGGGTGTCCTGGGAGGACATGCCGGTGTTCGGCACCAGTGCAGCCACCTTCAACGATGATGGTGTCACCGCGCTCTACCAGTACCTTCGGGAGATCCTTGGCGGCAAGGGACTGTCCATTTCAGCCGGACTGCTGAATCCGGTGGCGGGCAAGGTGTCCACTTCGGCTGCCACGGTGATCCCGACGAGCAGGGCGCGCTACCTCGCCGATATCGCGGATACCGTGCGCGGTTACCACGGCAGGACCGCCGAGCAGGTCGCTGCCGTACGTCAGCAACGGCAGCTCGCCGCCGCGCGGGACGCACTCGACGAGGCTGGCGCCGACACGGCACCGATCGGCGAGCTGGTCACAGCAGCGGAAGCCGGTATTGGCGCCGATATCAACGCGCTTCTGGCCGACTGGCCAGCCACGGTGGAACAGTACCGGGCGGATGAACTCGTCGTGCAGGTGCGCGACACCGAGATACGTACCCAGCTATGGCGGGAAACCTTGTCCGGCAACCAGATTCCGCGCGTCGCGCTGCCGAGGTTCGTCGAGGACAGTGAGCTGCTGCGGTTCCTACGCAGCGAGAATCTGCCAGGGCGGTTCCCTTACACCGCCGGTGTTTTCCAGTTCAAGCGGGACGGGGAGGACCCGGCGCGCATGTTCGCCGGTGAGGGCGACGCGTTCCGTACCAACCGGCGCTTCAAGTACCTTTCCGAGGGGTCCGAGGCCACCCGACTGTCCACGGCCTTCGACTCGGTGACGCTCTATGGCGCCGATCCGGCGACCCGACCGGATATCTACGGCAAGGTGGGCACGTCGGGTGTCTCGATCGCGACGGTCGAGGACATGCGAGCGCTATACGCGGGTTTCGACCTCACCGCGCCGAATACCTCGGTGTCCATGACGATCAACGGGCCCGCTCCGACGATCCTGGCCTTCTTCCTGAACACGGCGATCGACCAGCAGTTTGATGCCTTCCGCGCCGAGCACGGTCGGGAGCCGGACGAGCAGGAAGCCGAGCGGCTGCGAGACTGGGCGCTGCGCAACGTGCGCGGCACGGTCCAGGCCGACATTCTCAAGGAGGATCAGGGACAGAACACCTGCATCTTCTCCACCGAGTTCTCGCTGCGGATGATGTCGGATATCCAGGAATGGTTCATCCAGAACGGGGTCCGCAACTTCTACTCGGTCTCCATCTCCGGCTACCACATCGCCGAAGCTGGCGCGAATCCGATCAGTCAGCTCGCCTTCACGCTTGCCAATGGCTTCACCTATGTCGAGTCCTACCTTGCCAGGGGGATGCATATCGACGATTTCGCGCCGAACCTGTCCTTCTTCTTCTCGAACGGGATGGACGCCGAGTACAGCGTGATTGGCAGGGTGGCCCGCCGGATTTGGGCAGTGGCGATGAAAGAACGCTACGGGGCGAACGAGCGCTCGCAGAAGCTCAAGTACCACGTGCAGACCTCCGGGCGTTCATTGCACGCCCAGGAGATGAGCTTCAACGATATCCGGACGACGCTGCAGGCATTGTGCGCCCTTTATGACAACGCGAACTCTTTGCACACCAACGCGTTTGACGAAGCCATCACGACACCCACGGAGAGCTCGGTGCGGCGCGCGATGGCGATCCAGATGATCATCAACAAGGAATGGGGGCTGTCCAAGAACGAGAACCCGTTGCAGGGATCGTTCATCATTGACGAGCTGACCGACCTGGTTGAGGAAGCGGTGCTGGTGGAGTTCGACCGGATCTCCGAGCGCGGCGGAGTGCTTGGGGCGATGGAAACCGGCTACCAGCGCGGTAAGATCCAGGACGAGTCGATGGCCTACGAGCGGCTCAAGCATGACGGCTCACTGCCGATCGTCGGGGTCAATACGTTCCGGAATCCGAACCCGGCAGAGGACGAGGTCGAGGTCGAGCTGGCAAGGGCCACCGAGGACGAGAAACGTTCGCAGCTCGATCGGCTCGCCGACTTCCAGCAGCGCAACGACGAACAGGCGCGGCAGGCGTTGCGGCGGCTACAGGAGGCGGCCACGACAGGAGCGAACGTGTTCGCGGAACTGATGGACGCCGCGCGAGTGTGCTCGCTCGGGCAGATCACCGAGGCGTTCTTCGAGGTCGGCGGGCAGTATCGGCGCAACGTCTAGCGGCGCCGCTAGCCAGTGGGGCCGCGCTGACCGTGCTTGTTGGCCTGGTTGTGCTCACTGGCCTGGTCGCTCGCCCGTAGCGCGGGGAAGACATCCCGAACCAGCGCCCGCAGGGTACCGGTCAACAGCAGATGTACGTCCGAGCGGCGCAGGATGCCGTGGCTGAGCCATTCCCGCATCGCGGTCTTCGTCATGCCCCCGTACGCGCGGATCATCGCGCGGATTTCGGAGCGGTGCCGAGGCGCCTCGGTGAGTCCGACGGCTTCCAGCACCCGTTCGGCCGCGATATCGTCGGCTTCGGCGAGGATTCGCTCCACGTCCTGGTCCTGCCCAAACCCCTCCGCGCCGATCGCCGAGATCCACATCTTGCCGTGCCGGGACACGGTGTCCAGGAACCAGTTCACGCTGGCGTCGATCCGCTCGTCCAGTGAGCCGTCCGGGATCTGGGTCATCGCGCTGTGCGGGATCGTGACCATGACCCGGATAACTTCCAGATACAGCTCGCGTTTGGTGCCGAAGTAGTGGTTGATCAGTCCACGTGCTACTCCCGCCGCCCGTGCGATATCCGTTGTGGACACGTCAACGTAGGGATGTTCGCTGAACAGGCGAATCGCGCAGGTGAAGATCTGTTGCTTGCGTTCGTCTGGTTCCATCCGCCGCCAGCGCGGTGTTGTTGCCGCGGTCATCGAAACTCCGGTTCAGTCGTGGCGCGGATACTGGTGCTCTCCGCCCCTGGATCGTTCGACGGCGGCTCGGCCGGTTCGGCGAGCAGAATCTGCCTCCCGATGGCGATCAACTCCGCCCGTGGCTGGGGGTGGCGCCAGGTCTTCCCGGTACGGACCAGATCGTTCACGATGGTCAGGGTCGCGTGTACGGCGATCCGACTCGCCCGCTCGGTACGGGCCGGCCGCAACCGACGATCCAGCTCCACCCAGTGCGCCACGTAATCCCGCTGCAGACTGGTCAGCTCGGCCCGCCTGCTTCGTGGCAGATGCAGCGTGTCCGTGCTGTAGACGGCCAGCAGATCGCGGTTGTCCGCGGCGATGTCGACGTAGGCGGTGAGGAGCCGGTCGAGCGCCTCTGCCGGGTTGTCGGCGGCCATGACCGCGTGCTCGGCTTCGGCTCGTAGCGTTGCCGCCATCCGGTGGCAGGCGGCCAGCAGCATATCCGCCTTGCTGGGGAAGTGCCGGTACACGCTGGCCGCGGCCAGCCCGACGGACTGGCCGATCTCCTCGACGCTGACCGCGGGGAAACCGTGCCGGCGAAACAGTGTGGTTGCCGCGGCAAGTAGCTCCTCGCGTTTGGTGGTCGAGGGTTGGTCTGGCTCGATTGAGACGGGGCGTGGCGGTACCGAGGACGGCAGGTGGGCATCGAGTACGGCCATCGCCAGCCGCGCGATCAGCGGTACGTACTGGCGTTTGGGCAGGCTTGTGCGGTGTACGGCGACACTGCCGAACACGCTCAACGCGGCCCAGCAGCGCAATTGGGCGGCCGAGGCGGATAGTTCGGGCCGGGCTTCGCGCAGCAACGCGACCCAGTCCGTCATGACCTCGTTCGCCGTGCCGAGAACCTGTTCCCTGTCGTGTTCGGCGAGGTGCCTGCCTTCCCAGCGCCATAACGCGGCCGCGCCGCGGTGGGTGACCGCTACCTCGGCGAGCGCGGTCGCGAAGGCGTCCAGCCTGGTCCTCGGCGCTCGCATCGAATGCAGCTGCCCGCTGGCCGCGTGCTGCACGTGTCCGATGCCTTCGAGTAGTACATGCGCCAGCAATGCCTGTTTGCTAGGGAAGTGTCGGTACAGCGCGGGCCCGCTGATACCCGCCGCGGTGGCGATGTCGTTGACGCCGACGCCGAGGTAGCCGTGTTCGAGGAACAGGTTCGCCGCGACCGCGCCGAGCTGCTGTTTGCGGGTTCCGCGCGGCCGGGGCGCGGCACTCACCTCGGCCGTCATCGTGGCTCGCCAACGGCGCGGGAACGAGCGCGGTCCGAGCTCGCTCGGGCGACACCCGCGTGGCGCCGTATCGATGTGTGACCTGTCACAACGTTCAAATGGGCGAGCTGCCCGCGACCGGGTGTACTTCGGCGGTGTCCTGCTCGGCCGTGCCGAAGGGTAACGGCGCTGGTCACGACCGCATTGTTAGCCGGATGGGGGGTCTTGTCATAACCATCCAACTCGCTGCCTCCGCTGCGCATCCGTGTCACCGTATCGACATCACGTTAGGTGGCGCGCGGAACTATTGACAAGTGGACAACAGTAGCGGCTAAGTTAATGCTTATTCGCATCGTAGACTCGGGGCTAACCGCCGGGTCGGGCGCGGCGCGACGGATGCCAGCCGAGCGTGGGCCCAACCGGAACATGGGTCTCGTCGAACGTGGGTATGTCAGAGAGGACCGGTTCTAGCGTGAGTACCGAAGCATTCATTTACGACGCGATCCGCACCCCACGCGGTCGCGGCAAGGCGACCGGCTCGTTGCATGGGGTGAAGCCGATCTCACTGGTGGTCGGCTTGATCGACGAACTGCGTAAGCGGCACCCGAATCTGGACACCGACCGGCTGGAGGACGTCATTCTCGGCGTGGTCTCGCCGGTGAGTGACCAGGGTTCGGTGATCGCGCGTATCGCCGCGCTGGCCGCCGGACTGCCCGACCACGTTGCCGGGGTACAGCTCAACCGGTTCTGCGCTTCGGGGCTGGAAGCGGTGAACACCGCGGCACAGAAGGTACGTGCCGGGTTCGACGAGCTGCTGCTCGCCGGTGGCGTCGAGTCCATGTCCAGGGTGCCGATGGGCTCTGATGGCGGCGCGATGGCGATGGACCCGGAGACGAGCTACGAGACCTACTTCGTACCGCAGGGAATCGGCGCTGACCTGATCGCCACGATCGAGGGCTTCTCCCGCGAGGACGTGGACAGCTATGCCGTGCGCTCGCAGGAGCGCGCCGCGGCCGCGTGGTCCGGCGGTTACTTCTCGAAGTCCGTGATCCCGGTGAAGGACCAGAACGGCATCACCATCCTCGACCACGATGAACATATGCGGCCGGAGTCCACGGTTGCCGGGTTGGGCAAGCTCTCGCCATCGTTCGAGGGCATTGGCGAGATGGGCGGGTTCGACGCGGTCGCCCTGCAGAAGTACCACTCCGTAGCGGCGATCAACCACGTACACACCGCCGCGAACTCCTCGGGCATCGTGGACGGCGCCGCGCTGCTGCTGATCGGCAGCGAGCAGGTCGGCAACGAACTCGGCCTGACCCCGAGGGCCCGTGTAGTGGCGACCGCCACCAGCGGTGCCGATCCGACGATCATGCTGACCGGGCCGACGCCGGCCACTCGCAAGCTGCTCGCCAAGACCGGGCTTTCGGTGGCCGATATCGATCTGTTCGAGCTGAACGAGGCGTTCGCTTCCGTTGTGCTGAAGTACCAGAAGGATCTGGGTATCCCGGACGAGAAGCTCAACGTCAACGGTGGTGCCATCGCGATGGGCCATCCGCTCGGCGCTACTGGCGCGATGATCACGGGCACGATGGTGGACGAGTTGGAACGGCGGCAGGCCAACCGCGCCGTGATCACCTTGTGCATTGGCGGCGGCATGGGGCTGGCGACCCTGATCGAGCGCGTCTGAACGGCCGGACTTCGAAAGGGAATCGAGACACCGAATGACTGAACAGAACATGATTCGCTGGGAGTCCGACGCGGACGGCATCGTCGTACTCACCATGGACGACCCGGATCAGTCGGCCAACACGATGAACGAGACGTACCGGTCCGCGATGGCCGCTACCGTGGACCGGCTCGAGGCCGAGCGCGACTCGATCACCGGTGTCGTTATCACGTCCGCGAAGAAGACGTTCTTCGCCGGTGGCGACCTCAATGATCTGATCCAGGTGCAGCCGGAACACGCCGAGGAGGTCTTCAAGCAGGTCACCGAAACCAAGGCACAGCTGCGCCGGCTGGAAAAGCTTGGCAAGCCTGTGGTCGCGGCCATCAACGGCGCCGCGCTCGGTGGCGGCCTGGAGATCGCCCTGTCCTGTCACTATCGCATCGCGGCCGATGTGCGCGGCTCGCAGATCGGCCTGCCCGAGGTGAGTCTCGGTCTGCTGCCGGGCGGTGGCGGGATCGTGCGTACGGTACGACTGCTGGGGATTCAGAACGCCCTGCTGAACGTGTTGTTGCAGGGCCAGCGACACAAGCCGGCGAAGGCTGCCGAGTTGGGACTGGTCAATGAGCTGACGTCCTCGGTGGATGAGCTGGTGCCCGCAGCCAAGGCCTGGATCAAGGCAAACCCCGAAGCGGCCCAGCCGTGGGACACCAAGGGGTACAAGATCCCCGGCGGCACCCCGAGCAATCCGAGCTTTGCGGCCAATCTGCCCGCGTTCCCTGCGAACCTGCGTAAGCAGCTCAAGGGCGCGAACATGCCCGCGCCGCGCAAGATCATGGCGGCTGCGATCGAGGGAACACAGGTCGATGTGGACACCGCGTTCGTGATCGAGTCGCGGTACTTCGTCGAGCTGGCAACCGGTCCGGTCGCGAAGAACATGACCAAGGCTTTCTTCTTCGATCTGCAGCACATCAACTCGGGTGGCTCCCGCCCGGATGGCTATCCGACGTTCACCGCGAACAAGGTGGCGGTGCTGGGGGCCGGCATGATGGGGGCCGCGATCGCCTACGTCTGCGCGCGGGGCGGTATGCAGGTCATGCTCAAGGATGTCTCTCAGGAGAACGCGGACAAGGGCAAGGGCTATTCGGTAGCGCTGTTCGACAAGCAGGTCTCGCGCGGCAAGCTCACCCAGGACAAAGCCGACGAGACGCTTGCCAGGATCACCCCGACCGCCGATCCGAACGACCTTGCCGGCTGCGACCTGGTGATCGAAGCGGTATTCGAGAGCCAGGAACTCAAGCACAAGGTCTTCCAGGAGATCGAAGACATCGTCGCACCGAACGCGGTACTCGGTTCGAACACCTCGACGCTCCCGATCACCGGCCTCGCCGAAGGTGTCAAGCGGCAGGACGACTTCATCGGGTTGCACTTCTTTTCCCCTGTGGACAAGATGCCGCTGCTCGAGATCATCTGTGGTGAGAAGACCAGCGAGGCGACGCTTGCCAAGGCGATCGACGTCGCGCAGCAAATCAAGAAAACCCCCATCGTGGTCAATGACAGCAGGGGCTTTTTCACCAGCAGGGTGATCGGCACGTTTATCAACGAAGCCGTTGCCATGGTCGCCGAGGGCGTAGCACCGTCCTCTGTGGAACAGGCTGGTTCGCAGGCAGGTTATCCCGCGCCGCCACTGCAGCTAATGGATGAGCTGACCCTGACCCTGCCGCGCAAGATTCGGGAGGAGACCAAGGCCGCGGTGGAGGCGGCGGGTGGCACCTGGGCACCGCATCCGGCGGATTCGGTGATCGACCGGATGGTCGACAAGTTCGAACGTGGCGGGAAATCCGCCGGAGCGGGTTTCTACAACTACGCGGACGGCAAACGTGCCGGTCTGTGGGAAGGGCTCGCGGAGCACTTCGCGCGGGGTACCGAGCTGCCCTTCGAGGACATGAAGGAGCGGATGCTGTTCGCGGAGGCGCTGGAGACGGTGAAGTGCTTCGACGAGGGCGTGCTTCGGTCGGTCCAGGACGCGAATATCGGGTCCATTATGGGCATCGGCTTCCCGGCATGGACCGGTGGTGTGATCCAGTACATCAACAACTACGCCGGCGGGGTAGCGGGTTTCGTCGCCCGTGCCAAGGAGTTGGCCGACCACTACGGTGAGCGGTTCGCGCCGCCAGCTTCGCTGGTGGCCAAGGCGGAGCGCGGCGAGATTTTCGAGTAGCCGTACGAAAGAAGGTGGGGCGGTCAGGAAAAGCCGCCCCACCTTCTTTGCCATGCTGGCTACGCGAGGGTCAGCTGTCGATATCGGTGATCCGCAGGCCGGCGTGTGCCTTGTAGCGCCGGTTGATCGCGATCAGATTCGCGGTAAACGCCTCGACCTGGTGCGCGTTGCGCAGTCGGCCGCCGTAGATTCCCCGCACTCCCGGGATCACGTCGGCCAGTTCACGCACCACATCGGTGGCTGCACGGTCATCCCCGAGCACGAGTACGTCCATATCGACTTCCGGAATGGACACATCCGCGAGGGTCACCGCGGAAACGTGGTGGAAAGCCGCTGTCACCCGGGATTCCGGCAGCAGTGCCGCCGCCTGCTGCGCGGCGCTGCCTTCATCGACGACAAGCGCGTACGGGCCGCGCTTGTCGAAGCCCAGCGGGTTCACGCAGTCAATGACGATCTTGCCGGCGAGTTCGGTACGCAACGATTCGAGCGTCTTGGCGTGCCCGTCCCATGGCACCGCGACGAGCACGATATCCGCCCTGCGCGCGCAGTCGGCGTTCTGCGCGCCGGACACGGTGTCCGAACCAGCCAATTCGGCGATCTCCGCCGCGGCCTGGCCGGCCCGCTCGGCGTCCCGGGAGCCGATCACCACCCGTAGGCCAGCTCGTGCCCACCGCACGGCCAGACCCTTGCCCTGTGGGCCGGTGCCGCCGAACACCCCAATGGTCATCTCTCGTACATCGGTCACGTCAAAGCTCCCTACCGTCGATGGATCCTCGTGCCGCCGTCGGCAAGCAGCTACGGGGATCCGCCTGGGTCCGAAAGTGCCACTCAATACATCTGACGCGCTGACCCTAGCTGATTAGCGAGGCTCAGTACTCCCGTCCGCTTGGCTCGGCCCTGGCCCCGGCGACCACCAACCTGGTCGGACTTCCTGTTCGCGAATCACGTGTGGTTCGACACCGTCCTCATACGGCTCCACCTTGAGTAGCTGGCCCCACGGTTGGTCGCGGTCCCCGGCCAGGTAGCTGGGTACCTCGGGCTGATTGGCGACCTCTTCGATCCAGCCGAGTGGGCCGCCGCCCTTGGCTGAGGAGACATTCCCGTCGCCAGCCAGTGGCGAAGCCGTGATGCGGTACTTCGGAATCTCGCTGATCCCGTCCTGGGTGGTTGGCAGCTGGACGCAGGGATACACGAAGCCAGCCGGCCAGTCCATATAGGTCGGTTCGTCACCGACGAGTTCAGTGAGCGTGGTGAGTTCCGGCAACCGTGGACTGGTCAGCGCTATCCAGCCGTCTTCGGTGACGTCGTTGTCCTCCACGACCAGGCGCATGACCTCGTCCTCGGCGGACTCCCTGGCGGCGAACCGGGTATCGGCCCAGGTGCTGGATTCGGACTCCTTCATCTCCACGGTGGTTTCCCGAACCACCTCGATGCCGTTGGGGGTGTGCTTGCCGAACTCGGCTCTGATCTCAACGGCCTTGTCTTCCTCACCGGCGACGGAGATCGCGACCTCCTGATCGTCAGCCTCCGCCGGCAAGGCGTACCAGTTGGTGCGCAGCTGACCGATCGGGCTCTGCTCGTTGCGGAAACTGCTCCACATTGGAGCATTTTCGGTCTTGGAACCGTGTGGCGGCTTTGAGATCGGGTCATCGTGCGCAACCGGATCGCTGTGGAAACCAACCTGGACCCGTTCGGTGGTCCGTTCCAGCGGTGGTAGCTCAACGCCTGGGTCCGGTGGTGCCGGATTGGGATTCACCGTGCGCTGTTGTTCCGGCGGCAGTGGCTGGAGCACGCTGGCGATCGGATCGCGCTCCACTGTCACGTAGTCGCCGAGGTTGCAGCTGCTCTTGTAGAGGTGCTCGAAGTTTGCCGCGCCGAGGCTGTAGCTGTCTCGTTGCTTGTGGATCGCCTTGGCCATGCTGCCAAATTCCGCGATGGCGACCGCGCCACAGATCGCCACCAGGGACACCGAACCGAGCAGCAGCGCCCTGCGGGGCCGTTCCGGTTTGCGAACGAACTGGTCGGTGTTCTGCAGACCGGCCCTGATGTTCTCGATGAACGCGATCGCGGCCATCACCAAGGCAGCCAGCACCAGCAGGGTCGCGATGCTGATACCGAGAATCTCGGGTGGAATATCGTTCCACGGAACGCCCAGTTTGGACACGAACCAGTAGGCGTTGGGCCCGGTCACCGCGAGCGCGGAGATACCGAGCAACGCGGCGAGGAACGCGCGCCGGTTGCGTTTGGACCGCAGGACGTTCGCGCTCGTGGTCAGTGCGGTGAGTGCCGCGATCGAGGCGCCAACCGCGGCGAACGCGCCGAAGTGGTGGGTCCACTTGGTCGGGGTCAGCGCCATCAGCAGGAAGAACAGCGCGATGGTGCCGAGTAGTCGACGGGTGGGGCCAAGCGCGGCACCGGGAATCCGGCCGCGGCGTAGCAGTACCGCAAGGCAGGTAACGGTGCACAACAACAGCAGCAGCACCGGGAACCGCCGGCTCAGTGAGCCGTCCGCGCTACTGTCGAACAGCAGCCGATAGCGCGCGAACTCCTCGTACCAGCCGAGGCTGGGACCAACCAAGCCCCGCAGCCTGGTGGCTTCCAGCACACTGGCGAAGGTCTGGTCGACGAACACCACGATCAGCACGATGGATCCGGAGCCAAGGATCGGCGCCAGTAGCTGCAGCCAGCCCCCTTCGCTCGCGCGACTACGCAGCAGTCGTGCCAGTGGCCGCGCGGAGACGAGGAACGGTGCGACCGCGATCATCCCGGTTGGCGTGGCGGCCAGGGTGAATGCGGCCGCGATCAGTCCGAGGCACAGCGGTAGCAGCCGGCGGGTGACCAGTGCCCGTTCGACCGCGGTCAGCGCGAGCAGGGAACCAGCCGCGGCCACCGGCTCGGGACGCAAGCCGTTGTTGAACGGCATCCACCAGATCAGGAACACCGCGGCGGCGGCCCAGCCGGCGGCACGGCTGCTGCGCACCGCCGTGCCCAGCCGAGGCAGCACCTCGCGGCTGATCAGGAACCAGCTGAGTACGCCGAGCAGGAACGAGGGCAGTCGAACCCAGGGTGGGGCCGAACTGACGTGCGTCATCAGCTCGTAGACGTGGTAAAACCAGCCGAACGGTGCCTCGGCTACGCCGAACCAGCGGTAGTAGTTGGTGAGATAGCCAACGTCCTCGCGGACCTTCGCCATCGAGAGGATGTACCCGTCGTCGGCGGTGACCGGGCCGATGATCACCCAGATCCCGAGTGCGCCGATGACCAGGACATCGCGCAGGTTCAGCCGCCACCAGCCGAGTGGAACCAGCCGGGGCGCGCGGCGGGCGCCCGTCGCGTCCAGTTTGCTCACCGCGATCAGGCAGCCGATCAACGCGAGCACACCGATCAGCGAGATCGCGGTCTTCCAGAGGGTGGGTGAGGATTCGTACCTGGTGTCCGGCGTGATCGAAACGCCCAGACCGTCAATCGGATCCCGTTCGGCCTGGATATCCGAATAGATGCCGAGGACCCGCGGGCGGATATCGCCCTCTTCCTCGAAGATGGTTTCGCCGCCCGCGGTGACCGACGTCGAGTGCGCGTCCGAGGAGTAGCGCACATCGCAACCCTGCGGCGGCAGTGGTTGCTCCGCGACCTGCTGGCCGCGGTTGACCACGGTGAGCAGATTACCGTCGACTCGTAGCTGCATCCCGGACCCGAAACCGGTGCGGTCCGGGGGCACCGTGGACATCAGCATCGCGCGCCCGTCCTGATGGCGCGCATCGACCGACTGGATGGACGAGCAGGGCACGGATATCTGCATATCCTGCGCCCAGTACGCCGTTAACGGAGCGTTGACCTGCGATGTGTCGCCATTGTGCGGCCACGCGATCTTGGCGGTGTCCTGCGTGACGGGCAGGAAGGGGACCGCGATCGCGCAGATGGCCGCGATCAGGCCCAACAGGACGGCGAGCGATCTCCACCGAGCTGGGGCTGGCCCGGATGCCTTGGTCGCGCCAGTGTCCTGATCTTCTTCTGTCGAGCTAGGCACCTTTTTCCCAGGAGATGAGCCGGTTGCGGGGGACGACACCGCGCAACGCTAACCCACCCGCACCGGTGGCCGAATTGGCCACCCCTCTGCCGGTTCGGGCGCCAACGGGCCGAAGTCGCGCGCCGCGGCGCGCGGCGACATGTGGTCAGTACCGCACAACGACAAGCCAAACTAGTTAGATAGCAGTGCTAAGCTTTTGCGAAGTGGCCATGTCGTTAGCGGAGAGCGAGCAGATCAACGCCGGTCGGGACCAGCGAGGTACCGGCGGAGTACTGCTATCCGTTGGCCTGCTGGTCACCGTGTGTGTCATGCCGGTGTTCCTGGTCGGCGGCCTCGGTGTGCAGCTTCGTGCCGAACTCGGCCTCACCGAGGCTCTACTTGGCGCGGCCGCATCCATCTTCTTCGCCGCTGGCGCGGTTTCGGCGCGACCGTTCGCGGCCGTAACCGAGCGGGTCGGACCGACCATCGCGATGCGGTCCGCGGCGCTGGGCAGCGCGCTGTGCCTGTTCGGACTGGCCGCGGTGCCGAACGCCGGCTGGCTGCTCGGGGTGATCGCCCTCGCCGGGGTAACCAATTCGCTGTGCCAACCCGCGAGTAACGAGCTGCTCATGCGGCGGGTCAAGCCGGATCGGCGTGGTTTTGCCTTCGCCGTCAAACAGGCGGCCATTCCCGCCGCCACGCTCTCCGCCGGACTGGCGGTGCCGGCGATCGCGTTGACGATTGGCTGGCGGTGGGTGTTCGCGATCGCCGGGCTACTCGCGTTGCTCAGCGCCGTCTGCGTCCCCCGATTGCGCTGGACCCGGCCAAAAGCGCGAGTTCGGAACAGCGGTGGGTCCACGGGCGTGTTGCTCACGCTGCTCAGCATCGCCGCGGGATTCGGGGCAGCCGCGGCGAACGCGATGGGCGCGTTCGTGACGTTGACCGCCGTGGAGGTCGGTTATGAAGAGGGCAACGCCGGCCTGATGCTCGCGCTCGGTTCCGCGGCCGGCCTGGCGAGCCGGCTGGGTGCCGGTGCCCTCGCCGATCGCAGGAAGCCGAACCTGCTCCGAATGGTCACCACGATGGTGATCGTGGGCTCGATCGGTTTCCTGTTGCTCGCCTTCGGGCAGCCGGTGCTGTTCCTGGTTGGTTTGGTGCTCGGCTTTGGCTTCGGCTGGGCGTGGCAGGGCGTGTTCAACTTCGCGGTCGCCGCGCGGTTCCCGGACCGGGTCGCCACGGCGACCGCGGTGACCCAGACCGGGGTGTTCATTGGCGGCGCGCTCGGCCCGATCATTTTTGGCGTGCTCGCCAGTACCCAGGGCGTGCCCGCCGCGTGGCTGTCCGCGTTCGGGATGATGGCCCTGACCGCCGTCGCGTTGCTGCTGGCGGGACGCCGCTGACCGATGCGATTACGGCTGGCCGATTGGTTGGCCGATCCGTTCCACGCTCTGTGGCCGCAGCGCCCTGGTGACGCGCGGATCGCTCAGCGCGGTGCGCAGCGCGGCCAGTCCTTCGATCCGCACCACTCTGATCGGCGTATAGAGGTCCTTGTCGTGCCACAGCGGCGGATGTTCGGCGGTCGGATCCCAGTCGAGCAGGAACGCACAGCCGCGCGCCAGCGCCTCATCGGCGGTCGCTGATCTGGGTGCCTGACCACACCGCAGGATCTGCATGGCATAGGCCGTTTCCTCGTAGGTGCCTTCCCAGTGCCCCCACGAGCCGTCCGGACGTTGGTTCGCGAGTACCCACGAGACGGCCTTGTCCAGCGCGGGGTGTGCGGTAGCGCCGCCGTACTCGTGCAGGCTCAGCGCGCATCGCGCGGTCGCGTAGTAGGGCGAGGCATGCCATTTGTCCGTCCACGCGCCGTCGAGCTGCTGCTGGGCGCACAGCCACTGGGTCAACCGGCGCATGATCTCGACCTGGCGTCGCGCCGCGGCCTGGCCAACCCGCAGCGTGGCGCCGAGTGCCAGCAGCACATGCGCGTTCGCGCTGGTGGACGGGGTGCGTTCGTTCGGATAGCAGCAGAAATGCGGATCGACCAGGTAATGCCACAACGCGGTGGGCGCTCGCGGACTACCGAGGCGCGCCAGGGTGTGCAGCACCGCCGCGGTGTCGTCCACATCTGGCGGCAGACCAGCGCCGCCAGGGGCGCCTTCCTGGCCGAGCGCCTGGTCAAGGTCCGCGACCAGGCGCGCTGGCGGAGTGACGTCGAAGCCGGCGGTCAGAATGGTGGCGCTGACCCAGGCGCGTTCGAAGGTAGGTAGCGGCGCGGCGACCGGCACGAGACCCGCATAGCGGCGTTGCACTTCGGTCAGGTAGCGCGCCGAGGGATGACCGGATTCGTATTCGAGACGTTCGCCAAGCCAGGTAGCGGTTGCGGCGGGGGAGCAGCCAATAGTACCGGTCACCGGCTGGAAATCCGGTAGCTCGGCGATGCCTGTGCCCAGCATCTCGCTGGAATGCCGGAGTTTGTCGGGAATCGGTTGTCGCTGGGCCACCGCCTCGCGAAGCTCGGCGAGCAGTTCGGGTATGCACCCGGGTGGGTATCGCAGTGGTCGGCGCAGTTCATCCGGGATACGGCCGGCCAGCGCACCGTCATCCGCGTCGCCGAGCTGCGTGTTTACCTCATCCACCAGCCACGGTACGAGCGCTTCGACCGCGACGGTATCGGGTAGTGCCTCGCCGGTCGGGCCGAGCCGGTCGTGCAGCGCGCGCAGCGCGGCGCTCACGGCGCGGTCGAGGTGTTCGGCGTGGATCCCCGCGGCCGTCGCCTGCCGGGGATTTCGCATCGCGCGCAGCAGCGCTTCCGTCGCGCTCAGGGTAGGTAGGATCCAGTATCCCGGTCGTCCGGTCCAGCTGCCGTCCGCGCATTGGGTCCGCAGGAGGAATTGCAATCTGAGTTGTTGTCCGGCGAACTCCGGTGCGACCGCGGTTACCCGCCCGGTTTCATAAATGGATGGGGAGTATTTTCCGTACGGATCGCTGAGCATTTCTGAAACAAGATTCGATGCGGTTGAGTCAATCTTTTTCAGAAATGCTGTAATTGAATCCACTGGAGCTTCCTCCGGAGAATGGGTTACCGCTTCCGCGATGACACGACAACGCATTAGCTGGGCGGTCGTTGTGGCTGGTCTGCGGCGGTGGCTCGGTTCGGGTGCGGCGCTCAAGATCGTTTACGGGACATGAGCCGAAGGTAGCAGCACCCTTGCGGACCGTGCACGAATCTTCGGTCGTTTGGCCGAGTAACGTCGCGGTCAGCAGCGAGGCAAGCGAACGTATCGAACCAGGGGGCAACCCCGGAGGAGTATTGCGTTTGGTGAACTGTACGGAGCGTGACTCCACGCGAGTGGTCGTTGCGGGTATCGGATCAGAACTGCACGCCGCGGGTCAGCGCCCCGTCGATCAGCAAATTGGTTCCGGTGATGAAACTTGCCGCCGGGCTGGCAAGAAACGCGACGCCCCTGGCTACTTCCGCCGGGGTGGCCATCCGGCCCGTCGGGTTGAGCGCGAGTGCCTCGGCGAAGAATTCCGGATTGTTCTGCTCCATTGTCTGCCAGACGCCGTCGGCGAAATAGGTGTTGCCGGGCGAGACACTGTTTGCGCGGATTCCCTGTGCCGCCAACTGATACGCCAACCCTTGGGTGTAATGGATGATGGCGGCTTTGAAGGTGCCATAGGGGCCAGCGGCGAAGTCGATTTCCCTCCCGGAAACGCTGGAGATCGTCACGATCGACGGGGCGGTGCTCCGCTCGAGATGCGGCATGGCGGCATCCACGAGACCAACCGTGCCCATCAGGTCCACGTCGAAGCTGATCCGCCAGTTCGATGGCTCGTTGGGGATCGCCAGCGCGCTGACGTTGGCGACGACGATATCGAGCCCGCCGAGTGCTGCCGCGGCGTTGTCCACCCAGGACCGAACGGCTTCGATGTCCGCGACGTCCACAGCGGACCCAGTAGCGGTGTGCCCGGCTTCGGTTAGTTGGGCGGCGAAATCGTTGACCTGCTCCTCGGTGCGGGCGCAGAAGCCGACCTTGGCGCCCTCCGCGACGAGGGCTTCGACGATCCCTCGGCCGATTCCCTTGGTCCCGCCGGTCACCAGGGCGCGCAGCCCGTTCAGTTGCAGGTCCATGGATCCGAACTCCTGTTCTTCCGGGTGAGGTGCTGCTGGTGGTCAGCCGATCGTCGCGGCCAGCTGACGCATCTTCTGGTGCATTCCCTGATAGGCCGTGGCCGTGGGCAACAGGCGTTTCGCCACCTTCGTGACCGAGCTGTAGTTGGCATCCACCACATTGGCCAATGGTGCTTCGCTGATCTGGGTGAGCAGCTGGTAGCCGTCCAGGGGGTCCAGACCGTAGAGCTCGCCGAACCAGCTGATCATGTCGCGTTGCCCGGCTCGCCATGCGTCCTCGAGCGGTCGGCTCGAACCCACCGAGGCCAGGTGGTCGTCCGTTTCGATTCGTGGCCACGCTGGAGCGCCGCCTTTGATCAGATCGACGAGCATCGTGACATGCATGGCGCCCTCAACCGCGGTGCCGCAGGCTTCGCCCTCACCCTGCCGGTAATGGCCATCGCCAACCGAAAACAGCGCGCCAGGTACGTTGACGGCTAGAAAACAGGTCGCCCCGGCGCGCATTTCCGGAGTGTCCATATTGCCGCCGAAGGTATCGGGAACGAGCGAGGACCGTGCCTCGCCAGCTGCCGGCGCCGTCCCAACCGTGCCAAGCATCGGCGACATCGGCAACTCGAGGCGAAAATCGCTGGCATGCGCGACGAACTCGACTGAGTTCCGGGCACTGTTGACGTGGTAGATCCAGGTTCGTTCGTCGAGTGCCGGCTGCAGCATCGCGGTTCGGTCGGTGCCGGTCAGCCCGCCGAAGAACGGGATCGTCGCGGATGCGGCCCAATCGCGCGCTGGAGTGAGATCCACGAAATGCAGCGCAAGGGTGTCACCTGGCTCCGATCCGTCCACATAGAACGGACCGGTCTGTGGGTTCACGAACGGCATCGTGAGCGCGCGGCTTGGCAGATCGGTAATATCGCGCAAGTTTCCACAGAACGCGTCCTCGGTCCACAGCCGCAGCAGGCTACCCGGACGTACGTGCCGGATCGGCGCCACGCCACCGAAAGTCCACGCGTACTGCTCCGGGGTTGGGCTGAACTCGACGACCTCCATTGGTGCTCCTTTCGCGGGTGTTCAATCGCGTAGGATCGCGTGTTCCCGGTTCAGCTCGCTGACCGCCGACACCCCGAGCAGCCGCATGGTTCGAGCCAGCTCGGTGTGCAAGATCGAGATGGCTCGCTGCACGCCGAACTCGCCGGCGGCCATCAAGCCGTACAGGAACGCCCTGCCGACCAGGCAGGCCCGCGCGCCCATGGCGATCGCCGCGGCGATGTCGCTACCGCTACGCAGACCGGAATCCATCAGCACCTCAGCGCGATCGCCGACCGCGTCGACAACGGAAGGCAGCAGCCGCAGCGGGGTAGGCGCTCGGTCAAGTTGCCTGCCGCCGTGGTTGGACACCACGAGTGCGTCCGCGCCATGGTCGACGGCCGCGCGGGCATCGGCGACGGTCTGGATTCCCTTCACGATCAGTGGTCCCGGCCAGGCCCCGCGAATCCAGTCGAGATCCGCGAAGGTGATCGAGGGGTCGAACAGCTGGTCCACCAACTGCGCGGCGGTGCCCTGCCGGTCGCCAAGCGCGGCCACCGTCGGTGGCTCCGTGGTGAGGAGGTTGAACCACCAGCTAGGGTGCCGCGCCGCATCGAGCACGGTCCGCGCGGTCAGTTGTGGCGGGATGCTCAGCCCGTTGCGTACATCGCGCAATCGCGCGCCACCGACCGGCGTGTCCACGGTGAGGATCAGCGCCTGGTAGCCGGCAGCGTGGGCGCGCTCGATGAGCTCCTTGGCGAAACCATGATCGCGCCAAACGTACAGCTGAAACCACCGGTTCGCCGCTGGTGCCTCCGCGGCGGCTGTTTCGATCGTCGTGCTAGCCATTGTGGACAGTGCAAAGGTCACGCCGGTCCGCTGCGCCGCACGCGCCACCGCGCGCTCGCCTTCGTGCTGGAGCATCCTGGTGAACCCGGTAGGCGCCAAGGCGAAGGGCACCGGCCAGGTGCGGCCGAGTACGGATACCTCGGTATCCACCGTGCCGACATCCCTGAGGACGTTCGGCCGGAACTCGACCTGGTCGAACGCTTCCCTGGCGCGGCGCATGCTGACTTCCTCCTCAGCCGCGCCGTCGACATAGTCGAACACCGCTCTCGGTATCCGCCGTGCCGAGATAGCGCGCAGGTCCGCGATGGTGTGCGCGGCCGCGAGTCGCCGGTTCACTGGCTTGAGGCTGATCCGCCGCGGTCGCAGCAGTGGCTTGAACTCTGACCAACGCGGCAGTTGCCTACGCATGAGCACCAGTCGCCTTCCGCTCGCCGTCCGCCGACCACGGTTCGCCCAGGCGTTGACCCGCGCGCGAGGTCTCCGCTAGCGATTGTGGCGCAATTTGTCGATCAGCGACAGCTGACGGCGGGCTGGTCGACCCGACAGGGACGGCTGGTTACCAGTTGCGCTCGCCGTCCTGGCGGTCCTTACGCAATTCGGTGGCCAGTACGGCTGCCTGCGTGCGACGTTCCATGTCCAGTTTGCCGAGCAATCTGGACACATAGTTCTTCACCGTTTTCTCGGCGAGGAACATCCGCTCGGAGATCTGCCGGTTGGTCAACCCTTCGCCGATCAGTTCGAGCAGGTCCCGTTCCCGCTGGCTCAGCTGGGCAAGTGGCCCGGACGGCGCGCTGTCCTGCCGAAGTTTGTCCATCAGGGTCGCCGCAGCGCGGGTATCCAACAACGACCGGCCCTCGGCTACTTCGTGGATCGCCGAGAGCAGCCGCATACCCTGGATATCCTTGATCACATAGCCGCCGGCACCCGCGAGAACTGCGTCCAGCATGGCTTCCTCGTTGGTGTAGGAAGTCAGGATCAGCGCGGCCAGTTCGGGCAGTTTGGCGCGGAGGTCGCGACACAGCTCGATACCGTTGCCATCCGGTAACCGGACATCCAGGATGACCACGTCGGGACGTAGCGCCGGCACCCTGGCCAGCGCCTGCGCGGCGCTGCTTGCCTCGCCGGTGACCGTCAGTTCAGGGTCTGACTCGATCAGATCGGCTACACCGCGCCGCACGATCTCGTGATCATCAACGAGAAAGACTCGGATCATCAGCGACTACCTTCCTTCGGCAACCACGTTGCGTTCGACGAAACAGGAGTTCGGTCGCCGTGTCCAGCCTACGAGGCGGAACAGGGTCCGCATATCGCCCAGCGAGTCGCCCATGGCCATGCTCAACTCGCCGCGGAGGTCGAGCGGGCGACGATCACCGGGCATGGGGCGTGGTGGAGCAGCGCGTGGCTGGTCGAGCCGAGCAGCAGCCCAGGGAAACCACTGCGTCCCCGGCTGCCAACCACCAGCAGCTGCGCCCGCTTACCGGCCTCGATCAGCTCGTGTCGTGGCCGGCCATGCGCGAGCTGCACGGTAGTCGGTACCTGGGGATACTTGTCTCGCCAGCGGGCGAGTCGGTCGTCGAGCTGACGCCGCTGGACGTCGAGTACCGGCTCCCAGTTCACCGCGAACGATTCGATCACCCTGACCTGCGTCTCGCTGTCGGTGGTCGCATGCATCACGAGCAGCTCGGTGCCGCGCTGCGCGGCTTGCTGGAATGCGAGCTCGATAGCCATCTCACTGTTCGTTCCGAAGTCGAGGCCGAGCACGACGGGACCCGCTGTTGGTAGGCCCTGGTCGGGATGCGCGGTGCGCACCACGGCGACGGGGCAGTGCGCGTGCGCCGCGACGGCGGTCGTCGTCGATCCTACGAACAACCTGTCCATGACGTGGGTATGTGGCGCGCCAAGGACGACCGTGCGTGGCGTGGGGTCCTGGGTGAGCAGCAGGCTGCTCGGATGGGCAGCACGCAGTTCCCGCTGGACGACCAGGTCGGGGGCCAGCTGGGTAATCCTGGCGTGTGCGTCGTCCAGCACGGTTTCGCCTGCCCGCATGAGCTCATCGAGCAAACCGGAAGGTGGCGGAGGGTTGTCAAAGAAGAGCCCGGTGGCGACCACGGCATGGACCAGGCGTAGTGGGGCCTTCCACCGCGCTGCCTCGGCGACCGCCCACGCCACGGCAAGTTCCTGGTTGTTGGATTCGGCTATCCCGACGACGATCGGGGCTTTATCACTTGACATCGTGCGGCTCCTCGGTCGATATGGCCGGCGCCGACTCGGAGTGCTCGGCGGCCGGCGCGCCGGCGCTGGATTCCCTGGCGACCAGTACCGGGCAGCGGGCATGGTGCAGCAGACTGTTGCTCGTCGACCCGAGCAGCAGTCCGCGGAAACCGCCCCTGCCTCGGGAACCGACGACAACCAGCTGGGCATGTTCGGCATAGCGCAACAGCGTGGGTGCCGGCCGGCCACGCACGGTCACCTGGTCAATCGCGACCTCGGGATACTTGTCCCGCCAACCGTCGAGCTGGTGAGCCAGTTCTCGGCGGGTTTCCGCGTCCCGCAAGCCTGACTCGGCGCTTCCGCCAGGCATCGGGCCGCGCCAGACACGTACCGCGGTGAGGCCGGTGGCGCGGAGCCGGGCTTCCTCGAACGCCAGGCCAAGGGCCGTTTCGCTGGCCGGTGAGCCGTCGAGGCCGACGACGATCGGGCCGGGGGCCGGTGGCGTGCTCACCAGCTCGTGCCGGATCACCGCGACTGGTGTGTTCCCATGCGCGGCGAGTGCCTGCGCCGTCGAACCGAGCAGCATCCCGGTAAACCCGCCGAGGCCGTGTGAGCCGAGTACGACGAGTTGCGCGTCGTGCGCCATGGCCAGTAACAGGGGGACCGGCTGCGCCTCCCGCAGCTCGGTGTGTACCCGCAGGTTCGGACCCACCTCGCGCGCGGTGGTCGTGGCCTCGGCCAGCCATTGCTCGCCGCGGGCGCGGATCCCCTCGCGAAGTTCGTGCAGGGTCGTGACGAAGTCGGGATAGCCGGCGGTCGGCACGGTGTAGCAATGGACGATCGCCAACGGCGCGTCCCGTAACCGTGCCGCATCCGCGGCCCACCGCACGGCGGATACCGCGGAACGAGAGCCGTCCACCCCGACCACGATCGGTCGCCGCCCGCTGCTCGCCATCTCAATCGGTCCTCTCGTCGCGAGCCCAGCTTTCGCTGGGGCTACGAGCACCGAGTTTTCCGCTGGCGGGACGATCTTCACCAGGGCCGGTCGGCCTCAGGTAGGGGTCATAGGTCACCAGTTCGCCGTGCCGTCACCTGGCGTGCAGCGAGATCGACCACAGGATGCTCGTCCCCTGGCCAGGGGACGATTCGATCAAGCACTCGCCTTCCCAACGCTGTGCACGCTGGGTCATATTGGCAAGGCCGCTGCGGCGGTCCGGCTCGCCGGAGAAACCAACGCCGTCATCGCGCACCGTGAGTCGGAGAATCTCGCGCTCGCCGTCCACCGTGACATCGACGCCGACCGCGGTCGCGGTGGCGTGCCGGCTTACGTTGGTCAGCGCTTCGCGCAAGGTAGCGAGGACATCGGGCCGGATCTCGTCCGGCACGCGGGAATCCAATGGGCCGTCCAACCCGACGGTGGGTTCGAATCCGAGCGCGGTGGCCGCGTCCTGCACGATCCGCAACAGCTCACTGCGCAGGCCAACGCGGCTATCCGGTGGTTGCTGCAGGGAAAAGATGCTTCGGCGAATATCCCGGACAGTCTGGTCGAGATCCTCGACATAGCCATTGACCCTGCCGGCCAGTTCCGGACGTTCGACCATCCGGGCCATGCCTTGTAGCCCGAGTCCGACCGCGAACAGGCGTTGGATAACCAGGTCGTGCAGATCGCGGGCGATGCGATCGCGGTCCTCGTACACGGCGAGGCGTTGCCGGTCTTCTTGCGCGCGGGCAAACTCGATGGCCAGCGCGGCATGCGCGGCGAAGTTCTGCACCATTTGCAGATCGGTGTCGTGGAACGGGATCTGCGTCTGGTGTTTCGCGATCACCAGCACGCCGAGCACGTGTTGCCCGGCGGCAAGGGGTACCACCGCGGTCGAGCCCAGTTCTTTGAGCTGCGCCGGCAATTCGCCGATCTGTCCGGGTGTGGAGCCAGAGACATCGCCCGACGGCGCCGGCCGGATACGCGGCTGAGCGTTGGTGAACACCTCGCCGAATACGTTATTTGACATGTCCACGCGGAACCCAGAAAGGCCAGAGCTGGATTCTTCGACGACGACATCGAATACCAGCGCATTCGCCTCCAGGTTGGGTAATGCGACCGCGACCAGCGGCGCATCGGAGATCTCTCTCGCTCGGTTGGCCACCAGTTGGAGTGCGGTTGCCGCGCTTTGCCCAGCCAGCAACCGCTCGGTGAGATCGTTGGAACCGCGTAGCCAGGATTCGCGCTGTCGTGTCTGCTCGTAGAGATGCGCGTTCTCAATGGCGATTCCCGCGGCCGCGGCCAGCGCGATAACAACCGTTTCGTCTTCGGCGGTGAACTCGCCACCACCCTGCTTCTCGGTCAGATACAGATTGCCGAAAACCTCGCCGCGTACCCGTACTGGTACGCCGAGGAACGATTTCATTGGTGGGTGGTTCGGCGGGAATCCATACGACTGGGGGTGTTGCTGGAGTTCGCGCAGTCTGATCGGCCGTGGTTGGTTGATCAGCAGGCCGAGGATGCCCTTCCCGTGCGGCAGATCGCCGATCAGCTCCCGCTGTGCGTCGTCGATCCCGATATAGATGAACTCGCGCAGGCTCCGCTGGTCAGTGCTCAGTACGCCCATCGCGCCGTACTCGGCGCCGACCAGATGACACGACGACCGCACGATTCGACGAAGTACGTCGGTCAAGGACAGGTTGCTCGCCACCGAGACGACCGCGTCCAGCAGTTGATGCACCTGCCGCTGCGATTCAAGGACGTAGGAGGCGCGTTCCACCAATTCCCGCAGTAGCGTGTCCAGGCGCAACTGACTGAGGTCCGGTATGACCTTTTCTTCGTCAGTAGATCGTTTTTCTTGTCTGGGAACCGAATCCTTGCCCACAGTATGTCCACCCAATCACCGCAGACTGGAGTACGACCTTGACAGATTAGCGGGTTCGCGGTGTTTCCGCAGGACACGGCGGACGGGAAGCGTTGGCGTAGGTGCCGGATTGGTGCCGAGGGCCCCCTGCTTGGTGACTTTTGGCTCGCTCGGGTAGCTGAGGACGGGCGCGACGATGGGGTTTCTCGGCACGCACCCGTGGAGGACGCGATGCATACGCGTTTTGCGATTCGACTGTCGATGGTGTTGCACCGGCTGGGGATAGGTCACAACGCGCTTCGTCGGTCTGTCGACCGGGTGGAGTCCGGCCTGCTCATCGCACTCATTGTCGCCGCGCTCGCCGTGCCGCCGCTGGCGATCGCGGTCAACCAGCTGGCCGTTGACCAGATCGCGGAGTCGGCGCAGCGGTCTGACCGGATCGAGGTCGTCGCGACCGTACTGGAGTCGGTGCCAGCCCGGCGGGCCCTCGAAGGGGTGCATGCCCGCGGTGAACCGACCGCCGAAGCACGCTGGACCGCTTCGGATCGCAGCGAACGAACTGGGCGGATTCCGGTCGAGTACGGGACACCGGCCGGCGCGAAGGTCGCATTGTGGACGGACCAGCAGGGACAGCCGACGAGCCCGCCGCCAACATCCCGGCAGGCCAAGGATCAAGCGGTCATGGCAGGCATGTTCGTCGCGCTTGGCTGGTTCCTGGCTTGTTTCCTCTGCTACTGGGCCATCAGGTGGATGTTGCTGCGTCGCCAGCTCGCCGTCTGGGCAGCCGAATGGGAAGCCGTGGAACCGAGGTGGCGAGGCAAGACGCGTTAGCCGCGTTCCGCCGTGTGGGGGACCGGGACGGTCAGTAGTTTTGGTCGGCACACCATGGCGGCGACGGCGACCACGATCGCGGTAGCGAGTACCGCGATGGCGATCGACGCGATGTCGGCGAGCAACCCGGTCAGCCCCGCGGCAACCGGCCGCAGGCCAGTAAACGCGACCAGCCACAAGGCCATGATGCGGCCGCGCAATGACTCCGGCAGTCGAGCCTGCAACAGAGTGCTGCTGCCGGTGAACGCGAGCGTCATGCCGATCCCGGCTACGCCGAAGGCCAGCAGGGTGAGCGTCTGAGTGTGCCCGACGGATACCGCGCACAGTCCGATGGCAAGGATGGCTAGCCCCACGTTGGTCGACCGAGCCAGCCCCAGGCCACGGCGAAGTGGAGTGAATATCAGCAGCCCGACCGCGGCTCCGATGCCGAACGCCGAGGTCAGCCAGCCAACGAAGCCGCTGCCCGCGCCCAGGCTGTCCGCGATCGCCGGGCCGAGCGTCACGGATGGTTCGGCGCCGATACCCACCGCGCCGACGATGACCAACAGCAGGATCAGTGGCCGATCGGTACGCAGGTACCGCAGCGCGGCGCGTACCGAGAAATCAGTCCCTCGGGCCGGCCGGGGGCGTTGCGGCACGGTGAGCAGCGATACACAGATCGCGAACAGCGCGTTGCCGGCCGCGGCGAGTGCGAAGGCGATCGCCGGGCTCAACTGCACCGCGATCAACGCGCCCAACGCGGGACCGGCGACCCGCGCGGCGATCATCGGCGTGCCGTTCAACGCCATCGCGGGAGCGAGCTCACCCTTGCGAATCAGCGCCGGCACGATTGACTGCATCGCGGGGCCGCCGATCACGAAGCTCAGGCCCACCACGGCCGAACTGGCCACGATCGGCGCGGCGCCGGGCAACCCCTCGATCCCGCCAGCCAACCAGATCCAGGCGGCGAGACCGCCGGAACCGAGGGCGCCGACGAGCCGGCCGACGATAATCTGCCGCTCCCGCCGACCGCGGTCGGCCATAGTGCCGCTCAGCGGGGTCAGGAGTAGTTGCGGCAGGAACTGCGCCGCGCTGACCATACCGACGACCAACGCCGATCCGGTGAGCTGGAACGCGATCAGGGCCGCGACGATGTTATGGATCCACACGCCGGTAGTGGAGAGCAGCTTGCCCCAGAAGAACAGCCCGAACAGGGGATCGATGAGCAGCCGGAACATCCCGCGCGCCGGCCGGTCGGCGGTCTCTACGCCGACCGTATCCGTACGAATCGCGGCCATCCTGCTGAATGTATAGCATGCACAACTAACTAATTGTCCAATGCGCGATGGTTCACGTCTTTCCGTCCGGGTGCCCTACCGTTGCGGCGTCGTCGAGTCGGTCGGCAGCACGTACGACGCCAATCCTTCCCGGCTATGCAGCCGCAGCGAATTCTCCAGCGTGGCGGAGCGATGTGGCGGCATCGCGTCGTGCTTGGCCATGACTCCGGCGAGCCCTCCCGGCTCGTCCAGCAGCACGGCGAGTTCCCAGCGGGGTTCCTTGACTGTTCTCGCCGTCGCGCCACGGAAGGTGGCTTCCGGCGGAAGCACACCCAGCGTGTTCCGGTAGAAACGTTCGGCAAGGTCAGGGTCAGTGCAGTTCAGCACCAAGCGATGCGGAACTCCGCCGGCCGGCGCGGGTAGCGACCATCCAGTGAACGTGCCGGCCTGCCACAGCGAGAACGCGGCGCCGAGCGGATCCACGAGTGTCGCGAGCCTTCCCTCGGCGCCGATATCGACGGGCGGCAGCACAACCTCGGCGCCCTCGCGCTCGGCGATCGCGGCGCGGCGATCGACATCGGTAACGGCCAGGTAGTACGCGATATGTGCGGGCGTTTCGGGTGGATAGGGGCCCGTGGCCAGGTCGCTGACGCTGCCGATCGGGTGCCCTCTGACGGATATCGTCGTGGCCCGCCGGATCGCGTCCGGTTCCGTGGCGAAGTCCCAGCCGAACACCGCCGTACAGAACGCGGCGGTACCCGTGACGTCCCGTGTCTTGATGTCCATCCAGCAGAACGGGTTCGGCCGCGGAATGCCAGCTCGCACGGTGCTCCCTACGTCGACGGTCCAAACGTCGAACCGTGGCTGCTCACCCACTCGCGGGACACGGGATTACGGTACGCGGTTGGCGCCCCCAGGTCCCCTACGTCGTCCCGATTCGCTGGACGTGGGACTTTCTTTCCTTCGTTTCAGAAATATCTCGGTTGTACTGACTTGGAATGCACACGCGGCGGTTTTTAGGCGGCGATCGACGATGTGTTTATTTCGCCGGTTGCACAATTCAGATTTGACCGGATGGCATGCCGTGAGCGCTAGTACCTAACCGGGCGAATCCCAGGTGTCGGGCGATGTTTGACAATTTTTATCGATGTCAAGAACATGCCGTGCATGCCTATTTTGGCTAGTTTCCCGTGTGGTCGTTGCTAAGAAACTTCCGCTGGTCGGGGAACTCGCCCAGTTGCTTTCGGTATTCGGCTGGAACCGGAGATTACATAATGAACAAAAGAACAGCATGGCGGTTCGGCGTCGGATCGCTTGCGGCCGCGCTGGTGGTCAGCACGGTCACCCTTGCGGGGGCGGAGCGGTATGCCTACGCCGACGTCCAGGTGCGGACCGACACCACGCAAGGCGCGGACGGAAAAGAGTACTGGGTAGAAAACCACCTCGTCGGCAACGCGGGGTCCGCGCGCGCTGATGGCAGCGATACCGGACGGAAGAAGTGGCTACTGGTCTGGGCCGGTGATGAGAACATCGCTGATACCGCGGTCGATGACGTGCAGAACCTGCCAGGTTCGCTCGGTGGCGGGCTGGACAAAGTGAAGGACGCGTTACCTGGCCCGGACTTCCTGGCCGTGCTCGATGCGACCGAGGGCTCCGCGACCTATGGCGAGGTGGTCAACACCGCGACCGTTGGCCCGCTCGTCGAGAACGAACCGCATCATATGCAGTACGTGTGGCATAAGGGCGACACGATCTTCGCCGGCGGCTTGTTCGCGGCGACAACCTACGCGTTCGATGTCAGCGCGCTCCCCGAACTGAAGCTGAAGGGGGTCAGCCTGCCCACCCAGACCCCTGGCGGGTCGGTGCCGGACGCCTACTGGGTACTCGAGGACGGTACGGCCTACGGGACATACATGGGTGGTCCGGTCGCCCCAGGGCCGTATACCTATGACAACGGCCAGACGGTGGTGAGCAACGGGTTCGCTGGTAGCCCGGGGGCCGTCATCCGGTTTGACGAGAACGCGCAGGTGCTCTCCGAGACCTCGGCAGCGACGCCCGGAGGCGACAACGAGAAACTCTGCGTTAACCTCCCGCGACTCGGTAAGCCAACCTGCGCGAATCCACATGGGATTCAGGCGAGGGAAGACCTGGACACCTTGGTAACCAGCGACTACGCCGAACCACGGAATATCATTCTCGATCCGGTCAAGCAGCCGTCGCCATACCTACGCCGTCCGACGGTGCGCACCTGGGATATCTCGGACCGCAACGCGCCGAAGCTGAAGTCGGTGTCGTACCTGCCAGACGGCCCGCGCGCGGAGGATTACGATCCGCTGTACGCGGAAAGCCGCGCGGTGATGGAAACGACGGTGACCAACCAGCCGCAGCACAAGGGCGCGTTCGCGCAAACCATGCAGGGTGGCGCGGTGTTCTACACACCGGATATCACCGCGGCCGAACCGCAATGGCGCCAGGTATTCGACGACGGGGCCGCGAACAAGGCGATCCACGCCGGAAACGACAGTATCGGCGCGAGCTCGAACGGCGGCTGGATCCAGACAAGTCCGGACGATCGGTTCCTGTACCGGGCGATCACCGGCAGACAGCAGGGCACGCTCGGACCGAACGACCCGGGAACCACCGGTGGTGTCTATGTGCTGGACATCCAGCGGTTGCTTGACGCTGGCGAGGATGTCGAGTGCTCGATCGACACGAAAGAGCAGGCCGAGCGGGGCGGCGGCGCCGACTGCCCCACGGTGGCCGGAGCCGTGCCGATCAACCCTGGAACTCCTGGCGCTGGACCACATTGGGGCGCCTACGACAACTTCGATCTTGCCGCGGACGGTTTCTATCACGAGACCGAGCAGCCGAAGCGGCTCGCGGTATCCAATTACTTCGTCGCTCGGTCCGGTTTGGATGGAGATCACAAGATCAACATGGTGAACCTTGGCCAGGACGGCTCGGCTTCGCTCGATGAGACGTTTCGGGATGAGGTCACCGGCGAGGTAGGCATCAACTTCAACCGGAAGTCGTGGCCGCACGGTGACTTTGGGAACGCCAAACCGCATTCGGAGCTGTTCGTCATCGCCGACGAGGACGTGAAGTAGTGCGGTAACCGGGTAGGCGTCCGGTTTGCCGGCGCCCACCCGGTTCTGCCGTCGTGACCAACCCGGCCGGCGTCCCATGGTCCCCGTTAGAGAGAAGTTCATGCATCACGAAACACCTTCGGCCACCGGTTCCGCCGATGTGGACGGTATCGTTCTGTTGGTACGGCTATTTCTGCTACTCGGCAGCGCGTTACTCGCTGGCTTTGGGTTGTGGCGACCGCTCGTCGGCTCGATGTCGGGCGGTGCGCGCCGCGCGCTGTATGTGGGTTCATGGGCGGTCGCGGTGCTGGCGCTGGTTTCCATCCCGCTCGTTGACGCGCAGGTACTTGTCGCGGGGGCGCATGCCGTGCTGGCGCTAGCGATCCCGCTCGTGTCCCGGTGGCCGTCGTTGGCCAGGTGGCTGTCCGCGGCGCTGCTGGTACTCGTCGTCGTGGAAACGGCCCTCGGCAGGTCCGGTGTGGAGTTCGCCGCGGACACCGTGTACGTGGTTAGTGCCGCCTGCTGGTTCGGTGTCACCATCGTGACCTGGCTGGTTCCCGCTGACGACGGGCACCGAGCGACGCTGCGCCCGGTGCCGATCGCGCTGACCCTCGGCATGCTGTTGCTCGCGGCCGGGGTTATCCAGCTGCTCCTTTCCGGACTCGCCTTCGATCGGCGGCTGTTCGCTACCGTGGCCGGTTGGGCCGTACTGACCGTGGTGTTGGCGCCAGGTCTCGCGCTGGCGGTGATCGCGGTCCACGCGCGACACACCGCGGATTCCACCAGCCTGGTGTTTCGCCGAGCCGTGCCCGCGGTGCTCATCGGGTTTCTGGCGTGGACGACCTTCGCGGCAATGCCGCCACCCGCACCACTACCCGTTGCCGGCGTTCCGGTACTCGCCAACGCGGAACTTGACGAACGATCGGTTCCGGTACTGATCAGCCCGCACCGTCCGGGACGCAATCTGGTGCATCTGCCTACGGGATCGGGTACGAGCGTCTCCGTGGAAGACGCGGAGGGTGGTCGTGTCGAGGTAACCCGCCGGCCAGGAGCGCAGGGTTGGTGGGCGGAGGTCGATCTGCCGGCTGGGCGGAGCAGCCTCGTGTTGCACACCGATTCGACCGATGCCACCGTCGAGGTCGATACCGGTCAGGCGGCCGGTTTACCGACCGCGGCCGGTGTGGACGGGCCGGAGTGCGCGATGGCCGCGCTCGGTGGGGTTCTTGATGACGGAGCTCTCGAACTCGACGAGTGTCCAGCCGATCGGCTGGCCCAGACTGATGTGGTCGCCCTGCGCCAGCTCGTGGATTTTCTTGCGGCGCGCGATGTTACCGCGATCCGGCTGGACACTGACGACTCGGCACGTGGTGCTGCCGCCGCCGCGCGGGTGCGCGCCGCGGCGGCGCGGCACGGGCTGCGGCTGACCGACCGCGTCGAACCGGACGCCGCGCTGGTGGTGGTGTCCGGCTGGGAATCCGCGTTCGAGGTCTTGCGGGAAGCCTCCGCCGCGCAGCGGGAAGAGCCGGCGTACACCCACGGCGTGTATCTCGCTCCTTGGCTGCTGCATGGGCCGATTGTCAAGCAGGTTGTGGGTGCCGGAGTTCCACTGAGCTTCGATCCGCGCGAGCCGATGGCGGTGCAGTACACCGTCGAGGTGGCGAGTGCCTTCGCCAGCAGTCCTTCGCCAGCGGGCTTTCAACGTTGGTTGGCTGCCAGGCAACAGTATGTACGGGACGATGTGCGGATCTTCTCGACCGCGCAGGTGAACGTGATGCCGATGAATCCAGGGGAGCCACATGCGCCAGGCATGCCGATGAGCGGTGGCGGCGCTGGGTTGTGGATTTCCGGGGGCACCGTTGTTCCCGTCACGGCACCGCTCGAGCCGTAATCCGTTGGTCCGGCCTCGACGGCGCCGAGCGGTCTGCCCAGCGACAGTAGCGAGGAGGTGAATACAAAGATGCGAAAGACATCGCGTGTGTTGGTCGTTATGGCGAGTACCGCGGCGTTGTTCGGTATCGGTGCTGGCGCCGCTTCGGCCGAAGCGGTTGAGAGCAGCACGCCGGTCTGGGCGCTGCCCGGTGTCGATATCGGACCGCTCGCCGCGCCATTGGCGACAGTGCCGACCGAGGTACTCGCTCCGGTGTACGGCGTCATCACCGCGGCAACGGGCTGATCGACGTCTGCCACGCTCGGAAACGACGAAAGCCGCCCGGTACTGGGATCAGCAGTATCCGGGCGGCTTTCGTGCCCCCTTTCGCTACACCGTGATTGTCCTACCGGCGCTACGTTCCCGGCAGGATGTTGCCAGGAACCGCGTTGACGGACTGAAGCAGGCCGAACACGGGAACGCCCAGCGGGGCGAAGGTGTAGGCGTTGTGCAGATCGCTGGTATCGGGTTCACCGACGATGGCGACCTCGTCCGGATCGTTGACCGTCGGGTTTTCCTGTGCGAACGCGGGAGCCGCTAGAACAACGGTGGTGATGCCACTCAAGGCGATGGCGGATACCGCTCTGGCAATGGAATTTCGCATAGTAAGACGCACCCTTGAAAATATCGTTGATGGCGTGGTCCTGGCCCCGCGATAAGCATGCCATATGTCATAGGTGGCGCGATTTCGATTCCATCGAATGAGATTATGCGGCTATCCCGCAATTAATTTCACGGAATTAGATTGACGGTCAGCACGCGCTGTCGGTGGGTTTCGGCACACCGAGACCGAACAGGGGCCGAAGTTTGAGTCCGAGCCAGGTCCCGCCGAGCGCGAACGCGCCCCAGAGCCAGCCGTGCAGGCTACCGGTGGAGATGCCGCCGAGGTACGCGCCGATATTGCAGCCGCCGGCGAGCCGGGCGCCGATGCCCATCAGGATGCCGCCAAGTATCGCGGCCACCGCGGTTCGCCACGGGATCTCGGTGTGGATCTTCCAGGCGCCCGCGGCAGCTGCGGCGATGGCTGCGCCCAGGATGATGCCGATGTTGGTCAGGCTGGTCTTGTCTACCCAGATGGGATTCGCGAGCGCCTGGGCGTTGTCCGGGTCTTGCCAGAAGCTCCACGCTTCCGGGTGTAGCCCGACCAGCTGCAGTAGCTTGCTGCCCCAGAGCGCGAACGCGAAGGTGACGCCCCAGGTGCCGCCGGATACCAGCACCACCGCCGCGGCCAGTACCCCGAGCACTAGCGCGCCGACCAGCAGGGGCCAGGATCCGCGCCAGATCCGCGCGAGTCCGGTGGCGGTGGGAGCCGATCCGGTGGGTGGGGGTGTGCGGCGTGCCTGCACGATCCGCGTCAGCAGCACGATGAGCAGCAGGGCCGCGATCGTGCTGGCCCATGAGCCGAACCAGCCGATATGTTCGGACAGCAGGAAACCAGGTACTTCCGGCCAACCATCGAAAACCGGGAACGCCCAGGTGTAGAGCACCGACCCGGCAATGAACCCGCCCAGCGTGAGCACGATCGTGGACTGCCCCGAGCCGACCGCGAACAGCGTTCCGGAAGCACATGCGCCGCCCAGCTGCATGCCGATCGCGAACAGGGCGGCTCCGGCGAACAGCGCGATACCGATGGGTCCCGCGGAAACCTGTGGTGTGGATCCGAACAGGCCAGCGCCACTGACCACGATCAAGGCGATCAGTGTCGCCGCGGTGCCGAGCAGTAGCGCATGTGCGCGCAGCCCAGCGCCATTTCCCACCGAGATCAGCTGGCGCCAGGCCGAGGTGAAGCCGAACCGGGAGTGAAACAGCGCCGCGCCAAGCAGTAGCCCGACGATCAGCAGTGCGCCGGACACCGCGCCGTAGGTATGCCAGACATACCAGCTCAGCCCGATCGCGAGGATAGCGGCGATCGCCAGCGGTGCCGGACGTACCGGCTCCGCGGCGGCCGCGGTGGTGCTGCCCGAGGTCGGCGCGGGCCGCAGGAAGGATTTCGATACGCGCTCATCACGTCGGATTGCCGACACGGTCTCTCCCAATGGCTGTGAACTCGACCAAGCGAGACTAATCGTCCGCCATGCCGTTTCCCAGCCATCCCAAAATGTGCACCACCTTGCGTCTCAGGATGTGGAAGGCCGTTCTGGGTGCTTTCGACGTGTTCCCGGGTTTCGTCGCCGAGGTTACGTGGTGAGTTTTACTTCGCACGAAACAAATCTGGATCTCGGTAGACCGGCTGCACCAGCATCGCGGTAGGCAGAATTCCAGTGTGAAATTATCGAAGACGCGCCACGTGGTGACGATACGTCGCCGGAGCTGACCACGAGGTGTGGTAATTGCTGGGTTTGCGTCGTGGACCTGATGACAAAGCACTGGGAAACCGCCTAGTGTCGCCGATGAATCGCGTCGATGCAGGTGCCATCGACGTCCCCCGGTGTTTTCCGAATCTCTCGCCGCCCGTACCTGTTGGTGCGGCGCGAACGTCCATGACCGCGAAGGGGTTGGTTCATGTGCTAGCTGGATGCCGACTTCGGACCGGGAATCCGGTTGGCTGGCTGGCGGCCGTGGTGGCGATCGTCGGCATGCTACTGGCCGGCTGCGCACCCGCGGCCGAGTCGGAGTTGGTGCCGCCTCCGGACGAACCACTGCCGACCGATGTGCCGCAGGGAACCAAGCTGGTGGTAGCCGATCAGAACGAGGCCGTGCAGACCTTGATGCGCGCTTCTGGGGCGCACGACGAACTCGCCGCAGCCACCGAGTACGCGAACTTCCTTGGCGGCCCGGCCATTCTGGAAGCGATTCGCGCAGGTTCGGTCGATCTCGCGGCGGTCGGTGATACTCCGCCGATCCAAGCGCATGCGGCCGGTGAATCGGTGCCGATCGTGGCCGCCAGAAAACAGTCCAAACCTGACTATCGCTTTGCCGTGGCCCCGGGCGTGACCGTCGACCGGCTCACTGATCTCGCGGGAAAACGGATTTCCTATGGAGAGGGGACTGGTCGGCAGCCGTTCGTGTTGCGGGCACTCCGAAAGGCCGGCCTGCAGCCCACCGACGTCGAGCTGATTCCGTTACAGGCCGCGGACTTTCCGGACGCGATTCGCACCGGCCAGGTCGATGTGGCGGTGCTCAACGAACCGCATTTCACCCGGTATCTGCGGGATTACCGGGACGCAGGTGCCAGCGCCGTGCCCGAGGCGGAACTCGACGGCGTGGCCAGCGGGCTGCAGTATCTCTACGCGCGCGGCGAGGCGCTCCGCGATCCGGCGAAGGCGGCGGCCATCAGGGACTTCGTGTACAAGTGGGTTGCCGCCGTGACTTGGTCGCGGGAGTATCCAGATACTTGGATTGACGCCTATCATGTGGACAATCAGCGGCTGAGCCGAGCGGATGGCCGGACAGTCGTCGAATCGGAGGGCGCGTTCACGTTCCCGCCCTTGCGCGGTGAGCTCGTCGAGATTCAGCAGGACAGTATTGACATTATTCACGATGCCGGCGATATCCCAGAACGGCTGACGGCCGAGGACGAGTTCGACACCCGGTTCGATGAGGTGCTCGACGAAGCGGTCGAGGCGGCCGGCGCGCGGCGGGTGGCGGCCGGATGACCTCTCAGCTCGAACGCGATGAGGTGCGATCGAGGCAGCGCGTTGGGTCAGCCCCGACCCGCTCGCGGATCAGTACTCGCCGGCTGGTCCCGGCCAGGCTCGGCCCGGTCGGACTGCTGATCGGGCCACTCGCGCTGGTTGGGCTCTGGGAACTGGCCGCTACAGCGGGCTGGCTGGCGCCGAGGCAGTTGGCGGCACCCTCGGTGGCGCTGCGCACCGGCTACCAGATGTTGCTCGATGGTGAACTGTTGCCGCATCTTGCTGCCTCGGCTCAGCGTGCTTACCTCGCGCTGACTTTTGGTGTGCTTGGCGGCACCGTGCTCGCTTTGCTTTCCGGGCTTAGCCGTGTCGGTGAAGCCGCCATTGACGGTTTGGTTCAGGTCAAACGCGCGATTCCGACACTCGCGCTCATTCCGTTGGCGATCCTCTGGCTCGGTATCGGCGAGACGATGAAGATCGTGGTGATCGCCAGCAGTGTGTTCGTTCCGGTGTACATCAACACGCACGCGGGCCTGCGGGGGATCGATATCCGGTATGTCGAACTGGCGCGGACAACCGGCCTCAGCAGGGCGGAGTTCATCCGCAGGGTCGCGCTTCCTGGCGCGCTGCCGGGGTTCTTCACCGGATTGCGGCTCGCGGTGACGATGTGCTGGACCGCGTTGGTGGTACTTGAACAGATCAACGCGACCGAGGGGATCGGCTACATCATGACCAGGGCGCGCGACTATGGCCAGACCGACATCATCGTCGTCGGTCTGGTGATCTATGCGGTACTCGGATTGCTCTCCGATGGCTTGGTTCGGTTTGCCGAGCGCAAATCCCTGTCCTGGCGCAGGACGGTCGGATCATGACCGATCGGCGAACGATGATCGACGCGGACACGACGTCGAGGGACTCGGAACGAGTGACGCCAGTGGTTCAGCTGCGTGCGGTGAGTCGCCACTATGGTGAACGGACTGTACTGGATCGGGTGGATCTCGATATCGGTCCCGGTGAGTTCATTGCTCTGATTGGACGGAGCGGATCCGGGAAAAGCACGCTGTTGCGATCCATGGCTCGGCTGGACGAGGACGTCGCTGGTTCAGGTACCGTCGGCGTACCGGAGAATAGGTCGGTACTGTTCCAGGATTCCCGGTTGCTGCCCTGGCAGCGTGTGCTGGCCAATGTCACCCTGGGGCTTCGAGGGCCGGACGCGCGCGCGAGTGGGCTGGCTGCACTAGCCGATGTTGGCCTCGCCGGCAGGGAACGCGCATGGCCCAACGCGCTCTCCGGAGGCGAGCAGCAACGTGTCGCGCTGGCCCGAGCGCTGGTGGGTGAACCCGATCTGTTGCTTGCGGATGAACCATTTGGCGCGCTGGACGCGCTCACCCGGCTGCGGATGCACAGGTTGCTGCTTCGGCTGGTGGCCGAGCATCGCCCGGCCGTGCTTCTGGTCACCCACGACGTGGACGAGGCACTGGCCCTGGCCGACCGGGTACTCGTCATCGACTCCGGTGTCCTGCTCCACGACCAGCCGATACCAGGCGGACAGCCGCGAGACCGCGCAGACCCCGCACTGCCGCGGGTGCGCGCCGACCTGCTTGAAGCACTTGGCGTAACCGACGATTCCTGACCTGAGGAGTAAAACCCGTATGCCAGCGACAATGCACCTGAACCTGTTCGTCCACGGTAGAGGGCACCACGAAGCTGCCTGGCGACATTCGCGCGCGAGCACTGCGCCGCTGACGGATATCGCGTACTACGTTGACCTCGCGCTGATCGCGGAAAGTGGCAAGTTCGACTCGGTGTTCTTCGCTGACCATCTCGCCGTCGGCAGCGAGATTGCGCATGCCGCGCGCGGCGGCCTCGAACCGTTGACCACGCTGGCCGCGCTCGCGGTCGCAACTGAGCACATCGGACTGATTGCCACCGCCTCCACAAGCTATACCGAGCCCTATAATCTGGCCCGTCAGTTCGCGTCCGTGGACCACATCAGCGGTGGCCGAGCCGGTTGGAACATCGTCACGAGCTGGCTGCAGAGTGCGGCGGCGAACTACGGTGACCAGCAATTGCTCGGGCACGACGAACGTTACGCACGGGCATTCGAGTATCTCGACGTGGTCACCAAGCTGTGGGACAGCTGGGCGGATGATGCGCGGATCGATGACGCCGCGTACGGGATATATGCAGATCCGGCTCGGGTACGTGCAGTCGCGCACGCCGGGGAACATTATCGGGTTGCTGGGCCGCTGAACATCCCAAGACCACCGCAGGGATATCCGCTGCTTGTACAGGCTGGTTCGTCACCGGAAGGTAGGCGGTTCGCGGCAACGCATGCCGAGGCGGTGTTTACCGCACATCTGGAAAAGGCAACGGCGGTTGAGTTCGCTCGAGACCTCCGGGCTCGGGCCGTCGAGGCTGGGCGCTCGCCGGAGAGTATCCGGGTGTTGCCGGGACTAAGTCCAGCCATCGGTGGCACGGAGCACGAGGCTCAACGGCTGTGGCAGGAGCTCAACGAGCTCACCGTTCCGGAGGTCGGGCTAGCGCATCTGTCCGCGCGATTCGGTGGTGTCGATCTGTCTCATCTGGACCTTGACGAGCGACTGTCCGCGGACGACCTGCCGGATCCCCGTACCGTCCAAGCGGCACAAAGTCGGGCGGAACTGATCCTTCGGCTGGTGCGCAGGGAACGCCCGACCTTGCGTAGTCTGTTGCATACACTCGCAGGAGCAAGGGGACACCACATCACCGCCGGTACACCGGAGCAGATCGCCGATGTCATTGCCGACTGGTTCCACGTGGGAGCGGCCGACGGGTTCAATATCATGCCCCCGGTGCTGCCAAGTGGATTGACCGACTTCGTGGCGGAGGTGGTTCCGCTGCTGCAACAGAAGGGCCTGTTCCGTACCGATTATTCGGCGAGCACCCTGCGTGGGCTCTATGGCCTGCCGAGACCGGCGAACCGGCTGTTCGATGAACCGGATGCCGCTGGCTCGGAGCCGCTGTTTTCCGGCAGCGGCTCCGCATAGCGGTTACTTACCGCAATATCCTCGAGAAATGCGGTTGGGCGGACCTCGCCAGCTCGCGTCACGCGAAGCGTGCCGAGCCGCCGTCCAGAACGCTGGTCGCTCCCGCGTGTACGGCGAATTCGGTGCCGGCTTCGCCGGGCGCCGCCGTGATCTCCAACGTTTCGCCGGGACAAACCGGCGCGGCAAACCTGGCGCGCAATTCGGTGAGCTCGCACGGATGCCGGTCAGCGGCGTCCGCGATCGCGCGTGCGGCGATCCCGAGGGTGCACAGCCCATGCAGGATGGGCCGGTCGAATCCGTATCCGGTGGCCACTTCGGGGTCGATATGCACCGGATGCCGGTCGCCGGTCAGCCGGTACAGCGCGGCCAGGTTGTCCGGTAGGCGATACGTGGCGCGCCAGCCAGTTGCTGGTTCGCCACGAGAACTCGCGGGGCCGCGATCTCCACCCCAGCCGCCCATACCCGGCAGGAAAATCGAGTAGGTCGCGGTGAAATAGCTGCTGTCAACATCGATATCGACCATGGCCGCCTTGCCCTTGTCCCAGACCGCGGCGATTCGGCCAGTCAACTCGACCGTCCCGGCTGCCGGCAGTTCCCGGTACATGCGCAACCGCTGGGCGGCGTGCAGTGAACGAAGCGGGTCATAGCTGCCGATCTCACCAGCCGCCTCGACGGCCCAGAGACCAAGCGTGAGCCCGTACGTGGGCAACACCCGAAGGTCTCGCTCGTAGACCAGGCCCAGTCGCTCGGCTGGTGCTCCGACCGCGAGCGCATACAGCATCGCGTCCCGTTCGGTGTACCGCGCGGTGCGGGTGCCCAGGTCGTGCCCAACCAGGTCGGGCAGTCGCGGTGGCTGATCAGCCGCCTTCGTCGTCGCGTTCATTGCCCAGCTGCCTCCGATGGTTGCCTCGCTTGCGCCAGTGCGCTCGTTCGTTCGGGGGATTCGAGTAACCCGGTCCGGATCGCCTGCCAGTGCGATTCGTCGAATCGCCCTTCATCCAGGGCGGCAAGTAGCTCCTTGGTGTGCGCTAGTGCTGGCCGCGGGGCAGGTGGGAGCTCAGCGGCCAGCTGTTCCGCCCTGGCCAGTGCGGTACCGGTGCTGACCACTTCGGCCAGCAGGCCGGCCCGCACCGCCTCCGACGCGGTACAGCGTAGGCCGAACAACAGCAACCGACTGATGGTCGCCCGGTCGAGGCGCCGGTGGAACCGCTCGATACCGCGCGGGTTGTACAGCAGGCCCAACCGAATCGCCGGGACCCGCAGCCATGCCGATTCGCCACCGATGGTCATGTCACAGCTGAGTGCGAGTTCGACGGCGGCACCGATGCAGGCACCTTCGATCGCGGCGATCACTGGAACCGGTGTGGCGCGGATCGCCTCGCACGCCGCCGTCAGGGTGTCGTCGAAGGTGGCATCGGCCGCGGTGCCGGTGAGCTCATGGAGATCGGCGCCGGCGCTGAACGTCTCGTGGTTTCCGGTGAGCAGCACAGCGTGGGCGTCTCGCGACTGGTCGACAGTCGATCGGATCTCCCGCAGCATGGCGCGGGAAAGAGCGTTGCGTCGGTCCGGTACCGAGATGCCGATCCGCAACACATCGTTGGTCTGGGTGATCTTGAGCCCGGCGGTCACGAGGCGCGCCCCGTGGCTTGATGAAGCGGGGTCCGGTCGAAGCCGATCGCCACCTCGAGTTCCTCGGCAAGATCGAGCAGGAGCTGTTCACGATGCCGCGCGGCTACGAGCTGGGCCCCCACCGGCAGGCCACCCACGGTGCCGCAGGGTAGCGAGAGGGCAGGTGTACCGGCCACGTTGAACGGCGCGGCGAACGGGAAGGCCCCCCACAACGCACCGACCGGATGGCCGTCGATCGACTGAGGACGCTCACCAAGGGGGAATGCGGGCACGGCCGTGGTGGGAGTGAGCACGATGTCGACGGATTCGAAGAACTCCGCGATGGCCGCTCGGTAGGTGATCAGCGCCCTGCGCGCCGCGGTCACCGTCCCTGGCTCGAGTTCCCTCGCACCCCGCAACGTCGCTTGTTGGTAGTCGGTCAGCTCGACCTCGGTGTCCAGCAAGTCCCCCCGGTGGCGCCGCTCGTCGTCGAGTACCAGCGGTCCGAAGATCTCCTGCCAGCCACGCACTGGCAGATCGCATTCGGTGACCCGGTGTCCTGACTCGGCGAGTAGCTTCGCCACGTCGGCTACCGAGTCGGCGAGGTCGGGCTGTACGGGGCGACCTTCGGGTCGGGGGCACCAGGCAATCCGGAGCGAGCCGCCGGTGGGGCGCCGGGGATAGTCGCGGCCGGCGAGCACACCGAGTACGATCCGCGCGTCGTCCACACAGGACACGAGCGGCCCAGGGCTGACGAACTCCGTCATGGCCTGCAGGCCGTTCTCGTTGGGGCACAGACCGACCGTGGGCTTGACGCCGACAAGCCCACAGAACGCGGCGGGGATCCGCACCGAGCCACCACCGTCTGAACCCAAGGCCGTATGGGCAAGCCCGGCGGCCACGGACGCGGCGGCACCACCGCTCGAACCGCCTGGGGTCCGGTCGGTATCCCAGGGGTTCCGGGTGTCCGGGCCTAGCAGATTGTCGGTCGTGGCGGACTGGCCGAACTCGGCCGTATTGGTCTTGCCAACGAAAACGGCACCGGCCGCGCGCAGCCGGCGAACCGTGCCGGAATCGGCGCTCGCGGTGTTGCCACGGTGCACAAGGGAGCCATAGGTGGTGCGCGTACCTCGCACCTCGAAGGCATCCTTGACGGAGACCGGCACTCCGAGCAGTGGTCGCCGGTCGTCCGCACGGTACGCGATAGTTGCCGCCTCGGCCTGGCTGCTGGCAAGCGACGGGGTCACCGTCAAGTAGGCGTGCAGCTGGTCGTCCAGCTCGTCGATCCGTCGGAGCACATCGGCGGTCAGCTCCGCTGGGGACAGTTCGCCGGCCGCGAAGCTCGCGGTGAGCTCGCGGATGGGTAGCAGCAGCGGATCAACCATGGGGATATACCCCGCCACTGATCCCGTATACCTCGCCGGTGATGTAACCGGCGTCCGGACCGACCAGAAACGACACCAGCCCGGCGACATCCGCCGGCTGTCCCACGCGGCCCACCATGGAGCGGTGCTGCGCATACCCCTCGAAGAAACTGTCCGGATAGATCTTGCGAAGGAACTCGTTGTAGATCAGTCCCGGCGCGATCGCGTTGACCCGGATACCATGCGGGCCGTTTTCTGCGGCGGCGACCCTAGTCAATGCCTGCACACCCGCCTTGGCGGCGGAATAGGCGGCGCCGTGTTCGGTGCTGGTTTCCCATGCCGCGATCGAGCTGATGTTCACGACCGATCCGTGGCCCTGCGCGATCATCCGTGGTAAGGCGAACCGCATGGCGTAGAACGTCCCATTGAGATCAACATCGAGACACCGTTGCCAGGTCTCGACGGACATCTGCGCGACCGGCTCGATCTTGCTCCAGCCAGCGTTGTTGACAAGCACATCCAGCCGACCGCGCGCGGCAACCACCGAGTCCACCACCTGCTCGACCGCCGACTGGTCGGTGACATCGAGCGGGTAGGTGAGAAAAGGCCTGCCGTGCTCGGTCTCTAGTGCGTCGGCCAGCTCGGTCGCCCTGCGTTCGTGCGCGTCCGTGATGACTACGTCGAAACCGTCCGTGGCGAGCCTGCGTGCCGTCGCGGAACCGATCCCGGCACCGGCCGCGGCTGTGACGAGGGCTACCTGACGACTGTCCATGGTTCCGGTCTCCTTCAGTTGCCGCCGACCGCGGGAATGATCTGCTCCGCAAGCTGGGCCATGCGTCGCATCCGTCCACCGGAGAGCAATGCGACAGTGATCCGGTCGATGTCCAGTGCGGCGAGTTCGCGCAACCGTTCGACGCATTCCCGCTCGTTGCCGACGAGCGCCACCGAACGGACGAACTCGTCACTGACGAGTTGTTTGTGGTCGGCACGCAGGGACAGGTGGTCTACAAGGTGGTAGCCCTGTCGCGCGGCGGCGAACTCGGGTCGGAAGCGTTCCCATGCCGGTGGCATCTGCCGCCACACATCAAAGGTCGCCGCTTGGCTCGTCGCCCAGGCGCGCACCTCGCCAAGTGCGGTTTCGGTGTCGTCGGCGACACTCATGGTCACGACCAGATCGACAAGTACCTCGGCGCGATCCCTACCGGCATTGGCCAAGCCCTCGTTGAGATAGTCGAGTTGCCAGCGGCAGAACTCCGGGTCGGCGGCGCCCATCAGGATCGCGCCGTCGCACTTCTCCCCGGCAAGCCGGAGCATTCCTGGCTGGGAAACCGCGAGATAGATCGGAATCTGCCGTGTTGCCGTGGCGAGCTGGATCTGGCTGCCGTACAGGTCCACCTCGGCGCCACTGAACAATGCGCGGAACTCATCGATCCCTGCCCTGAGATCGCCCAGTTTGGACGGTTGACCACCCGCGCCGTATACCGAGGACCAGCCGGCGCCCAGCCCGAGCATGGCGTGCCCACCGGACAGTTCGTCGAGCGCGGCGGTGGCATTCGCGGTGACGGTGGGATGACGAGTCACGAGGTTCGTGACGGCCGCGCCGACGTGCATGCGGTCGGTGGCCAGGGCGGCGAGATTCATCGCCGCGTACACGTCTTTCATACCGAGTTGGAAGTCAATGAACCACATGGCATCGAAGCCGTAGTTCTCCGCTGCGGTGGCGAGCTCGCTGATTCGACTCAGCGGTTCGCGCGGGCTCACTCCCATGGACAGGCCCCAACGATCCATCTGTCAGCTCATCCCTTCCAGTGCGGTCGTGATACTCGCGGTGACGGCTTCGGGTTGTTCGACGTTCATCAGGTGGCCGGCATCGGCAATCTCGGTGTATGTCGCATGCGGCAGCGCCTCGCGGATGATGTCGGCGGCCTTGCGTGGGCAGAACGTGTCGTGTTCCGCGCCGATCACCGACACCGGGCAGCGCACCGAACCCAGTTCCGGGGTCAGTGGCGCCGACCGTAGCCCCGCCATCGCGCGTGCCGCGTTCGCGTACCCGCCGCCGTCGCCAACCGCGACGATCCGGCGTTGGGTGATCGCGTCGACATCACTCGCCGGATTGACCAGGGCGGCGGCGGTGTCGGCGTGCAGAGCTTCGGCCAGTGCGGAACTGTCCTGATCGGTCACCCTGCCAATCCGTTCGGCGTAGAACTCGGCGGCGGCGCGACCCACCACTGTGGAGGTGCCGATCAGCACGGCGCCCGTGACGAGATCCGGCTCCGCGGCCGCCGCGGCGAGCACCACTGTTCCACCAAGCGAGAAACCTACGCAGTAGGCCGGCCCGCTGACTTCCCGTAGAAAAGCGCCGAGGTCGTCGCGCAGCTGAGCAAGGGTGCCTTGGCCAACGCCCTGCGTGGTGCCGCCGTGTCCACGGAGGTCATAGGCGTAGGTCCGGAATCCGGCAAGCGTCTCTTGCTGGACGTGCCAGCTCAGGTGATCCTCGGCCAGGCCGTGCACCAGCACCACGGCGGGGCCCGAACCGGCTTCCCGATACCGTACGTCGATATCGCGCAGCGTGATGGTCGCGGTGGGTACGGCGTTCATCCCAGCTCCTTCGCCGCGCGCTCGCGCAGGTCAACCTTGCGGATCTTGCCGGTCGCGTTCTGTGGCATGCCATCGATGACCCAGAGCTTTTCCGGCCAGTGACGCTGAGGAAGTCCACGTTGACCGAGCCATTGGGTCAGGGTGGTCAGTTCGGGCAGCGTGCTGCTCGGCTCCACCACGGCGCAAATGCGTTCGCCGAGTCGCTCGTCGGGCACGCCGATCACCGCTACGCGCCGCACGGCAGGATGCGCCGCGAGGGCGTTTTCCAGTGGCACGGGGGAGATGTTGACCCCTCCTCGCACGATCAGATCCTTCAACCGACCGGTGAGTTTGAGGTACTCGACGCCGTCGACCTCGTCGAGCCTGGCGAGGTCGCCGGTACGGAAGAAACCGTGCTCGGTGAGCTGTTCGTGATAGAGCTCCGGTTGTCCAATGTAGCCGACGAAGACGCCAGGACCGCGCATCGCCAACTCGCCTTCGGTGCCTGGCTCGACCGGCTGGCCCCGCTCGTCCACCGTGCAAAGCTCCAGTCCGGGTAGGCCGGTGCCCGCGCTTGCCGCGACCAGCGAGGCCGGATCGGTTGGTAGACAGGTTGTCACGCCGCCCTCGGTCATGCCCCACAGCACGGAAACGAAGGTGTTCGGTGCGCATACCGCGGTCTGCTCGAGCAGGGCTGGCGGTACTGGCGCGCCACCGCAGAGGAAAGTACGCAAACTGCCGAGCGCGGCACGGTCGCCGTCCGCGGCGGTGTCCACCAGGTCCTTCAGGAAGGGTGTCGCGGCCGCGGTGAACGTAGCGCCGTGCGCATTGATGAGCTCCCTAGCGTGGCGGGGTTCCCATCGCTGCTGGAGTACGAGTTCGGCGCCGGTGAACAAGGACAGTCGCGCACCGTGCCAGGAACCGACGCTGTGCCCCAGTGGGGACGGCATGAAGATGGTGTCGCTCGCGGTGAGGTCGAATCGTCGCGCGAATCCGAGATTGACCGCGGACAAGGTGTTCTCGGTGTGTGCCACCGCCTTTGGCGGACCAGTGGTGCTCGAGGTGAACATCAACTGGGCGATATCCGGTAGGCCGGCGCGGGGCGTTGCCTCGGCGCGCTGCCCACCCGTGCGCACTGGTGTATCTGCATTGGACAGCCACAGGACGAGTGATCGGCCGCTGCGTTCCGCGGCACCGTACGCGGCGGCTCCGGCGCTGTTCCCGTGGTAGTCGGGTGCCGCGATCAAGGCCGCGGCACCGATCAAGTCGGCAACGTAGCCGAGCGTCTCGGGGTCCGTGGTGACCGGGATCGTCGCGGGAATCGCGCCGAGGCGAAGGCAGCCGAGGTAGGCGGTTTGCCAGAACACGGTGTTCGGCAGGCAGATCAACACGACGGCGCCGGCCTCGACGCCGTATCTAGCCAGGGTGGCCGCTGCGTGTTCGGCCGATCGCCACAGCTCGGCGCGATTCAGCCGCTGACCCTGATCGTCGCGCACGGCGGTGACGCTGGGTTCGGCGGAGACCAGCCGGGCGAACCTGGCGGTAACGGGTTCGTTGGGCCACCAGCCCTGTTGTCGGTAGTAGTCCGTCGCGGTGCCTTGCGGTATCTGGGACATCTCGACTCCTCGCCATGGGGGAGGGCGCCGAAGCCTCGTCCGGCGTGCTCCCATCGTCGGCTTAGTCTTCCGTCAAGTCAAGATAGTGACGTCGCTTTTTTTCGATACGCGAGTCGCTTCTGCCTCATCTGGCCCGTACGATGAATCCCGACGGGAACTCGAGAGGGCGAGGGAGGGCACCAGGTGACGGCGGTTCCGACGACTCCGAAGGGCAAGCGTACGAGGAGTCAGATCCTTGGTGCGGCGCGGCGAGTCTTCGCCAGGGACGGCTATGTTGGCGCGACGATGAGTGCCATCGCCGAGGAGACGGGGGTCTCGCTCGGCGGGTTGTATCGATACTTCACGAACAAGGAAGACGTCTTCGAGTCGCTCATCGGGGATATCCACGATGAGCTCTACCGTGTCAGTGGTACCACCGAGCACGACTTCGGCAGCGCGCCTTTCGACGCCTTGTTCGACGCGAATCTTGGCTACCTCGAACACTACTACGCGAACCGGGACGTGATGCGCGCGCTGATCGAAGCGGCCAATGTGGACGCGCGGTTTCGGGATTTCTGGTTCAAGATGCGCAATCGGCACATCGACCGGTTCGTTAGCTCGCTCCAGGCGCTGCATGGCATCAGTCGAAGCGGTGGTCTGCCCGCTCGGCACGTGGCGGAAGCCGCCGCGTGCATGGTGGAACAGTCCGCCTATGTCTGGTACGCGCACGAGGATCTGCGGGACGCGAGCGAAACCGTGCCTGTCTCCGACGCCGCGATGATCGTGACACGTGCCTGGCACGGCCTGTTCTTTCCTGGGGAGCGCGGCTCGGCATAGTGTTGTCGCCAAAAGCGAAGCCGTTTTCGTGAAAAAGCGATGTCACCCTCTTGACCGGAACGGGAAGACGTCGCAGCATGGTCAGATCGAGTCCCCGTGACCGTCCTCGTTGCTCGAGGGCACGGGTGCAGGCCGGGCCCTCGAGCCGGTGCTCATTCACCTCCCCGCCGATCGTGAGGTGCTGTCCATGGCGACACACGACATTCCGTCCCCGGAGGCCGCCGGGGTACCCACGCCGTCTCAGGACACCGTTGGAACCAATAGACGTGCCCGCAAGGCGATGCTCGGTGCCTGGTTTGGTTTCTACGTCGATCTGTTCGATATCTACTTGCCGATCGTGGCCCTGGCCCCGGCGATCGCCTACTTCGTATCGCCAGATCTTGGCACCACGGGCGTTGCCGTGGTCAGTGGCGCGATCTTCGCGTCTACATTGATCGGCCGCCCGGTCGGCGCCGCGATCTTTGGCAAGCTCGCGGACACCGTTGGGCGAAAGCGCGTGACGATCGTGGCGATCACCGGTGCTGGTGTGGTCACCCTGTTGATCGCGCTATTGCCCGGTTACCAACAGATCGGCATCGGCAGCGTGATTCTGTTCATCCTGCTCCGGTTGCTTGCCGGCGTCTTTCTCGGTGGCGAGTACACCGGGGCCAATCCGCTCGCGATGGAGGCGGCGCCACGACACAAGCGCGGGCTCTACAGTGGAATTATCAATACCGGGTTTCCGCTGGCGTATGCGTCCGTATCGCTGATCACCTTGCTACTGCTGCTTGTACTGCCCTCGAGCGGCGTGGACTCGGCCTATGCGCAGTGGGGATGGCGAGTTCCGTTCATCATCGGCGCCGTGCTGTCATTCGTGCTGGTGTGGTACTTCCACCGGTCCGTCGAAGAGTCCGAAGTGTTCACCAAGACCGAGCGGACCGAGTCACCGCTCAAACAGCTGTTCTCCGGTGCGAACCTCGGCAAGTTCTTCCAGGTCTTTGCCCTGATGACGGGTTTCTGGTTGTCGTTGCAACCGGTAGCCGCGAACCTGCCGATCTTGCTTGGCGATGACGGCGTTGGTCTCTCCAGTGAACTGGCCACGCTGCTTCTGGTCGTTTCCTATGTGTTGCTCGCCGGATCCCAGGTCGCTGCCGCCGTGCTCAGTCAGCGGTTCGGTCGGCGCCGTTTTCTGCTGTGGGCAAGCATGATGATGGCATGCGGAGCGGTACCACTGTATTTCCTTCTCGTGTATTTCGGGCACACGAGTACATTGTGGTCGATCTGCGCCACCATTCTGCTCGTACAGCTCGTGGTCGGCCCGTGGGGTATGCTGACCGCCTATATCAACGAGCGGTTCCCGACCTCGATTCGTGCCTCCGGATACGGCCTTGCGTACAGCCTTGCCGTGGTGGCGCCATCCTTCTACGCGTTCTACCAGGCTGGGCTGAGCGCGATCATGCCGTTCAACTACACGGGCATGGTGTTGCTCGCGGTAGGCGCGCTCTTTATCGTCGGGGCGGCGCTTGCCGGTCCGGAGACCAAGGACGTGAACTTCACCGAGGAATACGCTGACCAGGGTGGCGCCCGAGCTAGCCAGTAGCCACCGCGCCCATCGGACAGCGGGTTCGCGGGCGATGCGCCAAGGCCGGCGTAGGATGCGGAGCCATGTATGTCGTGCTCTCGGTCGCCGCGTCGTTGGACGGCTACATCGACGATGCGAGCGATGAGCGGTTATTGCTCTCCAACGCGGAAGACTTCGCCAGGGTTGACCGCATACGAGCCGACGCCGATGCGATCCTGGTTGGCGCGAACACGATTCGGGCGGACGATCCCCGGCTGTTGGTCCGATCTGAGCAGTACCGGCGGGAACGGGAAGCCGCCGGGCGTGGCTCTTCGCCGACCAAGGTCACCGTGACCAACGGCGGTGAGCTGAATCCTGATGCTCGGTTCTTCACCACTGGCGAATGCGCGAAGCTCGTGTATGTCGGTACCGCGGCCGCACACGCCACCGCGGACCGGTTGGGTGCTGCGGCTACCGTGGTCGATGCGGGGGATCCGGTCGAGGTGCATCAGGTGCTCGCCGATCTCGCCCGCAGGGGGATTCAGCGCCTACTCGTCGAAGGAGGTGGCGAGATGCACACGGCGTTTCTCACCGCGGATCTGGTCGACGAGCTGCATCTCGTCTACGCGCCGTTTTTCATCGGTGACCCGAACGCGCCCAGCTTCGTGCGGGCGGCGGCCTTCCCGCAAAGCCAGCACCGTCCAATGCGGCTACTGGAAGCGCTCCCGATCGGAGATCTGGTACTGCTGCGCTATCGAGTTCGTGGTGCCTAGCGTCGTCCCGAACTGGGCGCACCGTCCATGCCGCGCCGGCACCGGTGCTGGGCACGTGGTGTGGCGTTGGCGTGCCCAGCACCGGCGCCGCGGCCTGCCTCGCGGTCGGCCGTGACCAGCTACCGAGTGAAGAAGCGCTGATACTGGCGCTTGATCACACTGGCGTCGGCGGCCGTATCGAGGAACATCAGCGAGTCCGCCCGACAGTTGCACGGATTGCGTTCCCTGTCGTTCTGCGGGAAGCTACCGCCGATCTTGATTCCACGCGGGTTCGATGCCGTTGTGCCGGTCCCGTCGACCTGCCAGGGATCGCCGTCGACCGTATAGGAACCGGGAAGTGGCTTGCCGTTGGCGTACAACGCCATGGTTCCAGTGGTGAAGTCGAAGGTAGCGGCGAGATGGACCCATTGGCCAGGCGGCAGAACCTGCTGCCAGTCGTTGTGCGCTGCGAAGGTTTGCGATGCGCCGCCGTCGAGTCGTCGACCGAGCGCCACAAGTTTGAGCTCACCGTCGACCTCGATCAACTCGAGCAGGGCCCGCACATCGTGTCCGTCCGAATCGCCGCTGAGTACGCCGGCCAACCCGACCGCGTTGAACCGGTCGCGCGGGTCCGGAGCAGTGGGGTTCGGACTGGGATTCTCCCCGGTCATCTTGAACCAACCCATGATCGTCATCCCGTCGGCACCGTTGAAGGCACGCAACGACTCCACGCCGTCGCCGTCGTCACTCCACACGCCGGCTTTCCAATCGTCGTTGCCGGGCTGTTCCGGGGCGACCTGACGCAGTTGCAGGGCGTTGTTGCTGCCTGGAAAAGCGCCATCGGGCACTCGCATATCGGTACCGCCATTGAGGAGCTCGAGTAGCGTGTTCGAGTCGCCACGGTCGAGTTCCTGGGTGTCGTCCGCGGCGAACGGCCGTTCGAAGTCGTAATGTGCGACCAGATTGCCTGCCACCTGCTTGGTCACCTCGGACGGTACCGCTGGCCGAGTATCGGCGACCCGCCAGATCTTTCCGTTCGCCTTGGCCAGCAGGTACAGATTGTCCGAGGTGTCCATGCCGAAGCGCAGATCAACTCGGCCGTCCGCGACGAAATCGCTCATCCTGAGCTGGGTTCCGGAAGTGTCGAAAAGTTGCAGCTCATGAATGGGCGCGCGTGGCGCTCCGCGCTTCATTCGCGCGACGTCGGTGTAGAACACCTGACCATCAACGAGATCTCCGAAAATGTACTTGCCGCGTAGCTGCGGCAGCTCGGCACCGCGATACACCTGACCGCCGGAGATCGCATGCCCGCTGTCCGAATTGCATGGCCAGTTGAGTGGCGGATCGTGATCGTAGGCCGCGACTGGATAGGTATAGCCAAGTTCAGCGTCGTCGTCGGGCAGTGGATAGAGGTAGCACTGGTGCTCAGGGTCGAACCTGAACCTGCCTTCGCGTTCGCTCCAGCCGAGATTGTCACCGGCACGTACCTCATACACCGCTTCGATCGCGTGCTGTCCGATGTGGCCGAGATACATCGCGTTCCTACCGGCTGGATCCCAGGTGAAACGATGCGGGTCGCGCATCCCGTAGGCGTAGATCTCGCCGAGCGTCGACTGCTGGCCCACAAAGGGATTGTCCGGCGGTATTCCATAGGCACCGTTGGGTCCATTGTCACCGGACGGGTCGATTCGCAGGATCTTGCCTGCCGGGTTGGTCAGGTCCTGTGGAACGTCAGTGCCGACGCCGATACCGCCGTCGCCGACCGCGAGGTACAGCAACCCGTAATCCGGGTCCGCGGGACGGGCGGTCGGATTGAAATCGATCTGCTGTATCGCGTGGATCTGGGTAGTGAACCCGAACCGGAAGATCTCCCGGTGTGTTCCGTGGAACTCGTTCGCGCCTGGGTCACTGGCCGTCCACTCGGTTACCACGCTCTGCACGGTGGCGTCCGGCTGGTTGGGGTACGTTGGTTCCTCGGTTTCGATCGCCTTCTCGTCTTCGGTGTGGACGGTGTAGAACTTGCCGTTCTTGGCGAACTCAGGATGGAAGGTAACGAACCCGAACCCGCTGCCGAGTCCTCGGCCGGAGAAGAAACGGTCGAAACGGGAAGCGAAGTCCAGGTACACGTGCTGATCCTTGCCGTCGAGCAGATACAGCGGACCATTCAGGTCTGGGACGTAGCGCCGGCCGGATTCATCTGGGACCTCGCCGATGTAGTTGATCCGGTTGTGCCGCATCAGACGTTCGTCGGTGGGGTCCGGAATCGGGTCAGTAGCCGGGAGCTGGGCGTACTCTTCCAGTACGAGGCCCAGACTGGCGCGTTCCGGGTCCTCGGGTATCGGATCAGTGATCGGTTCCGCCGCGCCTTCTGCCGTCGTGGGCACGGCCAACACTGGTGGTGCCGCGAGTGCTCCGGTCAGTGCGATCGCGGTGACCGCGGAAAGCCACCAGGTGCGTTTCTGCCTCATCGAACTCCACTCCTCGTCATCGACGGGTTGGGTACTTGGTCGAGCGCCACGAAACGCGGTACGGAAATCAGTCAGGGTCCGCCGTGCACAGGTGTGGCGCGACGAGCTCCGCGTACCGTCGGGTGATGGTCGCCAGCACGTCAGCACCGGGCGCGGCCCAGACGGCCTCGTTGAAGATCTCCACCTCGATGTCACCCTGATATCCAGTGGCGGCAACCGCCTCGGTCAACACACCAAAGTCGATATGCCCGTCTCCAGGCATGCCCCGGTTGAGTAGCGCATCCGGCGGGAGCGGAGTAATCCATTCGCTTACCTGGTAGCTGACCACTCGGTCACCCGCCCTGGCGATCTGCGCGATGACGTCGGGATCCCACCACACATGGAAGGTGTCGACGACCACCCCGACCTCCGCTGCCGGAAAGCACTCGGCGATGTCGAGCGCTTGACGGAGTGTGGAGATGACTCCACGGTCAGCGGCAAAGATCGGATGCATCGGTTCAAGGCCGAGCCGCACACCGCGCTCCCGTGCGGCCGGGACGAGCCCGCCAACAGCCTCGGCCACCCGTTCTCGCGCGCCGGTCAGATCGCGATCTCGATCGGGAAGGCCGCCGGGAACCAGAACCAGGGTGTCGCAGCCGAGCTCGGCGGCCTCGTCGAGAGCCATCAGATTGTCGCGCCGCGCCTTGTGCAGGGCGGTTGGATCCGCCGCGGTGAAAAAACCACCCCGGCAGAGACTGGACACCCGTAGGCCGGCGTCGTTGAGCATCCGCGCCGCAGTAGGTAACCCGGCTTCGGCCACGGGTTCCCGCCAGACGCCGATCGCGTTGATTCCCGCGTCCACGCAACCGGTAACCGCCTCCCGCAAGGACCAGTGCGCGACAGTTCGTTGGTTCAGGGATAGGCGGGTGAGGCGGCGGTCGCCTGGGCTCGGCGTGTCGATCCGGGCGGGCGCGCCGGTGGGAACATCGCGGGCACCGTCGACACCGCCGGTCATCGTCGCGCTCCCATCGTGTCGAGATAACTCCGCATCCGGTACGCGGCCAGTTCCGGGTCGGGCAGTAGCCGCGCGGCGTTTGCCAGGTCGAATACGCGAGCCAGGTGAGGGACGCTACGCGCCGACTGCAGGCCAGCGAGCATGCTGAAACCAGGCTGGTGTCCGCTCAGCCAGGCGAGGAACGCGATCCCGGTCTTGTAGTAGAACGTGGGAGTAGCGAAGATGTGCCGGGATAGCTCCAACGTCGGTGCGAACTCGGCGTCGAAGGTACTGACGTCGTTCTCGTCGAGCGCATGCAGTGCGGCCGACGCGGCAGGCGCGATGGCCGAGAACGCGCCAAGGAGCGCGTCCGAATGATACTGACCATCGCCACGAATCAGTTCTGGGTAATGGAAATCGTCGCCGGTATACAGCCGTACTCCAGACGGTAGGCGGGCGCGGAGTGCGCGTTCGTGTGTCGCGGACAGCAGCGAGACCTTGACCCCGTCGATCCGACTCGCGTGCCGGTACACCAGATCCAGAAAGGTAGCCGTTGCGGTTGCTTCGTCGGAGGAACCCCAGTAGCCGGCGAGGTTTGGGTCGAAGGCGGCACCGAGCCAGTGCAGTATCACCGGCTCGCTCACCTGACTGAGGATCTTGTCGTATACGCCCAGGTAATCCTCGGCGGACCGACCAAGGGCGGCCAGCTGCCGCGATGCCATGATGATGACCTGTGATCCGGTGGAAGCCACGAACTCAATCTGTTCCTCGTAGGCACTGGTCACCGCGTCCAGATCGGTCAGTTCCGCGCGATGGTCGGTACCGGCGCCGGATGCGATACGCGCGCCGCAGGATCGCGCCTGCGCCGCACTACGCCGCACCAGTTCCTGGATCGCCGGCCAGTCGAGCCCCATGTTTCGCTGCGCGGTGTCCATCGCCTCCGCGACACCCAGGCCATAGCGAAACAGGTGCTGCCGGAACGCCAATGTGGAATCCCAGTCAACCGAGGATGGCGCGCCGGGCGTGTTGTCGCCAAGCGGGTTGGCGACGACGTGTGCCGCGGCGAAAGCGATTCGTGAGCGATACGGCTGCGGATGTTCTCGCCAGCCACGCGGCGCCCGCAGTTCGACGTCGCTCCAGACGCCATCGGCCGTCGGTAGGCTGATCTTCATGCTTCGTCCTGAGCTGGCAGTTCGACGCGGCGTCCCGCCGTGGAGGAGGCCAGCCCGGCATCGGCTAGGCGTAGGCCGCGGACCCCTGCGGCGAGATCGTAGGGATGGGGGCGGCCGTGATGAACGTCGAGCAGGAATCGTTCCCACTGCGCCCGAAACCCGTTGCCAAACTCCTGATTGTCCGGCACCTCGTCCCATTGCTCGCGGAAGTTCTCGGTGGTGGGCAAGTCCGGGTTCCATACCGGCTTCGGGGTACGCACCCGAGGCTGAATTCGACAGCCAAACAGGCCGGCTACCGCGGAACCGTGGGTTCCGTCCACCTGGAACTCGACAAGTTCCTTACGCTCGACCCGCACCGCCCATGAGGAATTGATCTGTGCGATCACGCCACCGGCCAGCTCGAAGATGGCATATGCGGCATCGTCCGCGGTGGCGTCATACCTGTTGCCTTGTTCGTCCCAGCGTTCCGGAATATGCGTGACGGCCTTGGCCGTCACCGCGCACACTCTGCCGAAGAGGTTCTCCAGGACGTAGTTCCAATGGCAGAACATATCCAGCACGACGCCCCCGCCGTCCTCGGCACGGTAGTTCCAGCTCGGGCGTTGCGCGGGAGTCAGATCTCCTTCGAACACCCAGTAACCGAACTCCCCACGTACCGACAGGATTCGGCCGAAGAACCCGGCATCAATCAGCCTTTTGAGCTTGCGCAAGCCTGGCAGGTAGATCTTGTCGTGCACGACTCCGTTGATCACACCGGCGGCCTTCGCGGCGCGGACGAGCTCGAGCCCTTCCGGGACGGTGCGCGCGACGGGCTTCTCCGTGTAGATGTGTTTGCCGGCCTGGATAGCCTTGAGGATGGCCTTCTTCCGTTCGCTGGTCGCCTGGGTATCGAAGTAGATTCGCGCTCGGTCCTCGGCTAGCGCGGCATCCAGATCCGTCGTCCAGTCGGGGATGTCGAGCTCCTGTGCGATGCGGTCGAGCTTGGCCGCGTTCCGGCCGACGAGGACGGGTTCGACAAGGACGCGATCTCCATCGTCGAGCGCGATACCACCCTCGTTTCGGATAGCGAGTAGTGAGCGCAGCAGGTGCTGGTAATAGCCCATCCTGCCGGTGACGCCGTTCATCAGGATCCGGTAAGTGTGCTCTGTCATCGTTGGCTGGCTCCCAGTTCGATGCGGGCGTGGTCACCGTTGCGGGCCACGGTGTCGATGGAGTAGGGCGTCAGTCGGTGACGGTTGGCGCGTGTGGTGCGGCGCGCCGGTTGCCCAGGTACAGCTCGCCCAGCCGGGGGTCGGCGAGCAGTTCGGTGGCTGGCCCGGATATATGCACCCGGCCGAGATCTAGCACGCAGCCGAGATCGGCGGTCTCCAGGGCGCGGCGCGCGTTCTGTTCGACCAGCAATACCGCCGTACCTGCCGAGCGCATCCTCGCGATCTGCTCGAATACCGTTTCGGTCGCCCGTGGGTCGAGGCCCATCGATGGCTCGTCCAGCAGCACCACCCGGGGACTGACCATGAGCGAGCGGGCGAACTCGACCTGTTTCTGCTGCCCTCCGGATAGCGCGCCGGCAAGCGAGTTCCACCGTTCCGCGACGACGGGAAACAGGTTCTTCACGAAGTCGACGCGCTCGGCGATGTCGGCCTTGCTCGTGACCGTGTAGGCGCCGAGCCGCACGTTCTCCGCGACGGACAATTCCTTGAAGACGCTGTGCCCCTGCAGGACGTGCGACAGGCCAGCGCTCAGCATTCGGCGGGGCGTATATCGCGTGGCTTCCTGTCCACCCACCAGAATGCGTCCGGAACGCGGTGTGAGCATGCCGCTGGCGACCTTGAGCACGGTTGATTTACCCGCGCCGTTCGGGCCCACCAGACACACCACGCGCGCCGGCGGCACGCGCACCGTCAGGCCACGGAGTACGAGCGCGGCCCTGCCGTAGCCAGCCTCGATGTCCACAAGTTCGAGGAGATGGTTTCCGCTTGGCTGTTGTTCAGACGCCAAGGTAGGCCTCCAGCACGCGTGGGTCATCCTGGACGACCTCGGGCGCCCCGGCAGCGATGGGGCTGCCCCGGTCGAAGACGACGATGTGGTCAGACAAACTCATGATCATGTCCATGTTGTGCTCGACGATGAGGAAGGTTTTGCCTTCCGAGTTGAGGGTGCGCACCAGGCCCCCGATCCGGTCGATCAACGCCGGGTTCACCCCGCCCGCTGGTTCATCCAGCATGATCGTTTCCGGGTCGGCCATCAGTACACCGGCAAGTTCAAGCAGCTTTTGCTGGCCGTAGGACAGGTCACGTGCCTCCGCGTGCTCGAGATGATCGATGCCAACCCTGGTGAGCAGTTCGCGGGCCCGATCGATATCGGTGCGCTGGCGGGCGGAAACCAGCTTGCCCAGTACCGTGCCGGACCGGACGGATACCAGCATGTTCTCCAGCACTGTCATTCTCGGGAAGATTCGACACAGCTGAAAACTGCGTCCGATACCGGCCTGGGCGATCCGGTGCGGCGGTCGACCGGTGATGTCGTTGCCGCGGTAGCTCACCGACCCGGAATCCGGTTTGATCATGCCGGTGACACAGTTGAAGTAGGTTGTTTTGCCGGATCCGTTCGGTCCGATCACCGCATTGATCTTGCCTGGCAGGAACGTGACGGTCGCGTCATCGACGGCGCGGACACCGCCAAAGGACTTGCTCAACCCCACGGTGGCGAGGCTGCCGGCCAGAGGTTCGGCTCGCGGTTGCATCTCGGTGTCGCTCATCCGCTGACCTCCTCCTTTGTCCCGGTACCGCGATCCGTAGCGGACTCTTCGCGCGATCCGGTGGCGTCTCTGGTGAGCTCCTCTTGCGTTACCTCACGGATAGAAGTCGCTTGTGGACGGAAGCGGATCACCAGCCCGCGTAATGCGGGAAGGATGCCGTCTGGCATGAAGAGCACCACGATGCCGAGTAATACTCCGAGCGCGACCAGATGAATCTGCGTGTCGCCGTACTGCGCCTTGAAAAACTCCATCGCGTAGCCGACGATCACCGCGCCAAGGATCGGACCGAACACATTCCGGATACCGCCGAGCAGGCTCATCAGCACCATGTAGGAACCAGTGAGGATGGAGAACTGGAAGATCGGATCGAGGAATCCGAACCACAAGGCGTACATACCGCCGCCGAGTGCGGTAAAGAACGCCGAGATGACAAAGACCACCAACTTGTAGGCGAACGTCGGTACGCCCAGGGACTGCGCTTTGTCCTCGTCTTCGCGGATCGCTTTGAGGCCAGTGCCGAAACGGGATCGGTCGATCAGCCACCAGCAGAGTACCGCGATCGCGAGCAGTACGGCGTGTAAGTAGAAGAACCGTTCGTGTTGTTCGGGACGCAGTACCTCGTCGCCGAAGGGGCGCGGCACCCGTAGTCCGTTGGAGCCACCGGTGAATGATCCCCAGCTCTGGAAGACGAGCAGCAGGATCAGTACCAGCGCGATGGACACGATGACGAATGAGGCGCCCCGAACGCGCAAACTGGCTATGCCGATCGGGATGGCCAGCAACGCGACGATGACGCCGCCGAGGAACATGGCCAGCCAGGGGTTGACGCCGGTGTGCAGGATCAGCAGTACCGTGGCGTAGCCGCCGAGGCCGGAGTACGAGGCGTGGCCGAGCGAGATGTATCCAGTGAACCCGCCGACGAAGTTCCACGATGTAGCCAGTACGGCGTAGCTCATGATGATCACGCCGACGGACAGGATGAATGGATCGGCCGCCATACGGGGGAAGGCGACGACGAAGACGACGAGCGCGAGCAGCCCGGTCAGCTTCGCGACGCGTGCTCTCGGCCAGCCGGCGGCACTGCTGGCGACCACGGTGCGGCTAGAATCGTTGCGCAAGACGGTCTCCGAAGAATCCCTGGGGATGCAGCATCAGGGTGGCGAACAGCGCAAGGTAGAAGAAGGTCTGCGCCCAGGTGGTACCTAGCGGGATTTGCAGCAGGCTCTGTCCGAGGCCGAGTGCCATCGCGGCAATCGCGGCGCCGGGGATGCTGCCAAGTCCGCCGACCACGATGATCGCCATCAGCGGGCCGATCCAGTGCCAGTGCAACGACGGGTAGATCGTGGAATCCAGCGCCAAAGCCGTACCGCCGATCGCGGCCGTGGCGAGACCGAGACCGAAACCGTAGCCGGCCACGCGGTCGGTGTTGATCCCGACGAGCTGAGCAGCTTCCGGATGTTGGATCGTGGCACGGAGCGCCTGCCCGAGTGGGGTGAACTTGAGCAGTACGTACAAACCGGCCAGGGCGATCGCGGCAAGCCCAAAGGCGATCAGCTTGACCAGTGCGATGTTCGCCCCAAAGATCTCGAAGCTGGTGCCAGCATACGGTAGTTGGATCCGGCGATGGGTACCGCCGAACAGAAAACCAAGGGTCCCTTCGATTACCAACGCGACGGAAAACGTGAGCAGCACCGACATCATGGTGAGCGTTGCCGGGCGCAGTCGGGAGATCAGCAGGCGTTGCATCACTACGCCGACACCGAAGAAGAGCGGCACGGTGAACACGAGTGAGAGCAAGGGATCCAGCCCGGTTTGCTGACTGAAGTACCACGCGAGGTATGCCGCGAGGATCAGGAACGCGGAATGCGCGATCATGACCACGCGCATCACTCCGAAGTACAGCGTCAACCCGGCGGCGAGCAGGGCGTAGAGACCGCCAAGCAGCACGCCAAGCACGAGGCTTTGCAGCAGAAGTGATCCGGTCACGCCAGCATCACCAGTTCGGTTTCGGGTGGATGAAATCGGCTTCCTTCGTCTCGTCTGGAAGCACGATCTTGATCTCGCCGTCGACGTACTGCTGGATGAGGTGCGCACCTTGCGGCTTGCCGGTCTTGTCCCAGCTCAACGGGCCGACCACGGTGTCGACTTCGTTGTTGTGCAGCCAATCGACCAGCTTCTGTTGGCATTCCGGATCGGGATTCGCGCAACCAACGGCTTCGACGGCGGCCGCGACGACCTGTCCGGTGGTCCAGGCATTGGCTTCATCCTCATTGGGCTCGTTACCGTGTCGTTCCGTGTAGAACTCGACAAATTCCCTGTTAGTGGGGAACTTCGCCTCCGGCGTGTAGCCGGTCGGGGACAGGATGCCTTCGGTCTGTCGCCCGATTGCCCTGGGGAACTCCGGATTCGTTGGTGCGGTGGAGAAAGCAGCCATATCCGGCTGGTAGCCGAGCTGACGTAGTGCGACGATCAGGTTCACCGCGTCCTGGTATTGCGTACCACCGACCACGATATCCGCTCGAGAGTCCGCGATCTTCGCCGCTATCGAGCCGAAGTCCGTGGTGTTGGGTGGGTATACCTCGTCGACCACGGTGCGGATACCAGCGTCTTGCAGCTTGTTCTTCAGCCCGTAGGCGGTGCCTTGTGCGAACGGGTCGTCCATCGCGGCGTAGGCGGCGGTTTTCGGTCGCTGGTTCGGCGGCAGCGCGGTGATCTCGTCGGCGAGGTGGTTGTAATGGTCTTCGGCGATGGCTGGTGCCGCGTAGAAGAGATTGTCGAAGCCCTGCTCGAAGACCTCTTCCGCGGCTCCCGCCGGTTCGACGAACAGGAAACCGTAGTCTTGCGCGACCTGCGCCGCGGGTACCACGAGTCGGGTCGAGAACGGCCCGAAGACGAGGTCGACACCGTCCTGGTTGATCAGCTTCTCGTAGTCGGTGGCAACTCGGTCGGCATTCGATTGGTCGTCCAGAATGTTCAACTCTACTTGCCGGCCAAGGAGTCCGCCGTTCTGGTTGACGTGGGCAGCCCACGCTTCGTAGCCCCGCTGGACACCCTTACCCGGTTCGGAGAAATCGCCGGTCAATGGTAAGGAAATGCCGATCTGGATCGGCCCCTCGCCGTCGTCCCCGCTCGCACCAGTGCTCCCGCTGAGACAGCCGGACAGGGTCAGAGCGGCAGCGGCCACGAGCGCGCCGATTCGAAAGTTCTTGGAAGTAGTCATGATTCACCCGTCGTTGGGGTCATGGCGTAAGCGCTTACGTAAGCGCTTACGGTAGAATATGGAGTACCGCCCGTGCTGGCAAGTGGCTCCGCGAGATCATGTGTAGTCACGGCGTGCTGACGTTGCCCGAGTGGTAACTACGGGCGTGCGGGATGGCTAGGAAGACGAAGGGGGCACGGCATGGACCACCAGCGTTCGAGGCTGCGGCTGATCGACGTCGCCAAGGAAGCTGGCGTGTCGATCGCGACGGCGTCCCGCGCGCTTTCCGGTGCCGCAGGGGTGAGCGAGGACATCACGCAGCGGGTTCGTGCGGTAGCCGGGAAGCTGGGCTACGTCGCCAATGTGCACGCTCGTAGTCTGGCCGGCGGTGCGAGTTCCAGCGTCGGTCTGCTGGTGCATGAGATCGGCGACCCGTACTTCGCGGAGATCGCCAGCGGGGTCCTCCGGCTCGGCGCCCAACAGGGGTTGACCGTGCAGATCTGTCATACCGGGAGGGACCCGGACAACGAGCTGACACAGATTCGCGCGCTGATCGCCAATCGCGTACGGGCAATCATTATCGCCGGTTCCGGCTTCGTGGACGCGGGCATGCAAGTGGCGGCGAAAGAGGAGCTGCGGGCGTTCGAAGCCTCGGGCGGCAGGGTGACCGTCATCGGTCGCCATCATCTCGGGGCGGACGCCGTGCTGCCGGATAACGTGGCCGGTGGGCGGTCGGTGACGGAACACCTGCTCGCGCTGGGCCACCGCAGGATCGCCTTCGCCGCCGGGTCGCTCGCCCTGACCACCGTGGCTGACCGGCTGTCCGGTGCCGCGGAAGCGTTGGGGGCGGCCGGCCTGTCGATAGCCGAGCTACCAGTTGTGGACGTGGCGTTCACCCGCGAGGGCGGCAAGGTCGCGACGGAACGGATTCTTCACGAGTTTCCCGACGTGACGGCCATCCTCGCGCTCAACGATGACATGGCGATCGGGGCGCTGTCGGTGTTGCGAGCCCAAGGGATCGCGGTGCCCGAGGAGATTTCGGTGGCGGGCTTCGACGATGTCGCGGTCGCGGAGGATCTGTCGCCGAGCCTGACGACGGTTCGGCTACCGATGGCGGAGCTGGGGGAGCGGGCGCTGTCCTTGGCGCTGAAACCGCCATCGGCGCGGCCGCGCCGGAGAGCGACCGGTCATGTACTGGTAGCGCGCGATTCGACGGGGCCACCACGTTGCTGATCCGTAGCCGGCTTCGGGGCGCGGGAAACGCGGGTGCGGAAGAGGCTCCCGGCCAGGTCAATTTCCTCGCCGTGAATACCTCGTGACCGGATAGCGGCCAACCCCGCCGAGGTAGTCAGGATCTTTCCGCCACCGTGCCGGACGTGTTGTCCGTCGTAGATCACTCGCCCGCCCGCGATGGTGCTCCGTACGCTGCCCGAGTTGGGCTCGACCAACACGATATCGCCGTCCGCACCTGGCATGAGATGGCCTTTGGCGGTCAGGCCATACATCAGCGCGGGCTGCCGGCATGCCTTGTGCACGAGTTGCCGCATGGTCAGCGCGCCGAACCGGACGAGCGCCAACCCGTACCGCAGGATGACGTTTCGCCAGCTTCCGCCGTCCGAGGAAATCGCGTCCACAATGAACTCGCCCGCGCCGTCCCAGCGCTGGTTGCCCGCCGCGTCGACCCGGACGCATGCCTGACCGAGCGCGGAGAGTCGGTTGTTGACGGGAAAGTTGAGTGCCGAGTTCGCTGGATCGGCGCGCCATAGTTCTCGCCCGGCTTCGCCGGTCACGTGGCGCGGCCCCTCCGCTGTTTCCTCGAGTACATGGGCGTAGCCCGCGACAAAGGCGCGCTCCAGCCCCGCGACGTCAGGGCTGAATCCGCCTTGGCGCAGGCAGTTCAACACGATCTGGTCCTCGAGCGCGCCGTCGGCGACCGCGCCGAGGCACAGATTGAGCTCAGCCAGGTGCGCCTCGCTGACTACCCGTGTCGCGTTCCAGAGCAGTTCGGTGGCTACCCGGTTCTCGTGTTCCACCGCGTCGGTCGCTCCGCGCAGGTAAGCGTTGGTATGCGCGATGTGCAGTGGGTTTCCCTGCGCGAGTTGGATCGCCTCGCGCATCCCGTCGAGGTTGCTGCCGTGCTCGGTGGTGCCAGCATGAAACGCGCAGTACGCCCCGAGCTCGGCCGCTTGCTCGATGACCCTGGCTGAGGTTTCCGGCGTGTTGGGAAAGTGCCCGCCGAGTAGCTTCACGCCAATCGCGCCGGCGGTCAGACTGTCGGCGACCGCGTCGCGAAGGGTGGGCCGTGCGGCCGTGCCGGAGTAGGAGCGGATGCCCTGGAGGCCGAGCATCGTCAGTCCGGTCGTCGACGTGTGCCACTGGTCGAGCGCTCGGCCGAAATCGAAGAACTCGACGGCGGTGGTGACCCCGGCCATGGCGAGTCGCTCGTACGCGTTGGTACTGGTCGCGGTGGACTCATGGGACAGGTCAGTCAGGTGCACATGACTGTCCACCACGCCGGGAAGGACGTACGCGCCTTCGGCGTCGATAACCTGGGTCCCGGCGCTGGTCGACAAGCTCGTGCCGATCTCCGCGATGCGGCCATCGACTACCGCGATATCGCAGACGTGGTCGATATTGGCGCTCGGGTCCACGACATGGCCGCCGCGGATCAACAGTCGACCTATCGTCTCAGCCGTCATCTCCGCTATCGCCCTTCTGCTCGCCAAACCGGGCAACGATCACCGCAAGGCGCGCCAACCGTTGATTGATCAGCATGTCGGTGCAACACAACTTGCGTCAAGTGGTGATTATGCATGAAAAGTTGTCTATAGTTCTCGGATCCGCGCAGCCATCGAGGTGGAGAATCCTATGAGTACCAACCAACCTGCCCCGTCATCCGATAAGGAGCAGCCGGTTGGCGAGGTCGCCGGCACCGTGACGCCACTGCGTCGTGGAGTGCAGACGGCGATCGCGGTCGCCGGGCTGGTACTGAGCGCCGTCCTCGGTCCGTTGACTTCCTCACCGACGTTATGGGGATTTCTGCCGTTGGCGCTCTACGCCGTGCTGCTGCTTGCGGACCTGGACATCGTGCTGGCCACCACGGTGGGCTTGCTCTCCGGGCTGCTCGTGCTCGGCGCTGGACCGATTGACGCGGCCGACTATCTCGCCGACTCGCTCGCCTCCGACGTGGTGGTGATCGGTCTGGTGATCGTGCTTGGATCCGGCCTCGGCGAGGTGCTGATGAAAACCGGCGCGGCCACGGATCTGGTCCGGCTGATCGTGCAGCGCATGGGCATCGACTCGGCGCTGCGTGCGCAACTCGGCATCATGTTGGCCACCGGGGTACTGGTGATCGCGCTCGGTACGCTCATCGGCGCGTTCGCGTTGGCTGCACCGCTGGTTATTCCGATCGCCGCGCGGCTGGGATTCACCAGATCCGGCACCGCCCTGATGATGTTCATCGGCGGCACCTGCGGGATGTTCGTGGCGCCATTTGTTGGCAGCATGGTGGCGATCCGCAGTTCATCCGGGATCTCCTATCCAGAGTTCGTTCTGGTCGCGGGCGGCCCACTGGCGATCGCCTGCTTCGTCGTCGGGTTCTTCCTGGTGCGGTGGAACCTGCGCAGGCCGACCAGTCCCGAGGATTTCTATGGCGCGGACGATCAGGTCGACGAAGCACTCGAAGTGCCGCGCTACGCGAGGCAGAGCACCGTGGCCTTCCTCGGATCCTTCGTGCTGATGGTCGTCTACGCGGTGCTGACCGGTGCCGGTACGTCCTTCGCGGTACTTGCCCTGATCGGCATGGCCGTCGTCGCCGGCGCGGCCGGGCGGCTCTCCCCGACGGCACTGCTGCGCGCGCTGTACGACGGTTGCGGGCGGCTGTTCAACTTCTTCCTGCTGTTCTGGCTACTCGCCGCGCTCTTCGCGGTCATCGAGGAGCTCAATCCCTACGAGATCCTGCTCGATCTGTGGGGCAGCAATCTTGTTGCCCTCGGCACCTTCACCTTCCTTGTCCTGGTTGGACTGATCGGTTGGATCGGTATTCAGGGCGCTTCGGCGGCGCAGGTGCTCCTGGTGGACCAGATATTCGGACCGACCGCGGACGCGCTCGGCGTGCCGATCGCCGCGTGGTCGGTCGTGCTGCTTGCCTCGGCGCAGGCCGATACGTACGGGCCGTTCCCCGGAGTGAACATGATCGCGCCGGTGGGGCTGGCCAGGTCCACCGCGTTGAAGCGGGTCCTGTACAGCTCGTGGGTACTGCTGCTGGTGTCGCTAGCGGTGTACACCATCGAGATCGCGATCCTCCACTAACCGTTGGTGGTGGCGCCCGCACGGGGCGCCATCCTGCTCCGACGCGGCCTTGATCGATACGTACACGTTCTGTGATCGGCCGACTTCGCCCACACTGCGAGTTTGTTACTTCAATTTCACGCATCTATATATGCTTATGAGCCTGTTTCACGTACATTGGCCTGTCATTGGGCTGAGATCCGTAATTGTGAGGTAGGCGATGGAAGAACTCACCGAGCTGGACCGGCGGATCGTCGCCGCGCTACAGCTCGACGGACGCTGCTCATGGGCAGAGGTGGCCAGGCTGGCCGGCACGACGGAGAGCACCGCGGCGCGCCGAGGTGGCAAACTGCTCGAGGACGGCACCGTACGGGTTGTCGGGGTAGCGGACCCTCTGGTCTGCGGACTCGGGCAACCCGTGCTGGTTCAGCTCAACTGCGCGCCTGGTGCGGTACGCAGCGTGGTCGATGTACTCGCCGCCCGCTCGGATACCCGTTTTCTCGCGCTGAGCACGGGAAACTGGGACATCATCACCGAGATCATCGTGCCCTCTCGGCAGGTCCTTGTCCAAGCGCTGGTGGACGAGGTGGGCGGCCTCGCCGGTGTACACCGGACCTCGTCCGCACTGGTTACCCGGAACTTCGCGATGCGACACGACTGGAGCCGCGACCTGCTTGACGCGGCTCCAACGGCAGTGCCCAGCTCGGCCGACGCCCTCGCCGACCCGGTCGAGCCGTGTGTGCTCGATGATGTCGACCGCAACTTGCTCGCCGCGCTCGCCGACGATGGCCGACGGCAGTTTCGGGACCTGGCGAAGGGTCTGACGGTCGGCGAGACCGGGGTACGGCGAAGGATCGAGCGCCTCGTCGCCAGCAGGGCACTGGTGTTCAGCACCTTGGTTTCCCCTGCGGCGCTTGGTTTTCAGGTCGAACTGTTCGCCTCGCTCAAAGTTGATCTCGCCCAGCTGGACGAGGTAGCGCGGTTGCTCGCGGAGCGGACGGAGGTTCGCTATGTCTCGGCGACCGCGGGGGCGGCGGATCTGGTGTGCGAGGTCATTCTCGCTCGGCCGGCCGATATCTATTCCTTCACCACCGGAGTACTCGGCGGTTTGCCCGGCGTTCGATCCGTCGAGATCGGACTCGAACTGGAAAACCACAAGCGTGCTTACCGGCCCTTCGAAATCTGACCGCATGGAGTACACATGCAGCTAACCTATTTACTACCCGCGCCCATGCATGCGACGGAGCTCGGCGTCGCGGAGATGCGGCGGCGAGCCGGATTGCTCGCGGAATGGGCGAGCGCCGGCACGACGGTGACCGTATCCGCAGTAGACAGTGGGCCAGCGTCCGTGGAGTCGGCATTCGAGGAGTACCTGGCGATTCCCGCGATGGGCGCGCGGCTGCGCTCAGCCGAGAACAACGGCGCGGACGCCACGGTGGTCGGTTGTTTCGGAGACCCTGGGCTGGACGGGCTGCGCGAGATCGCTACCCGTCCGGTCGTGGGCCCGGCTTCGGCAGGGATGGCTCTGGCGGCCACGCTTGGACACCAGTTCTCCGTGGTGACGGTGACCGCGAGTGTTCGACCACTGCTTCGCCGGCTCGCCTGGGAGACCGGCGTACTCGGTGCGCTCGGCGAGGTACGTGCGGTCGAGTTGTCCGTGCTCGAGATCAATAACGACCATGAGGCCGCCCACGGCGCATTGCGCGCCGAATGCGCGCGCCTGCTGGATACCACCGATACGGACACGATCGTGCTCGGTTGTATGAGCATGGGCTTTCTGGGAGCTGCCGAACGGCTGACCGAGGAACTCGGTGCTCCGGTGGTGAATCCGGTACGCGCCGCGTTGCACCAAGCCGAAGCCCTGCATCGGATGGGGCTCGCGCACAGCCGACGTGCCTATCACCGGCCGCCCAAGCTCGCCGATGGCGACTCGATCGCGGTTCTGGCGCACCAGGCGGACGGCCCGATGGAGGTGACCGCGTGAGGATCCGCGCGATGCTCGTGCGGTCGATCGGTGTTGGCGCGGCGACGGCAGTCCTGAGTTGTGTGTTCGCCGCGCCTGCCACGGCCGCGCCAGCGGAGCCCACTCTGGCAGCTGCCGAGGTGACCGTCACCATGCGGGACACTGGTGCCGACGTGGTACGCAGCGAGTTCCGGTTGACCCGGCCAACAACCGAAGCCACGCCGATCGAGCTACTGGTCCCGCACCAGCGGGACGCGCGAATCGTCTCGGTGACCACCCCGGACGACGAGCACGATCTCGCCGCGCGGTCCGCCAACCGGATCACGACCGAACTGGCGAGCGGAACCCAGGAATATGTGGTGGAACACGAACTGGATCGCACCGCGCAGGCGCGGGCGGTTCCGCTGGTGATTCCGGATATTCCCACCGACCGGGCCGCGCGGGTAGGCATCTCCGTCGCACTGCCCGCCGGTCAACGGCTCGTGGGTGACAGCATGCCCAGCTTCCGGCAGGCCGATTCCGGCGGGGACCAGGTCACGGTCGAACATCGAGGCAACTCCCTGCCTTCGACGGTGGTCGCTGACTACGGCTCGACGGACCGGCTCTCGCTCGGCACCGTGGTTTCGATCGGTAGCGGCCTCTTTCTCGCGATCGTCGTGGTGTTTTGGGCTGTCGGTATCCGAAGGAAGGAACGGGCCGAACAATGATTCTTGCGGACGGCACCCTCATAACCCCGTTTGGCATTCCATTCGACACCGCCGTGCTCGCGGGCCTGCTGTTGTCCTTGCTGGCGATCGTGCTCGCTGGACGCGTTGACCGGCGGTCCGCCCAGCGGGCAGAGCGGACCAAGACAACCGAGGAGGACGCTCGATGAGCTTCGAACTCGTCTTCCTGTTGACTCTGTTCGTGTTCCTGGCGATCACCTGTTACGAGGGTTTGCGGTCTTACCGTGCGAACAAGAGCGAACAGGATTTCTTCGTCGCGGGCCGCAAGGTTGGCCCGTGGATCGGTGGTGCCAGCATCGCCGCGACACAGATGAGCGCGGGTACTTTCGTTGGCACGGTGGGCATCCACTACGTAACAGGCGCGTCGTTCATGTGGGGTTGGGCGGGGATCTGGGTGGCTTTCCTTGTCTCCGCGTACGTCATCGCGCCGCGGCTGCGGCGGTACGCGCATGAGCGCAACGCCCTGACCTTCCCGGATTTCATCGCCGACCGGTTCGGTGGCAAGGTTCCCCGCGCCGTGGTATCCGTGCTGCTTGTGCTGTCGTATCTGGTATTCATCTCGGCGCAGTACCAGGCCGGTGGCATCATTCTGGAGACGGTCTTCGGTATCCCGTTCGTGTGGGGCGCGGCGATCCTGATGGTCGTGATCGTCGGCTACACGGTGATCGGTGGAATGTCCGCCGTGGTGCGAACCGACTTTCTCCAGCAGATCACCATGGCGGTGGGAGTCGCCGTTGGCCTGCCATTGCTGATCAGCCATGCCGGTGGGATGTCCACGCTCACCCAGTCGTTGCCCGAGGTCTCCGTCGACTTCATCGGCTGGGGTTTCGGCGGTGCCGAGATCGCCGGATTCTGGCTCGGCTTCGGGTTCGCGGCACTGTGCGCACCGTACCTGTTGATCAGGTACTACTCGATGCCCGACGACCAGACCTGCCGCCGGGCTTCTGGGGTGGCTCTGCTGTTCGTGTTGCTGACCGGAATCTGTATTGCTATCGCGGGTATGGTGATGCGTTTCCTCTATCCGAATCTGTCCATTTCGGATGCCGCGTCGACGATTCTCGCATCCGAAGTGTTGCCGCCTTTCCTAGGCGCATTACTGCTTACCGCCGTGATCATGGCCGTACTGAGTACAGTGGACTCGGTGCTGCTTGTCGCTGGTCCCGCGATCTCGCACGATATTTACACGGCGCTGCTGCGCCCGAACACCCCGGAGCGCACCAGGACTAGGATCAACCGGATCGCCACGGTGGTGATCGGCGTGCTACCGCTGCTGCTCACCCTGCAGGAGCTGGACATCGTGCAGTTCGTGGTGCTGAGCTATGCCGCACTGCTGGCCAGCACGATCACCGCGGCGGTACTGCTTGGCCTGTACTGGAAGCGGGCGACCAAGGTTGGTGCGATGTGTTCCATGCTCGCCGGCTTCGCTGTCTGTCTGCTGTGGTACCTGTTGGGTAGCCCAGCGGTGGAACCGGTCGTTCCCGGAATCCTGGCCAGCTTCACCGGCATGATTGCTGGCTCACTGCTCAGCCGACCGGTACCGCCGGCTGAGCTCGAGGTCTTCTTTGGTCCTGACCGCACAACCCGAACACCCGCAAGCGCGGTCGCCGGCCGCTAACCCGGGCAGTCAACGAGAGGAGTTTCGCAGTAATGGTCCAGAAATCGGGCGCGGATCCGGTCCGCTATCAGGGATACCGGTCGTTCGACGCGTTGCAGCCGGGCGAGGACTACATCGAGTTCACCCTCGCGAAGGAAATCGGCCGAGTCAACTCGAGAGGTCCGGAGCTCACCGACGCGCAGCGCTCCCGTGTGGACAAGTTGATGGCCGACAACACGGTCATCTCGCTGCACGACCACACCGCGGTGTTTCCGGAAAACATCGAGGAGACCTTCGCCTACAACCGGACAGGGCGCAATCACACCGGCTACGAGGGCCTGTCCATTTCCGGTATCGACGCGATATTCGAGAACTTCATGGACGGCACCTGCTGCATTACCTCGCAGATGGGCTGGAAATGGGAAGACGTTCTCGTTGACCTTGGCATGCGGTACTCGGATATCGCCAAGCAGGACTTCGTGATCAGGGCCGAGCGTGTCGCGGATATCGCCACGGCCCGCGCCAACGGCCAGATCGCACTGGTTCCCGCGCTGGAAGCGGCGACGCCGATCCAGAACGAAGTGGACCGGATCGACGTGTTGTATGGGTTCGGCGTGCGGCAGTCAGGCATCGCCTACAGCGAGTCGAACACGCTCGGTACCGGCCTGCGCGAGCGGCACGACGGTGGGCTGACCTACTTCGGCGAGAAGGCCGTGAAGCGGATGAACAAGCTGGGCATCGCGATCGATGTCTCGCATTCTGGCGACCGCACCAGCATGGACACCATCAAGGCCTCGGATCAGCCGATCTTCATCACGCATGCGGGCGCCCGTTCGGTGTGGCCGACCAAGCGAATGAAGCCCGACGATGTGATCGTGGCCTGCGCCGAGCGGGGTGGGGTGATTGGTATCGAGGCGGCTCCGCACACCACGATGAGCCCCAACCATCCAGCGCACAATCTGGACGCGTTCATGGAGCACTTCACCTATTGCGTTGACCTGGTCGGTATCGATCACGTCGCGTTCGGTCCGGACACCCTGTTCGGCGATCACGTGGGCCTGCACGACACCTTCGCCAAGCACCTGTCGATCTCCGCGGCACACGACGGGCCGGAGTTCAGCAAGGTCGACTTTGTGGACGGGATCGAGAACCCGGCTGAGGAGTTCCACCACATCACCGGCTGGCTCGTCAAACACGACTACTCGGACGACGAGATCAGCAAGGTGCTCGGCGGAAACATTCTGCGGGTACTCGACCAGGTGTGGTAGTCGGTCCGAGTATCGGCCTTCCGCCGGTCAGCTGCTGATCTCGAGCGGAGTGAGAATCCGGTGTGGTTCGGCGAGCGCGCGGGCCACTCGGTCATCGCGGCGCATCGCGTTGGGTCCGGAGCCTGGCCGGACAATCAAGTCGGCAGGGTCGGGCGTGTAGCCACAGCTGGCGCAGTGGCCGACGTCGTCCACGTCGGTGTCGCAGTCCGCGTGGCTGTAGACGCGGGCGGGGTGTGGCCCGCTGGTGTACTGCTCGCCCCATTTGGTGAGTAGGTAGACCACGGGCCACAGCGCCCGGCCCGCTTCGGTGAGCACGTATTCGGGGTGCCCATCGGACACCTCGCGGCGCAGTACGCCGGCGGTCATCAGCGTATCGAGCCGCGCGGTGAGTACCGCCCTGGAGATATCCAGATGTTCGCGGAGGTCGGTGAATCGCCGTACGCCGTAGAAGCAGTCACGCACGATCAGCAGGGTCCATCGTTCGCCGACTACCTCGAGGGCACGGGCGAGATAGCAGCCCTGCTGGTCGTATCCGGTTCCCAAGGACATGGCCCCAGTCTATCCACACCCAGTCTGTTCATCAGACCAACGCTGTGCAAGTATGGTCTGGTGAACAGACTGCCGGTTGCTCAAGGCGGCCAGGAGACGCGGGAGCCGAACCGGTCGTTTGCCGCCGCCGTCGCGCTCAGCTCGATCAGCACCTTTGTGGCGATGCTCGCCTACTCCGGTCCACTCGGAAACGCGCCAACGCTCGCGGGGAAGTTGGCCGCTTCGTCGACCGCCACGACGTGGATCCTCAGTTCCATGAGTATCGGGCTCGCCGTCAGCCTGCTGACCGCGGGCGCGGTTGCCGATCTGTCTGGTCGGCGGCGGGTGTTCATCGCTGGAGCGGTGGTACTCGCGGCTGGCTCGGTGGTGTGCGCCGTCGCGAGTACGCCGCTGTGGTTCATCGTTGGGCGGGTTATCGAGGGTGTCGGCGCCGCCGGCGTCATCGCCACTGGGCTGGGGCTGGTTGCGGCGGTGACGAGGGATTCCGCGCAAGGATCACGATCGGCCGCCTGGTGGGGCGCCAGTATGGGGCTGGGCATCGCGATGGGTCCGGTGCTGACTGGGCTGTTCGATCTGGCCGATTGGTGGCAGGCGACCTACTGGCTGCTCGCGGTGGCCGGCGTTGCCATCGCGGCTACCGCACGTGCCAGCTTCGTTGAGACTGAGGTGATCCGCGGTCGCAGGCTGGACCTGGTTGGCGCTGCGCTGTTCACGGTCGGGCTCACCGCCGTGTTGATTGCCCTGGTTGCGGCGCGGCAAGGCGAGATCGGTTTCGCGTTGGCATGGGGTGGATTCGCCGCCGCGACACTGGTCGCCTTCGTCGTCAGCCAGCTGCGCGGCCAGGCCCCGATGGTCGAGCCGGCGCTGTTTCGGCGCGGTGGTTTTCTGGCTGCCACGTTGGCCGCCGCGGGTGCCGGGGCTGGCGTAATCGCACTGATGTCGTTCGCGGGAACTTTCCTTGCGGGCGGTATGGGGATGACGAGCGTGCAGGCCGGGATGGCGCTGGGACTCTGGTCGGCTACCAGCGCTTTCTCCGCGCTGTTCGCCCGCTGGCTGCTGACGAAGCTCGGCGGCAGCGCCTTGCTGGTCATCGGACTGGCTGCGACCGGGGTAGGGATGCTGCTGCTCACCGGTCTGTCCGCTACCTCGACCGTGCCGCGTCTGGTGCCTGGTTTGCTCGTCGCCGGCGTCGCTACCGGGATACTCAACGGCGGGCTAGGTCGACAGGCGGTCGCGACCGTGCCGCCGGAGCGTGCCGCGCTGGGTACCGGGGTGACCAATACGGCGCGCTATGTGGGTGCCGCGATTGGCGTCACGGTGGTGAGTCTCGTGGCCGTGGCACCGCCGTCCGATACCGGCGCTCAGTTCGCCGGCTGGAACCAGGTCGCCGTGCTGTGTGGCGCGCTCTCGCTGATGGCGGCACTCGGTGTGTGGGCGCTTGCTCGTCGGCGCTGATCGGGTTCGCCGCGCGGTTTCGGGGCATCGGTAACCCGCCCGGGCCATATCCCGACCGCGGGGAAATGCGCATACTCGTACGATGACCAGATTGGCTTGCGTTCTGGTGGGAGCACTTGTGGTGCTCGCTGGCCTCAGTGGTGCGGCTACGGCTCAGCCGACGCAATCAGCGCAAGCGCAGCCGTATTCACTTTCCGGTGGTGTCACCGAGCCGATCTACTCCTACGCCGGTGCGGTCCGCGAATCCGTATGGGTTGATACCGGCACCGAGGTTGATGGGGACGGGCATCCGGACAGGGTCGCGGTGGACATCATCCGTCCTGCCGAGCCGGCGGCGGCCGGCCAGCGGATCTCCACGATCGTCGAGGTCAGCCCATACTACGCGTGCTGTGGGCGGGGCAACGAGGCGCAGCTCAAGGGCTACGCCCCGGACGGGACTCCGGAGCGGTTCCCGCTTTTCTACGACAACTACTTCGTGCCGCGTGGCTACGCGGTCGCCTTGGTCGACGCGCCGGGCACCAACCGTTCCACCGGCTGCTCGGACAACGGCGGGCCGCTCGACAACGGGGCGGGAAAGGCCGTTGTGGACTGGCTCGGGGGTCGCGCGCAAGGGTATGACGCGGTACGCCACGGCAAACCGGTAACGGCGGACTGGGCGTCCGGAACGGCCGGCATGATCGGCAAATCCGCGGATGGCTGGGCCGCGAACGGGGTGGCGACGACTGGAGTCGAAGGCCTACGCACGATTGTGCCGATTGGCGGCGTCACCTCGCTCTACCGGCACTTCAATGCGGACGGGGCATCTGGCGGGTATCCGCCAGGTTCGGGCGAACCGAAGCCGCCGGACCCGGACCCTACGCAGGAGAAGCGGTGCGCGCCGTTCCATGACGAACTGGCCGAGCAGCAGGGCGAGCAGGCTGACTGGAACCGGTACTGGGCGCAGCGGGACCATGCACCGCAGGCCAACGGTATTCGGGCCAGCGTCTTTGTCGTACATGGCCTTGGTGACGTGTTCAACGCACCCACTCGCGACCTGCAGCGGTGGTGGACAGCACTTGGTGACCAGGGTGTCGGCCGGAAACTGTGGCTCGGTCAAGCGGGGCACGTGGACCCGTTCGACTTCCGCCGCGGGCCCTTCGTCAAGACGCTGCACCGCTGGTTCGACCGCTGGCTGTACGACATCGACAACGGCATCGACACCGAGCCGCCGGTGCTGCGGGAAAGCAAGCCGGATACCTGGGTACCGGAACAGGCATGGCCACCGGCCGATACCCAGGAGGTCACGCTCTGGCCGAACGCGGGGGCCGGGTCGGGACCTGGCGGTCTGGCCAGGACGCCAGCGCCTTCGGGTACGGACTCGTTCGTCGATGATCCCGAACTGAGCCGTTTCGACTGGGTGCTCGACCCCGAGGCGTCCTCCCCGGCCAGGGTCGTTTACCGGACGGAGCCGCTGCCGCACGACATCCGGTTGTCCGGTACGCCTTCGGTGCGGGTGACCGCGTCGTCCACGACCGACACCGCAAGGGTCGGCGCGGCCATTGTGGATTACGGGCGTGCCACCATTCGCGATTACCTCGGGGACGAGCAAGGGATTCGCACGCTGCCGGAGCGATCGTGCTGGGGTGCGAGTACGCCTGCGGACAGCGCTTGTTACCTGGAAACCGAGATCGCGTTGACCGATGTGGACCACGAGATCATCGCGAGCGGGGCGGCCGAACTGGGCAACTGGGCGACCTTGGGTCAGCAGTTGCCGTTGACGCCTGGCCGGTTCTATCCGAAGTCCATGGGACTGTCCGCCGTCGACCACGTCGTGCCGGCGGGCAACCGGCTGGCGATCGTCCTCGGTGGGACGGACGCCCAGGGCTTCTTCGCGCCGAGCCAGCGACCGGAGATCGAGCTCGATCTGACCCGGACCTCGGTCACGCTTCCGCTGGCACCAGGCTCCTAGCACACGCTTCCCGTAGCGAATAAGACGCCGTGACCTGGCCTTACTGTGTCTCGAAGTCGCGCTGGCGCCATTCCGGTTGACTATGGCGCCATGGATGCGCCATAGTGGCGCCATGGATCTCACCCCATATGTAGACAAGCTGGGACGGGAGTTCGCGGCGGCAGCGGAGGCTGGCGGAGAAGAAGCGCGAGAACTTGCCGAGCGGCTGTCCGCGCCGCTGGAATCGGCCATCCGGCTGACCCTGCTCGAGGCCTTGTCCTCGGCGGCTGCCGAGATCACCCAGGATCTCGCGCCCGGTTCGGTCGAGGTGCTGTTGCGCGGCAGGGACCCGCATTTCGTGGTGACCCCTCCGGCGAGTCCGGAAGCTGGCCAGGATGGCGCAGCGTCTTCCCAGCCGGCCGATGGCGGTTTCGGCGCGGCCGAGCAGGTAGCCGAGGACGGGGTAACCGCGCGGATCAATTTCCGACTTCCGGAGCACCTCAAGATCGCCATCGAGGAAGCGGCCAGCCAGGTGGGACGTTCGGTGAACGCGTGGCTGGTTCGCGTCACCTCGGCCGCGCTGACCCAGGCTGATCCGGCGCAGCAGGGGGAGCGGTCGGGCACACGGTCGCGGCAGCGTTACACGGGTTGGGTTCACTAGGCGAGGGGGCTGACAATGTCTACATTCGATACTCCGGATCCGATCTCGGCCACGTTCGACCTGATCGTCGGAGACCTGCATATCGCTGCCACCGACCGGGACAACACGGTGGTCGAGGTACGGCCGAGCGATGATTCGAGCGAAGCCGACAAACGGGCCGTGGAACGCACCAGGGTCAGCTATTCGAATGGCGCCTTACTGGTGAAAACGACCAAGTCGCGGGGACTGGACCTGTTCAGTCGAACTGGTTCGGTTGACGTGCTGGTCGAGCTCCCGAGTGGTTCGCGAGTACACGCCGAATCGTCGGTGGGGGATCTCCGGAGTACGGGCAGACTTGGTGAGTGTTCGGTTCGAACCTCGACTGGGCGGGTTTACCTGGACCAAACTAGACAACTGCGCTTGCGTACCGCTGCTGGAGACGTCGAGGTACGCGAGGTCATCGGTTCGGCTGAGGTGAGTACCGGTTCGGGAACGGTGCGCCTCGGCGTGCTGGATGGGGATGCGATCGTTCGCAATTCCAACGGAAGTACCGATGTTGGCGCCGCGCATGGCGATATCCGGTTGCAGTCGGCGAACGGAAGTATTGCCGTGCAACATATTTCGGGCTCACGAGTCGAAGCGAAGACGGCGAATGGGGATATCCGAATCGACGGGATGTCCAGCGGCGCGGCCGTGCTGCGCACGGCATTCGGTGAGATCGAGATCGGCATCGCGCCTGGCGTGCCGGCGTGGCTCGACGCGCATACCGGCTACGGGCGACTGCACAATCTCCTGCGCGAGTCCGCGCAAGCGCCGCCGGAGGCCGAGGGCTTCCTTGACGTGCGCGCGCATACATCCTGCGGTGATATCACCATCCGCCGTATCTAGATTTCCGAGCAAGTGTCACGCGTGCCCGTTTCTGGTGCGCGACAACAAGTCCTGCTCAACGAAGAGCGTCCAGAAGGGAATCGCGGGTCATGATGCGAAGACAAGCTATCGAAGTTACCGGGTTACGCAAGTCATTCGGTGACCACTTGGTGCTCGACGGGATCGAGTTAGGGGTTCCCGCGGGAACCGTCCTCGCGCTACTAGGGCCGAATGGCGCGGGTAAGACGACAATCGTGAATATTCTGTCGACATTGCTCAAAGCAGATTCGGGCCAGGCCTGGGTCGGTGGCCACGATGTCGCCACCGAAGCGGACGCGGTCCGTAAGTCGATCGGTGTCACCGGACAGTTCTCCGCGGTGGACAATCTACTGACCGGCGAGGAAAACCTTCGGTTGATGGCGGATCTGCACCATCTCGGGCGCTCTACTGGACGGCAGCGGGTGGCTCAGCTACTCGAGCGGTTCGATCTACTCGAGGCGCGAAACAAGACCGCGGCCACCTATTCGGGCGGTATGCGCCGACGACTGGACATCGCGATGACCTTGGTCAGCGAACCGAGTGTCATCTTCCTGGACGAGCCGACCACCGGTCTGGATCCACGTAGTCGGCGGAACATGTGGGATATCGTGCGGGGGCTTGTCGCCGACGGGGTAACCGTCCTGTTGACGACCCAGTATCTCGAGGAAGCTGATGCACTCGCCGGTCGGATCGCCGTGCTTGACCACGGCAAGCTCGTCGCCGAAGGCGCGCCGGAGGAACTGAAACGTCGGGTACCCGGTGGGCACGTGCGGTTGCGGTTCCCTGATGGGCACAACCTCGAGATCGCGGCGAAAGTGTTGGATCACACGATCAGCGCGGACCATGAGTTGACCCTGCGCGTGCCAGATGACGGGAACATCGGTTCGCTGCGGAGGTTGCTGGATCGGCTGGATGACGCATCGGTGGAGGTCGACCAGCTCACCGTGCACACACCAGATCTGGACGACGTGTACCTGGCTTTCACCGGAAGTCCGGCCGAGCGCCCAGCCGAATCGATCGAGGCGGTGACCAGGTGAGCGGCATGACTATCGCGGTGACCGATTCGGCCACGATGCTCCGGCGCAACCTTCGCCATATGCTTCGATACCCGTCGATGACGGGGACGATCATCGTGATGCCGGTCGTTTTCCTGTTGCTGTTCGTCTACGTCTTCGGTGGCACCCTTGGCGCGGGGATCAGCGGCGCCGCGAGTGGGCGAGCGGAGTACGTCAACTACGTGACCCCGGCGATCATCGTGATGACCGTGGCAGGCGCGGCACTCACCGCCGCGGTATCGGTGTCGATGGACCTGACCGAGGGAATCATCGCACGGTTTCGCACGATGGCCATCGCTCGGGTATCGGTGCTGACCGGGCATGTACTGGGTACACTGGTGCAGGCGATGGCGAGCGTCCTTGTCGTAATCGGGTTCGCCTTGCTCGTCGGGTTTCGGCCGTCCGCGGGTTTCCTTGCCTGGCTTGGGGTTGGCGGCGTGCTGCTTGCGATGGCGTTCGCGCTTACCTGGTTGTGCGTGGCGCTTGGACAGGTCAGCAAAAGTGTTGAGACGGCGAGTAACCTACCTATGCCGCTGATCATCCTGCCGTTCCTGGGCAGTGGTTTCGTGCCGACCGAGTCGTTGCCCTCGGCGATCCGCTGGTTCGCCGAGTATCAACCCTTCACGCCGATCATGGAGACGTTGCGCGGGCTACTGTTCGATACTCCGGTCGGGGGCAACGCGATCGCCGCGCTCGGGTGGTGCGCGGTGATCGCGCTGGGCGGGTATCTGTGGTCGCGGCGATTGTTCAACCGGGAACCCGCGCGTTAGCTCCGGGGTTCGGTGCACGGGTCGCGGCGAGAGTGGCGGCCACCAGTAACAGTGCGAACAGTCCGTAGGTGATGAGCAGTCCGCCGCTACCGGCCCCTCCGTGGGTGGCATCGAAGCCGATGATGGCGCCACCCACGGACCGGCCGAACAGCCCACCAAGGGTTTCCGCGGTGACCACCGCGGTGGCGAGCTCGGTTGCCGAAAGGCTGGCATCCGGTGTGGTGGACAGGATGTACAGCCGAGGGTAGGCGAAACCGATACCCGCACCCGCGGCGGTCCAGGCCACCAGCGCTACACCGAATGCTGAGGGGAGCATCGCCATCGTCAGAACACCGGTACCGGCGGCGGTCGCAGCCAAGCCGGCGGCTGGCCCCGTCCAGCGGGTCTTACCTTTCCCCACACGGCCGGTGAGCAGGCTCGTCAGTCCCCAAGCGAACGGCGCGGCGCCGAGCATGATCGCCGCCTGCCCAGCGGTAGCACGGTAGCCATCGGTGAGTAGCACGGTAATCAGGCTGGCCGCACCGGAATACCCGGCGCCAAACAGGAACATCGCGGCGAGACCCGCTGGCGCGCCACGTCGCAACCGGGCGGTGCCGGCAGGAAGTATCGCGACGAGTCCGACCATCGCCATGGCGAAGCCGGCGATACCCACCGTACCGGTCAGCCAGGCTCCGCCGGTGGTTCCGATGACCAGCAGGAAGACCCCGGCCGGGATGAGCATCGTCCGCCGTAACGGATGTTCTTGCCGGTCTCGGTCCAGCGCTTGCCTTGCGGTCGCCCTGACGATCAGCAACCGTCCAATGACGACGATCGGCACTGGCGCCAGCAGTGCACATCTCCAGCCAACCAGGTGCTCGAGTGCGAGTGTCGCAGATGGACCCACCAGGGCAGGCGCGATCCACATCGCCGAGGACATCGCGATCACCCGGATGCGCAGTGCGGTATCAAGGTGCTTGATCGCCGTGCTGATCCCGAACACGGCGAGCAGACCGCTGGCGAATCCTTCCGCGAGCTGTCCAGCGGCGAAGATCCAGGGTGACTGCGCGGTCGCCGCCACTAGTGCACCAGAAAGGTAGCTGCCCACGCCGACGGCGAGTGTCGGGCGAATCCCCAGCCGGTGAATCACCCGCGACGCCAGCGGCAGCGCGACGAACAGGCCGAGCGTGGCGCCGATGATGAGCAATGCCAGCTGGTGGTACGCGCGCAGGTCCGCGGCAACGATCGGTAACAGCGTCGTCGTGACGAAACTGGTGATCGCCGCGGCGAACTCCAGTAGCACGATTCCGGTGGCAAGCAGGACCGCGCCGGGCGCACGCGTGGTGTTCATGCGGATTCCCACCGATCTCTTGATAGGATGCTAGCATACTATTACCAGATGGGATCCGTTTGTCAACATCCGTGTGCCTGGCCCAGTGGGCTGTCCCGCAAGCTGGGCCCTCAGGTAGGGGCTTCCAGGTCAATGAGCCCCGCGTCGGTGGGCTGGAAACCACAAGCGTCGAAGTAGAACGCGCCCAACTCGGGAGCAAAGTCGACGTGCAGCCATGCGCAGCCGGCCGCCCGCGCCCGTGCGACGGCCAACCCGACGACCGTCGTGGCGATACCGCGACGTTGGTGCGAACCCCGGGTTTTGGTGTCCATCAGGAAGGCGTGGTCGCCGCCATCCCATGCCACGTTGACGAAACCGACCAGGAGGCCGCGGTGATCTCGAGCGCTGACCCAACCGAGACTGTGCTGGCTGATCTGGTCCCACCAACCGGCGACCGCGTAACCGCCGTGCGATTGGACGAGGTCCACCATCTCGTCGTCAGTGAGCGGATCCCGCCAGGTATATGTGATCTCGTCGCGCACTTGGCCAGTGTCGACTACGCTTTCCGCCGCGCAACCTATTTTCCGCCGGTGGCTTCGTAGCGGCGGGCCAGTTCGGCCGGCAGTCGAGCCATGCACTGCTCGATGGCGGTCAGCATCAAGGGCAGTGCGCGGTGGTGTTCGTCGAGGTCGACCGATTCCAGCACATCCGTTCCACCGCAGGCGGCGAGCAGGGCTGGCAGATCCCGCAGGCGTTCCTCGATCCAACGGCGTGGATCCCGCCCGATCTTCTCGTCGAAATCCCGGCGGCCGACGTCATCCGCGGCGAAGTTCGGATGGTGGTGAAAGCAGCCCTTGCCTGGCTTATCGAGGTGCAGGAACAGATCGGCTCGCCAGAGCCCGCCCGGACTGACCGGGCTGACAGTGCAGCCAGCGGCACCCGCTCGGTGTTGGGTGCCCTCAACCTGGGACACGTGACGCAGTTCGATTCTGGCGCCACCATCGGCGAATCCCGGCTCCTCCCAGTAGCGAATCTGGATGGCGAGCCGGCCGTTCACGAACAGGTACTTCATCGCTTCCTCCTGCGTTGACACCTTCGTCGATGCGCCGGTAATCAGTTCCCGCTCGCCTCGACCGCGCGGAAGTCAAGCAAATCGTTGCGGGCGCGGTAAGGCAAGTCTCCGCCAGTGGAATGCGCCGTCAGAATCTCGGCGACCATCTCGGTCTGTGCCGCGATCACATCCCTTGAGGCGCCACCGATATGCGGTGTGAGCACCACGTTCTCCATCGCTAGCAGGGGATGATCGGTGGGTGGCGGTTCTTCATTGAACACATCCAGCCCCGCGCCGGCCAACTGGCCCGAGGACAGCGCGGTGATCAGCGCGTTCTCGTCGACAACGGCTGCCCGAGAGGCGTTGACCAGGTAGCTCCCCCGGTTCATCAGTGCGATCCGTCGCGCGTCGATCAACCCAATGGTGGTGGCGGTCAGCGGTACGTGTATCGAAACGATATCGCTGGCGGAAAGCAGTTCCTCCAAAGTGGCCAGCGTAGCGCCAGGTGGCGCCCCCGTGTCGGTCAAGTACGGGTCGTGGATAAGCACCGACATGTCAAATCCGAGCGCACGGCGGGCGACCCGGCGGCCAACGGCGCCGCCGCCCACGATGCCCAGGGTGCGGCCACGCAAGGTGGGGCCTTTGAAGATCCGGTAAGGCTCGTTCGAATCGATTGCCGACCATTGCCCGGCGCGTAGCCACATCGACGCCGCCGTGACGTTTCGGCAGGCATCAAGGATCAGCGCGAAGGTGAGATCCGCGGTCGTGTCGGCATTGCGTCCCGGCGTCGTACACACCGGTACGCCGCGTGCCGCGCAGGCCGCGAGATCGACGTTCACCGGCGATGCGCGACAGCTGATCACCAGGTCGAGTCGTGGAGCGGCGGCCAGGGTGGCCTTGTCGACGGAATCGACCTCGGCGACCAGCACTCGCGCCTCGGCGAGTGCGCGGTCGATGCCCTGATCGGCAAGCGACCGGCGACGGTTGGCGGTGATCGCGTACTCGATATCGAACCTGCCCGCCAAGCCGTCGAGGGTGGGTCTGTCCAGCTCACACGTGGCGAGAACCATGGGACGAGTCAACTGGAACTCCTTTCGGAAGCGGGGCGTTCGTTTCTGAATAACGGCCACAGTGGACGCTCAGCAGCGCGGAGCCTGCGGAGGTCTGAGAGTTCTACTGGTGGCCGGGTGGGAATGGCGGACGGTTCGAAGGTCGCCGAGGCAAGCTCGGTGCCCTCGCTCTGCCAGGCAGGGTCGGTCCGGCCGAGCAATCTACTTGCCTCGCCCAGGATCGCCGCCTCATCCGAGACCTGGGGGCGTTCGACAACATGACCACTGAAGTCGGCCAGCAGCTGACATAGTAGATTGCTCGCCGCGCCACCTCCAGCGATCCGTATGGTGCCGGCGATATCCAGATCCTCCGCGCATTCCTGCAAGGTCTGGGCGATGGAGGCGTACACCGCGTACGCGAATTCGGCGGATGAGGTTTCGTGTGTGAGGCCATGTACGGAGCCACGGGCATAGGCGTCGGCGAACGGAGCCCGTTCGCCGGAGGGCGAGAAGTATGGGAGTGCGGTCGGAACCGCGCCGCCCCGTTTCCCCGCCTCGGCGGCCCGCGCCTCAAACTGTTCCCAGCTTTGTCCGCCGGCGTTGACGAAGTCCCGAAGCCACTCGAGCAGCGGCGTGCCGACCATGGGGGCAAGGGAGTTGATCACGAGCCCTGGAATTCCGTAGGCGACGAGGTTTCCCGCTTCGGCCCGCGTGGACCTTCGTGCTACGCCAACGAATGAGGTAGTTCCCACGATAGCCCACGGTTGCTCGGTGCGCGTCCCACAGAACGCGTAGCCGGTCGAGGCGACATCCATCGCTCCTGTCCCGACCGGAATTCCGGCCGGGAGGCCAAGCGCGCGGGCCGCTTCGGCCGTGAGCGGTCGAGTGTTGCCAGGCATGCTGAGCGGGAGCATGGCGGCGGCGGGAAGATCACCAAGGCTGTCCATAAGGGACAGATCGCGCCGCTCAGTTCGCGCATCCCAGTAGGACCGGCAGGCATCGGTTGGATCCGTTTCCAGGAAACCGGTGAACTGAAAGCGAATCCAGTCCTTGCAGTTCAACTGCGCATGGACGCTCGCGAGCAGTTTCGGGTGGTACTCGCTGAGGTAGCGAGCGATGACCGGCAGGCTGCCAGGGTGAACCGAGCCGTGTGTGGTGCGTCGAATCCGGTCGATTTCCCCTGCCTGTTGCATCCGAACGAAGACCTCGGCAGAACGTGCGTCGTTCCACAGAATTGCCGGACCGGCCGGTTCACCCGCGCCATTCAGCAACCAGGCGCCATCGCCCTGGCCGGTGACGGCGATTCCCGCCACGTGGTTCCGGTCAACCTTGGCGAGTGCCGCGCGAGTGACGCGGAAGGTGCAGCTTGCCAGCTCGGTCATATCGATCTGCCGGTGTCCGCGTTCCGGAGTCGCGACAGGGGTTCGCTCGCGCGCCGAGGAAACCACTCGAAGTCGTTCGTCGACCACGGCAGCTTTGGTGGCGCTCGTTCCGGAGTCCACCACTAGCGTCAACTCGGACATGTCAACTCCGAACAATTGTTTACCATTGACTCGGTGCTTATCGACGCTAGCATTCTTTTAACTGCTACTTCACTATGTACATATGTGCATCGGATGGGTCGTCTCGGGTATGCGCCATAGTCCATCGGTCGTGCCGGCGATGTCGGTGCTGCCGACGACAGACCAAAGTGGGTGATCGCGGTGCCGGACGAGCGGGAACTGACCAAAGCGGCTGTCCTCTACTACCAGCACGACATGACGCATGCGGAGGTTGGCCGAGCGCTGGGCTGGAGTCGGATCAAGGTGACGCGCAATCTGCAACGAGCGCGCGCGCTCGGGCTGGTCGAGTTCGTGATCCACGATCCGGTGGCTCCGTTCGAACATCTGGAGCAGTCGCTCATCGAGCGCTACCAGTTGGATGCCTGCCGGGTGGCGCCGACGCTGGATGACCAGGATCGTACGCTGGCGGCGGTTGGTAGGGCGGGAGCCGAGCTGATGGAGGATTTCCTGCCGTACCACGGAGTGGTGGCCGTCGGGATGTCCAGGGCGGTCTCGGCGATGGTCGCTCGGCTCGACCAGATCTCCCGACCGGAACTGATCATATCGGCGGCTAGCGGGTCGGTCGCCAGAACCAACTCCTATACGGCAAGCGCGTTGGCGATCGACCTGAGCCGGCGACTTGGCGCGACGGCGCACAATATTCCCGCGCCGCTGCATAGTGATCCGGCCAATGTGGCGGCGTTGCGCCGCGAGCCCGCTATTGCCAGCGCCCTCGGTATCGCGGCCAGCGCGGGGCATCTCGTTGTCGGCGTCGGTTCGATGCATCCCGGGGGCGGTACGGCACTCGACGGGATGCCAACGCGCATACGGGAACAGCTGATCGCCGGTGGCGCTGTCGGTGATCTGGTCTCGCGATATTACGACGAGGACGCGACCGCCGTCGCGTCCGATCTCGACACGCAGCTGCTGGTACTCGAGCACGATGAGGTGTCCGCGATTCCCAAGAAGTTCGTGGTGGTTGCCGGCAGGGGCAAGGCACGCGCAGTGTTCGCCCTCTTGCGCGCCGGGCAGATCACGACGCTCGCTCTTGATGCGGATCTGGCTCGCAGTCTCCTATCCCTGTCCCCAAAAGTGAGGAATCCCGAGTGACAACAGCTACGACATCCGACAACGATGTGGTCCCTGAGCACGTTTGCCGCGAACTGATCGACGTTGGCGCGGACGCCGTACGGCGCGACCTTGTGTTGGGTAGCGGCGGGAACCTCTCGGTCCGGCTCGAGGCAGACCGCTACCTGGTGACATGCAAGGGAACCTGGTTGGATCGGCTCACCGTCGATGACTTCTGCGTGATCGACGGCCACGGCACGGTGCACCGTGGGAACGGAGAACCGACCAGCGAGTGGAAACTGCACACGCGTACCTACGAGGCCCGCTCTGATGTCAACTGTGTTATTCACCTACACCCGCAGATGTCGCTGATGGTCGACGCGCTTGGATATCCGATCCGGTTACTGACCATGGACCATGCGAACTATGTCCGGAAGGTGAATCGAACCGACTTCTACCACAACGGCACCGATGAACTGGCCGATACCGCCGCGATGGCCGTGGCCGACGCGAACTGCGTGGTCATGGCATACCACGGCTGTTCCTGTATCGGTCCTACCGTTGACATGGCTTACCGGCGAGCGCTGAACCTGGAGCAGGCGGCGATGATGACCTACCGCCTGCTCACGCTCAACGACACGGCGGCGACGTTTCCCCCGGAGGCGCTTGACCGGCTTTACCACAAGTAGACGTGCCATCGTGCGACGCGAAACCGTGTACCCGGCCCGGAGGAACCGATGTACCGCGTGACCAACCCGACGACAGGTATTACCAGCCAGGAGTTCAACGCCACCACCGACACTGAAGCCGACGCGGCGCTGCGGCGCGCGGCTGGCGCGTTTCCTCACTGGCGGGACACTCCGGTAGCCAGCCGCTGTGCCGCCGTCATTGCCGTGGCCGACAGTCTGCTCGCGCGGCGGGACGAACTCGCCGAGCTGACTACCACCGAAATGGGCAAGCCGATCACCGCGGCCAGGGCCGAGATCGAAACCTCCGCGGCGATCCTACGCTGGAACGCGGAGCAGGCGCCCGCTCGGCTCCGCCCGGAGCCTGTTGACGGTGTCACCGGCGCATGCGCCCGGGTGCAGCGGCATCCGCTTGGTGTGGTGCTCGGCGTGATGCCGTGGAACTTCCCCTTTTACCAGGTAGCGAGGTTCGCCGGTCCCGTACTGGTCACCGGCAATACCGTGTTGCTGAAACACGCGCCGCAGTGCCCTACTTCCGCGCTGGCGTGGCAGGAACTCATGGCCGAGCAACTGCCAGTTCCCGACTCGTATGTCAACGTATTCGCCACGAACGAGCAGGTCGCTGACCTCATCGGACGGCCCGAGGTACAAGGCGTTTCGCTCACCGGTTCCGAGCGCGCCGGGTCGGCGGTGGGCGCTGTGGCGGGCGCGGCACTGAAGAAAGTCGTGTTGGAACTGGGCGGGAGCGACCCGTTCATCGTCCTCGATGACCACGACATCGACTCGGTGGCCGACTCGGCCGTCGCGGCCCGGCTGAACAACAGTGGTCAAGCCTGTGCTGCGCCCAAACGGTTTATCGTGGCCGAATCTGCCTTCGAACGGTTCGCTGAACGATTCGTCGCCGGTATGTCCCGGCACCAGCCGGCGGACCCACGCGAGGAAACCACGATTATCGGCCCCTTGGCGTCGGAGCAGGCACTGCGGTTGCTGCATGGCCAAGTGACCGATGCGGTTGACCGGGGCGCGCGATTACATACTGGTGGACACCGAATTGGCGATACCGGTGCATTTTACGCGCCGACGGTGTTGAGCAACGTTACGCCGGGGATGCGTGCGTACACCGAGGAGCTGTTCGGCCCCGCTTCGGTGCTCTACCGGGTGGCTGATGACGCTGCCGCCGTCGAACTCGCCAACGACTCGCCGTATGGGCTTGGATCGACCGTGTATGCCGCTGACGAGCAGCGGGCGCTGGACGTCGCCCGCCAACTCGAGGTGGGCATGGTCGCGATCAACGGGCGGCGTCCGAACGTGCCGGCCCTACCTTTCGGTGGAGTCAAACGGTCTGGATTCGGCCGTGAACTCGGCTGCTACGGACTCGACGAGTTCGTCAATCACAAAGTGGTCGCGATGGTGTCTGGATGAGCACGCCAACCGGAGGATTCCGATGAACACCGCTGAAACCCGCTCGCGCCCCGCAAAGATCGTTTCGCTCGCCGAACTCGCGGCGCGCATCCCCGATGGATCCTCGGTCGCGCTGGGTGGCAGTTTTCTGCACCGTGGCCCATTCGCGCTGGTTCGTGAACTGGTACGGGCCGGCCGCACGCAGCTGGAGATCATCAAGCAATCCCCGGGTTACGATCTCGATCTGCTCTGCCGCGCGGGAGTCGTTCGGCGAGTCCGTGCCGGCATCGTCGCGCTGGAAGGAAACTTCGGGCTCGCGCCATGGTATCGGCAGGCGATCGAGACTCGTGCCGTTGAACTCGAGGAACACGCCTGCGCCACGTTGACCGCTGGTCTTCGGGCGGCGGCCTTCGGTGTTCCGTTCCAACCGATCGGCGGCGTGACGGGCTCGGACCTGGCGCAGCTCAACGGCTGGGCTGAAGTCGTCGATCCATACGGGTCCGGCGAACGTACCTACGTCATCCCGGCAATCCGGCCGGACGTGGCCGTCGTGCACGCGAATGAGATCACCAGCTCCGGCGACGCTCGAGTTTTCGGCACGACCCATTGGGACCGGATCATGACACGCTCGGCGCGCAGCGTGCTCGTGGTGGCCGAGCGAATGGTAGACGAGAACGAGTTCGCTGCCAGGCCCGAGCTGACCCTGGTGCCCGGGTTCCTCGTGGCAGCCGCATGTGTCGTCCCTCGAGGCGCCTGGCCAGGATCCTGCTGGCCGGACTATGGCGTCGACTACGCGTCCACAAGCGACTATCTAGACGATACTGGGCATACGCTCGACCAGCACCTCGCCGCGGCCCCGGAGGTGGCTCGATGACCGAGTGGACACCGTTCTCGTACCTCGTTGTCAACCTTGCCCGCTTCATCCGGCCATACGAGGTCACCTTCAGCGGCGTCAACTCCACGCTGCCGATGTTGGCGTGCCTACTCGCCAAACGTGCTTACGATTTCCCGTTCACCTACCTGAACGTCGCTGGCGGCGTCGATCCACTGCCTTCCTCCGTGCCGATCTCGAGTTCTGATCCGGTCCTCGCGGAGGGCAGTAGGGCGATTTTCGCCAACGAGGACTTCTACGATCTCTGTACCCGTGGCGAAATGGATCTGTGTTTCCTTGGTGCCGCGCAGATCGATGGGCGTGGCGACACCAACGTTTCGTGCATCGGTGCCTGGCAACAGCCGAAAGTGCGACTCCCCGGCGGTGGCGGCGGCGCGGTCATGTTACCCACGGCGCGCCGCTCATGTACGTGGCGGACCGAGCATTCCACACGGACATTGGTCGAGGTTCTGGATTTCCGCACTGCCGCAGGCGGGATGTATGGGTTGGTCACCCCCATCGCCGTGTTCAGCCACGATGGCGTCCAGCTGCGGCTGTCGTCCTGGCATCCCGACGTGACCCTCGAGGAGGTGCGCGAGCGAACCGGTTTCGAGGTGCTGTGTCACGACGGCGCCGGGCCCACCGCGATACCGACGGTGGCCGAAGCCGAAGCGCTGGCGGTACTGGACCCGAGTGGTCGTTTCGCCGACGACGCGGCGGTGCGGCTGCGGTGAGTGGTTCGGAAGCACCGGAATCCGGTGCCGCACCACGTGGTCCGTCCCCTCCGGACCTCGATGTAGCGCTTGCTGCGGCGTTGGTGCGGCATGGTCGGCAGGGGCGGGTTGCGCTACGTGGTGACGGTGGCCAGCTGGGGTATGCGGAGCTGGGTGAGCGCGTGGCCAGTGCGGCCGCGCGACTGAGAGACCTGGGGCTACGGGACGGCGCTACCGTCGTGATCGTCGCGGAGAAGCACGCCGATGTGGTCGTCGCGCTGCTTGCCGCGCTCCGTGCCGGGCATTGTGCCTGCATTGTGGAGCCGCGGCTGCCGACTGACGAGCTCGCGGCCAGGATCGCCGAGTTCGGCATCGACCACGTGTTGGCTGGGTCGCGGCGATACGCGGACCTCGCCCCGGCGGTTGGGGTTCCGGTCACCAGGTTGGCGACAGTCGTACGGTCCGCCGGCGGGCGTGCGTCGAGCCCCGCGCGTCCCGCGCCCGAACGTGCCGCTTTGATGTTGTTCACCTCCGGCAGCACCGGTCGGCCGAAGGCCATCCGGCTCTCCCGTACGCAGCTGCTGGCGAACGCCGACGGTGTCGTGGCCCACACTTGCCTGACCCCGGATGACCGGCTCTTGCACCTGATGCCGTTGCACCATACGAATGGGATCAACAATCAGCTGTTCGCTCCGTTGCTCGCTGGTGCATCGGTGGCTCTCATCGACCGGTTCCGCGCCGACCGAGTCACCGAACAACTCGCGCGGTACCGTGCGACGATCATCACCGGCGTGCCGACGATGTTTCTGCGGATACTGCCGCATCTGGGTCGGCGCGAACGGCTGACCTCGCTTCGGCTGCTGCGGTGCGGGTCCGCACCGCTGACTACGGCTCAGCATGAGCAGATCGAGACCGCGTTCGGCGTACCGCTGATTCAGTCCTACGGGCTGTCCGAGGCAACGTGCACGTCAACGATGAATCCGCTCGAGGCCCCCAGACGGGGGACGGTCGGCACCCCGCTCGCCGGACAGCAGATCTCCATCCGAGATCCAGCATCCGGTGCGATCATGCCAACCGGACAGGTGGGCGAGATCTGTATCGCCGGGCCCACCGTGATGTCCGGCTACGTCGGGCACTCGGATACGGCGCCGGTTCGGGACGGTGTCCTGCATACCGGTGATCTGGGCATGGTGGATAGCGATGGCTATCTGTCGGTCACCGGACGCCTGAAAGAGATGATCCTCAGGGGCGGGGAGAACTTGGCGCCCGGCGCCATCGAGGCAGCATTGAGCACTCACCCGATGGTCGCCGAGGTCGCGGTGGTGGCCGCGCCACACCCCGACCTCGGCGAGGTCCCGGCCGCGTTCGTCGTGCCGGCGGCGCGCGATTCGATCCTCGATCACGACCAACTCCGTGAGTACGTCGTCCAGCGGCTCGGACGGGCCCACCAGCCCGAGTACATCGCGACGATGCGCCGACTGCCGTTGAACCCAATGGGCAAGGTCAACAAGAACGCGCTACGGCGCAAAGTAGGCGACGGCTGAGCAGCACGGTCCCGATTTGCCCGGGTTAATTTCTGAAGTTGCCGAACTTGGCCGCGCACAAATGTTCGTATTGATTTCGCCGATCACCTGGATAGCATGACCTAATCCCCGAAATTCGAAATGCACAAAAGTTCAGTCATTCCACGCGGATCGCATTTCGAAGTCGGGTCGACTATGACCCCGGAGGTGGCCGAGGTGCAAAGAGGCACAGCAGATCACGGTACTGGGCGGCTTGCCGGACTGCTCAGCAGGCAGGGTATCGAACCGAAGCTCGCGTGGGGGTTCCTTGGTCTGACGCTGTTCATGGTCGGTGACGGCCTGGATAACGCTTATCTGGCGAATCTCCTGATCAGTTACGGCTATTCCCAGCCCGAGGTAGGCACGGTACTGACCGCGTACGGCGTCACGGTCGCGATCGCCGCCTGGTTGGCAGGCGCGCTGAGCGCGGGGTGGGGGCCGCGCCGGATCATGGTGTTCGGAATCGTCGGATGGATTACCTTTCAGGTGCTGTTCATCGTCTTCGGGATTATTTTCTCGAATTTCGTTCTAGGGCTCATCACGTACACGATTCGTGGGCTTGCCTACCCTTTGTTCGCGTTCGGCTTCCTGACCTGGGTAACACTGGCAACCCCGGAAGGCAGACTCGGGCGCGCGGTCGGTTGGTACTGGTTCTTCAGTTCCGCGGGTATGGGTGTCTTGGGGGCATACTGGGCCGGCTTCGGTATCCCCATCTTCGGCATGCTCAACACCCTGTGGACCTCATTGTTCTTCGCCGTGGCTGGCGGCCTCACCATCCTGCTGATCAAGGACGTCCCCCGCGCGGCGGGGAGCACAGGGCAGAAGATTCGCCAGGCGTGCACGGCGATCACGATTGTCGTGCACCGGCCACGAGTGGCCGCAGGTGGGGCAGTGCGATTGGTCAACTCGGTCGCGGTGTACGCGTTCGCCGTTTTTCTCCCGGTGTACATGGTGGAACAGGTCGGCTTCACGGTCGGCGGTTGGCAGTATGTCTGGGGAACGATGCAGTTGGCCAACATCATCGGGAACGTGATCAACGGCTACCTTGGTGATTGGTTCGGCCGGGTCTGGGTGGTGCGGTGGGTCGGGTGTGGCGGCACAGCGGTCACCGTGTTGCTCATCCTGTATGCCGCGCTTTGGGCAGGACCGAGTTATCCGGTGATGCTCATCGCGGTGTGCTGCTACGGATTCACGCTTGCCGCGTTCGTGCCCCTGAGCGCGATCGTGCCACTGCTCGCCAAGGAGAACAAGGCAGCGGCGATCGCCATACTCAACCTGGGCGCAGGAGCCGCGCAAGCCGTGGGCCCGCTGATCCCGCTGCTGTTCCTTGGCGGGCTTGGAGTTGTTGGCGTGTTCTGGATTATCGCGGCGGTGTATGCCTGTGGGTTTCTGCTGACCTTCTTGCTTCGCCCGCGTGGCGAGAAAGCAGCTTCCGTCGAGGCCGGCGAGCATGCTGAACCCGTCGAGGCGCGGGCGGGAATCGAGAATCCGACTACCCGGTCGTGAGTGCGCCGTGCCGAACTAGTCGCGCCGTGCGCGTGCGACGTGTTGACGCCGTGACACCGAGCGCAAATAGTCCATTGTGGAGCATTTGGGATAGCTTTCTGTTCCACACCTTGGACGCGAGCGGGTTCAGTGAACCGAGGGTTGACAAAGTCCCGGGACCTGGCCGAAGGTGGCTATTCAGAAGATGGTTAACCCTGATCAGAATGTGATGACATGGCCGAGTCCTATGTTTCCTCGACCTCCGGCGGCGATCAACCCGTACTGTCCACGTTCAGCAATGGACTGCGGGTAATCGAGGAGCTGAGTGGTCAGCGGCGGGGAGTGCGGGAGCTGGCTGGGGCCGTCGGGCTGAACCGGCAGACCACCTACCGGCTGTTGCGTACGCTCGTGGAGGCGGGCTGGGCCGAGCGGGATCCCACGACCGACACCTACGCGCTAACCTCGCGCTTGTGGGCGTTGGCCGCGCAGTCATTCGAGATCACGGACCTGCGGGATATGTTGTCTCCGGCCGTGAACAAGCTCGCGGAAACCTACGGCGAGACGGTGCACCTCACGATCTACGAGGCTGGATCGGTCGTCTATATCGATAAGGCAGATGGTTCGGAACCGATCAGGGCCTACACGGTGCTCGGCGGCAGGGCTCCGGCTTACTGCGTGGCTACCGGGAAGGTGTTGCTCGCCTATCAACCGGAAGCCGAACGGGAGCGGGTCCTCGAAACCCCGATCGCCGCGTTCAGTCCAAACACGATTACTGACCCTGGCAAGCTGCGAGCGGAACTCGATGATATTCGGGAGCGCGGGTACGCCGTAAACCGCGGCGAATGGCGCGCTCAAGTCGGCGGTATCGCGATACCGGTGTGTTCTCCACTGCAGGACGTTGTCGCGGCACTGGGCTTCTCCGGCCCGGTGCAGCGGATTATGGACAACTTCGACAAGTTGCTCGGCGCACTGCGGAACGAGCTCGCCGAACGTGATCTGCCGCGCATCAGTTAACTGAAGGCAAACCCCGGAGACACGATTATGTGTCGTGCCACAGGTCCACTATGGACTAGCCCGGCTTTTTCAAAGGAGAAACTGTGGAAAAGGGCGTGTACCTGCGTGGCGTGAGCAAGAAATTCGTAACGAGGCAACAGGAGACCGTTGACGCGCTGTCGGCGGTAGACCTGGCGGTGGAGCCTGGCGAATTCATCAGCCTGCTCGGCCCGAGCGGGTGCGGGAAATCTACGCTGCTCAAGATCGTTGCGGGATTGCTGCCACCGAGCGGTGGCAGCGCCTGGTTGGATGGTCACGAGATAGTGGAACCAAGCGACTCGGTCAGCTTCGTGTTTCAGAAACCCACACTACTGCGCTGGCGCAGCATCCAGGACAACGTACTGCTGCCACTGGACGTCGCGGGGTCGCGGCCGAAGGAGGCGGTCGAGTACGCCAAGGAACTGCTCGCGCTGGTGAAACTCTCAGACTTCGCCAACGCCTACCCCAGTGAACTATCCGGTGGCATGCAGCAACGAGCCGCCATCGCTCGGTCACTGGTCTCGCATCCCGATGTGCTACTCATGGATGAGCCATTCGGTGCGCTCGACGAGTTCACCAGGGAGACACTGAACGAGGAGTTCATCGAGCTGTGGCAACGCGAACCAAAGACAGTGCTGTTCGTTACGCACAGCATCGCCGAGTCGGTGTTCATGTCGGACCGGATCGCGGTGATGGGAGCGCGGCCCGGCCGGATCATCGACGAGATCACTGTCCCGTTCCCGCGGCCCCGTGGCGCTGAACTGCGTAAGTCAAAAGAGTTCTTCGACCTTGTGGCCCGTATTCGGGAAACTTTCGATCTCGCCTCCGAATCGTCCGCGCGTGAGGTTGTGGCGCCATGAGTCTACAGCAGGAAGAGAAGGTGGAAACGGCCGCGCTCGGGAAAGTGGGGGCGAACCAGCGGAATCGATGGTGGGCGCGCAGCCGATGGGCGCCCGTTGTGCTGGCCGCCGCGGTACTTGTCCTGGTGGTCGTCGTCTGGCAGATCGCCTACGCGGCGCGGTTTGCTTCCCGCTTGGTGCTGCCTTCGCCAGGTAACACTGTCGCGTCATTGGGCCGTGGCCTGTTTGGTGGCGAGTGGTGGCCGCATATCCAGGTGACGTTGATCGAGACGCTCGCGGCGTTCGCGATCGGTCTGGTGGCGGCTTTGGTGATTGGTTCGTTGTTCGCGTTCCTTCCGTTGGTGCGCAAAACGTTTTACCCGTACGTGATAGCGATCCAGACCTTCCCCAAGATCGCGATCGCGCCGCTGCTAGTCACCTGGCTCGGCTATGGTCTCGCGCCCAAGATCGCGATCGGCGCGTTGCTCGCGTTCTTCCCGATCTTCACCAACACCGTCGCCGGGTTCACCGAGGTCGACAAGGATGAGCTTGACCTGATGCGCTCGTTGCGTGCCGGCTGGCGAAAGCAACTGCGATACCTGCTCGTGCCGAACGCGGTCACCTATATCTTCCCCGCGCTGAACGTCGCTGCCGTCAACGCGCTGCTTGGCGTGATTGTCGGTGAGTTCGTTGGTGCGCAGGAGGGTCTCGGCTACATCATCCAGCAGAAGGCTTTCCTCGGCGACATTGCTGGCGTGTTCGCGGTGCTGATCATCCTTGCCGCGATCGGTCTCGGACTGTTCTTCATCGTGAAGTTCGTGGAATCCCGATTCACCAAGTTCAGCAGGTAAGGCGGGTGCTGCGATGATGGCAATACGTGCTCCACGCCGGCGATTCCGGCTGGCGGTCGCTGCCGCGGTGACCATGCTGGCGGCCGGTTGTGCCAGCAGTGCGGCGACGTTGAACCCGAATGGCCAATCGCCGGTGACCTTCTGCGTTGCCGACCCGGCCCTGTCCACGTCCACCGCTCCGTACGCGTCGGTGCCCATCCAGAAAGGGTTCTATGCCGAGAAAGGGCTGGACGTCGACGTGCTCGCGGTCAAGGGCGCGACCCAGTGCGCGATCGCGGTGTCCACCGGCGAGGCGTTCGTGGCCTTCGGCGGCATGACATCCCTGTTGTTCGCGGCACAGCAGGACGACCAGTTGGTGATCTTCTACGTGACCGACCGCCAGCGCTACGGCATCGCCGTGCCCTCGGACAGCCCGTATCAGGACGTCACCGAACTGAAAGGTAAGTCGATCGGCGCGCAAGACCTCGCGGCGGCGGCGTATCTCTACGGGCAGGCGATTACCGACCGAGCGGGGATGGACCCGTCGTCCGATGTGTCCTGGCTCAACGTTGGCAGTGGTGCCACAGCTGCCGATGCGTTGCAGACCGGGAAGATTGACGCGTACGCCACCTATACTGGGCCGAAGGAGGTCGTCGGGGACATCCTGGGATCGGGCCTGCGGTACCTGCCTGCCGAGATGACGGAATCGCCAGCGTCGGCGGGATTCGTGGTACGGCGAGACGATTTGGAGAAGCACCCGGAGCTGGTGGCCGCCTTCGGCAAAGCGGTGAACGAGGGAATTGTGTTCTCGCAGGAGAATCCGCGAGAAGCCACCAGATTGCACTGGAAGCAGTTCCCCGAGCAAGCGGACCAGGAGAATGTGGACCGTGCGGTCGAGGTGCTGCGGGCCCGCGCCGCGGAGATGAGTGATCCCGGCGAGGATGGCCAGCTTGGCTACGTGCCCCCAGAAGATGTTCAGGCAACAGCGGATTCCTACGTGGATGGCGGGTTACTCGAGACCTCGGTGGACACCTCGACCGTGGTTGACCTGAGGCTGGCTGATCAGATGAACGATTTCGATCGCGACGCGATCATCGAGATGGCGAAGAATCCTAACTGACAACGAAAGGCGCGTGACGGCTATGCGATCGCGACCGCTCGGTGATGTTCAGGTGGTGGAATGCGGCGATGAACCCGCGCTGCGCTACTGCGGCCGGCTGTTCCAGAAGTTCGGTGCCACGGTGTCGATTCTGGCCGGGCAGCGCCGCTCCACTGGTGTCCCGGCCACCGAGGCCTACCTCGATGACGGAAAGGAGCGAGCGTCACGGGACGATCTCGCCGCGTCCGGCCCCGTGGTTCTGCTCGGTGACCATACGACCGACTGGGCTAGGTCGCCTAGCCACTACTCGCTTCGCGGCGAGGTGTTGCCGTTCGGACCGGATCCAGGGGTACGGGCGAACTGGTCCGTGAACGAGCTCGTTCTTGCCTGCCTTGGCGGCGCGACGGATTTCACCACGTCGCCGGATGGTCAACCGCTGTACGGTTTTGGTCATCGCTTCCAGTTTCTTGCTGGAATGTACCTCTATTTCGGACTCACCATGCGGCTCGCGGCGAACCAGCGAGCGGTATCGGACGCACCGGATGTGACGGTCTCCCTGCTGGAAACGGTCGCGTCGATGCTGCCGTGCCACACCACACAGTGGGAGTACAACGGCAATACGGACCCTATCGGGCAGACCGGTTCCCGGCACGTGCTCGCCTGTGTCGATGGTTGGGTCGCGATCTACGCCGGCGGGCCATGGCGGCATGTCGCGGACTTTCTCGGTGAGTACCGGCCAACCGATGAGACCCGCTACGTGGCGAACGGATCGCGGGTGCAGAACAGCCGATTGCTGCAAGGGTATCTGGAACGCAGGGTGCGAGTGCTGACCGTCGCGGAAGCCATGGATCTCGGACATCAGACCAATGTGGCCGTGGCGGAGATCCCCGAGACGGCGACTGTCCTGGCCGATGCGGAGTTCGCCGCACGGGATCTGTGGGAGTGCGTCGAGCTGCCGGATGGCCGGCGCGGGCGCGCGCCGCGCCCCGGTTTTCTCATTGATGGGAGGCGACCATGACCAGCCGGGTATTGCCGCTGGACGGTGTCTGTGTACTCGATATGACACAGTTGTGGGCCGGACCGATGACGACCAGAATGCTGGCCAGCTTCGGCGCGACGGTGATCAAGGTGGAGTCGCCGCAGCGTCCGGACAGCCTCCGGACGCTCGGCAGCGATCTCGCGCAGCGCTTTCCGGACGGTGAGCCCGAGCCCGATCCGGAGAATCGCAACGCCTGGTTCAACACGCAGAACCACGACAAGCTGGGCGTGGTGATCGACGTGAAGCAGCCACGCGGGTTGCGTCTCATCGAATCGCTGGCGAAGCACTGCCAGATCCTCGTGTCGAACGCTCGGGCTGGAGTGATGGATCGTCTCGGGCTCGGCTACGACCGGTATGTCGAGTTACGCGGTGAGGACGCCATCGTGGTCGAGATGTCCGCGTTCGGTGCGGGTGGCTCGCGTGGGCGGCTGGCCGGTTTCGGTGCGCAGTTCGAGGCGGCAACCGGTGCTCCGCGACTGATTGGCGCGCGAGAAAGCCCGGTGCTTACCGGGTTCGCGTTCGGTGATCCGGTCGGTGGGCTGGTCTCGGCTACCGCGGTGGCGACCGCTTACTACCAGGCGCGGCGCACCGGTCGAGGAGCGTACCTCGAAACCAGCCTCGTGGAAGCGTACATGTCCATGATCGGTGACGTGTTTCTCGACGCTTCCGCGGCCACGGAGTCAACGGGCTGGGGTGGTAACCGGCATCCGGCCGCCGCACCGCACGGTATCTATCCGCTTGCGGATCAGCGTGCGTATATCGCGATCGGGGTAGGCACTGACCAGCAATGGCAGAACCTGGTGCGGTGCACCGGAATCGCGAGCTTCGCCAGTCCGGAACTTGTTGACACCGCGGCGCGGCTGCGGGCGAGGGAACAACTGGACTCGGCGCTGTCCGAATGGACATCGAAGCACACCGAGGTTTCCGCGCTGGTCGGCGAACTGCAGCAAGCGGGCGTGCCGGCCGCGCCCGTCGCGGACTCGGGCATGGTCGCGCGCGATGAGTTTCTGTGTTCGTCGGGGTTCTACACGGCACTCGAGCATCCGAGCACCGGCCGGCATCCATACCCCGGATTGCCCTATGTGCTCGACGGATCGCATATGCCACTGCGCAATCCCGCGCCGCGCTGGGGCGAGCACACCGACCAGGTGCTGCGCGAATTCGCGGGTATCGACGAGGAGGAGCTGACCAGCCTCGCCACGGACGGCGTGATCGTTCGCGGACCAGGCGCACGCATCGAGGCCGCAACAGGCTGGTGACATCGGACAGGCGAGCGAAAGGGAACAATCGATGGCGGATGAGCAGGAGCAGGACGCCGTACTGGTGTCCTCAAACAACGGCATCACGACGATCTCGATCAACCGGCCCAAGCAGCTCAACACCATCAACGACGCGGTCATCGAGGGACTGCACAACGCGTGGCATACCTTCAACGCGAGCGATGATCGCTGCGCCATCCTGACTGGCGTCGGAGCCAAGGCCTTCTGCGCCGGCGCCGATCTTGGCTCGTTTCGCGGCGAGATGTGGGAGTCGATTCCGAACGTTGGGGTAAGGGTAGACAAACCCGTGATCGCCGCGGTGAACGGCTACTGCGTCGGCGGCGGCTGCGTACTGATGTTGTACTGCGATCTCGCGATCGCTGGGGAGAGCGCGCAGTTCTGGTACCCGGAGGCACAGGTCGGCTTCACCGGCGGCGTGGTTACCGGTATCGCGTCCAGGATGCCACTGAAGTTCGCGATGGAGTTCGCGCTGCTTGGCGAGCGGATCGGGCCGGAACAGGCGCGGCAGATGGGCATGCTCAATCGGGTTACTGCCGATGACGAGGTGCTCGCCAGTGCCGAGCGGATGGCACGGACACTGTGTGACAGTGCCCCGTTGGTGGTGAAGGCCCTCAAGGGCCTCATGCTGGACACGGTTTCCCGCAGCCCACTGGAGGTAGCCGGAGTCGCACGCGGTCAGTTAGCCGAAGTTCTGCACAGTGCGGATCGCCAAGAGGGCATTGCCGCGTTTCGGGAGAAGCGTGCGCCAAAGTTTCAGGGGAAGTAACCAGATGCAGAGCAGTTCACCCGCTGGTCCGGGATATCCGTTGGACGGCGTGCGCGTCGTGGAACTATGCCACGTGGCAGCCGGGCCGTTCGCCGCGATGCTACTCGCCGATCTCGGCGCGGATGTCGTGAAAGTCGAGTCGCCGAGTGGGGACGGTATGCGGCAGTGGCCGCCCCGCGATACGGCCGACGACGGCGCCGCGTTCAGCTACAACTTCGCTTCGGTCAACCGTAACAAGCGCAGCGTGCTCGCCGATCTGAAGCAGGATGCCGATCGTGCGATGGTAGCCGAGCTGATCAGTAACTCCGATGTGGTGATCGAGAACTACCGGCCTGGGGTACTGGATCGCCTAGGACTGGGTTTCGCCGAGGTCTCCGCGCGCCATCGCGGCCTCGTCTACTGTTCGATCTCCGGGTTCGGGCTGCACGGACCGTACGTCGAACGCGGTGCTTTCGACGTGGTGATCCAGGGCATGAGCGGCCTGATGAGCGTTACTGGGGAGCCGGGTGGTGACCCGGTCAAAAGTGGTGTTCCGGTAGGCGATTTCGTCGCGGGGTTGTATGCCGCTTATACGACGGCCGCGCTGTTGCCACAGGTTCGGGAGACCGGCGTCTCGCGACATGTGGACTGCGCCATGCTGGACTGCCTGCTCGCCACCTCGGCGCTGCAGACAAGTGAGTACTGGGGGACCGGGAGGGCGCCGACGGCGCGCGGCTCGGCGCACCCCCGAAACGCGCCATATCAGGCATTCCGCGCCAGCGACGGTACGTTCACCCTCGCCGCCGGCAACGATCGACTGTGGCAGGAAGTCTGCAAGGCAACCGAGAAAACCGAGCTGGTCGATGATCCACGGTTCACGGATCAAGCCGCGCGGGCCGTGCACCAGGACGAGCTCGTCGAGATTCTGGCGAAGGAGTTCGCCACGAAACCGGTGGCGCACTGGGTGGCCGAGTTCGGTCGCCGTGGTGTCCCATGTGGACCAATCAACTCGTTTGCCGATATTCTCGACGACCCGCACGTCGAGATGCGTGGGCTGGTGCGCTCCGTGCCCACGCCGGTCATCGGCAGCATGCCGACCGTGGTTTTTCCCGTCCAGGTAAGCGGGTTACCAAGCAGGGTTGATCGAGGAGCCCCGGTACTTGGTGAACATACCGCCGAGGTCGTGCGGGACTGGGGCCAATGACCGGCGGTGTGCATGAGATCGTCTTGGACCGGCCGACGAAGGCAAACGCGTTGAGCGCGGAGTTGGTGGATCAGCTACACGCTGGGCTGGACGAGGCTCAGCAGGCGGCCGCGCGCACCGTCGTTTTCCGCTCGACCGCCCGGCAGTTCTGCGCCGGGTTCGATCTCGGTAACCTCGCCGAGGAGACGGACGCGACCCTGCTGCACCGGTTCTGCCGGCTCGGACTCCTACTTGAACGCCTCTACGAGGCACCGTTCGCCACGGTGGCCGTGGTGACGGGTGCGGCCGTGGGCGCGGGAGCCGATCTGGCGCTCGCCTGTGATCACCGGATCGGTTCGGAGCACGCGAGTTTCCGGTTTCCCGGGGCCGCGTTCGGGGCGGTACTCGGGACACGCCGGCTGGCGCAGGTGACCTCGGTGCCGATCGCTACTCGACTAGCCGCGAGCGCCGAGGTGTGCAGGTCGAGTAGCGCCCTGCGATATGGATTGTTGACCGAGTTGTTGCCCGCGGACGAGATAGCCGAGGGCATCGGCCGAATCGTCGCCGAGTTGGCCGCACTGCCCGACGGCACGACGAGCCAGCTCATGCGGGCTGCGCGCGGCCCTGACGCCGGCGGCGCGGTGGTCGCCGATCTGGTCCGTTCGTTGGTTGCCGAACCGGGCCTGCGGGACCGGATCGACCGCTACCGATCGGCGTCCACGGCATCGGTACCTGTGAGGGAATCAGAGAGGTGAGGGCAAATGGCGGAGCACGGCACTTTGCGTGCACGGGTGTACGACAGCAAGAGTCGGCTGCAGATGGCCGAAGGTCGCCTGGACGCGCAGCGCGGTGAACGCACCGATATCGCGGATATGTTTCTGGTCAGCCACTACGAGCAGCCAGAGCTGAGTGATCAGTACCGGATCGACCTGGTGTTGCCGGATGGGAGAACCGTCGCGGTGGGGATCGACGAACTGCGCGCACTGCCAACAAGGGAGATCGTCGCGGTACTCGAGTGTGCCGGAAACGGCCGTGGGTTACGCGACAGTCGCGCTCCGGGAAACCAGTTCGGCCTCGGCATGTTCGGGCAGGCCAAGTGGGTGGGCACCAGCCTGCGCACGGTACTTGCCGAGTTCGACGGCACCGAAGGCTGGGAGTACGCGGTGCTGCACGCACCGGACAACGGCGTGACCCAACCCGAGGACAAGCACGCGTACTTCGCGAAGGGGTTGCATCGGGACAAGGCCCTGCACCCGGACACGATGCTGTGCTGGCAAGTCAACGACGGCCCACTGCCGGTCGAACACGGTGGCCCTGTCCGACTTGTGGTGCCCGGCTGGTACGGCATCTGGTGGGTAAAGTGGCCGACCCGGATTGATCTGACGTCAACCGAGTTCCACGGGTTCTGGCAACACGAGCGGTACACGTACCAGGACGACAACGGCGAGGTGCTCGCTGTCGTCGGGCAACAGCGGCCACGCGCGGTGGTCCTGTCGCCAGAGGAAGGAGAGGCAGTCGGGGATGACGCGGTGATCTCCGGCGTCGCTTGGGCCGGACCGCGGCAGGTCGCGAGGGTCGAGATCACCGCCGACGACGGGACGAACTGGATTCCGGCGGAACTCGCGGCCCCCGAAGGAGCATGGTCCTGGGTGCGCTGGAATGCGCGATTGCCAGCTGGGTTGCCGCGCGGCATGCGACGGATCGCGGCTCGCGTCGTGGACGATGCCGGCGAGACGCAGGACTGGACCGCGCCGCTGGACCGGCTCGGTTACGGCAACAACCAGATTCACATCGTGAACGTCGATCTTATTGCGCGGCCTCGGGGCTGAGCAGGAAAGGGGCAGCGATGCTGAGCGCCAGCGTCGCCGAGGTGCATGACTTCGCGCTGACCGTACGAGCTTTGGTGGACCATTATCCGAACGAAAGGGACGTTACCGCCTCGATCGCGGACACCCTCGCGGAGTTGTTGGCGGATAAGGCATTCACCTTGCCCGCGAGTCATATCACGGCACATCCGGACCACTACGTGATGTACCCGCTCTACGTCGCGCCGGACGGAGCCTTCTCCATCGCCTCCGCGGTGTGGAATGTCGGGCAGCGTACTCCAGTGCACGGGCACGAAACCTGGGGTGTGGTCGGCATCTATTCCGGAGTGGAACGCGAGGTGCGATATGCGAAACCAGCAGACGGGGTCGTGCCAGAGCGACTTGGTGAGCATGACTGGTCGCCCGGTGAGGTGACGGTGTGCTGCACGACAGACGACGATGTACACGCGGTGTCCTGTGCGGGAGATCTGCCGTGCGTAGGAATCCACGTGTACGGCGCGAATATTGGCGAACTGCGCCGGCGTAGCTATGACGCCGATACCGGCGACGTTGCTTGGTTCGTGTCCCCGTGGGCAACACCCGCGACCAGTTGAGCGGAAAAGGAGCATCGATGGGAAACCGACCGCTGCCGATCGCCAACCTGCAGGCCTGGTGGGTACATGTGCCGATTCCGGAACGGCAGCAGCATTTCGGTGATTTCGGCCAGGTAAGCTCATTCGACTCGACAATCGTTCGGGTCACCGCGGAGAACGGCGTGGTTGGTTGGGGTGAGGCCAAGAACGCGCCCGGTAGCGCGGGAACCTATGCCGCGCTGACCGCGCTGCTGAACCAGGAGATCGCTCCCAAACTCATTGGCAAGAACGCGCTGGCGCCAAGCGTGCTCGCGGATGAGCTCTACAGTGGAGTACGCGCGCATTTCGCCAGTGCGCGCGGGTTCGTCTTCCCGGAGATGAGCCGCCGGGGGATGTCGGTCGCGGCGATCAGCGCGGTCGATATCGCCTTGTGGGACCTGCTCGGGAAAACGTTGGACGCGCCGGTATGGCAGTTGCTCGGTGGTCGCCGCGCGGAACGGTTACCCGCCTACGGATCCGGCGGATGGGCGAGTGCGGCTGACATCGGCCCGGAGTTACGTGACTACGTGGACCGCGGCAAGTTTGGCGCCGTGAAGATGCGGATTGGTCCGATGGACGGCTCGATGCAGGAATCGGCGCGCCGGGTGATCGCGGCCAGGGAGGCCATCGGGCCAGATGTCGAGTTGCTTGTGGACGCGCATGGCGCGTTCACCCTCGCCGAGGCGAAGCGATTCTGCCATCTGGTGCGCGATTGTGACCTCGGCTGGCTCGAGGAGCCGCTGAGCGGAGATGATAAGCCTGGTATGGCGCGGCTTCGTGAGTTCACCCATGTCCCGATCGCGGCGGGGGAGAGTGAGTACACCCGGTTCGACTTCCGGGACATGATCGACGCGGGCGCTGTGGACGTACTGCAACCAGATCTCGCGGTATGTGGCGGTATCACCGAGGGGATGCGGATCGCCGCGCTCGCTTCGGCGCATAATCTGCGGATGGCGCCGCACCTCTGGTCGGGCGCCCCTGGCTTCACCGCGGGCATGCATATCGCCGCGGCAAGCAACTGTGGGTACATTCTGGAGTACTCCCTTGGCGGTCATCCGATGCTGCACGACCTCGTCGAAGAGGAGTTTGTTGCGCGGGACGGGTACCTGGACATACCTGACCGGCCGGGATTGGGGATCACCATCCGGGAGGACTACCTCCAGGCACACGTGGTCTCCGGTGAGCCTGCCGTTGGGCGTTGACAACCGACTCGTGCGCTCAGCTGCCCAGTAAGCCAGCCAGCCGGGCAGCCTTGAGGCCGAGGTGGAGCGCGGTGCGTGCGGCGCCGTCGGACAGATCGACATCCACGAGCGCGGCGGCGCGTTCCAAGCGGTAGTACAACGTGGCCCGATGTACGCAGAGGTGCTTCGCCGTCGTACCGATGTTGCCGCCGTTGTCCAGAAATGCCTCGACGCTGGTCGCGAACGTCGCGCCAGTCCGGCTGCTGAGCAGCGTCGTCGCCTCGGGAAAGAGCTCCTCGACATCGGTGGGAAACAGTGGGGCGCGTTCGGCAAGCAGCCGCAGTGCGCCCAGGTCGGACCAGGTCCGGACATCACCTCCGGTGGGGTCTGCGGCGGCGACCTCGGCGGCGTAGCGTGCCCGACGCTCGGCTGACCGAAGTTCTGCGCCGTCGTGGACGGGGTGCGCGGCGCCCGCTACCGCGCGGTGCGCGGTGATCTGCCGTGCGGTGGCTTCGCGTAGCTGAACCGCTTTGGTGTGCATGGTTTCCACTGGGAGGAGCGCGGTGACCATGCCCGACCGGATGCCGGTGAGTACCGCCTGGTGCGGCAGCGCGGACAGGGCGCCGAGCAGTTCAGCATCCGGAAGTGGTGGAACAAAGGGGTGGGGCGGGGTGCCGGTCACTGGCGCTATGACCAGCACGGTCATAGCGCGTTGCCGACTGGGGACGAACTGGAAGTCGGGCGGTTCGCGACGCTTGTCGTCCAGCACCGTGTCAAGCATCGCCTGATCGCGCCGGATGCGACGGTCGCGGTCCTGTTCGGCTTTGTCGAACAGCTCGGCGATCTCGGCCGCGGTCGTGGCGGCAGCGGACTGCTCGGCCTCGGTCAGGCGGGTGGCGCCTTCAAGAACCCACAGGTGCCCATAGAGCTTTCCGGACAGTCGCAACGGGACAGCGAGGCGGGCGGTCATTTCGAGGTCGACGTTCGCCGGGACGCGAACTGGCCCGTGGGCACCGCGAATGTGCTCGTCTTGCCAGGCGCCGACATCTGGCGGGCATTCCCTGGTGAGTATGCCCGCGGTGCGCACCGGGTCGACGGTTCCGACGTGCTTGCTGTAGGCCACCATCCGCCTACGTGTGTCGTCTATGGACACGCCACGGCCAAGAACCCGAGCAAGCTGATCGAGCTGATCCTGGATCTCCACGGTGGCCACGCGCCGAGCGTAGGGTTCTTCCGACAAATGTCGCAAGTTCGCGGCTGGCTTTCCCAGCGTTCGTCCATGGTTTCGCTCGAGGCGGGTTCGTAGTCTCTGCCTGGACTTTCGGCGCTGAGTGAGGATTTGATGGGCAGACTGAACAATCGGGTGGCCGCGGTGACCGGGGGAGCCGCTGGCATCGGCGCGGCCACGGTACGGCGGTTCGTCGCGGAAGGCGCTCAGGTCGCGTTTGCCGACATCGACGTGACACGTGGGCGCGCGTTGGCACGAGAGCTCAACGGCGAAGAGGGCGGGCGGGCACGGTTCGTCGAGGCTCGCGTCGATCACGAACAAGGTTGTCAGGATTTCATCGACGCGGTCATTGAGTACGCCGGAGCACCGCACATTCTCGTCAACAACGCGGGCGTGCGCCACTACTCGACGGTGCTGGAGACCACGGACGATACCTGGGATGAGATCCTCGGCGTGAACCTCAAGGGTTTCGCGCTCTGCGCCAAGGCGGCCGTGCCCGCGATGCGCGATGCGGGAGGCGGCGTGATCGTCAATCTCGCTTCGATACGGTCGATCGTGGCCGGCGGCAATATGGTGGAGTACGACACCACCAAATCCGCGGTTATCGGGCTGACGCGTGCCTTGGCCGCCGACCACGCCCCGGACAACATTCGCGTGAACGCGATCTCGCCGGGGGCGGTCTTTACCGAATTCCATCATCGGCGTGCGGCGGCACTTGGCATGACCGAGCAAGAGTTCGTCTCATGCTTCGGCGGTGCCGCGCTGCAGCGGCGTCCAGCCCGTCCAGCGGAAATCGCCTCGGCGATTCTCTTCCTCGCTTCGGACGATGCGTCCTACGTCACCGGGACGAATCTGGTCGTCGACGGCGGCCTGACGGCGCGCGACCCGGACACGCTTACCGAAGTTCTGAAGGAAGGTTGATGTTGGTGATGCGACCAGGTGTGCTCGCGGCGATCGGGAACACGCCGCTCGTTGAGTTGACGTCGGTGGCGCCAACGGACGGTGCTCGCGTTCTCGTCAAGCTGGAGAGCCTCAATCCGACCGGCAGCGCCAAGGACCGCAGCGCTATATCGATGATTGAGCGCGCCGAGGAAGAGGGCCGGCTGCGGCACGGAGATCGGGTCGTCGAAATGAGCGGCGGCGGCACTGGAACGGCACTCGCGATGATCGCCAGTGTCAAAGGATATGACTGCACGATCGTCACCTCTGACGCGTTCCCGGAACAGAAACGTCAGGCAATAGCCGCCTTTGGTGCGCGGCTGGACATCATTCACGGGGAACACGGGCGTTCAACGTACCCTGGGCTGTTCGAGAAGATGATCCGCCGAGTCGAGGAGCTGGCGGGCGAGCGCGCCACGTTCTATACGAATCAGATGCGCAATCCGGACAATCCTCGTGGTTACCAGGAGCTGGGCAGGGAGATCCTGGCGCAGACGGACGGGCAGCTTGACGCGTTCGTGATGGGCTGTGGTTCCGGCGGATGCTTCACGGGTGTCACGACGTTGCTGAAGGACCAGCTGGCTCGCGGCCCACTCGCCGTCGCCGTAGAGCCGGCGAGGTATCGGCATCTCACCGGCGCCCACGGTGGCGTGCACAAGATCCAGGGCTTCGGTGATGGTCCGCCGGGGCCCCTCTTTCGCCGTGACCTGGTGGACCGGATCGTGGCGGTCGAAGACGATGAGGCATATGACATGGCGCGCCGGCTCGCCCGCGAGGAGGGTGTCTTTGGCGGCAAGTCCACCGGCGCCAACGTGGTCGCCGCAATCCAGGTCGCGCGGGCGCTCGGGCCAGGCAAGACCGTGACGACGGTGGTGTGCGACAACGGCTACAAGTATCTCGCGGACGACCTGTTCGGCGGCTGAACTCGGGGTGTCACCTTTTCCGGGTGGGAAACGTCGGTACGGACGAGACCAACGAATCTCAACTCCGACGTTACTCAGGGAGGAACCTGCCGATGAGTAGGCCGACGACTACCCACAACTGGCCAGCCAGCAGGCGCGGCGACTCCGCGATGCCGTACATGTACGCCGTTTCCCTCGGGCGCCACGGATGACCGCGCTGTTCGTGGCCACGGTGGTCTGCATCGTGGCGAACGTCCTTATCGCGGTCGCCGACTACGCCCGGGCGGGATTCGTGCTACACAACGCCGCCGAGGTCCACGTGCCTTCCTGGTCCCTGCCGTACCTCGCGACGATGAAACTTGCGGGAGCTGTCGGGCTTATCGCTGGCTTGACCGTAGAGTCGTGGCTCGGTGTAGCGGCCGGCATTGGCCTGGTGCTGTTCTTCATCGGTGCGGTGGTCGCGCACATCCGAGCGCGGGTCATCGCCAACATCGCGTTTCCCGGCTTGTACCTCCTTCTGGCGGCGGCCTCAGCCGTGTACATGGTCCAGCTGGCTGCTTGAGTGTTCGAGTCGACCATGTGGAGGCTTAGCTGAGGCCGTGGCCGAACCGAATAGACGTGCTGCTCGGTGGCGAACGGCGCGTGCTCGGGATCGGCGACTGCCGCTGACCACACCGGGCCGGCGGCCCTGGCCGCGGATCAAGAACAGAATGCCAGGGAACCACCCGTACCCCCGTGCACACCACGGGGTTGCCCAGCACGGCGATCGAGCTCGCTGCCCACGCGGGCTACGTCGCGATCGTTCCCGAGCTTCTCGCGAGACGATCAGTGCTCGAGGGGCGTACTGTCCAGCTACCACTCCGATTTCCCGCAAGACAGCTGGACGTTCAGTTCGTGTACTCCCCAGCGGCAGTCAATCGCCTTGGCGTCCGGGCCCCGCTCGACAACCTTGCCGCTTTCCGTGCCGCACTCGCCGAACCGTAACCGCCGGGGACGATCGCCGGCCGGCTATTGATAGTCTACATCGGACCTGGGTCTAGCGTCGCGGCAGATCCGGTCGACCGTAACGTGCAGGCTGGAAGTCTGCGGGAGCACGACCTCGCCAGGAAGGCGCAGTCGATCGTCGGGCTCGAACCATGACTCCATTTCGGCGGCCGAGAACTCATCGGCCTCGGGCCTTGTGGTGTGGCGCGCGAATGTCTCGGCCAGCTCGACCTGGAGAAAGTAGACGAGAGTCCGGCCACGGTGTGCGGCCAACAGCTCGCGAAGGGCTGGACCGTAGCTGCCCGCGCGGAGAATGCCTTCCATGATCACCGGCCAGCCCGCGTTGAGCAGGAATCCCGCGGAATGCGTGATGAACCTAGGTGCCAGGCCGCCCGGAAGGTCTCGCTTTTCCCACAGTACCGTTCTGCGTAGCACGTCCTGGCTGAGTATGGCCATCCCACGCCCATGCCGCCGACGTACCGCGTTTGCCACCGACGACTTCCCCGACCCGCTCGGCCCTCTGATGATGATCAGCAAACTTGTCGGCGACCCAACCTGTTCGTAATCCAGCACAGGGACCAGAGTGCCAGTACAAAGGCCGCGTTCGTTACAAAGGCCGCGTTCTTTTGGGATCTTGCGGTCACTAGGTGCGGCCGCGATACGCCCGGCACGGTGCCGTTCAGATCGGGGCTACGTGGTTGAACCAGGGGACCGCTTGTTCGAGCTGCGCGGCGAGTTTGATGAGTAGCGGTTCGCCGCCGAGCGGCGCGACGAACTGCACGCCGAGGGGGAGGCCATCATCGGTCCAGTGCAACGGCAGTGAGATCGCGGGCCGTCCGGTGATGTTGCTCAGTTGGGTGTAGGGGACCCAGCTGAGGCTCCTGTGGATCCTGTGCTGGACCGTCGAGGCATGCTTGAGCAGACCCGCGGTACGTGTTTTGAGCATCGCGTCGGTGATGAGCCGGTGCGGGAGGGACAGGTCGAAGGCGCCGATCATTGGCGGCTTCGTCGCCAGTGTTGGCGTCAACAGGAGGTCGTAGGTTTCGAAGTAGGTCGTGAGTCGGCGTGCATGCTCGTGCCGGCGTTGTACCGCCTCCAGGTATTCGCGAGCACCGGTAGCCTTTCCCAGCGACTCCATCACCAGGGTGTCTCGTTCGAACCCCTCGTTGCCTGCTCCGCTGATTCGCCTGGCTTCGGCGGCGGCGTGGCTGATGTAGACGAACCAGGCGAGCATGAACTCCCTGGCGAGGGCGGCGTCGTCAAACGGGGCCTCGGGCAGGGGCTCGACCCGATGACCGAGGTCGGTCAGCGCGCGCGTCGCGGTTTCCGCCGCGGCGTAGGCCTCGGGATCTGGCTCTGGCGTCAAGGCAGTTGGCACCCGGACGCCGATCCGCAGTGTTCCAGGAGGTAACCCGACGGCGGCGGCATAGGGCCCGACGACCTGCGGTTGGAATGGCCCCCATGGCTCGCCGCCGGCGATCACATCGAGCATCGCGGCGGTGTCGCGGACCGAACGCGTCACGACACCTTGGACGGCGGCGCCGTGCATCAACTCGCCGATACCCGGACCCATTGGCGTGATGCCGCGTCCGGGTTTCAGGCCGACGAGCCCACAGCAGCCGGCGGGGATACGCGTCGATCCACCGCCGTCGTTCGCGCCGGCCGCCGGAACGATCCCGGCAGCGACCGCGGCCGCGGACCCGCCGGACGAGCCACCCGGTGTGCGGGACAGGTTCCAAGGGTTGCGGGCCGGTCCCCAGACATCCGGCTCGGTGATCGGCTTGCCACCGAACTCGGGAAGGTTGGTCTTCCCGAAGATCAGCAGTCCCGCGTCGAGCCAGCGACGTACGATCGTGGCGTGTTCGGGAGCTGGCCGCGACCGCAGCGACCGGGAACCCTGCGAGGATGGCAAGCCCGCATAGTCCATCCCAAAGTCCTTGATGAGGAACGGAACACCCGCAAGGGGGCCGGTTCGGGTCTGTTCCGCCGAGCAGGGGACGTCTCCGATGATCGCATTGATCTTCGGGTTCACCTGCGCGGCGCGCTCGCGGGCCAAGGCGAGCAACTCGGCCGGTTTCACTTGCTTGGTCGCGACCAGTTCCGCGAGCCCGGTCGCGTCGTAACCGCGGTACTCCTCGAAATCCATCCCGCATCCCTCCGGCCGAGCCGTGTTCGCGAGGCAGAATAATCGAGGCCGCCGATCCGGCTACGGGTGCGAGTCCCGATCGCCACCACCATCTTGGGATCTGGAGGACCGATGCGTCACGCGAACACCTACTCGATCGTCGCCTACGACGTGACCGAGGGCGTTTGCGGTGTGGCGATCAGCTCGGGAATGCCAGCGATCGGCAGCCTATCCGTATACGCGAACGCCCGCGCGGGCGCGATCGCGACGCAGGCGCTGATCAACCCATTGCTGGGTGTTGACGGGTTACAACTGGTCGTACACGAGCCCGCGAGTCACGTGCTGTCCCGACTGTTGGCGGACGACCCAGCCGCCGACGAGCGCCAACTGGTCATGGTGGACCGGAACGGGCGCACCGCCGGGCACAGCGGAGAGCAGATCCATCCATGGAGCGGGCATCTGCTTGGCGATGGTTACGCGGTGGCGGGCAACATGCTGGTCGGTAAGGAAACCGTCCTGGCGATGGAAGCCCAATTCGTCGAGACCGACGACAAGCCACTTGCCGAACGGCTGCTGTCCGCACTCGAAGCCGGGCATGCTGCCGGGGGAGACCGGCGGGGCGACGACAGCGCTGCCCTCTACGTGCACGACGGTCGGGCATATCCATACCTCGACTTGCGCGTGGATCACCATCAGGAGCCGATCCGGGAGCTACGACGGGTCTACGAAGTGGCGAAAGACGAGCTACTTCCCTTCGTCGCCGCGCTGCCCACCCGGGACAACCCGGCTGGCAGCTTCGAACAACTCCTGCGACGGGACGGGAAAGCCTGACGAAGCACGCCGAACCGAACACGGAACGGTGCCGGACTGTTCGGTTTCGCCAAGCGGGCGGTCCTGGTTTGTCAAAACCGAACATCTCCCGTGAACGCCTCCTGGGTGAGTCTCGAAAGTAGCCGAGACGAACTACGGGAGATGAGATGGTTGCAGGCGCGGCCAGTGCACATCCGCGCACGGCGGTGGTCATTGGTGCCGGAATTGTCGGTCTGTCCACGGCGTGGTTCCTCCAGGAACGCGGCGTGGATGTGACGGTCGTTGACCGTGCTGAGGTGGCCTCCGGCGCTTCCTGGGGGAACGCCGGTTGGCTGTCGCCGGGCTTGACCGTGCCCTTACCGGAACCGAGCGTGCTGCGCTACGGCATACAGTCCCTGCTGGATCGGCGGGCGCCGTTGTACATCCCGGTCAAACCGGACCCTCGGCTGTGGTCGTTTCTCGCGCGGTTCGCGCGGCACTGCACGCTGGCCAAGTGGCGCACGGGCATGCAGGCATATCTGCCAATGAACGCGGAATGCCTGGAAGCGTTCGACGTGCTCGTGCACAACGGGGTCCGCGCGCAAGTCCAGGAGGCGCCGATTACCGCGGTCGTGGAGCGCCGCGAGCAGATCCAGGACCTGTTTCGCGAGTTCCAGATGATTCGCCGGGCCGGCCAACGCATCGACTTCACCGTGCTGGACGGGACCGAGCTGCGAAGCGCGCTGCCTCAGGTGTCCGAGCGGGCCGAGGTTGGTATCCGGCTGGACGGGCAGCGCTACATCGATCCCGGTGCGTTTGTGCATGCACTGGCCGACTCGGTGGTGGCACGTGGCGGCACGATCCACCGGAACTTTACGGTTCGTCGATTCTTTCGCGAGTGGCGTGGCGTCACCGTGCAGGCTGACGCTGGTCGAACGGTCGGCGCTGACGTCGCGGTGCTAGCCACCGGCTCCTGGGTCAGCCAGTTCGCGAAACCCCGGGGCGTCCGAGTACCGGTTCACGCTGGTCGTGGCTACTCCTTCACCGTCCCCACGGCCGAACCCGTGCCAGGGCCGATCTACCTACCCGCGGTGCGGGTTGCCTGCACCCCATACCAGGGAGCCCTGCGGGTCGCCGGCACGATGGAGTTTCGTGCTCCGGACGCTGGCCTCGACCGTAAACGGATCGAGGCGATCATCGAATCGGCCCGCCCCCTACTTGACGGGGTGTCCTGGGCGGATCGTACCGATGAATGGGTTGGCCCCCGGCCGGTTACCCCCGACGGGCTGCCACTCATCGGGGAAACAAGCACGTCGGGTGTGTTCCTGGCCGGCGGGCACGGCATGTGGGGCCTCACCCTCGGCCCGAGCACCGGGCGATTGCTGGCCGAACAGATCACCACCGGAAAACAGCCGGAAGCGCTGCGCCCATTTGATCCGCTGCGTTGAGTACACGCTAGACGTCGATGGCGAGCGTAATGAGCATGGCTAGCCGTTTGCGGGGATCGTCCAGCCGCAAATCGGTGATCTCGTGCATTTTGCGCATCCGGTAGCGCACCGTGTTCGGGTGTACCCGCAATCGTGCGGCGGTAGCCACCAGATCCCCCTGGGTTTCGAGCCAAGCTCGCAAGGTGGTCAGGTATCGGGTGTTGCCTGTTTGGTCGTAACGGCTGAGCTCCGCCAGTGGGCTACGAGTGGGGATGCGCCCCGCCGTCGCGGCGGTGCGCAGTCGTTGCAGCAGAATCTCGTCCCACGATTCGTCGTAGCTGCGCGGCGGTTGCCGGTGATCGGTGGCGTGTAGGGCGAGGCACTCGTCTGCCTCCTGACGACTGTTGGGCAACTGCGTGAGCGTCGCGGGACCGCCAACGCCAGCGGCGACGACCACGTGGTCGGGAAGGCTGGCGATGATCTCGCGTAACCATTCCTGTGCCGGCTCGGGATTACCCGACGTGGGTAGCACCGTGTACACGGTGTTGCCGAACAACGTGCTCCTGCCTGGTCGGGACCAGCCGAAGCCGGTCGTTGCCCGCTCGTAGGCCAGCAGGATCGCGGCGTGTTGCTCACCGTGGGCGTGTGCCTGCAGCGCGATGACCCGGCATTCGCCAGGCGGCAGGCCAAGCTTGCCGAACACCGCGGTCACGTCGGGAGTGCCCTCGAGTAGCTGGATGACCAGTTCGGACTCGACCTGACGCTCGAGATCGGCGCTGACGCGGGAACGAAGCAGGTGCAGGGCTACGGTATCCGCGCTTTCCGTCAAGACTCTGGCGCGTGCTTCGGACAGTGGCGCATCACAGGTGATCCAGAGCGAACCCAGTAGTTCCCTGCCTGCCCGGACGGCGACCGCCATCCGCCCACGCAGGCCGTTTTCCGGTGACGGTGCCACGAACAGTGGCGTGTCCGACGTGGCGAGATGAGCGAATACACCGCGCTGTTCGAACAGTTCACGTACCGGCTCAGGTACCCGTCGACCAAGGATGGTGTCCTGCCGCGCGGTGTCAGTTTCGTGCTGTAGACCGGAGTATGCCAGTACCCGTGACCGGGCGTCCTCAATGGTCACTGGTGCGCCGAGCGCGGCGGCAACCGTGTCCGCCAGCGCGAACAGGTCGCTCGGCCCACGACCGGCCTCCGTCTCCCGACCTTCGAAGACCAGTCCGTAAACGACTTCGGCGATGTGGCTCCAGGACACACCCGGTTCGATAAGCAGGAGCGCGATACCTTCTGGTGCCGCGCTGACCGGTATGTCGGCATGGTCCCGAACAAGTACTACGACAGACTGCGCCCGCGCGGCCAGTGCAACCGCATGAGACAGCTCGGATACGCCGACCGCGAGGAAAGCGTCGGCGATAGCCGGCGCCGGTGCGGTGGGATCGTGCATGGACACGCTGCGTACTTCAATATCGCGTGCCGAAGCGGCACCGATCAGCCGAGCGCCGTAGCCGCCGAGAATGTTGATCAATCGGTCTAGTTTGACCATTGCGCCTTACCTCGTTGCCCCAGCCATTGGCCCACCTGACGCGGCCGTACCAGTCAGACGATTGTTACCTACTCGGTTACGGGCTCGGCGCCCGGCTAGGTCGGATCGCACAAAAGGCGACGGTGTGCATTGTCCGGCCGCGACAAGCCGCACGGTCGCCGGCACCGCCATCCTCGGTGGTGGACGACTGTCCGTAGCTGGAGGTTGGGGATGACTGACGACCACCGTGTTCCGTGCGAAACGGAGCGGTTGGCCGACCGGTTCGATGGTGACGAGCATGCCGAACTGGTGTGGCTTCGTGCCGAGAACGTGTTGCTGCGCACCGAACGGGACATCCTGCTTCAGCTTGCTGGCGAAGCCATGAGCATTCCCATGGCGGGTGATGAGCAGGCACCTCGGCCGGGTTGCCCTCCGATGTAGCGGCCCGTACGGAACCTCCGCGGTGTCGCCAACGTCGTACGTTTCGTGAGGGCTCCCGGATCTCGAGGCATAGCATTGCCTCCCATGAACGCGATCCAGGGCATGTACCCGCTCGAACGTTCGACACCGAGCTTGCAACGCCGAGAGCCGCTACTCGGCGGCTCACCTGCCCCGGCAGGGGCGCTGTTCGTACTGGGTGAGCATGGCGCTTTCGGGAACTGGGGCGACGAATGGGCTCAGGCGCTCTCCCCGCTTATGTCCCGGATATAATCGACCTAGCTTCTGACCCCCTTCGCCGCAGGCATATGGTTTGCGCGATTGATGACTGGTTCGCTCATGGTGAAACCGAGTTCTCGTTTCTGACCGCCGAACCAAACGAGACGTGGCGGACAGTCCGGGAAAACGACTCGTTCCAGGTGAGCGCTAAACACTCCGACGTTGTCGAGGCGGCGTTGAGCGCTCTAGGCGGATGGACAGTCAACCGCCTTTCTTCGACAAACCCCGCGTACGTCGCTCCGTGAGTCAGATGAGAAGTTCTGGCGTCTGGCTACTTTTACTGCGTCCTACCAAGACGTCCTGGAAATAATGACGCCATACCAGCGCAAGTCTCCTCTTCTCCAAGGACTGCACCGCGAGGATCAGATGCACAATGTAGTCGCCACTATCGTGGGGGATCTCATCGCGAAACGTACTGATTCTTGCCTTACGGAACGCTCTTCTTGGCAGGATTCCCTGTGGACACGGGTGGTGGAGCTATTGCGGGGACTTTCTGGCGGCCTGGAGCGTTTGCAACTAGACCGCTGTAACGCCTCCACCTTCGCCCAAGCTGTCCCCGGAGCCGTCGTTGCCGATCACGAGTTGGGCATACTCGTGAAGAAGAACGGAGTCGTGCTGGTAATGGAGTGAGATTCGACCATATCCGTTCGGCATGTCTGCGTGTCTACATGGCTGGGGGGCGACACGGTGCGGGAATGGGCAGGGCACTCGGTTGCCGCGCAGCACCAGGTATACGCCAAGGTTCTTGCTGGGCAAGAGGACAGCGCCCGTCACCGCATCGAGCAGGCGCTCAACTCGCAGCCATGCCGTGGGAATGAACAGAGAACAACTACTGGCATAAGTCGAGTGGCGGCGGCACACAGCGGCACTCCTGCCAATCGGTCCTTCGCTGCGTTTTCGCTGGCGAGGGGACGATTGGACCAGGTCGATGCGAGTGCCCCCGGTGCGATTCGAACGCACACTGGACGGGTTTTGAATCCGTTGCCTCTGCCGGTTGGGCTACGGGGGCAGCTATCGCGTCACTCGCGATCGCACGGCGTCACTGTACGCGATGCCGATTTCGCCACTGATCGGGACCCTCGCCACACTACTGGCGCGCCACCTGCATCGATTCCACCAGGGCAGGTAAGCTGCGGTTTCCAGCTGATCGCTGCCTGGAACACCCATCCGAATACGACATCTGGCAGGAGGAGCCCGGTGACCGAACAGGCTACCGAGGCCGCGCTCGAAGCAACCACGGCTGGAAAGCGGGTGCTCGTCGCCGAGGACGAGGCGTTGATCCGGCTCGACTTGGTCGAGATGCTGCGTGAAGAAGGCTATGAGGTGGTCGGGGAGGCCGGCGACGGCGAGCAGGCCGTCCAGCTCGCCACCGAACTCAACCCCGACCTGGTCATTCTCGACATCAAGATGCCCAAGCTGGACGGCATCGAGGCTGCCTCCGCCATTGCTGGCGAGCGGATCGCCCCGGTCGTCATCCTGACCGCGTTCAGCCAGCGGGAACTGGTGGAACGCGCTCGTGACGCTGGCGCCATGGCCTATCTCGTCAAACCATTCGCGAAGCACGACCTGGTGCCCGCAGTCGAGGTCGCGGTGAGCCGGTTCACCGAGGCACAGGCACTCGAGAAGGAAGTCGCTGGCCTGCAGGAGCAGCTGGCCACCCGTAAGGCGGTCGAGCGTGCCAAAGGCCTGCTGATGAGCAATCAGCAGCTGACCGAGCCCGAAGCGTTCCGGTGGATCCAGCGCACCGCGATGGACCGCCGCACCACCATGCGCGCGGTAGCCGAAGCGGTAGTGGACAGTTTCGACAAGTAACGCAGCACGCCGCCATTCGGCGTAAGCGGAGCTCAGTGGAGCGCCAGCACCGTCACGATGTGGCTACGGCAGGACCGAGCGCCTAGCAACTCTGTGTGACGCAGACTACTTTCAGCGGACGATCTCCGTGCATTCGTCGCCTCGGTGGCGAGCACGGAACCGTCCGGCGACGGGTAGAGCTCGACACGGGGTTACGGGTGATCAATGGACAGCGGTCGATCTGGTTCGCGACGCCTCGCCATTCGGCTACTGCTGCTCCTCGCTATCGGCCTGCTCAGCGCCATCCTTCCGGCCACGTCGGCCGCCGCGCAGGACAGCGAGCAGAACACCGAGTCGGTGGGCGGCACCATCCGAGGGCCCGACACCGAGCCCATCCCCGATATCCAGGTCATGGTCACCAAGAACGGTGCACCCATTGGCGAGGACACCACCGACGCCGAAGGTACCTGGGAGATCCCGCTACCGGAGCCGGGCAGCTACGACGTGGCGATCGATCCGGACTCCCTTCCGGACAGCGCGGTGCCGAGGGAACAGGGCGGTGAACGCCTGACCGACGTCCAGATCACCCCGGGGCAACAGCGGATCGTGATCTTCCCGCTGGTCAACCCCAACGAACAGAGCGACGGCGACGAACAACAAGGCAGCACGCCCACACCGCAGCAGACCGGGCCATCCTTCGGGCAGCGGTTCGCTGACGCGCTGCTCAGCGGGATCGAATACGGCTCGGTCATCGCGATCTGCGCCGTTGGACTGTCCCTGATTTTCGGCACAACCAAGCTGATCAACTTCGCGCACGGTGAGTTGGTCACCATCGGCGCGATGGTGGCCTTCTTCCTGAACGCCGCGGCGGCCGGCCCCGGCATCCAGCTGATCTTCGCGGCGATCCTGGCGGTGGTTGCCGGGGCGCTGCTCGGAGGTTTGCTCGAACGCGGCCTGTGGCGTCCACTGCGTCATCGGGGCACTGGTCGGATCAATCTGTTCATCATCTCGATCGGTTTGTCGCTGTTGCTGCGGCACGTGATCCTGATCATTCACGGCTCCCGGCCCGGTTCCTACACCGACTACAACATCCAGGAACAGCTCGAATTCGGACCGTTCTCCGCGGCGCCTCGCGATCTGAGCATTCTGGCGATCGCGCTGCTCACGCTGGTCGGCGTGGCCACGATGCTGCAGCGGACCAGGATCGGCACGGCGATCCGTGCGGTCTCGGACGATCGCGATCTCGCGGAAACCTCCGGCATCGACGTTTCCAGGGTCGTGCTCACCGTGTGGATCCTCGGCGGAGGGCTTGCCGCACTCGGCGGTGTGCTGTTCGGCTTGGCTGAGGTCGTCGCCTGGGATATGGGTTTCAAACTGCTGTTGCTGATGTTCGCCGCGATCATCCTCGGTGGCCTTGGTAGTGCGTATGGCGCCATGGTCGGCAGTTTCGCGGTTGGCATCGTCGCGCACCTTTCCACCCTGTGGTTTCCGGTCGAGCTGCAGAACGCCTGGGCCCTGCTGGTGCTGATCGTGGTCCTACTGGTGCGACCACAGGGGATTCTCGGCCGCAAGGAACGGGTGGGGTAGCCATGGACTTCGCAGCGATCCTTTCCGCGGCGGTCACCGGAGCGATCGGTCCGGTGGCGGCGGCCTACGCCCTGGCCGCGATCGGTCTGAACATCCATTTCGGATACACCGGGTTGCTCAACTTCGGCCAGGTCGCCTTCATGCTGGTCGGTGCGTACGGCGTGGCGATCTCGGTGTCGGTTTTCGGGCTATCCCTGTGGTTGGGCGTGCTCGTCGGAGTGCTGTGCGCGATCGTGCTCGCCCTGTTGCTCGGGGCACCCACCCTGCGGCTACGTTCGGACTACCTGGCCATCGCCACCATCGCAGCCGGGGAGATACTTCGCCTGTTCTATCGCTCCAGTTACGCGGAACCCTTGACCGGCGGGGTATTCGGGCTGCAGCGCTTCGCCAACGAGTTCTACGAACTGAACCCGTTCCCGGCCGGGGAGTACGGGATCGGGTCAATCACCTTCAGCAACAGGGACTTGTGGGTGATGGTGCTTGGTTGGGGGCTGGTCGCGCTTGCCACGGTGTTCGTCTACTTACTGATCCACAGCCCGTGGGGACGGGTCATCCGATCGATCCGCGAGGACGAGAACGCCGCCCGCAGCCTTGGCAAGAACGTGTACGTGTACAAGTTACAGAGCCTGATCCTCGGCGGGGTCATCGGTTCGTTCGGCGGCATGGTGATGGTGATCAACACGCAGTCCGCCAACCCGGACAGTTTCGATCCGGTAGTCACCTTCTTCGTGTACACCCTGCTCGTCCTCGGCGGAGCCGGCCGGATCGCCGGGCCGCTGCTCGGCGCGGTCGTGTTCTGGTTCGTCGTCGTGTTCTTCGACGCGCTGCTGCGCCAAGCCATCGCGGCCGGCTACATATCCTCGGACATTATCGGCGCTCCGCAGGCCGGCGCGGTGCGGTTCGCGCTCGTGGGGTTGGGTTTGCTGCTATTGATGGTTTTCCGACCACAAGGCATTCTCGGCCGCAAGGAAGAGATGGTGCTCAATGGTCGATGAATCAACCGCCACACTGTCCAATGTGGCCGCCGAGCCAGGCGCGAGCAAACCCGATCCGATCCTCGCCGCCGATGGCGTGCGCCGCTCCTTTGGCGGACTCAACGCCGTGGACGTGGACCATCTCGAGCTACAGCGTGGCGCGATCACCGCGCTGATCGGCCCAAACGGTGCCGGAAAGACCACGCTGTTCAACGTGCTGACCGGATTCGACCGGCCGAGTGCCGGTAACTGGTCCTTCGCCGGAACCGAACTTCGCGGCATGGCCGCGCATCGCGTCGCCCGGTTGGGCATGGTGCGGACCTTCCAGCTCACCAAAGCGCTCGCCCGGCTGACCGTACTGGAGAATCTTCAGCTCGCCGCCACGAATCAGCGCGGCGAGGGTATGTTCGCTTCGCTGGTTCGCCCCCTCTGGCGTGGCCAGGAGAACCGTTACCGGGAACTGGCCGACGAGCTGCTCGCTCGATTTCGCCTTGACCATCTGCGCGAGGCGCACGCCGGAACCCTGTCCGGCGGGCAGCGCAAGCTACTCGAGCTGGCCAGGGCACTGATGACACGTCCCAGGATGTTGATGCTCGATGAGCCCATGGCGGGGGTCAACCCCGCGCTCGCGCAATCACTACTGGAACACATCACGTCACTGCGCGACGAGGGGATGACGGTGTGTTTCGTCGAACACGACATGGACATGGTGATGACGACAAGCGACTGGGTGGTCTGCCTTGCCGAGGGGTCGGTGATCGCCGAAGGGCCACCGCGTGCCATCGGAGCCAATCCCGCGGTGATCGACGCGTATCTCGGTAAACACCATGACGAACCGTCGAGTCCGGAGCAACCATCATGACGCCGCACGAAGACTCCAGCGCCGATGCCACCGCCGCGCCACCACTGCTCGTCGCCGACAAGCTCGTCGCCGGATACGTGCCGGAGGTGAACGTGCTGGACTCCTGCGGGCTACGGCTCGCGGAATCCGAGCTGGTCGGGGTGATCGGGCCGAACGGCGCGGGAAAATCAACGCTGGTGAAGGCGATGGTCGGACTGGTCCGGGTCCGGTCGGGAACCGTCCAGCTACGCGGTATGGATATCACCAACGTCGCCGCGCACAAGCTGGTGGCCAAGGGGATTGGTTATGTTCCGCAGCGCGACAACGTGTTTCCGGCACTGACGGTCGAGGAAAACCTGCGCATGGGTACCTACCTTCGGCCCAAGGAATTCGACCGACGGTTCGCGCATGTCGCCGAGCTGTTCGGCAGGCTGGCGGACCGCCGAAAGCAGCGCGCCGGTTCGATGTCCGGTGGTGAGCGGCAGATGCTCGCGATGGGACGCGTGCTGATGGCCGAGCCGGACGTGCTGCTCCTCGACGAGCCGTCGGCTGGACTCTCGCCGGCTTTTCAGGATCAGGTGTTCGAGCAGATCCGGCGGATCAACGCGGCGGGCGTGTCCATCGTGATGGTCGAGCAGAATGCCCGACGCTGCTTGCAGATCTGTGATCGTGGCTACGTGCTCGACCAGGGGAGCAACGCGTACACCGGCCAGGGTGCCCAGCTACTTGCCGACCCTAAGGTCGTCGAATACTACCTGGGCACCCTGGCACGGGTTCGCTGACAGCCAGCCGTACCGCTACGCACAGTCACCGCAAGATCTCTCAAGGGTGCGGTGACCGGGCGTGGCTACCGACTCGCTCACTGTCGTATTCTCTTCAGGCTGCGGTTGATCAGTTCTGCAGTTTGCTCTGCTCGGTGCCGACCGTTTCGAGTTTGCCCTGGTCGTTGTACGTGTAGACCTCAATCGATGCCTGGCCAGGCTCGCCGGCGTCCACGAAGTCGAGCGGCCCGCTCACACCGTCGTAGTCGATGTCCTTGCCATCGGCGATCAACTGCTTGCATTCCTCGAACGAACCGCATTTCTCGCCGTCCTTGGTGACGCTCACGATCTCGGGAGCGAACTCCCGCGGGTCATCGGATTTCGCCTGTTCGGCGGCCAGCGCGATGATGTTCACGCAGTCGAACACCTGCGGCGCGAATTGCAGCTCCGCGAGATCCGGTGCGAACTTTTGCAGACCCGAGACGAATTCCTCGTTGTCCACAGAGGCCGGTGCGGTGCCTTTCATCCCGGACAGCCGGCCAGGATCATCCTTGGAGACCAGCGAGGCGAGGTCGGTGTTGCGAAGTCCGTCAGCGCCGTAGACGCCGATCTTGTCCGGACCGAGGTCGGCTTCGAGCATGCCCTGCAGGATCTGGGTGCCTTCCTCGAAGCCGATCACCGCGACAGCGTCGGGATTGGTGTTGCTGATCTTCTGGATTACCGGGGCGAAGTTCGTCGACTTGGGGTCGTAGGTTTCCGCGAGGGCCACCGTGGCCCCGCTGTCTTCCAGGCTCTTCTTGGTCGCGTCCATCAGGCCACGGCCGTAGTCGTCAGCTCTGGCGACCAGTGCGACGTTCGAGCGACCGTCGCCGATGATGGTGTTCGCCAACACCGGTCCCTGTAGAACATCACTTGGCGCCGTCCGGAAGTAGTAGCCCCCGTCGTCGTAGTCGGTAAACGTCGGCGCGGTGTTCGAGCCGGAACACTGAGCGACCTGCGCGCCGGTGATCTTGTCGATGATCGCCAGCGACATACCGGACGCCGCGGCCCCGATGATCGCGTCCACGCCCGCGCCAAGCACCTGATCGGCCGACTGTGTCGCGACGGCTTCCTGCGCGGCCTCGTCCCGGCCAACGACGTCCGGAATCGGCTTCTCGAGTACTCCGCCCGCGTCATTGATCTGGCTGACCGCGTAATTCAACGCCTCAACCTGCGGCGGTCCGAGATAAGCCAGCTCACCGGTCTCCGGCAGTACATAGCCAAACTCGAGGACGCCATTGCCTTTCGCGGCGTCCGCCTGTTGCCCCGCCCCGCCGTTGCCGCCGTCGTCACCGCCCTCGTCGCCGCCGCAGGCAGCGAGCATCAGGGCGGTAATGGCTACGGTCGCCGCCGTTCGTAGTCCCGTGGAGAATCGCACGCCAGCCTCCGGTTGTTCGGTTGTTACCCGGCCTCGGTGCGGGTCCCCGACGCCACGCGACCCGAGGATCACCTGGACGACCCGTGCTACCCGATGTGATCGCAAAGAGTAAATGCCCTCACTCCACCGTGGGAGATGTAGGACACAATTGCGATCGAGCCGCAACCTGGGTGGCGCCGTGCGGCGCGCGACACGTCGCTGCTCAGCCCGGCGGCTTATCCCGAACGATGCAGGTCAGCCGGGCAGTGCAGGTCCGCCGACCAGCGGAATCGGTGATCACGATTTCCACCGTGGCCGTGGACCGGCCGACGTGCACGGGCGTGGCCACCCCGGTGACCTCGCCCTCGAGTGCCGCCCGGTGGTGCGTGCAGGTCAGTTCGAGCCCCATCGTCGCGCGATCCAGACCAACGGATAGCGCGGCCGACATTGAGCCCAAGGTTTCGGCCAGCACCGCGTTCGCGCCGCCATGCAGTAGCCCATACGGCTGACGGTTCCCGGCCACTGGCATGGTGCCAACCACCCGATCCGGGGTCGTGTCGGTGATCTTGATACCCATTCGGTCGGCTAGCTGCTCGGCGGCCGCATCCGGAGCGAAGCCGGGCAGGTCATCCGGGTTTGCTCCGCCGATGTCGGCTGGCGGTTGCGACGAGGTCACGACTTACCTCCGTAGCGGTGTCGCCGCGCTCGGTCGCGGACTGGTCACGCCGATGCGGCACTGTCGGCTCCTCACCTTAGACTCGCCGGCGTGAACGCCACCGCACCGACTCCAGCCGAACAGACCAGCGGGCAGCATCGGTTGCTGCTGCTGGACGGCCATTCGCTCGCCTACCGCGCGTTCTTCGCGCTGCCCGCGGAGAACTTCCGCACCACCACGGGGCATGTCACCAACGCGGTGTACGGCTTCACCTCGATGTTGATCAACTTACTGCGCGATGAGCAGCCGACGCATATCGCGGTCGCCTTTGACGTGTCGCGCAAGACGTTCCGCAGCGCGACCTACGCCGAGTACAAGGCGAACAGGTCGACCACACCGGACGAGTTCAAGGGCCAAGTGAGTCTGATCCAGGACGTCCTAGCCGCGCTTGGTATCACCGCGCTGAGCAAGGACGACTACGAGGCCGATGACATCATCGCCACGTTGACCACGCAGGCGCGCGAACTCGATTACGCGGTATCCATCTGCACTGGGGATCGCGACGCCCTGCAGCTGGTCACCGACGACGTAACCGTGCTGTACCCCAAGAAGGGCGTGTCCGACCTCGCCCGATTCACCCCGGACGCGGTGCAGGAGAAGTACGGGCTGACGCCGGCGCAGTACCCCGATTTCGCGGCGCTGCGTGGCGATCCCTCGGACAACCTGCCCGGCATCCCCGGTGTTGGAGAGAAGACGGCGGCGAAGTGGGTACGGGAGTTCGGCTCACTCGCCGAGCTGGTCGACCGGGTGGATCAGGTGAAAGGCAAGACCGGGGACGCGCTGCGCGCGCATCTGGATGCCGTGATGCTGAACCGTCAGCTGACCGAGCTGGTCAGGGAAGTTCCGCTGGAGGTCGCGCCGGACGCGCTCGAGGTGCGTAACTGGGACCGGGACGCGATTCACCGGCTCTTCGATGACCTCGAGTTTCGCGTGCTGCGCGATCGGCTGTTCGCCACACTCGGCACGGCCGAACCCGAGGCGGACAGCGGATTCGAGGTCAGTGGCGGGCCACTGCAACCAGGCGAGCTCGGGGCATGGCTGGCCGAACACGGCGCGGAACCGCTCGGTATCTCGCTGCGCTGTATCGGCGTCGTCGGCAACGCCGACGTCGAGTCGATCACGCTGGCCAACACGGCGGGGGTCGGCACCCACATCACCGTGCGCACGCTGACCGAAGCGGATGAACGTGCCCTCGCCGAGTGGCTGGCCGACCCGGCTAGGGCAAAGGTCGGCCACGATCTCAAGCTCGGTCTGCACGCGGTGCGGGCGCGTGGTTGGCGGTTCGCCGGGCTGCGGATGGATACCGCGCTCGCCGCCTACCTCGTCCGGCCAGGGCAACGTTCGTTCGCGTTGGACGACCTAGCCGTCCGGTACCTACACAAGGAGCTGCGCTCGGAAGCCGAGGAATCCGGTGACGGGCAGCTCTCGCTGTTGGACGCCGAACCAGACGAAGCGGCCGAGCTGGCACGGCTCGCGGACGCCGAACTGGTTCGCGCCCGCGCGATCGCGGAACTGGCCGAGGCACTGGCCGCCGCGCTCGAGGAGATCGGTTCGGCGGCGCTACTTGCGGAGATCGAACTGCCGCTGCTGCAAGTAATAGCCGAGCTCGAATCGGCGGGCATCGCGGTGGACGTCGACGAGCTGAGCGCGCTCGAGGCGCACTATGCCGGGCGAGTCAAACAGGCCGAACAGGAGGCCTACGCCGTCATCGGCAAGGAGATCAACCTCGGTTCGCCGAAGCAGCTCCAGGTGGTGCTCTTTGACGAGCTGGGCATGCCAAAGACCAAGCGCACCAAGACCGGGTACACCACCGACGCGGAGGCCCTGCAGCAGCTGTATGGCCAGACCGAGCACCCGTTCCTGCGGCATCTGCTGGAGCACCGGGACGCCACCCGTCTGAAGTCCACAGTAGATGGACTGATCAAATCGGTAGCCGCGGACGGCAGGGTGCACACCACACTGCACCAGACCATCGCCGCCACCGGTCGGCTTTCCTCGACTGACCCCAACCTGCAGAACATTCCGATTCGGACAGAGGAGGGGCGGCGCATCCGAGAGGCCTTCGTGGTTGGCGAAGGCTACACGGAGCTGATGACAGCCGACTACAGCCAGATCGAGATGCGCATCATGGCCCATCTGTCTGGGGACGAAGGCTTGATCGAAGCCTTCAACTCCGGCGAGGACCTGCATACCTATGTGGGCTCGCGGGCGTTCAACGTGCCACCGGACGAGGTGACCGCCGAACTGCGTCATCGGGTCAAGGCGATGTCCTACGGGCTGGCTTACGGGCTGTCCACCTACGGTCTCGCGCAGCAGCTGCGCATTTCCAATGACGAGGCCAAGGAGCAGATGGACGCCTACTTCGCGCGGTTCGGCGCCGTCCGGGACTACTTGCACGCGGTCGTCGACCAGGCTCGTAAGGACGGCTACACCTCCACGATCTTCGGTCGCCGGCGGTATCTCCCGGATCTGACCAGTGACAACCGGCAGCGCAGGGAAATGGCCGAGCGCATGGCGCTGAACGCGCCCATTCAGGGCAGCGCCGCGGACATCATCAAGGTGGCCATGCTCGGCGTACACCGCCAGCTCGTGGCGGCCGGCGCGCGCAGCAGGATCCTGTTGCAGGTACACGACGAACTCGTCCTCGAGGTCTCCGAGGGGGAGCGGGAGACGGTGGAGGCGGTGGTTCGCGAACAGATGGGTTCCGCATACCAGCTTGCCGTGCCGTTGGAGGTGTCCGTCGGGTTCGGGCGTAGCTGGGATGACGCGGCCCACTGATGGCGGACCCCATTGATGCCTTTTACCAGGTGCTGCACCAGCGGCGCGATGTGCGTGCCGAGTTCACCGGCGAACCAGTGGACGGGGCGGTGCTGCGCCGAATGCTCGAGGCGGCGCATGCCGCGCCGAGCGTGGGCATGTCGCAGCCATGGGACTTCATCCTGGTGCGCGACCGGGGTCTGCGGTCGGAGTTCCGGGAACATGTCCGGTCCTGTGGGCAGCGCTTCGCGGCCGAGCTCGAAGGGGAGCGGGCGAGTACCTTCGCACGGGTCAAGATCGAGGGAATCCTCGAGTCGAGCCTGTCAGTCGTGGTGACCTATGACGCCAGCAGGGGCGGACCGGCCGTGCTCGGACGGCACACCATCGCCGATACCGGGCTCTATTCGGTATGCCTGGCAATCCAGAATCTCTGGTTGGCGGCGACCGCGGAAGGGTTCGGCGTTGGCTGGGTGAGCTTCTTCGAGGAAGCGTTCCTGCGCGAGCTGCTTGGCATACCAGACCAGGTGCGGCCGGTGGCCTGGCTGTGCCTTGGTCCGGTGACGCAGCTGCAGGAGAAGCCAGACCTGGAGCGGCACGGCTGGCGTAGCCGTACTCCGGTGGAATCGGTACTGCATTACGACCGGTTTGGCCACCCGGAGACCACCGTTCCCGGCGCCGAGTAGCGCGCCACGAGCGAATAGCCATCGATCGGCGGGGGCGCACCGGTTGCACCGGTGAGTAACGTGGATCACATGCCCAAACGTGCGCTGATTCTGAGTGGTTCCGGAATGTTGACGCGATGCGCGGAGCTGCTCGTCGCGGACGGTTGGCGGGTTGTGCTACCGAGCAGGCGGTACTGTCCCCTTCCGGTGCGACCCAGTCGGCCAAGGGAGTCGACCGCGCCGGCGGGCAAAGCCCTGTGGGTGGAGGCGAGCTGGGCGGAGCCGCGCCGACTCGCGGATGGTGCGGCCAGGGCGCTCGACGGCCCTGCTGATCTACTGATCGCCTGGTTACACGCGATCTACCGGGACGCGGTCCTGGATGCCGTGGCACCGTTACTCGCAGACGATGCGCCGGTGGTGGAAGTGTATGGCTGTGACTCTGGCGATCCCGCGGACGCGGTCCCCGAGCAGTGGTTCCCGGCTCGTCCCAGCCAACGTGTGCAATTGTTGTTCGCCGCCCAGGGCGCGGCCGTTCGTGGACTGACGCATGCCGAAGTGACCGATGGGGTAGCCGCCGCGGTGCGGCGGGCAGTTGCCGAGCTGCCCTCCTCGGTGCATCAGATCGGGGAGCGACAGCAGTCGGCCGCGATGGCGTGATCCTACGGCGACGTCACGGGGATAGCCGCCGTCATGCCAGGGCACCACGCAGGCCACTGATCAGAACCATGATCCCGTCGCGTACCTCTGCCCGCGTGCGATCCGGCTGAAAGACCCGCCAATCCAAGGCGATGACCAGTACGGTGCCGAACAGGGCGGCGGATGCGGTGGCCGGATCAACCGAGTCGGGAATCCGGCCGAGGCGAACACTGTGCTGGACCTGATCCTTGATGATCGACACGACATCGGCTCGTAGCAATGCCAAGGTGGCATGCCACTGCCCAGGTGTCCGCCACAGCTCGCCGACGAGCAATTGGGCGAAACTGGGGAACTCCTCGATAAAGCCAAGCATTGCATCCACAATGGACTCAATCGCGTGCTCGGCGTCCCCCGCGCCGTGCCGGAGCCGGTCGGCAAGTAGCGCGACGCCATAGCGCAACAACGCTTCAATGAGCGCGTCCTTGCTGCCGAAGTTGTAGTAGACGGTGCCTTTCGCTACGCCCGCGCGTGTGGCGATCTCGTCGACGGTGACCGTGCCGAGCCCCCGGGTGCCGATCAGGTCAAGCGTGGCCTCGAAAAGCTTGCGCTTGGTTGCGGCGGTACGTTCGGTGGACGATGTCGTCATAGCACCAGTTCCGGTTTGAGTTTGCTCGGTGTCCATACTCGTTGGCGGTAGGCCGCGGCCGTGGTCAGTGCCAGCGCGCCGATCAGATAGGCGATCAGCACCGCGATATCGCCGCCAATATCCATGCTCGCCCCCGCGTACAACGTGTGCCGTAGCCCATGTACGACGTAGCCCATCGGCAACACCTGGTGCAATGGTTGCAGGGCGTCGGGGATGGTCTGCCACGGGAACGTGCCGCCGGCGCTGACCAGCTGCAGGATCAGGATCAGCAGACCGAGGAACTTGCCTACCGCGCCGAGTGCGGCATTCAGCGCGTGCAGGATCGCGGTAAACGCAAGCGAGGCGAGCGCAAGCACGCCGAGTGCCTGGATGGGATGCGCCGGGGTGATGCCGACGAGCCAGACGACCACCGCGAACATCACGACTACCTGGCAGAGCCCGAGGAGCGCGGCGGGGAACCAGCCGGCGAGTGCCACCCGCCAGGCAGGCTGACCGGCGGCGAGCGCGCGACTGGACAGCGGCCGCAGTAAGAGGAAAAGCACGAACGCGCCGATCCAGGCGGCAAGCGAGAGGAAGAAGGGCGCGAGTCCGGCACCGTAACTGCCGGCGCTGGCTTGACCGGTGGTCTGCACGCCGACCGGATCACCGATGGTGTTCGCGGTGTCCTCGCGAGTTTGCTCATCCGGATTCGGGATCTCCTTGAGGCCGTCACGCAACCCATTACGTAGCTCGGTACTACCGTCGTGCAGGTCTCCCGCGCCGGTGTCCAACTTGCGGGCGCCGGCAAGTAGCTCATCGGCGCCGGAACTGGCGGTACTGATGCCGTTGGTGAGTTCGGGGGCGGAACCAGCGAGTTGGTCGGCGCCGCTGGATACCTGCTCCGCGCCGTTGGCGAGGGTGCGTAGCTGGCCGGCGGTGTCCTGCACCTTCCCGTTGGCCTCGGCGATCGGCGTGTGCAACTGACCGAGCTCAGTGAGCACCTGCTGCACGTCGGCCTCGGCGACTCCGGCCGCGCGCAACCGCTCCGCGATCCGGTCCGGCATCCCGTCCAGCCGGTTCACGAGTTGCTGGGTGGTGCCCGCGAGTTCATTGCCCGCTTGTGCCACCCGCTCGTTGCCAGCGGCTACCTGGCGTGCCCCTTCGGCCAGCCGCTCGCTCTGTCCCGGGAGGTCGGCCGTCTTGTCTTGCAGGGTCTGTAGACCGCCGGCCAGCCGTTCGCTACCGCCGAGCAAGTCGGTGGTGCCCTGGCTCAGTTTTCCCGCGCCCTTGGTGAGTTCGACAGCTCCCTGACTCGCCTTGCTGACTTGTTGGTGGATCGTGCCGAAACCAGCAAGAAACTGGTCGGCCGCCTGGGTGCCCACCTCGCTCGCGACCGATTTGCGGATCTCGCTGCCCAGCTTGTCGGCGATCGTTCCGGCAAGGTAGTTATTCGCGTCGTTGGTGGTTAACTGCAGGGTTCCGGTACGCGGCTGGAAATCGGCCGAGGAGTACAGGGCCGCGGTGAAGTCGCGGGGCACGGTCAGCGCGAACGTGTACTGACCCTCGCGTACCCCGATCTGCGCTTCGGACTCGGAGACCCGGTGCCATTCGAAAGCGCCGGATTCGATCAGCTGATCGGCGATGCGCTGGCCAGCATTGGTGTGTTCGCCGTCAGCGCCGTCGGCGCCGCGATCGGCGACGACCAGTGCCGCGGGTACCCGATCCAGTCGGTCGTAGGGGTCCGCGTTCGCGTACAGATACAACGCGCCGTACAGCAGGGGCACCAGGATCAGCGCGAGCACGGCCAGCTTCGGCAACCTGCCCGCGGTAATCCGGCGGAACTCGTTACGGGCGAGTCGGAGAGTGTTCATCGGGAGTCGCTTTCCGCGTCAGCTGGAACGCCCGTCGCGGTGGTCCTGGATGCGTCGGTGAGCCGCAGGTCGGTTGGCTCGGGTTGCGCGGTGGAGCCGATTCGCGCGGCGGGAAACGGCAGCAGCGCGGCCGTGTTCGGCCGGCACAGTACGATGAACGCGAATCCATGCCGCGCATGTCGTAGTGCCAGCGGTAGCCAGCCAGCTGGCTCGGACAGGTGCCGATCAGGTTGGTCGAGTACGAGTACTCGGGTGCTCGCGCGGGCGGTGACAAGCTCAACGAGCGCACTGATCCGGACGCTTGCGGGCAGGTTGTCCATCCGGGTATCGGCATGTTCGGTCAGCTGCTGGTTGACCAACCAGCGCGTGACGGCGCGGCGTCCGGCGGCGGTGCGCGCGTGTGCCAGCTCTTCAGCGACGACATCGCGTAGTCGCAGCCCGTCATCCGGTTCACTGACACCGGGCGCGTCAATCAGCGCGACCCGCGTACGCAGCGCTCGGTGATCCGGGGCGGCGTGTGGCGTGGCCCGCCAACCAGCAACGCCGCTGCCTGGCGAGAGTCGTCCCGCGAGCACCAGCCCCAGCGCGGTATGGCCGGTATCGCCGCTGACGATCGCCACCTCGCCCGTGCTGACCTCGAGCGAGGTCGCGGTAAGCAGTGGCCCGTGCGCGCCCTGTACGGACGCCCGTTCCACGCTGATCCGCATCGCCGCCTCCTTGAACTGACCAGTCAGTCTAAAGACTGCTACTGGTTCGCTGAACAAGCAAGTCGATTGAGAGGTAGGTCGCTCGATCGAGTGAGTGCGAGATCTAGCGCAGCGCGCTGGCCGGTCGCGCTTCCCAGATTGTCCACAGTGGACGATAGTGTTGCTGCGGCCAGAACACCGAGGACAATGGATTGGCGAGGTTGTAATAGAGGTAGCTGCCGCGCACGCCGCGACGTTGCAGATCGATGTGTGCTTGCGCCATGAGTCGTCGGCCGACGCCGCCGCCCCGGACGTCCGGGTGAGTGGACACCGTGTTGACGTGTCCCCAGCGTCCCCTTGGCAGGATGGCTTCGAAGTCGATAGTGGACACGGTGCAGTCAGCGATGCCGACGGGCACCCCGTCCCGTTCGGCCAGCCACACTGGCTCCTCACGTTCCAGGCGATGCCGGTAATGGTCCCGTTTGAGTTCCGCGGCGTTCGCGCGCACGGTGCTCGGCCCGACCAGCGCGGAGTAGTGCAGCTCGATCATCGTCAGGTCGACGACGGCGGCAAGGTCATCCGGTTCGGCCAGGCGTACGGTCACCGGGGACGGGTCGGGCTCCGGTGCTGGTTCCGTCCGGATCGCCAACACCGACAGGGGCACCATGCCATGGTCGAGCAGCGCCCTTGCGGCGGCGATGTCCCTGCTCGGCCAGGTGATGACGCAGGCGGTATCGCCCTGCGTCTCCGGGGTCCGGTCCAGCCGGCCACGCCAGGCGCGCAGTAACGCATCCATGCCGCGCCGCCCGGTGTCGCCAGTCAATGGGTGCAGCTCCCAGACCCGGCGCGCCGACCACAGGCTGCTGAGCTGATGCTCGTCATGGGTGCTGTGCAGCAACAAGCCGGCCACCCGACGGCCGTCGTCGAGTGCCGCGGTGAGTACGTCTCCCTCGGGCGGCGCGGGCGCGCCGGGCAACAGCGCGTCCAGGGATGCGAACCGGTGCGCTTGAGCCTCGAGAAGGGCCCTGGCACCGTTGCTCATCACCGCACGGTAGCGCAGAAAATCGCGGTACCGGGAAAGAGCTTGCCGCGCAGGGGGCTCCACTGGCCCCAGATCCGGGTATGGCCGGCCGGCCACTCCGGCTCGATGAGGTCCACCAGCCGCAGGCCGGATTCGTGCAGGGCGCGGACGTAGTCGCCAAGGGTTCGGTGGTGTTCCACGTAGGTCGCTCTGCCCTCGGCGTCCACCTCGACGTATGGCGTGCGGTCGAAGTACGACACGGCTGCGGTCAATCCGGTTGGTCCTGGATCATCGGGAAAGATCCAGCGCATCGGATGGGTGACCGCGAAAACCCAGCGCCCGCCGGGACGCAGTACCCGAGCGATCTCGGCGAAGGTCCGCTCCAGCCGTGCGACGAACGGGATCGCGCCGAAAGCCGAGCAGGCGAGGTCGAAGCTGTCCGTGCCGAATGGCAGCTGCTCGGCGGTTGCCCGAATCAGCGGAACGGCGAGTCCAGTCTCGATATTGCCGGCGTGCGCATGTCGGAGCATGCCGGCGGAGAGATCGAGTCCGACGGCTCTGGCGCCATGGTCGGCCAACCATCGGGCACAGGATCCGGAACCGCAGCCGACCTCGAGAACATCCCTGCCGTCGACCGGGCCGAGCAGCCCGGCCTCCGTCTCCGTGAGTCCCTCCGGGCACCAGACGAAGTCGGCGGCGCCGAGGAATGCGCCATGGGTGGCTTGGTAATCATCCGCGTCCGCGTCCCACCACGCGGCCGTCGCGCGTGTGGTTTCCGCGGCGGAGACGTCGCGGGTGGCCGGGCCGACCGTGCCAAGGTGCAGTTCGGCGCCGTGGTGCGGGTTATCCGAGGCATGCGGGTCAGCCACGTCGGGTGGACACCGTCTTTCGTACTCGACTGTTCTGGGATTGGCGGGTTGGCTGTGCAGGGCGTCATGCGGCCGTGACCACGACCCCGGGTTTGCCTACTGATCACCTGGGCGCGTACGATACCGCCCGCGCAGTGGGTTACGCGTCGGCCTGGTTCGGTATACTGGTGGCTTGTTCACCAAATGCCGAGAGTTTCGGCTCGCGTACCGGCGGCATCGGCAGCGATCTCAGCGATCCTCGCGAATTTTCGCCACCGTTGTCGGCGTGTGTCGGCAGCCTCGACGGCCTCGGTAACCCACGGTGCACAGATACACAACTGCCAACTAAGCCAATCCGTACCGGAGCCACCTACCCAATGCCCACCGACACCACCGCTGTCCCGACTGCGCCCGCGCAGACCATCCAACAGGTCGCCATCAATGACGTCGGGACGGAGGAGGATTTCCTCGCCGCCATCGACAAGACCATCAAGTACTTCAACGACGGAGATATCGTTGAGGGCACTATCGTCAAGGTCGATCGCGACGAAGTGCTGCTAGACATCGGCTACAAGACCGAGGGTGTCATCCCCTCGCGGGAACTGTCGATCAAGCACGATGTGGATCCGGCTGAGGTTGTCGAAGTCGGCGACGAGGTCGAAGCCCTCGTTCTGCAGAAGGAGGACAAAGAAGGCCGCCTGATCCTGTCCAAGAAGCGTGCTCAGTACGAGCGCGCCTGGGGCACCATCGAGGCGCTCAAGGAGGCCGACGAGCCGGTCCGCGGGACCGTGATCGAGGTCGTCAAGGGCGGTCTGATCCTGGACATCGGGCTGCGTGGCTTCCTGCCCGCCTCGCTTGTCGAAATGCGCAGGGTTCGCGATCTGCAGCCGTATGTCGGCCGCGAGCTCGAGGCCAAGATCATCGAGCTGGACAAGAACCGCAACAACGTGGTGCTTTCCCGGCGCGCTTGGCTGGAGCAGACCCAGTCCGAGGTGCGCAGCGAGTTCCTCAACCAGCTGCAGAAGGGCCAGGTCCGCAAGGGCGTCGTGTCCTCGATCGTCAACTTCGGTGCCTTCGTGGACCTCGGTGGCGTGGACGGTCTGGTGCACGTGTCCGAGCTGTCCTGGAAGCACATCGACCACCCGTCCGAGGTTGTCGAGGTTGGCCAGGAAGTCACGGTCGAGGTGCTCGAGGTCGACATGGACCGGGAGCGCGTCTCGCTGTCGCTGAAGGCCACCCAGGAAGACCCGTGGCGGCAGTTCGCCCGCACCCACGCGATCGGTCAGATCGTGCCGGGCAAGGTCACCAAGCTGGTGCCGTTCGGCGCGTTCGTTCGGGTCGACGAGGGCATCGAGGGTCTGGTGCACATCTCCGAGCTGGCCGAGCGCCACGTGGAGATCCCGGAGCAGGTCGTCCAGGTCGGCGGGGATGTCATGGTCAAGGTCATCGACATCGACCTCGAGCGTCGGCGGATTTCGCTCTCGCTCAAGCAAGCCAACGAGGGCTTCACTCCGGACTCGGAGTTCGACCCGACGCAGTACGGGATGGCCGCCGAGTACGACAACGAGGGCAACTACATCTACCCCGAGGGCTTCGACCCCGACACGCAGGAGTGGCAGGAAGGCTACGACAAGCAGCGTGAGGAGTGGGAGCGCCAGTACGGGGAGGCGCACGCTCGCTACGAGCAGCACATGAAGCAGGTTGCCAAGGCGGCCGAGGCGGACGCCGAGGCTGCCGCGCAGGCGGGCGAGTCCGCTGCCGAGGAAGGTGGCGAGGGCGAGCAGAACTACGCCTCCAGTGCCGGTGTGGCGGACGCCGCGCAGAGCACGGGCGGTTCGCTGGCCAGCGATGAGCAGCTCGCGGCTCTGCGGGAGAAGCTCTCCGGCGGTCTCTGATCGGCAGACCCGTTCAGCCGGGTACCCGGCTGAACGGGATCACCGCGACATACACGAAACGCCCGACCGGGAAGAGGCGGGTTCACATGATCGTCGCAACACTCTCGATGAGAGGTTGCGGCGATCATGTCGTTTCAGGAGGACTGTGCCCGGTTCGGTGATCAGCTGGT
>NZ_SLXQ01000010.1 GCF_004340875.1 Tamaricihabitans halophyticus | reverse complement strand
CACTCAAAGAAACCCTCAACAAATAAGGGCACACAAACAACTAGCTCACAAACAAAACAAACGTCAGCACACTGTTGAGTTCTCAAACAACACACGCACACAGAATCGAAACTACGAATTCTGAAGTGAGTAGTTCTTGGTCTTAACTTTATTTTGTACCGCGGAAAACCCTAACACCTGGAAACTCGGGAGCTTCTCGGGGGGTCCGGTTCACCGCAGTGACCGTCGCACAACTTTACCCGGTCCGTTCGGCGAGGTCAACTCGCTTCGTCCCGGCTGAAGACTGCTCATCTAGTGTATCCCAGATTCGCTCTTCGTTCACCCGCCCCCAGGCTCTCGGCCCGGTCGCGTTCGGTGTTCCGTGCGATGGATAGAAGTTAATCATGCTCGGTCAGACCCGCTGAAACCGGGGGGTACTTAATCCGCCATCGGAGCGCTGACCTGCGATGATCACAGCATCGGCAGCAATGTTCGCAGTTCGTACGGCGTCACGCTGCGCCGGTAGGCATCCCACTCCCGACGCTTGTTGCGCAGAAAGAAGTCGTACACGTGCTCCCCGAGCACCTCAGGAAGCAACTCGGAACGCTCCAACTCGGCCAGTGCCTCGCCAAGGTTCTGCGGCAGGTTCGCGTACCCAGCCGCGCGGCGTTCCGCATCGGTCAGCGACCACACGTTGTCCTCGGCCGCGGGCGGCAGCTCATAGCCTTCCTGCACGCCCTTCAGCCCGGCGGCGAGTACCACGGCGTAGGCAAGGTACGGATTACACGCCGAGTCGAGGCTGCGCAGCTCCACCCGGCGCGAGGCGGCCTTGCCCGGCGAGTACATCGGCACCCGCACGAGCGCGGAGCGGTTCGCGTGCCCCCAGCACACCGTGGTGGGGGCTTCACCGCCGACGATCAGCCGCTTGTATGAGTTCACCCATTGGTTGGTTACCGCGGTGATCTCCCGTGCGTGCTTGAGCAAGCCGGCAACGAACGCCTTGCCAACCTCGGAGAGCTCGTACGGATCCTGCGCGTCGTAGAAGGCATTGCGGTCACCTTCGAACAGGCTCAGATGCGTGTGCATACCGGAACCAGCCTGCTCGGTGAACGGCTTCGGCATGAAGGTCGCGCGCACGTCCTGGGTCAGTGCGACTTCCTTGACCACATACCGGAACGTCATCACGTTGTCCGCCATGGTGAGCGCGTCCGCGTAGCGCAGGTCGATCTCCTGCTGGCCCGGCGCGCCCTCGTGGTGACTGAACTCGACCGAGATCCCCATAGCCTCGAGCGCCTCGATGGCGTGCCGGCGGAAATGCGTGGCGGTGGCGTGGCTGGCCTGGTCGAAGTACCCGCCGTTATCCGCTGGCTCTGGCTCGGAACCATCCGTCGGCATGTTCGCCAGTAGGAAGAACTCGATCTCGGGATGCACGTAGCAGGTGAACCCGGACTCACCCGCCTTGGACAGCGTGCGCCGCAGCACATGCCTCGGGTCGGCCCAGGATGGCGAACCATCCGGCATCGCGATATCGCAGAACATTCGCGCCGAGTAGTGGTCCCCTTCCGGGTTTTCCCACGGCAGCACCTGGAAGGTGGACGGATCCGGCTTGGCCACCATGTCCGACTCGTACACCCTGGCGAAGCCCTCGATCGCCGAACCGTCGAAGCCGATCCCCTCGGAGAAGGCACCTTCCAACTCCGCTGGCGCGACGGCGACCGATTTGAGGAACCCGAGCACGTCGGTGAACCACAGTCGAACGAAGCGAATATCCCGCTCTTCCAACGTGCGCAACACGAATTCCCGCTGACGATCCATGCGGGCATGCTATGCCGAACTGGTTACCGAGGTGTTACCCGGCGCGCGAAGGTTGGCCAGTTACCCGCCGACGCCGCCCGCGGATCCAGCCGATCGCGCCTTTACCATCGGCGCATGGCCACCTTCCCGAGGGCTCGCGTCCTGTTCGCCGCCGTCACCACGGCAGGGTTACTCGCCGGCTGCGGCAGCGAGCCTGATGCGAGCGGACCTCTCCCGGAACCGACGCGCCTGCTCGGCAAGGCCGCGGAGACGAGCCAGCGCCTGCAGAGCGCGCAGTTCAGCGTCTCGGTGAACGGCCAGCTGCCCGGTATCACCGTGCAGTCCGCGGATGGCGCGCTGACCAGGACGCCGACGGGACAGGTGGACGCGAAGGGCAGCGCCCAGGTCCAGCGGTCCGACCAGCTGGTCAAGCTGGACTACGTGCTCACCGGCGACACCGTGTACCTGCGGAACCCGGCGGGAGACCTGACCGAAGCACCGGCCACGACGGTCACCAGCGTCTACGACCCAGCGATCCTGCTCGACGAACGGCGCGGCGTGAGCAACCTGCTGCGTCGGGTGGACCAGGCCAGGACCGAGGGCAGGGAAACCATCGAAGGGCAGGAGACGATCCGCGTCGGGGGCAAGCTCAGCAAGGAGCACGCCGAGGCGACGATCCCCGGCATCGAGGACACCGCACCAGCGGATGATCAAACAGACGACCAGGCAGTCGAGGAAGATCAAGAATCCCAGGAGACCATCGAGGTCAAGTTCTGGTTGGCGGACAGCGCCGCGAAGGAACCGGTACGGGCATGGTTCCAACTGCCGCCCGCGACCAAGGGCTCCGGCGCCCGCATGATCGAACTATCCCTTGCCAAGTTCAACGAGCCGGTCACGGTGAACGCGCCGGCATAGCCGGGTTGGGTGTGGCGCTCGGTCTACGAACAGCCCTGGCTTACGAGCAGCGCTGGCCTTCGGAGGGAACCTTCAGATCGATCAGGTAGTCCGCGCCGATCTTGTCCACGCACTGGTTGCCCTGCAGGAACACCGTGTGCTGATTGCCTTCGAAGGTGAGTAGCGAGCCACCGAGCGCATCGGCGAGTTTGCCGCCTGCCTCGTACGGGGTCGCCGGGTCGTTCGTGGTGGACACCACCAACGTCTGCGGCAGATCAGGCACCTCGGGTGTGCTCGGCTGGTCGGTGTTCGGCACCGGCCAGAAGGCACAGGCGTCCCGGACGCCACCGGCGGGCTGACCGTTGTCCAGGAACGGCGCGACCTCCTTGTACTTGCGTTCGGTGGCCAGCAACTCCTGCCGATCGGTGACCGGCTCGTCGTCCACGCACCGAACCGCGGTGAACGCGTCCTGAGTGGTGGCGTAGCTACCGTCCTTGTTGCGCTCGTTGTACAGGTCGGCCAGCTGCATCAGCGCGGCGCCGCGGTTACGGTTCAACTCGTTGAGCCCGGAGTTCAACGGCTCCCAGAGCTGCTCGGAGTACATCGCCTGCGCGGCCGCGGTCGTCGCGTCGTCAAAGGACAGCTTGCGGCCGTCGCCGACCTCGACCGGGCGCTCGATCAACGGTTGCACGAGTTCCTGGAACTTCTCGGTCGCCTGGTCGGCTTGCTGTCCGAGCGCGCAGTCCTGCCGCTTCGCGCACCAGTCGGCGAACTGCCCGAAGGCCTGCTGGAAGCCTTCGCCCTGGGCGACCAGTTCATCGGTCGGGTCCTGATTCGGGTCTAGCGCGCCGTCGAGAACCAGCGCTCGCACATTGTCCGGAAAGGTCTCCGCGTAGACGCTGCCGATCCGGGTGCCATAGGAGTAGCCGACGTAGCTGAGCTGCTCATCGCCGAGGGCCGAACGCAGCACGTCCATATCCTTGACGACGTCCCTGGTGCCCATGTTGGCCAACATCTGCTCGCCATGCTCGGTGCGTTCGGCGCACTTCTCCGCGAACGCCCGCTGATCCTCCTCCTGCTTGCGCACGCCGGCCGGCGAGGTGTCCGCCTCGTCGTCCTCGGCCCGCTCCGCGTCGCGTTCCTCGCCGGTGAGGCAGCTGATCTGCGGTTCGCTCGCGCCGACGCCACGTGGATCGAACCCAACGAAGTCGAACCGCTTACTCAGCGGCGAGTCGGTGGCGCTGGACGCGGTCTGCGCGGCCGCCGGCATCCCGGCGGCACCGGGTCCACCCGGGTTCATGATCAGCGAACCGATCCGCCGCTGCTGATCGTCCGCCTTGTGCCGAAGTACCCCGATCGTGATCGTCTCGCCGTCTGGTTTCGCGTAGTCGAGGGGCACGGTCAGCCGGGTGCATTCGATACCCGTGACGTTGAACGCCATGCTCGCGGTGTCCGAGGTGGCGTAATCCTCGCAGTCCTGCCAGGTCAGCGACTGGCCGTAGAACTCGTCAAGGCCCTCGGGGACCGCACCTGCCGGCCCCTGCTGCTCGGTGACCTCCTGCTGGGCGCCTTCTTGATCACCCGAATCGTCCCCAGCGCAGGCAGCGAGCAGACCCGCGACGGCAAGCAGGGACACCATCGGCAATACGCGCGAGAATCGAGCCACGGCACGATCTTGCCACCCCTACCGTGAACATGTCGTGTAGCCACCGTGTTTCGCGCCGCATCGCCGCGCCGGCCAGCACAACGATGCGAGACAATGCGCGTATGCCTCAGCTGCGCATCGCCCTTGCCCAAGTCAATCCCTGCGTCGGTGACCTGACCGGAAACGCGACGCTGATCGTCGACTGGTCCCGCAAGGCGGCGCAGGCTGGCGCGCATCTTGCGCTGTTCGGCGAGCTGGTGCTCACTGGCTATCCGGTGGAAGATCTGGTGCTGCGCGACTCCTTCGCCGCCGCGTCCAAGGTGGAGCTGACGGGCCTCGCCGAGCGTCTGGCCGAGGCCGGCTGTGGCGAGCTGGCCGTGGTGGTCGGCTACCTGGAGGCCGACGAGGTCGGCCCGCGTAACGCGGTCGCGGTGCTGCACCGGGGCACGGTCGCCGCCACCCAGTTCAAACATCACCTGCCGAACTACGGGGTCTTCGACGAGCGACGCTACTTCAAGCCAGGCGACTCGCTGGACATCATCCGGCTGCACGGACTCGAGATCGGCATGGTGATCTGCGAGGACCTGTGGCAGGACGGTGGTCCGGTCGCGGCACTCGGCGCGGCGGGCGTGGATCTCATCATCGCGCCGAACGCCTCGCCCTATGAGCGCAACAAGGACGATCAGCGACTGCCGTTGGTCGCACGGCGGGCGCGGGAGGCGAATGCGCCGCTGGCCTACACCAATCTGTACGGCGGTCAGGACGAGCTCGTCTTCGACGGTGATTCGCTACTGGTGGGCGCGGACGGCGAACTACTTGGCCGCGCGCCGCAGTTCGTGGAACACCTGCTGGTCAAGGATCTGGAGCTACCCGGTGGCGCCGCGCGAACCGAGGGCGCGGTGGCCGGATTCACCGTGCACCGCAAGGTACTCACCGACGCGGCGCTGCCTGGCTACGAACCGCTTGCCGACGCGCCGATCGCCGAACCGCTCACCGATGAAGCGGAGGTGTGGGGCGCGCTGGTGACCGGGCTACGGGACTACGCGCACAAGAACCGTTTCCGCTCGGTGAGCTTCGGCTTCTCCGGCGGTATCGACTCCGCGCTGACCGCGGCGCTCGCCGTGGACGCGCTCGGACCGGATGCGGTCTACGGCGTGTCCATGCCGTCCACCTATTCCTCGGCGCATTCCCGCGATGACGCGACAGAGCTTGCCAAGCGGTTGGGATGCCATTTCCGGGTGCAGCCGATCGAGGACATGGTGCGCGTTTTCGTCGATCAGCTCGAGCTTTCTGGACTGGCCGAGGAGAACGTGCAGGCCCGCTGCCGGGGGGTGCTGCTCATGGCACTGTCCAACAAGGATGGCCATCTGGTGCTGGCTCCTGGGAACAAGACGGAACTCGCGGTCGGGTACTCGACGATCTACGGCGATGCGGTAGGGGGCTTCGCACCCATCAAAGATGTGCCCAAAACGCTGGTGTGGCGGTTGGCGAGGTGGCGCAACGCCGAGGCGGAAAAGCGCGGCGAGACGCCCCCGATCCCGGAGAACTCGATCAACAAGGAGCCTTCCGCGGAACTGCGCCCGGACCAGCGGGACAGTGACTCGTTGCCGTCCTATGACGTGCTCGACGAGGTACTCGACGACTACGTCGAAGGTAACCGGGGCTACGCCGAGCTGCTGCGTGCTGGCTATGACCATCAACTGGTGGACCGGGTACTGCGGCTGGTCGACAACGCGGAGTACAAGCGTCGGCAGTACCCGCCGGGAACCAAGATCACCTTCCGTGCCTTCGGCAGGGATCGCCGGCTGCCGATCACCAGCGGTTGGCGGGAGGGCAACGGCTGAGTCCGTCTGCTCAGCTGTGAAGCTCGTCGCAGCGGGCGTGCCAACCGAGCCGCGTGGTGCCACGCTGAATGGACCCAATCCGCACTGCCCGGGGACCCACTGCAGGGCCTCGAGGAAAGGATGGTCGACAGCGATGTCCATGGAATCAGCGGCAAACCAGGAAACGACCGCGCCGTACGGCAACGGCCCGGCGGCAGCCGATAAACCAGCCAAACGGGTAAGAATTCACCACCTGCGCGAGCTCAAGGAGCGCGGTACCCCGTGGCCGATGCTGACCAGTTATGACATGTACACGGCCGAGCTGTTCGACGAAGCCGGAATCCCGGTGTTGCTCGTCGGTGACTCGGCCGCGAACAACGTGTTCGGGTACGACACCTCGCTCCCGGTCACCGTGGACGAACTGCTGCCGCTGGTGCGCGCGGTCAGCGGGGCCACCCGCAGGGCCTTGGTGGTCGGCGACCTGCCATTCGGGTCTTATCAGATCTCGCCGGAACAGGCGCTGACCACCGCCGTGCGGTTCATGAAGGAAGGCCGCGCGCATGCGGTGAAACTCGAGGGCGGCCAGCGATTCGCGCCACATGTCGAAGCGCTTACCGGGGCGGGGGTTCCGGTGATGGGACATATCGGGTTCACCCCGCAGAGCGAGCACAGCCTCGGCGGCTACCGGGTGCAGGGGCGCGGTGACGCGGCGGATGAACTACTCGCCGACGCGGTCGCGTTGGAACGGGCGGGCGCCTTCGCGGTGGTGCTCGAGATGGTGCCGGCCGAGGCGGCCAAACGGGTCACCGCGGAGCTGAGCATTCCCACCATCGGCATCGGGGCCGGTGCGGCCTGCGACGCGCAAGTCCTTGTCTGGCAAGACATGGCCGGGCTACGGCGCGGCAAGGGGCCTCGGTTCGTCCGTCGCTACGCGAATCTCGCGGACACCCTGCTTACCGCCGCGAGCAGTTACGCCGAGGATGTGCGCAACGGCCGATTCCCCGCACCCGAACACACCTTCCACTGAGGACGGAGCGTGCTCACTCGGCGCGCGATCCGAGCTGGCCGGCGTAGATGCCGACAATCGCCCGAGTGGCAAGGGCGATATCGGTGGCACTGGGCCCGCCTTCCGGATCGAACAGCCACTGCAGCATCATCCCGTCCCCGAGGGCGGTCTGGTAGCCGATGAGTGCCTTGGCGGTGCGTTCGTCGACGAGCCCGCCAAGGGACTCGGCAAACCGGGCGCCAAACGTTTCCCGCACCGAGCGGTAGCTTTCCGCCAGGGCCTCGCGCACCTGCGGGCTGTGTGCGGCCTGCGCCATCGCCTCGACGTTGGCGACCATCAGCGGCCGCTGTTCGGCGAACAACTCGAAGATGCGCGTCCATGCCTGCTCCAGCTGCGCGTAGATATCAGGCGCCGACAGATCCGCTGCGAAGGCGATCTCGCCAATCTTCGCGTTCCACTCGTCGAAGGCCTCGAGTAGCGCCTCGACCAGCAACGCGTCCTTCGACCCGAAGTGATAGCCGATCGACGCGAGATTGGTCCCGGACGCGGCGACGATGTCGCGTGCGGTGGTGTGCGCATACCCCCGCTCGTACAGACAGCGTTTGGCCCCTGCCAACAAATCCTCGCGGTGTCCCACGAGGCGATCCTAGCGAACTTTCATACAAGTGTTCCATACACATGTCTTAAACAAGTGTCCTACACAAATGTATAAGACATGTGTATGGTTACCGCCATGACCAATCGCCCACCAGTCCAGCCGCAATCAGCTGGGCCGCGCCCCACCGCCGGAGTCAGACAGTGGATCGGCCTCGCCGTCCTGGTCCTGCCTGCGCTCCTGGTGTCCATGGATATGTCCGTGCTCCTGTTCGCGATGCCGTTCGTGAGCGCGGATCTCCGCCCAACCGGTACCGAGATGCTGTGGATTTTGGATATCTACGGCTTCCTGCTGGCCGGCTTGCTGATCACCATGGGCTCGCTCGGCGATCGCGTCGGACGGCGCAAGCTGCTGATCTTCGGGGCGATCGTCTTCGGCGGTGCTTCCGTGCTGGCCGCCTACTCCCCCAGCCCCGAACTGCTGATCGCCGCACGGGCGCTCCTCGGCATTGGTGGCGCCACCCTTGCGCCTTCCACGCTCGCGCTGATCAGGGCGATGTTCACCGACGCGGGTCAACGCAGGACCGCGGTCGGGATCTGGACCGCCGGCTTCGCGGGTGGAGGCGCGCTTGGCCCGATCATCGGCGGGGTATTGCTCGAACAGTTCTGGTGGGGCTCGGTGTTCCTGCTGAACGTGCCGGTGATGGTACTGCTCGTGGTACTGGCCCCCATGTTGCTTCCCGAATACCGCGATCCGAACGCGACGGGATTCGACCTGATCAGCGCCGTGCTGTCGCTGGCGGCGATCCTGCCGGCGATCTACGGCATCAAGGAGATCGCCGAATACGGCCTCAGCTGGGCGGCCGTGGCCGCGCTCGCTCTTGGTGTCGTCGTTGGCGCGTTCTTCCTACGAAGGCAACGACGCGGTCGCGCGCCGTTGATCGATCTCGACCTGTTCCGCGCCCGCCCGTTCAGCGCCGCCTTGCTGGCCAATACGTTGACGATGTTCGCGATGTTCGGCGTGATGCTCTACAGCGCCCAGTTCGTGCAACTCGTTCTTGGTTTCCGACCGCTTACGGCCGCGCTGGCTTCACTGCCCGGTTTCCTTGCCATGCCAATCGGAATCACCGCCGCCATGTTGATCGTGCGCCGCGTGCGGCCAGGCTTCGTGGTGGCTGGCGGCCTTGCCACCGCGGCGGTGGGCATGGCCCTGCTGACGACGGTGACGGCCGATACCGGGCTGGTGCAGCTGATCGGGTTGAGCGCGGTCATGGTCGGCGGGATCGGCGCGGTGACCGCGCTGGCCAATGACATGATCATTGGGACGGCGCCGCCGGAGCGCGCGGGTTCGGCTTCCGCGCTGTCCGAAACCGGCGCGGAGTTCGGTGGGGCACTTGGGATGGCGGTCCTCGGCAGTGTCGGCACGGCCGTGTACCGAACGCAAGTTCTGGACGATGCGCCCGGTGCGGTTCCCGACGCCGCGGTCCAGGCGGCTGGCGACACGCGGGGCGCCGCGCAGGAGGTCGCCGGCACGCTGCCGGGCGAGCTGGCTGGCCCGCTACTGGACGTCGCGGATCAGGCTTTCGCCGCGGGGTTGCGAATGACCGTGCTCACCGGCGCGGTGATCATGACAATCGCCGCCGTACTCGCCGCGGTCATGCTGCGTAGGGTGCGGCAGGCGGACCTGGCGGCGGCCGCCGCGGATCGGGATGGCTCGGATCAACCGCAGCCGGCCTGATCACGACACGCTGCTGACGCCCGGTTTGCTGGCTATGATTCGCCTAAAGCCAGGGTCGATCGCGCGTCGCCGACGCGCCGAGCGAGGGGCGCCGAGGTGTCAGCAGTCGTGTTCGTCGTCATCGCCGCACTGTTCGCGGCGATGGCGTTGTTCATGCTCAGCAGCGCCGTACTGACCCTGCTGCAGGGACCTCGTCGCGCGGTCGAACGGCTGCGCAAGGACCTGGCGAAGGCCGCGGGCGAGGGGCGACTGGCGGAGATCAGCCCCGCAACGGCCTACCCGCTATCCGTGGAGATGATTCGCGAGGCCGCCGAACTCGACGGCTACCAGTACGTCGACGTGTATCGGCGCAACGGGATGGGCTTGCTCCGCTTCCGCCTCACGGAAGGCACGCATCATGAATGAGGCGGTATTGCGGGAGTTGGCGATCTGGCTGCTCGTACCGTCCGTCGCGGTGATCGCGCTGATCGGACTCGTGGTGCGGATCGGTACGCCGGCCGCCATTCGCCGACGCCGCCGCGAGCGGCAGACCCGAAAGCTCACCGCCCTGCTGCGGACCAGGCCGCCGAGCAACACACTGATCGTCAACTGGATCGATTACCGCGAACTGTCCAAGGACCGGCTGCGCGCGCTATTCGCCGAGCACGATTGGCAGTTGAGCACGCAAGAGATCACCGATCGAGGCTGGCTACTGACCTGCACCCGCACGGCAGAGAGCCGCTAACCAGCCAGTGCCGTGCGCAATGCCTGGTGCGCGGCCACAAGGGATGGTCCATACCAGGTCAGATAGCGCCCACAAACCAGTGCGTAGTGGACCCCGGGAAACCAGTCTGGCCCGTCGTCCTTGGTGAACTCGTAGGGCTCGTCCGGCAATACGAGCAGGTCCGCCTCGCCGGTGTCGAACCGCTCGCGCAACTCCGCGATCTTCGGACGCGGGTATCGATCCGCATGCTCGCCGTAGGCATTGGCGATACCGAGCCGGCGCAGGACGTCACCGGCGAAGGTGTCCCTGCCGAGCACGACCCACGGCTTGCGCCACACCGGAACCACCGCGCGGGCCCGGATCGGCAGCGGATCCCGCCACAGCTGGCTGGCCCTGGCCACCCAGTCGGGCTCGGCCAGCCCGAGCACCTCGACCAGTACTCGGCGCACGGATTCGATGCCAGCCGGTACGGTCCCCGGTGCCGCGGTGACCCACACCGGCACCCCGGCCGCGCGCAGTTCGGCGACCTCATCCGGCCGGTTCTCCTCGGCATTGGCGATCACCAGGTCGGGCTCGGCCGCCAGCACCGTGGCTACCTTCGGGTACTTCGAGCCGCCGACCCTGGCTACCGCCAGCCCTTCCGGATGCGTGCAGTAGTCCGTCGCGCCAACCAGGATTTCCGGCGCGCTGGTGGCCACGGCCTCGGTCAGCGAGGGAACCAGGCTGACCACCCGCCGTGGCGTATCCGGCACCGGAACAGTCGCGCCAAGCTCGTCGACCAGGTTCACCGCACCTCCTCGTCTAGGTTGAGACGGACGTCGACGATCAGTCGAGAACTGCCGCGGTCGCTTCGATCTCTACGAGCTGGTTGTCGTAACCGAGCGCCGCGACGCCAAGCAGGGTGCTTGGCGCGTCATGATCGCCAAAGGCATCACGGACAACTTCCCAGGCAGCGACCAGATCCGCCTGCTCAGCTGAGGCGACCAGCACGCGGGTGCTGATCACATCGGTGAGTGTCGCGTCCGCCGCCGCCAGCGCCGCTTTCATGTTCTCGATGCACTTCGCTGCCTGCGCGGCGAAGTCGCCCACGCCATAAGTAGTGCCGTCGTCGTTGAGCGGACACGACCCTGCCAGGAACACCAGCCGGGCATCCGCGGGCGCGGTCGCGGCATACGCGTACTGCGCCACATCGGACAGCGAGTCGGTGCGAACGAGGGTCACGGCCTTCGGCATGATCTTTCTCCAGGTCGACAGCGGATCCACGGACAGCATTTCAGCCGTGCCGGCAGCCTCGCCGACCAGGTTCACCGTGCTGCCCTTCGTGTCGTGGTTCAGCGCCAGCGCGGGATCGCCGAGCGCGGCGGGCTCGGCGACATTCCGTAATCGCGTTCTTTAAGGTTGGCGATGCTCGGTGTACTCGGCGAGGATCTCCGCATGGCACGGTTCGGGTGCGCACCAACAACCCAGCGCCAGCCCGGCGAACTCGCCGGCGCGCAACCGGTCGAGTAGTGCCGGTTGTCCGGCGAGATAGGCGCGGTAGCGCGTGAGCATGGCCGCGCGGTCCGTGCGCGCCTCGCGTACGAACGGGTTGGCGAAGTCCGATTCCGGCCAGGCATGTCGATTACCCGCGTGGCCGACGTAGCGCAGCAGCCCAGCCGCGACCAGCCAGGGCACCAGCCGCCGATGCGGCCCGGCCTTACGCACGTTCACCACGACGCAGTGCCCGGCGAATAACCGTTCAGCCAGCGTGCGCTCGGCTACCGTCCAATCCCGCGCCTCGGCGGGCAGCGGGGTCGTCAGGACCAGTCCCGCCCTTCCGGCCGGTTCCAGTGGTTACCTCCAGCGGTACCGGGCTGCTCGGTATCGTCGGCCTCCGCGGCGTCCCTGGCGTCCTCGACTTCGGTGCGTGCCTTCGCGATCTCCAGCGCGTGCCACGCGGTCTCCTCGTCCGGATATGGGCCAAGCCGATCGATCGCCTTGCACAGCTGATCACCACGCTCCGGCCGAGCGTGGCGCACGCAGTAGTACCAGTTGAGGTCGGGCTCAGCGGACTTCGACCGCCGCCCAAACAGGCTCATCGCTGCTCACCGCCCCACTCCCGGCGCCTGCCCGCCCGGCATACCCGGCGCCTGCTGCGGCTGCGGAATACCACTCGGCGGAGTCCGATCTGTGGCGTTCGCGTGCTCGCTGGGAATCGGGTCCAGGCAGGAAACCAGCACCATGGTGTTCTCCGGTTCGTCGATCCGGCGACCACCTCGTTCGCGGTAGACGAGCTCGCCGTCGGTATCAATCTCAACCATACAGCCGACTTCGGCGAGCTGGTCCTCGTCGAGATCCACCAACCGTTCGTAGCGGGACGGCACCACCCGATAGGTCGGCCAGGACAGATGCTGGTGTGTCTGGTGAAACTGGGCAAGCAGGTGCGCCATCTGCTGCTGCCAGGGCAGCGGCATGGACTCCACCAGCGAACGGGGCAGCACCGCGTAACCGTCGCTCACGCCAATCGTGGTGACCGACAGGTAATCTCGCAGCGGCGTACTGGACGCAGGCGGGCCAGCCGGCCGCGGTAACGGCGCCGAGGCATACCTACTTGGTTCCGGCATCTGCTCACTGAGCGCACTCGGCTCCGCCGCCTTGGCACGTTTCCTGCGCACGACACTCACCTCAACCCGACCTTGACTCGCTGCTCACACACCCGGCCGAACCGCCTCGGCCATCAGCCCGTCCTCATCCCAGTTGAAGTCCCTGGTGTGCACCGGGACCCCAGACTGCTGAGCCTCGACGATCTTGCCGTTCCCCAGGTACATCGCGACGTGGTGAATCGTCGCGGGGTTCGACGTGTCGCTGGCCCAGAACACCAGATCACCAGGTTGCGCTTCCTTCACCGGCAACATCGCCCCGCCGTTGAACTGATCACGGGACACCCGCGGGATCGTGACGCCCGCGGCCTCGTAGGCACGCAGCAACAGCCCGGAGCAGTCGTAGGAGTCCGGACCGGTAGCGCCCCACACATAGGGCTTGCCCTGCTCGCGCAGCGCGAACTCGATCGCCGCGCCGGCCGCCTCGGTTGGTGCCGGTAGCCGGTTACCCGCGCCAGGGCCGCAACCGGCCGGGTCCTCGATATCCCCGATATTGCCGAGCAGGTGCACGGCCATCGGCTCCCACTCGTGGTACCGATCAGGGAAGGCCGAACGCTCCACGGCCTGCGCGGCATCGCCCGGCCGCATCGACTTCCAGTCGGGCAGCTCCTCCAGAACGTCATAGAACTTGTTGACCTGATAGGGCGGATCGGTGACCTGCGCGACCGTGCCCCAGCCCATCGAGGGGCGCATCTGGAAGATGCCGAGCGAGTCGCGGTCACCGTAGTTCAGATTGCGCAGACCTGATTCGGTCATCCCGGCCTGAATGGCCACCTGCCAGGCACGCGGGGAAAGTTCCCGCTCCTTACCTATCGAGACGATCAGCGAGACGATTTCCCGCTGTTCCGGATCGAGCTGCGCGGCATCCTGCGCCCCGGCGCCCGGCTGTCCCGGGTCCGTTGGACCAACCACGGCCTCGCAGGACATGTCCGAGGTTTGCCCGCCCGCATTGCTCGCGGCGATGATCGTGGTGAACGCGCCAACCGCGAGCACGACTCCGCAGAGTGCGACGATGATGATGCCAAGGCCGACGCCGCGCCGCATATCACGACCCCTCCTCGTACCCGGCGACACGCCAACCCTGGCCGGTCTGCACGACGGAGATGCGCAGTACCGGGCCGTCGGTTGGCACATCGACCTCAGCCGAACTGGTGTAGGACTCGACCGCCTCCGGTTCACCGGTAATCCGGTTCGCCGGCAGGTTCCTCGGGTCCACACTGGACATCACGGGCAGATACTCCTGGGTGGTGTACGGGCGCAACCCGTCCAGCCACTCCCTGTTGGTCATGCCGTCCCTATGCTGCACCCAGGCATCCGCCCAGTTCTTCGCCGTCTGCAATGCCTTCGGGTTCGGCGGCGCCTTCTGCGGCGTCTCGAGTGGACCCGTCAATCGGGTTGGCTGCGGGCTTCCTGAACCAGCCGGCTGGCCGCTACCCGACGCGGAATCCTCCGGCGAGGAATAGACATACGCGGGCTGGTTCGGGTCCCCCGCGCCCGGCCCGGTCGAATCGCCGCCAACCAGCCGGGGGACGAGTATGCCGATCGCGGTGATCAGGGCGAGCACCAGAACCACCATGCCGACCAGATGCGCGGGCGAGCGCAACGGCCACCCCCACAACCGCCGGTATACGGCAGCGCGCCCGCGGCTGGTTCGAATCGGCACGGCACTCCCTCGCTCTATCGCATGATCGCGTCGGTATCGCGCTCATCGCGCACTTCCAGGCCACGAGACGGCCGGTACACCACTGTTGCCGGCCGCCCGGCGACGACTTCCGGATCAGCCCTGCGCATCGGCACCCGTGGCGGCCGGGGCTGCATGGCCGGCTCGGCCCTCGGCGTCGGCGTCGACGGCGCGGCTGCCGCGACCGGCCGGTCCGGGCTCGCGTTCGCGTAGGCCGGAACCTGCCCGTCACGTACCGGCTGCGCGGGTGCCTCGGCGGCGAGTCTGGACGGCACGATGACCGGATCGTCATCGCGGTCCCAGCTGCGATCGGACACCGGGACCGTGTCCACTCGACGGCTCGGCTGGCTCACCCGGTTGACCGTCGCTCCGGTTTCACCGCTCTGCGCGGTGCCCGGCACCAGATGGTCCGCGGCCGCCCGATGTCGACCGGCCGCCGGCAGCGCCGCGGCACCATAGGTCCCGGTGTTCGGCAGTACCGTGGCCCGGCCGTCCGGACGCAGCGGCCGGCCCGTCGTGTCATCCATTCGCTGGGCGCTGACCGTCACCGGGTTGCTTGCCTCCGGGCGCACGCGCCGACCCCGGCCAGCAGGACCGCTGGCCTGCTCGGTGTCATCACTGCCGCGCACACCGTTCCAGAACTCGTCCTGCGGTGTGGGCGCGGAATCCTTACCCCGCCTGCGGAACCGGGAGAACAAGCCCTGGCCCGCATTAGGCAAGGCCGAGCCCATCGCCCCGACGGACAGCTCCACCATCTGCCACATTCGGCGCATCGGTCGGCCAACCATGAAGAATACGATCGTCACGATCGCCGCCAGCGCCATCTGGGTGAGCAGCGACAGCGCCCCGGACGCGGCGAAGATTGCCTGTAGCAACAATGCGTGGATACCAGCGAGCACGGAAAGCACCACAAGGTTGAGCACCACCGCCCCGGCGATCCGGCCGACCTTGCGCAGAATGTCGTGATGCAGCAACGCGACAAGGCCGATCAGCGGCGCGGCCAAGGTCAGCAGCCGCACCATCACTTGGGCGAACAGCACCACGGCCTTCGCGAACAGCTGGAACAGCGAGTACACAAAGGACTGGAACATGGCGAGGAAGCCCGCGCCGGTTCTGCTGCCGTCCTCACCGGTGAAATACCCGGTCGCGGGCCCTAGCTGGCCGGCGATCTGCTTGTAGTCCTCTTTCTTACCGTCCATTACCGCCTGGTCGGCGTCGTCGCCGTTGCGCACCTCGGCCCAGGTATAGGCCTGCGCGTCCAGCAGGTCGCGCCCGTGCTCCTCGGCCTGCGGCGCGTCCGGCGCGCCGAACTCGCCACGCAGCCAGTTGTCGTAGACAACCCTGTTGTGCAGGTTCGTGGGTAGGATATCTCTGGTCAACCGGTCGTTGGAGTCCTCGACGAACCCCGCCTGGATATTCGTCGTGCCCTGCACGATCGCGCGGTCGATCTCGTCGTAGTAACGCAGCAGTGTGAACGAGGACGCAGCCAACCACAGGCCGGCAAGGGCAAACAGGGTCTTTCGACTGATCGCGGGGAGATTACCCCGCCAGATATGCCGGAACAGGAGCAGCGCGAGTAGCAGCGCGGCGATGCCGAACAACTGCATGAAGACGTTGCTGTACACCTTCTCGGCGCCACTGGCGACGGCATCGTAGAGCGGGTTCAGCAACCCGCCCTCCATCACGGTGTAGTGCAGCGAGTTCGTAGCACCGACGATCGTCTTGGCTACGTTGAAAAGCTGGTTCCCGGCCCAGGTGTCCATCGTGGAACTGGGGTCGGTGATACTCGAGGCCAGCATGCAGCTGTCGTCGTAGACATGCCAGACCATGCCGGCATAGCCGTAATCGATATAGGCGGATCCGTCCTCGCCGTTGCCTTCGGCCGGATCGAGCGCGCCAACCAGACCGGTACCTGGGCGTTCCGGATTCGGCGCCTCAGCGCAATCCTGTGCGACGGCCGGCGGCGCGAGGGTCAGTTGGGTCCCGATGATGCCGATGATCAGCAGCAGCACCGGGCGGCGTGCGGATCGTGCGCGGTGCACGCTGGGTTTCGCCCGCCGTCGCGCTGCCCTGCGCAGCACGACGGCGACCACCGCCAGCAGCGTGATGGTTGTCAGGACACCCATGCCGCGTCTTCCCTGTCCTTGCCGGCGGCATGACCGACGGCCCGGTCCGCGGCAGGTTCCGACCCGTATCCGTTTCCGATCTCGTCCTGACCGTTGGCCACCTGTTCCTCGGTCAGCCCCATTTCCAGCTCGGCGGCCAATTCGAAGTCCGTGTCGTCCACATAGGAACCACGGGGAGCAGGGTGGTAGCCCCAGCCGTTCTCGCTCTGCCTGCTGGGCTCCCCTTCTTGCGTAGCTTCCGCGCTCTCCCCTTGCCCCGCTGCCGGCGGCTCCGCCCGCCGTTTCGGCCGCGCGGTCGAGGTATCGAAACCAAGGTCGAGTTCGCCGACGGCGCCGGACTGCTCGACGTCGTCCGGTTCGGTCTCTGCCGGCTCCAGCGCGGCTGGCGCGTCCTCGTCGGCTGGCCCGCGCGGCGGGAAGATCGAATCCCGCAGGGCATCCGGGGTGGTGTCCAGCACTCCCCGCAGATGTTCGAGGTGTTCACCGGAGAAGTCGGCGCGGATGCGCTCCACACCACCGGCACCGTCGGCGAAGATGAACTGGCGCGGCTCCCTGTCCCGCTCGACCGCGCCCCGTTGTGGCCCCGGCCGCCTGCCGAGGCTGGCCACCACCTGCTCATAGCCGACCCCAACCGGCACCTTCAGCAGGCGCAGGGCGTCGGACTGGGCGTCCTCGTCATCCAGCCGCCCGACGAACACCGAGTCGAGCAACGAGACAAACCCTTGGATCTTGAGGAAGTCCGCGGGAATCTGCGAGGAAAGCAGCACCCGCACGTTCCACTTTCGCGAGTCTCGCGCGAACCGGTTCATCAGCACCCGACCGGTCGGCACCTCGGAAAGGAAGAACGCCTCATCAATCCACACGCCCTTGCGCAGATCCTTCGGCTTCTCGTATACGGAACGCTGGGTCAGCCACGCGGCCAGGTTCAGCATCTCCACGCCGAGTGCCTCGGCGTCGGTCCAGTGTTCCCTGCCCACCCCGTCCTTCGGCAGCGTCAGCCCAGCCATGGTCAACACCGTCAGCCGGTCGTCGCGCGATTCGGAGTACGGGTCGGCGCCGCGTTCGGGGATCAGCAGCGACATCCGCTCGCGCATCTCGTCCAGGAAGTCGGCCACGATCACGGCGTGCTCGTGATGCTCGCTGGCGTCCCTGCGCAGCGCCTCGAAAACCTGCCCGGGGTCGGCATCGGCGCGACCGCCCACCGCGCGGACCGCGCGCAGCAGCACGATCCTGGTCTGCGGCAACCGCGCGACCTCGTACGGCAGCACACCGGTCAGCACGTCCAGCACCAGCCGCCGCCTGGTCGCCCCGACCAGCGCCTTCTCCCTGCGCCAGGCGCGTTCCGGATCGTCCTCGTCCATGAAGTGCTCAACCCGCGGTTCGGGTACCACCCGGTACGGGTTCAGAATGCCCGGTTCCGCGTTGAGCAGGTTGATCGGACGTGCGAACGGCCGCAGTTCCGGCAGATCGCACAGTCGGGCGAGTGGCCCGGACGGGTCGAGCACCGTCCAGTAGGCCCCGGCCCGCAGTGCCTTGTAAACCAGCCCGCCGCCGAGGAAGGACTTACCGCCACCCAGCCCGGCGACCATCGCGGTCAGCCCGGAGCCATCCCTGATCTCCTGAGCCATCCACGGGTCCCAGGCCACTGGGCGCCGGGTCGCGGTGCAGGTCTCACCGAGCAGCACACCGCGCCGGTCACCGACCTCGGCCGTGGCGGTCGGCACCGAGGACGCCGCCCAGACCACCGAGCCGCGCCGCAGGTAAGCACCGGAGGCAAGCGGTTCACCCGGAATGAACTCGCGCGCCAGGCCGTACTGTGCCTCCGGATGCTCGATCGCGATCTTCGGCTTGTACAGGTCGAGAAGCTGCTGGGCAAGCCGCAGCGCTTCGCGCTCGGTTGGCGCCGAAACGGCCATCCGCCACCAGGACCGCACCCGCGTGGCCAGCGCGGTGAATCCCGAGGTCATCTCGTCGTCGATTTCCAGCACGCGCGAGGCCTGCCGTTCGAGCGACTGTGGTGGTTCCAGGCCATGCTCGTCGGTGTAGTGCTTGACCTGCGAACGCACCTTGTTCATCTGGCGTTGCAGCTCGCCGTGCACTTCCTCCGGTTTGCGCACATAGATCCGCGCGGACCACTCCACCGAACTCGGTAGCCGGTCCGCGTGTTGCACCCAGGGATCGTCGATCTCCGGGATCTGTAGCCCGTGCATCTGGCCCACGGTCAGCACCGCGACGCTGCGGGAGACGCCGGCGTTCGAACCGGTGCGCCCGCGCACGGTGACGGTCGGCGCATAGGGTTCGTGGTAGAAATCGGCCGCGTCAGTGAAACTGGCCAGGTCTTCCGGCTCCCAGGCCGCGCCCGGTACGGCCGGCAGGTTACGTGGCGCGGGTAGCCCGAGCGAGCAGGAGCGGTGCATCAGCCAGGACATTTCCTCGGCCGTGGCCGGCCGGCCGTCCAGCCCGGCGCTACCGATGATCTGGTCAAGGTGCTCGACCTCAGAGTCCAGTGCGGACAGCTCCGCGTCCACGGCTTCCGGGAAGATCTTGCGCAGTACTGGCGCGGCCCGCTCCACCGCCCGGTCCATCACTCGCCGGGTTTGTACCTGGACACCGAGATAGACCTCCTTCTCGGCCATCGAGCGCCCGAGCAGCTGCTGCTGTTCACCAACCAGGTAATCATCGAAGGACAACGCGCCCGGCGCGTCCGGCAGGCGGCCGATCGCGTTGTGCACATGCGCCTCGGCCCACATCCGAATCGGATAGGGGCGCGCGGTCACCCGCAGGTGCATCCAGCGGCCTTGCAGTTCGGCGTACTGGCCCGCGATGGCCGCGACCAGGTCGCGGCGCTGCGAGTCCGACCGGAACGACCAGCGCTGCGGACCGAGCCGGTACCAGGCGTACACCTCGGTGCCGGTGCGCAGCAGATGGCCGTCGATACTGCGTGCCGCGATCGACGGGGTGTACTGCGGAATCGTCTGCTCGCCAGGCAGCCTGCGGTTGCGGCGGTTTCCGCTGGACTTGCGGTCGGCCTTCGCTGACCGCACCTCGGCGGCATGGGAATGGCTACCGTCCCCAGCGCCCGCGAGCAGATCCTGCTCACGAGCTTCGCGGCTGCGCCGCGCGCGCCCTTTTCGGGACACCGCCTACCTGCCTTCCTCGAACGCGTGTGCTGCCATTGACTGCCTTGGCACGACACCACTTCGGCTTCGACCACCGGGTTTGCGCCCGCTCGGGGTACTCCGCGCGGGATAGGGTCCGCCTGGTCCGGTGGCCGAGGCGCGCCGCCGGGCGCCGGGTCTTGGCGTGCCGCCGTACCCGCCGTCGCGTCCGCCGCTCCTCGGGGCTCGCTTGCCCCTGGCGCGCGGGCGCGGCCGCTCAGCGTTGACCCGGACTCGGGTCGCGCTGGCGGCTCCACCGGTACCGCTGCCGCGTTCTCTTGGCGTGGTCAACTCCCGTAACCACATGGCGAACACCGCGCTGAGTGGTCGCTCATGACTGATGCGTGCACAGATAATTCTGGTCAGCGCGATGGTGATCACGAAAGCCCACGCAGTGGTGAAGAATCCGAAGCCGAAACCGAGCTGGCGCTCGATGGTCAACACGATCAGGAAAACAGGTATCCCGACGCCCCACGCTACGTAGCGCGCGCGCCAGGGGAACGTGGCCTTCGGCGGGCCGAGCCATACGGCGTCGACCCGGTAGACCTCGTCATCGGTGCGTATCCGCAAAGCTGGATCACCTGAGCCAGGTCACCGGGTGGTCAGCCGCTGAACAGACCGGCCAGCCACTGGCCGATCTGTGGGCCGGCATTGGTCACCGCGAGGCCGATGATCGCCAGGGCGACGACGACACCGCCGAGCCTGCGCATGACGCCGGCGTTGTCACCCTTGCCGCCACCCATCCACAACAGCAGCAGCGCGACCGCGAGCAACAGCAGCGGCACGGCGTTGTCCAGAATCCAGGTGCGGACACCGCCCGTACTGAGCCCGTCCTGGGCAAGAACCTCGAGGGCGAAGGCGTTCATCTGGCAGTCATCTCCAACTCCCCATCCGATACTCCATACATACGAGGAGCGTTCAGGACCATCGGCCGCGCACCGTCGCGCCACCGCTGGTTGTCGTTATTGAGTACAGCATGTTCGTAGCTACCAGGGGTAGTGGTCACAGCGCTTTGTGTGAAAGGGGACGCCGTGCCCCTCAGCACATTACGTCGGTTCCGGGCCGGGTTGGCAGTCGGTTGGCAGCCTTTCGACATGGCCGCGGTGACGCCAAAAACACTCGTTCTCCGTAACGTGCAATGCACCTCACCCACTCGCTCACCATCTGTTCACCCTGGGTACCGGACGCACTGGCGGGATACTGCGTGCCCTAGTAGAGCATGCCCTGAACGGCCGCACCACGAAGCCAACAGTCACCGCCGAAAAAATCTTGAAATCCACCGGTTAGTGGTGATCAACTTTGGCCCGATCAGGCTATATGACTGATACGTAGCGCTACGCAATACACCGATCGTTGCGAGTTGACCAAAGCGGTCAACCGGGTCCGGCGCTCGCGCGGACGAGCCGGCATATAAGCCGGATCCTGTCCCCGATCGACCAGCGGTCGCCCGGGGGACGGCCATCCATCTAGGCCTACCGTTGCCGGCAGGCTCCAGCGGCCTACCCGCGAGCATCGGACGGGCCGCCCTCAACCGCTCGCGCAGAAGTTGTACTTCCTTTTGGCCTTGCTCCGGGTGGGGTTTACCGAGCCATCCCGGTCACCCGGGATGCTGGTGGTCTCTTACACCACCGTTTCACCCTTACCCGCCGAACACGCGTGCTCGGCGGGCGGTCTGTTTTCTGTGGCACTTTCCCGCGAGTTACCCCGGGTTGCCGTTAGCAACCACCCTGCCCTACGGAGTCCGGACTTTCCTCGACGGGGAGGATCACTCCGCCGCCGCGGCCGCCCTGCCGACTCGTCCGCCGTGCACAGTGTACGGCCGCGTCAGCCGACCACCCGATCCGGTACTTTCGCCGCCGCTGCCCGCCAGTGGCCGGTCAGGAACCGAGATGCGAGGAATCGTTGACCAGCCGCACCGAGGCGTTCCCATCCGGATAGAACTCCACAATGGATAGTGCGGCGAGGTCGAGATGTAATCGGTAGAGCAGCTCGGGGCCCGCGCTGAGCCCAAGCCGGATCAGCTGCTTGATGGGTGTCACGTGACTAACCACCACGATGGTGCGGCCACGATAGGTCTCGATCAGCTCGTCGGCGGTGTCCTTGACGCGCCGGAGCACTTGGTCGAAGCTCTCCCCGCCGGGGATGACCACACTCGAATCGGCGAGCCAGCGACGGTGCACCTCCGGATCGCGCGCGGCGGCATCCGGGAAGGTCAACCCTTCCCAGGCGCCGAAATCCGTCTCGACCAACCCGTCATGCACGGCCAGCGTGCCATCGATGGCACGCACCACCGCGTTCGCGGTCTGCGTGGCCCGCTCCAGCGGCGAGCTGATCACCGGAGCGTTCGCCACACCATCCATTGTGGCCAGTCGTTCGCCGGCGAGCAGTGCCTGTTTCGCCCCTACCTCGGTCAGCGGGACGTCGTCGCGGCCGGAGTACTTGCGCGCGACCGAGCGTTCGGTCTGACCATGCCGGAGCAGCAGCATCCTGGTCGGCTCCCCGGTGGCGCCCGTCCAGTTCGCCGGCGGGTTGGTGGTGACACCGGCGGGCACCTCAGTGAACAGTGCCTGCTGCTCGGCAGGCTCGGCAGACGCACTGGACCCGGCCGCCCCGGAAGACTCGGCAACCCCGGAAGATTCGGTAACCCCGACAGACTCCGCGGACTCGGCAGCCGCGAACAATTCCGGCGGATCCGTCAAATCCGGCTCGCCGTCCATGGCTTCGTTGGCCAACCGGTCGGCATCCGCGTTGCGCTTCCGTGGTATCCACTCGTAACTCAACGTAGCAAAACGTGTCGCGAGATTCCGCGCCTCGATCGCCAGCGGCCGCAGCTGCTCATTCTTGATCTTCCAGCGGCCGCACATCTGCTCCACGACCAGCTTGGAGTCCAGCCGTACCCGCACGGTGCTCGCGCCCAACGTGGCGGCGGCCCGCAAGCCGGCGAGCAGGCCTTGATACTCCGCGACATTGTTCGTGGTCTTTCCCAGAAAGCCACGCCGTTCGGCCAGCACCGACCCGTCCAGCGCCTTGACCACGGCCCCGTAGCCGGCCGGTCCAGGGTTACCGCGCGATCCGCCATCAGCCTCGACAATGACCTCGGCGACCTCATCGACCATGGCGACCTGATCGATACGGGTCACAGGCCCGACTCCGGGGTTCGCACCAGGATCGCGCCGCATTCCTCGCAGTCCACTACCTCGTCGTCGGCGGTGGCCGCGATCCTGGCGATCGCGCTACGGTCCAGCTCCAACCGGCACGCCCCGCAGCGGCGGGAACGCAGCAGGGCCGCGCCGATGCCCTTGAGCTTGCGTTGCTGCTCGTAGACATCGAGCAACTCGGCGGGGAACTGCCCGACGAGCTCGGTACGCTCGGCACGCCGCCGTGCCTCGGTGGTGTCCAGATCAGCGACGGCCTCGTCCCTGCGCCGCTGGGCATCCACGAGCTTCTCCTCGGCGACCGCCAGCTCGCCCGCGGCGTGTTCGGCGTTCTTCTCGACCGCTTCGCGCTGCTCCATCAGTTCGAGCAGATCATCTTCCAGCGCGCTCTGCCTGCGCTGCAGGGTGGTCAGTTCATGCTCGATATCGGCGAGTTGCTTGGCCGATACGTCGCCGGCCTCGAGCAGTTTGCGGTCCCGTTCCTCGCGCGCCCGCACCGCCTCGATGTCTTTTTCCTGACGTTTTGTCTCGCGCTCCAGGTCGTCCAGCGAGGTTTGGATGGCGATCTGCGCGTCCTTGCGCTCGTTGGTGGTCTTTTCCGCCTCGATAACCTCGGTCAGCTCGGCGAGATTGCGCCGCCGGTGGTCAACCCGGTCCAGCTCGGCATCCACCTCGGCAAGTTCGAGCAACCGCCGCTGGACGTCTCGCTCTGCTTTCACTACGTGGACCTCCCGGTGTCGTGTGGCGCACCTGCCGCCCTGACGGTCCAGGGATCGGTGCGCAGCGTGGAGACGAGAACGTCGACCGTACCCGTAAGTGCCTCGCGGATGACGCCGGCCGCCTGCGCGCACCACGGCCATTCGCTCGCCCAGTGCGGGATATCGACAAGCGCCGGCACCTCGCCACCCAGTTCCAGGTGTTCGCTGGCCGGATGGTGCCGCAGATCGGCGGTGACGTAGGCGTCCACGCCCGCGCGTTTGGCCGCATCGAGAAAGCTGTCCCCCGCGCCGCCGCACACCGCGACGGTGCGGATCGGGCGGTTCGGATCGCCAGCACCACGCGCACCGGACGTCGTGCCGGGCACGGCATCCGCTACCCGCTGCACGAACCCGGTGAACGGTTCGGCCGCGGGTAGCTCGCCGACTCGCCCCAGCCCGGTCGCGCCGTCCGCCGCGGGCACCAGCGGGCCCTTCACGGTGAGCCCGAGCGCGCCAGCAAGCGCGTCGGATACCCCGGGGTTGGCGGAGTCGGCGTTGGTGTGCGCACAGAACAGCGCGATGCCCTGCCGGATGAGCCGATGGATCAGCGCGCCCTTTGGCTCGCTCGCGGCCACCGTGTGCACACCGCGCAACAACAGCGGATGGTGCGCCACGATCAGTCGCGCATCGCGTTCGATCGCCTCGTCGATGACCCGATCGGTCACATCCACACAGACCAGCACGGTATGCACCGGATCGTCGGGATCACCGCAGACCAGCCCGACCGCGTCCCAGGACTCCGCGAGTTCCGGCGGGTAGGCCCGCTCCAGCGCGGCGACCACCTCGGACACCGCCGTCATAACACCTCCAGTGATCGCATGACCGTACGAAGCGCGGTGACCAGCGGCGCTGCTTCCGCCGGCGCACGCACGCTGATCCGCAGGAAATCCGGGCCCAGCCCGGGAAAGGTATCCGCCCGGCGAACCGCGATACCGGCGGCGCGTAGCTCCGCGCGCACCCGGTTCGCGTCCGGAATGCGCACCAGTACAAAGGAAGCCGCTGCTGGCTCGTACACCCGCAACCCGGGCAGCTCCCGCAACCGCGCGAGCAGTTCGGCGCGATGCGCTACCCCGTCGCGCGCCTGCGCTTCGGCTTCGGCGACGGCTGCCGGTTCGCTGCACGCCAGTACCGCCTCGACCGCGAGCGTGCCGACCGGCCACTGGGCGCGCTGGGCGGTGAGCGCGGCGAGCAGATCGGGCGCGCCAAGCGCGTAGCCCGCGCGCAGTCCGGCAAGCCCCCAGGTTTTGGTCAGGCTGCGCAGCACCAACAGGCCTGGGATATCGCCGTGGCCGGCAAGGGATTCGGGCTCGCCGGGCACGGTGTCCGCGAAGGCCTCGTCCACCACGAGTACCCGGCCAGGCCGGGCCAGCCGGCGCAGCATCGTGGCGGGATGCAGTACCGAGGTGGGGTTGGTCGGATTGCCGAGCACCACCAGGTCGGCCGCTTCCGGAACCCGTTCGGGGGACAGGAGGAACCCGTCCGACTCGTCCAGCAGCACACGCGCGACCGGCACCTCGGCGGCACGCAGCGCCGCCTCGGGCTCGGTGAAGGAGGGATGCACCAGGGCGGCGAGTCGCGGCCGCAGGTTGGGTAGCAGCGCGAAGCCCTCGGCCGCACCGTTCAGGAGGACCACGTCATCTACGGCGCGCCGGTGCCGTGCGGCCACCGCCGCGCGTGCCCGCTCGTCATGCTCGGCGCGCGGGTAGCCCGCGATATCACCGAGCGCGGCGATCAACCGGTCGCGTAGCCAGCCGGGTGGTCGCTGGCGTGCCACGTTCACCGCGAAGTCGAGCAGTCCCGGGCCGGCTTCGACATCGCCGTGATGCCGCAGCCCGGCGTGCGCAGTGTCCATTGGTCGCGAGTCTAGGCCGTGGCGCGCGAGCGGTTATCGTCGCGGCGTGCATATCTGCTTCGTCTGTACCGGAAACATCTGCCGTTCGCCGATGGGCGCGTTGATTTTCACCGAGCACGCGCGAAGGGCCGGGCTCGATGCCGAGGTGCGGGTCACCAGTTGTGGCATTGGCCCGTGGCATGTCGGCGAACCGGCCGACCGGCGAGCGGCGAAGGAACTCGCGGAGCACGGGTATCCGACCGAGCATGTGGCGGCGCAGCTCGACCGCGCGCACCTGGACGCGGATCTACTGCTGGCGATGGACTCGGGGCATTACGCGACACTGCTTCGCGAGGTCGATGATCCAGAGCGAGTGCGGATGTTGCGTTCGTTCGATCCGGATTCCGCGCCGGATGCCGAGGTGCCCGATCCCTACTATGGCGGCGCTTCCGGGTTCACCGATGTCCTGCGCATGATCGAGGCGGCGATGCCGGGGTTGCTGGACTGGGTTCGCGCTCGTGGCTGAGCTAGCCGAAGAGCCAGCTACGGAGGCCGTCGCGCGTCATACCGGGCGGCGCGCCGCGCGAACCCGGCGGCTGAGTTCGCTGTGTCAGCTCGTCGAGCCGGTCGAGGGCGCGCCACTGGTGGTCAAGGAAAGCCTTGGGCCGGACGAACATGCCGCCGCCGCTGCCGCGCTGCGCTGGCTGTCCGGCAGCGATTTCCCACCGGTGCCAATGGTGCACGGGGTGGACGAGACCTGGCTGGTGATCGACTACGTGCCGCCGGGCGCACCCAGCGTCGCGGCCGCTGAGGAATTCGGCCGATCGCTGTCCGCCCTACATGCCAGCGGCGCGCCAGGATTCGGCGCGCCACCTCCCGGTGGCCCCGCCGATGCGTGGATCGGGCGGACCCGGATGCGCAACGAGACCCGAGCCGATTGGCCCGAGTTCTATGCGAGCCTGCGCATCGAGCCGTACGTCCGCGTCGCGGTCGATCAAGGAGTACTCGACGACGCGCGGGCGCGGGTGTTCGAGCAGGTGTGTGCCCGGCTGGACACGCTCGCCGGTCCGGCCGAACCACCCGCCCGGCTACACGGTGACCTGTGGAACGGCAACGTGCACTGGGCCGCTGACGGACGCGCCTGGTTGATCGATCCGGCGGCGCACGGTGGGCATCGGGAAACCGATCTGGCGATGCTGGCGCTGTTCGGCTGCCCCCAGCTGGAGCGCGTTCTCGGCGCCTATCAGGAAAGCGCGCCGCTCGCGGCCGGCTGGCGGCAACGGGTCGCGTTGCACCAGCTCTTTCCGCTCCTCGTGCACACCGTCCTGTTCGGCGGTGGTTACACCCAGCAGGCCGTGAGCGCGGCCCACACGGCACTACGCGCCGGTTGACCTCGCTCACCGTAAAGAACGCGGCCTGCGGGCGCGTAGCTAGCCGATGGTGCGTTCGAGGCCGGCGGCGGCCTGCTCGCCGGCGAGCCGAATCACGTCCATGACCTCCTCCGCCGAGCCGCCACGATCCAGCACTACCAGTACGGCGGACTGGATGGCACCGAACAGCGAGCCAACCGCGGCGGCCGCGGTCAGCGCATCGAACTTGTCCGGATAGGCCGCGTGCAGCGTCGCGCCGGTTTTCCGCTGCACCTCCTGCATCAGCAGCAGCGCCCGTGAGCGCAGCTCAGGGACCTCCGTGATCAGCCGGGTCTGCGCGATGTTCAGTGCCATCCCCGCTGGCTCGTCGCCCACCCGTGCCACGATCCGGTCGAGCAGCATGCGCAGGGCTTGCGCCGGCCCCGCCCCGCTCGCGGCGAACTCGCTGAGCAGCTCATCCGCATCGGCGATCCGGTCGAGCCGCCCCGCGAAGATCAAATCTTCCTTGCCGGAGACGTAGTTGAACAGTGTCTTGGTCGACACCCCAGCGGCCTCCGCGACCTGCGCCACGGTGGTTTCCGCGTAGCCCTGCCGCTCGAACAGCTCCACCGCGGCATGCAGTAGCGCCGCCCGCGTCCGCGATTTGCGGCGCTCCCGCAGCCCCGACTCGACCATCCGCTTACCTTAGAGCCCTCGCCAAACTTTCAACAGTTGTAAGTTAGTAGTAGCTCATGTTTGACTGTCACTATCAGTTTTTATCGGCCGAAAGGAGCCGGCGATGGCCGCACCGCTGCCGACCGCCCGAACCAATCCGTTCGACCCGCCCGAGGAGTTGCGCGCCGACGATCGCGGGATCCGCCGGTTCACGCTGCCGGACGGCAGCCTCGGCTGGCTGATCACCAGCCATCCGCTAGCCAAATCGGTGCTCGCCGACAGTGGCTTCAGCAGCAAGATGGAGCTACGCAAGCAGGTCGTGGCACGCGGCGAAACCCGGGACAAGGAAACCGGAAAACCACCGGTCGACGGGATGTTCATCGCGATGGACCCGCCCGAGCACACCCGCTTTCGCCGGCAGCTGACCGGCCAGTTCACCGTGCGCCGGATGAATCAGCTGCAACCCCGTATCCAGCAGATCGTGGACGAACACCTGGAAGCCATGGCGGCCTCGGGGCCACCCGCTGACCTGGTTGCGGCCTTCGCGCTACCGGTGCCATCGCTGGTGATCTGCGAACTGCTCGGCGTGCCTTATGCCGATCGCGCGGATTTCCAGCGAAACAGCGCGACCGCTTTGCGACTGGGAGTCTCGGACGAGGAAGCGCTCGCCGCGGTCCAGTCCCTTGCCGGCTTCCTCGCCGGATTGATCGAGCGGAAACGGCGCGAGCCCACCGACGACCTGCTGAGCGGACTCATCGAAAACGGCGAACTCACCGATCGCGAGCTGATCGGCGTCAGCATGGTCCTGCTTGTCGCGGGGCACGAGACCACCGCGAATATGCTCAGCCTTGGCACGCTGGCGCTGCTGCGACACCCGGAGCAAGCCGATGCCCTGCGGGCCAGCGAAACCAGCGTGGATGTCGCCGTCGAAGAGCTACTCCGCTATCTCTCGGTGATCCAGTTCGGCACCACCCGGGTGGCCACGTACGAAACGGAACTGGGCGGCGAGGGCATTGCCGTCGGCGACCAGGTCCTGCTGTCCATTCCAGCCGCGAACCGGGATTCCGGCCAGTTCGCCGAACCGGATCAGCTGAACCTTGCCGGGCAAACCCAAGGGCACCTGGCCTTCGGTCACGGGGTGCACCAATGTCTTGGCCAGCAATTGGCCAGAATCGAGATGCGCATCGGTTACACCACGCTGCTGCGCCGGTTCCCCACGCTGCGCCTCGCGGTGCCAGTCGCGGACATACCGCTGCGCACCGATATGACGATCTATGGCGTGCACGAGCTACCTGTCTCGTGGTAGGGAGAACAAGTGATCAAAGCGGACACCAACGTGTGCATCGGCGCCGGCATGTGCGCGCTCACCGCCCCCGAGGTCTTCGATCAGAGCGAGGACGACGGCACGGTGATCCTGCTGACCGATTCGCCGACGGCGGAGCAGCTCGCGATCGTCGAGGAAGCGGTCAATCTCTGCCCGTCCGGCGCGCTGAGCCTGGGCTGAAGGTGAACTGAGCCTGGACGGCTGGTTGGCCGCCACGGGTGATGACCAACCAGCCGGTACCTACTTACTTCATCCAGACCACGGGGTCGTCGCGGTAGTCGTCCTCATCGAACTTGACCCCGCCGACCTCGCGACCTTCCTGACCGCCCTGCAGGTTGCAGGTTTCGAAGGTGGCGCCGACCTCGGTGAAGTCCTCGTCCGGACGCACCTGCTCACAGTCGCCGAGGCTGCCCGTCAACACCGTGCCGGTGGTGCCGCCGTCAGCGGTGATACCGCCGAGCCGAGGCACCGAGGTGTTGCCGAAGTCGCTGCCATCGACGTTTTCCACCGTGTACTTGATGTAGTACGGAATGATCTTCGCGGCGTCCGGGTTATCCGCATTGTCCGCGCGGAAGCCCTCGGTGTCGCCTTCCTCGATAGAGGTGACGGTGATGCCGATAGCGCCCTCCTCGAAGGGCAGCACCGCGCGGTCACCCACCGAAAGCTCGGTACCCGGCTCGGTCAGCTCCGCGTCCCCGGCGGTCCCGGCATCCGCCGGCTCCTCGCTCGGTTCCGACGCGGAAGTCTCCGCCGTTGTGGGCGCGGCGGAGTCCTGCTCATCGTCCCCGCTGCCGCAGGCAGAGGCCGCTATCGCGGCTGCACCTAACACTGCCAGCAACGTAATCCGTGTGTTTTTAATTGTTCGTCCCTCTCAATGTCCCGGTAATGCGCTTAACAGCCTTAACTGTGACGCTTTGACGCAATACGTCAGGAATGTCGGACTGTAACGTCGATCACGGGCGCGACCCTGACGGGTGCGCTGCGACGGGGACCGCTTACCGTTGAGGTGTGCGGTGGAAGTTTCTGCTACGACCAGGCTGGCTCGGGCTGACCGCTGTCGTCTTCGTGTTCGCCGCGGCCTGCTACACGATGCTGGCCCCATGGCAGTTCGACCGGCATGACGAACAAAGCACGCAGAACGCCGCCTTGGAGCGCTCGTTCGAGGAGCGCCCTCGGCCACTTACCGAGATCCTGCCGAACGGCACCGCGCCTACCACGAACGAGCAGTGGGAACAGGTACGGATGACCGGCCGGTACCTACCGGACGACGAGGTGGTCGCCAGGTTGCGCACCGTGGACGGCGGGGCCGCCTTCGAGGTTCTCACTCCGTTTCAGCTGACCAACGGCCAGTACGTACTGGTCAACCGCGGCTTCGTGGAACCGGACGGGCAGAGCAGAATCCCCGACTACGCCGCGGCGCCCCGTGGGCAGGTAGAACTCAGCGCCCGCATCCGCGCGGACGAAAACGATCCGCAGAACCGGCCCGCGTTCGCCGAGGACGGCCACCAGCAGGTGTACGCCATCAACGCGGACACCGTCGGTCAGACGACCGGCTTGCGGATCAACCCCGGATACCTGCAGCTTTCCGCCGAGCAACCGGGAGGGCTTCGCCCACTGCCACTCCCGCAGCTGGAAGCGGGGCCGTACTTCTCCTATGCCTTGCAGTGGATCGCCTTCGGCACGATGGCAATCCTCGGCTGGGGCTACTTCAGCTGGCGGGAGGCTCGGCCAGGTGGCGCGCTGGCCGAACCGAAGCCGCGCCGCAAGTCCGTCGCGGAAATTCTCGCCGAGGATGAACGCGCCGAACGGGCCGCCAGCGAGGACACGCAAACCAGCGATGATCCCGATCGGCCACCGGCCACGGCTCAGGCGCCGTCGCCCTCCTGATAGGAACGCTCGACCGCCTCGGCCGCCTTGCGCGCCATATCCGCCACTGCGGCCCTGCGCTGCGCGTCCGCCTCGTAGTCGGCCAGCCGATCACGCACCACCCTTGCTGGCGAACCGACCGCGATCCCGTAGTCCGGAATATCGCCACGAACCACCGCATGCGCGCCAAGTACACAGCCGCGGCCAACCCGGGTGCCGCGTAGCACCGACACCTTGGTACCGATCCAGCAGTCCGGGCCGATCCTCGTCGGTAGCTTGACGATGCCCTGATCCTTGATCGGGAGGTGCACATCGGCGGTCACATGGTCGAAATCGCAGATATACACCCAGTCGGCGATCAATGTAGCCGCGCCGATCTCGATGTCCAGGTAGCAGTTGATGGTGTTCTGCCGCCCGAAGACGGCCTTGTCGCCGATCCGCAGCGATCCTTCATGGCAGCGAATCGCGTTCCCGTCCCCGATGTGTACCCAGCGACCGATCTCCAACCGGCCGTAGCCGGGCCGGCAGTGCAGCTCGACGTCCTTGCCCAGAAACACCATGCCGCGCAGGATCACGTGCGGATTGGCCAGCCGAAACCGCAGCAACCGCCAGTACCGCACCAGGTACCACGGGGTGTACGCGCGGTTACGCAGGACCCAGCGCAGCGACTCCCTGGTGAGGAACTTCGCTTGGCGCGGATCGCGCCGGATCCCGCGCCAGGCGCGCAGCCGTTCCGTCACCGGCGAACCCCACATCGACGTCATATCGCCAGACCGTATCGGGCCGCGATCTAATGAGCCCATGCGACCACTGATCATCGACACCGACCCCGGCGTGGACGACGCCTTCGCGATTGCCCTCGCGGCGCGCAGTCCGGAGGTCGAGCTCCGCGCGCTGACCACGGTCTTCGGAAACGTGCCGTTGACAAGGACCACGGAGAACGCGCGCCGGCTGCTCGCCCTGTGCGGGCGCCCGGATGTGCCCGTCGCGGTGGGCGCCGACCGTCCGCTGGCACACCCGCATCCGATGCGCGCGCGGTACGCGCACGGCGCGGACGGCCTTTCCGGACACGCGGACGTACTGCCCGCCGCGACCGTGCCGGTACACCAGCACGGCGCCGTCGCGCTACTGGCCGAACTGCTCAGGGACAGCAGCGAGCCGGTCACCATCGCGGCGATCGGACCGTTGACGAATATCGCCCTACTGCTCGCCGCGTACCCGGAGCTGACCCCCAAGATCGATCGGCTGGTGATCATGGGCGGCGGCCTGGACGGCGGGAACACCACCGCCTCCGCCGAGTTCAACATCTGGAGCGACCCGGAAGCCGCCCGCAGGGTCCTCGTCGAAGAGGCCGTGCCGACCGTGCTGGTGCCGCTGGAGCTGACGACCGCATGCGCGGTCAGCGGCGACTGGCTGGATTCGCTGCCGGCGGCCGGCGCGATTGGCACCGCGCTGCATGCGCTCATCCCCGACTACCGTGCCTACTACCAGACCGCGCTCGGCAGAGACGGCATGGTCGTGCACGACGTCCTCGCGGTTGCCGAGGCCATCCGGCCGGGAACGCTGGACTGCGAGTCTCTTCCGATCGAGGTGGAATGCGGCTTCGGCCCAGGGCGTGGAGCGACACTCGCCGACCGGCGGCGAACCGAGCTGGGCGAGATCACGCCAGGCGAGCGGTCCCGCGAGGTACTGGTTGCCATCGACGCCGACCGCGACGAGCTACACCGCTACCTGCTCGCCGGGCTGACCGGCTAACCGGTCCAGGAATCCAGCAGCTCAGGCTTCGGGCACCTCGTCCTCGGCAGCCCACTTGGCCCGCAGCTCCTGCCGGCGCACACTCCATTCCTCGATCAGCTCGGGCAGCTTCGCCTGCATGAACTCGAGGAAATGCAAGGTTTCGGCCAGCCTGCGGCCAGCCGCGGTATCCGGGCCGAGCACGTCGATACCTTCCTTCGCGGTGACCGCCCACTGTCGAATGCCCTGATCCTTGCGGGTCGCGCCCTCGTACCAGGTGTCGTCGTGCAGCACGTAGTGATCCCGCCGCTCCCCCGGTTCGCGCTCCCTACGCAGTAGGTTCAACTGCATGAGGTAACGCACCGCACCGGATACCGCGCCAGGACTGGCGCGCAACAGCTCGGCCAGCTCACCTGCCGTGACCTTTCCCGAATCGATGGTGAGCAGGGCGACGAACACCCGCGCCGGCATCCGCGCCATCCCCAGATCCGTCAACACCGCCGCGAAACGCTCGATGAAGCGCGACACGTCGTCCGGTTCCCGAACGGGTGACGCGTTGTCCTCCGGCACCGCAACCACCAGGCCATCCTTCCGTTGGCAACCCCACTGGGTCAGTTTATACGATTCCTTAACTTCACAAAATTGTGAAGCTACTGTAGATTCCGATGCATGACGAGATTGACGCTGCTGACCGGTTGGGGCGAAGCCCTGCGTCGGCCTGGCCGCCTGTCGTCGTCGTACGCGGGGGCGCGCAAGGCCGACTCGGACCCGCCGAGATAACTCACCCCGGATAACTACCCGCCTACGGCTTACGGCGTGATGTGTACCGCCCGCCGTAAGCGCCGCGTTCGCCAACCGATCGGGTGCGCGTGTCATTCGCCATTCGAAACCCAACGGCGCGAACGTATCCCGCAACAAGACTTCGCTCGACGAAAGGGCAACCCGCCATGTCTACCAACAGCCAACCAACCAGCGGTGCCGCGATCGCGGTCTCCGGGTTGACCAAAACGTTTGGCCCGACCAAGGCGCTCGACAACCTGCACCTGACCGTGGGAACCGGCGAGGTGCACGGCTTCCTTGGCCCCAACGGGGCCGGCAAGTCGACGACGATCCGCGTACTGCTCGGCCTGCTGCGCGCCGACTCGGGTACCGCCAAGGTCCTCGGTGGCGACCCGTGGAACGACGCCGTCGCACTGCACCGGCGACTCGCCTACGTACCGGGTGATGTGAGCCTGTGGCCGAACCTCACCGGTGGCGAGGCGATCGACCTGTTCGCGCGGCTGCGCGGCGGATTCGACCGCAAGCGGCGCAATGAGCTCTGCGAGCGCTTCGACCTGGACCCAACCAAGAAGGGGCGGACCTACTCGAAGGGCAACCGGCAGAAGGTGGCCATCGTCGCCGCGCTCGCCTCCGATGTGGAACTGCTGATCCTGGACGAGCCGACCGCCGGCCTGGACCCGCTGATGGAAGCGATCTTCGCGGACGCGATCAACGAGGTGAAAGACGCTGGCCGCACGGTGCTGCTGTCCAGCCACATCCTCGCGCAGGTCGAAGCGCTGTGCGACCGGGTCTCGATTATCCGGCAGGGCCACATCGTCGAATCCGGATCGCTTTCCGATCTGCGGCACCTGACCAGGACCAGCGTGCAGGTGGAAACCGTCCGTCCGGCGGCCGGGCTGGAATCGCTGCCCGGCGTGCACGACCTGTCCTCGACCAACGGCAAGCTGCACTTCGATGTGGACACCGATCAGCTGGACGGCATCATCGGGCATCTGCATGGCCTGGGAATCCGGTCACTGGTCAGCCAGCCACCGACACTCGAGCAGCTGTTCATGCGTCACTACGGCGAGGAGCTCGCCGAGGCCACGAACGGGAGCAGCCGATGAGCACCATGACCATGTCTCGTCCGGCGGCCCAGGCCCCCGGACGGCAGAACAGCTTGGCAGGCACCGGCACGCTGATCCGGTTCATGCTGCGCAGGGACCGGGTTCGGATCCCGGTATGGCTGATCGTCTTCGCGCTCGTACCGATCGGGACGCTCAGCAGTTTCGCCGAGGCCTACCCGTCGGCCGCCGACCGGATGGCGACCGCGCAGAGCATGAACTCCCCCGCCGCACTGGCCATGCTCGGGCCGGCCCACTACTTCGCGGACTACAACTCGGGCTCGATGCTGATGCATCAGCTGTTCGCGTTCACCGCGATGGCCGTCGGGCTGATGAGCGTGCTACTCGTGGTGCGGCACACCCGCACCGAAGAGGAAACCGGCCGCGCCGAACTGGTGCGTGCGACGGTGGTCGGCCGGCACGCGAACACCGCGGCCGCGCTGATCGTGGCGTTCGCGACCAACGTCGTACTCGGCTTGCTGATCGCGGCGAGCACCGCCACTTCGGATATGGACGGCATCACCACCAGTGGCGCACTGCTCTTCGGTGCCGCGCACACGGCGGTCGGCATCGTGTTCGCCGCGCTCGCCGCAGTGACCGTGCAGATCACCGGATACTCCCGGGGTGCGTCCGGGATGGCGCTGGCCGGGATCGGGGTAGCCTACGTGCTGCGCGCGGCTGGCGATGTCGGCGAGAACGGGTTGTCCTGGGTATCGCCGATCGGTTGGGGACAGCGCACCTGGGTGTTCGTGGACGGCCGCTGGTGGCCGCTGCTGCTGTCGGTGGCGCTGACCGTCGTACTCACCGTCCTCGCGGTCATCCTGAGCACCCGGCGGGATGTCGGCTCCGGACTGCGGCAGGCCCGACCTGGCTCGCCAGCGGCTTCCGACCTGCTGGTCAAGCCGTTCGGCCTGGCGCTGCGGCTACACCGGGGCATGCTGATCGGTTTTACCGTCACGGTCGCGCTGCTCGCCGTCGCCTATGGCTCCATCTTCGGCGACATCGACGAGATGCTTGGCAGCGTCACGGCGCTGTCGGATGCGCTGGCCGAGCAGGGCGGCGTACTCATCGAAGCGTTCCTGTCGATGGTCATGCTGGTCACCGCGGTGACCGTGGCCATCTACGCGGTGCTCGCTACCAACCGGATGCGGGCTGAAGAGCTGGCGGGACGGGCCGAACCGGTGCTCGCGCTACCGCTGTCCCGCACCCGTTGGGTGGGCAGCCACCTCGCGGTGACTTTGCTCGGCTCGGCTGTCATGCAGCTGATCGGGGGCGCACTGCTCGGGTACTTCGCCGCGGACGCGACCGGCGACGGCGCGCTGTTCGGCAAGTCGATCGCCGCCGCGGCGGCGTACCTGCCAGCGTTGTGGTGCACCATCGGTCTGGTCGTGCTGCTCTACGGGCTGCGTCCACAGTGGATCGGACTGGGCTGGCTCGTGCCGGTATGGGCCTTTGGTATCGGTTACCTCGGCAACATCCTCGGACTGCCTACGTGGCTGGCCAAGCTCTCGCCGTTCGGGCATGTACCGGAGATGCCATCCGAGGAGTTCAGCCTGCCGCCCGTGCTGGCACTGACCGCGATCGCGGTCGCGTTGATCGCGATCGGCCTTGCCGGCTTGAAGCGGCGAAGCATCAACGTGGTCTGACGACCACGGAGCATTTCCCGAGGCGGACACCGGCATCGGGGCCTGGTGACCGCGGGAGATGGGGGAAAGAGGTCCGGTGGCGCGCGCTGCGGGTCGCGCGTCATCGGACCTTCTCACCCGCACGATCGCTGAAGAACGTGGTTTACGGAAGACGCTGGCGGGTCAGGTTCGGTGCGGTTCACAGATGAATGCGTGCGGCGCACGGCCAATCCGGGTAAGGAGCACGCTGACCGCCGCCTCGCCCTTCGGCTTCAACCGGTTACGCAACTCGTCCGGATCGATGTCCACACCCCGCGCCAGGATCTCCAACTTCCCGACACCCCGCGCGCGCAGCGCCTGACGTAGCGATTTCTCCCGGAACTTCCCGTGTTCGAGCACCCGGAACGCCCGGACCCCCGGCGGCGGATGATCCCCGGTGAGGTACGCGATCCGCTCGTCCAACTGCCCCAAGCCGTGCCGCGCCGCGTACTGGCGCACCAGCCCGGCCCGCACGATCGCCCCGTCCGGGTCAACCAACCAGGCACCCGGCTCCCGCTCGACACAGTCGTCCGGCTCATCCTCGGTTACCGACCACGCCGAACCATCCGAACCGAGTACGGTCGCCGTACTTCGGGGGCCAGCCAACGCGCCAGCCCACAGGCATGCCTCACGTACCCGACCATCCAGGGAAACCACCTCGAACTCCCGAGCCCACGGCACGGCGCTGCGGTCGATCCCCGGCGCGCATTTCACTACCAGTTCACGGTTCCCGTACACCTCGGCCAGCTCGCCGAGTGGCGGCGCGTAGTCGCTGGGCCGCCAGCTACGCCGGCCAGCCTTGTCCCGCCGGCCGGGATCGGCGAACACCACCGCGGCACGCGATACCGGCCGCAGCGCGTCCGCCCGCGTCAACCAGGGCACGCTTCCCGCCAACCCCAAGTTGTGCCGCGCCATGGCCAATCGCACTTCGTCCACATCGGAACCGAGGACCGTACTGGCCCGAGTGCCGAGCGCGGCGAGATCCACGCCGACCGAGCAGGTCACGTCGTGTACCGGTAATCCGGCAATGCGCTCCGCTCGGTGCAGCGCGACCGGCCACGCAGTGGCCTGCTGCAGGGCTTCATCGGTGAACAACCAGTCGCTGAAGCCAGGCAGTTTCTCCACGGACTTGCGCCGCAGCAGCACGGTTTCCAGTACCGCGCCCGCGAAATCGCTACCAGCCACGCCCCGCGCCGCGGCCACATCGGCCATCCGCGAGGCGCTGGTGAGCGGGAGCTCCGCGCAGGTCCGCAGCGCTTCCCGCCCCGTCGCGGAAGTCAGGAACTCGACATCCGCCCGACCGAACCGATAACCCACCGGCTAACCGCCCGACAACTCCACCGGCGGATGCGGTTTCGTGCCGCTGATCATCACGTTGTAGAACAGCTCTCTCGGCAACACCTTGGCCAGTAGCTTTCGGTCCACATCAGACAGTCGAAGCCAGGCGTGGTAGGCGAACAGCTTCCACCGCAGTCCCAACTTGTCCGGCGGAACCGCGGCTTCGAAGGTCCGCACCGGCCAACCGAGCAGTGCGGCGGAGAACTCATCGGTCACCGCTCGCACGTCGACGGCGCCGGCACGCAGTGCCATCCGCTCCAACTGGCCGGGATCGAAGGTATGCAGATCGACGACAGCTTCGAGTGCGGCCGCCCGGGAGGAAGAATCCAATTCGGACTGCGGGCGACGCCAGGAGCCGAGACCGGGCAGCTTGGTGATATTCGTCGTCAGCCACCAGGTCAGCTGGCCAAGCTTGCGGGCGTAGCGATCACCGATCTTGGTCGGTTCGCCACCGAACACGAACCGCCCGCCCGGCTTGAGAACCCGGAGTACTTCCCGGAACGCGGCCGAAACATCCGGAATATGGTGCAGCACCGCATGCCCGACGACCAGATCGAAACTGTCGTCCGGGTACGGGATGCCTTCGGCATCGGCCACCTTGCCGGAGACGTCCAGGCCAAGCTGCTCGGCGTTGCGCAACGCCGCCTGCACCATGCCCGGTGAAAGGTCGGTCACCGAGCCACGCTTGATCACCCCGCCCTGCATGAGGTTCAACAGGAAGAATCCGGTGCCGCTGCCCAATTCCATCGCCGTCGGGTACGGCCAGCCTTCCGTACCGGCCGCGGCGCGGAACACGTCGAGCGCGTAGGACACGCAACGCTCGTCGTAGGAGATCGACCATTTGTCGTCGTAGGTTTCGGCTTCCCAGTCGTGGTAGAGCACGTTGGCCAGCTTGGGATCCGACCAGGCCGCGTCGACCTCGGCCGCGCTGGCATGCGGATTGGGTGCCGGGTCGGCATGCGGTGCCACGCCGGTCACTTCCCGGTGAAGGTGGCTTTGCCGGGACCATTCTCGATGAACGAGCGCATCCCAGCAGCCCGGTCCTCGGTCGCGAACAACCCGGCGAAAACCTGGGACTCCAGCCGCAGACCGCTCGCCAGATCGCCATCCAAACCGCCGTCGATGGCGATCTTGGCCGCCGCGAGTGCCCGTGCCGGGCCGGCCTGGAACTGCCCAGCCCAGCGCGCGGCAGCCGAGTACACCTCGTCCGGCGCGACGACCTCGTCTACCAAGCCAAGCGAGAGCGCTTCGGTGGCGGCCACGAACCGGCCACTGTAGACAATGTCCTTCGCCTTGCTCGGGCCGACCAACCTGGCCAGCCGCTGCGTGCCACCGGCACCCGGAATGATCCCGAGCAGAATCTCCGGCTGCCCCACCTTGACGTTGTCGCCGCAGATTCGCCGGTCGCAGCACAACGCGAGCTCAAACCCACCGCCAAGCGCGTAACCGGTGATCGCGGCCACGGTCGGCTTCGGAATCTCCGCGATCGCGCCAAGCGAGGACGACAAGCCCGGCGCCCGCTCGGCCATATCCGCATAGGACATGACCTCCATCTCCTTAATGTCGGCGCCTGCCGCGAACACCTTCTCCCCGCCGTAGACGATCACCGAGCGGATATCGGCGCGCTCGCTGACTTCCTGCGCTGCCGCCCGGATCTCCTCCTGCACCTGCCGGTTGAGCGCGTTCATCGGCGGACGATCCAACCGGATCGTGCCTATCCCGTCCGCGGCCTCCACCTTGATGAACTCGCCCACGTATCCTCCTCGTTCCGTGTCGCGCCAGCGTCCTGCGCCGCGCCCGCTACCGGCCGTTGCTTCTCCGCGCAGGCTACCGCGCGGTAGCCCAGTACGCGTAGTGCTGCTGGGCTATCCCACAGATTCGCGGTCAGCCAGCTCGGCGTGCGAAGTAGCGTGCCCCCGAGCGCTCCAGCTCGAGCGGCTGGTTGAACGTCTTGGTGAGGTTTTCGCTGGTCAACACGTCTTCGAGGAGCCCGCTGGCGACCACCGCGCCGTCGCTGAGCAGCAGCAGATGCGTGAAGCCCGGCGGGATCTCCTCGACATGGTGCGTGACGAGCACCGTGGCCGGCGCGTCCGGATCCATCGCCAGCGAGGACAACCTGGCCACCAGGTCTTCCCTGCCACCGAGGTCGAGCCCGGCCGCCGGTTCGTCCAGCAGCAGCATCTCCGGGTCGGTCATCAGCGCGCGAGAAATCAGGGTGCGCTTGCGCTCCCCTTCCGACAGGGTGCCGAACCGCCGATCAGCGAGGTGCGGGATGCCGAGCATGCCAAGTAGCCCCATCGCGCGGTCGTGGTCGAGCGAGTCGTACTCCTCTCGCCACCTGCCGAGCACCGCGTAACCGGCGCTGACCACGACGTCGCGTACCACTTCGTCGGGCGGCACCCGGTTCGCCAGGGCGGCGGTGCAAAAGCCGATCCGCGGGCGCAGCTCGAAGACATCGACCCTGCCCAAGCGCTCACCGAGCAGGTCAACCACGCCGGTGGTCGGATGCATCTCGGCCGCGGCCAACCGCAGCAAGGTCGTTTTACCGGCGCCGTTCGCCCCCAGGATCACCCAGCGCTCGTCCAGCTCGACCTGCCAGTCGAGCCCGCTCAGCAACTCGGTACGACCCCGGCGGACCCCGACTCCGGCCATCCGAACGACGAAATCGTCAGCGGCGGCACCCGCTGTCTGCGTCTGTTCCGTCACGTCGCCCATTGTCGCCCTTCGCCATCCAGGTGCCGCGCGCGGCCAGGGTATCCCCTCCTGCGGTGCGCGTTTCCCCGCGAATCCCAGCCAGGTCGGCCAGCAAGACTCATTCGGCGAAAACCACCCTGCCCAGCTCCGCGGCCGTAGCCAGCTGTGCATGCCGGGGCAGCACGCGCACGGTGTAGCCGAGCGAGCCAGCGTGCGGCAGCGCGAGGCTACCCCGATACACCAGCGCGCCCTGCTCGCCGGCGTTCGTGCTGGGGGCAAGCGACACGGCGACCACATCGGCCAGCTCATCCGTATCGCCGACCCTGCCGAGCACCACCTGAACGTCCACATCGGATGGCTGAAGGCCGGCGAGCTCGACGTTCGCGCTCACCCGCACCACATCGCCCATCACCGGTGCGGTGGATTCGGCCACGTCGAGTTCACAGTCGCTCACCCGCACCCTCGACCAGTTCGCGGCCACTCGCGCCCGGTACTCGGCGAGGTCGCGCGCGCCGCCGAAACCGTCCGCGCTGGCCGCGGCTACCCCGGCGGCGGCCGGTACGTAGCAGGAGTCCACGTACTCCCGCACCATCCGGGAAGCCTGCACCTTCGGCCCGAGCGAGGCGAGCGTATGCCGCACCATGGCCATCCAGCGCGCCGGCACCCCATCCGCCCGCCGCTCATAGAACAGCGGCGCGACCTGGTTGCCGATCAGGTCGTAGAGCGCCGCCGCCTCCAGGTCATCACGACGTGCGGGATCGGCGACGCCATCCGCGGTCGGGATCGCCCAGCCGTTCTCGCCGTCGAAGTACTCGTCCCACCAGCCGTCCCTGATGGATACGTTCAACCCGCCGTTCAGCGCGGACTTCATCCCCGACGTGCCGCAGGCCTCCAGCGGGCGCATCGGGTTGTTCAACCACACATCCGAACCCCAGTACAGGAAGCGCGCCATGGACATGTCGTAGTCCGGCAGGAATACGATCCGGTGGCGTACCTCGGGATCGTCGGCGAAGCGCACCATATGCTGGATCAGCGCCTTGCCGTTCTCGTCAGCGGGGTGCGATTTGCCGGCCACCACGAGCTGGATCGGTCGCTGCGCATCGAGCAGCAGCGCGCGCAGCCGCTCCGGATCGCGCAGCATCAGCGTCATCCGCTTGTAGGTGGGCACCCTGCGGGCGAACCCGATGGTCAGCACGTCGGGGTCGAACACCGAATCCGTCCAGCGCAACTCCAACTCGGAAGCGCCGCGCTGCAGCCAGCTCGCCCGCAGCCGCCGGCGCACCTCACCGATCAGCCGTTCGCGCAACCCGCAGCGTAGCTCCCAGAGCAGCGCGTCGGTGATCGGCCGCAGTTCGGTGAGCCCGACACCGTTGTCCCCGCCGGGCACTTCGGACTCGCCGAGCAGTTTGCCGATCTCCTGCGCGGTCCAGGTCGGCCCGTGCACCCCGTTGGTGACGGCCGCGATCGGCACTTCGGTGGTGTCGAAACCGGGCCACAGGCCCGCGAACATATCCCGGGAAACCTGACCGTGCAGCGCCGAGACACCATTGGCCCGCTGCGCCAGCCGCAGCCCCATATGCGCCATATTGAACAGTCCCGGGTTCGCCTCGGCGCCGAGCGCCAGCACCCTGCGCAAATCGACCCCTGGCAGCAGGCGACCGTCGTGGAAGTAGTGCTGCAGCAGATCCACCGGAAAGCGGTCGATCCCGGCGGGCACCGGCGTATGCGTGGTGAACACCGTCCCCGCCCGCACGCAGCACAGCGCCTGGTCGAAATCGAGCTGCCTGGTTTCGATCAGTTCCCTGATTCGCTCCAGCCCGAGGAAACCAGCATGCCCCTCGTTCATATGGAAGACCTCGGGCTCCGGGTGCCCGGCATGCGCGCAGTAATGCCGCACCGCGCGAACCCCGCCGACACCGGCAAGGATCTCCTGGCGAATCCGATGACCGGCGTCGCCGCCGTAGAGCCGGTCGGTGACCCCGCGCAGATCATCGTCGTTGTCCGGCACGTCGGAGTCCAGCAACAGCAGTGGAACCCTGCCGATCTGCGCGGTCCAGACCTGGGCCCGCAACAGCCGGTTGCCCGGCATCGCGACCTCGATCAACACCGGCCGCCCCGCCTGATCGACGAGCAGATCGAGCGGCAGGCCACTCGGGTCGAGTACCGGATAGTGCTCGACCTGCCAGCCGTCCGGGGACACCGCCTGCCGGAAATAGCCGGCGCGATAGAACAGCCCGACACCAATCATCGGCACGCCGAGGTCGGACGCCGATTTGAGGTGATCGCCCGCAAGCACGCCAAGCCCACCGGAGTAGTTCGGCAGTGCTTCGGTAACACCGAACTCCATCGAGAAGTACGCGATCGCGGCGGGCAGCTGATCCGGGTCATCGCCTCGCCTGGCCAGTTCGTCCTGGCGGCGCTGGTACCAGCGCGGCGCACTCAGGTAGCGGCGCAGATCATCCGAGATCGCTCTGGTCCTGGCGAGGAAGGATTCATCACCCGCCAGCTCCTCCAACCGGGCCGCGGGCACCTCGGCGAGGATCCGCGCCGGATCCCCGTTCACCCGCTCGGCCAGTTCTGGGTCGATCCCGGCGAAGAGATCCTGCGTCGGTGGATGCCAGCTCCAACGGAGATTCGTGGCCAGGGTGCGCAGCTCCGCCAGTGGCGCGGGTAGCCCGGCGCGGACGGTGAATCGACGTACGGCCTTCACGACCGGCGAGCCTATCGGCCATGCCGGGCCAGCTGGCGCATGCCGCCCACCGGAGCAGGCACACTGGGCAGATGCCAACTGGGCGGGTGTCGAAGGTACGGGTGCTCATCGCGCTGCTCGCCGGCCTCGCCACGCTCACTGGCTGTACGACCGTACTCCCGGGCGAGCCACGCGAGGAGGCGCTGGTCGCCGAGGACGTGCCGGGAGGTGGCGTCGACCCGTCGTTCATTCGCGGCGGCGATGGCGGCGAGCTCGACCGGCTCGCCGCGACGGTGCTCACCGATGTCCAGGGCTACTGGGAGCAGACCTTCCCTCGGGTGTTCGACGAGCCGTGGCGCGACCTCGAGGGCGGCTACTACTCGGTCGACAGCGCCAATCCGCGCGCGGACCCGCCGCCGTGCACGAGCTCGCCGGCCGAGGTGGAAGGCAATGCCTTCTACTGCCCGAGCGAGGATGTGCTCGCCTGGGACCGCGCGGCGCTGCTCCCGGTGCTCAACGAGCGGTTCGGCCAGGAGGCCGTGCTGATGGTGCTCGCGCATGAGATGGGCCATGCGGCACAACGCAGATCCGGGATCACGCAGGAGGTCGAACGGGCCAACCCGGATCGGTTCCCGACGATCGTGATCGAGGCCATGGCCGATTGCTATGCCGGCGCCGTGATGCGCTGGATCAGCGACGGTAGGGCGGAGTATCTGCGGATCGACGAGGAACAGCTGGACTCGGCGTTACGCGCGCTGATCACCTTCCGGGATCCGATCGGCACCGGGCAACAGGACGCCGCCGCGCACGGCGATGCCTTTGACCGGGTGTCCGCGTTTCAGGACGGCTACCGGGCAGGCGCCGAACAATGCGCCGGAATCGACGCGAAGAGCCGGTCGTTCACCCAGCGCGAGTTTCTCAATATGGACGATCAGGCCAGCGGCGGAAACCTCTCGTTCGAGGAGCTGACCAGCGCGCTGCGCAGGGACGCGGTCGGCTACTTCGGCCAGATCGCCAGCGATCACGGCACCCGGTGGCAGCCGCCCGAGCTCACCAGGTCCCGGCGGATCCCGGAATGTGCCGGAGGCAACCAGGGACCCGTCTCCTACTGCCCGGACCAGAACGAGATCCGGTACGCGGACACCGGACCGCTGCGCGATTTACACACCACCGTCGGCGATTACGCCACGGGAACGCTGCTCGCCAGCAGATATGCGTTAAGTGCCCTGGCCGCTCTCGACCAGCCGTTACGCGGCGAACAGGCGCAACGCGGCGCGCTGTGCCTCGCCGGCGCGTATACCTCGGAACTGCTCGGGCGCGCCCAGGGATTCGCGCTCTCCCCTGGCGACCTGGACGAAACGGTGCAGCTACTGCTCACCCACGACTATCCGGCCCGCGATCTGGACGGTGCCGCGCTCGATACCGGTTTCGAGCGGCTCGCGGCGTTTCGCGTCGGCGTGCTCGACGGCACGAATTCCTGCTTGCCCAGCTGACCGGGCTCGGGCCGCGACCGGAATGTGTAGATCCCTGAGCGCGCGCCGAGTCCGCCCAGTAAGGTGCGCACTGACCTTGTGCTCGCTCGGTGGGGACCTTCGACACAGCGGATCGATGCCGAACTCGGGGGAGGCACGGAGACCGGTTGGCTCCGGTTGAGCCGATGGAACGGAAACGATGTGGTGATGGCGCGACGAATGGGGACCGCCCGGCGCGGCAAACTTTCGGTACTGACCGCGGTGTTGGCCTGCGGGCTGATGCTCGCCGGATGTAGCGAGAAGGCGGTGGAGGGGACCGCGCAGACGCACGGGGACGTCGGTGGGCTGCCCGTTACGCACTTCGAGAGCGGCCCGAAGGAAGGCGCCGAGGACGCCGACCTGGACGTGGAGAACGCGGACCACAGCGAGATGGACCAGCTCGCCATCAACGCGGTCGCCGATCTCTACGAGTTCTGGGAAGCCGAGATGCCGAAGAACTTCGATGAGCAGTTCGAACCGGTGAAACGGCTCGTCTCCTACGACGCGGAGAGCTCGCCCGTGGAGATCTGCGGGGAGAGCACCGAAGGTCTGGTCAACGCCTTCTACTGCCAGCTGGACGACAGCGTGGCTTGGGACAGGGGCACCCTGCTTCCCGGGCTCAACCAACAGTTCGGCCCGATGGCGGTGGTCACCGTGCTCGCCCACGAGATGGGGCACGCGGTGCAGTTCCGGCTCGGCGAGAAGAGCAACATCAGCAACACCACTCAGACGATCATCAAGGAGCAGCAGGCGGACTGCTACGCGGGCGGCTTCTTCCGGTGGATCGCTGAGGACAAGTCCTCGCATTTCCGGGTATCCACTGGTGAGGGCATCAACCAGGTGCTCGGTGCGCTGTTCATGATTCGCGACGAGGCCGGCCAGGTGTATACCGCGCCGGGCGCGCACGGCAGCGCCTTCGACCGGGTCTTCGCCTTCCAGGAGGGTTTCACCGAGGGTGTGGCGCGGTGTGCCGATATGGATGCGCAGGAAATGGCCGAGCGGATCACCGAAACGCCGTTCAACGAGCAGGACGCCGGTGAGGGCAACCTGCAGATCGAGGAGCGGTACCTGAACCTGCTCAAGCAGAGCCTGGACGCGGCCTTCCGGGACACCGGGGCGAACCCGCCGGAGTTTCGCACCGATGGCGCGGAATGCGCCGACGGCACCGCGACCGCGCGAGTGACCTACTGCCAGGACGAGAACGTCATCGCGATGGACGTAGCGGCGCTGAACGAGCTCGCTACCCCACCACAACGTGGCAGTAGCGGCATGGAGGGCGACGGTATCGGCGACTTCGCCGCCTTCGGTGAGATCGCCTCGCGCTACAGCATGGCCGTACAGCAGGCGACCGGCGCGGCACTGGACGACGACAACGCCGGGCTGCGCACGGCATGTCTCACCGGTAGTTGGGCTGGTTTCGCATCCGAGCCGCATGACGGCGAGCAGCAACAGCTCCGGCTGTCCCCAGGTGATCTGGACGAGGCGATCGCCGAGATGCTCGCCCCGCAGAGTCTGATCGCCGCCGACCTCAACGGTGAGCGCAACGCGGTCGGCTTCAGCATGGTGGACGCGTTCCGCGCCGGTTACACCGACGGAATGCAAACCTGCGAGAAGAACTACGGCTAGTCCGCCACTTCGATGCCGGGGCACCGCGCTCCGGCATCGAAGTCAGCGGTCTTATCGGCGCGATCCACCGTCAGAATTGATAGCAGAGGAAGAAGCTGAAGGCGACCGTGGCGACAAGGGTCGCGGCGTAGCCGAGGCCGACGGTCATTACCCCGATGCGCAGTGCCCCCGCCGCGCTGGTTGGTCAGCGCGGCCTCTTACTCGACGGCGGCACTCAATGCGTCGATCAACTCCGCAACTTGATTCCTTGTCAGTACGGCAGTCGTGTCGAGCACGGCATGAAAGAGTAGCTGCACGTTTCCATCGACTCGACGCACCAGCACAGTGCACGCTCCGCCTCCAGCCTGAAACGGCAACCGTGCTACCAAGGCATGCCGATATGTTTCATCGCCGCTCATCAGACACACTCCCTACGTGTCGCGTGAGGACGATCGATCCTGATCCATGAACCTCGCTAGTTCATCGGCACCATCCCGGATCTCTCGCATCAACCGTACAAAAGCTGGCCATTGGGCAGGATCAGCAGGTGGAGTAATCGCCAAGCTATCCGGATGTAGATAGATCACCAGTCCTGCGGCGCCAGAAGCCATCCCCAGAATGTGCATACCAGCCACCGCGTCGGGACCAGGGCGCCACGTAGCGTTGAAGCTCATTTGATCTTTGCCGGACGAGTCGAGAATGTGCACTCACCTGACGCGTCAAAGCGGTAAAACCTGGCCATATTCATCGTGTTTCCATTCCTTGGTCGTGCTCATTCGAACGGTCTGGTTGCCGTAAATGAACTCTCCTAGTTGTCTAGATAAGTGTCAACACGCTTGGCCACCAATGTTGCTTTCGCGAACACTCAGCGCGCAGGAAAGTCGTATTCGAGCTTGTAAGCAGACGCGACCTTGACCGTGTCGCAGACCTCGACTGCGACGTCGGCGGCGTCAAACGCCGTACGCACGACAGTCAGTACCGGAACGCTCGCACCGAGCTCCAAGGTCTTTCGTTCATTGGGCGAGGGCATCCGAGCGCCGACTTCCTCGGTGAACCGAGTGAGCTGATGGCCGACTTCTTCCACCCGTGCGTAGATTCCGCCAGGACCTGGATCGGGTTCCTCGATGGCGGTGCCGCCTGCGATCACCGCTGGCAGGTACGAGGTCGCGATTTCGATCGGCCTTCCGTTAGCCAAGTATCGCCGTTCCCGCACGACCAGCTCCGAGCCAAGTGGTAATCGCAACCGCTCAGCCACACCTTCGGACGCCTTGTCGCGAAAGATTCGAAGTTGATCAACGTCTGCCGTGTATCCGGCCTTCTCCGCTTCTACCAGGAACGCAGCTTTGCCGTCGGAGCCCGCGCGGTGCTTTCTGGCGAACCGATCGGATGCCAGCCGCCGCACCGGCGGCATAGCTCGTACGAACACGCCGCGCCCATGTTCGGCGGCTACCAGACCTTCGCCGCGAAGTTCCAGAATGGCGTGCCGCACCGTCATCCGTGCCACGCCGAAATGTTGAGTCAGCGCCGTCTCGGAAGGAAGTTTCTCACCGGGCGCCAGGGCGCCAAGGTCGATGGCCTCCCGCAGCAACGCCGCTATCTGGCGATACGGCGGCCGGTCATCCGTCCTATCCAGTTGGCCAAGCTGCAGCACACCGGCTCCTCGTACGGACGACTAGGCGTGTTCTAGTGTGTCATACACGGCGTTGCTAGCAAGGTTGCTAGCAGACTCGCTGGACGCGACATCGAACGGTAGCGCCCATCCGAGCCGGAAGTAGTGACTCGCCATGGCAGACAATCCGAAGCATTCCGTCAGCGTCGCCGGCATCGTTGTCGACGAGCGCGACCGCGTGCTGGTCATTCGGCGCCGCGACAACGGTCGGTGGGAAATGCCAGGGGGAGTCCTCGAACTGGACGAGACCTTCGAGGACGGCCTCCGCCGCGAAGTCGTCGAAGAAACCGGTATGAATGTCCAAGTCGACCGGCTCACGGGCATCTACAAGAATCTCAGCCGTGGAATCGTCGCGCTCGTGTTCCGCTGCTCACCTGGCGACGGCGACATCCACGCCACCCCCGAAGCACGGGAAGTTCGCTGGATGACGGCCGAGGAAGCGAGCGAACTCATGGACCCCGCTTTCGGTATCCGAGTCCTCGATGCCCTCGATGGCGAGATGCACGTCCGCGCGCACGACGGCATCAACCTGCTCCCAGCGTGACCGCGTTCTTTACGGTTAGCGTGCTTATCGGGACGAACGGGGAGGTTGCCTGGTACACCCGAACCGCAACCTTTAGGGATCTTGCGGTGACCGGGTGCAGCCACGGCACGCTCGGCACAGTTTTCCCAGAACGGCGCCGACCTAGAACAGCGCGCTGGCGAGGTTACGTCGGGCGGTGGCCACTCGCGGATCGTCCGCGGGGAACAGCTCGAACATCTCGACCAGGTGCTCGCGCACGCGGTTGCGGTCATCGCCAGCGAGTTCACGCACGGCACGAATCAGCCGCGCGAAGGCTTCCGCCACCCGCTGTTCCGCCAGTTCCACGTCTGCCGCGGCCAGTTGCGCCTCGACGTCGGCCGGATCGGCATCCGCCCTTGCCACGACGGCGGGATCATGCGCCTGCGCCCTGCCCGCGAACCGCACCTGGGCCAGCGCGGCCTTCGCCTGCTCATTACCCGGCTCACTGGCCAGGATGCCCTCGTAGACCGCTTGCGCGGCCGCGTAGTCCGCGCGTTCAATCGCCGCTTCGGCCTCGGTGAACCGGGGATCTTCCTGCTCGGCTGGCTCTTCCTCAGCACCGGCCGGCGCATTGGCCTCGGCTGCCTTGATTCCCGGCAGTTTCTCCCTGAGCGCGTCCAGTAGCGAGTTCAGCCACTCCTGGATCTGCGGCTCGGGCAACGCGCCCTGGAACGCGTCCACCGGCTGGCCGCCCGCGATCGCGACCACCATGGGGATCGACTGCGCGCCGAACACCTGCGCGATCCGCGGGTTGGCGTCCACATCGACCTTGGCGAGTAGCCAGGTGCCATTACCGCGCGCGGCCAACCGCTCCAGTACAGGCGAAAGCTGCTTGCACGGTTGACACCAGTCGGCCCAGAGATCGACCACGACGGGGATCTCCATGGAGCGCTCGACGACGTCGGCCTGGAAGCTGGCCTCGGTCACATCGAGCACGAAGCCGCCTGGCGCACTGGCGGCACCGGACTGGCCCTCGGCTGTGGGCGCGGCGGGCTGTCCGCCCTGCTGACGATTGGCATCCGCACGCGCCTTCAGTGCGGACAAATCGACAGCACCGGACAGCGCTGCGGAGGTTGCGGCTTGCTGGCGTGGATCTGGCCGTGTCACGACACCTATCCTGGCACGAAGTCCATCACCGATGCCGCTGGGTCCACCGCACGCGGGTTACTCGGCGAGCAAGCTCTCCACCCGCTCCACCTTGGCGCGCAGTTGATTCGTATGCCCTGGTCGGATGTCGGCCTTGATTACCAGGCTCACTCGCGGCGCCCGCGCGGCGACTACCTCGCTCGCGCGCTTGAGCACCGCCATCACCTCGTCCCATTCCCCTTCCACCAGCGTGAACATCGCGTTGGTCTCGCAGGGCAGCCCGGATTCGCGGACCACCCGGACGGCCTCCGCGACCGCCTCGGCCACGCCGTCCGAGTCGCCACCGAGCGGACTGACACTAAAAGCCACCAGCATGCTGCTACTCCTTACCCACGGCTGTTCCGTACTTCGACACCGGGAGACGTTGCCTGACGATTTCCGACTCACTGGTAACTTCGGTACCCATGAGTTCTCGCGCGCTGCCCTTCGACCCCATTGCCCGTGCCGCGGAGCTGTGGGCCGAACGCGTCGGGCCGGCCGAGACCATGGCCGCGGTCACCAGCATTATGCGGGTTCAGCAAATCGTCCAGTCCGCCGTGGACGGGGCCTTGAAACCGCATGGGCTCACCTTCGCGAGGTACGAAGCGCTGGTGCTGCTGAGCTTCGCACGTAAGGGCAGCCTGCCGATGCGCGTGATGGGCGAGCGACTGCAGCTGCACCCGACCAGCGTGACCAACATCGTGGACCGACTGGAGGCCGACGATCTGGTCAAGCGGATTCCACACCCGACCGATCGGCGCACCACCCTCGTGGAGATCACCGACGCGGGCCGGGCCCGCAGGGAGGCGGCCACCGAAGCGGTGACCGCCGTGGACTTCGGCCTGCGCGGGCTCACCGGCAAGCAGACGGAGCAGCTCACCGAGCTACTGGCGAAGGTGCGCAAGGCGGTCGGCGACTTCGAGAACTAGGCATGCTCGAACGCTAGGCGGATGGCTTACTCAAGCCGTCTCGGTGGTTTCGCTGGTTTCCCCATCGGACAGCTTGCCCGCCCGGGTGGCGTAGCGCTCGAACAGCACGGTGAACAGCGGCGGGATGCTTGCCAGTAGTGCCAGCACCAGCATCCGGCCGTTCCAGTTCAACGGCTTGGCCACCCAGATCGCGATCAGCACGTAGGCCACGAACAGGAAACCGTGTACGGGACCGAAAATCTTCACGCCGATTTCCGAACCGCTGCCCAGATACTTCACGTACATCCCGATCAGCAGGCCCAACCAGGAAGCCGCCTCAGCGAAGGCGATAACGCGGAACTTGCCACTCGCGGTACTCAGCACGGGCTCTCCTACGGGTCGGGGATCGACGGCTCCCCCTCAGTGTGCTGCGTGACCGCGCTCACCGTGGCGGCTGGTCCGGTGACCACGGCGCGCCGTGCCCGGGTGGCGCTGACCATCCGGGCTGTCCGGGCTGCGGGAACTGCACCGGCGAATAGGCAACTCCGGCAGCTGGACCCGCCGGCATCGGCGCGGCAAGCTGGGCCGAACCGGTCCGCACCGGCCCTGGCAACAGCGCCCTGCGAATACCACTGAGGCTGACGATCAGCGCCGCGAGCAGGAACCCGATCCCGATGACCGCATAGAGCACGTCCCTGATCCGGATGTCCGCGAACACGCTGTTGTTCGGCATCAGATCGGTCGAGCACACCGTGACCAGCGGCTCGAACTCATCGGGTGTGCAGGTCAGCTCTACATCGAGGCGGCCACTTCCCTTGGCGTAGAAGATCTCCTGTGCCAGCGCGAGCACCAGGAAGGCGAACCCGCCGACGAGCAGCACGACGCGCAGGATCCGGAGGAATACCGGCATGACCGCCTCGATTCGTCAGTGATAACTCCAGATGTGACAGATAACTAGTCGACGTATCGCAAGACTGGTCGGTTCCGACTGGCCGCCTGGGGCAGTTGACACGACAGCCCCAGGCAGGGTGAAATCTCCGCGCTATGACATCGTTGTCAGACTCCCCGTTCGCGCACCCCCTACCAGCATCTCGCCGGGCGACGATGACCGATGTCGCCCGGCTGGCCGGGGTGAGCGTCAAAACCGTGTCCCGAGTGGTCAACGACGAGCCAGGGGTGCACCCGGATACCGCGAGCCAGGTCCTCGCCGCGATCGACTCGCTCGGATTCCGGCGCCATATCGGCGCGAGCAATCTCCGGCGCGGACGCTCCACCGGCACCGTTGGGCTGGTCCTCGAGGACGTGTCGAATCCGTTCTACTCCGGGCTAACCCGTGCCGTCGAAGAGGTCGCCCGAAGCCACGGCTGCCAGGTGCTCACCGGTTCCTCGGACGCGGACCCCACCAGGGAACACCAGTTGGCCGCGGAGTTCTGCGCCCGCAGGGTGGATGGGCTGATCGTCGTGCCGACCGGCGACCAGCACGGCTACCTCGCGCCGGAGCAGCACGCCGGCACTCCCATCGTCTGCGCGGACCGCCCGCCCCGCGGACTGACCGCGGACACGGTTCTGGTGGACAACGTGGGCGGTGCCCGCGCGGCCGTCGCGCATCTGGCCGCGCACGGACACCGGCGGATCGCTTTCCTCGGCGACAGCTCGCACATCTTCACCGCCGGCGAACGCCTGCGGGGTTTTCGCGAGGGCTGCGCGCTCGCGGGTATCGAACTACCCGAGCACCTGATTCAGATGGCCGCGCCAACCGAAGCGAGCATCGGCGACGCGTTGCGCGCCGTCCTCGACGGCCCATCCCCCGCGACCGCGTTGTTCACCGGGAACAACAGGGCCACCGTGCATGCGCTGCGCGCGCTGCACGAGCGGGATCACCGGCCGGCGCTGGTGGGTTTCGATGATTTCGAACTGGCCGATCTGCTGCGGCCCGCGGTCACCGTGATCGCGCATGATCCCGCCGAACTCGGCAGGGCCGCGGCGGAGCGGCTGTTCGCCAGAATGCGGGGAGATTCCACCCCCGCGAAACAAGTGGTCCTGCCGGTACGGCTGGTGCCACGTGGCTCAGGAGAGGTCAGTACATGAACGCCAGCCGTCCGCCCACCATCGAGCTACTGCCGGCGAATCAGCCCCCGCAGTTCTATCGGGGCGGTGCCGCCATCGCCGAGCTGCGCGGCAGCGTGGACGCCGCGGAATTCGGCCCGGAAGACTGGGTAGCTTCGGCCACCACGCTGTTCGGCCAGCAGGCGCACGGCCTGAGCACACTGGCGGATGGCCGGCTACTCCGCGATGCGGTTGCGGCCGATCCGCTCGGCTGGCTCGGCGCCGCGCAGCACGATGCGCTCGGCGTGAACACCGGGCTACTGGTGAAGCTGCTGCATGCCGGCCAGCGACTGCCGGTGCACTGTCATCCGGATGACGCCTTCGCCAGGACACAGCTCTCCGCCGGTTGCGGGAAGACCGAAGCCTGGGTGGTGGTGCACACGGATTCCCCCGACCGCACCGTCTACCTTGGCTTCCGGGAGGACCAGGACCCGCAGACGGTTGCTGGCTGGGTCGCCGAGCAGGACAGCGCGGCAATGCTCGACGCGCTCAACGCGATCACCGTCAATCCGGGGGACACCGTGTTCGTACCGGCAGGTGTACCGCACGCGATCGGCGCCGGGGTGTTCATCGTCGAGCTACAGCAGCCAACCGACCTGTCGATAACCCTGGAATGGCAGGACTTTCTCCCCGACGCGGCGAAAGCGCACCTGGGCATCGGCTATCCGAACGCCCTGCGCTGCCTGGATCACTCCGGCTGGTCAGCTGCCCGGCTGGCCGAGGTAGTGCACCGTGGACCTGGCGATGGCCCGAGGTTGAACCCGCTGCCCGCGGCGGCCAACCCGTTCTTCCGAGCGGAGTGGCTGCGGATCAGCACGCAGGCACGACTCGCTCCGTGCTATGGGGTACTGGTTGCACTCAGCGGGACCGCGACGCTACGTCCCGAATCGGGTCCGCCGCTGCCGATCGGCAGGGGCAGCACGGTGGTCATCCCACACGGCGCCGGCGAGACCATTGTGGACGGTGAGATCACGGCTGTATACTGCCGGCCACCCGACCCGGCGGATGTCCCGCTGGCGGAATAACCAGGAAACTTGCTATGTTTTCCAGTCGGGCGTGTGAGATTCCCGGAGAATTCGGGAGAAACCGTGGCTGGATTTTAGCAAAGGCGAGGCTAGTTTGTCAATGTCGTCAGGTGGTTCGCGGGAGCAGCGCGAAGAAGCCGAGATAGCGCGTGAGCAGGAATACGTGTCGATGTTGTATGCCAAGCTCGACGAGCTGCGCGAGCAGGCAACGACAGGTCTGTCCAAAGTGCTCGGTGAGAACAGCAGTAATCACCAGCACCAACGGGAACGGGATATCTCCGCGTCGATCTACTCGGATCGGATCGCGCAATTCAGCGCCGTAGAGAATGGTCTGTGCTTCGGTCGCCTTGATTTCCAGCACGAGGAACACCAGTACATCGGGCGACTTGGTCTTTTCGATGAACAGGGTGACTACGAGCCACTGCTGATGGACTGGCGGGCGCCGGCCGCGCGCCCGTTCTACCTCGCCACGGCCGCGGCACCGGACGGAGTGCGCCGGCGTCGGCATATCCGGACCCGGCGCCGAACGGTGACCGCGATCGACGACGAGGTACTCGATCTCGACATCGCCGACCCGGAGCGCAGGGACGGCCTCGCCGGCGAATCCGCGCTACTCGCCGCGCTGAACGCCAGCAGAACCGGGCAGATGAGCGATATCGTCGCGACGATCCAGGGCGAACAGGATCGGATCATCCGCTCGGGATTGACCGGCGTACTCGTCGTGCAGGGCGGCCCCGGCACCGGCAAGACCGCGGTCGCGCTGCACCGCGCCGCCTACCTGCTCTACACCTACCGGGAGCAGCTGGCCAAGCGTGGGGTGCTGGTGCTGGGTCCGAACCCCACCTTCCTGCGCTATATCGGGCAGGTACTCCCCTCGCTTGGCGAGACGGACGTGCTGTTGAGCACGATTGGTGACCTCTACCCCGGGATCACCGCGCGCGGTAAGGAATCCGTCGAGACCACGACGCTCAAGGGCAGCACGCGAATGGTCGAGGTACTCGCCGCCGCGGTCGCCGATCGCGAACGGGTACCCAGCACCGCGATCGAGGTCAGCTTCGACCGCGAGACGCTGCTACTTGATCCGCAAACCTGCGCTCAGGCGAGAGAGAAGGCGCGCAGCTCACAGCGCACGCATAACGAGGCGCGGCCGATTTTCGTTCGCGAGATCGTCAACGCGCTCGCCGACCAGGTCGCCGCACGGCTCGGTGCGGAACTACTCGACGAGGCGGACCTGACCGATATCCGCCGCGAACTGTCCGAGTCGGACACCGTGCAGGCGACGTTGACCTGGCTGTGGCCGCTGCTCTCCCCCGAGCAACTACTCACCGACCTGTTCCGCGCCCCCGCCAGGATCGCCGCCGCCATGCGCGATTTTCCCGTCGAACAACGAGATCTGCTGTTGCGGGAGCCGACAGCACCGTGGACACCCGCGGACGTCCCGCTACTCGATGAGGCCGCTGAACTGCTCGGTGAGCATGACCCCGAGGCACGGGAGCGGGAGCAACGCCAGCAGCGCCAGGCGATCGACTACGCGCAGGGCGTGCTGGACATCATGGATCTGGCCGACGACGCTGATCCGGACATCCTGATGGCGACCGACTTGCTGGACGCGTACCGGTTGGCCGAGCGGCATGAGCGCTCCGCGCCGCACACCACCGCCGAGCGAGCCGCGGCCGACCGCACCTGGACGTTCGGGCATGTCATCGTGGATGAGGCGCAGGAGCTGTCCGCGATGGCCTGGCGGCTGCTGATGCGGCGCTGCCCCAGCCGGTCGATGACGCTGGTCGGCGATGTCGCGCAGACCGGTGGCGCGGCGGGCAGTACCTCGTGGTCGAGCGCGCTCGAGCCCTATGTCGGCGACCGGTGGCGCAAGGTCGAACTGACCGTCAACTACCGCACCCCGAGCGAGATCATGGCGGTGGCCGCGCGGCTGCTTGCCGAGATCAACCCGGAACTCGCCGCGCCGCGCTCCGTTCGGGACACCGGTGTCGCCCCGTGGCAGGAGCGCATCGATGGGCCGCTCGCGGACCGGCTGGTGGAATGCGCGGCCAAGGAAGCCGTGCGGATTGGCGAGGGCACGCTCGCGGTGATCGTGCCAACCGAGCAGGTGCACGCGATCGGCAACCGGATCGCCTCGGCGGTGCCGGAGGCCGCGGCCAGCGCCGACCCGGACCTCACCGCACGGGTGGTGACCCTGAGCGTCGAGCAGTCAAAGGGGTTGGAGTTCGATTCCGTGTTGGTCGCCGAACCGCAGCTGATCCTCGCCGAATCACCGCGCGGGTTGAACGACCTCTACGTCGCGCTCACCCGCGCCACACAGCGGCTCGGTGTCCTCCACACCGAACCACTGCCACCGGTACTCGCCGAAGCTCGCTAACCTTAAAGAACGCGGTCACAGAGCGTGCCATGCCACGTCAGCGGGCTAGTTGAGTCAGCGGGCTAGTTCGGTGTCGATCCAGTCGTCGTAGTAGGCCACGTCCGTGGCAATCGTGGCTCCTTGCCCGCAATCCGGCATATCGCCGCCCTCGTAGTAGCCGAGCCGCACGGTCACCCCGGCAAGCCGCCAGCCGTGCTCGGTGGGAAGCAGATGCGGCCCGCCGGAGTCACCAAAGCACATACCCTTGCCCGGTCCGGGATCCTGGCAGAACTCGGTATCCGGGTTGTAGCCATAGCCACATCCATCGCCAACGGTGACCGTATCCAGCTCCTGGAGCGTGACCGCCGAGTCACAACCACCTGGCTCCGCGCACTGCTGTCCCCAACCAAGCAGCCGGCCCTCGGTACCCGGCTCGGTTTGCTCGGAAGCTCGCTCGACCGGGGCGGACTCGGTGACCGGCTCGGCCAGCTTGACGAGCGCGATGTCCGCGTCGACCCTGGTTTGCTCGGTGTCGTCGTAGTCAGGGTGCAGCGTCAGCTTGCTGACGGCACGCACCTCGCCACCGCTGGTGCGGTCGTGGCTACCCACCCGCACCTTGAGCTCGCCCGGCTGCATCGAGTAGACGCAATGCGCGGCGGTGAGTACCCATTGCCGCTCGACCAACGATGCACTGCACACAAAGGACTCGTCGGCGCTGTTCAGCAACGCGGTAGCGAACGGGTAGGCCTCGGTGGCATCCGTACCGCCCACGATCAGCGGCGCCGTTCCACTCGCTGGCTCCGCCGCGGCATGGCCGCTCAAGGTCACCAGGGCGACCGCGATCAGACTCGACAATGCCGTGAGCGTTCTCCGGATACGCATGCTGCGGACCTCCCGCTATGGGTGCTGACCGGCCAGCATCGTATGGCCGGCACGCAACCCGGCGCCGCCACGCACGGCCGGGCTATCCGTCCAGGGCGGCGATCATCTGGTCCGCCGCGGCGTACGGATCGAGTTCGCCGGCGGCGACCCGCCCGGCCGCCGTGCTCAGCACGCTGCGGCCGGCCGCACCACGAATATCGCCGAACCGGGCCCGCAACCGCTCGATCGCGATGGCTTGCACCTCGCTTTCGGCACGCCGCTGGCGCCGCACCGCGAACTCATCATGCGCCGCGAGCCAATCCCGATGCTTGTCCAGCGCGGCCACCAGTTCATCGACCCCCTCGCCACGCGGGGCCACGCTACGTACGATCGGTTGCCGCCAGCTCGGCCCACGTATTTCCCTGCGCGCCAGCGAGATCATCTGCCGCAGGTCGCGCTCGACGAGATCGGCACCGTCCCGGTCCGCCTTGTTCACCACGAAAACGTCCGCGATCTCCAGCACACCAGCCTTGGCCGCCTGGATACCGTCACCCATTCCCGGCGCCAGCAGCACGACGGTACTGTCCGCGAGCGAGACAACGTCCACTTCAGACTGTCCAACGCCGACAGTCTCAACAAGAACCACGTCGAACCCAGCGGCGTCCAGCACGCGGATCGCCTGCGGGCTCGCCCAAGCCAGCCCGCCGAGATGCCCCCTTGTCGCCATGGACCGGATGAACACCCCGCTGTCCGTGGCGTGCTCGGTCATCCGAATGCGATCACCGAGTAACGCACCACCGGAGAACGGCGAAGACGGATCGACGGCAAGCACCCCGACCCGTGCACCACTCGCCCGCAGCGCCGAAATCAACGCCGCGGTCGTCGTCGATTTGCCGACACCGGGCGGTCCGGTCAGCCCGACGATCCTGGCATGCCCGGCATACGGCACCAGCGCGGCAGCGATCTCCGGAAGCTGCGGGTGCGCATCCTCGACCAGCGAGATGAGCCGGCCGATCGCCCGGGGTTGACCGGCGCGAGCTCGATCCACCAGCTCCCCGACATCAACGGATTTCGCCACGGCCAGCCCGGATCACACCCGGAGCAGCAATGCGTCGCCCTGCCCACCGCCACCACAGAGCGCCGCCGCGCCAAGCCCGCCGCCGCGCCGCTTCAACTCATGGACGAGATGCACCGCGAGGCGCGCGCCAGAGGCGCCAATCGGATGGCCAAGCGCGATCGCTCCACCGTCCACATTGACCTTGTCCGGGTCGATCCCCAATTCCTTGGTGGACACCAGCCCGACCGCGGCGAACGCTTCGTTGATCTCCACCAGATCCAGCGCACTGGCATCCAGCCCCGCCTTGCCCAGTGCCGCCTTGATGGCATTCGACGGCTGCTCGTGCAGGCTGGCGTCCGGCCCGGCGACCACGCCGTGCGCGCCGATCTCAGCCAACCATTCGACGCCAAGCTCCTCGGCCTTTGCCTTGCTCATCACCACAACGGCCGCGGCGCCATCGGAAATCTGCGACGCGGAACCCGCGGTGATCGTGCCATCCGAGGCGAAAGCGGGACGCAGCTTGGCCAAGCCCTCCGCCGTGGTGTCCGCACGCACGCCCTCGTCCGAACCGAACTCGACCGGATCACCCTTACGCTGCGGGATACTCACCGGGGCGAGTTCCGCGTCGAACCGGCCGGCCGCCGCCGCGGCCGCGGCGAGCTGGTGCGAGCGCGCGGCGAACTCATCCTGCTCCGCGCGACTCAACTGGTAGCGGGAGTTGTATTTCTCGGTGGCCGCGCCCATGGCGACCTGGTCGAAAGCGCAGTGCAGCCCGTCGAAGGCAAGGTGATCAACCAGCGCGGTATCGCCGTACTTGAACCCGGACCGCGACCTCGGCAAAAGATGCGGCGCCTGCGTCATCGACTCCTGCCCGCCAGCGACGACGATGTCGAACTCGCCAGCCCGGATCAGCTGATCGGCGAGCGCGATCGCGTCCAGCCCGGAAAGGCAGACCTTGTTCACGGTCAACGCAGGCACGTCCATCCCGATACCCGCATGCACCGCCGCCTGCCTGGCCGGTATCTGCCCGGCCCCCGCAGTAAGCACCTGGCCCATGATCACGTACTGCACCTGCTCCGGCCCAATCCCGGAACGCTCCAGCGCCGCCTTGATCGCGACACCACCCAGCTGCGCGCCGGAGTAGTCCTTGAGCGAGCCAAGCAACCGTCCTATCGGGGTACGCGCCCCGGATACGAGCACCGAACCGGACATGAGACAGCCTCCATAGAACTGACGAGCCGTGCCTGAAGTTGGCTCGACCATACCGCCCAGTAGCCCGACAGCCGTGTGAGCAGTTTTACACCCCCTGCTGAACTGCACGAACACCGCTCACGGCGCGGTACGCGCGGCCCAGGTCGCTGGATACGGTCGTACACTCCGGCGCATGGATGCAGCGCTGCAGCAGTACGTCACCGGGATCGATCATGTCGGCGTCGCGGTCGCCGACCTGGACGAGGCGATCGCGTTCTACCGGGACAACTTCGGGCTGGCCGCGGTACACGTCGAGGAAAACGCCGAACAGGGCGTGCGCGAGGCAATGCTGCGCGCGGCAACCGACGATGGGACGGGCGCGGCCGTGCAACTACTCGCCCCGCTCAGCGCGGACTCGACGATCGGCAAGTTCCTCGACCGCAACGGCCCCGGGCTACAACAACTCGCCTACCGCGTCACCGATATCGACGCGGTGACCACCGCGCTCACCGAACGCGGTCTCCGGCTGCTCTACCCGCAGGCCAAACGCGGCACCGCGAACAGCAGGGTGAACTTCGTACACCCCAAAGACGCCGGTGGCGTGCTGGTGGAACTCGTGGAACCAGCCGCTAGTGACTAGCCCAGCAGCGGTGCCGCAGGGCGCTAGTCACTAACCCAGCAGCGGTGCTGCAGCGCGCTAACCATTGGCCCAGCAGCGGTGCTGCAGGGCCGTGGCAATGAAGGCCACCTCCCGCCGCATGTCATCCGCAGGGTCGGCCGTACCGGCTTGTCCGGTGTCCTCCCACTGTCTGACGTCCGAGTGCCTGGCGACAGAATGCCGGTAGCTCACCGCGAGCGCGAGCAAGCCGGCCGCACTGTCCACATCGGCGAGTGCCAGACCGCCCGCACCGGCCGCGAGGATGACCGTGCGCAGTAGATCAACGATGCGCTGATAGCGCTCCTGCATGGCAACCCGAACCACCTCGTGCGTATCGGCCTCCCGCCAGAGCAGATGGGACAGTACGCGCGAAGAGGCAAGCCGGGCGTCCAGCTCGGCGACCAAGCCGCGCAGGCTAGCCGCCAGATCACCCTGCACGACCACCGAGGCTGGCTCCACCGCCTCCGAAGGCAACCGGTCCACCAGCGCCACGAGCAGATCTCGTTTGCGCCGGAAGTAGTAGTGCACCAGTCCCTTTGGCACCCCGGCACGATCGGCGATCCGCGAAGTCGGCGTGGCGTCGAAACCGCGGGCGGCAAACAATTCCTCGGCAGCGCTCAGGATCCGCTCCCGAGCGGACGGATCCTGAGCCTTGCCAGCTCGCCGCGACGAACTCGAACCAACCACCGAACACTCCTCGGCGTCTGCTCGCGACGCCGCACGAGCCCGGTCAGTGCTGGCCGGCGGTCCGCCCGTGTGCGCTTGTCGCGGCAGGCAGCGCGGCCGCCCCGGCCAGCACGATCAGTGCGCCACCGATCCATGAGGTCCAGGCCGCACCGGTCATATCGGTGTAGGTCAACACCCATGGCGAAATGAACAGCAGGGCACCCAGCACCATCTGGAACCATTCGGCGTACACCATACCGGGCATCGCCAGGGACGCGAGCCCGTCGAGCGCCACGAGCGCACCGAGGATGACCATCGTCCACATCGCACCGGTCGACGTGTCGAACCACAGCGGGGTCAGCGCCACCACGACGCCGAGAACCACCTCGCCCCAGTCCTGCCAACGAGTCCAAGACCGCGTGGAGAGATCACTCATCACAACCTCCTCCGGTTATGCAGAGATCAGGCGAAACGTGCCGATCAGGCACGCCCGAAAAGCACATTCCGGGTGACCTCGCTGGCTGACGCCTCAATTGTCCGCCTTGATTGGCCGGCCGGTCAAAGGTCAAAAGCCCACTTTCGGGTAACCATCGGCCTCTATTCAGGTGCCCTCACTCACACTGGTGCGCGACTTGCGTTACCGGCCGGTAATCTCAACCTTCCGCCGTGAACCAACGACGTCCACCGCATGGAGGTCAGCCGTGCGAAAGATCCTTGACACCATCCTTGCCGACGAGCCCGACCGCGCCGCGGCACTCAGCGATCTACCGATCCCGGACCATTACCGCGGGGTGACGGTGCATGCCGACGAGGCCGATATGTTCGCCGGGGTACCCAGCAAGGACAAGGATCCACGTGCCTCGCTGCATCTGGACGAAGTCGCCACCCCTGAACTCGGTCCCGGCGAGGCGTTGATCGCCGTGATGGCCAGCGCGATCAACTACAACACGGTGTGGACCTCGATCTTCGAGCCGGTTTCCACCTTCAAATTCCTCAAGAAGTACGGCAAGCTCTCGCCACTTGCCGCCCGGCACGATCTGCCCTACCACGTGGTCGGCTCGGATCTGTCCGGCGTGGTGCTGCGCACCGGGCCCGGCGTGCACTCCTGGCAGCCTGGCGATGAGGTGGTGGCGCACTGTCTCAACGTCGAACTCGAGGGCCCGGACGGGCACAACGACACGATGCTGGACAGCGAGCAGCGCATCTGGGGATTCGAGACGAACTTCGGTGGGCTCGCGGAACTCTCGCTGGTCAAGGCCAACCAGTTGATGCCCAAACCAGCGCATCTGACCTGGGAGGAAGCCGCCTCGCCTGGTCTGGTGAACTCCACCGCGTACCGGCAGCTGGTCTCGCGCAACGGCGCGGACGTCAAGCAGGGCGATGTAGTGCTGATCTGGGGAGCTTCCGGCGGACTCGGCTCGTATGCCACCCAGTTCGCGCTCAATGGTGGGGCGATTCCGGTGTGTGTGGTCTCCAACGAGCAGAAGGCGGAGATCTGCCGGAAGATGGGCGCCGAGCTGATCATCGACCGCAGCGCCGAGGGCTACCGATTCTGGTCCGACGAGGACACCCAGGATCCGAAGGAATGGCAGCGTTTTGGCGCGCGAATCCGCGAGCTCACGGGCGGCGAGGACCCGGATATCGTGTTCGAACATCCGGGCAAGGAAACCTTCGGCGCCTCGGTGTACGTGGCCCGCCGTGGTGGCACGATCGTCACCTGCGCGTCCACTTCGGGGTATATGCACCAGTACGACAACCGGTACCTGTGGATGAACCTGAAGCAGATCATCGGCTCGCACTTCGCGAACTACCGGGAATCCTGGGAGGCCAACCGGCTCATCGACAAGGGGCTGATCCACCCCACCCTGTCGAAGACCTACGGGCTCGCGGAAACTGGACAGGCCGCGCTCGACGTGCACCACAACGCGCATCAGGGCAAGGTTGGCGTGCTGTGTCTGGCGCCAGAGGAAGGTCTCGGCGTGCGCGATCAGGACAAGCGCGCCCGGCATCTGAGCGCGATCAACCGGTTCCGCGGCGTATGAGCGTGCCGACTCCGGGGAGTCGCCCACCGGAATCCGCGCTGCCAGGTACCGTGACCCCATGGGCTTAAGCGACGAACGTGAGCTCGTCCCCCTTGGCGCCGGGTTCGACATCACGAAGCGCGGATACAGTCGCGGTCAGGTCGAGGAACACCTCGAGCGGGTCGACAACGAGCTGAAGCAGCTCGCGTTCGACCGCGATGCCGCGTACTCCCAGGCAAACGACCTGGCACGGCAACTCGAATCGGCGCGTTCGGAGATCGACGACCTGCGCGGCCAGATCGACCGCCTTTCGCTGCCGCCGACCACCATGGAGGGCCTTTCCGAGCGGCTGCAGCGGATGCTGCGGCTGGCCCAGGACGAGGCAACCGAAACCAAAGCACGCGCCGAGGCCGAAGCCGGACATATCCGGGCAAAAGCGGAATCGGACGCCACCGAGCTGCGGGCCAGGTACGACAAGATGCTCACCGAGCTCGATGAGCGGCGTGCCGAGATGGAAGCCGAGCATCGCGGCGTACTGGAAACCGCCCGCGCCAAGGCCGAGGAGATCACCAGCACGGCCGCGGCCGAACGCGACCGGCTGGACGCCGAGGCCGAACAGCGGCGAATCCAGGTCGAAGAGGACTTCGAGATCGCGATGGCTGGGCGGCGCACCGAATCCATGCGCCAGTTGGCCGAGCAGGAAGCCGCAAGCAAGGCCGAGGCCGAACGACGCGTTCGGGAAGCCACCGAAGAGGCGACCGAGATCCGCGAGCGCGTCGCCCAGGAACAGGCGGAGAGCAAGGCCGAGGCCGAACGTCGACGGCGGGAGTCCACCGAGGAAGCCAACAAGCGACGGCATGACTCGATCACCGAAGCGAACGCGCGCCTGCAGGAAGCCAGCGACGAGGCACATCGCAGGGTGCGCGAGGCGACCGAGGAAGCCAACCGGCGGATCAATCACGCGGTCGAGCGCGTAGAGGCGCTGCGTTCGCTGCGTAGCCAGATCGCCAACCAGTTGGAGTCCGCGCGCACGGTGCTGCAGGAGGCGGGCGCCGCGCTGGACGGCTCCGCGCAGGTGCTCGATCCGTTGCCGCAGGAGCGCGCCACCGAGCAGGAGCAGGAGCCGGCCGCGGCCGAGCAGGCGAAACCGTCGGCGGCGAGCCCAGAAACGGGAAGCCCAACACCAGGGAGCCCAGAAACGGGAAGCCCAACACCAGGGAGCCCAGAACCAGAGAGCCCAGCACCAGGGGGCTCGCTAGCCGAGAACGGGACCGCCGAGCAACCCGCCGAAGACTCACCGGCCGATAGTCCGGCTACCGAGGAGCCGGTTACGCAGGGTTCGACACCGCACGCCAGCAGCTGAGGCAATGCACGTTAGTTGACTTGCCAGTAGGGTCCTTGCCAACGATGACCGGTGGCCGCCGGTACTCGGCCACCGCGATCTGCCCGTCGGTCATCCATCCGGGAGGACGCCCATGAGCATGTACCACACCGTTGTCGTCGGCACGGACGGCTCGGATTCGTCGTTGCATGCGGTAGCCCGTGCCGCGGAGCTGGCTGGCACTGCGGGAGCTACCTTGGTGATCGCCTGCGCGTATTTCCCCACGGACGAACGCGAGGTAGCCAAGGCAAGGGACGAGCTTGGCGACGACGTGGCCTACCAGGTCGTCGGCTCGAACCCGGCGGAGGACACGGTGCGCAGGGCCGCCGAACGGGCCCGCGCGCATGGCGCCACCAAGATCGACACCGTGGCGGTTTCCGGGAAACCAGTGGAAACCCTGCTCAAGGTGGTCGCCAAACACGAGGCGGAACTGCTGGTGGTAGGTAACCGCGGGTTGCGTAGTCTGGCCGGCCGGATCCTCGGCTCGGTGCCCTCCGAGGCAGCCCGCCGGTCCCGGACCGACGTGCTGATCGTGCACACCACCTGAGCGGTCATGAACCCCACGGATTCGGATCAGCTCACCGAACAGACGGACCAACCGGCCGCGGAGCCGGAGGACGATGCCGAGCTGGAGATCGTGCAACGGCGGATCGAACGGATCCTGCTCGGCGGTCGCCGTAAGTACACCCGACACCAGGTGGCCGAACGTGCCGGGGTCAGCATGGAGCGCACCGCGCAACTGTGGCGCGCAATGGGTTTCGCCAGTACCGAGGACGACGCCGTGCTGTTCACGGATAGCGATGTGCAGGCGCTTCGTGTGGCGGAAGCCTTGGTACAGAACGGAATCCTGGATGTGTCGGCGCAGGTGTCCACGGCGCGCGCGCTCGGCCAGCACCTTGCCCGGATCGCCGAATGGCAGGTGGATCTGCTGCGCTCGGCCATCGCGGCCAATCCGGAACTGGCCGGTAACGACCGCCGGCTGACCCGGTTCATCGATCAGTTGCTCCCGCAGCTCGAAGAGGTGCAGAGCCTGGTGTGGCGGCGGCACCTGGCTGCCTACGCTGGGCGTGCGCTGGCCACCCAGGACGAGGATCTGGACACCCGAATCTCGGCCGTTGGATTCGTCGATATGGTCGGCTACACCAGCCTGACCAGGCAGTCCAGCGCGACCGAGCTGTCAACCGTGCTCGAGCGATTCGAGGCCGTGGCGGCGGGGATCGTGGCCGACCACTACGGCAGGGTGGTCAAAACGCTCGGCGATGAGGTGCTGTTTCTCGCCGGCACGCCGCGGGACGCGGCCGAGATCGCGCTGCACCTGGTGGACGCGGCGGAAGAGGACGACCTGCTGCCATCGCTACGCGCCGGACTCGCCTACGGCAGGGTGCTCGGCCGGTACGGCGATGTCTATGGCTCGACGGTGAACATCGCCAGCCGATTGACCTCGATCGCCCGCCCCGCACGCGTCCTGGTGGACCGCGCGTTCGCCGAAGCGCTCCGCGAGGACAGCCGCTACGTCCTGCGGCCCCGCCGACCGGTATCGGTCCGCGGTTTCCACCGTCTGAAACCCGCCGTCCTCCGGCGCGCCCAATAACCGCAGGATCTCTCAAGAACACGCGCGGCGGTTAAAAGCGGGCGAGCCAGCCGCGTACGAGCTCGGCGAACGTACCGGAGTCTTCCAAGGCGGACAGCTGGCCAACCCCGGGGAGCACGGTCAGTTCGCCGTAGGGCAGCAACTCGACGGTCTGCTTCGCCTCCGCCGGCGAGAAGAGCTGGTTCTGCTCCCCGACAAGCACCAGCGCGGGGATGGTCGAATCCCGCAGGATCTCGGTGACATCCCGGCGAGCGGCCATGGCACGCTGAGCCCAGGAAACCCCACCAGGGGATTGCAGTTCAATCAGCTGACGCGTCCAGCGCACCATCGCCGAACGCGTTTCCAGACTCGTTCGGCCGAACAGGCTCGGCAGCGTGTGCTCCGCGAGCCAACCGGCCGTGCCCTCGGTTTCCGCTCGCTCGGCGATACTCAGCCGCTCGACGCACCGCGATACCGAATCACCCTTCGGTGTGCAGTCGCTGAGCAGCAAGCCCGCCACCCGGTGCGGCGCGGCACGCAGCACCGCCATGGCAACGTAGCCGCCCATCTCGCAGCCGCCGATCACCACTTGCGGCAGCCCAAGCCGGTCAAGCATGTCCAGCACATCGCCGGCCGCATCGGTCAGGCTGGGTGCACGGGTGGTGGCCGGCAGCGGGGTGGCCCCCATCCCGCGCTGATCCGGTGTGATCACCCGGACCGCGCTGGCCCGATTCGAAACAGTGTCAGTGAGCGTATATCCGCCCTACCTGCACCGCAAACAGGCAAAACGGGCTCGGCACGGTCCCCCAATGCCGGGAAGCGTCGGCAAAAAACACGGTTAGCCCGCGAAACGCGGCTGGTTAGTCGCAGTGATACAGGCCGCGCTTAGTGATGTACTGCACAACCCCGTCCGGCACCAGATACCAGACCGGCTGACCAGCACAGACCCGCGCACGGCAATCGCTGGACGAGATCGCCATCGCCGGCACCTCGATCAGGCTCACCGCGCCGCCCGGCAAATGCCGGTCGTGCAGCTGGTAGCCAGGGCGGGTGACGCCGACGAAATGCGCGAGGGTGAACAGCTCCTCGGCGTTGCGCCAGGACAGGATCTGCCCCAACGCGTCCGCGCCGGTAATGAAGTACAGCTCGTCGCCCGGATACAACTCGCGCAGTTCATGCAGGGTATCCACGGTATAGGTGGGCCGATCCCGGTCAACCTCGATGCGCAGCACGGAGAACCGCGGGTTGGACGCGGTCGCGATCACCGTCATCAGGTACCGGTCCTCGGCCGCGCTGACCGACCTACTGGCCTTCTGCCACGGTTGCCCGGTCGGCACGAAAAGCACTTCGTCCAACTCGAACCGGACCTGTACCTCGCTGGCCGCAACCAGGTGACCGTGATGAATGGGATCAAACGTGCCGCCCATGACACCGATCCGCCGCCCCTCGGACATAGCAGGTCAGCCTACGTGCGTCGATCGCCGGTGCGGCGTGTGGGTCGACCGTTATGGCCCCGGCTGCGGGTCATACCACACGCCGCACCGACGGGTCCGGTAGTTCTGGGGGCGGACCACCGGACCTGCGGGTCACTCCCCCGCGGAGACCCGCATACCTAATCGAGTACCGAGGGCGAGGATCGTGACGGCAAAAGCCACCTACATTGATGTGATCTGAGTCACACAGTCGAAGGGGTGTTAGCGCAGCGGAACCAGATCATCCGCGTGCACCACCTCGCGGCGCTGTTCCGGCGCCAGATCCCGGCTGGAGTAGCCGATCAGCGAGGGCAACTCGACCGCGTCGAAGGCGACCACGCCACGCGCGACGAGCTGTTCGGCGGGATCGACCAGATCGACCACGTCTCCAGCCTCGAACTCGCCCTCAACGCCGGTAATGCCGGCGGCGAGCAAAGAGCGGCGGCGGCGCACCACCGCGGCGACCGCCCCGTCATCGAGGTGCAGCCGACCAACAGGGCCCGCGGCATAACCGAGCCAGAACCGGCGCGCGGACAACCGGGACTTCGCGGCCTGGAAAGCCGTCCCCACCTCCGCGGCGCCGAGCGCGTCCTCGGCGTGCGCGGCCGCCGCGAGCAATACCGGAATGCCGGCGGCCGCCGCGGTGCTCGCGGCGGAGACCTTGGACAGCATGCCGCCGGTGCCGAGCCCCGAACTGGATTTCCCGACTCGCAAACCGGCCAACTCCGACTCCGCGGTGACCTCGCTGATCCGCCGCGTCGCGCCCTGCCGAGGATCGCCGTCGTAAAGCGCATCCACATCGGACAGCAAGATGAGCGCGTCGGCGCCGACCAGATGCGCGACGAGCGCGGCGAGCCGGTCGTTGTCGCCGAACCGGATCTCTTCGGTCGCCACGGTGTCGTTCTCGTTGATCACCGGCACCACACCGAGCATCAGTAGCCGGGACAGGGTGCGCTGCGCGTTGCGGTAATGCGCGCGACGCACCACGTCGTCGGCGGTGAGCAGCACCTGGCCAACCCGTAAACCGTGCCGGCGAAACGATTCGCTGTAGGCGTGCGCCAGGCTGAGTTGCCCCACGCTTGCCGCCGCCTGCTGCGTGACGAGATCACGCGGGCGCGCGCGAAGCCCGAGCGGCGCGATACCGGCCCCGATCGCGCCCGAGGAGACCAGCACAACCTGGCTATCCCTGCTGACCCGGCCGGCGATGCCGTCCACCAGCGTGTCCAGCCGGTCCGCGTCGAGCCCGTCGTGCGCGGTGGTCAGTGCGGAGGAACCGACCTTGACCACCAACCGGCGCGCCGCAGCCACGGCCGCCCGGGTATTCGGCTCGGTCATTCGGATTCCTCGTGCGGGCGCGCCGCCCGCTCGCCATCCGGGTCCGGCTCCCCGGTCCGGCGGATCCGGCGCGCCTGTTTACGTTCGGCCGCGCTGATCCGGTTGTCCTCATCCAAGCGCGGGTCGGAACCACGACCGGAACGCACGACCGCGACGCCGGCAGGCGTGGTCGGCTCCCAGTCGAAGGTATAGCCGGCGATCGTGACCGGTGCGCCGGGCTGCGCGCCCTGGCTGGCCAGTTCTTCCTCGACGCCAAGGCGCGCGAGGCGATCGCCGAGATACCCGACCGCCTCGTTGTTCGCGAAATCGGTCTGCCGCACCCACCGTTCCGGGCGCTGCCCCCGTACCAGGAAACCCTCGGGATTCTCCGGATCGCGGTGCACGGTGAATCCTCGATCGTCCACCGCGACCGGGCGAACCACCTGTCGCGGCGCGCTCACCTTTGGCCGCGCGAGGCGGTCGCTGGCGACCGCCTCGGCCATCGCGAAACCCAACTCGCGCAAGCCATCCCTGCTTGCCGTGGACACTTCGAACACCCGGAAACCGCGCGCGGTCAACTCAGGGCGGACCAGTTCGGCGAGCTCGGCCGCATCAGGAACGTCCACTTTGTTCAGGACGATCAGGCGTGGCCGGGAGTCGAGATCACCACCAAGCGACGGCGTGTACTTGGCCAGCTCGGCTTCCAACGCGTCCACATCGGAGATCGGGTCCCTGCCGGATTCGAAGGTGGCACAGTCCACAACGTGCACCAGCACGGCGCACCGCTCGATATGCCGGAGGAAATCCAGCCCGAGCCCCTTGCCTTCGCTGGCGCCAGGAATGAGCCCCGGCACATCGGCGATGGTGAACACCTCGTCGCCCGCGGTGACCACGCCCAGGTTCGGCACCAGGGTGGTGAACGGATAGTCGGCGATCTTGGGCCGCGCCGCGGAAAGCACCGCGATCAGCGAGGACTTACCTGCTGACGGAAAGCCAACCAGCCCAACATCGGCGACTGAACGCAGCTCGAGCGTGAGATCTCGTGCCGTTCCGGGCTCGCCGAGCAACGCGAAACCGGGCGCCTTCCGTGATTTGGAGGCAAGCGCGGCATTGCCGAGCCCGCCGCGACCGCCCTGCGCGGCGATGTAACGGGTGCCCGCACCGACCAGGTCGGCAAGGATCTCGCCGTCCTCGTCGAGCACCACGGTTCCATCTGGTACCCGCAGCTCCAGGTCTTCGCCCGCGGCGCCGTTGCGGTTGCTGCCCTGCCCCTGCTTGCCATTCGTGGCCTTGGCATGCGGGCGGAAATGGAAGTCGAGCAGGGTATGTACGCCAGCGTCGACGACAAGCACGACATCGCCGCCGTTACCGCCGTTACCGCCATCCGGTCCGCCGAGCGGCTTGAACTTCTCCCGATGCACGGACGCGCATCCGTTGCCGCCCCCGCCGGCCACAGCGTGGATCACCGCACGGTCGACAAAGCGGGACACGGGTTGTTCCTTTCCGAAGGTGAGCCGGCGGCCTGCCACCAGCATACGAAGACACCCGGCAGTCGCGCCCAGAACGCGAACAAGCGGCGCGGTCCACACCCGTCACCAGGGGGACACACGCCGCTTGGTCGCGGAGAATCTAGCCTCAGCCGTCCGCCGGAACGATGTTCACGAGCTTACGGCCGCGCTTCTCGCCGAACTGCACGGAACCGGCCGCCAGCGCGAACAGTGTGTCGTCGCCGCCGCGACCGACGTTCACCCCGGGGTGGAACTTCGTGCCGCGCTGCCGGATGATGATCTCGCCAGCGTTCACGACCTGACCGCCGAACCGCTTCACGCCAAGACGCTTCGCGTTCGAGTCACGGCCGTTACGAGAGCTGGATGCGCCCTTCTTATGTGCCATGGCTGGTCAGGTCCCTTACTTGTTGATGCCAGTGACCTCAACGCGGGTCAGCCGCTGGCGATGACCCTGGCGCTTGTGGTAACCGGTCTTGTTCTTGAACTTGTGGATGCGGATCTTACGACCCTTGGTCTGCTCGAGGACCTTGCCGGTCACCGAGACCTTGCCGAGCGCTTCGGCATCCGTCGTGACGTCGCTGCCGTCGACGACGAGCAGTGCCGGGAAAGTGTGCTCGGTGCCCGGCTCGCCCTCGAGCTTCTCGACCTGGACGACGTCGCCGACAGCCACCTTGTACTGCTTGCCGCCGGTCTTGACGATCGCGTACGCCGACACGGAAGTCTCCTGCTGGTCGTAGTGCCTACTGGTTCGCAAATCTCAGGTGCGCCCCGATGCGCTCGGACTCGCGACCATCCGGGAACCCGGAAACGCGGTTAGGCATCTGACGCGGGCCCACCGACTAGCGGGCCGCCCTATAGGTTACGGGGCGGAGCTAGCCGATGTGACACCGGGGTACTCCTTAGCTGTCTTGCTGCGCCCCGGGCGGTGGCCCTGCCGGCCGCGATGCGGCGCGGCGCGGCGCACGGGGCCGGGGCCGAGCGGCGCCCGACTCGCCCGATTCCCGCACCGCAGCGCTACCGTGCCCGGTCGAGGCAGCCTGCTCCGCCGATGCCGCTCCGTTGGACGCTGGCCGCCCGGAAGCCGCCGGATCGCCGGTGGTCGTACTCGCCGGGACCCGAACCGGTTCGACCACGGTCGCGGTGGCCGGCGGTCCCGCGGGGCGCTGCCCACGCCCCCTCGGTTTGCTCCCGGAGCTCACGTTGACCGCGGGCTCGGCAGTCTTGGCGGGCTCGGCTGGCTTACCGGGCTCGGCTGGCTCCGTCGCCTGCTCCACAGCGGGCCCGGACGGTTCCGCCGCGGGTGGCTCGATCACCGCCCCGGACTGCTCCACAACCGGCTCGGCCGGCTTGACCGGCACGTCGGCGGCGGGTTTCGCGGAATCCGACTGCTCTGCGCCAGAGGCATCTGGGCCGGACGTATCTGGACCCGATTTATCTGGGCCGGTTTTATCTGGGCCGGATTTATCTGGGCCGGACTTGTCCTCAGTCTTGTCGTCAGTGCCCTTCGCGCGGTCCTCGCCCTTCGCGCGGTCATCACCACGCCCACGCTGCCGGGAACGCCGCGAACCACCTTGCGACTGCTGGTTCCCGTTCCCCCCGCCGTTACCGTTGCCGTTCCCGGATTTGGTTGGCTCGGTGGACACCACCACGCCACGACCCCGGCAGTGTTCACACGTCGTGCTGTAGGCCTCGAGCAATCCGGTGCCCACTCGCTTACGCGTCATCTGCACCAGTCCCAGCGAGGTCACCTCGGCGACCTGATGGCGGGTGCGGTCCCGGCCAAGGCATTCGGTGAGCCGGCGCAACACCAGATCGCGGTTCGACTCCAACACCATGTCGATGAAGTCGATCACGATGATCCCGCCGATGTCCCGCAGCCGTAGCTGACGCACGATCTCCTCGGCGGCCTCCAGGTTGTTCCTGGTCACCGTCTCCTCAAGGTTTCCACCGGAGCCAGTGAACTTACCGGTGTTCACATCGATCACGGTCATCGCTTCGGTGCGATCGATCACCAGGTAGCCACCCGACGGCAGCCAGACCTTGCGGTCCAGCGCCTTGGTGATCTGCTCGTCGATCCGGTGCACGCTGAACACATCGGGGCCGCCGACATGACGCTTCAACCGGTCCGTCAGGTCCGGCGCGACATGCTGCACGTAGGCCTCGATGGTTTCCCACGCGGTGGCACCTTCCACCGTCAACGAGGTGAAGTCCTCGGTGAACAGGTCACGGACGACCTTGATCAGCAGATCCGGCTCTTCATAGAGCAGCGCCGGAGCGCTCGCCTTCTTGACGTTGTCGCCGCCCTCGGCCTTGTCCTTGATCACCTGCCACTGGGCCTGTAGCCGGCGCACGTCGCGGGCCAGCTCGTCCTCGCTGATCCCCTCGGAGGCGGTGCGAATGATCACGCCCGCGTCGTCCGGCACGATCCGTTTGAGGATGTCCTTGAGCCGCTTGCGCTCGTTTTCCGGCAGCTTCCGGCTGATCCCGGTGGCGCCCCCGCTCGGCACGTACACCAGGAACCGACCAGGCAGGCTGATCTGCGTGGTCAACCGGGCACCCTTGTGTCCGGCCGGATCCTTTGTCACCTGAACGAGCACGCTGTCGCCGGTGGCCAGCGCCTGCTCGATCCGCCGGGATTTACCTTCCAGTCCGGCCGCGTCCCAGTCGACTTCGCCCGCGTAGAGCACGGCATTACGCCCTCGGCCGATATCCACGAACGCGGCTTCCATGCTCGGCAGCACGTTCTGCACCCTGCCCAGGTACACGTTGCCGACGAGCGAACCGGTGCCGGACGAGGTCACGAAGTGCTCGACAAGCACGCCGTCCTCGAGCACACCAATCTGGGTGCTGTCCCCCGACTCGCGAACCACCATGGACCGCGCCACCGACTCGCGCCGGGCCAGGAACTCCGCCTCGGAGACGATCGGCGCGCGCCGCCGTCCCGCTTCCCTGCCGTCCCTACGGCGCTGCCGTTTGGCTTCCAGCCTCGTCGAGCCACGCACGCTGCGTACCTCGTTGCGGGCATCGGACTTTTCTTCGCGTGCTTCGCGGACGTGGGTGACCGTGTTCGGCGGATCGTCGGCCGAACTCGTTGTGCCATCGTCATCGCCGTTACCCTTGCGCCGCCGGCGACGGCGTCGCCGCCGCGAACCGCCGTCGGCGTCCTCCGCACCGTCGACTTCTGCCGGTTCGTCCTTGGTGGCGCCATCCTCCGCGGCGGTACCACCATCGGTCACCTGGCTCGAATCATCGGACTTACCCGACTTGGCAGACTTGTTTGATTTGGCGGATTTGCCCTTTTTGGTTGATTCGCCGTCCGACTGGCCAGCCTTGTCCCGCTCAGCGTCCTCCGCCTTGGCCCGGCTGGCATCGCCGTCCTTACCGGCCTCTTTGTCCGCTACGGCGCCTTCGACGTCATCGGCGCCACCCTTGCCACGACCGCGACCACGCCGGCCACGACGCCGCCGGCGACGGCCGTTCAGGTCCTCGTCCGCCGCGGAACCGTCATCGTCCGGGGTGTCCTCAACCTCGGCGGCGGACTCCTGCTCATCGGTGGCCGACGGCGCTGGCGTGCTCGCCTCCTGCCGTGGCGGCAGGAACACCGGGGACGGCGGAGTGAACACGGGCGCCAGGGCACCCGAGGGCGCCGCCTCGGCGCTGGCCGGTTCCGGGCTGGCCGGTTCTGGGCTTACCGGTTCCGGGCTTACCGACTCTGGCTCGGCCGCCGCTGGTTCCGCGGCTACCGGTTCCGCCGGCTCGGCCGCTGGTTCCGGCTCCGCGGCCGAGGCGCGTCGGTCGAAAACGGCTTGCGCCACGGCGCGCGACACGCTGGACTGCGCGCTACGCGGATGTTCACCCAACTCGCCGAGTTCGGTGACGAGCTCACGGCTCGTGATCCCGAGTAGTTTGGCGAGTGCGTGCACTCGGATACGTTCCGGCAACTCCGGCGATCGCGCTGAGTTGGATGTGCCGGTATCCCCGCCGTCCGCGCCGGCAGGTTGGTCGATCTTCGACATGTAGCTCCTCCGCCCCCGGGCGCGTTCTCGGCCACCGATGCTTATCGCACCGAGTGGCGTAAACGCGGCCGCGCAGGGGCCCTGTTCTGTTCTGTTCCGCTTCGGGTGGCACCCGGTAAGCGGGAATCCTTGCCTCGCGCCGCCCGCGCCCCGGATATCTCCCCCGGCTTGCGTGACGGCAGGTCAGTCGACTACGTGCTGAACCGGTTGGCCCGTATGGACCACTTCGGCGGCGCCCGCTCCCCGATCCTCGAGCAACGGGTCGACGAGGCCACCGGCGTCGTCGAGCCGACCCTGCGCCACCCGGGTCGCCTTCACGGGCACCAGAGGCGCAAGACCAGCGACGACACCAAGCGCACTCAGTACGTCGTCGGGTCGCACGGTAGGTGTCGTCTGCCGTACCACCATCGCAAGTATCCCATACGGACCAACTCCGGTCGTGGCCTCCGGCGGAGTTTCTGGCAAACCGGATTCCTCGGGGCGCACGGTCCGCAGGCTCAGCACCGCTGGCCGCACGTCCAGCTTGCGCATGCCGTTCTTGGTCAGGCGGTCCACCTCGACATGCGGCACGGCCAGCAACGCGGCGGCCGCGGCTTGCAGGGTGTCGTCGGCGATACCCGGCAGCTCGAGCAGCCATTCGCTTGCCTCGATCCGCTCGGCGAGCGAGCCGCCTGTGGCATCTACCACATCGAGCACGGTCAGACCGTTGGGTAATGCCGCGTTCAAGGCCGTGCGTACGACATCCGGCGCACGGCGTTCCACCAATTGGATCTCCACGTACTCCGCCTCGCTGGCCACTCCGGTGGGCGCCGCGCCGATCCAGGACAGCTTCGGGTGCGGGCTAAAACCCTGGGAGAACGCTACGGGCAGATGCGCCTTGCGCACGGCGCGTTCCACGGCGCGCGCGATATCTCGATGTGAGGTGAACCGCAGCTTGCCGCGTTTCGCATAACGCAGCCGCAGTTTTGCCACCGGCGCGGGTGACGGGTTGGGCTGATCTTGCCGGTTCAGCAGTTACCCCCTTGTTGACTCGCTGGCCTGCACTTCCACGAGCTGGCCAGCCCGTGGACTGCCCAACCGGCACACCGTAACCCGGGTTGGCCAGCGTGGGTATCACCGTATCGACTGGGGGACTTTGCCGGATTCACTTGTCTGCGCCGGCGTGGCTGACTACCGTCCGCATCAGTTGCTCGGCCGGTACCCCGACCCGGTCGACACCCATACCTGGAGGTCAGCTGTGCCTCTGCGCGGCCGCATCAGGGCGGCGGCGGTAGTCACGTTCGTCATCGCGGCGAGCGCGCTTGCCGTTGCTATGCCCGCGAGCGGCAGTCCAGCCGAGCGCCCCGCCGGTTGCGCGGCTTCCGGCCCCGCGCCGCGGTACATCGTGGTCTTCGACGAGGACACGCCGGAAACCGAAGCGCGCTCGGCCATCACCCGTGCCTGCGGCGACACGACCGTGTATTACCCGGAGATCGCCGTTGCCGTGGCGACCTCAGCCGACGCGAAGTTCACCCAACGGATCGGCACCCACCGTGCGTTCAGCGCGGCCAGCGAGCTCAGCGACGACTCGGCAAACCAGCGTGACGCGGCCGACACGCAGGGCACCAGCACGGATACCGAGTTCGCACCAACCGACCCTGCCGCGGTGCCGAGCGCGGACCGCACCGGCGATCAATGGGATATGCGCATGATCGGCGCGGATCGGGCTCGGCAGTACCAGCAGGGCAGCCAGGAGGTAACCGTCGGCGTGCTGGATTCCGGCATCGACGCGCGCCACCCGGACCTCGCGGCCGCCGTGGATCCGACGACCTCAGCCAGCTGTGTCACGGGCAAACCAGACACCAGCCGGACGGCGTGGGCACCACGGAGCTCGGCGCATGGCACGCATGTCGCTGGCATTCTCGCCGCGGCCGATGACGGCAAGGGCATCACCGGGGTCGCCCCAGACACCCGGCTGGCTTCGGTACGGGTCGTGGACGACGCCGGCCAGGTGACCCCGGAAGCAGCGGTCTGTGGGTTCATGTGGGCAGCCAAGAACGAGATGGACATCACCAACAGCAGCTTCTACGTTGAACCGTGGTTGTTCACCTGCCAGGACGGGGCCGGTCAGCAGGTGGTGTATGAGGCGCTACGACGGGCGGTGCGGTACGCGGACGACCGCGGCACGCTGAACATCGCCGCGGCGACCAACGAGGCCGCCGACCTTGGCACGGCCCCCGGGGACTACCTGGACCGTAAGGCGACGACGCCGAGCAAGGGCTGCGATGTACTGCCGGCCGGGTTGTCCGAGGTGGTCGCCGTGTCCTCGGTGGGACCAGAGCGGGTGAAGGCCGGCTACAGCTCGTACGGGCTGGGCACGATCGACGTCACTGCCCCAGGCGGTGCCAGGGAACAGGGCCGCGCCGACGCCGACAGCTGCGTACTGTCCACGGTGCCGCGGGGTTATGCGACGAACTGCGGGACATCGATGGCCGCGCCCCATGTGGCCGGGGTAGCCGCGCTGCTCGCCGCCGCGAATCCGGACAGTGGGCCGGAGGAGTTGCGCGGCATGCTTGGCGACCAGGCCCGGCCGGTGTCCTGCCCGACCGATTACGACCTGAGTGGCGATGGGCAGCAGGATGCCTACTGCTCGGGCTATTCCGAGTACAACGGCTTTTACGGCAACGGTCTCGTCGACGCCCTGGCCGCCGTCACCAACCAAGCTCGCTAACCTTAAAGAACGCGACCCTTAAAGAACCGACCACGGAAAGTCACCGCAAGATCCCTAAAGGTTGCGGTGACGGGGTGTGTCGGGCGGGGTCATACCGGGGAGATCGGTAGCAGTGGTTGTCCGCTCGGTCCCACCTGGATCGAGGTGCCCATCGTCGGGCATACCCCGCAGTCAAAGCACGGCGTCCAGCGACAGTCGTCCTGCTCCTCGCCGTTCAGCGCGTCCTGCCAGTCCGCCCACAGCCATTCCTTCTCCAGCCCGGAGTCCAGGTGGTCCCATGGCAACACCTCGAGCTCATCACGCTCCCTGGTGGTGAACCAGGCGAGGCTGACCCCGAGCGGCTCCAATTCGGCATCCGCGGCGTCCACCCACCGCTGGTACGAGAAGCGCTCCTGCCAGCCATCGAACCGGCCGCCTTCGCGCCATACCCGCTCGATGACCTTGCCGATGCGCCGGTCGCCCCTGGAGAGCAGTCCTTCGATAAAGCTCGGCTCCCCGTCGTGGTAACGCATTCCAATATTGCGACCGAGCTTGCGGTCCGAGTTGACCTCGGCTCGCAGTTTGCGCAACCTGTTGTCCACCGTGGCCGGATCAGACTGTGCGGCCCACTGGAACGGCGTGTGTGGCTTCGGCACGAACCCGCCGATCGAGATGGTGCAGCGAATGTCCTTGCGCCCACTCGCTTCGCGCCCGGCGCGGATGACCTCGTGCGCCATATGCGCGATCTGCAGGACATCCTCATCTGTCTCGGTCGGTAGCCCGCACATGAAGTACAGCTTCACTTGCCGCCAGCCGCTGGCATACGCGGTACTGACCGTCCTAATCAGATCTTCCTCAGACGCGATCTTGTTGATGACCCGCCGGATCCGCTCACTACCACCCTCCGGCGCGAACGTCAGCCCGGATCGCCTGCCGTTGCGGGACAGCTCGTTCGCGAGGTCCACATTGAACGCATCGACCCTGGTGCTCGGCAGGCTCAGCCCGGTGTTGGTTCCCTCGTAGCGATCGGCGAGCCCTTTGGCGATCTCCCCGATCTCCGAGTGATCCGCACTGGACAGGCTGAGCAGACCGACTTCCTGGAACCCGCTCGCCTCCAGTCCATTGTGCACCATGTCGCCGATGCCCTGAATGGACCGTTCCCGCACCGGGCGGGTGATCATGCCGGCCTGGCAGAACCGGCAGCCACGGGTGCAGCCGCGGAAGATCTCGACGCTCATCCGCTCGTGCACGCTCTCCGCGAGCGGCACCAGCGGTTGTTTCGGGTACGGCCACTCGTCCAGGTCCATCGTGGTGCGCTTGCCGACCCGTTCCGGAACCCGTTCCCGGTTCGGCAGGACCGTGTCGATACCGCCGCTGGCCAGGTAGCGCACGTCGTAGAACTTCGGCACGTACACGTTGCCCGTTTCGGCCAGCCGGGTGAGCAGCTCGTCCCTGCCACCGGGCCGACCGGCCGCTTTCCAGTCGCGCAGGATGTCGGTGATCTCGCCGACCGCTTCCTCACCGTCGCCGAGCACGGCTGCGTCCAGGAACTCGGCGATCGGCTCCGGGTTGAACGCGGCGTGCCCGCCACCGAGCACGATCGGATCGTCCAACCCGCGCTCGCTCGCGTGCAGCGGGATTCCGGCGAGGTCAAGCGCGGTGAGCATATTGGTGTAGCCGAGTTCGGTGGCGAAGCTGATCCCGAACACGTCGAAGGCACCGACCGGTCGGTGCGCATCGACGGTGAACTGTGGCACGCCGTGCGCACGCATCAGCTCTTCCAGATCCGGCCACACCGAGTAGGTGCGTTCGGCGAGCGCATCGGGCCGCTCGTTGAGCACCTCGTAGAGGATCATGACGCCCTGGTTGGCCACGCCGACCTCGTAGGCGTCCGGATACATCAGCGCCCAACGCACGGCGACCGCGTCCCACTCCTTGGTGGTCGCGTTGAGTTCACCGCCGACGTACTGCACAGGTTTGGCCACCTTCGGCAGCAGCGGTTCCAACCTGGGGAAAACGGACTCGACGCTCACGGTTGTCCAGGGTAAACGAGCCCAGCGGGCTCCGGCGGTGGCGGTGGGTCCAGTAGCCCGGATAACTCAGCGCAGCAGCAGGACACGCAACCTGCGGGCGGCGACCAGCATGCCGACGACGGCGAGCACCACGAGATAGGCAAGGTGTCCGAGCATGCTCGGATCGAGCACCCCGGTCGCCAATCCACGCATCAGCTCGACCCCGTGATACAGCGGGAAGATCTGAATGATGACCTGCACCGCGCCGGGGAACACGCTCAACGGGAAGAACGTGGTGGAGAACAGGAACATCGGGATCAGCACCAACTGGATCAAGCCGAAGTCCGTGGTGGACCGGATCCACGTGGTCGCGGCCATCCCGATCGCGGCGAAGGCGAACGCGATCAGAATCGCCACCGGCACCATCAGCAGCGCCCACGGCGAGGTCACCAAGCCCATCCCGGACACCACGGCAAAGAAGGCAACGGCATAGAGCACACCGCGCACCAGGGCCCAGCTGATCTCCCCCATCGCGATATCGAGCGGGCCGAGCGGGGTGGCCAGCACCCCTTCGTAGAGCCGCTGGTATCTCATCTTGAAGAAGATGTTGAACGTGGAGTCGTATACCGCGCCATTCATCGCGGACGAGGCGAGCAGCGCGGGCGCGACGAAGGCCACGTAGCTCATTGTCTGACCGCCGGGGCCCTGCACGGTTTCCACCAGTTTGCCGAAGCCGACCTGGAAGGCGAGCAGGTAGAACAGCGGCTCGAAGAACCCGGAAAGGATGATCAGCCACATCTTGCGGCTGACCAGCACCGAACGCTCGACCAGCATCCGGGCGCGGCGTGCGTACATGCCGGTCGGCGCGATCCGCAGCAGCGGACTGACCACCCTGGTATCGGTCTGGGTCGTGGACATCGCTCAGACCACCAACCTTCGCCGAAACCGCCACCGGGCTAGCCATATCCCCAGCGCGAACAGGCCAACCAGATAGGCGACGTGGCCGAACACGGGCCCGAACTCGGCGCCGCCGAAGGCCGCGGCCCTGGACAGCTCGGTGCCGTGCCAGAGCGGGCTCAGCCAGACGACCGGCTGGGCCCATTCGGGCAACTGCGAAACCGGGAAGAAGGTCCCGGAGAACAGCGTCATCGGCATCACGACGAACCGGAAGATGCCGTTGAACGCGTTGCCGTCGTTGGTCACCGTGGCGGCCAGCGCCACGACCGGCGCGCTACACGCCATCCCGGTCAGCACCATTGCCAGCAGCGAGAGCAGGATGCCCGGGCTCTGCACGGCGCCGAGCAGCGTGGCGATCAGCACGAAGGCGCAGCCGTTGAAGCCGATGACGAGCGCGATCCAGATCTGTTGACCGGCGAGCAGCTGGCCGGGGGTAATCGGCGTGGCGGTGACCGCCCAGTAGTCCTTTTGCCATTTGAACCCGGAAAGCACCGGGTAGGAGGACTCCCCGACCGCGTTCTGCAGCGCGCCAACCACCAGCATCGCCGGCGCCAGATAGACCAGGTACGGCAGGTTCCTGGTCGCTTCGCTTGGCTCCACCTGCGAACCGAAACCCATGCCCATCGCGACGAGGAAGAGGATCGGCTGCGCGATGCTGCTGAACAGGGTGGAATGCCAGTGCCGTCGGTACCACTGCCAGTGACCCTCCACGCGCAGCCAGGCCGCGTGTGGACTACGCACCACTCTGCCGGTCGCCTGGGTCGTCGGGGCGCTCACCTGTGGCACGGTCAGTCCACCAAGCTTCGGCCGGTCAACCGCAGGAAGACGTCTTCGAGGGTGCTTCGCCGGACCAGGCTGGACAACGGGCGGATGCCTTTCGCATGCGCGGTTTCCAGCGTCGACTCGCCGTTCTCGGTGTAGAGCAGCAACCGGTCCGGCAGCACCTCGATCCGCTCGACGAGGTCGGCGACGCCGTTGTCCAGCGCGTCCTGCTGCTCGCCAGGGTTGAAGCGCAGTTCGAGTACTTCCCGTGTGGAGTACTGCTTGATCAGCGCGCTCGGGGCGCCTTCCGCGACGATTCGACTGTGGTCCATGACCACCAGCCGGTCGCACAACTGCTCGGCCTCGTCCATGAAATGCGTAGTGATGATCAGGGTGACGCCCTGCTGCTTGAGCCGGTAGAGCTTGTCCCAGAGCAGGTGTCGTGCCTGTGGATCGAGGCCGGTGGTCGGTTCGTCCAACAGCAGCAGTTCGGGGTCGTTGACCAGCGAGCGGGCGATGGTCAGCCGCCGCTTCATCCCGCCGGAGAGCGGCTCGACCTCGTCATCGGCCCGTTCGGACAGTTGCGCGAACTCCATCAGCTCGGTCGCCTTCGCCCGGACCGTTGCCCGGGAAAGACCGAAGTAGCGACCGTAGACCTGCAGGTTCTGCCGAACCGTCAGCTCGGTATCCAGATTGTCCAGCTGCGGGACGACACCGAGTCGGGCACGGATCCGCGGGCCATCGCGGTCCGGGTCCATACCGAGTACCGAGAGCTCACCCTCGGTGCGCGGGGAGACACAGGCCACCATCCGCATCGTGGACGATTTGCCCGCGCCGTTCGGCCCGAGAAAACCGAACGCCTCACCTTTGCGCACCGCGACGTCGATCCCGCCGACCGCGGTGAACTCGCCAAAGCGTTTGACCAAGCCGTTGGCTTGGACGAGTACGCCATCCCCCACCGTCGTCATGTCTCCACCGTGCAACCTCGACCGGACTGGAAGTCAACCGACTGCACTGTAGATGGCGGCACCGACGATAAAAAACCGAATAAGTCCCGGCACGGGTAACCCTGCCGGGACCTAGCCAGCAACCGCTCAGTTGTCCGGGAACCAGAGCTTGAGCTCGCGCTCCGCGGATTCCACCGAGTCCGACCCGTGTACCAGGTTGAACTGGGTCTCCAGCGCATAGTCGCCACGCAGGGTGCCCGGCGTGGCCTTCTCTACCGGATCGGTGCCGCCGGCGAGCTGCCGGAACGCGGCCACCGCCCGCGGACCCTCCACGATTGCCGCGACCAGCGGACCCGAGGTGATGAACTCGAGAAGATCGCCGAAGAACGGCTTGTCCTTGTGCTCCGCGTAGTGCTCTTCGGCGACCGAACGCGCGACGTTGCGCAGTTCCAGCGCGACCAGCCGCAGCCCCTTACGCTCGATCCGCGAGATCACCTCGCCGACCAGGCCCCTGCTTACGCCATCGGGTTTGACCAGTACCAGCGTGCGCTCACTCACGACGGTGCTTCTCCTTTATCGATGTTGACACTCGTTCGCGCAGCTTAAGGCGTTGGCCGCGCTACTCCGGCCGCAGGGTCTTCGACCACAGTGCCGCTCCGGCCGCATCCCGCAGGTGGACGGTCAGCTCACCACTGCCGGCGCTGACTTCCAGTTCGCCGAAGTGCCGGAAGTTGTCCAGCGGTGAGGCGTCGTAGTCGGGCGCATGCTGGAACTCCACACGTGGCCCGAACGTCGGGTCCAGCTCCCTGGTGCCCGACGAACCCGCGTGCAGGGGGCCGCTGACGAATTCCCAGAACGGCGCGAAATCACGGAAGGCCGCGCGCTCGGGCGCGTAGTGATGCGCGGCGGTGTAATGCACATCGGCGGTCACCCACACCACATTGCGCACCTGCCGGCGCGCGATCTCCTTGAGCACCTTGGCGAGTTCCACTTCGCGCCCGCCCGGCTCGCCTGGCAGACCGTTGGACACGCCTTCCATGTCCTCGTCGTCCGGGATGATCAACCCGATCGGCATGTCCGACTGCACGATCTTCCAGGTCGCGGTGCTCTTGTTGAGGGCGTTGATCAGCCAGTTCGTCTGCTTCTCGCCAAGAATACGACCATCGCCGCGCGGATCCGCGGTGTTCGCGTCCCGGTGGCTGCGCATATCGAGGACGAAGACCTCGACCTGCGGGCCGTATCGAAAGCTGCGGTACACCCTGCCGTCCACAGTGGCCTTGCGGTCGATCGGCTGCCATTCATGGAAGGCGCGCAGCGCCCGCGCGGCAAGCACGTCGACGTTTTTCTCGGTGTATTCCGGCAGATCCAGTATCTCACCTGGATACCAATTGTTCACGACCTCGTGGTCGTCCCACTGTACGTAGCTGGGTACGGCGGCGAGGAACTCCCGGAACGGTTCGTCGAGCAGGTTGTAGGCCCACTGCCCGCGATACTCGTCCAGGGTTTCGGCGACCTTCTCCTTCTCCGGGGTCAGCAGATTGCGCCAGACCCGCCCGTCCGGCAGGGTGACCCGTTCGGCAAGTGGGTGATCCGCGTACACGGTGTCGCCGCTGTGCAGGAACAGATCGGGTTCCCGGGCGAGCATCGCGCGAAAGATCGGCATACCGCCGATGTCCGGGTTGATCCCCCAGCCCTGGCCGGCGACGTCACCGGCCCACAGCAGCCGGATATCGGTCGGCGTCACGGGCGCGGTGCGGAGTACTCCGGTCACCGGTTCACTGCGCGCGCCGGAGGTGATCTCTTCGGCGGTCACCCGGTAATGCAGCGGTTTTCCGGGAGTCAGGCCGGGCAGGCGCAACTGGCCGGTGCCGCCGGTGTCCGGAGTCAGCAGCGGCCCGCGTACGCGGCGCGCGGCACGGAAACTCTCGTCCGGCGAGATCTCCACATACATCCGACTCGGCCGGTCCGCGCGGGTCCAGACGATCGCGGACCGTGCCGTGACATCGCCGGACTGGACGCCGTGGGTGAGCACCGGGCGGTCGCTACGCACCAGCGCGGGAGCGGCGTTCGACGTGCCGGCGGTCAACAGGCCGGTGGCGAGCGCGCCAGCACCGACGAAACCCGCCCGCAGAGCGGTGCGGCGGCTGATCGTGGGGAACGCGTTCTGTTCGGTCATGGTGCAAGTTCTAGCCGAGCAAGCCGTACGCGGGACGAACGCTGACTGTCCGGCAGGTAACCCCACGCCCCGTAACCGCAATCTTTAGGGATCTTGCGGTTATGGGTGACCGCCACTTGGCCAGCACGCTGCGCGATCGCTAGATTGCCAGTTGTTCGCGAGGATGCGACTACGGCGAGGAGACCCGATGCGCCATCGTCGATACGGCCACGCCACTCGGCTGCTCATCATCGGATTCGCCTGCGCTCTGCTGCCGCTGGTAGCACCGTCCGCAACGGCCGAATCAGCAGACGCCGGCGAGGCACGCAGCACGATCCGCTACACCGAATACGGCGTCCCGCATATTCGCGCGAACAACTACCGCGATCTCGGCTACGGGTACGGCTACGCCGCCGCGACCGACAACATCTGCGAGATCGCCAACGGCTACCTCACCGTCAGCGCGGAACGCTCCCGCTTCCTCGGCGCGGACCAGCCAGCGGATCCGGCGCTCGGTTCGGCGAGCACCAACCTGGACAGCGATCTGCACTTCAAGCAGATCAACGATTCCGGGATCGTGGAACGACTCGCGCAACGCCCAGCGCCGCTCGGTCCACGCACGGAGGTGCGTCAACTGCTCGACGGCTACACGCGGGGCTACAACCGGTACCTCGCCGAACGCGGTCCGGACGGGATCACCGACCCCACCTGCCGTGGCGCCGAGTGGCTTCGGCCGATCACCGTGACCGATGTGTACCGGCACTTCTACGCGATCGCCACGATCAGCGGGCAGGGCCTGGTGGTCGACGGCATCTCCCGCGCCCAGCCACCATCGGCCGGCACGAGCCCGGCCGAGCAGCCCACCGCGCAACGGTTGGGCGCCGCGCTGCGTACTCCCGATATGGGAAGTAACGGAATCGCCATCGGCTCGGCGGGCACCACGGGCAAGGAGCGGAGCGTACTGCTCGGCAACCCGCACTATCCGTGGCAGGGCGGCCGTAGGTTCTGGCAGGCACAGCTCACCATTCCCGGCGAGCTGAACGTGGCCGGCGGCAGCTTGCTCGGCCTCCCGTTAATCCAAATAGGACATACTAACGGTGTCGCGTGGACGCATACCGTCGCTACCCCGCGAACCTTTGGCCTGTACGAGGTCCAGCTCGCGCAGGACGACCCGACCAGCTACCTGGTTGACGGCAAGCCGAAACGAATGACCAGTCGAACCGTGACGGTGCAAGCGAAGCAGCCGGACGGCTCGGTGCGGCCGGTGTCCCGCACCCTGTACTCCACCGAATACGGTCCGGTAGTGACCTCCGGCGCGGGGGTACCGCTGCCCTGGACCGCGGAGTCCGCGTACGCCATCCGGGACGCCAATATGACGAACATGCGCGGGTTGAACACCTGGTTCGAGTTCAACAGAGCGCAGAGCACCGCGGATCTGCACCACGCATTGCGCGAAACGCAGGGCGTGCCATGGGTTAACACCATCGCGTCGGACAACGAAGGAACTGCGCTGTACAGCGATATCCAGGTGGTCCCGCACGTCACCGACGAGCTTGCGAAGCGCTGCGGAACCCCGCTCGGCCAGCAGCTTTTCCCGGACACCGGCCTTTCGGTGCTCGACGGTTCGCGTTCCGGATGCGCTTGGGGTAGCGATCCGGATGCGATCGAACCCGGCTTGTTCGGCCCGGATGCGTTACCCAGCCAGCAGCGGGACGATTATGTCCTGAACTCGAATGATAGCGCCTGGCTGACGAACGCGACCGAACCGATCACTGACTATCCACGCGTCGTCGGCGACAAATACACCGAACGCTCGCCACGCACCAGGGAGGCGTTGCGTACCGTCACCGAGCGGCTCGCGGGCACCGATGGGCGACCAGGCAAGGGGTTCGACCGCGAATCGATGCAGCGAATGCTGTTCGCCAATCGCAGTTCGGTCGCCGAACTGGCCGCGGCGGATACGGCGCGGATGTGCGCGTCCTTCCCGGATGGACAGGCGCCGTCCGCCGCCGGCCCGGTCCCCGTCGCGGAAGGGTGCGCCGCCCTGGCCGGATGGGGACACGACTATCGACTGGACGCGCGGGGCGCACTGCTGTTCGAACGGTTCGTGCTCGCGCTCGAGGACTTCTCGGTGAGCCCGTGGCGGGTGCCGTTCGATCCGAACGATCCACTCGGGACACCGAACACACTGCGTACCGATCATCCCGAGGTGCGGGCGGCCTTCGGGAACGCCGCGGCGGAACTGCGGTCGGCGGGGATCGCCCTGGATGCCCCGCTTGGCGAGAATCAGTTCGTGGAGCGCGGAGAACGGCGAATCCCGGTCCATGGCGCGCCCGAAGAGCTCGGCGTACTGAACATGCTGGTGCCCACCTGGGATCCCGAACGCGGCAACACCGAGGTGGTGCACGGGTCAAGCTACATCCAGTCCGTGGCCTTCACCGGGGACCGCTGCCCGGATGTGTCCACCCTGCTGACCTACTCGCAATCCAGTGATCCGAGCTCACCGCATTTCGCGGACCAGACCGAGTTATTCTCTGCTAGCAAATGGGTGGCTGGCCGGTTCTGCGAACGCGATATCCGCAGTTCGCCCGATTTGCGAGTGTTGCGATTGGACTAGTCGGGTGTCGGACCGAACAGAATCGCCGCAACTAGGCACCGTTTCCCGTTGGGTCGGGCTACCGTCCAGCAATGGCCCGTGAACCGCAGCCGTCGGACTCGAAGTCGCGGAAAACCGCGAAGGTCACGCTGCTGGTTCTCGAAGTCTTGCTGCGCGCCTACCTGATCGCCGCAGCGGTGTTCAGTAGTTTGGGCTGCTTCTGGATCGGGATCTTCCACGTGGTCTGGCTACCCGCGAAGATCGCGATGATCGCCGCCGGGATCGTCGGCTTCGTCTTGTCCATTTACCTGTTCCGGCGTCAGAAGCCGCTACGGATACAGGTGCCGGCGTGCCTCGGGATCGCCGCGTTCAACGTGACGCTGTTCCTCGTAGCGATGCGGACCGACTTCGGTAGCTAGGCCTGCTCCGGGGTCGGCTGCTGGCTCGGTAGTTGACCGGCAGCCATCCGCCGCGCCACATCCCACCGCATCCAGAACAAGCCGGCCCAGACGCAGCAGAACACCAGGCCGATGATGCCGATCGCGACCAGCGAGAAGAACCCGGCAAGCAACACCAGCTGGATCAGCCCGATCACGATCCGGATCCAGTCGAACCGCAGGAACGCGCAGCAGAGCACCAGCGCCACCACGACGCCGATCACCAGCGCACCCTGCGCGGTGCCGACTCCGTCACCGAGGGTGTCCACCAGCGGCAGTGCCAGGCCAACGACGATGGCTTCCAGCAGGAGGGCACCAGCCATCACGCCCCGGAACGACCGCAGCGGATCTTTCTGGGGTCGCTGCGGCGCCGGTTCAGCCTGCTTGCGGCCTTCCTCGGTAGCTGACTCACTCACGCCGGCTCCTTTCCGAACAGCGCACGCGCCTCGCCAGCGGTAACCACCGAACCGGTGATCAGCACACCGCTGCCGGCAAGGGGTTCCTCCGGATCCTGCATTTCTTCCGCGAGCTGGATGGCCCTGGTCACCGCGTCGTCCATAGTGGGCTCCACGACCACCCGTTCCTCGCCGAACACCTGGGTCGCCAAGCCAGCGAGCTCATCCACGTCCATACAGCGCGGCGAGGAATTACGGGTGATCACCACTTCGGAGAGCACCGGTTCCAGCTCGGCAAGGATGCCCGACACGTCCTTGTCCTCGAGTACCGCGAGCACCCCGTTCAGCCGGCGGAACGCGAACTCTTCGGTGATGGTCGCGGCCAGGGCGCGGGCGCCGTGCGGGTTGTGCGCGGCGTCCACGAAAACCGTCGGTGCCGAGCGCACCCGCTCCATCCGGCCGGGCGTACGCACCTCGGCGAACGCCTCCGCCACGGCTTCCTGGTTGAGCCGTTTGTCCGAGCCCGCGCCGAAGAAAGCTTCGGCCGCGGCCAGCGCGCGCACCGCGTTGTCCGCCTGATGCGCACCATGCAGGGGCAGGAAGATCTCGTCGTAGACACCACCGAGCCCCTGCAGTTTGAGGCGCTGACCACCCACCGCCACCTCGCGCTGCAGTACGCCGAACTCCTGGCCCTGGCGGGCGACGGTCGCGTCCACCTCAACGCAGCGTTCCAGCAGCACCCGCATGACCTCCGGCTCCTGCTCGGCGAGCAGCGCGACCGAGCCGGGCTTGATGATGCCGGCCTTCTCCTTCGCGATCCCGGCGAGGTCGTTGCCGAGGTGTTCGACGTGGTCCAGTCCGATCGGTCCGATCACCGCGACCTGCGCGTCGGCCACATTGGTCGCGTCCCAGGTGCCCCCCATGCCGACCTCGAGCACGGCCGCCTCGACCGGCGCGTCCGCGAAGGCGGCAAAGGCCATCCCGGTGAGCACCTCGAATTTGGTCATCGCAACATCGCTTCGCCCGTCCACCATGGACACATAGGGCCCGACGTCGCGGAAAGCCTCGACGTAACCATCGGCGCTGATCGGGGCGCCATCGATGCTGATGCGCTCGGTCGCCAGCTGCAGGTGGGGGCTGACGTAGCGGCCGACCCGGAGACCGAGGCGGGTCAGCAACGCGTCGACCATCCTGGCAACCGAGGTCTTCCCGTTCGTCCCGCCGATATGCACGGTGTGCAGCGAGTGGTGCGGGTCCCCGAGCATGCTGAGCAGCGCGGCGATCCGGTCGGTGGACGGAGCGATCTTGGTTTCCGGCCAGCGGGTGTTCAGCTCGGCCTCGACGGCCCGTAGCTCGTCCAGATCGATCGGCTCGATGCCATTCACGTACTCGGCCTTTCCGATAACGACATATCCCGCATCGAGTCTACGGCCGTCGCGGATGCCTGCGTGCACCCGTTCCGGCCCGGCCACATAGGGTGTCCACGGTTCGAGGCATGCGACAACGTCTTGGGGGAGCGCGAGTGCGCAAGAGCAATCTCATCGGTATCAGCGCAGCGGTATCGCTGTTGGTCGTCGGGGCGAGCCAGGCGTTCGCCGCGCCGTCGACGGACCCAGCGCCGCCGGTTGATCACTATGTGGCCCTGGGAGATTCGTTCACCTCCGGCCCATTGATTCCCGAGCAGCGGCCGGACCCCGCTGGTTGCGCCCGCTCGACGAACAACTACCCATCGATACTCGCCGAGCGGCTGGACGTGGTCGAGTTCACCGACGTGAGCTGCGGCGGGGCACAAACCGCGGATATGACCCGGCCGCAGCCGCTGGAGGGCGGGGAGCAGAACGCGCCACAGTTCGACGCGCTGCGCGCGGACACCGACCTGGTCACGGTGGGTATTGGGGGTAATGACTTCGGGCTGTTCGGCAACCTCGTCGGGGTGTGCCCTGAACTCAGGGAAAGCGACCCGACCGGTGCGCCATGCCAGGCGCATTTCACCGAGGACGGGCAGGACACACTGCTCGCGCGGATGCCAGAGCTGACCGAGCGGATCAGCGCGGTGGTGCGTGGGATCACCGAGCGAGCGCCGGAGGCCGAGGTGCTGGTGATCAACTACCCGCGGCTGGCGCCCGAGGAGGGCTTCTGTCCGGAGCGCCTGCCCTTCGCCGAGGGCGATTACGCCTGGGCCGATGAGGTCGAGCGGGCGATCGGTACCGCGCTGGCCGATGGCGCGGCCACCGGTGGCGAGCGCGTGCGCTTCGTGGATGTCTACGAACCATCTACCGGGCACGACATCTGCGCGCCCGCGGATGCGGCGTGGGTGAACGGCCAGCACGACCAGCCGGACGCCGCGCGCTATCACCCCACCAAACTGGGTATGGCGGGGATGGCCGACGTCATCAACAACGCATACGCCCCAACCCACTGATCAGACCGCCCGGTGGCCGCAAGATCCCTCAAGGCCGCGGTCACCGGGCGGAGGGTTACGCCTGTGGCAGGGCGGCTAGCCGTTCGGTCAGCCGAGTGACCTCGGCCGCGGCCGTGTCCCGCCGTTCGCTGATCCTCGCGACCACGTCGGCCGGCGCCTTGTCGGTGAAGTTGGGGTTCTCCAGCTTCGCCACGCAGCCGGCGAGCTCCTTCTCCGCCGCGGCCAGATCCTTGGTCAACCGCTTACGTTCCGCGGCCACATCGATAGCCCCGGACAGGTCGAGTTCCACGGTGAGCGAGCCGGCGCCGAGCAGCACCTCCAGGCTCGCGCTCGGGGTGAACGCTTCGCTCGGCTCGTCCAGCTTCGCCAGTACGCGGACCGCCCTGTCGTGCGCCGCCAACCCGACCGCCGCCGGGCCGGACAGCCGGGCGGCCACCCGCTGCCCCGGCTTGAGGCCCTGCTCGGACCGGAAGCGGCGAATCTCGGTCACCAGCTTGCGGACATCCTGGATCCGCTCATCGGCGGCAACATCGCGCTCCCGGCCACGCCGCTGCGGCCACTGCGCGACCACGAGCGATTCGCCGCCGGTCAGCGCGATCCACAGCCGTTCGGTGACGAACGGGATCACCGGATGCAGCACGCGCAGCATCGTGTCGAGTACGTGCCCGAGCACCAGCCGGGTGCGCTCCGCGCGCTGCCCGCCCTCGGCGATCTGCACCTTCGCCAGCTCCACGTACCAGTCGCAGTACTCGTCCCAGACGAAGTGGTAGAGGGCTTCGCAGGCCTTGCCAAACTGGAACCGCTCGTACAGCTCGTCCGCCTCGACGATCACCGCATCCGCCCGATCGATGATCCAGCGGTCGGCGTCGGTCAGCTCGTCGTGCGGCGGCAACTCGCCGGCGATATTCGCCCCGTTGCTGAGCGCGTACCTGCTGGCGTTCCACAACTTGGTGCAGAAGTTCCGCGAGCCGGCAACCCACTCCTCGGAGATCGCCTGATCGGCGCCGGGTACCGAACCGCGGGCGAGGGTGAACCGGGTGGCATCGGCGCCGTAGTCGTCCACCCACTCCAGCGGGTTGACCACGTTGCCCTTGGACTTGGTCATCTTCTTGCCGAACTGGTCCCGGATCAGTCCGTGCAGCAACACATGCTGGAACGGCTGGACACCGTCCATCGCGTACAACCCGAACATCATCATCCTGGCCACCCAGAAAAACAGGATGTCGTAGCCGGTCACCATCACGCTGGTCGGATAGAACCGCTCGAGTTCCGGGGTCCGCTCCGGCCAGCCAAGGGTGGAAAACGGCCACAGTGCGGAGGAGAACCAGGTGTCCAGCACATCCGGATCCTGCGTCCAGCCCTCGCCGGGAACCTCGTCATCCGGGCCAACGCACGCGATCTCGCCGTCCGGGCCGTAGTAGATCGGGATCCGGTGCCCCCACCACAGCTGCCGGGAAATGCACCAGTCGTGCATGTCGTCGACCCAGCCGAACCAGCGTGGCTCCTGCTCCGGCGGGTGAATGCGCACCCGGCCGTCGCGAACCGCGTCACCGGAAGCCTTGGCAAGCGGCTCCACCTTGACCCACCACTGCAGGCTCAGCCGCGGCTCGATCGGCACGCCGGTCCGCGAACAATGCCCAACGCTGTGCTCATACGGCCGCTTCTCGGCGACGATCCGCCCCTGTTCGGCGAGCCGCTCGCGCACCGCGACCCGAGCTTCGAAGCGGTCCATGCCGTCGAATTCGGTGCCGGTACCGGTGATCGTGCCGGCCTCGTCCATGATCGTCAGCATCGGCAGCTCGTGCCGGCGACCGATCTCGAAGTCGTTCGGGTCGTGTGCCGGGGTGATCTTCACGGCCCCCGAACCGAACTCCGGATCCACATAGGAATCCGCGACGATCGGGATCAACCGCCCGGTGAGTGGGTGCTCGATCTGGGTACCAACCAGATGCGCGTACCGCGAATCGTCCGGATGCACCGCGACCGCGGTGTCCCCGAGCATGGTCTCCACCCGGGTCGTGGCGACCACCACCGATTTGTCGCCCTCGCCGTAGCGCATGGAAACCAGCTCGCCCTGGACGTCCTGGTAGTCCACCTCGATATCGCTGATCGCGCTGCGCAGCGCCGGCGACCAGTTCACCAACCGCTCAGCGCGGTAGATCAGCCCCTGGTCGTACAGCATCTTGAAGATCGTCTGCACCGCGCGGGACAGCCCGGGGTCCATTGTGAACCGCTCGCGGGACCAGTCGACGCTGTTGCCCAGCCTGCGCATCTGGCCGAGGATCTTGCCGCCGTACTCGTGCTTCCACTGCCAGACCTTGTCCAGGAACTCCTCGCGCGAGTAGTCCGTGCGGGACTTGCCCTCGGTCGCCTCCAGGTGCCGCTCGACCCGCGTCTGGGTGGCGATACCCGCGTGGTCCATCCCGAGTACCCACAGCGCCTCGAAGCCCTGCATTCGCTTCCGGCGCACCAGTACGTCGATCAGCGTGTTGTTCAGCGCATGGCCAAGGTGCAGCGAGCCGGTGACATTCGGCGGCGGGATTACTACCGAGAACGCCGGCTTGTCACTCGCCGGGTCCGCGGTGAAATACCCCGCGTCGACCCAGCGGCGGTACAGCTGCTCCTCTACCTCGGCTGGAACCCAGTGCGTAGGGAGGTCCGACACGTCTGCTGCGGGCTGGGTGGTTGTCACACCGGAAGTCTACGAACCCCGTTCTGGCTGGTGCGACGCGACTCATATACACAGCTCAAACTGCACAGTCTAGACTGTGTATATGGCTACCGTATCGCCGAGCGTCGCCCGCGCCGCAAGCCGGCTGCGCGGCACGATCGGCCAGCTCCACCGCCGGCTCCGCCAGGTCGATCACGCCGGTGTGCTCACGCCTTCGCAGACGGCGGTACTCAGCGAGCTGTATCGCAACGGCCCGGCCAGTCAGGCCCAGCTGGCACAGGTCCAGCAGGTGCGCCAGCAATCCATGGCCTCGAACGTCACGGCACTGGAACAGCTTGGCCACCTGCAACGCACCGCCGATCCGCACGACGGGCGACGGTCGCTGATCTCGCTCACCGAACACGGCCGGCAGACGATGAGCGGGCTACGGCGCACCCGAGACGAGTGGCTGGCCGCCGCGCTGGCCAACCAGTTCACGCCGGCCGAGCGCCAGACGCTGGTCACCGCGCTACCGCTACTGGAACGCCTTGCCGCCGTACGGGCAACCGAAGCAGCGGCAACGGCTGCGCCCCAGGCAGCCGCCGGCGCCTCGCCGGCCGAACCAGCCGATCCGCCCGCAGCGAGCCCACTGCCCAGGTAATCCCAGCCACCCCGACCGCCGACCAGGAGGCGAGGACCACGAAAGCGACCACCACCACGCGCACACCCGGATTCGGTGCCCGGCTGATGGCCCCACTTGTGGCCAGCGCCCTGCTCAACCCGATCAACTCAACGCTGATCGCGGTGGCGCTGATCCCCATCGGACACAGCCTTGGCGCTAGCCCCGCGGAAACGGCGTGGCTGATCTCCGCGCTCTATCTCGCTACCGCGATCGGCCAACCCCTGATGGGCTTGCTCGTCGACCGGTTCGGACCGCGCAGGGTACTGCTGGTCGGCGCCGGCATCGTGGTGCTGGCCGGCGCCGGCGGCCTGCTGGCGCTGTCCCTCGAATGGCTGGTTGGGGTTCGCGCGCTACTGGGAATCGGTACCTGCGCCGCGTTTCCCGCCGCCATGACGATTCTGCGGTACCGGGCCGAGGACGCCGCGACCGAAGTGCCCCGGCGTTCGCTTGCCACCCTGGCGATCGCGGCGCAGACCACGATGGCCATCGGACCGGCCTTCGGCGGCGTGTTGATCATGCTTTTCGGCTGGCCGTCGATCTTCGCGGTGAACGTACCGCTCGGTGTCGTCGCGATTGTGCTCGCGCTGCGCTGGCTGCCCAAGGACGACCGCACCGCCAACCGCACCCCGCTGACCAAGGTCGACCTCGGCGGCATTCTGCTGTTTTCCCTCGCGATGTTCGCGGTACTGCTGTTCGTGATGGATCCCGCGCCGCGGTCGGCTTACCTCCTGCTGATCGGGATAGTCGTGGGCGGCGCGTTCATACTCGTGGAACTTCGCGTCCGTACCCCGTTCGTGGATCTGCGCACGCTGCGCGCGAACCGGCCGATCCTGCGTACCTATCTCCGGCAGGCACTCGCGTTCCTGATCATCTACGCGATCATGTTCGGCTACGTGCAATGGCTGGAACAGGGCAGGGGGTTGAGCGAGTCGGTGGCCGGCATCCTGCTGCTGCCGATGTCCGGGATGGCTATCGGTACGGCGGCACTCGCCGCACGCGGACGAGGAGTCCGGGCGAAGCTGCTGGTCAGCGGGATCGTTCTGGGTGCGGGCGCCGGTATGTTGCTGTTCACCCACACGGCTAGCCCCCTGCTGTTGCTACTCGGCATCGCGCTGGTCTTCGGGATCGCGCAGGGACTGACCAGTGTCACCAACCAGACCGTGTTGCAGGCGCAGGCGCCGACCGAGCAGCTCGGCACGCTCAGCGGGCTGTTCCGTTCCGCGCAGTATGTCGGCGCGATCGGCGCATCCACGCTGATCGCCTTCGCCTACGGGGCCGAGGCCAGTTCGGCGGGGCTGCACCAGCTCGCCTGGCTGCTGATCGGCGCCAGTGCGCTGCTGGTGTTGGTGATCGCACTGGACCGCTCACTGTCCCGAAAGACCTTGACTGGCCACACGAAACGCGCGGCTGCCGCTGCCTGAGCGTCCACACCGCGAGACGGGTACCGGTTCAGCTCAACCTGACACTGGTCAACACTCGCTATAGGACGCAAGATTGGCTTATGGCTCGTAAGGCACCGCGGCACGACATCGATGAGACCGAACTCGAAGTCGGCAAGCCGAAAGACTGGGCGGCGGGCGTCACCGGTGTCACGGTGTCGCTTCGCCGGGGACTCGAACAGATGGGGCCCGGCCGCACCGTGCGCACGCTGCGGCTGCTGAACCAGCGCGAGGGGTTCGACTGCCCTGGCTGCGCCTGGCCGGAAGCGCAGGGGCACCGCAAGCTCGCCGAGTTCTGTGAAAACGGCGCGAAAGCGGTGGCCGAGGAAGCCACCAAGCGCCGTGTGACCAGGGAGTTCTTCGCCACGCACAGTGTGGCCGAGCTCGCCGACAAAACCGACTACTGGCTCGGCCAGCAGGGCAGGCTGACCGAGCCGATGGTGCTGCGGGCCGGTGCGAGCCATTACGAGCCAATCTCCTGGGACGGTGCGCTGGAACTGCTGGCCAGTCGGATGCGCGCCTTGCCGAGCCCGGACGACGCGATCTTCTATACCTCCGGTCGCACCAGCAACGAGGCCGCGTTCCTCTACCAACTCCTGGTGCGCTCGTTCGGCACGAACAACCTGCCGGACTGTTCCAACATGTGCCACGAGTCCTCCGGCGCCGCGCTGTCCCAGACGACCGGTATCGGCAAGGGCTCGGTCAGCCTCGCCGATATTGGCGAGGCGGATCTGATCATCGTCATCGGGCAGAACCCCGGCACGAACCATCCCCGGATGCTCTCCGCGCTCGAGGAAGCCAAGCGCGATGGCGCGCGGATCATCGCGGTCAACCCGCTGCCCGAAGCTGGGCTGCTGCGGTTCAAGAACCCGCAGAACGTACGCGGCGTGGTCGGCAAGGGCACCCAGTTGGCTGACGAGTTCTGCCAGATCAAGCTGGGCGGCGACCTCGCGCTGTTCCAGGCCATCGGGCATTTGCTGGTGTCCTGGGAGCAGGCGGCGCCGGGCACCATCGTGGACGAGGAATTCGTCGCCGAGCGCACGCACGGCTTCGCGGAATACGCCGAATCAGTACGCGAGCTGGACTGGGACCGGGTACTCGCGGCAACCGGGATGAGCAAGGAACAGATCGTCCGGGTGGCGCGCATGATCGCTGACTCCGAGCGGACGATCTACTGCTGGGCGATGGGGCTTACCCAGCACAAGCATTCGGTGCCGACGATTACCGAGATCTCCAATCTCGCGCTGCTGCGTGGCATGATCGGCAAACCGGGCGCGGGGTTGTGCCCGGTGCGCGGGCATTCCAATGTGCAGGGTGACCGCACGATGGGCATCTGGGAGAAGATGCCGGAGACCTTCCTTTCCGCGCTTGAGACGGAGTTCGGTATCCCGGTACCTCGCAAGCACGGGTATGACACGGTGCAGGCGATCAACGCGATGCGCGCGGGCGAGGGCAAGGTGTTCCTCGGCATGGGCGGTAACTTCGTGTCCGCGACCCCGGACACTGACGCGAGTTCCGCCGCGCTGCGGTCCTGCCAGCTGACCGCGCATGTCTCGACGAAGTTGAACCGCTCGCATGTCGTGCATGGCACCGAGGCGCTGATCCTGCCGACGCTCGGGCGCACCGAACGTGACCAGCAGGCCGGCGGCGAGCAGTTCGTGACCGTGGAGGATTCGATGTCCGCGGTGCACGCCTCACGCGGCCGGCTGGATCCGGCAAGCGAGCAACTGCGGTCCGAGGTTTCCATCCTTTGTGGACTTGCCAGGGAGTTGCTCGGCGCGGATCACGCGGTTCCGTGGGGTGAGTTCGAAGCCGACTATGACCGGATCCGGGATCGGATCGCCAAGGTGGTTCCGGGTTGCACCGATTACAACGCGAAGGTGCGCCAGCCGGATGGCTTCGTGCTGCCGCATCCGCCGAGGGATTCGCGGGAGTTCACCGGAACCTCGACCGGCAAGGCGAACTTCGTGGTCAACGAGTTCACCGCGCCGGAGATCCCCGAAGGCAGGCTGCTGTTGCAGACACTACGCAGCCATGATCAGTACAACACCACAATCTACGGGTTGTCCGATCGCTACCGTGGCATCGAGGACGGCCGCAGGGTCGTACTGGTCAATCCGGACGACGCGGCCGCGCAGGGTGTTGCCGATGGCCAGCTGGTCGATCTGATCAGCGAGTGGGAGGACCACGAGCGGCGCGCCAAGGGTTTCCGGGTGGTGCACTATCCGACCGCGCAGGGCTGCGCGGCCGCCTATTTCCCGGAAGCGAACGCGCTGGTGCCGCTGAACTCGGTGGCGGACAAGTCGAACACGCCGACCTCCAAGTCCATCGTGATCCGCCTGGAATAACCGCAACCGCAAGATCCCTCAGGAACGCGGTTTGGTGGGTTAACGGGAGTCGTGCAGTACGGCCATCGCGGCGTTGTGGCCGGCGATACCACTGACCCCGCCGCCGCGCTGGGCACCGCTACCGCACAGCAACAGGTTGTCGGTATCAGTGCGCACACCCCAGGGATCCGCGACCTCCGTCTCGGCCGCATAGGGCCACCCCAGGTCACCGTGGAAGATGTGCCCACCGGGCATCCGCAGCTCCTCGGCAAGGTCGAGCGGGCTGCGGGCCTCCACATACGGCCGCCCCCGCGTATCGCGGGCAAGGCAGTCCTCGATCGGTTCGGCAAGGTACTCGTTCAGCGCCGCGAAGTACCCGGCGACCAGTCGATCCCGCAGCCCTGCGTTGTCCGCCTCGAACAGCCCAGCCGGCAGGTGGAGCCCGAACAGGGTGAGGGTCTGCCAACCGCGCTCGGCCAACTCCGGGCCGAGAATCGACGGATCGGTCAGCGAGTGACAGTACATCTCGCCCGGCAGCTCATCTGGCAGTTGCCCCGCCGCGCTCCGCGCGTAGGCGTTCTCCAGCTGGCGGTACGACTCGTTCAGATGGCAGGTACCGGCGAACGCCGCTCGCGGGTCGGTGCCGTCGGCAAGCTCAGGCAGCTTGCGCAGCAGCATATTGACCTTCAGCTGCGCCCCTGCGGGAATGGCGGACTGCCTACCGCGCAACCGATCGAGCTCGGCGGGCGCGACACCACTGAGTACCCGTCGCGCGCCGACTCGATGGGCCGTATCGCCTACTCGATAGTGCACCTCGGCATCCCGACCATCGACTTCGACACTGGTCACCTCCGCACCGGTGACGATCCGCGCGCCGGAGTCCCGCGCGACCCGCGCCAGCTCCGCGGTCACCGCCCCCATGCCACCGACCGGCACCCGCCAGTCCCCAGTTCCGTTGCCCACCACGTGGTAAAGAAAGCAACGGTTCGCGAGCAGACCGGGGTCGCGCAGCGAGGTATGTGTACCGATCAGCCCGTCCGTGGCGACCACCCCACGCACCAGGTCGTCGGTGAACAGCTCCTCGAGCGTGGCGCCAAGCGGTTGCTCGAACACCCGCGTCCAGGTGCGCTCCCCCGCCGCGCCGACGACCGCCGCGCGCAGCCGTGCGCGCCTCGGCAGCGGCTCGAGCAGACTCGGCGCCAGTACCTTCGCCAGCGCGCCAAGATCGGCGTAGAACGCTTGCCAGTTCTGGTAATCGCGCTCCGAGCCGGTGACCGCGCGGAAGGTGGCGGCATCCTCGTCGCCGCCGGTCACCAGCAGCCCGGTGCCGTCCCGCCGCGGGGTGTACGAGGACACCGCGCGCGAGCGAAGCGTCAGCCGCAACCCGAGATCAGCCACGATCTGGTCCGGCAGCAGGCTCACCAGATACGAGTAACGGGAAAGTCGTGCCGGAACGCCGGCGAACGGTTCGGTGCTGACCGCCGCGCCGCCCACCTCGGCGCGGCGTTCCACGACCAGTACCGAACGGCCGGCCTTGGCCAGGTATGCGGCGGCGACGAGCGCGTTGTGCCCGCCACCGACTACGACAACGTCATACGCTTCGGCGCCTGCAGCCATCCGCACACCCTAACCGGATGACCGGCTAGCCAGTGAACAACTGCACGACCTGGGTGGCCAGCTGGTAAACGCCGTAACCGAACGGTATGCCGACCCACAACCACACGAAGGTCAGCAGGCCCGCACGGGGCCGTGTGCGCACGCTGTCGTTCATCGGTTGGCCCCTTCCGCTTCGCTGTCCGCGAACCGCTCGTGGTGCTTCGGGTTGACCGGCCGGACGAACTCGTTGGCAGCAAAGCCAACCACGAGTAGGCCGATCATGATGTACAGCGAGACCGTGTACAGCGCCGGCCCGCTCTTGCCCGCGGCAGCCTGACTGTCGGCCACCGCGTTGACGATCAGCGGCCCGAGGATTCCTGCGGTGGACCAGGCGGTGAGCAGCCGGCCGTGGATCGCGCCGACCTGGTAGGTGCCGAACAGATCGCGCAGGTATGCCGGGATGGTGGCGAATCCGGCCCCATAGAACGAAAGGATCACCAGCGCGGCGAGGATGAACACCACCTTCGAGGAGTCGCCGCTGAGCACGATCCCGAGGTAGAGCAGCGCCCCACCACCCAGATAGAGCCGGTAGATGTTCTTGCGCCCGACGATATCCGATGTGGACGACCAGACGAACCGGCCGAGCATGTTCGTCAGCGAGAGCAACGCGACGAAACCGGCTGCCGAGGCGACCGTGAGCGGCGCTTCGGTGTTCGCGAAGAAGTCGACGATCATCGGCGCCGCCTTCTCCAGGATCCCGATACCCGCGGTGACGTTGAAGCACAGCACTATCCACAGTAGCCAGAACTGCGGGGTACGCAGCGCCGTGTTCGCGGAGACATGGCCCGTGGCGATGAGCTTTCCGGACTTCGCCTGCTCCGGCCGCCACCCCTTGGGGCGCCAGCCATCGGCCGGAACCCGCACCAGCAGCACACCCAGCGACATGAAGATCGCGTACACCACGCCGTGCACCGCGAACGTCGTCGCGATCCCCGAGCTGTCCGTGCCGAACGAATCCAGCATCTGGTTCGACCACGGCGAAGCGATCAGCGCGCCACCACCGAAACCCATGATTGCGATTCCGGTCGCCATCCCCGGACGGTCCGGGAACCACTTGATGAGTGTGGACACTGGTGAGATATAGCCGATGCCCAGCCCGATCCCGCCGACGCCGCCGTAACCGAGCACCACCAGCCAGTACTGGCCCGTCGCCACGCCGAGCGCGGAAATCAGGAACCCGCCGGAAAAGCACACCAGCGACACGAACATTGCCCAGCGCGGGCCGTTACGTTCCACCAGGGTGCCGCCGAACGCCGCGGATAGCCCGAGCATGACGATGCCGAGCTGAAACGGCAGCGCGCTCTGCGTCCCGGACAGGTTCAGCGTGCCCTCGAGCGGTGATTTGAACACGCTCCACGCGTAGGCCTGACCGATCGCCAGATGCACGGACAGCGCCGCGGGTGGAATCAGCCACCGGTTCCAGTCATTCGGTGCGACGATGCGCGATCTGCTGAGGAATCCTTCGGCCATGCATTGCCCTCCGTGGCAGGTCGTTCCGGGGCGTCTCATTGAAGGCGCAACCATTTCCGGCTGCACAGCATGGCACTACCCGTTGCCAGAGGAAAGCCCTACGGCCGGCGCGTTCAGATCGTGACCGGCCGCAACGAGCGCCGCGTGGCGCGCTGACCACAACTAGTGCACACCGCGCGGCCGGAACGCAATACCGCCAGCGCCTTCCGTTGGCGCGCCGCGACCGTGCGCGGGTCCGCCGCGCGATACTTGGCTACGGCCGCTGCCTGTGTCGGGTCAACCAGCATCAAGATCACCCACTTAGCGAAGTCCTGGCTCCAGCCAGGAGCGTGTTCCAATAGTTCGGTGAATGCTTCGACGAGTCGTTGGCAGCAGCGGGAAGCCGAGCAGCGCGCGGCGATGCTCGCGTTGCCGACGCTCCCGGTTGGCCACCACGCCCAGCTGCTGCCACCGGATCCGGGCGACGTACGGGTATGCGCCTCGATCGGCCCTTCCGGTGAAGCATTGGCGTTGTGGGCGGCAAACCCCGAGGCAGCCACCCAGAGTTCGCTGCCGGTGCGGGCTCGGATCAGCACGCACACCGCGGCAACGACCAGCAGTACCCCGATCGACTGGCGACCGAGTGCGCATCCGATGATCCAGCCGTTGCCCGATGGCCGAGTGCTCGTCGTCGCCGCGCGCTGCCAGTGGCGCCACGCCGGCCCGGAACAAAACGCGGTCACCTACGACTCGACCGGGCAGGTATGCGCCGAGCAGACACTCGGCGATGGCATCGAGCACGTGCTGAGCACTCGCCAGGGGGACGTCTGGGTTGGGTACTTCGACGAAGGCGTCTTCGGCAACCTCGGCTGGAGCGGCACCACGGGCCCTTCGCCGCTCGGCGCGGCTGGTCTGGTCCGCTACGACACCGAACTCACCGCCCGCTGGCACTACCCTTCGCATTCGCTGCACCCCTGGGGCGCGATCAGCGACTGCTACGCGCTCAATGTCACCGACGATGCGACGTGGACCTGCTACTACCGGCGATTTCCCGTCGTGCGGATCCAGGACGACACCCTCACCTGGTGGCACAACGATATTCGGGGCGCCAAGGCCCTTGCCGTGGACGGGTCGCGGGTCGCGCTGTATGGCGGGGGCAAGGCCGCCCATGACCGCCTGGCCACTGGTGTGCTCGAGACGGAAGGCCTGCGAGTGACGGGCGAGTACCGGCTCGTCCTGCCCGGCGGGGAGCCAATGCCGTTTCGCGCACAGGTGATCGGCAGGGGCGCGGATCTCCACGTCGTACTGAACACCGGCGAGTGGCTCCGGCTCGGTCTCGACGAGGTGCCTGCCGAGTCCGACGGTTAAGCCGAGGGCGCTCATTCGCGGGCCTCATCCGGTTCCGGCGCCCAGGCGCCGAGTGCGCTGACGAACAGATGCACCGGACGAGCACCCGCCGGTCGCGAGCCGGGATCGGCAAGCCGGTCGAAATAGCGATCGATGACCGCACGTAGCTGGCCCTTGACCTCGGCCAGCTCCTCGGCGGTCAGGAACGTGGTGCCAGCGGACATGCCGGCGGCCTCGCGCCACTCCTTCGGCTGCTGGGACCGCTGGACTTGAAGTCGACGGAACTGATCGAAGGTGTGCTCGAGGAACGCCTCGGAGACCGCTTCGGCAGCCAGCTGACCTTCCAGGTCCAGCCCTTCGGCCGACCAGCTCTGGTCATAGTTCGTCAACCGCCACGGCTTTTCCCTGCCCTCGGATTCGACCACTTCGACAAATCCGTACTTGCCGAGCTGGTTGAGGTGATACGAGCAACTCGCCACGCTCTCGCCGAGCTCACTGGCGCAATAGGTCGCGGTCGCCTGATCCGCCACCCCCAACAGTTCGATCAACCGCCAGCGCAACGGATGCGCCAGGGCCCGCAACTTCTTCGGATCGCTGATTCGCTCCGGTGCGCCATCGGTCATGTGCTCAAGATATCTTTATCAAGACTTATTTAGCAAGACATCTTGATAAAAGAGTCTTGATTTGATCGGGCGGGCCTACTCCCTCGGCAAGGTGAGACGATGGATTCAGCCGTGCGAGAGGAGGCTGACCATGGGACGGGTGACCGTTCGTCGTCCAGTACGGATGATTGGTCCACGGGGTGAACGGCAACGGCCGGACGCCCTTGCCGCGGAGGAGCCCCTCGAACTGCGGGTGAACGGCAAGGCACTCGCGGTCACCATGCGCACGCCCGGCCACGATGTGGAACTCGCGCACGGTTTCCTGCTCAGCGAGGGCGTGATCGGCGGCAAGGCCGATATCGCGGTAGCCAGGTACTGCGACGGCAAGGGGCCGGATGGCAAGAACACCTACAACGTGCTCGATGTCTCGCTCGCAGCCGGTGTTGATCCGCCGGATGTCGGCGTGGAGCGCAACTTCTACACCACGTCCTCCTGCGGGGTGTGCGGCAAGGCCGCCTTGGACGCGGTGCGGTTGCGGACCCGGTTCGACCCGGGGTCGGCGGCGCTGCGCGTGCCGCCCGAACTGCTGGCCGAGTTGCCCGGCACGTTGCGCGAGCGACAGCGAGTTTTCGCCTCCACCGGTGGATTACACGCGGCCGGGTTGTTCACCACCGCCGGCGAGGCGCTCGCCGTCCGCGAAGACGTTGGCCGGCACAACGCCGTGGACAAGGTGCTCGGCTGGGGCGTGCTGGAGGGTCGGGTGCCGCTGCGCGAGCAGATCCTGCTGGTTTCCGGCAGGGCATCGTTCGAGCTGGTGCAGAAGGCGGCGATGGCGGGTATTCCGATGCTGGCCGCGGTGTCCGCGCCCTCCTCGCTGGCCGTGGAACTGGCCGAGGAGAACGGCATCACCCTGGTGGGATTCCTACGCGGTTCCTCGATGAACGTCTACACCGGAGGGCACCGGATACCCGAAACCGATACACCAGAATCGACGGCACCCAGCTACGCGCGGCATGCGGGATAAGCGACCAGCTATGCGCGAAGCTCCACACTCGAACACCCGTACAAGCCGCCGAACCCTGCTCCGGGCCAGCGCCTCCGCGGTGGCACTGGCCGGAGCTGGCGCGCTGAGCGCCGGTTGCCAGAGCATGCCCTCGGCCACGGGTGGCACGTTCGACCCCGGACCACCGGCGGATACCGGCATCACCCATACCGAACGGGTGTATTCCCGTGCCCGAGGGCAGGACGTCAACCTGGTAACCATCCTGCCGAAGGAGCAGCCGCCAGCTGGGCTGCCGGTGTCCCTGCTGCTACACGGCAGGGGCGGCAGTGCGGAGGAGGTCACCTGGCACGGCTGGGGCGGCCAGCTGCGGGACGCGGTCGCCGAGGGCAAAACCCGCCCGTTCGCCTTCGTCTCGGTGGACGGCGGGGACAACTACTGGCACGAATACCCGGACGGCGATGACGCGCTGGGCATGCTGCTTGACGAAATCCCGCGCTGGCTGCGCGAACGCGGGCTCGGCGGCGGGGATGGCCAGCCATGGGCGGCCACCGGGGTGTCCATGGGCGGCTTTGGTTCGCTCGTCTACGCTCGTCGACGCCGCGAGCGCGGTAACTCGCCCGGTGCCCTTGCCGTGGTCTCCCCCGCACTGTTCACCGAGTGGTCGGAGTTGCGCAGCCGAGACGCCTTCACGGACGAGGCGCAATGGGCGGCGATCGACCCGCTACGGAATCCCGGCGCGCACGGTGACGTCCCGTTAGGAGTGTGGTGCGGCACCGAGGACGACCGGTTCATCGAAGGCACTCGGCAGTTCATCGCGAAAGCCGATCCGACGCACGCTGATCTGCGCCCTGGTCCACACGGGCCGGACTTCTTCCAGTCGGTGGTCGGCGACGTTCTCGGGTTTCTCACTGACTACGTCCCCAAGCCCGGATAGCATCCACATGCGACAGTCCGAGAAAGCGTCGTCAGCCCCGAACAGCGCACCATTACGGACAAAACCGGCCGAGTCGAGCGGGACGCGGATTAGATCATCCGAGCGTCCTTGCGTTCGGAAGCCTGGCTGGCTGGCGCGACCGTGGCAGGATGGATCTCGGTGCCAGTCGACCGGGAGGCGGGGTGCATGCCGAGCTCCGACAACACAGACAGCACGGAACAAGGCGACGAATCGCATCGGCACGCGGTCCTTGGCCGCCGCCGCTACCTCGCTATCGCAGGCTCGGCGGTGTTGGCCGCGACAGGCTTCGCCGTCACCGCGCTGGAGGAGTTCCGCTTCGGGCACCAACGGTTATCCGCGACGATCGGCGCGCCGCAGCGGATCGGTATGACGGTCCGCGAGCAAGTCTATTCCGCGGCGCGGGGCCGCACGGTCAATCTGGTGACCCATCTCCCCGATCGGGACCCGCCCGAGCAACTACCGGTAGCGCTCGTCCTGCACGGACTGAACGGCCGCGCCGCCGCGACCGGGCTTCCCGAACTCGGCGACCAGCTCCGCGCTCAGGTGTCGAAGCCTGGCCAGCAGCCGTTCGCACTGGTCGCGGTGGACGGCGGAAACCACTACTGGCACGAGCAGCCCGACGGAGATGATCCGCTCGCCATGCTGCTCGATGAGCTACCCGGGTGGTTGCGGGAGCGGGGCTTGGGGCTACGCGAGGACGGCATGCCGGAAATGTGTCTCGGCACTTCCATGGGCGGGTTCGGCGCACTGCTCTACGGCCGGCGGCGGGTGGAACGTGGCTCCCCGCTCGGCGCGATCGCCGTTGTCGCGCCCGCGTTGCTCACCTCGTGGCGGGAGATGCGGAAACGCGAGGCGTTCCGGAGCCGGCGGGAGTGGGCTTCGCTTGACCCGCTTCGGCATCCGCGAGCCACTGGCACTACCCCGCTCGGCGTGTGGTGCGGTGACCGTGACCGGTTCATCGAGGGCGCGCGCCGGTTCATCACGACGGTCGAGCCCGAGGTCGCCGATATTCGCCCAGGCGGGCACACCGGGCCGTATTTCAGTTCCGTAGTGCCGGATACGCTGGCGTTTCTGGGGCGACACTGTGGCGGCCAGACAGTCGAAACGGACCCGAGTTCCGTGACCGATTCACTCGGCACCACCTCGCGGTCGCTCGAGCGCGAATCCCCTGACTAGCTAACTGACCGACGCGGGCTACGCGGACTTCTCGCTGCGCTGGCGCCGGGAAGGCTGCCGAGCGACGATCGTCGGGTTCACGTTCTCCTTGACGGTCTGCTCGGTGATCACGACCTTGGCCACGTCATCCCTGCTCGGGATGTCGTACATCACCTGCTGCAGGACTTCCTCCATGATCGCGCGGAGTCCGCGCGCGCCCGTGCCGCGCAGGATCGCCTGATCCGCCACCGCTTCAAGGGCGGTTTCGGTGAACTCCAGCTCCACGTTGTCCATCTCGAACAGCCGCTTGTACTGCTTCACCAGCGCGTTGCGTGGTTCGGTGAGGATGCGCACCAGCGACGGCTTGTCCAAGTTGGTCACACTGGCCACGACCGGCAGCCGGCCGATGAACTCGGGGATCAGGCCAAACTTGATCAGGTCCTCGGGCATCGTGTCCGCGAAGAAGTCCGAGGTGTCCACATCGATCTTGGACTGGATGTCGGCGCCGAAACCGATGCCCCGCTTGCCGATCCGCTCGTTGACGATCTTCTCGAGCCCGGCGAACGCGCCGGCCACGATGAACAGCACGTTCGAGGTGTCGATCTGGATGAACTCCTGGTGCGGGTGCTTGCGCCCGCCCTGCGGCGGCACGCTGGCCGTCGTACCCTCCAGGATCTTCAACAGGGCCTGCTGGACGCCTTCACCGGATACGTCCCTGGTTATCGAGGGATTCTCGGACTTGCGCGCGATCTTGTCGACTTCATCGATGTAGATGATCCCGGTCTCGGCGCGCTTCACGTCGTAGTCGGCCGCTTGGATCAGCTTGAGCAGGATGTTCTCCACATCCTCGCCGACGTACCCGGCTTCGGTGAGGGCGGTGGCATCCGCGATCGCGAACGGCACGTTGAGCAGCTTGGCGAGTGTCTGCGCGAGATAGGTCTTGCCGCAGCCGGTCGGCCCGAGCATCAGAATGTTCGACTTGGCGACCTCGACAGACTCTTCGCCAGAGTTCTTGCTCTGGTTCGCCGCGCCTTTCTCACCAGCCTGAATGCGCTTGTAGTGGTTGTACACCGCGACGGCGAGGCTGCGTTTCGCGTCGTCCTGTCCGATGATGTACTGCTCGAGGAACTCGTGGATATCCGCGGGCTTGGGCAGCTCGTCGAGTTTGACGTCGCCGGCCTCAGCCAGCTCCTCCTCGATGATCTCGTTACACAGGTCGATACATTCATCGCAGATGTACACGCCCGGTCCGGCGATCAGTTTCTTTACCTGCTTCTGGCTCTTGCCACAAAATGAGCACTTGAGCAGGTCCCCGCCGTCGCCGATTCGTGCCATGACCGCTGACCTCGTCCCCTCCGGTGCACCTCGAGAGATGCCCCTGGTTACGTCTCCGGGCTCGATTCCACTGGCCAGTGTGACCGGTAGACCACACTATGTGCCAGCACTTCTCGGTATCTATCGCTGACCGACCCGACATGCAGGTCGCGGTTGCTGCTGACGGTACCCGCCGGACCCCGGTTTGCGGGAGGACCAGCCCACCAACGCCCCGCGCCCACCTTTCAGCATAGGCCGGACCGGTCGAGCGTGTCGCCAATTTACCGGTCCGGCCGCCGCTAGCCCAGGTGTCTTACGACGCGGACATCTTGCGGTACGGCAGCACCTCGTCGACAATGCCGTACTCCTTCGCCTCCTCGGCGGTGAGAATCTTGTCCCGGTCGATGTCCTGCCGGATCTCCTCCGCCGACTTGTTCGCGTGCTTGGCCAGGGTGGACTCCATCAGCCTGCGCACCCGCTGAATCTCGTTGTTCTGGATCTCCAGGTCCGACACCTGACCGTAAACACCCTCGGTAGCCGGCTGGTGGATCAACACGCGGGTGTTCGGCAATGCCATCCGCTTGCCGGGGGTACCGGCCGCGAGTAGTACGGCCGCGGCCGAGGCAGCCTGGCCGAGGCAAGCGGTGGAAATGTCCGGGCGGACGTACTGCATGGTGTCGTAGATGGCCATCAGCGAGGTGAACGAACCACCCGGCGAGTTGATGTACATCGTGATGTCGCGGTCCGGATCGTCGTGCTCGAGGTGCAGCAGCTGCGCCATCACGTCGTTCGCGGAGGCGTCGTCGACCTGCACACCGAGGAAGATGATCCGTTCCTCGTAGAGCTTGTTATAGGGATTGGATTCCTTGACCCCGTAGCTGGTCCGCTCGATGTACGACGGCAGCACGTACCGGGCTTGCGGAAGATGCAACTCGCTCATCTGAAATATCTCCTCGTGGGGTACGTGCCTCAGCTGCCCGACCTGGGGAGCTGGTTCTCACGGGAAAGCACGTGGTCGATGAAGCCGTACTCCTGCGCTTCCTGCGCGGTAAACCACCGGTCGCGGTCCGAGTCGGACACGATCCGTTCCACGGACTGCCCGGTGTGCTGCGCGATGAGCTCGGCCATCTCCTGCTTGTGCTTGACCAGCATCTCGGCCTGAATCGCGATGTCGGCCGCGGTGCCACCAACGCCGGCCGAAGGCTGGTGCATCAGGATGCGCGCGTGCGGCAGCGCGTAGCGCTTGCCAGGGGTGCCGGCGGAGAGCAGGAACTGCCCCATCGAAGCCGCCAGGCCCATTCCGACGGTCACCACGTCACACTCGATCAAGTGCATCGTGTCGTAGATCGCCATGCCCGCGGTGACCGAACCGCCCGGCGAGTTGATGTAGAACTTGATGTCCGACTCGGGGTCTTCCGCGGACAAGAGCAGCAGCTGCGCGGTGATCTGATTGGCGATATCGTCCTTGACCTCCGAGCCGAGGACGATAATCCGTTCCCGGAGCAGCCGCTCGTACACCGAGTCGTTCAGGTTGAGCCCAGCGGTCGCCGTCCGCATCTCGGGCGTGGGGTGCTGCGTCACGTCTGCCTGCTTTCTTTCAGAGATTCGGGTGAGCTGATCTCTATGCAATCGACCCTAACGAACGTGGGCGGCGCCGACTTCCCGACACCGCCCACGTTCGCCCAGAGCGTGCGAAATCACTTATCGCGCTGATCCGATTGCTCGCTGTCCCCGGCCGCGTCCGAGGCCTCAACCGTCGAGGTCTCGTCCGCCGGCACCGCTTCATCTGAGCTTTCCACCGCGGCTGTCTCGTCAGTCGACGCCTCCGCGGAGGCGTCCTCCGCAGGCCCGAACAGCTCGTCGAGGTCGATCGCGTTACCGCTGGCATCGGTCACCGTGGCCGAGCGAACCACGGTGCCAAGGGCCTTGCCCCGCCGGACGTCGGCGAAGATCGAACCGAGCTGGCCGGACTGCTGCGCACGCTGGACGTACTCATCAGGGCTCACCCCGAACCGCTGCGCCTGGTAGACGATGCGTTCGGTGAGTTCGTTGTCCGAAACCTGGAGGTTCTGCTCGTCCGCGATGGTGTCCAGCAGCAGCTGGCTGCGGACGGACTTCTCGGCCTCGACCCGCTGTTCCGCGTCGAACTCTTCCTGGGACTGGCCCTGCTCCTGCAGCCAGTTCTGGAAGGCGGCGTCGTCGTGGTCGAAGGCGTGGATCGCGTCGTGCTTGCGTACGTCCACCTCGGACTCGACGACGCTGTCCGGCACCGGTATCTCGGTGCTCTCCAGCAGCGCGTCCAGCACCTTGTCCCTGGCCTGCACGCCCTGCTGCATCCGCTTGACCCGCTCGACCCGCTGCCGCAGGTCGTCGCGCAGTTCCTGGATGGTGTCGAACTCACTGGCCAGCTGGGCGAACTCGTCGTCGGCTTCGGGGAGTTCGCGGTGCTTGATCGATTGGACGGTGACCTCGACGTCGGCGTCCCGGTCGGCGTACTCGCCGGCGACCAGCTTGGTGGTGAACGTCTTCGTTTCGCCCTCGTTGGCGCCGATCAACGCCTCGTCGATGCCCTCGACGAGTTCACCGGAACCGATCTCGTAGGACAGACCGGACGTGGTGGCGTCCTCGACCGGCTCGCCGTCCACAGTGGCCGAAAGGTCGATGGAAACGAAATCGCCGGACTCGGCGGGGCGATCCACTCCGGACAACGTGCCGAACCGAGCACGCAGCTGGTCAAGCTGCTCCTCGACCTCGGACTCGTCGAGCTCGATGTCGTCGACGGTGATGGCCAACTCGCCGAAGGCGGGGATGGTGATCTGCGGGCGGATATCGACCTCGGCGGTGAACGCGAGCGTGTCACCGTCCTCGATCTGCGTGACCTCGAGGTCCGGACGGCCGAGGGTGCGCACTTCCCCGCTGTTCACGGCTTCCATGTACTTCGCGGGAATGGCCTCATTGACGACCTCTTCGAGCACTGCCCCGCGGCCGAGCCGGCTTTCCAGCACTCGCGCGGGCGCCTTGCCCGGCCGGAAACCGGGAATGCGCACCTGCTTGGCAAGCTTGCGGTAGGCGCGGTCAAAGTTGGGCTTGAGCTCGTCGAACGGCACCTCGACGTTGATCTTGACCCGCGTCGGGCTCAGCTGCTCGACGGTGCTTTTCAACGTGATCTCCTTGGGCGCATGCAGGACTAGATACCCCGGGCATAGTTCACCGCGGGATGCTGGCCGAGTCTATTCGAGCAGCCTGGAGCACCGGATTTGGGTGGGACAAATGCCGTGCGGAGCACCGCCGGGTGTTTGGTAACACCGTCGCTCCACGATGCCGGCCAGACCGAGATACGGGCCGGAACCGAAAAGAAGGAGTGCCCCGGCGGCCGGGGCACTCCTTCAACCGAGAGCGGGTGACGGGAATCGAACCCGCGTAGCCAGCTTGGAAGGCTGGGGCTCTACCATTGAGCTACACCCGCATGGGGTCGCCGTGCGACGCAGGTTAGTCTAGCCCACGTCGATTCGACACCATCGCACCGGCCTCGGTGCGAGTCGGGTGACGTACGGGGTGTAGCGCAGCTTGGTAGCGCATCCGCTTTGGGAGCGGAGGGTCGCAGGTTCAAATCCTGTCACCCCGACCACTTGACAAGGCCTGACCGGCCATATCGGCGGTACCGCACGAGCCGTAATCCTTTGTGGACCGCCAACCCTCGCCGCGAACGGTTAACCCAGTGGTCAGATACCAATGCCGGCTCGGGTGACCGCCCGAATACCTCGGCTGGCCGCCTCTTTCGTCAGCGCCGCGGCACCGCCAGCGAAATACGCCCGCCGGGGCGTGTCGTCGCGGTACGCGAACTGGTTCACCGCGTCCTTGCGGCCGAGGCTGACACCCTGACCGAAATAGCGCCAGGAGTACGGCCTGGGCACCCGCCCGGCGACCAGCCGCGCCAACGTATCGACCGCGTGCGAGGCCTGTGGCAGGGCCACCTGACAGGCGAACCTGGCGCCCGGCACGCCCGCACAGTCCCCGATCGCGAAGATCCGCCCATCGCTCACACTGCGCAAGTAGTGATCCACGACCGCCCGGCCGCTCGCATCGACTTCGAGCCCGCTTCGCGCCGCCAGCGCGGGCACCTCGGCCACCACGGCCCACAGGGTCAGTTCGCTGGACAATCTCGCCCCGGAGGAGAGCCGCAGCAGCCCAGCGGTTGGACCAGCGCCCGTACCGCGCTCGGCAATATCGACCACGGTGTCGGCGACAACCTCGACGTTCAGCCGTGCCAGTCCGGCGAGCACGCGGTCACGCGCCGAATGCGCGAAGTAGTCCGCGATCGCCGCACCCACCAGCCGCACCCGGAGATCCGGTCGCGCCTCGGCAACCTCGGTCGCCGTCTCGATGCCCGTCGAACCTCCCCCGACCACCGTCACGGTGTCGCCCGCGCCTAGAGCGGCCAGCGCCGCGCGGGCACGCTGCGCACCTTCCCAGCTGTCCACCGGCACAGTGCCAGGCATGGGCCGGGAGGCACTACCGACCGCGAGAAACGCGTAGTCGAATTCGAGGCTCGCACCATCGGCGAGATGCGCCGCGCCCGCCCCGAGCTTGTCCACCACGCCCACCCGCGCGGTAATGCCATCCCGCAGCATCGCGCTCAGCGGCGTACTCGCCTCGTGCGATCCCACGATCCGCTGGTGCAGCCGAACTCGCTCGACGAACTCGGGCCGCGCGTTGAGCACCGTGACCTCGGCCGCCGGTAGCTTCCTTGCCAGCCGGTTCGCCGCGAACGTACCCGCGTAGCCGGCGCCCACAACCACGATCCTCATGGTGACCTCCTGATCGGCTCAACTAGTCGACATGGAGATGCCGGCGCCCCGGTTCGCGTGACAACCGGCGCGGACCTCAAGCACCTAAAGTGGCGTAGGACACAGCTGAGTACAGGACACTGGCGGGCCTGTCACAAACCCACGCGGTCCGGGGTCCTCTGGGGAAGCAGCAGCGAGCGAACGGAGACCACTATGGCCAGCGCGGCGCGACCCGGCGCGACGGAAGACCAGCAGCACTCCGCGACCGATGCGTTTCTCACCCACCGGAACCTGCTGTTCACGGTTGCCTACGAAATGCTCGGCTCGGCGGCGGACGCGGAGGATGTGCTGCAGGAAACCTGGCTGCGGTGGGCCGATGTCGAGCACGCCGCGATCAGGGACGCCCGCGCGTACCTGATCAGGATCACCACCCGCCAGGCGCTCACCCGGCTGCGCACGCTCAGCCGGCGCAAGGAGTCCTATGTCGGCCCCTGGCTACCCGAACCGCTGCTGACCGCCCCCGACGTAGCCGAAGACGTCGAGCTGGCGGAAAGCGTTTCGATCGCGATGCTGCTGGTACTGGAAACCCTCACCCCCACCGAGCGCGCCGTGTTCGTGCTGCGTGAGGTGTTCGACGTGAGCTATCGCGAGATCGCGGACGCGGTCGACAAGAGCGCGGCGACGGTCCGGCAGATCGCGCATCGCGCCCGGGAACACGTCGCCGCTCGCCGGCCACGCACCGGCACCACCTCAGCCGAAACCAAGGCGGCGCTTGCGGCGTTTCAACGGGCGATCACCACGGGCGAGGTACAGGATCTGGTCGACATCCTGGCACCGGGCGTCGTCGCGATGGGCGATGGCGGGGGTGCTCGCCGGGTGATGCCGCGCCCGATCGTCGGCGCGGACAAGGTCGCCAGGTTGCTCAGCGCCGGGATCGACGCGGGTGGACTACTTTCCTTCGAACCCGTGCTGATCAACGGAAACCCGGCGCTGCTCAGCCGCGTCAACGGGGAACTCGACGGCGTATTCACAGTCCGCATGGAAGCTGGGCTGATCACCGGACTGTTCTATGTGCGCAACCCGGCGAAACTGTCTCGTGTGGAGCAATCGACCACGATCAGCCGGTGACGGCGTGTTTCGTGCACTGTGGACGATTACGCCAGGTTCAGTTGCCAGGAGACACCGAACCGGTCGGTCAGCCAGCCAAACTTGGCGCTGAAGCCGTAGGAATCCAGCGGCATCAACTCGCCGCCACCTTCGGAAAGCGCGGCATACAACCGATCGATCTCCTCGGCCGTATCGCACTGCACGTACAGCGACACGGCCGGGGTGAACCCGAAGTCGTGCGGCATGCTGCTGTCGATACACATCAACCGCTGCCCCGCGATGGTGAACGTCGCATGCTGAACCTGACGGGCCAGCGGACCGCTTTCCGGTCCGTAGTGGGTCATCGACAGGATCGCTCCGTCGGCGAACAGCGAAACGTAGAAGTTCATCGCCGCTTCCGCCTGCTTGCCTTCAAACATCAGGAAAGTGGTGATCTTCGGTGCCGCCACGGTCATGGTCGTCTCCAGTTCCTCGCCGCTGTTCCAGTTAACCAACTCAGGCTTTATATAAGCACTTTCTTATATAGCAGCCGAGTTGACAATAGTTCGCCTGCTACGGTCTGGCTGCTGATCATGCCTGACCCCGGCCAGCAAAACTCTGCGTTAGGAAGCGCTATGCAGTGCGTGTTCTGCCGGATCGTCCACGGTGAGCTACCGGCCACGGTGATACACGAAACCGATTCGGTGCTCGCCTTCCGCGATCTCAGCCCACAGGCCGCCACCCACGTGCTGGTGATCCCGAAAACGCACCACACAGACGTGGCGGCGATGACCGAGGCCGATCCGCCACTGGCCGGCGCCGTGCTCGCCGCGGCCGCGGAGGTCGCCCGAATCGACCGGGTTGTCGAGTCCGGCTACCGACTCGTGTTCAATACTGGACGCGACGCCAATCAGACCGTCTTCCATGTGCACTGTCATGTGTTGGCCGGCCGACCGATGACGTGGCCACCCGGCTAAACGTTCCCGGGAACTTCCGGACCGGTGTCCGCGTTGTCCCGTTCAGAATCACCCCTGGGAGGTAGGAGTGGAGACACCCCTGATCCTGCTCGCGCTCGTGATCGTGATCATCGGGCTCGGCGTGGTCACCGTGCGCAAGAACGCAGCGGCTCGCCAGCAACGCCTGGAAGACGCCAAGGCCGAGTCCCGCCGTTGGGTCGAGCGCCTCGGCGGCCAGGTCATGAACCTCACCGGGACGGACACCGCGTCCCAGCAGGCGATCGCGGATGCCGCCGAGCGCTACACCGCGGCGGGTTCCCAGATGGAGCAGGCAACCAGCGTCGAGCAGTGTCGCCTGGTCACCGAGACCGCCGCGGAGGGTCTGTACTACGTGCGCGCCGCGCGGGTTGCGATGGGCATGGACCCCGGACCGGAGCCGCCGATGCTGAACGGTCAGCGGGACGCCGGCAAGGTCAGCGAGCACCGCAAGGTCACCGTGGAGGGCGAGGACTACGAGGCCTCGCCGGAGCCGGGCGCGAACACGCCGCACTACTACCCCGGTGGTCGGGTCGCCGGTCGGCCGGTGCCACAGGGTTGGTACAGCCAGCCGTGGTGGAAGCCCGCGCTGGTAGCTGGCGCCTGGGGTGTCGGCTCGATGATGCTCTTCAGCACGATGTTCGCCGGGATGGCCGGAGTGCCTTACGCCGCGGGTGACATGGGCGGCGATATGGACGGCGGCGGCGACATGGGCGGCGAAGGCGATATGGGCGACGGCGGTGACATGGGCGGCGACATGGGTGGCGACTTCGGTGGTGGAGACTTCGGCGACATGGGCGGCTTCGGCGACTTCGGCTTCTGAGCAGGCACACCCTCGGTGCCCGCAATCTCTAGGGATCTTGCGGGCATCGGGGCTCTTGTGCACCCGCTGTGATCGCGTTCTTTAGGGTTAGCGAGGTCAGGCTGGCTGGCAGGTCGGGCACCAGTAGAGCTTGCGGCCGGCCAGCTCCTGAATGCGCACCTCCGTGCCACAGATCAGGCACGGCTGCCCAGCCCGCCGGTAGACGTACACCTCGCCACCGTGCGGATCCTCGCGGGGCGCCCGTCCAGTCACCTCGGGCAGGTGCTCGGGACGGACGGTGTCAATGCGCCCGGTGCGTACCCCCAACCGCATCAGGCGCACCAGATCCGTCCAGATCGCCTGCCAGTCCGGCGAGTCCAGTTCCCTGCCGGGCAACAGCGGCGGCAAGCCATGCCGGAACAACACCTCGGCCCGGTACACATTGCCGACGCCGGCGAGCACCGACTGGTCCATCAGCAATGTGGCGATTGACGTCCGCGACCGCGAAATGCGCTGCCAGGCGCGGTCCGGGTCGGCGTCCCCGCGGATCGGGTCCGGACCCAGCCGCGCGCGAACAGCCGCCACCTCGTCCTCGGTGATCAGCCGGCAGGCGTTCGGCCCACGCAGGTCCGTCCAGTAGCGCTGGCCGACCATCCGCATCCGCACCTGGCCGATCGGTGGGCCAGCCGGCACCTTCGCCTCGCTGAACTTCCCGTACAGCCCCAGATGTACATGCACCACGGCATCCGGCCCGTACTCGTGGAACAGGTGTTTGCCGTGTGCTTCGGCGGCCCGCAGTACCCGACCGTCGATCCGCGCGGCGCTTTCCGCGAACCGGCCCTGCGGGCTGGATACCGCCACCGGTTCACCCGCGTACCTTCGCTGGTGCAGCCGCGCCAGCCGGTGCAGCGTATGCCCTTCCGGCATGCCGTCAGGCGGTCGGCAGCGCGGGTGGCTCTCCGGTGCGCTCGTAGTCGCGCAGCATCTCGATCCGCCGGATATGCCGTTCATCACCGGAGAACGGGGTGGCAACGAAGGTATCCACGATCCGCGCCGCCTCCTCGGGCGAGTGCATCCGCGCGCCCACCCCGATGATCTGGGCGTCGTTGTGCTCCCGCGCCAGCTGGGCGATCTCGGCACTCCAGGCGAGCGCGGCGCGCGCGCCTGGCACCTTGTTCGCGGCGATCTGTTCACCGTTGCCGGAGCCACCGAGCACCACGCCGAGGCTGCCTTCGTCGGCTACCACTCGACGCGCGGTCGCCACGCAGAACGGCGGGTAGTCGTCGAGGGCGTCGTATTCGGCGGGGCCGACGTCGACGACCTCGTGGCCTGCCTCGGTCAGATGAGCAACCAGGTAGGACTTCAGTTCGAAGCCCGCATGATCGGAACCAATGTAGACGCGCACATCGGGAAGTCTGCCAAACGCGATATCGGCCGCCGTGCGGAGGCATGCCCTTCGATTGATCCAGGTGCCCGCTGAAGCGATACGGTCCCATCAGTACAAACCCAGTAGCGCGAAACCCAACCAACGGAAAACCGGTGCTCAGCGATGACTGATGGACGATGGCTCACGCTCAGCGATGGCGTGCTGGTCCGCCGCTACCCGGAACTGGATCTGTCGATCGGTCTGATCGTCGGAACACGGTCCGCACTGGTCGTCGATACCCGAGGGGACGAGACCCAGGGCGCGGAGCTGGCCACCGCGATCAGCGAGATCACGACGCTGCCGTATGCGGTGGTCTACACGCACGGTCATTTCGACCACACCTTCGGCACCGCCGCGCTCACCCCGACCAAGGTATGGGCACACCGGCGCTGCGCGGACTGGCTTCGCCAGTACGCCGAGGCAGGCCGAGCTCACTGGGTCGAGCGCTACCGCGAGGAAAACCGACCGGATATCGCGGGCGCGCTCGCACACGCCCGCCTCGTCCCGCCGGATACTTTCCTGGAAGTCTCCGTCGAACTGGATCTCGGTGACCGAACTGTCCAATTGCTACACCCGGGACGAGGGCACACCGATCACGATGTCGTGGTACACCTGCCACAGGAGCGGATCGTGTTCGCCGGGGATCTACTCGAACACGGCGCACCGCCACAGTTCGACGAGGCCTACCCGAACGAGTGGCCGACCACATTGGACACGATGCTGGCGCTGGAACCCGCCGTCCTGCAACCAGGGCACGGCGATCCGGCCAGCCCCGCCTTCGCCACCGCGCAGCGTGGCGATATCGCGATCCTTGCCGCGCTGTGCCACGAGGTACAGGCTGGTACGCGCGATGCGGACAGCGCCATCGCGCGGTCGCCCTATCCCGCGGAGACCACGCGTACGGCGCTCGCCCGCACCGCGGCGCTCAGCGCTGGATCGACTTGAGTTCGGTGAACTCCTCGAGTCCGAACTGCCCTAGCTCCCTGCCGTTGCCGGACTGCTTGTACCCACCGAACGGGGCGAGCGGGTTGAAGCCGCCGCCGTTCACGTCGACCTGTCCGGTCCGCATCCGCCTTGCCACCGACATGGCCCGCTCGTCGTCAGCCGAGAACACCGCACCGGCCAGGCCGTAGATCGTCGAGTTGGCGATCTCCACCGCTTCGTCCTCATCCCGGTACGGCAAGATGGACAGCACCGGCCCGAAGATCTCCTCCTGCGCGATGGTCATCTCCGGCCGCACATTGGCGAATACGGTCGGCGCCACATAGGCCCCGGTAGCCGGCAACGCTGAGGTATCGGCGCCACCGAAGGCGACCGTGGCACCTTCGGCCACGCCTCGTTCGATATAGCCGAGCACGCGCTCCCGCTGCGTCGCCGACGACATCGGCCCGACCCTGGTCGACTCGTCGGTTGGGTCGCCAACGGTGTATTTCGCGGCGGCCGCTCCTGCCAGCTCGACCACCTCGTCGTGCTGGTCCGCCGGAACCAGCATCCGGGTCCAGGCCGTACAGGTCTGCCCACCGTTGATGTAGGTGTTCGCCAGCCCAAGCTTGACCGCCTTGGTGAGGTCGGCGTCGTCCAGCACGATGTTGGCCGATTTCCCGCCCAGTTCGAGGGCTACCCGCTTGACGGTATCCGCGGCGACGGCGGAAACGCGGCGCCCTGCCCGTGTCGAACCGGTGAACGACACCATGTCGATGTCCGGGTGGCCGGCGATCTCCTCACCCACCACCGGACCGGTGCCGTGCACCAGGTTCACCACGCCAGCCGGCACGCCTGCCTCGGCAAGCACTTCCATCAGGATGCCCGCGTTGAGCGGTGCGATCTCGCTCGGCTTGAGCACGACCGTGCAGCCGGCTGCCAGCGCGGGCACGACCTTGTTCACGATCTGGTGCAGCGGATAGTTCCATGGCGTGATGCACCCCACCACGCCGATCGGCTCGCGCAGCACCAGTGAGTTGCCGATCTCCTGGCTGAAGGAGTAACCACCTTCCAGCAGGTCGGCGAGCCCCTTCGAGGTAGCGACGGGGATACTCGCCTGTACCTTCTGCGCGAACGAGATCGGTGAACCCATTTCCGCGGTGATCGTCGCCGCGATTTCCGCGTGTCGGGCGGCGAGCCCTTCAGAGATACGGCGAACCAGCGCGGCGCGCTCGGCGAGCGGGGTGCTGGCCCAGGATGGGAAGGCCTTACGCGCCGCGGTGACCGCGGCATCCACCTCGGCGGCCGAGCCGGCAGGGATACTCGCGATCACGTCCTCGGTCGCCGGGTTGACGACCTCAATCCGTTCGCTGCCGCCAGCAAGTTGCTCGCCGTCGATCACATGCGTATTGCGGGTCGTCACCGGAGCCGTCATGGATCCCTCCTCGAGGCATCGTCTGGGTTCGTTCGGCGTCGTAGGCGTATCAGGCGCCACACGTCTACCCGTCACCTTGCCATACCCATCGCGACGGACAATCTCGCCGAACCTCGCGCGACCGACTCAGTTGAAGTCGAGTTCCCCGGTGCGAGTGCGCTTGAGCTCAAAGAAGTGCTCGTAGCCGGCAAGCAGCCGGGCGCCGTCGAAGATCCGCACGGCATCCTCGCCGCGGGGGATCTTGGTGAGCACCGGGCCGAAGTAGGCCACGCCGTCCACGTGAATGGTGGGCGTACCCACATCCATTCCCACCGGGTCCATGCCCTCGTGATGGCTCTTCCGCAGCGCTTCGTCGTACTCGGTCGATGTCGCCGCGTTGGCCAGTTCGGCCGGTAGACCAACCTCGGCAAGTGCCTCGTCGATGACCCGCAGGTAGTCCTGGACGCCCTCGTTGTGCAGGCGCCGACCCATCGCCGTGTACAGGTCGCGCAGCACCTCCTCGCCCTTGAGCTGCGCGGCGGCGATCGCGACGCGCACCGGTCCCCAACCGGCCGTCATCAGTTCCCGGTACTGCTCGGGCAGGTCGTCCCGACCCTCATTGAGCACGGACAGGCTCATCACCCGAAACCGCAGGTCGATCTCGCGGTGTTGTTCCACCTCCAGAATCCAGCGCGAGGTGATCCAGGCGAACGGGCAGAGCGGGTCGAAGTAGAAGTCGACCTTGGTCGGCCGGGTGGACTCCTGCTGGGAAGGACTCATCAAACACTCCATATCTCGGACTGGATGGCGGTAACCGCGCAACCGCCAAAACGCGGGTTCACTACCCCCGTCAACCCGCGGATCGCCGCAGTTCTTCCATGCCGCGCGAAGTACTCGACGCACGTGGTTGGATTGCCGCGGAAACCAGCAACGACGTGACCTGAGGAGCGCAGTGGCCCCGCCCAATCTGACCCGACAACAAGCCGAGCAGCGTGCCGAAACGCTGGACGTCGACTCGTACACCATCGAGCTCGATCTGACCGACGGTCGTGGCGGGCCGGGCGAGCAGACCTTCTCTTCGGTGACCACGATCAACTTCACCGCTACCCAAGGCATTGACAGCTGGGTGGACCTGATCGCCCCGACCGTGCACGCGGCCGAGCTCAACGGTGCGCCGGTCGAACTCGGCGACTACGCCGAGGACACCGGGATCGTGTTGCCGGCGCTGAACACGCAGAACACGCTGACCGTGCGGGCCGACTGCCAGTACATGAACACCGGCGAGGGACTCCACCGGTTCGTCGACCCGGTGGACGGCGGGGTGTACCTCTACACCCAGTTCGAGACGGCGGACGCCAAGCGCATGTTCGCCTGCTTCGATCAGCCGGATCTCAAGGCGACCTACCAGCTGACGGTGCTCGCCCCAGCCGATTGGCATGTGGTGTCCAACGCGCTGGTCGAATCCACCGAGCGCACCCCCGAAGGTGCCGTGCGCACCGTATTCGCCACCACCGAGCGCATCTCGACCTATCTGGTCGCACTTGTCGCCGGGCCGTACGCGCAGTGGCGGGACAGCTTCACCGACGAGCACGGCACGATTCCGCTCGGCATCTACTGCCGGTCCTCCCTTGCCGAGTACATGGACGCCGAGCGGCTGTTTACCGAAACCAAGCAGGGCTTTGGCTTCTACCACAAGAACTTCGGCGTCACCTACCCGTTCAGCAAGTACGACCAGCTGTTCGTGCCCGAGTTCAACGCGGGCGCGATGGAAAACGCCGGCTGCGTCACCTTTCTCGAGGATTACGTGTTCCGCAGCCGGGTTACCCGCTACGCCTACGAGCGGCGCTGCGAGACACTGCTGCACGAGATGGCGCATATGTGGTTCGGCGATCTCGTCACCATGCGCTGGTGGAACGACCTGTGGTTGAACGAGTCGTTCGCTACCTTCGCTAGCGTGCTCGCGCAGTCCGAGGCAACCGAATACCGGCATGCCTGGACGAGTTTCGCGAATATCGAGAAGTCCTGGGCGTACCGCCAGGATCAGCTGCCGTCCACCCATCCGGTCGCCGCGGATATCCCGGACCTGCAGGCCGTTGAGGTGAACTTTGACGGGATCACCTACGCCAAGGGCGCGAGCGTGCTCAAGCAACTGGTTGCCTACGTCGGCCAGGAGAACTTCCTTTCCGGGCTGAAGGTGTATTTCGGCAAGCACGCCTGGCAGAACGCCACCCTTGCCGATCTACTCGCGGCGCTTGAAGAGGCATCCGGCCGCGACCTGTCCTGGTGGAGCGCGCAGTGGCTGGAAACGACCGGGCTGAACGCGCTGCGCCCGAAGTTCAGCGTGGCCACCGACGGCACCTTCCAGGAGTTCGCGGTGCTGCAGACTGGGGCCAAGCCCGGTGCTGGCGAGCTGCGTACGCACCGCACCGCGATCGGGATCTACGACGAGGACGGCAGCGGCCGGCTGGTCCGTACGCACCGCGTTGAACTCGATGTCTCCGGCGAGCGCACCGAGGTGCCCGAGCTGGTCGGCGTGGATCGCGGCAAGCTGGTGCTGGTCAATGATGATGACCTGACCTACTGCGCGATGCGGCTGGACGTGGATTCGCTGACCACGCTGGTGGATCGGATCGCGGATATCACCGATCCATTGCCCCGGACGCTGTGTTGGTCCGCGGCCTGGGAGATGACCAGGGAAGCCGAGCTGAAAGCGCGCGATTTCGTCACGCTGGTGTGCCGAGGGCTGCACGCGGAAAGCGAGGTGGGCGTGGTGCAGCGGCTGCTGATGCAGACGCAGGCCGCGCTGTCCTCGTACGCCGACCCGCGGTGGGCTCCCGAAGGGTGGGCGCGGTTCACCGATCGCTTGCTCGATCTCGCGCGCTCCGGTGAAGCCGGCTCGGATCACCAGCTCGCCTTCGTGAACGCCCTGACCGCCTCGGTACTGACGGCGGACAAGGTGTCGGTACTCGCTGGCTGGCTGGACGGCAGCGCCCCGCTCGAGGGGCTGGTCGTGGACACGGATCTGCGCTGGCGGTTGTTGTTCGCGCTGGTGGCGCACGGCGCTGCCGGCGAAGCCGAGATCGCGGCCGAGTTGGACCGTGATCCGACCGCGACCGGCCAGCGGCATGCGGAGCGGGCTCGGGCGCTGCGGCCGACCGCGACGGCGAAGGCCGAGGCATGGCGGCGTGCGGTGCACGACGACGAACTGCCGAACGCGGTGAACGAGTCGATCATCGCGGGCTTCGCGCATCCGGCGCAGAAGCAGCTGATCGCGGACTACGTTGAGCACTATTTCGCCGAGGTGGCGGAGGTGTGGGCGCGCAGGTCAAGTGAGCGGGCGCAACCGGTCGTCCTTGGGCTGTTCCCCGCCTGGGCGGTGGACCAGCAGACGGTGCGCGTGGCGGACGAGTGGCTGGCCGGCGATCATCCGCCGGCGCTGCGCAGGCTCGTCTCCGAGGGGCGGGCAGGGATCGTGCGGGCACTGGCAGCACGTGAATTCGACCAGTCCTGACGAAGGGCCAGCATGCCCGGCTGCTCAGGTGCGGTGTTCTGGTGCCCCGAATCCTCCGTGGGTCGGGGCACCAGTCCACTCATCCCGCTGGTCTTGGGGAGCGAGTCGTTGGGACCTAGTCGTTGGGCGGGGTTCCGGCCGCGTCGGTGAGCATCCGGAGCCCGCTGACGAGCCCGCCGGCCAGATCGCCTTCCTTGAAGGAGGCGACCATGCTCATCACCGCGAGCTTGCAGCCGCGATCGGGCAGCCGGCGCCGCGCCTCGGGGCCGGTCACGATCTCCAGCACGCGCTGGTTCGGCGAGATCGCGACGAGTACGGACTCGGCGCCACCATCCGCGGTGGACCGAAGCAGCAGTTCGGCGTTGTGCCGGGAGTCCTCACCGAGGTCACCGAGATAAACGCTGAAATCGAGCCCGGTGGTGCGACTGGACAATGTCAACGCTTCATCGATATGCGTCAGTTGGACCGGGGTGAATGGTCCACTTGGCTCATCGAGGTCGACCTTTTGCGCGGCCGACAGTCGGCCGCTCGCCGTCACCGCTTCGCCGTGGGCCGGCTGATAATCGGCGGGGACAGTAGCCAATTTACCAGCTGCCACGTGCACCTCCGGTTTCCATCTGCGGGGCGGCCTCGTCCGCCGCGCCCGCCGCGACCCGGCTGGGGTGGTCGGCGCTGATCCCCGCGGGATTCGCGGTCCACCACTGTGCCGGGTAGTCCCATTCCTGACCAGGACGATAACGGCCCGCACCTGCGGACTTGCGCCGCAACGTCATGAGGCTGAGCACGCCATAGATGGCGAGCGGAGCCACCGCAAAGACAAGGATCGTCTCCATCACGCTCACGCTCGTACCGTAGCGGACAACGGCGGTTTCCAGCGCACCGGTGCCGCGAGAAGCGCCCAGGAACACACAATCTCGCGTACGCGAACGCAATACGTGACATCCAGGTGGACCATGTCACAAACCTCGCATTCTCCCCCGACTGTCGCCGCTTGACCTCGGTCGTTAAGCGCAGTATCGGCGCGCGAAGGTTGGCAACTCACCGTACAGGCGGACCCACTCATCGTTTGCCGCTTGTCGACACCGCGGAACACTTCTAGCTTTTCACCTAGACGGACCTTGCAACCTGGCCAATCCCCCAGATTGACCAGTCAGCATCGCGGAGAGGATACGCCATGTACATCACCTTCCCACCCATTCAGGCGAGCCCGCTCCCCCAAAAGATGAACAAGGAGCTACTGATCGCTTCTGGCTCTGCTGTTGGTAGCACGGCCGCGGCCGACCGAGTGGTCACGTCGGGTACCCAATCCCTCCCGTTCGATTCGGCTCTTCGTGGGACCCGCATCACCAGTGGCACGCGTATCACCAACCGCACCGAGGGCACTCGGATCACCAGCAAGGCCAGCGGCACCCGCATCACCAACCGCACCGAGGGCACTCGGATCACCAGCAAGGCCAGCGGCACCCGCATCACCAACCACGCCGAAGGCACCCGCATCACCAGCAAGACCAGCGGAACCCGCATCACCAGCGGAACCCGCATCACCAACCACGCCGAAGGCACCCGCATCACCAGCAAGACCAGCGGAACCCGCATCACCGGTCATGCCGAAGGCACGCGGATCACCGCCAGCGCCGCCGCCTGAACATCAGTCCGGCGTCGAGGGTCCGGATGACGCGGCGCAAACGTCCGGATCAGGCAGCCGGCGCACCCAGATACGGCCGCCACAACGGGTCCGCGTCCGGTACATCGGCGAGAAGTCGCCAATGCATCCCGCGCGGGGCGCTGGGCGTCGTGCACAACCGCCAACCGAGTTCGGTGAGCAGTTTGTCGGCCTTGCGGTGGTTGCACTTGGCGCAGGAGGCAACACAGTTCTGCCAGCTGTGCGCGCCACCCCGGCTACGCGGCACCACGTGATCGATGGTTTCCGCGCGGGCCCCGCAGTACACACAACGGTACCGGTCGCGATGCATCAGCCCGGCGCGGGTCAGCGGAGCCTGACCGCGATACGGCACGCGCACATAGCTGCTCAACTTGATCACCGACGGCACGAGCACGTTCGACCTCGCCGAATGCAGCACCATGCCGGTCGGATCGCCATGCACGATCTCGGCCTTGCCACAGACAAGGAGCACGATCGCGCGGCGCATCGGCAAGGCGGTGAGTGGTTCGAACGTCGCATTGAGTAGCAGCACCCTGCGCCGCGCCCACGGCACCGAGGCCGCCAGTCCTGACCGGTGCTGGGCGCCATTCTCGGCAGCGGGATCCAGCGAACCGGTCTCGGGTGATCGACTCCAACTTCGAAGGGCAGTACCTGGCCCGGAGCGCAGCGTGCCCTCAGACGCTGCCCGGGTCACGGCGCGATCCGGGGCGCCTATTCGGGTTGGATGTCGATCTGGCACTCGACCACCTCCACAGGTGCAGGCATAGTCGACCACATTTGGCCCCCGGAACGCACGTCTGTTGCGTGACGTGTCACCAAACACATAGCGCCGGCGAGGTGATCACTCCCGCGCACGGTTGTTCAAACGCACGTACCTTGGTCGGAGGAACCCACTGGCGGCCCACCCCGGAGCATGACCGCGCCGCCACCCCGCACGGCTGGAGCATGACTGAACCGCAGATGAACGGACCTACCACCGCTGTCCATGCCGCCGAGACCCCGCTCGGCGGCAACTTCGTCGCCGCACCGGATCTCCCGCCCATCGCACAGGGCCCGGCGCCAACACCGCCGGCCTGCACGGAGTCCGCCGGCAGCTGGTGCGACCAGATCTACCGCCTGACGCACAACGATTGGCTGGCTTCCTCGGCCGAGTGGCTGGTCGCCAAGCCGCTCAACATCCTGCTGATCCTGGTGATCGCCTTCGTGGTGCGCTGGCTGGCCCGCCGGGTGATCAACCGGCTCACCAGCGGCAACGGCATCAAGACACCGGCGATCCTGCGGCCGCTGCGAGAGCGGGCCCCGGCCGGTCTCAGCGCGCTGAACTCGGAACGTCGGCGGCAACGGGCACGCACGATCGGCTCGGTGCTGAAGTCGATCACGTCCTTCGTGGTCTTCGGTCTTGCCTTCGTGCTGATCCTCGGCGAGCTGGGCATCCAGCTAGGGCCGATCATCGCCTCGGCCGGCATTCTCGGGGTCGCGCTCGGTTTCGGCGCGCAGAATCTGGTCAAGGACTTCCTGTCCGGAATGTTCATGATGTTGGAGGACCAGTACGGCGTCGGCGATTGGGTGGATCTAGGTGAAGCAAGCGGCACCGTCGAGGCCATTGGCCTACGGGTAACCACGCTGCGCGACGTGGGTGGCACCGTCTGGTACGTGCGCAACGGCGAGGTGATCCGGGTGGGCAACTCCAGCCAGGGTTTCGCGGTCGCCGTGGTGGATCTTCCGGTCAGTTACGAGGCGGATGTCGAGCAAGCGACGCGACTGCTCGCGGCGGTGGCAGAGGAGGCGACCTCCGACGACAGCATCGCGCAGCACGTCCTGGAACCGCCCGAGGTGCTCGGCGTCGAACAGGTCTCCGCGGAGAGTCTGACGCTGCGGTTGACCGTGAAGGTACGACCGGGACAGCAATGGCGGGTGCAGCGGGTACTGCGCGGCCGGATCATGGCCGCGCTGGAGGACGCCGGCTTCGAACCACCGATGGCACGGCTGTTCGGGACCGGCCCGCAGGGCGGCTCCAGCACCGCCCAGCAGGGCGACGCCTGAGGCCCCGGCAGGCGATCCGCTTCTCATGGATAGGACACAATGACCGATATGGCGACCTCGGAAACCTTTTACGACCTCGTTGGCGGCGAGCAGACGTTTCGGCAGATCGTCGCCAGGTTCTACGCGGAGGTAGCCAAGGACGAGCTGCTGCGTCCGCTCTATCCGGAGGAGGATCTGGGCCCCGCGGAAGAACGGCTGCGGCTGTTCCTGATGCAGTACTGGGGCGGACCACACACCTATTCGGAGCAACGCGGACATCCGCGCCTGCGTATGCGGCATGCACCGTTCAAGATCGGCCCGTTCGAACGGGACGCCTGGCTGCGCTGCATGCGAATCGCGGTAGACGAGGCTGACCTGCAGGAAGAGCAACGAGACCGGCTCTGGCAGTACCTGGAAATGGCGGCGCACTCGCTAATGAACAGCTGGGATTAGTCACCCGATCTAGCTAGACAAATCGGTCGCGATCCCGTTCGACGATCACTTTCCGTTATAGCTGTGGCAACATGACAAGCTGTGCGTAGGTCAGCTGGCATTCGGCAATCGGCTACCGACGAGGACGTCTGGTGGCGGAACTGTGTCTTCTACCAGGTATATGTGCCGTCCTTCGCCGACTCAACCGGCGACGGGATCGGCGATCTGCGCGGAATCCGCGCCAGGCTGGGCTACCTGGAGTTGCTCGGCGTAGACGCGCTGTGGCTGACTCCGTTCTACCCCTCGCCGATGGCGGATAACGGCTATGACGTGGCCGACCCGCGCGCGGTGGACGACAGGTTCGGCACGCTGGACGACTTCGACGCGCTGGTCGCCGAAGCACACCGGTACGGCCTCAAGGTCACCATCGATCTGGTGCCAAACCACACCAGCAGCGCGCACCACTGGTTCCAGGAAGCGCTGCAGGCCCCGCCACACAGCGCGGAACGCGAGCGCTACCTGTTCCGGGACGGCCGGGGCCCGAATGGCACCGAGCCGCCGAACAACTGGACCAGCGTGTTCGGCGGTCCCGCGTGGACGCGAGTAGCTGATGGTCAGTGGTACCTGCACCTTTTCGACACCGAGCAGCCCGATCTGAATTGGGCGAATCCCGAAGTGCAGGATGATCTGCAGCAGACCATGCGGTTCTGGCTTGACCGCGGAGTGGACGGTTTCCGGATCGACGTGGCGCACGCGATGGCGAAACCACCCGACCTGCCGGATATGGAGCCTGCGGCCGGAGACTCCGGCGCGCTGGTCGTACCCGGGGTTTACGACCCGCGTTTCGACAACGACAGCGTGCACGATATCCACCGGATGGCACGCAAAGTGCTGGACAGCTATCCAGGGCGGATGGCTGTCGGCGAGCTGTGGATACTGGATGACGAGCGGTTCGCCAAATATCTGCGCGCTGACGAACTCCAGCTGGGGTTCAACTTCCGGCTACTCACCACCGATTTCGACGCCAACCGGATTCGCGAGGCGATCGAGCATTCGCTGGACGCCGTACGCGGACCGGGCGCGCAGCCAACCTGGACGCTGGCCAACCACGACGTCGGCCGCCAGGTGAGTAGGTACGGCGACGGCTGGCGAGGCCTTGCCCGCGCCCGGGCGATGGCGCTGGTCATGCTGGCGCTGCCGGGCGTTGCCTTTCTGTACAACGGTGAAGAGCTCGGCCTGCCGGATGTGCACCTACCCGACGAGGCGCTACGCGATCCGGTGTGGGAACGCTCCGGACATGTCGACCGAGGTCGAGACGGCTGCCGCGTTCCGCTGCCGTGGGAAGGCGAACAGGCGCCGTTCGGTTTTTCCACCGGCACACGATCCTGGCTGCCGGTACCCGAGGATTGGGCCGGCCTTACCGTGGAAACCCAGCTCGAGGACGCGGATTCGGTGTTGTCGCTTTACCGGCGCGCACTGGAACTTCGCCGGGAACGCCCGGAGTTCTCCGGGGAGGAGCTGGAGTGGTACGGCGCGCCACCCGGCTGTTTCGCCTTCCGTCGCAAAGGTGGCGGGCTGATCTGCGCGCTGAACACCTCGGCGGCCCCGGTGCCACTGCCGCCCGGAGAAATACTGCTCTCCAGCGGTCCGATAGACAGCGCCGACACCTCCGGCGGTGGCGAGCTCCCTGGCGAAACCGCGGCCTGGCTGATTCCCGCGGCCGAGGACTAGGACTCGCCGCCCCAGCCGCCAAAAGAATCGCCGTAGTCGCCAAGATCGACGAGGTCACCGTGCCCGTCGCCGTCCCAATCCTCGGTGGCGGCGTAGCCGACCAGTCCGGCCGCGCCAACATAGGGAGCGGCCTTACCAGCGGCTTCGGCGACCGCGCGGACCCTGCGCCACTTCTCGGGCGTCTCCGGTCCCAGCTGGGCGGCCTCGGCTTCCCGAATATGCCGTGGTCGAGCCGGGCCAGCCTGCTGTTCCCAGTCGACGGGCTCGGTCACGTTCCGGTCGATCCAGCCGTCGTGCCCGTTCTCCGGCATGGCGACCACCTCCTCGCGCGGTTCGTCTCAAAATACTCGCCGAGGCGGCGCGTGTCCGGCGAAACCGCACTTCTGGTGTACGCCGCATACCGAGGACGGGTTCGGTTCGCCCTCAGACCAGCAAGGGCAACAGGGCGTGCCGGCGACGCACAACCGCGCCGAATCGGGCATCGATCCGCAACCAGGAATCCGTGGCGCTGACGCGGACGATCTCGTCCGAGCCGTTCGTCCCGATGAACCCCATCCCGGACAGCGCGAACAAACACCGCAGCGGAATCTTCACGGTCGTGTCCGAACCACTGACCGTGAGCACCGTCTGGTCAAGCAACGACGCCGGCGGGGTGCCGTGCGGTCCGGCGTTCTCCCTGGCAAGCGCGATCCCGGAGTCAGCGAGTTCGGCGACGACCGTGGCCGGCAACTCGTCCACGGCCTGCCAACCCCCCGTCGTGGGCAGCGCGGAGCGCCACTGCAGATCCCGGGGCGTTCCCGCGTTCAGCTCAGCACCGCCAACCACGGCCAGTTCGGCCAGCAGTTCGTTGCCGGACACCGTGGCATCCGATGGCACTACCGAACCGGCGACCGCGCGGGTGGCCAGCACATCGAACGGCGTGGCCACCCAGGCCTCGACCACGTCGTCCTCGGGCCCCTCACCCGGTCCTGCCCGGTTCTTCAACCGCACCACGATCTGCTGATCCAGCCGCACCGCACGGGCCACGAACGCGCCGAGATCGTCACGTTGCGCCGCGTCCGGGATACGCAGCCGGGGATTCCCTCCGGTACTGGGGTTTTCTCCGGTACTGGGGTGTTCTCCGGTACCGGCGGCGGCCGCGATTCCAGCCCCATATCCGCCGGACTCAACCATGCCGCACCTGCCCATCCCAACTCCTCAGAAACGCCTGCTCGGTCGAGGTCAGCCGGCGTGGCCGCGCGGCAACCAGGTCGTAGGGCACGATCAGGGTTTCCGCCGTCGCGACAATCGGTTCAACCTCGGACAGCCCGGCACGCACCGTGTAGTCGATCAAGAAGGACGCCGCCCGCGCCTCGCGAACCGCCATCTCCACTCGAACCGCGGACCCATCGAAAACCAACGGCGTGTGGTAATCCACGACCACCCTGGCGACGACCGAACCGCGCGCCATCCCAGTGATACCCGCCCGTTTGGCCGCGGTAAACAACAACTCGATGCGCGCGTCCTCGAGCAGGGTCACCAGGTTGGCGTGGTTGACGTGCCCGAAGGCATCCATATCCGACCAGCGCGGGCGCACCTCGGCAAGGTATGGCGCCACCGGATCAGCTCACCTCCTCAGCCGGATTCACCGGACCATGCTGCGAATCTGTCGGGTTGCTACGGACAACGTTGCCAGGTCCAACCGCCCGGACCGCTCGATCTCATCAAGCGAGACGCGAGCACGGTTCAACCGCGCGGCATTGGCGTGCTCCCATTTGGCGATCTTCTCGTCCGCGCTGTCCCCCGGATCACTCTGTCGTAGGGCGTCCAAGGTAATCGCGCGCAGCGAGAAGTACAGGTCGTCACGCAACGCGAGGCGGGCGAGCGCATGCCAGCGGTTGCCCCGCTCGAGCGCGCTGATCGAGGTCAACATGCTGTCGATGCCCAGGTGTTCGGACAGCGCGAAGTACAGCTCGACCGACTCCTCGTGACTGCGCTCCACCCCGCCTTCATGCTCGGCGAGCTCGCCGACCTCAATCGCGTCGAGCAGGCCGTAACTGTTCAGCAAGCCGCTTACCCGGTTCGCCAGCTCGGCCGATACGCCGGCCTGGATCAGCTGTTCGGTGTGCTCGCGCACCACGACCAGCTCCTGACCGCGTAGCAACTCGGGGACCTGTGGCACCAGGTTCTGCACCAGCGCGCCGAACCGGTTGATCTCCGCGCCGACGGCCAGTGGCTGCGGGCGGTTGGTCAGCCACCAGCGCGAGGCACGGTCGAGCAGCCGGCGCGTCTCGAGTACCAGGTTGTCCGTGACGTCCGAGGACACCGTGTTGTCCAGCGCGTCGATCTCCGCCCACACCTCGGGCAAGTTGAACACCCTGGTCACCACGAAATACGCGCGAACGGCCTCGGTCGAGGTGGTGTTCAGCTCCTCATGTAGCCGGAAGGCGTAGGACAACCCGCCGCCGTCGACCACCTCGTTGACGACCATCGTCGAGATGATCTGCCTACGCAGCGGGTGGTCGCCGATGGCGGCGCCGAACCGCTCGCGCAGCTCGGTGGGGAAGTACTCCGGCAGCCGGCGCGCGAACACTTCCGCGTCCGGCAGCTCGCTGTTCAGCACATCCTGCTTCAGCGCAAGCTTCACATGAGCCATCAGCGTGGCGAGTTCGGGAGAGGTCAGGCCTTGGCCAGCCTTGTCCAGTGCCTTGAACTGCTGCTGGGTAGGCAGCGCTTCCAGTTCACGGTCCAGACCGGCGGACTCCTCCAAATCGGTGACCAACCGCTGGTGTACGGAGACCATCGGCTCGGCATGCGCCCTACTGACCCCGAGCACCGAGTTCTGCCGGTAGTTGTCGGTCAGCACCAGTTCACCGACCTCGTCGGTCATCTGCGCGAGCAGCTCGTTACGCCCCGGCTGATCCAACTTGCCTTCGGCGACCAGCTTGTCCAGCAGGACCTTGATGTTCACCTCGTGGTCCGAGCAGTCCACGCCAGCGGAGTTGTCCAGCGCGTCGGTGTTCACGCGGCCGCCGTTGCGAGCGAACTCTATCCGGCCGCGCTGGGTCAGCCCGAGGTTGCCGCCCTCACCCACCACCTTGACCCGCAGATCCTGGCCATCAACCCGGATGGCGTCGTTGGCGCGATCGCCGACCTCACCATGGGTTTCCGTGGATGCCTTGACGTAGGTGCCGATGCCGCCGTTCCACAGCAGGTCAACGGGCGCGCTCAATACCGCTTGCATCAGCTCGTTCGGCGTCAGCTTGGTGACGCCCTCGGCGATCCCGAGCGCCTGCCTGACCTGCTCGCTGACCGGGATCGACTTGGCCGTTCGCGGCCATACCCCGCCGCCCTCGCTGATCAGCGATTTGTCGTAGTCCTCCCAGGAGGAGCGGGGCAGTTCGAACAGCCGGCGGCGCTCGGCGTAGCCGGTGGCCGCGTCCGGATTCGGGTCGATGAAGATATGCCGATGGTCGAATCCGGCGACCAGCCGGATGTGCTCGGAGCACAGCATCCCGTTGCCGAACACGTCGCCGGACATGTCCCCGACCCCGACCACGGTGAACGACTCGGTCTGGGTGTTCACGCCCAGCTCCCGGAAGTGCCGCTTCACCGCCTCCCATGCGCCACGTGCGGTGATCCCCATCGCCTTGTGGTCGTAGCCGATCGAACCACCGGAGGCGAAGGCGTCACCGAGCCAGAAGTTGTAACTCATAGCTACTTCGTTGGCGATATCGGAGAACGTCGCGGTGCCCTTGTCCGCGGCGACGACCAGGTAGGTGTCGTCCCCGTCGTAGCGGACCACATCCCTCGCCGGCACCGTCACGCCACCGGAAAGGTTGTCCGTCACGTCGAGTAGGCCCGAGACGAACATCCGGTAGCAGGCAATTCCTTCGGCTTGGAAGGCCTCCCGGTCCAGGCTGGCATCGCCGGTTGGCGCGGGGCTTCGCTTCAACACGAACCCGCCCTTGGCGCCCACCGGTACGATCACGGCGTTCTTCACCGCCTGTGCCTTCACCAGGCCAAGGATCTCGGTGCGGAAGTCTTCCTGCCGATCCGACCACCGCAGCCCACCGCGGGCAACCGAACCGAAGCGCAGATGCACCCCTTCCACCCGTGCGGAGTACACGTAGATCTCGAACTCGGGGCGCGGTTCCGGCAGATCCGGTACCGCCTGCGGCTCGAGCTTGATGGACAGATATGGCCGGGGCGCGCCCTGCTCGTCGGTGACGTAGTAGTTGGTGCGCAGGGTCGCCATGATGACGCTGAGCAGGCCGCGCAGAATCCGGTCCGCGTCGAGGCTGGTGACCTCGTCGATCGCGGCGGAGATCTCGGCGGCGACGGCCTTGGACTGGCCTTCCCTTGACCCGCTGCCACCGTTGATGTCGAAGCGACCTTCGAACAGCCGCACCAACGACTTGGCGATCTCGTTGTGCCGCAGTACGGCGTCTTCGATGTAGGTCTGGCTGTATGCGATGCCCGCCTGCCGCAGGTAACGCGCGTACGCGCGGAGCACCGCGGCCTGCCGCCAGGTCATCCCGGCGCGCAGCACAAGGGCGTTGAACCGGTCACCTTCGGCTTCACCCCGCCAGGTCGCCGCGAACGCCTGCTCGAACCGGTGGCGCAGGGACTCGAGCCCGTCAGCGGTGAGCTGTTCCAGGATCGCGGGGTCGATGCGCAGCCCGAAGTCGTAGATCCAGCTGCGCTGGCCGTCCTCCCTGCGCAGTTCGTAGGGGCGCTGGTCAATGACCTCGACGCCCATCTGCTGCAGCACGGGCAGTACCTGGGACAGCGTTACGCCGGCGCCGAGCAGGTACAGCTTGAACCGCCGCTCCCCAGGGGCGGCATCCGCCGGCATGTAAAACGACATATCCATATCGCCGTCGCGCAGGCGCTGCAACCTGCGCAGGTCGGCGAGCGCCTCATCAGCGGTGCGCTCCTCCTTGTAGGACTCGGGGAACACCGCCGCGTACGCCTGGCCAAGCTCGTTGGCGGATTCACCGGTAATCGCCGAACCCGACTCGGCTGCCGCGCGCTGTTCGCGCAGGATCGCGTCGATCATCCGGTCGTCCCAGCTGCGCACAGCGTCGGCAAGCGCCTCCTGCAAGCGCGGAACGTCGGGTTCAACCTGGTTCGACTGGTCCGTGTAGACGGTGAAGTGCACCTGGGCCAGCGCGGTCTCGCCTACCCGGGTGCCGTATTCCAGGTTGGTGCCCTCCAGTGCGGCGAGCAACAGCTCCTGCATGGCCAACCGGGCCGTGGTGGTGTACCTGTCCCGTGGCAGGAACACCAGGCAGGAGTAGAAGCGGCTGTACGGATCGCGGCGTAGGAACAGGCGCAGCCTGCGGCGTTCGGCGAGCGCGAGCACCCCGGTGGCCGCGTTGTACAGGGAGTCGCTGTCGGTGGACAGCAGTTCCGTCCGCGGCCAGTTCTGGATCACCTCGAGCATCCGCTGACCGGAGTAGGACTCCATGGGGAAGCCCGCGCGGTGGATGACCTCGCGGACGCGACGCGCCACAACGGGGATGTCCAGGACGTTCTCATGTAGCGCTGTGGTGCTGAAAAGGCCAAGGAACCGGTGCTCGCCGGTGACGTTGCCATCCTCGTCGAAGGTCTTCACGCCGACGTAGTACGGGTGCACCGAACGGTGCACGGTGGATGGCGCACTGGCTTGGGTGAGCACAAGCAGGTCGTTGGACAGCGCGTGGGCGGCCGCGTCTGGACCGGCGATGAGGCTGCGCGCCGCCAAGCTGTCCTGGCGCAACACACCGAGTCCGGACGCGAGTACCGCACGCAACGCTGGTTCGGCATCCTGGTCCGGCTCGGCAGTGCCCGCGTCCTCGTCCGGGCCGGCGCCCACCAGCTCGTAGTTGCGGTAGCCGAGGAAGGTGAAATGCCCGTCGGCCAGCCAGCGCAGCAACGCAGCTCCGTCCGCGACCTGTTCGTCGGATGCCGGCTTGGCGACCTCCAGCTCATCGGCCAGCCGCAATGCCGCGTCGAGCATCTTGCCGGTGTCTTCCACGACCTCGCGCACGTCGCCGAGCACGGAGGCAAGCCGGTTCTCCAGCTCGCGGGCTCGATCTGGATCGGTGAGCAGGTCGACCTCGATATACATCCAGGATTCGGTGGCGGCGCCCTCAGGTGGCGCATCCACGTCGGCCGGGGTGAGGACCTCCTGCAGACCGCCGGCCACGTCCCTGCCGACGACGATGATCGGGTGCACCACGCGCTGCACATGGACGCCGGCGCGGCCGAGCCCAGCGGTCACCGAGTCGACGAGATACGGCATATCGTCGGTGACGAGCTGGATGACCGTCGCCGGCCGGTACCAGCCGTCATCACCGGTGTTCGGGTTGAACAGCCGCACCACCGGCCGGCCAGGCACGCGTTCCTGGGCGAGGGACAGGTGCGAGCGCACGATGCCAACCAGGTCGACCGGGCTATCGGCGATCAACTCCTCGGGTGGCAAATGCCGGAAATACAGGCGAATCAGGTCGGCGATATCCGACGCGTGGTCCGCGGCGGCCTCGATCAACTCATCTCGTCGTTGCTCCAGGCTGATCACCTGCTCGCCGGTAGCCGGGGCTGTTGTTGCGGAGACTCCGGTCGAGGTCATGTACAAGCGCCTCCCACGCTGCGGGGCACATCAGTGTGCCTGCCTATCGAACGCGACTAATCGGTAATCATGCGGTACCAGAAACCATGCTGCCCGAGGGTGTCCAGCGACGTCACGGCGACCCCGGACAGATCCCCCACGGCTCACTCGGCGGAACGATGTCGTCCACGGTCCAGCCCGAGGGAATCCATACCTATTGGATCCTGGGTGCCCATCGGATCCGGAGCGGCACGGCGGGTAGTCGGCCGGTAGCCACTTCCCTGCACGCCGTGGCGCGCGAAGTGGCCAGGTTCCACGCCGTCGGCGGTGGGCGCGATATCCATGACGGAGGGTTCGACACCCCAGTCACCAGCGGATCGCTCGCTCGGCTGGTCCGGCTGACCGGCTGGTTCGTCGACCGCCCCGAACTCATCTGCCATACCGCCGGCCTCGGTCGTGCGATACGCTGCGAGCGCGCCCGCGAGCAGATCGGCAAGGCCAAGTTCACGTCCGGTGGATTCGTCGTCGCCCGGGGCCGGCTGGTCACCGGAATCGGGCGGGTCGACGGCATCCACTGGTTCCCGGGATTCCGGCCAGTCCAGCGAGTCGGGCGAGCCAGCGGAGTCCGGCCAGCCAACCGAGGCGGCGGGTTCACCCGGTTCATCGTCGGCTGGCACCGCGTGTCGCCCTGCGCCCTGCATGGCTTGCCCGGTACCGCCCGCTTCGCCATCGTCGTGCCAACCCCACGGCTCCAGCGAATCGTTCTGCCCCGATGCCGATTCCGGTGCGGCAAGCACTTCAGGAACCCGAAGCATTGGTAGCAACGCGCTGTCGTAGCCTGCCGGTGACGCGTAGTCGGCAGGCTCGAAGTCAGGGAACGAATCCGCGATGGCCGGCGAGTCCATTTCAGATTCGCTTTCGCCGGCGGGGAACAGGTCCAGCTCGGCTGATAGCCCGGCGGCAGGCCCATCATCAGCAGGCCCAGCATCAGCGTAACTAGTTTCCGCCAGAGCGGGCTCGCCGCTCCGGTTCCCTCCGCCCGTCGAGCCGTCCGAGCCGCCGACCTGTCTATCCATTTTAGATAGAATGTCGTTCAGCTCTGCCGCGATCTCGTCGATGCCGCGCTCGGTTTCCCGTTCCGTGTCAACAGGTCTTGATTCGGCTTTCGCGGCGTAACGGTCCGCTACCTTACCGAGCATCACGCGCATGTCGGCAGACCCGTCGCCAGTCGCGTGGCTTGGCCGATCGTCCCCGGCCAGGCTAGCATCCGGTAGGTCTGCTGACCTGGTGTCGGCTCTCCGCGAACCACTGGTCCCAGAGAGACCGACCGGCTCAGAGAGACCGACTGACTCAGCAACTCCGAACTGCTCGGCCCCGAACTGGTCGGCCCCGGACTGGGTAGCTCCGAACTGGGTAGCTCCGAACTGGGCGGCGTCCCCGTCCGGCTCGACACCGTCGTGTTCCCTGGCGATCCGCGATCGCCGCCAGCGCTCGGTAGCGGAAAGCTCGGGCTGCACTGGCTCCTCGCCGCCTGTCCAGGCGCCGGCATCGCGCTCGTCCGTCCGCCGTCGCCCACGCCGGCGAGCGACCGAAGCGCCAGCCCCACCACCGCGGACCACGGACGGCGACCACTGTGCGCGGCGCCGCCGGGTGCGCTCGGTACGACTGAACTCGGTTACCGCGCCGCCACCGCCCGGCTCGATCTCCCATTCGCTGGCGGCCGGGTCTTCGGCGGCCCATCGATCAGCGGTCAAGCTATCGGCGGACCAACGATCGGCGCCACCGTCGGCGGTCCGGGCATCGGATACCCGGTCATCGTTCGACCAGGCATCGTGTGACGGGGCGTCGGCTGACCAGTCATCGGCAACCTGGCCATCGGGCATGCGGTCGGCAAAAGGAGACTCGTCAGCCAATACGGCCGTTGACTCGAACGCGCCGGACTCGCGGTCCCTCCGACGTGTACCCACGGACCCATTACCAAGCCCATCCGTGACGATCGCCGCCACACTGGCCGCATCGAGCTCCGGCTCGCCAAACGCATTGCTCAGCGTCTCCCGTGCGGCGAGCCGAAGTTTGCTGTGCTGCGACTCGGCCGCACGGGCCCGATGCATGCAGGCGAGCGCTTCCTGCGGGGTATCGGCGAGCTCGTGCACGTGTGCCAACTCGGCCCAGAGCGCGGCGGCCAAGCCGTCCACTGGGCTACGCTCCGCGCGATAAGCCGCATCGCGCAGCATCGTGATCGCCCGGCCGTACTCGTGTGCCGGTACGAGCACCCGGCTCGCGAGCGCCAGACCGAGCCAGCCCGACGCGCCGGCGGCGACCGTTCGCAGGGGTTCGGCGAACACCGGCCGGGATGCCGCCATCGCCTCCTCAACATCGCCCCGATCAAGCAGGGCCCACACCAACTCGAGCGTGAGGCGAATACTTGCCTGGCCCGCATCGGCGCCGGGGCGCACGGTTTCGCCCAAGGCGCCCAGACCTGCACGGGCAGCCTGTTCGGCACCAACAAAGTCGCCACACTGCCTGCGGTACGCGGCGACGTCGGCCTGGACCAACGCCAACAGGATCGCCCTGGTCCCCGGATCGAGTTCGGCCTCACCTCGACAGGCGCGGTCGGCGGTACGCAGCACACCGTCGAGCTCGGCGGTGTAACCAAGCGGTATGGCGCAGCCAGCGAGCTGCGTCAGCGCTTGGGCACGCAGAACCGCCGGCACGTCCTCCGCGCCGAGCACGGGAGCCAACCCGGCCAGCCCGACCTGCGGCAACCCGACCCCGCGGGCACACACCGCGAGGTCCGTGCGTAGTTGCCAGCCGATGTCGACATGCCCGGCGGCCTCGGCCTCGTCGAGTGCCACCAGGGCGCGCCGCACCGTACTCGCGCGTCGTCCCATCCGAACCAGGCCGAAGACGGCGAGCGCCTCGGCCCGCAGGCGTAGGCGTTCTCTGCTCGCGGCGGCTACACCGCTGGTCGAGGCAGCGCCGATCGCCTGAACCCGTTCGGCGAACACCAACGCGAGTTCGGGTGCCAGCCATCGCAACCGCTCGGCCTGCGCAAGCAGGCGCTCTGGTGAGCTACCCGCCGGCGAACTCGCCGAACCGGCACGGCGGTCACTGGCTGCCACGGCGAACAACCTCGCTTAATCTCTCGTAAGCTTGCGATGAGTCACCCGGTGTGGCCGGGCGGCTTCCGCGCCCAGCCGTTCGATCTTGTTGTTCTCGTAGCCTTCGAAGTTACCTTCAAACCAGAACCACGAGGCGGGATTCGCGTCAGTTCCCTCCCAGGCGAGGATGTGGGTCGCAACCCGGTCCAGGAACCACCTGTCGTGGGAGATGACCACGGCGCAACCGGGGAACTGCTCGAGCGCGTTCTCCAGCGAGCCGAGAGTTTCCACATCGAGGTCGTTGGTTGGCTCGTCCAGCAGGATCAGGTTACCGCCCTGCTTGAGCGTCAACGCGAGGTTCAGCCTGTTCCGCTCACCACCGGAGAGCACCCCGGCCGGTTTCTGCTGGTCGGGCCCCTTGAAACCGAAGGCACTCACATACGCCCTCGACGGCATCTCGCTCTGCCCGACGTGAATGTAGTCAAGGCCGTCGGACACGATCTCCCAGACGGTCTTGTTCGGATCCAGACCGGCACGCGACTGATCCACATAGGACAGCTTGACGGTGTCACCGATCTTGACCGAACCCGAGTCCGGCTCTTCCAGCCCCACGATCGTCTTGAACAGCGTGGTCTTACCCACCCCGTTTGGACCGATGACGCCAACGATGCCGTTGCGCGGCAGGTCGAACGACAGGCCGTCGATGAGCAGGCGGTCATCGAAACCCTTGCGCAGGTTCTCGACTTCCACGACGACGTTGCCCAGCCGTGGTCCCGGCGGAATCTGGATCTCCTCGAAGTCCAGCTTCTTGGTCTTCTCCGCCTCGGCCGCCATTTCTTCGTAGCGCTGCAGTCGAGACCTCGACTTCGTCTGCCGGGCCTTGGCGTTGGACCGAACCCAGTCCAGCTCGTTCTTCAGGCGTCGAGCGAGCTTGGCGTCCTTCTTGCCTTGCACCTCCAACCGCTCGCGCTTCTTCTCCAGGTAGGTGGAGTAGTTGCCCTCGTAACCGACAACCCGCCCGCGGTCCAGCTCCATGATCCACTGCGCCACGTTGTCCAGGAAGTACCTGTCGTGCGTTACGGCAAGCACGGCGCCCGGATAGTTCGCGAGGAACTGTTCGAGCCACAGCACGCTCTCGGCGTCCAGGTGGTTGGTCGGCTCGTCCAGCAGAAGCAGGTCAGGCTTTGACAGCAGGAGTTTGCACAGCGCGACCCGGCGCCGCTCACCCCCGGAAAGGTGTTCGACCGGCTCATCCCCCGGCGGGCAGCGCAGTGCGTCCATCGCCTGCTCTAGCTGTGAATCGAGCTCCCACGCATCGGCGTGGTCCAGCTCTTCCTGCAGCTTGCCCATCTCTTCCATCAGCTCATCGCTGTAGTCGGTGGCCAACTGCTCGGCGATCTGGTTGAACCGGTCAAGCTTGACCTTGATCTCGCCAAGGCCTTCCTCGACGTTGCCGCGTACGGTCTTGTCCTCGTTCAGCGGCGGCTCTTGTTGCAGGATGCCTACCGAAGCCCCAGGCTGAAGGAACGCGTCCCCGTTGCTCGGCTGGTCGAGTCCGGCCATGATCTTCAGGACACTGGACTTACCAGCGCCGTTCGGACCAACGACGCCGATCTTGGCGCCGGGATAGAACGCGGTGCTGACGTCATCGAGGATCACTTTGTCCCCGTGCGTCTTGCGCACCTTCCTCATGGTGTAAATGAACTCGGCCATGTCCGCGATCGTAGATTGACGCCCGAAGGCAAAAGACGCCGGTCACCGGCTTCACCCCATGTGCATCCCCTCCTGGTCGAATTGAGCCGACATAAGCCCTGGTCCGCCACCCAACCGACGCTAGGCCGTGATCGTCTATAGCGGTTTTGTGCTGATCCCACCGCTGCGTGCGGTGACCAGACGCAGCCGGGTTACGCGGCGACCACTGGCTCGCCGCCGGCCGGAGCGCGGCTGCCCGCAACCTCCTCCCCCGCACCGGGTAGATAGTCGGCCGACTCCGCGGCACGGTCGGTCGATTCGTCACCGGTCGATCCGATGTCGGCGCCCCGGCGCCGGCGCCAGACCTCCGCGGTGCACCAGGTCAGGTCCGGGCCGACGGCTTGCGCGTCCAACTCGAGGCTGGTTCGACGCTGCCCCTGGTACTCGAACTCGCGCAGTGACAGCCTGCCGGTGACCAGCACTGGATCGCCCTTGCGCAGTGAGGAAGCCACCCCCGCGGCGAGCTTTCGCCAGCAGGTCACGGTCAGATACAGCGAGTTTCCGTCCACCCATTGCCCGGCTTCCCGGTCATACCGCCGTTCGTTCGAGGCAAGCCGGAAATTGACCACCTTGTGCCCTTCGAAGGTGCTGCGTTGACGCACCTCACCGGCGACCCGCCCCACGACTGTCGTATAGGTCTCGTTCATCGTTGTTTCCCCTCAACATCTACGTGCCAACCCTGACCCCGCTCCAGCTGTAACGTTCCTCACTTCCCACTGGCGTCTTCCCTGCTGGCGTCGCCATGAAGCGGGAGCCACCGGCCTATCCGCCGTGGTGTCCAGATTCCGCTACGGCCACGGATCCAGCCAGAGCGAATTCCTCCGCTGTGGACAACCCGACCGCTTGTGGATAACGCCACCTTGGCCGCCGGGGCAACCCGAGTGAGTGTCCACTCATTGACACGAGTGAGCGCTCACTCATACAGTTGAGAACGTGCCCCAGAAGTCTCCGCGCCGCCGCGCCCCAGCCATGACGCCTGATCAGCGCCGGCAGGCCATCATCGACGCGACCGTGCCGCTGCTCCTTGAGCACGGCGGAAACGTGACCACCGGGCAGATCGCCGAGGCGGCCGGTATCGCGGAAGGAACGGTCTTCCGCGCCTTCACGGACAAGCGTGAGCTCCTCGTCGCCTGCGCCCGGCACGAGACCCGTCATGACGAAGTCGAAGCGCAGCTGGCACTGATCGATCCTCAGCTGGCGCTGCGCGAGCAGTTGACGATCGCACTGTCCGTTGTTGATGAACATCTGCACCGCGCCTGGTCCCTGCTACACGTGCTGCACGCCGCGGGCGTCAGCCGTGCCGAGATCGCGGGAGAAGTCCACTCGAAACGCTCGGGCGACAAACCGGAGCGGTTCGGCGGAGCCATCAGCGCGGTGGCACGGCTACTGGAGCGCAAGCGCGCCGACTTGCGGCTGGCCCCCGAAGCCGCCGCACGCATCCTGCTCAGCTTGATCGTGGCCCGACGTGCACCCGGCGAGCCACAGTACGACGACGTACTCATCAGTCGAGATCAGCTGGTCGAGATCTTCCTACACGGAACTATCCACAACGGACAGGGCACGGACTGACGAACCACCAACCACCACCGAGGAATCTATGACAGACACAATGATCGAGGCCAACGGAGTTGGCAAAACGTTCGATGAGTTATCCGCACTGACCGATGTGGATCTCACCGTCCGTAAAGGCGAGATCGTCGGCCTACTCGGCCATAACGGCGCGGGTAAGACGACATTGGTGAACATCCTGACCACGATGCTTCCGCCGAGCACCGGTAGTGCCCGCGTCGCTGGGTTCGACGTGGTTCGCGCGGGCCATGAGGTACGCCGCCGGATCGGGCTGACCGGGCAGTTCGCGTCGGTGGACGAACAACTGTCCGGTCGGGACAATCTGGTGCTCATCGCCAGGCTGCTCGGCGCCAGCCGGCGTCAGGCACGCACCAGGGCAGACGAGCTACTGGAGACCTTCGAGCTGACCGCCAGCGCGCAACGTCAGGCAAAGAACTACTCGGGTGGCATGCGGCGCAGGCTCGATCTCGCCGCGAGTCTGGTTGGCCAACCCGATGTGCTGTTTCTGGACGAGCCGACCACCGGGCTCGATCCAGTCAGTCGTATCGGGTTGTGGGAAGTCCTCGAACGACTCGTTGACGAAGGCACGACGGTACTGCTGACCACGCAGTACCTGGATGAGGCCGACCGACTCGCCGACGCCATCACCGTACTTTCCGACGGACGCGTTATCGCCTCCGGAACAGCGGCCCAGCTCAAAGCCGATGTGGGCAAACGCGCCGTACACCTGGCACTCAGCGAACCGGATCGAGCCGCCGACGCACTGCACACGCTGCGCTCAGCTGGCCTGAATCCCGCGCAGGACACGGCAGCGGGCGAGCTGACCATCCCGGTCACCGCGTCCACGGATCTGACAATCGTGGTCCGCGCACTGGACGAAGCGGCGATCGATGTCACGCATATCGCACTGAGCGAACCAACTCTCGACGACGTGTACCTCGCCCTCGCCAAGAGCACGGCCTGAGCCCGAGCGGAGACCACGAATGACGAACTCCGGCGTTGTCGCCGACCAATCGGCTCTACATCCACGCGAGTGGCGCGGTAGCAGCATCGGCACGCAGCTGCGCGTGCTCACCGGCCGATCGCTGCGCGCACTGGTCAATGAACCACGCCTGGTGGTTCTGAGCCTGTTACAGCCGTTGATCATGCTGTTGCTGTTCAGCCAGGTGTTCAGCGGGATCGCGCAGACCTCGGCCTTTCCGCCAGGCGTGCAGTACATCGACTACCTGATGCCAGCCATCCTGATGACCTCGGGTCTCGGCGCGGCCCTGCAGTCCGGGATTGGACTGGTGACGGATATGAAGAACGGGGTTCTCGGCCGGTTTCGCTCGCTGCCGATCCAGCAGTGGTCGGTACTGTTTGCCCGCAGCGCGGCCGATCTGATTCGCACCGCGGTGCAACTGTTGATCCTGCTTGGTTTCGCGATTGTCCTTTTTGGCTTCTCCCCTGCCGGAGGATTCGTGGGGATCGCAGCGGCTTTCGGCCTCGCCCTGATCGTCAGCTGGGCGTTGAGCTGGGTGTTTCTTGCCGTTGGCGCGTGGCTACGGAATGCCGAAACCATGCAGCAGGTGGGTTTTCTCGCGATGTTCCCGTTGATGTTCGCATCCAGTGCGTATGTTCCGCTGGAGGGCCTACCGGGCTGGTTGCGTGCGGTGGCCACGGTGAACCCGTTGACCTATGCGGTGGATGCCGCGCGAAATCTGGCATTGGCGATGCCCGTCGGCGGTGGGGTGTTGGGCGCTGTCGCGACGAGCGCCGGGCTACTCGCGATTGGGGTTTTCGCGGCCGTCCGTGGATTCCGGCGACCCCTCTAGGGAATCCGCGGACTCTGTTGTCCTTGCCGCGCCGGATGGTTCGGACAACCGCCGCAGCATCGCGTTGTAGGCCTCGAGTTCCGCGTCGCCGGTGTGCTCGGTGCGGCGATCCCGGCGACGCGCGGCGCGCTCGTCTGCCCTGGACCACTGGACGAGCAATGCGATGAGTACCAGCACCACCGGCAGCTCACCGAAAGCCCAGGCGATACCGCCGCCCGTGCGCTGGTCGTTGAGCAGATCGCCAGCCCAGGGCAGATCCAGCCCACGGTAGAAGTTCTCGCCAATGACCGTCTGCATGTTCATCAGGATCACGCCGAAGAACGCATGAAAAGGCGTAGCGGCAAGCATCAGACCCAGCCGACCGAGCGGCGGCAACCGGCGCGGTGCCTGATCAACTCCGATCACCGGCCAGAAGAACACGTAGCCGGAGAGGATGAAATGTGCGTTCATCGCGAGATGGGCAGCGTGTTCGCTGACCACACTGTCGAACAGTCCGGAGAAGTACAGCAGGTAGAACGAGCCCACGAACAGCACCAGCGCGACGACCGGATTGGTCAGTACCCGGGAGATCGGCGAGTGAACCGCGGCGAGCAGCCATTCGCGCGGTCCTGGCGGGTTTCCCTTGCCAGCGACGGGAAGCGCACGCAGGGCGAGAGTGACCGGCCCACCGAGCACCAGTAGTACGGGCACTGCCATGGACAGCATCATGTGACCGCTCATATGCACGCTGAACATCGCCGGCGCGTAGCGGCCGATCCCGGACGAGGTGGCGATCAGCAGGGTGGCGCAGCCGGACAGCCAAGCCACGGTACGACCAACCGGCCAGGCATCTCCCCGTTTCCGCAGGCGTCGCACACCGAGCAGGTAGAGCACGCCGAGCGCGACCGCGGCGGTTCCGAAGATCAGATCGAATCGCCAGTCGAACAACAGCCGCAGCGCGGTCGGCGCGCCGTCCAGTTCGTAGCCGATCAGCAACTCGGTCGTAGAGACCTGCCCGGTGACTTCGGTCGGCGGTGGGGTGCGAGACAGGGCCGCCGCGATACCGATGGTGACCAGCATCACCAGCACCTCGACGCCGCCCAGCCGCAGCAGGCCACGGCCATCGGCGCGCTCCACCACCGCCCGCACGCTGCGGTTGCGCTGCTGGTGGCCGAACGCGCCGAGGACGATCAGTGCGGCCAGCTTGACCAGCACAAGCAGCCCGTACTCGGTGCCAAGTAGGTCCCCAAGGGGCACTCGAACCAGCGCGTTTACCACGCCCGAGACCGCCATCACTGCCCAGCACACCAGGGCCAGCCGGGAGAACCGTTGCACGGCAAGGGAAAGGTGCGAGCTCTTTCGAGCACCGACGACCAGCACCGCAATCAGCCCGCCGACCCACAACGCGGCACCAACCAGGTGGAAGAGCAGGCTGTTCGTCGCAACGTCATGCGCGCCGCCACTTGCCGAATGCCCGGCTAGACCGACGGGGAGCATGCCGGCAAGTGAGGCACCGAACAGTACGACCGTCCAGCCCCAGGACAACACGACCCAGCAGCCGATCGCGACGATCAGCGCGATCGCGGCCGTGTAGCCCCATGCTTTCGCCTGCTCGATCGCATCAACTAGTTCGAAAAGGACCTGAGTGTCGAGCACCTCGCTCACCGGTCGTCCTGCCGCTTCGGCTGCCGTGAACACCACCGAAGCCAGCGCGCCCACACACCAGATCGCAGCCGCGAATCCGGCGGTGCGCACCGCGGCATAGCCATCGGCGCCGAGCGTGCCGGACCGCTGCGGCGGCACGAAGAACGCGGCGAGCAACAGCGAACCGATCGTCACGACCGAAGCAACCTCGGCGATCAGGCGCACGACGGTGACGCCGTACTTGGTGACCGCACCTGGATCACCGAGACCCGGAATCACCGCGGCGGCACCGCCCGTCATCGCCACCAGTCCAGCCGCGACCAGCGCGGCGAGCAGCGTGCCGATGAGGATCACCGGCAGGATCGGGGCGCGGTCCGTGGTTGTCGCGGGTGAACGTGGCACGGCTCGAGGGTAGGCGCGCCCCGCGGGCGGCTAGTGAACGGGCTCGACGATGTGCGCCCGCTCGGCGCGGCGGGCCGCACGCGCGCCCAGCACCGCTGGCACGATCAGCGCGGCGATCAGGCCAGCCGTACCAACTGCCACGGCCAGGCTGCTGACGTGCGCGAGCATGCCGATCAGTGGCGGGCCGGTGAGGAATCCGCTGTAGGCGATCGTGGTGACCAGCCCGATTTCGCGCTCACCGCCTCCGCCGTCGGCTCGCTGCCCAGCCGCACCGGCGAGCCCGAGTGCCACCGGGAAGGAGTAGGCAAGGCCACCGCCAGCGAGGATGAACCCGAGGTATCCGGCGGCGGGATGCGCGATCAGCGCGGCACACAGCAGTCCGGCCGCGGCCGTCGCGCTGGCCAGCACGACCAACCGGGTGGAGCCGAACCTACGTTCCATCCGTTCTCCGAACAACCGTGCGATGGCCATCGCGATGGAGAACGCGCCATAGGCGATGGCCGCGGAGCCCTCGCTCACACCGCGCTCGGTTACCAGGAACAGTGCCGACCAGTCGGCACTGGTGCCCTCGGCGATCGCCGAACACAATGCGACCGCGGCGAGCAGCCAGAGCACTGGGCGGCGAATCGGCGCGGGCCCGGAGGACGCGGCGGCGAGGGCAGGCTGGCCGGCGCCGGCCTCGTTCGGCACGAACCGGATCAGCAGCAGTACGACGAGGATCCCCACCGCGGTAATGATCAGGAAGTGCTGTAGGGGCGGGAGTCGCAGCCAGGCGGCACCCGCCGCGCCCGCGGCACCGAACAGTCCGCCGAAGGAGAAACCGGCATGAAAAACCGGCATCATCGGCCGATCCAGCATTCGCCCAACGGTGACACCGGCGACGTTCATCGAAACGTCCAGCGCGCCAATACCCATGCCTAGTCCACAAAGGACAATTCCGAGCGCGAATGGGGACTCTACCAAGCCAAGAACGGGTAGTACCGCATAGCAGGCGATGACGCTCGCCAAGACCACCGCACGCGCGCCGACCGCGGCACAGATCCGGCCAGTCACGGAGGCGGCGATCACCATCCCGACGCTGGCGCCGAGCAGCGCCAGACCGAGCGCACCGACCTGCGCGCCTACCTGATCGGCAAGAGCGGGCACCCGGGGCGCCCACGTTCCGTACGCGAAGCCGTTGAGTCCGAACACCACGAACACCGCGGTGCGCGCGAACCACATACCCGAACCTCCTCATCACAGACCACGATGAGGTTATCTGAAGCGCTTCAGTTCGTCGATGGTGATTTTCCGCCAGAAGGCTCGGTGCCCGCGACTGGATACGCGGTCTAGGCTCGCGACGTGCCCGAAGACCGCCGCCGTCCCACACTGGACACCCTCGCCGCCGAGGTCGGCGTGTCCAGGGCAACCGTGTCGAATGCGTACAACCGGCCCGACCAGCTGTCCGAGCAGCTGCGCGAGCGCATCCTGCGGGCCGCCGAGCGGCTCGGCTACGCGGGACCGGATCCGGTGGCGCGCAGTCTCGCCACCCAGCGATGCGGAGCGGTGGCGGTATTGACCGACACCAACCTGTCCACCGCCTTTTCCGACCCGGCGCTGTCGATCACACTGGACGCGCTGTCGTCGGCGATGGATTCCGAGGACCACGCCCTACTCTTGCTGGCCGGCAGCGCCGAGGGTGGACCGAGCCCGGAACGAGTGCGGCGCGCGCAGGCGGATGTGCTGGTGGCGTACTCGCTCGCCGATGACACGCCGGCGATGCGCGCGGTGGCCGCGCGCGGGCTGCCGGTCGTGGTGATCGACTCGCCGATGCTTGCCGGTGCCGCGATGGTGGGGATCGACGACAGGGGCGGCGCGAATCTGGCCGCGCAACATCTGCTTGACCACGGCCATCGCCGGTTCGCCATCCTCGCCGATGAAATACAGCCGGACCAGTACCGCGGACCAGCTGACGCGGGCCGGCTCGCGAAGATCGGTTACCGGGTCAGTGCCGAACGTTTCCACGGTTATCGGTCGGCGCTGGATGCGGCCGGAATCGGCGAGGTGCGCACGTGGGAAGCCGGCGGTATTGACGCGACACTTGGCGCACGGGGCGCGCGCTGGCTGCTTGATCAGGATCCGCCACCGACCGCGTTGCTGTGCATGACCGATCATCTGGCCGTCGGAGCGGCACAAGCCGCCGCAGAGCTTGGCATCCAGGTACCCGAAGAGCTGTCCATCGTCGGTTTCGACGACAGTTGGCTGGCGACCCAGGTTGCACCGAGGTTGACCACGATCCGCCAGGACCTAGCGGCAAAGGGTCGTACCGCCGGGGAACTGGCGCAGCGCCTGCTTGCTGGACACCAGGCCGGTCCCCCGGTTCAGCTGCCGACAGAGCTGATCATCCGCGAATCGAGTGGCCCCGCACCTCACGCTCAGTGACTTTTTGCCCGATTCGTGAACAAGCGGCACATTCGTTCCAGTTCGTCCGAGTGACGCGGCCCGAATCCATTGTCTTGCTCACCCCGCATCACCGAAGCTTGACGCACCGCAATCAAGCAATCGCCCACCGCGGGCGAGCGGTCCGAAACAGACTGGGGAGTACTGGGGACTATGTCGTATGGCACACGAATCACAACGGGACTCGCACTCATCGCCGCGGCCATGCTCGGCAGCGCGCCGGCAGCACAAGCGGAGAACGACCAACAGCAGTACCGCTGCGACGTGGGTGAGTTCTGTCTGTGGGAAAGCACGTCATACAGCGGGGCGATCAACCGAGCAGACCTGACCAACGTGAACCCGGAGGAGTGCGCACCACTACCCGAGGGATTCGACGGGCGCTCGTTCGTCAACCGAACCGACCGTTTGGTGACGGTGTATCAGGATCGACACTGCGCGACGGAGGGCGACTTCACCACGTACCCGGGCGAGGGCACCTATGTGCCAGTCGCACCGTTCGTCGTCCGGGGTATCCAGTTCTGGAACTGAGCGCCCACCGCTGGCGCTAGGAGCTCCGTTCGTGGCGGCGCGCCGGCGCCCCAATGGAAGGACCCACGGAAGGGAGGGCCGGGCAGGGTCCGCGGGGAGGCGAGGCGCGCCGGAGGGACTCGCGCCGCCACGAACGGTCCGAACCGGATCACCTGATAGGCACGACCACCCGACAGGCCAGATCACCCGACAGGGGAGAAACGATTCCCAGGCTCGGAACGATCAAGAAGAACGAGGCGGCTAGGCTCGCAACGAGCCAGCCCTCGACGCCCCCGTAGCTCAGCGGATAGAGCAGGAGCCTTCTAAGCTCTTGGTCGCAGGTTCGAGTCCTGCCGGGGGCACTAACTGCAGGTCAGAGCGTTTGCTGACGATCAGCCGAAGAACAACTAACCTTTTACTAACCCTATTGCGGGAGACTCGGCGGGGCCGCCAGCGCTTCGCCCACACGTTGACCCACTACACCACGATCCATGACATTCTGTCGTGCCCAGGGTAGTCCGCTATCTCACACACGCGGAGATCTCTCGGCTATTCGGTCAACACATGACGTGATGTGTCGGCTCCAGTCGGTTTGCTCACCTCGTTCCAGCGGCCCACGGCCACACTATCGGGCGGATTCCGCGCAAAGCGGTCGTTGCCGTTCCTATTTGGAGATATAGACAACACGTCCGCCGAAGGGACAACATGACGGAAGAAGACTCGAATACCCTCGTTGAATTTTCCGAGCGCATGGATTCCGAGCGCGCTCAACGCGGGTTTGATCGTTTGCATGCCAACGTGTTCACCTGTATCGAGAATGAGTTTCGCTGCCCCGCCAAGCCTTCCGACGTGCTGCTCCACGCGGGCGCGCTCGGCAACGGAGCCCCCGCGGAGGCGATCGATGCGCGGCAGGCGAGGCGGATCTTGTCCGACCCTGCTACGGAGTCCGCAATCAGCGACGCAATCTTGTCTACTTTGCTGCGGCGCGTTCAGCGCGAACCGCGCGCTTGGCAACGCATCGCCCTGTGGGTAATGCTGCCCGGACTGAAGGCAATCACTGGCCGGCTTTATCGCGCCTGGCGCACCGATCTGGACGACGTTCGTGCCGACGTGATCGTCGGCTTCTTCGAGGCCATGCGGCGGACCTCCCCTGATCGACACGCATTGGGGGCGAAGCTATGGTGGACGACCTTTCGGATTGCCAGAAATGCCTGTGCCCAGGCAATCCACGAGAAGGCGTACGCTGACGTTGAGCTAGTCGCAACCCAGTCGGCATACGACCATTCCGTCGAATCATCTACCGGACCGGTTGCTGCCGATGTCATTGACATTGCGGACCATCCGGCAGCGTATGGCCGGGTCGAGGGTGAGCGCCTCGGCGCCATCGCCAAGCGACACGGATTACGAGAAAGCATTCGCAAACAACGACGGTCGCCGGTTCGGTCCCTCGACTACCGATGGCGCCCAGGACGAGTCCGTGGCGCACCCAGCGATCGCGGATACGCCGTTTCCGCACGGGGCAATGGGGAAGGCGATGCCGCGTGAGTTCACGACGGGCCTACCGGTCGGCGTACTCCTCGGTACAGGGAACCCGTCGCGGGCACGTACGTTGCATGTCCTTTCCCGAGGTGTTCGAATTGCCCGCGACCCTCGACATGACAACGGCGGCGTGTGCAATCGGCGTTCACGTCAATACCGCATACAAACTCGCACAGCGCAACGAGTTCCCCTGTCGAATCTGGCGATTGGGCTGGCGTTACCGGGTTCCGACGATGGAATTAATGAAAGCGATGGGAATCGAGAGTTGTCCTGTTGACATTGCCGATGTAGACAACGGCGCTGATTTCGCCGGCAGTATCGACTGACTCAGTAAACCATGCTGTGCCGCCGTATCCACGATATGACGGCACAGCATGGCTCGACCGCAAGCGAAGCGACAGGCCACCCGATTAGGTGATTCTTCGGTCAGCGTATTCCAGCAGCAGCCATCACGGAGTATGAATTCCCTCCTCTCCTTCCGAAACGAAGAAAGGAATGATCTTGCGCCATTCTTCAATGTCATGCCTGGATCTGATCGAGACGCGGTTCACCAGCCTTACACGTGGCAGGCAACCTCTCTCACTCGACGGGACTCCACTTCGCGATCTTCAAGTGCAGATCCTGAAACGACGAACCGATCCGCAAACCAAGGCCATAGTCTGGAAGAAATTAGTGCTGCTGGCGCGAGCACAGTCTGATCCGTGGGAGGTCGCGGCGATCGGAATGATGTTGCCCGGACTCAAGTCCATAGGCGGCAAGCTCGGCTCCCGTTATCCAAGCGACCGGCGTGATCTTGACTCGGCAATCTTGGAAGGTTTCTGTCATTCACTTCGCAACACCGATACGTGGCGACCGGATTTACCCACCGTTCTGTACAGGGCAGCGGTACGTAGCGGCGAGAACGCCTGTAATCGCGAGAACCACTTTGCCAGGCGGCATTTCGAACTGCCTGCCGATATGCCAGAAGAGCGGGCGCAGCACGTCGGAAATGTCGATGTTGTTCTTGCTGGAGCGATGCTCGACGGAGCTTTGACACCGCTTCAAGCGGAACTGGTCAGCGATGTACACCTCGAACACAGGCGGCGTGTGGAACTTGCCCGCAGGCTAGGGACCAGCCGGGGCCGAATCGCGGTCGAGCTCGCTGCAGCAGAGCGCGGGCTAGCTGAATATCTCGCTGCTTAGCTTCGAGGAAGCCGATAAGGCTTCATTGGTGGGCCGATACCAGTGTCGCTTCTTGTACTTGGCGCCACCAGAAGAAGTGGCGCACGACGCCGCGCGTCGCGGAGCTCCCGGATGGTCGTTACGCCGCCGCCGATGCGCACGTCCCGGCCATCCGCGGCGGCCTTCGCCGTCTTCAGCGCCGAATGCGGCGTGGCGCCCACGAAGTGGGATGTTGTGTCGCTCAGCGTGAACGATGGCCGAACGCGCGCCTCATGATGTCGGTGCCGATGTTTCGGGTGAAATCGCGGGCGATGTCGTCGTCGCCCCCGGGTGCCACCAGGATCGGCGCGGTGACCCAGCTGACGGTGGCACCAAACGGTTGTAGATAAATGAGCGTTCATACATTACAGTCCACCTGGTCAGGAGCAATGCACGTTGGTTTATGGCTGGAGGACCCGTGGCAGGCGGGCTATCGGGACGGGTGGCACTGGTGACAGGCGCTGGCGGGGGAATCGGCGCCGCAATCGCTGAACGGCTGGCCGCGAATGGGGCACGGGTTGCGGTCAATGACATCGACGAGTCAGGTGCGTGGCACACGGCCGACCAGATCAACACGGCGGGCGGGCGGGCCGTCGTCGTCGCGGGTGACATCAGTGACCCGGACACCGCCCAAAGCGTCGTCGCTGGCGCGGCGGAGGAGTTCGGCGGACTTGGCGTGCTGGTCAATAACGCCGGAACCGTGTGTCGAGCCAAGCTGCGGGAACACGCCGTGCGGGATTGGCAGCGGGTGCTGGCCGTCAACCTGAGTGGCCCGTTCTATCTTGCCCAGGCCGCGGCGGACTATCTGGCCAGTTCGGGACACGGGGCGATCGTGAACATCGCTTCAGTCGCGGTGACCGGGTTCTTCGGACAGATCTCCTATGACGCTTCGAAGGGCGGCCTGCAGACCCTGACGCGGTCGTTGGCGGCCGAGCTCGGGCGGGAAGGGGTGCGCGCGAATGCCGTCGCTCCCGGGTTTATCGACACCGATATCGCTCGTACCGACGATCTGGGGGCGATCGGCGAGAAGACGGTCGCCACCTTGCCGATCCGGCGTTTCGGTGAGCCGAACGAGGTGGCTGACGCGGTGCGTTGGTTGGCCGGCGATGAATCTCGCTATGTCACCGGGCAGACCGTGTTCGTTGATGGCGGCTGGGTCCGTTATTAGTGACCAACGTTGGAACGGAAGGCAAACTGATGAGTCACACGGACGAGACGTTCGAGGGACAAACCGCACTGGTCACGGGAGCAGCCGGCGCTATCGGCCGAGCCGTCGCCGAGACGTTTGCGATCATGGGTGCCCGCGTGGTCCTAGCGGACCGTGATGAACAGGGACTACGTGCGGCCGTGGATAAACTCCGGACCGATGGCTTGGACGCGACCGCGTGCGCCTTCGACCAGAGCAACCCGGAGTCAATCGATCACCTGTTTACCGATGGTGTCGGCGACCGGCTGGACATCTGCGTTGCCAATGCCGGGTACGGACGAGTGGCGGGAATCCTGGACCAGGACTTGGCTGGCTGGCGCCGTCACGTTGATATCAACCTGACCGGCACCTTCCTGGTGGTCCAGGCGGCGGCACGGCGGATGGTCGCGGGTGGTGGCGGCGCGATCGTGCTGAACTCATCCAGCGCCGCTATCCATTCCACGCCGATGTTCGGTGCCTACGCGGCCACCAAGGCCGGTGTGGAGATGCTGGCACGGTGCATGGCCGACGAGCTTGGCCCGTCAGGCATTCGGGTCAACACAGTCTGCCCCGGCGTCGTCGAAACTGGCATGACGGGAGGGCTGTTGAATCATGCTGATGGCCGAATGCGACAGATCATGGTGGACCACACGCCGACGGGTCGCATCGGTGAACCACAGCAGATCGCACACGTCATCACGTTTCTGGCCAGCGGAGCCGCCGACTACGTCACCGGGACTGCCCTACTGGTCGACGGTGGACAGACGCTCCGCGGTTTTCCTCGATGGCATGCACCGAGTCGCAACAGTGCGAACGGCAGCAACACCTGGCAGTTGATCACCGAAGAATCCCGATAGCTTGAGCCGAAAAGGAACACAACGACGTGTCTAGCATTGAATCGCGGGAGCTCAAAGCCGCATACGAGCGCATCGGTCAGCGGTTGGCCAGCCAGGCCAATATGGACCTGGCTACGATGCGGGACATCTACGAGTCGCTACACACCGCAACGGCGGAGCCGGAGCGAGTCTGCTATGCCGAAGTGGACGCTGGGGGCGTGTCCGCGCTGTGGTGCCAGCCGATCGAATCCGCGACCGATCGGGTTCTAGTGTACACCCATGGCGGTGGTTACATGGTCGGGTCAATGCACATGCATCGCAAGCTGGCCGGCCACATCGCACGCGCTGCCGGGGCTTTCGCACTGGTGCTTGATTTCCGGCGCGCCCCCGAGTCGCCGTTTCCAGCGCAGCTCGACGACGTCGAGGCTGCCTACCGCTGGCTACTCGAGCGGGGCGTGGCTGCCGAGCACATAGCGTTGGTGGGCGATTCCGGCGGCGGTGGCCTATGCACGACGGCAGTTCTGCGGCTGCGAGACCGAGGATTGCCACTGCCGGCGGCAGTCATGGCGATATCCCCGTGGTACGACATGCAGCTACGGGGAGAAAGCTTGGACAGCAACGCCGAATACGACGCCGGGGTCCAGCGGCCAGTCCTCGAGCAGATGCGTGCCGCATTGCTGGGGACGGCCATCGAGCCAACCGAGCCACTGGTCAATCCGCTGCACGCTGATCTGACCGGCTTTCCGCCGGTGCTGCTCCAAGTTGGTGATCAGGAGACCCTGCTCGATGACGCCACCAGATTCGCCGAGCGAGCCCGTAACCACGGCGTGGATATTACCCTGCAGGTAGCGGTAGGAATGCAGCACGATTTTCAGTTGATGGCTGGTCGTGCGGTCGAAGCCGACGAGGCGATCGACGAAATTGGTGCCTGGCTCCGCCACCGCCTCGGCCTGCGGATCGCCTCGACGACCGGGTAGCTACGGGCCGCGACCTCACCCGTCAGGCCCACCGTCGACTATGGACAACAATGGTCGACGGTGGGCCACATATGTTCGCGGCGAAAGTATGCCGGAGCGTCGTATTCGTCAACTCAGCACAATTGTTGCCGTCGCGCGGGATGCTCTTATCGGGACAGTCCGAGGATCGGTGCGGCGTTATCGTGCAGCCAGGCCGTACGTACCGTCTCGGTGATCGGCCATTCGCTGGTTTCGTGGGCCAGTTCCGGTGCGGATCTGCCGTGCACCCACGAGATGCTGCCGAACAACACCTTGTGCCGTATCGACGAAGCGCCATGCGCGAATAACGATTCCCATCCGCTACCAGGCTTGATCATGTGCCGCGGGCGGTGCGTGGATAGTTCCAGATACACGTGCGGGTGTCGTTGGCACAGCGCCATCATCTCGCCGATCCACGGCCACCCGCCGTGCCCGGCGATCAAGATCAGGTCGGGATGGCAGCGCGCGATCGTGTCCAGATGCCGCCACATACACCAATCCATCGGCACACGCCGGGACAGATTGTGGCCGGTGTGCACCCACAGCGGCATCCGCAACTCTTCGAGGACCCGGTAGAAGGCGTGCGCGCCGTCCCCGACCGGGTCGGCGACATCGAGGAAATGCGTTACCGACGCACCCCGTAACCCGAGCTGTTCGTAACAACGACGTACCTCGGCGATCGCCTCGTCGGGATCAGCGAGATTCACGCTGGCCCACGCGTGCAACCGATCGGGGTGTCGGCGGGCAAAGCTCGCCACCCGGTCGTTGACCTTCGTTCCGTCTGGCAAGGACCACGGTGTGCTGTGGATGACTTGGTGTCGTATCCCGCCCGCGGTCAATCCCGTCACGTAGGCGTCCAGGTCAAGTCGCAACGCGCCGGACTCACGCAACGCGCTCAGCAGATCGTCAACAGGACCGTCCGCGAACTCGATGGGTGAGAAACCCGCCGTGACCGCCAAGCGACGCGCGAGCATCGTCGCGTAGTCCGGAGCGTACTCGGCGAATGTGCGAAGGTAGGCTTCCCAGCAATCTTCGTCGAACACCATTCCGGCGACATCGATGATCTGCTGCTGACTGTTCATCGCCGGTACTCCTGTCCTGTCGCCCAGTTACTGTTTGAGCAGGGTGGCCAACGCGAGATCGGCGTAGAACCGGGCGAACTCAGCGTCAACCACTCCACTCTTGGGGCGAAACCACGAGCAGGTCCGGAACCCCATGTCCAGCAATGCCATCGTGGCCAACCGGACGGGATCCCCACCGTCAACCTTCGGTACGACGAACTCGCCGGCCTCCACGCCAGCGCGAATCGTGGACTCGAACGATTCCCGTAGGGCCAGTCGTTTGGCGCGCACTTCCTTACGTGCCTTCGGCTCCAGGGCTTTCCATTCGTCGCCGACCATGGCCTCGCGGCGAAACCGGGCGTGGTGGAGCACAAACACCTCGAGTAGACGACGTAGCCGCTCAGGCGCAGGGCCCGCTGGCACGGCGGCGAGCCGGTTGTCCAGCTCGGCATGGCCGTCGAGGATGATGGCCCGCAGTACCTCTTCCTTTGATCCGAAATGGTTGTACAACGCCCCCGGGGTGAGCCCACACGCTTCGGTGATGTCCCGCACGGTGGTCCCGTGGAAGCCCTTGTCGAAAAACAGGCGTGTACCGGCCTCTTTGAGCTGATCACGTGGATGGCGATCGTTCCTTGATCGGCTTCTGCTGCGCGGCGGCATCGATTCCCACTCCGGTCCTGCCAGGCCCGCCTTCGCGACTGACGGCGAGCTACTACCCGTGGCGACGCCGACTGTACGGCACTAGTCCGCGCTAGTGTATGAGCGTTTATTGAGTGGCGTGCCACGGTCATCGAGTGTGCTCATCGGCCGTGCCCACGACGAAGCTGGCAGCGGTGCTGCAGCTGCCGCCCACATTCAATGTCGCAGCCGTCCGTGCCCGCGGAACCTGGTACTCGCCCGCGGTGTCGGTCACCTGGCGGTGCGCGTCTAGCAGGATCCGCACTCCGGTAGCGCCGACTGGATGCCCGGCGCCGATCAGGCCGCCCGATGGATTGACCGGGATCGAACCATTGAACCCGATCCGGTCGTCCTCAACAGCCTCCCAGGCGCGCCCTGGCTTGGTCAGCCCGAAATGATCCAGCGCCACATACTCCGTGATCGTGAAACAGTCGTGGGTCTCGATCACGTCCACGTCGCCCGGCCCCGCGATGCCGGCTCGGGTGTAGGCATCGACGATCGCTGCGCGCATATTCGGAAACATGTATTCGCTGTCCCTGCTCAGCGTGAGCTTATCCGCCAACGAAAGCGGCGCGGTGCGATGGCCCCACCCTCGCACTGTGCTCAACAGCCGCCGCGGGTGACGGCGAGCCCACCTGGCGGCGAACCGCGGGCCAGCCAACAGTACGGCGCTGGCACCATCGGTGATCCGACCGCAATCGCTCTTGCGCGTCCGCCCGACTACCGTCGGGTTCGCCACATCGTCCGCGCTGAATTCGCCGGGCGAGCTGACCCAGTCGCGCGTCTGCGCCCACGGGTTGCGCACGGCGTTCGACCGGTTCAGCTCGGCGATCCGGCCGAGGTGCGCATGATCAAGCCCGTAGCGGCGTTCGGTTTCCTGTGCGATGGCGTCGAAAAGGCTCGGCCACGGAAGCACGTCCGCGTTGAGCTCGTCTGGCACGCTGGCCGCGCAGCCGAGGTATTCCGCGGCAGTCGACCCCGGCACGTTGCGCATCAGTTCCACGCCCACGACCAGTGCCGTCTCGTAGCGGCCAGCTTCGATCTCGGCCATCGCCGCCAGGGCTGCCATACTCCCGGATGCACATGCCGCCTCGTGTCGACTCGCTGGCAGCGAGGCCCATTCCGGGTACAGCGAGCAGGCCAGCGCGCCCAAGTGGGACTGCCCCGCGAACCGTTCGCCAGCAAAGTTACCCACGTGCACGGTCCCGACCTGCCGCGCGGGCACACCAGTCTCATCGAGACAGTCCTGCACGGCGGACTCCAGCATCGACGCAAGCGGCCGCCCGGACTCGCGCCCCCAGCGTCGCGCGAAGTCGGTCTGTACCCCGCCCAGGACATGCACAGTGCCAGCACTCATATAAATGAACGTACATACAGATCCGCGGGATCGCAAGGTTGACCAGTAAGGACAATGAGGTTTATAAACGCTCATACATGACCGCGATGAAGCGAGGCGAGCGATGGACTGGTGGAGCGCAGAGGTCCCCGAAGCCGAGGAATGCGTCCTTGGACCGCTCCTGCATCGGGCGGCGGGCGATCGCCCCGAGGAGGTTCACGCCGTCTTCGCTGATGGGACACAGTGGACTAACGGGTACGCATGGCAAGCGGCCAACGCGCTCGCGCGAGAGCTCCAAGCGCGGGGAGTGGGCCCCGGTGATCGGGTGCTGTCGTGGTTTCCCAATGGGCCGGACGCGCTGCGCGTCTGGTACGGGGCGAACCTGCTTGGTGCGATCTACGTACCCCTTAACCCGGCGTATCGCGGCCGACTACTCGAACACGTCATCAGCCTCTCCGGCGCCCGAATCATGATCGCGCACCCCGCATTGGCCGCCGAACTCCAGGACGTCGACGCCGCTCACGTCGAGCAGGTCGTTGCGCTGGCAGCTGACCAGTGGACTGATGTGGACGGTGACGCCGTCACACCAGATCGGCCAGTGCAACCTTGGGACCCGTACGCGATCATCTTCACCTCGGGAACCACCGGCCCTTCCAAAGGCGTCATCTGCTCGTACGCGCAACTGGCGACCGCCGCTTCGGCGGCATTTACCGAGTATTTCGGCACGGGTGACCGGTACATGGTCAACCTCCCCCTTTTCCATGCCGGCGGCACCGTCGGCACTTACGCGGCACTGCTCCTGGGCGGCTCCATCGCCGTCGTCGACCGATTCGACACCAATCAGTTCTGGCACACCGTCCGCGCTACTGGCACCACACACGTCACCCTGCTAGGCGTCATGGCCAACTTCCTCAGCAAACAGCAACCCGACCCGCGTGACCGCGACCATCCCCTCCGGCACGTCTACATGGTGCCGCTTATCGACGACGCGCACGGCTTCGCGGCACGCTTTGGTGTCGACTTCGTGGCCATGTTCAACATGACCGAGACCGCTATCCCGATCATTTCCGAACTCAACCCGCGGACACCCGGCACCTGCGGACGTCTCCGCTATGGCATGCAGGCACGAATCGTCGACGAGCATGATCGGGAAGTCGCCGACGGTGCCAGTGGCGAACTTATCCTTCGGGCCGATCGCCCGTGGTCCATGAACTCCGGTTACTGGAATATGCCCGAAGCTACCGCCCATGCCTGGCGCAACGGCTGGTATCACACTGGCGACTCATTCCGAAAGCAAGATGGTGAATACTTTTTCCATGACCGCGTCAAAGATGCCATCAGACGACGCGGAGAAAACGTCTCATCGTTCGATGTCGAAAGCGAAATACTTGCCCATCCGAACGTCCGGGAAGCCGCCGTTGTGGCGGTTCCCAGCCCGCACGGCGAGGACGACATACTCGCCGTCATCGCACCCAACGCAGGAAAATCAATCACACCAAAAGAGCTCGTTGCGTTCCTAGCCGAACGCATGGCCTACTTCATGGTTCCCCGCTATGTTCGCATTCTTGCCGAGCTTCCCAAGACACCCACGAGCAAAGTCGAAAAACATCATTTGCGGGCTACCGGAGTTACCGCGGACACGTGGGACAGGGAGCGGAACGGAATAACGCTCAAGCGCCGAGACCTCCAGTCACCGATGTAACCCGTTCGGCGGGTATCTCGCGTAATCACAACGGGTGATGATGCAAGTTCGTACAGCACATCACCTGGGGGTGACGCGGCATGGCGCGCAAGACCAAGCCGTCCAAGTTCGGCGAGCTCATCGCACTGATCATCATCGGCGCAGTCGTCCATGTGATCTACGGCCATCTGTTACCGACCGTCAGCTGGGCGCTGATCGCGCTCGCCGTCTTCATGCTCTGGATCAGCTTCTTCATGCCCACTTACTGCGACTACCGCACGCAACGCAACAGACCCTGTCGCTGGCGCGTCCGTGGCAAGCTTCGCGGTTGCGGAATTCATGCCCGCGACAAGCGCGATGCCCTCTGGCGCGCTTGTCGTCTGAAGAATCCGGGCACCCTGTTCCGCGTCATGTGGGCTTCTCCTGACGACCCACCACCCGCCCGCCCCGGCGCCGGAACCCCGAACACCTCGCTACAACCGGCCGCAACCCAGCAAGGCGCCCGCGACGCCGCGGTCTTCTACTGCACCCTCGTCAGCACCGTTGCCGGAGTAATCAGTGCAATAGTCGGTGTCCTCGCGCTCACGAACTAGGCGGACAACCGACAGCTGGACGTGGCCAGCGCTGCCTCGAGGCCTTCCCGCAGATCTCAAAGAACGCTGCTGGGCGAGCGCGGGAGGTCGCGTCCACTAGAACCCGCAATCTTTAGGGGTCTTGCGGTCGCCGAGCGCGACGGTTTTGGTGACGTCCCGTGTTCGCGTTCTTTCGGAGGTGACGGCAGGTAGTAGGGTGCTGGCCGTGCGCGCGGATCTGGGTGGAGAGCAAACGCGGCCACGTCGTCTTACGGTGTGGGCTTGGTCCCGCCGGCATTTGCCGGTCCTCTTGCTCGCGATCGTGGTGGGGACCGTCGGCGGCGCGGTGGTCTACTACGCCTCGCTGCTCAGCGGCGTCGGCCTGTACCTCCTCGCTGGCGGTGTCGCCGGCGTGCTCGTCTTTTCCGTGCTCCGCTGGTTCAGCAGCTCGGCGGCCGTCTCCGAAGTGGAGGTGACCGTGCCGCAGCTCAGCCGCATCACCTTTGCCGTGACCAAGGATCATCGCGTGATGGCGCGCCGGATCGTCGTACAGATGGCGAGCCGGGTGGCCATCCAGCCTTTGCGGGACGGTGCGGGGCGCGCGGACGAGGCGTTGTCCTCGCTGTACGGGTTGTTCACCCTGACCAGGGACATGCTCGATGACGACGCGTCGGCCAAGCCCACGCCAGGGAGGCCGAAGGTCGATGTTCTCGCGCTGAACATGATGTAATCGGTCTCGGGCAGCCCACCGAGGGCTTTGCCGTCTCAGTGGGGCAGGCGAAGGCTGGTTAGCATCGTCGAATGCCGGTCCACTCCCCTTGCTTCGGCGCACCCGTGAGCGATTTGCCATACCCCCCCCCGTCGTTTTCCGCTGATCTTGGCTGGCAGGCGGGATTTCGGTGACCACCATGCCCCCGCACCGGCCACGGTGGGATGTCTTTCTCAGCCACAGTCACACCGACGAGGCGATGGCCATCCGACTGGCCGAGGCACTGCGCACCTGTGGCCTACGGGTTTTTCGCGCCGCGGACGACGTGGACACCTTCAGCTCCATCTCGTCGGCCGTGCTGCAGGGGTTGGCGGACAGTTCAATCCTGGTCGCCTACTACTCCCCCGATTACGCCACGCGACCCGCTTGCCAGCATGAGTTCGCCACCGCCTACCTTGCCGGCCAGGCCGAAGGAGACCCGCTCGGACGGGTGCTGGCGATCAACTCCGAACGCACCTTCGCGCACATCGAGCCGCGTCAACTTCGCGACGCCTTGCTCCCCACTCCCCCGGTCTCGGCCGCCGGTATGGCCGCCGTCGCCGAGGCCATCGCCGCGAAGGCGAAGGGCCACACCCGCCGAATCGGCGAGGCGCAACTCCGGCAACCCATCTGGGTCAATGGCAGTCCAGTACATCCCCCAGCAGAATTCACCGGACGCTGGGCTCAACTGTGGTGGCTGCATTCGGCGCTGCACCCCGATCTCAGTCCGCTCACCAGCCCACCAACCCCGCCGATCGTCGTCCTGCACGGCACCCTCGGTATCGGCAAGACCGCCCTCGCCGCGGAGTACGTCCGCAGGTTCGGTGGCAGCTTTCCCGCAGGCGTTGTCTGGTACGACCAGCGCGAGCAAGCAGGTCCTCCCGCCAACCCCAACGAAGGCAGCGGGCTGTACGTGATCGACAACGCATCCGGCGACCCTGACACGATTCGCCATTGCCTACCAACGGCGCCAGGAGCACGCTGTCTGGTCCTCGCCCGCGACCCACGGTTGGCCGAACTGGGCAACGCTCACGAGTTGACCGACCTCAGCAAGCCCGATACCCAGTACCTGTTCAGGCGCCACATCAGCGCTGGCGAGGCCGGACATGCCGTCGATCAGGTGCGCACGGCCACCGACGGCAGTCCGCACGCAAAAGCTCGCTTCGCCAGCCTCGCGGATGAACACGGGCTCGACGCCGCCCTGCACCGGTTGCCCACCAGCACGGTGGATGCGCTCGGCCACCTTCAACAGCGCTTGGAACAACCGCTCCGCACTACCGACGACTATGGCTGGGACATCCTGCGCGTGTTGGTCGCAGCTTCTCCCGCGACCGTTTCGATCCCCCGGCTCGCCGACATCCTCGCCACGGTGCGGCGCTCCGACCGGGTCACCGAGATCGCGCCGGTCCAGCGAGCCGTCCTGACCCTATTCGGCTCGGGACTCCTCTCCGGAACGGTCGACGCGGCATCGGTAGCCCTGTCCGCCGCGCTTCGGCTGGCCATCCAGCGTCTCGATCCTGACCAGGCACGTGCCGAACACCTGCGGAGCCTAACCATGCATACGCTGACCGTGCGCGAGATCGATCCGCCGTCCTTGCCGGCAACCCGCCCGCGGCAGTTCTACGATGACGAAGAACGGCGCGCCGCGCACCGAGTGCAAACCGAGCTCTTGAACCGCATAACTGGGCATCCGCTACCGCCAGGCGAAGGCTCGCTGCGGGAAGCGATCAGCTCCCTCCATACGTTGCTGCAGATCACCAGGACCACGCGGGCCAGCCTGCACCCGGCCGCGGCCCGCGCCTCGACGACCACGCGCCCTGGTTTCGGCACGCTGGCCGAACGCCTGGTCAACGACGTCCTCCGGGGCACTCTCACGCACTGGCACAACGAGCTCAGCGCGCACGAGGACCAGCGACCAGCACACATCAGCCGGATTGAGCACGAGCGCGCATGGGAACAGCACGACGATCTCCGCGACGAACTTGCCGCGCTGCGGACGCATGCTCTCGATATCGCCACCGAGCTCAGCATCATCACCGGCAATCCCCTTGGCCTACCCGACACCACTACGTAGGTTCATGACGTTCGACTCGGACTACGGTCATGTGGACACGTGATCGGCAACCAACGGGAGCCCAGCCGATGGCCCAGATTCGGGATGTTGTCTTCGACAGCCAGCACGCCGCATCGTTGGCCCGGTTCTGGGCACAAGCCCTCGATGGCTATGCCGTAGCTGCCTACGACGCGGAAGAGTTGGCACGGCTGCGTTCGCTGGGCGTCGATGACCCGGAAGACGACCCCTCGGTCCTCGTTGAAGGCCCGCCGGACCAGCCTCGGCTGTGGTTCCAGACAGTCCCCGAAACCAAGGCCGTCAAGAATCGGGTTCACCTCGATATTGCCGCCACCGACCTCGACGCCGAGGTGCGGCGCCTTCTCGGTCTCGGCGCCACTCGGTTCGAACCCGCATCGTCAGAACAGGGACTCGTCATCCTGGAGGACCCAGAAGGCAATGAGTTCTGCGTCATTCAAGACTGACCACGGGTGTGCGGCGCGCTACTTCCGCGAAAAACGCGCCACCGAGCTTGACCTTGTCATCGTGATAAGGGTTTCACTGGCTGGCGGAGGTGATACCGATGAACTCGGTACCGGGGTATCCACAGGAGACCCAACTGCTCGCCGCGCTGGCCGCCAAGAATTCCACGACGCGGCTGAAAGCAGCCATGGCAATGGGCACAAATCCCGAGCCTGGTTATGTCGACGCGCTCGTGGCGCGGTGCGCGATCGAGCCGGACTTCTTCGTGCGCGACATGCTCACCTGGGCCCTGACCCGTTTCCCAGCGAACGTCACGGTTCCGAAGCTGCGGGAAGAGCTACTTTCCGAGCACGCGCAAGCCAGGAGTCAGGCCTTGCACACCCTGTCCAAGATCGGTGACGACAGCGCATGGCCGGCCATCACACGGTCCCTGCTGCACGACCCCAACGACGAGGTTGCCCGGAGTGCATGGCGTGCTGCCGCCGTTCTCGTCCCCTATGGACAGGAGGAAGCGTTGGCCGCGGAACTGGCCACGCAGTTTGGGCGCGGCGACCGCGAGATGCGGTTAAGCCTGAGCCGTGCCATGGTGGCCCTCGGTGACCTGGTTGAGCCGACGCTACGAGCGGCGATGGCCAGCAACGACCCCACGGTGCGTGCACACGCGGGCGCTACAGAGCGACTCCTGCACGACCCGGAGGCCGGATTCGAGCTGGACGTTGATGAAGCGAGACGGGTTGCCGCGCTCGGTCCGGAGCGGGAGGAGGCCATGCGTGCTGATCGGTGAGGTCGCGCGGCGTACCGGAGTCAGTGCCCGGATGCTGCGGCACTATGACTCCATCGGGCTGGTACGGCCGACCGGCCGCACCGTGGGTGGATACCGGGAGTACACGTCGGACGACATCCGGCGGATCTTTCACGTCGAGGGCCTGCGATCCCTCAGCCTGTCGCTGCGCCAGATCGCCCAGGCTCTCGACGATCCCGGATTCACTCCGTCCACACTGGTCGGTGACCTCATCCGAGCAACCGAAGAACGACTGAACCGCGAGCAGGAGTTACTCGATCGGCTCCGCGCGGTCGATGCGACCGAGCCCGCGAGCTGGCAAGACGTTGCGCGTATCGTCGAGCTGTTGCGCGGGCTGAGATCACAGAGCGCCGGGAGGCGGCAGCAGGCCGTACTTGCCTCGACCGACCACGCTTCGGTTCCCGCGGAGCTGCTGGCCGAGGCGGTACTGGCCGAATCTGATCCGAACGTTGCCGGGGCACTGCGGTGGGCTCTCACCCGGACTGGCAGCGACGGGGTGGCGAGCCTGGGATCCGGCATGGCCTCCGACGACGTGGACGTCCGGCGGCGCGCGGTCCTGGCACTCGCCGAGCTACCCGACGACGAGGCAACCACTCTCCTCACCGATGCGCTTGTGGACACCGACCCGATGATCCGTGGGCATGCCGCACTCGCGCTGGGCGCGCGGGGCGTAACCCAAGCGGTGCCAACGTTGGTCGAGATGGTGGTCGAAGGTTCGAACGATGTCGAGGCGGCCGAGCTGCTGGGAACACTGGCACAGGATCCGAAATGGACAGACCAGATCATGAGCGCGCTACAAGGGAAACTCGCCACACATACCGAGGATTCGGCGGTGCGCATCCGACTGGTCCAAGCACTCGCCGAGATGCCTGGAACCGTAGCACTGAGCACCTTGCGGCAACTGTCCAATGACGAGGACCAGCCAGTGGCACTCACCGCCTCAGCCCTGCGGCATATGCTCGAAGAACGGCTGGCCGCGCCTGCGCCAGAGCCCGGCACCCGGTAACCACGCAGCGCCAACCTGACATGACGGGAGACTGCGGTCGAGGGACGCGGCGTCACTTGTGCTCAGTAGCCACAGCTCGCACGCCGCGAAGAACGATGTCCAGCACCGCGTCGGCCTCGACACGGGCGGTGTGTGGATCAGCGGCCCGGGCGATATACAGCGCTGCACCGTAGAGCCCGCCGAGCGCGACGTGCGCCAATGGGTCGGCACCGACACCCGGCAAGGCTCCGTTGTCCACCAGCGGCGTCAGCACGGTACGCAGCATCGGCAACTCGACGCCTTCGAGGCCACCTTCCCATGAGCCCGCGGCCTGCACAGCCACGCTGTCGATGATCACGATCCGCCGAAACGCCGGCTGCAAACAGGCGTCGAGGAATGCGGACAGTCCCGCCCGCACCGCTGCCCACGGATCCTGTTCGGCCAGCGCCGCGGCCAGGACCGCTTCGGCGGTTTCGTCCAGCACCACGTCATAGACCGCCTTGAAGAGCACATCCTTGCCACTGAAGTGATGATAGAGCGCACCCTTCGCGATACCAGCGCGTCGCACGATGTCGTCGATCGCGGTCGCCGCGTAGCCCTGCTCGACGAAGCGTTCCCGCGCGATCCCGACCAGTAGCTCACGCGTGGCCTCGGCTTGCCGTTCCCGCAGTCGCTTGACAGTCACCGGCCCAACATACAGACTGACCGACGGTCGGTGAACGACTACCGGTCAGTCTGGAGTCTACGATGAAGACGCTTCCGCCCGGACAACGCCGCATTGACGGATTCCCGCGTTTCGGGACACACCTGCACCGGCCGCCACCTGCCGTTCCGGTGGACCCCGAAATCGCCCTGAGCGGCGCGGTACCCGGACGCACGGTGCGGCTGGCGGAACTGTCCCAGCTGCCCCGGCGTGAAATCGTGGCCGATTTCCATTGCGTGGCAGGCTGGACCGCAACCGACCTACGTTGGGAAGGCGTGCGCTTCGCCGATTTCTATCGCGCGTTCATCGAACCCACGCTGGAACGGGACACCGCGGTGACGCACCTCGCGTTCGAAGGCCTCGACGGTGTCGTATCGGTGGTCGAGTTGCGGGACGCGCTCGCCGACGATGTCCTACTAGCTGACAAGTTGAACGGACAGCCACTCACCGGTGACCACGGTGCGCCCGTTCGGCTGGTCTGCCCGACGCAGTACGGCTACGTGAACATCAAGCACCTTTGCCTTATCGAGGTGTGCTCGACGCTGCCGGTACACCGTCTCGGTTCCGGTATCGTCGACCGACTGATCGAAGGGCACCCGCGAGGACGCGTCTGGCACGAGGAGCGCCACGCTCGTATCGACGGACGGATGGTCCGGCCGTTCTATCGCGCCCTCATCGGCCCGATCCGGTGGCTCAGCGCGCGCGGGAGCACCAGCCGTAGGAGAGTCCCCAACGATGCGCTGAAAGCCCAGCGATGGATCATCGACGATATCGCCCACGACTTCGACATCGAGGATGTCTGGGCACTTCCGATCGAGGGTGGTCCCGCCGACTTCGAGGACGTCATCGACCTCATACAATTCATCGACTTTCCCGACTCTGCACCAATGCCGGTACGCCTGTTGTGGGGCATTCGCGACCTACTCGGCCGCGTATTCGGGATTGGTCGTGTTTCCACATCAGCGGACCAGGCCGGCGTCTGGCCACCCGTACCCGAAACTGACGAGCCCTCGTTGACCGACCGGCTGCCAGCGGAACTCCGCAGCGCGACAACGGATTCTCGCCTCGGGGACAAGCCATTCCGTCCGCTGTATCGCACCGATACCGAGTTTGCCGAGGAGATCTCAAACCGGACCGTATATGGCGTCATGCACCTAGCCTGGGTGGACCGAGGCGATGACCGGTATCAGGCCCACATGACCGTCTACGTCAAGCCACGCGGCACGCTCGGCAAGGCGTACCTGGCCTTGATCAAGCCGTTCCGCTACGCGATCGTCTATCCCGCGCTCATGCGATACCTCGGCAGACTCTGGACCGAACGACGTGCCGCGCGTTAGCCCGGCGCTCGAGCGGGCGCACGGGTGCTCGCACGAGCCAACTCATGCGATTCGCCTCGGTGGGCCAGCCGCACGATCAGTCGTCGAATCGCTTGCGTTTTCGGGCGAGTTCTTCCACTAGTTGCCGATAATGTTGGGCATCCTCGTGCCCGCTGGCCGATTCTGCTCGTTCGGCAAGCGAGGTGCAGACCTCGATTGCCAAGTCCAGCATGTCGAGTTCCATGAACACGGCCAGCGCGTCGGCGAGCAGTTCGTGCGCGGTGACGTAATCCAGCGTGATCTTGCCGAGCCATGCGCCAGCGCGAGCCCGGTTGACCGACTCGGCCTCGCGTGCGGCAAAGTAGTGGTGCGCTTGGAAAAGCACTTGCCCCGCCTCGGTGAATCTGTCCTGTTTGGCCAGTACCCGCCCGACGTGCATATCCAGCAACGCGGCCGCTCGTTCCTGTTGCGCCGGATCCGCCATCGCCGGGATTGCCGCCCGCGACAACTCAAACTGACCTAGCGCGCCCTCGTAATCACCCTGGCCCTCCAGCGCATTGCCGTACCAGTCGTGCAGACTCTGCTTTCCCTGGGGAAAATCGAGCTGGCTCGCCTGCCTGATTGCCTCGCTGGTCGCGGCGTTGTCACGCATACCGTGACAACTCGCTGCCTTGTCCCGCAACAAAAACCAGCGCCGGATCGCATCTACCGAAGCCCCGAGCGCCTCATCCAGTATTTCGACGATCTCGGCATGCCGAGCGGTCTGGAAAGAGTATGCCCATAGTCCAAGTGGAAACAGCGAGCCGAGTTCGCTGTTCGGTAGCTTCCTCGCTTCATCGGCAGCGGCCACAAAGTTCCGCCACTCCCGGTCGAATTCCTCGAATGCCGCGCGGACGCCTTCCTGCCCGGTGAACGCGGGCTCAATTCCGGCATACCACTGCGCCACCGGCTCTGGCACCGGCCGGTTGGAGATCGACTTGTCCAGAGCCACGACCCGCAGCCAGCGATGCTCAATCACCCTGCTGGCGATATCCTGCCGCTCCGTATCCGACAACAAGGCCAGCGCGCGGTCGAGCGCGAACCGGCGCAACATGTCGTGAAACCCGTACCGATCATCTTCCGGCGGCAGCAGCAGATGAGCATCGCGCAGTCCACGCAGTACCTGGCGCGCGACTGATTCGCTGACGCCCAGCGCCACCGCCGCGGTAACCGGATCGAAGTGTGTTCCCGGAATCAACGCGAGGATCGCGCACTGACGCGCCTGTTCGAGCTCCAACTCCTGGAACATGCTTTCCACAGCCATCGCACCCGCGGAATCACGTTCCGGCGGATCGGCCAGCAGTACCTCGAAATCGTCTACGGTGATCTCGGTTTGGGACAACCGCGCGGCCATCAACGACAATGCCAATGGCAGCCCGCCTGACCAGCGGTGCAACCTACGCACCAGCTCGTCGTTCACCTCAGGCGATTCGGGAATGATGTGGCGCACCAACAATCCGGAGCTGTGCACGTCGAACATTTCCAGCTCGACTGGGCGAAACCCGGAAGCGGCCAGTACCGGCATCTGGTTGCGACTCGTTACGATGAACGCATCCGCGGCAACGTATTGGACGAACGGGGCGAGCTGGGCCGCATCCTGGACATCGTCCAGCAACAGCAGCACTCTGCGGTCGTCCAACAATTCCGCAAGCGTGAGGAACCGTTCCACGTCGTCGGCCGGAATCTCATCAGCTGACACCTTGAGCTTCCGCAGAAAATGCCCGGCAACCTGCCCAGCGCTCACCATTCGGCCCGCCTGCGTCGCATCCACCGGGTAGAACAAGCAGACGTCAAAGTCGGGTTTGATCCGGTGGGCCAGTTCGATCGCGAACGTCGTCTTGCCGACGCCCTGCTGCCCCGTAACGGCCAACCGCGGACTCGAGTCGCCAGCCTGTGCCTCCCCGGCAAACCTGTCGAGCAGTTCGGTCCGGTCCACGCATGGCCGCCGGTTAGGCAAGACTCGGGAAACAGACACGGTCGGTACCCCTAACGCTGCTTACGGTTGTCGCCTCGAACACTATCGTTCATGGTGGCGCGGCGTGACCGATTCGGCACATCCCGTCGCGCAACCTCAGTCAACACGTCGGCAGCCAGCGCGGCGCCCGGCTCCGCGAGTAGCTGGGCACGCATCGCCTGGCATCGCGCCCGCATCCGCTCGTCGTCGGCGACCTGTTCGACCTGTAACCGGACGGCGTCGTTGGCACGAACGGCCACGCCCAGGTCGACAAGACGATGAGTGGTCCACTTCTGCTCCCGGCTACGCGGGCACAGGACCATCGGTACCCCAGCAAGCAGCGCTTCCTGCACCGAATTCATCCCGCCATGGCCGACGAGAACGGCGGTATGACGCAACAGCGCACGCTGTGGGAGCCAGTCGCGCGCCAGCACATTGGGTGGCAACGCCCCTATGTCGCTAACCGGAGTCGCGCCGGTCGCCATCAGGACCTGCCATGGCGAGTTGGCGAACTCCCTTGCCACCCGACGGAAGAAATCCGGGCTCCGCGCGAATACCGTGCCCGGCGACACCAACACGAGCGGACGAGCATCGAGCCTCTCGCCCCCTGCGCTCCCTGCCACGGCGGCCGACCTGACCAGCGGGGTAATGAAACGCGCCCGATCAGGCGATCGCCTCGTCGACTCCAGTGTGGGCGGCATGTTGACCAGCACCGGACGACGTCGCGACCCGCCGAGGTGCGTGGTGCTCAACCACACCAAGGCACTCCGTGTCCAACCCACCAACGTGCCCGCCCACGGCAGCCGAACATCGGCAAGGACAGCGTCCGAACGGTGCGCACGGAGATATCGCAGGACTGTCCGGATCGCCGCTGCCCAGGCGCCCCAGCGGGCGAGGAGTACCCTGCCTCGCTCGCCCAGTTCGGACAACGAATAGCCCGCCGGAACCCGCACCTCGTGCCCAGGTATCGGCAACGCGGTAGCACCCGCGGCCGTCACCTGGCTCGTGAACCGCTCGCTCACCGCTACGGTCACTCGATTGCCACGTCGCGCGAGCTCGGCGGCCACCGGCATCATCGGGTTGACATGCCCATGTGCCAGATATGGCAGGAACAGGTAATCGGCCACACTATCTTCTACAGGATATGAACGCGTCCAACTCGTGGTGGGTCTCCGGCCTCTTCACCATCGCTGGAGTGTTGATCACCACGCTCGCTGGTCTTGGCCTCACCATCCTCAATCGCCGCACCGAACGGTTTCGCCTGTCCCGGCAACAAAAGGTGGAGTCCTATCCGGAGCTGCTGCATGCGGCCAACCGCCTCGCGCGACTTCCGGTGTGGCCGAGTTCGGCAGGCGATCCACACGCACTGCTGGACGATATTGATCGCAACGCGCAACGCGTCCAGCTTTTCGCCCCGCAGACGGTCCGGCAGCAGGTGACCGAGTTGCTCGCCGCGGCAAGCTCGCTGGCCGAGGTGGTCAGCGGCATCCGCGTGAACAGCAAGCCGGCCCACGGTGACGTGGTCGACCAACGAGACGCGGCCAATCATCGACACGCAGTCGACATGCTTCTTCAGGCAACCGAACGCTTCCTGTCCACGATTCGAATCGACCTCGAAGTGGACCGGCCCTAGCGCGACTCGGCTACGGTTCTCGGGTAACGACGCCCGAGCACGGAAGGAAACGATGAACGAGCAGCCGGTGGAAGTACCCGTTGGACTTCGGGCCGATCAATGGGTGACCGTGCTTCCGCACCGACGTATCCTGCTTATCGCACACAACGTCACCACCGTCACCAGGCTGCTGGATATCCTTCCCGCCTTCGACAGCGACCCTCGAATCCAGATCGTCGTCTCGTGGAGTGGGTCCGACCCATTTCATCGGGGCCTTGCCGAGCTACTCGACGAACTGGGACTCGTCACGATCGGCTGGGACCAGGCACGACACACCCGGTTCGATCTGGCCATCGCCGCCAGCCATCATGGCGGACTCAGCGATATCACCGCACCTGTTGTCATTCTTTCGCATGGAATAGGCTATACTAAGTATTCACCAGGAAACAGGAAACAGGAAACAGGAAACAGGAAACAGGAAACAGGAAACAGGAAACAGGAAACAGGAAACAGGAAACAGGAAACAGGCAAACTTTCGGACTTTCGCCGCAATGGCTGCTTTACGACGGTCAGCCCATCGCCGCCGCCCTCGCCTTTTCCCACGAGGAACAGGTCGACCGACTACGTGCCAGCACCCCAGCCGCCGAGCCTGTCGCCGAAGTCGTCGGCGACCCGTGCTATGACAGGATCCTCGCCAGTCTCGACCAGCGTGCACATTATCGACACGCACTGGACACAAAAGACCGAAAACTCGTATACGTGTCCAGCACGTGGTTTCACAATGCATTGCTAGGGTCGTGGCCGGATCTACTGAGTCGTTTGATGGCAGAGCTGCCGATCGACTCCTACCAGGTGGCCGTAGCGCTGCACCCGAACATCTGGCATGGCCACGGGGCGTGGCAAGTGCGGAGCTGGCTCGCCGACTGCCTGCGCTCCGGAATGGTGTTGCTGCCGGAAATAGACGGCTGGCGAAGCGGTCTGATCGCCGCCGACATCATCATCGGTGACCACGGGTCGGTTACCGGCTATGGCGCTGCACTCGGTCATCCCACCCTGCTTGCCACGTTCGCGGATACCGATATCGACCCAGCCTCTCCTATCGCGGCGCTCGGTTCGACCGCACAGCGGCTGGACCGCAATCGGCCGCTCCTGCCGCAACTCGAGGCCGCGCTGCGGCAGCATGACCCCAGGCGGTACAGCTGGCTCGACGCGTCGATCACCTCTGCTCCCGGCGACGCGCTCAACCGCCTGCGCGCCCTGTTCTACCGGTTGCTCGCGTTGGATCCGCCAGCTGGTGAGCCACCACTGGACACGTTGCCGGCCTACACACCGGAATTCAGCGGACCAACCGCGCTACGCGTTTCGGCCACGGTCGACGCGGCAGCCAGACTGATCAAGCTCGTCCGCTTCCCAGCGATGTCCACGCGGCTCGCCAACCCGGACAATGCCGATGCCACCCACTTGCTATGCCAACTAGACCATCCACAGCGGACGCTCGTGGCGAACGCCAGTGTTGTCTGCAGTATGCCTAGCCGGGCCGACGCGAACGGCGAGCTGGCCGGCGACATCCTCCACAAGTACCCGAGTGCCACTCTCGCCGCGATAACCGGGAACGGCACCGACGTAGTAATCCAGTCGCGGAGCGGCGACCGCTGGCGTCTCGCCGCCAACGACGCCCCACCAACCGCGCTGGCTTCCGCGGTGTATGCCTGGATTCACGCCGCGTACGAGCCCACTGATCTCGAACCAGAATGCACCGTGGAACTGAACAACAGGACCTACCGGATGACGGTGGTACGCGAAACCCGGTAGCGCAACCGTCATCCGCCTTACCTGACAGCCCAGGCAAGCTCAGGAGAAGAACGCGCTGAGGATCAGTGCGCAGACGAATCCGGTGATCCCGACCAGCGACTTCATCACCGTCCACGATTTCAGCGTGTCGGCTACCGACATGCCGAAGTACCGGTTGGCCATCCAGAAGCCCGAATCGTTCACATGCGAGAAAGCGGTGCCACCACAGGCGATCGCGATACAGGTGAGCGCGACCATCGGATCGCTCAGGTTCATCTGTTCGGCCAGTGGCGCGGTGAGGGTGGCGCCAGTGATCATCGCTACCGTACCGGAGCCCTGGGAGATCCGGATGATCGCCGCGGCGAGGAACCCGAAGACCACGATCGGCATACCCCACGCGGTCATCGCGTCGGCCATGACCTCGCCGATCCCGGTTTCCACCAGGAGCCCACCGAATACCCCACCGGCACCGGTGATCAGGATGATCACACCGGCCGGCGCAAGCGCTCGGGTGGCGAGTTCCTGCAGCTCCGCCCGGTTGGCGCCACGCCGCACACCGAAGAACCACAGCGTGTACAGGCAGGTGACCAGCAAGGCGATTACCGGATGGCCGATGAACGCGAAGGCAATCTGCGGCGCGCTGCCTTCGATCAGTAGCGCGTCTCCGGTAGTGCCGCCGAGGATCAGGACCAATGGCAGCAACAGCGCACCGAGAACGGCGCGGAAACTGGGCAGTGGCGAACCATCCTGCGCGAGCTCCTGCTCGTCCCCGGCCGCACCGGCCGAACCGGTTCCGGTGCCAGGTCCGGTCGTTACCGAACTGCGCTCTTCTTCCGGCGCCGCCACATAGATCCGCTTGGCGATGAACTTGCCGAACACCGGACCGCCGACCACCATCGCCATGGTCCCGCAGATCGCGCCAAACAGGATCACCAACCCGAGGTCAGCATGCATAATGCCGGCGGTAGCGATGGGGCCCGGCGTCGGCGGGATGAAAGTATGCGTGACGCTCAACCCGGCACACAATGGAATCCCGTAGTACAGCAGCGATTTCTTAGTACGCCTGGCGATGACGTACAGCATCGGCACCAGGATCACGATCGCCACGTCGATGAACACCGCGATAGAGATCAGGAACCCGGCGAAACCGAGTCCCCATGCGACATTGCGATCGGAGAACCGCCCGATCAACTGGCTAGCCAGTCGTTCAGCGGCCCCAGCGCGTTTGAGTATCTCACCGAACACCGCGCCGAGCCCGATGACGATGGCCACCTGCCCGAGCGAACCGCCCATCTCCTCGACGATCAGGTCAACGAGCCGGACCGGATTCGTTCCGGTGGCGAGCCCAAAAGCGATACTTACCAGTAGCAGCGCGATGAATGCCTGCACCTTGACACGAATAACCAGAAACAACAACAGCACGACCGCAAGTACGGCCGCGCTCACTATCCAAGCGGTACTTTGCATCTCATCCTCGTCGATGTGCGTAGCCGGGTGTGTGCGCTACTTTCTTGGCACCGTTCCTTGGTTCGTTTCGGCCTGCAGGAAGCGAAAGTCGCAGCCTTCCTCGGCCTGCGTGACTTGCTCGACATACAGCCTGCGGTAGCCACGAGCGGGCACAGGCTGGCTGACCGGCGAATCCCGCTCCCGTTCCTGAAGATCCTTTTCGGACACCTCGAGCTGGATCAACCGCTCCTGCACGCTGAGCCGGATCTGGTCACCATTCCGCACGTGCCGCAGCGGTCCGCCAACCGCGGCTTCCGGAGACACGTGCAGCACGATCGTCCCCGCGGCCGTGCCCGACATTCGCCCATCGGAGATGCGCACCATATCCCGCACACCCGCGCGGGCAAGCTTCTTCGGAATGGGCAGATAACCCGCCTCCGGCATACCGGGAGCGCCAACCGGGCCGATGTTCTTGAGCACCAGCACGTCATCCGGCCGCACATCGAGATCTTCATCGTCGATCCGGGCGGCGAGGTCCGCGGAGTTCTCGAAAACCACCGCGCGACCCCGATGTTCCAGCAACTCCGGTGCGGCCGCGGCCTGCTTGATGATCGCCCCGTTCGGCGCGAGGTTGCCACGCAGCACCGCGATGCTCCCCGAAGGGTAGATCGGCATGGTGCGCGGCCGGATTACCTCCTGCGCGAACGGTTCCGGCGCACGATCGAGCTCCGCGCCGAGGGTACGCCCGGTCACCGTGGGCGCGTCCAGATTCAGCAGGTCGCGTAGCTCGTGGAGAAGCGCGGGCACCCCACCGGCCTTGTGCAGGTCCTCCATGTAATGCCTGCCAGCCGGCTTCAAGTCGACGAGTACCGGCGTTTCCCTGCTCATCTCATCGAATCGCGCCAGGTCGAGCGGGTGGCCAAGACGGCCAGCGACCGCGGCGAGATGCACAAGGCCATTGGTCGAACCACCGACCGCGAGCAGCACGCGCAGCGCGTTCTCCAACGCCGCCGGCGTGAGGATCCGGTCCGCGGTAAGCCCCTCCTCGGCGAGCTCAGCTGCTCGACGGCCGGTCTGCTCGGCAATCCGCATGCGGTCCGCGGTCACCGCGGGCGGCGTCGCGCTGCCGGGCAACGCGATCCCCATGGCCTCGGCCACGCACGCCATCGTGCTGGCGGTCCCGGCGACCGAGCAGGTGCCCACGCTGCCCACCAGGCTGCCGTTGACCTCGTTGATCTCCTGCTCGTCCAGCTCCCCAGCGCGATGCTGCCCCCAGAACGCCCGGCAGTCAGTGCAGGCACCCACCGTGCGCCCGCGATATGCGCCGGTCAGCATTGAGCCAGTGACCAGCTGGATCGCTGGTTTGCCCGCGGAAGCGGCGCCCATCAACTGCGCGGGCACCGTCTTGTCACAGCCGCCAATCAGCACGACCGCGTCCACCGGCAGGGCGTTGATCATCTCCTCGGTGTCCATCGCCATCAGGTTGCGCAGGAACATGCTGGTGGGCTGCGCGAAACTCTCATGCAACGAGATCGTGGGGAACTCCACCGGTAGCGCCCCGGCCAGCATGACACCCCGGCGAACAGCCTCGATCAGCTGAGGCATGTTGCCGTGGCAGGGATTGAATCCGCTGCCCGTGTCCACGATGCCCACCACGGTGCGGTCCACGGCGTCGTCGGTGTATCCGGCGCCCTTGATGAACGCCTTGCGCAGGAACAGTGCGAACTCGGCATCGCCGTAGTTGGTGAGGTTGCCGCGCATACCGGCTGGCTTGCTCGGGGCACCGACAGGTCGCTCCGCGGGCCCGCCCGGGTCGCCTTCGGCCATTATCGACTCCATTATTGATAATTTTGGCGATGAAACTTCGGGACATAGAATCATGCCCGCGCCGGGTGTGCAACTACGGTGCGCTATATCCGCCGTTTTGATCTTGGAGGGACCCAGCGCTGTGACCATCGGTGCGACGGCCGTCGCGGACCGTCTCGAGGAAGAGATCGTCCTTGGCCTGCGCTTCCCCCGGGAGCGGCTGATCGAGGACGAGCTGATGGCGAGATTCGACGCGAAACGCCACGCAGTTCGCAGCGCGTTGCGGGAACTGGAGAACCGGGGTCTGACCGAGCGCAAGCCAAACGCTGGCGCATTCGTGAAGTCCTATAGCGCGAAGGAAGTCCGCGATCTTTACAACGTGCGGGAGCTGTTGGAGACCAGCTGCGCGCAGCTGATCGAGTTCCCGGTACCCGGCGAGCGGATCGATGAGCTGGCGGAGATCCAGCATGGACACGACACCGCAGTGGCCGCTAAGGACCTGCGCGCCGTGGTTTCCGCGAATATGGCCTTCCATCAGGCACTGTTCGGCTTGGCGGACAACATCGTGCTGGTTCGAGCGATCGGCCGGCATGCCCGGATGGCGCACGTGATGCGTTCGGTCACGGTGACCGACCCGGAGTACCTCGAGCGCAGCAGGAGCGAGCACTGGACGATGTTGCGGGCGCTGCGTACCGGCGACGCCGAGCTGCTCGCGGACACCTGCCGCGCACACTTGTTGCCTTCCCGCGATGCTTACCTACGGCGTATCGCCGACCTGGCAGCCGCGGACCCCGATGGCCGCCAGTCCGGCTGAACGGCACCACACCGCGCGGGCTTCACCCGCTCACCTACGTCGAGCGACGTACCCGGTACGCGCGGGACAACGGATGTGCCGCCAGCTTCCTCGGCCGTACGTTCAGATGGCACACAGTCCATTTCGAACGGAGTTGCCATGCGAGCATCCGCGGTCCCGCTTGCCGTTTCGGCCGCGTATGTCTGGATCGCGATGGTAGCCTTCGGCGGTATCTCCGTGGAAACCATCGTGATCTACCCGAACGTGTTCCACAATGTACCCAGCTCGCTCGCCCAGTCCATGGAGTTCTTCACGGTGACCGGGCCAGCCGACTTCTTTCCACCGATGGGCCTGGTCACCGCGATCGCCGCCGTGGCGACCGTGGCGTTGCTGTGGCGAGCTCGACCGGCACGGTGGTGGGTCACCGCCAGCCTTGGCAGCCTCGCGATCGGCGAATGGTTGTTTTCCGTGCTGTACTTCTGGCCGCGAAACGACCTCATGTTCGAGGAAGGAATCGCCGTGCACACGGCGGAAGTGCTACGGCAAACGGCCGTAGAGTTCGAAACCGGCCATTGGCTTCGGCTCGGGATGAGCGCGCTCACCGCCACCCTGGCATTCGTCGGATTCCTGCGCTACCAGCGCGAACGCACGCTCGTCAGGAGCCGGGCATGAGCGACGGACCGCGCAAGATCGGCCTGGGGCCGCTGACCGTCCTCGCCCTTGCCGCGCTCGGCGTACCCAGGGTTATCGCGCACGACCTCGCCCTGGTCGGCCCGCTGGTCAACGGGCTGCTGGTGTTCGTGCCGATCGCCGTCTGGATCGCCTACGTGCTGTGGAAGCGGGTGCCGAATCCATTGGTGACGCTGCTCGCGGTCGGCCTTGCCTATGGTGCCCTGCTCGGGATCACCCACCAGATCCTGTGGACAGCGGCCTTCGCGGGCGATCCGCCACAATTGGGCGGCAACCTCGCGGGCACGCTGTCGCCAGGAATGGAAGCTGTGGTCGTGCGACTATTCGCGTTTGGCAGCAGTCTGTTCACCGGAGTGCTGCTTGGCGCGGGTACCGGCGCGGCGAGCTGGCTATTGGCCAGACTGGTACCCGCGTTCCGGCCACAGTGACAACCACCAGGAGCAGTCATCAGCCCGCACACCGACGCCGCGGACCGACGGAATCTCGCCGTCGATACGGGCCTTGGCATGCTCGTGCTGATCGCAGTCGGCACCGCGATCACCGCGAACTTCGGGCGGACCGGTCCACCCGGACTGCCCGCCTATGCATTCGGGGCATTCTTCGGCGCGCTCATGCTGGTACGCCGGCGCTGGCCGGTAGCGACGCTGATGGTGACCGCCACCGGACTGCTCGGCTACTACGCGCTGTCCTATCCACCCATCGGGCTCGCCGTACCGGTGGCCGCAGCGTTGTTCTCCGCCGCCGAACTCGGCCGGCTGTACTGGGCCATGGGCACGGCGCTTGCGCTGCTCGCCATCTCGACCGGGGTACGTATCGGCCAGGGCGATGACCTGAGTTTCGTGCTTGGTCTGGAGATACCGACCTCGGCCGCGCTGATGGCCACGGTGATCGCGCTCGGGGACAGCCTCCGCTCGCGTCGCGGTTGGCGTGCCGAACTGGCGCGTCAAACCCACGCCGCCGAGTTGGAGCGCGAGCGTACGGCTGCCCGGTTGGTCGAGCAGGAGCGTCTGCGCATCGCACGAGACCTGCACGATCTGCTCGCCCACACGGTTTCGGTGATCTCCCTGCACACCGACGTAGCACGGGAGTCGCTACGCGATGATCCGGACACCGCGGAGCGTTCCCTCGCCTCGGCGCGCGCGGCGTGCGGGGATGTCGGTCAGGAGTTGCGGGCGACGTTGCATGCCTTGCGCGCACCCGACTGCGCCGAGAACACCCCGGTATTGGGACTGGACCGACTCGACGCCCTTGTCGATACGGCCACGGCTACCGGGCTGGACGTTCGAGTGAGCGCAAGCGGCACGCCGGTAGCGCTGCCGGCGATCTCGGATGCCACCGCCTACCGAGTCATTCAAGAAGCGCTCAGCAACGTGCTGCGGCACGCGGCCGCCAGTACCGTACACATTGAACTGAACTACAGCGAGGAAACCGTGTTGATTCGGGTTACCGACAACGGCCGTGGCGGGTCGACCACTGCCACCGTGGACCACACGGGCCTTGGCATCATCGGAATGCGCGAGCGCCTCGCCCTGCTCGGCGGCGAGCTACACACGACGTCGAGACCGGGTGCCGGATTCGCCGTCGAGGCGCGCATTCCTGCGCGGGTGCCGGCATGATCCGCGTGGTCCTGGTCGACGACCAGCAGCTGATCCGGGCCGGACTGCGCGCTCTCCTGGATCGCGCCGACGACATCACCATCGTCGGGGAGGCCGCGGAAGCGGAAGCCGGAATCCGGATCATCACACGGGAACGGCCCGATGTGGTGCTGATGGACATCCGGATGCCCGGCGAGGACGGGATCGTGGCGACCCGGCGGATCGTCGACGATCCCGAACTGCATCGGGTGCAGGTCATCGTGCTCACCACGTTCGACACCGACGAGCACATTCTGGACGCGGTGCGTGCCGGCGCGGCGGGATTTCTCCTCAAGGACACCAGCCCGGACGACATGCGCGCGGCCGTGCGGGTCGTCGCCAACGGCGATGCGCTGCTCTCCCCTTCGGTCACCAGACGCGTGATGCGAGCGGCGGCGAGTGGGCCCGTCACGCGCTCAGCCGCACTCGACGTACTGACCGAGCGGGAGCGCGAGGTACTGGCCAAGGTCGGGGAGGGACAGTCGAACACCGAGATCGGGCGCAGTCTGCACATGAGCCCAGCCACCGCGCGCACCCATGTTGGCCGTCTGTTCAGCAAGTTGGGGGCGCGCGACCGAGCGCAGCTGGTGGCAACCGCCTACGAGACCGGCTTGATCACCCCGGGTTCCACCGATTCGACAACGGAAGCCGGATAGCCCGAGACCTCAGCCCACGGCCTTGCGCACCAACTTCGTGATCGTCTTCTCGCCTGCCGAGCTGAGTTCGGTGAGCGCGAACGAGGTTGCCCACAGGCCACTGTCCTCGTCGAGCTCGGCCTCGGTGCTGAACCCGAAGGTCGAATAACGTTCCTTGTCCACCTGCCCACTCCGGAAGAAGCACAGCACCTTTCCCGCCTTGGCCCACGCTGGCTGGCCGTACCAGAGTTTCGGTGCGAGATCCGGCGCCGCCGCGGTGACCACGGCGTGTACCCGCTCGGCCAGCTGCCGGTCCGGTTCGGACATCTCGGCGATCTTCGCCAGCATCGCGGCTTCATCGGCCGCGGCCTTCTTTGCCCCCTTGCCGCCACGCGCTTCGGCCTTCACCTCAGCCGCACGCGCCTTCATCGCGGCGCGCTCCTGCTCGTTGAACCCCGGTGCCGCCTTGTCACCGGACTTTCCCGCAGCCATCGTGTCGCACTCCTTCGCTATCGAGGTACTGCCACGCTAACCCGGAAGGCGGCGCTGGACTTCTCGATTCCTGATCATCACCCGACGGCCGGTCGACGCTCACCTGCCGTGCAGCGCCGAGGGCGGCAGGCCAAAGACCCGGCTGAATGCCGCGGTAAACCCCGCTGGTGAGGCGTAACCGAGTTCGCCAGCGACGCGGGCGATCGGATGCGCGCGCAACAGCGGGACGGCGGCGATGAGCCGAGCGCGCACCCGCCAGGCCGCAGGGCTCATGCCCAGTTCGAGGTGGAAGCGCCTGGCGAGCCCGCGCTCGCTGAGCGCGAGCCGCCGTGCCCAGTCCGCGTTCGTGACACCCGGTTCCGGATGCGCGAGGTATTCCCGGCACAGCGCGCCGAGCTCCGGTGTCGCGGGCAGCCCGATGTGTAGCGGCAGCGGCGCCAGCCCCGCGAGCTCGAACAGCAGCAGCTGAGCAACGGCGCCAGCCCGCCCCGCAAGGTCATAGTCCGGTCCGAAGTCGACGGCGACCAGCAGCAGTTCGCGCAACAGCGGGGTGACATCGACGACGGTGCATACGCGCGGCCACCACGGCACGGCGGACGGCTCGATGTAGAGGCTGCGGGTGCTCGCCTCCAGCATGCGGATGCGGTGCCGGGTACCCGCCGGGATGAGTACCGCCCGGTCGCTCGGCACGGTCCAGGTGCCGTCCTCGGTTTCGGCGATCATGCTGCCGGTCGCGCTGTACAGAAACTGCGCCCTGCGGTGGGTATGCCAGTCCAGCAGGTAGCCGGGTTCGTAGTCGGTTCCGATCGGCAGCACGTCCCTCGGTACCCGGTCATAACACTCATAGGACACGTTCCGCACATGGCCAGGATACTGACCAACTCTCGAAATATCTTGGCGGAACATCGATTGTCTGCCAGCTAGTCAGCCGCTGGAATTGATGCTCGTGGGTGAACTGCTGCTCTTGTTCGCTGTCGGGCTGCTATCCGGTACGACGACGGTGCTCTTCGGCTTCGGCGGTGGATTCGTGACCGTACCCGCGATCGTCGCGGTGCACGGCGCCACCGGCTCTGACGTCGCGCATATCGCCGTCGCCACCTCGAGCGCTGTCATGATCGTCAACGCGCTGGTGGCCACCGCCGCGACCGACCGCCAGATACTTGCGCTGCTACGCGGCAGGACGGGACTTCTCGGACTGCTTGGGCTCGGCGGCGCGATCGGCGCGAGTGCGGCACAACTCGCCCCTGCCGCGCTGATCACTTGGAGCTTCGTCTGCTACATGCTCGGAACCATCGTGGACGTTCTCGCCCGACCTGGATTCCTGCGCCCGGCAACCGCCGCCGACCGCACACCGGGCGGAATGGCCATCGGCACCGTGGCTGGGCTGCCGATCGGCACGATCGCGGCGTTTCTTGGCGTGGGCGGCAGCGTGATGACAGTGCCGCTGCTGCGCCGAGCTGGCCAGCCCATGCGGGTCGCGACCACACTCGCCAACCCGTTAACCCTTGCCATCGCGGTCCCCGCGTTCCTGGTGTTTCTTGCCCAGCGCCCGGATATCGCGGGCAATGGCGGCATCGCACTGGTCGGTGCGGTGGATCTCGGCTCGGCTGCCGCGCTGCTCGCCGGCGCGCTACCGGTGATCGTGATACTGCGGCGGCGCCCGCCGCGCATACCCGACCGACCCTACGCGTGGAGCTATGTGGCGCTGCTCGGACTGTCCACCGCCACCATGATCGGCACCACGATCTGACGGTCGCCGTCGTCGGCACGCACCCCACCTCACGCCAAACCAATTGCGGGCTACGGGATACTCGTCGTCATGCTTGTCAGCATCACGACGACGCACCAGCCCGCGACCGATCTCGGATACCTCCTGCACAAGCACCCGGACCGCGCGCAACGGTTCGAGGTATCCACCGGCACCGCGCACGTCTTCTACCCCGAGGCGTCCGCGCAACGCTGCACGGCGACCCTCTTGCTGGACGTCGACCCGATCGGGCTTGTCCGCAAAGCAGGTAACACGCTCGGTCAGTATGTCAACGATCGCCCGTACGCCGCCTCGTCGCTGCTGGCTGTCGCTATCGGCAAGGTGTTCGGCACCGCGCTGCGCGGTCGCTGCGATGCTCGGCCCGAACTGGCGGAAACCCCGATCCCGCTGGAAATTCACCTACCCTGTTGCCCCTCGGCGCTGGCCGAGCGGCTGTTCACGCCGCTGGGCTGGACCGTGGCCGTCACCAGCCAACAGCTCGATCCCAGCTTCGCTGACTGGGGCGAGAGCCCGTACGCCGACCTGCGGTTGACCGGCACGCTTCGCCTCTCGGACGCACTCGCGCAGCTGTATGTGCTGCTGCCCGTGCTCGATGACGGGAAGCACTACTGGGTTGTTGCCGACGAGATCGACAAACTACTGCGGGTCGGCGCGAACTGGCTCGCGACGCATCCGGATCGCGAACTGATCACCACCCGCTACCTCGCGCACCAGGGCCGCTATGCCGCAGAGGCACTCGAGCGGTTGACCGAACTCGACGATCGGCCAGCCGAGGATGCCGAACACGCGGAGCCGCCCGCGCGGGAACGGTCACTCGCGCAACAACGGCGCGCGACCATTGTAGACGAGCTACGCGCCATCGGCGCACACCGTGTCGTGGATATGGGTTGCGGCGAAGGAAAGTTGCTGCACGAACTGGTTGCCGAGCCCACCTTCACCGAGATCGTTGGCGTGGAGGTCGCAGCCGGCCAACTGCGTTCGGCCGCGCGGCAGGTCGAACGATTCGCCGATCGGCAGCGTGAGCGAGTGAGTCTGCACCAGGGCTCGGTGAGCTACGCGGACCCACGGATCGCCGATTTCGACGCGATCGTACTGTCCGAAGTAGTCGAACATATCGACCTACCTCGACTTCCCGCGCTCGCGGCAACAGTTTTCGGTGCAGCCGCGCCACGACACGTGCTCGTGACGACTCCCAATTCGGAGTACAACGTCCGGTGGGAATCGCTGCCAGCAGGCCACCTTCGACACCCGGATCATCGCTTCGAGTGGACCCGCGCGGAGCTGGGCTCGTGGGCGGACGACATCTGCGCGACGCACGGCTACGACGTACGACATGTGCCGATTGGACCCGTTGACCCCGAAGTCGGCTCGCCGACCCAGCTCGCGGTATTCACCAGGAGGGCCGCATGACCAAGCGCATCGCCATCCCCGACCTGAGCCTCGTCGCGCTGGTCGGCGTCACCGGCTCCGGGAAGTCGAGCTTCGCCCGCGAGCATTTCGCCGCGACCCAGATCCTGTCCTCTGATGCGTTTCGCGCCATGGTCGCCGACGACGAGAACGACCAGTCGGCGACCAGCGACGCGTTCGACGCGCTGCACTACGTTGCGGGAACCCGGCTACGCGCCGGCCGGCTCACCGTTGTCGACGCCACGCATGTGCAGCGCGATGACCGCGCGAAACTTGTCACGCTCGCCAGGGAACACGATGTGTTGCCGGTCGCGGTCGTCCTGGATGTCCCGCTGGGGACACTGCGGGAACGGAACAAGGGCCACCGCGACCTGCCCGAGCATGTAATCCGCCGGCAGCACGACGCGCTGCGCAGGTCCATCCGGCACCTCGCCAAGGAAGGGTTCCGCAAGGTCCACGTACTGTCTCCAGAGGACAGTGTGTCCATCGAGTACGAGAGGGCCTACAACGACAAACGGGAACTGACTGGCCCGTTCGACATCATTGGCGATGTGCACGGCTGCCACGCCGAACTGGTGTCCTTGTTGACCAAGCTGGGATACGTGGTCAGCCCCGATACGGCGTATCACCCGGAGGGCCGTACCGCCGTGTTCGTCGGCGATCTGGTCGATCGCGGCCCGGACACTCCAGGGGTACTGCGCCTGGTGATGGGAATGGTCAACGCGGGCAACGCGTTGTGCGTATCGGGTAACCACGAGCACAAGCTTGTTCGCGCGCTGGGTGGCAAGAATGTCAAGGTCTCGCACGGACTCGCCGAATCGCTGGCGCAACTTTCCGAGGAATCCGAGGAGTTTCGCACGGCGGCCCGCGAGTTCATGTACGGGCTGGTCAGCCACTACCGGCTGGACGGCGGCCAGCTCGTTGTCGCGCATGCCGGGCTGAAGGAGGAATACCACGGCCGCGCCTCTGCCCGGGTGCGCTCCTTCTGCCTCTATGGCGAGACGAGCGGGGAAACCGACGAGTACGGCTTGCCGGTGCGCTACCCGTGGGCGGACGACTACCGGGGAGCGGCGACCGTGGTTTACGGCCATACACCGGTGCCAGAGGCGGAATGGGTGAACAACACCATCTGCCTGGATACCGGCTGTGTGTTCGGCGGCGCACTCACGGCGATGCGTTGGCCGGCCAAGGAACTGGTCTCGGTACCCGCTGAGCGGATGTACTACGAGCCGGCAAAACCGCTCGAAACGCCGACCCGCGCGCCGGATGTCCTGCGCATCGACGATGTGCTCGGCGCCCGGCATGTGGACACGCGGCTGATGGGCAAACTCAAGATCCGCGAGGAGAATGCCGCTGGCGCGCTCGAAGTGATGAGCCGGTTCGCGATCGCGCCGCAGTGGTTGCCATATCTACCACCGACGATGGCGCCGTGCGCGACGTCCACTATGGATGGGATGCTGGAGCATCCCAGGGAAGCGTTCAACGCCTACCGCTCCGACGGCGTGCCGGCCGTGGTGTGCGAAGAGAAGCACATGGGTTCCCGCGCTGTCGTGGTGCTGTGTCGCGATCAGGAGGTCGGCCGGCGCCGGTTCGGCGCTCTGGACGGCGCGGCCGGCGCCGTGTACACCCGCACCGGCCGTGCGTTCTTCCACGAGCGGAACGGTTTCCTTGACCGGCTACGCGCGGCGGCGAACGCGGCTGACTTGTGGTCCACGTTGGACAGTGACTGGGTTGTGCTGGACGCTGAACTGTTGCCGTGGTCAGCGAAGGCGGACGAACTACTCAAGCGGCAGTACGCCCCGGTCGGCGCGGCGGCGACCTCGGCGCTGCCGGCCGCGATCTCCGCCCTCGAGCAAGCGACCGCACGCGGCGTAGACCTCACCGGTCTGCTGGCCGAACAGCGAAGCCGGTTGTCGAACGCGCGCGGCTACGTGGCGGCCTACGGGCGGTACTGCTGGCCGGTGGACGGTCTGGAGGGGATCTCGCTTGCTCCGTTCACCGTGCTCGCGGCAGAAGGCCAGGTCCATGCGACCAAGCCGAGGGACTGGCACAGCGCGCTCTTGGACCGCTTCGTCGCGGCGGATCCCGCACTGCTGCGGTCGACCCGAAGGCTGCGGGTGGATCTTGCCGACGAAGCATCGGTGGCGGCTGGCATCGACTGGTGGACTGAACTCACCGAAGCCGGCGGCGAGGGCATGGTGGTCAAACCGGCCGAGCCCGTGGCCGGAAAGCTGGTCCAGCCAGGGGTGAAATGCCGTGGTCGCGAGTACCTGCGGATCGTCTACGGACCGGACTACACCGAGCCACGGCATCTGGACCGGCTGCGCCAGCGTTCCCTTGGCCGGAAACGGTCGCTGGCACTGCGCGAGTATGCCCTCGGTATCGAATCGCTCTCCCGGTTCGTGGCCGCGGAGCCACTGTGGCGGGTACACGAACCGGTCTTCGCGGTACTGGCCCTGGAGTCCGAACCGGTCGACCCCCGTCTCTGAGCAACCGCGATATCCGCAAGGATGCGGTCTACTGGGCTCGCCCGGTCTAGAATCCGGCCATGGCGACGTTCAGCACGCCCGAGCAACCGCCTGGGCACGCGGATCTCACGGAGCAGCCACTCGGTTGGCTGGTCCGTTGGCTGAACACGGAACTCGACGAGGTACTCGACTCCCTGGTGGACGGTGAACTCGCCGAGGTCCCCGAGCTGGCCATCGCGCGGGAGGACCCACGAGCGGCGATCCGGCTGGCTGTCCGGGTACACCTGGTCAGCCTCGTCAACTGCGTCGGCCAGTCGCCGCGGGGCGGGCAGATCGCCATGCCCCCGCTGATCGATCGACACGCCAGGGCGCTTGCCCGCCAGGACATGCCACCCCTGACCGCACTACTGCGTGCTTTCGAGATCGTGCACGCCGGGCTGTGGCGGAGGCTGGCCGCGGCATTGCGGGACGGCCCCTATCAGCTTGCCCCGGAACATCGAGCCGAAGTACTCGAACTAGCCTCGGCGCACCTGTTCGCCTACTTCCAGACCGCGACCAAGGCGACCGCGACGGCCTACGCCAGCGAACGAGCCCTGATTGAACGGCGAAGCATGTCCCGGCGCGCGGAAGTCATCGCCGCCCTACTCGCCGGCTCGATTCCCGTCACCGAAGCCGAATCGACCCTCGGGTACGAGTTCAACACCAGCCATGTCGGCTATATCGCCTGGGTGGACGCGCTGTCCGAACTGGACAGGCTGGACAGTGTCACCACGCGACTGTTCGAACGGCTACGCCCTCGTCAGCACCTCGCCGTGCCGAATGGCGAACGCAGCCTGTTCGGCTGGATCTCCAGCGGGGACGCCTGGCATACGGCCCTTCGTGAGGAAACCCTGCCGGACGGCATTCACCTCGCGCTCGGCGCGCCACAGCAAGGCGTGGACGGTTTTCGCGCCAGCCATCTGGAAGCGCTGGAAGCCCGCAGGGTCAGCGTGGCCGTCGGGCTCACCGCCATTAACAAGCCGGTGCTCTTCGACGACATCGCCGTCGCCTCACTCGCCTCCCGCGACCTCGTCGCGGCCAACGCGTTCGTGCACCGCCAGCTGGGCAGACTGGCCAGCTCCGACGAGTCCGCGCACCGGCTGCTCCGCACCCTTGCCGTATACCTCGAAGAGCTCGCCAGCCCAACGAAAACCGCACGGCGCCTGCACGTACACCCGAACACGGTGATCAAGCGAGTCGAGCGGATCGAGGAAATCCTCGGCCGACCCGTCGATCCGGGAAGCCTCGCGTTACGCGTCGCGGTGGAACTGGCACCGTTCAGTGGTGACCCACCATAGAGCCCGCTTCCGGCCAACTCAGGTGCAGTCGACGATACCCCCGTCCACCGGGATAACCGCCCCCGTCAGGTAGGCACCCGCCCGCGCGGACAGGAACTGCACGACACCGGCGATATCCATGGCGGCGCCCGTCCTGCCCATCGGGATCGACGCATCGAGCGCCTGCTTCGCCTCGGGATCCTCGAAAACGAAGGCACTCATCCGGCTCTCGAAATAGCCGGGCGCGAGCGCGTTGACGGTCACGTGGTCCGTGGTGAGCTCACTGGCCAGATGCCGCGTCAACATATGCACGGCCGCCTTGGTCGAGCTGTACGCATAGTTCTGCATCGCCGGCACCCGCATCCCGGCGATCGATCCGATGTTGATGACCCGCGCTGGATCCGGTGCGCTGCCCGCCTTCCGCAAGGCCGGCAGCAGCGCCACGGTCAGCCGGAACACGCCGCTGAGGTTGAGGTTCACCAGCTTGTCCCACGCCGCGTCCGGGAATTCCTCCAGCGGAGCTCCCCAGGTCGCGCCCGCGTTGTTCACCAGGATGTCCAGCTGGCCGCCGAACCGCTCGTCCACGGCTTCGCGCAACGTCTCCGCGCCGGCGGGGGTGGCCACATCCGCGGGCACACCAGTGCACCTACCGAACTCGCTGAGCAGCTCGGCGGTATCCGCGCACGCCTTCGGTTTGCGCGAGGAGACCAGCACCGTGGCACCGGCACGGACCAACCCTTCGGCGATCATCAGGCCGATCCCGCTGGTACCACCGGTCACCACGGCGGTCTTGCCCGCGATGCCAAACAGTTCCGCGGTGAAATCGGTGGCGTCACCGGTCATAGCGTCACCGAGTATCCGCCGTTGACCGGGATGGTCTGCCCGGAGATCCAGCCGGCGGCGGCCGATGCCAGGAAAGCCACCATGCCCGAGGCATCGGTGGGCTCTCCGACCCTGCGCACCATGTACTGCCCGAGAACCCGCTTCCGCATATCCGGGTCAGCAAGGTACTCCTCGGTCGCGGGCGTACGCGTGGCGCCGAGCGCGACGGAGTTCGCGGTGACCTGGTACCTGCCGCCGAGCCGGGCCAGTGCCCTGGTAAGCCCGGCCGCGCCGGCCTTGGCTCCGGAATACGCCTCGAGTCCGTTGATCTCGCCGACCCTGCCCGCATCCGAAATGACCGTGACGATTCGGCCGCCGCCCGAAGCGTTCACCATCTGCCCGAGCGCATACCTGGCACAGTTGAGCACGCCGTGCAGGTTCACCCCGATCGACGGGTACCACTCGGCTGGCCCCTGTTCCCAGAACGGTTGCGATGGTGGCGCCTTGTCCCCACCCTGGTTTCCGGCGTTGTTCACCAACACGCCGACCGGGCCGTAGGCTTCCTGGATCGTCGCGAACATCTCGCCGACCGCGTCGAAATTCGATACGTCACAGCGCAATCCCATGGCTTTGGTGCCCTGCTCGCTGATCTCATCGGCGACCCGCTGAGCGCGCGCGGCGTCGATATCGTTCACCACCACCGCGCCCGCGCCGTGCGCGGCAAGGTCCAGGGCAATCTGACGGCCAACGCCCTGGCCCGCGCCGGTGACGACGGCAACACGGCCCTCGATATCGATGATCTGTCGAGTTTGGCTCATCGGCTCAACGTCCCTTCCATACCGGTGCACGTTTTTCAGCGAAGGCGGTCATTCCTTCGCGGTAGTCAGCGGAATTCACTACCTGGTCGACGAACGGCTGCTGGTTCTGCCAGCTGTCCTCGTCTGTCCATTCGGAACTGTGACGCACGATGGCCTTGCTCGCGCGCACCGCGACCGGACCGGCGGCCGCCACTTCGCCAGCGAGCTCGAGCGCGCCCGACAACGCCTCGCCCGGTTCGGTGACGCGATTGACCAACCCGAGCTCGTGAAACCTGGTTGCCGGCCAGACAGCCCCGGTGATCGCGGCCTCCATCGCGATGGCGTACGGGATCCGCCGTGGCAACCGGAACAACCCGCCGCCCATTGCGGGAAAACCGCGTTTCGCCTCGGGAAGCCCCAGCTTGGCGGTACTCGCCGCGACAACGAGATCACAACTCAAGCAGAGTTCGAGCCCACCGCCGACAGCATGTCCCTCAACGGCGGCGATCACCGGCTTCTCCGGTGGTAGCGCCATGATCCCACCGCCGCCACGGCGTTCGGTCAGCCCGAGTTCGCCCTTGCCGGCGGCGATGATGTCCTGACCCGCACAGAACACGCCGCCAGCGCCGGTCAGTACGGCTACCCGCAACTCGTCATCGGCCTCGAACGTGTCCACGGCCGCTTCCATCGCGTACGCGGTCGCCCGGTCGAAGGCGTTCTTGCGTTCCGGCCGGTTGATCGTGATCACCGCGATATGCTCGCGGCGCTCGAACAACACCTGATCACTCATGCGGCCGCCTTACGGTAAATGGTCACCACGGCGGCGCTGCCAAGACCGACGTTGTGGGCCAGCCCGACCCGCGCGCCTTCCACCTGCCGCCGATCGGCTTCGCCACGCAGCTGCCAGCTCAGCTCGGCGCACTGCGCCAGACCGGTCGCCCCGAGCGGGTGTCCTTTCGAGATCAACCCGCCGGAAGGGTTGACCACCCACTTGCCACCGTAGGTCGTCGCCCCGGCATCGATCAGCGTCGCGCCTTCGCCCTCCGCGCACAGCCCGAGCGCTTCGTAACTCAGGATCTCGTTGATCGAGAAGCAGTCGTGCAGTTCGATCACGTCGACGTCCGTAGGGCCGAGTTCCGCCTGCGCGTAGGCCTGCCGCGCGGCCTGCTCGCTGACGCCCTTACCTACCAGATTGAACGCGTTGTCGTAGGCGTCCGGGGTGTCCGTCGTGAGCGCCTGCGCCACGATCTCAATAGCCTGATCGGCGAGGCCGTGTCGATCGACGAATTCTTCGGAGACCACGATAGCCGCCGCTGAGCCGTCCGAGGTCGGCGAGCACTGCAGTTTGGTCAGTGGATCGCACACCAGGTTCGCCGACAGGATCTCCTCGAGTGAGTAGACATCCTGGAACTGCGCGTTCGGATTGGCAGCGGAATGCCGGTGGTTCTTCTCCGCCACCTTGGCGAACTGCTCGCGGGTGGTGCCGTACCGCTCCATATGGTCCAGCCCCGCCGCGCGGAACATCTCCAGTACCACCGGAGCGCCGGTTGGCTCCCGCAACTGGGCCGCCGCCTTGACGAACTTCCCGACCGGATCGGTCGCTTGTGGATGAACCGCGGTGCCGAGCGAACCACGCCGCATCTTCTCGAAACCGAGCGCGAGTACACAGTCCGCCAGCCCGCCGGCGACCAGTTGCCGGGCGTAGTACAGCGCCGAGGAACCACTCGCGCAGTTGTTGTTCACGTTCAGCACCGGGATACCGGTCATGCCCAGGCCGTACACCGCGCGCTGGCCGGCGGTGGAATCGGCGTGCACGTAACCCACGCAGGCCTGCTCGATATCAGCGTAGCTGATTCCGGCGTCCGCGAGCGCCGCGGTTCCGGCCTGCTGGGCGAGTTCGGGATAGTTGGGGTCAGGCTTGCCCGGTTTGTCGAACTTGGTCATGCCGACACCGGCAACGAATACGCGTTTCATAGCGGTTGGTTTCCGATCGTCACTGGGTAACACGCGGGCCGTACTCGACCCGCACTTGCCGGCGCAGCACCTTGCCCACCGGAGTCTTCGGTAGTTCCGTACCGAAACGGACGCTGGTGACACGTTTGACTGGACCGACTTTCTCGCGGGTCCAGGCGATCAGCTCGTCCTCGGTAACACTGGCACCGTCCACAAGCACCACGAGAGCCATCGGCGTCTCGCCCCATTTGTCGTGCGGGATCCCGACCACCGAGGCCTCGGCTACGGCCGGATGGGCGACCAGCGCGTTCTCCAGTTCAGCCGGCCAGATGTTGAAGCCGCCGGAGATGATCATGTCTTCCTTGCGGTCGGTCAGGAAGAGATAACCCTGCTCGTCCAGATAACCCATATCCCTGGTCAGCACCGAACCATCCGGCAGTTTGCGGGCTCGGGTCGCCGCTGGATCGCCCCAGATCTCGGTGAACGCGCTTGGCGACTGGAACGCGATCTCCCCCACCTCACCCTGCGACAGCTTGGCGCCCTGCTCGTCGACGATGGTGATCCGTGAGTTGATCGTTGGCTTGCCAGCCGAACGCAGCAGCCGGCCACCCTGCGCGGTGTGGTCCTCGGGCGGCAGATAGGTGACCGGTGCGCCTTCGCTCTGCCCGTACAGCTGGATCATGATGTCGCCGAACACGGCGCGCGCCTCGTGCAGTGCGGTCTCGGTCATCGGCGACCCGCCATAGATGATCGCCCGCAGACTGCTCAGATCGGTCTGCCGTGCGGCTGGGTGCCGCGCCACCAGCTGAACCATCGTTGGCACACCGAAGGTCAGCGTGCACTTATGCCGCTCGATCGCGGCCAGGAACTCGGCAGGGTCGAAGGCGCGCAGCACGACGACCGAGCCGCCGGCCGCGAGTACCCCGGGTACCGGCATGATCGTGGCATGGGAAAGGGGGCCGCCGGCGAGATAACAGTCCTCGGTGGTCAGTTCGGGCAGCGTGGACGCCGTCTCACTGCCAAGGCCGGTCCAGGCACGGACCGAATGCATGATGCCCTTGGGCTTCCCCGTAGTGCCCGCGGAGAAGCGGATCGTCTGCGGCGCGTCCAGCGGCAGCTCGACTCCTCGGTCCACATTCGACGCGGCGGCGAGCAGCTCCGCGTAGTCGAGCACCCCGCTTGGCGCGGGACCATCCAGGACAAGAACATGCCGCAGCGTGCGCGCCGCGCCCAGATGCGCGGCGATGGTGTCGTAGTGATCGCGCTGCACGATCAGCACGCTGGCACCGACCCTGTCGAGCAGGTAGAGGTTGGTGTCGATGCTGTTGTGCGTGTACAGCGAAGCACGCACGTACCCGCCAAGCGCGATGCCGAGGATCAGCTCGAGGGCCTCCGGGCTGTTGTCAGTCAGGGTGGCTACCCGGTCCCCCGGTTGTAGCCCCAGCCCAGCGAGCGCGTTGTCCAGTCGACAGCACCGCTCGTAGACCATCGCATAGCTCTGGGTACCACCATCGCAGCTGATCGCCGGGCGCTCGGCGTACCGTTCGGCACCGGTACGCAGTAAACTCACCAGGTCCATCAGATGACCCTCCGAAGCGTCTGGACGCCCGATCCGCGACGATCGCTCGGGCCGTACATCACGCTAGAAGCGGCCGGGGGCCTCAACAATGGACGGAACAACCACCGGGTGGTGGTGGTTGCACACAATGACGCCGGTACCGCTACCTGCTAGCCGGGCAAGTACACGAGCAACCGGTGCTCCTCGGTTTCCGGCAACCCAAGCGCCTCGTACCGCCAGTCGCGGATGACACCGGCGGAATCCGCCCACCGCTCGGTACCGGTCCACATCGGAACTCGCGTCGCGCGGTCGTACCTAGCGACGAATTCGGCGCCAACCCGCAGCGCCAGTTCGGTCGCGAACAGCCGGGCATACGGATCCCCGAGGTCCACCGCGGCACGCAGCCGGGCGGCCCACTCGTCGGCGATCACGTCCCAGTCCGGCAGCAGCCGGCGAGCGCGGGTATTGGTGAAGACGAACTGGGGAAGGTTCGTCAGCTCCTCGGGAACACCGAACACCCGAAACCCCTCGGTACGGGCGAGGATGTCGCCGCACCGGTTGAGCAGCACCGCGGGCGCGGGTTCGAGCTGGTCAAGCAGCGCACACAGGGAAGGCCGCGGAGCTGGCGGTGTCTCGCCCGTGCAACCCATGCCTCCCCCCGCCTTGACCAGCCGCAGCAGGTGGACGTGCTCGTCCTCGGTGAGCCGGAGTACGTCCGCGAGGGCGCCGAGTACCTGCGGCGATGGCCGACGGTCGGCGCCACGTTCCAGCCGGGTGAGGTAGTCCACGCTCATGCCGGCGAGCTCGGCCAGCTCGGCCCGCCGCAGGCCAGGGGTACGCCGGGCGGGATCACTCGGCAAACCGACCGCCGAGGGCGGTACGCCTTCGCGGCGGGCGCGCAGGAACGCGCCAAGGGCGTTGTCCGTATCGCCAAGCGCCCCGGCCGCGGTCTGCCCCATGGTCGCGAGTCTACTGGCTGGCTTCCTTCTGGCTCGCCGTTCTTCTGGCTGGCCCTGGCACGGCCTCCCAGGATGCCCGCCGACCAGTGAGGATGACGGCATGCGATATCGACTTTTCGGGCGTACCGGGTTACGGGTTTCGGAGCTGTTTCTCGGCGCGATGACGCTCAGCGATGCGGCCGAAACCCGGCGCATTGTGGCTGCCTACGCGGAAGCGGGCGGCAATGTGCTGGACACGGCCTCGGCCTACGGCGACAGCGAACGTTTGCTCGGCGAGGCACTGGCCGGCCGAGGACGGTTCCCGTCGACCGAAAGGGACCGCTTCGTGCTCGCGAGCAAGTACACGCTCAGCAGGGACCAGCAGGACCCGAACGCGGCCGGTAATCACCGCAAGAACCTCATCGGATCGCTCGAACAGAGCCTGCGCCGACTGCGTACGGACTATCTCGACGTGCTGTGGGTGCACACCTGGGACCGGCACACGCCCATCGAGGAGACCCTGCGTGCCCTTGACGACCTGGTGCGCGCCGGCAAGATCCGCTATATCGGCGTATCGGACACGCCAGCCTGGGTGATCAGCCGTGCCGATCTGCTCGCCGAATGGCGCGGCTGGACCGCGTTCGCCGGTATCCAGGTGCCGTACAGCCTGGTCAACCGCGATATCGAACGGGATATCGTGCCGCTCGCCGAACATCTTGGGCTGAGCATCGCGGCGTGGGGCGTGTTGGACCACGGCGGGCTCACCGGATCGTCCAGGGTGGCGGAGCCGACCGAGCGCCAACGGCGGGTGGTCGCCGCGCTCCGCGAGGTCGCCGGTGAGCTGGGCGCGAGCCCAGGTCAGGTGGCCATTGCGTGGACCATGGCCCGCTCGGCCGTGGTGCATCCGATCGTTGGTTTCCGGCACGCTGACCGCGTCCCGGACAGCCTGGCCGCGGTCGAGCTGCGGCTACCGGCGGAGACGGTCATCACTCTGGAGGCCGCGGCACCATTCGAACCAGGCCCGTACGCGGATTTCCTGACCGAATCGGCCGCGAGTCCCTTCGTGTTCGGCAACTCGACGATCCTCGGCCGCTAGCCGGGCGAGGAAACCGCGCGCCCCGGTCCGGGTGAACGTAGGCTGGAGTCCGTGACGAGCGCTTTCCTGACTCCACGCGAAGAGCAGAACCTGCGGCTGCTGCGCGCCAAGGACGCCATGGACCGGGACTTCGACCAGCCGCTCGACGTACCCGCGCTGGCACGAATCGCGGTCATGTCACCCACGCATTTCACCCGCTCGTTTCGCGCCACGTTCGGCGAAACACCGCACCGGTACCTCCAGCGACGCCGGATCGAGCGCGCGATGGCACTGCTGCGCAAACCGGAAGCGCAGGTGACCGATGTCGCCGGCCAGGTCGGTTTCGAAAGCCTCGGCACGTTCAGCCGTACTTTCCGGACGATCGTCGGCGTCTCGCCAACCGAATACCGGGCGAACTCGCGCCCGCTGGAGGTTCCGCGTTGTTTCGTCAAGGCGTGGACCAGACCGGTCGTTTTGGATAAGCGGCCGGAGTCATCGCGCCCGTAGTGTTCCGAGTATGTTCAGCAAAATCAGCATCACCTCGGTAACCGTTCTCGATCAGCAACAGGCGCTCGACTTCTACGTAGGCAAGCTCGGCTTTCAGGTAACCGCCGATGTCGATATGGGTTTCATGCGCTGGCTGACCATCGCGCTTCCCACCGACCCGGACCGGCACCTGCTGCTCGAAGTGCCAGGATCGCCACAACACAGCGCGGAGACCGCGGCCCAGCTCAGGGATCTGGTGACCAAGGGCGCTCTCGGTGCGGTCGCGATTCTGAATACCGACGACTGCCAGGCGACCTACGACAAGCTCCGCGCGGACGGCGTCGAGTTCACCGAGGAGCCGACCGAGCAGCCGTACGGAATCGACTGCGCGCTGCGTGACCCGTTCGGCAATCACCTCCGTATCACCCAGCCGGCCAGCCAGCCGGTGGAGATCACCCAGGCGGATATCGACCGCTGGAAGGGTGGTTCCGCATAGGATGTTCCGGTGTCTACCGTGCCGGAACCAGCCACTAGCGACGGCCCGTGGACCGTCGACTTCTGGCTTGACCCCGCTTGCCCACTCACCAGGAACACGGCCCGTTGGCTCGAGCTAGTCGCCCGCGAACTGGCGATCGAGGTGCATTGGCGGATCATGAGCCTTTCCATCCTCAACGAACATCGCGAGGTCGACCCGGAGGGTGACGAGGAAGGCTACCTGTGGATTCCCGCCCGGATCGGCGCTGCCGTACGGCACGAACACGGCAGCGCCGCCCTGCGGTCCTTCTACTGGGCTTTGTGGACGGAACCGGACGGCACGGAACGCGAATGGCTCGGTGATCTCGAGGAGGCGCTACACCGCGGCGGGCTACCCACCGCGCTGGCCGGCGCCGGCTGGAGCACCGACTACGACACCGTGCTTCGCGCGTCTCACCAGGACGCGGTTGGCCGCATCGAGGCCGAGGTCGGCACGCCGATCCTGGCGCTCAGCACGGCAACTGGTGAACCGCACACGATCTTCGGCCCGGTGCTCAGCAACGTTCCCGAACCGGCCGAGGCCATCCGAATCTGGCAGGCCTGCACCGTGTTGGCCGCGGCACCCAGTTTCCGCGAGCTGAAACACTGACCGGGGCGTCTCGTCCAACGCTAGGCTGGTGGGAGAAGCCGAGGACGGAGGAACGATGACGGCGGATACCGGCGAGTTCACCAGGGACATGAACTATGTGACGACGCGCATCACCGAGGACGGCAGGGATGGCTACCCGGTGCAAAGCGGGCGCTATCGGCTGGTGGTCAGCCGCGCCTGTCCCTGGGCGAACCGCGCGATGATCGTGCGACGTCTGCTCGGCCTGGAGGGCGCGCTGTCCATGGCAATCGCGGGTCCAACCCATGACGAACGCAGTTGGACCTTCGATCTCGACCCTGGCGGACGCGACCCGGTACTCGGCATCGAGCGGCTTCGGGAAGCCTATTTCGCACGGTTTCCCGATTATGAAAAGGGAATCACCGTTCCCGCGATCGTCGAGGTGCCGACCGGTCAGCTGGTAACCAACGACTTCAACCAGATCACCATCGATCTGTCGCTCGAATGGCGAGCCCTGCACCGCGAGGGCGCGCCCGAGCTGTACCCGGAAGCGCTGCGCGCGGAGATCGACGAAGTCAACGAGGTTGTCTTCCGCGACGTCAACAACGGCGTGTACCGGGCCGGTTTCGCCACCACGCAGCAGGCCTACGAACAGGCCTACCACGCACTGTTCGACCGGTTGGACTGGTTGTCCGAGCGGCTGAGCGGGCAGCGTTACCTCGTGGGTGACACGATCACCGAAGCGGATATCCGCCTGTTCACGACGCTGGCCCGATTTGACCCGGTTTACCACGGGCATTACAAGTGCAACCGGGCAAAGCTCAGCGAGATGCCCGTGCTGTGGGCGTATACCCGTGACCTGTTCCAGACTCCGGGTTTCGGCGACACCACCGACTTCGTGCACATCAAGCAGCACTATTACGAGGTGCACAGGGACGTCAATCCCACCGGAGTCGTGCCGGCCGGGCCAGACCTGGCCAACTGGCTCGCCCCACACGGCAGGGACGCTCTTGGTGGTCGGCCATTCGGTACCGGCACTCCCCCGCCGCCACCGCCGGCCGATGAGCGGGTGCCAGCCGAGCACACCCCGCTGCGGAGCTGAGGTTTAAAGGCCGACGGTCACCACGGGCGAACCGTTCACGCTGAACCAGCAAACCTTCTCGCTGACCAGATCGAACTCGACGGCCGTGATGCGCTCGGGCTGCGTGGGGATCTCCACCCGCACCGGGAAGCTCGTCTCCTGTCCCGGCTCAAACCCGTGGCCGGGCAACGGAATCCGCGCCAGGGTTCGCGTTGTCCGGTCGCCGAGGTGCAGGCGTACACCGAGCGAAACCGCGCCGAAGCCCGCGTCGGACGGCAACCAGCTCCGCGGCCCCGGGTTGCGCACCCGGCAGGTACCGGTCCACACCGGATTCCCGCCCGACGTGTCCACCTCGAGGTCGTCGATCGCCAGCTCGCCAACCAGCCCCTGCGCTGCCCTGCTGTCCAGCGGCTCGGTACCAACCTTACGCAGCCAGAACATTCGGCGACTGCCGACGGCCGCGCGGGTGGCGTCGACAAACCAGTCGGTACCCGCGCGGCCGGCAACAATGTCCTGGAAGGTGGCTAGATCGACCCATTGTGGATTGATGTCGAGCAAGCACAGCCGTAGCTCGGTGAAACCGGCGTTGCCCGCGGTCTGCCAGATATCCGTAATGGACAGATCGTTTTCCAGCACGCCGTAGTGCCGCATTTCGTACTGGGATTGCGGATGCGCGGAGTGCGCTTCGCCCGGTTCGGAGAAGGCCGCGATACCACCGGGACGGAGCACCCGAGCCAGCTCGGTGATCACCTCGTCCACATTGGGCACATGATGGAGCGCGTCGTAACACAGCACGCGATCCACGCTGGCGTCCGGCAGGTCGATGTGTTTACCGTCGAAGACAAGGAACTCGGGCGTGGGCTGGGCACCAATGAGCGGCTGCCGGTCGAACAGCTGGCGACCGAACTCCAGGGCCGTCGGGGATACGTCCAGCGCGATGACCCGGCAGCCGAGCTGGGCGAGTAACCGACTTGTCCAGCAGGTCCCCGCGCCGAAATCAAGCACCGTCATCCCAGGTAGCACCTGCAGTCCGCGTAGCACCTGGCCGAAGGTGACAAACAGGTCCGGCGCTTCGCCCGCGTCCTTCACCGGCTTGGCGAGCAGGTTGTCCGGATCCTCCACGGCACGGAAATAGTTCTCCGCGGTCTCCGCGAGTTCGGCAACGCTCGTCGTGTTGATCAGCTCGGCCACATCCACCCAGTCCGGATCGTCGGCAGGCGCCGGGCCGTCCACCGCCTCCTCGGTCGGTGTGGTGGGACGCAGTCGTTCGGTGAACTCGGCGGAGCCGGCGAGTGTCGCGCAGACATCCGCTATGTCCAGTTCGCCCGCGCGCAGCGCCACGAGGTATCCGGTGGCGCCATCCGGATCGGCCGGACGGCCGAGGATCAGCCGATAGGCACGATCGAGCGTATCGGCCAGCTCGTCGGGTTCCTGCACGGTCACCGTCTCCGCCCCTCGTCACCTGCCATGCTCACGTCCAGGTTCTGCCGGGAGCCTACCTCGTCAGCCAGAATCGAATGCCCAGCTCGGTTTCCTCGCCGGCCCATTCGTGCGGACCGCCGGCTGTACCGGACACGCGCTCGGTGACCTCGGTGGCAAGCACCGTGTCCGCGATGTCCTCGGCGTGCTCCCGCATCGCTTCAGCGGTGGCGCCGGCAGCGGACCAGAACAGCCGAATACGATCGGTCACCGCGAACCCGGCTTCCTTGCGGGCGGCCTGTACCAGGCGAACGATTTCCCGAGCCAGCCCGAGCTCCTTCTCCACCGCGATCTCCACCGGCAACCCATGGCAGTCCCAGCCTGCCTGGCGCCGCACGTGGAATCCTCGCATTGTCTGGTATCGCGGAAAGACGTCCTTGAACACCCGAGCTTCGACGTGGTGCACGCCGGGTCTGCCATTCGCGGTGGGTGGCCCTTCATAACACACCCATTCCGCGCCATCCTCGGTTTGGGCGAGGCTGCGGGCGAAAATGTCGTGCTCGCGCCAGAATCGCAGGATCTCCTTGTCGACCGCCGGCAGCGAAAGGTGCGGCGACAATGCGGTGTACCGCGCGGCAGCTGGCACGGATTCCTCCCTACCGGCAGGAGTTCACTGGATTCTCGCCAGCGTAGCCACGTGATCGCCTGCCCGCGAACCGTTTAGCCTCGCATTCCGGCACAGCCGCCACACTCAGTGCAGACCCCGTTTACCCACCGCCCAGAACGGTTTGACCTTGATCGCGGTACGCGGCCAGCCACGATCCCGCACCAGGTGATCCCGAATCCGCTGACACGTTCTCGCCTCGCCCGCGAGGTACGCGGCACCCGGATCCGCGGGCAAGTCCAGTGTGGTCACCGCGTTGATCAGCGCCTCGGACGCGACAGCGGAGGCACCGTGCCGGTACACCCGGTGAAACTGGTGCGGTCCGGGCATCGGCGGGTCCTGCGCCGGATTCTCGCTTTCCAGCACGCCGTACACCCGCTCGCTGGCGGCGAGCGCGGCGGTCATCGGCCCGAATGCGGCACTTGCCGTTTCCTCCCCGGCAAACAGGTGGTATGACGCGTCGCCGGTGTGGTAGTCACTCTGCGGCCACCAGAACGTCACGGGGTCACCTGGCCGCACGGACCGCACCCACCGCAGCCCGATCCCGTCCCCTTCGTAAAGATGCGCCCGTAGCTCCACGGCACGTTCGGCGGGATCGAATCGCCAGATCGTGTAGGTGCGCAGCGTCTCGGCCGGCCGCACGATCCCGTACAGCGAAAGCGGATCGTGCAGCTGAACCCGAATGTGCTGGCCGGGCCGGTAGGCGAAGCTGATCGGCTGATCGGCCACCAGGCGAATCCATTGCATTGTCGGCGTGACCAGCTCGGTCTCGCTGATTCGCGCGGTCACCACGTACTTCGCCAGCGAACGGGCCAGCGGGTTACGTCGGGTGGTTCTCATCTGACTCCTTAATATCTCTAGATAATCTAGATGTATTAAGTATGCATAGATGGTCTAGGCTGTCAACGTATCGAGGAGAAGGGACGGCAGTGACGACACGGAGCACGAGTCGGCGGGACCGGTTACGGCAGGCGACGCTGGCGGATATTCACGCCGCCGCGCGGAAGCTGTTGACCACGGGCGGCTCGGCTGCGGTGACGATCAACGCGGTTGCCAGGGAAGTCGGCATGAGCGGGCCGGCGCTGTACCACTACTTCACCGGGCACGACGAACTCGTCGGCGCGGTCACCACGGAGTTCTTCCGCGAGCTAAGCGAAGCGATGGAAGGCGCACGGGACGCGCAGCCGGCGGGCGACGTGGACCGCCGGCTGCTCGCGACCTGTCGCGGTATGCGTGCCTGGGCCATCGCCCACCCGGCGGAGTTCGGCTGGATCTTCGCCAGCCCGGCGCAGCTTCGGGACTGTCCTGACGCGACGCGACTGGCCGCGGTGCACCGGTTCGAGCAGATCTTCCTCGACCAAGTCGTCGTGCTCTGGCAGCAGCGCCCGTTCGAGGTTCCCGAACTCGACGAGCTGGCGCCGAGTATGCGCGCGCAGCTAACGGACTACGTGACGACGATCGAATCCCGCTTGCCGCCGGCGGCCGCGCATGTGTACCTCACCTGCTGGATCCGGCTCTACGGCCTGCTGTGCATGGAAGTGCTGCATCAGCTGGACTTCGCCTACGCCGATGCGGAGCCGGTCTTCGAAGAGTGCTTGCGCGAACTCAGCGGGATGCTCGGGCTGACGTACCAGGATTAGCCGAGCTCCAGTCGCAGCGCGTCGTCCAGCTCGGCGAGCAGCCGAGACTTCGACCGCGCGCCAACCACCGAACGCACCGGCTGCCCGGCGACGAACAGCAGTACGGTAGGCAGCGACATGACCTGATAGCCGCGCGTCAGCAACGGATTCGCGTCCGCGTCGACTTTGCACACCGCAAGCGAATCCGCTCGCTCTGCGGCGATCTCCCCGAGGACCGCGGCGATCATCGGGCAATGCGGGCACCAGCGCGCCCAGAAGTACACCACCACCGGGCCCCGCGAACCGAGCACGGCCTCCTCGAAGGTCGCTTCGGAAACCGTCGTGATCTCGCCGGATCTCGCCGTCACCATCAGTCCTGCCCATCCTCGCTCGCGCCTACGGTTCGCCCGACTGGACACCGCCCGGTCTCCCGGTGCAGCGCGCCGGCCAGCTTGGCCGAAAGGTCCGCGCGAACGGCTTCGAGCTGGGCGATATAGGCATCCACCTCGCCCAGTTTGCGCCGGTAGACGGCGATCGAATCGGCGCACGAATCACCCATCTCGTTTCCTGCTCGCAGGCAAGCGACGAAGGGTTTGGTGTCCTCCAGGCTGAATCCGATGGCCTGCAGCATCTGGATCTCGCGAACTAACCGGCAGTCCGCCTCGTCGTACTCCCGGTAGCCGTTCGCGGCGCGCCGCGCCCCCAGCAGCCCCAAAGACTCGTAGAAGCGCAACGCACGGGTAGTCGTCCCAGCACGCTTGGCAAGTTCACCGATCCGCATTTACCCGACGCTAAACGTTGCCGTACACGAGAAGGCAACCGTCTCATTCCGTGGCGCCCCGCCCGATGCCACGACGACCGCCGATGGTCACTTCGAGGATCCCGTCGTGCAGCGTGGCGCACAGGATCTTGGTCTCGGTGAGCGCCGAGGGGATCGTCACGATCCGGCGGAACGGACCCACCGGCACATCGCCGAGGCAGCATCCCGTGCGGGGCGCCGCCTGGCGAATCCCGGAAAGCGTGAAGCCCCGGCGGGTCAGCCGGTAGTCGAGATCGGCCGCCCGGATCCCAGGCAGGTCAGCGCGGATCACGAACCGGTCGCGCTGCTCGATGCAGTCAACGGCTGGTTCCCACGGTGTGAACAGCCGCTGTGTCGATTCGTCCGCCCGTAGCGGTCGCAGGTCAGACCCGCGCTGGACTTCTCGCTCGAAATCGCGCAGCCAGCGCCATACCCGTTGAAACACGCTAGGCATGCCACATCGCCTCTCGCCCCTGACTACCGGACCCACGGGTCCAGCCGTGGCTACCGGCCGGCTGTCGCGCCGAAGTACCCGCGACAACCACGGGCGCGCTGACAATATTCCCGGCGTAGCACGCTAGGACTCGTCATCCAACGATAGGGGCTGTGGCTCGCCTACCCAATACCCGGGACTCCGTTTATTGCGCGAAAGCGCGGGCGTGAGTCACGGAACGGGGTCGCGATCAGTCCTGGACGAACTTGGCCAGGACATTGCCGGAGAGTGTGGCTACGTTGTTCTGGTAGTCGTTCCACGCCAGGCTGCCCGCCCAGCAGATCGAGCCAACCGAGAACACCGCTCCCCCACCGTCGATCTCGAAGTAGGTCAGATCGGAGCGAACCAGCTCGTTCTCCGTACCGCCCTGTCCCGGCGCGGTCATCAGCAGCTCTTCCTGCGTGATCTGATAGCGATCGTCCAGTTCGGTCGAGGTCGCCAACCGCAGCGCGTGCGCGGGTGTGCCGAGATCGAAACCGAACCGGTCAACCTCATCGCCGGCCGCGCCGCCGAGCACGTAGCCGAACTCGCCGATCGGCTCATCGTCGGCCAACCCGGCGAAGATGAACGTCGCGCGCTCGTCGAAGCTGTCCGGTAGCCGCTCGTATCCTGCCGCCTTCCCCCAACCCTGGGCTGCCATACCGATACCAACCAGCTGTTGCGGAACATACCCGTTGAATCGCCACAACCCACCACGATCGCCGCTCGCACTGTGCACCAGCTCGCCGGGTGGCGAATCCCAACACCGTGTTCCCGAATTGCCCCTGCGAACCTCGACCAGATGCGGCCGGTCCTCGAAGGCACTGGTGACCCAGTAGAACCCGTTCCCACCCAGGTACATGAGCCGGCCGCCATCGCCAAGGTAGCCGGAAAGCGAATCCATCATGTTCCGGGTCCAGTACTCGGGATGCGAGCCGGTCACTACGGTGCGGTAGCGGGAAAGCAGGCTCGGACCTTCCCGGTGCAGGTCCTCATCGAGCGCGATGTCGAACGAGTAATCCTCGCCCAAGGAGCGCAACCAGCCAAGGATGAACAGGTCTGCCGCCAGATGCCGGACATGCCCGGAAAGCCAGTTGTGGTAGTGCGGACGCATGTTCAGCACCGGACGCAACCGCGAGGAGTAGGTCACCCCGCTGCCGTCGGAATGCGTGTCGTAGAGCGATTTCCCCACTTCCATATGGCTGACCATGAACTCGTCCTGCGGGGCGAGGGACATCCGGTGAACCATGAAGTCTTCCTGCAGGCCCGACTGGAACAGCTGCTCGTTCGCATAGGCCTGGTACGTGAAGCTGGGCACCAGGAAGAGCACCTTGGCCGACGCGTTCGCGGGGCGCCGCACGAAGAACGGGATGTAGTCGAGCTCGCCGTCGATCCGCAGCCGCAGCGCGTATGCACCGGGTGGGGTATCGCTTGGCACGTCCCAACTCACGGACTGCTGCCACGCGGCGTCCTCGAGGTCGTCTTCGTGAAAGTGCACGGCCGCATAGTGCTCAGGAGCCACCGTGTAATCGGTGAAGCGCCCATCCCAGGCGCTGCTGGTGACCCCACGCTGCGGGGACTGGTAAAGCACACCGTGCCGGTTGTTCCCGGATACGTCCCGCAATGTCGTACCGGCGAACTCCGCTCCGAAGTCGTAGTCGGCAATCAGTCCGGTCGCGCGTACGGCGGCACCATTCCGCGCCGCGGCCACCTCGGCTCCGGTCAGCGCACGCGCGTAGCACCGCGGGTTCTCGACCTTGCCGTTGAAGTGATCGTCGACGTATCGCGAACCGTCGATCCACACGGTCGCGCCAGCCAGATGTGTATCGGTGAGCCGGGCACCCGCGAGCGCGGCCAGCACGGCGCTTACCGTCGTCCCCGAGGTTTCCGTCGTTTCCGCTTGGATGTGGCGCTGCCACCCGGATTCCTGTGCGGCGTGCAGCCGCAGCAGTCCGGTTCCGGCATCCCCGACCACGCTCACCGAGAACCAACACCCTGCGCGCGGTTCGATAGCCGAGACCAACTCGACCTCGGGGGTGTCCACCCCGCGCAGGGCGAATCGCAGCTGGCCCTCGGCGCTCAGCGCGAGCTTGAGCTGGTTACGCTGCTCGGCGTCCGCCGAGCTGAAAATGACCTGCTCGTGCCCAGCTTCTGGCAAGGTGGGCAGAAACCGCAGCTGCAGGCTGAAGGCCTTGGTGCCGAGCCAGTCGGCCGGCAGCGGCAACGTCGCGTACGAACCGGGGTCGGTGTGCTGGATCGCGCCCGGGTAGCTGCCGCTGACCGGGGTGGCGACTTCGCGCAGCGGCAGTTCCGTCGAGCTCGGATCGGTCATCCCACCAAGCAGTTCCACGATATCGGCATCGTAGGTATCCCGGTTGGTACTCACGCAGAACGCGATCGACTCTCCCGCACGAACGCCCCACCGGTTCGCGTAACCGGTGATATTCAGGATATCGCCCTGTTCTCGCATCCGAAGGTAGTCGCGATCAGACCTCTGCATGGTTGAGCTCCTTCCTGCCGTGCGCGATCGCGAAGAACTCTTCTACCCTAGGATCAACCGTCGTCTTGCGCCGCGCAAAGGTCACCGTGGTGCCGACGATCGCGCTCAGCACGATCCCAACCGGACTGACCAGGTGATAGGGGAAGTTGGCAAGCAACGCCACGGTCACGTACCCGACGCCGACCGCAAGCGAGCTCAGTGCCGCCTCGGTGGTGAACCGCTTCCAGTACAGACCGGCGAGAATCGGGAACGCGAGCATCGCCGTGTACACCGAAACATAGGTGAGCGCGAGCAGGATATTGCCGACGAAGGTGAGCGCGAAGACCAACGTCGAGGCGCCGAGCACGAGGAAGACGACCCGGCTGGAGAGCACGTAGAACCGGTCGGTACGCGCCCGGAACAGGTACCGCTTGAGCAGGTCGTTGACCACGATCGACACCGCGGAGTTCCAGATCGCGACCATCGTGCTGATCCCGACCAGCAACAACGTCACCAGTAGCAGCCCTTGAATGATGGGCGGCGTGTACTCGAGTACCAGTCTGGGAAGCGCTTCCTCTGGGTTGTCCAGATTGGGCAACACGACCCTGCTGAACATCGTGGCCAGTGCGACCAGCGCGTAGAGCACCACGATCAGCACGGTGTTGGTGAGCATCGCGCGGTAGGCGATGCGTTCGTTACGCGCGGAGAAGATCCGCTGGCCGTACCACGGCGCCGCGACATACAGCAGGATGTTCTGCAAACACCAGGTCATGATCGCGGCGAAACCGTAGTTGTCCAGGTCCCAGATGGGCTCGAAGGACAGGTACTCCGGATCGAAGACCTTGCTCAGCTCGCCGAACCCTCCCGCGTTGAAGAAGCCGACGAAGAAGATCACTGGCACGAAGATCACGATCATCGTGTAGGCGACGACGTCGAACGAGACGGCGGTCATGAACCCACCGGCCAGTGCCAGGAACAGACACAGCGTGGTGATCACAATGACCGTCGTGAGTGGATCGACCCCGAGCAGCACGGAGGCCACAACGGACAGTCCAGCAAGATAGGTGGCCGGCGCGATCCAGGTGAACGTCAGGGTGACCACGCTGGCCAGTGCCCGTGTCGTCTCTGCCAGTCGGCCGTGGAAACGCCGCTCGAAGAACTCCGCGATCGTCGCGATACGCAGTCGGCGATAGGGCTTCGCCACGGTGAACGCGTAGATCCCGAAGACAAAGACGAAGATGAACGACGTGTACCAGAGCCCCACGGTGCCATACAGGTAGGCGACCGAGGCGCCACCAATCAGCGTCGCGGTGTTGAACTCCGCCGCGCCCAACGTGGCGACCAACGCGGGAAACCCGGTGTTTCGCCCTGCCAGGTTGTAGTCCTGGTAGCTCTTGATCCGCCGGTACGACCGGTAGGCAAGACCAATCAACAAGACGGTGAAAGCGATAACCATCGCGTACTTCTCGGTCATAACACTTCCTGGGTTATGTCGTGCCTCCCGACAGGCACAGCGGGTACGGCGAACACCATGACTGAAAGCGTGTGTTTCTGCCTTTAGATGAGCAATGTTGACTGTTTCTGTGGTTATTGGCAAGCCCCTCTTGTGCTGGAGATCATTTCGAAACACCCTGTTCACCGTCGGATACGCACCGAATACCCGAGGTGATGCCCTTACGGCCCGGACTGCCGCCTTGACGAGAACAGCCAGCACTGGCCATACTCTCCACAACTAGTCACAACTTTCCACAGAAACGGTCGGACGCCATGCTCGCAGCCGAACGGCACGCTCGAATCGCCCAAGCCGTCCAGGGCGATCGCGTCGTATCGACCGTGGAGCTTGCCGAGTTGCTGCGGGTTTCCACCGAGACCATTCGCCGCGATCTTGCCGAGCTCGAGACCAAGGGCCTGCTGCGACGCGTTCGCGGTGGCGCCACTCGCACCAACCACCTTGGCGACGAAGCGCCGTTCGCGGAACGGTCCGGATCCGCGAACGAGGCCAAATCGGTGATTGGCACGCTCGCCCTGAGCGTGCTGCAACCAGGACAGACCGTCGTCATCGACGTGGGCACCACGGCGATGCAGGTGGCCCGCGCGCTGGCTGGTGAGTTCACCGGCGTCGTGCTGACCTGCTCGGTACTGGTGGCCAACGAGCTGGCCGAGGCAAGCGGTATCGAGGTCCACCTCAGCGCCGGCCGGATGCGCAAGGGTGACCTGGCACTGTCCGGCCCAGCCGCGCAGAACTTCTTCGACGACGTATTCGCGGACGTGGCTTTCCTTGGTTCCGGCGGGGTACACGCCGAAGCCGGGCTGACCGACTTCTATCTCGACGAATGTCATGTCCGCCGGATCATCATGCGCAACTCCGCGATGAACTACGTACTCGCGGACAGCGGTAAGCACCAGCGGATCGCGCCCTACCGGGTGGCGCCACTGGAACAGACCGGCGGCGTGATCACTGATCGCTATCCACCCGAGGAACTGGCCCGCACGATCACTGGCGCCGGGGGCCGGATCATCTGCCCGGACTCGGCCAAGGGAGAGTCGGTATGACCGTCGTACTGGCCATCGACCAGGGAACCTCGGGCACCAAGGCGATGGTGGTGGATGGCGACGATCAGGTGCGCGGTGTGGTGGAACTGCCGGTTCGCCCCGATTATCTCGCCGGCGGCGGCGTCGAGCAGGATCCCGCCGAGCTACTGGAATCGGTACTGGAATCCGGACGTGCCGCCGTCGCCCAGGCCGGTGTGCCGATCGACTGCGTCACCCTCGCGAACCAGGGCGAGACGGTACTTGCCTGGGATCCTGCGACGGGACGAGCACTGAGCAACGCGGTGGTCTGGCAGGACCGGAGGTCCGCGGATATCTGCCGCAACCTCAGTGATTCGGCGGAACTCGTCGCCGAGCGGACCGGGTTGGTACTCGACCCGTACTTCTCCGCGCCCAAGATGCGATGGATTCGCGACAACCACGGCACGGGCGGCGTAGTGACCACATCGGACACTTGGTTGCTGCACCAGCTCACCGGCGAGTTCGTCACCGATGCGGCCACCGCTTCCCGGTCGCTGCTGACGAATCTGGACTCCCTGGCTGGAGATACCGACGGAGGTTGGGACGCCGAACTGCTCACGCTGTTCGGCCTTGACGGCGAGCGGTTGCCGCGGATCGTCGCCTGCGACGAGGTGATCGGCGAGACGACCGCGTTCGGCAGGGCGATTCCGGTTGGTGGTCTGGTCGTCGACCAGCAGGCTGCACTGCTTGCCCAGTCCTGTCTCGACCCCGGCGAAGCGAAATGCACCTTCGGCACCGGGGCCTTCCTACTGACCAATATGGGCACCTCCGCGGCACGATCGACCGCCGGACTGGCTTCCTCGGTCGCCTGGCGGGTACGTGGGCAAACCACGTACTGCTTGGACGGCCAGGTTCCCACCGCCGCCTCGGCCGTGCGCTGGTTACAGGACCTCGGGTTGCTCGGTGACGCGGCGGAGCTGGACCGGCTCGCCGCCCACGACGCGGGCGGCGTGCTCTGCGTGCCGGCGCTCGCCGGACTGTCCGCGCCATGGTGGGAACCCACCGCCACCGCGGCGCTCACCGGCATGACACTGTCCACTTCGGCCGGACATGTGATCAAGGCGGTGCTGGACGGGATCGCGGCGCAGGTCGCCGAGCTCGCCGACTGCGCGAGCCGGGACCTCGGCCGCCCGCTGCGCAGCCTGCGGGTGGACGGTGGACTCACCCGAAGTCGGGTACTACTGCAAACCCTCGCGGATCTCCTACAGATCCAGGTCGAGGTGTATCCCTCGGCGCATGCGACCGCGTTGGGCGCCGCCGCCTTCGCGCGCACCGCGTACGCGCCGGAGCTGGCACTGCCCGAGGCGATCGTCAGCTGGGCGCCAAGTACCAGTTTCTCCCCCCAACTACCCGAACGGACCGCGGCGGAGTTCCGCGCTCGCTGGCGCGATGCGGTTGATCGGGCAGCGATCAGCAAGGAGACACCATGATTGCCCCGCAGGACGCCGGCAGTGAACCAGCCGACGTCGCGGTGATCGGCGCCGGGGTCGTCGGTTCGGCGATAGCCCGGCTGCTTTCCGGATACCAGCTGGACGTGACGCTGCTGGACGCGCGCGATGACGTGGGTGACGGGACGAGTAAGGCCAATACCGCGATCCTGCACACCGGGTTCGACGCGGCACCGGGCACATTGGAGTCCCGGCTGGTCGCCGAGGGCTACCACCTGCTGAAGGACTACGCCGACCGTACGGGTATCCCGTACGAACCAACCGGTGCCGTGCTGGTTGCCTGGGACGCCGAGCAACTGGCGGCCCTACCGGGGCTGCGCGAGAAGGCCGAACGCAACGGCTACCGGGAAACCGAGATCATCGACGCGGACGAGGTGTACCGGCGAATTCCCGCGCTCGGCCCCGGCGCGCTTGGCGGATTGACCGTGCCCGACGAGTCGATCATCTGTACCTGGACCGCCACTCTGGCGCTGGCCACCGATGCGGTCAACCGTGGCGCCCGGTTGCGCCGGGCACATCGGGTCAGCTCGGTCCGCCGCGAGTCCGAGTACACGGTGCTGCACACCAACGCGGGTGAGGTGCGTGCCCGCTGGGTGGTGAACGCCGCCGGGCTCGGCTCCGACACGATCGACGCCCTGTTCGGCTTCGACCGCTTTCAGCTACACCCGCGCCGGGGCGAACTGCTCGTCTACGACAAGCAGGCAAGGTCGCTGGTGGACCCGATTGTCCTGCCCGTGCCGAGCAAACTCGGTAAAGGTGTGCTGATCAGTCCCACGATCTATGGCAACGTGATGCTCGGCCCGACCGCCGAGGACCGCGAGGATCGCGAGGACAGCTCGACCTCCGCCGATGGTTTTGCTTTCTTGCGGGACAAGGGCGAGCGAATCATGCCGGCGTTGCTGGACGAGGAGGTGACCGCGAGCTACGCGGGGTTGCGCGCGGCAAGCAATCTTGGCGACTACCTCATCGAGGTGGACGATCGACAGCGCTATGCCGTGGCCGGCGGGATTCGTTCCACCGGGCTGACTTCCAGTATGGCCGTCGCGGAGTACCTGGTGGACCAGCTGGGCAAGGCTGGGCTCCGGCTCACCGAACGAACCGCCCTGCCCGCGCCACCGCGGATGCCGAACATCGGCGAGGCCGGCCTGCGCCCGTACGCGGACGCGGAGCGCATCGCGCGCGATCCGGAGTACGGCACGGTGACCTGTTTCTGTGAACGGGTCACCCGGGGAGAGATCCGCGATGCGTTGCACAGCACCATCCCGCCACGGGACCTCGGCGGGCTGCGCCGGCGGACCAGGGCGATGAACGGTCGCTGCCAAGGCTTTTACTGCGGCGCCACGGTGACCGGCATGCTCGCCGAAGCGATCAACGAAGAACCCGCCGATGCACCTGCCAACGAGGAGGAGTCCCGATGACCGCGGCACGTGCCCGGCTGGAACCGGACGTGGCCATCGTGGGCGGTGGCCCGGCAGGGCTGCGGGCCGCTCGCGAGCTGGCGCCGGCCGTTTCCGGCGCTGTACTCGTGCTGGACCGCGAGTCACGCGCGGGCGGAATTCCCCGGCACTGCGCGCATACTGGCTTCGGCATCCGGGATGAGCGCAGGATGTTCGGTGGTCCGGCGTACGCCACGCGGATGGTCCGCGCGGCGGAGCGCGCCGGCGCCGTACTGCGTAGCTCGGCGATGGTGACCGGCTGGTCGGCCACCGGTGGTCTCGAGGTGACCAGTCCGGACGGGCTTTTCGAGGTACACGCCAGAGCGGTGGTGGTGGCGACCGGCGCGCGGGAGCGGCCGCGCAGCGCGCGGATGATCCCCGGTGATCGCGCCGATGGCGTCTACACCACCGGTTACCTGCAGAATATGGTGCACTTGCAGGAGCGCGCGGTCGGTCGTCGCGCCGTGATCGTCGGTAGCGAGCTGGTGAGCTGGTCGGCCGTGCTGACCCTGCGGCATGCGGGCTGCGAAACCGTGCTGATGACCAGCGAGCAGCCGCGCGTCGAGGCGTACTCTCTGTTTTCCCTGCCTGGCAAGCACTTACTGCGAGTCCCGGTGCGTACCAGCACTAGGGTGACCCGGATCATCGGCAGCCCACGGGTGCGGGCGGTGGAAATCGAGGAGTCGCCGAGCGGTAACCGCACGACCATACCGTGCGATACCGTGGTGCTGACCGGTGATTGGATTCCGGACAACGAGTTGTTCCGGTCCGCGGGGATAGCGCTGGATCCCGCAACGCGTGGGCCGGTCGTGGATACCGAGCTGCGTACCGACCGACCGGGATTGTTCGCCGCAGGTAATGTGCTGCATCCGGTGGACACCGCCGATATCGCGGCGCTCGACGGGGTGCAGGTGGCAGCGGGTGTCCTTGACTATCTTGCCGAACAACGGCGTGATGGCCAGCATGTGCGGATCACGGCGGATCAACCACTGCGGTGGATAGCCCCGATGATCCAGCGAGTCGGCGCGCGACCACCCGCCCGCAAGCGCTTGCTCGCCTGGGTCGACGGCTACGTCCCGTTCCCGAAAGTCGTGGCACGGCAAGGCGGCCGGGTTATCGCGCAACGTCGATTGCCCTGGCCAGCGGTGCCGGGCAGGGTGTTCCGGATTCCGAGCGAGATGCTTTCCGGTGCACGACCGGACGGCGGCGAGGTTCGGATCTCGCTCGGCTAGCACTGATCTGCCACCCTATCTCATCAGTACACTGTAGACAGTTCGGATCGGGAAGAAAGTGCGACTCGTCTGATTCGCTGAAACGTACGCTAGCGTTAGCCGCCAACCATTTTGTACTCTGGGTGATGGTGTAACCACAAAACGCGTGCGAATGGAGGCCGCCTATGACGGCCGAAACCACCACCGCTTCCCCTACCTCAGCGAGGGTGCCACCACAGCGAGATCATTTTCGGGAACTCGTGGTGACCGAGCTGCGGGACGCGATCACCCGCTTGCCCGAGTCCGTGCGTGACTGCGTGTCATATCACTTCGGTTGGCAGAACGAAGCTGGCGAACCCATCTCCGCGCCATCTGGCAAGGCAATCCGTCCGCTGCTGGTCGGTTCCTGCGCCCGGGCGGTCGGCGGGCGGGAAACCGCTGCGTTGCAAGCCGCCGTCGCGGTCGAGCTTGCGCACAACTTCACCCTGCTGCACGACGATGTGATGGACAGGGACAGCACCCGCCGCCATCGACCGACGGTGTGGACGGTATTCGGCGACTCGGCCGCGATTCTGGCCGGCGATGCGCTGTTGATGCTCGCGACCGAGATTCTCGCGGCCGAATCCAGTGCCGCCGTCCCGAAGCTGTCCACCGCGCTACTTCGGCTCTGTGACGGCCAGGCACGTGATGTTGCCTTCGAGGGGCGGGAAACCGTCTCCGTTGCCGAGTGTTTCGCCATGGCCGAATGCAAAACCGCCGCGCTACTCAACTGCGCCTGCGAACTTGGCGCACTAGTCGGTGGCGGCACAACCGAACAGGTCCGGTTGCTCGGCTCCTTCGGCACCCAGCTGGGCATTGCTTTCCAGCTGGTGGATGATCTCCTTGGCATCTGGGGTTCGCCGGAACGAACGGGTAAACCGGTGTACTCGGATCTGGCCACACGCAAGAAATCGCTGCCGGTAGCCGCGGCCATGAACGCGGATAACGCGGCCGCGCGGGAGTTCACCGAACTCTACGCACGGCCAACCGCGCTTTCCACCGCACAGCTGAGCACCGCGGCCGAACTGGTCGAACGTGCCGGCGGCCGGGCCTGGGCGCTCGAGCAGATCGCGCAACGACATCGCGCCGCGCTCGACTACTTGGCGGCGGCCAACCCGGAGCCGCGGGCGGCTCAGGATCTGCACCGCCTCGCCGAGCTGATCACCGCCCGCGATCACTAGGAGCCGTGCCACGCATGAACACGCTCGATTGTGAACTGTTTCCGGCGCACGCGGACCCACCAGGATCTGGTTCAGTCGCGCTGGCCACCCGACTGAACCACGCCGGAGGAGATCCTGAGGACTACCCAGCGATGCCGCTGCTGGAAGGCAGCATGGCCCGGCAGGGGATCTCGACCCGAAGGGTGATACTCACCCAGTTGGACCGATCAGGGTTCGCCGATCTCATTGGGCTGCGCGCGCCAAATCCCTTCGACGGCCCAGGGCTGTTCGCGGCCGCGGCCGAAACCCGCCCGGAGCTCACCGCGATGAGCACAAGTATCGCCGCGTGGTCCGCGGTCGCCCACCCCCGCCGGATCCTGCTCGCCGGGCCACGATCGTTCTGCGCCGGAGTGGAACGAGCCATCGATGTTGTCGAACGAGTGTTGGAAAAACGCGGAAGTCCGGTGTATGTGCGCAAGCAGATCGTGCACAACACCGCGGTCGTCGATGATCTGGCCGAACGGGGTGCGGTATTCGTCGAGGAGCTGGACGAGGTGCCGGCTGGTGCGACGGTGGTGTTCTCCGCGCACGGCGTCGCGCCCGAGGTACACAGCCAGGCGCGCGAGCGTGAACTGGACGTGATTGACGCGACCTGTCCATTGGTCAGCAAGGTGCATCACGAAGCTCGCCGGTTCGCGGCTCGGGGCGATACCATCGTATTGATCGGCCATCGTGGACACGAGGAGGTCGTCGGCACCCGTGGCGAGGCGCCGGAACACACCGTCGTGGTGGAAAGCGTCGACGAGGTGGCCACCCTCGAGGTGCCCGATCCACGGCGGATCAGCTATCTGATGCAAACCACGCTCGCGGTGGACGAAGCACAGCAGATCGTCCGCGCCCTGCGCGCCAGGTTTCCCGCCGCTCGCGGGCCAAACTCCGACGATATCTGTTATGCCACCACGAACCGGCAGGATGCGTTGCACGCGGTCTGCGCCGATGCGGATCTGGTGCTGGTCGTCGGTTCCGCGAACTCGTCCAACTCCGTGCGGCTGGTGGAACTCGCGCACCGGTTGGGGGTCGCGGCCGAACGGATCGACACACCCCAGGAGATCCGGCCGGAATGGTTGGCTGATCGACATACGATTGGCCTGACCGCGGGCGCCTCGGCGCCACCGCGGCTGGTGGATGAGGTGATCAGCGCACTGGGTGGACTCGGCCCCGTCTCGACCCACGAGCGCAGGGTGGCCACCGAGACCATCGATTTCGCCCTGCCAAAGAAAGCACGGTAAGCACGTGCCGCCTCCCCGAGTCCTGCCGGGAAGGCGGCACGGCCGGCCCCGCCGATCAGCGGTTGCGGAACTTGTAGGTCTGCCTGAGCGACTTGGTAATCACCTTGGTCTGCCTTGTCCGCTCGGCTCGCTTGCGCGCGTCGCTGCGCGAAGCGATCCATTCGTTCTCTCGCAACAACTTCCGGTAGCTGGCCAGCCTGCGCATCGGCAACTCGCCCGCATCCAGCGCGGCGAGTACCGCGCAGCCCGGTTCGGCGTCGTGGCCACAATCGCGGAACCGGCACTGTTCGGCCAGCTCCTCGATCTCCGGAAACGCTTGCTGCACCCCATTCCCGGTCGCGTCTTCGGCCGCCCATAGGCCCACCCCGCGCAGTCCGGGAGTGTCGATCAGCACCCCACCGGACGGCAGGGCGACCAGCTCCCTGCTCGTCGTGGTGTGCCGTCCTTTCCCGTCCTGGCCGCGGACCCGGCCAACGGCTAGCCGATCCTCGGCAAGCAACGCGTTGCCGAGGGTGGACTTTCCGGTACCGGACGGTCCAATCAGCACGATTGTGCCGGTGAGCGCGGCGGTCAGTTCGGCCATTCCGGATCCGGTTACCGCACTGATCGCGAACACCTCCGCGCCGGCCGCCGCCGAGGAAACCTCGGCGAGCGCGCCATCCGGATCCTCGGCCTCATCCGCTTTGGTCAGCGCGACGACGGGCTGCGCCCCGCTTTCCCAGGCGAGCGCGAGGAACCGTTCGATCCGGCTGAGCACGATGGTGGCGGTGAGCGAAGCGACGATCACCACGATGTCGACATTGGTCGCCAGCACCTGACCTTCGGAACGCCCGGAAGCCGAGGAGCGAGCCAGTGTGGTCTGCCTCGGCAGCACCGCGCGCACGGTGTCCGGGTCACCCGGCTGCCAGGCTACCCAGTCGCCGGTACAGGGCGCGGACATGGGATCAGCGCCGCGTAACGCCTCAGCCAGCTCAGCGCTTCGTGCACCGTCCGTGGTGACCAGCATGCACTGGCCCCGCTCGGTCCTGGCTACCCGCGCGGGCCGCAGCCCTTCGGCGCGGTATTCGGCGAAAGAACGAGCCACCGCGTCGTTCCAGCCGAACTGATCTAGATAGCAGGTATTGTCCGGCACGCCAGAAGGCATGCCAGCAGAAGAATTCTCATGAGTAGACAACGGAGTAGCACCCTTGCGTTCAGGGCCGCGGCGAGCGAGTAGTGGTGCGAACGCTCAGCCGAGGACCGGGAGTGTGTGGTTGGTCGACATTTGCCCAGCGGCGACCGCAACGACAGCCATGACCACACCTCCCTGATATCTCCGTTATCCGATCCGGATACGCAACGGTAACACGCCCCCACGGCGCCAGCCGAACGATTACTCCCAGTCAGCAGCGGCCTACGGCGACGTAAGCATTGGCCCGGCCGATCTCCTCGTCACTGGGCGGGAACTCCGGATTCCATTCCGGGCTTGGCACCAGGCCGGGCGGCACCAGAGCGTAGCCGTCCAGCAGCTCGGCAATCCGCGTACGGTCCCGCCAGCGCACCGGGGTTGGGGTTCGGGCCATGACGTCCTCGGCGGCCGCCACCTGCGCATCAGAGGCCATGAGCTGGGAGATATGCGAAACGGCGAAGTAACTCCCCGGCACGCAGGCCTCCCGATAGGCCCGGACCAACGCGACCGCTTCGGCTTGATCAGGCACGAAGGGCAGGATCGCTACGGCTAGGATCGCCACGGGTTTCCGGAAGTCGATCAGCTCGGCCACGCCTGGCGCCGTCAGCACCTCGTCCGGGCGCCGGATATCGGCCTGCGTGATGGACACTCGCGGATTGCCAGCGAGCAGCGACCGGGCGTGCGCTACCGCGACGGCCTCGTGATCCACGTAGGCAACCGTGGCTTCCGGCTCGAGTGCCTGCGCGATCTCGTGCACATTGCCCGCGGTCGGGATACCGGAGCCAAGGTCAAGGAACTGGCGTACGCCGGCATCGAGCAGGTGCCGGACGGCGCGGCCGAGGAAGGCCCGGTTCGCCAGCGCGTAATCCCTGGCGTAGGGCATCGCGGCCAGACCAGCTTCGGCGGCATCCCGGTCAACCGCGAAGTTGGCGAATCCGCCAAGGTAGTAGTCGTACATCCGGGCCGAGTTCGGTCTGGTCAAGTCGACATCCGGGGCCATCTCCGCCAACCGGGCGTCCTGATCGTCGCGGTCCACCGGCGCCTCCCACCTGATCGCACACCACTGATGCGTGTCTATCAACCGAACGCGGGACAGGCAAGGTCCACGACGCCAGCCAACGGCACGGCCGGTGCAGGTCCCACGATTCGCCCCGCTCTGCTTAATAGATCCACTGTGGACTATTGAGCGTTGCTCGTGATGACCTGCGGGAACCGAGAAATCCAACAGAAACGAGAGAATCAGGGCAACCCTCGGCGATCGGCTCGCGTCGTTCAGGTGTTCGTCCACAGACATCAGGAATAAGGGGAAATTCGATGACCGAACTACGCCGATACGCGAGAATGTCCTTGCCGGTAACGGGTTCCGCACTGCTTGCGCTCACGCTGTTCGCCGGACCGGCCGGCTCAACCCCCGCCGAGTCCAGCGCGGCTCCAGCCAGGCAAATCTGTGACTACCAGCCGGCCAGCGCGGAGAATTCCGCCGCATCGCCAATCGATGAGCGCTACAACGCCGAACCCGATCTGCGGGAACTGCTCGGCCCGGCGATCTCGGAGGAGATCGTGGACGGCCCGATCTCCTACAAGGTCTACCAGAACGGTCGGTTGTACTGGTCGGCGGAGACCGGCGTGCACGAGATACGCGGCCAGATCATGGGCACCTACCTCGACCAGGGCGGGCACAAGGCATTCGGCGCACCCATTACCGACGAATGCCCGACGGCCGACGGCGTCGGCAGGTACAACCATTTCGTCGGGACGAAAAGCAGCGGTACCACGTCGATCTACTGGCACCCGGAGTACGGCGCGAAACTGTTGTACGGCCCCGTTCGGAAGCACTGGGAGGATGCGCAATGGGAGGCGGGTACCTATGGATACCCGATCTCCAATACGGAGTCCACACCGGACGGACGGGGAACGTTCAGTGACTTCGTTGGTGATGACGGTCAGGGCGCGTCGATCTACTGGTCACAGGAAACGGGGGCAAACGGGATCAAGGGACGCATCCGTTCGCATTGGGCGGTCAACGGGGCGACCGGCTCGTACCTCGGCTACCCGACCACCGACGAGCTGGATACCCCGACCGGTAAGCGCAGCAACTTCGAGGGCGGTTACATCACCTGGAACAGGGAGACCGGCGAGGTAGCCGATCACCCCTGGTGAGCAGGTTGCCGCGGGCCCGCTGAAATAGCGGCGCCCGCGGCGCGTGCTAGGCGTCCTCGGCCACGGTATGGATCACCGTCTCGGAACGCAGCGTCCGGTGCACCGGGCAGCTGTCCGCGATCTCCAGCAGCCGGGCACGCTGCTGGTCGGTGAGCTCGCCAACCAACCGCACGGTTCGATCGATGCGATCCACCTTGCCCTCCGTGGACTCGCATTCCGCGCAATCCTTGGCATGCACCTTCTCGTGCCGCAACGCCACGGTCACCTGCTCCAGCGGCAACTTCTTGCGCTCGGCATACATCCGCAACGTCATCGAGGTGCACGCACCGAGCGCGGCAAGCAGCAGATCGTAGGGCGAAGGGCCAGTGTCCAAACCGATCGGTCGCGGTTCGTCCGCGGGGAACTCGTGCGTACCGGCCGAAATCGACTGGCCGTATGCCCCCTCGCCGTTTTCCGAGACCACCACGTAGCCTTCCGCCGGCTCGGCGGCGCTTTCCGGTTCGGGCAGGTACCGCTCGGCCCAGACCGCTACCGTATCGGCGACGAAGGCGGCATCCGCGGGGTCGCGAAGCAGATGATCCGCGCCGTCCAGCGCGATGAACGACTTCGGATGCCGCGCGGTGTCGTATATCCGGCGAGCCTGCTCGACATCGACGGTGTCATCGGTTGGCGAATGCATGATCAGTAGTGCCGCGCCGAGCCCGCGAATCCGCTCCTCCTGGTGTTGCGCGGTGACATCGGCAAGGAACTCCCGGCGAACGGGGAACTGTCGCCCGGCCAGGGTCACCATGGCGCTGCCGGTCTGCTCGATCTCCGCGAGGTCGTCGGCGAACTGGCCAAGCACGTTCGCCGGATCTGCTGGCGCGGCGATGGTCGCCACCGCACGCGTTTCCGGAATCCAGTGCGCCGCGGCGAGCACAGCGGCACCGCCGAGCGAATGTCCAATCAGGATACTCGGCGCGTCGTAGTGCGCGCGCAGGTAGTCCGCGGCGAGGACCACGTCCTCGATATTCGAGGAGAAATCGGTATGACCGAAATCACCACCTGACTCGCCGAGCCCAGTGAAGTCGAACCGCAGTACCGCGATTCCGTGCGCGGTCAGGGCGCGAGCGATCCGCGCGGCCGCGACGAGGTCCTTGCCGCAGGTAAAACAGTGCGCGAACAGCGCGAAAGCGCGCGGCCGGCGTTCCGGCAGTTCCAGCCGGGCCGCCAAAGCGGCACCGTGCGAGCCGGGAAACTCCAACCTGATGCTGCGCATCGCGACCACCCTTCGCCTGTGCACGTCATGGCCCACAATATCCGTTGTGACTTCTCCGTCAGCGCACACCGAGCCGGCCGTGGCCGGATACCTCGGCATCGACATCGGCAGCACGGCGACCAAGGCGGTCGCCTTCGCTCCGGACGGCACCCCGATACGCGGTGCCTCGGTGGACTACGCGATCAGCCGACCGGCAGCAGACCGCGCCGAGCAAGACGCGCGGGACTGGCGCAACGCCGCCGAGGAATGCGTCGCCGAGCTGGCGCGCCATACCGACCTCGGCTCGGTTCGCGGTATCGGCGTCACCGGGCAGGTGGACACCCATGTGCTCGTCGACGAGGCTGGTGAACCGACTGCGCCCGCACTGCTGTGGCAGGACGTGCGCACCTCGGCTGTCGTCGAGTCGCTGAATGCCCGGCTCGGCCCGCACGGCCGCGCCAAGGGCTGGGCAAGCAGTCAACCGATCGATGCGTCCAATCCGGTCCCCCGTGCGCTCTGGCTCGCCGAACACGAACCGGCCGCCTGGCGCCGTGCCCGGTGGCTGCTGCTCCCGAAGGACTTCATCAACGGTTGGCTGACCGGCGAGTTCGCGAGTGACCCGCTCGCCTCGTTCAAGATCGCCAATGGAGCTGGCTACCTGCCGGGTATCGCCGAGGCGCCAGGGCTTGCCGAGCGCCTACCTTCGCTGTACGAGCCCGATCATCCGGTTGGCCGGCTACGACGGGATTGGCACGGGGTCCGGGCGGGAACGCCGGTAGCCACCGGGACAATGGATGCCTACTGCGATGTGCTCGGCAGCGGACTCCGGCAAGCCGGTGACACACTGGTGATCCTCGGCACCACCGCGGTGGTTGCCACCGTTGGTATCGGTGGAACCGACGGTGCCGATGTGGTGACCTTCGCGCCGTATCGGGGCCGGCAGGTGCACGCCGCACCCACCCAGTCCGGCGGGGATTCGTTGCGGTGGTGGGCAACGGCGACCGGGCACGAGGTCGCCGGCGTGCTCGGTGCCGCGGGCACCGCCGAGCCAGGCGCCGGCGGGGTGATCTTCGCCCCGCATCTACTCGGGGAACGCGCGCCACTGTGGGACACCGAGGTACGCGCCTGGTTCACCGGGATGCACGCGAGCACCGGATTCGCCGAGCTCAGCAGGGCGGTACTGGAAGGCGTGGGTTACTCGGTGCGGGAACTGCTCGACGCGGTCGAAGCCGCGGCAGGAGCAAGGGCCGAGCGGCTGGTGATCTCCGGCGGTGGCTCGCGCGATCCACTGTGGTGCCAGATCATCGCGGACATCACCGGTCGGCCCGCACGGCGCACCCGGAACACCGATACGGCCGTCCTTGGCGCCGCGGTGCTGGCCGCGAGCGCGGATACCGGCACCGATCCCTGGGCGCGCGCGGCCGAGCTGACCCAGTACGACGCGGACTACCAGCCGGACCGCACCGTGCGAACGCGCTACGACCAGCTGTATGAGCTCTACCGGTCCAGCTATCACGCCCTGCGGGAGGTCCACGGCCGGCTCGCTCGGCTCAGTTCCTGAGCGCGCCCATCAGCTCCTGACCCCATCGGCCTTGACTCCATCTGCCTTGACTCCATCGGGGAGTACCGGCGCCATGGTCAGGCCGAGATGCAGACGCAGCCGGTGTTGGCCATCAGCCAGATCGAACCCGGTGAGCCGTTCGATCTTCTGCAGCCGGTAGTACAGCGTCTGCCGGTGGATACCGAGCGCCGCCGCGGTGCGCTGCACATGCCCGGCGTTGTCCAGATAGCTGCTCGCGGTGCGCACCAGCTCTGGCTCAGCTCGCAGCAGTCGCCGCACCGGCGCGTCCAGCACCGCTTCGGCGAGTCGCTGCCGGGGTTCACAGCCGAGCAACCGGTAAACCCCGAGTTCGGACCACACCGCGACCGGACGTACGGCGGACACCGCATGCGCGGCGCGCACCGCGAGGCTGGCCTGTCGCCAACTGGCCCGTACCGCGGCGAGATCGGCGACGGGGGCGCCCACCCCCGCGACGAGTCCGGCGCGCTCCTCGTCGGTCAGCCGGTCCGCGTGCAACCGCCATGCCTGCTCGGCTATCCGCACGGCCGCGGTCGACTCCCCCGGCACAAGCAGCGTGGTGTGGTCATCGGCGGGAGCCGCGACCACCGAACGCGGTAACCGCCAGAGATTCATCGGTACGGTGCGCGGCCGCGGCCCGGCCAGCCGTAACACCACCGCGCTGAGCTCGACATGGCGACCAAGCGCGCCAAGCTCGGCGATCCGATCCGCGGCGGCTTCCACCGTGGTGGTGTCCGTGGCGAGCAGATCCTGCACGGTGTCCTGTAGATCCTCGCGGGCGCGCGCCTGCTGGGCCATCACCGCCCCGGCCCGAGCCGCCCGGTGCATGGCCGCGACCAGCAGGGTGTCCTCGAGCAGCCGGTGCTCGTCGAGTAACCACAGGTAGCCATAGGTGACCCCATGCCAGCGGGCCGGCAGGCACACCCTTGGCAGCACGCCGAGTGCGTCGTCGGCTGGGGTGCGCACCGGCTGCTCGCTGGTCGCGATGCCGAACTGTTCGAACCAGGCCTGCGCCTCGGGCGAGCAACGCCGCTGCAGGATCGATTCCTGCCGAACCCGATCGATCACCGCGGCCTGCGAGCCGAAGGCGACCAGGTGGAAATCCCGGTCCTCCAGCGTGGTGGGAGCCGACAGTAGCCGGGAGACATCGTCCACGATGTCCTGCAGTTCCGGCCGCATACCGCACCTCCCGCCAATAGCTTGTGCATTTGTATGATACAGGCGCGGAATTCCGTTACACATGTCTATGGGACTGGTCCATCTGGTCGGCCTACTGTCGGGGCCATACCGCGTTCCGTGCCCCGGAGGTTCCGCCATGCTCTTGAGTTCCTCGCTGCTGGTAGCCGCGCGCAGTCCACGGATTCGTCAGCTGGTCACGACCTTTCCCGCCACCCGGAAGCTGGTCGATCGGTTCGTCGCCGGTGAAGCCACCGCCGACGCGCTGACCACCACGCGGTCCCTTGTGGACGACGGGCTCACGGTCACCCTCGATCACCTCGGCGAGGACACCACCGATGTGGCGGCCGCGGCCGCCACCAGGGACGCCTACCGCACGCTGCTGGCCACCCTTGCCGATGCCGGTCTCGCGGCCCGCGCCGAGGTCTCGCTCAAACTGTCCGCGCTTGGCCAGGCTCTCCCAGTGGACGGGCAGCGCATCGCACTGGAGCACGCGGTCGCGATCTGCCAGGCGGCCGCGGCGGTAGGCACCACGGTGACCGTGGACATGGAAGATCACACCACTGTGGACGCGACGCTGGCTACGGTGAGCCAGTTGCGCGCGGAATTCCCCTGGGTTGGCGCGGTGCTGCAGTCCTGCCTGAAGCGAACCCTTGGCGACTGCGCCGATCTCGCCGGCGCTGGCTCCCGGGTGCGGTTGGTCAAGGGTGCCTACGCCGAACCGGCCTCGGTCGCATACCAGGACAAGCATGCGGTGGATCAAGCGTATGTGCACTGCATGCATACACTCTTCGCCGGTTCGGGCTACCCGATGATCGCCACGCATGATCCGCGCATGCTCGCTATCGCGGGTACGCTGGCCAGCACATACGACCGGCCGTCAGACAGTTTCGAATACCAGATGCTGTATGGGATCCGCGTCGCTGAGCAGCGTGCGCTCGCCGACGCCGGCAACCGGATACGCGTCTACGTACCTTATGGCGCGGACTGGTACGGCTATTTCATGCGGCGGTTGGCGGAACGCCCGGCGAACCTCGGATTCTTCCTGCGCTCGCTGGTCAGTCGCTGATCCCAATTCCGAGACCACCAAGGAGAGCCTGTCATGCTTGATGGCATTACCAACGTGCCAGCCCCGGCGAACGAGCCGGTGCACGGCTACGCGCCAGACTCGGCCGAACGCGCCAGCCTGCAGAAGCGCCTTGCCGAACTGGAATCCGATCGGATCGAGCTGACCGCCACGATCGACGGGCAGCAGCGGCTGGCAAGTGGTGCGCGGTTCGATGTGGTGCAGCCGCACGACCACGCGCATGTGCTTGGCACCTCAGCCAATGCGACGGCCGAGGATGTCACCGCGGCGGTCAAGGCGGCAACCGGCGCGGCCGCGGACTGGGCGGCTACGTCATTCGACGAGCGCGCGGCGGTCATCCTGCGCGCGGCGGATCTGCTCGCCGGTCCGTGGCGGGACACGATCAACGCGGCGACCATGCTTGGCCAGTCCAAATCCATCCAGCAGGCGGAGATCGACGCGGCCTGCGAGCTGATCGACTTCCTGCGGTTCAACGTGCACTACGCGCGGCAGATCATGGCCGAGCAGCCGAACTCGGTTCCTGGCGAATGGAACCGGATGGAGTACCGGCCGCTGGACGGGTTCGTCACCGCGATCACTCCATTCAACTTCACCGCCATCGCCGGGAATCTGCCCACCGCGCCGGCGCTGATGGGCAATACGGTCATCTGGAAGCCGACCCCGTCGCAGCAGTTCAGCGCGCACTTCACGATGCGTCTGCTGGAGGCGGCCGGGATGCCGCCGGGAGTGATCAACATGGTCACCGGCGACGGTAAGGCCGTGAGCGAGGTTGCCCTTGCCGACCCCGGTTTCGGCGGGTTGCACTTCACCGGCTCGACCGCGACCTTCAAGCTGCTCTGGCGCAGTATCGCGGAGAATCTGGACCGCTACCGCGCCTACCCGCGCATTGTCGGCGAAACCGGTGGCAAGGATTTCGTCGTCGTGCATCCCTCTGCCGACCCTGCCCCGTTGGCGACCGCGCTGGTGCGTGGCGCCTTCGAGTACCAGGGGCAGAAATGCTCCGCGGCCAGCCGCGCCTATCTGCCCCGCTCGATCTGGGAGTCCGGGCTTCGCGAGGAACTTGCCGACCTGACGCGGACAATCAGCTACGGCGATGTCACCGACCTCACGCATTTCGGCGGGGCGGTGATCGACTCCCGTGCTTTCGCGAAGCACAAGGCCGCTCTCGACCGCGCGGCGGCCGAACCCACGCTCGAGGTGCTGGCCGGCGGCGGCTATGACGACTCGGTTGGCTACTTCGTGCAGCCCACCGTGCTGGTCGGCAGCGACCCCACCGACGAGGTGTTCAGCACCGAGTACTTTGGACCGATTATCGCGGTGCATGTGTACGAGGACGCCAAGTACTCCGAGATCCTGGATCTGGTGGACGAGACCAGCCCGTACGCGCTGACCGGTGCCGTGTTCGCCACCGACCGCGCGGCGGTCGAGCAGGCGCACCGGAAGCTGCGGCACGCCGCGGGCAACTTCTACGTGAACGACAAGCCAACCGGTTCGATCGTTGGCCGGCAGCCGTTCGGTGGCAGTCGCGCCTCGGGCACCAACGACAAGGCTGGCTCGCTGTTCAACATCCAGCGGTGGACCAGTCCCCGGGCGATCAAGGAAACCTTCAACGCGCCGACCAAGCACACCTACCCGCATATGGGCTAGGACTGGCCATCGCGCAGTGCGGCCTGGGCCTTGAACAGTTCGCCGGGGTTGGGTAGGCCGGTCCGGTCCGGCCAACTTTCCGGTTCCCACAACGCACTGCGCGCGAACGCCTGTCCACAGTGCACGTACACCTCGTCCACATCGATCACCGTCGCCAGTACGGGGCGGTGCTCGCTGGTGGCCAGGTGCTCGAGCAGGGTGGGGTCCCTGGTGATCCGGGCTCGGCCGTTCACCCGCACCGTATGGCCGACCCCGGGTACCAGGAACAGCATGCCGACCCGGGGCTGGCGCAGGATATTGCGCATACTGTCCAGCCGGCGGTTCCCTGCCCGATCGGCGAAGGCGAGCGCGCGGCCGTCCTCGGCGAACCACAGGCCGCCGGCCACATCACCTCGTGGTGACACATCCATGCTGCCGTCGGTGTTCGCCGTGGCGAGCAGAAAGAATCTGGCCTCGCGGAGAAACCGTTTGGTCTGCTCGTCGATCCCGGCCACCGCCTTGTTCCTGATCGCCGGCGCCGGTTCGGGCACCACCGAGCGCAGCTCTTCCTCGCTCGAGACGTCGTGTGCGTCTGGCCCGCGCTGCGGCTGCGGATCGTGCCGTCCGATCGGGACGATCATCGGGGTGTCCGCGACCGGATCGGGCACGACGCGGCAGGACAGCGCGAACACCTCGCGCACCAGGTCCTCCGAAACCACCTCGCGGGGTGCGCCTTCGGCGACCAGTTCCCCCGCGGAGAACACCATCAGGTTGTCCGCGTACCGGCAGGCCAGGTTCAGATCGTGCAGCACGAGAACGATCGTGGAACGCTGCGTGCGATTGAGGTCGACGAGCAGATCGAGCACCTCGACCTGGTGGGTCACATCCAGGAAGGTGGTCGGCTCGTCCAGCAGCAGCACGCCGGTGCGCTGCGCGAGTGCCATCGCGATCCACACCCGCTGCCGCTGCCCACCTGAGAGCTCATCAACCTGGCGATCGGCGAGGTCCAGCGTGCCGGTTGCGGTCATCGCCGAAGCCACCGCTTCATCGTCCACAGCAGACCATCGATCGAACCAGCCCTGGTGCGGCGAACGGCCCCGACCAACCAGATCCACCACGGTGATGCCGTCCGGCGCCGAGGGCGATTGCGGCAGGATGCCGAGCTTCTTCGCGACATCCTTGCTCGGCATCGCGTGAATGCTCTTGCCGTCCAGATACGCCGCGCCCGAGCTTGGCCGCAGCAGCCGGGCAACGCCGCGCAGGAACGTTGATTTACCGCAGGCGTTCGGGCCCACGATCACGGTGATCTGGCCGGCTGGAATCCGGGTCGACAGCCCAGCGACAACCTCGCGATCGCCGTACCCGAGACGCAGCCGCTCGGTGTGCACGCCAGCGCTTTCCGCCATCTCCACCTCCGTCATCCACCGCGCCCCGCGCGGTTGGTCATCGCGAGTAGCCACAGCAGGTAGGGCGCGCCGACCACCCCGGTCACCACCCCAACCGGGAACTGCTGACCGCCGAACAGGTGCTGCGCAACGAAATCCGCGGTCAACGTCACCAGCGCCCCGACGAGGGCCGAAGGCAGCAGCGCCGCCCGCGCGCCGCCGACCAGCCGGGCCGCGATCGGTCCGGACACGAAGGCGACGAAGGCGACCGGGCCCGCGCTCGCCGTGGCCACCCCGGCCAGCGCGACACCGGTCAGCAACAAGCCCAGCCGGGCGCGCTCCACCGGCAGACCGAGCCCGCGCGCCTGGTCATCACCGAGTTGCAGGCCGGGCAGCATGCGACTCACCAGGAACGCGGCTGGCACCAGCACGACGAGAAAAGCTACCAACGGCACGATCCGTTCCCACGAACTGCCGTAGAGACTGCCGGTGAGCCACACCAGTGCCCTGGCCGCCTCGTTGATCCCCGCCCTGGTCAGCAGGAACGACACGATACTGGTCAGCGCGGCACCGATGCCGATTCCGATCAGCACCAGCCGGTACCCGCTGATCCCGCCGCGCCAGGAAAGCAGGTAGATCACGCTCGCGGCGAGCACGGCACCGAGTAACGCGGCGAACGAGACGACCGCACCCGTTGCGCCGAGCACCAGAATGCTCAGCATCGCGATCGCGCTCGCTCCCGACGTCACCCCGATCACGTCCGGGCTGGCGAGCGGATTGCGCAGCAGCCGCTGAAAGATCGCGCCGGCAAGACCGAACGCGAAACCCACCAGTAAGCCCGTGAGGGCACGCGGTAACCGCAATCGATGTACGACGAACTCCACCGGCCCCGGCGCGCTCCCAACCAGGGAGCCAAGCAGATCGGGCACCCCGATGGTGAAATCCCCGTAGGCAATGCCCGCGGTGAACACGCCGAGCACGGCGAGCGCGAGCCCCGCGGAGACCACCCGCACGCGCGCGGTCTCCCGCCCGCGCGCCCTGGCGATCACCTGGACTGCCGGCCCGGTCACAGCGTCGCCAACTTCCTGCGCCGCACCAGTGCCACGAACACCGGCGCGCCGATCACCGCGGTGACAATGCCCGCCTGCACTTCCGCGGGGCGGGCCACGATCCGGCCGAGCACATCGGCGACCAGCAACAAGATCGGGGCCAGCACCATCGCGTACGGCAGGATCCACCGGTAGTCCGGACCGGTGATCATCCTCGCGATATGCGGCACCGTCAGGCCGAGGAAACCGATCGGACCGGCCATCGCGGTCGCCGCGCCACAGAGCACGACCACGGCGACCGCGCTGACGATCCGGTTGGCGACCACGTTCTGCCCCCAGGCGCGAGCCACATCGGCACCGAGCGAGAGTCCATTGAGGACCCGACCAAGCCCGAGTGCCAGCGCCACGCCAGCAAGCAGGAACGGCAGTCCCTGCGCGACGATCGTGGCATCCCTGCCGGTGAGCGCGCCGACCTGCCAGAACCGGAACTGGTCGAACGCGACCGTATCGGTGAGCAGGATGGCATTGGTGAACGAACCGAGTGCGGCGGTCAGCGCGGCCCCGGCAAGGGCGAGTTTCAACGGGGTGGCGCCGCCTCTGCCGAGCGAGCCGACCGCGTACACCAGGACGGCGGCGATCGCCGCGCCGGCGAGGCCGAACCAGACGTAGCCGGAAAGACTGGCGATACCGAACACGCTGATGCCGAGCACGACACACAGTGCCGCGCCCGCGTTGATCCCGAGGATGCCGGGATCGGCCAGCGGGTTGCGGGTAACGCCCTGGATCACCGTGCCGGCCAACCCGAGGGCGGCACCGACGAGCAGCCCGGCGACGGTTCTGGGCACTCGGAGTTGGCGGACGATCAGATGGTCCGGGTTTGCCGGGTCGAAGCGAAGCAGCGCGTCCAGCACGGTTCCCAGCGGTAGCCCTTTGGTACCCACCACGATGCTGAGGAGCACGACCAGCGCGAGCAGGGCGCCAAGTCCGAACAGGCTCGCCACCAGCGCCGGTCGGCGCCTGCCGGGAATCCGCGTGGCGGCCTCGACCGTCGACATGAGGCCGATCAGCCGCGGAGCGCTTCGGCGAACATCGGCACCGTCTTGTCCAGCGCGTAGGAAAGGCCCGCGACGGAGGCGCTGGAGAAGGCCTGGGAAACCGTTTCCTCCGACAACACGACCGATCGTCCATCTTGGACCGAAGGAACTGCCTGGTAGAGCGGATCCTGGGTGACTTCCTTGGCGTCAACGCCGATCAGGAACATCACCGTGAGATCGGCGTCCAGCAGATCGAGACGTTCCTCGGAAACGGGTACCGAGAAGTCCTCGCCGGCGAGCTGCTGGATCGCGGGCGAATTGCGGAAACCGAGTTCCTCCATGAACTCGACCCGGCCACCGCCGCGAACGTAGGCGGCATAGCTGCTCGCGCTGCGTACCCCGAGCACCACGCTGGCGTCCCGGAACTCGGGATTCTGCCGTGCCGCGGTAGCGAACTCGGCCTCCAGTCCCTCGCGCAGTTCGGTTGCCTCGGCCTGCTTGCCGAGCGCCTTGCCGATCATCGCCAGTTGATCCTGCCAACTGGTCAGATAGGCATTCGCGTCCTCGGGTGGACCCACGACGGGCACACCGAGCTCGCTGAGCTGGTCGTAGCGCTCCTGCTCGCCGCTCGCCCGAGTGTCCAGAATGAGGTCGGGATTGAGCTCGGCCAGCTTCTCCCTGTTCACCTCGAGAGTGCCAAGCATCTCGGGTGGCTCCTGGTAGCTCTGCTCCACCCACGGGCCGAGGCCATCCCCACCGATATCCAACCAGTCGGCCGCGCCAACCGGCTGCACGCCGAGCGCGAGGGCCACCTCCGCATCGCTCCAGCCGAGCGCGACCACCCGTTGCGGCGGCTCCTCGATCGTCACCGCACCGAACTCGGTGTCGATGGTGACCGGGTAGGCAGCGGCATCGCCGGCGCCCGACTGGCCGGACCCCGCGTCGGGCGTCTCCGTGCTACAGGCCGAAGCCGCGAAAAGCGCTCCCGCCACGGCGATCGTCAACATCGTGCCGGCACGACGGCGCATCGGACACCTCCGCGGTAGTTAGATTTGCCTAGCCTAACTAACCACGTTGGTGGCGGACTGTCCGCTATCCGATGATCGTTGTCACAGCCCGGTAGAGCGAACCGACATCGTTCGCCACAAGTCGAGATCAGGCAAGCACTGCCTGTCGCTGACCGCGCACCACGGAACCGAGCAGGCAGACCGCGATCACCACGCCAGCCGTCATCGCGATCGCCAGCGCGGGCCCGTCATTGCCGAACAGCCCGATCAGCGGCGCGAACAGCGCACCCAAGCCGAACTGACCGGTGCCCAGCATGCCCGCGGCAGTCCCCGCCGCCTCGCCGTGCCGGGAGAGCGCGAGCGCCGGAGCGTTCGGCATGACGAAACCCACCGCACCGAGCATCAACCACAGCGGCACCATGAACCCGACCAACCCGCCGATCTCCAGCACCGCGACGACGACCAGCGCCGCACCGAAGCCCGTGGCCGCGAGCAGTGCGGTGAAGACGATCTGTTTGGGGCTATACCGGTTGAGCAGCACTACGTTCAGCTGGGAAGCCAGGATGATCGACACCGCGCCGAGCCCGAACACGATCGCGAACTGCTGTTCCCCCAGACCGAACTGCTCCTGCAGGACAAAAGAAGACCCGGAGACATAGGAGAACAGCGCGGACATCGCCATGGCGGCGGTCAGCGCAAGCGCCACGAACTCCCAGTCGGTGATCAGTGACCGATAGGTGCGCAGCACCGGCCGGATCTCCCCGGAACGCCGCTTCTCCGGTGGCAGCGTCTCCTTCAGCGCGAAAAACCCGACGACAAGCAGCACCACGCCGAGCACCGCCAGTACGCCGAACACGCCGCGCCAGGAGGTATACCGCAGGACGGCGCCGCCAACGGTGGGCGCGAGAATTGGCGCAACGCCCATCACCAGCATCAGGCGGGACAGCGCGGTCGCCGCGGACCGGCCGCTGAACGTATCGCGCACTACGGCGAGCGCCACCACCGCGGTTGCCGCGGTACCAATGCCCTGGAGCACCCGCAAACCGCCGAGCACCACGATGTTCGGCGCCAGCAGGCACAACAGCGAGGACGCGATATGCAACGCGGTACCCGCGATCAGCGGAACTCGCCTGCCGACCGCGTCCGAGAACGGACCGATGACCAGCTGGCCAAACCCGAGGCCGAGCAGGGTGCCGGTCAGGGTGAGCTGCACCCCCGCGTCGGAGGCGAGCAGATCGTCGCGGATCGCGGGCAGCGCGGGCAGGTACATATCGATCGTCAGCGGCCCAAGCGCGACCAGCGCGCCGAGCACCAGAATCAGCCGGATGCGTCGCGCGCCACTAGGTTCGGCCAGCTCCGGTGATCCGACCGGCGCCGTCACGGCACCCGGATCGCGCGCTGCCGTCTTGTCCATAAAACCCCCAAGCTGGTACCTGGCCGTGGTCGGTCGAGCCGTGCCCGCCGCGCCACATCGAGCCGCGAACGCTCCGGCGAGTGCAGCGAAGCCAGGCGCGCATCTATTCCCAGGCACACCATGTGCGCCGCGCCACAATCCGCCCGGCGCGCGCTCAGTTCGACTCGAAAACCCTTGGCACCACGGAAAGCGGGAACTCGTACAGCTGGGTGAGCAAACCGGTACACGCCGCGATTGCCTGCACGTCGGGGCCGAATCCGGTCACCCGCACCAGATCCGTACCCGGCAACGCGGTATGCGCGGCGAAGCTGTCCAGTAGCTCGGGCAGGTAGTCCGGCGCATCGGTGATGGCCTGTCCACCGAGCACCACCACATCCGGATCGATGGCATCCCGCAGCAGCGCCACCGCCCTGCCAAGGGTCCGCGCCCGCTCGCTCAGGATCCGGACGGCTTCCTGGTCGCCATCCCTGGCCGCCTCCCTGAGCAGTCGGATACTCGGTTCGGTGAGCACCCCGGCGCGGATCGCCTTACGCAGCACGGCTAGCTCGGCGACGTTAGCTTCCAGACAGCCGGTACTTCCGCAGGAACAGCGGACGTCACCGCCGACGGGCAGATGCGCGATCGTCGATGCCCTACCCGGACCCCGATGCAGTCGACCGTGCACGGCGAATGCCGCGCCGACCATCTGCCTGGCATAGAAGTACAGCATGCTGCCCGAACCGGTACTCGACCCGAAAAGCAGTTCGGCGCTTGCCATCGCGGGCACGTGACCGTCCAGCCGCACCGGCAAGCCGGTCGCCCGCTCAAGCAGCGTCTGCGCAGGCACCTCCCGCCAGCCGAGCCCCTCGTGCGCGAGCGTGCCCCGCGTGGGGTCGGTCGCACCACCGCTGGCGACGCCGATCCCGATGATCTTGCGACGTGGCCAGCGGCGCAGGAAGGCGCGCGCCCGGCCGGCGATCTGCGCCAGCGCGTCTTCGGCGCCACCGCCCGGCGTCTCGAAGGTCTGCGAATCGAGCACCCCACCGCGCAGATCGGCGAGCCCGTAGGTGGTGGTCCGCACGCCGATGTGCACACCACAGGCGGCCACCACCTCGTTGTTGATGTCCACCGGCACCCGGGGCCGGCCAACCGCACCATTCGGCGAACGATCAGGCAGCTCGCGTAACAGCTCACGCTCGATCAGCGCGGCGACCTGCCGGCTCACCGTCGGCATGCTCAGCGCGGTAGCCCTGGCAATCGCGGCACGGGAAAGCGCGCCACGGCTCCGGATGGTCGCCAGCACCGCCGCGGCATTCGATTCCCGCACGTTGTCCGCACGATTACCCACCCTGGCATTTTCCGATATGCGCATTATTGGGAGTCAACCTCATAATTTCGAAGTGCCGAGGGTTCGGTCGGCTCAGCTGTTCGACTTCCGGGCCGTTCGGTTCTTTCCGGAAGAAATTCCGCGAAACCGGTTCGGTGTCCGTTCTGTCCAGTTGTCTATGGTAACCGATCCTCCACCATCCGCCGGATTGACCGGCAGCAGGCGACATGCCGGTTCCCGTGCGCAAGCTTTGCCGCATCGGAATGCCGTCGTCAATCGCTTCCGGGATATGAGAAAACCGGAACCCGTTATTTTCATGGCTTTATGAAAACTTGCCGGCCATTCGCGAGGAACCCTAACCTCGACTGGTCTCGGCGCCGTATTCCGCAGGCAGCGCAAAGCCGCGCATACCGAGAATCCGACCCCAGAAGCGGTCCCCACCCAGTCCGATCCCCGTTGAGGAAACCATGCAGCTGCTGTTGATCTACGCGCTCGTCGGCGCCGCCGCCCAACTCGTTGACGGCACGCTCGGCATGGCCTACGGCGTCACGTCCACGACGCTGCTACTCGCCGCGGGCACCACCCCGGCGATCGCCTCGGCCTCCGTACATTTCGCGGAGGTGGGCACCACCCTGGTTTCCGGGATTGCGCACTGGAAGTTCCAGAACGTGGATTGGCGAGTGGTGGTACGCATCGCGGGGCCCGGCGCGCTCGGCGCCATTTTTGGCGCCTATGTACTTTCGTCGCTGTCCACCGAGTTCGCCGAACCCTGGATGGCCGGACTGCTTCTGGTACTCGGGCTTTATGTGATTATCCGGTTCAGCTTCCTGAACGTAGCGGAAAAACTTCGCAAACCGCGGCCAGGGATGCGCTTCCTTGGCCCGCTCGGCCTGGTGGCCGGCTTCGTGGACGCCACCGGTGGCGGGGGCTGGGGACCAGTGGCCACAACCACCCTGCTGTCCAGCGGCCGCTTGGAACCGCGCAAGGTCATCGGTTCGGTGGACACCTCGGAGTTCGTCGTCGCGCTGGCCGCGAGCATCGGCTTCCTGTTCGCGCTCGGCGGTCAGGAACTGTCCTGGACGACGATCGCCGGATTGCTGATCGGTGGCGCGATCATGGCTCCGTTCGCCGCCTGGCTGGTGCGGATCATGCCGGCTCGCATCCTCGGTGCCGCCGCGGGCGGCCTGATCGTGCTCACCAACTCGAACACGCTGCTCTCCGCGTGGAATGTGGACACGGCCACCACGATCACCGTGCTCGTGGTAATCCTCGCTGGCTGGGCTACCGCGTTGACGATCGCGATCCGCGCGCTGCTCGCCGAGCGCCGTACGGCCAGAGCCACCGCCGCGGAGCCGGTGGAGACCGGCTGAATCTGGCCGAACTCGCGCTCGTCCGCGTAGGATCCCACTCGGGAGACGACCGCGAACCGCGCAGGAATCCGGGCCTGCCCTCGGTGACCCGCGCCGTCCATCTGGGACAGGCGGTACCGGGAGGGACGGACGGGTATGAGCGAACCGGTCAGCATCGACATCGACGGCACCGAGGTCACGGTGTCCAGTCCAGACAAAGTGTTCTTCCCTGAACGCGGGGAAACCAAGCTCGATCTGGTCCGGTACTACCAGGCCGTCGCCGACCCGATCATGGCCACCTTGCGCGGTCGGCCACTGTTACTCGAACGCTATCCGAACGGAGCGGGTGGCAAGTCCTGGTTCCAGAAGCGCGTGCCGAAGTCGACGCCCGAGTGGTTGACCACCACCGTGGTGGCCACACCGAACGGCACCACAAGCGATGCGCTGGTCGCGGCCGATCTCGCCCATCTCATCTGGGCGGTCAACCTCGGCTGCATTGGTTTCCACGTCTGGCCCTACCGCGCGGACAATCCGGACATCACTGACGAGCTACGCATCGACCTGGACCCCTCGCCTGGTGTCCGGTTCGAGCAGGTTGTGCTCGCCGCGCTGCGCACCAGGGAACTGCTCACCGAGCTGGGCATCGAAGCCCGACTGAAGACCTCCGGTTCCCGAGGCCTGCATGTCTACGTCGCGCTAGCCCCCCGGTGGAACGGCTACCAGGTCCGGGCGGCCGCGGTGGCGCTGGCTCGCGAGCTGGAGCGCCGGCATGGCGAGTTGATCACCGCACAGTGGTGGAAGGAAGAGCGCGGCTCCCGGGTTTTCGTGGACTTCAACCAGAACGCCCCGCATAAGACGGTATTCGGCGCCTGGTGCGTCCGTCCCACGGCCGCCGCCGTGGTGTCCACCCCGATCAGCTGGGCGGAGCTGGAGTCGGTGCGACCGGCCGAGCTGACCATCGCAACGGTTCCCGACCGTGTCGCGACACTCGGTGATCCCTGGGCGGACGCGAACGAGCGAGGACAATCGCTCGAACCGTTACTCGAGATGTCCGAACGGGACCTCGCGGCCGGAATGATGGACGCACCGTGGCCACCGGTGTATCCAAAACAGCCAAACGAACCACCCCGAGTAGCACCCAGTCGCGCAAGGCAGGATTGACAGAACAGTCAATAATATGCGCACGCAAGGCGAAAGAAATAGTCACGTGATATGGCGATCTTGATCACCAAGGCGCGGTAACACGAATCACAGCCGGTCGCGGCACGGGACGCGAACCCACCCTGATCGAGCTCTTTGAACTGGCCATATGCAGGGAAACTACGGGCAGTGAGTACCCCTGACCGAATGAATTCAGAGTTTCGTCTAGCGCTTTCCGTGGGCCATGTGTTTATTGTTCCGTGATTGAGCGATTCCGCGTATCGGCGCAACCCCGATTAGTCGATACGCGGAATCCGACCCCGAGCTCACCGGAGAACCCGTTGTCCACCTCTGCGTTATCCGATTCCGCCAGCCCCCGGCCGAGGTCCCGCGCGGTACGCCGCGGTACCGGCGCCGTCCTGTTGTCCGCGCTCACCGGTGCGTTGTTGATCAGCACCGCCCCCTCGGCCGCGGCCGTCGTGCCAAGCGAACAAACCATCAACGCAACGCCGGAGTCGATCACGTCGGGTAAGAGCGTCACCTTCAGCGGCAAGCTCACCGGTATCGGCGATCGCCCGCTCACCGACAAGGAAGTCGTCCTGGAACACCGCGCCAACGCCGACCAGGCGTGGCAGAGCGCCAACACCGGGAAGACCAACGACGAGGGCATCGCCTCGATTCCGGCGAAGATCACCGCCACCGCCGAATGGCGACTGCACTACCGAGGCGACCGGCTGTACGACCCCGGCGCCTCGAAAACCGTCCAGATCACCGCGACCAAGCCACCGCCGCCGAGCAAACCGATCAATCAGCGGATCGTGGAAACCGCCGCCGCGCAACGTGGCAAGCCGTACTCCTACGGCGCGGCGGGCCCGAACAAGTTCGACTGCTCGGGCCTGACCCAGTACGTGCACAAGCGTCTCGGCATCAACCTGCCGCGCACCTCGAGCGATCAACGGCAAGCCACCTCGAAGCTGGCAAGGGACCGGATGCGCCCTGGCGATCTGGTGTTCTTCCACGACGGTGGCAGCGTCTACCACGTGGGCATCTTCGCCGGCAACGGCAAGATCTGGGGCGCGCCCGAACCGGGCGACCACGTCCGGCTGCAGCAGATCTGGACGGACTCCTACACGGTGGGGCGCGCCTGGTGACACCGACGAGTTCTTGACTGACTGGTCAACTACTCGCTACCGTCGGCGGCTATGGGCCGGCCGTCGGACGCACGCGAGCGCATCGTCCGCGCCGCCGCGAAGCTGTTTCTGACGCGCAGCTACCAGATCGTCGGCGTCACCGAACTCTGCGCGGCGGCGGACGTGCGCAAGGGCAGCTTCTATCACTACTTCCCTTCGAAGGCAGATCTGGTCAAAGCGGTCATCGACCTCCATATCGAGGCGCTGGACGCGCGACTGAGCGAGCACCGCACGGACGATCCAGTACAACGCCTGCGGGCTACCGCCGAGGCGATCGGCGCGATCCAGGCCCGGTTCGAGCAACGGTTCGGCAGGGTCGTCGGCTGCCCCTTTGGCAACCTCGCGGCCGAGGTCGCCACCACCGATGACGAGATCCGCGAGCATCTGGCAGGGGCTTTTCAACGCTGGGAGCGGCGCATCGCCGAAGCCTGCCATCGTGCGGCCGCCGAGGGCGCGCTGCGTACCGACCCGGACCGGCTGGCCAAGCTGATCCTTGGGCAGGCACAAGGCGCCATCCTGCTCGCCAAGGCCACCGGCTCGCCCGCGAGCGAGGTACCGGCGGCGCTGCGCGAGCTGATCGACGCGCATCTTCACCTGGACGGCAGGCAAGGCGCCGAACACCAAGGAGTCGGTCATGGGCGATAGCGCGGTACACACCGTAGATTTCCACTTCGACCCGATGTGCCCCTTCGCTTATCACACCTCCGTGTGGCTGCGGGAGGTGCGGGAGGTACTCGGATTCGCCGTACGCTGGCGATTCTTCAGCCTCGAGGAGATCAACCGCGCCGAGGGCAAGAAACACCCCTGGCAGCGTCCCTGGTCGTACGGCTGGTCGCTGATGCGGATCGGTGCGTTGCTACGGCGCACGGACAACGCCCTCGTCGATGATTGGTACGCGAAGATCGGTCACACGTTGCACGTGGCTGGCGGCAAACCGCATGACCCGGAAGTGGCGAGGGCGCTGCTCGCCGAACTCGGCCACGACCCCGCGCTACTCGAGGTCGCGATCGAGGACGAAAGCACCCATCAGGACGTGCATGCCGACCACCAGCGAGTGATCGACGCGGGCGGCTTCGGGGTGCCCACGCTGTTCTTGCGCGGCACCGACTCCGGCTCCGCGCAGTGCCTGTTCGGCCCGGTGCTGATCGACCCACCAACCGGGCAGCGCGCCGTCGAGCTGTGGCGAGTGGTTACCGGAATGTCCCAGTTCCCGAACGTCTTCGAGCTACAGCGACCAAAGAGCGCGGTAGACCAGGCGGCCATCGAAACCGCGCTACGCCCCTACCTCGCCGGCCGCGACTGGCACAGCGTGAATCGGGGTCAGATCGTCGAATTCCAGCATACATCTTAGGAGCAGCCGATGCCCGCGCCCGCAATCACCAAAGAGCCGCTCGTCGATCTGCTCGCCGCCGAATGGTCCGCATTGGACGAACTGCTTGGCGAGCTGCCCACGGCCATGTGGACCGCGCCGAGTAACCTGCCCGGCTGGACCATTCAGGACATCGTGGCGCATATGCTCGGCACCGAGCTGTCGCTGCTCGGAAACTCTCCACCGGACGACGATTCCGACGTCACCGAACTGTCGCATGTGCACAATGAGATCGGTGCGATGAACGAGCGGTGGGTGCGGTCGTTTCGTGATCACCAGCCAGCCGCGATGCGCGAGCGGTTCCGTGAGGTCACCACGCAACGGGTGGCCGCGCTACGCGCCATGTCGCAAGAGGACTTTGATGGTCCATCATGGACTCCAGCGGGGCCGGGAACCTATGGCAGGTTCATGCAGTTTCGGCACTTCGATTGCTGGATCCACGAACAGGACATTCGGGACACCGCGGGCATTCCTGGTCGTGAATCGGGCCCGAGCGCGGAAGAGGTCCTCGACGAGATCACCCGCGCGCTCGGCTTCATCGTCGGCAAACGAGCCGGCGTGCCAGACGGCGATTCGGTGACGATCCAGGTCCACGGCGGGCCGCGGCGGACGATGCACGTGGTTGTGGACGGTAGAGCGAAGGTGGTCGATCAGCTACCCGGCCAGCCGAGCACCACTCTTGAGCTGCCAGCCGGCCTGTTCATCCGGCTCGCCGCGGGCCGGCTGGATCCCGCGAAACACCTCGACGAGGTTCGGATCAGCGGCGATGAAACGCTCGGTAAACGAATCGTGGGTTACCTCTCGTACGTGTTGTGATGGGCACTTTTCGGCCTGGAGTGCACCATTCGGCACAGGCAATCGACGATTTCGAAAGATATTCACCGACATTTGTCGATTCTGGTGTGAACCTGGGCTAGTTCCGGCATACCATTCCGGCACGACCCTGCTGGACCGGTGGTGCGCCGTTGACATCTGCCACGACGTTTCGCGTGCTTGGTCCGCTCCAGGTAGAGCGGGCCGGCGCCGTGCTGCCGCTCGGCGGCCCGAAGCCTCGGCTACTGCTGGCCACGCTGCTCCTGCATCCGTCCAGCACGGTATCCACCGACACGTTGATCGATGTGCTCTGGCCGGATCGACCGCCTGCCTCGGCGACGGCGAACGTGCATACCTACGTGCATCAGCTGCGCCGGCTGATTACCCCCGCCCCGACCGTCGACGGCGCGCCCCGGATCGTCCGTGAATCGTCCGGCTACCAGCTGGAACTCGCGGACGAGCACCTGGATATGCGCCAGTTCCGCGCTGCCTGCGATACCGCGCGTGAAGCGCTGCGCGGCGCACACACGGTGGCCGCGCTCGCCGCACTGGACAACGCCTGCGCGCTGTGGCGTGGCCAGGTGCTCGCCGGCCTACCCGGCACGCCGGCGTGGGACGGAGTGGTGGCCAGCCTTGGTGAGCAATGGTTGTGGGCGCAGGAGCGCCGGCTGGCGCTGCGCGCGGAGCTGGATGCCGATGCCCCCTCGGTACTTGCCGAGCTACGTGGCCTGCTCACCGAGCATCCGTTGCACGAGCCGTTCTGGCATCAGTTGATCAACATACTGCGCGAGCAGGACCGGGTTCCCGAGGCACTGCAGGCCTATGCCGATCTCGAACAGATGCTGCGCGCCGAACTGGACACCGAACCCTCGGCACCACTACGGCGATTACGCGCCGACCTGGCCAACCGGGCTGGCCCGGCCGACACCCAGGCGCTCCAGCCGCATACCAGCGCGCCGCCGAGCATCCCACCGGCGCGGCAGCTGCCCTTCGATGTACCGGATTTCACCGGCAGGCACACCACGGTGGCCGAGCTCACCGCACTGCTGCGGGACCGCGCGCTGCGCGATCAGCCGGCGCTCGTCGTGCTCACCGGTGCGCCAGGTATCGGGAAAACCGCACTGGCCGTACATCTGGCGCATGCCGCGCGTGGGCTGTATCCAGATGGGCAACTGCACGTCGAGCTGGGTGGTACGGCGGCGCATCCGAGACAGCCGAGCGATGTACTTGCCGAGCTGCTGCGTGGACTCGGCGTAGCCGGATCGGCGCTGCCTGCCGGCCAGGCCGAACGCGCGGCGTTACTACGCTCCCGCTTGGCAAGCGCCCGCGTGTGCCTGTTGCTCGAGGACGCCAGCAGCGCGGCCCAGGTTGCCCCACTACTACCCGGCACCAGCCGCAGTGCGGTACTGGTGACCAGCCGGAACCGGATGCCGGACCTGGCCGGCGCGTATAGCGTGCAGCTGCCCGCGCTACCCGAGCAGGAGGCGCTGCGGCTACTGGCGGCGGTCGCGGGCCACGACCGGATCGCGGCCGAGCAACCAAGCGCCGAGGAGATCGTGCGGGCCTGTGGCGGGCTGCCGCTGGCGGTTCGGATCGCCGGAGCGAAGCTCGCTGGCCGGTCCGACTGGTCGCTCGCGTTACTCGCCGAGCGGCTGCGGGACGAACGGGATCGGCTCGACGAGTTACGGATCGGCGATCTCGAGGTCCGGGCAGCCGTCGAACTCAGCTACGCGTTGCTGGACACCACGGCGGCACGTGGCTTCCGACTCCTCAGCACCCTCGGCCAGCTGCGGTTTCCCAGCTGGGTACTCGCCGCCCTGCTCGATCTGGCTGGCGCCGAGCACGTGCTGGACACGCTGGTGGATGCCAGCCTTGTCGAACTCGCCGGCACGGATGCCTGCGGCCAGCCCCGCTACCGCCTACCGGAGCTGGTGCGCTGCCACGCCATCGAATGCGCCGATACGGACGACATCGGCGACCGGCTCGCCGCGCTACGCAGAGTGCTCGAGGGCTACCTTGCTCTGATTGGCGACGCGACCAGCCGGATCCCGGCACGGTTTCTCGGCCTGACCCCGGGGCCAAAGAACGGTCACTGGCGGCCGGCCGCGCCGAGCGCGCCCCGACAGCCGTGCACGGCGCCGCTGGACTGGCTGGGTGCCGAAATCGCCAACGTCGTAGCGCTGGTCTCGGTTGCCGCCGAAGGCGGACTTCCCGATCTGGCCTGGCGACTCGCCGCCGCCTACACGCCGTACTTCGACCTGCGCGGGCTACGCGATGTCTGGCGGGACAGCCATGAGATCGCGCTGCGCGCCGCCCGCGAAGCAGGTTCCAGCCACGGCGAAGCGGTGATCCGACGCAACCAGGGCCAGCTCTACCTGTATCAGGATCTGTACCCGCAGGCGCGGATCGCCTTCGAGGCCGCGCATGACCTGTTCGAATCGCTTGGTCAGAAGCATGGTGCCGCGGTCGCCCGTACCGGCCTTGCCTCCGTGGCACGCCACCAGGGCGATAACGAGCGTTCCCTCGCGCACTGCGAGACCGCGCTGAGCGGGTTCCGGGCGATGGACGATCTGTCCGGTTCGGCCGTCGCCATGCTCGGCATCGGCTCGGTGTGGCTGGAACGCTCGGCCTATCCCGCCGCGGCCGACTGGTTCGACTCGGCGCGCCAGCTGTGTGCGCGGATCGGCGACCAGCACCGCGAAGCGCATGCGAACAGCCGGTTGGGCGGGCTACGCAGGCTCACCGGCGCGCTCCAGGTCGCCCGCGAACACCTCCAGCAGGCGATCACGATCTTCGAAGAGCTCGGCGACGAGCAGTGCGTCAGCTACGCCCGACAGGAGTTGGGCGCGGTGTTCCTGGACGATGGCGAGTTGGCGCGGGCAAAACCGCTGCTGGTTGACGCGCTGCGGGTGCACCAGCGACGGGCGGACCGCAGGGGAGCGGCCGAGGTAGCCGAACTGCTCGGCCGGCTCCACGAAGCACTCGGCCGCCCGGACCGCGCGCTCGGCTACCGAACGCGGGCACGATCCCTCTGGGCCTCGCTCGAGGCGGGTAGTACCCGGGGCGCGTGAACCCACCTGCCCCGGGATGCCCGCTTCCCGCCGATCAGCAGCCGGTGCTGCTGGTGATCGGGGTGTCGCCGTAGTACTTGATCGCCACGCCGTTCAGCACCACCCGCTCGACGCTGCTGCCAGACCGCTGTTCGTAGTGCAGATGAGGTCCGGTCGAACCGCCCGTGTTACCGACCTTTCCGATCGGGTCGCCGGTTTTCACCGCGTCACCTTCCTGGACGTCCTGCGCGCTCAGATGCGCGTACCAGGTGGTCCAGCCATCGGCGTGCTCGATCACGATGAATTTCCCGTAGCTTTCGCCACCCAGGTCCTCCACCCTGCTCACGGTGCCGTCCGCGCTCGCCAGCACCGGCTGCCCGTCGGCATCGGCGCGCTGGAAATCCACCGAATTCTGCGGATTGTGGTTGGCGCGGGTATTCGCGTTCCACTCCTGGTTGCATTCGAACGGTGTCCGGAAGTTGATCTCCGCGGTTTCGGCGCTCTGCGCCGCGGTCGGTGCGGCCGTGCCCAGCACGACCAGCGCGGCCGCGGCCGTACCGACCCCGGCTAACGACCGCTTGATGGAAATACGGTTCATGACGGCTGCTCCCTAGGTGCCCGGATTCTCGAACAGATCGCAACCTAGGGAGACCGTCTACATCATCGATACATTCGCGCTACCCGACCCGCACCACTGGCGTGTGGTGCACCGGGAAGTTCACCGAACGCGCGATGAAGCACTTCGGGCCGATGTCGCCATGCAGCTCTTCGGCCTTGGTCACCATCGACTGTTCGGTCACCATGATCTCCGGACGCAGCGTCACCGAACGAAAGGCACCGCCGCCGCCCCGCTCGTCCATCACCATGGTGCCGGTCGGGCGATCCAGGTAGCTGGTGACCACTACCCCGGCGCTGGACGCCAAGTGCAGGTACCACAACATATGGCACTGAGACAGCGCGGCGACCAGCAGTTCCTCGGGGTTCCACCGGTCGGTGTCGCCGCGGAACGCGGGATCAGCGGAGCCCAACAACACCGGCTTACCGACCGCGCGTACCTCGTGCGTGCGGTCGAAATCGCGGTAGCCGCTCGTACCCGTCCCCCGGTTGCCCTGCCATTCGACGGCCAGCTCGTACTCGTGTTCGCGTTGCACGGCGGAAGCGTAGCCACGCACCCCGACACAGCCGGACTTTCGCCTGGTGGGGTGGTCCGTTTTGCGTCCGTTGCACCCCCGCGCGACCCGCCCGACTACCCGAACGGTGTAATCCATAGCGGCCAGTTGCACCCACCCCCTGGCAGATCCCGAGAACCGGAGGCCAACAGCGATGACGCAGTCCCGAGCGGCCGAGCCCGTGGCTGTCCCCACCAAGCCGTCCTCGGGTGGGGTGGCGCGGAAGTATCGCCCGGAGGTTCAGGGGTTGCGGGCGTTGGCTGTGTTGTTGGTGGTGGCGTATCACGTGTGGCTGGATC
>NZ_SLXQ01000009.1 GCF_004340875.1 Tamaricihabitans halophyticus | reverse complement strand
TCGAGGTTGTTCGTCACACAATGATCTTGGAAGCCCTCCACCTACTTCCCCAGCGCGACACGCTTCACGTGATCTTCACGGAATCATTCATCTAGTTGGCGGTGGCGAGCTCGCGGAGTTTGCGTTCGTTCGCCCGGATGATTCGTTCCCGCTCGGACTCGGACATCCCGCCCCAGATCCCGTACGGCTCATGCGCCGCGAGGGCATGCCGTCGGCACAGCTGGAGCACCGGGCACGACTGACAAATCGATTTCGCCCGTGCCTCGCGCCGTGCGCGTGCCGGCCCCCGCTCCCCGTCAGGGTGAAAGAAGAACCCGCTGTCCATCCCCCGGCACGAGCCCTGAAGCTGCCAATCCCAGATGTCGGCGTTCGGCCCAGGAAGCCTGCGCGTGTCTGCCATCGTGAGCGCCTCCTCAGCAATTGAGGACTCGTAGTTCGCTACTCCATTTGGTGTAGCGTCGGTCACGTTAGAAGCGCGCCAAGGGTTGTTCAAGAGGCGATGTCCGGTACGGCCACATTTCCACCATTAGGCATCACCCTTCGGTGTGAGACCGGGCCTTTCCGGGTTCCGCGCACTGGGACTCCGCTCCAGTTGCCGAGACCGTCCGGCGGGGTGACGATGTGGCGCGTGGCGCGTGGCAGCGAGCGCGGAATCCCCGGGACCGCGAGCGAGAACGGCGAGCCGCCGACCTTGCCGGTGGCCGCGGTTGCTCGCCGGCTCGGGGTCGCGCCGGCCACGTTGCGCACCTGGGACCGCCGGTACGGCCTGGGTCCTCGGGAGCACGCCAGCGGGCGCCACCGGCGGTATGGGCCGGCGGATATCGCTCGCCTCGAGGTGATGCGCAAGGCGCTGCTGCGCGGCGCCTCCTCGGCCGATGCCGCCAGGTACGCGCTGGCCAGCGAGTTGCCAGCGGCTGAGCCCGTGGCGAGCGGGCTGGGAACCAGTGACTTGGGACCGGGTGAGCTTGATGCCGGTTCGCCGCGCGGTGCCAGCGCGCGGCCTGGTTTCGCCAGGGCGGTGAAGGGGTTGTGCCGCGCCACCCGCGCGCTGGACTCGCTTGCGCTGCGTGAACAGTTGGATCTGGCGATTGCCGAGCACGGCGTGCTGGACGCCTGGGAGCGGGTCATCGAGCCGGTGTTCGACGCGTTTGGCGACGATACGGACGCCTCAGCGGGTGCCTACCTGCTTGCTGAATGCGTACTCGCGGCGCTGCTGCGGCCCATGCCGGCGGTCTCGGCTTCGCCTACCGCGCCGCCCGTGTTGCTGTGCAGCGTGGCGGCCGAGCAGGGCGGCCTGCCGATGTATCTCGCCGACGCCGCGCTGCGCGGCGTCGGCCTGAGCACGCGGTTGCTCGGCGCGGTACGCCCGATCAGCGCGCTACTCGCCGCCGCGGAGCGGCTGGCGCCGCCGGTGATCGCCGTATGGGCGCGGCATTCCCGCTCGGCCGAACCCGAGTACTTCCAGCGCCTCGGTCGGCTGTGCGCGGCGCCTCGGCTGGTCGCGTATGGCCCTGGGTGGCAGCTGGTGCCGTTGCCCGCCGCGGTGCATCGTGCGGCCTCTCCGCGCGAGGTGCTTGACCGGGTGCACGCCCGTATACCCTGACGTGCGCTGGCCTTTTGCCCCGTCACTAGGCCCCGTACACCCTTTGCTTGCGCACGCTAAATAATTGAGTTCAGCGGGCTAACTGTTGATTTTTGGGCGTGCAAGTATCGGGGCGAGTGGCGCGCGAGATGGGAATCGGTGATGGCTGAACTGGCGGTCGAACTGCGCGCCGCCGCGTTCGGCAGCGGTACGTCGCCGCCCGTGTGGGTGCTGAGTACGGCCACAACGACGGCGCGGGAGCGTTGGCTTGCCGCGGTGGTGCTTGGTGGTCAGGGCCGCTACGCGGCGGCGGCGGTCATACTGGGTGATTTACGTCATTCGGCCGACCCGGTGATTGCCTCGCTGTCCGCGAGCACGCTCGCCGCCCACCGCCGACAGTTGGGCGGGCACGCCGCCGCGCGTCAGCTGGACGCGGAAGCGCTGGCTAGATGCGCCGGAGGGCGGCAAGCGGAGTGGGCCGTCCAGTTGGACCCGGACGGGGTGGACTGGGCGGGCGCCCGAGCGGACGCGCTGCTCGGCCTCGCCGCGGACGCGCTCGGGCTTGGCCGGTGCGCCGAGGCTCGCCGATTGCTCGAGCGCAGGGCCGGCCTTGGGGACAGCCCCAGCTGGCGCACCGAGGTGCGGGACTGCTGGGTACACGCCGAGGTCGAACTGGCGACCGGTCGCCCGGATCGCGCGCTGCCGCATGCCGAACGGGCCCGTGCGCGCAGCTCAGCGCGCTGCGCTGCGCGTCACACGGTCAAGTCCGAGCTGGTGCTCGCGGCCTGTCTGGTTGGGCTCGGGGAATACCGGCGTGCCGCCGAGGTCGCCGACCGGGCCGTCGAACGGACCACCGAGCTCGGCCTGCACAGCCTGCGCTGGCCGGCGGGATTGTTGGCCGCGCAAGCCGTCGGACGTGAACCTGGCCCGTGGGTTAACGGCGTGCTACGCAGAGTTGTACGGTGGGCAGATCCGGTCGGTAGGGCTCTCGCGACCGAATCCTCCTGGATGCCAGCTGACCTGCGGGCGGACCCGTAGCAGCGCGCCAGTGCTGGCGCTGTGCGTCCATGGCCGACATCTGGGCGAACTTTTTCCCAAATTCACCACCGGATCGTGTCAAGGTCCGGCCGAAAGCGTCCGATAGGGGAATAGGAAGGTCACCCGGCTGCAGGAAAGGAGTCCCCGTGACGACGGTCTTGATCTGTGACGACCGGCGCAGTGTGCGGGAAGGACTAACACGCGTTATGTCCGCTGTCCCAGGGGTTAGCCGCATCGACTGCGTAGCGCACGGTGACGAGTTGCTCGCTCGTTTCTCCCGGCAGCCGGTCGATGTGGTGCTCGTTGGTACCCAGCGCGCCGTACCGACCGGAGTGGAGGCCACGCGACGGCTCGTCTCCGCGAATCCGCAGGCGAACGTCATCGTCTTCGGTGCGCCAGACGACGCGGCGAGTATCGCCGCCGCGATCGCCGGCGGTGCCCGCGGCTATCTGCGCTGGGATGCCTCCCGGCCAGAGCTGGTCGCCGCCCTCGCGCACACCCTCGCGAGCACCTCGGTGCCCGCGCCACGCCAGCCCTCCGACCCGGGCGTGCAGCTCACCGAACGGGAGCTGCAGGTGCTGCGGGGCATGAGCCAGGGCAAGAGCAACGGGCAAATCGGTCGCGAGCTGTACCTGTCCGAGGACACGGTGAAGACGCACGCGCGCCGACTGTTCCGCAAGCTCGGTGTCAAAGACCGTGCTCAGGCGGTCGCGCACGGCTTCCGGCGCGGCCTCGTGGCGTAACTCACTACGCCACGGAGCTGTACGGACAAGACACTCGGCCAAATCACCACTGACCTCGCCACGCGGCGTTGGTGTGGACCGGTACGGTAGGGGAGTCGCTGGTTAGTGGTACGCCACGGCCAGCGCGCCTGCATATCGGTACACCTACACGGTTAACACCAGGACTGTTGTCTGCGATGACCACTTCGGGGGACGGCCTTGACGCGTCCGTTAGCGCGGCCGTCGACGGCGACCCCCAGGCAATCGAACGAGTGCTGGCGTCGATCCGCCCGCTGGTAGTTCGGTATTGCCGCGCACGGGTTGGGCGGCAGGAACGATCGTTCGCGTCCGCGGACGACGTGGCGCAGGAGGTGTGTCTCGCGGTGCTGACTGCGCTGCCCAGCTATCGGGACCAGGGAAGACCCTTCCTGGCTTTCGTGTACGGCATCGCCTCGCACAAGGTTGCTGACGCCCATCGGGCGTCGGGACGTAACCGATCGGAGCCCGTCGCCGATATTCCGGACGAAGTGGAAATCGCTGCGGGACCCGAGCAGCGCGCCATGCAGGGCGAACTAAGCGATCGCATGGCCAAGCTGCTTCGGGTGCTTCCGGAGAAACAACGGGAAATCGTGGTTTTGCGAGTGGTAGTTGGGTTGTCCGCCGAGGAGGCGGCCGATGCGGTCGGTTCGACTCCGGGCGCCGTGCGTGTCGCGCAACATCGCGCGCTCGCCAGGCTGCGGAAAGTCCTGGAAGCCGAGGAGGTGGTCTGAGTGACTGACGAAAGACGCGAGTCAGACTCCGACGGCCCCGCGGAGCGGATGGATGCGGGTGTGCCTGGACCGGCCGACGAGGTGAACCAGTCCGCTTCGGCCGAGGAAAGTGCCGCGGATGCTGGACCTGAAGCGAACGTCGTCAACCTGCCTGGTGCCGCTGTGGGGGACGGCACAGCCGAGGAGTATTCGGTTGAGGAGAACTCGGCCGAAGAGGGCTCGGCCGAGGAAGGCGACGACGAGTCCGATCAGCTGGTGGATCTGTCCACCGTCCAAGCCGATGACGCCTTGCTTGGTGCTCTTGGTGGCACCGATCCGGACGTGATGAACGGTCTGGACGAGGAAGAGCTCAACGCCGTACTGCTGGCCTGGCGCCGGGATATCGACAGCGAGCCGATCCCGGACCTGGTTGATCACGACCAGGCGGTGACAACGGTGCGTACCGCGCAACTTGCGCGGCAGCGTGGCAAGCGTGCTCGGCGGCGCCCTTTCGTGCCGGTGGCCGCGGCTGCAGCAGTGTTAGCCATCGCCTTCGGCGGTATGGGACTCGCTGCCAAGGACGCGGAGCCTGGTGACGCGCTCTGGGGGCTGACGCGGGTTCTCTACACCGACCACGCGAACTCCGTCGAGGCGGCAGCCACGGTACGGACCGACCTTGAACGCGCATCCACCGCGCTGGACAGCGGGCATATCGCCACCGCGCGGGCGGCACTGGCCAAGGCCGAAGAGAACATGAAGAAGGTCTCCGAGGAACAGCTGCGCGAGCTGGAGTCCAAGCACACTGAGCTGTTGCAGAAGGTGAACAACGGGGATCAGCAGGGCAGCGGCGACCACCAGGGCAAGCCCGGCGATAAGCCAGAGCGGCCGGGTGAGGACGAGAGCACCGTGGTCTCCGATCCCGCCACTGATCCGGAAGAGACCAGTCAGACGGATCCGACCTCGCCGTCCACTCCACCGGTAGACGACGAGCTGCCGCCAGATGACGAGGAGACCTCGTCCACTCCGACGCCGAGTACGAGCCCCGAGTCGGACACGACGGATGGCGGCACCCGGAACGGCACCTCGGGTAGTGGCAGTTCGAACTCGACCAGCTAACGACACCGGTACCGGACGCCAGGTCAGCTGAGCGTCCGGTACCGAGTGGTCGAGGGCTTGTTTATCTGATCAGTGCTAGCCCGCGCGGCGGGCGTTTTCGGTGGCGGTCACCCCGTCCGCGAAGCCGCGGCAGTAATCCCAGCTCACATAGTTGGCTGGGTCCGGGTCGAAGGCCGGCTCATGCGGCCGCATGTAGCCGTTGTCGAGCAGTTGCTCAAGGCTGGCCCTGAGCAGACTCCAGTCATGGAAGTGCGGTTCGGCACACTCACCGCAGTCCACCACGATCCCGCGCATGCCGCGCGGTTCGAGAAGCGTCTGGTAGACGGCAAGATCGGCGAGATCAGCCAGTAGTTCGGCGCGTTCGGCCGAGGTGATCTCGTCTCCTGGCTCGTCGATTGGCTCCTGGAGCGCCCTGGCGGGGTCGTCCGGGTCATTCGCGAACGGGTCTGGGGGCAACGCATCGTGCGGCACGAGCAAGCACGGTACCGGGCGAGGGTGGGGGTACGTCCAGATACCATCGATACGTGTCGTTCGCGGTGGCTTCCCGCTTCGCAACCTGCTTGCCGCGCCCACCCTCGCGAGGAAGGTCCAGCACCCACAATGACCAGCGAGCTTGTTGCTCAAGACCTGCCGGCCAAATTCGCGACGCTCGGGTTGACCTTTGACGACGTGATGCTGCTGCCCGCCGAGTCGGATGTGATGCCGAGCTCGGTCGACACCAGCACTCGGTTGTCCCGCAACATCACCCTGCGCGTTCCGTTGGTTTCAGCGGCCATGGACACCGTTACCGAGGCCAGGATGGGTATCGCGATGGCCAGGCAAGGCGGCATCGGGGTGCTCCAGCGAAACTTGCCGATTGACGAGCAGGCCGCCGCGGTTGAGGTGGTGAAGCGCTCGGAGGCCGGCATGGTGACCGATCCGGTGACCTGCGCACCCGAGGACACGCTGGCTGAGGTGGACGCGCTGTGTGCCCGATTCCGCATCTCCGGGGTGCCGGTCACCGATGCGGACGGCACCTTGGTGGGCATCATCACAAACCGGGATATGCGGTTCGAGGTCGACCACGCGCGCCCCGTCAGCGAGGTGATGACCAAGACTCCGCTGGTCACCGCCCAGGTTGGGGTCACGGCGGAGGTCGCGCTCGGGCTGCTGCGCCGGCACAAGGTGGAGAAGCTGCCGATCGTGGACGGCGCGGGCAAACTACGTGGGCTGATCACCGTCAAGGACTTCGTCAAGACCGAGCAGTACCCGAACGCGAGCAAGGACCCGGACGGTCGACTGCTGGTGGGTGCCGCGGTCGGCGTGGGTGCCGACGGACTCCAGCGCGCGATGGCCCTGGCCGACGCCGGTGTCGACGTGCTGATGGTGGACACCGCGCACGGACATTCCCGGGCGGTGATGGACACCGTGGCCGCGTTGAAGAAGGACCTCGGCGACACCGTGGACGTGGTCGGCGGAAACGTGGCGACTCGGAAGGGCGCCCAGGCGCTCGTTGACGCCGGTGTGGACGGCGTCAAAGTCGGGGTGGGTCCCGGTTCGATCTGCACCACCAGGGTGGTTGCCGGCGTCGGTGTGCCGCAGATCTCCGCGATCTTCGAGGCGGACCAGGCTTGCCGGCCGGCAGGGGTTCCGGTCATCGGGGACGGCGGTATCCAGTATTCGGGCGACATCGTGAAGGCGATCGCCTCTGGCGCCTCGAGCGTGATGCTTGGCTCACTGCTGGCCGGGACCGCCGAGGCGCCCGGTGAGCTGGTGCTGGTCAACGGCAAGCAGTTCAAGGTCTATCGCGGCATGGGTTCGGTGGGTGCGATGCGTGGTCAGGGTGACCGCAAGTCGTACTCGAAGGACCGCTACGCGCAGGATGACGTGCTTTCCGAGGACAAGCTGATCCCGGAAGGCATCGAGGGGCGGATCCCGTTCCGCGGTCCACTGGCGAGCGTGGTGCACCAGCTGGTCGGCGGACTCCGGATGGGAATGGGTTACGCGGGCGCGAGCACCATGCCGGAGCTGCAGGAAGCCTCGCTGGTGCGGATCACCGCGGCGGGTTTGAAAGAAAGCCACCCGCACGACGTGACCATTACCACCGAAGCTCCGAATTACGCGACCCGCTGACGGAGTACGGATGCCGCGTGAGCGGTTAGCCGGCGAGCCCGCGCTGTTAGGCTCACGTGGCTTTATTGCGGAGTGACCGCGGAGTCATCGCGGCGTCGGAGGAGGGACTTACGTGCGGGACGAAGTCGAGATCGGGATGGGCCGCACCGCGCGGCGCGCCTACGAGCTGGACGACATCGAGATCGTTCCGTCCCGGCGGACACGGACTTCGCAGGACGTGTCGATGGCTTGGCAGATCGATGCCTACCGGTTCGATATCCCGCTTGTCACACATCCGACGGACGCGGTCGTCTCCCCGGGTACGGCGGTACAGATCGGCGAGCTCGGCGGGATGGGCGTGCTGAACGCCGAAGGCCTCTGGGCCCGGCATCCAAACGTGGACGACGCGCTGTTTCGGATCGTGCGGGCCGCCGAGGACACCGACGACCCCACCGCGCTGATCCGGGTGTTGCAGGAGTTGCACGCCGCGCCGATCCGGATGGATCTGATTGGCGAGGCGATCAAGCAGATCCGCGATTCGGGGATCACCGTGGCCGTGCGGGTGAGCCCACAGCACGCGGTGGAACTGACGCCGGATCTGCTCGCGGCGGGTGTGGAGATCCTGGTGGTGCAGGGCACCATCGTCTCCGCGGAGCACGTGGCGCGGGACGGCGAGCCGCTGAATCTCAAGCGGTTCATTTCCGATCTCGAGGTGCCGGTGATCGCCGGTGGCGTTGGGGATTACCGCACCGCGATGCATTTGATGCGGACCGGGGCCGCTGGCGTGATTGTCGGGTACGGCCACAGCGCGGGTGTCACCAGCACCGATCGTGTGCTCGGCATCGGGGTGCCGATGGCCACCGCGATCGTGGACGCGGCGGCGGCGCGGCGCGATTATCTCGATGAGACCGGCGGGCGCTATGCGCACGTGATCGCCGATGGCGGGGTTCAGGTGTCCGGCGATATCGCGAAGGCGATTGCCTGTGGCGCGGATGCGGTCATGCTCGGTGCGCCGCTTTCGGCGGCCAGCGAGGCGCCAGGGCAGGGGTTGTACTGGACGTCGGCGGCCGCGCATCCTTCGTTGCCGCGCAGCAGGGTAGCGGCGGGGCCGGATTGCGCCGTTGATCTGCGCACGTTGCTGTTCGGGCCGTCAATGGATGCCGATGGCGTGGTCAACCTGTTCGGCGCGCTGCGCAGGGCGATGGCCAAGACCGGGTACTCCAGTCTCAAGGAGTTCCAGAAGGTCGGCCTCACCATCCGCGGCTAGGCCGCCCACTACTAGCGCCAACGACCTCCCCACATCGCGTTTAGCAGGCTAACCGCGCAATACTTAGCCTCGGCAAATAATTGTGTTTAGCAGGCTGACCGTTGAAACTTGGTATCTGCAACTAATGCGTTCAGCGGGCTAACCGTTGATATCTGTGCACATATGTGCATACTGCGGTGTTTGTGGATGCTCAATAATTGAGTTTCGCGGGCTAACTGTTGATTTTGGGTGGGGCCGAAGGGGGCCGTTCGACGCTTGCTGGGTGGTTATTACTTGCCGGTAGCGGGGTGGCGGATGGCGAGCTAGTGTTACTCCATGCGTTCCCAACTCACCAGTAACATCGACGTGGCTGGTGCCGGTACCGACTACGACGTGATAGTCGTCGGTTCGGGGTTCGGTGGCAGTGTGACGGCGCTGCGGCTGACCGAGAAGGGCTACCGCGTGGCCGTGCTCGAGGCTGGCCAGCGATTCGCGGACGAGGACTTCGCGAAGACCTCATGGGACCTGCGTCGCTACCTGTGGGCACCGGCACTCGGCTGTTACGGCGTGCAGCGTATCCATCTACTCCGCGACGTGATGATCCTCGCCGGCGCGGGCGTCGGCGGCGGCTCGCTGAACTACGCGAATACGCTCTACCGCCCGCTGGACGCCTTCTACACCGACCCGCAGTGGGCGCATATCACCGATTGGCGGGCCGAGCTCGCCGCGCATTTCGACCAGGCCAGCCGGATGCTCGGGGTCGTCACCAATCCACTGGACACCCCGCATGACGAGGTGATGCGCAAGGTCGCCGCCGATATGGGCGTACCGGACAGCTACCACCCGACACCCGTCGGGGTGTACTTCGGCAAGCCGGGTGAGCAGGCCGCCGACCCTTACTTCGGCGGGGCCGGCCCCGCGCGCACCGGCTGTACCGAATGCGGCTCCTGTATGACCGGTTGCCGGGTCGGCGCGAAGAACACCCTGATGAAGAACTACCTGTACCTCGCCGAACAGCACGGCGCGAAGATCGTGCCGATGACCACCGTCACCGGCCTGCGGGAGCGGCCGGACGGCACGTTGCGCGTGGACATTCGACGCACCGGAGGGCGGGCACGACACACGCTCACCGCGCGGAAGGTGGTGCTCGCCGCCGGCACCTGGGGCACCCAGACGTTGCTGCACCGGATGCGCGACACCGGCATGTTGCCGAGGCTTTCCGCCGCGCTCGGCAGGCTGACTCGAACCAATTCGGAGTCGATCATCGGTGCCGCTCGAGCGCACGTAGATCCCGAGCGGGACTTCAGCCGCGGCGTGGCGATCACCTCGTCGATTCATCCGGACGAGCACACCCATATCGAACCCGTGCGGTTCGGCAAAGGCAGCAATGCCATGGGCCTGTTGCAGACGATCGCGACCGATGGTGGCTTGCCGATTCCTCGCTGGCGGCAGGCGATCCGGCATGTCCTGCAACATCCGGTGCGGACGTTGCGTCTACTCAGTGTGCGCAGGTGGAGCGAGCGCACCGTGATCCTGCTGGTGATGCAGAGTTTGGACAACTCGCTGACGACATACACCAGACGGGGCCTTTTCGGCCGGCGCCGCTACACCTCCCGGCAGGGCCACGGCGAGCCCAACCCGAGCTACATCCCGGCCGGCCAGGTCGCCAATGAGCTGGCCGCGCAACATATCGACGGCATTGCCGGCGGCACCTGGTCAGAACTCGCCAACATCCCGCTGACCGCGCACTACATCGGTGGCTGCCCGATCGCGCTGGATCCCGAGGACGGGGTGATCGATCCGTACCACCGGGTGCACGGTTATCCGAATCTGTCGATTGTGGATGGCTCGGCGATTTCCGCGAATCTCGGGGTGAACCCCTCGCTGGCGATCACCGCGCAGGCCGAGCGGGCCATGTCGCTCTGGCCGAACAACGGCGCCACCGATCCACGGCCCGAACAGGCGGCCGGTTACCTGCGGCTCGCGCCAGTGCCGCCGCGCTGGCCGGCCGTACCGGAATCGGCGCCCACGGCGCTGCGGCCGCACAACCCTGCCACCAGCGACTAGCCCGCCGGGTCTACTGGGGCCAGTGGGGTGCGAAACACCAGCCTGCGCTCCTCGGTGAACTCGGCGATCGCGGTGAGGAGGCCGGGCTGACCCACGCCCCGCCCGGCGGCACCGCTGGAGGCCACATCGCCGATCAGCACGGTGCCGACCGCGAGCTCGGCTGGAGCCCGCAGCGCAATAGCGGTGTCCCTGGTGAACAGGCCGACATGCCGGTCGCGCGTTGGTTCGCCGCCGGTCGCCGCGGCGGTGTTGATGGCGGCGAACGCCTCGTCGACCGAGTCCACAACGCGAACGCAGAGCACCGGTCCCGCCAGCGCCCCGTGCCACAGCTGGGCGGAGCTCGGTACGTCGGTCAGTACGGTGGGCGCCACCTGCGCGCCGTCCCGCCCGCCACCAGCGAGCAGCGCGGCGCCGGCGTGCACCGCGTTCTCGATCTCCAGCGTGACGCGTTCGGCGGTCGCCTCGTCGATCAGCGGACCGATCTCCACGTCCGGATCGAATGGATCACCCCGGTTGAGCTGGTGCACCGCGTTCACCAACTCAGTGCGAAACGACTCGGCGATGGAGCGTTCCACGAAAACCTGGCGAACGGTACTGGCCGCCTGGCCGAGGCCGAACAGCGCGATTCGCTGGGCAGCCAACCGGAGCCACGGCCAGTCGCCGCATACCGCCGCGGTGACCAGATGACCGTTCGCCCGCAGGGTGTGTTTGCGGCCGCTGCCTTCGGCGAACGGCCACGGACCTCGCTCGTCGTCCGCGCTGTAGACCACGGGCAACCGCGCATCAGCCACCAGCTGCGCGGTTTCCTCGTCGGTCACCGGCAGCACCGAGAACCCGCCGGCTGGAATATCCGCCTCGGCCAGCATCTCGCCGAGGAGCAGTGTGCTCAGCGGGGCATGTGGCGCAGGGCACAGCACGATCGGCGCGCCAACCGCCAGCGCGGCGGCGGTAGCCAGTGCCGCCGCGCCAAACGGGAAGGTCACGCCGGTGACCGCCAGTACCGGTCCACGGGGCATCCGGTGCCGCAGGATCAGCTGGGTGTCGGCCTCGGGTTGCTCCTCGCTCGGGCGCGCCCGAGCTGGCGCGCGCCGTGCTTCGGCCGCGGCGCGGTGCGCCGCCGCCGCGGACTCATCGACCTCGGCTCGTGCCCAGCGCAACGGCTTTCCGCATTCGGTGGTGATGGTCTCGGCGATTTCCTCGGCTCGCTCGGTGATCAGACCGGCGAGCTTGTCGAGCCGCGCCGCCCGTTGATCGTCGGTGCACTCGGATAGCCGCGAATCCGCCGCTGCCGCCAGCGCCCGCTCGATCTGCGCCTGTCCCGGTGCCGCGATCGTGGCCACGTCGGTTCCGTCCTGCGGGTGGTAGACGGTCCGTTCGGACTCGCCCTGTTCCGGCTCGCCGGCGATCCAGCACGGGCGAGGAGTGGGGATGATCGCGTCCATGTCACCACCGTATTGGCCTGTGGAGTTGATCACCGAGGTTGGCACACCGACACGGCCGAGTGCACCCCTGCTCGGGTGATCAGCTTCGTGGGCGGGAAAATGGCGGGGTGACCAAACCAGTGCTCGTCGTTGACTTCGGTGCCCAGTACGCGCAGCTGATCGCGCGTCGGGTCCGCGAAGCGCAGGTGTACTCCGAAGTCGTGCCCCATACGGCCAGTGTGGACGAGATCCTCGCTCGTGACCCGGCCGCGATCATCCTTTCCGGTGGACCGTCCAGCGCCTACGCGGAAGGTGCGCCGGGGATGGACCCCGCGCTGGCGAACGCCGGGGTCCCGGTGTTCGGTATCTGCTACGGGTTCCATCTGCTTGTTCAGGCTCTCGGCGGCACCGTCGAAGCCACCGGGGTGCGCGAGTACGGTCGAACCGACATGCGAGTGCTCGGCGACGGCGGCCGGCTGCATGATGGGCTGCCAACCGCGCACCAGGTGTGGATGTCGCATGGGGACAGTGCGACCAAGGCGCCAGAGGGTGCGACCGTCACGGCGAGCACGGACGGCGCACCGGTCGCCGCGTTCGAGAACGTGGCACAGCGCACCGCGGGTGTGCAGTACCACCCGGAAGTCGCCCATTCTCCGCACGGGCAAGAGGTGCTCCGTCGCTTTCTGCACGAGATCGCCGGGATTCGTCCACAGTGGACAACATCATCTATTGTGGACGAACAGATCGCCAAGATCAGGGATCAGGTGGGTACCGGCCGCGCGATCTGCGCACTGTCCGGCGGGGTCGACTCGGCGGTTGCCGCGACGCTGGTGCAACGCGCCATCGGTGACCGGCTCACCTGTGTCTTCGTGGATCACGGGTTGTTGCGGTCCGGGGAGCGCGCGCAGGTCGAGCGCGACTTCGTGGCGGCGACCGGGGTGAACCTGGTGACCGTGGACGCGCGGGAGCGGTTCCTTTCCGCGCTTGCCGGGGTCACCGACCCGGAGCAGAAGCGCAAGATCATCGGTCGTGAGTTCATCGAGGTGTTCGAACAGTCCGCGCGGGAACTGACCGCGCAGGGCGACTACGACTTCCTGGTGCAGGGCACGCTCTACCCGGACGTGGTGGAATCCGGCGGAGGCGCCGACGCGGCGAACATCAAGAGTCACCACAACGTCGGTGGGCTGCCCGAGGATCTGCGATTCCAGTTGGTTGAACCACTGCGGGCACTGTTCAAGGACGAGGTACGCAGGGTGGGGCTGGAACTGGGCCTACCGGAGACGATCGTGCACCGCCAGCCGTTCCCTGGGCCCGGCCTTGGCATCCGGGTGATCGGCGAGGTGACCCAGGACCGGCTGGACACCCTGCGTGCAGCGGATGCGATCGCTCGCGAGGAACTGACCGCGGCCGGACTGGATCGCGATATCTGGCAGTGCCCGGTGGTGCTGCTTGCCGATGTGCGCAGCGTCGGTGTGCAGGGCGACGGACGAACCTACGGGCATCCGGTCGTGTTGCGTCCGGTGTCCAGTGAGGACGCTATGACCGCGGACTGGACGCGGCTGCCCTATGACGTGCTCGAGCGGATATCCACGCGGATCACCAATGAGGTCGCCGAGGTCAACCGGGTGACCCTGGACGTCACAAGTAAACCGCCAGGCACGATCGAGTGGGAGTGACCGAACCCGGCACGGAATACGCTGTCGACGCCGAATGGCTTGCTGAGCGGGCACGGATGCCGGACCACTGCGCCCGGCACGGTGCGCCGTCGGTCCAGCGGGTCGCGTTTGATCTGCAATCCCGCCCGCCGAAAGAGCGTGCGTCCGTGGTGAACACCAACGCGCTAACGACCTATGCCCGGATGGCCGACTGGGGCAGCCGGGTGCGGATCACCAAGGTTCGGGACTGGCCACTGTGCGCTAGCTGCGTACGAACCCGGAGAAGTTGGCGGCTGCTCAGCCGAGTGCTCGGGTACGGCGGGCTCGGCCTCATCCTGCTGGCCATCGTGCTGCGGCTGGTTCTCGGAGAGGCCGTCCCTGAGCTGGCGATTCCGCTGGTCGTCGGGGTGCTGCTGGGGATCGCGGCACCGTTCGCCTTCGCCAGGGCCGGCCTTGCCAGGCTGGTCGGCGCACGGACCTCGGCGGACGGGGCCAAGGTGATTCTCCGTGACCCGCATCCGGCATTCCGCGACGTGCTCGTCCGGTAGTCCAGCGGGTGCTGCTTACCGGTCGGGCTTCGGGCGTAGCGAGCCGATCAGCAACAGAACACCGATCAGCACGGCTCCGCCAGCGACTAGCCAGCGTGCATCGAACCCGGGAAACCAGGCGGCTCCATCGCTGAGCACGTACCCGGACACGCCGAGCACGCCCAGCCCAGCGACCAGGGTCAGCGCGTCCAGCGGGCTCCTGCGTGCTCGCCGCGTGCCATTGGTTTGCTCAGCCACGTCGCACCACCAGGTCTCCCATGCCGACCTCCACGTCCAGGTCGATCGTCAGGTCGCTCGAACCGTTGTCGGTAACCGTGCGCTCCGCGCCAAGGCCCTGGTATCCCTCGCCGAGGCAGGACATCGAGCCGGCTCCGGAACTGCACGTCACATTCACCGTGGCGTCTTCGGGTACCACCACGTTCAGCGCGCCGGTTCCCACGCTCAGGTTGGAACGCACGTTGCCCGAGTCCGGAAGCCCGGAGAAGTCCACCAGCATACTGCCGATCGAGCGCTCGTAACTGTCCTGCACCTGGCCGAGCGTGGTTGGCCGCTCATTGAGGTCACCCATGCCGCCGCGGAAGGCGTCCAGGGGAATCGAGCTCAACACCAGGCCCGCCGCGCTCAGCGGGATGGCCAGCCAGATCAGCCCGCGGCCGGCACCGGCGAAGGCGCTCGCGACCATCCCGATGCCGAGCACGCCAAGCATGATCCCGATGATGTGCGCCGGGGTGAACCAGCCGACGCCCAGCTGGTGTAGAACCACGCCGCTGCCGCCGGCGAGCAGTGTCGCGCCGAGGGTGGCCACGCCGATCCGGGATTTCCGGCGCGGTGGTTCGGGATCTGGTTCGACCGGCACCGGAACCGGCGCGGGCATATCCCAGCCACGCGGGTCGGCGCCCAGTGGGTCCCATTCCTGCCCCGCGCTGTGCGCAGGGGATCCCCCGCCGCCCATTGTTGGGCCGCCCATCGCGGGGCCGGCTGTCGCCGAGGACATACTTGCCTCCTGATAGGTGGTGACTGCTGGGCGGCGTAGTTGCCCCCTGCTGCGGTGCAGCAGGAAAAGGGCGGCAGCCGCGAGCGCCAGTCCGACGAACCCGTTGAGGACAGCCCCGCTGGAAAACGCCCACCCCCCGACCGGGAAGAGGCCGAGCAACAGCAGCACCGTGAAGCCATGCCCGGTGCTGGACGTGCCCTTGCCGAACAGCGCCTCAACAGCGGAGGCCTCGTCACGCTCGTCTGGCAACAGCAGCCAGCCGAGTAGGTAGACCAAGGCTCCACTGCCGCCGAAGAACGCCCCGACCGCCAGCGCGACCCGGACGATGACCGGATCGATGCCATAGCGGCGCCCGATGCCCTCGGCGACACCCGCGATCTTGCGCCCCTGGTGCGGTCGGCGCGGCCGACTCACCCAGAAGTCCCGCACCGTGGCTTCGAAGCCGGGTGGGTTCGACGATTCCCGTGTCTTGCTCACGTCATCGAGCTTGACGTATCGGGGGACGTCGGCACATCAGGGAGGCCCCTGAACTTGACCCCAGGGCCGGGGTCGATCTCGGGGCTGTTCCCTGATGAAAGACTGCCCCGGTCATGTGAGTATGGATAACGTGAGTTCATCGTTGGAGTCGCCTGAGGCCGTCTCGGACCCGGCGCCGACCAGCGCGGATACCGGCGAAACCGAGATCGCTACCCGGTCCGCGCCGGTCAGTGTTGGGCAGTCCGGCGCGCTCGCCGAACCGGACACCGAGCCGGTCAAGATGCTGCGGCGACGTAATGGTCGAGCGGTCGCGGGTGTTGCTGGCGGCCTTGCCGACCATCTTGGCCTGAGCGTGCTGTGGGTACGCATCGCGCTTGTGGCGCTCGCCGCCTTGGGCGGCGCCGGGGTGCTTGCCTACGGGCTGTTGTGGGTGTTCGCTCCGCAGCAGCCGGCCGAGGCGGAGACCGCCACGATCTCCACAAGGGAACGTCGACAGGCTTACGGGCTACTCGCGCTTGGTATCGGGCTGACTATCGCGATCAGCACGCTGACCGGGGCGATCAGTGGCTGGGTCGCTGCTTCGCTTGGCGTGGCGCTGGTTGGTGTGGTCGTCGTATGGCGGGAAGCCGATGAATCACAGCGTCGGCGCTGGCGGCGGGATCTGCGGGTTGGCGACCTGCGCGCCGGGGTGCTTGGCGCGGTGCTCGGCGGTGGTGGTCGGACCGCGCTGATCAGGGTGCTTGCCGGCGTGGCCATGGTGATCAGCGGGATCGCGGTGTTCGTGCTGAGCAATGCCAACCTCGGTGATGTGCAGTTCGCGGTGTTCTCGGTGCTCGCCGCGCTGGTGGGGGTGGCGGTACTGACCGTGCCCTGGTGGCTGCGCCTGGTTCGCGACCTCGGTGAGGAGCGGCGAGCCCGGATCCGTACCGAGGAGCGGGCGGAGATCGCCGCGCACTTGCACGATTCGGTGCTGCAAACGCTTGCGTTGATCCAGAAGCAGTCCGATCAGCCGCGCGAGGTGCAGCGGCTGGCACGCGGCCAGGAACGCCAGCTACGCGGCTGGTTGTACGGTCCCACCGGCTACGGCCGTAGCTCGGGTGGCTCGGGCGGTGGTTCGGGTGGCGGCGAGCCCGGCGCCGAGCACGCCGGGCCGAGCATGCTGTCCGAAGCGGTCGCCAAGGTGTGCGGCGAGGTGGAGGACAGTTTCGCCATTCAGGTTCAACAGGTCGTGGTCGGCGACTGCGCGATGACCGAACAGCTCACCGCACTGGTGCAGGCCGCCCGCGAGGCAATGGTGAACGCCGCGAAGCATTCTGGCGAGAACGAGGTGAGCGTCTACGCCGAAGCCGAGCATGATCGCGTGACTATTTTCGTGCGGGATCGGGGTAGTGGCTTCGACGAGAGCACGGTATCGGGTGACCGGCATGGTCTGGCGGATTCCATTCGGGGCAGGATGGAGCGCAATGGCGGCGAGGTTCGGCTGCGTACCGCGCCGGGTGAAGGCACCGAGGTGCAGCTGTCGGTCGTCGTGCGGGGGTCGGCTGCAGCGGCCGGCATGACAGAGAGCGAGGCGAGGACGTGACGGAGCCGCAGGTGGGTAGGCAGCCGGTCCGGGTGTTTCTGGTCGATGATCACGCGTTGTTCCGTGCGGGGGTGCGCACCGAGCTGGATTCGATCACCGATGAGGTGCATGTAGTCGGCGAGGCCGGTTCGGTGGCCGAGGCGGTGACGGGGATCGCGCACCACAAGCCGGATGTGGTGCTGCTCGATGTGCACATGCCGGACGGCGGTGGCGCCGAGGTGCTGCGCAGGGTCCGCCCCGAGTATCCCGAGGTGGTGTTTCTCGCGTTGTCCGTATCGGACGCCGCCGAGGACGTCATCGCGGTGATCCGGGCGGGGGCGCGTGGCTATGTCACCAAGACGATCTCCAGCCAGGAGCTGGTGCGCGCGGTACGCCGGGTTTCCGACGGTGACGCGGTGTTTTCGCCACGGTTGGCGGGCTTCGTGCTGGACGCGTTTTCCGAGCGGCCGGGCGCGGCGCCGATCAGCGATCCGGAGCTGGATCTGCTTACCCCGAGGGAGCGGGATGTGTTGCGGCTACTCGCGCGCGGCTACGCGTACAAGGAGATCGCGTCGGAGCTGTTCATTTCGGTGAAGACGGTGGAGACGCATGTGTCCAGCGTGCTGCGTAAGACCCAGCTGTCCAACCGCTACGAGCTTTCCCGCTGGGCATCGGATCGCCGACTGGTCTGACCTGCGCATTTTGTCGCGCGCCACAGCCCCGCGCGCCTCATTCATCACGCGTTTAGCAGGCTGACAGTTGATACAGGCGCGCGTTTAGCGGGCTGACCGTTGATCATTTAGCGCCCGCGATAGCACGATCAGTGGGCTCACCGCAGTATTTGTGCATGCTAAGTAAATTCGGTTCAGCGGGCTAAACGTTGATCTTCAGCTGAGTTCAGCGGGCTAAACGTGTTTGATTAGCGTGTGCAAGTAATTTGGTTTAGCGGGCTAAACGTTGATTTTGAGTGGGGTGGGGTGGGCTGGGTTGGCGTTACCGTGGGTGGATGACGGGTGATTCGGTGGACCGGCTGCGGGCTTCGTGCATGGCGTTGCCCGAGGTGACGGAGCGGCTCAGTCACGGCGAGCCAACGTGGTTCGTGCGCGGTAAGAAGACCTTCGTGATGCTGGCCGACCATCACCATGATGATCGACTGGGGTTCTGGTGCGCCGCGCCGCCGGGCGAAGCAGCGGCCCTGATCGGTACCGATCCTGGGCGCTACTTCCGGCCGCCATACGTCGGGCACCGCGGTTGGCTTGGCGTGTACCTGGACGTCGAGGTGGACTGGGAGCAGGTCGGCGAGCTGGTGACCGAGGCCTATCGCGTGGTGGCGCCGAAACGGCTGATCGCCGAACTGGACGCGGCCGCACCGGTGGACTGAGGCACAGCGCGTAGCTCAGACGAAGAAGAGCTCCACGACCACGATGCCGCAGAGTGCCGCGCAGAGCACGGCCAGCACAACGGCGCCTGCGCCGCGCGCCCGCTCGGTCGGCGCTTCAACCACAGCAACGCCCGCCGGCCGGGCCCGTGGTTGCTCGACTGGCAGTACCGGCACAGCCGAGCCGCCAGCGCTAGGGGCGGGGGCAGCCCGCGGTTCCGGCGGAGGTGCGGCTGCCCGGGGCGGCGGCGCGATGCTGTATTCCGCTGGCTTCGCGCCAAGCGCCGCGCGTACCTCGGGCATCGTCGGCCGCTCAGCGGGATCGTTGCGCAGCATCGCGGTAAGCAGCGAGGTGAGCTCGCCGGCCCGCGTGGACGGCAATGCCCTGCCGTCGGCCACCGCCTGCACGACCTCCATTTCCGTCTTGGCATGCGCGAATGGCGAATGCCCCTCGATGGCGGCAAACAGCGTGCATCCCAGCGAGTACACATCGGCCGCCGGGCTCACCGGCTGGCGCTTGATCAGCTCAGGCGCGAGGTAGGCGGGGGTCCCTGCGAGCTGACCGGTAGCGGTGACGACCACGTCGTCCAGCGCCCTGGCTATCCCGAAATCGGTGATCTTGACGTTGCCGTCCTCGGTGCGGAGCACATTGCCGGGTTTGACGTCCCGGTGCACGATACCCGCGGTATGCGCGGCCACCAGGGCATCCGACACCAGCGCGGCCATCCGGGCCGCCTCCGCCGAAGGCAGCGGGCCATGGGTGAGGATCACGGTTGCCAGGCTGACCGAAGGTAGATACTCCATGATCAACCAGGGCGCGTCGCCGTCGAGCACCGTATCGTAAACCGCGACGGCCTGCGGATGGCTCAACCGCGCAGCCAACCTGCCCTCGCGGAGCGCGCGTTCCCGCGCCTCGTACGCCTGCCGAGGGCTGCTCGCCTGGTTGAGCAGTAGCTGCTTTACCGCGACGGTCCGCTGTAGGCGCAGATCATGCCCCTGCCAGACGACACCCATGGCGCCACCGCCGAGCCGCCGGTCCAGCCGGTACCGGTCTCCAACGATGTGCCCTGCCGCGACCACAGTGACCGCTCAGCGCATTTGGGTGGTGACATCCGGTGGCGGCGGCTCGTCACTCGTCGGAACCTCATCCTCCGGCGGCGTGGACGGCGGCGGCTCCTGTTCGGTTGGCTGCGTTTGCTGGGGCGGCGGCTCCTGAGTTTCCTCTGGCGGCGGCTGCTGCTCCTGCGTCGGCGGCGCTTGCTCCTCCGTGGTGACCGGTGGGGCTTCCTCTTCGACCGTGGTTGGTGTCGTGGTCGTCGGAGCGACCGAGGTGGTCTGCCGTGAGTCGTTCACCGGTGCGGGCTGCTGCTGTCCGGGCGTCTCGTCACCACCGGTGTTGGCGAAGATGAACGCGCCGCCCGCGGCAAGCGCAACCAACGCGAGCCCGCCGACCAGCAGCGGCTTGCGCCACCGGGACTTGCCTTTGCCCTCGTCCGGATCCGCGGCATCCGGCGCGACCGCGGTCCTGGTCGACGCGCCACTCGGGGCCATCGCCCTGGTTGGCTCGGCGTCGTAGGGGTCCTCGTCGTCGTAGGCCGGGTAGGCCCTGGTCTGATCGCCGTACTGGTCGTACTCGTCGTCCGGGTACTCGTCGTAGTAACTCGTACCCTGCGCGGTGTTCTGGTAGCCAGAGTTCTGCTGGCCGCCTCCGGGTATCCCGAATGGCACGGGCGCCACCCTGGTACCGCTGGGTTCGTCCATCGCCTGGGTCTGGCCGCCCTGCATCGGCAGGCCGATGGGGGTTTCCCCCCTGGCGACCGCGGCCAGTAGTTCAGCCGCTTCCTGGGCGTCTGGCCGATCCTCCACTCGCGGCGCGAGCAGTAGCGCGAGCACGCTGGCCAGTGGACCGGACCGCCGTGGCGGCTTGATCTGCCCGGCCGCGACGGTGTGCAGCAGGCTCAGCGTGTTCTCGGAAAGCCCGAACGGCGGTTCGCCCTCGACAGCCGCGTAGATCGTCGAGCCAAGCGAGAACACATCGGAAGGTGGCCCCGGGTTCTGCCCGATCGCGACCTCGGGAGCCAGGTATGCGGGCGTGCCGGCGATCATGCCGGTTTTGGTCACGGTGACGTCGTCGGTGGCACGGGAGATCCCGAAGTCGGTGATCTTCACCGTGCCGTTGTCGCCGAGCAGCACGTTTCCCGGCTTGATGTCCCGGTGCACGATGCCGACGGCGTGTGCGTCGATGAGCGCGGCGGCGACCTGAGCGCCGATGCTCGCGGCGTCGGTCGGGTTGAGCGTGCGGGGCTCCGCGAGTACCTGCGCCAGGCTTGTCGACGGCAGGTACTCCATGATCAGGCAGGGTTGCCCATAGTCATCGGTGACGACGTCGAAGACGGTGATCGCGTTCGGATGGTGCAGCCGTGCGGCGATGCGCCCTTCGCGCATGCAGCGCTGCCGGGCATCCTCGGACTCCGCCTCGGAAAGGCCGGGCTGCAGCAGTAGCTGCTTTACCGCGACGGTACGGCCGAGTAGCTCATCCTGCGCCGTCCAGACAGCGCCCATCGCCCCGGCGCCGATGCGCTGGGTCAGGCGGTATCGTCCTGCGACCAGGCGGCCCTCGTCGCTCACAGCTCCTCCTTGTCGGTCCGCTGACCGGTGGTGCTGGAATCAATGGGTATCTGCGTGAACCTATCCACGTGACCCATCCCCACCAAGGCGAATTCGCTCGCTCTACTCCGCATGTCGCGTTTCCGGAGCCGCGTGTTTCTCCGGGGCAGCCTCAAGCCGTTTCCCGCGCGTGATTTAGCTCCGCTGTACGGACAGTACCCGCGCTCCCTCGATCCGGGGATAGTGGGGTCCGCTCAACCGGAGCGATTGGCGGAGCCGAATCTGGTCACCGGCGACGTTGCGCATGCTCACCGCGACCACGACGGTGCTGGAATCACGCAGCTCAATGCCGGTGATCCGAATATCCCGCATGGTTTGCCAAGATCGCACCAGCCGGTCGCCACGATCGCCGAGTAGCGCCGGATCGATCAGTTCGAGCGCATCTCGCGGCGCGGTGTCCAGCAACTGATAGAAGGTCGCCACGAACGAGAACATCTCTTCCGCGCTGCGTGCTGAGGCGATCGAGACCTCGCCGCCGGTGCCGTTCGCCTGATTTTCGCGCGATTGGCTGCCGTCCGGACTTTCCGTGTCCGTTCCGCCGGTGCGTTCCACCGGGCCGACCGTCGCGCTCGGCGGTGGGCCGTAGCCGGCCGCGCCACGCGGATCAAGCGCGCGGACCCCGGTGATCTCGCCGGCCGCGGTTTGCGTCGACGAGGCCGGTTCGCTGCGCTGGTGACTCGCCACCGCCGCGGCCGCGATGGCGGCGCAGAGCAGGATCGACGCCGTGCTGAGCCCCACGATCTTGGCGACGAACGAGATCTTCCGGCCGCCTTCGGTGGAGTCGTCCTCGGCTGCGCGCTGACCGCGACGATGACCCGGTCCGCTCGGCGTGTGCGGGCGCCCACGCAGGTAGTGCTCTTCGACCGCTTCGGCGAGGGCGGTGCTGTCCTGCTGACCGGTACTGCCCTGTGCACCGTTACCGTCCTGCGGATCGGGCCCCTCGGTCCAGTTCATCCAGGCAGGGGCAACCGGCGATGCCGAACCAATCGGTGGCTCGTCCACGTCCTGATCCGGCTGCGTGAGCCGGTCCGGGCGCACCGGGTGCTCCATAGCTGGTTCCTCATCCGTCTGGCCCACTGGTTCGAGCAGGTCTCGGTTGATCGACCTGGGTAACAGTTACCGCGTGCTGACCTTGGGAGCCAGAATCCATCGACGGAACACCGTGTCGGCGCGATAAACGGTCATGATTGTCACTCACATGTGTGAACGATCAACGATCGACGGCGACCTTGGGGTCGTTTCCGTAGGAGTACTCCAAGGTGCGTACCTCGGTAGTCTTCGTACCATCCGTTCTGGTGACCTCGATCGTGTTCTCGGTAGTCGGCTCGTCCGGGTTCACCACGATCTCGCGTACCACGATGTAGGACACGTCGGCGTAGCGGCGCTCGATGTCCTCGGCACTCTCCGCGCCCGTGGTCAGCGCGTGGGCCGCCTGCGGGTCCTCGGTGACGTAGTAGTAATAGTCCCTCGTGTTGTCCGCCATCTTGTCGGCGTTCGCCTTGGCGAAACCCCTGGTGTTGGTTTCCACGTTGGGTGGTGGGGATGGCGGGCGGCCAGGGTTGCGGGTCGACGACTCGGGTTCGCCGGTGACCGGCGCGGAGGTGGAGGGGCCCGGTTCGCCCGAGCCGGAACCGGAGCCGGGGGAGCCGGTGCTTGGTTGCCCGGTGGGCTGGCTGGACCCGAAGGAGTCGGTGCGCGCGCGGTCGTCGACGGTCGTTGGCGTCGTGTCGCGTGTCTCGGGCGCGCTTGATTCACCCCGCTCAGTGCGCTCCGTGGAACTGGTCAGCCCGTCCGGCGAGGTGTCTGCCGGGTACGGGAACGGGTTGTTGTGCTCGTAGCCGTTCGGCGCGGCGTCCAGAATGCGCGAGCTCGGTTGGCTGACCAGCGTGCCAGCAGCGAGCAATAGGGCGGCTACTCCTGTCGACGAGGCGACCGCGAACCATGCGGCCCTTCGCCAGCTACGTGGCGGGGTCACCGATGCGGGAACCGTGCCGAGGTCGAACTTGGCCAGGCCACCCTCGGCGGAGCTGGCTGCCGCTATCGCCGCGGGCACCGCGTTCGCGGCATCCGCCGGTTCGGGTGGTTGGTCGACGGGGCCAGCCGGCTGGTCGGGGGGCTGAGTCTCTGGGAATCCCTGCGGGGGAATCGCTTGGTGCGCCGGAGGGCCGGATGTGTCGGTAGCTGGCCGCTGGGCGGCGGCCAGGTCCGCGGCGCCCGGCCAGGCCGGTTCCGGGGGGCCGAGCCCCAGATGGGGGCGGGTCGGCGGGTCGAGCGCGGCGTGGTCGGTATCGACCGGCGTGGCGGATTCCGTCCTCCGCCGTGCGGTGACGCCGCGCCGCCGTGGCGGTCGGCGTAATGGCGGCGCCTCCGGCTCGGGAAGCTGGCCAGTGCCACCCGTCACCGGGCCCGGGCGCCGACTGGCTTCCGCTGGATAGGCAGCGTCGAGTGGGCTGTCGACTGGGCTGCCGTACAGCGGGTCGTCGAAAAGTGGATCCCCGAAAAGTGGATCACCGAACGCGGTGCCGTCAGCTGCCGCTGCGGGAGGTGCCGCGTGGTTCTGCCCGCGCCGGGGGCCGGCCGAGGGGACGGTAGGTGTCCAGGTGCCAGCGGTCGCCCCACGCCGGTGCCGTGCCCGGCGTGGTTCCTGCTCCGGAGCGGAGCCCTGACCGCTGTCCACGTTGCGTGAGACCTCCTGTGCCCACCGTGCTTACGCCGTTTGGCGCCATTATTTCGCTATCGGCCAACTGAAATGATTCAGCAAATCATCCTTTAGGTAAACCGTTATCGTGCGCAATCTGCGCTGAGTAGCACGACGCGGCCAGTTCGGGGCACGGCGCCGGTTGCTGGTGGCTCGACGGCGGCCCGGTGAAAGTCGATGGGTATACCTTCGGGCCAAGCGCTAAGCCTAACGCCGCTCCTGGCGTTGCTCGCGGACAGGCAACGGCCGGAAATATTGGCGCTGACCTGCACAGGCGCTGTTTGCCATGGACGAGCGCCGGGGTGTCGGATTATCCAGTATCGCTCGATCGAAGGTGTGGTTGCACTTCTGGTTGAGTGCCTGATGCCAGGGCGTTGCCAGGCCTTCGCCGGTTGACTCACCTGGGTGCGCCCGAGCGGATCGAAACCACGGCTTCGCGTCGCGGCTCGACCAGGCAAGCAATGGGCATACGCCCGCAGGGTGTGCATTGCTATCCAGGGTAGGCCGTCGAGCGGTGCATCGGGAGCCCGATCTGCAAGTTGCAGAAAAACCACCCGATCGGGCTTCGCCGGTCCGATCGAGAGTAGAGCTACCCGCCGGTGCGGTAGCGCTGTTGTGTCGACTGCAGCGCCTTCGCCGAGCCAAGTCCGCTCGCGCCACCAATCAGGATGGCGAACACGTCGGCCGTCGCCGAATCGCCAGCCGCGACGAGCAACGCGAGTAGCGCGCCGGCCGCGGTACCGGCGGCTACCGGCCAGCGGCTACGCACATACCTGGCTACCGGGGCGCCTCCGGCCCGCTTGTTCGCGGTGTTGCCAAGTAACGCCAGGTACCCCGCATGGCCGGCGGCGGCGAGCAGGCTCACGAGGGCGACGATCCAGGCGATGGCGTTGAGCATACGTCCAGTGTGCCCGCTGTTCCGCGGTCTGAACCTCAGGGATGTCCCTGAATCAGATGGCCTGAATCAGACTGGCCTGAATCATATGGCCCGGGACAGTCGGCTCAGCGGCCCAGTCGACCGCGGCCGAGGTTGAGCAGGGCCATCGCCAGCTGCCGACCCTCTGGGCCGAGGTCGCGGTAGCGGGCGAGGACGTCCATCTCGCGGTTGTAGACGATTCGCGGGCCCCCCGCGGCCATCCGGGCAGCGCCGATCAGTTGGGACACCTCGACGCGCCGTTTCACCAGTCGCAGGATCTCGCTGTCCAGCCAGTCGATCTCTTTGCGGAGTTCGACGATCTCGGTGGCGCTTGGTGGCTGCGTAGGTTCGGCCTGCCCGGTTGATGGCGGCTCGGTTTGCGCGCCGTCCTGGGAAGAGTTCTGGGAAGCGGTGGTGCTCATCCACGTCCTCCATATGTGGTCGGGAGTCTGGTCTGATCCCGACCCCGAGCCGACGAAAGCCCCGGGTCGGAAGACTCCGGGGCTTGCTGTGGCTGGATTGTGCTACGCGAGCGTAAAACCACGGGAAGCCGGAGTCCGGTTCCCGTAAAAAAACTCGTAGTGGTTCGCTCGCACGCGTCCAGTATGCCACACCCTTCGGATGGGCACGGATGGGCTCAGCCGGTATACCGGCACTCGGGCGCTGCTCGCCGGTTCGTCGGTCGCGAGCGGTAGCGTAATGCTCGATGAGCGCGCTTTTCGACTTGCCCAATCACCCCAGCTTGCCCGGCCAGCCCAGCCCGCCACGTAATCCGGCCTCGGCGGCCCTGCTTGACGACCTGAACAGGGAGCAGCGCGCTGCGGTTACCCACGCGGGCGGTCCGCTGCTGGTGGTCGCGGGCGCCGGTTCGGGTAAGACCAGGGTGCTCACCAGGCGAATCGCCTACCTGCTCGGCGAGCGCGGGGTCGCACCCGGCCAGATCATGGCGATCACCTTCACCAACAAGGCCGCCGCCGAGATGAAGGACCGGGTGGCCGAGCTGGTTGGGGCACGGGCCCGCGCGATGTGGGTGTCCACCTTCCACTCGATGTGCGTGCGGGTGCTGCGCCGCGAGGCGAAGACGGTTGGCCTCGGCTCCAACTTCTCGATCTACGACGCCGATGACACCCGGCGCCTGGTCACCATCGTCGCCCGCGACTTGGACCTGGATCCGAAGCGCTATCCCGCGCGCACGTTGGCCATGCATATGTCGAACCTGAAGAACGAGCTCAGTACGCCGGTCGAGGCGACCGAGCGGGCGGGAAACGATCTCGAACGCAGGGTCGCCGAGGTGTACACGGCCTACCAGCGCAGGCTCGAACAGGCGAACGCGCTCGACTTCGACGACCTGATCATGCGCACCGTCGAGATGCTGCAGACCTATCCAGACGTGGCGGAGTACTACCGCAGGCGATTCCGGCACGTGCTGGTCGACGAGTACCAGGACACCAACCACGCGCAGTACACGCTGGTGCGTGAGCTGGTGGGCGGTGCGGCCACGGCCGAGGCCGCGCCGGAAGCGAACGCCGGACCCGGCCCGGCCGAACTCTGCGTGGTTGGCGATGCTGACCAGTCCATCTACGCGTTCCGCGGCGCCACCATCCGCAACATCGTCGAGTTCGAGCGGGACTATCCGCAGGCCAAGACGATCCTGCTGGAACAGAACTACCGGTCGACGCAGACCATTCTCAGCGCTGCGAACGCCGTGATCTCGCGGAACGCGGATCGCAGGGACAAGCGGCTGTGGACCGAATCGGGTGAGGGCGAGCCGATCGTCGGGTACGTCGCCGACAACGAACACGACGAGGCGGCCTTCGTCGCCGGCGAGATCGACGCGCTGTGTGACAGTGGGCAGTACGGCTATTCGGACTTCGCGGTGTTCTACCGCACGAACAACCAGTCCAGGGTGTTCGAGGAGATCTTCATCCGCCTTGGCCTGCCCTATCGCGTGATCGGCGGCATGCGGTTCTACGAGCGCCGCGAGGTGCGCGACGCGCTCGCCTACCTGAGAGTGCTGGCGAACCCGGAGGACACCGTCAGCCTGCGGCGGATCCTGAACGTGCCCAAACGCGGGATCGGGGATCGCGCCGAGGCATGCGTGGCGACCTACGCGGAGCGCGAGCGGATCACCTTCGCCGAGGCGCTGCGCGCGGGCGCGCGGGGCGAGGTCGACTTGCTCAACTCGCGCTCGGTGAAATGCCTCGCCGCCTTCGTCGAGCTGCTTGATTCGCTGCACGAGCTGGTCGAGCGCGGCGATGAGATCGCCGAAATACTCGAAGCGGTACTCGACCGCACCGGGTATCGGGCCGAACTCGAAGCAAAGGCGCATGATGATCCGCAGGATGCCTCGCGGCTGGACAACCTGACCGAACTGGTGACGGTCGCGCGGGAGTTCACCGAGGACGCGGCCACATTGCAGACCCTCGAGGAGGACGAAGGGGCACCGGAGCCCGGTTCGCTCGAGGCCTTCCTCGAGCGGGTTTCGCTGGTCGCCGACGCCGATTCGCTGCCGGATGCCGATGATGGCGAGGACGCCGACGAGGCGGAGCAGGCCGAGGGCACCGGCATGGTCACGCTGATGACCGTGCATACCGCGAAAGGCTTGGAGTACCCGGTCGTATTCGGCACGGGATGGGAAGACGGGGTCTTCCCGCATATGCGTGCGCTCAGTGAGCCAGCCGAACTGGCCGAGGAACGCCGGCTGGCCTATGTGGCGATTACCCGCGCGCGGCAGCGCCTCTATCTGTCCCGCGCGCTGATGCGGTCGGCGTGGGGACAGCCGATGGCCAACCCAGCTTCCCGCTTCCTGGATGAGATTCCGGATGCCGTCGTGCAGTGGCGAAGGGAGGAGCCGAGCCCTCGAGGTGCTGGCTCGTCCGGTCCGAGCGTGGCGAGCACGTGGGGGCGGCGTACCGGTGGCGATTCGGCGCAGGCTGGCCTGGCCGCGCGTGGTATGCGCAGCACGCCGTTCAAGGGCTGGCAAGAAACACCGGCGATGGCATTGCAGCCAGGCGATCGGGTGAACCACGACAAGTACGGCCTCGGCACGGTGGTGACCACCGAGGGGACAGGCGCGCGGGCTACCGCCACGATCGATTTCGGCAGCTCGGGAACCCTGCGGCTGATGTTGATCGGCAGTGTTCCGATGGTGAAGCTCTAGCTCGCTCGGGACGGTCCGGCCGCGCGCGGCCACGAAACTGTCAGCCCCTACCGCTATAACGGTATCGAACATGAGTTCGAATATTGGTTATAGGGTCGGCGCGAACAGCTGGCCGTGGTAAGGGGGACTGGTGAATGAACTGTGGTATCGCATTCTGGCCACCCGGGTCTACGAGTACCTGGCGCGGGTGGATGCCTTCGCCGGGCCGGATGCCCGGGGGCTCGAGTTACGGCGGCTTACCGCCGCGTGGCGCGCGCTTCTGCGGCTGCACGGCTACGTCGGACGGCGACGGTGCGGACTCTGTGCCGGCCGGGGTCGAGCCACGCGGATCTGGCTCGCGGGCAAGCCTGGCTCGTGTTCGGTCTGGTGGGTGGCGCACGCCTACTTCACCCGCCGGCTACGGGCCGACGAACAACGGGATGCCGCCCAGCGTCCCAGGGGATGAGTGCGCGTCGGTTACGGGTTCAGAGGGTCACGCCGCGCTCGGCGAGCCACGGCTGCGGGTTGATCTTCTCTCCGCCCGGCAGCCACACCTCGACATGTACGTGCGGCCCGGTGGACTGGCCCTCGTTGCCGATCTCCGCGATCTGGTCGCCGGCCTTGACGCGCTGACCTTCGGTGACGTTGTAGGTCGCCATATGCCCGTAGACCAGCACCGTGCCGTCATCCATCTGGATACGCACCCAGTTGCCGAAACCGGACGCCGGCCCGGCCTCGATCACGGTGCCGTCCGTGACGGACACGATCGGCGTGCCAATCGAGTTCGCGATATCGATACCCAGATGGGACGTGCCCCACCTGGCGCCAAAGCCTGAGGTGAAGGTGCCGACGGCGGGCGCGACGAACTTCGGCCGGGCAGCCTCCTCGGCGGCCTTGCGGGCGGCCTCGGCCTCGCGGGCCTGGCGCTCGGCGGTCACGCGGGTGGTCTCGGTGAGCTTCTTGACCTCGGCGGAGGCGTCGCTAGTCGAGTCCACGGCGGAAAGTACCTGTGGCTGTGCCAGCGCCGCGGTATCGCCGCCAACACCGATCGCCGCATTCGCGTCATTGCTGTTGGCCAGCGGCGTCACATCGGCATGCGAACCAGGCTTGGCATCGGAATCGGAGGTGAGCGTCTGGCCTGCCGCGGCAGCGGCGAACGCGCCGGCAGCAACGGCCGCGACGACGACCTTGCCGCGCAATGCGGAGGACGGTACCGGGATGCGATGAGCGCCCCTGACGCGAACGACGGCACCATCAAGTGCCTTATCAAGCGCCGGGGAGGAGTCTTGGCCGCCGGGGGAGCGGTGTCGTGCCAAGGCCTGCCCTTCCAGTCGGGGAAGTCCAGTCCAAGACCCAGGCGGGGGATTCCTGGCGAGTGGCTCGGGGGTGCCGCTCGTTCGTCTTTAGCGTGACCGGACCGTGATAGGGACCGCGGAACAGTAACGAAACGAAGCGCGCCTTGGCAACTCCGCCCCCGGAGTGTCGGCCGAATGGGGTCTAGACATTGGGCTGGGATCTGCACGGATGACCGAGCGCAGAGCCCAACTAGCGAGAGAAATGTGATCTGCGCAATACAAGCCGGCGATCGGGTGAAGTCCGGTGCCGGCCGCGGCCGGTAGGTAGTTCGCCCGGGCACCTGACGGGGTTCCCCGCAGGTTTCAACCGGCGTGCCGAAGTGTCGGTCACCCAGTGTGGGCGGCTGCTTGCTAGCGTCGCGGCGATGATCGAGGAGAGCACGCGGTGACCGGCAAACCGCGTCCAGGGCGTGCCTCGGCGGCGCAATCCTCCGACGACGAATCGCTCGTGGTTGATACGGCTGATACGTCCGAGGACGGCGACCGAGCGCGGCGTGGTCTGCCTGGTGTGCTGCTGGCGGCCGCGGTGGCCACCGTGCTGTTGATCGTGGCGGCGGTGCAGCCCGTGGTGCGCGGCGCCGAACCGGCCTTTGGCAGTGGTGGTTGGTTGATCGCGCTGGCCGTGCTGCCGCTGGCCATCGCGCTGCTGTTCGCGGCGAGTGGTAAGCCGGTGGTGGCCCGTGGCGTGATCATCGGTGCCGCGGCATTGGTGCCGGGCAGGGTGTTGGCGGATCTGCAGTTCCTCGACGACGCCTCGGTGGTATCCCGACCGGAGCTGTATCTGCCGGACAGTCTGGCTTCCCCGGCCGCGGCGACTGGCTTCTGGGCGATGCTTGCCGGGCACGCGCTGTGGCTGGTCGCCGGAGTGCTCGCGATCCGCCGCGGCGATACCGAGGGCGGTGCCGATTCGATCGATGGCTTCGGTGGCCCAGGGGTCGATGGCGCAGGGAGTGATGCCCCAGGAAGCGAAGCCCCAGCGGTGTCCGGCTCGGGAGTGGTTGCGCCGGAGGGAGCGGCGGGCGCTCGGCTGAACGCCAATCAGCGGGGGTTCATGTGGGTGCTGCTGATCGCGGCGCTCGCGGCCATCGGCCTGCTGATGGCCCCGTTCAGCTCGGCGGATCCGTACCTGCTCGCGCTGCCCGTGGTGGAAAGCGCGGCCTTCACCCTCGCGGGCGGCGTGCTGCTCGCGCTCAGCGTTCCGCTCGCCGCTGGGCTCGCGGTCAGCGCGGCATCCAGGGGGACCACCCGAGGTGTGCTGCTCGGTGTGGCGATCGGGCTGGGCACGTTGCAACTGCCGCCGCTGATCGCCGGGCTGACCGTAGCCGACCTCGGCCCGAAGCCTGGACCGTTCCTGGTGCTCGCGGCCGCGCTTGCGTTCGTGCTGGTGGCGCTGTCCGCGGCGGGCAGGGACCGCCCGCTGGTCTCCGGCGACGTTGGCGCGCGGCGTCCGGTCGATCGGGACCCCCGGTTGCCCGGCGAGAGCACGTTGCACCGGATCACCGGCGTGCTCGCGGTACTCGCCGGTGCGAGCGCGATCGTCGCGGGTTATACCGCCCATGTGCTGGCGAGCTCGTCTCCTGGTTTCGGTCCTGCCGGGCTGAGTGTCACCCCCACCGAGACCGTGGACAGCTACACCAAACTCATGCTGCTGCCGGCAGGCGCCGTTGTCGCGCTACTCGGCGTGCTGGTCGCCGTGGGCGGCGGGTTCGGGGTTGCGGTGCGTCCTGCCCTATCCGTGGCTTGGGTGGGAATACCGCTGGTCGGCGCCGGCGCGCTGGACACCGCCGTGGCGGCGACGGAGCTCGGTACCGCACGGGCGGGTGCCGGGGTGTTCTGGACCTGTGCGGCGATGTTTCTCGCTGCCGTCGTTGGGGTGGCCTGTGCGGTAGCCGGCAGCGTCGAGCGGGAGGAGGATGGCACCGACCGGGCGGGGCCCGCGAGCGTCGCGCTGCTGGCGGCGCTCTTCGCGGGTGGACTGCTGGCCTTCGGCGCGTTCGGTGTTCCCGCGATGCGGGCCGACGACTACCTCGGTGCCGATTTGCTCGGGAACTTCCGGATCTCCTCGGTCGGGTTGTTCGCCGGACTGCTCGCGGTGTTGCTCGCCATCGTCCTGGCCAGTCGCAGCCGGCCGGCACGCGGTGCCGCGCTGCTTGTCGGCGCGGCCAGCCTGCCCGCATTGCGGCTACTGGAACTGCCACTCACCGGTGAGCGGGCGACCGGCGCGGCGCCGGGGCCGGGGATGTGGCTCTCGCTCGCCTGCGCGGGGGTACTGCTGCTCGCCGCGATCCTGGGGTGGGCGAGCCGACGTGCCGGGGTGCGGTGACCCGGGTAAGGGCTCACCCATCCGGCGGGCGTGCCGTGGCAATCGCCACTCTGGTGGCACAGGGAACCCGGCCAATGACCGCGCCGAGCGGGGGATTTACCCCGTTATGCCCGGTGGGAGGCGCTTGACAGGTGGTGCGCGGTGACTGAGAACACCCGAGGCGCCGTCCCGGCCCGGATCGCACGTCGCTAGGGTTTTCGAAGTTCAACGGCCACGTCGTCGCTGCAGTCAGGAGACTTCTCGAGTGGACCTGTACGAGTACCAGGCGAAGGATCTGTTCGCCTCGCACGGAGTGCCTACGTTGCCCGGCTCCGTGGCGAATGATGCGAATGAGGCACGTGTGGTCGCCGAGGGTATCGGCGGCAAGGTGGTAATCAAGGCCCAGGTGAAAACCGGTGGTCGCGGTAAGGCCGGCGGCGTGAAGCTGGCCGACTCGCCGGCGGAGGCCGCGGAGAAGGCCGAGGCGATTCTGGGGCTGGACATCAAGGGGCACGTGGTGCACCGCGTGCTGGTGGCCGAGGCTTCGGACATCGCGGAGGAGTACTACTTCTCGTTCCTGCTCGATCGGGCGAACCGCACTTTCCTGTGCATCGCCTCCGCCGAGGGCGGCGTGGAGATCGAGGAAGTCGCGCGGACCAACCCGGACGCGGTCGCCAAGATCGCCATCGATCCGATCGCCGGGGTGGACCTGGCGAAGGCGCGGGACATCGCGGCCAAGGCCAACTACCCGGAGGCGGTGCGTGAATCCGCGGCCGAGGTAATCGTCAAGCTGTGGGAGACCTTCGTGGCCGAGGACGCCACGCTCGTCGAGGTCAACCCGCTGGTGCGGGACCCGCAGGACAAGATCATCGCGTTGGACGGCAAGGTCACGCTGGACGAGAACGCGGCCTTCCGGCAGCCGGGGCACGCGGCGCTGGTGGACACCAAAACCGAGGACCCGCTCGAGGCCAAGGCCAAGCAGCACGACCTGAACTACGTCAAGCTGGACGGGCAGGTCGGCATCATCGGTAACGGCGCGGGTCTGGTGATGTCCACACTGGACGTCGTGGCCTACGCGGGGGAGCGGCACTCCGGCGTGAAGCCGGCCAACTTCCTGGACATCGGTGGCGGTGCCTCGGCGGAAGTGATGGCTGCCGGGCTGGATGTCGTCCTGGGTGACCCGGACGTCAAGGCCGTATTCGTGAACGTGTTCGGCGGGATCACCGCCTGCGACGCGGTCGCCGATGGAATCGTGTCCGCTCTGGGCATGCTCGGCGACGGTGCTACCAAACCGCTGGTCGTGCGGTTGGACGGCAACAACGTCGATGAGGGCCGGCGCATTCTGGCTGAGGCGAACCACCCGCTGGTGACCCTGGTCGACACGATGGATAACGCGGCCGACAAGGCCGCCGAGCTCGCAGCTGCGGGGGCGTAACCGATGGCAATCTTCCTGAACTCCGATTCCAAGATCATTGTGCAGGGCATGACCGGGGCGGAGGGCACCAAGCACACCACCCGGATGCTCGCCTCCGGCGCGAACATCGTCGGCGGCGTCAACGCCCGTAAGGCTGGTCAGCAGGTCACCATCGGCGGCTCCGAGCTGACCGTGTTCGGCACCGTCGAGGAGGCGATGAAGGAGACCGGGGCGAACACCTCGGTGATCTTCGTGCCGCCGAAGTTCGCCAAGGACGCGGTGATCGAGGCGATCGACGCGCAGATCGAACTCGCCGTGGTGATCACCGAGGGGATTCCGGTGCACGACTCGGCCGGGTTCTGGGCGCACGCCTGCGCGACCGGGAACAAGACGCGGATCATCGGCCCGAACTGCCCGGGGGTCATTTCCCCAGGCAAGTCCAACGCGGGCATCATCCCGGCGGACATCACCGGGCAGGGCAAGATCGGGCTGGTTTCCAAGTCCGGCACCTTGACCTACCAGTTGATGTACGAGCTGCGGGATATCGGTTTCTCCACCGCCGTCGGGATCGGCGGTGACCCGGTCATTGGCACCACGCATATTGACGCGCTCGCCGCTTTCGAGGCAGACCCGGAGACCGAGGCGATCGTGATGATCGGTGAGATCGGTGGGGACGCGGAGGAGCGTGCGGCCGAGTTCATCAAGGCCAACGTCACCAAGCCGGTCGTCGGCTACGTGGCAGGGTTCACCGCGCCCGAAGGTAAGACCATGGGGCACGCGGGGGCGATCGTCTCCGGTTCCGCGGGCACCGCCCAGGCCAAGAAGGACGCGCTGGAGGCGGTTGGCGTGAAGGTCGGCAAGACCCCGAGTGAGACCGCGCAGCTGGCGAGGGAACTCTTCAGCTGAGCACCGTTTAGGGCCCTGTGCGCACCCGTCGGACGCGTTCGGCGGGTGCGCACTGCTGTGCGTGGCGTCCGCGCTGCATAATTCATGGCGTAGCTCATGCGGGTGAAGCAATACGCAACCTAATCGCGGCGCCGTACGTCGAAACACGGGAGCGGCGGCTTCGCCGGGGCATTTTGGGAACTTTGAGGAGAAACGCGCGATGACCTACTCGTCCGGCGGCCAGGGTGGCTTCGCTGGCCACATGCAGCAGGGTGGCTATGGCCAGCAGCCGGCAGGATTCCAGCCTGGACCGCAGGCGCCGCAGGGCGCCCAGGCTGCACCGAACCCGCTAGCAAAGCTTCCGCTATCCGCGTTGCTCGCCGCGGTCGTGGGAGTGCTGAGCCTGATCACCTACTTCTGCGGGTTCACCGCGGGCGCCGCGCCTGGGTCGCTGGATTCGTCGCTGTTGCTGACTGGCGGTCTGCTCGCGGCGTTGTACCTGGTGCCGAACGCGCCGAAGGTGCTCCCGGTCGCCGTGGTGCTCAGCGTGGTGGGTGGACTCGGCCTGCTGCGGACGGTCGTGCAGACCACCGGCGCCTCGGCCATGCTGGTCGTGATGCTGGTGCTCGGTCTGCTGCAGGCGGGCGTGGCGGTCGTCGCGCTGCTTTTCGATATGGGTGTTGTGAAGACATCGGGCCCCAAGCCGTCGGTCGCCGCTGGTCAGTCCGGTAGTGCGGGTCCAGCGGGCCAGCCGATGGGCGCCCAGGGCTACCCGGCTACCGGCGTTTTCCCGCCGGTGGAGCAGTTCGGTTCGCCGGAGCAGGCCGCCAGCCAGGAGCGCACACAGCAGCACAGTGCGCCAGCTCAACAGAATCAGGCTCAACAGGGCCAGGGACAGTTCGTGGTTGGCAACGCCGATGACCTGCACGGCCAGTCGCCGCAGCAGGGCAGTCAGCAGGGGCAGCTTTCCGTGCCGCCCGCGAGCCCGGGTATGCAGCAGGGGCAGCAGACGCTCTACGCCTCCCACCAGGGGCAGTTCAGCCAGCAGCCACCGCCCGGTGCACCGCAGGAGGGCACCGAACCGCCCAAGAAGCCAACGCAGTAAGCAACGTCCGGCCTGACCTGGGTCTGGGGTCTGGTCGGTCTGGTCTGACTCCGCACGTCCGAACTTCGCGCCTCGTAATCGAACATGCCCAAAATCTGAGGAGCGAAGGCGCGATGACCGATCCGTTCGGCCCGTATCCCGGTCAACTGGGGCCCGGTCAACTGGGGCCCGGTCAACTGACCCAGGGTCAACTAGCCCAGGGTCAGCCGAATCCCCGGCAGGCATACGCAGCCCAGCAGCCGCCGAGTCAGCCGACCGTATCGCTGGTCCAGTTGACCGGACCACGCTGGTTGCATCTGGCTACCGGGGTGCTCGGCTTCGCGGTCTTGCTGCTCGGCTTCGCGCCCGCTGTCGAGCTGGGACTCGACTCCGCTCAGGTCGCCACGCTCGCCGACCAGGGTTACGACTTTGGCGACGGGCTGTCGTTCTACGAGGGCGGGCTCGGCCTCACCCCGGCGTTCCTGTTCGTGGCTGGCTTGGTGGCCGTGGGCGGCGCCTTCTCGCGCAGCGGCCGCAAACCCGGTCTGGTGGTGCCGGCGCTGATTCTCGGCATCGTGATCGAGTACCTGTTCACCCTGTTCGTGGGGGTGGAGCTGGCCGTGGGCGGGGTGGTGGTTCTCGTGCTCGCGCTGGTGCAGCTGATCATCGCCTGTGTGGCGTACGTCTGGGACGGGGAACTACTCAGCGTTAGTCGACGTCCCGCTGTCGGGGTGGCGCCGGTGCCCGGAATGCAGCCGAACCAGCAGCCCTATGTACAACAGGGCTGGTCCAGCGGAGGCCAGTAGTCGTTGCGAGGGTTTGCTGGTCGAGCGAGTTGAATACGCAGTGTTCGGTCGGCCCTGATTGATCACACTGTCGAGCACGGCGTGGCTCACCCGGACGGCCCAGCCCGAATGCGATGGTTGGCAGCGTGCCGCTCGCTCAGCCCGTCGATCTCGACGCGCCGGAAGACACTCCGGCGGTGCCGGCGTCCTCGCGCGTCCGAGTATTCGCGATGGCCGCGGTGCTGCCCCTTGTCACCGGTTATGCCGCCGTGGCCGCGCTACTCGCGCTGGTCACCGCGATCGCGTCGAACTCGCATTTCGCCACTTCGGGAGTGTTGCTCGCCGCCGTACCCGGCTGGCTGGCCGTACATCAGGTGCCGATATCGATACTTGGGCATCCGCTGAGCGTGCTCCCACTGTTGCCGACGATCCTGTTGGCGATGTTCATCGCGCGGGCAGCTGGTGCCGCGGCGGACCGGTTGGGATTGCGTACCCCGCGTCAGGCGATCCCGTTGGTCGCGACTTTTGCCGGCGCGCATGCCGGGTGTGGCTTTCTGCTCGCGATGTTGGTTTCCGGCAGCGATCTGGATTCCTCGCCACTGCTCGGGATGTTGGTGCCGGGCGGGATAGCCGCGGTCGCCGCGACCGTCCCGCTTGCCCGACGTTGTGGGATTTTCGCCAGGCTGCGGGTGTGGCTCGACGAGACGGCGCCCCGTGGGCTGCGAGCCGGGCTGGTCGGGATTTCCGGGCTCGTCGCGGTCGGCACGCTGACCTATCTGCTCGGCATCGCGTTGGCGTTTCCGACCGTGCGTCAGTTGTTCACCGAGCAGGCCGACGGGTTCGGCAGCGGCTTGGGCATGTTGCTGCTTTCCGTGGCGTATGTGCCGAATGCCGTGCTTGGGGCCACGTCGTTTGCGTTGGGGCCCGGGATAACGCTCGGTTCGGCGCATATCGGGATGTTCGAGTTCTCCGGCGGCCCGGTGCCCGCGCTGCCGATCCTCGCCGCGTTGCCCGAGCAACAGGCGCAGTGGTGGCCGGTATTCCTGCTCGCGCCGGCCGCGGTGGGCGCGCTGGTCGGCTGGATGTGCCGGAAGGCCGCGCCGCGTCCCTTCGATCGGCTGCGCATGGTGATCGTGGCTGGTGCGGTGACCGCCCTCGGCTGGGTTCTGCTTGGCTCGCTTGCCGGCGGTTCGTTGGCCGGTGGACCATTCGATCCGGTTCGGGTGCCGGCTGATCTGGTGTCGGTGGCCGCGTTCCTGAGCATTGTCCTGCCTGGCGGCCTGCTCGCCTGGTTCGCGGGCGAACGCCCGGCGCGTTCCGGCGCGCCAGCCCAGGAAATGACGGACGAACAAGAAGAGCAAGAAGAGCAGGAAGATCTTGCCGAGTCCGACGAGCTAGATGCCTCAGATGAGCCAGGCGAGCTCGATGAAACCGGTGAAGTGGACGAGGGCGACGAGCTCGAAGACCACGACGAACTCGAAGAACCCGAAGAGCACGACGAACCCGAAGAGCACGAGGAGCCCATTGCCTCGGCTCGGCTGGAAACCGAATGGGACGAGGACGCCTGGGATGACGCCGAGTGGGAGGCGTACCTCGACCCGTCCGACGACGGTGGCCTCGACCCGTCCGACGACGGAGACACCGAGGGTGTCCAGGAGGACACCGAACGCACCCCCGGTGGCCAGCCGAAGCCGGGGAATCGCACCGATTAAGCTGGACGGGTCGCGACCCAACCGGTTATCGAGGAGCGCGCCCTGACCCCGCCCGCGTCCGCACCAGAGCCCGCGTCGACTCGACTGTCGATCGCCGCCCCGGCAAAGGTCGTCGTCCTCCTTTCCGGTTCGGGTACCTTGCTGCAGGCAGTGCTGGATGCCGCCGCGGATCCCGAGTACCCGGTCCGAATCCTCGCCGTTGGCGCCGACCGGGACGGCATCGCCGGCCTCGACCGGGCCAGCGCGGCTGGCCTGCCGACCTTCGTGACCCGGCTCGGTGCGCATCCGGACCGTGCGGCCTGGGACAAGGCGCTGACCGAGGAAGTGGCCGCCTATCAGCCGGACCTGGTGCTGTCCGCGGGATTCATGAAGATCCTCGGCCCTGCCTTCCTCGCCGCCTTCGGCGGCAGGGTGATCAACACGCATCCGGCGTTGCTGCCCGCTTTTCCCGGTGCGCACGCCGTCGATGACGCGTTGCGGCACGGGGTCAAGGTCACCGGCTGCACGGTGCACCTGGTGGACGAAGGTGTGGACACCGGCCCGATCCTCGCGCAGCAGGCGGTGCGGATCGACCCCGCCGATGGCGCGGACAGCCTGCACGAGCGGATCAAGGACGCGGAACGCGGTTTGCTCGTGGATGTGCTTGCACGGTTGGCCGTGCGGGGCTGCACGGTGACCGGACGAAAGGTGAGTATCCCGTGACCGGAGGAACGCAGGTGCAAGACAGTCAACCCGTTCGGCGTGCGCTGATCGGCGTATCGGACAAGAGGGGCCTGCTCGAGCTGGCCACCGGGCTGCACGCCGCTGGCGTGGAGATTGTCTCCACTGGCGGTACGGCACGAGTGATCGCCGACGCCGGAGTTCCAGTCACCCCCGTCGAGGAAGTCACCGGCTTCCCCGAGTCGCTGGACGGCCGGGTGAAAACGCTGCACCCGAGGGTGCACGCCGGGCTGCTCGCCGACCAGCACAACCCCGAGCACGTGAGTCAGCTGGCCCAGTTGGGCATCCTGCCGTTTGATCTGCTCGTAGTGAATCTCTACCCGTTCAGCCAGACCGTCGACTCCGGTGCCAGCGCGCAGGAGTGCGTCGAGCAGATCGACATCGGCGGTCCGGCGATGGTCCGCGCGGCGGCGAAAAACCACGGCTCGGTAGCCGTTGTGGTGCGGCCGGAACGCTATGACTGGGTGCTCGACCGGGTGCGCCAGGGCGGTTTCTCACTAGCTGAGCGCAGGGAACTGGCGGTGGCCGCGTTCCGCCACACCGCCTCCTACGATGTCGCCGTCGCCACCTGGCTCGGCGCGGAGTTCGCGGAGCCAGACGACGCCGGCTTCGCCGAATGGCTCGGCGCGAGCTGGCAGCGCGACCAGGTGTTGCGCTACGGCGAGAACCCGCACCAGCGGGCCGCGCTCTACGTCGGGCACCGGGTTTCCGGACTTGCCGGCGCGGATCAGTTGCATGGCAAGGAAATGTCCTACAACAACTATGTGGACTCGGATGCCGCCTGGCGTGCCGCGCATGACCACACCGAGCCGTGCGTGGCCATCATCAAGCACGCGAACCCGTGCGGGATCGCGGTGTCCAGGGCGCCCGAGCCGGAAGCGATCGCCGAAGCGCACCGCAAGGCGCACGCCTGCGATCCGGTGAGTGCTTTTGGCGGTGTGATCGCCGCCAACCGGGAGATCACCGTGGCGGCCGCGGAACAGATCGCGGATATCTTCACCGAGGTAATCATTGCTCCGTCCTATGCGGATGGTGCGGTGGATGTGCTGGCACGGAAGAAGAACGTCCGCGTGCTCCGCGCCGACTCGCCCGAGCGCGGCGGGTTCGAACAGCGGGCGATCTCCGGCGGGCTGCTGGTGCAGGAATCCGACATCATCGACGCCGAAGGCGATGATCCAGCAAAGTGGACGCTCGCCGTCGGCGCGCCCGCGGACGCGGAAACCCTTGCCGATCTTGCCTTCGTCTGGCGCTCCTGCCGTGCGGTGAAGTCGAACGCGATCCTGCTCGCCAAGGACGGGGCGACCGTCGGCGCCGGTATGGGGCAGGTGAACCGGGTGGACGCGGCGCGCCTCGCCGTCTCGCGCGCGGGTGATCGGGCGGCCGGCTCGGTGGCCGCATCGGACGCCTTCTTCCCGTTCCCCGATGGGTTGCAGGTGTTGTTGGACGCCGGGGTGCGCGCGGTCGTGCAGCCGGGCGGATCCGTCCGGGATGCCGAGGTAACCGCCGCCGCCGAGGCTGCGGGGATCACGCTGTACCTGACCGGAACCCGGCACTTCGCGCACTAAAGACCCCGACTTGACGTGGTTGGGTGGCCGGTGTTTACTAGGGGTATCGAACTAGTGTTCGAATAACGGTGTTCGAGTAACGTAGTCGCCGGCTTCCCCACGGCGAGGTTCGTAGCGGTATCGGGCTTGGCTCGACCGTTGCACGGACCGCACGGTCGTGGGGAGAGGTGTGTCTGTTGCCGAGTCGGGGTGCGCTCGCGCCGCTGATGTCGCATATCGGGGTGCGCACGGCGAGCGAGTTGGTTGTCCACGGTAAGGACAACCGGGGTGAACCCGTGGAATCGGCCGAGGTTGGTCGGGTACTTCCGGTACCCGAGGCACTCGCGGAGCTGTTGCCGTGGCGGGGGCTGCGGCGTGGCGGCACGGTGGCCGTTCGGGGCGCCACCAGTTTGTTGCTCGCTCTGCTAGGGCCGGCGACCTCGGCCGGTTCCTGGGCTGGGGTGGTTGGTATGCCCGGTATTGGCGTGCTCGCCGCCACCGAATTCGGTGTCGTACCGCAACGGCTCGCACTGGTTCCCAACCCGGGTGCGGAATTCGCCCCGGTGGTGGCGGCGCTGCTGGAAGGCATGGATCTGGTCGCGGTACGCGCCGCGGCGGGGATCCGGCCAGAACACGCCCGCCGGTTGTCCGCGCGGGCCAGGCACCACAAGTCGGTGCTGTTGTCGTTCGGCGCCTGGCCCGGCGCCGAGGTCGAATTGCACGGCAGCACGGCGCGGTGGTCCGGTGTCGAAGCTGGTTCGGGTTATCTGCGGACCAGGCGGTTGGTCGTGGAAGCGGTAGGGCGCGGCGCGGCTGCTCGACCGGTGCGTCGAACGCTGCTGCTCCCCGACAGCGCCGGCGGGATCGCTGCCGCCGAGGGTGCCACCGAAGCCAATCCAGCCAGGCCGAGGGAGCTGGCGGGATGAGCGCGCCTCGACTGCTCGTGGTGTGGTGTCCGGACTGGCCGGTGGTCGCGGCGGGACAGGCAACCGGGGTGCCCGTGCATATCCCCGCCGCGGTGCTGTCCGCGAATCGGGTGCTCGCCTGCTCCGCACAGGCACGCGGCAACGGGATCCGGCGAGGGATGCGCCGCAGGCAGGCGCAGGGCCGCTGCCCGGAACTGGTCGTGTTCGACGATGATCCGGCGCGCGATGCCGCCCTTTTCGAACCAGTAGCCGCTGCGGTAGAGGAACTCGCGGTCGGCGTCGAGGTGATTCGCTCCGGCGTGGTCGCGGTGCCCGCGCGCGGTTCGGCCAGGTACTTCGGCGGGGAGCGCGATCTCGCCGAGCGGCTGATCGACCAGCTTGCCAGTAGCACCGGGGTGGAGTGTCAGATTGGGATCGCCGATGGATTGTTCGCCGCACTGCTTGCCGCGCACCGCTCCGTCGTGGTCGCCGAGGGCGCAAGCGCGGAATTCCTCGCGCCACTCAGCGTGTCCGAACTGGACCAACCAGGGATTGCTGGGCAGGGCTGCGCGGAGCTGATCGACCTACTGAACCGGCTTGGGCTAAGCACTCTCGGCGAGTTCGCGGAAATTCCCGAACGGGAGGTGGCCGCGCGTTTCGGCACCGAAGGGGTCAGGGCACATCGGCTGGCCAATGCGACGCAGGAGCGGCCGCTGGACCGGCGTCGTCCGCCGCCGGACCTGTCCATCACACAACACCTAGACCCGCCGGTGGAGCGGGTAGATGCCGCCGCGTTCGTCGCGCGGGGTTTGGCAGAGCGGTTGCATGCCGGGCTGGCCAGCCGAGGATTCGCGTGTACTCGGTTGAACATCACCGCGAGCACCGAGCACGGTGAGCAGTTCAGCAGGATGTGGCGGTGCGCTGAACCGCTCACCCCCGCTGGGATCGCCGACCGGGTGCGCTGGCAGCTCGACGGCTGGTTGCGGATCGGCAAGGGGGATCGCCCCAGCTCTGGTATCCAGACGCTGCATCTTGAGCCAGCCGAAGTCGTGCTGGGCAGTGAGCTGCAGCTTGGTCTGTGGCATGGCGCGGAGCAGGCAGCCGCGGCGGAGCGAGCCGGCAGGGCCTTGGTCAGGGTGCAGGGATTACTCGGGGAACAGAGCGCCGGCACGCCGGTCGTGCAGGGCGGTCGAGGACCCACGGAGCGGGTACGGCTGGTGCCATGGGGGACCGAACGATCGGTACGCGATGATCCGGAGCTGCCATGGCCGGGGCGACTCCCCAGCCCTTCGCCGGCGACCGTGCTGGTAACTCCCGAGCCGGCCGTGCTGCGCGATACCGGTGGTGCGGAGATCGAGCTGACCGCGCGAGGTGAACTCAGTGCCGCGCCGCATGTCGTGCGCAGCGGCTGGGTAACCGGTCTGGTTTCTGACTGGGCCGGCCCCTGGCTGGTGGATCAGCGATGGTGGGCCCCGGAGCGCGCCGCGTTGCTCGCCAGGGTTCAGGTAGTGCTGACCGAGGAGGAGACCGGCACGCAAACCGCGTTGTTGCTGCTGCGCGCGGAACACGATAGTCCGCAATGGATGGTTGAAGGGGTGTACGACTGATGGGTTCGGCTACTCCGCACGAGATACCGATGATTCCGGTGCCGAGGGTATCCCCGGAAGGGAGTGTGCGCCCCGAAGTTGGCTTCCCGGATGGCGTGCGCGCGGTATTCGACCCGGTTCGGGACGGCTGGGATGAGCCCCGCGAGCGCGGTTTCTCGCCAGGCACGGGAGCGGGGTAGTGGGTTGGCATAACCCACCCGTTCGCTGGTCCGAATTGCACCGGGCGATGCGTGGTGACTACGACCCTGAGCGGGGAGACGGCAACGATAGTCCAGCATGGACATATCACCGGGAAGCCTACGCGCGCCCGGAAGATCTGGGACCGCTTGGCCTCACCGACCATGCCGACGGCGATAGCCGTGTCCCCTACGCCGAGTTGCACTGCCACAGCAACTTCAGCTTCCTTGATGGTGCCAGTCACCCCGAGGAACTGGCCGAGGAAGCTTTCCGGCTTGGCCTGGACGCGGTCGCGATTACCGATCACGACGGGATGTACGGGGTTGTCCGGTTCGCCGAAGCGGCGCGGGAACTGGGTATCCGCACGGTGTTCGGCACCGAGTTGAGCATCGGGCTTTCCGCCCCACAGAACGGGATCGCTGATCCGGAGGGCGAGCACCTGCTACTGCTCGCCACGGGCAAGGAGGGCTACCACCGGTTATGCCGCACGATCACCACGGGGCAGTTGCACAAGGACGGCGCGAAGGGCAGGCCGGTCTACGACCTCGAGCAGGTGGTGGCCGATACCGCGGAACACTGCGTGGTGCTGACCGGTTGCCGTAAGTCCGCGGTGCGTCGAGCACTCACCGAGCAGGGCCCGGAAACCGCCTTCGCGCGGCTACGTCAGCTGGTTTCCTGGTATGGCACGGAGCGCGTCTTCGTCGAGCTGATCGACAACGGCCTCCCACTGGATAGCACGCAGAACGATCTGCTCGCCGGGATGGCGACCGAACTTGGCCTGCCCACCGTGGCTACCGGCGCGGTGCACTACGCACGGCCAAGTCGTGGCCGGCTGGCCGCGATGATGGCCGCGATCAGGGCCCGGCGCAGTCTGGACGAGATGGCCGGATGGCTACCCGGCGCGGGGACGGCGCATCTGCGTTCGGGAGCTGAGATGGCGACAAGGTTCGCCCGCTATCCGGGAGCCGTGCAGCGGGCGGCGGTACTCGGCACCGAATGCGCTTTCGAACTACTGCTCACCGCGCCGCGGCTGCCGCCGTTCGAGCTGGGCCAGGGGCATACCGAGGCAAGCTGGCTACGTTCCTGCGTCTATCAGGGCGCGGCGAAGCGCTATGGCTCAAGGAAGGACTACTCGAAGGCGTATGTGCAGATCGAACATGAGCTGCGGATCATCGAGGAGCTTGGTTTTCCCGGCTATTTCCTGATCGTGCATGACATCGTGCAGTTCTGCGTCGATCACGACATTCTTTGCCAGGGCCGTGGTTCGGCGGCGAACTCCGCGGTCTGCTACGCGTTGGGAATCACCAAAGTGGACCCGGTGTACTGGGAGCTGCTGTTTGAACGGTTCCTCGCGCCCGAACGGGATGGGTATCCGGATATCGACCTGGATATCGAGTCGGACCGGCGGGAAGAAGTCATCCAGTACGTCTACCGCAAGCACGGCAGGTTGCGGGCCGCGCAGGTAGCCAACGTGATCACCTACCGGTCCCGTTCGGCGGTGCGGGATACCGCCAGCGCCCTCGGCTACGCGCCTGGCCAGCGGGATGCATGGGGGAAGCAGATTGACCGCTGGGGCCCGCTCGAGTCCACAACGGAAGATCACGATCACGATATCCCGGACGATGTGCTGGCGTTGGCCTGCCAGCTACAGGACTTTCCTCGACATCTGGGTATTCACTCGGGCGGCATGGTGATCTGTGATCGACCGGTGAGCGAGGTGTGCCCGGTCGAGCAGGCGCGGATGGTAGACCGCACGGTATTGCAGTGGGACAAGGATGACTGCGCCGAAATAGGTCTGGTGAAGTTCGATCTGCTCGGTCTCGGCATGCTTTCCGCCCTGCACTACATGATCGACCTGGTACGCGAGCACACCGGTGAAGTCGTGGATCTGGCGAAGCTGAACCTTGCGGACAAGCGGATCTACGACATGCTCTGCGCCGCCGACGCGATCGGGGTTTTCCAGGTGGAAAGCAGGGCGCAGCTGGCCACGCTGCCCCGGTTGAAACCGCGGAAGTTCTATGACCTTGCCGTTGAGGTGGCGTTGATCCGGCCGGGGCCGATCCAGGGTGACTCGGTACATCCCTATATCCGCCGGCACAACGGGGAAGAGACCTGGGAGGTCGAGCACGAACTGCTGGTACCCGCACTGGGAAAAACCTACGGGGTGCCGCTGTTTCAGGAACAGATGATGCAGATCGCGGTGGATATCGCCGAGTTCACCCCGGCGGAGGCCGATGAGCTACGGCGGGCGATGGGGGCCAAACGCTCGACCGCGAAGATGGCGCGGTTGAAGGATCGGCTCTTTTCCGGGATGCGGGCGAAAGGCATCGACGGTGAGCTCGCCGAGACGATCTACCGCAAACTGCTCGCCTTCGCCAACTTCGGATTCCCGGAAAGCCATGCGCTGAGCTTCGCGCATCTGGTCTTCTGCAGCGCGTGGTTCAAGTACCACTATCCGGCTGCCTTCTGCGCCGGGCTTCTTCGTGCCCAGCCGATGGGTTTCTATTCCCCGCAGTCACTGGTCGCCGATGCGCGCCGGCATGGGGTGGTGGTTCGTGGCCCGGATATCAATGCCAGTGCGGCGGAGGCTGACCTGGAACGCGCCTCGCCGCGCAATTCCAGTCTCGCGGTGCGCATCGGGCTCGATGAGGTGCGCACCATCGGTACGGAACTCGCCAGGGAGATCGTGGCGGCGCGGGAATCCGGTGGACCGTTTGCCGGGATGGCCGATCTCGCCCGCCGAGTGCGGCTGAGCACCGCGCAGTTCGAGGCCCTGTCGACCGCGGGTGCCTTTGGCTGTTTCGGGTTACCCCGCCGTGAAGCATTGTGGTCGGCCGGCGCGGTGGCAGGGGAGCGACCGGACCGGTTGCCGGGCACCACGGTGGCGGCGGTGGCACCCGCGCTGCCGGGAATGGACGACGTCGAGCTGGCGGTCGCGGATGTGTGGGCGACCGGGCTTTCCCCGGACAGCTTCCCGACCCAGTTCGTCCGTTCGCGGTTGGCTTCGCTCGGGGTGTGTACCGCGCGTGAGCTGGGCGGCGTGGAGCACGGCGAGAAGGTGCTGGTCGGCGGCGCGGTCACGCATCGGCAGCGGCCGGCGACCGCGGGCGGGGTGACTTTCCTGAACATCGAGGACGAGACCGGGATGGTCAACGTGGTGTGCTCGCCAGGGCTGTGGGCCCGCTACCACCGGGTGGCGCGGGCCAGCCCCGCGATGCTGATCAGGGGCACGGTTGAGCGGGTGGACGGGGTGATCAACGTGTACGCGGAGCGGTTGCAACACCTTGAGTTGCGCATCCCTTCCCGGTCCCGCGATTTCCGCTGAGCTTCGCCGCTACCAGGTAAGCCTTGCATTACAACTCGGCGGGATCGACGATTCGTCCGACCTTGGCGCTTACCATGCACGGATGCCGGGAGCGAACGACGACCCGACCGAATACGAGATCGGCAAGGACGGGCTGTCCAGCATCGTGGTGGCGATGGATGGGAGCACGGCCGCCGAACACGCCTGCGCCTGGGCGGCCGGGTTGGCACGGCGGGAGCGGGCCAAGCTGATCCTGGTGTACATCGAGCCGCTGGCCAACCCCGCCTACTGGACGCCGATGGGCATGATCACCGCGACCGAAGCGGCGACCTCGTTCGTCGATGAGCTACGCGAGACGGCGGCCGAGCTGCTTGCCGACTGCACGGTGCCATGGGAGTTCGTGCACCATCGCGGCGACCCGGCAAGCGGGCTGGAAAGCGTCGCCGCGCAGCAGTGGGCGGACTGCATCGTGGTTGGCAGGTCACGGCATATCGGCGGTTCGCTCGGCACCGTGCCCAAGGCGCTCGCCGGACAGGCTCGTCGCCCGGTGGTCGTCGTCCCGTAATCCACAAAACCGCGTTCCGCGGGCTGATCGCGTTACTTGCGAATGCTCAGTAATCAACGGTTAGCCTGCTAATCGCGTTTTTTGGGGTGGGGGTTGGCTGCTCTGATCTGTCGGTGCGCTGCGTAGCCTTGGTTGGGTGAACGAGGACGTCGACGAACAGCCCCAGGTGCGGACGGTACGCGGAGAGTCTTACCGGGACGCGGTATTCACCGGCGAGCACTGGGCACACTGGCAGTTCGAGCAGTGCGATTTCACCGACGCGGACCTGCGCGGGCTGCACACCAACCAGGTCATCTTCCAAGACTGCGATTTCACCAAGGCGGACCTTGGCGAATCCCGGCATCGCGCGAGCGCGTTTCGGTCCTGCACCTTTGATTACGCGGTCCTCGGCAACAGCCACTTCGAAGGGTGCAGCCTGCTCGGGTCCACGTTCACTGGCCGGCGGATGCGACCGTGGACGGTACGCGACTGCGACCTCACCCTGGTCAGCCTCAGCCGATGCGAGCTGCGTAAAGCCGACCTGTCCAGCCTGCGCCTCAGGGAAGCGAACCTGGTCGAGGCCGACCTGCGGGAAGCGGATCTGCGCCAGACCGACCTGACCGGGGCGCGGTTGACCGCTACACGGTTGGACGACGCCGACCTCCGTGGCGCGCGGCTGGACGCGACCGCCTTGCGGCAGGCCGTGCTGACCGGCGCCCGAATCGACATCGATATGGCCGTATCGTTCGCCGCTGCCCACGGCTTGCGGGTGGGGTAGCCGCGGCTAGTAGCTGTTTACCGGCGGTGGTCCAGGTTCGATTTCCACCAGCGCGCCGTCCTCGATCAGTTCGTCGACCGACTGCGGAAGCAGATACGCGGTGCCGCCCCCCGGTTGCTCGAACCATGGGATCGCGGTACCCGTGAGCACCTGCATCGGCCGGCGGAGCCGATAGACGTGATACCGCCGGTTCACCCACTCCGGTACCAATGATCGCTGCTCGAACGGAGTCCCGTCCGCATAGGTCAGATTGCCGTCCGGCTCGCCGAACCGGTCAACCTCCGCGCCGGCCGGCAGATTGATCATCTGCTTGCCACGGAACAGGGTCAGCGGCGGCTCGCCAGGCATCGGCTGAATCGGCCAGCGGCTGGAGCCGCCCTGCGCGCCACCACGCTGCTCGCTTTGCTGCGGCTCGGCCTTGCTGGCGGCCGCCGTCCTCGGCGCGGCGGCCTTCGGGACCGCCGGTTGCTGGGCCTCCCGCTCGTCCACGGTGGTGCGGGTGGCCGCTGGTGCCTGACTGGTGGCGCCCGCGAAGTCCTCCGCTGCCGCGAAACCACCTGCCGAGTTCAGCGCGGCCGCCGAGATCTCCGGCGGAATCTCGGTGCGAATCCGGTCCCTGGTGCCCATTCCCTGGGGTTGAGGGGTAGGAGCCTGGGGTGCCGGAGCTTGGGGTGCCGGTTGCGCCGGCGGCTGGGCCGCAACGGGCGATGGCTCCGGTCGTGCCGGTGGCGCTTGGCGCGGCTGCGGTTCCTCCGCATGCGTGAACAGCGGGACCTCGTCGGGCTCGGGCCGTGCCGGCGGCGGAGGCGTGAAACCAGCTCCCGGTGTCGGTTGCGACGGCGCTGGCGGAACCGGGCCCGGTGGAACTGCGTCTGGTGGAACCGGCGCGGGCGGCACTGGTGTCGCTGGCGGATCCGGTGCCTGGAACGCGGGGGCCGGCTGATCCTGGTGTGGAACCTGCTCCGGCTGGGGCACGTCCGCCTGTGACACGTTCAGCAGCAACTTGCCGAGCATGAAGGCGGCGGCATCCTGGACATCCCCGAACATCGCCGGATTGACCAGTTCCTGGGCGTACCAACCGACGCGCCAGCCGCTGTCAGTTCGTTCAAGGCACCAGGCCTGCTCGCCGGCTTCGCCGATCCGGTATGCCTGTTGTGGTACGTCCAGTTCGGTCAGCGTCGCGTGCAACAGCTCAAGGCATTCGTCCACGCCGAGCGAGCGCGGGGCACGGGTATCCGCCGGTTCGCCGGCCGGCGAGCCTTGCGGCGTCAACTTGGCCGCCGTGTCCGGCGGCGCCGCTAACGGATCTGGTGCCTGGAACGTCTCGGCTGGCTGAACCGGACCTGCTGGCTGGGACTTGTCCACCGGTTGGAAAGCGGGGCCGGTTTCGAACCCGGGGGGCGGCCCGTGCTCGAAGGACGCGGCTTCGGGCTGCTCGCCGAACTGGGCTTGCTCGCCGAACTGGGGCTCGTCCCGGAATTGGAGTTCGTCCCGGTACTGGAGTTCGTCCCGATATTGGGGCTCCTCCCGATATTGGGGCTCGTCTCGATAGGAGGGTCCGTCCAGCGCCGGCAGCGGCGCATCGATCCGGGTGACCTCGGCGTCGTCTTCCGGCGGCTCCTGGTTGCCCAGCTCCTGGTTGCCCAGTTCTTGGTTGCCCGGTTCTTGGTTGCCCAGTTCCTGGCTTGCCAGTGGGGCATCGTCGTCCGGGATCGGCGCGTCGATGATCGGCACCACGGAGGTCGCTTCGGCCTCCGGTAGCTCAGCGTCCGGGGGCCGGGGTGGCAGCAGCGGGTCGTCCTCCGGGTGTTCTTGCTGGCCCGAATGCGAACCGTTCACCTGCTCGGAGTGCGTGTCAAAGCCACTTGCCAGCGCGGCGACCATCGGCACGCCGACGCCAGGGGCCTCCGGCGGCATCTCCGGCGTGACCACGGTGTGCGGGTCGATATCGGCGGGCTCGGGAACTGGATCGGGCGCCTCGACCGCTGGTGGCGCTGGTTCGCGCAGTGCGTCGGTGGGCTCCGGTTCATCGGCGTAGCCGAGCGCGGGCTCGTCGGGGTCGCCAGGCTCGTCGACGGCACGCGGCGGCGGTTCCTGGGACATCGGGCTCGGTGTCGGATTCTGGGCCGGAGCAGGAGCCTGGGCCGGAGGCGCATTGCGGGTGAGGTAGCTGGCTGCCGCCGCCTGCGCTTGCTCTGCCACTTCGGGAACGGTGAACTGCGCGGCGCTGATGTGTTGCAGCAGTTCCGGTTCGGGCGGTACGCCGTATTCCCGTAGATAGAAGTTCACCGCGGCCGGCCAGATCCAGGTGCCGTCGCTGTGGAAGGCGACCGGCACGGTGTTCGGCGCATCCGGAGCCAGCCGGTCGATATCGTGCCCGCGGCCGGGTAGCACGACCGGCGCGGAATCCAAATAACGCAGCACCGCTTGCGCGGTTTCCTGGTCCAGCTCGCCACGATTGATCACGGGACGGCCGTCGGCGCCCATTCCGTCGAAGATCCGGGCAATTCGGAAGCGCGGGCCGGGCTGCTCGGGAGTGAGCCCGGCGAGCCGGCGCATCAGCCAGTCCGGCACGTTCTCCTCGGTGCGCGGGAACGTGCGCAACTCGTCCGCGTAGGCCTGGGCGGGTGGTTCCGCCGCCCACTGCGGTTCATCGCGGTCGTAGTCCAGGTTGTAGCTGGATGGCCGGTCTAGCTGGTAACGGGCGTTGAACCAGGTGCCGCGCCCGTCCCGGTGCATGCCCGCGCGTAGTCGCGCGAACAGTCCGGCTACATCCTGGGAGACCTCCCACTCCTGGACGGTGCCGTCCGTCATGGTGATCTCGCCGGTCATCTCCTGGTACCGGCCGACCGCGCGGTAGCGCGTGACCAGCTGTTGCCAGTCGGCCGGGGCGGCGCGTAGCAAGGTCAGGCCGATCTGCTTGACCAGTGCATCCTGCTCGGTCGGATTCAGCTGCGTCGGAGCCACGCCGCCATCTTCCCCTCTCGGCTATCGCGGTGTACACGTGGTCCCGCCCGAGTGAGCTGACACCGCCATTCGGTCGATGGGTTACCCCAGCGTGTGGGGGACCCCGCGAGAGCATGGTGCGTCCTGGTGGCCGGTTCGCACAACCGCCGTAGCGGGGTGATTCGGTGGGTAGTCGAACGGTGACGGTCACCCTGTTCAGCTGGCCTTCCTGCCGCGTGAAAACCCGCCTCGACCTCTGCTTGCTGCGGATTCTCGGCAGGTGGGCGCCAGCTGGACAGTTTCTGCCAGAATTGCGGCGTGACGGCGACGATCCTGGATGGCAAGCAGACCCGCGACGTGATCTTCGAAGATCTGCGGGCTCGGGTGGAGGCGTTGGTGGCGCGGGGTATCCAGCCTGGGCTGGGCACCGTGCTGGTCGGGGATGACCCCGGCTCGCATTCGTATGTGAAGGGTAAGCATGCGGATTGCGCAAAGGTCGGTATCACTTCTATTCGCCGGGATCTACCGGCCGACATTTCTCAGGACGACCTGTTCGGGGTGATCGACGAGCTGAACGCCGATCCGGCCTGCACGGGCTATATCGTTCAGTTGCCGTTGCCGGATCACCTCGATTCGGGCGCGGTACTCGAGCGGATCGCACCGGCCAAGGACGCCGACGGGTTGCACCCGGTGAGCCTTGGCCGGTTGGTTTTGCAGGAGCCTGGCCCGTTGCCGTGCACACCGCGCGGGATCGTGGAGTTGCTGCGCCGGTACGAGGTTCCGCTGTCGGGCGCGCGGGTCGCGGTGGTTGGCCGTGGCGTCACCGTGGGTCGGCCGCTGGGTCTGTTGTTGACGAGGCGGAGTGAGAACGCGACGGTGACGTTGTGCCACACGGGGACGCGGGAGTTGCGCGAGGAGCTGCGGCGCGCCGATATCGTGGTCGCCGCCGCAGGTAAGACCGGACTGGTGACGCCGGATGACGTGCGCCCGGGCGCGGCGGTGTTGGATGTCGGGGTCACCCGAACCGAGCAGGGCTTGGTCGGCGATGTGCACCCGGATGTGCGCGAAGTTGCCGGGTTCCTGGCGCCAATGCCTGGCGGGGTGGGGCCGATGACGCGGGCGATGCTGCTGGCCAATGTCGTTGAGGCTTCCGAACGGAGCTTGGCGGAGTGAGCGTTGTTCCCGAACGGAGCTTTGCGGAGTGAGCGTTGTTCCCGAACGGAGCTTTGCGGAGTGAGCATTGTTCCTGAACGGAGCTTGGCGGAGTGAGCGTTGTTCCTGAACGGAGCTTGGCGGAGTGAGCAGCACTCCGAACGAAGTTCGGCGTAGCGAGGTTGAGTGACCATGTCGTGGCGGGAGCGGGGGGTACGGGGTAGCGCTCCGTACGCTCCGTTCCTGGTAGTTGTGGGCCTGGTGGCGATCGGGCTGGTGCAGATCGCGCTCTATTACTGGCGCCAGGGCACCGGCATGGTGGGCATCGCGTTGCTGGTGGCCGCCGTCATCCGGTTGGCGCTTTCGGACGATCGGGTTTGGCTGCTGGCGATTCGCAGCCGACCAGTGGACGCGTTGACCTATGCCGGGCTGGGTCTGCTGATCGTGGTGGTGGCGTTGACAATCGAGGGTGGCCCGTTGGGGTAGACCTGGCGGCGGGATGACCGTTGTGTCCCCGGTGGATGCTCTAGGCTTGTTGGAATGACCGTGCAATCCACCCAGCGCCGAACAAATGCGGAACGTCGGGCGGCGTCCCGGTCCGCGGTGTTGGATGCGACGGTCAAGGCGATCGTCTCCTATGGCTACCAGGGCGCGACCTCGGCGCGGATCGCCGAGTTGTCCGGCTTTACCCGCGGCGCGCAGAAGTACCATTTCAAGAACAAGGCGGAGATGGTCGCTGAGGCTCTGGTGCATCTGCACGAGAACCTCATGCAGTCAACGTTGGCCGCGTTCGAGAAGTCTGCCGAGGACGGTCTCTTCGCGGTACTCGAAGCCTTGTGGGCGTCCTTTCAGGACGATGTGTTCACCGCGGCTGCCGAGTTGAGGGTTGCGGCGCGAATCGATGTTGAGCTCAAGACCCGGCTGGTCGCCGCGGAGCAACAGATTGGTCGCCGGATTCGCGTGCTGATGATGGAGACTCTCGACGATGGGCAGCACTCGCCCGAGCGGTTGCGCGCGATTGGCGATCACATCGTCAATGTGATGCGTGGGATGGCGTCGCAGAGTGCGTTGTACCCGAATCCGGACCGGGAACAGCGTCAGCTGCGCGTACTGCATGAAGCGGTGTGCGCCCTGCTCGAAGCCCCCGCCTAGGTGTCTTCATTTCGCTGACCTGCCGTTTCGATACGCGGCAGGTCCGACCGGTATTGCCGTGCCGTGGGGTGGCGCGACGTGCCCCCCAATAGCAGGGTGCCTTCAAAAGGTGCCACGGCAATGAGGTGTCACCGCGCAACGTGACGGATCTTCATCGTGTCTGTCCCTCGTTCGAATCATTGACATACATCCCGGGATGGATTTAAGTTCTCTTTACTGGTCTCGGTGATGTGGCCTAGGTCTCTCGGAGGTTCCGTTCGTGGACACGCAGCAGCTCAACGGCAAGGTCGCTGTGGTGACAGGTGCCGCAAGCGGTATCGGTAAGGCGATCGCACACTGCTTTGTCGCGGCAGGGGCCAAGGTCGTGGTCGCGGATATCTCGACCAAACGCGCCACGGCCACCGCAACGGAGCTGGGGTCGGCGGCAACGGCCATGCGCTGTGACGTCGGGGAACCGACGCAGGTGCGTGCCGCGGTCGAGCTCGCCGAGGAGGCCTACGGCGGGCTGGACATCATGGTGAACAACGCCGGTGTGGATCGAGGCGCGCCGCTGACCGAGCTCAGCGAGGAAGCCTGGCAGCGCACCGTGGCCGTGAATCTCGGCGGGGTGTTCGCCGGTATCAAGTACGCGGCGCCGGCGATCAAAGCCCGCGGTGGCGGGGCGATCCTGAACACCTCGTCGGTTGCCGCGAGTCGAGCGATCGCCGGACTTGGCGCCTACAGCGCAAGCAAAGCCGGCGTGGAGGCGCTTACCCGCGCGGCGGCACTCGAACTGCGGCCGGCGGGTATCCGGGTGAACGCGCTGGTGCCGGGATTCATCAAGACAGCGGGCGCCGATTTCCATGAGGAGACTCTTACCGACGGTGTGGCGATGAACCTCGACGCGCATGTCGTTGCCAAGCAGGGGCGGTGGGGCGAACCGGATGAGGCGGCCAGGGTGGCGCTGCATCTGGTCAGCGCCGAGTCCTCGTTCACCTCAGGGTTGCTCTACACCATCGATCATGCCTACAGCGTCAGCTGACCGAACTACACCAAGTACTCGTCCCAGGTAATGCCCCAGCGGCGGACACAAGGAACGCGATGTCGATGACGGCTCTTGACGCCGATGACCGCCAGGATTTCGCCGCGGCGATCCGCGATTTCGTGGCGCGGGAATGCGGTACGCGGGAGCAGTGGAGTGCCCTGACCGACGACGGAAAACATGCGCACAGCAAGGAGATCAGCGAGAAGCTGGGCAGGCTCGGGTGGTGTGGTGTCGCGCTGCCCGAGGAGTACGGCGGCGGGGGTGGCTCGGTAACGGACGCCTGCGTACTGCTCGAAGAGCTCGCTTATGGTCAGGTTCCGGTGTTTGGCCTGGCCATCTCGATGATCGTGGGCAAGGCGGCCGAGCGGTTCGGTTCCGAACGGCAGCGAAGGGAGATCATCGGCAGTGTCTGCCGGGGTGAGGTTTCCTCGGTTGCGATGTCCGAACCGGACGCTGGGTCGGACGTCGGCTCGCTGGCCTGCCGCGCCCATGCCGAATCCGGTGGCTACCGGATCAACGGGCAGAAGACCTGGATTTCCTGCGCGCACTATGCGGAGCGGATTCTGCTGGTGTGCCGCACGGACAGCTCCGGCGTGAAACACGACGGCATCACCATGCTCGAGGTACCGTGCGACACGCCGGGAATCGATATCCGCCCCATCGACACACTTGGTGGGCGCGAGATCAACGAGGTGTACTTCACGGACGCCTTCGTGCCGGCCGACCATGTCATCGGCGTAGCCGGCGCGGCGTGGAAACAGTTGATGGCCGGGCTGAACTTCGAACGGTTGGCGTGCGCGGCGCAGTTCCTTGGCAACGCCCGTCGGGCCTTCGACGACACATTGGACTATGTGCGGCAGCGGGAGCAGTTCGGCAGGCCGGTCGGATCGTTTCAGGCGTTGAAACACCGGATCGCGGATCTGGCGACCGAGCTGGAGTGCTGTCGCCTGCTCGTCTATGACGTGGCGGGCCGGGTAGACGCCGACCCGGAACGTCAGCTTCCCAGCCTGGCTTCGATGGCGAAACTGAAGGTCACCGAAACGGCCAAACGCATCACGCTGGAAGGCATGCAGATGATGGGTGCGGCTGGCTATACCACCGAGTACAACATGGAGCGCTATCTGCGCAACAACATTGTGTCCACAGTGTACGCGGGGACCAGTGAGGTGCAGCGGGAGATCATCGCGAAGGGGTACCGGCTGTGACCGACGAGCGCATCAGGTACGAGCGGCCAGCGCCCGCGGTGGCGAGGATCGTGCTCGCCCGCCCGGACAAGCGCAATGCGCAGGATCGCGCGCTGCTGCACGAACTCGATGACGCTTACCAGCGCGCACTCCGGGATTCCGACGTCCGGGTCATCGTGCTCGCCGCGGACGGACCGGACTTTTCCGCGGGGCACGATCTTGACTCGGACTGGTCGATGGACGGCGTGGATACCCACACGCTGTCCGGTGGATTCGACTCGCCAGGAGCCGAATCCTGGCTTGCTACTGAAGAAGAACTGTTTACCGGGTTGTGTCTGCGCTGGCGGGATATTCCCCGGCCGACGATCGCGCAGGTACAGGGCAGGGTGATCGCCGGCGGGCTGATGCTGGTATGGCCATGTGATCTGATCGTGGCCAGCTCCGATGCCTCCTTTGTGGACCCGGTATGCGCATTCGATATGAACGGCGCGGAGTACTTCACCCATCTCTGGGAGCTCGGCGCCCGCCGAGCAAAAGAAATGCTCTTCACCGGTGAGCCGATCAGCGCTCAGCTCGCGAGGGAAATTGGCATGGTCAATCAGGTTGTACCGCCGGATGAGTTGGCGGCGGCAACGCTTGACCTTGCTGAGCGGATCGCCCGCCGCCCAACCTTTGGTATCCGGTTGGCCAAGCGGGCGATCAACAGCGGTCTGGATATTCAAGGTCAGCGGAGCGCGATCGACGTCGCTTTCGGGCTGCATCACGCGGGGCATGCACATAACCGCCAACTGCACGGCAGCATCGTCGATCCATCCGGCAGAGATGTTATTCGGAATTCGGCACACCGTAGTAACGGCAACGAAAGGAACGGCAGTGATGACAACTAGGACGGTTGAAACCCTCGCCAGCGGCGGGCACTACTTCGAAGGTGCCCGCTGGCGGGATGGCTTGTGGTGGGTTTCCGATATCTACGCGGGCAAGGTGTGCACCTACGACTCCTCGGGTACCCGCACGGTGATCATGGAGGTGGAAGGGAACCCATCGGGCCTTGGCTGGCTGCCGGATGGTTCGCTCCTTGTCGTTTCGATGCATGACCGCAAGCTACTCAAGCGTGCGGCGAATGGTGCGGTGAGCGTGCACGCCGACCTGTCCGGTGTCTGCGACTACGAGATCAATGACATGGTGGTGGACAAGGACGGCCGCGCCTATATCGGCACGATCGGATTCGCCATCGCGCAGGGCGAGGACCCGCGTGCCGGTTCGGTGTACCGAGTGGACCCGGACGGCACCGTCTCGGTCGTCGCCGACGGCATGTGGTGCCCGAACGGAATGGTGATCACCAACGACGACAGCACGTTGGTTGTCGCCGAGTCCTTTGCTGGCCGGATGACCGCGTTCACCTTCGGCGACAACGGTGAACTCACCGAGCGCAGGGTGCTCGCGCAGTTCGGCACGCCACCGCCGGTTGGTCCAACCGCGGAGATGATGGCCGGCGTGGACCTGCTTCCGGACGGCTGCGCGATCGATGTCGAGGACCACATCTGGATTGCTGACGGGGCGAAGAAGCGCATCGTGCGACTGTCCCCGCAGGGCGAGATTGTCGAGGAACTCACCGATCCGGCCGGCAACGGGATCTACGCCTGCGCACTCGGCGGCCCTGATAACCGGACCCTGCTGCTGTGCACGGTGCCGGACTTCTTCGCCGCGGCGCAGGGCATCGACACCGACAAGGCGGTACTGAAGACCACCACGGTTGACGTGCCGCATGGCGGACGACCCTGAGCGGGGGCCACGGCAATGGACCCGGCAACTTTGCTGCGTAAGGCAGTAAGGCTCTATGGCGAGAACACCGCGTTCGCCAGTGGTGAGCGAACTCAGACGTATCGCGAGTTGTTCGACCGTGCCGTCCGGTTGACCAACACCTTGCGCGATGCTGGGATCTCGCCGGGCGATCGGGTCGCGGTACTGAGTGACAACGCGTTCGAGAGTCTGGAGCAGATCGCTGGTCTCGCGCTGGGCAACTATGTGCGTTGCGCGCTGTACACGCACGACACTCCGGACAAGCACCAGTACCTTCTCGAGCTGACCGGATCTGCTGCGCTTATCGTGCAGGACAAGCATTTCGCCGCTGTGCAGCCGGTGCTTTCCGATGTTCCAGGGCTGCGGTTGGTGCTGGTCGTCGGTGATGCGCCGGCGGGCACGGTGGACTATTACCAGGCGCTCGCTGGAGCATCTACTGTAGACCCACAGGTTCCGCTGCGCGAAGATGATCCACATATCATCCGGTTTTCCGCGGGAACTACTGGTAAGCCCAAGGGAATCCTGCACACGGTGCGTGGCTGGATGGATATGGGCAACGAGATGGCTCTTATCGTGACGCGGTTCGGCGAGCAGGACAGGTACCTGGTCCCCGCACCGTTGAGTCACGCGGCCGGGCTGTTCATCTGGCCACTGGTCGCGGCCGGTGCGGGAACCATCGTGATGCCCGCGTTCGAACCAGCGCACTTCCTCGAACTGATCGAGCGAGAGCGAGCCTCGATCGTGCTCGTGGTACCCACGATGATCCAGATGATCACCCAGCATCCGGACGCGGCGACGCGCGATCTGTCCAGTCTGCACACCGTCCTTTATGGCACGGCGCCGGCTTCGGAAGGGACGTTACGTGCGGCGATCGCGTTGTGGGGCAACGTCATGTACCAGATCTACGGGCAGAGTGAGGCGCTCCCGTTAACCATCCTGGCCCCGGTTCACCATGTGGTGGATGGCACCGAGGAACAACGGAAGTGGTTGCGCTCGGCAGGGCGGCCCACGCCGAACTCGGAGATCGCGATTCTCGACGATGCCGGTAATCAGCTACCGGTTGGCGAGATCGGTGAGGTGGCAGGACGGACCCCAGGGCAGATGTCCGAGATCTGGGGCAATCCGGCTGCCACCGCGGAGCGGATCACCGAAGATGGCTGGCACCGCACCAGGGATATGGGCTACCTCGCCGAGGACGGTTTCCTCTACCTCACTGACCGCAAGGAAGACACCATAATCTCCGGCGGTTTCAACATCTGGCCGATCGAGCTGGAGCGAGCGCTTGCCGAGCATCCCGCCGTCCAGGAGTCCGCCGTGGTCGGAGTCCCACACCCGAAGTGGGGTGAGACGCCGCATGCCGCGGTGGTACTGCGCGCGGACTGTGCGGCAACGGAGGAAGAACTGATCGAATGGACGAAACAGCGCGTCGGTTCGGTGAAAAAGGTAACCGGCGTCAGTTTCGTTGAATCGCTGCCGAGGTCGGCGATTGGCAAGATTCTTCGCCGCGTAGTGCGTGAGCAGTGTGCCCCGGACGCTTCCGCACTGCACGGCGCTTAGCGACACAAGACAGGAGCGCGAGTCCATGACATTCAACATTTCTTGTGCGTTCGCCAGTGCGCCGAGCACCCCAGCGCACGTGGAACTCGCGGAGCAGCTCGGTTATCACCGGGCATGGCTCTACGATTCGCCAGCGATCACCGCCGACGTATGGGCCACCGCGGCACTTTCCGCGGTGCGCACCGAGCGGATCAACCTAGCGACCGGAATGCTCGTACCGCGGATCCGGCACCCGCTGGTCACCGCGAGCGCCATCGCGCAGCTGGTCGATCTGATTCCAGGGCGCTTCGGCGTCGGGATTGGCTCGGGATTCACCGGCAGCTGCCTGCTTGGCAAGAAGCCGATGCGCTGGGCCGATGTGGACAGTTACGTCGGTGCGGTGCAGGCACTACTCCGCGGCGAGGACGTAGCCTGGGACGATTCGGTGATCCGGATGTGCCACCCGAACTACGTGCTCTCCGATCGACCCATCGCCGTGCCGTGGGTGGTCGCGGCCGAGGGGCCGAAGGGGCTTGCCGTGGCGCGTAAGTACGGCGACGGGATCGCCTCGGCGCTCGCCGCGCCACCCGAAGGTTTCGACTGGGTGACCAAGTTGACCTTTGGCACGGTGCTCGATGAGGGCGAGTCGCCGATCAGTGATCGGGCGTACGAAGCGGCCGGATTCGGCGCGTCCATGGTGTATCACCTGTACTACGAGTGGCAGGGACCGGATGCGTTGGATCAGATCCCCGGCGGAGCGCAGTGGCGGGAACACGTTATGCGGGCCGACGAGCGGGTGCGGCATCTGGTCGCGCACGAAGGCCACGCGATGTACGTCAACGACATTGAACGTGCCGTGATGCCACGGGAGAACGTACCCGAGTTCACTCTGACCGGTACCGCGGAAGAGCTGCGGCCGAAGTTGGCCGAGATGCGGGCTGCCGGCGTGACCGAGGTGATGTACCAGCCGGCTGGTCCGGACATCCCGAGGGAACTGCGCGCGTTCGCGGATATGGCCATGCCGCTCGCCGCCGCTGCCTGACCATACCGCCTGACCACAGGGCCCCGACCCGGCGAACCGGGCTGGCTCGGCAGTTCGCCAGCCAGTCCGGTTCCGTCGTTGTATCGACGACCCGAGTAATCGTTTACACAGCCTTGCTTGCGGTGCTAGCCTCCCGACACTTCAGTGAGTTGGACCGCACAGTGAGGTGTCGATGTCACCGAAGGAACCAACCGAGTCAGCCGGGCGGAATTCGGGCAAACCGGATACTTCCGCACCGGAGTCGAGCGAAGCCCCGGTCGCGGCGGGCGGAGCCGTTGGGCGCAGGCGAGTGCTGTTCTCTACCTCGTTCGTGCTGGCCGCCGTGGTGCTGACGATGGTCGTTGGCCTGGTGATCGGCCGAGCTCTTGGCGGTCCTGGCGGTCCGGAACGGGCTGGTCCGTCGGCTTTCACCGGGACCGAGATCGACGTGATCATCAAAGCCACCGACTCGTCGTTCTGGCAGAGCATGCTTGCCGGAGCGCAGCGGGCCGAGCAGGATCTCGGGATCACGGTGGGCAAGTTCGGGCCGACCACCGAGACCGATGTGGACGAGCAGGTCCGGATGGTGGAGAACTCCATCTCCCGCGGGGTAGATGCGATTGTGCTCGCGGCCAATTCACAAACCGCGCTGGACGAGGTGATCAACAGAGCCAGGGACGCGGGGATCAAGGTGATCACCGTGGACGGCAAGGTCGCCACGGAAACCGAGGGGTTCATCGGCACGGACAACCTGCGCGCGGGTGAGCAGGCGGCCGAGCGGCTCTGCCGGCTGATGCGCGATGCTGGGCATCGCGACGGCAAGGTGTTCCTGGCGAACGCGGTGGCTGGCGTGCAGGCGCTCCAGGACAGGGCACGCGGGTTCCGCAACGGGCTGGCGGCGAACTGCCCGAGCTTCCAGATATCCCAGGAACGGTTCAACAACAACGATATTCCGACCGCCGTTGGGCAGCTCAACGATGAGATCAGTGCGGTCGATGATCTCGTGGGCGTGTTCGCGGCGAACAACATGTCTGGCAACGGGGTCGCGCAGGCAGTGAAGGAGAACGGCCTTGCCGACGAGTTGCCGGTGGTCGCGTTCGATTCGGACCCGCAGGAGAACGCGGCACTCGCGCAGGGCCCGATCGACGCGCTGGTTGTGCAGAAGCCCTACTTCTTTGGCTATCAGGGTGTGGTCGAGGCGGCGAAGGCGGTGTCCGGTAGCCAGGTCGAGGCCGAACTGGATCCCGGCGCCGTACTCGCTGATCGGCAGAACATGCGCAGGCCCGATATCAAGGTGTTGCTCAATCCGCCGACGGTGACCGCGGACGAGGGCGGGAACTGATCGTGCCGGCGACCGCGGACCTCGTGCGCTTGCGTGGGGTGTCCAAACGATACGGTGCCACGCTCGCACTGGACGGGGTGGACCTCGATCTCCGGGCTGGCGAGGTCTGCTGTCTCGCCGGCGAGAACGGTGCCGGTAAGTCCACGCTGATCCGGGTACTCACCGGGGCCGTACGGCGGGATTCCGGCGAGTATCTGATGGACGGTGAGCCGGTTGGCGACGGTTGGCATCCCGCGCGGTCGCGACAGGCCGGGATCGGCGTGGTCTATCAGGAGCTGAGTCTGCTGCCGGATCTGTCCGTGGCGGAGAACCTGTTGATGGGCGCGCTGCCCGCCGCCTACGGGCTGCTTCGACGTGGCCGGCTGCGCGCCGAAGCCTCGCGGATGCTCGAGCGGGTCGGGTTGGCCGAGCTGCCTACCGACACCCCGGTAGCCGAGCTGGGCGCGGCGAACCGTCAGCTGGTCGAGATCGCGAAGGTGCTCGGCGGTAGGGCGCGCGTGGTGATCTTTGACGAACCGACAACGGCTCTGTCCGCTGAGGAATCCGCCGCGCTGCTGGCGCGGATTGGCCAGCTGCGTGCGGAAGGTGTGGCGATCCTCTACGTGACCCATCGGCTCGAGGAAATGTTCGAGATCGGGGATCGCATCGCGGTGCTTCGCGATGGGCAGCTGAGCAAGGTCGACGATGCTCGTGAGTTCACTGAGGACTCGCTGATCGCGGCGATGGTCGGCAGGGACGTGCATAACCTGTACCCGGACGGCCAGCGGGAACCCGAGCACGCCGGTCACCCCCTGCTCGAGGTGCGCGGGCTGCGTCCGCCCGAGGGTCGCTATCCGATCGACCTCGACGTGCGGGCGGGCGAGATCGTGGGAATCGCGGGCTTGCTCGGTGCTGGCCGCAGTGAGCTGCTGCGCGCGATCTTTGGTGCGGACCGGCCCGTCGCGGGTACCGTCTCCGTCGCGGGAAAGCGGGTGCCAAGGGGTGATCCGAGCGCGAGTGTGCGGGCCGGGATCGGGTTGCTTTCCGAGGATCGCAAGGAACTCGGCCTACTCCCTGATCTGAGTATCCGCGAGAACGCGGCGATGGCCAGCTTGTCCAGCTTTGCTACCGGCGGTTGGCTGAGTAACCGTAGGGAAGCGGCCGTGGTGGACGCGGCACTGGACCGGATGCGACTGCGCGCCGCGTCCTTCGACCAGGAAGTGTCCACATTGTCTGGTGGAAATCAGCAGAAGGTACTGCTGGCCCGCTGGTTGGTCAGCGATGTACGGGTGCTGCTTTTCGACGAGCCGACCAAGGGGATCGACGTAGGCGCGAAAGCGGAGATGTACACGCTGATCGGCGAACTGGCCAAGCAAGGAATGGCCATCTGCGTGGTGTCGTCATATCTGCCTGAGTTGCTCGGTCTGGTCGACCGGATCGTGGTGCTGCGCGACTCTGGGGTGGTTGGCACGATCACCGCTGCCGAAGCCAGTGAGGAGCAATTGGTGCGGATGAGTAGTACCGGAACTCCTGTCGGCGCGGGGAGCGGGCATGAGTGAGCAAGGTGGATTCTGGTCGCGGCTGGTCGTTCGGGAGGACAAGCTGCGGCCGGTGACCGCGGGTGCCGATAGTCGACTCGGTAGGCCGAGGATTGTTGGCTGGGGTGATCTGGTCGGGCGCGAGGGTGGCGGGATCGTCGTACTCGTCGTGCTGTTCGGCGCGCTCGCGCTGGCCAGCGAGGCCTTTCTGACCGTCGGCAACATGGGCAATCTGTCGCGGCAGTTCACCGTGTACGGGATCATCGCGATCGGTGAACTGCTGGTAATTCTGACCAGGGGGATCGACCTTTCGGTCGGTTCGGTGGTCGGGCTGAGCGGCGCGATCGCGGCTGAACTGATGGTCAGCGGTCTACCGATACCCGTCGCGGTGCTTGGCGCGCTCGGCACTGGGTTGGCCGTGGGCCTGATCAACGGTGCGCTGGTCGCGTACGCGAAGCTGCCGGCGTTCATCGTGACGCTCGGCATGCTCGGTGCCGCCCGTGGTCTGGTGTTGCTGATTACCGACGCGAAGACTATCCAGCCGCTTCCCGAGGGGTTCTCGTCGATCGCGAATGCCACTTTCCTCGGCCTGCCGAATATGTTCTGGATCGCCGTGCTGTTGACCGCGGCGATCGGATTGATGCTGCGGCGGACGGTGTGGGGTAGGTATATCTACGCGACCGGGTCCAATTTGGAGTCCGCGCGGCTTTCCGGCGTGCCAGTGCGCAAGGTGCAGCTGAGCGTGTTCGCGTTGTCCGGTTTGCTTGCCGGGGTGGCTGGCATGTTGCTGGCATCCAGGTTGGATGCCGGGGTGCCAACCGCGGGTGAGACGTACGAGCTGGACGCGATCGCCGCCTGTGTGATCGGCGGCGCGAGCTTGTTCGGCGCGAAGGGCAGCGCGATTGGCGCGGCGATCGGCGCCATGATCACCAGCACCTTGAACAACGGCGGCAACCTGCTCGAGGTGAACTCGTTTTACCTGCGGATCGCGATTGGCGTGCTGATCATCCTGGCGATCTCCTTCGACCAGTTCCAGACCAGGGTGCTGCAACGAAGCAAAGCGCCACCAGGCTAGCCCCCACCACCCCGCCCAAATTCGCGTTTAGCACCCTCACCGTTGATTTCGGACCGCGTTTAGCACCCTGAACGTTGATTTCGGACCGCGTTTCGCGGGCTCACTGTCGGTCCGACTCGCGTTCAGCGGGCTAACCGTTGATAACTTAGCGTCTGCAAGTAATTGAGTTTAGCGGGCTGAACGTTGATTTTGGGGCGCGTTTCGCGGGCTAACTGTTGATTCGGGCGGGGCAGGGCTGGTTAGTGTGCCGCTGCGGGTTGGGCGCGGGAGGTTCGCACGTCGAGTAGCACGGACAGGCCGGCTAGACCCAAACCGAGCAGGGCGAGCAGTGCGCCGACCACGTTCGGCGACATGAGACCGAGGCCACCGGCGATCACCACGCCGCCCAGGTAGGCGCCGATCGAGTTCGCGATATTGAACGCGGACTGCACCGCGGCGGACACCAGGGAGGCCGAGCCGCCGGCCTTGTCCATGATCCGGGTCTGCATCATCGGGCCGATCATGAACCCGGCGATACCGATGCAGAAGATCGTCACGGCAGCGCTCGCCCGATGCTGACCGGTCACCGTGAACAGGGCGAGTAGCGCGGCCAGGCTCAGAATGCCGATGCACAACGACGGCATCAGCGCGCGATCGGCGAGCCAGCCGCCGAGCAGATTGCCCACCGTCATGCCGACGCCGACCAGCGCGAGTAGCAAGGTCACCGAGCCAGGCGAGTAGCCTGTGACATCGGTCAGCATCGGGGAGATGTAACTCAGGCACGCGAAGGTGCCGCCGAAGCCGAACATCACGATCGCCAGCGCAAGCAAGACCTGTGGCCTGCGGAAGGCAGCGAACTCCTCCCGCAGTGAGCCCGGTGCGGGTTTTCCCTGGTCCGGAATCAGCCGGTAGACGCTGAGCATCGCGAGCAGCCCGATCGCGGCGACCGCGATGAAGGTCGCCCGCCAGCCAACCTGCTGCGCAAGCAGGGTGCCGAGCGGTACGCCAATCACATTGGCCAGGGTCAGCCCGACGAACATCATGGACACGGCCTTGGCCCGGTCGCCCTTGCCGACCAGGCTGGCGGCCACCACCGCACCCGCGCCGAAGAACGCGCCATGCGGTAGCCCGGCCAGAAATCGCAGCGCGACCCCCAGCTCAGCGTTTGGCACCGCGGCGAACCCGAGGTTCGCGACGGTGAACACCGCCATCATCGCCAGCAACATGGTCTTGCGCGGCAGGCGGGCGGCCAACACGGTCAGGGTTGGCGCGCCGACCACCACCCCCAGGGCGTAGGCCGAGATCAAATTGCCAGCGGTGGGGATCGAAACCCCAAACGCGTCGGCGGTCTCGGGTAACACCCCCATCATGACGAATTCGGTGGTTCCGATGCCAAATGCACCGATGGCCAGCGCGATGAGCGCGACAGGCACGACTGTTCCCTCTCCGGTCGGCTTGCGGCTTGTGACAAGTAGGCGTCGCGGTGGGCGGTGTTCGCCCCACGACGTTGTGTGCGCTCGCCGATGAACACCAACCAGAGTGTCGGCCGAGATTATCCCGATGTTTCCGTGATCTCACGCACGCTTGGCGGTTGGTGGCTTGGATCGGAAAAGTGTCCGTTGTGGACCAGCGATTCAGTTGTGTTAAGTATCCGTGGTGCTGCCGTCTTCAACGACGCAGTCCGGACCGGGGAAGATCAAACTCTCGTGACCGTCCCCGAACCGCACGACATACGGCGGCCTGCCGTCGTCGCCACGCACTTCGATGATCTCGCCGAGTTGTTCGCCATCGGCGACATGGCGTCCGTGGATGCGCAGGTGATTTCCCACCGCGGCTCGCATCGCGACCACCTCCCGAATCAAGGAGCGTTCGTCGGGCGAAAGGCTGTGCACGCTCCACGGTAGGGCCACTGGCTGCCACGCACCAGGTGCGCATCCGATTGCTACCGTGATCCGGTGGATTCCCCCGAAGTCATCGAACGCGTCGCCGGCCATGCTGGCGAACTGGTGCTGCGCAAGGTTGCCGGGCACCACGAGGTGATCGCGAACGGTACTTTCCTGATGGATACCCGCAACGGTGAGTCGGAACGTCTGCTTGTGGACGCCGCCGCCGACCGGATGCCGGCCGGCGGCGCGATGTTGCTCGGCGGCCTCGGGGTCGGGTACTCCCTGCGACGCGCGCTCGACCATGCGCGGGTCGGCGAGGTCATCGTGGTGGAACGGGAGCCAACGGTGGTCAGCTGGAACAGGGGACCGCTCCGTGCGTATCACGGGGACGCCCTTGCCGACGCACGTACCACGCTTGTTGTCGCGGATCTGCTTGGCTGGATCGCCACGACCACCAAGCGATTCGACGCCATCTGCCTCGACATCGACAACGGTCCAGAGTGGATTGTCGACGAAGGAAACGCGGAGTTGTACGGCGAATGGGGGCTCGGCCGGCTCGGTGCGCTGCTCACCCCCGGCGGGGTACTTGCCGTGTGGAGCGCCGGTGCCGCGACAGCCTTCACGCGACGATTGGAACGGCATTTCGCCGAGGTGACCGTGCTATCGGTGCCGGTGCCCCGTGGTCAACCAGATCTGGTTTTCCTCGGCGTCGGTTGGACCGGCTGACCGGGCCAGCAGGCCCGAGATGGGAGCGCCCCGCGCGCCACGTAGTCGCGGCGCGCGGGGGCAGTCAGTGGGTTACGCGGTGGCGGTCAGCCACTGCGTTCGGCCGCGTCCATCGGCGACCCAGCAGCCACGCGCGTATCGAGTCCCGCCGCCACGTGCCGGGGGCTCTGGTTCCGGATCGGCCAGTTCAAGCAGCGCGTCAATAACAGCCTCGGACTCGCCGCTGCGCTCCCAGAGCACCGCCTTCGGGGCGAGCACGTCTTCTTCGTCGACCGGTGCTCGAGTGGCGATCGCGTCGTCCGCGCCATGTAGTCGGACGAGGTCGACAACCCCCTGGTGTACCCGCATGCCGACGATCGCGACGACCTCGCCCTCCGCATTGCGCGGGTGGACGAACTGGAAGCCCGCATCGATCAATGCGGTGAGCTTGCCGGTGATATCCATGTTTGGCATCGGTTCCCCCGGGAAACGCATTGCGTGGAGCCGGCCGGCGTCGACCGGCTCCACCACGGCTTTACGACTGAAGTTCCTCCGACTCACCGTGCTTCGTGCCGGTAAGAAAGCCATCTAGCTGGTCGCGGGTGTACACGAGTGCCGGGCCGCTCGGGTTTCTCGAGTTGCGGATGGCTGCGACTCCGCCGGGCAGGTTTGCGATCTCCACGCAGTTGCCGCGGGCGCCACTGCGACTGCTCTTGCGCCATACGGCGTCGCGGAGCCGGGGAGCGGGAATTCCGTTACGGACCTCGTCCATCGGACGGCCCTCCTTCCGGATGCGGTGTGGGATGCACTTGCCGTGTCATCCCCATGCATCTGCACGTGCATTTGACCGTGCCGTCACGCTAACACTCGTGGCTTCAACGGTAAATGCACGTGCATGCGCACCCGCATCCGCTTGTTCGTATGGCGCGCGGCGGGCCTACTAACGAGGAAGCGATGACCTGCGAAAAGACACAAACCCCTGGCATAAACGGAGAATTCTGCACCGTTACTGGACTCGTTGATGACTTACATCACACTCATCCGGGTTATCTATATCCGGGTGATACCAACGGTAATTCTGCGTATTGAAATCTCATCCATTAGTGGGATCAAGTTCCAATGGTGATAACTGTGGGTGTTCTGTCTGGCCGTGAATGCCGGCAAATATCGACAGTCAGCCCGCTGAACGCGAATATTGGGTGCGGGCGAGGACACGTGTGGGTGTCCTAGGGAGTGTGGCGGGACGCGCGAACTGCGTGGTTCCGAGTGGGGTGGGGACTCAGCGCGGGTAGAGGTTCAGCGCGGGTGAAGGTTCAGAGTTCGGAGATGGTCTTGCGGAGCAACTGCCGGCTGTGATCCGGCGTCTCCGCGTCCACCGCGAGGCGGTGCGCCGTCTGGCTGTACAGCTCGACCTCTTCCGCCTTGTCCACGTAGAGGCTGCCGCTGAGGTGTTCGATGTACACGATGTCCGGCAGGTCCTCTTCGGCAAAGCGCAGCAAGGTGAACGCGCTCTCCGCGGTGTAACCACCGAATTTGAACGGGACGATCTGTAGCGTCACATGTGGCAGGTCGGTGATCTCCAGCAACCGCTCGAGCTGGTTGCGCAGAACGTTCCGACCGCCGATCGGCCGATAGAGCACCGATTCGTCCAGCACCGCCCACAACCGCGGTGCATTCGGCCCGGCGAGCAGTTTCTGCCGCGCGATGCGCAGCGCCACCCTGCGGTCGAGCTCGTCGTTGCTCGCGCCAACCAGCCCGTAGCCGGTGATCGCCCGCGCATACTCTTCCGTCTGCAGCAGGCCAGGTACGAACAACACCTCATAGGTCTGGATACGCGCAGCGGCCTCTTCAAGGCCGACGTAGTCGTTGAACCACGTCGGAATCAGGTCGCTGTAACCGTTCCACCAGCCGGGCTGGTTGGACTGCCGGATCAGGTCGAGGAACTGCTGGCGCTCGGTTTCATCGGCGACGCCGTACATGGTGAGCAGGTCGCGGATATCGCGTTCCTTGAAGCTCACCCTGCCGAGCTCGATCCGGCTGATCTTCGATTCGGACGAGCGGATCTCGAAACCGGCCTCGGCCCTGCCGATATTCGCGCGTTCGCGGAGCCGTCGCAGCTGGCCGCCGAGCACCATACGACGCGCTGTCGGGCCCCAACCCGCAGGCTCGTTGGCAGTCATCTCAGGCCTCCAGCGGTACGAACAAACTGGTCAACACGACAGCATAGCTCGCGCTGAGCGCAACTCAAGGACCGTTCACAGATTAGCCTACGCCCGATTGGACAGGGCTGGCGATACCCCGTGGTCAGGGCTTGCGGGCGAGAGCGCCGAGCAGTACCCGGTCGACCGGCGGAACGTCGCCAAGCCGTGGCCCATCGGGCCACCAGTCGTTCAGGTTCGTCAGGCCGGGCTCCACCAGGGGTAGCCCGCAGAACAGCGATTCGATCTCCTCCCGGCTGCGGAAGAAACCGGAGCCCATCGAGCTGTTCGCGAACACCCCTTCGATGAAGCGGGCGAGCTCGTGCCCTTCCGGGTCCGCTTCGCCCGGGTCATGGAAATGGGTGAGCGCGAGATACGAACCGGACGGTAGCGCGTCGACATAGGTCTTCATGATGTCCCGAGGACCGTCCGAGTCCGGCACGTGGTGCATCGTGGCGCAGTGCATCAGGGCCAGTGGCTGGTCGAAATCGAGATGCTTGCGCACGGTCGGGTTACTCAGGATCTCGTCCGGTTTGGTCAGGTCGCCCATCACCAGATGGGTGCGATCGTTCTCCTCGAGCAGGGCCCTGCCGTGCGCGGCGACAACGGGATCGTTGTCCATATAGATCACCCGCGCCTCGCGGTTCAGTCGCTGGGCCGCCTCATGGGTGTTCTCCGCCGTCGGCAAGCCCGCGCCGCAGTCGAGGAACTGGTTGATCCCGGCGTTGTTGGTGAGAAACCGAACCACCCGGATCAGCCATGCGCGGTTGTCCCTGGCGATCTGCGGCGCCTGCGGGGCGATCTGCAGGACCTGCTCGTAGACCGCGCGGTCGACCTCGTAGTTGTCCTTGCCGCTAAGGAACCGGTCGTAGACTCTGGCGACGCTGGCCGTTGTCGTATCGACCCGCGCGGATGACAGCCCCGCTTCGGTCGTTTCCGAGGCCTGTGACTTCAGTGCGTCCCAACTCACGCGCAAGAGGTTACCGGACCGCTTCGCCGGCAGGAATCCTCCATCCGTTCCGCCGTGCCTTGCGGCCCGTCCGAAATCAGGTGACCGTGGCGCGGAACTTGTTCATCAGGTGTGGGCCGGCGAGCACCGGCGGATAGTTCGGTGCCTCGCCCGGGCCGAGACAGGTAGGCAGGCATTCGACCGTGGCCGACCAGTTCGCGTTGTGGAAGAAGGGCATGCTCTGCCGCCGGGTCGGCCGGCCAGGCTCGACCTCGGGGTTGACCACTCGATGCAGCGTCGAGCGCCACCGGTCGTTCGTCCAGCGGGCGAGCAGATCGCCGATGTTGACCACGAAGGCGCCGGGCACGCTCGGTACGGCCGCCCATTCGCCATCGCGGGTATGCACCTGCAGACCGCCGGGAGCGTCGTCCTGGCGCAGGATGGTCAGCGTGCCGTAGTCGGTATGCGCGCCGGCACGCAGCTGCCCCGGTGCCGGCGGAGCGTCCTGTTCCGGATAGTTCAGCGCGCGCAGCGAACTCGGCGAGGTGTCGATCTTGTCCGCGAAGAAGTCCGGCGAAAGGCCAAGCCCCCTGGCGAACAGGGACATCAGCCGGGCGCCCAGGGTCAGCATCTCGGTGTAGTAGCGCTGCCAGGTTTGCCGGAGCTCGGGCAGCGCGACATCCGGCCATGGCGTCGGTAGGTACGCGCTTGCTTCCTCCGGGTCGGCGAACTCGTGCTCGGCGGCCGGCGGCCCCGCGTTGAACGATTCCTTCAGGTCCGCGGGCGCGCCGCCGCCCATCGACTGGTTCAGCGATTCGCCGGCAACGGGGCTGTAGCCGAACGGATAGCCGGGCTCCGGCATCACGACGGTCATCCGCTCGGCAATGGGCAGGTCGAAAAACGCCCGCGCGGTGTACCAGGCGGCATCGGCCACCTCAGCGTCCACGCCATGCCCGGTGATCTGGAAGAAGCCAATCTCCCTGCACACCGCGTCCAGCTCGGCGGCCACCGTTGCCGGCCGCTGGTCCAAGTTGATGATCGGTACCGCCGTCATCGCTGCTAGGCCTCCTATCGCGGATCTTCCCGGTTCGGGTCGCGTGTGGACAATTCGCGGATCGCGTCGAGCAGTGCGGCGAAGAACCGCTCGTGATCAAGGTGGGTGGCCACCCGCGCGTTCGGCTCGCGTCCGGTACGCGCGAACCGATCAACCACGGTCGCGCCCCGCGTGTAGCTCCCGGTGAGTTCGATATCCACCCTGCTGAGCTCGCAACTGACCAGCTCGGGTTCGGCGACGCGGGCAACCGCGACCGGATCGTGCACCGGCGGTGCCGGAAAACCCCACAGCTGCCGGTAGGTGCTCGCGAAAAAGCCGAGCAGTTCCACGCAGATCCCGGCAAGTGGACTGTTCAGCGCGGCGATCTCGGCGCACACCCGGTCATCGGCAAGTGCTTGGTGCGTGACGTTCAAACCGCACATGGTCACCGGAACGCCGCTGTGCACGACGATATCCGCGGCTTCCGGGTCGGCGATCATGTTGAACTCCGCATAGGGCGTGGTGTTCCCCTCCGCGGTGCTCCCGCCCATGAACACGATCTCCTCGATCCGCTCGACCACATCGGGGGCGCTGAGCAACAGTGCCGCGATATTGGTCAGCGGTCCGGTGGCGACCACGGTCATCGGTGCCTGGCTTGCCCGCAGCATGTCCCGCAGATAGCCGATGCCGTCCGTGCTGGTGAGTGGTACCTGCGGCGGGCCGAACGCCGGTCCGTCCAAGCCGGACTCACCGTGTACGTCCTCGGCCACCAGCGCCGGCCCGCGTAGCGGGGCAGCTCTGCCCGAGACGATGGGGACGTCCTCGATACCGGCCACGGTGCAGATACGCCTGGCGTTCAAGGTGGTTTTCGGCAGCGTCTGGTTGCCAGCCACGGTACTGATCGCGCGTAGGTCCAGCGCGGGGTGCGCGGCGGCGAGGATGATCGCCAGCGCGTCGTCGTGTCCTGGATCGCAGTCCAGCAGTACTGGTCTAGTTGGCACCCACCTGCTCCTTGTCGTTGTCCCGCGCCGCGCGAATGCGTGGCAGGGCGAACAGCCAGAACAGCGCCGCGGCGACCACCCCGGCGACGACTGGCAGCGGCAGCACCTCGTAGCTGAAGGCGGGCAGGAAACGTTCGCCGAAGAAACCGATCAGCACGCCGACCGCGCAGGCACCAACCGCGTCCAGCCGCCAGCGCTCGGCGAAGCCGCGCGGCGCACGGAAGAACTCCTCGCTCGGTGTCTTCCTGCGCTGCACCGCGATCCAGTCGACAAGCATGATGAACGTGAACGGAATGATCACCTTGCCGGACGCTTCGAGAAAGTCGGCCGCGTTGTCCAGGATGCCGATCACGGCGAGCGTGATGCCGACGACGCCGAGCAGCACGCTGGCGATCGGTTGCTCCCATTTCCACGGCCGCCGCACGGTGTTCAGCGCGACAAGCAGGTCGATCATCGCCGGGTAGAGGTTCATCGCATTGGTCTGTACCACTGCGACAGCTACGCCGATCGCCGCCACGATGCCCCAGCCCTCGATCTCCTGGCCGAGCAGCGCGATGTTCCACTCGCCGGTCGCCGCCTTCGAGTAGATCCCGACAACGCCCATCCCGATCAGTGCCACCATCACGCCGGCCGCGGGGGACAGGAAGTAGCTTGCCCTGCTGCCGCCGGTGCGCTCGACCGGCACCGCGAAACGGGACACAGTGGACAGTTTGTAGGTCCAGGAAAGGATGGAGAACGAGAGGATGATGGTGAGCGCGCTGCCCCAGTTCATCGGAACCTGTTGCTCCGGCCAAGTCAGCTCGTAGTTCAGTGCGAGGTAGACAACCAGTGCGCCGTAACAGATGATCATCAACGCCGTGGTGTACCGGTAAAAGCGTTCCAGCCATTTCATGCCGAAGACCACCAGCACGATCTGTACTCCGCCGACGACGATGCACCAGAGTACGAACGAGGTGTCCGTGATGGCGGCCAGGATCGAGGCGCCGACCGCGGTGTTCAGCCCGAACCAGCCGAGGTTCACCACGGTGAACAGCGCGGAGAAGCCGAAAGCGCCGGACCAGCCGAAGGTTCTGCGGGCGACAACCAGTGCCGTCAGCGGTGTCTGCCGGCCCATCTCGGAGAAGAGCCCAGCGGGGATGAGCGCGATCAGCCAGGCGATCAGCGCCGCGATGACGAAGTTCGTCATGCCGTAGTCGTAGAGCAGATCGCCGACAAGTGGCGTCGTCGCCGAGCTTGCCGCCATCAACCAGACGATGAACATCCGGTATGGCCGCATGGTGCGTTGCTCGTCGGGGATCGGTCGGATGCCGACCGTCTCCACTTCCGCGCCGACACGCCCGCGCAGGCTGTTATCAGACATCCCGATTCCTTACTAACGCACGTTGTCAGTTGCCCGGGAACGCGGCCCCGGCACGAACCGCGCGGGTATCCGCTGCCGGCCGAAGGTGGTGCCGCAGCTCGGCGTCGGCCGCACCGCGGTATGTCGCACGGTGTACTCGCCGAGCCTGGCGAGCGCCTTGCGCAGGACCACCTCCAGCTCGACCTTGGCCAGCGTGGCGCCGATGCAGCGGTGCGCACCGATACCAAAGGCGAGATGCGGATTGGGGGAGCGTTCCGGGCGCACCGTATCCGGTTCGTCGAAGACCGCGGGATCGCGGTTTGCCGCGGCCCAGGCGAGGAAGACCTTGTCGCCCGTCGCGACTACCCGCTCGCCGATTTCCGTATCCGCCCGGACGAATCGGGCAAAACCCTGTACCGGGGCCTCGTAGCGCAGCAGTTCGTCCACCGCGCCGGGGATCAGCTCGGGTTCGGCGCCCAGCCTTGCCCGCAGTCGCGGATCGGTTTCCAGGTACAGCAGCATATTGCCGATCGCGGCAACCGTGGTGTCCACTCCGCCGAAGAGCACCATCATCATGATGTCCACGGCTTCGTCTTCGGTCAGTGCTCTACTGCCGGTACCGTGCGGCACCGTGCCGCGTACCAGCATGCTCGCCACGTCGGTGTCCGGTTCGGTTGCCCGCTGCCGGATGTTGTCCCTTGCCCGCTGCCGGATCCCGGCCAGTTGCTCGGCCGCGGCCAAGCGCTCCGGCGCGTCGGCCGGATAGGTGGAGAAGTCCCTGATCGGCAGCACCACATCCGGCCAGTCCGTCTCCGGCCAGCCAACCAGTCGCATCGTGACCTTGCCGGGAACAGCCAGCGCGAGGTCGGCGACCAGATCGCATTCCCCGCGTTCGATGAACTCATCGATCGTCTCGTCGGTATAGCGCTCGATATCCGGGCGCATCGCGCGGACCGCGGATGCGGTGAACAGCGGCATGATGACCTTGCGATACGCCGTGGCGAGCGGCGGATCGGCCTGGACCGGCAGCAGCCTGTCCGGATTCTCCGCTGGGATCAGCAGATCGCCGCCCTCGGATGAGAACGTCTCGGTATCCAGTGCGCAGCGGCGGATATCCGCGTACCGGGACAGCACCCAGAAGCCGTCCTCGTAGGCGGTGGAGTGCGCTACTGGGCACCGCTCGCGCAAGTCCCGATAGACGCCCCACGGGTCGGCCGCGAACTCGGCGGTGTGATGGTCGAACATGTTGGTCATACCCTGACCAATCTGTGTGGCTGCGGCACAGCCGCGAGCACCAGGAAAGTTAAACCTTTAACGTCCTTGGCATACTACGAATCCCCGTCTTCGCCCGCAAGCTTCACCAGCGAGGTGGCCACCTCGGTCGCGACGCTCGCGTTGTGCTCGGCGAGTGCCAGGTTGGCAGGTACGCTCGCGCCGTCGGTCTCGGCTTCCAGCTTGCCAAGCACGTAGGGGGTAATCGCCGCGCCGCGGATGCCTTCCTCGGCGCAGGAACGTAGCGCGGCGTCGATCTTTTCCTGTAGTTCGGCTGGATCCAGCTCGTTGTCCGCGGGGATCGGGACGGTGAGCAGCACGCCGGTATTCGGCCTTGCGCGCATGCGCAGTACCCGCGCGACTTCGTCGGCTGTGGACACCCGGTGCGGCACGCGTAGCCCGCTCGAGCGGGTGTAGAAGGCGGGGAAGTCGTCGTGCCGCCAGCCGAGTACCGGAACTCCCGCGGTTTCCAGGTATTCCAGCGTGCGTGGCAGATCGAGGAACGCCTTGGCGCCCGCGGAGACGGTGACGACCGGGTTGTTGGCCAGCGCGTCCAGGTCGGCCGAGATGTCCGCGCTGAGCTCCACTCCACGGTGCACCCCGCCGATCCCGCCGGTACTGAACACCTGCACGCCCGCCAGCCGGCACAGCGCCACGGTCGCCGAGACGGTGGTGACGCCAACCGGCCATTCTCGCGCGGCGGCGACGGCGAGGTCGCGTTCGGCGATTTTCGCGGTACCACTGAGAATTCGCTCGGTTTCCGCTGCTTCGATGCCGACCCGCCATTGCCCGTCGAGCACGGCGGTGAGCGCCGGCACGGCACCGGCCGCGCGGATCGTCGCGGTGCAGCGCCGTAGCGCTTCCTCGTTGTGCGGGCTTGGCAGGCCAAGGGTGGAGAATATGGTGGATTCGAGCGCTACTACGGGGGTTCGGTCGCGCAGCGCGTCCGCGACCTCGGTGCCGAGCCGGATCGGTGCGGTGCTCATAGGTCCGTGTCCTCCTGGGATGGCGAATGGTCTGCGTGTCGGGAGCGGCCAGCCCCCGGGGTGCGCAACACCTGGGCGGCGAGGTGATGGCCGGCTTCGGCGGCTTCGTCGGGCTTCCCGCCGTGCAGCAGGGTGCTCAGATAGGCGGCCGCGAAGGCATCGCCAGCGCCGGTTGTATCGCGTGCGATTGGCGCGGGTGGTACCGGGATCTGCCGGCTGCCGCTGCTGTCCACAATGGTAGTTGGTGCGGCCCCGTTCTTGATCACGTAGCTGGTTTCCGGCGGCGGGGTGGCCTCGGTGAGGCCGAGCAGTTCGGCTTCCGAAGCGTTGGCGAACAACACGGCTGGGCGCAACTCGGCAACCAGCTCGAGGAATCGCCGGGTGCCGAGATCCTCGAGTAGGCCAGTGGATGAAGCGTCCATGGTCAGCGTGATGCCTCTGGCGGCAGCCGTGTGCAGTAGCTGCCTGGTGTGCCGCGCGCTCGGTTCGACGGCGAACGCGTATGCGGGTACGTGCAGTAGCGCGATCCCGTCCAGCCAGCTGGTCGGCACCTCGGCGAGCTCGGCCGCCGCGCCCCGGTCCGGCAACATGGTGCGCTCCCCGTGTTCGTCGACGAGTACCACGATGCTCCCGGTGCGACCGCCGCGCTGCGCTCGAACGTCCACATTGGCCGCGCGTAGGTGGGCGACGAGGCTGTCGCCAAGCTGGTCCGCGCCGACCCTGCCGATGAACGAGGTCGGCAGCAGCTCGGCCGCGAAGGATGCCACGTTCGCCGCGCTGCCGCCACGGCTGCGATGGATGCTGACGGGGTTGTCGGTTCCCGTGCGGAGTGGCTGATCTAACCAGACCACGATGTCTTCGAGCAGGTCACCAAGGACGCCGAGGGTGGCATCGGTTGGTTGCGGAGGTTCGGCCACCTGAACAAGTTAAACGTTTAACGCATTAGTTTGCAACTACACTCATCCGGCGGCGGGGCCGATCGAGGAACGTTCTACCAGCCGCGTGTCCAGTGACCTGGTACGCGGCGGAAGTGTCCGGTCCTCCACGTGTTCGCGCAGGATCTGCGCGGACTCGACGCCCAGATCGAAGGCGGAAAGCCGTACGGTGCTCAGCGCCGGCGCGGTGATCTCCGCGAACGGGAGATCGTCGAAGGCGGCTACGGATACCTGTGTGGGAACCGCAACGTTGAGGTCATGCAGGGCGCTGAGGGTGCCGTAGGCGAGTACATCGGTAGCGGTGATGATCGCGGTCACCCCGCGCGCGGACCAGTCCGGCCACGACTCGGTGACCAATTCCCGTGCCGCGCGCAGGTCGAGGTCCGAACGGGCCCGATGCAGCACACCGTCCTGGGTGCGGCGCAAGCGGCCGAGCACCTGCTTGCGCCGGGTGTCGAAGGATTTGCCCGGGCGGCTGGCGTCCATATAGACGATCTGCCGGTGTCCAAGGTCGACCAACCGGTCGACCAACTGCTGGCTTCCTGGCCGGGTGTCGAAGTAGACCCGGGAACGATCCGTTGGTCCAGTCGGCTCGTCGAGTAGCACCAGCGGGCAGTCCAGTCCTTCGGTGTCAAACGCGGTGCCGGGAAAGTCGAGCAGGATGCCGTCCACGCCGAAGGCGACCAGCTGTTCGAGATCGGGGCTGTCCCGCTCCGGGCCGGACACCGCGAGCAGCAGCCGGTAGTCGGTGCCGAGCGCACTGGCGACACCGGAAGCGACCTGGGAAAAGAACGGGTTGGCCACATCGGGGGCAACCAGCGCGACACAGTGCCTGCGCCCGGTGACCAGGCTGCGGGCCGCGGGGTCGACCACGTAGCCGAGTTCCGCCACGGCCGCGCGGACCCGCTGCTCGGTCTCCTTGGACACCCTTCCGCCGGTCTTCCCGTTGATCACCAGGGATACCGTCGCGGTAGACACTCCCGCCCGCGCTGCTACATCCGTCGCTTTTGGACGACGGTGCGGCCTTGAGCCGGCCGATGCCAAGGATGCCTCCCGGTTGGCGAAGGATCATATTGGCCGTGAGTATGCCTGCCATTGGCAACCTTTGCGCGGGGGAGGCCGCATCGTTGGGCGCAGGGGCTGCCGGCTAGCCGGTTTCCGGTGGCCATGCGGCCAGTGCGGTATCGACGATGGCCAATAGTTCCGCGGTGCTCGCGCCATCCCGGGCCCGGATGGACAGCCCGTAGAGCACGGTGTGGAAGAAGTCCGCGAGCGCGGTCGGATCGGTGCCCTTCGGGAGCTCGCCTTCGGTGACCCCGCGAGCCAGTCGATCGCGCAGCTGATCGCGGTCGGTGCGCCGGCAATCGGCGAGAAAGTCCTGGATCGCGGCATTGTCCTGGGTGCAGTTCGTCGCGGCGAGCACCACCATGCAGCCACGCGGATTGGCCGGGTCGGTGTACGTTCGCGCGCTGTCTCGCAGCATCACCTCGATGGTTAGCCGGGCGGTCGGTTGGGTGGCGAGCGCGTTCTGGACCGGGCTGCCCTGCTCGTTGTAGCGCCGCACCGCGGCGCGGAACAACTCCTCCTTTGCGCCGTACGCCGCGTAGAGGCTGGGTGAGTTGATCCCGGTGACCGCGGTGATATCCGCGAGCGCGACGGCCTCGTAGCCGCGCTCCCAGAACAGTCGCATGGCCTTGTCCAGCACCTCGTCTCGATCGAAGGCGCGTGGTCGGCCGCGTGCGGTCATCGTTCGCTCCGTTTCACCGTATTCTGTGTCACTCGATATATAAACATCTTGACCACGCATTCTAGTCCCGATAGTAATTATGTATCGATCAACACAAAAAGGAGGCGGAATGCTTTCGGGCAAGGTGGCGCTGGTAACCGGCGGTAGCAGGGGGATGGGCGCGGCGATCGCGCACCGACTGGCAAGTGACGGCGCGGACGTGGTGCTCACCTACGTCAACGACGAGCAGTCAGCGCGGCAGGTGGCTACGGCGATCGGCGAACTCGGCCGGCGGGCGCTGGCGATCAAGGCGGACAGTGCGGAACCCGAGGCGATCGTCGCCGCGGTGCGCCGGGCGGCGAGCGAGTTCGGCCGGCTGGACATCCTGGTGAACAACGCGGGCATCTTCGGTGAGCGCCCACTCGGCGAACTCACTGTCGCCGAGATCGACCGGATGCTGGCCATCCATGTGCGGGCCGCGCTGCTCGCCGCGCAAACCACCGCCGAGTACCTAGGCGAGGGCGGACGGATCATCTCGATCGGCAGCAACCTCGCGGAGCGGGTGACCGGACCGGGCATCACGCTGTATGCCACGAGCAAGGCTGCCTTGCTCGGCATGACCAAGGGGTTGGCGCGAGACCTCGGGCCCCGCGGGATCACCGCGAACGTGGTGCATCCCGGGTCCACCGATACCGACATGAACCCGGCGAATGGTCCGGCTGCCGAGGGGCAGCGGGCGATCACCGCCCTTGGCAGGTACGGCCACCCGGACGATGTCGCCGCGACCGTCGCGCATCTGGCCGGTCCCGGCGGGCGCACCATCACGGGAACCGCGGTGCTCGTGGATGGTGGGGCAAACGCTTGAGTACGTCGCTGGCTTGGGCGCTGTTACTGGTCGCCGCGCTGCTCGAGTTGGTGTGGGCGGCCGCGCTGAAGCTCGGCGACGGGTTCAGCCGGTTGTTACCGAGCGCGGTCGGTTTGCTGGTCGCGGCGAGTAGCCTGGTGTTGCTCGCCGTGGTCCTGCGCATCCTGCCGATGGGCACGGCTTACGCGGTGTGGGTCGGCATCGGCGCGGGCGGGGTGGCGCTGACCGGCATGGTGTGGTTCGGCGAGGCCGTCTCGCCGGCCAGGCTCGCGTTTCTCGGGTTGATCCTGACCGGCGTCATCGGGCTCAAACTGGTCGATGGCTGACCGGCCAGCCGGCTGTGTTCAGTCGGTGATGGGGCGCCGGCAGACGTAGGTCAGTGCCGGTGGGGCATTTCGCCAGACCGGCGAGGTGATCAGTACCTCTTCGAAGCGCGCCTGCAGGCTGGCGCGGAACTGCTTGGCGCGCGCGGTGGGCAGTGCGTGCAGATAGGCGAACGAGGTGAACACGCCATCCGGCCGGAGTACCTCGGTGATCTGTGTCAGGATCTGGTTCTGCTGTTCAAGCGGGAACAGCGCCCAGGGTAGACCGCTGATGATCACGTCCACCTTGTCCACGCCCTGCTCGGCGAGCAGTTGGCCCAGTTCCGCGGCGTCGCCCTGCACGACCTCCATCCGGTGCTGCGAGCGGCGTAGGTAGGCGGCGAGGCCGGGGTCGCACTCCACGCCGAGGTGCCGTCCGCCAGCCGGCAGCTGCTGCTCGATTGCCGCGCTGGTGGCGCCGGTCCCTGGGCCGAGTTCGACCACCGTTGGCTGGCCACCTCGTGGCAGCACGGCGGCAAGTCGCGCGCAAAGGCCAGCGGAACTGGGCGCGATCGCGCCGACAGTGGTCGGACGGCGTGCGGCTGTGGAGACGAACCGAAGCATGTCCCGGGAGGTGGTCGCCATACGCCCTACGATCTCAGAAACTCACTGAATGCGCCTCAGTTTCGAGGACCATGTCACCGGCCAGTGGTCCAAAATGGCCTCCTACTTGGGGCCGGCTTGATTGGTGATGCCACAATGGACGGCTGGTATGTCTTATCTTTCTGATATGCCGAGTTTTCGCGTTTTTCAACGCCGGATTCACGTTGTCCCCGTGCGGTTCCTCGGGCTTGGTTACACGCTCGGCACCGTGGCGATGGCCTATGGGCCAGGTCCCGCACCGGCCCCCGCGGACTGGGCGGTCGGGTCGGCGGCCGGCCTGCTTGTCCTTGCCGGCGGAACACTGCCACTGCTGGTGACCTGCGCGCAGGCCGGCATCCTCGCGCTGTCCATCCAGCTGCAGCTCAGCGTGGAACCGGCGATGCCGCTCGTGGCGATGTTCGCGCTGCTCGAACTGGCTATGCGGCGCAAGGGGTGGCAGGTGGTCGTTGGCGTGGCCGTGCTGCTCGTTGCCAGGCTCAGCGCGGTTACCCGACTGGCCAGCTCCGGCTCCGAAAAGGACACAAGCGGCAATAACGGCGAAATACTCGAAAATGTGGCGCCGAACCTGCTGTACCTTCTCTTCGCTGGGCTGGTCCCGGTGGTTATCGCGCTGTTGCTCGGGGTGTATTTGCGTTCGATTCGTAAGCTCATGCGGATGTACGACGAGCAGCGCAGGGAAATCGAGCGGCTGCGGGAATCCGAGATGCGAGCGGCGCGGGGCGCCGAACGCACGGCGATCGCCAGGGAGCTGCACGATATTGTCGCCCATCACATCGCCTCGATCGTGCTGCGGGTAGGTGTCGCCCGGCATGTGGGGCGCACCGACCAGGCCATGACCAAGGTGCTCGATGACGTCTACGAAACGGGCAACGCGGCACTTGGCGATCTGCGCGAGCTGGTCGCGGTGCTCAGGGATCCGGCGAGCGTGGATCCAGATCCGGATGCGCCGCTGCTGGAGCCTGGCGATCTGCCGAGCGCGCTACACGCGGTGGTAGGGCGAATCGAGCAGGCAGGGCTGGCGGTGCGCGCATCGATCGATGGTGAGCTGGACCGGCTGGACGCGATGCGCCGGCTCGCCGTACTGCGGGTGGTCCAGGAGGGGCTGACCAACTCCCTCAAACATGCCGACGGGGTGACGCGAGCTGAGCTGGACGTCGGCCTGTTCGACAATGGCGAGGTGCGCATCGAGGTACGCGATGACGGGCTCGGCTCTCGGGTAGGGGGACCGGTGACCGGCGGCCATGGGCTGCTCGGGCTGGCCGAGCGGATCGAGCGGATTGGTGGACACCTGACGGCAGGTCCGACCGGGCACGGGTTCCGCCTGCTCGCGGTGCTGCCCCGGCCGAGCGCGCGGCTCGAGGCACCAACCGGCAGGAGCGCGGCCAGTGAGTCTTAACGTCCTGCTCGTCGATGATCAGCAACTCGTGCGGGCCGGTCTGCGGATGTTGTGTGACTCCGCCCCGGATATCGAGGTGGTCGGCGAGGCGGCGGACGGGATCGAGGCGATCGAGCTCGCCGCCAGCACGACCCCGGACGTCGTGGTGATGGACCTACGGATGCCCAGGTTGGACGGGATCAGCGCGACCAGTCGCATCCGCGCCGACCAGCCGGCGATCCGGGTGCTGGTGCTGACGACCTTCGATGACGACGACCATCTTTACGCCGCGCTGGCAGCCGGCGCCTGCGGCTTCCTCGCCAAGGACGCGGCCCCCGCCGAGCTGTTGGACGCGCTGCACAGGGCCGCGCGGGGTGAGTCACCGTTCTCACCACCGGTGTTACGCCGAGTGGTCGAACGGGCCCTGGGTGCGCGGAAGGCAGCCGCGCCCGGCGAGCTGCCTTCGGTAACCGATCGGGAGCAGGCGGTATGGGAACTGCTCGCCGCCGGGTGGTCCAACGCGGCGATCGGCGCGCACCTGCACATGGGGGTGACCACGGTGAAAACGCACGTGGCGAGCCTGATGACGAAGACCGGCTGCGATAACCGGGTGCGGCTCGCGGTGCTCGCCGTTCGGCATGGGATCGTCGCCGACGACCGATGAAATGATCAATTGATTTTGTTGCCTTGGTTACCCGTACGTTTCAGTTAATTCACTGAACGACTAATGTCGCTTCCGGAATAAGGAGGTGACACGGCGCGTGTGTGGAATCGTCGCCGCTGTCGGAAACATTGACCCGGAAATCTGTCGGAAAATGCTCGCGCGTATTGCGCATCGAGGTCCTGATGATACGGGTGAGCTGGGGATTTCCAATATCTGGCTGGGGCATCAACGTCTATCCATTATGGATGTAGAAGGCGGCCGCCAGCCGCTCGCGGACCAAGCGGAATCCGCGTTTGTCGTTGCTAACGGAGAGATCTATAACCATACCGAGTTGCGTGCTCAATTGTCCGATGTGGAGTTTGGTACGGGCTCGGACACCGAGGCCGCGCTGCATCTGCTGCGGTTGCATGGCCCGGCGGCGCTACCGCGGCTACGCGGGATGTTCGCGCTGGCATTCGCGTTGCCCGACGGTGGTTTTCTCGCCGCGCGGGATCGGCTGGGGGTAAAGCCGCTTTACTGGGCGCGAAGGCCCGATGGCGTGCTGTTCGCGAGCGAGCTGCGCGCGTTCGAGCCCGCCGACCGGCCCGCGGTGCGCAGTTTCCCGCCGGGGATGTACTGGACGCCGGAAACCGGCCTGGTGCGATTCGCCGATGCGGTGCCGGCTTCGCTGCGGGAACCGCCCGCGCGCCCCATCCCGTGGCAGCGGGTCACCCGCCAGGTGCGGGAAACGCTGGTGGCCAGCGTGGAACAGCGCATGATGAGCGAAGCGGGCATCGGCGTTTTCCTCTCCGGCGGGTTGGACTCGGCGATCATCGCGGCCATCGCCGCGCGCTGGATGCGCGCCAACGGCCGCAAGCTGCCGACCTTCGCGGTGGGCAGCGCGGGCAGCTCGGATCTGGTCGCCGCTCGGCTGATCGCGGAGTGGCTGGGTACCGAGCATCACGAGATCGAACTGACCGAGGCCAATGTGCTCGAAGCATTGCCCGAGGCGGTGCGCGTGATCGAGCACTACGACCCCTCACTGGTCCGCAGCTCGGTGCCGAACCTGCTGCTCGCCCGCTACACCGTCGGTCATGTCCACGCGGTGCTCACCGGAGAGGGCGCGGACGAGTTGTTCGCCGGCTACTCCTACCTGCACGAGCCGCCGTTCACCGAACCGACCGCGCTACACGCCGAGCTCGTCCGCTCGGTGAGTGAGTTACATCACTTGAATTTGCAGCGCTGTGACCGCACCACGATGGCCTTCGGTCTTGAGGCGCGAGTGCCGTTCCTGGACCGCGCGGTGGTCGAAACGGCGCTGTCCATCGCGCCAGAGGACAAGCTGGTGCGGCCGGGTGCGCGGGAAAAGCAGCTGCTCAGGGAGGCCTTCGCGGGCTGGCTTCCGGAGGAGATCCTGTGGCGGCCGAAGGAGCAGTTCGGGGACGGTTCCGGCGCGGCCGATGTGCTCAACGCCGCGGCCAAGGAGTTGCTGACCAGGATCCACGAACCGATCGCCAGCTCGCCGGACGTTCGGCTGCGCGATGAGTCCGAGTCGCTGTACTACTCGTTGTGGCGCAAGGAGCTCGCCGGAATCCAGGTGGCGGACACGTTGGGTATGTTCGCGACGACGTAACCCCGACCCGCCTACCGGGTCTACCAGTACGCTTGTACCGTTAGCGTATACGGTCCGAATCGACGCGAGCATCCGCGAGAGGAGCGTCCTGCGAAGATGGCCAAAATCAAGGTCGAGGGCACCGTTGTCGAACTCGACGGCGACGAGATGACCCGCATCATCTGGCAGTTCATCAAAGACAAGTTGATCCACCCGTACCTGGACATCAACCTCGAGTACTACGACCTGGGCATCGAGGAGCGGGACCGCACCGACGACCAGATCACCGTGGACTCGGCGAACGCGATCGCCAAGCACGGTGTTGGCGTGAAGTGCGCGACGATCACCCCGGACGAGGACAGGGTCGAGGAGTTCGGCCTGAAGAAGATGTGGCGGAGCCCGAACGGGACCATCCGGAACATCCTCGGTGGCGTGATCTTCCGCGAGCCGATCGTCATCTCGAACATCCCGCGCTACGTTCCGCACTGGACCAAGCCGATCATCGTCGGCCGGCACGCGCATGGTGACCAGTACAAGGCCACCGACTTCAAGGTCCCCGGCCCAGGCACGCTGACCGTGACCTACACGCCGGAGGACGGTTCGCAGCCGATGGAGATGGAGGTCGCCCGTTACCCGGAGGGTGGCGGCGTCGCACTGTCCATGTACAACTACCGCAAGTCCATTGAGGACTTCGCGCGTGCTTCGCTTTCCTACGGTCTTGACCGCGGCTTCCCGGTGTACATGTCCACCAAGAACACGATCCTCAAGGCCTACGACGGCATGTTCAAGGACGTGTTCCAGGAGATCTACGACGCGGAGTTCAAGGCGGACTTCGAGAAGCAGGGCATCAGCTACGAGCACCGGCTGATCGATGACATGGTTGCCGCCGCGCTGAAGTGGGAAGGCGGCTACGTCTGGGCCTGCAAGAACTACGACGGTGACGTGCAGTCCGACACGGTGGCGCAGGGCTTCGGTTCGCTTGGGCTGATGACCTCGGTGCTGCGTACGCCGGACGGCAAGGTCGAAGCCGAGGCCGCGCACGGCACGGTCACCCGGCACTACCGGCAGCACCAGCAGGGCAAGCCGACCTCGACCAACCCGATCGCGTCCATTTTCGCTTGGACTCGTGGGCTGGACGCGCGTGGCAAGCAGGACAACACGCCAGCGGTGATCCAGTTCGCGCAGGATCTGGAGCAGGTGGTTATCGAGACCGTGGAAAGCGGCAAGATGACCAAGGACCTCGCGCTGCTGATCGGCAAGGACCAGCCGTACCAGACGACCGAGGACTTCCTCGCGACGTTGGACGAGAACCTGCAAAAGAAGATGGCCGGCTGAGTTTTCGGCTTATCGGGGCGCTCGTGGTTTGCCACGGGCGCCCCGATCTGTTTTGGCGGCCAGACTTATTTTGGAGGATCGATGGCTGCTCACCTCCGGTACGAACGGGCTGGTCTGCGAATGCCGAAGGGCATCCGGATCGCGATGTACGGCATGCTGGCGCTCTGTGTGGCGATAACCGTGGCGGTATGGGTCGCCGGTGGCGAGGACACCGTCGACGCGGTCATCGCGACCGTGGTGTTGCTGGTGGTTCCACTCGGTTGCCTTGCGGTGCGCGGGCGGATCACGGTGGACGAGGACGCGCTGGTCCTCGCGGTACGGCCGGTGTTCCGCAAGACGATCCCGCTGCGCGAGGTGGTCGCGGTGCGGGTTGGTGAAGTGCACCCGCTCCGCGATTTTGGCGGTTCCGGCTACCGGGTCCGTGGCGGTGGCCGAATTGGGTTCGTGCATGAAGCGGGTCCGTCGGTCGAGGTGACCACCGAGGCTGGCAAGACCTATACGATCAGTGATCCAGCGGCCGAGCGGCTGGCCGCCGTGCTCAAGGACGGGGCTGGCTTAGGCTGATCGTATCGCCGAGGTTGGCGGCGTGTGGCGGTTCGGCCGGTGGGAGCAGGCTGATGTGCGACGTTCGGTATGTCCGATCCGGGCTACCCGTGCAGCGAAGCAGCCGGGCCGCGCTGTACGGCACCATGGGGCACGGCGTGCTGTTCGGCGGGCTGATCTGGCTGGTGGCGGGGGATCTCAGGTTCGGGCTCATCATGGCCGGCGGGCTGATCGCGTTCGCGCTGATCGCGTTGTTGCTCCGCGGTCGGCTCACGGTGGATGCGGACAGACTGGTTATCGCGGTGCCTCCGGTGTTCCGGAAGGTGATTGCGTTGAGCGAGATCGTTGACGTGCGGCTCGGTGAGATCAACTCGGTGGCCGAGGTCGGTGGTACCGGGTATCGGCGGGTGTACGGTACGGGCGGCGCGAAGCGCGCCTTCGTACACGAGGCGGGGCCCTCGGTCGAGGTCGCCACCCAGTCGGGTAAGACTTACGTGATCAGTGATCCGAACGCGGAGCGGCTTTCCGCGGTGCTCCGGGCCGGTGCTGGTCTGGACTGAGCCGCGATGGCCGTCACCCGGGAAGGCTAGCCCGGCCGGCAGTTGGGGACGGGCGCTTCGCAAGCTCGACAAAATGCGGCAGAATCCTACCGAGTGCGTTGTATCCGTTACCGGGAGCGTGCGAGTTGGCTGGCATACCGAAACGAGCGTTGATCGTTCTTGGCTTGTTGATCGGAGTCGTATTGCTCACCGCGTTCGGAGGTGATCGCTTCGGTGGCGACAGTGAGCAGGCATCCAGCGCGGAATGCCGGTTCACGGTGACGGCGGACATGCTGAATGTGCGTTCCGGGCCCGAGCTCGCCGCGCCGGTGGTGGATCAGCTGCCGGAGGGCGAGGAAGTGGCCGCGAGCGGCGAGACGCAGGGCGGCTTCCGCAAGCTCGACGATGAGCGCTGGGCTTCCGAGGAGTTCCTGGACGCGGTCTCCGGCAGCAACTGCCGCTGATCAGCCGTGCTCGGTCCGCCCCTGGTTTGCCGCGCGGCTGAAATTCGCGATTAGCCCGCTAAACGCGATATCTGCGCTGGTCAAGGTCGATGACCAGCCCGTCGGTGGCGGCGCGAACGTCGCCGGGAAAGTGTTCCTGGGCTTGCCGGATGGCCCTGCCTCGATCGGTACCGGGCCAGAAGTGGGTGAGCAGCAGCCGGTGTGCTCGTGCCCTTGCCGCCCAGATCGCTGCCTGCCGGGCGGTGAGCACCAGCTGCGGGCCATCGGCAGGGTGAGGCTGCTCGTGTGTGGCGTCCATCAGGTACAGATCGGCGTGCGCGCCAAGGATCTCCAGCGCGGGGTCGGGCCCGGTATCACCCGTGTAGGCGACAACGAGCCCGGGCGCGATCAGGCGAATTCCCGCGTTCGGCACATGGTGCGGCAGCGACATGGACTCCAACTCGAACGGGCCGATCCGGCTGTACTGCGGTAGTTCATGGGGCACCCAGTTCGCCGCGCGCGCGGTCGCCGGATCCGCGTGCCGGATCTGCTCGAACGTTCCCGCGGTGCCATAGACGGGCAGCTCCTCGGTGATACCTCGGTAGTGCCGCAGCCGCAGTAAACCGCTGATGTCCGCGCAGTGATCGGGGTGCTCGTGGGTGAGGAAGACCGCGTCCAGGTGACCGTCCGGGCAGCGTTGCAGTAGCCGGCTCAGCGTGCCGTAACCGAGGTCGAGTACCGCGCGGAACCCGTCGTACTCCAACAGGTATCCACTGGTCGCGCCGCCGGCTTCGGGCCAGGCCGCGCCGCTGCCGAGGACGGTGAGTCGCCGCATGGTCTATCAGTGTGCCCCGAATACGTGCGGTATGTGCGGTTCGAGGCTGCGCCGCCAAGATCGTCGGTGCTGCCAAGTACCCTCGGCCACCGTGCTGACCGTGTCTACCGTGAACGTGAATGGCCTGCGTGCCGCCGCCAAGAAGGGTTACCTGGAGTGGCTCGCCGAAACCTCGGCCGATGTGGTGTGCCTGCAGGAGGTTCGGGCCGAGCCCGGACAGCTACCCGCCGAGGTGCGTGAACCCGGTGATTGGCACGCGACCTGGGTGCCCTGCGCGGACAAGGGACGCAATGGCGTGGCGGTGCTGAGCAGGCAGCAGCCCGAGTCGGTGCAGATTGGCTTCAATACGCCGGAGTTCGCGGACTCCGGGCGCTACGTGCAGATTGACCTTGCTGGCTTGACCGTGGCGAGTCTGTACCTGCCGAGTGGCGAGGTTGGTACGGAGCGGCAGGAGGAAAAGGAGCGGTTCATGGCCGCTTTTCTGCCCTATCTCGGTGAACTGCGCGGCAAAGCCGCGGCCGATGGGCGTGAGGTGCTGGTGTGCGGTGACTGGAACATCGCGCACCAGGAGATCGATCTGAAGAACTGGCGCGGCAACCGGAAGAGCGCAGGGTTTCTGCCGGAGGAGCGGGCCTGGCTCGGCAGGGTGTTCGACGAGGCTGGTTATGTCGATGTGCAGCGCAGCCTCGATCCGGAAGGTCCTGGGCCGTACTCCTGGTGGTCCTACCGCGGGAAGGCCTTCGACAACGACACGGGCTGGCGGATCGATCTGGTTTGCGCGACGCAGGGCATCGCGGAGCAGTGCACCTCGGTGGTCGTGGAGCGGGCGGAAAGCTATGACAAGCGCTGGTCCGACCACGCGCCAGTGACGGCGACCTTCGACTGGCCGTGAGATCGCAGCCCGCATCAGCGCAGAGTCGGCACAGGAGGTGGTTGCGTGCACGCGCTGGTAGTGGCGAAGCGGCCCGACCGCAAGATCCCTAAGAAATGCGGTTCAACGGATGTCGGTTGTCGGCCGAAGGGTGCGATTCACCGGGTGTTGGCCGCCAGTTTGACGCCGACGCCGATGAGCACGGCGGCCGTGGTCCGATCGAGCCACGCGCGCACTCGTTGGCGCAGGAACCACCGCTTGGCTTTGCTGGCTGTCCAGATCACCAGCGGGAGCCACGCGAAGGTCGCGGTGATGTGGATGGTGACGAGCAGCATGCCCCACAGGGTTGCTCCGGCTCCGGTCGGCATGAACTGGGGCAGGATGCTGATGTAGAACACGCCAACCTTCGGGTTCAGCAGGTTGGTCACCATGCCGGTGCGAAAGGCGACCATCGGCCGCATCGGGGTGAGGACCGTGAGTTCAGCGTCACCGCTCGCGGGAGCCTGGTTGCGCGGCAGCGACTTCCAGATCGCGATGCCGCCGAGCCAAACCAGGTAGGCGGCGCCGGCGATCCGGACGACGTCGTATGCCGTCCGCGAGGCGACCAGTAGCGCGGTTAGCCCGGCGAGGCTCGCGGTCGCCCACACCGCGCAGCCGAGCCCGATGCCGCCAACGGTGGCCATCCCCGCCCTGCGGCCGCTGAGCAGGGTGTGCCGCAACACCAGGAAGGTGTCGATGCCGGGCGTTATCACGCCGAGTAGCGCGACCAGCGTCCAGGCGAGCAGCGTGCTGCCGGACATTCCACCTCCATCGCGAGCGGCCGACCGTACGGTGTGATGACAGCACACCGTACGGAAACTGTCCCGCGGGCGGTCAGGGCCGCGCGCTCCACGGGCGCAGTTGCCCCACTGCGTGCACTCGCGGTTCCTCGCCGGCGATGGCGGCCAGGCACGCCAGGTACACGCCTTCGCTGATCTCCGCGTTGGTCAACCACCGGCTTCGCCCGTTCATGCGGTGGAAGCCGAGCAGCACCTGATGGCATCCTCGCCGCGCCAGCACCGGCTCTGGTCGGTTCCGTACCGGGTCGGCCGACGCGCTTGCCCACACCTCAACCGTCGGTGCCGCCTCGGTGAGCAACCGCTCGCAGGCGCGTAGTACGGGTTCCCGCCACGGGGTGTGCACCCAGGAGACCAACAACTCGACCGGCCCGCTGAGCGCGTCGGCTACCCGCTCGGCGAACAGTTCCGGCGCCGACCATTCCGCCCGTACCGCGACCACGCCAGGCGACTGCCGTTCGCGTGGCCGCCTACTCGGCAACGCCACCCGCCAACCCTGCTCGGCCAGCCGCTCGGTGCACCCGGCGAGCATGCCCGTACCGCCGATGATCAGGGCTTGCCGCGCCGAACCCATCCAGCTTCCTCGGCCGCGGTGATCAGTGTTTCGGCCAGCTCACCCAGCGGCGCCGACGCGGCGCCAATGCCGGCGGTACGCGTCCGCACGGTATCCGCCGTCACCCCGGGGGTATGCCAGGTGCCGCCCTTGGCCAGCCAGTTCAGCAACAGCGGCTGGAGGCGATCCAACGCCTTGGCAAACCGTGCCTCCGGCGTGCGCTGTGCCTCGAACTCGTCCCACGAGCGCCGCAACCATGTCGCTTGATCGGTTGGCAGCAATGCGAACAGCCGCTCCGCAGCCGCGAGTTCGCGTTCCTGCTGGCTGCCTCGGCTGGCATCGTCATACAGCGGTGTATCGCCGGCATAGATCTCGATCAGGTCGTGCACGACAACGAGTAGCGTGGTGTGGCCGACGTCGATCGGCTCGTCGGCGTACTCGGCGAGCAGCGGCACCATCATGGCGAGGTGCCAGGAATGCTCGGCGTCGTTTTCTCTGCGCGCGGCGGTCGCGAGTGGAGACTGGCGCAGTACCGACTTCAGCTTGTCGACCTCGATCAGGAAGGTCAGCTGCGCGCCCAGCCGGGCGGAGATCTCGGTTGGCAATGGGTTCAGCTCCGCGAGCAGTTGCTCGGCGGGCTCTTCGGGTATCCGTGGGGTGAGTGACACAAAGGGCGATTCTCGCATCAGTCGAGACAACCCCGCCGAGGCACGGCTGGTCGCGTAGGCGCGTGTCGCGGTGTGTAGCGATGTCATGTGGCTATGCTCATACCTCAACCAATGTCGAGGTCAAGTCGGTATCGACGTCGAGTTTGTGGCATTCGGGGCCACTTGACCGGAAAGGGCGGTGCCCATGGCGTTCACCGAAGCGGAATTGACCTACCTGCGCTCGCAACCGTTGGCGAGGCTGGCGACGGTTGCGGCGACAGGGCAGCCGGACGTGGTGCCGGTAGCCGCGGAATTCGACGGCACCTACTTCTGGGTGGGCGGTGGAACCACCGTGGTGCGCACTCGAAAGTTCCGCAATATTGCCGCGGGCAACGAAAAGGTCGCGCTGCTGTTCGACGATATGGTCTCCTTCGACCCGTTCATCGTTCGCGGTCTGCGTATCTACGGCCGTGCCGAGCAGCCGTTCGAGCGGGTGGGGATGGTCGGGCCGGGCACGTATCTGCGGATCACGCCCACCGAATCGTGGAGCTGGAACATGGCAGGGGAGCCAGTGGGTGACGACTGGTATGCGGCGGATTATCGGGCGCACGGCTGACCGCGCCTTCCGGCGGTTCAGACCAGCCGCCGACCCTGCTTGATGCGCTTACGCAGATCGTTGAGGTACGCGTTGTAGGGGTACTGGCGAAGCGGCGTGGGCAGTAGGCGGACAATTACCCGGACGACCGTGGTGAAGGCGTCGAACAGCCGCTGGTCGCGCTCGCGCCATGGCAGGCGCATTTCCTCGCGGAATCGTTGCGGGAGAAAGCCCGTGGTGAGGAACGTGCTCAGCCTGCCGAAGGCCAGCTGCCGGTGGCGGGGCATGAACCGCAGTTTCATCACGTCGATGAGGTACGCGCGGACCGTGTCATCGATATGCACTTCGTCCAATGCGGACTGCCAGTACCGCTCGAACTCGGCCCGGTTGGCCGGCCACATATCGGCGGGCACTTGAAGCGTGGTGCCCAGTTTGGCGCTTTCCTGGTACAGCCGCTCGGTGGTCTCCGGGTCAAGGGGGCCGATGAACGCTCGGTAGGTGTCCTCCACACCGCGGTAAAGACAGGCGGCCACCCACAGCTGGAGCTTCGGGTCGAACGCGTTGTAGCGCACCGGACTGTGCTCGCCGGAGCGCACCTGGGCGTGCGAGGTGTTCACCGCCTTGCGGTAGGCGGTGCGCTCCGCGTCGGTGCCCATGCTCGCGACCGCGAGGTAGGTCAACGTGGTGCGCGTGCGCTTCTTCGGGTGGCGGAACAGCTGGCCGCTTTCCACGGTGCTTTCCACCACGCCGTACCCAACGCCGGGTAGGGCCAGCTGCATGATCACGTTCGCCGTGCCAGCCGCGAGGCTCGCTCCGACTATCGCGCGTTCCAGCTCGCGCCTGGACCCTGCCGGTTTGTCGTTGAGCCGGGCCGGTTTGTCGTTGGGCTGGGCCGGTTTGTCGTTGGATCGGGCCAGCTCGTCATTGGAATCTGTGGCGGTCGACATCCGGGCGCCCCTTCCACGATATCTGCTAACGAGCGTTCGCAGATATGGAACCGCGCGCGACACGGTGATGTCAAGATGGGCGGATGAACAGCTCGGCACCGGCCGACCCGCCATTGCGCGCCTACCACGGCCTCGCGGGTGATCAGCGGCAGGCACGGCGGCGCGCGCAACTACTCGAAGCGGGGCTCGACCTGCTCGCGGCCGAGGGTGGTGAGGCAAATCTGACCGTCCGGGGCGTCTGCAAACGCGCCGGACTGGCCGCCCGGTACTTCTACGAGAGCTTCGCCGACCGGACGGTGCTGGCCAGTGCGGTATACGACGAGGTGGTCACTGACCTCGCGGCCCGGACCCAGCGCGCGGTGGCCGCCGCCCCCGCCGAGGCGCACGCGCGGGTGCGCGCTGGACTGGACGTGTTGATCCGCACGATCGCTGAGGATCCGCGCCGCGGTCAGCTGCTGTTCGCGGTCGCGCCGGGGAGCGCCGTGCTCGCCGCGCGGCGGATCGAATCGGCTGACTGGTTCGCCGCCCTACTGCGCGGGCACGCGCGGGATTTCTATGGGATCGGCGACAGCACGGCGCTCCGGGTGAACGCGCAGTTCCTGGTCGGCGGCCTCGCGCAGACGCTAACCGCCTGGCTGCGCGGCGAACTCGACGTGGACCGTAGCCATCTCGTGGATCGGTGTGCGGAGATCTTCCTCGCGTTCGAGGGGCCTGTCGACTGATCCGGCTGGCCCGAACCAGTTCAGCGCCCGTTGACGAGATCGCGGGAGATGATCAAGCGCTGCATATCCGAGGTGCCTTCCTCGATTTCCTCGAGCTTGGCATCGCGCATCCACTTCTCCGCAAGGAACTCCCGTGAGTAGCCCCAGCCGCCAAGTGTTTGCACCGCCGCCCAGGTCGCGAACATCGCCGTCTCCGAAGCCACCAGTTTGGCCATCGCGGACTCCCTGCTTGCTGGTAGACCGGCGTCGATCCGGCGCGCTGCGCGCCAGGTAAGCAACCTCGCCGACTCGACCCTGGTTGCCATTTCCGCAAGTCGGAAGGCCACAGCCTGGTGCTGGTTGATCGGTTTGCCGAACTGGGTGCGCTGCGCCGCGTAGTCCGCCGCGTACTCGGTCGCCGCCCTGGCAAGGCCGGTCGCCGCGGCCGCCAGGATCGTGCGCGAGCGGTCGAAAGTCTGCATGAGACCAGCGAATCCGGCGCCCTCCGTGCCGAGCATGTCCGTTGTGGACACAGGAACGTCGTCGAGCGTCAGTTCCGCGTTGATCAGCGCGCGCTGGCCCATCTTGCGCCACGGCGCGGAAACGCTGAACCCGGGCGCGTCCTTGTGCACCACGAACGCGGTGACCCCGCGCGAGCGCTTGGCGGGATCGACCGTCGCGAAGATGATGTAGTGCTCGGCGGCGCCCGCGTTGGAAATCCATGCCTTGCGGCCGGAAAGCAGGTAGCCGTCGCCGTTGCTGGTGGCGCGGGTGGTGATCCCGGCGGCATCCGAACCGACGTCCGGTTCGGTCACCGCGAGCGCGGTCATCGGCGGCTTGTTGCTGGTGAGCGGGCGCAGGTAGCGCTCGCGTTGCTCGGCGGTGCCGAGCTCGAGGACCGGATGCGCGAAAAACCCGTTCGCGGTCAGCAGGTTGCCGATCGCCACATCGCCCGCGCAGAGCTCTTCCTGTACCAGGCATTGGGTGAACACATCGGTGAACCCGCCACCACCGTGCTCCTCGGGAAGCATGAACGAGGTGAGCCCGACCTCGGCCGCGCGATGCCAGATATCCCAGCACACCTCGGTATCGGCTTCATCGACGGCGCGGGCGATCGGCCGGATCTGTTCGCTGGCGAAGCTCTGGCACAGCTCGAGGACGCTGTGCTGCTCGGCGGAAAGTTCCACCAGTTCGGTGGGCAAGTTCATGCGGCTGGCCTCTCCTGCTATCCGCGACGGCGCGGACCGGTCCGATTGCCAGCCAACCGTAATAAATAACTGACGCGCCAGTCAATTATCGCTTCCTGGTGCTTCGGATCACATCCGTTGACCTCGACCAAACTCGAGGTTGCACGCTGATCTCACGGCAGGACGGGTGACCGGAGGAGCGCGATGCGTGCGGTTTGGCTGACGGCTTTCGGCGGACCGGAAGTACTGGTGCCAGCAGCGGCTGCCGAGCCGGTACTTGCCTCCGGCGAGGTCATGGTCGAGGTGGCGCACGCGAACATCACGTTCGTGGAAACCCAGTTGCGGGCGGGCGGGGAAGGTCCGTCGCGGCTGGCACCGCCAACCATTCCTGGCAACGGGGTAGCCGGGGTGGTCAGTTCGCTCGGTGCGGGGGTATCGAGCGAACTGCTCGGCGCGACCGTGGTGGGTAGCACCGGTGGGTCAGGGGGATACGCCGAGCGGGCGGCGGTTCGGGCGGACGCGCTGTTTCCGGTGCCAGCGGGGTTGGCACTGGACAGCGCGCTCGCGTTGCTCGCCGATGGCCGTACCGCGACCATGCTGACGCGGCTCGCCGAACTACGGCAGGGGGACCGCGTGCTGGTCGAGGCGGCCGCGGGGGGCGTGGGCAGTCTGCTGGTGCAACTGGGGGTCGCCACCGGAGCTCGGGTGGTGGCGGCGGCCGGGGGCGCCCACAAGGCTGAGCTGGCCGCCGACTTGGGGGCGGAGGTCGTGGTCGACTACCGGGAGCCGAACTGGTCGCGGCGGGTGCGCTCGGCCGTCGGCGGGGTCGACGTGGTCTTCGACGGAGTCGGTGGTCAGCTCGCCAGCGAGGCATTCGAGCTACTTGACAGTGGCGGCCGGATGGTCAGCTTCGGGCTGGCCAGCGGGAGTTGGGCGGATATCCCCGAGGAGCGCGCCGAGGCACGAGGCGTGCGGATGCCGCGGGCACAACCAACTCAGCAGGACCTGCGGGCGTGCACGGAGTACGCGCTTGCCGAGGCGGCGCAGGGGCGGCTGCGTCCGGTGATCGGTCAGCGATTCCCGCTCGAGCGGGCCGCCGATGCGCATGCGGCGATCGAATCGCGGGCGACCGTAGGCAAAACGCTGCTCGATGTGAGCTGAGTGGTCACGGCACGCGGTCGGTGAACGGCACAATGCGGTCGAGGAACGCATGGCAGGTGTCGCGCATCTGATCCAGCGCCATGTTCCGGGAACCGAGCAGCACCTGCATGGCCAACCCGTCCAACAGGCCAACCAGCACATTGGCCACTTCGACCGGATCGGTATCGGCGATCTGGCCGTCCGCTTGCCCCGCCCGCACGATGCTGGTCACCAGCCTGCGCCACTCGCCATAGGCACGCTCGTTGAGCTCCTGTAACTCGGGGTCGTGCAGCCCTTCCACCCAGAGCGTTGCCCAGACATGCCAGGCCCGGACGGTTTCCGCGCCATCCGGCAGATAGTCCTCCACGAGCGCGCGCAGTTTCGTCAGCGCGTCCTGGTCGGAATCCAGGATGGCCGCCCTGCGCCGTAGCGAATCCGCGAAGTTGTGTTCGAAAGCCGCTTTGACCAGTTCTCGCTTGTTCGCGAAGTAGTAGTGGATAATGCCGGGCGAAACCCGGGTCCGCTCGGCCACGTCGGCGATGCGCAGCGCGCGAAACCCCTTGTCCGCGATCACCCGGCAGGCCGAACTCAGGATCTGCTCCCGTCGTTCGGCTTCCACACTCGGGCGAGGCATGGCCGCAACCTTAGTCCCCCGCGTTGGCTCCGGTCAGGAAGCCGGTTCGCGCCACTGCAGGATGCGGCCGTTTCCGGTGCGGGCGAACTCGCCGGGAAAGACCCGGAGGAACCAGGGCTCGAGGCGTAGTACGCCCCAGGCTGGCGAACTCGGTCCGTCCTGCCAGTCCGGGTGCACGGCGCCGGGGTCGTAGCCAAGTGGCTCCGGCGTGTTCTTGAACAGCTCCCAGCCCGCGCGTTTACTCTCCTCGTCCAGCAGTAGTTCGGCGCGGCATTCCGCGACGCAGGTGTCGTAGACCTCGGCGCCGTCCCAGAAATTGCAGGATACGTAGGGGTTGCGGGCCAGATGGGCGCGCTTCATCGGGGTGACCATGCTGCCCACCCAGCCGGTGAGCTGCTCGCCGTTCCACTGCCAGAGGGAGTGCACCATGCGTGAGCGCGGTCGGCCATTGCCGTCCACGGTGGCCAGCGTCGCGTAGACCATCCGGTTGGCCATCTCGGTGAACGCCTCGGCAACGGTGGCCAATGGTGCCTCGGTGGCGTACTTGTCCTGTGCCATTCGTTGTTGTCCTGCTTCATCAGGGTGCTGACCAGCCAAGTATGGCGGGTACGGGCACCCGGTTGCAGTGCCGGCTGGCACGCTCGGTAGGTTTCGCGGTCGTCGGGGTAGCAGCAAGGTCGCCCGAATGGAGCGACGACGAGATCCATCCGCGCAGGAGGCGTTTCCGTGCTCTACCGAGCAGCTGCCCGTACCCGTTCAGCTGCGCGATCCGTCTGGCGCCGTGGCGCGCTGGTGCTGTCCGTGGTGCCGGTGCTGTTTGTGCTCGGCGCGGCGCCCGCCTCGGCAAGTATTCGGGTGAGCGCGCAGGAAACGGAAACCACGGGCGGTTCCGCGCTCGCCGTCTTCGGGCCGGTTGGCCTCATCGCGGTTGCCGTCGGGCTCGGCGGCTTGGCGCTCGGCCTGCTTCGCCAGCGGCGTACGGCACTGGCTCGACAGCGCGTACGCGCGCAGGAAGCGGCCGCGCACACCCAGGAGATCCCCGCGATCCCCCGGCAGGCCGAACCGGCGAGTAAACCCCAGGACCGCACCCCCGCCTAGGGCGCGCACCAGCACCCCGCGCTCCCTCCCGCGCGCTGAAAAAACGCGTTCAGCGGGCTAACCGTTGATTTCCGAGTCCGTTTAGCGGGCTAACTGTTGATTTCGGGTCGCGTTTAGCGGGCTAACTGTTGATTCTGGTGGGTTCCTGGGGCGGCGGTGGTGAATTTGCCTCTGGTCGGGCACCGGTTGGCGCCATAGCCTGGACGACGTGGTTTTCGATCTTTCCCTGACGCCGCCGGAACCTCGTCCGACCGATTCGGCCATGCGCCGAGCGCTGCGGCGAGCCCGCGACGGTGTCACGCTCGACCAGACCGAGGCGGCCGTACTGCTGCACGCGCGCGGTGCGTGGCTCGACGAGTTGCTCGACATCGCGGCGCGCGTACGCGGCGCGCACCAGGCTGCCGAAGGCCAGGACGGCATCGTCACCTACGCGAGCAATGTGTTCATCCCGCTCACCAGGCTGTGTCGGGATCGCTGCCATTACTGCACCTTCGCCACCGTGCCGGGCAAGGTCGACGCCGCCTTCCTGGAACGCGACGAAGTGCTGGAAATCGCCAGGTCCGGCGCCGCGATGGGGTGCAAGGAAGCACTGTTCACTCTGGGCGACCGACCGGAGGAGCGCTGGCCGGCCGCGCGCGAATGGCTCACCGAGCGCGGCTTCGACACCACCGTCGACTACGTCCGCGCCTGCGCGATCGACGTGCTCGAGGAAACCGGACTGCTGCCGCACCTCAACCCGGGCGTGCTGTCCTGGGAAGAGTTGACCCGGCTCCGCCCAGTCGCGCCGAGCATGGGGATGATGTTAGAAACCACCGCCGAGCGGCTGTGGTCCGAACGGGGCGGGCCGCATTACGGCAGCCCGGACAAGAACCCCGCGGTACGCCTGCGGGCGATCACCGACGCCGGCCGCGTCGGGATCCCGTTCACCACCGGAATTCTGGTCGGCATCGGCGAAACACTGGCCGAACGCGCCGACTCGCTGCTGGCGATTCGCGGGCTCGCCAAGCAGTACCGGCATATCCAGGAAGTGATCGTGCAGAACTTCCGGGCGAAACCGGACACCGCGATGCGCGCCACCCCGGACGCGGATATCCACGATCTCGCCGCCACGGTTGCGGTGGCTCGCCTGGTGCTGCCGCCAGGGGTGAGCGTGCAGGCCCCACCGAACCTGGTCGGCTCGGAACACGAGCTGCTGCTGCGCGCGGGCATCGACGACTGGGGCGGGGTATCCCCGGTCACCCCGGATCATGTGAACCCGGAACGGCCATGGCCGCAGATCGAGGAACTGCGGAACTGGACCGAACAAGCCGGCTTCGAACTGCGCGAACGGTTGACCGCGTATCCGCGCTTCGTGCGTTCGGCAACCCAGTGGCTGGACGCGCGGGTATCCGAGCATGTCCGCGCGCTGGCCGCCCCGGACGGCCTTGCCGCACCGGGCGCCGCGCCGGCCGGGCTGCCCTGGCAGGAACCGGACGGCGGGGCCGATTCCGGCGGGCGGGTGGACCTGCACACCGAGATCGACTCGTCCGGTCGCACCACGGACCGGCGCGGCGATTTCGACACCGTGTACGGCGACTGGGTCGAGCTACGTGCCCAGCTGCCGGCGCGCGGTGCCCCCGAACGGCTGGCCGGTGACGTGCATGCGGGCCTGCGCCTAGCGGCCGAGGACCCGGCGGCGTTGCTGGACGAGCGGCACACCGATGCCGCCATGGCACTGATCACCGCGGACGGCGCGGCGCTCGACGAGCTGACCGAGCTCGCCGACCAGCTACGCGCGGAGGTCAGCGGCTCGGACGTCACCTACGTGGTCAACCGGAACATCAACTTCTCCAACGTGTGCTACGTCGGCTGCCGGTTCTGCGCCTTCGCGCAGCGCGAGCGCGATGCCGACGCCTTCCGGCTCTCGATCGACGAGGTGGCCACGCGCGCCGGCGAGGCATGGGACGTCGGCGCCACCGAGGTCTGCATGCAGGGCGGCATCGACCCCAAGTTGCCGGTGACCTACTACGCGGACATCGTGCGGGCGATCAAGGCCAGATTGCCCGGTATGCACGTACACGCCTTCTCTCCGATGGAAGTGGTCAGCGCCGCCGCCAAGGCAGGGGTGAGCGTGGCCGAATGGCTCACCGAACTACGCGACGCCGGGCTGGACTCGATTCCGGGTACCGCGGCCGAGATCCTGGACGATGATGTCCGCTGGGTGCTGACCAAGGGCAAGCTGCCCGCGGCCACCTGGGTTGACGTGGTCTCCACCGCGCACCGGCTGGGGATCCGATCCTCCTCCACGATGATGTACGGGCATGTGGACCACCCTGGCCACTGGCTCGGGCATTTCCGCACCCTGGCCGCCGTGCAAGACACCGCGCGCGCCGCGGGTGCCCCGGGATTCACCGAGTTCGTGGCGCTGCCGTTCGTGCATCGCAGCGCGCCGATCTACCTTGCCGGGCTGGCGCGGACCGGGCCGAGCTGGCGGGACAACCGCGCGGTGCACGCGTTTGCCCGGCTTGCGCTGCATGGCCGGATCGACAATATCCAGTGTTCCTGGGTGAAACTCGGCGATGACGGCACCGCGGGCGTACTCAAGGGCGGGGCGAACGACCTCGGCGGCACCCTGATGGAGGAGACGATCAGCCGGATGGCCGGTTCGGAGCACGGTTCGCAACGCACCGTCGAGCAGCTGGCCAAGATGGCGGCGCTCGCCGGTCGGCCGGCGAGGCAGCGCGGCACGCTCTACGAGCGGATCTCGCCAACCGTGCCGCAGTCCTGACCCTGGTGACGCGCGCGTGGCGTGCACTTTGGAAGAATCAGCGGCGTGTCTAGTGAACAGGAAACCCCGCCGCGCCGCCCCAGGGTGCTCTCCGGAATCCAGCCGACCGCGGACTCGTTCCACCTCGGCAACTATCTGGGCGCGCTGCGGCAGTGGGTGAGCCTGCAGGACACGCACGAGACTTTCTACTGTGTCGTGGACCTGCACGCGATCACCATCGAGCAGGACCCGAAGGTGCTTCGCGAGCGCACCAGGGCCTCGGCGGCGCAGCTACTCGCGCTCGGGATCGACCCGGCGCGCACCGCGCTGTTCGTGCAGAGCCACGTGCCGGAGCACACCCAGCTGTCCTGGGTGCTGGAATGCCTCGCGGGGTTCGGCGAGGCGGGGCGGATGACCCAGTTCAAGGACAAATCCGCCAGGCAGAGTGAGGATCACGTCAGCGTCGGGTTGTTCACCTACCCGGTACTGCAGGCCGCGGACATCCTGATCTACCAGGCCGATCAGGTACCGGTGGGCGAGGACCAGCGGCAGCACCTGGAGCTGACCCGCAACCTGGCGCAGCGGTTCAACTCCCGGTACGGCAAAACATTGCGGGCGCCGGAGCCGTTCATCGTCAAGGACACCGCGAAGATCTTCGATCTGCAGGATCCAACCGCGAAGATGAGCAAGTCGGTGCCTGGCGGGGTCATCGAGCTGCGCGAGGACCCGAAGCGTTCGGCCAAGAAGATCAGGTCGGCGGTGACCGATACCGGCCGCGAGATCGTCTACGACCCGGAGAGCAAGCCGGGAGTGTCCAACCTGCTGGTGATCTACTCCGCGCTGTCCGGGCGGGCTGTCGAGGAGCTGACCACCGCGTACGCCGGTAAGGGTTATGGCGACTTGAAGAAGGACCTCGCCGAGGTCCTTGTCGATTTCGTGGTCCCGTTCCAGCAGCAGGTCGACGGGTACCTGGACGACAGGGCGGAGCTGGACAAGATCCTTGCCACCGGCGCCGAGCGGGCCCGCGAAGTGGCAAGCAAAACGCTGCGGACCGTCTACGACCGGATCGGTTTCCTGCCGGCTGGATAACCGCCGTTAGCTCAGGCGTCCGGCAGCCGGTCGTAGGCGATCTCCGCCAGCGCCTTCGCTCCATCGCACGGCTTACTGCCCTCTTTGGACCGCATGACGGTCAGCATCAGGAAGTTGGGTGGCGGACCGTCGTGCAGAGTGACGCCGATCGTGCATGCGGGGATCGCCCCATCCTCGGCGACCTACCGGGCGGGGAGGCACCGATGACTAACTGCACCATCGACGCTCCGCCGCCTTGGAAGCCGCGGTCCCACTCGTTCTCGCTCTCCAGGCGCTTTGCGCCGAAACCGCTGTGCTCTTGTACCTCGTCCTCGGTCAGTAGCCCTTCGCAGAGGATTGTTACATGAACAGTTAAAATGTCACTAACTGCTGGCTGGGTCAGCGGTCGGCGTGTCTCGCGTTGCGGGTAGCCGCGCGGCTGGTTAACGTCCAGCGGTGGCTGCGACAAGCGAGGGCACCAAGCCGGCCGAGGAAACCCCAACTCCGTCCAAGTTGGACAGAGCAAGGACCAGATACCCGTGGCTCGATCACCTGGTGCGCGCCGGATCGGCGTTCAGCGAGCGGCACGGTACGCACTATGCCGCGGCGATCACCTACTTCAGCGTGCTTTCCCTGTTCCCGGTACTGATGGTGTCCTTCGCGGTCGGCGCGTTCATCCTGGCCGGCAACGAGGAACTACTCGTCCGGGTACAGGAAGCAATCACCGAGGCGGTGCCCGGCAATATCGGCGCCACGATCAACGAAGTCGTGGACACCGCGCTCGATTCCGCGGGCACGGTCGGTGTGCTCGGCCTGCTGACCGCGCTCTACTCCGGGTTGAACTGGATCGGCAACCTGCGGGACGCGCTGACCGCGCAATGGGGTCAGGACAAGCAGGAGCTGCCGTTCCTGCGCACCAAGTTGAACGACCTGCTCGCGCTGGTCGGGCTTGGCGCCGCGATGGTCCTCTCGTTTGGACTGAGTGCCGCGGGCGGCGGGCTGGGACGGACGCTGCTGCGACTCGTCGGGCTGGACGGAGCCTTCGCGCGATTCCTGCTCAGCGTGCTGACCGTGCTGCTCTCGCTGGTTGCGAGCTGCCTGGTGTTCCTCTGGGTCATTGCCAGGCTGCCCCGCAAGCGGATGAGCGCGCGCAGCGCGGTCAAGGGCGCGATCGCCGCGGCGATCGGCTTCGAAGTGCTCAAGCAGGTTGGCACGATCTACCTGGCGAGCGTGACCTCCTCGCCGACTGGTGCACTGTTCGGGCCGATCATCGGTGTGATGGTATTCGCGAACCTGGTCTCGCAGTTCGTCCTGTTCATCACCGCGTGGACGGCGACGGCCAGCGAGAATCTGGTCAGGACGGTACCCGTGCCACCCCCGGCGGTGATCCAGCCGGTGGTGCGGGTGCCAAGGGGACCGAGCGCGCCGGTGGCCGCCGGGTTCTTCGGTGCCGGCGCGCTCAGTGCGATCGCCGCGGTGCGCCTGCGCCGCCGGCGCCGCTGAAAGCCGCTACTGGCCGGTGTTTCTGGACTTGCGGCGCAACCACAACAGGCCGTAGATCGCCACCGCCACCACGGCGAGCGCGATGATCGGCCCACCGGCGTTGCCGAACGGCGATTCGTCCTGCTGGGCCGATTGCGCGCTGGTCTCGGCATCCTGTGCGGCCGCAGGGGTCACGTCCGGGCTGGGCTCTGGTTTCGGGTCGACCAGCTCGCCAACCGGTTCGGCCTGCTGGTTCGCCAGCCCGAATCCGTAGTCGAGCAGTAGCGCGGCCTGATCCGACATGCGCACTGGCTGCTGCTCGCCGCGCAGCATCGTCACCGCGATCCGCGTGCCGTCGCGCTCCGCGGCTCCCGTGTAGGTATGCCGGGCGTCATCGGTGAAACCAGTCTTGCCACCGAGAAATCCCGCGTAGCTGCCGAGCAGCTTGTTGTCGTTGTACACCTCGTAGCTTGGCTCGCCCGGCTTGCCAGGGAAGTCCATCCGCGGTGTGCCTACCGCTTCGACGAATTCTGGAGTATCCATGGCCGCGCGCATCAGCAAGCTCATGTCATACGCCGAAGTGGACATTCCCGGTCCGTCCAAACCAGATGGGGTGGCCGCGCGGGTGTCCCGCGCGCCGAGTTCGGCCGCCCGGTCGTTCATCTTCCGCAATGCCGTGGGAATACCGCCGAGTTCGCGGGCAAGCGCATGCGCCACATCGTTGCCCGAGTACATCAGCAGCGATTTGAACAGCTGGTCGACCGTGTACTTGTTGTTGGGCACCAACCCGACGCTGGTGCCTTCCTGGTTCGCGTCCTCCTGGGTGGCGCGTACTTCTTGCTTCGGATCGAGCTCCTCGGCGGCCACCAGCGCGGTCAGTACCTTGATCAGCGATGCCGGGCGATGCCGGGCATGCGGGTTGTACGCGGCCAGCACCTCGCCGCTGTCCAGGTCGGTGAGCACCCACGACCGCGGGGTCAGCTGGTCGGGCAGCGGTGGCGCGCCCTCGGGCAGTACCGCTCCGCATTCGGCCATCCGTGGGCCGCCGGCCGGGTCGTCCGGCACCGGCAATGGTTTCGGGCTCGGCTGGCCGGGCGCCGGCTTTTCCGAAGTACTCACTGGTGGCGGCGGCTGCGCCTGGTTCGGGCAGCCAGTTTCGCCCTGCTGGGCGCCGGCCGGTGTCGCGAGCAGTGGGCTGAGCAGGGCCGCGGTCAGCACGCTGACCAGCAACGCGGCGCTGCGGCGAGTGGCGGAAGGCACGCTGGCAGACTAACTAGATACTGCGGGTAATTTTGCTCACCCGGGGGCGTGTGTCTCGCGTCCGATTGGTCGGGGGATACTGCGGAGCGTGATCCTTTCTCGCCGCGCCTCCGTGTTTCTCCTGCTTTTCGCAGTGTGGTCATGGGTGATCTGGCCGAATTTCCTGGTCAATCTGTGGGGCGGCGATCGGTCGTGGGACGCGGCGGGCAATCCCACGACCTACTTCCTGGTGCATGCCCTACTCGCGGTGGTCTCGCTGATTCTCGGCACGGCCATCGGTGTGCTCGGCTGGCGTGGTTTCGCGGCAAGCAGGCGCACGCGTTCGGCGGCGCACCAGGATGGTTCTGACTGACGCGTTCCCACCACTACCAGGAGGCTCAGCCAATGGAGTTCGTTCGCCTGCTACTCGTATTCCTGCACCTGCTCGGCATGGGCATGCTTTTCGGCATGGTCTTCGTCCAGCTCAAGGCCGGCTCGGCGGCGCCGGTCAACAAGGGCTGGCTGCACGGTGCCGGACTACAGCTGATTACCGGGATGGCCCTGATGTTGCTCGCGCCGGCCACCGACGCCGAGTACGACCATATGAAGCTCGGTATCAAGATCCTGGTCGTGGTAGCGATCGCCGGTCTCGCCGTCGCCAAGGTGCGCGCACCGGCCGCGCCGCGCTGGTTCACCCCGACGCTCGGCGCCCTTGTCGTGCTGAACGTCGGACTCGCCGTGTTCTGGACATAGCGACCGCCGGGTTACGCCCCGGACAGCTCGATCAGGGAGCGGACGCCTTGGCCGGATCGCATCCGCGTGAAGGCGTCCGCCACCCCGTCCAGACCGATCCGGCTGCTGACCAGACCGGCCAGATCCAACCTGCCGAGCACCACCTGTTCGGCCAGCATCGGGATATCCCGATCCGGATCGCAGTCGCCATACACCGAGCTGGTCAGCGTCCTGGCGAAGTGAAAGAGCTCCAGCGGGCTGAATTCGACCCGCTGATCCTTGCCGCCGACGCCGACCACGGTGCACTGTCCGCCACGCCGAACGCTGTCCCACGCCTGTCGGATCGTGGCAGGCGCGCCAACGCATTCGAAGGCGTGATCCGCGCCGCGCCGGCCGGTGTAACCGCGAATCTCCTTGGCGACCTTGGCATCACCGCGCAGGAAATGCGTCGCGCCGGCCAACCTGGCCGGCTCTTCCTTTTCTGGTGCGAGATCCACGGCGATAATCGGGCCCGCACCGGCGAGCCGTGCGCCGATAACCGCGGAAAGACCGATCCCGCCGAGCCCAATGACCACAACCGACTCACCGCTACGCACCCGCGCGGTATTGCGCACGGCGCCGATCCCGGTCAGTACCGCACAGCCAAGCAACGCGGCCAGATCAAGTGGCACCCCGTCCGGCAGTGGCACCGCGTACTGCTCGGGCAGCACCACCTCTTCGGCGAAGGCGCCGACCCCCACGGCCGCGTGCGCCTCGGTGCCGTCGGCCAAATGTCCACGTTGGACGCTGGCGACACCCTCCGCGGTCCGGCAGAGCCACGGTTGCCGGTTGAGACAGAACCAGCAGGAACGGCAGGCAGGTGCCCAGTTGAGCACTACCCGCTGGCCGACGGTGACTCGGCGCACGGCGGAGCCGACCTCGGTGACCGTGCCGGATGCCTCATGCCCGGGAACAACCGGAAACTCCGGGCCAAGCGTGCCGTTCACCATCGACAGGTCGGAATGGCATACGCCGGCGGCCGCGATACGGATACGCACATCGGCCGGTCCGAGCTCGGGGAGTTGGAGATCGTGAATTTCCGGCTCGGCGTTTGGCTCGGTGAACACGACGGCGTTGACCACGGATCCTCCTTGATGCTGGGCGCGCGGGACCGTGGTCGACGTTACAACGCCCATCACCGCGATACGGGATACTTCACGTGCCGGAAGTTACCCATCTCACGTCCGGTGTCCACCGGGTGGCTCACACGCGCTTGAACAGCAGCGCGCGTTTCACCTCCTGGATCGCCTTGGTGACCTGAATCCCACGCGGGCAGGCATCCGTGCAGTTGAACGTCGTGCGGCAGCGCCATACGCCTTCCGCGTCGTTCAGGATGTCCAGCCGTTCCTCCGCGCCCTGATCACGCGAGTCAAAGATGAACCGGTGCGCGTTCACGATCGCCGCGGGCCCGAAGTACGACCCGTCGGCCCAGTAAACCGGGCAGGACGTGGTGCAGCAGGCGCACAGGATGCACTTTGTCGTGTCGTCAAAGCGTTCCCGGTCCGCTGGGGACTGGATGCGCTCCTTGGACGGCTCGTTGCCGTAGGTGATCAGGTACGGCTTGATCGCCTTGAACGCCTCGAAGAAGGGCTCCATATCGACATAGAGATCCTTCTGCACCGGCAGACCCTTGATCGGTGCGATGGTGATCACCGTCGGTTTGCCCTGTGGCGCGAGCATGTCCTTCATCAGAACCTTGCACGCCAGCCGGTTCACGCCGTTGATCTGCATCGCGTCCGAACCGCAGACACCGTGCGCGCAGGAGCGGCGGAAGGCCAGCGTGCCGTCCAGGTACCACTTCACGTAGTGCAGCAGGTTCAGCAGCCGGTCGGTGGACAGCGCCGGCACGTCGTAGCTCTCCCAGCGCGGTTCCTCGTCGAACTCCGGGTTGAACCGCTGGATCTTCAGCGTGACGGTGCGCGAACCCTCCGGCACCGGCGGCGGCTTCGGGCCGGCCTGTTGCGGACCGGAGGACGTGTCGTTATCGGAAACTGCGGTACTCATCTCGCTCCCTCGGCGACGGTGGCGGCCCAGGCCTGTGCGGTCCGGCCACGTGCGGTCCAGTTGGCCGTCCCCAGCTCGGTCATCAGTACTTGCGCTCCATCGGCTCGTACCTGGTGAAGGTCACCGGCTTGTAGTCCAGCTGGATATCGGCCTGCATGCCTTCCCCGCCGTGCTTGTAGGCCATGGTGTGCCGCATGAAATTCACGTCATCGCGGTTCGGGTAGTCCTCCCGCGCGTGCCCACCCCGCGACTCCTTACGCGCGAGCGCCCCGACGACCAGGATCTCCGCAAGTTCGAGCAGGAAGCCGAGCTCGACGGCCTCGAGCAAGTCGGTGTTGAACCGCTTTCCCTTGTCCTGCACGGTGATCCGCTCATAGCGCTGCTTGAGCGCCTGCACGTCGGTCAGCGCCTGCTTGAGGGTGTCCTCGGTGCGGTACACCGAAGCGTTGGCGTCCATGGTCTGCTGCAGCTCGGTGCGGATATCAGCCACCCGCTCCTGACCGTGCTCCGAGAGCAGCAGCTCGAGCTGGTCGGATACGAGCTTGGTTGGCTCATCGGGCAACTCGACGAACTCGTGGTTGCTCGCGTACTCCGCGGCGGCGATCCCGGCTCGCCGCCCGAACACGTTGATGTCCAGCAGCGAGTTGGTGCCGAGCCGGTTCGAGCCGTGCACCGAGACGCAGGCGCATTCCCCTGCCGCGTACAGCCCGGGAATCACGTTCTCGTTGTCCCGCAGCACTTCGCCGTGCACATTGGTGGGGATCCCACCCATCACGTAGTGACAGGTCGGGTACACCGGCACCGGTTCGTGCACCGGGTCAACGCCGAGATAGGTACGGGAGAACTCGGTAATGTCCGGCAGCTTGCTCTCCAGCACTTCCTCGCCGAGGTGCGTGACATCGAGCAGCACGTAGTCCTTGTCCGGACCGGCACCCCTGCCCTGGAGCACTTCCTGCACCATCGAGCGGGCGACGATATCGCGTGGCGCGAGGTCCTTGATGGTCGGCGCGTAGCGTTCCATGAATCGCTCGCCGTCCGCGTTGCGCAGGATGCCGCCTTCCCCACGCACGGCCTCGGAAATGAGGATGCCGAGCCCGGCGAGGCCGGTCGGGTGGAACTGGAAGAACTCCATGTCCTCGAGGGGCAGCCCCTTGCGGAAGATGATGCCGAGCCCGTCCCCAGTGAGGGTGTGCGCGTTCGAGGTGGTCTTGAAGATCTTGCCGGCGCCACCGGTGGCGAACACGATGGATTTCGCCTGGAACACGTGCAGTTCGCCGGTCGCCAGCTCGTAGGCGACCACCCCGGTCGCGACCTGGTTGCCGTCCGGGCCGGTGCTCAGGTTGATATCCAGCACGTAGTACTCATTGAAGAACTCCACCTCGTGCTTGATGCAGTTCTGATAGAGCGTCTGCAGGATCATGTGGCCGGTGCGGTCGGCCGCGTAGCAGGCCCTGCGTACCGCGGCCTTGCCGTGGTCCCTGGTGTGCCCGCCGAACCGGCGCTGATCGATCTTGCCCTCTGGGGTCCGGTTGAACGGCAACCCCATCCGCTCGAGGTCGAGTACCGCGTCGATGGCCTCCTTCGCCATGATCTCCGCGGCGTCCTGGTCGACGAGGTAGTCACCGCCCTTGACCGTGTCGAAGGTGTGCCACTCCCAGTTGTCGTCTTCGACATTGGCCAGTGCCGCGCACATCCCGCCCTGCGCGGCACCGGTGTGCGAGCGGGTGGGGTAGAGCTTGGTCAGCACGGCGGTCCTGGCGCGCTGGCCGGACTCGATCGCCGCGCGCATGCCGGCACCGCCCGCGCCGACGATCACCACGTCGTACTTGTGGAACTGCATTTGCCGCTTCTCCTGCCCGGTCTGTGGTGGTCGGCCGTCAGGTGGCCGGAATGTTCGGGTCGAAGGTGAAGATCACGAACGTCCCCACGGCGAGGATGAGCACCATCGAGATGTAGAGCACGATCTTCAGCCAGAATCGCGTGGTTTCCTTGCGGGCGTAGTCATTGATGATCGTCCGCACGCCGTTGCCGCCGTGGATCTGCGCGAGCCAGAGCATGGAAAGGTCCCAGAACTGCCAGAAGGGCGAAGCCCACCGACCGGCGACGAAGGCGAAGTTGATCCGGTGCACGCCGCCGTCCAGGATGTTCATGATGAACAGGTGGCCAAGTACCAGGACCACCAGTAGCGCGCCGGAGATCCGCATGAACAACCAGCTGTAGAGCTCGAAGTTGCTCCGGCGGGCTGCTGGCCGTTTCGGCGCGCGGGGCTTGTCGAGGGCAAGCGCGTCCGCGGCTCCGGACGGGGTCGTCGATGAAGTAGCCATGGTCAGCCCCCGAACATTTCCGTGACGGTGCGCTCGAGCATGTAGTAGGTGCCCGGGATCATCACCAGCACCCAGACGCCGAGGATCACCCAGAGCATCGGGCGCTGATACTTCGGACCCTTTGCCCAGAAGTCCACGAGCATCACGCGGATTCCGTTCAGCGCGTGGTAGAGCACCGCGCCGACCAGCCCGACCTCGATCAGGTTCACCAGTGGTGTCTTGTAGGTCGCGATCACTTCGTCGTAGGCATTCGGGGACACCCGAACCAACGCGGTATCGAGAACGTGCGCGAAGAGGAAGAAGAAGGTCAACACGCCGGTGATGCGGTGCGCGACCCAGGACCACATGCCCGGATCACCCTTGTAAAAGGTACCGCGACGGCGAGACCTTCGAGCCCCCTGTGCCGCACCCGTCCCGGTCGCGGGACTGGCCGTAGTGGACATCGGTAGACGGCCTCCAACGTCAGTGATGGACTGATCGCCCGCGCCCCTCCGGTGCGAGCGTCCGCATAGGACACCATCAGGTGAGCCACCGGCGAGGACGTCGAGCCTGACTTACCGGATGCTAGTCGCGTCCGGCGGCGCTCACCCAACGCGTACCTGCTCGTGTGATCGACCAGACATGCCCAGCGGTGTCCGAATTATCCGACGGGTGACCTCGGTCACGGTGCGGCAGCCACTGGGTACGGTTCGTGGCGTATCCCGACAATTGCGGAGCACCTGCCGTACCCGGGTCAACAATTAGGTCACGTGGTTGGCCGAATACCTGTCGTTCTTCCTGCTGAAAGGTACTGTGCCCCGATCGAGTCGATACTGCCCAAGCGCGAACCGCGGGGCACTGGCTGCTTGTACATGAGCGGGGAGGAGAGACGCTGTGCGTCGTAGTCGTGGCGCCTTCGCGTCCAGATTGGCCGCGATCAGCTTCGTCGGAGTGCTTGCACTGGCTGGCTGCGCGAAGGACACCGGTGATGGCGGAGACAATGCCTCGGGCGGTGGCCAGGGGCAGCCGTGCGAGCTGGCCGATCCGCCGGCCGCACCGCAGGGGAGCGAGTCGAATACTGAGGAAAACGACGGCGGTGATGTCGATGCCAGCGATCTGAAGGTCGGGCTCGCCTTCGACGTCGGCGGGCGCGGCGACGCCTCGTTCAATGACGCGGCTGCCGCCGGGGTGGATCGCGCGGAAGAGGAACTCGGGGTAGCCGACAGCAAGGAAACCACCGCGGCGGCGACCGAATCGGAAGACGCGAAGATGAGCCGGCTGCGGCAGATGGCCACGGACGGCTTCAACCCGGTGATCGCGGTTGGCTTCGCCTACGCCGAATCGGTCAAGAAGGTCGCGCCGCAATTCCCGGACACCCAGTTCGCGATCGTGGACGAGTCCCTGGACGGCGATAACGTCACCTCGCTTGTCTTCGCCGAGGAACAGGGCTCCTTCCTGGCCGGGGTAGCCGCCGCGTACAAGAGTGAGAACTGCCACGTCGGTTTCGTCGGCGGTGTGAACACTCCGCTGATCCAGAAGTTCGAAGCCGGTTTCATCCAGGGCGCCAAGGCCGCGGCCCCGGATATCGAGATCGAGCGCGATTACCTGACCCCCGCGGGGGACCTGTCCGGCTTCAACGACCCGAACAAGGGCAACGTGAAGGCCGCCGGGCAGTTGAACAGCGGGGCCGATGTGTTGTTCCACGCGGCCGGCGCTTCCGGCAAGGGCGTGTTCCAGGCGGCCAAGTCCAAGGACGCCTTGGCCATCGGGGTGGATTCGGACCAGTACAAGGACAAGACACTGGCCGATACCAAAGATGTGATCATGACCTCGATGATCAAGGAGGTCGATGTCGCGGTATTCGACTTCATCAAGGCGATGGCCGCCGATGACCTCGATTCGCTGCCGGAACGCTTCGACCTCGCGGTGAACGGCGTCGGCTACTCGACCTCGGGCGGCAAGGTCGACGACATCACCGAGCAGCTGGACGGCTACAAGCAGGCGATCATCGAGGGCGATATCAAGGTATCGGACAAGCCCGAATAGGTCGGGCGCGCCGTGCTGGTGGGCTACCGCAACCCAATACGGGCCTGGGAGGGCGCTTCACTCCCAGGCCCGTGCACGTTTGCTGCCGGAGCAGTCTCCGGCCTCGCTGAGATCCGTCCGCAAAAGGGGCAGCAATTTCGATGAGTGAATCCACACCAGACGGTGTGCAGGACACGCCTGCCGCCGTGGTGCTTTCCGGGATAACCAAGCGGTTTCCCGGTGTCGTCGCGAACGACGACGTGAATCTGACCGTGCGCGAAGGCGAGGTGCACGCGGTCTGCGGGGAAAACGGTGCGGGCAAATCCACCCTGATGAAGATCCTGTACGGCATGCAGCCGCCGGATGAGGGAACCATCGAGGTGGCCGGCGAACGCGTGCAGTTCCGGGGGCCGCAGGACGCCATCCGCGCGGGTATCGGCATGGTGCACCAGCACTTCATGCTCGCGGACAATTTGACCGTTCGGGAGAACGTGCTGCTCGGCGCGGAGTCGTTGCACGGCATCGGGTCGGCGGCCCGCAAGCGGATCGCCGAGTTGGCCGAAAGTAGTGGACTGCGGGTCAACCCGGACATTCCACTCGAGCGCCTCGGCGTCGCCGACCGGCAGCGGGTGGAGATCGTCAAGGTGCTCTACCGGGGCGCGCGGATCGTGATCCTGGACGAGCCAACCGCGGTACTCGTCCCCCAGGAAGTCGATGACCTCTTCGAGACCGTGCGGCGGATGCAGGCGCAGGGATACACCTTCATCTTCATCTCGCACAAGTTAGACGAGGTGCGGGAGATCGCAGATTCGGTGACCGTGCTGCGCAGGGGGACCACGGTGGGCACGGCCGATCCCAAGCGGATCAGCTCGCGGGAGCTGGCCGAGCTGATGGTCGGCAGCCAGCTGCCGAACCCGGAAACCAGGGAATCCACCGTGACCAGCACGGCCGTCCTGCGGTTGAGTGGGTTGAGCCTTGCCGCGGACGACGGTTCCGAGCGCAGGGTGCTCGACGATATCTCGTTTACCGTGCATGCCGGTGAAGTGCTTGGCATCGCCGGGGTGGAAGGCAACGGGCAGACCGAACTGGTCGAGACGATCATGGGTCTGCGCAAGGCGAGCGCGGGCCGCATCGAGCTCAGCGGCGCGGATGGCGAACTGGTCGACCTCGGGCACGCGAACACCCGGCAGCGCAGGGAAGCGGGGATCGGCTACATCCCCGAGGACCGCTCCCGGTATGGCCTGTTGCTCACCGAGTCGTTGTGGACAAACCGGATCCTCGGTCAGCAGAGCCGACCGCCGATCGCGAAAGGACAGTTGATCGATCGGGAGGCCGCGCGGTCGAGCGCCGTGGAGATCGTCGAGGACTACGACGTGCGGACGCCGAACGTGGACGTCGCCGCGGCATCGCTTTCCGGTGGCAATCAACAGAAGTTCATCGTGGGCAGGGAGCTGTCCGGCAATCCGGCACTGCTGGTCGCCGCGCATCCCACCCGAGGCGTGGACGTCGGCGCCCAGGCCCTGATCTGGGAACAGCTCAGGGCGGCGCGGCGGCAAGGCCTTGCAGTGCTGCTGGTCTCGGCGGATCTGGACGAGCTGATCGGGCTTTCCGACAGCATCCGAGTGATGCTGCGTGGCCGGCTGGTCAGTGAGGCGGACCCGTCGACGGTGACGCCGAGCGAGCTTGGCGAGGCGATGACCGGGGTGAGCGAGATCCACGACGCGGTCGAACCGGCAGCCGGCGCCGCGACCGAGAACGACACCGACGACGCGGCCGACACCGGCGAGGCTGCTGACACCGCGACCGATGAGCACGCGGCCGACGATGACACACAAGGGGGGAAGCGCTGATGAGCGTACTGCGCACCAGGCTGCTGCCGCCGGTGCTGGCGATTGCTTTCGCCATCTTGCTGTGCTCGATCGCGCTGGTGATCTCCGGGGCGAATCCGTTCGCCGCGATGGGCGCGATGGCCGGTCAGCTTTTCGAAGGCACCACCGCGGTGGACACGATCAACAGTGCCACCGTCTACTACCTGGTTGGGCTCGCGGTCGCGATCGGGTTCCAGATGAACCTGTTCAACATCGGCGTGGAGGGCCAGTACCGGTTCGCCGCGATCGTGGCGGCGATCGTTGGTGGCGCGCTGAACCTGCCGCCGGTGCTGCATGCCTTCGTGATCATCGTGGTGGCCGCGCTCGCCGGCGCCGCGTACGCGACGATCCCTGCCGTACTGAAGGTCACCCGTGGCGTGCACGAGGTGATCTCCACGATCATGCTCAACTCGATCGCGGGTGGGTTGGTCGCCTACCTGGTCAGCGTGGACCAGTTCGGTGTGCAGCAAGGAAACTCGGTGAGCACCGAGCCGATCCCGGCTTCCGGGCAGATTCCCGGTATCTCATTCGGCGCCGCTGGCACCATCTTTGGTTTCGTGGTGATCGCCGGGCTACTCGGCTTCGGCTACTGGTTCCTGCTCACCCGAACCAGGTTCGGCTTCGAGCTGCGGGCAAGCGGGCTTTCCCCGACCGCGGCGGCCGCGGGTGGCGTGAGCGCCAAGAAGATGACCGTGATCACCCTGCTGGTCTCCGGCGCGGTGGCCGGTCTGGTTGCCATGCCGGAACTGCTCGGCAGGGACTACGCCTACGGGATCAACTCCACCACGGGCTATGGCTTCACCGGGATCGCGGTCGCCCTGCTCGGCCGGAACCATCCCGCGGGTATCGCCTTCGGCGCGCTGCTCTGGGCATGGCTGGACAAATCCGCGGTATCGCTGGACAACATCGGGATTCCGAAGGAGATCACCACGATCATGCAGGGCACGATCGTCCTCTCGGTGGTCGTGGCTTACGAGATCGTACGCCGCGCCGAGCTGGCCGCCGAACAGCGCAGGGTAGGCCGCGCGCTTGCCACTGAGCCGGCGAGCGTACGGGAAGGGGGCACGCTGTGAGTACGACACTGGAAAGCGCGGGCCCGGCAAAGGGCGCGGCGCCGAACGGCAACGGTGGACGCCGCCGGCTACCCGGCTGGCTGGTCGGCGTGCTCTGGGCCGTGGTGGCCCTTGGCGTGCTGGCCACCGCCTCGTATCTGACCGGTGTTACCGAGCTGACCTCCTCGACCACCGCGCAGAACGGCCTACGGTTGGCACTGCCGATCCTGCTCGCCGCGTTGGGCGGGCTGTGGGCCGAACGTGCCGGCGTGATCAACATTGGGCTCGAGGGCATGATGATCCTCGGTACCTGGGGCGCGGCCTGGGGCGCCTACTACGGCGGGCCGTGGGCCGGACTGCTCGCCGCGGCCGTGTTCGGCGCGCTCGGCGGTCTGCTGCACGCGGTGGCCACGGTGACCTTCGGGGTGAACCACATCGTGTCCGGTGTGGCGATCAACCTGCTTGGGCTCGGTATCGCCAAGTACCTCGCGAAGCTGGTCTTCGAACCGCTTTCCGGTAATCCGCGGCAGTCGCCGCCGGTGGAGAAGTTCGACACCTACTCGGCTACCTGGCTCGCGGACTGGCTCGGCGATCTGGAAAACGCCCAGCGGGTGGTGCTTTCGGATGTGGCGGGGCTGTTGCGTGGACTGGTGACCGGGGTTTCCCCACTTGCCATGCTGGCGCTGCTGCTCGTGCCGATCAGCTACGTCGCGCTCTGGCGGACCCGATTCGGCTTGCGGCTGCGCTCCTGTGGGGAGAACCCAACCGCGGCCGAATCCCTTGGTGTGCGGGTGTACCTGCACAAGTACCTGGCGCTGTTGATTTCCGGCGGTTTCGCGGGGATGGGTGGTGCCGCGCTGGTGCTGCTGCCAGGTGGCGCCGACTACCTCGAGGACCAGACCGGCGGTCGCGGCTACATTGGACTCGCGGCGATGATCTTCGGGAACTGGCGTCCAGGTGGGTTGCTCGGCGGTGCCGCGCTGTTTGGTTACGCGGACGGTTTGCAGCTTTCCGCTGGCGGATCGGCGATCCTGGCGCTGCTCTACGGTGCGGTGCTGCTGCTTGGTGTCATTGTCGTGGTGCAGCTGGTGCGCCGGCGCTGGATTGCCGCCGCCGTCGGTGCCGGATCGGCGCTGCTGCTCTACTACGTGTACTGGTCGGTCGATGAGCTCTCCAGCGACCTCACGCCGTACACCGCGCACGCCGTGACGCTCGTCGTGCTTGCCGCCGCCGCACAGCGATTGCGACCACCGAAGTCGATCGGATCCACCTATCAGCGCGGAGTCGATGGATGAGCGAGCCGGTGATCGATTGGCCTGCCCTGCGTGCGGCCGCGCAGGCGGCAACCGAGTATTCTTACGCTCCGTATTCAATGTTGCGCGTTGGGGCAGCCGCCTTGTGCGCCGACGGCAGCGTTGTGGTTGGGTGCAACGTAGAAAATGCCTCGTACGGTCTCGGGTTGTGCGCCGAGTGCACGATGGCCGGCCAATCGCGGCTGACCGGTGGCGGCCGGTTCGTCGCGGTGGCCTGCCGGAGTGCCGCTGGGGAGCTACTGATGCCCTGTGGCCGTTGCCGGCAGATCCTGTACGAGCTGGGTGGGCCGGATTGTCTGCTGGACACACCGGGGGGAGCGCGACCGATGAGCGCGGTGTTGCCCGACGCATTCGGTCCGACACACCTGCCTGCTTCCGGGAGTGACTAGGTGAAGAATGGGTCAGCCGCCGTCGAACCGATGTCCGTTGTGGACGTCATCAGGGCCAAGCGAGACGGCCATCGGCTGAACGAAGAGCAGATCGACTGGGTAATCGATGCCTATACGCGCGGTGTTGTCGCCGATGAGCAGATGTCGGCGCTCGCGATGGCCGTGTTGTTGCGCGGGATGGATGCCGCCGAGATCGCCAGATGGACCAGCGCGATGGTGGCCTCCGGGCAGCGCCTCGAGCTGAAGGTCGACCGGCCAATCGTCGACAAGCACTCCACCGGCGGGGTCGGGGACAAGATCACTCTCCCGCTGGCGCCGCTGGTGGCAAGCTGTGGTGCCGCAGTTCCGCAGCTGTCCGGCCGAGGGCTCGGGCACACCGGCGGCACCCTGGACAAGCTGGAATCTATTCCTGGGTGGCGTGCTCAGCTGTCCGTGGACGAGATCATGCGGCAGCTGAACACCGTTGGCGCGGTGGTGTGCGCGCCAACCGAGGGGCTGGCTCCGGCGGACCGCAAGCTGTATGCCTTGCGCGATGTGACCGGAACCGTCGAGTCGATCCCGTTGATCGCGAGCTCGATCATGAGCAAGAAGATCGCCGAGGGCACCCCGGCGATGGTCTTCGACGTCAAGGTCGGCTCCGGCGCGTTCATGAAATCGCAGCAGCATGCCCGCGCGCTGGCGAACTCCCTCGTGGAAATCGGTGGCGCACATGGCATGCACACCACGGCGCTGCTTACCGATATGTCCGTTCCGCTCGGCCGGACGATCGGGAACGCGCTCGAGGTCGTCGAGGCGATCGAGGTGTTGCGCGGCGGCGGTCCGCGCGATGTCGTCGAGCTGACCGTGCTGCTTGCCAGGGAGATGCTCGCGCTTGCCGGAATATCCGATGTGGACCCAGGAGAGGTGCTCGCTTCCGGGCGGGCGTACGAAACCTGGTGCCAGATGATCTCCGCGCAGGGCGGCAATCCGGAAGGTGGCTTGCCGGCGGCAAAACATGTGCATGTGGTCAACGCCAATCGAGATGGCGTGGTCGCCACATTGGACGCTTACGCGGTTGGTCAGGCGGCTTGGCGGCTCGGTGCCGGCCGGTCGCGCAAGGATGACGCGGTGCAGCACGCGGCTGGCATCCGCTGTCTGGCCAAGCCGGGTGAGCGGGTGGCCGCTGGCCAGCCGCTGCTGGAACTGCACACCGACAGCAAGGACACCATCAAGCCGGCGATCGCCGCGTTGAACGGTGGGCTGGAGATCAGGGATACCGCGGCGGCACACACTATGACGGTGCTGGAAGCCGTCCGAGGCTCCGTGCCGGTCGCCGATGCAGCGCCCGATATGCAGGCCGGAGACCGCGTTTAGCGGCCTGACCGTGGTCTGAAAAGTAGACGGCCGCGGGATGCGCCCCACGTGTGGAGCATCCCGCGGCCGTCGAATTCAGGCGCTGTTCTCACCCTTTCGGGCGAGGGGCATTCAGGAGTTGTCCGAGCTGCTGTCCTCGCTGTCCGAGTCACTCGTGGACCGGGACTTGGCGCCGCTCTTCGACTTGTTCGAGTTGCTCCTGGTGCGCCGCGCGGCCTGGCGCGGCATCGGCGGTGGGGCCGGCTGCGAGGGCCCTGGCGAGACGCTGCCGAACATCAGTTCGCCGAAGGTCGCCATCGCCTCGTCCAGGTGCTCGCCGATCCGGCGCTCGGACTCCTCGTTGCTCTTCTGTACCAGCGAGGTGACCGCGTCGGTGTCCGGCCGGTTGGCAACCGTGCTTTCCACCTTGGACAGGCCCTTGTCCACCGAACCGGACAGCTCGCCGATCTGCGAACCGACGTTCGACTCGACGGTGTCCAGGCGAGTGCCCATCTCGTCCAGCCGAGCGGTGACCTTGTCCAGCCGGTCGGTGATCGCGTCCAGCTTGCTGGTGCTGTCCAGCGCGTCCTTGGTAGCGCGCAGTTCCGAGCTGAGCGCTGCCTTCGCGGTGTCCAGCTGGTTCTGGTTGTTCTCCTCGACGTCGTCGATCCGGGAGCGCAGTCCGGTCTCGGCGACCTCGATCCGCTCGCGCACCGGCCCGTGTACCGCACTCGGCAGTGTTTCCAGCCGGCCGTCCTGCTTGTCCAGGTGCAGATCCAGCTCGTCCAACCGGCGGTGGATGCTCTGCAGCTTGTCTTCGAGGCCGTCCATCCGGCCGGCGACACCCTCGAACTTGCCCGCGACACCGTCCAGCCGGCCATCCAGCTGAGCGAACGGCTTGGCCAGCTTGTCCACGATCGCCTCGACGGCGTGCGAGACGGCGGTCAGCGCGTTTTCCTGCGCCTCGAGCTTCGCCATGGCCTCGTCCAGCCGTTCGGCGAGCACACTGACCTCGGTGCGGTCCGGCAGCTCGGACAGCCGCTTGCGTACCGCGCCGATCGACTCGAGCGGCGAGAGCTTCGCGTGGATGTCATCGAGCGTGTCGAAGATCTGTTGCTGTTCGCTCTCCCGGATTTCCGCGGCTCGAACGAGCATATTTCGCATCCGGTCGAAGCCCATCACGTGGTTGTTGTTTTGATTCACGACACAGCGCCTTCGTCCTGGGGAAGAGGAGACTTGCCGCAGCCTAACCAGTTGCGCTCTGCCGCCAGTAACGCCCCCGTCGATTTACGTTGCGCCATCCCTGATCAACATTGGGCCGTGTAGGCGAATCCCCTGGTGCGGAGCGTGAAATTGATGTTCGTGGCGCTACCGGAGTGGGTGGGATACTACCGGTAACGTGTATCCATGAGCCCTAAACCACTCCTTGAGCTATCCCACGAGGAACCGACGCTCGAGAGCATCCGCCGAGCGCCCAAAGTCCTGCTGCACGACCATCTCGACGGTGGGCTGCGCCCGGCGACGATCATCGAACTTGCCAAGGACTGCGGCTATACCGAGCTTCCCAGCACCGATCCAGCCGAGCTGGGCGAGTGGTTCACGCGTACCGCCAGTTCCGGTTCGCTCGAGGACTATCTGACGACGTTCGCGCATACCTGCGGTGTCATGCAGACCGCCGAAGCGTTGACCAGGGTAGCGGCCGAATGCGCCGAGGACCTCGCCGCGGACGGGGTGGTCTACGCGGAGGTGCGGTATGCCCCCGAGTTGTTCTGCGAGCGCGGGCTGGACCTGGATGCCGTGGTGCAAGCGGTGCAGCGGGGTTTCGAGCAGGGTGCGCAACGCGCCGCGCGGGCGGGTACGCGGATCCGGGTCGGCACGTTGCTGTGCGCGATGCGGCAGAACGCGCGCTCGATGGAGATCGCAGAGTTAGCGGTTCGTTATCGAGATGTTGGCGTGGTTGGTTTCGATATCGCTGGCCCCGAGGCTGGTTTCCCGCCCACCCGCAACCTGGATGCCTTCGAGTACCTGCGGCAGAGCAACGCGCATTTCACCATCCATGCGGGCGAAGCCTTCGGTCTGCCGTCCATTTGGGAGGCGATTCAGCACTGTGGCGCCGAGCGGCTTGGCCATGGCGTGCGGATCATCGATGACATCAAGGTCGCCGAGGACGGTTCGGTGCAACTCGGTCGCCTGGCGAGCTACGTTCGCGACCGCAGGGTGCCGCTGGAGATGTGCCCGTCGTCCAACGTGCAGACCGGGGCGGCCAAGTCCATTGAATCTCATCCGATCGGGCTACTTGCGCGGCTGCGCTTCCGGGTCACGGTGAACACCGACAACCGGTTGATGAGTGGTTGTACGGTTTCCAGTGAACTGGCCGCGCTGGTTCGGGACTTCGGCTACGGCTGGGCGGACCTGCGCTGGTTCACCGTGAACGCGATGAAGTCCGCGTTCCTTGGTTTTGATGAGCGGCTGGCGCTGATCAATGACGTGATCAAGCCCGGCTACGCCAGAATACTGAGTGAGGCTGGCGAGTCTGCGTAATTGTGCAGGTCAGCGGCTATTGCGTAGGGGTGCGCACTAGCCGCTGAGTGGCATGCCTTAGGTTTAGACACAGTCAGCGTTGCCTGTCACGCCGAACGGGTGTATTTACCCGAATCGGGGTAGCCCGGGGCCCGAGCTGGACCGCGACGCTGAGCAGAGCCTGACCCGCTTGCGGGTACGGGGTGCACGGTGCGCCTGCTGACGCGGCCAACTTTCGGGACGGCCGCGTCCGCAGGCGCATCAGAAATCTCGCTGGTCACAGCCATCTCCCCAAATCAACGGTTAGCCCGCTAAACGCGTCCAGAATTCAACGTTCAGCCCGCTGAACGCGCTTGTGGATCAACGTTTAGCCCGCTGAACGCGAATTACTTGCGGGCGCTCGGTACCACGGTCAGCCCGCTGAACGCGTCCAGGACTCAACGGTGAGCCTGCTAAACGTAGTCCGGGGTCAACAGTGAGCCTGCTAAACGCGGAATTGGTCTGGGTGGGCGGAATGGGTTTGGGTGGGCTCAGTGTGTGCGGAGGCGGCGCTCGAAATCGTCGACCAGGGTTCGCCAGGCGTCCCGCTCCGCGGTGAATGGCGCACTCGGCGCGAGCCGCAGCGGGTCCGGCCGGACGACGAACGACACCAGCCAGCCAAGCGGCTCCGAGCTGCGCAGCGCGGTGCGCACCCCGTCCTCGTCCGCCCAGTCCGCCGCATCGGTCAGCAGCTCGACCGCGAGGTCAAGCTGAGTCGGATCCATCGAATCCGGACCCTCCGCGATGTCCTCGTCGATGCCCTGCAGCACGTAGGTGTTGTCCGCGTCGACCTCGATGCTCAGCTCGCCCGCGGTCGCACTGCTCAACACCTCGTCCCATGTGGACAGCTCGGCGAGATCGTTGTCGGTTCCGGCGCCAGGCTCGGCGAGATACCTGGCAAGCGCTTTCGCCGAGCGGAAGGCGTCGATCGAACCCGCGGAGCCGAGGAAGATCGGCTGATCATCCAGGTAGCAGCGCAGCGTGTAGTACTCCTCACCGCTGGTGATCACCTTGATCGGGTCGATCCCTACGCCGCCCCAGAAGCCGACCGGCTCCTCGTCAGCTGAATCCTCGCCAGCTGAATTCTCGTCAGCGGCAGCGTCTGCGCCGGAGTCATCCGTAGCGCCATCGGCGTCAGCTTCCGCGCTGTCGGTATCGCCTTTGGCCGCGCCGTCCTTGGTGTCTTCCAGCGGGTCAAGGTCGTCGTCAGCGGAGTCCTCGTCGTCGCCTTCGGCCGCCTCGGCGGTAAAGGCGGCCAGTTCCTCACTGGCCTTGTCGAACTCGGTCTCGTCGATATCGGGCGTGGCGACCATCTGGTCGATCTCGTCGAGCAGTTCGTCCCAGCGCTCCGCGACGACCTCGGCGAGCTTCGTCCACAGCCGCTGTCCCTCCCGGCCGGTGAACGGCAGTTTGCCCTGATCGAGTAGCCCGAAACCCTCGGCGGAGTCCAGGATCTCGGTCACCGTCTCCAGTTCACAGACGTCGGCGAGCGAGCGGGTGATGGCGACGATCTCGGCGAGCTCGCCGAGCGTCCAGGTGTCCGGCTCATCGGCGACCAGCTCGGGTACGCCAACCAGGTCGAACTGGTGGTCCGAGTCCGGCATCAGCTCGGGCACGGTTAACGCGGGCACCACATGCCAGGAGGGGTGATCGACGAGGTCGTGTTCCTCGGCGGTCCGCACGTACGCCGCGAGCTGCGCCGCATCGGCGAACCCGTACAGCGCGTCCTCGTCACCGAGGAATGCTTCCCACTCCTCACCGTCCTCCCGCCAACGCGGTGCCCAGAGGGTGACCATGTCACCCTGCGGCAGGCCGAGTTCGATCGGGACGATGTCGGCAGCCATCTGACCTCCCGGTCATGGTTCGCAAACGCCCGCAGCTTACGCGGTGTAGTGTGCCCCAACGACGACCGGTGGCGGTTACCGGCTACCCGGCGGGGTGAGCTCAGGTACCCATCGGATGCCACACGGTCTTGGCTTCAAGATAGCCGCGTAGCCGCCGAATGTCCGGCGGGTTTGTCCATTCGGGTTCGCCCGCCGGCGCGGGTAGTACCCGTTTCACCGTATTCGCCGCGCCCCGTTCCAGGTCAGCGCGTTGCGATTCGGGCGAGCCGCACAGGTCGAGCGCGTTCACATCGGCATGGGTGGCCAGCCACGGTGCCAGCTCGCCGGTGCGCCCGGTCAGGATGTTGGCCACCCCGCCGGGCAGGTCCGAGGTGGCGAGCACTTCGGACAGCGTGACGGCCGGCAGTGGGCGGTCCTGGCTGGCCAGTACCACCGCGGTGTTCCCGCCGGCGAGTACCGGCGCGAGCACGCTTACCAGGCCGAGCAGCGCGGACTGCTGCGGCGCGAGTACACCGACCACCCCGGTCGGTTCCGGCACGGTGAAACAGAAGTAGGGTCCGGCGACCGGGTTGGTCGACCCGAGCACGGTCGCGATCTTGTCGGTCCACCCCGCGTACCAGACCCACCTGTCGATCGCGGTGTCTACCGTGGACTGTGCCCGTTTGGCCGGCAGACCCTCACTCGCGGCGACCTCGGCGACGAACTGCTCGCGCCGGCCCTGCAACATTTCGGCCACCCGGTACAGAACCTGGCCCCGGTTGTACGCGGTCGCCCCGGACCAGCCGGGGAACGCCTTGCGGGCGGCCGCGACCGCGTCCCGGACATCCTTGCGGGAAGCCTGCGCGGCGTTCGCGAGGAACTTGCCCCTAGCGTCGGTGACCTCATAGGTGCGGCCGGATTCGGAACGCGGGAACGCACCGCCGAGATACAACTTGTACGTTTTCGCCACAGCGATGCGATCAGTCATCGAGGTATGCCTCCAAGCCAGCCCTGCCGCCCTCGCGGCCGAACCCGGATTCCTGGTAACCACCAAACGGTGCGGTCGGATCGAAGCGGTTGAAGGTGTTCGCCCACACCACGCCCGCGCGCATCCGGTTGGCCAGCCACAGAATTCGGGAACCCTTGTCCGTCCAGATACCCGCTGACAACCCGTAGGGCGTGTTGTTCGCCTTGGTCACCGCTTCGTCCGGGGTACGGAAGGTCAGCACCGAGAGCACCGGGCCGAAGATCTCTTCGCGGGCGATCCGCATTGACTGCTGGACATCGGCGAAAACCGTGGGCGCGAAGAAGAAACCCTTGTCCGGCAGCGGGCACGGGCTGGTCCACCTGCTTGCGCCTTCGGTATCGCCGGCGGCGGTCAGCTCGCGGATCTTGGCCAGCTGCTCGGCAGAGTTGATCGCGCCGATGTCGGTGTTCTTGTCAAGCGGATCGCCGAGTCGCAGGGTGGCGATGCGCGCCCGCAGTTTGTGGAGCACTTCCTCGGCGACCGATTCCTGCACCAGCAACCTGGATCCGGCGCAGCAGACATGCCCCTGGTTGAAGAAGATCCCGTTGACGATGCCCTCTACCGCTTGATCGATGGGCGCGTCGTCGAAGACCACGTTCGCCGCCTTGCCACCGAGTTCCAGGGTGAGCCGGCGCCCGGTACCAGCGAGCGTGCGCTGGATGAGCTTGCCAACCTCGGTTGATCCGGTGAACGCGACCTTGTCCAGCCCGCCGTGCGCGACGAGTTCGCTGCCCACCGTGCCGTCGCCGGGCAGGATGTTCAGTACGCCAGGGGGTAGTTCGGCCTGCTGGCAGATCTCCGCCAGCACCAGCGCGGTAAGCGGCGTCGTCTCCGCTGGCTTGAGCACGACGGTGTTCCCGCAGGCCAGCGCCGGCGCGATCTTCCACGCGGCCATGAGCAGCGGGAAATTCCACGGGATGATCTGCCCTGCTACCCCGAGTGGGCGAGGATCCGGGCCGAGTCCGGCGTAGTCCAGTTTGTCCGCCCAGCCCGCGTGGTAGAAGAAATGCGCGGCGGCCGTGGGGATATCGGAGTCCCGTGACTCCTTGATCGGTTTGCCGTTGTCCAGCGATTCGAGTACGGCAAGCTCGCGGGAGCGCTCGGCGATCATCCTGGCGATCCGGAAGATGTACTTCGCCCGCTCGGTGCCCGGCATCTTGCGCCAGACCTTCTCCTGCGCGCGCCGGGCCGCGCGTACCGCGGTGTCCACATCGGAGGAATCCGCGGTGCTCACCTCGGCGAGCACTTCCTCGGTTGCCGGGTTGATCGTCTTCAGCCCCGCGCCGTTGCCCTCGACGAACTCGCCGTCAACGAACATCCGGTAGCTGGGCTTGAGGTTCGCGATATCCCGCGATTCCGGCGCCGGGGCGTACTCCCACGGGTTTTCGGTAGGGGAGGAACTCATCAATCCACCGTTACGTAGTCGGGACCGCTGTAGTAACCGTCGAGCTGTGTGCGGCGTTGCAACACGAGATCGTTGAGCAGGCTGGACGCGCCGAACCGGAACAGCTCACCGGTCAGCCACTGCGGACCGGCGACCTCGTGTACCGTGACCAGGTAACGGATCGCGTCCTTCGTGACGCGGATACCGCCCGCGGGTTTGACCCCGCGCAACTCGCCGGTCGCCGTGTACCAGTCGCGGACTGCCTGCAGCATCACGTGAGTCACCGGCAGGGTGGCCGCGGGGGACACCTTGCCGGTCGAGGTCTTGATGAAATCCCCACCGGCGAGTAGCGCGAGCCAGGAGGCCCTGCGCACGTTGTCATAGGTGGCCAGCTCCCCGGTTTCCAGGATTACCTTCAGATGCGCCGATCCGCAGGCCGCCTTGACCGCCTGGATCTCCTCGAAAACCCGCATGTACTGACCGGTGAGGAACGCGCCCCTGTCGATCACCATATCCACTTCGGACGCACCAGCGGAGACGGCAAGTTCGGTGTCCGCGAGCTTGACCGCCCTGTTCGCCCTGCCGGCGGGAAACGCGGTGGCCACGCTGGCCACACCGATGCCGCTGCCGGCAAGCGCGTCGACCGCGACCTCGGCGAGGTCCGGGTACACGCAGACCGTGGCGACCTGTGGGGTGTCCGGGCGCTCCGGATCGGGCCGCCGTGCCTTCGCGCACAGCGCACGGACCTTGCCCTCGGTGTCCGCGCCCTCCAGTGTGGTCAGATCGACCATGTTGATCGCCGTGTCAATGGCCCAGAGTTTCGCGGCCTTCTTGATGCTGCGGGTGCCGAGCCCGCTGGCGCGCTGTTCGACGCCGACCTGGTCGACGCCGGGCAGTCCGTGCAGGAACCGGCGCAGCGCGGTGTCATCCCTGGTCGCTTCGGTGAGCTCGGCGGGTAAGCCGGCGCCGGAACGGGCGGTAGATGGGGCAGCCATGCGCCCGAGTCTATGCGGAGCCGGCCAGTGCCGTGGGGCTACTCGTCCAGCTCTTTCTGCTTCTTGCGCTTTTCCTTTTTCGTCATATGGCGTACCTCGACTCCGCCCATCAGCGCGAGACCGGTGAACCGCACGATCGGGCTGCCCTCCGGTGCCTGCGCGGAGGTGTTGTCCTCGTAGGCGCCCATGAACCCGAAGCCGTTGACCCGCACCGTGATGTCCTCGGGCACGATGATCTCCACCGCGCCCATCACCGCGGTGGCCTGGATGGTGACCTCCGGTTCGCTCAGCATGGCCTCGGTGAGGTCGATCTGCACGCCGCCCATCAGCGCGAAGGCGTTGAAGGTCTTGGGCACCACCCAGCGGCCCCGGCGATCGGCCCCGGACATCACCGCGATCGCGGTGCTCGAGGTGGGCGTACCACCGACGCGCTGCGGCAGGTTGGTCGCGGGGTCGGCCACGGCTGGGACCTTCGGCTGCGGCACCGCAAGCTGCCCACCCGGCAGGTCACCCGTGATGGGGACCAGCTCGCCGTGGGTTTTCGCGGCGTATACGGACTGTAGACGCTCATCCAGTTCGGCCATGGTCAACCGGCCCTCGGCCATTGCGGCGTGCAGGAACTGCGCCACCCGCTCGCGGTCCGCGTCGGAGGCGCGCAACTGCTGGGGATCGGGCAACTCGGGCTGATCAGTCACGGGGGCAGCCTAGCGCGCCGGCCATCCGGCCCGGCACGGATTGTCCAGGTTCGCGCGCGGCGTGCCCGCGCACCGCTTATCCTTTCGGACGCGGTGGGGAAGCAGAGGAGGGCCAGTGGTGCGCAGGATCGCGATCGCACTGGTGGTTGGACTGGGGCTGACCGTGGCCGCGGTATCGGCCTTCGCGTTCCAGCAGCAGGACACAGCCGAACCAGCGGCGGCCGGGATCGAATGGCGGGACTGCCAGGACGCGCCGGCTGGTCAGGGCGCACGGTGCGGCACCGTGCGCGTGCCGATCGACTGGCGGAACCCACAGGCGGCTGGCTCGATCGACTTGCGCGTAGCGAAACTGCCGGCGACCGATCCGGAACGGCGAATCGGCGCGCTGCTGTTCAACCCTGGTGGCCCCGGCGGTTCGGCCGCGGGGATCCTGACCGAGCCGAACGCTACCGGGATGTACTTTCCCGAACGGTTGCGGGAACGGTTCGACATCATCGGGGTTGACCCGCGTGGGGTGGCCGGCAGCACGCAGGTGCGCTGTGCGAATCCGCCACACGACCCTGGGCAGTCCCGTTTCCCCGATACCGCGGCCGGGACCAGGAAGCTCGCCGAGAACAACCGGGCCTACGCGGAGTCCTGCCGGGCGCAAAGCGGTGACCTGGTACGGCACCTGGATACCGGCAGCGTGGCCCGTGATCTGGACGCGGTGCGCGCCGCGCTCGGCGAGGAGCAGATCAGTTTCCTTGGCATTTCCTACGGCACGATGTTGGCGCAGGACTACGCCGAGCGGTTCCCGAACCGGCTGCGCGCGCTGGTGCTGGATGGCGCCGTGGACCGCTCGTTGCCGTGGCGGCAGCTTGTCCGGGATGGCGCGGCGGCAGCGGAGAACGGCGTGTACCAGTTCGCCACCTGGTGTGCCGGGGAGCAGACCTGTGCGTTGTCCGGCCGGCAGGTGTCCAAGGTGATCACGGACCTGTACGCGGCTGCCGATGCCGGCCGGCTCACCGCGGTGGTGGACGGGCCGCAAGCGGGCGAGACCGAGCCGGCTGGCGAGCCGCGGCCGGTCACCGCGGAGGAAGTCGCGCTGGCCATCAACAGCGGGCTCGGGGTGGGGCGTAATCATCCCGAGCTGGCGCGGGCCTTGCGCACCGCGGTCGACGATGGTGATGCCACCAAGCTGGTCAGCGCGGCACCGTTCATGTTCGGCGAGCGGTACAACTCCTACCGGACGATTGCTTGCCAGAGCGTGCCCCTCGATGACTCGGCGAGCACCGACCTGCCCGCGGAAGGCAAGCGGGCCGCCGAGCAGGCCCCGACGCTGCGCGGGTACTCCGAGTTCTGGAATATCGCTTCTGGCTGCCTCGGGTGGCCCTATCCGACGTCGTGGCAGTCGCATTCCTGGTCGGTGCCCGAGAACTTCCCCACCACCTTGGTCCTGTCCGGAGCGCATGACGTGGCTACCCCGCGGCATTGGTCGGAGAATGTCTACCGGCAGTTGCCGGATGCCGAACTGGTTCGCTGGGCCGGCGCGGGGCACACCGCCTGGCTCAATGACCAGCAAGCGCGGGATCAGGCCGTCAACTATCTGCTGGACGGCCCGAGTACCGGCTGAGCGGGTCGGCGCCATGGGCGGCCCTCGCCGAGCTACCGTGTCCGCCATGGACGTGCTTGCCATAGCTCACCCGCTGGCCAAGGCCAGACTGACCACGATGCGTGCCGCTACCACGGACAGCGCGGCGTTTCGGGCGGCGCTGCACGAGCTGACCGTCATGCTCATTTACGAGGCGCTGCGGGAAGCTCCGGTGCGCACTGAGCGGATTCACACCCCGGTCGCCCGGACCGACGGCTACTGGCTGGCGAATCCGCCGTTGCTGGTACCGGTGTTGCGGGCTGGGCTCGGCATGGCTGACCAGGCGCACAAGCTCATCCCGGACGCGCAGATGGGCTTTGTCGGGATGGTCCGCGATGAGCAGACCCTGCAGCCGACGCCGTATATGGAGTCGTTGCCGGCCAACCTGAGCGGGCGACCGGTGTTCGTACTCGACCCGATGCTCGCCACCGGCGGTTCGATGGCGCACACGATCCGGTTGCTCACCGAGCGCGGTGCGACCGACGTGACCGCGATCTGCGCGCTCGCCGCCCCGGAAGGCATCGAGTACCTACGAGGATTCGGCCTTCCGGTGCGGTTGGTGACGGCGAGCGTGGACGAGCGGCTGAACGACTCCGGGTTCATCGTCCCCGGGCTGGGTGACGCGGGGGATCGCCAGTACGGCACGGTATAGTGGGTTCTGGCTATTCCCTGCCGCGCAGGATATGTGGCTCGAGTTCGGTGTCCTCATCCTCGGCCGCGCGCGCGGCAGCCGACCAGCTCCATACCTCGAGGCAGGTCCTCGGCTCATGCCGGGCGTCCACAAGGGACTCGCCGTCGGGTTGCGCGGTTGGGTACTGGTCGGCTGCCACTTCTCGCTCCTTTGCGTTCGTTGCGAGAGATTCTGCAGCACGCCGGTTTGCGTTGGCAGACCAGGGTTCTAAGCCTTGTTGGCGCGGGCCTCGGCGCGCAGTGGAGCGCCGACGGCATGCATATGACTGAGTGCCTGCCGGTAGGACTCGAACAGCGAGGTCTCGGTGTAGGAGACGCCGAGTTCGGCGCAGTAGTCCCGCACGATCGGTTGCGCCTTTCGGAGATTCGGCGTCGGCATACTCGGGAACAGATGGTGCTCGATCTGGTAGTTCAACCCGCCCAGTGCGATATCGGTGCAGAAGCCACCGCGCACGTTTCGCGAGGTGAGCACCTGGCGGCGCAGGAAGTCCGGCCGCTTGTTCCCGGTCAGCGTCGGCATGCCCTTGTGGTTGGGTGCGAAAATCGCTCCCATGTAGACACCCCAGAGTGCTTGGTGGATGACCAGGAACAGCACCGCTTTTCCTGGCGACAGCACGAGGAACAGCGCCGCCACGTAGCCGGCGAGATGCGCGGTCAGCAGCAGGCCCTCCAGCCACCGCCGCTTCAGCTTGGGGTTGGCCAGCGCGCGCAGGCTGGACACGTGCAGGTTCAGCCCTTCGAGGGTAAGCAGTGGGAAGAACAGGAAGGCTTCCCAGCGGCCGATCCAGCGCGTGATGCCACGGGCGCCGTGGGCCTGCTCGGTGGACCACACGAGTATTTCGGGTGAGACGTCCGGATCGAGTTCCTCGTGGTTCGGGTTGGCGTGATGGCGGGTGTGCTTGTCCATCCACCAGCCGTAGCTCAGGCCGATCCCGAGGTTGCCGACCAGCATGCCGACCGGTTCGGTCGCCTTGCGCCCGCGAAACACCTGGCGGTGCGCGAGATCGTGGGCAAGCAGCGCGACCTGGCCGAACAACACCGCGAAACCGGCCGCGAGCAGCAGCTGCCACCAGGAGTCGCCGAGCGCGAGGAAGCCGGCCAGCCCGCCGAGATAGGCGAGGCCGACGAGGCCAAAACGCAGGATGTAGTAGCCGGGCCGGCGGCCGAGCAGCCCCGCGGCGGAGATCCGGCGGGACAGTACGGCGAAATCGCTTGGTTGAGAGCTACCTCGATCGGTCGTGGGTGCCTCGGCCGTGTCGGTATCGGTTGTCATAACCACCAGTCTTCGGGGTCGTCGGCGGCAGCAGTAGCCGGGGGACCCCCGACCCTGGGTAGGGCTAGCCCCCTTATCCTGGGCTCCCCGTTGTGTTAGCTGAGTAAACTGGCCAGCGCTGACCTGCTATTTTCGCGACACCTTTGGTCGAAGGCCGGACCAGGCGAGTTCGGTGAGGTATTCGGCCAGTTCGGCGCGTGGGATGCGCGGCTCATCGGCGAGCCATTGATCCGCGGCCGCGCGCACCATCCCGACCAGCCCGTGCCCCCAGGGCCGCGCGGCCGCCGGTGGGGCCAAGCTCCGAAATAGTTCGCTGAGCTGCACCGCGATTCGCTCACCGAGTAGCGCGCTTGCCTCGGCAAGCGGGTCAGCGCCGATCGCGCGGTCCGGGACCGGCTGACGCGTGACGAACCGGTATACCCGAGGGTCGGACTCGATCAACCGCAGGTACTCGTCGACCGCGGCGGACAGTTTCCGGCGCGCCGTGCGTTCCCGCGCCATCGCGCCGCTGACTCGGTCGGCGACGGTGTCGCCGACCCGCTGACACACCGCCACGTGCAGGGCTGCCTTGCTGTCGAAGTACCGGTAGACCCCAGCCTTGCTGGTGCCCACCCTGGCGGCTACCTCGGCCACGCCGACGTCGGCGCCCCGCTCGCGGATCGCGGCCAACCCCGCGTCCACCAGCTCCCGCATCCGCCGCTGCCGATGGGCGGCCCAGCGAGTACGCCGGCCGTCCTGGGCAGCTGTATCCAGCCTGATCGTGACCACCCCATTGCCGTCCAGCTCGCGGAGTCCGCATACTATCGCGGTACTGCGGGTATCGGTTACTTTTCTCCGGTGACCAATTGAGGTGGGGCGCGAATGAACGTCGACGGGATGTGGGACGCATTGGCGCGAGCGCGCGCCGACGCCGCTCGCAAGGCCGATGAGCTGCGGTTGGCTACCGAGGACCGCCTCGCCCAGCTCACCGGCAGGGCGGCCGGGCTAGCCGATGAGGCTGGTGAGCGGATCGCCGAGTTCGCCAGCACGGCTGGTGAGCATGCGGCGAACGCCGCCGAGGTGACCGCGAACCTTGCCGGCGATTTCGCCCGCACGGTCTGCGACAAGGCCGGCTCGGCCGCGACGCGGTTGAGCGATCAGCTGGGCAACCGGGTGGTGGATTTCGGCGAGCAGTTCGCGGATCGGGAGCGCGCGGACTGAACAGTCCTGCGCCGCCGGTACCACCAGATGGCCAGCCCGGCGAGCAGCAGCGCACCGAGCACCAGCCAACCGGCCCTGCCGAGCCACGCTTCGAGTTGGCGGACCGAGGCCCCCGCGAAGGCGCCCACCCCGACGTAGGTGCCGGCCCAGAGCAGCCCGGCGGCCAGTGATGCGGGCAGGAATCGCCGGTAAGCGAGTGTGGAGACACCGGCCGCGGCGGGCGCCAAGGTCCGTACCACGGGAATCAGCCTGGTTACCACGACCGCGGAGGCGCCGTATCGGTGTAGCGCGGCCATCGCGCGATCCCAGCGGTCGACGCCGAGTTTGCGCACCAGACGGGTCTCGCGCAGCCGCAGGCCATAGCGCCGGCCAAGGACGTAGCCGACGTGGTCGCCGAGGCAGGCACCGATCGCGACGACCAGCACCAGGGCCACGAAGCGCGGGACACCGGTCGCCGTGGTGGCCAGGATCAGCACACCAGTCTCGCCGGGAAAGATCATGCCGATGCCGAGACCGGATTCCACCGTCGAGGCGAGGCCAGCGACCAGCAGCACCAGCGGGAAGGGCAGATCGGCGAGCCAGCCGAGCGCGTCGGTGATCACGCGCGGGTCTCGTCGACGACCCAGGACAGGTAGTCGGCGCTGCCGCCCACGATGGGGGTCGCGATAATTTCCGGCACGTCGTAGTTATGCCGTGCCCGGAGGTGTTCGGTCAGCTCGGTCAGCCGGTCCGCGGCGGTCTTGATCTCCACTCGCCATTCCTGTTCGGTCTGCACGGCGGATTCCCAGCGGAAGACGCTGGTGATCGGCCCGACTATCTGGGCACACGCCCCCAGCCGCGCTTCGATCGCGCCGGCGGCGAGCGTGCCGGCGGCCTCCTCGGAGTCGGTCGTGGTCGCGACGATGACGTGTGCGTGCATGGGTCCCCATGCTATAGGCGGCCACCGTGCGTTTGAAAACAGCGTCGCGGGTTACCCTGTCCGGATGCCACGGCCGAAGACCCACGACGACGCGCTGCGCGGGCGGCTGCTCGACCGCGCGGGCGAGTTGCTTTCCGAGCAGGGGCCGCGAGCGCTGAGCCTGCGCAAGCTCGCTACCGACGTGAACACCTCGACCACCGCCGTCTACTCGCTGTTCGGCGGCAAGGCACAGCTCGTCCGAGAGCTCTACGTAGACGCGTTCCGGCGATTCGGCAGGCAGCTCGGCGCGGTAGCGCGCAGCGGTGACGCGCCGGCTGATCTGGTTCAGCTCGGCCTGGCCTATCGGGAGCAGGCGCTGGCCAATCAGAACCAGTACGCGATCATGTTCGGCAAACCGGTCCCCGAGTTCGAGCCGGACGAGCAAGCCAACCAGGAAGCGGCCGCGGCGATCACCCCGCTACTGGACATCGTGCGGGAGGGCACCAGGACCGGCGCGCTCGCCGGGCCGAGCCCGGAGGCCATCGCGCTCGCCTACTGGGCGTTGTTGCACGGCTTGGTCGCGCTGGAACTCAGCAACGTGGTGCCAGCCCAACTGAACTCGAAGGACAGTTTCGAGCACGCGCTACGCGCGCAGCTCGCCGGCTGGCGCGCCTGACCACGCGGGGTATGGCGCTGGTGGGCCGGCGGACTAATCCGGCATCAGGTTGGCGGCCACCGCGGCACCGAGTTCCCAGCAGGCGTCCAGATCCGCCTTGTCCGGCTCGCCGGTGACGGTCAGCGCGTTAGCCGCCTTGTCCCAGCCGAGTCCGGTGACAATGCTCTCCACCCCGCGGACCGTGCCGGAGGTATCGCTCGCCCCGTGCACGTACAGCGCGTACGGACAGCCCTGGGTCGCATCGAGGCACGGGTAGTAGATCTCGTCGAAGAACATCTTCAGCGCTCCGGACATCATGCCCAGATTCGCCGGCGTGCCGAGGATGAAGCCGTCCGCGGCGAGCACATCGGCCGCGGAGGCGGCAAGCGCCGGCTGGCGGATGACGTCCACACCTTCGATCTCGTCGGTAGTGGCACCGCGGACCACCGCCTCGAACATTGCCTGCACATTTGGCGATGGCGTGTGGTGCACGATCAACAACTTGGCCACGTCTGTAGACCATGCCGATACGATCGGCTACGCGCAACCTGATCTACCGCAGCCTGATTTACCGGAGTCTGATTTACCGCAGCCTGATTTACCGGGGCCGCAGCATGAGCAGTTGCTTGGTGTTCTGCTCGACCTCCGCACGACTGTAGGAGAGCGGGAAGTACTCACCCCGTTGCCAGGTTTCGGCGAGATCGCGATAGTTCGGATCGTTCGGGTTTCCCGACTGGCCGGGCGTGTTCACCGCGATGGAGTTGTCCCATTCGCCGACGTCCAGCACCATCCGGAACGAGGCGCCCGAGGTGTGCTTGAACGTTTCGGTGTCGAAGCTTGACGCGTTCGCGGTGTGTTCGGAGCCACCGCGCGGCAGTGGGCCGACGTTGAACCGTTGCTGCTCGTCCTCGTCCAGGATTTCCGTCATCGGGTGTTCGAACTGGGAGTACTGCAGATCGCCCCACTGCCACTTGCTGGGGTCCGGGCCGAGCAGTTTGACGGTTTCCGCGTAGCCGGCGGCCAAGGTAGTCCGCAACAGTGCATCGCGCTTCGCCTCGCCGCCGTTGCCGAACCAGTCATCCGGGTTTTCCAGCGCGTCCAGTAGCGAGGAGGTATCCGGTCGTTCGATCAGTTCGGCTGCCTTGGGAGCGGTCGCCTTGACGAAGGCTGGCTCCAACTGGCGCACCCGCCAGACTTCGAAGAGCGCCGCCTGCGCGGAGTCAGCGGATTCCACCGCGTCCCAACCCCGCAGCATCGTCGCCGCCTTGGCGGCACGGGAATCGCCGCCCCGTTCGGCAATGCCGGCCTCGTCGAGTAGCGCGAGGATGCGCCGTGCCGGAATGGAGAGCTGATCGTTCTGCAGTTCGGCGGAATCGGTGACCGAGCTGTTGTCGTTGGCGTCCAACACCTCGCTGATCCGCTGGAACCGGTAAGGGTTGGCCCATTCGAAGCCGAGGTTCTTGTCCTGGAACTCGGGTGGCAGGTTCATCTCGTTGGCCGTGGCGACGTAGCCGGCGTCCGGGTTGTAGCTGCGCGGCATCTCGTCGCCGAAATAGAATCCGTTCCATTCGTACCTGCCGTCGCCCGGCACTGGCAGTAGCCCGTCATAGTTGGCGCGTTTCGGCGTGACCCCACCCGGTGCCCAGCCGATATTGCCGTCGACGTCGGCGTACACCTGGTTCTCGCTTGGCGTCCCCCAGTTGTACATCGCTTCGACGAACTCGTCGAAATTGCTGACATCGTTGAATCGCACGCTGCCGAAGTACGGCGCGGTACCCGGCTCGAGCCACATCGTGCGCACGGCGTAGGCGCGGTTGTTCTCCTCGTCCACCCGAACCACCGGGCCATGCCTGGTGAACGACATGGCGACGGTTTCCGGTTCCTGCCCTGCGATCGGTACTTCTTCCTCGGCCGTGCGCATGGTTTCCCAACCGTCGCCGTAGCGGTAGCGCGTCGGATCGTTGGGATCCAGTTCGTAGACGTAGAGGTCGTCCTGGTCGGTTGAGAAGATCGTCAAACCGAAGCCGACCGTGCCGTTGTGTCCCATTGAGACACCCGGGAGCGCTGGCTCGCCCGCGCCGATGAGGTCCATCTCTGGCGCGGAAAGATGGGTGATGTAGCGCAGCGAGGGCGCGGCGTGACTACGGTGCGGATCATTGGCGAGGATCGGGCGGCTGGTTTCCGTGCGCTCGCCGCTGATCGTCCAGTTGTTGCTGCCTTCGAAGCCGGCCGCATCGGTTGGCACCGCGACGATGTCGCCCTCTTGTTCGGAGAACTCCACGTCCTGGGTGGCCAGATCGTAGGTATCCAGTACGTCGTCCGGGATACCGCAGGGATCCAGGCCGTCCGGGATCGTCGTCTGGTGTGCCGGCTCCAGTTTCTGGCGCACCCGGTCGGCCTCCAGCCCCGCGGCGCAGGCGATCCGCGCGCGGTCGACCTCATCGCTGACGTTCCTGGTCAACCCGTGACTGCGGATCTGCACGATGTCCTCGGGCTGCCAGCGACTCGGCCGGTAGTCGAGCTTGCGGAATTCCTCGGGGAGCGCTTCCGGGTTGTCGTCCAGCCAGTCGAGGTAGGCATTCACGCCGTTCGCGAACTGGGTGGCGATCTGCTTGGCCTCGGGTCCGTAGCTACGCCACTCTTCCTGCATATCGCCGCGATAGCGGAACATCCGGGCTGCCCGGTCCTGTTCGAGGTACTTCGGTCCGAAGGCTTCGGAAAGCAGGCCAAGCCCACGCCGGTGCCAGAGGTCGATCTGGAACAACCGGTCTCGTGCCGCGTTGAATCCCTGCGCGAGGAACAGGTCCTCGTTGTTGTTCGCGTAGATATGCGGCACGCCCCAGTTGTCCACGCGCAGCTCGACCGGCTCGGTGAGTCCGGTGACGGCGTACTCGCCGTCCGGGTTCGCCACCGCCGTGCCGGAAGGAGCGAGCAGTGTCGTGGTCAACAGTGTCGCCAACAGGGTGGCCGGGAGATACCTGCGGACGGACGACTTCGCCATGCGACCCACCTCGGTTAGTTAGCAACGAAAAGTTTCTACCATTGCCCGACCAAAGTGTGAAGTCCACGTGAAGTTTTGTCGCCCGTCAGCACGCTCCGTGACAGCAGGATCCTCAAAGATTGCGGTGGTCGAGGAGGGCGGCGATCTCGGCGCGAAGCTTGGTGAGCCTGCTCGCCGCCGTTTCCCGTGCCGCGGCCAGCTCGGTCGCGGCGCCCACCGGCTGGACAACCTCAAGGTATGCCTTCAGTTTCGGCTCTGTCCCGGACGGCCGGAGCAGCGCGCGAACACCGGTACCCGCCAACCGCAGCGCGTCGGTTTCCGGGAGCAGGTCCTCGGTCCGCACTGGTACGCCGGCGAGCGCGTCCGGTGGGCTGGCGCGCAACCGCGCCATCAGCTCGCCAATCATGGCGAGCTCGTCGAACCTCGGCGAAAGCGCTCCGGTCAGGTAGACCCCGTCGGCGAGCGCGAGCTCATCGAGCGCGGCCCGCAGATCGCTGCCGGTTGCCTTGCGCGCCGCGGCAAGGTCGCAGGCGAGCACCGCCGCGGAGATACCGTCCTTGTCCCTGACCCAGTCCGGATCGACACACAGGCCGAGGGCCTCCTCGTAGGCGAAGACCAAGCCCGTTGCCGCGCCGTCCCCACTGCGGACCAGCCATTTGAATCCGGTGAAGGTCAGCGCGCAACGCGCGTCATACCTGGCCGCGATCGATTCCAATTGGGACGACGATGCGATCGTGGTAGCCACCAACGGATCGGGATGCCGATCATTATCTAAAGTGGACAAGATGTACTCGGCGAGCAGCGCGCCGGACTCGTCGCCATGCAGCATCCGCCAGCCGCCGGCGCCGTCCGGTATGCCAAGCGCGCAGCGATCCGCGTCCGGATCCAGTGCGATCGCCAGGTCCGCCTCGGTCTCCGCCGCGAGCGCGAGCAGCTGGTCCGTCGCACCGGGTTCCTCCGGATTAGGGAAGGCAACGGTGGGGAAGTCCGGGTCCGGTTCGGACTGCTCGGCAACCAGTCGGACATCGGTGAAACCCGCGCCGCGCAAGGCATCCAGCAGCGGCTTGGCGCCAACCCCATGTAACGCGGTGGCGGCCACCCGCAGTTCGCGGGCCGAGTTCCGGGGCAGCGTGGCCAACCGGTCGAGATAACCCCGCACGAGCTCATCGTCGAGCGCCCGGTAGGTATTCGATCTCGGCACGGAAACCGCGGCGACGGTACCCGCGATCGCCGCCTCGATCCGAGCGTCGACCGGCGGCGCGATCTGCGTGCCCGCCGCGTCGAACAGCTTGTACCCATTGTCGCTCGGCGGGTTGTGCGATGCGGTGATCTGGATGCCGGCCGCCGCGCCAAGGGCACGTACCGCGTAGCCAACCACGGGTGTCGGTAGCGGGCGTGGCAGCACCCGAACGTCGAAACCCGCCGCGGCAAGCACCTCGGCGGTGTCCACACAGAATGCTTCCGAACCGTGCCGGGCATCCCTGCCGATCACCACGATGGCGCCGGCTTTGCCTTCCGCGCGCAGCCAGGCGCCCACTCCCGCGCTCGTCCGGATCACGACCGCGCGGTTCATCCCGTTCGGCCCCGCGCGCAACGGGCCGCGAATCCCCGCCGTGCCGAACGTCGGCATCCCCGACATCCGCTCGGCGAGTTCGTCGGCCCGGTCGGCGTGCCCGGCCATCGCCTCGGCGAGCAGCCGCTGCAACTCCGTTCGGTCGGCAGGGTCAACATCGTCGGCGATCCAGCGCATCGCCGAATCCCTGAGCTCGGGCGAGAGTGTCACGCCCGCTCCACCACCGAGCGCAGCAGCGAGCCGAGCTTGCTCGCCGCCGCGTTACCCGCGGCGAGCACTTCGTGATGATCGAGCGCCGCGCCGGTGATCCCCGCGGCCAGATTGGTAACCAGGGACAGCCCGAAGACCTCGACTCCTTCGGCGCGCGCGGCGATCGCCTCCAGCACGGTGGACATGCCAACCAGATCGGCTCCCATGGCGCGCAGCATCCGGATCTCCGCCGGCGTTTCGAAATGCGGCCCCGGCAAGCCGGCGTAGACGCCCTCGGTCAGGCCCGGCTCGATCTCCGTCGCGATCGCCCGCAGCCGTGCCGAGTACAGGTCGGTGAGGTCGGTGAACCGGGCACCGACCAGTGGGGACGTGGCCGTCAGGTTCAGGTGATCGCTGATCAGTACCGGCTGGCCAACGGTCATGCCCTCGCGCAGCCCACCAGCCGCGTTGGTGAGTAGCACTGTCCGGCAGCCGGCCGCGGCCGCGGTCCGCACCCCGTGTACCACCGGGGCCACGCCATGCCGCTCGTAGTAGTGCGTCCGGCCAAGCAGGACGAGTACCCGGTTGCCAGCGACGGTCAGCGAGCGCACGGTGCCGCCATGACCGGCGACGGTTGGCGCGATGAACCCAGGTAGTTCGCCGACCGGGATCTCCGTGTCCGGCGTACCCAGCTCATCAGCGGCCGGTCGCCACCCGGAGCCGAGTACTACGGCAAGGTCGTGGCTGGGGACGCCAGTGCGCTCGGCGATGACCGCGGCGGCTTCGGTTGCCGCCGCTTCGGTGTCTGCGATGTTCCCGTTCACAGCGCAGCAGCCTACGTGGTTCCGCGGCGGTGTGCGGGTGTACAGCCCTATGCCGCGCTGGGTTGGTCGTCGCGGAGCAGGTGATCCATCATGATGTTCAGCTGGATCTGTTCCCTGGTGCCGATCTCCGCGAGCCGTTCGCGCGCCTGCTCGTAGCGCTGCCGCGCCTCGTCCAGCCTGCCCAGCTTGCGCAGCGTGTTCGCGAGGTTGATCAAGCATTCGATGGCCTGCCGGGTGTTTCCCACACCTTCGTTGGTACGCAGGGCTTCCTGGGCACACCGCAGCGCCTGCTCGTGATCACCGACGGCGCCGTAGACCTGGGTGAGCGAGTTCAGCGCGGTGGAAAGCTGATAATGCGAGCCGATCGCCTTGGCCACCCGCACACTCTCATCGAGTAACCCGCGCGCCCGCTCCGGTTCCTGGCGGCGCAAGTGGATGATCGCGAGGTTGTTCAGCGCGCCCGACTCGAGATCGCGGTAACCGTGCTCGCGCGCCGCGTGCAGCGCGTCCGCGGCGTACTGCTCGCCGCGCTGCGGCTGGCCAAGGATCGAGTGCAGCGCGGTGAGGTTCTGCAGCAGGCGGGCATACTCGTAATCCGACCGCGATTCCGCCAGCTCGGCAAGCGAGTGCTGGTAATAGCGATCCGCCTCGGCGAGCTGGTCGCGCTGGCTGGCGACCACTCCGAGATTCATCAGCGCGACGCCTTGGCCGTACCGGTCGTCCTCCTGCCGCGCGGTGTCGAGGACCAGCCTGCTCAGCGCGCTGCGCTGGGCCCACTGCATGGTGGTGTTGAAGTACACCGCGAGCATCCGCAGCATGGCGGTGAGCAGCGGCGCGCACCGTTGTCGGGTGGCGGCCAGCCGGGTACCGACCGCGATGATCCCCTCGAGTTCATTGTCCAGCCAGTGCAGCGCGGAACTGCGATCCGGAAATCCAGTCGTTCGGTTTGGTGGGATGTGCACCCGGATCGGCAGACCGGTACCGGTGAGCGTGCGGTGCGCGTCATGCGCGGCGGCGAGATACCACTCGGCGGCCAACCGCGCGCGGCCCAGACCGTGCTCGGTGGGCTGTTCCTGCGCGCGTTCCCTGGCGAGCACGCCAACCAGGTCGTACATCGCGTACTTGGCCGGCCTCGGGCTGTAGAGCAACTGGGCGTCCACGAGCTGTTCCAGGCCCGCGGTGGCGGCCGCCTCAGACCAGCCGGTCAGCGCCGCGGCCATGGACGGCGTGTAGGCATCGACCGCCACCTCGCCGAGTGCGATGAACAACTCGAGCGCCCGCCGATCGTCCTGCCTCGTGCTCTGCGTCAACTCGTCGATGCTGACCAGGATGCTCGCGCGGATATCCAGATCAGGGGTGCTGAGCTCGTCCAACCGACCGCGCTCGTCGTCGAGCAGGTCGACCCAGGTCTGTAGCGGCCAGTGTGGCCGGGTCGCCGCCCTTGTCGCGATGATCCGCAGGGCCAGCGGCAGATGCCCGCACAGCGCGGCGAGGCGGCTGGCCGCGTGTTGCTCCGCGGTGACCCTGCGCTGCCCGACGATGCGGCCGAGCAGGGCCACGGCTTGCTCGGGGGGCAGCACGTCCAGATGGATGTGCGTGGCGCCGTCCGGGCCGACGATCGGGTGCCTGCTTGTCACGATCACCGCGCAGCCAGGATCGTCCGGGATAGCCGGGATCACCTGCGATGAGGTCCCCGCGTTGTCCAGGATCACCAGTACCTTGCGGCCCTGCAGCCGGGCTCGGTAGGCACGCGCGGCGAGCACGTCACCGGTCGTTTCGGGGGCGCCGAGCTCATTCAGCAGGGTGCGCAGTACCTCCGCGGCCTCCACGGGTGCCTTGCCGGTGGTGGAACCGTGCAGATCGACGTAGAGCACGCCGTCCGGGTAGCTCGCCTTGAGCTCGTGCGCCAGTTGCACCGCGACCGTTGATTTACCGACGCCACCCGGTCCGTAGATCATGCAGACCGGCGGGCCGGCGGGATTCGGGGTGCTGAACCGCTCGCGCAGTTCGGCGAGTTCCGTGCCGCGCCCGAGGAAGGTGCCGATCGGTGCCGGCAGCTCGTCCGGTGCTGGCGCTCGCCCCGGCTGGTCGGTGGCGATGCGTACGAAGGGAACCGAGAGCGTCAGGTCTTCGCGCAGGATCGACTGTTCGAGCTGACGCAACTCGCTGCCCGGCTCGATGCCCAGCTCGGCGACCAACCGGGAGCGGATCCGGCGATAGCAGTTGAGCGCCTCCGCGGACCGTCGACACCGGTACAGCGCGACCATCAGCTGTTTACACAGGCGCTCCCGCAGTGGGTACAACCCGGTGAGCTCGGTCAATTCGGCGACAAGTTGGGCGTGCCAGCCGAGCCGCAGCCGTACCTCGATGCTTTCTTCCAAGGTGTTCAGGTACAGCTCCTCGAGCCGAGGAGCCTGCATCAGCTGGATCGGCGCGTCACCGAGATCGGAGAGGGGGGTACCGCGCCAGAGCGCGAGGGCCTGCCCGAACAGTTTCGCGGCGGCGACCGGATTCGCGGCGGCGACTTCGCGTGCTTGGCTCGCCAGGTCGGTGAACCGGTTGGCGTCAATCGTGTCGCGGTTGACCCGTAGCCGGTAGCCGGGTGGGGTCGTTTCGAGTACTTGCTCGGGCAGGACCTTACGTAGTCGCTGGACGTAGTTGCGCACCGTGACATGCGCGGAATCGGGCGGTTCCGGGCCCCACAACTGGTCGATGATCGCGTCCACCGAGACGATGTCCCCAGCTCGCAGCACCAGCGTCGCGAGCAGCGCGCGCTGCATGGGTGCGGTCACCGGCGTCACCGTGCCGGCGTGCCACACCTCGAGTGGGCCGAGGACTCGGAAATCCACAGTGCTCCCTCCGCGGCTCGTTCACCTGAGTCGGCAAGTCTTCGGACCGAAGGAACTGGCCGGTGGGACGGTCCCGGCGCGCGTGTGGTTCCGCTACCTCCACTGTATCGGTTCGCCTGCCGGCGCCGCTACCAGCGCGCTACGTCGCCGCTACGTTGGCACACGCTATACGGGGCTGCCGACGGTTCGGGCACCGGGCAGCCCGCGGGCAGGACACAGTGGACGGTGTGTCGCGTCAAGTATGTCATTCGATCGGATGACCCGATTACAGTCGGGTACTGGGGGAACGAATGTGCTGGGGCGCGCGTTGCGCTGAATACGTACCTGGTCCTGAGATGGCGTCAACCGCCGCTTGCCGGAATGCTGAGGGGCGCGTGGGGGGCCTGACGGGTCGTTGGCCAGCCACGACCCGTAGTGTGCGGCGTGGGCGGAGGGAGCTGGTGGTGGCTGGGAGCCGCGAATGATGCTGCTGGCAATCGCTTGCGCGGTACTGGGCGCGGTCTGTAGCGCCGTAGGCGCTCGGCTGCAGTACACGGCCGTCCGCACGGAGACCGAAGGCAGTGAGCTCGGTCTGCGCGGCTTACCTAAGTTGATCAAGAATCGTTCCTGGCGCCTCGGGTTCCTGGTGCTGGCCTCCTGCGCCGTGCTGCAGATCCTCGCGCTCGCGATGGCGCCCGTATCGGTGGTCTCGCCGCTCGTCGTACTCGCGTTGCCGTTGGTTGCGGTGCTGCACGCGCGGGCGCGCGGCAGTGGGCTCGGTGTGGTGGCCGCGGGTGCGATCGTGGCGAGCACCCTCGCGGTGGCCGTGTTCGTGGTGTTGGCCGCGGGTGCCGCGGACACCCATGCGATCGCCAGGGCGGATGTGTTCCTGCTGAGCCAGCTGGTGCTGGTTGGGGTACTCGGGCTTGGTCTGGTTGGTGCGTTGCACAGCGGGCTGGCTCGCTGTGTCGCGCTCGCGGTCGGCGCTGGCGGGGCCTACGGGCTGGTCTCCATCCAGGTACGAGATGTCGCCTACGCCGTGCAGCAGCGCGGTTTTGAGGACTTTCCGCTGACGTCCGCGCTGGGGCTGGTCATCGTGTTCCTCGCTGGTTCGTGGTTCATCCAGCTCGCCTACGCGAGCGGTCCGCCTGATGTGGTCGTCGCCTGCCAGACGGTGCTGAACCCGATCGTGGCCACGGGGCTCAGCGCGTGGGCACTCGGCGAGATCGCCGGCGCGGGGCGGGCTACGGTCAGCGCGCTGGTAGTTGCCGGTGCGATCGCGGTAACCGGGGTCGTGTTGCTCGCCAAATACCACCCCGAGGCGGTGCACCGGGCGGAATCCGCGAAGCGGGTCAGGGCCGGCGCGTTGCGGCGCAGGATGTCCGGCCATTCCCGACGTGGCTGAGCACCAGTTGCCGGTCAGGCCCGACCGAAATCGGGCAGTTCCACCTCGATGAACTGGTCCAACAACACCTTCAGCTGGACTTGCTCCCGAGTGGTGATCTCGGCGAGGTGTTCCCGTGCTTGCTCGAAGGCCGACTGTGCCTGCCGGGTATCGCCCAGCCGGTGCAGCGCGGCCGACAGTGTCACCAGGCAGTCCGCCGTGTCGAACGGACTGTTCAACTTGCGGTGCGTTTCCAGCGCCTCGGCCGAGTAGCGCACCACTTCGAGGTGGTCACCGAGTTGAGCGTGCACCTCCATCAGCGAGTTCAGCGCGTTCGCGGTGCCCTGGTGATAGTCCAGCGCCCGGCTCATCCTGAGCACCTCGTTGAGTATCGCGATCGCCTCATGCGGGTGCTGTTGCAAGGTGCGGATGCGGCCAAGGTTGCTCAGCGCGCTGATCTCGATTTCCGGGAAACCGTAGCGCCGGGCCGCGTCGACGACCCGATTACAGTGCTCGCTCGCCTGCTCGAGCGAGGCGGAGAACACCGTGATCACGGCCAGGTTCAGGTGCACCGACTGGTGCTCGAAACTGCGGGGGTCGTCCAGCAGTTCCAACGCCTGCCTGCTGAACCGGTTGGCCAACTCGAAGTCGTTCTGCTGCGCGTGCACCGTGGCGATCGCGGCCAGTCCGAGTCCTTCGGCGAGCCGGTTTCCGGTCCGCTGGCCGAGTTCGATGGCAAGGCCGGCCAACTCATAGCGTTCGCTCCATCGGCGCAGCGTGTTGAAGTACCAGGCTGCCGAGTGCAGCAGGATGACGAGTAGTTCGGCTATCCCCGGCACATCGGCATCGGTTGCCTGCCGGAACAGCGGGATGATGTTGCTGAACTCGGTATCCAGCCAGCGCCGTGCCTGCTGTTTGTCCGCGAACCGCAAGGTGTTCAGCTCGTCCACCGAGTGGTGCTGGCTCGGATGCCCGCGTGGGGCAAGCGTTCCGTTCACCGCACGGTTGGTCTGCCGAGCCGCGCCCGCGTACCACCGGCAGGCGGCATACAGCGCCTCCACCCGCGCCGTTTCGGGCAGCCGTCCCGCCTGTTCCTTGGCGAGCAGGCTGATCAGGTCATACATCCGGTAGGTGCCAGGGGCGGTGCTGTACAGCAGCTGCGCGTCGACCAGGTTTTCCAGCGCGACCGCGGTGCGCTCGGCCGGCCAGCCGATCAGCGACGCGGCGAACGGCGCGGTGTAGGAGCCGACACCGAGCAGTCCGAGCGAGGCGAACAGTTCGGCGGCATCCTGGCTGCTCGGTTCCGTATCGCCACGGAGCTGTTCGATGCTCACCAGGAAGCTGGCGCGCAGGTCGATATCCGAGGTGCGCAGCTCGTCCAGCCTGCGGTGCTCATCGGCGAGCAGTTCGACCCAGGTGCTCAATGGCCAATGCGGTCGCATGGCCGTACGGGTGGCGACGATGCGTAGCGCCAGCGGCAGATTTCCGCACAGCTCGGCGAGTTTGGCCGCGGTACTTGCTTCGCCGACGATTCTGCGCTGACCGGCGACCTGGCCGAGCAGGTCCACCGCGTCCGTATCGCTGAGCGCGTCCACATGCAGATGTAGTGAGCCGCTTGGTCCGACGAGCGCGTTGCGGCTGGTGACGATCGCCGCACAGGTCGGTTCGTCCGGCAGCGCGGTGGACAGCTGGCTGATGTGCGCGGCGTTGTCCAGGATGATCAGGATTCGCCTGCCGCGTAGCCGCGCCCGGTAAGCGCGAACCGTGGCCAGCGGGTCGTCGGTAGGGGTGTCACCGGCGCCGAGTGAACGCAGCAGGGTGGCAAGCACCTCGGTCGCGTTCAGCGTTGGCGCGTTCGGACTGGAGCCGCCGAGATCGACGTAGAGGATCCCGTCCGGGTACTGGTCCGCGTGTTCGTGTGCGAACTGACCGACCAGTGTGGACTTTCCGGCGCCGCCGGGGCCGTGCACGAAACACACCGGGGGGCCACCGTGCTCGGTGCGCGTGAAGTGCTCGCGCAGTTCGGCTAGCTCGTCCTGGCGGCCGACGAAGGTGGCGATCGGCGGGGGCAGCTCGACGGGTTTCGGCGCTGGGCCCGGTTTCGTTTCCGTGGCACGCGGCGTGGCTGGTTCCGCCGCGTTGTCGGTAATCGCCTTGATCAGTTCGCGGAGTTCGCTGCCCGGCTCAACGCCGAGTTCGTCGACGAGCGCGCGGCGTAGTTTGCGGTAGCACTCGACAGCTTCGGATCCGCGCCCCGCTCGGTAAAGCGCTTGCATCAGCTGCCGGTGCAGGCGTTCCCGGTACGGGTACTTGTCGGTGAGGTCGGCAAGCGCGGGCACGATCTGCATGCTCTCGCCGAGTAAGAGCGCAACCTCGTACCGATCCTCGAGCGTGTACAGGTAGAGCTCTTCGAGTTTTGGCGCCTGCAGTATCCGGACCGGCACATCGCCGAGATCGGCAAGTGGGCTGCCGCGCCATAGCCGCAGTGCCGAGGCGAACAGTTCGGCGGCCTTCGCCGGATTCTCCCGGATCAGGCCGCGGGCCTGCTCGCTGAGCGTGCTGAACCGGTGCGCGTCGACGGCTTCCGGTCTGATGTTCAACCGGTAGCCAGGTGCCGCCGTTTCCAACACCTGCTCGGGGAGCCGCTTGCGTAGGCGTTGCACATAGTTTCTTACTGTCACAGCAGCACTATCCGGCGGATTCGAACCCCACAGTTGGTCCACGATCGTGTCCATCGACACAGCCGTGCCGGGTTTGGCGAGCAGTACGGCGAGTACCGCGCGCTGCATGGCGGCGTTGATCGGGATCTGGGTCTCGGCTTGCCACACTTCAACCGGCCCAAGGATCCGGAAGTCCACTAACACCCCTTCGCCTGCTATCCGGTTGAACGAGTATCCGCCCGCGCGGCCAGCTGCCGGTGCCGCGCTACCCAGACGCTACCGAACTGATGCGGCAAACCCGAATCCTGATGGGTAGATGCTCGCCGTTCCACGCCAGACGCCGCGGGTATCGCGATTGCCAGTACATATCCGGTCACCGGAGAGGAGGTCCACGTGGCCGAATCCACGCAGTGCGCGGGATTTGGCGCGTGACAAGAACATGCTCGGTGATTACTGAGAGCGTCCTTGGGCGCGCACCGCTGCGATGACGTCGTCGTCCCAGCGGTGCGTGCGAATCAGCCGGTAGCGTTCCCCGGATACCCACATATACGCCTCGGCCTCGGTGCGTTCCCCGATCATTTCCGCCTGCCGCAGCATGCGGACCACGGGGACGAATTCCTCGTCGTGCCAACGCCTGGCGATAGTGGTCCGGTCGATGAACGTGCCTTCGTCCTGCATCAGGCGAAATCCCCACGCCTCGATGTGCTCGCCAAGTTCGGCGTAGTCCCACGGATCGGAGAGCACCACGGCGGCGCGGGCCTGGCCGTGCAGCGGTACGCGGTCCAGAAAGATCCGCCGGTAATCCTTGACAATCAGATCGCCCCGGTAGCGGATCCCGCTGGCGTCCAACTTCGTTTGCACCTCGGTGACAAACGCTTCGATGGTCGTCATGCCGAGCGCGAGCGCGACTGAAACGCGGTGATGCCCATCGCTGACGAAATGCAGTTCGCCAACCCGGTAGACGTCAATTGGCGGAATCGCTTCGCCTCTGCGCTGAGCGAGCGCCAACCGCTCCCAGCGTTGCCGGGAACGAGCCGTGGTCGGCCGGAACCGGCGGTCGAACTCGCGGCCCCGATCCACGCTGCCGGCAATCGAATCGAGTCCGATTACTTGCCGGCCAAGGCTGCGTTCGCCGAGTAGTCCCAGCGCGCTGACCACCTCGTCGAACGGTAACATGATGTTGACGTCGTCCGGCGCCCTGCGCAGCCAGGCGCCGAGCCGGGACAGGACTTGCCTGCGGCGCACCCGCAGGAAGTCGTTTTCCGCGTCGGCGCGGGGAAAACCGGTGTTACTTGGCACGGTGCACCTCCCGCGCGGGTTGCCCAGAGCGGATCTCGAACAAGCGATGGGCGACAACGTTGACTACCCGAGTATCGCCCAGGTGGTGCTCCGCGAGGCGTTCACCGTATGGGTGAATATGGCCGTGCAGCAGTACATCTGGCCGCAAGATGTCCACCGTCTTGTGTAGACATTCGAATCCGCGGTGCGGTCGGTCGGTACGGTCACCGACGTTTCGCGGTGGCGAGTGGGTAAGCAGGATGTCGACCGGTTGGCCGTCCTTGCGGTAGCGCCGATGAGCCGCGCGGACGAGCCGGCGAGCGCGGCGGGCCTGCTGGCGCTCGGTCCATTGGTTTGGACCATCATTGTAGCGGATAGAACCGCCGAGGCCAGCGATCCGAAGCCCGCCGATATCCACCACGCGGCCATCCGCGTTCAGCCAGCCGGCCGGGCCCGGCCATGGCATCGGGAACCCATCACGCAGCGAAAGTCCGCCGTGCACGGTGAACCCGCTCAGATCCGGATCGTGGTTGCCGGGTACGAGGACACCGGGGCAGTCCAGCGCCGTGGTGAGGAATTCCAGGTAGTCGAACGGCAGGTCGCCGGCGCCAAGAACGAGATCAACCCGGTAGTCGCGTACCTGCTCCGACCACAGGCTCGGGACGATCTCGTCGGCGACGACCAACACGCGCGGCATAGCGCTCAGCGTAGTTCGCGGGTGCACGGACGGCGGCGGTTCAGGCTGGCGGCGGTTCCGGCTAGAGCCATTTGTTCTTGCGGAACACCCGGTAGATGACCAGGCAGCCCGTCACGATCACCAGTGCGATCAGCGGATAGCCGAACTTCCAGTGCAGCTCGGGCATGAAGTCGAAGTTCATGCCGTAGATCCCGGCGACCGCGGTAGGCACGGCGATCATCGCGGCCCAGGCGGTGATCTTGCGCATATCGGTGTTCTGCTGCAAGGTGATCTTCGCGAGGGTCGCGTTCACCAGCGTGGTGAGCAGTTCGTCGAAACCGGCCACTTGTTCGGCGACCCTGGCCAGATGGTCTTCAACGTCCCGGAAGTAGGACCGGACGTCATCGGGCACCAGTCGGGTGTAGCCCTCGGCGAGCCGGCGCAGCGGCGTGGCCAACGGTGCGACGGCCCTGCGTAGTTCGAGCACCTCGCGTTTCATCAGGTAGATCTGCTCGGCGCTGATCACGCTGCGCGGCGCGAAGACGTTCGTTTCGATCTCGTCGATATCGTCCTCGATAGCGGAGCTCACCGCGAGATAGCTGTCCACCGCGGTGTCCGCGATGGCGTGCAGCACCGCGGCGGGGCCCATCGCGAGCCGCTCCGGGTCGGCGTCGAGTTCCTGGCGCAGCCTGGCCAGCCCGGAGTGCTCGCCGTGCCGCACCGTGACGATGAAATCCGTGCCGAGAAACGCCATGATCTCGCCGGTTTCGACGATCTCGCTGGCGGTTGTCGGTGACTCGTGTTCCACGTAGCGCACCGTTTTGAGCACCATGAACAGCGTGTCCTCGTAGCGCTCCAGCTTGGGCCGCTGGTGGGCGTGCACGGCGTCCTCGACGGCCAGCTCGTGCAGACCGAAGGTTTCCGCGATGCCCTGGATCTGGTCGGCATCCGGTTCGTGCAGTCCGATCCAGACGAAGCCTTCGCCGCGCCGGCGAACCTCGCCAACCGCCTGGGTATGCGTCCAGCGCCCAGGTAGCCGCGTCCCATCGACATAGACTGCGCAGTCGACCACGTAGTCGGCGAGCGATGCCGGGGGCGGCGCGGTGAACCGCTGGGTGTTGCGCCGGCGGCGGCCACCGAGCGAGGGCAGGGCGGGCATCCGTGACCTCCTCGGCGAGCGCAATCACACAACCGGTGGTCAGGGTACGCCCTTTCGTACAACACTGTTGCCTTTGGCGGTTACTCGAACCTGGCCGCGCGGCGGTGCGCGGGGTAGGAGGAAACGTGCAGTTCGGACGCTATTTCGAGGAGTTCGAGGTCGGCGCGGTGTACAAGCACTGGCCAGGGAAAACGGTCACCGAGTACGACGATCACCTGTTCTGCCTGATCACCATGAACCACCATCCGTTGCACATGGACTCCCACTACGCCGAGGAGACCACGGACTTCGGGAAGAACGTCGTGGTCGGCAATTACATCTACTCCCTGCTGCTCGGCATGTCGGTGCCGGACATCTCGGGTAAGGCGATCGCCAATCTCGAAGTGGAGTCACTGCGGCATATCAAGCCGACTTTTCACGGCGACACCATTTACGGCGAGACCGAGGTGCTGGACAAGACCCCGTCGAAGTCGCGGGACGACCGCGGCGTGGTCTACGTGGAAACCCGTGGATACAACCAGCACGGGACGGTCGTATGCACCTTCCGTCGTAAGGTGATGGTGCCCACGCATGCCTACGGCCAGGCGCGTGGTGGCGAACAGCCAGGTCGACCCGAACCGATTCTGGAGTGACGAACCAGGTATGCCGGACCTAGCCGAGTTGCGCGGGCAGTTGTTGGCTTTCGCGGCGGACGAGGCCGCGGGTGTTTCGCCGCTCTACGAGCACCTTGCGACCCAGGCCGCCGAGGATGCGGAGGTTGTTGGCCTGCTCACCGAGGTGGCGGTGCCCGAGGAGGCGGGCCAGCTGCTGCTCGCCGCGGCGCACCGGTTGGTCTACGCGGAGCCGTTCCACCCGATGTCCAGGTACTACCCCTCGGTTGGCGGCACCGACGGGGTGGATGGCGCGACCTGGCCGATGTTTCGTGAGTTCGTACTCGAGCGCGCCACGCGGATGCGCGAGCTGGTCCGTGCGCGGGTCGCGCGCGGCACCGAGGTGCGGCGCGCGGCGCTGCTGTACCCCGCGGTGGCGGCCGCGGCGAAACAGGTGCGTGGTCCGGTAGGGCTGCTCGAGCTGGGTTGTGGCGCGGGGTTGCTGCTCGGACTGCATCGTTACGCGTACCGCTACCAGACCGAGGCGGATGGTCAGCTGACCGCTGGGCCGGCGAAAAGCCCGCTTGGCCTGCACTGTGCGGTGCAGCTGGCGGAGGGGGCGCAGCTGCCCAAGCCACCGAAAAGCGTGCGGGTGGGCGCGCGGGTAGGGCTGGACCCCGCACCGGTGGACCTGGCCGATGAGGATGCCTACGGCTGGCTGGAATCGTGCATCTGGGCGGATCAGCCGGAGCGATTGCGGTTGTTCGGGGTGGCCGCGCGGATGCAGCGGGGCGATCCCCCCGAACTGGTTCGGGGGGATCTGGCGGGCGAGCTGGCCGGGGCGGCAAGGCGGGTTCCCGCCGAGCTGCCGCTGGTGGTGTTCAATACCGGCTCGCTGGTTGGCGGCGCGGATGTGGTCGCGGCGCTGGCCGAGCTCGCCGCGCGCCGTTCGGTGTACTGGGTGCACTGTGCGCCGTACCGCTCCGGCCTGGACGCGGTGCTGCCGGACCGGCCCGATCTCGCCGAGGCCGCCGGTTCGGGGTTCAGCGGGACGCTGGCGCTCACCCGCTGGGAGGCCGGCGAGGCCAAGGTGTCCGTGTTGGCCCGCACCGCCGAGGACGGCCAGCGCCTGCTCTGGCTCTAGCGCTCCCACACGGCGCCCGCGGACCACGTTTAGCCCGCTAAACGCGCTCAAAAATCAACGTTCAGCCTGCTAAACGCGTTGTTTCTGCTGGTCAGGAGGGTGCTAGTGGGGCTGGCGATGGGACAGTGGGGCGTCTTCAGTCGGGTAGTGCGTGATGTTTGGCGAGTAGCTGCCACAGACCTTCGGTGAGCGCTCCGGCGGCGTTGAGTTCGTCGAGCGTGTGACCATCCACCCAGCGCAGCGCGCTGGCATCGTCGCCGGCTCGCGGCGTGCCCTCGGCGGCCGAGCAACGGTAGGTATTTATCCGGTAGTGTCGGCCGGCACTACGTCGATCGACGGTAAGCAATTGCGTGCCGACCGTCACGTCGAGCCCGGTTTCCTCGCGAAACTCCCTGGTCAGCGCATCGGTGTCGGATTCGCCCGATTCGACCTTCCCGCCGGGTAGCGACCACAATCCCACGGCGGGTCCTCGCCCACGTCGCGCAAGCAGCAGTCGGCCGGCGGCGTCGTAGAGGGTCCCACTAACGCTGCGGATGGGGGAGGTCGAACCGTCGGACATGAACACGTACGGTAGCTTCTGCTCATCCGTAGTACGCGGTACTGCCCCGAACCAGGGACTTCTCTCCCGTTGTGCGGTCCGGTGCGGTACAACGTTGTAAGTAGGCGCTACGCGGGCGTGCACGAGAGACGGGGTTGATCGCGGTGAAGATGAAGAAGGTCCTCGTGATTTCGGGGGTCGGGCTACTCGCATTCTTCTTGATCACACAACCACAATCGGTAGCTGGGATCGTGAACATCCTGCTTGACACGCTCAAGGACGCGGCGGAATCGCTGATTACGTTCGTGCAGATGGTGTTCTCGGGCTGAGCGGGTCACAATAAGCCTATGTTCGCACCACGGGATCCTGACGAGTACCTACTCGACACCGAGCGACGGGTCATCAGGATTCGGCGGCACTGGGCGTGCCTCGGGTGGGAGATCTTCGAGACGGTCGCTTTGCTGGCCGTCGCGGTGATGGTCTCGTACCTCATGCCGCCGTCGATGTGGATCATGCAGAACGTGCTGTGGTATGCGGCGTTGCTTGTGCTGCTGCGATTTGCGTATGTGGTCGTCGCATGGTGGGTGGAGCGGTTGGTGGTGACCGACAAACGGTTCATCATGACTACCGGGGTGTTCACGACCAAGGTGCTGATGATGCCCATCAGCAAGGTCACCGACCTCACCTACGAGCGAAGCGCCATGGGGCGAATGCTCGGCTACGGCACCACCGTCGTGGAATCTGCCGGACAGATCCAGGCGTTGAACCGGATCGAGTACCTGCCACGGCCCGAGGAGTTCTACGACACGATCTCCGAGCTGGTCTTCGGCGATAAGAAGGCGCAGGCCGAGCGGTTCTCGATGATCAAGGCGCAGCGGGCGGCGCGCGGTAAGCGCAAGGCGGTCCGCTGAGGCCGGTCGTGGCCCATCGGTCACACTGGTTCGTGTGCCAATCGACCTGCATACGCACTCCACGGCCTCGGATGGGACGGACAGCCCCGGCGAACTGATGCACGCCGCGGTCCGGGCTGGCCTTGACGCCATCGCGCTCACCGATCACGACACGACGGCCGGTTGGGCCGCGGCCCAGGCGGCGCTACCACCGGGGCTGCGGCTGATTCCGGGCGCCGAGCTGTCCTGCGTCTCCGCCGACGGTCGCGGTGGCTCCTGCAGCGTGCACCTGCTTGCCTACCTCTTCGACCCCGCCGCGCCCGCGCTGGTTGCCGAGCAGCGTCGGCTACGCCGCGAGCGTCGGGAACGGTTGCACGCGATGGCCGAGCGGATGGCCGCCGATGGCCTGCCGATTGACGCGGACCAGTTGCTGGCCGAACTGCCCCCGGACGCGCCGGCTGGCCGACCGCATCTCGCGCGGGCGCTGGTGCGTGCCGGACTGGTCGCGGACGTGGATGAAGCCTTCGCCTCGTACCTGGCCGGTGGACGCCCGTACTACGTGCGGCGGACGGATACCCCCGTGTATACGGCCATCGAGATGATCCGCGAGGCGGGCGGGGTGACCGTGCTCGCACACGCCTTCGCGCATGGGCGCGGGCCGACCGTGACCGCCGAGGTGATCGCGGAGCTGGCCGAAGCGGGGCTGGGCGGCCTCGAGGTGGACCATCCGAACCACGACGTGGTTGCCCGTGAGCAGCTGCGCGACCTGGCCGACAAGCTCGGTTTGCTGGTAACCGGTTCGAGTGATTATCACGGGGAGAACAAGACGATCGCGCTTGGCCAGGAAACGACCGACCCCGAGATGCTCGCGGCACTCGTGGACCAAGCGAACGGCAGCCGAGTGCTGGTCGGCTGACCTGCCCTGCCCCCTGCCCTCACCTGCGCATTTAACGCGTTTAGCAGGCTGACCGTTGATTTTTCGGCGCGTTTAGCGGGCTCACCGTTGAGTGCTTAGCGCGTACAACAGAATCAACGTTCAGCGGGCTGAACGTTGATTCTGGAGCGCGTTTCGCGGGCTAAACGTTGGTTGTGGCCGGGTGGGTGGGGCTAGGGTTGCCAGCGTTGTGGGGGGCTGCCGGCGTTGCGGGCTCGGGCTTCAGGGGGTGTCGTGGACGGGATCTTCCACACCGCACTGTTCGTCGAAGCCATGATCACGTTGCTGGTGATCATGGACCCGCCGGGCACCGTGCCGGTGTTCCTGTCCCTGGTCGGCCGCCGCAACCCCAAGGCCCGGCACCGGGCGGCCTGGCAGGCCGTGCTCGTTTCGTTAGCGGTGATCTCCGCCTTCGCGATCGGCGGCGAGGCGATCCTGCGTTACCTCGGTATCGGCGTACCCGCCCTGCAGGGCGCCGGCGGGTTGCTCCTGCTACTGGTCGCGCTCGACCTGCTCACCGGGCGAAACACCGCCAGCCCCGACGTCGCCGAGGACGTCAATGTCGCATTGGTGCCACTCGGTACACCGCTGCTCGCCGGACCCGGCGCGATCGCGGCGACCATCGTGTTCGTCCGCGCGGCCGGCGGTGACCTGGGCGCGTACTTTGCGGTTGGCGCGGCGATCCTCGCCGTACATATCGTGTTGCTGCTCGCGCTGCGCTTCTCCCCGCTGGTGATCCGGCTGATCAAGGAAAGCGGCATTCTGCTGCTGGCCAAGGTCGCCGGGCTGCTGCTCGCGGCAATCGCGGTGCAGCTGATCGCGGACTCCGTTCGCGGGTTCATCGCGGGCGGATAACGCACGGTGCCCGCACTGACACCACTGCGCCCATCGGCAGTACCGTGGACGACGTGCACGCCCAACTCGGCTTCGACAGCATGCCGCAGCGATTGATCAAGGTCTCGCCGGCGCGCCTGTCCACCTTCGCGGACTGTCCACGGCGCTACCGGATGGCCTACCTGGACCGGCCAACGCCACGGCGCACTGGCGGGTGGGCACACAGCACGCTGGGCGCCGTGGTGCACAACGCGCTCAGGGCGCTGTTCGAGTTGCCCGCCCGGCGTCGCACCGCCGCGCGAGCGGCCGAACTGGTCACCGAGAACTGGTCCGACGAAGGCTTCGCCGATACCGAACAGGCTGGCGAGTACCGGCGGCGGGCGCGGAACTGGGTCGCCGACTACGTCGACGAGCACGACACCGGGTTCGAACCGGTCGGCCTTGAACGCTGGGTCTCCGCGCCGACCGGCACCATCGTGGCCGAAGGCAGGGTGGACCGGATCGACGAACGGTCCGGCGAGCTGGTGATTGTCGACTACAAGACCGGTCGGCGGGCGCCGAACGAGGACGACGCCCGCGGCTCGCAGGCGCTTGCCCTCTATGCCATCGCGGCGCGGCGTACCTTGCGCAAACCGGCCAACCGGGTGGAGCTACATCACGTGCCGACCGGCGAGATCGCTTCCTGGGAACACACCGACGAGTCACTACGCCGCCAGCGCGGCAGGGCCGAGGAAACCGCGGCCGATGTGCAGCTGGCCGTTGACACCCTCGCCGCGGGTGGCGACCCGGACGAGGTCTTTCCCGCCACCGCGGGTCGGCACTGCGGTTGGTGCGACTTCCGCCCGAGCTGCCCGGTCGGTCAGGACGCCGCGCCCGCGGCCAAGCCGTGGGAGCTGTTGGCCGAGTGAACAGATACCGCCGCGTGCCGGCCGCGGAGTCGCAGACCACGCCATTGCCCAAACCAGAAAGGGACAGCGGACAGCGGCGGCAGGAAGGCCGCGCGAGCGCGGTGCTGCGCGGCCTGTCCGGATCGCTCGCGCTCGGATTCGCGGTGTTGGCGTTGTTCGTGCTCGGCGTGCAGGTGTTCTCGTTCACCGAAGGCTTCGAAGGCTCCGGCGCGAACTTCGTGGTTGGGCACCTGGCCGCGGCGGCGCTCGCGATCGCCTGTCAGCGGATGGCCGATCGCGGTTCCGGGCTGACCCGCGCGGTGGGCATCCTCGGCGTGTTCGCGGTGATCATCGGCGCGCTCTGGCTGCTGTGGTGGTCCTAGCCTGGGTTGGTCCTGACCTGGGCCGGTCCTAACCGGGCCTCGGCTACCCGGCCAGCCAGTGCCCGAGCAGTACCTCGAGCAGCCGCGCGGGTTGTTCGACGTTCGGCGAGTGGCCGGCTTCGGGGATGAGATCAAAACTCGCGCCCAGTTGCGCGGCCATCGCCCGCTGATCTGGTACCGGCCAGGCGTCGTCGTTCGCTCCGGTGATCACCTGGCAGCGCGTGCCATCCCGGCGCAGCCTGCTGGCGAGCTCCGCGACCCGATCCGGCTCGGTACGCAGACCGTTCGCCATCCCGAGTAGGCCCGCCGCCGTGGACCGGATGAATCGCTCGCGCATGAACTGTTTCAACCCGGCTGGCCGCGTCGCCCAGCCGGGCGCCTGCGCGGCGATCTGCTCGCGAATCTCCTGTACCGCGAGCACGCCCTGTTCGCGCAGCAGCGGCTCGGCCGCGTTCAGCAGTTCCCGACGTCCTCCAGCGGGTAGCCCGCCCGGCCCGGTATCCAGCAGTGCCAGCATGCCGACCTCGGCACCAGCAAGCACGGTCGCGCGCGCGACCAGCCCGCCGTAGGAATGCCCGAGCAGATAGATCGTCCGATCACTGGCGGAGAGCTTCGCCAGTACCTCGGCGAGTACCGGGCCGAGCGCGCCCGGCAGGTACTCGTGCTCCTCGATGGGACCAGGCGATTCGTACTGACCGGGCAGATCGATGGCGATTACCTCGAAACCGGCCGCCGCGAGCGGGTCGAGCAGTTCGGCGAAGTCCTCCTTGGAACCCGTGTACCCGGGTAGCAGTACCGCGCTCACCCCGCGATCCGCGGGGCCGGGGTCGGCGCGCAACGCCGCGATCGGCCCGTGTGCGCCGGGGAGGTCGACGCGCTCGGCATGATGCGGCGCAAGTTGTTCGGTGAGTCCGGTCGGGGTCGGCTCCATACCTACCAAGTCTGCCCGAAAGCGGCCCAGAACCGCGTATCCCAGAACCGTTGATCCCAGAACTGCGGATCAACGTAGTGCGACGATGGTGTCGCCGCGCTGTTCGATCAGCACGCTGCCCACGCTGTCCACGGTGACATCGCCGGTGTAGTCACCGCGGTCCACCTGTAGCGTGCCGAGCCGCTCGCCGGAGCGCTGGTCCAGTACGGCAATCCCGTCGTCCACGGGAACCAGTGTCCTGCCGGCGAACTCGGTGCCCAGCCCGCGCGCGCCATCCAAAGTCCACTGTGGAGTGAGGTCGGGTTTGGCTAGCGAGATCACCTGACTGCCGGTGAACCACTGCACGGCGGTCGTACTGGACCGCGCGGCGACCGCGCGGCCGGCCGGATCTCGTTCCAGCGCGGTGGTATCACCATCGAGCGAGTGCTCCGCGATGCGCCGCCCCTCGTCGTCGAAGACCACGAGCGCGTCCTCGGCGGGCAGCGCGACGGCGGAGCGCTCGTCGCTCACCGCCACGAGCTGGCCGTGCTGCCGGTTGCCGACGATCACGCTGAACAACTCGACGGGCGCGTCGTCGTCGTTATCCGCCCCACTCGTCGCCCGGTACAGGCTCAGTCGATCACCCGAATCGTTCGGGCAACGCCCGACGACGCCGATCCGTCCGTCGTCCACCGCCACGGTGCCGAAAACGCAACCCTGCCGAGGCTGGCGCTGCGGGTTCACCTGAGCCGGAATCTCGCCGTACTCCATGGACTGGACCAGATCCTGGCGCCAGGTGTAGAGCACTCGCTTGCCCGTTGCGGTGATATGCCCGCCGTCGAAAAGCAGCCGGGTACCGACCTCGGTATCAGCGTTGCGCTGCGCGACGCGTTCGCCGGTCGCCGGATCCAGCGCGGTGATCTCCCCGCACCGGTCGTCCTCGCGCGCCACCGATTTGCGGTGTGCCGCAATGACATCCGAACCAGCCGCGGCCACCGTGCACAACGGGATATCCCTGGCGTATCGCCAGCGCTGCGCACCGGTCAGTGGATCGCGGCCGACGACCGCGTTGTCCGTAGCGGTGACCACGCCCGGTCCGGCTACCACTGGCTCCGGAGTGCCTGGGCTCGGCGCGCGCCACACCTCGGCGACGGTTGGCGGTACCGAATCCGGTTGTTCGACCGCTGCCGGATCCGGCGCGCTGTTCGCGACTTGGGACGTCGTCGCCCGGTAGTCGCTGTCCAGCCAGACGAGCGTGCCGCCGAGCACGGTGAGCACGGCGAGCGCGCCGGCGATGACGAAATCCCGCCTGCGTCGAAAAGGGTGCCGTGGCGCCACTCGCTGTGCTCCCGTGCGGATGCGGCTGGCGCGGCGGGGATCAGTCCGCCGTCGCCGGGCCGGCACCGTTGTTGACTGTGCCGTTGCTGGTCTGCACCTGGGGCGCGGCTGACTGTGCGGCCGTTCCCGAGGTAGCTGATACCGCGACGGTACCGTCCGCGCCGTCCACCGGTTTACCGGCACGGCGCCGCCGCCGGCGCCTGGCCGGACGCTGCTCCGCGCCGCCGTCGGTCGACTCGGCTGGGCTCGCCGCGCCGGTCTCGTTCACTTGCTGGCCGGCGCGCCTGCGCACCCTGCGGCGGCGCGGCGGGCCGGACGTTCCCTCGTCGGTGTTCGCCTGCTCACCGGTGCCTTCGCCGGTTGCCTGGCTGGCTTGTGAACCGCCCCTGGACCGCCGCCTGGACCGGGATTGCCGCCGTTTCGCCTGGCCGCGCTTGCCGTCCAGGTTCTCTTCGGGTTCGGCGCCGAGCCCGGCCCTTGTCCGCTTGGCGAGCGGCAGGCGCCCGCTGGCATCGGTGGGTATGTCCAGGTCGGTGAACAGATGCGCCGAGGTGGAGTAGGTCTCCACCGGCTCGGGCCGGTCCAGTTCGAGCGCGTCGCTGATCAGCTTCCAGCGCGGTTCCTCGTCCCAGTCGACCAGGGTGACGGCGACGCCGGTCTTACCGGCCCTGCCGGTACGCCCGATGCGATGCACGTAGGTCTTCTCGTCCTCGGGGCACTGGTAGTTGATCACGTGCGTGACGTCGTCCACGTCGATCCCGCGGGCGGCGACGTCGGTCGCTACCAGCACGTCGATCTTGCCGGTGCGGAAGGCGCGTAGGGCCTGCTCGCGCGCGCTCTGCCCGAGGTCACCGTGCACCGAGGCGGCCGCGAAACCGCGCTCGGCGAGGTCGTCGCTGATCCGCTGCGCGGTGCGCTTGGTGCGGGTGAAGATCATGGACAGCCCGCGACCTTCGGCCTGTAGCGCCTTGGCGAGTAGCTCGACCTTGTCCAGCGAATGTGCCCGGTACACGAACTGCTTGGTGCGTTCGTGTACGGCACCCTGGTTGTTCTCCTCGGCCCGGATATGTGTCGGGCGGGTGAGGAAGGTGCGGGCGAGCGTGATGATCGGGCCGGGCATCGTCGCCGAGAACAGCATCGTCTGCCGCTGCTCCGGCACCATGCGCAGCACCCGCTCGATATCCGGTAGGAAGCCGAGGTCGAGCATCTCGTCGGCCTCGTCGAGCACCAGCGCGCGGACCTTGCCGAGTACCAGCTGCTGCTGTTCAGCGAGGTCGAGCAGCCGTCCAGGGGTACCCACGACCACGTCCACGCCGTTGCGTAGCGCGGCGGTCTGGGACTCGTAGGGCCGGCCGCCGTAGATCGCCTCGACCCGCACGCCAAGGTGCTTACCCGCGTCGGTGAGGTCGTGCGTCACCTGCAGGCACAGCTCGCGAGTGGGTACCACCACCAGCGCCTGCGGAGTGCCGTCCCCCGGGGTGGTGATCCGATGCAGCAGCGGCACGCCGAAGCCGAGCGTTTTGCCCATACCAGTGCGGGCCTGGCCGATGACGTCCTCGCCGGCCAGCGCCAGCGGCAGGGTCAGCTGCTGAATCGCGAAGGTTCGCTCGATGCCGGCTTCGTTGAGGGCCCGGACGATGTCCGCGTGTACCCCGAGCTCGGCGAAGGTGGGTGATTCCGGCTGTGCTGCTTCGCCGGCCCGCAATGGATGCGAATCGTCGGTCGCTGGAACGCCGGTCTCGCTGTGTTCCAGCGCGATGGGATCGTCCGGCGTATCCGCTTTGTTGTTATCGGTTGTGCTTGCGGTCAGTGTGATCGCCTCTCTCGTACCAGCACGCACGGCTCGGTCGAGGCACTCGACCGCGCGTACGTACCGGTCCGTGACCAGGCAGCGCGCGGGAATGTCGGCGAGGTGTGCGCGCACACTTTCTCGATCACGGCGCGGCAGTGACCAGCCGCGATCTCCCCGGCCCAAGCGTCATCTGCGGGGCCGTTACGAAGTCATTGTACCTGTTCACCCGTCCACAGTGGTCAACTGTGCATGTGGCGAGTGTCGCGGGTGCGGATTCGGCGCGGGGATACGATTACGCTCGCAGCTATGAGCGACCAGAATGCCGCGCCGTCCACCGGCGAAACCGCTGCGCACGACCAGGAAGCCGGTGCCGGGCTCGCGACCGGGGTGCTCGATCTGATCGGCGTGATCGCCTACGGCGAGCTCTCCGCGTTCGACCGGATCGCCGAGGACGCGCGTGCCGCGCCCACCCTGGCCGGCCGGGCCGCGCTGGCCTCGATGGCTGCCGCGGAGATCGGCCACTACCGGTCGCTCGAAGACTACCTGGCCAACCGCGGCTACCAGGTGACCGAGGTGATGCGGCCGTTCATCGGGCACTTCGACCGGTTCCACGCCTCCACCGCGCCAAAATCCTGGCTGGAATCGCTGGTCAAGGTCTATATCGGGGATGGGCTGGCCGCTGATCTCTACGGCGAGATCGCTAACTGGCTTGACGATGAGACCAGGGAACTGGTGCTCAGGGTGCTCGCCGACACCGGCCACTCCGCGTTCGCGGAAACCGAGGTCCTGGCCGCCTGCGAGCAGGAACCGAAACAGCGCGACCGGCTAGCACTGTGGGGCCGCCGGCTGCTCGGTGAGGCATTGACCCAGGCGCAGTACGTGGTCGCCGAGCGGGACGGGCTGGCCGAGTTGATCGTGACCGGGTCCGGCGACCTTTCCGGGGTGGCCGCGCTGTTTCGGCGGTTGCAGCAGCGGCACACCAAGCGGATGGTCGCCCTTGGCCTCGGCTGAGGTGATGCTCGGTTAACCTGGCTGGGAGCCCGCTTCGCGGAAGCGGGCTCTTTGTGAGTCAACCGGCTAAATCGGAGGTCAGCGTGGAGATCAAGATCGGCGTCGCGGAGAGCCCGCGGGAGCTCGTAGTGACGAGCAGCGAGTCGGTCGAGGAGATCGAATCGCTTGTCTCGGACGCACTCGGCGGCAAGAGCGAAATGCTGAGTCTCACCGACGACAAGGGGCGCCGACTGCTGGTACCCGCATCCCGGATCACCTTCGTGGAGATCGTGCCGACCGAATCCCGCCGAGTGGGCTTCGCGGTCGGCAGCTGAGCTGCACCACCAGGTCAGTACCTCTAGGGCTCGACCTCTACGGCTCGGTGATCAGATCCACCGCGAACGGCGGTGTGCTGATCCCGGCCACCCGATAGCGCCCCCATGGGTCGGGGTCGGACAGCTTCGCTTCGGCCTCGCCCTGCGGGGTGCGTAGTCGGCCAACCTTCGAACCAGCCTCGGCGAGCTCGCTGACCCGCTCGTTCTGGGTTATCCGGCCGTACCAGTGATAGCGGCCGTCGATCGGCTGGAAGTAGCCGCGCAGCTCGACTCGCACCGGTATCTCGGAGTCCGCGAGCAGTAGCGTCGCCTCGCCGGCGAAGCCTTCTTCCTCGTGTTCCTGTTCGTCGCTCATGCGCTGGCCCCTCCGGAAGATCGCGTGGTCTCTCGTTCGGTCTCGGCTGGTTCCGGTACCGCGTGCAGATGTGCCTCGCCGGGTAGCTCGAACGGCGCGTCCGGGTCCACGGTGGCTCCCGCGTCGCGCAGTATCCCGTCGATCGCGGCCCAGATGATCTGGGTCAGGTAGTCGACGACCGCTTCCCTGCTCATTGACTGCCGGTCGAGCCACCAGTCGGCGGTGTTCTGGACGAGGCCGACGATGCCGTGTGCCCACGGCTCGGCGCCGCCGGAGTCCATATTGAACGCCCGCATGTAGTCGCCGAGCAGCGTGGCAAGCGCCGCCGCGATCATCTCCTTGTCCTCGTGCACCACATCCGATTCCGCCGGTAGGTGTCGCCCGGTGATGAAGCGGTACACGTTCGGGAATTCATCGATCACGCTGAAGAACGCGGTCAGGCTCTGCTTGATGCGTGGGCGCGGGGCCGTCTCCGTGTTCAGTGCCGGGACCAGCCGCTGGAAAAGCAGCTCGGTGCCACGGTGGCCGACCGCAAGGTACAGATCGGCCTTGTCGGTGAAATGCCGGTACAGCACCGGCTTCGTCACCCCGGCTTCGGCCGCGATGTCGTCCATGCCCACGTCGGGACCGTGCTTGCCGAGCGCGCGAATCGCCGCGTCGACGAACTCCGCCCTGCGTGCTTGCCGGTGCTTGCGCCATCGCTCCTTACGTGCGTCCGGAGCTGGTCGGCGCGCCTCCGAGTCGGGGTTGACAGGCTTGCTCATTCGTCGCATGCTACCACTAGTAACCGTTACCTCAAGTAACAGATACTCCAGCAAGCAGAGGAGGCCAGCGCGATGGCCAACGTCACGGCTAAGGCGGGTGGCAGGGCAAAACCGGCCAAGGAAACGCCGAGCAGGGAAAAGACGGCCGAGCGGCTGCTGAAGTCCTCAGCGGACAAGTTCTACGACCCCGACGTGGATATCGACTGGCAGGCTCCGCTCGCCGAGGGCAAGTACTACCAGCCGGAACACCGCGTCACGCTGTACGGCACCGAGCTATGGGAGCGGCTCAGCCCCGAGCAGCGGATCGAACTCGGCAAGCACGAGCTGGCCAGCACCGCGAGCGTGGGCCTGTGGTTCGAGGTCATCCTCATGCAGATGCTGCTCAAGGAGTTCTACCGGTGTGATCCGACGACCAACCACGCGCAATACGCGTTGACCGAGATCGCCGATGAATGCCGGCATTCCACGATGTTCGCCAAGGCGGTCGCCAGGGTCGGGGCGCCGGCCTACGGGCCGATCCGGAGCCTGCGCCGGCTGGCCAAGCTGCTGCCGGTGATCGCTTACGGGCCGGCGATGTACGGGTCCATCCTGGTTGCCGAGGAGACGCTGGACCGGCTGCAGCGCGAGACCATGAACGACGAGAACGTGCAGCCGCTGGTGCGCATGGTCAACCGCATTCACGTGCTCGAGGAAGCCAGGCACGTCACCTTCGCCCGCGAGGAAGTGCTGCGCGGGATGCAGGGGATGGGCAAGGTGGAGCTCTTCTACCAGCGCTTGGTGATCGCGCTGGTTTCGTTCGCGGTGGTGCGGTCCATCATCAATCCGCGGGTGTACAAGTCGGTGGGACTGCGACCGAGGGATGCCCGCAAGGTCGCCCTGGCGAATCCGCACTACCAGGAGACCGTGCGGTGGTCGGGTGAACGCGTGATGAGCTTCCTGACCGAGGCTGGCCTGGTCGGCAAACCCTTCATGTGGCTATGGCGCAAGTCGTATCTGCTCAAGTAGCGCGCAGCCGGCCGGCCCCGCCGCCCGCCCAGCGCTTCGTGACCAGCGACGGGGTGGGCCTGCGGGTCAGACAGGACGGGCCGGAGAGCGCGCGGCTGACGGTGGTGTTGCTGCACGGCTGGACCTGTGATCACACCGTGTGGGATCGCGTGGTGGACGGGCTGGCCGATGCCGAGTCCGTGCGGGTGCTGCGCTACGACCATCGGGGGCACGGCGGATCGGCGCCCGCGCCACGGGACACCACGACCATCGACCAGCTGGCCGAGGACGCCGCGGGGCTGATCGCTGAGCGGGCGCCGGAAGGCGAATTGCTGCTCGTCGGGCATTCGATGGGCGGGATGACCATGATGGCGCTCGCCGAGCGGTACCCGGAGTTGGTGCGCGCGCGGGTGGCCGGCGCGGTGTTCGTGTCGACCACCCCGTGCAGCCTCGCGCGGATCACGCTCGGTCTGCCTGGGCCGCTGGGCGGTGCGGTAGTGCGGGCGGAGAACGCGGCAACCGCGGTGCTCGGGCGGACCAACCGGGAGCACTTCCTGGCAAGGCCGGCCGCGTTACGGCCGATGGTTCGCCGGCTGGTGTTCGGCGCGGGCGCGGCTCGCCGGGACGTGGCCGCGCTGACCGCGCAGCTCGGCAGGGTGCACCCGGCGAGTATGTCCGGGTTTCGGCGGTCGTTCGCCGTGCACGAGCGGCGTAGGGCGCTTGCCCAGTTCGCGGGCGTGCCGAGCACCGTGCTGGTGGGCAGTCGCGATCTGCTCACCCCGGTCGGGCACGCCAGGATCATCGCTCGTGAGCTGCCGGACGCGCGGTTCGTCTGCTACCCGAAGGCCGGGCATATGCTGCCCTACGAGCGCGCCGCGGAGGTGCACGATCTGATCCGCGCGCACATCGCCCGCATCCGGCATTCGCGTTCAGCGGGCTAACCGTTGAACTGGAACTCCGTTCAGCGGGCTAACCGTTGAAGTAGTACCGCGGTTAGCGGGCTAACCGCGGTATAGCGGGGCCTACTGCGGGTGCTGGAGGGGGAAGCCGGCGCCGATGCCGCGCCAGGCGAGGGTGGCGATCAGCGAGATCGCGTCCTCGCGCGGCACCGGACGGTCGGCCGCCAGCCAGGACCGCGCGCTCACCTGGCTCATCCCAACCAACCCGATGGCGAGCAGCCTGGCCCGTTCCACGTCGAGCCCGGCGTCCGCGATGATCGTTTCGGTGATCGCATCCACCGATTCGTTCGTCGCTCGGTCCACCGCCGCCTGCACGGCCGGTTCGCCCCGCAGGTCCGATTCGAAGATCATCCGGTAGGCCTCGCCCTCGCTGTTCACGAAGTCGTAGAACGCGGCGACCGTGGTGCGTACCCGCTGCTTGTTGTCCGTCGTCGAGGCCAGCGCATGCCGGACCCTGCCGACCAGCTCGTCGACATGCGTCTCCAACAGCGCGGTGTAGAGCTCGAGTTTGCCGGGGAAATGCTGGTACAGAACGGGCTTGCTGACTCCGGCGCGGTCGGCGATGTCGTCCATCGCCGCGGCGTGGTAGCCGTTCGTCACGAAAACGTGCTGCGCCGCCTCAAGCAGTTGAGCCCGCCGAGCGGTACGCGGCAACCGCATGCCACGACTGGCTTGGCCGACGCCGGCTTGCGCCGTGTCCGTCATAGTCCCTCCTGATCATTGTCACCGCTGCGGGTGAGGTCATCATCCCGCCGGCTGGTCCGACCTTACTCGCCGGTATCCACCGAAGGGAGGGCGCGGCGCTGCCCGGACACATTGCCTCAAGTGTGCTTCACGCGCCCGCGAGATCCGGCATTCTGGAGCCATGACACAGCGTGAGATGACTCAAAGCGACGCCGCCTCGAGTACCCCGCCCGGCGAGCGGGCGCCGCACACGCGGGTACGCCGGTCCCGGCGGCCACCCGCGCTCACGCATGTGCCGATGTCCACGGCGGAGCTGCCCACGCTTGATCCGCATCGCCCCGCGTGGCCAGGCGACGTCCGTACGGTCGGCGATGTTCGCCTGCACGTACGTGTCACCCCAGGTAATGACGGTGCCACCGCGGTCTACGTGCACGGCCTCGGCGGCTCCGCGAGCAACTGGACCGACCTTGCCGCGGCGCTCGCGCCGAGGGCCAACGGCCTGGCCGTGGACCTTCCCGGCTTCGGGCTGAGCGAACCGGCCGAGGGCTTTGGTTACAGCCTCGCCGAGCACACCGCCGCGCTGGAAACCTTCCTGGACGGCCTCGACGATCCTGCGGTGCACCTGTTCGGCAATTCCATGGGCGGCGCGATCAGCGTGCTGCTCGCGGCCAAACGGCCGGATCTGGTGCGCACGCTCACCCTCATCTCACCGGCGGTACCGGATCTGCGGCCGCTGCCCAGCCGGATCTCCGATCCCCGGCTGCCGCTGGCCATGCTGCCGGTAGTGGGCCGCTCCGCGCGCCGCAAGCTGCTCGCGCTGACCCCGAGGCAACGGGTGGAGCAGGTGCTGCGCCTGTGCTTCCACGATCCAGCGGTGGTTCCGGAGAGCCGGCTGGTCGAAGCCGAGCAGGAGAACGCGATCCGGCTACGGCAGCGCTGGGCCGGCGATGCCATGAACCGCAGTACGGCCGACATCATCCGCAGCTGGTTGCGCCCAGGTGCCAGCTCGTTGTGGTCGGTGCTGCCCAAGGTGCGAGTGCCCACGCTGGTCGTCTGGGGTGCCGGCGACCGGGTGATCACCGCGCGCAAGGCCAGTCGCACCGCCGAGGCACTGCCAAGCGCTCGCCTGCTGATGCTGGCCCGTACCGGTCACGTCGCGCATATGGAACGGCCGGCGATGGTGGCGCGCGGCGTGCTCGGGATGTGGGAGGCACACCGGAACGGCAGCTGGTGACCGGCGCATTTGCCGGCCATCCGCCAGGCGCTCACTGAACTGGAGTAACGAATATGGCACGCTTGACACCGGCAGCGATGGTCCGCCGGTCGGGTGCCGGTGGGTGGCGAGAAGGGAACGGGTAGGCGTGGGCAGGCCACAGACTCGTGGGAGTGGCACTCAGGTGTCCCCGCGAGGCGAGCATGCGCCCCCGCGCCGCGAGCAAGAATCGCGCGAACCCGAAAGATCGCCGCGCGAGCGACCGGTGAGCCGCCCGCGCCAACCAGCGCGCCGGTCGTCCGGACCGCAGGGCGAAGCCGGCGAACCGCTGCGCGCCTCCTGGCGGCCAGCCCCGCGCGAAGCCTCGGCTGCCGGTGGCGGTCCACCCAAGAAGCCGAACGGTTGGCGCCGGTTCGCGGGGACCTACGGCTGGCGGGTGTATGCCCTGCCGATCCTGCTCGTCGTCACCGTGCTGGTGGGGGTGGACACCGCGACCACGGGTGACGAATCCGGCCAGCAGTCCGCCGAATCATCCGTCGGTCCGCAGGCCGAGGGCCCGCAGGCGACCGAGCGGCGCGGCAAGCCGGCGAACCTGAACATCCCCACCGCGGAACTTCCGGACGGCGCGCCCTACACCTCGGCTGGTAACGGCACGTGGCGGATCGTTCCTGGTACGAGTGAGCCAGTTGGCAAGGGCAGCGAGGAGTTCACCTACACCGTCGAGATCGAGGACGGCCTCAACGAAGCCGACTACGGCGGTGACGAGGCGTTCGCGCAGATGGTGGACGGCACGCTGGCGAACGAGAAGAGCTGGATCGGCGATGGGTCGATCAAGTTGCGCCGGGTGGACGCGAGCGGTCCCGACCCCGATTTCCGGGTGAGCCTGACCAGCCACGAGACGACCAAGCGGGCTGATGTCTGCGGGTTCTCCATCCCGTACCCCACGTCGTGCTGGCGCAGCAGCTCGGAGCGGGTGGTCATCAACCACGCCCGGTGGGTACGCGGTGCCGAGGCGTTCGGCAGCGACATGCTGCTCTACCGGCAGTACGCGATCAACCACGAGGTCGGCCACGCGCTCGGGAACAACCACGAGGGCTGTAAGGCAGAGGGCGACCTCGCGCCGGTGATGATGCAGCAGACGTTCGGTGTGGCCAACGATTACGTCGCCAAACTGAACACGGACGACCCGATCAACCGCCAGGCGGTACCCAAGGACGGCAAGACATGCCGGCCGAACGCCTGGCCGGTGCCCGGTTCGCGCCCGTCCAGCTAGCTACCCGGGTGCTCCCACACTGCGAGAGTGAGCGGGCACTCCCGATATCGTGGATGACAGCGATACCCGCCCGCGTTGTACGGCGGTAACAGGTGATTTTCCAGATCGCTTCGACGCCCAGCGCTCTAGGAGGAGCAGATGTCAGGGAGTAACACCCTGCCGCCACTGGTTGAGCCAGCCAGCGAGCTGACCAAGGAAGAGGTGGAGCGCTACAGCCGCCACCTGATCATCCCGGATGTCGGGATGGACGGTCAGAAACGGCTGAAGAACGCGAAGGTGCTGGTGATCGGTGCGGGCGGGCTCGGCTCGCCGGCGCTGCTCTACCTCGCCGCTGCCGGTGTGGGCACGCTCGGGATCGTGGACTTCGACGAGGTGGACGAGTCGAACTTGCAGCGCCAGGTGATCCACGGCCAGTCCGATATCGGTAAGCCGAAGGCCCGTTCGGCCAAGGAATCCATCGCGGAGATCAACCCGTTCGTCCAGGTCAACCTGCACGAGACGCATCTGAGCTCGGACAACGCGCTGGACATCTTCCGTGACTACGACCTGATCCTGGACGGCACGGACAACTTCGCCACCCGTTATCTGGTCAACGACGCGGCGGTGCTGCTCGGCAAGCCCTATGTCTGGGGTTCGATCTTCCGTTTCGAAGGTCAGGTCAGCGTCTTCTGGGAGGACGCGCCGAACGGGCAGGGGCTGAACTACCGGGACCTCTACCCGGAGCCGCCACCACCGGGCATGGTGCCGAGTTGCGCCGAGGGCGGGGTGCTCGGCGTGTTGTGCGCGTCCATCGGTTCGATCATGGTGAACGAGGCGATCAAGCTGCTCACCGGAATCGGCGAGCCGCTGCTTGGCCGGCTGGTGGTCTACGACGCACTGGAGATGAAGTACCGCGAGGTGAAGATCCGTAAGGATCCGAGCACCGAGAAGATCACCGAGCTGATCGACTACGAGGCGTTCTGCGGGGTGGTCTCGCAGGATGCCCAGCAGGCAGCCGCGGGGCACACCATCACCGCGAAGGAGCTGAAGGCCAAGTTCGACGCGGGTGAGGACTTCGCGCTGATCGATGTTCGCGAACCACACGAGTACGAGATCGTGAACATCAAGGGCGCCACGCTGATCCCGAAGGACCGCATCCTGTCCGGCGCGGCGCTGGCCGAATTGCCGCAGGACAAGCCGATCGTGCTGCACTGCAAGTCCGGTGGCCGCTCCGCGGAAGCCCTTGCCGCGTTGCACAAGGCGGGATTCGCGGACGCGGTGCACGTGGGCGGCGGTGTGCTTGGTTGGGCGAAGGACGTCGACCCCAGCCTGCCGACGTACTAGGCACTCCGTTCCGGTATCACGTTCACTCCCCGTGACCGCAATCTCTAGGGGAAATGCGGTTACGGGGGTGGCGTTCCGGGTTGACATTCCGGCGCGCGGGCCGTGGCGGTGCCACATGTGCCGGGATGTCGCGGTAGCGTCTCGGGTGTGAGTGCGAGACCCGAGCCGCCGCCACCGCATGTGTGCGCCGCATTTGGCGCGCGGGGTGCCGAACCCGAGTTGATCGGCGCCGGTCCGGTATGGCGTTGCGGCGATATCACACTCAAACCGGTGGTGAACACCTCCGAAGCGGCCTGGGTTGCCCAGGCGCTGGATTCGCTTGATGCTCCCGGGGTACGGATCGCGCAACCGCTGCGCTCCACCGACGGCCGGTGGGTGATCGGTGGCTGGACCGCGATGCGCTACGTCGCTGGCCGCTTCGAACCGCGCTACGACGATGTCGTCGCGGTGTCCCTGCGGTTGCACGAGGCGGCCTCCCGGCTTGCCCGGCCGGCCTTTCTGGACAACCGGAACGATGTGTTCTCCCGCGCGGACCGGGCCGCCTTCGGCGAGGAGGATGTCGCGCTGGACACCGCACGCGGTGGTCGACTGTTCGATGTACTCGCCGCCTCCCGGCGCACCATCGTACTGCCGCAGCAGGTAGTACACGGCGATCTGTTCGGGAACGTGCTCTTCGCTGGTAACGCGCCACCCGCGATCGTGGACTTCACCCCGTACTGGCGCCCAGTGGAGTGGGCCGCCGCGGTGGTCGTGGTCGACGCGGTTGCCTGGGGCGGAGCCGATGCGAGCCTCGCCGACCGCTGGGACCACCTGCCGGAATGGCCACAGTGCCTGCTACGGGCGCTGCTGTTCCGGCTCGCGGTGAACGCGCTGCATCCTTCCGCGACCGAGGATTCGTTGCGTGGCCTGGACAACGCCGCGCATCTGGTTACCGCCAGACTCTGAGCCAGGTCTCGTCCGCAGTGCTCGCTTCTGTCCATTCACGACTTTGATGACGGTGTCATATCGGCGAACAGTCGCCGGATGGTGTCCCTGAGCTGGTAGATACCAGGAGACTCGATGGGGAAGTGACCAGTTCCCTCGAGCAACACCAGTTCCGTCTTGCCATTGATCCGATCGAGGAAGCTCGTGGACAACTCGAGTGGGGTCCAGTGGTCCTCGGTGGGATGCGCCAGGACGAATCGCGTTCCGGTCGCCTGTTCCGGCTCCACCGCCGGCTTGGAGTCCAAATAGGAACGTAGGAAGCCGAGTGGCATCGCGTTGCCGCCACCGAGCTTGTCCGCCACCACGGTGTCGACAAGGCCGCGGTCGTTACTGATCGCCCGCATTTTCACCAGCGCGCGCAGCGGGATCTGGGCCGCGGCCAGCGGACCGGCGAGCAGCCGGAGCAGCGGTCCGGCGTACCTGCCGAGCACCGGGAACCGGGCGATCCGCGCGTGAACCTCGCGGCCGCGCGGATCGAGCAGGCAGGTGGCGAGCACGGTGTGCACGGCGCCGGTACGGCATGCCGCCTCGTAGGCAAGCATGCCGCCCATACTCGCCCCGACCACCAGCATGGGCGTACCCGAGCGCTGTTCGGCTCGGACGAAGTCCGTGGCGAACGCCGTCCAGTCCGGGTAGCGGAGCGCGCCGCGATCGGGCACGGAGGTACGCCCGAACCCTGGCAGATCAGGCATGGCCACGCGGAAACCGGCGCCGGCCAGGATCGCCGCGGCCGGCCACAGCGCGCCGGCATGACCACCGGCGCCGTGCAGCAGGATCGCCTGGCACGGTGCCGCCGGGTCACCCGCGCGCAGCACGTGCGCGCGCATATCCCGCCAGTGCCAGCTGGTCGACGTCGGCTCCGGCAACGGGTTCGGCAATGCGTCGGCCGGCAGGAATCGCAGGTAATCGCTGGTCATCCTGCTAGTCTTGGGCTTGGTGAACCCGCTGGCAACTCGCGTTTGGACGACCTATCAGTACCCCACGGAAGAAGCCCCGCCAGCAGCGCTCCCGGTACACCTACGAGGTGATCCTGGAAGCGGCTGCTCAGGTTTTCGACCGCGAGGGCCTGGACGCGACCACCAATCGGATCGCCGAACGGGCTGGTGTTTCGGTCGGCTCGCTCTACCAGTACTTTCCGAACAAGCAGGCGGTGCTCTACGGGCTCGCCGAATGGCACCTCGAGCATCTGACCGAACGGCTGGAAGGTTTCTTCGCCGGGCTCACCGATGCCGCGGCGTCCTGGCCGGATACCGCGCGAGCGGTGATCCGCACGGTGCTTGCCGGGCATGCCGAGCATCCGAGTACGCATACCCTGCTTTACGAGTACACCCCGCGTACGCCCGATGGCGCGGACCGGTTGCGCCGGTTACTCGACCGCGCGGCCGAACTGCTTGCCGCGCAACTACGCCGCTTCCGGGTGGGTGGGCCGGACCACCAGCTGACCGCGGCGCTGCTGGTACACGGGCTGGACGCGCAGGTGCATCGGGTGGTGCTCGCGGCCGATGACCAGGACCACGCGGCCGAGACGCTGCTCGCGCTATGGAGCGCGCTACCTGTCGAGCGCTTGGAAAGCTGACTCGCGGCAACTACGCTTCCGGTAGCCGATCGACGCCGATTGGGGACCGCGATGACGCCAATCGCGAACCACCGCACCGCGCGCGGTGCGGTGCGCGCGCAACCATCCGTCGTGATCGTCGGTGCCGGTTTCGGTGGCATCGCGATGGCCCTCGAGCTGCTGCGCGCCGGATTCGAGAAATTCACCATCCTGGAGCGTGCCGCTGAACTTGGCGGTGTGTGGCGGGAAAACACCTACCCCGGTGCGGCCTGCGACGTGCCCGCGCCGTGCTACTCGTTCTCGTTCGCGCCAGAGCCGTACTGGACGGACCGTTTCGCGGGAGGCGCGGAGATCCATGGTTATATGCGTGGCCTCGTCGCAAAGTATGGGCTCGACCGGCATATCCGGCTCAATACCGAGGTGTCCGTGGCACGGTTCGCCGAGCAGGAAGCTTGCTGGTGGCTGGAAACGGCGGACGGCGCGCGCCTTCGGGCGGACGTACTGGTCGCGGCGACCGGGCAGCTGTCCAGGCCGGCGTGGCCGAATATCCCTGGCGTGGGTGATTTCGCCGGCCCCGCGTTTCACTCCGCCCAATGGGACCACGAATGTCAGCTGGCCGGGCAGCGGGTCGCGGTGATCGGTACCGGGGCGAGCGCGATCCAGTTCGTGCCGCGGATCCAGCCCCACGTCGCGCACCTGACGTTGTACCAGCGATCCGCGCCGTATGTGCTGCCGAAGTCGGAGCTGCGGTACTCCGCATGGCAGCAGAAGCTCTACGCCCGGCTGCCGGTGACCCAACTGGCCGAGCGGCTGTACTTCTGGGCTTTCCTCGAGCTGGGCGCGTCGGCGGTGGCCGGCAACAAGATGGTTGCCGCGCTACTCAAGCGACGGGCCTTGCGGCACCTGGCAAGGGAGGTCGCCGATCCGCTGCTGCGGGCGAAGCTCGCGCCGGACTATGTGTTCGGTTGTAAACGGGTGCTGTTCGCCAACGACTACTATCCCGCGCTGCGGCAGCCGAACGTGGCGGTGCGCACCGAGCCGATCGCGGAGATCACCCCTGGTGGCGTGCGTACCGCCGATGGCGTCGAGCATCCGGCGGATGTGCTGATCTACGGCACGGGTTTCGCCAGCCACGAGTTTCTCGCGCCGATGGAGGTTTACGGGTGCGGCGGGCGTTCGTTGCGGGAGGTCTGGGCAGGGGGCGCGCGGGCGTACCTGGGTATGGCCGTGCCGGAGTTCCCGAACCTGTTTCTGATGTATGGCCCCAACACGAACCTCGGTTCGGGTTCGATTCTGTACATGTTGGAGCGACAGGCCCGCTATATCCGGCAACTGGTGCACCGCCTCGCCGCGCGACCAAGGTCCTATGTGGAGGTTTCGCCGGAGGTGGCCGAACGGTTCGACCGGGAGATGCAGCGCCGGCTTACCGATACCGTTTGGGCGTCCTGTGCCAGTTGGTATCGCGAGGAGAATGGGCGGGTTTCCGCGAACTGGCCGGGGTTGGTATCCGAGTACAACCGGCGAACCAAAGTTCCGGACTTCACCGCCTACCGAACCGTCCCAGCCACTTCCGATACCCTCGGTGACCGCGTTCTTTAAGGTTCGCGAGTATGTCGCGGTCGTAGGCCTCCGCTGAATCGCAACCTTTAGGAATCGTGCGGGGTGCTGGAGGTGAGTGCGTAGGTGAGGCGCGCTGTGGGGATCGTGCTGCCCTCGTTCGCCTGGTAACCGCCGGAGCCGGCGAGACCGGTGAGTTCGCCGGTGCCTGAGCCCGGCACGATTTCCCAGTCCGTATGAGCCGCGCCCGCGTGGAATGTGCCGGTGTGCCGGAGTACGAAGCTTCCTTGCCTGCCGTGCAGTATGCCGACCACTCGCTCGTGTCCGACGTAGCTCGCGGTGCCGTCCGCCAAGTACACGAGTAGTAGTTCGAGCCTGCCCGCGCCGACGAGATCGCCGGTGTAATTGCCGGTCACTACGGCCCGGGCCAGTGGTGTGGCTTCGTCGCCGGAGTCGTAGTTGTGTTCGTCCCAGCTGGTGATGTCGATGCTGGTGCTGGCCTCGGTGTTCATCTGCTGCTCCTTGCTTGTTCCTTCGATCAAGGCGCAGTACAACGGATATACCTGTCAGATCATGTCAGGTACGTGACATAATCTTTCCGGTATGCGCGCGAGCAGACTGGTCTCGACCCTGTTACTGCTCCAGACCCGCGGTCGGGTGACCGCTGAGGAGCTGGCCGCGGAGCTGGAGGTGTCCGTGCGCACGGTGTACCGCGATATCGAGGCACTCAGCTCGGCAGGAGTCCCGGTTTACGCGGAGCGCGGGCCGCACGGCGGGTACCGGATCCTCGGCGGCTACCGCACCCGGCTGACCGGATTGACCAGCGCTGAGGCCGAATCCCTTTTCCTCGCGGGACTTCCTGGACCGGCGGCGGAGCTCGGGCTTGGCGCGGTACTCGGCGCTGCCCAGTTGAAGTTGCTCGCCGCATTGCCGGAACCGCTGCGCGAAGGGGCCGGCCGGATCCAGGAGCGATTCCACCTGCACGCACCCGGCTGGTTCCGGGAGATTGAGCGGCCAGCGCGGCTGGCGCCGATCGCCGATGCGGTGTGGGGACAGCGGCGGCTGCGCTTGTACTACCGACGTTGGGACGACAGCGAAGTCACCAGGGAGGTTTGCCCGCTCGGGCTGGTACTCAACGGCGGCTCCTGGTATCTCGTCGCCGATTCCGCGGGGACGGCGAGGACATATCGAGTCGCCAGGGTGCTGTCGCTCGAATCGCTCGACGAAGGATTCGAGCGCCCGGCCGAGTTCGACCTGGCTGGTTACTGGGCAGACTGGTCGGAACGGTTCGCGCGGCGGCTTTACCCGGCACATGCGGTTGTCCGGCTGTCGCCCTTCGGTCAGTCCCTCGTAGGCTTCTACCTGGGACCGATCGCGGCAAGGGCGCTGGCCGAGACCGCGACGGAACCGGATGCGGCAGGTTGGGTGCGGTGCACGCTGCCCGTTGAGTCCGTGCGGCATGCGGTGGGTGAGTTCCTGCGCTTCGGTATGGACGCCGAAGTGCTCGAACCCGAGGAGTTGCGGGCACTATTGGCGGACCGGATTGGCTCGCTGGCCACTGTGTACGGTGCCGCTGGTGGAAAGGGGTAGCGGATGGTGGAGACCAGTTCGCTTGCGGGTCGCATGATCGGTGTGACCGCGGAACGTCGGGCAGCCGACCTGTGTACCTCGCTGGAGCGCAGGGGCGCCAGCGTGTGGCATGCGCCCGCGATGCACACCGTGCCCTTGCCGGACGATCCTCGGCTGCGTGCGACCACCGAGCGGGTGCTTGCCGAACCGGTCGACCTGGTCGTGTTCACCACGGGCATGGGTATGCGGGGTTGGGTGGACGCGGCGCACCAATGGGGGCAGGACGAGGCGTTGCTCGCCACGCTGGAACGAGCGGATATCTACGTACGGGGGCCCAAGGCCAAGGGAGCGGTGCGTGGCGCTGGGCTCCGGGAGCACGCCTCGGCCGAGTCGGAGAGCAACGCCGAGCTGTTCGAACTGGTGCAGGCCGATGACCTCGCCGGCAAGCGAGTCGTCGTGCAACTGCACGGCGTGGCGCTGCCGGAGTACGTGGACGCGCTGCGCGCCGCGGGCGCCGAGGTGCTCCAGGTACTGCCGTATCGCTGGGAACCACCGCGGCAGCCGGAGTTGGTGCACGCTTTGCTTGATGGCGTGCGCGATCGTCGGGTAGACGCGCTGACCTTCACCAGTGCCGCGGCGGCGAGCGGTCTACTCGACATCGCGCGGACCTCCGGGCGGCTCGACGGCTTGCTGAGCGCGGTCCGCGATGGAATGGTCGCCGCCTGCGTCGGGCCAATCACCGCCGCGCCGCTGATCGCCGAGGGGATGGCGGTCGTGCAACCGGCACGCTGGCGGCTGGGCGCACTGGTCAACGAGCTCGAGGCGAGCTTCAGCTGACGCCGTTCGAGGCCGCGGCCACGTTCTCCCGCGCGGTCTGCTCCTCGCTGCGCCCCACCCGCCAGTAGCCGGTGAACGAGATCAGTCGTTTGTCGATCCCTCGCTCGTTCACCAGATGCCTGCGCAGTGACTTCACCATGCCGGCTTCGCCGGACAGCCACAGGTACGGCGTGCCACCAGGAAAACGCGCGGCGCGGATCGCGTTCACCAGCCGATCGCTGTGCCCAGCCGGCTCCGTGCCCCGGTTCACCCAGGTGACCTGCACATCCCCGGCGGTGTCGAACCACTGCCGATCGCGCTCGTCCCCGATCTCCACGTACACCAATGCTTTTGCTTCGGGGCCAAGGGATTCCACGATCGCGCCGATCGCCGGCAACGCGGTCTCATCGCCAGCGATCAATTGCCAGCCGCAGTCCCGCGGCGGCTGGTACAGCCCACTCGGCCCGAGCAACCCAATCCGCTGACCAGGCTGGGCGGCCAGCGCGAACCTGCTCGCTGGCCCGGTGTCCCCATGCAACACGAAGTCCACGTCGAGCTCGCCGACCGCCGGACGGTGATAGCGCACGGTGTAGGTGCGCATTGAAGGGCGGATCTCGTCCGGCATCGCCAGGTATCGCTTGTACCAGGAGAGCACGTCATCGTCGGTGAGCTCGGGTACCTCGGGAACCGACTGGTGGGCGAGCGGGAAGAACAGTTTGATCGACTGGTCCGGCAGGCTCGCCGGGAACTCGCGCAGCTCGGGTGAGCTGAACGTGATGCGGGTCATATGCGGACTCAGCCTGCGCACCGTGGTCACCCGGACAACCTGGTACTTGTACTGGTTGCGCGTCGCGGTATCCACGGAGGTCGAATCTGCATCAGCCATCGTCAAGCTCCTCCCTGCTCGGCTGGATTAGGTAAGCCTAACTAAAGTCAGCCGTTCGTGGGAAGGGGCTCTGTGGTCTTAACCGAGGGCCTTCCGGTAAGCATCCACAGTGGCCTGGGCGCATCGTCGCCAGGTGAAACCGGCCGCATGCGCTCGGTGTTCGGTCAGCTCGGCCGGCGCCGGATCGCTCTGTGCCGCCGCCCGCAAACCCTCGGCGAGCGCCGGCACGTCACCGTGCGGTACCAGCGTCGCGTAGCCACCCGAGGTCTCGCGTAACGCGGGCACATCCGAGCACACCACGGGTACGTCGCAGGCCATCGCTTCGAGTACGGGAAGTCCGAAACCCTCGTCCCTTGACGGCAGTACCAGTGCCGAGGCGCCCGCGACCACGCTGCGCAGTTCCACTTCGGACAGGTAACCGGTGCTGATGCTGCGCTCGCTCGGGGTGAACCTGCCCGGCCCGGTGAACACCAGTGGCGGCAGCTCGGGATCGGACTCGTGGGCGCGTAGCAGCCAGTCGATACTCTTGCGCGGGCCACTCGCGCCGACGAAGAGCAGGTACTCCTTCGGCAGCCGCAGCCGGCGGCGCACCGGGTCGGCCGCACGCGCGGTAAACCACGCTGGGTCGACGCCGAGCGGCGTGACCACGACCTTCTCCCGTGGTACCGCTAGCCGGTCCACGATGGACTCGGCAACGCTGTGCGTCGGGGCGCAGATCGCATCCGCCCGTTTCGCGCAAATGCCGACCAGCGTGGGCAGCTCGTGATCGCTCGGCGGCAACTCGTCCGGGGCGTCGAGGAACGCGAGGTCGTGAATGGTCAGCACGCCGGCCGCGCGCAACCTGCCCGGCAGCACGAAGTTCGTCCCGTGCACCACATCCGTCAGCCCGGCGAACATCTCGACCGGCGGCAGCTGGGAGCGTAGCCAGCTCTTCCGGAGCATCCGCGCGGATACCGGCGCGCCGCGCGCTCTTGCGCCGTGTGGCAGGACCTTGCGCAGTGCTCGCCAGCCGCGCAACGTGAACGCGACCGCACGCATGTCTACATCGGACATCGCGGCGAGTTCCTCGGCGAGCGAGGCGGTGTAGCGCCCTACGCCGGTGCGGCTGCCGAGCAGCGGGGTGCCATCCAGTAGCACCTTGAGTCGCCCGCGCCTAGCCATCGGCGCGCCCGCGTGCCCGCAGTGTCCTGCCGCCAAGCTTGCGCAGCCGTCCACCCACTCGCCTGGCGAGTTCCCTCGGGCCGCCGTCGCCGAGGTACTCGCGTACCAGCGCGATATCCCTGCGGAGCATTTCCTTGCCACGCAGTGGTTTGCTCGCGGTAAGCGGAGTCACGCCGGGCAGCCGGTCGGCTGCCGGTCGCGGGTTCCGGCAGAACTCCACGAGTGGCGCCAGGGCCGCCGGCCACGCGTAACGTTCGGCGACCGCGACCATCCGCTCCCGGCAACCGTTGGCGAACTCGGTGTCGTAAAGGACTTTCTCCAACGCCGCGGCGAGCGCATCGGCGTCTTCGGCGGGTACCACCACACCAAGCCGCTCGCGCGCCACGACTTCGGCGAAGGCGTCCCCATCGGTGGTCACGATCGGCAGTCCGGCCCACAGGTAGTCCAACACCCTGGTGCGGAACGCGAAGGTCGTCTCCACATGCTCGAAATGCGTGGTCACCCCACAGTCCGCGTCCAGCAGCCAGTTCTGCCGCTCCGCGTACGGGACCCAGTTCTCGTTGAAGAACACCTGCTTGCCGGTCAGCCCGAGCGAGTCGGCGAGCTCTCTCGTTCGGGTGCCGATGTCCATTGTGGCCACCTCGGGGTTGGGGTGCCGCATCCCGAGGAACACCAGCTTCGCGTCCGGCCGGCGCGCGCCGAGTTTGCCGATCGCCCGCACCAGCGTCAGCGGGTCGAACCAGCTGTACACCCCGCCTGCCCAGAGGACCAGGTGGTCGGTGTCGGTGATGCCGTCGATGTTCCCCCTGATGCCGGGACCGGTTTGCGCCGGCGGCGTGCTGGACAGCCCGAACGGGGCCACCGCGAGCAGTGATTGCATCGAAGGGTCGGCATCGTAGAGCTGTGGGGTTATCCGGCCGAGCGCGGCGAGATGGCCCAGCCAGAAATGCCGTTGGCGTTCCGAAGCGCACAGGAAGAAATCGCCGCGCTCCAGCTGCGCGTCGATCACCTTGGTCACCCCGATCAGGTCGGCGTGGCGCCGATCCTCGGGCGCGCCCTTGCCCTGCTCGAGAAGTTCCAGATGCATCGGGTCGTACAGATCGCAGATTACGATCTTGTTCGAGTGTTCCGCTTTCAGCGCCGGCGCCATTTCCAGCACATGCCCTTGCAGCAGCACGATATCCGCCCATTCGATGGGCGCGTCCAGTTCCCTGCGCGCGGCGGCGCGCACCGGGAACGCCGCTGGCTGCGGCGCGCACGAAGGGTTGACCGTGAGCAGCTGGACCTCGTGCTCGGCGGAAAGCACCTCGGCGATGTTCCAGGCGCGAATCGCCGGACCGGCCATCCGCTGGGTGAGCGCGTCGCCGGTGATCACCAGTACCTTGCGGCGGCTGCCGAAGGCCTCGGCGATCCCGAACGCCTCGACCAGGATGTCGTGCCCCTCGAGGTATCGGGGGAGTGGGTAGGCGGGTTCCAATGCGTTGCGCAACAACGGAAGCAGATCGGCATCGGTCCGGGTGCGCGCCGCCTGCTCGACGTCCCGCGCCTCGCGCAGATCTGGCAGTTGCTGCACGAACTGGTCGATCGCGAGCACCCCGGCAAGTGCTTCGCGTGGTAGCTCGACCGGCGTCGAATCCGGTGCCCCGGTGTGCCGTTCCAGATCCAGTTGCCGCGCGTCCAGCTCGCCGCGAGCCGTCGCACGGCGGATGGTCAGCGCCAGTGCCGAGGGCAGCACCTTGTCCAATGTGTCCTGGCCAAGGTTCTTGTACAGCGCGGCGAGCGCGTTTCGTTCCAGCAGGAAAGTCTCCCGCCCGGAGGCGGCGGAGTCCACGTCGGACATCGTCGCGTGGTGCCGGTGATAGGTCACCGACTCCGGCACGTACCGGACGCGCCAGCCGCGCAGGTTGAGCCGCCAGCCAAGGTCGACGTCCTCGTAGAACATGAAGAACCGTTCGTCGAACCCACCCAGTTCGGCGAAGGCTCCCGCGCGGACGAACAGCGCCGAGCCGCTACCGAAGAGCACATCCTTGGCTTGGTCGTGTTCGGCCGAGGGCAGTTCGGCGATCGGCGTCTCCGCGTGCCGCTTGTAGCCCATGCCGAACCAGGTGAGTCCGCCGTCCACGAAGTCGACCCTGGCGCCGTCCCAGTCGAGCACCTTGCTCGCCACGGCCGCGACCGTGGGGTCGGTACGCAGCTCGGCCACGGCGGCACGTACCCAGTCGCGGTCGGGTCGGGCGTCGTTGTTCAGCAAGGCGAGCACGCTGCCCTTGGCCTGCTTGGCGCCCAGATTGCAGCCGCCGGCGAAACCAAGGTTGCGCGGGGCGCTCAGCAGCCGCGCGCCAGCCGGTAGCCGCGCCTTGATCCGCTCCGCGCTGCCGTCGCCCGAATCGTTGTCCACGCAGATGATGTCCAGCAGTTCGGACGGGTAGTCAAGCTGCTCACCCAGCGCGTGCAAGCAAGCGATCGTGTCGTCCGGTCGGCGAAAGTTGACCACGATCACCGACACGGTCGGTAACGCGTCGCCCTGGGTCACGGAGCCTCCCCTTCCTGCGTGCACGGTGCGCTCACTCTAGCGTTCGTCCCGGTACGGCCCGCCCGGCCCAGGTAGCCCATACCTCGGCGCGCCGTTGCCGTGCCCGATACCCGATCCGGCGACGGGTACGTAGCGCGCGGCCGAGACCTCCGAACACCTCGGCAAGTACCCGAAGGCGCAGCCGCGCGCTGAAGTTGGCCGCCGGCGGAACCCGTTTGATCGGCAGCAGGGCGGTCACCGCGATGAAGCGGACCAGCTGCGTCACGGCGACTCCGGCCGGCGCGCAGCGCAGCAGGGTGAGCAACCGGTTGCGCTCGTTCCAGCGATGAAACTGGCGCGAGCCGATCGCGGTCGTGCTGCCGTGTGCGTGCACCACCTCGGCCGGTACCGCGCGGATCGCCCAGCCGGCTAGGCGCAGCTGCCAGGATAGGTCGGTGTCCTCGTAGTAGCAGAAGAACTCGCCGGCAACCCCTGGTACGTCCGCGAGCGCGGCGGTACGCAGCAGTACCGCGCCACCGCAGAACCCGAAGACGTCGCCATCGGGCGGTGCCTGCGTGGCATCGGCGCCGTGGCCGTCGGCGGTCAGCCGTACCCCCGCGGACTGCACCGCGCCGTCCGGCCGGCGCAGCAGCGAGCTCGTGGCGGCCAGGCAGGGGTGTTCGTCCAGGGCGTCCTCGAGTCGCGCCAACCAGTCCGTGCTCGGCACCGCGTCGTCGTTGAGCCAGGCCACGTATCTGGTGCGCACGGTCGGCAGTACGCGGGCGAGCGCGCCGGCATAGCCGAGGTTGCGCTGCGTGCGTAGTACCGCCGGCCTGCTCGGATGCTCGGCGATGAGCCGCGCGGTGCCGTCGGTGGACGCGTTGTCCACCACGAGGATCCGATGTGGACGACTCTGCCTGGCGAGCGCGTCCAGGCACGCGGTGAGCTGGTTGCGGCCGCGCCAGGTCACCACAATCACGGTGCTCTGCTGGGTACCGGCCGTCATGGCGGCTGAATTTACCGGCAGCCGCCGTGGCTGGTCGCGGTGCGGGCTACGCTGCAGTGGTGCCGGAGCTCGTGGTGCTCGCGGAGCAGCTACTCGCCGAGGTGCCTGGTGGCACCGGGCGATACACCGGGGAACTGCTCGCCGAGCTTGCCGAATGCGCGCCGCCCGGCTGGACGGTGCGCTCTGTGGTTGCCAGGCACGCCGATCTTGGTCCGGCGACGATCCCTGGGGTGTCTGGCCCGAGCGTGCTGCCGTTGCCGCGCCGGTTGCTCGCCGCGGCCTGGCAACGTGGCCTACCGTGGTGGCCAGGCGGGGACAGCGTGCACGCCCCCACGCCGCTCGCTCCGCCGCCGCGCGCGGGGCGTGGACTGGTGGTGACCGTGCACGACACGGTGCCCTGGACGCATCCGGAGACCTTGACGCCGCACGGCGTTGTGTGGCACCGGCGGATGATCGGCCGCGCGACCGCGCGTGCGAGCGCCGTCGTCGTGCCTACCGAGGCGGTAGCCGCCGATCTTGCCAAGCACGCGGCGGGTGACTCGCCGGTGCGGGTGGTCGGGCACGGGGTTTCGGCGGCACTGCGTGCGCCGATTCCGGAACAGCGACGGGCGGCGGTGCTCAGCAAGCTGGGATTGCCGGAACGTTTCGTGCTTGCCGTGGGCACGGTGGAACCCCGCAAGGGCCTGGACGTGCTGCTCGCGGCGCTTGCCCTGCCGGAGGCGCCGGAGCTGCCGCTGGTTGTGGTCGGTCCGGCTGGCTGGGGTGGCGTCGAACTCGGCGCGCTCGCCGCCGCGCACGGCTTGGCCGCCGACCGGCTGCGGCCGCTCGGCGCGCTGCCGGACGCGGAGTTGGCGGTGGTGCTGCGCGCGGCGAGTGTGCTTGCCGTGCCGAGCCGCGCCGAAGGTTTCGGGCTGCCGCTGCTCGAGGCGATGGCGGTGGGTGTGCCGGTGGTGCACTCCGCGGTTCCGGCGTTGCTGGAAGTGGCCGGCGGCCACGGCGTGGCGGTGCCGATCGGCGAGCCAGCTAGGCTAGCCGCCGGGTTGCGCGGCGTGCTGGAGGCGCCAGCCCGTACCGCCGAGCGGGTTCGGGCAGGTCAACGTAGGGCCGCGGAGTACACCTGGCGTGGCGCGGCTCGTGCGGTCTGGGAGGTCCACCGCGAGCTGTACGAAGCCCGTGCCGGCTGATGCGGGATCCCGTAGCGGTGTGGCGTGAGTCACTAGCCTTCGGTGGGTTGCAGGAATACGCAGGGGGTGAGTTCGATCGTTTGGGGTGAGCGGCGTCGCCCGCGGTCGTACCCTGCTGGGGTGCCGATTATCGAGCCCAAGGTGCTGATCGATGCCACCGCGGTTCCCGCGGATCGTGGTGGCGTCGGCCGCTATGTGGACTCGCTGGTCAGCGCGCTGGACGCGGATGGTGCGCGACTGGCCGTCGCCTGCCAGCCGCGGGATGCGGAACTCTACGAGCGGTTGGCCCCGAGGGCGGAAATCGTGCCCACCCCGGAATCCGTGGCTACCCGTACCGCCCGGTTGACCTGGGAACAGGTGACCCTGCCCAGGGTGGCGCGCCGGACGGGTGTCGACGTGGTGCATTCCCCGCACTACACGCTGCCGCTGGCGAATCCGGCGGCTTCGGTGGTCACGCTGCACGACGCGACGTTTTTCACCGATGCCGTATTGCACTCCTCGGTGAAGGCGCGGTTCTTCCGGACGTGGACGCGTACGGCCTTGGCCAGGGCTGAGCTGTGTTTGGTGCCGAGCGAGGCCACCGCGCGGGAACTCGGCCGGGTGGCTGGCGCTCGCCCGTACGGGTTGCAGATCGTCCGGCATGGCGTGGATACCGAGCGGTTTCATCCGCCCTCGCCGGCGGAGATCACCGAGGCGCGGGCGGCGCTGGGGATCGGTGGCATGCCCTACGTCGCGTTCCTCGGCGCGCTCGAACCGCGCAAGAACGTGCCCGCGCTGATTCGCGGGTTCGCGCGGGCATGCGCTGGGCGAGCTGATCCGCCCGCGCTGGTGCTCGCCGGACAGCCTGGCTGGGACAGTCAGGTGGAGCGGGCGCTGGATGCCGTTTCGCACCGGCTGCGGGTGCTGCGCGCGGGGTATCTGCCGTTCGAGCACCTTGCCGGCTTCCTCGGCGGCGCCGAGCTGGTGGCGTATCCGAGCCTTGGCGAGGGGTTCGGGTTGCCGGTGCTCGAGGCGATGGCCTGCGGGGCGAGCGTGCTCACCACGAGCCGGCTCGCGTTGCCCGAGGTCGGCGGGGACGCGGTGGCTTACTGCGGAGTGGGCGCGGGCGATGTGGCGGAAGCGATCGCCGACCTACTGGACAACCCGGGCCGCCGGGCCGAGCTGGCCAGTGCGGCGCTGCGGCGGGCGAAGGAGTTTTCCTGGGCGGCCAGCGCGGAAGGGCACCGCGCAGCCTACGAGCGCGCCGCGATCATCCACCGCCGCGGCCACTGAACACCCGCGCGCCGAGACCACCCACCCCCACACTCTCCACGTTTAGCAGGCTGACCGTTGACATGGCGCCATGTTCAGCGGGCTAACCGTTGAGTGCTTAGCGTCTGCAAGTACTCGCGTTCAGCGGGCTAACCGTTGACCGTGGGACGCGTTTCGCGGGCTAAACGTTGGGTTGGGGTGATCGTGGCGGCAGAGGCTGCCGGATCTGGTGTGTACTGCTCGACATGGTCGATGTCAGCCACGGCTGGCTGCCGCTGGCGGTGGTCTGCCTGGTATTCATCTCGCTCGCGGCGCTGGTGGTCTGGCGGATCGGGCTGTTGCCGCCCCGCCGGCTGGGTACCGCGGCGCTGCGGGCGGTAATCCAGCTCGGCGTGGTCTCCGCCGTACTCGCGCTCGCCCTCGGCTCGCTGCCGCTTTCCTTCGCTTTCCTCGCCGTTATGGCCATCGTGGCAACGGCGACCTGCGCATCCCGCGCCGCGGCCGGCCGCCGAGGAACCTGGCTGTGTACCGCGATTCTCGCCGGAACGGTACCGGCGCTCGCGATCCTGCTCGGAACCGGCGCGGTGCCACTCGCCGGGAGCGCGCTGGTGCCAATGGGCGGCATCCTCATCGGCGGGGCGATGACCGCTACGACGCTTGCCGCCCGCCGGGTGCTCGCCGTGCTGCACGATCGGCACGGTGAATTCGAGGCGGCACTCGCGCTCGGCTTCGCCGAACCGGCCGCGGTCCGCGAACTCGTCCGTGGCCCTGCCGCTGACGCCCTGCTCCCCGCGCTCGATCAAACCCGCACCGTCGGGTTGGTGACACTGCCCGGCGCGTTCGTCGGGATGTTGCTCGCCGGCGCACCCGCCTGGCAGGCGGGCGTCGTTCAACTCGTGGTGTTGCTCGCCCTGCTGCTCGTCGAAGCCCTCGCCATCGCCGTGGTGATCGAACTGGTGGCGAGGTCACTGCTTCGCCGCCAGATGTCCTATCAGTGATATTATTTCTTTCACTGACAGAAACCGAGGTGGAGGCGATGACAACCGTTGGTCTGCTGATCGTGGGCGTCGCGGGTGCGGGGATATTCGCGATCGGACTCGGATACCTGATCGCGCCGCGCTCGTTCGCCGCGAGCTTCGGGCTTCCGGTGCTGCCCGCGCGCGAGGCGACGCCGTGGTTGCGTCTCAAGGGCGTGCGGGATCTGGCAAGCGGCGTCGTCGCCGGCGTGCTACTCGGTATCGCACCGGTGGAGGTAATTGGCGCCGTGGTGCTGGCCTTCGCGATCATTCCCGGTGGTGACGCGCTGATGATCTTGCGGGCCGGCGGGCCGCGCTGGGCGGCACTGGGTATCCATGGGGCAACCGCCGTGGTCATGACGTTCGGCGCCGCGCTACTGCTGGCGGCCGCATGACCACCGGACCGGACAGTCCCCGGCAGCGCAGGAAGCTTGCCCAGCGGCAGGCCATCCTGGACGCCGCACTGCGGATCGCGGAGGAGGATGGCTGGGCCGCGGTGACCACCCGTCGCGTCGCCGCGGCCGTCGACTACCGGCAGCCGGTGATCTACCAGCACTTCACCGGCAGGGACGAGTTGATCAAAGCGATCGCGATCGCCGGCTTCGTGGCACTTACCGCGGAGATCAACGCACTGGCCAGCGCGACCGGTCCGGCGGCGCTGGAACAGCTGTGTCACCGCTACATCGCCTTCGGCGCCGAGCAGCCACGCCGCTACGAGGCCATGTTCACGCTGCCGAGCACGCTGCCGTTCGCTTCCGCGGATACGCCAGCCGAGTTGCGCGCTTCGTTCGCCGCGATCCGCGCCGTGGTGGCAACCGTTGTCCCCGAAGACCGCGCGGATTCCGCGACCGAACTGCTGTGGGCCTGCTGCCACGGAATCGCCACGCTGCGTCTGGCTGGACGGATTCCGGCGGACCGTGTCGACGAGCACCTCGCTCGCGTCGCCCACCTGTGGTCCTGAGCGGGACCTGGTGGGTGGGCCATGCGAACGGTGCGTGGCCGGGCACAATGGCCGGTCGTGAGCGAACCGACCCCCGACGAGCAAGCCTCGAACGGACCCAACTACGGCGATGAACTCGCCGTGGTGATCGTGACCTACCACAGCGGCGAAACACTGGGCGCCTGTCTCGATTCACTGGGCCCGGCAAGTAACCGCCCGGTACGGGTTGTCCTTTCGGACAACACGCCAGACGACCCCTCCGCGGCCGAGGCGGCCAGCCGCACGGGCGCGAAGCTGGTCACGAACCGGGAAAACGTTGGCTACGGCGCCGGAATCAACCGCGGCGTAGCCGAACTCGGCCCCGAAGTCGGCTGGATCGTGATCGCCAACGCGGACCTCGAGTTCGCCGCCGGCTCGCTCGACGAACTGCGCGAAGCGGCCGAACGCTGGCCGCGTGGCGGCGCGTTCGGACCGCTGATCAGTGAGCCGGATGGCAGCACCTACCCATCCGCGCGGCTGCTGCCCTCGCTCGGCAGGGGAGCGGGACACGCGGTCTTCGGCAAGGTCTGGCCGGCGAACCCGTGGACAAGGGCATACCGCCAGTCCGACAACGCGGTCATCGAACGTCGCTCGGAATGGCTGTCCGGCTCCTGCCAGTTGCTACGCCGGTCCGCGTTCGATTCGGTACAGGGCTTCGATTCGCGATACTTCATGTACTTCGAGGACGTGGATCTTGGCGATCGGTTGGGTAAAGCCGGCTGGCAGAACATCTATGTGCCGACCGCCACGGTGATGCACGTTGGCGGGATGTCCACGGCTAAGGCACCGCGCCGGATGCTCGCCGAGCATCATCGCAGCGCATACCGCTATCTGGCGGACCGGCATACCGGATGGAAATGGGCACCGGTACGCTTTTCGGTCAAAGCGGGTTTGGCCGCGCGCTTGAAGCTCTCCCACCGTGCCTAGTAGTCGACCGCACGGAACGCGCCGGCCGCATTGAGGGACCCCGGCGGAATCGGAAAAATCCGGGCGCCTGGCCAATGCCCGCATTGGATGCCAGGAGTGTGCGGGTCATGAGTGTTGACGAGCAGGCGGGCGCGGCCACACCGTCGTCCGAACGTGCGGCGGCGGCCGAGGGCACTCCCGTTGCCAAGGAAGGCCAGCAGAAACCGGAAACCGTCGCCAGTGTCGCGGGCGCGACCGGCAGGTTGATCGCGATGGATGTCGCGCGAGGCCTTGCCGTGCTCGGCATGTACATCGCGCACGTCGGCCCGAATCCCGGCGACGACGACCCGGCAAGCAACTGGTTGATCGCCTTCTACGGACGTTCCTCGATCCTGTTCGCGGTACTCGCCGGTGTCTCGCTCGCGCTGATGTCCGGGCGTACCCGCCCGGTTTCCGGCCGGCGTCAGGTGGACGTCACGATTCGCATCACGGTGCGGGCGGTGCTGGTCAGCGCGCTCGGCGTGGCGCTGATCGTGCTCACCCAGCCGCTGATGATGATCCTCGTCTACTACGGCCTCTTCTTCCTGCTGGCCATCCCGTTCCTGCGGTTGCGCGCCAAGGCGTTGGCCTGGCTCGCGGTGGGCACCGCGTTGCTTGGGCCGGTCGTTTCGTTCCTGTGGCGCGCTCAGGTGTGGCCACTTGATCCGCCCGGGGAGGCGCGGGCCTTCGAGGTCGCCTCGTTCAACTCGCTCACCGGACTTTCCGACACGTTGCCCGCGCTGCTGGTCACCGGGGCTTTCCCGGCGATCACCTGGATGCCGTTCGTCTTCGCGGGAATGGCGATCGGCCGGATCGACTGGACCCCGGTACGCAACCAGTACCGGTTGCTCGCGACGGGTGCGGCGCTGGTGGTCGCGGGTTATGGCGGTTCGCGGCTGCTGCTGGACGGGTTCGGTTTCCGGGGCAGGCTGGACGAGGACATCGCGCGGGCAGCGGAAAGCCTCGGCTGGTCCACCGACGCGATTATCGGCAGCGCCCGGTTGTACACCGCGGGCAAGGTGCCGACCTCGGACTACACCTGGCTGATGACCTCCTCGCCGCATTCCGGCACGACCTTCGAAATCCTCGGCGGGATCGGCGTCGCCTTCGTGGTCATCGCGCTCTGCCTGCTGATCGCCCGCTGGGTGCGGCCGCTGCTGGCACCGATCGCCTCGGTCGGCGCGCTGGCGCTCACCGCCTACGCCGGACATCACCTGGTGCTGGCCTTCGTCGGTCGACCGGAGGACGACTGGACGGCGATGTGGTGGTTCCTGATTGGCGCCGTGGCGCTGTGCTGGCTGTACCGGTTGCTCATCCGGCGCGGGCCGTTCGAGGCCGTGCTCACCTATGCCGGCAAGGCGACCAGCTGGGCGTTGCTGCGTGGCCCCGTGGACCGTGCCGCTCGCGGCTGAACCGCTCAACCATCCAGGCGGCGGGTCATCCTGGAACGGGTGTCCGTGGCGCCGTCCAACCGCTGCGCGACGTTCGGCCGGGTGCCCTCCGCGCGAGTGACCGTGGGAATCAGCCCGTCCTGCTCCTCGATCACCGGCTCCTGCGGTGTCGGCAGTTCGACGGTGGTCGAGGTGCCAGCCATCGGATGCTGCCGCCGCTCGGTAGTGCCTTCGTCGAACAGCGCGCGCGGCTGGGTGGCTTCCTCGCCATCGCGAAGCACCACGGTGGGTTCGGGATCCTCGCGCACCTCAGCGGCCGCGACGACGGCCCGGGGGATCTTCTGGGTATTCGCCGCGTCCATCGGCGAAACCGCGTTGTCCGGGGTGACGACGAAGCCGCCGCGCGCACGTGCTCGAGCGAGCGCCGCGTCCGCTCTCTGTCGGGGGTCCATCCCCGGCCTCCCCATGTCCAGCTCGAGTCGTAGCTCGAGGCCTGCCCGCAACCCTGTTCTTACCCGAGGCTGTCTCGACCGCGCTAGCCGCGGCCGTGGCGATCCCATCCGACCATCAGTTGACCGAAACTCGATTCATGCTGTGCTGGCCGACCGGCCGACAACCAGTTTCCGAGTCCGATTGTCGAACGCTCGGTCAAATGATCATCCCACGAACCTCGTTGGGTCCGCTGCCACACCATGGTGTGGTATCTGCCAGAGTATTCCTTCCGGGCCCAGCCGTCATCTGAAAGGACGAATCGGCATGTCGCAGCCACCGGATGGTTACCCCGCAGCGGTCGATCCGATAGCCACTGAGCTCGATGCCGTGGTACTGGTCGGCGGCAAGGGGACCAGACTGCGGCCGCTGACGCTCTCCGCGCCCAAACCGATGTTGCCCACCGCCGGCGTGCCGTTTCTCACGCACCTGTTCTCCCGGATCCGCGCGGCGGGCATTACCCACGTGGTGCTCGGGACCTCCTACCAGGCCGAGGTGTTCGTCGACTATTTCGGCGATGGCAGTGCCTTCGGGCTCGATCTGGAATACGTGGTGGAAGACGAGCCGCTGGACACCGGTGGGGCGATCCGCAACGTGGCCGATCGGCTGCGCGGTTCGCACGCGATGGTCTTCAACGGCGATATTCTTTCCGGTGTGGACCTGCGCGCCGTTTACGATACGCACCTCGGCGCCGAGGCCGATGTCACGCTGCACCTGGTGAAGGTCGACGACGCACGGGCATTTGGTTGTGTGCCAACGGATGCGGGCGGCAGGGTCACCGCGTTCCTGGAAAAGAGCGAGCAACCGCCAACCGACCAGATCAACGCGGGCTGCTACGTGTTCCGACGTTCGGTGATCGACTCGATCCCAGCAGGGCGCCGGGTATCGGTGGAAAGGGAAACCTTCCCGGGGCTACTCGAGGCTGGCGCGCGCGTCCAAGGCTATGTGGACAGCGCCTACTGGCTCGACCTCGGTACCCCGGCAGCCTTCGTACGTGGCTCGGCCGACCTGGTTCGCGGGCAGGCGCCGAGCGCGGCGCTACCCGGCCCGCAGGGGGAATCGCTCGTGGAGCCGAGTGCCCGAGTGGCCGAGGACGCGGTACTCGAAGCGGGTAGCACCGTGGGCGCTCGGTGTGCCGTCGATTCCGGCGCGCGGTTGACCGGCGCGGTGTTGTTCGACGACGTACACGTGGGTGCGGGGGCGGTGATCGAGCGTTCGGTACTCGGGTTCGGCGCCGCCGTCGGTGCTGGCTCGGTGGTCCGTGACGCGGTGCTCGGGGACAGTGCCGTACTCGGTTCGGGATGTGAACTGCTTGCTGGTGCCCGGGTCTGGCCGGGAGTGCGGGTACCGGATGGCGGTATCCGGTTCTCCACCGATGTTTGAGGCCGGCCGCGAACTCGATCAACCGGATGCGCGGCTGGTCTGGACGCCGCCGTTCCCACTCGACCTGTCGAGCGTGCTCGCGCCGTTGCGCAGGGGAGGGGCGGACCCGGCGTTTCAGCGTGCCGCCGGCGGGACCTGCTGGTTGACCGCGAATACGACCGAAGGGGCGGCAACGATCGCCCTGCGGCGGGATGGTGCCGAGGTACGCGCCAGCGCCTGGGGTGCCGGCGCGCAGTCCGTTGTGGACGACGTGCCGCGACTGCTTGGCGCCTTCGACGATGACGCGGGTTTTGCCCCGGTGCACCCGGTTGTTGCCGAAGCACGCCGCCGGATGCCGGGGCTACGCCTTGGCGCGACCGGCAGGGTCTGGGATGTCCTGATACCGAGCGTGCTCGAGCAGAAGGTCACCGGCTCCGAGGCGCGACGCTCCTGGCGGGAACTGTGCCGGCGGTTCGGCTGCGCGGCGCCAGGGCCGGCACCAGCCGGTATGCGGGTGCCGCCGAAACCGGTGGAACTACTGCGGATCACCGACTGGCAGTGGCATCGGGCCGGTGTGGACGGTGCGCGACGACGCACGCTGATCGCGGCGGCTCAGGTCGCGCACCGGCTGGAGCGGGCCGCGAATCTGGGTGGCGCGCAGGGGCGCGCGCTGTTGCGCAAGGTGCCTGGGATTGGCCCGTGGACAGCTGCGGAGATCGCCCAGCGGGTCTGGGGTGATCCGGATGCGGTGAGCGTGGGGGATTTCCATTTGCCGAGCACCGTGGGGCATGCACTGGTTGGCCGGCGGCTGGACGATGCGGGCATGCTCGAGGCGCTCGAGCCGTACGCGCCGCAGCGGCAGCGGGCCGTGCGCTACATCGAGGCGAGCGGGTTCACGCCACCCCGGTACGGTCCGCGTTTCGCGCCCCGCGACTACCGCGCGATCTAGCGCCCCGTGCCCACAAGATCGCTAAACATTGCGGCGACCGTGGGTGAGTGCGGATTCGACGATGCGCCGGGCTTCGTCCTCGTCGATGCCGAGGTCCCGCACCGTAGCCGCGTATTCTTCGGCGGCTTGCCGCGCCCGCTGCCTGCTCTGCGAACCGGCCGCACTGACGAAGGTGCCCGCCCTGCCCTTGGTCTCCAGCAGGCCAGCTTCCTCCAACTCCCGATACGTTCTGGCGACCGTGTTCGCCGCCAGCCCCAACTCGGTCGCCAGCTGGCGCACCGGCGGCAACCGGGTGCCGGCCACCAGTTCCGCGTCGTTGATCTGCTTGGCGAGCTGGCGGCGTAGCTGCTCATACGGTGGCGTGCTGTCCGTGCTGTCGATATGCAGCCGCATCACGCCACCGCCGTGGCCAGTCGCGCCCACGCGTGGTCGAGCTGTTCGGCCACGGTGTCCGCATCCGCCGGCAGCTCCGTCACCGGCCACCAGCGCAGATCAGTGGACTCGGCGCTGCGCACCGGCTCGGCGCCGGCGGCCGCGCGCACCAGGAATCGCACGTCGAAATGCCGGGTGGGCACCCCGAGCGAGCAGGTCACCGGATGCACGTCCACGTGCAGCGGCTCTGGATCGATCCGCAGCCCGTCGATCCCGGACTCCTCGCGAGCCTCGCGCAGCGCCGCTTCGACCAGGCCGGGGTCCTCCTGCTCGCAGTGCCCGCCGAGCTGGATCCACTTGCCAACCCTCGGATGCAGGGTGAGCAACACCCGCTCGGCCGAATCGTCGAGCACCAGCGCCGAGGCCGTGATGTGCCCGGGCTCGCAGGACCGCGCGCAGGCATCCGGGCGCGCGGCAAGGAAACCGAGAAACGCCTGCCGCAGTGCTTCCTGTTCGCGCCGGGTTGGCGCCCAGCTCGTCAGCCTTGCCCGCGCATCAGCATGCAGACTCACAGTTCAACCAACCCTTCGGTCAACTCCCTCGGTGGCCGAGGGCTGAGCTCACCGTCGGCGGGATGACCGACCGCGACGGCGCCAAGTGGCTCCCAGGACGGATCGATATCCAGTACTTCCCGAACCACATCCGGACAGAACAGAGTGGACGATACCCAGCAGGAGCCGAGCTGCTCGGCGGCGAGCGCGATCAGCAGCCCCTGCACCGCGGCGCCACTGGCGATGGTGAACATATCCCGCTCGGCGGTCGCGCGCCGCTCGTCCGGGTACTCGTGCGAACCGGTCCGCACCAGGAACGGCACCACGAGTTCGGTGGCTTCGTGCAACAGGCCGCCGCGCCTGATCCGGCGATCCACCCGCTGCTCGTCCCAGCCGTCCGCGCGCAGATCCGCCCGCCAGGCGTGTTCCATCTCCGCGAGTAGGCGTTTGCGCAGCGCCTGATCGCGCAGCCAGACGAACCGCACCGGACGGGTGTGGTGTGGCGCGGGAGCGGTGAGCGCCGCGCCAACGGCCCTGCGCATCGCATCCGGGTCCACCTCGGTGTCCGCGAAATAGCGCACCGATCGGCGCAGCAGCACCGCTTCCCGGCGGCCCTGTTCGGTTGCCTCCGCGGTGCCCAACCGGAACAGGTCCTCGTCCAGCGGGCGGATCAGGTCCTTTGCCACGGAGCCGTCATCGCTGATGGTCATGCCACGGACCACGGCAACCGGCGCGTTGCCGGTTTTACCCTTGACCAGATCGGCGGCCGCGGCGAGCTCGTCGGCGACCGCGATCTCGGTTACCTGCAGTTCGTTGCCCTGCGCGTCGGACTGTCCCGCGTAGCCGTGCAGCACCCGCAGGCCGGAGGAACCGATCGCGGCGTCGGTTTGCCCGATTCGCCATGTCCGCCCCATGGTGTCGGTGATCAGCACCGCTACCTCGATGCCGAGCCGTTCCCGCAGACCGTTGCGCAGCGCGAGCGCCGAGGCATCCGGGTCGGCCGGCAGCATGGCGATCTCGTCCGAGGCCACATTGGAGGTGTCGACGCCGGCGGCAGCTTGCACGATGCCGAGCTTGTTCTGTGTGATGAGGGTCTGCTTGATCCGTGCGACGGTGCGTACCGACTCCTCGCTGACCAGCCAGCGTCGCGCGGCGGCCCGCGCCTCAGGGTCGGCCGGTACCTTGATCAGCCTTCCCTCTACTTTGGACACGATCTTGCTGGTGACCACGAGAATATCGCCAGAGCGCAGCCATGGCGCCGCCGAGGCGATCGTGCCGGTAAGGTCATCGCCAGGCCGGAATTCCGGCAGCCCGTTGATCGGAAATATCTCCAGTGGCCGTTCCGCGGCATGATTAGCCAAGGTCAACTCCGGCAAGGTCGAGTGCGGCGCGCGCCATCTCGGCGGTTACCTGGACATCGGACATCAGCAGCGGTACGGAACGCACCGCCACTCCTGGCACCTCGGCGGGATCGCCGGTGTGCACCAGCCATCCATCCAGGATGCCGTTCTCCGTGCTTGTGCGGGCCCCGTAGTGCTCGCCTACCGCCGCGGCGGTGGTGTCCACGCCGATCGCGGTCAGGCAGGCATCGGCCATCCCGCGTACGGGTTTGTCGTTGATGATCGGCGAGATACCGACCACTTTGGCGGTGCTCGCGCGCAGCGCCGCGCGGATCCCCGGTACGGCCAGTACCGTGCCGATGCTCACCACCGGATTGGATGGAGCGAGCAGGATCGCATCGGCCCCGGCGATCGCCGCAAGCACGCCAGGACCGGGGGTAGCCTCGGCCGCGCCGATCGGGACGATCTCGCGTGCCGGCAAGCCAGCCCGGTGCCGGACCCACCATTCCTGAAAATGCAGCGCCCGCTGACCACCGTCGGATTCCTCGACCACCACGTGGGTCTCCACGCGATCGTCGGACATCGGCAGCAGGCTTACCCCGGGTTGCCAGCGGTGGCACAACGCCTCGGTGACCGCGGAGAGCGGGTAATCGGCGCGCAGCATCCGGCTGCGCACCAGATGCGTGGCGATATCCCGGTCGCCGAGCCCGAACCAGGTTGGCTCCGCGCCATAGGCGGCCAGCTGTTCGGAAACGGTCCAGGTTTCGTCTCGCTGGCCCCAGCCGCGTTCCGGATCGATTCCGCCGCCGAGGGTGTACATACAGGTATCCAGGTCGGGGCAGATCCGCAGCCCGTGCAGCCACACGTCGTCTCCGGTGTTGACCACCGCGGTGACCTCGTGGGTGGATTCGCCCGCGCCGACTGGCGGTAGGCCAAGCGCGGCTTTGACGCCAAGTAAGAAGCGGGCGCCGCCTACCCCGCCGACCATGACAACGATCTTCACGGGCTGATCCTCGCATGTCGCCCACCAGCGCGGTGCGTCGTGAGATCCTTCCCGCTCCGCGGCACTGGCGAACTCAGCGCCAGAACATGAACTGGTTCGCGCCGATGAGATAGAACAGTTCCTCGCCGCCGATGGCGCCGAATACCGCTTCGGAGATCCCGAAGAACACCTCGCCGACCGGGCGGATCCCGATGAGCACGGCGAACAGGATCAACGGTGCCCATGGCCGTGCCTTGGCGCCGAACCGGCGCGCCTCATACGGCAGATGTGGTTCGAGCGCACCCCAGCCGTCCAGGCCGGGCACCGGCAGGATGTTCAGCACGAAGGCGAGTACCTGCAGCAGCGCGAGGTAGGACAACCCTGCGGCGAGGCCGGCAGGCATTGGCAGCACCGCGACCGAGGTGGTCAGCAGAAGGCCGATGAGCAAGTTCATCAGCGGGCCGGCGAGCGAGACCATGGACTCGACCCGCCGGGAGTGCAGGGCGTGGTGGTTGATCCACACCGCGCCGCCCGGCAACGGGATGCCGCCGACGGCGAGCAGGAGTAGCGGCAGCAGCAGGCTCAGCACCGGATCGGTGTACCGGCGCGGGTCCAGCGTGAGATAACCCTTCAGCCGTACCTCGCGGTCCCCGCCGCGATAGGCGAAGATCGCATGGCCGAACTCGTGCAGACACAGCGAGACGCCCCAGCCGCCGAGCACGAGCAGCACGATGCCGCCGATCAGCAGCGGGTCGGACTCTTGGGCGAAGACGCTGTTGATGTCGCCGAACGCGGCGAGTACGCCACCGACTACGGCAACCGCGAGAATCGCGAGGAACAGCGGGCTCGGGCGAACTGCGGAGCGGTGCACCCGGCATATTCTACGGACAGTGCGTGTGGGCGCCGTATGCCTCCGGGTTGGCCCGCCGACGTGCGCACCGTCCCTAGTGGATCTTGAAAATCGTCTGCTGATCCAGAAGCGGTGTCACAGTTCGACTTTTTCGATCCGGTGTGGCCATCGCAAATCGAAAAGTCAAGTCATACCGGGGAATTCGCAGGTCTGTCGCGAGTCCAAAGTCCCCCATACGCGTGTACCGCGCTTGACCGCAGCGGCTTACGCGGGTGTAATCACAGTGGTGTCATTCGCTGCTACAGGGGGCGGCGGGTGGTGTCCGCCAACCGGGGAGTGCGGAAGGCGAGGAGGCGGACGTGGCAAACAGTTGGCAGGGGTCACCGGGACCCCAAGGGAGTGACGTCGGAAAAGTGACTGAGTGGGGGGAGCACCTCGGCAAAGAGTTCGATCTGCTGACGGACCTGTTCGAGTCGCCAGATGAGCAGGAGTGGCAGGAGCGCGCACTGTGTGCGCAAACCGATCCTGAAGCGTTCTTCCCTGAAAAGGGTGGATCGACACGCGAGGCGAAGCGAATTTGTCAGGGTTGTGAGGTTCGGGGCGAGTGCCTTGAATATGCCCTGGCACATGACGAGCGCTTCGGCATCTGGGGCGGTCTTTCCGAGCGGGAGCGACGGAAGCTGAAAAAGCGCGCCGTCTGATCGTTTCGCGAAGGCCGCTTGCCTGGTCGTGGTGTGCGCGAAAGCCGCGACCAGCCGAGCGGGCCCCGGCAATCACTCGTATCGGTGGTTGCCCCGGGTCGGGTCACGGTGACGATCGGTTGGTTCTAAGGTGTCGTAGTGATCTGGGCTACAGCGGCAGTTGCGCTAGGCGCGGCTGAGCTAGAGCCCGGTCACGACACGGAAACTTGCCGGGCGACTCGTTCGGTGAACCAACGAATCTGAACCCGGGGAGGGGTCGTTGCCCTCAGCCGATCCGTCCGAAGCTCGACTTGCCGGTGCGGCCCGTTCGGTTGGTGCCGTACCCGTGCGGACCGTTCCGGTGTTGGCCATCCTGGTCTGTCACGACGGCGCGCCATGGCTAGGTGGGGTGCTGAGTGCGCTGCGCCGGCTCGCCGTGCGGCCCCGCCATGTGCTCGCGGTGGACAACGGTTCCAGTGATCACACCGGAACCTTGCTCGCCGATGCGGTAGCCGACGGCACGCTCGCCGGAGTGCACGAGCTCGAACGTGACACTGGTTTCGCTGACGCCGTTGCCACCGGCGTGGCACAGGCGACCGAGCGCTGGGGAGACAGCGACAGCTGGATCTGGGTGCTGCACGATGACTGCGCGCCCGAGCCGCAATGCCTTGCCGCGCTGCTGACCACCGCCGAACTGGCCCCCTCTGCAGGTGTGCTTGGCCCGCTGGCGCTGGACTGGACTGATCGTCGGCTCGTCGTGGAGGCCGGACTGTCCACCGATTCCTCTGGGCACCGGCAGACCGGGATCAGCGCGCCGACGCTGGACTGGCGGTTGTTGCGCGGCACCGATACCCCGGAGGTCCCCAAGGGCGAAGATCCCAAGGGAGAAAATCCTGGACGAGACGACTCCGCGCGGGGCACGGCTGACGACGGGAAACCAGTCGACTCGGAACCGGATGGGGCAGCCGCCGAGTCAGTGAAAACCGCTGGTGACGCGGCCGATCGAGCGGACTTCGAGCGCAGCACCGAGGTACTCGCGGTATCCAGCGCGGGCATGCTGATCCGCGCTGAGCTCTGGCATGAGCTCGGCGGTTTTGACCGAGGGTTGCCGGTTTTCGGTGAGGACATCGACTTCGGCTGGCGGGCCAACCAGGCTGGCAGCCTGGTGCTGTGCGTGCCGACCGCGCGGGTGCGGCACGCACGCGCGACGAGTACCGGTCGCCGGCGGCCCGGCGCGCTTGCCGGCACCAACGCCACCGCCCTTGCGGCCAGTCGCGCGCATGGCTTGCGGAACTTCCTGGTCAACTGTGGCCGGATGTCGTTCGTGTTCGGTCTGCCGAGATTGGTCGTACTCCTGCTGCTGCGCGCGATCGGGTTTGGCCTCGTGGGCAACCGGGATCGGGCGGGTGCGGAACTGTACGCGCTGCGCTACCTGTGTAGTGGCCGGGCATGGTTGCGAGCCGGACGCCAGCAGCGTCGGGTGAGTAGTCGACCGGGAACCGTGAGCGGGCTGTTCGTCTCGCGGCTTACCCGGTTGCGCAACGGCATTCGCAACGGCGTCCGGATACTCGTGCGGCGCAATCTGGAGCGCGGTGACGAACTCGGCCGGCTTCCCGAACCCGCCGGCGCGAGTGCGGTGTGGACACTGCCGGAGTCCGAACAGGGCGTGGTCCGCCGGCAGGTGGGGACCAGCGCGCTACCGGCCGGCGCACTGCGCGGAACGGCCGCACGCGGTACCGGGATCGGGCTGCGGAGGCCGAACAGTCAGGCGATCACCGTCTCGGTTCCGGTTGCCGCGCAACGGGCCCGAACCGCGGGAGCGATCGAGCTGGACGAGGCTGACACCCACACGTCCGGCGTGGACGGCGCCGTACCGGACAGGGCTGTACCGGACAGGGCCGGAACGGACAGGGCTGGAACGGACTCGCCTGGAACGGATCGGCCGGGAACCGACGCGGAGTCGAGCGGCGGTCCGGATCACCAGGTCCGGCGGCCCACGCCCGGCGTGCAGTCGCCGAGCTCGGATCTGGTGTTCGTCGAACTGGGCGCGCGCCGGGTGCTCGCCGCCACGCTGTTCTCCCCGCCAGTGCTGATGTTCCTCGGGTTGACGGTGATCGCCGTCCTCGCCAACCTGGATCGGCTCGGGATGGACCTCGTGGGCGGTCGGGTGTTGCCCGTTGGTGGCCTGTCCGAGGTGTGGTCGCAGTACCTGGCCGGGTGGCATTCGGTCGCTGGCGGCACCTCGGCGAACGCCCCGGTGTCACTTGCCGTGCTCGGTGTGCTCGGGGCGGTGTTCGCGCCGGTTGGTGGCCCAGCCACCGCGCTAGCCGTGCTGATGCTGTTTGCCGCGCCGCTTGCGGGTCTCGCGGCGTACGCGGCGGCGCGCCGGGTGCTTGCCAACCGCTGGATCCGCGCATTGGCCGCCGCGGCGTACGCCTTGCTGCCCACGGCGACCGCGGCGGTGGCCCAGGGCCGGCCGGACGTGGTGTTCGCGCATTTGTTGCTACCGCTGGTGCTTGCCGGAGTCGCGGCCGTGCTGCGGCCGCGCCGGTCGGCCGCCTGGTTGTCGAACGCGGTGCTGTGCGCGGCCGGTCTGGCGCTGCTCGGTGCCTTCTCGCCGCTGATCTACGTGGTGCTGGTTGTCGGGATATTGCTCGGTTTTGTGGTGGTTCCGGCGCCCGCTGAACATGCCGGGCGGCGGATCGCCGGGCTGTGCATCGCGGTATTGCTGCCCATCGTGTTGCTGTTGCCATGGCCCGTCGCGCTGCTCAGCGATCCAGGTCTGGTGCTGCACGGTCCCGGCGCTTATCAGCCGGAGACAGGGCAATCGGTGTTCGACCTGTTGAGCCTGCATCCGGGCGGGGCGGGTAGCTGGCAAGGCATCGGCCTAGTGGTACTGCTCGCCGCCGTGGCCGCGCTGGTGTTGCGGCCGACCCGCGCGGCACTGCCGGCACTCGGGCTGGTCCTGCTCGGTGCGCTCGCGCTCGCGGTACTGGTGCTGGTCGCCGTGCCGCCGGTGGTTGGCGGGGATAGCGCGTACGGCTGGACAGGACCGGCGCTGCTGCTGATCAGCACAGGTCTACTGTGGACGGTCGTGGCCAGCTGTCGGCCAGGCGTGGCACAGCGGCGGATTACCCCGTCGCTGCCCCGAATCGCCATGGCGCTTGCTGGCCTCGCGGTAGTCGGACTCGCGGCGAACACCGTGATCGCCGGAAGTGGTGGGGCACTGCGCGGCGATGGCGGGTACACGCTGGCCGAGCCGCTGCGCGCCGAACTGGCCGAATCGGGGCGTTCGGTGCTGGTGTTGCCAGCGGATGAGGAGCCGGTGCGACAGGTCGCGGCGCGGCTGCCCGCATTCGGCGATGACGATCTCGCGCCAGCGGGTGGTTCCGCGCAGCGGTTGCGCGAGCTGGACGCGGGACTGCGCGGTACGGACGAGCAGGCAGCGCGAAACGCGGTCGCGTTCGCGGCGGCATCCGGGGTGAGCTACGTGGTGCTGCCTACCGAGGCCGATGCCGCGCGGCTGCGCGCCGTGACCGGCGAGCTCACCGCCGACGCTCCAGCTACTTCGGACGGCCGAGGCGTGGTGCGGTTGCTGCCGGTGAGCGGCAACGCGGTGTTGATTTCCCCTGAGCTCGCACAGCGCGCGGTACGCGGGGGCGCGCCATCGATGGAAACCTCCGGTACCGCCGTCGCGCCGGTGGACGCGGAGCCGCCGGATGTCGCCGTCCGCACCTCGGATGGCGCCGGCGGGCGGCTGCTGGTGTTGGCCGCCGCCGAGGAGCCCGGCTGGCGGGCAAGCGTCGACGGTGAGGAGGCGCCGATCGTGCGGGCCTGGGGGAACCAGGTCGCGGTCGAGGTACCGACAAGGGGCGCGGAGGTGCACGTCGAGCTGCCCTCGGCGTTGCGAGCCGTCTTCCTGCTGGCGCAGGCGGCCGCGGTGCTGTTCACCGTGCTCACGATGGTGCCAAGCAGGCGACGAACTCCCGCGCGCCCGTGATCGCGATCTTGCGGGATCGTGCGGTGGTGACTAGTTGCCCTCGATGACGTCGGGGTCGAGGCCGAGGTAGTTCGCCACCTGTTCGACCAGCACCTCGTGCACCAGCTCGGTCAGGTCGGCGGCATCCTTGGCGCGCAGTTCGAGCGGGCGGCGGTAGAGCACGATCCGCGCGCGGGTCGGACTACCCGCGCTGTCCACGCCGGCCGGGACCAGCTTCGCCAGCGGTACGGCGCCATCGCGAAGCACCCCATCCGCGGCGGCATCGTCCGAGCTCGAACGCGACCGTCCCGGCTTGCCCTCCGGAACCTCGTCCACCGCCACGTCCAGCGCGTTCAACTGATCGCGCCAGCGCAGCTCGATCGGCTCGAGCGCGTCGAGCACCAGGGTGTCGAACCGCTCCGCGCGAGTGCTGGCCATCGGTACCGTCGCCGGGTACAACGGGCCGCGTGGCCCCCGGCCGTGCCGCTCCCTGCGCGGCCAGCGCTTCCGTCGGGTCCTTGGCAATCTCCACCTCGGCAACAGCAGTTCCAGGATTGGACGGGTCCCTGGTCGGGCGGCTCGCCGATACCGCCGACGAATCCCCTGCGAAGAGACTACGCGCGGGGCACTCCCGCGTGCCTGCCACGCCCGCCGTGCGTGACGCGCTATCGTCTGCGATTGTGCGGTGCGTGCGGAAGTGCTCTCGAACCGGCTGTCAGAACGCGGCGGTCGCGACGCTGACCTACGCCTACGCAGACTCAACCGCGGTCGTAGGTCCGCTCGCTACTTCCAGTGAGCCACACAGCTACGACCTGTGTGCGCAGCATGCCGGCCGGCTTACCGTCCCCAAGGGCTGGGAAGTAGTCCGCTACGAAGGGGAATTCGGACCGGAAGACCCCTCGAACGACGATCTGACCGCGCTCGCCGAAGCGGTCCGGGAAGCGGGCAGCCTGCACAGCCCGGTCGAGCAGCCCGAACCGGAGGCCAGCTCCGGGCGGCGCGGCCACCTTCGCGTGCTGCCCACCCCTTCCGACTGAGTTCACCCGCGCGTACGCCAGTCCAGCGCGGCGCGGCTGGTTCAGTAGGCTCTGCCCGTACTGCTCGAGGTGACCCCAGGGAGACGTACGTGCGTGAGCTGTCCAGCATCGTCAAGGCCTACGACATTCGCGGTTTGGTAGGCACGGAGCTCGACGAGGAGCTCGTTACCGCCTTCGGCGCCGCGTTCGCGAGACTGGTCCGCGCGGACTCGCCCGCCGTGGTGATCGGCATGGATATGCGCGACTCCTCGCCGGGGCTGGCCACCGCGTTCGCGGACGGCGTGCGCGCGCAGGGCGTTGACGTGATCAGCATCGGCCTGGCGAGCACCGACATGCTGTACTTCGCTTCCGGCAAGCTATCCCTGCCCGGCGCGATGTTCACGGCGAGCCACAACCCCGCGCGGTACAACGGCATCAAGCTCTGCCGTGCCGGCGCCGCGCCGATCGGCCAGGACAGCGGGCTGGACACGATCGCCGCCGAGGTCACCGCCGGCGTCCCTGACCACGAGGGCGAGCAAGGCACGCTGACCGAGCGGGACATGCTTGCCGACTACGCCGCGCACCTGCGCGGCATGGTGCCGGAGCTGGCGCGAAGCCGGCCGCTGAGCGTCGTGGTGGACGCCGGCAACGGGATGGGCGGACACACCGTGCCTTCCGTTTTCGACGGGCTACCGGTGGACGTCCGGCCGATGTACTTCGAGCTGGACGGCACGTTCCCGAACCACGAAGCCAATCCGCTCGACCCGAAGAACATCGTCGACCTACAGGCAAAGGTCCGTGAGCTCGGCGCGGACGCGGGGCTTGCCTTCGACGGCGACGCGGACCGCTGCTTCGTGGTCGACGAGCGCGGCGAGCCGGTGTCACCAAGCGCGATCACCGCGCTGGTAGCCACCCGCGAGCTGGCCAAGGCCACCGCGGCCGGTGAGCAGTCGCCCACCGTCATCCACAACCTGATCACCTCGAAGGCCGTGCCGGAGATCGTCGCCGAGCACGGTGGTACCCCGGTGCGCACGCGCGTTGGGCATTCGTTCATCAAAGAGGCGATGGCCGAAACCGGGGCGATCTTCGGCGGGGAACACTCGGCGCACTACTACTTCCGCGATTTCTGGCGGGCAGACACCGGAATGCTCGCCGCGCTCCACGTACTCGCCGCGCTCGGCACCCAGGCCACCCCGCTGTCGGAGCTCACCGGCGGATACGACCGCTACGCCGCATCGGGCGAGATCAACTCGACGGTCACCGATCAGCGGGACCGGATGCGCGCGGTACGCGAGGCGTTCGCCACCCGGCCCGGCGTCCAGGTGGACGAGCTCGATGGGCTCACCGTGCAGCTTCCGGAGGGCGCGTGGTTCAATCTGCGTCCGTCGAATACCGAACCGCTGCTGCGGCTCAACGTTGAGGCGGCCGACGTGCCGGCGGTGCGGGCGTTGACCGATGAAGTGCTGGCGATCGTGCGTGGCTGAGGCACGCTGAGCAACCGCATTCCTGAACGATATTGCGGTTGGTGGCCGCCCACGGGTAGCCGATAGGTGCCATATTGGGGACAGACCCGATAGGCCGAAGGAACGCACAACGAGGAGGAACCGTGGCCGTCCAGCTCGATCAGCAGCTGCTGGAGATCCTGGCCTGCCCGTGTCCGGAGCACGCGCCGCTCGCCGTCGGCAGCCCGACTGACGCCGAGGCGGACGCGCTGACCTGCACCTCCTGTGGCAGGATCTTTCCAGTGCAAGACGGTATCCCGGTGTTGTTGCTCGACGAGGCCACGGGCGGTCCGAGCGACGAGCAGCCGGCGGCCGCGGAATCCGGTGACGAGCAGGATTGACCGTGTTCGACGACGCGCTACTGGATGATCCGACCGGTCTCACCGAGGCCGACACCGAAGGGCTGCTACTCGCGGTCGCGCGAGCCGGGGCCCAGGTGCGCTCCACCATGGAGACGGCCGAGCGGCTGGGACTCACCGCCGCGCTGGAGGGCAGCAAGCCCCGCGCGCTGGTGCTACTCGGGCGGCCAGGAGTAGCCCCCGCGGTGCACCGGATACTCGCCGCGCTGCTCGGCCCTGGCTGCCCGGTTCCCGTGGTGTGCACCGATGTGCTGCCCAGCTGGATCGGTCCGCTGGACGTCGTGCTCGCACATGCGGACGACGAGGGCGATCGCGAGCTCGCGATCTTCATCGACAGGGCCGTACGGTACGGCGCCACGGTGGTGCTCACCGCGCCGCAGGAAGGTCCGGTGGCCGCCGCGGCCGCTGGCGGGGCGCTGTTGCTGCCCCCGGTCGTCGACGTGCCGGCGGGGCTCGGCGCTGCCCGGGTGCTCACCTCCGGCCTGCTGACCCTGAACGCCCTTGGACTGCTGCGCACCGACGTCGCCGCGCTTGCCGACGAGCTGGACCGCGAAGCCGAGCGCGACCATCTCGCGCATGAGTCCTTCGTGAACCCAGCGAAATCGCTTACCCTGCGGTTGGCCGAACACACCCCGCTGTTGTGGGGACTGGACGCGGTGGCCACCGCGACCGCCCGGCACGCGGCCTACGTGCTCGGCGAGTTCACCGAGACGGTCTGTGACGTTTCCGACTATCCGCAGGCGCGTGCTCGAACCGCGCTGCACCGTGGCGCGGTACGCGGTGGTTCCCCGGAGAGCCTGTTCGCCGACCCCGACCTGGACGGGCCCGATTCCCGGCTGCGCGTGCTGTTGCTCACCGCACGCTCCGACGAGGCCACGGCCGCGCTGCGGGTGCTGGCCAGCGACGCGCTGCCGTCCGCCGATGTGCTGGCACCATCGGCGGAAGTGGCCACCGAGCTGGCCGCCGACGAGGCAACCTGTGCCGCGGTGCTCGCGCTGCGGTTCGAACTGGCCGCGCTCTACCTGGGGCTGGCGACCGGTAACGTCGGTGCTGGGCTGCCGTCTGGCCAGCGCTGATCCGGGAGGGGACTGGAGACGAAGTGGAGTTGTTGCGAGGTGCCGTGCGCCCCTATGCCTGGGGTTCGCGCACGACTATCTCCGAACTGCTCGGCCGGCCCGTGCCCGCGCCGCATCCGGAGGCCGAACTGTGGATGGGGGCGCATCCCGGCGATCCCTCCCAGCTGATCGCCTCGGATGGCACCGAACGTTCGCTGCTCGAACTGGTCGAGGCCGATCCCGTGCGGCAACTCGGCAGCCAGTGCGCCGAGCGGTGGGGCGACCGGCTGCCCTTCCTGCTGAAGATCCTTGCCGCCGATGAGCCACTGAGCATGCAGGCGCATCCGTCCGCGGAACAGGCGGCCGAGGGATTCGCCAGGGAGGACGCGGCCGGGATCCCGCGCGATGCGAAGAACCGCAACTATCCGGACCCCACCGCGAAACCGGAACTGCTCTGCGCGCTGACCGAATTCCACGCGCTGGCCGGATTCCGTGACCCCGGCCGCACCGTGGAGCTGCTCAGGGCGGTACAGACGCCGGGCCTCGCGCCGCATATCGCGCTGCTCGCCGATCAACCGGACGCGGACGGGATGCGCGCCCTGTTCACCACCTGGATCACCCTGCCGCAGCCGGCGCTGGACGAGCTGCTTCCCGAGCTGCTGGATGCCTGCGTGCAACACATCAAGGACGGTGGCGAGTTCGGTCTGGAGTGCCGGACCGTACTGGAACTCGGTGAACTACACCCTGGCGACGCCGGGGTCCTCGCGGCGCTGTTGTTGAACCGCTTGGTGCTCGGTCCCGGCGAGGCGATTCACCTGCCGGCGGGAAACCTGCACACTTATTTACGCGGTACCGCGGTCGAGATTCTGGCGAATTCGGACAATATTCTTCGTGGTGGCCTGACGCCAAAACACGTGGATGTTCCGGAACTGTTGCGGGTGCTGGATTTCCGGTGTGGCGATATGCCGATTCTGCGCGGCGAGCCGTGTGCGACGGACGGGCTGCGGGTGTACCGCACGGCTACGCCGGAGTTCGAGCTGTCCCGGATGTCCTGGCCGGCCGCGGAATTCTCGGCCGCGCATGCCGAAGGTAACGGCAGCCAGTCCCGCACCGGGCCCGAGGTGCCGATTGCCGCTGGCACACCACAGATTCTGCTGTGCACCGAAGGTGCCGTACGGGTTTCCGCCAGGAACCGCGAGCTGGTGCTCCGGAGAGGACAGTCGATGTGGCTGGCGGCAAGCGACCCCAGTGTCGTGTTGCGCCCGTTTGGTTCGGCGCCAACACAGGTCTTCCGGGCGACCGATGGGCTCGCCGCGACCGGCTGAGCTTTTCCGGGTACCAGAATTGTGACCCGCCGGGTGGCGCGGACGTTTTCGGTCTAATCTTTGCGCGGTCCTATTCATTGGGTTCGAGGAGATGACGTGTCCGCAGAAGGCGGTACTAAAGCCATTCTCGCCGCTTTGGCGGCAAATGCCGGAATCGCGATAGCGAAGTTCGTCGGGTTTGCCATTACCGGCTCGTCCGCGATGCTCGCCGAGGGCGTGCATTCCGTGGCGGACACGTCGAACCAGGGATTGTTGTTGCTCGGTAAGCGGACCGCGCGACGCAAGGCAAGCAGCACCCATCCGTTCGGGTATGGCCGAGATCGCTACTTCTACTCGTTCGTGGTCGCGCTGATGCTGTTCTCCCTGGGCTCGGTTTTCGCGCTGTACGAAGGGATCCACAAGCTCGCCGAACCGGAGGAGCTCAAGTCACCACTGGTCGCCGTGGTGATCCTGGTGATCGCGATCGGGCTGGAGATCTTCAGTTTCCGCACCGCGATCGTGGAATCCGCGCGGATCAAGGGCGGTGCCAGCTGGTGGCAGTTCATTCGCCAGTCGAAGCAGCCGGAACTGCCCGTGGTGCTGCTCGAGGACGCGGGCGCGTTGTTCGGCCTGATCTTCGCGCTGTTCGGTGTCGGTCTCACCGTGGCGACCGGGGATCCGGTCTGGGACGCGGTTGGCACGATCATGATCGGTGCGCTGCTCGGGGTGATCGCGATCGTCCTGATCATCGAGATGAAGAGCCTGCTGATCGGTGAGGGCGCGACCGAATCGGTGCTCGAGGTGATCAACACCCAGCTGGTTGGTGGCAGGGTGCGGCGGATCATCCATCTGCGCACCCAGTACCTCGGCCCGGATGAGCTGCTGATCGCGGCGAAGATCGCGCTGCGCCCCGGGCTTCCGGTGGCCGAAGTCGCCCAGGAGATCGACGAAGCGGAGCAACGGGTGCGCGGTAGCGTGCCGGACGCCAGGTTGATCTATCTGGAACCAGATCTGGACCGGAGCGAGACCGAAACGACCGACCACTCCCGGTAACCGCACTAACCTTGAAAATCGCGGTTACCGGGAGGTGTGTTCGGGGACTTTGCCGGATTGGGTGGTGACAATCCGGCTGACCGGTTACCGTGTCGCCGCCGGCTACCCGCGCCGGTGACACAAGGAGGTGCACGGTGCCCGGAACGGGTTTGTGGCGTACTAAGTCGGTCGAACAGTCGATTCGGGACACGGACGAACCAACCACGAAGCTGCGGCGAAATCTAAGCACGGCGGACCTGATCGTGTTCGGCGTCGCGGTCGTGATCGGGGCAGGGATCTTCACGCTGACCGCGCGCACCGCGGGTGACTTCACCGGCCCTTCGGTATCGGTCGCGTTCGTACTCGCCGCGGTCGCCTGTGGGCTCGCCGCGCTGTGCTACGCCGAGTTCGCCTCCACCGTGCCCGTCGCCGGGAGCGCTTACACCTACTCCTACGCCACCTTCGGCGAATTCCTCGCCTGGATCGTCGGTTGGGACCTGGTCCTCGAGTTCGCCGTGGCCGCGGCCGCGGTATCCAAGGGGTGGTCGCTCTACCTGCAGGACAGCCTGGCCGCGATCCTCGGCGACGGAGTGAGCACTACCGTGCAACTCGGCGGCCTGACCGCGGACTGGGGCGCGCTGCTGCTGGTAGCCGTACTCGTCGTGCTGCTGACCCTGGGCACCAAACTGTCGTCCAGAGTGAGCTTGGTGATCACCGCGATCAAGGTCGCGGTCATCCTGTTCATCGTCGTGCTCGGTATCAACTACATCAGCGCGGACAACTACTCGCCCTTCGTTCCGCCAGCGGAAGGCGCGTCCGAAGGTGGCGGCGCGGCACTGGAGCAGTCGCTGTTCTCGCTGCTTGTCGGCGGGGAAAGCAGCACGTTCGGCTGGTTCGGGCTGCTCGCCGGCGCATCCTTGGTGTTCTTCGCCTTCATCGGTTTCGACATCATCGCCACCACGGCCGAGGAGACCAAGAACCCGCAGCGGTCGGTGCCACGGGGAATTCTCGGCACGCTGGCGATCGTCACGGTCCTCTACGTGGCGGTATCGGTCGTCGTGACCGGAATGGTGAACTACTCCGACCTGTCCACTGGCGACGACGGCGAGCACAAGACGCTCGCGACCGCCTTCGCACTGCACAATGTGGACTGGGCGGCCAATATCATCTCGATTGGCGCACTGGCCGGGCTCACCACCGTGGTGATGGTGCTACTGCTCGGTCTCGTCCGGGTGCTCTACGCCATGTCCAGGGACGGGTTGTTGCCGACCAGGCTGGCCAAGACGAACAAGCTGGGCACACCGTGGCGGATCAACATGGTGATCGGCGCGATGATCGCCTTCGCCGCCACCTTCTTCCCCGCGGACCGGTTGGAAGAAATGGTCAACATCGGCACGCTGTTCGCCTTTGCCTTGGTGGCCGCGGGTGTCATGCTGCTGCGCAAGCGGCGTCCCGACCTGCCGCGTACCTTCCGGGTGCCGATGATGCCGTTGATCCCGATCCTGGCGATCATCGCCTGTGTCTGGCTGATGCTCAACCTCACCGCATTGACCTGGGTCCGTTTCCTCGGCTGGATGGCGCTCGGGGTCATCATCTACTTCGCCTACAGCCGGCGGCATTCGTTGCTCGGCAAGCGGCAGGCGGCCGAGCAGGCCGAGTCGAGCGGTGCCGACAAGTCGTCGTGATGCGTTGGCTGTGTCTGGATATCGGTTCGACGTGGACGAAGGCCGCGCTGCTCGACGAAGCCGGCGACTACCTTGGCGGCGCGCAGCATCCGACGAGCAGACCCGATGTGCTGGCCGGCGTCCAAGCGGTGACCGAGGAGTTGGCAGCCGCTGACGCGGAGACGCTGGCGTGCTCCTCGGCCGGTGGTGGACTGCGTCTCGCGGTTGTTGGCCAGGAGCGGTTGATCAGCGCCGAGGCCGGCCATCGCGTCGCGCTCGCCGCGGGCGCCAAGGTGGTGCACATCGCGGCGGGCGAGCTGGACGGGCCCGCACTCACCGCGCTGCGGGCAGCCGAGCCGGATGTCCTGCTGCTGACCGGTGGCACCGATGATGGCGACGAGAAAGTGTTGCTGCACAACGCCGCGCGCATCGCCCGGAACCGGTTGCGGGTGCCGATCGTGCTTGCCGGCAATATCGCCGCGCGGGAACGGGCCGAGGAGTTGTTGCGTGGCCGCACGGTTTTCGGTTGCGCGAACGTGCTGCCGGATATCGGTGAGCTCGAACCGGCGCCGGCGCGCGAGGCGATCCGGGCGGTTTTCCTGCGGCATGTGATTGGCGGCAAGGGACTTTCCGGCAATCCTCGGTTCCGCCGGATGGTGCGTACGGTCACGCCGGACGCGGTGCTTTCCGGGGTCGCCAGGCTTGGTTCCGTGCTTGGTCAGGCGAATCCGGACGCGGCAGAGCAGGGCGCGGTGCTTGTGGTGGACGTGGGTGGGGCGACCACCGACGTGTACTCCGCGGTTGGTTCGGCCGAGGTGGACGCCCAGCCGAGGAGCGTGCGGTTGCCGGATGACCGGCGGACGGTGGAGGGTGATATCGGGATGCGGTTCTCCGCGCCCGGACTGGTCGCCGAGGCCGTCGCGGAAGGACTGATCGAGGAGGATCCCGCGCTGCACGAAGCCGCTGCGGTCCGAGCGAGCGATGTGGACGGTCTGGTCGGGGAAGCGGAACGGGCGAGAGAGGCGCGGATGGCTGGGCTGGCCACGATTCTCGCCGTGCGGCGGCATCTCCGGTTGATCGATGGTCGGCTCGGTCCGCACGGCGCGGCCGTGCTCGTGCTCTCCGGCGGGGTGTTCCGGCATGCCGGTGCCGCTCAACTTGCCGAGGTCGAGTCGATGTTGCGGCAGGATCCGGTGCTGCGCCCGCAGTTGCGCGGGGCGCGGGTGGTGGTGGATCGCCGCTACGTGTTGGCGCCGGCGGGCTTGCTCGCGGATAGCGGCCTGCCGGCCGCTGCCGACCGGCTGCTTGGCGAGCTGGCCACACCCCGTGACCGCGTTCCTTAGGGATCTTGCGGTCAGCGGAACAGGCCGCGGTGGGCGGCGCCCAGGCCGAACAGCTGGGTTTGCTCGCCGGTCGGGGAGTTCTCCGGCACCGCCGGCCGCAACCCCGCGGCCATCGCGACCGCGTCGTCCCATTCCGGGTCGGAACTGTAATCGGTGTGCCGCAACACTCCTGGCGCCCAGCGTCGCCCGGCTACCGGCGCTGGCTGCGGATCGGGCAGCCAGTGATCACCACCGATGATCAGCGCGCCGTGCGCGCCGCGCACGCCGGCGGGCAGCGGGCCGACCGTGCCGTCCCGCCGGTACCCGAACCCGAGCAGTTTGTTCGCGACGACCTGGCGCTGCCAGCTGGTCACCGCCCCACCGAACGGATCACTGCCCCGGCAGAGCGCGTGTAACCGGCCGTCCAGCGCGCCGTACAGGGCGGCCATCGCCGTTGGCGGGACGACCGAAGGAAACGCCCTGCTGTATGCCCATTGCAGCGGCGCGCCCGCGGTCACCACCCCGAGCCGTTCGCGCTGCTCCTCGGGAAGCCCACGCACCAGACGTGCCGCCGCGATCACCGCGAGAACGCCACCGAGGCTGTCGCCAACCAGCACCACCCGAGTGTTCGGCTCACGGAGATGTTCCCGCGCCCGCGCGGCGAGCTCCGGGATCACCTTCAGCGCATAGCACGGCGGCGCGATCGGATGCGCCTGCCGCGGCCAGAATCCCACCAGATCAGCGAGGATGCGCAGATGCGGGGCGCTGCGCGGGTTCGTCGCCGCGACATAGACCGAACGCAACAAGCCGGCCGCGAGGAAACCGAGCGCGGCGACGCCAAACGCGGCGAGTGGATCCGCCCATGCCGGCGTCGCTATCCCGCGCAACCGCATCGCCAGGGCGATCCCGACGCCGATACTCAGCCCGATCGAGATGCCGAGCACCACCTGGTGCGCATGCCGGCGTTCCCAACCAGCTTGGCGCCAGGCGCGCGTAGCCTGCGGCAGCTCGACGGGCGCTTCCTCGTGCAGCAGCCGTACTTCGGCGGCACCCCGGCCGGTCCGCTGGCGCCGCCAGCGGATGAGCAGCGTAGCCAGCGCGAGTACCCCGCCGATCAATACGCCGAGTGCGGCGCCGAGCCCCCACAACAGGGTCATTGTCTGGTAGCCATCCGGCAGCCGCAGCTGATCGGTGCCGATCAGCTGGCGCAGCGCGATCGCCAGTCCCGCACCGAAACCACCGCCGAGCAGGCCGGCCAGTGCCAACATCGGTGCGGCTGCCCACCCGCCTACCCACGCGCGTAGCTGCCTCGGTAACCCAGCCCAGCTGGCCTTACCGAGCACGGCGGCCGGGATGAGCGCGATCGCGAACAACGCGCAGGTGCCGAGTAGCGCCGCCGCGATCACCTCGACCGTGGCATTGCTGCCGCGAGGCGTCAGGGTCAGCGGGTCCGGCAGCGCGGGCGTCGTGAGCGCCGAAAGGGCCGCGAGAGTCAGCAGGGTGCGCCTGATCGGTTTGTTCAGCACCGCCCGCAGCACCCGGCTGGCGCCACGCGGCGGCAGGCTGCGTGGATCGTCAAGGAGCGCGGTGCCGAGTACGGCCACGACCAGGATGACCGCCGCCGCGTACCAGAGCGCCATGCCACTGGGGGTCTCCGGGATCCGCAGCGGACCACCGACGGTGAGCAGCGTGATGACCGCCAGCGCCGCCATGGTGTGCAGGCCGCGCAACGTTGGCGTGTCCGGGTCAGCGGTCAGGTTGTCGCCAGGCAGTCGAGCGGCCGGTCCGGAGCGAGTGGCACGGGGAGCGTCGGCTCTGGTGTCCGCCACGTCCCGCACCGGCCAGCTCACCTTCGCGACCCGGTGCAGGTAGCCAACGACTAGCAACAGGGGCAGCAGGCCGAGCGCGGCGCGCAGCGGTGCGCTCTGCCGTACCCAGTCCGGGACAGCGGTCAGGCAACCGGTGTCCGCGGCGAGGCACTGCGCGGCGAGCATGTTCAAACTGACCACCGCCAGCTGGGCGGAGAACAGCATGGTCAGCAGCAGTCCGGCCAGCCGCAGCAAACCGCGGCACACCACCGCGAAACCTCGGGCCGCGCGGCTGCCTTCGGGTACTGGCGGCAGCATCCAGTGCACGATGTTCGCCAGGGAGAACGGGAAGAGCAGCGCCCAGGTGGCTTTGCCGATGCCGCCACTGGTCATCGCGTTCCACTGGTAACCCTCCAGGGTCCGCGGCATGGTGCGGCCCTCGGCCTGCAGGGTTGGACCGGGTGCGGGGCGGCGCAGTCGATCCGCGGGACGCACGATCTTGCCGAGCCCGTCGCCGCCGACCTCGACCGAAGCCACGGCGTCGAGTAGCGTGTTCCCGCTCATCCCGCGGACGCCGGGCACCCGGAGTTCCACCACCCGTGTGTCGGCTCCCGGAAGTTGCACTCGCCTCGCTCCTTAACCCATGGACGGCTGCCCGCGCGGCGCGGAGTTCGTCCGCGTCGACCCGCCAACGGTAGTTGCCGCTGGTCTGCCACGTTCGGAGGAACACCCGTGCGGCGTGCCTGGTCAACCGAGCGTGTGTGGCGGCGAACTACAGTGCACTCTCGTGGGACGGTTGGTAGTCGTGGAAGGGCTGGATGGAGCGGGCAAGAACACGCTCACCGGCAAGCTCACCGAGACGTTGCGCGAACGGGGTGCCACCATCGCGCGGATCGCGTTTCCCCGGTACGGAACGGGGGTACATGCCGATCTGGTCGCCGATGCACTGCATGGTCGGCTCGGTGACCTGAGCGAATCGGTGTACGGGATGGCCTTGCTGTTCGCGCTGGACCGGCGCGATGCGATCGGCGAGATCCAGGATGCCCTCGCGACACACGACGTGCTGCTGCTCGATCGCTACGTTGCCTCGAACGCGGCATACTGCGCCGCCCGGCTCGGCGAGCCGGCGGATGGCCCGTTCGTCAGTTGGCTGTATGAGCTCGAGGTGGCGCGGTTTGGTCTGCCCGCGCCAGATCTGCACGTCCTGCTGCGGGTGCCGCCGGAGGTGGCCGGGCAGCGCGCCCGCCAGCGTGAGCGCGCGGACGCGGCACGCAGCCGGGATGCCTACGAATCGAACGCCGAGCTGCAGGCGCGATGCGCGCGGGTTTACGACGAGCTCGCCGAGGCGCGGTGGTTGGCCCCCTGGCACGTGGTGGATGGCGCCATCGAACCGGATGTGTCCACGCTGGCCGCCGAAGTGCTTGGCCAGCGCGCCGGATACTGATTTTCGCGAAGCTCCCCCGACAAGATCGCCAGCGGGTTATGCTCCATCGTAGTGACATTTTGATTATGGATGTAACATCTGCTGATCGGTCGAGGAGCGCGCTAATGCGACTTGGGCACGTGGGCAGATACCTGTATCGGCCGCCGCGGCGATCGCGGCGGGAGCTGTTGATATTGCTGGTCGTACTCGCGGTGTTGCTTCTCGCGCTGGCGACAACCGCCCTGTTGCTGCTCTGACCGGCTGCCCCGGTGCCCACCGAGCCGCGTTCTTGGGGAATCTTGTGGCTACGTTCCGTGATCGCGATCTTTAAGGTTGGCGTGGGTGGGCTCGTCGCGACCGTGCACGCTCGAATCCAGCGTTGATGCTGTGCTACCCGTCCGGGTGACGGGGTCCGAGTGGCCCAGCGAGGCACCCCGCGGCGCGCGGATATCCCGGGTGCTGTGCATTCGGTAGGTGACCAGTGCAACGATGTTCGTATGAAGGCGCGTGTTCTGGTGGTGGACGACGATCCCGCTCTCGCAGAGATGCTCACGATCGTATTGCGTGGTGAAGGCTTCGAAACGGCTGTTGTCTCGGACGGGACGAGGGCGTTGCCAGCGATGCGAGAACTCAAGCCCGACCTGGTGCTGCTCGATCTGATGCTGCCCGGGATGAACGGCATCGACGTGTGCAAAGCGATCCGGGCGGAATCCGGTATTCCGGTCGTCATGCTCACCGCGAAGAGCGACACCGTGGACATCGTGCTCGGCTTGGAGTCCGGCGCGGACGACTACGTGGTCAAACCGTTCAAGCCCAAGGAACTGGTGGCCAGGGTGCGTGCCCGGCTACGCCGGACCGAGTCCGAACCCGCCGAATCGCTGACCATCGGCGACCTCGCCATCGACGTGCCGGGCCACGAGGTAACCAGGGAAGGTGAGCCCATCGCGCTCACCCCGTTGGAGTTCGACCTGCTCGTCGCGCTTGCCCGCAAACCCCGCCAGGTGTTCACCCGCGAGGTGCTGCTCGAACAGGTCTGGGGTTACCGGCACGCCGCGGACACCCGGCTGGTGAACGTGCACGTCCAGCGCCTGCGTTCCAAAGTAGAACGCGACCCGGAGCATCCGGAGGTAGTACTCACCGTACGCGGCGTCGGGTACAAGGCCGGACCGCCGTGACCGGGCCCCGCGAGGCCGTTCGACGGCTGGGAACACGCGGGTCGGCATGAGTAACGTGCTCGCGCGCTCCGGCCGCTTCGCGGTCCGGGTTGCCGGGCGATTCGCCGCCTTCGTCCGGCGGCATTGGGCTGCCGTCGGCCTGGTGTGGCGGCGGTCGGTGCAGTTCCGGGTCACCGTCTCCACCCTCGCGCTGTCCTCCGCGGTGGTGTTCGTGCTCGGCATGCTGCTGCAGAGCCAGATCACCGAACGGCTGGTGGATGCCAAGCGCAACGCGGCGATCGCGCAGACCCGCGACGCCGTGACCACCGCCGAGCGGGAACTCAGCGGCATGGATCCGGGCACCGATTCGATCGACAACCGGCTGCGCAGCACGCTGAACCAGATCACAAGCAGCACCGCGGCCGAGGACACCACCGCGGTATCGGCCGCCGGTGCCTTCGAGCCGGTGCTCGCCGACGCCGGGCCGAACGTGCCCGCGGGGGAGCGTTCCTGGCAGGGACCGTTCGACCAGGTATCCAATGATCTGCACCGGTTCGTCGCCTCCGGGCAGATGACCACCCAGGTGCACACCGTGGGTCCGGAGAACAACAGCAAGACCTACCTGGTCGTCGGCGCCCCGGTCACCAGCACGATGCGCCCGCTTCAGCTGTACCTGCTGTTCCCACTCGCCGGCGAGCAGGCGACCGTCACGGTCGTACAGAACACGCTGCTCGTCGGCGGTCTGGCGTTGCTGCTGCTCCTCGGCGGCATCACCAACCTGGTGACCCGCCAGGTGGTGCAGCCGGTGCGCAAGGCCGCGGCGGCCGCGCAGCGTTTCGCCGACGGTGACCTGGATGAGCGATTGCGCGTGGTCGGTGAGGACGATGTGGCGCGGCTCGGGCAGTCCTACAACGAGATGGCCGAGAGCATTCAGCGGCAGATCCGGCAGCTGGAGGAGTTTGGCCAGTTGCAGCGCCGGTTCACCTCGGACGTTTCGCACGAGTTGCGCACCCCACTGACCACCGTGCGGATGGCGGCCGATGTGCTGCACGCGTCCAGGGAACAGTTCCCCGACGGGTTGGCTCGCTCGACCGAACTGCTGGTGGACGAGTTGGACCGGTTCGAAACGCTGCTCGGGGACCTGCTGGAGATCAGCAGGCTGGACGCGGGTGTCGAGGAGCTCGCCGCGGAGACCACCGATGTGCGGCCGATCGCCGAGCGCGCCGCCGAGCAGGTCAGCGTCATCGCCGGCTCGGCGGGCAGCGAGTTGCTGCTCGAGATGCCGGACGTCGAGGTGAACGCCGAGATCGACGCGCGAAGGGTGGAGCGAATCCTGCGTAACCTGCTCGGCAACGCGGTGGACCACGGCGAGGGGCGTCCGGTGCGGCTGCGGCTCGGCTACAACGAGCACACGATCGCGTTCACGGTGCGCGACTACGGCGTCGGATTGCGTTCGGGTGAAGCCGAGCTGGTGTTCAACCGGTTCTGGCGGGCCGACCCCTCGCGTAACCGGCATACCGGTGGTACCGGCCTCGGGCTGGCGATCAGCGCCGAGGACGCCCGGCTGCATGGCGGCAAACTGGAGGCGTGGGGAGCTCCCGGCGAGGGGGCGTGCTTCCGGTTGGTGCTGCCGCGCGTGGTAGGCGTGGAGATGACGGAAAGCCCACTCGAGTTGCCCCCGGACGGCGCGCGCCCGGCAGACGGCCCCCGGCTGCTCGGCCCTGGTACGAACGGGCAAGTGGTTGCCGGCGAGCTGGTCCCAGAAGGGGTCGAACCAGAAGGGGTCGAACCCGATGGGGGCGAACGCAATGCGGCCGACCCGGATGCGGCCGGATCGGATGAGCTGGCAGCCGAGCAGGACGTGCGGGAGGAGGCTCGATGACTCGGCCGAACCCGAATCGGCCCGTGCGCTGGACCCGTGTCCCTCGGCGGCTGCTGGCCGTGTTGCTCGGTGGCGTGCTGTTCGCCAGCACGGCGTGTTCCACGATTCCGGACGAGTCGCTGCCGCAACCGGTCGGCAACGCCGATTCGGCGGCACGCACCGAACCGGATCCGGTGGACCAACCCAAGGAGGACCTGCCGGCACGGGACATCGTGCGCGGGTTCGTGGAGGCGAGCGGCGCACCGAACAACAACCACGCGGCCGCGCGCGTGTACCTGTCCGAGCGGGCCGGCAGCGAATGGCGCGCGGGCAGCGGGCCGGTGATCATCGAGGACACCTTCAGCACGGTGCCCGCGGTCGACGAGGACCAGCCGAGTGATCCCAACGAGCAGATCATCATGTTGCGCGGGACCAACGTCGGCAAACTTGGCGCCGATGGCGCGTTTACCCCGCGCGTCGGCTCCTACGAGGAACCGGTAACCCTGCGCCGCCAACAGGACGGTCAGTGGCGGATGGTCGACCCGCCCGAGGAGACCGTCACGACGCTGAGCAAGTTCAATTCGAACTACTTCAATATCCGGCTGTACTTCTACGATCCGGATATCAACGTGCTGGTGCCGGACCTGCGCTATGTGATCAGCGAACCCACGGTGGACCGGCCGCGGCGGGTGATCGATCTGCTGCTCGATGGTCCGTCGAACGCGATGAACGGTGCGGTTCGCTCGATGCTCCCGGACGGCGCCACCACGAGCACCACGGTGACCGACAGCCAGGACGGCGCGCTGGTTGTCCCGCTGTCCGGGTTGGGCGAGCTGCCCGAGGAAACCAAGCGATTACTTGCCGCGCAGGTGGTGCTCACCCTGCAGCCGGTGACGCCCAGCCGGATCCGGCTGCTTTCCGATGGTGCGCCGCTTGTCGAGGGCAAGCAGGACTGGCGCCCGGGTGATGTGCAGGTGCCGAGCAGTGCCGCCCCCGCGGCGGATCTGCCGGGCCTCGCGCTCGTCGATCGCCAGCTGACCTCGCTGAGTACCGGCGAGGTGGTTCCTGGGCCGGCAGGCGAGGGCGCGTACCCGATGACCAGTGCCGCGCAGTCGGCCGACGGGAACCGGCTGGCCATCGTGGAACGGGTGGGTAACGGCGCGCGGTTGCGGATCGGGCCGCTCGAAGGGCAGCTGTCCATGGTGGACCTGCGTGCTCGCTCGATGACCAGGCCGACGTGGCGACCCACCCTCGGATCCGGCGAGGCGAGTACCGAGGTGTGGACCGTGGTGGACGGCAAGCAGGTCGTCCGGGCGCGCGAGCAGCCGAACGGCGTATGGGGAACCTCGCTGGTGAACGCCACCGATCTGAACGCGTTCGGGCCGATCACCGAGCTGCGGCTGTCCCCGGACGGCACCAGGGTGGCGGCGGTGGCCGGCGGCAAGTTGGTAGTCGCCGGGGTGGACCGCGATGACCAGGGCGCGGTCAACCTGGGTTCGCCTCGACAGTTGCAGCCGGAGAAGCTGTCGCATGTGGTTGGCGCGGACTGGCTGCGACAGGACACGCTGGTCGCCGCGACCAGTCTGAACAGTATGCCGGTGGTGAAGCTGCCGGTGGATGGGCTTCGTCTGGATACCTTCGATTCGTCCAACCTGACGCCGCCGATGCGCGGCATCACCGCCGCGCCTGGCCGGCCGGTGGTCGCGGTGGACGCGGGCGGGATGTCGATGGCCTCGGATACCGGTGAGGTGTGGCGCCCGCACTCCTACGATATGGGCGCGGAAGCCATCCCGTTCTATCCCGGTTAGTTAGTGTGGCCCATTCGTTCGGCGGACGACGCGGAACCGTCGTGGGTATCGGGCAGCGTGGGGGAATGCCCGATACCCACGTCAACCCGCTGAGCGTCCTGTTCCCACCGCGCTGCGCGGGATGCGGCGCGCCAGGTACCGACTGTTGCGCGGCCTGCGCTGGCCCGTTGCGCTCCGCCCGCCCCGTTTCGCGCGCCGTACTGCCGATCCCCGCGTTCGCGCTCGGCGAGTATCGCGGTGCCACCCGGCGACTCATCCTGGCCTACAAGGAGCGCGGGCGGCGCGACCTCGGCGCGGTGCTCGGCCACCTGCTCGCTCGCGCGTTGCTGAAGCTGCCGGGCCAGCCGCGCGCGCCGGATCGTGCCGAGTTTGGTGCGGCCCAATGGCTGCTGGTGCCCGCGCCGTCCCGGCGCTGCGCGGCGAGGATGCGCGGCGGAGCGCATATGACCAGAGTGGCCGCTGCCTGCGCGGCCGCGCTGACCAGCGCCGGCGTGCCAGCGAGCGCGACCAGGCTGCTCGCGCTCGGTCGCGGCGTGCGAGACGCGGTTGGCCTGGACCGGACCGCGCGGATGGCCAACCTTGCCGGTCGCGTGACCGTCCGCGCGCACTGCCTACGGAACGTCACGCACTCATCAATTCGGATGATATTGCTGGACGACGTGATTACTACGGGTGCCACCGCCGCATCCTGCGCCGCCGCGCTGGCCGCCGAGGGGCTCGCGCCGCGTCTCGTGCTGGCCGTCGCGGCCACCGGTCGGGACGCGACCAGCCGCCGGCCGTGAGCTTGGCGTGAAGCGGAAAACCGCGCGGGGAACCGAAAACCGGCCCGTCCACGTTGGTTGGGTATGAGATCGCTCGTCCGTGGGAAACCCTCGGTGACTTTGTCGCGCGAGCTGCTGTCATGGGCGGATCTCAACCGCGGCGGGAACGGACCGACCGCGGTAGTGACCTTGCGCCGACAGGATGACTACTCACACTTTCGGGTGGACATTTTCGATGATTCCCGTCGGAGCGAGGCCATAATTGGATTGCGCTCAGTAACAAATGCCGGATGTTTAACGTCCCCCGGCTCGGGGGCTGTTGTGAATGGCGTTGCCCGGCTAACGTGCTGCGCTATCAGCGATCCCGGCAGACGGGGAAGGAGGCGAAAAGCCCATGCACCTGGCGCCGGAATTCAGCTAGAGCCCTCGGCCGGAACCCCGGGGCGACTGGAATCCAGCGGGTGGCCGTCAATGTCGCTCAGCTGAGCACTTCGCCAACGCAGACCGGCGAAGTATCCCGGTGCTTTGTTGATCCACAACAACGAGCTCGCAGCAGCGAGGGAGGTCGTGTATGGACATCGTCATCAAGGGTCGGAACGTTGCGGTTCCTGATCATTACCGGACGCACGTTTCCGAGAAAATGGCTCGACTGGAACGCTACGACCGGAAGGTGATCCGGTTCGAAGTCGAGTTGTTCCACGAACCTAACCGACGGCAGGCAAAGAACTGTCAGCGGGTGGAGATCACCGGGAAAGGCAAGGGCGCGCCCATTCGCGCGGAAGCCGCCGCGGGCGATTTCTATGCCGCGCTCGACGCGGCGGTGAGCAAACTGGAGAACCGCCTTCGCCGCATGCATGACCGTCGCAAGGTGCACCACGGCAGGCGAAGCCCGGAATCGGTCGCCGAAGCCACCTCAGTGGCCAACCCGCAGCTGGTCAGCCCGCCAGGAGGCGCGGCGAACGGCCAGGTCGCGGCCGCGCAGACGGCGGTACTCGCCGCACCGGAAAGCCAGCCGCTCGTCGATGACGTCCCCGAGCTGGCCGAGGCAGTGGTGCCCGAGCAACAACGCTGGGACGACGGCTTTGCTGAACGCACCCCGGGCCGGGTGGTTCGCGAGAAGGAACACTCCGCCGGCCCGATGTCGGTTGACCAGGCCCTCTACGAGATGGAGCTGGTCGGTCACGACTTCTATCTCTTCGCTGATGTGGACAGCGGGCGCCCGAGCGTGGTGTACCGCAGAAAGGGATTCGATTACGGCGTGATCCGCCTGACCTGAGTCGAACAGGGAACATCGAACAAGGAACTTGGTAACCGCTGACCCCGGCCGCCGCGCGCGCCGGGGTCAGCGCTGTGTGCGGGGTTCGTACCAGGTTGTTGTCCTCGCCGACCCGCGACGAGCACACTCGTACTTGACGGGTGGTCCGTATGCTCGCAGCGAAGAAGGGTAGGGACTGCCCATCCTGTGCATGCGCAGGTGAGTGAATCCCTACGATGGGTGCAAGGCGTCGCGGGTATGCGTGGCGCACCCGAACAGCGAGTGAGGTCGACGAAGCATGGTGTTGTCCCGGCTGCTCCGCGCGGGCGAGGGAAAGATGGTCAAGCGGCTGCGCCAGATAGCCGCGCACATCAACTCGCTGGAAAAGGACGTGCAAGACCTCACCGACGCTGAGTTGCGCGCCAAAACCGCGGAGCTGCGGTCGAAGTATCAGGACGCGAAGGACTCGGCGAAGGCGCAGACGCTCGACGACATGCTGCCGATGGCCTTCGCGGTCGGCAGGGAAGGGGCCAACCGGGTTCTCGGCCAGCGGCCGTTCGACGTGCAGGTCATGGGGGGCGCTGCGCTGCATTTCGGTCAGGTCGCCGAGATGAAAACCGGTGAGGGCAAGACCCTTACCTCGGTACTGCCGGTCTATCTGAACGCGCTCACCGGCGCCGGCGTGCATGTCGTGACGACGAACGACTACCTGGCCAAACGTGACTCCGAGTGGATGGGACGTGTGCACCGCTTCCTCGGGCTCGAGGTCAGCGCGATCCTGTCCGAGATGTCGCCCGCGCAGCGGCGCGAGGCGTACAAGGCCGACGTCACCTACGGCACCAACAACGAGTTCGGTTTCGACTACCTCCGGGACAACATGGCCTGGAGCCTCGACGACTGCGTGCAGCGCGGGCACAACTTCGCCATCGTCGACGAGGTCGACTCCATCCTCATCGACGAGGCGCGAACCCCGCTGATCATTTCCGGTCCCGCCGACCAGTCCTCCCGCTGGTACACCGAGTTCGCCCGGCTGTCGCCGATGATGAAACGGGACACCCACTACGAGGTGGACGAGCGCAAGCGCACCATCGGTGTCAGCGAGGTGGGCGTGAGCCTGGTCGAGGACCAGCTCGGTATCGAGAATCTGTACGAGGCGGCGAACACCCCACTGGTCGGCTACCTGAACAACGCCATCAAGGCCAAGGAGCTCTACACCAAGGACAAGGAGTACATCGTCCGCAACGGCGAGGTGCTCATCGTGGACGAGTTCACCGGCCGAGTGCTCGCCGGCCGCCGCTTCAACGAGGGTATGCACCAGGCCATCGAGGCCAAGGAAGGCGTGGAGATCAAGGCGGAGAACCAGACGCTCGCCACGATCACTCTGCAGAACTACTTCCGCCTCTACGACAAGCTTGCCGGGATGACCGGTACCGCCGAGACCGAGGCGGCGGAGTTCCACCAGACCTACAAGCTGGGTGTGACGCCCATCCCGACGAACAAGCCGATGATCCGTAAGGACGAGGCCGACCTGATCTACAAGACCGAGGAGGCCAAGTTCTACGCGGTCGCCGAGGACATCGCCGAACGGCACGAGAACGGTCAGCCGGTGCTGGTTGGTACCACCAGCGTGGAACGCTCCGAGTACCTGTCCAAGCTGCTGGTCAAGCGCAACGTTCCGCATGAGGTGCTGAACGCGAAGCACAACCACCGGGAAGCCTCGATCATCGCGCGCGCCGGCCGTAAGGGCGCGGTCACGGTCGCGACGAATATGGCCGGTCGCGGTACCGACGTGGTGCTTGGCGGCAACCCGGACTTCATCGCTGACGAGGTGCTGCGCGAGCGTGGCCTTGATCCGGTGGAGAACCAGGCCGAGTACGAGGAAGCCTGGCCGGAGGCGCTGGAGCAGGTGGCTAAGGAGTCCGAGGCCGAGGCCGAGGAAGTGATCGAGGCTGGCGGGCTCTACGTGCTCGGCACCGAGCGGCACGAGTCACGCCGGATCGACAACCAGCTGCGTGGTCGGTCGGGCCGGCAGGGCAACCCCGGTGAGTCGCGGTTCTACCTCTCGCTCGGCGATGAGCTGATGCGCCGGTTCAACGCGGCCATGGTGGAACGCGTGATGACCACCATGAAGGTGCCGGATGACGTGCCGATCGAGGCGAAGATGGTCTCCAAGGCGATCAAGAGCGCGCAGACCCAGGTCGAGCAGCAGAACTTCGAGATCCGCAAGAACGTGCTGAAGTACGACGAGGTGATGAACCAGCAGCGCAAGGTCGTCTACGCGGAGCGCCGCCGGATCCTCGAGGGCGAGGACCTCAGCACCTACGTGCAGAACATGCTGGACTCCGTCATCGGGGACTACGTCACGGAGGCCACCAAGGAGGGCTACGCCGAGGACTGGGATCACAAGAAGCTGTGGACCGCGCTCGGCCAGCTCTACCCGGTTTCGGTGACCTGGGCTGAACTCGCCGAGGACGATGAGCAGGACCTCACCAGCGAGCGGCTGCACAAGGCGATCCTGGAGGACGCGCACCAGGCCTACACCGCTCGCGAGGCCGAGCTGAACGAGAAGGTCGGCGAGGGCGCGATGCGGGAGCTGGAGCGCCGCGTGGTGCTTTCCGTGCTTGACCGCAAATGGCGCGAGCACCTCTACGAGATGGACTACCTCAAGGAGGGCATCGGCCTGCGGGCGATGGCCCAGCGGGACCCGCTGATCGAGTATCAGCGCGAGGGTTTCGACATGTTCAACGGCATGTTGGACAACCTGAAGGAGGAGGTCGTCGGCTTCCTGTTCAACCTGCAGGTGGAGACCGAGCAGTCGGCCGCGAGCGAGCCGAGCAAGGCGCCGGCCCAACCGGCGGCCACCGGGAACGGGCAGTCGGATCGCGGTCGGCATGCGCGCGATGACGATGACGAACCGGCCGCGGACCAGCAGGCCGTGCCGGCGGCGCTGCGCGGCAAGGGGCTGGACGGCGAGCAGCAGCGCTCGTTGACGTTCAGCGGCCCAGCCGAAGGCGGCGGGGTGTCCTCCCGGGGTAACGGCAACGGCGACTCGGACGGCGAGGGCCAGAGTGGCACCCGCAGGGAGCGCCGCGCGGCCCAGCGGGCACAGGCAAAGAAGAACAAGAAGGGCGCCAAGCGCTGACCCGCCGTGCCACTCCGTGGTCGCGTTCTTGAGGGTTAGCGAGGTTTTAGAGGACGGTGAGCACGGTGCAGCGCCATTGGCCGTGCCACCATTCGAGCCGGATGGCGATGGCTAGCGTGCGCTGGGGTAGCCGCCCCGGCGCGGCGAAGACATGCATGGTGGCGGCCGCCTCGACGAGCTGCGCGTTCGGCTGACACCAGTGCACTCGGCCGCCGCGGTAGCGGCGCCCGCGCAACGCCTCGCGCCGAGCTCTGTAGCGGAGTTCGTGCAGCGCGTCCGCGGGTAGTACGGCGGCAAGCTGGCTGGCTGGCCGCCGCTGGTTGAGCACCTCGCGGTAGGTGGTCAGCAGTGCCCGCAGCACCCGCGGCGGTTCCGAGTCGGCCGTGGGCGCACGCGGGTCCCAGTGTTCCGGCGTTTCGGACGGCCGCGCGTGCCGCCGGCAGGCCGCCCGCTGGGCCGGTACCCAGCCTGGCAGGTAGCTGGGGACCGGTCGCAGCCGGATCCGTGCCGGCTGGCCGGTTTCCTGGTGCTCGGCCACAGCGGATTCCCCCTCGGATCGTTCGGCAGCACAACTGGTACTCGCCGAGGAGGTGTCCCGGCAAATCAACCGAATACGGGCAAAATCACCAGTAAGGGTGTGGCTGCCCGATTCGCCCGTGATGAGCCCGCCGCGCGGCTATCGGGGAATCGGTAAGCCCAGCTGGCGATGGGCACGCCACTCGGGCGGACTCGCCGCACCACGAGCGCAAACGGCACCTTCACCGCGGAATGGTCCGGAGCGAGTGGCGCACTGGTTACCCAGCAGGCTACCCGGCAAGCGAGCGCCGAACCAGTTCGAAACACAGCACGGCTGCCGCGCTGGCCACATTCAGCGATTCGACCTCGCCCGGCATCGGGATCGCCACCTGGTCGGCCACCAGCCTGGCCACCTCGACCGACACCCCCGACGTCTCCCCACCAAGCACGTAGCCGGCCCGCTCCGGCAGTTCACCGTCGAACAGCCCGCGCGCCCCATCGGAGCCGAGCGCGAACAGCGGATACCCTGCCGCGCGCAGCTCCTCGGCCGCCTCGGCCGCCGTGCCACAGCGCAGCACCGGGGCCCGGAACGCCACCCCGGCAGAGGCCTTCACCACCAGCGGGTCGAGCGCGGCCACCCCTTTACGGGGCACCACGATCCCGCCGATCCCCGCCGCCGTCGCGGTCCGCAGGATCATGCCCACGTTCGCCGGCGTGGTGATCCCGTCCAGCAGCAGGATCACCTTCGGCGCGGCCTTCGACCGCAGCGCGGCGGCCAGCGGGCGCATCCGTGGCGCCACCACATCGGCGAGTACGCCCTGGTCCTGCTTCCCGTTGCCGGCGAGCACCTTCACCCGGTGCGCGCTCACCCGGTTCACCGGCACGCCCTTCACCCGCGCGGCCTGGATGATCTCGCGCGGTCCCGCGCCCCGCATGCCTTCGGCCAGCAGCACCTTGTCCACCGTGAGCGTCGGATCAGCGAGCGCCTCGAGTACCGGTTTGCGGCCATACACGGTGAGAAACCGGTCCTTGGGCGAGGGTTGCTCGGTGGCTGCGGGCATACCAGGCAGCATCGCACGGCCGAGCTGACGCGCCGCCGGGTGTGTCAGTATTCGCGTATGCCGGAACGCCTGTCGGCGCTGGACGCGTCGTTTCTGTACCTCGAGGGCGAGGCGACGCCGATGCACGTCGGCGGGGTCGCGGTGTTCACGCGCCCACGTGCCGGGTTCGACTACGAGTGGTTGCTCGCGCTGTTCAGCCAGCGGCTCGCTTTCCTGCCGCGATACCGGCAGCGGGTGATCCCGGTACCAGGTGGCTTGGCGCGACCCGTGTGGGTGGACGACACCGAGTTCGACCTCAGCTACCACGTGCGGCGCTCCGCGCTGCCCGCGCCAGGCAGCGATGAGCAGCTGTTTGAGCTGGTAGCCAGGCTGATGTCGCGGCCGCTGGATCGCCAGCGGCCACTGTGGGAGGCCTATATCGTCGAGGGGCTCGCCGACGACCGGTTCGCCCTCATCACCAAAACCCACCAGGCCGTCGTGGATGGCATCAGCACCATCGAGATCGGTCAGCTGATCATGGATACCCAGCCGGAACCGCGCGAACACCAGGACGAAGGGTGGATTCCGCGCCGCGAGCCAACCCGCCCGCAGCTGGTACTGGACGCGGTCACCGAGGCGATCCGGCAGCCGAGTGAGCTGGTGGACAACGTGCGGTTGGCGGCCAAGGACGCGGCGAGTACGGCGAGCAAGGTCGTCGGTGCTGTCGGCGAACTGACGACCGCGCTGCGCACCGCGATCGCCCCGCCGACGGTGAGCCCGCTGAACGCGCCGGTGTCCAAGCAGCGCAGGTACGCGGGCGCCCAGGCCAGGCTCGCGGACCTGCGGGCGGTGCGGCTGCGACATGGCGGCACGGTCAACGATGTGGTGCTCGCCGCGATCAGTGGCGCGCTGCGCGAATGGCTGTTGTCCCGCGGCGCAACGGTTTCGGCTTCGACGACGGTGCGCGCCCTTGCGCCGATGGCGGTGCGCGACCCGGACACCGGCGCGTTCTTCTCGGGTCTGGTCGGCAACGAGGTCGCCGCGTATCTGGTGGATCTACCGGTGGGTGAGCCGAATCCGGTGCTGCGGCTGCGGCACGTCAGCCATGCGATGTCCGGGCATATCGACTCCGGCAGGTCGGTTGCCGCCAGCGCGCTGTCCACAGTGAGTGGATTCGCGCCGGCCACGCTGCATTCGCTTGGCGCGCGAGCCGCGAGCGCGCTGAGCAGTCGGATCTTCAACCTGGTGGTCACCAACTCGCCCGGGCCGCAGCACCCGCTCTACGCCGGGCAGGCGCAGCTGGCGGAGATGTACCCGGTGATCCCACTTGCGCATAACCAAGCGTTGGCGATCGGCGTCTCCTCCTATGACGGCGGTATCTATTTTGGATTCAACGCCGATCGCGATGCGGTGTCTGATGTGGCCAATCTGGCTAGGATGGTGGAAGAGTCCGTGGACGAATTGAGGGATACCGCGCGGTGAGGGTCTACATTCCAGCGACGATCGCGATGTTGCGTCAGCTACTCGACAACGGCGAGCTGCGTGCGTTGAGCGGTACCGCTTTCGCACTCACCCCCGCGCTGCGCGAGTCGTATACGACCGGTTCGGCCGAGGAACTGGAGTACGCGGCGTTGCTCGAAGCGGCGCGCGCCTCGTTGCGCTTGCTGGGGGCGGACGACGCCGAACCGGCGCGGCGAGTCGTGGTCAGTGCCGATGTGCCGGATGCCAAGCCGCGCCCCGATCTGGACCATGCGGTGGTCCGGCTGCCCGGGCCGGTCGCGCTGAGCATGATCGCCGCGCTGCACGTGGATACCCCGGATGCGGAGGATCACGTGCGGGCCGCCGCGAAGGTGGTGGACGCGGCCGACCTCGGCGACCCGGACGCGGAGTTCACCCTTGGCGATGCCGAGGATCACGAGCTGTCCTGGTACGCCACCCAGGAGCTGCCGTTCCTGCTCGAACTGCTCTAGCGTCGCGCGGGTCAGCGATCGGCGTGCTCGTCCAGGCCGGCGCGGGACGCGAGGAGCCGGCGCAACGAGGTCAGCCGGCCCGCTGTCGCCCCGCCGGTGCCGGCGAGCTCGTCCAGCGCGCAGTCCGGATCGGCCGGTTCGCCGAGATGCCCGCAGCCGGAGGGACATTCCTCGGCGGCTTCGGCGAATTCCGGGAAGGCCGAGACGATATCGTCCGGCGTCACGTGCGCGAGCCCGAACGAGCGGATACCGGGGGTGTCGATCACCCATCCCCCCGCTGGCAGTGGCAACGCGACGGCGGCGACCGAGGTGTGCCGTCCCTTGCCGACCGCGCTGACCTCTCCGGTGGCCAGCACCGCATCCGGCACCAGCCGATTGACCAAAGTGGACTTTCCAACGCCGGAATGCCCGACGAGCGCGGTAACCCTGCCGGCGAGCTCGCCTGCCAGCGAGGCCGGTTCCTGGTCGAACCGGGTGATCTCGATCGGTAGTTCGAGTTCGGCGTACCTGGCGATCAGCTCCTCGGCGTCGGCCAGGTCGGATTTGGTGAAGCACAACACCGGTTCGAGGCCACCGGCATAGGCAGCGACCAGGCAACGGTCCACGAAGCCGGTGCGTGGCGGCGGATCGGCCAGCGCGGTGACGATCAGCAGCCGTTCCGCGTTCGCCACCACGACGCGCTCGTAGGGGTCATCATCGTCGGCGGTGCGCCGCAGCACGCTCGTCCGTGGGTGCACGCGCACGATCCTGGCCAGCGAGTCCGGTCGGCCGCTGGTATCGCCGACCAGATCGACCTGATCGCCAACCACGATCGGCGTCCGGCCGAGCTCGCGTGCACGCATCGCGATCACCTCGCGACCGTGCGTCGCTTCGAGTGCGCAGGTCCATCGCCCCCGGTCCACCCCGGTCACCATGGCCGACACCGCGTCCGAGTGCTCGGGTCGACGCTTGCTGCGCGGTCGCGAGCCCTTACCGGGCCGCACCCGTACATCGCTCTCGTCGAGCTTGCGCCAATCCCTGCGGCTCACCGGATAGTCTCGTCCCTCTGTCGCGCGGCGTGTTCGGATCCATCGTTGCATGGATCTCCGCGAAACCAGTGCGCCATTGGCGCGCACCCGTATTGTCGGCTTCGCTCGCCGTTGTCGGACGGGCATGCCACGATGCATGTACAGGGAGGTGGTTGCCGTGTGTGGACGGTATGCGGTCACCAAGAATCCGGCCAAGCTCGTCGAGGAGTTCGGCGCGACGGACGCGACCGAGGGCCAGGCGCCGAAGCCGAACCACAACGTGGCGCCGACGAAAACGGTGCCGACCGTGGTGCAGCGGCATCCACGGAACGACGATGGCGAACCAGACCAGCAGCGCACCGAACGCACCCTGCGGCTGATGCGCTGGGGGCTCGTACCGTTCTGGGCAAAGGATTCGGCCGGCGGCGCTCGCATGATCAACGCCCGGTCGGAGACGGCGTCGAGCAAACCGGCGTTTCGCGCGGCGATGAAGAAACGGCGTTGCCTGATTCCCGCGGACGGCTGGTTCGAATGGCGCAGGGATCCCGAAGGCAAGCAGCCGTTCTATATGACCGATCCAAGCGGAGCCAGCCTCGCGTTCGCCGGTCTCTGGGAGACCTGGCGGGCCAAGGACGCCGAACCAGACACCCCTCCGCTGGTGACCTGCACGGTGCTCACCACGGCCGCGATCGGTCAGCTGACCGAGGTGCACGACCGGATGCCGCTGCTGATGCAGCCGGACAACTGGGCACGCTGGCTGGACCCAGACGTGGCCGATGCCACGGATCTCCTTGAACCGCCCGGCCTGGACGTGGTGGACGGCCTGGAGCTGCGCCCGGTGTCCAGCGCGGTGAACAGCGTCCGGAACAACGGGCCCGAACTGCTCGACCGGGTCGAGCCGGCTGTCGACCTCGGCGCGGTCGGTGGTGACTCGCCGACCCTGTTCGACGCGGGCGGCGAAGCGCGGGTCAGCGAGACCTCGGGAACCCGGGCGCGATGACCACCGTGGAGATCGAGACGCCGCACGGCACCGCTCGTGCCGAGCTGCACTGTGCCCCCGAAGGCAAGGCGGCGTTGCTGCTCGGACACGGCGCGGGCGGCGGGATCGGCGCGACCGATCTGGTGGCCGCGGCGCGCGGTGCCAGCGAGGCTGGTGTGCACGTGGCGCTGGTCGAACAGCCATACCGGGTTGCCGGCCGGCGGGCACCGGCTCCCGCGAAGCAACTGGACGCCAGCTGGCTCGCCGTCGTCGAGGAGCTGAGCGAGCACTGGTTCGACGGGGTGCCGGTCGTCTTCGGCGGCCGATCCTCTGGCGCGCGGGTGGCGTGCCGCACCGCGGCCGACGGTGGCGCGGTCGCCGTGCTCTGCCTGGCCTTCCCGTTGCACCCGCCGGGCAAGCCGGAGAAAACCCGGCTGCCCGAACTGGAGGCCGTCCCGGTGCCCACGTTGATCGTGCAGGGGGAAGCCGATCCGTTCGGCCAGCCTGAGGCCGCCCGCAAACGTGAGGTGGTTTACCTGCGGGGCACCCATGCACTGGACCGCGAACCGGACGCGATCTCCCGCGCCGTCGCCGACTGGTTGGGCAGGGAACTTCGGCCCCTGGGCCAATAGGGCTGGGCCAGTAGAACCTTCGCGGGAATGTTTCGCCGGGGCTTCGCGTTGTGCCGGACGTGCCACAGCTAACCACCCCGCGGTCGCGCGCGAGTCGCCGAGTGTCCCCGCCAAGCACGGGTCCAGCCAAGTCCGGACCCGCCGCTGCCCAGGGGCCGACGCACTGCCGACCGGGCACGCACCGCGTATCCTCGAAAGCGGCTCACACGATCGCCGGAACGGGTCAGCAGGGGACCGACCGTGCCGGCGTACGGCTTGAAGGGGATGTGTTGCCGAGCACACACCGGCCGGCGGAGGGGCGGGAGCCCGGCGAATCCGGCCGCACGGAACAGGCCCAGTCAACTGGACAAGCGCAGTTGGCTGAACAGGCGACAGCGGAACCGAAGGAGAGGGTCGAGTCGCACACCACAACCGCATCGACCACGGACACCGTTACCGAGAACACCCGGCCCGACGTTGCAGAGACCGCGGCGGAACGCACCGAGCGGTTCGAACGCGATGCGATGCCGTTGCTCGACCAGCTGTACTCTGCCGCGATGCGGATGACGCGCAATCCCGCGGACGCCGAGGACCTGGTGCAGGAGACCTACCTCAAGGCCTATGGCGCGTTTCACTCCTTCACCAGGGGGACGAACCTGAAGGCGTGGCTGTACCGGATCCTCACCAACACCTACATCAACTCCTACCGGAAGAAGCAGCGGCAGCCGCGGCAGGAGCCGACCGAGGAGATCACCGACTGGCAGATCGCCCAGGCCGAAAGCCACACCTCGAGCGGGCTGCGTTCGGCCGAGGTCGAAGCGATGGACCGGCTGCCGGACACGGACGTCAAGGAAGCGCTTCAGCAGCTGCCGGAGGATTTCCGGCTGGCGGTGTACCTCGCCGACGTTGAGGGTTTCCCGTACAAGGAGATCGCCGACATCATGGAGACGCCGATCGGCACCGTGATGTCCCGGCTGCACCGGGGCCGCAGGCAGCTGCGGGACCTGCTGACCGGGGTCGCTTCCGAGCGTGGCTTCCTGCGTGGCAAACAGCAGGAGGTGGCGAATTCATGAGCTGCGGAAAGCCCCATGAGACGCCTTGCTCCGAGGTGCTGGCCGAGGTCTGGCTGTTGCTCGACGACGAATGCAACCAGCCGCGCCGTTCGACCTTGCAGCATCATCTGGATGAGTGCGAGCCGTGCCTCGAGCAGTACGGCATCCATGAACATCTGAAGCTGCTGCTGGCGCGCAAATGCGGTGGGGAGCATGCGCCGGACGAGTTCAAGGATCGACTGCGCGCGACGATCCGACAGACCGTGATCGAGTACCGGGCGAGTACCGCGCAGGATGGCCCGACCGCGCAGCACGGTTGAGCAGCCCGCCGAACCGAAATGGCCCCGGTCCCGTCCTGGTGGACGAGCCGGGGCCTTTCGCGTCTGGTCAGCTGTTCGGGCGCTTACCGTGGTTTGCGCCCCGCTTGCGCCGGTCGCGACGCTTCCGCGCTCGCTTCGCCATGGAATCTCCTCACGTCTTCAAGTGTGACAGCGTTCTTTAAGGTTAATGTTGCCGGAGACGTTCATCTGAGCTGGATTGGGGTACCGGGCGCGCCGTGACCACGCTTTCTGACCTACTCGCCGAGCACACCCAGCTCTCCGGTAAACAGGTGCAGCACCTGCAGACCGTGGTAGCCGAGTGGCAGTTACTCGCCGATCTGTCCTTCGCGGACTTCCTGATGTGGGTACGCGACGACGAGGACGACGACTACGTGTGCGTGGCGCAGGCCCGGCCGACCACCGCGACGACCGTACACGCCGAGGATTCGGTGGGCCGCAGGGTCAGCGCCGCGGAACATCCGCAGCTTTACCGCGCGTACCGGGAAACGCGGATCTGCCGGGAGGAGGACCCGCACTGGCACCAGGACACCCCGATGCGCCGCGAGTCCATCCCCGTCGTGCTCGCCGGAACGGTGATCGCCGTGCTGTCCAGGGAAACGAACCTCGCCACCGCCAGGGTGCCGAGCCCGTTGGAGATCGCCTATCTGGGCAGCGCCGCGGATCTCTGCCAGATGATCACCGACGGCAGTTTCCCCGTTCCCGCCCCGAGCACCGACGTGCACACCAGCCCCAGGGTCGGCGACGGGTTCATCCGGCTGGACCCGACCGGCGCGGTGGCCTTCGCGAGCCCGAACGCGCTGTCCGCCTATCATCGGATGGGGCTGGCCGCCGATCTCGGGAGTGAACGGCTCGCGCCACTGACCCGGTCGCTGATCGCGGATCCGTTTGACGCCACGGAAGTGGCGCACTGCATTCTCGGTGCGCTGGAGGGTACGCCGGGGGCGCGGATCGAGGCCGAGTCGCGGCGTGGCGCTTCGGCGCTGTTTCGTGCGCTCCCGCTGCGCCCGAAGGGCAAGGCGGCCGGTGCGCTCGTTCTGGTGCGCGATGTGACCGAGGTGAAACGGCGGGACCGGGCGCTGCTTTCCAAGGACGCCACCATCCGCGAGATCCATCACCGGGTGAAGAACAACTTGCAGACCGTGGCCGCGTTGCTGCGGCTACAGTTCCGCCGCACGGCGAGCCCGGACGCGAAGGAAGCTCTTGGCGAATCGGTGCGCAGGGTCGCGTCCATCGCGATGGTGCACGAGGCACTGTCGATTTCGGTGGACGAGCGGGTGGATCTGGACGAGTTACTCGGCAAGGTGTTGCCGATGGTCGGCGAGATGAGTGGTTCGGAGAACCAGGTGCGGCTGGCCACCGAGGGAAGCTTCGGGGTGGTCTCCGCCGCGTTGGCAACGCCACTGGTGATGGTGCTCACCGAACTGGTGCAGAACGCCCACCAACACGCCTATTCGGACGGTGGCGATGGCCATGTCTCGCTGCGCGCGGAGCGTTCCGCGAAGTGGTTGGACGTGGTGATCTCGGACGACGGCAAGGGACTGCCACCGGGATTTTCCTTGGAGCGCACCGAGGGGCTTGGTCTGCAGATCGTGCGCACCCTGGTCGATTCGGAGTTGCGCGGCTCGCTGTCGCTGCGCCCGCGGAGTCCACAAGGGACTGAGGCGGAGCTGCGGGTGCCGCTCAACCCGCGTCGCTGAACGGCTTTGCTCGCGAAGCGCGGTAACTCAGCACACAGATTTCAGGGCCGGCACCAGAATTCGGTGCCGGCCCTGAAATGTTCTCGGGTATCTAGTTGTCAGACGTTGCTGCGCGTCCGCAGCGCCACGTTGCGCCGCTTCAACGCGCGACGCTCATCTTCACTCATACCGCCCCATACGCCGGAGTCCTGCCCGCTGCTCAGCGCCCAGGAAAGGCAGTCGGAAGCAACGGTGCAGCGGTGGCAGACGGCTTTCGCTTCGGCAACCTGCAAGAGCGCAGGACCGCTAGTCCCCACGGGGAAGAACAGCTCAGGGTCCTCGTCACGGCAGGCTGCGCGATCGCGCCAGTCCATTGTTTGGTGCTCCTCTAAGTGCTTCGGCGCGGCTCATCGCGCCGTCATCGATACATGCGGTCTTTGGGGTGCTTGTGAATACTTTCACGAACAGCGTGAATGTCAAGGGTCTATCCAGCGAGGTGGGTGAACTCACCCGAACGATCTACGTCTATTGACCAGCGCTTTCGGACAGCTACTAAGCCAATCGTCGTAGCCGGGGTGGATCACGCAACCACGCGGAGCGCGCGCGGAGTACAGCTGAACTCCACGGCCGTGCGCTGCCCCAGCAAGTCGCCGTCCACCTGCAAGTTTACCGGTTGTGTCGCCGTTATGCTCAGTTTTTCCAGATTGTCTTCGCGAATGAGGCGTCGACCACGCTGTTTGCCGTTCTTGCGGAGTGCCTGCACCAGGTGTTTGACCACGGTTGGCAAGGAAAGACTACGCAGAGCGAACACTCCGAGTCCCCCGTTCAGGGAACAACCGGGGTTGAGGTGCAGCGGACGGCTGCCGAGATAACTCCACGGGTCGGTATTCGACAGGAACACCGTGCGGATTCCGTCGATCGGTTCCTGGCCGGGCATCGTCAGGGTGAGCTCCGCGCGCCCGTGCGGCGGGCGCAGATAGGCGGCGACGGCCTTGCGCGCGTAGAGCCCGGGGCTGGCCTGCTTGCTGCGTTTGCGCTCGACTCCGGCCACCACATCGGCATCCCAGCCGAGGCCGGCGTTGAAGGTGAACCAGCGGTCAGCTGCCCTGCCGAGCGCGACATCGCGCGCGCGGCCTTCGGCGAGCGCGCCGAGCAGCTGGTGGGTCGCCTCCACCGGGTCGCGCGGGATCCCGATGGCACGCGCGAACACATTGGCCGAGCCGCCCGGCACTACCCCGAGCATCGGCGCCCGAGCACCGTGTGGCGCGCTGCGTAGGCCGTTCACCACTTCGTTGACCGTGCCGTCCCCGCCATGCGCGACGACCAGGTCCACGTTCTCCAGTGCCGCTCGTGCGGCCGCGTCCATGGCGTGCCCACGGTAATCGGTCTCCACCACTTCCAGCTTCAGCTCGCTGGACAGCGCATAGGCCAGAATGTCCCGGCCAGCCGGAGTGGTCGCAGTGGCTTGTGGGTTCACCACCAGCACCGCCCGCCTTACCGCAGCTCGCGTTACCGCAGAGTAGGTCACCCCTCTACGGTGCCATGCCGAACGCTTGTACGGGTATGACGCGTGCCGCTTCTGGCTTGCTCGCTAACCGCCGATCGCGCTCCCTTCATCAGACACTGCCGGATGCTGCCGCTGGCCGTGACGAGTGCACCCCGGACGACCGCCCGATCTCATCGACGACAAGACTGATCCTCCGGCATAGCCGGCGACACACAACCGGCCGACCGGGTGGCATACGATCGGGACGATTCACGCTCGGTGCGCAACCGCGAAAGTCAAGAGTTCCCGCCGGGTCGGTCCTCGCACCAGAAAGGTCATTGCTCGCGTGCTCAAGGTGGATGACGCCCCTCGTACGGTGCGACTGGCCGGGGCTCTGGTCAGTTTGCAGGGGCTTGCTGGGCTGGTTTTCGTGATCGCGCTGCTGGTCGGCGGGGTGAGTGGGCCGGGGACCAACGTCTACGGCGAAGCCGGTTACTTCGCGGTGCTCACCGCTGGCGTGCTGGCCTGCGGCATCGGTCTGCTGCTCGGTAAGCGGGGCGCGCGCTCGCCAACGGTCGTCGTGCAGATCCTGCTTGGCGGCGTCGCCTGGTACGCGACCGGGCCGTCCGGTCAGCCGGAGTACGGCCTTCCGCTTGCGGCGTTCTGCGGGGTCGTGCTGTACCTGGTGTTCAACGCCGCTGGCCGAGCCTGGTCGTTGGGCATCACTGAGGGAGAGATGAGCGAAGACCAGTAGGCAGCTCCGGCGGCGGGGACTTCGGGCGATGTTGCTCGGCCCCGTCCACCCTCCAGTGCCACCGGCCGGCCAGTTCCAGTGCGGCCATGCGTAGCGAGATCACCCCGATGCGTACGGAGAAGGCCAGGTCGGGCCCGTCGCGGTCGAGCCAGGCGATGGTCTCTTTCCGCCAGCGGTCGATCTCCTCGGCGGTGCTTTTGCGCGCCATCGCGATACCTCCGATTGAGTAACTCGATTCGTATTGCGTGAACACGGTGAGCCTTTACTTTGTGTATAGCAATGGCCACAGAACGTTTACGTGAGGTAGGTTTGTCGCATGCCTGTAAACACGGGTATCTCGCCGCGAGCGCGGGCCCTGTCCGCCGCGCTCCGCACCGCCAGAGAGCGCAGTTCGCTGACCCAGCGCGATGTCGCGAGCAAGCTCGACGTGCAGTACACGACCATCTCGCATTGGGAGACCGGGCGTCGCGCGCCGAACACCGAGGACGTGGCTTCGCTGCTTGCCGTGCTCGGGGTGCGCAACGAGGAGCGGGAGCGGATTCTGGAGCTGGCCAGGCGGGCCTCGGAATCCGATTGGCTGGTGGCCGGGGTGCGGGGCGCGACGCAGCAGCTCGCGGGCGTGATGGAGTGCGAGCGCACCGCGAACGCGATCACCGACTGGTCGCCGTGGTTGGTGCCGGGCTTGTTGCAGACCACGGACTACGCGCGTGCGGTGATTGGCGCTGGAATCACCGATTACGGCGCGGTGGAGGGCAAACTGACGCTGCGGTTGGCGCGGCGGGACGTGCTGTCCCGGGTCCGGTTCACCGCGCTACTCGGCGAACCCGCGCTGCGCCAGGTGATCGGCGGTCCCCAGGTGATGGTCGAGCAGTTGCGCAGCCTCACCAGGCCAGCGGCGAACGTGACCGTGCGGATCGTGCCGATCGGCACCGGCTGGCATCCGGGCTTGGCGGGGCCGTTCATCATCTACGAGTTCCCGGATGCCGACACCATCGTCCACTTGGAACACCATCGGTCCGGAGCCTTCGTCTACAACGACGAGGATGTCGCGGAGTACGGGCAGGCGGCTCGGGTGGTGGGCGAGGAAGCGTTGAGTCCGGCGGATTCCGCCGAGTTCATTCGGTCGGTACTAGCGAAATTGGAGAAAGGGTAATGGCGGAGACGTATCGGTGGCGTAAGTCCAGTTACAGCGCGAACCATCAAGAGTGTGTCGAGATTGGACTGGGGGTCGCGGATATCGGCGTGCGGGACACCAAGAACCGGTCTGGCGGGCAGCTGCGGCTGAGCCGCCCCGCCTGGATCGCGTTCCTGAGGGATATCGCGATGCGCTAGGGAATGCGCACGGCGGGTGGTGTGTTGTACCAGCACATGGCAGAAAACACGGCAGAACTCAGCCCGGTGGACTGGGTACAGGACCAGACAAAGCGGATTCTCGAAACCGGCACCACCGAAGGCATCCAGGTGCTCGGTTCGCCGATCGTGCTACTGACGCTGCGCGGCGCGAAATCCGGCAAACTGCGCTACACCCCGGTGATGCGGGTGGAACACGATGGCCGGTACGCGGTGGTTGCCTCCAAGGGTGGCACCCCGGAGAACCCGAGCTGGTATCACAACATCAAGGCGCACCCCGAGTTCGCGCTGCAGGACGGCACCGTCACCAAGGACTACGTGGCACGTGAGGTAGCCGGCGAGGAACGCGCGCAATGGTGGGACCGTGCCGTCGCGGCCTACCCGTCCTATGCCGAGTACCAGGAGAAGACCGACCGGGAGATCCCGGTTTTCGTCCTCGAGCCGAAGTAGTTGGGGTGGCCGGCGAGGCTTCGGCCATCGCCGGCCTGCTCCGGATCAGGGCAGTGCGGGGGCGATGCTCCCAGCGAGGGTAGACAGTGCGTCGCCGCTGAGCCGATAGAGCAGCGTTTCCTCGGCCGGCGCGGCCCCGAGTGCGTCGTACACGTTGATCGCCGGGGTGTTCCACTCCAGTACCGACCACTCCATGCGCTGGTAACCATTGCGCACGCATTCCTCGGCCAGCGTAGCCAGCAGTGCCTTGCCCAACCCGCTACCGCGATGATCATCGCGTACGTACAGATCCTCGAGATATACCCCGTGCGTCCCCGTCCAGGTCGAGAAGTTCAGGAACCACAGCGCCATTCCGGCGACCTGATCATCCGCCACCGCGACGAACCCGAACAGGGCTGGCTTCGGGCCAAACAACGCGGCGTTCAACTGCTCCACGGTCAGCTGACATTTATGCGCCGCGCCCTGGTAATCGGCGAGTGCGTGTACGAGTTCGACCACGGCGGGCACGTCATCCGGGCGCGCCGGACGGATACGGGAATCGGGCATGCGAGCATCCTGTCACACCGCCGGATGCCGTACGCTACTCGTGAGTAACTACGGCTTGGAGGTGCCCGAATGACCACCACCCGCACGTTGGCCATGTGGCAGCGGTTGACGTCGCTGCCGTTCGGCCGGCGACTGTTCTCGGCCGCGGTATGCCTGCGCGCGCCCTATTTCGGCTCCGTGTTGCCCACGGTCACCGAGCTGCGGCCGGGGTACTGCGCGGTGCGGGCAGCAAAGTGGTGGGGCGTGCACAACCACATCGGCACCTTTCACGCGATCGCCGCCTGCAATCTCGCGGAGCTCGCGATGGGCATGCTTGCCGAGGCGACCGTGCCCAGCACGCATCGTTGGCTGCCCAAGGGCATGCGGGTGTCCTATGTGGCCAAGGCGAAAACCCGGCTGCGTGCCTTCGCCGAGCTGGATGAGATCCCCGAGTTCGACGAGCCAGCCGAACTGGTTGTCCCGGTGCGGTTGCTGGATACCGCGGACAACGTGGTGGTTCGCGCCGAGATCACCATCTGGGTCACGCCCAAGAAGCGCTGACCGCGCTTCAGAAGTTGTGCGCGCGATGTACGGACAGCTCGATCAGCTGCTCGTAGGTCATCGCGGGGCCGGTGAGCTCATGCGCGTGTTCCGGGCGAAGCGCGTCCATCATGATGGCGCAGAAGCGCCGCCAGGCAGCTGGCGCGGCCTCGCGGGTCTCCCACATCACATGCGTGATGCCGAGCCCGTACAACGCCACATCGCCAGGGGTGAAGTCAGCGCGAATCGAACCTTCCCGCTGGCCCTTGCTGAGCAGTTCGATCACCTTCGGCCGGAGTCGCTGTTTGGCTTCGGCGCTGGCGGTGCCTGCCGGTAGTTGGGTGATGACCAGGTCGCGGGACGAGATGTCGTCCGCGAGTTGTTCGTTTGACCGGATGAAGTACCAGGCGAGGCCTTCCATCGCGTTGGGCAGCGCCAGAGCTTCCTCGACCATGGTGCTGCGCTCCTCCAACGTGCGCAGGTAGAGCGCGTCGATCAGATCTGCCCGGGTGGGGAAGTGTCGGTAGAGCGTGCCGATGCCGACGCCGGCTCGTTTCGCGATGGTCTCCAGCGAGGCCCGGAAACCCACCGCGGAGAATTCGGCTTTGGCTGCCAGCAACAGCGCCTGCCGGTTGCGGCTGGCCAGATTGCGGGTGGCCCGGTGTTCTCGGTTGTTCGCCCGCTCGGTGGAGCGGGTGGTGCCAGCGGACGGTTGTTTACGCAGTTGCCAACGTTGTTTGGCGCGCCGCATCAGTACCTGGCGTAGCTGCTCGTCGTTCATGGGTGGGGTGTCGAGCGCGGGCGCACTGGTCGCTCGGCATGCGTCCATGATCAGCTGAGCAAATCTCCGGTGGGTGTTCGGCGCGATAGCGTTGGTCTGCGCCACGACGTGCCGATGCGCGAGCGTGCACAGGGCGACGTCGGGAATCGTCAAGCCGGCGCGAAAGTAGCCGGCGTCCCGGCATCTCCTGAGGTAGGTAGCCATTAGCTGGTGGAGGCGTTTCTTGGCTGCTTCGACCCGGACGGCCGTTGGCATCGGCGTAAACAGCAGGTCACCATTGACCTGATTGTCAGTCAATCGATCGAGACTGTTCGCAAAAAACCAACTGAAGTCTTCCTTCCGGCCCGTCCCACACAGGGAGCGCTCGAGCAGGTCGACTTCGGCCTCCATAGCCGGGAGATAGACCTCGTCGAACAGCGCGCCACGGTCGGGGAAGTGCCGGCGCAGGGTGGCTGTGCCGACGCCCGCGCTGCGGGCAATGCGCTCGTCGCTGATCCACAGCCCGTGCTTGGCGAACTCGGCGCGTGCGGCCGTCAGTAATGCGTCGCGGTTGCGCCGCGCATCGGTACGCAAACCTTTGGGCGCTCCACTGACCTGCATATTCGAAAGGTAACCCGCGTGCGGGATTTCGGCCACGTCGTGGCTGCGCACGTCGACCGAGCACCGATCTGTCGTGGCCTCAGCGATGAGTCCGCGCGCTCCAGCCGGTGCGGGCTCTGTGCTGGGCCAGCTCGAGCGACTGCTCGTTGGTCAGTACTGGACCGGTGAGCTCATGTGCCCGCTCGGGGCGCAGCGCCTCGATCAGCATGTCGTTGAATCGGCGCCAGGCATCGGGCGCGCAATCCCGTGTCTCCCACCTGACGTGGGTGAAGGCAAGTCCGTACATGACCAGATCGCCCAGGGTGAAGTCTCCGCGTATCGAGCCCTGCCGCTGGCCTTTGCCGAGTAGTTCGGTCATCTTCGCCCGGAACAGCTCCTTCGCGTGCGCGCTGCGGGTACCCGGCGGTGGGTCCGCGGCGATCAGATCGCGGGCAGCGATGTCGTCCGTGAGCTGCTCAATGGACCGGCCGATGTAGGATCTGAGACCCTCCAGCGCGTTGGGCATCGCGAGCGAGTCGTCCAGGAAGGCGTTGCGTTCCTCCAGCGTGCGTAGGTAGAGCGCGTCGATCAGCGACAACCGGGTGGGGAAATGCCGGTAGAGGGTCCCGATGCCCACGCCAGCCCGTTTCGCGATGTCCTCGAGTGGGGCGCGTAGTCCCACTGCCGAGAACTCGGTCTTGGCGGCCAGTAGTAGGGCTTGCCGGTTGCGACTGGCAATGTTTCCCGGCGCGTGGTTGCTTGGGCGCTCGGTTGTTCCAGGGTCGCCGGTCGGCGGTAGCCGACGCCGTTGCCATCGCTGGTCTCCCTCCCGCGTCAGCACCCGATGTAGCTGCTCAATTGTCATGGGAGGTGTGTCGAGTTCGGGTGCATCGGTTGCGCGGCAGGCGTCCGCGCTCAGCTCGGCATACCGACGATGTGCGTTTGGCGCGATGTCGTGGGTCTGCACCGCGACGTGCATGACCGCGAGCGCGTGCAGCGTGATGTCGGCGATCGTCAGGTCGGCGCGCAAGTAGCCCGCCTCCTGGTATCTGGTGATCTGGTGGGCCAGTAGTCGGTGGATGCGCTGTTTGGCTGCTTCGACCCGGACCGCCGTTGGCATCGGTGTCACGAGCAGGTCACCGCTGGTGGGATCGTCGCCCAGGCGGTCGAGGCATTCGGTTAGGAACCTCTCGAAGACCTGCTCCCAGTCGGTTTCTTGCAGGCTCTGCTCGAGTAGTTCGATCTCGGCTTCCATCCGGGGAAGGTAGATCTCGTCGATCAGTGCGCCGCGATGGCGGAAGTGTCGGCGGAGGGTGGCTGTGCCGACCCCGGCGCTGCGGGCGATGCGTTCGTCGGTGACGTGTAGCCCGTGTTTGGTGAATTCCGCGCGTGCGGCCGCTACCAGCGCGTCTCGGTTGCGTCGCGCGTCGGTGCGTAAGCTCCTCGGGGCTCGGCTGGCCGACATAGTTGAAAGGTAACCGGCGTGCGGGGTTTCGGCCACGTTGTTGCCGCGCAAACAAGTACGGCGCTGCCAACGGAAGTTGTTTCCGCTGGTCAGCGCCGCTTGTATGGCCTGGCTGTCAGCCCTGCTTGGTCTCCCAGAAGATCTTGTCAATCTCCGCGATGTAGTCCAGCAGCTGCTGACCGGTCGCCGGGTCCATCGAACCCTTCGTGCCGGTGGCGCCCGCGGCCTTGGTGGCCTTGTTCACCAGCTCGTGCAGCTGCGGGTACTTCTCGAAGTGCGGCGGCTTGAAGTAATCCGTCCACAGCACCCAGAGGTGATGCTTGACGAGCTCCGAGCGCTGTTCGGCGATCAGGATCGCCCGGGTGCGGAACTCGGGGTCCTCGTTGTCCTGGTATTTCTGCTGGATCGCCTTGACCGACTCGGCCTCGATCCGAGCTTGCGCGGGGTCGTACACGCCGCACGGAAGGTCGCAATGGGCGGTGGCTTCCAGGCGCGGACGGAATAGCCGCGACAGCAGTCGCATCGTTCCTCCCTGGCTGAAATTGTGAATGCTCCGACAGGCCCGACCTTACCCCTGCGATCATCACGGAAGCAGCTGGAGGTGGTCGGTGGCCAGGATGGGACGGTGGTTCCCGCGCAGGGTGGTGGTCCGTGGGCCGTCGATGGTGCCCGCGCTGCGGGATGGCGATGTGGTGCTCGCCTGTCCGTGGTTGACGCCGCGACCCGGCAGCGTGGTGCTGGTCAGCTGGTCAGGCCGGCCCGGCCAGCTGTCGGTCAAGCGGGTGGCAGCTAGGGAGCCGGGCGGGTGGACGGTGCACGGGGACAACCCGTACGCCTCCACCGATTCGCGCGAGCTCGGGCCGGCCACGGTGCTCGCGGTCATCCCCGCGCGCCTGTGGCCAGCCCCGAGGCGGTTTCGCCCGGGCACAAAGCCACCCGCGTCCTGAATATCAACGTTTAGCCCGCTGATCGCGAATTACTTGTGCACGCTAAATACCGCGGTTAGCCCGCTGATCGCGTTCCAGAATCAACGGTTAGCCCGCTGAACGCACGTCGAGTTCAACAGTTAGCCCGCTGAACGTGCTCCGAGCGCAACCGTGTGCCCGCTAGGCTGGCGGCGCAACACGGAGAGGGGAACCCATGCGCGGCCACCGCATCGCCGTCGTCGCCGGGGCGTTTGTGCTGCTAGCCAGCCTCGCGCCGGCCGCCCAGGCCAGCGAGACGTTCGCGTCCGAGACCGCGAGCGGCGCCGGCGGCGTCCGGTTCGCCACCTACAACACCTCGCTCAACCGCGCCGAGCAGGGACAGCTGGCAGCTGAGCTGGCCACCCCGGACAACGCGCAGGCCAGCATGATCGCCGAAGTGCTGCAGCGCACCCGGCCGGACGTGGTGCTGCTCAACGAGTTCGACTACGACCAGAGTGGCGCCGCGCTGGACGGTTTCCGCGACAACTATCTCGCGCGCGGTCAACACGACGCCGCGCCGATCGAATACCCGTACCACTACACCGCGCCGGTCAATACCGGTGTGCCATCCGGGCACGACCTGAACAACGACGGCGTGATCGGCGGCCCGGACGACGCCTTCGGCTTTGGCGAGTTCCCCGGTCAGTACGGCATGGTCGTGTTGTCCAAGTACCCGATCGACACGGACGCCGTGCGCACGTTCCAGCAGTTCCGCTGGCAAGACATGCCGGGCGCGCTGCTGCCGGATAACCCGGACACGCCGGAGCCGGCGGACTGGTACTCGCCGGACGCGCTCGCCGACCTCCGACTGTCCTCCAAATCGCACTGGGACGTGCCGATCAAGCTCGGCAAGCGCACGGTGCACCTGCTCGCCGCGCATCCCACGCCGCCGAGTTTCGACGGTCCCGAGGACCGCAACGGTAAGCGTAATCACGACGAGATCCGCTTCTGGGCGGACTACGTACACCCCGCGCGCGGTGGCTACATCTACGACGACGTGGGCAACCGTGGCGGTCTGCCGCCGGGCGCCAGGTTCGTGATCGCCGGCGACCTCAACGCCGATCCGCTGGACGGCGACAGTGTGGACGCCGCGGCCAACCAGGTACTCCGTGCGCACCGGGTGATCGACCCACGGCCGCGCAGCGCGGGCGGGCCCGAGGCCAGCGAGCTACAGGGTGGGGCGAACGAGACGCATCGTGGTGACCCGGGTCTGGATACGGCGGACTTCAGCGACGAGGAGCCGGGCAACCTGCGCGTCGACTACGTGCTGCCGTCGCTGCCCCTGCTGCCAAAGCGCGCGGGAGTGTTCTGGCCGCGTGCCGAGGACGAGCTGGCGCGGCTCACCGAGGCGAGTGATCACCGTCTGGTGTGGACTGACCTGCTAGTTACGTAGCTGCTCGTACCAGGCGAGGCAGTCCACGTATTTGGGCAGCAGTCCTGCTGCTTCCGCTTCCGCGAGACTGGGCGCATTGGTGTCCTTTTCGGACAAGATATGCGGGATGTCGTCCGGCCAGGGCAAGCCGAGCCGGGTGTCCAGTGGAGAGATGCCGTGTTCGGCCGACGGGTTGTAGCTGGTCGAACAGAAATAGGCGAGCGCGGTGTCGTCTTCGAGCGCGATGAAGGCGTGCCCGAGCCCCTCCGGGATGTAGACGGCGTGGAACTCTTCGGCATCCAACCGCACCGCGTCCCACGCGCCGAACGTCGGCGAACCGATCCGGATATCGACAACCACATCGAGCAAGGCGCCGCGCGGGCAGTACACGTACTTGGCCTGCCCTGGCGGAGTGTCGGCGAAATGTACGCCGCGAATCGTGCCTTGGCGGGAGACACTGTGGTTCGTTTGCGCTAACCGCAACGGGTGACCCACCGCCTCGCGAAAGGCCGACTCGTGAAACGGCGCGACGAACAAACCCCGATGATCCGGATACGCGGTCGGGATGAACTCGAAGACGCCCTCGATGGCCAGCTGTCGTGTGCGCACGGCGAGCACCCTAGTGAACGTGCTCACGCGCACCGCAACAAGGCAAAGCAAACCGGACGGACGTCTTGAGAAGTGGCCGTTGACCTGCGAAGAAGTCGCCGGTGATGTGATCCCCACCGCAGACACGGGGTTGGTTGCCTGCGACACTGAAGGGCAACAGTCTGGTCCGTGCCGGTACCGCCACCGCGATACGGCGGACACGTACTGCCCGGAGTCATCATGCCCGGCGTCGTCACCACGACATCCGAGCACCCGGTGTGACCCCGCCGGACCGTGCCGAGATGTCCGTATGAACCGCGAGCCCTACTTGAGGACACGATCATTACCGTGAGCAACGAAGCCAACAACCAGGTCACCGACGAAGATGTGTTCAGCGGACACGAGGGCGGCAAGCTCTCGGTCGAGGTACCGCGGCAGATCGCGAACCAGCGGGATCTGTCCATCGCGTACACCCCGGGCGTGGCGAAGGTAAGCAGGGCGATCGCGGCCGAGCCGGCGCTCGCCGAGCGCTACACCTGGGCGCATCGCGTGGTTGCGGTAGTCAGCGACGGTAGCGCGGTGCTCGGCCTCGGCGACATCGGCGCGAGCGCGTCACTTCCGGTGATGGAGGGCAAGTCCGCGCTGTTCCGGAGTTTCGCTGGGCTGAACTCCATTCCACTGGTGCTCAACACCAACGATGTGGACGAGATCGTGGAAACGCTGGTTCGGCTGCGCCCCTCGTTCGGCGCGGTGAACCTGGAGGACATCTCGGCGCCGCGCTGCTTCGAGCTGGAGGAGCGGGTCATCGAAGCGCTCGACTGCCCGGTGATGCACGACGATCAGCACGGCACGGCGATCGTGGTGCTCGCCGCGCTGCGCGGCGCGCTCGCCGTGGAAGGCAGGGAGATGAACCAGCTGCGCGTGGTGATCTCCGGGGCCGGCGCCGCCGGCGTGGCCTGCGCGCGCATTCTGCGTAACGCCGGGGTGGGCGAGGTGACCATGCTCGACTCGAAGGGCATCATCCACCCGGGCCGCGCCGGCCTGAACGCGATCAAGGAACAGCTCGCGGCGGAGACCAACGCCTCTGGGCTGCGCGGCGGTCTCGAAGACGCGCTCGCCGGCGCGGATGTCTTCATCGGACTGTCTGGTTCCACGATCACCGAGGCCGAACTGGCCACCATGCATTCCGGCGCGATCGTGTTCGCACTGTCCAATCCGGACCCGGAGATCCACCCGGAGGTCGCCGCGCGGTACGCCAGGGTGGTCGCCACCGGACGCAGTGATTTCCCGAACCAGATCAACAACGTGCTTGCCTTCCCCGGAGTATTCCGCGGTGCACTGGACGCTGGCGCGCGAAAGATCAGCGACCGGATGAAGCTGGCCGCCGCGGACGCGATTTTCCAGGTGGCGGCGGAGGATCTGCATCCGGAGCGGATCGTGCCGAGCGCGCTGGACCCACGTGTCGCGCCAGCCGTGTCCGCAGCCGTGGAGAAGGCCGCGCACGACGAGTCGGCCTGACCCGCAAGATCCCTAAAGGACGCGGTCACCGGGTGCTGTGCTGGCCGTCGTGGCGATGATCCCGCGCAACTGCCGGATGCGCGGGATCGACAGATCGATCAGCCGGGCGTCCAGTACCGCGGGCGGGTGGCGCTCGGCGATCGCCTGTTGAACAGCTTCGCGCGCGGTTTTGCGATGCTGGCCGCATACCGTGGCCAGCGCCTCCGGCCAGGTGTTGCCGAGTTTGCCGTGCGCCCGATCCAGTACCTCGCGCAGCACGCGCTCCTGCGGGGCCAGTTCGGTGTGCGCCACGCGGTCGGCATACAGGATCGCGTGCCGCGCATCCGGAGTACTGCGGTGCGGCCGCAGGGTGTACTTGCCGTCCAGCAGCTCGGCGATCGCCCGCTGCGCCGTTCCGGTCGCCAGATCGGGATGATCGTTGCGCAGTAACACCGCCACCCGCTCGGCGTTGCTGGCCAACAGGGTGCGGGCCAGCCAGGCGCCGGGGTCCGCGGTGAGGTCGTAGACGGCAAGCGGCGTCGCCTGCCGCGCGCGGTCCCAGTCGGGGCCGCGGAGTTGTTCCGCCGCGTCGACCAACTCGCGGAACCGGGCGCGAACCTCGGTCGGCGCTTCGGTCGCGGCCTCCACGGACTGTGCGCCATGCGTGTAGATCGCGCGCTTCGCCCTGCCACGTTTCGCGGGCTTTCCGGCTGGCCGGCACACGTGGAGATCACTGGCGCTCCCGATCGCCGGCGCGCCCCGGTAGCGGTCGAAGTCCGGCACCAGCTCCTCGATCAGCAGGCCGAGGTCCACGATCGCGCGCTGCACCTGCCAGCCGAGCGTCGGGGTGCGCGCGCTGTAGCCGTAAGCGAGCACCACCCGGCCCGCGTGTGGATCACGCAGGCTTTCCATGCCGCGGCGCAGGAACAGCTCGATACCGTCCGGAGTGTACGGCGGATCGGTGAACACCAGATCCACATCAGCCAGCACCGAAGGCGGCAGACCCAGCCGGAAATCCGCGTGCAGCGTGCGAATCGGCTCGCCGGTACCAACGGGCCATTGACCTCGCGGGAAGATCCCTTCCAAATATCCTAGGAGGCGGTCGTCCACATCGACCACGGTGAGATGCACATCGGGGCGCAGCATCCGCAACGCGACCGAGGTCAGATCATGATCGCCGAGACACAGGATCCGCGCGCCGGACAAGTCGAACCGCTGGTCAAGCCACTGCGCCCGGCGTAACACGCTTTCCGGAGTGGCAGGGACATGATCCAGTACAGCCAAGGCGGCCGGCACATTCGCGATCGCCTCGGTCAACCGCGCAAGCAGCTCAGCCGGCTCGAAACCGGCACCAGCCCGCCCCTCGAACAGCGACAGGTAATCCGACCGGTACCGCTCGGCGAGCTGACACCGATCGGCGCGCCACACCAACCGCTCACCAAGCAGCTCCACGATCTCCCGCACCGTACGGTGCGGTACCGCCGTACCCGCAATCAGCTCATCGATGGAATACCACCCAGAACACAGCAGTTCCAGCACCCGCCGTGGTTTCCGACTGTCCACTCCGAACAACGCGAGGTAGTCAGCCATCCGCTGGCTAGGAGACTCCGAGGATTCATCTACGCGCACAATACGTCCAGCCTAGAGTCCGTGCGCCACTCGCCAGCCGGCCACCCTGCACGGGAACCGCGCACCAGCCCGACGGCAACCTCGTGACCACCTCACGCGCGGTACCACCGTAAACACCGACAAACCAGATTTCGAGAACTGGTGCGACCTGTCGTACCCACACGCTAGGGTCGGGACCTCGTGCGGCGGCCGGCAAGTGGCCGTCGGGTCAGCTGGAGGTCCCGGCGTGATCGAATTCCAGGCCGTGACGAAGCGGTTCCCCGACGGGACGACCGCGGTGGACGAGCTGTCCCTGTCCGTCGAAGAAGGCACCATCACCGTATTCGTCGGGCCCTCCGGCTGCGGTAAAACCACCTCACTGCGGATGGTCAACCGGATGGTCGAGCCCAGCTCCGGCACCATCCTGGTCGGCGGCGAGGACATCCGCACCCCACACCCGGCAGTACTGCGCCGCGGCATCGGATACGTCATCCAACAAGCCGGCCTGTTCCCGCACCGCAACCTGCTGGACAACATCGCCACCGTGCCACTGCTCTCCGGCTGGACCCGCGCCAAAGCCCGCGCCAGGGCCGGCGAACTACTCGAGCTCGTTGGCCTGCCAGCCGAACTCGGCAAACGCTATCCGGCACAGCTCTCCGGCGGGCAACAACAACGCGTCGGCGTGGCCCGCGCGCTCGCCGCCGACCCACCCGTCCTGCTGATGGACGAACCGTTCAGCGCCGTCGACCCAGTCGTCCGCGAAGGCCTCCAGGACGAACTCCTGCGGCTACAGGACGAGCTGGACAAGACGGTCGTGTTCGTCACCCACGATATCGACGAAGCGGTCCGGATCGGCGAGAAAGTAGCCGTGTTCCGCACCGGCGGGCTGCTCGCCCAGTACGGTTCGCCAGCCGATGTACTGCGCGACCCCGCCGACGACTTCGTCGCCAACTTCGTCGGCAAGGATCGCGGCTACCGAGGGCTGTCCTTCCTGGACTCCACCGGACTGACGCTGAGCCAGGTGCCGACCGTGACCATCGGCGCACCAGTCGAAGCCACCGGCTCGGAATGGGTGCTCGCCCTCAACGAGCAACGCCAGCCGCGCGGCTGGCGAAGCCCAGGCAGCGCGCCGAGCGCCGCACTACGCGAAGGCGACCTGCACGCCGGCGGCTCACTACACGGGCACGGCAGCTCACTACGCGGCGCGCTGGACGCCGCGCTGTCCTCCCCAGCCGGCCAGGGTGTCGTCGTCGACGACACCGGCGCCTACCTCGGGGTAGTCAGCGCCGAAACCGTACTCGAGGTCATCAACCGGGGGAGCGCCGGCTGATGTGGCAAGAGCTCCTCGACTTCCTCGGCAGCCCCTACAACCGAGACCAGGTACTCGTCGCGCTCGGCGACCACATCTACCTCGCGCTCGTGCCACTCGTCTGCGGCATCGTGCTCGCCATCTGCATCGGCTGGGCGGCCCAACGCTGGCGGCCAGTCCGCGCCGTCGCACTGGTATTGGCCAACCTCCTGTTCACCATCCCCTCGCTGGCCCTGTTCCTGCTCGTGCCAAGCATCATCGGCACCAAAATCCTGGACAGCGCGAACGTCATCGTCGCGCTCACCGTCTACACCACCGCGCTGCTGGTCCGCCCGGTCGTCGACGCGCTGGACGCGGTACCCAGCCACGTGATCGCGGCGGCCACCGCGATGGGCTACCGGCCAATCCGCCGGTTCGTCGCGGTCGAACTGCCACTCGCGGTACCCGTACTCGCCGCCGGCGTCCGAGTCGGCTCGGTCAGCAACATCAGCCTGGTCAGCGTCGGCGCGCTGATCGGAACCGGCGGGCTCGGCGTGCTGTTCACCGACGGCTTCCAACGGGAGTACTACGCGCCGATCATCGTCGGCATCGTGCTCACCGTGGTACTTGCCTTCGTCGTCGACCTACTGCTCGTCGCGCTGCGCCGGGCACTCACCCCATGGCAGCGCGCCAGCGGACAACCGGCCGCGGCGGAGCCAGCCGACAGTCGTGGCGGAGCCATCTGAAAGGCAGGGCACAGTGCTTGGCGACCTGATCAGCTGGTTTGGCGACGGAGCCAACTGGCGCGGCAGCGGCGGAATCCCCGCACAGCTGCTCGCACATGTGGAATTCACCCTCATCTCGCTACTCATCGCGGCGGCCATCGCCATCCCACTCGGGCTGTTCGTCGGCCACAGTGGACGCGGCGGCGTACTACTCGTCGGCGCCAGCAACGCGATCCGCTCGCTGCCCACCCTCGGCCTGGTCACCTTCCTGTTCCTGCTGATCAGTGGCGCCGAAGCGGCCGCGATCATCGGCCTCGTCGTGCTCGCCATCCCGCCCATCCTCGCCGGAACCTACGCCGGCGTGTCCGAAGCGGACCGCGTCGTCGTGGACGCGGCCGTCGGCATGGGAATGACCGGCCGGCAACGGCTCTGGCAAGTCGAGGTGCCGGTCGCGCTCCCACTGATCATGGGCGGCATCCGCAACGCGGTACTGCAACTCGTCGCCACCGTCGCCGTCGCCGCCTACGTCGGGCTGGACGGCCTCGGCCGCTTCCTACTGGACGGGCTCAAGATCCTCGACTACAGCGCCGTCGCGGGCGGCGCGTTACTCACCGCGCTGCTCGCGGTCCTGCTCGACCTGGTCTTCGCGCTACTCAGCAGGATCGTGGTGCCCCAAGGACTACGCGTCGCCGCACGTGGCGCGGCCGCCGGAGGTACCCACCCATGAAACGGTTCATCCCCGCACTCCTCGCCGCATTCGCACTGCTGCTCAGCGCCTGCGGAAACCCACTACAGGGCGGCGGTGAAGGCGGCCCGGACGGCGAGATCATCATCGGCGCCTCCGACGTCGGCGAGAACCTGCTGCTCGCCGAGATCTACGCGGGCGCGCTGCGCAACGCCGGAGCGGACAACGTGACGGTCTCACCACCCGTCGGCAGCAGGGAAGTCGTCGCCCAAGCGCTCCGAGACAAATCGCTGAGCGTCGTCCCCGAATACAGCGGCAACCTGCTGCGCTACTTCAACCCGGACAGCAGCGTCACCACGCAGGACGAGGTCTACGCGGAACTCGAAGAAACCCTGCCGAACGGCTTCGAAGTACTCGACCAATCGCCCGCGCAGAACACCGACGTACTCGTAGTGCGGCAGGAAACCGCCCGGCAAGGCATTCGCTCCATCGCCGATCTCGGCCCGCGCTGCGCCGAGTTCGTCTTCGGCGGCGCCGGCGAATGGGCCGAACGCTGGGAAGCACAGATCAAAGAGCTCTACGGCTGCGAGTTCAAGCAGATCCAGACCACCGACACCGGCGGTCCCGTCACCGTCGCCGCGCTACGCGACGGCGACGTGCAGGTAGCCAACCTGTTCAGCACCTCATCGGTGATCGAAGCCAACAACTTCGTCGAACTCGAAGACCCCAAACACATGTATCCAGCACAGAACATCGTTCCGCTCGCCGCCGCCGGCGCCCTCACCCCAGCCGAACGGCGCGCACTCAACGACGTGTCGGCCGCGCTCAGCACCAACGAACTCACCCGGCTCAACGACCAGTTCACCCTGGAAAAGCGCAACCCAGCCGAGATCGCGGACGACTTCCTCCGCGAACACAACCTGATCTGAGTACCGCCGGCGGCGTACAGTCGAACCGTGGCCGCAGGGGGATACCCATCAGCAGACACGCAGTTCGCGCTGCGTGCGCCGCACCCCGCGCTTCGCCACCTGGTGCACCGCTACATCGGATACCACCAGGACAACATTCCGCTGAGCGTGCACAGAGGACTGCCAAGCAGATACCTCACACTGGTCATCAGCCTTGCCGAACCGATCCGGTTCCGCGGCCTGCCGGACCACAGCCGACCGGCCAACGGCTACGACAGTTGCCTCGGCGGGCTGCACCACACCCCGGTCCTCATTGAACAGCACCGGCTACAGCGCGGTGTCCAACTCGAACTACACCCCCTCACCGCACACCAGCTCCTCGGGCTGCCAGCCGCCGAACTCACCCGCTCAGTGATCGAACTCAACGAACTGCCAGGCAACTGGATGCGCGCGCTGCCGGACCGACTCGCCGCGGCGACCAACTGGTCGAACCGCTTCGCGATCCTCGACGAAACCCTGCGCGCCGCCGTCGAAGCAGGGCCGAGCGGCGGCCGACCCGCCGCGGCGGAAATCGACTGGGCATGGCAACGCCTACGCCGGCACCGCGGCGTCCTCGCCGTCACCCAGCTCGCCGACGAGATCGGCTGGAGCCGCCGGCACTTCGCCGCACGCTTTCGCGACCACTTCGGTCTCACACCCAAACAACTCGCCAGGGTGCTGCGCTTCGAACACAGCCGCACCCAGCTGTTGCGGGCCCCGCAACCGGTACTCGCCGATATCGCCGCGGACTGCGGCTTCCACGACCAAGCACATATGACCAACGAATGGCGCTCGCTCGCCGGCTGCGCACCCGGCATCTGGCTCGCCGAGGAACGCCCCTACCTGCGACCGGTAGAGGGCGAACCCGAAACCCAACCGGCCGCTTAACCCGCTGACCAGGCGATTGATCGCGTTCAGCACGCTAAACGCGTTTGGGCGGCCGGCGCGCAAAAACCGGCGCGCAAAAAAATGGGGCGGCATCGGGTTACCCCGACGCCGCCCCACAGAGCGCTGCCCGCGGCGGGATCACCACCGCGGTCGCGATCAAGCGGTGTGCTTCTCGATGAGCGATCCGATCTGCGGGACCGCCTCCTCGACGTGCTTCTTCGCCTGCGGACGCAGCTTCTCGTAGCCGTTCTTCACGCTCTTGCGCTGCGAATTACCGGCGCGCTCATCGGTAACACCCAGCAGCGCGTCGGCAACCTCATCGCCGCGGCCGGAAAGGTACTCGCTGAGCGGGGTGCCACCGCCAGCGGTCTGGTACTCCGCGTAGAACGGCTGCAGCCGCTGCACGAAATCATCGAGCAGGCTGTCCACCGCGTCATGAATCATGCCCGACTTGACTGCCTTGACGGTGCCGTAGACACCCTTGACGGCGAGCCCGGAAACACCCTTCTTTCCGGAAACCTCCTCGTCGATCAAGTTCTGAAAGTCGGTGACAACTTCCGGGCGCTTGCTTTCGGAAAGCAGAATCTGATCGAGAGCCTGAGCCACCGATACCTGTCCTTTCTTGCGCTGAATGAGTGACACTGGCCGGACCTGCCGATACCGGCACGCCTCCGTCCAACCAGCCCGATCTTGAAGTCAACCCGGACCAGGTGTTCGGCGCGTACAAACAGTCCTACGCTGCTGGCACATCGGCCCGGTGTGGCCTCATAGGGGTAATTCGGGAGGCCGTGAGCATATTAGAAGCGCCGGATGCGGCCGCCATGGGGGAGCGCTAGAACGCGGCGACGGAGCGTGCGGTATCTATTACGGCTCGGCATAACCGCCCTCGATCTGGCACTCTGGTTACCGTGTTGCGGCTCGCCGGCGCACGGCTACTCGACGAACGGGACTCCGCAGCGGTGCATGCCGCGCTTGCCGCGGACCCCGTGGGCACCTGCATGGTCGGGGCCAGGGTGGAAGCCGCCGGACTGGCTCCCACGCGCCTTGGCGGGGAACTCTGGGGCGTCGACACCCGCGGTGGAAAAGTTGCCGGACTGTGCTTTTCCGGGCCGAACCTGATCCCGTTATCCGGTAACCAGACGGTTATTCGCGGTTTCGCCGACCGGGCGCTACGGCGGCGCCGGATCTGCTCCTCGCTGGTTGGTCCGGCCGAACAGGTCATCGGCCTGTGGGAGGCGCTCGAACCGGAATGGGGACCGGCCAGGGAAGTACGGGCCGAGCAGCCGGTACTGGCCACCACACGTCGTGCGCGAGTCCCCGCCGACTCGCTGGTCCGGCAGGTCCGGATCGAGGAACTGGACGCCTACCTGCCCGCCGCCATCGCCATGTTCATCGAGGAGGTCGGCATCGACCCCTGCGCCGGCGACGGTGGTGTCGGCTACCGGGCACGGGTCGCCGAACTGATCTCTAGCGGGCGCGCCTTCGCGCGCTACGAACACGGCGAACTGGTGTTCAAGGCCGAGATCGGCGCACTGTCCAGCAAGGTCGGCCAGATCCAGGGTGTGTGGGTGCACCCCGCGCACCGCGGGCAAGGCCTCGGCACCGCCGGCACCGCCGCCGTGGTCAACCACCTGGTCGTTCGGCTCAACCGCGCCGCGAGCCTCTACGTGAACGCCTACAACGCGCCCGCGCTCGCCGCCTACCAGAAGATCGGCTTCCAGCGCGCCGGCTCCTACGCCACCATCCTGTTCTAGCCCCGCGCACGCTCGGCGACCGCGTTCTTCAAGGACAGCCGGCAGTCGCGGCGTTTCAGCGCGGCCCTGGCCGCGACACCGGGCATACTGCGCGATGTGCGGCTATCGCGGTACCGACGAATCGGCGGGCTGCTACTCGCCTGCGTACTTGCCGGCACCCTCGCCGGCTGTGGGGTCTTCGGTGGCCCCAGCGCCAGGGACATCGCCGCGGATTTCCTGACCGCCTTCGCCGAAGGTGATACCCGCGCCGCCGCGAACCTCACCGATTCGGCTGAATTCGCGAAACAGACCATGGACAGCGTGCGGGACACGCTGGACCCGGAAAAGGTGACAACCAGAATCCAGCGGGTCGACGCCAACCCCGGCGCCGACCGTGGCCGCGTGCAATTCGCCATCAGCTGGAACCTCGGCGACGGCCGGGTCTGGAACTACGAAAGCACGATCAACCTGTTCACCCCGCAACAAGCCGGCTCGGGTGACTGGCGGGTGCTGTGGAACCCCTCCACCGTGCACCCCAGGCTGGGCGAACAGCAACGCATCCTGGTGCGCGACGATCCACCCGAAATCGCCCCCGTACTGGACCGCGAGGGACGCGTGCTGATCGGCCCGGAAACGGTCGTTTCCGTACTGCTCGATCGGCGCAAGACCAACGACCTGCGCGGTACCGCCACCGGCCTCGCCGAGGCGCTGAACCCACTGGACGCGCAGATCACCACCAGGGGCATCCTGGACGGCGCCCGCGAGGCCACCTCCGAGTACCTCGTCGCGACCCTGCGCGAAGCCGACTACCAGCGGGTGAAACCCCGCATCTACAACCTCTCCGGGCTGCGCTTCAGCACCCAGAGCAAACTACTGCCCGCCACATCCGACCTCGGCCCACAGATCCTCGGCGGCCTACAGGACGAGCTGGCCGACGAGCTCACCGGCAGCCCCGGCTGGCGCGTGGTCATCGTCGACGACACCGGCACCGAAATAGACCAGCTGCACGCCGCCGAAGGCAACCCGGCCCAAGCCGTACACAGCACACTCGGGCTGCCCGAACAGCAGGCGGCCGAAGCGGCCCTCGGCAAACTCGACGAACCGGCCGCGCTGGTCGCGATCCAGCCATCCACCGGCGATATCGTCGCCGTCGCGCAGAACGAACCAGCCAACAAGCAGGGCGCCATCGCGCTGACCGGCCGCTACCCACCAGGCTCCACGTTCAAGATCATCACCGCCGCGGCCGCGCTCCAGTCCGGCGACTACACCGCCAACAGCCAGGTGGACTGCCCCAGTACCACCGTGATCGACAACCGCCGGATCCCGAACAACGACCTGTTCGACCTCGGCACCGTCCCGCTGCACACCGCGCTGGCGAAATCCTGCAACACCACCTTCGCGCAGGTCTCCGCCGACCTCACCGCCGACGCGCTGACCCGCACCGGCAAGCAGTTCGGCATCGGCGTGGACTACGTGCTGCGCGGCGCGACCACGGTCACCGGCTCGGCACCAGCCGCCGAGAAGGTCGTCGAACGCGCGGAGAACGGGTTCGGCCAGGGCACTATCCTGACCAGCCCGTTCGGCATGGCACTCACCGCGGCCACCGTCGCCGAAGGCGAACGACCCATCCCGAAACTGCTGGCAGACGAGAAAACCGAAGTCGACTCGCCAGCCCAGCCGGTGCCAACCAAGACGGTGACCGCGCTGCGCGAGATGATGCGCGAGGTCGTCACCGTGGGCACGGCCGGTGAACTCTCCGACGTCCCTCGGGTCCGAGGCAAAACCGGCACCGCCCAGTTCGGCGACGGCAGCCAGTCACACGGCTGGTTCGCCGGATACCAGGACGACCTGGCCTTCGCGGTACTCGTGGTCGGTGGCGGGACCGCGCTGCCCGCGGTCAAAACCTCCGGAGACTTCCTGCGCGGCCTGCGCTAACCAGCCAACACTGGGTCATGTGGGTGGTACCACACCGCTAGTGGTGCGGCGCCGCACCGGAGGCGCGTCGTAGTGTGTGGGCATGCCCGTTCGTGCCCCACTCACAGCAGGTGAGCAGACTCCGCGCCGAGCCGTGCCCTCGTCGATCGAGCGGCCCGAGTACGTGGACAAGGCCTCGCCCGCCCGCAACCTCGACCCGTACACCCAGCCACCCGAGATCATCGAGGCGATGCGCACCTCCGGCAAGATTGCCGCGCAGGCTCTCGCCGAGGGCGGCAAAGCGGTGCGGCCAGGGGCGAGCACCGACCAGGTGGACGCGGTGATCCACGAGTTCCTCTGCGACCACGGCGCCTACCCCTCCACCCTCGGCTACCGCGGCTTCCCGAAATCCTGCTGCACCTCGCTGAACGAGGTGATCTGCCACGGCATCCCGGACTCCACCGTGATCGACGACGGCGACATCGTGAACATCGACGTCACCGCCTACCTCGGTGGCGTGCACGGGGACACCAACGCGACCTTCCTCGCGGGCGAGGTCAGCGAACCGGCCAGGCTGCTCGTCGAGCGCACTCACGAGGCAACGATGCGCGCGATCAAGGCGGTCAAACCGGGCCGGCCGTTGAGCGTGATCGGCAGGGTCATCGAGGCCTACGCGAAGCGGTTCAACTACGGCGTGGTCAGGGACTTCACCGGGCACGGCATCGGCCGATCATTCCACAATGGACTAGTCATCCTGCACTACGACGACCCGGACGTGGACACGGTCATCGAACCCGGCATGACGTTCACCATCGAGCCGATGATCACGCTCGGCGGGATCGACTACGACATCTGGTCGGACGGCTGGACGGTGACCACAAAGGACAAGAGCTGGACGGCGCAGTTCGAGCACACCCTGGTGGTCACCGAGGACGGCGCGGAGATCCTGACCCTGCCGTGAGTGGCGCGCTGCTTGTCGCCGGCACCACCTCGGATGCGGGGAAAAGCGTGCTGGTCACCGGAATGTGCCGGTGGCTGGCACGGCAGGGAGTGCGGGTCGCGCCGTTCAAGGCGCAGAACATGTCGAACAACTCGGTCGTCACCCCGGACGGCGGCGAGATCGGCAGGGCGCAGGCGGTACAGGCCGCCGCGGCGGGGCTCGAGTCCAGCGTGCGGTTCAACCCGGTACTGCTCAAGCCAGGCGGGGAGCGCAGCTCCCAGCTCGTCCTGCTCGGTAAGGTAGCCGGCGAGGTCACCGCGCGCTCCTACGCCGGGCACAAGGACCAGCTGCTCGGCACCGTGCTGGACACCCTGCAAGGGCTGCGCGCCGACTACGACGTGGTGCTCTGCGAGGGCGCCGGCTCACCGGCGGAGATCAACCTGCGTGCCAGGGATATCGCGAACATGGGCCTCGCCCGCGCCGCGCGCCTGCCGGTACTCGTGGTCGGCGACATCGACAGGGGCGGCGTGTTCGCGCAACTCTTCGGCACCCTCGCGCTGCTCGACCCCGCGGATCAGGCGCTGGTTTCCGGGTTCGTGATCAACAAGTTCCGCGGTGACCCGGCGCTGCTGGATTCCGGTTTGGACAGTATCAAGGAGATGACGGGGCGGCCGGTGTACGGCGTGCTTCCGTGGGCAGACCAGCTCTGGCTGGACGCGGAGGACTCACTGTCCTATGTGGCGGACGGGGTGATCGGTAGCCCCGCGCCGCCGATCGGCGAGCAGTGGCTGCGGGTCGCCGTGCCGAGGCTACCGCGGATCTCCAACGCGACGGACGTGGAAGCGCTGGCCTGTGAACCGGGCGTCGCGGTCCGGTTCGTCGCCGAACCCTCCCGGCTCACTGACACGGATCTGGTGGTACTGCCCGGCTCCAAGGCAACCGTGGCGGATCTGCGCTGGCTCCGCGAAACCGGACTCGCCGAGGCGATCACCCGACACGCGCACCGTGGCCTGCCGGTCGTCGGCATCTGCGGTGGTTACCAGATGCTCGCCAGCCAGATCTGGGACGAGGTGGAGTCCGGCGCCGGCGCGGTACCCGGACTCGGTTTGCTCGACCTGGACATCACCTTCGCCGCGACGAAAACGCTCAACCGTCCACAAGGGATGGCGTGGGGGAATCCGGTGCATGGCTACGAGATTCACCACGGCACCGTCTCCCGCCGGCCGGACGCACTCGAGCCGTTGCTGACCGAGGACAACGGCGAGCCCGAAGGTGCCGTCGCCGGAGGGGTCATCGGCACCCACTGGCACGGGCTGCTGGAGAACAACGCGTTTCGCAGGGCCCTGCTCACCTGGGCAGCCAACACGGCGGGCCGCGACGGCTACACCGGCGCGCCAGACACCGATTTCGCGGCGGCCCGCGGCGCCCAGCTGGACCTACTCGGCGATCTGGTCGCCGAACACCTGGATACCGACGCCATCTGGCGGCTGCTGGACGCCACACGGCCGCCGAACCTGCCGGCCGTGCGAGTTACACCGCCTACAGATCGAGCTTGAGCAGCGCGTTCTCCACGACCTCCGGCATGGCGGGGTGGATCCAGTACTGCCCACGAGCCATCCGCTTGGCGTCCAGATCGAAGCTCATCGCCTGGATCAGCGGCTGGATCACCGTGGGCGCCTGCGGCCCGATCACATGCGCGCCAAGCAGGAGACCGGTGTCCGGATCGGCGAGCAGCTTCACGAACCCGGTGTTGTCCTCCATCGCCCAGCCGTAGGCGATATCCGCGTAATCCTGGGTGGCCGTCACATAGCGCACCCCGCGCCGCACGGCTTCCCGTTCGGTCAGCCCCACCGCCGCGATCTGTGGCGCGGTGAACACCGCATGCGGTACGAACCGGTGATCGGCGGCGACCAGATCGTCCGGGTTGAGCAGGTTGTGCTGCACCGTGCGCTGCTCATGGTTGGCCACATGCTTGAGTTCGTACGGCGAGCTGACATCGCCGAGCGCCCAGATACCCGGCACGTTCGTCCGCTGGTACTCGTCCACACCGACGTATCCACCATCCACAACGGACACGTCGGTTTTCGTGACATCGAGCAGATCGCCGTTCGGCGTGCGACCAACCGCCACCAGTAGGACCTCGCCGGTCACCGTTTCCGGGCCATCCGGACCTTCCAGGTGCAGGCGGACCGTCCGGGAGTCGCTTTCCGCGCGCACCGTATTCCGGTTCAACCGGACATCCCAGCGCCGCGTGGCCACCTCGGTGAAGCGTTCGCTGACCGCGGCGTCCTCGCCGCGCAGCAGGGCACCGGAGCGCGCGATCAGCGTCACGTCGACACCGAAGGAAGAGAACACGTGCGCGAACTCGGCCGCGATGAACCCGCTGCCCAGAATGATCATCCGGTTCGGCAGCTCATCCAGCCGCATGATCGTGTCGCTGGTGTGGTAATCCACATCGGCCAGCCCGTCGACATCCGGGAGCACCGCGCGGCTGCCGGCGGCCAGCACGAACTGATCGGCGGTGATCTCCGTCGCGGGACCGCCGTCGTTCGGGCTGATCGACAGGGTTTTGTGCCCGGTGAAGCTCGCGAGTCCTTCGAAAACCGTGACATGCGCGTTGTCCGGGTGGTTGATCCGGTAATCGCGGCCACCCGAGGCGATCGGATCGATCCGGCCGAAAATCCGGTCCCTGATCTCCGGCCACCGCACCCCGTCCAGCGTCTCGTCCACACCCAGCCTGGCAGCCGAAGCCGGGGTGGCGGCCAGATCGGCGGTGTGCACGAACATCTTCGTCGGAATACACCCGACATTCAGGCAGGTCCCGCCGAATACGCCCTTTTCCACGATCGCGACCCGCTGCCCGGCGAACCGCTCGTCCAGAATCGAGTTGCCGGAACCAGTGCCGACGATCACCAGATCGAAATGGTTGTTCGCCGCGTGCGTCTCACCCATCCAGCCAGTCTCCCAATCAGCCCCGTGGACCCGTTCGTAACGCCGTCATACCGCATTCTCGCTCATCGCGATAACCCCGCCGAGGCCGCAGCTAATTCCCTGTCGCGGAAAAGTGCATGATGTCACGTGGATCGCGCCAGATAGCGCCCCATGTCCACGCGATTCGCTGAAAAGCCGACACCGCGGCGTCACCAGCTCGCAGCATGCCCGGCCTGCGCCATGTTCTGTCCACATAGGAGGAAGCGAGCTCGGGAAGCACGATATCGCTGCTGGTGTACGGATTCTGGAACGGGTTCAGGTCGATCGCCAGACCATAGGCATGCGCCGACCAACCCTGCTCGCCGGTGGTTGGACGGCAGACAAAAGCGGTGGTGTTGTTGCCATCCCCGGTAGGTGGCGCATCCAGTTCGGACGCCCGCACCACCCGCATCTCCTCGATCGGGAACCGAGCCGCGTACAACCGCTGGAACACCTCGGTCAGTTGGTTCGCGACCCGCTCGTGTACCAGCATCTCCCCGGTGTGCGGGCGGCCATCGAAGCCCCAGAAGGACATCGTCAGGTACCGCAGCTGGGCGCGGCCGACCGGGCAACCCGTCGACCAGGTGCTGCGCGCCAGCACCTGGTCCGGCACCCGCTGGATGCGCGCCGCGTACCGGCCGTCCTCCGGAGGGGCGAGTACGTCGTTGGTGGGTAACCGCCGTTCGGTCAGCTCAGGCGGTGTTGGCTGGATCTCGCCAAGACCGTCCGGCCGGCGCGGCAGTGGGCTGGCACCCACCCGCCAGCTCGGGCTCGGTTCCGGTGTGGTTACCGTAGTGTCGCTCGTTGATCGCGGTGTGTCACCGTTTCGGGTGGGGTCGCTCGGCGACACCGGCGGACCCGGATTGGCGCAGGCCGCGACGGTGAGCACCATGCACACGGCGATGAGCAGGGTGTGCGCGAATCCCCGGCGAGGCATACCGTCCAGCGTGACACGGTGCCGAACCCGACCGTGCGACACCCAACGGCGGGAAGTGCACACGATCCAGCGACAGCCGGCGGGCGTGCTCGCCGCATAGGGTCATTCCGGCGAGTAACTCGCCCCGCGCCGCGCGTGGACGTCCAGCAAGCCAGCCGAAGGGAGAGCGGGATGGGCAAGCGCCTACCCGTACTGCGCACGATCACCGCTACGGCCGCGGGCGGCCTGTTCGCACTGTCCGCGGTTGGCCAGGCCGCCGCCGCGTCCGAGCCGCCGGAGAGCACCCCGTCGTCGAGCGCCGAACCGCGCATCGTCGGTGGCGAGCAGAGTTCGGTGAGCGCCTACCCGTTCGCGGTCTACCTCGCCGACGAGCAGGGCCAGCAGTTCTGTGGCGGCACGCTGATCGCCCCGGATCGCGTGCTCACCGCCGCGCACTGCGCCGAGGCGCTGCCCCAGGACCAGCTGCGCGTGGTCGGCGGCAGGGACGACAAGCAGGCGTCGGACGGCCATACGGCCAGCGTCGCCGAGGTGTGGACCCATCCGGACTTCACCCGACCGAACAGTGGCGCCGATATCGGCGTACTCACCCTGAACCGTTCGTTGCCGTACCGCACCATGGACGCCGCCACCGACCGCGACGCCGAGCTGTACGCCCAGGGCACCGAAGCCACCGTGCTCGGCTGGGGGCGCACCTCGGAAGGCGGCGAGGAATCGCGCTACCTGCGCAGCGCGACCGTTCCGGTGCTCAGCGACGAGGACTGCGCGGCCTCCTACCGCGATTTCGACGCCGAATCGATGGTGTGCGCCGGCTACCCGGAGGGTGGTATCGACGCCTGCCAGGGTGACTCCGGTGGTCCGCTGATCGCCGGCGACCGGCTGATCGGCATCGTCTCCTGGGGCGAGGGTTGCGCGCGGCCGGGCAGCCCCGGCGTGTACACCCGGGTGAGCAACTACCAGCAGGAGATCAACGACCAGCTGCGCGGCTAGTGTCCTGAGCCAGAAGTATGAGTGGCATCTTTCGGGCCCAGGCGGCGCCTCGCTGCGTTGGGCCCCCGCTGTGGCACGCTTGGCGGCCACAGTAGGGGAGCGTCGTCGGCCATAGCGCTGCTATGACCTCTCCCCCACCTCACGGCGGGGGCACCCCCACCTCCGCCTTGCGATGCATCCACCTGGATCACCGAAATCCGCTAACGAACCCCCGACTCAGGACACTAGATGGTTAATTCCGTGAGGTCGGTGTTAGTGGTCGTAGGCGGTCAGTGATCGTTTGCTGGTGACGCCCGTGGCCCAGTTGTGCCAGATGCCG
>NZ_SLXQ01000008.1 GCF_004340875.1 Tamaricihabitans halophyticus | reverse complement strand
GATCCAGCCACACGTGATACGCCACCACCAACAACACAGCCAACGCCCGCAACCCCTGAACCTCCGGGCGATACTTCCGCGCCACCCCACCCGAGTGCCGCGGTGGCGCCGCGGTATCACTGCGCGTGGCCTGTGCCTGACCGCCCATGGCGGCGTCCTCCCCTTCTCCCCATGCTGGTCGCGTGCCGCGTGTCCGTACCCGGTAGACGCCCTACTGGGTCGGCTGGTTTACCACCTGTGTGGATATCGCCGTCTCGCGGCGTACCGTCACAGATCGTCGCCTGCCGGGAGCAGACTCGTCCGAACAGGCGGGTATCGCCTCAGCTAACCAGGTGACACTCGATCGCCCCGCACCGACCTCAGCGTCGGTGAGTAACCAGAACTATCCCGACATTCGCTGGTCAGCAGCGCCGTACGCTGGAACACTGGACGGAAATGTCCCAGACCATACTTCTCGCGATCGGGGTAACGGCCGGATCACTCTTTGGGCTCGGTCTGCTGGTGATCGCCGTTGTCCTCACCGTTCGCCAGCGCAAGGCACGCGAACAACCCGCCTATCCGCGGTATACCCCGAAGGGCCGCGCCGCGCGCTGGGCACGCAGCAAGGACGAGCCAACCAGCCAGGACCACGGCAGCGCGCTACCCACCGATCATGACCAGTCAGACACGATCTGGCGGCTGGCCGCCGGCCAACACCGACCGCATCGACACCGGTAACCGCGGGTAGGCGATCAGCTTGCCGCCGCGCATTAGTGCACGGGCGTACCAGACTTTCCGCCGCCGGGGATACTGAGCGGGTGGCAACCACCGTGCACACCCCGCCGACCTCGCATCCCACCCGCGGCACCGTGCTCATCCTGGCCTCATCGCTGTGTTTCGGTGTATCCGGGCCGATCGCGAAGCCAGCAATGCAGGCCGGGATGACCGCGGAGCAGGTCACCGCCGCGCGAATCGCTATCGCCGCGCTCGTGCTGCTCATCGGCGTCGGCCTCAGCCAGCCGAGCGCGCTACGGATCCGTCGGACACAGTGGCGCCTGGTAGCCGGCTATGGGCTGCTCGGTGTCAGTGGTATCCAGCTCTGCTACTTCTTCGCGGTCTCCCGGCTACCGGTCGGGATCGCGCTGCTACTCGAGTACCTCTCGCCGGTGCTGGTCGCGCTGTGGGTACGGCTGATCCGCCGTACCGTGCTGCCCCAGCTCATGTGGCTGGGCACCGGCCTTGCCGTACTCGGCCTCGCGACGATGGTTCAGGTATGGCACGGCCTGCGCCTGGACGCGCTGGGCCTGCTCGCCGGGGTCGCCGCCGCATGCTGTTCGGCCGCCTATTTTCTGATCGGCGAGCGCGGGGCGCACACCATGAACCCGCTGGGGTTGGTTACCTGGGGAATGCTGCTCGGCGCCGTGGCGGTCGCCGTCGTCAGCCCGCCGTGGCGGATGCCGTTCGAGGTCTTCGACGCGCGCGCCGAGTTCGGCCCATGGCAACCACCGGTGTGGGCACTGCTGCTCGCGGTCGCGCTGCTGGCGACAGTGCTTGCCTACCTCAGCGGCATCGCCGCACTGCGACACCTTCCGCCGAATGTGGCCAGTGTCCTCGCGCTGGCCGAACCCGTGGTGGCCACGGTCGCGGCGTGGCTGCTGCTCGGCGAAACACTCACCCCGATCCAGCTCGTCGGCGCCGCTGTCCTGCTCAGCGGCGCCGCGATCGTGCAGCGGGCGACAAGTCGACCGACCACCGTCGCCGAACCGCTGCCCAGCGATCCCCGGGAATGATCAGACGGCGATCACGGTGGGCACGATCATCGGTCGGCGCCGGTAGGTTTCCGCGACCCAGCGACCGACGACCCGGCGAACGGCCTGGGCAATGCGGTGAGTGTCCACGATCCCCTCGGCCTCGGTACGGGCCAGCTCCATTTCGACCAGCGGCACCACGGACTCGAGTGCTTTCGGGTCATCCGAGAAGCCACGCCCGGACACCGTCGGCGGCGCTACCGCCCTGCCCGATGTGTGGTCCACCGCCACATTGATCGCGATGAACCCGCCCTCGCCAAGGATCAGCCGGTCCGAGAGGGTGGATTCCCCGACATCGCCGACCGACAGCCCATCCACATAGACGTGTCCAACCTCGACGCGGCCAACCGTCTCGGCTTTGCCGTCGACGAGATCGACCACCACCCCGTCCTCGGCGATGACCACCCGATCGGCCGGTACGCCGGTCTGCCTGGCCAGCTCGGCGTTCGCCCGCAGATGGCGCCACTCTCCGTGTACCGGCAGGACGTTACTCGGCCGCACCGCGTTGTACAGGAAGAGCAGCTCACCGGCGGGCGCATGGCCGGAGACATGCACCTTCGCGTTGCTCTGGTGCACCACCTGCGCGCCGAGCCGGACCAGCCCATTGACTACCGCGAATACCGCGGTCTCATTGCCCGGGATCAGCGAACTCGCCAATACCACGGTGTCGCCCTGCCGGATATCGATCTGCCGGTGTTCCCCACGTGCCATCCTGGACAGCGCGGACAGCGGTTCACCCTGCGAACCGGTGGACACGAACAGCACCTCGTTCTCCGGCAACGAGCTGGCCGAGTCCATATCGATCAGCAGGCCATCCGGGACGTTGAGCAGCCCGAGATCCGCCGCGATGGCCATATTGCGCACCATCGAGCGCCCCACGAAGGCGACTCGACGCTCGTGCCGCACGGCCACGTCCAGCACCTGCTGGACCCGGTGCACATGACTGGCGAAGCAGGCGACGATCACTCGCTGAGTGGCACCGGCGATCACGCCGTCCAGTACTGGTCCGATTTCTCGCTCAGGGACAACGAATCCCGGCACTTCGGCGTTCGTTGAGTCCACACAGAACAGATCGACACCCTCGTCACCGAGCCGGGAAAAGCCGGCGAGGTCGGTCAGCCGACCGTCCAGCGGCAGCTGGTCCAGCTTGATGTCCCCGGTGTGCAGCACCAGGCCGGCAGGAGTACGGATCGCGACGGCCAGCGCGTCCGGAATGGAGTGGTTGACCGCGAAGAACTCGCAGTCGAACGCCCCGTGCGCGCTGCGTTGCCCCTCGGCGACCTCCACCAGCACCGGGTCCTGCCGGTGTTCCTTGCATTTCGCCGCCACCAGGGCCAGGGTGAACCGCGATCCGACGATCGGCAGGTCCGGGCGCATCCGGAGCAGGAAGGGCACCGCGCCGATGTGGTCCTCGTGGCCGTGGGTGAGGACGAGCGCCTCGATATCGTCCAGCCGATTCTCGATCGGCCGGAAATCCGGCAGGATCAGGTCCACCCCGGGTTGCTCGTCCTCAGGAAACAGCACTCCACAATCGACGATCAGCAGCCGGCCGCCGTGTTCGAACACGGTCATGTTTCGACCGACCTCGCCGATCCCGCCAAGCGCGACGATGCGCAGCCCGCCGTCCGGCAACGCCGGTGGCGGGTCCTGCGGGCCGGGTACCGTCACGGATGCACCGCCCCGGTACTGGTATGCGTGGTCGGCGTGACGTAGGCGGCCGCCGCGTCGTGCCGGGCCACTCGTGCCGCGGCCAGATCCGAACTGGGCGACTCGGCCAGCGGCACTCCCGCCTCGGCCAGGTCTCCAGCGATCGCCTGTACCTGCTCCTCGGTCGCCGGCGGCAGCGGCAACCGGGGGTCGCCGATATCGTTGCCGCGCAGCCGCAGCGCCGTTTTCACGAAGATCACGCCGCCCACCCTACTGAACGCCCTGAGTACCGGAATAAGTCCGGTGTGGACCGTCTTGGCCGCGCTGACGTCGCCACCCTCGTAGCTGTCCAACATCGACCGTAGCCGGTTGGCGACCACATGGCCGATCACGCTCACCATGCCGACGGCGCCAATGGACAGCCACGGCAGGTTCAGCCCGTCATCGCCGGAGTAGTACGCGAGGTCGGTGCTGGCAAGCACCTCACTGCCGGCGATCAGGTCGCCCTTGGCGTCCTTGACCGCAAGGATGCGCGGATGCTCGGCGAGCCGGCGCAGCGTATCCACCGCGATCGGCACGACCGACCTCGGCGGGATGTCGTAGAGCATCACCGGCAACTCGGTGGCGTCGGCGACCGTGGTGAAATGCGCGAGCACCCCCGCCTGCGGTGGCCGCGAGTAATACGGGGTCACGACGAGCAGACCATTCGCACCGGCCCGCTCGGCGTCCTTGGCTTGCCGCACGCTGTGCGCGGTGTCGTAGGTGCCCGCGCCGGCGACCAGCGTGACCTGGTCGCCAACGGCGCCACGGACCGCGCGAATCAGCTCGGTCTTCTCCGCATCGGTGGTCGTCGGTGATTCCCCGGTGGTCCCGCCAAGGACCAGACCGTCACAGCCCAGCTCGACCAGCTGGTTGGCCAGCGCGGCGGCTTTGTCCAGATCGAGCGTTCCCGCGGAGTCGAAGGGCGTGGCCATCGCGGTCAACACGCGCCCGAATGGCCGACCGGGCGCAGCACTGGGGCAAGGTGGTGTCATGGTGCCGACGCTACCGCGTCAGTTCCGTTCCGCCAGCACCGATCCGTCGAGTTGACCACCATCGGCGCGGTCCACGAAGCAGAACACGCGCCGATCAACATCGTCCGGACTCGCGCCGCCGGAGGATTTTTCGAGCCAGTGCTGTCTGGATGGAACAACCGCGCGGTAGCGCAGCGTCTCCTGCTTATCCTTGTACCGCACTTGGTTTGATGTGAAATACAACGTGCACCAGCCTTCCGCGGCCGCCGCGAGGGTCTGCGTACCCGGGTAGTCCGGGGTAGGGAACGTGTCGCCGGCAAGCGGATTGTCCAAGGTGCCCATCGTGGTGAACACCTCCGCGGCATGCGGTTCGGCGCAGTCCACGGCATCCTCGGGTTCGATGTTCCCGTATCGGCGCACCTCGCGGATACAGCTGCCGCTATCCAGGTCCGGATAGTAGAAGAACGGGATATCGCCACCTTCACCGTAGGTCCACACCTCCGCCAGCGCGGGCGAGTCCGGTTCCTGGGCCTGGCCGCCCGGTGCCACCGCGCCGGACCGCGGATCCGTGGTTGGCGCGAACAGGATCCGGTCAAGCAGGCCGCCGGCGAACACCAACGCAATCGCCGCCACCGTCGCGGCCGTGGCGTAACGCCATCGATGCCTGCCCGGATGCCTTCCCGGCTCTGGCCGCACCGGGTGCGGCCCGGTGGCCAGCGGCATCGGCGACTGTTCCGGCATCGGCCGTGGCTCCGCGGCTACCGGCGCGACCCGTTCGGCCGCGGCCGTCCGCAGCAGCCCGCGCGCCTGTTCCGTGGACATTCGCGCCGTCGCGGAGGTGACGAGTAGACCACTGATCACCGAGGCCAGCGGACCACTGGCGCGACTCAGATATGGGACCTCATGCAGCACCGCGTGCAATGTGGCCGCCGCCGTACTGCGCTCGAAAGCCGGCAACCCCTCCACGGCGAAATACAGCGTCGCGCCAAGCGACCACAGATCCGAAGCTGGACTGGCCTCGGCGCCTTCGAGGCGTTCCGGCGCGATGAAGGCCGGCGAGCCGACCAACATGCCCGAGGTCGTCAGTTGTGGATCGTCGACCGCCCTGGCGATGCCGAAATCGGTGAGCTTCACCCGCCAGTCGTCGAGAACCAGCACATTGCCGGGTTTCACGTCCCGGTGCACGATTCCCGCCTGGTGCGCGGCGTCCAACGCGGCGAGCAGCTGTTCGCCGATCTCGGCCGCCCGATCACCAGGCAGCGGGCCGCGTTGCGCGACCAGCTCGGACAGGGTGGGCGCGGCGACCAACTCCATCACGATGTACGTCGCGTCCGTCTCGACCACCACGTCGTGTACCGCCACCACGGCCGGATCGTTCAGCCGCCCGCCGGTGCGCACCTCACGCAGCACCCGTTCGGCGAACACCATGCCGTCCCGTTCGGCACCGTACCGGTCCACCGACCGCAGCTCCTTGATCGCCACCTCGCGGTCGATCACCTGGTCCAGGGCTCGCCAGACCACTCCGGTGCCGCCCCTGCCGAGCTCGGCGAGCAACGTGTAGCGATCGGCGATGATCCGGGGAGGCACGGGCTGGGTGGGATGATCGGACATGCTTTACCTCACAGGCTCGCGATCCACCGGCCGATGCCCAGCACGCGGCATGGGCAGGGCCGGATCATACCCAGCACTCCCCCGCCCGGGTTAGCTCGTTGGGCGACGCACCGAGCCTTCGAACTGGCTGCCGTCCTGCTGCGCTACGACGCAGTACACGGAGTTGCTGCCAGATTCCTCGTCAGTGCTGAACTTCTGGTCCCATTCCTGCTGGGAGGGCACCAGCGGGTAGTACGACAGCGTGTTTGCCTTGTCCGGCCAGTCCACCTGATTCGAATCGAACAGCATCGTGCAGTAGCTCTGCGCGTAGTCGGTCAGCTCGTCGATACCCGGATAATTCGGCGACCGCAGTTCGGCGCCGTCGCTGGAATCGGCGATCTCCGTTCTGGTCGGTCCGCCGATGACGGTCGCGCCGCCAATCACCTCGATGTCGTGCAACTCCTCGCAGTCGGTGGAGTTGCTGTCGCCGTACTCCCTACCTTCCTGTAGCTGATTGGTGAAACAGGCGGCGTAGTCGATGTCCGCATCGAACACCTCGATCTGCCCGCCATCGCCGAACGTCATCGTTTCCTGCATCGCGCTCGGCACGCTCGGCCCGAACAACCAGTTGCCAAGAAACCCGCCGGCGACCAACAGGGCGACCCCGACGATCGCGCCGGTGATGATCAACGGTTTGCGCGTGCGCCGGCGCGGCGCGCCATTCGGCCCGGTGGCCAGCATGGTCTGCGGATTCCCAGGCGCCGCCTGGTACATCGCGGTCTGTGGCGGAGCGCCGGCCGGCGGCGTGGCCTGCTGGTTGGCGGCGAGTTGCAGCAACCCGCGCGCCTGGTCGGCGGTCAACCGCGCGTCCGGCGCGGTGATCAACAGACCGGTGATCACCGAGGCGAGCGGGCCACCGCAGCGGGTGAGATAGGGAACCTCGTGCATGATCGCGTGCAGGGTCGCGGCGGTGGAGCTGCGTTCGAAGGCAACGGTGCCCTCCACCGCGAAGAACAGGGTCGCACCGAGCGCCCAGAGGTCGGCAGCCGGAGTCGCCTCCGCACCGTCGATTCGCTCCGGCGCCATGAAAGCCGGCGACCCGACCAGCATCCCGGAGGTGGTCAGCCGAGGGTCGTCGACCGCCTGGGCGATCCCGAAGTCGGTGAGTTTGACCCGACCGTTCGGCAGCACCAGCACGTTTCCCGGTTTGACGTCCCGGTGCACCACGCCGGACTGGTGCGCGGCCTGCAGTGCGGAAAGCACCTGCTCGCCGATCGCCGCGACCTGCTCGGCCGGCATCGGTCCGTGGTCACGGACCAGATCGGCCAGCGTCGGCGCGGCGACCAGCTCCATCACGATGTATGTGGCCCCGCCCTCGGAGATCACGTCGTACACGGTGACCACCGCGGGATCGTTCAGCCGACCGCCGGTCCGGACCTCGCGAAGCACCCGCTCGGTGAACACCGCGACCTCATCGGCCGAATCGGTCCCCTGAACGCGCAGTTCCTTGATCGCCACCTGGCGACCGATCACCCGGTCCTCCGCGCGCCACACCACGCCCATTCCGCCGCGGCCGATCTCGCCAACGAGACCGTATCTGCCGGCGATCACTCGCTGCACCGGTTGGGTTGACTGTTGCGTGGCCATACCGTCCCGCGGTGAGGGTTGGTTCACCGTATTCCTCCTGTCGTCCCCCCTTTACGACTGCCTGCGATGACTTGCTGGTTCCCGGCGAGTCAGACCGTTCCGGCGATCTCATGCCCCGCGTCCCGCAGGGCGGCGACCGCGCGCGCCAGGTCCGCGGCTTTCACCAGGATGTGATCAGTGTCGAAACTCGACACGCTGAACAGCGCTACGCCCGCGGCGGCCAGCTCCCCGGTGAGCGCGGCGAGAATCCCGGTCAGCGTGAACGCCAGCGGTCCGCGCACGGTCAGCACCCGCCAGCCCCGCTCACAATCGGCGCCGCGATCGGCGAACTCCGCGGGGCAGACCACGGAGATCTCCCGAGGCGTCCGGCTGATCACCACCAGGCCATCGGCGGCCGAGCGGAACAACTCGGTCGGCGCCTCGGCGTCCGGAGCGCGGCGAAACACCGCGTACTCGCCAGGCAACACGTCGAGCACGAGACGGTTCATGCCAGGTCAGCCTTCGGTGACCAGCGGGCTGGACGCGACCTCGGTCCCGTCCGGCAGCGCGGCGATGGTGAAATCGGCGAACACGTTCTCCGCGGTCTTCTGCAGCTGCCGCAGACATTCCACCGCGAGCGCGCGGATCTCCACATCGGCCTGCTCGGTAGCGCGCATCGCGATGAAATGCCGCCATGCCCGGTAGTTTCCCGTGACCACGATCCGGGTCTCGGTGGCATTCGGCAGGATTGCCCGAGCCGCCTGCCGCGCCTGCTTGCGACGCAACGTCGCGTTCGACTCGTCGGCGAACCGCTCCTGCAGCCCGGCAAGCAGGTCGGTGTAGGCAGCCACGGCCGCGTCCGAGGCCGCGACGAACTTCGCGTGCAACTCGGGATCGTCGGCGATGACGTCCGGCTCCACCATCGCGGCGTCCTTCTCCGGCACATAGCGCTGCGACAGTTGCGAGTAGGAGAAATGCCGGTGCCGGATCAGCTCATGGGTGAGCGAACGGGAGATACCGGTGAGGTAGAAGGTGACGGTGCCGTGCTCGAGCACGGACAGATGACCAACCTCGAGGATGTGCCGCAGGTACCCGGCGTTGGTCGCGGTAACCGGATTCGGCTTGCGCCAAGACTGATAGCAGGCCCGACCGGCGAATTCCGCCAGCGCCTGGCCACCGTCGGCATCGGTCTCCCAGGCGACGTCATCCGGCGGGAAGAACTCCGTTTTGGCAATCAGCCGCACCCGCGGTGACACCGACTCGACCATGACCATGCTCGCTTTCTGCCCCGTTTCGATACCGCCCGCAGAGCCTATCCGTTACTGAGTCGTGAACCGACAGACGCCGCACCGACGTCGCGAACACGAACTTACGACGTCAGATCAAACTTGCATGACACCATAAGTGGTGTCATGATGACGTCATGGACGTTTCAGCATATGTCGCCTCGCTTCGCGAGGACCTCACCGCCGCCGCGGCGGCGGGTGACGAACAAACCCGGCGGGCAGCCGCGATGCTGTCCGCGGCGCTCGAGCCGTCCGCTCGACTGGCCATCATGAACGCGCTGTCCGATCTCGCCGCCGAAGTGACCGCCTCCCTGGAAGACCACATCGTGGATGTCCGACTGGACGGCCGCGATGTGCGCGTCGTGGTCACCCGTTCGGACACCGAGGCGCATGAACCGCGAGCGGACGAATTCCCCGAGGACACCGAGCCGCCGGTGACCCCGCCGATCGATGGCGGCGATATCAGCAGGATCACCCTGCGCCTGTTCGACGAACTCAAGGGCAAGGCCGAAGAGGCCGCCGCGGCCCAGGGCATGTCACTGAACAGCTATGTGACGCAGGCCGTACAAGGCGCGTTGCATGGCAAGGAACAGCTGCGCTGGATGCACGAGCGCGGCCATGGGCAGCACGGGCGCGGTCGCGGGCGGGCCCGCGGGAGGCGCGACGGGGATCGCGGTGGCCCGTGGGGCGACTGGCCGGGCGGCGGTTCCCGACTACACGGCTACGTACGTGGCTGAGGTCGCAACGGACGAGCAGGTACGAATAGAAAGGAGTGCGCCCTGATGACCGAAGAGACGGCTGAAGCCGCCGGCGAGCAGCCAGCCACGGTGCGCAGCCAAGAGTTCACAGTGGACGGTCCGATCGAGCTGGACATCAGCACTGGATCCGGCCGAGTCGAGGTCGTGCTGACGGAGGAGGACGCGGCGCGGGTCGACGTACGACACGTGCCCGGCCCGGAGGGATCCTGGGCGGATGGCATCTCCAGCATCCTCAACTGGGTCGGCGAGCAGTTCCCACAGGTGGCCGACACGGTGCAGGCTGGCCGCGCCGATCCGGCGGCGGCCGTGCGCGAGACGCGGATCGATATGACCGGCGGCCGTCTGCTCGTCCGCGCTCCGGCGAAGTCCATGCCGCTACGTGGGATTCCGCTCGCGATAACCGTGCACGCGCCGCGCGGCAGCGATCTCACCGTGCGCAGCGGGGATGCCGATGTGACGATCAGCGGTACCGCGGGCAAAGTGGACACCGCGAGCGGTTCGGGCAACCTGACCGCCGGCGATACCGAATCCGCGACCTCGGTGCGCACCGGCGCGGGCTACGTGCGGTTGGGCACCTGTGCCGAACATCTGCGGATCCGCACCGGTAGTGGTGACGTCGACACCGGAGCCTGCGAGGGGCCCGCGACGATCACCAGTGGCAGTGGAGATGTCCGGCTGGGTAGTGTCTCGGCGCCTACCAGAGTGCGCACCGGAAACGGCGATGTGACCGTAACCGACGCGATGCACGACTACCTCGAGATCGGCACCGGCTCCGGCGAGATCCAGGTCGCCATCCGCTCCGGCGTGGAAGCCGAAGTGGATCTGGCGTCGACCGGTGGAACGGTACGTAGCGACTTGGAGGTCGCCGAACAACCGGCGAATGAACGACCGACACTGCGCGTCCGGGCGCGCAGCGGCTCCGGCAACGTACTGATCACCAGCGCTGGCAGCTGACGACCGCGGCGGGCGGTCAACCGACGGCCGCTCGCAGCGCCCGGGCCAGGTCTCCGCGGTCGTCGACCACCAGGCCGTCCAGTTCGAGCCAGCGGGCCATCTCGGCCAGTTCGGCAGCCAGTTCCGCGGCGACCCGCTGGTGCTCGACCGCTGGCTCGGCGAAAGCGGAACGTACCCACAGCACGCCGCGCTCCCGGTCCGCTTTCAGATCGACCCGCGCCACCAGGCGTTCGTCGAGCAGAAACGGGAACACGTAGTAGCCGTACACCCGCTTGGCCTCGGGAACGTAGATCTCGATGCGATACCGGAAGTCGAACAGCCGCTCGGTACGGGCACGCTCCCAGATCAGTGGGTCGAACGGGCACAGCAGCGCGCGGGCCGGCACCCGCCGTGGGGCGCGGACCCGCGGGTCGCGGTACGCGGGTTGCCGCCAGCCGGCCACCTGCACCGGTTCCAGCGCGCCGTCTTCGACGAGCTCGGCCACCGCGCGCTGACTGAGCTCCGGACTCAGCCGGTAGTAGTCCCGTAGATCCGGCTCGGTGGCCACCCCCAGTGCCGCCGCGGCCTTGCTGATCAGTTCGCGGGCACCCTGCTCCGGACTCACCGCACGGTGCCGAATATCGGGCGGGATCACCCGCTCGGTCAGGTCGTAGCGCCGTTCGAAACCCTGGCGCTCGCCAGTGGTGAGCTCGCCGATCCCGAACAGCCATTCGCAGATCTTCTTGATATCGCTGCGTTCCCACCAGGCGCCGGGCCCGCCGCCGCGATCGCCGCCCAACTCGCGCTCCAGCGCGCCAGCGCCGACCGGCCCGAGTTCGGCTACCGCGGCGCGCACCTCGTCCACCAGCGTGGGACTGCGCTCGGCGAGCGCGCCGTAACCCCGCCACCAGCCCGGCCGTTTCGCGCCGGACCGCAGCAGCGGCCAGTCCTGCACCGGTACCAGGCTCGCCTCGTGTGCCCAGTACTCCACCAGCATTCGGGGCCGGCGGGCGCTGTGCGTCCACGCCGCGTCATCCACCACCTGCCGGGGATATGCCCCTAGCCGGCTGAACAGCGGCGCGTAATGCGCGCGGACCGCGACGTTCACCGAATCGAGCTGGAGCAGCTGGATGCGGTTCAGCACCCGCCGCAGCTGCTGCCGGTTCACCGGCCCTGCTGGCCGCCGATCGGCGAACCCCTGCGCGGCGAGCGCGATCCGGCGTGCCGTCGGAAGGCTGATCGTCTGCACGCTGGCACACCTTGCCAGGCGGGTACGACAGTCCCTTATCGGCCTACCGGGGCGGTGTCCCGGACGGCGGCCCGCGCCTTGGCGCGCTGTTCGGCGCGCAGCACGACGAGCACGGCCACCAGTACCAGACCGCCACCGGCCAGCTGGGTGAGGCCGAACCGCTCGTCCGCGATCACCACGCCGAGCAACACGGCGATCATCGGATTCACGTAGGCGTAGGTGGCCACAGTAGACACCGGCAGCTTGCCGAGTACGTACACATAGGCGCTGTAGGCCACCAGCGAGCCGAACACGATCAGGTAGCCGAGACCGAGCCAGGACTCCGCTTGCACGGCGGCGAAGTCGATCCGCTCACCGCGCAGCAGGCCAAATCCGCTCAGTGCTACACCAGCGGCGCACAGCTGCACCGCCGAGGTCGCGAAGGTGTTCGCGGGCAGCGGGAGTTTCGTGCTTGCCACCGAACCGACGGCCCAGCTGAGCGCACCGAGCAACACGAGCCACGGGCCCCACCAGGCCGAGCCGTGTGCCCCACCGCCGGTCTCCCCGGACAGCAAAACGACCAGCCCGAGCAGGCCGATACCCACTCCGAGCAAGGTGATCATCGGCGGGCGCTCACCGAACAGCCGCCGGAGCACGATCACGTACAGCGGTACGCAGGCGACGAGCAGCGCGGCCAACCCAGAGGAGACCTGCGTCTCGGACACGGCGAGCATGCCCTGCCCACCACCCGCGAGCAGCAGCCCCACCAGAGCCGCCGAACCGAACTGGGCTCTGGTCATCCGGAACGCTGAGCGTCCGGCGAACAGCACGACGAGCAACACCAGGATCGGGCCAGCAAACCCGAATCGGATGCCGGTACCCAGTACCGGCGGTAGCGAACCGACCAGATACCGAATCGCCAGGTACGTCGACCCCCACACCACATAGACCACGCCGAGCGCGGCCCACGCAATCCAAGCTCTAGCCACGGCGAACACCTTTGCAGAACCACTGACAAAAAGACACTGGTTATTTGTAGCTGGCGGTGTGGGGCGCCGGCCCTCAGCCAGCCAGAACCAGCCCGGTATCTTCCGAATATGGCCGACGTAGCCGTCCGAACAGCCAGTCCAGCCGATGCCGGTAGTGTCGCGGATATCCACCTGCGCACCTGGCAGACGGCTTATGCCGCCCTACTACCGGAACAGGTACTAGCCGAACTCGACATCGAGCAGACCCGCTCGGCATGGCTCGATGCGATCGAACATCCAGCGAGCACCGTGTTCCTCGCCACGGAAGGCGGTACGGCGGTCGGTTTCTGCGTGGCAGGGCCATCCCCGGAAGCCGACGCCGCGAACGCGGACGGCTCGCTGCCCGAGGACTCCGCGCACACCGGGTTGATCTCGAGCCTGCTCGTGGAACCGCGCTGGGGCCGCCGGGGGCATGGCGGACGATTGCTGGCCGCCGCGGCCGAAGCGTTAAGGGAGCGCGGGGCACGGCGCGGCATCACCTGGATCCCGGAGGCCGATGAGGCTTCTCTCGGGTTGTACCGAGACCGCGCCGGCTGGCAGCCGGATGGCACCGTCCGCACGCTGGACGCGGCCGGTCAGCCGCTGCGCGAGATCCGCGTTGCCGGCCCGCTTGAACTCACCCTCGTAGAGCCGGCGAGCTAGTCCTGCCCGTCCTCCTCGCGCGGTGGCTGTTGCCGGATCGGCGGTCGCTGCTGGTGCCGGCCTGGCCGGGGTTGGCCGGGTGGGAACTCCGGCGGCGGTGGATCCCCCCGCTGGACCTGTCCAGTCGGATTGGTTCCTGGCCGTGGCTGGTCCCGATAGGCCGCATTCCGCCGGGGCGCGCTCGGGCGCGGCGGCGGTGCTGGACCGACCGGTCCAGCCCGAGCAGGGCCAGCCGGATCGGACCTCGGTGGTCGCGGCGCGGGCCGAGCGGGCACGCCCGACGGCTGCTGATCGGACGGGACCACACCGGGATGGGGTGGACCGGAATCTGAGGTGTGACCGTTCAGCCGTTGCCGGATCGCGGTCCCCTGGTCCGGCTCCACCCACGCCCGCCGTTCCACCGACCGCTTGCCCGGCTCGCCGTTTCCCCGGCCGGGGTGTCCGACCGGGCGTCGGATACCCGGATCGCGGCGCGGTGGAGCTGGGTTCTGCCCGAAGAGCTCTCCCGAGGAACGCGGCAGTTGCTCGCCGACCCTGGTGTCGCCGGGTTCCCGGTCGGTGCGGCGCGGCAGCACGTCGGTGCGTTCGGCCGGCGACTCCGGCCTGACGGCAGGCTCGTCTCCGGAGACCTCGGCATCGGCGGTATCCGCACGGTCCGCGGAGATACCAGTGTCCTCGGACGTCCCGGAACGCTCGGGAGTCCCAGCATCCTCCGGGTCCACTGGTGTGGTCTCCTTGCTGGCCGCCCTGCCGTTCCCGCCGCGTCGGGATAGCCGTCGTCCGAGGTTGTGACTTGGCCGCTCGACCAGGCGGTAGGCGATCTCCACGCCTATCGCGGTGGCCAGTACCCCAACGCCGAGTGTCAGCCAGACCGGCAGGTGGTCATAGACCAGGAACATCACCGGGAAGCCGATCGCGCCATGTAGCAGGTAGATCGAATAGGTGCGCTCGGACAACGCGGTCCAGGCCTTACGTTCCCGCATCCGCTCCTCGGCGAACAGGCCGAGCAGGAACAGCAACAGCGCCGCCACGAACGGGAAGGCTCGCGGAATGTAGTCCGGGTCGATGTTCAGCTCGCCGGCCCAGACGAACAGCCCCCAGGCGATCAGCAGATAGCAGCTGGCCAGCCAGAGTTTGATGTGCCGGGCCCAGACCGCCCAGAGCACCTGCCCCGCGATCGGCATCACCAGGTAGGCCACGTTCACGGCAATGGCGCGGTAGTTCTCGCCGAACTGCGCGTGCGTGGCGAGCACCAGCAGGACGATCTCCAACTCGACCGCGATGGCCAGCCACATATTGCGCCGCAACAGCGGTAACAGTGCGACGACCAGCAGATAGAACAACACCTCGACGGCAAGCGTCCAGGCCACACCCACCAGGGCGAGCAGTGGCTTCTGTAGGAAGTTCACCAGCGAGATGTTGCTCAGCAGCATGCCGGCGTCCAGCTCGGTCACCGTGCCGGTGGTGAGCGGCCGCAGGCCGAGCGCAAAGAATCCGGCGCTGACCGCGACAACGAAAATCAGCAGCGGATAGACCCGGAACACGCGGTTGACCGCGAATCTGCTCGCCCCAAGCCGTAAGGCGATCGGCGTGATGACAAAACCGCTGGCGAGGAAGAAGAACGGGATCGCGACGGCGCCGATGCCCTGGTCGGTGAACCGCATGGGCGAGACGAACGCGGTATCCAGCGCCTGGGTCACCCAGAGCTGCACATCCTTGTTCTCGCGCAGGAACAGCATGTCGAAATGCGTGTACACGACCAGTAGCGCGCCGATCGCGCGGCCGATGTCGATGAACGCGATCCGCCGCTTGCCACCCTGGTCCGCGCCGCTGGTCGCGGCCCCGCCCGTCGCGGTCTCCGCGCCGTTCGTCTTGCCCGCCGGGGATTTCCCCGCCGACGACTTCGCGGTGGCCGATTTCGCGGTAGGCGATTTCGCTGGCTTCGACGTCGCTGGTTCGGTCTCCTCGGGCCTGCCCTCCTGGGACTTGGCCTCCTGGGGCTTGGACTCTCCAGTCTTTGCGGCACCAGTTTTCGCGGCCCCAGTCTTTGCGGCCCCGGGGTTTGCGTCCCGGCTTTTCCCGTTCCTGCCCGTGGCCCGGCGACCAGTTGACGGTTCTTCGCCATTTCGCCGCATCGTTACCTTCGGCGCCCTAGTCGTCTGGGTATCGTCAGCGGCACGCCGGCGCTTGCCCGACGTAGGGCGGTCCGCGTCACTGTCGGGGAGTTGCGCGCGCGAGCGTCCGCGGGCGCGCCGAACCGCGGCGTCCCGGTCGTCTTCCGCGCTGTGGCCAGCCAGCGCTACCGACCCCCCTTCTCGAGGATCGCCCCAACGGCGCGTGGGGACACGGCGGGCACCCACGCGTGTCACACCCCAAGCAGGGTAACCGGCCGACGCACGCCATCGGACACGGTTGACGAATTCGCCATAGTTACGGCGTTACGGACGACGGCCGCAGCCAGAGCGTGCTGAATCCGGCCACCGAGGCTTCGGCCTCGGCGATCAGTTCCGCATCGGTGTACTCCCGTTCGGCCGCTCCGATCGGACCGGGTTGATAGCCCAAGTCCCGGTAACCGCGCAGCACCAGCTCCGGATCATCGCCAAGGCCACGGATCTGCTCCGGCGCGAACTCGCAGACGACCTGCGGGTGATCCCGCCGCAGGACGCCGACCAGGCCGGCGAGCGCACGATGATCACGACCCTGCAGATCCACCTTGACCAGTCCGACCCGGACCTCGCCGAGTTCGGGCAAGCCGTCCAGCCGGATCCCGCGTACGCCCGCGCCAGGCTCGCCGTCCTGCCACACTCGGTAGTCACCGCTGTTATGCGCTTCCTGCTGGGCTAGCCGCACCGTCGCGTCCTGGTCCCAGGCCGCGACCGGTAGCACCGACACACCGCGCGCGGCCTGCTCCGGCAGGTTCACCCGCAGATTGCGCTCGAGCAGCAGTGCGGTGTGTTCGTTCGCTTCGACCGCGAGTACCCCGGCGATCTCCGGGCAGTCCCGGACCAGCCGGATCGTGTGGTAGCCGACGTGCGCGCCGATATCGAGGACGAAACCATCGCCGGCGAGCGTCGCCATCAGGCTGGCCTCGTCCTCCTCCCAGCCGCGGTGGTGCCGCAGCCAGGGCAGGAACACGTCGTCGCGCGGCACCAGCAGGGCTCCGGCATCGCACAGGACGACCTCGGTCCCGGCGGGAACGGGCGCATGGCGCAACGGTGCCGCCCGATACAACGGATCGAGATCCAGCTGAACCCGGTCCAGCTGGGTGTGCATGGCGTCGGTTCGCCGATCGCGTTCGGCGAACATCTCGATGGTGTGCTGCTGGCGCACGTTGGCGTCGTGCTGGCCCTTGTCGAACCGCTGGCCCAGCGCGGCGAGTTCGGTGTCGGTGTGCTCGGCCAGCTCGCGCACCGAGTCCTCGGTACGGGATGCCCGTGTGGCGGCCGCGGTCAGTTCGGTGGCCAGTTCGTCCACCCGGGTGCTTGCCTCGAGGGCATCCAACCGGCGTTCCAGCGCTTCGATCCGCTCCCGCAGCCGAACCGCGGTGTCCTCGGTGCCGTCCGCGAGCGCGTCGAGCAGGCCACGCTGGTGCGCGTCGTAGTGGTCCAAGCTGCGCAGCACCAGCTTGCGCAGAGCGGGGGCGAGTGGATTGCGGGCGGGATCGTCCGCCGTTGGCCGCTGGTGTAGCCGCTCCCTCGCCGCGCGCAGCGGATCAAGCGGTTCCCGCAGCGCCGGGCCTGCCTCAGCGCCGTCGTCGGGTACTTCCGCGGCTGGTTCGTCGGCCGGCGCCGGTTCGGCATCCTCGACCAAGACGCTGACTCCTTCCACCCCATCCGCCTTGCCCTGCTCGGCGCTATCTGGGCTATCGGTGTGCTCGGTCAGTTCGGCAGACTCCAACGGTTCGGCGACCTCCTGCTCGGCCGCGGTTGATGCCGCGCCGCCCTGCCAGGACTCGTACGCCGCGGCCAACCGCTGGCCGAACCAGCGTGCCGCCTCCTCCGTCGATCGGGCGCGCAGCAGCTTCTCCCGAGCCGCCCAGCCACGTTTGGCGGCTTCCTCGGGATACTCGGCAATCTGTCGCATCGCGCGTGCGGCGGTGTCCACATCGGGCTGTGCCCAGTGCGCGTCTGCCTGGTAGGGAAAGCATCCGTGGCCGACCTCGACCATCGTGTAGGGAATCGGCCAGCCGGTTCGCTCGTCGAGGAACTCGGCGCTGCCCGAGTAGTCGGTTGCGATGACTGGCATACCGCGCATCATGGCTTCGGCGATGGTCAGCCCGAATCCCTCGCTGCGGTGCAAGGAGACATAGCAGTGGCTGTTCGCGTACAGCTGATGCAGCTCCGCGGTGTCCAGGTACCGATCGATCAGCTCGATCCGGGGATCCGTGGCGACGGCCATCCGCAACCGTTCGGCCGCATGCGGATTCCGCTCACCGTTGATCGCCTTGAGAACCAGCCGGGCGGGCGGATTCGCGTGCGGATCGGGGAACGCGCGGCGGAAGGCCTCCACCGTGCCCCAGGGGTTCTTCCGCTCGCCCACGCTGTTGAAATCGAAGGCGAACAGGAACTGGATCGGGTCCTGCCGCCGGCGGTGCGGCGCGGTTTTGCCCACATCCGGCACGGGCACCGGGATCGTATGCACATCGACGCTGCTGTGTCGCGCGATTGCCTGCCGGCAGAACTCACTGACTGTCCACACTTCATCGACGGCGGCGAACGCGTCGTGTAGCCATCCGGGGAACTTGTCGAGCTCCCAAGCCCACAGCCCGATCCGGTATCGCCGATACCCCGCGGTCGGATGGTTGTCCAGTACGACGCCGGTCTGGTCGGCGTTGACACACAACAGGCTCACCGGAAACCGTGGTTCTCCAACGGTTTCCGGCGCGGGCAGGCCAGTCCGGTTGTGCACCGCGCGGTCTTCCACCACCGATACGACCGGTACCTCGGCGGCGGTGAGCGCGTCGTGCACGATGCGACCCATCTCGCCAAGTCCGAGTTCGGCGGTCAGGTAACCAACCACGTTCACGCCGAACTCATCGTCGGGCGGGGCCAGACTCGCGGGTTCGGCGGGGCAGGCCCAAGGCGGCAGCGCGACTTCCTTCGGCCCGGAATCGCGACACCACTGCCGGAAGTTCGCGGCATCCACACCCGTCGGGTCCCCGAACGCGGCACGCAGATCGGCCCGGCTCCCCCAGATCGCCATGGCGAGCCTGCTGATTCCGGCCGCCGCGTGCGCCGCCGTGGGTGGTTCGGCCAGCCAGCGAACGAGCGCGGCACCACCATCGGCACCGAAGCCATGCATCGGCGGCCGCTGTGGTGTCCCATGCGCTCCTCGCTCGCCGCGTTCGTAATCGAGCCACGCGGTGCGGAACAGCCGCCGGATCAGCGGGGTCAGCCGGGTGCCATCCGCGAGCGCGCCGAACCCGTACCCGCTCTCCTCACCCGGATCCGCGTACCCGGCCTCGGCCAGGGCGGTGCCGTATCCGGCACAGAGTTCGCCAAGCACCGGGTGTTCAGAAAGCAGTGTGCGCGGCCGGCGCGAGCAGTGAAAACTGAGCAGCCACGGCTTTTCCGGGCGATAGCCGCTGAAGTGGAAGAATCGCAACGGTACCCCGGCCGCGGTGTACTCGCCGGATTCGGCGCGCTCAATGGGACGTTCGTGGGTGTTCCAGTACGCGACGTTGTAGCCGGGATCGCGCAGCACGTGATGCCCGAACAGCGAGGGCACCTGATCCACCCAGCGCTGATCGGTGAACAGTTGTTCGTCCGGCGCGACCACGGCGTCCATCCGCAACCGGTCCGCCCAGAAGTCCAGGAACTCCTCGCAACCGGGGCCGGTGGCGAGGAATCCGAGATTGAACAATCCGGTGCCCATGATCACCGCTTCCCCGGGCTCCTTGCCGTCCCTGGGCAACGGCCGCAGGAAATGCGGGGTCAGCACGAGTTGGTGAGCCCTGGCCAGCTCCACGAGCTCCGGCATTGGCGCGAACACCTGGATATCCGGGTCCAGATAGATCGCCACCTCGTGCTCGCGGCGCAGTGCCCGCAACAGGTACGGCTTCACCGCGGTGGCCAGCTCCAGCACGGTGTACGCGGTCGCCATCCGGAGGTACTCGGCCTCGTCGATGCCGAACGCCTCCGGACCGACCACCGAACAGCCCCGTTCGGGAAAACCCGCGTACCGTGCCTCCGGCGGCCCGTCGATCACGCCCACCACGAACCGGTGCTCCGGATGCCGCGCCAGATACGACCGCGCGAGCACCCGTGCCGCGGGTAGGTAGTTGCGTGCGACCAGCGTGCACGCGACGGGCGGAGCCAACTGGCACCCCCTTCGCTCGTTCTCCGAACCACGCGAGAGTTTCCCGGTATCGAGGGGCACACTATAAGTCGGACCACGCTGCGTGTTCGGCCGGGCCGCCGGGTACGACCCCGCAATCTTGAGGGATCTCGCGGCGACCGTGAGTGACCGCGTTCTTGACGGTCAGCGCGGTCAACCCGCGCTGAAGGGCACCGAGTCCGGTACGCAGGATGCGCCCTGGTCCGGCAACCGGTTGTGCACCAGGTACTCCGAGGCGGTCCGCACCGCGCACTGGGATTGCTGGGTGGTGACGTGTCCCCAACCCTCGTTGACCACCAGCCGGCTGTTCGGCAGCAGCCTGCCCATCCGCTCGGCCGACCACACCGGCGTAGCTGGGTCGAACCGGCTGTTCATGATCAGCACGGGGTGCTTGGTGTGTACCGGCCAGCCGCCCACGCCGAGTGGCTTCGCCACGACCGGCCAGCCGACGCAGGGACTGGCCGCGTAGGCGCGCAGCGCGCCGAACCGCGGCGCCCGCCGTTCGCGCTCGCGTACCAGCGCGTGCAAACCCGCCGTGGTGCGCGGCGCCTGTGCCTCGGCACAGGTCACCGCGTGGAAAACCGGGTTGAGCCCGGTGTACGGACCCGCGAACATCCCGGCCTGGCGCAGCTGCTGGATCTCATCAGCCAGCCGCACCGCAGCCGGCGCCGCCGGGTCAGCGAGCGCGTCCCACGCCGATCGCAGGAAGGTGGCACCCACCTGCGACCACAGTTCCGGCTGATACAACCAGCCACCGGTCCAGCTGACCACATAGGAATAGTCGAGCCAGACCCGCGCACCGTCCGAGGCGGTCAATGGCAACGGCGCCGCGCGCAGTCGCTCAGTCAGCTCGCGGAACTGCCCGGCAGGGTCACCATCGCCGAAGGAACACCTCGATCCGGCAGCCGCGCAGAGCCGGAAGAACTCGGCCAGCGTCTGCTCGGTCGCGATATCCGTGCCGATCCGGCTGGAGATCGTGGTTCCTGGCGCGCCCTGGTCCCTGCGCACCGGATCGAGCACGCTGTCGAAGACAAACCGGCCGACCCGCTCCGGAAACAGCTTGGCGTATCCGGCGCCCAGATAGGTGCCGTAGGACTGGCCCAGATAGTTCAACCGTGTCTGCCCCAACGCGGCGCGGAGCACGTCCAGATCCCTTGCCATCGCGGTACTGTGCAGTTGCGCAAGCAGTTCCCGGCTACGCGTGTGGCACCCCTGCGCGTACGTTCGATCCGCGCGCATCCGTGCCGCCCGCTGTGCCGCGTCGTCCGGTATCGCCGGCACTGAACCGGCGAGCTGGATCGCCTCGGGCTCCGAGTCGAAACACCGCACCACCGGGTCAGCGTGGCCGCTGCCCCTGCCGTCCACGCCGATCAGGTCATAGCGTGCTCGGACTCGGTCGTCCACCGGCGAGGCGACGATGCCATCGTGTACCTGACGCAGGTAGTCCACGGCAGAGTAGCCCGGGCCGCCCCGGTTGATCACCAGCGCGCCGATCCGCCGCTCCGGTTCGGTCGCGGGGGCCCGCACCAGACCCAGGGTTATCGTCTCTCCCTCGGGTTTCGCGTAGTCAAGCGGTACCGAGGCATGCGCGCAGTCCAGTTCGGGCGCATCGGCGCAGGAAGCCCAGTCGAGTTCTGGAATCGCGACATCCGGTACGCCGCCGGGCGGCGCTGGTTGCGCCGAAGACGCGGCCGGCGCAACCAGCCCACCCAGCCACGACAGGCCAAAAAGGACAGTGAGCAGTACGGACAGCTGGCGGGGTGTCGGGCCCATGATCTCCTCGCGGGTTCGGGACGTGCGGAGACCAATCCTGCCGAGGCTGCTCGGCCCAACGTAGTCCGATCTGTCACCGGCTCGGATGACACTTGTCAGGAAGGCGCCCAACTCATCTCGTAGGGCTAACTCATCTCGTAGGCCTTGGCGATGAGTTCGAAGGAGCGCAGTCGAACGTCCTCGGCATAGATATTCGCGGTGATCATCAGCTCATCGGCACCGGTTCGCTCGGCCAGTTCGTCGAGTTGGGTACGGACCGATTCCGGCGTGCCGTACACGGCGGTGGACAACCAGTTGGCCAGGAACTCCTCCTCGGCCTCGGTGTACGGGTACTCGTCCGCCTCGCGCAGGCTTGGCACCCGGCCGGGGCTGCCCCGGCGCAACCGCAGCATGTTCAGCCCGACCGTGCGCGAAAGCCGATAGGCCAGCTCTTCGGTATCGGCCGCGATCGCGTGCACGCCGATCGAGGCATACGGTCGATCGAGAACCGCGGATGGCTGGAACCGCTCGCGATACAGCGCCAGCGCGGGCATCGTGTTCTGCGCGCTGAAGTGGTGCGCGAAGGAGAACGGCCGACCAAGCAACGCGGCCAGCTGCGCGCTGAACCCACTCGAACCGAGCAGCCATACCGCCGGCATCCCAGCGGCCGGTACCGCCTGAACGTCCGCGTAGGGATGCCCGGCGGGAAAGTCCGCGCCGAGAAACGCCTCGAGTTCGGCGAGTTGCTCGGGGAAGTCGTCCGCGCCGGCCGGCCCGCTGCTGCGCCGCAGCGCGCGTGCGGTGGCCTGATCGGTTCCCGGCGCACGCCCCACGCCGAGGTCGATCCGGCCTGGGTGCAGCGCCTCCAGCATGCCGAACTGTTCGGCGGCGACGAGCGGCGCGTGGTTGGGCAGCATCACCCCACCGGAACCGATCCGCAGCGTGCTGGTGTGCGCGGCCAGATGCGCGATCAACACCGCGGGTGACGAACTCGCGATACCCGGCATCCCGTGGTGCTCGGCGACCCAGTACCGGTGGTAACCGAGCCGTTCGCACAACTGTGCCAGTTTGGTACTGGTGCGCAGGGCTTCGGTTGGGGTGCTGTCCACCCCGATGGGGGCCAGATCCAGCACCGAGAGTGGGACGGGCGCACGTCCCTTCCGAGTGCCGGCGATCACATTTTCTGTTTCCGCTTCGTCATTCGCCACGCATCGTGCAACCAACCCGCGGTCAGGAATGTTTCCGCGATGGCGGCCAGATCAACACTGGAGGCGGCAAAACGGAACAACCGCAGGGAAAGGAGCGCAACGATCGACAATTCAGCCGATGCCTTACCGATGCCATACTGTCACCTTGTTAGCGTCGCCAACGCCAACCGACTCCCGTTCCTCGACTGACCGGCTACCCACCCCGACCTACCCGCGCGCCTATTGGGGGCTACTCGCATGGTGACCTGGTTGTTCGTGGCGTTCGGCGTCGCGATCGGCTCGGCACTACTGCCACTGGTCAGTGTGGAACTGTTCGTCATCGGCCTGGCCTCGCAACGCCCGGATATCCCATGGCTGGCGATTGGACTCGTGGTCGCCGGCGGGCAGTTGGCCGGCAAGGTGCCGTATTACTACGCGGGGCGCGGCACGATCCGGCTGCCCGCGTGGCTACGGCGCGGGCCACGGCCACTGTCCGCGCGACGCATTCGCTGGCAGTTACGGTTCAAACGGGTGCGCGCCCGGTTGGAGGCGATCCGCGAGCGGTGCCATCGGCAGCCGGCGTGGATGGTGACAACGATGGGATTCAGCTCGGTCAGCGGGCTCCCGCCGTTCATGGCGACGACCATCTTGGCCGGCTATGTGGGGATGCGCCTGAGCACGTTCCTGACCACCGGCTACGTCGGCCGAGCTATCCGGTTCTGCGCCCTTGCCGCCTGCCCTGGTCTGCTGATCGCCTAACCATCACGGCACCCCGGCGCGCTCCGTGACCGCGTTCTTCAGGGATCTTGCGGTTGCGGGGCCTCGGAAAGGTCCAGGGCTTTGCGCATGGCCTCGCGGGCGCGTCCACGATCCCCCGCGATGTCGTAACCGTGCGCCAGCCGGAACCACGCTCGCCAGTCGTCCGGAGACGCGTTGACCTCGGCACGACGCTCCTCGAACCAGATATCGGCCGCGTCCCGGTCCACTCGCCCAGACGGCCGGCGGGGTAGCTCCGAGGTATCCGGCAACCCGCCCTCAGCGGCCAACCGTTTCGCCAGTCGATCGGTGCGCAGCCCGAACCGCAGCGTGGTCACCAGCATCCAGACCCCGAGCAGCGGCAACAGCAGTACCCCGATGCCAAGCGCGACGGCCGGTGCACTGCCGTCCCGCAACAACGCGATCGCCCTACCGGCGAGCAACAGGATGTACAGCGCGGTGGCCGCGCTCAGCAGGAGCACCATGGCCAGCGCCTTGTTCCTCACCGGAGCGCCACCTCACAGGTCCAGAAGGTTGTCCAGCCCGACGGTCAGCCCGGCCCTGGTGGGCAGTTGCCGAACGGCGAGCAGCACCCCCGGCATGAACGACTCGCGGTGCAGCGAGTCGTGGCGCAGCGTGAGAGTTTCCCCTTCGGCGCCGAACAGCACCTCCTGATGCGCCACCAGGCCAGCCAGCCGAACGGAATGCACCCGCACGTCGTCGATCCGCGCACCCCGCGCGCCCGCCACTTCCGAGGTCGTCGCGTCCGGGGCGACCCCCAGGCCCGCTTCGGCCCGCGCTTGCGCGATCAGCCGGGCGGTATGCGCGGCGGTACCCGACGGCGCGTCCACCTTGCGCGGGTGGTGCAGTTCGACAACCTCGACGGATTCGTAGAACTTGGCCGCCATCTCGGCAAAACGCATCAGTAGTACCGCGCCGAGCGCGAAATTCGGCGCGACGAGCACGCCGACCGAAGGCTTGTCGTGAAGCCACGCGGTCACCGTCGCCAGCTTCTCGTCGTCGAAACCGCTGGTACCGACCACCACATGGATGCCGTGGTCGATGCAGAACCGCAGATTCTCCAGCACCACATCCGGGTTGGTGAAGTCCACCACGACCTCGACGCCTCCGTCGAGTAGGCCGGTCAGCGCGTCACCCGCGTCGATCCTGGCCGCGACCGTGGTGTCCGCGGCCGACTCGACCGCGTCGCATACCGTGGCGCCCATCCGGCCGCGGGCCCCTAGCACGCCCACCCGGATGGGGTTGCCCTCGGTGCGTTCCGACACCGTCATGCAGTCACCTCACGCACTTCCTGGGGTAGCTCGTCGCGATGCTCGTACGGTCCGACCACCGCCGCGGACAGACTCCGCGTGCCAGCCAACAGCTCCTTGGCGAGCAGCGCGACGTCTTCGCCGGTCACCGCGTCGAAGCGGGCCTGGGTCTGTTCCAGACTCAGGTAGTCGGCGTAGTTCAGCTCGCTTTTGCCGATCCGGCTCATCCGGGCGCTGGTGTCCTCGCTGCCGAGCAGCAACGCGCCGCGCAGCTGTCCCTTGGCCCGCAGGAGTTCGGCCTCGGTCAGCCCGCCCACCGCGACATCGTCCAGCACCTCGCGAACCACGGTGGCCACTTGGCCCAACTGGTCGGGCTGCGTCCCGGCGTACACCGAGAGGTGGCCAGTGTCCGAATAGGACGCCAATGAGGAGTACACCTGATAGGCAAGGCCACGGCGCTCCCGAATCTCCTGGAACAGCCGCGAGCTGACGCCCCCGCCCAACGCCGCGTTCAATACCCCGAGCGCGAATCGCCGATCGTCATGGCGGGTCAGGGCCGGCACCCCGAGCATGAGGTGCGCTTGCTCGCTGTCATCGGTACGGAGCACCAAGCCATCGCGGCCACGCGGGTTTGCCCTGCCCTGACGGGGAGCGGCCGGGGTCGCGGCGCCGGTCAACCGATCAGTCAATCGCCGCCGAACCAGCCGCAGCACCTCGGCATGGGTGATGTTGCCGGCCACCGCCAGCACCATGTGGGACAACGCATAGCGCCGACGGTGAAAACCACGCAGAGAGCTGGCGCGCATCTCGCGGATCGAGTCCGACGTACCGAGTACTGACCTACCCAGTACGTGGGAACCGAGCAGCGCGCCGATAAACGCCTCGTGCAGCAGGTCTTCCGGGTCGTCGTCGCGCATCGCGATCTCTTCGAGGATCACCCTGCGTTCGGTGTCCACATCGGACTCCGCGATCACCGCGTCGAAGACGACATCACACACCAGATCGACCGCGAGGGCCAGATCGCTGTCGACGACATGCGCGTAATAGCAGGTGTGTTCTTTGGACGTGAAGGCGTTCAGCTCCCCGCCAACCGCGTCGATCTCCTCCGCGATCCGCGTCGCCGAGCGCGTGCGCGTGCCTTTGAACAACACGTGCTCGAGGTAGTGCGCCGCCCCGGCGAGGTTCGGGCGCTCGTCTCGAGAACCGACACCGACCCACAACCCGACCGAGGCCGACCGGGTGCCCGGCGCCTGCTCGCTGATCACGCGCAGGCCACCGGGCAGCACGGTGCGACGTACGACTCGGCCGTCACCGGGCCGGTCCAGCACCTTGGTCGTACCAGGTCGCTGGAGATGACCCGGCACCGTCACTGTGCGGCCGTCTCCTTGTCGGCGTCGGCAGCGGCGGCACCCTCGTCCTCTTCGTTCACGACGATCAGGCTGATCTTGCCCCGCTGGTCGATATCAGCGATCTCCACGCGCAGCTTGTCGCCGACGTTGACCACATCCTCGACCTTGCCGATGCGCTTGCCGTTGCCCAGCTTGGAGATGTGCACGAGGCCATCCTTGCCGGGTAGCAGCGATACGAAGGCACCGAAGGCAGCGGTCTTCACCACGGTGCCGAGGAACCGCTCGCCCACCTTGGGCAGCTGCGGGTTGGCGATCGCATTGATCTTGTCGATCGCGGCCTCGGCGGACGGGCCGTCTTCGGCACCAACGTAGATCGTGCCGTCGTCCTCAATGGACACATCGGCGCCGGTCTCCTCGGTGATCGAGTTGATCATCTTGCCCTTCGGGCCGATCACCTCACCGATCTTGTCCACCGGGATCTTCACGCTGGTCACCCGCGGCGCGTACGGGCTCATCTCGTCCGGGCCCTCGATCGCCTCGGCGATAACGTCCAAAATGGTCAGCCGGGCGTCCTTGGCCTGAGCCAGCGCCTGCGCCAGCACCTCGGAGGGAATACCGTCCAGTTTGGTGTCCAGCTGCAGCGCGGTCACCACGTCCTTGGTACCGGCTACCTTGAAGTCCATATCGCCAAAGGCATCCTCAGCGCCGAGGATGTCGGTCAGCGCGACGTAGTGCCGCTCGGTCTCGCCGGCCGCGTTCTCCAGCTCGTCCGACACCAGACCCATGGCGATCCCGGCGACCGCGGCCTTCAGCGGAACACCGGCGTTGAACAGCCCCATCGTGGATGCGCAGACCGAACCCATCGAGGTGGAACCGTTCGAGCCAAGCGCCTCGGAGACCTGGCGAATCGCGTAGGGGAACTCATCGCGCTTCGGCAGTACCGGCACGAGCGCGCGCTCGGCGAGCATGCCGTGGCCGATCTCGCGCCGCTTCGGCGTGCCAACTCGGCCGGTCTCCCCGGTGGAGAACGGCGGGAAGTTGTAGTGGTGCAGGTAGCGCTTGCTGGTTTCCGGCGAGAGCGTGTCCAGCGACTGCTCCATGCGCAGCATGTTCAGCGTGGTGATGCCCAGGATCTGGGTCTCGCCGCGCTCGAACAGCGCCGAGCCGTGCGCCCGCGGAACCACCGCGACCTCGGCGGAGAGCTGCCGGATGTCGGTGACGCCGCGACCGTCGATGCGCACCTTGTCGCGCAGGATGCGCTGCCGGATCAGTTTCTTGGTCAGCGCCCGGAACGCGGCGCCGATCTCCTTCTCCCTGCCGGCGAAGGCCTCGCCCTCGCCGACGCCGATCTGGTCCAGGACCTCGGCCTTCACCTCGTCGGTGGCGTTGTCCCGCTCCTGCTTACCCGCGACGGCGAGCGCGGTCGTCAGCTTCGCGGAGGCCATCGCGGCAACGGCGTCGTAGGCGTCCTGCTCGTAGGCGTGGAACAGCGGGTACTGGCCGGCTGGCTTGCTGGCATGCCCGGCAAGTTCCTCCTGCGCGGCGCAGAGCACCCGGATGTACGGCTTGGCCGCGTCCAGTCCCTCGGCTACCACCCGCTCGTCCGGCGCCTTCGCGCCGTCGGCGATCAGATCGAGGGTGTGCTCGGTACCTTCGGCCTCCACCATCATGATCGCGACATCGTCGCCGACGACCCGGCCGGCGACCACCATGTTGAAGGTTGCCTTCTCCAGCTGCTCCCAGGTCGGGAAGGCGACCCACTGGTCATCGCCCGCGTTGTCGTGCAGCAGCGCCATCCGGACGCCGCCGACGGGACCGGAGAACGGCAGGCCGGCGATCTGCGTCGACGCGGAGGCCGCGTTGATCGCGAGCACGTCGTACGGATCCTGCGGGTTCAGGCTCTGTACGGTCACCACGACCTGGATCTCGTTGCGCAGGCCGTCCGCGAACGATGGGCGCAACGGCCGGTCAATCAGCCGGCAGGTCAGGATCGCGTCGGTGGACGGCCGCCCCTCCCTGCGGAAGAACGCGCCGGGGATCTTGCCGATGGCATACATCCGCTCTTCCACGTCCACGGTCAGCGGGAAGAAGTCGAAATGCTCCTTGGGCTGCTGGGACGCGGTGGTCGCGGACAGCAGCATGGTTTCGTCGTCCAGATAAGCGACGACGCTGCCGGCCGCCTGCTTGGCGAGCCGGCCAGTCTCGAAGCGCACGGTGCGCGAGCCGAACCGACCGTTGTCGATCACGGCGGTCGTCTCGTAGACGCCCGAGTCGGTCATGTTTTCTCCTCGTCTCACGAGGACCGCACGCTGGATACGACAACAACGCCGGAGCGGCGCGTATCGCGGGGAACGAGGCCGGCCTTCGATCGAAGTTCTCGGGATATCAAGCCCGAAAACCACTACCGAGGACCGGCGAACAAACGTCCCGAACGGCGCGTGGCCCTCTTGTCTTGTTCAATTACCGCGAAGGGGGAACCTCGTCGCGAGGATCCCCCTTCGTCAGTGTCTCACCGGCGCAAACCGAGGCGCTGAATCAGCGAGCGATAGCGGTTCACGTCCAGCTTTCGCACGTAGTTGAGCAACCGGCGGCGACGGCCGACCAGTAGCAACAGGCCCCGCCGCGAGTGGTGGTCCTGTTTGTGCACCTTCAGGTGCTCAGTGAGCCCGGTAATGCGCTTGGTCAGCAGCGCGACCTGGGCCTCCGGCGAACCGGTGTCGCCATCCTTGAGCCCGTACTCGCTCAGGACAGCCTGCTTCTCTTCGGTGGACAGTGCCACTCGTGATCTCCTCAGTATCAGTGCCGTGCGGGCCCCGCGCGGTGTTGCCACGGGGCAAGTCGGTACCGGCCGCCACGGACCGCAGCCAGACCCAGATCGCAGGGTAGCAGGCCAGGTTGTTTTGGCTGCGCATGGCCCAGTTCGTCAGCGCACCTCGGCACGTCGACGCGGCGATGCTCCCGACCATCCCCGCGTTCGCCTGAAGCACCCCAGATATCGCCCAGCGTCATCGCCGCGCCACGGATGGTCAGAAATCCTCCCCGGCCCTGCGCACCAGATCGGCGAGTGCCGGAAAGTCATCGTCAAGCAGCCGAGCAGCCTTGTCCAGATCCCCGTCCTCCTCAATGGCTTCCTTGAGCACCGTCAGCACGACCGCATCATCCGGGCTCGACCCCACCGGCACGCTGTCCCGCCCCACGGTCGGCCGCGACTGCCGCACCTCTTCCAACACCCCATGCAGCGCCTCGCGCTCCCCGGAGACCACCTCCGGCGTCAGCACCTTGCGCTCGAGCATGATCATCCTGGCCAGCACGGCGGGGTTGCCGATCTTGGCGCGACGACCGCTCATGACCTGGCTGAGCATCGGCGCGCTGATACCAAGAACCTCGGCGAGGTTCGCCTGGGACACGTCGAATGCCACGACCAGGCGACGCACCCGATCCCCTAGCGGCTCGCCGTACCACTCCCGCTGCAGAGCCAGATTGCGCTGGACGACCTTTTGCTCCTCCACGTTGTCCTCTCCCCTCGGTGCGGACACACCGGGCATCTTGCCAGGGGACGCCGCTCACCACGCCGAATTCCTAGAGTTCCTGGCCGGACATTCACCCGCATCCCCCAATCGGTGGCACCGGCTCCGCCGTCACTCGGGCGGGGAAACCAATTCCCGAGTACGCCGGACATCATCGTCCATCCGCTCGATCAGCGCATCCGGTGAGTCGAACCGCTCCTGATCACGCAGCCTGGCGATGAAGTCGAGCGCCACGTGCTGGCCGTAGAAGTCCGCGTCCACATCCAACACATAGGCCTCAACCCGGCGCTCCCGCCCGGAAAACGTCGGGTTCGTACCAACCGACACGGCGGCGGTCAGTGCCGCCCGGTCTTCGGCGAGCGGCAGGAATCGGCAGGCGTACACGCCATCCGAAGGAATGGCCGAATGACGCGGCGGGCTCAGGTTCGCCGTCGGGTACCCCAATTCGTGGCCACGGCCATCACCGCGCACCACGATCCCCTCGACCCGGTGCGGGCGGCCAAGCGCCACCGCGGCCGCCGCGACATCGCCCGCGTCGATACACGAGCGGACGTAGGTGGACGAGTAGGTAATCATCGCCTCGGCGGCGGGGGCAGCCACACCGTCGCGCGCGGGCAGCGGAGCATGCACCAGTTCGGCGCCCTCCACCACGAACCCGAACCGCTGGCCGAGCCGCCGCAACAGCTCCACATTGCCCTTGGCCCCCGCACCGAAGCGAAAGTTCTCGCCGACCACCACGGTGTCCACATGCAAGTGTTCAACCAGGATCTCGTGGACGAATTCATCCGCCGACAGACGGGAAAGTTCGAGAGTGAACGGGAGTACGCAGAGCACGTCCACCCCGAGCTGTTCGAGTAACTCGGCCTTGCGGCGCAGCGTCGTCAGTTGCGCCGGATGACTTCCCGGACGCACGACCTCGGCCGGATGCGGGTCGAAGGTGAGGACCACACTCGGCAGGCCTTGCCGTCGAGCGATCTCCACCGCACGGTTGATCAGGGTCTGGTGACCGCGATGCACTCCGTCGAACACCCCGATGGTGACCACGCAGCGGCCCCAGCTACCGGGCAATTGCTCCAGTCCACGCCAGCGTTGCACGGCGTTCAGCGTACGACCACCGCCGGCTGGCGGCACCGCCGGTGGCGTATTCACCGTGGCGCCAGCACAACCAGGGGTTTCGCCAGGCCCTCGACATCGCGCGCCAGCGCGAGCGCTGACCCGTCCGGACCGAAGATCCCGTAGGTACCCGCGAGCCCGCTTGCCGGCAGCCACTTCCCATGGCCGACGGCCTCGGCTTCGGCCGCCGAAACGTCCCTGCGACCGAAGGCCGCCGCGACCGCGGCACTGAGGTCGTGGGTCAGCTCGGGTTGCTCGGCCAACTGCTCAAGCGTGCGAGCCGAGCGCAGTTCGAATGGACCAACCTTGGTTCGACACAACGCGGCGAGGTGGCCACCGACGCCGAGCCGCGCGCCGAGGTCTCTGGCCAGTGCCCGGACGTAGGTGCCGGAGGAACATTCCACGGCGGCGTCCAGCTCGAGCGTCCCCGCTTCGCGGCGTTGCCCGAGCAGATCGAACCGATACACCTCGACCGGGCGAGCCGGCAGGTCGACCACTTCACCGTCGCGTACTCGGGCATAGGCGCGTTTCCCCGCGACCTTGACCGCGCTCACCGCGCTCGGCACCTGCTCGATCGACCCGGTCAGCGCGCCGATACCGCTCACGATCGACGCGTCGGTCACCTCATCCAGTTCCGCTGCCGACGCGGTGCGCGTGACGTCGCCCTCGGCATCATCGGTATCGGTACTCGCGCCGAGCCGGATGGTCGCCAGATAGGTCTTGCGGTCCAGCGTCAGGTGCCCGAGCAGTTTGGTCGCGCGCTCGATGCCAAGCACCAGCACGCCGGTGGCCATCGGATCGAGCGTGCCGGCGTGCCCCACCTTCCGCGTGCCGATGATCTTACGAACCTTGGCCACCACATCATGCGAGGTCATCCCCGCTGGCTTGGCCACAATGAGCAGGCCAGGCGAGGGAGCGGGTCGGGAGGATTGCTGACGAGCCACGGGCGCATATCTTGCCACCGCCCGCCGGCCATCCCCGGATCGCGTCGTTTCGGCTCAGCCCGAAGCGGCGACTCGCTCCCGGGTCGCCGGAACCGGCGTTGCCTCGCTGTCCCAGCGTCGCCGGCGTAGCTGCACCGGAACCAGTTCGCCGCGTTCCTGCGCGGCCAGCACCACCGCCCGGCACCTGCGCCACCAGACCGCCACCCGCCAGCTACCGAATAGCAGCGCGACCACAACGGACAGCAGCGCGATCCGAAAGCCAGCCGGGGCACCGAGCGGGCCGGTGAGCTGCACCAGCACGCCGACGAGCAGGGTGGTCACCGTGGTGGCGAGGAAGCCGCCGGAATTGACCACTCCGCTGGCCAGACCCACCCTGCGGACCGGGTTGTAGTCCTTGGCCAGCGCGAATCCGATCATGGAAACGGGGCCGCCGAGCGAGAGGAACGCGAAAAGCACGGCCAGCGCGGCGGTCGGCAACGTGCCTGGCCAGCTGAGCAGCACGGCCCATGCCACCAGCGCGCCGGAAAGGTACAGCGATACCAGCGGAACCCGCAGGCCGGGGCGCCGGCCGATCGCCGTGCCCAGAATCGGGCCGCCCAGCATGGAGCCGAACACGAACACGATCAGCATCCCGCTCGCCGCCTGCGCGTCCATCCCCTGCGCGCGAACCAGGTACGGCACACCCCAGACGAGGGTGAGCACGTTCGGCCCGAACATCGTCGCGAAATGCACCCAGAAGCCAAGCCGCGTACCGGGTATCCGCCACGCTTGGCGCAGCTGTCGCAGGATCGAGCCCGGCGAGATACGTTCCACTGGCGTCGGCGGCACCCCGGCCGGCCGATCGCGCAGCCGCAGCGCGACAACCATCGCGAAACCGGTGGTGACCGCGCCAGCCACCACGAAGACCGCCGTCCAGCCGGGGCCGGCGAGCAGCGCGGCCAGCGGCGCGGTCGCGACCAGGTTGCCGACGAAACCAAGCGCGCCGGTCACCGACATCAGTACGGGATAGCGCCGGGCCGAGAAGTGCGCGGCCACCAGTCGCAGCACGCTGACGAAGGTCATCGCGTCGCCGAGACCGAGCACTCCCCTTGCCAGCAGGCCGAGCGGGTAGGAGTCGGCGATGGCGAAAAGCAGCTGGCCAATACCGAGCAGGGTGGCGGCAAGCGTGATGATCTTTCGTGGGCCGAACCGGTCCACCAGGATTCCGGTCGGGATCTGCATGGCCGCGTAGACGCCGACCTGTAGCACGGTGAAGCTGCCGAGCGCGGCCGCGCCGACGCCAAACCGCTCCTGTGCCTCCAGTCCGGCCACGCCGAACGACGTTCGATGGAACACGGCGAGGAAATAGACCGTTGCCGCGATCCCCCAGATTGTCAGCGCCCGGCGATTGCTGCCCTCGGCCGACGACACGTCCGTCCTCCCCACTCAACGCATGCCGCGACCAGAATCGTTGGTATCCGTTCGTGTCGTGAGACGGAAACCCGGATCAGTAACAGCACGATGCAAACTGGCAACTCGTTCGCATGGTTTATCGCCAGCAGGTTACGAAATGATTCCGGATCTGGGCGTTAGCCCGAACACACCTGGACGTGGCCAGGTACTATGCCTGCCTTTTGCCGCATTTCTCACCCGACTGGCTGGCAGGTCACACTGCCCAGTTCGACCTCGCCGGTGACCGGCCCGCCTTCCGGGAACAGTTCGATCCGCACGGTGTTCACGGTCAGCTCACCGGTCGGCGGCTCCGGCACGATGGACTCGTTGAGCACGATCTTGGCCATCGGCGGGTCGCCTTCGTTCGCGCCGGGCACCAGCACCGTGTGGTTGGGCGGGATCTCCTCGGGCACCTGGAAACCGCGGACACCGCCGACGGTCATCCGTGCCGTGCTGCCGTTTTCGACGGTTGAGCAGCTCGATGAATAGGTGCGCACGCCCAGCTCCGGGCCGCCATATTCGGTGAGCGCGTCCAGCGTGAACCGCCGACCCTCGGTCCACGCGGTAACCGTGCCGTCCTCGTTCGGCGCGCACCCGGTGCGCGCGCTTCCGTAGCTGACCAGATCGCCGACCTGGACGCCACGGGTGTCGTTCGCCTGCTCCCCGCTCACCGCGCAGGGTGCGATCGGCGGTTCGGTCACCTGTTCCCCGTCCACCACGAGATTGACCCTGCCGATCGCGGCAGTGGCGTCGGGGTCGGCCGCGCGGGCGGCTCGCGCGTCGGTCGAATCAGGTGCCGTCGGGTCCGGCGCCGTCGAGCCCAGGGCCGTGGCCTGCGCCGCGGGCGCGATCACCAACGCCGCTACCGCTCCCACCACCACTGTCGCCACACTGCTCGCCCGCATCGGTCACTCCATTTCGCGCAATCGCCGTCCAGTACCTCGGTCCGAGCATCGACCACTGGACACGGCCAGCTGAACCGATCAGACGCGATGCCACCCGGTCGAGTCTGGACACACCGTCACTGACCACGGATCGTCACTACCAGTCCGTTGGCTCGACTCCGATAGTGAGTCCTGCTACGTCCGGTTCCACGACCATCTCGCGCCGATTAACCTGCCCCCATCCGCACTCGCTAGCCGGCGGCCACCACGCAGCCGAGTCTTGCCCAGGAGGTCGAGGTAACCGTGTCCGCTCTTCCGCTCGCGTCCCGTGGCGCCGTACTCGCCGACGCTCTGCCAAGCCGAGCCCTGCCCAGTACCGCCGTGCGGAATATCGCGCTGGTCGCTGGTGGTGCGGCGCTGACCGGGGTGGCTGCCCAGGTAGTCCTGCCGGTTCCGGGCAGCCCGGTCCCGATCACCGGACAGACTTTCGCCGCGCTGCTCGTCGGCGCCGCCCTCGGCTGGCGCCGTGGTGCCGCCGCCATGCTGCTGTACTTGCTCGTCGGCGCGGCTGGGGTGCCCTGGTTCAACGAGGGCAGCGCTGGCCTGACTGGGGCGAGCGCGGGCTACATCGTCGGTTTCGTGCTCGCCGGTGCTCTGGTTGGCGCGCTGGCCGCCCGTGGCGGCGACCGTACGCCGCTGCGCACGGCGGGCACCATGGTGCTCGGCAACCTGGCCATCTACGCGGTCGGTGTGCCCTGGCTGATGGCCTCGGCCGGGGTCGGGCTCGCTGGTGGGCTGGCCATGGGGGTCGTCCCGTTCCTACTCGGGGACGCGGTGAAGGTGCTACTCGCGGCTGGGTTGTTGCCCGCGGCGTGGGCACTGACGCGGCGCGGCGAACGCTAAGGCACCGCCACGCTGGACCCGGCGTGGCTAGCCGCCACGCGGTATCCACGCGGTCCGCGGACGAGCCGTCGCCGGTAGCCGGTACGGTCTGCCCGTGCCCGAAACCGACACCCCACCCGCTCCCGCGGAGCGGGCGAAACCAGCGGCACGCCCTGGACTGCCGAGCGTGCGTGAGCTGTTGGGCACGGCGGTCGAGGGCCTCGGCGGCACCGAACGCACCGGTCAGATCGAGATGGCCGAGGCGGTCAGCAACGCCATCCGTACTGGTCAGCACCTCGCGGTGCAGGCAGGCACCGGAACGGGTAAGTCACTCGGATACCTGGTACCTGCCATCCGGCACGCGGTGGAACGCGAGGCCACGGTGGTGGTCTCCACCGCAACCATCGCCCTGCAGCGTCAGCTCGTGGACCGTGACCTCCCTCGGCTGGCCACGACGCTGCGCTCCACCCTCGGGCGCACACCGACCTTCGCGATCCTGAAAGGGCGGCGCAACTACCTGTGCCTGCACCGGCTGGACACCGGCGCTCCCGAGGAGCCTGACGATCAGTCGCTTTTCGATCCGTTCGCCGTCTCGGCGCTCGGGAAGCAGGTGCGCCGGCTCCACGAATGGGCCGAGCAGACGAGTACCGGTGACCGCGATGAGCTGGTGCCCGGGGTCACCGAGCTGGCCTGGCGACAGGTGTCGGTATCCGCGAAAGAATGTCTCGGCGCGACCCGTTGCCCGGTGGGCAATGACTGTTTCGCGGAACTGGCCAGAGCGGAGGCTGGACGCGCGGACATCGTGGTCACCAACCATGCCCTGCTGGCGATCGACGCGCTGCAGGAGTACCAGGTGCTGCCCGAGCACGATCTCGTCGTCATCGACGAGGCGCATGACCTCGTAGACCGGGTGACCTCGGCGGCCACTGCCGAACTGACCAGCACCATGGTGACGGCGGCGGTACGCCGCTGCGGCAGGTTGATCGACCAGGCGATCACCGATCAGCTCGCGGAATCCGCCGAGGGATTCGGGCTGGTACTCGACGAGGTCCCGGCTGGCCGGATGGACGCGCTTGATCAACCGGTCGAGGGCGCGCTGCGCGCGGTGCGGGATGCCGCACATGCCTGTATCACCGCGATCGGGCCCGAGCGACGCCAGGAAGCCGAGGATGCTAGCCGGCGCAAGCTCGCCCTCGCCCTGCTGGACGAGGTGCATGACACCGCGGTGCGGCTACTCGACGCCTTCGATGCGGACACCAGTCAGCGCTACGACGTGGTGTGGCGTTCCGGCGAGCCAGCACCGCGCCTGCCGGCACTCCGGGTCGCGCCGTTGAGCGTGTCCGGTCTGTTGCGCGAGCGGCTGTTCGCCCAGCGGACCACGGTGCTCACCTCCGCGACACTGGCCCTCGGCGGCTCCTTCGACGTACTTGCCCGGCAATGGGGGCTGCCCCCCACCTCGCCTGCCGAGCCACGCCCCCCGGAAGGGACCGCGACCGCCAAAGCACCACCCTCCGATCAGTCAGTTCCACAGTGGACCGGCATTGACGTCGGATCACCGTTCGACCATGGCCGAAGCGCGATCCTCTACGTGGCAAGGCAGCTGCCGCCGCCGGGCAGGGACGGCCTTCCCGAGTCCTATCTGGACGAATTGGCTTCGCTTGTGGAGGCCGCAAGGGGCCGCACGCTCGGCCTGTTCTCCTCGATGCGAGCCGCCAAGCAGGCCACCGAGGCACTCCGCGATCGGCTGAGCTATCCGGTGCTCTGCCAGGGCGATGACGCAACTGGTCTGCTCGTCCGGCAGTTCGCGGACGAGCAGACCAGTTGCCTGTTCGGCACCTTGTCGCTGTGGCAGGGCGTGGATGTGCCGGGCTCGGCGCTGCAGCTCGTGGTGATGGACCGCATACCGTTTCCCCGGCCGGACGATCCGCTCGCCTCGGCGCGCCAGCGTGCCGTGGAAGCCCGTGGCGGCAACGGTTTTCTCACCGTTGCCGCCACGCACGCGGCGCTGCTGCTCGCGCAGGGCGCGGGGCGACTACTGCGCTCGAGTACCGACCGGGGCGTGGTCGCGGTGCTGGATCCACGCTTGGCGACCGCGCGGTACGGATCGTTCCTGCGTGCCTCGTTACCGCCTTTTTGGGAGACAACCGATCCGGACGTGGTGCGTGGCGCGCTGCGTCGGTTGGCGGATGCCGCGGCGTCCGCAAAACCGGAAGCACCAAGCGGGTCGGCGAACGCCGGACCGAGCAAGTAACCGACCCGAAGAAGTAAGATCGACAGTGGAGGGTTCCGTGTCCAGTGGTGGCAGGCGAACCGAGATCGTCGTTGACGACGCCGGGGTACGCCGAGAACTAGCGGATGGCTCGCAGGAATCGGTTTCCTGGGATGATCTGCGCCGGGTAGGTATTCGTACTATCCCGGATGGACCGTGGGACGAGGATGTGTTCTTCCTACTCGAAGGGGAAAACGGGACGGGTTGCGCCGTACCGAGCGGGCACCCGTCGGCCAACGCGCTGATGTCCAAACTGCAAGTGTTGCCCGGCTTCGACAATGACGTCTTCGTCGAAGCGATGACGACGACCGACGACGCCCTGTTCATTTGCTGGCAGCGCACCTAGGTGCCGTCCTCGGCGCGGCAGCGTGTGGGGCTTGCAGAAGGCGATGACACTTAGCTGAATCTCATCGGGGCACTGAGAAGTTGTTCGCTCAGTTCCCAAAAGCGTTGCGCTGATCGTGGATCGATGGAGTGTGACATGACCTCGGAGGGGGGCTCGATGGCGGACATCGGTCGTGGCTCGTCGTCCAGCGGCGAGATGTCGTTGTCTTTGAGGTAGACGCCACCGATCTCGGTGAGCAGCGGGCTGGTCGCGGCGAACACGATGGTGCTGGCTCCTTGTTGCGGTGTCTTCTTTCCGTGTTCGGGGTCGATGACCGGTCGGCCGGATTCATCGATCAGGCCTTCGGCGCGATGGGCCTCCTCGCCCGCTGCGCTGTTCAGGCCGGTGCCGATGACGACACCCGGATGAGCGGCGTAACCGCGGATGCCATCGGCGGCCCATCGGCGGTCGAGTTCGACTGCGAACAGGACGTTGGCGGTCTTGGACTGGGCGTAGGCGAGACGGGGCGAGTACTCGGTGATCTGGAAGTTCGGGTCATCCCACAGGATGTCGGAGAACCGCTGTGCTCCAGAGGTCACATTGACCACCCGGGCGCCGTGAGCCGTGCGTAGCGATGGGAGCAGGGCCAGGGTGAGCTGGAAGTGACCGAGGTGGTTGGTCGCGAACTGCGCCTCGTATCCGCGGGCGTCCCGGACCAGTTCCCGAGGTGGCATGCCGGCGTTGTTGATCAGAATGTGCAGTGGTCGTCCGGAATCGACGAATCGAGTAGCGAAGGCGTCGATCGAGGCCGGATCGAGGAGATCCAGCCGACCGATCTCAACGCGCTCGATCCCCGCCAGCGCGGCTGCTGCGCGTTCCGGATTTCGTGAGCCGACGGTCACCGAGGCGCCGGCCCGGCTCAGCGTGCGCGTGGTCTCCAGACCGAGCCCGGCATGGCCGCCGGTGATGAGAACGTTCCTGCCCGAGAGGTCGATGCCAGCCAGGACGTCCTCCGCTGTCGAGGAAGCGGTGAAGCCCGAGCTGATGGGGTGTTGCTTGTGCGCGATGTTCTTTGTCATACCACCATCCTCGGCGGTCCGGTCCGTACTGTGAATGATTGTGCGTCCCATTTTCTTGTGCGAGAGTACGAATATGACTGTGGATCGTCTGTCCGAGGTGCTTGACATCGTGGAGGTCCGTGGCGTGCTCTCCGGCGGTTTTGCTGCGCGCGGCCGGTGGTTCACCCGCGGTGAGGTCCACATCCCGCTGAAGTTCATCGCTGTGGTGTGCGGTCAGGCCAGGCTCACCACAGACGGCGTTGCCGCCCCGATCCCGATGGGGTCTGGAGACGTTGCCATCCTGAACGACAGATCATGGCTGGAACTCGAAGGCGGCACCGGCGACGGACCGCGGCACGAGATCCTGCCCGAGGAGGATTTCTCCTCCGCCCGGCTCGCCGCGGCGGATCGTGAGACGGACGATGTCGTGGTGGGCGGTCGTATCGACCTCACTCCTGCTGGTAGAGCAATGCTGCTGAACGTCCTGCCACCAGTGACGCACATTGAAGCATCGACGGTGGATGTGACGTCCCTGCGCGACAGCCTTCACAGTCTTCTCGATGAGGTGACTGGACGGAGGTTCGGTTCAGCGTTCGCGATCCGACAGCACGGTCAACTACTGCTGCTCGAGGTGCTGCGCGCCTACGCAGGCCGGGCCGATCTGCCCCCGGGATGGCTCAGCGTTCTCAAGGACGAGCGACTGCGGCCCGCCCTCGATCTCATGCATGACCACCCGGAGAAGCCATGGGGCCTGCACGACCTCGCCCTCGCCACGGCCATGTCGCGCACATCGTTCGCTCAGCGCTTCCGTCAGGCGGCGGGTATCCCACCGCTGACCTACCTCAACCACTGGCGCATGGTGCTCGCCCAGCGTGCACTGCGAGACGGCGACGCCCGGGTCGCGTCTCTTGCCGCAGATCTGGGCTATGCGTCTGAGAGCGCCTTCAGCGCGGCGTTCAGGCGCGTGGTCGGACAATCTCCCCTTCGGTATCGGCGTCGTGTGCGTGCCGATCAGCTCGTTCCGGGTTGAGCTAAGAGGGCTGGTCGCTGCTGCGGCCGGATGGGATTCGTGAGCTCGGTCAATGCCTGTGCCGTCTGGTGAGACCGAGCTAATAGCTCAGCTAGGGGCGTGTCCGAAAAGGTGGGGAACTCGTCCTTGCGGACATCCGGTAGCCGGATGAACATCACGATGTGCCCATTCGTACCGTCTGGTTCCTGGTCTTCGACGGCGTGCAAAGCCTGGACGTCACCGGACCGCTGGAGGTCTTCTCCGGAGCGAACCGCTACCTCGGATACTCGGCCGATTCGACCGCGCCGTACCAGCTCCAACTGGCCAGCCTGGACGGTGCGCCGGTCACCAGCTCGAGCGGGCTGCGGCTGACGCCAGATCGGCCACTCGGCACGCCGGATCACCTCGACACCCTGGTGGTGCCCGGCGGTGAAGGCGCGCACGAACCCGATCCAGGCGTGGTCGGTTGGCTACGCCAGTACGCGCCGGTGGCCGACCTGATCGTGTCGGTCTGCTCCGGTGCCCTGCCGCTCGCCGAGGCCGGCTTGCTCGATGGGCGCACGGTGACCACGCACTGGCGGATCTGCCAGCACCTCGCCGAACGCTTTCCCGCCGTACGGGTCGATCCCGAGCCCATCTTCCTGCGCGAGGACGATCTGGCCACGTCGGCGGGCGTCACCGCGGGCATCGATCTCGCGCTCGCGTTGGTCGAGGACGACCTCGGCAGGGATGCGGCGCTGACTATCGCCCGACATCTGGTGATGTTCCTGCGCAGGCCGGGCAACCAGCGCCAGTTCAGCGCACCACTGCGCGCGCAGTTCGCGAACCGCGAACCGCTCAGAGATGTGCAGCAGTGGATCACCGAACATCCGGCGGAGGATCTGTCCGTGGCGGCACTGGCCGAACGCACCCAGCTCTCGCCACGTCAGTTCAGCCGAGCGTTCACCGCCGAGGCCGGCATGCCGCCTGGCAAGTTCGTGGACACGATCCGGATCGAAACCGCTCGCCGACTGCTCGAGGACAGCTCGACGGGAATCGCGCAGGTCGCCCGAGCCAGCGGGTACGGCACGCCGGAGGCAATGCGCCGGGCATTCCTGCGCGAACTGCGGGTCAGCCCTTCCGAGTACCGGCAACGGTTCTGACCACGATACTGACCAACTACTACGACGGATAAGGACTAGCTCATGCGCGTCGCGATCGTGCTCTTCGAACGTTTCACCGCACTGGATGCCGTGGGGCCCTACGAGGTCCTCAGCCGCCTGCCTGGCAGCGAGGTGGTGTTCGTCAGTACCAGACGCGGCCCGGTCCGTACCGATGTCGGCAGCCTGGCGACGGTCGCGGACGCCGAGCTCGCCGAGGTGTCCGAGCCGGATATCGTGCTCGTCCCTGGTGGCCCTGGGCAAAGCGACCAGATGACGGATGGGCCGCTGCACGAATGGCTCCGCGCGGTCGACCAGACGAGCAGCTGGACCACCTCGGTGTGCACCGGCTCGCTGGTCCTCGCCGCGGCTGGGTTGCTCAACGGCCGGCGCGCGACGACGCATTGGCTGGCCATGGACCAGCTCGGGGCCCTCGGTGCGATCCCCACCGCGGAACGCTTCGTGCTGGACGGCAAGTATGTGACCGGCGCCGGGGTGTCCGCGGGCATCGATATGGCGTTGCGCCTCGTCGGCGAGATCGCCGGCGAGGATCTGGCGAAGACGATCCAGCTCGGCATCGAATACGACCCACGACCGCCGCACGACGCCGGCTCGGCCGCGACGGCACCCGCCGAGATCGTCGAACGACTGCGCGCGAACAGCCGCCACCTGCTCACCTAACCGCGCTAACCTTAAAGAGCGCGATCACGGGGCGTCAGCAAATACGACACAAACAGTGACCGAAAGGCGTCGTCTGAGGGCTGCGTCGGCAGGTCGAACTCTATGCAAGTGCATGACTTAACCTTGCATGTCCAGCTAGGACACACATAGCGTAGGGCTGCATACACCCAGGGCTAGGGAGGTCTCGGCTATGAAGGTTCGTCAGGTGTCCGACCACTGCAAGGAACGTGACTGCCCTACGGTCTATATCACCGACCGGGGAACCGTAGTCTTCCAAGGTGATCCTGTCGATGGTGCGGACGGGATGCGACTCGGCCCCGGCGAGCAGGCCGTAGAACTGCCTCTCGATGTGGTGATAAGTGCGCTCCGGACTCTCCTTCGTGAGGTGTCGTAAGTGCTGCTCTCCGACGATGGGATCGGAAAGCTGTTCGACAATTTCCAGCGTTCGGCGTTCCGCATGGAGACACAGCCGGTCTACACGATGGAAGCCGAGCAAGACGAGCTACGACAGTTCCTCGCAGGCGAACCGATACCCCAGGGCTTCAACGCCGGTTGGCATAACGAAGTACGGGGAAACCTCGCAGCAGGTAAGACCATGACTCGGCTCAAAGTCGTACGGCGCCCTTTCACCGACTACACGCGGTTTCTCTTCGGATGGGCGATACCCGGAAACGTCGAAGCTGGTGAGGACTACCGGATACTTGACCTAACCGACTCAGAACTAGCCATTCCGAATCAAGACTTCTGGCTCTTCGATGACGAAACGGTAGCGCTCCTCAACTTCAACGAAGATGGCACTTTGCAGAGCCGGGAACTAGCCCAAGAAGTCGCGCCGTACCTCGAATGGCGCGACATCGCACTACGGGAGTCGGTGCCCTTCGGTGACTATCGGCCCTGACGAACGAAACAGCAGCAGCGACCTTGCAGATACGCTACGGAAACTCCGCAGAGCGGCTGGCCTCTCAGGCGAGAGACTAGCCGCTCGCTGTGCGATGAGCCAGAGCCGGATCAGTCGTATCGAGTCCGGGCGACAGTTGCCTACGGTCGTCGATGTTGACCGGATTCTCAAAGCGCTGGAAGTACCGGCGGAATCAGCAGCGGAATTGCTAGCTCTGACCCGGAAGGCAAATGTCGAACACACCTCGTGGCGCGCCGTAGCCGAGATAGGAATATGGCGGAAACAAGCTGAGCTGACCGCCCTCGCGGAATCGTGCCAGGTTCAACGCCAATTCTTACCATCGATGCTATGCGGCCTACTACAGGTGCCTGAGTACGCTCGAGTAGCACTTTCGCCGATGGTCGATACCGACCCTGACCGTAACATCGATCGGGCTCTAGAAGTGCGCCTGGAGCGTCAGAAGGTTTTGGAAGACGAATCCCGTACGTTCATCTTTCTGCTAGCTGAGCAAGCGGTCTACTGGCGGCACGTAGAACGGCCGGTAATGGCGCGTCAGTGCGAGCACTTGGCGAACGTGGCGCAACGGCCGAATGTCGACCTTCACATACTTCCGATTAGCGCAGGTGTTCCGGCCGCCACACTGTGTACGTACATGATATACGACAATCGGCTAGTGGTAGCCGAGTTGATTTCCGGTGAAGTCGCTCTGTACGACCCGAAAGATATTGACCATCACCGATCGGTTTTCGACTACTACCTGAAACACTCTCTCGGAGGTTCCCGCGCTACGGCTTTCTTGCTCGCCGCGCGTGACGAGTTTATGTGAGTGCTTGGGTAAAACTGGAGATCAGCGGCACCGCCTACCCACAATCGTGTTGTGTGCGAATGCGAGAAGTCGAGCCAACAACAGAGATGGCGAAAGCTCGACAGAGAATCTTGGATACTCCCCGGTTCGGGCTGGGTGCTGAGGCCAAACACGGAACAACTTCAGCTTCCACCAAGAACCTTCGACAAGGTGTACCCGTGGATTCTCTACCGGGACGCAAAGCCCGTTACCGAGATCGGCGCCCCCACCGTTCCGGCCGCACTTCACAAGGCTGAATGGGCCATCGCCCAAGGCGGGCACTTCAGCCGACAACCAGCCCCGTCTCCTGCCCGCCTAACCGCGTAAGCTCGCTAACCCTAAAGAACGCGATCACGGGGTGTGCTGGGCGAGGACGGTGATCGTCCCTGGCGCTACCTCGGTGAATCCCGCGTCCCGAACCGCGATGATGCCGCGCCGGTGCCAGGCATCTGCTGGATCTGCCGCCGGATCCAGTGCCCGCCACTGGTCGATCGACGGGGTACGCACGGCGCAGCGGTAGCCGACCGTGCCCCACTGCTCGCGGGCGGCCTTGTCCAGCAGGGCCGCCATGATCATGGTGCCGTGTCCGACCTGTGCCGCCGCCTTACCCGCGGTCATCTCGATCGTCGGGTTCAACCACAACACCGGCAGGTCGGGCGTGGGTTCCGCGGGCTCATCCGGCGGCAGCTCACTGCCGGAGATCTGCAGCCGTTTCACCTCGTGCGGGAGCTCAGCCACCAGCCCGGGAACCAGGGCGCGTACGTCCGCACCGTCGACCCGGACGGTAACTCCGTCCACCGCATCCACCGCGGCCCAGTGCGCGCCACGGGCCCTGCGGGAGACCTTACGGATCCGCCCGGCAATCCAGGTCGCCACCTCGTCGTGCCAGGGCCCACCCGGCTCCGCGCGCTGATCGAGACAGACCGCGACGGAGGCGGCCGCGGCCGCCTCAAGCAGGGCGGTGCGCCCTGGCGGTGCCTGCTTTTCGAACCGCAACACCAGCTGCATGGCTCGCACCGTCTCCGGTGTTTCGTCCTCGGTGTCGGCGGTGCGTGCCGCAGGCAGCCCAAGCCAGTGCGCGTACCGCGCGGCCAGCGGGGCAAGCACGTCCGTGCTCACGGCCGTAGTAACTCGAGACCATCGTCGGCGTCGGCGGCCTCGACCTCGGCGCGGGTTACCCCGAGTGTGAACAGCACGGCATCCAGGTACGGGTGCGAAAGCGCGGTGTCCGCGACTTCCCGCAACGCGGGCTTGGCGTTGAACGCAACGCCCATCCCGGCTGCGGACAACATGTCGATATCGTTCGCCCCGTCCCCCACCGCGACGGTCTGCGCCACGGGGACGTCGAAGTCCTCGGCGAACCGCCGGAGCGCGGTCGCCTTACCCGGCCGGTCGATCACGTCACCGACCACCTTGCCGGTGAGTTTGCCGTCCGCGATTTCCAGATCGTTGGCCGCGCAGAAGTCGAGACCGAGCTCATCCACCATCCGCTGGATCACCCTGGTGAACCCGCCGGAGACAACGCCACATCGAAAGCCGAGCCGCTTCAGCGTGCGAATCGTGGTACGCGCCCCCGGGGTCAAGGACAGCTGCCCGGACACCTCGTCGAGTACCGATTCGGGTAGCCCTTCCAACGCCGCCACCCTGCGCCGCAGCGATTCGGTGAAGTCCAACTCGCCGCGCATGGCCGAATCGGTGATCCGCCTGATCTCGCCCTCGCAGCCCGCCTTGGCGGCAAGCATCTCGATGACCTCGCCCTGAATCAGGGTCGAGTCCACATCGAACACGATCAACCGTTTCGCCCGCCTGGCAAGGCCGGCTCGCTCCACCGCGACATCCAAACCGGACCGCGCCGCGACATCGACCAGCGCCGAGCGTAGCGCGGCATCGGCGGTCGGCGTGTCCTGCTGGACGGAAACCTGTAGCTCGAGGCCAGTAACCGGATAGTCGGCGACCCTGCGGATCGAATCGATGTTCGTATCCAGCGCGGCGAGACAGCGGGCGACCTCGGTGAAGCCACGGGCGGTCACCGGACGGCCGAGGACGACCACCACATGGCTGGAGCCAGCCTGCGGGGTGGTCGATACCTCATCGCCCAGCTCGACCTCGACCCGCATGGACACCGTCGCCATGGCTTGCTCGACGGCTTCCTGCAGGCCTTCGGGGTCCTCATCGGCGCTCACCAGCACACCGAGCACCAGCTGGCCGCGAATGACGACCTGCTCGACATCCAGTATCTCCACGCCGTGCCTGGTCAGCACGGCGAAGAGTACCGAAGAGACACCGGGCTTGTCCGCCCCCGTGACCGTGATCAGGACCGGGGTCGTATGTGGCCTACTCATAATCGGCGGGCCGCTCACTTCTCTTTCGGGTCGGGCTCTTCCCCGTCGTCCTTGGTGAGAGTCGCGGTGAGCTTCTCGGACGGCGCGGGCGTGGCGTCCTCGTGTGGAATCGCCTTACCGGTGAGCGTCACATGCCCCTCATCCCTGATCCGTTTGACCATATGCGGGTAGTGCAGCTCGAACGCGGGACGCTCGGACCTGATCCTGGGCAGCTCGGTGAAGTTGTGCCGAGGCGGCGGGCAGGATGTGGCCCATTCCAGCGAGTTACCGTAGCCCCACGGGTCGTCCACCTTGACCACCTGGCCGTACCGGTAGCTCTTGAACACGTTCCAGATGAACGGCAGTGTCGAGGCACCGAGCACGTAGGCACCGATCGTGGAGATGGTGTTCAGCGTGGTGAACCCGTCGGTTTCCAGGTAGTCCGCGTACCGGCGCGGCATACCTTCGGCACCCAGCCAGTGCTGCACAAGGAAGGTGAGGTGGAAACCGATGAACGTCGTCCAGAAGTGCAGCTTGCCAAGCCGCTCGTCCATCATGCGACCGGTCATCTTCGGGAACCAGAAGTAGATCCCGGCGAAGGTCGCGAACGCGATCGTTCCGTAGAGCACGTAGTGGAAATGCGCGACGACGAAGTAACTGTCGGACACATGGAAGTCGATCGCCGGCGCGGCGAGCAGCACACCGGTGAGACCACCGAACAGGAACGTCACGATGAAACCGACGCTGAACAGCATCGGCGTCTCGAAGGTCAACTGCCCCTTCCACATCGTGCCGATCCAGTTGAAGAACTTGATGCCGGTTGGCACGGCGATCAGGAAGGTCATCAACGAGAAGAACGGCAGCAGCACGGCGCCGGTGGCATACATGTGGTGCGCCCACACCGCGACGGACAGCGCCGCGATTCCCAGAGTCGCGTAGATCAGCCCCTTGTAGCCGAACACCGGCTTACGGGAGAAGACCGGGAAGATTTCCGAGACGATGCCGAAGAACGGCAGCGCGACGATATAGACCTCGGGGTGCCCGAAGAACCAGAACAGGTGCTGCCAGAGGATCACGCCACCGTTGGCGGGATCGAAGACGTGCGCGCCGAAGTGCCGATCGGCGAACAGGCCGAACAGGGCCGCGGTGAGGATCGGGAAGGCGAGCAGGATCAGGATGCTGGTCACCAGGATGTTCCAGGTGAAGATCGGCATCCGGAACATCGTCATCCCTGGCGCGCGCAGGCAGGCCACCGTGGTGATCATGTTGACCGCGCCCAGGATGGTGCCGAGACCACTCACCGCGAGGCCGATGATCCAGAGGTCAGCGCCCACACCAGGCGAGTGGATCGCGTTGGACAGCGGCGTGTAGGCGAACCAGCCGAAGTCGGCCGCGCCGCCCGGCGTCAGGAAGCCCGCGACGACGGTGATACCACCGAACAGGAAGAGCCAGTACGAGAAGGCGTTCAGCCGAGGGAACGCCACATCGGGCGCACCAATCTGCAGCGGCAGGATGTAGTTCGCGAAACCGAACAGAATAGGCGTCGCGTACAGCAACAACATGATGGTGCCGTGCATGGTGAACAGCTGGTTGTACTGCTCCTGGGAGAGGAACTGCTGCCCGGGCACCGCCAGCTCGGTACGGATGAGCATGGCCATCGCGCCGCCCACCATGAAGAAGGCGAACGCCGTGACCATGTAGAGGATGCCGATCTGCTTCGGATCCGTCGTACGCATCGCCCGGAGCAGGAACGAGCCCTTCGGCGCTTGATGAGCCGGATAGGGTCGCGTGGCGATCGGCTGTGGCGCTACGGCCGTCACTCCTGCCTCCTGCACTCTTCAGACCCGGATGCTGGTCGGTCGACCAGGTCGAACCTCGATCGAGGTCGGTTTCCGAATCAGATTCTTTGTCGTTCGGGACGGTCACACAACGGTGGCCGTTGTCCTGGATCGTAAACCGCCCGCCGAAGTTCGGCCCCGCCAGGGCCTCCTTCGGCGTGGCTACCGCCCAACCAGCCATTGTGCCCGCATACCGCTAACTGAACAGTGTCACAAAAGCGCACTTTGTCCATAACGCCTACGCGGGCACGGCGGGTTGGCAAGATCACATCGCACTGCTGCCGCGCGCAACCACGTCAGTCGAGCCGGTCGGCCGGCAGCACCGCGTATTGCCGCAGGCAGAGGTCGCCGTAGGTGACCGGACCGCGTGGTCCCGGCACTCGGTCGATATTGATTCCCGTCTCCGGCACTCCGAGCAGCTTGAAGCCGTCAAGCAACCGCGTGGTCGCGTTCCAGAAGACCCCCGTGCCGGTGTAGCCGGCCAGGAAGGCCTCGGCAGCCTCGGCGTCCTCGGTGACGATGCCCGCGGCCAGCCCCGAGGTCTCCTCGTTGGCCAGCTCGGCCGCCCGCGCCGCGTTCTCCACCGGGGCGATCGTCACGGTCGCTTCCTGGTCGGCGTCCAGCGCCCACTCGTAACCGATCGGGTGGTCATGCGGCGGAAGCGAGGCTGTTACGCCCGCCTTGTCCAGCACCGCACGCACCCCAGGAAGCCATTCGGCGAAGCTCGACTCGGGCAGCAACAGCAGGTTCAGCCGGTTGCACACGCCGAGCCGGTCAAGGCCGGCCGCGATCAGCTCGTACGCCTTGTCCTGGTCCGCGGCCGGGTCGATGTACAGCACGCCACCACCGTCGGCATGCGCCAAAGTGCGCACCCCGTGTCCAGCGGCGAGCCGGCTCAGCTCCCTGGTGCTCTCCCCGCTGCCACGCAGAATCACCAGCGGCACCAGGTCCGGGAGCGCGACCAGTGCGCTGGCCGCCTGGCGATCGGCACTGGGCACCAGCTGGATCAACGCCGGGTCGAGCCCCGCGGCCCGCAGCCCTGGCGCGATCACCTCGTCGAGCAGCGCCGTGGCCGAGCCCAGGGCGGCGGAACCGGTGCGCAGTACTCCCGCGTTGCGGGATTTCACCAGCTGGGAGGCGACGTCCACGGTCACGTTCGGCCGTGCCTCGTAGTTCGCGCCGAGCACCCCGACCGGACGCCGCCGCTCAACCAGGCGCAACCCGCCATCGAGTTCGGCGACCGGGACCTCCCGCTCCGGGTGATCGGCCGCGGCGAGCAGGCGCAGTTGCTCAGCCATCCCGGACAGCCGCTCTTCGGTGATCCGCAGGCGGTCCAGGAGTCCAGCACTCATGCCGTCCTGTTCGGCCGCCCGGATGTCCTCGGCGTTCGCGGCGAGTACCCGGTCTCGAGCGACGGTCAGCCGGTCGGCCATCGCCACCAGTGCCGCGTCCACCGCGGCCGCGCTGGCTGTGGCCAGGCTCGGCGCCGCCCGTTTGGCTTCCGCCGCACACCGCGCGACCACGTCGTACACCTGCTGCGCCACCAGTACTCAATCCCTTCTACCGCACCTTGTCGAGCGAGCCTCGCGGGCCTCAGTGTGCCGCACGCCCATCCGTGGAGCCGCGCAGGGCGGTGCTGCTCAGCTGGCCGAATCAGCTGGCCGAACCGGTGGGCAGGAGCCCGTTCGGCAGCACTTCGGCGAGCAGGGTGGTGCCGCCGACCACAACGCAGGTCAATGCCATGACAGCGAAGATCAGCAACCAGAGCGCGCCGGGCACTCCGGTCAACCGCGCGAGCTGGTCGGCATCGGAGTCGGGCGCGCGGCCACGGCGTCGTTTTCTCTGCAGCTCGACCAGCGGCCGCAGGCCGGCGATCAGCAGCAGCCAGGTGATCAGGTAGGCGAACGCGGCCTGCACCGCCGTCGGCGCGAGCCAGGCGATGCCCACCAGGACCGCGCCAGCGCCGAGTACGGATAGCACGCCGTAGGCGTTGCGCACCATCACCAGCACGCCGAGCAGCAAGAGCGCCGCGACCGTCAGCAGCGCGGCGATCCGGCCGTTGCCAAGCAGGACCGCGAACAGCAGGCCAAGCAAGGATGGCGCCGGGTACCCGGCGAAGGCGGTGGCCACCATGCCCGGCCCCGTCGGCTTGCCCTTGGAGACCGTCACGCCCGAGGTGTCCGAGTGCAGTCGGATACCGCTCAGTTTCCGTCCGACGAGCACCGCGACCAGCGCGTGGCCGGCCTCGTGCACGATCGTGACCACCCCACGCGCCAGCCGCCATGGCCCGCCGGTGAGCACGATCAGCAGGGCCAGCACACCGGTGCCGATGACGACCCAGCTCGGCGGCGGCGCCTGCCCCTCGATGATCCGCGACCACAGATTCGTGACCTGTTCCACGGCGCCAGATCATCACATCGGCGGTGTGCTCGGCGTAGCCCCGCACCTGGCCGCGCGTTGACACCACCCGTCCCCTATCATGGAACGCATGTGCGCATTTTTCATGATCCGGACCCGTCAGCGCTGAACGCGGCGGTTCCGGAACTTCCTGACGTCAGTTTCCCGGGGTGAACCTCCCGGCTGGGTAGCTATTCACTCCAAGAAGCGGTGACGCACGACCGCTTACCGCTGCGTGACAGAGGCGCAGGCTCCCGATTTCCACTCGGTTGTAGCCGCGCATGTCCCGATCCGCAGCGATTCTCGGAGCAGGCAATGCCGCATACCCCGCACCGCAAGAAACCCAACCTACGCACAACCACGTCGGCCATGCGCGAGTCCGACTCCGCCGGCGTGCACTTTCTCACCTCGCCGCGGACGGCGACCGCGCTCGTGCGCGCCGCTCGAGTTGGCGCCGGCGATCTGGTGGTCGAGTTCGGCCCCGGCAGCGGCGCCATCACCGCACCACTGCTGCGCACCGGCGCGACCGTACTCGCCATCGAACGAGACGAGCGATTCGTACGCCAACTCCGCCACCGCTTCGCCAACTCCCCCGGGCTACGCCTACGGCAGGCCGACATTCGGGAATTCACGTTGCCACGCAAGGGATTCACCGCGGTAGCGAACATCCCGTTCGGACTGTCCACGGTACTGCTGCGCCGGTTGCTCGACCCGCCGAACAGCGGGTTGCGCGGCGCCAGCCTGCTTGTCGAATGGGGATTCGCCAAACGACTCACGGCCGCTCGACCGCGTGATCTGACGACCGCCTGGTGGCGAGCGCGCTTCGAGCTCACCCTGGTCAACCAGGTACCAGCTGCCGCCTTCTCGCCACAGCCACGGGTCAACGCGGCGCATCTGCTGATCCGCCCCAGAGCGGGCACGCGACCAGGCAACCAGCGAGTGCTCTGGCTACTGCTGTCCACCGCCTACCGGACGCCCAGTCAGCACATCGGTGGCATGCTTCGGGCGATCACCGGCGATAAGCCCCATCGCTGGTTGCGCCCGCTGCGCCCGATCGTCCACCCAGGCACGCCGGCCCAGCGGTTGACCCCCGCACAGTGGGCGGAACTCGCCGAGCGGATCGCCGCCGAACGGGCGGGCGAATGGCCGAGGTTGCCACCCCGGCTGTGGGCCTAACGCGCCGTTTCGGATCCGCCAGACGCGGGCGGTCCGGCGAGCAACGGGATGATGTGGTCCCGCGCGAACGCCCTGGTCCGCTCGTCGTCACCGATCGGAATCCGGCCGTCTGGGGTGAGCATCAGCGAATGCGTCAATCGCGCGATGATCTCCGCGGCCGGTTCCGGATCGAACATCGGCAGCTCCCCGGTGTTTTGCAACCGCTGAATCTGCTCGGTCAGATAGGTCCTGGCCAGCGCCAACATCGGACCACCCGCAACAGTGCAGGCTGGCAGCACGGTATCCGGCTCGCTGCTCAGCAGCGTGCCAAGCAGCGGATGCTCCCGAACCCCGACCGCGAACGCGACAAAGCCCTCAACCACCTGGGCAGGCATCCCGGAGACCCGCTGGATCCGGGCGTCCACATGCTCGATGAACCGGCGCACCTCGCGCAGCACGACCGCCTCGACTAGCTGCTCTTTCCGGGGAAACCGGCGGTACAGGGTGGCCACGCCGAGCCCAGCCCGCTCGGCGATCTCGCCCATGGTGCTACGGCGTACCCCGGAGGCGGTGAACGCGGTCAGTGCACAATCCAGGATCGCGCGCGTGCCGGGGTCATCCGGCTCGACACTGGCCAGTACCCGGTCCAGCAATGCGGGCGGTTCGATCATCGTGCCGGCAGTCTAGCCGCCGCCGAGCGGATCGTGGCTAGTTCGCGAGCAGGCCCCTGGCGATATGGGTTACCTGGATCTCGTTGCTACCGGCGTAGATCTCCAGCGATTTGGCGTCCCTTGCCAGCTGCTCCACCCGGTATTCCGCCATGTATCCGTTTCCTCCGAACAGCTGCACCGCCTCGAGCGCCACTTCCGTTGCCGCCTGGGAGGAGTAGAGCTTCATCGCCGACGCCTCGGCGAGCGAGGACGTACGCTCCGCGCGCATCGTCTCCACCACCCGGTACACCAGGTTCTGCACGTTCATCCTGGCCACCTCCATTTTGGCCAGTTTGAGCTGAACCAGCTGGAAATCAGCGATCGGCTGCCCCCACAGCTTGCGGTTGTTCGCGTAGTCCACGCAGCGCGCCAGGCACTCCTCGATGATGCCCAGGGCCATCGCCGCCACACCGACCCGTTCGGTCGCGAAATTGCTCCTGGCACTGTCCTTACCCTCGGCGCCAGCCGTTGCCGAGCCCAGTAGCCGTTCGGGCTCGAGATAGACGTCGTCGAAGAAGAGCTCACCGGTCGGTGACGAGTGAATGCCCATCTTGCGCAACGGACGCGACTGGGTGAAGCCAGGCATCCCGGAATCAAGCACGAAGGTCAGTACCGGGCGCCTGCGCCGATCGGTGGTTCCATCATCCAATTTGGCGTATACCACCACGATATCCGCAAAAGGCCCGTTGGTGATGAACGTCTTTTGTCCATTGAGGACATATCCATCGCCTTGTTTGCGCACGGTGGTCTGCATGCCACCGAAGGCGTCCGACCCCGAGTCCGGCTCGGTTATCGCCCACGCGCCGATCTTGTCCAGTGTGGCCAGTTCCGCGCCCCAGCGAGCCCGTTGCGCCGCGGTGCCCCGCGCGTTGACGGTGCCGGCGGCCAACCCGAGGCTCACTCCGAGCGCAGCGACCAATCCCGGGCATACCCGGCACAGTTCGGTGACCGCGATCAGACCCATCGCTTCCTGCCCAGCCCCTGCCGGACCGAACAGGCCGCCTTTGACGGGCTTCTCCTGGCTCGACGTCGACGCTCCCGCGTCCGAGGTGGCCTCAGCCGCGGCTCCGGCGGCTTCGCGTTCCCGCTGGCTGGCGATGCTGGCCTCGGTGGCCTCCCGCGCCGCCACATCGAGTCCGAAGGAACTGAACAGCTTCCGGAGTACCTCGTAGGGCGCCAACTCACCGTGCTCGAGCGCATCGACCTGCGGACGAATCTCCTTGTCCACGAACTCCCTGATCGTTCGCTGAACTAGCGCTTCGGTATCGGACCACTCGAGCACCGCGCATCCCTCCGGTAGAACCTGACCCGCCAGTAGGAACTGGGCACGATACAAACATGTCAGCCTGCATGTATCTGGTCAAGGTTCCGCCGTGCGCCCTCGGCGGGGTGCCCAGCAACCACCCGGAGGGGCGATTAGAGTTCGGCGTGCTGATGCCTCGAGCGCGGAGATCGCTGCGAGGTCGACTCGGCGGAAACGGTCGACCGAGACCTTCCTGACCAGGCGGAGGAGACGGGTGTGACGGCACCGGTGTCGGCATGGCGGTCCGCGAAGGAGGCGCTGCGGCGGCTGCTGCCGAACTCGCGGAAGCCGCCGCAGATGGTGGTCTGGGGTTTCGCTGGGGTGACCGCCCTCGGCACGCTGCTGCTTTCCCTGCCGATCTCCTCGGCGAACGGCCAGCCGACCGAGGTGCTGACGGCGCTGTTCACCGCGACCTCCGCGGTGTGCGTCACCGGGCATATCGTCGTGGACACCGGCTCGCACTGGTCTGCCTTCGGCGAGGTCGTACTGCTCGGGCTGATCCAGATCGGCGGCTTCGGCATCATGACCTTCGCCTCGCTGATCGGCATGCTCGTCGCCCGCACACTCGGCTTGCGAATGCAACGCACCGCCCAGTCCGAGACGAAGAGCCTCGAGTTCGGTGAGGTCCGCAGGGTGGTGGTGCGCATCATCCTGCTCGCCCTCGTGATCGAACTGGTGGTCACCATAGCGCTGGCCACCCGGTTCATCGGACTGGGCTACGAGTGGGGACGCGCGATCTACCTGGGCGTGTTCCATGCGATTTCGTCGTTCAACAACGCGGGTTTCGCCTTGTGGTCGGACAATCTGATGCCGTTCGTGACCGACGCGGGCGTGCTCGTGCCCATCATGACCGCGGTGGTACTTGGCGGGATCGGCTTCCCGGTGCTGTTCCAGGTGGGCCGCTGGCTGCGTGGCCGGCTTGGCCGCTGGTCGCTGCATGTGAAGATCACCCTGCTGACCTACGGTTCGCTGCTGGTAGCTGGCTCGATCGCGGTCACCATGTTGGAGTGGCGCAATCCCGCGACCTTGGGACCGCTCAGCGTCGGCGACAAGCTCCTCGCCGGACTGTTCCATGGCATCACCCCGCGTACCGCCGGGTTCAACGCGCTGGATGTCGGCGAGTTCAATTCGGCCACCCTGCTGGTCAACGACATCCTGATGTTCATCGGCGGCGGCAGCGCGGGCACCGCGGGCGGTATCAAGGTCACCACGTTCGCCCTACTGGCCTTCGTGATCATCGCGGAGATCCGCGGTGAGCCGACCGTGCACGTGATGGGCCGCAGGCTGCCAAGTGCACTGCAGCGGCAGGCACTGACCGTGGCGCTGCTCGGTGTCGGGGTCGTGATGGCGGCGACCGCGGCCCTGCTGGTGTTGACCCCGTTCACGCTTGACCAGGTGCTGTTCGAATCGGTATCCGCGTTCGGCACCGTCGGGCTGTCCACCGGCATCACCGCCGATCTGCCGCCAGCGGGACAACTCATCATCGTGCTGCTGATGTTTATCGGCAGACTGGGACCCATCACCCTGGCTTCAGCACTTGCCCTGCGTGAGCGGGCACGCCGGTACGAACTACCCGAGGAGCGACCGATCGTTGGCTAAGAACAACACAACCCCCAAATCATCCCGCGTCGTGGTGATCGGGCTGGGCCGGTTCGGTGGCGCGCTGGCCCTCGAACTCGCCGAACGCGGCTCCGAAGTACTCGCGCTCGACGCGGACTCCCGACTGGTCCAGCAGTACGCCGATGACCTCACGTACACGGCGATCGCGGACACCACGGATGTGGAAACACTGCGGCAGCTCGGCGTGCCGGATTTCCACCGCGCGGTGGTGGCGATCGGCGATCTGGAGGCCAGCATCCTGACCACCTCGCTGCTCGTGGACTTCGAGGTACCACATATCTGGGCCAAGGCGGTGAGCGCCGAGCACGCGCGGATCCTGCGTCGCATTGGTGCCCACCACGTGGTACAGCCCGAGCACGATATGGGCGAGCGGGTGGCGCACCTGGTCACCGGGCGAATGCTGGACTACATCGAGTTCGAGGACGACTACGCGATCGTCAAGACACTGGCCCCCGCCGAGGCCGCGAACCTGCCGCTTTCGGAGAGCAACCTCCGGGTGAAGTACGGCATCACCGTCGTGGGTATCAAACGGCCCGGTGAGGGCTTCACCTACGCGACACCCGAAACGGTGCTGCACCGCAACGACATCCTGATCGTCTCCGGGCGATCCGGAGACGTGGAGAAGTTCGCCGATCTGACCTGAACCCGGTGCTAGCCGAGTTCGGCCAGTGCGCGGCGCACCCGCTTCACCGAAATCGGGTACGCCGTTTTGAGCTCCTGCGCGAAGAAACTCACCCGCAGTTCCTCAATCATCCAGCGAACCTCGCGCACCGCCGGCGCGGTATCGCCACGCTTGGCGAGTTCCTCGTACTCGCCGCTGAGCTCGGCGATCGAGCGCATCAGTTCGGCATCGCGATCCGGCTGCTGGGCGAGTTTGGCCAACCTGCGTTCCATCGCCCGCAGATAGCGCGGCAACTCGGGCAGCTGTCCGAACCCGACGCCGGTCACGAAGCCCGGGTAGATCAACCCGGCCAGCTGCCGGCGAATATCGGCGACCGCCGGCGGCGGCGCGAACCGCGCATCCGCGAGCGCGGCCTCCACTTCCCGCGCCGCGGCCAATGCGTCGCGTACGTCGCCAAGCACCGCGAGCACCGTCGCGTTCAGCCTCGGCGCGGCCCTGTCGCGTAGCCGCGTGAAACTCGGTTCGTCCCAGACCGGACCGCCGGCATCGGCGAGTAGCGCATCCACCGCACAATCAATGCAGTCTTCGAGTAGCGCGCCGACGCCGCCGTGCGGATTATGCGCGAGCGTCAGTTTCGCCGCGTTGTCCAGACCGCGCTGGATCGCCTTGTTCGGGCTGGGTAGCACCAGACGGAGTAGCCGCCGCGTGCCCCGCCAGTGCTCCGTTTCCTGTTGCTCCGGCGTTTCCTGCAGCCGGACGGCGACGCTGGTGCCCTCGTCGACCAGTGCGGGAAAGGCGGTCACCGGGTATCCATCGGCGCGCTGCTCGTGGGTCCGGGGCAGCTCACCGATCTCCCAGGCAACCAGGCCGGTCCGCTCGATATCCCCAGCCGTGGCCGCGATCGCGGCGCGCATCTTGGGCCGCATCCGTTCCTTGACAACGGCGAGATCCTTGCCCTGGTCCACCGTGCGACCCTGCTCATCCAGAATCCGGTAGGTCAGTCGCAAATGGTCCGGCACCCGGTCCAGCTGCCAGGATTCCGGCGGGATCGTCACTCCGGTCAGCCGACCGAGTGCCCGCGCCAGCTCGTCGAGCAGCGACGCGTCCGAACCGGACATCCGCGCGATCGCGGCCTTGGCGAAATCCGGCGCGGGGACGAACTGTCTACGCAGCTGTTTGGGTAGCGACTTGATCAGCGCGACCACGAGTTCCTCCCGCAATCCCGGCACCTGCCAGGAGAAGTCAGCCGCGGAGACCTGGTTCAGCGCGGCGAGCGGGATATCGACGGTCACCCCGTCGGTGGCGCTACCCGGTTCGAACTCGTAGGCAAGCGGCAAGGCCAGCTCGCCGGACGACCACTGGTCGGGATACTCGGCCCCGTCCACCCCGGCCGCGCCGTCGTTGCGCAGCATCGCCGGATCGAAGGTGAGCAGCTCCGGCTTGTCTCGTTTGGCCTTCTTCCACCAGCTGTCGAAATGCCGCGCCGAGACGACTTCGGCGGGGATACGCTCGTCATAGAAGGCGAACAGCGTTTCGTCGTCGACCAGAATGTCCCGCCGGCGCGCACGCTGCTCCAGGTCGGCGACCTCGTCCAGCAATGCCCGGTTCGCTCGCAGGAACTGGTGCGAACTGCGCCAGTCACCGTCGACAAGCGCGTGCCGGATGAACAACTCGCGGCACAGTTCCGGATCGACCGGCGCGTAGTTCACCTTGCGGCGCGGCACGATCGGCACACCGTAGAGCGTGACCTTCTCGTAAGCCACCACGGCGCCCCGGTTGCGCTCCCAGTGTGGCTCCGAATAGGAACGTTTGACCAGGTGTTCGGCCAGTCGCTCCAGCTGATCCGGTTCCACGGCGGCGTTGGTTCGCGCCCACAGCCGGGACGTTTCCACCAGTTCGGCAGCGACCACCCAGCGTGGCTGGTTCTTGAACAGGGCCGAGCCGGGAAAGATCGCGAACCGCGTCCCGCGCGCGCCGAGATACTCCTTCTTCTCGCCATCCTTCACACCAACGTGCGAAAGCAGGCCGGCGAGAATGGCGGTGTGCACATGTCGGGGATCGATCGCGGTCTCCCGAGGGCCAGGCGGCACGGTGAGGTCCAGTCCCCTGGCTAGCTGCCGCAACTGACCGAAGACGTCCTGCCATTCCCTGACCCGCAGGTAGTTCAGGTACTCCGCGCGGCACAGTTTGCGGAACTGGTTTCCGGAGAGTTGTTTCTGTTGCTCCGTCAGGTATTCCCAGAGGTTCAGATAGCTCAGGAAGTCGGAGCCCTTGTCGGTGAAGCGCGCGTGTTGTTGATCGGCCGCTTGTTTCGCTTCCGCCGGACGCTCCCGAGGGTCCTGAATGGACAATGCGGCGGCGATCACCATGACTTCCCGGACGCAGCCGTGATTGGCCGCCTCGAGCACCATCCGTCCCAGTCGGGGATCGACCGGGAGCTGGGCGAGTTTCCTGCCGGTTTCGGTCAGTCGCGGTTGCTGTTGTCCGGTTGCGTTCTCCGTGGTGAGCGCGTGCAGCTCGTGCAGCAACTGCATACCGGCGGTGATATTGCGCTTGTCGGGCGCGTCGAGGAACGGGAACGAGCCGATCTCACCGAGGTTGGCCGCGATCATCTGCAAGATGACGGAGGCCAGATTCGTCCGCAGGATCTCCGGGTCGGTGAACTCGGGCCGTGCCAGGAAATCGTCCTCCGCGTACAGCCGGATGCATACGCCGTCGGAAACCCGCCCGCACCGTCCCTTGCGCTGGTTCGCCGATGCCTGCGAGATCGGTTCGATCGGCAGCCGCTGCACCTTGGTCCGGTAGCTGTAGCGCGAGATTCGCGCGGTGCCAGGGTCGATGACGTATTTGATCCCGGGCACGGTCAACGAGGTTTCGGCCACGTTGGTGGCAAGCACGATATGTCGGCCGGTGTGCGGTTGGAACACCCGATGCTGTTCGGCCGCGGACAGTCGGCCGTACAGCGGCAGCACATCCACCCCGCGCAGCTGCCGGCTGCGCAGCGATTCGGTGGCGTCCCGGATCTCCCGCTCGCCGGAAAGGAACACCAGGATGTCTCCTGGGCCGTGCGCGCAGAGTTCGTCCACCGCATCGTTGATCGCCCGCAGCTGGTCCCTGTCCGGGTCCGCATCCGGATCGGCAGGGTCAATGACTGGCCGGTAGCGAACCTCGACGGGATAGGTGCGCCCGGACACCTCGACGATCGGCGCCCCGCCGAAATGCTCGGCGAACCGCTCCGGGTCAATCGTGGCCGAGGTGATGATCACCTTCAGGTCCGGCCGCCGGGGCAACAGCTGCTTCAGGTAGCCGAGGATGAAATCGATATTCAGGCTGCGTTCGTGTGCCTCATCGATGATCAGTGTGTCGTACTGGCGCAGCATCCGGTCGTGCTGGATCTCGGCAAGCAGAATGCCATCGGTCATCACCTTGACCAGCGTGTCCGCCCCGACGTTGTCGGTGAACCGCACCTTCCAGCCGACCGTGGAACCCAGTGGCCGGTCCAGCTCTTCGGCGACACGCTCGGCCACCGTGCGCGCCGCGATCCGGCGCGGCTGGGTGTGCCCGATACTGCCCAGCACCCCTCTGCCCTGTTCGAGGCAGATCTTGGGCAGCTGGGTGGTCTTACCCGAGCCGGTCTCCCCTGCCACGATGACGACCTGGTGGTCGCGGATGGCCGCGGCGATATCGTCCTTACGGGCGCTGACCGGCAGTTGCTCCGGGTACGTGATTGCCGGGATGGCTGCGCGGCGCTGCGCCACCCTGTCCCGTGCGCTGGCCACCGCGGTCGCGATCTCGCCGAGCGCGGCGGAGCGACGCTCGGCGTCCTTGATCTTGGCGATGCCATCCAGCCGGCGGCGGAGCCGCCGCTGATCGCGCAGCATCACATCGGCGAGCTGGGTGCGGAGTTCGGCTGGCGCGGGTGGCGTGGCGGAGGTGGACATACTTCGTCCCAGGATAGTGAACCCGGCTAACGCATTTCGCCGCAGACCGGACGTTCAGCCGTACAGGGCGCGCCGCGTCCGGCGCATCATCGCCGCGTAGACCGGTCCGGCTACCCCGGCGCGGGCCAGCGCCGCACGCGCCGCATTGGCTCCAGGGGCACCGTGTACCGCACCGCCCGGATGGGCCGAAGCGCTGGCCAGGAACAACCGGTCGATAGGCGTGTCCGCTCTGCCCAGCCCTGGCACGGGGCGGAAGACCAGTTGCTGGTGCGGCGCCGCGGTACCACCGTTGATCGCGCCGTCGGCCAGGTTCGCGTCGCTCGCCTCGAGTTCACCAGGTCCCTGTATCCACCGATCACGCACGCGCGTGCCGAACCCGCTGGCGTGTGCCTCGACGATGGCCTGGATCCGGTCCGCGTACCGCCGCAGCCGATCGGTGGTCCAGATGACACCACGCGGCACGTGGGTATACGCCCACACCGTCTCGGTACCGGCCGGCGAACGCGAAGGGTCCGTGGTGCTCATCTGCCCGAGCAGGACGAACGGGCGTGCTGGCTGTCTGGCGCACGCCAGGTCGGTACTGAATCCGGACAGATCATCGAGGTCACCGTCGAGATGCACGGTGCCGGCAAGCGCGGCGTCCGGATTTCGCCAGGGAATCGGGCCGGACAGCGCCCAGTTGACCTTGACCGTCGCGTCGTCCCAGCGAAACCCGTGCAGGTCCGCGACGAACGCCGGGGGCAACGCCGCGGGCCCCACGAGGTCCAGATACAGCGCTGGCGCCGAGACATCCGCGAGTACCGCCTGGCGGGCGCGGACCAGCTGGCCGGCGGCATCCCGTACGCCTACCGCGCGCCCCCGCGCGGTGAGCACTCCCGTGATCGCACGGCCGCAGTTCAGCCGGCCGCCCTTGGCGGTGAACCGCCGCACCAGGGCCGTCGTCAGCGCGCCCGCGCCACCGTACGGCGCCGGGAATCCGGTGTCCTGGGCAAGCATGCACAGCAGCCAGCCGAACAGCCCGCTGCCGGCTTGCTCGGGGCCGAGATCGGTATGCAACGCGCTGCCCGCGAGCAGCAATCGCGCCCCTTGGCCCGCGAAATCGCGTTCCCCGAGCGCGCGGGCGGACAGCAACGCCTGCTGCGCGAACCGTAGCCCGTCCCCCACACCAAGCGTGGCGGCAAGGCCGAGCCCGGCACGCACCGGGGGGAAGGGGGTGAGCAGCGCGCGCAGTAGGTCCGCACGCACCGTTTGCCAGCGTCGGGCCTGGGTCCGCCAGCGCGCCCCGTCACCCGGCGCGAAGGTATCCAGCGAAGCCGCGGTCGCCTCGATGTCCCTGAACAGCAGCGCACAGCGATCATCCGGCAACACATGGCCGAGCGCGGCTGGCGCGTGACACCACCGCAGGCCGTACTCGGCCAGGCGCAGGTCCCGCATGGCCGGCGATACCGCGGCGAGCGGATAGAACGCGCTGGCCAGGTCGAACTGGTAGTCGGGACCGAACGGCCGCACCGTGCGAACCGCGCCGCCCGGTTCCGGTTGCGCCTCCACCAGCAGGACGTCCCAGCCGGCATCGACCAGCAGGTTCGCGGCGACCAGCCCGTTGGGGCCGGCCCCGATCACCACGGCGTCCGCCGTCTCGGCCGGTTCGACCGCGGGCGGGCGCGGCGGGCTTGTCCACACGAATACGCCTCCTCGCCGGCGAGTATCGGATCCTCGTCGCAGCGTAGCCAGACCCCGCTCGACACGCGCCGATATCCTTATCCTTGGCAGCAGGGAGCAATCTCCGCCGTAGGGGTTACCGTCCCGCGAGGTGACGATGCGCCGAGACAGGAAGAATTTCCGGTTCGACAACCGGACCGAAGCGGGCGCCGCGCTCGCCGTCGTACTCACGAACCGCGCCTGGTCGAGCCCCGTCGTGCTCGGCCTCGCCCGAGGCGGCGTGCCGGTGGCGGCGCCGATCGCGGAAGCATTGGGCGCCAAGCTTGACGTACTGGTGGTTCGGAAGATCGGCGCGCCGCGGCAACCGGAATACGGGCTTGGCGCGGTCACCGCCGACGGTGTTTGCCAGTACGACACCGCAGCACTGCGCGCGCTCGGTCTCACCGAAGAGGACCTGCGACCGATCCATGACCGGGAACAGCTCGAAGCGCGCCGGCGCGCCCAGGTCTACAAAGGACGCAACGGGCCGCCCGAGGTGCACGGGTGCGATGTGTTGATCGTCGATGACGGGCTGGCTACCGGCATCACCGCGGCGGTCGCCGTCCGGGCTGTCCGGAAAACCGGTGCGGCACACGTCATTGTGGCCGCACCGGTCGGCGCACCAGCCGCGCTAGCCCGGCTTACCGAGGCCGACGCCGTGTATTGCCTTGCCAGGCCAGCGAATTTCCGGGCGGTTGGCGAATGGTATCGGGATTTCGACCAGGTGTCCGATAACCAGGTGCGCCGCTGGTTGCGCCCCGAAGGTGGCTAGTCCTGGTCTCGGATAGCGAAGTTCAGCTGTCCCTCGTCGTCCGGCTGCACGTCGAGCACCTTGTCCGAGAGGAGTTCGGCCGCCTGTGCTTCGAGAAAGACGCGAGCGCCGTCCTCTGCCTTGACTACTTCGTCACCGGATTCCGGTTGCTCCGCAAGGGTAAGCGCGAGCGCGGCGCCGGACTGTTCGTCCTCCTGCACGGAGAACCGCAAACCACCGTTGTCCTGCTGTCCTTCTTGTGTCGTCAGCGCGGTGATCGCGTCAGCCGCGGCGTCGGTCAAGGCGAGCATGGTGGGACCTTCCTGTTGTCTGCTACGCGATCCCCCACACCGTACGGACCGCTTACCGCACCCGCTCAGCGGGGCGCCGCCGCGCCCTAAGCGACCACATCGGACGGTCCACCGACCCTCTCGGCCACCTTCACCCAGTTGTGGGATACGGGGCACACCGCCTACCGTGGGGTTGAGCGGTGAAAGAGCAAGCCGCGCCGGGTATCCGGTGCGCGGGCTCGCGCTCGACGACTCGCGCCCGGCCCGTTCCGCGACAACTACCCGCAGCAACGGAGCAGACCATGCGAGAGAATCTGGCTACGCTGTCCAGCGATGTCCAGGTAGACGTGCTCAGTCCCGGCATCCACGTAGCGCGAGTCAGCGGCGACCTCGACCTGAACACCGCCTCGGACGTTCGAGCCTGCCTGGAACGGACGCTGGATACACAGGGTGATCTCATCGTGGATCTGGGCGGCGTCGACTTCCTCGGTTCCGCCGGGCTATCCGTACTTGCCGAAACCGACGCGCGGGCACGTCGCAACCAGCGACGCTGGGCACTAGCCGGCCGGCACCGCGCGGTCCTCCGTCCGCTCCGGGTCGCCGGTCTAGCTACTAGTCTGCCGTGTACCCGAATGTGCCGGACGCATTCCATGCGATCGCTACCCGGTAGCCAGCGGACGGTTCTCCGCGCCGTGGTATGCCGGCCGGTATGCCTTGTCGGTAGACGTTGGGAGAACGTCGTGGTGTATCCCCGCCAGCCAGAGTCCACTGGTTCGGCCGAGCATCGAGTATCCGGCGACCTCGAGTTGGCGGTTCGTGCGGATCCGACGCATCTGTCATTGGTCCGATCGCTGGCAAACAGCCTTGCGGTCAACCAAGACTTCGATCTGGACATGATCGCGGACTTCACCCTGGCCATGGACGAGATCTGCTCGGTGCTCATCGCCAGGTCCTGGCCGCAGGCACGCCTGGTGTGCCGGTTCGACGTTGGCCAGGACTGGGTAGCGGTACACGCCAGTGCCCCGGTGACCACGACCGAACTGCCCGGCCCGGACAGTTTCGATGGGAAGGTACTTGCCGCCCTTACCGACGCCACCGAGTCCTGGCTGGACGCGCAAGGGAAGGGAATCGGTCGGGTGGACGGCGAACCCCACGAGGACAGGCCCCGCGCGAACGTGCGTTTCGTGAAGCGAAAGGACGCGCCGCCGTGACAAGCGCATCCCAATCGCGATCGGTGCGCCCTGAATCGACGGCGCCCCATGAATCCACAACGCTGACGTCGACATCCCAGCGACCGAACGAGTACGCGCACCTGCTACCGCTGTTCCGGAACCTGGGCACGCTCAATCCGGCCGAACCCGAGCACGCCGCCCTGCGAGACCGGCTCGTCACCGAGCACCTGCCAATCGCCAAGCATGTCGCCCGCCGGTTCGCCAACCGTGGCCAGGCCCCGGACGACCTCGTGCAGGTCGCCACCATTGGGCTGATCAACGCGGTAGATCGGTATGACCCCAATCGTGGCACCGATTTCCTGTCCTTCGCCGTGCCCACGGTCATGGGCGAGGTACGCCGGCATTTCCGGGACACCGGCTGGGCGGTGCGCGTACCGCGTCGCCTCAAGGAACTTCATCTGGCAATCAGCTCGGCGAGCGCCCGGCTCGCCCAGACGCTTGGTCGCGCGCCAACGCCGCGCGAACTCGCCGCCGACCTTGGGCTGGGCACTGACGAGGTGCATCAGGGCCTCGCCGCGAGCAACGTATACCGCTCCGTATCGATCGACGATGCGCAGCCGACTGGGCAACCTGAGCTGGCCATCAGTGACTACGACGACGAGCTACGCCAGGTGGAGAACCGGGAAGCGCTCGAACCGGCCCTGAACGCCCTACCGGAACGGGAACGTGCGATCGTGCTGCTTCGATTCTTCGGCAACCTCAGCCAAACCCAGATCGCCGAGCGAATCGGGATATCGCAAATGCACGTATCGCGACTACTGACCCGCACGCTCACGCGGTTGCGCGCCGAACTATCGCAAGAACCCTAGAGAACGCGGTCACCGCTAGTCCGACTCGTTCCTGACAGTTTGGTGGTATAGCAGCTCATACAGGTGTGCCCCTTTGATGAGGACCGAGGCTTCGACGGGGCGATCGTTATGGCTGTAGATGACGCGTAACTGCCGGATAACTGGAGTCCCTTCGGGGAGTTCCAACTCTTCGGCTTCCTGCACCGTCGGGGGCCGCGCCGAAATCCGGTCAGTGAAGGCCTGTTGGGCAAATCCCAGGTCCGCGAGGGCTTGAGGTGCGCCACCACGGATCTTTGCGGCCTTGGCCAGGCCAGTGTCGGCGGCGATCTCGGTGGGATAGTACGACGCGGACAGTTCCACGGGCTGGTCGTTGTGCAGCAGGATTCTTGCACGGACGATCGCCGTAGCTCCCGGTTCCAGCTGTAGTGCATCAACGACGTCGACCGGCGGGGCGACGCTGTCGACACTGAGCAATCGGTAGTGGAATCGGCCTGGTTCAGGCGTGATATAGGTGGAGGCGTCAATGACGAACGGTTGCCGGTCGCGGACATAGACACCTTTGCCGGCGCGGCTATCGAGGAAGCCTTCGTCTTTCAGTGCCTTGAGTGCATGTTGAATGGTGGCGTTTGCGGTGCCGTATCGCTCGACCAGCTGCGCGGTGGACGGCAGTTGCATGCCTGGGCCAAGTTCGCCACGCATGATGAGATCGCGCAGTTCGGCCGCGATTTGCTGGTGCCGGGGGCGAGTGTCACGGACGCGAGGCACGGCATACTCCTTGAGCCGTCGTCAGAGCGGTCACGGCGTTAGCTCGTATCGGAGGCGTCGCCCCTCAGCCACCATCGTCATAACGCTGGCTTCGATGGGCCGATCGTTCTCGGTGACGAGCGCACGGGCAAGCAGCAATACGCAGGACGGGTCGTCCAGCATCAACGTAGTCCGTTCGTGCGCTGTGGCCAGACGCGCGCTGACGTCTTCGCGGACGCGCCGAGGCGGATGTCCGAGGTCGGCGAGGAACGCGACGGCACCACCGGGGATCTTGCGGGCCTCGGCCAATCTGGTTCCACGCGCGATGCCTGCGGGATAGTACGACTCGACGAGTTCGACCGGGTGATCGTTGAACAGCATAAGACGGCACCGTGCGATCACCGGCTCACCCGCGACCAAGCCAAGCATGTCGGCCACCATCGCGGACGCGGCCACCTCTTCCACGCTGAGCAGTTTCTGCGTTCCCCTACCGCCATGTTCTGCTGCCTCGGCACCCCAGGCATCGCTGGCGCGGCCACTCACGTACGGCATCGACACGCTCGTCCAGGGACCGGAGCCAGTCATCGCTCGCCTCCTCGTGTCTCGCGGTTGGCGATGCTCCCATCGTTGACTTTAGTCGTAAAGCAGCAAGGTCACGCTCGACACTCACCAATATTTCATGATACTTTTCGGATAATGCAGTAAGGTTACTCCACGCGACTTTAGCCTCGATCGGCGCCGATTCACAGTTACGAGCAGGAGAGATGGATGGTGCACGAACCGCCGACCCATATCCACGTCAAGACCGCTTGCGTGGTGCGAGCACCGGCGGATGGGCGGCTCCATCTCCGACTTGACCAAGGCAGCGATACTCCCGGGGAGCTGGCGGCATGGGCACTCGAAACGAGCCACCGGCTACGGGCCGAGTTCGCCGTGGGAAGCACCTTGGTGGTGTCATTCGATCACTACGACCTGTCCGATCACCGCGCAGTCGCAGGTAGTCCACGACCGCAAGATCCGTAGCGAACGCGGTCGTCGCGGTCACGCTGGCCTACCGCCGTTCGGACTCGTCCAATCCTCCCCAGATCCCGAAAGGTTCGCGCACGGTCAGGGCATGGTTCCGGCATTCCGGTTGCACCGGACATCGCCGGCAGATCTGCTTGGCCTGAGCGATCCGCCGGTCCCGGGCGTACCCACGCTCGGCGTCCGGATGAAAGAACAGCTCGCTGTCCATTCCCCGGCAGGCGCCATACCGCTGCCAGTCCCATGCGTCGGCCACCGGACTGGGTAGTCGGCTCGTCTCAGCCACGCGATCCTCCTCCCACCGAGCTGCCCACTGAACTCGATTACGTGGAATCGGCTACCCGCAACGGCCGCTGTTGACACATCCGCCGCTTCACTCACCACATGTGACCCAAGACACAGCAGCGAGTGGCTTGGCTCCGGTACTTTCTAAGCGTTCGCTTACTAACGCGCGCTGGCCAACGCAGCGGCCGCGAACGCGCGCCTGTCGCCCGCAACGAAGCAGGAGGAGAATGTGACCGAGCCAAGTACCCGCGTGGCCATCGTGACTGGCGCCGCCCGTGGTATCGGAGCCGCGATCGCCACCAGGCAGGCGGCCGATGGTCGCGCGGTTGCCGTGATCGACCTCGACGAACAAGCAAGCGCCAAAACCGCGCGCGCGATCGAAGAAGCCGGCGGGCGGGCCATCGCGATCGGCGCGGATGTCAGCGACGCCGCACAGGTGGAAGCAGCGGTCAACCGAACGGCCGAGGAACTCGGCGCGCCCACCGTACTGGTCAACAACGCCGGCGTACTCCGCGACAACCTGCTGTTCAAGATGTCCGAGGACGACTGGGACACGGTACTTTCGGTCCACCTGCGCGGCGCTTTCCTGATGAGCAGGGCAGCCCAGAAGCACATGACCGAGGCGAAATGGGGCCGCATCGTCAACCTCTCCTCCACCTCGGCCCTCGGTAACCGCGGGCAGGTCAACTACTCCGCGGCCAAAGCGGGCATGCAGGGGTTCACCAAAACGCTTGCCATCGAGCTCGGCAAGTTCGGGGTCACGGCCAACGCGATCGCGCCCGGTTTCATCGTGACCGATATGACCAAGGCGACCGCCGAGCGGGTTGGCGTCTCGTTCGAGGACTTCAGCAAGGGCGCCGTGGCGCAGATCCCGGTGGGTCGGCCAGGTCAGCCCGAAGACATCGCGAGCACCGCCTCCTTCCTGACCAGCGCGGAGTCCGGGTTCGTATCCGGTCAGGTGATCTACGTGGCGGGCGGCCCCCGGGACTGATCTCGACCAATGCTCGACCAGCTCTCGACCGACTCTCGATCGACGAGAAAGACATCTCACGAAGTTAACTGTCAAGCCGTGAGGGCGAGGGGAGGTGGAAACGCGTGGTGTTCGTCGTAGGGGCGGCCGGTGTGCAGGCAGTGGTGGAGTTGACCGAGGAACTTGTTGAACAGGTGGCGTTGGGCTTGGTGGTTCCAGTCGCCGGTGGCGCGGCGGGCGTCGAAGTGGCGGCGGGCGCCGGGCGAGGCTCGCAGCGAGGAGATGGCCCAGATCGGGCCGACGGCGGCCAGGCGCCGGTTTTTGATATGTCGGTGCAGGACAACGGTTTTTTTGCCGCTGGTGCGGGTGATGGGCGCCGATCCGGCGTAGGCCTTGAGCCCACGGGCGTCGCTGAAGCGGGTCCGGTCGTCTCCGATCTCGGCGAGCACCCGGGCACCGGTCAGCTTACCCAGGCCGGGGAAGCTGGTGATGATCTCGGCGTCCGGGTGCCGCTCAAAATGGGCGGTTGCCGCCTCGGTCAGCTCGTCGGCGGCGGTGCAGGCGGCGTCGAACTGGCGCAGCAACGCGGCCAGCTGGAGGCCCATCGCGGCCTCGACCTGCGGTGGCTGGTGCAGGTACTCGGCGCCGAAGATGCCGCGCAGCCGCTCGATGTCACGGTCGATGTTGCGGCGGCGTCCGGCCTTGGCCAAAAGACCCCGCAGCCGGGCCGGGGACAGTCGCGCCGCCTGGGCGGGTGTCGGTGCGGCGGCCAGGATGATGCGGGCATCACGGCGTGCCAGAGCGCCCTCGGGCAGGCCGGCGAAGGCCTCCAGCGCAGCGGGGTAGAAGTCCTTCAGCAGAGCACAGACCTGGTTGCCCAGCCGCTGACGCGCCCACACCGCGTCTTGCTGGGCACGGGCCAGCACCCGGATCGCCTGCGCCAGCTCGGTATCGTCGGGCAACGGCCGGTGCGCGGCGGCGTCGGTGCGCAGGATGTTGGCCAACAGCACCGCGTCGGCGGCATCGGATTTAGCGCCCGCGACCTGGTGCCGGCTGCGATACCGGGAGACCGAGAGCGGGTTGATCGGATAGATCGCCCGCCCGGTCACCCGCAACGCGCTGACCAACAGGCCACGGTCGGTCTCGATCGCCACCGGCACCGGATTCTCGAGTGTGTCACCGGCGTCGGCCAGCAGACCCAGCAGCTGCGCGAACCCGGCCGCGTCGTTGCCGATCCTCGCGCGCGACACCACCGCCCCAGCGTCGTCGATGATGGCGACGTCGTGATGCCCCTCGGCCCAGTCGGCTCCGCAGTACAGGTTCAACCCTCCACCACCCTTTCGGTGTTTCCACTGGTCACGAGCCTCGGCGGGGTCACGCGGCACCCTAATCACAGGACTGAAAGGTCCGACATCTCACTAGCCATCCGTGACTCCAGCGCACCGCAGGACCTCGTGCTGTCGAAGAGCTCCACGGCTCGGGAACATCCATCGGAGGATCAACCCTGCGGCGGGCTCGAGCAACGGCATCCCACCACCACACCACCTGATCCGCCGCCAGGCGCGCCGTTCTTTCTCAAGGCATCGAACACCGGGAGCAACCAGGCATCACCCGACGACAGACCAGACCAGGAACACGAACCCGTGGCCACCAACACCACGGACATCCCATCCCTACTAACTGATTAGGAGCGCGAATGCGCGTCTTCAACGGAGTGGACGAGTTCGCGGCGGCCGTCGGGGAACACCTCGGCTACAGCGAATGGCACGAGATCACCCAGCCGCAAGTCGACCAGTTCGCCGAAGCCACCGGCGATCACCAGTGGATCCACGTCGACCCGGAACGGGCCAGGACCGGCCCCTTCGGTACGACCATCGCGCACGGGTACCTGACGCTGTCCCTGATCCCCACACTTGGCAAGGAGATCTACCGAGTAGACGGGATCGCGCTCGGCATCAACTACGGCACGAACAAGGTTCGCTTCCCGCAGCCCGTGCCGGTCGGCGCCCGAGTTCGCGCGGGCATGCAACTCGCCGAGGTGGCCGATAGCGGCAAGGGCAAGCGGTTCTCCTGCACCTACACGATCGAGATCGAAGGCAAGGAGAAACCAGCCTGCATCGCCGAAACCGTGGTCGTTCTCGTGCCGGCCGACTGATCCGCGCGCATCGAAAGGAGCTCGATGACCACCCAACTCCCCGGTCTCGACCTGGCACGGGTGACCGACTACCTGGCGGCCGAACGGCCCGGGCTGCTGCGGGGTGAGCTCACCGCCGAACTCATCGCCGGCGGCCGATCGAACCTCACCTACGTGCTCCATGACCGGGCGGCTGGCACGGATCCGACCGGGGAGAACACGCACAGCTGGGTGCTTCGCCGGCCACCGCTTGGACATGTGCTGGCCACGGCACACGATATGGGTCGCGAGTACCGGGTGATCAGCGCGCTGGCGGACACGCCGGTACCGGTGCCGGAAACCATTCTGCTGTGCACCGATACCGACGTGCTCGGCGCGCCGTTCTACCTCATGCGGCACGTGTCTGGCACGCCCTATCGCACGGTTGATCAGCTCACGACCCTCGGTGCCGAGCGCACGAACGCGATCGGGATGGCGGTGGTGGACACGCTTGCCGATCTGCACGCCGTCCAGCCCGAATCCGTGGGGCTGGCCGATTTCGGCCGGCCAGAAGGATTCCTGGAGCGTCAGGTGCGGCGCTGGGGTAAGCAACTGGCCGGCTCGTACAGCAGAGACATCCCCGGAATCGATCGACTACACGAGAAACTTGGCCAGCGACTGCCCGCCTCGCCCGACGGCACGATCGTGCATGGCGACTTCCGGCTGGACAATATGCTGCTGGATGCCAACGACCGGGTCACCGCGGTACTCGACTGGGAAATGTCGACATTGGGCGACCCGAACACCGACCTCGGACTGCTTGTCGTGTACGACGCCCTCGGCGGTCTGGACGGCGCCAATCCCATCAGTACCACGGGAGACGCGCCCGGTTACCCCACAACCGGTGAACAGATCGAACGTTATGCGGCACGGTCCGGTCGCGATCTGTCCCAACTGGACTGGTACATCGCCTTCGGCTACTTCAAGCTCGCCGTCATCATCGAGGGTATCTACTACCGGCACACCCACGGCCAGACCGTGGGCAGCGGGTTCGAACATATCGGTGAACTAGTCGCGCCACTGGTCGCGGATGGCCTGGCAACGCTCAAGGAGAACTGATGGATTTCGCATATGACGCGCGCACCGAGCAACTACGCGAACAGCTCACCGATTTCCTGGAAACCACGATCTATCCGGCAGAGCCCGTTTTTCACGAACAGCTCGCCAACCGCGCCGACCCGTGGGCCGTGCCGCCAATCGTGGACGAGCTCAAGGCCGCGGCCCGCGAACGCGGGTTGTGGAACTTCTTCCTGCCAGGCGAGCACGGCGCTGGGCTCACCAACCTGCAGTACGCGCCGCTGGCCGAGCTCACCGGGCGCAGCCCCGAGCTCGCTCCGGTCGCGCTGAACTGTGCCGCGCCGGACACCGGAAACATGGAAGTTCTTGCCATGTTTGGTACTGAGCAACAGCGGAAACAGTGGCTGCGTCCACTGCTAGACGGGGAAATCCGCTCCGCGTTCGCGATGACCGAACCCGACGTCGCCTCCTCCGACGCGACGAATATCGAGACCCGGATCGAACGCGACGGCGATGAGTACGTGATCAACGGCCGTAAGTGGTACATCTCCGGCGCGATGAACCCGAACTGCCGCATCATGATCGTGATGGGCAAGTCCGACCCGGACGCGGACACGCACCGGCAGCAGAGCATGGTGTTGGTCCCCAGGGACACCCCTGGAGTACATATCAAGCGGGGTATGCAGCTGTTCGGCTTCGACGACAGCAGTCACGGCGGGCATGCCGAAGTGGAGTTTCGCGATGTGCGAGTCCCCGCGGACAACCTGCTGAGCGAGGAAGGCTCGGGCTTCGCGATCGCGCAGGCACGACTCGGCCCCGGGCGAATCCACCACTGCATGCGGTTGATCGGGATGGCCGAACGAGCGCTTGAGTTGCTGTGCCGCCGGACCACGCAGCGGGTCGCCTTCGGTAAACCGATCGCCGAGCAGGGCGTGGTGCAGGACTGGATCGCCGAAGCACGAGTGCGGATCGAACAGGTGCGCCTGCTCGTGCTCAAGACGGCGTGGCTGATGGACACCGTGGGCAACCGAGGCGCGCATACCGAGATCCAATCCATCAAGATCACGACGCCGAGTACGGTCGAGTGGATCATCGACAAGGCCATCCAGGCGCACGGTGCGGGTGGCTTCAGCCAGGACTTCCCGCTAGCCGGGCTCTGGGCCCAGGCGCGGATGTTGCGAATGGCGGACGGCCCGGACGAGGTGCACAAACGTTCGTTGGCCAGGCGAGAACTCAAGAAGTACCGGCAGCAGTGAGGTGCGAAGGTGACTAAGCAATCGGATACCGAGATCACGGCCGAGCAGCTGCGCGAACACGTCGCCACGCTACTCGCCGAACACGACCCAGCCCGAACCGATCGGCTGGATTTTCTGCGCGCCAGGTTCGACGCGGGGCTCGCCTGGGTGCACTTCCCCGTTGGTCTCGGCGGACTGGACGCACCGCGCGCCCTCCAGTCCGTCGTGGACAGTGAGCTGGCCAGGGCCGGTGCACCCGACAACCAGCCGCGCAAGATCGGTATCGGACTCGGGATGGCCGCACCAACCATCCTCGCGTTCGGCACCGAGGAGCACAAAGCCCGCTTTCTCCGTCCGCTGTGGACTGGCGAGGAAGTGTGGTGCCAGCTGTTCAGTGAGCCCGGCGCCGGATCGGACCTCGCGTCGCTGGCGACAAGGGCGGTCCGGGACGGTTCTGACTGGATCGTGAACGGCCAGAAGGTATGGACGTCCAGTGCGCATACCGCCAGCTGGGCGATCATCGTGTTGCGCACCGATCCGGATGTGCCGAAGCACGAAGGAATGAGCTACTTCGTCCTGGATATGACCGCGCCAGGAGTCGAGGTCCGGCCCCTGCGGCAGATAACCGGTGAGGCCGAGTTCAACGAGGTCTTCCTGACTGACGTACGGATCCCGGACAGTCAGCGGTTGGGCGAGATAGGGCAAGGCTGGCAGGTCGCCAGGACCACACTGATGAACGAGCGCGTCGCGATCGGCGGCGGCGCGCTACCCCGGGAAGGCGGCATGATCGGTCGGCTGGCCGAACAATGGCGGAACAACCCGGAACTGCGCGCGCCGGACCTGCACGACCGGCTCATGCGACTGTGGGTCAGCGCCGAAGCCACCCGGCTCGTGGGCGAACGCCTGCGCCAACAGCTCGCGGCCGGAGTGCCCGGCCCGGAAGGTTCCGGCGCAAAGCTGGCCTTCGCCACGCTCAACCAGGCAATCTCCGGCCTCGAAGTCGAGCTGATGGGCGAGCAGGGACTGCACTATTCGGACTGGACCATGCGGCGGCCGGAGACCGTCGACTTTTTCGGTAAGGACGCCGGGTATCGCTATCTGCGCGCGAAGGGTAACTCGATCGAAGGCGGTACCTCCGAGGTGCTGCGCAACGTGATCGCCGAACGAGTACTCGGCCTACCGTCCGAACCTCGTGTGGACAAAGACATCCCGTGGAAGGACCTACCGCGATGACATCGGCGAACCTGCTTTACACCGACGTCGAGGACGATCTACGGGCCAGCGTGCGCGACCTGCTCAGCACGCACTGCGACCCAACCGACGTGCTGGCCACCCGGGAATCCGGGCAGCCGTATTTCCTTGAACTGTGGCGCAAACTAGCCGTCGAACTCGGTGTTGCTGGCCTACATGTCCCCGAACGGCAGGGCGGCCAGGGTGGCACGCTGCGGGAGACCGCGGTGATCGCCGAGGAACTGGGGCGATCCGTCGCACCGGTTCCGTTCCTTGGTAGCACCGTGCTGTGCACGAGCGCGTTGCTCGGTGTTCCGGGCTCGGCGGCGGCAACCCTGCTCGAGCGATTGGCCGCGGGGACCGCGACTGGCGCGCTCGTGGCGCCACTGACCAGCGGGCCAGCTGGCGAGTTTCCCACCGCGATCCGGGTTTCCGCGGACGGCGGCCTACACGGCACGGTGTCGTCGGTGGTCGACGCCGCTGTTGCCGATACGCTGATCGTGCCCGCGCTCGGCGCGGCTGGCCCTGAGCTGTACGCGGTACCGGCGAGCGCTGCGACGATCACCCCGAGTACGGCGCTGGATCTCACCAGGGGTATCGCCGAGATCGCGCTGTCCGGTGCCTCCGGCGAGCAGTTGGCGACGGGCGCGGCGGCCGCCGAGGCACTGAACACGGCACTGCGCACCGGCGCCGCGATACTCGCCTCGGAGCAACTCGGTATCGCCCAGTGGTGTTTGGACGAGACGGTGCGCTACGTCTCCCAGCGACACCAGTTCGGCCGGCCGATCGGGTCCTTCCAAGCGCTCAAGCACCGGCTCGCTGACCTCTGGCTGGAGATCATTTCGGCGCGGGCCGTCGCACGGTACGCGGCCGACCGGATCGGCGCGGACGCCGAGGACGCGTCGATCGCGGTCGCCACCGCGCAGTCATATTGCGCCGAGGTCGCGGTACATGCGGCCGAAGAATGCATCCAACTGCACGGCGGAATCGGGATGACCTGGGAACACCCCGCACACCTTTTCCTCAAGCGAGCGAAAAGTGATCAGCTCGCCCTCGGCAGGCCCGGCGAGCACCGTAGGACGCTCAGCGAGCTCGTGGACCTGCCGACGTGCTGACCGCACCACTGTACGACCTGCCGGCTGACCGAGGCTCGACCCGGTCAGCCGGCGGACTCGATCCTGCGCTGCAGCTTGTTCATCCCACCGAGCCAGCGATCGGTATCCGTCGCCCGCGCCACATAGAACTCGGCGACCTCGGGGTGCGGCAACAGCAGAAAACGCCCTTCGGCCAGACCGTCGGCGACCATATCGGCCACTGTGGACGGTTCGATCGCCGAATCGGCCAACACTACCTTGCCGGCCGTGCCACTGGCGCCGAGCATATCCGTGCGAACCCCCTGCGGGCAGAGCGCGTGCACGGTGATGCCGCGATGTCGGTAGGTAGCGGCCAGCCACTCGGCATGGGCGAGCGCGGCGTGTTTGGTCACCGAGTACGGTGCGCTGCCAAGCATGGAAAGCAGCCCCGCGGCCGATACCGTCGCCAGGAAGTGCCCGCGACCGCGCGCCAACCAGTCGGGCAACAGTGCCCGCACCGCCCGCACATGCGCCAGTACGTTGACTTCCCACGCCAGTTCCCAGGAGTCTTCATCGGCTTCCGGGCCGCCACCCGGTGCCACGCCAGCGTTCGCGCAGTACATGTCGACGGCACCGAGCTCGGCGCGCGCGGTGTCCAGCAGCTTCGCGATACCTTCCGCGCTGGCCGCATCACCCACCACGGCGGCTACCCCGAGTTCCGCACCGACCGCGCGGACCGCGTCCGCGTCCATGTCGTTGACCACCAACCGCGCGCCCGCGGCGGCGAACTTTCGCGCCAGCGCCGCACCGATCCCGCGCCCTGCCCCAGTGATCACCACACCGAGCCCGTCCAGTTGAATGCCGCCCTCAGACACTGCCAATCGCCCTCGATTCGTTGCCAGCGAGCATCTCCGTCACCCCGAACGGGGTGGCCAAGCCATCATCACATTCCGCCCGCCGAAAAGTCGATCAGACACCGAACAAGAAAGTCGTAGCACATGAGTGCTCCCACGGACAGCGATCTCTGGCCGGATATCCAGCCGGACGCCGCGCGCAGACTACTGCGGGCTGGTCTCGATTCATTCGCTGAGCGCGGCTATCACGCGACCACCACCCGTGATGTAGCCACCGCGGCGGGAATGAGCCCAGCGGCACTGTATGTGTACTTCCCATCCAAGGCCGCGTTGTTGTTCGAGATCAGCAGGGATGGCCACCAGAAAACCCTTGGCCTGGTTGAGCAATCGCTCGCCCATGCGGGCAGCACCACGGACAAGATGCGCTACTTCGTCCGGATCTTCGTCGCCTGGCACGCCCGTAGGCATACGATCGCCCGCGTCGTGCAGTACGAACTGCGCTCGCTGCCAGCCAAGGAGTACCAGGTGGTGCGCGGGCTACGGCGGAACATCGAGGCAGGGGTACGCGCCCTGCTCGGCTCGGGCGTCGAACACGGCGAGTTCGACGTACCGGATCTGCACACCGCGGCGACCGTGGTGCTGTCCCTCGGTGTTGACGTGGCGCGCTGGTACAGCGAGAAACACCCCAAGACCCCGGAACAACTCGGCGATGAGTACGCCGAGCTGGTCCTCCGAATGCTTCGAGCCGGGTAGCCGGAACCGACAGAGAAAGGCAATCGAATGCGCATTGGCATGCAGCTGTCGTACAGCGGCGGATTCAATGAGACGGTGACCGAACTAGCCGACTATGAGAAGGCCGGCCTGGATCTGGTCACCGTGCCAGAGGCATACAGCTTCGACGCGATCAGCCAGCTCGGCTTCCTCGCCGCACGAACCGAAACGCTGCACATCGCCTCCGGCATCCTGCAGATTTACAGCCGGACTCCAACACTGACCGCGATGACCGCGGCCGGGCTGGACTACGTGTCGAACGGGCGCTTCGAGCTCGGTATCGGCGCTTCCGGTCCACAAGTGATCGAAGGATTCCACGGCGTGCCCTATCATGCGCCGCTCGGTAGAACTCGGGAACTGGTGGAGATCTGCCGGCAGGTATGGCGCCGTGAGCGGGTACAGCACGCGGGCAAGCATTACCAGATCCCGCTGCCGCCGGAACAGGGCACCGGACTCGGCAAGCCACTCAAGCTGATCAACCACCCGGTCCGGAGTCGCATCCCGATCTCGATCGCGTCCATCGGCCCGAAGAACGTGGCACTGACCGCCGAGATCGCCGAAGGCTGGCAACCGATCTTCTTCCACCCCGGCCGCGCCAAGGATGTCTGGGGGGACGCCCTCGCCGAGGGCAAGGCAAAACGCGCCCCGGAGCTCGGCGAGCTGGACATCGAGGTGTCCGCGACGCTCGCCATCGGCGAGGACACTGATCACCTGCTGGACGCGGTACGTCCGGGTCTCGCGCTCTACATCGGCGGCATGGGCGCGCGCGGAAAGAACTTCTACAACGATCTCGCCTGCCGGTACGGCTACGAAGCCGAGGCAAAGCGGATCCAGGATCTGTACCTGGACGGCAAGAAGGAGGAGGCCGCCGCGGCGGTGCCCGACGAGCTGGTCCGGGCGGTCTCGCTGATCGGTTCACCGGGCTGGGTTCGCGAGCATGTCGCCGAACTGGCGGCCGCGGGTGCCAGCACCCTGAAGGTCACCCCGATCGCCGCCACGCACGCCGAGCGCGTACGGCTGGTCGAGCAGATCAAGGACATAGCCGGCTAATGGATCCCCTGGGGGTGTGCGCTCGACCAGCGCACACCCCCGAACCGCAAGATTCCTAAAGAACGTGCTGCCGAGCCGCTAGATCGTGGCCGATCGCCAGTCCCAGGCACTACGCATCTTGCCGTTGTGGTACTCCTCGAGCCGGAAGGTGATCTTCTTTCCTTCCTTCATGTTGTAGTTGCAGACCACCCGGTGGTTGTGCCCACCGCTGTTGGTGCATTTCCCTTTGCGGCCATAGTTGGTCTTCCAGTTCACCTTGTAGGTGTAGCCGGTATTGAAGTTCGTGATCGAGATCTTGTCGCCCTTGGCGTGGAAGCAGTACTCGGCGCCCGTCGAGGTGCCACCGTGACAGCTCGCCTTCGGGCTGACCTCGGCAGCGGCCTGACCGGCGCCACCAAGTAGCCCGACGGCGCTGATCCCCATGGCGAGCAAAGCCGCACGTACCTTCATTCGGATTCCTCCCAGATCGATGTCGGTATCCCGTTTCGCTGGCGCCGGTCAACCCGACGCCGACCATACGATCGAGATCCGCGGTATCGAGGCCGTAGCGCCCCGGTGGCGGCCCCGGCGCCACAACGGACACCAGCGGCATATCGCCATACCGAACACAGTTCGTGCTTATATAAGAGTTCAGCGATACAATCATCGGATGCACGCCTTCGACGTCCTTGGTGATCCGGTACGGCGCCGGATACTGGAACTGCTCGCCGGTGGCGAGCGGACCTCGGGCGCGATCACCGCGATCATCCAGGAGGAGTTCGGCATCTCCCAGCCAGGTGTGTCCCAGCACCTGCGCGTACTACGCGAGAACGGGTTCACCACGGTGCGGCCGGACGGCACCCGACGGATGTATGCCATCGACACCGCTCCGCTGCGCGAGATCGAAGGCTGGCTGGAGCAGTTTCGTGGGTTCTGGCCACAGCGCCTTGATGCACTGGCCACCGAACTTGTCCGAGGCCAGCGCGAACGGCGGGGCGCACGGCGCCGCGAAGGGCCGACCGAGGACCCGCGGGCGCGGCGCGAGCACGCCTAGCCTCCCGAGGAGTTCCCCGAGCCGCTCTCCAGCCGCCCTTCCCGGTCATCACCGGACGCGGTCGGTTCCTTGGTGGCGCTCCCCCTGGTCAACGCCGTCCAGCCGAGGGCACCAGCCAGCGGGAGCAACACCAGTGCCGGTACCTGGTAGCGCCAGGAGAACTCGAAGGCCGCCGAGGTAACCAGGATCGCGGCGCCAAGTCCGCCCACCAGCAGGCAGGCGGACCGCAGATCGGACCGACGGGCGCGGCCGAGACCGACCATCCCCGCCACGGACAGCAGCAAGGTACCGCCGAGCACCGCGCCCGGCAGGTAACCGACGCTGAGCTGGTAGTTGCGCAGGAAACTCGCGATCTCGGTGTTGACCGAGATCGGCGGCCCGCCGAAGTCTCGAACGGCGGCCTCCGCGTCCAACCCCCAGCGCGGGTACTCGGTCTGGAAGTGCCAGCGCTCGACCGGCACGTCGTTCGGTGCGGTTTCCTTGGTAAGGGAGAAGTTCTTCAGGAAATCGAGCAGGATCGCCCCCGCGACGTCCAGCGGTTGCGCGGCGAGCACCTTGTTCGCGAACGACCTGGTTGTCGCGTCCAGACCGCCGTATTCATCGGCGAGTTCCAACGCACGCGGATCCCACCCCTTCAAACCATGGGTGTAGACATCCACGCCATAACGCTCCCCCAGCGGTTCCTTCGGACACAGCGGTTCCTCCGCGGGGTTCAAATCCAGTTTCGAACAGTCCGCCACCGTCGCGGTTCGCCCGTAGAGCACCTTGGAACTCGAACCAGCCACACCCCAGCTGCCCGAATAGGAGTGGTAGTACGTCGCGTACGAGAACACGCCGAGTGCAAAGGCACCGACAAGCGCGGCCGTAACGCCCAAGCGTTGCGCGAACCGCCGTGGTTCCGGTTCGCCCCTGCGTCGCGCGACGAGCAGCACGTACACCGCCGCCGGCACGATCAGCGGAATCGCCACGGACCTGGTGATCACCGCCGCGGCGAGCAAGAGACCGGCGAACACCGCGGCGGGCACCCTCGGCGCGCCCTGCCAGATCAGCAGCAGTACCGCGGCGATCAGCAGCACCTGGAAGAGCAGATCGGACATGATGTTGTGCTCGATCTGCACCTGGTAGGCATCCAGCAGCACCGGGGCGGTGGCCAGCGCGGCGACCCAGGCGCGGGCGCCCCGCCGCAGCAGAACGACGTAGATCGCCACCGCGAGGGCCAGACCAAGCAGGTGCTGGATGATCACGACTGACTGTAGTGACTTGGTCACGAACAACGCCGGTTTCAGCAGGAAAAGCTGGTATCCGACCGGGTTCAGCTGGGTTGGATCCAGATCGCGCAGATTGTCCAGGTACCGGAACGAATCGATGTAGAGCAATGCCGGCGCGTAGGCGATGGACACCAGAACCCGCAGCACGATGCCACCGAGCAGCAGGATGCCGAACAGCCAATGCAGACGTGGCGACAGCCAGTGGGAAGCGGATCTCGCGGATCTTTCGGACGCTCGTGGCATCTCGATCGTATCGTCGTTCGCGGGGTCGTCCGGACCGTGCTGTCCCATGTGGATCGAAGTGCTCACTGTGTTTGAGGCGCTTACCAGTTCAGGCTATCCGACAACGTCCCGGGCACCCTACCCAGCGGCGTACCGGCCGGTGGGCACCGGGCATCGAAGTGTCCAGCACTACCGCCGAACCGCAGGAGGACGGACGGGCAACGCCAACACTTGTGCCTTAGGTCACTTCAGAGCTCCGTCGACCTCCTCGAAGAACTCCCCCGCGACTTCGGCCACCACGGCCGGCCGCGACCGGGGTAGCCAGTGACCGCCCCGCAACCGCCGCACGCGCAGCCGTGGCGCCCAGCGAGACACCTCGGTCTGCAGCGGCGTACCGACGAACCGATCCGCGTCCGGCGCGATCACCTGTACCGGCACGTCGGTACAGCGCGGTTTCGGCCGACCCAGCCGGGAGAGCATATTCGCCCGGTAGAGCCCCAAACCGTGCACCGCATCGGCCGCCTCGACCCGAAACCGCTCGGCAGGACCATCCGGCGCATACTCCGCGCGCACCAACCTGCCGATAATCCGGCCGAGAATTCCCTTGCGCACCGCCAACTCCGGCAGCACAGGGAGCACGAAAAATCCAATGTAGAGCGACGAGGAGGCCTGCCGGAGGAACTGGCCAAGCGCGGCCAGGTTGGGCCGCAGTTGAGAGCGCATCCAGTAGCCGGCGTGGTCCAGATTCGGACCGGAGATCGACGTGAACGACGCGATTCTGCCCTGCAGCCGATCATCAGTGACGCCGTGCCAGCACTGGATCGAGCCCCAGTCATGGCCGAGCAGATGGACGGGCCGATCCGCGCCGACCAGCTCGACCACCGCGGCCAGGTCCGCAACCAGTTGATCAATCAGGTAGCCGGCTCGCCGCGGCGGCGCGGTCGACTCCCCCGCTCCCCGCACGTCGTAGGTGACGACCTGGAAGCGATCCGCGAGCAGCGGTACCACGCGATTCCAGAGGTCGGAGTTGTCCGGGAAGCCATGCACGCACACCACCGTCGGCGCGAAGGGTTGCCCGAACCGGCGTACCCGTAGCGTGACGCCGTCGGACGTGGTGAGCCATTCTGTTCGGGGCACGACGGCTTCCGGCTGCTCGCCCAATTCCCTCACCCCTTCGGCAACCGGAAGATCGCCGGCAACTTGGTCGCGAGCGCAAGGTCCCCGCGCACCGAGACCTTGCCGGCCAGAAACGCGGCCACCGGATTCGCGTTGCTGGTGACCAGCTTCAGAAAGGTGGCCGGGTCGACCCGGATCGATACGCGCGGTCGGGCTCCCGTCTCGACCGGGTTCCGCTCCACGACGCAGTGGCCGCCGGCGATCTTGCTGTGATAACTGTCGTAACCGCCGTCCTGGCGCCCGGTGATCTGCCAGCGGACCTCCGCGGCGAGGCCGCGCGAACGATCGGCATCCAGATACTCCGGCATCCTGGTAAAGATCTCGTCGAGCAGGATCTCCCTGACCGCACCAGACAACCGCTCGCGCAGCTGCCGTTCACTGCTCCGCCCAACCAGCCGCACGACGGCACCGATATCGACCTGGTCCGGGCCACCGAGCTGAACCGGCCCGGCGGCACCGGGCACCCGGAACAGCCGGATCAGCCGCAACGCGAAACTCGCGTCCCCGAGCAGCTCGAGCTCACCGCCAAGCACCATGATCGCCGGATCGCCGTTACCCGTCACCATGCCCAGCAGATCCACCGCGCTGAGCCGAAGCGTCACCCTCGGCGCTTCCGGCTGACCCGCGCGGACCGTGGCGACACCGTCATCGATCGTCAGCCCGAACCGCTCGGCCCGGCCAGCTGGCCCGGTGACCTCCCACCCAACCGTCGCCCGCAGTCCGGCCGCGGCACCGGCATCCAGGTAATGCGGCAGCAACCGCATCACCTCGGCGACCACGAGCGCCCGCGCTGGTTCGATGAGCCGCGCGCGCACATCACGAGGGCCAGCGCTGCCGATCACCCTGGCGAGCTCGGCCATGTCGAGGTCAGCCGAACGGCCGCGCAGCCAGTCGAGCAGCTCCGTCGCCGCGGCCTGGTCGCCGCGTACGGTCAGCCGGCCGGCCAGCATCAACGTCGCGGGGTGCGCCGAACCACTGATCAACCGCTCGGCATCGGCCGGGGTGCACCGTATCCGCACGCGGGGCGACCTGGCCTTGGCCGGCCCGACCACGAGGCGCCCGTCGAGGGCCACCGCGTCGTACCGGGTGAGCTGCCGCGCCTCGGCGAGCTCCCAGCGCACGGTGCCGGCGAAGACGGCGGCTCCCGGTTGGTCAACCACCTCCGACAACTGGTGCAGCGGTCCAGCCGAGGCGGACTTGCCGGGTTGAGGTACCCCGATTTCGGACAACGATCGCCTCCGACCGTCCGGCGCCGTAACACCACTGGATATCTACTCGCCAGTAGATAGTGCCAGGTTCGAAGGCCGGTGACCAGCACGACTTGCCAGCCTGGCGCGAGCATCTGCTAGAGAAGAAGGGTGCGCTGGATCAAACTGGATGGGGCGGTCAACGTCCGCGATATCGGTGGGATGCCGACCGAAGACGGTAACCACACACTCGGCGGCGCGCTGATCCGAGCCGATAATCTGCAGAATCTCTCCGCCGCCGACGTGCGGATACTTGTCGAGCAGATCGGCGTGCGCACCATTGTCGATCTGCGCACGACAAACGAAGTGAGCTCGGAAGGCCCCGGACCACTGACCGGACTACCCAGCCTTGCCCACCAGCACCTGTCGCTGCTACCCGAGGCTACCGACTCGTCGACCGATGCCGTGGCGGACGCGTTGCTGGTCCGCCAGCGCGCGGCCAGCAAGCGCTACGCCGGCGATACGCTCTCCGTCCATTACCTCGGTTACCTGGAACGACGCCCGGACAGTGTGGTCGCCGCGCTCCGCGCGATCACCGCGTCTCCGGGGCCCGCCATCGTGCACTGCGCCGCCGGCAAGGACCGCACCGGTGTGCTCACCGCGCTCGCGCTCACCGTGGCGGGAGTGCCCCGCACCGAGGTGATCGCCGACTACGTAGCGACCGCCGACCGGATCGAGGCGATTCTCGCGCGCCTGCGCGCCTCGCCGACCTACGCGGCGGACGTCAGCCGGCGTCCCGCGGCTGAGCACGCGCCACAACGGCAGACCATGGCGGCGTTCTTCGAGCAGCTCGACGAAAGCCATGGCGGTGTCTTCAGCTGGCTGACCAACCATGGATTCGGCGCGGACGAGGTCAGTGAACTCCGGGCGAAGCTGCGCCGGTGACCGCCTCGGCCGCGATGTTTCGCTCGACGAAATCCAGCACCTGCTCGCGCATCCTGGCCACGGAACTACCCGGCCGCGCGGTGAGCACCTGGATTCCGAGTCCGTCGATCATGGCGGTGAGCTGCGCCGTGACCAGATTGGCATCGCACTCCCGGAAAGCCCCTTGCCGCTGACCGTCCTCGATGGTCATCGCGATGGTGCGAAACCAGCGGTCGTAGGAATCCCAGTACAGCGAACGCATCTTCGGGTTCAACGCGCTCTCGTTCCACACCTGGAGCCATACCGACCATTCGGAGCGCAACAGCTCACCCGAAGGTAACTGCAACTCGATCAGCCGTAGCAACCGTTCCCGCGCGTTGTCCGTGGCGTGCAACTCCGCCACCTGCCGGTCGAATGCCAACTTGACGTTTCGCCGCAACGCCTCGTTGAGCACTTCCTCCCTGGTGGCGAAGTAGTAATGGATACTCGCGGTACTGGTGCCGCAGGCTTGCGCGATATCGGCGATGCGCACCCTGGCGTAGCCCTGATCCGCGATCAGCTGCCATGCGGTCTCCACGATCCGCCTGCGGGTATCCCCGTGCGAACGGCTGCGCGCCGGACTGTCGGAGCGGGCGGCGGGCGCCGGAATCGCGGTGACGGTACTCGCCTCGTCGCTACCATTTAGTAACCAGTTCACCGTCACACCACAGTGTTCGGCGATTCGCACCAGCTCGTGTGGCGAGAACTTACGAATACCGCGCAGCGACTTGGACAGCTTGGTCTCGTCGAGCTCGATCGCGGCGGCGAAATCCCGCTGCGCGCCAGGAAGCGCACGAATGAGTTCGCGCACTCGCTCACGCAACTCATCTTGCTCGCCCATGGACCACGACGGTATCCGTCGCTTGCGCGAATCGCAAACCCGGCACGTGTGCGCAGGGCTACCCGTTGTGCGCGCATGCGACGCCCACCACCAGCCGACCAGCCAGCCGGGTCGGCCATCCCGCCGGCGGGTAACCCGTCGGACACGGACCGTCGACGCCGTTGCCTTCGCACTATTAGTCCTATGTAGATAGTTATCAAAATTGGTCTTGACCAATTGGGCGAGCCTCAATACCGTCCACTCATCGGACCGGTCCGTCACCTGTGGCCGGCAATCGTGACGGGAGAGTCAGTCGTGCGACGACGCTGGATACTTGGCACGCTGTCCATGGTCCTGCTCGCCGCGTTCGCGCCGGTAGGTAGCGCGGACGAGGGCACACCGGCCGAGCGTGACGCGCGCTGGCAGCTCGCCTACGCGGAAGACTTCAGCGCCGACCCCGACGTGGACGGGCAGCCATGGGTCCGTGATCCGATGGGCCCGGACAGCCCATGGGCCGTGGACGCCTTCGACGACGATGGCCGCGCCTTCAAGGAGATGAGCGACCCGGCTTTCAGCAAGCAGCTGAAGAGCTTGGACGTGTACCGCAAGCAGGTGAGTTTCGGGGATTCCGACTGGCTCACTGCCGAGGTCGCCGCCGTGGACAAGAACAAGGACGGCCGGCCTGACTCCGAACCCGGTTTGTCGACGGTGTCCCTACCAGACGGTACCCGTGGCGGCCTGATCTCCCAGCCAAGCTGGGACGCTGGTGTCCTGGTCCGCCCGAGCAAACCGCTACCCGCCGAGTATCGGGTGGAAATGACCTTGCGCGGTATCGACTTCGGCGGCAAGCGGGATGGTTCGTTCGAGTACGACGGCAAGTTCAACGGCTACACCCCGGAAGGCTGCAAGACCAGCTATCCGTGGACCTTCGAAGGCGCTCTCCCGGACACCGAGCGGTGTGACTATCCAGACGTCACCAACTTCAACGGCTTCTACTACCTGACCATCCTTGATCACGCCAACCCGGCGCCACACGGCAACCCGGGAATCCACTACCGGCGCAAGATCATCATGGATGGCTACTACACCGCGACCGAGAACAACTACGCGACGTGTAACCCCAAGACGGGCGAGATCTACCCGACCCCGGAAAGCAATGCCAACGGCGTCAACGCGATCTTTGCCATGGGCGACAAGTTCCGGAACAACAACATCAGCAACGAGTACTACTTCAAGACCGCCTGTGGTGAGTTCGACGGCACGAAGCCATTCGATCCCGGAGGAAACTATGGCGGTATCCTCACCAGTGCCGAGCTACAGCCGGAACTGCTACCAGATGCCAGCTATACCTTCGCGGTCGAGCGGGACAAGTCCGGTTACACCATCGAGATGAGCGGACCATTCCGCTATGTCGGCGAGACCACTCTGCGGTTCCGGCACGAGTTCGTTGAGGACGGTCGGCCAATCTGGCATTACAATCAACGTCCCGAGGAGTATGACGGCCGCTTCAACCAGCAGCTGACCCACACCGGACCGACTGGCACACACACCACAAGGGACACCTGGCCCGAGGGGTCCGCGTATCCGGATACGTTCATCATCGGCGACCCACACCTGAACTTCTACGAAGGTTCAGCCGTAGTCGGCGATATCCGGCTGTACGTCCCAACAACCTGATCCCAGCACCAACTAGGCGGCATTCCATGGACGTCATCACCGACATCCTGAGCTTCTTCGCGGACAACATCTTCGGCCAGGTTCCGATCCTCATCGGACTGATCACCCTCGTCGGGCTGCTGCTGCAGCGCAAGCGACTCGAGGACACCATCGGCGGCGCGCTACGTGCCACGATCGGCGTGGTCATCCTGTTCATCGGGGTGGACGTGTTCACCGGCGGCCTGACCAGTTTCCAGACCGTACTCGCTGACGCCATGGGCACCACGCCACCGAGTTCGGAGCACACGCTGTCCGGCTTCCTGACCGAGCACGGTGGCAGCGTCGCGTTGGTCATCACCGTGGCGTTCGCGCTACACGTACTGCTGGTGCGGGTGTTTCCGGCCGCGCAGTACCTGTACCTGACCGGTCACCTGATGTTCTGGGTGAGCACGGTTACCGTCGCGATGCTGACGCTGATCGCGCCGGACGCCGACCAGCTCACCCTGGTGCTGTGTGGTTCCGGATTCGTCGCCGCCTACTGGACGCTACAGCCACTGTGGATGCGGCCACTGATGCGCAAGGTGATGCCGGAGGATCGCTTCGGCTTCGGGCACACCAGCTCGATCACCTGCCTGCTTACCGGCGTCGCCGCGAAACCACTCGGCAGCAAGGAAAAGCACGACACGGAGAAGCTCAAACTGCCGCGCCAGCTGTCCTTCTTCAAGGATGTCAACGTCAGTACGGCGCTGATCATCTCGGTGATCCTGTTGCTCGCGGTCGCCTTCGCCGATTCGGAGGTGGTCCGCGCGGAAGCCGCGTCGATGGACGAGAACCTCTCGCCGTGGGTATGGGGCCTACTGGTCGGGCTGCGGTTCGCCGGCGGCATCGCGATCCTGCTCTACGGCGTCCGGATGTTCCTGACCGAGATCGTGCCCGCCTTCAAGGGTCTTTCCGACAAGGTCATCCCGGGTGCCCGGCCAGCGCTGGACGCTCCGACGATCTTCCCGGTCGCCACCACCGCGGTCATGCTCGGCTTCGTGTCCGCGACCGCCGTATTCCTCGCCTGTCTTGGCATCTTCGCGGCGGCCGGCTGGTTCACGCTGGTGCCACCCATGATCATGTTGTTCTTCGTGGGCGGCGCCTCGGCGGTGTTCGGCAACGCGGTAGCCGGCTGGCGTGGCGCGCTACTTGGCGGTGTGCTCAGCGGACTCGTGCTGGCCGCGGGCCAGGCGATCAGCTGGAGCGCACTCGAGGGCAGCGCACCGGAGTTGGCGACACTCGCCGACCCGGACTGGTACGTGATCATCTGGCTGATGAAGCCACTGGAAGCGGTCGGTGGCACGGTGGCGGTATGGCTGGTGCCCGTTATCGCGCTGCTGATTACCGTCGTATCCCTGGTACTAGTGGGTAGGCGGGACCGCACCAAGGAATCCGTTTCAACGACTGAGGAAAGCTGAGGCGCATGGGCCTGGACCGACCGCTCGAAGTGCTCACCGTCTGCGGAGTGGGCATGGGATCGAGCCTGATGCTGAAGATGACCGCCGAGCAGGCCTTGCAGGCACTCGGTGTGGATGCCCGGGTGGAGTGCACTGACGTGTCCACCGCCCGAGGCAAGCAACCGGACGTGGTGATCGGCCAGGACATGCACACGAGCGAACTGCCCGACCTCGCGCCGGTGACCGTCACGATCAGCGACTTTCTGGACGCGGCCGGCCTGGAAACCGCGCTGCGGGAGAAGTTCACCGCGCAGGGGTGGCTGCCGTGACGACGATCGCCGCCCACGCCGGCAAGGACGCGACGGATTGGCGCGCCGCCGTTCGCCAGGCCGCGGAAGCGCTCGTCGCGGCAGGGGCGGCGAGCGCGGATTATCCCGAGGCCTGCGTGCGGATGGTGACCGAGCACGGGCCATACATCGTGCTCGGCCCCGGACTGGCGCTGGTCCACGCGCGACCGGAGGACGGCGGAAACAAGGTTGGGGTCGCGGCGGTCACGCTGACCACCCCGGTCGCCTTCGGGCATCCGGACAACGATCCGGTCGACCTGTTGATCGCCTTCTGCACCCCTGATTCGGACGCCCATATCGCGGCGCTGTCCACAGTGGCCAAGGCACTGGCCAGCGGGCTCGCCGAGCGGCTACGGGCCGCCACGAACGACGACGAGTTGACGACGACCCTACGGGAAGCGCTACCCAGTGTCTGAACCTGAGATCCACACCGAATTCGGCGCCTCGGTGCGAACCTTGCTGACCGAGGCGGATCACGCCTGCGGACCCGCGCTCGCCGACGCGGCCCAGCTGGTCGTGAGTGCCGTGGACGCCGGTGGCGTACTACATGTGGCCGGCGCGGGGCATTCCCTGGCGATGGTCTGCGAAACCTTCTACCGTGCTGGCGGCCTTGCGGCCGTCCGTCCACTGTGGCACCCGGAGCTGTTGCCGCTGAACGACGCCCGGCACAGCAGCGTGGCCGAGCGACGCAGCGGGCTGGCCGAGGCGGTACTCACCGCCGCCGAACCCGCGCCACCGGATGCGCTCGTGGTCTTTTCCACCAGCGGACGCAATCCCTACCCGGTGGAGATCGCGGAACTCGGTGCCGCCCGCGGACTGCCGGTGATCGCGGTCACCTCGCGCGCCGCCAGCGCGGGCGCTTCCGCCCGTTCGGCGAGCACCCTCGCCGAACGGGCCACGGTCGTCCTGGACACCGCGGTGCCCGCGGGCGATGTGGTGTATCCGGCTGGCGCGCCACACACCGCGGCGGTATCCACCATCCTTGCTAGCTATGTGTGGGGACGGCTGCTGGCCGAAGTGGACGACCTTGCCGCCCGGCAGGGCAGCACGCTGCCACGCTGGACCAGCGCGAACCTGCCCGGCGGTGACGAGGCGAACGCTCGACTGTTCGCGCGGTATGCCGGCCGGGTGCCCGAACTGAGCGGCACCAGGGAGTAACCGGCGGTATCAGCTGGTGGCGGCCGCGCGTCGCCGTGCCCGGAGGTTGATCAGCAGGGTGCAGGTGAACGCGGCCGCCGCGGCGGTGAGCATTGCCAGCACGATGCCCACCGCGTTCGTCGAGACGAACGGCGCTACCAGGCTCGGCACGTACGCGGTGGCTTCGGCACCTACCGCACCGACGACGAGTCCGCCGAGTCCCGCGCTGAGCAGCGCGCCCGCGAATACCTTCTTGTCCGCCAGCATGAACGGATAGGAGGCCTCCACGAAGGTGCCAAACCCAAAGTTCACCGCGGCACCCGAAGCGGCGAGGGCTCGCTCCCCGGAAGCCCGTGGCGCCACCAGATTCGCCGTCGTGATGCCAAGGCTGACCATCACCAGCGCGACCAGGTCGATCGCGCCGAAGAAGCTGTGTCCCTTCTCCCCCATCTCGAGCAGTACAAGCGGCAGGATCACCGAGTGGTAGACGCCGGCCATAATGGCCGGCCAGATCACCAGGCCGGCGGCAGCGCCAGCGAGCAACGGACTGAACTCGAGTAGCTGTGTCACGCCGTCCTTGACACCGCCGCCGAGCGCGCTGGTCAAGGGCGCCAGCGCGTAGTACACCAGCAGCCCGGGTACTAGTCCGGCGATTCCGCCGGCCGCGATATTCGCCGTCGTAGCGGGAAACCGGTGCGCCAGCGTCCACGCGAGGAGATAGCTGGCCAGCACGCCAGCCAGCACGCCGCCCACGAATCCACCGACGATGCCACCGGGAACCGAGAGGATTCCGGCTATCGCGCCCGCGACAACACCGACCTCGTCCAAACCAGACACTTTGCGTGCCGCCATCGCCGCGACGACGATCGGCAGTCCGTCGATCAGCGTGTCGAAGACCTCGGACACGACGTCCAGACCGGGGATCTTGCTGATCGCCAACAGCAGAGCCATCGCGATGAAGGCCGGGATGCTGCTCACCATGATCCCGCGTACGCTGATCCGGCGCCACGGGCTGCCCTTGGCGACCGTGTTCGAAGCGCCAAGTACCGGCCGGTACCGCAGGTCCCAGTGCCGCGCCAGTCCCGAGGTGTAGGCAACCGCGCGAGTCGCGTTTGTCGTACCGGTGGTGCCCGAAGCCGAGACCAACCGCAGACCCATCGACTGTGCCGTCGCGATCGACGTGCCGCCGGTACCGCTTGCCGGGAGCTGGCCTGCCGCCGCTGCCCGCACGACCCGCTGGTTGGTCCCCGCTGGATCAGCGCTGATCAGGACCAAGCCGTCCAGTCGACCGGCATGCACCGCCTCGGCGAGTTCGGCGTCGCGACGAGCCGCGAGCTCGTTGATCTCCGCGAGTGAGCCGTGCTGGACCGGCAGCGGTACCCCGTCAACCAGTTCCCAGAGCGTGGCCGGTGCGCTCTCCTCGGTCGAATCCATCGAGCCGGCCGCGGCGACGAACTGGATCGCGGTCAACTCGATCCCAGCAGCGGTCAACTGCCGGTGCACCTCGCCGAGCAACGTGGCCGGGTCGTCGCCGCCATGACTGCGCAGATTGCCGCCGCTACTGCCAAGTACCGCGACACGGTAGGTACGCGCCGTCGGGTCGTCGGGTTGCGCACGCCGCGTCCGCGCCACTGTGGTCACTCCGATTCTGGGTCAGCTGAACGCCCCGCAGCATATCGGGGTGTCCCCCATTCGGGTCAGGCCGCACTGGAGATGCCTCATCGCGCGCGGCAGTCAGCTACCCGGCAACATGCTCCGCCGCACGTGTGCGGGGGAGCATGCCGGCGACCACCAGCGCCGCGAGTACCAGGATTCCCGCGGCCACCGCGATCGCCGTGGTGTAACCGTGAACCACGGCGTCCGGACCGGTGCCGGCGGCGGCCACACTGATCGCGATCGAGTTCAGCAGCGCCGTACCCATCGAGCCGCCGATCTGCTGCGCGGCATTCACGCTTGCGGCTGCCACACCGGCGTCCTCCTCGGCTACCCGCGCGGTCGCGGTGCTCATCGCGGACATCATCGCGCAACCAAGACCGACCCCGATCAGGATCTGCGCGGGAAGCAGCGGCACCAGATAGCCACTTTCCGGTTGCAGGGTCACCAACCAGCCCATCCCCAGCGCGGTGCTGAGTAGCCCGGGAACCAGTACTCCCCGCGCGCCGATCCTGGGCAACAGCCGGCGGGCGAGCACGCTGGAGCCGATCACGATACCGCCGGCAAGCGGCAGAAAGGACAAGCCGGCGACAACCGGTGAATAGCCAAGCACGTCCTGCACGTAGTACGTGACGAACAGGAAGAACCCGAACTGCGCCACATTGGACAGCAGGACGGCGAGCAACGCACCAGCACGGTCCCGGTCAGCGAGGATGCGCGGCGGGAGCAACGGGTTCGCAGCCAGCCGCTGCCGCCACCCGAACAGACCCAACAACACCACGCCCAAGCCGAACAGGAACAGCAGCCACGGGTTCAGCCAGTCGCCGTGTTCGGCGATACCGAGGGCGTAGACAAGCAGCACCAGCCCACCGCAGCCAAGGACGGCACCAAGCGAATCGATACGTACCTTCGGGTCCCGCACCACCTTCGGCATCGTCCACCGCGCGGCGAGCAGGGCAAGCACGGCAATCGGCACGTTCACGTACAGACACCAGCGCCAGCTGAGAAATTCGGTCAACACCCCGCCGGCAAGCAGGCCGACCGTCGCACCCGCGCCGGAGAGTGCGCCGTACACGCCGAAAGCCAGCGCCCGCTCGTCGGGCCGGGAAAATATGGTGTTCAGCAGTGCGAGCGCGGCCGGCGCGAGCAGTGCGGCAAAGACCCCCTGCAGAGCGCGGGCGGCCACAAGTACGCCACCGCTGGCGGCCGCGCCGCCAACGACCGAGGCGGCCGCGAACCCGAGCAATGCGATCACCAATGCCTGACGCCGACCAAGCAGGTCGCATACCCGACCGCCGAGCAGCAGTAGACCGCCGAACGCAAGCGCGTACGCGGTGATGACCCACTGCCGGTCCGCGTCGGACATACCGAGTCCGCGCTGCGCCGAAGGCAGCGCGATGTTCACGATCGTCGCGTCCAGCACCACCATCAGCTGGGCCATGCCCAAAACGGCGAGCGCGCCCCAGCGTCGCGCGGTCAGCTGACCTTGTATCACGGCACACCTCTCGACCCACGATCTAGTTACTCGAACAATGTTCTAGAGATGGACCACCGTACTATAGTGGTCGCCGTGACCGCACGTGATTCGGATGCCAGCAGGGCAAAGGGTGTCGCCGGACAGATCTGGCTGCGCGACCAACCGGCAACCTCGCGGGAAAACCCACCACTGACCCGAGACCGGATCGTCCAAGCGGCCATCGAGCTACTGGACGAGCACGGCGTCGGCAAACTGACGATGCGTCGGCTCGCTGACCATCTGGACGCGGGCACCACGACGCTGTACTGGCATGTGCGAACCAAGGACGACGTGCTTGACCTCGCCCTGGACGCGGTGTTCGGTGAGGTCGACCTGGCCGAACAGGATCTCGAGCACCCGGCGTGCCCAGCCGATCAGCACGACGGGGGCGATGGGGGTGGCGACCACGCCGCCGACTGGGCACGAATTCGTGCGCTACTCCAGCGCTGGCGGGCGGCGCTGCTCGGGCATCCGTGGTCGGCGGCCATCCTCGGCCGCCCGCTACTCGGCCCGAATGTGCTCACTCGGCAAGAGTCGCTGTACCGCGCACTCGCCCGCGCCGGCATCCCAGCGACCCAGCTGCAGAGCGCGGCGTACTGCCTGGCGAACTTCGTGATCGGGAGCACGATGATGGAAGCCGCCTGGCAGTTGCACGATGCCGAGACCGCGCGCGCGGCGGTGCGGGCGCGCATCGCGTCCGCACCGGATGCCTATCCCGCCCTGGCCATCGACCCGCCGCTATCCGGATCCTGGGAAACGACCTTCGATCAGGGACTGGGGTACATCCTGCGTGGACTCGCGGCCGAATCGGCGTGAAGCCCCAGCCCGGCGAAATGTGCGCAAGGACAGCCACAACCGCTCAAGCGAATGCATGAACCGCCCTTCGACGCGCTACTCCTTTCAGCGCAATGGGCTAGCCACCACACGAGACAGTATGCAACGTTAACCTCTGCAAGTTGGAAAATTAGTTTCCACTGGAGGGCACTGTGCAGCTATCACGAAGCAAAATGGCCCGCGCCGTGGCGGCGACCGGGATCGCCTCGGTACTCGCTATGGCCCCACTCGCGCTGTCCACAACGGCCATCGCCGAACCGGCACCCGCCGCGGGCACCGAGCAGGTTCGCATCGCGGACGCCGCGGACGGCACCATCGACGGTGCCATTGAATGGTTCGAAAGCAAGGACGGCGATACCTCCTACGAGGGACTCTGCGAAAAGGCCGTGGAGAACGCCTGGGGCACCACCGGGATCTGGCCGTCGGCCATCGCGCACTGGCAGAACGAGAAGGACTCCGGCAACGCGCACGAGGGCGACACGAACCCACCACGTGGCGCGTTCGTCTTCTGGAACACCAGCCAGTACGGCCACGTCGGCATTGCCGACGGCGAGGGTGGCTTCTACTCCACCAGCGTCAACGGCGCGATCGGACATGGCGACGATCTGTCCTATTTCAGCAACTACCTCGGCTGGAGCGAAGGGAAAGTTCCAGGTAGCTGAACGTCAGCTCGCGACTACGGGCCCGCCGATCGGTGGGCCCGTAGTCGTCTCTACGGCACCGCTTCCCAGCCACACCATCTCGCCACGAATTTTTCGGTCTAGACCGTTTGCGATCGGCCCTCTACCATCGCTGCAGTCGCGAAGCTCGTGCGGACGCGATCCGCACAACGCCGTTGGCGCACCAGAGCCCGGCAACCGGAGCATCACCCGCGGCGAGAAGGCGAGGAGGCTGCGATGGCCGTCGTCGGCAACGTGGTTATTGGCATCATCATGGTCTTCGTGCTGGTCGGCGCGATCGCCGCGATCCGGGACAGCGGTAAGGGGATCGGCAAGGAGTTCACCGAGGGCCTCCATTCGATCGGGCCGATCTTCCTTCCGGTCGCCGGAATCATGGCGTCTATTCCATACCTGTCGCAGTTCACCGAATGGGCGATCGGCCCACTCTTCAACCTGCTCGGCGCCGACCCTGCGATGGCCGCGACCACCTTTATCGCGGTCGATATGGGCGGCTACCAGCTGGCCGAATCCGTGGCCGCGGACCCGGGAAACTGGTTGATGGCGGCGGTAACCGGATACATGGCCGGCGCCACGATCGTCTTCAGCATCCCGGTCGGCCTTGCCATGTTGCAGGCGCGAGACCACAAGTACATGGCGCTCGGCGTGATGTCCGGTGTACTGACCATTCCGATCGGCGTCTTCGTCACCACCGCGATCCTCGCGGCGAACCAGACCGCGCTGCGCGCCGAGGTGTCCACCGATGCGGCGGCCAGCTATCGATTCTCGTTGCCATGGTCGACAATCCTGCTGAACCTGGTCCCGTTGACGATCGTGGTAGTCCTCATCGCGCTTGGCCTGCGGTTCGTGCCCAAGCTGATGGTCACCGCGTTCATCTGGCTGGGCAAGGTACTTGACGCCGTGCTCAAAATCGTCCTTGCTTTGTCCATTGTAGAATACTTTACTGGCGTGTTCACGAAAGTATTCGGCGCGTGGGGGTTCGATCCGATTATCGCCGACGCGGATGACCAGTTCCGTGCGCTCGAGATCGCGGGCTACATAGGGATTATGCTCGCCGGCGCGTTCCCGATGGTCTATGCGATCAGAACCTACCTGGCCAAACCGTTGAGCAAGATCGGCGGGCTGGTCGGCATCAGCCCGGCGGGCTCGGCGGGGATTCTCGCCGCGGCCGCCAATGTGCTGGCCCTGTTCCATCTGGTGAAGAACATTCCACCGAAGGACAAGGTGCGCTGCATCGCCTTCGCGGTGTGTTCCGCATTCCTGCTTGGCGACCATCTGGCCTTTACCGCGAACTTCCAGCCGAACATGATCCTGGCGTTGTTGCTCGGCAAACTCACCGCGGGCATCCTCGGTATCGCACTGGCCAGCTGGATTGCCGTACCCACGGCGCGCCGCCTGGAAGCCCAGGACAGAGCCTCCTGGGTGATCGCCGAAGATGAGTACATACGCGTCTGACCCGCGTCCAGTCTGCGGCGCGATCGACGCGGACGTATGCTGTCCTGGTGGCAACCGCGTTCGAGAAGGCTGGATCGCTCGCACCCATTCAGCGCGGCGCAGGCGGTGCGGCGCTTCGCGAGGCAGCGCGGGAGGTTTTCGCCGAACGCGGCTATCACGGCGCGTCGATCAGGGATATCGCCAAACGTGCTGGGCTGAGCCTGTCCGCGCTGTATTACTGGTACGCGAGCAAGCAGGAACTGTTCGCCGCGCTCCTCGAGGACAGCGTGCAGGATTACTTCGAAACTTGCGATGCCGCACTGCGGGAGGCAGCCGACACTCCCCAGGATCGGCTGCGGGTGCTCGTCCAGGCCACCGTGGACTACCGGGTACGTCGACGGCTGGAGAGCATCATCGCCACCCGCGAGATCCTCAATCTGGAACCGGCGCAAGCCAACCGGTTGGTTGAGCTACGCCGGGCGGCCACTGATCTGTTTCGGGATGTCATCGCCGATGGAATCAGGCAGGGCGTATTCGACTGCGAGCATCCGGATGATTCGCGGCGGTCGCTGGAAGCGGCCTGCAATGCGATCGCGGATTGGTACGACCCTGCAGGCGAGATTACCGCGGACCAGCTCGCCGACCGCTATGCCGATATCGCGCTGCGCCTGGTCGGCTACACCCGCAACGTCCAATAACCGCAGTTGCCCTAAACCGGGACTGTCCGCTGTTCCTGACACTCCCCGACCACGGGTATGTCACCAATCGGACTGTGCTGGTAGACCGCGCTAGCCTCGGCAGGGCGACAACGTGCGGTGCCGACATAGGCAGCCGACCGCTGCCCACATCTGGCTCGACGAACACGCTAACACCGTCTTCACTGTATGGGTGAGCCGAACCGACCTCACCCACTAAACGTTGGCGTCGAGCGACTCCAAATACGACCCATTGCCACGGATCGCAGCCTCGTACCGCAACACTTCGTCGGTGCGGAATCGATCGGCTATGAGATTGAGGACCGATCCAAGTGCAGCATGCGATCGGCCTGCGGCGTGGAGCGTCAGTGCCCGGAATATTCCGAGTGACTCGGATTCCGGAAACTGCTTCAATCCGCAGTCGAAGACAGCCAGACTGTCACCGATACGGTCGAGATTACGGAGAGTGCTTCCGTATTGCAGCAAGCACTGCCGAAGCCACCTCCCGTCCAGACCGGCCTCAATGGCTCGTTCGTAGTAGCCTGCGGCGACTTCTTCTTGGCCAGCAGTGTCGTATGCTCCGCCAACATCATAAAGGACACGAGCGTTATCCGGATGTTGTTCAAGGATCCCATGAAGAGCTTCAATCGTCGGTGCCATGTCCTCCCGATCCCTGGCGCTAAAGATTCTGGCAAGTTCAGCTTCCAGGTCGGTATCGATGGTCATGAGTCCTCCTTGGTGTGGCCCTAGCGTACGGATCGCTGACGTTGCTCAACCCCTGCCTCGAGCAACGTACTGAATCGTATCGCTCGACCAGCTGCACAGTAGACGGCAGTTGCATGCCTCGGCCCAGTTCGCCACGCATGATGACATCGCGCATGTCGACCGACTTGCTGGTGCCGAGGCAGTTTCACGGCGTTAGCGGCCGCGCACACCGTCAACTCATTCGGCTGCCGGCTAAGGCTGGATACGCGGAGCGACTGACAGCGACCGCACGATCCCCTGAAGATCGCGGTTCGGGAGGCTAGGAGTTTGTCGCCGCGCCATCGAGCAGCTCCGCGAATTTCTCGCGCGCGGCCGCCGTTCTGGTTGGCACATGCTCGGTGGGGACCTCCCTCGGCTGGTAGCCGCGCAGGATCCGCCGGGCAACGCTGACCTTGTGCACTTCGTCTGGCCCGTCATAGATCCGCGCCGCACGCGCGTTGCGGTACATCGACTCCAACGGTAGGTCGGTGGTGAAGCCAAGTGAGCCATGCGCCTGGATCGCTCGGTCGATCACGTTGTACAGCACCGAAGCGCCCCAGAACTTGATCATCGCGATATCCGTACGAGCCGCGGCGACCCCTTCGGTATCCATTTTCCACGCCGCGTGCAACGTCATCAGCCGCGCGGCGTGCATCTCGGCCGCCGAGCTTGCCACCCAGTCCTGCACGAGCTGCTTGTCCGCCAGTACCGATCCATGCGTGTACCGGCTCACCGCTCGCTCGCAGAGCATATCGAAGGCGCGTTTGGACTGTCCCAGCCAGCGCATGCAGTGGTGAATCCGGCCAGGGCCAAGGCGTTTCTGGGCCAGTGCGAAGCCTTCGCCCGCACCACCGACAAGATACTCCGCGGGCACCCGAACGTCGTCGTAGCGAACCTCCGCATGGCCGCCCGGCAGGCCGGCTCGCCGGTGCGGTTCGGCCATCGTCGGGACGTCCCGCAGTATCCGCACGCCCGGCGTGTCCGTCGGCACGATGATCATCGAAGCGCGCCGGTGTGGTTCGGCATCCGGATCGGTGACCGCCATGACAATCAGGAAATCAGCAACCGAAGCGTTGGAGGTGAACCATTTGTGCCCGTTGATCACCCACTGATCACCATCGCGCACGGCGCGCGTCGTCAGCAGTGTCGGGTCGGCGCCGGCTCCCGGTTCGGTCATGGAGAAAGCGCTGCGCAGATCGCCGTCCAGCAAGGGCCGCATCCACTTCGCGCGCTGCTCCTCGTCGCCGCCGACCGCAAGTAGCTCGGCATTACCGGAATCCGGCGCGTTGTTCCCGAAGATCGCTGGCGCGTAGCCACACTGGCCAAGAATCTCGTGCATCAGGCCCAGTTTGACCTGGCCGAACCCGCCACCGCCGAGTTCCGGTGGGAGATGCGCCGCCCACAAACCCTGGCGCTTAACCTCCTCGGACAGCGGCCTGGTCGCCTCCGCGAAGGCCTCGGGTCCCAGTTCGACGGTCTCCAGCGGGATGATCTCGGTTCGCACGAACTCGCGCATCCACGCCAACTTCTCCTCGAACTCCGGTTCGGTCGAGAAATCCCATGCCATCGGGCACCTCCACAGTCACGTCACCTCAGTAGACCCAGCTCCCGCACCGCGTCCCGCGCCGCTTCGCCCTGACTACGCACGCTCTGTTCCCTTGCCTGCGCGAGATAGCCATCGTCGCCCATCACGCCGGCGCGATAGCGCGCGTACACGCCGGCGCCGATGCACGCTGAACGCCACCGGGCGAAGGCCACGTAGTACGGCAGGTCGGACACCTCCGTCGCGGTCAGCCGCGCGTACCGTTCGGCAACCTCGGTTCGGCCAGGAAACCCCGGCGCCGCGGTGGGCCCGGGCGTCGCCGGCGGCACCACATCGCCTTCCTGCTCCCATGTGGACAGCAGCCAGCCGAGGTCGGCCAGCGAATCGCCGAGGGTAGCGAGCTCCCAATCGAAGACGGCGAGGACGTGCCCATCGGGGCCGTACGCGATATTGCCGGGCCGGTAGTCTCCGTGCACGATCCCGTCCCGCTGCTCCGGAATATGCGCGACCAGTGCGTCGTGCACCTCGTCGAGCAAGGCGAGGTCGGGAGCACCGGATTGGTGCACCTGCCGCTGCCAGCGACGCAGCTGCCTGGCCAGATAGCCATCCTGCTTCGCCGTACCGGCGAGACCAACCGCACGCGGCTCGATCTGGTGCAATGCGGCGAGGACGTCGATCGTCTGTTCCGCCGCGCGCCTGCGCGCCAACTCGTCGAGTTCACCGGCCGCATCCCGATCAGCGAGCACCAGCCCGGCGACGTAGCCCATGACGTAGAACTCCGCCCCGGTGACCGTGCTGTCCGCGCAGTACGCGAGTGGCTCGGGCACGGGCACGTCGGTGCCGGATACCGCGCTGATGAACCGCCATTCCCTGCTCATATCGTGTGCCGTGGCAAGCACTCCGCCGGTGGGTGGGCGCCGCAGGGCACGCGCCACACCGTCGGCGTCGGTCACCCGATAGGTGAGATTGGACCGTCCACCCGCGATCAGCTCGAATGTCACCGGCGCTCGCAAACCTGGGACGTGCTCGGCCAACCAGGCGTTCACGGCCGCGCTGTCGATTCCGGCCGGCGCCGTGTCATCCGACATGGCCGGCCTCTCGACGAACGGTGATCTCGGTACGCAGATCGCGTTTGAGTACCTTGCCGGTCGGTGTTCGGGGCAGCGGGTTCGTCCAGAACAGCACCGTGCTCGGCACTTTGAAGCTGGCGAGCTGGCCTGCCACGTACTCCCGCACGGCGTCCTCGCTCAGCTCCCGCCCTGCCTCGAGTCGGATCACCGCGGCCACCTCCTCGCCGAGCCGGTCATCGGGGATGCCGACGATCGCGACGTCCGCGACCGCGGGATGCTCGAACAACACCGCCTCGACTTCGGCACAGTAGACGTTCTCGCCACCGCGCACCACCACGTCCTTGAGCCGGTCCACGACATAGACCCAACCTCCGCGCTGGTAACCCAGATCGCCGGTACGAAACCAACCGTCGACGAAAGCAGCGGCGGAAGCATCCGGGTTGTTCCAGTAACCACGCACCACATTGGGGCCGCGAAACCACAGCTCGCCCACGGTCTCCTCCGGCACATCCCGCTCGGTCGCGGGATCCACCACCCGCAGGTCCGCGCCGGGCATGCACCGGCCCACACTGTCCGGATGCGACACATAGTCCGCGGCGGAATTGCTCACCACCGCCGAGGTGGTTTCGGTGAGCCCATACCCGTTCGAGGGCGCCACGGTAGTCGCGAACATCCCGTCGATCCGTCGGACCAGGTCAGGCGGAATCGGTGCGCCGCCCATCGCGAGTCCACCGAGGACATCCAACCCCGCGCGCCGCCCGGCCGCCTCGGCGAGGAGCTCGCGGATCACCGTGGGCACCCCGTTGACCCCGCTCAGTCGTTCTCGAACGACCAGGTCGAGCGCCAGGCGCGAGTCCCAGCGATACATGGTGACCAGTTTGGTGCCGCTGAAGGTGGCGAAGCAGAGCCCAGTAATGCCCGCGATGTGGAAGATCGGGAAGGTCAGCAGTGCTCCGGGTTGCACCGCCTCCGGGCCCGCCGGCTCCGGCGGTGCGCCACCGTTGTTGACAATCGCGTTCACCGTGTGGCCGAGCAGCGTGTTCTGGATGTTGGTGCAATGGTTGCGATGGCTACCGATCGCGCCTTTCGGACGCCCGGTGGTACCCGAGGTGTACAGAATGGTCGCATCGTCTTCGGGTTGCACGCCTACGTCCGGGAGCGGCGCGTCCAGATCGAGCGCGCCCAGTACGTCACGCCAGTTCCGCGCGCCGGTATCCCCTTCCCCACGCACCTCGATCATCGCCAGGCCGTCGAGGTCGGCGCGCCGGCTGGCGAGCAGCCGGATGCGTTCCGCGTCGGCGACGAGCAGCGTGGCGCCGCTGTCCCGCAACGCGAAGACCAGTTCCTCGGCAAGCCACCATGCGTTCAGCGGTACGGCGATCAGCCCAGCCAGTTGTGTCGCCCAGAACACCGGGCCCCATTCCGGGTAGTTCCGCATCGCGATGGCCACCCGATCACCGGGGCGCAGACCGTAGTCCTGGCGCAGCAACTGAGCCAGCCCCACGGCGATTCGGTAATGTTCGGCGAAGCTCCATCGTAGGTCCGCGTATACGAGGAAGTCCCGATCGCCGAACTCCCGGCTGGCTATCGCGACCTCGCGTAACGTCTGTGGCCCGCCGGAATACACCCGCATCGGAATACCGCGTATCTCGGCGGGCACGATCTCGAACTGCCCGCCGTTCGCGGTCAGCCGGGCAACGACCGGGTCACGTACGCCGGTGTCGACAGGAGCGTCCAGGTCGCGCGGTTCGCTGAGTCCGGCCACAGTGCCTCCTTGCGCGTTCGGCGTACCCGTATGGTTATCGCCGCCGGAAGCCGCCGAACGATGCTCAGCCGATCCGTCGGCCGGCAAGATCCAGGGCCAGTTCCTGGTAGCGACGAGCGATTTCGGTGCGTGAATGCGGCCCCTCCGGGCGATACCAGCTGGCCACTCCGGTGCACATCACCACGATCGCGCGCGCCGCATCGCGCGGATATGCCGTGTGAAACACGCCTTCCCGGGTACCGCCGAGCAGTACGCGATCGAAGAATCGTTGCTGTTTGCGGCGTTTCGCCAGATGTTCGCCGCGGAAGGGTTCGGCGAGGGCACGTACTTCGCTGGTACCGAGCATCGTGCCGTGCTGATCCTCCAAATGGAACCGCACGTGTACGTCGACGATCCCGCACAGCTGGTCGATCGCGCGCGGACCGGCGGCGGACAACGCCTCGCCAGTGCGCTCCAGCAGCTCCTCGATACCCCGGTCCATGATCGTGACCAGCACATCGTGCTTGGAAGGGAAGTGGTGGTACAGCGCGGCAGGACTGACCCCTGCCCGATGGGCGATATCGCGTACCGAGGTGCCGTGATAGCCATGCTCGGACATCACTTCGATGCTCGCGGCGAGCAACGTATCGACTCCCGCGGGGCCAAGCTCGCTGTTCACGGTACGCCTGCCCCTGCGACGCCGTCCCGCTTCCTGTTCGGCTGCACTCATCACGCAGGTAACCTCTCCCCCAGGCGGCTACCGAGGTCCGCTGCCGCATCCAACGTGTACTCATCGGCGACGCACTTCAGCTAACCCGCCCGAAGCCAGCACACCCTCGACTGGCGCCCTTCGTGGTCCACAATGGAGGATTTCGGACACGGAAAACTCCGATCTCCCCCTTCGCGAGCTCCTTAACAGTTGTTCAGTTACGATTGCAGCATGACCGGCGCGCTAAGCACAAGTGCTCACCCCGAAGTCGCCGAACGAAACCGCGCACTTCCAATACGGTCAGTATTGACTCCTTCGGTGTCGGAGCTCTAGCGTCCGATTGAGGAACCGTGCCGTCGCAAAGGAAGTGTCCCGTGACCGAACAGGGCCCTGAAACGGCTACCGACCGGGTTACCTGCGAGATCACCGAAGGCGTTGCCGACGTTCGGTTGAATCGACCCGAGAAGATCAACGCTCTCGACCAGGCCATGTTCGAAGCGCTCGTACACACCGGGCTACGACTCGCCGCGGAGCCGACCGTTCGCGCCGTGGTGCTCTCCGGCATCGGACGCGGATTCTGCGCTGGCTTGGACTTCGACAGCTTCCGCGCGATGGCTGATGGCAGCCGCACCGCGCCGAGCGGTGCCACCCCTGCCGCGGTCGGTCCGGCGCGCGCTCTCGGCCAGCAAGCCGCACACGTCTGGGCCCAGCTTCCGGTTCCGGTGATCGCCGCGGTACACGGCCATGCGCTGGGCGGCGGATTACAGATCGCTCTTGGCGCGGATATCCGGATCGTCGCCCCGGACGCGAAACTATCCGTAATGGAACTGCATTGGGGCTTGGTTCCGGACATGACCGGCACCCAGCTGCTACCCGAGCTCGTCGGTCGCGATGTCGCCAAGGAACTCACCTTCACCGCCCGGGTGTTCGACGGCCATGAGGCCGTCCAGATTGGACTGGCAACCAGGTTGGCCGAGGACGCCTTCGGCGCGGCACACCAGCTGGCTGGTGAGATCGCCGGGAAGAACCCACATGCCATACGCGGCGCGAAGCGCCTACTGGACATGGCCGGCTGTGCCGGCCTCGAGGAAGGCTTCGCCGCCGAACAGCGCGAGATCGGTGCCCTGATCGGGAGCCCGAACCAAATCGAGGCGGTCCGCGCCAACCTGGCCAAGGAAACCCCGACATTCGTCGATCCACCAGCGGACTAGCCGCCATCGTGCACATTGTCGACGGCGAACCGACCGACAGGGAGTAATCGTGCCGAATGTGCCCAGCCCCTTTGACCTGACTGACCACGTGAGCCTGGTAACCGGGGGAAACTCGGGTATTGGGCTTGGCATGGCGGAGGGTCTTGCCGCCGCCGGCGCGAAGGTATGTATCTGGGGAACGAACGCGGAACGCAACGATCGCGCGGTTACGCGATTGCGCGAGTACGGCACGGCACAGGCCGTGCAATGCGATGTGGGTGAACCCGATCAGGTTGAACGGGCCATGGCGCGCACCATCGAGGAGTTCGGCCGAGTGGATTCCTGTTTCGCCAACGCCGGCGTGGGCAGTGCCGGGAAACCGTTCCTGAACACCGAGCTCAGCGAGTTCCGTCGGGTGACCCGAGTGAACCTGGATGGCGCGTTTCTCACCCTACAGGCCGCGGCTGCCCAGATGGTGGCACAGGGCACGGGCGGAAGTCTGGTCGGTACGGCGAGTCTCGCCGCGCGGCAGGGCCAGCCCCGTGGGCAGGCGTACGCCGCGAGCAAGGCCGGCCTGGTGGCCATGATGCAGGCAATTGCCGTCGAACTCGCCAAACACAAGATCCGGGCGAACTCGATCCTGCCCGGTTGGGTGAGCACACCCCTGGCCGACCCTGCCCTGGAGTCCGAGGGGTTCCAGCGCAGGGTCTTGCCAAGGATGCCCGTGCGCCGTTGGGGTGATCCCACGGATTTCCGGACGATCGCCGTCTATCTCGCCAGCCCGGCCAGCGCGTTCCACACCGGGGACAGCCTCACCATCGACGGCGGTTATGTCATGTTCTAGCCAAGTGCTGAATCCGGCCCCGCTTCCGATGTGGACTACCAGTCACTGGGGCTACCAGTCACTGGGCCGTGCCGGCCACCGTGGGATGGCGGCCGGGTAGTCGGCGCTGAGTCGCATTGGAAACCGCGCGGCACGCTTCTCCAGGAACGCCGTGACCCCTTCCGCGGCGTCCGCCCCGGCTCCCAGTTCGACCATCGCCTTCGAGTCGTAGCGATGCGCGTCCCAGGGTGTCGGCGATCCGAGCATGCTCCAGAGCAACTGCCGCGCCACGCCAACCGAGATCGCCGAGGTGTTGGTCACGATCTCGCCGGCGATCTCCCGTGCCACCGGCAGCAACTCGTCGGCAGGGACAACTCTGGAGACGAGGCCACCTGCCAATGCCTCGGCCGCGTCGAACACCCGCCCCGTTGCCACCCATTCCATCGCTTGCGAGATACCCACGACTCGGGGCAGAAACCAGCTGGACGCCGCTTCCGGGATGATACCGCGCCGGGCGAAGACGAAGCCGAACCTGGCTTCCTCGGCGGCGATCCGGATATCCATCGGCAGCGTCATCGTCACGCCGACTCCGACCGCGGGACCGTTGATCGCGCCGATCACCGGTTTGCGCATCTCGGCGATACGCAGCGACACCGTGCCCCCGCCGTCCCGAGGCACTCCGTCTACCGTGCCGAGCGGGGTTTGGCTGGCTCGCCCGTTTTCCTCCGCGTCGAACGTCGCGGCACCTCCACCAAGATCGGCTCCGGCGCAGAACCCACGCCCTGCACCGGTCACCAGCACCACACGCACCGCATCGTCCGCATCGGCCACGTTGAACGCGTCGATCAGTTCGGTTGCCATCGTGGTGGTGAACGCGTTCAGCCGATCAGGTCGCCGCAGGGTAATCGTAGCGATGCCATCCGCGCTGGTGTAGTCGATCTCGGTGTACGGTGGTCCGTCCAATGTGCTCTCACTCATGGCACCATCCAGCGTCCGGTGAACTCGGGCTCGGTCTTGTCACGGAAAGCCGCGAATGCGGCTGGCGCGTCCGCGGTGGCGAAGTTGACCGCCTGCGCCCGTGCCTCGCCGGTCAACGCCTCCCGCAAGGTGCTGTCCGCCCCGGCATTGAGTAGTGCCTTCGACTGCGCGAGCGCCACCGGCGGTCCAGCGGCGAGCTGCTTGGCGATCTCCGTGACGACGCCGTCCAGCTCATCCGGCTCGGCCACCCAGGTGACCAGCCCCAGCTCCTTCGCCTCGGTCACGTCGAGGAAGTCCGCGAGCAGGGCGATCCGCTTCGCCTGTTGCAGGCCAACCAGTTTGGGCAGTAGCCAGGAGCCGCCGAAGTCCAGCGAAAGGCCACGCCGCGCGAAGATCTGGCTGAACCGGGCTCGGGTGGATGCGGCGACCAGATCGCAACCGAGCGCGAGATTCCAGCCGGCGCCCACCGCGACGCCGTCCACCTTGGCAATCGTCGGCTTGTCCAGCTCGTGCAGCCGGATGGCGACCTGGTTGACGCGCTTCATCCGCTCCAGCGGATGGATGTCGCGGCGGCTGCCACTGAGATCGGCGCCAGCGCAGAAGTCCCCACCGGCTCCGGTCACCACCACGGTTCGGACGGCGTCGTCGGTCGCCACCGTACTCAGCGCGTCGTGCAGTGCCTCCCAGGTCGCGACGTCGATCGCGTTCTTCACGCTCGGGCGGTTGATGGTGATCGTCGCGACGTGGTCCTCGACGCTCAGTAGTACGGTCGACGCTGGTTCCCCGGTCATCGTGGAAGTCCTTCCATCGTCGCGCCAGGTAACCAGTTCATACAGGTCGTCCCATCTTGTGGTCCCGGCGCCGTTGTTACCGTTGCCGCTCGACGCGGCGCACAGGCTAGATGATCAGGAACCGCCGGGTAGGTCAAGCAGCCCGGCAAGACGCTCCCGCGCCTGCCGCGCCCCACCGAAGAGCAGCTCACTGGATTTGGCCCGCTTGTAGTAGAGGTGCGCGTCGTGTTCCCAGGTGTACCCGATACCCCCGTGTAGCTGTACGGCGTTCGCCGCGGCCCGGAAGTAACTGGGACCAATGTAGAGCTGAGCCAACGCGGCGGCGCCGGGCAGCGCGTCCCGGTCATGATCAGCCGCCCACGCCGCGTAACGCAGTGCGGAAATCGCCTGCTCGGTGTCGCTGTACATATCCGCGCAGGTGTGCTTGACGGCTTGGTATGAACCGATCGCCCTGCCGAACTGCACTCGAACCTTGGCGTAGTCCACGGTCATATCCAGTACCCTGCGCATCCCACCAACCTGTTCGGCGGCCAGCGCGATCGCGGCCAGCTCGCCGACAGAACGACGCAGCTCGCCGGCATCACCGGTACCGAGTCTGCGGGCGGGCGCAGCGGCAAAGTCCAGCCGTGCGATCCGCCGGGTGGGATCCAGGGTCCGCGCCGCGACCCGCGTCATCCCACTGGCATCGGGCCGCACGGCGAAAACGCCGGTGCCGTCCGGCGTTCGGGCATAGACCAGTAGCACATCGGCCAGCATGCCGGAAAGGACGTATGGAGCCGTGCCGGTGAGCTGCCAGCCATCCCCGGTCGATTCGGCTTGCACCGGCAGGGGTTTCGCGCCCCACATCCCGTCCGCGGTTGCCATGGCGACCGCGGCGACCGACTCGCCACTGACCACCGTGGGCAGAAATTCGGCGCAGGCCTCGTCGTCTCCCAGCCCGAGTAGCGTGTCCACGGCAAGTACCGCGGAGGCGAAGAACGGCACTGGCGTCAGTGCCGCACCAAGCTCCTCGGCGACCACACACCGCTCCACATGACCCGCGCCCGAACCGCCGAACCGTTCTGGCACGACCAATCCAGCCACCCCGAGCTCACTGCTCAACCGTCGCCAGAGGTCGGTGTCCTCGCCCACGTCACTCGTCATCACCTCCCGAACCCTCGTCGCGGGCGCGTGATCCGCGAGGACCTTGTGCACGGTGGCGGAAAGCTGCTGTTGCTCGTCATCGAGGATGAGCCGCATGGTGCGCTCCTTAGCGGTGGCGGTGGACAGTGGCGGTACGGATCGCCGCCGCTAACCGGATGTTTGCGTGCCGACCCGCAACTCGCGGAACGGCACATCCCGATCGACCTGCGGCTCCTTCGGCAGCCCGAGAATCCGCTCGCCGATGATGCCGCGCTGAATCTGGTTGGTACCGCCGGCGATACTCGAAGCCGGGGTGCCGTTGATCGCCACCGCGAGCTGGTCCCCTTCGTCCTCCGGGTCCCAGGCGATGGCCCTCGGGCCGGCCACCGATCCGGCGACCTCCACCGCACGCCACAACAACAACGCGCCAGCCAGCTTGCTGACCGAACCCCGCGCGCCAGGCGCTTTACCGGCATCGGCTTCCTGCTGCAGGCGCGTGTTAAACAACGAGAGCACCCGCTCGGCGGCATAGAGATCGACCAGCCCGGCTCGTACGTCCGGTTCGGTACCCGTATCCAACTCGGCGGCAAGCTCCACCAGATTCTGGCTGGCCAGCGGGTCGTACCGGCGACGCGCCGAGGAGCCGATGGACACTCGCTCATGGCCGAGCATGGTGACCGCCGCCTGCCATCCGGCGTCCACCGCGCCGATCACCGCGTTGCCGGGAAGCCGGACATCGTCGAAGTACACTTCGTTGAACGGCGATTTGCCCGTCATATCACGCAGCGGGCGTACCTCGACACCGGGCGCGCGCATGTCCACGATGAACATCGTGATGCCCTTGTGTTTCGGCACATCGGTATTCGTCCTGGCGAGGACCGCGCCAAAATCCGCCCACTGCGCGTTGGACGTCCACACCTTCTGCCCGTTGAGCAGCCAGCCGTCGCCGTCCGCCACGGCCTTGGTTTGCAAACTGGCTACATCGGAGCCGGCTCCCGGTTCGGAGAACAGCTGACACCAGATTTCCTCGCCGCGTAGCAATGGCCGCAGGTGCCGGGTTTTCTGCTCAGGCGTGCCCAGATCCACCAGCGTCGGGCCACACATACCCATACCGATCATGAACGGCGAGGTAGGCAGTTCGTAGCCACTGGCCTCTTCGTTGAACACCTGCTGCAGCGTCGCGTCCTTGCCCTGTCCGCCGTACTCCGCTGGCCAGCTGATCCCCGCGAAGCCCGCGTCATAGAGCGCGGCCTGAAACCGCTTCGCCTGCTCCACCACGTCGTCACTACCGCTTCCGGTCAGCCCAGTCGCCTGTGCCGCCAGCCAGGCGCGAACTCGCGCCCGGAACTGTTCCGCGGATTCCCCGGCTGCAGCCATCCCCGTCTCCCTTCGCCAAGCGGCGCTCGGCCGCGACCAGCGAAACTGATCGATCGTTAAAATAGCACCCGACGGACCCGTGGAGAAAGGTCAGTCATCCGCTGACCCTGCCGGAAATCTCGGTGACCGGCCCACCGGCCAGCGTTGGTCCCTCGGTTTGCAAATGGCAGCGCACCATGCCGCCGCCGGTTACCTCCGTCGGCTCCGGCACTACCTCGCGGCACACCGGCATGGCGTACGGGCAGCGGGTATGGAAGGTGCAACCGGACGGCGGGTTCAGCGCATCGGGAACGTCGCCCTGCAGCACGATCCGCTCGCGGGCCCGCTGGCGTTGTGGGTCCGGAATCGGCACCGCGGAAAGCAGGGCCTCGGTATAGGGGTGCGCCGGCCGATCGAACAGCCGGTCCTTCGGTCCGGTCTCCACCAGCTCGCCGAGATACATCACGGCGACCCGATCGGCGATATGCCTGACAACCGCGAGATCGTGCGCGATGAACAGATAGGAGATACCGAACTCCCGCTGGATCCGCTCGAGCAGATTGATCACCTGGTTCTGCGTCGACACGTCAAGCGCGCTGACCGCCTCGTCGCACACCACCAGCCGCGGGTTCAGCGCGATCGCCCTGGCGATAGCGATTCGCTGGCGCTGCCCGCCGGAGAACTCGTAGGGGTAGCGGTCCAGATGCCGGCCGGACAGCCGTACGTGTTCGAGTAGTTCGATGATCCGCTGCTGTCGCCGTGCCGCCGGTAACCGTTCGTGGACGTCAAGCGGTTCACCGATGCTTTCCCCGATCACCATGGACGGGTCGAGCGACGAGTACGGATCCTGGAAGACCATCTGCATCCGGCGGCGCACGGCACGCAGTTCGGCTCCGGACGCGTTGGTGATGTCCACCCCGTCCAATCGGATCGTGCCGCGTTCCGGCTCGATCAGGCGCAGCAACGCCCTACCCGTGGTGGATTTGCCGGAGCCGGATTCACCGACCAGTCCAAGGGTTTCGCCAGCGCCGATACTGAGGTCGACGGATCGCACGGCGCGCAATGGCACCCGGCGGACCAACCCCCGCCGCACCCGAAACGTCACGTCCAGACCCCGGGCTTCGAGCACGGGTGACTGCTCGGTGGTCATCGCGCACCTCGCAGACGCAGTTCGTCCACCCGGACACAACGACTTGCCACCGAATCGGACAGCCAGCGCAGTGCCACCCCGTCCGCGGCGGATTCCGTTGGGTGCGCGCATTCCGGCCGCGCGTGCGCGCACCGTGGATGGAACCGACATCCGGCGGGAAGGGCACCGGGGGTCGGCGCGGTCCCCGGAATCGTGGCAAGCACCTCGGTGCCGCCATCCAACTGCGGCAGGGCACCAAGCAATGCCTCGGTGTACGGATGCCTCGGGTGGTAGTACAGATCGTCGATAGGTGCTTTCTCCACGACCTGTCCGGCATACATCACGACCGCCCGATCGCAGATATCCGCGACCACACCGAGATCATGGGTGACGAAGACGATCGCGGTGTCGAACTCGTCGCGCATCGACCGCATCAGATCCAGAATCTGCGCCTGGATAGTGCCGTCCAGCGCCGTAGTTGGCTCATCGGCGAGCAGTACCCGCGGGTCGCAGCACATCGCCAGCGCGATCATCGCGCGTTGGCGCATACCTCCGGAGAACTCGTGCGGGTAGGCCCGCGCCCGGCGCGCGGCGTCGGGAATACCGACTTTGCCCAACATTTCCACCGCCCTTGCCCGCGCGCGGGACCGCGAACAGCGCCGATGGCGGCGGAATACCTCGGCGATCTGATCCCCGACGGGAAACGCGGGATTGAGGCTGGTCATCGGTTCCTGGAAGATCATCGCCACCTCATCCCCACGAATCTCCTCCAGCTCCCTGCGGCGCAGCCCGAGCAGTTCGGTATCGCCGAGCCGGATACTGCCGCCGACCACCCGCGCTGGCGGGCTGGGCAGCAAGCCGAGTACGGCCAGGCTCGTCACGGTCTTGCCCGAACCCGACTCCCCCACGACTCCGACGGTTTCCGCCCGCCCCACCGAAAAGGACACTCCGTCCACCACCGTCGCCCAGCCACGATCCGTGGCGAACTGCACCCGCAGGTCGGTCACCTCGAGTACCGGGGCCTCTGTCCCTGGTGCCACTGACATGGCCGTCATGACGCCTTCCTCACCTCCCGACCAAGGGAATCGCGCAGGCCGTCACCGAGCACGTTGAAAGCCAGTACGGTCAACGCGATCAGCAGACCGGGGAACACCGTCATCCACGGAGCGGCCGCGGTGTAGCGGAAGCCGCGCTCGATCATCGCGCCCCAACTGGCCTCGGGTGGTTGCACGCCCAGACCGAGGAAGCTCAGGCTGGCTTCCGCCAGCATGGCAAGCGCCGAGGCCAGTGAGATCTGGACGACCAGCGGGGAAAGCACGTTCGGCAGGACATGCCGTTGGATGATGCGCCAGCGCGGCGTGCCGATCGACCGCGAAGCCTCGATGAACGTTTCCGCGCGCAGGCTGAGCACACTGCCGCGCACCAACCGCAGGAACCGCGGCGCGAAAATAATGCCGATCACGAACATCGCGTTGGTCAGACTCGGACCAAGCACGCCAACCACCGCGATCGCCAGGATCAGCGGTGGGAAACTCATCACCGCGTCGGTGATACGCATGATCACCGCATCGGTCTTCTTGCCAGCGTATCCGGCAAGAAGACCGGGAAGCACCCCGAGCACCAGGCTCACCGCGACAGCCTGGGCGGCAGCCAGCAGCGAGATTCGCGCCGCGTATAGCAATCTGCTGTAGACATCCCTGCCGAGATCGTCGGTGCCCAGCCAGTGCTCGCCGGACGGGCGTGCCAGTACCCCGTTCAGGTTCTGGTCAAAGGGCGAATACGTCGCCAGCAATGGCGCGCATACCGCGACCGCCACGATGACGATGAGATAGCCCAGCGCGATCTGCGCCGGCCACTGCCGGCGGAATCGACGCCAGAATCGGGCCCGCCCGCTCAGTGCCGGCCCGCTGATCTCCTCGGTTCCACCAGCCGCCGAGCCCGGCTCGCTGCCCGTGTGTTGTGTCGTCATGACTGCCGCACCTTCGGGTTGAGGTAGCCATAGCTGAGGTCCACGACCAGGTTCACCAGCATCACGATCGCCGCGCTGACGACCACGATCCCCTGGATCATCGGAATATCTCGTTCAAGCACCGCGCGAATCGCGAGGTCACCGAGGCCGGGTATGCCGAAGACACGTTCAACCACGACCGAACCGCCGAGCAGGAAACCGACCTGGAAACCAAGCACGGTCACCACTGGAACGGCGGCATTTTTCATCCCGTGCTTGACAACGACGATCCGACCACGCAGCCCGGCCGCGCGCGCCGTACGGATGTAATCCTGATGCAGCACATCGGACAGCGAGCCGCGCAACTGCCGAGTGATTTCCGCGCACACCGCCAGACCGAGGGTGAAAGCGGGCAACACGAGATTATGTGCCCAGCCAAGCACGCTTTCCGACAGCGGCGTATACCCGACAGCGGGGAAGATCGGCGTTGCCAGCGCGAGCACCATCACCAGCAGGATGCCCAACCAGAAGCTGGGCATCGAAATACCGATCGAGGTCAGCAGCGTTACCGCGCGGTCCGGCCAGCGTCCACGGTGCAGTGCCGCGATAATCCCGGCGGGTACGGCGATCAGCAACGCAACGGTGACCGCTGCCGCGGTGAGCGCAAGGGTCACCGGAAACCGATCCAGAATCGCGCCGGTGACCGTCTGACTGCTGAACAGCGATTGTCCCAAGTCCCCACGCACCGCACCGGAGATCCAATTCCAGTACTGCACGAAGAACGAATCGGTCAAGCCAAGCCGTTCCCTGGTCGCCTGGATCTGTTCTTCGGTCGCGTTCTCTCCGGCGATGGTGATCGCCGGATCTCCCGGGATCATCAGTACCAGGGCGTAGACCCCAAACGAGACCATAATGATCAGTGGAATGATCATTGCGATTCGGCGGAGCGCGTAGGTAATCATCGAATCGCCTCGCCTCCCGAGCTCGCCTGCCCGTAACCGCGAAAGAATGACCTTGAGCCGGATCGCGGCTACCCGTCATGATCGAATGACGCCGCATACCACCGAATGGCCGTTTGCCGCGCGAGAACCTGTTGATGTGGCGTGAGATCGCTTCGCGCCGGGAAACCCGAATCGCGAACTGAAAACGTGGTGTCGGTTGCTGCCTTCCGAAACTTAACGATCGATTGTAAAGTATCTCGGCAACAAGGTCAGGTCAACTGACAAGCCATCAGCCGGCGATAAACCGAGTTCGCCGGGAAGCACCGTCGCAAGGAAACCGCCACGCCGTGATAGGGCGTGGTCACGCCCGCAATGTCGCGGAGCCGGAAGGTGATTCCATGCAACACCGCGTTCTGCACCGGCTGTGTGGCGCGATCACCATGTGTATCGCGCTCGCGGTGGCAACCGGTTGTGCACCAATCGAAGTCGACTCGACCGAGCAGGATTCCGCCCAGGCCGCGGACCCGGCGGATGCCGATCCGAACGCGACGATCCGGTATGCCGACGCGACCGGACCGAGCCGGTTCGATCCGCACCGATCGACCGTGGGACAGGACATCCGGTTCCTCGCCCCGGTGTACGACCGGTTGGTGCACATCAGACCAGACGGCGAGCTCACCGGTGGTCTCGCACGCGACTGGGAGTGGGACGACAGCGGAACGGTGCTCACGATGTGGTTGCGCGAAGGAGTCCGTTTCCACGACGGCACCGCGTTCAATGCCGAGGCGGTACGGGCGAATATTCACCGCGGCCAGACCCTGACCGGTTCCTCGGTCAGCGCCGATCTCGAAGTGATCGACCGCGTCGACGTGGTTGACGATGCCACCGTCCGGCTACATCTGTCCAAACGCAGCAGTATGTTGCCCGGCCTGCTTTCGCATCGCGCGGGGGCGATCGTCAGCCCGGCGGCCTTCGACAAGCCCAATCTCGACTCCGCCCCGGTGGGCGCGGGCATGTATCGAGTCACCCAGTATCACAAGGACGATGTGATCGTCTACGAACGCAACGAGGACTACTGGGACGAGTCCGTTGTCGGTGCCAGGCAGATCGAACTGGACATCCTGTCCGACGACGTGACTCGGCTCAACGCGATCCGCACCGGTGAAGTGGATATCGCGCTGATCGGCGGCAGGCAGATCGCCGAAGCGGAGCAGGCCGGACTGGTGATCCAGCAGGACCGCTCGCTGACCTATCTGGTGCTGTACCTCAACAGGGCTCGCGCGGAGTTCGACAAGTTACTGGTGCGGCGCGCGCTGAATCACGCGATCGATCGCGAGGCCATCGCCAACGGAATCACCTTCGGTGCTTCCGAGCCGTCGGTGCAACCCTTCCCGGAAGGGTACTTCGCGCACAACCCGGACTATCCAGGCGACTATTACGAGTACAACCCACGATTAGCCCGTCAGCTACTTCGCCAGGCTGGTGTACCGAACGGCTTCTCTTTCGAGATGCTGGTCGCCGCGCTGCCGCCGTACACCCAGGTCGGCGAGGCGGTGCAGAACATGCTGGGCGAGGTCGGCATCGATGCCCGGATCCGCGCGGTCGAGGCCGCACAGACCGCGGATGTGTACTACGCGCAGGAACAGGGCGACGCGCTACTCGCCCAGTGGGGCGGCCGGCCGGACCCGTCCATGACGATTGAACTGCAGTTCACCGCGAACGGTTTCTCCAATCCGGGCGGGCACACCACTCCGGAAATGACCGAACTACACACTACGGCGCTGAACACTATCGACGAGGACGCCCGCACCGAAGTGCTGCGCCGCAACGTCGGCGAGATCGTCGAGCAGGCGTTCCAGGTACCCGTCGCGAGCGATCAAACAACCTACGCGACGACTACCGACGTGGTCGGCTTTCAGAGCCTGATCACCGGTCAGCCGGATTTCCGCACCCTGGGTAAATCTGGCTGACGTTATCGCCGCGGTGCCAGCGCGCGCACCGCGGCGACCGGGTCCGCGGCGCCGAGCAGTGCGATCGCCGGCGTGCTCACCCCGGCATCGACATACCGCTGTACCTGTTCGCGGCAGTACTCCGCTGGCCCATGCAGCACCAGGTCGTCGACGACCGGATCCGGAATCGCGGCGACCGCGGCCTTGCGGTCGCCCTCGTCCCATGCCTTCCACATTGGACCAAGAAGTTCAGCGCGACCAAGCCACTCGTGGAAAGCGCGGTACACCGGCACGTTGAGATAGGCGGCGATCGCTCGACGACCGATGGCTCGCGCGGTGACCTCGTCGGTGTCCGGAAGCACGAAGATCCGGGCCACGATCTCCTTGCCCGCACCGCCCTCGTGCACGTACGGAACGACCGACCGGACATCCTCGGCCGACAGCCAGTTGATGATCGCGCCATCCGCGCGCCGACCGGCCAGGCGCAACATACCCGGGCGCAGCGCGGCGACCAGAATCGGCGGGGCGAACTCTGGAACCACCCCGGGAGTGAACCCGTGTACCTGGAAGGTGTCGTAGTCCGCGCTGACCTTCTCCCCGGCGAGCGCCGCACGCAGGAAGCTGATCGTGTCGCGAACGCGCCGGTATGGCTCGGTGAACGGGATCCCGTTCCACCGCCGCACGATGACATCCGAAGACGTGCCGATTCCCAGGGCGAAGCGGCCGGGCGCCGCCTCGGCCAGGGTGGCGGCAGACATCGCCAGCGTCGCCGGCCCACGCGTGTACACCGGCACGATCGCGGTGCCCAGCCGCAACGCCGGCGCCCACTGGCTGGCCAGTGCCAGCGGGGTAAACGCGTCCGCACCGTTTGCCTCGGCAGACCATACGTCGGTGTAGCCGAGATCCGGCAGCTCCTCGATCAGGGCACGCCGCTCGGCGGGATCGAGCCCATCGAGCGGGACGGTGAGACCCCAGCGCGCGGTCACAGCAACTCCAGGATCGTCGCGTTCGCCTGCCCTCCACCCTCACACATCGTCTGTAGCCCATAGCGAAGATTGGCTGCGCGCATCTGGTGCACCATCGTGGTCATCAGCCGCGCCCCGCTCGCGCCGAGCGGATGGCCGAGCGCCACGGCACCGCCGTTCGGGTTCAGCAATTTCGGATCCGCGCCAAGCTCGGCGAGCCAGGCGAGCGGCACCGACGCGAAGGCTTCGTTGACCTCGAACACGCCGATATCGTCCAGGGCAAGACCCGCCCGGTCCAACGCCTTGCGAGTGGCCGGAATCGGCGCGGTCAACATGATGATCGGATCGTCGCCGGCGAGCACCGCGGTGTGTACCCGAGCAAGCGGAGTCAGGCCAAGTCGCGTTGCGGTCGCGCTGGTCGTCATCAGCAGTGCCGCGGATCCGTCGCTGATCTGCGAGCTGTTGCCCGCGGTGATCGTGCCGTTCTCCCGGAACGCGGGCTTGAGGCCGGCCAGCTTCTCCACCGTGCCACCACGCCGAACGCCTTCATCAGTCGTGACAACCGTGCCGTCGTCCAGTGTGATCGGTACGATCTCGTCCACGAAAGCTCCGCCATCGATCGCCGCGGCGGCTTTCTCATGCGAAGCAAGGCTGAACTCGTCCACCTGTGTCCGGCTGAACCCCCACCGGTCAACGACCATCTCCGCGCCGATCCCCTGGTTCGGCCGCACCCCGCCATAGCGTTCGAGCAGGCTGGAACCAAGCGGGCTCGCGCCTTTCGACGAGCTACCCATCGGTACCCTGCTCATCGATTCAACTCCACCGGCGACCACGACATCGTAGTGGCCGGCGATCAGCCCTGCCGCCGCGAAATGCACCGACTGCTGGGACGAGCCACACTGTCGATCCACCGTCACACCGGTTACCGACTCCGGCCAGCCGGCGGAAAGCGCGGCGGTGCGGCCGATATCCATCGTCTGCTCGCCAACCTGGCTGACACAGCCCCAGATCACGTCTTCGATCTCCGCGGGGTCGATGCCCGCGCGCTTCGCGAGCCCGTTCAGTACTTGCGCCGACAGTTCCGCCGGATGTATCCCGGATAGTGCTCCGTCGCGCTTACCTACCGGGCTACGCATGGCCGCTACGATCACCGCGTCTCGCACGTGTCCTCCTCAGTTCGGGCGGTCGCTGGCACGACCGCGTCACCGGAATGCCTAGGCCGATACCGTCGGTGCGGCGTAACGCTTCTTCAGTTCGCCCTTGATCAGCTTTCCGGTTGGTGTCCTCGGTAGTTCGGCAACGAAGTCGATACTGCGCGGCGCCTTGTAGTGTGCGATGCGCTCCCGGACGTAGTCGAGCAGTTCGGCTTCCAGTTCGGCTCCGCCAACCACACCCGGCGGGCACTGCACCACGGCCTTGACCGACTCGCCCATCTCCTCGTCCGGCACGCCGATGACCGCGACGTCCAGTACCGCCGGATGCAACGCAAGTACGTCCTCGGTCTCCTGCGGGTAGATGTTCACTCCGCCCGAGATAATCATGAAAGCCTTGCGGTCGGTGAGGAACAGATAGCCGTCCTCGTCGACATACCCGACATCGCCTGTCGTAGTCCACAGTGGATTGTCTGGGTGTTGCGCGGACTTTGTCTTCGCCGGATCACCGTGATACTGAAAGGGCAGCTCATCGCGTTCGAAGTAGATGGTGCCGATCTCCCCGGCAGGTAGCTCGGTGCCGTCATCCGCGCAGATCCGCAGTGTGCCGAGCACCGGCAGCCCCACCGAACCCGGCTTGACCAACCACTGTTCCGCGGAGATGAACGTCATCCCGATCCCCTCGGTGGACGAGTAGTACTCCCGCAGGATCGGCCCCCACCAGTCGATCATCGCGTGCTTGACCTCCGTCGGGCACGGGGCGGCGGCGTGCACCGCGACCTGGTGGCTGGACAGGTCGTAACTGTTTCGCACCGATTCCGGCAGTTTGAGCATGCGCACGAACATCGTGGGCACCCACTGGCTGTGTGTCACGCCGTATCGTTCGATCGCGGCGAGCGCATCCTCAGCGGTGAAGCGCTCCATCATCACCACGGTGCCACCGATGCGGTGTACCGAAGCGCCGAACCGTAGTGGCGCGGCGTGATAGACCGGCGCGGGCGAGAGGTAGACACTGTCCGCGTCGAACCCGTACAGATGCGACATCAGTACGCTGAGCTGATCGCCCGGTTCATCCACCTGCCGATCAGGAAGCTCAATCCGGATCCCCTTCGGCCGCCCGGTGGTGCCCGAGGAATACAGCAGATCCGCGCCACAGGGCTGATCCGCGGGCGGCTCCGGCGAGCCGGTGGCGAGCGTGCTCAGGTAATCCGCGAAGCCGGCCACCGAACCGCCGTAGGCGAGCCGCAGCCGGACCTCGGGGAGCCGGTCGGTCAGTTGCTCGGCGACGTCTGCCACGGCCGCCGATACCACCAGGGCACTTGCCTGGGAGTCATCGATGATGTAGGCGATCTCCTCGGCGCTGAGGTGACTGTTCACCGCGCTGACGTACAGCCCAGAACGCAATCCGGCCCAGTACACCTCGTAGGCGTGGATCGAGTTGTCCGAAAGCAGAGCCACCGTGTCCCCTCGGCGTAAACCCGCCTGGCGGAACACATCGGCGAGGCGCGCGGAACGTTCGTCCAGTTCGCCGTAGCTGAGCCGGTCGCCGGAACCCGCGATAATCACCGCGGGGCGCTCGGGAGTGACGGCGGCATGAGTACCCGGATACATCGGCTCCTCCTCGAACCCTGTGCGCGGCGCGCCTACGTCGAGCCTCGCATTCTCGGTCTTAGCGGTCAATCCCGACTGTTTCTAGCTCCGAACAAGGCCGGCCAAGTACGCTGTCCGGGTGGTTCGGACTTACTCGCATGCCCCGCGCACCCGACAAGAACGCACTGCCGACAGCCGGGCGTTGATCCTGGACGCGGCGGTGGACTGCCTTGTCGAGCACGGCTATTCGGGTGCGTCGACCCTGGTCATCCAAGCCAAGGCCGGAGTCTCTCGAGGAAGGCTGCTGCATCACTTTCCTTCCAGGGACGGCCTGCTCGTGGCCGCGGCCAACCATCTGGCGACCAATCGCCTCAAGCAGACCGAGGAACGGGCGGCCGCCCGGCTGGAGGACGCCCCGGAAGGCCCGGAGCGCGTCGACCGGTGCATCGAGTTGCTCTGGACCACCTTCCACGAACCACATTTCTGGGCGGCGATGGAATTGTGGACCGCCGCACGGACCAATCCTGCGCTCGCGTCGGCACTACGCCCGGAGGAACGCGGCCTGCACGCCGCGATCCGTTCGGTCACCGACCGGATCTGGGGGCCGGAGATCCGCGCCAACGCACGCTATGACGAGATGCGCAAGCTGTTGTTCACCAGTATGCGTGGGGCGGCGATGCCGTACACCTTCGAAGACCGTCCACCGAGCACCGACCCACACGTCGAGCTGTGGAAGGCAACCGCACGCCGGATGTTGTTCGACGAGTAACCAACCGCACCCTCAGTGACCGCGTTCTGAAGAGAAACGTGGGTGAGGGTGCGGTAGCCGGGCTCCGCTGAACCGCAATCTTGAGGGATCTCGCGGTCACTGGGAGCGAGGCGACGGGTTGGCTGATCGCCGCTAGCGCGGTGCCATCCGGATCGCGCCGTCGAGCCGGATCACTTCGCCATTGAGCATCGGATTCGCCACGATATGCGCGGCGAGCGCGCCGAACTCGTCCGGCACGCCGAGCCGCGCGGGATGAGGCACCTGCTGGCCGAGCGAAGCCTTCACCTCCTCCGAGGCCCCCGCCAGCAGTGGGGTGTCGAACAGTCCCGGCGCGATGGTCACCACGCGAATCGCGTGGCTGGCGAGGTCCCGCGCGATCGGCAGCGTCATCCCGACTACGCCGCCCTTCGACGCCGAGTAGGCCGCCTGACCGATCTGGCCGTCAAAGGCGGCCGCCGAGGCGGTGTTCACGATGACGCCGCGTTCCTCACCGACCGGATCGTGCGCCAGCATCCGTTCGGCGCCCAGCCGGATCACGTTGAACGTGCCGATCAGGTTGATCTGCACGATCTTGTTGAACGCGTCCAGCGGGAACGGTCCCTTCTTACCCACCACCCGCATCGCGTTGCCCGTACCGGCGCAGTTCACCACGACCCGCAATGGGCCCTGCCCCGCCGCGACATCCAGCGCGGCGGCGACCTGCTGCTCGTCGGTCACGTCCCCGGGCGCGAACGCCACATCCGCGCCGAGCTCGGCCGCTACCTCCGCGCCCGCCGAGGTCGGCAGATCCAGGATCGTGACCTTGGCGCCGGCCGCAAGTAACCGCTTGGCGGTAGCCAGGCCAAGTCCTGAGGCGCCACCGGTGATCAGGGCAACGCCGCCTGCGACATCCATACGTCCTCCTCACTCACGCGGCGCGCGGCGCGCTCGCGGCACTTCGGGTCCCTTGCCGGCCAACGCCGGAACGATCAGTCCGTCGACCACTCCGCGAGCACCGCACTGGCTTCGGTGTCCAGCGCGGCCGGCGCGACGGGTTCGGCGGGCACGGTCCGGGAGAAACGTGGCGCCGGTGCGGGTTGGGTAACTCCGTCGATCTCCAGAAAACCGGCGCGCTCGGCGGCATGCGGATGCGTGGGCGCCTCGGCGAAAGTCAACACCGGGGCCACACAGGCGTCCGTGCCCTCGAACACCGCCGTCCATTCGTCCCTGGTACGACTGGCGAAAACCTCAGTAAACCGCTTGCGCAGAATGGGCCATCCGTCCCGATCGCCCTGCGCCGGCAACTCCGCGTCGGCAAGCCCGAGACCATCGAGCAGCGCCGCGTAGAACTGCGGCTCCAGCGAGCCAACCGCCATATAGCGGCCGTCCGCGCATTCGTAGGTGTCGTAGAACGGTGCGGCGCCGTCGAGCAGGTTGACCCCGCGCTCGTCCGACCAGCCACCCTGGCCGCGAAACGCCCAGACCATCTGGCTGAGCACCCCGGCACCGTCCACCATGGCGGCGTCGACCACCTGACCCTTGCCAGAACGCTCCCGCTCCCACAACGCGGCAAGTACCCCGGTCAGGAGGAACATCGAACCTCCGCCGAAGTCACCGACCATGTTCAGTGGTGGTACTGGCCGCTGGTCGGCCCGACCGATCGCGTGCAGGATCCCGGTCATCGCGATGTAGTTGATGTCGTGGCCGGCACGCTCGGCGAGCGGACCGTGCTGGCCCCAGCCGGTCATCCGGCCATAGATCAACCGCGGATTGCGCGCGAAACAGTCATCAGGGCCGAGCCCGAGTCGTTCGGTGACGCCGGGCCGGAAACCTTCCAGTAGCACGTCGGCCCGTTCGACGAGATCGAGCACGAGCCGCTTGCCTTCCTCGTCGCGGAGGTTCACTCCGGCGCGCCGGCGGCCACGCAGCGTCGCGTCTCCCGGTGACGCGTCGCCCTTGCTGGGCCGTTCGATGCGCACAACATCCGCGCCCAGATCGGCGAACTGCATCGCGGCATGCGGCCCGGGGCCGATTCCGGCCAGCTCAATCACTCGTAGGCCCGCCAATGGTCCCGGCACCGCGCCCCATTTCCGACCGAGCAGAACCTCGGCCACAGTCAACAGTCAATAATGACCGTTTCTACGACACCGGCACACTCCCCCGCAAGTGCGCGGAACAGTCAGGGTTGACCGTGCCGCATGACTCGCCGAGGATGTGACATATCTCCCCCACTTGTTGGTAGTACCAACCCGCCCGTATCAACCAGTGTCCCCTCCATCGCCAAGGATGCCGATGAGCACAGCACATATGACTGGCCGTGGGATGACGATGAGCGATCAGCTCGCGCGGCACGCCAGGAAGATTCCCGACGAGATCGCCTTCCGGTTCGGTGACACGACCCTGAGCTACCGGGACTGCGACGAACGCGTCAGTCGTCTGGCGAACGCCCTGCGGGATCGCGGGGTCGGCCGCGGCGACCGGGTTGCCGTACTCGGCTTCAACTGCCTCGAGGTCATCGAAAGCTTCCTGGCCGTCACGCGGCTCGGCGCGATCGGCGTACCGATCAACTTCCGGCTGGTTGCCGACGAGATCGCCTACGCGTTGACCGACAGCGGCAGCCGCGTCGTCGTCGTGGACGCGGCACATGCCGAGGTACTGGCGAAAGCGCTCGCCCAGGCGCCCGAGGTCCGCGACTGCCTGATCGTGAACGGCGAGCGACCGCCGGACAGTCCGGCCGGCGAGGACTACGCGCGAGCACTCGCCTCCGCGGACGCCTCGTTCGACGAACTGACCGTGGACGAACACGAACCAGCCTTCATCATGTACACCTCGGGCACCACGGGCCGCCCGAAGGGCGCGGTGCTCACCCACCAGAACCTGCTGCTGCATGCCTTCAGCAACCTGGTGCATCTCGGCACCTCGGAGGATGACCGGGTATGGCTCGCGGCGGCGCCGCTGTTCCACATCGCCGGGCTCTCCGGCCTACTGCCCACGCTGCTCACCGGCGGACGTACCGTGTTGCTGCCCTCCGGCCAGTTCGACCCGGTGACCACAGTGGACATACTGGAACGCGAACAGGTATCGGCCTGTTTCCTGGTACCCGCGCAGTGGCAAGCGGTCTGCGCGGTTCCGGACATCGCCAACCGCGACCTTTCCGCGCTGCGCCGCATTTCCTGGGGCGCCGCACCCGCGTCCACCACACTGCTGCGCACGATGATCGATACCTTCCCGCAGGCCGAAGTGAACACGGCATTCGGGCAGACCGAGTGCAGTCCGGTCACGACGCTGCTGCGCGGCGAGGACGCGGTCCGCAAGATCGGTTCGGTGGGTACGCCCATGCTCAACGTCGAAGTACGGGTCGTGGACGACCAGATGCGGGACGTACCACGCGGACAGGTCGGCGAGATCGTCTACCGCGGGCCCATGGTGATGAAGGAGTACTGGGGCAAACCGCGGGAGACCGCCGAGGCCTTTGCCGGCGGCTGGTTCCATTCCGGCGACCTGGTCAGGGAAGACGAGGACGGCTATCTGTATGTTGTGGACAGAAAGAAGGACATGATCATCTCCGGCGGGGAGAACATCTACTGTGCCGAAGTTGAGGACGTGCTCGCCGGACACGACAAGATCGCCGAGGTATCGCTGATCGGGGTACCGCACGACACCTGGGGCGAGACTCCGCTTGCGGTGGTCACGCCGCGCGATCCGGCCGATCCGCCGGAAATCACCGAGTTGCGCGAATGGTGCGCGGACCGGCTCGCCGGTTACAAGCGGCCCCGGGAACTCGCCATCGTGTCGGCACTACCGCGCAATCCCAGCGGCAAGGTGCTCAAGACCGAACTGCGTGCCGAACGTGCGGCAGGCCGGCTGCCATCGGAGTCAACCGGCTGAGCCGCACCTACCGCGCGAAGTCCTCACCCCCGAAGATCCGCTGTACCTGCTTGCGGTTGGGCACGATGAACTTACCTCGGGCCTCCACGAGCACCGAATCGGGTTCATCCGCGGTGCTGATCGTGCCAATAGCATGCGACGGCTGTCTGTCATCGCCATGATCATCGGCATCACTGGGACGACCGGGATCGGATTCACCCAACCATCCGGTGATCCGCAGCGGTGTGTTCAGCGGGACCGGACCGCGATAACGCAGGGACAACGAGATCGTCATCCCTGGCCGCCCGCTCGCGCCATGCGCGTGCCCAAGAATCTGATCGAGCAGCAAGGCGCTGATCCCACCGTGCACGTAGCCGCGCGGACCCTCGTAGGCGAGGCCGAGCACGCAGGTGCCCACCGCCCGGCCGTCCACCAGCTCGACGTGCACCGGTGGGGCCATCGGGTTACCGGCCCCGATCACCGGGTTGTACCACCGGTGCCCAGAGCCAGGCGGGTCGGTTGCCGGTCGCTCATGCCGCTCCCGCCTGGCCGCGGTCAGGGACGGAACCAGCTCGGCAACCGCGGCCGCGACCGAGCGCAGCGTCGCATCGTCCACCTCGCTGACCACCGCCGCATCGGTCAGCGCGCGCACCGCGGCTCCCAGCTCGGCAACCGCGGCGCGCCGCTCGGCCAGCTCCTCCTGCTGATCCTCTTGCTGAGTCACTCGCCGCGCCAGACCGGGTCACGCTTCTCGGCGAAAGCCCGCGCGCCTTCCAGCGCGTCCGCCGACGTCATCACCTTGCCGACGATCGGCCCTTGCCGTTCGAACGCTTCGGCGTCGGTCCAGTTGACCGCACCGGACAGGATTTCCTTGCTCGCCCGTACCGCGAGCGGCCCGTTCCTGGCGATCCGGCCGGCCAGTTCCTTGGCACCGGTCAGCGCCTCACCCGGTTCGGTCACGGTGTTCACCAGTCCGTGCTGATGGGCGACGGTGGCGGTCAGCGGATCACCAGTAAGTGCCACCTCCATGGCAAGTTGATACGGCAGGGCCTTTGGCAGTCGCAGCAGCCCGCCCGCGGCGGCGACCAGTCCGCGTTTGACTTCCGGGATACCGAACTTGGCGTCGTTCGCGGCGACGATCAGATCCGCGCTGAGCGCGAGTTCACATCCGCCGGCGAGCGCCCAGCCCTCGACGGCGGCGATCAGCGGTTTGCCTGGCGGTGCCTGGGCCAGCCCACCGAAGCCACGCCCGTCCACGACGGGCGACTCCCCCTTGGTGAAGGCCTTCAAGTCCATACCGGAACAGAACGTGCCGCCCGCTCCAGTCAGAATGCCGATCACCAGGTCGGCTCGGCTGTCGAACTCGTTGATCGCGGCGGCCAGGCCCTCGGCGACGGCCTTGTTCACCGCGTTGCGCGCGTGCGGTCGATTGATCGTGATAACCGCGATGCCGTCGCCGAACTCGGTCAGCACACTCTCGTCACTCACGCTGCTCTCCTCCAGTCGCCACGCGACACTCGGCGTTGGTCGGCGAGCGGTTGCCCGCGCGGGAACAGTTTGTGCTGCCAACGAAAAACGGTCAAGGCCGACTGGTTGCCGGCACGGCGATCATCCGCGGAGCACCGTTAAGGTGCCCGGATGGGGATCGACTGGCGAGCACGCGTACTGCGGGAGATCGATGCGACAGCGGACGAACTGCTCAGCTCCCTGAGCGCACTGGTGCGCGTACCGAGCGTTGGCGGCAGCGCGGCGGAGCACGAGGCACAACAGCAACTCGCCGATACGTTCGGCACGATCGGCCTGGACACCGATCACTGGCGGATCCCGTTGGCCGAAACACTCGCCGCGCCGGACTTTCCCGGCGTCGAGGTCGACCGCGACGAGGCATGGGGGCTCGTCGGGCGACTACCGGGTACCGGCGGTGGTCCGACTCTGCTGTTGAACGGGCATATCGATGTGGTGCCACCCGGTGACCGCGCCTCCTGGGTCCGCGGCGAGCCCTTCTCCGGCCAACTCGACGGGGAAACCGTGCATGGCCGGGGTTCCTGCGACATGAAGGCGGGGCTGCTCGCCGCCGTATGGGCGGTACGCGCCCTGCGTCGCTGCGCGGTGCCATTGCGCGGTGATCTGCTGCTGGCCAGCGTGCAGGGTGAGGAGGACGGCGGGCTGGGTAGCTACGCGATGCTGGCACGGGGATGGCGCGCGGATGCCTGCGTGATCCCCGAACCAACCAGTCTGGATCTGGTGCCCGCGAACGGTGGCGCGCTGACGTTCCGGCTTCGGGTGCGCGGCCACGCCACGCACGCTTCCCGTCGCACCTCCGGAGTCAGCGCGATCGAGAAGTTCTGGCCGGTATGGCGTGCGCTTGGCGAGTTGGAGCGCGCCCGCAACGCCGCGGTCGACCCGCTGATGTCCCGCTGGGATATCGCCTATCCGTTGGCCATCGGCACCGTGCAGGCGGGCGACTGGGCTTCCTCGGTACCCGATCTGCTGGTCGCCGAGGGCCGGCTCGGCGTCGCACTGGACGAACCGGTGGCGCAAGCCCGCGCGCAACTCGAGAACGCCATCGCCGCCGTCAATGCCGAGGATCCGTGGCTACGCGAGCACCCGGTCACCGTCGAATGGTGGGGCGGCCAGTTCGCCGCCGGCAAGCTCGCCGAGCACAGTGATCTACCGGATCGAGTGAGCGCCGCGCACGCCGCGGTCACTGGTGGCGCGCCGCAACAGACCTGGGGCGCGCCCTATGGCAGTGACCTCCGACTGCTCACCGGGATCGGCGGGATACCCACGCTGCACTACGGCCCCGGCGATGCCGGAGTGGCGCACGGTCCGGACGAGTTCGTCCCGGTAGCCGAGGTACTCACCACCGCCCGCGCGCTCGCGGTGCTCGCGCTCGACTATTGCACCACCCAGTGACGCGGTTGATCGCGTACGGCTGTCGACCCTGGCCCCGAGTGGCGCCAGCTTGCTAGGCTGCCTGGGCGCGGCCGGCACGGTCACGCACCGTACGAACCTGGTACGGCGACACAACGACCCGAACAACCGAATACTTGGCCGTGGAAACCTTGGCGGGAGAGTCTCCGTGCGGACACACGGGGCACCGAAGGAGCAAACTCCCCAGAAACTCTCAGGTACCCATACCGCCAGTGGTCAGGCCACTCTGGAAAGCAGGCGCGCCAGCGCCTCACCCACGGTGCAAGCCGCGAAATCGCGGTGAAGCTCTCAGGTGCGATGACAGAGGGGGAGTTCCTGACGCGATGGGACACGTCCCACGCGCCGACCGAAGGAGCTCCGATGCCCGCACGCCGCACCGCCGACACTCCGCCACGCTCGCCGACGCGAGCCCGCCAGCCGTGCCCCACCCAGCAGCGGGCTCGGCGGCCACACCCACCCGCGCGCCCCGGCAGGCACTCGCGCACCATTGGCTTATCGCCGCCAGCCGAACAGGCGCCGACACGGCAAGGTCGAGTATCGAGGAGTGATCGTTGAGCACACCATCACCACTGCACGCCGTGCACGAGCAACTTGGCGCGCAGTTCACCGACTTCGCCGGCTGGCGGATGCCGGTCAAGTACACCAGCGAACTCGCCGAACACCACGCGGTCCGGCGAACAGCCGGCCTCTTCGACCTCTCGCATATGGCTGAGATCGACATCACTGGCGAACAGGCGGCGGCCGCGCTCGACTACGCGCTGGTCGGCAACCTGTCCGCGGTGAAGATCGGCAGAGCTCGGTACACGATGCTCTGCCAGGAAGACGGCGGCGTACTCGACGATCTCGTCGTGTACCGGCTGGCCGAGCGCCGCTTTCTTGTCGTGGCCAACGCCGCCAACGCCGCGACGGTCCTGGCCGCGCTGACCGCGCGTGCGGAAGGCTTCCCGGAAGCCACGGTCACGGACCGTTCCGCGGAGTACGCGCTGATCGCCGTGCAGGGACCGCGCTCGGCCGCGATCGTCGGAAAGCTCACCGACGCGGAGCTGTCCGCGCTGCGGTATTACGCCAGCACGCCCACCCAGATCGACGGCACCGATGTGCTACTCGCCCGCACCGGCTACACCGGTGAAGACGGCTTCGAACTGTACTGCGCGGCGGATTTCGCCCCACACTTGTGGAACCTGCTCAGCACGGCCGGCGCGGAGCACGAACTGCACGCGGCCGGGCTCGCCTGTCGCGACACGCTGCGGCTCGAAGCGGCGATGCCGTTGTACGGCAACGAGCTCACCGCGGACCGAACGCCGTTCGAGGCCGGGCTCGGCAGGGTCGTCAAACTCGACAAACCGGGCGAGTTCGTCGGCAAGGCCGCGCTCGCCGAACGTGCCCGAGTTGAACCAGAGCGGACCCTCGTCGGGCTGACCGGCTCCGGCCGCAGGGCGGCCAGACACGGCTATCCGGTCTGCGCGTCCGATGGCACCCAGCTCGGCGAGATCACCAGCGGCGCGCTGTCCCCCACGCTCGGCCATCCCGTTGCCCTTGCGTACGTGGCCGCGTCCTCGGCAACCCCGGGGACCGAGCTAGTTGCCGATATCCGCGGTCGCCACGAGCCATACACCGTCGTGCCAACTCCCTTCTACCGCCGTCCCAACTGAAAAGGTGCCCCGTGCGAGTTCCGGAACATCTCTCCTACACCAAGGAACACGAATGGCTCGACGTGACGGAGGAAATCGCCACGATGGGCTTGACCGACTTCGCCCAGGATTCCCTCGGCGAGGTCGTCTTCGTGGAGCTGCCGGAAACCGGTAGCCAGCTCACCGAGGGCCAGTCCTGCGGCGAGATCGAGTCCACGAAATCGGTCAGTGAGCTCTACGCCGCGGCCAGCGGCGAGGTCGTCGAGGTCAACGAACGAGTACTGAGCGAGCCCGAACTGGTGAACACCGACCCCTACGGACAGGGTTGGCTGCTGAAGATCCGGGTGACCGGACAGCCAGAACTGCTAACCGCCACCGCCTACGCCGAACTAATCAAGGAGTAACCGTGTCGAACGCGTTCACCGCGGAACTGTCCACTCTCGATCCCGAGGTCGCCGGCGCGATCAACTCGGAGCTGGCCCGCCAGCAGTCCACATTGGAAATGATCGCCTCGGAGAACTTCGCGCCAGTAAGCGTTCTCGAGGCACAGGGATCGGTGCTGACCAACAAGTACGCCGAGGGCTACCCGGGCCGTCGGTACTACGGTGGTTGCGAACACGTCGACGTGATCGAGCAGCTGGCGATCGACCGCGCCAAGGAGCTGTTCGGTGCCGAGCACGCCAACGTCCAGCCGCATTCCGGCGCGCAGGCCAACGCCGCGGCGATGACCGCCGTACTCGAGCCAGGCGACACGATCCTCGGCCTCGACCTCGCACACGGCGGACACCTGACGCACGGCATGCGGATCAACTTCTCCGGCCGTCTCTACAACGTGGCCGCCTACCACGTGGACAAGGAAACCGGGCTCGTCGATATGGCCGAGGTCGAGCGCCTTGCCATCGAGAACCAGCCGAAACTGATCATCGCTGGCTGGTCGGCGCACGCCCGGCAGCTGGACTTCGCCGAATTCCGCCGGATCGCCGACGCCAGCGGCGCCAAGCTGATGGTGGACATGGCCCACTTCGCCGGGCTGGTCGCCGCCGGTTTGCATCCGAGCCCGGTGCCGTACGCGGATATCGTCACCACCACCACGCACAAAACGCTTGGCGGGCCGCGCGGTGGGATCATCCTGTGCAAGCAGGAACTGGCCAAGAAGATCAACTCCGCGGTGTTCCCCGGCCAGCAGGGCGGCCCGCTCGAGCACGTCATCGCCGCCAAGGCGGTGGCGCTGAAGATCGCCGCCGGCGACGACTTCCGGGAGCGCCAGCAGCGCACCCTGGACGGCGCGCGAATCCTCGCGGATCGGTTGTCCCAGCCGGACTGCACCGCGGCTGGCGTGCGAGTGCTCACCGGCGGTACCGATGTGCACCTCATCCTCGTCGATCTCGTTGAGTCCACAATCGACGGCAAGCAGGCGGAGGATCGGCTGCACTCGGTGGGCATCACCGTGAACCGCAACGCGGTTCCGTTCGATCCACGCCCGCCCATGGTCACCTCCGGGCTGCGGATCGGCACCCCGGCACTGGCCACCCGCGGCTTCACCGCGGAAGACTTCACCGAAGTGGCCGAGATCCTGGCCGCCGCGCTTCGCCCCGAGTTCGACGAGGCCGCCGAGCGGGAACTGCGCACCAGGGTGGAACGGCTGGCCAGCAACCGACCGCTGTACCCCAACCTGGGCTGAGTCTCCTGTGCCGGCACCGGTCGTGGCACGCGTGGTCACGACCGGTGCACGGCTACCCCGGCTCGGCACCATAGAATCGCCAGGTGACTTGCCCCGGAGACACTGCGGAGACCGACCCGGCGCTGGACGTACTACGCCGGGTCTTCGGCTATGACTCGTTTCGGCCTGGCCAACGCGACATCGTCGATCACGTGGTGACCGGCGGCGACGCGCTGGTGCTGATGCCAACGGGTGGCGGCAAATCGCTCTGCTATCAGACGCCCGCCCTGGTACGCCCTGGCACCGGGATCGTGATCTCACCGTTGATCGCGCTGATGCAGGACCAGGTGGACGCGTTGCACACCCTCGGCGTGCGCGCCGGCTTCCTGAACTCCACCCAGCAGTCGGCGGAGCGCGCGCGGGTCGAGCAGGCACTCCTGGACGGCGAGTTGGACTTGCTCTACCTCGCGCCGGAACGGCTGCAGATGGAGGGCACCCTGCGGCTGCTCGACCGCGCCGACATCGCGCTGTTCGCGATCGATGAGGCACACTGCGTCGCGCAGTGGGGGCACGACTTCCGCCCCGACTATCTGACCCTTTCCGTGCTACACCAGCGCTGGCCATCGGTACCACGGATCGCGCTCACCGCGACGGCCACCGAGGCGACCAGGGCCGAGATCGCCAACCGGCTGAACCTCACCGAAGCCAAGCATTTCGTGGCGAGCTTCGACCGGCCCAACATCCAATACCGGATCGCGCAGAAGAACCGGCCGGAACAACAACTGCTCGACTTGCTCAGGGCCGAGCACCATGGCGAGGCCGGCATCGTCTACTGCCTGTCCCGTGCTTCAGTGGAAAAGACCGCGCGGATGCTGACCGAGAACGGCATCGAAGCGGTGCCCTACCACGCCGGGCTGGACAACCAGACCCGCGCGGCGAACCAGGCTCGCTTTCTCCGGGAAGACGGCCTGGTCGTGGTGGCCACGATCGCGTTCGGGATGGGCATCGACAAGCCGGACGTTCGCTTCGTCGCGCATCTGGACCTGCCGAAATCGGTGGAAGGCTACTACCAGGAAACCGGAAGAGCCGGGCGAGACGGTCAACCGTCCACCGCATGGCTCGCTTATGGACTCTCCGATGTCGTCCAGCATCGCAAGATGATCGCGACCTCGGAGGGCGATGAGGCGCATCGGCGCAAACTCGGCAATCACCTCGACGCGATGCTCGCGCTGTGCGAAACCGTGGAATGCCGGCGTATCCAGCTACTCGGCTACTTCGGGCAACCCGGCGAAGCATGTGGCAACTGTGACACCTGCCTGAAACCGCCCCAGTCCTGGGATGGCACCGTCGCCGCACAGAAAGCCCTGTCCACAGTGTACCGATTGGACCGGGAGCGGAATCAACGTTTCGGTGTCGGGCATATCGTGGATATCTTGCTCGGCAAGACCACGAGCAAGGTCAGTCAGTTCGGACACGACTCACTGACCGTGTTCGGCGTGGGCACCGAGCTGGCCGAAGCCGAATGGCGTGGGGTGATCCGCCAGCTGCTCGCACAGGGGCTGCTCAGCGTGGAAGGGGTGCACGGCACGCTGGTGCTCACCGAGTCAAGCGGCGAGGTACTAGGTCAGCGGCGCACGGTGCGGCTGCGGCATGAGCCCAAACGCGAATCGAGCACGCCAAGCTCGCGCGGGAACCGGCGCGCCAACCAGGTCGAGCTCTCCGCCGAGGCCGCTCCGGTGTTCGAACGACTCCGCGCATGGCGGGCATCGGCGGCACGGGAGCAGGGTGTTCCCGCCTACGTGATCTTCCACGACGCGACCCTCCGGCAGATCGCCACCGACCGGCCACGTTCGCTACCCGAGCTTGGCTCGATCGGCGGCGTCGGCGAGAACAAGCTCGCCAAGTACGGCGAGGACATCCTCACCGCCCTCGCCGAGGACTAGGCGGCCAGCCGCTCGGCCAGCCGCGCCAGGAATTCCGGCTGGCCGCGTACCAGCTTCGGCCGCGCCGCGTCGAGCGAGAACCACTCGACCCTGTCCAACTCGGGGAACTCCTCGAACCGCCCCGATCGGGGTGGCCATTCGAGTTCGAAGGTCCCCGGCTCCACGGTCGCTGGATCGAGGTCACCGCGCACCGCCCAGATCGTGACGAGTTTGCCACCTGGTTGCCGGATGGTGCCCAACTCGAGAAATTCACCCACCGGTACGGGCAAACCAAGCTCCTCGGTGAACTCTCGCCGGGCCGCGTCCCATGCCGATTCGTCGTCCTCGTACTCACCTTTCGGGATCGACCAGGCACCGTCATCCTGGTGTGCCCAGAACGGGCCACCCATATGTCCGAGTAGTACCTGGGTCTCCCCGGATCGCTCACGAAAGACCAGCACGCCAGCGCTGCGCCGGGCTACCATCCTCAGTTCACCAACTCTCTGTCACCGCAATCGTCAAGAGTAATGCGGTTGCAAGTCGTACACGGTGTACCCGCCGATGGTGTCGCTGGTGAAGTTCGCCGCTACCCATTCGCTGATCCGCGCGGCCTCGCCGAGCTGGGCACGCTGGCCTCCACCGGCACCACTACCGCGCGTGCTCGAACCGGCCGGATCGAGCACGAAATAGCCGATCTCACCGGCTGCCACGTACTCCTGGAACCGCTCGAGAGTGGGCGCGGGATCCTTACCGAAGAAGCCACCGATCGGCATGACCGCCCGCTCGCTGGTCAGCTGCATTCCCGCGCCGAGGTCGACGCCGACGGTCGCGGCAGCCCACCGCTCGGTCGTGGCACGCAAGGCGGCGATCAACTCGGGGTCATCGCGAACCACCGCTCGCCCACTGTTCTGCGACGCGGCACCGGAAACGGGCAGCGTGCCGGCCTTGGGCGTGGCCACGGTAGCCACGGCATAGGCGCCGGTAGCGGCGAACCCGGTCAGCAGCGTAGCCACCGCGATCACCAGACTCGTTCGCCGGAATCGATGGGCGCCGAGCGCGATTCCACTCGCCAGCAGCACGCTCGCGATCAGCACCGCCCACCGCAGCGCCGGCAGCCAGTCGGGAGTCCTGGCCAGCAGCACGAACGCGGTGACACCCGTGCTGGCAACGACCGCGGCGAGTAACAGCCGGCTCGGCAGATATCGCCTGCCGCACCAGAGTTCGTACCCGCCGATACCCACGAGCGCGGCCAGCGGCGGCGCGATCACCAGCACATAGTAGGAGTGCGTGGAACCGGCCATGAAGCTCAGCACCGCACCACCACCGAGCAGCCAGGTCCCCCACAGCACCAGCGCGGCCCGGCCCCGGTCGGTACGCGATGCCGATCGGGTGAACCACAGCCCGCCGGCAAGACCGATCAGTGCCGCCGGCAGTAGCCAGGCAACCTCGGTGCCGAACTCCGCCCCGAACAACCGGGTCATCCCGGTGTCTCCGCTGAATGACTGGCCGGCGCCCGGCCCGCTGCCGCCGCCGAGGATGCGGCTGCCACCGTTGTGCCCGAGCGCGAGTTCCACGATGCTGTCGCCGGTCGAACCGCCGATGTACGGGCGCTGCCCCGCCGGCCAGAGTTCCACGAGTAGCACGTACCAACCAGCCGAACAGACCAGCGCGACCCCGGCGGCAAGTAGTTGCCCGATGCGCCTGGCCAGTCCCACCGGCGCGGCCAGCAGGTAGGTCAGCACCAGCGCGGGGACCACAAGGAGGGCCTGAGACATCTTGGCGAGGAACGCGAATCCGACGAGTGTGCCGGCCAGCACCAGCCATCGCGTCCCGGCCTGCTCGATCGCCCGGACCAGGCAGTACGCGGCGGCGACCAGCAGCAGCACCAGTAGCGCGTCCGGGTTGTTGTACCGGAACATCAGCGCGGCGACCGGGGTCAACGCCAGCGCGGCACCGGCGATCAGCGCGGCGGCCGTACCGGAAGTCCGGCGCACCGCGGCGTGTAGCAACCAGACGGCCGCGACCCCAGCGAGCGCCTGGGGCAGCAACATGCTCAGTGGGGAAAATCCGAACACCCTGCCGGACAATCCCATCAACCAGAGCGAGGCCGGCGGTTTGTCCACGGTGATGGTGTTTTCCGGATCCAACGAGCCGAACAGCCACGCCGTCCAGTCCTGGCTGCCGGCCTGCGCGGCGGCCGCGTAGAACCCGTTCGCGTAACCGGCCGAACCCAAGTTCCACAGGTAGAGTAGCGCGGTACCGAACAGCAGCAGCGGCAGCCCGAGCCGGCTCGACCAGTGTGGCTGCCGCACCTCGGCTCGATCGCGCGCACTGTCCACGATCATCGTTGCCACGTTCACCGCGCCTTTCCAGCCGAGTCCGGTAGCCGGCGCGGGTTGAATACCCAGCCGCGCAACAGCACGAACCGCAGGATCGTGGCGACCAGGTTGGCCAACACCAGTACGGCCACCTCCCACACTCGATCCGGATCGGCCAGCGCGTGCAGCACGGTCAGCGCGCCGCTGGTGAGCACCAGGCCGAGCCCGAAGATCAGCAAACCCTCGAACTGGTGCCGCCCGGCATGCCGCCAACCGCGTACGCCGAAGGTGAGCCGCCGGTTGGCCGCGGTGTTGGCTATCGCGGTACCGGCCAATGCGGTGAAGTTGGCCGCCTGGGCGCCCAGACCTTGTCTCAGTAGCAGGAAAAGCAGCACGTAGGCCAAGGTGCTGCACACCCCGATCGCGGCGAACCGGACGAGCTGCCGCGGCAGGCTGGTCGGCACACCGGGCGCCTGCACCCCGATGGGCGCACGGCCAAGCTGGGCACGCAGCGAGCGGACCGGCACCTGCCCGGTGGTGAACGCCCTTGCCAACCGGGCGATCCCCTTCAGATCCGCGATCGCGGTCGCCACGATATCCACCCGGCTGTCCGGATCATCCACCCAGTCGACCGGGACCTCATGGATGCGTAGCCCACAACGCTGCGCCACGACCAGCAACTCGGTATCGAAGAACCACTCCGGATCACTGATATGCGGTAGCAGCTTGGCCGCGACATCGGCCCGAATCGCTTTGAAGCCACACTGCGCGTCGGAGAACCGAGCGGCCAGTGTGGACCGGAGCAGCAGGTTGTAGCAGCGCGAGATCACTTCTCGCTTGGCGCCGCGCACCACCCGAGCGCCACGGGAAAGTCGGCTGCCAATGGCCAGATCCGAGTGCCCGGAAAGCAGTGGCGCGACGAGCGGCAGCAACGCGGCCAGATCCGTGGACAGGTCCACGTCCATATAGGCCATTACTTGAGCGTCCGATGTAGACCACACGGAGCGCAGCGCATGGCCTCGCCCCTTACGCTCGAGGTGCCGTACCGTGACCTCGTCGAACTCCATGGCGAGTGCCTTGGCGATCGCCAGCGTGCCATCGGTACTCGCGTTGTCCGCGAGGGTGATCCGGAACGGGAAATGGAACTGGCTCGTCAGGTGCGCGTGCAGCCTGCGCACGCAGGGCGCCAGGTCCTCCTGCTCGTTGTATACCGGAACAACGACATCCAGGACTGGACTCGCCGTATCGGTGTCGATCGGGCTCGCGCCGAGCGGCGCGCTGATATCCTCCGTGGGCTGGATTGCGGTCATGGACACCACGTTCGCGGCACTGGCTGGGTTGCTCGTGTGCCTGAGCTGTGCGCCAGCTGTGGGTACGCCGTTCATCGCGGCAACTCGTAAACGTCGACTCCGTCCACTGTGGTCGACGCGAAGTTGTCAGCAACCCACCCGGCGATCTGGTTCGCCGCGTCACTCCCCCCGTTCGGGGTCAGGTCCACACCGGAGCCAATGAAGTACCGTACCTGCCCTTCGGCCACATAGCGTTGGAACTCGGCAAGCGTGGGGGCAGGATCAGTGCCGTTGAAACCACCGAGCGCGAGCACCGGCGCGCCGGTGGCGAGCTGGTAACCCGCCGCGCTGTTCGAGCCGACCGTGGCGGCTACCCAGGTACTCGTAGCCTCGGCCGCGCGCAACATCGATACCAGCCGTTCGCCCGGTTCGGGGGCATGCAGCATGCCAGCCGCGCCGCCACCCCGCGCTCGGTTTCCGGCTCCAGCATCGCCCTGAGCCCTGCCCGGCCCGGCCGATGGCAGCGCCCCGCTCTGTGGGCTCGCCGCGGTAGCGACCGAGAAGCCAAGCGGGGCAAGCAACAGCGCGGTGCTGGTCAGTACCGCGATGCCACGCGTTCGCCGGGGTGCCACCAGTAGCAGCGTGGCGGTGCACAGGCAGCCAAACAGCACGATCGGGCCGAGCCAGGCAAGCGCCGTGCCGGCACGTTCCAGCAGTACGTAGCCGGTTACCCCGGTCCAGGCCACGACGCCGGCGAGTACTCCGGAAACCACGGGATCGTCGCGGCGAGGCCAGCACAACGCCCCACCGATACCCGTCAGCGCCGCGATCGCCGGCGCCAGGGCGACCATGTAATAGGCATGCATGATCCCGTTCATCACGCTGAACACCAGCGCGGTGCTCACCAACCAGCCGCCCCAGAGCAGCAGGCTCGCCCTCGTCCGATCGGTGCGCGGCGCGCCTCGGGTCAGCCACAGTCCGATACCGAAGGCGAGCAGCGCGGCAGGTAGCAGCCAGGCAATCTGGCCGCCAAACTCGGTACCGAACAATCGCAGCGGTCCAGGATCGCTCCCGAACCCCCCGCCACCGAGGCTGCCGACCTCGTCGCCGGTGATCCGACCGAAACCGTTGTAGCCAACGATCAACTCGATGAAGCTGTTCGTCTGCGAGCCACCGATGTACGGCCGCTGCTCGGCTGGCCACAGCTCAACGAGCAGCACATACCAGCCTGCCGCGGCGATGACGGCAGCACCTGCGGCGAGTAGCTGCCCTATCCGGCGAGCCACGGTGGTTGGCGCGGCGAGCAGATACACCAGCGCGAAGCCGGGTACGACAAGGAAAGCTTGCAGCATCTTGGTCAGAAACGCGGTACCGAGCAGCACGCCGGCGAGTACCAGCCAGCGCACGCTGGCGGTTTCCACGGCGCGCGACACGCAATAAGCCGCGATGATCAGCAGCAGCACCAGCAGCGCGTCCGGGTTGTTGAACCGGAAGATCAGCGTGGCGACCGGGGTCAGCGCGAGTACCACTCCGGCGAGCAGTCCGGCGCGCCGGCCCACGTACCTGGCGACCGTCACGTACAGCATCCCGACCGAGGCGACCCCGAGGAGCGCCTGCGGCAGCAGGATCACGAACGAGCTCACGCCGAACAGTCGGGTCGCCAATCCCATCAGCCACAACGCGGCCGGCGGCTTGTCCACCGTGATCGCATTGGCCGCGTCGGTGGATCCGAACAGCAGCGCCAGCCAGCTTTCGCTCGCCGCTTGGGCGGCCGCCGAGTAGTAGGCATTCGCCCAGCCGGAGGCGTCCAGCCCGACCAGGTACAGCAGCGCGGTGGCGGCCAGCAGTACGATCAGGGCCAACCGGGCGCGCGTGGTGGCCCGCCCGATGAGCTGAGCGGTCGCGGCGACCGGCTGGGCGCCGCGCGGCAGAAGCCGGGTAGTCGTCATACCGCGAGCCTGGCCAGTCTGGCTTGGTATCCGATGTGCCCACGCTGTGCGTTGGCTGTGTCGACGCTGCCTACCGCCCCGTGTCGCCGGTAGGCAGCCGAACTCGGAACGCGGTGCGTCCTTCGGCACTGTCCACCTCGACCGAACCGCGGTGCGCGGCGACCACCGCCGCCACGATCGCCAGCCCGAGCCCGGTGCTGCCCTGCCCGCGCGATCGCGACGAGGTGCCGCGCGCGAATCGCTCGAACACGTTCGGCAGCAACTCCGCCGCGATCCCGCCGCCGTTGTCGACAACCGAGATCAGCACCTCGTCCGCCAATCTGTCCACAGTGGTACATACCGTGGTGCCAGGCGGGGTATGCGTTCGCGCGTTGCCAAGCAGGTTCGCGAGCACCTGATGCAGCCGGGCGGAGTCACCGCGCATCGTCACCGGCTCCGGCGGAAGCTCGAGCAGCCAGCGATGCTCGCCCCCGGCGATATGCGCGTCGTTGACCGCGTCGGCCACCAACCGGCTCAACTCGACTTCGGCCGAAGCCAGCGGCCGACCGGAGTCCAATCTGGCCAGCAGCAGCAGATCCTCCACCAGCTCGGTCATCCGCGCGGCCTCGGATTCCACCCGGCACATCGCATAGGCGACATCCGCCGGCAGTTCGGTTCGGGTTCGCCTGGTCAGCTCGGCGTACCCGCGAATCGCGGCGAGCGGGGTGCGCAGTTCGTGGCTGGCATCCGCGACGAACTGCCGGACCCTGGTCTCGCTGGCGTGCCGCGCGGCCAGGGCTCCAGCCACATGTCCGAGCATGTGATTCAACGCCGCGCGCACCTTGCCCACTTCGGTGTTCGGTGCGGCGCCTAGATCCGGCACCCGCACCGGAAGCGTCACCTCACCCCGGTCCAGCGGCAGCTGGGTCACTTCGCTTGCCGTCGCGGCAACCCGGTCCAGCGGCCGAAGCGTACGCCGGACCAGGACGGCACCGGTGGCGCCCGCCGCTACCAGACCGGCAAGGGTCACGCCGGCGACCAACAGTCCGATATTGATCATCGTGTCGTTGACCGAACTCAGTGGCAGCCCGGTAACCACGACCTCATCGGGCTCGGTGGACCTGGCCACCAACCGGTAGGAGCCGAACTCGTCGAGGTCAATGGTGCGTGGCGAGCCATCCGCGGGTATCGCGCGCACCGCGGCGCGCTGCGCCGAATTGAGCGGTTCCCGGTCGCCGGCGGCCACCGACAACCGTCCGCCCACTACCACTTCGTCTTCGATGATCCGCGCGGTGAGGGTTCCGGCTGCCTGCCCTGGCGCGTTCAGTGGGTCGGCCGCTCCCGGGCTCGTGGCCGTCCGCGATTCCCGGTGCGGCCCGGCGAACCGCGCCGCCCGTTCACTCGCGCCGGCTACCTGCTCGTCAAGCTGGCGCATCAGAAAGGTGTGTAGGGACACTTCGGTGAGTACCCCGATCACCACGCAGACCGCGGCGAGCAGGCTGGTCAGCAAGGCGATCAACTTGGTACGCAATGGCCATGCGTGTGGCCTAATCCGCCGGCTTGAGCACATATCCGGCGCCGCGCTTGGTGTGGATCATCGGCGCCCAGTCGGCTTCGATCTTCTTGCGCAGGTAGGAAATATAGAGCTCGACGATATTCGCCTGGCCGCCGAAGTCGTAGCGCCACACGCGATCGAGGATCTGTGCTTTGCTGAGCACGCGCCGGGGGTTGCGCATGAGAAACCGCAACAGCTCGAACTCGGTCGCGGTGAGTTGGATCGCAGAGCCGGCCCGATGTACCTCGCGGGTGTCCTCATCGAGCGTCAGGTCACCGACGACCAGCAACGCGCCGGCATCGGCGGCGGTGATCCCGGTCCGGCGCATCAGCGCCCGCAGCCGAAGCACCACCTCTTCCAGGCTGAACGGCTTGGTCACATAGTCATCGCCGCCAGCGGTCAGCCCGGCGATCCGATCCTCCACGGAGTCCTTCGCGGTCAGCAGCAACACTGGTAAATCGGGAAGCTCGGCGCGCAATGCGCGCAGCAGTTCGAGCCCGGACTGGTCGGGCAACATCACGTCAAGCACCACCGCGTCCGGCCGGAATGTTCGGGCGATCCGCACGGCGCTCACCCCGTCGCCGGCGGAGCGGACCTCCCATGACTCCATTCGCAGCGCCATGGCCAGCAGTTCGGTCAACGTGAGCTCGTCGTCCACGACAAGCACCCGCACCGGCTGACCATCTGGCCGGCGCAGCGCTGCGGCTCGCTCGGCTTTGCCCCATGTCATGCGGTGATCATGACCTGACCGGATATGTCCACGCTGTGCTGATCCTGTGCGTTCACTGTGGATAACGAAGGCGCCAGCACGAGCCGTTCGCGGGCTGGCCGACGTCGTGACAGGTCGGCCGGATGCCGCCGGCTGCGGACGCGCTCGGTCACGCCTCAGCGTGCACGGTCATTCCGGCTACCTCACCGGGCGCGGTGGCCGGGTCGAGCCCGTGTACCGCGATCCCGTACAGACCGGCCGGTGTCCCCTTCTGGAAGCGGACCTCGGCGCCGGGCAGCGCGACAGTCAAGCCGTGAACATCGCAGCCGGTCAGTTCGGCCAGGCGGCGCGCGTCGGCCTCGGGAGCGTTGCTGCGCACCAGGAGCGCGGTCAACTCGGGGCGGCCGTCGAACGTGATGCCCTCAGCGGCCCGGTACTCGGCGCGCATCCGGCCGATCTCGGCGCGCGGCGGGTCGTAGCTAATGAAGAAGGGAAAGTACGACGGGAGGTCCAGGACGAAGACCTCCACGAACCCGGCGTTGCGTTCCTCGAAGCGCACCTCGACCTCGGCCACGTCGTGCCCGGCCTCGCGGAGCCTCGCCGCGGTGGCCCGCACGTCGGGTACGTCGACGGCGAAGGTCACCAGGCCCGAGGCGGGGCGCGACTCGATCGCGGGCCTCAGCACCTGAAGGCCCGCGGCGTACTTCGAGCTGGCCACGGCCTCCCAGTCATCGACCGTGGCAAGCTCCACATACCGTTCGTCATCGACGCCCCAGGCGGCGTTGCGGAACCCCGGCATCGTGAGCGTGGCCTGAATCGGGAAGCCAGCCTCGTCGTAGGCCGATCTCGCGGCTTCGAGATCGTCGACCCAGTGGATCAGATGATCGAACGCGGCGGAATGCTCTGACATCGATCCTCCCAGCGACACAGCTATACTTAGGCTAACCTAACTCGCCACCCGCCGTGTTCATAGAGGCCGGCTGACTCCGCGTGACATCTCGTCGCGATCCGCCTGGAACGGCACCCGGTTAGCACGCACAGCCAATGCCCATCACGGGCACAGCCGGAACACAGCAGCACCGCGAACGCTCGATACCGACCATGACTGGGCTAGCGGAGGCGTGATGACCGACAACCGAGGACAAACCGATCAGGAACCAGGGGCCGACCAACCGCGCCCGTGGGGTGCGCCGACCGAGACCGCTCCGCCACCATGGTCGCCCCGCCGAACGCTGACCGCGATCGCCATCGCCGCCGGCATTGCCGTCGCCGGTGGGACGATCATCTACCTCAGCTCGGATGAGTCGGCGTCAGCTGAGCAACAACGGGTCGGTGGTCGGCTTGGTGCCCAGCACGTCGACCCGACGTTGGATGCGGCCGTACACGGGGAATACACCGTGCCGGATGCTGACGGGTACCGCACCGAGCAGCTGCAACGCGGGGAGATCACCGAATTGACCGCAACCGAGTTCACGGTCCGCAGCGCCGACGGCTTCCAGCGGACCTACCAGATCGATGAATCGGGCGAGGCCGGGTTCGATCCGACCCACGTGTCCACGGGCGACTCGGTGATGGTCGTCGCGGACGTCGACGGCGAGACCGCGACCGCCCGCACGGTGACCGACGACGGCGCAGACGGCGATCAGCGGTCTGGACCGGGCCGCGGCGGGCCTGGTGGTACCGGGCCGGATGGCCGCCCCGGAGACCGCTGAGGCTCGCCAGCCGAGCCGGGATCGCGGGCCGAACTCAACCGCAGGGCAAGGTACAGCTCCGCGACGGTGGCCGGCTCGCGCAGATCCCGGCCGAGCAGCTCGCCGACTCGGCGCAGCCGGTAGCGCACCGAGTTCGGATGCAGGGCCAGCCGGCGCGCGGTCCGCCGGATATCGCAGGCACTCCGGAAATACTCGGCCAGCGCCTCGGCGAGCATCGGGTTGTCCAGCACCGGTTCGAGCACCTGATCGGCCTTGTCGCGGGATTGGCTGGTGGTCCGGCCGGCGACCAGCCAGTCGACCAGGCCGACGTCCTCGAAGCGTCGCACGGGCTCGCCACCGCGTAGCGCCGCCGTGCAGGCAAGCGTGGCCTCCCGGAACCGCGCGGCGCCCTGGCTCAGATCGGTATAGGCCTCACTTGCCCCGCAACACATTCCGGGTGGCAGACGTTCGAGCCAGCGGGAAAGCGGTGTCCAGCCGGCTTCGACCACGGCCACGAGCCGTCCCTCGTGCACCGCGACCACCAGAGGTAGGTCGAGTTCGGCGGCCGCCTTGGCCAACTGGGCCGCTGGCTCCAGCGGCGCCCCGCTTGCCGGTTTCTCGGGTGTGGCTGGCGGTTCAGCCTGCCGCGGATCTGACTGTTCAGCCATATCGGGCGTGGCGAGCAGCAGTAGCCGGATTTCCCCGTGTGGCCGGAATCGGTGCGCGGCGAGCCGGTCCCACAGGTAGTTGGCCTCCGCGCTCGCCGCGCCGATCAGCATGCGAACCAGTTCGGTACGCCGGAGCCGGTCCTCGGCCCTGATCGCTTCCCTGGATCGCACGATCATCGCGACCAGTCGGCGGGCGGCCTCCAGCGCTGGATCGGCCAGCTCGTCCGAGATCTCCTTGCGGCGCGCGGCGATCGCGAGCCAATGCCGCAGATATCCGGTCCGCACCGGATCTGTTCGCACATGCCACCTGCCGACGGTGAACCGTCGGCCGGTGGCCGGGTGGCTGATGATCTCGTCGCGGATCAGCCGCAGTGGACCAACACCGGAGGAAGCCAACACGGTGCCGGCGTCGTCGTACAGCACGACGGTGCCGCGTAGCAGTTCGGCCAGCCTGCCGACCAGCGCGCCTTCCGCGTGTTCGGCGGCGAGCGACTCAAGCAGATAGTCCTGGAAGCTGACGGTGCGTTTGAGCGCTCGCACGTCCGAGGTGCGGGTGGCCTCGTGCACGAAGCTCTCGATCCGCAGGAAGGGCACTTCGAGCGGCACGGACAGCACCGGGAAGCCACGACGGCGAGCCTCATCCACCAATGCACGCGGTACGGCGGGCAGGCAGACACCCACGCCGAACGCGAGCCCGGCGATACCCGCCTCGTGCAGTTGCCGCACCAGGGCGCGCAACGACTCATCGGCCGAACCCGGCCCGCTGAATCGCGATCCGGTGGTCAACATCAGCCAGCCGGGCTCGAGCCAGCGCTGCGGCCGCTCGATCTCGATCGCGTGCGCGCCAGCGATCGGCGTATCCGGGTCGGCGTCGGTGAGCATGCGTAGGCCGAGTTCCCTGGCGGCGAGTAGATCCACCAGGCGCAGCCCGTGGTCGGTGCCCATGAAACCTCGGATTCTTGTCTGATCGAACAAGCCGTGGCTCGCATGCTCTCACTTCACACAATTGTCGCCATGTGACGGGCGCCTCATAGTGTCAGGAAATCGAACCCGACCAAGAGGTGCTGACGTGCGAGAACTCCGGGTAGCGGTGGACGTTGGCGGAACGTTTACCGATGTATGCGTGTTCAATACCGAGACCGCGACCACCAGCGTGGCCAAGGTCGCCTCGACTCCCGAGGATCCAATGCGGGCCGTGCTCGACGGGGTGCGCGCCGCGGGAATCCGGCTCACTGATGTCGCTCTGTTCTCCCACGGCACAACGGTGGCCACCAACGCGCTGATCACACGCCGGTTCCCACCCGCGGCGATGGTCACCACCCGAGGCTTCCGAGACGTGCTGGAGATCCGCAACGGCACCAAGGACGACCTCTGGGACGCCTATCAGGACGTTGGCCGTCCGTACATCCGCCGGCGGGATCGGTACGAGGTGACCGAGCGCGTCAACTACACCGGTGACGTGGTCACCCCGCTGGACGAGGACGAAGCACGACGACTGGCTGGGGTGCTCCGCCGCAAGGGTGTGCGCACGGTCGCCATCGGGTTCATCAACTCCTACGCGAACGACGCGCACGAGCGCCGGATGCAGGAGATCCTCACCGAAGAGCTACCCGGTGTGCGCATCTCGACCTCGAGCGAGGTGCTGCCGGAGATCTTCGAGTACGACCGGTTCTCCACCACCGTCGCCAACACCGTGCTCGGACCGCTGGTTAGCGATTACGTGAACCGGCTGGAAAACGAGCTTTCCGATGGCGGCTACGACGGTGACTTGCTGTTGCTGCATTCCGGCGGCGGATCCATGACACCCCGGATGGCCGAGCGCTACCCCGTGCGGCTGGCCGCCTCGGGGATCGCCGCCGGCGCCATCGCCGTCCGCGATCTCGCCCAGCGCTGCGGCTACGGCAACGCGATCGGCCTGGACATGGGTGGCACGAGCACGGATATCTCGCTGGTGCACAACAACGAGATCCGGGTGACCAAGGAATGGCACGTGGAGTACGGCTTCCCGATCTGCTTTCCGAGCATCGAGGTGCTCACCATCGGCGCCGGCGGTGGTTCACTGGCCTGGCTGGACGAGGCCGGCTCGCTGCGCAATGGCCCAGCATCCGCCGGAGCCGACCCTGGGCCGGCCTGCTACCGGCTGGGCGGTAAGGAACCCACGAACACCGATGCGAGCCTGGTACTCGACCGGTTGGGCACCGAGCTCGTCGGCGGTGCGATGACCCTGGATCGCACGGCGGCCGAGCACGCCATCAGCGATCGCGTAGGCACCCCACTCGGGCTGGACGTGGACGAGGCGGCCAGCGATATCCTGCAGGTCGCGAACGCGAACATGGCCGACGCGGTCCGGCTCATCTCGATCCGCCGGGGATACGATCCGCGCGATTTCGCCCTCGTCGTCTTCGGCGGCGCCGGCGGCCTGCACGGTGCGGCGTTGGCGAAGGAGCTGTCGATCCCCGTCGTCGTGGTCCCGCCGCATCCGGGTATCACCTCCGCGCAGGGCTGCCTGCTGGTGGATATCCGGCACGACCTGACCGCCATGTACCAGACCGAGGCGTCGGTCGCGGACACCGACCGGTTGACCGCCGAGTTCGGCAAGCTGGAAACCGAGGCCACGCACAGGTTGCGCCGCGAAGGTGTGGCGGATGCCGATATGGTGCTGGAACGTTCGATCAGCATGCGCTACGCCGGACAGTGGCGCTCGCTGAGCGTGCCGATCTCACCGGGACCGGACGCGTTGAGCGCCGCGGTCGAGCACTTCCACGAGGAACACGAACGCGAGTACTCGTTCCGCCGTGATGACACCCCGGTTGAGCTGTACCAGCTCGCCCTGCGGGCAACCGGTGCGACGCCAAAGCCCCAGTTTCCCCGGCAGGAACTACGCGAACAGGACCCGCCAGAGCCAACCGGGCACCGGCGTACCTACTTCGACGAGCTCGGCGCCAGGGTGGACACCCCGGTATACGACCGCGCCACGCTGGCGGCCGGCACCCGCATTCTCGGCCCGGCCATCCTGGAACAGCTCGACTCCACGACGGTCATCCCACCCAACACCCCCGCGGTCATCGACGAATGGCAGAACATCCGCATTCACGTCTTCGAGGAGGACCAATGAGCACACAATCCCGAACCAGCTCATTGGCCCGACCGGGTGCGGGTGCCCCGCACAACACAGGAGGAGGACCAATGAGCACACAATCCCGAACCAGCTCATTGATCCGACCGGGTGCGGGTGCCGGCAAAACACAGGAGGAGTCCCGATGAACCAGAGCACCGAATCCCGAACCTCGCTGGACCCGGTGACCTTCGAGGTACTCAAGAACGCCTTCGCCACCTCGGTGGATCTGATGTCCGAGCAGATCCTGCGAACCTGCTACTCGTTCGTGATCTACGCGCGCGATTTCTCCTCGGCACTCTGCGACGCCAACGGCAACACGGTGATGCAGGGCAGCCAGGACATCGCGGTGCACGTGGGAACGCTGCATTTCCAGTGTAAGGCGGTGCTCGAGGAGTTCGGTTCGGATATCAATCCCGGTGACGTATTCGCGATCAACTGCCCCTACCTCGGCGGCACCCACCTCAACGACGTCAGTTTCATCAAACCGATCTTCGCCGATGGCGAGCTCATCGCCTTCGCGCAGAACAAGGGCCACTGGGCCGATATCGGCGGGAACGTACCGGGATCGTTCGATGTGAACGCCACGGCGCATTTCAGCGAGGGCCTGCGGATCACCCCGCTGCGGGTCTGGCGCGGCGGCGAGTTCCTGCGGGATGTGGCCAAGCTACTCGTCGCCAACACCAGGTCGCCGGATATCAGCTTGGGGGATCTGCACGCCCAGGCCGAGGCCACCAGTGTCTGCGAGCGGGAGATCCACCGGCTGGTTGGCAGGTACGGCAAGGCCTCCGTGGTGGAGGCGATGCAGGGCGTACAGGACTATGTGGAACGCATCGTGCGCAGCAGGGTGGCTGGTCTACCGGACGGCACCTGGACAACCAGGGACTACATCGATTTCGACCCGGCACATGGCGAAGGCCTGGTACCGGTACAGGTCCGGCTGACCATCTCGGGCGATCAGGCCAGCTACGACCTCAGTGGCTGCGCGCCCGCGGTCGCCAGTTTCCTGAACGCGGGCTACGGCACCGCCTTTTCCGGGATCGTGGCTGGCACCAAGACGTTCTTCCCGGACGTACCACTCAACTCCGGTCTGTACAACGCGATCAACACCGACCTCGGTCCGGAAGGCACCGTGGTGAACGCCGGCTGGCCGCATGCGGTAACCGGGTTCTGCTCCGGACCGTACGAGAAGATCATGAACTCGATCTTTGAACTGTGGTCGGAGATCATGCCCGAACGGGCCATCGCCTGTTCGTTCAATCTGGAATACCTACTGATTGGTGGGCATGACGCCCGCGCGCCGCAACATCCGTATTTCATGTGGTACGACTGGATGGCCGGCGGCTGGGGTGGCCGCGGCAGCAAGGACGGTTCGAACGCCACGTCCCCGGTATTCGGCGTGGGCCTTGCGGTGCAGCCGTTGGAAGGCCAGGAACGGCTCACCCCGGTACTTACCAGCACCCATCAGCTGATCACCGATTCCGGCGGGCCCGGCCGTAACCGGGGCGGCTGCGGAGTACACAAGGGTGGCACGCTCACCGACTGCGCGAAAACCGTGATGTCCTATTGCTGTGACCGCGCGCGCTCGATCACCTGGGGCATCGAGGGTGGGCTACCGTCCATTCCGCACGGTGTCTGGTTGAACAAGGACACTCCGGACGAGCGGTTCCTCGGTTCGGTCTTCGCGGGGGTTCCGGTGCAGTCCGGGGACAGTTTCGTCCGGCCATCAGCGGGCGGCGGTGGTTATGGGGACCCGCTGGAGCGCAGCCCCGAGCAGGTACTCGAGGACGTGATCGACGGCTATGTCTCGATCAGGGGCGCGGAACGCGATTACGGCGTGGTGATCACCGCGATCGATCCCGAAGTGGACGCCTACGAGCTCGACACCTCAGCCACGACGGTGGCCAGGGATCGGATTCGCGCTGAGCGCAAGGGCTGGTTGTCCGCCGATCCGGACGAGGTCGCGGAGCGCTTCCGCGCGGGTGAACTGGACATGTTCGACCTCATCCGGAAGTACGCGGTGATCGTCGACTGGGGTACCGGTGAGCTCTACCCGGAAACCACCCGACAGTTCCGGGAACTGGTCTGGCGCCGCTCGGCCCAGCACTGGACCTAGCTCGGCGACATCGAGTTGTACACGATGGGACGAGGTGTGATCAGCGGTCCGCGATCCGGCGCCAACCTGGCGAGCCCGACTCGCAGATCCGTGCCGAGCTCGGCGAGGTCGGTGATCGGTTCGGTGTTGCTGGTTGTCGCCGTGACCAGACCAGCTGCCGGCTCCGCGCCCAGCGTGACCAGCACCTGACCCCGCCGGCCGGCCACATCCCACCAGCGTCCTGGTGCGGTGGCCGGCGGGGTCGCGTACACGCAGGTGCGCCCGTTGCGCAACCCGGTGATCGCATGCTGTGCCACGTACACCACACAGTTGCGCGCCATCGGCCACGGGCCCGCACTCGCCGGGGTGAACTCGGCATGTTCCAGCAATGGCGCGCGCAGCCGTGCCGAACCAGGCCAGACGGCGACGACCGCGAGCGGATCATCGCCGTCGGGCTGCATCACGACTAGCCGCCAGACCGCCGCCATGACCGCACCAAACCCCTTCTTGGACACCGGCGACCACATCGTCGCCTCGGCTGACCCGGTACGCCATCCGGTAGTCGGCCGGGCGCGCACCGTTGCCAGCATCGCACGGGCCGAACGGCGGCGCACCACGGGTCTGGCGGTGCGCGGCCTCAGGGCAGCTCGACCAGCTCCGCGTCACCCTTGGTCAGTACCCGGGTGCCCGATTCGGTGACCAGGAAGGTGTGACTGAGTCCCACCACGGACCGCCCGAAGATGCGAAACGAGGCTGGCACGTGAAACGCCATGCCCGCTTCGAGTGGCTGCTCGTTGTCCACCGTCAGGTAGAACGGCGCGCCGTCCATCCAGTGTGGTTTGTGCGCCAAGCCGACCGGATAGCCGAACAACTGGTGAAACACCACGTCATCGGGGATCACGCCGATCGCGGCCCGACCGGCGCGGGCGACCTCGGCGGCCGAGATACCCGCTTTCGCGGTCTCCAGCACCCCGGTCAGCGCGGCCTTCGACATCTCAACCAGCCGCCGATCCGGCGCGTCCAGCGCGGCGCGGGTGAACGTACGCATCACCGGCGCGTGATAACGGTGGTGCGTACCGGCGAACTCCACGAAGGTCAGCCCCTGCCCTAGCGGGCCATGCTGCCAGCTGGAATGCGGAATCCCGCCACGTTGACCGGTGGCCACCACCGGGCCCCACACCGACGGCGAGTTCGCCTCCCGGTACAGCGCGGCCGCGATCGCCGCGGCAACGCTGGAATCGGTGGCGCCCGGCTCGCTCGCCGCGGCGAAGCCCGCCCGTACACCGGCTTCGGTGTGTTCCGCGGCTCGTTCCATGCAGTCGATCTCGGCTGCGGAGAGCACCAGGCGAACCCGTTCGACCAGATGCTCGCCCGCGACGACCTCGATTCCCTTCTCCCGCAACAGTTCGAGCGCGCGCGGCGGCGTGGAGGTGTGGTCCAGTTCGATGCCCACCCTGGCGGCCTTGGGCAGCTCGCCGATCGCGTGGTCGAAGAACACGTCGAGGCTGCGCAGCGCGTCCGCGTAACCGCAGTAGAGCAGGTTGCCCACCCGGGAGCTGGCCAATGACCGGCCGAGTTCCAGGTCCGGCACGTAGAGGTAGGTGTCCGTTTCGGTGACCAGCAAGGGTTGCGGGGCGGTCTCCGCCGTGTGGTACCCGCAGAGATACTCCACGCTCGACGGCCGGAACACGATCATCGCGGCCAGGCCGGCCTCGGCCATCCTGGCGCGGACCGCGCTGAGTCGCCGTTCGTACTCCTCCGCAGGGAACGGACGTTGTTCCGCCGCGACCACGTCGGCGATCGCCGTCGTGGTCAACCAGCTCCGCTGCGCGCCCGCGCCCAGCGCGGTGACCTCTGGGTGGGCATCCACCCGCTGCTCGGTAGTCGTTGCTCTCGCCTCCTCGGCACCCGATCCGCCATCTTCGAGCATGATCGTGCCGTATCGGAAAGCGGGCTACAACTGGGAATCCCCGCGATCTCCGAAGGCTGAGACGATCACTCCGCCGCTGCGCGGCCCGTGCACTCAGCCGCCGGTGCCGAGCCGGGACATCAGCACCGCGTGCGCGGCCGTAACCCCGGTGGACAGGGTCGGTTCGAGCACCGGGGCGAACTGCGGCGAATGGTTGGACGGCACCGGATCCGGCCCGTCCATCACCTCGTCCGGCATCCCGCCGAAGAACCAGTACACCCCGGGCACACCGGCGGCGTCCGGTAGATGACCGAAGTCCTCGCTACCCATCCGGGGCTGCGCGTCGAGCACGTTGTCCGCGCCGATCGCTTCGCCGAGCGTCGCGCGGACCTCGGCGGTCTGTGCCGGCGCGTTGTACAACAGCGGGAACGTGTAGAGCTCGGCCACCTCGGGCTCGGGCGCGCCAGAGGCCTGTGCCTCCGCCGAGATCACCCTGCGCAGCGCGGTGAGCACCCGTTCCCGCACCGCGGCGTCCAGGCTGCGCACGTTGATGGTGAATTCCGCGTCGGCGGGGATGATGTTCTCCTTCAACCCCGCGTGGAAACTGCCGATCGTCACCACTGCCGCCTGCTGCGCGGGTACTTCCCTTGCCACCACCGACTGGATGCGCACCACCATATGCGCGGCGAGCACCACCGGGTCGATGGTGTCCTCCGGGCGGGAACCGTGCCCGCCGCGGCCGCGTACGGTGACCCGCCAGCTGTCCGCCATGGCCATCGCGGGACCCGTGGAGATGTCGATGGTGCCGGCACGGCCGGGCCACACATGCTGCCCGAAGATCACCTCCGGCAGCGGCGCACGATCCCACAGCCCGTCGTCCACCATCGCCTTGGCACCCTGCGCGGTCTCCTCTCCCGGTTGGAACAGGAACACCACGGTGCCCGCCCAGCCGTCGCGGTCCTCGCTGAGCAGCCGCGCGGCTCCAATGGCACACGTGATATGTGTGTCGTGTCCGCATGCGTGCATCACCGGCACCTCGGTGCCGTCCGGCAGGTTTCCCCGCGCCACACTGGCGTAATCGAGCCCGGTGTCTTCCTGGACGGGAAGCGCGTCGGTGTCCGCGCGGAAGCCGACCACCGGACCGGTGCCATTGCGCAGTACCGCGACCACGCCGGTACCCCCGCAGCTGAACGTCTCGAAGCCCAACTCGGTCATCCGTTGCTGGATCAGCTCGGCGGTCCGGTATTCCCGCATGGACAGCTCGGGCTCGGCGTGCAACCGCCGATACAGCGCGTGCAGTTCCGTGGTGAGCTCGTCAGCCAGCTGGCGCCCTGCCCGAATCGACGTCATAACCCGTCCTTTCGTCCGCTTTGGGGCTAGCTTTACCACGACGGCACGGTCGAGCACCACAAGCACGGCGCACGCCGTGGAACTCACCCTCGCGAAGCGTTACGCCCGCGTTCGACGCAGCGACATACCCGTCGACGGGCAGCTGAGTTTCGCCGCGCCCGTGCGTCTACCCGTAGACACCGGCCCGTTCGTTTCCCGCCGGTAGGCGAAACACAGGAAGGGGACGTCATGCCCATTCGAGAAAGCGCGCCGCAGGGCGCGCCCTGCTGGATCGATCTGATGACCGCTGATCCACAGCGCAGCGCGGATTTCTATGGCAGCCTGTTTGGCTGGACCGCGGAGCCACCCAACGAAGAGTTCGGCGGCTACTTCAACTTCCGCAAGGACGGTATCCGGATTGCCGGCTGTATGCGGTCTCAGGAAGCTGATCATCCGGACGTCTGGTCGGTCTACCTCGCGGTCCCAGACGCCGCGAAGGCCGCCGAGACGGCCGGTACGAACGGCGGGCAGGTGGTGGTGCCGGCAATGCCCGTTGGGGACTTCGGCGCGATGACCGTGGTTACCGATCCCGGCGGTGCCACGATCGGCGGCTGGCAGCCACAGGAACACCAGGGTTTCGGCATTATCACCGAGCCGGGTGCGCCAGCCTGGTTCGAACTACACACCCGCGACTACCAGTCCGCGCTCGAGTTCTACCGGACCGTGTTCGGTTGGCGGACGCATACCGTCAGTGATACTCCGGACTTCCGGTACACCGTGCTGGACGACAACGGCAACTGGCTTGCTGGGGTGATGGCCGCGGAGGCTGTGCTGCCCGAGGGTGTCCCCGCGCACTGGTCGGTCTACTTCGGTACGGAGGACACCGACGCCGCCCTGACCCGGATCGTCGAACTCGGCGGCACGGTCGTGGACGTAGCGATGGACACCCCGTACGGCAGGCTCGCGACGGCCGCCGATCCAACCGGCGCGCGCTTCAAACTCAACGGACCGAATGTGGGCACCGGCTAGTGGCGGCCCGTTGGAGTCGGTGACTCGGTGGCGCGCTTGCGCGCCAACCGGTTCCGCGTCAGTTTGCTGATCATTGGCAGCATCGCGATCAGCGGAATCACGCAGAGCAGTACCAGCGAGACCGGCCGGGAAAGGAACACGTCGAAACTGCCGCCGGAGATGATCATCGACTGTCGCAGGGTCTGCTCCGCGAGCGGGCCAAGCACCAGCGCGATCACCAGCGCAGCGGGGGAAAGCCCGTACAACCGCATCACGAAGCCAAGCACGCCGCAGGCGAACATGATCCCGACCTCGACGATGCTCCCGTGCACGCTGAACGTACCCAGGGTGCACAGCACGATGACGATCGGGCCGAGGATGCGGAACGGTACCTTCGCCATGCTCGCGAACAGCGGGATGCAGAAAATGTTCAGCACCACCAACATGATGTTGCCCAGGTACATGCTGCCGATCAGGCCCCAGGCGAGTTCGGGTTCCTGGTCCATCAGCAGTGGGCCGGGTTGCAGACCCCACATGAGGAAGGCGGCGAGCAGCACCGCGGTGGAGGCCGAGCCAGGTATCCCCAGTGTCAGCAATGGGACCATGGCACCGGAACTCGCCGCGTTGTTCGCCGCCTCCGGTCCGGCCAGGCCGGGCATCGCCCCCTTCCCGAACTTTTCCGGGGTACGCGATACCGATTTCTCCACGCTGTAGGACATCAGTGAGGCAACGGTCGCGCCCGCGCCAGGGGTCGCACCGACGAAGAAGCCCAGCACCGAGCCACGCGCGATCGCACCACGTGATTCGCCGAAGTCCTTGCGTGTCGGCCAGAAGCGCCGTGATCGCGCGCCGACCTTGAAGTATCGCAACCGTTCCAGGTGCCCGCCCCGATACAGCGTCAGCAGGATCTCGCCGATCCCGAACAGGCCGATCGCCACCGGAATGAAGTCGATCCCGTTGATCAGTTGGGTGGAACCAAACGTGTAGCGCTGCTCGCCACCGCCGATATCGATGCCGACCGTGGCGAGCAGGAAGCCAAGTAGCACCGAAACGGCGCCAAGCAACCGGTTCTTGCCGACGACCACGATCAGCGTGAGCAGGCCGAGTACCACGACAAGGAACAGTTCCGGCGGGCCGAAGTTCGCGGCCAGCGCCGCTGTCGGAGGTGCTGCCACGCTGATCAGAATGGCGCCTACGGTGCCCGCGACGAACGACGCGATCGCGGCCATCACCAACGCAGGGGCGGCACGCCCCTGCCGTGCGAGCGGATAGCCGTCGAAGGTACTCGCGACCGTGGCGGACTCGCCAGGTGTGTTGATCAGCACCGAGGTGATCGTGCCGCCATACATGGCCCCGTAGTACACCGCGGCGAGCATCACGATCGCGCCGGTTGGATCAAGCCCGAAGGTCAGTGGCAGCAGGATGGCTAGCCCGGCAGATGGACCGAGACCCGGCATCACGCCCACGACCATGCCGAGCAGAACCCCGGAGGCAAGCAGCATCAGATTGATCGGCGTGACCACTCCGCCAATACCGTCGAGCAAGTTACCAAAAAGTTCCATTGTGGACTCCAACGGTCCGCGACTGGTCAGCTCCGGCCGCGACCGGGCCGTCGCGCCGCGCTGGCCCGCGGGCTCAGAACGGCAGCAAACCGGTCGGCAGGCCCGCGTTCAGCGCGACTTCGAACAAGAGGTACAGCCCGAGCGGCACGAGTAGCCCGAGCAGCGCGTTGACCGCATGGCGGCCACGGTTGAGCAACGACAGGCAGCCGAACAGCAGCAGCATGCTGGTGAGCAACGCCCCGAGCGGGATGAATGTGAACAGCACCCCACCGAGCGCCGCGGCGATCAGCACGACCACACCGGGGTACCGGCGCTGCTCGATGCCCTCAGCGGCTACGGCCGCTTCGGAGCCTTGGGCTTCCGTGGTTACCGGGACCGTGTCGGGCGCGCCGGCGGTACGGTTCGGCGCGGCACGCCGTCGGCGGATGGCGCGGGCCAGCGCGATCAGCCCGAGTAGCAGTCCGGCTCCGCCAATCAGCGTGGGGAAGAACCCCGGCCCGATCCGGCCGGCTTCGGTGCGCCATTCCATGCTCGTGGCAATCGCCGTGTACGCGGTGAACAGCGCGAGCAAACTCACCAGGAACGCCAGCTCACCGTCGATCCGCGCCAGCCGCCTGCCTGGTTGGCTCGCTTGCGCCGATCGCGTCGACATCAGATAGCTCCGTGCTTGCGCAGGATCGCCTGGAAGCGTTCGGCGGTCTGACCGAGTTCCTTACGGAACTGCTCGCCCCACACCTCGTTCCGGGTGAGGTCGTTCTTGTCCAGGTAATCCTGCCAGCGGGGATCGCGCACGGCCTTCCGCATCGTCCTGACCCACCAGTCCCTGATCTCTGGCGGCACATTGGGCGGCAGGATCAGGCCACGCGGCATGGACACCATATTGGTGAAACCCTGCGATTCGGCGGTGGGGATCTCCGGGAACCGATTGAGTGGCTCGCTGCCGGTGAACAGCAAACCGGTCATTCTGCCGGCGTCGATCTGCCCGGCGATCTCGGCGGGATTCGAGGTGATCGCCTGCAGTGCGCCCGAGGTCAGCGCGGTCTGGAGCTGCCCCTCCTCATCGAACGGTACGTAGTCCACTTCGTACCCGACCTGGTCGGCGAGCAACGCGTGCACGATGAAATCGACGTTCACCGTGCCGATCCCGCCGACCGTTACGGTGCCTTGTTTCTTGGCAAACTCGGTCCACTCCCGCCAGCTGTCGATCCCGTTGCCCGACTGCACGGCGAACACCGAGTCATCGGTAGCCAGCTGGCCGACGAGCGTGAAGTCCGCGTAGGTCCAACCGGTGTCCGCCTGTAGTGGTGTCGTCAGGAAGGATCCAGAGGTGGTGGACGCGTGGTAGGGATCGCCGCTGTTCGAGAGCAGGTATCCCCACCCGATGGCACCGGATCCACCCTGCCGGTTTTCCACCGCGATATTGTGTGGATACAGGTTTTCCTGTTGCAGGATGTCGACGAGCACCCTGGCCATGATGTCGTTGCCGCCGCCTGGGCCGAACGCGATTGTCCACTCGAGATCCTGTTCTGGATAGTCGGCGGCATCGCCCACGTACTCGCCGCTTCCGCATGCGGTAAGCACCATGGACAGTGCGAGCGTGGCCGCCAGAACACCTTTGTTCTTGCGCACGACACAATCTCCTCACGACCAGGTGAAATTGGGTGCTCGTTTACCAAGGAAAGCGCGCACGCCCTCCGCGTAGTCCTCGGTGTCGAAGGAGGAATTCCGCAGGTTCGTGGTGTACTCGTCGTCGGCGTGCTGTCCGGCGCCGATCCGGGTCACGATCTCCTTGCTGGCACGCACGCTGAACTGGGCTCGGGTACCGATCTCGGCGGCCAGCTCGTATGTCGTACCGGCCAGTTCCTCGGCCGGCAGCACGTACTCGACCAGCCCCCACGACCTGGCGTCGTCGGCCGTGAGCTGCTTGCCGGACATCAGCACCCATTTGGCACGCGCCGGACCAACCAGGTCCACGAGTCGTTTCGTCGAATCAAGGCTGTACACCAGCCCGAGTTTTGCTGGGGTAATGGCGAACCGCGCCCGCTCGTCCGCCAGGCGGATATCGCAGGCCAGCGCGAGCCCACAGCCACCGCCAATGCAGTAGCCATGCACCATTGCCAGCGAGGGTTTACGCAAGGTTGTCAGTGCCTGCTCCGCACGGGCGACATACTCGTTGTACTGGCGAGCATCCCGCGCGTTCCCGCGAACCGCTTCGAACTCGGTAATATCCGCCCCGGAAGCGAAGGACCGCTCCCCCGCACCGCGTACGACGACGACCTTGACGCTGGTGTCCGAGTCGAGATCGGACACGATCGAGGGGATCTCCTGGTACATGCCAAGGGTTATCGCGTTATGTGACTCCGGCCGGTTGAGCACGATCGTCGCGATCGCACCGGCCCGCTCCACCACGAGTTGGTCAGCCATCGGTCAGCTCCCCATCTCCTGTTTCGGGTTTTCCCGTTCTGGGTGTTCGTTGTGTGCCACCCCGCTGGCAAGTAGTCCAGCGATCTCCTCGGCGCCGAATCCGGCCTCACCAAGCACGTCGGTGGTGTGCTGACCGAGCCACGGTGCGGGAGAACGCACGTGGTAAGGGAGGCCAGAGAACTTCGTCGGCGGCCCGATGGTCCGCATTGGACCGATGATCGGGTGGTCGAGTTCGACGACCATATCTCTGGCTAGTACGTGTTCATCGGTCAACGCCTGGTCGTAGGTGAGCACCGGCCCGCCCGGCACTCCGGCATGATCAAGCAACTCGATCCAGTGCGCCGTCGGCTCGCTACTGGTGACGGCCTCGATGCGACCCTGCAGTTCGTCCAGATTGGCCATCCGGTCGGCAAGGGTCCGGAATCGCGGATCGTCGGCCAGGCTTGGATCGGCGAAGACGTCGTGGACGAGCCGCTGCCATAACCGTTCGGTGTTCGCGCCGATGGTCACGTAGCCGTCCGCCGTGCGATACGCCTGATACGGCGCGGAGCGCCGGTGCCGGGTTCCGGTCGGCTCGGGAACTTCACCAGCACCGAAGAAGGCACCGGATTCCCATACCGTCCAGGCGAGTCCGGCATCGACAAGCGAGATATCCAGGTACTGGCCTTCCCCGGTAGCACGCCGGTGCAGTTCGGCGGCCAGAATCGAGTACAGTGCGGTCGCACCAGCCGCGATGTCATTGATCGCAATGCCCACTTTGGCCGGTCGACCGTCCGGGTGGCCGGTCATCCGGAGAAACCCGTTGTATCCCTGGGCCATGATGTCGAAGCCCGGCCGGTCTCGATAGGGTCCGGTCTGGCCGAACCCGCTGATCGAGCAGTACAACACATCCGAGCGAACCGCCCGTACCGCCGGGTAGTCGATGCCAAGGCGGGCGACCACGCCGGGCCGGAAGTTCTCCACAACCAGATCGGCGCTCGCGGCGAGCCGCAGGAAGGCATCCCGCCCGGCATCCTGCTTGAGATCCAGCGCCACGCTGCGTTTACTGCGGTTCGGCATCGCGAACGGGTAGCTCTCCCCATTCACCTTCGGTGCGAGGCGGCGCGAATCGTCGCCCTGCACGGGGTTCTCGATCTTGACCACATCCGCGCCGAGTTCGGCCAGCACCATCGTGCAGTACGGACCAGACAGGAAGCGGGTGAGATCCAGAACCCGGAAACCACTGAGCGGCGCCACGAACACTCCTTCCTGTATTATGGGAAACAGTCCCGTTATAAGGAAAACAGTAAGTGACGTGCCGCATAGGGGTCAAGGGCACGCGGGTAGGCGCCCGCGAAACACGCCGTACCGCAAGGGAAACTGGAGACATGAGCAGGACAGCAGGGGGCGAGCGGCCCGCGGGCAACTCGGTCCAGTCAATCGACCGCGCCGTGGCGATACTCCGGTGTTTCTCCGCCCGAACACCGGTACTCGGGATCAGCGAGATCGCGCGCAGTACCGGCCTGTCCACCAGCACGGCGCACCGGCTACTCGCCGCGATGCAGTCCAACCGGCTGATCAGGCATACCGCGGACCGGCGTTACGCGTTGGGGCCGCTACTGGTGCAGGTCGCCCGCAGCGGCGCGCTCCCCGCGACCCTCCGCGAGGCCGCCCTGCCGGAGATGCACGCGCTTCGGGACGCCACCGACGAGACCGTCGGCCTGCACGAGTTGGTCTCGCCCACTGAGCGCGCGGTGATCGAACAGGTGGAGAGTCATCAGCCGTTGCGGCGCACCTACACCGAGATTGGCGTACCGCTGCCGCTGCCATACGGCGCGCAGGGCAAGGTACTACTCGCCTTCCTGTCCCCCGCCGAGCGGGAAGCCGTGCTGGCCAGGCCGCTGGAAGCATTGGCACCCGGTTCGATCCAGGATCCGGACGTGCTGCGCGCGCAGCTTCCGGAGATCCGCGCGAGCCACTGGGCACTGTCGCTTTCGGAACGCACGCCGGGAATCCATACGGTCGCCGCGCCACTGTTCGATCACACCCAGAGCGCGATCGGCTGCCTCAGCCTCAGCGGCCCCACGGTTCGACTTCCCGAGGATCGGCTGACCGAGCTTGCTCCACTCGTGCGTGCCGCCGCTTGGGCGATCTCGGAGGCCCTTGGCGCCACCGATGCCGGGGTTCGCGCCTGCGCGGAAGCCGCGGCCAGCGAGCAGCCTACGCTCAGTTAGCCGTCCGCGTCCGGCTCACCGAGCGCGTCCAGCACGATCCGCATGACGTGCTGGACATGCGCGTACATCGCACGGCCCGCGGCATGCCCGTCCCGTTCGGCGAGCGCATCGGAAACCGCGAGGTGCTCGCGCGCGCAGCCCACCGAATCGCCGGAGATTGGCACGTCCCGCGCGCGCAGCGCGCCGGTGAGCAGCAGGGCATCCCGCACGGCTTGCTCGAGCAGCGGATTACGCGCCGCTTCGCAAACGGACTGGTGGAAGGCCAAATCGCAGGCGCGGAATCCGTCCGCATCGCCATGTAGGGCGTGCTCGAGCGAGTTCTGGGCCGCCTCGGCGACCGTGACAAGCTCGGCGTCCGAGCAACGTTCGGCGGCCAGTGTCGCCGCTGAGCGCTCGAGGCCAGCGCGCAGCTCATAGGCATAGCGCGTCCTGCTCGCGGAGGGCATCGTTACCCGCAAACCGCGATCCGCCGTCTCGACCAGGCCGATGTGGCGCAGCCGCAACAGGGCCTCCCGCACGGGGGTTTTGCTTACCTGTAGCGAATCGGCCAGGCTCGCCTCGCTGACCTGCTGTCCAGGGGGCAGCTGCTGCTCGATGATCGCCCGCTGCAAGGCGGCAAGCACCAGATCGGTGAGGTTGCCGGGTCTGGCCGGCAACGGTGGCAACTGCGGAGCGGACATGACAGCATCCTAGCAACGATATTCCGTATACTGAGACCCCCGATTCTTGGTCGCATCGAATCGGTCGATCAGTGCTGTCCTGCGGATTCGTTCGACTCGCTTGACTAGATTGATATATGGAATACGGTCAGGTGGTACTGATTACCGCAGCAGCTTGACGGAGCGATCATGGATCTCGGTCTGACCTCGCGCACCGCGCTCGTACTTGGTTCCACCTCGGGGCTCGGGTACGCCACAGCCAGCGGCCTGGCCGCCGAAGGCGCCCGCGTCGCCTTCACCGGCCGGCGGGCGGAGCTCGCTCGCCAGCGGGCGGCGGACCACCCGGGCGCGCTGGGGGTTGGCATCGACCTCACCGATCCGGACGGCACTGGCGAAGCCATCGCGTCGATCACCGAGCGGCTCGGTCGCATCGACATCCTGGTACTCAACTCCGGCGGGCCACCACCGGGGACCGCGGCCGAGTTGACCAGACAGGATGCGGCCGCCGCGGTGGAAACGCTCCTGCTCGCGCAGATCGAGCTGGTGCATCAGCTGCTGCCGCCGATGCGCGAGGCCGGCTGGGGCCGGATCGTGGCAATCGGGTCGAGCGGGGTGCGGCAGCCGATCGCCGGGCTCGTACGCTCCAATCTGGCCCGCGCTGGACTCGCCGGCTACCTCAAGACCCTGGCCGGCGAAGTCGCCGCGGACGGCGTCACGGTGAACATGGTGTTGCCAGGCAGGGTCGAGACGGACCGGACCGCGCAGCTGGACGAAGCGAAAGCGTCCGCGGCGAACACCGATGCCACATCGGTCCGGCAAAGCAGTGAAGCCGCTATTCCCGCCAAGCGGTACGGCACGCCAGCGGAGTTCGCCGCGGCCACCGTCTTCCTTTGCGGAACCGGCGCGGCATACATCAACGGGGTCCAGCTTCGGGTGGACGGCGGGCTCGTCGGTTCGTTCTAAAGCGAGAACCGCGTTCTTCAGGGATCTTCCGGTTGGGTGCGCGGCGGGTTTGGTTACCTTCCGTATTCGCGTTCTTCAAGGTTAGCGCGGTTATCGAGCAGGGCCAGATCCGCTCGGACCTCTTCGGACAGTGGGATGCCTTGGGCACGCCGGTGTCGCGCGGTTTCGGCTTCCAGCTCGCCAGGCAGATATACCCGATCCTGCTGGGCGAGCGCCGGAAGCTCGGTGATCTCGGTGGCCAGCCGCGCCATCGCGGCGGTGAACTCCGCTGCTGGCCGGAAGAGATCGGGGCGAACGGCCAGGAAGAAATGTCCGATCGCCTGCGGCTCGGTGTCATTGTCGTACAGCGGCGGGATCCACGGCCCGTACAGTGCACCTGAAAGCACCGAGGACAGGGTTTCCACCAGTAACGCGAGACCGGAGCCCTTCGGCCCGCCGAGCGGCAGCATTACCCCGGCGAAACCCGCGTCCGGATCGTCGGTCGGTTGACCGTCCGGTCCGAGCGCCCAACCAAGCGGTATACGCCTGCCTTCCCGCGCGGCCAGGATGATCTTGCCGCGCGCTACCTGGCTGGTTGCCATATCGAACACGATGTCCGCATGCGACTCGGGCATCGGTATCGCATAGGACAGCGGATTCGTACCGAAAAACGCGCGGGTGGCTCCCCACGGCGCCATGGTCGCCGGCGCGCTGGTGGTCGCGAACCCGAGCAATCCCGCCCTTGCGGCCAGCGCCGTGTAGTAGGCGAGCATCCCGCAGTGATTCGACCCGCGCACACTGACCATGCCGATACCCGCGGCGCGCGCCTTGTCGATGGCGCGATGCATGGCGTGGTTGGCCACGCTGATGCCGCTACCGTTGTTCCCGTCCAGTAGCGCGCTCACCGGCGTCTCCCGCACGGTCGTGACGCTGGCATCCCGCCGAACCAGGCCACCCGCGAGCCGCTCGATATACACCGGAACCCTGCTCACGCCATGCGAATCGACGCCACGCAGATTGGCGGTCACCAGATGGTCGGCGATCACCGCCGCGTCGGCCGCCGGCACTCCATGGCCAAGGAAGATCCCCTCGACCAGGGCGGTCAGCTCCGTGCTGGCAACAAGGGACGTGGTCAGCGCGCCGTGGTCCCCGCTCACGCCGTGGCCCGTGCGCCGTGCACCGGGTTGGCCAGCTCCCGGAAGCCGGGAATCCGGCACGATACGACGTCGCCGTCGGTGATCACCACCGCTCCCGGGGTGCCGGTCGAGATGATGTCCCCCGGCAGCAAGGTCATCACCGCCGAATGGAAGGAAACCAGGAACTCCGGGGTGAACGTCATATTGCCGACCACGTTGTCCCGGTGCAGCCGATCGTTGTGCCAGGTGCCTACGGTGAGGCCCGGCAGCTCTGCCGGAGTAGCGAGAAACTCGTCCAGCGTGATGATTTCCGGCCCGAAGCTGAAGAAGGTGTCGAAACTTTTGGCACGGGTCAGATATCGGGGGTTGCGTTGCAGGATGTCCTCGGCGGTCATATCGATGATGGTGGTAAATCCCGCCACATAGGACAGTGCAGCGGACTCAGGGACATCCCGCGCCGTTGACCCGATGACGATGCCGAGCTCGGCCTCGGCGGTGACCCGCTCGGACTGGGCAGGCAACCGGATGGACTCACCGGTGCCAATGATCGTCGTAGCTGGCTTCAGGAAACTCGCTGGCTCCGTAGCGGGCGCGGCCTCGGACAGATCGGCCGCGTGATCGACGTAGTTGAGCCCGATTCCCCAGATCTTGCGCGGCGAGCGGTACGGCGGCGCGAAATCTACTTCGGACGGATCGAGGAGGCGCTCCGCGAGTCGAGTGTGGATATCGCCTTGCCGTGCCAACCAGATATCGAATTCGGCGAACTGGCCCTCGGCGAGCAGGGTGAACAGGTCAACCGGCCACGACGTGCGATAAGCCGCGTTGATCGCGGCGATCGGCACTACCCCCGAAGGGCAGACGAGCGCGGCGGTCTCGGTACCGGATGTGCGTATCGTGGCCAACCGCATGGCCGCCACCTTCCTTTCCCGGTCGTCAGTGTGTCGGTGTGGTTTCCGGGGCGCCGGTTTCCCGCGCGGCAAGGAACTCGACCATCGCCCGTTCGCCGTTTTCCAAGTGGCGCACCAGTGCCGCGCGGGCCCCGGCAAGGTCCTTGCGGGCTATCGCCGCGCATACGTCGCGGTGCTCCTGGACGACCTCGGCCATTCGGCCGCGATAGCCGGGGGCGAGATGGTGTCGGATTCGGTTGATCTGGGTTTCCACCACGTCGTAGCAGCGGATAAGCCGGGAGTTGCCACTCCACGCGACGATGAGCTGGTGAAACTGGTGGTCCCGCTGGAGGTACTCGTCGTAGGGACCGGCGGGTAGGTCTCCTGGGAACTCGTCGAAGAATGTGGCCAGCTCGTACACGCCCTGCTCGTCCCAGGTTTGCGCGAGGCGGTCCAGCCCGGCCGGTTCGAGCAGCCTGCGCAGTTCGAACAGCTCGCGGGTGTCCCGAACCGAGAAGCCAGCGACGACCAGCCGGCCGCCGCTGCGCTCGACCAACCCGTCGGCTTCCAGGGTGTGCATCGCCTCGCGGATCGGTGTCCGGCTGACGCCGAGAACCTCGGAAAGCTGCCGGTCACTGAGCACGGTTCCGGGCGGCAGCTGACCACGCACGATGGCACTCAGCAGCTCAGCACGCGCCCGCTCCCCTCGGGTGTGCGTCGCTATCGGGGATAGCGACGCGAGCGGATCCGATGCTGGCATGGTACCTGGTATACCACATGCCACATTCCATATTCCATGCTTGGCCACGAGCGTGGCGGGCGGGCTGACTCGAGCCGCTAGGCGTCGTAGTCGAGGGTCAGCGCATCCGAATCAGGCAACGATTGGCAGGTCAGCACGAATCCCTCGGCCACCTCGGGTTCCTCGAGGGCGAAGTTGCGTCGCATCCGGACCGCGCCGTTGGTGACCTTTGCTCGGCAGGTACCGCATACGCCCCCCTTACAGGCGAAGGGCAGATCCGGCCGGAAGCGCTGGGCTCCGTCCAGAACCGGCTGATCGGCGGGCAGGCGCACCGTGCTCGACCGCCCGTCCAGCAGGACAGTCACCTCGGTGGCCGCCCCGTCCACCGCTGGTTCTGCGTGTCGCACCGGTTCCGGCGGCAGGTCATCCACATAGAACAGTTCGCGGTGTACCCGCTCGGCCGGCACCCCGAGCTCGGTGAGCAGCCGCCGCGCATCCTCAACCAGGCCGTACGGTCCGCACAACCACCAGTGATCGACCGTTGCCGGTTCCGGCAAAACCCCGAGCACGTTGCGCAGCCGGGCGGCATCCAACCTGCCGGAGAACAGCTCGGCTTCGCGTGGCTCGCGGGAGAGCACATGCATGAGCTCCAGCCGGGTGGGATACCGATCCTTCAGGTCGGCCAGCTCGTCGACGAACATCACCGTGTCGCTGCGGCGATTGCCGTAGATCAACGTCACGGTATTGGCCGGCTCGCGCAGCACGGTGGCGGCGATCGAGAGAATCGGCGTGATACCGGAGCCGGCTGCTACCAGCACATGCCGCGCGCGCGTGGCCGCCTCCGGCGTGAACGTTCCGGTTGGCGTGCCGACCTCGATCAGCTCCCCTGGCGCTACCTCGTTGACCAACCACGAGGAGAACAGGCCACCGGGAATCTCCCGCACGCCGATCCGTGGTTCGGCCCCTTCCGGGGCGCAGATGGAATACGTTCGGCGCTGCTCACCGCTCGCCCAGCGACGCCGTAGCGTCAGCGACTGGCCGGCCCGAAACGCGTAGGCATCCGCGAGTCCGGCGGGGACGGCGAACCGGACCGCGACCGCATCCGCGCACAGCCGATCGACGCCGGCCACGGCAAGCTGGTGAAAATCGGCGCGAACCCTGGCGCTCAACGTCATATCTCCTTGAGGTGTTCGAACGGTTCGACACAGTTCGGACAGCGGCGCAGCGCCTTGCATGCGGTACCGCTGAATCGCGAGATCTCCACGGTGTCCGGGCATCCGCAGCGCGGACAGCGCACCCTGCTTGGCGGCGCGGCCAGTGGCAGCACCACCGCTTCGGTCCGGGCAGGCCCAGGTGGCGCGATACCGGCGGCCGCGAGTTTGCGCCGGCCGGTCTCGCTGATCCAATCGGTGGTCCATGGCGGGTGCAGGACCGTACGTACCTCGACCGTCGCGTAACCAGCGGCACGCAAGGCATCCGTCAGGTCGGCTCGCATCTGCGCCATCGCCGGGCATCCGCTGTAGGTCGGTGTGATCGAGACGACGACCGCGTCGTCCACGTCACGCACCTCGCGCAGGATGCCCAACTCGGCCAAGGTCAGTACGGGTAGCTCGGGGTCGGTCACCGTCGCGGCGACGGCGTAGGCGGGACCGTGGTCTTCGGCGCTCACCAGGTCGCCTCCGGATGCGCGCGGGCCAAGCCCTGCAGCTCGGTGAGTATGCCGCCGAGCGCTTCGGTGTGCAGGCCGTGGCGTCCGGTACGCCCGGCGACTCCGGCTACCGGGGCGCCATCCGGCACGCTCAGCCGGCCCGCCGAAAGCACGCTGGCCAGTACCGTGTCGAACTCACCGCGCAGGTACGCGGGATCCACCGCGACACCGAGCGTGGCTAGCTGGATTTCCGCCGGATGCCCGTGGAACAACTCGTCCACGAACGGCCACCAGCGATCCAGCGCCGCGATCATCCGCCGCCTCGACAGCTCCGTACCATCGCCAAGGCGGACCACCCAGCCAGCCGCGTACTCCCGGTGATAGCTCAGTTCCTTGACCGCCTTGCCGGCAATCGCGGCGAGCACCGGATCCCGCGCGCCGGTCAATCGCCCGAGCAGCGCCAGTCGCCAGGAACCGAACAGCAGCAGGAATGCAGCCAGATCGGCGAAATCCGTATGCGGGCGCTCCACCAGTCGAACGTTCCGGAACTCGTGCTCGTCCCGGAAGTAGGCGTAGTGGTCTTCGCTCCTACCGGTACCGTCCGCCCGCCCGGCGCGAGCGAGCAGCAGCCTTGCCTGGCCGAGCAGGTCGAGGCTGATATTCGCGATCGCGACCTCATCTTCGAGTTCCGGCGCGTTGGTGCACCACTCTTGCAGCCGATGCGCCGCAATCAGCGCGTCGTCCCCGAGCATCAGGCAGTACTCGGCGAGCTTGCCGCCCGGCACGTCATCCGGCAGCGTAGTGTCCACACCAGACAATGGATCGTCGAACCCGGTGCCGAACGCCCACCGCGCGTCGTCGTGCGCCTCGGCAAGCGCTTGGTAGGCGTTGCCGGCGTTGGTTGTACTGCTTGCCCTATGGGTAGACATTCCACCGCCTTTCACATATGCGGCACACCGTCGGGGATCGCGTAGAAGGTGGGATGCCGGTACACCTTGTCGCCGCTCGGCGCGAAGAACGGATCGCGCTCGTCCGGACTGGTCGCGACGATATGCGCGGCGCGTACCACCCAGATACTCACGCCCTCGTTGCGCCGGGTGTACAGATCGCGGGCATGCCGCACGGCCATCTGGTCGTCGGCCGCATGCAGCGAACCCACGTGCACATGGTTGAGTCCGCGCTTACCGCGCACGAATACCTCGTAGAGCGGCCAGCCGGCACGAACCGGCGATTCACCCTGACTATCCTGGGTCATCTCCCCTGCCCTTCCGCGTGTTTGGCCGCGTACGCGGCGGCGGCTTCGCGCACCCATGCGCCGTTGTCCCGCGCGGCACGGCGATGCGCGATGCGATCGGCGTTGCACGGCCCATTACCCGCGAGCACCTGTTTGAACTCGGCCCAGTCCAGCTCGCCGAAGTCGTAGTGCCCGCGTTCCGCATTCCAGGCCAGCCAGGGATCAGGCAGCGTGACGCCGAGCGCGTCCGCCTGCGGCACCGACATATCGACGAAGCGCTGCCGCAGCTCGTCGTTGGTGTGTCGTTTCACCTTCCACGCCATGGACTGCGCGGTATTCGGCGAATCCGCATCGGGTGGTCCGAACATCATCAGTGCCGGCCACCACCATCGATTGGTCGCCTCCTGCACCATGTCTCGCTGCGCGCTGGTTCCCCGCATCATCGTCAGCAACAGTTCGAAACCTTGCCGCTGGTGGAAGGATTCCTCCTTGCAGATCCGGATCATCGCCCGCGCGTAGGGACCGTAGGAGCTGCGGCACAGCGGCACCTGGTTGCAGATCGCCGCGCCGTCCACCAGCCAGCCGATCACCCCGACGTCGGCGAAGGTCAGGGCGGGGTAGTTGAAGATCGACGAGTACTTCTGCGCGCCGCTGATCAGCCGGTCGGTGAGGTCCGTGCGCTCGGCGCCGAGCGTTTCCGCGGCCGAGTACAGGTACAGCCCGTGGCCGGCCTCGTCCTGCACTTTGGCGAGCAGGATCGCCTTGCGCCGCAATGAGGGGGCACGGGTGATCCAGTGACCTTCCGGCTGCATGCCGATGATCTCCGAGTGCGCGTGCTGCGAAATCTGCCGGATCATCGTCTTGCGGTAGCCCTCGGGCATCCAGTCGCGCGGTTCGATGCGCTGGTCGTGCTCGATGGTGCGCTCGAAATGGCGCTGCAGCTCCGTGGTGGCCAGCTCCGTTGCGGTCATCGGCCGAGCACCTTCCTGTCCCGCGCTCGGGTCGGCGGCCTATTTACCAACCGAACGTTCAGGAATTATGCTAGCGCGAGACACGGTCACCTGCCAACGCCGAACCTCGCGTTGACAAGCCGGCGGGTGAATACTTCTATAAAGCAGTTAAATAACCGTCCATTCGGTTGGTTGACAAGGTGGTGACACCGCGTGGCGCAGTCTGGTTCCGAAGTCGGCACCGCCGCGACGGCGATGTTCGCCAACGATTCGGCTTCGCGCGCGCTCGGTATCGAGTTGACCGAGGTCGGTCTCGGAAACGCGACCGCACGGATGCGGGTCACCGAGCAGATGGTGAACGGCCACGACATCATGCACGGCGGCTACCTGTTCTTGCTGGCTGATACCGCCTTCGCCTGCGCGTGTAACAGTCATGGACCAGTGACCGTCGCCGCCGGAGCCGAGATTACCTTCGTCGCCAGCGGCAACCTCGGCGATCACCTGATCGCGATCGCGGAGGAACGAGTCCGGTACGGCCGCAGCGGCATCTATGACGTGACGGTCTGTCGGGAAACGGACACCGGCCAGGTCGTGCTCGCGGAGTTCCGTGGTCGCAGCCGCACGATCGGGCAAGCCCCGAACCAGGAATGAGGAACCTGATCCGATGAGCGCGAGGCACAATGGGGTGCCAGCAGCCACCCGAGGACTGGGCCCGGCACCCAGGCACGAGGAGCTCAGTCCCGCGGAACGCATGAGTGTGGACGAGCTTCGTGCCGTCCAACTTGAACGTCTGCAATGGACTGTCCGGTATGCCTACCAGAATGTTCCGGCATACCGGCGTCGGTTCGAGCAAGCCGGGGTACATCCCGATGAGCTACGCGAGCTCGCCGACCTGGCCAAGTTCCCGTACACCACGAAACAGGACCTGCGGGACAACTACCCGTTTGGCATGCTCGCCGTGCCCATGCGCGAGGTTCGCCGGATTCACGCGTCGAGCGGCACCACCGGCAACGCGACGGTGACCGGTTATACGGCCGAGGACATCGACAGCTGGGCGACGGTCATGGCGCGGTCGATCTTCGCCGCGGGCGGGCGCCCTGGGCACAAAGTGCATATCTGCTACGGGTACGGCCTGTTCACCGGCGGCCTCGGCGCGCATTACGGCGCGGAGAAGCTCGGCTGCGCGACCATCCCGGTCTCCGGCGGGATGACCGCCCGCCAGGTACGGCTGATCACCGACTTTCAGCCCGAGGTGATCATGGGTACGCCGACGTACCTGCTGACCCTGCTCGACGAGTTCGACCGGCAAGGGATCGACGCGACGGAGAGTTCGTTGCGTATCGGCATTCTGGGTGCCGAACCGTGGACCGAGCAGTTACGCGCGGAACTGGAGAGCCGGATGAACCTGCACGCGGTGAACATCTATGGCCTCTCCGAGGTAATGGGGCCTGGCGTGGCCCAGGAATGCGTGGAGACCAAGGACGGCCTGCATATCTGGGAGGATCACTTCTACCCCGAGGTCATCGACCCACTCGAGCAGACGCCACTGCCGGACGGATCAACCGGCGAGTTGGTGCTCACCACGCTGACCAAACGCGGGCAACCGGTGATCCGCTACCGCACCCGTGATCTGACGACGCTGCGACCGGGTACCGCCCGCCCCGGCTACCGCAGGATGGACCGGCTCACTGGCCGTTCCGACGACATGATCATCCTGCGTGGCGTCAACGTCTTTCCCATCCACTTCGAGGAGATCGTGCTCGGCACCGAAGGGCTGTCGCCGCACTTCCAGCTCCGGCTCTTCGAACGGGACCGCGTCGATCAACTGGAGGTGCTGATCGAGGCGATGGAACCGGAAACCCCTGCTGGCACAACGAGCGCGGCAGCGGAGATCGCGGGAAAGGTGAAGGACACTCTCGGCGTGACCGTCGGCGTGCGCATCGTCGCGCCGGATACGCTCGAGCGCTCCGTGGGCAAGCTGCGCAGGGTGATCGACGAACGTTCGCACTGATCCGCGCTACTGGCCAAGTACGCCGAGAAAGCGGACATGGGGCGGGCCATCTGTCTCAGGGTGCTCGATCTCCGCGCGAACCCCGTAAACCTCGGCAAGTAGTTCCACGGTGAGCACCGCGCGTGGTGTTCCGACGGCTACCACGCTGCCTCGATTGAGCACGACGAGCTGGTCGCAGTACATCGCGGCCAGGTTCAGGTCATGTAACGCGACGATGGTGGTCAACGGCAAGCGGGAGATCAGCGTCAGCAAATCCAGTTGGTACTGGATGTCCAGATGATTGGTCGGCTCGTCCAGTAGCAACTCGCGTGGCTGCTGGACAAGCGCGCGGGCAATCTGCGCCCGTTGCCGCTCGCCACCGGAGAGCGTCTGCCACGCTCGGTCGGCCTTGTCCGCCAATCCGGTGTCCACCAGCGCGGCGGCTACCACCGCGTGGTCCTCGGCCGATATCGGCGACCACGGACCGCGGTGCGGGATTCGCCCGAGCGAGACGACATCGCGCACGCTGAGCTCGACTTGGGTATCGGCCTGCTGCTGCACGACCGCGACCCGCTTGGCCAACCTGCGCCGCCCCCACTCGGGCAGGGGTTGGTCATCGAGCGTGACCAGCCCGCTCGTCGGTGCCAGCACGCCCGCGAGCAGCCGCAGCAAGGTGGATTTTCCCGAACCGTTCGGCCCGAGCACACCAACCGTGGAACCGGCCGCCGGCGTCACACTGACCGTGTCCAGAATGAGCCTGCCGCCCGCCGTGCGGCTGACCCGGTCCGCGGACAGTCCCGCCTGGCCGCCGCTCATGTCGCGCGCCTCGTGCGGTAGAGCACGACCACGAACGCCGGCACGCCGATCAGCGAGGTGACTACGCCGACCGGTACCTCCTGGGGCTCGAGTACGGTGCGCGCGAGCGTGTCGATCCACACCAGGAACACGGCCCCGACCACCGCCGTCACCGGCAGCAGCCGACCGTGGTTCGCACCAACGAGCGCCCGCGCGGCGTGTGGCAAGACCAGACCGACGAACCCGATGGCACCGGCCGCACTCACCAGTGCGGCGGTGAGCAGGGCGGTGGCACACAGCAGCACCACTCTGGTTCTGGCGACCGCGACACCAAGGGTGGCCGCGGCCTCGGCACCGAAGGCGAATGCGTCCAGCGTCCGTGCGTAACCCAGGCACACCGCCAGCACACCAGCGAGGACCAGCGCACAGAGCGCGACTTCGGACCACGCGGCACTGCTCAGCGAGCCGAGCAACCAGAAGAGCACCCCTCGGGTGGTCTCCGCGTCACCGGAGGTCAGCACGATGAACGAGGTGAGCGACGAGAACAGCTGCATCGCGGCCACCCCGGAAAGCACCACCCGCTCGGTTGTACCGCCGAGAGTCTGACTGAGCAGCAGGACGAGCGCGAAGGACACCACCGCGCCGACAAACGCCCCGGAGGAGATCGACAGGGCACCACCACCCACGCCGAGTACTACCACCGCCACGGCCCCGGTGGAGGCGCCGGAGGACACGCCAAGCACGAACGGATCGGCGAGCGGATTGCGCAGCAGCGCCTGCATCACCGCGCCACAGACCGCGAGCCCCGCGCCGCAGATCGCCGCGAGCAACGCCCTCGGCAACCGCAGGTCCCATACGATACCGGCGCGCAGCGGGCTGAGCTCCACCTCGGCGAGGCCGAGCCGGGACAGCACCACGGACCAAGCATCCGTCACACCGACCCGCGCGGGTCCGATCGCGACGACGACCGAAATGGACACCGCGAGGATACCGACGCCGGCGAGACAGTAGGTGCCGACCGCCCGGCCGGATTCCGATCGTTGCCCGATCAACCGGTCAACCCGAACTCGCGCAGCGCTTCCGCGAGCTTCTCGGTGCCATCCACGGTCCGCATCGTCGGGTTCATCGCCTGACCGCTGAGTCGCACGTATCGTTTCTGCCGCACGGCGGCAAGCTGGCTCGCAACCGGATGCGACTCCAGATGCGCGATCTTCTGCTCGGCCGTCTCGGCGGTTTCCGAGCGCCTGGTGAGATCGCCGAGCACCAGCACATCCGGATCGCGATCGGCGATCGCCTCCCAGTTGATCTGCGGCCACTCTTCATGGGTGTCGGCAAAAACATTCCTGGCGTCCAGAGCGCGCGTCATGATGCCCGGCGCGCCGCAGCAACCGGCGAGATACGGCGCATCGGAGTTGGCGAACCAGTAGAGCACCGTGACACGCGAGGTGTCAGTGTTCTCGGCGGCCTTGCGCATTCGTTCCCGAAGCTCCGTGATCAACCGCTCGCCACGCTGCTGGACGTCGAAGATCCGCGCCAGATCGCGGATCTCGGTGTAGATGGTGTCCATGGTCAATGGATCGTCGCGGGATCCGTCGCCGCCACCGCTGTTGTCCTTCTGGCAGTCCGCTGGCGCCACGTAGTTCGGCACCCCGAGTTCGGCGAACTGCTCCCGTGTCGCTACCCCACCCTTGCCCAAGGTGGACACAAAGGAGGCGGCGACGAAATCCGGTTCGACCTCAAGCACGCTCTCGAATGACGGCATATTCTCGGCGAGTCGCGGAACCCGTGCGTTGTCTTCGGCCAAACTGGGTAGCACCGGGTCCGTCCAGGTCGCGGTACCCACCATGCGATCACCGAGCCCCAAGGCAAGCATGATCTCCGCACTGCCCTGGTTGAGCGCGACCGCGCGCCGCGGTGGCGCCGGCACGCTGACTCGGGTACCGCAGTTGTCCACCGCCCGGGGATAACCGGCGGCCGCCTCGGCAGGCGCATTACCCGTATCGCCGTGACAGCCAGCCAACACCAGCGCACTGGCGATGAATACGGTCGCGAGACGCGCCACTCGGATATTCGACACGGCATTCCCTTGCGTCGAGGGCTCATGCGCGGAGCCCAGCCGTACGATTCACCCGCACCCGGATCGCCCGGAGGGCGGGCGCCAGCAGGTCTTCGGACTTCGGCTCATCCGGCCGGGACGCCTTCCCAGAGCGCACTCCAGTGGCTGTGTCCCGCCCGTCACCGTTACCGCTGCGCGTCAGTTCCGGATTCGCACCGGATTCCCTGACCTCGCCGCATGGCGTGGTTCAACTGGCGCCCGGAGCCTAACACGGAATTCCACCCCTCTCCGCCGTCATGGGATGCGACACATCACCGCGCGACGCCCGATTCACCCGCGTTCCAACGTTCGATCCATTGTGGATCCCGAACCGGCGCGCGGATCAATGCTCGAGCATGAAGGTGAAGTCGCTGGAGCGCTTGCTGTCCAGCCGGACCTCCGAGACCAGCTTCCGCACGTCGATCAGTCGCCGAACCTCAGCTCGCGACAGACCGCGGCCCTGCGCGATCAGTCGCACCGGCCGAACCGGGATACGCGCCGCGAAATGGACCGAAACCTCGATCCGCTCCCCATCCTTATCCGCGTGCGCGGGGTGATCCGACTCGTCGATGGCCAGGCGCCAGGCGTTGTCCCAGTCGAGGGCGATGCGTTGGCGGCGGCACAGGCCAGGGTCCTGAAGCAGCTCGGCGGCCAGGACGGGGTCGTCGTCCTGTAGCCGGCACAGCAGTCCTGGCCGGATCGTGCGCACCGGAATTCGTTCGAGTACGGCGAGCTTGGCGGTTTCCGCGCAGCCGGTACAGCGGATGAGCAGCCAGGCATCGATGAGTTTGTGGTTCGCGTTGACCCGGAACCGGCCGGTTGCCCGGAAGCGCTTGGCGGCGCAGGCGTGGCAACGGCGGATAACGAGCGGCAGGCGGGTAGGCGTGGCCACCCAGTAAATGGGCATATCAGTACACCTGTTTCGGTGAGAAGTCCACGACGGAAAGCGCGCGGGCGCCGAAGCGCGACGCGCGAGAATTCAGCGCTCGGATGTCTCACCGGATGTACAACGGCACGCCCTGACTAGGTGACCAGATTCGGCAACACGGTAATGCCGCGCGTCGGGCCTGTTCCACCGGTTTTCCGGCCCACGGCGACGGCGTGTTACGGGCGGATCTGGACATAACGCACCGGCTCCTGTACATGTATGTACATGATTGAACAGGCAGGCTTCAGCAAGCGCAATCGCCTGGTGAGCGAGCTCGCGAAGCAGATCCGATCCGGCCGGCTGGCCACCGGTGAGCGGCTGCCCGGCGAGAACGAGCTGGCGCAGCGCTACCAGGTGAGCCGGGGGACGGTGCGCAGCGCGCTCGCCGAGCTACAGCGACACGAGTTGATCGCCACGCAAAGCGGGGTCGGCTCGTTCGTCACCTTCGACGGAGTGCCGCTCGACCAGCACTCTGGGTGGGCGACCGCGCTTGCCGACTCCGGCTTCGAGATCACCACCGAGCTGCTCGGGATCGACCGGGTACGCGACCAGGAACTGACGGAGCGCTTCGAGATCCAGTCCTTCATGTTGATCCGCCGGTTGCGCCGTGACCCGCAGGCCGGCCCAGTATCGCTGGAACTGTCCTATATCCCGGATATCCCCGCCTTCGCCGAGCTTCCCGAGCAGGGGTTACGCGAGGACTCGCTCACCGCCACGCTTGCTTCAGCCGGTCTGTACTCCAGCGGCGGTGAGCAGTGGATCAGCGGCGCGCCGCTGGACGAAAGGAACGCCGAGCTGCTGGAGCGCGCACCGGACACGCCATTCCTGCGCGCCGTGCGGGACTGCCTTGATCCGCGCGGTGGCCTGGTCGAGCATGTGGTGAGCTGGCTGGATCCCAGCAGGTTCACCTTCCACCTGACCTACGGTGACCGATGAGCGCGCGGCGGGAACACGCACTCGGCGCGTTCTACGGGCTGGCCCTTGGCGATGCGCTTGGTATGCCAACGCAGTCGATGTCCCGCGAGCGGATCCTCCGGTGCTACGGGCCGATCACCGGACTCGTTGACGCGATCCCGGAACAGCCGATCGCCCCTGGAATGGCCGCGGGGTCGATCACGGATGACACCGAGCAAGCCGTGCTGGTAGCCAGGCTGCTCATCGAAGGAAACGGCGAGCTGGACCCGGCGACCTTCGCCAGGGCGCTGACGGACTGGGAGGCGGACATGATCCGCCGCGGTTCGGCTGATCTGCTCGGCCCGTCCACCAAGCGGGCGATCGAGCTACTCGAATCGGGCACTCCCCCGGACCTCGCCGGCGCGCTGGGCACGACGAATGGCGCGGCCATGCGGATCACCCCGGTCGCGATCGCCAACGCGCCACACGACGGGCTGGTGGATGCGGTCGCACGGGCCTGCCAGGTCACGCACAACACGAACCTCGGCATCGCCTCGGCTGCCGCTGTCGCCGCGGCCGTCTCGGCCGGCATCGCGGGTGCGGATCCGAGCCAGACACTGGATGCGGCCGAAGCCGCGGCTGCTACTGGCGCGCTGCGCGGCAGGTGGCATGCCGGTGGGGATATCGCCGCGCGGCTTCACTGGGTTCGCGGCTTCGTTCGCGGGATGGACACCGAGCGGTTGCACGATGCCTTGCCCGAGGTCATCGGTACCTCGGTGGCGGCGCAGGAATCTGTGATCGCAGCGTTCGCGCTGGTCGCGGCCCGTGGAGCCGATCCGCACGCCGCGCTCAGCATCGCGGCCACCGTTGGCGGCGACACCGACACCGTGGCGGCGATCTGTGGCGCGATTCTTGGTGCCCAGCACGGTCTTGCCGCCTTGCCCGCGGAAATGGTCGAGCACGTGCGCACGGTGAACGAGCTAGACCTTGCTCCCTTCGTCGACGGGCTGCTCGCCCTCCGCGAGAACTGAGGAACCCCGGTATGTCAACGGAATCCACCGAATCCACGCAAGCACTCGACAGCGCGGCCAGTTCAGCCGGCGCCCTGGAGACCCGAGGGATCGAACCAGTCCCCGCCGGCGAGCGGCACGGGCGCCCGATGGAGCTCTTCTGGGTGTGGTTCGCGGCCAATATCTCCATTCTGGGGTTGCCGCTCGGTGCAACGCTCGTCGCCTTCCAGGGCCTCACCGTCTGGCAGGCGGTGATCGTCGCCGCGCTCGGCGCGGTTGGCTCGTTCGCCATCGTCGGCGTGCTCTCCATCGCGGGTAAACGTGGCGGGGCACCGGGGCTCACGCTGTCCAGGGCGGTGTTCGGCGTTCGCGGCAACGCCGGTCCGACCGCGATCTCGCTGCTCTCCCGGCTCGGCTGGGAGACGGTGAACACCACGACGGCCGCGTTCACGCTGCTTTCCTTGTGCGCCATCCTGTTTGGCACCCAGTCGGCCGCTACCGCCAACCCCGCGCTGACGATTGGCTGTATCGCGGTCTTCGTGCTGCTCACGGTGATCGTCTCCGGGCTCGGCCACCGGGTGTTGCTGGTGGTGCAGAAATGGTCCACCTGGATTTTCGGCGCGCTGAACATCGTGGTCGCGATCAACCTGGTAGCCACCATTGACTGGGCGGCCGTCAGTGCCGCCTCCCCTGCCCCGATCGGCGCGATGATCGCGGGCGTCGGGATTATCGCGGCCGGCACCGGGATCGGTTGGGCGAACGCAGCCGCCGACATGTCCCGCTACCAGGGCGCCAAGGTAGGCGCCGGCTCGCTGATCGCCTCGGCCGCCGCCGGCGCGGGTATCCCATTGGTGCTACTGATTTCCTTGGGCAGCCTGCTTTCCGCCGGCGACTCAACCCTCGCCGAAGCTGGCGATCCGGTCGCCGCGATCCGCGATATGCTGCCCAGCTGGATGGCGGTGCCGTACCTGGTCGCCGCGTTCGGCGGGCTGCTGCTGTCGAACCACCTTTCGGTGTACTCAGCCGGGCTGACCACGCTGACCTTGGGCCTGCGGGTCAAGCGGGTCTACGCGGTGGTGGTCGACGTCGTGATCACCTTTCTTGGCGCGATCTACTTCATGCTCATCGCGGACAACTTCTACGCGCCATTCATCGCGTTCATCAGCCTGCTTGCGATTCCGATCACCGCATGGGTCGGGGTGTTCCTGGTGGATATGTTGGGCAGGCGGAGCTACGACCCGGTGGGATTGATGGATATGCGGCGCACCAGCTCGTACTGGTACCGGGGCGGGATCGAACCGCGAGCGCTGACCTGCTGGGCGGTCGCCATCCTCGCCGGCTACCTGTTCACCACCGCCGGAGTGGATTCGGACGTCTGGTTCACCGGACCGTTCGCGGACACCTGGCTCGGCGTCAACGGCCTCGGCTGGGTGATCACCTTTGCCATCGCCGCGGGCGGGTACGCCGCGCTGGGCGGCGCACGGCGAGGCGGCAGCCGATGAGCAAGTTGGTCCACACTGGACAAGCCATCATCGATCTGGTGATGCGGGTACCGGCGATACCCGCCGCCGGCTCGGATGTGCTCGCCGCGGGGTCCACGCTGGTCGTTGGCGGCGGGTTCAACGTCATGGTCGCCGCACGGCGCAGCGGCGCCGTGGTGCACTACGCCGGCGAGCACGGCACCGGTTACTTCGGTGACCGGGTTCGCGAAGCCTTGCACGAGGCGGGAATCCTGCTCGCGCATCCACCTACAGACGCGTCGGATACCGGTTTCTGTGTAGCGCTTGTGGACGATACGGGCGAGCGGACGTTCGTGACCAGCCCGGGAGCGGAGGGAACCCTACGAAGGGACCGGCTCGACGCCGTGTCCCCAGGCGCCGCGGACATCGTGTACGTCTCGGGATACAGCTTGTTGCACGAGGCGAACCGGTCCGCCCTGCTTGACTGGCTACCTGGCCTCGCTGGGCCTCGGGTGCTGCTCGATCCCGGGCCACTGGGCGCGCGAGCGCCCGGTCTCGGGGAAGTTCTGCCGCTGGTGCACATCCTGAGTTGTAACGCGACGGAAGCCCACGAGCTGTCCGAGCGTGGGGACACCACCGAGGCGACCGCGGCGTTGGTCGATCGGCTCGCGCCAGGGGCTTCCGTTGTCGTCCGGGACGGAGCGAAAGGCTGTCTGCTCGGCGCCGGCGGCGAGGTCCACGCGGTCCCGGGTTTTCCCGTGGATGCGGTGGACACCAACGGCGCCGGCGACGCGCACACCGGGGTACTGGCCGCCGACCTGCTCCGGGGCATCGATATCCACACTGCCGCACTGCGTGCGAATGCGGCAGCGTCGCTGGCGGTGCGCGAACACGGTCCCGCGACGGCTCCTTCGCGCGCGGCGATCGACGACCTCCTCCGCGACCAGCACCCGAGTAGCCGCAATCTTTAGGGATCTCGCGGTGGCTGGTCGCGCAGCCAGTCGAGCGCTTGCCGCACGGTCCGCGCGCGCGGGACACCCTCCGGCGCGGGCGGCCGGCGCACCATCAGTACCGGCATGCCGAGCTCCCGGCAGGCATGCAGCTTCGCCGAGGTCGCCGTTCCCCCGCTGTTCTTGGTGACCAGCACCTGGATGCGGTGCTCCCGCAGCAGGGACAGCTCATCCGCGCGCGAGAAAGGGCCCCGCTCGAGCAGCACGGTGAGCCGAGACGGCCTCGGCTCGTCCGGCGGTTCGAGGCAGCGCGCGACGAACTCATGGTCACGCAGCCCCGCGAAGGCGGACACCTCCTGCCGCCCGATGGACAGGAAAACTCTTCGACCGAAACCTGGCAGCGCGGCTGCCGCTTCGTCCATTGTCGACACAAGATGCCAGTCGTCACCGTGCTGGGCGCGCCAACCGGGACGTCGCAGGAAAAGTAGCGGGATACCCGCCGCGCGGGCCGCCCGGTCGGCCGCGGCCGACATCCTCGTCGCGAACGGGTGAGTGGCATCCACGAGCACGTCAATGGCATGTTCCCGGAGCCATTCAGCAAGACCACTCGCGCCGGCGAAACCGCCGATGCGTACCTCACCATCGGGTAGTACCGGCGCCGCGCTTCGTCCGGCCAATGAGGACACGACATGAAAGTCGGGATCAGCCGCGAGCGCGGCGGCAAGCTCGCGCGCTTCCCCCGTCCCGCCAAGTAACAGTACCCGCGAAGCGGCCATCGACAGCACCTCGCGGTCAGGATTCCGGATCGCGGTTTCGCCGCAACAGGTAGCTGTCCATAATCCACCCCTTGCGCTGCCGTGCCCGGTCCCGCTCGGCCGCGATGCGCGGCCCTACCTCGCTGAGTTTGCCGGAGATCAGGATCTCGTCCGGCGCGCCGATATAGGCGCCCCAGTAGATGTCCAGCTCCTCGTCGGTGTAGTGCTGAAACGCCTCGCGGGCGTCGAGCATCACCGCGACGTCATCCACGCCGTCCGGCCAGCCTTCGGCGAGCCGGCGGCCAGTGGTGATCTGCACCGGCCGACCAACCTGATTGAACGGAATCCGATGCTGGGCGGTGAGCGCGGCCAGACTGCTGATCCCGGGAATCACCCGGTAGTCGAAGTCCACCATGCCCCGCGCCTGGATATCGGTGAGTACCGCGAGCGTGCTGTCGTACAGCGCCGGATCACCCCAGACGAGGAAGGCACCGGTGCCGTCCTCGTCGAGTTCTGCCTGGATGGCCTCCGCGCATACATCGGCCCGCCGGCGCCGCCAGTCATCCACGGCCGCCACATAGTCCTCGGCGCCACGTGCACGTTCCGGGTCCGTACACCGCACCACCCGATAGTTCGGCTCGGCGACGTAGCGTCGCAGGATCTCCGCACGCAGCTCGATCAGCTCGCGTTTGATCTCGCCCTTGTCCACTTCGAAGAACACGTCGACCTGGTTCAGCGCGGTAACCGCCTGCATCGTCACGTGTTCCGGATCGCCAGCGCCGATGCCAATGACCAAGATTGTCCGCATAGTGTCGCCATTGTCGCTCATCCACCGCGCCAACCGGCCAGATAGTGACTGGCGTCTATCGAAGTCCTCACCTCGCATGATGCCGCCAGCGAACCCCCGCGCGGGCGCCGAACCCAGAGAAACTACTATCTTGCTTAGTAGACCAACGGGGTCGGTTTGGAGAGGAGCACCATGGCAACTACCAGGGCCAGCGCGATTCGGCGGCAAGCAATTGTCGCGGTGGTACTCGCGATCGCGGCCGTGGGACTGGTGATCTACCTGACCTTGCAGCCAGACGGCGAGTCCGCCGAAGGCGGGCCGCCAGCGAGCACTCCCGAAGAGGTCAACCCGAACGCGCAGCAAAGCTACGGTCCACTCGACGAGCTCCCACGCCGGGAGCCGAACGATCCACTGTCGCTTGGCGCGACCGACGCTCCGGTGACGATGGTCGCGTATTCCGACTATCGCTGCCCGTACTGCGCGAAGTTCAGCACCGACACCGAGCCCAAGCTGGTTGACCAGTACGTCAAATCCGGCGTGCTGCGCATCGAGTGGCGGGATATGCCGATCTTCGGCGAGCAGTCGATCAGCGCGGCCAAGGCCGGCAGAGCGGCCGCGGCGCAGGGGAAGTTCTGGGAGTTCAACCGTACGGTTTTCCAGCACGCGCCTGATCGGGGGCATGCGGACCTGACCGAGTCGACGCTGGTGCGGTACGCGAAGCAGGCGGGGGTCGACGATATCGAGCGGTTTCGCCAGGAACTGACCGGTGACCGGTACGACGCGGCGGTGCGTAAGGACTCGAGTGAAGCCACCTCCATCGGCGTGACAAGCACACCGGCGTTCGTCATCAACGGCCAACCAGTACTGGGCGCGCAGCCCATCGACGAGTTCACCTCGGTGATCGACGCGGCGGCGGAGCAGGCCGGCAAATGACCGAGATCGGGCTTCTCGGCGCGTTCCTCGGTGGCCTGCTGTCCCTGATCAGCCCGTGTTCGGCGCTGTTGCTGCCGTCCTTTTTCGCCTACGCGTTCGATAGGGTTGGCGCGCTCGTTTCCCGAACAGGGGTGTTCCTGCTCGGACTGTGCGCGGTACTTGTTCCGCTCGGCATCGGGGCGGCGGCACTCGGCTCGCTGATCACCCAGCATCGTGGCACGACGACCTTCGTCGCCGGCTTGCTGCTCGTCGCGCTCGGTGTGGCGACGCTGTTCGGCAAGGGTTTCGGTATCGGCGCGGCCGGTCGGCTGACCGCGCGGATCCGCATCTCCTCGCATCTGTCGGTGTTCGCGCTCGGCGCCGTGTACGGTCTCGCGGGTGCCTGCACTGGTCCACTGCTCGGCGGCGTGCTGACGGTGTCCGCGGCCGGTGGCGAACCGGTCTATGGCGGCGTACTGCTGGCCGTCTACGCGTTGGGCATGGTGGTCCCACTGTTCCTGCTCGCCCTGGTCTGGGATCGCTTCGAACTTCGCGACCGGCGCTGGCTGCGCGGCCGCGAGCTGCGCATCGGGCCACTGCGCACGCACAGCACCAGCCTGATCTCCGGCGCCCTGTTCATCGGCATCGGCCTGCTGTTCCTACTGACCGAAGGCACCGCAAACCTTGGCGGGCTGTCCGGCGTGGACACCCAGTACGCGCTGCAGAGCTGGTTGCGAACCCTGACGGACACGGTATCCAACGCGCAGGTGATCCTGGTTGCCGTGCTGGTCGCGCTGGCTTTCGCCCTCCTGCGCCTGTCCCGCTCCCGTAAGGCGCTCCGGCGGGAGCGCGAGCAGGAACGGGCCAGCGCGGATGACTGAGCGGGCCGTCGAGCGCGGTGTCAGCCAGCCCCGATCGCGAGACAGTAGGCCAGTACGACGCTGATCGCGGCGCCAAGCGCCACCGCGATCGGCGCACAGCTCAGCACGGTGGCCAGGGCGTGGTCGAACTTCGCCGGTAGCCGACCAAGCCCACCCTGCCGACCGTCGAGCCAGCGCAGTCGGGCATCGACGGCGTCGCGGGACATCGCCAGGGCGCTCCGTGGGGCCCCGCGCGCACTCACCGCGAGTAGCCCGGAACGCACCGGAGCGGCACCGTGTTCACGCGCCGCGACCGCGTCCGCGGCGAGCTCGACGAGCACGCTGATCGCCGCTGGCGCCTGACGACAGAACGGCACGAACGGCAATGCGACGGCCATCGCCCGCGCGGCGAGCACCAGCAGATGGTGTCGGCCACGCAAATGGGCATACTCATGCGCGAGAATGGCGGCACGTTCGTCCGGCGGCAACCTGGTCAATCCGGCGGTGGCGATCACCTGGCCCGGTCGACCGCCCACGCTGTAGGCGACTGGTAGATCGTCGGCCAGCCACCAGATGGCGTTGTCTCGCTGGCAGACCGTGTGCAGCAGCCGCAGGTGCGCGCGCCGCCAGCGCCGGTGGCGCAGCGCCAGCCACACCCACACCAGCCCGACCCATGCGGTCAGCCCGAACAGCAGTGCCGCCCCACCAAGGCGCGCGACGTGCGCCCAGATCACCTCACCGCCTGGGCGAACGATGTTGATGCAGCTGGTCGCCATGCCGAACAGGCCGTCCAGCCCGGTACCCCGGGGCAACGCGAGCGCGATCGCCGCGCCAAGACCAGACACCACGAGCAGCAGGAGCGTGCTGACCCAGGCGGCAAGCGCGAATCCCGGCCGCACCCGTGGGGTGACCGTGGCGCGCAGGTATACCGGCCCGAACGCGCCGACCAGCAGTGTTGCCAGCAGTAGGCCAAGTGCGACGGTCATTTCGAACCATCCTGGCGTAGCGCCCGGCGCAGGATCGCGGATTCATCCGGTGAAGCCGACCGCGCAAAGTGCAGGAGCACTCGCTCCGCGTCGCCGCTGGCGTCCAGCACATCCCGCAGCACCCGTGCCCCGGCTTCGGCGCGAGACTCCACGGCGGTATAGACGTAGGCACGACCAGCCCGCGAGCGACGCACCCAGCCCTTGCCGTGCAGATTGTCCAGCACGGTCAGCACGGTGGTGTACGCGAGCGGGCGAGCCGAGGTCAGCGCGTCCAACACATCCCGCACGCGCATCGGTTCGGCAGCGGACCACAGCACGTCCATCACCTTGCCCTCAAGTTCGCCGAGACCGTGCATCACGTCCCATCCTCGAGTTCGTGTCGGCACGCGAGTGCCCTACTACGAGGCAGCATAGTAGTGCCCGGCTCAACCAAGTAGCTGATTGGCCAGGATGAGCAGCCCGACGCCGGCCAGGCGTGCCATATCGTCCATTAAGGACACAGTAAGTTGACCTCTAGTCGACTTGAGGATCCACTATGGCTCAGTGACGACCGACGGCCTGATCAATACGACGGAGATGTATCTCAAGGTCATCCTCGAGTTCGAAGAGGACGGCATCCAGGCACGTCGCGCTCGGTTCGTCGAACGTCTGGGGCAGCGCCCGCCCACGGTGACACAGACCGTGGCACGACTGGAACGCAACGGGCTGGTGGTAACCAGCGAGGCCGGCTACGTCGAGCTGACCACGGCCGGCCGCCGGCACGCGGTCGGCGTGTTGCGTAAACACCGCATCATCGAAGTCCTGCTGGCCGACGTCATCGGTCTCGCCTGGGTCGAGCTGCATGACGAGGCGTGCCGCTGGGAACATGTGGTCTCGGATCGGGTGGAACGGCGGATATTCGAGCTGTGCCACCAGCCGCGACGTGGCCCCTATGGCAATCCAATCCCCGGAACCGCCGAGTTGGGCGCTGGCCCCGTGGCGCCTTCGGGCCAGCCGTGCCGGCCGTTGCCGGAACTGGCCGCGACCGATCACCAAACCGTGTGGTTGGACCTGATCAGCGAGCGAGCCCAGACCGACTCGGGACTGCTCGCGAACCTGCGGGCAACCGGGATCATCCCGGGTAGCCGGTTGTCCGTCCAGCAGGATGCGGGAGGACTCCTCGTAAGCGCCGCTAACGGCGGCCAATTGCTGCTGGCCGAACACCAGTGTGCGGGTCTGTACGGTGTACCCAAACCCGGACTGGACAGAGACTTAGCTAATTAGCATAATGGCTTAATGCTTGACGCTGGACTGTTGCGGGCGCTGGCCAACGAGAAACGGCTGGCGATCCTGACGTGGCTGCGCGATCCGGCCGCGCATTTCCCACCACAACAGGACGGCGATCTGGTAACCGACGGCGTGTGCTCACTGCTCATCGCGGAAAAACTCGGCATCAGTCAGCCGACCTGCGGCGAGCATCTGAAGATACTCAGCCGCGCCGGTCTGATCCACGGCACGAAGATCAAGCAGTGGGTGTTCTACCGGCGTGACGAAGAACGAATCAACCAGGCGAAAGCCCTACTCGGTGGCCACTGGTGAGCACATGAGCGCACCGAGCCCGGCTATCCGCACCATATTGACACGGAGGACCAATGACCGCGACCAACAACTGCGCTAGTCGGCTCGCCGAACTGGGCTTGAGCCTGCCGGAGCCGCCAGCCACGCCCCCGAGCTTCGCGCCGTACAGCCGCGACGGCCAGCTCGTCTACTCCTCGGGCCAGATCGCGGTCCAGGATGGGCAGCTCATCGCGACCGGGCGCCTTGGCGCCGAGATCGATGTGGCCACCGGCCAGGAAGCGGCCAGGGTCTGCGCACTGAGCATTCTCGCGCAACTGGACGCGGCCGCGGGCTCGTTGGATGAGGTGGAACAGCTGCTCAAGGTGACCGTCTTCGTCGCGAGCACCCCGGATTTCACCCAGCAACCACAGGTGGCGAACGGCGCCTCGGACCTGCTGACGGCCGTGCTCGGCGCGGCGGGCGAACACGCCCGGTCCGCCGTTGGCGTTGCCGCGCTGCCACTTGGCACTCCGGTCGAGATCGAAGTGATCGCCCGGCTGCGTACCGGCGCGTCGGTGTGATCAGCTCGTCGGAGATCCAGCGCGCCTACCCGACGCTGAAGCCGTACCTGCGCCGCACCCCGATCCTGCGGCTTGGCCCCGGCGACCTGGGTACGCCCGGTACGCCTGGTTCGGCTGCGACGCTGACGCTCAAACTCGAACAACTGCAGCGGGCTGGGTCGTTCAAGACCAGGGGTGCCTTCGCCAACCTGCTGCTCCGCGAGATCCCGCGCGCTGGCGTGGTCGCGGCGTCCGGCGGAAACCATGGGGCGGCTGTCGCCTATGCCGCACAACAACTCGGTGTCGCGGCGACCATCTTCGTCCCGACGATCTCCGCACCAGCGAAGATCGAGCGGATCGAGAGGTTCGGCGCCAAGCTGGTGGTGGGCGGTGACCGCTACGCCGATGCGCTCGAGGCGGCGCGGCGGCATATCGCGGACACCGGCGCGCTGGACATACCGGCGTTCGATCAACCGGAAACACTGCTCGGGGCGGGCACCCTTGGGCTCGAGCTCGCCGAGCAGACCTCCGAAGTGGATACCGTACTGGTACCGGTCGGCGGGAGTGGCCTGATTGGCGGGATCGCCGCGTACTTCGCTGGATCAGTCAGGGTAATCGGCGTGGAACCCTCTGCGGCACCGACCTTGACCGCCGCCTTGGCGCAGGGTGCACCCACGGACGCGCCCACCGGCGGCATCGCCGCGGACGCGCTCGCACCCAAGCGAATCGGCGAGCTGCCCTTCGATATCGCACGGTCCTTTGTGCACGATGTGGTGCTCGTCGAGGATGCGGACATCCAGCGGGCCCGCACCCTGCTGTGGGAGACCGTGCGGGTGATCGCCGAACCGGCCGCGTCGGTAGGTGTGGCCGCGGTGCTCTCCGGGGCTTACCAACCCGAAGCCGACGAACGAGTAGCCATTGTGGTCAGTGGTGCGAACAGCACGGTTAACTGGCCGGAGTAGGCGGTGCGCCGGCCGCGGCGCGGCCGGCGAGCCACCCCCACGTCAGCGCTAGGCCAAGGGTGAGCCCTGGTGCGATGATGCCGGGGCCGAGCACACTCGCGGCCGCGTTGCCGGCCGCGTACAAACCGGCGATCGGTGTCCCGTCCCAGGCCACCACTTGTCCCCGCACGTCGGTAAGCGGACCACCTTTGGTACCGACCGTGCCACGCCGGATCGGCGCCGCGAAGAACGGTGGCCGTTCGATCGAGCCGAGGTTCGGGTGCGGCGCGCTGGGGTCACCAATCCCGTGGTCGTAGGGCCCCGCACCGCGACCAAAGTCAGTATCCACACCCGTGCCGGCGAGTTGGTTGAATCGCTCGACGGTTGCCAGCAGGCCGGTTTCGTCGATTCCGGCGCGCTGGGCGAGCTCCGCCAGACTGTCCGCCTCGACAAGCCAGTCCGGCGCCGGCTCCGCCGGTGCGACTCCGGCCACGGGCGAACGTTCCCTGAATCGCGCATCGCCGATCACCCATGCCGGCAAGTTGGCCGGCAACAGGGTGCCGGAATCCACATCGGAGAACGCGAGCGCGCAGTTGTGGCTGGACTCGTTGACGAAGCGCTGGCCAGCCCGGTTCACCCAGATCGTATGGGGCCGGCCACGTTCGGCGAGTACGAGTCGTGCGCGCGGACTGCCATCGGACCACGTCTCGCCCGGCACCTGAAACACCGGCCAGAACCAACCCTCTGACGTCCTGGCAAGAGCTGCTCCCGCGGTGGCGGCCAACCGAAGCGCATCGCCGCGATTGACCGGCGGGGACACCGCTAGCGGCGCCACGCCACCGTGCAGCCGAGCGGCCAGTTCACCGTCCCATTCGTATCCCCCGTTGGCGAGCAGCACGGCCCGCCGGGCGCTGACCCGGTGCCGCTGCCCCGAAGCATCGGCGACGGTCACGCCACGTACGCGGTCAGCGTCACGATGCAGCTCCTGCACGCGGCATTGCCGATGAAGCGCGACACCCGCCTCCGTACAGCCGCGCATGAGCCCGACAACCAATCCGAGACCCATCGTGGTCTCGCCGGCGCTAGTTCGACGCTCGATGAGATCCATCGGCAGCCGCGCACCACCCGTCAGATCCAGCTCGCCGATCTCCGCGTTCGTCAGCACCATCGGGTAGGGCGCTGGCCAGACGAGGTCATCCGCCGAACCGAGCTCGGCCAGCTCGACCGGCAGCACTTCGAGGTGCCGGCCGCTTGATCGGCCGCCGGGATGTTCGGCGAACGAATCCGGAATCCCGCAGGCCGACCAGCGCAGCGGCGCGTGCTCCTCGAGGAACCGCGCCATCCGGGGGGCCGCCTGCAGGAACGCCTCGATCAACTCGGGTTCCCGATCCGGGCTGTGCGTGGTGCAGTAGGTGAGGGCGTCGGTATGGCTTTCCGGCACGCCGAACTCGGACATCCGGTGGTTGTTCGGTACCCAGACCTGCCCGCCGGAAATGGCGGTCGCCCCGCCCCAGCGCGGCGCGGCCTCGAACAGAGCTACCTCGGCGCCGGCCACCGCGGCGGACAATGCGGCCGTGAGCCCTGCACCACCCGAGCCGACAACGACGACATCGACTTCGCTTGGCATCATTCGCCCACGATAGGACTCGTTGTCTTGCAAAAACGTGACCGACGTCAGACACGATCCAGTAAACAGACAGCGTTATAAAATGCTGCGGGAGCACTTTCGCGCTAGCTCGGGAATAATCTTCCATGGAAGATTCTTTCAACGAAGAGATAGCCGGACGAGCCGGCATGCGACGGCGAAAGGGAGGTACGCGATGCAGTTCGGGATCTTCTCGGTAAGTGACGTCACGACCGATCCGACCACGGGCGAGACGCCCGATGACACCCAACGGGTCCGGTCGATGCTGACCATCGCCCAACACGCGGACGAAGCGGGCCTGGACGTATTCGCCACCGGCGAGCATCACAACCCGCCCTTCGTGGCATCCTCGCCGACCACGGTGCTCGGCTACCTAGCCGCGGCCACCAAGAACATCATCCTGTCCACCTCGACCACCCTGATCACGACGAATGACCCGGTGAAGATCGCCGAGGACTACGCGATGCTGCAGGTGATCTCCGATGGCCGGATGGACCTGATGCTCGGCAGGGGCAACACCGGCCCGGTGTATCCGTGGTTCGGCAAGGACATCCGGCAGGGAATCCCGCTGGCCATCGAGAACTACGCGCTACTCCGCAGGCTCTGGGAGGAAGAGGTCGTCGATTGGGAGGGTAAGTTCCGCACGCCGTTGCAGGGATTCACCTCGACTCCCCGACCGCTCGATGGCGTACCGCCGTTCGTCTGGCACGGCTCGATCCGCAGCCCGGAAGTCGCTGAGCAGGCCGCGTACTACGGCGACGGCTTCTTTCACAACAACATCTTCTGGCCGATGTCGCACACCAAGCAGATGGTCAACTTCTACCGGCAACGCTACGCGCAGCACGGGCACGGTGCCGCGGACCAGGCCATCGTGGGGCTCGGCGGGCAGACTTTCATGCGCAAGAACTCGCAGGATGCCTGGAACGAGTTCCGCCCCTACTTCGACAACGCGCCGGTGTACGGGCATGGTCCGACGATGGAGGAGTTCACCGCCACCACCCCGCTGACGGTGGGCAGTCCGCAACAGGTCATTGAGCGCTACGCGGGTATGCGTGACCATGTTGGCGATTACCAGCGGCAGCTGTTCCTCGTCGACCACGCCGGACTTCCACTGAAGACGGTTCTTGAACAGATCGACATCCTTGCCGAGGAGGTTGTCCCCGTGCTGCGCAAGGAAATGGCGGACAAGCGTCCCGCGCATGTGCCGGCGGACCCTCCGAGCCATGTTGATCGAGTGGCGATGGCCAACCAGCCGGCGAGCACCCAGCCCACCGGCGCATGAGCACTGGCCCGAAGGGAAGACGATGACGGAACGCAGGATCGCGGTGGTTTCGGCCGGTCTCGGACGACCGTCGTCGACGAGGCTGCTCGCCGATCGGTTGAGCGCGGCCACCACGGCCGAACTCGCCGCCCGCGAACTGTCCAGTTCGGTGGAAACATTCGAACTGCGCGATATCGCGCATGACATCGTCAACGCGATGCTGACCGGGTTCCCCGCCGGTCAGCTCCGCGAGACGTTGGCGGAAATCACTGGCGCGGACGGTTTGATCGCGGTGTCGCCGCTGTTCACCACGAGTTATTCCGGACTGTTCAAGTCCTTCGTGGACATTCTGGAACAGGATTCGCTGAACGGAGTTCCCGTACTGCTTGGCGCGACGGGCGGCACACCCAGGCATTCGCTCGCCCTCGAGTACGCGATGCGCCCGCTGTTCACCTACCTGCACGCTGATGTCGTGCCGACCTCGGTGTTCGCCGCGACGGACGACTGGTCGGGCAACGGTGACCAGGTGAACCCCTTGCCGAAACGGATCCAGCGAGCCGGCGGCGAGTTCGCCGACCGGATCACCCAACGAGTCGGCGCGCACCCGACCGACCCGTTCCAGGATGTGCCCAGCTTCGAGCAAATGCTCCGCGATACCTGACCCGCCCACCCGCAAGATCCCTAAAGATTGCGATCTCAGGACGCCGGCGACCACGACAGACTCGCTCACCTTAAAGAACGCGGTCACGCCCGAACGCGGTTCGATCGTCGCGGAGCGCGCTAGTCGGCAGGTCTGGCGGCGCGGGCGGCGGCGACGAAATCCGCGTTCGCCACCCGTCCTCTCGGCGTGTGTTCGGCGAGTTCGGCATCCAGGTACGGGCACCGCACCATATCGTCGTCGACGCAGTCCAACAGGTGTCCGAGATAATCGGCGGCAATCCGGAGCTGCGCCATCTCGCTCTCCAGCCGGGCGATCTGCTCCCGCACCGTCTGCTGCCAGGTCGCCACATCGGACTCCCCAGCGGCGACCACGGCCGCGGCTTCCAGCGGCATCTTTCCGGTCACGCAGCACAGGTAGGCAACGCCGATACGGCGAAGATCACTCTCGGTATAGCTTCGCCGGTTGCCCTGCCGCGCCGGCAAGTTCAGCACGCCTTGCCGCTCCCACCAGCGCAAGGTCGACGGTGCCAGGCCATACAAGGCGGCGGCGTCACCGATCTGCACGGTCTGCTCGTTCGTCGCGGTAGTTGACATGAAGTCGACTTTACTATGCAAGCTAAGGGCAACCTAACCTCAACATTGGGCGCTGCCCTGGACAGCAAGGAAGTCGATGACAACTGCGATAGAGAACCCGGCGGAGTCCGCTCTGGATCCGCCACCGCAAGCTCCACACGATGCCGAGCTGCCCCCGCGACACGTTGCGACGGACGCCCTTGCCCGGCTGTTCCGTCCGATCCGCAGGCATCTGGTCGGGTGCGCGATCCTTTCCACGCTCGGCTCCGCCGCGGGGTTCGCGCCCTACATCGCGGTCGCGGAGATCGCGCGGGTCGCACTGGCCTCGACCGAGCTTGCCAGTGTCTCGGCCACCTTGTGGACGTGGACCTGGATCGGGATGATCGGCGCCGGGTTACGGCTCGTGCTGGTGTTCGCCTCGTCTCGACTTGGCCACTACGCGGACGCGCGAACCCTGCACGATCTGCGGGTACGCATGATCCGCCAGCTCGGCTCACTGCCACTTGGCTGGTTCCGCGCCAGCGGCTCGGGCGCGGTGAAAAAGCGGATGACCACTGACCTCGAAGATATGCATCTGATCATCGCGCACGCGCTTGGCGAGCTCGTCGGCGCGGCCACCGCGATCACGGTGGGCCTCGGTTATCTCCTGTTCGTTGACTGGCGAATGGCGCTGGTCACGGCTGGCGTACTACTGGTCATGGTCGTCGCGTACCGCATCGCGATGCGGTCGATGAGCACGCATATGAACCGGCTACTCACGGCCGAGGAGCGCATCAGCGCGGCAAGCATCGAGTACGCGGACGGCATCGCGGTGGTCAAAGCCTTCGGCACTGGCGGCCGGATTCTCGAACGATTCAATACGGCGGTACGCCAGCACACCGCGGCACTCGGCGCATGGGCAGCGGAAACCCGCTACAGCACCGCGCTCTCCCGGTTGTGCTCGGCCGAGGTCACGGTGCTCGGCGTGGTCACCATCGCCGGACTAATATTTGTCCACAATGGACACTTGGCGATGGCCGAGCTGATCCCGTTCCTCGTCGTCGGAGTTGGCCTGCCGACATCGATCGATCCCGCCATCCAGGGGTCGCTTGGAGTGCGTAAGGGCCGGGTGGCCGCGGGCAACGTGGACGAGTTGCTTTCTCGTCCGCCACTCCCCGAGCCCGTCCGGCCGGCATCACCACAGGGACATCAGATCGAGCTGGATCGGGTGACCTTCTCCTATGACGGCGTCACCAACGCGGTCGCCGATGTCACCGCGACGTTAGCGCCCGGCACGATAACCGCACTGGTCGGCCCCTCGGGCGCCGGCAAATCCACGATCGCCAGCCTGCTGCCCCGGTTCTACGACGTCACCGATGGCGCGATCCGGATTGGTGGCACCGATATCCGCGATATCCCGACAACCGAGCTGCTGTCATCCATGTCGCTGGTGTTCCAGGACGTCATGCTGCTCAGGGACACCGTTCGGGAAAACATCCGGATCGGCCGACCACTGGCCACCGACGAAGAGGTACAGGCGGCGGCGCGAGCAGCGCGGATTCACGAGGTGATCACCCGGCTGCCGGATGGTTACGACACCGTGCTCGGCGACGGTGGCGGGCTTTCCGGTGGTGAACGCCAGCGGCTGACCATCGCCAGGGCAATCCTTTCCGGCGCGCCGGTGGTCATCCTCGACGAGGCCACCGCATCCCTGGACCCGGACGGCGAAACCGCGGTACAGGCCGCCTTGGCGGAACTGGCCGTCGGCAAGACGGTGATCGTGATCGCGCACCGGCTGCACACCATCTCCGCGGCCGACCAGATCCTCGTCCTCGACGACGGGCAGCTGGCCGAACGCGGTAGCCACGAACAACTACTCGCCCGCAACGGCCGCTACGCGCGCATGTGGGAAGCGCAACTGCACGGGAGGTCGGCGTGATCCTGCGACTCTACGGCTTGGTCCCCCAGCTCGGGCTGATGCTCCGGATCGGCGCGCTCCAAGCGAGCCTGGCCATCCTGCAAGGACTGTTGCTGGGCACGCTCATCCCGATCCTGCGCGCGCTACTGCGGCCCGAGCCGGATTTCGCCGCCGCCACACCATGGTTCCTGCTGGCCGGTATTGGCCTGCTGGTCTACGGCGTACTCGCGGTGATCTCCACACCGATCGCCTTCACGGCCAACATGGAATTCACCGCGAAGCTACGGCACCGGCTGATGAATCACGTCGCCGCGCTGCCACTCGGCTGGTTCACCCAGGAACGGAAGGCACGGTTGGCCCGCGCGGTGACCGCGGACGCGGGAGCCATCGCGCATCTGGCCGTCACCATTGGCGGACCGGCGATCACGGCCACCCTGGTACCGACGACCATCATTGGCGTCACCTTCGCGGTCGACTGGCGGATGGCGCTGCTCTTCCTCACCATCATGCCGATCGCCTTCCTCGCCCTACGTCGGGCCGGCCGGATCGTCTCGATAGCGGACGAGGAGTTGGAGGAAGCGGCCACACATATCGCTGGCAGGGCGATCGAGCTTGGTCAGGCCCAACCCGTGCTGCGCGCGGCAGGGCAGGGCAGCACCGGAACCACCCGTATGCGTGCGGCCCTTGACGAGCACCGGGAAACCTATCGGCGCGGGCTGCGCAAGTCGATGCTGCCCGATCTGACCTACACCGCGGTGGTGATGGGCGGGTTCGCAGCCATCCTGATCGCCGGCATGCTGCTACTCATCGGCGGTGAACTGCCGATCGCGGACCTGGTCGCGCTGTTGGTGCTCGCGGTCCGGTTCCTCGAACCGCTCGGCAACCTGATCGAACTGATCGGTGCGCTGCGTGCCATGGACAACGGGGTCGGCAGGGTGCGCGCGGTACTGAACACCGAACCGCTGCCAACCAGCCCGCGACCGGTCCGCGAGCTCTCCGGTATCGATATCGCGTTGTCCGGGGTCACCTTCTCGTACGGCGGCTCGGCGCGGGCGTTGACCGACGTCACCGCCAATTTCCCGGCGGGCAGCACTACGGCACTGGTCGGGCCGTCCGGTTCGGGCAAGACCACCGTGACCCGGTTGATCGCGCGGTTCTTCGATGTCGATTCGGGCAGCGTGCGAATTGGCGGCACGGACGTCCGCGATTTCGATCCGACCGTGTTGCTGAACGACATCGCGATCGTCTTCCAGGACGTGTACCTGTTCGACGACACCATCGAGGAAAACTTGCGGATCGCGCGCCCGGATGCCAGCCGGACCGAACTCGAGGAGGCGGCCAGGGCGGCCCGGCTGGACGAGGTGCTCAACCGGCTGCCGGCCGGCTGGGCGACCAGGGTCGGCGAGGCCGGCTCCCGACTTTCCGGCGGTGAGCGACAGCGGGTTTCCATCGCACGGGCGTTCCTGAAGCGATCGCGGATCGTCCTCATTGACGAGGCGGCATCCGCGCTCGATCCGGAAAACGAGCGCGCGGTCAGCGATGCGATCGCGGAGCTGGCCAGCGCACCCGACCGCACCGTACTGATCATCGCGCATAAACCGAGCACGCTGCGGGCGGCCGATCAGGTAGTCACGCTGGACGAGGGACACGTTGTGGAGGTTGGCGACCCCACGACACTGCGGGAATCCGGTGGCCTGTTCGCCAAACTGTACGACCAGTACGAGCAGGCCAGGGGCTGGCGCATCATGACCACAGTAGACAACTGATCAGACAACTGATCGGAGACGACCATCACCAGTCCGACGCGAGAAATCGATCACCAACCATGGTTGGCCAGTCGTGTTCAGCGGCTACTTGTCATCGGTTCGCTGTATCTGGTCGCCAACATCGGATACTCGTTCTTTTTCCTGACACTTGGCACCATCCTGTTGGATGGTGGAGCTTCGCTGCAGACCGTGGCCTTGATCAACCTACTCGGTGGCATCTACTTCGGACGATTTCTCGTCGCACCGGTAGTCGATCGATACGGACCACGTCGGCTCGGCCATTACCGAGGTTGGCTGTTGCTCACCCAGTTGGCACTCGTCGGTTTGCTCCTCGGACTCACGACACTGGATCCGATCGGCGACTTGCCCGTGCTTCTGGTGCTGCTCGGTCTGGTCCTGGTTGTCTCGGTACTACATGACACGGCCCTGAACGGTTTCGCGGTGCGCCTGCTCAGGGAATCCGACCGTGGTATTGGCAACGGGATTATCGTCGGTTCGGGTAGCGCGTCGATGCTCATCGGGTCGGGCGGCGCGCTGCTTGGCTACGCGCAGATTGGCTGGACGGGCACGGTACTCGCGCTCGCCGCAGTCTTCCTGCTCCCGCTCACGGTGCTCGCCCGAATCGCCGAACCTCCTGCCGAGCAGGCAACGGGCGCGCGGCGGGCGGCGCCGTGGCGGGCGATCGCCGGCTACTTCCGGCAACCACGGGCTGCGATATGGACCCTGGTGGTGATCCCGCTGTTCGCGATGAGCGAGTGGTTGGCTACCGCGCCCCAGCCGGCGATGCTACTCGGCGCGGGTTGGGACGTGAGTCAGATCGCGGTGACCCAGTCCATCACCACCGTGGTTCAGCTCGGGGCGGTCATTGTGACCGGGCTGGCGATCAGCCGATACGGCCGACGCCGGTCCGGTCTGGTTGCCGGGCTACTGGGGACCGCCTCGGTCGCCGGGCTACTCCCGCTTGCGGCCGGGCATGGTCCACCGCTTATGACGACGATCATCCTGACCTGCGTTGCCATCGCCTACGGCGCCAAACTCACCTGGATATCCACGGTGTCCATGGACCGTGCGCGGAAGTCGTCAGCTTCAACCGACTACACCATCCCGATGTCGATCGAGGGCATCTATGTAGCCGTGGCGAGCTCGGCCGGACTGGGTGTTGCCGGTCTCGTCGGCTTCGGATGGCTCATCGCGATCGCGATGGGATTCGCCATCCTCGGCGCGATCCTGGCACCCGTGTGGTATCGCCGAAACCACATTCTTTAAGGAGCTTGCGGTTCACCGAACGGTCACGGGCGCTATTCGATGCTGGCAAGAGGTGTTGCTGATAGGGCAAAATGGTCGTATGTTCGACGATCTGCATCAGGTGCTCGACACGGTCGGCCCCCGGCTGCGCGCACTACGCCGGCAGCGCGAATTCACCTTGGCCGAGCTGTCCGCTACTACCGGAATCTCGCCGAGTACGCTTTCTCGGCTCGAATCCGGTGACCGTCGGCCGACACTCGAACTGCTGCTGCCGCTAGCCAAGGCATATGGCGTCACGCTCGACGAACTCGTCGACGCACCGCCAACTGGCGATCCGCGCATTCACCTTCGCCCGGTTAACCGGAACGGGATGACGATGCTGCCGCTCACCCGCCGCGCGGGTGGCATCCAGGCCTACAAGCTCATTCTCCGCCCCGATGACCAATCTCGTAGCTCCGAGCCGCAAAGCCACGAAGGCTACGAATGGCTCTACGTCCTCAATGGCCGGTTGCGCCTCATCCTCGGCGAACACGACCTGATACTCACGCCGGGCGAGGCCGCGGAATTCGATACCCGGACGCCACACTGGTTCGGTACCGCGGATACCGAACCAGTCGAATTCCTGGTGTTGTTCGGCAACCAGGGCGAGCGGGCCCACCTGCGCGCCAAGCCACGTCGGCAATGATGGCCCTAGCCGCGCAAGGCACCGATCAGCAGATGCACGGCAAGGCCCAGACCCGCCAGCGCGATCGTCACCCGCAGAGGGCGCTCCGGCAGCCGCCGGACGATGGTAGGGCCGAGCCAGGAACCCACCACACTGCCCGCGGCCAGAAACCCGACGGCTGCCCAGTGCATCGGAACGAGAAAGCAGTACGCCACGGCGGCCGTGAGGTTGGCCGCGCCGGTCGCCATGTTCTTCACCGCATTCGTCACCGCGAGCGGTTCCGTGGCGGATACCGAAAGCACAGCCAGCATCAGCACGCCGGCCCCGGCGCCGAAGTAGCCGCCATAAATCCCGACAAGGAACACCGCGACGGCCAGCGGCAGCGCCGAAGGCGGTCCACGATAGACCGCTCGTCGGTCCGCGGCCCGCCGGATCGGCCCGTTGGCAAGCAACAGCACTGAGCCGAGGGCGATCAACCACGGCACAATCAGCTCGAAGGTCTGCGCCGGCGTGTTCAGCAAGAGTGCTGCACCACCTGCGCCACCAACGCCGGCGAGCGGCAAGAGCCGCAGCAGTCGACGTCCCTGTGCCTTCAACTCCCGCCGGGACCCAACAGCGGCACCCACCGTAGTGGAGAACAGCGCCACGGTGTTCGTCACGTTCGCGGTGATCGGCGGCAGACCAACGGCAAGCAGAGCCGGGTAGCTGAACAGTGACGCGAGACCCGCCATCGAGCCGGCGAGACCAGCCGCGAGCCCCGCGCCCACGAGGAGCGCGGCCGAAGCAGGATCCACGTCAGCCCGCGCCGCCCTGCTCGGATGCCCCGGCAAGATCAACCGGGGCCATTCGCTCGATTGCCAGCCTGGTTCGTTCCATCGCGGCGATGATCTCCGCTACCCGCTCGTCACTGAGCCGGTCGACCGGCACCGAACAGCTGATCGCGTCGGTAGCCGGACTTGTATAGCGCAACGCGAAGCCGAAGCAACGCACCCCGAGATAGTTCTCCTCGTTGTCGATGGCGTAACCGCGCTCGGCAGCCAGTTCGAGGTCATCGACGAGCGCGTCCCGCTCGGTGATCGTGCGCGGGGTGAGCGCCGTGAGCTCAGCGGGCACGTGCGCGAACACGTCGGTGTCCAACCGCTCCGCGAGCAGCGATTTACCCATCGACGTACTGAAGGCCGGCAGCCGACGCCCCACCCTGCTGAACGGGCGCAGGTACTGACTGGATTCCTTGGTTGCGAGGTATACGATGTCGCATCGATCGATTCGTCCGAAGTGGATCGTCTCGTCTAGTGACGTGCTCAGATCGTTGATATGCGGCTGAACGATGCGCAGATACGGATCGGTGTCCAAATAGGTGGTACCGGCGAGCAGCGCGCGGATACCAATGCTGTACTGCGTGCCGCTTGGGTCGGTCCGTACCCAACCGAGGCTGGCCAACGTCCTGATCAACGCGTAAACACTGCTCCGGGGCGCGCCAAGGGCCTCACTCAGTTCCCTGAGTCTGGCCGGCCGGTTCTGCCTGGAGGCAAGTAACTCGAGCAGCTCAACGGTCCGGGCAGCCGACTTGACGCCGCGAACCCCGGTTGCCTGCCGGTCACCATCGGACGCACCTGGCGTTGTCATCGCACCCCGTTCATGGTCACACCCGCTGCCGAGTGCCGCTCGCACCGATCCCTGCCGAACTGTTGACAGGCTATCAACCGGCAAGCCATGCTGCTACACATGGAGCGAGCGTCTACATATGAAGACACATACCCGCACTCGTGGACAGAATCCGCTCAGACGAAGGCCGGTGACACGGCGACCCGGTTGCGTGCCGGGATGTCGTCCGCCGTGCTCTCCTTCCCGCTGACCCCGTTCGACGAAAACGGTGCCGTCGACCTGGTCGCCTTTCGCAAGCACATCCGCGATCAGGTGGCTGCTGGGCCGGGCGCGGTCTTTCCCTGCTGTGGCACGGGCGAATACTTCTCGCTTGCCGAGGACGAGTACGCGGGGCTGGTCGCGGCAGCCGTTGCGGAGACCGCCGGCGCGGTGCCCGTCGTCGTCGGCGTCGGCTACGGCTGGGCGCAGGCCGCGCGCTTCGCCACGATCGCCAGCGACGCCGGCGCCGATGCCGCACTGTTGATGCCGCCGTACCTCATCGACGCGCCACAGCACGGCGTCGTCGAACACATTAGGCGGGTCGCCGCGGCTTCCGAGCTACCACTGATCGTCTACCAGCGAGGCCAGTTGCGCCTGAGCGCGGAGGCGATCTCGGCGCTCGCGGATATTCCCACCGTGATCGGGATCAAGGACGGGCACGGCGACCTGGACCAGCTGCAACGGCTGAAACTGGCGGCGCCGCGCGAATGGCTGTTCTTCAACGGCGTGGCGACCGCGGAAATGCAGGCCCGCCAGTATCGCGCCATCGGGGTATCGGCTTATTCGTCGGCGGTACACGCCTTTGCCCCGGAAATCTCGCATGCCTTCTTCAACGCGCTGCGCGCAGGCGAGTCGGCGCGTGTGGAGACCCTACTCCGAGAGTTCTATCTCCCCCTGGTCGAGCTCAGGGACAAGGGCACCGGCTACGCGGTCTCCCTGGTCAAGGCCGCCGCCCGGCTGCGCGGACACCAGGTCGGTTCGGTGCGCGCCCCACTCGCCGACCCACCCCCGGATCACACCTCGGCACTTCAGTCGATTGTGGACGCCGGTGTAAAACTCGTCTCCTGAGAGCTCCCTGACCCACCAGCACAGAGGAAGCATTCATGGCTCGTCCCATACCACGAATCGTGCGGGCATCCGCCACACCTATTCTGATCGGCGATCCGCCGTTGCTCAATGTGCTCGGCGTGCACCAGCCCTACACGCCACGCTGTATCGTCGAAGTGGAAACCGACGAAGGCGCGATCGGCGTCGGCGAAACCTACGGGGATACCGAATACCTCACCCTGGCCACGACATTGGCTGAGTCAGTCGTCGGTCAACCCGTAACCGCGCTGAACGGGCTCACCGACCTGGCCTATTCGGCTGCCGGACTCGCTGACGACGCAGCCGCCGAGTTCGACCCCGCCGGGCTGCGCGGGCGCCGCACCAAGACGAAACTCGTGCGCAGCGTAGTGTCGGCGTTCGAGATCGCCAGCCTGGACGCGCTGGGCACCACGCTTGGCCTGCCGGTGCACGCGCTGCTTGGCGGCAAGGTGCGGGACGCCGTCGAGTACAGCGGTTATCTGTTCTATCGCTGGGCGAACCATCCGGTCGACGCGGCTCCGGTGGATGACTGGGGCGCCGCCCTCGACCCGGAAGGGGTGGTGGCGCAGGCGAAGCGGTTCGCGACGGACTACGGATTCGGTTCCTTCAAACTCAAGGGCGGTGTCTTCCCGCCTGACGAGGAGATTGCCGCGATCAAGGCGCTCGCGCGGGCATTTCCCGGTCAACTGCTACGCCTCGATCCCAATGGTGGCTGGACGGTAGCGACGTCCGTCCGAGTCGCGAACGACCTGGACGGCACCCTCGAGTACCTGGAGGATCCCACCCCAGGGGTCACCGGTATGGCCGAGGTGCGCCACCGAACCGGAGCACTGCTCGCCACCAATATGGTGGTCACCTCGTTCGAGGAAATCCCCGCGGCGTTCGCCGCCGATGCCGTCCAGGTCGTACTCTCCGATCATCACTACTGGGGCGGGCTGACCGCGACCAGGGAACTCGCCGCGCACTGCCGGACCTACGGCGTCGCCCTTTCCATGCATTCGAACACCCATCTCGGGATCAGCCTCGCCGCCATGACGCACGTCGCCAGTGTCGTTCCGGAGCTGCGTTACGCCTGCGATACCCATCGGCCGTGGCAGACCGAGGATGTGATCACTGAACCGCACGTCTTCCGAAACGGCGCGGTCGACGTATCCGACTCCCCTGGCCTCGGCGTCGAGCTGGACCGCGACGCGCTGGCCACTCTGCACGAACGCTGGCAACGCATGGACGCCCGGGACCGGGATGACGTAGCCGCGATGCGTATCGCCGAACCGGAATGGACCCAGCCGCCGTTACCGCGCTGGTGACCGCAAGGTTCCACAGTGGAGGATCAATGTTGATTTCTCATCATCTTCGACGGCCGGCGCGACTCGGCAGACTCACCGGAACCGCACTGGCCTGCACGGCCTTGCTCGCAACCGGCTGCACGGTTTACGGCGGCAGCAATGGCACCGGGACCGGCGAGTTTCCCAACCGACCGGTCGAGTTCACCGTACCGACCGAACCGGGCGGCAGTTCCGACCTGGTGACACGGGCACTGGCACGCAGCACCGAAGAACACCTCGACGGCACGACCATCGTGGTGAACAAACCCGGCGCCAACGGCAAGGTGGCCGGCAACTCGGTGTTCCGTAGCGAACCCGACGGGCACCGCGTAGCGGTCATGCCGCAATCGCTGTTCTCCATCGGTCCGCTCGTGGTTGACGACCCGGAACCGATCGAGCTTTCCGATATGACGTTTATCAAGGGTCTGACGATCGAGGACTACGTGCTCGTCGTCCCCGCTGGCTCCCCGCACCGGGACCTGGACGACCTCCTCGGCCAGGATCGGCTCAACTACGGCACCGCGGGAGCGGGTACCGGCGGTCAGCTTGCGCAGGCTCTGCTCTTCGGCTTCACCGACGTGCCGGCGGCCGATATTCCCTTCGACGGCGGCGGTCCGACCATGACGGCGGTGCTCGGTGGACAGGTCGATGTCGCCGCACTGCACCCCGCCGAGGTGATGCCGCAGATCGAGGCCGGTGGGCTGCGCCCGATCATCGTGTTCTCGGATGAACGCCTGGACGCACTGCCCGACACTCCCACGGCCGTGGAATCCGGATACGACGTCGTCGTCGACCAGCGCCGGTTCCTCGCGGCACCGGCCGGACTGCCCGACAAACTGGTCGACCGGCTCGGCGCGGCCGCGGACAAGGCCACAGTGGACAACGAGTACGAGACGATCCTCGAGAACAACTACATTCGGCAGTGGAATGCGGAATCGGCCGAAGTGGAAAGCCAGCTGAGCGAGAGCAGGCAACGCTATGCCACCCTGAGCCGCGAGCTCGGCGTTGACCTTGGTGGACAGTCGTGAGCGCGCCAGAAACCCGGGATAACAAGGATGACGACGTCCCAGTAATCGAGGTGTCCGCTCGGTACGCACGCCGGCAGAACGTGGTCGCCGCGCTGGTGGTGCTGCTCATCGGCGGCGTGGCCGCGGCCCTGTCCGCGCGACTCGGCGTGGGTAACCTCGCCGAACCTGGCCCCGGCCTGTGGCCGCTTGCGGTCAGCGTGGTGATCATCGCCTTCGCGGCCGTCCTGCTGCTGCAATCCCGGCAGCAGGGCGATGAGCAGCGTTTCACTCGCGAATCGCTGATCGTGGTCGTCGCGGTCGGCTCGCTGATCGGCTACGCGCTGCTCTTCGAACGCATCGGCTTCGAGGTGCCGACCATCGCACTGCTGCTGCTCTGGATCAGAGGGCTCGGTCGACAGCCGTGGTTGACCTCGATCACCGTCTCCGTTGGCTCCTGCGCGGTCATCTATGTGCTGTTCATTTCCGCGCTCGGCGTTCAACTACCCCATATCGTGGCTTTCTGAACGGGGCCTGTCATGGACTTTCTCACTCCCGTGCTCGAAGGCTTCGGCGTGGCGCTGCAGCCGATGAACCTGTTGTTCTGCCTCATTGGCGTCACGCTCGGCATGTTCGTCGGTGTGCTACCCGGACTCGGGCCGGCGGCCTCCATCGCGATTCTGCTGCCGATCACCTACAACTTCGACGAGACCGCGGCGATCATCATGCTCGCCGGGATCTTCTACGGCGCGCTGTACGGCGGGACGATCACCGCGGTACTACTGCGGTTGCCGGGCGAAGCCTCCAGCGCGGTGACCGCGCTGGATGGGTACGCGATGGCCCGCGACGGTCGGGCGGGGACCGCCCTCGGCATCGCCGCGATCTCGTCGTTCATCGGTGGCACCGTGGCCATCATCGCGCTGACCTTCATCGCACCGGTAGTAGCAGGTTTCGCGCTCGACTTCGGCCCACCGGAGTTCACCGCGTTGGCGCTGCTCGGCATTCTGATGGTCGCGACCCTGGGCTCCGGTTCAGCGGTCAAGAGCGTGGTGGCCGCGGCGCTCGGTCTGCTGCTCGCGAGTATCGGCCAGGACCCGTTGATCGGCACCGGCCGGCTGAACTTCGGTTCGGACCAGCTCTTCGATGGCATCCCGTTCGTGATCGTCGCGATGGGACTCTTCGGTGTCGGCGAGATCCTGTACAACATGGAATCGGTGCGCAACGCGCGCGCCAAGATTCCCGACGTCGGCCGCGTCTACCCAAGCAGGGCCGACCTGCGCCAGTCCCGGGGTGCGATGTCTCGCGGATCCGTGGTCGGATTCGTCCTTGGCGTGCTTCCCGGCGGGGGCGCGGTGATGTCCTCGATGGTGTCCTACGCGGTGGAAAAACGCGTCTCGCGCAAGCCGAGACTGTTCGGCAAGGGCGCCATCCAAGGCGTCGCCGGCCCCGAGACGGCTTCGAACGCAGCCGCGTCCTCGTCAATGATTCCGTTGCTATCACTGGGAATTCCCGCCAACGCGTCGATGGCGGTGATCTTTGGAGCGCTGCTGCTGCAGGGCATCACACCGGGGCCGCTGCTCGTCGAGGACCGACCGGATCTGTTCTGGGGCGTGGTGAATTCCATGTACCTGGGCAACATCCTGCTGGTACTGATGTGTCTGCCGCTGATCGGCCTGTTCGTACGCATCGTGCGCATCCCGGTCGGCGTCCTCGCACCGGTCGCGCTCATCATCACCCTTGTCGGGGTGTACACGGTCCGGATGAGCGTGTTCGACATGTTCCTGATGATCGCGCTCGGCGTCGCGGGCTATCTGATGAAGAAAACCGGGTTCGAGCCGGCACCACTGGTGCTCGCGTTCATCCTCGGCGGCATTCTCGAATCCGCGTTCCGCCGCTCGATGCGCACCTTTGACGGCCAGCTCACCGGATTCCTCGGCGAGCCGATCGCGGCCACGCTGCTTGCCGCGACAGTCGGCCTCATCGTGTTCACGATCCTGAAAGCACTGCGTGCGAAACGCGCGAAACACCAGCCCACCAACGAAACCACGCCGGTCTGATGGCGACGAAGCGAACCCGGCACAACCACGGAAGGAGCAACTGGTGACCGAGGTGCTGAGCACCAACCCGCGCACCGGGACAGCAGTGCACACCGGCCAACGGAACACATCGCCAACCGAGGTCGACGCGATCGTCCGGCTAGCCAGGACAGCGGCCGTCGATCTCGAGCGAGGTGGTAGGGCATGGCGCGCTGAACTGCTCGAGGCGATGGCGGCAGGATTGGAAACCAGCCGCGCCGATATCGTGTCGATCGCGGATGAGGAGACCGCGCTCGGCGAGGCCCGTCTCAACGGCGAGCTCACCCGCACCTGCTACCAGCTGCGACTGTTCGCCGAGGTACTCGCGGACGGCGCCTACCTCGAGGCGACCATCGACCATGCCGGCGATACCCCGATGGGACCGCGCCCTGACCTTCGGCGAATGCTGCTTCCCCTTGGTCCGGTCGCGGTCTTCGGGGCGAGCAACTTCCCGCTCGCGTTCTCGGTTCCCGGTGGCGATACCGCATCCGCGCTCGCCGCGGGCTGTCCAGTGATCGCCAAGGTGCACGAATCGCATCCGCGTACCTCGGAGCTCTGCGCGAACACACTGCGCGCGGCCGCGGCTTCGGTGGGCGCGCTGGAAGGCACCATCAGCGTGGTGTACGGCCGATCGGCAGGTATCCACCTGGTCAGCCATCCGGATATCACCGCGGTCGGCTTCACCGGATCGGTCGCCACCGGCAGAGCGCTACTCGCCGCGCTGAACACGCGCCCGGATTCCATCCCGTTCTACGGCGAGCTGAGCGGCGTGAATCCCCTGGTGGTCACCGAGCACGCAGCTGAGCAGCGACCCGCGGAGATAGCCGCGGGGCTCGCGGGGTCCTATTTGCTCGGTGGTGGCCAGTTCTGCACCAAGCCCGGAATCGCCTTCCTGCCCGCGACCCCGGCAGGCGACCAGCTCGTGGAGGATCTGCGCGGCTCGGTTACCCCAGCCGAGGCACCAGTGCTCCTCAACGAGAACATCCGGTCGTCGTTTGTGGACGGATCAGCGCGGCTGCGGAACATGCCTGGCACCCGGGTGCTCGCCGAGGGATTGGCGCCCGAAGGTACCGGGTTCGCCGTTCAGCCAATGCTGCTCGGGGTGGAAATCGGGCAACTCACCGACGAGCTCACCGAAGAGTGCTTTGGTCCATTGCTCGTCGTGGCACGCTATCGGGATACCGCGGAACTCACCTCCGCACTCGCGCGCCTGGCTCCCTCGCTGACCGCGACGATCCACACCGGGATACCGGAGCCGGGGCTGCCAGCCGAGGTACTGGACGCCTTGCGAGACACCGCTGGCCGGCTGATCTTCAACGGGTTTCCCACCGGGGTCGCGGTTACCTGGGCACAGCATCACGGCGGCCGGTGGCCGTCCAGCAACTCACTGCATACCTCGGTCGGGCCGACCGCGATCCGCCGCTTCCTACGGCCTTTCGCCTGGCAGGACGCGCCACGGTGGGCGCTACCGAACGAGCTACGGGACGAGGAGCAGGACATCGTCCGCAGGGTGGACGGAACGCTACACCTGCCCGGCTCCACCATGAAGGAGAATCCAGGTGACCAGTGATGGCACGGATCCGATCAGCTCCGTTCGACTGTCCCTCATCCATCTTCCGTTGCGCGCGCCGATCAGTGACGCGAAGGTTCTGACCGGTCGCCAGCGCCCGCTGACTCGCCTCGCGATTCTCCTCGCGGAGATCGCCACCGAGGGCGGGCAGCGCGGACTCGGGTTCAGCTACTCGAAACGCGCGGGTGGCGATGGCCTCTACGCGCACGCCGCGGAGATCGCGCCCGAACTGATTGGGCAGGACGCGAACGATATCGCCCGCTTGTGGACGAAGCTGGTCTGGGCCGGCGCTTCGGTCGGCCGCAGTGGCCTGGCCACCCAGGCAATCGCCGCGCTGGACATCGCATTGTGGGACCTGAAGGCACGCCGTGCCGATCTGCCACTCGCCAAACTGCTCGGCGCGCATCGGGATGGTGTCCCCTGCTACAACACCTCCGGTGGTTTCCTGTCCACACCGCTACCCGAAGTTCTGGACAATATCGACGCCACCCTCGGGCGCGGTATCGGCGGGATCAAGATCAAGGTCGGCCAGCCAGCCGCCACGGCGGATCTGGATCGCGTGGAGACGGTCCGCGCGCATCTCGGCGACCAGGTCGCGCTGATGGTCGACGCGAACCAGCAGTGGGACCGGGCACGCGCCCGGCGAATATGCCGAGACCTGGAGCGATTCGATCTGACCTGGATCGAGGAACCGCTCGACGCCTACGACGCGCGGGGGCATGCCACGCTCACCGAGCGGTTCGACACGCCAATCGCGACCGGCGAGATGCTGACCAGCGTCGCCGAACACTGGGAGCTGATCCGGCTCGGCTCGGCTGACGTCCTCCAGCCGGATGCGCCGAGAGTCGGTGGCATCACCCCATTCTTACGTATCATGACGCTTGCCGAGCACCACAATCTGTCGCTTGCACCGCATTTCGCGATGGAGATCCATCTACACCTCGCCGCCGCCTACTCGGGCACGACTTGGGTGGAACACTTCGAATGGCTGGAGCCGCTGTTCGAGGAACGGCTCGATCTGCGCGATGGCCGGATGCGCATACCGAACCGCCCCGGCCTTGGCCTGACGATCAGCAACCGGGTCGCCGACTGGACGGTGCACGGCACCACCATCAACACCCGCGCTGATCACTAGCACACGCTAACCAGTTCCCGCCCGATCGCGGAGTTTGAACCGCTGAATCTTGCCGCTCGGCGTCTTCGGCAGCTCGTCGACCATGTGCACCGTTCGCGGATAGGCATGCGCCGCGTACTCGCGTTTGACCAGCTGCTGTAGCTCCTGTTCGAGCTCGGACGAAGCCTGCGCGCCAGCGCGCAGTACGACGTAGGCGACCAGAACCTCACCGCGCAGTTCATCCGGTGCGCCTACGACCGCCGCCTCAGCCACCAGTTCGTGGCGGGCCAGCACGCTCTCCACTTCGAACGGTCCGATGCGGTAGCCGGCCATGATGATCACGTCATCGTCGCGCGAGGAGAAGTACAGCCGGCCGTCGGCATCCTGTGCCGCCGTATCACCGGTGAGGTACCACCGCTTGTCCGCGGTGAAGCGTTCGGCCGTGCGGTCTGGCTGACCCTGGTAACCCGGGAACCACAACAGCGGGCTCTGGCTGGTGTCGATCGCCAGTCGACCAACCTGGCCAGGGGGCAGGACCTCGTCGGCGTCGTCCGCGAGCACCGCACACGACCAGCCAGGCAATGGATACCCCATCGAGCCGGGTACCACAGGTTCGCGCAGCTCGGCCCGCCAAGCATTGCCGACCACCATGCCCAGCTCCGTCTGCCCGTAGTGATCGCGCACCTCGATACCCAGCCTGTCCCTGGCCCAACTCACCACTTCCGGGGTCAGCGGCTCCCCCGCGGACGAGGCACGGCGCAGCGGCAACGACCGTTCATCCGCCGCTGGTTCGGCACGCAACGCCCGATAGATCGTCGGGGCCGCGGCGAAGTTGGTGACCCCGAACGCATCCAGCACACGCCAGGTCAGCTCCACCGAGAACCCCGCGTGCAGCAGAATGCTGGTGCGGCCGAGCGCGAGCGGGCCGAGCAGGGCGTAGTACAAACCGTACGCCCACCCTGGATCGGCCGCGTTCCAGAAAACGTCCTCGGGGCGCAGGTCAACGGCATCGAGCAGGTATCGCTCGATCGAGGCGAGCGCACGTATCGGCACCGGAACCGGTTTCGGCGCCCCCGTCGTGCCACTGGTGAACAGCAACAGCAGTAGCCCGTCCGCGCCGACGCTGACCGGCTCGGCTTGGCTGTCGGCTGGCGCGGCGGCAAGCAGGTCCGCGAACAGGGTGCACCCGGGGGCCTCCGGTCGTTCGCCGCCTACCTGGATCACCTGCCAGTCGGCCGCCGCCCCGGTGTCGGCCGGCAACAGCTTCGACGTCTGGTCGGCATCGGCGATCACCACCGCTGCGCCACTGCCGACCAGCCGAACCTCGATCGCTGGGCGCGCGAAGGCGGTGAACAGCGGCACATGCACGGCGCCAAGTCGCCAGATCCCCAGCAGCACCGCGGGTAGATCCGCGGATTTGCCCATCAACACGCCTACCGCGTCCCCGGCACGGATACCCATTTCGGACAGTGCGTAGGCGACCTGTCGAGAGCGCCGCGCGAGCTCGGCGAAGGTCACCTCGCGCGTCGCGAGATCGGCATCCACGACCCGAAAGGCCACGTCCTGCCCGGCATGCCGATCGCAGAGCAACCAGGCCGCACACGCGTCCGTGGCTCGGTACTCGGCTCCCGAATTCCCCGCGATCGTGCTCGCGTCCTCGTTCATCCCGCCTCGACTCCTTCGTCGTGTGCTACCGCGCCCTGGCTGCCTCGAGTATCCACTGACGCACGTCGAGAACCGAGACCTCGCTGTCCGGAAGTTCGGTTGAGCACCGGAACCGTGGAGTGCCAGCGGGCTCAGTCGCGCGGGTCCGGAATAGCCCGAATGGCGAGAAATCCGGCGGGTTCCTGAGTCAGCCGCGCGTATGCTTCGGGGTACAACTCGGCCGATTCCGGCCGGGGGCGCGGCTCGCGCAGGCGCTCGAGCAAGAAGCCGGCCGCGGACAGCTCGGCACAGGTCTGCTCGAGCGGCGCGAGCCATTGCCGGACTCGCCAGCCCATGCTCCACACCTCCTCGACCACCCGTGGCTCGAAGTAGTTGCCGCCATGGCGCAACCATTCGCCGGTGGGATGCATCCGGGACAGTACGAGGGCGCCGTCCGGGCGCAGCACCCGCCGCAACTCCCGCAGCACGCTCACCCGGTCATCCAGATACTCCAGCGCGAGCGCGAAAAGCACCAGGTCGACCGAATCATCCGGCAACCAGTCGAGCGGATCGGCGAGATCGTGCACGCGAAACTCCGCCGCCGGCACACTGTCGCGCGCCAGTTCGACCATTCGCGGGCTGTTGTCCAGGCCGACTACCTTCGCTCCCCTGTCCACCAACTCCCCGGCGTACAGGCCGGGCCCGCATGCCGCGTCGAGGACGGTTCGGCCGCTGACCGAACCGAGGAGTTCCAGACAGGCTGGCCGGTCGTAGTGCGCGTTGTAGAAGCCATCGCGCGCGTGGTCGAGAAATTCGTCGGCGAACTCGTCGTACTGTGGGGCGGAACCCACTTCATCGGCCATTCGGCACAGTGTGCCGGATGGCAGCGGGACGCGGCGGACCGGCACGAAGACCAGTCCGCCGCTGGCTCGTCAGAGCCCGCTGGCCAGCCGGTCGGCGAGCAGCCGGGCGAATCGAGGCGGGTCGGCCAGTTCCCCACCCTCGGCGAGCACCGTGGTGCCGTAAAGCAGCTCCGCGGCCTCGGCAAGCTTCGGGTCGTCCGGCCGCTCGCTGTGCGCTTCCCGCAGTGCCTTGACCAGAGCGTGGTCCGGATTGACCTCAAGAATGCGCTTGATGTCCGGCAACGGCTGGCCCATCGCTTGGTACATCCGGATCAGTTGTGGCGTCAGATCATGCTCGTCGCCGACGATGCAGGCCGGCGAGGTGGTCAGCCGCGCGGACAACCGAACCTGCTTCACCTGCTCGGCGAGCTGTTCGCCGAGCCAACCGAGCAGACCGCTGAATTCCTCCTCGCGCTGCTGCTCGAGGTCCTTGTCCGCGTCCTTGTCGACGTTGACCTCGCCCTTGGCGATGGACTGGAACTTCTTGCCGTCGAACTCGCCTGCCGCATCGACCCACATCTCGTCGACCGGATCGGTCAGGATCAGTACCTCCCAGCCCTTGTCCCGGAACGCCTCCATATGCGGAGAGTTCTCCGCAACGGCGCGGGAACGGCCGGTGAGGTAGTAGATGTGCTCCTGGTCATCGGGCATCCGCTCGAGGTAGTCGCGCAGCGTGGTCTGGCCCTCGGCCTTCGTGGACTCAAAGGAAGCGATGCCGAGAATCGCGTCCCGGTTGTCCGCGTCGGTGACCAGCCCTTCCTTGACAGCCGTGCCGAACTCGCTCCAGAACGATCGGTATTTCTCCGCGTCGGCCTCGGCATCACTGTCCAACCAGGACTTCACGGTGGCGAGCACCTTCTTTGCCAGCCGGCGCTGCATCAGCTGGATCTGCCTGTCCTGCTGCAGGATCTCCCGCGACACGTTCAGCGAGAGGTCCTGCGCGTCCACCACACCCTTGACGAACCGCAGGTACTCCGGCATCAGCGAAGCGCAGTCCTCCATGATGAACACGCGCTTGACGTAGAGCTGCACACCGTGCTTCGCGTCCCTGGTGAACAGGTCGAACGGCGCGCGGGACGGGATGAACAACAACGCCTGGTACTCGAAGGTGCCCTCGGCACTGAGCCGGATCGTCTCGAGCGGATCGGCCCAGTCATGGCTGATGTGCTTGTAGAACTCGTGGTACTCGGCGTCGCTGACCTCGCCACGCGGGCGGGCCCAGAGCGCCTTCATCGAGTTCAGTGTCTCCACCTCGCGGACGGTTTCCTCATCCTTCGTCCGCTCCACCTCCATCCGGATCGGGTGGCTGATGAAGTCGGAGTAGCGCTGCACGATGCCGCGGATCGTGGACACCTGGGTGTAGTCGAACAGCCGGTCCTCGGCGTCAGCGGGCTTGAGGTGCAGCGTTACCGCCGTGCCCTGCGGCGCGGTGTCCTCGGTGGCGATCGTGTAGCTGCCCTCACCGGAGGACTCCCAGCGGGTGGCCGTGGTCTCGCCAGCCTTGCGGGTCAACACCGTCACCGTGTCAGCAACCATGAACGCCGAGTAGAAGCCGATGCCGAACTGACCGATCAGTTCCTGAACGCCTGCCGCGTCGGTCGACTCCTTGGCCTCGCGCAGTTTGCCGAGCAGCTCGGCGGTGCCCGACTTGGCGATCGTGCCGATGAGGTTGACCACCTCATCCCTGGACATGCCGATGCCGTTGTCCCGGATCGTCAGCGTGCGCTCTTGCGGGTCGGCGACCAGCTCGATGTGCAGGTCGCTCAGGTCGACGTCGAGATCCTTGTCCGCGAACGACTCCAACCGCAGCTTGTCCAGCGCGTCCGAGGCGTTCGAGATCAACTCACGAAGGAACACGTCCTTGTCGGAGTAGATCGAGTGCACCATCAGCTGCAGCAACTGACGAGCCTCGGCCTGAAACTCCCGTGTCTCGACTTGCGTACTCAACGGATCTCCTTCGGTGTCACCTGATCACTGCCGCGCCCCGGGCGGCACGACGTTCTCCCATAGCTCGATGGTCGTGGAACCGATTATCCCCGGTGGCAACTGTCATTGTCCCCAGTTTCGTCGACACCACCCGCGCCGGGTATCCGCGCTGGACTTATTGACAAAGAGGTGTTTTACATAAAAACTTGATTCGCCATGAAAGAACTCTTGTACATTGACCGCTTCGAGCAGGCCGAGGCCCTGTTCAAGCCGCAACGGGTCGAGGTATTGCGCCAGCTGGCCCAGCCCCGCTCCTGCACGGAGATCGGCGCGGCACTGGACCAAACTCCCCAGCGGGTGTACTACCACGTCAAGAAGCTGCTGGCGGCCGAGCTGGTCACGCAGGTATCCGAACGCAAAGTGCGCGGTATCCACGAGGGCATCTACCAGGCGAGCGCTCAGTCCTACTGGTTGTCGCCGCGGCTGGTCGGCACCATCGGAGTCCGCAAGGCGCGGGACGAGCTGAGCCTCGGTTACCTACTCAACCTGCTCGAGGACGTGCAGAGCGACCTGGTCGAGCTGGACCAGCGAGCGGACGAGCTCCCGACCCTGGGGATATCCGGGGAGATCCACTTACCCGCCGGCAATCGCCAGGAGTTCCTGGACGACCTGCGCGGCACGCTGCAGGACCTGTTCCGCAGGCACGGTGGCGCCACTGGCGACCGCTTCCGGCTGGCCGTGGCCTGCTATCCGAAGGAGCATGATCATGAGTGACGTACTGGCGATTCAGGCACGGCTGGCCGCGCCGCCCAGTGCGGTGTATCGCGCGCTGACCACAGCCGACGAATTGCGCGCCTGGTTCGCCGCCGACGTGGACGTGGCGGTCGAACACGACAGGTTCGGCTTCTGGGGGCGATACACCCCACAGGGAGATCAGCCACGACAGTGGCTCCGGGCAGTCGAACGGGACAGCCGGCTGAGCTTCAGCTGGGAGCTGGACGGCCAGTCAACGAACGTCGACCTCCGGCTCCGCGCTGCCGACGACGGCCACACCATCCTCACCCTGCGCCAGGACAACCTGCCAACCCTGGCCGAGCTGATGGCACCACGCGGGCGGCGGGACGGGCGGCACGCCATGCACACGTTCTGGGGGCTGGCGCTGGCGAACCTGGCCGAATACGCCGAAGGTCGGGAACTCACCCCGCGGGCGGATTTCGGTCCACGACGCTCTCCAGAGATCCGTGCCCAGTTCGCTGTCAATGCCACCCCGGCGGAGGTGTTCGCCTCGCTGATCGACCCCGCGCGGATCGCCCGCTGGTTCGGTTGGGAAGCCGAGGTCGAGCCGCGTATCGGCGGCCGAATGACGGTAGGCGTCGACGGGAAGATCTTCGCGTTCGAACCGGGCTCCCGACTGTCCTATCGGGACGACGAGGGCGCGGTGGTGCACTGGGAGTTGGCCGGCGCCGAAGGCAAGACGTACCTGACGTTCGTGCAGAGCGGCTACACCGATGAAGAGCGCGACAGCGCCGCCCAGCACGAAGCCGGCTGGTTCGCCGGTTTCGCTGAACTGAAACGGATGCATGAGCTCGGCGATGCGTGGACCCCACTGACTACGGAGTTATCTGGCACCGAGCCGACCGAGTCAGCCGACGATCCTCGCTAGCTGACGCGCCGTCATGTGGACAGCAGCGTCCTGACGGGCGGGTAGTCGAACCAGAGGTCCTGCAAAAACTCACGCCAGTGTGCGTCGTGGCCTGAGCACTTCATTCTGAAGTACGCGGCGCGGCGCGTACCCGCGGCGGTGTTGCCACCAATGTTGTGTCCCAGCAAGTAGTGCGCGAGCACGAGGTCTCCGGCCTTGCCACGGATCTGTTCTGCCTCAGGAAGTTGGATTGGCGGATAGCCTCCCGCTCGGAAGAAGGCGTCGGGTCCATGTTCGCGGAAATACTCGGCGTGGGTGGTATGGGTGCCCGGCCATACCCACAAGTTGCCAGCGTCGTCAGCGAGCTGGTCAGACATCAAGACACCGGCCAGCATCGTGAACGTTCCTGGCCGACCGTCGGGCTCGGGCGGGAAGCCATCGATGTGGTGTCCACCCGGCCGGTGCGAAAATGGTGGAATGTTCAGCGCCACCTGGACTTGCGCCGGTATTTCCAAGCTACCTTCGCCGGTCAACGACTCCATCAACGACCATGCCCCGGTCTGTGTCATCAATGCGAGCAACTCGGGGACCGCGGTCGAGTCGGGAAAGTAGAAATGTGGGCCACACACGGCTTCGCCGGGTGGGTGCTCTGCGATCAGATCGTCGATCTGGACCGAAGCCCTGCTCACCAGATCCGCCGATACTGCTTGAGGAATCACGACGAAGCCGCGTTCGACGAACTCCTGTATCTGTCCGTGGTCAAGCATGGGCGCACGCTAGATGGACAGGAGTGGGTAGTGCGACTCAATTTTGTCACCGCGGCACCGCACCATTGGCGATTCGCGCACGACGAACCAGCGGGCGCAGCCGGCCTGCGCGCAGGCCATTGGCGATCACCAGGACCTCCGCGAGTTCGTGGATGAGCACCACGGTGGCCAGCCCGAGTATGCCCACGGCGGCGAGCGGTACCAGGGTCAGCACAATGGCCGCGGACAGGGCGATGTTCTGCAGCATGATCGCGCGTGCGCGGCGCGCGTGCCACAGCGCTTGCGGCAGGTGCCGTAGATCGGTACCCAACAGCGCGACATCCGCCGTTTCGATCGCCACATCGGTCCCCATCGCGCCAACGGCGATCCCGACATCGGCGGTGGCCAGTGCCGGCGCGTCGTTGACGCCGTCACCCACCATCGCGGTTGGCCCGGCAAGGCGCTCCACGATCGCCGCCTTGTCCGCGGGCAAGAGTCCGGCGTGGACGTCGTCGATACCAGTTTGCCTGGCCAGCGCCTTGGCGGTGCGCTGGTTGTCCCCGGTTAGCATCGCGAGTCGCAGCCCCGCGCCGTGCAGCGCCCGCACCGTTTCGGCTGCCTCTGGACGAAGATTGTCCCGAATACCAAGCACACCGAGTACGACGCCGTCGTGTTCCACGCCGGCAACCGTGGCACCCGCGTCCTGCAGGCGGGACACCTCCGCCGCGAAGAGATCGGTGTCGATCCAGCCCGGTTTCCCGAGCCGCGCGGGTGTGCCCGCTACCGTGCCGCACAGCCCGGCCCCCGGCACGCTGGTCACCTCGTCCGCGGCGACTGGCTCGGTGGTCGACGCGAGTATCGCGCTGGCCAACGGATGTTCGCTACGCGCCTCGAGCGCGGCCGCCACCGCGAGCACCCGCTCGGCGCAGACACCTTCCGCCGGCACGACCTCGGTGACCGTCGGGTTGTTGCTGGTCAGCGTGCCGGTCTTGTCCAGCGCTACGGTTCGCACCGCGCCCAGGGTTTCCAACGCCGCTCCGCCCTTGACCAGCAAGCCGATCCGGGAGGCCGCGCCGACCGCCGCGATGACCGTGACCGGCACCGAGATCGCCAGTGCGCAGGGCGCCGCGGCGACCAGGACGACCAGTGCGCGTTCGGCCCAGGTAGCTGGATCGCCCAACGCGGCACCAAGCCCGGCAACCAGCGCGGCGAGCACCATGATCGCGGGCACGAGCGGACGAGCGAGCCGATCGGCGAGCCGTTGCCGGTTCCCCTTGCGCCGCTGGGCGTCCCGCACGACGCGCACGATCTTCGCCAGCGAATTGTCCGCGACCGTCGTGGTCACCTCGATGGTCAGCACGCCGTGCGCGTTGATCGATCCGGCGAACACGTCATCGCCCTTGCCGACCTCGACCGGCATGGACTCGCCGGTGATCGCCGCGGTGTCCACGCTGGACCGACCGGCGCGCACCACGCCGTCGCTGGCAACTCGTTCGCCGGCGCGGACCAGCAGCTGGTCGCCGACCCGCAGCTCGCTCGGCGGGATCACGACATCTCGACCGTCCCGTACTACCCGCGCTCGTTCGGGCACCAGCGCCAGCAAGGAGCGCAGCCCACGCCTGGTCCGCGCGAGCGAGTACTTTTCCAGTGCTTCGCTGATGGAGAACAGGAAGGCCAGCATCGCCGCCTCGGTCAGCTGACCCAGCAGCAGTGCGCCAACCAGCGCTATGGTCATCAGCGTGCCGACACCAAGCTGGCGGTGCCACAGTGCCCGAAGGGCGCCGGGGACGAAGGCCAGACCGCCGGCGACCGTGGCCAGTCCCAGTAACGGCGACTCGGCGAGTACGGCACCGAACCAGCCGGCGAGCAATCCCGCACCGAGCAGTAACCCAGCAGCAACGGCCAGGATCAGACCCGGTGTCCGCCACAACCGGCGCGGCTCGTCGGCAGCCTCGTCAGCACAGCAGTCGGCGCTCATCTCGGGCTCATACTGGGTCGGTCCTCATACTGGGTCGGTCTCCGCCGCGCCCACTGACACGACGCGCAACAGGTGCCCGCCGGCGGCGCTGAGCCGGTACATGACGAGTTTGCCGTCTCGGCGTGATTCGACAAGGCCGGCCGAACGCAGCTGGCGCAGGTGATGCGAGACCAGCCCCTGGGAGGAACCCACGATCCACGCCAGGTCGCAGACACACAGTTCGCCGCCCGCACCAAGGGCGTAGCCGATGCGCAGTCGAGTCGTATCCGACAGTGCCCGCAACCTGGCCACCCGACCAGCAAGCACCTCGTCCGAGGGCAGCTCGGCACGCAGCCCTTCGGCATGGTCGAAGTCAATGCACAACAAGTCGCAGTGATCGTCCCGCATGCGAACAATCTAACATACGTCGATACGTTTGATTGTTATCCAGAACACATTGACTGTCTACAGTGGATCAACTGACGAGCTGGCTCGGTGTCACCCCGATCACCTCGGGAGTAATTCCGTCGCGAGAAACGTTCACTTTGTGTCAATCTGGATCGTGGGCTTCCCATGCCGCGCGGCCCAAGCAGATCGAAATCCGTAGCAGATCGAATTCCTCCGAAAGGTAACCATGGTCGACACGTCCCGCGTCCAGGAAGCGGGAACAGATCGGAGTACGGGCCACCCGAAAGCCGGACTACTTATTGGCGTACTGGTTGCTTCCGCCTTCGTCATGATCCTCAACGAGACGATCCTGAGCGTCGCGCTCCGCGACCTGACCGTCGACCTTCAGGTATCCGCCACCACGGCCCAATGGTTGACCAGTGGGTTCCTGCTCACCATGGCCGTGGTCATCCCGATTACCGGGTTCCTGCTCGAACGGTTCTCCCATCGGCAGATTTACCTGGCCTCGCTGGGCTTGTTCAGCGCGGGCACCCTGCTCTCCGCGCTCGCGCCCGGTTTTCCCGTGCTGCTCAGCGGTCGGATCGTGCAGGCCTGCGGTACCGCGGTGATGGTCCCGCTGCTGATGACCTCGATCATGCGTCTGGTGCCCGCGGAACGGCGTGGCGCCACCATGGGCACGATCTCGATTGTCATCGCGGTGGCACCCGCCCTTGGCCCGACCATCGGCGGCGCGGTGCTCTCCTCGCTCGGCTGGCGCTGGATGTTCTGGATCGTACTGCCGTTGGCGATCATCGCGTTCGTCATCGGCGCGCGCTGGTTGCGGCTGGACAGCGAAACCCGTTCGGTGCCACTGGATGTGCTCTCCGTGTTGCTCTCCGCTATCGGTTTCGGTGGGGTGCTCTATGGTTTGGCCTCGATCGGCGAATCCGGCGCGGGCGAACACCTCGTGCCACCGTGGCTACCGATCGTCGTCGGTCTCGCCGCGCTGGCGGTTTTCGCCTGGCGACAGATCCGGCTGGAGCGCGAGGATCGACCGCTGCTGAATCTGAAGGTGTTCACGAGCCACAACTTCACCGTGGCGCTGCTGCTGGTCAGCCTGCTGTTCATGTGCCTGCTCGGGGTCGCCTCGATCCTGCTGCCGCTGTACCTCCAGACGGTGTTGGACCGGAGCACCTTCGAAAGCGGGCTCGCCGTGTTGCCGGGCGGTCTCCTGCTCGGCTTACTCGGCCGGCCGGTCGGTGCACTGTTCGACCGGGTCGGACCGCGCCCGCTGGTGATACCCGGCGCGGCGGCGATGGCAGGCGGGCTGTGGCTGTTCACCACGCTGAGCCCGGATTCCTCGATGGGGACCGTTGTCGCCTACCACATGGTGCTGATGACCGGGCTCGCGTTGATGATGACGCCACTCATGACGCTGGCGCTTGGTTCACTGTCCGACCATCTCCATTCGCACGGCAGCGCGGTGCTGGCCACCCTGCAGCAGGTCGCCGGCGCGTTCGGAACCGCCGTGTTCGTCACCGTCGCGTCCCTCGGCAGTAGCACGACGGGTCCTGGTCCGGACGCGGATGGCCTGCACCTCGCGTTCATTGTCGCGGGATGCATCGGCCTACTAGCCGTACTCACCTCGCTGTTCGTCCGTCGATCCACCGGCACGGTCAGCGCGGCGAACGCGCCAGGACACTGAGCAGAGCGGGGTTGGCGGCTATCGACCGTGCGGCTCCACGGACTCAGCCGAGCTGAAATAGGCCGACTCCACCTCGGACCGGCGGTCAAGCAAAGTGGCTGCCGGTCCGGCGAGGACCGTTCGACCATGATTGAGGATGATTCCCCGATCAGCCACCGACAGCGCGAGTTCGACATGCTGTTCCACCAGTAGTACGCCGATCTGCTCATCCCTTGCCATGGCGCGAATCGCGGGCAACATCTCCTGCACCACCTTCGGCGCCAGCCCGAGACTCATCTCGTCGACCATGAGCACTTTCGGTTCGGCGAGCAGCGCTTTGGCGATCGCGAGCATCTGCTGCTCGCCGCCGGAAAGCAAACCAACCTGTCGGTTTCGCAGCGATCGCAGCGCCGCGAATCGCTCGAAAACCGCCTCTTCCCGCGCCTTGCTCGGCCGCCGGCGCGCCAGCCGCAGATGCTCCCGCACGGTCAGCCCGGGGAACAGTCCACGATCGTCGGGAACCAGCGACACCCCTGCCCTGGCAAGCGCGTATGGCGGGAACCGCTTGCCTACCGGCTTGCCGAGCGCGGTTACCTGGCCGTCCATCAGCGGCAGTAGTCCTACCAGGGACAGCAGCGCGCTGGTCTTGCCGGCGCCGTTCGGCCCGAGCAGGGTGAGCATCTCGCCAGCGGACAAGGACAACGAGAAGTCCCGCAACGCGGGCACACCGTGGTAACCCACCGTCGTCCGCTCGGCACGTAACAACTCCTCAGTCATGGCTGGCCTCCATCGGCACTCCCAGGTATGCCGCCACGACGGCCGGATCGCGTCGTGCCTGCGCGGGTGTCCCAGCGAAGATGACCTTTCCGAACTCCATCACGTACACCCGGTCGCATACGCCGAGCACCAGCGACATGTCATGGTCGATCAACAAGACACCGGGCCCGTCGGCGGCAATCGCACGTAACCGCTCGGCGAACGCCGCGCTTTCCGCGCTGTCCAATCCGGCAGCTGGTTCGTCCAATAACAGCAATCCACACCGGCCTGCCATCGCGCGCGCGACACCCACCAACTTCTGTTGGCCGAGCGTCAGATCGCGGGCGATCGTCTCCTCGGCATCCGCCAGTCCGACGGTCCGCAACACGTTGGCCACGAGATCCGAAGCGCGGTCCCGCCGACCGAAGATGTCGTGCCAGACCCGGCGCAGGCCGCCTGGCCGGGCGGCGACCATGATGTTCTCGGCGACCGTGAGGTTGCTGAAGAGCTCACCGGATTGCCAGGTCCGGGACAGCCCAGCCGCACGTCGGTGGTGAGGCGCCAACTCATCGAGACGCGTCCCAGCCAACCACACCTGCCCTTCGGCGGCGGTGAAGCCGGTGACCGCGTCCACGAACGTTGTCTTACCCGCGCCGTTTGGACCGATCAGCCCGACCACCTGACCGGGTGTCACGTCCAGCGTGACGCGGTCGTTTGCCAGGACGCCACCGTAGGACACGGTGATATCACTGGCGTGCAATCCCGCCTCGGCCTCAACTGGCATGACTCGGATCCTTCCGACTGGGGTCATCACCCGGTTCCGCCGCCGCGTCCGCCGTTCCCGCACCAGCCGGGCCACCCCGCTGCTTTCGGCGCAGCGCCGCGATAGCGCGGTGCACCTCCCCTGCGATCCCCGACGGATGCAGGATCGCGGTGATCATCAAGCCGATTCCGGTGATCAGGGCGTAGTAGTTGCCCATCTCGAAAAGCTGGTGCAGGACGACATAGAGGATGCCGAGCGGCGCGATCAGTCCGGCAACGAGCGCTCCGCCGAAGGAGGTAATACCGCCAACATAGGCAACCGCGAGGATCTGCAACCCGACGAACACCTCAAAGGACTCCGCGGACAGCTGCCCGTGGCTGTAACCGATCAGACAGCCGGCCAGTCCCGCGATGAACGCGGACAGCCCGAACCCGATGAGTTTCGTCATCCGCACGTTGATACCCGCGGACGCCGCGGCGCGCTCGTTCGAGCGGACCGCGAGGAAAGCTCGTCCGGTATCGCCGGAGGCAAGGCGGATGAACAACAGTACGGCCAGTGCCGCGACGACGAGCACCAGTACGGAGAATTCCAGCCTGGCGAGGTCCCTACCCTCGCGCACCGCGAAGTTCACACCGCCGATCATCGGCTCGGCGATCGGATTTCCCTCTGGTGGGGTGAGGCTGTAGTTTCCGAACACGAAGCGTTCTATGGCCAGCGCCGCCGCCATCGTCGTGATGGCGAGCTGGGCTCCACGAATACGAAAAGCCGGCAGCGCGACCAGCATGCCGAGCAGGATGGCCACTACCGACGACAGGAGAACGGCAAGTGGGAAGGGCAGCCCCCATGCCGTAGCGATCTTCGACAGCGTGAATCCGGCTGCGCCCGCGAAAGCCAACTGCGCCAGCGATATCTGACCGAGGTAGCCAGTAATGACCACATAGGACAGAGCAAGGAGCATCATGATCATCGAGCTGGTGATCCCAAACCGGATCTGGCCGCTAGTGAGGCTCACCGCCAGCGCCGCGCCGCCAATCAGAAGTACCGCCGGTAGCAGACGTATGCGAGGTAGCGTGACATCCGGCAACCGCACGGTTTGCAGGCTTCCTCTCGACGGCAACCGCTTACCGAACGCGAACAGGATGACCATCACGATCAGGAACGGCACGACCTGGTCAAGACCCGACTTTGCCCAGGTTGGCCACCACTCACTGGTAGAAACCAGATTCAGCTCGGACTGCAGCACACCGAGGGCGAGCCCACCAACGCACACCAGTGCGATTGATTCGAGCCTCGCCAGCAACAGCACCGCGAGCGCCGGTACCACGATCAGCGTGTAGTTCTCCGGATTCAGCCCCGTGATCGAGCTACCCAGAATGACCGCTGCCGTGCTTATGACAGTGGAAAGCATGATGGCGAAACCAGCCAGCCGGTCCGGCGAGAATCCCATCAGGGCGGCGCCGCGTTCGTTCTCCGCCGCCGCCCTAGTCGCCGACCCGGCCCTGGTGAACTGCAGGTATACCCACACGAGCGCGGCAAGTCCCACCATGAGCACGGCCATCACCAGCTCGCGACCGGATACCGCCACACCGACAAGTGCGATGTCCACCCTTGGCACCACCTCGTCCACGGCGATGTTGTTCGGGCCGAACCGGATCACTACCAGCGCCTGGATGGCGACCATCAGGCCGATGGACACGACGACCTGCGCCAGCACCGGCGCATGTCGCACCGGCCGGAAGACCAGATAGTGCGCCAGGATGCCGAGCAGTAGCCCCATCAGCAGCGCGATGAATAGCGACAGCACCACTCCCGGCGGTTCTGGCAGATACAGCTGCCCTACGGGGAACACCAGTGTCCCGTCGACCTGTAGTTGGGCGAACACATAGGCACCCCACATGCCCATCGCGCCCTGCGCGAAATTGATGATGCCGGTAGCCCTGTGCACAAGTAGCAGACCGGTAGCCAGACCAACGTAGACAGCGCCAAGGCCGAGCCCCAGCACGGCAAACTGGATGAATGTTGTCACGCGCCACATCCCACCTCAGCGGATCGCATCAGCGACTCGCCGTGACATTCGGGTCAAGCTCGATGAAACCGGCATCGTCGATCGGCTTGACGCTGCCGTCCTCCTGCACCTCGAAAAAGATCGCCTGATGGCTGCACGCGCCTGGCCGACCCGGCCACTGTCTGCCGTCGCAGGTCACCTCGGGTCCGGCGAACGTGTCGAAATCTCGTAGCCCACGCATCGCGGTTGCGACGGTCGTGCCGCTGATGTCCTGCTCGACCGAACCGAGAATCCTCGCCAGGTTCACCAGGCCGGCGAACGAGTACAATGACCGCGCGGACAGCTCATCCCCATAGCCGACGGTGCTCATCGCCTTCTCGAAGTCCTCGAGTTCCTGCCGTACCTCCGGCGGAGCGTGCTTCTTGGATTCCGGAATCCACAAGCGCGGCTGGATAATCGCACCCTGTGCGTCTTCGGCATCCAGCTCGTCGATGAACTGCGAGCAGGATCCGGCGAAGATCGCGTTGTCGTAACCCTGTTGCCGGATCGCCTGCACCAGCCCAGTACAGCCGTCTTCCGGCAGCGAGATGATCCCCGCGACATCAGGGTCGTTGACCAACTCGAGCGCGGCCATTTCGGTGAAGTTCATATCCGTGACGTCGGTGTACACCGGATTCACACGGACATTGAGTTCCTGCCCCATCGGACGTACCAGATCATCCACATAAGAATGTGAGGCCGGCTTGTCGTCTACGGCCAACGCCGAATCCCGCAGGTTCAACCTGTCCAGCACGGTAACCATGCCCAGCGCGCTTGTCTCAAGTGGACCGGAGAAATAGAAGGAGGTGGGCAGCGGATTGGCCTCTGCTACCCCCTGACCCGCAAGCAACCCGACGATCGGGATGCCAGCCGACCGCATCACCGGTACCATCGGCCCGACACTTTCCCCGTCGTAGGCGTCGAACACCACGGGAACGTCGGCTCGGACAAACTCGTTTGCGCAGTTGATCGCGGTCTCTGGGCTGCCATCGCCACGACAGATATCCATCTCGACCGGCCTACCGTCGATTCCGCCTAGTTCGTGGTTGATGTACCACGCGGCGGCTTCGGCTCCATAGGTCGATTGTGGATAGGCGGCGGGGCCGTCGTGCGGGCTCTGCACCCCGACAACCACCGGATCGCCACGCAACTCGGGATTGCGAGCCAGTTCGGCGGGTGGCTCACTCGGCGACTCCGGTGGCGTGCAGGCGGTACCAGCGAACACGATCACCCCAAGAAGCGATGTAGCTACCCACCTCTTCATGCTGCGACCCTTTCTACGGAAAGCGACAACAGGACGCGACTAGCTATCTGGCGCTCACCCTGAGCTGCGCGGAACGATCGAATGAATCCGGCACCAGGAAGGCGCTTCCGGATCGACGAGCTCAGCCTGCCATATATGACGTAGATGTCAAGTCCTTTTTGGAATACCAGAGCTACTTTTCCGGCAAGGACTGCCCTTCGTACTGCGCGCGACCACGAGCGACCACCGCATCCCTACGTGCCGCGACACGTGCGCTGGGATCGCCTCTGGCCAGCCACTCCCGCGCGGTCCTCGCCTCGATCTCCGTACCGCCGCTGGACAACGCGAGCTCGATTTCCCGGTATGAAGCCAGTAACGCCCGCACCGCATCCTGGTCGTTGCTCACGACGGACTCGGCGACCCGTCGGGCGGCGGGCAGCAACTCTTGATGTGCCACGACCTCGGTGACCAGCCCCGCGCGCAGTGCGACGTCTGCCGGCACATAATCACCGGTAAGGCTCATCCTTCTGGCCATCCCCCTGCCGACGGCAAGCGGCAGCAGCACGGAAAGCCCCCAACCCGGGAGCACTCCGATCCGCGCATGTGTATCGGCGAACCGTGCCCGTTCCGAGGCTACGAGAATGTCGCAGTGCAGCGCGAACTCCAGCCCGCCAGTAACGGCGGCGCCATTGATCGCACCAATGATCGGAGTGGACAGCGTGCGCCACGGCTGCCCGACCGGAACATCCCGATCAGCCACCCGCAGATTCGTGCCGGAATTCCCCAGCTCGTTCAGATCCAGCCCGGCACAGAAGGCCGGGTCGGCACCGGTAAGCACGATCGCGCCGACCTCGGGGTTCGCGTCGGCATCCGCGAACGCTGCGCGTAGCTCGCGCAGCAGGGCGGAGCTGATCGCGTTTCGCGCGCCTGGCCGGTTCAGTGTCACGGTACTGATCCGGCCGACCGTGCTGACGACTACGGTGGCGTCTTCCATACATCCTCCTTGATGTACGGGTCAGTGATCGTAGAACCGTGGCTGGCGGCGTTCCCGAAAGGCACTCGCCGCCTCATCGTGATCACGCGTATGCGTGGTGACGATCTGGGTGCGGTTCTCCAGGTCAATCCCCGCCTGCAGACTGCCGATCTCCAGCTGGCTCCACATGACCTCTTTTGTCATACGCACCCCCATCGGGCTGTTGGCCAGGATCTCCCTGGCCACGTGAAGGGCGGTCGACACGACTGAGTCGTCTGGCACAACCCGGCTCACCAGACCGAGGCGGTCGGCTTCCGCGGAGTCGATGATCCGCCCGGTAAGTAACAGCTCGAACGCGCGGGAAGAACCAATCAGCCGCGGCAGTAGCCAGCTCGTGCCAATATCGCAACCGGACAGGCCGAGTCGAACATAGGCCACGTTGAAGCTGGCTGACTCGGCCGCGATCCGAATATCCGAGGCGAGCGCGAGTGAAAGCCCGCCGCCCGCGGCGGGTCCGTTCACGGCGGAGATCACCGGTTGCGGCAGTCCGCGCAGTTTCGGCACCAGGCTGGCGATGTACTGCTGCCGGCGGAACCGCCACTGCGGCGATTCCTTCCGCTCCGCGCCATTGCGGCTACCGAGATCGAACGCGGTGAGGTCGAGCCCCGCGCAGAAGCCGCGCCCGCTCCCGGTCAGCACGACTACCCGGCAGGAGGTGTCCTCGGCAAGGTGATCGAGCGCGGCGTGTAACTCGCGAAGCAATCCGGCCGACATCGCGTTCAGCCGCTCCGGGCGATCCAACTGCACAAGTGCGATCCCCTCTTCCGGCGTGCTCACCCGCACGGCCGGCTGATCGCTGACCGGTGGGTTGTCGGGAGTAGTCACGGGCCCTCCTGAAGTGAATCAACGCGCGGGATCCGCGGGCATGTTCTCTGGCCACCGGCGCAGCTCGCGTTTGAGTACCTTTCCACTCGCATTCATGGGTAGCTCGTCAACAAGCACGAACTCGGCGGGAACCTTGTACTTGGCCAACCGCTGCGCGCAATGGTCAGCCAGTTCCGCGACGCTGGTATCGCGACCTGCCCGCCTGCTGACGAATGCCCGTACCGTCTCGCCCCAATGTTCGTCTGGCACGCCAACGACCGCGCTTTGCGCCACCGCAGGATGCTCCGCGAGAACCGTCTCGATCTCGATCGGATACACGTTCTCACCGCCGCGAACGATCATGTCCTTGTTCCGCCCGTGCAGGTACAGATAACCCTGCTCGTCCTGGTAGCCCATGTCACCGGCACGGAACCAGCCATCTCGCAGTGCGCGAGCCGTTTCGGTGGGCATGTCCAGGTACCCGTCCATCACCTGATCACTGCGCGTCGCGACCTCGCCAACTGTTCCCGTTGGCACGTCACGCATTTCCTCGTCCACCAACCGCATGGTCACGCCATAGGACGGCTTGCCGACCGAACCGAGAATATGCGGCTCGCCGGCAAGCGCGCGCTGGTGATCCTCGGGGGTCAGTACGGCCTGCAAGCCGGCTTCGGTACCGGCACCGAACGCTTGCAGGAACTCACAGCCGAAGGTGTCCATCCGCGCGCCGCAACAGTGCTGGCGACATCGCCGAGGCGCCGTAGGTAATCAACCGAAGCCGCGCGTAGTCAGCATCGGCCACCCCCGGCAGTTGCAACATGCTGCTGATCATCGTTGGTACCAGGAACACCGCGGTCAGCTCGTCACTGGCCATGAACCGCTGTGCGGTGGCGGCATCGAACTGGGGCAGGATCAACGACGTGAAGCCGAAGGAGACCCCACAGAGCAGGCCACAGACACCGGAGACGTGGAAGGTCGGCGCCGCGCAGTACCGTACGTCGTCGCGATGCATCCGATACTCGATGATCGACGCGTAGACAATGTTCTTGATCATGCGCTGCGACTGCACAACGCCCTTGGGCAACCCGGTGGTACCCGAGGTGAAGGCGAGTGCGAACGGGTCCCGATCGGTCGAAACCACCGGTGGTTCAACATCGTCGCCGGTCGCGAGCAGACGTTCGAACTCAGCGGCTTGCTCGCCGTGCGTGGCGTCGATGGTGACCGAATGCCGGATACCCGGATGCTGTTCAGTGACGCCGGCGAGCAATTCGGCGTAGCGCTGATCGTGAAACAGCGCTACCGGACGGGACCTTTTCAGCAGCACGTCCACTTCGGAGCGCGTTAGTCGGTAGTTCAACGGAACATACACCGCGCCTAGCTTCAGCGCGGCGAGGACGATCTCCGTATGGCCATGACTGTCCAGACCGAACACCGCGATCCGGTCACCCCGCACCACGCCCAAGCGTCGTAGCGCGGAGGCGAGTTTGTTCACTCGGCTGTTGGTGCGCGCGAAAGAATGCCAACTGCCGTCCGGGAAAAGGAAACATGGCCGCTCCGGCGCTCGACGCGCACTGAGTGGAAGCATCTCGCCGAGCGAAATATCCGTCGGCGAGCTGTCGCTACCAGTCCTCGTCATCGCACCTCCCGCGCCGCGGGGCCGGCCATTGCCACGACTACGGTCACCGGTCGGCTTCGCTGATACCGGCGACGTCCATGGCGTATGCCTTGGCCCGTGCCACGTCGTAGTGCTTTCGAGTCACCAGTCGCTGGGCATACAGTCCACCGCCGGATTGCAGATTTGTCACGGCATGCCAGCCACCAAAAGCATCCGCGGTGAGATCACGGATCGCGTGGAACAGCCTTGCCCGATACTCGCCGCTGATCGATGAAGACGTGGACATGTACTTCTCCACGGCCTTGCCTGTCTCCGGATTGTCGAAGTCAGCCATCGAAGGAGCGGTGAGCACCGAGCCACCGGCGATGTCATGCAGATGTCGCACCATCTCGTTGAATCTGGTTGCGCCCTGATACTTCGTGGCGTTGGTGTACAGCTCGTCCGGGTAGTAGTAGCCGTCCGAGGTCGCGTGCGCGTGCAGCAGCGCCGCCTCCAAGCCCGCACGCAACGTCGTCGCGTGAATCATCATCTCGTCGATCTTTTCCCGGACGTGGGCCACCTTCTGCAGGCCATTGGCCTCCGCGATCAGCACGGCCAGCCCAACGAGCTCATCGGCCTGTTGCACCATGAACGACGTTCCGCCCAGCCGCTCCCATAAACCAAGCGAATGCGCGAACACCGCCGCCTGGTCGGCTTGGCCGTCCAGAAAGACGCGCTCGTGCGGCACGAAGACATCTTCCAGGATCACGAAACTGTCCGGCATGCTCAGCCGGCTGCTGATCGGATAGTCACGACGTTCCCGATGGGCCGGGTCGAAGGTGGTGTTGACGATCTTGACACCTGGCGCGTTCACCGGAACAGCACAGGCGATCGAATACTGCTCCTCCCCTGGTTTCATCCGTTTCGTCGGCATCACCAGCATGTCGTGTGCCAGGGAGGCCGCACTGATGTGCAACTTCGCCCCACGGATTACTACGCCTTCGGGTGTGCGGTCGACGACCCGTACATAGGCGTCCGGATCATCCTGCGCGGACGGCGCGAGGCTACGATTTCCCTTGGCGTCGGTGATACATTCCACCACCCGGATATCCCGGCGATGCGCTTGCGCCACATAGTTCGTGATCCGCTGTCCGAACTCGCCGGAGTCCACGGTCAGCCGGTTGCGCGCGACGATCAGTGTCATCAGCGACTGGTAGGTCACGTTCAGTGCGAGATCCAGCTCCATCAGGCTGGGTATCCGGTCACGCAACTCCTCGGGGCTGCGTGGTGCGGTGAGCATCGGGTTCACCGCGTCCTCATCCGCGGAGTAGTACTTGTCGTAGCCAGCCGCGACCGCCTCGAGTGGCGCGACATGCGCTGGCTCCTCGGCTTGGTTCTCGACGCGACGCCCTTCGAAGTACACGTTCCGCCCGTCGAGCAACGATTGTTTGTACTGTTCTCCGGTCAGCATGCGATTCCCTTCCCTACGTCGGTTCCGGCGACCGCGTTTCGTGATTCCGTTGCTCGCTCAACCTCGCTCGCGGTCGGCGAACGGCCTGTCCCGTTCCGGGTCGGCGTCCTTGGGCAGCCCGAGAACTCGCTCGCCGATGATGTTGCGTTGGATTTCCGAGGTACCGCCCGCGATGCAGTACGTTTTGCCGGCCAGGAACCGGCTCGTCGCCTCCGGTTGTCGTGCGCCCGGAGTCCAGGCGATGGCGCCGAGCGGTTCCAGTTCGGTACCCAGCAGACCGATCTCCTCGGTGAGCTCACCGTGGACGAGTTTGCGAATCGAGCCTTCGGCGCCGGGTTGCCGGCTGCTCGCTTGAACGAATGCCCGAACCGTCGCCATCTGCAGGGCCCGTTCCCGCACCGCGAGTTCCAGGATCTTTTCCCGCAGCACCGGAGATTCCCAGGCGCCGGTTTGCCTGGCCCGCCGGGCCAACTGGTCGGTCGCCCCCGGTCCGACGACCGGCCGGCCGGACAATCCGCTGCGCTCGGCCATGAGCGTGGTGAGCGCGACCCGCCAACCTTCGTTGACCGGACCGAGCCGGGCACTGTCCGGGACCTGAACCTCGTCCAGAAAGACTTCGTTGAACTCGGCCTCGCCAGTCAGCTGCCGCAGTGGACGTGGTCGCACTCCCCTGCTGTGCATATCGAGCAGGAAGTACGTGATCCCGTGGTGTTTGGGCGCGGATGAATCGGTGCGGGCCATCAGCAACCCGAACTGGGACTCGTGCGCGAAGGAACTCCACACCTTCTGCCCTGTGACGACCCAGTCGCCGTTGGCCTTTCTGGTGGCATCTGTGGACAGAGCGGCAAGGTCCGAGCCAGCTCCTGGCTCGCTGAAGAGCTGGCACCACCGTTCCTGCCCCCTCGCGAGCGGTGGCAGGTAGCGCTGCTTCTGTGCTTCGCTGCCCCATTCCAGAATCGTCGGGCCGCCGAGCGTGAGTCCGACGAAGTCCGCCATCGGCCGTCCCGCCGCCCAGTGGTCGAGTTCGTCGCGGATGGCCGCGGCCACATCGGTGCCGCAGTCGAAGCCGCCCCAGGTGCTTGGCCACTGGGGCGTAGCCCAGCCAGCCGCACCCAGCGTCTCGAACCACGCCGACAGCCGAGCGGGATCAGCGGTAATCGCGGCCAGTGCTTCCCCGTCGCCTGCCCGAACAGCCTGTTGCCAATCTTCCGGTAGGTTGCCAGCCAACCAGTGCCGCAGTTCGCGCACCGTGGCGGAAACATGGTCGTCGCGCTCCTCGACGGTCATCGCGAGCCCCCTTCCGCGCCGATCAACTCGCCCAGCCGCACCCAGTGCTGACGCGGTGACCCGAGCACGTTGCGATCGGCCCTGGCGCGGCGCAAGAACAGATGCGCGTCATGCTCCCAGGTGAAGCCGATACCGCCGTGCAGTTGGATGGTGTCCGAGGCGGTGCGCAGGAACGCGTCCCCGCAGTACGCGCCGGCCACCGCGACGGCTTCGTCGATGGCGTGGTCGGCGGTCGCCCCAACCATCGGGTCAGCGGCATCAGTCGAGGTGAACCCGGCGAGCGAGGTGGCTCCGGCACACCGCCAGGCCGCCCAGTACGCGGCGGCGCTGGCAAGTTCGAGTCTGCTTGCCATGTCCGCGAGGCGGTGCTTGACGGCTTGGAAGGCGCCGATCGGTCGGCCGAACTGTTTCCGCTCCCGCGCGTACCGCGTGGTCAACTCGACGCACTGACGGGACGCGCCGACCTGTTCGGCGGCGAGCATCGTCGTTCCCGCACGATGAACGTGGCGTAACACCTGCTCGCCGGCGTCCGCGGTGCCGATCAGCTGCGCCGGTGCGCCATCGAGCCGCAGCCGAGCGAGTGGCCTCGTCGCGTCGAGTACGTCCAGCCGTTCCCGATGTACCCCGTGCTCGCCGGGGGGTAGCCGGAATAACGCCGCCGCCGCGTCGGTACGCGCCACGACCAGAAGTTCATCAGCGTCCGCACCATCCAGAACCAGCTCTTTGGTGCCGCGCAACAGGTACCCACCCCGAACCCGCTCCGCGTGGGTCGTGAGACTCGCGAGATCCCAGCGCCCGTCAGCCTCCAGCACGGCCAGCGCGGCGGTGCGCTCACCTTCGCCGATGGCCGCTAGGAGTTCCTGGCTCAACGGGTCGTCTTGGCATACGAGCAGCGCTTGGGCGGCGAGCACCACCGTGCCGAAAAACGGCCCGCCGAGCAGCACGGCGCCCTGCTCTTCGCAGACCAGGGCAAGATCGATCAGCGAACCGCCACCGCCGCCGAGGTTCTCCGGCAGCGCCAGTCCCTGCACGCCGATTTGCTCGGCCATCGCGCGGTAGCAACGCGCGTCGTACCGCTCACCGGTCTCGGCGAGCGCCCGGTTGCGTGCGATAGGAGCCAACTCGGTCAGCATTCGCCGAACGGCTTCGCGTAGTTCCTGCTGTTCCTGGCTGAAGACGAACTCCATGACGCCTCCGTAACCGTGGCGCCACCGGGTCGGGGGTTTCGGCCGGAGAGCGCCGTTGCTGACCACGATGCTGATGCGAAGGTGACCTCAACGTCAAGTCTGAGTTCTTGTCGACTCGCCTGTTTCGCTCGTCTTGCCGGCTAGGCGCACACTGTGACGCCGGTTACCCTGCGCCAAGACAGAACCGCGTTTCTTTAGGGATCTTGCGATTTCGCGGACGAGCCGGAAGGCGCGCGGCTACGGACGCGGGTTGGGCTTCCTGCGGGCACGGGCGGCGCCGGATGCGGGGCGTTTCGTCGACGCCGCGCCAAGGTCGATACGGAGCGCGCCTACCCAGGTATCGGTGAGCGCGGCCATCAGCTTGGCCTCGTCGAACTCCTTGCCCAGCGTAAACCACAGATGACAGGTCTGGTCCACCATGGCGCCGAGCAACTCGGCGGTGAGTTTGAGGTCGATGTCATGGGGCACCAAGCCCTCGTCGCGCATCCGGCGAAACCCGCGCTCCGAGCGCTCCACGAAGCCATCGCGCAGCTGGAGGCGAAGTTCCCGCAGCTCGTCGGTCACGGTAGCGGTCTGTTCCATCAGACCGATGATCCGCGCATGCTCCCGATAGGTGTCCACATACCGCCGCAGCGCCTCGTAAACCCGGGCATACGGGTCGGTGGCGCGCACCGGTATCCGCAATGCTTCCAGCATCTCGTCGATTGCTTCGCCGACGACCTCGCGGAAGATGGCGTCCTTGGAGTCGAAATAGGTGTAGAAGGTGCCCTGGGCTACCCGCGCTTCGGCAACGATGTCCGCGACTCGGGCGTCCAGGAACCCCATGCGTTCGAACACGCTGCGGGCGGCCTTCAACAACGCGGCCCTGCGCGCCTGCCCCCTGCCCGTGATGGGCCCGGTGGACCGCCGTGCCTGCTGCGCCGCGCTCCCGCTCGTGATGACGCCGGGTTGTGGGCGGCCATTCGCCTGCTTAGCCAACTGGACCTACATTTCTCGCCGTGTCGCCACTTGCGCCATCCGAGTCTGCCACCACCCAAGAATGGACCACCGACCAGCGCCGCGCACGACCGACGCTACCCCTTGACATCGCGGGAAGTTGGGCCAAATGATGTGAATGTGACATCTACCTCAACTTGGTTCGCGCCGCATACTCAGGTCGGGGATTATCTGCGTCTCAGCGCCCAGCGCTACCCCGATCGACCGTGTTTCGTATTCGCCGACGGGAGCGAACAGAGTTTCGCCGCGACCAACAGCCGGGTGAACCGGCTTGCCGACGCGCTGCGCGCGCACGGGATCGGTAAGGGTGACCGAGTCGCGATCCTCGCGACTGACTGCGGTGGCTATGCCGAGCTGCTACTGAGCTGCATGAAACTCGGCGCCACCTATGTGCCGCTGAACAACCGGCTGACCGAGTCCGAGGTGCATACGCTGCTGGACCGCGCCGAGCCGAAAGCGCTGTTCGTGAGTGATCGCTACGTGGACTCCGCCCGCGCGTTGACGCCACGTACGCCCTCGGTGCGGTTGACCCGCTGCTTCGACGGCGGTCGCGACGGGATCGGCGCCTTCGAGGAGTTGGTCGCCGAGGGTAGCGATATCGAACCACAGGTACTCGTCGAGCCCGACGACATTCTTGGGCTCGCGTTCACGAGCGGGACGACCGGTCTGCCGAAAGGCGTGCAGCAGCCACAGCGGATGATCAAGTCGCTGATCGTGAACATGTCGATCGACTACGAGATCATGCCGGACGAGTTCCGCTACACCGCGTCCCCGACGTTTCACATTGCCGGGCAGGGCATGATCTTCATGCATGTCTGGCGTGGGTTCCCGACGTTGATTCTGCCGCAGTTTCAGCCGGACGAGGTGCTTCGGTGGATGCAGGGCGGGCGGCTGACGGGCTGCTTCCTAGTGCCCACGATGATCAGCACACTGCTCGACCACCCGGACGTGACCAACGGCGACTACACCGCGCTGCGGTCCATCATCTACGGTGGTTCGCCGATGTCGCCTTCGCTGTTATCCGAAGCTATGGAACGGTTCGACTGTGGCTTCATCAACGCGTTCGGTGCGGCAACCGAGGGTGGACTGCAAAGTGTACTTTCCTCAGCGGACCATCGGCGCGCCCTCCGGGAAGCGCCACACCTACTGGGCTCGCTCGGAAAACCAGCCTTTGGGGTAGATCTGAAGATCGTCGACGAGACGGGTGCCGAGGTAGCCCGTGGAGTCACTGGCGAAGTGATCACACGTAGTGATCCGGTGATGAGTGGCTATCTCGGCATGCCGGAACAAACTGCTCGCGCGTTGCGGGACGGATGGTTCTGGGGCGGCGATCTGGCCAGAATGGACGATGAGGGATACCTCTACCTCGCTGGCCGGCGTACGGACATGATCATCCGAGGCGGCGAGAACATCTACCCGGTCGAGATCGAGACGGTGCTGGCGAGCTTTCCCGGCGTTGCCCAGGTCGCGGTGATCGGCCGACCTGACCCGCACTGGGGCGAGATCGTCGTCGCGTACCTGACCGCGGACGACGCCACACTCGATCCCGACGAACTGCGACGGCACTGCCGGGAACGGCTGGCCGCGTACAAGGTGCCAGAACACCTGGAGGTCGTACCGGAAATGCCGCTCAACGCCAGCGGCAAGATCCTCAAACGCCGGCTGCGCCAGCAGGATCGTGCGGCTCAGCGCTGAACCGCGAGCCGAGCACGATAGCCAGTGACCGCGATCTGGGTGTCCTCATGCAGTAGGTCGAGGTTGATCTGTGCCGCCGCGACGGCACCCGCCACCGCTGCCGCGCCGACCTGCGCGACCGGATTGGTGAGATTGCCAGCCGCCCACACTCCCGGCACGTCGGTACGGCCAGCTTCGTCGGTCCGGATGTAGTCGCCGACCCCGGACGGATGTTCCTCGGCCCGCAATCCCAAGCCGGTCAGGAAATCCGCCCGCGCCACGGTGCGGGAGCCCACCGCGAGCACCGCTCGCTCGACAACCGTGCCATCCGCCAGCCGCACTCCGGCCAACCTGTCGTCGATGACCTCCACGGCAGCCACCTCGTCGCTCACGACGTCGATCCCCCGCGCGGCGAACTGCTCCGCCTGCTCGTCGGTCAACACCGCGCCTCGGGCGAAGAACACGATGTTCTGGCTCCACTGGCGAAACAACAGCGCCTGGTGCACCGCGAGCGGCCCGTTGGCGAGTACTCCGATCGCCAGGTCACGCACCTCCCAGCCGTGGCAATACGGGCAATGCACCACATCACGGCCCCACCGCTCGCGCAGCCCGGGAATGTCCGGTAGCTCGTCGATCACGCCACTGGTCACCAACAGGCGACGCGCGCCGACCACCCGACCATCCGCAAGGGGTACCTCGAACACCCCGTCGGCACCGCGCCGAACGGCGTCGACCACGGTGTTGACCACCCGCCCGCCGTACTGCCGCACCTCGCTTTGCCCCCGCTCGAGTAACACCCTCGGCGGCGTCCCCTCCACACCGAGCAACCCGTGCACGCCATCCGCCGGCGCGTTCCGCGGCGTTCCCGAATCCAACACCAGCACGGAACGTCGGGCCCGCGCCAACATCAGCGCACCATTCAGACCAGCGGCGCCACCGCCGATCACCACTACGTCATAACGGTTGTCCAGCATTTCGGTCATCGAGACCACCTCCGCGATCCACCATGCGCGCGCCAGCGACGACACGGCAAAATTCCTTGCTGAAGCAGCAAAAAATTCCGGCGCCAAACCCGCGGAATGACGCGGCTTATCGGCCGAGCAATGCGGACCGTTCCGCCGGGGAAAACCGCTCGATCGCGTAGCGCAGCGTCACTCGAGGAATTCGCGCGGCATGCTCGTGGAGGAATGCGACCAGCCGCGCGGGGTCGATCTTGCCTATCTCCCGGAGCGCGGTACCCACCGACTTGTTGATCAACTCCTCGGGGTCGGCAAGCAGCTTGTCAGCAAGAGCCAGCGCGTCGTCGATATCACCCTGCCGGATCAGCCAGAACGACGCGGTGATCGCCGTACGTCGTTCCCAGATGCTGCTGGACTCGGCCAACTCGAACAGCGGACGCCGGGGTTTGTCGAGCAGGTACCACCCGATGACGCGCGGTGCGGCGCGATCGACCAGGTCCCAGTTGTTGATCCGATCGTGCCGGCGCAGGTACAGCTCGTAGCGCGCCCGCCGATCCATCTCGGTGATCGTCTTGCGCCGAACCTGGAAATCGAGGATACTCACGGCACCCAGCCGCGCCTCGTAGTACGGACTCTCCAGCAGTGCTTCTACTTCGTCCAACGGCATTGCCTGACAAGCCTTGGCCGTATCAAAGACGTGCTTCATCCGCACCCCGATCACCACTGAACCGTCATCGCCCTTGAAGTACCGCTCGATCTTCGCGCGTTCAGCGGCGGACTGCTGAGCGCGCAGCGATTCGACAAAGGCCTTGGCGGTCAATTCGGCCATGAAATCCTCCATCCGTTTGGTACGACAATACGAGCATGACGGGGCGAGAACTGTCAGACTCGCTTCATGCCCACTGATCGTGATGCCGATGCCAGTCGGCTTGCCGCCGAAGCACTCGCGAACGACGACCCGACCGGCTGGTTCGAACGGCTGTACCGAGAAGCCGCGAAGGGCGACTCGATCGTGCCATGGGACAGCGCCGCACCCAATCCACTGCTGGTGGACTGGGTCGAACAGAACGACATCCAACCCGATGCGGATCAGCGAGCGCTGGTCATTGGTTGCGGATTCGGCCGGGACGCCGAATACGTCGCGTCCAGTGGGTTTCGCACGGTCGCCTTCGATATCTCCCCGACCGCTATCGAGGGCGCACGCAAGCGTTTTCCAGACTCTACAGTGGACTATGTCGTAGCGGATATCCTCGACCCACCCGCCGAGTGGACGGCCGCGTTCGGTCTCGTGGTCGAGTCGATCACCGTGCAGTCCATGCCGCTTTCCCTGCGCGCCACCGCGATCGGCGGTATACGACGGTTGGTCGCGCCCGGCGGCGAGCTGCTGGTGATCGCCGGAGCTCGCCCGGAGGGCACCGATCCGGCCGGTCCGCCATGGCCACTGAGCCGTGCCGAGGTGGACTCGTTCGCGGCCGACGGGCTGCGCGGTATCGACATCGCGCGATTCGCGGTACCTGACCAGCCTGGCGCCGAGCGGTGGCGTGCGGTGTTTCGGCGCGCCTGAGCGCCGCGCAACGAGCCCGCTTCGCGGTCATCCGACCTATGGTGGCGTGATGGATGACGATGCCTTCGCCAGGGTGGCCGACCAGTTCACGGATGCCTATACCTCGGTGAAGGGGTACGTACGGACCTATGTGCTCCATCACCACCTGCTCGACCACCTACCGCCGCCCCCGCTGCGCGTGCTCGACGTCGGTGGCGGCGCGGGCCATCAGTCGTTCCCACTCGCCATGGCCGGCTACGAGGTGACACTGCTCGACCCGTCCAAGACCATGCTGGACAAGGCAAGCCACCGGCTGCGGGAACTGCCCGAGAGCGCCACGCCACGAATTACCTTGGTACACGCCGACGGCGAGCACGCCACTGAGGCCACGCACGGCCAGCGCTTTGGAGCCGTGCTCTGTCATGGGGTGCTTGGCTATCTGACCCAGCCAGAACCGCTGATCGATCAACTCTGCCGGTGTACCGACGACGGCGGACTCCTGTCGATCATGACGGGCAATGCCCACGCCTCAGCGATCCGCCCAGCGCTGGAGCGACGCTGGACGGACGCACTGGCATCGTTCGATTCACGAACCGAGATTGGCGTGCTTGGCCTGCCAGGGCGCGCCGATACGGTCGAGGAGATCAGCGAACTCATCCGTGCTCGCGGTGTCCAGCCGGTGGACTGGTACGGGGTATGGCTGTTCGTTGACTTGCTCGAGTTCGGTGGCACCGCGCTGGATCCCGAGGACAGGACGCAGGCCGCGGCGGCGGCGAAAGTGGAACTCGGAGCAAGCAAACGAGACCCCTACCGCCAACTCAGCCGAGTCTTTCACCTGGTTGGGCGCAACACCGGTACCTGAGTGGACCACGCAGCCTGTTCACGACTTGCTCTGATCGTTGCTCAGCCACTTCTCCGGGCGGATCCGGACCAGGACCGACGCGGCATCCAGCCCATTGTCCACATAGGAGACAGCGGCTTCCTCTGGTAGGTAGCGACGGGTGATCACGAGCGCTTGCTCACGAGTCGGCGGCTCATCGTTGGCGATGACCGGACCCTCGACGGTCACGTACTTGTACGGCGGCGTCTCCGACTGCACTACGAAGCTCAGTCGCCCCGCCTTGCGGATAGCCCTGTCCTTGACCGAATCGCGATGCATCCAGATGACCAGCTCGCCACCCGCCTCGTAGCCGTACCACACCGGGACAGCCAGCGGCGCTCGGTCATCCCGCTCGATAGCCAGCACACCGATATGCACCCCGGCGAGAAACGATTCCCGCTCATCGGCCGTCATCACGAAGGACATTCATTGCTCCGTCCGTCTGCCGTCGTTACGGAACGGCACAACCCGAAGACTCGTCCGGGTATTCCGGCTGAGGGATCCGTCGGTGTTTCGCGGCGACGCCGTTGGTCGGTCACACGCCGCGCCGGAATCTGCGGTACAGCGGGATGGCAAGCACACCGTTGTACGCCAGTCCGGCAATGACGTACCACCACCACGGCCCGCCTTCGGCGACCAACCAGTACGCCTTCGCTGGCCAGTAGGTGGGGATAACACCAAAGAAGAGATCGTAATGGGCCGGCACGAAGTAGGCCACGAGCGGTAACCCGGCGAGCACGATCGCGAAACCGCGCAGTACCGCCAGTCCTTCGACCTTGTTGCTCGCGATGGACACGATCAACAGCGCGAACAGCACGGCGCACCAGCCGTTGCTGATGCCGACCACGCTCAGTCCGGCAAGCTGGTCCGCCGGCAGCATACCGCTGCCGTACATGGTGCCAACCGTGTAGAGCACGGTGATCACCATGGCCATCCCGGCGCGATAGCTCGCGAAACGACCGAGCGAAACCGGCGAGACCCGCAAGGCCGACAATGTTCGGCCATCCCGCTCATCGAGAATCAGCAACGCGGCCAGGCCGCCGATGACCACTGGACTGGTGAGTAGCAGAAAGGCGGTGAGGATCACCGGATAGTACGGAACCAGATCGACGCCGTAGCGCTCCTGCACCATCTCTTCGACCGGCGGTACGCCAAGCCGCAGCAGCGCGATCCACCCGAGTGGCGCGCACAGCACCCCGATGAGCAACGGCTCGCGGCGAATACCCCGTAGATCGTTGCGACCGAACACGGCCAGTGCGCTCGCCATCAGGCTCCTCCCATCCTGGCCACGACGTACCTGCGAAACATCCGCTTGGCAACCAGGTACATGCCGAGGACGACCACCATCGGATACCCGATTCCGTATGCGATCTCCCAGCCCGCAAGCGTTTTCTGGTCGAAGGCGGCACCGAGAAAGTTCAGCGGCCCCAAAGTTGGTACCAGGTAGATCCACGCCGGCTGCCAGACTTCGACATAGTGAAAAATGGGCGGAACCAACAGGAGTGTCAAGGGAAGCATCGACGGCAGGAACCAGTCGCTGATCGAGTTGAACGGCAACGCGCTGATAAAACTGGCCAGCAGCAACACCACGGTACCCAGGAGCACGCCTGCCACAAGGTACCCGAGGTGATAGTCGAGTCCGTGCGTCACGGTGGCCACCACCAACGCCACCAGCAGCGATAGCGCCGTCAGCAGCGCTACCTTCGCGGCAAGGTACTCACCGAACCGTAGCGGCGAAGCGACCAGCGCACGCACGGTCCGCTCGCCTTTGTCGAAGTACACCGCGCCGGCGATGAAGAAGAACCCGATGATCGACAGATCGCCGATGATCACATAGGGCTCCGCCGCCGAGCGCAGATCGGCTGGCATCGGCAGCAGCAGAGCAAGCCAGATCAGACCGGAGAAGATGCCCGCGTGCAGAAACCGGTACCGGTACTGCAGGGTCACCTCGAGGCGCAGCGCGATCCCGAGGCGGCTCATCGCAGACTCCGGCCGGTGGTCTCGACGAAGACGTCGTCCAAAGTGGCTTCCTTGCTGTGCAGCGTCTCCAACCGCTGCCGACGCAGCACGTCGAGGAAATCAGCATTGTCCGCGAGCCCGTCGAGCGGGAAGTCACTGCCAAGCAGCGATCCCCCACCATCCCGGTACTCGGCACGCACCATGCGTTGGCTGCGCGCGACCTTGAGTTCCTTGGGCGAATCCAGCGCGGAGATCGTTCCATCCACAACGAACGCCACTCGATCGCAGAGCTCATCCGCGGTGGCCATATCGTGCGTGGTGAGAAATATCGTTCGTCCCGCCGCCCGCTGGTCGAGGATAAGATCCTTGACCTTGCGCGCGTTGGTGGGATCGAGACCAGAGGTTGGTTCATCGAGAAAGAGCAACTCGGGGCCGTGCAGCAAGGCGCGGATGAACACCAGTCGCATCTGCATTCCCTTGGAGAATTTCGCCACCCTGGTATGCGCGTCGTCTTCCAGGCCGACCGCACGCAGTAGCTCCATCGGTTCAACGGCAGGGCCGTCGTACAGCGAGGCGAAGAAATTCAGATTCTCCAGCGCGGAGAGCTTGAGGTAGTGGTTCGGCAGCTCGAAGGACACCCCGATCTTGCGGTAGTAATCCTGCCCGAACTCGCCCGGACCGGAACCCCATACGGACGCCTGACCGCCATAGCCATCGAGCAGTCCAATCAGGATCTTCTGGGTAGTCGACTTGCCCGCTCCACTCGGCCCGAGAAACCCGAAGATCTCGCCCTTGCCCACGGAAAAGTCCATTCCGCGTACCGCGGGCTCAACAGAACCTGGATAGCGGTAAGTTAGGTTCGAGACCTCGATGACGTCCCCATTGGACCGGACCGATGATGTGGTCGCGGTGGTCGATCGCATCGTGCTCATGACTGGTTCTCGCCCTCCGCCTGCGCCACGGTGAGTCCGGCCGCGACCGCATGCTTGAGTAGTTCGGCAACCTGGGGGTACAGCTCGCCGAACTCGTCGGCATGCTGGGCAATCAGGGAGGCGGCTCGGAAGACACCGAGCACGACACGAGGATCAGCCGCGACCAGCTGACCCTCGTCCTGCCAGTGTTCGATGAACTCGATCATCGGCCGCATGATGTGCGGATGGACTCGCGCGATCTCCTCGTCGGTCATGACCCGACGGTGCACCAGCTTCAGGTCCTCCGGATGTTTGATCAGCCGCCGGTACAGCGGATCGGCATCGGTCAGTTCCCAGCTCCTGGTGAACAGGTTGACCAACCCGGTACGCGCGTCCGGGGCCTCCTGCGCGGCTGGCAGCAGTTTTCGACCGATCTCCGGTGCCTGCCGGATCATCAGCTCCAGATACAGATGCTCCTTCGATTCGAAGAAGACGTAGAAGCTGCTCTTGGCGATGCCGGCGCTGCTGACCAGCTCGTCGATCGAGGTCTTGCGGATTCCCTGGGTGGTGAACAACTCGTACCCGGCCGCACGCAGCGCATCGGTGATACGCACGCGTTCGGCTTCGGTGAACTTCGGCGGCATCTGGCCTACCTATATCTCTGAAAACAGATTAGTTTCTTGTTCGCAGAGACTAGCGCGCCCGGCGCCGGCCGGCAATGCGGGTTCGCGACCGGCCACCTAACGGGTGACGAGCACCCGCGAAGCAGTTAGCTGACACCAGCGACGATCAGGCCAGATCCGGCACCAGCGAGGCCGACCGTCAGCGTCAGCGCGCCGAGCCAGATCAGTGCTTTCCAGGCGTTCGGCCGCTGCGGATCTCGACCGATCACCGAGAAGAAGAACCCCGCGGGCATTGCTTAACCCGTATTGCTTAACGGAGTCCAGCCAGGGCTGCTCCCCATCGCGGACGCACCGGAGTCATCCTGTTGTGCTGGGTAGTCGGAGTATTCCGATTCCGGTGCGCCGCGGGAAAACCGGTCGTCCGCCATTTTGGAACCGAGCGTCGAGCTTGGTCCGGGCGTGGATCGCTGCTGACGATGCACCAAGATCAGTAGCACGACCCCGGCAAGCAGCACGGTATGCGATACGACCCGACCGACGGTGACCGCGTCGCCGACAAGATCCACGATGGACACCGAACCAAGCAGGACCGTGAACCCGAGCAATGCGGGCACCAAACCAGCGGCGAGCCTCGGTCGCATCGCCGCCGCCAGCAGACCGATCCCGACGGCCAGATTCCATGCGGCACTCTCGTTGCTCAGATGCAGCGCGCTGACCCCCGCGTGTGTCCCGTGCGCGGAGCTGATACCGAAAAGCTGCGCGAATCCAAGGCCGCACTGCACCAGCGCGATCACCGCGAGGGTCAACCGCAGCCCCCAGCGCTCCCGCCGTGGCGGTGGCGCGATGGCGAGAATCTGACTGCTGAGATCGGGCACTGGCGGAGCGGGCACCAGTCGCATGGTGCGCCGCAGCCGGTTGGCCTCCTGCCACCAGAGCTGACACGAAGCACAGGTCCGCAGGTGCTGGTCCACCGCCTGCGACGACAGCGGGCCCTCCTCGTTATCCAGGCGCGCGGAGAGCGCCTCCCGCCAGCTTGAACAATCCACGTATCAGTTGTCGCATGACGGCGCTACGAAGTTCCAACCGGCCTGGGCTAGAGTCCTAGGCGTGGGCGTTGGTGGCGATCGCGACGACGAGCTGGCTACCCAGCTGGCCTTCGCCGCGGCTCGTGGCGATCAAGTCGCATTCGAGCGCTGGGTGAAGGCAACCCAGGGCGACGTGTGGCGCTTCATCGTGCACCTGAACGGTCGTAGCGCGGCGGACGATCTGACCCAGGAAACCTATCTACGCGCGGTCAGCGCGCTTCCTCGGTTCAGTGGCCGTTCGTCCTCGCACACCTGGTTGTTGTCGATCGCGCGCCGGGTCGTCGTCGACAGTATTCGCCGCGAGTCGGCCCGGCCCAAGCTGAGCGACCAGGACTGGGAAACCGCGGCCGAGGAAGCACCGGCAACCAGGACGGGGCGACACAACTTCGAAGCCGCTGTGGACACTCAGCTGCTACTGGACCAGATCGAGCCCGAGCGCAAAGAGGCGCTCATCCTGACGCAGGTACTCGGTTACAGCTACGTCGAGGCGGCGGAGATCTGCGCCTGTCCGGTGGGTACGATCCGCTCGAGGGTGGCCCGCGCCAGGGACGACCTGTTCGTGTTTTTGCGAGCACAGGACAACGTCGGCTAAACCCGCGACCGGGACAGGAAGCTTTAGACATGGCCGACGCGCTGGAGCCCGAGCAGCTGGAAACCTATTTCGCGCTCATGGAGTCCGTGAGCATGCTGCATCACGCCGTCGAACAGCAGGTACGCGAGGCGGGTCAGCTCAGCTACGTGCAGTTCCAGCTCCTCGCCAGGCTGGCAACCGCACCCACCCGGCAGCTGACCATGACCGAGCTGGCCGACGGCGTGGTCTACAGCCGTAGCGGCCTGACCCACCAGGCCGGGCTACTGGAAAAGGCCGGACTCATCGCCCGTGAGCCAAGCCCGGACGACCAGCGCGCGACCCTTGTCGCGATCACCGAAGCAGGGCTCACGCGGGTCAGTGCGATCCTACCGGGGCATATCGACGTCGTGCAGGGGCAACTATTCTCCCCCTTGTCCAAACAGGACCAAGTAGCGCTTGGCGAGCTGATGACCAAGGTTAGGGACCATATGCGCGAGCAGCCTCCTCGCTCGGTCAGTACCCGCAAACGTGGCAGCTGACGATGCCAGCATTGCGTCCGTTCCCCACATCATGGACCAGGGCCGTCTGTGTTCTGCCGCATCCGGACGATATGGAGTACGGACCCGCGGCAGCCGCCGCGTTATGGGTTCAGCAGGGAAAGCAACTCAGCTACGTGCTCATCACCAGTGGTGAGGCCGGCATCGACGGCACGGCACCGGAAACAGCCGGGGCGCTACGGGAAGCGGAAGAGGTCGCCGCCGCTCGCCAGGTTGGTGTCGAGGACCTGGAGTTCCTGCGCTTTCCCGACTCGGCCATTGAGGACACGGCGGAGCTCAGGACGGCCATCGCCAACGCCGTCCGACCACGAGAGCCCGAGCTGATCGTGCTGCTCAACCACCATGATCGCTGGGCCTATGGCGGCGCGAACACCAGTGATCACATGCGAGCGGGACAAGCGGTACTGGGGTGCGTAGCCGAGTACTCGTTCCCTCGACTGCGGTGGATCGGCATCGCGGACTCACCGCGAATAGACCACGCCGTGGACGTAACGGACACAATGGACCGTGGCCTGGCTGCGCTGCGTGAACATCGCGCTTACCTGGCCGCCCTGGGCGGCGAGCAATGGTCGGTCGACCATGTACTTGGCAACGCCAGGCAGGCCGGCCGCATGTTCGGCACCCGGTACGCCGCGGCTTTCGAGCTACGCGAACACCGCGCCGGCCAGTAGAGCTCGGCCGCGTTCCCTCCTCGACGAAGCGGGACCGACATCGGCATCGCTACCCCGCTGGCTGTGCCGGAAACAGCTCGTCCATCCGCGCTTCTCCCGTTGTGACACGGTTTCCGAAGCCGAAGGAGCGCACGTACACGCGGCGCCCAATCGGCTCATCCACGGCGAGCAGGGCGAGCATTTCCGCGTCGTCGTCGGCCGCCCGCGCGACGAACCTGCGGTCGTCCTGCTCCAACCGGCCAAGCACGATTCCGGTGTGCTGACCATCCCTGGCGTACTTGACGGTATATGTCTCGATCCGTGCCCAGCCGTCAGCTTCCTCCGCCTGCTCCGGCGCTGGCCACGCGTCGACCTCGGCCTGTAGTTCATCGCTGCGATCGGCTCGCCACGGCGTCGGGGTGGTCGAATAGATCCCGGCGGAGTACTTGCCAAGCACGCCGCCGTTCGCGCCTACCAGGGCATAACTGCCTGGCTCGGCGCGCACTCGGGCCGCGGCCTCGGCGATCGCATGCATCGAGTAGTTGTTGCCAGCGCCGCCGAAGAACGGCAGACCGCCGGTGAGCGTGAGGCCGCGCGGATCATCCGGCGCAAGCCCTAGCCCGTCGCAGATCGCGAAAACGGCGATCGGGAAACAGCTGTACAGGTCCAGTGCGGACACCTTGTCGAGGTCGATTCCCGCGACCTCGAGCGCGTGCTTGATCGCCAGCACCGAGGCCGGCGCGGCGGACAGGTCTGCCCGGTCAATCGGCTCCTGCTCGTGCACGTCGGCATGGCCGTGGAGGAACACCCAGTTGTCAGTGGGCACGCCGAGCCGCCTGGCCGCACCGACCGACATCAGTAGCGCAGCGGCTCCCTGGTTCACCTGCTCGCGCGATATCAGAAACCGCGTATACGGGTCAGTGATCATCCGGTTGCGCTCACTAGGCGTGGCCAGCTCGCGCGTGTCGCGTTCGACGGGTGCGGCCGCATGCGGATTGGCCGAGGCAACTTTCGTGAACGGGGCGAACAACTCGCCCATCGCCAGCGCGTAGTCCGCACGGGACATGCCCAGTCGCGCGCGGCGCGCGTTATCGCACAGCGCGTACTGGCTGGCCGGTTCGAGCAGGCCGTGCGTCGCGAACTGGCTGGAGTACACGCCTGGAAAACCGTAACCACGATCTTCCAGATCGCCGGCTACGTGTTCGGTGAAGTCCGGACGATCGGCCGCCGTAGCCAGGTGCCGAGCCGTGGAGATTGCCTCCGCGCCGAACACGAGCGCGACCTCGGCCGCACCTGCCGCGATCGTCCCGGCCAGCTCGGTGACCAGATGCTGCGGTGCCTGACCACCAACTACCTCGAGGATCGCCCGGCGTGGCTCGGCGCCGAGCCGCTTGGCAACCGACCGTGGGTAATTGTCCGATTTGCCAAGTAGTGCCGGCATCCCCGGCGCGGATATCTCGAACTGACGCACGCCGGCAACGGTGTCGATCGCCGTGGCCAGTTCGCCGGCACCGACGTCGGCATCCGCGTCCGCCAATGCGGCGCGGGCCGCGGCGGCGGCTAGTTCCACCGCGGAACGCCGCTGGTAACCCGCGTCATCGACGCGCTCCGAGGCCTGGCCGACCCCGACAAGGACTGGCGTATCCGGGCTGAGGTCGGTCATCGGCGCTCCACGGAATCAATCGGGTCTCCTGATTGCCCAACGATGCTGGCGCCGCCGCGTCACTGTGATCAACCACCTATTGGTCGCTCCGACGTCAGTTCCCCAGCGACACTCCTATCGCGGTCAGCTGCCGCTGTACGGCGTCCACGGGCAGTTCCCGAGGGGTGACCTGACGGCTGGCACATTCGGCGGCGGCGATCCCAGCCGCTTGTGCGGTAATGGCACAGACTGGTGTGTTGCGCGTCGATGCGAACGCGCCGGAGTCGACCGAAAGACACCTACCCGCGATCAGCAGACCTTCGACACCGCGTGGCAGCAGGCAGCGATAGGGAACTCCGTAACCGTCGTTGACGGTGATCATCGCGCCGCCCTCACCGCCCGGCTCATGAATGTCAAGCGGGGCGTTCGACAACCCGATCGCGTCGTCGAACCGAGCTTGCGACCGGACATCCTCCTCGGTCAGCACGTAGTCACCCACCATGCGTCGGGTTTCCCGCACCCCCAGTACCGGCGCGACATCCAGAAAGATCGCCGACTCCGCGCCGCGGACGTAGCGCTTCAGGAAATCAAAGGCGCAGTAAGCCTGCTTGCGCACCTCGAGCGCCGCGCTGGTGCGGGTACGTGGGTCAAGGGCGTTGCCCTGTACCCGCGTCGCGTTCACGTTGAGCTCTCCAGGTAGCAGCCCCGCCTTCATATGCAGATGGGACTTGGGGATGATCCACTCGAATCCCTCCCGCCGTGCATCGGCGATACGCTGCTCGAATCCGGCCATGTAGAACTTCAGCACGTAATCTGCGTTGTCCTGTCCGGCGCCCTCGGGAATCACCAGCTCACGGATGTCCTCGGGATGTTCCAGACAGTCTTTCGCCAGCTCGGCGAACTGGACATTCAAGATCCGAAAGTAACTGGTCATGGGTTGCACATGGCCATCACTTGGCCGCCCGTAACTGAAGTCGACCCCGGCCAGGGCGGCGACATCGCCATCCCCGCTCGCGTCGATCACCGTACTGGCGGTGGCCAGCTGCGGCCCGGCCTTGGTGTGCAGTTCCACCCCACGAACCCGATCGCCCCCGCGGACCGCGGCGGTCACGTGGGCGAAGAGCAGCACTTCGACACCTGCTTCTTCGATCGTTTCAATGATCACCCGCTGCATCACTTCGGTGTCGAAGACCCCGCTATAGGCGCCCCAATGCGATTCCCGCAGATTCGGGTCGGCGCCGCCGTAAGCAGCCGCTCGTTCAATGAGATCCAGGTACACGCCTGGCTGCACGACGCCAGTCGGTTTGGTGAGGCGACCTCCGGTGATCAGGCCGCCCAGAATCCCGCTGCTTTCCACCAGCAGCACGGTGGCTCCCGCGCGTGCCGCGGCGACCGAGGCAACGATTCCGGTCACTCCCGCGCCTGCCACGATGACGTCGTAATCGCCGAGATGCTCCATGGTTTCCACTCCCCGGTAGCCGGTACGGATTACTGCTCAGCGCCGCACATCCGAACGATCAGCCCGTGACTGGCCGGCGAACCCCGGAAACGCTGGCGGACGCGTTCGTACGCCCTCCCTCGCCGAGGCATCGGCGCTCTCAGGGTTGACGCAACGACTTACCGGTATACCATACGTTCATCTTGGTATACCACCAGTCGCACGACGGAGGTCTCTGATGGGAACGAGGGAGAACGCCGGCGAGGGTGGTGGTACGCGCAAGTACGAGACGATTCGCCAGCAGCTACGCGCTCGGATCCTGAGTGGCAGCTACGAACCCGGTGACCCGATCCCGGAACGCGCGATCGCCGAGGAGCTGGACGTCAGCCGCGTTCCAGTACGCGAAGCACTACGGCAGCTCGAACGAGACGGCCTCGTCTCCATCATCGCCCAGCGTGGCGCCTATGTCCGCCAGTTCAGCGCGGAGAATATGCAGAGCCTCTACCAGGCCCGCGAGGCGTTGGAAGGAATGGCCGCACGGCTGACGGCCGAGCGAGTCGACGAGACCTACCTCGCGGACTTCGTCGTGTCGTTCCAAGGACTGGTGGACGGTTCGATCACGATGGACCCGGCCGAAGCCTCCGAACTCGGCAACGACTTCCACAACGCCATCGCCAAGGGTAGTCGCAATGCGACAGTCATCGAGCTACTCTCGACGATCCACGACCAGGTGCGGCTATGCCGCCGGTTGGCCTATGGACACGCCTCGCCCGCCTGGGCACGCAAAGCCGCGGAGGAACACTTGGCGATCGCGGCGGCGATCAGCAACGGAGATCCCGACCTCGCCGAACGCACGATGCGTGCGCACGTTTCGACCTGGGCCGGGTTCCTGCGCTCCCGGCTGGCCGGCGACAGTCCACGCCCCTACCCCAACACGGCGAGCTAACACTTCGACTCAGGTCCCGCGGAACCCAGCGAGCATGCTCAATGAGGAGTAGTGAACTAGCGTGGTATTCCCTGAAACGAAAACGAATGTGGCCCCGGTACCTGAGGGCGTAACCGGCTATCTGCGCGCCCTTGGGCCTGGCATCGTGATGGCATTGGCCTGGATGAGCGCCGGTGACCTCGTCGCATCCTCGGTATCGGGAGCGGATTACGGCTACGCGTTGATGTGGGCGCTCGTCCTTTCCCTGCTCGCTCGCTACGTGTTCGTTTCCGCGATCGCGAAGTACATCCTGTGCAACAACAACTCAAGCAGCTCGATCATGGAAGGATTCCGCCGGTTATGGCGACCGCTGCCACTGCTCATCGGGCTGTGTGCCTTCGCCATTGGGTTCGGTTATGCCACCTACATCATCAAGGGCGCCGGTACCGCCTTTTACAACCTCATCGGGCGCCCGGGCGACACCGAATGGGGCGTGTTCATCTCGGCGACCGCGCTGGTGGGTATCACCCTGATTCTGCTGTTCGTCCGTAGGCAGTATTCGACGTTCGAGTTCATCGCCCGAGTGGCCGCCGTGATCCTGCTCGGCGCGTTCGGTACGGTCGTGCTGATCCAGGGCTTCGATCCCGCCGCGTTCCTGGCTGGTCTGACCTTTCAGGTCCCGGAAAGTACCGGTGGTTTCGAGAGCCTGCTCATCGTCGCCGCGCTCATCGGCGGGGTCGGTGGCTCCACGACCAACCTGATGTACAACTACTTTCTCCAGGACAAGGGCTGGCTCACGCCTCGGCATCGCAAGGTTCAGCTGGTCGATCTGCTGGTCGGCATGATCGTGATCCTGGTGATCAACCTCGCGATCTGGGTGACCGCCGCGGAGACGAACGTTTCCGGCAGTGTGCTGGACGATGTCAACGACCTTGCCGCCTTGCTGGGCAACACCATCGGACAGTTCGGCGAAGTACTGTTCTGGCTCGGTCTGTTCTTCATCACCTTCACCACCTTCCCGTCCTATTCGTACGGACAGACCAAGCTCCTGATGGACGGCGCCGCCAGCACCTTCGCCCCACGCGGCGCGACGGCCACGACGGTCGCCACCAGGGATTTCGAGAAGCGGGCCACGTTTCGTTGGCTACAGGGAGTTTTCCTCCTGGTGCTGCCGCTTGCCTTTTCCCTTCCGGTGATGCCCTCCTTCGTGGAACTCACGATCATCGTCAATTCGCTCGCGGCCGTGGCCGCGCCGATCATCATCATCGCGATCATCGTGCTGACGACGAGTAGCAAGTTCCTCCAGCGGCGTTACGTCAACCGCTGGTGGGAGACGGCGGCGCTGATCGTGGTCGGCGGCATCGGCGTCTGGGCGTCGTATCAGGCGATCGTCGGCCTGCTCGGGTAGCCGCACACCCCAAGGTGAGCTGGTTACCGCGGTGGCCGGTGAGGCACGCCAGGATGTCCTGCCACGACGTACCGCGCTACGGCGGCTATCGTCGTAGCGTGCCAGGAAGCGAGCAGGTGAATCTAGTCGAGGTGGCGAAGGCCGCCGGAGTCTCCAAGACCACGGCCTCCGACGCGCTGCGCAACTCTGGGAGAGTCTCCGAGCAAACCCGCAAACGGGTGGTCGCCGTCGCGAACCGGCTCGGCTACTCGCCGAATCCGGTCGCCCGCTCGTTGCGCATGGCGAGTACCGGCACGATCGGCCTACACCTACCGGAAATCCTCACCCGCTCCGAGTACTACATGTCGTTCGTCTTCGGCGTTGTGGACCAAGCGGCCAAAATGGACTACGACGTCACCCTGCTCACCGCTCAGCATGTCCCAGCACGGCGGCTACACCGGGTCGATGGGGTGGTACTCGGCGATCCACTGGAGACCGACACCGTGGTGCGCGAGCTGCTCGGCGCCGGGCTGCCGGCGGTCACCTGCGAGCGCTACACCGGCGAAGTAGAGCCGGCCGGAATCGTACTTTCCGAGCACACCGCGATGTTCGACCGGCTACTGGATCACCTCGCTGACTCGGGGGCACGAGCCATCGCGTTCCTCGCCTCGAGCACCGTCACCGACTGGGGCGCTACGTTGCAAGGCGCCTACCAGAACTGGTGCGAACGGCACGAGATGCGCCCCCGAGTGCGGGAGATGGCCTTCGGCTCACCGACCGCCGTCACTCAGGACAACGCACGTGCGGTGCTGAACGCCGATCCGTCCGTGGACGCGCTGGTGTGCGCGCCGGATGGCGCGGCATCAGCCGTGCTCCCGGTGATCAGGGCAGCCGGCAAGACCATTGGCGCGGACCTGCTCCTCGCCTCCTGTGTAGACAGCTCGGAGCTCACCCACACCGACCCGCCGATTACGGCGATCGATCTGCGTCCACGCGAGGCGGGCGCGGCTTGCGCCCAGCTGCTGTTCGACATCCTCGCCGGGGAAACCCCACGCGGCACCGTGCGCGCACATCCGATCGGTCTCAACGCGCGGCGCTCTACCCGGGGTTGACCAGTACCCCGTCCACCCTGCGCGGTAGCCGCCACGGGTTGCCGGCACGCAACGCGGGCGGCAGCGCCGCGTCCGGTACGTGCTGGTAAGCCACCGGGCGTGTGAACCGCGCGAGCGCACCGGCACCTACCGAGGTCGTCGCGGGCGCGGTGGTAGCCGGCCATGGCCCACCGTGCTGCTGAGCCCAGCTCACCGCGACGCCGGTCGGCCACTCGTCCACGGCTACTCTGCCCGCGAGCCCGCCGAGCATGGCGACCAACCGCGGAACCTCCGGGTCATCGACCCCGCCGGTCTGCACGGCGGCGGCCAGCGTGCCCTGCAGACTGGCCAGCGCACGGTCGAGTTCGGCCGGCTCCCGGTACTCGACCACAATGGCCACAGGCCCGAAACACTCCGCGAGCAGCCGCGAACCGGGTCGGAGTTTGTCGATCGGCACCCTGAGCAGGGTGGTGTCCACGCTCCAGCCGTCCGATGGTCCCGGCACCTCAGCGATCGCCACGGCTCCCGCGGCGAGCAGTTCCGCCACGCCGGTCGCCGCCGCGGTCGCGATTGGACGGGTGAGCATCCAGGCGCTCGGGGCGAGCCGGCGTAACGCCTCCGCGATCCGCGTGGTGGCATCGGCGCCAGCTGGCACGAAAAGCAGTCCAGGTTTGGTGCAGTACTGCCCGGCCCCTCGGGAGAACGAGTCAACGAACCCCTCGGCGATCTCGTCGATCCGCGTGGCGCCACTGGGGGTCACTACTACTGGGTTGACGGTACCCATCTCGGCGAATACCGGGATGACCACCTCCCGCTCGTTCGCGATCCGCCACAGCGCCAGCCCCGCCTGCTGCGAGCCGGTGAACGCCACCGCGGCGGTATGTTCGGCGCGCACCAACCGCTCGCCCGCCGCGAACCCGGTGACGAGCGCGAACAGGCCGGCGGGCGCCGACGTGCCGGCGAGCGCGTCCTGGGTTAGCCGCGCGAGTTCCTGGCTCAGCTCCGGATGCGCCGGATGTCCCTTGACCACGACGGGGCAGCCAGCGGCGAGCGCGGACGCGGTGTCGGTGCCGAGCACGCTGAAAGCGAACGGGAAGTTGCTCGCGCCGAACACGGCCACCGGGCCGAGCGGCACCCTGACTCGCGCCAGCCCGGTCCCTTCGGTGTCGATCGTCGCGTCCAGATAGGACCCTTCCCCCGCCACCTCCGCGTAGTAGCGCAGCTGCGCCGAGGTTCGGCCAACCTCCATTCGCAGCCGGTCCACACCAAGCCCGGTTTCCCGGTCCGCGATCTCGATGAGCCGGTCCGAATTCTCGTCCAAAGCCCCGGCGATCGCACCGAGCCAACTGGCCCGTTCGGCCGGTGGTGTCGCGGCAATCATCGGCGCGGCGGCCGCGGCGCCGGCGAGCGCGGCGTCGACCTCGTCCGGACCGCTCACCGGTATCTCGACCGTGGCGGTACCCGTACGCACGGCATAGCTTACGTCGGCCGTCATATCGGCATTTCCTCCTCGGTGGCACAGCAGAGCCAGGACTCCGCGTCGACGGTGCACGGCCCGCCACGATGGACATACATGCGACGCGCGAGGACATCGAGCGAGATAGTGGCCAGCGTTTCCCAACGTTCATGTGCGGGCAGCGCCGGGTCGGGGTGCGCACACACTGGCGCGCCATCCGCGCGGTGCGCACGGAACGCGTGCGCACGGTCCGTGCGATCTTCCGACGACAACGCCGCTGCCGCCCGTGAACGCAGCCAGGCTTCACGTTCGAAGGTACTCGACAGGGTCTCCAGGGTGCGCTCGCCATCGGCCAGTTCGGGGGCGAGAAAGTGGTTGGTGTGCAACAGGAACCCATCTTCCGGGAGCACTTCGCCCACTCCTGCCGGGCATAGCTCGAGGCAGCGCGCCTCCGTTCGGGTAACGACCGTAAGCACCGATGAGGCCGACAACCGAGCCGAGCGGGCAATGCGCGCTGCCTCGGCCACGGTGCTCGCCTGGTCCAAGATCCGGCGAGCGACCATATGCACCGGAACACCGATCCGCGCGCTATCCGAATGATGCCGCAATACGTTGAAATGCAGTCCCAGTCCAGCGCTGTTGACACCGATCTTGCCGAGCAGGCCGTACTCGGTGAAGGTCGCGACCCGGTGCCCTGGCGTCGGCTCGAGTTGCCACGCCAGCATCACGTCGCGGTGCGTATCGTGCCAGTCCCAGGTCTGCATCGTACGGGGTGCCGCGCCGTCACTGGGTAACACGACCGATGCGGAGCACTCCCCTGCACCGTTGACGGTGGCCGCGGCCAGGATCTCGGTACGCGCGTTCAGCACACCCAGCTGCCATTCGGGTAACCCGCTGCCCTCGGCGATACCCGCGATCTCGGTGGCCAGCTCCGGCGCCCACGCCCTGATCTCGCCGAGCGCGGCAAGGCCGTAGTCGCGTAGCTGATCGGGATGGAGACCGTGCGCGCCGAACAGCCCCGTGTATGTGGCGTAGGTAGCGGCGATTTCGGCGTGGTAGGTGGCGCCGAGGGCCGAACCGCGTGCCGCTGGATCGGTTTCGGTCGACACGTACCGCGGTATCGCCGGGTTCATCGGGCACTCGCCAATACCGCGTCCCACGCGAGTTCGGAAGCCAGGGAGCCGAGCCCGACGCCACCGACCGCGGCTGGCGCCACCTCGTCGGTGGTCAGTGCGAACAGGGTGTCCCCGTCGCGCTCGGTGTGGAACGGTTGGATAGCCCGGTTCATCGAGCTGTGCACCTGTGTAGCGAACTGATTCAGTTCGACATCGGAGAGTTTCGCGTTGGTCAGCACCACGGTGAGCGTCGTGTTGCCGGATGCGGTGCGCGCGACGTCGGCGCCCTCGGCTGCAGCGGCGAAATCCACTGTGGGCAGCTGACGTTTGCCGGTGTCCGCGTGATAGTTACCGCGTACCACGGTGCCGTTCCTGTCGACGATCACGCCAATGGCATTCACCACGGTAGCGACCAGCACCTTCAGTTCGCCGTACTGGCCATACGCCGCGCCCTGGCCGGCGAACTCCGCTCGCGCGAGATCGATCTTGCCGACCGAGGCGGACCGGCCAGCGCCACAGCGACCGACGGGAAACTCGCCAGCCACGGCGTTTCGCAAGGCGGCCTTGCCGAGCTCGGTGTCAGGTGCGATCGCGGTGTCACGGACCGAGAAGTCGTAGATCACCGCGCCGGATACGTGCTGCAGGGCCGCCCAGTAAGTACGGTTCTGCACGCGATGCAGCAGTTCGGTGTTCACGCCGGCGGCCGCGGCCAAGCCGTATACCGAGCCGCCGGCCAGCACGATCGCCTCGTGGTAGTTGTAACCGCCGGAAAGGCCGACCGCACCACCGCGCGCGTCCACGGCGGTGCGTGCGCCCTGTGGAACATGAATTACCGTGCAGCCAGTCGGGCCCTCGGCATACTCGGCGGTGCCCACGAACACCCCTGGGAAGTCGAACGGCACCACGGAGCTGCCAGGGCTCGGTTGCGGCGTCAGCTCGATATCGTCGTTGCTGACCGCACCGGGCTGGTACGCCGACGGCGTTGTCAGCCGGGCGGGCATCCCGTTGGGTTCGTTCACAATGCCTCCACTAGTTGTCTCGAGTACTCATGTTCCGGCGTGCCGAAGAACACCGCGGCCGGCGCGGTCTCCACCACCGCACCGTGCCGCAGCACCGCCACATGGTCGGCGACATAACGGACCGCGCCGATATCGTGACTGATGAACAGCGCGGCAAACGCGTATTCCGCGCGAAGGTCCTTGATCAGGTTGAGTATCTGCGCCTGCACCGACACATCGAGTGCACTGACGGCTTCATCGAAGACAATGAACGGTGGTCTGGTGATCAGCGCTCGTGCGATCGACACCCGTTGGCGCTGCCCGCCGGAGAGCTGGTGCGGATAGCGGTCGGCAAAGGACGGATCGAGCCCCACTTGATCGAGGATGCCCATGACCCGCTTAGCCACCTCCGCTTTGCTGACCCCACCGAACACGACCAACGGTTCGGCCACGCACTGACCTACCCGCATCCGGGGGTTGAGCGACCATTGTGGATGTTGAAGTACGGCTTGCATCCGGCCCGCGAGTTGCTTACGCCGCTTCGGAAACGGTTGGTTCTGGAACAGCGCGGTACCACTGGTCGGCCGCCGCAGGCCGAGCGCGACCATGCTGGTGGTGGTTTTGCCCGAACCAGACTCCCCCACCAGTCCAAGGATCTCGCCGTCGGCGAGGCTCAGCGAGACCTCGCGCATCGCGGGCACCTGCCGGCGGCGCCACGGCGGGCCGGCGGAGAACGTGACGCTGACCTTGTCCAGTTCCAGGATCATCGCGACACTCCCACTTGCTGTCCGGCCAGATGGCACAATACGTCCCGCTCGTGCACGGACACCACCGGTGGCCGGTCCACCGAGCAGGTGCTCAACGCATCGGGGCAGCGCGGCGCGAAGGCGCACCCCTCGGCGGCGCCGGTAAGCACGGGTGGCTGACCCTTGATCGATACCAGTCGCTCGCCTTCGGCGACCGCGCCCGGTACCGCCCGAACCAGTGCCGAGGTGTAGGGATGCCAGGGCATGTCGAGGACCGCGTGCGCCGAGCCCGATTCGACCACTCGCCCGCCGTACATCACCACGACCCTGCGGCACCGCTTTGCCACGGCCGGCAGATCGTGGCTGAGCCACAGGATCGTGGTACCGATCTCGGCCGCGAGGGTGAAGATCACGTCGAGGACCTCGGCACGAATCTGGCTGTCCAGCGCGGCGGTGGGCTCATCGGCGATCAGGATCTCGGGCTCTCGCGCCATCGCCATCGCGATCGCGACGCGCTGCGCCATCCCACCGGAAAGCTGGTGCGGGTACGCCTTGGCGACCCGAGCTGGATCGGCGAGTCGCACTCGTTCCAGGTGCGTCAACACATCAGCACGGCGACCCGAACCGGGCAGGGCAAGGGCGACCTGCTTGCCGATCCGCATCGTCGGATCGAGTGAGCCGATGGGTTCCTGGAATATATAGCCCAGCCGTTCGCGTCGGAGTGCGCGTAATTCGTTGGGACGCAGTGTATTAACCTCATGGTCCGCGACCACCACCGAACCGCGCGCAACCGTCGCCGCGCCGGGCAGCAGACCACCGACGGCCGCACCCAGAGTGGACTTGCCTGAGCCGGATTCACCGACGATCCCGACGGTCTCCCCTGCCCCGATAGCCAACTCCGCGCCATCCAGCGCGCGCACGCTGCCGTCACCGGAGGCGTAATCGACAACCAGATCCTCGATCCGAACCAGATGTGTCATACCAGTGATCGCGCCTCCCTCGGCTCGAGGCTGTCGCGCAGCCCGTCGCCGAATACGTTGATGGCCAGAATCGCGAGCACGAGCACGATTCCGGGACCGATTACCAACCATGGTGCCGCGAGCAGATAGATGCTGCCCTGCTGGATCAACGCCCCGAGTGAGGATTGCGGCGGTTGCACGCCAAATCCCAGGAAGCTCAGTCCACCTTCGACGAGAATGCCGACCGAGAGCGCGTAGGTGCCCTGTACCGCGATGGTTCCGGACAGGTTTGGCAGCAGGTGCCGGCTGAGAATTCGGGGCCAGCGCGCTCCGCTGATCACCGCGGAAGTGACGTAGTCGCGTTCGGACACTGAGACCGCGGCCGCGCGTACGACCCGAGTCATCAGCGGAATGGTGATGAGAATGATGCTGCAGATCGTGGCCGTCTGACCGGGACCGAGTACCGCGGCGACGAGAATAGCAAGCACGATGACCGGGAAGGAGTGCAGTACTTCCACCAGCCGCAGTACGATCTCCCCCAGCCAACCGCCACGGTAGCCTGCGGCGATCCCGAGCAGCGTAGCGAGCACCGCCGTGACGAGAACCGCGAGAGCGGAAAGGACCAAGGTGGTGCCAATCCCCTCGAAGAGTCTCGGCAGCATCGATCTGCCCAGCTCATCCGTCCCAAGTAGATACTCGCCATTTGGTGGGGCGAGCCGGGGGCCGACCATCTCATCCGGATCACCACCGATGCCGAGCACGGTGCCAGCCAGGGTGCCGAGCGCCAGCAGCACAAGGCACAGCAGCCCGGATCTGGTGAGCCAATCCGCTTTGCGCCACCACGTCATTGCTTCCGCCCTTTCGCCGCCGCGCCAAATCGCGGATCGAGCACGCCGGCCACCGCGTCGGTCACCATGTTCAGCACGATGAAGACCACCGCGGCGAGTAGCACGCCTGCCTGTACTACCGCATAGTCGCGTCTACCCACCGCCTGCACCAGATAGGTACCCATGCCGGGCAGGTTGAACAGGTACTCGATGATCACCGCGCCGCCGAGCAGATACGCGCTGACGGTACTGAGTACCGTGATGATCGGGATCGAGGCATTACGCAGCACATGCCGGCACACGATGAAGGCGGGGCGATCACCACGCGCGATCGAGGCCGTGATGTAAGGCTCTACCAGTACGGTCAGCACCGCGTCCCGGGTGGTTCGCGCGGTTACCGCGATCACGAACACCGAAAGCACCGCCGCGGGCAGTAACATCGACTGGAGATTGCCGGCGGGGTCGGCACCGAAAGGCACGTACCCGCCGACGGTGAGGCCGAGCGCGAAGCGCGAGAACAGGAAAACCACAACGCTGCCGAGGACGAACTCGGGCACGCTCACCCCGAGCCCGCTCAGCAACCTGCCCACCGCTGCCCCGCCGCGCCGCCGACCCGCGCGCACCGCGGTCGCCACGCCCAGCGGCACCCCGATCAGGATCGCACCGCCTATCCCGAACAGGGCCAGTTGCGCCGTCACCGGAAGTCGCAACCCGAACTCGGTGGTAACTGGTTCGCCACTGATCATCGAGATACCGAAGTCGCCGGACAGTGCGGTACCGAGCCATCGCGCGTACTGCACGAGAATGCTTTCGTCCAAACCATACTTCGCCGTCACCTCGGCTTTCTGCTCCGGGCTGGCGAGCGGACCGAGCACGACCTCGGCGAACCCTCCCGGCATCAGCCGGGAGGCAGTGAAGATCAGAATGGACACCAGGAACAGGGTGACGACCGCGCTTAACGCCCGGCGTAACCACCACGAGAACAGTCGCATGGTCCGTTTCCCTCCCCGGGCTCGCTACCTGGTTCGCAGCCGGAAGTCCGCGACGCCACGAAAGGTGTTGCCGTAACCTTCGGTCTCGTACAAGGTCGGACTCAGCGCGTCGGATCGATAGCCGGTCAGCGCCGGTTTGGTCACCAGCGGAATCATCTGGGCGTCGGCATCGACGGCTTCGCACAGGTCGCGCAGCGCGCCCTCCCGGTCCGCTCCCCGCGTGGTCCGCATAGCCCGGTCGATCGCCGCGTTCAGCTTCGGATTCGGTGCCATGAAACCGAGGTTGAAGCCGGCCTGTTCCGGATCCCACCAGCGGCCGACCATCGCCGCGTCGGCATATCCAGCAAACCACGACAGCGCGGCGTCGAAGGTGGCTGGCACTTCGCCGTACACCTTGCCCGACCAGCTTCCCTCATCGAGTTGTTCGATGCTGACCTGGATTCCGATCCGTTGCAGGTTCTGTTGAATCACCTGCGCCACGGCCGGTGCGGGCGCGGTGGAGTAGGCCGCGAGTTCGAAACTCAGATTCTGTGCCCCGCCGCCCTGAGCAACTGTTTCGCTCGGTCCAGATCCGCGGTGGCGGACGGCAGCGTGGCCGGATCGCAGGAGCCGGGAAGCCCGGCGGGTGTCGCACCGGTTGGCTCGCCGAGTCCGGCGAGCGCGGATTCGGCCATTGCCGGACGGTCCAGGGCGATATTGATCGCCTCCCGCACACGCGGATCGTCGAACTTCCCGCCGGGCGCGTTGCTGTTCAGCATCAGGTAGTAGAAGTCGGTGGTTGCCTGCGCGGCGACTTTGGTATCGCGTGCGCCGCTGAGTAACCGGGGCGAGTCCACGTTGCCCAACATCGCCAGGTCCGCGCTGCCGCTCTGTAGCGCGGCCATCCTCGCCTGTTCCTGGCCGGCGATCAGCACGTTGACGGTGTCCGCGGCGGGCTTTCCCCGTGCCCAGTAATCGTCCCTGCGCTTGAACCGCCAGGAGACATCCTGCCGGTGCGCATCGACCACGTATGGGCCGGTACCCAGCATTCTCGTGCTGAGGTCGAGTGAACCGTTCTCGATTTCCTTCATCGGCAGCACCGCGGCCGGCACGTTCGCCAGCGAAGCGAGAAAGGGTTCGTACGGCATGGACAGTCGGAACGAGACCTTATTTTCGTCTATTTTAGACACACTGGCAAGCGGTCCAATCTGTGCTTTCCACACTCCGTTGCCTTCGAGTAGGCGGTTGAAACTGCCAACCACGTCCTCGGCGGTCATCAGCCTGCCGTTGCTGAACCGGACACCCTCGCGGAGATGGAAAACGTACTCGGTGGGACTCGGCGTTTCCCAGCGCTTGGCGAGTACCGGCTCGATGGCGAAGTCCGGCCCCACGGTGACGAGCGGTTCGTAGACCAACGACATGAGCTGCCAGGACGTCGCCACATCGGCCAGTTGTGGGTCGAGTCCCGTTGGCGCGCCGTTGTCGACGGTGACTTGCAGGTTCAGGGTGCCGCCAGCGGGCACCGCCGGATCGGCGACCGCGAGAAAGCCGGGCACGTCCGATGTCGCGGTCGTATCGTCCAGCGGGACCGGCGAGCAGGCCGCGAGCACGACGAGCACGGCGGTGCCGCTGACGAGAGCAGGGATCCGCATATGGCCTCAGCTTTCCAGCGGGAGGTGTACTCCGACCCGCACCGCCGTAGGTTGCCGGAACGTTCCGACAGCGGCCGAGGTTAACCCGGGGCTACCTACGTCCGTCAACCCTCGATTCTGATCAGTTGACCAAGCCCAACCCGGACGGCTAGCCTGATAATGCTGTGCCGGAACGTTCCGGCAACCGCTCAAATGCGAGGGAGAGCCCGGTGCCCAACCGCCCGCAACCACATCCGCTCGCGCCGTTGACCGCCGACGAGATCACCGAGGTACGCGCGATCCTCGAGGTCGCTGGCGCCGTGCGAGCCACCACCCGGTTCTCCTACCTCGGACTGGCCGAACCCGCGAAGGCCGAGCTCGCCAGCTACGAGCGGGACGGCGCTACCGTCGACCGGCTGGCCCGGGCACTACTACTCGATGTGGACACCGGCGCGGCCCACGATGCGTTGGTCAACCTCACCGAACGCAGCGTGCGATCGACCATCGAGATCGACGGCGCCGCTGGTCAGGTTCCGGTTCTCGGCGAGGAACACGATGTGGTCCGCTCGATCATGGCCGAGGACCAGGGCTGGCTCGACGCGCTGCGCCGCCGCGGAATTACCGATCCGTCGCTGGTATTCCTAGCCGCCCTTTCCGCCGGCCGGTTCGAGTCCACTCCGGACAGTAACCGGCGATTGGTCCGCGTGCTCGCCCATTGGCGCCCTGATCCATCCACAATGGTCTGGGCCCATCCCGTCGATGGCCTACTGGCCATCGTGGACCTCATTGGCCGCGAGGTTGTGGAGATCGTTGACACCGGCGCCATGCCAGTACCGGCCGAATCGGGCGACTACGACGACCCCGAGGTTTCCGGACCACCGCGCACCACCCAACGCCGCATCGACATCAGCCAACCCGATGGGCCCAGCTTCACGCTCGCCGATGGAGTGTTGAGCTGGGAAAACTGGCAGCTGCGACTCGGTTTCGACATGCGCGAGGGATTGGTGCTACACCAACTCGGCTTCACCGACGGCGACTCGCTGCGGCCGATCATGCACCGCGCATCGGTGGCCGAGATGGTCGTTCCCTACGCCGATCCCGGGCCGATCCGGTTCTGGCAGAACTATTTCGACACCGGCGAGTACCTACTGGGCAAACTGGCCAATTCGCTGGAGCTTGGCTGCGACTGCCTCGGCGAGATCACTTACGTCGATGCCATCGTCGCCAATGGCAACGGCGAGCCGGTCACGCTACCCAACGCGATCTGCATCCACGAGGAGGATGCCGGCGTGCTGTGGAAGCACACTGACCCAGCCAACGGCAGCAGGCAGACCCGCCGCCAGCGCCGGCTGGTGATCTCGTTCTTCACCACCGTGGGCAATTACGACTACGGGTTCTACTGGTACCTCTACCTGGACGGCACGATCGAGCTCGAGTGCAAGGCGACCGGCGTCGTGTTTACCGCCTACTACGACGAGCGCATCGCGCCATACGCGTCGCAGGTCGCGCCCGGCCTCGCCGCGCCATATCACCAACATCTGTTCAACGCCCGGCTCGACATGGCCGTGGACGGCGAGCCCAACGCGGTCGACGAAGTCGAGGTCACGCGGTTGCCGATGGGCCAAGACAACCCGTATGGCAACGCGTTCACCCGCTCCGTTCACCGGCTTACCAGCGAGCGGCAGGCGCAGCGCATGGCCGCACCGGATCGCGGCAGGGTGTGGCATATCGTCAATCCGCAACGGCGCAACCGGCTCGGGGAGCAGCCTGGCTATGCACTCATCCCGCAGGGCCTACCGACGCTGCTCGCTGACGAGGCTTCGGTCATTCATCGGCGAGCGGAGTTCGCCAGTAAGCACCTCTGGGTCACCCGGTATGCCGACAGCGAGCGATACCCCGCTGGAGATCTGGTGAACCAGAGCTCACCCGGCGCTGGTCTGCCCGAGTTTGTCAAGGAGGACCGCGATATCGACGGCACCGACCTGGTCGTCTGGCATACCTTCGGCCTGACCCACTTTCCCCGGCTGGAGGACTGGCCGGTCATGCCGGTGGACAGCTGTGGCTTCACGCTGAAACCGGCGGGTTTCTTCGACCGCAATCCGACCCTCGACGTGCCAGCTCCCGCTGGGGACCATTGCCGGCGCGGCCCGATGGCGCCGAACGACTCCCCGCGCAGCGAGGTTTCCTGAGATGCACGAGTTCGCGCGCTATGCCGCATCGTCAACCGCCGATGAGATCCAGTTGGTGCGGCAGAATCCCTTCGCGCTGGTGGTGAGCTCGGCGAGTGCCGGCGCGCCAGCCGGAACGCACGTGCCGGTCATTCTCCCACCGGATCGGGAACCGCTGGATTCCTGGCAGGAGGTGACGCTGCTCGGACATATGGCTCGTGTGAATCCCCAGTGGCAAGACTTCGCCGCCAGTCCGCGGGTGTTGCTGGTGTTCACCGGGCCGGACGGCTACGTCTCGCCGCACAGCTATGGCTATACGCCCGCCGTACCCACGTGGAACTACGCGGCCGTGCACATTACCGGCACGGTCGAGCTGATCGAGGGCGCGGCGGCGACGCTCGAGGTGATGGAATCGACGGTGCACGCCATGGAATCACGCCGCGAGCCAAGCTGGAGTATGGCGTCCTCGCGAGAGAAGTTCGCCTCGCTGGTGGAGCACGTCGTCGCGTTTCGCGTTCAGGTACGAACAGTGCAGAGTGTCTTCAAGCTGAGCCAGGACATGCCGCCGGAAGTACGCGAACGCGTAAGAGACGATCTCAGGGAAACCGCCCCTGCTGGCCCGGCACTGGCGGAGCTGATGCGCCGATACGACGGCTGATCGGCGAGGCGCTATCGCCGATGGCGCAACTCCCCCGACCAGACCTCGCCGTTGCATACTGCGGTACACTGACGGCCGCGACAAGGGCATCTGCCGGTGCCGAGGTCAGTTTACGTGCCACGCGCGGGAGTTCGTGAGATCAAGGAGGGGCGCTCTGTCCGAGGTATACGACCTGCTGCGTAGTGAGATCATTGCCGGCGTGTTCGACCCCGGCGCACAGCTGGTGGAACTTGTCCTCGCGGAGAAGTACGGTACCAGCCGTACCCCGATTCGCGAGGCGTTGCGGCGGCTCGAGCAGGACGGTCTTGTGGAGCGCGGCGAGCGTGGTCTACGGGTTCGGACTCGCAGCCCCGAAGAGATCCTGGAGATCTACGAGGTTCGCATCTACCTGGAGGCGATGGCGGCGTCGACGGCAGCCCAGCGGCGCAGTGATTTCGACCTGATCCGGATTCGCCGCGCGCAGGAGACGATGGATGACACGTCTACCGACGACCCGGCCGCGATGGCGGCGGCCAACCGCGCCGTGCACGAAACCATCTGGGCGGCCAGCCATAATGGGACCGTCGTCGATCTGCTCACCAGGTTGAACAACCACCTGACTCGGTACCCGGCGACCACGCTGAAGACTCCCGGCCGCTGGCCGGAAGCGCTGCAGGAACACTGGGCCATGATCGACGCGATCGAGCAGCGCGATTCGGCGCGCGCGCACGATCTTGCCCGCGACCATATGACGAAAGCCCGTGAACTTCGTCTGGAGCTCTACCGGGCCGATCCCAGCGCCTAGTCCTCGTCCGTGTCAGCACCTTCCGTCCGCGTCCTTTAGGGATCTTGCGGTCTAGCCGCGTCCACTGAGACCGCAACCTTTAGGGATCTTGCGGTTTTGACTGGGTAGACTTGGTCTTCGTCTGTACAACCTGCCCTGTTCCGCTGGAATCTGCGAACACTTCGTCAGTTCCAACGGGCAGGGGCGCTGACCAAAATAGGCGCACCAGATCACGCACCGGCGAAAGGACTCATCGGTGTGCGCGTTTCGGTTGGCGTGCCTGCAAACCCCCGGCAGCCCAGGTGATCCCGAGGCCAATCTCGCCGAGCTCGACAGGGCCGCCGCTCGCTCCGTTGCCGCCGGGGCCGACCTGTTGGTCACCCCGGAGCTGTTTCTGACCGGATACGACATCGAGGGAACCGCCGCGTTCGCGCGGCAGCCACTGGTTTCCCACGCTGCCGAGATCGCCCGGCGGAACCACATCGCGCTACTGGTCGGCGTGCCACTGCGGACCGCAAAGGGCATGATCAACGCCGCGGTGTTCGTGGACGAAACCGGCGAGGTGATCGGTACGCACGCCAAGACGCACCTGTTTGGCGAGCTGGATCGCTCCCGGTTCGTCCCGGGATTCTCCACTACCTCCATTGTGGACTATCGAGGGCTGCGGATCGCGATACTGATCTGTTACGACGTCGAGTTTCCGGAGACCGTGCGGGCAGCCGCGTTGCATGGCGCGCAGCTCATCGCCGTCCCCACCGCGCAGATGACGCCGTTCGCGTGGGTCGCCGAGACGCTGATTCCGGTTCGTGCCTGGGAAAACCAGGTGTATCTGTGCTATGTGAACCATAGTGGCGCCGAACGGGACACGGTGTACGTCGGGCGCAGCAGCATCGTCGGGCCGAACGGCGGCATTCTGGCACAGGCGCACGAGGAACCCGCACTGCTGCTGGCCGAGATCGATCCGCGTGAAGTCGAGCAAGGCCAGCGGGACAACCCGTACCTCGCTGACCTCCGCACTGATCTGCACCCGCAGTCGGCGGTGGACGCAGGATGACCCCGTCACAGCCGGAGCTGGATCAGCCTCGCTTGCAGGGCAGGCTCGGTGTCACCGCCGTAGTGTTCATGGTGCTCGCCGCGGCGGCACCGCTGACGGTGATCGGCGGGAACGTGCCGCTGGCAATCTCGGCGGGTAACGGCGCTGGCGCGCCGGTCGGTTTCCTGATCGCCTCAGTCGTGCTATTGCTGTTTTCCGTCGGTTTCGTCGCGATGACCCCACATGTGCAGCATGCGGGCGCTTTCTTCGCCTATATCGAGCAGGGTCTCGGGCGACTGGCCGGCGGGGGTGCTGCGTTCCTCGCCCTGGTCGCGTACACCGCCATTCAGGCGGGAATCTGGGGATACCTCGGTGGCGCGGCGAGCTCCTTTGTGGAGGTCTACAGCGGCGTACGGCCACCATGGTGGCTATGTTCCGCTGTCCTGCTGATCGTCGTGGCGCTGCTGGGCTACCGGCATATCGAACTCAGTTCCAGGGTGCTGGGCACCGCCCTGGTGTGCGAGCTGGCGATCGTGCTCGTGATGGATGGCGCGATCTTCGTCACCGGTGGTGCGAGCGGGATCTCCGGCGCGTCGTTCACCCCCGCGGAGATCTTCAGCGGCCCACTCGGTATCGCGGTGCTGTTCTCCATCACCGGGTTCATCGGGTTCGAGGCGACTGCCGTGTTCCGGCAGGAGGCTCGCGATCCGGACCGGACCGTGCCACGGGCTACCTATATCGCGGTCACGTTGATTGGCTTGTTCTACGCACTGTCCAGCTGGGCCATGGTAGAAGGCTGGGGAGTGGACGGAATCACGGCCGCGGCCACGAACTCGCCAGATGACCTGATGCTGAACACCGCGCAACGCTATCTGGGTGCGGTGGCCGGCGATGTCATGCAGGTACTCTTGATCACCAGTCTGATCGCATGCGTGCTCTCCTTCCACAATGTCATCGCCCGCTACCAGTTCGCGCTCGCCAGGCGTGCCACCCTGCCCGCCGTACTGGGCTCGGTGCATCCGCGACACAGCTCCCCCGCGACATCCTCGCTGGTGCAGAGCGCAACGGCAGCGGTTCTGGTGGCGGTGTTCGCGATGCTCGGGCTGGACCCACTTACCGAGATCTTCTCCGCGATGGCCGGGGTCGCCACCCTGGGCATCGTGCTGTTGATGCTGTTGACCAGCCTGGCAGCGGTAGTTTTCTTCTTCCGCAACAAGATCGCCGGTGCATCGGTGTGGTCGAGCCGAGTCGCGCCCGTCGCGGCCGTTCTCGTACTGCTTGTCGCGCTGTGGTTGGTTGTCTCGAACTTCCCACTTGTGGTCGGCAGCTCGGTCCCGGTGGCGTGGTTGATCGGCATGGTTCCGGTCATCGCCTTCGGCTTCGGCTGGCTCCTGGTCGCCGGTAAAAGACAAGGCCCGACAAGCTGACGAGAAACCGACGGGGTTCGAGTCAATAGCCGCGCCCCGTGCGCGCAATCTTGAGGAATCGTACGGTGACTGTACGTGTGACTTCCGCAGTATGTTGTCGCATGCCTTTGTATGCATTAGGATACCGAATGCTCCGGGTCGACGGCCGGTGAGCTGAAACTGTGCAAGGAGGCCTGTATCTCACGCATTGCGCCACCCGCCGCCAACTACGCGCTTTACGCGTTGCGCTATGGCATCGGACAATCCTGGACCGCGCCGCGCACCTACATCCCGACGAGCGGGTTTCAACCAGCCGAAGATCTCGACTATCGCCTGTTCTGCTACACCTGGGTCGCCGTATCCGAGGAGCAGGTAGTCCTGGTCGACGGCGGCTGCGATGAGCCGACCGCCACGGCTCGAGGCATCACCTGGGACCGGTCCCCAATGGACTCGTTGCGCGTCCTCGGCATCGATCCCAAGGACGTCGATGACGTGGTGATCAGCCATCTGCACTGGGATCACGCGGGAAACCTGACCGCCTTCCCGAATGCGCAAATTCACCTGCACCCAGCTGAGCTGCGCTATGCGACGGGGCCGCCCATGGAACATCGCTACCTGCGACGCCCATACGACACGGCACAGCTGCGGGACATGGTGTCCTTCGTCCACGAAGGACGCGTTCAGTTCACCGATGGCACAACGGAAATCGCCCCGGGCCTCACGGTGCACCCGGTTGGCGGGCACACCCCGGGGACGCAGGTCGTACGGGTGCCCACCCATCGTGGCCCTGTGGTGCTCGCCTCCGACTCGCGACACTTCCACCACAACAACTCCGGTGGGGACGCGGGCGGGGTACCGTTTTCCATCGTCGTGCACGTGGACGATTACTGTGCGGCTGCCCGGACGGTGGACGATCTAGCGGCGAGCCCTGACCACGTAATACCGGGACACGATCCCAGCGTAAGCCACCGTTATCCCACATTGGACGGCGATGAGCTGATCTCGCGCCTGGATGTGGCTCCAGAACCAAGCCGCCAGTAGCGGCATCTCCCCAACCCTGCAACAGCTAACACCTATGCCACGAGCCACGGTAGCCGTGGCATAGGTGTTCCCCACGGAGTAGGCATGAAGCATCTTCCTCGAAGGTTCGACAGGTTCAGCCGGGACAGTGCACGGGACACCAGCGGCCCGCCGATCTCGGCAACGCAAGGAGCACCCGGCCAGGAATCGTCCACAACGGACCAACCAGGAACTGGTTCAGCCGATTCGGGCCGGCCAAGAACGTACCGCACCTCCCAACTGGTGACGTTGCTACTCGGCCCAGCACTGTTCGTACTCACCATGCTGGTAGTGCGAGTTGACGGACTCGAAACGCCCGCGGTCGCGGTACTCGGCGCGACGCTGTGGATGGGCACCTGGTGGATCGGTGAATGCGTACCACTGCCAGTCACGGCATTGATTCCCATCCTGATCTTCCCAACCGTGGGTGCACTGGAAACAGGCGAAGCCTTCTCCAGCTATGGCGACAACATCATCTTTCTCTTCATGGGCGGCTTCCTGATCGCCATCGCACTGGAGAAATGGGGCCTGCACCGCCGCATCGCCCTGTCGATCGTCCGCGTACTCGGCACATCGGTCCAGCGAATCATCCTTGGTTTCATCCTCGCCACCGGCGTGGTGTCCATCTGGATCACCAATACCGCTACCGCGATGATGATGATTCCGATGGGGACGGCGATCGTCGCGCAGGTTCGCGATATGCAGCGCGAATCCAGCCGGGCCTCCGAGGAGGACGTGGCCAAGTTCGAGAAGTCGTTGATCTACGGAATCGGCTACTCCGCGACGATCGCGGGAGTGGGCACGCTGATCGGCGGCACCACGATTCCAGTCATGGTCGCCCAGGCCGAAGCACTCGTGGGGCAAACCGTCTCGTTCGCGCAGTACGCGTTGTTCGGTATTCCCTTCGTGCTCTGCTTCATGCTGCTGCTCTGGGTTTACCTGACCCGAATCGCTTTCCGCACAAAGATGCGCACCTTGCCTGCTGGCGCGACCGTCATCAACCAGGAGCTCAAGGCGATGGGCCCGATGACCAAGCCGGAGAAGCGCATCGCGGCGATCGGACTACTCACTGCTCTACTGTGGATGACCAGGCCGTGGCTCATTGATCCGTTCGTCGAGGGAATCTCGGACGGTATGATCGCGATCCTCGCGGCGGTACTGCTCTTCCTGGTACCCGCGGGGGACGCGGAGAAGACCCGAGTGTTGGAGTGGCGCGACACCTCCCGGCTCCCGTGGGACATCCTGCTGCTGTTCGGCGGCGGCCTCGCGCTCGCCGCCGCGTTCACCTCGACCGGACTGTCCGAATGGGTTGGCGACAAGTTCAGCTTGCTCGGCGCGGCACCCTTCCTGGTCATCGTCCTCGTCACGGCGGCCATTCTGGTGTACTTCACGGAATTCACCTCGACGACCGCGACGGCCCTGGTTTTCGTACCGCTCGTCGGCGCAGGCGCGATGTCCATCGGACAGGACGCCGTGATCCTCATGCTCACCGCCGCGCTCGCGGTGAACTGTGCCTTCATGCTTCCGGTGGCGACCCCGCCAAACGCGATCATGTACTCAACCCGTGTAGTGACCGCGTCTGGCCTGTTGAAAACGGGCTTCTGGCTGAGTCTCATCGGTATCGGCCTGATCACCGTGTTCGTCACGGTCTGGGCACCGTTCGTTTTCAGCCTATGAGCCGTGCATGCATGCCGTTGTATACAATGGGCTACAATAGTCGCTGAGACGCGGCACAAGACACCTGGCGACCGCCAACCCGAAGTCCGACGTGTCCGCGCCACACGGGCACGAGAGAACGAGGTGACCCAGCCAATGACGACCCGCAGCATGCGTGCGGCGGTACTGCGCGAACAGGGCCGCGCCGTGCCCTATGCCGATTCCAGACCGCTGGATGTGACCACGGTTGAGCTCGACGCCCCCGGCGAGGGCGAAGTGCTTGTCAAGATCGCCGCCGCCGGCCTGTGCCACTCCGATCTGTCCGCCATCGCCGGCAAGCGGGCGCGGGCCGTCCCCACCGTGGCCGGACATGAGGCAGCGGGCGTCGTCGAAGAAGTCGGCCCAGGAGTGACCAAGTTCAGCCCCGGTGATCACGTGGTGCTGGTCTTCGTGGCCAGCTGCGGACACTGCGGGTACTGCGTATCGGGCCGGCCGAACCTGTGCGAGTCGTCCTGGCAGGCACGTGCCAACGGCACGTTGCAGAGCGGCGCGCGCCGGCTCAGCGAGCACGGAGCGGCGCTCAACCACGCGAGTGGTATCTCGGCTTTCGCGGAGTACGCGGTGACCTCGGAAACCTCGTTGGTCAAGATCAGCGAGGAGATCTCGCTGATCGACGCGGCCGTGCTCGGGTGCGCCGTGGTCACCGGGTTCGGCGCGGTGGTCAATTCCGCTGATGTACCGGCCGGCGCGACGGTCGCGGTATCCGGTCTCGGTGGCGTGGGGCTGAGTGCGCTGCTCGGTGCCGTCGTCGCCGGTGCTTCGACGATCGTCGCCGTCGACGTCACGCCGGCAAAGCTGCGGCTCGCGCGCGAACTCGGCGCCACGCATGCCTTCGACGCAAACGACCCCGGCTTGGTCGAGGCGATCCGCGATGCCACTGGCGGCGGCGCGCACTACGCCTTCGAGATGGCCGGCGTGCCGGCGTCCATGTCGGCTTGTTACGCCGCGACGCGCAGGGGCGGCGAGGTGATTACCGCGGCGCTACCCGATTCCACCGCGACCTTCGCGGTGCCGCTTGCCGCGCACGCTTCGGATGAGCGGGTGGTACGCGGCAGCTATATGGGCAGTTGTGTGCCAGCCAGGGATATCCCCCGGCTCGTCGCGTTGCACCTGGCCGGCCGGCTACCAATCGAGCGGTTGCGCTCCCGCACGATCGCGCTTGATCAGATCAACGAGGGGTTCGACCGCCTACGTACCGGCGAAGCGGTGCGCGAGGTCGTAACATTCGAGGAGGGCGGGAAATGACCGTGACCGCGCACACCCGGTACGAAAGTGGACTGCCGCCGCTGGGCAATCTGGTTGACGGCCAGTGGCGGCTCGCTGGCGAAGGATTCGACGTCCGCAACAAGTACACCGACGAGCTGATCGCCGAACTGCCGGAAGCACCAGCGGAAACGGTGACCGAAGCCGTTCGAGTTTTGGACCGCGCCGCCCGGGCAGAGTTGTTGACCCCAGCGGATCGCGCCACCGTACTGCGCAGAACTGCCGAACTCCTTGAGGAACGCAGGGAAGCGTTCGCCACGTTGATGATCGACGAGGTCGGCTTCACACGATCCGATGTAGACGGAGAGATTGACAGGGCCGTCGTCACGCTCGGCCTGTGCGCGGAGGAAGCGACACGCCTTACCGGGCGGACCGCGAGTTTCGCCAGCAGCCCCGGCCAACACCACCGACTCGGGTTCACGGTCCGCGTACCCCTCGGCGTGGTGTGCGCGATTACCCCGTTCAACTCGCCGCTGAACACCGTCTTGCACAAGATCGGGCCCGCGTTGGCAGGCGGCAACGCGGTGGTGCTCAAGCCATCCGGGCAGACACCACTGACCGCGGCGCTGCTGTGCGCGACGCTGCTGGATGCCGGACTCCCACCGTCCCTGCTCGCCCTGCTGCACGGGGTCGACGCGCGAGTCGGCGAACTGCTTCTCGCCGAACCGGACATCGCGTTCTACTCGTTCACCGGGTCCACCAAGGTGGGTCGGGCGATCCAGCGTGGCGCGGGGCTACGCCGGACACAGCTGGAGCTCGGGTCGATCGCGAGCACGATCGTCTGCGCCGATGCGGACCTCGATCGAGCGGTGCCGCGCATCGCCAATGCCGGATTCCGTAAGGCCGGTCAGGTGTGCACTTCGGTCCAGCGGCTCTACGTGGCCCGCTCGATCGTTGACGAGGTCACCGAGCGGATGGTCACCGCGGCTACGGCCATGCCCTCCGGTGATCCGCGCGATCCGTCCGTCCGGGTGGGACCGATGATCTCGGAATCCGCCGCGACCCGAGTATCGGATTGGCTGGCCGAAGCCCGGCACGGCGGTGCTCAGGTGCGCTGTGGCGGTGGCCGGAACCAATCCGTAGTCGAGCCGACCGTGCTCGTCGAAGCCCAGTCCGGTATGCGCGTCGTCGATCAGGAAGTGTTCGGACCGGTTCTGACCATCCTGCCGTTTGACGAACTGACCGAAGCGATCGACGGCGCCAACGACACACCCTTCGGACTCGCCGCCGGAATCTTCACCCAGGACATCGACCAAGCACTGCGTGCCGCGCGAAGTCTGCGCTTCGGCACGGTACATCTCAACGAGCCGTCCAGTTCACGGGCGGACTCGATGCCGTTCGGCGGGGTCAAAGAAAGCGGCCATGGCCACGAGGGACCGGCGTACGCGATTCGCGAAGTGACCGAGGAACGACTGGTCACGCTCAATCCAGCGGACCCGGGCTAGTTCCGGCGCGAGGAAGGAAACGGTCATGCGGCTCGGCTTCGGCCTACCGGTATGCGGCTCATGGGCGACCCCGGATATCCAAACACGGGTAGCCCGCACGGCAGAGCAGCTCGGCTACCATTCACTGTGGACGATCCAGCGTCTGCTCTACGCGCACGATCCGCAGGATGAGTACTACGGGAACCCTGGAGCACACTGGCCGGAGCAGTTCCGCAGCGTGGCCGACCCGACGGTCAGTTTGGCCTACGTTGCGGGCGCCACCGAACGAATCCGATTGGGCTGTGCGGTATACAACGCACCGTTCACCAACCCGGTGCTGTTCGCCAAACAACTCGCCACGCTCGATGTGGTCTCGCGGGGTCGGATCAGCATTGGCCTCGGGCTCGGCTGGTCACGCGACGAGTATCTGGCCACCGGTGCCTCCTGGCAGAGCCGCGGCAAACGGTTCGACGAGTTCCTCGAATGTGTGACCGCGGCATGGAGTCAGGATGAGTTCGAGCATCGGGGAACCTACTTCGACGTGCCCCGCTCGTCGATGGCACCACGCCCGGTACAGCACCCGCACCCTCCCCTGTTGATCGGTGGCCACTCCGCGGCGGCGCTGCGCCGGACAGTCCAGTTCGGACAGGGATACATCACCGGAAATCTTGCATTGTCGGGTATCGCTCCGCTATTGGACAAGCTCGCCGGGTTGGCCGAGAGCGCCGGCAGGGACCCTGCCGAGATCCAGCTCATCGGTAGGGGCAGCACCAAACTGACCCCCGCGTTCGGCCCCGACGGCGAGCGCCAGCTGCTGACTGGATCGCCACGGCAGATCGTCGAAGATGTACGCGCCTACGCCGAGGCCGGCTACGACGAGCTGTTCCTTGATCTGAACATGGACGAGCGGTTCGCCACCGTGGACGCCGATCCGCAACGCTGTCTCGACGTAGCGCTCGAATTGCTGGAGCTGGCCGCGCCGGCGACCACGACCAGCTGAGCATTCCACGGCCATTCACGCCCAGAAGCCAATAGCGCTTTCGGATCACCCGAGAGCGCAGTTGAGGAGAAACAGAGAATATGGCCAACGACCAGACCGACCGCGTCGTTGATGTACTGATCGTCGGCGCGGGCAACGCCGCCTTCTGCGCGGCACACGCGGCACGAGACCGTGGCGCGAGTGTACTCATGGTCGAAAAAACCCCGGCAGCGGAAACTGGTGGGAACTCGTTCTATACCGCGGGGGCGTTCCGGGTCACCCACGATGGCGTGCACGGTCTTCGCCCCTACCTGAACGAGACCACCGTGGCTCGACTGGACACCACGGAACTGAGCGCCTATCCAGCTGAGACGTTCATCGCGGATATGCGGCGACTCACCGAGGGCCACAATGACGATGCGATGACCGACCGGCTGGTGTCGGACAGTGCCGATCTGGTGGCGTGGCTCGCCGAGCACGGCATCACATGGCGGCTGATGTACGAACGCCAGTCATACCAACGAGATGGTCGCGATGTGTTCTTCGGCGGCCTCGCGGTCGGCACGGTGGATGGCGGCAAAGGCCTGATTGCCCAGCACACCGCACACGCGCTCGGCTCGGGCGTGGAGATCAGATACGGTACGGCGGTTACCGGGCTACTGCGGGACGATACTGGCAGGGTCACCGGCGTACTGTGCACGGACGCCGAGGGCAACCGGCACCAGATTCGCGCCGGCACGGTGGTACTCGCCGCCGGTGGCTTCGAGGCCGATCCACAGCGCCGTAAAGATCACCTCGGCGAAGGGTGGGAGCGGGCGCTGGTGCGCGGCAGCCCGGCCAACACCGGCGAGGTGCTGGACGCGGCACTGGCGGTGGGCGCGGACCGGTTCGGTGACTGGGCTTCCTGCCACAGCGTGCAATGGGACGCCAACGCCTCGCCAAGTGGCGGCAACCGGGAACTGACCAACCAGCTGACCAGGCAGAGCTATCCGATCGGCATCGTGGTCAACAACCGGGGAAACCGGTTCATCGACGAAGGCGCGGACTACCGCAACTACACCTACGCCAAATACGGTCGGGAAATCCTGCGCCAGCCAGAAGGAATCGCTTTCCAACTGTTCGACGCGACAACTCGCCCGCTGCTGCGCACCGAGGAGTACGACAGCTCGCCGATCACCATGGCCGAAGCCGACACGCTGGAGGACTTGGCCGCGAAACTCGGGATCGATCCGGACGGTCTGGTTCGGACGGTCCGGGAGTTCAACGGCTCGATCGAGGATCGCCCGTTCGAGCCGGCGGTCAAGGACAATCGAGTGGCCAAGGTCGATCCGCCGAAGTCGAACTGGGCGATGGCGCTGGCCACGCCACCGTTCTACGGCTACGCCGTCAGCTGTGGGATCACCTTCACCTTCGGTGGTCTACGCGTCGCCGTGGACAACGCGCAGGTGCTGGACACCGAGGGAGAGCGCATCCCTGGCCTGTACGCGGCAGGTGAGCTGGTCGGCGGGTTGTTCTCCGGTAACTACCCTGGCGGCACCGGCCTGACCGCAGGGGCCGTATTCGGCCGGGCCGCCGGTGCAGCCGCGGCGGCCGAATCAGCCGCCAACTGACTGAGCGACGCGTTCGGGAACCGATTGCCCGCACCTGCCCTGCGATGTCGCGGAGCTCGACAGGAGGCGGCCCTCCACCGATCGGTTGATGGCCGCCTCCTCCGGTCGTCCACGAGCCATGCCTGATTAACCAGTCCCGTGGTGCTCGCCCACCCGGCAGGCTGCGGTTATGGCGATTATTGAGGTAGCCGGATTGGTCAAGCATTACGGCGACCACACCGTACTGAACGGGGTCAGCTTTACCGTTGACCAGGGCGAGATCTTCGGCATTCTGGGGCCGAACGGTGCAGGGAAAACCACGACCGTCGAATGCATCGAGGGACTACGCGTCCCGGACGCCGGCAGCGTTCGGGTCTGCGATATCGATCCGCGACGGGACGACGATGAACTGCGCCAGCTACTGGGCGCACAGCTGCAGACTAGCGCCCTACCGGACAAGCTCACGGTCCGCGAGGCCCTGGAGCTGTACAGCTCCTTCTACCGCGATCCGGCCGACTGGCGGGAACTGATCGAGGTTCTGCGCCTCACGGACAAGGCAGACGCCCAGTTCCGCCGGCTATCCGGTGGGCAGCAGCAGCGCCTGTCGATCGCGCTCGCCTTGCTCGGCGCGCCGCGCGTCGCGGTGCTCGACGAACTCACCACGGGTCTCGATCCGCAAGCCAGGCGCGATACCTGGGATCTCATCGAGCGCATCCGGGATCGCGGCGTCACGATCCTGATGGTCACGCATTTCATGGCTGAGGCCGAACGTCTCTGCGACCGCCTCGCCGTCATCGATTCCGGCAGGGTCGTCGCACTGGACACCCCCGCTGGGCTGGTCGCACGGGTCGATGGGGAACAACGAATCCGCTTTCGGCCATCGGCACCGCTCGACCCCGCCGCCCTCACGGTGGCCCCCGAGGTCACCACCGCGATGTCGGCCGGAGAACAGCTCGTGGTCACCGGCGTGGGCAACCTGTTGCTCGCGGTGACCACAGTGCTCAGCCAGCATCACGTCGTCGCTGAGGACCTGCGTGTCGAGCAAACCTCGCTGGACGACGCGTTCGTCGCGCTCACCGGCCGTTCCATCGAATCCTGAGGAGACCACAATGTCCGCCCTGTACCGACTGGCCGCGGTCGAGACGAAGCTGTTCTTCCGTGAGCCGATGAGCGTGTTCTTCACGCTCGGGATACCCCCGCTCCTGCTTGTGATCCTCGGTGTCATCCCGTCCTTTCGGGAACCTGTAGCCAACCTCGCGGACTCGCGGGTCATCGATGTGTACACGCCCATCATCGTCGCGTTGAGCATCGCATTGTTCGCGTTCACCGGTCTGCCACAGCAGTTCGCCACCTACCGCGAGAAGGGTGTCCTGCGGCGGATGCGAATCACGCCGGTTAAACCCCGCATTCTGCTTGGTGCGCAACTGTTGATGTGTGCCCTGCTGTCCACGGTCACGATGTTGGCGGTACTCGCCATCGCCCGCGTCGCCTTCGACGTCGCCCTGCCGGAACAGCTGCCCGGATTCCTCGGCGCGTACCTGCTTTCCGCGTTGGCGATGCTCGCGATTGGACTGCTCGTGGCCGCGTGGGCGCCGAGCGGCAAGGGCGCCGGAGCCATCGGGACCGTCCTGCTGTTCCCGAGTATGTTCTTCGCTGGCCTGTGGATACCGCGCGCGTCGATGAACGACGTGCTCCGGACGATCAGCGATCTCACCCCACTCGGCGCCGCCGTGCAGTCGTTGCAGGACACCACCACGGGCCAGCTGCCACAATTGCTGCATCTGACGGTACTGCTGGCGTGGACGGTGCTCGCTGCCGGACTGGCCGCGCGGTACTTCCGGTGGGAATGAGTGGCGTAGGAAGACCTCGCTGGGAGATCGCGGCGTGGGCGGGTGGCGACGGGAGCCAGAGATGAGCGTCGAGCAGGAGGAAGGGCAGGAGTACTGGTGGGGCACCATCCTCCTGCCCTATCCCCTACTGGCCATCAGCACGGTCTTCGCCGTGCTACAGCGGGATATCGCGGTGCCCGTACCGGCCATGCTCACGCTCGCCCTGGCAGCGGCAGGCTGGCTGATCCTTTTCGACACGAACCGGCGCTGGCGCGAGCGCGGCATCGGGCAGACGCTGTACTACACGGGACTGATCGGACTACTCGCCGGCCTGGTGGCACTCGCGCCCTGGTACGGCATCTTCGGTTTCATTGGCTATACGCATGCCTACGAATACCTCAGGAACCAGTGGCGATATCTCGGGTCGACCGTCACGTCCATGATCATGGCGGTGTCCTATCTCGGCGGGCTGTCGAGGATCGGCGGCGGCGACTGGTGGCAGTGGGGGCTGGTTGCGCTCGTCTCGACAATACTGAGCGGTGCGTGCTTCTCGATCATGGACATGACCGATCGACGTAACCGGGAGCAGCACCGTACGCTCGCCGAGCTACACGAGGCCAACCAGCGACTCGAAGCCGCACTCACGGAAAACGCGGGCTTGCACGCAAAGCTGATCGCCCAGGCCCGCACGGCGGGCGTACTGGACGAACGACAGCGAATGGCCCACGAGATCCACGACACCCTTGCCCAGGGACTGGCCGGTATCGTCACCCAGCTGCAGGCGGCCGAGCAGGCACACGATGAGCCGAGGACGGCCCACCGGCATACGTCCAACGCGATGAATCTGGCCAGGGAAAGCCTTGTCGAGGCTCGTCGAACGGTCCGCGCGATGGGCCCGGAACCGCTCGCCGAGTCCCGACTACCTGACGCGATCGGCGACGTGGTCCGGCGGTGGGCGGAGGTGAACCATATCGATGCCACGCTGAGTACCACGGGAGATCCTCGGCCGATGCACGCGGATGTCGAGGTGACACTGCTGCGCACGGCGCAGGAAGCACTCGCCAACGTCGCCAAGCACGCGAACGCCAACCGCGTTGGGCTGACGCTGTCGTACCTCACGGATCGGGTGTTGTTGGACGTGCGCGACGACGGGGTTGGTTTCGATCCCGATGCCAAGCGAGCCAACGACTCGCTATATGGCGGGTTCGGGCTTATCGGTATGCGCAAGCGCGTGCGCCGGCTCGCGGGTCAGCTCGATATCGAAGCAGAACCGGGTGGTGGCACCGCGATCTCTGCTTCAGTGCCAGCGATTCCGGTCGGAGGTGGACAGTGATCTCACTACTGATCGTGGACGATCACCCGGTGGTGCGGGACGGGTTACGCGGGATGTTCAGCGCCGACCAGCGGTTCGACGTGCTCGGCGAGGCGGCTGACGGCGCGGAAGCCGTTGCCGTGGCGCAACGTCTCGAGCCGGACGTGATCCTGATGGACCTGCGGATGCCGCGCACCGATGGCGTCACGGCGATCACGGAGCTGGCCGACCGTGGCGTCCCGGCCAGAGTGCTCGTGTTGACGACGTACGATTCGGACAGTGACGTGCTCGCCGCGATTCAGGCGGGGGCAACCGGTTACGTGCTGAAGGACGCGCCGAGGGACGAACTCTTCCGGGCAGTCGAGGCAGCCGCCCGCGGCGAAGCGGTGCTCGCGCCGACCGTCGCGACCAGACTCATGGGACAGGTGCGCCAGCCAGCGGCCGAACCGCTGTCGCAACGCGAACTCGAAGTGCTGGAGTTGATCGCTGGCGGTATGACGAACCGCGAGGCGGCACGACAGCTGTTCATCAGTGAGTCGACGGTGAAAACGTACTTGCTGCAGGTGTACGCGAAGCTCGGGGTCAACGACCGGGCAGCAGCCGTAGCCACCGCGTTCGCCGAGGGTTACCTACCCGCGCGGGATCGGTGAGCGCGATCCGCCCCGCGATACGACGTGTCAGGAGCCGTCTGGCCCGATCGCGGTGAGCAGTTTGTCCATGGCCGAGCGCGCGGCGGCCGAGATGTACGGGCCGACGGCCACCACGGCGGAGATCAGCGCTCCGGCCTCGGCGGGCGTGAGGGCGACGGGCGGCAGCCGGGTCGGCGCGGCGAAGGTGTATCCCCCACCGGGACCCCGCCGCACGCTGATCGGAAGCCCGGCGTCGACCAGGCGGGCCACGTCACGCTCAACCGTTCGGGAGGTGACGCCAAGTTGCCTGGCCAGTTCCGCGGCCGTGGTAGTCCGTGGTGCGCGGGCACGAAGGTGCTCGATGAGCGCGTGTTGCCGCTCGACCAGTGGTAACACGGCATCCAGTCGCCGACCGGTCGAATGGCGCTCACCCGACCCTGCCCCTTCCGACACACGCACTCCTGGTGTTCTGAATCACATGCTTCAGCGACGATAGTCGACACGATGTGCCGGTTTCCCACCCCTATGGTCAAGGCACACACCGGAGGTGAAGGGAGCCCCGTGCCGCAGCTCGCCGCGATCGTGCAGAACCTCGGCAGCACGCTGCTCCAGGTCGTCGTGGGCACGGCTGAGCGACCAGTCGACAATCTCCACATCCACGATCCCACGGCGACCATCGATATCCCGCCAGCCGGAATCGTCCTCGGGATCGGCATTGCCGACGCCCACGCGGCGAGCGCCGCGCTCGCCGAACTTGGTTCGGCCGGGGCGACCGCACTGCTGCTCAAGGCACCTGTCGCGACGGACCCAACCGTGCGATCCGCGGCCGAGTCCGCGGACGTGACCGTGGTCGAAGTGGGGCGTGGGGTCGCTTGGGAACAACTCCTGTCCCTGCTGCAACGGTTGCTGGACACGGCGGATCTCCGGGCTGGACACGACGGCGCACCTGGCGATCTGTTCCAGCTCGCGAACGAGATCGGCGCGCTGGTGAACGCGCCGATCACAATCGAGGACCCGGCCTCTCGCGTACTCGCGTTCTCCAGCGGCCAGGAAGACACCGACGAGGGCAGGGTGCGCACCGTCCTCGGCCGGCAGGTGCCCGAGCGCTACCAGGGGCGGCTGGCCGAATTCGGGGTCTTCGGCCAGCTGGCGGCCAGTAGCGACCCGGTTTTCGTACCTGCGGTCTTCCCTGATCACTGGCCACGGGCGGTAATCGCGGTGCGCGCCGGTACCACGACGCTGGGCTATGTCTGGGCCGTCGTGCGGGAATCGCCACCCGAGGAATGGCTCCGCGCCTTTCGCGCCTGCGCCGATATCGTCGCACTGCGCCTACTCCACGAACGCGTCGCGACCACGACCGGTTCCCGGCTGCACGCGGAACAGCTCACCGCCCTGCTCACCAGGGACGGTGACGTAGCGGAAACCGCGCGACAGCTAGGGATTGCCGAATCGCCGGTGTGCGTCATCGCCATCGAACTGAGCTCGACGATCGGTGCGGCGGATCGCATGGCCGAACTCAGCCGGGTTTCCGATGCGCTCGGCCTGCACCTGCGGCTCGTACACCAGGCCACGGCGGTGACGCTGCTCGACGACGTTGTCTACGCCTTGCTCTCGGTCGCCGATGAGCGGGTCGCGCTCCGCGCCGTCGATGAGTTCGTGCAGCGTTCCGGTTCACAAACACCGTTACGCGCCGGGGTCGGCCGCGTCGTCGAGGATCCCGCGAAGATCGCGGTATCGCGCGCGGACGCGGACGACGTGCTGCGCATCATCGCTGGCGGCAACCGGGCCACCGCCTCCTTTCGGTCGGTGCGCACCGACCTGATGCTGCTCCGGCTCGCCGAGAGCACTGGTGGTCCGGAGTTGCCCGACGACGGCGTCGTAGCCCTACTGCTCCGCCACGACGCCGAACACGGCAGCCAACTGGTTTCGACCCTCGATGCCTATCTGACCTGCTTCGGGGATATCGGCAAGGCCGCCGCGAGCCTGCACGTGCACTCGAATACCTTCCGCTACCGGTTGGCCAGGCTGAGCGATATCGCGGATACGGACCTGAGTGATCCCGATGTCCGCCTCGCCATCATGATCGATCTCCGGGTGTACCGGCTGCGGTTGACTATGCCCGCACCGATCGGCCCGGCACAGCGGCCATTCAACGACAGCTAGACCGACTTGCCCAGTTGGCCGTGTTGGACACGGGTAGTCAGCGAGATCAGTGCCGCGGTCAAGGTAGTCGCGGCCAGGAACCCGAATGCCGAGCCAAACCCGAAGCGATCCGCGAGCCAGCCCATCACCAGTGGCGCGACCACACCGGCGAACTGCCCGCCGGTATTGACCAAGCCCATCGCCGAACCAACAAGATCGCGCGGAAGCACCCGCATTGGCAGGCCAACGATGCCGATGATGGCCAGCCCGGCGCTGAACATCGCGAGGCTTTGCAAGACGGTGAACGTCGTGGTCGCCTCGGCGAGCAGCATCGGGATGAGCAACACGGCCGCGATCGTCACCGCGGGGACGACGAGTAGCTGCGGCTTCTGGTCGAACCAGCGACTCATCAGCCACCCTCCGATGACCACGGCGACCGCGGTGATCAACTGTGGGATCGCCGCGGATACCCCTGCCGCGACCATGGACATGCCTTTCGCGTCGACGAGATACGAGGGCACCCAGGTCATCATCCCGTACGAGAGCATGTTGAAGCAGGCGAACATCAGCGTGCAGCGCACCACCAGCCCGTTTCGCAGCACATGGCTGAGTGGAACGGTCGAGGTATCGGCCGTCTGCTGCTCCTCAGGCTCAGCTACCTCCCTGGGCAGTGGCGCGGGGAGGAGCTTCCACAGCGCGAAGCCGATGATCAGGCCACCGACCGCGACGATCCAGAAGGTATGCCGCCAGCCGGCGGCCACTACCAGGGGCGAGACGATGAGCGGCCCCAACCCGGCACCCGCGAAGTTCGAGGCGAGCAACATTCCCGTCGCCCTGCTGCGTGCCGTGCGCCGAGTGCGCTCAGCGATCGCTTTGAACGAAGCGGGCGGAAACAGCGCCTGCGCGATACCGAACAGCACCCGCAGCACGAGGAGCACCACCAGGCCCGGCGCGAGACCCGTGGCCGCGGTAAACACCGACCAAGCGACCAACGAGATCAGCAGAAGCGGGCGCGCGCCGACTCGATCGGCCAGTAGGCCACTCGGCAGCTGGCTGACCAGGTAGGCGATCGCGAAGGCCGACACGATCAGGCCCTGCTCGGTACGGTTGAGCCCGAACTCAGCGCCGATCAACGGCAACGCGACGGCGATCATCACCCGGTCGATGTAATCGATGATGTAGACACCGGCGAGTAGCGCGATGGTCCGGAACTCGGTTGCGCGTACCGAAAGTCTTCCTTGTTCCGATGGGGTACCTCGAGCTTCATCGGAACTGCTAGTCAGTCGCACCGGGCGCTCCTTCCGCGATCGGCCAATGACGAATTGTCTCGTCAGTCAAACGCACCCAAGTTCGTGCGATCGTCCGAGTGGCCACAGCCGAGTTCGGTGAATCGCACAAGACGACCACCTCGCTCGCCGCGGAAAGGCGTCGCGGAACATTTCCGCTGGTAGTCCCCGAGCCGGCGGTTACGTTGAGAGATAGTTGGGTCGACGGGCCATAACCTTCGACGCCATGGATCACGTATCAGCTAACCGAGCTGAAGCGCTGACGCACCGAAGGTGCGGGTGAAGGCGCAATGTCGCCCCATTGGTCACGTGCTCGAGCCAGGATTCAGCCCGTGCTCCGGCCAGCATGGGAGTGGGCGCTACGCCGGCCACGTTTGGCGGGGGCGGCAACAAGATGTCTCGGCCCTGCACGGCCGTGGCTATCTGGTCGATCGGATCGGCTTCCTCGCCCCTGCTCGCGAGCCCAAGCACGTTGGAGACCAACTGGGTTATCGCCGCCTGGCCAGGTCCCGCGCCTGCCCCGTTGCCGAGCACCGTGAGATCGACAAACCACACCGAGGCAACCTCGCCGGGCTCAAGAAGCCGGTCCGCGACAGCGGTCGCCAATCGCGTCTTGCCCACTCCGCCGATCCCAAGGACCGTCAGCAGCCGGTTGTCGGCAAGAAGGCCCAGCGTCTCGTCGATCTCATCGGCACGCCCGACCAGTGATGAGCCGTGCCTCGGCAGATTTCCTTGTGCCGATTTCGGCTGCCCCGATTTCGCCGCGCCAGCAGCCGAGCGCGCGGCTGGGGCCAACGCGGGATCCTGACGAAGGATCCGGTTTACAGCCGCTGGGTTTCCTCGCCAGGGTCGACGCCAAGCTCCTCGGCAAGCTGCGTGCGGAGCCGTTCATAGAGCCGCAGCGCTTCGGGCATACGCCGCGCCGCGTATGCCGCGTGCATCGCGACGGCAACCAGCGATTCGCGCATCGGGTACTCCGGCAGGAACGGCGCTACGATCGCCAACGCGGGCGGGGCGTCACCAGCGTCCAGCCGAGCGGCGGCCTCCATTTCCACCGCCTGCAGCCGAACTTCGACGAGCGCGCTGACTTCCGCGATCGCCCACGGTTCGTCACCAAACTCGCCATACGGCTGGCCGCGCCAGAGCGCGCGCGTCGGGGCGAGCTCGGCGGCGCGGTCTCCGGGTTCGTCGATCGACCGGGCGGCGGCCAACCGCTCCCGCAGTTCGGTAGCGTCGAGCCGCACTACCTCCGCGTCCAGTCGGTACCCCGCCGCGTCCCGGACCAGTACCGCGCGTCCACCGGGCGCGGCTCGCGCCACCCCCGTTACCTTGTTCGTGGCTCTTGGTCCAGGAGCTGCGGTCGCCGGGCTTGGCATGACTGAGTCCCCCAGTCGAATCCATGATCCGGGGGGT
>NZ_SLXQ01000007.1 GCF_004340875.1 Tamaricihabitans halophyticus | reverse complement strand
CGCTCAACGCCTTCGCGATCGCCTTCGAAGGCCGCATCACCCCAACCGGAAACTAACCAATGCCAAGCCGGATCCACCGTTCATCGGACACTCCCCAGTGTCGGTCAAGATCGTCGCGTTACTGAAGGCGAAGCCAGAGCTCTCGCGCGCGGAGTTCCTGTATTACTGGCAGCAGGAGCATCCCGCTGTGGTCTGGACGTTGCCGGGTTTGCGCGCATATCACCAGAGCCCGGCGATCGAGCACCACAAACCCTGGCCCTACGACGGTATGGCGGAACTGTGGTTCGACTCGATGGCGGATATCCGGGCCGCATATGGCTCGCCGGCGGCCGACCCGGTGCGGGAGCACGAAAAGTTATTCCTTGGCGAGGTCGACTGGTTTGTCACCACGACCACCGTGGTAGAACCGACTGAGGGGTAACGCTACGGCTACCCGGCCAGTTCCCGCAGCTTCGCAGCAGCTGTCAGGGTAGTAGTTTCCTAGCCGATCGAGGGGAGCTGACGAGTGGCACATCTTTATGTTGGCTGTGCGATGTGGACACACAAGGCATGGCAAGGCCGATTTGTGCCACAGTCGCTACCGGTCAAGGAACGCCTGCGGGCCTACGCGGGCTGGTGCAATGCGGTCGAGGGCAACACCACCTTCTACGCGACGCCCACCCGGAACACGGTCGAGACATGGGCGCAGCAGACTGACCCTGGCTTCCGGTTCGTGGTGAAACTGCCCAAGATTGTCACCCACGAGCGTCGGCTCGTCGGTGTTGAGGCCGAGATGCGCGCTTTCCTGGACGCGATCGAACCGCTCGGCGAGCGAGCGGTTCTCTGGACACAGTTGCCCAGCTCGTTCGGCCCCACGGATGTCAACGCGCTAGGCCGCTTCCTGCGCCGCCTCCCTGCCGAGCGCCGGCGCGCGGTGGAAGTGCGGCACCCGGGATTCTTCACCGATGCGGGGGCGGCGTCACTGCTGGAAGGAGCACTCGCCGACGCGGATGCCGAGTGGGTTCCCTTTGATACGACCGTGTTCTTCCAACGCGCGCCAATGAGTGAGGCCGAGCAGGACTCCTGGCACAGGAAACCACGCCTGCCCAGGCGGACGCGAGCGCTGACCAATCATCCGATCGTTCGTTACCTGGGACGCGATTCGGTGCAAGAGACGGTCGAGGGGTGGCGGCCGTGGACCGAAGTGGTCGCCAGCTGGCTGCGCGCGGGTCGCTCGCCGACGGTCTTCCTGCATACGCCCGACAACAATGAGGCCCCAGCGCTTGCCCGCCGGTTCCACGACGAGGTGCGAACACTGATGCCCGATCTCGCGGCGTTGCCCGATCCGGAGCCGGTCGAGCCGGCAACCCTGTTCTGATCCGGGTGCGTTGCTCAGAGTTGGTAACCGGCGGGTACCGCTGTCGCGATCCGATCGGCGAGGTCGATGACCGTCTCCGCCAGCTTGTGGATGCGGTCCGCCGGCATTCGGATATCCGGTCCCTGCACGGCGACCGCCAGGTGTACAGCGGCGTTCTTGGTATGGACCGGGGCAGCCACGCCGTGGACACCAGGAACCCGTTCGGCCACGTTGACGCTGTAGCCGCGTTCGCGAATCCGCGTCAACTCGCTGGCAAGCTCGCGTTTGTGCGTAATGGTCGCTCCGGTGAACCGTTCGAGCTTGTCGAGTGCGGTGACCTCGGCTTTGGGGTCGGCACTGAATGCCAGCAAGGTTTTGCCGGTGCTGGTGCAATGCAGCGGAATCCGCGTCCCGACAGGCTGCGCGAACCGAAGGGGATGCGTGGACTCGACGCGTAGCACGACCACCGCTTCGTTCCCGTCGCGGACGACCAGGTTCACGCTTTCCCCGGTCGCCTCCGAAACCTCCCGCAGTAAGGGCAGTACCAAATCAAAGCCAAGGCCGCGTTCGGCTGCCATGCCCAGCAGGAAAGCCTCCCTGCCGAGACGGTAGCGTTCGGCGGAGTTTCCGCTGACGTACCCGGCTGCGGTCAGTGCACGCAGTATGCGGTGCACCGTGCTGGTGCTCAGTCCGGCGGTGCTGGCGATCTCGCTCAGGCCAAGGTCAGGCCCCGCATCGCGCAGCGATCGGAGAATCGCCAGTGCGCGCGAGATGGTCTGGGTGCCGGCGACGCGCTCGTCCACGGCCGCGTCGACGAGGCTCTGCTCTGCGGTCATGGCTACCGAGCCTCGGCTGTTGGCAACAACTCTGGACGCCTTCGTTGCCGTGCCTGTACCGCACTCACGGTGGCGAGGCCGACGATGTCGGCTACGGAGCATCCTCGAGACAGATCGTTCAGCGGAGCAGCCAAGCCTTGCACGATCGGCCCGATCGCCGCCGCGCCACCGAACCGCTCCGTGGTCTTGTAGGCGATGTTGCCCGCGTCAAGATTAGGGAAGATCAAGACGTTGGCCTGTCCGGCGACCGAGGACCGAGGCGCCTTGCGGCGACCGACGGCCGGTACGACCGCCGCATCAAGCTGGAGCTCGCCGTCCACGGCGAGGTCGCGGACCCGCTCGCGTGCCGCCTCGGTTGCCAGACGCACCTTCGCGACGTTCGCGTGGCTGGCGCTTCCCGCTGTGCTGAACGAGAGCATCGCGACGGACGGTTCGAGCTCGGTAAGGCTGTGGAAGCTTCGGCTGGTGGCAATGGCGATATCGGCAAGTTGGTTGGCGTCCGGCTCGGGCACGACGGCACAGTCGGCGTAGGCAAACTGACTACCGTCCGGCAGCACCATGAGAAAACAGCTGCTGACGGTACCGATATCCGGGTCGAGCCCGATGACTCTGATCCCGGCCCGTAGTACATCCGCCGTCGGCCGGGCGGCACCGGCGACCGCCGCGTCGACGTCGCCAGTTCGCAGTAGCAGCGCCGCAATCCACACCGCATCGTGTGCGAGTGCTTCGAACCGTGCCGATGACGGCGGGTTCTGCCGCAACGCCTCGTTCAGTACGGCGCGGTACCGGACTCGACCGAGTGCAACCGCACACACTTCAGAAGATCTACCAAAAACTTGATCTCGAAGTGAGTTACGACGCAGAAGAGCGAGTAATAACCGCTACAATGAGACCCCTGGGTAGGGATAACAACGGTGTCCGAGGGGGGACTTGAACCCCCACGCCCTTAGTCGGGCACTAGCACCTCAAGCTAGCGCGTCTGCCATTCCGCCACTCGGACTTGCTGGCGATTAGAGTAACCGATGGCCCACACACCGCCTACAGGGCCCCCTGTCTTCCGATCGACAGTGGTAGAAAGCAGTCGTGACCGAACAGCATGAGGCGGGCCGGGCGGCCGCGCACGATCAGCCAGCGCTGACCTTGGCCCAGGACGAGGCCATCACCATGGCGAGCGATCTGATCCGGATCGACACCACCAACACGGGCAGTAACGAGACCTCCGCTGGTGAGCGGTTGGCCGCCGAGTATGTGGCCGAAAAGCTCGCCGAGGTCGGATATGAGACCACCTACCTCGAGTCCGGCGCACCCGGTCGCGGAAATGTGGTCGCCAGGCTGCCTGGTGCGGATCCATCGCGTGGCGCGCTGCTCGTGCACGGCCATCTCGACGTAGTGCCCGCCGACGCCTCGGAATGGTCCGTACACCCCTTCTCCGGCGCCGTTCAGGACGGCTACGTCTGGGGCCGCGGTGCGGTCGACATGAAGGACATGGTCGCGATGATGTTGGCCATCGCGCGCCGGTTCAAACGCGACGGCATCGTGCCACCACGCGATCTGATCTTCGCGTTCTTCGCCGACGAGGAAGCCGGCAGCTTCTTCGGCTCACACTGGCTGGTCGACAACCGGCCCGACCTTTTCGAAGGTGCCACCGAGGCAATCAGCGAGGTAGGCGGATTCTCCGTCACACTGAAGGACAACGTCCGCGCCTACGCCATCGAGACCGCGGAGAAGGGCATCGCCTGGATGAAGCTGCGTGTCCGCGGCACCGCGGGCCACGGCTCGATGATCCACCAGGACAACGCGGTTACCAAGCTCACGGCCGCCGTCTCCCGGCTCGGCCAGCATCGGTTCCCGATCGTCCTGAACGACTCGGTCCGCGAGTTTCTCGCCGGCATCTCCGAACTCACCGGCCTGGAGTTCCCCGAAGACGATCTCGACGGCTCGATCGCGAAACTGGGCGGGTTGGCCCGAATGGTCGGCGCCACCATCCGCGATACGGCCAATCCGACGATGCTCGACGCCGGCTACAAAGCCAACGTGATCCCCTCGGTCGCCGAGGCCACCGTCGACTGCCGGGTCCTGCCCGGCCGCCTGGCCGCCTTTGAACGCGAACTCGACGAACTACTCGGCCCAGATGTGGAACGCGAGTGGATCGCCAACCAACCGCCCGTAGAAACCACCTTCGACGGCGCTCTTGTCGACGCGATGTCCGCATCCCTGTTCGCCGAAGACCCCGGTTCGAAAGTGTTGCCGTACATGCTTTCCGGTGGCACCGACGCGAAAGCTCTGCAGAAGCTCGGCATCCGATGCTTCGGGTTCACCCCGCTGCAGTTACCGGCCGATCTCGATTTCTCCGCGCTGTTCCACGGCGTGGACGAACGAGTGCCGGTAGACGGCCTGCGTTTCGGGGTTCGGGTACTCGATCGTTTCCTGCGCAACAGCTAGCTCGCCGCCGCGAGCAGTGCTTCCGCGGCATCGGTCCGGGAATAGAACACCCGCCGCCCGGCCCGATAGCCGTGGATCAAGCCGGCCTGCCGTAGCGCACCGAGATGCTGGGATACCGCCCCAGCGGTCAGCCCGACGCGTTCGGCGAGTTCGCGTGTAGCCACCGGCTTATCCAGTTCCGCAAGTAGCCTCGCGCGCGAACCGCCCAATACGGCGGCCAATCCGTCGGGAACGACGACCTTGTCGGACTCCCACAAGGTCGCGATACCCCGCGGTGGATACCGCAAGGTCGGCTGGACGCCAGCCTCGGCGATGGAGAATACCCGCGGCCACGAGAACACCGACGGCACGAGCAACAAGCCTCGCCCATTCAGCGATCGGCTGCCGGATACGTGGCGGTGCGCCACCGAAAGCACATCGTCGTCCCAACCAACCGCCGCGTTGAGGTCATTGAGCAGACCCTGAATACCCGAAGTAGCAAGGCTATGCGCGCGACGATGCACCTCCGACTCGAGCAAGGTTCGCATGCGCGGCCAATACGGCCGCACCGCGATCGTCCAATACCTTGCGATCGTCTCGGTGAGCAGCGCCAAACCCGCCCGCGGATCCTCCCGGAGGAACGCCAACTTGTCGACATGGGCGCGCACCGGCAGCTCGTCCAGCTCCGCTCGTACCCGGTCAAGCTCAGTCCCGCCTACGGTAGCGAGCTCGATATCGATGTCCGGCACCGGTGAACTCGGCGGGGGACAGATGAACCCCGGAATCACTGGGCCGGACACCGGAACCAACGCGGACAGCAGAGTCCAGTCCAGTCCTGCTGCTCGTAGCCGCGGACCGACCGCGGCGGCCCACGGCTGGTTAACCGAGTGCTGGCTCGGGGCCTGCAGAACCCGAACGCTGGCAATGGTCTCCCACAGCGGAGAAAGCGCGAACCGGGTATGCGCTATGTCCTCGACCGTGAATCGCAACTCCAACACGAGTACCCCGCTCGCCAGCCTGCGTCGATTTAGCTCCGGCTAAATTGATTATCGCCGATCGCCGGATGAGACACGGTGGGGCCATGCATATCGAACCAATGGCACGACCGGCACGGACTCATCTCATCGGCGGCGAGCTCAATGTCAACCGCCTCGGGTTCGGCGCCATGCGGCTGACCGGCTGGCGCCGACCAGCCGACCCAGCTCCCTCGATCGCTGTCGCACGCCGGGCCGTCGAACTCGGGGTCAACTTCATCGACACGGCGGACTCCTATGCGCTGGGCGCCAACGAGGAACTCCTCGCGGAGGCGCTGTACCCCTACCCGGCCGACCTGGTGATCGCCACGAAAGCGGGCCAGTCGCGCCCGAGCGAACCCGAATGGCGCCCGCTTGGACGACCCGAGTACCTGAAGCAACAGGCCGAACTGAGCCTACGGCGGCTGCGCGTCGAGCGCATCGATCTCTTCCAGCTGCACCGGATCGATCCGCTCGTCCCGCTGGCCGACCAGCTGGGCGCGCTGGCGGAACTGCGGGATGCCGGCAAGATCCGGCATATCGGGCTTTCCGAGGTGTCCCTGGCGCAGCTAGATGAGGCGCGAACAATAGTCGAGATCGCCAGTGTGCAGAACCTGTACAACGTGTCGGACCGCCGACACGAGGAGGTGCTCGACCGCTGCGCCGAGACTGGAATTGCCTTTGTTCCGTGGCTACCCATCGCGCGCGGCGAGCATGCCCGGGATACCGGACCGCTCGGCGAGGTAGCCAGCGAGCTCGGCGTTACTCCCGCGCGTGTAGCCCTTGCCTGGCTGCTGTATCGCTCGCCAGTGATGGTGCCTATTCCCGGCACCTCGTCAGCCGCCCATCTGGAGGACAACGTGGCCGCCGCGGAGCTCGAACTGACGGCGGCTCAGTATGCGCGGTTGGCTTGAGGGGTTGGTCAGGTGATGGGCCCGGGGAGTAGCCCGGCGAAACTGCGTCGTCGGCGCATCCATACTTTCCGCGTGCCGTCGGCATACAGCCGAACGTTGGATAACTCCCAGCCGGCGAATTCCGCGTGGATGGACAACTGCGTGGTCGCGGTGAGCCTCGATACGCCTGGCGGCAAGCGCATCGGGCGATACTCCCACGGCCCGTCGACCACTGATCCTTCCGCGGCTGCATCCATCACGGTCGCATCACCTGCAATCCATCGCCGGTCGCTGACGCCACGAACACACGGCCTGTGTGACTGTCCACCGTAACGCTATTTGGCTGCCGTACCGAGGAGAACCGATACCGCTCTTCGGGTTCACCTCCCGCCACATCGAATCCGACCACCTCATTGCGGGCAGTGAGTGTCACCCAGGCCAGGTCACGCTTCTCGTCGTAGGCAATGCCGTAGGGCGCGCCGGGGACTGGGAACTGTTGGCGTACCAGCAGCGGGTCCGTGGACAGCGCGAGCAGCGCATCTCCCCGGGTGTCGGTGACCAACAATCGCTCGTAGGAGTCAACGACGGCCGCACCGGCACCGAACCCGACCCGCTGGCCGCTGCCGATATCGCCCTCGTCCTGTTTCACCTCGAATACCGCGGTCCGCTTGCGGTCCAGCACGTATGCCCGGTCAGCCACGGTCAGGACCTGATCCGCCCCGTAGAGTTCACCGCTGGTTGTCTTACCGGGGCGACCGTTGTCGACCATCCGCACGCCCTTGCTTTCGCGGAGCCCGACAAGCATTCGGTCGCCGCGTTCGGCGGCCGACACGGGCGCGCCGGCCACGTCAATCGGCGTAGTCGACCCTGTGGGCAGGGATACCCGCACGACTTGGTTTCGCGCGCCGATCGAGGCCAGTACGACTCCATCGGCATCGGAACGGTTCAATGAATCCGGCGGCCCGGGCAGCTTCACCGTACGCGGCCGCGCCTCCGGTTCGTCCATCGCGTACAGCCGCAGCTCAGGGGTATCAGCGAAGACGACCACGATGGTCCTTGTGGACGGGTCGGCAACCATGGCCGAGACGTCCTCGGCGAGTGGGTGTACCGTGCCGTCCGGCTCGGCTTGCGCTGGCGCTGCCGCGGGCTTGGCGGCAACCGGGTTTTCCACGGCCTGCAGACTGTCGTTCGGCTCGTCGCCGGAGGCGCAGGCCGTCGCCGTGCCCAGCATGACCAGCACGCATAGCGCGAGAGTGACGCGCCCGCGCCGCATCGGTTGCTTTCTGGTGAGCCGATTTCTAGCCAAGTCGCGTCTCCGGGTAGCCGAATTCGATATCGCTGACGTCATCGAGTGCCGCTCGAATCGCCGGCGGCAACGTGAGTTCCTCCGCGGCAAGGCAACCGGTCAGCTGACCGGTATCCCGGGCGCCAAGCACTGGCGCCACCACGCCAGGTCGGTCTCGTACCCAAGCGAGCGCTACGGCGAGGGGAGAGGTGCCCAAGCCGTCCGCGGCGGTGACCACGGCTTGCACGATTCGGGCGGCCCGTTCGGTGCGGTGATGCTCCACATAGGGCGCGAGCCGGTTCGAGGCGCCACGAGAATCGGCCGGGGTGCCAGAGCGGTACTTCCCGGTCAGTACGCCTCGACCAAGCGGAGCCCAGGGCAAGATCCCGACGCCGTGTTGCTGGGCGGCTGGCAGCAATTCGCGTTCGATACCCCGCTCAAGCAGTGAGTACTCCATCTGGGCACTGACCAACCTGGCGGGCAGATGCTGCAAACTCGCCGCGGTCGCCAACTGCCAACCGGCGTAGTTCGACACACCCACGTACCGCACCCTGCCGCTGTGCACGGCCATATCGAGCGCGCTCATCGTCTCCTCGATGGGCACCGCGGGATCCCAGGCGTGCACCTGCCAGAGATCGATGTGGTCCACGCCGAGTCGGCGCAGTGAATCGTCCAACGCGGCGAGAAGCGCGCCCCTGGATGCGCCCCCGCCGAACGGACCTTCACCGGCCCGCGCCGCCGACTTGGTGGCGATCAACACCTGGGAGCGCGGCACCAGGTCACCAACCAAGGAACCAAGCAGCCGCTCGCACTCACCCTCGGCGTAGACGTTGGCCGTGTCGACGAGCGTGCCGCCCGCGTCCACGAAGGCAACCAGCTGGCTCGCCGCCTCATCGGCGTCCGTCTCAATACCCCAACTCATGGTGCCGAGGGCCATCCGGGAGACCCGCAGACCGCTGTCGCCAAGCCGTCGCTGTTCCACGAACCAGAGCCTACGGGGAGCCCACACACCCGCCCGGTAGGGTCTGCCCACGTGCGGGGGTATTACCACGAACGGCTGGACTTGGGCGGGGGAGCGTAGTTGACCTGGTTGGAAACGCTCGTGCTAGGGCTGGTCCAGGGCCTGACCGAGTTCCTGCCGATCTCCTCATCGGCACATGTCCGAATTGTCTCGGAGCTGTTCTTCGGTGGGGATGCGGGCGCCTCGTACACCGCGGTCATCCAGCTAGGCACCGAACTCGCCGTGTTGCTCTACTTCATGAAAGACATCGTGCGGCTGCTCCGCATCTGGTTCCGCGGCCTGGTCAGTGCCGAGGCACGGCAGGATCCCGATTACAAGCTGGCCTGGTACATCATCATCGGCTCACTGCCGATCGCCGTACTCGGCTACCTCTTCCAGGACGCCATCCGGACCTCGCTGCGCAACCTCTGGATCACCGCGACGGTGCTGATCGTCTTCGCGCTGCTACTCATGGTCGCCGACCGGCTGGGCCGACAGGAGCGCGACAACCTGACCCTGCGGGACAGTCTTGCGATGGGGTTCGCCCAGTGCCTGGCGTTGATCCCAGGTGTGTCACGTTCCGGTGGGACGCTCACCGCCGGACTTGCCGTCGGCCTACGTCGCCCGCAAGCCACTCGGTACACCTTCCTGCTCGCGATTCCCGCGGTGTTCGGCGCCGGAGTCTTCAGCATCTTTGACCTGTTCTCGGCCGAACACGTCGGCAAGGAAGCCTCCATCGCGCAGACGATCGTCGGCACCGGAATGGCGTTCGCCGTCGGGTATGCCTCGATCGCATGGTTGATGAAGTACGTCACGACACACAGTTACGCCTTGTTCGTGTGGTATCGCCTGGTGATCGGCGGTGCCGTGATGTTGCTGCTCACCACAGGCACGCTCACTCCGACCTGACCGGCCGAGAGCCCACCCCACTCAATCGCGCAGGGCCACACATTAGGGTGGAATGCGTGAGCACGGTCATCCTGCTTCGGCACGCGCGGTCCAGCGCCAATGGCTCTGGAGTGCTCGCGGGCCGGACACCGAAGGTCGGCTTGGACGAAACCGGCGCGGAGCAAGCGGCGGGCCTACCCGCACGGCTCGCCGGAATCCCACTGCTCGACGCCGTGTGCTCACCGCTGTTGCGGTGTCGGCAAACCGTCGCGCCCCTGCTTACCGAGCGCGGCCTGCGGACGACTACGGATCGGCGGCTCGCCGAGGTGGACTATGGCGAGTGGACCGGGCGAGCGATCAAGGACCTGGTCCGCGAACCACTCTGGCGGGTCGTGCAGCAACATCCCTCGGCGGCGGTCTTCCCCGGTGGTGAGGGCTTGGCCCAGGTTCAGGCGCGCGCGGTAGGCGCCGTCCGCCAGCACAACACGCGGATCAGCCAGGAGCACGGCGAATCCGGCGTCTGGTTGCTGTGCAGCCACGGCGATGTGATCAAAGCGATCCTTGCCGACGCGCTCGGCCTCCATCTGGACGCGTTCCAGCGAATCATGGTCGATCCATGCTCAATCTCGGTGGTCCACTACACCGAAACGAGGCCATTTGTCGCACGAATCAACGACACCGGCGGTGACCTCAGTGGACTGATTCCACCGAAACCGAAACGCGGCAAACGCAAACGCAAGTCCACGGCAGAGTCATCGGACGCGGTCATCGGTGGCTCCACTGGGCGTGCCCGCTGAGTCCGCGCCGTCGTCGGTGTCGGCATCGTCTTCGGTGACGCCGAGCGCCCGCGCGAGACCATGCACACTCGAATCCAGGCGAGCGAGATCGTCGAGCACCGCGAGCGCGGTCGGGTCATCTTCCGTTCCTTGCCCAGTGCTTTCCGGTCGAGCAACCGGCTGATGCGCTGGTCGCTCGGAGAGTTCGCCGAGCACATGATCGAGGCCATCCAACACCTGGTGCGCGGCCACCGGCAGCCGCTCATCGCCGGAAAGTAGGCCCGGCTCCGCGCGGACAGCCACATCCCGGGCGTAAAAGGCACAGGTCTCCAGCGCGGCCTGGATATACCAGCCATACTGGCGCTGACCTCGGTAAAGGTTGAACGGATGAGTCAGCGGTTCCACCAGGCCGCGCAGCTTGCCTACTTCCCGGTCCACCGTGCGGGCCTGCTCGATCAGGCTCAGATTTTCCTTACCAGACAACAGATCCTGCGCCTGACTCACGAAGGTCCGCAGTTCCTCCAAAATGGTCAGAACCTGGTCACGAGTGGCCTGCCGAGTCCGGATCGGCACGATCACGAACGCGGCCAGTATGCCCGCGAGTACACCCACCACGGTCTCGGCCAAACGCAAGAGGAGCACATCGAAGCTGAACGTGCCGAGCAGGCTGTAGAGCAGGCCGAGCATGGTGGTCATAAAGAACGTCATGAGTCCTTGGGACACGCGCATGACGTAGACGAAACCGAAGACACAGACGCCAATCAGCGCGACCGCCGCCGGCGTGCTTCCCGCAACGAGGCTTGCCGCGCCGAGCCCTCCGAGAATTCCCCACACCGTTCCGGTAAGCCGGCGGAAACCCTTGACGAACATGGTTCCCCTGCTGCTGGTGCCCAGGAAGACGACGAACACCGTGATTACCGCCCAGTACCACCGCTGGGTGGAGACCAGCTCGCCGCCGACGATCGCCAGCGCCCCGGCGACAAGTGCCTGCAAAGCTTGCCGAGTGGTCTCGTCCAGCCACTCACTCTTGCGTTCCGGATCGGATTCCTCGGCAGCGGACAAGGGGATATCGACCGGCGGTCGCTCATCGAGCTCACGCTGCACCAGCCGCTGCGCGTCGGCATCCGCAAGCGCCAGTTGCGCGATCGCTCGCCGAACTGGCCACGAGCTCGAACCAGCTCGCCCTGGCTGATCGGCAAGCATATCGGCGAATTCGGTAGTATGGCTGATCACCGGCAACTCGGCGGGATCGCGTTCGATCAGCCGGTGCAGCCGATCCAGCCGGATGACCAGATCCGCACGGTCTGCCTCGGCGAGCTCGGTCGTATCGATCTGGGTAGCCGCGCGCACCAGACGTTCCGCGGCCAGCTCAACCTCGACCACTCGCCGCCGCAGCATGATCTCGGTGTCCGGATCGACCTCCTCGCCCAACACCTCTTCGATCATCAACGCGCATTCGTGCAGCCGGGTGATCCGCCGCTGTAGCTGACGACGCCGGCGCGGCGTATCACGCGCGGCAAGGGCCCTGCCGAGCGCATCCACGAGTCCGGCAAGCCTGGCCCGAAAGCCACGGCGGACTCGGAGCAGTTCCGCTTCCGGCCGGCGAGGCAGGATGACGAAGCGCATCAGCGCGTTGGCGGCAAGACCAACAGCCATCGCACCGATGATCGGGCCGGTGTGCGCCAGCTCGAACTGAAGGAAGTTCGCGAAGAAGAACAGAAAGAAGGCCACCGCGCCGAGCGCGCTACCACGTGGCCCGAAGCGCTGCGCAAGCACGGCGAGAAAGATCACCACGCAGAACGTGGCCTCGGCGACAAACGGATAGCCGACGATAAGCGTGGCCAGTACCACGATCACGCTGGCGACCAGCAAGATCAGCACCAGCGTCAATGCCTGCGCGCGGTTGCCTTCGTCGCGCACCAGGAAGGTTGCCTGCAGGCCGATCATCGAGCCGACGATGATCGCGGGCAAGGGAAGCCCGAGTAGGCCAAGCACGGTAATCACCAACGCGAGGTTGCCGACCGCGATGCCGGCCATCCGCAGCCTGGTCAATCCAGGATCGGAAGCAATCAGCCGATCCTGCAGCGTCGTCCACCTACCCGCGAGGCGCATCAGCCGCTGAGGAACCGGTCAAGTACCCGAACCCCGAATCGCAGCCCCGCTACCGGAACCCGCTCATCGACCCCGTGGGCGAGCTCCCGGTACGGAAAGCCCTCGGGCAGCCACAGCGGCGAGAAGCCGAAGCAGTCGATGCCGAGCTGGGAGAAGGCCTTGGCATCGGTACCGCCGCCAAGGCAATACGGCACGACAACGGCAGCGCTGTCCTCAGCCCGGATCGCCTCAGCCATCGCATCTACCCACGGGGAGTCGACGGTTGCCTGCACCGGTGGCGAATGACTGACGAACTCCCGGCTCACCCCTGGTCCGAGCAACTCATCCACCGCGCGGAGCAGTTCGTCCTCGGTACCCGGCAGCACTCGGGTGTCGACCTGGGCTTGCGCGACAGCCGGCACCACGTTCACCTTGTAGCCCGCGGAAAGCATGGTTGGCGTGGTGCTGTTCCTTACCGTGCTCTCCACCAAACCGGCGGCCGGTCCGAGTGCTTCGAGTAGCGCCGACACGCCTGCCTCACTTGAGGTGTCCACGGGCACCCCGAGTTCCGTGCCAACCCGCTCGAAAAAGACCCGCACACTTGGGGTGATCCGCAATGGCCACTGCTGCTCGGACAGTCTGGCCAGCGCACGCACCAGTGTGGTGACGGCGTTATCGGCGTTCACCCGCGAGCCGTGTCCGGCACGGCCGCGCGCGGTCAGCCGCAAATGGGCGGTACCCCGTTCGGCCGTGCCAACCGGATAAACCCGCAGGGCGTCCCCGTCCGGACGAGGTACCCGATAGGTATAGCCACCGGATTCACTGATCGCCGCGACACAGCCGTCGAACAGCTCTGGATGCTCGTCGACCAGCCAGTGCGCGCCGTCAACACCGCGATCCTCTTCGTCGGCGACGAAGGCGAACACGATGTCCCGGCGGGGACGCACCCCGTCCCGGGCCCACCTGGCGAGCACGGTCAGCACGATGGCACAGAAATCCTTCATGTCCACCGCGCCGCGACCCCATACGCACTCGTCCTGGACCGCACCGGAAAACGGCGGGACGCGCCAGTCCGCCGGATCGGCGGGCACCACATCCAGGTGGCCCTGCACCAGCAGCGCGCCGAGGCTCGGATCCGTACCCGTGAGCCGGGCGACCACATTTGTTCGCCCGGCGGTCCGTTCCAGCAGTTTGGGTTCCAGGCCGGCTGCGGTGAGCCGATCCGCTACGTACTCGGCGGCCGCACGTTCGCCCTCCGCGTCCCCGCCGCCGCGGTTCGTGGTGTCAAACTTGATCAACTCGGCACACAGGCCGACGACCTCGTCGTCGCGCGGATCCTGCCGGTTGGCTTCAGCCATACTTCCCCTCGATCGCGCCCGAGGCGATCGCCGTGACCACCTTGAACGCCTTCATCGCTGCCGTCATGGTCGGGGCGTCGAACCCGACCGTTCGTACGCCGGTCAGTTCTACCGTAGGCACCACCGCGGCCGCCTGGGCGAGATGGCTCGCATCAAACTCGATATCAATGTGATGCGCGCTGACGACTGGAGACAGAGACCCTGCACCGTCCATCGCTCGCGTGGCAGCCGCGGTGATCTCCTGATACGCCACCGCGGGCGGCGTGCAGATCGCCGCGTATCTCGACACGCTTTCCTTGACCACCACCTGCTCGGCCCTGGGTGCGTAATCAGCGGCATCGGCGCAGGTCTCGTCGTCGCCGGTAACCACGAGGACGGGAACACCGTATTCCGCGGCGAGCGCGGCGTTGAGCCGGCCCTCGCTAGCCGGTGTGCCGTCCAGCCACACCCCGGTGATCGAATTTTCCAGGTAGGTGTGCGCGAGCACGCCGTCACAGCCGGCGCCAGCGTGGTAGCCGAGAAACACCACGCCATCCACCCCGGAGTCGATGCCCTGCATCATCGCCAGTGGCTTGTGCTTGCCGGTAAGCATGCGTGCCCGCGTGTCCAGTTCCTCCAACAGCAAGTTGCGCTGGGCGGAATGTGCCTCGTTGACGAGGATGCCGGTCGCGCCACCGTCGGCGAGCCCTGCGACGCAGGCGTTCACATCGCCGGTGAACAGCTTTCGAAATCGTTCAAATGGCCCAGTCCCGGGTACCACGTCATCAGTCCAGGTGACTCCGGTTGCGCCTTCCATATCCGCAGAGATCATGATCCGCATGCCAGAAACGTTACGGGTTGGCATGAACTCTCGGTACTCGTTGACTTTTGTTGCCCGAAGGTGGTTACTTCTTGGCTCTCAGGTGAACGAGAAGGGGTACGGTCATGCGCTTAGGCAACCCGCGCGTTGCGCGATCAGTTCGCTCCCTGGTGACGGTGAGCTTGGTCGGCGGACTCGTGTCGGTGGCGGCCGCGCCGGCGGCGCTGGCCCAGGAACAGGACGAGAAGGTCACCCTGCGGGTCGCGTTGACCCAGGAGATCGACCACCTGAACCCGTTCATGGCTATCTTGCAGTCCAGCACCGGTATCGGCCGGGTCGCGTTTGACTACCTGACCAGGTACAGCGCCAAGGACCAGGAGCCCATCGAGGGCCTGGCCACCGACTGGAAAACCTCGGACGACAATCTGACCTGGACCTTCCAGATCCGCGATAACGCCAAATGGTCGGACGGCGAGAAGCTGACCGCCGAGGACATCGCGTACACGTACAACCTGATCATGGAAGACGAGACCGCCGCGACCGCGAACGGCAGTTTCGTGTCCAGTTTCGAGGAGGTCACCGCCCCGAACGACACGACACTGGTGATCAAGACTCGCACACCGCAGGCGACGATGCTCGCCCTGGACATTCCGATCGTGCCGGAACACGTCTGGTCGAAACTGGACAAGGTGGACGATCCCAAGATGGACCAGCCACCGATCGTCAGCAGTGGCCCGTTCACGATCACCGAATTCCGGCCGAAGGAGTTCGTCCGGCTCGAGGCGAACAAGGACTACTGGGACGGCGCCCCGGAGATCGACGGCCTCGACTTCGTCTTCTACGACAACGCCGACGGCGCGGTGAGTGCCTTGCAGAACGGGGAAGTGGATCTGGTAAATCGACTCACCCCAGCCCAGTACGAAACCTTGGAAGGCGAAGACAATATCGCCGTGAACAAGGCACAGGGACGTCGATTCAACGAGTTGCTGATGAATCCCGGTGCCGCGACCAAGGACGGTGAGCCGATCGGCGACGGCCATCCGGCGCTGCGGGACGTGCGGGTTCGGCAGGCCATCGCCAAGGCGATCGACCCACAAGCCCTGGCAGAGCGTGTGATGAGCGGCTACGCCGAGCCCGGGTCGAGCGTCATCCCGCCAGTTTTCGAGGACTACTACTGGGAGCCAACCGAAGACCAGCGCTGGAAGTTCGACCCGGCCCAGGCGAACAGGGAACTGGACGCCGCCGGCTACGAGCGTGGCCCGGACGGCATCCGACAGATGCCGAATGGCACCCCACTCGAGTTCCGCCTCCTCGGGCACAAGGGGCGGGCGTTCGATGAGCAGAGCGCCAGCTTCATCGTCGAATGGTTGAAGAAGATCGGCATCAAGGTCACCCAGGAGATCGTCCAGGACGATCAGGTCAACGAGATGAGTAGCGCCGGTGAGTTCGACCTGATGTTCAGCGGCTGGGGCGTCAACCCTGATCCCGACTACATCCTCGGCCTGCACCGCTGCTCCGCTCGACCGAACGCGGCAGGACACGGCGGCACCACGGACTCCTTCTTCTGCGATCAGGAGTACGACCGGCTCTACGCGCGGCAACTCGCCGAACAGGACGAGACCAAGCGCCAGGAGATCGTGAAGCAGATGCAGGAACGGCTCTACGAGCAGGCCCCGATGGTCGTACTCGACTACGACAACGCGCTCGAGGCTTACCGCTCGGACAAGTTCGCCGATTTCAACGTTCAACCGCAGCCAACCGGCGTCATCATGGAGCAGAACGGGAACTGGGGTTACTACCAGGCGAAACCGGGTGACGGAGGCGCCGAGGGCGGTATGCCGACCGGCGCCTGGATCGCCATCGGTGCGGTGGCGATCGTCGCCGTCGCTGGTGGTGGCATAGCGCTGCGTAAGCGTGGCAAGTCCGTCGACGACCGCGAATGAACGGGAGTGCACTGATCCGGTGTCGGAAGTATTGACGGGCGCCGAGCGAAAGCTCGACGCCGACGACGGCGGCGGGGGAGCGCGTGGTGCGGGGCTGGTCCGATTCCTGCTCGGCAAGCTCGGCGGCGCCCTGCTCAGCCTCGCGATGGTGGTGGTACTCGGGTTTCTGCTGTTCCGGATGATCCCTGGCGACCCAGTAGTCACGATGACGAAGGGACGCCCGGTCAGCGCGGAGCAGCTGGCCGAGCTCCGGGAACGCCTCGGCGTGGACAAACCGATGTGGCAGCAGTTCATCGACTACATCCTCGGCCTGTTCCGTGGCGATCTGGGCACGTCGTACATCTTTCAGCGCCCCGTCGCCGACCTGATTCTGGAACGCCTGTGGCCTACTCTGCTGCTGGTGGGTGTTGCCACGGCGCTGGCGATCATGCTTGGCCTGTGGTTCGGGATCCGGGCGGCGTGGCGTCGGGGCAGTGGATTCGACAAGCTGTCCACAGGCACGGCCTTGACGCTCTGGTCGATGCCACAGTTCTGGATGGGCTTGCTACTGCTGATCGCGTTCTCCGGCGCGTTCCCGAGTGGCGGGATGCGTTATCCAGACACCCCACCGGATTTCCTGTCCCAGTCCCTCGATGTGGCCTATCACCTCGTACTCCCGTGTCTAACGCTGACGGCGGCGCTCTACGCGCAGTACCTACTGGTCATGCGGTCCTCGCTGCTCGAGGAAATGAACTCGGAGTACCTCACTACGGCACGCGCCAAGGGGCTGCGCGACGATTTGGTGCGACGCAGGCACGCCGTGCCGAACGCGCTGCTGCCAACCGTGACGCTGGTGTTCCTACAGTTCGGCATGGTGCTCAACGGCGCCGTCGCGGTGGAAACCGTGTTCTCCTGGCCAGGCCTCGGACTCCTCACCTACGAGGCGTTGTCCGGACCGGACCTACCGGTATTGCAGAGCACGTTTCTCGTACTGGCCGCCGCGGTCATTTTCATGAACGTGCTGGCCGAACTGCTCTACCGGATCCTCGACCCACGGGTGCGTGCGACGTGATCGGTGAAACCAGGTACGCGCACATGACACGCCGACGGCACACGCCATGGCCAAGCCACGCTCTGGAGGTGGCCCGATGACGGCGGGGGAGACCAAGCCCGCGGAAAGCGCCCGGTCAATCGCCTGGGCTCGGCGACGGCAGGCCGCGGGACGCGTGTGGCGCGAGTTCGCCACCGACCGGGGCGGTCTGATCGGGCTCATCGTGCTGGCGATCATCGTGCTGCTCGCGGTACTCGCGCCAGTGCTGACCAACGAGGCGGACCTGAATGTCACCACGACCGAGCTGCCACCAAGGGACCCGCCCAGCGCGGATGCCTGGCTCGGTACCGATCGCAATGGCGTATCGGTACTGCTGTTGATCTGGTGGGGCGCCAGGGTCTCGCTGCTGATCGGGTTTTCCGCGGCCCTGCTTTCAGTCTTCATCGGTACCGCGGTGGGGATTCTCGCGGCACATTTCGGGGGATGGCCCTCCACGATTCTGATGCGGCTGACCGACTTCTTCCTGGTGCTGCCCACGCTCGTGCTGGCTATCGCGCTCGCCGCGGTGCTGCCCCGCGGGCTCGGCACGATCGTGCTCGCGATCGGGGTGGCTTCCTGGCCAACGACCGCGCGATTGGTGCGCGCACAGACCCTCACGATCGAGGCACGCCCGTATATCGAGCGCTCCAGGGCACTCGGCGCCGGTCATGCGCACCTGATCGGCAAACATGTGCTGCCTGCCGTGCTGCCACTGGTGTTCGCCAACACCACCCTGGTGGTCGCGAACTCGATCATCGCCGAGTCCACATTGTCCTTCCTGGGCGTTGGCGATCCTTCCCGGCCGTCCTGGGGCGGCATCCTGCAAGCGGCGTTCAGCAGCGGCGCGGCCACGCAGGGAGCATGGTGGTATCTGCTGCCGCCCGGCATCGGCATTGTGATCGTGGTGTTGTGCTTCACGCTCTGCGGTAGGGCACTGGAGACCGTGCTCAACCCGAGATTGCGAGGGCAGGGGTGACCGAAGTGGCCGAGCGGCAGGACGAACCCACCGAGGCGAGCAGTTCACCTGTCTTACTCGAACTGCGCGACCTGAGCGTGCGGTATCTGGCTGCCCGCGAGGAACTGCCCGCGGTGCGAGGTGTGAACCTCCGTCTGGGTGCTGGCGAGACGCTTGGCCTCGCTGGCGAATCGGGCTGCGGCAAATCGACGCTGGCGATGTCCGTGCTCCGGCTGTTGCCCCGGACCGCGACGATCAGCGGTGAGGTATTGCTGGACGGCGAGGACGTCAACACCATGCGTTGGGGACGGCTGCGCACGGTGCGCTGGGCAAGTGCCTCGGTGGTCTTCCAGGGCGCCATGCACGCGCTCAATCCGGTGCGCAAGATCTATGACCAGATCGCTGAGCCCATCCAGCTCCACCACGGCTCGCAGGTTGACCAGACCGAACTGCGCCGTCGCGTACTCGAGCTCATTGACCAGGTCGAACTGCCGGCAAGTAAGGCCGAGGCATATCCGCACGAGCTTTCCGGTGGTCAGAAGCAGCGCGTGATGATCGCGATGGCCCTCGCCTGTGAGCCACGCCTGGTGATCGCCGATGAACCAACCACGGCGCTGGACGTGATCGTGCAGGCACAGGTGCTCGCCCTGATGTCTCGGCTGGTCGCCGAACGAGGAATCGGGCTGATCATGATCAGCCACGATCTGTCCGTACTTGCCGCTACCTGCGCCAATATCGCGGTGATGTATCGCGGCGAGATGGTCGAGTTCGGACCATCCGCGCGGTTGCTCGAACAACCCGAGCACGAGCACAGTCAGGCGCTCGCGGCGGCGTTTCCCACCATCGGTGATCCCGCCGCCCGGTTCAAACCGGCAACCTCGACCCCGCTTCCGGAACCCGAACCGGACCGTTGCGTTGGCGAGCCGGTCCTGCGCACCGAGAACCTTCGGGTCGACTTTCGGGACCGCGGCGGCGCGACGGTGCGAGCAGTACGTGACGTCGATCTCGCGGTGGCCGAGAACGAGATCGTCGCCCTGGTTGGCCAGTCCGGTTCTGGCAAGACGACCCTCGCCAGGACGCTGCTCGGTTTACAGCAGCCAGACAGTGGACGGGTCTACTTCCGGGATACCGAGATTCCCTCGTCCGCTCGCGGGCTGCGGGGATACCGCAGGCAGGTGCAGCTGATCCTGCAGGACCCGGCGAGTGCGCTCAACCCGCGGCACAGCGCATACGAAGCCGTCGCGGAAGGACTGCGGATTCACGGGCTGACCGACGACGAACCCGGCCGGGTGGCACGGGCGCTCGAAGCCGCGGAGCTGCGACCAGCCGAACGGTTCATGTCCGCGCTGCCGCACGAGCTCTCCGGCGGTCAGAAGCAGCGCGTGGTGATCGCCGGCGCTCTGGCGCTCGACCCCACGGTCGTGGTGGCCGATGAACCGGTGGCTTCGCTGGATGCCTCGGTGCGCGGCGAGATCCTTGCGCTGCTGTTGCGGCTGCGCATCGAGCTGGGACTTTCCGCGCTGGTCATCACACACGACCTCGGCCTGGCGTGGAACATCGCGGACCGCGTCGCGGTGATGTATCAGGGCGAGCTGGTCGAGGTGGGCACCGTCGAGGAAGTGCTACTCAATCCACAGCACGAATACACCAGATCACTGCTCGCCGCGGTGCCAGGGGGGACCTACCGGTCGGGGCCGAATGGGGAGTGTGCACACTGAGCACGGGCCGACCGGCACTGGCACGGTAGGCCAGTCCAGCACTTTCGGGGCAAAACCGACTGTCGCTGGATGGCAATGATCGACGACTGTGTAACCTCAACACTCCCATGGCAACCACCACTGACCAGGCGCCGAACGTGGATCGACCCGAAGGCCGCGACGCCGGCTCAGCCGCAGATGACCAAGCTGACCCGGCTGCTGGCCCGTTTCCGTGGCGTACCGTCCTGCTCGGCACGATCGGCGCGATCTTGCTTGCCGCTTCGGCCACCGGCGCTGGCGGCGTACTGATCAGGGATCCCGTACTCGGTCATGGTCCGTTGTCCTGGGTGCGGTACGGACACGGTCGCGGAATGGTGACCGTGCTGTTGTACGTCGGCTTCGCGCTGACCGTGTGGGCGTGGGTTCGGCTGGGCCGCCACGTACTTGCCAAACGGGTCGGCACCAAGCCCGTGCTGGTGGCGGCGGCGTGCTGGATGGCGCCGCTGCTCATCTCACCGCCGCTGTTCACCCGCGATGTGTTTTCGTATATCGCGCAGGGGATGCAGACGCTGCAAGGCCAGGACCCGTACGGCATCGGGCCGATCATCCTGGATATGCCGATCATCGTGCAGAACGTGCATCCGGTGTGGCAGACCACGCCCGCGCCCTATGGCCCGGGTTTCCTACTGCTCGCGCAGGGCATCGTGGCGATCGCCGGCAGCAACATGATCCTCGGCGTCATCCTGATGCGGCTATCCATCATGACTGGCCTCGGGTTGGTCCTATGGGCGCTTCCTGGATTGTGTCGGCATCTGGGCGGCCGGCTGCCGGTCACCATGTGGTTGGCGATCGCCAGCCCGCTCACCGTGGTGCATCTGGTCGGTGGGCCACATAACGACATCCTGATGATCGGGTTCCTGTTAGCCGGGATCTTGATGATGCTGGAGCGAAAACACCTGCTCGGCATCGTGTTCGTGACCCTCGCGATGACCGTGAAGGCAACCGCGGGACTCGCCCTGCCCTTCATGGTGTGGATCTGGGCCAAGCACCTGCCGTACGACTCGGCGATCAAGCGATTCCTGCGGGCGGGTTTCAGCGCCACCGCCATCTTCGCCGTCGTGTTCACGGCAGTCACCTTCATTACCTTTGGGCGCTTCAATATCGGCTGGCTCGAAGGACTCGAAGCGCCACAGATCATCGCCAACTGGATGAATATCCCGACCGGGATCGGCGAACTGCTCCACAAGATCATCGGCTGGCCGTTCATCATCGCCGGGGTGCCGTTCTTCGATCACTCGACCGGCATGGTGGCCATCACCAGGGCAATAGCCATGGGCGTGCTGGCGGTCGTTTACGTACGGCAGTGGTGGCTCGCGCGGCACGGCGGCCTGGACGCGGTGCGCCGCACCGCGCTGATCCTGCTCACCGCCGCGATCTTGATGCCACCGACGCTTCCGTGGTACTTGACCTGGGGATTCACCCTGTTCGCCGCGATGGCGTGGCAGCACAGGTACCTGGCGATCGTTGTTGGACTGTCGGTGTTCCTCGTCGTCGCCTACGACCCGACCGGCGAAGAGCAGATGTACAACTGGCCGTTCATGGCGGTCACCGCGTTCCTGGCATGGCTTGCTGGCCGATCGCTGCTCACGCCCGATCCACTTGGCCTGTTCCGCCGCAAGGACCCGACGACCGAACCACAAGAGGGCCCCAAGACCAGTCATCCACGCCTGGTGCTGCCCGACAAGGAGTGACCGCACCGCTGAGGCCGCGCGTGTGATCGAAACGCAGCTGCTCGACCCGGACGATTGGCGGCTGTGGCGCCAGTTGCGCCACGCGGCCCTTCGTGAAGCACCCTCGGCTTTCGGCTCGACATACGGCGAATGGAGCGGCGCGGGGGACACCGAGGAACGATGGCGTGCCCGCCTCTCCCAGGTTCCACTGAATATCGTCCTCCGGTTGGACGGTGCGCCCGTGGGCATGGTGAGCGGCTTGGTGCGGGTCGATGACGTCGTCGAACTGACGTCCATGTGGGTCGCGCCGGCCGGGCGCGGTAAGGGTATCGGCGACACTGCCGTGCGGGCCGTTGTCGACTGGGCGGGGGAGCGGGACGTCATTCTGTCGGTCAAGACAGGCAACGAACCAGCGATCCGCCTTTACCGGCGAAACGGGTTCGTCGACGTCGGCCCATCACCCGAGGACAGCGGAGAGCGCCTGATGCGCCGTCGGCGGGCATCGACACGTCGTCCCTGACGGTCCCGACGCACAGGGATCAAACCGGTCTGGCGCCGGTCGACCGGACCGCATTCGTCCGGCGAAAGTCTCACCCAACTGGCCTACCCCGCAGTAGGTATGGCCGGTCCACCAGACGTCAGTGACACCCGTTAACTCGACCAGGTGAGATCGAAGATCTCACGTTGTGTCACGACTGATGGATCGCCGAAATGCTCGACCCTACCCCGATCGTCCGATCAAGATCAGAAAGCCCAGGACTCGGATCGCGGCGCTAGCTACCCTGAGTGGTATATGCAAGATGCAGCTACCCGGTGTAAAACCCGAAAGAGTTACATGTATAGGCTAGATCGGTTCGGCAGGATTCGACGAATGGTTCAAGGTGCCCGGTTTGACGTTTTGACATCGCCCGGCGACGGTGAAAAAGTCTCACTTGCTTTCGAAAGCAAGTTTTACTGCCGATATATTCAATGAAGGAGCATTTTTCCAATGCAGTTCGTTTCGACGATCCTGCCGCAGGGCGGCGACATCATCACCAACGTGCTCGCCGGTCTGCTGCAGACGCTCGGGTGGCTCGTCTGAGCCCTTCGTCGGACTATGGGCTATAAGCAGGAGATAGCTCACTGTTGACGAATGTCCGGTGTGGATCGATGCGACCTCCCAACCGTATCGGTCCACACCGGCTCGGCGGATCGAGCGAACTCCCGCGCCGCCGGGTCCACGTAACGAATTTCCGGCAAAGATAATTAACCAAAACTGGTTCGACTCGGCCGCGCCGTCTCGGCGCATGTGGTTTCAGCGCAGAATAAGTCGAACGCATTTAATCTAAGTTTTGCGCATTCTGATATGCTCTCAAGTCACTCGAGAGTTCAGCACTCTGCGTAACCGCCATGCCGGTCAGTTTGGTCTCCCGTTGATCGCCAACCCCGCGCCCAGCCCGATCATTGCGACGCCGCCACTGCCCCCGAGCACCGCGAGGCGGCGCGGGGAACCCGCGAACCAACCACGAACGGTCGAGGCGAAAGTAGCCCAGATGCTGTCCAGCACCAGTGCGATACCCGCGAAGATCGCGCCGAGTAGGAGCATCTGCACTGGCACAAACCCGGCGGAGTGGTTGACGAACTGGGGCAGCGCCGCGGCGAAGAACACGATGGCCTTCGGGTTCGCGACGCCGACGAACAATCCGTCGCGAAGTACCCGAGTAGTGCGCTGCCGGTTGGCGACCGGCTCGGCTACCGCCGCCATCGCGTGACGATGCCGGATGGCCTGGACACCCAGATAGACCAGGTACGCCGCGCCAACCAGTTTGACCACGGTGAACGCCACGATGGATCGCTCAACGATGGTGCCGAGGCCGAACGCGACCGCGATAACTTGCAAGTAGACACCTGCTGCGTTGCCGACCACCGTCAGCAGCGCGTCCCTGCGGCCTACGGTCAACGCCCGGCTGATCGTGAACAGCACGCTGGGACCTGGCACCGCGATGACGACGACGGCAGTGATCGTGAATGCCGTTAATTGGGCGGTTGAGGTCATTCAGTCAGGCTATTCCTGGCGCGCGCCGATGCCTACTGAATTGTGTTCCGCCCGCGGTGCCGTACCGCCGCCCGATTCGGGTATCGCGAGATCCCAATGCCTGAATCGGGTGCATTCTGGACAGCGGATGATAAATGTCTACGGGCCAAAGTGGCTATCGCTGGGCGCCGCCGCCGATTCCGGACCGTGTACCGCCAATCCCAACTGTGCCGAAGCGGTCCGCGCCGACTCGATAAACGCCTCAAGTGCCGGCCGGTGCGGTGCCGTAGCACGCGAGATCAAGACCACCTTTCGGCTGAGATTCTCGCTCAACGCGATGATATCGACGCCATCCGGCCGCAGGGGTACGGCTAGGTCGGAGACGAGCGTGATGCCAAGACGAGAGCCGACCATCGCCATGGCGGTGGCCTGCTCCTCGATCTGATGCGCGACACGTGGCTCGAACCCCTCTCGGTGGCAGGCGGCTCGAACGGCGCGTCCGAACCGGCTCTTCGGGCCGGCAATGACCCATTGCAGGTTGGCCAGGTCGGCCAACCGCACCGCCTCGCCGACCGGAAAGTCAGCGCGGGGCGCGGCCATATGAAACCGCTCCACCGCAACCACGGTCCGGAACTGCCCAGCATCCCAAGGCATCGGGGCATCCATGTAATCGATCGTGAATCCCAGATCCAGCTCGCCATTGCGTACCGCTACCGGTGCTTCCTCGGGATCCGTCTCCGTCGTGGTGACCTCAATCGCCGGGTAGGTAAGCGCCAGATCGTCCAGGATCCGCGGAAGTAGCCCAACTGCGGCTGTGGCGAACACGCCGATCCTGAGTTGCGCCGTGAGCGCTCCGCGCGCCTGTTCCAGGGCGGCCTTGGCACGCTCCTCCGCCGCCAGGATGTCCTCGGCGTGTTTGCCAAGGATCCGGCCGAGCTCAGTGAACCTGATCCGCCGACCGACGCGCTCGAACAGGGGAGCACCAACCTCCTTCTCCAACAGCGCGAGCTGCTGAGAGACACCGGAGGCCGTGTAGTGCAGCGCCGCGGCGGCCCCGGTGATGGTGCCGTAACGGGCAAGGGCCTGCAGCATGCGCAGTCGATGGATCGCCAAGTTCATGTAGTGATCGTAAAACCGAACGTTCGAAGTCCTTAACTAGACGTATCGCGTGGACCAACCGCAGACTGAGGTAAGTACGCGATGGAGCGGATCAACAACGAACGGACCACCCTCGGTCCGACCAAACGACAAAGACAACCCCGGCGTCGAACTCAGCGGCCACATTAGCCAGTTTGAGTTCACGTCGGTATTTGAACGTGCCCTGGTTTCGGAATTCGAGCCTTGGGTAGCGCACGACAATTTCCGGAAAGCACCGGTTTTAGGAGGTTGGAAGTGGAGTTCAGCGGTGACCAGCCGATGCTGCGGGTGACGTGGACTGATCCGGTCACTGGCAAGAATGGCTTCCTCGTCGTGCACAACATCGTCGATGGCCACGCGACGGGTGGTACCCGGATGCGTGCCGGCTGCACCCTGTCCGAAGTAGAGGGTTTGGCCTACGGGATGTCGTTGAAGACGACTGTTTTCGACCTGCCAGCAGGCGGGGCCAAAGGTGGGATCGACTGTGACCCGAAGGATCCCGAGGCTCCAGGCGTGCTGCGACGGTTCCTCGCCGCGATGCGCCCGTGGTTGGACACCCACTGGGTGACCGCTGAGGACCTCGGCATGCCACAGGAAATCATCGACGAGGCCTTTGCCGACCTTGGTATGGACCAGTCGTACCACGCCGCGATCGCTAACTCGGCGAATCCCGCCGAGACCCTGCAGCGGGTACAGCAAGGGCTCGCCGCATCGGTGCCCGGCGGTCAGCTGCTCGGTGAGGTCATCGGCGGCTACGGCGTCGCCCAGAGCTGCCTCGGCGTGGCCGAGAAGTGGGGTAACACGCCCGATCGGACCACCGTGGCCGTACAAGGCGTTGGCACCATGGGCGGCGCGGCGGCCTGGTACCTGCACGAGGCGGGTATGCGAGTGGTCGCCATCGCGGACGCGGCCGGCACCCTGACCGATCCGCAGGGGCTGGACATCCCGGCGCTACTGGAGAACAGGAACGTCTACGGCGAGATCGACCGCAGTAAGGTGCCGGACTCGGTCCAGCAGCTGCCGCGCGAGGCCGTGCTGTTCGTACCGGTGGACATCCTCGTGCCGGCCGCCGTGTCCTACGCCGTGACCCAGCACAATGTTGGCGCGGTTGCCGCGAAGCTCGTGGTCGAAGCCGCGAACATGGCGACCACGCCGGAAGCCGAGGTCGAGCTCGCGAACCGGGGCGTACCGGTACTTCCGGACTTCGTCGCGAACGCGGGTGCGGCCGCCTGGGCATGGTGGTTGCTCACCGGAAAGGTCGGTGTGGACCCGCAGGACTCGTTCGCTCTACTGCACAGCGAAATGCGGAGCAAGGTCGCCGAGCTGATCGACGCATGGGACAACGACCGCATCGCGCCGAGGGCAACCGCGATGAAGCTCGCTCATGCCCGCAAGCAGCTGCACGCGACCGAGATCGTCGGGCAGCAGCAGACAGCGGCGCTCTAGCGGCAGTAAGTACCACCCGAGCGCGCCTCGAGCCCGGAAGTTAACTCCGGTGACTCGGGGCGCGTTCATGTGTCCAGGCATCGGTGCGTTCCCCGGCGGGGCTGACGAGGACCACGGAAGTGGTGGACAAGCTGCCGCGCGGATTTAGTATGTTGTACTGAGCAACTTTCTTGCCGTCAGCGTTCCGGGTGCCGAGGTAGCTGGTGCCTGTTGTCGAGGAGACCATGTCCTGCGCCCCGCAGACCGAACAGTCCAGGGAGATCAACGAGCCGGCGGGCAGCCCGCCACGTAAGGCAGGCTGGGGAACAGTACTCGTCATCTGTTTCGGCGGGCTGGCCGCTTCGCTGATGCAGACCCTGGTCGTCCCGCTTCTGCCGCGGTTTCCCGAGCTACTTGGCATATCGCCGAGCTTGGCTTCCTGGTTGGTCACGATCGCGCTGGTGAGCACCGCGATCGCGACTCCAGTGCTGAGCAGGCTCGGCGACATGTTCGGCAAACGCCGCCTGCTGGTGATCTCGCTTGGCCTGCTGATCGCTGGTTCCGTGCTGTGCGCACTGACCAGCCACTGGTTGGTGTTCTTGATCGGTCGGGCCGTCCAGGGGGCCGCGTTCGCCGCCATCCCGCTCGGCATCAGCATGATCAGCGCGGTAGTCACGCCGGAACGGGTCGGCCAGGGGATCGCCCTGATGTCCGCGACGCTGGGCATCGGGGGCGCGCTTGGCCTGCCATTCGCCGGCATGGTCGTGCAGTACGCGGATTACCATGCGCTGTTCTGGGTATGCGCCGGAATGGGCTGCGTCGCGGTGACAGCAGTGATACTGGCGGTTCCCGAATCCACCACCCGAACCCCCGGTCGCGTCGACCTTGTGGGAATGGTGCTGCTCGGCGGCCTGCTTGGGGCGCTACTCGTACCGTTGTCGTATGGCAGCACCTGGGGCTGGGCGAACCCAGCGACGCTCGGCTGCTTCCTCGCGGCCATCGGGCTGAGCGTGCTGTTCGTGCGTTACGAGCTCCGGCATCGGAACCCGCTGGTGAACCTGTACGCGGTCGTGAAACGCCCGATCCTGCTGACCAATCTCGCCTCGGTGCTCATCGGATTCGCGATGATGAGCAACTTCATCGGCGTGCCGGCCTTCCTCCAAGCCGAACCGGCAACCGGCCACGGCTTCGGGGTGTCACTGCTGGTCGCCGGCCTGTGCATGCTGCCCGGCGGGCTATTGATGGTGCTGATCGCTCCGCTGGCCGGGCGGCTGATCACGGTACGCGGTCCGCGGCTGACCCTGATGTTAGGTGCCGCGATCATCGGAGCGGGTTACCTGGTGTGGCTGCTACTGCGTGCCGAACTGTGGGGTGTTGCGCTGTCGGCCGCAGTGGTTTCCGGCGGAGTCGCCGTGGCGTACGGGGCGATGCCGGCCCTCGTGCTGAAGACCACCCCGGAAACCGAAGCCGCGGCGGCAACCGGGATCAACACGCTCGCGCGGAGCATTGGTACCTCGCTAGGCAGCGCGACGGCAGGCACCTTGTTCGCCGGGATCACCATGACGGTCGCCGGTACCGCCGTGCCCGCCACGACCGCGTTCGTGGTGCTGTTCGTGATCGGCGGCCTGGCCGCCCTACTCGCCGCGGTGATTGCCGGCTTCGCGGGTACGGGGAGCCAACAGAGTCGGCTCAGTCCCGCAGCGCCGGTTCCAGCACGGTAAGCGTTGCCTCGTCGGCGTCCAGCTCGGCCAGCACACCGAGGGGGACGGTGAGCTGGTCTGGGAGATGACCGAAGCCGAGTTCCCACACGATGGGGACACCCAGCGAACCAAGCCGATCGCGCATCAGCGCTCGCACCGCGCCGAGCTCACCACAGTCCGTCCAGGAACCGAGCGCGACACCGGCCACCGCATCGAACCAACCGGCACGCAGCAACTGCGTGACGATGCGATCCAGTCGGTACACATCCTCGGTGACATCTTCCAGCAATACGATCGAACCCGGCTCCGGTAACACCGCGTCGGGCGTGCCCAGCGCGGTGGCCAGCAGGCTGGCGTTACCGCCAACCAGCCGGCCACGGGCGCGACCAGGCACCAGGCAACTCGCCTCCGGCCCCGTCAACACCCGCGCGGTGCTCGGTTCGAAGAGCATTCGGCGGAGGTGATGCTGGGCCCACCCGTCGCCAACGAAGTTCGCGGTCGCGGGCATCGGCGAAAACACCGTTGGCTGCTCGAGATACCGCCGGAAGCCCTCATGCAGCATGGTCACGTCACTCGAACCGCAGAACACTTTCGGCGGGGCGGCCGCCATACTCGGCCAGTCCAGATATTCCATGATGCGCAGGCAGCCGTAGCCGCCGCGGGCGCAGATCACCGCCGCGATATCCGGATCGCACCAGGCCCGCTGCAGATCGGCCGCCCGATCCTGATCCTCGCCCGCGAGGTAGCTCAGCTCGGCGTGCCGCGCCTGCACATGCTTACCAAGCGTGACCCGGAGCCCCCAGGATTCGAGGACGTCGATACCTGCCTCGAGCAAATCTCCCGGGACCGGACCAGCCGGGGCGATGAGCTCGACGCGGTCGCCATGGCGCAGTCGTGCCGGTATACGGTCGGGGTTCATTCGCTCATCCGCAGTGCTGGTACACCGGCCACCTCGAAGCCGAACACCTGACCGTAGAAGGACAACTCGGCTTGTAATGCTTCGATGATCGTTTCGGCGCGGCGGAAACCATGCTGCTCGCCCGCAAAGGTCAGGTAGGCATGCGGGATGCCGCGTCCGGCCAAGGCCTCGATGAACCGTGTTGCCTGTTCCGGCGGGCAGATCTCGTCCTCCAATCCCTGCAGTAGTAACACGGGGCCGGCGAGCTGGTCGATCCGGTTGATCGGCGATCGTTCCCGATACCGTTCGGCGTGTTCAGGTAGGGCACCAACGATACTGTCCAGGTAACGGGATTCGAAGTCGTGCGTCTCGCCACCATCGCTGGTCCATGCGGTGAGATCCAGAATCGGGTACTGGACGGTGCCGCACCGGAATGTGCGCACCGAGGTGAGTGCCGCCGCGGCGGTCCAGCCACCGGCACTACCGCCACGGATGGCGAGCTGTTTCGGGTCGGCGAGGCCTTCGGCCGCCAGTGCTTCCGCGACGGCCGCGCAATCCGCGACGTCCACGAGCCCCCACTGTTCCCGCAGGCGTTCCCGGTAAGCGCGTCCGTAGCCAGTGGAGCCGCCATAGTTCACCGCGACGACGGCGAAACCGCGGCTGGTGAAGTAGGTGAACTCCAGATCAAGCGCCGGGCTGCAGCGGTTCGTCGGGCCACCGTGTACGTGCACCAACAATGGCGGAGCCGTCCCGTCGGGTGCGGCGCAAGCCGGGTTGGTCGGCGGATAGTAGTAGGCGGGGATCCGCGAACCATCCGCCGCCGTGAAAGTTCGGGCCACCGGTGTCGGTAGATGGTCGACCGGCACACTCGGGGCGGCCGAAGTGATTTCGGTTGTCGTGGCGCTGTCCAGATCGAGCCGCACCACGGCCGTCTCGCGGTCGGGACCGCCGGCGACGCCGACGATCGCACCACGATCGGCGACAATGCTCGCGGTCCACACCGGCAGACCTCCAGTGCCCGGCACATCGCTCACCGTCCGCGTGCCTTCGTCGAGTACGGCGAGTCGACCGGATCGCAGGACGGCATGCTTTCCGCCGCCGAGTGGGGCGAACCAGCGGGAGCCAAGCTTCCACAGCGCATCGCCAAGCTCATGGGCGCCCGGCGCCAGGTTGTCGACGGTGCCAGTCAAGTCGATCCGATAGAGATTCCACCACCCATCCGGATCGAGTACGGCGAGCAGGCTCTCCGCGGATTCCCAGGCCAGCTGGCAAACCGACACCTCGGTGCCGCCGGCCAGCACCCGATGCGGACCGAACGTGCCATCCGGCTGAATCTCGGCGAGGCACAACTCGGTGCCATCCCACGGCATCCGGGGGTGGTCCCAGCCGAACCATGCCGCGTGCCTGCCGTCCGGACTCGGCTGCGGACTCGTCATGAAGTGCTGCGCGGACGTGAGCACCCGCTCGGGACCTGCTACCGGTAGCGCGACCAGGTCGCGCACCACGTCGGTACGCGCGGACCCCGTGACGCGCTCCCGGACACACCAGAGCTCGCCCCCGGGGCCAGGCCGCAGATCGGCGTAGCGCACCCCGTGATGCCGCTCGGGTTCCGGACTCAGTGCGACTGGTTCGGCGGGATCGTCCGGATCACAGAGGTAGATCCGCTGGTCGTCCCAGTTCGTAAACGCCAGCCGTCGCCCATGCTCGGTATGCAACACCGTCCATGGCCGCCCGCCATACTCGTGGACCCGGTTGCGGACGTTCCACGGCTCAGCCAGCACCTCGCGAGCGGGTTCGCCAGGTACGGCTCGCAGCAGGGTGATCCGTCCGCCCTGCTCAGGGCGCGGCTCGGTCCACCACACTTCCTCGCCGACAACGTCCGGCCAGGTGGGCGCGCCGTCAGCGGCGGCGACCTGAGCAGCGGTCAATGGTGAGGGCCAGGTGCCGTAAGGAGCGGTCTTCGTCACGAGCGGTAACTCTAACGATCGATGGCGGTGCGAACATCATCAGTTTCCGCGGGTGTCGGCGGTGCGCTGCACGGTATAGCGAATGATTAGTGGGGGAGCTGGTGCCGGCACAGGCGCGGTGTCCTAGGGTCGTTGATGTCATGTCTCGGGTAATCCATGTCTTCCGCCAGCCCGACCGCTTCATCGCAGGCACGGTCGGCGAGCCAGGCGAGCGCACCTTCTATTTGCAGGCCTCCGAACAAGCCCGGACGGTCAGCGTCACGCTGGAGAAACAGCAGGTCGTCGTGCTTGCGGAGCGGATAAGCTCGCTGCTCGAAGAGGTCTCGCGACGGTTCGGCGCCGACGTACCGGACGCCGAGGAAGCGGCGAGCCTCGACCTCGAACCGCTCCAGGTACCCGTCGAGGAAGAGTTCCGGGTAGGCACGATGGGACTTGGCTGGGATGCCGAGACGCGGGCGGTCGTCATCGAACTCCTCGCGATAACCGAAGGCGAAGTCGACGAAGCCGTTGTGCTGGACGACACCGAAGAGGGCCCCGACGCGGTGCGCGTTTTCCTGACACCCGCCGAGGCCAGGGCGTTCGCGGCACGGGCCGATCGGGTGGTTGGCGCGGGCCGTAAACCATGCCCACTCTGCGGTGATCCACTCGACCCACAAGGGCATATCTGCCCGCGGCAGAACGGCTACCGGCGCACGGCCGACGACTCGACAGCCGACCCGGAGAGTTGACCGTGTCGGACCCGGGCATGGTTGAGCTGGTGACACATGGCCGGATCGACGTCGAGGGCAGGCTGGTGGACGCGTCCAACGCCACGCTGTTCGGCACGATCACGCTGGATGAGGTCACGGCCCACTGCGTCTACAAGCCGGTGCGCGGAGAACGCCCATTGTGGGACTTCCCGGACGGCACATTGGCCGGTCGTGAAGTCGCGACGTACCTGTTGTCCTCGGCTACCGGCGCCGATCTGGTACCACCGACGGTATTGCGATCCGGCCCATTCGGCGAGGGCATGGTGCAGCTGTGGATCGATGCCGCGCCGGAAGGTGAGTCGGTCGAGCTGGTGGACATCATGCGTCCGGACGAGGTCCCGGACGGGTGGCGAGTGGTGCTGCACGCGCATGATCGGCACGGCGAGCCGGCCGTCCTGGCACACGCGGATCACGCCGGTGTACGGCAACTCGCGGTGTTCGACGCGGTGGCGAACAACGCGGACCGTAAAGGTGGGCACGTGCTCACCGACCAGTCCGGGCATGTTTATGGCGTGGACCACGGGATCTGTCTGCACAGTGAGCCGAAACTACGCACGGTGCTCTGGGGCTGGTCCGGTGAACCGCTTCCGGAGGACGCCGTGGAGATGCTGCGAAAACTGCGATCGGAACTTGACGGTCAGTTGAGTGAGCAGCTGGCGGAACATCTCACCGCCGCCGAGGTGCACGCCATCACGGAGCGAACCGATGCGCTGCTGGCGAACCAAGTGTTTCCCAGTCCGGGCGAACAGTGGCGGGCTATCCCCTGGCCGCCGTTCTGACGGTGCGGGGATAGCCCGGATCGGCCGTCCGCTGGAGACATGGGCAGCTCGGCTGCTCTAGCCATGGGGCGGCTCAGCCGCTCTAGCCTTTGGGCAGCTCAGCTGCTCTAGCGTTTGGGCGGCTCAGCCGCTCTAGCCTTTGGGCAGCTCGGCTGCCGTCGCGTTTCGGTAGTCGCCGACCCACCACTCGTCCGCTGGATCCTCGGTCGCGGTGAGTAGCTCCATCCCGTGCCCCTCCGGGTCCGGGAAGTACACGCCGCGGTGTCCCCGTGCGCTGTAACTGACCTGGTGGGCGGTCTCGTCCGGTTGGTGCGGAAGCGCGTAGTAACGCACACCAGCTTCGATCAGCCGACCCATCGCGGCGTCGAACTCCTCATCGGTCACGACAAACGCCCAGTGCAGGGACGGGAACCCGGACTGAAAACCAGGTCCGTCGTAGTAGTCGAGGGTGACCCCGTTCGCCAGCGTGAGCTGAGCAAAGTAACCGCCAGGGTCGGTGGTTACCTCGAGACCCAGTACGTTGCCAAGAAACTCGGCCGCCGCGTGCTTGTCCCGGGCAGGCACGATCGTGTGGTCCAGTGAAATGGTCATGATTCGCGGTTCCTTTCGTCCACGTGGATGTTCGGTCAGCCGGTGTAGGGATGCGCGGCCCGCGCGGTACGCAAGGCGCGTGCCCACCAGCAGAGTTGGTCGAGCATCGCCTTCGCGGCCCCGTTGACGCCCACGCGGTCTTTCGGCTGTCCCTGCTCGTCGAACTGGTCCGGGTAGTTGTGGAAGCTGACCCCGTCCCGCACGGTCATGGCATGCACCTCGGCGAAGACCAGGCGGAGCTGCTCGACGGCGCGCAGCCCGCCGGACATACCGCCGTAAGAGACGAAGCCGACGGGTTTCGCCTGCCACTCCGCGTAGAACCAGTCGATAGCCGTTTTCAACGGGGCAGGGAAGCTGTGGTTGTACTCCGGGGTGATGACGACGAAGGCATCCGCCGCGTGGATCCGCGCGGACAAGGCCTCAACCTGCGGTGGTATTGGGTCGTTGTCGTCGATGAGCGTGTCCGGCAGGGCGACCTCGTTCAGGTCGATAACGTCCACGGCGAGGTCACCGTACTGCTCGGCTTGCTCGCCGAACCAGCCGGTAATGGTGGGGCAGAACCGCCCATTTCGGGTGCTGCCCATCAGAATCGCGATCCGGAGGGGGCTTTGCTCGGTCATCAGGTCTCCTCGTGCCAGTAGCTGCAACGTTTTCGGTGTTGCTCGTACTGTGCGGGTGGAGACTTACCGACTGCTGACCATCGACTTACCGGTGCCGATCAGCATCACCGTAAGCGGATTAGCCGCTGGTCAGCGCTTTACGTAGGCGATCGATGCAGCCGCCGAGGTTCCATTGGTTCTGTAGTTCGGCCAGTCGATCGGGATCGGCCGGGCCCTGGACCGGCACGCTGTCCGCGCGGTCCATGACCACCGGGGCGTCCGAGGCCACGCGTACGACGGTCGGTGCCGCCGCCAGGTAATCGGCCGCGCCGGCGAGCTGGTTGCGCACCTTGGTGGTCACGCGTGAATCGCCGTCGATCGTGGCCCGCAGCAGCTCGGTAAGCGAACCGAACTGAGTGATCAGCTTCGCCGCGGTTTTCTCACCGATCCCCGCTACGCCCGGCAGCCCATCGGACGGATCACCGCGCAATACGGCCATATCCGCGTATGCGGCGCCCGCGGTCTCCATCGGGAGTGCATAGCGTTCAGCCAGCTCAGCCGGCCCAAGCACGTCGGCCTTGGCCCAACCACGACCGACGTAAACCACCCGGCACGAGGTGGGTTCGGTCCGGACGAGCTGGAACAGATCCCGATCCCCGGTGATGACCTCGACCGGATCGTCGGCTTCTCGCGCGGTGAGCGTGCCAATCACGTCATCGGCTTCGAAACCCGTGGCCTCGGCTGTAGCCAGGCCAGCGGCGTCCAGCACGTCCAGAATCATCGGCACCTGCGGGCTGAGCGCATCCGGTATCTCTTCGGTATCGGCCGCGTCCTCGACCTCCGCCTGCACCCGATGCGCCTTATAGCTGGGCAGCAGGTCGACCCGGAACTGGGGACGCCAGTCCGCGTCCAGGCAGGCGACCAGCCGGTGCGGTCCACGATCGTTGATGATGCGAGCGACCGTGTCCGTGAAGCCGCGTACCGCGTTGACCGGAGTGCCATCCGGCGCGGTAAGCGAATCCGGCAGGGCATAGAAGGCTCGAAAGTAGAGGCTGGCGGCGTCCAGCAACGCGAGCGGTCGGGTCACATCGCAAAGCTTGCCAGCAAGCCACGACATACGCGGGCCGACCCGGCCAAACCGCCTGGAAAATTGCCGTGCCAGGGAACTTGCTGGCGAGGTACGTGCCCGACGCGCCGTTGTGGCGCGATGGTGCGACGCTGGGCGTTAGGCTGCACGGCATGGCGACCACCATCAGCACCGCACCGGATGCCACTCAGCTGCGCACCAGACTGGACAAGGCCGCGAAGCAAGCGGCGAGCGCGGACACCGACGCGCTGCTCATTGCCCCTGGCTCGGATATGCGGTACCTGCTCGGTGTCGGCGGCGAGTCCCACGAGCGACTTAGTTGCCTGGTACTGCCCGCGAATGGGCGGGATCCGGTGCTTGTCGTCCCGCGTCTGGAAGCTCCCGGCTATGCCGACGTGCCGCTTGATGACCTTGGCGTCCAGCTGCACACCTGGGTCGATGGCACCGATCCGTACCAGCTGGTCGCCGAGGCGGCGGACAAGCCCAGACAGGTGGCGCTCAGCGATACCACCCAAGCGGTGCACGTATTCGGATTTCACACAGCGCTGCCGGAGGCCCGCCAGGCATTGGCCGGTCCCGTGCTGCGGGAGCTGCGGATGCGTAAGGACGACGCGGAGGTAGCGGCGCTACGCGAAGCTGGCGCGGCGATCGACCGGGTGCACGCCAGGATGGGCGAATGGCTGCGGCCCGGACGCACCGAGGCCGAGGTAGCGGCCGATGTATGCGAGGCGATCGTTGCCGAGGGACATACCCACGTCGCCTTCGTCACCGTGGGCGCCGGACCGAACGGGGCCAGCCCGCACCACGATGTGTCCGACCGGGTGATCGCGGACAACGACGTCGTCGTCGTGGACATCGGTGGCCCGCTGCCGAGTGGATACAACTCGGACTGCACCCGTACCTACGCGCTCGGCGCTCCATCGACGGACATCGCCGACTGCTACGCGGTCCTGGAGGAAGCGCAGCGCGCCGCCGTGCACGCGGTGCGCCCGGGCGCACGGGCGCAGGACATCGACGACGCCGCGCGGTCGATCATCAGCGCGGCCGGGCACGCCGAGCGCTTCATTCACCGCACCGGACACGGTATCGGCCTGGACGTGCACGAGGAGCCGTACATCATGGGCGGTAACGACCTGCACCTCGAGCCGGGCATGGCGTTCAGCGTCGAACCGGGGATCTATTTCCCTGGCCAGTGGGGTGCGCGGATCGAGGACATCGTGGTGGTCACCGACGACGGGGTGGAGAGTCTGAACCGCCAGCCGCACTCGCTAGTGGAGCTGTAGTGGCGGAATCTGATCTCGAGCAGCTGGATCGGGCGATCCTGCGGGAGCTGGCAGCTAATGGCCGGTGCAGCTTCACCGAGCTGGCGGAGCGGGTTGGCTTGAGCGTGTCGGCGGTGCACCAACGCGTGCGGCGACTGGAACAGCGCGGCGCGATCAGTGGCTATACGGCGCGGCTGGACACCGAACAGCTCGGATTGGCGCTGACCGCATTTATCTCACTGACACCCACCGACCCCGCCGCGCCGGACGACTACCCGGACCGCCTGAAGCACCTTCCGGAGATCGAGTCCTGCTACTCGGTGGCCGGCGATGAGTCCTACATCCTGCTGGTTCGGGTGGGCTCGCCCAGTGATCTCGAGGAGTTGTTGCGGCGGATCCGGGAGGCCGCGAAAGTGTCCACCCGGACGACGGTGGTGCTGTCCACGCCCTATGAGGGCCGGCCGCCGCAACTGTGATGGCCTGGCTTCACAGCTCGGTGAACGCTGAGCCGGGGTCTTGGCGCGGTCTGCCTACCGGCCACCAGTCACCAGCGTGTTGTCGGTACGGGTACCAGTGACCGTCGGTGCCGTAGCGCAGTTGGACCCGTAGTTCGGCCAGGGTCCACGTATTCGCTCGGCGTAGCGCTTTGGGCAGTTCGGCGGCTGACCACAATCGTTCGGCGCGCGCTCGTTCCACTTCGGATGGTTGCCAAGATCGCTCCTGGACGGCAAGGCCGGCGGGGCCACCTTGCTGCCATGCCGCGGCGGCCAGCCGAAGTTCGTGCGTATCGCGGTTTTGCGCGCTGGCGAGCCGGTCGAGTACCCAGTCGTGGCTGTGGTGTGCCGCGAATCGCACGGCCTGTTGCCAGTCGTCGTTCGGCACTGGCAGTTCGGCGAGTAGCTCGCGTGCCCGTAGAGCGGCGTCATGGGCGAGTAACCGCAGAACCGCCGGTTCGATCTCTGGTCCTGCTGGCAGTTCCCAGCAGCTGGGTGGCTCGGTAACGGGTGGCGGGTCCTCGGGTAGCTCAGCGGTCGGTGTCCCGAAGGCAATCGTCGCGGGGATGCCTTCGGCCTGAATGGGTTCCTGCGGTGCGCCCGCTGTCGCGGGTTCGGTTCCTCGGCGTTGGAGCTGTTCGAGAACCTCGCCACTAGCTCTACCGCGGATCAGCAGTAGTACGAACGGGTCAGCATCGAGCAGCCAGGACACCTGATAACACAACGCCGCCGCGTGCTGGCAGGGATGTTCCCAACCGGGGCAGGTGCACTCCGGTTCGAGCTCGCCTATCGCGGGCAGCAGCGGAATGTCGATGTCCTCGGCAAACGCAGCGAGTTCAGTGGGCATGTCCCCGTCGAGCAGCGCCGCGATGTGTCCGGCCTTTCCGGCGATGCGGTCCAGAAACCGGTCCCAGGCCGGGTCTGTGAGCTGGTCCAGCTGTACTTGGCTGTGGAACGGCTCGTCGTGATCCTGCACCGTGGCCGCGATCCGGCCGGGACTCACCGTGATCGGGCCAACCCGCCCGGCGTACGCGTACTGCCTGCCGCGTTTGAGCTGGGTGTGATCAAGTGAGCCGTCCTCGAGCGCCTTCAACCAGGCGGTTCCCCACCAGGAGCCGGCGTTGGCACCACGGCGACGTGGGGTTGGCCCGAATGCCGGAAACCCCCGTACGCGGTCATCGGTTGCCATGGTCATCGCCCCCTGCGCAGTTCGACGAGCTCGGCGAGGTCGCTGTCGGACAGTTCGGTCAGCGCCGCTTCACCGGAGGTGAGCACCGCATCCGCGAGGTCGCGTTTCGCGGCCAGCATCGTCGCGACGCGGTCCTCGATCGTGCCCTCAGCGATGAGCCGGTGCACCTGAACCGGCCGGGTCTGGCCGATGCGGTAAGCCCGGTCAGTCGCTTGGTCCTCTACCGCGGGGTTCCACCATCGGTCGTAGTGCACGACGTGTTCCGCGCGGGTCAGGTTCAGCCCGACGCCTGCTGCTTTCAGGGAGAGCAGGAAAACGGGTACCCGTCCTGCCTGGAAGTCGTCGACGAGTTGCTGGCGGCGGGCGGTTGGTGTGCCACCGTGCAACAGCTGGCTGGGTATACCTCGATCGGTGAGATGTCGTTCCAGGAGCCGCGCCATGGCCACGTACTGGGTGAACACCAACATGGATCCGTTCTCGGCGGTGATGACCTCCACCAGCTCATCGAGTAGATCCAGTTTTCCGGAACGTCCGCTGAGTCGTGGGCTTTCCTCGGCGAGATACTGCGCGGGATGGTTGCAGATCTGTTTGAGCGAGGTCAGCAGTTTCACGACCAGCCCACGGCGCGCCATTCCAGCACTGCCACGGATCTGGCTCATGGTTTCACGTACCGCGGCTTCGTACAGGCCCGCCTGTTCGGTGCTCAGGGTGACCGGCTGGTCCGTTTCGGTTTTCGTGGGCAGTTCGGGAGCGATTCCGGGATCTGTCTTGCGGCGGCGAAGCAGGAACGGCCGGGTCAGCTTGGCGAGTCGCTCCGCCGTCTGGCGGTCGTTGTCCGCTTCGACGGGTTGCGCCCAGCGGGTTCGAAATGCCGCGAGCGTGCCGAGCAGCCCGGGTGTTGTCCAGTCGAGAATCGCCCACAGGTCGGACAGGTTGTTCTCCACGGGCGTGCCGGTGAGCGCGATGCGCGCTGTCGCGGGGATAGTGCGCAGTGCGCGTGCCGTCCCCGAGTAGGGGTTTTTCACGTGCTGCGCCTCGTCCGCGACCAACAGATCCCATGGCACCGCGCCCAGTTCGGCGGCATCCAGCCGCATGGTCGCGTAGGTGGTGAGTACGAATCCGTCGTTGATCTCGGCCAGATGCCTCGCCGTGCCGTGGAATCGTCGAACCTGCGTGCTGGGTGCGAATCTGGCGATTTCGCGTTCCCAGTTACCGAGTAGTGAGGCTGGGCATACGACGAGCGTAGGCCCGTGGGCGATACCCTCGGCGCGGCGATGCAGATGCAGTCCGATGAGGGTGACGGTTTTGCCGAGCCCCATATCGTCTGCGAGGCAGCCTCCGAGGCCCAACTCGGTCAGCATGGCCAGCCAGCGGAGGCCGCGCAGTTGGTAGTCGCGCAGCGTCGCGGCCAGTTCACGTGGCTGGCCAATGCGGGACGCGTCACCTTCGCCACGCTGGAGGCGTTCACGTAGCTCCTCGAGCCAACCGCTGCTGACGGCGGCAACCCGTTCACCATCGACCTCGGTGGTACCGCTGAGCGCCGCGCTCAGTGCCGCGATCGGGGTGAGCGATTTGAGCTCGCGCTCCCGTGCCTTGTCCGCGAGGTTCGGCGCGACAAGCGTCCATCGATCACGTAGCCACACCACGGGCCGATGGGCTTCGGCAAGCTGGTCCAGCTCGGCCGTGGTCAGCGGGTTTTCCCCGAGGGCGAGTTGCCAGTTCACCGCGAACGGCTCGGTGCCGCCGAACACCCCGGGCAGGTCGGATGGTGCCTGCTCGGCCTGTTCGATCATGGCCCGCGCGGAAAGGTCGCGTGCCAACTCGGTCGGCCAGTGCACGTCGATGCCGGCTTCAGCGAGGCGGGCGCCCGCGCCGGCGAGCAACTCGGTGATCTCGTCGTCGGCAATGATCAGCTCGGTCGGCACGGCTTGTTCCAGCAATCGGCCCAGTGCTGGCCACCGTCGTGCGGCGGCGCGGATGGCGACCGTGGTGTCGAGTCGGGATCGCTCGGTGAAACCGGCGGGGAGTTCGCCCCACAACCGTGCCGCGTCGACGATCCTTGTCGGCTCGGTCAGGCTGTGCACCTGGGCCACGGCTCGTAGTGACGCGTTGGCTGGATCGTGCGGCAGTTCGATGCGCAGCGAGATCCGGATACCGGCATCGCTGCCGGCCGCTGTTTCGCGGGCCCAGTTCCGTAGTTGCGGCCTTTGCCGCACTGAGGTTCCGGCGAAAAGCGAGGTGCCTGCCGCTGCGGTCGCGGCCGAACCGCGAGGTAACCCGTCGGCGACGGCGTCCAGAAAAGCGCGGAGTAGTTCGCCCGCGTGCGGCAACGCGTACGGCGCGGTCTCCGAGAGGGGAATCGCTCGTGCCTCGGCGGGCATCGCCGCGGCGAGCTGCTCGATTCGCGTGAGGTCGTCGGTGGTGAAAGGGCCAGCGTGCCACGAGTCGACGTCGTTGGCGGACAGCCCAGGGAGGAGTTTTCCGCGCGCGACCAGTTGCAGTGCCAGGACCGTCGCGGCGCCCCAGAACGCGATGGACGCGGTGCTGGTTGGCGCACGTCGCGCCTTGGCGAGAATCGGTACTACCTCGACGATAGGCAGCCGCACGACCGGTTTACGTTCGATGTGATCTCCCGGTTCAACCACGATGGCAAGCTCGCCTGGCGTGCCATTCTCGGTGCGCGGCAGGCCAGGGTGGTGCTGGCCAGGGTGGTGCTGGTCGGAGTGGGGCTGGTCTGGGGCGTCGCACCAGAAAGCCATGGTTCCTGCACGTGGTGGATCAGCAGGCTCGAACACCACCGCGCAGTTCTCCCAGCCGATCATTTTGTGGTGTTCAGTGCGGTCCTGAACGATCATCACCTCGCTGGGGTTGGATACACGTCGATTGAATCCGGAACACCCTCAACGACGGGTGACGCCGGGCTATTCCCGAACGTCCGGAAACCCAGTTCGGCGCAGTGCCGAGGCATCGTGCTGGCGGTAAGCCCAAAGTTGCCGACCGCGGCTGCCCGGCCCCGCAGCGTACTGGTTGCGACCAGACGGTATTCTGCGCCGATCGGTGGCCAGTTCCGAGCTGGCCGGATCGACGGATGACGCGTCCGGACCGAGTCGGGAGGTCAGGTTGAGCGCGGAGCACAACCCTGAGGTGGTCTGGCAGACCACGGCCATACGTCGCAGCGATCGGCCGACGGCGGGCGCCACCGTGTGGTTGACCGGATTGTCCGGGGCGGGTAAGTCCAGCGTCGCCGCGGAGGTCGAACGTCAGCTGCTGGCTGTGCATCGTCCCGCGTACCTGCTCGATGGCGATAACTTACGACATGGACTCAACGCCGATCTGGGGTTCACCGCTCGGGACCGGACGGAGAACATCCGTCGCGTTGGCGAGGTGGCCAAGTTGTTCGCTGACGCGGGCCTGGTCTCGATCGTCGCGTTGATCAGTCCCTACCTGGCCGATCGACATGCCGTGCGCAACATGCACGAGCAGGACGAGCTGCGGTTTATCGAAGTGTTCGTGGATACGCCGCTCGCGGTGTGTGAGTCCCGCGATGTCAAAGGTATGTACGCGAAGGCGCGAGCCGGCGACCTTCGGCACTTCACCGGAGTCGACGACCGCTATGAGGCGCCCGCCGCGCCGGATGTGGTGTTGCGGCCGGTGGATGGCTCGCCAAGCGCTATGGCGGGCAGGGTGCTCGACGTGTTGTTGCCCCGTGCCGTGCGGCAACACACACCGGTCAGCTGAGCAGCACGTTTCGCGCATACCCGGAACTGGATGTCCACATAGGATTAGCCGCGCGCAAACGGGCACGGCACGTGTTCTGCTGTCAGAATAGGCGCGTGGCTGTGGAATACACCGGAAGTGGCGACCCGCGCCGTAGCGTCGAATTGCTGTGGGGCACGTTCGACCCGCCGAAGCGGGGACCGCGGCCGCGGCTGACGCTACGGCAGATCGCCACGGCGGGTATCGAGCTCGCGGATGCCTCGGGGATCGGGGCGCTGTCCATGCGCCAGGTGGCCGAACGCCTCGACGTGGGCACGATGTCGCTGTACACCTACGTGCCGAGCAAGGCCGAACTGGTCGATGTCATGGTGGATACCGCGTATGGCGAATCGGCTGACCCGGTCGCGTTGGCGGATGGTTGGTTGGCTGGTCTGGCGGAAGTGGCACGGCGCAACTGGACGTTGTTGCTGCGGCATCCGTGGATGCTGCAGGTGAGTTCGACTCGTCCGGCACTCGGTCCGAACGCGACGGCGAAGTACGACAACGAGCTGCGGGTACTGGACGGTATTGGCCTCACGGACGTGGAGATGGACACCGTGCTCAGCGCGGTGATCGGCTATGTGGAGGGCTCGGCCCGTCGGGTTGTCGACGCTGGCGAGGCGGAACGACGTACCGGTATGAGCGATGAGCAATGGTGGCGCGGGCATGCACCGGTGCTGGACGAGGTGGCCATGGTTGGCCGATTCCCACTGGCCTCGCGGGTCGGTTCGGCGGTCGGCCAGATGTACGGTGCGGCTGGGGATCTGCCGCGTGTTTTCCAGGTCGGCCTGGACTGTTTACTGACGGGGATCGAATCGTATGTGCGGTCCCGGACCGGTGGCCGGTCCGGGACTCGCTAGCGGGCCGAGCTTTTCAACCGTTCTACGGGTGTTCGCGCCTTAGGCTGTTGCGGCAGCCCAGCTTTGCGCGGTGAGCCGGTACTCGTCGTGGGGCCGGCCGTAAGCTTCCTGCTGACCAGCGTGCTCGAACCCGAGCTTCCGCAGTACCCGTGCCGAATTGGGGTTCAGGGGGTCCACACAGGCGATGAGCTGGGGCAGCGCGAGCTGTCCGAAGGCGAGCTCGACGCACAGTCTGGTCGCTTCGGTGGCGAGGCCTTTGCCCCAGTACGCGGTTGCCAGGGTGTAGCCGACCTCCGCGCCTACTTCCTGCGCTACCAGGCCGGCATCGCCGATCACCGCGCCGGTCGCGCGGTCGAGAACAACCCACGTGCTGTAGCCGTACTCTTCTTGGTGGCGAATGTAATCGGCCACCATGCTCGCCGTTTCTTCTGGCGAGGTGGGCTTGCCGTAGGCGACATAGCGCATGACTTCCGGGTCACCGTAGACCCGGTGGATCGCGGTGACGTCGTCATCGCGGAATGGTCGCAACGCTAGTCGTTCGCTGAGGAGTGGGAACTCGATCGCCATATTTCGTTCGTCGCACGCCACGATCGCGCGAAGACGCCGGGAGTCGAACGTATCGTTCAGTCGGCGCCAATGGTCGCGACCGCGCGTAGCTGTCCTTTCTGGTCTTTCAGGCACGCTGCCTGATCATCGGTGTTGTTCAAGAAATCGCTGAGGCAGCGACCAAACTGTGCCGCGCCTCGCGCATTGGGGTGGAACGACTCCTGCAGCACGTGTTGTACGCGCTCCTCGTCGTTGAGGTCCTCCCATTGCACGGTCAGCCGGGTGAACCACTCGGTGCTGTCGTCGGCTCCACCGGAACAGGCCTCGTTTCCACGCGCGGACCGCGACAGGTCAAGGAAGCGGGTATCGGTTTCCTCCGCGGCCTCGCGCAGCGCTGCGGTGAGCGCGGGCATCGCTTCGTCGCGAACCCAGCGCAGATCCTCAGTGCGAAACGGGCAACCGACGAGCCCTTGCAGGCTGTTCGGGATATCCGGGCTCAACGGTGCCGCATAGGATTGCAGCACCAGGTCGTAGTCGTCTTCGTCGTAGTTCGCATCAGACATGACCTGCTGGACATCTTGCAGTGCGCTAACGACCTTCGGTTGCATAGCGTCGATCCGGCCTTGCCAGTCCTGCCGGATCTGCTTGCTACAGCCATCGCCGCGCTGGTTCGCCCATGCCTGCACGCACTGGTTCACCAGGTGGGAGAACTTTGGTTCGTCATTAGCGCCGGTCGCGACGGCGACAGCCACTACCCGGTACTTCTTCGCGAGTTCGCCGAGCCGTGCTGCTTGGGATTCTTCGGTGTACTGCTTGGTTTCGCCGAGACCGACCTGTTCGGACGGCGCGCCGGAACAGGCCAGGTTGATCGCACGGTCGACACCGGGGATGTCTACGGATTCGATCGATGCGTTCGGCGATCGATGACACCAGTTGCCGTTCCTCCCGTTGGTGCGGTTGGTGTAATCACCCGCTCCTTCGCCGGACATGGTGCTGTCGCCAAGTGCGACGACGACGCGTTCGGCGTTTTCTGGCGGACCGGGTTGTGGCTCATCCTGTCTGGACACCTCGACCACCAGGATCACCACGCCGACGAGCAGCACGACGATTGCCGCACCGAGCACGCCGCGTATCCAATTCGACCGCACGATGCCGAGTCTACGGATCCTCGGTGGGCGTGACGATGACGCCGTCGCGAAGCTGGACTTGCCTGTCGGCGATCTCGTGCACGTGCTGGTCGTGCGTGGCTACCAGTACCGCGGCGCCCTCGTCGGCGCACTGGCGCAGCATCCGCAACACGGGCGGCATGCTGGCGTTGTCCAGGTGTGCGGTCGGCTCGTCGGCGAGCAGCACCCGAGGTCGTGCGGCCACCGCACGCGCGAGTGCGACTCGCTGTTGTTGTCCGAAGGAGATTTCCGGCGGGTAACGCGAGGTGAGGGTGTCGATCCCGAGCTCGGCGAGTAGCTCGTTGACTCGAGCGCTCAGCGCCGCGGGGGAGGGCGCCGAATCCCCGAGCCGCAGTGGCAGCGCAACGTTTTCCGCCACCGTCAGCTCAGTCGCCAGGCCGAAGGTCTGTGGCAGCACGGCGCAGCGTGCCCAGTGCGGTGGTTCGACTATTGGTTGCCCGTCCACATGGATCGTGCCGGCGTCCGGACTGTCGAAGCCACTCAGCATTGCGAGCAGCGCGCTCTTGCCCGACCCCGATCGTCCGCTGAGCGTTACCAGTTCTCCCGAGTCGATGTTCAGCCGGACGCCGCGCAGCACGTCCACGGGTCCGCTCGGGTGCTGATATGTCCGGATGACATCCATAATGGACACTGAAGCGGTGGCTACTGGGCGGGGTTGGTTCATGATGCACCTGCCGAAGTGAAATCGACCAGTCGTCCGTCCTCGAGGCGGGCAAGGTGGTCGCCGAGTTCGATCAACCGCGGGTCGTGTGAGGCCACCAGCACCGGGATCGCCCCGTCGGCGAGTTGCCGAAGGGTATCCAGCACCAGATCTGCTGAGGCGTTGTCCAGTTGCGAGGTCGGCTCGTCGGCCAGGATCACCGAACTACCGCGGGCCAACGCGCAACCAAAGGCGAGTCGCTGCTGCTGCCCACCGGAGAGCGCGGTTACTCGCCAGTCCTGGCTACCCGGTAGTCCGAGTTGTTCGAGCAGCTCGACGCTGGCGCAGTCCCGCCCGGCCGATTGCGCGGCCGCACGCAGATTGTCGCCGACGGAAAGGTACTCGAGTAGGTTGTCCGACGGGTTCTGGAAAACCACGGCGAGGTCGGCACGACGCAACTCGCGTCGTTGTGGTTCCCGTAAGGAGCCGGTGTCCGTATCGCCGTACCACACGGTTCCGGTGCTCGGCCATTCCAGCAGTCCGAGCACACGGAGCATCGTTGATTTTCCTGAACCGGAACGCCCGGCGAGCACGGTGACTCCCGAGTCAGGGACACCGAAGCTCACGTCCGCGACCGCTGTTGCCGGTCCCGCGGGAGTGCGGTAGTCAACGTGCACCGCGTCCGCGCGGAGTACCTCCTTCGCCGCCATCACCGTCCCCGTTTCAGCCACGAATCAGCTCTCCGATGCTGGCGGTACGCACCGCGCGCACCGCGACCCACCCGGCGAGTAGTACGACGAGCCCACCGCCCGCGAGGCTCGCTAGCACGAGCGGTGTCAGGTTTGGCAGATCGGGTATCGGGTTCAGCCATGGCGCGGGGTCAAGCAGCGGGACGGAAAGGACCGCGCCGGTCGCGCCGATTCCGACGCCGGTGAGCACGGCCGCGGTGGCGAGCGCACCGAGTTCGAGCAGATGACTGCCGAACAGCGCGCGTTGGCGCAATCCCATGCGCAGTAAGAACGTTCCGGACAGCGCATTCTGCCGGCGGCGCACTTCAACCGCGAGCAGTAGCGCCACGGCCGCGACCGCCGCGAGAACCAGGCCGAGCGCGGTGACGAAGCCGAACGTCCACTCGATCACCAGGAACGGCATCGCGTTGAACTCGGCTTCCCGGTCCTTTACGGCGAAGTGGTAGACCTGAGCGTCGTTCAGCACTCCGGACAGCCGTTCGAGGCTGTCCTGCGACCAGATCGACCAGGTGGTCATGTCCCACCGTTCCTGGTGGGACAACACGTCCGAGGAGATGACATAGCCGGGGTTCGTGCCGATCTTGGTGAACGATTCGACGGCGGCTACCGTTTCCGCGCCGGGTAGGGACGGCAGCTCGATCGCCCCCGAGGGTGCCTGGCCGACCCTGATCGCGGGGATGGGGTCGCTTGCCGATTGCCGCTGCGCGCGCAGCGGCGCGAGCACTTCGGACATCTCTTCCTGAGTTCGACCTTCGAGCCAGGCACCCTTGGGAAAGTCCTCCGGATCGACGGCCAAGATGGTCACATCGCCGTCTTCCTTCTCGCCGACCAGCGTGCTGCTGCCGGCAACCTCCTTGGGTATGGGGTTTTCGTCCACCACGGTGTCCGCGGTGACCTGTACCGAACTGTTCGCGCCAATGAACATATTGGACTTCTCGAGCATCGCGTTCGACTGCGCGTTGGCGATACCACTGCCGGTTGCGAGTGCCCCGACGGCCAGCGCACCGACCAGCAGCACACCGATCGCCGGTCCGCGACTCGCGGCGAGCCGGCGCATCGCGAGTTGCGCGGCAGGGACCCGCCACCAGGAAGCGTAATGGGACCGGCCGAGCAGGAGCTGCGCGATCCGCGCGACCAGCAGCACCACGGTGAGCAGGACGAGTAGGGGAAAGGCGAGCGCGGCGGGATCCACGGTCGGCACCGGTCCATCGCTGGCCGCGGCGTAGCCAGCGGATAGCCGCGCCCATGCCGCGACCGCGAGGCCGCCGCTGAGCAGTTCCCATGGTACGTATCGCCATCCGCGGCGTAGCCGTCCCGGTCTCGCGGGGACGCGGGCGAAGCGGCGATGCACCCAGAACAGGGTCGTCGTGCCCGCGACGGCGATCGCGATCAGCAACGTGCCCAACGCGGCAAGCCCGGCCAGTACCTGCGGCCAGAGGTCCACCGCACGAGCGGGCGCGTACCAGGGCAGCAACACGCGCGCCAGGACAGCACCGAGGACGGTGCCGATTGCCAGTGGTGCCGCGAGTTCCAGCACCGCGCGCAAGCCAAGAGCGGTAGGGCTGGCACCTCTGGACCACAGCAGGCGCAGTTCGCTCTGCCGGCGTTGACACCACTGGATAGTGACCGTGGCGACCCCGGCAAGCCCGACAAGCAGGCTGATCACGGTGAGCGAGAGGATGGAGGTGAACACCGTCGTCTGCGCATCGGAGGCCACCTCGGTGGGCCGCTCGAAAGCATTGTCCAGGCTTGGCGTGGTCTCCAGGTCGCGGGAATCAATGGTGTTCGTCAGGGTGGTAATCAGCGCGTCGTTGCGTTCGCTCTGTGCTTGTGCCTCGCCCGTGGTGTGTGGCATCTGATCACTGGGGAAGCGGACACTGAGGGTGGTGAGCCCAGCGTCGTCCGTGGTGCTCATCGCGGTGTCGTAGTCGTCCGAGCTCGGTAGCCAGGCAACCTGCGCGTATTCGGCGTCGCCGGCGAGCATGTTCGGCACGGCGTAGGCGGACTCGCTACACCACCATTGCGACGTGGGCGTGCTCAGGTCGGCGTATATCGCGGTCACCGGGGGAAGTTGGGCTCCGCCGAGTTGGTCGCCGAGCCGCATTCCGAAGTCCTCGGCCATGGTTTCGGAGATCCAGATCCCGTTCGGGTCACCGCCGCGTACGACGCGCAGATTGTCCTGAGCACGGTCCCGATAGGCGAATTTGATCTTTGCTGGCGTGCCTTGGTGGTCGACGACGACGGGGGAGCTGTACTTGGCCGCGATCGCGGTGTCGAACCCGTGCTTGGCGCCCTGCGCTCGCGCGTCGGCGATCACCGTGTTGGCGTCCTGGATCGAGAAGTCCTGGCCGTCCACACCCGTAGGCACGGCCTGGGCGCAGAGGTTCTCGGTCTGGTAGTCGACCGCCGCACTGCCGGCCGCCGCCGAATGCAGCACCGCCGCGACGGCGACGAAGGCGACCAGCAGTGCGGTCGTCGCCGTCACGATGATGGTGACGGGACTGGTGAAGGCCGCACGCGCCGCCGCACGCCAAGGGAGCTGCACGTTCCGGAAGATACCGGTCAACGGCGCCGGTTGGTGAGGAAAGCAATAAGAACTAAATACTGCTCAACGAGGTTCACCCGTGCGTCCGCCACCACTGCTGACCAGATTCGGGCAGCGTCGATATCGGGTCGTAGTAGGGATAGGTCCTGGTCAGCGTGTCAGGATCGGTGTCGTCGAGTTCGATGCTGGTTCGATAGTTCTTGGTCCAGTACGAGATTCCGCGCTCCCGGTCGTAGTCGGCGAGCTGGTGGACCCAGCGCTTGCCGACGTACGGCACATCGCACACGATTCGTGGCGTGGCGTAGCCGGGCAGATAGCCCATGATGGCGTGTTGTAGGTCCTGCGCTTCGTGTACCGCGAGCCGCCAGTGCTCGGCGTTCGGGATCATGTCGCACATGTAGAAGTAGTAGGGCAGGATTCCGCCGTCGTCCTGCAGCGCGAAACAGAGGTCGAGCAGATCGTTCGGGGTGGCATTGACCCCACGCATCAGCACGCCCTGGTTGCGTACGTCCCGTACCCCTGCCTCGAGCATGGTGTGCGCGGCCTCGGCAACCAGGGGTGTCACCGATTGCGCGTGGTTGACGTGCGTATGAATGGCCAGGTTCACCCCCCGACGACGGGCGGTACGTGCCACTCGCTCAATACCTTCCACAACCTTGGGCTGTAGCCAGTGTTGCGGCAGACCAGCCAATGCCTTGGTGGCAAGTCGGATATCGCGGATGGTCGAGATGCCGAGCAGCCGCATCAGGAAGGCTTCCAGTTGATGCCACGGCACGTTTGCCACGTCGCCGCCCGAGACCACCACATCGCGGACTCCCGGGTTGTTCTCCAGGTACGTGATCATCGCGTCCTGGCGATCTACCGGTTTGAGCTCGAGCTTGTGTTTGTCGATGGTGGCTGTGGAGTTGCCGACGAGGTCCATCCGGGTGCAGTGCCCGCAGTACTGGGGGCAGGTGGCCAGCAGCTCAGCGAGCACCTTGGTCGGGTAGCGGTGGGTCAACCCCTCGACGACCCACATCTCCGCTTCGTGTAGCGAGTCCCTGCTGGAATGCGGATGGTTCGGCCAGCTCGGATCCCGGTCACTGTGCACGGGAAGCATGTAGCGGCGGATCGGGTCGGCGTAGAGCGCGGCGGTGAACTCCGCGGTCGAACTCCCGTCCATGGTCGGCGCCATCGTGTTGAGCATCTGCGGCGGCAACAGCATGGACATGGTGGCGGTCCGTTCCTGGTCCGCCTGAAGGTCGGTGAAGAACTCCTCGGCCACGGTGTCCCCGATGACGGCACGCAACTGTTTGATGTTGCGAACACAGTGCACGCGCTGCCATTGCGCGTCGCCCCACTGTGCCTCGGTGACGTCCCGCCAGCCGGGGAAGCGCCGCCAGTCCGGTTCGACCAGTTCCTGTCGGCGATACGGGTATGGCTGGGCCAATAGCTCGGCTGTCGCGGTAGCCGGCTCAGACACTCGGATCGCAGTCATTCATTCTCCTCGACCTGTGTTATGCGTGAAGATATGCTGCTTGAATCAGAATATAACGTAAATCTTTTCGAGGTGGGCAATGACTCAGGTAGAAACTGGGCAGACCAGCGGTCAGCTCGGCGAGTCGTCGTCGTATGGCCTGCATCGGGTACTCGAACCCGCTGGGGTGTTGCCCCAGCAGGCGACCCTGCTGAACGCGGCCCCGGAGCCGTGGCCGGACGAGATCATCGTCGATGTCGAACGCCTGAACCTCGATGCCGCCTCGTTCCGGCAGCTCCGCGAAGCCCATCCGGAACCAGCGAAGCTCCGCGCGGCGGTGCTGGAGATCATCCGCGGCAGCGGCAAGATGCATAATCCAGTGACCGGGTCCGGCGGGATGCTGATCGGGAAGGTACGCGCGCGCGGTCCAGAGGCCGAGCTGAATCTGCACGTGGGCGACCGGATCGCCACCCTCGTATCGCTTACCTGCACGCCACTGCGGGTAACCGACGAGCTCAGCGGATGGGACGGCAGCACCGAACAGATTCCGTGTAGCGGTACGGCAGTGCTGTTTCGTCGGTCGGTCGCGGCGAAACTCCCCACTGATCTGGCCGACCAGCTCGCCTTGTCCGTATTCGACGTGTGTGGCGCTCCCGCGCTTACCGACCGGGTCGTTCGGCAGTACGGCACGGGCGCGCGGGTCTGTGTGCTCGGTGGCGCGGGCAAATCCGGATCGCTGTCCCTGGCCGCGGCACGTGACGCCGGCGCGGACGCCGTACTGGCGCTCGTGCCGACCGAGGCAGAAGCGGCTGCGCTGCGACAAGCGGGGCTGGCCGACGCCGTGGCCATCGCGGACGCGCGCGACCCGGTTGCCACCTCAGAGGCGATCACAGCCACGCTGGGGCGATCCGCCGATATCACCGTGGTGTGCGTCGACGTACCCGGCTGCGAACACGGCGCGATCCTGGCGACCGCGGACGGCGGGACAGTGGTGTTCTTCTCCATGGCCACGTCCTTCACCGCCGCCGCGCTCGGCGCCGAGGCCCTCGCCGCCGATGTCCGCATGCTGGTAGGGAACGGCTACGCGCCGGGCCACGCGGATTTCGCACTGGACCTGGTACGCCGGCACGACGGGGTCCGCACGCTCTTCGAGCGGCGCGAAGGGCACACTCATCGCTCGTGAACACCACCGCGAAGACGACCCTGCTGCTCGGCGGGCGGATCTACACCGCACACGCCCCGGACGCGACCGCACTGGCTATCACCGGGGACACCATCGTCTGGCTCGGCCAGGACGCCCCGGCTCGTGCGCTGTATGCCGATGCCGACGAGGTCATCACCCTGAACGGAGCATTCGTCGCGCCGTCGTTCGTCGACGCGCACGTCCATGCCACCACGGCAGGCCTCGCCCTGCACGGCCTTGACCTGAGTCAGACGACCTCGCTCACGGAATGCCTGGACACCATCCGAAGGTACGCACAGTGCCACCCGGATGGCCTGGTCTGGGGACACGGCTGGCAGGAATCCGTCTGGCCGGAAGGTCGTGCACCCAGCCGCACCGAGCTCGATGCCGCGGTCGGTAACAGACCGGCGTATCTGTCCCGGATCGACGCGCACTCGGCGCTCGCCTCGACAGCGCTGCTCGACAGGGCGCCGGCCGCCCGTACCGCGGACGGCTGGTCGGATACCGAACCACTGCGCAAGCAGGCACACCATCACCTCCGCAGGGCCGCGCTCGACGCGCTGCCCTTGGCGCAACGCGACGCGGCGCAGCGCGCGTTCCTCCGGCACGCTGCCTCCGTCGGAGTGACGGCCGTCCACGAATGCGCCGGCCCGGATATCTCTGGCGCGGCGGACCTGCGCGCCCTGCTTGAGCTAGCCGCGCACGGGGGTGTGCCGGAGGTCGTCGGGTACTGGGGCGAGGCCGGCGGCCTCGAACAGGCGCGCCAGATCGGCGCCACCGGAGTGGCCGGTGATCTGTTCGTGGACGGCGCGCTCGGCTCGCGCACCGCCTTGCTCCGCGAGCCCTATACCGATGACCCCGGTAATCACGGCGCCCGCTATCTGGACGCCGAAACGATCGCCAACCACCTGATCGCCTGCACGCGGGCCGGCGTCCAGGCCGGCTTCCACGTGATCGGCGACGGCGCGGTTGCCGAGACGATCGCGGGCTTCGAACGCGCGGCCGCCGTCGTCGGCACACCCGCCCTGGCTTCACGGGGACACCGCCTCGAGCATGCCGAGATGGTCGACGCGCAGCAGGCTGCCGCACTCGCGTCCTGGGGTGTGATCGCCTCCGTGCAGCCGCTGTTCGACGAGGCCTGGGGCGGCACCGACCGGCTGTACGCACAGCGGCTGGGGCTGCCAAGGGGAACGCGGCTCAACCCCTTCGCCCAGCTCGCTTCCGCAGGCGTACCGCTCGCGTTCGGGTCGGACGCGCCGGTGACCCCGGCCGCCCCGTGGGCAACCGTGCGCGCGGCGGTCAACCACCGGACCAGCGGCGCCGGACTTTCGCCACGCGCGGCGTTTCTGGCGCACACCAGGGGCGGGTATCGAGCGGCGGGCCTGCGCGATCCACTCGTCGGCACCCTGCAGCCGGGCGCGCCGGCGAACCTCGCCATCTGGGATGCGGCCGAGCTCGTGGTGGCCGCACCGGATATGCGGACACAGCGCTGGTCGACCGATCCACGATCCGGCGTGCCCGGGCTGCCGCCACTCGGGCCCGAGGACGAACTACCGCGCTGCCTGCGCACGCTGTTGCGCGGCGAGACGATTTATCAGGAAGGGGCGTAGGCGCCGACGCCCGCGCCCCACGGCGAGCGAAGGGATAACCAGGTGACGAGCACACTCGGTTTGGACCCGGAGGTGACACGCAAGGCCCGCGAGCTGGCCGCCCGTGCCGCCGAACCGGTCATCGACCTGGCCACGGCACACACCACGGTCGCCGTCGAGCGGGCTAGCCTGCGGTTAGCCGGAATGGTCGGCGCGGACACCACGCACCGCGCCGGCGACGTGCCCTGGGTCAACCGGGTCGTGGACACCGTCCAGGAACACTGCGGCCTTGCGCAGGGCGTCCTCCTTCCGGTCAGTCACGCGATGCGAGAAGGCTCGTATACGGACCTGACGGAACTCGCTGAGGCCACGGCGGCTGGCCAGGTGCGGTACTCCATCCCGAGCGGCAACGCCCGCCGCGGCGCGGTGAGCCTCAGTCGCAAGCTCGTCCGCGCGGGGATCCGGCGGTTGGACCGCAATCGGGCCGAGCGAGACCGTATGATCCGCAAGATCGGTGATCCACCGCAACGGCCGTGGGTGTACCTCATCGTGGCCACCGGCGATATCGACGAGGACGTCGTACAGGCCACCAACGCCGCCCGCGCCGGCGCCGACATCATCGCCGTCATCCGATCCACCGGCCAGTCGCTACTGGACTACGTGCCGGAAGGCGCCACCCACCACGGTTTCGCGGGAACGTTCGCCACCCAGGAGAACTTCCGGATCATGCGCGCGGCGCTGGACGAGGTGTCCAAAGAGGTCGGCAGGTACATCCGGCTGACCAACTACGCGTCGGGCCTGTGTATGCCGGAAATGGCCGTACTCGCCGGGCTGGAGCGCCTCGACATGATGCTCAACGACTGCATGTACGGCATCCTGTTCCGCGATATCAACCCGATCCGGACCTTTGTCGACCAGCGGTTCTCCCGCCAGGTACACGCGCGCGCCGGCATTCTCATCAATACGGGTGAGGACAACTACCTCACCACCGCTGACGCGGTCGACGAGGCACACACGGTGACCGTCTCGCAGTTGCTCAACGAACGGTTCGCGCATGAAGCCGGGTTGCCGGACGAGCTACTCGGACTCGGGCACGCCTTCGAGATCAATCCAGCCATACCCGACTCGTTCCGCCTCGAACTGGCCCACGCGCTACTCGCCAGGGAGTTGTTCCCGGACGCCCCGCTGAAATGGATGCCGCCGACGAAACATATGACGGGCGACATCTTCCAGGGCTACCTGCTCGACGGGTTCTTCAACCTGGCGGGGGTACTTTCCGAGCAGTCGATCCTGCTGGTCGGCATGATGACCGAGGCGGTGGTGACCCCATGGCTGTCCGATCGTGACCTGGCGCTGACCAATGTGCACTACGTGCGCAATGCCGCCGGCAATCTGCGCGAGGATTTCCGGCCGGCACCCGATGGCTTCATTGCCAAACGGGCTCAGCAGGTCCTCGGCGAGGCGGTCGACCTGCTCGGGCGGATCACCGAAGATGGCCTGCTTGACGCGATCGGCAACGGCACTTTCGGGTTGATGAAACGCCCAGCCGATGGCGGTAAGGGAGCAGGGGGAGTCGTCGCTAAGGACGATGGCTATCACAACCCGGCGATCGACTTCTTCGAATCGGGGGCGGCGTAATGACGAACGAACAGGACGCGATCGGGGAGCGGCCCAACGAGCCGCGGCACGTTCGTCCCTACGGCGACACCACCGGCGACGGGATGGTGCAGACGTCGTTCACCTTGCCACTGTCCCATGGCCCGCGTGCCGAGGCAGCCGCACTCCAGCTGGCGAACAAGATGGGGATGGACCCAGCCATGGTGGTGCACGCCAAGGCGATGGGCGCGCAGTACACGTTCTTCGTGGTGTACGGCAAGGTGAGTCATATCGTCGATATGGACGCCGTGCGTGTGGTGGAACGGGAGTTCCCGCTACTCAGCCCCGCTGAGGTGAACAGTGCGGTGCGTAACCTACTGCGCCGCAAGCTCGTCGTGGTTGGCGGCTGCATCGGCACCGACGCGCATACCGTGGGCATCGACGCGATCCTGAACATCAAGGGATTCGCGGGCGACAAGGGCCTCGAGTACTACCGCGAGCTGCGGGTTATCAACCTTGGCGCCCAGGTATCCGTTCCGCAGTTGGTGAAACGCGCGCGAGTGGAGCGGGCCGACGCGGTCCTCGTATCCCAGGTCGTCACCCAACGCGACGCGCACCTGTTGAACACCAGAGAGATGTCCGCCGCCTTCGCCGAGGCCATGGGGCAACGTCGACCACTCCTTGTCGCGGGCGGCCCGCGATTCGATCCGCTAATGGCGGCCGACCTTGGCGTGGATCGGGTGTTCGCGAAAGGCACCACCCCCGGCGAGGTAGCCAGCTACCTGGTCCATGCGATATCCACGGACAGCGAGCAGTAACCAGCGAGAGGAGCCCACCGTGAGCTTGGTGGAAGGATTCGCCGTCACCCACAAACGGTATGTGCCATACGCACATGCACATTACGGCGGCAATCTGGTTGACGGTGCTTACGGGCTCGGCGTGTTTGGCGACGTCGCGACCGAGCTCAGCATCCGAACCGACGGTGACGAGGGCCTTTTCGCCGGCTACTCCTCGGTCGAGTTCCTCGCACCGATCCAGGCTGGCGATGTCCTCGAAGCAACCGCGACGCTCGTTCGAATCGGAAACCGCTCCCGCGAACTGCGGTTCGAGGCTCGCGTCGTGTGCCGGGCGGAGCCGGATCGCGGCAGCTCCGCCGCACGGGTACTCGCCGAACCACTGCTGGTCACCAGGGCAACCGGTACCGTCGTGGCGCCCTAGCCGCGACGGCGGTACACCGAGAGCACGACCTCCGCGGCGACCTCGACCGGCTCGGCCAGATCGGCGATCCGCCCTCGCATGGTGTCCTCAGGCAGATGCCTCGCCGTGGGCCCCATACCGACCAGCGCCGCGATCTCCGCATGCGTCAGCCGCATGGTGAACCGCAGCTGTTCCCGTCCGGCCGGATACAGCAGGGGAGTCAGCTCGGCATCCGCACGCCGTAGCTTGCCCTGTTCAACGGAGAGCAGTCCGAGCCGATCGACGAGTTCGGCGAGATGCGCCGAGGTCGGCGTGAGCACGAGCAGCGCCCCACCCACGGTGAGGACCCGATGGAACTCGCGCGGATTACGCGGGGCAAACACGTTCAACACGGCGGCCACCGAGCCGGACTGGACCGGCAAGCCCTGCCAGATATCAAAAACCGCACCGCCGATGCGTGGCGCGCCACTGGTCGCCGAGCGCACCGCGTTCTTGGCCGCGTCCCCAGCGAGTCCCACCGCGTCCGGATTCGCGTCCAGCACCGCGCGCAGGTAGTAGCCAGTACCACAGCCAGCATCGAGCACCAGACCATCGCCCAGCTCGGGCAGCTGTTCGACCAGCATCCGGGCCAGAGGAGCGTAATGGCCGGATGCCAGGAAGGTCTGCCTGGCGCGCACCATCTCCATGCCGTCCGAGCTACCCGGCGCACCCTTACCAGTCAGCAGGTTCACGTAACCCTGCTTGGCGATATCGAACGCGTGACCATGAGTACACCTGACAGCGCCAGACTCCGCCGCGAGCGACTCGGCGCACAGCGGACAGCGCAGCGCAGCACGCACCCGCACGGGAAGCGCTGATCCAGCGGCGGTGGTCATCGCTCCATCGTAGAAGCACGCCGAGCTGGTGCCTCCGCTATATCCTTGAACAGCGCTCGCGACACGGCCGTGGACACCACACAGCCAGCTAGCAGACCCACGCCTAGGCTGTCCGCCGTGCCCACAGCCGATACCAGCGCGCCGCTCAGCACCCGGTCCGGCACACGAACCAGATTCCGGCTGTCCACGGCAGTGCTCATCCGCAGCGCTATCGCGCTTGTCAGCGGAGCAGTGCTCTACCTTGCGTTCCCCCCACGCACCCTGTGGTGGTTGGCGCCCATCGCCTTCCTCGGATTATGCGCGGTCATCTGGGGCAGAAAGGCTCGTGCTGGGTTCGGGTATGGGCTGGTGTTCGCTAGCGTCTGGCAGCTACTACTGCTGAAATGGCTCGATGATTTTCTGTCCGTGCGGTTCGGGATCGGACCGTGGCTGGCGCTGAGCCTGATCTGTGCGCTGCTGATCGCCGTGGCGGTCGCCGCCATGGCGGCCGTGAGCAAACTGCCGCTCGCGCCGTTGTGGATGGCGATGATCTTCGTGGCTGGCGAAGCACTGCGCGCCCGATTCCCGCTGAACGGGTTCCCGTGGAGTGAACTCGCCTACAGCCAAGCCGACGGCGTACTGCTGCCACTTGTCTCGATCGGTGGCACCGCCCTACTTGGCTTTACCGTCGTGCTCCTCGGCGCGGCCGCGGCGGCGCTCGTGTGGCGAGGTCGCCCGCGCCCCGGTATCCGACCACGCCGCTCGGACATACCTGCCGGCATCATGCTCATCACCCCGCTGCTCGCGGGCGGGCTGCTCCTGCCAAGCCTGAACGCCGGAGCCACCGACGGTGGCCTACGCGTCGCCGTGGTCCAGGGCAACGCCCCGAACGTGGGCATTGACCTGCTAGCTGAGGGCGACACCATCTGGGCCAATCACCAAGCCGGCTTGGAACGGCTGCTGCGCGACATCCGCACCGGCGCACAACCGCAGCCGGATCTGGTGCTCCTTCCTGAGAGCAGTGCTCGCCTCCACCCTGGTGGCAACACAGCGGCACAGCTGGCGGATTACGCCGATCGACTCGGCGCCCCATTGCTGAGTGGCGCATTGGCCTACGGCGCGGACGGCAGCGTGCGCAATACCGTGGTGGCCGTCGAGCCCGGTGCTGGCCAAGTCGCGAGCTACGCCAAACAGGAGCTCGTGCCGTTCTCCGAGTACATCCCGTTCCGGAACATCGCCGGCTGGTTCACCCCGTTTCTGGACCGCGACACCGATATGACACCCGGCACCGAACCTGGCCTGGTACGCACCGCGGGCACCGAACTCGGCCTCGCCATCTGCTACGAGATCGCCTACGACGCGATACCAGCCGAGGCGGTCGAGGCGGGTGCGAAACTGCTGCTGGTACCTACGAACAACGCGTGGTTCGGCGATACCGAAATGAGCTACCAGCAGCTCGCCATGTCGCGGGTACGCGCCGTCGAACACGACCGAGCGGTGATCAACGCGGCGACGAGCGGGGTCAGCGCCTTTGTTCGACCGGACGGTTCGGTGGCCAGCCAGACTGAGTTGTACACCGCTACGACACTGGCGGCCGACGTGCCGCTGCGCTCGCAAGTTACGCTTTCCGATCGGTTGGGGAAAGCACCGGAGCTGGCTCTCACCGGTGGCGGCCTGCTCGCGCTCGGCGGCGTTCTTGGAGGCTGGCTACGCACCCGTTGGCATGCGCGGCGCACGTCGGATCAGCATGATCGCGGGCAGGACGATGAATCGAACACCGGCACGCGTTCGGCGCGCCGGCGAGGAGGGCAGGAATGACAGACCAGCCGAGGGACCGTAGTGAGGTCGACCCGGTGCTGGTGGTAATCCCGACGTACAACGAGCGGGACAACATCGGCGTGGCCCTCGAGCGGCTGCACACCGCCCTACCGGATGCACATGTGCTGGTCGTCGACGACGGCAGCCCGGACGGCACCGGCGAGTTCGTGGACAAGCTCGCCGCGAAGGACCAACGAATTCATATCCTGCACCGCACGGAAAAGGCCGGACTCGGCGCGGCGTATATCGCCGGCTTCCGGTGGGGCCTTGAGCGGGACTACGCGACGATCGTGGAGATGGACGCGGACGGCTCGCACGCGCCGGAAGACCTGCCCAGGCTGCTGGACGCGTTGACCGACGCCGACCTGGTGATCGGTTCTCGTTATGTCCCTGGCGGCAAAGTGGTGAACTGGCCGCGCCGCCGTGAGCTACTTTCCGTTGGCGCGAACATCTTCGCCAAGATCATGCTCGGCGTCGAGATCAACGACGTGACCGCCGGTTTTCGCGCCTATCGCCGCACGGTGTTGGAAACGCTCGCATTGGACGAGGTCACCTCGCACGGCTACTGCTTCCAGATCGACCTTGCCTGGCGAACGGTCCGCGCGGACTTCGAGGTCGTCGAGGTGCCCATTACCTTCACCGAACGCGAGACGGGGGAGTCGAAGATGGACCTCGCGGTCGTCCGGGAGGCATTGCTGAAGCTCACCGGCTGGGGTCTACGGCATCGGTTCGGCCAGCTCAAACGCCTGTACTGGCACTGACGCAGCTGGCGATCACGCACGAACCAGAAAAGACAGAACCCACGACCGCGCACACCGCCGTCGTGGGTTCTGTCCTCGTGATCGTGCTAGGCGGAGCGGCTGCGCCGTCCCTTCAGCTCTTCGAGACGTTCCGTGAGCAGGTCTTCCAGCTCGGGAATCGACCGACGCTCCAGGAGCATGTCCCAGTGCGTCCTCGGCGGTTTGCCCTTCTTCTCCTCTTGCTGGCTACCGTCGATGATCTTGGACTCGCTGCCGTGTAGGCGGCACTCCCACACCGAAGGGATCTCGGCGTCATCCGAGAACGGCACTTCGAAGTCGTGGTCCTTTGGGCACGCGTACCGGACGGTGCGACGGGGCGCCAAGTCATGGTTTCGGTCGGTCTCGTAGCTGACCGCCCCGAGTCGGCTTCCACGGAGAACACGGTCGGCCATGGTGCTTCCTTTCCATCGGCTCAAGCTGAGCCCGGGTGATGCTCACGGTATGCAACGCGCGACGGTACCGCAGGATTCCCGGTACCGGCCGCAGTTGCATACCGTGACATGATTCACCGCTCAACTACAAATTTCTGCGGGTGAGTTCTTCTGTTGGACGCGACTGCCTTTCCCTGGAGAGAGACTGTGACGGGTCGAATATGACGCCGCCTTTCGGGGGAACTTTGTGATTTACGCCCGCTCGGGGGACTGCTGGTAGCCGGCTGGCCAACCAGGCTCGGGGCGCCGCTACTTGCACCGTATCTCCACTTGGCAAGTCTCGTTGCGGTTACGCTAGGCGCAATTGGCCGTGGGGTGCCGTCGCACCGAGATCACCTTGGCGGTAATGCCGGCGGCACAACACCTGGTAGCGCACGTTCTGCGGCTCCTCGGCGGCGGGCTCGGTCCCCGCTTGCTTGGCGCCACCGGGGGTTGACTGTCCTGGTTCCGTGTCCGCGACGAGCACCGTATCGCCGGCGCGGAGCACCCGCTCATGCTGCACCCGTGCGTTGAACCGGCCAGCTGCGCCACACCAGCACAGCACGTCGACCTGGACCGGCTGGAGTTCATCGGCCAGTTCGAACAGCCGCTGGGAACCAGGAAACAGCCGACTCCGGAAATCCGTGGCGATCCCAAAGCAGTACACGTCCAGCTGGACGTCGTCGGCGAGCTCAGCCAGCTGCTCGACCTGTTCGGTCGACAGGAACTGGGCTTCGTCGACGATCAGATAGTCCAGCCGGTGACCGGCGGCCCACTGTGCTCGGACCAGCTCCCGGATATCGGTGTCCGCGCCCACCTCATAGGCCTGGCGGGTGATCCCGATCCGGCTCGAGATCCGCGGCTGCCCTGATCGGTCATGCCGGACCAGCAGCAGTCCGCGTCGCCCCTGCCTGGCGTGATTGTGGTCGATCTGCAGCGCGAGAGTGGATTTTCCACAGTCCATCGGGCCGTAGCAGTAGCGGAGCCGACCCGTGGATGGTGCCCGGTTCTGCGCGGTATGCCCAGGCACCGGGGACAATGCGTCGGTTGGATCGCTGGCTACCGCCGAATCTGGCAGGTTCTGCTCGGGTAGGCCCTGCTCGGCCGGCACGTTCTGCTCGGACACAGTCACGACGCAGACCCTATGCGACAGCGGCTACCGGGCCCGCCAATGACGCACTCGAAGGACGCACCGTCAGAGCACACGTGGTTCAGGATTACCCGCTGCCTTGATGGCCTTACGTACCGGGATAAAGGTCAGCAGTACGAACCCGACGATGAAGAACACGGCCAGTGCGATGATCGCGTACCGGAACGAGCCGGTCGCCTGGCCAATCCCGGCGAACAGCAGCGGCCCCAACCACGAGGTGCCCTTCTCGCTGATCTGGTAAAGCGAGAAGTACTGCGCCTCTTTGCCTGCCGGAATCATCTGGCTGTAGAGCGAACGTGACAGCGCATTTGTCCCACCGAGTACCAGGCCAATCCCGACCGCGACGAGATAGAACTGCAACTGCTGGCCAGCCTCGATGAAATAGGCAAAGATCAACACTCCAATCCAGGCCAGCAGGCTGCCCAGGATGGTGCGTTTGGCGCCGAAGTACCGCGCGACGAAACTGTGCAACATCGCGCCGCCATAGGCGACGAACTGGATGACAAGGATTGTGACGATCAGCACTTCGTTGTCGAACCGGAGCTCCTCGCTCCCGTACTGCGCCGAAACGTTGGCCACCGTGGAGATACCGTCGGTATAGATGAGGTAGGCGCCCAGGAAGGCGAGGGTGAGCGGAAAGCCACGAGCCTGTTTCACGGTGCTGGCAAGCTCACGAAACCCAGCGGACACGACAGAGGGGCCACGCTCGGTACCGGTGGCCGGTTGGTGCTGGCGGAGCCGACGCATCGGAATGACGGTGAACACCGCCCACCACAGGCCGGAGGTGAAGAAACAGATCCGGACGGCGAGTTCTTCGGTCATCCCGAAGGCGTCGTAATTCAGATAGAAGGCGAGCTGCAGGGCAAGAGCGACGCCGCCGCCGAGATAACCGATGGCCCATCCACGAGCCGATACCCGGTCGCGCTCGTCCGGTCCGGCAATTTCCGGCAGGAACGCGTAGTAGAGCACGATCGACGAGCCCCAACATATCTCTGCCACGATAAAGAGGGCCGCGCCGAGCTGCCAGTTCGTCCCGGAGGCGAACACCATGAACATCACCGCGGTGGCGCCAACGAAGGCGAAGAACGCGAGCATGCCCTTCTTGTGTTGGGTGCGGTCCGCGATGGCTCCCAACACCGGCACGATGACGACCTGGACCACGGTGGCCACGGACAGCAAATACCCCCACAACGATCCTGCGGGGAAGTGCAGGCCGAACACCCCGATATCGCAGTTCTGTAGGGCGTTCTCGATACCCCGGTCATCCGTGCAGGGCGTTGGGCCATTACGGACCGTGTCCGCGCTGGCGTCGGCTTTCGCTACTGCGGTGAGGTACAGCGCTCCAAAAACCGTGGTGACCGAAGTGTTGAAGGTTTGATTCGCCCAGTCGTACCAATACCAGCCGCGCTGTTCCTTACGGCGGGCTGCCGGATCACGCGCGGGCGTCGGCGCGGCGGCCTCGGTCATGGGTGACGCCAGCTGATCATCATGGCTCCTCAGCATGCGAGCAGATGGTGGGGAAGTGTTCGGTGCGCTGGCGGCGACTGTACTGGGCTCGAACGAGCCGTTGGCAGCGAACCCGGTAGACGTGTCTACCGGCAGCATTGAACACCCCCACGAAAACCCTCACCCGAATGGCGGCGTGTCGGAGACTGTTCTACTCGGTGTTGCATGTGATACTGGTGGGTTCTGTGTGACTCTTGTGGTTTCTGAGTCTGTTGCTTACTGTTCGGGCATGACCAAGAGGCAGCCAGGCCGCGTACTGCGGACGATCACCCGCATTGCGCTCATCGCGTTGGTAGCCGGGGGCGCGCAACTGACCCTCAGCGGCGTCGCCGCGGCGGACCCGCCTTCCAGCTCCTGGGAAGCGGTCCGGATGTGTGAGTCGAGCGGCAACTACTCGATCAACACGGGGAACGGTTACTACGGCGCTTACCAGTTCGACCTGCCGACTTGGCAGAGCGTCGGCGGTACCGGATACCCGAGCGAGGCGAGCCCCGCCGAGCAGGACTATCGGGCGCTGTACCTGTACCGGATGCGCGGCTGGCAGCCGTGGGAATGCGCGGGCATGCTCGGCCTGGCCGACGATGGCGATGGTCGGTCCAAAGTGGTGCCAAGCTACGACGACTCGGCATACATCGGTGGCTCGGGCTCGCCCGCGCCGAAGCCAAAACCAGAGCCGGCACCCAAACCACAGCCGAAGCCCGACGAGGACTCCGGCGCGATGCCGGAATGGCCCGGTCTGGTCTACGCCTACGGAGACTGTTCACCCGAGCTCCGCAAGTTCCAGCTCAAGATGAACGATTACGGGTATGACTTCGAGGGCACCGGTTGCTACTACGACGAGACCAAGGAAGCCGTGCTCGACGTTCAGCGCGCGAACGACATCAGGGATTCTGGCCGACTGGGGCCGAAAACGTGGAAAGCCGGCTGGGAAGGCGAGGCGCCACGGTAGCGAGGGCCGCTCGTGGCCTGTGGGCGTCTAACCCTGCTGAACCCACAGGCCACGAGCTTCCAAGATATCTCGCAGCAGATCCGGCCGATCGGTGACCAGACCGTCTACCCCGAGATCAAGCAGCTCGTTCATCTTGGGTTCTTCGTTGATCGTCCACACGTGAACCTCAAGATCGCGCCGATGCGCGGACCGCAGGAGAGCACGGTCCACTACCCGCAGCCATCCATATTCCGGTGGGATCTGCGCGAAACGTCCATGCACCGGCAGTCCAGGAATCCGAAAGGGCAGCCAGCTCGCCGCCCACAGCAGGCCAACTGATCGAGGGCCCATCGACGTCAGCAACTGCGGCCCAGCGCGCTCACGCGCTCGCCGCAGCCGACTCTCGTCGAACGATGCCAAGCAAACTCTGGAAAGCGCGCCGGTACGCCGGAGTACCGCAAGGGTCGGGTCCAGCGCGCTCTCCGCCTTCACATCGATGTTGATCAATGCATGGGGGAGAGCCTCGAGCAAGTCCTCCAGCCGGGAGATCGATTCCCGGCCGCCGATCTTCGCGCGGCGAACGGCCGACCACGGCTGGTCGGCAATGGGACCCACGCCATCGGTTGTTCGATCCAACTCGCTGTCATGCTGGACGACCACAACGCCATCCGCGGTCGCGTGCACATCCGTTTCGAGATACAGATAGCCTTCCGCCGCCGCACGCTGAAAGGCGGCGAGCGAGTTTTCCATGCCGTCGAGGTCGCCGAGATGCCACCCCCGGTGCGCGAAAGCGCGGGGGCGAGGTCCTGTCAGATACGCCGATCTGCTAGTCACTAGTCAAGTGTGCCTCGCCGGCGTGGCTTCTGGGTGGCTCGTTGCCGGCGAGTTAGCGTCTCCGGTATGGGAACGCCCACACCGGAGTCCACGTCGCCGCGACGATCCCGCGCTCAACAGCACTGTGGTTGGTGCGGTCGTCATCTGTCCACTGCGGACGGCAAGGTTGGCAGGCGGCGTCGGTACTGCGGCCAAGCGTGCCGGCAGCGTGCGTACGAACGACGCAGCCAGGTGCAGCGCGGCGGACTGCCGGATGATGCGGTCGTACTGTCCGATGCGGAACTGGCCGATTTGCAAGATCGACTGTTTCAGGTGCGCTGTTCCGCCGAAGACATGGTGACCGCCGTGGATGACGGCGCCAGCACGGTCGAACTTCGCCAGCTCGCGGGCGAACTCGCTCGAGCGGCCCAAGATCTCGAACGCATCCGCTGAGTTTCACATCCGGTTACACCGCCCAGAAACGTCACGGTGACGTTTTGGTGGGGTAGTCCGGGCTCGGGCCCGAGCTCGACGTGAGAACGGCGGTAGTGGCGGCATCGGCTGGCAGGAACGTCTCGAGATGTAACCCTTCCAGGGTGCTGTCGGTGGCGGTCTCCAGTCGCGCCGCGACGCTGAAGAAGCTGAGCGGGCCACGGTCACTCTCCAGCTCAAGAGCAAGCACGGGGCCGGGGCTGGGCGAGGGTCTGTCCGTGAGGTCGACAAACGTGCTGATCTCGGCGGCAAGGTCGAGCAAGGCGGGATCTCGACTGCGCTCGGCGCGATGGAGGACTTGGCGACGAAGGTGGCCGGCCCATGTGGCGAGGTTACGAATCCGGGGCGCGAGGCCGCCTGGATGGACACTGAGCCGAACCGCGTTGACCGGAGGCTCCAGGAGCGCTGGCTGACACCCGGCGAGGAGCACGTCGACTGCGGCATTGGTGTCGACGACATCCCAGCGCTCATCGAGCAGCAATGCCGGATAGGGAAGGTGCGCGTCGAGAAGGCGGCGGAGCCCAGCCATCACCGGGGCCAGCGTGTCGTCGTCAATGGTGCGGGCGCTGTAGCGCGGGGCGAACCCGCCGGCCAACAGCAGCTGGTTCCGGTCACCGAGCGGGACATCGAGGTGTTCGGCCAGTCGCAGGATCATCTCCGCGGTCGGCCTACTCCGACCGGTCTCAAGGCAGCTCAGGTGGCGCGCGCTGACCTCGGCGCGGTGGGACAGTTCGAGTTGGCTGAGCCGGCGTTGTGCACGCCAGCTGCGTAGCAGTCCACCGACGGCGGGGTAGGCGGTCGCGTCGATGACCGTGCCGGTGCTGGTCATGGGACGATCTTAGGCCCGATTCGCGTGCGTCACGATGACCTCCGAGGTCATGGCGTAACGGCGGGCTCGCGGCGAACGTGGTACTCCGAGCTGGGCGCAACGCCTGGCCGGTAGGAAGGAAGCAGCGTGAGCAGCCGCATGAACTCTGGCACCGAGACGCTGGTGGTCGACCGCGCCGACGGCAGCACGGCACAACTCATCGTCCATCGAGCCACCGAACTCGCCGCGCCCACGGTCCTGGTAATTCCCGCGATGGGGGTACAGGCGCGCTGGTACGACCGCCTGTTGGCCGAGCTGAACGACGCTGGCTACCACGCCGCGGTCACGGAACTGCGTGGACACGAGGCCGAGGGCGCACACAGACCAGGATGGCGAACCGACTGGGGTTACCTCGACCTGGCCCACGACCTCGACGCGGCGGTGACCGTGCTCGGCGAGCATCAGCTGCCTGCGCCATACCTGCTCGGGCACAGCCTGGGCGCACACCTGGCCCTCGTGTGCGCCGCCCGCAGACCGGCCGCGGTATCCGGCCTGGCCGCGGTGGCGGCAGGGTCGGTGTACTGGCGCCTGTGGTCTTTGCGGCACCTGGCGCTCACTCAGAGCGTGGCGCTGTTGGCCGCGCTCATGGGACATCTGCCCGGGGGCCGGATCGGGTTCGGCGGCGACGAGGCGCGCACCCAAATGCGCGACTGGGCCAGGTTCGCACGTACCGGCCGGCTTGAACTCGGCCGGCCACGCCATGACTTCACCGCGGAACTCGCTGCGGTGGACCTGCCGCTGCTCGCGGTCTCACTCGCCGGCGACAGGCTCGCGCCACCCAGAAGCGTGGATGGACTTGCCGCGCTGCTTCCGCGAGCACCGTTGACCCGAATCCACCTCGGCCGGACCGATGACGCCCGCGAGACTGACCACCTGCGATGGGCCCGTCAACCGGCGCGCGTGGTCGCCACACTGACCGACTGGCTCGGCGAGGCGCGCCGCAACGAAACCAGGTACCGCTAGCGCTCTCACATCTCGCGGGTTAGCGCCGATAAGCTACATTATGTTAAGTAGTTGATCTGGTGCCACTTCCCCCGATACCCGACATTGGACACTCAACGTCTGGTCTCGTACCTGGTCAGGACCACGCCGCAGTCGGGAAACGTTCGGGTCTCCACCAGGTCCAGGTTCACCCAGTTGTCCAGAGTCGCGAAGAACGGCGTTCCAGTGCCGACCAGGACTGGCGCGGTGAGCAGCAGGTACTCGTCGATCAGCCCCGCCCGCATGGCCGCCGCGGCCAATGTGGCACCACCGATGTCCATCGGGCCGGCATTGGCTGCCTTCTCGGCCTTGAGCCGGGTGATCTCGTCGACCGCGTCACTGCTGACCAGCCGCGTGTTCCAGTCGACCGCGCTGGTCGTCGCCGAAAACACCACTTTCGGCATGTCTCGCCAGCGGCGGGCGTACTCGATCTCCGCGGGTGTGACACCAGGCTGCTGGTCGGCTGTCGGCCAATGCGAGTTCATCGCCTCCCACAGCCTGCGCCCGTACAACGCCAGACCCGTCGCAGCCACCCGGTCCGACCACCACTGGAACAGCTCATCACTCGGCACGCTCCAGCCAAGCTCGTCGCCGGGAGCGGCGATGTAGCCGTCCAGGCTCACATTCATGGCGAACGTCAGTTTCCGCACGGCGGCAACCTCCGTGAGTCGGTACCGTCCCGTTGACCAGGTACTGGGCGTATAGACCAGCACCACCCGAGAAAATCATCGCCTCAGGACTCGTTACGCGCGAAAACAACGGCTCCCGGGACGTCCTCCCCTGGCCCGATGACCAGTTCTGCCTCGATCGTGAACCCTGCGGCGCGCAGCCAGTCAACGACCTGACTGGGCCGACGATGGTGACTGTCGACGTTGATCGGGCGGCCGGTATAGCCCTCGGAGGTATGCCGTGTCTCGTCACCGACGTGGAAGCCGACCAGTAGCGAACCCTGTGCGCGCAACACCCGGCGGAACTCGTCGAGCACACCGGGAATGGCCGCGTCGGGCACGTGAATGAGGGACCAGAACGCCACTACGCCCGCGATGGAGTCATCCGCGAGGTCGAGGGCGGTCATCGTGCCGACCTCGAAACGTAGCTGTGGATGGTCGCGGCGAGCGATGGCGATCATCTCGGGGGCCAGATCGATGCCGAACGCGTCCACGCCAACCTCGTTGAGGTGCGCGGTGACGTAGCCCGGCCCGCAGCCGATGTCCGCGACTGCCCCACCGCCGGCTTGGTGCACCGCTTCGGCGAACGCCGCGAGGCTCGCGCGGAGGTACGGCATCCTGTCGAGTAACCCGCGTACCTTCTCGGCGTACCCGGAAGCGTCGATGTCATACGACATGCGGGTGTCGGATAGCCAGTTGTCAGTCATCGGCGGCATGCAACCTCGATCCTGACGAGCCCGAGTCTTGTCGCGGCTGAATTCCCGACCAGGAATCGACGTCGCCTTGCCCGTCTGCGTTGTTCCCGGTGCCGACGACCGTGCCATCAGCACGCAGCCCGAGGGTGTGTGTGGAACCCGCCGCTACCCCAACGATGTCCCGCCAGCCGGTGACCTCGCACTGCCCGTGGCTGTTGTCGCCGGTCGCGAGAACCCGGCCGAACGCCGTAGCGGCGACGGTGTGATAACTGCCCGCTGCCAGCGTCACCACGTCTGTCCACTCGTCGACGTCGCAGGCCCCAGTCCGGCGATTTCCGGTCGCCAGGACACGGCCGTCTGCGCGGAGACCGGCGGTGTGGAGGTACCCGGCCGCCACCGCGATGAGGTCGCGCCAGTCGTCCACGGCACACTGCCGTCGACGATTGTTACCCACGGCCAACGCCGAACCGTCCGCCCGCACTCCTACCGAATGCCAATCGCCACAGGACATCGCCACGGTCTCACGCCAGGATCGCACTTCGCACTGCCCTTCCGTGGCGCGGCCGGCTGCCAGCACGGTGCCGTTCGCCAATAGCCCGAGCGTGCTTCGCCAACCGGCGGCCACCGCCGTGACGTCCAGCCATGTGGTGACATCGCATTGGCCGTCGCCGTTCCACCCAGTTGCCAGTACGGTCCCGTCCGAGCGAAGTCCGACCGTATGGGATTTTCCGGTGTTGCTGGCGGTGTGCACATTGCCGGCGGCCACCGCGACGATGTCGTCCCATTGGGCAACTTGGCACTCGCCGGCGGCGCCATTTCCCACGGCCACCACGGTCCCGTCCGAGCGCCGACCAACCGAGTGTCGTCTACCCGCTGCCAGCGCCGACCCATTCTGCGACATCCGGCCTCCTCGGTGCGTCACCGACCGCGCGTGTGGGTGTACCGGTGGGACAGTATTCACCATGTCGTTGGCAGGTCTACCGTATTGGTTACCCGCGTGGTGTCTGGACCATCTCGGGAGCCGGCCATCGGCCGTACTGTTCCACCACAAATCGATGTCCACGGTGCTGGGTATTCGGTTGACCGACGCTCGGGATGTCGTGGTCAAGGCCCGCCCAGACGAGAACCGGGCGGTGTCGTGTGTGCTGGCGCAGGCACGGTTGGCGGACCAGGGACTCCCCTGTGCCCAACCACTGACTCCGGTCCACGGTGTCGGCCCTCTCGCCGTACACGCCGAGGAGTACCGCGCCGGAGGCACGCTACTACGCGGCGACTCGCCCGCCGTGGCAGCGCGCTACGCAGCGGTATTCGCCCAGCTCATGGCTGGGCTGGCGAAACTCACGCTCGCGCCACCCTTGCCGAATCCGCGCTGGGTGCGCTGGGACCACACGGAGCCAGGGCTGTGGCCGGCGATCGAGTCGCTCGACAAAAAGGATCAGAAGCGAGTACCGAGCTACGTCACCTCCGCCGCTCATGGGTCACGGGAGCGCATGCTTGCCCTAGCCGCGAATCTGCCCCGGGTGCTTGGCCACGCGGATTTCGAGGCACACAACCTTCGCTGGGATCAGGACCGCGTGCGCGTAGTGCACGACTGGGACAGCTTGGCGTGGCAGCCGGAGGCCGCGCTCGTGGGAGCCGCGAGTGCGGTATTCCCCAAGATGGGTCCGGCTACCCTGCCACCGATCGAAAGCACCGAGGCGTTCCTGGCCACCTACCAGGAGGCGCGTGGCCGCTGGTTCACCGCCGACGAGTGGCAGCTGGCCTGGGCAGCGAGTGTATGGCCAGCGGCGCACGACCTCCGGTGGGAAGCGCTCCACGGCTACCCCGCCACCACGGCTAAGGACTTCCGAGCACAGGTGGCTGAACGGCTTCGCCGCGCGGAACCGGCTTGACTCTCCCGCAGCGTCAATGTCTAACGTTGCGCTCATGACGATCACCGTGCTGGACACGTACACCGATATGACACGGATTCTGCGGGCGACGCCAGCCCAACGACCCGAACTGCTGCGCGCGATGCTCGAATCGGTACGTGGCTTGTACCGTTATTTCCCCGGCGAGGTCGATCTGGTAGAGCAACATCAGCAGGCCGCCGGTTTCCCGATCGACCGCGACGAGCAGCAGTGCCTCGATGCGCTGGAGACGCTTGCCCACGCCGATGCCTGGAACCGGATGCAGCGGGCGCTGGACGACGCCCTAGCGGTACAGCTTGCTGCTACACCGGACCTGCACGCCCCGGATATCACCGTGCTGTTCGTACTTGGCGACCCCTCGGACAGTCACTTCATGGATGTCGCGTTGGGAATGACCGGTATGGGTGGCATCTCCGGCTACATCGTGATCACGCTCTGGCCGTCCCCGGAGAACCTCGCGCGGCTCGAGGCGACCGTGGTGCACGAGTTGAACCACAACCTGCGCTACAGCCCTGGCGGCATCGTATGGGACCCGACGACCGTGACCGTGGGCGAACAAGTCGTGTCCGAAGGGCTGGCCGATGCGTTCGCTCGGCACCGCTACGGCGATGAGCTCGGCTATGCGCGGATCGGTGTACCGCATTTGGCGAACGATCAGGTGTTCGCCAAGGTCGTGTCCGGTTTGGACGTGACGGGGATGCAGAATTTCGCGGCGTGGGTCCACGGTGACGTGATCGCGGAACGTTTTGGCGCGACCCCGGTTGGTCTGCCGACCGGAGCTGGCTACGCCGTTGGTAACCGGCTTGTCGACGCCTATCTGGAGGCCACCGGTCAGCAGGCGCCGCAGGTCCTGCACACGCCAAGTTCCGAGATCATCGCCACTGCCTTGCGTGCACTCGGCTAGCTGACGGTCTCCGCTGCCGGTAACTGTCCGATCAGCACGGTCGCGTCCAGGTCGGCCGCGGACACCGTCCGCGGCCGAAGTCCCGCCGCGTGCATTGCTTGGGCGGTCCCCGCTGCCTGTGCGCGGCTGGTCTCCACCAACACGTGACCCGGACTCGCGAGCCAGTCCGGCGCGTCGGCAATGATCCGCCGTTGGACCTCAAGGCCGTCGGTCCCGCCGTCGAGTGCGTCACGCGGCTCGTAGTGGCGCGCCTCCGGCGGCATCGTCTCGATCGCGGAGGAAGGCACGTAGGGCGCGTTGGCAACGATCAGATCGACGTTGCCGCGCAACGTTGCCGGCAGTGGCGCGAACAGATCGCCGAGATAGCAATGGGCATCGGCAGGGATATTGCGCCGCGCGCAATGCACGGCGGCTGGATGGTTGTCGGCTACATGTAGCTCGACACCGGCCGGTTGTCTCCCTGCTTCAGCGATGCCGCGGTGCACCATGGCGCCGACAGCGCCGCTACCGCAGCACAGCTCGACCACGACCAGCACCGAGCTTGGCGCGCTGGTCGCGATGCCCACCGCTTCGCGTACGAGTAGCTCGGTCCGCCTGCGTGGCACGAACACGTCCGGTTCGACAATGATCCGGGTGCCGCAGAACTCTGCCCAGCCGAGCACCTGCTCTAGCGGAGTTCCCGATTCGCGGCGCGCGATCATGCTGGCCAGTTCCCGCGAATCGGTCGCGGTTTCGGTCAGCAAGCGGGCTTCGTCCTCGGCGAACACGCAGCCGGCGGCCCGCAGTCTGGCGACGATCGACTCCTGGGTGAACTCGGCAGCGGTCACCTCTCCCCTTTCGCGACGTCGGTTTGCCCAGCCTAGCCAGCCGCGGCCGCTTCGTCCCGTGGTGTACTGCCGGCGTCGCATCGGGCAGTCTGGGACGGTGGCCGAACCGTCCATAACCGACACGTCGGAGTCCGGGCCAACCGGCGAGTACCTACACCGCTGCCCGCACCCCGCCCGGCCAATTACGTGCTGCGTTATTCCGGGTACCGTGAGTTGTCGCTACGGCCACTGTGTCGTCGTGAAGCCCCCACTGGTTCGTGCACGCTCATTCTCGGGTTCGGCGGTCCTCTTCGACTGTATGGTCCGGCTGGCCCGTCCGTGCCACATGCCTTTTTCGTGGACATGCACGACGCCGCGGTGTTCGACCAAGTTCACCGGTGCGCAGGCCGGCATTCAGGTCGATCTCACCCCGCTTGGCGCGTTTATCCTGCTGGCCCGGCCGATGTCGGAACTGACCAACCGGCTTCCGTCGCTGCCCGAGCTGGATATCCCGGCGTTGGCCGCGCTACCCGAGCGGCTGGCGGAGGAAGCTACCTGGGCAAACCGCTTCGCCCTCGTCGATGCGGTGCTGTGCCGGCTCTTTCGCGATCCGTTGCTGCAACCGGACCCGGCAGTGGACTGGGCTTGGCTACAGTTGACCCGGACCGCGGGTGGTATGCCCGTAGCCGCACTGGCCAGCGAGATCGGATGGAGCCGCCGGCACCTACTGACTAAGTTTCACGAACAGCTCGGTCTGCCGCCCAAGACGCTGGCGCGGGTGCTGCGATTCCGTCGAACCGTGGCACTGCTCGCCCCGGGCGGGAGTCCACAGGTTGGCGATGGTGCGGGCAACCTCGCCGAGATTGCCGCGCGATGCGGCTACGCCGATCACAGCCATCTGGTCCGGGAGTTTCACGCGCTGGCCGGATGTCCGCCGACCGAGTACCTGAACGAGCTGCGTGCGGCCCTGAGCTAGTTGAGGTGGGCTAACCGAGTTCTCATTTGTTCAAGCCAGCGGCGGCCGCCCGCCGTAATGTCCGTGGGCATGAGCATTTATCCGACGCTTCGCTATACCGATGCCACGGCGGCACTCGCGTTTCTGCGCGGCGCTTTTGGTATGACCGAGCAGCATGTCAGCACCACCGAAGACGGCACGGTCGGGCACGCGGAACTGTCCTGGGGCGATGGCATCGTCATGGTGGGTACCCGAACGAATCCGCCAGACCAGTTCGACACTGGACGGGCGGTTCTCTACCTGCCTGTCGACGATGTGGACGCCCATCACGAGCGCGCGCTCGCGGCGGGCGCCGAGATCCATGCCGGTCTCACTGATCAACCGTACGGTTCGCGGGAGTACGCGGCGCTCGACCCCGAGGGCAACAACATCTGGTGTTTCGGCACCTACCGGCCTTCGCTCGACTAACGGCTCGACCCAGCCCTGGTTCAGCCTTCGGCGGTATAGGCGGCGGTCGTGCGATCCGCGGCGGCGCGAGCCGCTTCGGTATCGGCGCCACTTGCCAGGTTTGCTTCGTACCAGCTTTCGCTGGATCGAGTCATGAACTCCTTGCCGTCGGCTGAGGCTACCCATTCCATAACGGCCTCCGGATCGAGGCCAGTTGTCGTGCCCAGGTGCAGCGCAAGTCCGAGCAGCCCGAGATCCCAACCGACTCCGCCGGCGCCGGGGCCGTACTCGCTCCAGCGCTCGTCGTCCTCATACGAGCTGTGTTCCAGTTCGAACAGGGTTCCGCCGCCGGGCTCCGTGCTCAGCCGCAGCTCGATCCAGCTGGTCTCACCGCCGTATTCCCAGGTAGCCCGGAAGCTCTTGGGTGGGTCGCAGCGTTGCACGGTGCCGCCCGCGTTGCCCTCCAACTGGTACCGGCCGCCGAGTTCGAGATCGCCGGAGACGGGTAGGAACCAGCGCGGCAGCCGCTCCGCATTGGTGCAGGCGTCCCATACGTCGTGGATTTCGGCTTCATAGCGCTGGCTGATGGTCAGCACCCGCGCGGTGCCCGCTTCGCGGGTTTCGCTGACCACCGCGCGCCCCACCGCGCCGATCTGCTCGAAGACGTTGATCACGGCCATCCCCCGCTTTCTGGCCAGGTTCGCTGACCTGGACTTGTTTTGCTTACCCAACTATTACATCATATACTTATATAAGTCACAACCGTTAAAGTCGTGGTCCCCAGCTGCGGGGCACGTCAACGAGGCTGGCAAGATCATCCGGGTGCGCTACTACGCTGATCTGCACATTCACTCCAAGTACTCGAGGGCATGCAGCAAGGACTGCGATATCGAGCATCTGACGTGGTGGGCTCGGCGTAAGGGCATCACCGTGGTAGGAACGGGCGATTTCACCCACCCTGCCTGGTTCGACCATCTGCGCGAGGTGCTCGAACCAGCCGAACCGGGACTGTTCCAGCTCCGGGCGGACCTTGCTCGCGATATCGATCGCACCCTGCCGCCGAGCTGCGCTGGACAGGTGCGCTTCATGCTCTCGGTGGAGATTTCCACGATCTACAAGTACGGCGACTACACCCGTAAGGTCCACCACCTTTGCTACATGCCGGACTTCGCCGCGGCGGCCGAGTTCAACCGCAGGCTCGGACGGATCGGCAACCTCGGTTCGGACGGTCGACCCATCCTCGGGCTGGACTCCCGCGATCTGCTTGAGATCACCCTGGAAAGTGGCGACGGCGCCTATCTGGTTCCCGCGCATATCTGGACACCCTGGTTCGCGGTACTGGGCTCCAAGGCTGGCTTCAACGCGATCGACGATTGCTACCGCGACTTGGCCGATCACATCTTTGCCGTGGAAACCGGGTTGTCCAGCGATCCGGAGATGAACTGGCGAATCTCCATGTTGGATCGCTACTCGCTGGTCAGCCACTCAGACGCGCATTCACCACCGATGCTCGGGCGCGAGGCCACCGTCTTTGATACCGCCGTCGACTACTTCGCGATCAGGGACGCGCTACGCACCGGTGACGGTTTCGACGGCACGGTCGAGTTCTTTCCCGAAGAAGGCAAGTATCACGCGGACGGCCACCGTAAATGCGGGATCCGCTTCGGCCCCGCGCAGACGCGCGCCCACAATGGACAATGCCCCAGCTGCGCGCGACCGTTGACCGTGGGCGTACTCAACCGGGTTGCCGAACTGGCCGATCGCCCGGCGGGTTTCCGCCCGCCGGCGGCGGCCGGTTTCCGCAATCTGATCCCGCTTCCGGAGATCGTCGGTGAGGTCCTCGGCGTCGGCCCGAAGAGCAAGACGGTCCGTACCGAGATCGACGCGCTGACCGCCGCGCATGGTCCGGAACTCGCCATCCTGGAAGACATCGCCATCGACGAGCTTTCGCGCAGCTCCGAACCGATCGCCGAAGCCGTTCGCCGGCTGCGTTCCGGCGAGGTGATCCGGGAAGCCGGCTACGACGGCGAGTACGGGACGATTCGACTCTTCGAGCAAGGCGAGCTTCGCCGATTGCGCACCAACAACGCCCCCGCACTGTTCGAGGACTCCCTGTTCGAAAGCTCCCTGGTCACCGACGCCGCGCCAGCGACACCCGAACCACGGTCCGTGCCGGCGCCGACAGTTGACGCGGCTCCGTCCGCACCGCCACCGGAACCACCCGCATCCCCAGTGTCCTCGTTGCTCGAGGGACTAGACGAAGACCAGCGCCGGGCGGCGACCCTGGCAAGCGGGCCGTCGCTGATCGTGGCAGGACCGGGAACAGGCAAAACCCGCACGGTGACGCACCGAATCGCGCATCACGTAGTGGATCACGGGCTGTCCCCGGACAACTTCCTGGCGATCACCTTCACCCGGCGTGCCGCCGCTGAACTGGCTGACCGACTGCACACCCTGATCGGTCCGGCCGCCGAGCTGATTACCGTCGCGACCTTTCACTCGTTGGGGCTTCGCCTGCTACGCGAGCAGCACGCACGAGCCGGCCTGCCAGCGTCGTTCGGGGTCGCCGACGCGGCGACCCAGCGCGCCGTACTCACCGACATCACCGGTGACGCGGGTGCCGCCCGCAAGGCGCTGGCCGAGTTCAGCCGAATTCGTCGAGCAGACGACCCGACCTCCGAGACCGGCGAGCTGCTCGCTAGATACACCGCCGAGCTACGGGCCCGTGATCTGGTGGACTTCGACGAGCTGGTACTCCTCACGGTGCACTTGCTCGAGGACGACGCTCGGCTACGGGAGGACTACCAGCACCGCTATCGGTGGATCACCGTCGATGAATACCAGGACATCGACGAGATGCAGTACCGATTGTTGCGCCAGCTCGCCCCGCCTGAGGCCAACCTGACCGCGATCGGCGATCCGGACCAGGCGATCTACTCGTTCCGGGGCGCCGATGTCGGGTTCTTCCTGCGGTTTACCCAGGACTACCCGGGCGCGCCAGTGACCCAGCTGACCAGGAACTACCGGAGTGGCGCCTCCATTGTGGATGGTTCCCTACAGGCCGTACGGCCAAGCACCCTGGTCGCCGATCGTGCGCTGCATGCGGCGCGCAGTACGCCAGATCACCCGATCACGGTGCATCGCGCGGCCGACGAGCGCGCCGAGGCGAGTTTCGTCGCGGACACCATCGACCAGCTACTTGGCGGCGCTTCGTTTCACTCGCTAGACAGTGGGCTCGTGCCAGGTCATACGACCGAAAACGGCGTCGGCTTCGCCGATATCGCGGTGTTGTACCGGACCGACGCGCAGTCCAGCGTGTTGCTGACTGAACTCGGCCGCCGTGGCTTCCCGGTACAGAAACGTTCGCATGATCCGCTTACCGCGCGGGCCGGCGTGGACCATATCGTGCGCGAATTGACGCACGCCCGCACGGACCCCGGGCAGCGGTCAGTCGCCGACCTGGTACGAACGGCCGCGGCGGCGGCGCGCAGGAACCTGGCCGAGCAGCAGTTGCCCGAGGTACATACCGCGCTGGACCTACTGATGCCGCTGGCCGAACGCTGTGGCAGGGACCTCACGCTGTTCGAGCGGGAACTGGTGCTCGGCGCCGAGACGGATACGCTCGACCCACGCGCAGATGCGATCTCGTTACTGACGCTGCACGCCGCGAAGGGACTCGAGTACCCGGTCGTGTTCCTGGTTGGCTGCGAGGATGGACTGCTGCCGCTTCGTTGGCCAGGAAGCGAACCCGAAGACGCGCTGATCGCCGAAGAGCGGCGGCTGTTCTTCGTTGGCATGACCAGGGCGCAGGATCGGCTGTTCCTGAGCCACGCCGCGCGGCGCCACCGGCCGGGCAGTTCACCTCGCGCGACGGTTCCGACGCGGTTCTTGCGCGATGTGCCGAGCGCGGTCCGGCAAGACACTGCCGGGGTCGCGAGGCGGCCGCGGGCGCGGCAGCTGAGTCTGCTCTAGCCGGGCCGATCGTCTGCCGGCGACAGTCGCCACAGCGATACCACTTCGGCGGCGCGTGCGGCGTGCACTGGGTCGGTGGTCTCGGTGCTGCGTGGATGCCGTGGTGCGGTGTCGAGTCGGCCAAGCACCCGTAGCCCAGCGGCGGTGATCATGTCGAGTAACTCGGTTCGCGTGCGCAGTCCGAGCCGCTCGGCGAGGTCGGAGAGGATGAGCCAGCCCTGTCCGTGCGGTTCGAGGTGGTCACGGAGCTGGTCGAGGAAGCCGCGCAGCATCTGGCTTTGCGGGTCGTAGACGCCTTGTTCGAGTAGCGAGTTGGGCTGGCCAGGCAGCCAGGGCGGATTGCACACGATCAGTCCCGCCCGCCCGCGCGGGAACATATCGCCCTGGACCACGTCGACCTGTCCGGCGAAGCCGAGCCGGGCGATGTTCGCGGTTGCGCAGGCGACCGCGCTGGGGCTGCTGTCGGTGGCAACGATCCGACCGATGCCGCGGTTGGCGAGGACCGCGGCGAGGACGCCGGTTCCGGTGCCGATATCGAATACCAGATCCGGCGGGTGGGCGCCGGGCGGTAACGGTGCCTCGGCCACCAGGTCGATGTATTCGTTTCGGGTCGGTGAGAACACGCCATAGTGAGGATGGATTCGGGAGTTCAGTGCGGGGATCGGCACGCCTTTCTCGTGCCATTGCCACGCACCGAGCACACCGAGCAGTTCGCGCAGTGGCAGTACCGTGGCTTGCGACGATGTGCCGTACGCCCACCGGCAGGCCTGGCGTACATCCGGGGCCCTGCGTAGTGGTATCCGGTAATCAGCGGTCAGTTCGAGCAGTACCTTGTTCAGCAGTTCTGCTTGCCGCTGTCGCGTCTGGCGCTGGCGGCGGAACGCCTCGGCGATCGAGTTCGTGGCATCGGCACTGGAATCGCTTCGGTCGATTCGGCGACGCACGGCCTGCAGCAGCTGACGTCCATTGTGGTAGTCACCGCGCCACAACAACCCGGTACCCGCCCGAGCCAGCCGGTAGGCGTCGTTGGCCCGCGTGCGGTCGTCAGCCAGCTCGATCCGCCGTGGCGGCAGTTGCCCGGTCGCCGAGTGCCAGACCGCTGACCGCGAACCACCGGATTCAGTCCAGTGGATGTCTACCATCCGTGTTCCGTGCCGTTCGCGACGCCATGGCTTGACCTCAAGTTAAGTCCAGCTAATAGCGTCGTCTCCATGCCAGGAATCATACGTTGTCGAGAGGCTGGCCAATGGCGCGACTAGATCTCGGAACGCGCGGGAAAGGCACGGTGGGTCCCATCGGCGTAAGCCTGGACATACGGTCGGGAGCAGGCCATCTAGACGACGCGGTTCTTGTGGAGAAGCTCGGTTACTCGACGATCTGGATTCCCGGCGGTGAACTCACGACGCTGGATCCGCTGCGCGATGTCATCCAGGCAACCGAGCTGATCCCCGTCGGAAGCGCGATCATCCCAGCACGAGTGCACTCCCCAGACGATGTGCTCGCCTTCCGGCAGGAGATCGAAGCGAAGAATCCGGGTCGGCTGATCACCGGGCTGGGCGGGGCACCCGGTCGATACCCGCTGCACACCATGAACGCCTACCTCGACCAGCTGGACAACGCGGACCCAGCAATCCCGCCCAGCACACGAATTCTTTCCGCCCTCGGCCCACGAATGCTGGAGCTGTCCAGGGATCGCGCGGCGGGTGCCATTCCACTGCTGGTCACACCGGAGTTCACCGCGCACGCTCGGCAGACTCTCGGCGATCAGGCAACCCTGGCCATCATGGAATACGTCGTGCTGGAAAGCGATCCGCACCTGGCGCGGGCCACCGTACGCGACCCGATCAGCTTCCTCGTTCAGGTCAGTGGCTACCCGGCGAATCTGCGGCGGATGGGGTTCACCGACGACGACATAGCCGGAACGAGCGACCGGCTGCTCGATGGTCTGGTTGCCTGGGGCGACGTCGACATGGTCGCGGCCAGGGTGCGCCAGCACCTCGACGCCGGCGCGGATCAGGTTGTTCTCGTCGTGCGCCCCACGGACGCGGCTGCCGTGCCACATGAGCAATGGCGGGCACTCGCCGAAGCGCTGATCGACCAATGACCCGTGTTGTTCAGCACCAAGGCGAGGCCGACCGAGGTTGACAAACGCATGGTCACAGCGGTTCGCCGAGCGGGCCGAACTGCTCCTCGAGGCTCTTCGCCCAGTACGCGGCAAAATCCGGCTGGGTTCCGTCGACATCGGTGAATCCGTACTCCTGGTACAGGCTCCAGGTAGCCAACGCTCGCCCGGTTTTGCGCATCTTGTGCGGGTCAGCCGCGAGCGCGGCGACCGCTCGTCCGAGATACGCGGGCGTTTCCGATTCGGCGAAATGCGGATCGGTGGCCACCCCATCGCGCCAGTTCTTCTCGGTGACGCCAAAGTGGTCCAGCATGGCTTCCGAGCGGAGGAACCCTGGCGTGATCGCTACCGCCGTGACGCCATGCGGTTTCAGCTCCGCGGCTTGCGCGACGGCCAGCCGGATGACCGTTGATTTCGCCAGGTCGTAGAAGAACGATTCGCGATAGCGGGCGGTGTTGCCGTCAGTGACTTCCACGACGAGTCCGCTCTTGCGGGCGACCAGCAGTGGCAGGGCGAACCTGCTGGTGATCACATGGGTTTCCACGGCTTGTCGCAGCAGCCGAAGTCCGACGTCGAGATCCTGCTCCCATAGCGGGTGTGCCCAGTCGGTCAGCGGATCGCCGCCCCATACGGAGTTGACCAGGATGTCCAGCTGGCCATGCTGCTCGCGGCTGATCCTGGCAACCAGCTCGCGCACCTCCTCGGCGTCACTGTGGTCAACGCGGACCGGGATGCCGTGCCCTCCCGCGGCCGTCACCTGCTCAGCGGTCTCTTCGATCGTTTCTGGCCGGTCCATCCCGGACTCGCCCGAAGCGCTGCTGCGCCCCGTGACGTATACGGTGGCACCGCTGGCTCCGAGTTCGACGGCGATACCCCGCCCGCCGCCCCTGGTGCCGCCGGCGACCAGCGCGACTGATCCGGCGAGCTCTTTCGTCATGTTTCCTCCAGTTCGGCACCATGCGTGGTGCGGTACGGACGCAGCAGCGTGTCCAGCTCCTGCCGAAGCCGCTCAGCGAGCGTGCCGTGGCGATCGAGTGCCCAGGAAAGGCCCGCGCCGGTAGTGATCGCCTGCACCGAGCCGGCAAGGGCGGTCGTATCGGTCCCGGTGGCGAGCTCGGCTGACTCGACGGCCTCGACAAGCAAGCCTTCGATCACGGCTCGCTGCGCTGTATGCATCGCATGTGCCGGGGCATACAGCTCCGGGTCGGTCAGGTCGAGGCAGAGGAATGCCAGATGATTCGCGAAGCGTTCGGGCGTGGCCATGGTCGCCATCGACTCGATAACCAGCGAGTACAACGTGTCGATCGGGCTGCCGTTGACGTGCCCGGCCCGCTCTGGTGGCGCCTGGGCATCATTGGCCGCCTGCTTGGCGAGGGCCACCAGCAGACCGTGTTTGGAGCCGAACCGTTGGACCAGCGTGCCGGGGACCACACCCACGTCCTTGGCCACCGCGGCCAAGGTCAGCCCCGCTGGTCCGAGCCGTCCGATCACCTCCGCCGCTGCCCGCAAGATCGCGGCGTCGGTCACCTCCCGCGGACGTCCTGCCATGCTGCTCCTTTTATTATTAAATGTCTGTTCATTTATTAATGTACACGACGGCCTGGTGGCGGTGCGGCTCACCTGGTGTGCGCGTTGCTACAGTCCGATATCCCGCACGGCGTTGTCCGACCATCGGTCGACGGTGTGGAAGTAGCCATGGACCGCCTTCGACCCGTACGACCAACCACCCTGGTCACATACGGCCTTGTGGTCAGCACCGTTACGACGCGCCTCGGTGGCCAATCCGGCACGCAAGGAGTGCCCGGTTATCCGAAAGGGCAGTTCGGCCCGTTTCCCGCAACGGGCAATGACCTCGCCGATCGCCTGCGCGGACAGGCCAGCGGCGAACACGTGATCGTGGCGGTCGACGCGGCGAAATGCGGGGCCCTCGGTCATCCCCGCCGCCTGCCGCCACGCGTGCCAGGCACTGACCGGGCAGGTGTCCCTGTGCACGCCGTAGGGCACGGCGCGCTCGTCCGGCCCGGTTTTCGTGTAGCCAAGCCGTGCGAGCAGTCCGTCACTACCTGCTGAGACAAGGTCAGTGACGCGCAGCCCGGCGAGTTCGCTGCGGCGTGCGGCGATCGTAAAGCCGAGTAGCAACACCGCCCGATCCCGTAGGCCGGCCACGCTGGACGGACACGCCCGCGACATCGCCCGCAGGTGCGCGAGCGTCACCGGTTGCGCCTTACCTCTCCCCCGCACAATGCCGGCTTCGGCCAGCCGTCGCTCGTAGCCTTTCAAGGCGTTCCAGGCGGCCCGGCTCGCCTCCTGATCGACCGGGATGCCGTAACCGCGCAGGCCGACCACGGCGCCGGTCAATCGCGCGTCGATGGTGGCTACCGAGGCCGCCTTGGTCGTCTCCAGCCAGCGCACAAAGCCGACAAGTGCGCCGACGGTGCTGGAGAGCACGGGGATTCCGGCGTCGCGGGTGTAGTCCTGCCAGATTCGCCACGCGTCGGCATATGCCTTGCGGGTATTCGCCGGTCGTTGTTCCGCGACGTACGCGGCCGCAACGCTGTCGAGCGCGGCCAGCCGGTCGTGTGGGGACAGCGGGCGTTCGCCCGACGTGTTGACGATCGATGTCGGGGCATCCGGAACGGCTGGCTCACGTGAATTGTCGTGCTGTGCTGTCACGGGTTCGGTTACTCGCCCGTCTCCCCGTCCAACGACTCGCGGATCAGGTCGGCGTGGCCGTTGTGCCGAGCGTACTCCTCGATCATGTGGCAGAGAATCCACCGCAGGTTCGGGGTTCTGCCGTCTGGCCATGGCCGATACGCGAGCCGTGCCAGTCCGCCGTCGGCGACCGCGTCCGCCGTGAGCTCACGTGAGCGCGCGCAGGCCAGTTCCCATTGGGCGAGCAGTTCCTGCGGCGTGTGCGCAGCCGCGCTGTGCCAGTCCCAGTCCGGATCGGCCGTCCAATCGACACTGTCCCACGGCTCCTGCGGTGGGTTGGCGTGTAGTCGGAAAGAGAACCAGATGTCCTCGACGAAGCTGAGGTGCCGCAGCATCCCACCGAGTGTCATCGTCGAGGACGCCGCGGTCGTCGCCAGCTGCTCGCTGGTCAGCCCGCGGCATTTCCAGGCGAAGGTTTCCCGTTGGAAGTTCAGGAACCCCATCAGGGTGTCCAGTTCGTCACCCGCAACGGGCGGTTCGAGTCGCCCCTGTTCGTCCAGCTGGGTCATGAGCACGCAGTCTAGAAGCCCGCACCGACGATTGCTGAACCTCGCTCCACTGGGGGCGCCTAGTCGACCGGCGCGAAGTGAGCTTGAAAGAACCTGAGGTATCGCGGTTCGTGCACGAACCGCAGACCGCGCACACTGTCCCGGTTGTGCCACAGCGAGATGACCGCTTCGGCGACCACATCGAGGTGTGCCTGGGTGTAGACCCGGCGCGGGATCGCCAGCCGAACAAGCTCCAGGTTCGGTGTTCGGTTCTCCCCCGTGTCCGGATCGCGACCGGCGGAAATCATGCCCCGTTCCACGCCTCGGACGCCGCCCTCGACGTAGAGCGCCGCAGCCAGTGCCTGCGCGGGGAACCGCTCGCGCGGAATATGCGGCAGGAAGGCCGCCGCGTCAATGCATACGCAGTGGCCGCCGATGGGTTGCATGACCGGCACACCCGCGGCGGCCAGCCGGTCGCCGAGGTAACCAACCTGCTGGATCCTGGCGCGAATATTGTCCTCGGCTACGGATTCCTCGATGCCCTGCGCGACGGCTTCCATATCCCGACCGGCCATCCCGCCGTAGGTATGCAAGCCTTCGAACAGCACCACCAGTCCCCGCGCCTGCGTTGCCAGCTCAGCATCGCGTAGCCCCAGCCAGCCGCCGATGTTGGCATAGGAGTCCTTCTTCGCGGACATCGTGGCGCCGTCGGTGCGGTCACACATCGCGCGCAGGATCTCCGCGATGCTGGCGTTTGCCCAGCCCGCTTCGCGTTGCTGGATGAACCAGGCGTTCTCCACCGCACGGGCGGCGTCGAGGATCAACGGAATACCGTGTTCGCTCGTCAACGCCCGTAGGTCGTCGATATTGGCCATCGACACGGGTTGTCCGCCAGCCATATTTACGGGAGCACCGAGCGCGAGGTACGGAATGTTGTTCGCGCCGACCTCGGCGATGAGTTTTTCCAGCTTGTCGCAGTCCACATTGCCCTTGAACGGTAGGACCGTGGACGGGTCGTGCGCTTCGTCGATGATCACGTCGTGAAAGGCGCCACCGTTGAGTTCCTGGTGGACCCTGGTGGACGGGAAGTACATGTTGCCCGGGCAGTGCTGGCCGGGCCGGACCAGCATCCGGTTGAGGATGTGCTCGGCTCCCCTGCCTTGATGGGTGGGGATGACTTCCGGATAGCCATAGTAGGCGCGCACGGTGTCGGCCAGTCGGGTAAAGCTTGCCGAGCCGGCATAAGCCTCGTCGCCGACCATCATTGCGGCCCACTGCCGATCCGACATCGCGTTCACGCCGGAGTCGCTGAACAGGTCAATGTAGACGTCTCGGGAATCGAGCAGGCAGGTGTTGTATCCGGCTTGGACGATGGCCGCTTCGCGTTCAGGTCGACTCAGCTGGCGAATCGGCTCGACCATCTTGATCTTCCAGGGCTCGGCCTGATAGTTGGACATCTCAGCTCACCACCGACTCGACAGGAAGGGCGGACCGCAGGAAGGACGTCAACCGAGGTAGGTGTTCCTCGGGGCGATACCGGTTCTCCAGCTCCTCGAGAAGATGCAGCTCGGCGGTATCCACGCCAGCGTGCCGGAGCCGGATCACCGGGTGCAGGTATGGCGTCACGTCCGCATAGGACGGATCATCGCGCCGGTCGACATTCAGTGGATCCGCCGCCGGTGGGCCGTACGCGAGTGTGACGGCGAGCTGCCAACCACTGCCCAACCCGCCGTCGCGCACCCAGTCCAGCGGTACCGCTTCGTACACTCCGAGGTCGGTTTGGTCGGGATCGGTGGCCGCGGCCACGTCGGCGAAGTAGCCGGGCTGCAGGTACAGCGCGTCCGAGGTGTTGAGCCGATCAAGTACCCATTGCGCGAGCGTCGCCGCGTCGACGTCGATCCTGCACTGCGGGGCGAGGTCGCCGGCAGCCGTCAACAGTCGAGCAAGAAATCGAGAGTTGTACCGGAAGCCGTGGATGAACCCGGACATCGCCTTGCGGTAGTCCCTGGCGTGCGTCAACGTTCCGGCGAAGTACAGCCCCGGCCGGTCGGGACACTCGTAGTCGGGCGTCATGGCTGGATAACGGCCGTCGTGGCAGGTCTGACCGCCCAGCCCGGTCAGCAGGTCATGCGCCCCGAACCGGAAACCGGTCGCCGCGATCACCCGGTCGTATTGGTAGGTGACCCGCTGCCCGCCGGCGTGCGTGTAGGCGAGGTCCACGTGGAACCCGGTTCCGTCTCGGCGGATACCGGTCACTTCGGCGTCAAGCAGGGCGTTGCCGATCTTGAGCTGGTAGGTGTCGATGGCGTTGCAGTTGACCGCGCGAACGTGTCCGACATAGTGGGTGTTCCAGGCAAGCCGTACCGGGCTCGGGCTCGCCAGGTGCACCGTCGCGGCCACGGGTATCAGCGCCGAGGCTGTCTCGAAGGCCGAGTTGCCTTTGCCGATGATCAACACGCGGGCGGCGTGGAACTCGCTTGGATCGGTGGCGAGGTCCGCGTAGCGCTCGACGAGGTCAATTCCGGGAATGTCAGGCCGATACGGTTCGACGCCGGTCGCGATCACGACCCGCCGTGCCCGCACCGGCGGCGCGTCGGAAAACGACACCGCATACCCGATGGGATCTGCGCTGATACCGGTTGCTCTGGACTGGTAGCGGACCCGTAGTTCATGCCGGTCGACGAAATCGGCGAGGTAGCGGGTCATCTCCGCGGCCGGCGGAAGTACTCCGCCGTGTACTTACCGAACCGCATCGCTTCGTCCGCGCTGAGCAGCGAGTTCCAGTCAAAGCGAAGCGGGTTGTCTCGCTCATCGACAGCGACCTTGTTCACCGAAATGAGCTGCCGGTGCCGCGGATAGTGGCTGAAGAAGCTGCCGGGGTGGTCTGCCCGGTCGACTACCAGGTAGTCGCTGCCCGCCTGGTGTAGGTCATGGGCGAGCTGCAGTCCGCCGGGCCCTGCACCAATGATGAGTACATCGGTAACGGCCTCACCTGTCATCTGGACCACCCCTCTTTGCCACGGTTCGGTGATCGGGACGTATGTGGCAAAGCAAAACCCCCGGCCGCAACCACGTGGCAGGAAGCAGGCGATGCTGTGAGCGTGGAGTACGTGTCCAGAGTGCCACGACCACCGCTGGACGGGTTGATCGACGATCTGTACTACCTGGCGGGTGAACCGCCGTATGCCCGGCTGACGCTGCCGCCGCCGGCGGTGCTGCTGATCGTCAACCTCGGGGCGCCGTTTCGCATCCGCGGCGGCGCCGATGTCGAGGCGGCCGACTACGCCGATGGCTGTGTGGTCACCATGCCCACCCGCGCTTGGGAGTTCGGCTATCCGCCCTGGACCCGGTCCGTCGGCGTGCACTTCAAGCCATGGGGGCTGGCACCATTCCTGCCGATGCCTGCGGCCGAGCTGCGCGACCGGCCGGTGACGGTCGAGCACGTGTGGGGCCGTCCCGCCGTTACCGAGCTGCGCGACCGGCTTACCACGGCGGACGGACCACACGAGATGCTGACCCTGCTCGAAGCGGAGCTCATGCGTCGGCTGTGCGCGCCCTCGGGCCTGGGGCTGGTCCGCCATACGAGCAGCCTCATCGCCGCGACCGGCGGGGCGGTTGCGATCGGCGAGCTGGGCGCGGCAACAGGCGTCAGCAGCACTCATCTGGCACAGCGATTCAAGGAGCTCGTCGGCGTCACGCCGAAGCGGCTGGCCCGCACCCACCGCTTCGCCGCCACCGTGTTCTCGATCAACTTCGCCGAACCGATCGACTGGGCCGACCTCGCCGGTGGCGCTGGCTATTTCGACCAAGCCCACTTTGGCCACGAGTTCCGCGCGTTCACCGGGCTCACACCGACCCGCTACATCGAGGTCCGGCGGCGGTTCCTGCGTGAGCACCCCGGTCATACGCTGGACAGCTGGCCACTGCCGGCCGATTGATTTCTTACAAGAGCCGCGGCTCATGACTCGCTAATTTGGGCACCCCGAAGCAAAGGAGGGCCCCGTGGGCACGGTAGTCATGTACAACGTGGTGTCAGTAGACGGTTTCGTCGCGGACGAGCACGACCAACCCGGACCGCTGTTCGACTGGTACACCAACGGTGACGTCCCATTGGACGAGAGCGGCGAGATGACAGTGTCGCGGACGTCCTACGACTACACCCGGCCATACTGGGACCAGATCGGCGCGACAATCGTCGGCCGCCACGTCTTCGATCTGACGGACGGCTGGGGCGGGAAGCCGCCGGGCGGGGTCGACCACGTGGTCGTCGTGACGCACCGGCCGGCGCCCCAGGGCTGGGACCCCGAGGCGCCGTATTACTTCGTCGGCGGCGTCGAGGAAGCCATGGCCAGGGCACAGAAGCTTGCGGGTGACCGCGTGGTCGAGGTGGCCGCCGGCGACGTCGGTGGCCAGCTACTCGCCGCGGGCCTGGTCGACGAGGTGCGGATGGACGTCGTTCCGGTCGTGTTCGGGTCCGGCAAGCGGTTCTTCGGATCGGTCCACGCGCAGCACCTGCTGGAAGATCCGGACGTGGTGATTCAGGGCGAGCGGGTGCTGCACCTGCGCTATCGGGTGCGTCGGTGAGCGCCCTCGCATTATCCCGGCAGCGTGCGCACGGCGGCTCAGGGCGCGCCAGTGCTGACCATGAACCACCAGAAGGCCCCGGCCACGGCCAGCAGCAACCCCACTACACAGGTGATCGTGCCTGCCCGCACTCGTAAGGCGGGCACGCGGCCACGCGCATGCCTGGCGACCACCAGGCCAACCCCGGCCACGGGCACCAGCGCCAGCCACACCCCGCCGACCAGAGTCGTCAGTATGCCGGCACCCCCAAAGGAGTAAGGGACCGCCGAGTCGCCCACGGTAGCTGGGGCGTAGGCGAACCAGCCGCCTCCGGAGGTCAGGGTTACCGGCGCGACGACCAGTAGCCATGCGGCCCAGCCCATCAGCGCCGTCAGCAGGGTAAAGACGCCGAAGCCGAGTGTCGTCGCCGACCACCCGGCCGAGCCAATCGCCGCACCTCCCGACCATGGGGCCTGGGCATCATCGTTGTCCGTGCCCGCGCTCATTCGCGGCAGTGTAGTCGGCAGACACAAGCCAGCCGCCGGCTCGATCAATCCGCCAATCTGACCCACGATATGAGACCTTATCGCAGGTTGACTGAGCATCTCTATAACCAATTACGCAAATATAACTGCTGATTATGATTGCGTAATTGGTTTGATAGGATAGCCTGATGGGAGCTGAGCAGGGGTTTTCGCAACTGATGGCCGAGGAGACGACCGGTTCCGATGCCGATCCGGCGTCGGAAGATTCAGCCGGAGCACAGCGCCGCCGATGCGCGTTCTCGGGCTGCCGCGCTCCCCTGCCGCTGAACTCCGGCCCCGGCAATCGCCCTCGTTACTGCCAGGACGGCAAGACCTGGGGAAGTAAGGGCGTCAGTTGTAAACAGGCCGGCAATGCCGAGGACATCCTTGGCTCTATCCGTGTCGATACCGACGCGCCTCCGCTGCCTGTCACGGAGCTGTCCGAGCAGGTGTCCCGCGCCCTCGGACCGACGCGGCAACTCGCCGGATTGCTCGAACAACTCGAACGGCAACTCGCGGATGAGGTCGTCGAGGCTCAACGGGCCAAGGACGCGGCCATTCGTGCCGCGGCGGACGAGCAAGGCCTGCGAGCGGCCGCAGACGATCGAGCCGACCAGGCGCGGCAGACAGCGGCGGAAGCGACCGAGCGAGAAACCGTGGCCGAGCAGGTCAAGCGGCAGGCCGAGCAGGATCGCGACCGAGCGCTACAGGCCATGGATGCAGCCGAACGTGCCCAGCTTCGCGCGGAAACCCAGCGCGACACCGCGCGAGCGGACGCCGCGCGCAGTGAGGAGACAGCGAAATCAGCGGCGGAACGGCTGACCACGTTGTCCGAACGACTCGCGGTCGCCAACAGTGACCTCACTACCCTGCGCGATCAGGTCGACCACGAACGGGCAAGGGTCGAGCAGGAGCGGCAACGGTCCGAGGCGTTGATCGCCGAGCAGGCGAACGCGCTGGACGCGCTCCGCAACCGCTACGACACCCAGCTGGCCGAGGAACGCGCGCGAGCCGCGGACGCGCTGAACGAGGCCGTGGCCCGCGCCCGAACGGCACACGACGAGGCAATCGAGACGGCCACAACCGCGCATGCCAGGGAGCTTGGTGAACTGCAGCGCAGGATCGGCCGGCTGGAGCATCAGCTGACCGAGACCAGCAGTCGACACGAATGCAGCGAGCAGGCACTCGGCTCACTACGGAGCCAACTGCAGGAACTCGCGCTGACACCAGGCGAGGCAGCGAACGTGGACGTGGACGCTACGGCGGACCTTCGGCAGCGACTGGCTGAACTTGCGGCAGGCCGAGCTGACCAGGACACCTGATGTGCCACGTCGTAGGCCCTGGACTCCTGAAGCTGAACGAAGTAGTCGGGGCGTTGGACATCAGATTCTGATTTTGGCTGACCTCTGGTCCCGTTGCAGCGTGCGGTAGACCGTGGCCCGGTGCCTTGGCCACGGCCGTCACGCGGGGGCGCCGAGCGGCGGATGCTCGAGCACCCGTGGCTTGTACTCGACCAGCTGGATGCGGCCGTCGAAGGTGCGGTGTTCAAGCATCTCGAGGGCGACGTCCGGGTAGCCGTCGTAGATGCGTTCTGCGCCCGTGGCCCCGGTGATCACCGGGAACATCACGACTCGGAAGCGGTCGACGAGTCCAGCGTTGAGCAGGGATCGGCTCAGGCTGAGGCTACCGATTGTGCTGAGGATCCCCGTGCCGTTCTTCTTCATGGCGCGGACCGCCTCGACGGCGTCGTCGCGGACGAGTGTGGAATTCGCCCATGTCAGCGGATCCTCGAGAGATGCGGAGAACACGACCTTCGAAGCTTGCGTCAGCTCATCGATGGACGCTTCCTCTTCGGCCCGGAACTCATCCTGACCGTTCGGGACCTGGCCGGCCGCGAAGCCGGACATCTGTCGGTAGGTGTTCGCGCCCATGAGATGGGTGACCTCGGGTTGCTCGCCAAGCCACGCGAGGTACTCCGGGCCCTCGAGGCCCCAGAAGCCGGGCCAGCCCTCTCCCGATGCGTAGCCGTCGAGAGAAGTGATGAAGTCGACGAGAAGCTCTGACATGACGGTGTCCTTTCCTGGGAGTCATGAATGGAGACGCGCCGGGAGTCACGAACTCATCGGCCGCGCTTACTCACAACCGGAAGGAGGCGCTGCCGCACGCCGCCACCGCCTAAACCGGAACTACTAGGCACACTGCCGGGGCTCACCCCGGTAGTAGCCAAACGACCAGAGGTTGCCTTCTGGATCGCGAATGGACAGTTCGCGGTTGCCGTATTCCTGGTCCGCGACGTCGCGGACCATCTCGACCCCTGCCGCGCGCAGTCGCGCGTGCAAGCCGTCCGGGTCGTCAGTGACGACGTAGATACCGGCGGTGCCGGGTTCTCGTGACCAGTCACTGCCGGGCTGGTGCGTTCCGAGCATGACCCCGCCACCCTCGGGCCAATCAAGCTGGGCGTGAGCGACCTGATCCCCGTCGGCATAGACGGCAGTCCGCAGGAAACCAACGGTGTCGACGAGGAAGTCGATCAGCGCGTTCGCGTCCCTGGCTTGCAACGTGGGCCAGACGGTAGGAGCAGGGCGGGTACCCGCTGTCGCGGATTCGTTTGTTGTGTTCATGACCAGAATTCTTGCGCCGGCTGGGCAGCTCCCGCTTGGATATTTCGGCGCTCATGCGCCACCCACTCGCTCGGTGCGATTCCCAGGTACTGGTGAAAGTCGCGCACCAGATGGGAATGGTCGGCATAGCCGCAGGCGTAGGCGGTGTCCGCGATATTCAACGGGCCACCAGCTCGCACCGCGCCGGCGACGCGTTGACGGGCATGCTCGAATCGCATGAGCCGGGATACCGCCTTCGGTGACAAGCCGAACTCGGCGGTGAACACGGCGGAGAGCTGCCGCTCGCTTAACCGCACGTGCCGGGCGAGGCCGCCAATCGACCCGGTGCCGCGATGGTGGGCGATCCATTGCCAAGCCTCGGCCACCTCAGGACGCGGCCAGCACCGCGTCGACGCCCGGTCCAGTAGCCCACGCAGATAGCCGTCGAGTACCGCGAATCGTTCCGACCAGCTGCCTGCCTCGCTCATCCGTTCTCGCACCAGCTCGGCGCCGATACCGAGTACGTCGCGACCGTCCACTTGCCGCTGTCGTAGCTCCGCGGTACTGATACCGAACAACGCCCGCACGGCCAGCGGCCGGACGGCCAGTTGTACGCCGGTTTGCACCCGCGGTTGTGCCAGATAAACCGGCTGAGTATGCAATCCCCCGAGCGCCACGTGGGTTGACTGCGCCGCTGGCCCGAACGCATCCTCCGGAGCAGAACCAGCCGCGATCGGCTCATCCAGCGTGAGCACCAGCGTCACGGCTGGCGACGGCGCGCCAAGGTGCACCGCCGGCGCTGGCAAGTCGGAGCGGTATCCGACAGCGGACACCACCGCGTCCGGCACCAGGGCTTTGGCATGTGCGAACTCCCACCCATCGCCCTGGTCCGGCCCGTCCATGACCCCACTATAAGGACGGACGCCACAGTGGAGCGAGCTCGACCGAAGGCCATCTGTCTGTCCAATCGCGTCCCAACGATATGGCTCGGTTAAGCGGTGGCGGACACCGCGGCGACCACATCGCCGGCGAGGACCACCAGCGTGATCCCGCAGACACAGGTCTGATACCGCAGTTGCCCCAATGAGGAAGCGTGGCTGGAGACGATCTGCTGCTCCGCGACTGGCCACCCACATCTCGGGCAGCTACCGCCCGCGACTGACTCGCTTTCGTTCACCCGACCATCGTGCTGTAATGGCTTTATGCATTTCAACCATTACGGCGGCTCCGGAGCCGAGCTCGCCGTATGGCTGGTCAACGGGGTCGAGGACGCCGATGAGCTGGTGCGGCGACGCTACCTTGGCGCGGAACGTCTCAGCCGCAAGGACCAAGACCTGCTCGCGGCCTGGACCGTACGGCTGCGGGCGGTTTTCGCGGCCACCGATACGGACACCAGGGTCGACCTCATCAATGAACTACTGGCCGAGACGGCCAGCAAGCCGTATATCTCGCGACACGAAGGCAAACCGCCGCATCTGCACTACGCCAGCGAGCGTGATGACGTGCTCACGCGGGCATGCGCGTTTACCGCTTCCGGATTGGCCCACCTGATGTGTGAGGCTCCGGACCGATTTGGCCACTGTGGACGGGATGGTTGTGACGTGGTCTATGTGGACACGTCGCGAAACGGTCGGCGCCGGTACTGCTCGACACGCTGCGCTAATCAGACCCGGGTCGCCGAACACCGCCACCGGCAACGCCTCTCGCCGTAGCGAGCGGACGTGGCGAACCTGAGAAACCGACCCCAGAAACACTCGTGGGGCGTGCCCGCGAACGGACACGCCCCACAATCAGGTCAGCAGACGGCTACTATTGACCGCCGCCTGGCTCAGCTGGCGGCGCCGCGGGGCCACCGATCGGCGGTACCGCCGGTGCCGTCGGCGCGGCACGTGGTGTGTTCAGCGGTCCAGGAACCTCCTGGCGTGCCACCTTTTCCGCCTCCCGCACGGCCTCCTCGACCTTCGGGTCGGTCCGCATATCGAACCATTCGTCGATGCCCTCGTCGGAGTCCTCCGGCCGCTTGAAGTCTTCCTCCGGCTCCGGTGGCTCGTACCGGAACACGCCGTCGTCGCCGGGCGCGCCCAGCATCCTGGCGAACCCTTCCAGCGCCTTGCCGTAGTCGCTTGGCACCATCCAGACCTTGTTCGCATCGCCCTGTGCCATCTGTGGCAGCGTCTGCAGGTACTGGTACGCGAGCACCTCCGGCGTCGGACGCCCCTGCTTGATCGCGGCGAACACCTTCTCGATGGCCTTGGCCTGCCCCTGCGCTTGCAGGTAGCGGGCGGCACGTTCACCCTGCGAGGTCAGAATCCGCGATTGCCGCTCACCTTCGGCTGCCAGGATCGCGGCCTGCTTGGAACCCTCGGCCGCCAGGATCTGGCTCTGCTTGTGACCTTCCGCGGTTTTGATCGCCGATTCCCGCTCACCTTCGGCGGTCAGGATCATCGCGCGCTTCTCCCGGTCGGCGCGCATCTGCTTCTCCATCGAGTCCTGAATGGACGGCGGCGGGTCAATCGCCTTCAGCTCGACGCGGGCCACCCGGATACCCCAGCGTCCGGTTTCCTCATCCAGCGTGCCGCGCAGTTGGCTGTTGATCGAGTCTCGGGAGGTCAGTGTCTCCTCCAGACTCATGCCACCGACCACGTTTCGCAGTGTCGTGGTGGTCAGCTGCTCAACCGCGGCGATGTAGTTGGAGATCTCGTACACCGCGGAGCGCGAGTCCGTGACCTGGAAGTAGACCACCGTGTCAATCGAGACGGTCAGGTTGTCCTGCGTGATCACGGGCTGCGGGGGGAAGGAGACGACCTGTTCCCGCAGATCGATTCGGGCGCGTACCCGATCGAAGAATGGGACCAGGAAGTTCAAACCTGGTTGGCCGACCTTTCGGAATCGACCTAGCCGTTCGATGACGGCTGACTGTGCTTGCGGGACCACCAGGACCGATTTGACTACGACCGTGATGATCAGCAGTGCAATGACTATGACAACGATAACCGTGGTGGTCAACGGAGCCTCCACTCATGCATTAGATACCGCTTGATCAATCGAGACCAGCTCAATGCGGCTGACCATAACGCCCCACCGCGAAACCTCCGCACGCAGGAGCGATTCCAGTTGGCCACGGATTGGGTGATATGACTCGCGGGCCTGCGTCATCGTCATGCCGCCCAACAGATTGCGAATCGTGGTGTTCGCGAGTTCCGCTACCGCGGCCGCATAGTTGGAACTCTCGTATACCGCTAGGCGCGGGTCGCTGACAGCGAAGTAGATCGCCATCGATACCGCCGCGTTTTTGTTGTCCGATGTGGTGACATGCAGTTCGGACAGTTGGGCTACCTGTTCCCTGCGGTCCACCCGTGCCCGCACCCGATCCACTACCGGAAGGATCAGATGCGTACCTGGTTCGAGTACCCCGCGAAAACGTCCGACCCGTTCAACGACCGCGTTGCTGTTTGGTCGAACAATGACGATCGCCAGTCGGATAAGCAGCAGAACGACCACGACGACCGCGATCAGAATGATGGCTGTTGGCCCAGCTGTCACTTAGGACTCCGACCACACAACCGCGGTAGCACCGGAGATGTCCATGACGGTCACCATTTGCCCTGGCTCGATGACCTGCGTGTCGTCATAGGCCCGCGCCGACCACGTGTCACCGCCGATCTTGACCTGACCGCGCACCGCATCCACTTGAGCGACCACCACTGCCTTGCTGCCTACCAATGCCTGCACATTGGTTTTTACCTCATCACCGGCATGCATTCGCCGCTTCAACGCCGGTCTGGCCACCGTGATTAGCCCAATCGATACAGCCGCGAAGACGACCAGCGTCACAACCAAGTTGGCACCGATCGCGCCCGCGCCAGCCGCGCCTAGCGCGCCGAGCCCCAGCATCAGCAACACGAAGTCTCCGGAGAGCACTTCGGTCGCGATCAGGACGACTCCTCCGATGAGCCAGATTAAGGCGACCATTGCGTAATGATCTCAGATCGTCACGCAGCGCGTGGGTGTAGTCGTACGCCGTGATCTAGGCGTGACCTTTGTTCGCTACCTAGCCGTCACCCGTGTCGGTCACAAAATCGATCAATCGTTCCACGGCGCCAATCAGCGGTGTTTCCACGTCGCGGAAATCCCGCACGGCACCAAGCACCCGTTGCCAGCCCTCATATGGCTCGCCCCAACCCAGTGCGGCGCATATGCCGTCCTTCCACGGGACGTGTTTCGGCACCTCCGGCCACCGTGCGATGCCAAGCACTCCGGGCTTGACGGCCTGCCAGATGTCCACGTAGGGATGGCCGGTAACCAGCACGTTCTCGTCGTCGATGGCTGCGACCAGCCGGCTCTCCTTGCTCCCCGTGACCAGATGGTCGACTAGAACACCGAGTCGACGGCCGGGCCCGGTACCGAACTCGTCGATATGCGCGTCCAGGTGGTCGATGCCATCGAGGGGTTCCACCACCACACCTTCGACCCGAAGATCATGTCCCCAGATCCGTTCGACCAACTCGGCGTCGTGTTTGCCCTCCACCCAGATCCGACTGTTTCGCGCGGTACGTGCGCGAAGGCCCTTGACCTGCACCGAACCGGATGCGGAACGGGTCGAGGAAGTAGCCGTAGCGGTCGCCGGACGGGTCAGTGTCACCGGTTTACCGTCGATCAGGAAACCGGCCGGGCTCAGTGGGAACACCCGCTCGGCGCCATGCCGGTCCGCGAGCACCACGCCACCTTCGGCCATCCGGACTACCGCGCCGCAGAAGCCGCTGCTCGCGTCCTCCACGACGAGATCGGGTTCGGCGGGGATCTCCCGGACACGGCGACGCCGTGGTGTGGAGAGCACATCGTTTCCGTAAGAGTGGGCACGCACGGCGTTTTACGCTAGCCGGCTAGCGTCGCGGCACACTCGACCGCCACGCCGGGCATGGTCAGCCGGTTTCCGCGAGTTCGGCGAGGAACCGGATCCGTGCCGGATCAGCACGGCCGGCACGGTGCTTGGCGATCGCGACCATGGGTGCCACCGCGCGACACCAGCTCAGCAACCGTTCGAGGCGCAGGTGTGTCGCGCCGCGCGCCAGCGCCTCGATTCGTCGCCGCAGTCCTGCGTGGCTCGTGATGCCGTGGAGGGCCCAGTCCACGGCATCGAAGGTGGCATCGCCGCTGCACTTCCTGCTCGGCGAGCGCCACCGCACGTGTAATGGCTTCGGTGAGTAGCGGGGCGGTGATGACCGTACCGATCCCCGAGGCTGCCCGGCGCCGTTCGAATCGGTCCGGCCACGATCGGGCCAACCCGTCCGCGAGCCGTGGCAGTCCGTCGGGCACGGGCACGCCATGCAGTGCCGACAACACCTCGGTGACCTCGTCGATGGGTGGTTCGGCCAGGCCGCGTTCGGCGACCGATTGACCGGGCACCAGTCGCTCGAGTAACAGTGCCGCGCTGTCCAGATCGGCGTCCAGTAACCGGACGACGCGCCGCTGGTCCCGCCATGCCGTCAGCGCGATGGCTTTGGCACGAGCGATGGCGTGGTCTGGGCTGATCTTCAGGATCGCCGGGCCAGCGGGACTCACGCAACGGTAAACACAACTCGTGCCGCCGGCGAGCACATCATCGCAGGCAAGCCGCCAGCGACGGGCGAGCCGCGCTACTCGGGTCGGCAGGCTGGCGCACCAGTCATCCACGGCAGGGCCGAACCGATCGCGCAGCCGGTCGCGGATCGCCGTCGACAACGGGGAATCGTCACGGCAGGATCCGGCTCTCCCCTACCGCCAACGCCCACAGGTCACCTGCGTCCCTCCCCTGCGCCGACCACGCGCGCTGGATGCGCTCGTACGGTTCGAGCACGGGTTCCTGGGTGAGCACGAACGTGCCCCAGTGCATCGCGGCCAACCGCCGAGCGCCAAGGTCGCTCAGCGCGGACACGGCTTCGTCCGGGTCCATGTGGACCGGCCGCATGAACCAGCGCGGCGCGTAGGCACCGATGGGCAGCATCGCGACATCGATCCCGGGGTAGCGCTGACCGATCTCGGTGAACCAGTGGCCGTATCCGGTGTCCCCCGCGTGATAGGTGCGGGTGCCGTCCGGCGCCGTCAGCACCCAGCCGCCCCACAGGCTCCGGCAGGCGTCGAACGGTCCTCTACGGCTCCAGTGATGCGCCGGCACGAAGTCGACCCGCACGCCGGAGATCTCGACCGACTGCCACCAGTCGAGTTCGGTCACCTGGGTGAACTGGCGGCGGCGAAACCAACGACCGAGCCCGGCCGGCACCAGCATCGGCACCTGTTTCGGCAACCGGTTGATGGTCGGCGCGTCCAGGTGGTCGTAATGGTTGTGACTGATCAGCACGGCGTCGATGGGCGGCAGTTCGGACCAGGCGAGCCCCGGTGGAGTCACCCTGGCTGGCACGCCGGGCAACTTGCGCGACCAAACCGGATCGATCAGCACGGCGCGGCCGCCGATGCGAACCAGATAGGTGGCGTGCCCGATCCAGGTCCAACTCGTGGCGCCCGGCGCGAGCTCGGGCAGCCCACGACGCAGCACCGGGATCCGGTCCGCGTCCTCGGCCGCTCCGCGAAACCCACCCTCACGCAGTATCCGGTAGAGATCGCGCGGTCCAGGCAGCGGAGCGGTCAGGCGATCCCGATACGACCGCGGAGTGCTGGGCTTACGCAGCAAGGTGGCGATCATGAACTCCAGCATGCCAGGTTTCCACACCACCTCGGCGTGCACGACGGGCCCGGCAAGACACACCGTTAACCTGTCGGGGTGGTTTCGCCATCCCTCCTCGCCACCAGCGACCTACACGTCTCACATCAGGGCAACCGGGAGATCGTCGATCGCATCCGCCCGCGCGCGCCCGGCGACTGGTTGATCGTCGCCGGTGATGTCGCCGAACGCGAGGACCTGATCTACGACACGCTCGCCGAGCTGCGCTCGCGGTTCGACCAGGTCATCTGGGTGCCAGGCAACCACGAACTATGGACCACACCGGGTGAATCGACCGGGCTGCGGGGCGTGGCCAGGTACGAGCACCTGGTGCAGCGCTGCCGGTCGATCGATGTGCTGACCCCGGAAGACCCGTACCCGATCTGGCGCACCGACACCGAGGAATTCCTCATCGCGCCGATCTTCCAGCTCTACGACTACAGCTTCCGCGACCCCGGCACCAGTCTGGACACCGCGCTGGACTACGCGCACGAAGTGGGCCTGGTGTTCAGTGACGAGTACTTGTTGCATCCCGACCCGTACGAATCCCGGCAGCAGTGGTGTTGGGCCCGGGTCGCGGAGACCGAGCGCCGGCTCACCGCCGAACGCGCTGGCCGGCGCACGGTGCTCGTCTCGCATTGGCCGCTGCATCCGGGGCCACCGAGGATGATGCGACACAAACACCTCGCCATGTGGTGTGGCACCGAGCGGACCGCGGATTGGCACACCCGGTTCGCGGCGGCCGCCGTGGTGTACGGGCATCTACATATCCCGGTGACCCTGCGCTATGACGGGGTGCGCTTCGACGAGGTCTCGCTCGGATACCCACGGGAATGGCGCCATCGCACCGACCAGCCGGAACCGGTTCGCCGGATTCTGCCGGTGGATGAGACCCGCCGGATCTGGAACGAGGAGGCCAGCGCGGCTCGCGGTTGACGACCGCGTTAGTAACCCGTACCGCACCAACTCGCCTGCTCGGTGCGCAGTAGCTGGTCCGCGCGCACCGCCGCGCCCTGCTCGGCGATGGTGATCCGACCGAGTTCGGCGAGGTCGCTCGCGCGGTAGCTGCCGAAATACAGCATCGCGAGCGTCTGCACGTCGCAGTGCAGATCCGCGGCCGCGTCGGTCCGGTCGGCTCCCGCCGCGCTGAGTCGGTAGCGGCCGGCGTTGTCCGGGAACAGCTCGTCACGTACCTCGATAACCACGGGCTCGGCGTCCTGGTATGACCTGCTCGCCAGCGCCCGGGGCACGTCGAGCAGGCGATACCAGATCTCGTCGTCCGACTCCGGCACGGCGGTGCACACCCGTGGATCGGTGAACAGCAGCGGATACGGTTCGTCGAGCGGGCGCGGATGCGTCTCGATCGTCGCGACGAGATCAACGGCGAGGAGGTGCCGCCACAGGTCGGCCAGCGCGCTGAGCGAATTCGCGTGCAGGTCCACCACTTCGAGGTGGGCCGCGAAGTTCGGTCCCGCGTAGTCCGAGATCTCCTGGGTTCGGTAGCAGACAAAGCCGCTGGCGCCATCGGTGCCTTCGTGCACGGCAACTTCGTGGCTGTCCCCGGCGCCGAACCAGCGGCCGTACTTGATCGCCCACCAGCCTTCGGGACGTTCCATCATGCCCACGCGGGGCCGGCCGATTCGCCGGTAGACCTCGGGCATCGTGGCGAGAACTTCGGTAACGCCGCCGAGTTGCCGGATCTCGCCGCTGCTCGGGATGTCCGGGCGGACCGCGGCGTGTCGCGCGTGCACACGCACGCCACGGGCGTGCGTACCGATGCCGTAGCCGAAGCGCCCGTAGATCGAGGTTTCGCTCGCGTGCAGCGCCGCCATTGCCTCACCGCGTTGGGCGGCGTCGCGAAGCTGGTCGTGCATCAGCGCGCGCAACGCGCCGCGTCGACGCCGGTCCGCCCGAACCCCGACACCCGTTACCGCCGCCGTCGGTAGGCGGGCACCACCGGGAACGGTCGTATCGGAGGTGAGCGCGGCCGCGGTTCCGATCAACTCATCCGCGAGAAAGGCGCCGAGTATCCGTCCTTCTTGGTGGCCTTTCGCGCGAAGAGTCCACTCCTCGTCCGTACTGCGGCTGTGGTGCAGCGCGCGATAGACAAGGTCGAGAGCCTGCCGGTGTTCGTCGGCACGCAAGACGCGTACATGGATATCAGTCACGCACCGATCTTTATCGGCCTCGCCCGTATCGCGCCACCGAGTTTCCGCCGTCGCTGCCGACGCCTGCCTACTGGGCCTGACTATTGGGGCCTGGCCACCTCGTACTGGCCATCGTCGTTCTGGATGGTGATCTCGACCGTCTTTTCCTCGCCGCTGATCGTCGCGGTGCACTCGAACTTCGCGTCCGCCTGCACTTCCTGGTCCGCGGGGCAGGTCACCGATTCGACACCGACCTGGCCGTGTGCCTGTTCAAGTACTCGCTTGACGTCTTCCTGTACGGCTTGGTTGTCCAACACGGTTTTGTTGAACCAGCCAGGCGTGACGAACCCGAGGACGCCAACCGCGGCCAGCGCGAGCACCACCACGCTAATGCTGATCCACAGCAACGCGCCGGACTTCTTCTGGGTGGGCTGCGGCGGCTGGCCTGGATATCCGCCTTGCTGGCCGGGCCCATAAGGACCTGGCTGGCCAGGATAACCCTGTTGCTGGCCCTGCATCGGGTAACCCTGCGGTGGATACCCGGGCTGCTGCTGTTGACCGGGCTGCCCCGGTTGCTGGGGTTGTTGCGGTTGCTGGGGGTAGCCGCCCTGTTGCGGGTAACCACCGGGAGGCATTCCGCCCTGCTGTTGCGGGTAGCCCCCAGTCTGGTCCGGGAAGCCACCAGCCGGGGTACCAGGAGCGCCGCCGTAGGGCTGCTGTCCCCACTGCTGTTGCGGGTCGTTCCAGCCGGGCGGGCCGTACGGGCTGCTCATGGGTTCCTCCGCTGGTTAACGCTGAACTGTCGGATCGGATTGAATCGAGAAAGCCGCCGGATGCTTCCGAACCACGCTTCGGCGCGATAAAACCATATGACGCTGTCGGCCGTCACCCGAGGTGACCGCTACGGCACGGATCGGCGAAATGTGTAGGAGAGCACTCCCCATCAGGTGGCCCCCAGCGCGACGACGCCCCGGCGCAACGCGCGAACGGCGGCGGCCGCGGTTTCGCCAAGCTCCTCACCAGCCAGCACATCACGGAGCTGGTCGAGGAGGTCGATCACTTGGCGGCACCACCGCACGAAGTCTCCGGCCGAGATCTCCTGTCCGTTCGCCTCGGCCGAGGTCAACACGCGTTCCAGTGATTCGCCACGAGCCCAGCGATACACCGGCCAGGCGAATCCGGCGTCTGGTTCGCGGCTACGTTCCAGTTTGTGCCGGCGCTCGTCGGCCTCCAGCTCGGACCACAGCGCCGAGGTAGCCAGCCATGCTTGGGTAATTGGTTCGGGTATCCGTGGTTCGGACGGGCTATCCCGGCGAGCTTCGAACACCAGGGTGGACACCACCGCCGCCAGTTCCGGTGGGCGCAGGTCGGCCCAATGACCCCGCTGGATGCATTCGGCAGCGAGCAGGTCGGATTCGCTGTACAGCCGGGTCAGGGTGCGCCCGTGCGCGGTCACCTGGTCGCCCGATTCGTCCAGGTACCCACGTTCGGCCAGTAGTCGGCGGATTCGGTCGAATGAACGAGCGAGTGAATGCGTGGTGCTGGCGACCTTGCGTTCCAGCTGGTTGGTTTCGGCGCGCAACCGCTGGTATCGCTCGGCCCAGCGGGCGTGGCTTTCCCGGTCCGCGCAGCCATGACAGGGATGCGCCCGCAACGCCCTGCGCAGCGTCGCGAGTTCCGGATCGTCATGCGGATCGCTGGCCCGCCCGCGGCGACCGCCACCCCGGCCCGGCGCGGTGATGCCGGTATTGCGCAGGCTGGATGCCAGGTCCCTGCGGGACTTCGGGGAACGCGTGTCAACCTGCTTGGGCAGTTTCACCTTGCCGAGCGAGGTCACCGGGGCCGGGAAGTCCGCGACGGTGAGCCTGCCGGACCACCGGTCTTCGGTCACCACCAGGGGGCGCGGGTCATCCGTGGCATCCAGCCCAGGGTCGATCACCACGGCCAGTCCCGCTCGCCGGCCGGACGGCACCGCGATCACATCGCCCTTACGTAGGTTCCGCAGTGACTCGGCCGCTTCGGCCCGTCGCGACCGGTTGTTCTGCTTGGCGAGTACCTTCTCTCGCTCGCTGATCTTCTTACGCAGGTCCGCGTATTCCGCGAAATCGCCGAGGTGGCAGGTCATCGCGTCCTGGTAGCCGGCAAGCGCCTCGTCATTGCGTTTGATGCGCTTGGCGACGCCCACCACTGAGCGGTCCGCCTGGAACTGCGCGAAGGATTGTTCGAGCAGGTCGCGGGCTTGCTGCGCACCGACCCGATCCACCAGGTTGACGGCCATGTTGTAACCCGGCCGAAACGACGAGCGCAGTGGATAGGTTCTGGTCGAGGCCAGGCCGGCGACCTGTTTCGGGTCCATACCTGGCTGCCAGACGACAACCGCGTAACCCTCGACGTCGATGCCCCTCCGGCCAGCTCGCCCGGTCAACTGGGTGTACTCGCCTGGCGTGAGGTCGACGTGGGCTTCGCCGTTGTATTTCACCAGCCGCTCGAGCACCACGGTGCGGGCCGGCATATTGATACCCAACGCGAGTGTTTCGGTCGCGAATACCACCTTGACCAGGCCGCGGACGAACAGTTCCTCGACGGTCTCCTTGAACGCGGGCAGCAGACCAGCGTGGTGTGCGGCAACGCCCCGCTCCAGCGCCTCGCGCCACTCCCAGAACCCGAGTACACCGAGGTCACCCTCCGGTAGATCCCTGGTCCGCTCATCGACGATCTGCCGTACCTGGTCGACTTCTTCCGGCGTGTTCAGCCGCAGGCCGGAGCGCACGCACTGGCCGACCGCGGCGTCGCAGCCGATTCGGCTGAACACGAATACGATCGCCGGCAACAACCCAGCCGAATCCAACCGGTCCACCACGTCAACGCGCGACGGTGGCCGAAAACGAGAAGCCCGAGGTGGCGGCCTACCGCGCCGTCGACCACGGGCGCGCGGCCCATAGGCCGGTGCGTGCGTGCGGGTGATCTCCTGAGTACGCCGCAGCAGCAACGGGTTGATCTTCAGGTCAGTGTTGCTGTCCGAAGCCGTCTGGTCCTGTCCGAACAGGTCGAGGAGACGGTTTCCCACCAGCATCTGTTGCCACAGTGGAACCGGGCGATGCTCGTCGACCACGACGGTGGTATCCCCACGCACCGCGACCAGCCATTCGCCGAATTCCTCCGCGTTGCTCACCGTCGCGGACAGGCCGACGACCCGCACGTACCGGGGCAGGTGCAGGATCACTTCTTCCCACACCGCGCCGCGGAACCGGTCCGCGAGGTAGTGGATCTCGTCCATGACCACGTAGCCGAGCCCATCGAGGGTGCTCGAGCCGGCGTAGAGCATGTTGCGCAGCACTTCGGTGGTCATCACGACGATCTGCGCATGCGAATTGATTGAGGTGTCCCCGGTGAGCAGCCCGATCGACTCGGTGCCGTACCGCGCGCACAGGTCCGCGTACTTCTGGTTGGACAGCGCCTTGATCGGTGTCGTATAGAAGCATTTGCGGCCTGTCGCGAGAGCAAGATGGACGGCGAACTCACCGACGACGGTCTTGCCGGCGCCGGTGGGGGCGCAGAGCAGCACACCGTGGTCGGCCTCGAGCGCCGCGCAGGCCTGTCGCTGGAACGGGTCTAGCTCGAAGGACAGCTCGCCAGCGAACTCGGTCAGTCGCGGCTGCGACTCCCGGTGCCGCGATGCCGCGTAGGCCGCAGCCGGGGTACTCGAAAGGCTCTCGGCCACGCTGTCAGGGTGTCATATCCCGGCCGGCCACGCGCAGCGGCCATGCCGAGTAGACCCGAAGTGCCGCTGGATGTGCCTGAATATCCACGGGTAATGGCCCGAACCGTTCGCCGTCCGCGTATGCCAGCCAGTCGTTGTCGCCGCCGAGCCGGATCCGGCTGGCCCGAAAGCTCTGTACCGCTGGGTGTCCGATATGACCGCCGGTGCGCAATCTGGGCAGGATACGGAGCAGTTCTCGGCGTCTGACCTGTCCGATCACGGTAACGTCGAGTAGGCCGTCGCGAGGGTCGGCCGTTGGACAGATCGGGATCCCGCCGCCGTACCAGGCGGTATTACCGACGGCGACGAGCGTCGCCGGTAGCGCGCGGTCGCCATTCGCGCCGTGGATCCGCACGGTTTGCGCCCGCAGGCTCGCTAGTTCCGCGATGATCGCCAGGTCATAACGCCGTCGACCCTGCGGCCAGCGCATTCGGTTCACGCGTGCGTTGACTTGAGAGTCGAATCCAGCGCAGAGCACGGTGGCGAACCAGTGACCAGCGGCCTCGCCGAGATCCCAGCGCGTGGGCGCGCTGATGCGGAACAACCTGGTCAGCAGGTCCGCGGCGGCGAGCGGTTCCGCGGGCATGCCCAGCGCACGCGCAAGATCATTGCCGCTGCCGGCGGGGAGCACGGCCAGTGCGGTCGAGGTGCCGGCGCACTCCTGTAGCGCGCAGTGCGCCGCGCCATCGCCACCAAGAACGACCAGCACGTCAACGGCTTCGCTCACTGCGGCTCGCGCGTGTTCCCTGGTCTCGGCGGCGGTGCTCGGGACGACGGTGTCGAGCTGACTCAGCGTGCTCCGCAACTGGGCGGCAACGCTGCCGGCGGTTCGAAGGACGGTTCCGTCACCGGAGCCAGGGCAGACCAGGAGTACGCCACGCATGTCGGACATCCTGCCAGCGGCCGCACCGCATCGGTGCCGATCTCGCCGCGGCGGTCACCGTGGCACGGTCAGCTCGGGTTGTTCTGCTTCTGCTGGTTGTCGACTGCCTCCGCGACCGGCTTCGACTCCTGAGCCGGCGGCAGCTGCTGCGGATCGCTGGACGTTTTGTTCGACGTGGCGTCGGCTTCGGTCGACTCGGCCGCCGTCGCGTTCGACTCCTCGTCCTTGTCCTTGCGCATACCCTTGGTTTCGGCCTTGAAGATGCGCATGGACTGTCCCACCGAGCGCGCCATGGCCGGAAGCTTCTTTGCGCCGAACAGCAGTACAAGCGCGAGCAAGATCAGACCGATCTCAAGCGCTCCCAGGTTTCCCACGGTCTTCGCCTCCCGTCTCCCCCAGTCATCCAGAGGATACGCCACGATCAGTGTGTTGCATCCGCATTCTTACGCTTCGTGCGTCGTGCCAGCGCGACCCGCAGCGCGGCACCGCGCGCACGAAGCCGGTCAAGGTCGCGCCGAAACCCGCCCTGAACCATCGTGTACACGGTACTGGTGCGCCGGTACGCACTGATAGCGCGGACCAGTACGGCGAGCAGCGCGAGCAATCCGACAACGAGCACGACGATCGTCGGCACATAAGGCACCTGCACACGTTAACCCGTAGAGGTGTCAACGAGATGACTTGCCCGTCGCAACGCGTCGACGGCACGTTGACGAACACGGTCGGCGAGTTCCGGCGGGCCATCGATCAGCACATCCCCGCCTTGGCCGAGTAGCAGCCGGACGATCCACGATTCGTCCGAATAACGCATCCGCACGCGCAGCAAGCCGTCGGCGAGCTCCTCGGTCTCCTCCATCGGGTAGTACTCGGCCATCCACCGGGCCTCTGGCCGCAGCCGCAGCTCAACGGCGGCCGAATGCGCTCCTGGCTGGAACACGCCCGCGGATACGTCGGTTGGTGCGGCGTGTGGCGGCGGGTCGGCCGGCTCGTCGAGCACGTCAACGCCATCGATCCGGTCGAGGCGGAACAGCCGGACTCCCTCGGCATTGCGGCACCATGCCTCAAGGTAGGCCTGGCCTTCGACGACCAGCAGCCGCATGGGGTCGACCGTGCGTTCACTGACCTCATCGCGGGAGGCTGTGTAGTAGCGCAGCCACAGTGCTCGGCCGCGAGCCAGCCCGTGCTGCACGCTCTCCCTGATTCGTGCCGTGGTCTCCGCTTCGCTGATGCCGGGCCCGACCACGACGCCAGCCGGTTCAGCCGCGCCGGCGGCGGACTCGATCTTCGCGATCGCCCGGTGTACGGCGTCGGCGTCGAACACGCCGGGGGTATTCGCGAGCGCGCGGAGCGCGATCAGCAAGGCGGTTGCCTCGCCACCGGTCAGCCGCAGTGGCCGCCGCATGCCCGCATCGTAAGTGACCGTGACGGTGTCACTGTCGAAGGACAGGTCGATCAGATCGCCGGGCCCGTAGCCGGGTAGACCGCACATCCAGAGCAGCTCGAGGTCCTTGCGTAGCTGTTTGGCGGTGACCCCGAAATCACGCGCCGCCTCCGCGATCGGGATACCTGGCCTGGCCAGCAGGTATGGCACGAGAGCGAGCAACCGGGGCAGCCGGCGGTCCGCGCCGCTCATCGCTGATCTCCGAGGCCGGCGGCGACGAGCAGTCGTTCATGCACCGTTTTGGCGAGCACGTCCGGGTCCAACACCAGCACGTCTGGGCCGAATCCGGTGAGCCAGCCGGCGAGCCGTTCCACATGTCGAAACTCGAGGTGCACGATATCTCCGGGCGTGCCAGCCACCTCGCGACGTTCCACAACCTGACCGCTGCGTCGGACACCGGCGGCACGCCCATCGGCGACCCATACGGTGGCGGTGCTGCTCGGCGTGGGTTCGGTGTCCCCGGTACCCGCGACCATTTCCAGCAGGTTCACCCCGTCGGGGCGATTGGTCCGCGCGGCCGTGTCGGTGCTGACCTGGCCAACGATCCGGGACAGTCGGAAACAGCGCGGGGCCGTGCGATCCCGGTCGTAGCCGACGACATACCAGCGTCCACGCCACGAAACGACGCCCCATGGCTCGACGTTTCTGGCCGTCTGTCCCTGTGCGGCCGAGCTGTTCGGTTTGCGGTAATCGAACCGGACGGACATCCCGTTCTGCGCGGCGGCGAGCAGCGGCGCGAACGCCGGTTCCACACGAACGCGGGGTTGGACACTGGCCGCTGGTGCCGACTGGTCCACCTCCACCCCGGCCGCCCGCAGTTTGAGCAGCGCACCACGTGCCTGGCCGGTGAACTCGGGGGAATCCCAGAGCCGCACAGCCAGCGCGACGGCCGCCGTCTCGTCCGGTTCCAGGTCGACTTCGCCCAGTTCGTAATCGCGACGGGCGATCCGGTAGCCATCGATCGCGTCGAAGGTCGAGTTCTTACCCGTTTCCAGCGGGATGCCGAGTTCGCGCAGTTCGGTCTTATCCCGCTCGAACATGCGAAAGAAGGCTTCGTCGCTGGCCGCGTCCGCATAGCCGGGCACGATCCCGCGAATACGCTCCGCGGTCAGGTACTGACGGGTCGAAAGCAGGCACAGCACCAGGTTGACGAGTCGTTCGGCGCGTGCGGTGGACACACCCAAACCCTAGCGCGCGACCCGCTGTGATCGTTGCCGAAACCCCGTACGGTGCGCGCTCGATGGGCCATTGGCCGCGGCGCACCGCGGGGCGTCAGTCCAACTGGCCAATGACCTCCGCGCAGAGCGCCGCAGTCTGTTCCGCGTCGGCCGCGGAGTCGAACAGCCGCTCGAACAGCTCCGCGTACCGGTCGAGTTGGGCTGGCTCAGTGAGGTAGTCGGCGGAGTCGAGCGTCTCGACATAGCCGATACGCACCTCTGGGTCGGGCAGTTCGAGCACGACGAAGCCGATACCCATAGCCGCGTGCGCGCCGGCGCTGAACGGCAGCACACGCAGATCAACGGACGGGCGCTCGGCGAACTTCCGAAGCCACAGTAACTGCTCACGATGCACGGCGGGGCCGCCGACCGAGCGGCGGATCGCCCCTTCGCTGAGCACCATGCGCAGTCGCGGCGGGACCTCCTCGGCGAGGCGTTGTTGCCGGGCCAGCCGCCCGCCGACATATCGGTCGACCTCAGCGGGCGCACGGCGGGGATCCGCGGCGAGCACCGCCCGTGCGTACCGCTCGGTTTGCAGCAGGGCCGGCACCACCTCCGGCTGATACTCCAGGATCGTCCGCGCCTCGGCCTCCATGCCGACAAAGTCCCGCTGCCAGGGCGGCACCTGATAGGCGGTGCGTTTACGTGCCAGTCGTGCCGTCTCGACCAGTTGATCGCGGAGGTCGGGCGCCTCGTACAGCCACAGCAGCGCCTCGACCTCGAGCGTCTTGAGACTGCCCTTGCCCTGTTCGATCCGGGAGATTTTGGAGACGTCGCAGTCCAGCGCGCTGGCCGCCTCATCCCGGGATTTGCCCGCATCGTCGCGCAGTCTGCGCATGGCCCGGCCGAGTTGGATCTTCGCGATCACTGGAGAACTCATATCGTGCATATTGTCAAACACGATGTACACATGCGGATTCAGGGTCCGGCCAGGTCACGAGATCGAATTATCTATTCGCATATGCGGGCCGCACATTTAAAGCGTTCGATGCTTCTTGCGCATCTGGGCTTATCCCCTACAGCCTGTCGAACTCTCCGGCCAGCAGACTGGATATGATACGTTCGTATCATTCAGGATGGCGCCTACCCGAGGGGGAACGGTGACCGAACGCAAACCGCCCGGCGTTGATTTCGAGTCATGGGTTGAGCGTCAGATTCGCGAGGCACAGGAACGCGGCGAGTTCGACAATCTGCCGGGCGCTGGACAACCACTCCCCGACACTGGCCGTCCGCTCGAGGAGATGTGGTGGGTGAAGCAGAAACTGCGCGACGAGGATTTGGCCTACCTGCCGCCGACGCTCGCGCTACGCAAGGAAGCTGAACTGGCGCTCACAGCGGCCAGGCAGGCGAGTACGGAGTCCGAGGTCCGCCGTATCCTCGCCGACATCAACGACAGGATCCGCACGGCGATCCGTATCCCGCCGGCTGGCCCTCCACTGAACATGGCGCCCTATGACGTGGACGAGATCGTGGCCGAATGGCGGGCCGGATAGGTCACCGGCACTCAAGGCCAGCGCAGGAAAGGCTCAGCACCCTACTCCACCAGCGCCGGGCGCCGCCCTGGTTGGCTCAGCTGTTCGATGGTCGCCGCCATGCGCAGGACCGCGAGGTCAGCGAACCGTGCACCGGCGATCTGCAGCCCAACCGGCATCCCAGCACTCGTATAGCCACAGTTCACCGACACGGCGGGTTGCCCGGACATGTTGTACGGCACGGTGAACCCGATGTGTTCGAACGGAAGCCGTGGATCATCCGTCGGTGATGCGGATTCGGCGGCCGGAGCCGATACCGGGCAGGTGGGTGACAGTACGAAGTCATACGGCTCGGTCGCGCGAATTGCGGCCACGCTCATCGCGTCGATCTGCGCGAAACCTCGGTAGGCGTCCGTTCCAGAGGTCCCGTCACCACCGGCCACCCATTCGGCGATATAGGGCAGGATCTTCGCCTTGCGCTCGGCGGGCAGCGCGGCGAAGTCCACGCCGAAGCGCACCCGCCAGAACCGGTCGAGCCCGTCCAGCATCTCGCGAGTCAGGAACGGTGCCACGGGTTCGACGATCGCCCCGGCTTGTTCGAGCTTGCTGGCGACAGCCGCTACCGCCGCACGGATCTCCGGTTCGACGGCAAGCCCTACTCCGGCGTCCAGCTGCAGCCCAATGCGCACCGTAGCCGGTTCGAGCGGCCTCGGATCCCAGGTGATTCGCTCGGGCGGCAGGCTCAGGTGGTCCCGTTTGTCCGGGCGTGCCAGCACGCTCATGTACAGGGCGGCGTCGGCAACCGTTCTGGTCATCGGTCCGACCGCGCGACCGAGGTACGGCGGGTCGACGGGTACCCGGCCGAAACTCGGTTTGAGCCCGACCAGTCCGCACCACCCCGCCGGCAGCCGGATCGAGCCGCCGATATCCGTGCCGACGTGCAGTGGTCCGTAGCCAGCCGCGGCCGCCGCGCCCGCACCCGCGCTGGATCCGCCCGGTGTGCGGCTGGTCTCCCACGGGTTACGGCTAGCCAGGTGAAAGCTGGACAGCCCCGAAGTAAGCATCCCGTAGTCAGGCATCGTGGTTTTCGCCAGCAGTACCCCGCCCTCCTCGCGGGAGCGTGCGGCCGCTGGCCCGTCCGCGTCGGCCGGCACCAGATCGGTCGCGGCCGTACCGAGCGGTATCGGCGTTCCTTCGGTGGCGATGTTCTCCTTGAGCGTCAGCGGTATGCCATCGAGCGTGCCGGGCTGGCCTGCGTGCCAGCGCCGTTCGGATGCGCGAGCGGCATCCAGCGCCCGCGCATGATCCGCTGCGTACAACGCGTGCAGGCTTGGCTCCAGCCGTTCGATCTTGGCGAGGACCGCCTCGGTCACCTCGACCGGGGAGATTTCCTTGGTTCGGTACTGCTCAACCAGCTCGCCGGCCGAGAGCCAGGTCAGATCCGTCATGGGCGCTCCTTCACGATGCGGGTGGCTCGAACCTGCCGTCCACGGCCGTCCAACCGCCGTCCACCGCGAGCACCGCCCCGGTGACGAAGCTGGACGCGTCGGAGGCGAGGTAGACCACCGCCCCAACCATTTCCGCTGGCCTCGCCCACCTGCCGAGCGCACTCTTGGCGGCGTAGGCCTGATACCACTCGGGGGAACTCTTGATCTGTGCGGTGAGCGGTGTTTCCACCACGCCAGGGGCGATCGCGTTCGCGCGCACTCCCGCATGGCCGAACTCCGCGGCCGCGGTCCGCAGTAGCTGCACCAGACCGGCTTTGCTCGCCGCGTATGGTCCTTGGCCTGGCTCCACGGTGCTGGCACGGATCGAGGAGAACGCGATGATGCTGCCTCCCCCGTTGTGTTCCATCCGCGGCCCGAAGGCACGGATGACCTCGAAGGTGGCGCCGAGGTTGAGCGTGAGTACTCGGTCGAACTCGTCTCTGGTGTAGTCGGCGAGGCGTTTCCTGACGTTCGTGGCCGCGGTGATGACCACGGCATGTGTCTCGGCGTAGCGGCTGGCCATTTGCTCGGCCGCGCCTGGCTCGAGCAGGTCGATTTCGTAGGGTTCGGCGCCCGCGCCGATCGCGTTCGCGGTGCTCGCGGCCGCATCGCCGTCCAGGTCGGCACACACCACCTCGGCCCCGTGCGCCGCGAGCCCGTGGGCCGCTTCCCGACCGATACCGCTACCCGCGCCCAATACGAGCGTCCGGCGACCGTGCAGCCGGAACAGGTCACGGTAGGCCGTCCGTGGCCCTTTCGGGTCCTCGCCCATGGTCACGTCATGATCCCTTCCGCAGCTGGTCGAGTACGGCGCGCAGGCTCGGCGCCGCCGTGATGAGCTCTTCGGTATACGGGTGCTCAGGTGCCTGGTAAACGGTGTGCACCGCGCCGTGTTCGACGATCTCGCCGCGCCGCATCACCGCAACCGTGTCGCAGACGTAGCGGATCACCCCGAGGTCGTGAGAGACCAGCAGCAACGTGAGGTCGAAGCGCGCGACGAGGTCAAGCAGCAGATCAAGGATCTGCGCGCGGATGGATACGTCCAATGCGCTCACTGGCTCGTCCGCGATCAACACCCGTGGAGCTGGTGCCAGTGCCCTCGCGATCGAGATGCGCTGTCGCTGCCCACCGGAGAACTGGTGTGGATAGCGATCCGCGGCCTCAGCGGCGAGGCCCACCGCGGCCAGCAGTTCGGCCACCCGGTCAGCACGATCAGCGCGGCTGGTTCGCCGGTCCAATGGTTCGGCGACGATATCGCGCACCCGCATCCGTGGGTCTAGTGAACCCATTGGGTCCTGGAAAACGACCTGTAGTTCGCGACGTAGGAAGGCCAGTTCGCGCTCGGCGCGCCCGTCGATCTGACGTCCCCGAAACCAGATCGAGCCCGAGGAGGGCTTGTCCAAGGCCGCCAGCAGTCGGACCAGGGTGGATTTCCCGGACCCGGATTCGCCGACGATGCCGAAGCGCCCACCGGTCGGTACGGCGAACGATACGCCGCGCAGCGCCGGCACCGAGTTCGTGCGGGACCGCGTGTAGGTCCGGCGCAGGTCCCTGACCTCGATAGCAGGGACATCACCAGCGGGTACGTCGTTTGCCGGGACCTGTGTCGGAGTGGCTTCGGTGCCAGCCGGCTGGGTTTGCTCGGTCATCGAGCCTCCAGGTCCGAGGCGGCCAGCAGCCGCTGGGTGTATTCGTGCCGCGGTTCGGTGAGCACCGTTCGGGTGTCGCCGGCTTCGATGACGGATCCGTCCAGCATCACCAGCACCCGCTCGCAGAGCCCGGCCATCACCGCGAGGTCGTGCGTGATGAACAGCAGGGCGGTGCCCAGCCGCCGTGTCGCGTCGCTGATCAGCTCGACCATTTGTGCTTGCACGGTGACGTCGAGCGCCGTCGTCGGTTCATCGCAGATCAGCAGGCTGGGCTCATTCGCCAGCGCGATGGCCAGCATCACGCGTTGCCGCTGACCACCGGAAAGCTGGTGCGGGTAAGCCCGCGCGCTCGCCTTCGGGTCCGGTAGGCGCACGGTGTCCAGCAGTTCGACCGCCGTATCCATCGCGGCCTTCCGGTTCGGGCGCGTGTTGTGCAACAGGATCGTCTCGGCGACCTGCCGGCCGACGCGCATCGCGGGGTTGAGCGCCGTCATCGGCTCCTGGAAGACCATCGCGAGTTCGCTGCCGCGCAGCGTGGACAGGTATCGCTCATTGGCGTTGAGCAGTTCCTGGCCGGCGAGCTCGACCGAGCCCACCGCCCGCAGCCCTTCCGGGAGCAGGCCGATGACGGATGACGCGGTGAGTGATTTACCCGAGCCGGACTCGCCGATCAGACCGAGCCGCTGGCCCCGACCGATCTCGAAGGAGACGTCTCGGACCAGGTTTTCGCTGCCGACGGTCACGGTCAGCCCGCGCACCGCCAGCAGCGTTTCCGCGGCGCCGACCGCACTACCTTCGTTCATCGCCACGACCTCATCGGCGGACCTCCAACCGTGGATCGAACCTGTCCCGCAGGCCATCGCCAAGCAGGTTGAAACCCAGTACCGCCAGTGCGATCGCGATGCCGGGAACCAGGACCAGGCGCGGTTCCACGGCGAGCAGTTCCTGCGATTCCTGCAGCATCCGCCCCCAAGACGGGGTTGGCGGGCGCGTACCAAAGCCAAGGAAGGACAGCGCCGCCTCCGCCAGTACGGCGATCGCGAAGGACACCGAGGACTGCACAATGATCAACGGCGAGATATTCGGCCAGACATGCCGGCGCGCGATGAACCAGCCTGATCGGCCGGCGGTACGCGCGGCCAGGATGTACTCGCTGCTCATCACCTGCAACGTGCCGGAACGCGCCATCCGCGCGAACGAGGGCACGGTGGCGATGCCAATCGCGATCATCGCGGTGAGCGTGCTTGCGCCGAAGACCGCGCCGAACATGATCGCGAGCAGCAGGGCGGGAAAAGCCAGCACCAGATCGCTGGCGCGCATCACGAATTCACCCAGCCACCCTCGGGACATTCCGGCCATGATGCCCAGCGGGGTGCCCACCAGCGCGGCCAGCCCGACCGCGACGATCCCCACATAGAGCGTGGTACGCCCACCCACCATGATCTGGCTGAACACATCCCTGCCGAACTTGTCGGTACCGAGCAGATGTTCCCCGGTCGGTCCAAGCAGTCGGGAGCTCGCGTCCACGAGCAGCGGGTCATGCGGCGTCCACAGAAACGACACCAGCGCGATCAGCACAACCAGACCGACAAGCACGGCTCCGGCGAGCAAACTCGCGTTCCTGGTACGCCCTGCCGCTGTCGTCATCTACGCCCCCCGCAGCCTTGGGTTGAGCACGACATACAGCAGATCCACCACGAAGTTGATCAGCAGCACCCCAACGACCAGTACAAGCACGATGCCTTGCACCGCGAGCAGATCCCGCGAGGCGACCGAGTCCAGCAGCATGCTGCCCAAACCGGGGAGTACGAAGACTCGTTCGACCACGACCGCGCCGATGAGCAGGGTCGCCAGCTGCAGGCCGAGCACGGTCACCACCGGCAGCGCCGCGTTGCGCAGCCCGTGCCGAACCAACGCCTGGTACGGGCGCAGTCCTTTCGAGCGGGCGGTCCGCAGATAGTCCTGCCCGAGGGTGTCGAGCACGGACGAACGTACGTAGCGGGTCAGCACCGCGCCTTGTACGAGCCCAAGCGAGAGCGCGGGCAGAATCAGACCCCGCAGGAACTCACCCACGTCCTGGTTTGGCGGCGTCCAACCGCCGGAGGGCAACCAGCCCAGCCGCACCGCGAACAGCTGCACCAACACCATGCCGGCAAGGAAGGCGGGTACCGCGAGTCCGATCTGGGACAGCCCGGAGATCGCCACGCCGCTCGGCTTGCGATGGCGGACCGCGGCCAGCGTGCCGAGGGGTAGCGCTATCGCGACCGCGACCGTGATCCCGGCACCGACCAGCCAGAGTGTCACGCCGAGTCGGTCGACCAGCTGCGGCCCGATGGGCTCCCTGGTGACGTAGGAAACGCCGAAGTCGCCAGTGCCAATACCCGCGATCCAGTCCAGGTACTGCACGATGAGCGGCCTGTCCAGCCCGAACTCCTGGCGCAGCTGGGCGACGAGGTCGGGAGTGGCGTTGATCCCCAGTGCGACCTGCGCGGGATCGCCTGGCAGTACCGCCATGAACAGGAACACCACGATCGACGCGACGAAGACGCTGACCAGCAGGATCGCGAGGCGGCGCAGTACGGCTACGGCCATCCGATCACCCGCCTCGGCCTACAGCCGATCGCCGCGCGTCCGGTGCTCATCGCGCCGCCCGGATACCGGTGAGGTCGAACGATTCGCTCACCTGATTCGGCACCAATCCCGTGACCTCCGACTTGGCCGCGATGACGTTCGGGAACAGGAACAGCCAGTTCGCGGCCGCGTCCTCGGCGAGCACGCGGGCAGCCTCGCGCATCTTGTCGTTCCTGGCCTGTAGCGATCCACTATCGGCTTGCGCGAGCAGCCGCTGCACCCGAGGACTGTCGTAGCCCCAGTAGAAGTCCGGGTCGCCAAAGGTCACGATGTCGTAGGGCTCCACGTGCTGGACAATTGACATGTCGTAGTCGTGTTTGGTGAAGACCTCGTCCAACCACACCGCGGGAAAGTCCAGTGGGTCGATCGTCACCTGAACGCCGATCTGGGCGAGGTCCGAGGCGACTACTTGGGCGGCGGCCGTGGCGTAGGGCAGGTTCGCGATCCGCAGCCGCAGGGACAGGTCACGCACCCCCGCCCGGGCAAGTAGCTCTCTGGCTTTCGACGGATCGTGCGGATAGGCGGTGGACAGATCTTCGTACCAGGGATCGGTGGGCGGCACCATACTGCCGATCAGTTCGCCTCGCCCGGCCCATGCCGTCTCCAGCAGAGCCTGCCGGTCCACGGCCATGGTCAGCGCGCGACGCACCCGAGCGTCATCCAAGGGCGGTCGTGCGTTGTTGTAGGCGAGGACCACCTCACCGTTGGTCGTGCCCTGAATGACGCGGAACCGCTCGTCGGCCTCGAACTGGGGCACCGAATCCGGCGCTGCGATCTGCGCGATCACATCGATCTCGTTGCTGAGCAGCGCGTTGTTCAGTGACGTCGGGTCCGCGATGTACTTCAGCACCACGGTGCGGTAGCCAGGCTGGGTGCCCCAGTAGTCCGGATTGGCGCGCAGCACGATCGAGTCGCCGCGCCGTCGCTCGGCGACCGTGTACGGTCCGGTGCCGATGGGGTTGTTGGCCAGGTCACTGACGCCGGTTCGGCTGAACATCGCGCCCACTCTGCTGGCCATATCGAACAGCCAGGCGTTGCTGGGTTGTTTGAGCACGACCCGCGCGTGGTCCGGCGCGATGACCTCGACCCGGTCCACGACGTCCATCTTCGATTTCAGCGAGATTGCCCATTCGGTCGGCACCCGTTCGATGGAGAACTTCACGTCCGCCGCGGTGAATCGGGCGCCATTGCTGAATCGCGCATCCGGTTGCAGCCTGAAGTCGTAGACGGTGCGGTCGGCACTGATCGACCAGGACTTCGCGAGTAACGGTTCCAGCTCGCCGTCCGGGCCGACCTTCACCAGGTTCTCGTACACGTTGTAGAGCAGCGCCTGCGGAATCGCGGTTCCGTCACTGGTGGTGAAATCGAAGTTCTCCGGCTCTGCCGTGAACCCCACGGCCAGCGTGTCCTCGTCACCCGAGACGGTCGCGGTGGAGCCTGCTGAGCAGCCGACTAGCACCATGAGCAGCGCGAGCAGGGCCGCGACAGGCCGGACTCTCGCTCGCATATGGCGCCTCCATTAGGCCAGTATGCTGGTCGGACCAGTAGGTTTTCAGGAGGCGTCCCAACCGTCAAGGGGGTTGTCACTCGTGAAGTTCGAACCGGTATCACCGATCCGCGCCTATGAGCGGGTGGTCGAGCAGATCGAGCACGCGGTGCTCTCCGGCGAACTCTCGCCTGGCCAGCGGCTGCCGAGCGAACGTGACCTGATGAGCCAGTTCGGTGTCAGCAGGTCCACGGTGCGCGAGGCGCTCCGCGTGTTGCAGTCGAGCGAACTGGTCCGTTCCCGTCCCGGCGACCCGCGTGGGCCCGAGGTGCTGCCCGCCTCCCCTGGCGGATTGCACAAATCCATGCGCCGGTTGACCCGTGCCGGCGAGTTGGGCCTCGCGGAGCTGTTGCAGTTCCGCATGCTGCTCGAAGGCTCAGCCTATCTGCTCGCCGCCCAGCTGCGGACCGCTCAGCAGCTGACCGAGATGTCCGACGCCTTGCACGAGATGTCCGTGGTACTCGACGAGGACGCACCCGACTATCGACAGTTCAGCCAGGCCGATATTGCCTTCCACGACTCCGTCGCGCGCTCCACCGCGAATCCGCTCATCGTCGTATGCAGCGAGGTCGTGCGTGACGTCGTGCTCGAGCTGATCACCGACAAACTCGCGAACGCCGCCGACCGGCTCGCGCTGATGCACAGATCATTGGCGCACCATACGGAGGTATTCGAGGCGATCAGCGCCGGCGAAGGAGAACTCGCCTGCCGGCTTGGCCGGCGAGCACTGTACGACTACTACGCCGAGTACGTACCGACCGAACAGCGCTCGCTGCTCACTCCGTTACTGGACAACGACCGCACCCAGCCGAACTGACCTGACCACGCTGACTTAGCTGCCCGCGTACAGTAGCCGGTTCGCCGTACCGAGTGGATTGCCTACCTTGTCCACGCTCGCGTTCGCCACCAGCGCTTCGGCCACTTGCGCGGGATTCGCGTCTGGGTTCGCCGCGAGATACTGCGCGGCCACGCCGGCGACATGCGGTGCGGCCATCGAGGTGCCGCTGATCGTGTTGGTGGCGTCGTCGCCGTCGTACCACGCCGACGTGATGTCCACCCCTGGCGCGAACAGATCGACAACCGAGCCGTAGTTTGCCCAGCTCGCACGCGTATCCGAGCTGTCCGTAGCCGAAACGGTCAATGCCTCGGGCACCCGCGCCGGTGACGTATTACCCGCATCCTCGGGCAGCCCGATGATGTTCCCGTTTCCCGCCGCCACCGTGTAGGTCACGCCCGATTCGATCGAGGCCCTAACCGCGTCGTCCAAGGCCTGGTCGGTGGCGCCGCCGAGGCTCATATTGGCCACCGAGGGGCCGTCCTTGTTCGCGGTGACCCAGTCGATTCCGGCTACGATCTGCTCGGTCGTGCCGGAGCCCTGCTCATCGAGCACCCGGACGCCGATCACGTTGGCGTCCTTCGCGACGCCGTGCGCGCTGCCCGCGATCGTGCCCGCGACGTGGGTGCCATGCCCGTGCTCATCGCTGGCATCGTTGTCGTTGTCCACGGCGTCGTAGCCGTGTGCCGCCCTGCCCTGGAAATCAGCGTGCGTCGTGCGTACCCCGGTATCGATCACGTAGGCGTCCACATTGGCGCTACCTGGATAGGTATAGGACTGGTCAAGCGGTAGGTCCCGCTGGTCAGTACGGTCCAGGCCCCAGGAAGGCGGGTTCTCCTGGACGTCGGACACCTGGAACCGTTGGTTCTGCTGGACGTACTCGACGGCAGGATCGGCAGCCAAGCGCGCCGCTTGCTCCTCCGACAGCCGCACCGCAAATCCCGGTAGTGCCGCGGCGAACGTGCGGCTGACCTCGCCGCCGTACTCCGTGACCAGGCCGGTCGCCGTGGCCAACACCGCGCTAGAAAGCTGGCGAAGCGTGCCCTGGATCGCGCCGCCGAGCGAGTCGTCGGCGAGTTTGACGATATAACTTCCCGGCACCGCCCGCTCGGAATCGGCCAGTTGCACGGTGCCTTCGGTTGCTTGTGCCGGACTCGCGGACAGCACCCCGAACGTGACCGCCACTCCCGCCGCAAGCGCGCCGAGTCGGCGCCAAGTCGTACGTCGGTTCCCGGATTGGTGTTCGGGCTGGTTTCTGGGTTGATCCGTGTGCGGCATGCTGACCTTCCCTTCGCAAACCGCGCCACCACGCCCGCGGCGAGGCTCGCCGAACTAGCACGCTGGGTAACTAACCATCTTCCCTACGTGCTAGTAAGTTACGCCACGGTCGGGTGAAACGGAAGGGTGAACCGCGCGGATCGCGGCGAATCAGTCGTCCGCCACCTCGGCCAACACGGCCTCGGTGTGTTCGCCAAGTCGAGGTATGGCACCCATCCGGGGTTCCCGACCCGGCATGGTCACTGGCGGCCGCAGCGCACGCAACGGGCCAGCTTCGGAATCAACGGTGCGCCAACGGTCCCGCGCCGCCAACTGTGGATGCGCCGCGAAACCAGCCACATCGCGCAACTGAGCGTTCGCGATCCCCGCTTCATCCAGCCGCGCAAGCACCTCCTCGGCGGTTCGCGAAGCAAAGGCCGATTCGATTACCTCCGCTAGCTGATCCTGATGCGCAACCCGCCGAGGGTTATCCGCGAACCGCTCATCGTCGACCAGCTCACCCCTGCCCAGGACTCCCTCGCACAACGTCGCCCACTCCCGCTCGTTCTGCACCGCGAGAAACACCTGGGCGCCATCCCCGGTCGTGAACGGACCGTAAGGCGCGATCGCCGGATGCCGCGCGCCAGTCCGGGCTGGCGGGCTACCGCCATAGTTGCCGTAGTAGTACGGGTACCCCATCCACTCACCGAGCGCGTCAAACAAGGACACCTCGAACCTACTGCCCCTGCCGGTTCGCTCCCGCTCGTACAACGCCGCGAGGATCCCGCTGTACACATACATTCCGCCCGCGATATCCGCGACCGGAATCCCCGCTTTGGCCTGCTCAGCTTCCGTACCGGTAATCGACACCACGCCCGCCTCGCACTGAACAAGCAGGTCGTAAGCCTTCTTCTGCTGGTAAGGCCCGGAACCGCCATAGCCGGACAGATCCCCGACGATCAGCCGGGGATACTCCTCGATCAGCCGCTCGGATCCAAAACCCAGCCGCTCCGCCGCACCCGGCGCCAGGTTCTGCACGAACACATCGGCCTTACCAAGCAAGGCGTCCAGCCGCCGCTGGTCGGCACTCGTCTTGAGGTCGAGCACGACGCTCTCCTTGCTTCGGTTCAGCCACACGAAATGGCTCGACAAACCCTTGACCGTGGCGTCATATGCGCGCGCGAAATCGCCGGAAGGTCGCTCGATCTTGATCACTCGGGCGCCCAGGTCCGCGAGCTGCCTGGTCGCGAACGGCACCGCGACGGCCTGTTCCAAGGCAACGACGGTTACACCTTCGAGAGGAAGCATGCCGGCAATCCTGTCATTACGTCGACCAGGAGCGGACAAACCGATACGCGCTAACCGCGGTTGATCGGTTCACCACCAACCCGCGCCCGCACGGCGACGAGGCAACCAGCCGTGGCCGCTATCGCGGTAAGCAGAAATGCGCTCCGAAACGCCGAATCACCGGGATTGTCACCGAGCACGATGGTCAGTACCGCGATCGCAAGCGCCCTCGCCAGATACTGCGCGGTGGTCAACACCGAACCAGCAACACCCTGCGCACCCTCGGGCACCTCCCGAATCCCGACCAGGAACATCGCAGTGAACACCAGCCCGTTACCCAAGCCGGTCAACGCCAGTCCCGGCAACAGGTGCAGCACGTAGCTGTCGCCGGACAACAACCAAGCAACCAGACCGAGACCAACCGCCGTACAGCCGAACCCGGCCAGCAGCACCGTCTCCGCCCGGTAGCACCGGACCGCCCGCCCGGCGACCATACTGCCCACCGTCACCAACACGGCCATCGGCAGGAACGCCAACCCCGCAGCCACCGGCTGATAGCCCTTGCCCACTTGCAGCGACAGCGTGAGCAGGTAATACGTAGTGCCCGCGCTCGCCATGTACAACGCCGCGGCGCTCGCACCGACCCGCAACGACCGGACCCGACGCAGACTCCGATCGATCAGACCCACATCGGCGGCGCGCTCATGCCCGACAAACCCAAGCAGTGCCAGCCCCGCGACGCCAACCACGCTTGCCGTGACCGGCGTGCCGAAACCCACCGTCTCACCCAGGGTGAATACCAGGGCCACCGCGACCGCCGACACGGTGCCGAGTACCGCGGCGACCACCGGGATCGGCCGACCATCGCGCCCACGGTCACCGCGCCCGAGCCCAAGCCAGACCCCAAGCGCACAGCCAGCGCAGAGTGGAACACTGATCGCGAACACCAGCCGCCAGGACTGCTCGGTCAGCACCCCACCAAGCACCGTACCCACGGCCAACCCGAGCGCACCCGCAGAGCTCCACACACCGAGCGCTCGCCCACGGGCCGGCCCAACCGGAAACGCGACAGCCAGTAGCCGCAACACCGCCGGTTGCAACAAGGCGGCAGCCACACCCTGACCAGCACGAGCAGCGACAAGCAGCCAGGCAGACCACGCGATACTGGCGAACGCGCTGGTGACCCCAAAGCCGAGGATGGCCAGCAGGAACATCCGGCGCGCGCCGAACCGGTCCGCCAGCCGGCCGCCGAACAGCAGGCACCCAGCAAACAACACCGCATAGGCGCTGATCACCCACTGCCCGAACGCGGCGGACATCCGCAGATCAGCGGCGATGCCCGGCAACGCGAGATAGCTGACCGAAAACTCGAGCGTGGTGGTGAACTGCGCGACCGAACACACTCCCAGAGTCCGGTACCGGCGGTTGGTCATCTCCGCGACCTGCCCGCCCACTGCACCGGAGGCCGGCTATCCGCAGTCCAGCGGGCCGCTGGCGCCCGGCGCTAGCGTATTCGACACCATCCGGACCACCGCAGGATCGGCGGGCAGCTGCTCGTGCCGTAGCCGCTTACCCGAACACTCGTCCTGCACATAGCTGTTCCGCACGCCAGGCTCGTCGATGAACGAGGCCTTGCCCGCCGGCGTAGCGGTCTGATCGGACCGGGTCGCGATCACCGTGTACCGCACACCAGCCTGTGCGATCGGTCCAGTGTTCAGCCGACGTACCGAATCCGAATCGGCCTGCATTTCGGTACACGAGGCGCAGAACCCGTTGAGCAGGAACTCTGTCAGCGGCCGGCCGACCACTGAAGCGTTGGTCAACTTGACCCAACCGTTCAGGTCCGTGCCATGCGTCACGGGCGCGAGCCCGACGAAATTCCGGACTTTGTCCGCGCCACCTCGGAACTTCAGATAGTTCAGTCCCAGCATGCCGCCTTGCGAGTGGCCAACCAGATCGACCTCAGCAGCCCCCGTAGCCCGCAATACGCGATCAACCACGTCCTTCAGCGTGCTCACCGACTCGCGAACCGGCGCGACGCCATTCACCTGTCCGAACGTGGTGAGCATCGCGCCGTAGTCGTAGCTGTACACGCAAAACCCACGTGCGACCAACTCCGGCACCATCGCTGGTTGCCACGCCCGCGCGGTGTCCGCGGTGCCGTGCACCAGCACTACCGGGTTCGCCCGTGAAGCATCCGTGCAGCCGGCCTCATTCAGCTGTAGGGGCCACGGACGGGCCGCGGCCGGCCCGCCAAGCAACCCGAAGGCGAGCACCGCGATGACCACCGTGGCAAGCACGCGACCACAGGTGGCCAACCGACGCATACCCGAATCTCCTCACCGGTCCGCCGGAACCTGCCGACGGACGCTGCGTTTCGACCGCTGTGCTTCGACGCCGCAGCCGATCCCCTGGTTCCACCCGCAAGCGATCAGGCCGCAGAACGCTGCCCATCCAATAGCGGCTCGGGTAAGGCCGGCGTAATCCACACCGGCGAGTAGGGTCCTGCCAGCCGCGCCACCGGCCGGATTCGCCGCGTCCACCACCGTCGCGTCGCCAACGCACCGAGCGCGGCACCGGCGCAGTTCAGCAGCACGTCATCAGCCGTGCAGATCCGTCCAGTATTCAGGGCATACTGCATCGACTCGATCAACACCGCGCAGCAGAACCCCGCGATCGCCACCCGGCCAATCCCGCGTAGCCAACCGATCCGCAGCGGCAGTAAAGCACCGAGCGGCAATAGCAACAGCACATTCCCCACGACCTGCCACAGCGGTTCACGGCCAAACACCCCGGCAACCACTTCCGAACCCGGAGTCAGATTCATCATCCCCGGCGGCACATCCGGTATCGGCACCATCACCAGGTACAACGCGGACAGGGCGGCAACCACCACAGCGATGTCCACCGCAGCCGTGAGCACCGCACGTCGTCGGTGCCCATGCCGTGCCCGCCACCAAGCCAACGTCAGGCTCAGTGCCATGATCAGTGGGCCGGCAGCTATCCATGTACGTACCACGTCATCAACCGCTCGCAGCAGTGGCTGCACCCCGACCAGCGCCTTTCGTCCCCGACTACCCGGCACTCTCTCAGCGCATTCGGTAATGCACGCAAACTGCATGTAAACATCACGAAATGCTGTGATGGCGTCCCGAGTGATGCTTGCCGGGGCCAACTGTGCAGGTAGCGGGCTTACAGCCACTACGACAAGATCGCGGTTGTCGATCAGCCGGACTCAGCAATCCGGCGCAGCCGCCAGGCTTATCCGCAGGTCGACGATCACCTCAACGGCCTGTGTCGCCTGGCAGCTGCACCCGATGGGGTGGCCACACGAACCCGACGTACCGGCTGAAACGACCGTCGCCGAGCGGGCGGTCTAGGTAAAGTTTGGCCAGGCCAAGACCAGGAGCGTTAGAGCGAGGAGATCAGTCGCTCCACTCGCTCATCGACAGCGCGGAACGGGTCCTTGCACAACACGGTCCGCTGTGCCTGATCGTTCAACTTCAGGTGCACCCAGTCCACCGTGAAGTCCCGCCCAGCATCCTGCGCGGCAGCGATGAAGTCCCCGCGTAGCTTCGCCCGCGTCGTCTGCGGCGGCGTGTCCTTCGCAAGTTCGATCTCACCGTCATCAGTGACCCGATCCACCGCGCCCTTGCGCTGCAGCAGATCAAAGATCCCCCTGCCTCGTCGAATATCGTGATAAGCCAGGTCCAGCTGCGCGACCCGAGGACTGGACAACTCCAGCCCGTTCTTCGCCCGGTACTGCTCGACCAGCCGATACTTGATCGCCCAGTCAATCTCCCTGTCGATCAACGACAGATCGTGCTGCTCCACGGCGTCCAGCGCACGGCCCCACAGCTCAACGACCCGCCGGGAAACGGGGTCCGGCGAGTGGTGTTCCACATGTTCGACGGCCTGCGCGTAGTACTCCCGTTGGATCTCCAACGCCGAGGCTTCACGGCCACCCGCGAGCCGTACCTGCCGACGACCGGTCAGGTCGTGACTGATCTCGCGGATCGCCCTGATCGGGTTGTCCAGACTGAAGTCCCTGAACTGCACGCCCCGCTCCACCATCTCCAGCACCAGGTTGGCGGTTCCCACCTTCAGCAGGGTCGTCGGCTCAGCCATGTTGGAATCACCGACGATCACGTGCAGACGTCGATAGCGCTCCGCGTCCGCATGCGGCTCATCCCGGGTGTTGATGATCGGCCGCGACCGCGTGGTTGCGCTGGAAACGCCCTCCCAGATGTGCTCTGCCCGCTGAGAAAGGCAATAAACGGCGCCTCTCGGCGTCTGCAGCACCTTGCCGGCCCCGCAGATCAGCTGTCTGGTGACCAGGAATGGCAGCAGCACATCGGCTATTCGGGAGAACTCCCCCGCCCGTGTCACCAGGTAGTTCTCATGGCAACCGTAGGAATTTCCCGCGGAATCGGTGTTGTTCTTGAACAGATAGATATCGCCGCCGATGCCCTCGTCGGCCAGTCGCCGCTCGGCGTCCACCAGCAGATCTTCCAGGATCCGTTCGCCCGCTTTGTCGTGCGTGACCAACTGGGTCAGATCGTCGCATTCGGCCGTCGCGTACTCCGGATGCGAACCCACGTCCAGGTACAACCGGGAACCGTTGCGCAGGAAGACGTTCGACGATCGACCCCAGGACACCACCCGCCGGAACAGATATCGCGCGACCTCGTCCGGAGACAGCCTGCGCTGGCCATGAAACGTGCATGTCACACCGAACTCGGTTTCGATGCCGAAGATCCGCCGCTGCATTACTCCACACTAGGTCCTAGAAGCGGAAAACCGGTGCGCCAAACGCGCTATCGTTGTGAATCGAATCGATTGCGTGCCGTTACCGACACACTGCGCGACTGCCGCCCACCGGCAACCACTCAACTGTCCTTCGACGATTCCGTCTCGTCGCCACCGGCTTCGCCCTTGCCGTCGGCGCCGTCACCCTCGCTGGGCAGCAAGGCGTCCAACGCGGCCCCGCTGATCCGGCGGAAGGCACGACGTGGCCGGCCCCGCTCGAGCACGGCCACCTCCAGTTTGCCGAGCTCGCGCTGCCCATTTCCATTCCCGCCACCGGCACTCGGTGGCGCGGCGAGCGCCCGGTGGGCCAACGCCAGCGCGTCAGCCAGCTCGAGCGAATCCGAGTAGGTGTCCTTGAGCACGGAAACCACCGACTCGGTTTGCCCGCCCATCACCACGTACTGGGGCTCGTCCACGATGGAGCCGTCATAAGTGAGGCGGTACAGCTGATCCTGCTCTGCGGTAGCACCAACCTCGGCCACACAGATCTCCACCTCAAACGGTTTGACCTGCTCGGTAAAGATCGAGCCCAGGGTGGTCGCGTACACGTTCGCCAGCTGACGCGCGGACACGTCCCTGCGGTCGTACGAATAACCCCACAGATCCACGTGCTTGATCCCGGCCCTGCGCAGGCTCTCGAACTCCGGGTACCGGCCAGCGGCCGCAAACCCGATCCGGTCGTAGATCTCGGACATCTTGTGCAGCGTCGTCGAGGGGTTCTCCCCTACGAACAGGATCCCGCCCGCGTATTTCAACGCGACGACACTGCGTCCCCTGGCAATACCTTTTCGCGCAAGCTCCGAGCGCTCGCGCATCAACTGCTCGGGCGAGGCGTACAGCGGCATCGACACGGTATGGACTCCAGCTCTTAAATCGTCGTGTTCGGGGTTCTGGCACCGGCGCAACCGTCGTGGCGCCGGTGCTGACTCAGCCGGTGGAAGTGGCGCTACGCTCCGCGATCAATGTCTCGGCGACCGCACTGGTCCGCTCTTCCTCGATCTGCACCGCACCGTGTTCACCGGTAATCGAGATCACCGTGGGGAAGATTCGGCGCACCAGGTCCGCGCCACCAGTCGCGGTATCGTCATCGGCCGCGTCATACAGCGCTTCTACGACGGTCCGCAGCGCGGCCTCCTCGTCAGCCGCGGGGTCGTAGAGCTTCTTCAACGCGGACTTCGCGAACAGCGAACCCGACCCAATGGCGTGATAGCCGGCGTTTTCCTCGTAACGCCCGCCGGTCGCATCAAAGGTGACGATTCGCCCAGCCTTGGTCGGATCACTGGCTTCCTGGTCATAACCGACGAACAGCGGCAATACCGCCAGCCCGGCGAGGGCGGCGTCCAGGTTCGATCGCACCATCGCCGCCAGCTTGTTCGTCTTCCCATCCAGCGAGAGTGATACGCCTTCGATCTTCTCGTAATGCGCGAGTTCCACGCCGTACAGCCGGACGAGCTCGATCGCGATACCCGCGGTGCCGGCGATACCCACCGCGGAGTAATCGTCGGTGACGTAGACCTTCTCGATATCCCGTTGCGCGATCAGATTGCCGGCAGTCGCCCGGCGGTCGCCAGCGATGAGTACTCCGCCCGCGAAGGTCAACGCGACGATCGTGGTGCCATGCGGCAGCGCGAGGTCTTCCGCGGAACTACTTACCCGTCGCCCGGGTAGCAGTTCCGGTGCCTGCGAACGAAGAAACTCGGTGAACGACGACGTGCCCGGCGCGAAGTAGGCGGCCGGCAGGCGGCCACCGAACGGCGCGGACGATGACTGGCCAGCTGCGGTGTTGTCCATACGTGCCTGTGGTTCCTGTCCCAATCAACGAGTGATGGCTTGGCTGTTCCGGCGGGCAAGGGTAGTACGCCCCGCCGCGCGACTACTGGCCGCCTTTCTGCACATAGGCGCGCACGAAGTCCTCGGCGTTTTCCTCGAGCACGTCGTCGATCTCGTCCAGGATCGTGTCCACGTCCTCATCAAGCTTCTCGCGGCGTTCCTGCCCCGCGGGGCCACCGTCGGAGAACTCCTCGTCCTCGTCTCCGCCACCATGCTTCTGGACCTTGTCCTGAGCCATCATCGCCTCCCGGTGTGGCTCGTACTAACCCCGTCACGTCAACATTACCTAGTAGCACCGTCATCGTCGCTAGCCAACTCGCCCGGGATCGACCAGACAGCCGTGCCAGCGCGGCCAGCGACCCGCTGCTCAGTCTCGCTTGGTCAGGGCGTCGACAAGCTCTTCAGCCGTCTGCGCGGCGGTCAGCAGCTCGCCAACGTGCGCCTTCGTGCCCCGAAGCGGTTCCAGTGTCGGAATCCGCACCAACGATTCCCTGCCGACATCGAAGATCACCGAATCCCACGATGCGGCCGCGATCGCCTCCGGGTAGCGCTCAAGGCAGCGACCGCGGAAATACGCCCTGGTGTCATCCGGTGGCGTGGTCATCGCCTGCTGCACTTGTTCCTCGCTCACCAAGCGGCGCATCGACCCGCGCGCGACCAACCGGTTGTACAGGCCCTTGTCCAAGCGCACATCCGAATACTGCAGGTCGATCATGTGCAGCCGGGGTGAAGCCCAGCCAAGGCCGTCACGTGCCCGGTAGCCCTCGAGCAACCGCAACTTCGCGGGCCAGTCCAGCCGATCCGCGCATTCATCCGGGTCCCTGGCTAGCGCGTCGAGTACCTCGCCCCACAGCCGCAGAACCTCGCGCGAGTCATGATCGAGCTCATGCTGCTCGGCGTACTCACTCGCCAACTCGTGGTAGGCGAACTGCAGGTCCAGACCGGTGAACTTGCGACCACTGGCCAATTCGACGGTGGCCTTCAACGTGGGGTCGTGGCTGATCGTGTGCACCGCGCGCACCGGCTCGGCCAGCTTCAGATGATCGAACCGCACCCCCGCTTCGATCATCTCGATCACCAGCGCGGTACTGCCGATCTTCAGGTAGGTCGAGTACTCGGCGAGGTTCGCGTCCCCGATGATCACATGCAACCGGCGGTACTTGTCCGCATCCGCATGCGGCTCATCACGGGTGTTGATGATCCCGCGCTTGAGCGTGGTCTCCAGCCCGACCTCGACCTCGACGTAGTCGGCCCGCTGGGTCAGCTGGAAGCCAGCGTCATCTCCGGTCGCGCCAAGACCCACCCGGCCCGAACCGCACACCACCTGTCGGGACACGAAGAACGGCGTCAGTCCGGCAATCGCCGCGGTGAACGGGGTCGCCCTACTCATCAGGTAGTTCTCGTGCGTGCCGTAGCTCGCGCCCTTGCCATCCACGTTGTTCTTGTACAGCTGCAGACGTGGCTGACCGGGCACCGTGGCCGCCTTGAGCGCGGCCTCCTCCATGACGCGTTCGCCAGCCTTGTCCCACAGCACCGCGTCCCGCGCGTTGGTGACCTCCGGCGCGGAGTACTCGGGATGCGCGTGGTCAACGTATAGCCGGGCACCATTTGTCAGGATCACATTCGCCGCGCCGAGGTCTTCCACCTCCGGGTCCTGAGGCTGGTTGCCCGGGCCAGCCAGGTCAAAGCCGCGCGCGTCACGCAATGGTGATTCGACCTCATAATCCCAGCGCGCTCGACGGGCTCGCGGAATATCCGCGGCAGCCGCATACGCGAGTACTACTTGTGTCGAGGTCAGTACCGGATTGGCGGTGGGGTCGCCCGGCACCGCGATGCCGTACTCCACCTCGGTTCCCATGATCCGCCGCATACTCGAAGCCTACGGCCTCGGCTGCCGTCTTCGCCGCCGGCGTGACAGGATCGTCGAGTGACCGGTGGTGACGAGCTCGTAGCGCGGTACGACGAAAACGGCGACGTCATCGGTTCGGCCCAGCGCAGCGCGGTACGTGCCGAGGGGCTGTGGCACGCGAGCAGTGGGATACTCGTCCGCTCCGGCGACGGCGAGCGGGTCTACGTCCATCTGCGCAGCGCAAGCAAGGATGTCTTCCCGAGCATGTATGACTGCTGGGCGGGCGGCGTCGTCGCGGCGGGCGAGACACCAGAACAGGCGGCCTATCGCGAACTCGCCGAGGAACTGGGCGTTTCGGGCACAGTTCTACGCCATCTGTTCACCGACGTTTACGACCAGCCACCGGTACGCGTACATGCGTATTGCTTCGAAGCGCGCTGGGACGGCCCCATCGTGCACCAGGAAGCCGAGATCGTCGCCGGCGAATGGCTACCGGTCACCGAACTACGTGCTCGGTTGACCGGCGAATGGCCGTTTGTGCCCGATGGGCGCCAGTTCGCCCTCCGGTGGCTGGACCTAACCAGCAGCTGAGCTCCCAGTCCCCGAGCTAGGTCAGCCCGGCTCGCCGCGACGCAGCGCCTCGGCCGTCACAGGCGCGAGCCGCAGCACGGCTTCGGCTGCCCGTTCCTCAGTGGTGCCATAGACCGCGATGGCCGCCAACCGCTGACCATCGGCCAACAGTGCGGCACACGTTGGCTCCGGCTCGGCAACACACCAGCCTCCGCCCTGCGCGGCGGCTGGCGCCAATACGGCAGCCAGATCCAGTGGTCGAGTACCGCAGTCCCTGGCTTGTTCCGCAAGGCGAACTGCCTCACCAGCCGGATACCCGGTCACGACCTGCTGTAGCCGAGACCCCGTTGGATACCGCCAGTACGTGCCCTCCTCGGCCAGCGCCGGCTGAGCCGGACTCACGCAGTCCTGAATCGCGGCGACCGGTTCGGTATCCGCAGGGTCCGGAGCTACCTCCTCGTCGGCCACGTCAGCAGCCGTGAACAGGGCAGATCCGACCTCAGCAGCCGGCTGCCGCTCGGGGTCGCCGGCGTTGCTCGGCGGCGCCGGTTCAGGCGCCAGACGTGTCGTCGACGTGGCGGCGCCGGATTCGCCGCCATCCACAGCGGACCGCAGTTCCCGTGGCTGGTCCGCGCATGCGGTAAGGGTGATCATGCCGACTACCGCCAGGCTCGCGGCAACCCGCTCGACAGACACGAGGCGCACTAGGTTTCCTTCCCCAGTCCGGAATGACCGCTCGGCAACGGCCGGGCACACGCCGCAACCTACTGCATCGGTTTCAGCGCGTAACCGACTCCCACATCCGAGGGAGAAGTCCGCCCCAGGACACCGATCGTGTCTCTGGAGTCGTTGCATGTTTCTGGTGGTGACGCGTGTGGTCGACGTGACGAGGCGAGGGGTCCACACAAAGCCCGGCCGTATAGGTCGTTATACGCCAGTCGAGGCGTCGTGGCCGCGAGCACGAATCAGTTCGAGAAACTCGTCCGAGGTCAACGCCTCGCGGTGCAGTTTTTCCAGGCGCGCGGCCGGCGACCGAACGTAGCCTTTGCCAAATACCGTGGCCACCTGGCGCAGGCTCGCACCTGCCTCGCGGGCGGCCATGAGAGCCCAGTCGGAGGCGTTCGCGCACGCCGTCGCCGCAGCACGCAGTTCACCCAGAACTCTGATCAGCTCATCCGCGGATACCTCGCCAGCCCGGGCAAGTTCGGCCATCTCCCCCAGCCATTCCGTCATCTCCCGCGCGGTTACCGGCACCCGGGGATGCGTGGCGAACGCCTCGCCATCCTGTTCATGATCACTCACGCTTCGCAGGATAAGGCGTTATACACCGACCGGCACACATATGGGCGCACGGCGTGCCGTGCGCCCATATGTCGTTCGCTCTAGAGGTACTGGCCGGTGTTCGTTGCCGTGTCGATCGCCCTTCCGGAATCCTGGTTCTTGCCTGTCACCAGGGTGCGGATGTAGACGATCCGCTCCCCCTTCTTGCCGGAGATACGCGCCCAATCGTCCGGGTTGGTCGTATTGGGCAGATCCTCGTTCTCGGCGAACTCGTCCACGATCGCATCCAGCAGGTGCTGCACCCGCAAGCCTGGTTGCTTCGTGTCCAGGACCGACTTGATCGCGGCCTTCTTCGACCGGTCCACGATGTTCTGGATCATCGCACCCGAGTTGAAGTCCCGGAAGTACAGCACTTCCTTGTCTCCATTCGCGTACGTGACCTCGAGGAACCGGTTCTCGTCACTCTCCGCGTACATGCGTTCAACGGTGTGCTGAATCATCGCGTCGATGCATGCCTTGCCATCGCCGCCGAACTCGCTCAGATCGTCGGCGTGGATTGGCAAATTCGTGGTCAGATACTTGGAGAAGATGTCCTTCGCCGCTTCGGCGTCCGGCCGCTCGATCTTGATCTTGACGTCCAGCCGGCCAGGACGCAGGATCGCCGGATCGATCATGTCCTCCCGGTTGGAGGCGCCGATCACGATCACGTTCTCCAAGCCCTCGACACCGTCGATCTCCGAAAGCAACTGCGGCACGATCGTGGTTTCCACGTCCGAGGACACACCGCTGCCGCGAGTGCGGAAGATGGAGTCCATCTCGTCGAAGAAGACGATCACCGGCGTACCTTCCGAAGCCTTTTCCCTGGCCCGCTGGAAGATCAGCCGGATATGCCGCTCGGTTTCCCCAACGAACTTGTTCAGCAGCTCAGGGCCCTTGATGTTGAGGAAGTACGACTTCGCATGCGAGTCATCGTCGCCCCGCGCGGCCGTCACCTGCTTGGCCAGTGAGTTCGCCACCGCCTTCGCGATCAGTGTTTTACCGCAGCCAGGCGGGCCGTACAGCAATACACCCTTCGGCGGCCGCAACTCGTACTGGTTGAACAGATCCGCGTGCAGGAATGGCAGTTCAACCGCGTCCCTGATCTGCTCGATCTGCCGGAACAACCCGCCGATGTCCTCGTAGCGGACGTCCGGAACCTCTTCGAGTACGAGGTCTTCTACCTCAGCCTTGGGTACCCGCTCGTAGGCGTAACCAGCCTTGCTGTCCACGAGCAACGAATCGCCGGACTTGAGCGGGTTGGCGCTGTCGTCAACGAGCGGGTCCGCAAGCCAGACGATCCGCTCCTCATCCGCGTGCCCTACGACCAGCGCCCTGGACTGCTCATGCGACCCGGCTGGCGCAAGCACCTCGCGTAGCGCGCAGACCTCACCAGTGCGCTCGAAGTCACCGGCTTCCACCACGGTCAGGGCTTCATTGAGCCGCAGCGATTGACCGCGACGCAATGACTCGATTTCCACGTTGGGAGATACCGCGACGCGCATCCGCCGGCCCGAGGTGTACACGTCGATCGTGCCGTCCTCGTACGCTCGCACGAACACGCCATAACCACTCGGCGGCTGCGCTAACCGGTCGACCTCCTCGCGAAGCGCGAGCAGCTGACTGCGCGCCTCCCGGAGTGTTTCGACCAACTTGTTGTTCCGCTCGGTGAGCTGACTTACCCGCTCCGAGGCCTCCGCGAGCCGTTGCTCGAGTAGCCGATTGTGCCGAGGCGACTCATTGAGCTTGCTCCGTAGGAGGGCAATCTCCTCTTCCAGGTAACGAACCTGTGCTTGCCGATCGCCTTCGTCGGCTGCCCGCTGGGCCGCGGCGTGGTAATCCGAACGACCGTCATCCGAGCGATCGGGTGTCGCGCTGGCTTCCGGCTGGCCCTCGGCCGACCGGTCCGAATAGTTCATAGGGTTGGGGTCGATGTAATCGGGGTCGGATCCTTCCGGCCGACTTCCGGGGCGGTCGTGCTGCATGTCGGCACCTCCTCCCGTGCGTCCTGCTCCCAACGGTACCGGCGATCACCGTCAAGCAAAGGGATTGTCCGCATTGCAGGACGTGTCGTCACAGCCAATTTACGACGCGGAGATCGCGGATTCGGTCAAGTCGCTGTCAGGTGGAACCGAGCACCAGCTACCGTGCGTCAAGTAAGTAGCCCCACAAATCCGGCCAAACGTGTCGGGGAACTCAAGCGCCACCCGGCTGGCGCTGAAAGAGGAGAACGTAATGTCCCAACCGCCGCAGCAGCCTGGTCCATTCGGGCAGCCTGGACCACAGGGCCCCCCGCCCGGTCCATATGGTGGACAGCCAGGTGGCGGCTTCCCACCTAGTGGGCCGCAGCCCCAGCCCGGTTACGGTCCTCCGCCACCGGGAGCGCCCGGTGGACCACCACCAGGAGCACCCGGCTTCGGTGGTCCACCCGGACCCGGTGGACCCGGCGGTCCCGGGGGACCTGGCGGCCCCGGTGGCACCTTCCCCGGCGGTCCGCCGCCGGATGGCGGGTTTCCGCCACCGCCGCAGGGTCGCAAGAAGAGCCCCCTGCCCTGGATTCTCACCGGTGCGGCCGTGCTGGTCGCCGCCGGTATCGCGGTCACGCTGATCCTCGTGCTCGGCGGTGGCGGCGCTCAGGCAACCGCGGAGAAGGTTGTCGCCGCGATCAACGACAAGGACGCAAAGGCCGCGGCCGAACTCGAGTGCGGCGATAACTCCGACGGCAGCATGCTGGCCGTTCCACCGGAACTCGAGAATGCCCAAATCGACGCAAGCCTCGAAAGTGATGCCGAGGAAAACGGCGACACGGCCACCGCGACCATTTCGGTCAAAGTCAGCATGCAGGGCCAAGAGCTGGAACTCAAGGGACCTATGACCTTCAAGAACGAAGGCGGCGACTGGTGCGCCTCGAACTTCGAGCCTGAGCAACCAAACATGTAGCGCGTTGCTCGACGCGAATTGATTGTGGCCTCGGCGTTGATCCGCCGGGGCCACAGTTGTATCCGAGCCCGGACGCCGGAACGACGCCTCAGCCGATGAACGCTATGTCTTAGTTGTCCAGTTTAGCCACGACTTGGCCGGCGCTGCACTCGGGGCGGAGTCACCCCGTCCGCCAATCGTCGGGCGACCAGCAGGAACGCCGTATGCGCGACCATGCGGTGTTCTGGCCGCACCGCCAGCCCGACCGCGTGCCACGGTCGCAGTAGCGTCTCCCAGGACTGTGGCTCGGTCCAGAACTGCTGTTCGCGCAGCGCCTCAGTCACCCTGGACAGCTGTGTCGTGGTCGCCACGTAGACGACCAGCACGCCACCGGGAATCAGCTGCTTAGCCACGGTCGGCAGCGCCTCCCACGGCGCGAGCATGTCGAGTACGACCCGGTCCACTTCGCCACGATGCTCCGCGACGTCAGCCACGACCAACGACCAGTTCTCCGGTGCGGCACCAAAGAACCGCGTGACGTTTCGCTCGGCGTGTTCGGCGTGATCCTCCCGCGCTTCGTAAGAGGTCACACTGCCTTGCGAGCCCACGGCACGAAGCAGCGAACATGACAACGCGCCCGAACCCGCACCGGCTTCCAGTACCCGCGCGCCGGGGAAGATATCGCCCCACATCAGGATCTGCGCGGCGTCCTTCGGGTAGATGACCTGCGCACCGCGCGGCATGGACAGCACGTAGTCGGCAAGCAACGGGCGCATCGCCAGGTACGCGGTGCCGCCCGCCGAGGTGACGACCGATCCCTCCGGGCTACCCAACACGTCGTCGTGCGCCAGCGCGCCACGATGCGTGTGGTATTCCCCGCCTTCACTCAGCACTATCGTGTAGTGGCGCCCTTTTGGATCGGTCAGCTGTACCCGATCACCGACCTGAAACGGCCCACTCGCCCTGCCCACGCGCGCCACTACCTCCTGTGCGGATACCCGAAATCGCCGCATGATGATCGCAGACCCCTGCGCACCGGTGACGGGTGGGCAACGCGCCACGTCCGCCTTGGTTAACGGTGCCCGGAACGCAAGGCGGCACGCAGGTCCTCCCTGCGGAGCACTCCGGCTGGGCGACCGTTCTCGTCGACGACCAGGAACTGCCAGGCAGCCACTTCCTGCACGCGTTCGACCACGTCCTCGCCGGACTCCGAATCGAGCAGCACGGTTTCCGGCCGGATCGCCTCGGCGGCCTGCTCGGCCGGCGCGAGCGGGGATACCTCGGCCAATCGCTCGGCTCTGGCCTGATCAAGCAGCCCGGCGGCCACGCCGTCTGCCCGAACCAGCACCACTCCCCTACCCGCCGAGGCACTCAGCGCGTCCGCGACCGGACTTTCCGCCGGCAACTGCAACACGGGACGCACCACGTCGCCCACTCGTAGGTTGTCCGACACTCCCCTGCGCTGCTCCGCGCTCAACTCACCGCTCGCGCCCATCACCACGAACCACGCCGTGAGCACGCATACCCCAAGCCGTAGCCACCGGTCCGGGCTGCCCGTGGCTACCCCCCAGAGCGCCCAGCCAAGCAGCACAACCGCGACCGCGGCACCGCCAACCACGGCCGCCCTGGTGCCCTGGGCACGCTTACCGGTCAACGCCCAGACCCCGGCACGCAACAGCCGTCCGCCGTCCAGCGGCAGCCCCGGCAGCATGTTGAATACCGTGACCGCGATATTGGCGACCGCGAACTCGAGTACCAGCAGCCACAGCGCGCCTTCCAGCGGCACGATCAACAGCAGTCCGGTACCAATGGCGGCCAGCACCGCCGAAACCGCTGGGCCGGCGACCGCGACCAGACCCTCGTGTCCGGGGCGCTTGGGTGTCCGGCCGATCTCCGCGATGCCGCCGAGCAGGAACAACCGCAATCGGCGCACCGGCAGCCCGAGGCGCAGCGCGACCACGCAGTGGCCCAGTTCGTGGGCGAGTACCGACAGGCCGAGCAGCACCGCGAAGGTGGCCGAGAGGGTCCAGGACAGCGTCGAACTGGCCTCCGGCAGCAGCCGGCCGACCAGCGGCGCGTAGAGCACGGTGACGACGAGTGACCCGATCCACCAGGATGGCGCGAGCAACACCGGCACGCCGCTCACCCGGAACAGCAGCAACCCGCCGTCCAGTCCGGATTGACGTCGTCCAATCCTGATGGTCGTCACGGCCAATCAGCGTAGGGCTTGTCGTGTGGGAATGCCGTGACATATTCGGCGGGACCTCGCACTACTGGGTGTCCCCACCGGGCAGCGCTGCGCTGTCAGTGGCCTAGCATAGGGTGCCGGCCATGCAGGACACGACGAGTCAACTGGACGCCGCTACGGCGAACACGGCTCCAGACGAGGTACGCCGCCCGGCGCTCTCCCCGTCCAGGGCGAGCGATTTCAAACAGTGTCCACTGCTGTACCGATTCCGCGCCGTGGACCGGTTACCGGAGCAACCAACTAAGGCGCAGGTGCGCGGCATTCTGGTGCATTCGGTGCTCGAGCAGCTGTTCGCGCTGCCCACGGCCGAGCGCGGTCCGGAACGAGCGCGCGCGTTGCTCGGACCGACCTGGCAGCGTCTGTCGGCCGAACATGCGGATTGGCTGGAGCTCTTTGCCGGAGCAAACGACGAGCCCACTGCTACGGAAAGCTGGCTGGCCAGTGCGGAAGCGTTGATCGATGGCTATTTCGAACTGGAAGACCCAACCAGGATCGAGCCCGAGGCATGCGAACTCAGGGTAGAAGCCGAACTGGCTTCCGGGATGCTGCTACGCGGCTATATCGACCGGCTCGATGTCGCCCCAACCGGCGAGATCCGGGTGGTCGACTACAAATCCGGTGCGGCGCCGAGGGAAATCGGCGAGGCCAAGGCAATGTTCCAGATGAAGTTCTACGCCGTCGTGTTGTGGCGGCTTCGCGGCGAAGTGCCGCGTCAGCTACGGCTGATGTATCTCTCGGACAAGCAGGCACTCGCCTACGCTCCCGATGAAGCTGAACTGCGCCGGTTCGAACGAACCCTGGAAGCGATCTGGGACGCGATCCTGCGAGCGGGAAAGTCCGGAGACTTTCGGCCCAGCCCGAGCAAACTGTGCAACTACTGCGATCACAAGGCGCGGTGCCCCGCGTTCGGCGGGGTCCCCCCGGAGTACCCCGGGTGGCCAGAGCCCAATCCCGGCGACGAGTCCGCGCTGGACCGGGCAGACTGAGCCGCGATGGAACCGATAACCCCCATGACCCCCGACGGGCCCGCTGACCAGTCTGCCTTCTTCGAGCCACGTGGCGATGACTGGTTCGCCGCCACGCCACATACGGCAGGCCCATGGTCAGTGGGCCACCAACATCTCGGTCCGCCCTCGGCACTGCTCGCCAGAGCGCTGGAGCACTGTCCCGCGGATCGGGAGATGCAGCTGTCCCGGATCACGATCGAGATCCTCGGGCCGGTGCCGGTTGCGCCGCTGCACGTGCGTGCGCAGATCGCGCGCCCGGGGAAGTCGGTCGAGCAGCTCACCGCGAGCCTGGAGTCCGAGCGTGGTGTGGTGGCCACGGCCAGCGCTTGGCGGATGCTGAGCGGGGACACGACCGCTCAGCTGGCTGGCGCGGTCGAACCCCTCACGCCCTCAGCCGAGTTCGGCCAGCAGCTCCCACGGCCAGCCGGCTGGCTCGGTGGGTATCTCGACGCGATGGAATGGCGCAGCATCGATGGCGCACTGGATGTTCCCGGACCGGCCAAGATCTGGCTACGGCAGCGGGTGCCCTTGGTGACCGGCGAGCAGCCCAGTGGGCTGCAGCGGCTACTCGCCGTCGCCGACTCCGGCAACGGCGCGTCCAGCCGACTGAAACCCACCGAGTGGTACTTCATCAATACCGAGTTGACCGTGCACATCCAGCGCGAACCCACCGGGGAGTGGATCGGGCTGGACGCGAACACGATCATCGGGCCGAACGGTGTGGGTACCGCCGTTTCGGTGCTACACGACCACCACGGGCAAGTCGCCAATGGCGCGCAGAGCTTGCTGATTCGCCCCCGCTAGCCCAACGGGACGGTTCACAGGCGGCAGGAACGAATATCCGAAGCGAGCACCGCGCGGGCGCCGATCGCCGCGAGTTCGTCCATCGTGTGGTTCACGTCCTTGCGCGGCACCATCGCTCGCACCGCCACCCACTCCGGATCCGCAAGCGGCGCGACCGTCGGCGATTCCAACCCTGGGGTGATCGCCGTCGCGGCCGCCAACAGCGTTTTCGGGCAGTCGTAGTCGAGCATCATGTAGTGCTGCGCGAACACGACGCCCTGAAGCCTGGCCGTCAACTGTGCCTTGGCCGCGGTTTCCGCGGCGCCGTCCTGGTCGAGCAACACCGCCTCGGAAACACAGATCGGCTCGCCAAACGGCGCCAGCCCGTGCTGGCGAAGGGTTCGCCCGGACCCGACCACATCCGCGATCGCGTCCGCCACATCAAGCTGTACCGAGATCTCCACGGCGCCGTCCAACCGGATCACCTCGGCCGAGACCCCGTGTTGGGCGAGGTCGTCCTTGACGAGCCGGGGATACGACGTGGCAAGTCGCTTGCCGGCAAGATCCTGGACGGTCCATTCCCGGTCAAGCGGCGCCGCGTAGCGGAAGGTCGAACCGCCGAAACCGAGGGCGAGGCGTTCCCGCGCTGGGGCACCCGAATCCCTGGCGAGATCTCGCCCGGTGATCCCCAGATCTACGTCGCCCGCGCCGACGTAGATCGCGATGTCCTTGGGGCGTAGGAAGAAGAACTCGACCTCGTTCGTCGGATCCAGCACGGTCAACTCGCGCGTTTCATGTCGCTGTCGATAACCGGCTTCCCGCAACATTTCCGAGGTGGGCCCGGCCAGTGCGCCCTTGTTCGGCACCGCGACACGCAGCATGTGCTGTTTCTCCTGATTCGCCTTACAGATATCGGTAGACGTCCGTGGTGTCCAGCCCGCGACCGAGCATGAGCACCTGCACGCGATAGAGCAGCTGGGAGATCTCCTCGGCCAGCCGGTCATCGGATTCGTGCTCGGCGGCGATCCATACCTCGCCGGCTTCCTCGAGCACCTTCTTGCCCTGGGCGTGCACCCCGGATTCCAGCGCGGCAACCGTGCCGGAGCCTTCCGGTCGCTGCTCAGCGCGGTCCCGCAACTCGGCGAACAACTCGTCGAACGTCTTCACGAGCAACGATCCTTGCATCCCGGCAGATGCCGCCGCCGATGGCCCCGCTGGCTATGCCCCCGGGTCGAGGAGCAACCCGCGCAGCAGCGCCAGATCCACCCCCGCAAGCGAATCGCGCAGCACGCGGCGTTCACCTTCTGGCACGGGCACTTCGCATGGCACGGCGAGAACGGTGCAGCCAGCAGCCACCGCGGAGCGAACGCCCGTCGGCGAGTCCTCAACCGCGATGCAGTTGCTCGCGTCGACTCCCAGTAGCCGCGCGGCCCGCGCGTACGGTTCCGGATGCGGCTTGTTCTTGCCATCCACCTCGTCGCCACACACCGTCTCCTGGAACACGCTTCGCCCGATCGTGTGCAGTGCGAGTTCGGTGAGTTCCCTGGTCGTCGAGGTGACCAGCGCCATCGGCACGCCTTCGGTGGCCAACCCGGTCAGCGTGTCGTACGCGCCCGGCCGCCAGGGCAATGCCCCACTGAACAGCTCGGCGGTGCGCTCGGTCAGGTAGCGATCGGCTTCGGCGAGCCGCTCAGCGCTCGGCTCGATGTCCAGATGGTCGAAGATGGTCCGCAAGGTGCTCCGCTGATTGGAGCCGACCATCGACTCACGCACCTCGTCGGTCAACTCACCGCCCAGCCATACGGCCAGATCGGACAGCGACACATCCCAGATCTTTTCGGTGTCCAGCAGTGTGCCGTCCATATCCCAGAAGACGGCCGAGGGAAGGTCCCGCACCACTGCCTCGTCCGGTGTAGCCACCATGCTCCGTATCCGTAGGTCGTCCAGTTGGTTGTAAATGCCGGATTGACCGTGGGCACACCGGCGGGCCACACGTTTCACACCCACCTTACGGGTGCCGCCAACCAACTGCCGGCCCGGACACGACATGGGCCCGCTGTTCGAAACAAAACCGGTGCCCCTCAGCCACGTGGGTTGAGGGGCACCGGTTTTCTTGGTGTCTCCGTCAGCAGAGCGCTGATAGGAGCACGATATGGGCTGGGTCAGCCGACCTGGCGGACGTCCGCCGCGCGTAAGCCCGCAGCATGCGGTCGCAGGGTGAAGCTCACCCGGTCGCCTCTGCCGAGACGACGAGAACCGTCGCCGCTGATCTGTCCGCGGTGCACGAAGACTTCGGCGCCACCGTCGTCACGGGAAACGAAGCCCGCGCGCGAGATGAAACCGAAGCCTCGCCCCTGGTCAAACCAGGTAACAATGCCATGTGCCATAAGGTTTTCCGCTGCCGTCTGAATCAGACGGCGCGGACGCCAGTGGCCTGCGGGCCCTTGGGGCCTTGGTTGACCTCGAACTCGACGCGCTGGTTCTCCTCCAGGCTGCGATAGCCGTAGCCGTCGATCTCCGAGTAGTGCACGAAAACGTCAGGGCCATCTTCGCGGGAGAGGAAGCCGAAGCCCTTCTCCGAGTTGAACCACTTCACGGTTCCCTGTGTCATAACTTTTTCCCTTACCTGAAACTGGATATGGATACCGCACTCCGCGGTCCCATGGCCGGGTGTCAGACCGCGACTTCTCCGGCTTGTCCTGCAAGGGAAGAAAGAAGCGCCCGCAACAACGTTTCCGCGAGCGTGATGAGACACGAACACAAAACTCTACGACCACCACGTACAACCCAGCCGACGTCCGATTCGTTCCCCTGAACCCGGCAGGGTGTCGCACGTCACCTGCTCGCTCCTCGGGCAGCCCAGATGCCAACACGCTCATCGTGCGCTGTCGCCTGCCCGTACGTTTCGTCGTGGGTTAGCGCTTCGACCGCGAGACGTGAACACATGAACACGGGAAGTGAGCAACTGCCCGGGGCTGTGGATCGGTCGCGTTGCCGCAAAGTCCGGCATTTACGCATTCATTCCGGGTGTGCAGGTTTCGTCGACGAGTCTGAGGCGAGGCGGAACTCGTTACCTTCCTTGACGGTCTTGCCTTCGGGAACACGCTGCAGGGTCAGGCTGATACCCGGACCGCTCGGCGCGATATATCTGCCGTTGATCACGCCCTCGACATCGCCGCCCAGCGCGGCCGCCCAGAAACGCTCCTGCGCCTAGAGATCAGTGCAATCGAGGGTGAACTCGATCCGCATGGCCACACCCTCCTCAGACCACCTCGGCCCGGCCCTCGGAACCTTGTCGTTCGACGAGTATGCCTCCATCGAAGGTGGCACCTGCCCGGACGTAGGCGACGAGGTGGGGCCTTGACCGCGATGGGCTATGGGCGAACCGACCGCCACGCTGTCCGGACTGCGCCGCGTTGTACACCCAGAAGCACGGGGTGCTAACCGTCGGCGACACTCGCGAACCTGCCGGTGCACCTCAGCGCCCGCTGGGTCGTACGCTGTCCCGGTGACCGACCAGGACCAGGCAACTGAGCACTCCGCAGACACGGCCGAGGACAAGGCAGAACTGACCGAACCAGTACTGCTCGCGGCGTTTGAAGGATGGAACGACGGGGGTGACGCGGCATCGACCGCGATCGAACATCTGCACCTGACCTGGGACGCTACCCCACTTACCGAGATCAACCCTGATGAGTACTACGACTTCCAGGTGACCCGGCCGCAGGTTCGGATGGTCGACGGAGTGACCAGGGGCATGGAGTGGCCAACCACGCGCCTTTCGGTGTGCCGGCCACCCGGTTCCGATCGCGATGTGGTGCTCGTGCACGGCATCGAGCCCAATATGCGCTGGCGCCAGTTCTGCGCTGAGCTAATCGAGCACGTGAACAACTTCGGGGTCACCACCGTCGTCACCCTGGGCGCCTTGCTCGCCGACACCCCGCACACCCGTCCGATCCCAGTCACCGGCACCGCCTACGACGACTCGGCCGCGGACAAGTTCGGTCTCACCCGCTCACGCTACGAAGGCCCCTCCGGCATCACCGGTGTATTCCAGGACGCCTGCGTACGAGCCGGCGTTCCGGCGGTCTCCCTCTGGGCGGCGGTACCGCACTACGTCTCCCAGCCACCATCACCGAAGGCGACCCTCGCCCTGCTGCACAAGGTCGAAGACGTGCTGGATATCGAAGTCCCCCTCGGCGCCCTGCCGGAACAGGCGGAGGAGTGGCAGCAGACGGTCAGCGAGATGGCCGACGAGGACGAGGACATCGCCAGCTACGTCCGGGCCCTCGAGGAACGCGGTGACGCCGAACTGACGTTGCATGAGACCAGCGGTGACGACATCGCCGCCGAGTTCGAACGGTACCTTCGCCGCCGCGGTCGCGGCGGCCGCTGACCAACCGGCGAGGCGACCGCGGTGCGGTTCCCCCGGCTGGCCGTCGCGGCTCTCTACGTCGGCGGCCTGATCGGCCCGTTTGCCGGCGGCGTCGTCGCGCCGATGTTGCCCGAACTCAGTGCCGACTTCGACATATCGCTGTCCTCGGCTGGCGCCGCACTCACCGCGTATCTGATCCCGTTCGCGGCGTTGATGTTGGTCTCCGGAACCATCGGCGAGCGGTGGGGACGGGCCCGGGTAATCCGGTTCGCGTATATCGCCTACATCGGCGCTTCGCTGCTTTGCGTCCTCGCCGATGACTACGCGCTGTTCCTCACCGGTCGGATCACCCAAGGGGCGGCCAACGCGTTCACCACTCCACTGCTGCTGGCCGCCATCGCCACGGCGACCCCGCCGGAACGGCTTGGCCGAGCGATGGGCATGTACGGCTCGATGCAAGCCGCTGGCCAGTCCTTCGCGCCACTTTTCGGTGGCCTTGCCGCCGAGTTCTCTTGGCGTTATGCCTTCATCGCGGTCGCCTGCGTGGCAGCCATACTCGCGGCGATACCCCTGCCTACAACCGCCCAATCAGCTGGGCGGGAGCCGGTGCGGCTACGTGCCGCATGGCGCACCCAGGTCGTGCTGGCCGGGCTGCTGGCCATGGTCGCCTGGGCCACGCTTGGCGGGTTGTCCTTCCTGGTCGCTACCCACTTCGCGGACGCGTTCGGGCTCAGCTCCGGCGTCCGTGGCGTCCTGCTGACTGGATTCGGCATCGCTGGCCTGCTGACCTCTCGCCTGGTTGGTGTCGCGGTGGATCGCGTGGGCGCGCGCAGCTGCGCGCTCGTGGGCAGCCTGGCGGCCGCACTCGCCATCGGCTTGTTCGGCGCCGTGCCCTGGCTGGCCGGGGCCGTGGCGCTGTGGACACTCGCGGGCGTCGGCAGCCAGCTCATCATGGTCGGGCTCAACACGCTGGTGCTGGTCGAGGACGGACCCAATCGCGGCGGCGCGGTCTCGGTTGTGCAGTCCTTCCGGTTCATCGGCGCCGCCGCCTCACCGCTGGCCTTTCTCCCGCTCTATGGGATCAGTGCCATCGTCGGCTTCCTGGTGCCAGCTGTACTCCTCGCGATCACCGGGCCGGCGGTGCTTGCCCGCCGGCCACCCGGTTCCTCCTCAGCCGCGCAATGACACCCCGAGCAGCGCGTCCACCGCATCGGCCAGCAGCCCAGGCGCGCTCGGATCAGCACCGTCCCCGCGCATGGCGGCATCAACCCAGGCGTCCACCGAGCTCAGCGCACTCGACGTATCCAGGTCATTGGCCAGATGCGTGCGCAGCTGACGCAGCGTCGCCGTCACGTCCGGCCCTGCCTCTTTGGCCGCCGCGGCGCGCCACCGCGCCAGTCGCTGATGTGCGTCGGAGAGCAGGTCGTCGGTCCACGAACGGTCCTGCCGGTAGTGCCCGGACAGCAGCGCGAGTCGGACCGCGGCCATATCGACGCCGTCCGCACGCAGCCGAGAGACGAACACCAGGTTGCCCTTGGACTTTGACATCTTCTCGCCGGCGAGGCCGATCATCCCCGCGTGACTGTAGTGCCGGGCGAACGGGTGCTGCCCGGTCAGCGCTTCGGCGTGCGCGGCGCTGAACTCATGGTGCGGGAAGATCAGATCAGACCCGCCGCCCTGGATGTCAAAGGCGTGCCCGAGCCGTTCGCGGGCAATCACGCTGCATTCGATATGCCAGCCAGGCCGGCCCGGTCCGAGATCGGATTCCCAGAACGGCTCCCCTGGCCGTTGACATCGCCACAGCAGGGCGTCCAGCTCGTGGCGTTTCCCTTGCCGTTCCGGATCGCCGCCGCGTTCGGCGAACAGCCGCCGCATCGTCGCCAGGTCATAGTTCGACTGGTAACCGAAATGGCCGCTCGCTCGGTGATCGAAGTACACATCCGGGTACTCCGGGTCGTCTGCCCGGTAGGCCGCACCGCTGGCCAGCAACTTGTCCACGACCGCGACGATCTCCGGGATGCTTTCCACCGCGCCGACGAACTCGCGCGGCGGGAGTACCCGCAAGGCCTCCATGTCCTCCCGGAACAACGCCGTCTCACGTAGCCCGAGGACCACCCAGTCGTCCTGGTCCCGCTCGGCACGTTCGATCAGCGGGTCGTCAATATCGGTGACGTTCTGCACATAGTGCACCTCGGTCCCGGCGTCCAGCCATTGCCGGTAGACCAGGTCGAACGCGAGATACGTGGCGGCGTGCCCGAGATGCGTCGCGTCATAGGGAGTGATCCCGCACACATACATCCGTGCTTGCTCACCGGGCGCGGCCGGTCGTGTCTGCTCGGTAGCCGTGTCGTAGAGCCGGAGCGGTGGTGGTGTACCAGGCACGCTGGGAACGGATACCGACGACCAAGTTTGCATGCGGCTGACCCTATGTATATCGACAACGAGCGGACACCGATCCCTAACGCCGGCGGGTACTCAGGTAATCCCCAACCACCGCCGCGCTCAGCCCTTCCGGGTCCGGGGCAATCACCCTGCCGCCGTTTCGCCTGGCAAGCTGATCCACGAACGCGGCCAACCGTTCGTCCTCGCCAAGCATGAACAGGGTGATCGTGGTGTCCAAGCGGGTGAGCCGATCCACCTCACCGAGCGTGCGCGCCACGGTTTCCGGCAGCGGTGGGTAGCTGAACACCGCTTCGCCGTCAGCCTCAAGGTGCGCGGTCGGCTCACCATCCGTCACGACGAGCACCACGGGCTGGGCGTCCGAATGGCGACGCAGATGCCGCCCGGCCAGTAGTAGCGCGTGATGCAGATTCGTACCCTGCTCCCAGGTCCCGTCCAGAGCGGTCAACTCGCCGATATCGACCACGGAGGCGTGCCGGCCAAAGGTGATCAGCTGGAGCGCATCGTTGCGGTATCGGGTGCTGATCAGTTGATGCAGCGCGAGCGCCGTTCGCTTCATCGGCAGCCATCGATCTTCGGCCACCATTGACCACGAGGTGTCCACGCACAACGCGACCGCCGCTCGGCTACGTTGCTCGGTCTCCATGACCTCCACATCGGACACGTCGAGCCGTACCGCGCGCTGCCCAGCCGCAGTACCCCGCAGGATCGCATTGCGGACGGTTCGGCTGGTGTCCCATGGCTCCGTATCACCGAATCGCCACGCCCTGCTCGCGCCGGTCGGCTCGCCGGCGGCGCCCGCGCGATGCGCTTCCCGCTCCCCGAGGCGAGTATCCATCCCGGCGTGCACATCGCGTAGCGCGGTCTCCCCGAGACGGCGCAAGGCCTTGGGCGACAACCGAAGCGATCCGTCCGTGGTTTGCTCGAAGATGCCCTGGCCGCGCAGTTCCCGCTCCAGCCGCGCCAGTCGCTGCGCATCCACTCTGGACTCGTCGCCGATCTGATTGGCGAGCGCGTCGAGGTCAATGTCCTCCAGCCGAGCGCCCGGATAGGACTGCGCCAACTGTTCGGCGAGCTCCTCGAGTTGACCAAGATCAACCAGCGCCTGCGTACCTGCACCGAAGCCGAGCGGATCCGAGCCGTCGAACCGTCCCGCCGATTGCCAGTCCTCCCCCGGCCGCAGTGCGCGCAGGTTCGCGTCCAGCGTCGCGATCTGCTCCGCGAGTCGAGGGTCGCCGAAGGCTTGGTTCATCAGCCCCCCGAGCTCGCCGCGTTGTTCCTCGGTCATCGAGTTCATCGCCCGCTGCGCGGCCGCCGAACGCTTGGCGAGCACATCGATCAGCTCATCGGTGTTTCGGGGCCGTTCAGGGAAGTAATCGCCGTACGCCCGCATGAAATCGGAGAAGCGCTCGCGAGTGTCCTCGCCACGTAGATGCGCGAGCAACAGATCGTTCAGTGCGCGTAGCATCTCGCCGATCCGCTCCGCGTCCGTCGAGCTGGTGTTCCGCAGCGCCTGCCGCATCCCTTCGAACCGGCTGTCCATCAGTTCGGCGCCAAGCAGTTCCTTGATCCGTTCGTAGTCTCGTGCCGCGGTCTCGGACCGCCACGGGTAATCCGCGAGTTCGGCGACCGCCGCGGCCGTGCTGCTTGGCAGGGCGTCCAGGCGGGCCTCGGCGAACCGCGCGGCATCATCCGGATCGGGAAACAACGCGGCGCGTTCGGCCGCGACGGCACGATCAAGCAGCTCGCGGACCTCCTGCAGCGTCCCATCCAGTCGATGGCCGCGCTGGATGTCCCTGCGGCGCTGCCAAACCTTCCTTGCCAACTCATCCAGCCCAGCGGTGTCGGCGAACCCCCTGCGCAGTAACTCGCGCAGGGCGGCGCGGGGCGAAACACCAGCCATCACGTCACCGCCGATCTCGTCCAGCGCGGCCCGCAGGTCGAACGGTGGCGCAAGCGGATCCGGTCCGTCATGCCACGGCCCGTACGAGTAACGGCGACTGTTCATCGTTCCTCCGTGCGGTTTTACGGCCCGTAGACGCTGGTACCGCCCTCGGTGTCCTTGGCCAACTTGCGACGCAGGTACAGCGATTCCAACGCGAACTCCACGGCGGCGGCGATCCGGCCGTCCGGGTCACTGGAGTTCACCCCGAGCCGAGCGGCGACCTCGTGCAGAACAGGCAGTTCTGGCAACGCTCGGAGCAACTCGCCCGCGGCGACCCGCTCCCCCGTGGCGACCAGGTTCCCGTCCGCGACCACTTCGATCAGCGGCCGCAGGTCAAGTCCGGCCAGCTTGTCCCGCGCGGTCTCGGCGAACGCTCTGCGCAGGAAGTACCCCAGGTGCTCCTGCTCCCGACCCTGTTCGCCGGATTCGAACTCGAGCTTGCCGCGTAGCGCCTCGGGCACCGATTCCAGATCGATCGGCCGTGCCACGGCCTCGGTTTCACCGGTCAGCGCGGATCGCCGCAACGCCGCGGCGGCGACCGTCTCGGCGGCGGCCACCGCGAATCTGGCGGAAACGCCGGATCGCTGATCGATCACCGGTGCCTCGCGGAGCTCGCGAACGAACCGCGCGAGTACTTCGACGAGCGGTGTGCCAACTTCGGCGACCAGCTCCGCTTCCTGGCGCACCAGTGCCGCCTCGGCGGCCACGTCGAGTGGGTAGTGCGTCTGTATCTCGGCGCCGAAGCGGTCCTTCAGTGGGGTGATGATCCGGCCCCGGTTCGTGTAATCCTCGGGGTTCGCGGTCGCCACGAGGAGCACATCCAACGGCAGCCGCAAGGGGTACCCGCGCACCTGGATATCCCTTTCCTCCATGACGTTCAGCAACGCCACCTGGATCCGCTCGGCCAAGTCCGGCAACTCGTTGATCGCCACGATGCCACGGTGCGCACGCGGCACAAGTCCGAAGTGGATAGTCTCGGGATCACCGAGGCTGCGCCCTTCCGCCACCTTCACCGGATCTACGTCACCGATCAGGTCACCGACCGATGTGTCCGGCGTAGCAAGTTTCTCGGTATAGCGCTCCTCGCGATGTCTCCAGTTGACCGGTAGTTCGTCGCCGAGCTCGCGCGCCCTGCGCACGGATTCCGGGGCAATCGGGGCCAGTGGATGCTCGCCAAGCTCGGAACCGTCGATCACCGGGGTCCACTCGTCAAGCAGTCCAGCGAGAGTGCGCAGCAGGCGGGTCTTGCCCTGACCACGCTCACCCAGTAGCACCAGGTCGTGGCGAGCGAGCAGCGCGCGCTCCAGCTGGGGCAGCACGGTGTCATCGAACCCGACGATGCCTGGCCATACCTGGTCACCAGCACGCAACCGGCTCAGTAGATTATCCGCGATTTCCGCCTTGACCGATTTCGGGGCATAGCCAGCGGCCCGTAGCGCACCGACGGTCCTGGGTAGCTGTGCGGGTGCGATAGTCACCACACCGACGCTACGCAACTCGGCCGCGCGGCGCGACGCACACCCGTGCCAGTTGCCAAGGCAACTCGCGTTCCCCATGGGCCACCCCGTACCCTTTTTCGGCGTGAGCTGCCCAAGTGCGAGTTTCGCCGTGTGGACCGCGGCCTGGTTGCACGGCGCCGCGGCGACCGATGACGTCCTGGACGCACTCGCGGTATGGCGCGAGCACCACGATGTCGTTGCGGCCGATCACACTGCCGCCGATGAGCTTGACCTGCCGATGCGCGGAAGTTATCCAGCGAGCCCAGTCCAACTGCTCGCCGCGCTGCGCAGGGTTGGCACGGTGGGCACCCGGTTGGTACTTCCCGCACCGGGGGACGTGCGTGGCCTCGGCGGGCAGACCAGTTTCGCCACCGCGGCGCTCACCGCGCGGGAGGGTGTGGTGCTTACCGGCGCCCGATTCGGCCTTGTCCCGGTACCCGCCGCCGACCAGGTGCTCAGCTGGACGGTGCATACCCTGCCGAGCACGGCGGTAGTCGAGCACGTTGGACTCGGCGAAGCCGAACACGCCCTCAGCGAGGCACTCCGCAGCAGCGCCGCGACGCTGCAATCGCTTGATGTCGCCAAGGGACGCCCCGGTGTCCGGGACGAACTGCGCGGACGTTTGGCAACCCGCCCGGACCCGGATTGGCCGGCGGGTATGCCACAACGTGCCCTGCGGGTACTCCAGCGCGCGAACGAGGTAGCGACGATTCTGCAGCTCGCCGCCGAAGACGAACCGGGCGCCGCGCTGTCGTCCGCAGCGGCGAACCAGCGTGCCGACGCGCTACGACCGCTGGACGCCGCGGTCCGCGCCGCACGGACCGCTGCCGTACACGAAGCGATTCGCGTGCTTGCCGAGGGCGCCGATCACTACTGACGCGAGCGGGGTCCGAACGCCCTCGCTAGCGCCGTGGCTGGACGCAACAGTCCGTGGCACACGGCTCGCCGTTAACCGTGCAGCCGGCGCTGGGAAACGCCGACAGTGCTCTGGCGGGCACATCAGACACGTGTTCGGCAACCAGTTCCACGACGAGCTCGGCGAACCGCTGATCCGTCCCCGGAGTGGCTGCCCTGGCAAACTCGATCCCCAGTTCGCCCGCTCGGTCCTTTGCTTCACTATCCAGGTCCCAGATCACTTCGAGGTGATCACTGACGAACCCGATCGGGCACACCACAACCGCCGCAACACCCTTGTCGTGCAGGGTGTCGAGGTGGTCCACGATGTCCGGTTCGAGCCAGGGAATGTGAGCCGGACCCGAGCGCGACTGCCACACCACGTCATAGTCCGCGACGCCGAGTTCGGTGGCCACCAGCCGAGCCGCCTCGGCGACCTGCGCGGAATAGCGATGCCCACCGGATTCCGCTGGCCCCGCGGCCGCGTCGGCGCTCACCGGTACCGAATGTGCGGTGAACACCACCCGGGCCGTCGATGGTTCGGACAACGTCGCCATGGCCGCCCGGACGGCATCCGCGAAGGCCGTGATGAACAGCGGATGGTCGAAGAACTGGCGGAGCTTCACCAGTTCCGGCGCGGCTGGGCCGCAGGCCGCCCTGGCACGGACGATGTCCTCGTCATACTGGCGGCAGGCGGAGTAACCGCCGTAGGCGCTGGTCGCAAAGACGAGTGCCCGTTGGATGCCATCGCTGGCCATCTGCCCCACGGTGTCTTCGGCAAGCGGATGCCAGTTCCGGTTCCCGAAGTACACCGGCAGATCAAGCTCACGCCTGGTCAGTTCCGCACGTACGGCCTCGATCGCCGCGCGGTTCAGCGCGTTGATCGGTGAGACGCCACCAAAGTGCTGGTAATGCTCCTCTACCTCATCCAGCCGCTCCGGCGGTACGCCCCGCCCCCTGGTCACGTTCTCCAGGAATGGCCGCACGTCGGCCGGCCCCTCCGGGCCGCCGAAGGACAGCCACAGCAGCGCGTCGTAGCTCATCACATACCCATCGCGTGCACGCCGCCGTCGACCATCACCATGGAACCCGTTGTCGCCGGCAGCCAATCGGAAAGCAGTGCGCAGACGGACTTCGCGACCGGAGTCGGGTCGTTGACGTCCCAGCCAAGAGGGGCGCGCTCCCCCCAGGAGTCCTCGACCACCTCGAAGCCGGGGATCGATTTCGCCGCCATGGTGCGCACCGGCCCCGCGGAAACGAGGTTGACCCGAATTCCCTTCGGGCCAAGCTCCCGCGCGAGGTACCGGGTGGTCGACTCCAGACCCGCCTTGGCGACGCCCATCCAGTCGTAGATCGGCCACGCCACCCGCGCGTCGAAGTCCATGCCCACCACGGAACCGCCGCCACCGAACAGCGGCAGGCAGGCAACCGCTACCGACTTCATCGAGTAGGTCGAGACCTGGAACGCGGTGGCCACGTCCTCCCATGGCGCGTCCAGGAACTCGCCGCCGAGGCAGGACTGCGGAGCGAACGCGATCGAATGCAACACGCCATCGAGGCCGTCGAGGTGTTCGCCGACCCGCTCGGCGAGCGTGTCCAGGTGCTCCTGGTTCTGCACGTCCAGTTCGAGCACTGGCGCGGGCGTGGGAAGTCGCTTGGCGATGCGCTCAACCAGGCTCAGTCGACCGAAGCCGGTCAACACCACCTGGGCGCCTTGCTCTTGGGCCACCTTCGCCGCATGAAAGGCCATGGAGGAATCGGTGATCACTCCGGTGATCAACAGTCGTTTACCTTCGAGCAGTCCGGACACGCCGAATCCTTTCCTGTCAGAGATTTCCGAAGTTTCCGCGGGTGGCAATCCTGATCAGTGCCCCATCCCGAGCCCGCCATCCACCGGGATAACCGCGCCGGTCACGTATCCAGCCTGATCCGAGGCGAGGAACTGGACGGCGGCGGCGACCTCATCCGCGCTGGCGTAACGCCCGGCAGGGACCTGCGCCAGAATCTCCTTCTTGCGCTCAGCCGAGAGCTGCGCGGTCATCTCCGTGTCCACGAATCCGGGGGCAACGACGTTCGCGGTGATGTTCCGCGAACCAAGTTCACGCGCCACCGACCGCGCCAGGCCAACCAGTCCCGCCTTGCTCGCCGCGTAGTTGACCTGGCCGGCCGAGCCGGTCAGCCCGACCACCGAGGAGATCAAGATCACCCGCCCCCAGCGGGCCCGCAACATCCCCTTCGTCGCCCGCTTGGTCACCCGGTACGCGCCGGTCAGATTGGCGTCCACGACCTTGGTGAACTGGTCCTCGGACATCCGCAGCAGCAGCGTGTCATCGTTCATCCCGGCGTTGGACACCAGCACCTCGACTGGCCCGTGCGCCGCCTCTACTTCCGCGAAGGCCGCGTCGATCTGGTCGGCATCGGTGACATCGCACCGCACCCCGAGTAGGTCAGCCGGCGCACCCGAGCCTCGATGGGTCACCGCTACCTTGTCACCGGCTTCAGCGAACGCGCGGGCAATCGCCAAGCCAATGCCCCTGTTGCCGCCCGTCACCAATACCGATCGTGCCACCTGCCGCTCCTCAACGCCGACGCCGCTTTGACGTTGAGGCTATCGCCCCACTCGGTCACGCTTCGCCGCAGGCGCGCAAACTCACCCGCGGCAATCGTCACGGCAAGCGCTGGTTCACGGTCAGCGCGCCGGCAGCCGCGATCAGCGCGGCCACAGTGCCGAACAGCAACCACGGTTTGCTCGCGTCGGCTTCCTTCATCTCGTAGCCGATCTGCTCACCCAAGGTGTCATAGACCGCGTCAAGCTGTCCCGCGGTCTCCGCGCGGTAGAAATCTCCGCCCGAGATCCGGGCGATCTCCTCCATGGACGCGTCATCCACCGGAACCGGTTGCGGATTACCGCGGATATCAACCACGCCCTCGACCGTGCCGAAGGAGATCGTGGACACCGGAATGCCCTCTTCCTTGGCTGCCCTGGCTGCGGTGAACGCGCCACGCGGCGCGTTCTGGTCGAACGACGGCACCGTTTGCTTACCATCGGTCATCAGCACGATATGTGCCGGCGGTGGCCCTTCCGGGCCGGAAACGACCTGCGAGAACCCCTGGATCGTCTGAATGGCGGCGAAAATGGCCTCACCGGTCGCCGTGGACTCGGTCAGTTTCAAGCCGTCAATCCCCTGTTTCACGCTCTCCCGGTCGGTAGTCGGCGATACCGCCACGGTCGCCGTGCCAGCGAACGAGATCAACCCCAGGTTGACCCCAGACGTCAGTCCGCCGGCGAACGACTTCGCGGAAGCCTGCGCTGCCCTGAGCCGCGTCGGCTGGACGTCGGTCGCCTCCATGGACAGCGAAACGTCCATCGCGAGCATGACCGTGGCCCTGTTCCGCGGTACCTTCTGCTCCGCGGTCGGCCCAGCTAGTGCCACGGTGAGAAACACCAACGCGACCAGCAGCAAGGCCGGTGGTACATGCCGCACCCAGTGCGGCCGCGCTGGCGCGACCTTCTCCAGCAGTTCGAGATTGCTGAACCGCAGGACGCGTTTCCGGCGCCGTCGCTGGACCAGCACATAGCCGACCGCAAGTGCCACCACAACGGCCAGCAGCACAAGCCACCACGCCGCGGTGAAGCCGGACAGGCTGAGTCCGAGCATCAGGCGACTCCTCCAGACCAACGACGCTTACGGCGGACGACGAACCGCACGATGTCCGCGATCCAGTCGGCATCGGTGCGTAGGACCAGATGACCGGCACCCGCACGGCGCAGGCCGGCCGCGACCACCGACCGGTGCTCCGCCGCGGCGGCGGCGAATTCCTTGCGGAGCAACGGGGAAGCGTGCACCTCCCGCTGCTTGCCACTCTCCGGATCCGCGAGTACCACGGTGCCCACGTCCGGCAGCTCGACGTCCCGGGGATCAACAACTTCCACGCCGATCAGTTCATGCCGGGCGGACAGCGCGCGCAGCGGGCGTTGCCAGGCAGGGTCTCCGAGAAAATCCGAGAGCACCACGGCCAGCCCTCTGCGGCGGGGTGGCCGCCGGAGCTGCTCGACCGCGGCCGCGAGATCGCCCCTGGTTCCCTCGGGAGCCCTGGGCATCTCGGCGATCTTGCGGACCAGCCCACGTGTGTGCGCGATACCGCCTCGGGGTGGCACCCGCACCAACCGCTCGCCGGTCGAGATCAGCGCACCGATCCGGTTACCACCGCCTCGGGTGAGGTGTGCGATCGCGGCAACCGCGCACACCACCAGATCCCGTTTCTCGCACAACGCGGTGCCGAAATCGAGGCTGGCGGACAGATCCGCGACGATCCAGGTCTCCAGCTCGCGGTCCGCGACCGTTTCCCGGATATGTGGCTCGGTCGTGCGTGCCGTGACGGCCCAGTCCATTCGGCGCACATCGTCACCTGGTTGGTACGGCCTGGCCTCCCCTGGTTCCGAGCCCGGCCCCGGAACCAGTCCAAGGTGGTTACCCTGAAGCAGGCCGTCCAGGCGGCGTCGCACATCCAGTTCCAGCGTCCGCAGTCCCGCCTCCAACCTGTCGCCGCGTAGGACCGGCGGAGCCCAGGAAGGCCGGGCGGCCGCGTCGGCGGCGGGTTCGTTCCCGGCGAACGGCGATGTCACCTCGACTCACGCTCCGGTTGGCGCACCGACGGGTGTTTGCTGCGCGGGACCGGTCCCTGGCCTGGCGGAGACCTGCGGCAGCGGCACGGTCTGCAGTACGCGGGAAATGATGTGATCGAGTGGTACGCCATCGGCGAGCGCGTCATAGGAAAGCACCAGTCGATGCCGGATCACGTCCGGCACGACGTCCACAATGTCCTGCGGCAGCACATAGTCCCTGCCACGTACCAACGCGAGCGCCCGCGCCGCGGAAATGATCCCCAGGCTTGCCCTCGGCGAGGCACCATAGGACACCCAACCGGCCACATCGGACAGACCGTGGTCGTTCGGGGTACGGGTGGCAAGCACCAGTCGCACGACATAGTCCACAAGGGCGTGATGCACGAACACCTGCGCGGCGACGCCCTGCAGTCGGGTCAGCTCTTCCGGAGTGAGGACCTGCTGCGCCTCCGGCGGCGTGATACCCATCCGGTAGATGATCTCGCGCTCTTCCTCCGCGGTGGGATACTCCACGACGATCTTGAAGAGGAAGCGGTCACGCTGCGCCTCGGGCAGCGGATAGACACCCTCGTTCTCGATCGGGTTCTGCGTGGCCAGTACCAGGAACGGATCCGGCATGGGGAAAGTCGTGCCACCGATCGACACATGCCGCTCGGCCATCACCTCGAGCATCGCGGACTGCACCTTCGCCGGCGCCCTGTTGATCTCATCGGCGAGTACGAAGTTCGAGACCACGGGGCCGAGCTCGACATCAAAGGATTCGCTGCCCTGCCGGTAGATCCGGGTACCGAGAATATCCGCGGGCACCAGGTCCGGGGTGAACTGCACGCGGGAGAACGACCCGCCAACGACCCGCGAGAAGGTCTCCACCGCGAGGGTCTTGGCCACACCGGGCACACCTTCGAGCAGCAGGTGTCCCTTCGCGAGCAGGCCAACCAGCATCCGCTCGACTAGCCGATCCTGACCGACGATGACACGTTTGACCTCGAAAACCGTGCGTTCGAGCAGCTGCGCGTCCTTGGCCGGCGTGCCCGCCTGAGGCGCCGTGCCGCTACTCGCCGCCACCTCCCGCTGGGCGACTTCCCGCTGCGCCGATTCCCCTTGCCCGGCCTCCGTCACTGCCATTCTCCCTCGTTGTATCGCGATGCTCACCCACAGGCAACCGGATCATCGGTAACACGGCTGTGAAGGCTGCTCAGCGCTCGATTCCCAGCCGACGCAGATCCGCTTCGGTATCCACGTCGTCCGTCTCGCCTTCCCGGGCAGGCACCTCCCGCACCGAAAGCCCGCCAAGCACCGTACGCAGGGCCTTGTTCACCGGATCAGCCGGGATGGCGGCGCGCAACGCGGCCAACCACCAGACGCCGATCAACCACTGCCGCCGACCCCGCAGGTCGACGAGCACCGCGCCGGCCTCGGCCGCGGTCAACTCACCACGCAGCCGCGACACGGTGTCCGGTCGCAACCCAGCCAGATCACCAGCAAGCAGGGCAACCATGGTTGGGGAGGTGCCGGCGGTAGTCAGTGCCGCCAGACCAGCGACCGCCGCGGCCACCGGGCCGCCACCGGGCGGCTGCTCCCGCACCTGGTGGATCGGTTGCCCGCCCGGTGCCGTCAGTGTCCGATCCGGTCCGACCACCACGAGCGGGTCGGCGTCGGGCACGGCTGCTAACACCCTGTCGAGCAAAGTTTCACCAGCCAGTAGCAGGGCTGGTTTATCCACTCCGGACAGCCGGCTGGCTCGACCACCGGCAAGCACGATCGCCCCGTAGTCCCGTTCGGTCGCCATTGCGCGAAGCTAGCAATATCCGGGGCTACCGGTTGGACGAGCGACCCAACCTGGCTCAGAGCATCCGGACCGCGTAGGGCCGCATCCCGCCGTAGCGCACCGGCGCGACCCGCACCTGCGAACCCGAGTACGGCGCCTCGAGCATCTGTCCGTTGCCGAGATACAGCGCCACGTGGCCCGGCCAGAAGATCATGTCCCCACGCTGCATCTGCGAAACCGGCACCTGTTGTCCTGCCGTGTACTGATAACCGCTGTACTTCGGCAGCGGCACGCCCACCGCGGCAAAGGCGTAGACCATCAGTCCGGAACAGTCGAATCCGACCTTCATGTAGTCGCCGTAGGAGTCGGCGACGCCTCCGTCCCGGACACCGATGGTTGGCCCATTGGCGTTGCCGCCGCCCCAGGAGTAAGGCACGCCGAGCTGCGACATTCCTCTGGCGATCACCGACTCGATACCGCCGCTCGCCGCCGGCGGAGGGGCACTGCCCGAACCACCCGAGGGCGCCGCGGCCTGCTGCGACGACGCCTGCGGTGCGGCGGCCTGCTGTTGGGCCGCTGCCGCGGCCGCCTCGGCCTCCTCCTGTGCCTTGGCCGCCTGCCATTCCTCGTACCGGGCCCGCTGCGCTTCGAGCCCCCCGGCCTGCAGCCTTGCCTGGTGCAGCTGCTGCTCGACCTCGCGCTTCTCCGCCTCGACCTCGCTGGTCCGCCCGCGCTGCGACTCCCTCGCTTCGATCGCGGTCTGCCGAGCGTTATCGGCGGTCACCTTGGCTTGTTCAGCCGTGGTTTGGGCCCGCTCTGCTCGTTGCAGCGCGGCCCGCGCGGTGGAATCCTTGTTCGCCTTCTCGGTGCGCGCCCGTTCCATGGCCTCGAGGCCATTGAGTTGGTCGCTGCTGACCGATTCGAGCATATCGGCGCGTGCCAGTAGGTCCTTCGGGCTGTCCGCGGACAGATACGCGGAGACCGAACCGACCGTACTGCCCTGCTGATAACTACCCGCGACGAACTCGTCGACCTGGTCGTACGCCCGCCGGATGTTCGCGTTGGCTGCCTTTGCTTCCCGGTCGGCCACACCGGCGAGCCGCTTCGCCTCTTCCGCTTCGGACCGCGCCGTTTGCAGGTCCACCCGCGCCTTCTCCGCGTCTTCCAGCTTGACGGCGACTTCGGTCTGCAGCTTCACCAGTCGCGATTCGGCCTCGGCGAGCCGGTTGGTCAGCTGGCCGACCCGGCTGGCCTGCGTGTTCGCTTCCTGCCGACTCTCTTCCAGCTCGGAGTCACTGGGGTTCGGTGGCGGCGGTGGCACCGCCGAAGCGGTCCCGGTGGCTCCCAACAGCACAGCCAGACTCGCGGCGCCGAGAACGGCTAGCCGCCCAAACCCGCTGGTCCGTCTGGACCTAGCCGGCCCCTGTTCCCCGTTTCGCGCTCGCACGCCACACCTCCAAGTGACGGGCTCGTCACCCGCCCCACTCCCTCGACCGGCCGGTATCCGGCTTACCTGCCAGCCATCCGCAACCTGCCGACCGTCGGCAACCAGGACCGACAGCTAGACCGGACAGCGGATCCACGCTGCGCTCATTGCACCACAAACGCCCCACTGTTAACAGTGGCACCAGGAGAAACTAGCGCATCGGCAAGCTCATATACCTCATCTGAGTACATTCCCGTGGACAAAGATTGACCAATTCGCCCTCGTCACATAGGGGGCGTTCGCCGCGTAGGACTACCTGCGAAGATGTTTGTCGTGCGGTGGAAAATCCTGCCGATCTCGGCGTGTATGGCCGGCATTGGCCTACTTGCTCTGGTGATCGGCTGCTTTCTGCCCTGGTCACGGTCCGGCAATGTGCTGCGCAACAGTTACCAGTCACTTGGCTTACTGCGGCATTTCGAGTTATTCGACAATGGTCCGCTCGACGTGTTCCTTGGCGTATGGATCGCGATCGCCCCGGTAGCCGCGCTGTGTATCGCGCTGTTCGCACTCCGTCTACGGCGAACCGCCGCTGGGCTTCTGGTGATTTTATCGATTCTGACTGGAACCCCCTCGGCCATCGCGACCGTCCAACCCACCAACGAGGAAGCGTTGATCGGCCTTGCCAACAGTGGCCCAGTAACCACCGTGCTTGGTTCGATAGTCGCCTTCCTGGGGGCGATCGGCATATTTCTCGGCCATCGGCTGCGACGCCAGACGATGGCCACACGTAAGGCAAGAGCAGGAGTGAACAGGTGACATATCCCGGTTCTGGCGGCCAGTGGCAGCCGCAACAGCCGCCCCAGTACCCGCAGCAGCAGTACCCACAGCAGCCCGGCTGGCAGCAGGGCCCCCCACCGGGACAGCAGCCGCCGCCTGGGTACCAGCCGCCGGCACAGTTCGGCGCCAACCCACCTCCGCCGCAGGACCCCGGTGGTTTCCCGCAGCCTGGCGCGCCCGAACCACCAAAGCGCAAGCGGACCGGCCTGATCATCGGCGTGATCGTTGCCGTTGTGGTGGCCGCGGGCGGTATCACCGCCGGCATATGGGCGCTGAACAGCTCAAACAATGTGGCGGCCGGCGCGGCGAACCCGACCGAAGCCGCCACGAATCTGGTGAACTCGGTCGGCAATGGCGATGTGGCCGGCATGCTCACTTCGCTCACGCCGGGTGAAGCCGAGTTGGCCAACGACATGATGAATGACACGGTCGATGAGCTGAAGCGCCTCGAGGTGCTCTCCGATCAGGCTGATCCGAGCAACGTCAGTGGCATTGAGCTCAAGTCGGAGAACCTCAAGTTCGACGAGAGCGCCGAAGAGAAGGTGAACGACCGGGTCACGATCACCAAACTGGTCGATGGAAAGCTCACCGTCTCGGCCGATCTCAGCCAGATTCCGCTTGCCGAGGGGTTCATGCAGCAGGTCGCGCCCGAGGGGCTCCCGACTGGTCAGCAGACCCAGACGATCGACATCGGGCAGCAGGTGCGCAGCAGTGGCGAACCGATCCGGATCGCCACCGTGCAGACCGATGACGAATGGCACCCGAGTCTGTTCTACACGGTCGCGGACTACGCGCTCACCGAACAAGGCATGTCCTGGCCCAAGGACCAGATCGCGCCGAAGGGCGCGGACTCGCCAGAGCAGGCCGTTGAAGAAGTGGTCAAGGCGGCGGGTAGCGCGGACGTACAGCGCATCATCGAACTACTGCCGCCGGACGAGATGGCGGTGCTGCACGACGTCGGCCCGCTCCTGCTCGATGCCATCGGCTCTGGCCCGGCGGGCCCGCAGCTCGACGTCAACGCGCTGGAGACCAGCACCGAAGAGGTCACCGGTGGCACGAAGGTCATCGTGACCAGCTTCGATGGCACGGTCAACGGCCAGCAGATTCAAGCGCGGCACGCGGGTGACTGCATCGAGATCAATATGCCCGGACAGCAGGGCAAGATGTGTGGCGACGACCTCGCCGCCGAGATCCAGCAGGACGAGACGCTGCCGCCGCAGGTCGCCGACACCCTGAGCCAGGTTTTCGGCAAGCTCATGTCCGAGGGCATGGGCGTGGTCACCACCGAGGTTGACGGCAAGCACTACCTGAGCCCGATGCGCTCGATGGGCGAGAGCGTGCTCACCCTGCTGCGCGCCTTCGAGCCGGCGGACATTCGCGAGCTGATCACCGCGGTGAACTGACCGCTGGGCGAACCGGCACTACTGGCTGGCACAACTGAATAGCAGCACTACTGAGCGGCTCGACCTGGGTTTCCGGGTCGAGCCGCTTTTGCGCGTGCCGGCTTGACCCACAAAACAGGACAAGCGTACTGTTTAGGTTGATGGGGGCTGAGTCGGCGCTCCCGCGCCGGGTGCGCGAGACTCGCCCACTGGGTTCTCAGTGAACGTGGAGCTGAAACCCCGAACTGACTTGTTGCGAGCACACCAGCCGCGAGATGGAGTTAACGTGACAGCACCGGCGAGCAAGGACAGCTTTGGCGCCCGCGACACACTGCGGGTAGCGAACGAGGAGTACGAGATCTTCCGGCTCAATGCCGTTGAAGGCGCTGGGCGCCTGCCGTACAGCCTCAAAATTCTGCTGGAGAACCTGCTCCGCACCGAAGACGGGCAGAACATCACCGCGGAACACATCCGCGCGCTGGGTAACTGGGATGCCAAGGCCGAACCCGCGACCGAGATCCAGTTCACCCCAGCCCGGGTGATCATGCAGGACTTCACCGGCGTGCCCTGTGTGGTCGACCTGGCCACCATGCGCGAGGCGGTCCGCGATCTGGGTGGCGACACCTCCAAGGTCAACCCGCTCGCGCCCGCCGAGCTGGTCATCGACCACTCGGTGATCATCGATGTGTTCGGGCGCCCGGATGCCTTCGAGCGCAATGTCGACTTCGAGTACGGCCGGAACAAGGAGCGCTACCAGTTCCTTCGCTGGGGACAGACCGCCTTCGACGAGTTCAAGGTCGTCCCGCCCGGCACCGGCATCGTGCACCAGGTCAACATCGAGTACCTGGCCCGCACCGTGATGGCCCGCAACGGTCAGGCCTATCCGGACACGCTGGTCGGTACCGACTCGCACACCACGATGGTGAACGGCCTCGGCGTACTCGGCTGGGGTGTTGGCGGGATTGAGGCCGAGGCCGCGATGCTTGGCCAGCCGGTCTCGATGTTGATCCCACGCGTGGTCGGGTTCAAGCTGACCGGCGAGATCCCGTCCGGCGCGACCGCCACCGACGTGGTGCTCACCATTACCGAGATGCTGCGCAAGCACGGCGCCGTCGGCAAGTTCGTGGAGTTCTACGGTGCCGGCGTCGCCTCGGTGCCGCTGGCGAACCGCGCGACCATCGGCAATATGAGCCCCGAGTTCGGCTCCACCGCGGCGATCTTCCCGATCGACGAGGAGACCTTGCGGTACCTGAAACTGACCGGCCGCTCCCCCGAGCAGCTCGAGCTGGTGGAAAGCTACGCCAAGGAACAGGGTCTCTGGCACGATCCCAGCCACGAGCCGGACTATTCGGAGTACCTCGAGCTGGACTTGTCCACTGTGGTCCCGTCTATTGCTGGCCCGAAGCGCCCGCAGGACCGGATCGCGGTCTCCGCGGCGAAACCGTCCTTCCGCTCGGCACTGCCTGACTACGTCGGCAACGGCCACGGCAACGGCGGGGCGCTGGATGAAGCTGGGTCCGAGTCGTTCCCGGCGAGTGACTCGATCGCGGTCGGGCACGATACGGCCGCGGACAAGCCGAAGGTCGCCTCCGCCGCGCAGGGTGCGAACGGCAGGGCTAGCGCGCCGGTGACCGTGCGGACCGAGGATCGTGGGGAGTTCGTCCTTGACCACGGGGCAGTGGTGATCTCCTCGATCACCTCGTGCACCAACACCTCAAACCCTTCGGTGATGATCGGTGCGGCGCTGCTCGCGCGCAACGCGGTGAACCGCGGCTTGTCCGTGAAGCCATGGGTGAAGACGTCCATGGCGCCTGGCTCGCAGGTGGTGACCAACTACTACGACCGAGCTGGCCTGTGGCCGTATCTGGAGAAGTTGGGCTATCACCTGGTTGGTTACGGCTGCACGACCTGCATCGGTAACTCCGGGCCGCTCAGCGACGAGATTTCCGCGGCTGTCAACGACAACGACCTCGCGGTTGTCTCGGTCCTGTCCGGGAACCGGAACTTCGAGGGCCGGATCAACCCGGACGTCAAGATGAACTACCTGGCCAGCCCGCCGCTCGTGATCGCATACGGGCTCGCAGGCACGATGGACTTCGATTTCGACCGGGATCCGCTCGGGCAGGACGAGCACGGTAAGGATGTGTTCCTCGCGGATATCTGGCCGACTCCGCGGGAAGTTCAGGACACGATCGATTCGGCGATCACCCAGGAGATGTTCACCAGCGACTACGCGGATGTGTTCACTGGGGACGAGCGGTGGCGCTCGCTGCCCACTCCGGAGGGACAGACCTTCGAATGGGACGCGCAGTCGACGTACGTGCGCAAGCCCCCGTACTTCGATGGCATGGGCTTGGAGCCGGCGCCGGTCACGGATATCGCCGGGGCGCGGGTGCTTGCCCTGCTTGGTGATTCGGTCACCACTGACCACATCTCCCCCGCCGGCGCGATCAAGGCCGACTCCCCCGCCGGTAAGTACCTGACCGAGCACGGGATCGAGCGCAAGGACTTCAACTCGTACGGTTCCCGGCGCGGTAACCACGAGGTGATGATCCGCGGCACCTTCGCCAACATCCGGCTGCGCAATCACCTGCTGGACGCGATCATCGATGGTGGCGTGCAGGGTGGCTACACCCGCGACTTCACCCAGGATGGTGGGCCGCAGGCGCATATCTATGACGCCGCGCAGAACTATGCGGCCGCAGGTACACCGCTCGTCGTGCTGGGCGGCAAGGAGTACGGTTCGGGCTCGTCCAGGGACTGGGCAGCCAAGGGCACCTCGCTGCTCGGAGTTCGCGCCGTGATCACGGAGTCCTTCGAGCGGATCCACCGGTCGAACCTGATCGGCATGGGGGTTATCCCGCTGCAGTTCCCCGATGGTGAGTCCGCGTCCTCGCTCGGCCTGGACGGAACCGAGGCCTTCGATATCGCCGGGATCACCGAATTGAACAATGGCGCGACCCCCCGCTCCGTGCATGTCACCGCGACAAAGGCGGACGGCTCCACCGTGGAGTTCGATGCCACCGTCCGGATTGACACGCCCGGCGAAGCGGACTACTACCGCAACGGCGGAATTCTGCAGTACGTGCTGCGCAAGATGATCAACGCCTGATTTAGTAGTAACCATCAAGGCCCTGCGCCCGTACCACACGGTATGGAGCGCAGGGCCTTTTCAATCTGTCCACGCTAACCCTAAAGAACGCGGTCACGCGCAGCCACCGCAAGATGCCTAAAGAATGCGGTTCGGCGAGCGCCCCCGCTCTGGGTGAATCCGACCCGAACAGTGCCCTTCGTATTGCGATATCTCCTACGATTCGGGCGACTGATCGACAAGGGAGGGACAGGTACGTGGCACTGCCAGTAATCAAGTCGAGGGCCGACCATGGCTAACACGGGTAAGGACCTTGGCGCCGACCTTTACGCCCTTGAGCAGGCTGCCAAGTCAGACCTGCCAACCGTGGCCGATGACTACGACAGTGCGATAGGCAAATGCAACGGCGCACAACAGGCGCTGGACGGCATCGCGGCGGTTCCCGACCAGTTTGTTCCCGATAACGGCGCGGTCCTCGACAAGTATGGCGCGACGCATGAGGCCATCCTGGCCGTGTTGCGCGAGACAAGAAGCGCTCTCGACGAGACTGCGCTAGCGCTGGCCGAAGCGGTGAGGCTCTACGCGGCAGATGATGGTGCTGCCGCAAGCGAATTCCGCAGACTCTTGGATGACCGCGGCGAACCGAAACCGGAGTGAAACCATGAGCGCCGGCGACCTGATGCAGCAGGCACAAGAGATCGAAAACGAAGCAATTAAAGCTGCCCAACTGGAAATGGCGCAAGCGACCGGCGGCCGCAGCGCAACATACACGTACGAAATGGTAGAACAGCAGTACCGCGGCACGATCGGCCCACATTTCGAAGCGTTCAGCCGCATGCCGGATCCCAGCTCGTACGACGGGCCCATTGAGGACCTCACCGCCGCGATGACGCAGCTGTCACCTGGCGATATGCAGGATCCAGTGAGCGACAAACCGATCCGGGCCAACCGAAACCTGGAACGGATCGGATCCGCCGGGGGATGCTCTTCTAGGCTGGACCGGAGCAGCTGCCGATGCATTCAAACGCAACTTCCTCGACCCATTTCCGGCCGTCGCCACCAATCAATTTCTCATTCTTGCAATCATGAAAGGCGCCCTCGAAGCAGACCGTGAACGCTGGGCGCGAGCACATCGAGATATCGCACTAATAATCGAAACAAATTTCGCTGGATTGGATAATGTATCCAGCACAGGAAAGAGCGACCTATCTTTTCTCTTCACCGTAGTCGGTGCCGTCGTGGCCATTGGCGGCATTCCGCTTAGCGGGGGCGCATCGACCGGTCTTGCCGCCGTGGGCGCGGCCGGAGCAGTCGGCAGTGCCGGCGTAGCGGCTGACGATCTCCGCAGAGACAAGGCCGGCGGGTCGACCGAGCAGGTCGTCAATTCCATGAAGGAGGCGATCCAGGAACTCAGCCAGGAAATAAGGTCTTCTGGACAGAAAGTCAGCCACGCGTTGATAAGTGCGACAAACGAGGTCCAGAAGTACAAGGACTCCTTCGTGTCTGAACGACCGACGATGGCCGGCATGACAGGCAAGAGCCTAACCAGCGACGAAGGCCTTGGGCGATCTAACTAAGCGGGAGTGACGAGATGGGCCAGTTGGCCGAACGCCTGAACGGTATCCGAGTCCACGCCGCCGCGCCTGGCATCGACCTCGAAGGCGAGCTACGTAATCGCACCGAGATCACACTGTCTTTCGGTGAGAGTGTGTACGAATTCGTTAATGAAGCCGCACTCGAGCGGGCATTGGCAAGCCTGGCTCGACTGTTGTATACCGGGTGGCTAAGACAGTATCGCGAGGCTATTAGTACGACAAATCTTAATATCTATCCCAACGATCAACATGACTTCAACTTTCGTGATGAAGCCGATGCCGTCGAAGCCAGCGGAGAGTCCAGCGATCGCCGGATCACGTTGTCGACCGTAGGAATGCGAAGTTTTTCGGCGGAGATTCAACGCGGTACCGTACGTGAACTGAGCGAGCGCGGCTTCATCGCGAACATCGCCGAAGCAGCGCCACGACTAATTGAGGACTACCGGGCCAAAGTGACCGACATTAAGCGGCGGTACTACGGATGATCAAACGTGCTTTATGGGCCGGCGTCACCGTGCTAGGCGTGGCTGCACTCTCAGCAGCGTGCGACTCCGACCGACCACAGGACATCACGCTCGACGACGTGCAGGCCTGCGACCTGATCCCCCAAGCAGACCTGGCAACACTACAGGTCACAGCAAAACCAAGCTCGGTCGACGTAGTTGAAGGCGCGGACATGGAAGGAAACACCTGTATTTACTCGCCAGCGAACTCGAATGTCGTAAGTGTGAGTGTCGTGACGAACCATGGAGTTGACCGTTGGACCGACGGATCCCAAAAGAACGCAACGTCGACTGACGTCCATCCAGTCGACGGGTTTCGCACCATCCGGGTGACCTACTTCGAGAGCGGGCCGCACGACCCGTGCACCTTGTACGTCGATGCAGCCAACGACCAATCCCTCAAGATCAGCGCCGGACCCAACACTGACGACGAGCCCCGCACCTGCGACCTAGCTCGTCAGTTCGGCAACGCCGCGATGAGCGCGCTCACCCAGTAACCCGCGACACGCAGTACGTACGTACTGATTGCACCAAACGGCCGCCGCTGCAACGATCATCGGATGCCACGGGTCAGCCAGGACCATCTCGACGCGCGCCGCCAGCAGATCCTCGACGGCGCCCGGTCATGCTTCGCACGTCACGGCTACGAGGGAGCAACGGTACGCCGGTTGGAAGACGCTATCGGACTCTCCCGAGGTGCGATCTTCCACCACTTCCGCGACAAGGAGTCGCTGTTTCTCGCGCTCGCCGAGGACGATGCGCAGCGAATGGCCGCTGTGGTCGCCGAGCAGGGACTCGTCCAGGTGATGCGCGATCTACTGACTGGTCCGTCCGGACAGCGCACGGCGGGCGAGGTGCCGCCCGCTGCCTGGCTGGGCACCCGCCTCGAGGTGTCCCGCCGGCTGCGCACCGATCCCGATTTCCAGGCCCGCTGGGCCGAGCGTTCCCAGCAACTCACCATCGCCACGCGCAACCGGCTACTTCGGCAACGCGAAGCTGGCAAACTCCGCGACGATATCGACGTGGACGTGCTCACGTCCTTTCTGGAACTTGTCCTGGAAGGACTGATCTCCTACCTCGCCAAAGGACTACCGGCCGACGACCTGGAACCCGTGCTCGATCTCGTCGAGGAAAGCGTCCGCCGGCACCGCAGAGAGGCCAGCTAGCCCGGCGCCGACACGAGCTCCTGCGGTTACGCCGAGCTGTGAACCCTGTTCACTGGCGCTTGCCATACCGTCGGTATGTGCTGCACGATCGAAGTGGGTGACGCGCGAGGAAGGGTGCACGGCGATGTCAACTCGGCTTGGTCTAGGCAACGAGATTCGAACCCGCGGCATGCTGCTGGCCGGCAACGGACTTCAGAAGCTGTTCGCGCTGGCTGGAGACCCAGACGCGCGCCTGCTCGGGGTGAAGCCCGCCGCCGACCCCTATCCGCTGTACGAGAAACTCCGCGCGCGTGGACCGCTCAGCCAGAACCGGATGGGCTTCTATCTCACCCCCACACACGAGCTGGTCAGCGCGATGCTTCGGGACCAGCGCCTGGGCACCACCAGCAGCGCCGCACTGGACGGAGTGCGCTGGCAACGACATCCCGAGGACGAGCAGCTTGTGCACCCGGTGGAGCACTCCCTGCTCACCATGAACCCGCCCGAACACACGCGGCTACGAAAAGTTGTTGCGCCGTGGTTCACGCCGCGCGCCCTGCGCGACCGAACGGACCGCGTCGAGCAGACGGTCACCGAGTTCCTCGACGAGATCGGTGACGGCGAGTTCGACCTGGTCCGGGACTTCGCCATTCGGGTGCCCGTCCGGGTGATCTGCGACCTGTTCGGCATCTCCGATGATCACCGGGACGCGTTCAGCCGCTGGGGCACGGTACTGGCCGGCACACTTGACGGCATTCGCACGATCCGCGAGCGCCGCGCGGTACGCGACACGCTCGTCGAGATGACCGCCTTCTTCGACAACCTGGTCGAGCACCGCCGGACACATCCGGGTACCGACGATGTGGTCACCGGACTCGTGCGCGCCCGGCCGGACGGGGCCGCGTTGAACCGTCGCGATCTCGTCGCGCTCGCCGGCCTGCTGCTCGGCGCCGGTTTCGAAACCACGGTGAACCTGATCAGTAACGGCGTCACCGCCTTGCTGGCCAATCCAGATGCGAAGCGGCTGCTCATCGAGGAGCCGGACCGCGCCGCGGATATCACCGAGGAAGTACTCAGATTCGATCCCCCAGTACAGGTCACCGGCCGGTTGACGCATGAACCGGTGGAATACGGCGGCACCAGAATCCCGGCCAACCGGCTGATCGTGCTGTTTCTCGGCGGGGCCAACCGCGACCCCGCGGTATTCGCCGAGCCAACCAGATTCGACGCGGATCGGCCGAACAACCGCGAGCACCTTGCCTTCTCCTCTGGGATTCACTACTGCCTCGGTGCCGGGTTGGCACGGATCGAGGGCGAGGTTGCGCTGCGCGAGCTGTTCCGCAGGTATCCCCACCTGCGCGCCGCCGGCACGCCGCTGCGCAGGGAAGGTCGCACCATCCGCGGCCTGCGGAGCATGCCGATGCACACCGGCGTACCGCGCAACGTCCTCGCGCGCCGCTAGGGAGCTCGCCACGGCGCACGGCAATCGTGGGCACGGGGTGACACGATTTGGCATCCCCTTGCCGCCCCCGTTGATCAGGCCTGTCAGGGTGTACGCATGCGCCTACTCGAAGCACACGGCATGGCAATGGCCGCCTTTGACCGCGTGGTCCACGAGGTCACCGAACCGCAGTGGACGCTGCCTACCCCGTGCTCCGATTGGAATGCCGGAGATCTCGTCAACCATTTGGTGGCCGAGCAGCTATGGGCGCCGTGGCTGCTGCGCGGATACACGCTCGCCGAGGTAGGTGACCGATTTGACGGTTGGCTACTCGGGGACGATCCAGTTACCGCCTGGGAACAGGCATCCGCGGTGGCCCACGCGGCATGGCGTACTCCCGGCGCGCTCGACGGCGATGTCCATGTCACCGGCGGGCAACTTCCGGCGGAAACCTATGGCTGGCAGATGACCTCCGATCTGGCGGTACACAGCTGGGACCTCGCCATGTCGATCGATGCCAGCCAGCCCATCGAGCCCGAACTCGCCACAGTTCTGCTCGCCCAACTCGAACCCCAGCGCGAGCTGCTGGTGGAGTCCGGTTTGTTCCACGCGCCAGTCCAGGTTCCGGACTCGGCAACGGAGCCCGAGCGGCTACTTGCCCTGCTCGGCCGCGACCCGGCGAAGCCCCTGGGATGAGTTCGCGGCACTAGAATGATGGGCGCCGACCCATCACGAAGCAGCACACGAGGACCTATTGACCGCCGCGTTGGCCGAACAGGAGTGGACCGCGCGCGAAGCAGCGCATTTTCGCCGTATCCGAGCATGGACCGGACCACATCGTGCCCGGCAGGCAGCCGGGCGAACGCATCCGATCCTGGACTTCCTGTTCACCTATTACCCGCACCGACCATCGCTGCTCGAACGATGGCATCCAGGAACTACGCACCTGCTGGCGGGCACGGCGGCCCGACGGTTCCTGAGCCGGCCTGGCTATCGCCAGTACGGCGAACTCGTCGGCCTCGACCCCGTCGCGTTCACCGAATCCCGCCGCCGTACCGCGCGCTTCATTCACGGCCTGCTCACGGCGACCGCCGAGCGTCCAGCACGGCTGAACTGCTTCGGAATGCACGAGTGGGCCATGGTGTATCGCACCGAGGACGTCCGGCACACCGCGCTGCCGCTGCGGCTCGGCCGGCAACACACCGACGACCTGGTCGAACGACTGCCGATCCGCTGTAGCCACGCGGATGCGTTTCGGTTCTTCAGCGCGCCCGCCAGGCCGCTGAACAGCCATCAGCCGACGCGTGAGCAGCAGGTCGAACTTGAGCAGCCCGGCTGCCTGCACGCCAATATGGACCTATACAAGTGGGCCGCCAAACTCGCCCCGTTCGTCACCGCCGAGCTGACCGCGGACTGCTTTGAGCTCGCCGCCGAGATTCGGATCCTCGATATGCGCGCAGGGCCCTACGACCTCAGCGCCTACGGTTACTCAGCGGTTCCCATCGAAACCACCGAAGGCCGCGCGCACTACGCCGCCGAACAAGCCGCGTTCGCCAGGCGCGCCGCCCCACTACGATCCGCGCTGATCGAGGCCTGCGAAAGTCTCCTACACTGGTCGAGCGCACAGCCTTAACTCACCTGGCGATCGAGACTACTCCGCGTGTTCAGATTTACTGAACCGTTATCGCCTGTTAGCGTTATCGATGTCGGTCGCCACTCGGCTGCGGGATGGCGCCCGGATCGGGGTTACCGAACGCAGCCTTGAGTGACGAGAGGACGGGGCATGGGGCGGCATAGCCTGGCGCCTTCAAGCGAGCGTAATTCGACCAGTCAGCCGTCGCCGCAGCGATCCGCGCGGCACCGTGGCGCCTCGGGTTCATTTCGTCGTGGTGTTGCCCGGTGGCCCATCGCTCTGCTGGCCATCGTCGTGCTCGGCGCCGCTGGCTGGTTCGGCTGGGCCTGGGCGAACGGTGAGGTGAACCAGCGCGCCAACGCCGCGGCCGCGGACTGCCAGGAAGGTCCCGCTGCCCTGCGAGTCGCCGTCACCCCGGAAGCCGAGCGCACAGCCACGGCCGCGGCCAAGGTCTGGAATCAGCAGCGGACCGTGGTACAGGCCCATTGTGTTCAAGTAAACATCGCGGCCATCCCGGAGAAAACCGTCCGAACCGCGCTGGAGAACGGCTGGGATTCCGCCGATCTTGGCGAGCGCCCGCAGGCGTGGATTGCCGATCAGGGATCGATCACCGCGGACTTTGTCGATCGGCGCCCGGAGCTAGCCGGCTCGACTCCCGAACAGCTCGCTGGTGGCGACGGAGCCCAGTATTCCTACGTCGCACTCGCCGGCGACGAGGTCAGCGCCGTGCAGGCACGCGCCGCACAGCAGTTTCTGAGTTTCGCGCAGGGCCGCTGACCGGCTCGCGGCCAGCGGCCCTGGTGATCAGTTCAGGTCGTCGGGATTCGGGCCGAGGCGGTTACCACGGTCCAGTGCGCTGATCGCGGCAACGTCGTCAGCGGTGAGTTCGAAGCCGAACACGTCGAAGTTCTCCACGATCCGGGTCGGCGTCACCGACTTCGGAATCGCGATATTGCCGATCTGCAGGTGCCAGCGAAGAGCGACCTGCGCAGGGGTCCTACCGTACTTCTCGGCAATCGTGACCAACGCGCCTTCGGCGAGCAGTCCACCCTGTGCCAGCGGGCTCCATGCTTCGGTGGCGATGCCTTGCTTGGCGTGGAACTCACGCAACTCGGCCTGCGCGAAATCGGGGTGCAACTCGACCTGGTTCACCGCGGGCACGATTTCCGTTTCCCGCAGCAGGCGCTCCAGGTGTGGCACATGGAAATTGGACACGCCAATCGCGCGTATCCGACCCTCGCCGTAAAGCTTCTCGAAGGCACGCCAGGTGTCCACATAGCCGTCCTGTTTCGGCGCCGGCCAATGAATCAGGTAGAGGTCGAGTACCTCCAGCCCGAGCTTGCGCATGCTCTCGTCAAAGGCGCGCAATGTTGAGTCGTACCCGTGCTCGGTGTTCCACAGCTTCGTGGTGATGAACAGCTCGGCGCGATCGATGCCCGATTCGGCGATCGCCCTACCGACGCCCTCTTCATTGCCGTAGAGGGCCGCGGTGTCGATGCTCCGATACCCAGCGCGCAGGGCATGGCCAACGGCGACGCTGGTCTCCTCGGGTGGTACCTGCCATACGCCAAACCCGAGCTGCGGAATCTCAACGCCGTTGTTCAGCGTCTTCGTGGGAACATTGCCCATCGAGGTTGTGCCTCCAAAACTCGATCGTTACTGCCATTTCGCACAACACCTGCGATCGGTGCGATAATTCCAGGTCAGACGTCCCCTCGCCGGGTGATCCAGAGGACAATCCAATGATGGACAAAGTTCGCAGAATCGTCGGTTTCACGGGCGCGGCGCTACTCGGGGCCGCGATCGTCACCGAGATTGGCAAGGAACCAGCCGATCGAACCTGGGAAGGCACGATCGCCGGACTGGTGCCCTACGACCTTCGCCGGCCCACCCTCGAGCGGGTCCGCGAACGTTGCTGGAATCCGACCGAACCGCGAATCCTGGCGCCGCACGTGTTTGGCGTCGGCTGGTCTGTCAACTTCGGCTACCTTGCACGCAAGCTTCGACTCACTCGCGACTGACCCGGGTGCCGCCGCGCCAGACCGCTCGCACCCGCTGGTCGAGCGCGGCAACATCCGGTTCGGTACCGTTCAGCAGCACGATATCGGCCCGCATTCCGGCCGCCAGTACGCCACGATCAGTGGACAACCCCAGTAGACGGGCCGCGTTCACCGTCGCCGCCCGTAACGCGCCCATGGCGCCGAGGCCGGCCTCAGCCAGATACGCCAACTCATGAAGTACCTCGGCATGTGGTTGAACCGGAGCATCACTACCCATCGCGATCGGCACACCGGCGTCTATTGCCAGCCGAACGGACCTGCGGTGTGCCTCGGCCAGATCGCCGTCGTGCCGCGCCGACCCGCCATGTGTGGCCGATAACGTCGGCACGTACCAACAGTCAGCCGAAGCCATCGCGTGCACGGCTGCCTCGTCGAGCCAGACCCCGTGCTCGATGCTGCGCGCACCAGCCACCGCGGCCAGCTCCGCGGCACGAGCCGCGTGTGCGTGCACCATCACCCCGCGCCCGCCGTGCCGGTGCGCCGTCTCGACCAACGCCGCCATCTCCGCCACGGTGAGCTGCACATCATGGGCATCCGGGAACCGGATGGACCCCGTCGCGGTGACCTTGATCCAATCGGCTCCCGCACGCACCATGCGCCGTACCGCCGCACGCGCGCCGACCTCCCCCTCGGATACGGGGTCTGGCATCGCAGGGTCCGCAAAGGAGTCGAAACCACCGAGCCCGAAAGCCCACTGATCACCGATTCCGCCCGTAGTGCACAGCTGCCGCAAGCTGATCAACACCTCTGGGCCGTCGATCCACCCGCTGGCGACCGCGAGTCGAATGCCGGCGTCCGCGCCCCAGGCGTCTCGTACCGTCGTCACCCCCAGCCGCAGCAGCGTGGCCAGCACTGGGACCGCGGACAGCGGTACAGCCGAACGAGGTAACGAGTACGGCTGCGTGGACCCGAGGGTTCGCGAAAGGCATACGTGGGTATGGCAGTCGATAAAGCCCGGCACCAGCAGGCCACCAGCGCAGTCGACCACGACGTCGCCGTCCAGCCCAGTGGCGACCGAGACGATCCGATCCCCCTCGAACGCGAGGTCGCTACGTTCAACGACGCCCGAAAGGACGTCAAGTACGTGGCCCCCGGCAAGTACCGTTCGGGTCATCGGCTCACCCGAGGCGTCCAGGCGTCGCTAGTCTTTCCAGACGAAGCTCGGCGCGCGCTCGAGGATCCGGTGCAGATAGTCCAGGTAATCGGTGGTGTCCTCGAGCTTGAATCGGCCCTGCCGATATGTCCAGATCTCGTTGCCCTGATAAGTGAAGCCGAACTTCTTGACCCTGCCATCGTTGAGCATCCATTCCATCATGCGCGGATGCAGGATGTCGTAGGCAAACTTGTTGTTATCGGTTTTGAGCTTGTATGTCTTGTTGAACTCTTCGCTTTCCAACTGCAGGTCACGAATGCCAACGGCATCCAGCACGCCCCGGAACAGCCCTTCCTTGCTCACTTCGAGAAACGGTCGAGTGGCTGGCAACGAGACGGCGTAAACGTGATAATAGCGCCATTCAGAGTGTTTATGGTCAGACTCGCGCCGGCGACCACCGAGCACGGACGGCAGGTTCAGTGGATGACGTCGGTGTTCCCGTTCCCGCTGACGGCGCCGCTCGTCCTCGTCCATCTTGTACCGGTACTGGAAGGCTATGAACTGCCGATCCCGGTAGGTACCCGTGATGACATGTTCCGCCTTCTCGCTGTTGTGCGATGATTTGAACGGCGCGCCTCGATACGCCCGACACAAGCTCTGCCGCTTCGCTTCGTAGGTCCAGCCGCGCTGCCTCGCCGCCGCGGTCATCCGCGCGATCAGCTTCTTGCGGCGCTGCCAATCCCAATACACGGCTGCACCGATGACTATTACGGCGACGCCGAACCAGACCCAGTCCATCGGACTAGACATAGCCACCCCCATGCGCATGTGATATTGCTGAACACGCTAACGCATGGGGCGACCAGAAGCCGGCTGCCCGTCCCGATACCACCGGGAAATCGGCGTACGGGACGGGCAGCCAAAACAGCTGGGCTGGGCGCCAGCCCGGATCAGCTGGACGAGTACGCCTCCAGTGGCGGGCAGGAACACACCAGATTGCGGTCACCCTTGGCCTGGTCGATTCGCCGTACCGGTGGCCAGATCTTGTCGCGCACGTTTCCACCGGGGAAGACCGCGGTCTCCCTGCTGTACGGATGCTCCCAAGCGCCGGTCAGGCAGGCCGCCGTATGCGGTGCGTTGCGCAGCGGATTGTCGTCGGCAGGCCACTGCCCCGAACCAACCCGTTCCGCCTCCTGCCGGATCGCGATCATCGCCGCGCAGAACCGATCCAACTCGGCGAGGTCCTCGCTCTCCGTCGGCTCGACCATCAAAGTCCCGGCCACCGGGAACGACATCGTCGGCGCGTGCAGTCCATAGTCGGCGAGCCGCTTTGCCACATCGTCCACGGTGACGCCGGTGGCCTTCTGCAACGGCCGCAGATCGAGGATGCACTCATGCGCGACGAATCCACCGCGCCCCGTGTAGAGCACCGGGAAGTGCTCGTCCAGCCGCCTGGCCACATAGTTCGCCGCCGCCACCGCGGTAAGCGTGGCCCTACGCAAGCCATCAGCACCCATCATTCGCACGTATGCCCAGGAGATCGGCAAGATCGAGGCGCTACCCCATGGCGCCGCGCTGATCGGCCCGATTCCCGTCTCCGGCCCAGCATCCGGCTGCAACGGATGATTGGGCAGGTAGGGCGCGAGATGCGCACGCACTCCGATGGGCCCCACGCCAGGCCCGCCACCACCATGCGGGATGCAGAACGTCTTGTGCAGGTTCAGATGGGATACATCCGAGCCGAACTTGCCATACTGCGCAAGGCCGATCAACGCGTTCAGGTTCGCACCATCCACATACACCTGACCGCCGGCGTCATGGACCAGACCACACACCTCGCGCACGGTGTCCTCGTACACGCCGTGCGTCGAGGGATAGGTGATCATGATCGCGGCGAGGTCCATACGATGCTCATCGACGACCTGCTTGAGATGCTCCAGGTCGACATTGCCATCGTCGTCGCAGCGCACCACGATGACGCGCATACCGGCCATTACCGCGCTCGCCGCATTCGTGCCATGCGCGCTCGAGGGAATCAGGCACACGTCCCGCCCGGCGTCCCCACGGTCCCGGTGGTATGCCCGGATCGCTAGCAATCCGGCGAACTCGCCCTGACTACCGGCGTTCGGCTGCAGGCTGACGGCCGCGTAGCCAGTGATCTCCGCGAGCCATCGCTCCAGGTCCGCGATAATCCGCAGAATCCCCTCCGCGTCCGCACTTGGCGCGAAAGGATGCAGGTCCGCGAATTCCGGCCAGGTAATGGGTTCCATCTCGGCGGTCGCGTTGAGCTTCATGGTGCAGGATCCGAGCGGGATCATGCTGCGGTCCAGCGCGAGGTCCGAATCGGACAGCCGGCGCAGGTAGCGGAGCAACGCCGTTTCGGAGCGGTGCGCATGGAAGACCGGATGCGTCAGATACTCGGACTCCCTGAGTAGCTCAACCGGCAGCGCGTCCGGGGTGCTGGCGTCCAGCCCATCCACATCGGACACCGAGGCACCGAACGCCTTCCAGACCAACTCAAGGTGTTCCCTGGTGGTCGTCTCATCACAGGAAATGCCAACCCGGTCGTCGTCGACAAGCCGCAGATTGACCCCCAGGTCCCTGGCTGCCGCGACGATATCCGCAGCACGGCCAGGTACCTCGGCGTGCACCGTGTCGAAGAACTTCTCGTGCACAATGGACACGCCAGCGTCCCGAAGCCCCGCGGCGAGTACCGTCGCCATCCGATGCGCTCGGCGGGCAATCGCCCGGATCCCTTCCGGACCGTGATAGACCGCGTACATCGACGCGATCACCGCAAGTAGCACCTGCGCGGTACAGATATTGCTTGTCGCCTTTTCCCGCCGAATATGTTGTTCCCTGGTCTGTAGGGCGAGTCGATAGGCAAGCGCGCCATCGGCATCCGTACTGACTCCGACCAGCCGGCCAGGCAACTGTCGCTCGATGCCTTTACGCACCGCGAGGTAACCGGCGTGCGGGCCGCCGAAGCCCATCGGCACCCCGAAACGCTGTGTCGAGCCGACCACCGCGTCGGCGCCGATCTCCCCTGGCGGACGCAGCAGGGTCAGGGCGAGCGGGTCAGCGGTGACCGCCACCAACGCTCCCCTGGCATGCGCGTCGGCAATCGTGGCCTCGACATCGCGGACCGCACCGGACGCGCCCGGATACGAGAGCAGTACGCCGAAACAGTCTGGCACGTCCACATCAGCCAGGCCGTTCGACAGGTCCGCGACCACCAAGTGAATGTCCAGCGGTTCTGCTCGGGTGCGGAGTACCGCGATCGTCTGTGGAAGCGTGTCCGCGTCCACCACGAAGGTCGACGATTTGGACTTGCCCGCCCGCCGGATCAGTGTCATGGCCTCAGCCGCCGCCGTCGCCTCATCCAGCATGGAGGCGTTCGCGACCTCGAGTCCGCTCAGGTCGGCAACCATCGTCTGGAAGTTCAGCAGCGCCTCGAGCCGGCCCTGGGATATCTCTGGCTGATACGGGGTGTAGGCGGTATACCACGCTGGGCTCTCCAGCACATTCCGCAGGATCACCGGCGGCGTGACCGTGTTGTAGTAACCGAGCCCAATCATGTGCACCATGGATTGGTTACGAGCGGCCAACGCCCGCAACTCCGCGAGCGACTCCGCCTCCGTGGCGGGTGCCGGCAGGTCGATGGTCGGCTCGGTTTCCGCGATCGATGCCGGGATCACCCGCTGGGCCAGCTCCTCCACCGAGCCAACGCCGATCACGTCGAGCATTCGCGCGAGCTCAGCGGATCGGGGACCAACATGTCGATCCGCGAACGGGGTGCCGTGCTCGAGCGCGGCGAGCGGGATGCGGTCTTCTGCCATTGCTACGCCTCCGCAAAGGTCGGGCTGAACGACGCAGACCAGCGCCGTCTACTGCCCTCCCCCTCTGTCTCCGCTCACGCGCGAGCGCCTGAGAGCTTCGCCCACGCCGGTAGGACGTCGGCTTGCACCGTCGGCGGGGTCACCAGGCGGCGACCCACTTTCCAGAGGCGTCTCATCCACGCGGTCCATGCGCCTGAGAGGTTCTTGGGGAGGATTTGCTCCTTCGGCGTCGGGCTGATCCCGAACTCTCCCGCGTGGGTTCAACGACTACGCCCCGCAGAATACCCCGTCACGTCCGATTCGCGTGCAGACGACAGGCTAAACCACAATCTTCCCTCGACATGCTGCACCGAGCGTAATCACGCGCACGACCGTGCGCGCATTCTTACGTCTCGCTCTGCCGGGTCAGCCCGTGGCGCGGGTGCGCCGCCGCCGGGACAGCTCGTCCTCGACCACGGGCTCCACCGACCCGCCGTCCGCGCGCTCCGCGGGGAACTCGTGAATGGTTCCGCTGATCTCCCGCATCGCGCCGCTGACGGCAATCCCGAACACGCCCTGACCACCCTGCAGTAAATCGACGACCTCTTCTGGCGAGGTGCACTCGTATACCGTCGTGCCATCGGAAAACAGAGTGATCTTGGCGAGATCACGCACACCTCGTTGCCGCAGGTGGTCGACGGCTACCCGAATGTTCTGCAACGACACCCCAGTGTCCAGCAGCCGCTTGACGATCTTGAGAACCAGCACGTCTTTGAACGAGTAGAGACGCTGGCTACCGGATCCATGCGCGGTGCGGATCGACGGGGCGATCAGACCGGTCCGTGCCCAGTAATCGAGCTGCCGATACGTGATGCCCGCAATCTGGCAGGCAGCCGGACCGCGATAACCGACCAGCTCATCCGGGTACGAGGCATCCGGGAACAGCGCTTCCTGCCCATCCGACTCGACTCCGAACGGCCTATCCTCGACCACGCCTGCCTCCCCTCGCCCGGCCTGGCGGCCGGCAGCGAGATCCGTCGCCCCACCTGCGGGCAACCGATCGGCGAAATGCGACACCGAACCGGCGTCGGCCAAACCCTCGACCGCCACCGAATCACATCACCGCGATTCACTTAAGGTTGACGGTAGAGCTGTCCGGGAGGCGGGTCAACGCGAACACGCCGTGCGCGCTTTACCAGAACTTCAGACTTGCTCGCGACCTGTGGATTCGCCCATCGACGCGAGCCGTCAGGTGTCCGCGCCGCGAAAGTCTTCCGGCGATACCGAGTCGAGGAACTCCCGGAACTTCTCCACCTCGTCCTCTTGTTCATCCGGGATCAGCAGCCCAGCCTCCTCGAGAACGGAGTCCTCGGCGTGAATCGGGACGCCAACCCGTAGCGCCAACGCGACCGAATCGCTCGGGCGCGCGGAGACCCGTACATCTCCGTCAAAGACGAGTTCGGCGAAGAACGTGCCTTCCTGTAGATCGGTGATCCGGATCTGCTCCAGCTCCCGTCCCAATGCTCCGATCACGTCCTTGAGCAGGTCATGCGTCAACGGCCGAGCCGGTCGGACACCTTGCTGCTCGAGCGCGATCGCGGTCGCTTCGACCGAGCCGATCCAGATCGGCAGATAACGCTCACCATCCGTCTCGCGTAGCAACAGGATCGGCTGATTGGCGGGCAACTCGACCCGCACACCCACGACGCGCATCTCGCTCATCGGGCATCGCCTCCCTCATCCGCGTCCGGATCGAGCAACACAGCGTCCCCGCCCATCCGAGGATCCCGCATCGACATTCCTGACGCTACCCGTCTATCGGATCCAATGCCCGACAGATCGCCGGACCATTCGGCCTTCACTTACTGATCCTAGCCGCTGCACGCTTGCACAAAACGCCAAAGATGACCGGAGAAACGGACAAATTACCCGCGAGCGACACGCCGGATGCCGGCTTTCACCAACAAAGTGTGCAGCGTAACGGACAGCGCTGCCAGTTCACGGACTTGTTGGTCCGCCCGCTCATGCGCCTCGGGGTCACGCTGGCGGTACGTCGGTGTAACGATCTGTTCGAGCAGGCCGACTTCGCGGTCCGCGGAAGCTCGGAACGCGCGTAGATGCCGTGGCTCGATGCCGTATCCGGTCAGTGCGCGCACGGTGCTGGCGACCAGCACCGAATCCTGGTCGTAGAACCCGGCCGCGCCCGCTCTGACCAGCCCGTATTGCTCAAGCTCGGCAAGCATCGCGCCGTCGATACCGGCCTCCGCGAGCAGTTCCTCGCGGGTGACCCGCACCTCCTGACCGATGACGAAGTCGTCGGCGGATGGCATGCCACCCCGTTCCGGGCGCATCGCCACCAACTCACCGGACACGGGCTGTGGCACCGGAGTGATCGGCTCCACCCCTCGATCGGCGGCGTCCAGCTGCTCCTTGATGACCTTCAGCGGTAGGTATCGATCCCGCTGCGCCGAAAGCACGAATCGGAGACGATCGACGTCCGTGTCGGTGAACTGGCGATATCCGGCGGCACTACGCGCCGGCTGAACCAATCCCTCAGCCTCGAGGAAGCGAATCTTCGAGATCGTCACATCGGGGAAGTCAGCGCGCAGCTGCGCCAGAACCGCCCCGATGCTCAGCCCCTCTCGGTATGGCCGACCGGCCGCCGTCACTGCGCCCCCTGGCCTCCGGAACCCGGGCCGGTCAGAAAGACCAAGCGGAACTTGCCAATCTGAACCTCGTCGCCACCGGCCAACACAGCCTGATCGACGGGCTCCCGGTTGACGTAGGTGCCATTGAGGCTGCCAACGTCGATCACCACGAACTCGCCGCCTTCCCTGCGGAACTCAGCGTGCCGACGGGAAACGGTGACGTCGTCGAGAAAGATGTCGCTGTCCGGATGCCGCCCCGCGCTGGTGGTGTCCCTGTCCAGCAGGAACCGCGAACCCGCGTTTGGCCCCCGCTTGACCACCAGCAGTGCCGACCCGGCAGGCAACGCGTCTACACCGGCAACGGATGGCTCCTGCGCCGGCGCGTCCGCGGCCTCGGCATCCGCAAGAAAATCAGCCCGGAAGACGGAAGTCCGTTCCGGAGATTGCTCCGGGGGAACGCCGGGCCCGTCGTTCGTGCTCACCTGAGCTCTCCTCTACGCTAGTGGATTCCGCATGAAACAGCCGATATGCCTCAACGTACCGTGCCACCCTGACCGAGCCACATGAGGCCTCCCCCAATCGGCCCGCGGATATTTACCACGATCCATGTCTGTATAACGACCGGGTTTCCTGAGCAGTACGCCTCGTCGAGGCAAGCGCGTTCACCCGAGTTACGCGTCCTCGGCGATCAGCTGACGATAGGCAGCCGCGTCCAGCAACGTATCCAACGCGGCCGCATCAGATACGGCGATCTCGAACATCCAGCCTTCGCCGTACGGCTCGCTGTTGATCAGTTCCGGCGAGTCCGCCAAGGCCTCGTTCACGGCGGTTACCGAGCCGTTCAGCGGCGCGTAGACCTCCGAGACGCTCTTGGTCGATTCGATCTCGCCGACCGAATCCCCCGCGCCAACCTGCTGACCTACTTCTGGAAGCTCGACGAACACGACCTCGCCGAGCTGAGTCTGCGCGTAGTCGGTGATGCCGATACGTACCGAATCACCCTGCCGCACGGCGATCCACTCGTGCTCCTCGGTGTACTTCAACTCCTCGGGTACCACCGGATACTTCCTCCCGTCGAGTAGGTACGGGCCCGCCCTCACCCACCGATGATCTCGTGCGGCCGAAGCGTATGCGGCGCTCGAACGGCGCGGCAAGGCACCCCCGTCCAGCACTCTCGACGGCCCTCCCCGGTGTGCTCGCCGGCTCAGGAGTCGGACCGGGAGTCCTCAGCTGAACTGGCGGGCGCATCGGATCGTTGCCGCAGCGCGGAGATGGTCTGCAGTACGTAGAGCAGCCCGGACCACAGGTGCAGCACCGCACCCCACACGGTGAACGCGTAGGCGATCGGTCGGAACACCTCGGCCGCGGTCGTGTCGGTCTGCACGAGCAGCAGTAGCGGGAAGGCGTACATCAGGCAGAACGTCGCCGCTTTGCCGACGTAGGTGACCTCGGGCGGGGCATAGCCAGCGCGGCGCAACAGGGGCAGGCACAGGCCAACCACCAGCTCCCTACCAACAAGCATCAACGCGACCCATAGCGGCAGGATGTCCCTGAGTACGAAGGCCAACAGGGTGGCGAAGATGTACAGCCGGTCGGCCGCCGGGTCCAACAGCACACCGAACTTGCTTGTCTGGTTGAGCCAGCGCGCGAGTTTGCCGTCCAACCAATCGGTGAGCGCGCTGGCAACCAGCAACGCGAGGGCCCACCCGTCCTCTTCCGGCCCGAGCAGTAGCCACAAGAACACTGGCACCCCAGCGAGCCTGAGCACGCTCAGCGCATTGGGGATCGTCCAGATCCGATCAGACGCCTGCTGTCCAGTTTCCGCCGACACGCGGTTAGCGTGCCACACCTGCGAAGCCGCCGTGGTTCACCCGCCTCAGTGCGGTCCGCCGGTCGGCTAGCTGGCTCGGGTCGGGCCGGAACTAGCGGTGCCGGCTCCAGCCGCGCCGCTGCAGATCACCGGAGCTCAGCGACTGCGGCCGACCTCGCTGATCGAAACCCACCCACCGGTTACCGCTGAGCGCCGCTTCCAATACGAACGCCCTCCCCTGGCTCCACACCACGGTGCAAGGCGTGGTTGGCGGCGCCGTGCCGGCGGCACGGCCGGACACGGAATCAGTCTCGTCGGTCGATTCGGGGTGGGCTTCGCCGTTCATGGCTTCCTTCGCGATCACAGCTCGACATGCGCGTACCTACACCTCGTAGGTCGGCAAGCTACGGCCGCGCGTTAACCAACGTCGCCCAGACAGGCTATCCCGCTGTCCCTTGAACCAGCTGAATATCCAAATTGACCCGTAATGTCGTGCCCACGGCGGCGATTCCAGCCCGAAGTACCTGGTTGTAGTTGATGGCGAAATCGTCCCGGCGCAACTCGGTCCGCGCCGCGAAGCCAGCGCGCCGCTCACCCCAGGGGTCCTGCTCCGAACCGAGGTACTCCAGATCCAGTTGGACCGGTTTGCGCACGCCGCACAGATCGAGGATGCCGTCGAGGAGCCACTTGGAGCCGCCGGCTGGACTCAATCCCGTGCTGGCAAAGGAGATCCGCGGATGGTCGTCCACCTGAAGGAAATCCATCGAGCGCAGATGATCATCCCGCATCTTGTTTCCGGTATCGATACTCGCTGCCTCGATCTCCGCCCACACCGTGGACAGTTCGACGGGTTCGGCGACCGTCACCCGACCGGAGAACTCGGCGAACCGACCATGCACGCTCGAGATGCCCAGGTGTCGAGCGGTGACTTGGATCGTGGAATGCACCGGATCGATCGACCACTCGCCAGCTTCCGGCAGCGCGATACCCCCGACACGCTCCAGGACGATGGTGCCGAGATCCGCTCCGCTCGCGGTCACCACGGCGGTGCGAGCAGCAGGCGTGAAACCCGCTGCCGTGAGCACCACCGTGTAGGTACCGGGCGGCAACTCCGCCCGCACCATTCCATCGGACTCGGGCTTGGCTCTGCCAACCTGCTCGCCACTGCCGTCGGTGATCGTCAGTACCGCGGTAGCTACCGGCCAACCATCCGTGCCACGCAGCCGTGCCGTCACGGCCGGGGTCATTCCGCCGCTCCGCTCGGTCCGGTGTCCGCGGTCGAGTCTGGCTGCCCGTCTTCGGGATACCCCAGCCGGACGTCGTGTTCGCCGTCCTGGCCCGGCTCAACCCGCAGCGCGCTCGCCACCGGCGGATATCCGCTCGCGATGACCGTGTAATCCCCTTCTGGTAGGTCGGTGAACCGGTACTCGCCACTCGGTCCGGTGATCGTCACACCCATCACGTTGCCGTTCGCGTCCAGCAGGGTGATCCGCGCGTCCGCCACCGCTCGGTCCGCTGAACCCGTCCGCGCCACCCCGTGTAGCTGCGCACCGCCGGTCAACCGCACGTCCTGCCTGGTCGCCCCGCTACCGGGGACCGTCACCGCGACGGCACTCGGTCGATGCCCTGCCGCGCTGACTACCAGGGTGTAGGCGCCCGCGACGAGCTCGGCGAAGCGGTAGTTACCGGCAACATCGGTTTGCTCAGCGCTGATCACCTCTCCCCGCCCATCGGTCAGCGTGACGGTGGCACCGGCGACGGCCTGGCCGGTGTCCTCCGTAGTGACCGCGCCACCGAGACTGCTGGTACCGGTCAACACGAGCGCGAGCTCGACCGGCTGGTTGTCCACCGTCACGGTGTAGGCCTCGGGTTGATGGGCTTCGGCCGCGCCGATCAGCACGTAGCTACCGGGGCCAGGAGCCACGAGCCGGAATACGCCATCGATGCCCGACCGCCCGCGCCCTACCTGCCTACCGCGCGGGTCGATCAAGGTGAGCGCGGTATCCGCCACTGCGGAACCGTCCCCCTGGCGCACCGTGCCCCAGATGACGGCACCGGACGGCTCGGCGACGGGCTCGGCCTGCGGAAGGTCCGCCGAGGCACTCGCCACGGGGAGCGCCGCCGTGCGCACGCTCGGAGCTTGTGCGGCCGAGCTGGCCGTGTCTGTTGGGTGTGCCTGGCCGTTACCGGCTCCGACCGGTAGCGCCTCGGCGAACTCCGGCTCCACCCATTCGGATTCGCTAGCCAGTCGATGGCGCGCCCCGTCGCCAGCCGTGGCCGAGTTCGCCGAGGGGGCAACGACAGAATCGTCCGTGCCGTCCGTGTCGTCGAGGGCCGCTTCGCCGCCCTCGAGTGTCGCGGCTGCTGGGCCGGCACCGTCCGCGAGTGGTATCTCCCGCATGAACAGCAGCACCAGGAAAGCGAGCGCGGCCACGCCGGCACCGACGTAGAACACCGTCGACAGCGAGTCGGTGAAGCCGATGAAGAACGGCCGCGCCTGCTCGATCGGCAGCTGCTGCAGGAACGAGGAGTCCTCCATGATGTTGCCGCCGGCACCCATCGCCTCCGGGGGCATCCCCGAGTTCTGGAACGCCCGGACCACATTGCCCATCAGGGTGCTGAACAAAATGGACATGAATACCGCGACGCCGGTAGTCCCACCAATTTGCCTGAAGAAGGTCGCGGTCGCGGTGGAAACACCCATATCCCGCTTCGGGCCCGCGTTCTGCACCGCGATGATCAGGGTCTGCATGCAGTTACCGAGCCCGATGCCGATCACGAACATGTAGAGCATCGGCTGCCACAGTGGACTGTTCCACTCGATCTGCGCGAAAAGCAGCATCCCAACGGTCATCAACGCGGTCCCGATGATCGGGAAGATCTTGTACCGGCCGGTCCGCGAGGTCAGTTGACCGGAAAGGACCGAAGCCGACATCACCCCGACCATCAGCGGCAGCATCAACAGGCCGGACTCGGTGGGTGTGTAACCCTGCACGATCTGCAGATACTGTGGCACGAGCATGATCGCGCCGAACATCGCGATACCGACGATGAAGCCGCCGACGATGGCTACCGCGAAGGTCGCGTTCCGGAACAGCCGGAGCGGGATCAGCGCCTCGTCGCGCATCGCCCGTTCAATGAGAATGAACAGCAGGATCCCGAACGCGCCGATCCCGAAACACACCAATGACCGGGTCGAGCCCCAGCCCCATTCCCGACCCTGTTCGGCCACAAGAAGCAACGGAACCAGGCCGATGATCAGCGCGAGTCCACCCCACCAGTCAATCCGGTGATTATGCCGCTCATGCGGCACGTTCAGCACTTTCGCGACGACGAACAGCGCGATGGCGCCGAGCGGGACGTTCACCAGGAACACCCACCGCCAGCCATCAACTCCCGCGAAGGTGTCGATTCCGGCGAAGAACCCGCCGAGTACCGGCCCCAGTACGGTTGAGGTACCAAAGACGGCAAGGAAGTAACCCTGATACTTGGCCCGTCGCCGAGGCGGCACCAGGTCACCGAGGATCGTCATGGCCAGCGACATCAACCCACCCGCGCCGAGTCCTTGAATCGCGCGGAACGCGGCCAGCTGGTACATCGACTGGGCAAAGGTCGCCGCGATCGAGCCAGCGATAAAGATCGAGATCGCTGCGAGATAGAACGGCTTGCGACCGTATATGTCGGAAAGCTTCCCGTAAATCGGCGTGGAGATCGTCGCGGTAATCAGGTACGCGGTCGTGATCCACGCTTGCAGGCTCAGTCCGTGCAAGTCATCGGCGATGGTACGAATCGACGTACCCACGATCGTCTGATCGAGCGCGGCCAGGAACATCCCCGTCATCAGTCCGATGAGGATCGTAACGATCTGCTTGTGTGACAACGACTCCGCCGATGTTGGCGCCGCTGCCGACCCGTCGCCCGTCACTGGCGAGGCGGTGGTCCTGCTCATCCTTGTTCCCCTTGGTCCCCTCGATCTCCTCGGCGTGGTACCGCTTCACTACCGGGGGCGAGATCGGTGAGTTCGTTCTCGAAATCCGTCGCCAGCCGTTCCAGCAGCGAGGTCAACTGCTCGACATCGCTTGATGCCCACTCCCGCAACGCATTCGCAATAAACATGTCCCGCTGCCGCCGGCCAGCTTCGAACAGCAGCATTCCGTCGTCGGTGACCGCCAGCAGGCTCGCTCGCCGGTCCTCCGAGTCGGGCCTGCGTTCCACGAGCCCCTCGCGTACCAGAGGCGCGACCTGCCGGCTGACCGTGGATGGGTCGGACATCACCGACTCGGCGAGGGTGGTCAATCGCTGCGCGCCGTCGGTCACCAGACGAGCAAGCAGCATGAAGGCGGTGTGCTCCAGTCCTTCGCTGGACGCCGCGAACTGCTGCTTCGCCCGCCCCAACAGGCGCATGAACCGCACCAACGCGCTCGCGATGCGGTCGGCGCTGGCGAGCTCGACCGGGAAGTCCTGCTCCGTACCCTCGGGCGGGGCCGCTGCGGCCGACATATCCCTGCGTACTCCACTCTTCCAGGTCCGGACACTGCCCGAACCAGACATTTTATTGATTGATGAATGCAAGTGGTTGCTAGGGTCAACTATGAACCTGTTTGGCCCGACTCGGCAAATTCATTAGTTGTGATCTCAGTCCTAGCCTGGCGCCCAGGCCCGCCTGCCGAAAACCGGGCGCGACACGTCCCGCCATTACCGCATCCGCCACCTACCGCATGGTCCGATAACAGCGGACGTCGATATGCGGAGGTTCGTCGTGCACGGTCAGATACCCAGGGCACACTCGCGGAAATCCCGCCGCCGGCACGGTTGGGGCCTTACCCCGATCGGCGCCGGTGCACTGCTCACCGTGCTGCTGCTCAGCGGTTGCGCCGAATCGAACGAGTCACCCTCGCAAGCCGATTCGACGCCAAGCAGCACGAGTACCGCCCCGTCCACCGGGCCGTCGACCTCGCCGCCGGAGACATCCAGCAGCAGCGAATCCGCCCCCGACGCGCCACCGCAACGGGACCCCAACGCCTGCGGGACGGTACCCGCGGACAACGGCACCGTGGTCGAGGTACTGCCATCCGACCAGATCGACTGCGCCGAATCGCTGCGCATCGTTCAGCTGTTCCACAAACAGATCGCGGGCAAACAGCCAACGGACAGCACACGGCCGGTCGCCGATCAGGTGGAATCCTGGCAATGCGTCTCCGGTCCGCCGAAGTCCCAAGGCGGCACCACCTGCCGGGACACGCAAACCGACCAGGTGATCTTGGCCAACCTGCAGCCCATCGAATAGCCGCCGTCGGCCGAGTTCAGCCCTGGTTCACCCGCGCACGCGGAGCCTTAGTCGCCCGTGAACCGCGGCTCCCTGCGTTCCATGAACGCGGTGACCGCTTCGGTCAGGTCCGCGCTCGGCAGAAACGCGGCGTTCCAGGCACCGACGTATCGCAGCCCCTCTTCGATGCGCTGCTGATGGTTCACCGCGAGCATTTCCTTCACGCCGTGCACGACCAGCGGTGGATTCGCGGCGATGTCGACAGCCATCGCGCGAGCGGCCGCATATACCCCGTCGTGGTCCGGGTAGACGTCGTTGACCAGGCCGATCCGCTCGGCTCGCGCGGCGTCGATGTCCTTTCCGGTCAACGCCAGCTCACGAAGGTGTCCCTCGCCGATGATCGGACCCAGCCGCTGCAAGCTACCCAGATCCGCCACCATCGCCACCTTGACCTCGCGGACGCTGAACTTCGCGTCCGCGCTGGCGAGCCGGACATCCACCGCGCTGATCAGATCCACTCCGCCGCCCACGCACCAGCCGGAGATCGCCGCGATCACCGGTGTCCGGCATCGCGCGACGGAGTCGATACTGGCTTGCAGCCGACGGAGCTCGCGCAGGAACCCGGTGCGTGCGCTGGCCGAGGCCGTGCCGCCGAGCACCTCGGCCCAGTCAGCCAACATCGCGGGCAGGTCCAGGCCATACGAGAAATTCGCGCCGCTTCCGGTCAGCACGATCGCCCGGATATCCGGATCCGCGTCCAACTCGTCGAACACCCGCGGCAGCTCCCGCCAGAAGTCTGGCCCCATCGCATTGCCCTTGCCTGGGCCAAGCAGGGTTACCTCCGCGATGCCGTCAGTTCGGTCCACCGCGAGCGAGGCCAGCCCAGCCGAGCTCGCCCCGGTCCCGTCCACATCAGTCGCCATCCGCCCATCCTGGCGCAGCCGTTACGACGAAGCTACCGGCGGGTACGGGGCCGGGTGTCAGGTGACCGACTCGCCGAGCGCGGCGACCGCGCCGATCACGATCACCGCGGGGGGTTTGATGTCCGCCGCCGCGGCATCCGCGGCGACCTTGGCCAGCGTCGAGCGCAGCGTGTGTTGGGTCCGTCGGGTGCCGTCCTGGACCACGGCGACCGGTGTGTCCGCGCCGCGCCCGTGCCGCTGTAGTACCTCGGCGAACTGGCTCAGTCGTTCCACGCCCATCATCAGCACGATGGTGCCGCGCAACCGACCGAGCGCCGCCCAGTCCACCAGCGAGCTCGGATCATCCGGCGCGACATGCCCGGAGACCACCACGACCTCGTGGGTCACGCCCCGGTGGGTGACCGGTACATCGGCGATCGCAGGCACCGCGAAGGCACTGGTGATACCGGGAACCACGGTGACCGGCACGCCAGCCTGCGCGCAGGCAAGCACCTCCTCGAAGCCCCGGCCGAAGACGTACGGATCGCCGCCCTTGAGGCGAACCACGAACCGGCCTGCCCTGGCGTGTTCGATCAGCGTCGTATTGATCACGTCCTGGCTGGCCGCACGCCCGTACGGGATCTTGGCGGCATCAATGACCTCTACCTCGGGTGGCAGTTCGTCCAACAGTTCCCGTGGCGCCAGTCGATCGACCACGACGACATCCGCCCGGGACAGCAGCCGCCGGCCGCGTACCGTGATCAACTCGGGATCACCAGGCCCACCACCGATCAACGCGACGCCCGGCAGCGTCTCGTCACCGGCCGAGGCAACCTCCGCGGTGGCGGCCGCCGCGCCCTGATCGTCCACCCTGCCGTCCCGCAGGGCCGCGAGCACCGCATCGCGGACACCGGCCGAGCGTCGATATGCCCCGCCAGCCAGGACACCGAACACGAGACCTTCGTACGAACCGACCGCCGGGGTCACCGCACTGCCGTCAGCGGCCAGATCCGCCCGCACGCAGAACACCCGTTGACGTTCGGCCTCGGCGCCGACCGCCGCGTTCACCGCCGCATCGGAGGTACAGGCGATGACGTACCAGGCGCCAGCCAGATCGCCTTCCGCGTACGCTCGTCGCGTCCAGGTGAGCTCCCCCGCTTCGGCCATCGCCTGTACCGCCGCGGAGACCGCGGGTGCGACCACCTCGATCGCCGCACCGGCCGATTGCAGTCTCGGCAGCCTACGCTGCGCGACTACTCCCCCACCGACGACGACTACCCGCCGTCCCGCCAGGTCCAGACCAGCCAAGTAATGCTGTTCAGCGTGCATGGCGGATAGCATGCCTGGCCCGGCGCGCGGAGTCAGCTCGAGACACGGTGACCTTGCTGACCCGTAGCTGGTTCGGTCGCACCGCACGGGTGGATATGTACCTGCGCCCGAAGCAATCGCGGTACCGCCCGCCGCGCCGCCTGCTCCACCTGGTGCGCTATCCGGTGCGCCGCGACCAGGCTGGTCTCCGGGGCCAGCACGACCGTCAACTCGGCCAGCTGCCCATGGCCTGACCACCGCAGCCGCAGCTCCTCGACCGCCAGCACGCCAGGTACCGCCAGCACATCGCGCCGCGCGGCCTCGGTCTGGCTCGGGTCCGCGGCATCCAACAGCCGGGCGAACACCTGGCGTGCCGCGCCGAGGAAAACCAATCCGATCGCCACCGCGACCAGTAATCCGATCACCGGATCCACCCAGTGCCACCCCAGAGCCGCCCCGGCCACCGCGACGAGTACCGCGAGCGAGGTGAACCCATCCGTACGGGCATGCAGTCCGTCCGCGATCAGCGCCGCCGAGCCAATCCGCCGGCCGACGCTGATCCGCCAGCGCGCGACGAACTCATTACCGGCGAATCCGACCAGTGCGGCTGCCGCCACGACCGGTAGGGCCGCGACCTCCTGCGCGGCGAGCAGCTGGCGGGTCGAGGTGATCACGGCGAGCGCGGCCGATACGCCGATCAGAGCGACAACGAGCAACCCGGCTAAGTCCTCCGCCCGGCCGTAGCCGTACGGGAAGCGCTGGCTCGCGGCGCGCCTGGCAAGCAGGAAGGCGATCGCGATGGGAATCGAGGACAGCGCGTCTACGGCGTTGTGCAGGGTATCGGCGAGCAACGCCGCCGAGCCACTGATCCACACCACGCCGGCTTGCGCCAGCGCGGTCAGCAGTAGCACCGCGAACGAGCCGTACAGGGTTCGCAGGCCGAGCCTGCTCGCGATCATATGGTCATCTACCTGATCGGCCACATCGTGGCTATGCGGCCGGAGCAGTCGCCACCGCCACCCATGCCCATGCCCATGCCCATGCCCATGCCCATGCATTGTCCGAGCATACCGCTTTCTGTCCACATTAGACTTATTGCCGATTGGTCCCAACAGCCAGCGGCTGGAAGTTGCCCCTAAGTCGCAACAGCACAATGGGTCGGGCCGCTGAGCCGATCACGCGCCGTTGCTGGCCATCCGCCCCCGCGCTGACCTCGCCAGCTATCGTCGGCACTATGCGATTCGGCGTACTCGGCCCACTAGCGGTATGGAACGCAGACGGTACCGAGGTGGCCGTCCCCGGCCGCAAGGTTCGCGCGCTGCTCGCCAACCTGCTCGTGTTGGACGGCAAACCGGTCTCGGCCGATCGGCTCATGGAGCATCTGTGGGGGGCCGACCAGCCCGGTAATCCCGCTGGCGCCTTGCAGGCCAAGGTTTCCCAGCTACGCCGGGTTCTCGACGAGGTCGAACCGGGTGGGCGGCAACTGCTCACGGCCGGTCCATCCGGCTACGCCCTGCGGCTTGACCAGGCCACCGTGGACGCGAACCAGTTCGCCGAGCTGGTGCGGGACGCCCGACAGCAACCCGACCCGGGCGTTCGGGCGAAACTGCTCCGCGAGGCGCTCGATCTCTGGCGCGGCGCGGCCTACGCGGATTTCGCCGATGAGGAATTCGCCAGGTCCACGATCGACCGGCTGGAAGAAAGTCGCCGAGCCGCTTGGGACGACGCCGTACAGGCCCGCCTCGAGCTCGGTCAGCACGCCGAGCTAATCGGCGAGTTATCCGATGCGCTGGTCCACGACCCCCTCCGCGAGCGGCTCCGCGCACTGCATATGCACGCGCTGTATCTGGCCGGACGCCAGGCAGACGCGCTGCACAGCTTTGACCAGCTGCGCGAGCACCTGGCCGAGGAGCTGGGTCTTGATCCGGGACCGGAGATCTCCGAGCTGCGGCAGCGCATTCTGCGCCAGGACCCCACGTTACGGCTCGCAGAACCGGCGCACGATACGACTCGGCACACGCCACCAAGAACGAACCTGCCCCTGCCGGCAACGGAGATCATCGGCAGGCAAGCCGAACTCAGTTCGATCGTGGCCACGCTGCACCCCGGCAGACTGGTTACCTTGCTCGGTCCTGGAGGCGTCGGCAAGACCCGGCTCGCCCTCGAAGTCGCCCATCAATACCAGGAAGCGCCCGATGGCGTCTGGTTCCTCGAACTCGGTGCGCTGAGCGAACACGACTGTACCGATCCGGTCAGCGCACTCGCCGAACACATCGCGGCAGCACTCAATATTCGCGAGCACCAGACCCTTGCCATGTCCATGAGTACTGAGCCCCGTTCGGCCGCCGAGCAGCTCACCGACGCGCTGCGGGACAAGCGGCAGCTACTCGTCCTGGACAACTGTGAACACCTTGTCGAATCGGTGGCCGCCTTGGCGGACCGGCTGCGCAGAGCCGTCCCCGAACTGTCTTTGCTGGCCACCAGTCGAGAACCGCTCGGACTGCACGGCGAGCAGCTGTGGCCGCTCGCTCCGCTCACCCTGCCAGCACCGGACAGCGGGTACACCCAGAGCTGGTCCGAGTCCGGCGCGATCCAACTGTTCGTCGCCAGGGCGGCCGCTAGGGCACCAGGTTTCCGGTTGAGCGAGGACAACGCCGCGACGATCGCGGCCATCTGCCGCCGGTTGGACGGTTTACCGCTGGCTCTTGAGCTCGCCGCGGCACGGGTACGCGCACTGGGTATCGAACAGTTGGCCGCTCGGTTGGATGACAGGTTCGGCATTCTCACCACCGGCAACCGGGACGCGCCCGAACGGCAGCAGACGCTGCGCGCCGTCATCGACTGGAGTTGGGAGCTGCTCAGCGACCCAGAGCGGACCGTGCTGCGCAGGCTCGCCGTGCATACCGACGGCTGCACCCTTGCCGCGGCCGAGGCGATCTGCGCCGGCGATGGGATCGACGAACGCGATGTGCTCGACATCCTGGCGCAACTCGTGGACCGCTCGCTGGTTCAGGTGCTCGACCAGGAGTCTCGGGTCCGTTACCGCATGCTGGAAACGGTCACCTCGTATTGCCTCGAGCGCCTTGCCGAAACCGGCGAGCAACAGGCCGCCGAACTCCGCCACCTGCGGCACTACACGGCGCTGGCCGAAACCGCCGAGCCGAGGCTACGGGAGTCCAGTCAACAGCAGTGGCTCTGCGTGCTGGACACCGAAGCGGGTAACTTGCGTGCGGCGCTGGAGACCGCGAATCGACTGCATCGGGCCGATCTGGCCCTGCGGTTAGCGCGCGCCCTTGCGTGGTACTGGTTCCTGCGCGGTCGCTACCGCGAAACCCACCGCACCCTGGCCAGGGCGCTCGACGTCCCCGACTCACCCGGGCTGGACTCCACTGGGCCTGATTCCACTGGGCTGGATTCCACTGGGCCTGACTCCACTGGGGATGGCCAGCTCAGCCTTTCCCGCGCGATGGTCACCGCCTGGTTGGCGGGAATCGACATGCTGCGCAACGCGGGGACCGACCCGCTCGGCCGCAGTACCACGGCAATCGCCCATTTCGATGGGCTGGACGCACCCGTCGAGCGCGCGTACGCGCAGTGGCTACTGGCCTTCTGCATGTCCCAGGTCGGCGCTCGCGACACCGTGGACACATTGCTGACCGACGCACTCGACGCCATGCGGGCGATCGGCGACCAGTGGGGCGAGGCCGCCGCACTCGCCTTACGTGCCTGGCAATCACTGAGTCGCGGCGAACTCACCGCGTCCCGACAAGACGCCGAAGACAGTTGGACGCGGTTCCAAGAAATCGGCGACCGTTGGGGCGGGGTGCATGTCATCCAGTTGCTTGGCGTGCTCGCCGAAATCGATGGCGAGTACACCAGGGCCGACCAACTGAATCAGATGGGGTTGCGGTTCGCCGAAGAACTCGGTCTATGGCCGATGGTCGCCGAGTCGCTCGGCCGGCTCGGTCGGCTCGCTCTACTCGCCAAGGACTTTGCCAGGGCCGATGAGCTGCACGACCGCGCGCTGCACGTCGCACTCGACCAGTCGTTCAAACCGGGTGCCGTCTTCGCCGAAATGGGCTTGGTCATGGCCGCCCGAAGGCAAGGCGATTTCCCCAAGGCCGAAACCCATATTCAGCGACCCCTCGACTGGCACCGCAACCAAGGATACGAAGCTGGGCTCGCCTTCGTCCTGGCTGAACACGGTTTTCTCACCGAACAGCAGGGAAACCCGGCACTGGCCAGGGAGATCCATCAGCAGGGCTTGGAAACCGCACGGTTAACCGGAGATCCCCGCTCTATCGCGCTGGCCATCGAAGGACTCGCCGGCGTCGCCGCATTGGACGGTGAAGCACACCAGGCTGCCCTGCTGCTCGGGGTGGCCAGCGCGGCGCGCGAATCGGTGCGAGCACCGCTACCGGCCGCCGAGCGCGGCGACGTCGATCGAATCCGCGCCGTCGCGGTCGAGCAGCACGGTGAGGCAGAATTTGCCGAGCACTTCGAACGAGGAGCCACGCTCGGATTAGCCCGGTATCTGGCGCATCACGACGCCCAGGACCCAGCTCCGCGGGGCGAGCGGTGAAGTGCACCCGGTGACTGGGTGTCACCGGTTCTTCAGGGATCTTGCGGTGATCACGGCTTCACCACTCGATACCGCGTTGTCCTTTTTGGCCAGCATCCATCGGGTGCTTCACCTTGGTCATGTCGACGACCAGATCCGCGGCCGCGACAAGGACGTCCGGCGCGTACCGTCCAGTGATGACTACGTGCTGCCGGCCAGGTCGCATACGTAGGGTTTCCACCACTTCGTTCGGATCAATCCAGCCCCAGTGCAGCGGATAGTTGAACTCGTCGAGCACGTAGAGGTCGTGGGTGTGGTCGTCCAGCCGCCGAGCGATCTCCCGCCACCCTTCGAGTGCCGCGGCAGCGTGATCCTCGGTGCTGCCCTTCTTGCGCGCCCAGGACCAGCCCTCGCCCATCTTGTTCCAGTCCACCGGACCGCCCTTGCCGGTCTCCGTATGCACCTCGTCCAGCGCACGAAACGCGGCCTCTTCGCCCACTTTCCATTTCGCGGACTTCACGAACTGGAACACGCCAATTGACCAGCCCTGGTGCCACCCGCGCAACGCGAGTCCGAACGCCGCGGTTGATTTCCCTTTCATCTCACCGGTATGCACGATCAGTAAGGGCCGGTGCCGACGTTGCCTTGTCGTAAGACCGTCCTCCGGCACCGTCAGCGGCTTACCTTGTGGCATGTGACTCCCCGTTTCTCACGCGGCCCGCGCGTGTCGTACCACGCCAGCAACGTGCTCCGCGGACAGCTCGCCAAGACGCAGACAACTCGCATCCAGCTCGTTCGCCAACTGCCCGGCTAGTCCCAGTCGGACAGACCCTTCCTCGCAATCGACTACGATCGCCGCAACTCCGTCCCCGGCAAGCGCGGCAGCAGCACGCCGTGCGTCCTGCATCGGGTCTCCACCCCGCACGCTCGCCGTAGCACGTCCGTCAGTAAGCAGGACAAGCAAAGCGCGTCGTCGTGGATCACGTACGCGCTCGACCTGGAGCACCTTTCGCGCGCGGAGCAGACCATCGGCCAAGGGAGTCCGGCCACCAGTTCGCAGCTCCCGCAGCCGGCGTACGGCGGCATCCACTGAGGATGTTGGCGGTAGCGCCGTCTCGGCCCCCGTGCCCCGGAAGGTCACGACGCCAACCTTGTCCCTGCGCTGGTACGCATCTGTCAGCAGGGACAGCACCGCGCCGGTCACCGCGGACATCCGTGCGCGCGCGGCCATCGATCCGGATGCGTCCACCGCGAACAGGACCAGGTTGCTTTCCTTGCCTTCTCGTACCGCGCGCCGCAGGTCACCGGCGCGCAGCAGCAGTCCGGGCCCGGTACGGCCCCGGTCGTGCTGGTGTGGCGCGGCCGCCGCGATCGTCGCGGTCAGGTGCAGCCCGGTGCCCTCCTCCCGCGCCGCCCGGACAATCCGACCGCCGGGACCACGGGCGCGCGAACGCCGACCAGGCGCACCTTCCCCCGTCCCCGGAACGCTCAGCAGTCGGGCCCGAAATGGCTGTTCAGGGCTCGGCGCCTGACGATCGCCTGCCGAACCCCGCTGTTCCGGTGTGGACTGTCCATTCCGGCTTCCCTGCTCGCCCGCTTGTGTGTCTTCGGCTGTGTCACCCTTTGCGCCGCCGCCAGGATCGTCATCTGGGTCGTGTGGGTCTTCCGGCGGGGAGTCGTCGCTCTGCTGGTCCGTGGCCTGGTCGGACCCGGGATCCGCCGAGTCCGCGTCCTCGGCCGCCTGCCGCAACGCGTCGGAGAGCTGGTCGTCATCGATGCCCGGCTCGTCGAACGGATCACGCCGGCGTCGGTGCGGTAGCGCGAGGCGAGCCGCGGCGGCCACATCGTCCTCCAGGACCTCGGTGCCACCCCGCCACGCGGCATGCGCAATCGCGGTACGTGCCACCACCAAGTCCGCCCGCATGCCGTCCACGTCGAACGCGGCGCATACGGCCGCGATCCGGCGCAGTTCGCTGTCCGGCAGCACGACGTCCGCGAGCCGTTGCTGGGCCCGCAGTATTCGGGTGGCCAGGTCCGCATCCGCGGAGCGCCAGTCAGCCGCGAACGATGCCGGATCCGCCTCGTAGGCGAGTCGGCGGCGGATTACCTCGGTGCGCCTGGCTACGTCTCGGTCCGCGGCGACGGTGACCGTGAGACCGAACCGATCGAGCAGTTGCGGTCGCAGCTCGCCTTCCTCCGGATTCATGGTGCCGACCAACAGGAAGGAAGCCGCATGCGAGACCGATACCCCGTCACGCTCCACATGCACCCGCCCCATCGCCGCGGCATCCAGCAGCAGGTCCACCACATGGTCGTGCAGGAGGTTTACCTCGTCCACATAGAGCACACCCCGATGCGCCTCGGCCAGTAGGCCGGGCTGGAACGCGCGCTTGCCTTCGGTCAGCGCCCGCTCGAGATCAAGTGAACCGACGACCCTGTCCTCGGTCGCCGCGACCGGCAACTCCACAAGACGGGCGGCCCGGCGTAACGCGCCACCGGCCCCCGGTCCGTTCGAACCCGAGTCATTCGCCCCGGAACCATTCGCCCCAGTGTCGTGCACCTCGGCGCTATCGGCGGGCGGCCCGCAGTCCGGGCAGTCCGCCGCCGGAACTTCCGGCAAGCAAGCGAATCGGCAATCCGCGCGCACCTCCACCGCGGGCAGTAGCTCGGCAAGCGCACGGACCACAGTGGACTTGGCCGTGCCCTTCTCGCCGCGGATCAGCACCCCGCCAATAGCCGGGTGTATCGCGTTCAGGATCAGTGCCAGGCGCATATCGTCGTGCCCGACGACGGCGGAGAACGGGAACCGTGCTGGTGCGCTCACTGGATGCCTCCTTCGCACAGCGCGTGCATCTCGGCGTAGTCGAATCCGGCGCCGAGCGGTTGGGGGTAATCACGGGTTTGCTCGGGCACGCCTCAGTCCTCCAGCTGACCTTCCAGGTCGAGGTAGATCGCCCGCAGATCGTCCAAAGTCGCGGCGGCTGGTTCGGACCACAACCCTCGTTCGGCGGCTTCGAGGAGTCGTTCGGTGATACCGCGAAGTGCCCACGGATTGGCGTCGCGCAGGAATCGCTGCACCTGCTCGTCGAAAACATAGGAATCGGCGAGTTTGCCGTACATCCAGTCATCAACGACGCCCGCGGTGGCATCGAACCCGAACAGGTAGTCCACGGTCGCGGCTAGTTCGAATGCGCCCTTGTAGCCGTGTCGCTGCATCGCGGCGATCCAGCGGGGGTTGACCACCCTGGCGCGGAAGACCCGTTTGGTCTCTTCGCCGAGAGTTCGGGTTCGTACCGCGTGTGGCACGGCCGAGTCACCGACATACGCCGAGGGGTTCGTGCCGGTCAGCTGACGCACCATCGCGACCATCCCGCCGTGGTACTGGAAATAGTCGTCCGAGTCGGCGATGTCGTGCTCTCTGGTGTCCACGTTCTTCGCGGCCACCTGGATTCGGCGGAAAGCGGTCTCCATATCCGCCCGCGCGGAAACGCCGTCAAGCCCCTTGCCGTAGGCGAAGCCGCCCCAGGTGGCATACACCTCAGCGAGGTCACCATCGGTGCGCCAGTTCCGCGCATCGATCAGCGGAAGTAGCCCCGCGCCGTACGCGCCCGGTTTGGAGCCGAAGATCCGGGTGGTCGCGCGGCGCTCGTCGCCGTGTTCGGTGAGGTCGGCTCGATAGTGCGCGGCTACGAAGTTGTCCGCGTCTTCCTCGGGGAGTTTCGCGACCGTGTCGATCGCACTGTCCAATAGCGCCACCACGTGTGGAAATGCGTCACGGAAGAAGCCGGATATCCGCACCACCACGTCGACCCTCGGGCGACCAAGTTCGGTCAACGGAACTACTTCGAAACCGGTCACCCTGCGCGAGGCCGCGTCCCAGGTCGGCCGGGTACCGAGGAGCCACATCAGCTCCGAGATATCGTCGCCCTGGGTTCGCATCGCCGAGGTACCCCAGACCGTGAGCCCGACACTGCGCGGCCAGTCACCGGTGTCTTCGCGGTGCCGGTGCAGCAGCGAGTCCGCCAGTGCGCTGCCCACGTCGAAGGAGTTCCTGGACGGGATTGCCTTCGGGTCTACCGAGTAGAAGTTCCGCCCGGTTGGGAGCACGGAAACCAAACCACGGGTTGGTGAGCCGGACGGCCCTGGTGGCACGAAGCCACCGTCCAATGCGTGTACGACGTTACCTACTTCATCGGTGGTCCTCGCCAACCGGGGGACCACCTCCGCGCAAGCGAACCGCAACACCTTCCCGACGGCGGGCACAGGCATGCCCAGACGCTTGGCCACTACGTCGTCCACCGTGGTCATATCCCAGCCGCCGACTTCGAGCGCCTCGACCAGATCTCTAGCGATCGCCTCGAGCAGATCGACAATGTCGGCACCAGTTCGTGCCGGGCCGTCCACCAACGCCGTCAGTGCGGTCGGCGCGGAAACGACCGCGCCAGGCTCGGCGAGCAGCACGTCCTCGTCCAGACCGACATGGCCGGCCAGCGCGGCGCGCAAACCGGGCAACGCGTCGACAGTGCCGCCGAAGACCTGCCGGGCGCGCAGCACGGCGAGTACGTCGTTGACCAGCTCGGCACCCGCCGGGGCGCGACCGAGAATGTGCAGCCCATCGCGAATCTGCACATCCTTGACCTCGCACAGGTAACCGTCAATATGCATCACGAAGTCGTCGAAATCCTCGGCGGCCGGCTGTTCCTCGGTATGCAGATCCCGGTGCAGCTCCGCGCTCGTCACCAACTCCCAGATCTGCGCTCGCAGGGTTGGCAACTTGGCCGGGTCGAGCTCCTGCACCATTGCGTACTCGTCAAGCAGTTGCTCGAGCTTGGCCATCTCGCCATAGGTATCCGCGCGCGCCATCGGGGGAATCATGTGGTCCACGACCACGGCGTGCCCCCTGCGTTTGGCCTGTGTTCCCTCGCCCGGGTCGTTCACGATGAACGGGTAGATCAGCGGCAGGTCACCGAGTACCGCGTCTGGCGCGTCATCGGCCGCAAGTCCGACGCCCTTGCCGGGCAGCCACTCGAGCGTGCCGTGTTTACCGAGGTGGATCACCGCATGCGCGCCGAACTCGGTGTCCAGCCACCGATAGGCGGCGAGGTACTGGTGGGACGGCGGCAGATCGGGATCGTGATAGATCGCGATCGGGTTCTCGCCGAATCCGCGTGGCGGTTGAATCAGCAGAACCACGTTGCCGAATCGCAGCGCGGCCACGTAAATCTGTCCATCTTGGACATACAGTTCGCCGGGTGGATCTCCCCAGTGTTCCCGGATCGACGCGCCGAGGGATTCCGGCAGAGCTTCGAACCAATCGCGATACCGTTCCTGGTCGATCCGCACCTCCGCGTGGCGCAGCTGCTCCTCGGTCAGCCATTCCACGTCCTGGCCCCCGGCCGCGATCAACCGGTGGATCAGTTCGTCGCTGTCCAGCCCGGTCGGGTCGAGAGTGCCGAGGTCATAGCCGGCTGCCGCCACCGCTTGCAGTAGCACGACGGCCGAGGCCGGCGTGTCCAGGCCAACCGCATTGCCGACTCGCGAATGCTTTGTCGGGTACGACGAGAGCACGACGGCGAGTTTGCGCTCGCGTGGCGGCGTCCGGCGCAGCGACGCGAGCCGGGTGGCGATACCGGCAAGGCGACTCGCCCGTTCCGGATCCGCGACGTACACCGGAATCTCCTCGGAATCCCGCTCTTTAAAGGAAAACGGCACGCCGATCAATCTGCCGTCGAACTCCGGAATAGCCACCTGCATCCCAGCATCCATCGGCGTCAGCGCCGCGTCGGAGGCTTGCCACTCCGCGCGAGACGAGGTCAGCACCATGCCCTGCACGATCGGAACGTCGAGTTCGGCGAGCAGTCCGGCGTCCCAGCTGTCCTCGTCCCCGCCGGCACTGGCGTCTGCTGCCACCGCGCCACCGGCGGCGAGCACCGTGGTGATCACCGAATCACACTGGCCAAGCAAAGCGCGCAGCTCGACGGCGCGTTCATCGGCGCCAGCCAGGCCACGGAGCGAACCGGAAAAGATGGGTAGCGCATTCCCGCCAGCCGCGTTGACCGCCTCGGCAAGCACATCGACGAATCCCGTATTGCCAGACAGCTCGTGCGCCCGATAGAAGACGATGCCGACCGTTGGCCGGCTGTCGTCCATGTCCGGTGCACCGTGCAATCCACAGAACGGCGTGGGCTGTGGCGGTGCGAAACCATACCCGGTCAACAGGATCGTGTCGGAAAGGAAACCCGCGAGTTCACGCAGGTTGATCGAGCCGCCTTCGACCAGATAGCTCAGTGCTTCCGCCGTCACGCCGGACGGTACGGTCGAGGCGGCCATCAGTTCGGCGTCCGGTGTCGACTCCCCACCCAGCAGCACCGTCGGAATGCCGCTGGCAAGTACCGCGGAAACCCCCTCGGACCAGGCCCGCAGCCCACCAAGTAGCCGAACAACAACCAGATCCTGGCCGTCCAGCAGCGCTGGAACATCGGCCGCGGACAGCCGTGCCGGATTACCCACCCGGTAGCCCGCGCCACTTTCCCGCGCGGCGAGCAGATCCGTGTCCGCAGTGGAAAGCAATACGATATTGGCGCGAAATTCGCTGGGCACACTCATCCGGCAGCCGTCCCTCCTTGGGGTCTCCCGCCCCAGGTCCTGGGATCGACGGCCGGAGTGTCCTGGCTCCCGGGTTAATGCCGTCACCCCGCCTTCCCGGACGCACGGACGTCCAGTGGCGTGTGGGGTACGACTCCCCGGTGACAGTGGCGGGACCGCCCCGGATTCACACCGGGTTCCTCCACTGCCGTCGACTTCTCGATGTCATGCTATCGACAACCGGGAACTCTATCGCGCTAGGCCGCCGTGCTGGGGCCGTCCCCGTCGCTCGGGTACCGGTATCACCGGTGTGGGTACCTGCGCCGAAACCCCCGGACCAGGCGGGAAAGCCTCCGGCCTTCCCGGCCGATCCATGGTTAGTGGCACTGCTCACGTTGGCGGGTAGCGTCGGGAAGCTCGCCGGCGCCGCGTCGGTAGTTCGGCTCGGTAACGCACCATCCGACGTTGTACGGCGAGCAGCGGCAGGTGTGGGACTCGCCCGTCTGCTGCCGCTGCCGCACCTCTCGACAAGAACGAGCTTGCTAGCTCGGCTCGCCTTCGACGGCGAGGTTCAGTCGCCGCGCCTCGCCTCCCGGCATGGCCACGAAGCGATCCTGCTCCTCGTTCAGGATCAACAGCTGGGCACTCGCGATATCGAAGAACAAGCCGACGACCCGGATCGGCTGGCTCTCGGCTTCACCGCGCACGATCGGCAGTTGTGCCAGCATCCGAACCTGTGTCACGACGTTGACCATCGCCAACTGGTCCACTTCGGACCAGCCATCGGCCGCGGCGGCCGTGCTGACCGGATGTCCGGTGCGCATGGCTTCCAGGCTGGGTACGCCCCAGCGGAGCCAATCCCCGACCGGACCCTCCTGATCGCCCGCGCCCGCGATCAGCCCGCTCATCGCGCCACAGCCGGAATGGCCACAGACCAGGACCGTCGAAACGCCCAGCTGCTCCACGGCGAAATGCACCGGCGCGAGCACCGAGGCGCTTGCCGGCTCCGCCGGTGGCGGCACGAGGTTCCCGATGTTGCGAACCGTGAACAGGTCACCTGGCCCGCTGCTGGTGATGACATTGGGTACGACCCGGGAATCAGCGCAGGTAAGGAACAGCGCATGGGGGTTCTGCCCGTCGCGCAGATCGGAAAACATGTCCCGCATGAGCGGCGCCGACCTGCGGTGGTAGTCCCGTACGCCAGTCACCAGCGGGCGCAGCGCGGGCGGCAGTACCTCGAGCTCCTTGCCTCCGGTGGCCGCCTGCCAGCTCGACCACGGGGAGAACCACCTCGGTAGCACCCGGCCCAGTGGTTTCCGTGTGGCTGATTCGGCACCGGAGAAGGATGCCAACCCCACCTCGTCGACGAGCACGCTGCCGCCGGCGGCTTCGTGTTGCCGTTTCCATACGGTGAGATGCTCGTAGGCGGCATGGTCGAGGAAGTCGACGACAAGTTCCAACTCGACGAAACTACGCGCCGGCACCTTGCCAAGCACCCGGGAAAGCCGTGGGATCGACAGGAAGCTCAGCGTCCCTTCGACGACCACGATCCAGTGCTCGGGCGCGTCCGGATGGGTCCGTTCCGCTCGTTCGGCCCGTACCTGGGCCCAGACGACCCTGCGCAGCATCAGCAGCACGGAAAGGGCGAGACCGATCAGCACGCCTTCGAGCAAGTTCAGCGCAAGCACACCGAGCACGGTCGCGACATACACAAGGAATTCGCCGCCGGCCAGCGCGGTCTTGATGTCGGCAAGCTTGACCAACTGCATGCCGATGACGACAAGCAACCCGGCGAGCACCGCCATCGGAATCCGTTCGATCAGGTCGACCAGTAGGAGCGCGAAGGCAACCACCCATACGCCGTGCAAGATCGCGGAAGCCTTGGTCCGCGCGCCCGCGCGCACATTTGTCGCGCTGCGCACGATGACGCCGGTCACCGGCAGCCCGCCGAGCATGCCGGATACGGTGTTCGCGGCACCCTGGCCGACGAGTTCACGATCGAGGTTCGCCTTTTTTTCCGGCCGCATCTTGTCCACCGCGACGGCGGAGAGCAGGCTCTCCACGCTCGCGATGATGGTCATGGTGAAGACGCCGAGCAGCACCGCACCCCACGCGTTGCTCGGCAGCTCGGGCAGCGTGATCGCATCGAGCACCGAGCCAGGCAGCGCCACTCGATCAACGTTGGCGGACACCAGCTCCGCGACAAGGGTCACCCCGATCACCGCGACGAGCGGACCGGGAATCGCCCGGATCTTCGCGGGCATGCGTGGCCAGACAAGTAGGATCGCGATAACCGCGAGGCCGAGATACGCGGCCGTGCCGTGCAGATTCAGCAGCTGACTCGGCAGGTCGAGCACATTCTGGATGGGGTCGCTCTCCGCACTGCCGCCGAGCAGTACGTGTAGCTGGCCAAGCACAATCGTCAGCCCGATGCCGGCGAGCATCGCGTGCACCACGGTCGGCGAGATCGCCAGCGCGGCGCGGGCGACCCTGCTCATCCCGAGCAGGATCTGCAACAGTCCAGCCGCCACGGTGATCGCGCAGGTCACGGCCCAGCCGAACTGCTGAACCAAACCAGCAACGATGACGGTCAGGCCCGCTGCCGGGCCACTCACCTGCAGCGCCGAGCCACCGAGCGCGCCGGCGATGATCCCGCCGACCGCGGCCGCGATCAAACCGGCGGTTACCGGAGCTCCGGAAGCCACCGCGATGCCGAGCGATAGCGGAATCGCGACGAGGAAGACAACGAGAGATGCGGGTACGTCGTACCGCAGGTCTTGCGTAATCCAGCTCCTGGCACGCTCGCGCATGCCAGTTGGCGGAGATGCAGACGGGTTAGCCATAAGGGTCCTTTGTGGAAGCTATGGTCATTCGTGAGCGTTAAAGGCGGCGCGATGTCTGACACTCAGTGACTGAACGATGACACTCAGCGCCATGCCTGATGATCAACGCGCGAGTTCGGTAAACAAGTTCCCACCAATCTCGACTGTGATCACATTTCCCACCATGGAGTGATCATCTGACACACCTGTATCCGCTCCGTGTCCGCCGAGTTAACGATTCAACTCCATTGTGGACCGTCCAGAGTTCAAATATTTTCCGGAAGTTCACTAAGCTGATGGTTGCATTGAGGTCCGACCAATACGAAAACTGTTCACGTGATCGCGTCGTGCATCCTTCCCGCGACGCTGCCGCGCTAAAGTCGCCAGTTGCGCACGAACCGCCGGCGAGAAGCGCGCGGGCACTGAATGATCTGGGAGGAGGCCATGGACATCGCCCTGCTTTTCGCCTTCATGGCCACCGTGACGCTGCTCAGTATCGCCCCCGGGCCTGACCTGTTCTATGTACTGGCCAACGGACTTTCCGGCGGACCACGTGCCGGTGTCGTCGCCGCCTGCGGAATGTCGGCCGGGCTCGCCGTGCACACCGTCGCGGCCGCGCTGGGGTTGAGCGTGTTGCTGCACACCATGCCGGTGGCGATGGATATCGTCCGCCTGTTCGGGGTCGGCTTCCTGCTCTACCTCGCGATCGCCACCTGGCGCTCGTCAATGTCTACTGCGGACCCAACGCTCACCGCTCAGCCCGCCCGGTCGTTGCGCAAGGTTTTCGCGCTCGCGGTGCTGACCAACCTGGCCAACCCAAGGTTCTGTTCTTCTATCTGGCCTTCATCCCGCAGTTCACCAACATCAACGCGAGCTGGCCGATCAGCCTGCAGCTACTCACCCTCGGCGGGGTTTTCATCGCTATCGGCATAGCCGTGGACGCCACGGCGGGTTTCACCGCGGGCCGACTGTCCGATCTGCTCATCCGCCGACCGCAGGTACGGCGTTGGATCGACCGGCTCTGTGCGGCCGTGTTCGGCGGCCTCGCGATCCGCCTCGCCGTGGATGACGGCACCAACTGATCACGCGGCGCGCGATGGCGCGCCAGTGACATCGGGCCGGCGGAAGCCACGTCGAGGTCGACTAGACTCGCGCGAATGCCGCTTTCCGCGCGAATGCCCGAGCTCAGCGCCTTGGAGCTGCTGCTGAGCGTCGCCAGGCTGGGCAGCCTCGGGCAAGCCGCGAAGGAGCACGGAATCTCCCAGCCAGCCGCCGGCTCGCGCATCCGCTACCTCGAACGCCTCGTCGGCCTGTCCCTGATCGAACGTTCTCCGCGTGGCTCGCACCTCACCCCGGAGGGCGCCGTGGTCGCCGATTGGGCACGTGACGTGATTCGCGCGGCTTCCGCACTGGACACTGGCGTGGCAGCACTACGCGCGGAACGAAACAGCCGGATCCGGGTGGCTGCCAGTATGACCATCGCCGAGTACCTGGTGCCGTCCTGGCTTGTGGAACTACGCAGGAGACATCCGCAGGTCGCGGTGTCACTGCAGGTCGCGAACTCGGCGCAGGTCGCGCAGCTTGTGCTGGACGGCGAGGTGGACGTGGGTTTCGTGGAAGGCCCCAACCTTCCGGACGGGCTCTCTGCCCGCACGGTCGGCATCGACGAGCTGCGCGTGGTGGTCGCGCCGGGACACCCCTGGGCTCGGCGCCGCCGGCCGGTCAGCGCGGCCACACTTGCGAACACTTCGCTCGTACACCGCGAACCGGGCTCCGGCACCCGCTATACGCTTGAAGAGGTACTCGGCGCGCACGGCGAACTCGCCGCACCGTTGTTCGAGCTCTCCTCCACCGCAGCGATCAAGTCGGCCGTCGAGGCGGGCGCCGGCCCCGCGGTACTCAGCTCACTCGCGGTCGCCGAGGATCTTGCCGCACACCGGCTCGTCGGCGTCCCGGTCGAAGGAGTCGACCTACACCGCACCCTCCGGATGGTGTGGCCCACCGGCCGGCAGCCCACCGGGGCGCTACGGGACGTGATCGCCGTCGTGGGCGCCAGCGAAGCACCAACCACGGAGACGACTGGGTCCAAAGTCTGACTTTGGCATACCAAGACACGGCGATGCGGACAGGTTTCCGAATCCGGACCTACCGTACGAGTTATAGGAGCAGTTCGGGCGCCTTGCTCCGCGCTGCGGCGTACCGGATACGGGGAGGCAGCGCGCATGCGGCTTCGGTGGCTTCCGAGCCGAACGGCGCCGACCTGGCCCAGCCGCGGGGACCTGCTCGCTGGACCGAGCGTGGCACTGGTGCTGATACCGCAGTCGCTCGCCTACGCGGAGCTGGCCGGCGTCCCGCCGGAACGAGGACTGTTCACCGCGGCCGCGGCCCCCGCCATCGCGGCGATCGCCGGCTCGTCCAGGTATCTCCAATCCGGCCCAGTCGCGCTCACCAGCTTGCTCACCCTCGGCGCGCTCGCACCGTTGATGGCCACGGGAACCGCCGAGTACGCGGCACATGCCGCACTGCTGGCGATCCTGGTGGGCATCATCCGAGTGCTGCTTGGCCTGCTTCGCGGCGGGGCACTTTCGTATTTGATGTCCCAACCGGTGGTGGCCGGCTTTACCGTGGGCGCCGCGATGCTGATCGTCGCGTCTCAGTTGCCCACCCTGCTCGGGGTCTCGGCGGGCGCGGACAACCCGCTGGTCGGTGGCTGGCTTGCGATAACCGCTGTCGACCAATGGCAACTCGGACCGGTCCTGCTTGGGCTCAGTACGATCGCGATCCTGCTCGGCGGCCGTAAGTTGCACGCGTTGTTTCCCGGTGCACTGTTGGCCACCGTGGCGGGGGTCATACTCGGTGCGACCGGGTTCGGCGGCGCCCAGGTCGGCGCGATCTCCGGCGGCCTGCCACTGCCATCGCTGGACCTGCCGTGGGCCTCGGTTGGCGCCCTGCTGATACCCGCGGTGGTGATCGCGCTCGTCGGTTTCGCCGAGCCAGCGGCGATCGCCCGCCGTTACGCGGCGCAGGACGACGAACCGTGGAACGCCAACCGCGAGTTCGTCGGCCAGGGCGCGGCCAACCTTGCTTCCGGACTGCTTTCCGGCTACTCCGTCGGCGGATCGTTCTCCCGTACGGCACTGAACCGGCTTTCCGGCGCGACCAGCCGCTGGAGCGCCGTGTTCACCGGGCTCTGGGTGCTGGTTCTGCTGCCGCTCGCCCCACTGCTGAGCACCCTGCCCACCGCGGTGCTCGCCGGATTGGTGATCGCCGCCGCCATCTCACTCGTCGAGATTCGACCGTTCCGCGAGTACTGGCGATGGTCCCTCCCCCAGTTCGGCGTTGCCGTGCCGACGCTGATACTGACGCTGCTGCTTGCGCCACGGGTGGAGCTCGCGGTGCTCGTCGGCGTTGGGCTCGCGATCGCGGTGCATCTGTGGCGGGAGTTCCGCGTGGACATCGACAGCTGGCGTCGTGGCCAGGAGCTGCACATCCAACTACACGGCGTGCTGTATTTCGGCTCGGCACCCGAGGTAGAGCGCAAGCTGCGTGCCGCACTCGCGGCGCAACCCGATGCCGGTGAACTGGTACTGCACCTGGATCGGGTCGGCCGGCTGGACCTCACCGCGGTGCTCGTGCTGCGCAACGTCCTCGACCGGGTCGCGGGCGAAGGGATGCCCTGCCGTTTCGCCGGGATCGCGCCAAGCGCTGAGCGCCTCGTGCGCAAGGTGCTGCGGGACGACGCGACCGCCAGGTCGGTATCCCCGGGGTCGAACACCGCGGCCCCCGATACCGCGTCGACCTGATCAGTACGCAGCCAGCTCCCGTCCTGTCATGCGCCTCAGGAACGCACGAGTCTGGCAATCGCCGCCGAGGCCTCGCTCACCTTGGCGGCGGCCTCGTCGCCACCTTGAGCCGCGGCGTCCACCACACAGGTACCCAGGTGCTCGTCGAGTAGCTCGAGAGAGAACGACTGCAGCGCCTTGGTCGCGGCCGATACCTGCGTCAGGATGTCGATGCAGTACTTGTCCTGCTCAACCATCCGCTGCAGACCGCGGATCTGCCCCTCGATCCGCCGCAGTCGCTTCAGATAGGCTTCTCTGTCGTTGCCGTAGCCGGTCATGCGCCACCCTTTCGAAAACTCGCTTATCCAAGGGTACCGCAGCCCGCATCGAGGCCAGCGCCATCAACGGATGCTTATACCCCGTTTCCGTATATGCGACATCGCGCCAAAGCCGGCCGAGCCTCGGAGCTCGGCGACGCGGCCACCGTCGACCCGGTACTCCGCGCATCGCGCTTCGACACGACGCGGCGCGATCGGCGCCGAATGATCCGGCCGGCATACCATCCGAGAATGCTCCACCCAGGGTAATAATCGAACACACGACACGCCGGGCCCGCTCAGGTTGACGAGTTTGCGAAAAGGCGTGTAATGCCACGGGGCTCGGCGACGACATTACCTACGCGGCCCCGTTACAACGGGTGTTGGCGTTGACCCGACGATGGGCGCTGTCCGCTTGGCCGCTTCCAATCAGTGCGGCACATCGCCCTGCCGACAGCCAATCCGGAATCGAAACGCCGTACCTACCTGGCATTATGCCAACGGGGAGCGCCGGTCGACTTCGCCGGCGGCAACCACACCCGCGTCCTGGGAAACCGGCAATCGCGGCCGTCGCCCAGCAGGATTAAGCGCTTACCCCGTGCAACATCAATTTGGAGAATCCGCCCATCTTAGGTGGTCTCACATCAAAAATAAAGATCGATGAGTTCCACGTCACTCAGAAATACCATTCTTTACGAACTTGCAATCTGCGGAACTATCAATATTTCGTCATACTCTTGGTCCCGCACAGAGTTACCCATTGTTACGAAGTTTGACTCTTCTCCGTAAAGGCGATAAGAACTAATGGCGACTCGTTAGGCAGCACGGAACGCATGGACGAGGCCGCCAGAGCATCGCGGTGATTTTCGTGGCGGAACGCGCACCGGCGCGCGGCAGGCGGACCAATTCGGTGGTCCCGCCTGCGAGCACACGACCCGCGGCCCAGCGTCGGCCTGCACAATTAGGCAGGTCGACCAGGCGATCATGCGGCGGTACGAGGAAGCCACGCAAGGCTTGGAGAGGACACGATGAGCAATTCCAGCAAAGGCAGCTCCCGCACCGGAGCAACCGATGCGTCATCTCCTGAACCCGGCACCGGAGAGCAGGTAATCGCGGCCCATCCGAATCAAGAATTCGGCGATGACCCATTGGCGGTACGCGATACCGATCATTATACACATGAATACGTCAAGGGGTTCGTCGAGAAATGGGACGACCTCATTGACTGGAAGAAGCGCTACGAAAGCGAAGGGCGATTCTTCATAGATCTACTCAAATCGCGTGGCGTCAAGTCGGTACTCGACGCGGCCACCGGAACTGGCTTCCACTCGGTGCGGCTACTCGAGGAAGGCTTTGAGACGGTCAGCGTGGACGGCAGCGCCGACATGCTGGCCAAGGCGTTCGAGAACGGCCAGTCCTACGGCGGGCACATCCTACGGACCGTGCACGCCGACTGGCGGTGGCTCAACCGCGACGTGCACGGCGAGTACGACGCGATCATTTGCCTCGGCAACTCCTTCACTCACTTGTTCTCCGAGCGCGACCGCCGGAAAACACTTGCCGAGTTCTACGCCATGCTCAAGCACGACGGAATCCTGATCATCGATCAGCGCAACTACGATTCTATTCTCGACAACGGCTTCAGCACAAAACACACCTATTACTACTGCGGCGACGAAGTAACCGCCGAGCCAGAGTATCTGGACGACGGCCTCGCGCGATTCCGCTACAGTTTCCCGGACAAATCGCAGTATCACCTCAACATGTTCCCGCTGCGGAAAGACTACGTGCGCCGCCTTTTGCGGGAAGTCGGTTTCCAGCGAATCGACACTTACGGCGATTTCCAGGACAGCTACTCGGATGACGAGCCCGACTTCTTTGTCCATGTAGCCGAAAAGCACTATCGCACCGATCAAGAGTTCGCCGATACGTATTCGGTCGCCGTGCAGACCGCGCGGGAGTACTACAACTCCCACGACGCGGACAACTTCTACTTCTCCATCTGGGGTGGCGAGGACATCCACGTCGGCCTGTACGAAACGCCAAAAGAGGACATCAAGTCGGCGAGCAGGCGTACCGTCGAGACCATGGCCAGCAAGGTCACGATCACGCCGGACACCCGCGTTCTCGATGTCGGAGCGGGCTACGGCGGCGCGGCCAGGTATCTGGCCAAAACGTACGGTTGCAAGGTGACCTGCCTGAACCTCAGCGAAGTCGAGAACGACCGGAACCGGCAGATGTCCGCCCAACAGGGTTTGAGCGAGCTCATCGAGGTGGTCGACGGGTCGTTTGAGGACATTCCGCTGCAGGACAACAGCTTCGACGTGGTGTGGTCCCAGGACGCCTTCCTACACAGTGGCGACCGGGTTCGCGTTCTCGAAGAGGTCACCCGAGTGCTCTGTAGCGGTGGCGAACTCATCTTCACCGACCCGATGGCGGCAGACGGAGTTGGCAAGCAAGCGCTGCAGCCGATCCTGGATCGCCTGCATCTGGACAGCATGGGCTCCCCCGGTTTCTACCGGAAGGAGCTGAACCGGCTGGGCATGAAGACCGTCGACTTCGACGATCACACTCCGCAACTCCCGACCCACTACGGGCGAGTACTGGCCGAGACCGAGCAGCGAGAGCCAGAGATCAGCAAGCAGGTCAGTGACCAGTACCTGTCCAGGATGAAAACCGGCCTGCGAAACTGGGTCGATGGTGGCAACACCAACAATCTGGCCTGGGGTATCTTCCGCGCCCAGGCCTAAACATACGTCGCCAACTAGCGACGACCATACCAACTGTCCGATATACGACTAACTGTCCTAATACTACCGTCGACGTAAGGACGAACGTTGAGCTCGACAAGCCGTAGGTTGTTCACCAGCGAATCGGTGACCGAGGGTCACCCAGACAAGATGGCCGACGCGATCAGCGACTCCATCCTGGACGCGCTGCTCGAGCAGGATCCACGTTCCCGGGTGGCGGCGGAAACCCTCATCACGACCGGCCAAGTGCACATCGCTGGCGAGGTCACCACCGAGGCGTACGTGGATATGCCCGGTCTGGTCCGGCAGCGGATTCTGGACATCGGCTACGACTCCTCCGCGAAGGGCTTCGACGGCACCTCCTGCGGCGTCAACATCGCGATCGACGCCCAGTCGCCGGATATCGCGCAAGGTGTGGACACCGCACACGAGAAGCGGGTTGAGGGCGCGATCGACGAGATCGCCGCCCAGGGTGCGGGTGACCAGGGGCTGATGTTCGGCTACGCCTGCTCGGACACCCCCGAGCTGATGCCGCTGCCGATCGCGCTCGCCCACCGGTTGTCCCGCCGGCTGACCAAGGTCCGCAAGGACGGCGTGCTTCCCTACCTTCGACCGGACGGCAAGACGCAGGTCACCATCGAGTACGACGGCGAGAAAGCGGTCAAGCTCGACACGTTGGTGATCTCGACCCAGCACGCCGAGGGCATCGATCTGGACAAAATGCTCGCTCCGGACCTACGTGAGCATGTGATCAAGCCCGAGCTGACCGAGCTGTCCCTGGAGAGCGCCGAGACTCGGTTCTTGATCAACCCCACCGGCAGGTTCGTTGTCGGTGGCCCCATGGGTGACGCCGGGCTCACTGGCCGCAAGATCATTGTGGACACCTACGGCGGTATGGCCAGGCACGGTGGCGGCGCCTTCTCCGGCAAGGATCCGTCGAAGGTGGACCGTTCGGCCGCTTACGCCACCCGCTGGGTCGCCAAGAACGTCGTCGCTGCCGGGCTGGCCGAGCGGGTCGAGGTGCAGACCGCCTACGCGATCGGCAAGGCGGCCCCGGTTGGTCTGTTCGTGGAGACTTTCGGCACCGAGAAGGTCGATCCGGTCAAGATCCAGCAGGCCATCAACGAGGTCTTCGACCTGCGGCCAGCGGCGATCATTCGCGACCTCGACCTGCTGCACCCGATCTACGCGCCGACCGCGGCATATGGGCACTTCGGTCGGACCGATGTGGACCTGCCGTGGGAGCGGACCGATCGCGCCGACGCGCTCAAGGACGCGGCCAAGCTGTAACTTGACGTGCGGCGCACGTCATTGCTCGGTCTGACCACAACTTCCCAAGGTGGTGTTTTCAGCTATGCGAATCGCGGTCACCGGATCGATCGCGACCGACCATCTGATGGTGTTCCCCGGTAAGTTCACCGATCAGTTGGTTGCCGACCAGCTCGACAACGTCTCGCTGTCGTTCCTGGTCGATCGGCTCGATATTCGTCGAGGCGGCGTCGCCGCGAACATCTCGTTCGGGCTGGGCAGCCTTGGCCTCACGCCAGTTCTCGTCGGCGCCGTCGGTGCCGATTTCGACGACTACCGGTCCTGGCTGCAGCGACACGGTGTGGACACCAAGTCGGTGCACGTCTCCGACACGAAGCACACCGCGCGGTTCATGTGCACCACGGACGAGGCGCAGAACCAGATGGCGTCGTTCTACGCGGGCGCGATGAGCGAAGCACGGGATATCGAGCTGCTCCCCGTCGCTGAGCGACTGGGTGGACTTGATCTCGTACTGGTGGCGCCCAACGACCCGGAAGCGATGGTGCGGCACACGGAGGAATGTCGCCAGCGTGGCTACCCCTTCGCGGCGGATCCTTCACAGCAACTCGCCAGGATGCAGGGCGATGAGATCAAGAAGCTCGTCGATGGCGCCGCCTACCTGTTCACCAACGAGTACGAGACCGCGCTGCTGCGCAAGAGCACCGGCTGGACACACGAGGACATCCTCAGCCGAGTCGGTACCTGGGTGATGACCCACGGCGCCGAGGGTGTCCGCATCGAGGGACGGGACCAGGAGACGGTCAACATCAGCGCCGTTCCGGTCAAATCCGAGGCGGAGCCGACCGGAGTGGGCGATGCTTTCCGTGCTGGGTTCCTGTGGGGCCTGAGCTGCCGGCTCAGCCACGAGCGGGCGGCACAGGTCGGCTGTACCCTCGCGACCATCGTGTTGGAAACGGTGGGTACCCAGGAATACACACTGGACCGGGCTGGGTTCTCTGATCGTGTCGCGCGCACCTACGGTGAGGCCGCGGCCGCGGAGATCGAGCCGAAACTGCGGGTCTGAAGGAGCGGCAGGCATAGGGCATGTCGATGGCTGAGAACAAGCCAACAATGGACAGCACATTCATGGACGCGCTCGCGCGTCGGGTGTTGGTCGCCGATGGCGCAATGGGGACGATGTTGCAGTCGTTCCCATTGTCCCTCGACGATTTCGCCGGGTTGGAGGGCTGCAACGAGATCCTCAACGTCACGCGGCCGGACGTCGTGCGTGGCGTACATCGGGGTTACTTCGAAGCTGGATCCGATGCCGTCGAAACAAACACCTTCGGTGCGAACCTGGCGAACCTGAACGAGTACGACATCCCCGAACGGATCCGCGAGCTGTCCGAAGTGGGCGCTCGCCTGGCTCGGGAGACGGCGGACGAGTTCAGCACGCCGGATCGACCCCGCTTCGTGCTCGGCTCGGTCGGCCCCGGCACGAAACTGCCCACCCTTGGGCACGTGGAGTACGCGACGCTGCGCGACGCCTATGTGGAAAACGTACGCGGTTTGCTTGCCGGTGGATCGGACGCGATCCTCGTGGAGACCTCGCAGGATCTGCTCCAGACGAAAGCGTCGGTACTCGCCGCCAAGCGTGCGATGGCCGCCGAGGGGCGGTACGTCCCGTTGATCGCGCAGGTCACGGTGGAGACCACGGGCACGATGCTGCTCGGCACCGAGATCAGCGCCGCGCTAGTGGCCCTGGAGCCGCTGGGCATCGACCTGATCGGGATGAACTGCGCGACCGGTCCCGCCGAGATGAGCGAACACATCCGGGTGCTCTCTCAGCAATCCAGGGTGCCGCTGTCGGTCATGCCGAACGCGGGGCTGCCCGAACTCGGACCGAACGGTGCGGTATACCCACTTGGCCCGGACGAGCTGGCCGAGGCGCTGCGGGAGTTCGTCACGCAGTTCGGGGTGGCCTTCGTCGGCGGTTGCTGCGGCACCACTGGCGAACACATCAGCAAGACCGTCGAGGCGGTCAAGGACTTGCCGCCGCCACAGCGGACTCCCGAACCGCAGGCAAGCATCTCCTCGCTGTATCAGTCGGTCCCCTTCGATCAGGATGCCTCGATCCTGAACATCGGTGAGCGAACCAACGCCAACGGTTCCAAGAAGTTCCGCGAGGCGATGCTGGAAGGCCGCTACGACGACTGTGTGGAGATCGGCAAGGCGCAGACCCGCGAGGGCGCGCATATGCTGGATCTCAACGTGGACTACGTCGGGCGAGATGGCGTCGCGGATATGTCCGAATTGGCCTTCCGGCTCGCCACGACGTCGACGTTGCCGATCATGGTGGACTCCACCGAACCGGAAGTCATCCAGGCCGGTCTTGAGCACCTCGGTGGCCGCTGCGCGGTCAACTCGGTGAACTACGAGGACGGCACTGGTCCGGACTCACGGTTCCAGAAGATCATGCGGATGGTGTCCGAATTCGGTGCCACGGTTGTCGCGCTGTGCATCGATGAGGAGGGCCAGGCGCGTACCAGGGACTGGAAGGTCCAGGTGGCCGAAAGGCTGATCGAGGACATCACCGGCAACTGGGGCCTGCGGGAGTCCGACATCATCGTGGACACTCTGGTATTCCCGATCACCACTGGTCAGGAAGAGGTTCGCAACGACGGAATCGAGACCATCGAGGCGATCCGCGAGCTCAAGCGGCGGCATCCGGACGTCAAGACGACTCTCGGGCTGTCCAACGTCTCCTTTGGTCTCAACCCAGCGGCACGCCAAGTGCTGAACTCCGTATTCCTGAACGAGTGCCGGGAAGCCGGCCTGGACACCGCGATCCTGCATTCCTCGAAGATCCTGCCGATGAACAAGATCGACGAGGAGCAGCGTCAGGTCGCGCTGGATCTGGTGTGGAACCGGCGCACCGAGGACTACGACCCGCTGCAGAAGATGATGCAGCTCTTCGAAGGCAAGACCGCCTCGTCGAGCAAGGAGTCGCGGGCGGCGGAGCTGGCCAAGCTGCCGCTGTTCGAACGGCTGGAAAAGCGCATCGTGGACGGCGAGCGCAACGGCCTTGAAGACGACCTCGACGCGGCCATGCAGGAGAAGAAGCCGCTGGAGATCGTCAACGACAACCTGCTCGCGGGGATGAAGGTCGTTGGTGACCTGTTCGGTTCCGGGCAGATGCAGTTGCCCTTCGTACTGCAGTCGGCCGAGGTCATGAAGGCCGCGGTAGCCCACCTGGAACCGCATATGGACAAGGACGACTCCGGCGGCAAGGGCAAGATCGTGCTGGCCACGGTGAAGGGCGATGTGCACGACATCGGCAAGAACCTGGTCGACATCATCCTGTCCAACAACGGCTACGACGTGGTGAACATCGGCATCAAGCAGCCGATCACCGCGATCCTCGATGCGGCCGAGGAGAACAAGGCCGACGTGATCGGCATGTCCGGACTCCTGGTCAAATCCACGGTGATCATGAAGGAGAACCTGGAGGAAATGAACTCCAGGGGTGTCGGCGAGAAATGGCCAGTGATGCTCGGCGGCGCGGCGCTCACCCGTGGCTTCGTGGAAAACGACCTCACCGACATGTTCACCGGGGAGGTCAACTACGCGAAGGACGCCTTCGACGGCTTGCGGTTGATGGACAACATCATGACCCGCAAGAAGGGCGGCGTCATCGAGGCCGATCCGGTCGAGGAGCAGAAGCGGGCGGAGCGTAAGGCGCGGCGGGAACGCTCGCTACGGATCGCCGAGCAGCGCAAGGCACAGCAGGAACCGGAAGACCTGCTGCCGCCAGATGCCCGCTCTGATGTGGACGCCGACGTACCGGTACCGGTACCGGCGTTCTGGGGCACGCGGGTCGTCAAGGGAATCAAGCTTGCCGATTACGCCTCGATGCTCGACGAGCGGGCGACGTTCATGGGTCAGTGGGGTCTGCGTGGCGCGAAGGGCGGTAACGGCCCGAGCTACGAGGAGCTCGTCGAATCGGAGGGGCGGCCGCGGCTGCGCTACTGGCTCGACGAGCTGACCACGCGGAACATCCTGCAGCATGCCGCACTGGTCTACGGCTACTTCCCGTGCTATTCGGAGGGTAACGATCTCGTCGTGCTCGCCGAACCCGAGATCGGATCAGCCGAGCGGTGCCGGTTCACCTTCCCCCGCCAGCCCAAGGATCGGCGGCTGTGCCTCGCCGACTTCTACCGCCCGCTGGACAAGGTGAAGGAGACCGGGCAGTTCGATGTGCTGCCGCTGCAGCTGGTGACCATGGGGCAGCCGATCGCGGACTTCGCGAACGAGTTGTTCGCCGACAATGCCTACCGCGACTACCTGGAGATCCACGGGCTCGGTGTGCAGTTGACCGAGGCGCTTGCCGAATACTGGCATCGCCGTATCCGCCAGGAACTCGAGTGGTCGTCCGGCGGCAATGTCGCCCAGGAGGACCCGGATAACGTCGAGGAGTTCTTCAAGCTCGGCTATCGGGGTGCCCGGTTCTCGCTCGGGTACGGTGCCTGCCCGGATCTCGAGGACCGCGCAAAGATCACCGATCTGCTGCAGCCCGAACGTATCGGCGTCGAGCTCTCCGAGGAGTTCCAGCTTCACCCCGAGCAGTCCACCGACGCCATCGTCGCCCACCACCCCGAGGCGAAGTACTTCAATACGTAGCTAGGTCGTGGCCGCTGGCCGCGCAGGACCGACCGACAACGAAACTGAGGATTGAGGTTTCCCAAAGGATGAGCAAGGACAAGCTGCAGAACCGCAACGGTCTCGACTTCGCGGTCGCGGACTTGGATCTGGCTGAGGCCGGGCGGCACGAGATCCGTCTCGCGCAGCACGAGATGCCGGGCCTGATGGCGCTGCGTAAGGAGTACGCCGACGTCAAGCCGCTCAAGGGCGCGCGCATCTCCGGCTCGCTGCACATGACCGTGCAGACCGCCGTACTGATCGAGACACTGGTGGACCTGGGCGCCGAGGTGCGCTGGGCGTCCTGCAACATCTTCTCCACCCAGGACTCCGCAGCGGCCGCGGTGGTCGTCGGTCCCTACGGCACCACGGACAAGCCGCAGGGTGTGCCCTGTTTCGCCTGGAAGGGCGAGACGCTGGAGGAGTACTGGTGGTGCACCGAGCAGATGCTCACCTGGCAGTCCGCGCCTGGACCGAACATGATCCTGGACGACGGCGGTGACGCCACGCTGCTGGTACACAAGGGCGTCGAGTTCGAGAAAGCCGGCGTGGTGCCGAACGCGGAAGACGATGACCCCGACGAGTACAAGGTCATCCTCGCCACCCTGAAGGCCTCGTTGGCCGCGGACAACACCAAGTGGACCAAGGCCGCCGAGGAGATCCGCGGCGTCACCGAGGAGACCACCACCGGGGTGAACCGCCTCTACCAGCTGGCCGCCCAGGGCGAGCTGCTGTTCCCGGCGATCAACGTGAACGACTCGGTCACCAAGTCCAAGTTCGACAACAAGTACGGCATCCGGCACTCGCTCATCGACGGCATCAACCGGGGTCTGGACGTCATGCTTGGCGGCAAGGTGGCGGTCGTCTGTGGGTACGGTGACGTGGGTAAGGGTTCCGCCGACTCGCTGGTCGGCCAGGGTGCGCGCATCATCGTCACCGAGATCGACCCGATCAACGCGCTGCAGGCCATGATGGACGGCTACCAGGTGGCCAAGCTCGACGACGTGATCGAGCAGGCCGACCTCGTGATCACCACGACGGGCAACAAGGACGTCGTGACCTTCGAGCACATGAAGCGGATGAAGCACCAGGCGATCCTGGGCAATGTCGGGCATTTCGACAACGAGATCGAGATGGTCGCGCTCGAGCGCAGCAAGGACATTCGCCGGATCAACATCAAGCCGCAGGTCGACGAGTGGGTTTTCCCGGATGGCCACTCAGTGCTGGTGCTATCCGAAGGTCGCCTGCTGAACCTGGGCAACGCCACTGGTCACCCGTCCTTCGTCATGTCGAACTCCTTCTCGAACCAGACGATCGCCCAGGTCGAGCTGTTCACCAAGCACAAGGAGTACGACAACGAGGTGTACCGGCTGCCCAAGGTGCTCGACGAGAAGGTCGCCAAGATCCACGTGGAAGCCCTCGGCGGTGAACTGACCAAGCTCTCCAAGGACCAGGCCGAGTACATCGGCGTGGACGTCGAAGGGCCGTACAAGCCGGAGCACTACCGGTACTGAGTCAGCCCACTGTGGGGACGGGAGCGCGCACGCGCTCCCGTCCCCACAGGTATATTTTGGCCCTTCGGCCGCGCTAAGCACGCACACAGTGGAGGTTGTTGGTGCACAAGATCGTGGACAGGCTCGCCGAGGCCCGGCGTCCTGCGTTCTCGATCGAGTTCTTCCCGCCCCGGGATGCTGCCGATGAGCAGCGCCTGTGGCACGCCATCCGCCAGCTGGAGACGATGGACCCGCTGTTCGCCTCGGTGACCTACGGCGCGGGCGGGTCAAGCAGGGAGCGGACGATCCGGACTACCGGAAGGGTGGCGCAGGAGACCACACTGGTGCCGATGGCGCATCTGACCGCGGTCAGCCATTCGGTCGCTGAACTGCGCCATGTGATCGGGTGGTACGCGGCTGTCGGTGTGCGCAACATCCTGGCGGTTCGTGGCGATCCGCCAGGAGATCCGATGGGTGAGTGGATCGCCCACCCCGAGGGGCTGACCTACGCGGACGAGCTGGTCCGGCTCTGCAAGGAACTCGGCGATTTCTGCGTCGGCGTCTCCGCCTTCCCCTACGGCCATCCGCGCTCCGACAGTCTCGCCACCGACACCGAGTACCTGGTTCGCAAGATCGATGCGGGCGCGGATTTCGCGATTGCCCAGTTGTTCTTCCACCCCGACGACTTCCTCCGGCTACGCGAAAGGGTCGCCGCGCGCGGCTGCACGGTGCCGATCCTGCCTGGCGTGATGCCGTTGACGACGCCAAAAACGTTGCGTAAGGCCGTCGAGCTGTCCGGTGTTCCGGAGACGCCAGCGGTCGTTCGGGAGCTCGAACCGTATATGGACGACCCCGCGTCGTTTCGGGCAGCGGGCATGGACTTCGTCCACAAGCTATCCGCCGACCTGCTGGGCGAAGGGGTCGACGCGCTGCACTTCTACACGATGAATCGATCCACGGCGACCGGTCAGCTGGTGGACAGCCTCGGCCTGTCCCCCGCCCTAGTCTGATCACGCTGGGCCCGATCACGCCGGCGATCTTGCGGTCCACGGACCGCAAGATCCCTGAACATCGCGATTCGGCGGGCACGACTACCCGCAGGTTTTTTCGCTCATGATGAAATCGAGTTGACTTCAACTAAGGTTGAGGTTTCATCATCGATGATGTGAACCAAACCGAACTGACTCAGCTCCCCCCAGACCGACGCGCTCAGCGACCGAGCGCCGCCAGCAAGGGCGCTCCGTCATGAGCGCGCCGTTCGGCTGGGACGCGATGCGCTCGTTCGTCGTGGACGACTCGGTAACGAAGCAACGTCTAGCCCGTGGCCTCATCCCGCGGATCGCCAAGTACGCGCGTCCCTACCGCAAGGACATCGCACTCTTTCTGATTCTGGTCGCCGTGGCCGCTGGCCTCGGGATCGCCAATCCCCTGCTGTTCAAGGCGATCATCGACAACGGCATCGTGCCGGGCAATCTGGGCCTCGTCGTGTGGCTGGCCACCGCCGTCGCGCTCGTCGCACTGGTTGACGCCGCGCTCGGACTACTGCAACGCTGGTACTCGGCCCGGCTCGGCGAAGGTTTGATCTACGACCTTCGGGTGGAGGTATTCGATCACGTCCAGCGAATGCCGGTCGCCTTCTTCGTCCGCGCGCAGACCGGTTCGCTGGTGAGCCGGCTGAACAACGACGTCATTGGCGCGCAACGCGCACTGACCAGCACGCTGTCCGCCGTCGTGTCCAATGTGCTGAGCCTGATCATCGTGCTGGTAACCATGTTCGCACTGTCCTGGCAGATCACCCTGATCTCACTGGCCTTGCTGCCGCTGTTCATGCTGCCGGTTCGATGGGTTGGGCACCGGCTGCAGCGAGTGACCAGGGAGCAGATGAAGGTCGACGCGGAGATGAGCTCGCTGATGACCGAACGTTTCGGCGTCGGTGGAGCGATGCTCGCGAAGCTCTACGGGCGCACCGGCGACGAGGCGGCGAGCTTCGGCCAGCGGGCCGCACGGGTACGCGATATGGGCGTGGTCTCGGCCATGTACACCCGGATCTTCATGATCGCACTCACCTTGCTCGCCGCGCTCGCGACCGCGGTGGTCTATGGGCTCGGTGGCGGCCTAGTCATCAATGGTGCCTTCGAACTCGGCACGCTCGTCGCCATGGCGACGCTACTGAACCGGCTGTACGGGCCGCTCACCGCGCTGTCCAATGTGCACGTCGACATCCTCACCGCGCTGGTGAGTTTCGACCGGGTGTTCGAGATCCTCGATCTTCGGCCGATGATCAGGGAGCGGGACAACGCCACCGAGCTGCCGAACGAGGTCGCCACGGTTGAATTCGACAAGGTCGCGTTCAGCTACCCGGCCTCCGACGAGGTATCGCTGGCTTCGCTGGAATCGGTGGCCCGCACCGAGTACAGCCCGGCCAATCCGGTGCTGCACGATGTGTCTTTCGAAGCCAAGCCGGGCGAGATGATCGCGCTCGTCGGGCATTCGGGCGCCGGCAAGACGACCATCACCCAATTGGCCAGCCGGCTCTACGACGTGTCCGATGGCGCGGTAAGGATCGGCGGACACGATGTGCGCGATGTCAGCCTGGCCTCGCTCTATCGGGCGGTCGGCACGGTTACCCAGGACCCGCATCTGTTCCATGACACGATCCGGTCCAATCTCACCTATGCCCGGCCGGAAGCCACCGAACAGGAACTGCTGGATGCGCTGCGTACGGCTCAACTGGGCGAGCTGATCGCCGAGCTGCCCGATGGGCTGGACACCCTGGTTGGCGATCGAGGCTACCGCCTGTCCGGTGGCGAGAAGCAACGCTTGTCGATCGCCCGGTTGTTGCTCAAGCAACCGTCGATCGTGGTCCTCGATGAGGCCACCGCCCATCTGGACTCCGAATCGGAGGCGGCGATCCAGGATGCACTGCGCACGGCACTCGCCGGGCGCACCTCGTTAGTGATCGCACACCGACTGTCCACTATTCGCGAGGCGGACCGGATTCTGGTCATCGCCGACGGGCGTATCGCCGAGTCGGGCACGCATGAACAGCTACTCGCCAACGGAGCCGGGTATGCCGAGCTGTACCGCACGCAGTTCGCCGGCCAGTCAACTACTGAATGCATTGAGCGAGTGGCGGTCTAAGGTAAATCCCCCAGTTTCTGTCCGTACAGTGATAATTTGCGTAACTCAGCGCAGCCAGCGCCGATATAGCGATTGAACGACCACGAACACGGACCAGGTAACCGGGGGTGTTACAGGTGGAATCCGAGGCAGGAGCTGACGACGAGCTCTCCCATCGCGATCGGGCGTTGCTGCGCGCGGTCGCGGAGGGACGAGCCGAGCTGGTGGGCGGCTGCGAACCGGACCTGACGATCGATGGCTACTGGTGCGGCGATCAATCCGCGGCGCACCGACTGGCACAGCTCGGATTGATCGCCCCGGCCTCGCCGATCGCCGTCGGCGGTAAGGTGGCCGCCGTACTGACCACGGTCGGCAACCGGGCGTTGGGCCACGCCACGGCGAAAGGCGCCTAACGGTCCACGTCGCGGGCACGTGCCGCCCGTCGCCGGTATCGCCAGAGCAGCCCGGCAACCGCGATCAGCATCGCGGCAACAAGCCCTACACCGATGACCGGAATCACGCCGAACCGGTCGAGCAGGTAGGCCAGGAACCGTCGACTTGTGGAATCCGGGTTGGCCAGCACCGCCGCCACGAACGCCGCGGTGAGCCCGACAAGTGCGATGGTCAACCAGGTGGCCCAGCGGCTACTCGGCGCGGCACGGCGTCGGAGCACGCTGCCAGCACGAAGAATCCGGCGCGCATCCAGCACTCGGAGCGCGCCGATGGCGAGAATCGCCCGCAACACCTGCACCGGTCCGATCGCGAACACTACGGCCGGCACCGCCGCCGCCACGGTGAGCAGCGGCCATTTGTGAATGCGCAGCCAGGCGAACCGGTCAGGGGAAAGCCATAACAGGACCAATGATTCGACGGCGAGCACGCTCAGCGATATCCAGTTGATGATTTCCCCGACGACCGTCCATGGCTCGCTGGTCATCATCAGAAACACCGCCGGGACCGACGCGATCGCCGCGATGATCACCGGCACGGCCAGCCGCTCCTCCAGCCACTCCGCCTGGGTCGCGCGGGCGGAGTCGGAGGTATCGGACATCGCGCCTTATCGTATGCCCGCTTTATCCGAGGTGCACATGGCCATGCCCGTGGCCGTGCCCATGCCCGTGGCCGTTGCCGGCAGGGTCGTCCGGATGGTGATGCGGGGTCTGCGGTGCGCCGAGTTTGTCGTCGAAGCCCGGCAGGAGCACCCGATAGGCACAGGTATCGCAGTTCATCCGGATGTCTCCGCGCAGGGCCTCTTCGTAGCGCTCCACTACGAGATCCGCCAGGCCGGCGCAATCACCGAGATACTCCGCGATATGCACTGGCAGTTCCGGGTTCGACTGGCCGTACGCGGTGGCCTGCTCGACGACCCGCTGCGGAAGTACCCCATCGAAAAGGAAGTACGGGGCCACGACGACTCGCTTCGCACCGAGCCGGCGGATCCGCTCCAAGCCCTCCGCTACCGATGGCCATGCCAACGATACGAAGCCCGCCTCCACGAAGGAGAACTCCCGCGTTTCCTGCAGCAGCCGCGCGACCTTGCACACCTCCGCGTTCGCGTCCGGATCCGTCGATCCGCGGCCCACCAGCAGGACAGCGGTCTCGGACCACTGCTCACGGTCGAGCGTGGCCGCGATCCGCTCGTCAAGCAGGTCAAGCAGTGTCGGATGCGGCCCGAGTGGTCGACCGAACTCGTAGGAGGTACCCGGATGGCGGCGGACCTCCCGTTCCAGCGCGGCTGGGATGTCCCCTTTGCCGTGCCCGGCGGCCACCAGAACCAGCGGCACCGCGGCCACCGTGCGGTGGCCACCGCGGACCAGCTCACCCCAGGCTTCCGTGACGGCCGGCGCGGACAGCTCAATGAACCCGCCGGCCACGTCCACTCCGGACGGCGCCATCCTGGCTCGCATCCGGGACACGAACGTGTCGAACTGGCGCACTCCGGTTTCCGCGACGGTACCGTGTCCTACCAGCAACAATGGCGGTTTCACTAATTCTCCTGTTCCTCGAAGTAAAGCAGCGCGTTCACCGCGGCGGCGGCCACCGCGGCCCCACCGCGTTCGGTCCTTGTGGACAGTGCCGCGATCCCCGCCGTTCGCAGGGCGGCTTTGGACTCGACAGCCCCGACAAACCCCACTGGCACGCCGACGACGAGCGCGGGCCGAACGGCGCCCGCCACCGTCAACCGAACCAACTCGGCGAGCGCCGTCGGCGCATTACCGATCGCCCAGACCGCGCCGGCTGGCCAGTGCCGCGCGGCCAACCGGATACCGGCGGCTGATCGCGTGAGGTCGGCTTCGCTGGCCAGTTCGGCGACTCCAGGTAGGTCCAATGCGATGACGGTCTCGTGCGCGGTAATCCCGGCGGCCACCATGCGCACATCGGTAACGACGGGTACGCCGGCCCGCAGCGCGGTCACGCCGGCGGACAGCGCTGATTCCTCGGCCACCACATCGCCCACCCAGGTCGGGTCAGCCGTGGTGTGCACGATTCGTTCGACCGCCGCGCGGCACAGCGCGGGCAGCTCGGCGGTATCGACCCGGGAGCGCAGGATCTGGTACGACTCGGTTTCGATGGGATGCACAACGCGTCTCACGGGCGCCCGCCCCCATAGGGACTTCGCGCGCCACCCACCATTCGGTGCGCAGCATCAAGACACAGCAGTGGCACAAGACCTCCCGGGTTACCGCGCCCTAGGGGACTCAGGCCGCACGCGGTCGCGTACGGGTCGGCAGGAGTTTCCTGACTCCCGGATCACCGCGTATCCCATGCCTTCCAGCCAGTTGGCCGTGGCGTTCACGTTGGGACCGCTTCCCGGTCACAGTGGCGGGACCGTCCCGGATTCACACCGGGTTCCTCCGCTACCGACCTACGCATCCTGGCCCCTCGACCACTGCCGGGTCAAATTGAGGTGTGCAGCGCCACGTTCGACTCGCTGACACCGCACAGGCCACGGCCACGCATACCAAACATTCCTACTCGGTACTGGGCATCCAGGTGTATCCGCGTGGCGTGACCATTCGTCCAGCGACCATCTGCGTCCGTGAGGAGCCGACCAGCACGGTGGTGAGCATATCCACGTTCTCCACGGCGAACTCGGCGATCGGCTCGGTCCAGACCCGTTCACCGTGCCGGCTCGCCTGCCGAACCGCGCCGACCGGGGTGGTCGCTGGCCGGTGCGCGCCGAGAATCCGTAGGGCGGACCGCAGTTGCCAATCACGCTGCGCGGATCGGGGGTTGTAGAAACACACCACGAGATCGGCTTCGGCGGCGGCCCGCACCCTGCGTTCGATGGCCTCCCAGGGAGTGTGCAGATCCGACAAGCTGATCAGCGCATGGTCGTGACCAAGCGGCGCACCCAGCGCCGCTGCCGCGGCGAGTGCGGCCGTGATACCTGGCACACCCACCACTTCGATGTCCGCACCGGCCTGTTCGAGTGCGGGGCTTGCCATCGCATAGATCCCGGCATCACCGGAGCCGATGAGCGCGACCGATCGGCCTTCGGCGGCCAGCGCCACAGCTTCCGCTGCTCGCGCCTCCTCGTCACCGAGTCCACTGGCACGTACGTCGGTGCCTCTGCGCAACAGTGGCCGAATCTGATCCACGTACTGGTCAAGGCCGACGATGGTGGACGCGCGCCGCAACTCCGCCTCTGCCTTGGGGGTCCGCAACTCGGCCGCGCCCGGTCCAAGGCCGACGATCGCAAGCCTGCCACGCGGTCGAACGCGGGCGGCCGCAGCCGTGACGTTCGCGCCCTTGATCTTCTCGGCGACCAGTTCAGCGGACCTGGCGCCACCAAGCTCGGCCGCGCCGCACAGCGCCGAGGCTTCTGCCACGCTCGGAGTGCCCACTTCGGACTCCACTACCGAGCTCGGGTTCGGAACGGGGATCGCGGCGAGCGTCTCAGCCGGATAGGTAAGGAGGCCGGCACGCCCCTCGCCGTTCCAGAATCCCCAGTCGCCAACGGCTTCGATAATGCCACGCTCATCAGCCTTCAGGTCGACCGTTGCGAAACCACGCACCGCGCGGGCATCCAAGCCCGCCCGCTCGTGCAGCTCGGCGATGGTGTTGGCTACGGCCGTCCTGGTCACGCCGCGTGCCGAGCCGAGTCCGATGACGACTGTCCGCGGAACGAGTCGTAACACGCTCGGGTCGTCCGGCCTCGCAGGTACCCGGTCGTCGATGACGATTGTCCATTCGGGATCAGCGATGTCTACCGATACGTTGTCTGGCAAGGCGGGCAACGGAAATCCGAGTGGATTACGCAACAGGATCGGTTCGCCGCCGAGTAACGCGACACCACAGCCGGCAAGATCACCGTCGACCGCGGCACCAAGTTGCTCAACCAACTCATCGAGTGGTGTAACGCCGACCGAGTCGGAAGCGGTCGTGATCACCGGCGTGCAGTCCAGCAGCGCCGACGCGATGCGCTCGGCTAGGTCATTCGCACCGCCCGCGTGACCGCCAACCAGTGGCACGGCGAAGCGCTGCGCCTCGTCAACGCAGATGACCGCAGGGTCGGTTCGCTTGTCTCGAAGCAGCGGGGCGATCAGACGGACCGTGGCTCCGGCTGCCAGAAAGAACACCGCCGCGTCCAATCTCGACCACAGCCGTTCGATGCCCGCGCGCGGCGGACCGTCCACCACCGCGGCGTCCGGGCCCAGATACGCGGCGAGCGCGGCCGCGGCCTGCCTGCCGGATGGGGTGACGGCGAACAGGGCGATCACGTGCTACTCCCCCAGATCAAGGTAATCGGATTAGTGGCGGCAAGACGACTGCCGCCGTTCGGTAGATCGACCATTCGGGCCGTCGATAGTTGCGCGCCCGATACGGCGTATCCATTGGCACGCAGCGTCTCCCTGGCGGGAGCGATGCGGTCGAGGGAAGCCAACGCCACCACGACGCGTTCGGCACCAAGCCGCGCGCAGGTTGCGATCACCGTGGATCCACCGCCACCCACGAAAACCGCGTCCGGCGCTGGCAACTCGTCGGCTACATCCAGCACATCAGCTTCAACAACGCGCACGTCGACACCGAATGCGCTCGCGTTCGCGACAACCCGGACACATTGGACCGGATCGTGCTCGATGGCGATCGTCGCCGCGCCGAGCCGCGCGCTCTCCACGGCTACCGAACCGCACCCGGCGCCGACGTCCCAGACCATGCTCCCTGGCCGTGGCCCAAGCTTGGCAAGTGCCATCGCCCGGACCTCGGCTTTGGTGATCATCCCGTCCCGATGTATGAAGGCGTCCTCGGTCAGAGCCCAGCCACCTGCCGGCGGGGTGGGTTCGCCACCAGCATGCCAACCGGTACCTGGTACTGCCTCCGGATCTGCTTGACACAACACGATATTCGGCTCTGCCCATACCCTGGCGCACGCCTCCGCAAGATCCACCGTGGACACGGTTTCAGTGTCAGCGCCGAGCTGTTCGGCTACCGTGAGCGTACGTCGCCATCCGGTTAGCCCAGCGGCCAACTCGGCCGGCCCCGCCCCCGGTGCCGTCAGCACCACGGTGTTCCGCCGCGCCCGGCAGACGTTCAGCGCGGGGCCGAGGTCTCGGCCGTGCGCGCTGACCACCGCGACATCGTCCCAGGACCGACCACAGCGCGCCACGAGTCGCTGGACGGCCGAAACAGCCGGAATGACCGCTGGGCGCAGTCCGTAGTCGCGCAGTGCCCGGACGATACCGAAGAAGCCGGGATCGCCGGAGGCCAGCACTACTGATGCCCCCGCGGCCGCGCTGAGCTCATGTAATGCTGGCTCCAGCGGGCCGAGCTCCACGGTCGTCACCCCAGCGGGCGCGTACTGATCCAGGTATCTCCTCGCGCCGACGATCAGCGACGCCTGCCCGAGGAGTTCGGCTGCGCCAGGCGCGAGTTCGGCGCCGTCCACGCCAATCACCGTGGTAGTCACGTTCGTACTCGATTCGGTTTCATCATGTCCACCAGGGCGGTTACGTCGCTGGCAGCTACGCGGTCCCGCTCAGCCGGTGCCGGCTTGCCTCGCCGCCCGCAACTCCTTGCGTGCGGCCGGATCCGCCTTGCGATAGGTGTGAAAATGGCCGGCGTGGTAAAGGTGTGATCGTGTTCCACCGGCACGCAGTCCAGGGCCGACGAGGAACAGCGTATGCCGCCACAGCTTGTGCTCTTTGACCAGCTCGGCGAGCTCATCGAGCGTGGTATGCAGGGTGAGCTCGTCTGGCCATGTGGTCTTGTACGCCACGATGACGGGGGTGTCCCGCTGATAGCCGCCGGCGAGGAGCTCGGTCACTAGCTGACCAGTACGCGCGGCGGACAGGAAGATCGCCATCGTCGTGCCATGCCTGGCGAACTCCCGAATCCGTTCGCCATCCGGCATCGGTGTTTTGCCGCCCTCCAACCGGGTCAACACCACCGACTGCGCGATTTCCGGAACGGTCAGTTCCCGTCCGGCGACCGCGGCGGCCGCGCAGAATGCCGGCACGCCAGGCACGATCTCGGCATCGAGGCCAAGTTCCACGGCGCGATCGAACTGCTCCTGCACGGCGCCCCAGAGGGACGGATCACCCGAGTGCACTCGCGCGACCATCAGGTCCTCGGCGGCGGCGCGCCGGTAGATTTCCACCACGTCCTCGTGGGTCAGCCGGGAGGAATCGACGATCTCAGCATCCGCGCTGGCATGCTCGGTGATGCAGTCGGCTTCGACCAGACTGGCGGCCCAGACCACGATATCCGCATCGGCGATGCGTTGCGCGCCGCGCACGGTGATCAGATCGGCGGCGCCAGGTCCGGCGCCAATGAACGAGACCCGTCCACTCACAACTGCTCTCCTCTCCCACCCCGAGGGGGCAATACGACGACTGTGGACAGATACGGCGCCGGCTCATCGGCCAGCTCGGCCAACGCACGCACGCGCTCATCCTTGGTGCCAAGGTGCTCGGCGTGTATCGCCCGGTCCAATGCGCCCGCTTCGGCGACGGCCGCGCGCAACTCGGCGATGCGCCGGCCGCCCTTGTACGCCACGACCGTACCCGGCCCTTCGAGCGCCGCTCGTAACGCGGCCAGGTCACGAGTCACCGGAATCACCGTCAGCGGCTCGGTTCCCTCGGTCAGGGACAGCCCCGCGGTGCTCGCCGCGGCCTGCATCGCGGTGATTCCCGGCACCGTCGCGACGTCCAGGTCGCCAACGAGGCTCCGCACCGTGCTTGCCAGATAACCGAAGGTGGAATACACCGCTGGGTCGCCGATCGTGGCGAATACCGCGCTGCCACCCGCACATCGAAGGTGTTCGGCGACTCGTTCGGCGGCGGCGTCCCAATGTCGCCGCCGCCGCTCCTGTGGCCCGGTGACCGTATCGTTGAGCGCGAAAACCAGCCGTTCGATGTGCCCTGCTGGCAGGTGTGCCCGGACCACTGCCTCTGCCCTGCCCTGTTCATCCGTGCCCAGCACCGGGACGAAGATGCGCGATGCCTCGCGACACTCCCGCAACCCGGCGATCGTCAGCAGATCCGGATCGCCAGGGCCGACACCGACCCCGACCAGTCTTGGCCGAGTCACCGTGCACACTCCTCGACGAATCGCGCGACCGCCGAGGGCGCGCCGACCGGATGAGTGTGCAGATAGGACGCGTGCACCCGTCCGGTCACGAACCCCTCGGTGATCTGTTGACCTACCCCATCCCGCCAGTACCACGCGGGTGTCGAACCGTGTGCTGGTTCGACCAGGGTGCGATGGAACTCGTGCCCAGCTACCCGGCTGCCTGCCGGGTACAGCACCGAATCAGTGGGCGCGACGGCTTCCCGGTAGCCGAGCGCCAGCCGATCGCTCATCGTGGCCGTCGAGTCGAGCACCCCACACATCGGCAGGCCGTCCAGTTCACGACCGAGGTACAGTAATCCGCCGCACTCGGCGTGGATCGGTCGACCAGCGCGCGCAAGATCGGCGATATCCGCGCGTAACGTGGCATTCGCGGACAGCTCCGCGGCGTGTTCCTCGGGGAAGCCACCCGGCAGCACCACCCCGGCGGTTCCTTCGGGAAGCCGTTCCGCGCGTAGCGGATCGAATACGGCGACCTCGGCGCCCGCGGCCCGCAACAGCTCGGGGTGCTCCGCGTAGCCAAACGTAAAAGCCGCGCCGCCGGCAACACCGATCACCGGGCGATGGCCGGTGTCGGCCACCGCGTCCCCCGGATCCCAGGCCGGCACGGACAGTTCTGGTGCGGACGCGGCAACCCTCTCGACCGCCGCGAGGTCGACCTCGGCACGAACCAGCTCGGCCATCGCCGACACGGCCGTGGTCGCCTGGCTGCCCTGCTCGGGCGCGGTGACCAGCCCGAGATGCCGGGACGGCAACTCGAGTCGACCACCGCGAAACAGCGTGCCAAGCAACGGCAGACCGGTCTCCGCGCAGGCCTCGGACAGCAGCCGCGCATGGGCTGCCGAGCCGACCTTGTTTGCGATGACCCCGGCCACCCGAACCGCCGGATCGAAGCTCTGGAAGCCGTGGATCAGTGCCGCAAGACTGCGGGCCTGTCCGGACGCGTCCACGACCAGCACGACTGGCGCGTCGATCAGCTTGGCGAGATGTGCGGTGGAACCGAACTCCCCGCTGGCCGCACGGCCGTCGAACATCCCCATCACGCCCTCCACGATGGCGATGTCCGCGTCGGCGCCACCATGCATGAACAGCGGCCCTACTCGCTGTTCACCCACCAGCACCGGATCGAGGTTTCGTCCAGCACGCCCGGTGGCGAGCGTGTGATAACTCGGATCGATGTAGTCAGGCCCTACTTTGAACGGGGCCACCCGCCGACCCGCCTGACGTAGCGCGGCCATCAGGCCGGTCGCTACCGTCGTCTTACCGCTGCCCGACGCCGGGGCCGCGATGACGAGCCTGGCTACCACTGCGCTGTTACCTCCTCGAACCGGGAATCGGCCCAGTCAGCGTAGTGGTTGCGGCCCGCTCGGCAGCCGATACGTGATCAGGTTTACCGCGAAGCCGGGCACCGCGCGGCGGGGAACTCGCTCAGCCGCCGGAAGTCGGATCACACTCAGTAGCCGGGGCGGCCGCCGAACTCGGCCGGGAGCGCGCCCACACCGCTGGCCGCTCGCCTGGTGCTGCTACCCGTACTTGGACGGATCCGCACACACACTGTGTCCAGGTGGTCTCGCTCGCCGCGTCCTGGTGGCGGGACAGGATTGCCACCGGACGGTCGTCCGGCCAGCCGCAGTAAGGGCATTCGTACACCGGACCTCCCATACTCGTTGGAGTACTGACGATCGACATGCCTTGTGCAGGATGATTGAGCAGAACCATGTAGGTCTAGGTTCGGTTTGTGCACATAATCATGTAGGGATGACTACATCATTTGCGCTGTCGGCCGTCGGCGGGCCTCGCCTGCTCCCGAGCCGACCGGCATCATCGGGGTATGACGGCTTGTGATGCGGACACGCAGCGGGAAATCGCGCGAACCTTGCTGGCGGACGCGCGGCACATTGTGGTGATGAGCGGCGCCGGGATCTCCACCGATTCGGGCATACCCGATTTCCGCGGCCCGAACGGGGTGTGGACCAAGAACCCGGCAGCCGAGCGAATGTCGAATTTGCGTTCCTATCTCGCCGAGCCGGACGTGCGGGTACAGGCCTGGCAGTCGCGGCTACACCATCCCGCATGGCAGGCCAAGCCCAACCCCGCACACGAGGCCATCGGCCAACTGGAGCGTGACGGCCGGCTACACGCGATCCTCACGCAGAACATCGACGGCTTGCATCAGCGGGCCGGTACCACACCAGAGAAAGTACTCGAACTGCACGGCACCATGTTCGAGACGGAATGCCTGAGCTGCGGCGAACGCGACACGATGCGTGCGGCGCTCGATCGGGTGGCGGCGGGTGAAACCGACCCGCCGTGCCGTACCTGCGGCGGCATCCTGAAATCGGCGACGATCTCGTTTGGCCAGGAACTCGACCAGTCCGTGCTACACCGGGCAAGCGAAGCAGCGCGCGACTGCGATCTGCTACTCGCCGTCGGCACGTCGCTCACCGTGCAACCAGCAGCGGGCCTGGTCGCTCTGGCCGCGCGCGCCGGCGCCGATGTAGTGATCTGCAACGGCGCGGAGACGCCTTACGACGACCTGGCGGCCGCGGTCATCCGCGAACCGCTGGGCACTGTGCTGCCCGCACTCGTCTGATCCGCGGCATGCGCACCGGTAACTAGTTCGAAGGCGTCTCGAGAACGCCGTTCGGCGCCGGTTGCCAGGTCCGGAGCATCTCGACGAAAGCCAGCGCCGCCGGGCTCAATGGCGGTGGCGCGTGCACCAGCACCCCGCGTCTGCGCGCCGGCGGGTCCAGCGCGGCGACGATGCCACCGCCCGATTCGGCTTCGACGGCCAGGCTGCGCGGCAGCAGCGTTGCTCCGGCGCCAGCGAGCACCATGGGCACCAATGCCGCCCGCTGGGTCGTTTCCACCGCGATCCGTGCCCTGGCGCCCACCGTGGCCAGCACCTCGTCGACGTGACTTCGCGTCGTTGTCCCCGGTGGCGTCGTCACCAAATCCAGCTCGGCGAGCGCAGCGACGGAAAGCACGCCGTTTTCGGGTCGCGGTGCACTCGGCGGCAACACCGCGAGCACTTCCTGTTCCGGCAGGTCATAGGTAGCCAGACCGGCGGTATTGACTCCTCGTTCGGTCAGGCCAAGCTCGCATTGCCCTCTGCGCACCCCGTCGATCACCGCGGCCGGATTCTCCGGATCAGCCACATGGATCTCCACTCCGGGATGCTGCCGGCGAAACGCGCCGACGAGGGTGGGCAGCGGCTCGACCGCGAGCGTCGTCTCCGCGATAACGTCCAGCCGACCGCTCACCAATCCGACAACCCGCTGCGCCACCGTGCGCAGCTGGGCGAAATCACTGAGCACCTGCCGAGCGGGCGCGAGCAGTTCCGTACCGGCATGGGTCAACACCACACCCCGCCCCAACCGGCGGAACAGCTGCGCGCCGATCTCCCGCTCGAGCGTTCGGATCACATAGGACAACGAAGGCTGGGCCACCCGTAACGCGGCCGCCGCGCTGGTGAAGCTGCCATGCGCGGCGATGGCGAGGAAATACTCGAGCTGTTTTCGTTCCACACTGCCACCCTGGCGCCGAATCGTCGGTTATCCGCCGGCGTTGTCCTCCGGAGGCGGCTCGGTCTGCGTGCCACCGTCGCCCGGGTTTCCGCCCTCCGGCGGCTCGCTCCCGCCATCTGGACTACCCGCACCATCGCCGTTGTTGCTGTCGCCGCCGTCGTTGCCGCCACCGCCATTGTTGCCGCCGCCATTGTTGCCGCCGTTGTCATTGCCATCGGCTGGCCGAGGGTCCGGCTCTGGTTCCGGTTCCGGGCACACCACCTGTGGCTGTCCGTTGTAGACGACGGTCCGCTCATCCCGACGAACCTCGTTGCCTTCGAGGTCCTTGATCACCCTCGTGTCGTCCACACTGAACCCGGAGGATCCACCGGTCGGCGTGCAGGACTCTCCTCCCGACTTCGTGACCACTGGCGGACCCGTGAACGAGTACTGGTCGCCGGTAATCGACTCGACCTCGTACCGCTTGGTGCCCCACAGCCGAACTGTGATCGAACTCGGCGTCCAGATCGTTTGAATGGCGACCCCGGTCTCTTCCTCGTTCTTGAACTTGAGGTCGATCACGCTACTGCCATCCGGGTTCTGGAAGACCGTCGCTTCGCGCCCCATCGGGTAGCGACTGATGTAATAGCTGTGTTCCTTGTGTTCCACGTCTTTCATCGCCGCGAAGTACGTGGCGTTGTACATCGTCGTCGCGAACTGGGATATCCCACCACCAACGGCGCGGGATTCCTCGCCATTCTCGATGACCGCCGCGCCGACATAACCTTGCTCGAGTCCACGTGGTCCGGTATGCCCGTTGAGGCTGAACGTGCCGCCCGGTTCGACGATCGCCCCGTTCACCTCTTCCGCGACGGTCCGGATGTTGATCCCGGAGTCGTAGGCGAAATCATTGGTGGTGAACTCACCGATGATTTCCTTGATCCCGTAGCCCTTGAGTTCCTCAGTGGTCAGATCAGGCTTCTTCTTGTGATAGGTCGCGTCCACGGCCCGGTTCTCGGACCGAGGCAGTGCCTGAGTGAGTTCCTTGGCCGTCGCGGCCCAGTCAACAGTGTGCCCGTCCACCGCGGGCCGGACCCGCGCCTTCTTACCCTCGAAGATCATCGAGGCGTTCCGGCTCGCTTGTTCGGTACTCGCGAGCTGATCACTGGCCGCGCCGGCGAGGCCCTTCGGATCAACCGAGCCGTTCAACGCGCCGTCCTTGCCTGGCTCGAAACGCAGTGTCTCCGGGATGTCCTCCGGAGCGAGCGTGGCATCCTTGCCTTCACCTTTGAGCACAACCTGCCCGGATACCGCTGGCCGCGCGAAGTTCTCCAAGGTGTCGCGCACGCTCTGCTCGGTTGTCCGCACCGGCAGATCCTTGACCGGCAGGGTAATCGCGCCGCCGCGCGCCCAACCTTGTAGCAGTGCGGGAATCGCACTGTCCATGGACAGTTCCCTGCCCTGCTCCGGGATAACCGGGAACGGCGTCGTACCCTCGAACCGAATCGAACCTTCCACGGCCGGCTCGTCGACCTGCTCGGCTACGCCGCCGAGTTCAGCCTCGATAGCTTCGCGATCACCGCTCATCACCGGCGGAACTTCCCGGCTGCTGAACAGTGACACGAGGCGCGCCCATGGGCTGTACCGATGTTGCGCGGCGGCTTCGACCGTGGCGTCCCAATCAACCTCGGGTTTGGCGATATCGGCGGGCACGTTATGACGTATTTCGGCGGCAGACACGCGCGCCGCTTCCTGCAGCCGGGGGCCGATCTCCTCCTGGAGTGCCCGCTTCGCGTCGTCCTTGCTGAGCCCACCAATGTCCACTTCGGCCACGGTGACCTCGCGAGGAACTTTGCCACTGCTGATCAACAGGTCTAGGCCATAAAGGACAACAAGCAGACCAAGTACCGCGGCCGCAATGAGTACTGGGCGCTTGCGCCACCATGGGCTACCGTCCGCGACCGGGATGGCTGCGGTGGATTCTTCGGTCGTTGGGGCGGAATCGCTCGTGCTCGCCGCGACGTCAGCGCCGGAACCATCGGCCCCGGAACCATCGGCGCCGGAATCGTCAGCGGCTGCGGTGCCCGCGTCCGTGGCAGCGTCGTTGTCCACCGCGCCAAGGACCGCCGTCGTTTCCTGCTCGCTTGCGGCTTCCCGCGCCGATACGGCATCAGCATCCGATGTTTCCGGCGGAATCGCCGGGAGAACCGTCGTTGCCGTGGCGTCACCAGCATCAGCTGACTCAGCACCGGCGGGCTCCTTGTCGGTGGGCTCCTTGTCGGTGGGCTCCTTGTCGGTGGACGCCGTCTCAGCCGATACCGCCTCATCGTCGGTAGCCGTTTCTGCCGGCGAGCCGTCGGTTGGTGCGCTGGACACCTCTGGCAGTACCGCGGTGCGCTCGGGGTCATCGGATTTGGCCGCAGCCGTTTCCGCGTCTGGCGCGGCAGCATCGGCCCCGTCCAGATCCGGTTCCTCGTCCGGCCATAGTTGCGGGTTCGAGCTGTCCGCGGCGTCAGTCGCCGCCGGGTTCCCCTCGCTGTCCGCGCTTTCGACCGCTGCCGCGTCCCGTTCAGCAGCCTCGTCCTGCTCGGCAGCGTCGACCGTGACCGCTTCGGAACCTGATTCCTGGGCTTGCGCCCCTTCAGATTCGGCCGGGTCACCTTCGACTGGGTCACCTTCGACTGGGTCAGCTTCCGCAGCGTCGGGCGCTTCTTCGTCGACTGCTGGCGATGCTGCTTCGCCAGCTTCCGCTACTTCCGGCTCCGAGATCGCGGTGTCCGCGTTTGCCGCGGCGTCATCCTCCGTTGGCTGGCCCTGCTCCGACGAGGAGTCCTCGGCATTCGTGTCCGGCTGGCCCGTGTCCGCCTGGTCAGGCCCGTCGGCCGCCGCGCTGTCGGGCTCGGCAGGGGCGACCTCGCCAGCTGGCTCATCGTGTTCCTCGTCGGTGGTTGGCCAGCCAGGCCCACCGTTGTCTGATCCGACGTCGTCGGACCCAACGTGATCGGACCCAGCGTGATCGGCCCCAGCGTTGTCCACCGTCTCCGTGCTGTCCTCAGGCGTATCCGCGCCGGCCTTGCCATCCGGCGAAACCGTCCCGTCGGTGCCCGACTCGTCAGACGATTCCGACATGCGTGTTCCTCTCTGCATGGTGGTGGCAGCGCGCTGCCACCAGACCGGACCTAACGACGCCCGACCCGCGACCACCAGCGAACGGTCCGCGCAGGTTTCGTCACGATAAGTCACGCAACGGGCGGCGGCGCGAGGCGGCCGACAAACTCGGTTCCTACCGAATGCTAGCCAGGCGTCCACACGCTGCCACAAAGTCGGGTGGCATTGCCGCCCACCCCCTGGCCAGGCATATCTCGATCTTGTCTCGATTCGGCCAACCCGCCGGCCCACAATCGACGCGCGTGCCGGCCGGGTAACATCGCCCGTTGGGCGATTCGACCCCACACCAGCGAAGAAAGGGTGCCGCTCGATGACGGCGAGCCAAGCCGCCCAACAGCACGACATCACACACGAGGCGCACCGTCGCCGCACCTTCGCGGTGATCAGCCACCCGGACGCGGGCAAGTCCACCCTCACGGAAGCACTCGCCCTGCATGCCAAGGCCCTCACTTCCGCCGGCGCCGTACACGGCAAGGGTGATCGGCGCGGGGTAACCTCCGACTGGCTGGAGATGGAGCAGGCCCGAGGAATCTCCATCACTTCGGCGGCACTGCAGTTCGCGTACCGCGACACGGTGATCAACCTACTGGACACACCAGGTCACTCAGATTTCTCCGAGGACACCTACCGAGTCCTTTCAGCAGTTGATTCGGCGGTGATGCTGCTGGACGCGGCGAAAGGCCTGGAGCCACAAACGCTCAAGCTCTTCGATGTGTGTCGGCACCGAAATATCCCGGTGATCACCTTCATCAACAAATGGGATCGACCAGGTCAGGCCGCCCTCGACCTCTGCGACGAACTCAGCGAGCGGATCAATCTCCAGCCAATGCCGCTTACTTGGCCGGTCGGTGAAGCCGGGAATTTTCATGGGGTGCACGATCTGCGTACTGGCTCGCTCGTCCGGTACGAACGCACCGCCGGTGGCGCGACGGCAGCAGCCGAGACCGAACTGGACGCCGCACGGGCCGCCGCGGAACTACCCGACGAATGGGCCCAGGCACTGGACGAGGCCGAGCTGCTCGTGGAATCCGGCGGCGAGTTCGACGTCGACCGGTATTCCGACGCTTCGGCCACGCCCGTCCTTTTTGGAGCGGCCGTACTCAACTTCGGCGTGCGCCAGCTGTTGGACCTACTCGTTGAGCTGGCGCCGCGGCCATTCGCGCGGGCCGACGCCGACGGCGCGGCACGGGGCTTGGATACCCCGTTCTCCGCCTTCGTATTCAAGGTGCAGACCGGAATGGACCGAGCGCACCGGGATCAGGTCGCCTTCGCCAGGGTGTGCTCGGGAAGGTTCGAACGCGGGATGACCGTCACGAACGCCACCACCGGCAGACCCTTTGCCACGAAATACGTGCAACAGGTGTTCGGCCAACAAAGGTCCACATTGGATATAGCGTATCCGGGAGACGTGATCGGTCTGGTCAACGCCACCGCGCTACGGGTTGGCGATACCTTGCACGAAGGCAAACCAGCCGTCCGATTCCCTGGCCTACCGAGTTTCGCGCCGGGTCATTTCGCCGTGGTACGGCCGAAGGATCTCGGCCGAGCCAAACAGTTCCGCCGTGGCGTGGACCAGCTTGGCTCCGAAGGGGTGGTCCAGGTGCTGCGGTCGGACCGCAGAGGCGATGCGACCCCGGTTTTCGCGGCGGTCGGCCCCATGCAGTTCGAAGTGGCCGCGCACCGGCTGGAAGCCGAGTTCGGCGTTCCGGTGGCACTCGACCGGTTGCCCTATTCCGTCGTGCGGTTGCTGACCGTGCCGGATGACCGCAAGACCATCGATTCCTCTGGACGAGGCGAAGTGTTGACCCGCACCGACGGCACCGATCTCGCCCTGTTCACCGACGAGATCGCGCTCGGCGTGTTGACGAGACAGCACCCCTCACTCGGCATCGAGCAGCTCATCGCGGGGACGAACTAGCCAGCCCGGATCGCTGGGTTGGGACCGATACTTGCCGGCCCCAATCCAGCCATCAAGCTCAGCGCTGGTACTCGTGGAACCCTCGACCGGACTTCTTGCCGAGTAGACCGGCGTCCACCATGCGCAGCAACAGTGGTGGCGCCGAGTAAAGGGGCTCCTTGAACTCCGCGTACATCGAGTCGGCCACCGCTTTGGTCGTGTCCAGTCCGATCAGGTCCGCAAGCGCGAGTGGCCCCATCGGATGCGCACAGCCGAGCACCATCCCGTTGTCGATGTCCTCGGCCGACGCGAAGCCGGACTCCAGCATCCGGATCGCCGAGAGCAGGTAGGGAATCAACAGGGCGTTCACGACGAAGCCCGCGCGGTCCTGCGAACGCACGACGGTTTTCCCCAGTGTGTCGCTGGCAAACGCCTCGGCCCGCTGCTGGGTCTGTTCGCTCGATAGCAGCGAGGGGATCAACTCGACGAGTTTGAGCACCGGCACGGGATTGAAGAAATGCACGCCGATCACATTGCCCGGTCGGCTGGTGGCCATCGCCAGCTTCATGATCGGAATGGACGAAGTGTTCGAGGCGATGATCGCGTCCGGATCTTCTACCGCCTTGTCCAGTGCGGTGAACACCTGGGTCTTGATCTCTTCGTCCTCAGCCACCGCTTCCACCACGAACTGCCGATCGGTGAATTCGGTCAGCTCGGTAACGTACCGTATCCTCGCCAGGGCCTCGTCGCGTTCGGCTTCACTGAGCTTGCCGCTGCGTACCGCACGTGCGAGCGAGCCCTCAATCCGTTCCTTGCCTGCCCGCAACGTTTCGTCATTGATCTCGTTCACCAGCACATCGAGGCCAGCTCGGGCGCATACTTCGGCGATACCCGACCCCATCAATCCGGCTCCCACGACCCCGACCCGGCGGATCTCGCTCATCAACGTCTCCTTTGCTGTTCAGACGGGCATGTAGTGCCCGGTCCGTCCGATATCGCCGTGCGCCACTCTCGTCCCCTACTCCCCGGTAGCCACCCAGGTGTGGCATGCGCCTCACCCTAATCGCACGGCAGTGGCCGCCTGCTCCACGCGCAGCTCCGCCGACAGCGCCCGGAGCGCTCGCACATCCGATTCCAGGTCGTCGGTGTCGGGTACGGCGATGGCCACCGCTTGGTCCGGCGCATTGCTGCCCGCCGCGTAGGCGTGCAGCGCCTCACGAAGCTGCCCGGCCAGCCCGCGCGTGGTTTCCGTGCGCTCCTGGATCACTCCCAGATATGGGCTGATCCGGACGAGTCCGTCCCGGCACTCGATCACCCGCCGGTAGTACCGCCGGTGTACTCCGCGCAGGCTCAGGAGATCCCGCAGTGGGCTCGTCGGCACTCGCCCGAGAGCGTCCTCTGGAAAGTATCGATGTAGTTCAATCCATAGTGGACGAAGTTGGTGATAACCAACAAGGTGCTGCAACCAGATTCGCGCGGCAGCAAGACGCATCCGGAGTCCTGGATAGCTGACCCCGACGATGAACAACAGGATCGCGGGCAACATCAGCAGACTGACCACGGCGTAGTAGATCGCCGGCAGTTCCCCGCCGGTCCAGTTCACCACCACCGAGGTCATCAGTAACCCACAGCCGACGATCAGCGCGGCGCAGCCGATCGAGGTCAGCAGCAGCCCGTGCGCCAACCACCCGCCAGCACCGCGGGCGCACCGCCGCGCCCATACCAACCCCATCACCAGGCCAAAGCAGAGATAGCTGTCCGCGACGAGGTAGAACAGCGACACGGTGCTCGTGGCATAGTCCCGGGTGCCAGTGCCCTCGGGGGTCGCCGCGGTCAGCACGGTCATCAGGACGACGGCGACGATCAAGGGTACGGCCGCGGAACGCGCCCTGCGCGCGGCACGCTCGGGACCAAGCGCGGCGAATATGAAGAAGCAGGCAATCGCATAGATAACCGCACACAGCAGTGCGTAGTGCAGCAACTCCAGCCACAGTGACGCGCTACCGCTTGCCCGCAACGAGGAGTTCAGCAAGCCGACCGGATAAGCAGCCGCGGCGCAGGCCAAGCACGCGGTGACGATCCGCAGCGGCACATCGTACGGCGCTCGGCTGAGCTGATACAGCTTCCACAACAACGCCGCGCCCAGCAGCACACCCTGCGCGAGGCTCAGCAGCCACTCCGCGTTCACAGCCACCCCAGTCGATCACCAAGCGCGGCTTCCGTTCGTGCCGTGGCGGCGTCAGACGCCGGCCGGACCGCAACTCGGTCAAGTACCGAGGCCCATTCGAGGATGATCGTCGCCACGGCCTCCGCCTCACGCTCCTGCGCGGTGTCGTATGCCGTTCGGCGCAACGCACGCCGCACCGCATCCGGGTCAAGGTCCGGATACAACTCGGCGAGCAGCGGATCGTCCTGTTCCTCGCCACCGTGCCCGGCGATGATGTGCCCGAGTTCATGCAGGATGATGTGCGCCTGGTGTGCTCTGGTGGTTTCCCGTTGGTAACAGATGTAATCGGCGCTCTCGGTAGCAATCCAGACCCCGAATGGCCCCGGGACGGGAATCGGGTGCGCCAACAACCGGATGGTCCTGCCGCGCTGTTCGCCAACGCGCCGACACAGTTCAGCTACATCGAGTGGCGGGCGAACGTCGAGCTCGTTGAGAAGGCGTCGACACCGCCGACGCAACTCACGCTCGCGCACCGATCACCGTCCACCTCGCCACATCCCGGAGTCTGGAGATCTTGCACATACTAGTCTCCAGCGCGGGTCCTGCGAACCCTCACCGGGGACCGATCGGCCGGGATTCCATCGCCTACCCAGCCAGCTCCGTGGTTCAGTCCGGAGTTGATTCGCCCCGTTCAGCACGCTCCAGCTGGTAAACCACATCGAGCAGGTCCATCACCTGCTGCCGGCGATGGGCGGACAACTCGCCCGCGCGCATCGCCATCAGTCGCGCGTCGTCTTGCGTCGTGAGCGCCTGCAGCCTGGCCCGCTCGGCCCGCAGATCGGCAAGCTGCGCGTCGACCCGATCTGTTGTCGCATCATCAAAGAAGTAACTCGTTGGCACGCCGAAGAACCCAGCCAGGGCTTGCAGATGCTTGACGGTTGGATTGTCCTTTTTGGCTTTTCTCAACTGCCAGAGGTAACTCTGCGAGATCGTCACCTCGCCGCGCGAGGTAATGGCTGCGGCCACTTGCTCGTTGCTGTACTCCTGTCCACTCGTGGACAGCTGGATGGCGAACAACTTGTTCAGCTTGTCCGCGAAGCTACGACCGCGGTCGTCCATCACGTGCTCCCCACCGCGCCAGAATCCAGGATTCACTTCCACTGAGATGAAAGCTGATACCCGAATTCACTTTCCCGCCAGTTGATATCCCACTGCTGCCAGCATAAACTCCGCTGGTACCCAGCTCAACTGCGGTGCATCCGGATGTCACCTGGTTGTTGCACATCAGTACATGCCTCCCCCGGTTCTGGGGGTCCGGGGGAGGTTGGCGGTCCACTAACCGGCCGTCATCCCTCCGGGGCCACATCTGTTCGCCGCTCCCCCGGTTCACCGGTTTTCGCCGGCCAGCGCAGGGCGAACGTGAGGATCAACAGCCCGATACCCAGTACCAGGGCGAGCGCGATAAACCCACCAGTAAAGCCCGCGATCACCAGCAGCGGCGCGACGATGGCCGTGCCGATCTCGACGGGCGCGAAGCCGACGTAGGCCAAGCCGAACTCCTCGGCCGTCCCGGTGCGCAGCTTCGGATCGACGATCCGAAGTAGTGCCAGTCCGGTGGAAACCGACGCGGTCAACCAGCCCCAGGTGAACAGCCCTCGCTCGACCCAGCGATCGAGGAAAAGCCGTGGCGTCAGCAACGTGAACACCAGCACGCAGAACAACAGACCAAAACCGAACAGCAACGCGAGCGGGACCGCGTAGGCGACCACCACGCTCGGCACGATCGCCGCGATCCCCACCGTGACGAGCAGATCTGTCGCGGTACCAGACAGGCTCCGGATCGTGGTCGAATCCAGGTACGCCCGCGCCGGCGTGCGGTCGATCACCAGCCGAAACAACATCCCGAGCAGGAACGCGGCGGCGAATACCGGCACCGACACGTCCGGAAACACCCGCGCCACTGCTTCGGTGACCAGGTAGCCAGCGAAGGTGACCGCGACGATCAGCGCTAACTGCAGTGCCAGCGGCTCGAGCGAGTTCGGCGAGACCGTCGCGTATCCGATCGGATGGCGGTCGTTCGGATTGCTGACGAGCCCGGTACGCAGCTCCGCTGGCAACCCGGCTGCCCCCGCATAAGCGGCCACCCTGCCCTTGCGGACGCTCCATTTGGCCAGGATCAGCCCGCCGACAATCGCGACGAGTACGCCCGTTGTGGCCGAGGTAAACGCTAGCGAAGTCGCCTGTTCCCACCCGTTGTCAGCGAGCGTGGTCCCCACCGCGGATGCGGTGCCGAAGCCACCCGCCCATCCGGCGGCAAGCAGCAGACCGAACCCGTCCGGTAGTTGGACGAACAGGCCGAGGACTCCCACGGTGAACAGGGCACCGAGGCCCCACTGCAACACATAGGTGGACACCGAGTACGACCACATGACCCTGGCGCGGCGTAGCCGACCCCAGTTCATCGGCGCGGACAGCGCGAGCGAACCGAACACGGCGGCGGTCAGGATCGTCGCGTAGGTTTCCAGCTGGTCGGAGAACGGGATCAGGCCAAGACCGTGCGGCCCCAGCGCCAGACCAAGCCCTCCGGCAAGGATGCTCGCTGGCAACAGTAGCCGCTGCACCAGTGGGATACTGGCGCGTAGCAGTTTGCCCACCAACAACAGCAGGCAGATCGCTCCGACATCGACGAACACCGACCACGCGTCGAATTCCATGCGCGCGCCTCCTTTGACCCAGTGATTCCCGATTCAGTCGCGTGCCAGGATCAGATTGATCACGCGCATCCGGATGACCACGAGTTCGTCCTGGTTGAGCAGCTCGGCCGTGGTGTGTACCACGCCGCGGTCCGGTTTCGACCGCGAACGGTGCGCCTTTTCCACCGTGGTGCGCAGCCGTAGCTGATCGCCTGGCCGTACCGGCACCGGCCAGCGCAGCTCGTCGATCCCTGGACTCCCCAGGCTGGACACCGGGGACAGGTAATACTTGGCAAACAGGCGCATCAACATCGAGCCGGTGTGCCAGCCGCTGGCGATCAATCCGCCGAACGGGCCAGCCACCGCTGCCGTCTCGTCCACGTGGAACGGCTGTGGATCGAACTTGCGACCGAACGCCACCACCTCGTCCTCGAGCACCTCGATCGTCTCCTCGACCAGGCGTACCTGCCCTGGCAAGTAATCCTCGAAGTACCACTCGGTCGATTCCGGCTTCTCATCCCGCACGCCGACCTCCGCTCGCTGCTTGTCGTCAACCAGCGCAGCCTGCCACAGCCGGTCCAGCGACCGGGTATCGCGAAGCAGAAGTTGTCAGCACAAGTTCGACGAAATACGATCCCATCAAGCATCAACATCCCTGGTGCTGATGCGGTTATCCGGAGGATCACATGCCAGCGGGGCCAGCCACCAAGCCACTACACCTCAAGACTTTTCACGAGGTGTATCGCGGTGGTTCGTTCGCGATCGCGGCACGCAACCTCGGGTATACCGCTTCCGCTGTCTCGCAGCAGATCTCAGCGCTGGAGAAGGACACCGGTCTCACCCTGTTCGAACGCGCGGCACACAGCATCCGCCCGACGACGGCCGCCCACCAGTTGATCGAGTTGAGCCGACACCTACTGGCCACTCTGGACGACTTCCACCATGAGATACACGAACTCGCCACCGGAGCGATCGGCCGGCTACGCCTCGGCAGCTTCCCCACCGCGGGAGTGCGCCTGGTGCCGGCCGCGCTGGCCGCGTTCACCGCCGCGCACCCCAGAGCCGAAGTCGCCCTCGAGGAAGACGAGCCGGCCACACTGTTGGACGCGGTGAGCGCGGGCCAGCTGGACCTGGCGCTCGGTTACGAGTATGGGCTGAGCCCTCGGGATTGGCCCGACGAGCTCAGCAGGGTGACGCTGCTACGGGAAAACCTGGTACTCCTGCACACCGCCGACGAACTGATCGAACCAGACCTCGCCGAGCTCGCCGATCGGCGCTGGATCACCACCGGGAAAGACACCGCCGGCGCCCGGTCACTGGACCGGCTCTGTGCCGCGGCCGGTTTCGCGCCCTCGGTGGCGTTTCGCAGTGACAACTATGACGTGGTCCGTGAACTCGTCGCCACCTCGCTTGGCGTCGCCGTCGTTCCGGCACTCGGTTACCTCCCGGATCCCCGAGTCTCGGCGACCCGGGTACGACATCCGGCCGCCTACCGTACGGTCACCGTCTCGTGGCGACGAGCCAACAACAACCCACTGCTCGCCGCCGCGATCGCCGCGCTACGCCAAGCGGTACCAGCCGACGAGCCCTACCTCACGCCCGTGACCGAGTCCGGGCATACTGCCGCGCCGTAGCGCTCAACGCCAGGCGAAGACCGGCTGCTCGAGCTCAGCCACCCGGGTATGTCGGCCGCGCAGTGCCACCTCCCGGAACTGATAGAGCACCGCGGCGGTGGGCGCATGCACCAGCGTGTCAAGCAAAGGAAGTTGGATCACCGGTCGGTCCGACTCCGCGATCCGGAGGAACCTCGGCGGCACATCGAGTTCCGGCAGCGGTACCAGGGCCACCCGTGCGACTTCGGCGGGATTCGGCCGCGGTTGCCACCCTGCGCCGGCCCACAGCACCACGGGGGTAATCACGTAACCGGACCTCGTCGGGTAATCATCCAATCGGCCAAGCACGGCATCCTGGCTCAGCGCGACGCCCAACTCCTCGTCCAGTTCACGCAGCGCGCCGCCCACCGCGTCCTCACCGTCGTCGATTCGCCCTCCGGGCAGCGCGATCTGTCCCGCATGCGCGCGCAGTCCCGCCGATCTCCTGGTCAGCCAGACACCACGGGTGCCGTTGCCGTCGGCGACCACGATCGCGACCGCCGCCGCCCGCCGGCCAGCCAGCGCTTCGGTACGTGGCTGGAACCGCTCGAGCGCGGCCCGAATCGCCGCCGCCGAAACACCATCGGACCCGGGTTCGTTCGACGCTGCGCCCATCAGTTGATGGTAGATCCCTGGAGCTTCCGAGGTCAGCCCACGGAACCGGTAGTCGCGCCCAGGCCGCCGACAACCCGGGGGCCAGTGGTTCAGTCGTGGCCGGGCCCCTTGCCCGACCAGGTCCACGCGTAGCGCCCGTCGTCGCAGGCGAGCCCACCTTCGCCCAGTTCGAGGGGCCGGAAGGTATCGACCATGACGGCAAGCTCGTCGAAGAACTCCACGCCGATACTGCGCTGATAGGCGCCGGGCTGTGGACCGTGCGCGTAGCCTCCGGGATGCACGGACATCGAGCCCTGCCCGATCCCCGACCCCTTGCGGGCGTCGTAATCGCCACCGCAGTAGAACATGATCTCGTCGGAGTCCACGTTGGAGTGGTAGTACGGCACCGGGATCGACAACGGGTGGTAGTCCACCTTGCGCGGGACGAAATTGCAGATCACGAAATTGGTGCCCTCGAAGACCTGATGCACCGGTGGCGGCTGATGCACCCGCCCGGTGATCGGTTCGAAGTCGTACACGCTGAAGGTATAGGGATACAGGCAGCCATCCCAGCCGATTACGTCAAACGGATGCCGCTGATAAACCATCCGGGTGCCTACGATTCCGGTGGATACCCGGTGTTTGACCAGGACGTCGACATCGGTCCCGTCGGCCAACATCGGCTCGGTCGGCCCATGCAGATCGCGCTCGCAGTACGGCGCGTGCTCGAGAAACTGGCCGAATCTGGACAAGTACCGCTTCGGTGCGGCGATATGACTGTTCGCTTCGATCGCATAGGCGCGCAGCGGATCGTGTCCGCGCGGCAACCAGCGATGCGTCGTCGCTCGCGGGATGACCACGTAGTCGCCCTGCTTTGCCGACAGCGCGCCGAAAACGGTCTCGACGACCGCGTCGCCGGATTCGACGTAAACGACCTCGTCGCCGATCGCGTTGCGATACAGCGGGCTGTCCTGCTCGGCCACCACGTAGGACAGCCGTACATCCGAGTTCCCCAGTACCAGTCGACGCCCCGTCACCACATCGGTGTCCGACCAGGACCCTTCTGGAAACAGTTCAGGCAACTTCAGGTGACGAGGCAGCAGTGGATGGTTCGGCGTGGTCGCCAGATCCGGTAGCTCCCAGTTCCGCGAATCCACGATCGCGGAAGGAATATGCCGGTGGTAGAGCAACGAGGAGTCGGCCGAGAACCCTTCCTCCCCCATCAGTTCCTCGAAATACAACTGATCATGCTCGTCCCGATGCTGGGTGTGCCGCTTCGGCGGGACATTTCCCACCGCTCGGTAATAGGCCATAACCTGCCTCCTCACGGACGGCGCCATTGACGTCATCGCCGTAGCCCGACCAGTGCTGGCTACGCAGATATAGTTAATCTATTAACTAATTTGGCTCGGCGGCAACCCGAACCGAACGCACGATCTGTTTCAGTTTCGGCCGCGGACGTCGAACTGTGCACGGTTCGTGATGAGTTTGTCCAACAGCATCAGCAGGATGCGCTGCTCGGCATCGGTGAGAGCGCTCGCCCATTCCTGTTCACGTTCGTTGTGCACGCGAAACAGCTCGACCATCTCCGCGGCGCCCTTGTCCGTCAGGGACAGCCGCACCGACCTGCCGTCCCGCGTGCCAGGTAGCCGATCCAGCACGCCGTCCGAGCTCAGTCCCTTCACCAGGTTCGATACCGCGGCACGACTCATCCCGGTCAGCTCGGCGGCTCGCTTCGGCTCGAGCGGACCGGCAAGCCAGGTCACGAACAGTAGGCGAAACGCGGACCACGAGCGACCACGCGGCCGGTGCACCGCCGCCTCGAGGTCGTAAGTGACGATATTGGCGACCCGATTCAGGGTCAGTACTACCTCGGTCGCCAGGTGGTAGCGAAAGCCATGCTCCTTGGCCAGCTTGTCGTTGGCGAGCCGCACGAAGGACCAGAAATCGAGTTCCTCGCCGGGCTCGTCCACGCTCTCCATGACGAGAAACTAGTACACGTTTGAACTATTTTCCAGCTGAGTCGTCCCGCTCGGCGAAGACCTCACGGGCGACGAAGGTCGCGTTAAGGGCCCGGGGAAAGCCGCAGAACACAGCGGCATGCAGGAGCGCTTCGGTGATCTCCGTGCGGCTGATGCCGACGTTCATGGCGGCGCCGATGTGAACCTTGAGCTGCGGTTCGCATCCGCCGAGGGCGGTCAGGACGCCGAGAGTGACCAGCTGGCGGCCGCGGGCATCGAGATCCGGCCGGTCGTAGATGTCGCCGAACACGAACGCGGCGACATGGTGCCCGAAGGCAGGGTTGATGTCGGCGAGCGAGTCGACAACGGCCTCGCCCTGATGTCCGTCGATCTTGACCAGGACAGATTCCCCGTGACGGCGGCGGGCGAGGTTGTCCGGGCTGTTGATGTCGTGCCGCGGAGTGGTGCTCGTCATAGCTGGTGCACTTCCTGATAGGTAGCGATCTTGTACTCGGTTGCGGCAAGGGCGAGTTGCAGTTGGGCTATCTGGGACCGCAAGGTGTCGCGATGCTCCAGCAACATGTCCATGCGTTCGGACACGGTGTCCTGCTCGGCATCGGCAAGGTCGACGTAGTGGCGCAGGTCGCTGATCGACATGCCAGAGACGCGCATCCGGGTCACGAACACCAGTCGGCGCACCGCGGGCGCGTCGTAGCGGCGGTGACCGGCCGCATCGCGGGCGACCCGAACCAGACCGATGCGTTCGTAGTACCGCAGCGTGTGCGGGCTGACCCCGAGGTGCTTCGCCGCCGTGGCGATGTTCCACTCGCTCGCATCGTCGTCCCGCGCGAGCTCACGCACGGCCTCGATCGAGACCCCAGCGGGCGGATCCACCGCCAGGCGTAGGGCCCTGCGCAGTGCCTCGTCTGGTTCCATACCAACCGACGGTAGGGGTTTGAGCGCGCTCGAACGCAAGGACGCGATCGGTCAATGTCCCCAGTCAGCGCGACTAGTCGTAGTTCGTCGCGTGTTCGAGTGCGCGCTCATAACGGAGCTCGGCTACCCACTCGGCACGGTCGGCCAACCATCGGCGGTACGCCTCCTGCACGTCCATCGGCCGGTCTTCCCTCGCGCACCACTCGGCATAGAACCTGGCGAAATCGAGTCCCGCACCGCCCCCAGGCTCGGCGTTGGTACGCCCCTGGAAATAGCCAAGCGCGTACTGCTCGCGGGCATACCGAACGGACACCGCCTCCGGCACGATCGTCTCACTCGGCATGCCATCCTCCGGACGTCAATCGACAATGGTCACTGTTCGACGCAAGGCGACTCGCCGATCAGATACAAATCGTTAGTAAACGCCCTGAGTTGACGGGACACAACCCACTGCTGACACGAAACACTGGGCGCACACTGACCCCGAACCGCTGGCACTGCCGTTGACCAGCAACGAAGCGTACCTTCATTATCACGAGTACGGCCCGGACAAACCCGGTGGAGGCGGCATGCGGTCGATGTGGAAAGGCACTGTGTCCTTCGGACTGGTGTCCATCCCGATCCAGTTGTACGCGGCAACCGAGAGCAAATCGATCAGTTTCCGCCAGGTACACGCGGCCGACGGCGGACGAATCCAGTACAAGCGGGTATGCACGGTCGATGGCGCGGAAGTGCCTTACGCCGATATCGCGAAGGGCTACGAGCTCGAAGATGGCTCGATGGTCGTACTCACCGACGATGATCTCGCTCAGGTGCCAGTAGCGACGTCCAGGGCGATCGAGGTCGTGGAATTCCTCCCGATCGAGGCAATCGACCCGATTTCCTACGACCGCGCCTATTATCTCGAACCACAGAAGACGGCCACCAAGCCGTATGTGCTGCTTCGCGACGCGCTAGCCAAATCCGGCCGGGTGGCACTGGTGAAAGTCGCATTGCGCCAGCGAGAGTCGTTGGCCCTGCTCAGGGTGCACAATGACGTGCTGGTACTGACCACGCTGCTGTGGCCAGGCGAGGTGCGCAAGCCCGACTTCGAGTTTCTCGCCGACCCCCCGCAGGTCCGCGACCAGGAGCTGGCCATGGCCGGCTCGCTGATCGACTCGATGACTGAAGACGTGTTCGACCCCGACGCGCACCACGACAGTTATCAACAAGCACTGCGAGAGCTCATCGACGCGAAAATCGCCGGCGAGGAAACCACGGCACCAGCGGCCGAAGACCGGCCGGCCGAAGTCGTTGACCTGATGGCCGCGCTCGAAGCGAGTATCAGCAACACGCAGGCACGCGGCAACCGACCCGAATCGACGACAACGGGCGACCCGGAAGCCGATGGCGCCGGAACCGCTGCCAAACCACGCAAATCGGGAGGTAAACGAGCCGCACGACGGCAAGCTACCGACGAGCAAGCCGAGCCCGCGGCAGAGCAAGACGGTTCCAAGAAGCCCGGTTCGACGGCGAGCACACGCAAATCCGGCGGACGCCGCTCAAAAAGCGCCTAGCTCCGACCGGAGCGCTAACCTCAAAGAACGCGATTACGGACCGTCACGCCTCCGGGATCCAGCGCCTGGAATCCAGAATCCAGACACGCCGACCCGCTTCACCGAACCGGCGAGCCGGACGTGATAGCACAGATCCATGGCGTTCATCGTTTCCAGTTCGGCCACGGCGAGCCCTGGCTGCCGCGATTGCGCGGCTGACCTGGATCACTGCCATGGCACGCTACTCACCCACCAGGATGGGCCGGTGCAGTGCACCGACGCGGCCTGCCGTGATGATGATCCAGCCCGGCACCGGCTACAGGCCGGCTGCGCCGAGCTCGCGTACTGCGAATGTGTCGCACCCCAGCGAGACGACTTCTACCTGGCGTCCTGAACCGTAGTCCGGCGCGTCGCGCCTACCCCACGCACGGGCTTTGGCCGGCATACTTGTCGCGTGACCACCGCAAACTGGATCCTGCATATTGACTTCGATCAGTTCATCGCCGCGGTCGAAGTCGCCCGGCATCCGGAACTGCGCGGTCGCCCGGTGGTCGTCGGTGGTTCTGGCGACCCGACTGAACGGGCTGTCGTCGCAACCGCGACGTATGAGGCGCGCGAGTACGGCGTGCATTCCGGAATGCCACTACGCACCGCGGCCAAACGGTGCCCGGAGGCGATCTTCCTCCCCTCCGACCCGCCGGCCTATGAGGAAGTCTCCGCGCATGCGATGGCCGCGCTGCGCGAGCTGCCGGTGATCGTCGAAGTCGTCGGTTGGGACGAAGCCTTCCTCGGCGCCGCCACGGACACACCGGAGAACCTGGCGGAACAGGCCCGCCAGACGGTCGCCGCCGCGACGGGACTGTCCAGCTCGGTGGGCATCGGCGACAACAAGCTCCGCGCGAAGCTCGCGACCGGGTTTGCCAAACCAGCCGGGGTGTTCCGGCTCACCAGGGACAACTGGTGGGAAGTCATGGCTGAACTGCCAACCGAATCGCTCTGGGGTATCGGTGGGAAAACGGCCAAGAAGCTCGCCGCGCTCGGACTGTCCACTGTCTACCAACTGTCCGAAGCCGAGCAAACCATGCTCGACGAGCGGTTCGGGCGAACCATGGGACCGTGGTACCGGTTACTCGCGCTCGGCATCGGCGATACCGAAGTGGTCGCAACCCCGTACCTGGCGCGCTCCCGCGGCCGGGAAGTCACCTTCCAGGAAAACCTCACCGACCGCGCCGAGCTCGACCGGCAGGTGTCGGTCCTTGCCCATCGGGTAGCCGACGATGTTCGGACCGAAGGCCGCCCAGCAGTCCGCGTGGAGGTGAAGGTGCGGTTCGCGCCGTTCATTACCCAGACCCGAAGCCATACACTGCCCACGCCCACCGACGACTCGGCGGTCCTCGAGTTGGCGGCGCTGGCCGAACTGGATCGCTTTGAGCATGGCCGCCCGGTGCGGCTACTCGGAGTCCGAGCCGAACTCGCGCACGGCGACGAGGACTAGCCCGCTGCCCGTGCTGTCACACTCGCGTCGGCTACCTCGTCTCAGCAGTAAGCGCGGACGCGAGGAGGAAACTGATGGCAGCAGAAGTCACCGTCGTTGGCGGCGGGCTCGCCGGTCTTGTCGCGGCGATCGGATGCGCGGAGGCCGGGGTCACGGTGACCCTGCACGAGGCGCACGGCACGCTTGGCGGCCGAGCGCGCGCCACCCAAGTCCCGTACGTCGCCCATACCGGTCCACATGTCTTCTACGCCGACGGCCCACATTGGACCTGGCTACGCGAACGGAAGCTGATCCCGCCGCTTGGTCGGCCACCGTTGCTCACCGCCGCCAGACTTAGTACGTTCCGGTTCAACGGGAAGCTCGGCAGGCGCGCACCAGCTGGGCTGCTGCGGATGATTGTGGAACGCGGCCGTTCCGCCCCGGTCGACCAGGACTTCCACAGTTGGGCCAGTGCACGGTACGGCGCGACCGCGGCCGTGGCCGCGGCCAATGCGATCAGCGTCGCAACCTATGACGCGAACACTGGACGACTCTCGGCGGCATTCGTCTGGGGTCTGTTCCATCGGGTCTTCGCCCCGAAACCGCCAGCCGTTCGGTGGGTGGTTGGTGGCTGGCAAGCCGTTATCGACCGGCTGGTCGAGCGAGCAGAGCAGCTAGGCGTGCGCATCGAACTACGCTCTCGGGTCACCCAGGTCAACAACCAACCGACGATCGTGGCGACCGAACTGTCCTCGGCCAGGGCACTGTTTGGCGATAACTCGCTGACCTGGACCAGCGGTGACTGCGTGTTGCTCGATGTCGCGGTGCCTCGGTCTGGTCGGGACATGTTCCTGGTTTTTGATCTGGACGAGGGTGGTTTTCACGAGTGCTACTCGCTGCAGGACGGCACCGTCGCACCGGAGGGCGAAGCACTGTTCCAACTCGACCTGCCTCGCCGGCCGGGCGAGGCCAATGCCGATGCCCACCGCAGGCTGGAACGACTGGCCGAACTGGCCGTACCTGAGTGGCGTTCACGAGCAACCTGGCGACGCGCCGGGACCGCGCGTGACCGTACTGGCGCACTTGATCTACCCGGTCAAACCTGGCGCGATCGCCCAGCCATCGACCGCGGTGACGGGGTATTCCTAGCCGGTGACATGGTCGCGGCCCCGGGGATGCGTGGCGAGATATCGATCAACAGCGCGGTCCGTGCCGCACACGGTGCTCTCCGGCTCCTTGGTAAGGAGCCCGTGGGCAACGATCCGTTCAGCCAGAAGCCCAGTCGGCCGCGCTCCGGCGCCATCTAGTACCCATGCGGTAACTCGCTGGCGCACGAGTCAGGATGCCTCGGCGTAGCGCGCCCTTCGATGCAGCGCCGAGGCGAAATAGTCCACAACCGACATAAGCGCCTGCTCGGCTTCGGCATCGATTCGCACACCGTCCTCGGATACCTCGATCAGCCTATCGAGCAAGAAATAGCCTGGCACAACGTGCTCGGCACCCAGCGAATGCAGCATCGGACGAAACGCGTAATCGATCGCCAGCACATGCGCCGGTGTGCCACCGGTAGCGAGCGGCAGTACCGTTTTGCCCGTCAAACCGTGCTGCGGCAACAGGTCCAGAAACGACTTGAGCAGACCCGTGTAGGACGCCTTGTAAATCGGGGAGGCAACAAGTATCCCTTCGGCATGGGAAACCGCCTCGATCAACGCGCGCACCTCGCCGTCCGCCGAGTCAGCCGCGACCAGCGCGTTCGCCGGGAGACGTCGGATCGGAGCCTCCACCACCCGGTGACCGTGCTCCCGAAGCCGCTGGGACAGTTCACCAAGTACCGCTTCGGTACGCGACTTCGTTGACGGGCTACCGGATAGCACGAGGATGTCGGACATTGCGTCTCCTTCGCTCACAGTTGCCGGACGTGCGGGGGCAAGGTGCCGTTGATGAGGTAGCCGCCGATGTGCTGGGTCGGCCAGTGCGTCGGGGAGCACAGGGCGTGCGTACGGGCGTTACGCCAGTGCCGGTGCAGGTTCAGATCCGCGAGTCCCGTAGGAGTGACGCAGAGATCGAACAGCGCGTTACTCAGCTGCACCGCTACCCCTTCGGCGAACGCCTTTGCCGAGGCCACCAAGCAATGCCTCGGCTGCTCGCGCGCGCACTTCCAGCTCGCCACACCGCTGCAGCGTGAGCGGGTCGTCGGTCGCCGGGGCCGGGCCGCCGTGCGACGACGGTCGGCTCCGGGGCCGCACGAACTCGGCACCGTCCAGAAGCGCGGCGCGGGCGATACCCACGTCAATCGCGGCGTGCAGCGCACCAGCCAAGGCCTCGCGTAGCTGCGCTCGGATTTCGTTGTGGTGGTGAGCAATCACGCAGTCCGGTGGCACGCGCACCTGATCCAGTCGGACTGTTCCGCTCGCCGCGGTCCGAAGCCCCATACCCGACCAGTTGTCCGCGATCGTGACACCAGGCGTATCCGAAGGTACGCAGGCCACCTGGAGGTTGTCCTGTTCGTCCCTGGCAAGCACGGCGATCCAGTGCGCGAAGAGCGCGCCGGTCGTGTGGTCCTTGACGCCGTCAAGCACGAACCAACCATCGGATGACCTGGTGAGCCTGGTTTCTACTTCCAGGGCCCCGCTGGAACCCAACGCGGCCCGCGCGGTACCGAAGCGTGCTCCCGCGAGCACTTCCTCGAAGAAGTAACTCTGCTGCGTCGCCGCCGCGTTCTCCCTGAGCACGTCCACATGCACCAGGTGACTTTGGCCGAGTTGCGCGATACTCGGGTCAGCGACGGCGAGCAGGCGACACACCTCTACCAACGTGCGCGCGCGGACATCGGCACCACCATGCGAACGTGGCACGGTAATCCCGAGCAGGCCGGTAGCGGACAGCGCGCTCAGTTCACCCCAGGGCAGCCGGCGATCAGCGTCCCGCTCGGACGCTTCGGCGCCGAGCCAACTCGCCAGCAGTCGCGCTTTATCCAGTGCTTCCTGGTCACTGCGGACAATCTGTGCCGCTGACCGCGTCGCGGTCACCGTCGCCGTGCTCATCCCTTGCTCCTCATCGGGCGGTTCGTCCGCACCACGCACTGATCATCAGCTGGCCAATGGCGAACCACGACGGCTCACGGAGCAGATCATTTACCATCTCGACCTCACATTATCGAAACCAACTGACGCACGCGGCATATGTCGAATCTTTTCTGCTTGAAATAATCTCGACTACCGGAACAGCGTCGTCCGGACATTTGTACGGCTTGCCTGGACACGTTTACGAAAACGTGGAAAATAATCCGTTTCCCGATCAGCTTCGGCAGGACGCCGCGACCACCCGCAGTAGATCGACGTGACGACGTTCGGTCAAGATGTTGCACAACACTCGGATATCGTGGCCAAGCCGATGCACCGACGTCAACAGGCGAACGCGGGTTCCCACGGTACGGACGGGTCGTCGACAATGCCAGCCTCGCTGGATCGTGACGCTTCCCATTGGGTCAGAATTTCGAAAGTAGTCGCGGTACCGCGAAATAGCTGACGCTATTTCGAGCACACGACTCAACTACGCGTATTTCCTATTACCCACGGGCGACTACGCGGTGTGTGCCGGCATGCCCATCCCGGCACACGCTTGCCCACCTGCCGGCATAGGCTGGTGCACCGATGTTGACACAACGCCGTATCCAGCTCGTACTACTACTCATCCTGACCTTCACCACCGGCATCATCGACGCGGCCGGGTACCTCGGCCTGGACAAGGTCTTCGCCGGGAATATGACCGGCAATGTGGTGATCCTCGGCATGGCCGCGGTTGGTGCGGACGAGCTACCTGTCGCGGGTCCGGCGGTAGCCCTCGTCGGTTTCCTGGTTGGCGCCGCGCTCGCCGGGCGCGCGGTTCGTGGTCAGCCGACCGGTTGGTCCCCACGGTGCAGCTGGCTGTTGATCGGCGCGGGCCTGCTGATGTCCAGCGTAGCCGCGATGCTGCTGGCATTCGGGGACGATCTCGCCCGGCCCTGGGCCCTCACCGTGACCGCTGGGATGGCGGCCGCGATGGGAGTGCAGGCAGCTGCGGCCCGGCACGTCGCGATCAAGGACCTCACCACGGTGGTGGTGACTTCTACGATCACCGGACTCGCCGCCGATTCCCGGGTGGGCGCGGGCAACGAACAGCCGTGGCTACGCCGAGCCGGCGCGATCAGTCTGATCGCGCTCGGCGCGCTCGCCGGTGCCACGCTGCTGATGGTGCATATCGGGCTCGCCGTGGCGACCGCGGCCGCGCTGATGCTCGGCGTCGCGATCGTCGGCCAGCTGACCCGTTCCGGGGACACCGCAGAGCAGGCCAGCTCGGGACACACCGGTTAGTCCGGCGCGCCGCATCCAGCGAACAGCCGGTCCCGCACCGCCCTCGCCGTAGCGGTGTGCCCATTGTCGGACAGATGTACCCCATCGCCCGACCACATATCTGCGGTATCCCGTGGCTGCGCCTCGATGACCGTGCGCAGATCGATCAACGTGGAGTCAGTCGTCTCCGCCGCAATCTCCCGAATGCCGTCCGCATAGTCCCGGTACGGGTACTGAACCGACCCACCGTAGGGCGCGCCGATATCCGGTTTGATCACCAACGCCAGGTCAATCGTTGGCATGGCCGAGCGTAGCGCCGTCACGAACTCGGCCAGGTCCGTGCTGAATCGCCTCGGCGAATACTGCCTGCCGAACTCATTGACGCCAAGGCTGATGATGGCCAAGCCAGCGGCATGGCGAGCAACTTCCTCGACCGCGTGCCGCGTAACGGCCCATCGCCCGCCCGGCAGGTAGTCCGCTGCCGTCGCGCCACCCCGGCTCGGGTTGACCATACCGATGCCCCAACCGTTCCGCAGGTACCTGCTCAGCTGGGATACCCAGCCGAACTCCGTTTCCCAGTACGTGAAGTCCGGACTCTGCCAACCAGCCGATCCCTGTCCCGTCTCAGTGGAAGAACCGAGGTAGGCAACGGATCCAAGCGCCGCGCAGTAGTCGACGCCGCGCGCCTCGACACGGCTCGACAATCCGGAAACACTTGCCGACACGGCAACGAGCATCACCAACAGGCGCGCGACTAGCCGAGACTTGCGGGGCATTCATCACCTCGTGGACATCGCGTTGATCAAGGTCTACGAAGGCGATATAGCCGACCGAGCCGGGACGTTACCGGCAGCACCCCATCGGGTGAAGGCCTCGCGCACCACAGCCGGCCGGAGGTATTCAGCTGATGGTGTTGCCACCATTAACCGCGATACGTTGTCCGGTCACGAACTTGGCTCGCTCGGACGCGAGAAACGCCACCGTGGACGCGACATCGTGGGGCTCGCCGCCCGTGCCGAGTGGCACGGCGGACACGTAAGCCGCATGGTCGGCCGCTGGCGTTGAGCGGTGCCGGTCGGTAGGTATCCACCCAGGAGCGACCAGATTCACGGTGATACCGTCCCCGCCCAGTTCTCGGGCCCAGGACCGCGTGAGACCAAGCTGTGCTCCCTTAGCCGCGACGTAAGCGCTGGCACGCGGAACACCAAGGTCAAAGACCTCCGAGCCGATGTGGATGATGCGCCCGTACCCGCGACGCCGCATCTCCGGCAGAACCTGTTTGGCGAGCAACAATGGGCTCTTCACGAAGAAAACGAGTTGATCGAGGATGTCCTGCCAGCTCAACTCCTCAACCGAGTGCTCGGGTTGTGGTCCGGTGGCGTTGCACACGAGTACGTCAAGCCGACCAAATCGCGCGACGATATCTCGATACAACATCGCGACCTGCCGTCCGTCCGTGACGTCGGCCCGGAACGTCTCCGCATTACCGCCAGCGGCGAGGATCCGGTCCCGCACCTCAGTCGCCGCATTCTGGTTGCGAACGAAGTTGATGGCGACCGCTATCCCGTCCGCTGCCAACTCCTCAGCGATCGCCGCACCCAGGCCCCGTGCGGCACCGGTGACGAGCGCTACCCGGCGAACTACGGACATCAGGCTGCCCCCAGCGTGGCGACCGCCTCGCGCACGGCCCTGATCATGTGCTGAATCTGGTCATCGGTGAGATGCGGATAGATGGGCAGCTGAACCTGGCGTTCGAAGTAGGTTCGCTCGGCAACCGGGCAGGATCCGTACTTGTAACCGAGCGCTCGGAACTCCGGTAACAGGTGAATGGGAAAATAGCGCAGGATGATCTCGACACCGTGGTGTTCCTGTAACCGCCGAATGAAATCGTCCTTCGGCACGCCAACGACGTCTGGGCAATAGAACAGCGTGTAAAGGTGGTAAACGTGTCGGGCATACGATCGTTCGGACTGTAGTTCAATTCCTGGCACATCCCGCAGTCCGGCGTCGAGCTCCGCGGCGATCGCCCGCCGGCGGTCATTCAACCGATCCAGCTTGTCGAGCTGCGCGATACCGAGTGCCGCACTCAGCTCGCTCATCCGGTAGTTGTTGCCAACCAGATAACGTCCTGCCACGTAGTCCATAGTGTACGAACGTCGAACGTGCGGGTCCCGGTAATACTCCGGTTGACGGTAGGGCCCGATTCGCGGGTCTGGACGTTCGTGCAGCTCGCCCCACACGTGCAGGGTGCCGAGATGACGCGCCTTGTCCGCGTACTGGTCGTTGTTCGTCACGAAGGCTCCGCCCTCGCCGGTCGTCATGTTCTTCAGCGAATGAAAACTGAAACAGCCGATGTCACCGATGGCCCCCACGCGCCGATCGCGGTATGTGCCGCCGGGAACATGTGCGCAGTCCTCGACCACCGTCAACCCGTGGCGACGAGCAATTTCCATGATCGGATCCATATCCGCAGCCTGCCCGCCATGGTGCACGACCCAGATCGACTTGGTTCGCTCGGTGATCAACGGTTCGATCGTGGCCGGATCGATCGTCAAACTGTTCGGGTCAATATCGGCGAACCTGATTACACAGCCCCGCGCCTGTAGTGGCCACGTCGTCACCCAGAAGGTCTGTGGCGTGGTGATGACCTCATCGCCTTCGGCGAGTTCAAGGGCTTGCGCGGCAAGGAAAAGCGCGGTCGTACAGGAACTCGTCGCCTGCACGTGCTTGGCGCCGACCACCGCACCGAACCGCCGCTCGAACTCCGCGTTGCATGGCCCGATCGCCAAGGTGTCCTGCGCGAGCGCCGCCGTTACGGCCGCGATATCCGTGTCGTCGAGCCGGTTGGACACCCCACTGTAGGGCACCACGAATGACTGAGCCGCCTTCGCTTCACTGATCACCGGCACACGGTATCTGAAGCGCTTCAGTGTAGGCAAGGGGTTGCTTTCCAGGCGATTGACGGGGGCGCGTCGACGCGACCCGCATGACGTGGCGCTGGCCGCTCTACAGCGCCGCACTGTATAGGTCGTTATACACATTTCTCGCCTGAGGTAACCCTCATCGGGCACTCCCCGCGCTTTGTGGTAGACCTCGCATCAGATGGCTACCGGTCCGCGCCACCCGGTCCGCTTTTTGTGGGGTTCCGACAACTCAGAGGCTTCGCCATGCGCGATGCGGAACATTGGTGTACCCGGCGGTAATCGAGCAAAGTATGGACAGACCTACCGGCGAGGCCGCATGCCCTGGCCCCGCCGTGATCGCCCGAGTACTTGGGAGGCTCCACCGGTGTTCAGTCGTGTCGCGATCGTCAACCGCGGAGAGGCCGCGATGCGGCTCATCCACGCCGTCCGGGATCTTTCGGCGGAAACCGGAACGCGGATCGAGACGATCGCGCTCTACACGGACGCCGACCGCAACGCGACCTTCGTCCGCGAGGCAGACGTCGCGTATTTTCTGGGAGCCGCTTCGGCTCGCCCCTACCTCGACTACGCCGTCCTGGAACGGGCACTGCTGGAGACCGAAGCCGATGCCGCCTGGGTCGGGTGGGGGTTCGTCGCCGAGGACCCCGCGTTCGCCGAACTGTGCGGCCGAATCGGAGTCACCTTCGTCGGGCCGAGCGCCGAAGCGATGCGCAAGCTCGGCGACAAGATCGGGGCGAAGCTGATCGCCGAGGAGGTCGGCGTACCGGTCGCGCCGTGGAGCCGTGGCGAAGTCAGCACGCTCGAGGACGCCCTGCGCGCCGGCGACAATATCGGCTACCCGTTGATGCTCAAGGCGACCGCGGGCGGTGGCGGTCGCGGAATCCGAATGGTGTCCTCGAAAGAGGACCTCACTGATGCCTACGAACGGACCAGCCAGGAAGCACTGCGTGCCTTTGGGTCCGGGGTGGTCTTCCTCGAACGCTTGGTAACGGGCGCTCGCCATGTCGAGGTACAGGTGATCGCCGACGGCGAGGGCACCGCGTGGGCACTCGGAGTTCGGGACTGCTCGGTGCAACGACGTAACCAGAAGATCATCGAAGAATCCGCCTCGCCGGTACTGAATCCCGAGCAGGTCGCCGACGTGAAAACGTCAGCCGAACGGCTCGCCGTCGCCGTCGGCTACCGTGGCGCCTGCACCGTGGAATTCCTCTACCACCCTGGCGAGCGACTCTTCGCCTTCCTCGAAGTCAACACCCGCCTGCAAGTCGAGCATCCGATCACCGAGATCACCACCGGTACCGATCTCGTTCGGCTACAGCTACAGGTGGCAAGCGGCGAACCACTCACGGGCGATCGTCCCGCCGAGTCGGGCCATGCGGTCGAAGCACGACTCAACGCCGAAGACCCAGATCGCGATTTCGCACCGGCCCCTGGCCGTATCGCCCGCCTGATGTTGCCAGCCGGTCCCGGCATCCGGGTGGACACCGGGGTCAGCGAAGGGGACCGCATTCCCGCCGACTTCGACTCGATGATCGCGAAGATCATCGCCTACGGCCGTGACCGGAATCAGGCGCTCGGGCGCCTGCGCCGCGCCATGGCCGAGACCACCGTGATCATCGACGGCGGCACGACGAACAAGAGCTTCGTCCTCGACCTCCTCGATCAACCGGAGGTCGTGGATGCCACCGCGGACACCGGCTGGATCGACCGCGCGCGCACCGAGGGCCGCCTGGTCGCGCACAAGAACTCGGGTGTCGCACTGGTCACCGCCGCCATTGAGGCCTACCAGGACGAAGAAGACGTGAGTCGGCAACGTCTACTGTCCACGGCGCACGGCGGCCGACCCCAGGTTCAGCACGAGGTCGGTCGGCCGTTGGATCTCAAACTTCGGGGAGTTGGCTACCGGGTACGGGTGGCCAGGGTCGGCCAGAAACGGTTTCAGGTGAGTGTCGCGGTCGGCGAGCACACTTACCCAGCGGAAGTAACGTTGGACCGCTTCGACCAGCATTGTGCTCAACTGCTGGTCAACGACCTGCGGTTCCGGATCGTCTCGGCCACCCACGGACCGATCCATCTGGTTGAAGTCGATGGAGTCACGCACCGGATCAGCCGAGACGAGGGCGGCGTCATCCGCTCACCAGCTCCCGCACTGGTCGTCGCGACGCCACTCGAAGTCGGTGCCGAGGTTGAGTCGGGCGCGCCGATCCTGGTACTGGAAAGCATGAAAATGGAAACGGTGCTGCGCGCTCCGTTCCGTGCCCGAATTAGGGAATGCCCGGTGTCGGTGGGCAGCCAGGTCGAAACCGGCGCTCCACTGATGCGGTTGGAGCCGGTCGCCGACGACGACGGTGCGGACGAGGATGCCGGAGTCACCGACACCGTCCACATCGATCTGCCCGCGATGTCGTCGATCGTGGACACCACCCGGCAGGTCGAGCAGGGCCTACACCAGCTGCGCGGCGCACTACTCGGTTTCGATATCGACCAGCCGGAGCGAAACCGGATACTCGCCGACTACCTGGCAGCACGATCCGAACTCGACGGACGGCCCGTCGAGGGCGAACTTGATCTACTCACCGTATTCGCGGATCTCGCCGAGTTGAGCCGGAACAAGCCGGCGGGGGAACTCGACAACGAACCGGCGAGCCCGGTACACAGTCCGCGGGAGTACTTCCACAGCTATCTGCAGAGCCTCGACGCGGATCGCGCGGGCCTTCCCGACGTGTTTCAGACGAAGCTGCGGCAGATGCTGCGGCACTACGAGGTCGCTGGCCTTGATCGCACGCCCGAGCTGGAAGCCGCGGTATTCCGGATCTTTCTCGCCCAGCAGCGCATGTCCAGCGACGTCGCGGTGGTGCTGGAGCTACTTCGCCAGTGGTTGGCCGGCGCCCCGCCAGTCGAGGCACTCAGCGAACGCGCTGGACTCGCCCTGGAACACGTGATCGAGGCGACCCAGGTGCGCTTTCCCGCGGTATCTGACCTCGCCCGCGGCGTGGTCTTCCGCTGGTTCGCTCAGCCGCTGTTGCGCCGCAATCGCGCCCAGGTATATGCCGCGGTGCGCGGCGAGCTGCGTTACCTCGACCAACATCCGGACACGCCGGATCGAGACGAGCGAATCCAGGCGCTGGTTGCCAACTCGGAACCGCTCGTCCGGCTGATCGGCCAGCGGATCGGCCGAGCGGATCGCGATCACGCACCGCTGCTCGAAGTGCTGACTCGCCGTTACTACGGCAACCGCGGTTTGTCCGAGGTCGCCTCGTCGACCACGAATGGCTGCCAGTTCGTCACCGCCACGCATTCGGGAACCCGTGGCATCACCCGCGTCATCACCACGGCGGTGGACATCGCCGCGTTGCCGAAGGCGATCGGCGCGATCGGCGGATTCGCCGGCGACGCGCCGGAACGCGGTGTTGTGGCCGATCTCTACGTAACCTGGGACGACCAACCAGATGCCGATGCGATGGCCGTTCGGCTCGGCGAACTTCTCGCCGAACAGGCGGTGCCCTCCGACGTCCGGCGGATCACCACCACGGTGGCGGGAACCAGCGGCGCCGTGATGCATCATCACTTCACCTTCCGTTCGGGCGACGGCGGCTCTGGTGGGACGGACTTCACCGAGGATCGGCTGATCCGAGGGCTGCATCCGCAGATCGCGCAACGCCTCCAATTGCAGCGGCTCCGGGAGTTCGAGCTCACCAGGCTGCCGTCCGCGGACGAGGAGATCTACCTGTTCAAGGCGGTCGCGCGCAGCAACCCCGCGGATGAACGGCTCTTCGCGATGGGCCAGGTCCGCGACCTGACACCGCTGCGCGAGGCGGATGGTCGACTGGTCGCGCTACCGGCGGTAGAGGAAGCGGTTAATGTCTGCATTGACGCGATCCGCAATATCCAGGCGCAACGCCCGCAGAACAAGCGGTTCGCCACCAACCGGATCATGATGTATGTCTGGCCGTCGACCGAACTGACCGCCAATGAACTCAACATGCTGGTGCAGCGAATCTTGCCGACAACCACGGGTGCCGGCCTGGAGGAAGTACAGTTCCTCGCCCGCCAACGCACCGCGGACGGGGAGCTCACCGAGGTGTCCGTCCGCATCGGCTTGACCGCCGAGCACGGCGCACGGCTGCATGTTGGCGAACCGCCAACCGAGCCCGTCCGCCCGCTCGATGACTACGGCCAGAAGGTGCAGCGGGCGGCGCGGCGCGGCACGACCTACCCGTACGAACTGACCGATCTGCTGGCAGGATCCACAGGCAGCTTCGTCGAGCACGATCTCGATGAACACGGCGTACTCACCCCGGTCGAGCGACCAAAGGGCAACAACTCCGCGGCGATCGTCTGCGGTGTCGTATCCACGCCCACGCAACAGCATCCGGAAGGTGTCACCCGAGTCGTACTGCTCGGCGACCCGACGAAGGCGCTCGGCGCGCTCTCCGAGCCCGAATGCACGCGGGTGATCGCGGCGCTCGACCTCGCCGAACGGATGGCTGTGCCGCTGGAGTGGTTCGCGCTCTCCGCCGGCGCGCGGATCTCCATGTCCTCGGGTACCGAGAACATGGACTGGGTTGCCGCCGCGCTCAAGCGGATCGTGACGTTCACCCAAGCCGGCGGTGAGATCAATATCGTGGTCGCCGGGATCAACGTCGGCGCCCAGCCATACTGGAACGCCGAAGCGACGATGCTCATGCACACCAAGGGCATTCTCGTGATGACGCCGGACTCGGCGATGGTGCTGACTGGAAAGCAGTCGCTGGACTTCTCCGGCGGGGTTTCCGCCGAGGACAACTTCGGCATCGGCGGGTACGACCGGGTCATGGGCCCCAACGGTCAGGCTCAGTACTGGGCCCCCAACCTCCCGGCGGCCCGCGATGTGCTGATGACGCATTACGACCACACCTACGTCATGCCGGGCGAACACACGCCGCGCAGGGCGAGTACCAACGACCCGGCCGACCGCGACGTCTCGGATTATCCGCATACGGACGCGGGAAGCGACTTCAACACGGTCGGCCAGATCTTCTCGGCCGAGCACAACCCGGACAGGAAGAAGCCGTTCGACATTCGCACGGTCATGCGGGCGCTGTCCGATCAGGACCATCCGGTGCTGGAACGCTGGGCGGGAATGGCCGATGCCGACACTTCCGCGGTGCAGGACGTGCACATCGGCGGCTGGCCAGTCTGCCTCGTCGGCATCGAGTCGAAGTCGGTACCCCGTCGCGGCTTTCCGCCCACCGACGGGCCCGATGCCTACACCGCGGGGACCCTGTTTCCCCGGTCGTCGAAGAAGACGGCCCGCGCGATCAACACGGCTTCCGGTAACCGGCCGCTGGTAGTGCTGGCCAATCTGTCCGGATTCGACGGTTCGCCGGAGTCGTTGCGCAAGCTGCAACTGGAGTACGGCGCGGAGATCGGCCGGGCGATCGTGAACTTCGAAGGGCCGATCGTGTTCTGCGTGATCTCGCGGTACCACGGCGGGGCTTTCGTGGTGTTCTCCAAGGCGCTCAACCCGAATATGACCGTACTGGCGCTCGAAGGGTCCTTTGCCTCGGTGCTCGGCGGTGCACCGGCGGCGGCGGTGGTGTTCTCGGGTGATGTCAACAACCGCACCGCGAACGATCCGCGGGTTACCGAACTACAGACCCAGCATGCGGCGGCCAGCGGTGCCGAACGAGCGGCGCTGAACAGCAAACTGGCCGAGGTGCAGTCGGCGGTCCGCGCGGAGAAACTCGGCGAGGTCGCGGCCGAGTTCGACCAGGTACACAGTATCCAACGCGCGGTGGAGGTTGGCTCCGTCGACGCGATCGTCAGTACCGCGGACCTGCGACCGCGCATTATCGAAGCCATCGAGCACGGTATGAAGAAGGTGCCCGGCGACTAGCCGGCAGCTGGTGTGGGGAGTGCGCGGGTCGGCCACAACCGTGCCCGGCGGTACGGTGATGGTGTCGATGAGGACTTGAGGAGTTGCGATGATCCGCCGCGTACTCGCCAACTGCACGGTCAGTGAGCTGGGCCAGGCCGAGGATTGGTACACCCGCCTCTTCGGCCGCGGACCCGATGCTCGTCCGATGGCCGGGCTTATCGAGTGGCACCTCGGCGATACGTTCGGCGTGCAGGTGTGGTCCGAGCCCGCCCGCGCCGGACACTCGTCGGTGGTGCTCGACGAAACGGATCTCGACGACGCCGCCGCGCATGCGACCGACGTGGGCATCAAGCATGGCGGACCGCAGGCCGGCGGCGGGGCTCGTATCCTGCAGCTCACCGATCCGGATGGCAACCGGGTGGTGCTGACTGGCCGCTGACCGGCCAGGCGGGCACCGCTTCGTCGCTAGCCGGGCTTACGCGCCTCGATCAGCGTCCGCGAGGAGTGCGCGATGAACGCGCCCTCGGACTCAATACGCTGGTGCATCGCATACAACTCGTCACGGTAGGCGTCCGTGGTGAACCCCGGAACCGTCCAGATCACCTTGCGGAGGAAATAGACAACCGCGCCGATATCGAAGAACTCCACCCGTAGGCGTTCCTGTCGGATGTCGACGATGTTCAGCCCCGCTGCCCGCGCTTCGGCGCTTTCCAGATCGGGATGACGTTTCTGCCGGGCTTCCGGCTGCGGGCCGAGGAAGTACTCCACCAGCTCGAACATGCTGGCCGACCCCACATGCTGGGCCAGGTACGTGCCGCCGGGGCTGAGCACTCTGGCGATTTCCTGCCACCAAACGCTCGCCGGATGCCGGCTCGTCACCAGGTCGAAGGCACCATCCGCGAACGGTAACGGCGGCTCGTCCGGATCAGCGACCACCACCACTCCGCGCGGCCCCAACAGCTTCGTCGCCTTCGCGACATTCGGTGGCCAGGATTCGGTGGCGGCCATTGTGGCGGGATATGTCGCGGCACCCGCGAGGACTTCACCGCCGCCGGTCTGAATATCCAAAGCGGACGAAACAGACGGTAACCGGCTGCTCATCTGTTGCTGATAACCCCAGGACGGACGCTGTTCCGTAGCCCGACCGTCCAACCAGGAAAAGTCCCAGCCACTGACATCAACAGCACAGGCCTCGGCAACGAGGGTATCGAAGGTATCAGTCACTGGCGCATCATTCCCTACCGCACGCGCGCCCGCATCCCGATTAACCGGCTGTGTTATGCCCCTGCGGACGGGAACATCCGCGTGATCGAGACATCGTCACCATCCGGTACCCGCCACTTCCCTACCATCCGGTCGATAACCATGTTCTGGAACCGATGCAGCGGTTCCTCGAACCGGTAACACATCCGTCCTCCGGTATAGCCCGAATTGGCAAGACCGAGCTGTACCCGCTCAACGATCTCCAGATCCTGACGGTTGACCAGATCCCAGAATCCCGCCAGCTGTTCCAGGTTCGCTTCGGCGTCCGCGCCAGCAACGCTTTCCGGATGCGTCAGAATCACCGCATCCTCAACTGTCCGGTCCGGCCCGGATGCCTCGGCGCGCAGGACGAACGCATGATTCGGCAGCACCACGATGGCTGTGTTCGGGAACAGCCAGACGAATCGACCAGCGTTGGCATCAGCCGCTCCGAGGCCGGACATGGGCGGCAATCCCTGCCAGCCGCCCGCGTCGGTATTCCGCGAGATGGGCGTGGTGCACATTCCGGTGTACATCCCCCTGCCCTGCCATCGGTAGTGATCCTCGAGCCGGGAGACCCGAATGAGTTCGGGGTGCACCCATGGAAGGTGGTAGTACTCCATGAAGTTCTCGCCGACGAGTTTGTAGTTGGCTGCCACGTCATAACGTTGACGACGCTGCACACGCCATTCCGCCAGCCGGTAGTCGGCAAACCGCTCGGGTAGGTCGCCGAGTTGTTCGGTCAGCGGCTCCGCGCCCAGATCGAGGTTGACGAAGACAAGGAACCCCCAGGACTCGACGCGCGCCGGCAGCAGCCCGTAGTCGGCTTTGTCGAAGCCCCGTACCGCGGACATGTCGAAGACACCCTGCTGGTCCTCCGGGATGTCGGAACCTTCGAACAGCGGGGTGCCGAGACAGCGTCCGTCGAGATCGTAGGTCCAACTGTGGTACGGGCAGCGGATCTTGCGGGTGCGTCGCACGTCGGCGCCGGCATCGAGAAGTTGGGTCCCACGGTGGCGGCAGACATTGTGCAAGGCACGCAACTCACCCTGCCGGTTACGCGTCACGATGATCGACCGCCCAGCCACGTCGGCGACGATCACCTGTCCGACCTCAGCCACCTGTTCGGTAAATCCCACCGCGATCCAGCTGGTCGCGAAAACCCGCTGTTGTTCAATCTCGAAGAACGCCGGCGCGGTGTAGGCATCCGGGATCAGGGTGGTGGCCTGCTCTACGGGCAATCGGGTGTCCTGGTACGTCGCTTCATCCGTGAACGCCTCGCTCGGGAGGGGCCGTCGGCTGAACTCACCGCTCGCCGCATCGCTCCGCATCGTCGACTCCACTTCGTTCGAACAGGACCAGATCTTCGGGTTCCCTTATGGACACTGGATGATCGAAAAACGGGTGCGGGAAAGTTGGATTCTGCACCGACCACGACGGTGTGGAATTCAGGATGAAGAGGCACGTCCGTCAACGTCTATCGCAGAAAACTGCATGTGACCGTGTACGGTTCGAACATGATTGACCGTAGGCTCACCGTGCTCCGTGCGGTAGCCCGGCACGGCACCGTGACCGCCGCCGCCGAGGTCTGTCACCTCACGCCATCCGCCGTGTCGCACCAGTTGCAGGCGCTGGCCCAGGAACTCGACGTGCCGCTGGTGGAACGCGTCGGCCGTAACGTGCGCCTGACCCCGGCCGCGCACGCGCTGCTCGCGCATGCGGACACCCTGATCGCGCAATGGGAGCAGGCTCGGGCAGACCTCGCGGCCTATCGGGACAACGCGCTGACCGGCCCGCTGCGGCTGTGCGGGTTCTCCTCCGCGGCGGCGGTGCTGCTACCGGCTACCGTGACCCAGCTACGGGACACCAGTCCGCAGCTGACCGTGCAGGTCCGCGAGGCCGAGCCGCGCCGGGCATTCGACCTGCTCACCAGTAACGACGTGGACATCGGTGCCGTGGTGGCGACTCAGGACATCCCGACGGCGACCGATCCGGCCTTCGAACAACACTTCCTGCTGCATGAGCCGCTTGATTTGCTGGTTGCCCGCGAACATCCGCTCGCGCGCACGCCGAGTACCGCCCTCGCCGACGCATCGACACAGCCCTGGATCGTTGGCACTCCGGGAAGCGCATACCACCAATTGGTTTGGCTGACATGCGCCAGTGCCGGGTTCGTACCGCATGTCGCGCACTACGCCGATGAATGGGACACCGGCGCCGCCTTGGTTGCCCGCGGGTTTGGCGTCGCGCTGATACCTCGCCTGGCGCATGTGCCAGAGGCGCATCAGCTCGCGCGGCTGCCACTGTCCGGGCACCCCGCGCCAACTCGCCGGTTGCTCGCCGCCGTACGTGCCGGATCCGGCGAGCAACCGCATATCGCCGCGGGCCTCGCCGCACTCCGTGATGTCGCCGCCCGCTACGTCGCGAGTACCCGACCGCAAGATCCAGGAAGCGCGGTCGACTAGCCGGGAAGGTGGCTTCCGGACCGCGCATGGGTATCGGCGGCGGACAGCAACCGCTCGGCCAGCACGCGACAGCGTTGCCCTAGTTCCGGAGGGTCGATGACCTCGAACTGGTGTCCGAGCAGGAGTATGTGCGCGACAAGGTAATCGAGGCTGTCCGCGCCACTGCGCACTTCGCAGCTCGCGGGTCCGCGTGGCAGCACTACGGCGGCTGATGCCGGTACCTGGGCCCGCACCTGCTCGGCGGCGGCGTACACAAGAAACCGCGCTTGGTGTGGGTAGCCTCTGCTGGCTACGCCTTCCTGCACGTAGCTGACTGGGTCTGGTGTCACGCGCGGCCGGAATCGCCACGATCGCGCGGATACCTCGCGCATCCGATCGACTCGGAAGGTGCGCCAGTCCTCGCGATGGAGATCGTAAGCCAGCAGATACCACCGCCGGCCAGAGGAGACCAGTCGATACGGCTCAACCCGCCGGCTCCGTAGCTCGTCATGGGCGGGATAGTCGAAGCCGATCTCGGTCTCGTCGCGGCAAGCTCTGGCCAACGTCATCAGCACCACGGGATCGGCCGGAGTACGCCCGCCGGCGAAGGAAGCAACTGAGCCGGCCAGCGCGGCCACCTCCGACCGCAACCGGCTGGGCAACACTCCGTCGAGTTTGGTCAGCGCGCGAAGCGCGGCGTCGCCGGCACCGGCGACGGCATCGCCGGCGCCAACCAGCAACGCGACCGCCGTCGCGATTGCCTCCGCGTCGTCGAACAGTAACGGCGGCAGGTCGCGGCCGCGACCCAGCTGGTAGCCGCCGCCGACCCCATGGCTCGCCTGAACCGGGTAGCCGAGAGAACGCAGCCGTTCGATGTCCCTTCGAACGGTGCGTGTGGTGACGCCGAGGTGGTCGGCGAGTTCCGGCCCTGCCCAGGAGCTCCGTTGCTGGAGCAGCCCAAGCAACGCCAGCACCCGCTCCGTCGTTCCGCGTTCCACACCAGCGGTCGCGTCCATCGCAGCCATCCTCACCTGGAAACCGGACGATACCTGTCCGCTTTGCCTGCGAGGCTACCGCCATGACCAAGACCGAACTCGACTGGAACCAGGCCTTACTTTCGCAGTGGGAGGCGCATTGGAACCGCCAGCTCCGTCCCCGGCTCGACGGACTCACCGATGACGAGTACTTCTGGTCGCCGGTACCGGACTGCTGGAATGTACGTCCGCGCGGAAGCGGGACGGCACCGATGCGAGTGGGCGGCGGCGACTTCACCATCGACTACGCCATCCCAGAGCCCGCTCCCCCGCCATTCACCACGATCGCCTGGCGGCTCGGGCATGTCATCGTTGGTGTGCTCGCCGCTCGCAACGGGCAACATTTCGGCGCGCCGGCAGCAGGTTACGAATCCTGGGACTACGCTGGTGATTCCGGCACCGCGCTCGAGCAACTCGAAGCCCAAGTCGACGTATGGTTGACCGGTGTGCGCCACCTTGGTCCGGCGGGCCTGCGCGCGCCGATCGGTGATACCGAACCGTTTCCGGAGGCGCCCATGGCCGATCTGGTGCTGCATATTCACCGCGAACTGATTCACCACCTGTCCGAGGTCTGCCTACTGCGTGACCTTTACCAGCACACGATGCATACAGCGAATGGAGCCACCCGATGACCCGCGAACTCCAGGTCACCTTCGATGCCCACGATCCACGCGCGCTGTCGCTGTTCTGGCGCGAGGTCCTTGGCTATGTGCATCCGAGCCCGCCGGGCGTGGAGACGGTCGACGAGGCGGATCCGTTCGCCGCGTGGGACGAGTTCCTCACGCGCATCGGCGTACCGGAAGATGAACATCACTCGAGGGCCGCCATCGAGGATCCGTCTGGCCAAGGTCCTCGGGTGTTTTTCCAGCGGGTTCCCGAGGACAAGATCTGTAAGAACAGGGTGCACCTCGACGTACGGGCCGCTCCCGGCATGGAGGGCGCGGAGCGCATGGCCACGCTGGACGCCGAGTGCGACCGGCTCGTCGGGCTCGGCGCGACTCGCATCCGCCGAACCGAACCGGAGCCACCGCTGGAAGCCGGTTACATCGTGCTGGCCGATCCGGAGGGAAACGAGTTCTGTCTGGACTGAGCGAGCAGCGAACTATCGACGCGGCCGTACGTCATGTCGCCAGATCAAGGGCGATGAGTCGTTCGGCGGCGTCCCACAGTTCCTGTTCGCGCCGCGGGTGGTAAGACTCCGCCGACGAAGAGGTCACCTTGTCGCGGTCGATGTAGCAGCCGCTCGGAGCTGGCGTGCCGCCAAGGACGGCCTCGGCGAGGCACCTGCCCGCGACGTGACGGTGGGTGCCGAACGGCGTGTAAGCCAGTATCGGCAGGACTCTGCGCATCAGGAAGCGGTCAAGGGGACCAGCGTTGCGGGCGAGACCTGTGCCGGGGACGAAGCCCGGGTTGTAGGCGATGACGTCCACCCCGGCAGGCAGGCGGCGAGCGTACTCGTGTACCAGGTAGATCGCGGCCAGCTTGCTGGTCGAATAGGCGGTACGCCCGGCGGCCGCGGTCTCGGGCTCGGCGAAGGCACGCGTCCGGGCGAGGACACCGGGCGCGTCCCATGCAGGGCCGGGCACCATGCCCATGTTGTGTTTGCGATCGCCGAAATGCGTGTCGCTGACCGTGATCACCATCCGGCCGCCGGCGGCGAAGCGATCTTCGAACGCGCGGACGAACACGTGGTTGGCCAGTACGTTCACCATGAACGTCGACTCGATCCCCTCCGGGCCTTCGGTGAGGTTGTTGGTGTACTGGATGCCCGCGTTGCCCACGAAGTGCCGCAGCGGCGGCAGGTCACCCCGGTCGAGCCGGTCGCGGATCTCGCCGGCCGCCGAACGGAGGCTCCGCAGCGAGTTCAGGTCCGCCTCGACGTATGAAACGTTGCCGCCGAACCGCGTGCTGGTGGATTCGCGGACGACGACTACGAGATGGACATCCGGCGACTGGCGCAGGATGTGCTCGGCGGCGATTCGGCCAATACCGCGGCTCGCGCCGGTCATCACGATGGTGTGCTGCATGGACGGCTCCCTGCTGGTCGGTGCGCCGTGATTGTCTTCGCGCGCGCCGCAGCCAGCCAGTGACGTGGATGTCCCTAGGACTCGCGGTACCCAGGCTCAACGATCACTGTGCCGCCAGAATGGACCCATGTCTGAATTCGGCGAGCTCCTCCGCGGCTGGCGCGACCGGCTTTCCCCCGTCGACGCCGGCTTCACCGCGACGAACGGCAGGCGCGCGCCCGGACTGCGACGTGAGGAGCTGGCGCAGCTGGCCGGACTCTCGGTCGACTACGTCTTGCGGTTGGAACAGGGCCGCGCGCGGAACCCCTCTGCCCAGGTCGTCGGCGCACTCGCCAGGACCCTGCAGCTGTCCCGGACCGAACGTGACCAGCTCTACCGCAGCGCGGGGCTGCTGCCGCCGCGGGACGGCACGATCAGCACCCATATTCCCGCGAGCATCCAGCGGCTCGCCGTGCGCCTCGGGGACGTTCCGATCGGCGTGTTCACGGCTGACTGGACGCTGGTGTGGTGGAACGCCATGTGGTGCTCCCTCAACGGCGATCCCTCCGCGCTCCCGGCGGAGCAACGCAACCTCGCCCTGGCCCTGTTCGGCAACAACGGCCCGGCCCTGCCGCCCATGGAGACCGAACGCGGACTCGACGTCTTCGAAGCGTCGATCGTCGCCGACCTCAAGGACGCCGTCTCCCGCTATCCCGCGGACGGTCAGCTCGATCGGCTCGTCCAGCACCTCCGTGCGGAGTCGAAAGCCTTCGCGCACCACTGGGTCACGGAGTTCGCTGCTCGGCATACGAGCGAGCAGAAGACGTTCCACCACCCAGACGTCGGCGAGATCCTGCTTGACTGCGATGTCCTCCTGGCCCCAGGTGCGGACCTCCGCATGGTCACCTACACCGCGGCAACCGGAACCACCGACGCCGGAAAGCTCGATCTCCTCCGCGTCACCTGCGCGCAGACCACCGGCGCCGGGAACCACGTTCTGCCTGGACCGCGCGGTACGCGAGCTATCGACGCAGGCCGTTGAGTACGGCGCGGGCAACCGGGCTCGGGTACTCGTCCTGGAGGTCGAGCGGCTCCTTGGCGTGTAGCGGCGGTTGAGCCATGAACCGGGGCGTACGTCCGTGATGCGGCTGCGCGGCATGCACCAGGAACGGGTGGCACAGGTAGACGTCGCCCAAGGTGCCTGTCGCGAGCGTGACGGGTCGGTTTTCGGACGCGGAAGCGGCGTCGCGGCACAGCGACATCCACTCGCGCCCTTCGTCGGCGCAGGACTCGAGAAGTGGCGGGACGTCGAGATGGGAGCCGACGCGGATCCGCGTCGGTGCGTCGTCCGGGCCGACCTCCGAGAACAGGAACAGCATCAGCAATGCCCGTTCTCGGGAACGGAGGTTGAGCCTGCCCTCCCCTTCCGGCCCGGCGTAGCTGGCCTCCACATGCCACCCGTCATCGCCGGGTTCCTCCGAACTGGGAAAACGGACGGGGAAAGTGCCGAGTCCGATACGGGGAAGCCAGCGCCCAGGGCCGACCAGTTGATCGAAGGCTTCGTGCAGCACGGCGGTGGTCGCGGCCTCCTGGAATGGGGGTGTCGCGAAGCCGCCCAGTCGAACGACCGGCTCGGTCCACGTCGCCGGATCTTCCCGGGCGTATCCGGTGGCCGCCCACAGTTCGTCCAAGCAGCGTTCTCCTACCTCGGCGGGAAAGGCCCCTTCGAGCTTGACGAAGCCGTCGTCAACGAACCGCTCGATCTGCTCAGAGCTGAGCTGCACGGAAGGGTCCAATCATCGGGAGTCGAGGTGTCGCCCCATGCTGCGGGCAACGAACAACCCGATCAACCTGTTTTCGGATGGCCACGACCGTCGTGGTGTGGACTGTCGCCCCTGGTGGCGGCCTCGGGCGCCCCGTACCCTGTTGCCATGTCGGCCAGATCGCGCCGCGCCAGCGTCGAGGACGTGCATGAGCTGGCGTACGGGATGCCTCATGTCACGGTCGTCCACGGCTCAAGTGGCAATCCGGTCTACCAAGTCGGCCAACGATCGTTCGTGTTCTTCCGCAATCCCCGCCCCGATGCCGTCGACCCCGACAGTGGCGAACGCTATCCGGATGTGGTCGTGTTCTGGGTGCCGTCGGAATCGGACAAGCAGGCACTTGTTCAGGACCAAACATCACCGTTCTTCACCACGCCGCATTTCGATGGGCACCAGTCAGTACTGGTCAGGGCCAGCCGGATCGGCGAACTGACCCTGCGGGAGCTCACCGAGATTGTCCAGGACGCATGGCTCTCCCGGGCCTCACCGACCAGGGCAGCCGCCTGGCTCAACGCCTGGCGAGGTACCTGAACTAGGCGTCATTTCCGGTTACGCCCAGTTCGGACGTGAGGCGCGCAGTTCCGCGCGGTGGCGCGGATCGGCAAGACGCGCGAGCGCTTCGGCGCGTTCCGACAACGAGCAGGCGCGAATATCCGCCGCGCCCCATTCGGTCACGACTACGTCGATATCGCTCTTCGGCGTGGTCACCGGGCCGCTCAGTTGCCCAACGATCCGTCCGGTACCCGATGGCGCGGTCGCGGCCAGCGCCACGATCGCCATCCCGCCTGCGCTTGCTCGGCACGCGCGAAAGAAGTCAAGCTGTCCGCCGATTCCACCGACGTATCGATCCCCGATCGCTTCCGAGTTGACCTGGCCAAGCAGATCCACTTCAATCGCCGCGTTGATCGCAACCAAGGGGCCGTCTCGCGAGATCGCCTCCGGCGAGATCTGCTCCGTAATCGGTGCAAGATAGACGATGTCCGACTCGTCCAGAAACCGGTAGAGCCGCTCCGTCCCCACGGCCATGCCGACCACACAGCTGCCCGGCTCAGCGTCCAGGGCGCCCGCTTCCTGAAGGTCCACCAACCAGTCACCGACCAAACCAGACCGGACCCGCAGACCTCGGTGACCGCGCAGTTCCCAGCCGATCGCCTCCGCCAGGGCGCCGACGCCCAGCTGAATCGTCGCCCCGGAGGGCACCAGCTCCGCCACCTTCACCGCGACGTCGCGCTCCACTTCGCTCGGCGCTCGCGCGGGAGAGCCCGCAAGCGCGCGGCTTGTCGAAATCGACGCCGTGACCAGCGAACTGTGCAGCCGGCGTGCCGCGTTCGGGCGCGGCATATTCGGGTTCACCTCGACGAGCACGACTCGTGCCCGCTCCGCCGCGACAACGGCGTAGTCGACGGTGGCTCCCAAACTGTAGTAGCCATCGTCATCTGGCGGACCAACCTGCAGTAGCACCACATCGGCGCGCAGATGCCCGCTGGTCAACAGCTCTTCGAACCGGCTGTAGTTCCACGGGACGAGCTGCAGCAGCCCCTTGTCGCTCAGCTCGCGCAGGCCGCCGTGCGCGACATAGCTCTTGACCGTAGGCCGACTCTCGGTTGCCCCGGCCCAGGCATCGCTCACCGTATAGCCGCAGAGCGCGGTGAGATCGGGGATGCAAACCGCCGCTTCGATGAGTTTCGCAACGAGTTCCGGTGGCTCGGCGGCCGCTTGCCCGACCACCACCGTGTCGCCAGGACGTAGGTACTTCGTGATGTCGAAAGTGGACACCGCGACACTCCTTCGCATCACTGGTTCGCAAGGGCTGGCAGCCATCGAAGCAAGTCGCGATAAAATATATCGTATCTCGATTGGCGAGTGTTGGTGCGTGGCCCGCCCTTCGATTCCCGCACCGGAACGCGGCTCAGTGATCCCAGAAGCCCTGCGCTTCGAGTAAGGCGACGGCGTGGTCACCAGCGTCGGCGAAATGCTTTTCCATCGCGGTTCGGGACCGTGCCGCGGTCCGCGCGGTCAAGGCGCGCAGAATCTTCCGATGATCCTCGTGCGCCTTCTCCGGCCATTCCTGGTGTGCCACATAGAAACCATGCGGCAAGGTGCGGGACATGATGCCCAGTATCGAGGTCAACCGACGTGAGTCCGCGGCATAGTTGATCCGTCGATGAAACTCGAAGTTCAGTGACTCCTGCTCTTCCGGGCCGACTCCGGACTCCATCCGGTCCGCGATATCCGTCAGCGCCAGCAGGCTGGCTTTGGGCATGTTCTTCGCCGCGCGTTCGGCGGCCAACCCCGATACGACGCCGAACACCCGATAGTGGTCCTGGATATCGTTCCGACTCAACCGGGCCACGAAAGCGCCGCGACGTGCGACGTTCTCGATGACGCCTTCATGTTCCAAGATCAGCAGCGCCTCGCGGATCGGGATCTTGCTGACGCCAAGCTGTTCGGCGAGCGCCTCCTGGTCAACCTTGCTTCCTGGGCGCAACTCGCCGGCGAAAACCTGTCTCCTGATCTCCTGTGCGGCGACCCCCTTCAGGTTCGACGGCAGGTTGGGGCGCGAGATCGCATCGTTCGCGCCAAGCCCGGCCACCATGTGCCCACACTCCGATCAGTGCTCACGCCTGCTGCTCAGGCTCTCGATACTAACGTCGCTGGCCCACCAGCATCCGTCGGACCAGGCGTGACTGACGTCGCAACGCATGATCACTATCACATAGATCTGATAAAATATCCTCCTATGGCGATGCTTACGGCCAACAGCGGATACGTACCCACGGTGAGCAATGACGACTTCAACTCCGTGCGTCAACTTGTTCGCGAGTTTGTCCGCAGCACGGTCGTACCGCGCGAGCAGGAGATCATGGACGCGGACGCCGTCCCTACGGATCTACGCGAGCAGGCCGCCGCGATGGGCTTGTTCGGATACGCCATACCCCAGGAATGGGGCGGTCTTGGACTTGATCTCGCCCAGGACGTCGAGCTGGCCATGGAGCTGGGCTACACGTCGCTGGCGCTACGTTCGATGTTCGGCACGAACAACGGAATCGCCGGCCAGGTGTTGGTTGGTTTCGGCACCGAAGAGCAGAAGGCTGCCTGGCTTGCCCGAATCGCTTCCGGCGAGGTTGTGGCTTCGTTCGCATTGACGGAGCCTGGAGCGGGCTCCAATCCGGCGGGACTGCGTACTACGGCAGTACGTGAAGGCGATGAATGGGTGCTCGAGGGTCGCAAATGCTTCATCACCAATGCGCCCATCGCCGGCTTGTTCGTGGTTTTCGCCCGCACTCGGCCAGCCGACGAGTCCGGGACTGGTATCGCGGTGTTCCTGGTACCCGCAGACGCGCCTGGCATCGAGGTCGGCACCAAGGACAGGAAGATGGGCCAGGAAGGAGCCTGGACCGCGGAGGTGACGTTCTCCGGGGTACGCGTACCCAGCTCGGCGCTGGTCGGCGAGCAGGAGGAAGCCGGATACTCGGCAGCGATGACCGCCCTGGCACGGGGCCGAGTGCATATCGCGGCGCTCGCGGTGGGCGCGGCACAGCGCGCGCTCGACGAATCGGTCAACTATGCCGCATCGGCTACGCAAGGAGGGCGCCCCATTGGCGACTTCCAGCTCGTGCAGGCGATGCTCGCGGATCAGCAGGCTGGCGTGCTCGCCGGCCGCGCGCTCGTACGGGAGACCGCGCAGCGTTACGTCACGGGCGAAGACCGGCGCATCGGTCCTTCCGCGGCGAAGCTGTACTGCACGGAGATGGTCGGCAAGGTCGCCGATCTCGCCGTGCAGATCCACGGTGGTAGCGGCTATATGCGCGACGTTCCGGTTGAGCGGATCTATCGGGACGTTCGTGTGCTCCGGTTGTACGAGGGAACCAGCGAGATCCAGCGGCTGATCGTCGGCGGCGCCCTGGTGCGGGAAGCGCGGCGAAACCGCTAGTACTGGCCATCGAGGACAGCACGCGGCATCTGTTCGCCGGCCATCGACGAAAGGAAGCGGGTAGTGAAGCTCACCGAGGACGAGGAACAGATGGTCACCTTGGTCTCGGAGTTCGTCGACGAACGGGTGCGGCCGCGGGTACGCGAGTTCGAAGAGGACGATGTCTATCCCGCCGAGTTCATCGACGACATGAAGAAGCTCGGATTCTTCGGGCTTCTCGTGCCGGCTGAGTATGGTGGGGTCGACGTCAGCACGACCTGTTTCGCCAGGATCACCGAGGAACTGGCACGCGGCTGGATGAGCCTGGCCGGCGCGATCGGCGGACACTCCGTGATCACCTACCTGATCCGCGTTTTCGGGACCACCGAACAACGGGAGCGGTACCTGCCAGCAATGGCCACAGGCGCCGTGCGCGCGACGATGGCACTCACCGAACCGAGCGGTGGAAGCGACCTCCAAGCCATGCGCACGCACGCCACGCCCGATGGCGACGGTTGGTCAATTACCGGGTCGAAGACCTGGATCTCGAATGCGGCCCATTCGGATCTCATCGGCCTGCTGTGCCGCACCGACCGCACCGCGGAGCCGGCTCATCAAGGGATGAGTGTGCTGCTCGTCGAGCCAGGCGAAGGACTGAGTATTTCGGAGAAGCTGCCGAAGCTCGGCTACCGCGGAATCGAGGCCTGCGAACTGGCCTTCGATCAGCGGCGGGTACCAGCCGAAGCGCTACTCGGCGGCACCCCACACCAGGGTTGGGCACAGATGATGCGTGGCCTGGAAGTCGGCCGGATCCAGGTGGCCGCGCGGGCGCTCGGCGTTGGCCAGGCGGCACTGGATGCCGCGGTGCGTTACGCGCAGGAACGCGAGTCCTTTGGCAAGCCCATCTGGAAACACCAGTCCGTCGGCAACCAGTTGGCCGATATGGCCACCAAGATGCACGCTGCCCGATTGCTCACCCTGGACGCCGCGGAACGGCTCGACGCCGGCCAGCGCGCCGATATGGAAGCGGGGATGGCCAAACTGTTCGCCTCCGAATCGGCGATGCAGGTTGCCCTCGACGCGCTACGAGTGCACGGGGGCTACGGCTACTCGAAGGAGTACGACGTCGAACGGTACTTCCGGGACGCACCACTGATGATCGTGGGCGAAGGGACCAACGAGATCCAACGCAATGTGATCGCCGCGCAACTCATCGCCCGCAGCGGGATATAACGGGAACGGAGTCAGTATGTCAGCGACACGGCAACCTTTGCTGAACGAACGGACCGCGGTGATCACCGGAGGTGCACAGGGCATCGGTTACGCCATCGCGGAGCTGTACGTGGCCGAGGGCGCTCGAGTGGTCCTCGGCGATCTGGACGGTGCCGCCGCGGAGCAGGCAGCACAGCGGTTGGGTGGCCCTGCGCGGGCCCGCGGGATCCGCTGTGACGTCACCGACGGCGCCGATGTTGACGCGCTGCTCGCCGCTGCCGCTGAGGCCTTCTCCCCCGTCGACGTGCTGGTCAACAACGCGGGGATCACCAGGGACGCGACCATGCGCACGATGACCGAAGAACAGTTCGACCAGGTCATCGACGTTCACCTGAAGGGTAGCTGGAACGGCACTCGTAAGGCGGCGTCGATCATGCGCGAACGCAAACGTGGCGCGATCGTGAACATCTCGTCGCTGTCCGGCAAGGTCGGGATGGTTGGCCAGACGAACTACTCGGCGGCCAAGGCGGGAATAATCGGGCTGACCAAGGCGGCGGCCAAGGAGCTTGCCCATCATGGCGTTCGGGTCAACGCGATCCAACCTGGCTTGATTCGCTCGGCGATGACCGAAGCGATGCCGGCGAGGGCATGGGAGCAGAAGATGTCCGAAATTCCCATGGGGCGCGCCGGCGAGGTGGCCGAAGTTGCCTCCGTGGCGCTGTTTCTCGCCTCAGACATGTCGTCCTATCAAACCGGTACCGTGCTCGAGGTGACCGGCGGAAGGTTCATGTAGCCGTATGCGGAACTGGCAACCGCGGACCGTCAGCGATACCGAGCTGCTCGATCCCTATCCGGTCGCGACCTTTGCTGCGCTGCTCGACGACGGCCGCGCGACTCCGCGGCCTGGTGACGAACTGCCACCGCTGTGGCACTGGCTGGCGCTCGCCCGCTGGCCATCGTCCAGCGCGTTGGGTTCGGACGGGCACTCTGCCCGAGGATCCTTCCTGCCTCCAGTCGACCTCCCCCGTCGGATGTTCGCTGGCGGCGATGTCACGTTGCACCGGCCGCTACGGGTTGGCGATACCGTTCGACGCGAGTCGACCGTCGAGTCGGTCACGGAGAAGTCCGGTCGTTCCGGCGCATTGGTCGTCGTGGTTGTCCGAACCCGACTGTTCGATGCGGACGGTTCGCTCTGCGTTGACGAACGTCAGGATCTGATCTATCGGGAGTCCGGAACAACGCCACGGACGGTCGGAGCCGCCGGCACACCGCAACCGGTCGCCACGCCGCTTCGACGCGTCCAGGAATGGACGTGGAATTTCGCTACTGACCCAACGTTGCTGATGCGGTTTTCGGCCGCGACGGCGAACCCACATCGCATTCACTACGACTGGCCGTATGCGACCGGCGTGGAGGGCTATCCCGGGCTCGTGGTGCACGGCCCACTGATCACCTTGGCCCTTGCTGAGCTGCCCCGACTGGAGAACCACCCGGGACGCGTGATCCGGGTACGGCACCGGAGCAAGGCGCCGTTGTTCTGTGGCGAGCCCGCCCAGCTGCACGGTGAACGGACCGCGGACGGCCTTGTGCTGGAGTTGTTCGGTTCCGGCGGTAGTTCGTCCGGGGCGCACGCCAGCATGACCATGGATATCGAGTAGGAGGCAACAGTCATGCGTGACGCCGTGATCTGTGAACCGGTACGTACCCCGATCGGCGGGTTCGGTGGTTCCTTGAAAAGCCTGTCCGCGGCCGAACTTGGCACCATCGCATTGACTGGTTTGCTGCAGCGCACCGGGCTCGATCCGAATGTGGTGGACGATGTGGTACTCGGCCACTGCTATCCAAGCGCCGAAGCCCCCGCGATCGGTCGAGTGGTTGGCCTGGACGCTGGCCTATCGACCACCGTGCCCGGCATGCAGCTCGACCGGCGCTGTGGCTCCGGCTTGCAGTCGGTGCTACTCGCCGCCCAACAGGTGCAGGCGGGCGCCAGCGAGGTGATTATCGCTGGCGGCGCGGAAAGCATGAGCAACGCGATCTTCTACACCACCGACATGCGTTGGGGAAGCAAGAGCGGCAGCGTCACGATGCACGACACGCTCGCCCGAGGGCGAACGACACCGGGTGGCAAGCACTACCCGGTGCCCGGCGGGATGCTGGAAACGGCCGAGAATCTGCGCCGGGATTATGGCATCGGCCGGGAGGAACAAGACCAACTCGCCGTCGCCTCGCACCAGCGGGCGGTCGCCGCCCAGCAGTCCGGTGTCTACGCCGAGGAAACCGTCCCGGTAACAATCCAAACCAAGAAGGGCGACATCGTCGTCGATACGGATGAACATCCGCGCCCGGACTGTTCGATGGACTCACTCAGCAAACTCCGCCCGATACTGGGCAAGCAGGATTCCGCGGCGACGGTCACGGCGGGCAACGCCAGTGGCCAGAACGACGCGGCGGCCCTGTGCATCGTCACTCACCCGGACCGGGCCGCCGAGCTCGGCCTGCGCCCGCTGGCGCGCCTCGTGTCCTGGGGTGTCGCGGGCGTCGCGCCGAAGATCATGGGGATCGGTCCGGTTTCGGCGACGACGACCGCCCTGGCCAGGGCCAACCTGACGATATCCGATATCGACCTGATCGAGCTGAATGAAGCCTTCGCCGCGCAGGTACTCGCCTGCACTCGGGAGTGGGGATTCGGCGCGACCGATTTCGACCGGCTCAACGTGCACGGCTCGGGTATCTCGCTCGGCCACCCCGTTGGCGCCACCGGAGCCCGGATCCTGGCCACCATGACCCGGGAGATGCAGCGTCGGGACGCGCGCTATGGCCTCGAAACCATGTGCATCGGCGGCGGCCAGGGGCTCGCGGCGGTTTTCGAGAAGGTCAACGGCTGAGCCGTCCGATTCGCCGCGAGCCTCGACAGGCAGCAGGCTCGCCATCGTCAGCTAGGCCGCTCCGCTTCGCCTGCTACGCAACCACAACCGCAGGCCGAACGCACCGAGCCCCAGGATGGCGACTCCCGCGCCGATTCCAACCAGCAGCGCTGGCCTACTTGTCGTCGTCACGCCGTCCACGCGTACCGCGGCGGTGTTGGCGACCAGGTCATACATCACCTCGGCCGGGTAGTCCTTCACCTTCGCGTACTGCGGCGGATCCGAGGGTTGCCCGGTGATGTTCAGGGTGAGCTCGAAGTCGATGTCGATTGGGGTGTCATCCATGCGCGGATGCGCGAGCTGGACCATGATGTAGTAGTCGCCGGCGAGACTCGCCACTTCGGCCTCGATGCTGCCGGACTCCCGGTTTCCGTGATAGACGGGCGCGGTCTGGATCGGACCGAGTTCGGTCGACCTACCTCCGTAGGCACCAGTGGCGCCGAGGTCATACCCGTTAGCACGGACCGGGTTGTACACCCTGGTCAACATATTGGTGATGCCCTGAGTTCCGGAGTCACCGAAATGCACTTGATAGGACAACCCCTGTCCCCAGTCCAGGGGCACTCGATAGAACGCGGCCTCGCCATACCCGATCCGGTCAGTGTAGATGCCACTACCGGTCAATTCGGTGGCTTTGTTGAATGAGCTACCGCCGACGGCTTCCTGAGCTTGTCCGCTCGGCTCCGCGAACGGCACCTCCTCCGTCGAGGACGTCTGTTCCCCACGCGCCGGTGGCTCGAAGGCGACTAGGATCTCGATGTCCCGCTCACCTTCCGCGCGGCCCGAGTCGCCTCGCTCAACACGAAGGAAGTACCGCCCTTCTCCGGTGTAGCAGTCCGCGTCCTCCGAGATATCGGCGTAGACGGATGGCGTGTTGTGCGACGTCCAGTTCATATCACTGTCCACGACCCGGTCACTGTCGCACTGGTCGTCGTTCCGGTTGATCAGCTTCAAGTCCACATAGGATGCGGCGGTACCACCCTGCCCCTCATCAGCCGGTCGAATCAGGGTGGCCGCCGCGTGGACGCCCATCCCGTCCGGCACGTCAACGCGGTAATAGCGGGCCGCGCCCGTTCCGATCCGATCCAGGTACTGCCCCGGCCGCAGCTCCGGGGCCTTGTTGAGGGTCTCGGTTCCCCGCACCCGAATGCCTTCGGATTCGTAGACGCGTAGCGCGCGTTCGGCGATCTTCGGCAGTTCCTCTTCAAGTGTGCCGGCATCCGGAGCATCCACGTAGTCACCGTCGCCAGCTTCGGCAATACACTCCAGCTCATTACGACCGGCTTCGTCGATATCAAAGCCAACCGCGTGCATCTTCAACTCGACCCCGGCATGGCCCAGACTCTTGGCAGCTTCGCACGCCTCGGGCGGCGCGCAGGTTTCCGCTCCGTCCGAGATCAACACGATGGAGCGGGGTCCCTCGTCGGGCAGCTCAGCCGCGGCGTGCTCGAGTGAGCCGCCGATCGGTGTCCAGCCACGCGCGTCGATATCGTCCACGGCGGACCGCATTCCGTCCCGGTCCATCGGTGCGACCTCGAAGGCCGTCTTGATGTCGGCGCAAGAAGCTTGCTCATCCGAGACTTCGGCCTCGCTCCCGTAGACGGTGAGGCCGACCTCCGCTTCGGCTGGCAGCTGGTCAATCATCTTGCGGAGTGCCGATTTGGCGGCATCCAGCTTGCTCCCGCCACTCGGGTCGTCCCCGTTCATCGAGTCCGAGGCATCTAGGACGAGCATGACGGGCGCGAGTTTCTCCTGCGTCTCGCGCCCATCCTGGGCGTAACTTGGCACTGCGAACAAGCCCAAGACAAGTATGCCGACAATCGATGTCACGGCGGTGAGGCTTGCCATGCGACCACGCTGGGCCCTATTCGTGAACATTGATTCAACCGTTCGTATCGCCGATATCCGTGAGACCAGGATTCTGACGAATACCCGTAAGCCTGGGTTCCTCGATAAGCAAAAGAATCGTATTTACTCGAATATCCGGATCTCAACACAAATATAGATAGTCTATATTTAATCAGTCGATGCTTGCTGTCGATTGTCACTGAGCTAAACGACAAAACCGCACGTCGCCGCGTGGTATTCGATTGCGCTACGGGTAAGGTACGGCGGCGTACCAGGAGGTACCGTGCCGTACGGTGAGCGATAAACAACCAGCTACACCCGTGCTCGGCCTTATCGGCTCGGCGACCGACGGCCTTGACGAACTTCTACCCAGCTTGATCGAGCCGATTCAAGCATCAGGTTGGCGAGTGGCCGTGACCCTCACGCCCACCGCCGCGACCTGGTTACGCGCGTCTGGTGACCTCGCCAGAATCGAGGCGGCGACCGGACTCCCGGTGCGCTCGCAGGCACGCTTGCCAATCCAGGTCAGCCCGCACCCACCGATCGACTGCTTCGCCGTGGCACCCGCCAGCGCGAACACAGTCGCTAAGCTCGCCGTCGGCATCGCGGACAACCAGGCACTGACATCCGTCAGCGAAGCGATCGGGTCTGGTGATCCGCCGATCGTCGTCTTCCCTCGGATCAATACCGCACATGCCCAGCACCCGGCTTGGCCCGGCCACGTCGCGACACTTCGCGGCGCCGGAGTGCGGGTACTCATCGGCGAGGACATCTGGCCGCTCCCCCAGCCGCGTGCCATACCGTCGCACGACGTTGCCTGGAGTCGGATCATCGACGCGATCGTGTCCACCCGCCAAGCACGGCAATAGCAGCTCAGGCAGGCCTTCCAGCTGACTTCGCCCAGGAAACCACCGCCCTCGGCACGCTCATGGGACACCGCCTGGACATCGCGCGCACAATGGCAGGGAAGCAGGCGAAGGGAATCTTCATGACCGACCACAATCTGCCACCGGCGCCGGATGGCGACTACGCCGAGTCCGGGGTACCAAGCTTTGACTATGTTCGCGACCAGATCGAGTCACGGTTCACCACCGCGCTCGGCTCCACCGAGCTGGCCGGCGAGCAGCCAGAAGCCGCCGAGTTCGAGGAGAAGTTCACCGCGCGAGAGCAGGCTGGCCGAGACAAGCTGGAGGAGATCCGGCGCTCGCTCAACAAAGACTGACCCGCCACGCCCTCAACGACCTCCGTCTACCCGGCGCGACCGCTTTGGCTGGTCAGATGACTGGTGTCAGCAACGTGCACACCGTTGCGGATTAGCACGCACTCATCGGGAACCCCTAAGGTTGATCTTGTTCAGGGATTGATCGCCCTGACCGCCCAGAAGCGATGGGGCGTGGCTTATCGGGTACTGCCGGTCGTATGGCTCTC
>NZ_SLXQ01000006.1 GCF_004340875.1 Tamaricihabitans halophyticus | reverse complement strand
AGACATCGACATCCACACCGAACCCCGGAGGCCCTCACCCACACAAGATCATCCGATCACGCGTCCCCCCGTTCACAACCTCCCAAGGCACTACACCTAATGATTGCGATCCCGGGGCGCCGGCGGCCACGGCGGATAAAGAACGCGGTCATGCAGGGTGCGACGGCTAGAGCGGTGGAGTGAAGGTGATGAACCAGCGCTGGTTGTCCTCGGTCACCGCGAGCAGGTAGCGGAACGCGCGCGTATCGGTGTTCCCATCAACACTGAGCAGTGGTTCGCCGGAGGCCCGCCGCGTGATGGCTACTGTCACCTGCTCGGGACCGAGCTCCTCGAATTTGTCCAAATAGGACATAGCGAAGCTGTCCGAGTCGTCGTCCGGATAGTCGAGCAGCGGTCGCAGCGCTTCGGCGTCCCGGTCCCGCAGCGCGGCATCGAACCGGTCCCGCAATTCGGCCAGGCTGCCCGCGCCGGGGTCGGGCATCTGGGAGATCTGCACGGTAACCAGAACCAGCCAGCCGATCAGCGCGGCAAGGCCGATCCCCAGCCAATGCTTGGCTCGCATCCGTCCGGGTCGCACGCGCCAGGGCCGCTCGCGTTCAGCCGCGCGGCTGCGGTGGGTTGCTCTGCCCGGTGTCGCCGCCATTGCCGTACTTCTTGCGTACCTTGTCCAGCGCGTCCTTTGCCTGCTGCCGTTTCCGCGGATCGTTGGCCATGTCCTTGGCCTTGCGCAGCAGCATGCGCCCCTGCGGGGAGCTGGCGAGGCGGGCCAACTTGCCGAAAAGCGATGCCATGATGCCCTTTCTGTGGCTGGTATGTCCCGCATATCCGTTTATAACGCCGTTTGCTTACTGCCAGTATGCGGATTTGTGGTTCGCGGAGAAAGCCCGCGGCTGGGCGGTCCGGAAACCGGCTAGGCGGTGGAGACCGTGATGCTGAAGGCGCCAGGCCCGCAGTGCGCGCCGATCACCGTGCTGCAGGCGACGACACGCGGCGCGTTCGCTCCGGCGATCCGCTCGCTGAGCCGGTCGCGCACCAGCTCGGCCTGCTCATCCGCGCCGAAACTGGTGATCGCCAGATCGGTGCGCGCCCCGCCAGCGCGCTCGGTGGCGAGCTCGAGCATCCGGTTGATCGCGCGCTTGGTCCCGCGCGCCCGCGCCAGCGGTGCCACTTCCCCGTCCTGCACGGTCAGCAGCGGTTTGATGGACAGCGCCGAGCCGAGCAGCGCGCGGGCCGCGCCGATCCTGCCGCCCTTGCGCAGGTACTCCAGCGTGTCCACATAGAGCAGTTCGGTACTGCCGGCGAGGCGATCCTCGGCGGCCGTGATCACCCTGCGCGCGTTGCCGCCGGCTCCGGATACGCGCGCCGCGCTCAGTGCCGCGAAACCGAGGCTCATTCCGGTCGTGCGCGAGTCGACGACGTGAACCGGCACGGACACGTGCTCGGCCGCCTGGCGTGCCGCGTCCACGGTTGCCGACATCCGGCCGGATATTTGCAGGCTCACGATCGCGTCGGCGCCGGTGCTCGCGGCCTGCTGGTAGGTCCAGAAGAACGCGTTTGGGTCCGGCGGCGTGGTGGACACCGGGGTACCCGCGCGCATTGCCTCGATCACTTCCGGAATCGGGACACGCGCCTCGTCATTGACCAGATCGCCCATTTTCAGCTGCACCTGGACCACCGCGATACCCAGCTCATCGGCCAGCTCGGCCGGCAGGCAGGCGGTTGAATCAGTGACTACGGCGACGGACACGCTGCGGGAGGTTACTCGGTTCGCGTTCGTTGCGTGACGCGATCCCGGCCCACATCACCGCGTTGGCTCAACACGGATGGGCACCGTGCGTACCCGTCCGGCGTGACGACTCTCACGTTGGCCGGATGACCTCGCCTTTTATTGCCCGCTTACTGCCCGGTAACCCGGCAGTGACGGGGGCGACAGCGCGCATTCCCGCCGGCCGTGGCATGGTCAGAACCAGCAAGGAAAACAATTGGTACGCCTGTTATCAAAAGTTTGCGACCGGGGCCGCATGGCTGGTCGCGACCGAGATATCAGTATCGGGAGGTCGAACGAGGCCCATGACGAACATCGTTGTACTGGTCAAGCAGGTGCCGGACACCTACTCGGAACGCAAACTCGCGGCGGGCGACAACACCCTGGACCGCGAGGCCGCGGACGCGGTGCTGGACGAGATCAACGAGCGCGCCATCGAGGAAGCGCTGGTGATCAAGGAGGCGAACGAGGGCGAGGTCACGGTCGTCTGCGTTGGCCCGGATCGCGCTAACGACGCCATCCGCAAGGCACTGTCGATGGGTGCGGACAAGGCCGTGCACGTCTCCGACGAGGCCCTGCACGGCGCGGACATCCTGCAGACGAGCAAGGTGCTCGCCAAGGCGGTTGGCACCGTCGAAGGGGTCGACCTGATCATCGCCGGCAACGAGGCGAGCGACGGTCGCGGCGGCGCGGTGCCGGCGGTACTCGCCGAACTGCTCGGCCTGCCCCAGCTCACCCATGCCCGCAAGGTCACCGTCGAAGGCGGCACGGTGAAGGTGGAGCGGGAGACCGCCGATGAGGGAATCACCCACCTCGAAGCGAGCCTGCCCGCGTTGATCAGCGTGAACGAGAAGATCAACGAGCCACGGTATCCCTCCTTCAAGGGGATCATGGCGGCGAAGAAGAAGCCGGTGGAGAAGCTGACCGCGGCCGATCTCGGCCTGGATGGCGAGGTCGGACTGGCCAACGCCGCGTCCACGGTGCTCGAATCCGCGCCCAAACCGCCCCGCGAGGCTGGCCAGCGGGTGGATGACGAGGGCGACGGCGGCGTGAAGGTCGCCGAGTACCTGGCCTCGCAGAAGTTGATCTGAGTTAGCGCGTCGAGGAGGAACGAGTCAGATGGCTGAGGTATTGGTCCTCGTCGATCAGGTCGACGGCGAGGCGAAGAAGAGCACGTTCGAACTGCTGACCGCGGCGCGCCGGCTCGGCGAGCCAGCCGCGGTGGTCGTCGGGCCGGCAGGCACGGCGGCGAAGTTGACCGAAACGCTGGGCAAGTACGGCGCGACCAAGGTCTATGCCGCCGAGTCGGATGACGCGGCGAACTATCTGGTCACGCCGAAGGTGGACGTGCTCGCCGCGCTGGTCGGCTCGGCCGCTCCCGCCGCGGTGCTCGCGTCCTCGACCGCGGAGGGCAAGGAGGTCACCGCGCGACTGGCCGCCCGCACCAACTCGGGCCTGCTCGTCGACGTGGTTGATCTGGACGCCGAGGGAGTCGGTACGCACTCCATCTTCGGTGGTGCCTACACGGTCAAGGCCAAATCCGCGAACGGCACGTTGATCGCCTCGATCCGGCCGGGCAGTGTGGACCCCGAGGAGGCGCAGGGTACCCCGGCGACCGAAGCTGTCGAGGTGCCCGCGGTGGACGGGGCCAAGGCGGCGAAAGTGACCGGCCGTGAGCCGATCGTGGGTGGCGACCGCCCGGACCTCACCGAGGCGTCCGTGGTTGTCTCCGGCGGTCGCGGGGTCGGCAGTGCGGAGAGCTTCGACGTGGTGGAAAAGCTGGCCGATGTGCTCGGCGCGGCCGTCGGCGCCTCGCGGGCCGCGGTCGACTCCGGGTACTACCCGCACCAGTTCCAGGTGGGGCAGACCGGTAAGACCGTCTCGCCGCAGCTCTACATCGCGCTGGGCATCTCCGGGGCGATCCAGCACCGGGCAGGTATGCAGACCTCCAAGACCATTGTCGCGGTGAACAAGGACTCCGAGGCGCCGATCTTCGAGATCGCCGACTTCGGCGTGGTCGGCGACCTGTTCAAGGTGGCCCCGCAGCTCACCGATGAGGTAACCAAGCGCAAGGGCTGAGGCAGCCAAGCACGACCGGCGCCCCTTCCAACAGGAGGGGGCGCCGGTCGCATATCCAGGACCGTAGCCGTTCACGAAGAGTCCACTGTGGCGTCACAGGAGTACGGGGCGAACTTTTCCCCGGGCGCGTAAACAAATGGGCATGACGAAGTCGCAGCTGCTCGTCAGTTCGGCGGGCTCCGATCACGGCAATGACTCCGACTCGGCCCCCTACTCACTCATCCTCACCCGCGAGAGTAATGAAGTTCTTGCGGCGCAACGACTTCGATACCAAGTGTTTGCCGAAGAGATGGGGGCGCGGCTCGCCACTCCGCGCCCTGGCTTCGATATCGACCCCTTCGACGAGTACTGCGATCACCTGCTGGTGCGCGAGGAGCGCAGCGGCACGATCGTGGGCACCTACCGGATGCTGCCACCCGAACGAGTTCCCGCGGCCGGCGCGCTGTACGCGGACACCGAGTTCGACCTGAGCGCGCTGGATCCGTTGCGCCCGGCACTGGTGGAGACCGGCCGCTCCTGCGTGCATCCCGATCACCGCGGTGGCGCGGTGGTCAGTCTGGTGTGGGCGGGAATCGCGCGCTACATGCTGCTCGCCGGACGGCGCTACCTTGGCGGCTGCGCCTCGATTCCGCTCGACGACGGCGGCCGGCTGGCCGCTGGCGTATGGGATACGGTGCGCGCCAAGTACTACGCGCCGGAAAGCCATCGGGTGCGGCCGCTGCTGCGGTGGCACGACGCGGCGGTACCGCGTCCGGAACGGCCCAGCCTGCCGCCGCTGCTGCGTGGTTATCTGCGCCTCGGCGCACGGGTTTGTGGACCGCCGGCACATGATCCGGATTTCGGCGTGGCCGATCTGTTCGTGCTGCTCGATATGCAGCAGATGAACGAACGCTACCTGCGCTACTTCCTGGGCGAGCAGCCATGAGCGGTCCATGGCAGCCCCGCTCACCATGCGGGCCGGACTGCCTACCGGCCGATCAGCCACGGGTATCCGGGTTGCGGGCGGCCACCCGCCTTACCGCGGGTGCGATGACACTGCTCGGCGCGTTGTTACTGGCACCGCTGCTTTTCCTGCTGCCCTATGGCGCGCGCATGGGACTGCTGCGCGCGGTGTTTCGCGCGCTGCTACGGGCTTTTGGTGTCCGGCTGCGGGTATCCGGGATGGATGGGTTCCCCGCCGCCCTGCGGACCAGGAGCGGCCGTGGCGCGCTCGTGGTGAACAACCACATCTCCTGGCTGGACACGGCCGCGATCAACGCGGTGCGGCCGATGGCGTCCCTGGCCAAGGTCGAGATCGCCAGTTGGCCGTTGGTCGGCCGGTTGGCGACCGCGGCCGGCACGGTATACCTGGACAGGGGCAACCTTCGGCGGCTGCCGGAGACCGTGGCGCGGCTCGCCGCCGCACTGCGGGCAGGCGCCGAAGTGAACGCCAATCCGGAAGGCACCACCTGGTGCGGTCTCGACTCGGGACGGTTTCGGGCCGCGGCCTTCCAGGCGGCGATCGACGGCGGTGTCCCAGTGCGTCCCGTCGCGCTGCGCTACCGGCTTGCCGGTGGCACGGAGACCACCGCGCCCGCGTTCATCGGCACGGAAACCCTGGTGGACTCGGTGCGCAGGGTGGCGCGGCTGCGCGGGCTGATCCTCGAAGTGCTTGTCTGCCCGGAGATCGCGCCGGGCAGGGCGGCCAATCGGCGGGCACTCGCCGAGCTGGCCGAAACGTCCATCGATTCGGCACTCGGTCGCACTCGACTGCCGGTGCCACGTAGTGCGGTAACCCACGCTGTCCAGACTGGACCTCCAGTGGACTCGAAGTAGCATTCTCGGTTCGTGCCAACAACCACGACCGACGCGGGGCCAGGAACCCTGTTCGACAGGGACCACCGGGGCGCGACCATCGGCATTCTGCTGCTGGTCACCCTGGTTGCCTTCGAACACATGGGCGTGACAACCGCGATGCCGACCATGGTGGCCGAGCTGGATGGCGCGCGGTTGTACTCCTGGCCGTTCACCGCCTTCCTGGCGACCAGCGTGCTCGGCACGGTGCTTTCCGGGCGGCTGTGCGATGCGCGCGGTCCGGTTTCCGCGCTGCTCGCTGGCCCGCTGGTGTTCCTGCTCGGGCTGGTGGTCGCGGGCTCGGCGACACAGATGAGCTGGTTGCTCGTAGGCCGCTGCCTGCAGGGCTTCGGCGCCGGCACGCTGGTCGTCGCGGTCTACGTGTTGATCGCGCTGGTCTACGACGAGCGCATCCGGCCGGCGATGTTCGCCGCGAACGCCGCGGCGTGGGTGGTGCCCGCGCTGCTCGGGCCGACGGTGTCCGGACTGGTGACCGCATGGCTGAGTTGGCGCCTGGTGTTCCTCGGCCTGGTGCCACTGGTGATCGTGGGCGTGCTGCTGCTCGCCAAGGTGCTGCGCCAGTTACCGAGTACCGAGCCAGCGCCCCGCGAGCAGCGTCGCAAGCACGTTGTGCCCGCGGCCTTCGCGGCCGCCATTGGGGTCACCGCGCTGACCTGGGCGACGCAGCATCCTTCGACCGGCGCGCTGGTCTACGGCGCGGTGGGGGTCGGGTTGCTGGCTTTCGCGATGCGCGTCCTCCTGCCACGCGGCACGCTGCGCGCCAAACCGGGGCTGCCCACCGTGGTCCTTGCCCGCGGGCTGCTCGCGGCCGGGTTCGCCACCGTGGAGGCCTTCCTGCCGCTGACGCTGAGTTCGGTGCACGGCTATTCGCCGGCCGCCGCCGGTATTCCGCTCACCATCGGCGCGCTTGGCTGGTCGGCCGCTTCCTACTGGCAGGGGAGGAAACCGGACCTGTCGCGCGGTCAGTTGCTGCGCATCGGGTTCTGCTTGCTCGCCGTTGGCCTTGCGGTGTGCTGGTTCGTCGCACCGGTATGGGGTATTGCCTGGCTGGCCATCCCGGGTTGGCTGATCGCCGGAGCGGGCATGGGGCTGGGCATGCCCAGCATCTCGGTGTTGCTACTTGCCCTTTCCGCGCCGACCGAACGCGGCGCGAACACCTCGGCGATGCAGTTGATGGACTGGGTGTCCGCCGCGCTGTTCATCGGACTCGGTGGCATGCTGCTCGGCGTGCTCGGGTCGACGGCCGAACCGTCCCGGCCCATGGCGGTACTGCTTGCCGCAATGGTCGGACTTGCCGTACTCGGGGCCTCGCTGACCGGCCGCCGAGCGTGGCGTTGATCGCAGCTCGCCCTCCGCGGCCCACCAGCGGGCGCTGGGTGGCTACCCTGGATGGGCGGCTACCCTGGATGGTTGATGACGTACCTGGACAATGCGGCTACCACGGCTATGCTGCCCGCGGCCGTGACCGCGATGACCGAGGCGTTGACCGGGGTCGGCAACGCCTCGTCGCTGCATTCCGCTGGCCGGCGGGCACGCCGGATGGTGGAGGAGGCGCGCGAGAGCATCGCGGACTCGCTCGGGGCACGTCCCTCGGAGGTCATCTTCACCGCGGGCGGGACGGAAAGTGACAACCTGGCGGTCAAGGGCATCTACTGGGCGCGAGTGGCGGCCGAACCGGCCAGGCGCAGGGTGCTGGTCTCGGCCGCCGAGCATCACGCCGTGCTGGACGCCGTGGAATGGCTCGCCGAGCACGCGGATGCCGAGCTGAGCTGGCTCCCAGTGGACGCCTACGGCGCCGTCTCGCCGGATACCGTGCGGGCAGCGATCGCCGAGGATCCGGATACGGTCGCGCTGGTCACCGCGATGTGGGCGAACAACGAGGTAGGCACGATCAGCCAGATCGAGGCGATCGCCGAGGTCTGCGCGGAGTTCCAGGTGCCGCTGCATACCGACGCGGTACAGGCGGTTGGCTCGATCCCGGTGCGGTTCGACACCTCCGGCGCGCGGGCACTGACCGTGACCGGGCACAAGCTCGGCGGGCCCTACGGCATCGGGGCACTGCTGCTTGATCGGGATACCCCGTGTACCCCGCTGTTGCACGGCGGCGGGCAGGAGCGCGAGGTGCGTTCCGGCACGCTCGATGTGCCGGCTATCCACGCGTTCGCCGTGGCGCTGCGGGAGTCCGTCGGCGCGGTGCGGGCCGAGCGCGTCCGGTTGACCGAGCTGCGCACGGAGCTGATTCGCGCGGTACGCGCGGCGGTGCCGGACGCGGTGCTCAACGGCGCGGTACGGGACCGCTTGCCGGGCAACGCGCACTTCTCCTTCCCCGGTTGCGAGGGGGACAGCTTGCTGATGCTGCTGGACGCCAAGGGGATCGAGTGCTCGACTGGCTCGGCCTGTACGGCAGGGGTCGCCGAACCGAGCCACGTGCTGCTCGCCATGGGTACGGAGCCAGCGGTGGCACGGGGTTCGCTACGATTTTCCCTCGGCCACGATTCGACACCCGAGGACGTCGCGGCACTCGCCACGGCGATCGGGCCGGTGGTGCGGCGAGCGCGCCAGGCCGGCCTTGCCGGCACCCGCCGGCGCACAGGTTCGACAGATCAGCAGCCCGCGGAGGTTTAGGCGCGATGCGTGTATTGGCCGCGATGAGCGGTGGAGTGGACTCGGCGGTGGCCGCGGCCAGGGCGGTCGATGCCGGCCACGAGGTCGTCGGCGTACACCTCGCGCTGTCCGCGAAACCGGGCACGCTGCGTACCGGCGCGCGAGGCTGCTGCACGATCGAGGACTCCCGGGATGCGCGCAGGGTGGCCGACATTCTCGGTATCCCGTTCTACGTATGGGATTTCGCGGAACGGTTCACCGAGGAGGTCGTTGACGAGTTCGTCGCGTCCTATGCGGAGGGTCGGACACCGAATCCGTGCCTCACCTGCAACGAGAAGATCAAGTTCGAGGCGCTACTGGACAAGGCGATCGCACTCGGGTTCGACGCGGTGTGCACCGGGCACTACGCCCGACTGTCCGTTGTGGAGGATCAGCCGCAGCTGCGGCGGAGCGCGGATCCGGGTAAGGACCAGTCCTATGTGCTCGCCTCGCTGACGGCGGACCAGTTGCGGCACGCGATGTTCCCGCTTGGCGGCGATCTCAAGTCCACCGTGCGGGAGGAGGCCGCGCAGCGCGGGCTTGCCGTCGCGGAGAAGCCGGACAGCCACGATATCTGTTTCATCCCGGACGGTGACACCCAGAAGTTCCTCACGGATCGGCTTGGTGAGCAGCCGGGCAAGCTGGTGGACGCGGAAAGTGGCGCGGTGCTCGGTGAACACGTCGGCGTGCACTCGTTCACCGTTGGCCAGCGCAAGGGGCTGGGTATCGACGCGCCCGCGCAGGACGGCCGGCCGCGCTACGTGCTGTCGCTGGAGCCGGTTTCCGGCACCGTACGGGTGGGCTCGGCGGAACAGCTGGCAGTCGAGGAGATCTACGCGCATCGGCCAATCTGGCCTTCTGGCAAGGAATTCGGTGGCCGCGCCGGACCGGTGCGGTGCGTCGCGCAGGTGCGCGCGCATGGCAGCACCGCGGCCGCGGAGTCCGAACTGGTCGGTGATGAACTGGTCGTACGGCTGACCGAACCGCTGACCGGTGTCGCGCCCGGCCAGGCCGTGGTGCTCTATGAGCAGGACAACCACGGCGACCTGGTGCTGGGTAGCGGGAAAATCGCCCGCACCGGCTAAGCCGTGACACCCCGTAACCGCGTTCTTTAGGGATCTTGTGGTGAGCGGGGCGACGCATACGCGTTCCTTCGAAGATCGGCCAACCCCGCGTGCTTCTCGCGCGTCTTCGAGTAGTGGTCATCCACGTGTCGGGGAAGTGAAGGGAGTGCGGGATGTACCAGAAGATTCGCAGGTCAGCATGGTTATCCGCAGTTGGCTTACTGGTCGCCGGGCTGGTTACCGGGACGGCTGGACCAGCAAGTGCCGGACAGGACGTGCCGGCCTGTGCCGCGGCCGATCTGTCCGTGGCAAAAGGTGAATCGCAAGCGGGCATGGGCCAGCGCGGGCTGGATATCCTGGTCAGCAACTCGATGCGGGAGCCGTGCGCGGTCCGTGGCTACCCGAAGATCCAACTGCTCGACGACAACCGCGAGCGGGTACACACCGAGGAAACCTACGGCAGCACCTACTTCGCGCCGGACAGCGGCGAGCACCAGATCGTCCTCAAACCGGGCGAGAGCGCGCGCAGCAATATCGGCTACGCCCATCCGACCGCGCCGGACGAGCCGCAGGTCACCGCCTCGCATCTGCAAGTGACCGTACCGGGCACGACGGACGGCGCCTTCGTGCTGCCCATCCATAAAACCCAGGTTTACCAGGCGAAAGTGACCGCGACCGCGCTGAGCACCTAGTCGGTCGGGTTACTTGGCCGCGATGCGGTTGCTCAGGATGGGCTGCCCCGGTCCGGACAGCTCATCCACCGCGCCGCGCCGGCCGGCTATCGCCATCAGGATCGACTCGGCTGGCCCCTGCACCTCAGGGCCGTTGCCCCTGGTGAAATCCAGATCCGTGGCTTCCAACCGGAGGCCCCGAGCCCGCACGAAGGCGCCGATCGGCGGCGCGAGCAGGGCGAACCGCAGCACCTCGACAAGCCGGTCGGGCGGGATTTCCCGTGGCATGCCAAACGGTCGGCGAATGTCCTGATGATGGATGCAGCAGTCGGTGAGGGCGACCGACCCGCCGAACACGTTGGTCAACCCCGTGGGATCGAGGTGGCGCCGCAACCGCGCGAGCAGCTCATCCGGGCTGTACGCGCGGTACTCGGCAAGGGCGATGGTGTTGGCGCCGGATAGCCGCATCCCGCCCTTGGCGAACCGCACCGCGACGTCGCGCGGCCCGTGCCCTTCGTAGCTGATCACGTGCGCGACTACGTCACGCACCGTCCAGGAGTCGCAGAGTGTCGGCTCGTCCCATTGTTCCGGCCGCAACGTGCTGAGGAAGTCCGCGAAGTCGGCTCGCTCCTCGCGGGCCAGTTGGCGCCGAATGCCCATACCCGCACGCTACTACGCACGGCGCCAGAAAACGTGCCATGATCGCGGCATCCCGACGGATCTGCGAGGTGCTCATGATCGGTATGCGGTCCAGCTCGGTCGCCGATGTGCTGCGGCGTACCGCGGCGAAGGTGCCCGAGCGCACGGCGTTGCGGTTCGACACGCGCGATTGGACCTATGCGGAGTTGGATGCGGCGGTCTCCAGGGCAGCCGCGGCGCTACTCCGCCTTGGACTGCGCAAGGGAGACCGGGTGGCCGCGTATGGCCGGAACTCGGATGCCTACCTGCTCGGCTTTCTGGGTTGCGCCAGGGCCGGACTGGTGCACGTGCCGATCAACTACAACCTCGCCGGCGACGAGCTGCGCTACCTGATCGAGCAGTCCGGCAGCACCACGGTGCTCGTCGATCCAGACCTTGAGTCCAATGTGGAGTCATCGGGTGCGGCGGTGGCCACCAAGCTGCGACTGCGGGACGCGGCGGGCTCGCTACTCGAACTCGCGTGGGCAGGCGAGGTTCCCGAGCTGGACGTGTCGGTCGGCGATGACGACCTCGTGCAGCTGCTGTACACCTCGGGGACCACCGCGCGGCCAAAGGGCGCGATGATGACGCACCGTGCGCTGCTGCACGAGTACCTGTCCTGCCTCAGCGCGCTTGATCTCGCGGCCGAGGACGAGCCGCTGCACGTGATGCCGCTGTATCACAGCGCGCAGCTGCACGTTTTCCTGATGCCCGCGCTGATGATCGGGTCAACGAACCATCTGCTGGAAACCCCGGAGCCAGGCGAGATCCTGCGCCGGATCGAACGGTACGGGCACCGGTCGTTTTTCGCCGCGCCAACGTTGTGGGTGGCGCTGGCCAACCACCCGGAGTTCGCCGAGCGGGATCTCGGCTCACTGCGCAAGGCGTACTACGGCGCGTCGATCATGCCGGTGCCGGTGCTCCGCCGGCTACAGGAAGCATTGCCACAACTGGGTTTCTACAACTGCTTCGGTCAGTCGGAGATCGCGCCGCTTGCTACCGTGCTGCGGCCGGAGGAGCACGCCGAGCGTGGCGACTCGGCCGGTCGGCCGGTGCTTTTCGTGGAGCTCCGGGTGGTCGACCCGGCGGGCGAGGACGTGCCGGCCGGCGAACTCGGCGAGGTTGTTTACCGCTCGCCGCAGTTGTGTACCGGGTACTGGGACAAACCGGAGGATACCGAGGAGGCGTTCCGGGGCGGCTGGTTCCACTCCGGCGATCTGGTGTACCGCGACGAGCAGGGGTTCATCTTCGTCGTCGACCGGATCAAGGACGTGATCAACACCGGTGGCGTGCTGGTGGCCTCACGCGAGGTTGAGGACGCGCTGTACACCCACGAGGCCGTTGGTGAGGTCGCGGTGATCGGCGTGCCGGACGAGAAGTGGATGGAGGCAATCGCCGCGGTGGTGGTGCCGAAGGCGGAGACCACCGAACAGGCGTTGATCGCGCACGTACGGTCGAAGCTGGCTTCGTTCAAGGCGCCAAAGCGGGTGCATCTCGTCGAGGAGTTGCCCAGGAACGCGTCGGGCAAACTACTCAAACGCGTGCTACGTGAGCGGTTCACCGACTGACGCGCCCCGCTAAACCGCCAACCCTGAAGAACGCGAACACGAGGCGTCATCGCAAGATCCCTGAAGGTCGCGTTGCCGAGGGCGGGCGCCGCGCGGCTTCGGTCGGATGAGGTGTCGATCGTCTCGGCGTGGGTCCCGCGGGGGTGGAGGCGTGCCGACTACTGTCGGGGTGCGCAGCTAACCTGTGAGGGGCTTAGGGAGATGGAGCCCGTCGGGGAGATTGAGTCGGGGAGATTGAGCCCAGGGGAGAAGAGCAAACGTGTCGGATCAGTTTGTCCACCTACATGTGCACACCGAGTACTCGATGCTGGACGGTGCGGCGAAGATAGGTGCGCTGTTCACCGAGGCTGGCCGCCTCGGTATGCCAGCGGTGGGCATGACCGACCACGGCAATATGTACGGCGCCGACGAGTTCTACCAGCAGGCGTGCAAGGCCGGGATCAAGCCGATCATCGGTATCGAGGCCTACATCGCGCCGGGTAGCCGGTATCACAAGAAGCCGATCTTCTGGGGCCAGTCGAACCAGCGCGGCGCCGATGAGTTCGGTGAGGGCGGCGACGTCTCCGGCGCCGGCGCCTATACGCATATGACGATGCTGGCGGAGAACGCGACCGGGTTGCGGAACCTGTTCACGCTGTCCTCGCGAGCGAGTTTCGAAGGCTACTACCGCAAACCGCGGATGGATCGCGATCTGATCGCCGAGTTCGCCGAAGGGATCATCGCCACCACCGGATGCCCTTCCGGCGAGGTGCAGACCCGGTTGCGGTTGCGCCAGGAAGCCGAAGCGCTCCAGGCCGCCGCGGACTACCGGGATATTTTCGGCGCGGAGAACTTCTTTCTCGAGCTGATGGATCACGGGCTGCCGATCGAGCGGTCGGTCCGCGACGGCCTGCTGGAGATCGGCCGCAAGCTCGGGATCAAACCGCTGGCGACGAACGACAGTCACTACGTGACCAAGGACCAGGCCGATTCACATTCGGCATTGCTGTGCGTGCAGTCCGGTAAGACCCTCAGTGACCCGAACCGGTTCAAGTTCGACGGGGACGGTTATTACCTGAAATCCGCCGAGGAGATGCGGCAGTACTGGGACAACGAGGTGCCCGGTGCCGCGGACAACACCCTGCTGATCGCGGAACGGGTACAGCCCTACACGGACGTGTGGGATTTCCAGGACCGGATGCCCAGGGTCACCGTGGAGGGCGGCAAGACCGAACGGGACGCGCTCGCCGCCGAGATCGAGGAGTACCTGCCGACTCGCTACCCAGATGGGCCGAGCGAGGAATGCCGCGAGCGCATCAGGGTCGAACTGGATGTGCTCGACAAGAAGGGCTACTGCGCGTACTTCCTGGTGGTCGGCGATGTCACCCGGTGGGCGAAGTCGCAGGGCATCCACGTTGGTCCCGGCCGTGGTTCGGCGGCGGGTTCGTTGCTGGCCTACATCCTGCACATCACCAATCTCGATCCGCTCGAGCACGGCCTGATCTTCGAGCGGTTCCTGAACCCGGAGCGGGACTCGCCGCCGGATATCGACCTCGACTTCGACGACCGCCGGCGCGACGAGGTGCTGCAGTACGCGATCGACAAGTACGGCAGGGACAAGGTCGCGCAGGTCATCACGTTCGGCACGATTAAGACCAAGGCGGCGATCAAGGACGCCGCCCGGGTGCACTATGGACAGCCTGGCTATTCGATCGCGGACAAGATCTCCAAGGCACTGCCGCCACCGGTCGCGGCCAAGGACATCCCCCTCTCCGGGATCGTCGATCCGGACCACGAGCGGTTCCAGGAAGCCAGTGAGGTGCGCGGCCTGATCGAATCCGATCAGGAAGTGTCCACCATCTTCGACACCGCGCGCGGGCTGGAAGGTCTGATCCGCAACGCGGGCGTGCACGCCTGCGCCGTGATTCTGTCCTCCCAACCGTTGCTCGGCACCGTTCCGCTGTGGATGCGCGACGACGGGTCGATCATCACCGGTTGGGACTACCCGTCTTGCGAGAACATCGGCCTGCTCAAAATGGACTTTCTTGGGCTGTCCAACCTCACGATTCTCGGCGACGCGTTGGAATCGGTGAAGGAGAACAAGGGCCTCGAGCTGGATCTGTCCACCCTCGGGCTGGACGATGCGAAGACCTACGAACTGTTCGCGCGCGGCGATTCGCTTGGCGTGTTCCAGTTCGAAGGTGGCGGGATGCGGGAGCTGCTGAAACGCCTCCGGCCGACCGCGTTCGGCGATATCGTCGCCGCGAACGCGCTGTACCGACCGGGTCCGATGGATGTCAACGCGCATCTTGACTTCGCTGACCGGAAGAACGGCCGCAAGCCGATCGAACCGATCCATCCGGACCTGGAAGAAGATCTCAAGGAGATCCTGGACGAGACCTACGGTCTGATCGTCTACCAGGAGCAGATCATGGCGATCGCGCAGAAGGTCGCGGGCTACAGCCTCGGCCGAGCGGACATTCTGCGCCGTGCCATGGGTAAGAAGAAAAAGGAAGTCCTGGACCAGGAGTTCGAGGGTTTCCAGGAAGGCATGCGCGCCAACGGGTATCGCGACGACGCGATCACCAAGCTATGGGAGACCGTGCTGCCGTTCGCCGGCTACGCGTTCAACAAATCGCATGCGGCGGGTTATGCGCTGGTCGCCTACTGGACGGCGTATCTCAAGGCGAATTACCCGGCCGAGTACATGGCCGCGCTGCTGACCTCAAACGGGGACAACAAGGACAAGGCGGCCGTTTACCTTTCCGAATGTCGCCGGATGGGCATCAAGGTGCTGCCGCCGGACGTGAACGACTCCGGCCCGCGCTTCCGTGCCGTCGGTGCCGATATCCGCTTCGGGCTTGGCGCGGTCCGCAACGTCGGACACAACGTGGTCGACTCGATCATCAGCACCAGGGACAAGAAGGGCCGCTACGCCAACTTCCCGGACTTCATGGAGAAGTCCGAGATCGTGGTGTGCAACAAGCGGGTACTCGAGTCGCTGGTCAAGGCGGGCGCCTTCGACAGTTTCGGGCACACCCGGTTGTCTCTGGTGCAGGCGCACGAGGAAGCCGTCGACGCGGTCGTTGGCCTCAAGCGCCAGGAAGCCATAGGCCAGTTCGATCTGTTCGGCGGCGCCGGCAGCGAGGAACCGGCAGCCGAGGCCTCACCCCTCGCGCATCTGAAGTTCAGCCCGGATGAATGGCCGCGCAAACAGATGCTCGGCTACGAGCGGGAGATGCTTGGACTCTACATTTCCGCGCACCCTCTGGACGGTGCCGAACGCATCCTGCGTAAACAGGCGCCGAAACCGATCGCGATGTTGCTCGCTGATCCGCCGAAAGAAGGCGAAGTCACCATCGCCGGGATGATCTCCTCGCTCGAACGCAGGGTGAACAAGCAGGGCGAACCCTGGGCGATCTGCACCATCGAAGATCTCGATGCCTCCGTCGAAGTGCTCTTCTTCGCCAAGAGCTACGCGCTGTTCAGCACCGAACTCGAGGAAGACTCCGCCGTTGCGGTCAAGGGCAGGGTCAACTGGCGGGACGACAAGATGTCCGTATTCGGCTCCGGAGTGATCACGCTGGACATCAGCGAGGCTGAGCGGAACCCGGGTACCGAGCCACCGTTCGTGCTGCTGTGCAGCTCGGACAAGCTCGACCAGGACGTGGTTGGCGAGCTCAAGCGCACCCTGGTCGCGCACCGGGGTGAGACACCCGTGCACCTGAAACTGAACGGTGGGCCGCGGGCGCACACCCTGGTGGTGCCGGACTATCCGGTGAACGTGACGCCCTCGCTGATCGGCGAGATCAAGTCCATCCCCGGCGTCGCGGTGGACAGCGTCGGCTAGCGCGCCAGACGGGCTACGAGTCCTGTTTCAGCGCGGTATCCACGGTCAGCGCGGCGGCGAGCACCATACTCAGCAGCGGGTCGGCCAGCGGGCGGTGTAGCTGCACCACGTAGTTGTCCGCCGTGGTGAACATCGCCCTGGCCAGCCCCGCCCAGGTTTTGGTGATCCGCGCGATCTCGTTCTCGCCGGCGTCCAGGATGGCGAAGTTCCAGGCCCGCCAGTTCTCCGCCTGAATCGAGCCGATCTGCTGGCCGTTCACGTTCAGCGCGAACTTGATCTTGCCGAACACGTTCTCTTGCACGATCTCGCCGAGCTGCTGGCCGTTCGGGTAGCTCACCAGCATCTTGGACTTGAAGACCTTGGCCGGTCGGGTCAGCTGCAGCAGCGGCGTGTGCTGGATATCCCTGAGTTCGAAGCGGTGCGTCATGAACTGGTCGTACTTGGTCAGCAGGCGTACCGCCTTCTTCATCCCGCTCTGCCCGACCTGTACAACGGAGCCGAGCTGCTGACCGTGCTGGCTGAATACCTGGAACTCATTGGCCATCTCGATCAGCTTGCCCTTCTGGTTCACCACCAGAATGGGCTCGGTGAACAGCGTGCCGCCGCCTCCGGTGGCCGCGCCGCCGGTCGCGCCCGCCACCTGTTGTTGGATATCCGCCGGGTTGTGGCCACGATCAATGTTGAGCTCGATGGCCTCGGCGTCGCTATGCCCCACTGGCTGCGGATAGCCCTGTTGTGGATGGCCCTGTTGCGGATGGCCCTGTTGTGGATGGCCACCGTAAGGCCGCGGGTTGCCGCCCGGCTGCTGCGGTGCCGGTTGTTGCGGAGCCTGGGGCTGCGCGGGCTGTACATGCTGGGTCCACTGCCGGCCGTCCCACCAGCGGACGTAGCGCTGGTCCGCCTGGTCGGGATACCAACCGGGTGGCGGTGGAGCTGTCGTCACTCCGGTACTGTAGCCCGCCACCCGGGTGGTGCAACCGATGTTTCGTGCAATAACCGCGGGCGTGTGCCGCGACCAGCGCGCAATTAGCTGGCGATGCTGGCGTGGGCCGGCGGGTTGGCGAACGCCGTCGAGTAGAACCCATCCAGTTTGTGCACAATAGACTGGAATGTCGGATTGTCGTCGTACATCCATTCGGTATGCCCGTGTCCTGGCAGCATCATCAGCTCCTTGGGTTCGGCTGCGTGCTCGTAAAGCGAGCGTGCCTCCTCCGGTAGATGCAGCCGGTTCTCCGCGCCGTGCACCACGAGCAGCGGGCGTGGCGAGATCCGGTGCGCCACCGCCTCCGGTTGGAAGCGCAGCAGCATGTCAGCCGATTCCAGCGTTACGCCCGAACCAAAGCCGGGTGTCTGGTACAGCTCGAGGTTCACGTACCCCTCGGTCTTGGCGTCCAGGTCCAGCCGCACGATGTCCCACGGCGAGGTGATCTCCGAACGGCCGAACTCGGCCCGGCGCCCCCGATCCGCGCGAATCCGGCGTTGCAAGCTTTGCCAGGATTCCGCGTCGTGCATCATCTTGGTGGAGCGCGTGCCATCGCCAATACCGTTCAGCGCGGCGACCGCCCGCACCCGCGGATCGTCGGCGGCTTCGGCGACCACCACCCCGCCGCCGAGCCCCCAGCCGAGCAGTCCGATCCGGTCGGCGTCGATCTCCTCGTGCTCGTGCACCCTGTCCACCGCCCCGCGAAGGTTCTCCACCCACTGCTGCGGGGCGAGCCGGCCACGTTCCCCTTCGCTGTCACCGAAACCCGCGTAGTCGAAGGCGAGTACCGCGTAGCCGAGCTGGCTGAACACCCGGGCGAACCGCGCGGGATGGATATCCTTGAGCCCCTGGAATCCCGATGCGGGAATCAGCACCGGATACGGTGCCCCTGCGCCAGCATCGTCGGGTAGATGTAGATCGGCGTCGAGCCGATCACCGTGCGAGAAGAACGGCAGCGGCCGCGTACGCATCTTTCCTCCTTGAATTGGTCGAACCATGAGTTCCAGTGGGTGACTAACCCGTGCCGTGAAGTCGCTCGGTCAGTTCCCGTGCGGTCTCCGCGACAGCCCTGCCGATGTTGGGAAGGGCCCTGCCGACGCGGTATTTGGGTGCGGATACGTTCACCGCCGCCACGATCCGGCCGGTGAAATCGCGTACCGGTGCGGCCGCCGCGACCAGCCCTGCCTCGAACTCCTCGTCCGCGAGCGCGAATCCCAGCTTGCGTGCCCTGCGTAGCCGGTTGAGGAATTCCCGCTCGGTATGCGCGGCCTTCGGTCCGGCGATCATCGAAGCGCTGGCGTTGAACAGTTCCAGCGCTTCATCGTCGGCGGCATCGAAAAGCAGCGCACGTCCGGTTGAGGTGCAGTGCATCGGGGTAGTGCGGCCGATCCAGCCAGCCGCCTGTACCGAACGCAGCGGGTTCTCGGACAGCACGGTCAGTGCCTCGTTCGCGTTGCGCACACTGAGATGGCTACGTTCGGACACCAGCCCGACGAGTTTGCGCAGCACGGAAGGCGCCGCCGCGATCAGCTTCCGATCGCTTGCTCCCGCGGCCAGTGTGTACAACCGCCAGCCGAGCTGGTATTCGAGCGTCTTCGGATCCCGTTCCACGAAGCCTGCCTCGCTGAGTACCTGCAGGGTGCGGGACACCTGGGTCTTTTCCCTACCGAGGTGGCGGGCTATTTCCACGACCCCGGTGCCGGCCGGCCCTTCAGGGGAGCCGAGGGCTTCGAGTACCGCGATCGCCCGCTGCACGCTCGACAAGGATTCGTTTGGCATACCCACACTCTCCGCGGGACCGGCGAGCCTGGCAACCGGAGTTGCTCCATGCGCACGCCGCCGGAGCGTCGCGATCATCCGGGCATCACCAGCTCCGCTGCCCGCTCGCTCGCCGCGCTGCGCAGCGATCCGGGGTCGATGCCCTGTGCGGCAAGGGTTTCTTGCAGTAACACCAGCGCTTCTGGCGGCGGTGGGGAATCCGGCTGGCCAGCGTCCGAGGACAGCACAACGCGGTCCACCCCGACCGTACGGGCATATTCGGCGAGCCAGGCCGCGCTGGCGCCATGCTGATGCAGCAGCTGGAAGGTGGTGATTTCCACCAGCGCGCCAGCCGAAGCGAACTCGCGTGCCGTCTCCGCCGGCATCGCCGGCACCGTGTAGCCGGGGTGGGTGAGCAGCACCCGGCGAACGCCGTGCCGGGCGGCGACCGGCAACAGCCAGCCGATCTCCGCCGTGCTCAGGTGCCCGGTGGCGAGTACCGCGTCCGCCTCGGCGATGAGTTCGCAGATCCGGGTGACCTCGTCGGCGGTTTCCGGATTCACGGGTGGAATCCCGTAACTGAGCGGGGACAGCTCCGGATGTTGCCCGCATAGCCTCGGTAGACCAGCGGCATGCTGCGCATGCGCGTCGCTGGTGGGAAACCACACAACGCGACCGCCCTGGGCGAGCGTCGCGGCCACCGCCGCCGCGTTGATCCCACCGACGTGCCGGTTCAACGCGATCCCGCCGAAGACCGCAAGACCGGTCACTTCCGCCGCGGCCGCCGCTCTGCCTACAGTGGACTCATAGTGGCCTTTGAGGACACAACCGGTGAACCCGGCGCGCGCATAGGCGGTGACGGTAGCCAGGTCGCCGCCATGGCGCGGCCAGATGTCCGGGGCGGCGTGCACGTGGAGATCGAACACGCCAGCAAGCCTGCGGGAGTCGGTGAGCGCCGGCAACCACCGGTGCGCCCACGGCTCCGTTCAGGTGCGCCCACCGCGCCCGGACACTGGGCGAGTGCGGTGGCTAGTCGTCGCCGCTTTCGTTGATCAGGCGTTCCAGCTCGCGGCGAAGCAGGCCAAGCCGGGCCTCTTGCAGCAGCGGCATCTCGCGCCTGCGCCGCCTGGCGGCCCGCACGTCGAGGTCCACGATCAGCAGCGATTCATCCCACTCGGGTGCCCGCGCGACCACCTCGCCCCACGGGTCGAGGACCTGGGAACCGCCCCAGAACCGCGCACCGGCCTCATCGCCGACCCGATTGACGAACACCACCCAGCACTGCTGCATCCGTGCCGTGTAGCCGAGCAGGTCATGCCAGTACGGCGCCGGATCGAACCCGCCCGCGGTGGTTTTCGACGCGCTGTTCGTCGGCACCAGCAGGATCTCCGCGCCGTCCTGCGCGGCCAACCAGGGCAGCATCGGCTGCCAGCAGTCGTTGCACACCAGCGTCGCCATCCTGGCGTGCGCGGTGTCGAAGGCACGCATGCGCTGGCCGGGGCTCGCGTGCTTGCGTTCCTCCCAGATCAGGTAGTTCGGCAGGTACAGCTTCCGGTGGTTGTGCACTACCTGGCCCGCGGAAAGGTAGACCGCGGAATTATGCCTGCGCACCGGGGCGTCCTCGAGTAGCCCGATCACCACATCGGGGCCGTGCCTGGACAGTTCCGCCAAGCGTGGGTCGGTCAGCGGCAGGGACATATCGTCAGTTACCTGACCGAGCGCATAACCGGTGAGGCTGAGCTCGGGAAATACCACCAGATCGGCCTGCTGTGCGGCCGCCTCCTTGATCAGCCGTTCGGTATTCACGAGGTTCCCCTCGATATCGCCGAGCTGGCAGTTCGTCTGTGCGAGTGCCACTCTCATGCGTTTCACCTCCCAACATCCGCGTTTCTCTCCGGCGGCTCCTCGGCTCGGCAGCGCGAGACGGCAGCCACCATCGGCCACCGGCGTTGTACAACGGATTTTCGAGGAGTGATCGCCACGCGCGCCGCGTCGGCCGCGTGCGCACTACGGTACGCGTAGGGCGGGATCTGGCACGAGCCCGCGGTAGGTAAAAAGTCTGGAGTGGTGAGCAGTGGCTGAAACGGGGCTGCCCTGGCCCGCCGGCGCGGCGACCGGGATCGGCTCGATGCCGGGTACCGACCCGCGGGAAGCGGCCAATATTGTGCTTGGTGAGCTGCCCGAATTCCCCTATCTGCCGGAACTTCCGGCCCGCGGCGTCGGCGCCGACATCATCGGCCGTAGCGCCGCGCTGCTTGTCGATCTCGCGGTGGATGTGGTGCCAAGCGGCTACCGGGTCGCGGCGCGCCCTGGCAGTGTGCAACGCAGGGCGGTTGATCTGCTCCGCAAGGACGTGGACACGCTGGACGAGATGGTCGAGCGTGCCGGGGCGTCGCCGGGCGTGGTGAAGGTGCAGCTGGCTGGGCCATGGACGCTGACGGCCGAGATCGAGCTGGCGCGCGGACATCGGGTGCTCACAGATCGCGGCGCCGTACGCGAGTTCACTGAATCGCTGGTCGAAGGGCTCCGCGCGCATATCGCGGAGGTCGCAAGGCGAACCGGTAGCACCGTGGTCGTGCAGCTGGACGAACCGAGCCTGCCGCAGGTGCTCGCCGGCGCGTTGCGCTCGCCATCCGGCTACGAACAGGTACCAGCCGTCCCACAGCCGGAGGCGGTCGAACTACTCGCCAGGGTGATCAGCGCCGCTCGCGCGGCAACCGGTGCTCCGGTGCTGGTGCACTGCTGTGCGCCCCGACCACCGATCGCGCTGTTTCGCAAGGCGGGCGCGGCTGGCGTGTCGTTGGATGCGAGTTCGCTGGACGGTGCCCCCACGGCATTCACCGACGAGTTGGGACAGGCCTGGGACAGCGGCACCGTACTGCTGCTTGGCCTTGTGCCCAGTACCGACCGGGGCACTCGTCCGGACCTGCGTACGCTCGCCGGACCAGCGCTGCGCCTGGTGGACCGGCTGGGCTTTTCGCGCACGACTCTCGCCGAGCTCGCGGTGCCCACGCCGAGTTGCGGGCTGGCCGGCGCGAGTACAAGTTGGCTGCGCACGGCACTTTCGGCGACACGCGATCTGGGCAAGGCCTTCGTCGAACCACCCGAGGATTGGTGAACGGCCTGCGACACCTGGGTGCTGGCGCGCACAATGGTGGGTATGCGCAACTGGTTTCGTCGGCGTCGCGGCGGCACGGAGGTCGGAAGCGAGCCCGCTACCGCCGCGCCCGCACCGACCGGGATCTTCGATGAACGGAAGCTGCTCGGGGCCGAGCCAGCCGAACTGGCCGAGCGGTTCTGGCAGCGATGGTCGGCGCTGTTGCCCGAGGTGCACGCCGCGCTCGGGGACCGTGCCCCACAGCGGGTGGAGCAGCTGCTCTGCGAGGTGGTCGCGGACCTGCACCCGGAGTTGCAGTTCGCCGTCGAACGGGGCCAGCGAGCCAATTACGCACTGGTGCTGACCGGGCAGGAAGACCCGAAGCTGCGGCCGTACACGGACGCCTGGCTGGCTCGGGCACCTGCCGAGGACCTGCTGTGGGAGTACCACGATTCGGTACCCCCGGTGCCCGATCCCACCGAGGTCACGGTGAATCTCGGGGAACACCGGTTGCCGCTGGCCGAGGTCCGGGTAGCCGTGCAGGTGGATACCGCCGAGCAACTGGTCGATGTGGCCGTACACCACCCGCGACTGGCCGACCTCACCGAATCGGCGAAGCAGACGATGACGTTCCTGCCGCTGGATGCCACGCTCGGCGAGCGACTGGCCGCCGAGCGACTCCGCAGGGTGGAAACGGCGGAGGCGGAGCCAGCCGGCGCGGTGACGCTGCTCGAGTTGCGCACGGTGGTGCGCGGACTGGCCGGGCTGCCGGATTCGCCCCAGTCGGATTCGCCCCAGTCCGATTCGACCCAGTCCGAGGCGCGTCCACCGCAAGATCCCTAAAGATTGCGGTCTGGTGGCGTCGCGAGCGGGTTCGTCGGTCGGGGTTATTAGTCTGGGCTGGTGACCAGGCAGAGCGAGCAAACCGAACGGGCGGAACCCACTGCCGCGGAACCTACTGGCGCGGAACCCACTGGGGCCGAGGACCTGCCGGCCGACCGGGCCAGCGGCGCACAGGACATCGGCGACGTCCCGGTGGCGGCCCGCGAGCGACATCGCGAACTCGTCGAGTTGGTGGACCAGCACCGGTTCCGGTACTACGTGCTGGACTCGCCGACGATCGCCGACGGTGAGTTCGACGCACTGTTCCGCGAGCTCGAGCAGCTGGAGGAACAGCACCCCGGACTGGCGACCCCGGACTCGCCGACACAGGCGGTCGGCGGCACCTTCTCCACCGCGTTCACCGCGCACGATCATCTGGAACGCATGCTCAGCTTGGACAACGCGTTCGATTCGGATGAGCTCGGCGCCTGGGTGGACAGGGTGGAAAAGGAGATCGGCGCCAGCACCGACTACCTCTGTGAACTCAAGATCGACGGCCTTGCGATCAACCTGCTCTACGAGCGCGGTCGGCTGGTCCGCGCGTTGACCAGAGGCGACGGGCGGACCGGCGAGGATGTGACGCTGAACGTGCGCACCATGCGTGACGTGCCCGAGGAGCTGGCCGCCAGTGAGCAGTTCCCGACGCCCGAGCTGGTGGAGATCCGTGGCGAGGTGTTCTTCGCGGTTGAGGAATTCGCCGAGCTCAACGCGCGGCTGATCGAGGCGGGTAAACCGCCGTTCGCGAACCCGCGCAACTCGGCCGCCGGCTCGTTGCGGCAGAAGGACCCGAAGGTCAGCGCGAGCCGGCCGTTGCGGCTGATCTGTCACGGCCTCGGCAAGCGGGAAGGGTTCGAGCCGAGCAGGCAATCCGAGTCGTATGCCGCGCTACGTGCCTGGGGCCTACCGGTTTCCGAACACACCAAGGTGCTCGCCGCCGAAGCGCTTGCCGAGCACGTCAAGTACTGGGGGTCGCATCGGCACGACGCGGTGCACGAGATCGACGGCATCGTGATCAAGGTGGACGATGTGGCGCTGCAGCGCAGGCTCGGCGCCACCTCGCGGGCACCGAGGTGGGCGATCGCCTACAAGTACCCGCCCGAGGAAGCCACAACCACGCTGCTGGATATCCAGGTCAACGTGGGGCGCACCGGTAGGGTCACCCCGTTCGCGGTGATGGAACCAGTGAAGGTGGCGGGTTCCACGGTCGCGATGGCCACGCTGCACAACGCCGAGGAAGTGGTCCGCAAGGGCGTACTGATCGGCGACCGGGTGGTCATCCGCAAGGCCGGCGATGTGATTCCCGAGGTACTCGGCCCGGTGGTGGATGTGCGGACCGGTGACGAGCGGGCGTTCGTGATGCCCACGCTGTGCCCGGAGTGCGGCACGCCGCTGCGGCACCAGAAGGAAGCCGATGTGGATATTCGCTGCCCGAACGCGCGGTCCTGTCCCGCGCAGCTCAGGGAGCGACTGTCCTATCTGGCTAGCCGCAGCGCGTTCGATATCGAAGTACTTGGCTACGAGAGCGCGAGCGCGCTTCTCACCTCGGGCGTGCTGCACGACGAGGGTGATGTGTTCACCCTTGATGAGGACAAGCTCAAGGAATGCGATCTGTTCCGCACCAAGGCGGGTGAGCTGTCCGCGAATGGCGCTAAGCTGCTCGCCAACCTGGACGCGGCCAAGCAGCGTCCGCTGTGGAAGGTCGTGGTCGGGCTTTCCATCCGGCATGTCGGGCCGACCGCGGCGCAGGCACTGGCCAGGGAGTTCGGTTCACTGGACGCCATCCAGGCTGCCGACGAGCAGGAACTCGCCGATGTGGACGGGGTCGGACCGACGATCGCCGCCGCCGTTCAGGAGTGGTTCGCGGTGGATTGGCATCGCGAGGTCGTGGAGAAATGGCGGGCCGCCGGCGTGCGGATGGTGGCCGAGCGCGATAATTCCATCCCGCGTAACCTGGAGGGCATGTCCATAGTGGTCACTGGATCGCTGCGGGATTACTCGCGGGATGAGGCGAAAGAGGCGATCATGGCGCGCGGCGGTAAAGCGGCCGGATCGGTGTCGAAGAAGACGGCCTTCGTCGTCGCCGGCGAGGCTCCTGGTTCAAAGTTTGACAAGGCGGTGCAGCTGAAAGTGCCGCTGCTTGATGATGACGGTTTTCGGGTGCTCCTCGAGCAGGGCCCCGAACAGGCGCGCGAGGTAGCGCGAGTAGATGACTGACGTAATCGTCCGACCGGCCAAGCCGGAGGAATTCGAGCGGGTGGGTGAGCTCACCCTCGCCGCGTACCAGGCGAGCAGCGCGTTGGAACCAGAGTCCGACTACCGCAAGGAACTTGCCGATGCTGGGCGGCGGGCCGCGGCCGGTGAACTGCTGGTGGCCATCGATCACGAAGGTGCCATCCTCGGCTCGGTGTCGATGGCCCTGCCCGGTAGCGAGTTCGCGGAGATCGCGCGCGAAGGCGAGCTGGAGTTCCGGATGCTCGCCACCGCCCCTGATGCGCGGCGGCGCGGTGTTGGCCATGCGCTGACCTGCGCGGTGCTCGATCGGGCCGGCGAACTCGGCTGTACCAGGGTGGTGCTGTGCAGCAGGGACGTCATGGTCGCCGCGCACCGGCTGTACGAGCGGCTCGGTTTCAGCCGGCTGCCCGAGCGGGATTGGCAGCCGGGCCCCGGGGGACTACAGCTTGCCTTCGCCGTTCCGGTGTGCCGGGCTCCGGTCGACTGATTCGCTGGGCCAAAGCGCTCGACCGGGTACCCGCCCCGGGTTATGCTGACCCGGTGATCCGCAGTGGCATACCACTCGCCACCGCGCGGTGGATCGTGCCGCCGTTGCCACTCTACGGCGAGGATCACCGGCGCGGCGATCTCGCCCCATAGCTAACTCCTGCGATTCCAACTGTCCTGCCATGTGCATCGTGCATGGCTAAATTCGCTGTATCGCAGGAGTTTTCCCTTGTCTAATGTGTCTAATTTGGACGACTTTGTGGTTGCGCTACCCAAGGCGGAACTACATGTGCATCTGGTCGGCTCCGCGAGCGTGGACACCGTGCTCGCGCTGGCCGCCCGGCACCCGGAAGCAGGCGTGCCAACCGATGCGGCCGCGTTGCGGGAGTTCTACCAGTTCCGCGACTTCGACCACTTCGTCCGGGTGTACCTCGCCGTGCAATCACTGATCCGCACCGCGGCGGACATCGAACTGCTGGTCACCGGGCTCGCCAGGGAGCTGGCCGCGCAGCAGGTGCGCTATGCCGAGGTGACCGTCACGCCGTACAACCATCTGCTCGACGGGATGTCCGACGACGCGCTGCTGACCGGGCTCGCCGACGGGCGAACCGAGGCAAGCGAACGCTATGGCGTCGAACTCGCCTGGTGCTTCGACATTCCCGGCGAGCAAGGCGTGCTCGGCGGGCGCGAGACGGTTGCCTTCGCGCTGGGAAACCGGCCGCAGGGGCTGGTCTCCTTCGGCCTCGGCGGCCCTGAGGTCGGTGTGGGCAGGGCACAGTTCGCCCCGATGTTCACCGCGGCGCGCGAGGCCGGCCTGCGTAGTGTGCCGCATGCCGGCGAGACGACCGGGCCAGCGACCGTGTGGTCGGCGATCCACGATCTCGGCGCGGAACGGATCGGGCACGGCACCAGCGCCGGCTCCGACCCGCGGCTGCTGGACTACGCGCGCGAGCGGGGCATCGTCTTCGAGGTCTGCCCGACCTCGAACGTGCGCACCCGGCAGGTGCCGTCGATCGAGGCACATCCGATCCGCCGGATGCTGGATCATGGCGTGCCGGTAACCCTGAACACCGACGATCCGCCGATGTTCGGCGCCACGCTCGTCGGCGAGTACCGCGCCGTCGCCGGAACACTCGGGCTGACCGCACGGGAACTCGCCGAACTGGCCCGCACCTCGGTCACCGCGTCTTTCCAGAGCGAGGCGGGTAAGGCGAACACCCTCGCCGAGATCGACAAGGTGCTCGCCGAATACGAGCGCGGCTGAACTCGCTAACCCCAAGGAACGCGGTTACTGGGCGTCAGCCGTCCAGCACGACGGCGGCGATCCCGGCGAGATGCGCAAGCCTGGCGACCTCGGCGGCCCGGAACATCGGGCCGCCGGGGCGCCCGATGAGCAGCGCCCGGTCCGGCTTGCCGAGCGGCGTGGTGGCCAGCTCGGTGCCCAGCTCCTGCCAGGTCGGCGGCACCCAGTGGTCCTCGCCGTCCAGCACGGTTGCCCGCTCCACCGGCATCCACGGCAACTCGGTCAGCGGCTCCTCCGGCGCGGCGGTACTCGCGGCGTGCTGCCGTACCTTGCCGTTGTCCTGCGAGACCACCAGCGCCCAACCAGCGCGGAAGATCTTCGGCACCCCTTCGGCCAGGATGGCTAAGCCCTGGCTCGGTGTGGCCGCGATGTCCTCGACCAGCTCGAGCTCCCGATGCGTGTCCAACATGCCCGCATAGGGGCGTACCGCGTCCACTTCGACGCCCTCGATTGACTCGGCCGCGGTGATGAGTACATCGGGTAGTCGGCCGGATGGCAGATCGACGACGAGGTCGTCGATGGCCACGCCAGACTCGCGCTCGACAACATCCACGCTGAGTATGTCCGCGCCGATGGCGCCGAGAGCCGTCGCCACCGCCCCCAGGGTGCCGGGACTGTCCGGGAGTTGAACCCGGATCAGGAAGGACAAGGCGAAACGCCTCCCGCATCGGGCGCGGAGCCGGCCGAGCCGTCCCCGCGCGGCTTGTTAGGTGCACGGTGCTGTGGTCCGGCACACGTCGGCGCCGATACCGGCCGATCATTGTGGCAGACCATTCCAGCCTGCCCGATCCGCCGTCCGGTTCGCCGAATTATCTCCCATCCGTGTCCATGCCCAGGCCCTGTCCAGGCGCGTCCGAGCTCGCAATAGACTCCGGGTAACCGGTCTGTGCAGACAAGCCACAACCTGTGAGGTTGATCTTTCGTGCCGAGTATTTCCCGTGCCGAGGTCGCGCACCTCGCCCGCCTCGCGCGGCTGGCGGTGACCGAGGAGGAGCTGGACACCTTTGCTGGCCAGCTGGACGTGATCGTGTCCTCGGTGGCCACCGTCAACGAGGTGGCAGCCGAGGACATCCCGCCGACGTCGCATGCCGTGCCGTTGACGAACGTGTTCCGCGACGACGTGGTACGCGAGGGGCTGACCAACGAGCAGGCACTGGCCTGCGCGCCAGCCGCGGAGGACGGCCGGTTCCAAGTACCGCGCATCCTGGGGGAGGAACAGTGACCGAGCCAACCGACTCGGCGGCGCTGACCAGGCTCACCGCCGCCGAGCTCGCCGCGCGGATTCACGCGGGTGAGATCAGCGCCGAACGGGTGACCCAGGCGCATCTGAACCGCATCAGTGAAGTCGACGGCGCGGTCCATGCCTTTCTGCACGTGGACACCGAGGGTGCGCTGGATGCCGCGCGCGCGGTGGATGCCGAACTGGCCGCGGGCAAGCAGCCGCGCTCGGCGCTGGCCGGCGTGCCGCTGGCCCTCAAGGATGTGTTCACCACCAACGGTGTACCGACCACCTGCGGGTCCCGGATACTGGATGGCTGGATCCCGCCGTACGACGCCACGGTCACCCGCAAGCTGCGGGAAGCGGGGGTGGTGATTCTCGGCAAGGCGAACATGGACGAGTTCGCGATGGGCTCGTCCACCGAGAACTCCGCCTTCGGGCCGACGAGGAACCCGTGGGACCACGACAGGATTCCCGGCGGTTCCGGTGGCGGTTCGGCGGCATCGTTGGCCGCCTTCGAGGCGCCGCTCGCCGTCGGTACCGACACCGGCGGATCGATTCGCCAGCCAGCCGCGGTGACCGGCACGGTTGGCGTGAAGCCGACCTACGGCGGGGTGTCCAGGTACGGCCTTGTCGCGTTCTCTTCCTCGCTCGATCAGGGCGGGCCGTGCGCCCGCACCGTGCTCGACGCCGCACTGCTGCATGAGGTGATCGGCGGGCACGACCCGCTGGACTCCACCTCGATCGACGCCGCGGTGCCGCCGGTGGTGGCGGCCGCGCGGCAGGGCGCGGACGGCGATCTTCGTGGCGTGCGCGTCGGCGTGGTCACCGAATTCGCCGGCGAGGGCTACCAGCCTGGCGTGCTGAGCTCATTCCACGCCGCGGTGGAGACGTTGCGCGGCCTTGGCGCGGAGGTCGTCGAGGTGTCCTGCCCGAACTTCGAGCATGCGCTGCCCGCCTACTACCTGATCAACCCCAGCGAGGCTTCCTCGAACCTGGCGCGGTTCGACGCCATGCGCTACGGCCTGCGCGTCGGCGAGAACGGCGCCTCCGCCGAGGAGGTCATGTCGGCGACAAGGGAAGCTGGCTTTGGCGCCGAGGTGAAGCGCCGGATCATGCTCGGTACCTTCGCGCTTTCCTCCGGGTACTACGACGCGTACTACGGCCAGGCGCAGAAGGTGCGCACGCTGGTCTCCCGGGATTTCGCCGCCGCCTTCGAACGGGTGGACGTGCTGGTCTCGCCGACCACGCCGACCACCGCGTTCCCGATCGGCGAGCGGGTGGACGACCCGATGGCGATGTACCGGGCCGATCTGTGCACGGTGCCGGTGAACCTGGCTGGCAACGCCGCCATCAGCGTCCCGAGTGGACTGTCTGATGAGGATGGGTTGCCGGTTGGCCTGCAGGTGATGGCGCCGGCGATGGCCGATGAGCGGATGTATCGGGTCGGCGCGGCGTTCGAGGCCGCGCGGGATGCCGCACAAGGGGGTTCGTTGGTACTGGGTTGTCCTTCGGTACCGGGAACGGTCGAGCCGCAGGGGAGTGGCGCATGACGACGATGGCCGAAACGATGGATTACGACGAGGTCGTGGCGCGTTTCGATCCGGTGCTCGGGCTCGAAGTGCATGTCGAGCTGTCCACCGCGACGAAGATGTTCTGCGGCTGCGCGACGACCTTCGGCGCGGAGCCGAACACCCAGGTGTGCCCTACCTGCCTCGGGCTGCCCGGTTCGCTGCCGGTGGTCAACGGTGCCGCGGTGGAGTCGGCGATCCGCATCGGGTTGGCGCTGAACTGCGATATCTCGCCATGGTGCCGGTTCGCCAGGAAGAACTACTTCTACCCGGATATGCCGAAGAACTTCCAGACCTCGCAGTACGACGAGCCGATCGCCTTCGAGGGGTGGATGGACGTCGAGCTGGCGGACGGTGACACGGTGCGCGTGGGTATCGAGCGCGCGCACATGGAAGAAGACACGGGGAAATCACTGCATGTCGGTGGCGCCGACGGGCGGATCCACGGGGCGAGTCATTCGCTGCTCGACTACAACCGCGCGGGCGTGCCGCTGATCGAGATCGTCACGAAGCCGATCGAAGGCGTCGGTGACCGGGCGCCCGAGGTCGCCCGTGCCTATGTCACCGCCCTGCGGGACCTGCTTCGTGCGCTCCAGGTCTCCGATGTGCGGATGGATCAGGGCTCGCTGCGCTGCGATGCGAATGTATCGCTGCGGCCGGTCGGTACCACCGAGTTCGGCACCCGTACCGAGACGAAGAACGTGAACTCGCTGCGCAGCGTGGAGCGCGCGGTGCGCTACGAGATGACGCGGCAGGCCGCGGTGCTCGCCGGCGGCGGCGAGATCGTGCAGGAAACCCGGCACTTCGACGAGGGAAGTCAGACCACCTCCGCGGGGCGGCGCAAGGAAACCGCCGAGGACTACCGGTATTTCCCCGAGCCGGATCTGGTGCCGATCGCGCCGAGCGCGGACTGGGTGGCGCGGCTGCGCGAGACCCTGCCGGAGAAGCCGGCCGAGCTGCGTAAGCGAATCCAGCAGGAATGGCAGCTTTCCGATGCGGAGCTGCGCGATCTGCTCAACGCGGGTGCCGTCGAAGTGATCGCGGCGACCGTGCAGGCAGGTGCGACTCCCGATGAGGCCCGCTCCTGGTGGGTGTCCTATCTGGCGCAGCAAGCCAACACCCGTGGTGTCGAGCTGGCCGAGCTGCCGATCGGACCCGCGCAGGTGGCGAAGGTGATCGCGCTGGTGAACGCGGGCGAGCTGACCAACAAGCTGGCCAGGGAGGTCATCGATGGCGTGCTCGCCGGTGAGGGTGAACCGGCCGAGGTCGTTGCCGCGCGCGGGCTCGCGGTGGTTTCGGACGACTCCGCGCTGACCGCGGCGGTGGACGAGGCGCTTGCCGCCCAGCCGGATGTGGCGGACAAGATCCGTGCCGGCAAGGTGCAGGCCGCTGGCGCGATCGTTGGCGCGGTGATGAAGGCGACCAAGGGCCAGGCGGACGCCAAGCGCGTGCGTGAGCTGATCCTGGAGCGCTGTTCCTGAGTTCCCTGCCCCCGCTCGCGGTGCTCCCGCGCGGCGGGGGCCGTGGGAGACCACGGGACCGGGCTGCTGGCTCCTAGTCGGCTCCGCCGCCGCCGTCCTGCTGCACGATGATGACGACCCGGTCATCGCTGGAAACCGGCGATCCACCGTCCTTGTTCACCGTGCTTGCCACGACGGCCTTGTCGGTGAGCGCATCAACTCCGGAAAGTTTGCCGTAGCCGGACTCGCCTTCGGCGAACACGTTCGGCGTCTGCTCGAAGGTGCCGTCCTCGCGCAGCGTCAGGCTCTGCATATTGCCCGCGCCCGAGGTGGCGACCAGGACGCTGTCCGCGGTCACCGCGCAACCGGCCACACCAGGCCGGTCCGGCCAAGTCCAGTCCGCGCTACCGAGCGGCTTGCCGCTTTCCACCTGGTAGAGCAGATCCTTGTCCTGCGCGCGGTCGGTGACCCAGGTTTGCTCGCCATCGGCGCTGACACAGACACCGCCAGGCGCGTGTAGTCCGCCGGAAATGATCCGCGAACCGTCATCCGGGTTGTTCGGCGCCGGCCTGCCGAGGCCGTCGATCCGCAGCACCTTGCCGGCGAGGGATTTCGGGTTCTGCGCGGCGTTCGCGTTCCCGCCGTCGCCGGTGGCCACCAGTAGCGCCCCATCGGCATCGCTTGTCAACGCGCCCCGATTACCGGTTGACCCCTTGGGGATCCCGGTGAGCACCGGCTCGGGCGGCTGATCGGGGGCGATCCGCAGCACGCGGTTGTCCGTTCGGGTGGTGACATACGCAAAGATCAGCTGGTCTTCGTCGTAGGTCGGAGAAAGCGCGATACCGGTGAGCCCGCCGTCTCCGGAACCGTCCACCTCGAGCTTGCTGACCTGCACCGGTTCGGCATCTTGTTGTACCCGCATGATCCGGCCGCTCTTGCGCTCCGCCGCGAGCGCACTCGGCTCGGCACCGGCGCCGGGCAGGGTGGCGACCGCGGAAACGGTATCCAGGCAGGTAGCCAGCACCGCGGGATCGAAGTCGGTGCAGCCCTCCGGTGGAGGGATGGATTCAGGTGTCTCGGGCAGTTCTTCCTGCGGGGAGTCCTGATCGTCGCCGTCCTCGGGCAGCTGTGGTTCCGGCCCGGCTTCGGGGGTCAGCTCCGCCTGTTCCTGCCAGTTGCTCGGGGCGGCCTGATCCTCGAAATCAGCGCAACCGGTGAGCAACAGGGCACCGACGGTGATCAGCGCGAAGGATGCGGCCCGGCCAGCGCGCGTGGCCAGTCCGCGGCGGCCAGATCGGTGCCCCATCATCAACCACCAGGGTAGGCGGTATGCCGTGAATCGACGGTGAGGCAGTCGCAAACTCGCCCCAACCACCGGTGCTGGCTTGCCGGGCGGGTTGGCTGGGTAGCATCGCGGCACGTGACGACTCCCCCGGATTTCCTGCCCACGGTGACGGTGCTTGTTCCGGACGCGGCAGGACTGGACGCCTTCGCCGAGGTGGCAGGCGTCACGGCGGTGCACTATGACCCCGAGCGCCCGTTTCCCGCGGAGCTGAGCCACGCCGAAGTGCTTATCCCCGGCTTCGCGCCCTCCGGTGAACGGCTCGCCGGGCTGCCGAAACTGCGACTGGTGCAGCTGCTCAGTGCTGGCGCGGAAGCGTGGATCGATCAGTTGCCAGCCGGACTGCTGCTTTCCACCTGCCGGGGCGCGCACGGCGGTAGCACGGCGGAGTGGGCGATGACCGCGCTGCTCACCATCTACCGTGAGTTCGACCGGTTCGCCGTGGATACCGCCGCGGCCACCTGGCAACCCCGACGCACCGATACCTTGCAGGGCAAACGAGTGCTCGTGCTGGGCGCTGGCGATGTCGGCAGGCAGCTTGCCCGCCGGCTGGAGGCCTTCGACGCGCAGGTGACGATGGTCGGGCTACGGCCACGGGCAGGGGTACACGGCGTGGCCGAGCTACCCGGCTTGCTCGGCGCGCAGGACGCGGTGGTGCTCACCGTGCCGCTGACCTCGCAGACCGAAGGGATGGTGGATGCCGCGTTCCTGGCCGCGCTGCCGGACGGCGCGGTGCTGGTGAACGCGGCGCGTGGCAAGGTCGTGCGTACCGAGGCGTTGCTCACCGAGCTGGGGGCTGGCCGGCTGCGGGCGGCGCTGGACGTCACCGATCCGGAACCACTGCCGGCTGATCATCCGCTGTGGACCGTGCGGGGCGTGCTGCTCACCCCGCACGTAGGGGGCAGTTGCACGGGAAGCAGGGAGCGCTCCTACGCGGTCGCGGCCAGGCAGATCGCGCAGTTTGTCTCCGGCGAACTACCAGACAATCTGGTGAACGGCGAGTATTGATCGGGTGGTGCCGGCGAGTTCACCGTGCGTGGCTGTCCGAAATCTCCTACCCTGTGCGGCCAGAAAGCTAAGGCAGAGCTGGGGGCGAAGCAGCAAGGAGATCTCGTGACTTCAGACGCTGGTCAATCTGGCCCCTCGGCGGGCGGGCAGTTCGACGACGCGGGCTACAGCCCGGCCCTGTCCGCACCGCGCCCAAGTAGTACACCCCCGCAGGACAAGGACACCAGTAACAAGGCCGAATGGCATGCCGGACTGGATCTGGGCCTGCTGGCCATCCGGGTGATCCTCGGTGGCATCTTCATCGTGCACGGGCTGCAGAAGCTCGGCATGTTCGGCGGGATGGATGGCAATGGCGGGGGCGTCAGCGTCTTCGCCGATGCCCTCAGTGCCAGTGGGTACAGCGCGACGACCATGCTCGCCTGGGTCACCACGGTGACCGAGCTCGGTGCCGGCGTGTTGCTCGTACTCGGTCTGTTCACCGCGCTTGCCGGGGCCGGCATCGTCGGCGTGATGACCAACGCGGTGATCGCGATGAAGCTGGAGGCCGGGTTCTTCGCCGGCGAGGGCGGCTACGAGTACGAGATGATGCTCGGCGCGGCCGCGCTCGCGTTGATGTTCACCGGTGCCGGGCGGGTCGCGCTGGACCGCCGTACCCGGTGGTTCAGCCACGCGCCCGCGTTCGGGCTCGTTTCGCTGATTCTCGCCGCCGTCGCCACCGTGGTCGTGCTACTGGTTTTCCGGTGATCTAGTGGGGCGCCCTCAACCGCAATCCTTGGGGATCGTGCGGTTGAGGGCGTGACCGCGTTCTCGGCTCAGCGTGCTGGGTCGCGGACCGCGCCGGTATGCGAGGAGGTGGCCAGCCGCGCGTAGGCGCGCAGTGCCTTGCTCACCGGCCGGTCCCTGTCGATCGGCTGCCACGGGTGCTCGCTGGAGGCCATCTTGGCGCGCCGTTCGGCGAGCACTTCGGCGGAAACCAGCAGTTCCAGCCGGCGCTCGTGCACATCGATCAGGATCTGGTCCCCGTTTTCCACCAGCCCGATCGCGCCCTCATCGGCCGCCTCCGGGGAGATATGCCCCACGGAAAGACCAGAGGAACCACCGGAGAACCGGCCGTCGGTGATCAGCGCGCACTTCTGGCCAAGACCCGCGCCCTTCAGGAACGCGGTGGGGTGCAACATTTCCTGCATCCCCGGCCCGCCGGCGGGGCCCTCGTAGCGCACCACAAGTACCTCGCCCGCCTGCACCTCGCGGTTCAGGATCGCCGAAACCGCCTGCTCCTGGCTTTCCACCACTCGGGCAGGGCCCTCGAAACGCCACAGCGACTCATCGATCCCCGCTGCCTTGATCACCGCGCCGTATTCCGCGAGATTGCCGCGAAGTACGGCGAGCCCGCCTTCGGCGGTGTAGGCGTGCGCCGCATCCCGGATGCAGCCCTTCGCCGCGTCAGTGTCCAACTCGGACCAGCGATTCGCCGTGGAGAACGCCTCGGTGGTGCGTACCCCGCCCGGCGCGGCGTGGAACATCTCGACCGCCTGCTCGCTTGGCTGGGCCGCGCGGATATCCCATTCCGCCAGCCATTCAGCCAGCGAGGGGCTGTGGATCGCGTGCACGTCACGGTGCAACAACCCGGCGCGATCCAGCTCGCCGAGGATGGCGGGGATGCCACCGGCCCGATGCACGTCCTCCATGTGGTAGTCCGAATTGGGCGCCACCTTGGAAAGGCACGGCACCCGGCGGCTGACCGCGTCGATGTCCTCGAGCGAGAAGTCGATCTCGCCTTCGGTCGCGGCGGCCAGGATATGCAGCACGGTGTTCGTCGAGCCGCCCATCGCCATATCGAGCGCCATCGCGTTCTCGAATGCCTTGCGACTGGCCAGCGAGCGGGGCAGTGCGGTGGCGTCGTCCTCCCGATACCACCGGTTGGCGAGTTCGACGACGGTACGGCCGGCGTCGAGGAAGAGCTGGCGCCGCGCGGCATGCGTGGCAAGAATCGACCCGTTGCCAGGCAACGCGAGGCCGAGTGCTTCGGTGAGGCAGTTCATCGAGTTGGCCGTGAACATCCCGGAGCAGGAGCCACAGGTCGGGCAGGCGGAGCGCTCCACTTCGGCCAGACCATCGTCATCGACCTGCGCGCTCGCCGACGCCGAGATCGCGGTGATCAGGTCGGTTGGCGCATGTGCGACGCCGTCGACCACGACCGCCTTACCGGCCTCCATCGGTCCACCCGAGACGAACACCGTCGGGATGTTCAGCCGCATCGCCGCGTTCAGCATCCCCGGGGTGATCTTGTCGCAGTTCGAGATGCAGACCAGCGCGTCCGCCTGGTGACCGTTCACCATGTACTCGACCGCATCCGCGATGACCTCGCGGGAGGGCAGCGAGTAGAGCATGCCGGAATGCCCCATCGCGATCCCGTCATCCACCGCGATGGTGTGGAATTCCCTCGGTACGCCCCCTGCTTCGCGCACCGATTCGGCCACCAGCTCGCCGAGATCCTTGAGGTGAACGTGACCAGGCACGAACTGGGTGTACGAGTTGGCGATCGCGACGATCGGTTTACCGAAGTCTCCGTCGGTCATGCCGGTGGCCCGCCAGAGCGCGCGGGCGCCGGCGGCATTACGGCCATGCGTGGTGATCCGGGAGCGCAGCTGCGGCACGGCTCCTCCAAATGAAGTTCACGGTTCGGTTGAGTTCCGCGGCGCGCTACGGCGGGTGTGCCGGTTGCGGCGCACCGGTAGTTCGTAGGCTACTCCCGTGCCTGGCCGGCGGGTTCCGCCGCTTCGGCTTCGGTGTCAGTTTCCCGAGTTGACGCGGAATTCGTGTCCGGCGCCACATCGGCTGCCCTATCCGCGGTCGCTTCTGAAGCCACCTCTTCTGGGGCGACCTCTTCTGAGGCCACCTCTCCTGGGGCCACCTCTTCTGGTGCGTCCGCTGTTGGCGCGTCCTGCTGTTCGGTCGAGTCCACCGTGGTATCCGGGATCCGTCCCTCGCTGAGGATCGCGATCACCGGGATATGCCTGGTGCGAACCGTGGGCAGCCGGATCTCGGCCTCATCCCGCAGTACCGCGTAGACCTGTGCTTTCGGCGTCAGGCGCAGGCCGGCGATCTCCGCCCACGGCAGCACTCGCTTGGACCAGACCGTGCGGACCACCATGCCGTCCCGATCCACCGTGGTGCGGCGGCGCAGGGTCCACACGATGATCACGACCGGGACCACGTAGACGGCCTGTAGACCCGTTGCCCCCCAGGCGAACGGGGTGGCGCAGACCGCCACGAAGAACGCCACCAGCAGCAGTACGGTGGAGGAACGAAACACCGCTCGCGCATTGGGCGGCAGTGCGGTTGGCTGCGCTGCTGGCTGCCGCGGAGCGGACTCGGCGTTATCGCTGGACATGACTCGATGGTGCCACCGGCCGCGCGGACCGTTCACGTCCGGGGGACCCTGCGGTGCCCAGTATGCGGGATGTACGTCCCGCAGAGTTGACGCCCGATACGGAGAGGCGTTAACGTCGGGGGCATGCTGCTGCGTAATGGCCTCGTACTTCCGAAGCGCGTCGACGCTTAGGGAGTTTACGACGACGTCGACGCGCAACCCTCGTGCGGCCCTTGGCCGGCGGGGGTTTTTTCGTGTCAGGACCAGGTTTTCCGCGGCAGCGCCACCAGAAACTGAGTAATCGAGACCAGGGGCAGAACTGATGACCAGTGCCACCTCGCGATCGGCCAAGGCCGATCCGGAATCCGGCACGCAGGGCGGGGCTACCCAGCCGTCCGCGACGCCGCAGAACGGGCAGCAGAGCCGCCCGAAACCAGCACCGCCAGCGGGCGCGCCGGTACGCGTAACCGGCGCACAGTCGCTCGTCCGGTCGCTGGAGTCGGTAGGCGCCGAGGTGGTATTCGGGATTCCTGGTGGCACGATCCTTCCCGCCTACGATCCGCTGCTCGACTCCACGAAAGTCCGGCACATCCTGGTTCGCCATGAACAGGGCGCGGGGCACGCGGCGACCGGATACGCGCAGGCCACCGGCAAGGTCGGGGTCTGCATGGCGACCTCGGGGCCGGGGGCGACGAACCTGGTCACACCGCTTGCCGACGCGCATATGGATTCCATCCCGGTGGTGGCCATCACCGGCCAGCAGAGCAGGGCGCTGATCGGCACGGACGCATTCCAGGAAGCCGATATCTGCGGCATCACCCTGCCTGTCACCAAGCACAACTACCTGGTCACCGATCCAGTGGACATCCCACGGGTGATCGCCGAGGCTTTCCACCTCGCCTCGACCGGCCGGCCAGGACCGGTCCTTGTGGATATCCCGAAGGACGTCCTGCAGGAGAACACCTCCTTCAGCTGGCCCCCGGAGCGCCAGTTGCCCGGCTACCGGCCAACCATGCGCCCGCATGGCAAGCAGGTTCGGGAGGCTGCCGGGCTGATCGCCAAGTCCAACCGTCCCGTCCTCTACGTCGGTGGTGGGGTGCTCAAGGCGGATGCCGCCGAGCAACTGCGGGAGCTGGCCGAACTGACTGGTATCCCGGTGGTAACCACGCTGATGGCGCGCGGAGCCTTCCCCGACTCGCATCCGCTACATCTGGGCATGCCGGGGATGCACGGTTCGGTTGCCGCCGTGGCGGCGATGCAGCGAGCGGACCTGATTCTCGCGCTCGGCGCCCGGTTCGACGATCGGGTCACCGGGCAGCTGTCCAGTTTCGCGCCCGAGGCCGCGATCGTGCACGCGGATATCGACCCGGCGGAGATTTCCAAGAACCGCAAGGCCGATGTTCCGATCGTCGGTGATTGCCAGGAGATCATCACCGAGCTGATCGCCGCGGTGCACGCGGCCGGCGAGCGGCCGAGCCTGGAAACCTGGTGGTCGCTGCTGAGTAATTGGCGGGACACCTTCCCGCTCGGTTACGACTGGCCGGCCGATGGCGCGCTTTCCCCGCAGTTCGTGATCGAGCGGATCGGCAAGCTCGCGGGGCCGGCCGCGGTGTATGCGGCTGGCGTCGGGCAACACCAGATGTGGGCAGCGCAGTTCGTCCGGTACGAGAACCCACGTAGTTGGGTCAACTCGGGTGGACTCGGCACCATGGGATTCGCCGTACCGGCCGCGATGGGCGCGCAGTTCGGCCAGCCGGACAAGGAAGTCTGGGCCATCGACGGGGATGGTTGCTTCCAGATGACCAATCAGGAGCTGGCCACCTGCGCCATCGAGGGCGCGCCGATCAAGGTCGCGGTGATCAACAACGGCAACCTCGGTATGGTCCGGCAGTGGCAGAATCTGTTCTATTCGGAGCGCTACTCGCAGACCGACCTCGGTACGCATGCGCACCGGATTCCGGATTTCGCGCTGCTCGCGGAAGCGCTTGGCTGCGTTGGGCTGCGCTGCGAGACCAAGGACGAGGTCGACGACGTGATCCGGCGGGCGCGTGAGGTGACCGACCGCCCGGTGGTGATTGACTTCGTGGTGGGCAAGGACGCCCAGGTGTGGCCGATGGTCGCGGCGGGCACTGGCAATGACGAGATCATGGCGGCCAGGGGCATCCGGCCGCTGTTCGACGAGGACGAAGCGGAAGGACCGGAGACCGAGGGAATCCGGCCGGACGCGGCCACGCTGGTGGACCAGGACGACACGAACGACACGAAGAGCGCGGAAGACGGTGGGATAGCTCATGACTAGGCACACGCTGAGCGTCCTGGTTGAGGACAAGCCAGGCGTGCTCGCCCGGGTAGCCGGGCTGTTCTCCCGCCGTGGGTTCAATATCGAATCGCTGGCGGTAGGACCGACGGAGAACGAGAGCGTTTCCCGGATGACCATCGTCGTCGCGGTCGAGGAACTACCCCTCGAACAGGTCACCAAGCAGCTCAACAAGCTCATCAACGTGATCAAGATCGTCGAGCTGGACCCGGACACCTCGGTGCAGCGGGAGTTGCTGCTGGTCAAGGTCAGGGCGGATGCCACGGTGCGCAGCCAGGTACTGGAAACGGTGCAGCTGTTCCGTGCGAAGGTGGTGGATGTCTCTCCGGAGGCGGTCACTGTCGAAGCGACGGGCACCGCTGACAAGCTCGGTGCGTTGCTGCGGATGCTGGAACCATACGGTATCCGCGAGATCGTTCAGTCCGGAATGGTCGCGGTCGGCAGGGGAGCACGGTCGATCACCGCGACCGCGACCCGGTGATGGCGCAGGTTAGTACACGCAATTAAGGAGCAGTTCGTATTCATGAGTGCCGAAGTTTTCTACGACGACGATGCTGACCTCAGCGTCATCCAGGGGCGCAAGGTAGCCGTCATCGGCTACGGCAGCCAGGGTCACGCGCACGCGCTGAGCCTGCGCGATTCCGGGGTGGACGTCCGAATCGGACTCCCGGAGGGCTCGAAGTCCAGGGCGAAGGCCGAAGAGGAAGGGCTGCGGGTCGTCACTCCCGCCGAGGCCGCGGCCGAAGCGGACGTCATCACCATCCAGGCGCCGGACACCGTGCAGCGCACCCTCTACGCGCAGGACATCGAGCCGAACCTGAGCGAGGGTAAGGCGCTGTTCTTCAGCCACGGCTTCAACGTCCGGTACGGCTACATCAGCGCGCCGGCGAACGTGGACGTCGTGCTGGTCGCCCCGAAGGGTCCTGGCCACCTGGTGCGCCGCCAGTTCGTCGACGGCAAGGGTGTGCCGAACCTGGTAGCGGTCGAGCAGGACGCCACCGGCAACGCGCTGGCGCTTGGCCTTGCCTACTCGAAGGGGATCGGCGGCACTCGTGCCGGCACGATCAAGACGACGTTCACCGAGGAGACCGAGACCGACCTGTTCGGTGAGCAGGCGGTGCTCTGCGGTGGAACCTCGCACCTGATCCAGGCCGGGTTCGAGACCCTGGTTGACGCCGGCTACCAGCCGGAGATCGCCTACTTCGAGGTGCTGCACGAGCTCAAGCTGATCGTGGACCTGATCTACGAGGGTGGCATCGCCAGGCAGCGCTACTCCTGCAGCGACACCGCGGAGTACGGCGACCTGACTCGTGGACCGCGCGTGGTCACCGACCAGACCAAGGCGGAGATGCGCAAGATCCTGGCGGAGATCCAGGACGGCAGCTTCGCGAAGGAGTGGGTGGCCGAGGATGACAACGGCCGGCCGAACTTCACCCGGCTGCGCGAGCAGGGGCAGCAGCACCCGATCGAGCAGGTCGGCGCGCAGCTGCGTGGCCTGATGTCCTGGGTGGATCGTCCGATTACGGAAACCGCCTGAGTTAACTGCGAGGCGTGACGTCGTGCGCGGTATCGTGCGCGCGGCGTCACGCCTTTTCCGTTTGTGATCCAACGTCAGGGGAACGACATGAGTGAGAACACCGCGCCGATCTACGACGACAAGGCCGAGGTACGCGGCAACCTGGACCTGAGCAATGCCGAATGGCAGCGTCCGGGCGGCGATCAGGTCGAGATCGCGTTCGTGCCACACACCGACGGCGCCACCTACGTGGCGATGCGCAACGCGACCGAGCCGGACGGCACGATCCTGGTGTTCACCATGGCGGAATGGGACGCGTTCGTGGCTGGTGCCAAGGACGGCGAGTTCGACGAGCCCTAAACCTCGCCAACCTTAAAGAACGCGATTACGAGGAGTTATTGTCCGCCGGCGGCGCTATCGTTGCACGGTGAACTGGTATCGACCGGTCGCCGTGCCAACGGAACTCGCGGACGATCTGGTGACGGGCTGGACGGCACAGGTTGGTGGCGCGCACCGGCTCGTGCCGGATGGCTGTGTTGATGTGTTGTGGATCGACGGCGGGCGCCTGGTGCTCTGTGGCCCGGAGACCTCGGCGTGGTCCTTCCAGTTTCCGGCGGGGACGGCGGCCGTGGGGGTCCGGTTCCAGCCGGGCAGGGCAGGCTCGGTATTCGGGTTGCATACCGCGGAGATCCGGGACCGCCGGGTAGAGCTGGACGCGCTGCTCGGCTCGCGGGACAGCCGGCAGCTCGCCGAACGGATCGATGAAGCCGATGGCGTGGACGCGAAGCTGGCCGTACTCGGCGGGCGGGTGCGGTCCTGGCTGACCCGCGCACCGAGCAATGACCCGATCGCCGCGGCAGTGGCTGAACTGCTGCGCAACGATCCGAGTCTGCCTGTCGGTGCGCTCGCCGAGCGAATTGGCGTTGGCGCGCGGCAATTGCACCGTCGCTGCCTCGCGGCGTTCGGTTATGGTCCAGCTACGCTGCGCCGGATCCTGCGCCTGCAACGATTTCTGCGGTTGGCCAGGCAGCCGGGCGCACCGGTGTCCCTTGCTGGACTTGCCGTGCTTGCTGGCTACACCGACCAACCGCACTTATCGCACGATTGCCGGGAACTGGCGAACGCGAGCCCGCGTGAGCTGGTCGGCCGCACGCTCCGCGACGACATTCCTTGATGATATTGCGGTCAGGGAGTGCGACCGAGTAGACCGAGGAACCGGTGTTGGATCGGGGCATCGTCCGGCACCGCTACGGCCGGCCCACACACCCCTTCCATACGCAGATTGTCCTGGAACGGCAGCATCAGCTCGTAGTAGTGGCGGCAGTGCTCGGCTGGCAGCTGCTCGTCCTGTCCGGTTGCCCTTGCGATATCCCAGGCGTGCGCGACGAGGTCGACACCGAGGAAAGTGTCCACGGTGGCCTGGATCGAGGTGCGGCCGAAGTACCCGTCGTACTCCGCGCCAGCGCGTTCCGGATCCGCGAGCAGATCACCCATTTTCTCTTGCGCGGCAATCCATGTGCCCACCGGATCGTCTACAACGGACCCATCGATGGTCAGGGAGATCCCGGCATGCGACGGCATATTCGCGTAATTGTCCAACATATGGCGCAGTACGTCCCGCGCTGTCCACCCGGCACATGGCGAATCGTTGTCCCATGCGCCATCCGGTACCTGTTCAACCCGGCGAGTGAACTCCTCGGCGAGCGCGGTGTGCCGCTGCGCGATGGTCAGGTCACCGATCGAAGTAGTGTGTTCTGGCATACCTCGAGCATCCTCGCTCGGTCACCGACTGTCGTGTACGGATCGGACACCAGCCAAACCCCGATACCGTGTTCTTGACCTAACTGTTCTTGACTTATCTTTGCACCTTTCCGCCCGGTGTTTTGCCTCACCCTTTATTCGTGTGCATCCGCATCCCGATAGACTGCGACACGGTCCGCGCACACAGTTGTGCACGGTCAGCGTGGGTGTTGCGCCGGGACAGACACGCGGCTCGTGAGGTTGGCGCACATTTGCGCTCCAAACGAACCCACTGAAGCTTGGGAGCTTCCTTGTGAGCACTTCCCCCCGTCCTGTCGTCTTGCTAGCGGAAAAGCTCGCCCCGTCCGTGCTGGAGGTCTTCGGCGACGAGGTCGAAGTCCGCCATGTCGATGGCACGGACCGGCCGGCCCTGCTCGCCGCGGTCGCCGAGGCCGATGCGCTCGTGGTGCGGTCGGCGACCCAGGTCAACGCCGAGGTCTTCGCGGCGACCAACCGGTTGAAGGTCGTCGCGCGAGCCGGCGTCGGGCTGGACAACGTCGAGGTCCCCGCCGCCACCGAGCGCGGTGTGCTGGTGGTGAACGCGCCGACCTCGAATATCGTGTCCGCGGCGGAACACGCCTGTGCCTTGCTGCTCGCCGTCGCTCGGCAGGTGCCGGCGGCAGACGCGAGCCTGCACGGCGGCGCCTGGAAGCGCAGCTCCTTCTCCGGCGTGGAGCTGGGTGGCAAAACCGTGGGTGTGGTCGGCCTCGGCAAGATCGGCCAGCTGGTCGCCCACCGGTTGGCCGCGTTTGGCACCAAGCTGATCGCCTACGACCCGTATGCCTCCGCCGCGCGCGCCGCGCAGTTGGGGATCGAGCTGGTGGCGCTGGACGATCTGTTGCAGCGGGCCGATGTGATCACCATCCACCTGCCGAAGACCGATGAGACCAAGGGTCTGATCGACGCGGGCGCGCTCGCAAAGACCAAGCCGGGCGTCATCATCGTGAACGCCGCGCGCGGTGGGTTGATCGACGAGGCCGCGCTGGCCGATTCGGTCCGCGAGGGCCATGTCCGGGGCGCCGGTATCGATGTGTTCGCCACCGAGCCGACCACCGAAAGCCCGCTGTTCGGGTTGGACAACGTGGTGGTGACCCCGCACCTTGGCGCGTCCACGGCCGAGGCGCAGGACCGCGCGGGTACCGATGTGGCGCGCTCGGTGCTGCTCGCGCTGCGCGGCGATTTCGTACCCGATGCGGTGAATGTGGCCGGCGGCCCGGTCGGTGAGGAGGTACGCCCGTACCTCGCGCTGGCGCAGAAGCTGGGCACCGTGCTCTCCGCGCTGAGCACCAAGGCACCGTCCTCGGTCACCGTGGAGGTACGCGGTGAGCTGGCCAACGAGGACGTCAGCGTGTTGCCGCTGGCCGCGCTGCGCGGAGTGTTCTCCGAGGTGGTCGACGACCAGGTGACCTTCGTGAACGCGCCGCGGCTGGCCGAAGAGCTTGGCGTGGACGTTGACGTGGTCACCGCGCCGGAGAGCACCAACCACCGGAGCCTGGTCACGGTGCGCACGGTGCACGACGACGGCTACCGGATGTCCGTTTCCGGCACCGTTACCGGCCTTGACCAGGTGGAGAAGCTGGTCGAGGTGAACGGGCGGCACTTCGATATCCGCGCCGAGGGCAACATGCTGCTGCTCGAGTACCCGGACCGCGCTGGCGTCATGGGCAAGGCGGGCACGCTGCTCGGCGAGGCGGGAATCAACATCGAGGCCGCGCAGATCAGCCAGACCACCGACCACGAGCACGCGGTGATGCTGCTGCGGGTGGACCGCCCGGTAAGTGCCGAGGTGTATCAGCCGATCGGGGCCGCCGTGGAAGCAAGGGTTACCCAGGCGATTACATTCGTGTAACAGTGTTGGTGTCCCCGCGCAGGTCAGCGCGGGGACACCGCTGGTAACCAGCCAAATGGCGTAGTGGTGCGATTTAGCACACAAGCTAGGTTTCCCTTCGACGAGGCAGAGCTAGGCATCCGGGAGAGGACGGTGTCGCGCTGGGCCGTACGCGGGGATCCGCTTCTGGGGGTCAAGGCGTCGCGCTCCGGCTAGCTCAAGGGCAAGAGCCTCGAGTGAGGGCGAAAAGTGAGTCGTAGGCGATTGGCCGGATGGTTTTCCCGGTCTTCGATTGCAGTGCTCGCCGCTGCTCTGGTCACCGCGCTTGGCGGTGCCGGAGCGGTAGCGCAGGAACCGGACAGCGAGCTTGCGCCCGGTGTACCGAAGGCCAATGTGGCCGATGAGCCGGCGGTGGCGGAACGGATCTCCCAGCCGCTGCGCGAGGCCGAGGGCAATGTGGCCGCGTTCGTGGAGCTCAAGGGCAAGGGCGCGGTCGAGGCATTCGATGAGCGTCGCGGCGAGGGGCGTAGCGCGAGTGCGGCCGCGCAGGCTGCGAATCAGCTCAAATCCGAGATCCGCTCGCTGACCGACGGTGTACTCGGGGCGCTGCGTGCCCTGGACGGAGCGACCACGTTGCTCGCCAGGACGAGCAACGCGGTGCCCGGTATGATCGTGCAGGCGGACGCGGCGAAGCTCAGGGAGCTCGCCGGGCGTTCGGACGTGCGGTCGGTGCGCCTGGTGACGCCGATGGAGCGCACCAACGCGAGTGCCGATCAACTGACCAAGGCACTGCAGACCTGGCGGCAGACCGGCAATTACGGTGATGGCATCCGGATGGGCATCATCGATGACGGCATCGACTACACTCACGCCGCTTTCGGCGGGCCAGGCACATCCGATGCCTACGAGGCGATCGACCCGACAAAGGCCGAGGCCTCGTACTTCCCGACCAAGAAGGTCGTCGGCGGGACGGACCTGGTCGGCGATGACTACGACGCCAGCGATCCGGACAACGCCACGCCGAAACCGGATCCGAACCCGCTCTCCTGTGGATCACACGGCACCCACGTTGCCGGCACCGCGGGAGGTTTCGGGGTCAACGGGGACGGCAGCACCTTCGAAGGTGACTACGCCAAGCTCAATGCCGACAAACTGAACAAGATGCGTATCGGGCCGGGGACCGCGCCGAAAGCGCAGCTCTACGCGATCAAGGTGTTCGGCTGCGGCGGCTCGACGAGCGTGACCGCACAAGGTATGGACTGGGCGCTCGACCCGGACGGCGACGGCGATTTCAGCGATCGGCTCGACCTGATCAACATGTCGCTCGGCAGCGACTTCGGTGCCCCGGACGACCCGAACAGCCTGTTCGTCCGCAAGCTGGCCGCGCACGGCGTACTGACCGTGAACTCCGCGGGCAACTCCGGCAACGTCTACGACGTCGGTGGCTCGCCGGGCAACACCCCGGAAGCGCTGACCGTGGCGAGCACCAGGGACTCCTTCGTGCTGCGGGACGCGGTGGCGGTCACCGCGCCCGGCGATATCCGGGGCAACCAGGTCGGCCAGTACAGCCAGGACTACGCCGACTACGACAATCTCGACGAGACGCAGCCCGTGGTGCCACTGAGCGACCAGGAGGACGGCTGCGCCGAGTACTCCGAAGCGGACGCCGCCGCGGTCAAGGGCAAGTTCGTCTGGCTGGAATGGGACGACAACGACGCGACCAGGGCCTGTGGCTCCGCCGCGCTGGCCGCTAACGCGGAAGCCGCCGGCGCGGCTGGTGCCGTACTGAGCTCCGGGCTCGAGCACTTCGCCGCGGGTATCGCGGGCAACGCCGCGGTACCGATGTTCCAGCTGACCGGATCGTCCACCAAGGCCGTCCGGCCGGCGCTGGAGGATGGCGCGCTGGAAATGCGGATGGCGGGCAAGCTGCGGGCAAGCGAGCCGCGCAACTATCCGGACATTGTGGACACGCCAAGCTCGTTCACCTCGCGCGGAGTGCGCGGGCCGGCCGTCAAGCCGGATGTTGGCGCACCGGGCGACACGCTGGCCTCCGCCGAGAGCGGCAGCGGTAACAAGGCGCTCTCGATGAGCGGCACCTCGATGGCCTCGCCGCATGTCGCGGGGATCGCGGCGCTCGTCCGGCAAGCCAATCCAGACTGGACAGTCGAGGAAGTCAAGGCCGCGGTGATGAACACCGCCACGGCCGATCTGCGCAGTGCGGCACACGACAAGGGCAACATCGAGGCACCGCAACGGGTTGGTGCGGGCCGGGTCGACGCACGGGCCGCGGTTGGCAACAAGGTGCTCGCGATGGTGCAGGACGATCCCGGCTCGGTCAGCGTCTCGTTCGGCGCCGTCGAAGCCGGCGAACCGGTGAACCTGGGTAAGACGATCAAACTCGTGAACAAGGGTTCGAACCAGGTTGAGCTGGACGCCAGCTACGAGGCGGTCACCAAACTGCCTGGGGTGCGCTACGAACTGTCCACGGACAGCGTGTCACTGAGCCCGAAGGGCACCGCGAGCGTGCGGGTCAACCTGCGGATCGACGACCCGAGCGCGTTGCGCAAGATCGCCGATCCGACGATCGAGAAGACCCAGCTCGACGTGGCCAGGCAGTTCCTCGCGGATGCCTCAGGGCGAGTCGTGTTCAACCCGACCGACGGCAGCACCAACCAGCTGCGCGTACCGGTCTACTCCGCGCCCAAGCCGACCGCTGCCATCGAGGCACCCGATGAGCTGAAGATCCCGGACGGCGAGCAGCAGGCCGTGCTGAATCTCGGTGGCCGTGGTCTCGACCAGGGTGATGGGGATGCCGCATACCGGTCACTGATCAGCGCGCTGCAGCTGGGCGCGACTTCGCCGGAGCTGCCCGAGTGCGCCGAGGAAGACGAGAGCGAGTGCACGATCAACGATACGGCCAAGGGTGGCGACCTGCGTTATGTGGGCGCCGCGACGACCGCGCCGTTGCACAAGAAGCAGGGTAAGCCGCAGGACGCGATGCTCGCCATTGGACTGTCTACTTGGGAAGACTGGGCGAACGTAGGGAGTAACACGATCCCGTTCGTCGAGCTCGACACCACGGGGGACGGCAAGCCGGACTTCCGATCCGAGGTGGCCAAGCCGCCGGAGACGGACGTGCTGGTGGTGAACACGGTTGACCTCAACCAGGAGGGCAACCCATCGGTTGACCTGCAGCCAGTCAATGGGCAGTTCGGTGACGTGGACACCAATGTGTTCGACACCAACACGCTGCTACTACCGATCAACCTTGCCGCGATCGGTATTGACGCGGCGAAGGCGGACAGCGCGCCGATCAGCTACACCGTCGGGGTGGCCGGCAACTACGCCGCATCGGCAGCCGAGGACGAGGTCGGCGTGATCGACCAGCTCGCCGAGCCGGTGGACTTCGATCCGCTCAAGCCGGGCGTGTGGCTCCAAGGTAGTGGTGAGCCGGCGCTGTCCTACCTGGCCAAGCCGGGTACGGCGCTGGTGGCCAACTACGACAGGGAAGCGGCCGAGCAGCAGGGCGCGGACCAGTTGCTGTTGCTGCACCACCAGAACGCGCGGGGCGCGCGTGCGGAGCTGGCGGATATCTCCGCCGGTGCCGGCGCGCCCGAGCAGCAGGCGGACGAGCAAGCGGAACGGCCAGCCGAGCAAAGCGAGCGGCCAGCCGAGCAAGCCGAGGAGGAACCGGCTGAACAGCCAGCCGGCGGGTAGCGCGATGGGCTGGTTAACGGGTACCGCCAATGCCGGCTTCGGCCGGCGGTGCTGACGTTAGGTGAACACGAATGGGGTCATCTCGGGGAGGGGTGGCCCCATTCGTGTTCCGTAATGCGAGAAGATCAACCGCAAAGTGTGTTCCGGGGTAGGTCGGTTGAGCGTCTAGCGGTAACCTGCTTCCTGGTACTTCGGCCCACGCTCCGGGCACCACTGGTGAATCGGGGCGTGGTCTGTTGTGCGGGATGCGAAGTTCACGCGAACGATTACCCCTGGAGGTGTGTGGATGCGGCTCGCGGTGATCCCTGGTGACGGGATCGGGCCCGAAGTAGTCACCGAGGCGTTGAAGGTGCTCGGTGAAGTCGTGCCAGCGGCCGAGGTCACCCGCTACGACCTCGGGGCCTCCAGGTGGCATGCCACGGGGGAGCTGCTGCCCGAATCGGTGCTCGGCGAACTACGCGAGCACGATGCGATCCTGCTCGGCGCGGTAGGTGACCCGACGGTACCGAGCGGCATCCTGGAGCGCGGCCTGTTGCTGCGCCTGCGGTTCGAGCTGGACCACCACGTGAACCTGCGGCCCGCACGGCTCTACCCCGGGGTGCGCAGCAGCCTCGCCGAGCCGGGCGAGATCGACATGGTCGTGGTCCGCGAGGGCACCGAAGGGCTCTATGCCGGAAACGGCGGCTTGGTGCGTAAGGACACCCCGAACGAGATCGCCACCGAGGTCAGCGTGAACACGGCTTTCGGCGTGGACCGGGTGGTCAGGGACGCGTTCCGCAGGGCATCCGAACGGCCGCGCCGGCATCTGACCCTGGTGCACAAGACGAACGTGCTCACCCATGCGGGTTCCCTGTGGTCTCGGGTGGTCGAGGAAGTTTCGCTGCAACACCCCGAAGTGACCGTGGCCTATCAGCACGTGGATGCCACCACGATCCACATGGTCACCGACCCCGCGCGGTTCGACGTGATCGTGACGGACAACCTGTTCGGCGATATCCTCACCGATCTTGCCGCGGCCGTGACCGGTGGGATCGGCCTTGCGGCGAGCGGGAACCTGGACGTCACCGGACGCAATCCGAGTATGTTCGAGCCGGTGCACGGCAGCGCACCGGATATCGCCGGGCAGGGCCTTGCCGATCCAACCGCGACGGTGCTTTCGGTCGCGCTGCTACTTGACCACCTCGGCAAGCACGAGGCGGCCAAGCGAATCGAGGCTTCGGTCGCGTTCGATCTGGCTACTCGCGACCATTCCGCGCCGGGTGCCACCCATGCGATCGGCGACCGGCTGGCCGCGCTGGTTTCCTCGAACACCCGGACGGCCTAGCCACTACAGCTCTGCTCAGGGCCCGCGCCTCGGCGCGGGCCCTTTTGCTGCGTTATGTCTGCTTTCGTTGGTATAGCCCGTACGCAACCAAAGTTGTGCCAACCGGCAACTTGTGCCAACCGGATACCTACTAACTGGCGTCTCGGCCGCCAGGACCGCCGCGCTGTAATCGCGTGAAGCGATTTCCGCACGGAGAGGCTGTGCCATATGTCCGATTTGGTCACAACCGCGACGCAGGGCCGTCCGAGCTCGCCGCGGCGGCCAGCGCGCGCGGTCGCGCCGTTCGCCAGTTGGCCCGTGTTCAGCATCGCCGGGCTGGTTCTGGCGGCGCACCTGGTCATCTCGATCGGCAAGGAGTACTGGCTCGACGAGGCGTACATGTTGGCGCTTGGCCGGTTTCACCTCGACTGGGGCTTCGCGGATCAGCCACCCGTCGTGCCGCTGCTTGCTGCCGCGATGGATGCGGTGGCACCGGATTCGCTGTTCGTGCTGCGGCTACCCGCCGTGCTGGCGACCGTGGCGGCCGTACCGGTAGCCGCGCTGATCGCGCGCGAACTGGGTGCGGACCGCCGCGCGCAGGTGTTCACCGCGCTCGCGCAGGCATGTGCGCTGTGGATCACCCTCAGCGGACACTGGCTCACCCCGTACACCCTCGAACCACTGCAGTGGCTGTTGCTTGTCTGGTTGCTCGTGCGGTGGATCAGGCTGCGTGACGACCGGCAGCTGCTGATCCTCGGGGTGACAATCGGGATTGCCGCGCAGACAAAGTTCCAGGTGCTGCTGCTCTGCGCGGTGTTGCTGGTCAGCGTGCTGCTGTTCGGGCCACGCGAGTTGTTGCGCCGGCCGAAGTTCTGGGTGGGCGTGGGCATCGCGCTGTTGATCGCCCTGCCCACGCTGGTCTGGCAGGCGATACACGGCTGGCCACAACTACGGATGAGCGAAGTGGTCGCCGCCGAAGCGGATGTGCTTTCCGGTGGCCGGTCCGGGGTGGCGTTCCAACTGTTCGGCTATGCCGGTATCGCCGGTCTCGTGTTGTTGCTCTACGGGCTGTGGTTGCTGTTCACCGATCAACGCCTGCGTGCCTATCGCTTCCTTGGCGTGACCTTCGTCGTGCTTTACGTCATCTTCGTGGTGGGCGCGGGCCGGCCCTACTATCTCGGCGGTCTGTACGCCGTTGGTTTCGCGGTCGGCGCGCTCGGGTTGCAGTGGCGCAGGGAGGCCGGACGGGCCCGGCTGCGTTGGCTGGCCTGGCCGGCTTTCGGGCTCAGTGTCGCCGCGGCGATCGGGATGCTTGTGCTGTCCACGGTCTTCACCAGTAGTCCGGGGATGCCCGTGGGCGAGCGGATTGCCGCGAACACCTCGACGGTTTACGCCGAGCTCCCCGCGCGGCAAAGGGAGCGTACCGCGCTGCTCGGCGAGAGTTACGTTGTCGCGTCCTATCTGGACGCTTATGCGTCGCGTTATGAGCTGCCTGGTTCGTACAGCGCGCACCGCGGCTACGGGTTCTTCGGGCCACCACCCGAGCGAGTGGACGCGGTTGTCTACGTCGGCGATCGGCCGGACCGGTTGCGGCGGTACTTCGGGGATGTGCGTGCGGCCACCGATCCCGGGCAGGATCCCAAGGTGTGGCTTGCCACCGACCGCACGGTGAGCTGGGCGCGGATCTGGCCAGAGCTGCGCGAGCTGTGAACGGAATTTGGTAATCCCCGCGATGTATGGCATCATCCGTGGCATGTCCGCTCTCAGCGTGATCATTATTGCCGAGCGCGTCGGGTAACAAGCAAGAACACCCGGCGCGCAGACCTCTCGCATTTCCGCGGGGGGTCTTTTTTGTTGCCACAGCCACTTTCGCGGACCAGGAGACAAGGTGACCAGCACCGCGCAAACCCCGAAGAACACGCCACTCGGTGACGCCTTCCATGTGTACGACACCACCCTTCGGGACGGTGCGCAGCGGGAGGGGATCACCTACTCCGCGGCGGACAAACTGGCCGTGGCGCGCTTGCTCGACGGGCTGGGGGTCGGCTTCATCGAAGGCGGTTGGCCAGGTGCGTTGCCCAAGGACACCGAGTTCTTCCAGCGCGCGGCCGCCGGTGAACTCGAGCTGCGGCACGCCGCGCTGGTCGCGTTTGGATCCACTCGGCGTGCCGGCGTGCGCGCCGAAGAGGACGCGCAGGTGCGCGCCTTGCTCGACTCCCAGGCACCCGTGGTCACCCTGGTGGCGAAATCGGATCGGCGGCATATCGAACGTGCGCTGCGCACCGACGTGGCCGAAGCCTGCGCGATGGTCAGGGAAACCACGGAATTCCTTGTCGGCGAGGGGCGGCGGGTCTTCCTGGACGCCGAGCACTTCTTCGACGGGTACGCCTTCGATCCGGACTGCGCCCTCCGGGTGCTCGACGCCGCCGTACAGGGAGGCGCGGATGTCGTGGTGCTCTGCGATACGAACGGCGGGGCACTGCCGCTCGGGCTGTCCCAGACGGTGACCGAGGTCATCGCGCGGACGGGGTTCCGGGTGGGCATTCACTGTCAGGACGACACCTCGTGTGCCGTCGCGAACTCCGTTGCCGCGGTGCAGGCAGGTGCGACCCACGTGCAATGCACCGCCAACGGATATGGCGAACGGGCGGGTAACGCCGATCTGTTCGCCGTCGTGGGAAACCTGGTGACCAAGCTCGAGATGCCGGTGCTGCCACCGGAAAATCTCGGTGAGCTTACCCGCGTTTCCCACGCACTAGCCGAGATCGCGAATATCGCCCCGGACACCCACCAGGCATATGTCGGGTCGTCGGCCTTCGCTCACAAGGCGGGGCTGCACGCGAGCGCGATCAAAGTGGATCCGGAACTGTACAACCACATCGATCCGGCCACTGTCGGCAACGATATGCGGGTGCTGGTCACTGAAATGGCCGGCCGGGCCAGCCTGGAGCTCAAAGCTCGTGAGCTCGGGGTCGACCTGGCCGGCCAGCCTGAGGCACTGTCTAATGTGGTGCATCGAGTGAAGGAACTCGAAGCAGGCGGCTGGAGCTTCGAAGCGGCCGACGCGTCGTTGGAGCTGTTGTTGCGCAACGAGATCAAGGACGATCCGGTCCGGCTGGACGAACCGCCCTTCGCGCTCGAGTCGTATCGCGTGGTACTTGATCACGCGCAGGACGGCAGCGTGATTTCCGAGGCCACGGTGAAGGTGCACGTGTCCGGCGAGCGGGTGATCGCCACGGCCGAGGGCAACGGTCCGGTACACGCGTTGGACGCCGCGCTGCGCAAGGCACTCAGCCCTTATCTGTCCTGGTTGAACAGTGTCGAGTTGACTGACTACAAGGTGCGGATCCTGCCAGGACATCCGGGAACCGACGCGGTGACCAGGGTGCTGCTCGAGTCGAGCGACGGCCAGGCGGAGTGGACCACCGTCGGCGTCCACGGCAATATCGTGGAAGCGAGCTGGTTGGCGCTCTGCGACGCGTTGGTCCACAAGGCGATGTGGGATCGGGTCCCGCAAGCCTCGTCGCCGGCGTGATCCGCTGACCGGGTTCGGCGATACCCCGCGCGGCGGTGCCGCCTTGGCGGTTAGGCTGACCGGGTGCGTTTAGGTCGAATTGCTCACCCGGAGGGTGTCGCCTTCGCGGCTATCGAAGGCCCGGCGGAAGCGACACCGGATCAGCTGACCGCGGCGGAAATCGCCGAACACCCATTCGGTACGCCGAATTTCACCGGCCGGCGCTGGCCGCTCGCCGATGTTCGGCTGCTCGCGCCGATCCTGCCAACGAAGATCGTGTGTATCGGCAAGAACTACGCCGATCACGCGGCGGAGATGGGCAGCGAGGCGCCAGCGAACCCGGTGATTTTCATGAAGCCGAACACCTCGGTGATCGGCCCGAACAACCCGATCAAGTTGCCGGGCGATTCCGAGCGGGTGGACTTCGAGGGTGAACTCGCCGCGGTCGTTGGCACCCCGTGCAAAGACGTTCCGGCTGCCGGCGCGAGCAAGGTGCTGCTTGGCTACACCGTCGCGAACGACGTCACGGCGCGCGATCAGCAGAAGGCGGATGGGCAGTTCACCAGGGCCAAGGGGCATGACACGTTCTGCCCGCTTGGCCCGTGGATCGAAACCGAGCTGGACCCAGCCGATCTGGCCATCCGTACCGAGCTGGATGGCGAGGTGCGGCAGGATTCCCGCACCTCGCTGCTGCTGCACGATGTCGGCAAACTGGTGGAGTGGATCTCCAAGGTGATGACCCTGCTGCCCGGTGATGTGATCCTTACCGGCACTCCGGCCGGGGTCGGCCCACTGAGTGCCGGGCAAAATGTCACGGTGACCGTGCAGGGCATCGGCTCGCTGACCAACCCGGTACAGCCCCGCTGACCAGCCCGGTATGGCCCCGCTGATCCTGCCGGGTTCGGTCCGTTACCTGCGGGCGAACCGTGGTGCGCGTTCCGGCCGGACACCGCGACCGAGCACATAGGCGGGTATTCCCTGCAGGGCGGGCCAGCGCCGCATCAGCCGAAGGGGCAGCGGCGGTTTGGCGCCGTGGATGATATCGATTTTCCCGTCCAGTGCCGGCGCCAGTGCGCGGGCGTGCAGCGTTCGCTGGAGCAGCTGGGTCAGTACCGTGGCAGGCAGCCTGCGCCGGCGCACCCTGGCAAGGTCCCGGGTGCTCGGCCGGCCGGTGCGCAGCGGTGCGGCGAGCAGTCTGGCCGCCGCTACGGCGTCCTGGATCGCGAGGTTGATCCCCACGCCGCCGACCGGCGACATCGCGTGCGCCGCATCGCCGATGCACAGCAGCCCGTCCCGATGCCAGGTCCGCAACCGGTCCAGCCGCACGTCGAGCAGTTTCACCTCATCCCAGGACCGCAGGGCGTCGGTGCGATCGGCGAGCCACGGCAACGGCTCGGCGAGGTCTTTGACGATCGTGCTCACCTCACCGGTGCGAACCCTGCTGTCCGTGCCCTTGGGGATCAGCGCCGCGGTCTGCCAGTAATCGCCTCGGTCGATGAAGATCGTGGCGCGCTGGTTACTGAACAGGCCGAGCCCACCGGCAGGATCGCTGTCCTTACGAGGCAACTTGAACCACCACGCGTCCATCGGCGTGGTCCATTCGCGCGGACGTAGTCCCGCGCCGTGCCGGAGCACCGATCCGCGACCATCGCAGGCGACCGTCAGCTCGGCGTGAATCTCGCCCTCGGTCCCGTTCGACTCGCGGTATCGCACGCCGCTGATCCGGTCTCCCGACCTGATCAGCTCGGTGGCCTCGGTGTTCATTCGCAGCGTGAACCCTGGCTCGGCTCGGCCAGCTTCGGCGAGCAGATCAAGCAGATCCCACTGCGGGACCATCGCGATGTACGGCCGCTTCCCGCGCAGCCTGGTGAGATCGCCGAAGGGCGTCATGCCCTCGGCGGTTGGTACCCGGATGGTGTCCAGCCGACTCTGCGGCATCTTGTCGAACTGCTCGCCGAGCCCTAGCTCATCGAGCAGCACCATCGTCGTCGGGTGGACCGTGTCACCGCGGAAATCGCGCAGAAAATCACCGTGCTTTTCCAACACGGTTACCTCGACGCCGGCGCGCGCGAGGAGCAGGCCGAGCATCATCCCCGCGGGTCCACCACCAACCACACAACACGTTGTTCGAGTCATGACCCCTCCTATTTCAACGGTGGTTGAATAATTACAGGATGCGGCGAACCGGCCGCGAGAGTCAAGTCGAGACCGTGCGGATACCCTTTATGGGTCATGACTGAGACCACGGATACCCCCAGCGTGGGCGCGGTGCGCGCCCGGTTCTGTCCCTCGCCAACCGGGATTCCGCACGTCGGACTGGTTCGCGCCGCCCTGTTCAACTGGGCCTTTGCCAGGCACAACGGCGGCCAGCTGGTGTTCCGCATCGAGGACACCGATGCCGCGCGGGACTCCGAGGAGAGTTACGCGGCGATCATCGAGGGTCTGCGCTGGCTCGGTATCGACTGGGACGAAGGGCCCGAGGTCGGTGGTCCGTACGGGCCATACCGGCAGAGCGAGCGTGGGGAGATCTACGCCGATGTGGCCCGCCGGTTGCTGGAAGCCGGTGAGCTGTACGAGTCGTTCTCCTCCGCCGCGGACATCGAGGAACGCAGGAAGGCGGCTGGCCAGGACCCGAAGCTCGGCTATGACAACGCCGACCGGGAGCTGACCGAGGACCGGAAGGCGGAGCTGCGTGCCGAGGGCCGCGAACCGGTGCTGCGGCTGCGGATGCCGGATGAGGACATTACGTTCACCGATCTGATCCGGGGTGAGGTCACCTTCGCCGCGGGCAGCGTGCCGGACCCGGTGTTGATTCGCGCCAATGGTGCGCCGCTGTACCCGTTCGTCAATCCGGTGGACGACGCCATGATGCGGATCACGCATATCCTCCGTGGCGAGGACCTGCTGCCGTCCACTCCGCGCCAGATAGCGCTGTTCGCCGCGCTGCGGCGGATCGGTGTCGCCGAGTCCATCCCGAGCTATGCGCATCTGCCCCTGGTGCGTGGCGAAGGCAACAAGAAGCTGTCGAAGCGCGATCCAGAGTCGAACCTGTTCAACTACCGGGACCGCGGCTTCCTGCCCGAGGGGATGTTGAACTACCTCGCGCTGCTCGGCTGGTCCATCGCGGAAGACCGGGACGTCTTCAGCATGGCCGAGATGGTGGCGGCATTCGATATCTCCAGGGTGAGCCCGAACCCCGCGCGGTTCGACCTCAAGAAAGCCGAGGCGATCAACGCGACGCATCTGCGGGCGCTACCGGCCGAGGAGTTCGTGCGGCGGCTGCTTCCCTATCTGGTGCAGGCGAGGCTACTGCCGGCGGAGCCGACCGGGCAGCAGCTCGAGTTGTTGCGTTCCGCCGCGGCACTGGTGCAGGAGCGGGTGGGCGTGCTCGCCGAAGGGGTTGGCATGCTGCGGTTCCTTTTCGTTGCGGATGCCGATTTCGCGCCCGAGCCAGATTCCGCCGCAAAGGCGTTCGGCGAAGGCTCCGGGGCGGTGCTGGCGGCAAGTGAACGCGCGTTGACTGATCTCGCGGAGTGGACGACCCCGGAAATCGAGCGAGCCTTGAAGGAAGCGCTCGTGGACGGCCTGGAACTGAAGCCGCGCAAGGCATTTGCTCCGGTTCGTGTCGCGGTGACCGGTCGCACCGTTTCACCGCCGCTCTACGAGTCGATGGAGCTGCTCGGTCGCGATAGGACACTCGCGCGGCTGCGCGCGGCGATCAGCGGCTGAATTCACCGGAGAGTAGTGTCACGTCGCGCATTTAACGGGGTAAACGATCGGATATCACCTCGTTAGCCGAATCGCTCGGAAGGGTAGTCCGCCTAACCTCGCGGAGTGACTTTCGCGCTAACGGACCGCATGGACAACCAGACAACCCCCGAATTGACCGATGGTCCCTTCGCCTATCAGCCGCCGGTGCTACAGGCGGTATGCCTGGATATCGACGACACGCTCGTCGACTTCAGTAGTGCCGCTCGCGCCGCGCTCGTCGAGCTCGTCGGCGCCGCCGACCGCTGGGAACGCTGGGTCGCGATCACCGATGAGTACGTCGCTCGGGTGGTCGCCGGCGAGGTGAGTTACCCGGCGATGCACGCCTGCCGCACTCGGGATTTCCTCGCGGAGCAGGGCATCACCGTGGACGCGGCGCGTGCGGAAGAGTTGGAAGCGCGACGCAAGGCCACGATGCGGCGCTCCTGGGGACTGTTCGCCGATGTACTGCCATGCCTGGAGTGGTTGCGCGCCGCGGGGGTGCGGATCGCTGCTGTGACCAACGCCTCGGGGCAGCACCAACGGGGAAAGCTCGCTTCGCTGGGGCTAGCCGAGTTCATCGATCAGGTGGTGATCGCCGGCGAGGTTGGTTCGGCCAAGCCCGATCCGGCCATCTTTCACGAGGCCTGCCGGGTGCTGGATGTACAGCCAGGCAATGCGGCGCATGTGGGTGACAAACTGGAACTGGACGCCATCGGCGCGCGGGACGCGGGGCTGTGTGGCGTCTGGTTGGACCGTGCCGGGCTCCAGCAGCCGGTGCCGCGTGGGGTGCAGGTGATCGACAGCCTCGCCGAGTTGCCGGAGTTGCTGGTGTGTGAGTTCGCCGCCATCGCGCCGGTCGGCTCGGCTGGGGCACGCTGACCAGACAGACAGGGCGAAAAGGTGGGGCCCTGCGGGCAGCCTTGGGGGCGTAGTCTAGTATTTCCGTCCGGCAGCAAGTTCGGATTCGGCCGCGGCCAGCGCTGTTTCGAGGCGGTGTTTCGAGTCCGAGCCGGAAGCCATTGGGGTATGGTGTAATTGGCAGCACGACTGATTCTGGTTCAGTTAGTCTAGGTTCGAGTCCTGGTACCCCAGCGGAAGAGACCGCAGCCGAGGCTGCTAGAGTTCTCTCCGGTTGGTTCAACCAAGGCCCCGTCGTCTAGCGGCCTAGGACGCCGCCCTCTCAAGGCGGTAGCGCGGGTTCAAATCCCGTCGGGGCTACAGTTGGTGTATTCAAAGCCCCCGGCAATGCCGGGGGCTTTTTCGCTTTTTCCGGGTGTTTTTACGGGGGCCGAGCCCCCGTAGGCCCCCACGGTGCGGTGGTCCCCTTGCTGGCTCGGGTTCCCCTTCGTTGCGAGTGGTCCCGGTGGGTGGGTGTGGTCCCCGTTTCGTGGGTGTGGTCCCGGTGGGTGGGTGTGGTCCCCGTAACCGCAAGATCCTTAAAGAATGCGGTTTCCCGGGGGCGCCAGTCACACCTGCCGCATCTCCTCGAATGCTTCGCGCAGTTCCTTCGCCTCCGGAAGTTGACGCGATTCGACAGCGGATACCACTTCAGCGGCACGCCAGTAGTTGGACGGCACTATTCGACCCGACAAAATCGCTTGTTGGGCTACGTGACTGGATTCGTCCAGGCGATCACTCGCTATGAGCGTCAGGGCCAAGTCAAGATTCGCGGACGCGACCCGCCTGGGCCACTTCTGCACATCATCACTTGGCTTCAAACGAAGAATTACCTCGCGTGCATAAGATTCGCCTGCCGGGTCGCCGACCCACGCCAGCGTGGTGGCCGTATAGGCGACAGACTTGTCAGGATCGTACCGGTAATGATGTTCGGCCCTTTCAGGCTTGGCTAGCGGGCTCGCAAGTTTGGTTACCCGGTCAATCGCAGAGTACGTCTCCTGAGCGCGTCCTAGCCTCGCCCAGGCACGCCCTTCCTGCGCTGCGGCCTGGATAGCAACAGAACCTCCGGCAGAGGCAAGACCTTGGGCCGACTTGGACAACTCGACGGCCCGCGGGTAGTCGCCGTCTGTTAGTGCCCGCCATGCTTCGGTTTCATAGCACCACGCTCGAATTTCATCGTATTCTGCATGTCGCGCGAGACTCGCGGCAGTCCGCAAATTCGCCGATGCGGCCGACTGCTGTTTCAAGTCAATGTGAACGGTAGCCGCAAGCAAAGATAACCAGCCCCCGACTACCAGCAGCCTCCTGTGCTCAGCAAGCGTCTTCTTGGCGTCCATGAGGCTCATGACATACGACAACTGTCGACGTATACGTGGCAGAAGTTCCAGCGGGGACGCTGCGGGGTAGGCCATCGCAAGGTTGTCGAATATCGATTCAAGATGTGTCAGCGTGTCGTTGCCAACATCACTTGCCGTCATCCGTCGCGTTAGTTCTAGCGCGGCCAACTCATCATCGTGTTGCGCGAACGGTGCTTGCCACACGGATGACGCCTTCGGGTTCGGCGCGCCTAGCAGTTCATCGATAGGCACGTCGAAGATTCGTTCGAGGAGTCGCCCGGTTGTCGGCAGTGGTGGCCCGCTCGCCTTGCCGGAGATCAACCGTCCGAGGTGGCGCAGACTGAGTGTGCCTGGTTCGCCGTGTTCGCGCGCGAAGGTCTCGGCATACTCGACGAACTCTTCCTGCGTCTGTTGGCGGTCCCGGATTTTCGCTTCAAGCAACGTCCGGGCCGGTCGGCGAGAGCCCTGCTGCGGCACGTGGTCCCTCCCCCTGGCCGGTCCATGTCCGTTCGGTGGCACGTCGGCGTCATGTTCGCCGGCCAGCGCTGACGAAATGATGGCTTGAGTGTGGCACAGCGATTCTGGCTGGTCACGCATGGTCCGGTGGCGCAACTCCTTCGTTTCGCTTTCCTTGCGTCGCCGGACCCCTCGGCTACGGGAGGGGCAATGAGTCACTTGCTGCGTGCGGCAGCGGCACGGGGATTGTTCGTGACCTGGTGCTTCTGTGCGGCCGACGGGCTCGACCATGCGGTTACCGACGACGAGTTCGCACGCCTGTCGACGCAGGTAGGCGGCGGCCCGCGAGCGATCTGTGGCCACCAGGTACAGATCACGTCGGCGCTCGTACCACCTGGTCCTATCTGCCGGGCGTGTGTCGCTGGCATCGAGGCGGTTACCCGGCCGGAACCTACGCGCGACGCGAATAAGTCCTGGTGGCGGCGAACGGCTGGCCGCCGAGTTAAGTGAGGTTAGGCACAGTACGCCTCCCGTCCATCGCAACCACTTGTAACTGGTTGCGATGGATACGTCACTGTATGCACTATAACTGAGAGTTCCGCGCCAAGCGTGCGGTACGGAAAACAACAGGAGGCAGGAAAATGGGCAAGCGAGATGCCGACCGGGACGGCCAAGGCGAGGCGCAGCCGGACAAGTGGGAGAACTGGGGGAGCAAGGACGACGAGAACAAACACGAGGGCGACGACAAGAAGTAGGACGGCAGGAGCATCATCGTGACTGATTGGCGCGAACAACTCATTGTGCCGCGTGCGCCGTTCATCCCGTCCGTGGTGTGGGTCGATGACCCCACTACGGACGGGTTCGTCGCTGTATCGCGGAACGACGATGAGCCGCGCTGGCGTGCGCTGGTCGAGGCAGACGAACCGATCATCACTCAGGTTGACGACGGCACCACCGAACCGGGAACTACGGGGCTGCAGCCGTCCAGCTCGTGTAGCCAACCGTCGTTGGTCGCGGCCATGCTCAGCGCATTGGAGGTGCGCGAGGGGCATCGTGTGCTAGAGATCGGGACCGGGACAGGCTGGAATGCCGCCCAGTTGTCCGAGCGAGTGGGCACGGGTGAGCATGTGGTGACGGTCGAGGTGGACCCCGCCGTGGCCGGCGACGCCCGCCGCGCCCTCACCGGAGCTGGCTACTCGCCGTGGGTCGTGACCGGCGACGGCACCAACGGATACCCGCCCGCCGCGCCCTACGACCGAGTTATCTGCACGGCGTCTGTCCGTGCGATCCCTCGGGCGTGGATCGATCAGACACGGCCCGGGGGTGTGATAGTCGCGCCGTGGGGCACGGATTACGGAGACGACGCGTTGACCCGGCTGGAAGTCCACGAGGACGGTTCCGCTTCCGGCCGGTGCGGGATCAACCTGGCGTTCATGCGGATACGCCACCAGCGCCGAGATTTCCTTGAACCCACTGCCGACGAACTAAACGCGGCCGACGCGACACGGACCACGCGCGGCGGCAGGGAACTGTTCGAGATGGTGACCTTCGCCCGTGCCGCATTCACGATCGGGCTTCGGGTGCCGTCCTGCTATCTCACGGTGGAGGACGTGGACGAAGACCACCGCCTGATCGAGTTGCACGACGTGCGGTCACGATCGTGGGCGAGGGCTACGCTCGTGCGCGGAAAAGACCCGTGGACGGTTCATCAACTCGGGCCGCGTCGGCTGTGGAACGAGGTTGACGCTGCGTATGCCTGGTGGTGCGACGCGGGCAAACCGACCCCTGACCGCTACGGGCTGACCGTCACACCGGACGGCAGGCACGATGTGTGGATCGACGCACCCGACGACGAACGGCGTTGGTCCCTAACGTTTTGACTGGATGCGGCTTCGACCGCAAGATCCTTAAAGAATGCGGTTTCCGGAGGGGGCGTACCGGGATCAGAGGCGGCTGCGGAGGGCGTCGGCGGCGGCCAGTAGGTCCGCCGCCCAGCGGGCGCCCGGGCGCTGGCCGATCCTTTCCACCGGGCCGGAAACCGAGACGGCGGCCACCACGGTGCCCGCGCCATCCCGCACTGGCGCGGAAACGCTCGCGACACCAGGCTCGCGCTCGGCGACACTCTGCGCCCAGCCACGCCGACGTACCTCCAACAGCGTGCGCTCCCCGAAAACCGCCTCGCTCAGAATCGCGCGCTGGCTCGGCGCATCCGCCCATGCGGCGAGCACCTTCGCGCCCGAACCGGCCGTCATCGAAAGGCGCGTACCGATCGGCACGGTATCCCGCAGCCCACTCGGCGGCTCCGCGGTCGCCACGCAGACGCGCTGCATCCCATCCCTGCGGTAAAGCTGCACACTCTCGCCGGTGATATCGCGCAGCTTCGGCAGAATGCTCAACGCGGCATCCAGCAGCGGATCGGTTGCCCCGCCAGCGAGTTCGGTAAGCGCCGCACCCGGTCGCCACTGCCCGTCGTCGCCCCTGCGCAGCAAGCGGTGTACCTCGAGCCCTACCGCCAACCGATGCGCGGTAGCCCGAGGCAAACCCGTACGGCTGCACAACTCCGCAAGACCGCAGGGTTCCTTGGCGACCGCCTCGAGAACGGCCACCGCCTTGTCCAGTACGCCAATACCGCTATGCTGTCCCACGTCTCGATACTAGCTTCCCGTATTCTGAGAAGTCCAGATAGCGGGAAGTTCTAACTAGATTGGGAGTAGGCACTCGCTCTCGCGCCGGATCTAGCGCGGCTGTCGGCGGTTCGTGTGACATACCCCGGTTCGCGATGCGGCTGTGGCTTACTGCCCGAAAATGCGATGAAAGAGGAGCCTGTGATGGCGACTGAGCATGGGCGCACGCTCGCGGAAAAGGTGTGGGACGCGCACGTAGTAAGGCAGGGGGACGGCGCGGAACCCGATTTGCTCTACATTGACCTGCATCTGGTGCACGAAGTCACCAGCCCGCAGGCGTTCGACGGGCTGCGCCTTGCGAATCGTCCGGTACGGCGGCCAGATCTGACGATCGCGACCGAAGACCACAATGTGCCAACCACCGATATCGACCTCCCGATCGCGGACCCAGTTTCCCGGACTCAGGTGGACACGTTGCGGCGCAACTGTGCCGAGTTCGGCGTGCGGCTGCATCCGATGGGCGATGCGGAACAGGGCATCGTGCATGTCGTTGGCCCGCAGCTCGGACTGACCCAACCGGGAATGACCGTGGTCTGTGGGGACAGCCACACCTCAACCCACGGTGCCTTTGGCGCGCTGGCGTTTGGCATTGGCACATCAGAGGTCGAGCACGTGCTGGCCACCCAGACCTTGCCGTTGCGGCCATTCAAGACGATGGCGATCAATGTGCACGGCGAACTCCAGCCCGGCGTGACGGCCAAGGACATCATCCTGGCGGTCATCGCGAAGATCGGCACCGGTGGTGGGCAGGGCTACGTACTCGAGTATCGCGGCGAGGCGATCGAAGCGCTTTCCATGGAAGCGCGGATGACCATCTGCAATATGTCCATTGAGGCTGGTGCTCGTGCCGGGATGATCGCGCCAGACCAGGTCACCTTCGACTATGTGGCCGGCCGGGCGCATGCCCCGAGTGGCGCGGACTGGGATGCCGCGGTGGCCGCGTGGAGTGCGCTGCGGACCGATTCGGACGCCACCTTCGACGCTGAGGTGGACATCGACGCCAGCGCGCTGACCCCGTTTGTCACCTGGGGTACCAACCCCGGACAGGGCTTGCCGCTCGGTGAGTCGGTGCCGGACCCCGAGACGATCGCCGATGAGGGCACCAGGTTGGCCGCGGAGAAGGCGCTGTCCTACATGGATCTGGCGCCGGGTACCCCGCTGCGGGAGATCGCGGTGGACACGGTCTTCCTCGGCTCCTGCACGAACGGTCGGATCGAGGACCTGCGGGCGGCAGCGGAGGTGCTGCGCGGCCGCAAAGTCGCGGAAAGCGTGCGAATGCTCGTGGTTCCCGGCTCGATGCGGGTGCGGGTCAGCGCCGAAGCGGAGGGGCTGGACGCGGTATTCACCGAAGCGGGCGCGGAATGGCGGCAGGCGGGTTGCTCGATGTGTCTGGGGATGAACCCGGATCAACTCGCCCCCGGAGAGCGCAGTGCTTCGACGTCAAACCGCAACTTTGAGGGCCGGCAGGGCAAGGGCGGCCGCACCCACCTCGTTTCCCCGCTCGTCGCGGCGGCCACCGCCGTTCGCGGGACGCTTTCCTCCCCGGCGGATCTGTCCGATACGCCAGGCGATGGATCCGAGGCGGTCCTCGCCGGCACCGGTTCGGGCGCCGTGGACGCTGACTGAGCACTCTCACCCACCCTTAGCGGAAGGCAACTTTGATGGAACCATTTACCCAGCACACCGGCGTGGGTGTGCCGCTGCGCAGGTCCAACGTGGACACGGACCAGATCATCCCCGCCGTCTACCTGAAGCGGGTAAGCAGGACCGGCTTCGAGGACGGTTTGTTCGCCGCATGGCGCTCTGATGAGCAGTTCGTACTGAACCAGGAGCCGTTCCGAAACGGCAGCGTGCTCGTTGCCGGACAAGACTTCGGCACCGGCTCTTCGCGGGAACACGCGGTATGGGCGCTGATGAACTACGGCTTCCGCGTCGTCATCTCTTCGCGTTTCGCGGACATCTTTCGGGGCAATGCCGGCAAACAGGGCCTGGTTGCCGCGCAGTGCGAGCACTCGGACGTCGAGCAGCTGTGGAAGATATTGGAGAACGACCCGGGAACCGAGGTTGAGGTCGACCTGCGCGACATGACGGTACGCGCGAAGGACTTCCAAGCCCGGTTTGAGATCGATGAGTACACCCGCTGGCGGCTGCTGGAGGGGTTGGACGACATCGCCCTGACATTGAGGCATGCGAACGATATCGACACGTTCGAAGTTTCCCGGCCCGCGTGGAAGCCGGTGACCACGGCGCAGCCGAGCCACTGAGTCGAGTGCCGAATTCCTTGCGCGACCAGGGAATTCGGCACCCTCAGCAGGGCCGCTGAACAGCCTTCTTGTGGCTCATTTCACCCTCTTCAGTGATACCCAGCCCGGGGTCTCAGGGCGGAAACTCCGACGCGCCAACAAAAAAATTCCCGCGTGGCGCATGGAATTTGCGCCGTAGTGGGCTACCGTGGCGCAAGAGTCGGTCAATAAGTGCTGACTCGGATAGGGACTTCCGTGGGATCGGGGAGCCGAAGGTATGGGATGCGAAGCAGTCGCGGACCGGATAGCTATGCTGTACGGCACGCGGGTGAAGTATCTGCAACCAACGGGGACTGGGTCAGTAGTATTACTCCCTATCCGCGTGAGCATTCACAATAGGACCGTAAACAACGGTGTGCTTTCTGGAGGACTGGAAGGTGAATAAGGCCCAGCTCATTGAGGCGCTCGGAGAGCGCCTGGGCGACAAGAAGGCCGCGGGCAACGCGGTCGATGGTCTCGTCGACGTGATCGTTCGGACGGTCAACAAGGGCGAGAAGGTCAACATCACCGGGTTCGGCGTGTTCGAGAAGCGCGCCCGTGCTGCCCGGACCGCACGGAACCCCCGCACCGGGGAAACCGTGAAGGTGAAGAAGACCAACGTTCCCGCGTTCCGCGCGGGCACCATGTTCAAGGAAGTCGTGAGCGGCACCAAGAAGCTGCCGAAGCTGCCGGCGAAGAAGGCCTCGGCCAGCACCGGTACGCGGACGACCGCGACCCGCGGCACCACGGCCAAGGCCACCACCACGCGCGCCGCGAGCACGCGTAGCGCTGGCACTCGGGTCGCCGCGGCGAAGACGACGAAGGCGACTGCTGCCAAGGCAACCGCCACCAAGTCGGGCACTCGGGCAGCCGCGAGCAAGACCGCGGCGAAGAGCACGGCCAAGTCGACGGCGGCGAAGCGGACCACCACCAAGGCCGCTGCCACCAAGACCACGGCAAAGAAGACCACGGCCGCCGCTACCAAGCGGGCTACCCCGGCCAAGGCCACGACCAGCAAGGCGACCACGGCCAAGAAGGCCACCGCCGCCAAGAAGACCACTGCTTCGGCGAAAAAAAAGAAGTAGTGACCGATAGACGCTAAAGGGGCTCGGCAGACCTGCCGGGCCCCTTTGCGTATGTCTGCTCCAGTGCGGCAACTACCCGTCCGCCAGTCGAGCCGCCTAGCACCACCTGGCAACCCACTGTCCGGTTAGTCCAGTGCCTGGCTGGCCCCCTGTCCGATGCATAGCCGTGCGGGTCCCTGAGTTGGCTGTAGCGGGCTAATCCTGCCGCGCCAAGGGCTGAGTGCCGGGGACACCGTTCATGCCGATCAGCCTAAGCTGAGCCGGCCTACGGGTGGGCAGGCCTACGGATCGTCCCGGCTACGGCTGTGTCCTATTCGCCGGACGGTGCGGGCAGCGGGCTTGGAAAGTAGTTTGCGGCGATAAGCTGCGGTGTCGCCGGATTCTCACCTACGTTATTTGTTACCGCCCGGTTTCCGGCCGATTGATTTCCGACCGCAAAGGACAGTTGCCATACCGAGGCTTTCTTGCTCGTTACCGGACCGACGACGAGTTCGGCTTGCTCGGCCAACATCGCTACCAAACCGGGAATCGCGCCGCCTTGGCTGGAAACGACCGGTGTGCGCCCAGTCCGGGCGATCTCACGCAGTCGCGCCACCGCGGCATCGGGATCCTTGCGATAGCTTTCCTCGGTGAGTTCCGGCTCCATAACCACCGGCAGACCGAGATCGTCGGCAAGGCCCTGCACAGTTTGTACGCAGCGCAGCCTGGGGGCCGCATGTACGTCGGTGGGGCCGAACAGTGGGAGCAGCGTGCGTAACGCGGCGGCCTGCGTGCTGCCAACGGTGCTCAGTGGCCGCAGATCGTCGTCGCCAGTCCATTCTTGACGCTTACCCGCCTTGGCGTGCCGAATAAGTAGCAGGCTGTGCTGTCGCGGCGGCAGTGCGGTGAACCTGGTGAGAATCTCGGCGTCATCCGGATAGCTGAGCAGCTTCCTTGCCGCCGTCGGGGTAAACCAGCGCAATTCGTCGACCTCATCGTTGGCCTGGAAATGCCCTGCCATCGCCCGAGCGCTGAAGTACTCGACCCGTTTCGGTATACCGCCGGTATTCTCCGTGCTTGGTACGGAGTAGTTCGCCGCGCCGAGATAGCGGCCGAGAATGGCCGAGTAACCAGTTTCCTCGTGTACTTCCCGAGCGGCCGCCGCGGCCATCGTCTCGCCGGGGTCGAGCTTGCCTTTCGGCAATGACCAATCGTCGTAGCGCGGCCGGTGCACCAGCGCGACTTCGATCGAACCGTCGGATAACGGCTGCTCCGGCGCTGGCTCCCGCCATAACACCGCGCCGGCGGCATGAATCCGTCTCACCCGTTCGCTCCGTGGTTGGCCAACAGTTCGACCTGATGGTCGCGTACCCGGGAACCGTCTTTCGGCACTGGGGCCCACTCGCCGTTCGGCAGTAGCACCCAGGACCGGGTAGCTGGGTCAAAGCAGGAGTTGAGTACCTCGTCGAGCTGGGTGGTGAGCTTCGGATCGGTGACCCGAACCTGGACTTCCACCCGCCGATCGAGGTTGCGGTGCATCATGTCCGCGCTACCGATCCAGTACTCGTCCGCGCCGACGAAGTGGAACACCCTGGAGTGCTCCAGGAACCGGCCGAGAATCGAGCGGACCGAGATGTTCTCGCTGAGTCCCTCGATCCCCGGTTTGAGCGAGCAGATCCCGCGTACCACGACATCGACGGGCACGCCGGCACGGGACGCCTGATAGAGCGCGTCGATGACTTGCTCGTCAACGAGCGAATTCACCTTGATCCGAATTCCGGATTCCGCGCCGGTGCGGGCATGTTCGATCTCCGCGGCGATGCGGTCCACGATGCCGCGCCGGATCCCGTATGGCGCAACGAGGATGCTGCGGTAGCGCTCCCTGCGCGCGTAGCCGGTCAGCGTGTTGAACAGATCCGTGAGGTCAGCGCCGATCGTGGGCTCCGCGGTGAGCAGGCCGACATCCTCGTAGAGCCGCGCCGTTTTCGGGTTGTAGTTGCCGGTACCGATATGGCAGTAGCGGCGGATGGTGGTGCCTTCCTGGCGCACCACCAACGCGGTCTTGCAGTGTGTCTTCAGCCCGACGATCCCGTAGACCACGTGCACGCCGGCCTTTTCCAGTGCGCGCGCCCATTTGATGTTGGCCTGCTCGTCGAACCTTGCCTTGATCTCGACGAGTGCCACGACTTGCTTACCCGCTTCGGCCGCGGAGATCAGCGCGTCCACGATGGGCGAGTCACCCGAGGTGCGATACAGCGTCTGTTTGATCGCCAGTACATGCGGATCGGCCGCGGCTTGCTCGATGAACCGCTGCACCGTGGTGGAGAAGGAATCGTAGGGATGGTGTACCAGCACATCGCCCTGGCGCAGCGTGGCAAACACGCTTTTCGGGGTCTCCCGCTCACCGAACGCCGGATGGGTGGCCGGAACGAACGGCGGATACTTGAGTGCCTTGCGGTCCAGCGCGTGAATCTGATTGAGACAGGACAGGTCGATCAGCCCGTGCGAAACCACCACGTCCTTGGGATGTACGTCCAGCTCGCGCAACAGTAGTTCGAGCATATGCGTGCTCATCGCCCACTCGATCTCCAGCCGGACCGGCGGGCCGAACCGGCGCTGTGCCAGTTCCCGCTCCAATGCCTGCAGGAGGTCCTCGTCGCGATCCTCCTCGACCTCCAGGTCGGCGTTGCGGGTTACCCGGAATACGTGGTGCTCGATCACTTCCATACCGGTGAACAGCTCGCCGAGATGGGCGGAGATGAGTTCTTCCAGCGGGAGGAAGGTCACGTCCGGGTTGTCCGCGCGGGTGTTCTCCGCGCCGATCCGGATCAGCCGGGGCACGTTGTCCGGTACCTTCACGCGGGCGAATCGTTCGGTCGCCCCCTCCGGGTCGCGCACGGTCACGGCCAGATTCAGGGACAGTCCCGAGATATAGGGGAATGGGTGCGCTGGGTCAACGGCGAGCGGTGTGAGCACCGGGAAGATCTGCTCGGAGAAGTAGTTCGACAACCGCTGCTGTTCGTCAGCGCCCAATTCGGACCAGACGACGATCCGGATACCGTGCTCGGTCAGCGCCGGCCGGATGTGTTCCTCGAACGCGATGGTGTGCCGCTCGACGAGATCCTGATTGCGCTTGGAGATCTGCGACAGCTGCTCGCTTGGCGTCAATCCGTCCGCGCTACGTACGGAAAGTCCGGTTTCGTTGCGCCGCTTCAGGCCTGCCACCCGCACCATGTAGAACTCGTCCAGGTTGGAGGCGAAGATGGCCAGAAACTTGACTCGTTCCAATAGCGGCTGGGATTCGTCCTCGGCCAGCGCGAGTACTCGAGCGTTGAAGTCCTGCCAGGACAGCTCCCGGTTCGCGTAGCGATCCTCGGGGAGTTCGGTCGCCTGCGCCGCTGGGGTGACCGCGGGCGGCGCGGACGGCACCGACCGCACCTCGGTATCGCCCGGCGCTTCGGATCCGAGCGAATGTCTTTCGGTCGAGCCGGGTTCGACCGCCGTCCCGGTTCGAGCGGGCAGCGCCGGCGGCGTCTCCCTGAGGTTCGGCGGGTGGTTGGCGTCCTGACCGTTGGTACTCACACCGATATTGTCTCGTACGAAGCCTGTTGTGTCGCCTGGTCATCCGGCGTAGGTCAACGTGTCGAGCAGTGCGCTGGTATGCGGTCCGAGCCCGAGTTCGGCTGCCATGGCGAGATCCTCCGCGGTGTCCACGTCGCACCGTAGGGTGGGCACCGGAGCGGTCAGTTGGCGCGCCCCGGAGACGTGGTGGGCGTGTGCGGAATCGGGGCCAAACCGTGGATCCAACGCCTCGCCGACGGCGCTGACCAGCAGCGTGGTGCCGGTTTTCTGCCGGTCAGGGCAGTAAACCCGGTGCTCGGCGGCGGTGGCCAGCGCGGTGTCCAGATCGGCCGGGCGCAGTGCGGGTAGGTCTGCTTGCAGCGCGCCGATCGCGCGCGCTGGACCGGCCGGCTGGGTCGCCGCCAGCTGGGCCGCGCCGTACCGGTAGGCGGCGTTAAGTTCGGAAACCGGCCCTTCGCCGCATACCGCGAAGCCACGCTCGCGTAGCGTGGAATTCACCCTGCTGTCCGGGGTGACCACGAGTACCCGACCAACGCGTGCGGTCGCGCGCGCGGCGAGCACCGTGTCCAGGACCATGGCGAGTACCAGTTCGGTGTGCACGCCATCGGCTCGGCCGGCTACTCCGCGCAGGCGGGTTTTGGCGCTCCGGAGCGATTTGACCGGCACGACAAGATCGACCACGACAGTCACGACGCCATCATCCCCGATAGGGGCGCCGCCTGGGGCTGTCGTTTTCGACCGAGTTCGCGGGTGGCGGGTTAAGTTCGACATACGGTTGCCTGCGGACAGCCGAACCGGGGATACCCAGCGTGGCCAGGCACACTACGAGTGAACGGTAACTGGCCAGGAAGCAAGGAGGAGCGTTGGCTAAACGCGAGAAGGGCGGATTCTGGGTTGGCTGCGCGGCCGTGTTGTTTTACCCGCTGAGCTGGCTGGGACGCCGAATCTACCGCGGGACCGAGCGGATTCCGCGGGACGGTTCCGCGCTGCTCGTGATGAACCATGTTTCGCACCTCGACCCCGCGGTGGACGCGGTGTTCGTGCATCGCTGCAAGCGGGTCCCCCGGTTCATGGCCAAGGACAGCCTGTTTCGGATCCCGATCTTCGGCAAGATCCTCGGTGGCGCCGGCAGTATCCCAGTATACCGTGGCACCTCGGATGCGCGGGCGAGTTTGCGCGCGGCCAGGGAGGCATTGTCGGACGACAAGATCGTGCTGATCTACCCGGAAGGCACGATCAGCAAGGACCCGGAGGGTTGGCCGATGCGCGCCCGCACCGGGGTGGCCAGGTTGGCGCTGGACACTGACGCGCCGGTGATTCCGGTGGCGAGGTGGGGTACCAACCACATCTGGAACGGCTACACGAAGAAGTTCCGGCCGCTGCCCCGTAAGACCATGTATCACATCGTCGGCGAACCGGTGGATCTGTCCGCCTATCGCGATCAGCCACAGTCCAATGAGGTGTTGCGCGAGGTCACGGATCTGTTGATGGTTCGGGTGCGCGAGCTGCTTGCCGAGGCGCGTGCGGAGGAAGCGCCGGAGGAGTTCTACAGTCCCGGTCGCTCCGGCAAGTCCAAATCTGGTGAGTCCCAGTCCGGTGAGTCCCAGTCTGGTGAGTCCCAGTCCGGCGACGGCGACCCCACGGCGAAGTGATGGCGGCGCAAGGTACAGCGGTTGGCGAGCCAGGCGACGATACCGGCGTGCCGGTAGCACCACAGGTCCAGCGGGTAACCGTGCTCGGCGCCGGTTCCTGGGGCACGGCCTTCGCGAAGGTGCTCGCGGATGCCGGTCGCGATGTCACGCTCTGGGCGCGCCGGCCCGAGGTCGCCGATGCGGTGAACGCGCGGGCTAACCCGGACTATCTGCCGGATGTGCGGTTGCCGGATCGCCTGCGGGCGACCACGGACGCTTGGCAGGCACTGCGTGACGCGCAAGCGGTGGTGTTTGCCGTGCCCAGCCAGAGTTTGCGGGCGAACCTCACGGTCTGGCGTGAGCTGTTGCCGCCGGAGGTTCCGCTGGTGAGTCTGGCAAAGGGGGTCGAGCTTGGCACCATGCGGCGGATGAGCCAGGTGATCACCGAGGTGGCCGAGGTATCCGCGGAACGCGTGGTTGTGGTCGCGGGCCCGAGTCTGGCCAGGGAGATCGCGCAGGAGCAACCGGCTGGTGCGGTGATCGCCTGCGCTGATCATGATCGCGCCGTGGCGGTACAGCGAGCTTGCTCGAACGGCTACTTCCGGCCGTATACCAACACCGACGTGCTCGGTTGCGAACTCGGCGGTGCGTGTAAGAACGTGATCGCGCTGGCCTGCGGGATGGCCGCGGGGCTCGGCTTCGGGGACAACACCCTGGCCACGTTGATCACCAGGGGACTGGCGGAGATTTCCCGGCTTGGCGGCAAGCTCGGCGCCGATCCGCTGACCTTCGCCGGGCTGGCTGGTCTTGGCGATCTGGTGGCGACGTGTACTTCGCCGCTTTCCCGTAACTGCAGTTTCGGCATCCGGTTGGGCAAGGGGGAGACGCTGGCGCAGGCGCAGCAGGCGACGCACGGGCAGGTTGCCGAGGGCGTGAAGTCATGCACTTCGATCGTCGAGCTGGCGGCTGCGCACGGGGTGGATATGCCCATCGCCGACGGCGTCCGGCGGGTGTGCCATGAAGGGTTGCGGCCCAGGGACATGGCCGCCGAACTGCTCGGCAGGCAGCGCAAACACGAATGGCGCTGAGTTATCTGGCTGGGTTATCTGGCCGCGGCACACCCCGCGTGCCGCCGGTGATCGCAATCCGTGGGGATCTTGCGGTGACTGCGTGTGACCGCGTTCTTTAAGGTTAGCGCGGCTTTCGGAAAGCGCTGGTGGGCGCCGCGCGCGCCCGCTAGTGTTCCGCCCGTGCACCGACGTTATCCGCATTGCCCGCCGCCCCGCCGCTGAGCGGGGTGCGCATGGCGGTATCTGACAGGCGGCGCGGTCGTCACTAGCGACGCGCCGTAGTTCTCGCACGTTTCACGCCGGTTGTTCCCGGCACCCCGCTTCGCGTGAGTCATGTCTATTCGCGACAGTGGAGTGCTTCCCTTGGCTGAATCCGTTTCCACCTCGCGGTCCACCGTGTTACTGGTGACCGCGGGCGTGCTCTGGGGCACTGGCGGCCTTGCCGGTGCCATGCTCAGTGATCGCGCGGCGCTTGATCCGCTCGCGGTCGCCGCTTATCGACTGCTGCTCGGCGGCGGGCTGGCGACGATCGGGTGTGCCGTGCTCGGCGGTTTTCGATATTGCTGGAATGTGGCGGCCGTGCTGCGAGTGCTCGCCGTCGGCGCGCTGCTCGCGGTCTTTCAGGTCGCCTACTATCTCGCCGTCGCCGCGCTTTCGGTGAGTCTGGCTACGCTGCTCACGATTGGCAGCGTGCCGGTTCTCGTCGCATTCGCCTCGGCGATAGCCGATCGCGCATGGCCGACCAGCAGGGTGCGGCTTGCCGTCGGTGTCGCGCTCACCGGGTTGGTGCTGCTGTGCGGAGCCGGTGGTACCGACCCGACTTCGCCGCAAACCGGTCTTGGCGTGGTACTCACGCTGTGTTCCGGGGCTGGCTTCGCCAGTATGATCTTGCTGACCCGGCAGCCAGTGCCCGGGTTACCGGCGAGCACGGTGACCACCGCCGGCTTGCTGACCGGCGGCCTGTTGCTGTTGCCCATAGCCCTGCCGGTAGGGATGGCGATCCCGATGACCTGGCCGGTGCTGGGGATCGCGGGATTTCTGGCCGCGGTGCCCACCGCCATCGCCTACGGCGCCTACTTCACCGGTTCGCGGGGCGCCACACCGATTGCTTCCGCGCTGGCCGTGCTACTCGAACCGCTCACCGCCGCAGTACTCGCGGTCGTGCTGCTTGGGGAGCGGCTGACCGTCGGCGGGATTGTTGGTGCGGCGTTGCTGATCCTCGCGCTGCTGTTGAACAACCTCGCCAACCGAGCAGGGACCGGCCGATAGTGTGGGGTGGTGACTTGGCACGAACAGTCCTGGCGAGACGGCACGCGCTGCGTGCACGCGGGCGAAACCACCGAGGTGGGCGCGCCGTTGCTGGCCGGGCCGACCTTTGCCGCGCCTTACCGGCTCGATGGGACGCGGGAGCACGATTATTACTACGGCCGGCCGGACAATCCGACGTGGCGCGCGTTGGAATCCGCGCTTGGTGAGCTTGATGGCGGCCATTGCGTGCTGTTCTCCTCCGGCATGGCCGCTATCAGCACCATGTTGCGCGCGGTGCTCGGCCATGGCGATGTCTTGGTGCTGCCCGAGGACGGGTATTACCTGGTGCGTGGGTACGTGCGTACCGAGTTGGCCGGTCTGGACCTCGATGTCCGCGAGGTGCCCACCGCGGGCTCCTGGGCGTCGGCGATACGCGGGGCTCGACTGGTACTGCTGGAAACCCCGTCGAACCCCGGGCTCGACGTCTGCGATATCGCGGCGCTGAGTGAGCTGGCGCACGCCGAGGGCGCGTTGCTGGCCGTGGACAACACCACCGCGAGCCCGCTTGGCCAGCGGCCGCTGCGGCTCGACGCCGATCTGGTGGTGACCAGTGATACCAAGGCGGTCGCCGGACACAGTGACCTGATCCTCGGGCATGTGTCCACACGCGACGTGGAGCTGGCCGGGCTGCTGCGGGAGCGGCGCACCAGCGGTGGGGCGATCCCCGGCGCGTTCGAGGCCTGGCTTGCCCATCGCGGCCTTGGCACCCTGGATATGCGGCTGCGCCAGCAGGCCGAGAACGCGGCCGCGCTGTACGCGGTACTCCGCGAGCATCCCTCGGTGTGCGGGCTGCGCTGGCCGGGCGCGCCGGAGGATCCGGCATATCCGCTCGCCGCCAAGCAGATGCGGCGCTTCGGTGGCGTGCTCAGCTTCGAGCTGCCGTCCGCTCCGGCCGTGGCCAAGGTACTGGCTACCAGCGAGCTGTTCACGGATGCGACCAGCTTCGGTGGTCTGCACAGCACATTGGACCGGCGGGCGCGCTGGGGCGACCCGGTTGGGGAAGGTTTCGTCCGGTTGTCGGCTGGCTGTGAGGATCCCGCCGATCTCGTCGAGGATCTGCGCAAGGCACTGGCGTCCACGATGTGAGAACAATTTGACGGTAGTGGTCGGGACCGGCACGCTACTCGGCGTGATGAAGCGTGCGATGAGCCCCAGGCGCGGTCATATTGACCTGCGCCGGGTCGCCAGCGCGCTCTGTATGTGTAGGTGAGTGTTTCGTCCTTGCCCGTTCGGGCTGACCCCACCTGCCTTTCGAAGGAAATCCGTTGTTCGCTGTACCACCCAATACCGTCGCGCTGCCGGCCGCCGATACCGCGCTGCGCCACCCAGTCCGGACCGCGCTCGAGCTCGCCGCCGACCGGCAGCGCTGGGCACATCTGCTCCGCTACGACCCGGAACGGCGCTACTCGGCGCTAATCGAGCGCACCGCGACCCACGAAGCCTGGCTGTTGTCCTGGCTACCCGGCCAGCACACCGACTTACACGAGCACGGCGGCGCGACCGGCGCGTTCACCGTGGTTTCCGGTGTGTTGACGGAGCGGGTGTTCCGTGCCGCCGCTGGCGGCGGCAGCACGGAAAGCATCGAGCTCGGCGTCGGCCAGTCCCGCGTGTTCGGGCTGGACTACCTGCACCAGGTGAGTAACCACGGGCCCGATCCGGCGGTCAGCATTCACGTCTACCGCCCAGAACGCCCAGCCCGCTTCCTTCCCGACCGCGGTCTTTAGAGCCCATATCACAACGACGCGTACCTATTGCGCGTGGCCAGATTGGCGATCTGCGGCGTTGTCGTCGTCGCCCATAGCGCTGCTATGAGCTCCTCCTCCGCCTTGCATCTCATCCAATCTGATCCCCGCTCACGACGGAGAGTCATTATGATACGAGCTCTTAGGGATCTTGCGGTCAGCTCACCGAATGACCGTTGGCCAGCGCGTCCTGGGCGAGCTGGGCCGAGCGCTTCGCCGAGCTCGCGGCGGCCTCCGCCTCGACCGCGCCGCCGGTGTCCAACCCCGCTGAGGTGAGGTTGATCCGCACCAGCGTCGCGGCGCTGCGCGCGGACGCCGCGGCCAGGCTGGCCGCGGTGATGGCATCACCCCTGGCGACCTGGTTGCCGTGCGCGGAAAGCAGCGCGGCGAGCGAGGCCACCTCGGCGGCCAGCTTCGCGATCTTCAACGGCGGTTGCGCGGCCGCGATCAGCGCGTCCCGCACCGCCTGGCTGCATGCCGGCGAATCCTGCGCCAACCGCTGCACGGTGCACACCGCGCGGTAGGAGGCCGAATCGGCACCAGCCAGGTGCACCGCGCGTTCCCTGAGTTCCCGCGCGCTTTCCTCGATCGCCGGGGCGTCATCGAGCTGCCGGGAGATACCCGCGGTCATCCCGACCAGTCCGGCAGCGGCCGCCACGGTTATCGCGCACACGCTCCCGCCCGTCGCGGAAGGCGCGGGCGCGGCGACCTCCGCGAGGTACTCGCGAACCGTGCGATCCATTGTGCTCAACTTAACCCCACCACCTGACCGTGTTCGTCGATGTCGATGCGCTCGGCTGCTGGTGCCGAGCCGAGGCCAGGCATGGTCCGCATATCCCCGCAGATCGGGTACACGAAGCCCGCGCCGACCGAAGCACGTACTTCCCGCACCGGCAACGTCCAGCCGGTCGGGGCGCCGGTGAGTGCGGGATCCGAACTCAGCGACAGATGTGTTTTGGCGATACATACCGGCAGCCTGCCGAATCCGTTCGCCTCGTAATCCGCGATCGCCTTGGCCGCGGCCGGTTGGAAGGAGACCCCGTCCGCGCCGTAGACCTTGGTGGCGATCGTTTCGATCTTGCTGCGCAGATCGGCGGTGTCCGGGTACAGATAGTGGAACTGGTTGGTTTCCTCAGCCGCGGCCACCACCGCTTCGGCCAGATCGAGCGCGCCCTTGCCGCCCTCGGTGAAGTGATTGCTCACCGCCACGCGCGCACCGGCTTCCTCGGCAACCTGCCGGATTGCCGCGTGCTCGCTCGGGTAGTCGGTGGGAAACGCGTTGATCGCCACCACCGGCGTGACCCCGTGCACCTTGATGTTCTCGATCTGCTTGCGCAGGTTCGGTGCGCCGGCGAGCACATCGTCCGGGTTTTCCTCGAGCAGCTCGGGTGGTAGCGGTTTGCCCGCGACCACGCGGTAGCGGCCGGAGTGTGCCTTCAGCGCGCGGACCGTGCCGACGAGCACCGCGGCGTCCGGTGCCATCCCCGAGTTGCGGCATTTGATGTTGAAGAACCGTTCGGCGCCCATATCCGCGCCGAACCCGGCCTCGGTGACCAGATAGTCGGCGCATTTACTGCCGATCTGATCGGCGACGATCGACGAGTTGCCGTGCGCGATATTGCCGAACGGGCCGGCGTGCACCAGAACCGGTGTGTTCTCCGCGGTCTGCATCAGATTCGGCTTGATCGCCTCGCGCAGGATCACCGTCATCGCGCCGGCCGCGTGTAGTTCCTCGGCGGTGACCGGCGTGCCACTCTTGGTGTAGCCGACCACGATGCGGCCGAGCCGGGCGCGCATATCGTGCAGCGAGGTGGACAGCGCGAGCACCGCCATCACCTCGCTGGCCGCGGTGATGTCGAACCCGGCCTGCCGGGGTGAACCGTCCGCCTTAGCACCGAGCCCGCTGACGATATTGCGCAGCTCCCTGTCGTTCACGTCGAGTACCCGCCGCCAGGTGATCCGATGTGGATCGAGCCCGAGCGTGTTGCCCTTGTGCAGGTGGTTATCCACCATGGCGGCGAGCAGGTTGTGCGCCGCGGTCACCGCGTGCATGTCCCCGGTCAGGTGTAGGTTCAGTGCCTCCATTGGCACCACCTGGCTGTACCCGCCGCCCGCGGCGCCACCCTTGATGCCGAAGGTCGGCCCCATGGATGGCTGCCGGATGGCGACCACGGACCGCTTGCCGAGGTGCCGTAGTGCCTGCCCGAGACCGACCGTCGTGGTGGTCTTGCCTTCGCCGAGTGGGGTCGGCGTGATGGCCGAAACCACGACATAGCGCGCGGGTGCCGCGTCCGCGTGCTCGTCGAGCGCGCTCAGCGAGATCTTCGCGACATTGCGCCCGTACGGTTCGAGCAGGTGCGGGCCGATACCGAGTTGACCAGCGATCTCCTCGAGCGGTTTGAGCGTCGTGGATCTGGAGATGTCCAGATCGGACGGCATGCTCATGGCTGTGTCTCCTCCCCGTAGCGTGGCGTCATGCCGGCACCTCATGCAGGCGGGTAGCCAGTTCGGTGCGGAACTGGTCCGTTTTGCGGACCTCGTTGAACGTGAAGAAGTGCCAGCCGGCGATCCCGTACTCCGAGTCGACCAGGTAGGGCGCAAGCTGATAGCAGAGGTCCTCCGGGGTGAACCTGGTGAGCAGCTTGCCGACCACGCCGTGCTGTTTCCGGAGGAACCGCATGGAATCGCCAAGCCCGATCTTCATTGATATCCGTAGTAGCTTCGTGGCATCCACCACGCCGGGGATACCGAGGTGGATGGGTAGTCGCACGCCGCGTGCGCGCACCGACTTCACCCAGTTGGCGATGGTGTGCGGATCGAAGCAGATCTGCGAGGCGATGTAGTCCGCGTAAGGCGCCTTCGCGCTCATCGCGGCGATCGTGGCGCCGTCCGAGATCAGTGCGTGCCGCTCGGGGTAGCCGGTGATCCCGACCCGGTCCGGTTTTCGGCCGAGCTCGGCCAACCCGCGCAGCAGCGCGAGTGAGTCGGCGAACTCCCCCGCTGGCTCGGGGGAGTCGCCGGCGACCACGAACATCTCGGACAGTCCGGTCTCGGCCATCCGATCGAGCAGATCGGTGAGGTGCCGACGGTCCGCGACCAGCCGGGCGGCCACATGAGGCACCGCGGCAAAGCCGCGCTCCCGCAACGCCGCCGCGGTAGCCAGGGTCGCTTCGATGCCCTTGGCCGGCGACGAGGTGACCGTGACCGTGGTGCCGGGTGGCAGGTCCGCGACCTTGTCCAATACGCCACGCAGCGGTAGCACCTCGAACCGAGCGGTGGCCAGGTACTGCTGCAGCTGCTTGGTTTGCGTGTTCATCGGCACGTCACCGCCACCACTACGCGCTCAGCACGCGCTCGAGGCGCTTCGGGGTTTCCTTCTTCGGATCGATGAAGGGCTTTTCCACCACAACCGCGTCCTGCCTGCCGTGCTGGGTTTCCACCACCAGCTCGGTGCCGTAAGCCTCGTAGGCGATCGGCACCATCGCGTAGCCGATGTTGCGCTCCAGCCGTGGCGAGTAACACGCCGAGGTGACCTCGCCGATGCGCAGCCCGTGCGGGTCGTGCACCGGGTAGAAGTCGATCATCGAGCCGTCGTTGAAGGTACCCACGTTCGGCCCACCGATCTCGACACCGACGAGCTTGCGTGTGATCCCGGTGTTCTTGATCCGCTGCAGGGCGGCCTTGCCGACGAAGTCTGCCTCCTGCTCGAGGTCAACCATCCAGGTCGCCTCGAAGCCGTAGCCGACCTCGAACGGGTTGGTGTCGTAGGTGATGTCGTTGCCCCAGGACAGGATGCCCGCCTCGATGCGGCGGATATGGCAGGGCCCGATCACCCGCATATCGTGCGGTTCACCGGCTTCCCAGATCGTGTCCCACAGCCGCACGCCGTCCTTGCTCGCGTTGTGTAGGTAGATCTCGTAGCCGAGTTCCGCGGTGAATCCGGTGCGGGAGATCACCACGTCCATCCCGTCCAGCTGGCGATCAACGGTGTAGTAGTACGGGATGTCGAGAATGGACTCGCCGAACAGGTCGACCATGACCTCGCGCGATTTCGGGCCCTGGATCTGGACCGGGCCCACGTCTGGCTCGCGGATCTGCACATCCATCCCGAGGTTGTACGCGAGCCCCTTGGCCCACAGCAGCACATCGCTGTCCGCGAGGGAAAGCCAGAAGTGGTTCTCGCCGAGCCGAAGCAGCACCGGGTCGTTGATGATCCCACCGTCTTCGGCGGTGACGAACACGTACTTACACTGACCGACCTTGCACTTGTTCAGGTCACGTGGCACCAGCATGTTGGTGAACTCGAAGGCATCCGGGCCGGTGATCTCCACCTGGCGTTCCACTCCGACGTCCCAGAGGGTGACGCCTTCCAGCAGATGCCAGTACTCACCGACTGGATCTCCGTAGTGCCGCGCGTGATACGTGTGGTTGTACACGCTGTACAGCCCGACGCCGTGCCGGCGGGACGCGTAGTAGAAGGGGGACTTGCGGATCCTTGGGTACTGCAACACTCCCGGGTTTGGGTTGACAGCCATGATGTGGCTCCTAACGGGTTTGGGGTGTAGCTGACTAGCCCGTGCCTGTGGAGGACGGGTGGCGATCTTCGGGGTTTGGTTTCGTCGGGCGGGATGCGGATGCACGCCCGACGGCGGTCAGCAGCGCATCCGTTTCATCTCGGGGTCCAGTACGGGGTCGGCGACCACCGTTGCCGGGTGTCGCCGGTCGAAGTAGGCAACGTCAACTCGGGTGCCTTCTTCGGACAGGTCGGTGGGCAGCCAGGCGTAGGCGAGGCTTGCTCCGACGCTGTGGCCATAGCCGGCGCTCGTGGTGAAGCCGACCGTGCCCCCGGGTTCGGCTGTCGAGCAGACCGGCTCCGAACCCATCAACACCGTGCCGTCCTCGATGCGCAGGCAGCGCAACCGTTGCCGGACGGGATGTTCTCTACGGCGCAGCAGTGCGTCCCTGCCGATGAACGTGCCCTTGTCCGGCTTGACGGCAAAACCGAGCCCCGCTTCGTCGGGGTCGTGTGAACTCCACATATCCGCGCCCCATGCGCGGTAACCCTTTTCCAACCGCAGCCCGTTGAAGGCACCGCGGCCGGCGGCGATGACGCCGTGCTCGGCCCCGGCGGTGCGGAGCAGATCCCACAGTCGCAGGCCATACTCCGCCGAGGTGTAGAGCTCCCAGCCGAGTTCGCCCACATAGGAGAGCCGCATCGCGGTAACCGGCACCTCGGCCACGTAGAACTGCTTGACCCGGAAGAACCGGAAGGCCTCCGCGGAGATATCCACACTGGCCAGCGGCGCCAGTACGTCCCGCGCGTGTGGCCCCCACAACCCGATACAGCAGGTGCCGCCGGTGATATCCCTTACCTGGGTGGTCTCGTCCGCGTGCGCGCGCAACCAGGCGATATCCCGCTGGCCGTTGAGTCCAACCTGGAAAGTGTCCCTGCCAAGTCTTGCCACGGTGATGTCCGCGCGGATGCCACCGCTCGGGTCCAGCATCAGAGTGTAGGTCACGTAACCAGGTGCGCGATCCAGGTTGCTGGTGGTCAGCGCCTGCAGTAGCGCGAGCGCGCCCCTGCCGGTGACCTCGGCTCTGGCCAGCGAGGTCATATCGAACAGCGCGCCGCGTTCGCGAGTGCGCTGATGCTCGGCGGCGATGATCGGGGAGAAGTACCTGCTTGCCCACGGCCCCGGTTCGGTGATCTCCCTGCCGGTCACCAGTTCGGCGTTCGCCTCGAACCAGTGCGGGCGCTCCCAACCGTTGGCTTCGAGGAAGAACGCACCCAACTCCTGCTGCCGGAGGTAGAACGGGCTGGTGCGCAGCGGGCGGGCGCGCGCCGAGGGCTGCTGCGGATGGATGATGTCGTAGACCTCGCGGAAGTTCTGCGTTGCCCGCTGGTGCACATAGGACGGGCTGTGCGCGAAGCTCTCGAAACGCCGAACATCCGCGGCCCGCAGGTCCACACTCGGAGCCTCGCCGGTCATCCACTCGGCCAGCGTCAGCCCGACACCGCCGGCATGCGTGATCCATACCGCTTCGCCGAGCCAGAAGTTGTCCAGCTCCCTGCTCGGGCCGAGTACCGGCATCCCGTCCGAAGTGAACAGGAACAGGCCGTTCATACCCTCGGAGATCTCGGCCCGGCGCAACTCGGGAAGCAGTTCGCAGGCCTGAGTCCACGGCGTCGCGAAGTCTTCCGGGGTGAACGGATGGACCGAGGACATCCCCTTCCAGCCGCCGCCCTCGGACGGTGCCTCGGTGCCATCACCGGCCGCGGCTGTCGGCGCGATTTCCTGCTGGCTCACCGGAATGGCGCGGTGCTGATACGAGCCGATGCCAATGCGGTCGTAGATCTGCCGGAAGTACATCGCGCTGTCCTGATGCCGCAGCAGCGGCTGGCGGACCTCGGTCCCCGGGTTGGTCAGCCCGGTGACCGGCGTGGTCACCGCGTACTGGTGGGCAAGTGGCAGCACCGGCACACTCACCCCGGCCAGCCCGCCGATCCGCGGTCCCCAGATTCCCGCGCAGCACAGCACCGTATCCACGGAAACCGAACCGCGACTGGTGTGCACCGTGCGCACCAGGTCACCGGCTACGTCGAAGCCGGTGACCTCGGTGTTGGCGAGGAACCGCACCCCGTGTCGCCGTGCCTCGCGGGCCATTGCCTCTGCCGCGCGCACTGGTTTGGCGATCCCGTCGGTCGGCACGTAGAGCCCGCCGTAGATCCGCTCCTTCGCTACCTGTGGAATGGCCTCGTGTACCCGTTCGGGGTCGAGCAGCTCGGCTTCGACGCCCCAGGAGCTGGCCAGCCCCCGGCGCCTGGCCAGTTCATCCCAGCGTTGCTGGGTGGTCGCGACCTCGATCCCGCCGACCTGGTGGAAGCAGGGCTTGCCGTCCAGGGTTTCCTCGGCGAACCGGCGCACCGTATAGCTGGCCAGTTGGGTGAGCGTCTGCGCCGGGCTGGTCTGGAAGACCAGGCCGGGCGCGTGTGAGCTGGACCCGCCGGTGGCGAACAGCGGGCCCTGTTCGACGACGAGCACGTCGCTGACGCCCCGCTTGGCGAGGTGGTACGCGGTGCTGCATCCGACGATGCCAGCACCGATGATGAGGATTTGCGCTCGAGAGTCCATAGCCGCCGCCCTGTTGCGTCTACGACAACTAACTGCGTATAACGCAACAGTGCGCCTAGGTGGCCGGGTGCGTCAAGTCACTCGCCGGGCGAATTTGAACGTTTTCACGAGTGAACGGACAGTAAACGGCCGGCGAAGCGGGCCCGGTCCCCTTATGTGCATATTGGACGGTCCGGGGCGAGCAACACCACCGATCACTTTCGGCGTATTCCACTGTGCGCCAAGCGGATGAGCGGCCCGTGGTTACTCGCGAGTCACCTTCGTGGGCCGCGTGCGACGGCTCCGCTGCGGCCCCTGGTTTGCGCCGGCACGTTCGGCAATGTCTGGGCGCGCAGCGCGGCCGGTAGGCGTTTGCGGTATGCGGCGAAGCGCTTCGGCATATTCATCGCGAACACCCCGATCAACCGGTTCTGCCGGTGGTAGGTCGCGACGAACCGATGCGCGCTCGGGCTGCCCTCGACGATCGCGACCTTGTCCTTGGGGCGCACGAAGCCGGCGAACTGCATCGTCGAGCCGTACTGCTGGGACCACAGCTGCGGCACGTTCGTGTAATGCTCCACCGTATGGCCGGCGAGCAGGTTACGCACCGCGGTCGGCGGTTGGTTCATCGCGTTCGTCCAGTTGTCGAAGCGCACTCGCTGGCCCCGGTACACGCAGTGGTACCGCGCGACGTCGCCCACCGCGACCACATTGGGCAATCGGGTGACCATGCCGGCATCGGTCAGTACTCCGTCGCGGAGTTTCACGCCAGAACCGCGTAGCCAACCGGTCGTTGGCGTCACTCCGACCGCGACCACCACGGTGTCCGCGGCGAGCACCCGACCGTCGGCGAGCTCAACCCCGGTGACTCGCTCATCGCCGAGCACTCGTCTTGCCGGGGTACCGCAACGGGTACGCACCCCATGGTCCTCATGCAGGTCGAAACACAGTGGGGCGATCTCGATGCCGAAGGTCGGCACCAGCGGCATATGCCGGGTGTCCACCAGGGTCGTCCGTGCCTTGAGTGCCTGGCAGGCGGCCGCGACCTCGCCGCCAACAAGCCCGCCGCCAACGACGACCACCCTGCTGCCCGAGCCGACCTCATCGCGTACCCCGAGCGCATCCTCGAGCTGGTAAAGCAGATGACTGCCGGGGATCTCGGCCGCGCCAGGAATCGTCATCCTGCTTGCCCCGGTCGCGATCACCACGCCATCGGTGCGGATCGACTCGCCGTCCTCGAGGACGACCGAACCGTTGCGGGTGTCCAGCCGTACGGCGTGCTTGCCAAGCCGCCAGTCGACGTCCAGTTCCTTGTCCTCGGTCTGACTGCTCAGCGCGAGCTCGTCGACATCCCATTGCCCGGTGAGGAATTCCTTGGACAGCTGCGGCCGGTCATACGGCCCGTGCCGTTCGTTCCCGACGAGCACCAGACGCCCGTCGAAACCCTGCTCGCGCAGCTCCTGCGCGGATCGCCAGCCAGCCAAGGAGCCGCCGACGATGGTGACCGTTTTCATCGGCTGGCCGACGCAAGCATTGGGCCCACAAGCCGGGACGTCAACAGTACCTCCGTTGCGCAATGGGAAACACGCCTAGCGATGTGCAACAAATGTGGCTTGTTGATCGCAAGAACGTCAAGAGGCTAATGGTTGGTGCCGATATTCGTGTTCGGAACGGATACGGTTCAGGGGTGACTAACGAAGCGGATGCGCGTGGTAGGAGCGCCGGCGCGCTGGTGCAGTCCGTCGACCGAGCGGTGACCATCCTGGAGCTGCTTGCTCGCAATGGCGAAACCGGGATCACCGAAATCGCTGGTGAGCTCGGTGTGCACAAGTCGACCGCGTCGCGGTTAGTCAGCGTGCTCGAAGCACGCGGCCTGGTGGAACAGCTGGGTGAGCGCGGCAAGTACGCGATCGGCTTCGGCATCGTACGTCTGGCCGGCGCGGCCACCGAGCGAATGGACCTGCCCAGGTTGGGCAGGCCGTTCTGTGAATCGCTAGCGGCCGAACTCGGCGAAACCGTGAACATCGCCATTCGAGACTACGACGTCGCCATCAATATCAGCCAGAGCCGCGGCACGGCGTCGGTGACCACGCACAACTGGGTCGGCCAGCGAACCCCCCTGCACGCCACGTCCAGCGGCAAGGTGCTGCTGGCCCACGCGCCGCCTGAGGATCAGGACGAATTACTCGCCGAACCGCTCGAGCGGTACACCACGCGCACCATCACCGAGGCGACCGAGCTACGCGCCATGTTCGACGCGATTGTCCGGGATGCCTACGCGACCAGCTACGAGGAGCTGGAGCTCGGGCTCAACGCCGCGGCCGTGGCGGTACATGATCAAGATGGCGCGGTGATCGCCGCGTTGAGCGCGTCCGGACCCTCGTACCGGTTCTCCCGTAAACGAGTGCGCGAGGTGATCGGCGCGATGTCGGTCGCGGCCAAGGAACTGTCCGCGCAACTCGGTTACTGGGACAACTAGAACGACAGCGAGTTTCATGCCTCCGGTACGGGCGCGTAGGGCTGGCTAGCCCGGCCAAGCACGTGTTCCGGAATCGCGACGCCGTCCGGAAGCAGGGTGCAGGGCCGTGGATCGCCCCATTGCGCGTGCAGCGGCAGCACGCCAGCCCACCGATCGCCGGCTTCGACGTCCTCGTCGTCGTCGACCGGCGGGCCGTTGCGGATCTTGACCGCGGCTTCGGTCAGATCGAGCGCGAGCACCGTCGTCTTCGCGAGCTCCTGTTTGGTGGGTTCCCGCGAGTAGTCCCAGCTGCCGGGGGCCAGATGCTCGCTGACGACCCGCAGGGCGTGCAGTTTGTCGTCGCGCTCGTTGACTACCTCGGGGACCCCGTGAATCACCGCGGACCGGTAGTTGACCGAGTAGTGGAATACCGCACGGGCGTAGACAAGCCCGTCCAGCAAGGTAACTGTGACGCAGATCTCTTCGCGTTGCCCCGCGGTTCGCAGGCTGAACGCGCCCGAGGAGCCATGCAGGAAGAGCGTGTCCCCATCGCGGCCGTAGCCGGTTGGCAGTACGACCGGCGCGTTCTCCCGCAGGAAACCGAGATGGCAGACCAGTCCGGCATCCAGTACCGCGTGCAGCGCGGCTCGATCGGTGACGGCCCGCTTCTTGGCTCGCTGGATGGTGCTTCGAGAGGTGGGAGATAGCGTCATACCGTGATCGTCGCCGTCGAAGTGGCATCATTTAAGTGCCACTGCACGACGATTTTGGGATGGCCACTTTGTCTCGGGACAGCGTCACAGCCCTGCCCATGCAGCTGCGGAGGGAATCCTCGACGCCGCTTGCCGCGCAGCTCGCGGATGCCCTGCGGTCCGCGGCGGTCTCCGGCCAGCTGCGGGTCGGCGACCGGCTGCCGTCGACAAGGGCGCTCGCCGCCCGACTCGAGGTGAGCCGCACGGTGGCTGCCGCGGCGTATGAGCAGTTGCATGCCGAAGGTTGGATAGCCGGCCAGCACGGCTCGGGGACCTACGTAACGACGGTTCCGGCTGCCGCGGCCAGCGCCGAGCAGCCCAGATACCCGAGCCGACCGGAGGGCATGCGGCTGGACCTGGTGCCAGGTACGCCATGGGCGGACGGCCTTGACCGGGCGGCATGGCGCCGCGCCTGGCGGACCGCATCCGATGTCGATCCGCTGTTGCGACCGCAACGCAGCGGTCTTGCCGAGTTCCGCACCACCGTTGCCGAACACCTGCTGCGCCACCGTGGACTGGTCGCCGAGGCCGGCTCGGTGCTCGCTACCTCGGGGACCAGCTCGGCCGCGGGTGAGCTGGCGGCGGCCGGTGTGTTCGGCGCGGATGCCACCATCGCCGTCGAGGAGCCCGGTTACCAGCGAGCCGTGCAGGCCTTCCGGTCCTGCGGGCTCCGGGTGGTGCCCGTGCCGGTGGACTCCGGCGGGCTCATTCCGGAAGCGGTGCCGGCGGGAGTGCGGGCGGTCTACTGCTCGCCGGCGCATCAGTACCCACTTGGCGGGCGGATGGTCGCCGCGCGCCGCGTCGCGCTCGTCGAGCGGGCCCGAGCAGAGGGCCTGCTGGTGATCGAGGACGACTACGACGGCGAGTTGCGCTACGACGTTGCCCCGCTGCCGCTGCTGGCCGCGCTCGCCCCGGATGTCGTCGTACACCTGGGAACGACGAGCAAGATCCTGACGCCCACGCTCGGCGTCGGCTGGATGGTCGCGCCGCAGCCGGTGGCCGCGCAGCTGCTCGCCTACCGGGAACAGACCGGGATCAACCCCGCGGCGGCAGGGCAGCGCGTGCTCGTCGAGCTCGCCCGCAACGGGGACCTCGCTCGGCATCTGCGCCGGCTGCGCAGGGAACTGGCGGCGCGCAGGGCGATGGTGGTGGACTACCTCACCGCGAAGGGTCTTACGGTGCGCGGCGATGACGCGGGCGCGCATATCGTGGTGCCGCTGCCCTCTCCAGGGGCCGAACGCGCGGTGCTCGATGCCGCGGCGGAGCAGGGCATCTGGCTGGACGGGCTGCGCCGGCACTACGCGGCCGAGCCCAGCGAGTACGGGGTCGCGCTCGGCTATTCCAATTGCTCGCGGGAGACGTTGCGGGCCGCGTTGCCGGAGCTGGTCGGCATCCTCAGCGAAGGCTCGGCGCCCTGCGGGTAGGGTCCTGCGCTATGAGCGCACGGAAGATTCGGGTTGCCGTGGTATTCGGCGGCCGAAGCACCGAGCACGCGGTGTCCTGTGTATCGGCTGGCAGCGTGCTCGCGCATCTGGACAGGGATCGGTTCGAGGTCGTACCGGTCGGCATCACCCCGCAGGGCGGCTGGGTGCTTGGCAAGGACGACCCGAAGGCGCTCGAGGTTTCCGGGCGGCGGATGCCTTCGGTGACCGATGGTCGGAGTCTGGTGCTCGCGGGAGATCCGACGAGCAACGACCTCGTCTCCCTCGAGCGGGGCAAGGAAAGCGAAGTCTTGTCCGAAGTGGACGTCGTCTTTCCCGTACTACACGGTGCTTATGGCGAGGACGGCACCATCCAGGGGCTACTCGAGCTCGCCGAGATCCCGTACGCGGGGCCCGGTGTGCTTTCCAGCGCGGTGGCGATGGACAAGGAGTACGCCAAGAAACTGCTTGCCGCCGAAGGGCTCGCGGTCGGCCCCTACGCGGTACTGCGCAGGGATATGCCGACACTGGCTCAGGCTGAGCGGGACCGGCTCGGCCTGCCGGTCTTCGTCAAACCTGCCCGCGCCGGATCCTCGATCGGGATCAGCAAGGTGACCGACTGGGCCGAGCTGGACGCGGCGATCGAGCTGGCAAGGCGGACCGACCCCAAGGTGATCATCGAGGCTGGCGTAGCCGGCAGGGAGATCGAATGCGGGGTGCTCGAGTTCCCGGACGGCAGGGTGGAGGCTTCGGTAGCCGCGGAAATCCGGGTGGTAGCAGGGGAGTCCGATTGGTACGACTTCGACGCCAAGTACCTGGACTCGGACGAGATGTGTGAGTTCGACGTCCCTGCCAAACTGGATGACGACGTCAGTGCACAGCTGCGCGAGATGGCCGTGCGGTCGTTCCGCGCGTTGGACTGCCAGGGCTTGGCGAGGGTGGATTTCTTCGTCGGCGCGGATGGCGAGCTGATCGTCAACGAGGTCAACACGATGCCCGGCTTCACGCATATCTCGATGTATCCGAAGATGTGGCAAGCCACCGGTATCGAGTACCCGGAACTGCTCTCGGTGCTGATCGATACCGCGCTGGCACGGGGTACCGGGCTGCGCTGACGGCGTACCGGCCTCAGTCGAAGCTGATGTCCACCCGCTCGAGGGTGTTGTCGATCTGTTCGGAGACCGTCTGCAGTGGACCGGTGCCGGAATCGCTTGGCGTGCTGAGTGCGATGTAGACCTTGCGGTCCACCGCGTACCAGGTGGCTGATCCGGGCTGCTCGGCGACGAGCCACTGCACCCCGGACACTTCGCGTAGCGGAGAGGTGCGGGTGAGCTCGCCTGGCCGCTGGACACCGCAGCGGGCGATCAGCGGTTCGTGGTCAGTCGAACCCCACGCTCTGGTCGCCGGCGGCTGCGGCTCGGCGATGCGCAGGCTGCGCAGTTGCTCGCCGGACGAGGTCAGTTGCCTTGGCAGCTCATCGAGTAGGGCCTCGCATTCCGGGGTTTCCGCGTCCGGGGTCGGCACGGACGGGATGGCCAGCGGTTCGGTGGAGCCGTTCTGCTCGGCTGGTTCGGTCGGCTCGTCCGAGCCGAACAGCAGGCCGAGCGTGGCTACGCCGGCAGCGAGCAGGCCGCAGAGGGCGACCGCGACGATGATCACCGGACGGGGCAGTCCGCCATTTTCTTCGGCCACGGTGTCAGACTAGGCGTGTCCGAATCGGTGGCCGGCGCCCCTACCGCATTCCTTAAAGATATTGCGGTTCGCGGGTCTAGAGGTTGACTACCGGGCAGGTGAGCGTTCGGGTGATACCGGTGACGTTCTGCACCCTGGCTACCACGAGCTGACCGAGCTGGTCGACGTTATCGGCTTCGGCGCGCACGATCACGTCGTACGGACCGGTGACGTCCTCGGCGGTGGTGACCCCGGGTATCCCGGCGATCTCCGCGGCCACCGCGGCCGCCTGACCGACTTCGGTCTGAATCAGGATGTATGCGTGGACCACGTCGTGCCCTTTCGTCCGGACTGCCCGTAAAGACGGTACTGATTGCGGTTAGCAAATCGTGCTGATGTCCGTTTGTCGACCGTAGTTGCCAACCTACCCCACGTAGAGTCAGTTATGGCGGTGTCGCGACCGGGTAAGGGAGGGGATCAAGTGCCGAGTAAGCCGGCGCCCACGGACGACGAAGCGGACCCGAGGACGGTCGCTGAGCTCAGCGAGTTCGCACTGATCGACGAGCTCACCAAGGGCCGTGGCCAGGGCGCGGGGGTGTTGCTCGGTCCGGGGGATGACGCTGCCCTGCTCACGGCCGCTGACGGCAGGGTGGTCGCGAGCACCGATGTGCTCGTGGAGAGCGTGCACTTCCGCTTCGACTGGTCCACTCCGGAACAGGTGGGGCGCAAGGCCGCCGCGGTGAACCTCGCCGATCTGGCCGCGATGGGCGCGCGGCCGACCGCGCTGTTGCTCGGTATTGGTTGCCCGGCAACCACCAGAGTGGCGGTGTTGCGCGAACTCACCGCCGGGCTGTGGCGCGAAGCGCAGCTGGTCGGTGCCGGCCTGGCCGGTGGGGATGTCGTGACGGCGGGCCAGCTGGTGATCACGGTGACCGCGCTCGGTGATCTCGGCGGTCATGCGCCGGTCACCCGAACCGGGGCCCGGCCGGGCGATGTCCTCGCCGTGTGCGGACGGCTCGGCTGGGCGGCCGCTGGGCTCGCGGTGCTCGGGCGCGGTTTCCGGTCCCCTGTGGCCGTGGTCAACGCGCAGCGCTGGCCGGAGCCGCCGTACGGCGCTGGTCCGCGGGCCGCGGAGCAGGGCGCCACCTCGATGATCGACGTCTCGGATGGACTGCTCGCCGATCTCGGGCATCTGGCCTCGGCTTCGGGGGTGTCGATCGACGTGCAGACCGCGCGCGTGGTGATACCGCAGCGACTTGCCGAAGTCGGCTCGGCCCTCGGCGCGGACCCGATGCGCTGGATCCTGACCGGCGGCGAGGATCACTGCCTTGCCGCGACTTTCCCGGAACCGAGCGCTGTTCCGGAGGACTGGACGCTGATCGGTTCGGTCGGAAGGGGCGCTGGGGTAACCGTCGATGGTGAGGCCTACGCCGGTCCCGGTGGCTGGGAACACTGGCGCTGACTCCGGCGGGCACGGCAGCCAGTCAAGATCGCTTGCGCGAGAATGCCTCGGCGAACCCCGATCGAGGAGGCTGTTGATGGCGATCTACGCGCTTGGTGACCTGCAACCGCAAATCCACCCAGAGGCCTACGTGCACCCGGACGCGACGGTGATCGGCGATGTTCGGCTCGGCGCGCACGCCTCGGTGTGGCCGCAGGCGGTACTGCGCGGCGATCGCGGGTACATCGAGATCGGCGAACGCAGCAACGTGCAGGACGGCAGCGTGCTGCACTGCACGCGGGAGACGCCGACGATCCTCGGCGCGGGAAGCGCGATCGGACACAGCGTGCACGTCGAGGGCGCGCGGATCGGTAGCGGTTGCCTGATCGCCTCCGGCTCGGTCGTGTTGAACGGGTCCGTCATCGAGGATGGCGCGATGGTTGGCGCGGGCGCCGTTGTTTCCTATCGCGGCTACGTGCCCGCCGGTCAGCTCGCGCTCGGGGTGCCGGCGAAATGCCGGGACAACACCTCGTTCGGTCCGGAGGCGGTGCAGCGGGTGGTGGACAACTATGTGCGCAACGCCGCGCATTTCCGCGCCGAGCTGCGTCGGCTTGACTGACGGGCCGGCTCGGCCGGGGGCCGGCGGGCGCTAGACTGCCGCCCCGTGGCAGCACGTCCCTTGCATGAGGTTGTTGAAGCTGGCTGGGCGCGGGCCTTGGAGCCGGTGGCCGATCGGATCGCGGCGATGGGCGAGTTCCTGCGCGCCGAGATCGCCGAGGGGCGCAGTTATCTGCCGGCCGGTGAGCATGTGCTCCGCGCGTTCAATCAGCCGTTCGACCAGGTGCGCGTGTTGATCGTGGGGCAGGATCCGTATCCGACGCCTGGTCACGCGATCGGGTTGTGTTTCTCGGTGGCCGCCGACGTATCGCCGTTGCCGAAGAGCTTGATCAACATCTACGCCGAGTACGGCACGGATCTTGGGCATCCGGCGCCGTCGAACGGGGACCTGTCGGCCTGGACGGACAATGGTGTGCTGCTGTTGAACAGGGCGCTGACCGTCCGGCCGCATAAGCCGAACTCGCACCAGGGCAAGGGCTGGGAAGAGGTTACCGAACAGGCGATCAAGGCGCTTGCCGCTCGCGATGCGCCGTTGGTGGCCATTCTCTGGGGCCGCAACGCCCGTAACCTCAAACCGCTGCTCGGCAATGTGCCGTGTGTCGAGTCCCCGCATCCCAGCCCGCTGTCCGCGCATAACGGGTTCTTCGGTTCCCGGCCGTTCAGCAGGGCGAACGAGCTGCTGGTCAAGCAGGGTGCGGAACCGATCGACTGGAAGCTCCCTTAACACCCCCGGTCACCGCAAGCTGATTAGCCAGTGACCGCGTTCTTGAGGGTCAGCGCGGGTATTTGGGCAAACAAAAACGGCCCGGCGCGATGGCCAGGCCGTTTCGGTAGGTCATGCGGGATCAGCCGCGGACGACTTTGCCGCCCTTGATGCACGAGGTGCACACGTTCATCCGCTTGCGCTGCGAAAGACCGATCTTCGCGTGCACAGTCTGGATGTTCGGGTTCCACCGACGGTTGGTTTTCCGGTGCGAGTGCGAGACCGACTTGCCGAAGCCCGGCCCCTTGCCGCAGACGTCGCAAACGGCAGCCACGTCGAACACTCCTTCACGGGTTTACAGACAGCCGGCAGCTGCCGGCGAACTCGAAATAGCGTAACCGGTGCCTTCAGCGCCGTCGAAACCGGGTCGCTACGCTCGGCGGACACGGTAACCCAGGCGCGAATCCCCAGCAGGAAATCCTGGGCAAGAAGATGCTGCTCCGGCTTGAAGGGCGCACGGAACGTGGTGTTGCGGCTGTTGGACGCGCGGGCGGTCGGCGAATGGGCGCGCGCCTGCGTCGAGCTGCTCGAGGAGCTGCGGGCGGCGATCGACACGATCAATGTGTACCCGGTCGCGGACGCGGACACCGGTTCGAACCTCGCCCACACCATGCGGTGTGCCGCCGAGCGAGTGCCCGTGGCGCCCGATGGGGCCGGTCATGCCTTCGCCGAACTCGCCAGTGGCGCGGTGAGCGGCGCCAGGGGCAACTCGGGTGTGCTGCTGTCCCAATTGCTCCGGGGTTGCGCTGAGGAGCTCGGTACCGAATCGACCGTGGACGGCCCTCGGCTGGCCGCGGCACTGGATCGGGCCGCGCGGCTGGCCACCGCCGCGGTGGCCGAACCGGTGGCCGGCACGATCCTTTCGGTGCTGCGCGCGGCCGCCGACGCGGTCCGTGCTGAGCAGGAGTTGGTCGGCGTCACCGGCACGGCCGCGGCGGCAGCGGCCGAAGCGCTCGCGCGTACGCCAGGGCAGCTCGCGGTGCTCGCCGACGCCGGGGTGGTGGACGCCGGTGGCAGGGGACTGCTCGCGGTGCTCGACGCGCTGCACGCGGTGGTATCCGGGGAGCCGGCGCCACCGCGTCCCGAGCTTGGCAGCCCGAAGGTCGCCGAGCCCGCACAGCGCATGGCCGTGCCACGGGACTACCAGTACGAGGTGATGTACCTGCTCGACGAGCCGGCAAGCACCGCGCTGGACACCCTGCGCACGGCGCTGACCCGGATCGGCAACTGCGTCACGCTCGCCGGTGATGGCGCGGGAACGCATGCGGTCCACGTGCACTGCGATGACATCGGCGCCGCGATCGAGGCGGGGATCGAAGCGGGCAAGCCACGCCGGATCGAGGTCACGCCACTGCTGGTGCAAGCGGGTACCCCCACGTTCACCAGGGACCGCGCGGTGCTTGTGCTGCTGCGCAGCGAGCAGCTGGCCGAACTGGTCACGGAGGAGGGCGCCGAGGCGTTGCTCGTGGAACCCGAACAGACCGATCCGACTCCCGCCTACCACGCGATCAGGGCTACCAACGCGGCGCATGTGGTGGTGCTCGCGGCGGATGCCGAGCTCAGCGCGATGGCCACCGGTGCGGCACAGCAGGCCGAAGCGCGCGGCCAGGACGTGGTCGTGGTGCCCTGCGCCGCGCCAGCCCAGGCGCTCGCCGCCATGGCCGTGCACGACGCGAGTAGACGGATCAGTGCTGACGTGGTCGCGATGGCCGAAGCGGCGGCGGCAACCAGGTATGGCGAACTGCGGATCGCCGAGGCGGAGGCGCTGACCTGGGTCGGCAGGTGCGCACCAGGCGACGTACTCGGCCTGGTGGACGGTGAGGTTGTGCTGGTCGACGGCGAGCGGGCGCGGGCAGCGGCGGTGCCCGCGGCCGCCTGTGCCGTGGTGGAGCGGATGTTGGCCACCGGCGGGGAACTGGTGACCGTGCTGCTCGGCGCCACCGCCGAACCCGCCGTGGTCGAGGAGCTTTCCGCCTATCTCCGGGATCAGCACCCCGAGGTGGACCTGGCCTGTTACCGGGGAGCGGGCGCGGAGGCGGTACTACTACTCGGCGTGGAATAGCCGCCCACGGCATCGGCCACGAGATGTCGGCGTGGCCGGAGATAATGGCATCGCACTGGTGGCGGTGAGGGAGCGAGATGGCTGGACTGGACGACAAGCTGGAACCACTGGTCGGCGCGAAGTCCGCGCGGCTGCTGGAGAGCTCGCTGAACGTGTCCACGGTTGGCGATCTGCTACGGCATTACCCGCGCCGCTACGCCCAGCGGGGCGAGCTCACCAAGATCGCGGGTTTGGAGATCGGCGAGCATGTCACGGTGCTTGCCGAGGTGCGCGAGGTGAAGCAGCGCGACATGGTGCGCAGGCGGGGCAAGCTGACCGAACTGCAGATCACCGACGGCGAGCGCACGCTGAGCTGCGTGTTCTTCAAGTTCGTCAAGGGGCTGACCCAGCTCACCGTGGGCAAGCAGGCGCTGTTCGCCGGCAAGGTCGGCTACTACCAGAACCGGCTGCAACTGGCGCACCCGGAGTTCATGCTGCTCGAAGACGACGAGGCGGGCGCGAACAGCGCGGAGGATTTCGCCAACGCGCTGATCCCGGTCTACCCGGCGAGCAAGGACGTGCAGTCCTGGTCGGTATGGAACTGCGTGAAGCAGGTACTGCCCGTCTGGGATGGCGCCACCGACCCGCTGCCCGAGGAGCTGCGCACACGGCTCGGGCTGCCGGAGTTTTCCCAGGCACTGCACGAGATTCACCAGCCGGCGGACTGGGCGCAGGTGGAGCACGCCAGGGAAAGGTTGAAATGGGACGAAGCGCTCGCCGTGCAGCTGGTGCTTGCCAGCCGTAAACAGAACACCCAGACCGCGCCCGCGCCGAACTGTCCTGCCAAACCGGATGGCCTGCTGCACGCCTTCGACCAGCGCTTGCCGTTCGAGCTGACCGAGGGGCAACGCGAGGTGGGCGAGACGATCGCGACCGAGCTAGCCGGTTCGCATCCGATGAACCGGCTGTTGCAGGGCGAGGTCGGCAGCGGGAAGACCATGGTCGCCCTGCGCGCCATGCTTCAGGTCGTGGATTCGGGGCGGCAGGCGGCGATGTTGGCGCCGACCGAGGTGCTTGCCGCCCAGCATGCTCGTTCGCTTGCCGAACTGCTTGGCGACTTGGCGATGGCCGGCGAGCTCGGCGGCGCGGAGCAGGCGACCAGGGTCGCGCTGCTGACCGGCTCGCTGAGCGCGGCAAAGCGCAAGCAGGCGATGCTGGACGTGGCCAGCGGCGCGGCCGGGATCGTGGTGGGGACCCATGCGCTGATCCAGGACAAGGTGTCCTTCGCCGATCTGGGTATGGCCGTGGTTGACGAGCAGCACCGGTTTGGCGTGGAACAGCGGGATGCGCTGCGCACCAGAGCCGCCGACGGCGGTAGCCCGCATGTGCTGGTGATGACCGCGACGCCGATCCCGCGCACGGTCGCCATGACGGTGTACGGCGATCTGGAGACCTCCGCGTTGCGGCAGCTGCCGGCGGGCCGCTCGCCGATCTCCACGAGCGTGGTTCCGGCGAGCGAGAAGCCGGCCTGGTTGGACCGGGCCTGGCAGCGGGTACGCGAAGAGGTAGACGCCGGACATCAGGCCTATGTGGTCTGCCCGCGAATCGGGGTGGATGAGGACGCCGCCGACGCCGAGGGCGTGCCGGAGGCGATTGATCAGGAGGAATCAAAGGGCCGCCCGCCGCTCGCGGTGGCCGAGGTCGGACCAATGCTTGCCGAGGGGCCGCTTGCCGGCCTGCGGATCGGCGTGCTGCACGGCCGGCTGCCCACCGAGGAGAAGGATGCCGTGATGCGTGCCTTCGCCGCGGGCGATCTCGATGTTCTGGTCGCGACCACGGTGGTGGAGGTCGGCGTGAACGTGCCGAACGCGACCGCGATGGTGATCATGGACGCGGACCGGTTCGGCGTCAGCCAGCTGCATCAGCTGCGTGGTCGGGTCGGCAGGGGTAACGCGCCCGGGCTCTGTCTACTGGTGACCGAGACGCTGGACGGTACGAGCACCAGGGAGCGGCTGGACGCGGTGGCTTCTACTGTGGACGGATTCGAGCTGGCCCAGCTCGACCTCGAGCTACGCAGGGAAGGCGACATTCTTGGGGCTTCCCAGTCCGGCCGGCGCTCCGGGCTGAAGATGCTGTCGTTGCTGCGCGACGAGGACGTGATTCATCGTGCTCGCACGGAAGCGCAGCGGATTGTGCGTGACGATCCAGGGTTGGCCGCGCACCCTGGGTTGGCCGGACTCGCCGCCCACCTCGCCGACGATGAGCGCGCCGACTTTTTGGAAAAGGTCTAGCTCGGCGCTGGTGTCTACTTCGTCACACCCGATATTCGCCGGGTTCGTGCAGGTCAGCGGGTACCGGGTGTCCGCAACCTGAGATGATGCTCCCGATACGCGGGAGGCACGCGGTAACGTGCTGGCAACCTGCACTATTCGGCGCGGAGTGGGAGGATCCCGCTCCGCGTCACGTCGTTCAGGGGCATTGGCAGTACGTCTGTCCGGCTGAGATTGGCGGCCGCCGCCGCATTGCCGTGACCCGATAGGAGGGAACTGGGCATGTTCCGCAAGGTGCTCGTCGCTAACCGTGGCGAGATTGCCATTCGCGCCTTCCGCGCCGGCTACGAGCTTGGCGCGGGTACGGTGGCCGTCTTTCCACACGAGGACCGCAACTCGTTGCATCGGCTCAAAGCCGATGAGGCGTACGAGATCGGCGAAGCCGGCCATCCGGTCCGCGCGTATCTCTCGGTGGACGAGATCGTCGCCGCGGCGCGCAGGGCAGGCGCGGACGCGGTCTATCCCGGTTACGGCTTCCTTTCGGAGAACCCGGAGCTGGCGCGCGCCTGTGAGCAAGCGGGGATCACGTTCGTCGGCCCGCGTACCGAGATCCTCGAGCTGACCGGAAACAAGGCGCGAGCGGTCGCGGCCGCGCGGGACGCCGGTATCCCGGTGCTGCGCTCCTCCAGTCCATCGTCTGATGTGGAGGAACTGCTTGCCGCCGCGGAGGACATCGGGTTCCCGGTGTTCGTGAAGGCGGTGGCCGGTGGCGGTGGCAGGGGGATGCGCCGGGTAACCGAGCGGAGCGCGCTGCGCGAGTCGATCGAGGCCGCGATGCGCGAAGCCGAGTCCGCGTTCGGCGATCCCACCGTGTTCCTCGAGCAGGCGGTGGTTGATCCTCGGCATATCGAGGTGCAGATCCTCGCCGACGGCAACGGCAATGTGATCCACCTGTACGAGCGGGACTGTTCGGTGCAGCGGCGGCACCAGAAGGTCGTGGAGATCGCGCCAGCACCCAATCTCGATCCGGAGCTACGCGAGCGGATCTGCGCGGACGCGGTGGCCTTCGCGCGCAAGATCGGCTACCGCAACGCCGGCACCGTCGAGTTCCTGCTGGACCGCCGTGGTCAGCACGTGTTCATCGAGATGAACCCGCGAATCCAGGTGGAGCACACGGTTACCGAGGAGGTGACCGATGTGGACCTGGTGCAGTCGCAGCTGCGGATCGCTTCAGGGGAATCGCTTGACCAGCTCGGGCTGACCCAGGACAAGATCTACCTGCGCGGCGCCGCCTTGCAGTGCCGTATCACCACCGAGGATCCGGCGAACGGGTTCCGCCCGGACACCGGCATGATCAGCGCGTATCGCTCGCCGGGCGGTTCGGGTATCCGACTGGACGGCGGCACCGCTTTCGCGGGTACCGAGATCAGCGCGCATTTCGACTCGATGCTGGTCAAACTGAGCTGCCGGGGGCGGGATTTCGGCACCGCGGTCGCCAGGGCACGCCGTGCCGTCGCGGAGTTCCGGATTCGTGGCGTGGCCACGAACATCCCGTTCCTGCAGGCCGTGCTGGACGATCCGAGCTTTCGCGCCGGCGAGATCACCACGGCGTTCATCGAAGAGCGGCCGCATCTGCTTACCGCGCGCCATTCCGCGGATCGCGGTACCCGGTTGCTCACCTACCTCGCGGACATCACGGTGAACCGGCCGCACGGCGAGCGGCCACGGTTGGCCAATCCGGCAAGCAAACTACGGGCGATCGAACCCGATGCCCAGCCGCCGGCCGGTTCCAAACAGAAACTCACCGAACTCGGCCCGGAGGGATTCGCCGCCTGGCTGCGGGCAAGTGACACGCTCGGGGTCACCGATACGACCTTCCGCGACGCGCACCAGTCACTGCTCGCGACCAGGGTGCGGACGAAGGATCTCGCCGCGGTCGCGCCGCAGGTGGCGCACACCCTTCCCGGGTTGCTTTCCGTGGAGTGCTGGGGTGGCGCGACCTACGATGTGGCGCTCCGGTTCCTGCTCGAGGACCCGTGGGAGCGGCTGGCCGCCCTTCGTTCCGCGATGCCGAACCTGTGTTTGCAGATGCTGCTTCGTGGTCGCAATACCGTTGGCTACACGCCCTACCCGGAGAAGGTGACGCAGGCTTTCGTCGAGGAGGCGACCGCCACCGGGATCGACATCTTCCGGATCTTCGACGCGCTGAACGACATCGAGCAGATGCGCCCCGCGATCGCGGCGGTAAGGGAAACCGGCAGCGCGGTCGCCGAGGTCGCACTGTGCTACACCGCCGATCTGTCCGATCCGGCCGAGAAGCTGTACACACTGGACTACTACCTGAAGCTGGCCGAGCAGATCGTGAACGCCGGCGCGCATGTGCTTGCCATCAAGGATATGGCCGGCCTGCTCAGGGCGCCCGCGGCGGCAACGCTGGTTTCCGCCTTGCGTAAGGAATTCGACCTCCCGGTACACCTGCACACGCATGACACGGCTGGCGGGCAGCTGGCCACCTACCTCGCGGCCGCGCAGGCCGGGGTGGACGCGGTGGACGGCGCGGTCGCATCGATGGCCGGCACCACCTCGCAGCCTTCGCTTTCCGCGATCGTCGCGGCGACCGACCACGGCCCGCGCCCGACCGGGCTGGACCTCGGCGCGGTCGGTGATCTCGAGCCGTACTGGGAGATGGTGCGCAAGGTGTACGCGCCGTTCGAATCGGGGCTCGCCGCGCCGACCGGTCGGGTGTATCACCACGAGATCCCCGGCGGCCAGCTGTCCAATCTGCGCACCCAGGCAGTCGCGCTCGGACTTGGTGACCGGTTCGAGGACATCGAGGCGATGTACGCCGCCGCGGACCGGATGCTCGGCAGGCTGGTGAAGGTGACGCCGTCCTCGAAGGTGGTTGGCGACCTCGCATTGCATCTGGTCGGTGCGGGCGTCACGCCGGCGGACTTCGAAGCGGATCCCGGCAAGTTCGATATCCCTGACTCGGTGATCGGCTTCCTGCGCGGCGAGCTGGGTGATCCGCCGGGTGGCTGGCCGGAGCCGTTCCGCAGCAAGGCTTTGCAAGGACGCTCGGAGCCGAAACCCATCCAACAGCTGTCCGAAGAGGACGAAGTAGGGCTGCGCGACGAGCGCCGCCGCACGCTCAACCGGCTGCTCTTCCCCGGGCCGACAAGGGAGTACGAGGCGCACCGGGAAGCCTACGGCGACACCAGTGTGCTGGCGAGCAAGGACTTCTTCTACGGGCTGCGCCCGGGTGAGGAGTACGCCGTCGACCTCGAGCCCGGTGTCCGGCTGCTGATCGAGCTGGAGGCGATCGGCGAGGCCGACGAGCGCGGGATGCGGCTGGTGATGTCGACGTTGAATGGCCAGCTGCGTCCGATGCATGTGCGCGATCATTCGGTTGCCTCGGATCTGCCGGTCGCGGAGAAGGCGGACCGCACCAAGCAGGGCCACGTGGCCGCGCCGTTCGCGGGCGTGGTCACGCTCGCGGTCAGCGAGGGCGAGACGGTTTCCGCGGGCGCGACGGTAGCCACGATCGAGGCGATGAAGATGGAAGCGGCGATCACCGCGCAGGTGGGCGGCACCGTCCAGCGGCTCGCGATCAATACCGTGCAGCAGGTGGAGGGCGGCGACCTACTCGTCGTGGTTTCCTGACTAGTTTCCGGTGTCCCGTGCGGAGTAGTCCTCGCGGGACACCGGCAGGAGGCTAGGCCTTCAGCCAGGTCTGTTCCGAGCAGATGACGGTCAGCCGCTGGGTCGCCCTGGTCAGCGCGACATACAGCGCACGAGGGCCGGTCGTGGTTTCGGTGATCAGCTCGGTCGGTTCGACGACCACGACCGCGTCGTACTCCAGGCCCTTCGCTTCGAGGCTGCCGACGACCCGCAACCGGTCGTCAGAGATCGCGGCTACCCACTTCTCGGCGTCCGGTACCCGATCCATCGCGGTGATCACGCCAACCGTGCCGTCCACTTCGGCGAGATGTTCGCGCGCGGCCTCGACGGTGCGCGCGGCGAACTCCGCCGGCCGGACGAGTTCGCAGCGCGGCTCGACCTCGGTGCTGCGGACCGCGTTCGGTAGTTCGTCGGGCGTGGCGATATCCCGTACCACCCTGGCGGCGAACGCGAAGATCTCCGCGGAGTTCCGGTAGTTCGTCCGCAGCGCGAACCGCCGGCGTTTGGTGCTCGCACCGAATGCCGACTCCCTGGCCTGGGCCGCCTCGGTTTCGTCCGGCCAGGAGCTCTGTACCGGGTCGCCGACGACCGTCCAGCTCGCGTACCTGCCGCGCCTGCCGACCATCCGCCACTGCATCGGCGAGAGGTCCTGCGCCTCGTCCACCACGATATGCGAGTACTCGTCGTAGTTCGCTGGTCGGCCACCGGCAGCCGGTTCCTCCGGCGCGTTCAGCGGACTCTGCTGGCCACGGCGTCTTCGTTTCGGTGGCGGGCCAAGCAGCACCCGCAGTTCGTCGAGCAGTGCGATATCGGCGACCGAAGGTCCCCTGCCTGGTTCGTCGAAGGCCTGCCGGAAGGAATCCGCGAGCGCGTTGATCTCCGCTCCGGTGAACGCCTTGCCGGCGGCCGAGGCCAGGTTCTTACGGTCGGACAACCAGGTGAGCACCTGCTCCGGCGTGAGGATCTGCCACCAGGTCACCAGGAACCGGTGGAAGTCGATCCGCTCGCCGAGATCGGTGATCAGCTGCTCGCGTTTCGGCGCGAACCTGTCGTCCACATACGACTCCGCCTTGTCCCACAGCGCCTCGAGCAGGATCTCGGCCGCCCGTACTCGGGACCGGTTCGGCTGCGTGATCTTGCTGTGGATCCGTTTACGAACCTTGGCCAGCTCGGTCGCATCGAGCTTGAGGACTTCCCCCGCGTAGACGATGCGCATCTCGGTTGGCGCGTCCGGCGGCGCGGCACGCAGCGCGCGTTTGAGTACCCTGCGCATCCGCAGCGATCCCTTCAGCGCGGCGAGCGAAGCCGGATCGTGCCGGGTGCTGCTACTGCCATCCAGTACCTCGCCGAGTGAGCGCAGCTCCACATTGGTCTCCCCCATCGAGGGGAGTACCCGGGAGATGTAGTCGGTGAACACCGGCGAAGGCCCGATCACCAGCACTCCGGCGCCGCCGAGCTGCCTGCGATTGCGGTAGAGCAGGTAGGCCGCTCGGTGCAGCGCCACGGCGGTCTTGCCGGTGCCAGGGCCCCCGGTGATCTCCGTGACGCCCCGCCACGGCGCGCGGATCGCCTCGTCCTGCTCGCGCTGGATCGTCGCGACGATATCCCGCATCTTCTCGCCGCGGGCCTTGCCGAGCGCGGCCATCAGCGCGCCCTCGCCAACGACCCGCATATCGTCCGGTACGGATGACGGGATCAACACATCGTCGTCCACGTCCTGCACCTTGGCCGCGGTACACCGGATCACCCTGCGCCGCACCACATCCATCGGTTCCTCGGGGCGGGCCTGGTAGAACGGGGCGGCCGCGGGGGCGCGCCAGTCGGTGACCAGGTTGTTGAACTCGGCATCACGTACCCCGAGCCTGCCGACGTAGGTGGTTTCCCGCTGGATGTCGTCCAGCCTGCCGAACACCAGACCCTCGTACTCCGAGTCGAGTGCCTGCAGTAGCTGGTTGGCGTGGAACACCATCATGTCCCGCTCGAAGAGCATGCTCGCCTGCTCGAACACGGCCTCGTTCGTGGCGCCGTGGCCCATCTCGTAGCCTCGGTCCCGCATTGCTTCGGCTTGGCCGCGCAGTTGGTCGAGACGCTCGTATACGCGGCTGACTTGCCGCTGTTCGATGGCGATCTCGGCGTCCCGCGCCGAGGGGTGCGGGGTGTCCTGTGACACGTATGGGCTCCAGTGGGGTTCGCGAAGCGGTCTTACGCGTTGCGAGGCGAAACTAGAAAGATACCGGGAACGTGCGAAGTCCCGGTGAGCGGCCGGCGCACGGCGTTCGCCGAGACGGCGGCGGGATCGGGAGGGAATGCGGGCGTGACCAGGATCGTGGCGGGCAGTGCCGGCGGCCGCAGGCTCGCGGTGCCGCCGCGGGGTACCCGACCGACCGCGGACCGGGTACGTGAAGCGCTGTTCAGCGCCCTGGAATCGGCGGTGGAACTGCCCGGCGCGCGGGTGCTTGACCTCTACGCCGGTTCGGGTGCGCTCGGTCTCGAAGCGCTTTCCAGGGGAGCCGAGGTCGTCTGGTGCGTGGAGGCCGATCGGCGGGCCGGCGAGGTAGTTCGCCGCAATATCGCCAGCGTCGGCTTGCCTGGCGTGCGATTGTGCCCCGTCCCCGTCCGCACGCTGCTTGCCTCGTCGCCGGAGGAGCCGTTCGACGTCGTGCTGCTTGATCCGCCCTACGCGGAGCCGGTGCGTGAGGTGGCCACGGTGCTTACCGAACTGGTGAGTGCGGGCTGGACCGAGCCTGGCTCGGTGGTCGTTGTTGAGCGGGCCAGCCAGGACGAGGAGATCCCATGGCCAGCACCGTTGTCCGGCTGGCGGAGTAAGCGCTACGGCGAAACCACCCTGCATTGGGCCAGGCACGACTGACGTGAGCACACCCGGGTGATGACCGCCACGGCTACGCCGGTGTGGGCGAAATCGCTGATAACGTCCCGATCCATGCGGCGCGCGGTTTATCCAGGTTCCTATGACCCGGTTACCAACGGCCATCTGGATGTCATCAGACGGGCCTCCAAGCTGTTTGACGAGCTGGTGGTCGCGGTCATGATCAACAAGAACAAGCGCAGCCTGTTCAGTGTCGAGGAACGCATCGACCTGCTCAAGCAGGCCACCGCGGATCTGCCGAACGTGCGGATGGACTCCTGGCATGGCCTGCTCGTCGATTACTGCAGGGACCAGGGGATCGCCGCGATCGTGAAGGGGCTGCGCGCGGTGAGCGACTTCGACTACGAGCTGCAGATGGCGCAGATGAACCAGCAGCTTTCCGGGGTGGAAACCCTGTTCATGTCGCCGAACCCGCTCTACAGCTACCTGTCCAGCTCGCTGGTCAAGGAAGTGGCGACCTACGGCGGCGATGTCGCGCATCTGGTGCCGGCGAACGTGAACGACCAGTTGGTCAAGCGGCTGGCCGAAACCTGAGGCGGGCGCTTCCGGTCATCCCGGATTCACTCCGAGGACTGCCGTTACTCACTAACAAGAGTTACGGTACGAAAATGAGTAACATCACATCGCGCATGGGGCGAATCGCGTTAGCGCTGCTCATCGCCGTTCTCGGCGCCTTCGGTTTCGTGGGTGTCGGTACCGCCGAGCAGCCGAGCCCATCCGTGGTCAGCCAGGCGGTCGAATGTGGGGACACCAGTGGCTTCGAGGAAGTCACGCTCTCCAGCCTGCCCCAGGAAGCCACGGATACCGTTGAGCTGATCAAGAGCGACGGCCCGTTCCCGTACCCGGAGGACGGCACCGTCTTCCAGAACCGCGAGGGCCTACTGCCGGACTGCGACCAGGGTTATTACCACGAGTACACGGTCGATACGCCGGGTAGTCCGGATCGCGGTGCCCGGCGCATCGTCACCGGCTCGGATGGCGAGTACTTCTACACCGAGGATCACTACGCGAGTTTTGTCCTGGTGAACATCAACTCCTAGCTGGCGTGTCGCAACCCCGTTTCTCGCGGGAAGCGGGGTTGCACAACGCCTGTACGCGGACACGCCGAGCGGATACCGCATCCGCTGGTTCGCGCACGTGGCGCGGCAGAATCTTGGGGGGATTTGTACGGGCTGCGCGCAAGGAGTTGACGTGTACCGCGTGTTCGAGGCACTCGATGAACTCGTCACGATCACCGAGGAAGCTCGTGGCCTGCCGATGACGGCAAGCTGCGTAGTGCCACGCGGGGACGTACTCGAGTTGCTTGACGATATCCGCGATGCCCTGCCGAACGAGGTCGATGACGCGCAGGACGTGCTGGACAAGCGCGACGAGATCCTGGGCAATGCCCGACACGAGGCCGAGCAGTCCACGAGTAAGGCGAACGCCGAGGCCGAGCGTGCGGTACAGGACGCGAGCACCGAGGCCGAACGCCTGGTTTCCGAGGCTCGCGCGCGTGCCGAACAGCTGGTCTCCGATGCGCAGGCCGAGGCCGACCAGCTCAGGGCACGTGGCCGCGCCGAGTACGACGAGATGGTCGGCAGGGCGCATTCGGAAGCCGAGCGGATGACCGCCGCCGGCCAGGACTCCTACACCCGATCGGTCGAAGACGGCCGGATGGAGCAGGCGCGGCTGGTGTCCCAGACCGAGGTGGTGCACGCGGCCAACGCCGAGGCGACCAGGATCGTGGACGCCGCGCATGTCGAGGCCTCCCGCCAGCGCGATGAATGTGATTCCTACGTCGACGACAAGCTGGCCGAGTTCGAGGATCTGCTCACGCAGACCCTGCGCACGGTAGGCAACGGGCGGACCAACCTGCGTGGAACCGTGAACGGGTTGCCGAGCAGCAGCATGTTCCCTTACGACTACCAGAGCTGACGCGGCCAGGGCTGACGGCCAGCGGCGAGTGGGCCCCGACTCGGCGATTTTTCCTCACCGAGCAGTCGGCGTACCCTCGGTGGTCGTGCGTCGCCCGGCGCAGTTGACCATCCCGTCGTCGAATACACGAGTACTCACCAATGCCTGACAATCGGCCGGACAACCATGACCAACCGGCGCGCCCCTCGGCGAACAGTCCCTGGGTGCTGGACACCCGTGAGCTCGGGCGCCGGCCGGGGATTAGCAAGCACCTACGCCGCTCGATGCCGGTCACCACGGCGCTCGGTGTCCCAGGAGTGATCACCGTGCCGGCCGAGGCCGAGGTCGACGTGGACATCCTGCTCGAATCGGTGGTCGAAGGAGTGCTGGCCTCCGGCACGGCGAGCGTCGTCGCGGATGGCCAGTGCGGCCGTTGCCTCGATCCGCTCACCGAGAACGTGCGAGTCGAGATCACCGAGCTGTTCGCTTACCCGGACAGCACCACCGAGGAGACCACTGACGAGGACGAGGTCAGCAGGCTGGTCGATGATCTGCTCGATCTTGAGCCGGTGATCCGCGATGCGATCGTGCTTGGCTTGCCACAGGTACCGCTGTGCACTCCGGACTGTGCTGGACTGTGCGCGCAGTGTGGTGTTAAGTGGGCCGAACTCGAGCCCGGTCACGGGCATGAGACGATAGATCCTCGCTGGGCCGCGTTGGTCGAGCGGTTCGGTCAGGGCCGCGATAGTCAAGAGTGATGCTCAGCTAGCTGAGATGGGCTGATGTCAACTTTGCCGGCCAACCAAATGGCCAGTTGAGCTGCCCGAAGTTAGGAGACCTGCGCCGGTCCAATGGCCGGCGTAGCCACGCGTAGTGACTAAGGAGAAGTCGTGGCCGTCCCGAAGTTCAAGAAGTCACGTTCGAACACGCGCTCCCGTCGTTCGCAGTGGAAGGCCGCGGTCCCGCAGCTGCAGCCGTGCTCGAACCGGGCCTGCCGCCAGCCGAAGCCGCCGCACGTCACTTGCCCCAGCTGTGGTCAGTACAGCGGTCGGCAGGTCGTTGCGGCGAGCAACTGACTGACGAACAAGGAATACCCGTTACATGGGGGGTAGAGACGCGGCGGACGGACCGGTTAACGGCGAGTCGCTGATTGCGGCGCTCGGGGTCAGTTTGGATCCCGAGCTGCTGACGCTTGCCTTGACGCATCGGTCGTACGCCTACGAAAACGGGGGGTTGCAGCCGAACGAGCGGCTCGAGTTCCTTGGCGACGCGGTACTCGGTCTGGTGATTACCGATCACCTGTACCGGGAGCACCCGGATCTGCCGGAGGGCCAGCTCGCCAAGCTGCGGGCCAGCGTCGTCAATATGCATGCGCTTGCTGGCGTATCCCGAGGGCTGGGCGCGGATGGCGGACTTGGCGCGCATCTGCTGCTCGGTAAGGGCGAGGAACTGACCGGCGGGCGGAACAAGCCGAGCATCCTGGCCGATGGGCTGGAGGCCGTGATCGGTGCGGTGTATCTGCAGCACGGCATCGATACCGCGCGGGATCTCGTGCACCGGTTGTTCGCCACGCTGCTCGCCGAGGCGCCACGGCGGGGTGCCGGGCTGGACTGGAAGACCAGCCTGCAGGAGTTGACCGCATCGGAAGGGCTAGGCGTCCCCGAGTACCAGGTCGACGATCAGGGGCCGGATCACCGCAAGGAGTTCACCGCCACGGTGCTCATCGGTGGGAAGCCGTATGGGCAGGGCGAGGGCACCACGAAGAAGGAAGCGGAACAGCGTGCGGCCGAGACCGCATGGCGGATCCTTTCCGACAAGCTCGGTGACTAATGCCCCAGCTGACTGATGCCCAGATGACTGATGCCCCAGATGACTAATGCCTGAGCTCCCCGAGGTCGAAGTCGTACGGCGCGGTGTGGAGCAGCACACGGTTGGCCGCACGATCAGCTCGGTTGAGGTGTTGCACCCGCGAGCCGTGCGCCGGCATGTTCCCGGGCCGGCCGATCTTGCCGCGCGGCTGATCGGGCGGACCGTGCTCGCCGCGCGGCGCAGGGGAAAGTACCTCTGGCTCGAGCTCTCTGATGCCGAATCCGATGTGGTCGATGGTGATGGCGCGGCACTGATCGTCCATCTGGGAATGAGCGGGCAGCTGCTGGTGCAGCCGGCCGAGGTCGCCGACGAGAAACATCTGCGCGTCCGGTTCGGGTTCACCGACGGCGGCGCCCAGTTGCGGTTCGTGGACCAGCGCACCTTCGGCGGCCTCGCGTTCGCCGACTCGGTGCTAGTGGACGGAACCTCACTTCCCCTGCCGATCGCGCATATCGCCAGGGATCCGGTGGATCCCGCGTTCGACGCCAGGCTGGTCGGCAGGGCGCTGCGTAATCGGCATACCGAGGTGAAACGCGCACTGCTGGACCAGAGCCTGGTCTCCGGGATCGGCAATATCTATGCGGATGAGGCGCTCTGGCGGGCGAAACTGCACGGCGGCAGGGCGACCGAGAAGCTGACCGCCGCGCACTGCACGCGGCTGTTCACCGCGGTTGGCGAGGTACTTGCCGAGGCGCTTGCCGCCGGCGGTACATCCTTCGACGCGTTGTATGTCAACGTGAACGGTGAATCGGGCTACTTCTCTCGCTCGCTTTCGGTGTATGGCAGGGCCGATGAGCCGTGCCCGCGATGCGGCAGCCCGATCCGGCGCGAGTCCTTCATGAACCGCTCCTCGTACTCCTGCCCACGGTGCCAGCGCCGGCCCCGCTAACCTTGAAGCTTGTGGGGCCGTCGCTGGCCGGCGTGATCCTGGGAAAACCGTGCCGAGCGCGCTTTGGCCGCGCCCAGCCACCGCAAGATCCCTAAAGATTGCGGTCAGGTGTAACCCGCTTACCGCGCCCCTCACCAACGTTTTCTCTTCAGAACGCGGTCATACGAGGTCACTGAACACGGAGTCGGTGATGATGCGCCGTCCTTCGGGCGCGGAGATCGTGCCGGCTAGTACGTTCACGGTGAGGCCGTCGGCAAGCGCGAGCACCTGGCTGGCCCGGCGCTCGGCATCCTCGGCGAGCCCTGCGGTGGCCCCGATCAGGGTGACCAGCGCGGAGCGCAACCGCTCCCAAATATCGCGGTACACCGCACCGATTTCCGGGTCGGTGAGCGCACGGGCGGAAAAGGCCACCCAGACGCGGGCGGTGTCGTCGTCGGGACCAGCGGGGACGAGCAGGCTCAGCAAGGCGCCGAGCTTGCCCGGTTCGTCGCTGACCGATTCCGCCTGCCGGAAGCGCTCGGCGGATCGCTGCGCGACGGTCCGCATCGCGGCGCGCAGCAGCGCCGCCTTGGTGGGAAAGTGATACTGCACCGCGCCAATGGACACATCTGCTCGGTTGGCCACCGTGCGAATACTCAGTCCGTCCAAGCCCGATTCCGAGATCACGGCGATGACGTGATCCGTCAGGGCGTCAGCGGCGGTCGCGGGCATGGTACTGATCGTAGAGTCGCTTGGCACGCATGGCCGTGTTGACCAGTGCCGTCCCCGGCTCCGTGCGGCCGTCCTGCTGACCACGGCCACTGACCACGGCGACGCACAGCACGAGAACGCCCAGGCCGAGCAGCGCGAATTCGGCGATCTCGACCAGGATTCCGACGATCTCAGTAGCGCCCTCGCTGTCTGGGCCGAAGTCGAAGTGTACGAACGCGAGCGCGGACCCAACTATCGCGAGCGGGATCCCGAGGGCCAGCCAGCCGGTCGGGGCTGGCTCGCCACGCCGGCCGGACAACGCGCCAACCACCAGCAGCCCGACGCTGATGACGAGCAGGCCAAGTCGGATCATGGCCCAGCTCTCCATGTTGCGCAGCAGCTGCTCACCCGAGCTGGTGCCACCGCTAAAGAGGGATAGGCGCGGACCGGCGAACCCGACGAGGGATGCGATCGCCGCCATGAGCGCACCAGCGATTCCCCATACGACGCCCGTCATCGCGCGTCGCCGGTAGATCAGCAGCACGACGATTCCCACGATCGGAGCCAGTACTCCGATTATTTCCAGTACCCGAAACATTCCACCCCTCCTGACCATACGAACGTATGGCAGGTTACCATACGTTCGTATGGCTGCTCGCGAAATCTCTGAGTGAAGCGCTTCGCGACCACACGATCGCCCCGAGCGTGATGCTCCAAAGCCAGGTGAGCGCGGTGAACGGCACGATCACGGCAAAGTTCACGATCAGTGCGCCGAACAGCCAGCCGACCCCGGCAACCAGGCCGGCCCAGCCCAGCCAGGACGGGAGTCCGGGTGCTCGCGTGATGAGGCCGGCGGCGAGTGCGATCGAGGCGCCGAGCATCGCTTGTGCCGTGAAGGCCGTGCTGCCAAGCAGGATCAAGATGGTCTCGGCCCGTTCGAGGATGGCCGCCTGGTTGGCGCCGTCGGCGAAGTACTGCTCGGCGGCGGCGCTGAGGCCAAAGGCGTGGATGCTGAAGTAGACCGCGAATACCGCTGCGGCCGCGGTGAACACCACGGTCATGGTCCTCCGCAACCCTGTGGCCGCGGGGGCGAGCAGGGGCGCGAGGGCGGCGAATGAGCCGGCCCAGATCAGGACGGCGGCGATGTTCGCCAGGTGTGCGAGTCGCCAGGACGGGCGATCCGCGACGTATCGCAGGGCGTCGGGCGCGGACTCGATTGGCGGGTTGCCGTGCAGCGCCGACGGCAGGATGTAGAGCAGCGTGCCGAGGATCAGCGCGCTCGCCGCCCAGGTGAATGTCGAACGCCGTGGTGTGGCGGGTGAGAACGAGCGGTCAGGCATGGTCTCCCAACTCCTTGAGGAAGGCTAGTTGTAAGAATACTAGTCATAAAATGACTAGTGTGTAAAATGAGATCATGTCCGCTCGTGCCGCAGCTTCGTCCCGGTCCTCGTTGACGCTGGTCGTCCTCGCCCTGCTCTTCGAGTCGCCGATGCATCCGTACCGGATGCAGAAGCTGATCAAGGAGCGCGGCCAGGACAAGCTGGTGAACGTCAAGAGTCGGCAGAGCATCCAGCAGACCGTCGAGCGGCTGGAGCGCGATGGACTCGTCGCATCCTCGGGCAGCACTCAATCTGGCCGATATCCGCAGCGCACGATCTACACGTTGACCAAGGACGGGCGCGCGGAGTTGATGGGCAGCCTGCACCGCAGGCTGGCGCAACCGGCGGACGAGTACCCACTGTTCCCTGCGGCACTGGCCTTTCTCGCCGTTACCACGCCCGAAGCCGCGGCCGAGTTGTTGACCGAAAGGCACTCCCGGCTCGCCTCCGAGCTAGCCGACTTGCGCGAAGCCACGGCAGCCGCATCGACCAGCCTGTCCAGGGTATTCCTGATCGAGAATGACTACGCCATCGCGATCAAGGAGGCCGAGCTGAACTGGCTTGCTCGCACGATCGCCGCGCTCAACTCCGGTGAGCTCAGCTGGAACACCCAGGAACTCATCGAGGCCCAACCGCAAGATCCCTAAAGAACGCGAACACGGGGTGTTGCCGGGAACACAGCGGTGTCAGGCGCGCATCAAGACCACGATCGACGGCGTCAAGGACATATCAAGCATCCACCCGATCGACTGATCCACTTTCATGCTCATGTGCAGTCGAGCCGCCGTAGGGGCGGCTCCCGCACTTCGAAGTTGGAGTGGCGAGCGATGGCCGATCTGGCCTTTGTTGTCTTGTTGATCGCGGGTTTTCTCGTACTGGCCCTGACTATCCGAGCATTGCGGCGGCTATGAACGGGATCGCTACCGGACTGCCGGCAAATATCGTCGCCGGCGTGCTCGCCCTGCTGGTACTTGGCTACCTGTTCGCCGTACTACTGCGCCCGGACCGGTTCTGATGGCGGGGTTCGCACAGGTCGGCGTGCTCGTGCTCGCGCTGGCCCTGATCTACCGGCCATTTGGCGGATACCTGGCCAAGGTGTACTCGAGCCCGAAGCACACTCGACTCGAGCGCGGCCTGTACCGGTTGTTCCGCTTGGACCCCGACGCGGAGCAGCGCTGGACCGGCTACGCCGTGGGCGTGCTCGGGTTCTCGGCCGTCTCGATCGTGTTCCTCTACGCGCTGCAACGACTGCAAGCCGTGCTACCGCTGGATTTCGATCGGGGTGCGGTCCCGCCGGCGATGGCGTTCAACACCGCGGTCAGCTTCGTGACGAACACGAACTGGCAGTCCTATTCGGGCGAGCAGGCGCTCGGCCACACCGTGCAACTTGCCGGCCTCACCGTGCAGAACTTCGCCTCCGCCGCCGTGGGCATAGCGGTGGCGATCGTGCTGCTGCGCGGGTTCACCAGGGCGAGCGCAGACCGGCTCGGCAATTTCTGGGTGGACCTCACCCGAGGCGTGCTGCGCGTACTACTGCCCATCTCGGCCGTATTCGCGGTCCTGCTGGTCAGCCTCGGCGTGGTGCAGAGCCTCGCCGCCGGCGTCGATGTGACCAATGTGGATGGTTCGACGAGCTCGATTGCGTTGGCGCCAGCGGCCAGCCAGGAGGTGATCAAGGAGCTGGGTACCAACGGCGGAGGCATCTTCAATGCCAACTCCGCGCATCCGTTCGAGAACCCGAACGGATGGACGAACCTGATCGAGACCTTCCTGCTACTCGCTATCCCGGTTTCGCTGACCCGCACCGCGGGTTTACTGCTGGGCAGCAAGAAACACGGCTACGTACTGCTGTCCGTGATGGCCACACTCTGGGCCGGCCTCCTGGCGATCACCTGGTGGGCCGAAACCCATACCGGCGGCGCGGCGAGCGCGCTGGCTGGCGCCAATATGGAAGGCAAGGAAGTCAGATTCGGCATCCCCGCATCCGCGCTGTGGGCGGCGAGTACCACCGGCACCTCGACCGGCGCGGTGAACGCCATGCACGACAGCTTCAGCGGGCTCGGTGGCGGCGGTGCGCTGCTCGGCATGTTGCTCGGCGAGGTCGCACCAGGCGGGGTTGGTTCTGGCCTGTACGGCCTGCTGATCCTGGCGATCATCGCGATGTTCCTCGCTGGCCTCATGGTTGGCCGCACACCGGAATATCTCGGCAAGAAGTTGGGCAAACGCGAAGTCACCTGCGCCACCTTCGCCGTGCTCGCCATGCCCACCGTGGTGTTGCTTGGTACCGGAATCGCCATGCTGGTTCCCGGTACCAGAGACGCGTTGACGAACAACGGTCCACATGGGCTTGCCGAAGTGCTCTACGCCTACACCTCGGCCGGCAACAACAACGGGAGCGCGTTCGCCGGGCTGACGGTAACCAGCGACTGGTTCCAGGCGAGCCTGGGGATGGCCATGCTGCTCGGCCGGTTTATCCCGATCATCGCCGTACTGTGCCTTGCCGGCTCGCTTGCGGCGCAACGCCGCGTGCCGGAAACCGCGGGCACTCTCCCCGTCACTGGCCCGCTGTTTGCCAGCCTGCTGACCGGCACGGTGGTGCTGGTCGCGGCGCTGACCTTCCTACCCGCTCTTTCCCTTGGTCCAATCGCGGAGGCACTGGCATGACCCGCACTATCCGGCGCGCACCCGAGCCCGCAGCGCCGGCCGATCTCCGGAAGCCGGCGCCAACCGGGCGAATCGCGGCCGGCGCGTTTCATCCCCGGCAACTGCTTGCCGCCGTGCCACTGGCGCTACGCAAGCTGAATCCGCGGCACCAGCTGGCCAATCCCGTCCTCTTCGTGGTCTGGCTTGGCTCTGTACTGGTCACCGCGCTCGCGGTGCTCGAGCCGACGGTGTTCGCGATCCTGGTGGCGGGCTGGCTCTGGTTCACCGTGCTGTTCGCCAACCTGGCCGAAGCGGTCGCCGAAGGGCGCGGTAAGGCGCAGGCGGAAACCTTGCGGCGGACGAAAACGGAGACCGTGGCCCGCCGGATCCCGTCGGACGGTGCGCATCCCGAACCGGTCGGGGCCGCCGAGCTTGCCGTCGGCGACCTGGTGATCGTCGAGGCTGGTGCGGTGATCCCGGCCGACGGTGATGTGGTCGAAGGGATCGCAACGGTTGACGAGTCGGCGATCACCGGCGAATCCGCCCCGGTGATCAGGGAATCGGGTGGCGACCGATGCGCGGTGACCGGCGGCACCACCGTGCTTTCCGACCGGATCGTGGTGCGCGTGCACAGCCGGCCAGGGGAGTCGTTTGTGGACCGGATGATCGCGCTGGTAGAAGGTTCCGCGCGGCAGAAGACCCCGAACGAGACGGCGCTGAGCATCCTGCTTTCCACGCTGACGATCATCTTCCTGCTCGCGGTGGTCGCCCTACAGCCGATGGCGGCCTTCTCCGGCGGCACCCTTTCCGTGGTGGTGTTGATCGCGCTGCTGGTCTGCCTGATCCCGACCACGATCGGCGCCCTGCTCTCGGCGATCGGCATCGCCGGCATGGACCGGCTGGTGCAGCGCAACGTACTGGCCAGTTCCGGGCGAGCGGTGGAAGCCGCTGGTGATGTCAGCACGCTGCTACTGGACAAGACCGGCACCATCACCTTCGGCAACCGGCAGGCGACGCGGCTGTGGCCATGCGGTTCGGCCACAGTGGACGAGCTTGCCGAGGCGGCACGGTTGGCGAGCCTCGCCGATGACACTCCGGAAGGGCGCAGCATCGTCGCGCTGTGCGCGGACGAGTACGGGCTCGCGAACCAGCCTGGCAACGTCGAGCACGGGGAGTTCGTCGAGTTCAGCGCGCGGACCAGGATGAGTGGGCTGGACCTGGCCGACCGGCGGATTCGCAAGGGGGCCAGCAGCGCCTTACGCGACTGGGTCACCAGCCACGGAGGCGAGTTTCCCAGTGCGGTGGCCGAGATCGTCGACCAGGTCAGCGCCCAAGGCGCGACTCCACTGGTTTGCGCGGAGCTGCGTGCTGGCACCGCGCGAGTTCTCGGCGTCGTCCAACTATCCGATGTGGTCAAACCGGGGATGCGGGAACGCTTCGCGGAATTGCGTGAGATGGGCATCCGTACCGTGATGATCACCGGCGACAACCGGGTTACCGCCTCGGTTATCGCCGAACAGGCCGGTGTCGACGACTACCTGGCCGAGGCAACCCCGGAGGACAAGCTGCGGCTGATCCGCGCGGAGCAGGAAGGCGGCCGGCTCGTCGCGATGACCGGCGACGGCACCAATGACGCGCCCGCACTGGCACAAGCCGATGTTGGCGTCGCGATGAACACCGGCACCATGGCGGCAAAGGAAGCCGGAAACATGGTCGATCTCGACTCTGATCCGACCAAACTGATCGAGATCGTCCGGATCGGCAAACAACTGCTGATCACCAGGGGCGCGTTGACCACCTTCAGCATCGCGAACGACCTGGCCAAGTACTTCGCGATCCTGCCGGCCATGTTCGTGGCGATCTATCCACAGCTGGACGGGTTGAACATCATGCGGTTGGCCTCGCCGGACTCGGCGATCCTCTCCGCCGTGGTGTTCAACGCGCTGGTGATCGTCGCGCTGATCCCGCTCGCCTTGCGCGGCGTGCGGTACCGCCCGGTCGGGGCGGCCAAACTGTTGCGCCGGAACCTGCTGCTGTACGGGCTCGGCGGCATCGTGACGCCGTTCGTGGGTATCTGGCTGATCGACCTTGTTGTCCGGTTCGTTCATGGATTGGGGTGAGTGGTGATGTTGCGTGGCGTGCTCGCCCAGTGCGCTACGGCGGTGCGGGTACTGCTCGTGCTGACCGTACTGACCGGGCTGGTCTACCCGCTCGGCGTCTGGGCCGTGGCCAGACTGCCGGGATTACAGGACAAGGCGGAGGGCTCGGTGATCGAACGGGATGGCCGCCCGGTCGGCTCGGCACTGATCGGCATCGACCCGGTGGCCAAGGACCCCAAGCGCGACCCGTGGTTTCACACCCGGCCGTCGGCCAGCGCGGACGGACCGCTCGGGCCGGCCGACCCACGGGTTTCCGGCGGTTCGAACGCCGGCACGAGTAACCCGGAACTGCTCACCGACGTCCGCGCGCGCCGTGCCGCGATCGCCGAGCGGGAATCCGTCCCGGCGGCACGGGTACCCGCGGACGCGGTGACCGCATCCGCCTCCGGGCTCGACCCACACATCAGCCCGGCCTACGCGGCGTTGCAGGTGCCCAGGGTCGCGCGGGCAACCGGGTTGCCAGCGGCACAGGTGGGCCAGCTGGTCGCCGAGCACACCAGCGGCCGCGCGCTCGGCATGCTCGGCGAACCGGTGGTGCACGTCCTTGAGCTCAACCTGGATGTGCGGCGGCTCGCACCCGCCGGGGCGAGCTAGTCTCGCGGTAGTACGACCGTCGAGCGTGCGCGAGGCTGGTGAGTAGGGAGCACCATGGACAACGTGGGGCAGGTGGCTGAGGAAGGTAAGCCGCGCCGAGGGCAGTTGCGTATCTACCTCGGCGCGGCGCCGGGCGTGGGCAAGACCTACGCGATGCTCGGCGAGGCGCGCCGGCGGGCCGACCGGGGCACCGATGTGGTGGTCGGTCTGGTGGAAACCTATGGCCGGGTCAAGACCGCGGCGATGCTGGACGGGCTGGCGGCCGTGCCGGTAGCGCGGCTGAGCTACCGGGGACAGGAATTCGCCGAGCTGGATACCGACGCGGTACTCGCCCGCGCGCCGGAGGTCGTCGTCGTGGACGAGCTCGCGCATACCAATGTGCCGGGTTCCCGGAACGTGAAGCGCTGGCAGGACATCGAGGAACTACTCGAAGCCGGGATCACCGTGCTGTCCACTGTGAACGTTCAGCATCTGGAGAGCCTGAACGACGTGGTCGAGCGGATCACCGGGATCAGGCAACGGGAGACCGTGCCCGACGAGGTCGTCCGCAACGCCGAACAGGTCGAGCTGGTGGACATCACGCCGGAAGCGCTGCGCAGGCGGCTGGCGCACGGCAACGTCTACCCGGCGAGCAAGATCGACGCCGCGCTCAGCAACTACTTTCGGGCCGGCAACCTCACCGCGCTCCGCGAACTCGCCCTGCTCTGGGTCGCCGATCAGGTGGATGTGGCGCTACAGCGCTACCGCCAGGAAAAACACATCACCGATACCTGGGAGGCACGCGAGCGGGTGGTCGTGGCCATCACCGGCGGCCCGGAAAGTGAAACCCTGATCCGCAGGGGGAGCCGGATCGCTACCCGGGCCGGCGGCGAACTGCTTGTGCTGCACGTGCTGCGCGGCGATGGACTCGCTGGCGTGCGCCCGCAGACGGGGTTGAAGCTGCGCAAGCTCGCGGACGATGTCGGGGCCAGCTTTCACACCGTCGTCGGCGAGGACGTACCGACCGCGCTGCTGGACTTCGCCCGCGGCGCGAACGCGACCCAGCTGGTACTCGGCACCTCGCGCCGCTCCCGGTTCGCCCGCCTCTTCGACGAGGGCATCGGCGCGAGCGTGGTACAGCGTTCCGGCCCGATCGACGTGCATATGGTCACCCATGCGGAATCCGGCAGCCGGCTACGGCAGTTGCTGGTCAGTAGGGGGCTGGCGCGGACGCGGACCCTGCTCGCCTGGTTGCTCGCGGTACTGCTGCCGGCGGCGACGACCTACGCCGGCGCTACGGCGGACCTCATCCTGTCCACTGACGTGGTCGGTTACTTCCTCAGCGTCATTGTCGTGGTGTTGATCGGCGGGCTGTGGCCGGCGCTGTTCGCCGCGGCGTGCAGCGTGTTCGCCCTGACCTACTTCTTTACCTCGCCGTACCAGGACGTTGGGATCGACTCCCGGCAGGACGTCGTGACCGTCGTCGCGATGCTCATCGCCGCGGTCACCGTCGCGCTGGTGGTGGATCGTGCGTCGCATCGCGCGCGGCAAGCCGCGAACGCCAGGACTGAGGCGGCGTTGCTCGCTTCCTACGCGCGGACCGTGCTCACCTACGAGCAGCCGGTTGACCGCCTGCTCGAGCAGGTACGGGAGAACTTCGCGCTGGACGCGGTCAGCTTGCTGGAACGGTGGGACGGCCACTGGCGTCAGGTGGCGGCCGCGGGGACGGCGCCGTGTACGAATCCGGACGACGCCGATGTGGACGTTCCGGTGACCGCCGAGGTGCGGCTGGCGCTGTCCGGGCGACCGTTGCCCGCCGAAGACCGGAGGGTGCTCGAGGCGGCCGCCGGTCAAGCGTTGCTAGCCCTGCGCCAGCAGCGGATGGCGGCCGAGGCAGCGGAAGCCAAACGGCAGGCCGAGGCGACCGAACTGCGTACCGCCCTGCTTTCCGCGGTTGGGCACGATCTGCGTACCCCGCTTACCTCGATCAAGGCCGCGGTTGGCAGCCTGCGCGACACCGAACTCTCGCTCTCCGCGCAGGACACCGACGATCTACTCGCGACGGTCGAGGAGTCGGCTGACCATCTCTCCGGGCTGGTGGACAACCTGCTCGATTCGTCGAGGCTGGCTACCGGAACGGTGCGTACCCAGCTGCGCGCGGTTGGTTTCGACGATGTCGTCTCCCGTGCTTTGTCTAGTGTGGATGGTGCGCGGGCAGTGGTGGTCGATGTGGACGATCGGTTGCCCGCGGTACTCGCCGATCCTGGCCTGCTCGAGCGGGTAATCGCCAACGTGGTGGACAACGCGTTGCGACACGGCAGCGGTATGGGGGTTGATCCGGTGTCGGTGCGGGCGAGTGAGTACGCGCACCACGTCGAGCTGCGGGTGGCCGACCACGGTAAGGGACTGCCCAAGGATGCGGCGGATTCCGCCTTCGCCCCGTTTCAGCGGCTCGGCGACCGCAACGCGACAGCCGGAGTCGGACTCGGGCTGTCCGTGGCGAAGGGCTTCACCGAGGCGATGGGCGGCACGATTCGTGCCGAGGACACCCCGGGGGGCGGCCTGACGATCGTGATTTCCTTACCAGCAGAGGAGAAATCGGTGACAAGGGAGCGAGCGTGACGACCACGGTGCTCGTGGTGGATGACGAGCCACATATCGTCCGCGCCTTGCGGATCAATCTCTCCGCGCGCGGATACCACGTGGTGAGCGCACATGACGGGGCCAGTGCGCTGCGTGCGGCCGCGGAGACCAAACCGGACGTAGTGGTGCTCGATCTCGGCCTGCCGGATATCGATGGCAGCGAAGTGATCGCCGGGTTGCGCGGGTGGAGCAGCATTCCGATCATCGTGCTGTCCGCGCGGGGTGATTCGGCGGACAAGGTGGTCGCGCTGGACGCGGGCGCGGACGACTATGTCACCAAGCCGTTCGGGATGGATGAACTGCTCGCCAGGCTACGCGCGGCGGTGCGGCGTTCGGCGACGGTGAGTTCCACGCCCGCTGATCCGGTGATCACCACGGATGCCTTCAGCATCGACCTGGCGGCGAAAAAGGTGCAACGCGACGGGGTTGAGGTGCACCTGACGAAAACCGAATGGGCGATGCTGGAAGTGCTGGTGCGCAACCAGGGACGGCTGGTCGCGCAGAAGCAGTTACTGCACGACGTGTGGGGTCCCGCCTATGACGGGGAATACCACTACCTCAGGGTCTACATGGCACAGTTGCGCCGGAAGCTGGAGTGCGAGCCCTCCCGGCCGGTGCACTTCATCACCGAACCGGGTATGGGCTATCGCTTCGAGGTCTGAGCTCGTGTCCTGAGTCAGCGCGGCGTCACGCTGGATGACGACGTGTCCGAGGACGGCGGTACGTCCGATGTGGACGACGGGGGCGGTTGGCTGGACGAGGGCGGCGGTTCACTCGAGGACGGTGGCGGTTCGCTCGAGGACGGCGGTGGCTCGGATGTCGGGTCGCCGTCCGGCGGCGGCGTACCGGGCGGCGGGTTCTGCGGACCGCCTGGCTCGGTGCCGGGGCCGCCCGGCCGTGCGGGATCCGCCGCACCGCCCCCATTGCCCGTTCTGTCCGCCGCGTCCTGTTGTTCGCGAGGCGGGACCGTCGTGGTCGTCTGCTTGCCGTCCGGGCCAGTGAGCACCACCGTTTCCGGCGCGGCGCCGGGGCCGCCGCGGCCATCCCGCGCGGTGACGTTCCGGGCGTCCGGGTCTTCCGTCGTTACGGTGTATTCGGTGCCACCTGGACGGTTCGGGCCGGGCGGTTGGGCTTGCGAATCGGTGCCGTTCGCCAGCGTCGCGATCGAGGCGAACGCGGTGGCGATGACCAGGCCGCTCGCCGCGAGCATGGCGATGCCGCTGCGTGGCGAGTTGGTCGGCGGCGCGGAGGAACCGGTGGCGGTCGAATCGCTGGGGTCGGACATGCCGTCTCCTTGTTCAGCGCCCGGTGCGTAGAGCAATGCCATCTGGGTCGGGGATTCGGGGATGATGACACCCGGACACGGCCGGCAAAGTTACCACTTCTGGCTGGCCTTCGGTAAAGGGCTACCACAACTTGGTTACACACTGTTAGAAGCTTGTTCTCCCGGGTGCCTCGGTTGGTGGTAGGGCACCATGGGCGCGTGAGTGATCCGCAGGAGCACGCTCGATTGCAGGCGTGGGTGCACGGGCAGGTACAGGGTGTCGGTTTTCGCTGGTGGACGCGGTCCCGAGGGTTGGAACTCGGCCTGGTCGGTAGCGCTCGAAACCTGCCGGATGGCCGGGTCGAGGTGATCGCGGAAGGCGCGCGGGCACGGTGCGAACAACTGTTGGCAGCGCTGCGCTCGGGCGACTCACCCGGGCGAGTGGACCTGGTCGTCGATCGCTGGCTACCTGCTCGCGGTGGGCTCACCGGCTTCGTCGAGCGGTAGTGCGGCGGCGCGGGGCCCTGTCCCACCTGGGTGCGTGTGGTCTGTTGCACGTCATCCGGCCTGTCGCGCGCGTGCGGTGTGAACCCGCGGGTAGGCTTGCTCGGATCAAGCCCGCGCAGGGCACTTGTAGCCGTCGCCGATTGCGCAGCACCGATCGGCCCAGGAGGACTCAGCCTCGTGCACTTGAAGAGCCTGACGCTGAAGGGATTCAAGTCCTTCGCTTCGGCCACCACGCTCCGTTTCGAGCCGGGTATTACCTGTGTGGTCGGTCCGAACGGGTCCGGAAAGTCCAATGTGCTGGACGCGCTGCGTTGGGTGATGGGCACCCAGGGTGCCAAGGACCTGCGCGGCGGCAAGATGGAAGACGTCATCTTCGCCGGCACCGCGGGGCGTGCCCCGCTCGGCCGTGCCGAGGTCGCGCTGACCATCGACAACTCGGACGGCGCGCTGCCGATCGACTACACCGAGGTCTCCATCACCCGCCGGATGTTCCGGGACGGCGCCAGCGAGTACGAGATCAACGGCAACGGCTGCCGGCTGATGGATGTCCAGGAGTTGCTTTCCGATTCGGGTATCGGTCGGGAAATGCATGTGATCGTTGGGCAGGGACAGCTCAGTCAGATCCTGGAGTCCAAGCCGGAGGGTCGCAGGGCCTTCATCGAAGAAGCCGCCGGTGTGCTGAAACACCGCAAGCGCAAGGAAAAGGCGCTGCGGAAGCTGGATGCGATGCAGGCCAACCTGGCCAGGCTCACCGACCTCACCGGGGAACTGCGCCGCCAGCTCAAGCCGCTTGGCAAACAGGCGGAAATCGCCCGTAAAGCACAGGTCGTGCAGTCCGAACTACGGGATGCGCGGCTTCGGCTGCTCGCCGACGACCTGCAGACGAGGCGCAGGGATCTGGCCAAGGAAGAGGCCGACGAATCGGCCGCGCGGGCCCGCCGCGCCGAGGTCGAGCAGGCACTGCAACAGGCGCAGGCGATGCAGAACGAACTCGAGGCACAGCTTGCCGCGGACGCGCCTCGGCTGAACACCGCGCAGGACACCTGGTACCGGCTCTCCGCGCTTGCCGAGCGGCTACGCGGCACCGTGCGGCTGGCCGTGGAACGCCAGCGGCATCTTTCCGCGGAAGTCGAGACCACCACCGGGGAGCGCGATCCCGATGAGCTGCTTGCCGAGGCGGAAGAGGTCGCCGAGCAGGAGGCGGAGCTCGACGAGGCGGTCGAGCAGGCCCGCGGCACGCTCAGCGAGGTGCTCAATCACCGCGCGGAGCTGGAACAGCGGCTGAAATCGGCCGAGCAGGAACATATGGCCGCGGTGCGGGCGATCGCGGACCGCAGGGAGGGCGTCGCCAAGCTGAGCGGCCAGGTCGAGGCGTTGCGTAGCAAGACGAGCGCCGCCGCCGAGGAGATCGAGCGGTTGAGCGAGGCGCTGGCCGAATCCACCGAGCGGGCCGAACAGGCCAATGGTGACCTCGCCGACGCGCGCGATGAGACCGGTGCCGAGGACTCGGGCGATCAGGAGCTGCGCGACTGGCTCGAGCAGGCAACCACGGCCGCGAAAACCGCCGAGGCCAGGGTCACCGAACTGGTGGCGGCCGAGCGTGCCACCGAACGCGATATCGCCTCGGAGCAGGCGCGGGTGGACGCGCTTTCCATGGGACTGAACCGCAAGGACGGCGCGGGCGCGCTGCTTGCCGAGGCTGAGCGACTGCCCGGCTTACTCGGCTCGGTGGCCGCCGTGCTGACCGTGGACGCGGGGGCCGAGGTCGCGCTGGCCGCCGCACTCGGGCCGGTGGCCGACGCGGTTGCCGTGGCCAGTGGCGCGGATGCGGTAACCGCGCTCGAACTGTTGCGGGACGCGGATTCTGGCCGTGCCGGGCTGCTGCTCGGCGATGCCGTACCGACCGTACATCCAGGTAGCTGGCCGGGCTTGCCGGCGGGTGCGCGCTGGGCACGCGAACTGGTGCGCGCGCCGGAAGCGTTGCGGCCAGCCGTGGATCGTGCCCTTGACCGGGTCGCGGTGGTCGCCGACCTGGCCGCCGCGCGGCAACTGGTCACCGAGTTGCCCGAGGTGCGCGCGGTCACCTCGGATGGCGAGGTTTTCGGCACCGACTGGGTCGTCGGTGGTTCGGGGCGCAGTGAAAGCGTGATCGAGGTACAGGCCGCCGTGGACGAAGCCAGGCAGCGACTCGATACCGCGAAGTACACCCTGGAGCGGACTGCCGCCGAGCTGGAAGGCGCCCGTGCCGAATCGGCGGCAAGGGCGAACGACGTGCAGCAGGCGAAAGACGCGCTCGGCGAGGCAAAGGTCCGTAAGGCGCGCTCCACCGAACGACTGTCCTCATTGGAGCAAGCGGCCCGCTCGGCGAGCGCGGAAGTGCAGCGGCTGCACGAGCAGCGTACGAAGTTGGAGGCGACGCGAGCCGAGTCGCTTGACCGGCTGGCCGAGCTGGAGGAGCGGCTGTCCGTGGCCAGCGAGGAGTCCGAGGTCGAGGATCCGGACACCTCGATCCGCGATGAGCTTTCCGCCGAGCTGACCGACGTGCGCCAGCAGGAGATGGACGGCCGGCTGGCGCTGCGCACCGCTGAGGAGCGAGCCCGCGCGATCGCGGGTAAGGCCGACCAGCTGCGGCGTACCGCGCAGGCCGAGCGGCAGGCGCGGGAGCGGGCCGAGCAGGCGCGGATCGCTCGGGCGCGTGGCGCGGCGGTGGCTTCGGCCGTGGTCAACGGTGGCGAAACCGCGCTGGAGCGGATCGAGGTCTCGTTGCGTTCGGCGGTTGCCGAGCGGGATGCCGCCAAGGCCGAACAGGAACAGCGCGAGGGGGCGCTGACCCAGGTACGCAACAAGGTGCGCGAGCTCGGCGGCGAGTTGGAAAAGCTGACCGACGCGGTACATCGCGACGAGGTGCAGCGCGCCGAGCAGCGGTTGCGGATCGAGCAGCTGGAAGCCAAGGTCGTCGACGAGTTCGGCATGGCGCCGGATGACCTGCTCGCGGAGTACGGGCCGGATGTGGAGATCCCGCCGACCGAGCTGGAGATGACCGAGTACGAGGCGGCGAAGGAGCGCGGCGAGGAAGTGACCCGCCCGCAGCCGTTGCGGTTCGACCGAGCGGCGCAGGAGCGTAGGGCGAAGCGTGCCGAGCGGGATCTGGCGCAGCTCGGCAAGGTCAACCCGTTGGCACTCGAGGAGTTCGCCGCGCTCGAGGAGCGGTACAAGTTCCTCTCCACTCAGCTCGAGGACCTCAAGGCGACCCGGCGCGATCTGCTCACCGTGGTCAAAGAGGTGGACGACAAGATCCTCGAGGTGTTCAGCACGGCCTACGAGGATGTCGCGCGCGAGTTCGAGGTCGTGTTCAGCGCGCTGTTCCCCGGCGGCGAGGGGCGGCTGGTGCTGACCGAGCCGGAGGACCTGCTGACCACTGGGGTGGATGTGGAGGCCCGGCCGCCTGGCAAGAAGGTGAAGCGGCTTTCGCTGCTCTCTGGTGGCGAGAAGTCCCTGGTCGCGGTGGCCATGCTGGTGGCGATCTTCCGTGCCCGGCCTTCGCCGTTCTACGTGCTTGACGAGGTCGAGGCCGCGCTGGATGACACCAATATGCGCCGCCTGATCGGCTTGCTCGAGCAGCTGCGGGGTACCTCGCAGCTGATCATCATCACGCACCAGAAGCCGACCATGGAGATCGCGGACGCGCTGTACGGCGTGAGCATGCAGGGCGACGGGATCAGCAAGGTCATCTCGCAACGGATGCGTTCGCAGGACCAGGAGATCGAACAGGTCGCCGAGCCGGACCCCGAGCCCGCCCCAGCCTGAAACCCCGCCTAAACCCGCAAGATCCCTAAAGATTGCGATTCCGGGGCACCGGCGACCACGACATACTCGCTAACCTTCGGAACGCGGTCACGGATCGTGGCCGTGTCGCTGCCGCCTGCACTAGTTGCCGTTGAAACTGAACTCGAACTCAGTTACAGTTCTGATTCTGCCGTGTGGCGGATCTCTGTTTGGCAGTGTCGGCAAACGTGGGAGTTCGAGATGACTCAAGTGGAAACGGTGCGTGGCCCGGTATCGGTGGGTGAGCTGGGCACGGTGCTGATGCACGAGCACGTATTCGTCCTCGATGAGGAGCTGCGCCGGAACTATCCGGCGCGCTGGGACGAGGAACAGCAGGTAGCCGCCGCGATCGCACGGTTGACCGAGGTGCGCGACCGAGGGGTGCGCACCATCGTCGACCCGACGGTACTTGGCCTCGGGCGCGATATCGAGCGGATCGCCAGGATCAACGAGCAGGTCGAGCTCAACATCATCCCGGCAACCGGCCTGTACACCTACAACGATGTCCCGTTCGCGTTTCACTTCCACGGTCCGGGCACGCTGCTCGGTGGCGATGACCAGCTCGTCGACATGTTCGTCCAGGACATCACCGAAGGTATCGCCGGTACCGGGATCAAAGCCGCCTTCCTCAAATGCGCGATCGAAAGCGAGCTCACCCCCGGCGTCGAGCGGGTGATGAAGGCCGTGGCGCAGGCGCATCACCGCACTGGCGTACCGATCACTGTGCACACCAGCCCGGCTCATCAGACTGGATTGACCGCGCAGGAGGTGTTCCAGCGTGAAGGCGTTGACCTGGGGAACCTGGTAATTGGCCACAGTGGAGACTCCGCGGATCTGGACTACCTGCACAGGTTGATCGACAACGGGTCCTATGTGGGCATGGATCGGTTCGGTTTGGACATCCTGTTGCCTGGCGATCAGCGGGTGGCAACCGTCGCCAGGCTGGCCAAGGAAGGCTTCGCTGACCGGATGGTGCTCGCGCAGGACGCTTCGTGTCATATCGACTGGTTCCCGCCGGGTGTCCGCGAAGCGGTCGCGCCGAACTGGCACTTCACGCATATCCACGACGATGTGTTGCCGGCGCTACGCGCCGCGGGCGTCACCGAACCACAGCTGGACACCATGCTGGTGGACAACCCGCGGCGCTACTTCAGCGCAACGGGGAGCTGAGCGCCATGCCGACGAACAGCATCGTTGCGATACCCCGCGCCAGCAACCCGTTCGACACCACGGGCGTACACCGTGATGAGCGCGGTATCGCGTACTACGCCGGGCTGCCCACCTCGCTGCCGGCGCTACTACGCCAACGCGCCACCGATTCGGCAGACGTCGAGGCGGTCGTGGAACTCGGTGGGCAACGGCTGACCTACCGGGAACTCGCGGACCGGGCCCGCCGCATCGCGGGCGGCCTGCGAGCTGGTGGGCTGTCGCCAGGCGAGCGGGTAGCGCTGCGCTATCCAGCCGGGGTGAACTGGGTACTGGCGTTCTGGGGTGTCTTGTTCGCTGGTGGGGTACCGGTCGCGGTCAACACCCGGTTCACCGCGAGCGAAGTGGCGTTCGTGCTTGACGATGCGGGTGTGTCGGTCGATCTGGATGAGGGCACCCCGCTGCCGGATGGCGAGCCCTTCGATTCGCTCGATCCACGCGGTGACGACATCGCGGGGTTGTTCTACACATCGGGCACGGTCGGCAGGCCGAAGGGTGTGCCGACCACGCATGCGGCGTTCCTGAGTAATGCCGAGAGCATGATTCGATGTGCGGGCATTCCCGCTGATTCCGGTGCTCGCCTGCGCACGCTGATATCGGTCCCGCTTTTCCACGTCACCGGCTGCAACTCGCAGCTTCTGCTGGCCGCGCATATTGGCGGCACGGCGGTCGTCATGCCGGCGCTGGACCGTGGCCTGTTGTTGCGCAGCCTTGCCGAAGAGCGGATTTCCTTCCTGGTGACGGTTCCCGCCGTGTACGCGCTACTGATCAACGACCCGGCCTTCGCCGCCGCCGACGTGTCCACGGTGGGCTGGGTGGGTTACGGCGGCGCGCCGATCGCGCCCTCGCTGGTGCACAAGCTGCGCGCGGCGTTTCCCGAAGCCAAGCTGTGCAACGGTTTCGGTCTCACCGAGTCGGCATCGCTGCTCACCGTGCTGCCGAACGAGGAGGTTGCCGAGCATGCGGATTCGGTCGGTTACGCCACGCCCGTGGTGGATCTGGCGATTGACCCGATCGACGATGCGAATCACGGGGAACTGCTCGCGCGCGGTCCGAATGTCACGCGTGGCTACTGGAACCGGGACAACGCCGATACCTTTGTGGACGGTTGGCTGCGCACGGGCGATATCGTGCGGGTGGATGACGCGGGCAGGGTCGCGATCGTCGACAGGGCGAAAGATCTGATCAACAGGGGCGGCGAGAACGTCTCCAGCGTTGAGGTGGAGAGCGCGCTCGCGGACGCCCCCGGCGTCGCCGAGGCCGCGGTGCTCGGTGTTCCGGACGAGGTGATGGGCGAGAAGGTTGGGGCTGTCCTGGTCGCCGCCGAGGGCGAGCTGGACACGGCCGCGATCGTTGCGCATGTGGCGGCCCGACTGGCCGAATTCAAGGTGCCGCAATATCTCACAGTGTCCGGGACTCCGCTGCCACGCAATGCCGCTGGCAAGATACTGAAGGCGCGGTTACGGGACGACGTGACTTGGGGTGATCCGCTGCGATGACGAGTACGCCGGCCGAGGCCGCGCGATCGAGCGAGGATGCGCTCGCGCGTGCGGCCCGTGAACTGTTCACCGCGAGCGGTTATGCCGATGCGCATGTCACGGGTATCGCCAACGCGGCCGGTGTATCGCTGTCCAGGTTCTATGCCCGCTTCGGGTCCAAGGAGCGGGCCTACCGGGAAATCATGGGTGCGGAACCGCCCGAGGCCGGCGAAGCCGCGGGCCAACGGCTTTCCGGTAAGGCGCGTCGAACCCGGCAGGCGTTGCTCGTCGCGGCCCGGACGTGCATCGAGCGGGACGGCTACCATCCGGCGCGGATCAACGATATCGCCGAACTCGCGGGTACTTCGGTCGGTACTTTCTACACCTACTTTTCGTCCAAACAGGACGTGTTTACGGAGGTGACCCGGCAGGTTGTCGCCGAGCTCCAGTCGCTTGGTTCGAGCTCGCTGCATTCGGAAGGCGGCGAGTCGGTTCGGCCGGGGATTCCCGAGCGGATCGAGCAGGCGATCCGGCGCTATATCGCGGGCTATGAGCGATACGTGCAGCTGGTACTGCGGGTGGACGAGGCGGTAGCGGAACAACCGGAGTTGATGCCGCTTCGACTGGCCGCGCACCATGGTTTCGCCGAGCGGATCGCGGCCAGCCTGCGGCGCTGGCAGGAAGCCGGGATCGTCGACCCGGAACTGGACGCGGAGCACGCCGGGCATGCGCTGGCCGCGATGGTGGGGCATGCGACGCGAGTCTGGCTGACCTTTGGCGAGAAGCACGACCGGGAGACCGCGATCCGCACGCTCACCCGCCTGTGGACGAACGGCATCGGCCTGCGCGAAACGCCGCGCCCCCAACCGCAAGATCCCTAAAGATCGCGGTTGGGGGCGCGGGGCAGGGGGAGCGCTAGGAGCTGTGCACGGTCTCCTCCGCCGGCGCCTCCTTGGGCTGGGCCGGATGGCGCAGCGACAGCAGCCCGCCGACGACCAGTGTGACGATCACGCCGAGCGGCGTGTACCACGGGAAGGCCAGGCCGAGCGGCTCCTCGGCGCCCTCTGGCAGGAACGTCACCCCGAACACGAAGTACGCCGTCACCGCGATGGTGCTCAGGAACGCGATGATCGCGTCCGTCTGGTTTGCCCTGCGAACCAGCAGTCCCAGGAAGAACGCGCCGAGCAGCGCGCCGTAGGTGTAGCTGGCGATGCTCAGCGCGAGCTCGACCACCGGGTCGTCGGTCGCCGTGGTCTCCGCGAAGAAGGATGCGAACACCACGAACACGCCGGCCCAGATCAGCGTCCACACCTTCGCCTGTTTGAGCACGGTCGCATCCGGTAGCTCCCGCTTGGTGAACCGCTTGTACAGATCGCTCACGGTCGACGTGGACAGCGAGTTCAGCGAGGACGAGATCGTGCTCATCGCCGCCGCGAGAATGCCCGCGATCAGCAGCCCGGAAACACCCGGCGGCAGCTCGTTCACGATGAAGTGCGAGAAGATCTCGTCGCCCTGCCCGAGCCCAAGCGACTCCGGGTCAGCGTTGTTGTAGAACGACGCGAGCATGCTGCCAACGAGCAGGAACAGCGCGAACTGGATGAAGACGACGACCCCACTGGCGATCACCGCTTTCTGGCTGTCCCGGACGTTCTTGCAGGCAAGCAGTCGCTGCACCATCAACTGATCGGCGCCGTGCGAGGCCATCGAGAACACCGCGCCGCCGACCACCGCGGTGATGAAGGCGTACTGGTCGGTGAGCAGATCGCTGGAGAACTCGAACATCTGGAACTTGCCGTCGCCGGCCGCGGCGGAGAACCAACCGTCCGGCAGCTGGGTGGCAAGGAAGATCACTGCGATGATCGCGCCCGCGACATAGAGCGCCATCTGGATCGCATCCACCCAGATAACCGCCTTGATCCCACCCACATACGTGTAGATCACCGAGAAGATCGCGATACCCACCACGATCTGCCAGTACGCGGCATCGATGCCCACCGCGTTCAGCAACACCTTCACCGGAATCGCGGTCGCGAACAGTCGCAGCCCGTCCGCGAGCAACCTGGTGAACAGGAAGGTCACCGAAGCCGTGCCCTGCATCCCGCCGCCGAACCGGCTACCGAGGAAGCCGTAGGCGCTGACCAACCCGCCGGCGTAGTACTTCGGCAGCAGCACGAAAGCCACCAGTACACGGCCAATCAGGTAACCGATGGCCAGCTGGAGATAGGTGACATTGCCAAGATAGGCGATGGTCGGCACGCTGATCACGGTGAGCGTGGAGGTTTCCGTGGCGACCACCGAAAGCGTGACCACCCACCACGACATCTGCCGGTTGCCGACGAAGTAGTCCTTTGAACTGCGTTGCTTGCCGCTCAACATAATGCCGATGGCCGGCATCGCAAGCAGATAGAGCACGATGACGACGATGTCCAGGGTGCGCACGGGCTCCTCCTCAGCGGCCGTTGCTGGGTTGCGCCGCGTGCTCGGGCGAGACACGCAGCAGACGTGGTTCGTGTTCCGGGGCGGGTGGCGGCGCGAGCGCGACGCGGCCCGGGGTGATGCTGCCGAGTAGTCGCGCGGCTCGCGCGCCGGTCGCGCTCGGCAGGCTGGCCGGCACACCACACCAGGTGAGCCAGCCGAGCAGGGAGGTGAGGTAGGCCTCCTTCGCCTCGGTTGGCAGTCCGAGCTCGTCACTACCGCGCAGTTCGATCGCCCCCAACGACTCGGTCAGCGCCTTGGTAAGAGCAGGGTTGTGCATTCCGCCGCCGGAGGAAAGCACCGAACGTACGCCGTGTCGCTGGCATTCGGCCGCGATCGTGCGCGCGGTGAGTTCGACCAGGGTGCGCAGTAGGTCGGCATCGGAAACCGGTGGTACCGCGGCCAGCGCGCGCCGCAGGTACTCGGCGTGAAAGTACTCCTTGCCGGTCGATTTCGGCGCGGGCGCGGCATAGTAGGGATCGGCGAGCAGCCAATCGAGCAGATCCTGCCGGGTACTTCCGCGCATGGCCAGTTCGCCGCCGGTGTCCTGGCGCTGGGCGCCATCGGTGACCAGGTACGCGGCGGCGTCCAGCAGCGCGTTGCCCGGCCCGGTGTCGTAGGCGAGCGGTTCCTTGCCGGGCGCGACCACGGTGATGTTCGCGATTCCACCGATATTCAGCGCGGCGGCCGGCGCCGCGGCCCGCTCGGCGAGTTCCCGCAGCCAGAGGGCGTCCAGCGTGCTGGCCAGTGGCGCGCCGTGTCCGCCCGCGGCGACATCGCGTGCCCGTAGGTCGCTGACCACGGGAAGGCCGGTTGCTTCGGCGATCCAGGCCGGCTGGCCGATTTGCAGGGTGCCTCGGCAGCGACCATCTTCCACCCAGTGGTGCAGCGTCTGCCCGAGGGAAGCGACGAGATCCGCGCGACCGTCGGCCAGTTCCGCGATGCCCTGGTTGGCCGCCTCGGCGAAGGCCATCCCGACTTCGGTGTCCAACTGGCACAGCCGTTCGGCCGTGCAGTCACCCGGGGGCAGGGCGGCATGTAGCGCCGCGCGCAGCTCGGCGGGATACGGGCGTTCGGTGTACCCGAGCGGGGTTAGCTGGATGGTGTCTTCGGTCAGATCGAGTTCCGCCGCGGCCACATCGATACCGTCGATCGAGGTCCCGGACAGCAACCCGATCACCCGAAGCGAGCGTACGGGGGCCTTCGTCACACCCGTGGTCTAGTCCACTCGGCTAGTGGGTGCAACCGCATGTGTGATTTCTTAACCAAACCGATCACTTGCGAGTTGATCTCTGACTCTCGGGTGCCGCGTGGTGTCCGCTTAACCTGCCGCCCGCGCATGCGAGGATGGCGCTCGTGTCTGAGAGCGTCTTAATCACGATTGGCGTCGTGATCGTCCTGCTGTTGGCGGTCGCGCTCGTGGTCGGGCTGACCTTGGCCCGCCGGCGCCGGATCAGCTTGACCGCACGGGACGAGGAGTCGCCGGAAACGCCGAAGGGCGGCGGTTATCAGGCGGGCGGTGGGATCTCGCTTGCCACGGGTGGGCAGCCCGAGGTGGACGAGCCCGAGCACCCCGTCGCCGAGCGGACCGAGGTCGACGGGCAGCCCGCCGTTGGTGATGACGCCGCGGTGCCCCGTGACGCGCCGCGCAGGGACATCGTCGACGTGGATCTGCCGGAGCGGGCAGAACCGGCCGCCGAAGCCCCCGCGGCTGAAGCTCCCGTGCCTGAAGCTCCGGAAACCGAAGCGGCTGAGCCAGTCGAGGCGCCCGCTGAGCCGGCCGAACCCGCCGCGGTCGAGGACATCGAGCCGACCGAAGGCCGGTTGGCCCGGTTGCGCGGCCGGCTGGCCAAATCGCGGTCGGCATTCGGGCAGAGCGTGCTCGGGCTACTCGGTGCGGGTGATCTTGACGAGGACTCCTGGACCGATATCGAGGACACCCTGCTCGTCGCAGATCTCGGCGCGGCCAATGCGTCGGAGATCGTCGAGAACCTGCGCGCCGCGCTGGTCGCGAAGGGGGTACGCACCGCCGATGGCGCGCGTGCCGCGCTGCGCGAGGTGTTGGTGGATGCGCTGCACCCGAAGATGGACCGCGCGGTGCGGGCGCTGCCGCATGAGGTCGACGGCGCGAAGCAGCCGGCCGTGGTGCTGGTCGCCGGTGTGAACGGCACCGGCAAGACCACCACGACCGGCAAGCTCGCCAGGGTGCTCGTCGCCGATGGTCGGCAGGTGTTGCTCGGCGCCGCGGACACCTTCCGCGCGGCCGCCGCGGACCAGTTGCAAACCTGGGCGGATCGGGTCGGCGCGCGCGTCGTGCGCGGTAAGGAAGGCGCGGATCCCGCGTCGGTCGCCTTCGACGCGGTCAAGAGCGGCGCGGAGGCCGGGACCGACGCGGTGCTCGTGGACACCGCCGGCAGGCTGCACACCAAGACCGGCCTGATGGACGAGCTGGGCAAGGTCAAGCGGGTCGTGGAAAAGCGCGCCAAGGTGGACGAGGTGCTGCTGGTGCTGGACGCGACGACCGGGCAGAACGGGCTGGCTCAGGCACGGGTGTTCGCGGAGGTCGTGGACGTCACTGGGATCGTGCTGACCAAACTGGATGGCACGGCCAAGGGTGGCATCGTGTTCCAGGTACAGCGCGAGCTTGGCGTGCCGGTCAAGCTGGTCGGCCTCGGCGAGGGTCCGGACGATCTCGCGCCGTTCGAGCCGACCGCGTTCGTGGACGCGCTGCTCAGCTGACGTTCCGTAACCGCGTTCTTTAAGGTTAGCGCTGATGAGGAGGACGAACGGATGCGGACGGTCGCGTTTCTCGGGCTCGGCATTATGGGCGCCCCAATGGCGGTCAATCTGCTGCGCGCCGGGTTCGACGTGGTGGGCTACAACCGCAGCCGCGCGAAGGTGGACGCTTTCGTCGCGGCCGGCGGGCGGGGTGCCGACTCGATCGCCGAGGCGGTTGCCGGCGCCGATGTAGTGGTCACCATGCTGCCGGACTCGCCGGACGTCCGGGACGTCATGTTTGCCGACGATGGGGTGCTCGCGCACACCGCGGCGGGCGCGCTGCTCGTCGACTGCAGCACGATCCGACCCGACGTGGCCCGCGAAGTCGCCGAATCCAGCGCGGCTCGCGGAGTTCGCGCGTTGGACGCGCCCGTTTCCGGTGGGGAGCAGGGCGCGATCGACGGCAAGTTGTCCATCATGGTCGGTGGCGCGGATGCGGATTTCGCCGCCGCCCGGCCGGTGCTCGACGCGATGGGCACAACCGTCGTGCACGTCGGCCCCGCTGGCTCGGGTCAGACCGTCAAGGCGGCCAACCAGCTGATCGTGGCCGGGAACATCCAGCTGGTCGCGGAGGCTGTGGTGTTCCTTGAGGCGCACGGGGTGGACACCGATTCCGCCGTGCGGGTGCTCGGCGGCGGGCTGGCCGGCAGCAAGGTGCTCGAGGTCAAGGGCGCCGGCATGACCGGCAGGACGTTCACGCCGGGCTTTCGCGCGGAGCTGCACCACAAGGATCTCGGGATCCTCACCTCGGCCGCGCGGGACGCCGGTACGGCAACCCCACTTGGCGCGGTGGTCGCGCAGTTGATGGGCGCGCTGGTGGCGCAGGGCCACGGCGAGCTCGATCACAGCGCGCTGATCAAGCTCGTCGAGCAGCTTTCCGCGCCGCCGTCAGCTGACACTCCGTAACCGCATTCTTTAAGGATCTTGCGGGTTGCTGGTGATCATTGCGCGCGCTAACCGAAAAGTAAATCGGTAACGTGCCGTCTGTTCCTTTCGGGAAGTTTTTGGCAAGCTGTCGCCACGCTCGAACATACGCAGGAAGGAATCCAGTATGCGCTCGGCTGGCGGTAGAACAATCGGAATACTGATATCGGCGACCCTGGCCTTCGGGCTGACCTCTGGGGCGGCGTTCGCAAAGAGCGCGGAGGACCCGGCGCTCCTCGAGCGAGGTGATACCGGGCAGGACGTGACCGAGGTGCAGATCCGGGTCGCCGGCTGGGCGGCCGACTCGGCGGCCGAGGAGTACGTCGAGGTCAACGGCGAGTTCGACGCGGCGACCGAAGCGGCCGTAACCCGGTTCCAGGATGCCTACGGCCTGCAAACGACCGGCGAGGTCGACGCGGAAACCCAGAGCGAGCTGGACGCGCTGGAAGATTCGGACGGAACCAAGAACTTCAACTTCTCGGAATTTCATTCAAAGGACGGCGCTGGTTTCTCCGGTGGAAACGTCGGCGAATCCGAGGTAAAGGAAAACGTCCGCCGGCTGATGTACAAGCTGGAAGCGATCCGCAAGAAGGCCGGTGACCAACCGATCACGGTGAACTCCGGTTTCCGCAGCAAGTCGCATAACGACTCGGTAGGCGGAGCGTCGAACAGTCAGCACACCTACGGAATAGCGGCAGACATCGTCGTCTCGGGCGCCAGCCCCGGTAAGGTGACCGACTACGCGAAGACCACCGGATTCTCCGGCATCATCACCTACTCGGGTTTCGTCCATGTGGACAGCAGGGTCGAGTACCCCGACTACGGCGCTGGTGAGTGGTACTGGGACAACGCCTAACGGAGTACGCCCGATCAGAACCGCCGCGCGGCGGCAACTAGTCGGTGTTGCCTGTCCTGTGGGCGCTGTCGAGGACAGCTGACACATTTGTCGCCCGCGGTGGCCTGATAGATCAAACAGCAGGATGCCCGGCGGATGAAGGTTTGCCCGGCAACCTCCACATAGCGCGGCTCGGGCAACCGGTGCCCCGAGTATCGCTCGATAGCTTCGGTAACCCAGCTGGCCAGCGCGGTCACCCTAGGGACGTCACCAAGCGCGTTGCCGGCCCACAGCAACCGGTTCGCGATCGAGTCGGTGGCGATCGCCCATAGCGCGGCCGGCGCCGCCCCACTGCCGGCGGCGATCGCCTCGATCGCACTGGCAAGGGCCCCGCCCAACCGTTCACCGAGTCGCTCGCCGTCCGGATCTTCCGCGAGCACCGCCGAGGATCGGGCGCCGATCAGCCGGCCGTCCGCGCGCTGCACCAAGCGGATCGCCGCAAGTGCTGGATCGAACGCGACTCCGGTCGCCGCCAGCCCTTCGACCGCCGGCGCGACCAGCACCGAGCTGGCCGAATACCACCACACGGTGCCGAGTACCTGCGGTTTCGCCGAGCCGTACAGCCGCGCGCAGGCATCGAGCTGCGCCGGCAGCGCGGCGGGATCGGCGAGCATGGTCGCCGGGACCTCGACGGCATCGGGCTCGCTCAGCGCGCCCGCGTGATACGGCATCCGCCGGGCAAGCGATGCATACATTTCGCCCACGGTCACCGCTGATCCCATCCCAACGCCGAAACTCCCTCTTAACGTAACCAGCCAATCCGTTCACAGTACTGAAACCTCGAATGAGTCTCGGGGAAACAGCCTTCCACAACGCTGTCGCAAAGCGGACGTAACGGCCGAGGAGGCAAGTGTGGAAGGCAATACCGCCTGGCTGCTCACCAGTACCGCGCTGGTGCTGCTGATGACCCCAGGGCTCGCGTTGTTCTACGGCGGCATGGTCCGCTCGAAGAGCGTCCTCAACATGATGATGATGTGCTTCGGGGCGATTGGCCTGGTTGGCGTGCTGTGGGTGATCTTCGGTTACTCGGTTGCCTACGGCGGCAGTATCGCGGGGCTGCTCGGCAACCCAGCGGAGTTCATCGGACTTTCCGGGTTGATGAACCCGGAGCTCGATCCGACCGGCGGCACGGTAGACGTGGCGTTCCAGGGAGTTTTCGCGATCATTACGGTTGCGCTGATCGCTGGTGCCATCGCCGACCGCGCCCGGTTCGGTACCTGGATGGTGTTCGCCGCGATCTGGGTGACCGTGGTCTACTTCCCGGTCGCGCACTGGGTTTGGGGTGACGGCGGCTGGATCGGCGAGCTTGGCACGCTCGACTTCGCCGGCGGCACCGCAGTGCATATCAACTCCGGAGCGGCCGCGCTGGCACTGGCCATCGTGCTCGGCAAGCGCAGGGGGTGGCCACGGGAATCGATGAAACCGCACAACCTGCCGCTGGTGATGATCGGCGCTGGCCTGCTGTGGTTCGGCTGGTTCGGGTTCAACGGGGGTTCGGCCTATGCCGCGGACGGCGCGGCAGGGATCGCCCTGGTCAACACGCTGACCGCGACCTGCGCGGCGATCATGGGCTGGCTGCTGCTCGAGCGCCTGCGGGATGGGCATGCCACCAGCCTCGGTGCCGCTTCCGGTATCGTCGCCGGGCTCGTCGCGATTACTCCCGCGGCCGCCTTTGTGGACACCTGGGGCGCGTTGATCATTGGCTTCGTCGCCGGCCTGATCTGCGCGCTCGCCGTCGGGCTGAAGTACAAGCTCGGCTACGACGACTCGCTGGATGTGGTTGGCATTCATATGGTCGGCGGGCTGATCGGTACCGCGTTGCTCGGTTTCTTCGCGACCTCCAGTGTGGACAGTGAGATCCCGAACGGGGTGTTCTACGGTGGCGAGTTCTCACTGGTCGGCCTGCAGCTGGTGGGTGCCCTCGCGGTACTTGCCTACTCCTTCGTGATGGCACTGGTCATCGGTTTCGTGCTGCAGAAGACCATGGGCTTCCGGGTCTCGGCCGAAGACGAAACCTCCGGTGTGGACGAATCGCAGCACGCGGAGAGCGCCTACGAGTTCTCCGGGGTGCGTGGCGGCGGTTCCGCGCTGCGCCAGTCCGCGGAAACGTTGGGTAGGACCGCGGCGAGCACGGACGCCGTCGGATCTGGCAAGGAAGGGGCGAAACAATGAAGCTGGTGACGGCGATCGTCAAGCCATTCACCCTGGACGATGTCAAGGCCGCGCTGGAACAGCTTGGCATTCTCGGCATGACGGTCAGCGAGGTACAGGGTTTCGGCAGGCAGAAGGGCCATACCGAGGTATACCGCGGCGCCGAGTACGCCGTTGACTTCGTGCCGAAACTCCGGATCGAAGCGCTCGTCGATGACACCGAGCCGGGCAATGTGGACAAGGTGGTCGAGGTGATCGTGCAGGCCGCCCGCACCGGCAAGATCGGTGACGGGAAAGTCTGGGTGACGCCGGTCGACACGGTGGTTCGGGTACGTACCGGAGAACGCGGCACCGACGCGTTGTGACCGGATCCGCGGCGGTAGATCTGGTGTGGGCGCGAGACCAGCTGCTCGCGTCCACACCGGACGGACCGCGCAACGGTAACCGGAGATCGCCAGCCGAGTTGCGGAGCGCGCTCACCGATCTGCACGATTTCTGGTTGGCCTCCCGTGCGCACGAGTCCGGTATCCCGCGCACGGGCGGCATCGCGCTGCTCGCTGGCGGCGCGCTCGGCAGGGGCGAGTTGGTGCCGCACTCCGATCTGGACCTGGCCGTTGTCTACCGGCCACGCGTGGCGCGTCCCGCGGAGCTCGAACGGCTCGCCGAGCAGCTGTGGTATCCGTTGTGGGACGCCGGGATCAGTCTGGATCATTCGGTCCGTACGGTCGAGGAAACCGTGCGGGTCGTCGCGACTGATCTGCGCACCGCGACCGCCTTGCTGGACGCGCGCTGCCTTGCCGGGGACGCCGAGCTGGCCACTGAGTTACGCGCGGCGGTGCGTGGCAACTGGCGTGCCACCGCGCGGCAGCGCATCGACGAGATACTGGCACAGGCGCGGCAACGGTGGGCTCGCTGTGGCGAGGTCGCGAGCACCGTGGAACCCGATCTCAAGCACGGCCGTGGCGGCCTCCGGGACCTGCAGATCCTGGACGCGCTTGCCGCCGCCCAGCTCGTCGACCGGCCAGGCGCCGAACTGGTCGCGGCACGCAAGCTGTTGCTCGACACGCGTACCGAACTGCGCCGCCGCGTCGCCCGCCCGACCGACCTGCTGCCCGCCCAGTACGCCGAGGAGATCGCCCCGGTTCTCGGATATGCGGACCGGTTCGCGCTCGCCAGAGCGCTGTCCGGCGCGGGACGCGCGGTCGCCTACGCGGTGGACGTGGCATTGCGGGCCAGCGGCGCGGAAACCAAGCGCACCCGGTTTGGGCTGTTGCGTAAGGGAATCGTGCGCCGCCCGCTTGCCGAGGGCGTGGTGTTGCATGGCAGCGAGGTGGTACTCGCCAGGGACACCAAGCCGGGTAGGGACCCCGCGCTGTTGCTGCGGGTCGCGTCGGCCGCGGCGAAGGGTCACCATCCGATCGCGGCCGGAACCCTGGCCAGGCTTGCTGATTCGGCGCCCGAACTGCGCGGGCCATGGTCGGCCGAAGCGCGCGCGGAACTCATCGCGCTACTCGGCGCGGGCGAGGGTCTGGTCGACGTGGTCGAAGCACTCGATCGCACTGGACTGTGGGCACGGCTGTTTCCGGAATGGGGCGCGATCCGCGACCTTTCCCCCGCGGAGAGCGTGCATACCTGGACGGTCGACCGGCATCTGGTGCATACCTGCGTGTTCGCGACCCGATTGACCACCAGGGTCGCCCGGCCGGACCTGCTGCTGCTTGCCGCGCTGCTGCACGATATCGGCAAAGGACGCGATCGCGAGCACGCGGGCGTCGGCGCGGAGCTGTCCGTCCATATCGGAAACCGGCTCGGTTTGCCGAGCGCCGATGTGCATACGCTGTCCCAGGTAGTGCAGCACCATCTGCTGCTGCCACGGATCGCGACCAGGCGGGACCCGCATGATCCGGTCACCGTGCACCGGGTGGTGACCGCGCTGGAGGGTGATCCGGTGCGGCTGGAGATTCTGCACGCGCTCGCCGAGGCCGACGCCAGGGCCACGGCGCCGGCGATGTGGAAGGACTGGCACGCCGTCCTGCTTGCGGAGCTGACCAGGGTGCTGCGGCTGGCGATGGCAGGGGAACCGGTACCGCGGGCGGGACGGCTGGACGGTTCGGCACGCGAGTTGGCCGAGCGGGTGGCCAGCAGTGGCCAGCCGGAGGTTGCCGTGGCGGTGGACGGTCGGGTGGCCACGGTGACGATGCTGGCCAGCCACCGAACCGGGCTGCTCGCGCTGGCGACCGGGGTACTGGCCCTGCACTCGCTCGAAGTGCATGCCGCCGAGCAGGTCACCTTTCGCGGGCCAACTGAGGTTTTTGTCGGAGTTTTCACCGTCTCGCCTCGCTTTGGCTCATTGCCCCAGGTGAGCCTGCTGCGGGAGCAGTTCGGCAGGGCGGTGGACGGATCGCTACCGCTCGCCGAGCGGCTCGCGGTCAAGGAGCGGGAGTACGCCCGCGCGGTTGGCGAAAATCCGCCGGCACGACTTCGCTGGTTTGACAGCGAGACCGGTCCGGAGTCGGTACTGTTCGAGCTGCGCGCTCAGGATCGCCTTGGGCTGTTGCATCGGGTGGCGGAGGCGTTGGATGCCTGTGGCGTGCGGGTCCGCTGGGCCCGCGCGACGACCATGGGTGGCATCGCGATCGACTCGTTTGGCCTGGCCAGCGAAGGTCTCGCGGTGCACGCGCCGGGGTGGCGGGCGCGGATCGAATCCGCGGTACTACGCAGCGCCGACTGAGTAGAACTACTCAGGCAATTCGAGTGTCTTCACGCTACTGCGGCCCCCTTCCGGTCGGACATAGTTGATTCATCGCCGCGGGGCGAAGGCAAGGCAGCAAAGGGATCACCGGCCGGGTGATCGATGGGGGCAGGTCTCGCCGAAGTCTCGTGGTGCACGGCGGTTGTGGTGGCCCGTAGAGGGGGCGGGCCACCGCAACCACCAACGAACTTCAGACAAGGCTCATCGCCGGGGGCGGTGCCATGTGGCGTGGTGGCATCGAGCGCGAACTGGGGGTCGCCGGTGGCGACGGCAGGGGAGGCCGTCGCCACCGACGCATTTCATAACCGCGCTAACCTTAAAGAACGCGGTCACGGAAAGTCACAAGTCTCTTCGGGTGCGCGTCGTTGTGCTACCGGCTCTCGGGTTGCGGGTGCTGGTGCGACGCGGGCCTGCCAGGACGGCTACCCTCGCGTACGGGATAACTCGTGTGCTAGAGCGAGTATGCCCGGATTAGTTAGCAGACTGGCTGGAGTGCCGCACTCGTGTTCGACACGCTTTCCGATCGACTTACCGCCACCCTGCAGAACCTGCGGGGCAAGGGGCGACTGTCCGACGCCGATATCGACGCGACCGCGCGCGAGATCCGCATCGCGCTGCTGGAAGCCGATGTGGCGCTACCGGTGGTCAAAGAGTTCATCGCGCAAATCAAGCAGCGCGCCAAGGGCGCCGAGGTACACCAGGCGCTGAACCCGGCGCAGCAGGTGATCAAGATCGTCAACGAGGAGCTGGTCGGCATCCTCGGTGGCGAGACCCGCCGGCTGAACCTGGCGAAGAACCCACCAACGGTGATCATGCTCGCCGGTCTGCAGGGTGCTGGTAAGACGACGCTCGCCGGCAAGCTGGCCAGGTTCCTGCGCGGGCAGCAGCACACCCCGCTGCTGGTGGCCTGCGACTTGCAGCGGCCGAACGCGGTGACCCAGCTACAGGTGGTCGGCGAACGCGCCGAGGTCCCGGTTTTCGCCCCGCACCCCGGCGTGACCTCGGACGACGAGACCGTCACGGGCGACCCGGTCGCCGTCGCCAAGCAGGCGATCGAGGAAGCCAATCACGCGCAGCACGACATCGTCATCGTGGACACCGCCGGCCGGCTGGGTGTCGACGAGGAGTTGATGCGCCAGGCCGCGAACATCCGGGACGCCGTACAGCCCGACGAGGTGCTGTTCGTCGTGGACGCGATGATCGGTCAGGACGCGGTGAACACCGCGGAGGCCTTCCGGGACGGCGTGGGGTTCACCGGCGTGGTGCTCACCAAGCTTGACGGTGACGCCCGCGGTGGTGCGGCGCTCTCCGTGCGGCAGGTGACCGGCCAGCCGATCCTGTTCGCCTCGAACGGCGAGAAACTCGAGGACTTCGACGCCTTCCACCCGGACCGGATGGCCAGTCGCATCCTCGGTATGGGCGATATGCTCAGCTTGATCGAGCAGGCCGAACAGGCCTTCGACCAGGAGCAGGCCGAGGCCGCGGCGGCGAAGATCGGCACCGGCGAGCTCACCCTCGAGGACTTCCTCGAGCAGATGCTCGCGGTGCGCAAGATGGGTCCGATCGGCAATCTGCTCGGCATGCTGCCCGGCGCCGGCCAGATGAAGGACCAGCTCGCCAACGTCGACGACAAGCACCTTGACCGGCTGCAGGCGATCATTCGCGGTATGACACCGGCCGAGCGGGCGAATCCGAAGATCATCGATGCCTCCCGGCGCAAGCGCATCGCGCGCGGTTCCGGTGTGCAGATCAGGGAGATCAACGACCTGGTCAACCGGTTCTACGAAGCCCGCAAGATGATGCAGCAGATGGCCGGCCAGTTCGGCTTCGGCGGCGGTGGCGGTAAGAAGAACCGTAAGGGCAAGAAGGGCAAGAAGGGCAAGAACCGGGGCCCGACCCCGCCGAAGGTACGCGGCGGCATGCCAGGAGGCATGCCTGGCGGAATGCCGGGCCAGCTGCCGCCAGGCATGGGCGGTATGGGTGGTCTCGGTGGCGGCGGGCTCAACGAGTTGCCGCCCGGCTTCGACCCCTCGAAGCTGAACCTGCCGAAGAACAAATGACCGCCCTGCACCTGCGCGGCGTCGTACTGCCCGAGGACGAACCGCGCGAACTGTGGATCGTCAACGGGCGGATCCGTACCGAGCCGGTGCCTGGTGCGCGCACCATCGTCGACGGCGGCTACCTGTTGCCAGGGTTGGTCGACGCGCATTGCCATATCGGGCTGGGGGCGCACGGCCCGCTCCCGCTCGACGAGGCGATCACGGACGCGGAGACCGACCGGGACGCGGGTACCCTGCTGATCCGCGACTGCGGGGTGCCGATCGACAACCGGCCGCTGCAGGAGCGCGCCGACCTGCCTCGAATCGTGCGGGCCGGCCGGCATCTTGCTCGCCCCAAGCGCTACCTGCCGGCGATCGGCAAGGAGCTGGACGATCCCGCGCTGCTGCCCGATGCGGTCCGCGAACAGGCCGAAGCCGGCGACGGCTGGGTGAAACTGGTCGGCGACTGGATCGACCGAGGCGTCGGTGACCTCGCGCCGCTCTGGTCGGATGACGTGCTCGCCGAGGCGATCGAGGTGGCGCACCGGCACGGCGCGCGGGTGACCGCGCACGTCTTCGGTGAGGACGCGTTGCCGGGGCTGATCGGCGCGGGTATCGACTGCATCGAGCACGGCACCGGGCTGCGGGCGGACACCATCCAGGAAATGGCGCGCAGGGGCACCGCGCTGGTGCCCACACTGATCAACATCGAAAACTTCCCCGGGTTCGCGGACGCCGCGAGCAAGTACCCGGATTACGCGAAGCATATGCGCGAGCTCTATGCGGGCGTGCGGGAAACCGTCGGCGCCGCGATCGAGGCGGGTATCCCGGTCTACGCGGGCACCGATGCCGGTGGCGGCATCGCGCACGGCCGGCTGGCCGATGAGGTCGAGGCCCTGCACGCGGTCGGCATGCCCGCGGTTGACGCGCTCGGCGCGGCGTCCTGGCTGGCCAGGGACTGGCTCGGGTTCACCGGGCTGCGCGAGGGCGCGGCCGCGGATGTGCTCGCGTACGAGACCGATCCGAGGGCAGATCTGGGGGTGCTCCGCGCGCCGAAGCGGATCGTGTTGCGGGGAGCCGTTGTCGGCTGACCGCGGCGAAGGCGAATCCGGCGAACCGGATCCGGCCCGCCGCGACCCCGGCTGGGGCCCCTTCGTGGTGGCCGGGATGCACTGGGGTTTTCTGACCTTTTTTGCCGCGGTCGGCGGGTTCTACCTGGTGGCGCTCGTGCTCGGTGCGCTGCTTTCCGGGGACAGCGGGTTGGTCTCCGCGACGAGCACGCCGGATCTTGGCCCCGTGGTACTGCTTGCCTTCCTGCCGAACCTGCTGCTCGGTATCGTCCCGATGCTTGGCTCCTGGCGCTGGGGCGCGGGTCTGCGGGTGGACTTCGGGATCCTGCCAGGCAAACGTGAACTGGTGGTCGGATTGGCCTGCGGTGGGTTCGCGTTGCTCGCCGCGTACCTGGTCAATCTGATCTTGCTCGCGGCGCGGGGCCAGGACGAGGTCCGCGACCCGTTGGCCGAACTCAGCCGGCTCGCTGGGGACGAGGCGGCCTGGCTCGTGGCGATCGCGTTGTTCACCGTGATCGGGGCGCCACTGACCGAGGAGCTATTGCTGCGCGGCGGGTTGTGGAACGCGCTCGAGCACTACCGGGTACCCAGGTACGCGATCCTCGGGCTGACCGCGCTGGTGTTCGCTTTCCTGCACGAAGAGCCGGCCCGTACCCCGGCGCTGATCGTCCAGGGCCTGGCGATCGGCGCGGCGCGCATGATCACCGGCCGGACAAGTGCGAGTATCGTCGCGCACGCCGCCAACAACCTGGTGCCCGCGCTGGCACTTCTCCAAGTAGCGGCCGGATAGCCAAGGAAGCGACTAGCGTGGGTCATTCGTGCCCGGACGAGCCAGGTGGGAGGACCCCGGTGAGCGATGAGCCCGCGCGGGGCGAGGCAAGCCCCAGCGGCCCAGATGGTCCCAGCGGCCCAGATGGTTCCAGCGGCCCAGATGGTTCCAGTGGCCCAGATGGTTCCAGTGGCCCAGATGGTTCCAGGGGCCCAGGCGACGGCTCAGCCGGTACCGATCCCGCGGTAAGTACTCCGCCCAGTCATCGCTGGGGCCTCGGGGCGTTCATCCTGGTCGAGGTGGTGTTGCTCGCCTCGGCCGCGTTCATCAGCGTATTGCTCAGCGACCGGGTGGCGCCCGGCACGCCGCTACCGATGTACGTGGTGCTGGTGGGCACCATCCTGCCGCCGATGATCGCGGCGGGTACCGCCTTGCTGATCACCCGGCTGCGCGGGAACGGGCCGCTGATCGATCTGCGGCTGTCCTGGCGCTGGGATGATGTGCGCATTGGCCTGAAATTCGGCCTGCTCGGCCTCGTGGTCACCATCATCGGCGCGTTCGTCTGGACCGAGGTGGTCGGTCCGCAGGATGGCCGCTCGGCGATCAGCGCGCTGGTGGACGACCGGGCCATGGGCGTCAGCGCGGCCATTGTGATGTTCGTCTACCTCTGGCTGGTCGGCCCGATCTGCGAGGAGATCATCTACCGCGGCATGCTCTGGGGCGCGCTCGAGCGCATCGGGATGGGGCGGTTGATCACCTTTCTGCTCACCACGGCGGTGTTCGCGGTGAGCCATTTCGAACCGCTGCGCACGACGTTGCTGCTGGTGATGGCGGTACCGATCGGGCTGGTACGGCTCTACACCGGGCGGCTGCTCGGCAGTATCGTGGCGCATCAGATGAACAACTTTCTGCCCGCGCTGGCGATCTTGCTCACCGCGCTCGGCGTGATGCCCATCTGAGTGGTCGGGGTAGGCGGTCCCCGTTCCGCGAGGATCTGGCAGAATAGCTAGCTGCCCGCTGCGGACGGACCCTCTCACCGTGCCGCGGAGGCCAACCGAACTTCTGGATACGCATGGCCGCCCCCACTCGGTTGCGGCGTGTCCGCCTCTAGCGACGAGAGATTTGAGGAGCACCACAACCCGTGGCTGTCAAGATCAAGCTGCAGCGCCTTGGCAAGATTCGTGCGCCGTACTACCGGATCATCGTGGCCGACGCCCGCACCCGTCGGGATGGCAGGGCGATCGAGACGATCGGCAAGTACCACCCGAAGGAGGAGCCGAGCCTCATCGAGGTCGACTCCGAGCGGGCGCAGTACTGGCTGGGTGTCGGCGCGCAGCCGACCGAGCCGGTCGAGAACATCCTGAAGATCACCGGTGACTGGCAGAAGTTCAAGGGCCTGCCGGGTGCCGAGGGCACGCTGAAGGTCGCCGAGCCGAAGCCGGACAAGAAGGCGCTGTTCGAGGCCGCCGTCGCCGCCGCTGGCGAGGAGCCGGTTGCCGACGCCACCACGCCGAAGAAGAAGGCGCCGAAGAAGGACGCCGGCGAGAAGGCCGAAGACAAGAAGGCCGAGGCCAAGAAGGCTGACGACGAGAAGCCTGCGGAAGGCGACCAGTCGGCCGAAAAGGCTGAGGCGTGAGCTTCCTCGCCGACTCGCTCGAGCACCTGGTGCGCGGCATCGTGGACAACCCGGACGACGTTCGGGTTGAGCTGTTGACCACCCGCCGTGGCCGGACGCTCGAAGTGCACGTCAACCCAGACGATCTGGGCAAGGTCATCGGGCGCAGCGGCCGCACGGCCACCGCGCTGCGTACCGTGATGACCGGCATCGGTGGTCGCGGCGTCCGGGTGGACGTCGTCGACACCGATCACTGACCGCCGCGCTGTCGTCGTCGATGGACGTTGTAGTCGGGCGGATCGCCAAGGCGCACGGAGTGACGGGTGAGCTGACCGTCGAGGTGCGCACGGATTCTCCGGAAGAGCGGTTCGCCGACGGCGCGGTGGTGAACGCCCGGATGCGCGGTGGCGAACGTCGAGAACTCGTGGTCGAGTCCGTTCGCCCGCATTCGGGACGGCTGCTTGTTCGGTTCGAGCAGGTAGTGACCAGGGAAGCCGCCGAAGCCCTGCGCGGTTGCCTGCTGGTGGCGGATACCGACGCCTTGCCGCCTACCGACGACCCCGATGAGTTCTACGACCATGAGCTCGAGGGGTTGCATGTCGTGCTCGCGGACGGCAGTTCGGTTGGCACGGTGGCCGAGGTGGTGCATGTGCCGGGTAGCGAGCTGTTGGCGGTGGATCGCCCGGATGGCAGCCAGGCGCTGATCCCGTTCGTGCAGGAGATCGTGCCGGAGATCGATATCCAGGCCGGTCGTGTGGTGCTCACTCCGCCCGAGGGTCTGCTCGACCCCCTCTGACCGCGCTAACCTTAAAGAACGCGGTCACGCGCTGTCACCGCAAGATGCTTAAGGATTGCGGTCTCCGAGGGTGCGGCAGAACCGCAAGATCCTTAAAGGTTGCGGTTGGGGCGGCGCACTGGCGACCGCAACGCGCCCGATAACCGCGCTAACCTTAAAGATTGCGGTTACGTGCTGTCACCGATCCCGCGGCGTCCGCGCTGGTCAAGGCGCGCAGCGCCGAGTTCGACCACGTCCTCAACCGCAAGATCCTTAAAGGTTGCGGTTGGGGTGGCGCACTGGCGACCGCAACGCGCCCGCTGACCGCGCTAACCTTAAAGATTGCGGTTACGGGGTGTCACCGCAAGATGCTTAAGGATTGCGGTTGGGGTGGGCGCCGGGGTGGCCGGCGGCCCACCCGGTCGGTTAGTGGCGGGCGTGCAGGAACTCGGCCCAGCTGGTTGCGGGGAAGATGAGTGTGCCCGCCGTGGGGTTCTTGGAGTCGCGGACGCCCACCGCGCTGTCGGCGACCGCGACCTCGACGCAGTTCCCGCTACTGCCGCTGTAGCTGCTGGTGCGCCAGGTGGCCGGCGCGAAAGCCACCTCGACGCAGTCGCCGGAACTGCCGCTGTAGCTGCTCTTACGCCATTGTGCTGCGGAGAAATCCGCGTTGATCACGTCTGCTCCTCGGAGTATCGGGCCAGCTCGGCGATCAGCTGGGCCGAGCGCTTCGCTGGCAGGGCCCTGGCCAGGATCCGTTCCCATGCCAGCTTATAGCTGTCGATATGCGGAGCTTCCTCCAGGAAGATGCTCTGTGCTCGGTTCTCCAGATACACCAGGGTCGGCTGGCTGTCGAACTCCATGATCATGAACGGGCCCTCCAAGCCGGGATGCGGCCCCGCCGATACCGGCACCACCTGCACCGTCACCCGTGGCCGCTGCGCCACCTCGTGCAGGTGCCGCAGCTGCGCGGCCAGCACGCCGGGAATGCCAATCGGCACCCGCAGGGCGGGTTCGTAGAGCAAGACGTGCAACGCGGGTGGCACGGTTCGGCTGAGTACGCCCTGTCGGCCAAGCCGGGCGGACACTCGATTGTCTATTTGAGACGGAGTGAGTGGTCGTTCGATGGTGCCCTCGATAATCGCCCGGGCATAGTCGGCGGTCTGCAACAGGCCGGGAATCCACAGTGGTTGGTAAGTGCGTAGCGCGGTGGTGCTCGATTCCAGTTCGATCAGCGCCTGCCACTGATCCGGCAGCCCGCTGCGATGTACCCGCACCCAGCCCGGGGCGGCCGCATTGCGTACCAGTTCGAGAATGTCCTCCCTGCGTTCCAGCGGGACGTGATAGAGCCCCAGCATCGCGGCCACTTCCTCGAGTTGCAGCCCGAGCTGGCCGTTTTCCACCCTGCTGACCTTGCTCTGCGAGATGCCCAGCCGCCGGCCGGCCTCGCCGGTCGTCAGCCCCGCGCCCTGGCGCAACCGTTTGAGCTCCGCCGAGACCTGCCGCGAACGGACCGTCGGCTTACCCCCAGGTGTTCCGGTCACGATGCGTCCCTCCGCTCGAAATAATTCCGTATGCGCATAAACATGTGCGCTGCGTGTTCACTTGCCACACTTACTAGGTCATCACCACACACGCAAACGCATCGATGCGACGCCATCGGTGCAGGGGAGGAAGCGCTCATGTCCCTTTACCGGCAGAGCGGGCTCAGCATCGAATCCTGGGTGGAAATGGCCTCGTACCCGGTCACCAGATACGAGGTGGACGTGCTCAACGACAGGGCCACACTGTTCTTCGGGAAGGCCGAGGAGTTCGTGTTGAACCTGGATCGGGAAGGGCTCAGCCGGATCGCCACGCTGGCCGACGCGGCACACCTACGCCTGGTCGCCGCCGACGCGGACGAACCGCAAGATCCCTAAAGAACGCGATCCCGGTGAACGCGGTTACCGAGCGGCTACAGGCCCCATTCCAGCTCGGCGCTCGCGCGGCGCAGTTCGTGCAGGGCAGCGCCGGCCCACGCCCGATCGCAGCGGGTGGAGCGACCGGATACGGTCAGCGCGCCCACCAGTTTCCCGGCGCGCAACACCGGCACCGCGACCGCCAGCGAACCGGGGATGAACTCACCGTGCGATACCGCGACACCTCGTTTGCGGGAGTGCACCAACAGTTCGCGCAACCTCGGCACATCCGGGCTCGCCGGCGTGAATCGTTCCAGCCGGGCGCCCAGTACTCGATCCCGCAGCCGCTGCGGCGAGTAGGCGAGTAGCAGCCGCTTCGAAGCGCCCGCGTAAATCGGCAACGGCTGGTGCAAGGGAAACACGTTCCCCTGCGCCGCCGGCGCGAACGCCTGGTCAAGGCATACCGCCCGGAGCCCTGAGCGCACCGTCAGCAGCGCGGTTTCCCCGGTAGCCGCGCCCAGCCGCTCCAGCAGCGGGCGGGCGCGGCGCACCAGCTCCGCGTCCGCGCCGGTGCCGGCCGCGCTCCAGTACCGCCCCTGTTCCTCCTCGACGAAACCGGCCGAGCGCAACGATTTCAGGTAGCGGTACACCGTGCTCAGCGGGATCTCCAGCCGTTCGGCCAGCTGGTCGGCACGCAGCGGGCCGTCCTCGCGTATCGCCGCGAGCACGGCCAGCCCGCGCTCGAACGAACTACCAACGGTCATCGGTCCTCCGGGTGCCGAGCAGGCGGGTTCTCGCGTCGTGAGAATCCTCTTTTGCCGCCGCGTCATCCTGCGCGCTACAAGTGGCGCAGATCAACCTTCTGGAGGACAGCCGTGTTGACCGCGCTGGGTTTCGGCACCGTCGCCGTAATCCTCTTACTCCTGCTCACCAGCCGGGTAGCCGCCATCGTCGCGCTGATCGCGATCCCCGTGCTGGCCGCGCTGGTTGGTGGGTTCGGGCTGGCCGATATCGGCGAGTTCGTCACCACCGGCATCGGTGACATCGCCGGCGTGCTGATCATGTTCGTGTTCGCCATCCTGTACTTCGGCGTGATGCGGGACGCGGGACTTTTCGACCCGATCGTGCGGCGGGTGCTGCGCTTCGCCGGTCACCAACCGGTGACGATCGTGCTCGCCACCGCGCTGCTCGCGATGTGCGCGCATCTGGACGGCGCCGGCGCCACCACCTTCCTGATCACCATTCCGGCGCTGCTGCCGCTCTACGAGGCGATGGGGATGAGCCGGCTGGTGCTGGCCACCGTCACCGGGCTCGGCGCCGGGGTGATGAACATGCTCCCGTGGGGCGGGCCCACCGCGCGCGCGGCGACCGTGGTTGGCGTCGACGCCAACGAGCTGTGGGTGCCGCTGATCCCGGCCCAGGCGGCCGGGGTGCTCGCGGTGCTCGGGATCGCCTACCTGCTCGGGCGGCGGGAACGTAACCGGCTGGGGGTGGGTGCCGAGCTGGGCGCGACCATCAGCCCGGAACTGCCCGAGGAAGACCCCGAACTACGCCGACCTCGGCTGTTCTGGGTGAACGTGGCGCTGACCGTGCTCACCGTTGGCGTGCTGATCTCCGGAGTGCTGCCGCCACAGGTCGTCTTCATGATCTCCGTGGTACTCGCGCTGGTGATCAACTACCCGGGCATGCGGGCACAACAGGCGCGCGTGGACGCGCATGCGCGCGGCGCGATCCTGATGGCGAGCACGCTGGCCGCGGCCGGTGCCTTCCTCGGGATCATGGAAGAGACCGGGATGACCGAGGCGATGGCACGCAGCCTGGCGAGCATCATGCCGGACTCGGCCGCGCCCCTGTTGCCGCTGATCATCGGCGCGCTTGGCGTGCCGCTTTCCTTCCTGTTCGGGCCGGACCCGTACTACTACGGCGTATTGCCGATCCTGACCTCGGTCGGCGAGCAGTTCGGCATCGATCCAACGCTGATCGCACAGGCATCGTTGACCGGTGAGGAAACAGTCGGCTTCCCGCTCACCCCGATGACCGCGTCCTTCTTCCTGCTCGTCGGTCTGGCCAAAGTGGATATTGGCAAGCACATCAGGCATATGCTGCCGTGGGCCTGGGGCGTGAACCTGGTGATCCTCGCGGTGGCCGTGGCGACGGGAGTGGTGCCACTGTGGGCGGGCTGAGCGAACGAGCCGTGCGCATCGGTTCCGGGGCCGGATACAGCGGGGACCGGATCGACCCCGCGGTGGACCTGGCCCGCCGGGGTGAGCTCGACTACCTGGTGTTCGAATGCCTCGGCGAGCGGACCACGGCGAGCGCGCAGCTGGCGCGCCAGGCCGACCCGGATGCGGGTTTCGACCCGTTGCTCGAAGCACGGATGCGCGCGGTCCTGCCCTGGTGCGCCGGGAAAACCCGGGTGATCACCAATATGGGCGCGGCCAACCCGGATGCCGCGGCCGAACGAGTCGCCGCGATCGCCGCCGAACTCGGTAACCCGGAGCTGCGGGTTGCCTGCGTAACCGGGGATGACGTGCTGCACCTGGTTTCCGCCGAGGACGCGGTTTCGGCGAACGCGTACCTGGGCGCGGATCCGGTGGTAGCCGCGCTGCGCGCCGGCGCGGACGTGGTGATCACTGGGCGGGTGGCCGATGCCGCGTTGTTCCTCGCGCCGATGCGCTACGAGTTCGGCTGGGCCGCCGACGACTGGGACTTGCTTGCCGCCGGCACCGTCGTCGGGCACCTGCTGGAATGTGCCGGCCAGCTGACTGGCGGCTACTTCGCCGATCCGGTCAGCGATCCGGTACCGGAGCTGGCCCGACTCGGCTTCCCGCTCGCCGTGGTACGCGCGGACGGTTCGGCGGAGCTGACCAAGCTGCCCGACACGGGCGGCCGGTTGGATCGGCTGACCGTCACCGCGCAGCTGTTGTACGAAGTGGACGATCCGGCGCGGTACCTGACGCCGGACGTGACGGTGGATCTGACCGGCGTGCGCGTCGAGGAGATCGCGCCGGATGTGGTGCGGCTGCGCGGTGCGCGCGGCGCGGCGGCCCCGAGGGAGCTCAAGGCGCTGATCGGCCGCCGGGCGGGATTCCTTGGCGAGGGCGAGATCAGTTATCGCGGGCCGGGCGCGCGCGCCCGTGCGCGGCTGGCCGGCGAGGTGGTGCTCGCTCGGCTGGACGGCGTGCACGGGCTGGTGTTGCACGAACCGAGGGTCGATCTGATCGGCTGCGCCGACGATCCCGCCGCCGAACCGCCCGAGGTGCGCCTGCGGGTCGCGGCCAGGACGGCGTCCGAATCGGACGCGGCGTTGATCGGCTGGGAGGTGGAGACGCTGTATACCAATGGGCCGGCTGGCGGTGGTGGCGCGCGCCGCTCGGTACGCCCAGTACTCGAACTGGACCCGGTGTTCCTCCCACGTGCTGAGGTTGCCGGCGCGGTGCGGATGGTCGGTGAGCCCGGATGAGGTCGCTGCGGGAACTCGCCGTGGTGCGTACCGGGGACAAGGGCGCGCTGGTCACCGTCGCCGTACTGGCAAGGAATCCGGTGGACTATCCGCTACTGGCGCGCGCGCTACCCGCGAGCGTGGTCGCCGCGCGGTTGGCTCCGGTGCTCACCGGTCCGGTACGCCGGCATGAACTCCCGCTGCTCGGTGCGCTGCTGTTCAGCTGCGCAGGGGTACGCGGCGGCGGTGTGTCGAGTTCGACCGAGCTCGACGCGCACGGCAAGACCTACGGTCACCTGTTGCTGGACATCGAACTGGAGGAACGATGAGTGAATGGCTCGGCTTGACCGGTAAGCGGGTACTGGTTGCCGGGGCTGGTGGCCTCGGCGGGGCCTGCGCCACGGCTTTCGCCGATGCCGGAGCGAGCGTTATCGCCGCGGATATCCAGGCGCGCGAGTTGCCGGGGGTGCGTACGGTCGCCGCCGACATGTCCACATCGGACGGGTGTCGGGAGCTGGTGGATTCGGCCGCTACCAAGCTTGGCGGGCTCGATGTGCTGGTGCACTCGGTTGGTCAGAACATTCGCAAGCCGGTGCTGGAGACCAGCGACGAGGAGTGGCAGTCGATCCTGAACCTGAACCTGTCCACGGTGTTCTGGTTGGGCAAGGCGGCCGGCAAGCTCATGTGCGCGCAGGGATACGGCCGGCAGGTGCACCTGTCCTCGGTTGCCGGCCTGCTCGCGCATCCCGCACACGGGCCGTACGCGGCGAGCAAGGGTGGGCTGAACCAGATCGTGCGGGTGATGGCGCGGGAGTGGGCGAGCAGCGGGGTCACCGTGAACGCGGTGGCGCCGGGCTACACCGAGACCCCGTTGACCGAGGAACATCTGGCCAAACCCGGAGTGCGGGACGAACTCACCGGGCTGGTTCCCGCCGGCAAGCTCGGCTCGGTGTCCGATGTGGTGGGCCCGATCCTGTTCTTGGCTTCGGATCAGGCATCGTTTGTTACTGGACACGTGTTGTATGTGGATGGAGGTCGGACCCTTGTCTGAGCACGGCAGGCTGCCCTTGTTGGCGCCGGCGGAACTCGCCGAGGCACAACGCGTGCTGCAGGAGCGGATAGTCGGCGGTAAGCGCGCGGGACAACCGTTCCAAGCGAGCACAGCGGACGGTCGCCTGCTCGGGCCGTTCAACGCGCTGCTCTACACCCCGGAGCTGGGCCTTGCGGTGCAGGAGGTCGGCGAGCAACTGCGCTTCTCCGGCACGCTGCCGGCACGGTTGCGCGAGCTGGTGATCCTCACGGTCGGGGCGGACAGTGTTTATGAGTGGTACGCGCACAGCAGGGTGGCGCGCACGGTCGGGGTGACCGAGGCGGAACTGGAAGCCCTCGCCGCCGGCGGCACGCCGGAGACCTGCGATAGCCGGGAGGCCGTGGCGATCGAGGTGGCCAAGGCGCTGCCGGGTGAGGTCGACGCGGCGTGCTACCGGCGAGCCAGGGCGGAGTTCAGCGAGGCGGAGCTGGTCGAGCTGAGCGTGCTGGCCGGCTACTACCGCCTGCTCGCCGGCATCCTCGCCACCTTCGCCGTCCCCGCTCCCCGATAACCTCGCTAACCTTAAAGAACGCGATCACGCGCAGTCACCGCAAGATCCTTAAAGAACGCGGTCTCCGAGGGCGCGCTGGCAGGACTTGGCCAGATCGCGCTGGCGCCGCATCCGCTCGCGCAGCCGCAGCGGGCCGAGGTTCACCTCCGGGCTGCCGGTCAGGCCGTCCACCGCGAACTCCGCACCGTGCGCCCAACCACGCGCCGTCCAGGATTCCCACCGCTCCAAGTCCGGCATCGAGTAGTCGTACCCGAACAACAAACCCGGCTCATCTCGCGCGTCCAACTCGCCACCGGCCAGCGCGGTTAACCGGATCCTCGGCTCCGCCCACTCCGCGATATCCACGGTGTCCACCGTGAGCCCGGCAGCACCACCCCGGACCAGCACGGCATGCCGCGCCGGATTGGTCCGCGCCGCCAACTCGTCCACCCGGGTGGCCCCGCGCAGCCGGACCAGGACCCGAGGCAACCACCACCAGTGTTCGCGACGCAACAGCGGACTGTCCGCCAGCGCCCTGGACGGCGGATACTTGCGCAGCTCCACTTCGAGCAGGCCATCACTGAATCGCTCGCCCTCGACATCATCGACGACCGTGACCCCGCCGAAGCCAACCAACGCCGGCTGATCAGCACGCAGCGACCGGGAATCGCTCACCACGAACGCCACTTCACCAGCCTCGCGCAGCCCCGCGATGCGCGCTTCCTGCGCGTACGGCAGGGCGACACACGGCTGCCCGGCATCGGACAATGGGATCACGCTCAGCGCGGCCGGCCGACCGTCCGCGTCCAACCAGCACAACTCGCCGGTCACCGCGCCGCGCCAGCTTCGTGCCAGTTCGCTTTCGGTCATACTCTTCTCTTCATCTGATTTGTACTGTTACTCTGCGCCGCTGTATACGAGGCCATTTCAGGTTCGGCCAATGATGCTCGGGGAGAGCTAGCCATGCCCGCAATAGTCCTGGCACTTGTTGTCGGTGTCCTGTTTTACCTCGGCTACCGCTACTACTCGAATTACCTCGCGCGCAAGGTCTACGCGCTAGACGCCTCGGCCGCCACTCCGGCACACACCATGTCCGACGGGGTCGACTTCGTGCCGACGAACAAGCATGTGCTCTTCGGCCACCACTTCACCTCCATCGCCGGCGCGGCGCCCATCGTCGGGCCCGCGATCGCGGTGTTCTGGGGTTGGGGACCAGCGCTGCTCTGGGTAGTCGCCGGGACCATCTTCGCCGCGGGCGTACACGATTTCGGTGCGCTGGTGGTATCCGTGCGACACAAGGCGCGCAGCATCGGCACCCTGGCCAACGAGGTGATCAACAAGCGGGCCCGTGCGCTCTTCCTGCTGATCATCTTCTTCCTGTTGACACTGGTGAATGCCGTGTTCGCGGTGGTGATCGCGAACCTCTTCGTGGCCAACCCCGAGGCAGTACTGCCCATGCTGCTGCAGATTCCGCTGGCCATCGGCATCGGGCAGTACGTGTACCGCACGCGCAGCGCCGCGCTGGTGCCGACGTTGATCGGTGTGGTGCTGCTGTACTGCTCGATCCTGCTCGGTCAGCTGTGGCCGATCACCCTCGGCTTCGCCGCCGAAGACGGGTTTTTCACTGACCGCAACATCTGGGTCATCCTGCTGTTCGCCTACACCTTCGTCGCTTCTCGGATTCCGGTGTGGGTGCTGCTCCAGCCGCGCGACTACATCAACTCGCATCAGCTGTTCATCGCGCTCGGCGTGATCGTGCTCGGCGTGACCGTGGGTATGGACAAGATCGTCGCGCCGGCGATCAACGACACCCCGGAGGGTTCACCGAGCTGGTTCCCCTTGCTATTCGTGACCATCGCCTGCGGCGCGATATCCGGATTCCACAGCTTGGTCTCCTCGGGCACCACGTCAAAACAGCTCGACAAGGAGACCGACGCCCGCTACGTGGGCTATTTCGGCGCGGTCGGCGAGGGTTCGCTCGCGCTCGGCTCCATCCTGGCGTGCACCGCGGGCGTGGTCGCGACAACTGCGGACTGGAACGCGGTCTACGCCGACTTCGCGTCCGCTTCGGACGGTGCCACCGGCAACTTCGTCGCCGGTGTGGCCAACTTCGCGAGCAACCTCGGCGTCTCCGCCTCGCTTGCCACGGTCTTCGCCGCGATCGTGGTGATCAGCTTCGCGGCGACCACTATGGACACCGGGGTGCGCCTGCAGCGCTACATCGTGCAGGAGATCGCCGAGGTCGCCGGGGCGCGCAAGCTCTCCCGCAGTGCCACGTTCGGTTCGCTGGTCGCCGTGCTTGTCCCGCTTGCGATGGCGCTGATCCCCGGCGGCGGCAAGGACGGATTCACCTTCGGCGTGCTGTGGCAGCTGTTCGGCACCACCAACCAGCTCACCGCGGGGCTTGCGCTCGCGGTGATCGCGGTATGGGTGACCAAACAGCGGCGCAACCCGACCGCGGTACTCATCCCGCTCGTGTTCCTGGTCGTGATGACCGTATGGGCGCTGATCGTGAACCTGCAGGAGTTCCTCAACCAGCAGGAATGGGTGCTCTTCCCGCTTGACCTGATCATCCTGGTGCTGGCGATCTGGCTGATCGTCGAGGCGGCGATCGCCTTGCGCAAGGCATGGCAAGGTGCGGCCGAGCAGGATGAGTCCACGGTCCGGTGACCAAGGGCGGCCTGCCTGCCCGGCTACGCGCGGCGTGGCGCCGGCTGGAACGCGGGCACGATCAGCTTTTCGTGGCCCGCTGGCGGCAGGGCGCACGGCGGGAGGCTCGCCGGCAGCAGGACACCCTGCGCGCGCTTGTCATGTTGGAATCGCTCGGCGTGGACAACCCGGTGGCCTACGAAACCCTTGAGCTCATCCCCTACCTGGTCGCCGACCTGCACGAATGGCATCAGCGAATGGGGCAACGCGGGTTTGGTGATCCCGAGGTGTGCTGTTGACCTCGGTGCGCTTCTTCGGTGGCAAGGGCGGTGTGGGCAAGACGACCCTGGCGGCCGCGTTCGGCCTGCGCATGGCCAATGCCGGGCAGCGCACGCTGGTGGTGTCCACCGACCCGGCGCATTCGCTTGGCGATGTATTCGACACGCCACTCGACGGGCAACCCCGTCAGCTCGCTGATCGGCTGTGGGCCGCCGAGATCAGCGGTGAGCAACAGGCGAGTGCCAGGGTCGCGGAGATCATCGCCGATGCCCAGGACGCCGTCCCGCCGGAGATCTTGCCGGCTGTGCGCACACACCTGAACAGGGCGACCGAGAGCCCAGGGACGGTGGAATCGGCGCTACTTGATCGGCTGAACGACTTCGTCGAGCAGGTTGGCGAGCACTGGGACCGGCTCATCGTGGACAGTGCGCCGACCGGGCATATGACCCGGTTGCTCAGCCTGCCCACCTTGCTCACTCCGTGGATCGAGGGCCTGGCCAGTCAGCGCGCCCGAACGCGAGCCGCGGACGAGCGGGTGGCCGGACTGTTTGGCAGTGCGCGCGAGGAGCCCGACCCGCTGCTCGATCGGCTGCGCGCGCGTCGGGCCCGGCTCACCGAGCTGGCAAAGGTGTTCCGCGAGGCTGCCGTCGTGCATCTGGTGCTGGTACCCGAGCGGTTGCCGCTTGCTGAGACGCTGCGCACGCTGACCAGCTTGCGGGATTCGGGGCTGGTGCTCGGCGAACTGATCGTGAACCGGGTGTTGCCTGCCGACGATCCTGGGCTGCTCGGCAGTCGGCGCGCGCAACAGGACGAGGTGTTCGCCGAACTCGCCAGCACGGCCGCGGCGCCGGCGACCGTCCGGGTGCCAATGCTGCCGGGGACGCTGACCGGCTCGACCGAACTCGGACAGCTCGCCGGGCACCTCGCGGCGCTGCCCGACTGAGTGCTGCCCGACTGAGTGCTGCCCGGCTGAGTCGGGGCCCCAGCTCGTGCGGCAGGGGCTCGTTAAGCTTGGCCGGTGCGGATCGACGTCGTCACCATTTTTCCCGAGTACCTCGCGCCGCTGCGTACCGCGCTGCTCGGCAAGGCCATCGAGCGCGGGCTGCTCGACATCGCCGTACATGACCTGCGGGACTGGACCTACGACGTGCACCGCGCGGTGGACGACAGCCCGTATGGCGGCGGCCCTGGCATGGTGATGAAACCGCAGGTATGGGGTGAGGCGCTGGATGCGGTCTGTCCCTCGGATGCTCGCCTGATCGTGCCGACCCCCGCCGGCAGGCCGTTCACCCAGCGGATGGCGCACGAGTTCGCGGCTGAGCGCTCCCTGGTGTTCGCCTGTGGTCGCTACGAGGGCATTGACCAGCGGGTCATCGCCGACGCCGAACGGCGGATGCGGGTGGACGAGGTGTCCATCGGCGACTACGTACTGGTCGGCGGCGAGGTGGCGGTGCTGACCATGGTCGAGGCGGTGGCCCGGCTGCTGCCCGGGGTGCTGGGCAATCCGGTCTCGGCCGAGCAGGACTCCTTCTCCGATGGGCTACTCGAGGGGCCGAGCTATACCCGCCCCGAGGTGTGGCGGGAGCTCCCGGTGCCGGACGTACTGCGCTCCGGTAACCACGCCGCGGTGGACCGCTGGCGGCGGGACCGTGCACTGGAGCGGACTTACCGGCGCCGGCCCGATCTGCTTGCCGCGCTACCCACGGATACGCTGGACAAGCACGATCGCGCGGTCCTCGACCGGCTGCGCGCCGAGGGGCCCGATTAACCTCCCGTACCCCTCTGGCATACTGGACGGGTTGCCGTCAGCGGGCAGCACTCGACAGCGCGCCACACACCCCAACGCAAGACCAGTGATGCGCCGAGCCGCGCCCGCTTGGCACACCCGAAAGCCATCGACTTGAGGACGAGGACGGACCCGATGAACACCCTGGACGCTCTGGACGCGAAGTCACTGCGTTCCGACATCCCGAACTTTCGTCCGGGCGACACGCTGAAGGTGCACGTCCGCGTCATCGAGGGCACCCGCGAGCGTGTCCAGGTGTTCCAGGGCGTCGTGATTCGTCGCCAGGGTGACGGGATCCGCGAGACCTTCACGGTGCGCAAGGTTTCCTTCGGCGTCGGCGTGGAGCGCACCTTCCCGGTGCACTCGCCGAACATCTCGAAGCTCGAGGTCGACAAGCGTGGTGACGTGCGTCGCGCCAAGCTGTACTACCTGCGTGAGCTGCGTGGTAAGGCCGCGAAGATCAAGGAAAAGCGCGAGACCCCGGCTTCCTGAAGCTTTCGGTGCGCATTGCCGTAGCCTGACCTGGTGGTCGACCGCGTGAACTTCCCATCCTCCGAGGACGATCCCGATCGGGCTTCCGGCGGCCACGATCATGGGCTGGGCGAGAATTCGACTGCTGGTCGAGAGCCGACCTCGCAGCAGCCCGAGGAATCCGGCGATACGGAGTCTGCCGAGTCCTCGCAGCGCAAATCGAAGAAGCAGCGATCCTTCTGGAAAGAGCTGCCGATTCTGATTGTCGTCGCGCTTGGACTGACATTTCTGATTCAGCAGTTCGTCGCGCGCGTCTACATGATTCCATCTGGCTCGATGGAGCAGACGCTGCACGGCTGCCCAGGGTGTACTGGTGACCGGGTGTTGGTGGACCAGGTCACCTATTTGTTCACCGATCCCGGCCCCGGCGATGTGGTGGTTTTCAAGGGTCCGCCGGCGTGGACGGAGAACGACGCGCCGAGCAATGATTCGAGCAATCCGATCGCTGGCTTCTTCCGGCAGATCGGCTCCGTCGTTGGTTTGGCGCCGCCGGATGAGAAGGACTTCGTGAAACGCATCGTCGCGGTTGGTGGGCAAACCGTGGAGTGCTGCGATGACAACAATCGGGTACTTGTCGACGGTCAACCACTGGACGAGCCCTATATCCATTGGGAAGAGGGCAGGGGGACCCAGCAGGCCGAGTTCGATCCGGTTCGAGTGCCCAATGATTCCGTGTGGATGATGGGCGATAACCGGAACGATTCGAGCGATTCGCGATATCAGGGTGGCGGTGGAGCCCGCGGCGCCGTTCCGGTGGACAACATTATTGGCAAAGCACGGGTCATCGTGCTGCCGCCATCGCGTTGGCAGGGCGTGAGTGATCACGATCCGCAGGAAGTAGCGATGCCGGCGGCCGCGCCAAGCTCGTACAGCGCGCCCGCTTGGCAGCAAGGCTTGCCCGCGATGATCGGTGTCATCGGTGCCTGGCCGACACTGTGGGTTGGACGTAAAGCCTACGCCGGTATCACTCGGTTGGGGCAAGGTCGCCGGTCGTAACGGATATTCCGGGCCGGCTCCCGGCCCCCTGTGGTGTGCATTACCCGTTGTCGTAGCCTGGCGACGTGGTCGACCACGTGAATCAATCGTCCAGCGAGGGCGGGGACGAGTCAGCCGAGCAGGCTCCGGCGAGTAAGCCGAAGAAGAAGCAGCGGTCGTTCTGGAAAGAGCTGCCGATTCTGATCGGCGTCGCATTAGTGCTCGCTTTTTTGATTCAACAGTTCATTGGGCGCCCCTACATGATTCCGTCCGGCTCGATGGAGCAGACGCTGCATGGCTGCCCTGGATGTACCGGTGACCGGGTACTTGTCGACAAAGTTACCTACCTGTTCACCGATCCCAGTCCCGGCGACGTGGTGGTTTTCAAAGGACCACAGCCATGGACCGAGAACGACGCGCCAAGCAATGATTCGAGCAATCCGATCGCTGGCTTCTTCCGGCAGATCGGCTCCGTCGTTGGCCTCGCGCCTCCAGACGAGAAGGACTTCGTGAAACGCGTTATCGCTGTTGGCGGGCAAACCGTGGAGTGCTGCGATGACAACAATCGGGTACTTGTCGACGGTCAACCACTGGACGAGCCGTATATCTATTGGGAGCCCGGTTCGGGTAATGAACAGGCCGAGTTCGATCCGGTCCGGGTGCCCGATGATTCCGTGTGGATGATGGGCGATAACCGGAACAACTCGAGCGATTCGCGATATCAGGGTGGCGGTGGAGCCCGCGGCGCGGTTCCGCTGGACAACGTTATTGGCAAGGCGCGCGTCATCGTGCTGCCGCCATCCCGTTGGCAGGGCGTGAGCGACCACGATCCGCAGGAAGCCGCGATGCCGGCGGCGGCCCCCGGTACGTTCAACGCGCCCGCTTGGCAGCAGGGTTTGCCCGCGGCGATCGGCGTAGCTGGCGCATGGCCGGCGCTGTGGGCGGGCCGGCGAACCTATGCGGGTATCGTGCGGGTGTGGCGACGCAGCGGGCCGTAGCGGGCAATTTCTCTTCTGCGCAGGTGCGCCCCGCACGCGCGGTGGTTCGTCGGGACACCGGCACCTGGGCTTTTCAGTCGGCCCTTGATCGGCGCGGACTTGGTCCGGTGGCAGGGGTGGACGAAGCGGGGCGCGGCGCCTGTGCCGGTCCACTTGTCGTGGCTTCCTGTGTACTGCGGACTACGGACAGTGCGCGATTCGCGGAGCTGACCGACTCGAAGTTGCTCACTCCGACAAGCCGCGAGCGACTGTACGAGCTGCTTGTCCGGCGCGCGCCGGACTACGCCGTGGTCGTGGTGCCCGCCGCTGAGGTCGACGCGCTTGGTGTGCACGCCGCGAACGTGGAGGGTATGCGTCGGGCGGTAGCCAGGCTGGCGTCGCATCCGGGGTACGTGCTCACCGACGGTTTCGGCATCCCAGGACTGACCGCGCCGAGCGTGCCGGTCCGCAAGGGCGACCGGGCGGTTGCCTGCGTGGCGGCCGCTTCGGTGCTGGCCAAGGTCACCAGGGACCGGATCATGTCCGAGCTGGACGGCAGCTACGGCGGGTACGGCTTCGCCGTGCACAAGGGGTACAGCACCGCCGAGCATTCCGAGGCGCTGCGCCAGCAGGGGCCAAGCGAGGTGCACCGCTGGTCCTACGCGAATGTGGCTTCGGCGGCCGCCGAGCATGGCTTGCGCCCACCGCATCGGGTGGCGCGCAGTGTCGCCGCGGTCCGCCGGCTCAGTGAGCGCGAAGATGCGGCGGAACCCGTCGAGCTGGTGTCGTCGGGTGGTCTCCAACCCGATGTGGGTCAGAATGGATATGCCCGGTACGCAACGGGCAGCTGATGCACTGGACCCGGCTGGGTTCTATGGGGACGAGGAGGATTACGGGCACGATGAGCGGTGAGGACCTCGAGAAGTACGAGACCGAGATGGAGTTGCAGCTCTATCGGGAGTACCGCGACATCGTCAGCCAGTTCACCTACGTCGTGGAAACCGAGCGGCGGTTCTATCTGGCGAACGCGGTGGATGTGCAGGTGAAGGACGCCGAGGGCGAGGTGTACTTCGAGGTGCGGATGTCCGATGCCTGGGTGTGGGACATGTACCGCCCTACGCGTTTCGTGAAGAACGTCCGGGTTATCACGTTCAAGGATGTGAACGTCGAGGAACTGGAAAAGCCCGACCTGCGGTTACCCGAGTAGGGCTTGCCGGTCACGGTGGCGGCTGGTGCGGCGCGTACTGCCAGCCGATCCAGCGGCAGATCGCGTCCACGACGTAGGTTTTTTCGGTTTCGTCTAGTGCCCTTCCGGCGGGGATCCCGTGCCAGCGGCTCAAGCAGGTGCGACAACACGTAGCGGTGGCATGCTGCGCGACGAATACCGGATGTCCCCGATACGGCGTCTGCCGGCCGTCGTTGCGTGGTTCGGCCGGTGCCAGCCTGCGCTCGATCAGGTCCGCGGCGTGCCTGCGGACGGTGGCGATCCCGCGCAGGTCAACCACCGCGCGGTCCCGGCCACGTAACCGGAACCGCGCGCGGAAGTGGTGCTGCCCAATCTGGCGCAGCCTGGCTTCCATGTCGTCCATCAGCACTGCCGGTCTGGTCGGGTCACTCGACGGCGGTTCCCTCGAGTTCGACCAGCTGGCCGGGGATCGCCAGCCGAGTCACGCCGAGCATAGTGGTGGCGGGTGCCGCTCCCGCTGCGGCCAACCGCGATGCCAGCACGCCGTAGTGCGCGAACAGCAGATCGACGTCCGTGGTGTAGACGTTCAACCGGACGAGGTTGGCCAGCGACATCTTCGCCTCGACGAGCACCGCGACGAGGTTGTCCAGGCTCAGTGCTACCTGGGCGGCCATATCGCCCGCATGCTCGGGCTTGCCGTCCTCGCTCATCGCGGTCTGGCCGGAGCAGTACAGGGTTCGGGTATGCCCGGAGACGAGCTCGCCCTGGTTGAACCCCATTTCCACCGACCAGCTCACCGGATTGACCGCCGTTCGCCGCATTGCCATGTTCGCTCCTGTTGTTGTTCGTGCTGGTCAAAGCTTCGGGACAAATCACGACACCTCTTGTCGTATATCCGATAGGGTTTTCCGGTGCGCGCTGACCGGCTGGTTTCGCTAGTGCTGCTGCTGCGTCAACGTGGTCGGTTGACCGCCGACGCGCTGGCCACGGAGCTGGAAGTGTCCACCCGTACCGTGCTGCGGGATATCGAGGCACTGTCCGCGGCAGGGGTGCCGGTCTACGCCGAACGCGGTCGGCACGGCGGGTTCGCGCTGCTTCCCGGGTTCCGCACCGAGCTCACCGGGTTGAATCACGACGAGGCCCTTGCCTTGCTGACCGCCGGTTCGGGGCAGGTTTTCGGCCTGGGTTCCGCGCTCGCTTCGGCCATCCGCAAGGTGGTCGACGCGCTACCGGAAAGCCATCGGGGCGTCGCGAGCGACGCCGCACGGCGACTGCTCGTCGAGCCGGAGACCGATCTGCTTGCCCGCCGGCGGGTCGTCGAGGAGGTACCCGACGCGGCCCTGGCCGAGATCCGGCGCGCGGTGCTTGCCGGGAACAAGCTGCGCATTCACTACGCGGCTACGAAGCAGGCGCCGCGGTGGCGCACGGTTGATCCGATCGGTCTGGTCACCGTCCGCGAGCGAGGTTATCTGCTGGCCACGCGGTCTGGCGCGGACCGCACCTACCGGCTTTCGCGGGTGCTGGCGGCGGAGGCACTAGCCGAACCGGCGCAGCGTTCACCGCGCGTGGATCTGGATCGGGCGTGGCGGGAACGCTGCGCGCGATTCCTGTCCGACGACCACCTCACCGTGGTGCTTCGGGTGACCCCGGAACGGCGGGAGGATCTGCTGAGTACCGCCGTTGCCGTTCGGGCGGTGGAAGCCGAGACGGGTGATTGGCTGCGGTTGGACGTGACGTTTCAGGATTTGTGGCACGCCGAATGGGCGCTGTGGCGGCTCGGCACGGAGGTGGAAGTCCTCGCCCCGAGTTCGTTGCGTACGGCGCTGCGCGAGCGCGCCGCAGCACTCGTCGCGCGCTACCAGGACGTGCCGTGAACCTGTGTCCGGTGAAGGCGGATTTCGCGGAGCCACTTTGTCCAATGTGGATTGGCGCCGAAGTGGCACTGGTTGCCGGAGAGTTGTCCACATCCGCCAAGGTTGTCCACAGTTGGCGAAGACGTGCTCGCGCGCTTCGTCGAACCCCGGCATGGTCGATCTCGTCAGCAACGACGAGGGGGCGGCGTGGTACTCACCGGCAACGGCCAGTCCGGCTACAACAACATCCTTGGTGAGCGGGGTGAACTGCTCGCCGCGCGGCATTTACGTGCTCGCGGACTCACCGTGCTGGCCAGGAACTGGCGATGTTCGGACGGCGAGCTCGACCTTGTGGCCGGCGTGGCGGATCGGTTGGTCGTCTGCGAGGTCAAGACCCGGACCGGCGCCGCGTTCGGCCGTCCAGGCGAGGCGGTCACGGCGGCAAAGGCGCGGCGAATCCGCCGGTTGACCAGTCTGTGGCTGGCAAACCAGCGGGCTAGCTGGAATGGCGTCCGGTTCGACGTCATCGAGATCCTGCTTTCGGCCGGTGAGCCGCCGAGGATCACGCACCACGAGGACGTGTTCTGAGATGGCCATCGCGCGGGCGTGGTCGGTAGCCCTGTTCGGGGTGGATGGCGTCGTGGTCGAGATCGAGGCCGATATCGGTCATGGCCTGCCAGGGGTGCAGCTTGTTGGTCTACCGGATGCCGCCTTGCATGAGGCACGGGACAGGGTACGGGCGGCGGTCCGCAACTCGGATGCGCAGTGGCCAACCACCAAGGTCACGCTTGCCCTGTCGCCGGCTGCGTTGCCCAAGGGCGGTTCGGGCTACGACCTTGCCTTGGCCAGCGCGGTACTCGCGGCGGCTGATGCGGTGCCGGCCGCGGCACTCCGCGAAACCGTGTTGCTCGGCGAGCTGTCCCTGGACGGCCGGTTGCGGCCGGTTCGCGGCGTGCTGCCCGGACTGCTTGGCGCCCGCAAGGCTGGCATGCGTCGAGCGGTCGTGCCGGTAGAAACACTGGAGGAAGCGGGTTTGGTCGCCGAGATTGAGGTGCTTGGCGCACGGACCTTGCGCGAGGTGCTGGATTGGTTGCGTGGCGAGGGTGAGCTGCGATCAGCACCGGAACGCGCGTCGGGTACGGATCAGCCGGCCGGTTTGGATCTCGTCGACGTGCTCGGCCAGCCCGAGGCACGCTGGGCGCTCGAAGTGGCCGCCGCCGGTGGGCACCACCTACTGTTCACCGGCCCGCCGGGAACGGGCAAAACCATGCTGGCGCAACGATTATGCGGCCTGCTGCCACCGCTGAGCATGGACGATGCGCTGGAAGTCACCGCGATCCATTCACTCGCCGGAGCGCTGTCTACCGAATCACCACTGGTGGTCAGCCCGCCGTTCATCGCGCCGCACCACTCCACTTCGGTGCCGGCGTTGATCGGCGGTGGTTCCGGTGTGGCGCGTCCCGGCGCGGTGAGCAAGGCGCATCGCGGGGTGCTGTTCGTGGATGAGGCACCGGATTGGGGTCCGCATCGCCTCGACTCGTTGCGGACCGCGCTCGAGGAGGGCGAGGTGCGGCTGTCCCGCCGCGATGCGACGGTGCACTATCCCGCGCGATTCCAGTTGGTACTGGCGGCAAACCCGTGCCCGTGTGCACCGGCACGGGACAACGACTGCACCTGTCCGCCCAGCGCGCGACGGCGGTACCTGGGCAAGCTTTCCGGCCCGTTGCTAGATCGGGTCGATCTGCGGGTACGGATGCGGCCGAGTTCCGCATGGGCGTATGCCGATCAGGGCGAGGTCGATGACACCGCGACGGTACGGGCCAGGGTGCGGCAGGCGCGGGAACGCGCCATCCTGCGATGGGCGGCCCACGGCTGGCGAAGCAATGCCGACGTGCCGGGCCCGGCGTTGCGGCGGGAGTATCGGATACCCCGGCGGGCACTGAACTTGCTCGAACGAGGACTGGATGCCGGCGCGGTCACCGCTCGCGGCGCCGATCGGTGCTTGCGCATCGCCTGGACACTGTGCGATTTGGACGGTGCGGAAACACCGGATGCGGCGCATATCGAGTCCGCACTGGGTTTCCGGGATCGGCGGGCGGCATGAGCGTGGAACAAGCGCGGCTGGCCAGGGCGTATCTGCTGCGAGTCGCCGAGCCGCCAGCGCGGGAGCTGGCCCAATTGGTCACCGCGCACGGGCCGGTGGCAGCGGCGGAACTGGTTCGCTCCGGGCAGGCTCCAGGGCGGGTACGGGCGGAAACCGAGGCACGCGCGCAACTGGACCGCGCCGAGCGCGATCTTGAGGAGGCGGCCGCCGTTGGCGCCGAGCTGGTGATTCCCGAAGACGATGGCTGGCCAGCTTGGCCGCTGCTCGCGCTGGATGTCGCCGCGCGGGCCGGGGTTCGCTGGGCTGGCCAGCCGCTCGGGCTGTGGGTGCGCGGCAGGATCGACCTCGACGCCTGTACCGAACGAGCCGTCGCGCTCGTCGGAGCCCGTGCGTCCAGCGGGTACGGCGACCACCATGCGGCCGAGTTCGCCTATGGACTCACCGGGCGTGGTTTCACGGTGCTTTCCGGAGCGGCCTATGGGATCGATGGCGCGGCACACCGGGGCAGCCTGGCAGCGGGCGGTCCGACCATCGCGGTGCTCGGTTGCGGGCCGGATGTCCACTATCCCGCCGGGCACGTGCGGCTGCTCGATCAGGTCGCGGAACAGGGCGCGGTGGTGAGTGAGTACCCACCTGGGACCCAGCCGGCCCGGCACCGCTTCCTGGTGCGCAACCGGCTCATTGCGGCGCTGGCCAGTGGCACGGTCGTCATCGAGGCGGGTGCCCGCAGCGGCGCGCGTAATACCGCGAGCACCGCGGGCGCGCTCGGCAAGGTCGTGATGGCGGTACCCGGGCCGGTGAGTTCGGCGAGTTCGGCCGGATGCAATCAGCTGATCCGCGCCAGGGACGCGTTGTTGGTCAGTGGGGTGGCGGAGATCGTCGAGGCGGTCGGTCCGATCGGCTCAGCGATGACCACTGTGGACGGTCCACGCCGGCCAACTGATGACCTCGGTCCGCAGACGTTGCGGGTGCATGAGGCACTGCGTGTCGACCAGGGGCAATCCGCTGGAGAGATCGCGGTTTCCGCGGGTATCCCGCTGGATCGGGCGCGTGTCCTGCTGACTGAACTCGAAGGAGGTGGTTTCGCCAGTCGCCTGGGGCAGGGGTGGGTGCGTACCCGTGTTCGCCAGGAGTCAGCCGAGGCCCGGGTATCCGCTCAGGCCGAATGCCAGCGCGCCGAGGGCTGAGCCGATGGCCCGGACGTGATTGCCGTAGGTCCACTGCGTGGCCAGCCGTGCCCAGTCCGCTGCGCTGCTCTGCTCGGCGGCTAGCGCATCGATTCTGTTGTTTCGTGGCACATGGAAGACCGCGGTAATGACAAAGGCGCTCAGCGACAACGCTGCCCCGGCAAGGCGCAGCGGGTTCGGCGATTCAGCGGAAAGGAGGACTTCGTGCAGTGCCACCGCGAGGGCGAGCAATGTCGTGCCGAAGAACAACACGCGAAACGGTGTGCGTTCGGCCGTCCGGTTGATCGATCGCATCGTGGAAATGGCCATGGCTACGTGATCAGCGGCGGCAGGCTCTGTGGATGGTTGGCTTGGGCGAAGCGCGGGCATGATCATGATCGAGAAGGCGGCGTAGACACCGGCCATCACTCCGGTCGTGAGCATCGCGCCAAGTTCCAGCGCGGTCATGGTGTTCTCCGAAGGGTGTTCCAGATTCCCGCGTGGGCGCTGCGCTTGGCGAAGTCTTCGAAACTTCTGGCCGGCCTGCCGAGTACGCGCTGGACCGCATCGGTCGTTGCCTGGTTACGTCCGTCCAGGACCTCGGCAAACAGCCAGTCGATGGCCTCGGCCTCGGCGCGATGCATTCCGTTGTGGACGAGTCCGTCGACAAATCGCTCGGTGGACACCGTTTCGAAGGTGACGTTTCGGCCGAGGGCGCCGCCAAGCACGGCGGTGGCTTCAGCAAAGGTCAATGCCCTCGGGCCGGTCAGTTCGAGCACTTCATCGGCATATCGGTCAGTGGTGAGCGCGCGGGCCGCGATATCCGCTACGTCGTCAAGGTCCACGAACGGCTCGGCAACCGAAGTGACGGGCAGCTCGATGTGCCCGCGCACGACCGCTTCGGCCAGGAAATGTTCGCTGAAGTTCTGCGCGAACCACGCGCAGCGAAGCACGGTCGTGTCGAATTCCTCCGCCAACGCGATGTCCTCGCAGCGTTTGGCGCCGTCTTCGCCACGACCAGAAAGGAGGACAAGCCGGGACACGCCGGCAGCGGCGGCGGCCGCGCTGAACTCGGCCACGATGCGGTCCGCGCCCGGTAGGGCGAGGTCGGGGGAGAAACACAGGTAGACGGCGGTCGCGCCAGCCAGGTGCGGAGCCCAGGTAGTGGATTCGTTCCAGTCGAAACGAGGGGAGGTGGTGCGTCCGGCGATCCGGACCGAGTGTCCTTCGGCGCGTAGCCGGTCGGCGATCCGACGACCTGTCCGTCCAGTGCCGCCGGTGAGCAGGATCGAATTTGCTGTCATGAGCACAGTTCAGCGCAACGTCGATAGACAGTGAATATGCTGTACTCCGAATTGCATACGCCATCGTCTATAAGTCGGCAGTGGCCGCCAGATACTTCAAGAATGTGGTCACCGGGTGTAGGCCGACTGACCGCTCACCGTCGTTTTCTCCGCGGGCCGATACATTTGCCAGGTGGATCCGTTAGCGCGTGTGCTCGATCACCCGCGTGCGCACGACGTGTTCACGGTGCGGGTCGTGATGCGCGCGCCGTGGGCCGTCGCGGTACGCGATCGTGCGGCGCTCACGCTGGCCATGGTCACCTCCGGGCAGTCCGTGCTCCGGCACGGCGCTGATGAGTGGACTATCCGTCCCGGCGATGTCGTCCTGGTGCGCGGACCCGATCCCTACCTGGTCGGCGACCTCCAGGGCAGCGAGCCGATCGCCGTGATTGGTCCTGACCAGCGTTGCACCAGCCCCGAGGGTGTTGAGCTGCATCAGACGATGACGCACGGGCTACGCCTGTGGGGCAACGATCCGGCCGGGCCGGATTCGGTGCTGATCGCGAGCTATGCCGACGTGGGTGAGGTGGGGCGGCTCGTCTCCGACGTGTTGCCCACGGTCACGCATCTGCCGGCGGGCCAGGTCGATCCAACGTTGGTGGACCTGCTCGGCCGCGAAGTCGGTTCCGATGCGCTCGGTCAGGGCGCGGTGCTGGATCGGCTGGTGGACGTCCTGCTGATTGCGGCGATCCGCGGCTGGATCACCACCCATCGGTCAGCGTTGCCTGGCTGGCTTGCCGGTGGAGACGACCCGGCGGTGGCTACCGCGCTGGCGGCGATCCATGAGCACCCGGAACGGGCGTGGTCGGTGGCCGGGCTGGCGCGGCTGGCCAGTGTCTCGCGGGCCACCCTTGCCGCTCGGTTTCGCGAGCAGATCGGGGAACCGCCGATCAGCTACCTCACCCGATGGCGGCTGACCTTGGCGCGTGATCTGCTGGCCGACCGAGCGTTGACCCTGGAAACAATCGCCGAGCGGATTGGCTACGGCAGCGCCTTCGCGCTCAGCAACGCGTTTCGCCAGCACTACGGCAGGAGCCCAACCGAACATCGCCGGAGGTTGGCCGTGCAGCGGGAGCCGCTTCAGCCGGGCGGCGTCGACCTACCGGCGGTTAGGAAATCGGTGCGATAACGATGGCGTCCCCGCTCGGTAAGACGCGTGGCGATGCTTGACCGCTTGCCGATCGTGCCGCAGCGTCGCACGTATGGGCACCTCGCGCGGCAGGCGTACGACGCGGCCTGACCTACGTCGACTGCGATCGGCGCTGCCCGCGGACAGTGCCGCCGCGCTGGACTCCTACGAGCGTCATCTGCGATTGGAGCGCGGACTGTCCGAGCACACCGTTCGGGCTTATCTCGCCGATGTTGTCTCGCTGCTTGGCCATCTGCACGGGATACCTGCCGAGGACGCGGAAGCCAGCCCAGGGGCAGTCGGCCCAGGGGAAGCTAGCCCAGGGGACGCCAGCCCAGGGGAAGCTAGCCCAGCGGACGCCAGTGCCGTGGCCTTTGCCGAGCTGGACGTGGCGACTCTGCGCGGGTGGCTGGCCACCCAGCGCTCCGCTGGGATCAGCCGGACGACCTTGGCCAGGCGGTCGGCCTCGGTCCGGACGTTCTCCGCCTGGGCACATCGGGCCGGGCTGCTCGAAGGCGACCCTGGTGCGCGGCTGGTCGCGCCCCGGGCGCACCGAACCCTGCCCGGGGTGCTGCGCGCCGAACAGGCCACCGACGTGCTTGCTGGCACGGCATCGGGTGCTGAGCAACGGGATCCACTGGCCCTGCGGGACCACGCGATTGTCGAGCTGCTCTACGCGAGCGGGGTGCGGGTCGGCGAGTTGTGTGGTCTGGACATGCCCAATATCGACGTGCCGCGCCGCCTGCTCCGGGTGTTCGGTAAGGGCGGCAAGGAGCGATTCGTCCCCTTCGGTGCGCCCGCTGAGCGGGCGCTCGATGAATGGCTGACGGCCGGTCGCCCGGCGTTGGTCAAGGCAAGTTCGCCGCCGGCGGTGTTCCTGGGGGCGCGCGGGGGGCGGATCGATCCTCGGACGGTGCGGCGGACCGTGCACGAGTCGGTTGGGGCGCTACCGGGCACACCGGACATCGGGCCGCATGGTTTACGTCATTCGGCGGCCACCCACCTTCTCGAGGGCGGGGCCGACCTTCGTACCGTTCAGGAGTTGCTTGGCCACGCTACGCTCGCGACCACGCAGCTCTACACTCATGTCACTGTCGAGCGGCTGAAAGCGATCCATGACCGAACACACCCACGATCCTGATGCTCGCCAGGGTGGTGTGCGCACGCGGATCGCGGAAGCGGATCAGAGATCCGCGGATGGTTCGCGTCATACCTCGCACGATCGCGCGTCCCACGATCGTGCGAGAACGGCAAACGGTCATCCGGGCGAGGCAGGCTCCGCTGCTGGCGGGGCCGCTGGCGACCCGGCGACCGCTGGGGATGAGGGCCGCGCGGTGAGCGCCCCCGCGCTGCTCGGGCCGGGTGGGGTGCTGCCCGGGGATCGACGCACGGCCGATGACGTCGAGGCGGGCATCGTCGCCCTGTGGGAGCATTTCGCGCGTTCACCGGAGCCCGGTATCCGGGACCGTCTCGTGCTGCACTACGCCCCACTGGTCAAGTACGTGGCCGGCCGGGTTGGTACCGGGTTACCCGCCCACGTGGACGTCGCCGACCTCGTGCAGTCCGGCATCTTCGGACTGGTCGACGCGATCGAGAAGTTCGACCCCGAGCGCGGCCTGCGGTTCGAGACCTACGCGATGCAGCGCATCCGGGGCGCGATCCTGGACGACCTGCGGTCTCAGGACTGGGTACCGCGATCGGTCCGTGGTCGCGCTCGCGAAGTGGAGCGAGCGCTGGAACGCCTCGGTGCCCGGTTGCAGCGCACCCCGACCGATGGCGAGTTGGCCTCCGAGCTGGAGATCGGTCTCGAAGACCTGCGCGGAATCTATGCCCAGCTCCAGCTGACCAGTGTGGTTGCCCTCGAAGAGCTCGTTTCCTCGGGCAAGGGCACCGGTTCGCTTGCCGACACCCTGCGCGATGACGATGCGGAAGATCCCGTCGCGGTACTGGTGGACGAGGACAACCGGCGCCAGCTCGCGGACGCGATCACCCAGCTCGCCGAACGCGACCAGCTGGTCGTCAGCCTCTACTACTTCGAGAATCTGACGCTCGCCGAGATCGGCAAGGTGCTCGGGGTAACCGAGTCGCGGGTGTGCCAACTGCACACCAGGGCGGTATTGCGGCTGCGCGCCAAGCTGTTCGAACAGGCCGACGAACCCGCGCGTTAGGCAACCGGACTCCGCGGGATGGGTGCCGCGTCGGAGGCGGCATCAGTCCACGGCAGCAGCCGCAGCTGGCCGGCCGGCCGGACCAACCACAGCGGGTTCAGGTACTCGCCAGCTCGCCGCGCTCCCCAGTGCAGGCATGCCACCGCTGGACACCCCGCGTGCCCGGTGGCCAACTCGCCCAGCCGCGCGCCCGTCGATACACGCTGCCCGGCCCGCACCGCGGCATGCACGGGTTCATACGTGGTGCGCAGGCCCTCGCTGTGCAGCACGGACACCACCCCGCGTCCCGCGAGCGGCCCCGCGTAGACGACCGTGCCGGCCCCCGCCGCACGCACCGGCTCGCCGGGCCGCCCGCCCAGGTCCACACCGCGATGGCCCGGCCCGAACGGGGTTTCCGGCGGATCAAAGGCCCGTAACACCGGGTGCGGCGGGGCGAGCGGCCAGTCGAAGCCGATCGCCACGCTCGGTCGGTCGGCGAGGTCCGCGGTACCGCCGGGTTCGCTGGGCGGGGCGCGGTAGCGCTGGTCGGCGGGTGCGGCGCCGGCGAGTACCGGAAGGAACAGCAGGCCGCAGAGGATGAGCAGGGCCGTGGCGCGGAGGTGGTTCGGCATGCTTGCCACGGTCCTCGGGGCTGGGGGGCGTGGCCAGCTGGGAATTCGTGGCTGTGGACCGTTTGGCCGGTTGGGGACAACTGGGCGGCCACAACTTGGGCGGCCACAACTGGGTTGGGCGCGAAACCTATCCGGTTTGGTCAGGTCAACCCCCTTCGGAGTACACTTTTCCCGCGGCCCGCGTGCGCGGGTTGACTTCGCGTGCATGTGCGGCTCTCGCCCCGGGGACTTCCCGTAGGAGAGCACGGCGTTCGGCGGTCCCAGCGGCAGTGGGATCGTGGTGCGGATTCCTGGCCACGACCAGCTCGTTGGGTTCGGATGCCGGCACGGCACCAGGATGGTTGGCCACCCGGCCAACCTGATGAACCGGACCGCACGCCGGCACCTTCGCTGGCGTGCCAGAGACGAAGAGGTGCGAATCCGGCCATGGCCGTCGTCACCATGAAGCAGCTGCTCGATTCCGGCGTGCACTTCGGGCACCAGACCCGCCGCTGGAACCCGAAGATGAAGCGCTACATCTTCACCGAGCGCAATGGCATCTACATCATTGACCTGCAGCAGACGCTGTCCTACATCGACCGTGCCTTCGAGTTCATCAAGGAGACCGTGGCGCACGGCGGCACGATCCTGCTCGTCGGCACCAAGAAGCAGGCGCAGGAGGCGATCTCCCAGGAGGCGCTGCGTGTGGGTATGCCGTACGTCAACCAGCGTTGGCTGGGCGGCATGCTGACCAACTTCCAGACCGTGCACAAGCGGCTGCAGCGCCTCAAGGAGCTGGAGTCGATGGAGCAGACCGGTGGATTCCAGGGCCTGACCAAGCGCGAGATCCTGACGCTCACCCGCGAGAAGGACAAGCTGGAGAAGACCCTCGGCGGTATTCGCGACATGGCCAAGGTGCCGAGCGCCGTGTGGATCGTGGACACCAAGAAGGAGCACATCGCCGTTGGCGAGGCCCGCAAGCTGGGTATCCCGATCGTGGCGATCTTGGACACCAACTGCGATCCGGATGAGGTCGACTACCCGATTCCGGGTAACGACGACGCGATCCGCTCGGCCGCGCTGCTGACCAAGGTGGTCGCCGAGGCGGCTGCCGCCGGCCTGCTCGCCCGCTCCGGTCGTAACGGTGCCGCGGTCGAGGGCGCCGACAAGCCGGACGCTGGCTTGGCAGCCGACGAGCCGCTCGCCGAGTGGGAGAAGGAGCTGCTGGTCAGCGCGAACGCCCCGGAGGGTGGCGCGGACGCCGCCGCCGAGGGCTCGGCCTAGTCCTGATTAGACACGCTCGCGCGTAGACGAAACACGAAACGGAATAAACGCACGATGGCGAATTTCACCGCGGCCGACGTCAAACGGCTTCGCGAATTCACTGGCGCCGGCATGATGGATTGCAAGAAGGCGCTCGAGGAGCACGACGGCGATTTCGACCAGGCCGTTGAATTCCTCCGGATCAAGGGGGCCAAGGACGTCGGCAAGCGTGCCGAGCGGGCCACCGCCGAGGGACTCGTCGCCGGTGGCGACGGCGCACTCGTCGAGCTGAACTGCGAGACGGACTTCGTCGCCAAGAACGAGGAGTTCCAGGCGCTCGCCGACCGGATCGTCGCGGTCGCGGCGGAAACCAAGCCGGCCGACGTCGAGGTGCTCAAGGAGGCGTCGCTGGACGGTAAGACCGTCGGCGAAGCCGTGCAGGAGCTCTCCGCCAAGATCGGGGAGAAGCTGGAGCTGCGCAGGGTCGCCGTCTTCGACGGCACCGTGGCCACCTACCTGCACCGGCGGGCTGCCGACCTGCCGCCGAGCGTCGGCGTGCTCGTTGAGTACAGCGGTGCGGACGCGGAGGCGGCGCATGGCGCCGCGCTGCAGATCGCCGCTCTCAAGCCGCGCTTCGTGAACCGCGCGGACGTTCCGGAGGAGACGGTCGCGCAGGAGCGCCGGATAGCCGAGGAGACCGCCCGCGAGGAAGGCAAGCCGGAGCAGGCGCTGCCGAAGATCATCGAGGGCCGGGTGAACGGCTTCTTCAAGGACGTAGTGCTGCTCGAACAGCCCTCCGTGCATGACTCGAAGAAGACCGTGCAGGTGGTGCTGGACGAGGCCGGGGTAGCGGTATCCCGGTTCGCGCGTTTCGAGGTTGGCCAGGCCTGATCGGCCGGCCGTGGACCGGCCGCCGCGCGGTGATGTCGCTCCTATCGGTGGTTTTCCACTGCTCGGGGTGATGCACCAGCGCGGCGGGTCCGGTACCGGTTGACGGGATACGTCGGCGATGCGGTGCGCACGTGCCGTGGTACCGGCGGTAGCGCGCTACCGCCCTGGAATGACCATGCGGAGGCGGTAATGACGAGTGAGCATCGCGCAACCGGTGGATACCGCCGAGTACTGCTCAAACTGGGCGGTGAGATGTTCGGCGGTGGCGCCGTCGGCGTCGATCCGGATGTGGTCAAGGCGATCGCCAGGCAGCTTGCCGAGGTAGTGCGGGCCGGCACCCAGGTAGCCATCGTGATCGGCGGTGGGAACTTCTTCCGGGGCGCCGAGCTGCAGCAGCACGGGATGGAGCGCACCCGCGCGGACTACATGGGCATGCTTGGCACGGTGATGAACTGCCTGGCGCTGCAGGACTTCCTTGAGCACCAGGAAGGGATCGAAACGCGGGTACAGACCGCGATCACCATGGGGCAGGTGGCCGAGCCCTATATTCCCCGCCGAGCCATGCGCCACCTGGAGAAGGGGCGCGTGGTGATCTTCGGTGGCGGTGCGGGTATGCCCTACTTCTCCACCGATACGACGGCCGCGCAGCGCGCTCTGGAGATCGGCTGTGAGGTCGTACTGATGGCCAAGGCCGTGGATGGCGTGTTCACCGCCGACCCGAAGAGCGATCCCTCGGCGAGTATGTTCACCAACATCACGCACCAGGCCGTGCTGGAAAAGGGCCTGCAGGTAGCCGACTCCACGGCGTTCAGCCTGTGCAAGGACAACAACATGCCGATCATCGTGTTCAACCTGCTGACCGAGGGGAACATCGCCAGAGCCGTGCGTGGTGAGAAGATCGGAACTCTGGTCAGTACCCCCGACAGTAGCCACTCCGGGTAGACCTGCTGGGATAGCCGGGCAGCACTATCGGGCACACCAAGGAGACGCTGTGATCGACGAAACGCTCCTCGACGCCGAGGAAAAGATGGAAAAGGCGGTATCGGTCGCCAAGGAGGAGCTCGGCGCGGTACGCACCGGCAGGGCAACCCCGGCGATGTTCTCGCGCATCCACGTCGAGTACTACGGCGCGCCGACCCCGTTGAACCAGCTGGCCAGCGTCAACATTCCGGAAGCTCGGATGGCGGTGGTCAAGCCCTACGACGCCAGCCAGCTCGGCGCGATCGAGAAGGCCATTCGCGACTCCGACCTGGGCGTGAACCCGACTAACGACGGCACGATCATCCGTATCGTGATCCCGCAGTTGACCGAGGAACGCCGCAAGGAAATGGTCAAGATGGCCAAGAGCAAAGGCGAGGACGCCAAGATCTCGATCCGGAACATCCGGCGCAAGGCCAAGGAAGAGCTGGACCGCATTGTCAAGGACGGCGAGGCCGGCGAGGACGACGGCGCGCGCGCGGAACGGGAGCTTCAGCAGGTCACCGACCGGTATGTGGGCCAGGTCGATGAGCTGGTGAAGCACAAGGAAACCGAGCTGCTTGAGGTCTGAGGTACTGGGGGTGCCGTGTTCACCGGTCCGACCCGTCACTCCGTGCCACCGGATGAGGATATGGCGGTGAGCGCCGAACCCGCGGGCCAGGACGACGCGTCGCCCTCGGACAGCGATCAGCCCGATACCACGAAGGCGCGATCCGGGGACGAGACCGAGCCGCCGGCCGCGAAACGATCGCGTGCCGGACGCGACCTGCCCGCCGCGATCGGCGTTGGCCTGCTGCTCGGGGCCATCATCATCGTGGTTCTGCTCACCGAGCCGCGCGGGTTCGTGGGCATCGTGGCGGTCGCCGTCGCCGTGTCCACCATCGAACTCGGTGGCGCGTTCCGCAGGGGCGGCGTGCGCATCGCCTTGCCCCCGGTTTTGCTGGGTGGTCAGGCCATGGTCTGGCTGACCTGGCCGTACGGCGAGCAGGGGATGGTGCTCGCCTTCGTACTCACCGTGCTCGCCTGTTTGCTGTGGCGGCTGCGGCGTGGCGCGGATGGCTATCTGCGGGATGTCGGCGGCTCGGTGTTCACGGCCGCCTATGTTCCGTTGTTCGCTGCCTTCGCGGCGATGCTGGCACTGGCCGAGGACGGCGCTGGCCGGGTGTTCTGCTTCATGATCGGCGTGGTCGTTTCGGATACCGGCGGCTATATCGCCGGGGTGTTGTTCGGCAAGCACCGGATGGCGCCCACGATCAGCCCGAAGAAGACCTGGGAGGGTTTCGCGGGCTCGCTCGTTTTCGGCGTCGTTGGCGGCTGGTTGTCGGTCGTATTGCTGCTGGAGGGCGCCTGGTGGCAGGGTGTGCTGTTCGGCGTGGCCGTGGTGCTCACGGCCACGCTTGGTGATCTCGTCGAGTCGTTGATCAAGCGGGACCTCGGGATCAAGGACATGGGTAACCTGTTGCCCGGGCACGGCGGACTGATGGACCGGATGGATTCGCTGCTGCCATCCGCGGTCGCGTCGTGGTTCCTGCTCGGCCTACTCGTGCCCTAAAAGCCCGTTTACTGTGTCTTGGAACACAAGCCGATCCAGCTACCAAATAGTAGGACGTACAAACATTCCGTGACAGCACCTGGGCCCTTGGCCACCCATGCTAAGCAGGTTGACGTGGCTCGCCGCGGCGCCGAGATCATCGGACTCGGTGGATACCAGCCGCCCGATACGTTAACCAGCGCGCGGCTGGCGGAGCGGTTCGGCAAATCCGAGCAGTGGATACGGGAGCGCACCGGGATCGAGCAGCGGCGTGTGGCGGGCCCCGGAGAGACCGTGCAGGATATGGCGCTTGCCGCGGCCGAGGATGCCTTGAAGAATTCGGGTACGCCCGCGGCCGAGATCGACCTGGTGATCGTGGCCAGTTGCAGTATCAGTGATCCGCTGCGGGCAACCGCGGCGCAGGTCGCCGAGCTACTTGGCGCGAGCACCGCGGCGGCCTTCGAACTGAACGCGGCCTGTGCTGGCTTTTGCTACGCCCTCGCGGTCGCGGCCGATACGGTCCGCGCCGGCTCGGCGGACAAGGTGCTCGTCATCGGCGCGGAGAAGATGACCGCCTGGGTTGATCCCGCCGACCTGGGTACCTCGATCATCTTCGGCGACGGTGCCGGAGCCGCCGTCGTCGCCGAAACGCCCGATCCGGGTATCGGCCCGGTCGTATGGGGCAGTGATGGCGCGCAGGCCGAGCTGATCCATGCGCCGGCGGAGACGGGCGCCATGGTGATGAACGGCCCGGCCGTGTTCCGCTGGGCCACTGGTGAAGTGCACGCCGTGGCCGAACGCGCTTGCCAGCAAGCCGGCATCGAGCCGAGCGAGCTTGCCGCGATCGTGCCGCACCAGGCGAACCTGCGCATCGTGGACGCACTGGTCGCGAAGCTGCGGGTACCGGATGCCGCGGTCGCGCGGGACATCACCGATTCGGGTAACACCTCCGCGGCTTCCATCCCGCTCGCGTTGCGCAGCATGCTGCGGGACCGTGAACCACGGCCGCGTGGGCTCGCCTTGCTGGTCGGATTCGGCGCGGGGCTCACCTATGCCGCGCAGGTGATCAGATTGCCCGAGTCGCCGGCATAACCAGCGGTAACCGCGTTTCTTGGGGATCTTGCGATCACTGGCTCTCTCCTTGACCCAAGATGTGACACTTACTAGGCAATCTGTCACTATATTGCCGTCGTCGGTTTTGGGGATTGGAGAAGGCGCATGAGTGTTCCGGCTTGGCAGGGCCCACCAGGTCCGCCGCAAGGGCCGCCGCCGGGTGGGCCGTACGGTCCGCAGGGCGGTTATCCGCCGCCTCCACCACCTCCGCCGAAGCAGAAGCGGACCTTGCTGCCCTGGTTGTTGGGTAGCGCGGCGCTGCTGGTGGTCCTCATCGTGGTGCTGGTGATCGTGCTGACCACGGGTGGGGACGACGACGAGGGCGGCGGCGTGCTCACGGGCGGGGACAGCAGTAGCCAGCAGGACCTGAGCAGCCCGGAGGCGGCGGCGCGCACCTTCGTCGAGGTACTGCAGACCAACGACGTCGACGCCGTTCTGGAGATCAGCTGTGCCCAGGCAAAGCAGGAGGGCGCGCCGCCGGAACGGATGGAGCGGGTGATCAAGCAGATGGGTGCGGCCCTGAGCGCGGCCGAGTTCGGGGAATCACGGGAAGCATCCGAACCCGGTATGCGGGAGGTGCCCTATACGCTCGAACAAACCGGTGATTCGCAGACCGAGAGCTTCCTGATGTTCAAGCAAGAGGGCGGCAAATGGCTCTGGTGCGGTGCCGGTGGCAGCTCGAACCCGAACGGTCCAGGCGCGAACGGGCCCGAGCCACCCGGTAACTAGACCGGGACACTAGTCCGCGTAGGGATCATCGACCTCGGCACGTGGCGGCTCCACTTCGATCCGCCGCGTGCTGTCGATGATCGTGAAGGTCACCCCAGCAGGATCCGAGATCGCCGCGACCCGGCCGAAGGCCGAGTTGAACGGCTGGATCGCCACTCGTCCGCCGAGCGCGGTCGCCCTGGCCGCGGTCCCGTCAACGCCCAGCTCCGGGTTGGCGTTGAAGTAGACCATCCAGTGCGGCACGACGTGTTCGCCGAACTCGGCCGTCATCTGCTGCCTGCCGAGAATCTGCTGGTCGCCATGCCACCAGCTGGTGTAGTCGTATCTCTCCCCGTCGCCAATCTGCTCCGGGGTATAGCCGAACAGTCCAGCGAAGAACTGGTCCGCCTCGGCGCCATGCCAGGTGTTCAGCTCAGCCCAGGAAAACGCCCCGCGAATACCGGTGCCGAACTCCCAGCCAGCTGGCTGCTCCCACAGCCCGATGATCGCGCCGCCAGGATCGGCCACCATCAGCAGATGCTCCTGTTCGCGGATCTCCACCGGCCCCTGAAGTACTTCGCCGCCGAGCCGTTCCACCCAGCCAACCGAGGCGGTGGCGTTACGTACCGCCAGGTACAGCGTCCAGGACGGGGGCGCCGGCTGATCCGGCGGCGGCTGGTAAAGGCCGGCGACGGCCCAGCCGTCCACCGTGGCGATCGTGTACGGGTTTGCCGGCACGGTGAGGTCATCATGAAACCGCCATCGGAGGATCTCGCCGTAGAACTCCTTGCTCGCGGCCAGGTTCGTGGTCGCCAGATCCACCCAGCAGGGCGCGCCACTTGCCAAGCCAGAAGGGGCGACGAGGGCCTCGATGGGGTCGCTCGCGTACTCGGTCATGCCATCCTCCCCACAGTAGGCTTCGTCGTGCGTTGTCGAGTACGACACGTTGACCCTAGTCTCGAGTTCCAACCTGACAGTTACGAATCCGGTTCGATTCAAAACGGACATGGCCCTGCCCCTCGGTTGGCCCTTGGCCACCGCGTGGTTTGCTACGCACCGTGGTCGGACACTGGATGCCAGGGGCGCTAGGCAGGCTGCGCGCCGGCGGGGTGCGCAAGAAGGACGTGCTGCCCAGCCCGAACATCTGGCATTGGCCAGAGGTGTACGAGCTGGAGAACGAGGCACAGGATGTGCACGGCGCGATCTGGGACGCGGTGCGGCAGGAGTGCGACTGGGGCGCGCTGGACGTGGTTGACGTGGGCTGCGGCGATGGTTATCACCTGCCCCGGTTCGCCAGCACCGCCAACTCGGTGATGGGCGTGGAACCGCACGAACCACTGCTGCGGCGCGCGCGGGAGCGAATCGCCGGCTTACCCGGGGTTGCCGTGCTCGCCGGATCCGCGCAGCGCCTGCCGCTGCCGGACTCCTCCGCCGACCTGGTGCACGCGCGTACCGCCTATTTTTTCGGGCCCGGCTGCGAACCGGGGATCGCCGAGGCCGAGCGCGTCCTTCGGCCGGGCGGCGCGCTCGTCATCGTCGACCTGGACGGCAGCCACGAGCCCTATGGTCGCTGGTTGCGCGCGGATCTGCCGTCCTACGACCCGGCGGAGATCGACCAGTTCTTCGCCGGAGCTGGCTTCAGCTGCCGCCGGGTGGTCGCGCGCTGGCGGTTCGCCGACGTGGCCGGGCTGCGCGCCGTTCTCGGTATCGAGTTCTCCAAAACCGTTGCCACGCGGGCGTTTCATGAACTAGACGGGCTCGAGTTCGACGTCGGGTACCGGGTCCACATGCGGCGCAAGCCCACCAGTCTGCTGCCCGGCAGATCTTGATCCACAGTGGAGGGTAGGGGTCCGGGGATGCGCACTTTGGGGAAACGGGAATGATGAGCGGTATGGACACCGAGCTTTCGCGGAACTGGCAGGCACCGGCAACGGAGGAGCCGATTGACGCGAGGGTGCGCGTACCCGGTTCGAAATCCATCACCAACCGCGCGTATGTACTCGCCGCGTTGAGCCCTTCGCCCACGCTGGTCCGCGAACCGCTGATATCCAGGGATACCGGGCTGATGCTGGACGCGCTGGGCGCGTTCGGCGTCGACGTGGTGCGTCGCCGCGGCGGGGACGTGCTGCTTACCCCTGGCCCGCTACCGACCGGCGAGCGGACGATCGATGTGGGCAACGCCGGCACGGTTGCCAGGTTCACGCCGCTGCTTGCCGCGCGCTGCGCCGGCGATGTGCACTACGACGGCGATGCGGCGATCCGCCGCCGGCCGATCGCGCCGCTGCTGGCCGCGATGCGTTCGCTTGGTGTACCGGTTACCGATGCCGGCAGCGGCCACCTGCCGTGCACGGTGCATGGGCAGGGCGGGCTACCCGGTGGCGCGGTCGAGGTGGATGCCTCGGCGTCCAGCCAGTTCCTTTCCGCGCTGTTGCTTGCCGGCCCTGCCTGCGCGGGCGGCATCACCGTCCGACTGGTTGGTGGAACTCCGCCGAGCGAGCCGCATATCGCGATGACCGTGGCGATGCTGCGCGAGTTCGGCGCGACCGTGCATGTCGCGCCCGGCGAGTACCGGGTTGAGCAGGGCGAGCTGACCTGCCCGGAATACATCGTGGAGCCGGATCTTTCCGCGGCCGCGCCGTTTCTCGCCGCGGTGGCGGTATCCGGCGGCCGGTTGTGCCTTTCCGGCTGGCCGGCGACCAGCACCCAGCCTGGGGCGCGGATTCGCGGCGTGCTCAGCGAGCTGGGTGTGGCCAACGAGCTCGGCGCCGAGGGGCTGGTCGTGACCAGCGACGGCCGGTTGCGCGGCGCGCGGCTGAACCTGCACGACGTGGGCGAGCTGACCCCGGTGATCGCGGCCATGCTTTGCTTCGCCGAAGGACCGTCGGTGATCACCGGAGTGGCCCATCTACGCGGCCACGAGACCGATCGGCTCGCCGCACTGGCCACCGAGCTGTCCAAACTCGGCGCCGGGGTGAGGGACACCGAGGACGGCCTGGTGATCGAACCCGCGCCGATGCATGGCGGCACCTTCCATACCTATGACGATCACCGGCTGGTCATGGCCGCGGCGGTGGTCGGGCTGCGGGTGCCGGGGGTAGTGGTGACCGATCCGGGCACCGTGGGCAAGACGTTTCCGGAGTTCACCACGGTCTGGCAGGACATGCTGGGCTGATCCGGCCGCGGTCAGGCGGTGCCGTACGCGTGGGACACTGGTATCCGTCATGACTTCACTTCCGCTGGTTTTCGATGCACCTAAACGCGGGCTGCCCCCTCGGCACCTCGCGGACCTTTCCGTCGCGGAGCGCCGGGAAGCCGTTGTTGAGCTGGGTGAACACGCGTTTCGGGCGAACCAGCTCTCCCATCACTACTTCTCCCGGCTGACCGTGGACCCCACGGCGATGACGGACATTCCGGCCAGCGCCCGCGAACGGTTGGCCAGCGAGCTGTTGCCGCCGCTGCTTTCCGTGGTGCGCCATGTGGCCTGTGATGACGGCACGACCCGCAAGACGCTGTGGCGCGCGCACGACGGCACCCTGCTGGAGAGCGTGCTGATGCGCTACCCGGACCGGGTGACGCTGTGCGTGTCCAGCCAGGCTGGCTGCGGGATGGCCTGCCCGTTCTGCGCGACCGGTCAGGGTGGGTTGGAGCGGAACCTGTCGACCGCGGAGATCGTGGACCAGATCAGGGCGGCCGCGGCCGCGATGCGCGATGGTGAACTCGGTTCGGCTGGACGGCTGTCCAACATCGTGTTCATGGGCATGGGTGAACCGTTGGCGAACTACCGTCGGGTGGTGGCCGCGGTGCGGCGGATCACCGAGCCGGCGCCGGCAGGGCTGGGGATCTCGCAGCGGTCGGTGACGGTGTCCACGGTGGGTTTGGCGCCGGCGATTCGGCGGCTGGCTGATGAGGGTATGCAGGTGCGGTTGGCGGTGTCGCTGCACACCCCGGACGATGAGCTGCGGGACACCTTGGTCCCGGTGAACAACCGGTGGTCGGTGGACGAGGTGCTGCGGGCCGCCCGGTACTACGCGGATGTGAGTGGTCGGCGGGTGTCGATCGAGTACGCGCTGATCAGGGACATGAATGATCAGCCGTGGCGGGCGGATCTGCTTGCCGAGCGGTTGCGGGCGCACCTGGGCCAGCTGGTCCACGTGAACGTGATTCCGTTGAATCCGACGCCGGGGTCGAAGTGGGATGCTTCGCCGAAATCGGTCGAGCGGGAGTTCGTGCGCAGGGTGAATGCGGGCGGAGTGGCCTGCACCGTGCGGGACACTCGGGGCCAGGAGATCGCCGCCGCCTGCGGCCAGCTAGCCGCCGAAGCCTGATCTCGAAGCCCCAAAGGGGGCGTCACACGGGTATGGCAGCCAACGTCACACTGCGTCTCCTGGCGCACGGTGCGGCATAAGGTTAAAGTTATTATTGCAGCGTGGGCGAGTGGATTGTAGAACTACACGAGAGCGTGGACGCTTGGTTCGATCAGCTTATGGAAGAGGACCCTGAGACTGCTGACTTGGTCGAGGTGGCCATCGACATGCTTGCGGCAACTGGTCCCACACTGGGGCGGCCTCTCGTGGACCGAATCAAGGGGGCAGCTCACCACAACATGAAAGAGCTTCGTCCCCCTTCGGCGGGGGAAACCGAGGTGAGGATCTTGTTTGCGTTTTGATCCAAGGCGGCAAGCGATCCTGTTGGCGGCGGGCGATAAATCTGGAGATTGGAAGGGTTGGTACCAGCGGAACATCCCGCTGGCGGATCAGCGTTATAGCCAGCACTTGGCAGACATCGAACGCGACGAGAGGAGGACTGAGTGATGACCCGCTCGTGGAAGGACGTTAAGGCTGACAAGGCTCGTCGCGACGAGGCCAGCGGACGTGACCTCGACACCGCTCGGGCCGAGGCACGCACTCGGACTCAGGCGTTCGTGCTCGGCTTCCGGCTGGCGCGGCTCCGTCAGGATATGCGCCTCTCGCAAGGCGAGGTCGCCCACCGGATGGGTATCAGTCAGCCGCGAGTCAGCCAGCTTGAGAGCGGCGATGTTGGGCAGATGGAAGTAGACACCTTGAATCGCTATGTTCTCGCATTGGGTGGCCGCCTGAAGCTCGTTGCCGACTTCGAGGACCATGACGTCAACGTTTCAACCAGTGAAGTAGATCGTGCCATCGTTCAACAAAGTGATCTCGTGACCTCCTAGTTGTCGCAATCTGCGTTGGATTATGCGGACGAGACGACCTGTAGAGGTTCAATGCACTGAATCCGACGCCGGGGTCGAAGTGGGATGCTTCGCCGAAATCGGTCGAGCGGGAGTTCGTGCGCAGGGTGAATGCGGGCGGGGTGGCCTGCACCGTGCGGGACACTCGGGGTCAGGAGATCGCCGCCGCCTGCGGCCAGCTAGCCGCCGAAGCCTGAGCCACGAGACCGCGTCCGGGTGACCGCAAGATCCCTAAAGATTGCGATCTCGGGGCGCCTGCGACCACGACAGCCTCGCTAACGTTAAAGAACGCGGTCACACCCAGTCACCGCAAGAACTCTAAAGATTGCGGTCAGAACGCGGTTACGCGCGGTTAGCGGCGCCAGGGGGTGCGGCGACGGCGCTGCAGGAAGACGAGCCCACCGGCCATCCCGACCGCGAGGCTGATCAACCAGATGTTCTCGGTGTTGCTCTCGTGGTTGCCGATCAGCAACAGCAGCATGATCGCTGTGCAGATGGTGCCGGCGACCAGCGTCGCCTTCGGGAAGTGGCCGTGCCAGCCCCACTCGACGGACGGCTCGTCGTGGGTGTCCACGTCCTTGACAGCCTGGTCCGACTTGGTGTCCGCCACGGTTCCTCCAGCAGCCGGGTATGCAACGATCTCGTTCGCCGCTATCGTCGCATACCCGGCAGCCATCGCCGCCGCGGTATCCGTGTGACGCGCGGCTCCACGCCCACGCCGAGTACGCGACAATGGAGCGCGATGAGCGCGAATTCAATCCGTTCGGTCCTGGTACTCGGCTCCACCGGTTCGATTGGCGGCCAAGCCCTCGACGTGATCCGGGCCAACCGGGATCGTTTCACCGTGACCGGGATCGCGGCGGGGGGCACGGACCCGGCGGCCCTTGCCGCCCAGGCAATGGAGTTCGACGTACGGGTGGTCGCGGTGACCCGAGGTACGGCCGTCGAGGATCTGCAGCTCGCGCTCTACGCGGAGGCCCAGCGCAGGGGCTACGCGCAGGGCGAGTTCCGGCTCCCGCGCATCCTGGCCGGGCCGGATTCGGTCACCGAACTGATCGAGGCGGCGCCAGCCGATGTGGTGCTCAACGCGCTGCCCGGTTCGCAGGGGTTGGCGCCGACCCTGCGGGCACTGGCTACCGGTGCGACGCTCGCGCTGGCGAACAAGGAATCCCTGGTGGCGGGCGGATCGCTGGTGCTCGATGCGGCCGCGCCCGGCCAGCTGGTTCCGGTCGATTCCGAGCACTCCGCCCTCGCGCAGTGTTTGCGCGGCGGGGCGCCCGGCGAAGTGGACCGGCTGGTGCTCACCGCATCGGGTGGACCGTTTCGCGGTCGGTGCAGGGACGAACTCGGCGATGTCACGGTGGCCGATGCGCTGAACCATCCAACGTGGAACATGGGCCCGCTGGTCACCGTGAACTCCGCCACGTTGATGAACAAGGGGCTGGAACTGATCGAGGCGCAGCTGCTCTTTCAGGTACCGGCCGAGCGGATCGACGTGGTGGTGCATCCGCAGTCCATCGTGCATTCGATGGTCACCTTCACCGACGGCTCGACCATCGCCCAGGCAAGCCCGCCGGATATGCGGTTGCCCATCGCGCTCGCGCTGAGCTGGCCAGAACGCACGCCGGCGGCGGCGAGCCCGTGCACCTTCGGCTCGCCAACCTCCTGGACCTTCGAACCGCTGGATGACGAGGCGTTTCCCGCGGTGCGACTGGCCAGGCAGGCGGTGACCGCCGGGGGTTGCCTGCCCGCGATCTACAACGCCGCGAACGAGGAGGCGGTGGCCGAATTCCTGGCAGGGAACACGGCCTTCACGTCGATCGTGGACACTGTTTCTCAGGTCCTCGATGACGCTGGCGGCTGGGGGGCTAGCCCGAGCAGCGTCGACGAAGTGCTCGCCGCCGAAACGTGGGCGCGAACGCATGCGCGGGACCTGCTGGACAGGTGGGAAAGGAACTGACGACGAATGCTGGCCTTCATCCTGGGCTGCTTGCTGTTCGCGCTCGGCATCGGGGTGTCCCTCGCGCTGCACGAAGCCGGACATCTGCTCACCGCCAAGTGGTTCGGCATGAAGGTGCGCCGGTACTACGTCGGATTCGGTCCGCGGATCTGGTCGTTCCGCAGGGGAGAGACCGAGTACGGCATCAAGGCGTTGCCGATCGGCGGTTTCTGCGAGATCGCCGGAATGACCACGCTGGACGAGGTGACGCCGGACGAGTCGCCGCGTGCGATGTGGCGGTACAAGGTCTGGAAGCGCACCGTGGTGATGGCCGCTGGCGCGTTCGTGCACTTCATATTCGGCTTCCTGGTGCTCTACCTGATGGCAGTCACCATGGGGCTGCCGAATATTGGCAATGAGCCCGTGGTGCGCAGCGCGGACAAGTGCGCGGTTTCCTCGGACCGGGTATCGCTCGAACAGCTGCCCTGTGGCCCGAACGACCCGGCCCCGGCCCGCGATGCGGGGATGCGGCCAGGTGATGTGATCGTCGCCATCGACGGCACGGAGATCAACACCTGGACCCAGGTGCGTGAGGAGCTGGCGGACAAGCGCGGAAACACCCCGGTCGTGGTGGAACGAGGCGACCGGGAGCTGACGCTCACCGTGAACGTGGTTCCGGTGCAGCGGCCGGCGCCGGACGCCGTGCCGGGTAACCAGGACAACGAGGTCGTGATGGCTGGGGCGCTCGGTGCTACCCAGCAGAGCATGTTCGAGTACGGACCGATCGCCGGAATCGGCGGTGCGACCGAATTCACCGGCACCATGTTCGTGAATGTCTACGAGGGGCTGAAGCGTTTCCCCGAGCGGATCCCGAAGGTCGTCGAGGCGATCTTCGGCGGCGAGCGAGCGCCGGACACTCCGGTCAGCGTCGTGGGCGCCAGCATCATCGGCGGCGATGCGGTCGAGCAGGGGCTGTGGGAGGTCTTCCTGCTGCTGCTGGTGATGTTCAACTTCTTCATTGGCGTGTTCAACCTGCTGCCGCTGCTGCCGATGGACGGCGGGCATATCGCGGTGCTCTGGTATGAACGGGTGCGCGACTGGATACGCAGGCTGCGCGGACTCGGTCCGCGCGGGCCCGCCGACTACACCAAGTTGACCGGGGTCACGTTGGTGCTGATCGCCATCGGCGGATCGATTATGCTACTCACCGTAACCGCGGATATCGTGAATCCCATCCGCCTTGAGTAGTTGGTTCAGCTCACCTGTGGCTGCATGGGTCATCCAGGTAGGGGCACACTGGAAAAGGAATCAACCAGAACCCTGCCGGTAGAGAAATGGGGCTTCCTGCAAATGACAGACGTCATGCTCGGCATGCCCGCCAGCCCTCCTCCGGTGTTGGCGGAACGGCGGCCGACCCGTCAGCTGAGTGTCGGTCCCGTCGGTGTGGGCAGCCAGCACCCGGTGTCGGTGCAGTCGATGACGACGACCGTGACCGCGGATGTGAACGCCACGCTGCAACAGATCGCGGAGCTGACCGCGTCCGGCTGCGATATCGTGCGCGTCGCTTGCCCTTCGGCCGACGACGCCGAGGCGTTGCCGGCGATCGCGGCGAAGTCGAAGATTCCGGTGATCGCGGATATTCACTTCCAGCCGAAGTACGTGTTCGCGGCGATCGAGGCCGGTTGCGCGGCGGTGCGGGTCAACCCGGGCAATATCCGTAAGTTCGACGACCAGGTCAAGGAGATCGCGCAGGCGGCGAAGGACCATGGCACGCCGATCCGGATTGGCGTGAACGCCGGATCACTCGACAAGCGGCTGATGGAAAAGCACGGCAAAGCCACGCCGGAAGCGCTTGCGGAGTCGGCGCTGTGGGAGGCTTCACTGTTCGCCGAGCACGACTTCCACGATCTGAAGATCTCGGTGAAGCACAACGACCCGGTCGTCATGGTGCGTGCCTACGAGATCCTGGCCGAGCAGTGCGACTACCCGTTGCACCTGGGTGTGACCGAGGCCGGCCCGGCTTTTCAGGGCACCATCAAGTCCGCGGTCGCCTTCGGCGCGCTGCTGCGCCAGGGGATCGGGGACACCATCCGGGTATCGCTTTCCGCGCCGCCGGTGGAAGAGGTCAAGGTCGGTGAGCAGATCCTGCAGTCACTGAACCTGCGGCCGCGCAAACTGGAGATCGTCTCCTGCCCGTCCTGTGGTCGTGCTCAGGTGGACGTGTACAAACTCGCCGACGAGGTGACCGCCGGGCTGGAAGGCATGGAGGTCCCGTTGCGGGTGGCCGTGATGGGCTGCGTGGTGAACGGGCCGGGCGAAGCCCGCGAGGCCGACCTTGGGGTGGCTTCCGGGAACGGCAAGGGGCAGATCTTCGTCAAGGGCGAAGTGATCAAGACCGTGCCGGAGCACCAGATCGTGGAGACCCTGATCGAAGAGGCCATGCGGATCGCCGAGGAGTCCGGCGAGCTGCCCGAAGGCTCACCCGAGGTCGTCGTCTCTGGCTGAGTACACCCGGTAACCGCAATCTCTAGGGATCTTGTGGTTTGGGTTGATCTCGACCGTGATCGAGGTTTGATGATCTGGCGATGAATCAGCCCGATTTTGACGTACGCGGCATGCTCGACGAGCCCGGACTAGTGGCGAGTATCGCGACAGTGACCGCCACCGGTCGGCCGGCACTCGCCGTGGTGTGGTTCTGCCATGCCGACAGTCGGCTGTGGTTTAACTCGCCAAGGGGCGAGGGGAGGCCGGAGCCGTTCCTTGATGCCGCACGGCGTGGTGCTGACGTCGCGGTACTCGCGGCGATTTTCAACGCGCCCAACGACATCCGCCAGTTCCGTGCGACGGGGCCGGCTCGGCTGGAAGACCGGGACGGCGTGCGGGTGCGGCGTGTCTACGACCGGTATATCTCCGAGTGGACGCCGCAATGGCTAGAGCATCTCACCTCGACGCGGTATCAACTGTGGTCGGTGCTACCGGCAAGCGGAATGGCGGTGGACTATTCCGGGTTTCGGGACAGCCCGGTGTTTCGCTGGGCGTCGGTAGGTGAGCTGGATGCTGTCTGTTGATTCGCGGTGACGGCGTGGAACCAGTGGGCTTGCGGGGGCCGTCTTATCTGGTTCCAGTGGACCCACCGGCTGCCCGCGGGAGTGACCCATGTTCGCGCCAATGGATGCGTACCCGTACATCGCGTTAGGGTTCCTGCTGCTGGTGGTCGGTTACCTGGCAACGGGTTATCGATATCGCCGGATTCGCGCCAAACAGGCAAGCACGGCGCCACCCCCACCAGCACGGCAACTTGACCAGTACGAGCTTGCCCTGCTCTCCGGCGGCAAACGCCGGGTCGGCGAAGCCCTGTTCGCGAACCTGTACCTGCACGATTATCTGCGATTCACCCCAGGCGGCCGGTTGCGCGGCCCGGCGGAAGTCGAGCCGCTCCGGGCGGGCGAGGAGCCGGCGCATCCGCTCGAGGTTGCCACGCTGCGCACACTGCGCCGCGCGGGCACGACACGGGTGAGCCAGCTGTACTGGCACGTCGCCCAGCACCCATGGGTGGATGAGGCGCTGAGCCGGTTGCGGGCCGAAGGTCTGCTGCTCGAGCCGGACCAGCTGTTCACGGTGCGTGGCCTGCGGAACGCGTTGATGTGGGCGCACCGTGGTATCGCCTTCGTGCTCGGCGTGGTGGTCTGCTTCTTCGGCCTGTTCGCCACCGCCGTCCAACTGGGACTGGGCGCTACCCGCGCGTTGGGCAACGGATTCGCCGCTGTCGAACTGTTTGCCGTGCCATTGGTCATGCTCTGCGGCGTGCTCGGCTTCTTCCGTGCGTACCGCTACTTCGGTATCGCCGGCATCGTGCTGTTCACCGCCCTGGTCGCTGCCCTCGCGCTGCTGGTCGTCGAGCCGTTCGCGGACCTGGGTGGTCCACTGTTCAGCTGCCTAGGTGCGTTACTCGTCGGCTACGGCGGTTACGTGTGGAGCGGTCGAGTGCTCGGCCCGCGAACGCTTGCCGCGGACGCGCTGCTCGAACAATGGCGCGCGAGTACCCGTACGGTCCCGCTTGTCGAAGCTCCATGGATCGGCCTGTTCGTCGCGTTGTTCGGACCGGCTGAGCTGACCCGCACGGTTCGGCGAGCCAGCACCGGCGGTGCGGCCAGCGATCGTGCCGTCGCACTGGTCAGGGTGTTCCAGCGGCTCGGCGTAACCCACAGGTTCGCCAGCACGACGAGCCATGCCGGCGGTTCCGGTGGCTCGTTCGGCGTCCATGGCGACGCGAACGCGGATATGGGCGGCGGTAGCGGTAGCAGTGGCGGCGGAGGCGATGGCGGTGGCGGCGGTTCCGGTGGCGGAGGAGGCGGCGGCGACGGCTAGCAGCCGGCACCCTCGACCGCAAGATTCCTCAAGAACGCGGTTCCGGGGCCCGACCGTGGCTACCCAGGAGGCGAGCTGGTAGCCGCGCTATCGGCGGGGCGCAGGCCGCCGATGCGGGCGGTGAGTTCGGCGGCAGCGGTACGCACCGTGGCCGCCAGCGCTGGCCAGTCCGCGCCGCATTCCGGCTCGCATTCGTGCCGGAAGGTGGCGCTGATCGCCGCCGTCGGCCGGCCAGCGTGGTCGAACGCGGGCGCAGCCACCGAGGCATACCCCGCGGTCACCTGCCCATCCTCGACCGCCCAGCCGCGCCTACGCACGGCGGACAGCGCGCGCCGCAGCGCGGGCAGATGCGCCGGACCACGCCCGGTGCGCGATACGAAGCTGGCCCTGCCCGGCAGCAGCGCACGCACCTGCGCCGGCGGGAGATACGCGAGTATCGCGAGCCCGCAGGCCGGCAGCTGCGCCGGCAGCCGCACGCCGACATCGGTGACCAGACTCTGCGGGCGAGCCGGCTGCTCCCTGAGCAGATACAGCGCATCCGCGCCGTGTAGCGCACCAAGGTGCACCGTGCAGTCCAGCTGCTCGGCAAGCGGGCGCAGCAGCGGGCCGGCCAACCGTTCGAGTGGATCGTGCCGCAGATACGCCGAACCGAGCTCGAACGCCGCCACACCGAGCCCGTACCGGCGTTCCTCGGGCAGATGGGTGACGAATCCAGCACTCGCCAGCTCGGCGAGCAGGTGATAGGTGCTCGATCTCGGCAACTCCAGCTCGCGCGCCACCGCCCCCGCGGTCATCGGGCCGGCATGACTCGCGAGCAACCGGAGCACCGCGAGCCCCCGCCGCAGCGCGGGTACATCACTGCTCACACCCATCGCTTGCCTCCGCTGTCTGGAATACCAGACACTAGAACCCTACCCGGGCTCGTGCAATCCCGCCGGAGGCGCTGAGATGGGGACATGGCAGATCCAATCGTGGTGGGTGTTGATCCACTCGCCAACGGCGACATCGCCGCGGTGGCCAGGGGCGGCGCGGCAGTGGAGCTCAGCACCGCGGCGCGCATGGCGATTCGTGCCGCACGGACGCAAGTGGACAAGCTGGCCAGTGCGGATAGTCCAACCTATGGCGTCTCGACCGGGTTCGGCGCGCTTGCTACCCGGCACATCCCCGCTGACCGGCGCACCGAGCTACAACACGCGTTGATCAGGTCGCATGCCGCCGGTGCGGGTGAACCGGTGGAACGCGAGGTGGTGCGCGCGCAGATGTTGTTGCGGCTACGCACCATGTCCAGCGGGCGCACCGGCGTTCGGGAGAGCTGTGCGGACACGTTGGCCGGCATGCTCAACGCGGGTATCACGCCGGTCGTCGCGGAGTACGGCTCGCTCGGGTGTTCGGGCGACCTTGCCCCGCTTTCCGCCGTGGCACTGGCGATGACCGGCGAAGGCGAGGTGCACGACGCGAACGGAGCGCTGGTACCCGCCGCGGATGCGTTGCGCGCGGCCGGTATCGAACCCCTGCTCCTGTCCGAAAAGGAAGGTCTCGCGCTGATCAACGGCACCGACGGGATGCTCGGCATGCTGTTGCTCGCGCTGGACGACCTCCGCGAATTGCTCGATCTCGTCGACCTGACCGCCGCGATGAGCGTGGAAGCGCTGCTCGCGACCGATCGAGTGTTCGCGGCCGAGTTGCAGCAGCTGCGCCCACATCCCGGCCAGGTGATCGCAGCCGAACGGATGCGGAAGTTCCTTGTGGACTCGCCGATCGTGGCAAGTCACCGCGGGCCGGACTGCAACCGCGTGCAGGACGCGTACTCGCTGCGCTGCGCTCCGCAGGTGCACGGCGCGGCGCGGGACACCGTGGCCCACGCGGCGAGCGTCGCTACCATCGAGCTAGAGTCCATTATCGACAATCCGGTGGTGCTCGACGACGGGCGCGTGGAGTCCAATGGGAACTTCCACGGCGCGCCACTCGGCTATGTGCTGGACTTCCTGGCCATTCCGGTCGCCGATGTGGCGAGTATGGCCGAACGCCGCACGGACCGGATGCTGGACACCGCCCGGTCGCAGGGTCTGCCGCCGTTTCTCGCCGCGGACGCCGGAGTGGACTCCGGCTACATGATCGCGCACTACACGCAGGCGGCAGTGGTCGCCGAGTTGAAGCGGCTCGCCGTGCCCGCCTCCACCGATTCGATCCCCACCTCGGCGATGCAGGAGGATCACGTGTCGATGGGCTGGGCGGCGGCCCGCAAACTCCGCAAAGCCGTCGACGGGCTCAGCACGGTGCTTGCCATCGAATTGCTGACCGCTGCTCGCGCGCTCGACCTGCGCGCCCCGCTGAAGCCCGCGCCGGCAACCGGTGCCGCCGTGGCAGCGCTGCGCGCGCAGGTGGGTGGCCCTGGGCCGGACCGGCATCTCGCGCCGGAGATCGCGGCTGCCCGCGCACTGATCCGCGACGGCGCGCTGCGTGCCAGCTACACACTTTCCTGATCTCTGGAACCAATCGACAACGGAGAGTCGTATGACCAAACCGATCCGCGCAGCCCGCGGCACGCAACTCACCGCGCGCAGCTGGGCAACCGAGGCGCCGTTGCGGATGCTGCACAATAACCTGGACCCCGAGGTGGCCGAGCGGCCGGAGGACCTTGTCGTCTACGGGGGCACCGGAAAGGCCGCCAGGGACTGGCCCAGCTTTCACGCGATCGGTCGCGAACTGAGCACCCTTGGCGGCGACGAAACCCTGCTTGTCCAATCTGGACGCCCAGTAGGTGTGCTGCGGACCCACGAATGGGCGCCCAGGGTGTTGCTGGCCAACTCGAACCTGGTGCCAGACTGGGCGAACTGGCCCGAGTTTCGCCGCCTGGACGCGCTCGGTCTGACCATGTACGGCCAGATGACGGCGGGATCCTGGATCTACATCGGCACCCAGGGCATCCTGCAGGGCACCTACGAGACCTTCGCCGAGTTGGCGAAGCAGCGGTTCGGTGGCAGCCTGGCCGGCACCCTCACCGTCACCGCGGGGCTCGGTGGCATGGGTGGCGCGCAACCGCTTGCGGTCACCATGAACGACGGCGTCGCGCTGGTCGTGGAATGCGATCCGCACCGCGCGAAGCGACGCCTGGAGACGCGCTACCTGGATGAGCTCGCGGATGATCTGGACGACGCCATCCGGCGGGTCATCGACGCGAAGCGGGCCCGCAGGGCGCTTTCCGTCGCGGTGATCGGGAACGCGGCCGAGATCCTGCCCGAGCTGCTCCGGCGCGGCGTCGAGGTGGATGTGGTGACCGACCAGACCTCGGCGCATGATCCACTCGCTTACCTGCCCAAGGGCATCGAGATGGACGACTGGCACGACTACGCGGAAAAGAAGCCGGACGAGTTCACCGATCGGTCCAGGGATTCGATGGCCGAACACGTGGACGCGATGATCGGCTTCCTGGACGCCGGCGCCGAGGTGTTCGACTACGGCAACTCGCTGCGCGGCGAGGCGAAACTCGGCGGCTGCGAGCGGGCCTTCGACTTTCCCGGTTTCGTGCCCGCCTATATCCGCCCGCTGTTCTGCGAGGGCAAGGGTCCGTTCCGGTGGGCGGCGCTTTCCGGTGACCCGGCCGATATCGCCGCGACGGATCGGGCCATCCTCGAGCTGTTCCCGGAGAACGAATCGCTGGCGCGCTGGATCAAGCTCGCCGGTGAGCGGGTCGCCTTCCAGGGCTTGCCGGCCCGGATCTGCTGGCTGGGCTACGGCGAGCGGCATCTCGCCGGGCTGCGGTTCAATGAGATGGTGGCCAGCGGTGAGCTCTCCGCGCCGGTGGTGATCGGCAGGGACCACCTCGACTGTGGTTCGGTCGCCTCGCCGTACCGGGAAACCGAGGGCATGGCCGACGGTTCGGACGCGATCGCGGACTGGCCACTGCTCAACGCGCTGGTGAACACCGCGTCCGGGGCGAGCTGGGTGTCCATCCATCACGGCGGCGGCGTCGGGATGGGCCGGTCCATCCACGCCGGACAGGTAACCGTCGCGGACGGCACCCCGTTGGCCGGGCAGAAGATCGAACGGGTGCTCACCAACGACCCTGCCATGGGCGTGCTGCGCCATGTGGACGCTGGCTATGAGCGAGCCGAGCAGGTCGCGGCCGAGCGAGATGTGCGGATCCCGATGATGGGTGTCAAGGAGAAGGCATGAGTACCCCGAGCGAGCTGCTGGACCAGATTGGCGATATCGGCACCGATCACGGTAGGGGCGGATACTCACGGCACGTCTTCCAGCCTGTTGAACTGGAGCTTCGCGAGTGGTTCACGGCGGCCGCGACCGAACGTGGACTGACCGTTTCCGGTGACCACAATGGAAACCTCTGGGCATGGTGGGGCGAGCCGGGGCCGAACGCGCTGGTGACCGGCAGCCATCTGGACTCGGTTCCCGGCGGCGGCGCGTTCGACGGCCCGCTCGGCGTCGCCAGTGCCCTCGCGGCCGTGGATGAACTGCGTGCAAGCGGTTTCACCCCGAACCGCCCGCTGGCGCTGGTGGTCTTCGCCGAGGAGGAGGGCGGCCGGTTCGGCGTACCCTGCCTCGGCTCCCGACTGCTCACCGGCAGTATCGACGCGGATCACGCGCGCCGGTTGCGTGACCCGGACGGCGTATCCCTTGCCGAAGCTGCCGCCTACGCCGGCTTGGACCCCGCCGCGCTCGGCGCTGATGAGCGGCTGCTCGGCAACCTTGGCTGTTTCATCGAGCTGCACGTCGAGCAGGGCCGAGGGCTGATCGACCAATCCGCCGCGGTGGGTGTGGCCAGCTCGATCCTGGCGCACGGTCGATGGCGGTTCCGGTTCACCGGCGAGGGAAACCACGCGGGCGCCACGCTGCTCGAGGACCGCAAGGACCCGATGCTGCCGGCGGCGCGCTTCGTGCTCGCCGCGCGCGAGGCGGCACGGGCCGTTCCGGGGGCACGCGCCACGGTCGGGCGGATCGTGCCGAACCCTGGTGGTACCAACGTGATCGCCTCCTCGGCCGACGTATGGCTGGACGCGCGGGCGAGTACCGCCGAGGACACCAGGGCGATGCTGGCGGAGATCGAGGCCGCCGCCGCGGACGCGGCGACCAGCGAGGGGTGCACGCTGAACGTCTCCGAGGAGTCCTATTCGGACACCGTATACTTCGATACCGGGGTACGGGACGAGCTGGTGCGAACGCTCGGGGACGTACCGGTACTGCCGACCGGCGCCGGCCACGATGCGGGAATCCTGGCCGCCCGGATCCCGACCGGAATGCTCTTCGTGCGCAACCCAACGGGGATCAGCCACGCCCCGGAGGAGTTCGCCGAACGGGACGACTGCACGGCAGGGGCACGCGCGTTAGCCACGGTACTGCGCGAGCAGGCAGGCGGGTAGCGTTGACGGCTACCGCGTACTGGTGTGCTCGTGCCTGGCTGCCGTCCGGGGTCGCCGAGGGGGTGCGGATCGAGGTCAGTGACGGGCGGATCACGTCGGTACAACCCGGAACCGAACGTGCTGGCGCGGATATCGCGCTTGCCGGGCTGACCGTGCCGGGGATGGCGAACAGCCACTCGCATGCCTTCCACCGCGCGCTGCGCGGTCGTACGCATGCCGAGCGCGGTACGTTCTGGACCTGGCGGGAGCGGATGTACGCGCTCGCCGAACGCCTCGATCCGGACAGCTATTACCGGCTCGCGCGGGGCGTGTACGCCGAGATGGTGCTCGCCGGCATGACGACCGTCGGCGAGTTCCACTACCTGCACCACGATCGGGGCGGGCGGCGCTACGCCGAGCCGAACGCCATGTCGGCCGCGCTGGTCGCCGCCGCCGACGACGCCGGTATCCGGATCACCCTGCTGGATACCTGCTACCTCGCCGGTGGCATCGGGGAACCGGTGAACGAACTACAGCGGCGCTTCTCGGATGGGGACGCGCAAGGCTGGGCTGAGCGGCTGGACACCTACCGCCCGGCGGGCGCGCATGTGCGGCTGGGTGCCGCGATCCACTCGGTACGCGCGGTGCCCCGGCAGCAACTGCCCGAGGTCGCCGGCTGGGCGAGCAACGCGGCCGCGCCCCTACATGTGCACCTTTCCGAGCAGCCCGCGGAAAACGAGGCCTGCCAGCGGCACTACGGGCGCAGCCCGACCGAACTGCTCGACGAGGAGGGAGCGCTCGGGCCGCGCACCTCGGCCGTACACGCCACTCATCTGTCCGATATGGACATATCGATGCTCGGTGGTTCGGGTACCTGCGTCTGCATGTGCCCGACCACCGAGCGCGATCTCGGTGATGGGATCGGACCAGCACGGCGGGTGCACGACGCGGGGGCCCCGCTTTCCCTCGGTAGCGACAGTCACGCGGTGATCGACCCGTTCGAGGAGGCGCGGGCGTTGGAGCTCGACGAACGGTTGGGCAGCCAGTCCAGGGGGCAGTTCAGCGTGCTCGAGTTGCGAGCAGCGGCGACCAACCACGCCTCGCTCGGTTGGCCTGAGGCAGGCCAACTGGCCGTGGGTTACGCGGCGGATCTGGTTACCATCGCGCCGGATTCGGTACGCACCGCCGGCGGTGAGCCGGATGGGGTGTTCTTCACCGCCAGCGCCGCGGACGTTCGCGATGTGGTGGTCGCCGGCCGGCGGGTGGTGCGCGATGGAGCCCATGAAGAACTTGGCGATGTTGGTGTTCTGCTCGCGGAATCGATTGGAGAGCTGTGGCCGTGACGACGTTGCTTACCGGGATTGCGGAGCTGACCACGAATGATCCGCACTACGGTCGGCTCAGTGACGCGGCGCTGGTGCTCGAAGGCGATCGGATCGCCTGGGTCGGTAGGGCCAAGGATGCGCCGGCTGCCGATGAGCGGGTCGATCTGGCCGGGCGGGCGGTGCTGCCTGGCTGGGTGGACAGCCACACCCACCTGGTTTTCGCCGGCGATCGCACCGCCGAATTCGAGGCGCGGATGGCTGGCGAGGCGTACTCCGCCGGTGGGATCGCGGTCACCGTCAAGGCGACTCGGGAAGCAAGCGATGAGCAGCTGGCCGAAGGGTTGCGGCGGCATATCGCCGAAGCCGTGGCCCAGGGCACCACGTTCGTGGAGACGAAAACCGGCTACGGGCTGACCGTGACCGATGAGTTGCGGTCGGCGCGCATCGCGGCGAGCCAGGCCGATGAGGTGACCTTCCTTGGCGCGCACCTGGTCCCGCCAGGCGAGTCCAGCGATTCCTATGTGGACCTCGTGCGTGGCGAGATGCTTGATGCGGTGGCGCCGCACGTGCGGTGGTGTGACGTGTTCTGCGAGTCGGGTGCCTTCGACGCCGAACAGTCCCGTGCGGTGTTGACCGCGGCAGCCGAGCGAGGACTGGGCTTGCGGGTCCACGGCAACCAGCTCGGGCCAGGGCCGGGAGTGGCCCTTGCGGTGGAGCTCGGTGCGGCCAGCGTGGACCATTGCACCTACCTGGAAAGCTCCGATGTGGACGCGCTGGCCGGTTCGGACACCGTCGCGACGCTGCTGCCCGCCTGCGATCTGTCCACCCGGCAACCACTGCCCGACGCACGGGCATTGCTGGACGCCGGCGCGACCGTGGCGCTGGCCTCCAACTGCAACCCCGGATCCTCGTACACCTCGTCGATGGCGTTCTGCGTCGCCACGGCCGTGCTGCAGATGCGGATGAGCATCACCGAAGCGGTTCGGGCGGCGACCTGGGGCGGGGCGCGCGCCCTGCGGCGGGAAACCGGTGACGGCGCCGTAGGAGTGCTACGCCCGGGGGCGCGCGCGGATGTGCAGGTGTTGGACGCGCCCTCGGTCACCCACCTCGCGTACCGACCAGGAGTGCCGCTGACCTACGCGGTCTGGCGCGCCGGCCAGCGCGGGTAACCGCAATCCTTGGGGATCTTGCGGTTCGGGTTAGTCGTCGTCCTCGTCGTCCCGGGCGAGGTAGGTGGCCAGGCGCTCCACCGCGGTCTCGAACTCGGGGTTGTCGTCCACGAACGCGCGCAGCCGGTCCGCCAGCCAGGCGAGCGTGACCTCTTCCTCGCCGCGCCGCTGCTCCAGCTCCTCGATACCCCGATCGGTGAAGTACACCGGTTCACTCCCTCATCCGACATACCACCGCCCGCGGGGATGATTCCCGCGGGCGGCGTGTCTCGTGCTCAGTCGTCGCCGAAAGCCTTGTCCAGGATCTCGCGCTGCTCCACCTCGTGCACCTTTGGCGAACCAGCCGAAGGCGCGGCCATCGGACGGCGCGACACCCTCCGCAGCCCAGCGACCCGGTCACCGAACTTCTCCGGCAGGTGCAAGCCGTAGAATGGCCATGAACCCTGGTTCGCCGGCTCCTCCTGCACCCAGCGAATGTCCTTGGCATTCGGGTAGCGCTGGAAGATCTCGTTCAGCCGGTTCACCGGCATCGGGTAAAGCTTCTCCACGCGCACGATCGCCGTATCGGTGACCCCGCGCTTCTCCTGCTCGGCGGCCAGCTCGTAGTACAGCTTGCCGCTGACGAACAGCAGCTTGCGCACTGCGGCCGGGTCCGGCCGCGTCGGGTCGTCGATCACCGAACGGAACGCCCCACTGGTGAAGTCCTCGAGCTGACTCACCGCGGCCTTGCTGCGCAGCAACACCTTCGGGGTGAACACGATCAGCGGCCGGTGCACCCCGTCCAGCGAGTGCTGCCGCAGCAGGTGGAAGTAGTTCGCCGGAGTGGACGGCACGGACACCGTCATCGACCCCTCCGCGCACAGCTGCAGGAAGCGCTCGATCCGGCCCGAGGTGTGGTCCGGACCCTGACCCTCATGCCCGTGCGGCAGCAGCAGCACCACATCCGAGCGCTGACCCCACTTGGCCTCCGAGGACGAGATGTACTCGTCGATCACCGACTGCGCGCCGTTCACGAAGTCACCGAACTGTGCCTCCCACATCACCAGCGCGTCCGGGTTGGCGAACGAGTAGCCGTACTCGAAGCCAAGCGCCGCGTACTCGGACAGCGCCGAGTCGTAGGCGAGAAACCGGCCCTGGTCGGGCGCGAGGCTCTGCAGCGGGGTGTACTCGGTGCTGGTCTTGCGGTCGATCAGCACCGAATGCCGCTGGGTGAACGTGCCGCGCCGAGAGTCCTGCCCTGCCAACCGGACCAGCTTGCCGTCCAGCGCGAGGGAACCGAACGCGAGCAGCTCACCGAAAGCCCAGTCGATGTTGCCCTCGCGGGCCATCTTGGCGCGCCGATCGACGACCGGCTTGACCCTGGGGTGGATGGTGAAGCCCTCGGGGACGTTCACATGCGCGTCCGCGATGAGCTCGATCGTCTGCTGGCTGATCGCCGTCGGCACCTTGGCCGGCACCTGCTGCTCCTGCTCCACCGAGGGGCTGATCCGCGGCGGATGCTTCTCCAGCTCGCGCACCTCGTTGAACACGTGCTCCAGCTGGCTGGAGAAGTCCCGCAGCGCCTTCTCCGCCTCTTCCACGGAGATGTCCCCACGGCCGATCAGGGCCTCGGTGTAGGTCTTCCGCACACTGCGCTTGGCGTCGATGATGTCGTACATCGCCGGCTGTGTCATCGAGGGATCATCGCCCTCGTTGTGCCCGCGCCTGCGGTAGCAGATCATGTCGATCACGACGTCCTTGTTGAACGTCTGCCGGTACTCCATCGCCAGCTGCGCGACCCAGTGGCAGGCCTCCGGGTCGTCCGCGTTCACGTGGAACACCGGAGCCTGGATCATCTTCGCCACATCGGTGGCGTACTGCGAGGAACGCGAATGTTCCGGCGCGGTGGTGAAGCCGACCTGGTTGTTGATGATCACGTGCACCGTGCCGCCGGTCCGGTAACCCCGCAGCAGCGCCAAGTTCAGCGTTTCGGCGACCACGCCCTGGCCGGCGAAGGCCGCGTCCCCGTGCAGCAGCACGGGCAGCACGGTGAAGCCTTCCTGGCCCTTGTCCAGCATGTCCTGCTTGGCGCGCACGATGCCTTCCAGCACCGGGTCCACGGCCTCCAGATGCGAAGGATTCGCGGTCAGCGTCACCTTCGTCTCGCCGTCGCCGAACATCCGGAAGTACTTGCCCTCGGCACCGAGGTGGTACTTGACGTCGCCAGAACCGTGCGCCTGGCCAGGGTCCAGGTTGCCCTCGAACTCCTGGAAGATCTGCGAGATCGGCTTGCCCACGATGTTCGCGAGCACGTTCAGCCGTCCACGGTGCGGCATCCCGATCACGACCTCGTCCAGCTCGTGCTCGGCAGCCTTGTCCAGCACCGCGTCCAGCAGCGCGATCACCGTCTCGCCACCTTCGAGCGAGAAACGCTTCTGCCCGACGTACTTGGTCTGCAGGAAGGTTTCGAACGCCTCGGCCGCGTTCAGCTTGGACAGAATGTACTTCTGCACCGAGGGGTCCGGCTTCGCGTGCGGCACCTCGACCCGATCCTGCAGCCAGCGCCGTTCCTCCGGATCGAGAATATGCGTGTACTCGGTACCCACCGTGCGGCAGTACGAATCGCGCAGCACGCCGAGTACATCGCGCAGCTTCATCTGCTCCTGGCCGGCGAACCCGCCAACCGCGAAGTCGCGGTCCAGGTCCCACAGGGTCAGCCCGTGCGAGAGCACGTCCAGATCCTCATGCCGGCGCTGCCGGTAGTTCAGCGGATCGGTATCGGCCATCAGGTGGCCGCGCATCCGGTAGGCCTCGATCAGCTCGATAACCCGCGCGGTCTTGTCCAGCGCGCCTTCCGGGATATCGGTAACCCAGCGCACCGGCTCGTACGGCAGCCGGAGCGAGGTGAAGATGTCGTCGTAGAACCGGTCCTCACCGAGCAGCAAACCGTGGATGCGCTTGAGGAACTCGCCGGATTCCGCGCCCTGAATGATCCGGTGGTCATAGGTGGACGTCAGCGTCATGATCTTGCTGACGCCCATTTCGACCAGCGCCTTCTCACTGGTGCCCTGGAAATGTGCCGGGTACTCCATCGCACCGACCCCGATGATGGCGCCCTGCGCCTGCTGCAGGCGCGGCACCGAGTGGTTGGTGCCGATACCGCCGGGGTTGGTCAGCGAGATGGTGGTTCCGGTGAAGTCCTCCATGGTCAGCGAGCCGCCACGGGCCTTGCGGATGATGTCCTCATAGGCCTGCCAGAACTGCAGGAACGTCATGTTCTCGCACTTCTTGATGGCGGCCACGACCAGCGAGCGGGACCCGTCCTTGCCCTTCTGGTCGATCGCGATGCCCAGATTCACGTGCTCCGGCGTCACCGCGTTCGGCTTCCCGTCGACCAGCTGGTAATGCCGGTTCATATTCGGGAAATCGCGCAGCGCGCGCACCAGCGCGTAGCCGATCAGATGGGTGAACGAGACCTTGCCGCCGCGAGTGCGCTTGAGGTGGTTGTTGATGACGATCCGGTTGTCGGCCATCAACTTCGCGGGTACCGCGCGCACGCTGGTCGCGGTGGGCACGGTCAGCGAAGCATCCATGTTCTTCGCGATCGCCGCCGCGGCGCCGCGCAGTGGCTTCTGCTCCGGACCGGTTGGCTCATCGGCACCGGACTTGTCAGCGGCGCCGGACTTCGGTGCCGCGGCCGGCTTGGCCGCGCCCGCAGCCGGTGCCGGTGCTTTCGCTGGAGCACTCTTCGCGGGAGCGCTAGCGGGGGCACTGCCCGCGGTCTGCTGGCTCGGCGCCGGCGTACTTGCCGGCTTGGGCCGTGCCGCCGGTGCGGCCGGCTGAGCGGCAGCGGGTTTGGCCGTCTCCGGCTTCGGCGCGGCACTTGCCTGCCCAGCCGCTGCCCCGGCGGCCGGCGCGCTCGAGCGCTGCGCGGCACGCTGGCCGTTGCGGGAATCGTCGGTCTGCTGCGTCGGCTGATAGTCAGCGAAGAACTCGTGCCAAGCGGAATCCACCGATGACGGATCCGCGAGGAACTTCTCGTACATCTCCTCGACGAGCCATTCGTTGGGGCCGAATTGTGACGCAGGGCTGCTGGACACGGCGGGCACTCGCCTCTATCTATCTCGATCTTGACTGGAACAGACTCGATACCAGGCTAGCTTTCCCGCTTCCGCCTGTGTGAGACAACTCGGTTCCGGTGGGCAAGCTCATCGGGTTGATCGATCACTGAATCGATTTCGCCAGCACTCTCGAGTCGTGTTCTGGACAGAAAACGACAACGAGGGGTCGGGCGGCCCACGCCCAGTGACCGCGTTCTTTAGGCATCTTGCGGTACGGCCGCATCCCGTGAGACCGCGATCTTTAGGGATCTTGCGGTCGCCGGGCGCGGTTCAGGATGCGTTGGCGGGTTCTTCTGCCGCCCCGTGTTGCCACAACCGCGCGTAGTAACCACCCACATGGAGTAGTTCGGTATGCGTACCTTGTTCTACGATCCGCCCGTCGTGCAGCACCACGATCCGGTCCGCGCGCGCCGCGGTGGCCAGCCGATGGGCTACCACGAACGTGGTACGCCGCTGGCTGAGGTGTTCACTCGCGGCGAGCACGGTCGCTTCGGTGGCCGGATCCAGCGCGGCGGTCGCCTCGTCGAGCAGCAACACCGCGGGGTCGACCAGCTCCGCCCTTGCCAATGCGATCAGCTGGCGCTGGCCGGCGGAAAGGCTCTGCCCGCGCTCGCCGACCTGCTGCCGGAAGCCGCGCGGCAGGGCCCGCACCATTGGCAAGGCGCCAACCGCCCGCACCGCGTGTTCGACCTCCGCGTCACTGGCCTCCGGCCGGCCGTAGCGGACGTTGTCCGCGAGCTCCCCACTGAACAGATGCGCCTCCTGCGGCACGATGCCCAGCCGCCGGTGCAACGCACCGAGGTCGTAGGCGCGCACGTCCACGCCGTCGATCAGGACCTTGCCGGCCGAGGCGTCGTAGAACCGCGCGAGCAGTTTGATCACCGTGGACTTGCCCGCGCCGGTCGCGCCGACCAGCGCGACGGTTTCGCCGGCCGGCACGTGCAGCGAGACATCGGTGACGGCCGGCTGCTCGGTGTCCGGGTACTGGAAACTCAGCGCACGCAACTCGACCTCGCCGCGCAACCGGGTTGGCGGCTGGACCGCCTCGGCCGGTTCCGGCACCGAACTCGGCGTGCGCAGCAACTCACCGATCCGGCGTAGCCCGACCCTTGCCTGCTGATAGCCGTCGAAGACCGTGGACAGCTGCTGCACCGGCGAGAAGAACATGCCCAGGTAGAGCAGGAAGGCGAGCAGCACGCCAGGGCTGAGCTCGCCGGTTGCTACCTGGCGCGCGCCGATCAGCAACACCACGACACGACTCAGCCCGGAAAGCAACGAGACGAACGGGAAGTAGGTGGCGATATAGCGCTGCGCGCGGATTCGGGAGCGCCGATAGGCATCGCTGCGCCGCTCGAACTCCCGCGCAGCGCGCCCTTCCGAGGTGTAGGCCTGGGAAACCCGCAGCCCGGAGACGTTCTCCTGCATATCCGCGTTCACCGCGCTGACCCGTTCGCGGGCCTCGGTATAGGCACGCGAGGACAGTCTGCGGAAGATCAGCGTCGCCACGATGAGCACTGGCAGCACGGCCAGCGCGTAGGCCGCGAGCTCGGCGTCGGTGACCACCAGCGCGACCGTGATACCGGCGATGGTCAGCAAGCTGAATACCGCGTTGACCAGCCCGGTCTGCAAGAAAGACGACAGCGCGTCCACATCGGTGGTCATCCGGGTCATGATCCGGCCGGCCATCTCCCGCTCGTAGTAGTCGAGCCCGAGCCGTTGCAGATGCGCGTAGCTGCGCACGCGCAGCAGGTAGAGCAGCCGTTCGCCGATCCGCGCGGCGAACACCACGTTCAGCCCGGAGGCGACCCCACCGAGCAGCACCAGCACCGCGCCTACCAGCGCGACCGTCCACAGTGGCCCGGTTTGCTCGGCAAGCACGCCGTCGTCGATACCGCGCTGGATGAGCGCGGGTAGCCCCATACTCATCACCGTCTCCGCCGCGATGATCAGCCCGAGTAAGGGCAGCATCCAGCGAACCGGATGCAGCAGCCGACGGAATCGGAAACCGGGATCCGGCGCGGTCGGATCGACGCCAGGCAGCCGTGGCTGTTCGGTGGCCGCCGGTAGCGCTTCGACCCTGGCGAGCAGTTCCGGGGTTGCCGGCATCCCGCCGGCCGGCGAGGCACTGCCGTGCCCGCCCGACTGGGGTGTGGCGGTGCGGGTAGTCGCCTGTGGTGTTTCCGGGGCCGGCCACAGCTCGCGCTCGCGTGCTGGTTCGTTCCGCGGCTCGGCTGGTTCGGCCGTATCCAGTTCACCGTCGAGCAGTTCGCGGTAGGGCCCACAGCGCGCGGTGAGCTCCTCGTGTGTGCCGACGTCGATCAGCTGGCCGGCATCCAGCACCGCGATCCGGTCGGCGAGCATGAGACTGGACCGGCGATGCGCGATCAGCAGGGTGGTGCGCCGCGCGGTGACCGCGCGCAGCGTGTCGTGGATCGCCGCCTCGGTGGCGGTGTCCACCGCTGAGGTCGCGTCGTCCAGCACCAGGATCCGTGGATCAGTCAGCAGGGCGCGGGCCAGTGCCACCCGCTGGCGCTGGCCGCCGGAAAGGGTGAGGCCCCGCTCGCCGACGACCGTGTCGTAGCCGTCCGGCAGCGCGCTGATGAACTCGTGCGCCTCGGCGGCCGTGGCCGCCGCGATGATCTCCGTCTCGGTGGCGTCTGGTTTGCCGTAGGCGATGTTCTCCCGCACCGTATTGGAGAACAGGAAGGCTTCCTCGAAGACCACGCCCACCGCTTGACGCAGCGATTGTTTGCGCAACTCGCGCACATCGATCCCGCCGACCTGCAGCGCGCCGGCGTGGACGTCGTAGAACCGGGGCAGCAGCAGGGACACGGTGGATTTACCCGAGCCCGATCCACCGACGAGGGCGACCGTCTCGCCGGTCCGGACGTGCAGCGACACCCCGTCGAGCACCGGTTCGCTGCGGGTATAGCCGAAGCGAACCCCATCCAGCCGGACGTCCAAGGGGCCATCGGGAAGTTCGCGGGCGTCCGGCCGGTCGGTCACCTCCGGCTGGGAGTCGATCAGCTCGTACACCCGCTCCACCCCTGCGCGGGTGAGCTGGCCGCTGATCAGCAGGCCGGCGAGCATCCTGGCGGGGCCGATCAGCCCGGCAAGGTAGGTGGCGAAGGCCAGGAAGGTGCCGATGCTGATCTGGCCGTGCAGCGCGAGGAAACCACCGAAGGCGAGCACGCCGACCTGTCCGGCCGCGGGTATCGCGGCGAGCAGCGCGGTAGGGGAAGCGCTCAGCGAGGCGGCCCGCATCCGTTCGGCGAACAGCCGGCGCGCGGCGCTTTCCAGGGTGCCGACCTCGCGCGCTTCCTGGCCGAAGCCTTTGACCACCCGCACGCCGGTGACGGTTTCCTCGACGTGCTGGGCGAGATCCGCGGCGCGCTGCTGGGCAGACCAGGTCGCGGGGAACAGGGTGCGGCGAACCCGCGCCGCGATCACCGCCACGGCCGGCACGGTGATCAGGACGACCAGGGTCAGCAGTGGCGAAAGCCAGAGCATGGCGATGAAGGCGATCGCGGCGAACACGATATTGCCCGCGGAAAGCGGGATCATCGCCAGCAGTGATTGGACGAGCTGGAGATCGGAAATCGATCGGGAGACCACCTGGCCGGTGCGCAGCGCGTCCTGGTTGCCGCCGTCCAGTCGCTGCACCGCGCCGAACACCCGCTGGCGCAGGTCGTGTTGCACGCCGAGGGCGAGCTTGCCCGCGGTGTAGCGGCGGAGGAAGGCGGTGCCGAAGCTGATCAGCTCCATCGCGATCAGCCCGGCGACCAGCAGCGCGAGCCGGTGCGTGTGGCCAGCTACCGCGTCATCGACCGCGAACTTGACGAGCAGCGGGCTGAGCGCCTGCAGGCCGACCGCGATGACCGAGCCACCGAAGGCGGCGAACACCAGTTTCGGGTGTTGCCAGCAGGCCCTGGCCAGTCGCCGAATCCAGCCCGACCGCTCGGTCGCCTCGGCTGCTGGTTGGTGCGTGGTGGGGTTGTCGGGCAGCAGCGTGGTGGATTCGGGCACCCACCCAGGTTATGCGTACCGCCCGACAACCTTCCGAGCCCTGGACTTACCGCAAGATCACTGAAGAACGCGGTATGTCAGGTGATGTCGCGCTTCTGGTTGCGCAGCATGCCGGCGCCGAACAGCGCCAACGACCAGGCGAGGAAGACCAGCCCGCTCGCCCACCAGACCATCGCGCCCGGAGCGCCGGCCGCGATCCGCAGCGCGACCTCCAATGCGTCGACGGCGCTTTCGTTGACCATCACGTTCGCGTTCTCGATCGCGGTGCGCACCGTATCCACGATGACCTGACCCGCGGTTGACCCGGTCAATCCGTTACCCGCGCCGTTGGGCATCAGGCCAGCCCAGATACCGCCCTCGGAGATACCCGTGATCACGAGTTCGGCGATCGGGCCGATGATCAGCGCGTAGATCAGCAGTAGTACCAGGGTGCCGACCGGCGCGCCGATCAAGGCGCCCACGCCGAGGCCAAGCAGTGTCCAGAGGACCGCGGCGATGAGGCCGGCCAGCACGATCAGCAGCCAGTCACCGAAGCCGGGCAGGATGCTGCTGTCCGCCGCCAGCACCGTGCCGAGGCTCGCGCTCAGCGTGATGACCAGGCCGAAGATCGCGCCCCAGAGCGCGTAGGTGATCGCCTTTGCCGTCAGCAGCGCGGACCGGCTGGATGCGGTCAGGAAACTGGTGGTGATGGTCTTCCGGTGTAGCTCGGTTGCCAGGCCGAGCGCGCCGAAGATCATCGGGAAGATCATCGCGATGTTGATCGACCGGGTGAGCGCGAAGATCGCCCAGGGCAGCTCGCTGGTGTTCAGTCCGACCTGCCGCAGGATCGGCTCGTCGGCGACGTTCGAGGACACGTCGTCGATCAGCGCGCCGACACCGAGCGACCACGCGAAGGAAAGCACGAACGTTGGAATGAGTAGGCCCCACCACAGCTTGGTGGTGAGCACCTTGCGGAACTCCGCTTTGATCAAGTTGCCCATCAGGCCTGGCCTCCCCATCCGCCGTGCTGACCGTGCCCGGGTTGTTGCTGGTCGTACCCCGGTGGCGGTGGCCCCTGTTGATATCCGGGTGGTGGGGGGCCCTGCTGGTAGGGCTGCGGCGGACCGGCCGGCGGCTGCTGCTGCGGTGGATAGCCCTGCGGCGGTGTGCCAGGTGCCTGCGGCGGCATCCCCTGTGGGGGCATTCCCTGCGGCGGCATTGCCTGTGGGGGCATGCCGGGTGCCTGCGGCGGCATGCCCGGTTGCTGGCCCGGCGTAGCCGGCTGCTGCCCGGGAACACCGGGTAGCTGACCGACGTACTGGCCACTGGTCAACCGGAAGAACAGCTGCTCGAGGTCGGCCTTCTCTTCCTGCACGCCGTAGAGCGCGATGCTCGCCTTGGCGGCGATATCCCCGATCTGCTGCACGGAGGAACCGGTGACCGCGACCTTGCCGTCCGGGGTCGGTTCGATACCGGTGATGCCGCCTTCCTGAAGGGCGGTGACCAGTGCTCCGGCATCGGCGGGTTGCACGATGATCCGGGTCTGCTGGGACTTGCGCAGGTCATCCAGCTGCCCGTAGTACATCGTCTGGCCGCGGCTGATGATCACCACTTGGTCGATGGTCTGCTCGACCTCGGCGAGCAGGTGGCTGGAGATCAGCACCGTGCGCCCGCCGCTGGCGAACGACCGGAGGAAGGTACGCAGCCAGGCGATACCTTCCGGGTCGAGCCCGTTGGTCGGCTCGTCGAGTACCAGTACCTGGGGGTCGCCGAGCAGCGCCGTCGCCAGCGCCAAGCGCTGTTTCATACCCATGGAGAAGCCGCCGGCGGCCCGGTGCGCGGCTTCGGCGAGGCCGACCAGCCCAAGGACCTCGTCGGCACGCCGGTCCGGCAGGCCCATCGCGGCGGTGTAGACGCGCAGGTGATTACGCGCGGTCCGCTTCGGATGGAAACTCTGCGCCTCGAGGACGGCGCCGACCACTCGTCCCGGATTGGTCAGCTGGTTGAACGGCCGGCCGTTGATCGTCGTCCCACCCGCCGTCGGCTGTACCAGGCCGAGAAGCATGCGCAGGGTGGTCGTCTTACCGGCGCCGTTTGGCCCGAGGAAGCCGGTGACGCTGCCCGGCTCCACGGTAAAGCTCAGGTTCTGCACCGCGGGGATCTGTCCAAAGGTCTTGGACAGGTTCTGCACCGTGATGCGGCCGCTGCTGTCGTGCACGGTCCCTCCGGACGTACTCTGCTGTCTGGAAGGCGTCATCTTTCCTCATCAGAGGTAGCCCGCGTGTATAGGGGTAAGCATCGCCGGTCCTGGTGAGCCACCCTGACCGGCCGATTTCGCCGCTTCCTGTCGGTTCGGTCGGTTCCCGGACAGGCGCTTGTCAACTGTGGTCAGACAGGACTTCACCGAGTCTTCAGATGTTGCGTGGACAACATTCCGGGAAAAATCGGCGCTGGGGGAGGCGAAACGGCGCTGTATTGCTTACGCTTAATGGCGGCGGCCCGCTCCCGGTGACCCCCAGGCTGGTTGAGCGGGCTGCCCCTATTCTGCTACTCATGTGACCGCAGTCTGAAGAGATGACGTTGGTGAGGGGCGCGGCAGCCGCAGTCCGTTACCGCATTTCTTAGGGATCTTGCGGTTTGTCGCGGAACGTCAATTGGATCCGCGATAGGGCCGCATCGCCGCGTTGCCGCCGTCGTGTTCCGCCGCCTGCGCGTGCAGGGTGTCCGAGCAGCGCGCGAGCAGGCTGATCAGCGTTTCACGTTCCTCGTCGGTGAAGGCCGCCCCGAGGGTGCGCTCAACAGATACCGCCGCCTGGTCCGCGGTCGCGAGGATCTGCTTTCCGTAGTCGGTCAGCTCCACCGAAATCGAGTTCAGGTGGTACGGATCCGGCTTGCGCTCCACCAGCCCCTTGTCCGCGAGATTCGTCAGGATCGTGGCCATTGTCTGCGGAGTCACCATGTTGAACCTGGCCAGCGCCGCTGCCGTGGCCCCCGGGTTCAGGGAAATCATGACCAGCGCCGAGTACTGCGGAACCGTCAGTCCGCTCGGCTTCAGCACCAGCGTCTTCAGCGCGATCAGTTCCTGCTCGACCCGTTTGACGTGAAAGCCAACGCGGTCATCGGGGGCCAGGGTCATACCAGAATTTTACCTTGACTCTGAACACTGATGTTTGACAGAACTCTGTCCTTCAACAGTGAGCAGTGAGGTGGACGAGTGCGTTCAAGAAGGAAGTTCGAGGGAAGGCAACCGGTCTCGGAACAGCGCGAGCAGATCGGGGCGAGCCGGCGGACGTTCCTGGTCGGCGGGCTTTCCGCGGGTGCAGGGCTGGCCGGCGCCACGATGCTCGGCGGTAGTGGCACGGCCGTAGCCAGTCAGTCGACCGAGCTCGCCGCCGCGGCCGCGCCGCCGCCGGACACCCGAAAGATCACCCTCACCGTGAACGGGCAGGCCCGCACCACGGATGTGGACACCAGGGCGAGCCTGCTGGACGTGCTCCGCGAGCGCATCGGGCTTACCGGCACCAAGAAGGGCTGTAACCAGGGAGCGTGTGGTGCCTGCACCATCCTGGTGGACGGGGACAGAACGCTGGCCTGCCTGACCCTCGCCGCGCGCTATGAGCAGCGCGAGATCACCACGATCGAAGGGCTGGCCGAGGGCAACCGGCTGCATCCGGTGCAGCAGGCTTTCATCGAGCGCGACGGTTTCCAGTGCGGGTTCTGCACCTCTGGGCAGATCGTCTCCGCGGTTGGCCTGCTGAACGAGCGACCGGATGTGCCGGACGCCGAGATTCCCGAGTTGATGAGCGGCAACCTCTGCCGCTGTGCCGCCTATCCGAACATCACCGCGGCAATCCGCGACGCGCGCGGGGAGGGCTGACCGATGCGGACATTCCAACTGGACCGCCCGGGTGATCTCGCCGAGGCCGTTCGCATCCTTGCCGAGGACGAGGGCGCGCGGGTGATTGCCGGCGGCACTGATCTGGTCACCTTGATGCGCGACGGCATCCAGCAACCTTCCAGGGTGCTCGACCTCCGCGACCTTGGGCTGACCGAGATCGAATGGCAGCCCGACGGCGGGGTGCGGATCGGCGCATTGTGCCCGAACGCGGTCGACGACCGACGACTCGCCGCCGAGTACCCCCTGGTGGTCGCCGCGTTGCGGGCCGGAGCTTCCCCACAGATCCGGAATATGGCCACGTTCGGCGGCAATATCCTGCAGCAGACCCGATGTGCCTACTACCGGCTGCCGGAGTTCGCATGCAACCGGCGGGACCCGGGCACCGGCTGCGCCGCGCTGCGGGGCGACAGCGCGAAGCAGGCCATCTTCGGCGTATCCGATACCTGCAACGCCGTGCACCCCTCCGATCTCGCGGTCGCGCTCAGCGCGCTCGAGGCCGAGGTGCTCGTGCACGGACCTGCTGGCGCGCGGCGGATCCCGATTCGGGAGTTTCATCCGCTACCCGGCGATACGCCGCATCGGGTCAGTGCGTTACGCGACGGCGAGTTGGTGACCGGCATCGAGCTGCCCGCCGCCGGGCGTGGCCGGGTCTCGAACTACGTGAAGTTCCGGGATCGCGCCTCGTTCGCCTTCGCGCTGGCTTCCGCGGCCGTGGTGATCGAACGTGCCGGCACCGTGGTGCTCGGCGCGCGGATCGCACTCGGCGGCGTGGCGCCCAAACCGTGGCGTGCCGAGCATGCCGAACGCGCGCTGGTCGGCAACCGGCTGGACGAGGACTCGATCGCGGCGGCCAGCGCGGCGGCGGTTCGTGGTGCTACGCCGCGAAAAGACAACGAGTACAAGGTCGAACTGGTGCGCAGGGTCGTTCGGCGTGCCTTGAGTGAGCTGGAGTAGCGATGACGCGGAGCTGGGTGGAACCCATTGGCGCGAACATCAACCGGGTGGAGGCGTTGGCGAAGGTCACCGGTCGTGCGGTGTACACGGCCGACGTGCCGGCTCAGGGGGCCGCGCACGCGGTGCAGGTGCCCAGTCAGATCTCGGCTGGCCGGGTGCGGCGTATCGATACGCGCGAGGCTGAGCGGGCTACCGGCGTACTGGCCGTACTCACGCACCAGAACGTGCCGAGGTGGCGGGGACAGCCAGCGATCCCGTACTACGCGGAGAGCCGGTTGCCGCTTTCCGACGACCGCATCCACTTCGGCAACCAATGCCTGGCGCTGGTCATCGCGGATACCTTGCACCAGGCCGAATACGCGGCGAGCCTGGTGCTCGTTGATTACCAGCTGGGCCAGCCGGTGCCCAATTTGGACGCGGCGAGAGCGGATGCCTATCCACCGACCGGCCCTTACCCGGATCGGTTTCCGACCGAGCACCGCAGGGGCGATGCGGTCGCGGCCTTGCGGTCCGCGCCGGTACGGGTGGACCGGGAATATCGCACCGCGACCATCTCGCATGCGCCGATGGAACCCTCCTCCACGCTGGCTTCCTGGGATGGCGACCAGCTCACGCTGCACGATTCGAGCCAGGGCGTGTTCGCGCACCGGGAAGCGGTGGCCACCGCGTTCGGCTTGCCAGTCGAGAGTGTCCGGTTGATCTCCTCGCTGATCGGTGGCGGATTCGGGAACAAGTCGTATACCTGGGGACATACCTTGTTGGCTGCCTTGGCCGCGCGCGTGGTGCGCCGGCCGGTGCGGTTGACCCTCAACCGAAAGGAGGTGTTCACCGGCACCGGGCATATGCCGGCGATGATCCAGCGGGTAAGGCTCGGCGCGCGGCGCGACGGCACACTCACCGCGATCACCCATGACACCGTTAACGCGACCTCGCCAACCGATGACCGGAACGAACCGGCGATTCAGTCCACCCCGGCGCTGTACGCGGTACCGAACCTCGCGGCGCGGGCGCAGGTGGCCAAGGTCAACATCGGTACGTCGGGCGCGATGCGGACGCCGGGAGACACGCCCGGCCAGTTCGCGGTGGAATGCGCGATGGATGAGTTGGCCTACGAGCTCGGTATGGACCCACTCGAGTTGCGCCGCAAGAACTACGCCGAGCGGCATCCGCAGAGCGGGAAACCCTTCAGTGGCAAGCGATTGCTGCGGTGTTATGAGGTCGGCGCGGCGGAGTTCGGGTGGTCGTGGGGCGAGGCCGAGCCGGGAACGCTGCGGGACGGAAACGACCTTGTTGGCTATGGCATGGCTTCCGGGATCAGGGCCGAACATTCCGCGCCGGCGGCCGCGCGGGTGGAGATCTCCTCGGACGGCACCGCCGAAGTCCGTACCGGTACGCAGGAAATCGGCGGTGGCACATTGACCACCATGGTGCAGGTCGCCGCATCCGGACTGGGGGTGTCGCCGGATCGGGTGTCCATTAAGGCCGGTGACACCGACCTTCCGCAGGGCGCGCCGACCTTTGGCTCGATGACGTCGGGGAGCACGGGCAGCGCGGTGCACCTCGGCGCGCGGCGGGTGCGCGTGGCGGCGATCCGGCTGGCGATCCGGGACACGCAATCGCCGTTGCACGGTGCCGAAGAGGATGCGGTGGACGTGCGGGATGGACGGTTGCTCCTACGGGCGGATCCGAGCCGCGGGGAGACCTATGTGGATTTGCTTGACCGGCACGGCATTGGCGCGCTGCGCCGGGTAGGTGAGTATCAGCCAGAGGAGGAGAGCGCGGTCGAGCGGGCGACGTTCGGCGCGCATTTCGTCGAAGTGCGGATCGATCGGCAGCTGTCCAGGGTGCGGGTGGCCAGGCATGTCGGGGTGTTCGACTGTGGACGGGTGCTCAACGAGAAGACGGCGACGAACCAGGCGCGCGGCGGGATGATCTTCGCGATGGGTGGTGCGCTGATGGAGCAGCTGGTGCCGGATCCCGTTTCCGGTCGGCTGATCACGCCCGCGCTCACCGATTACCACGTGCCGGTGCACGCGGATATCGGCGATGTGCGCGCACTGTTCGTTGGCGAGCACGAGCCGGAGGCGCATCCGGTTGGCGCGAAGGGGCTCGGCGAGATCTGTTCGATCGGGATCGCGCCGGCGATCGCGAACGCGGTCTTCCACGCCACCGGCAAACGGGTGCGCGAGCTGCCGATCACCCCGGAAAAGCTCCTCTAAACCCGCTAACCTTAAAGAACGCGATCACGCGCAGTCACCGCAAGATTCCTCAGAAACGCGGGTCGGGGAGCGGTCAGCCGAGGACGCTGGACAGCTCGGTGTGCGGGAGTCCGTGCGCCTGCGCCACCGGCTCGTTGGTCAGCGCGCCCGCGTGCGTGTTCAGCCCGAGCGAGAGCGGCTGGTCCGCGCGTAGCGCGGCCTGCCAGCCCGCGTCCGCCAGCGCGACGGCGTACGGCAGTGTCACGTTGGTCAGCGCGTACGTCGAAGTGCTCGGCACCGCGCCGGGCATGTTCGCCACGCAGTAGAACACCGAGTCGTGCACCCGGTAGGTCGGCTCATCGTGCGTGGTCGGCCGCGAATCGGCGAAGCAGCCGCCCTGGTCGATGGAGATATCCACCAGCACGCTGCCCGGCTTCATCCGCTCCACCAGCTCGTTGCTGACCAGCTTCGGCGCCCGCGCCCCTGCCACCAGCACCGCGCCGATCACCATGTCCGCGTCAAGCACCGCCTGCTCGAGGTTGAGCTTGTTCGACGCGAGCGTCCGAACCCGCCCACCGAACTCCGAGTCGATCTGGCGCAGCCGCTCGATGTTGGTGTCCAGCACCACCACGTCCGAGCCCAGCCCGAGCGCGATACGCGCCGCGTTCACCCCGGCGACACCCCCGCCGATCACCACCACACGCGCTGGCGAAACCCCCGGCACACCAGCGGGCAACAACCCCCGGCCACCCGAGGGCCGCAGCAACGCGAACGCCCCAACCTGCGGCGCCAACCGCCCCGCGACCTCGGACATCGGTGCGAGCAGCGGAAGCTTGCCGTCCGGCAGCTGCACGGTCTCGTAGGCCACCGCGGTGGTGCCCGCGTCCAGCAGCCGGCGGGTCAGCGCCTCGTCGGCCGCCAGGTGCAGATAGGTGAACAGCACCTGATCGGCACGCAGATTCGGGTACTCCGCGGCGATCGGCTCCTTGACCTTGAGCACCATCTCGCCTTCGGCCCAGACGTCCTCGGCGGTGGCGAGCATCTTCGCGCCGGCCGCGAGGTATTCCTCATCGGGGATCGCCGAGCCCAGCCCCGCGCCCGCCTGGACGAAAACGTCGTGACCCCGCGCGGTGAGTTCATGTGCCCCGGCCGGCGTCAGCGCGACCCGGTATTCGTGCTGCTTGACTTCGGCAGGAACGGCGATCTTCATGATGCTGCCTTCCGGTGGGGGCACGCGGAGTACACCGCGGCGCGCGGGTGCGATTAACCCCAAGAATGGGATAGCACACACCCGCTGTCATCGTTCCATCAAAACGAGTGCTTCGGCAGGCTGTTGTGCTGCAAGCACAACGCAGCTCGCTCACCGGCAGGGCCTTACCCATTCGCGTGACGGAGTTAGTTCCAGCGCAGCGCGATCAGCTGGGCGAGCAGCGCCAGTCTGGTATCCGGGTCATCTAGATCGATCTCGGTGATCGCGAGAACCTTGCGCATTCGATAGCGCAGCGTATTCGGATGAATGCACAGTGCTTCGCCGGCCGCGCGCGGGTCACCTGGGTGGCGCAACCATTCGTAGAGCGTGTCCACATAGTTTGTGCCGTTCGCCGAATCGTGCGCGCGCAGCGACTCGAGCGGGCCGAGTTCGGTGAGCCCGCTTCCCACGTTCACCGCGAGCCGATGCAGCGTGAGCACCTGCCAGGCCTGCCCGTGATCGGCCACCGGGCCAGCGACGAGACCGGCATGCAGTAGCCCCAGCGTCTCGTCGGCCTGCCCGCGCGAGCGCGGCAGCTCGGCGAGCCCGACGGGTTCACCCGCACCGGCCACCAGGCTGCCGTGGTTACGTTCGGTGGCTAGCCCTTCGCGAAACCGGGACCAGGAATCCACTGGCACGATCGCGTACAGCAGTCCGTCCACTTCGGTCACCAGCGGCGCGCCGACGCCGCGCGCGATGCGTTCGGCCAGCGCCAGCCGCACCCCTTCGGCATCCGGCGCTTCGGCGTTGACCGCGTCGATGGCCACCACCCGGTATGGCCCGGCGACCAGATCCATCTCGGCGGCGGCCAGTTTGCTGCTGCCGGTGCCCTGCAACAGCCCGCGCAGTAGCTCGGCAACCCGCGCCTGCCGCGCGCCCGCCCGCGCGCGCCTGCGCAGCAGTTGGAGCGCGACCACTGGTCCGGCATCGGCGAACGCGGCTGCGCGCTCCTCGGCGACCGGGCCGGGCACCACGGCCCACATCGAGCCGAGTAGTTCGCCGCCGAGCCGGATCGGCACGATCAGCCTGGGCAGCGTGCCGTCCGGCTGCTCGGGCACGTAGATCGTCTGCTTGCCCTTGGACAGATCCCGGAACACGCCACGGGAACGGAATTTCGCCATCACGTCGTTCGGGATCCGCCGGCCCATCACGGTGGATACTCGCGCGGGGTCGGTGCGGTCCTGCCGGGCGGAGTAGGCCAGCACCCGGGAGTTCGCGTCCTCGATGGTCACCGGCGCGTCCACCACGGCAGCCACCGCGTCGGCCATCCGGAACAGATCGGCCGAGCCAGGCTCGCCCTCCGGCGCGTGCACCTCGTCGCTCGCGTCGTCCAGCACGCCGCGCAGCAGCAGCACCAGCTGAGTCCACGAGGTGCCGGCGCGCACCTCGATCAGCGCGGTACCGGCCTGGCGTGCCGCCCGCTGCACCCCGACGCGTTTGGCCAGCGGCGGTTTGCACAGTAGCGCGGCGGCTTCCTGCGCGCCGCACTGTTCGGTGAGTCGGACGGCATCGGCGGCGGTGTTCGCGGCCACCGCGAGCACCAGGTCACCGCTGCCGATCTGGGTGCGGCCGTCTGGCTCGGCGATCACCACATCGCTGACGCCGCGTGGCTTGTCCGGGACGTAGCTCGCGTGCAACAGCGTGGTCCCGACGCGGTCCACCACGCTGCGCACATCGATCATGGCTCAGACGCTGGCCAGGAAGTTTCGCCAGGTGTGCGCGCCAAAGACGAGCACGGGGCCGGTGGCGTGCTTCGAATCGCGTACCGCCGTGGCCGGACCGGTGAGCGCGACTTCGACGCAGGCGCCATTGCTACCGCCGTTGCTGTAGCTGCTCTTCCGCCAGTGTGCCGTGCCGAAGGCCACTTCGACGCAGGCACCGTTGTTGCCGCCGTTGCTGTAGCTGCTCTTCCGCCACCGGAGCCCGGCGAGGTCCATAGTGGACATGGCTGGTGGCCCCTTCCCGCTCTGTCAGGTTCTGCTGGCCAGCCGATCGAGCAGGCGCAGCGAATCGGTTTCGCCGAGCGCCCGCTCGGCCAGCTGGTCGAACCTCAGTCTAGCGGCCCGCACGTCTTCCGCCTCCTCGATATGCACCGAACCGAAGGCGTGTTCCACATAGGCGATCTCCGGATCCGCCGGTTCCGGGAAATCCAGCAGGATGAACGCGCCGTACTGGCCGTCATGCGGTTCGATATCCCTGGGCAGCACCCGCACCCTGACGTTCGGCAGGTTGGATCGCTCCACGATCAGCGCCAGCTGCGCGCGCATGACCTGCGGCGGAACCCGCTGACGCAGCACGGTCTCGTCGATGATCGTGTCCAGCCGCAGCGCGGGTTGGGTGGTGAGCCGGTCCTGCCGGCGCATCCGAACCGCGATCTGGTTTTCGATCGTGTGGCGCGATCGCAGCATGCCGGAAGCGGCGAAGATTGCCTCGGCGTAGGCCTCGGTTTGTAGCAGTCCAGGGATGAAGCCGTTCTGGAACTCGCGCACCCTGGATGCCTCGTCCTCCATGCTCACGTAGCCCTGATCGCTCAGCCCGTACGCCCGCCACCAGCCGTTCTCCTTGGCCCGCCGGTACTCGTCGAGGTACGGCTCCCAGTCGCCGCTCGGCAGCCCGTAGATGTCCAGCATCGCGCGGAACTCGTGCAGCCCGGGCCGCTGTCCGGATTCGATCCGGCTCACCTTGGACAGCGAGAACTCCAGCCTCGTGGCCGCCTCGTGCTGCGTCATACCCACCCGCTCGCGCAGCCGGCGCAGCGTGCGCCCCAGTTGCCGGCGCCGAAACGGCGGTTGCGCTGATCTGCCTTGCGCTGAACTGACCACAGGCCACCTCCCCGTGCCTATCCCTACACGCACAGTAAGGCGGCGCAAATCCGCAACTGAAACTTTCACCCACATCGACCCGTCGCGGACCGCGTTTAGCGGGCTAACCGTGGTTGGCGGTGCTAGCGTCGGCCGCATGATTCGTGGTGTGCATATGGTCGTACTGACCGTGGATGACCAGGACCGGGCGCTCGCGTTCTGGACGGAGAAGGTGGGTTTCTCCGTCGCGACCGACGCGTCCTACGGCGAGGGCAACCGCTGGCTGGAAGTGCGTTCACCCGATGAGCGGATGACGATCGTGCTGAGCAAGCGCGCGCCTGGCCAGCCCGATACCCGTGACCAGGTGCCCACCGAGCTGCCTACGGCGAACTTTTTCATGTACGCCGATGACCCGGAGCGAACCTGTCAGGAGCTTGCCGCCAATGGGGTGAGTTTCCCGACGCCGCTCAGTAAGCAGCCGTGGGGTTGGTGGGCGCTGTTCGAGGATTCCGAGGGCACCCGTATCGCGATCAGCCAACCCGCCGACTAACGCTCCGTCACCGCGTTCTTTAAGGTTAGCGAGTCTGTCGTGGTCGCAGGCGCCCCGTGACCGCAATCTTTAGGGATCTTGCGGTCGGTGGCGTGGTCAGTCGGGCGCGTCGGTGAGGGATTCGCTGATCCACGGGGACACCGGCAGATCCCGCTCGAGGCATTCCAGGCCGAGCCGCATCGTCCAGCGCAGCGCCTGCAACATCAGGCTCGCGACCTCCTCGGCCTCGGCACTGGTCAACGCGATCTCGATCTGATCGCGCGCGGATTCCGCGTCCCCGTGCACCTGGGCAAGCAGGGTGCGCACCGCGGTGCGCACCGGCGGGTCGGCCTGATCGATCGGCACTTCCTGCCCATCGTCGTCGTACACCTGCATTTTGACCGGCGTGGTGCCGCCAGAACCCAATGCGCTGACCATGCCACTGCATTCGCCAAACAGCAGCAGCATGATCTCGCGCGCCTCGGCAAGGCCGGGTGATGCCGAATGCGGCGTGATCAACCTGTCGAGGGCGTCGTTGTCCGCGCCAGCACGCATCGCGGCCAGCGCGAGGCTGGCTTTCGCGATGAGCTCGCTGTTGTCTGGTTCCTGGCTGTCGGCCACCTGAGCTATCTTTCCCCAATCCGGCGCGCCGAACACCAGTCCCGTGCGCCGTGTTGAACGTAACGAGTGCGGCGCGCAACCGCACCCCGTCATTCGGCTGTTGCCCGCAACGCGCCGAGCGCGATCCGGTTCAGCAACGAGGCCATTTGATCACGATCATCGAATCGGTTGTGCGGGGTGGAGTTGATCAAGCCGAAAACCGCATGTGCGGCCGAGCGCGCGGTGGACTCGGACACGCCCGATACCGCGTCGCGGATCGCGCCGACCCACACCTCGACGTACTGCCGCTGCATGCTGCGCACCTGCTTGCGGTCCGCGTCGGCGAGGTTGTCCAGGCTACGTTCCTGCACGGTGATCAGCGCCGGATTGTCCAGCGCGAAATCCACCTGGAAGCGGACGAGTTCGCCGAGCAGTTCCTCGGGTGAGTTCGCGGCGCTGGCCCTGCCGCGCCCGCCGTCCAGCAGCCGCTCGCTGATCCCGGTCAGCATTTCTCCGAGCATCGCGTCCTTGCTGCGAAAATGCCGGTACAGCGCCGGACCCGAGATGCCGACGGCCGCGCCGATGTCATCGATGCCCACGCCGTGGAAACCGCGTTGGGCAAACAGTTCGGCGGCGGCGGTGAGGATCTGCTCCCTGCGGGTCGGCTTCTCCTGATCGCGAAGCGCGCCGGGCTGGGGCGACTGGGCTGCGGGTGGCATCGGGACATCCTAAGCCCAACGGTTAGCGCTCATTAACCGTACGAAGGCGACTTGGTGAATCCTTCGCATGGTGGTGGTGTGGCCGGTGATTCTCCGGTATGACTAATTTTCGACAACCGGATAGCCGAGGGGATTCGGAGACCGCCATGCGAATGGTTCGGACGTTGATCTGCGCCGCCGCCGCGGCGCTCGGGGTGAGCGTGCTCGCGGCCCCCGCCGTTGCCGCGCCAGCCGCGGAGAACTACGTAGCCCTCGGCGATTCCTATGCCTCCGGCGTAGGCGCCGGCGACTACGGCGACAGTGGCGACTGCAAGCGCAGTGCGAACGCCTATCCCGAGCTGTGGGCGGCGGCGAACGAGGCCGCGTCCTTCGACTTCCAGGCCTGTCTTGGCGCCCGCACGGACCAGGTGCTCGAGGGTCAGCTCGACGCGCTGACGGCGGACACCACGACCGTCACGGTCACCATGGGCGGCAACGACGCGGGGTTCACCGATGTGATGATCACCTGCAACACCAGTTCGGACCAGGGCTGCCTGGATCGGCTGGCCGAGGCCGAAGACTTCGTGAACACCGAGCTGCCGGCCAAACTGGACAGTGTGTACGCGGCGATCGCCGAACGGGCACCGAACGCCACGGTGTATGCGGTCGGCTATCCGCGCTTCTACGAGCTGGATGGCTCCTGCAACGCCGGGCTGAGCGAGGTGAAGCGCGAGGCGATCAACGGAGCCGCGGACACCCTTGTCGAGGTCACCGCGCAGCGTGCCGAAGCAGCCGGTGTGACCTTCGTGGATGTGCGGACCGCCTTCGACGGGCACGGGATCTGCTCCGACGACTGGTGGCTGCACAGCGTCAAGCTGCCGGCGGACGAGTCCTATCACCCGAATGTCGCAGGCCAGAACGGTTACTACGAAGCGCTCGCCGCGGTCACCGGCTAACTCCCTCCCGCAAGATCCCTCAAGAATGCCGTCCGTTGCCGTTTAGGTTAGCGCTCGCTAACATAGGCGTTGGGTTAACGATCCCTAACGTCGGTGTTAGCGAGGAGGCTGGATGGACGCGCCCATCCTGACCAGTGGTGCGGATCGGACGTCCGAAGCATTCGGACAGCGGGTGGTAGAGCACGAGAAGCTGGTCGGCGAGCTGCGTGCCCGGATGCACCAGGCCAGCCTCGGCGGCCCGGAGCGGGCCCGGCAGCGGCATACCGAACGCGGCAAACTGCTGCCCCGGGACCGGGTGGACACGCTGCTCGACCCCGGATCGCCGTTCCTCGAGCTTGCCCCGCTCGCGGCCACCGGGATGTACGACAATGAGGCGCCGGCCGCCGGGATCATCACCGGGATCGGGCGAGTCAGCGGGCGGGAATGCGTGATCGTGGCCAATGACGCCACGGTCAAGGGCGGCACGTACTACCCGATGACCGTGAAGAAACACCTCCGCGCTCAGGAGGTCGCCCTACACAACAACTTGCCGTGCATCTATCTCGTCGACTCCGGCGGCGCCTTCCTCCCGAAGCAGGACGAGGTGTTCCCGGACCGCGAGCACTTCGGGCGGATCTTCTACAACCAGGCCACCATGTCCGCACGCGGAATTCCCCAGCTTTCCGCGGTTCTCGGCTCCTGCACCGCCGGCGGTGCCTATGTGCCGGCGATGAGCGATGAGGCCGTGATCGTGCGCGACCAGGGGACGATTTTCCTCGGCGGGCCGCCACTGGTGAAGGCCGCGACCGGGGAAGTGGTCAGCGCCGCGGATCTTGGTGGCGGCGCCGTCCACTCTCGACAGTCGGGTGTCACCGACCATCTGGCCAACGATGACGCGCACGCGCTGCGGATCATGCGCACCATCGTGTCCACCCTCGGCCCGCGCTCGCCCCGGCCATGGCAGGTCAGCGAAACCGAAGCGCCCACCGTGGACCCGGACGAGCTGTACGGCGTCGTGCCCACCGACAGCCGCACGCCGTACGACGTGCGCGAGGTGATCGCGCGGATCACCGACGGCAGCAGGTTCGCTGAGTTCAAGGCCGAGTACGGCACGACGCTGGTCACCGGCTTCGCGCGGATCCACGGCCATCCGGTCGGCATCATCGCGAACAACGGCGTGCTGTTCGCCGAGTCCGCGCTCAAGGGCGCGCATTTCATCGAACTTTGCGATCAGCGGTCCATCCCGCTGCTGTTCCTGCAGAACATCACCGGATTCATGGTGGGCAGGGAGTACGAGGCAGGTGGGATCGCCAAGCATGGCGCCAAGATGGTGAACGCGGTCGCCTGCGCGCGGGTACCCAAGCTCACCGTGATCATCGGCGGATCGTTCGGCGCGGGCAACTACTCGATGTGCGGCAGGGCCTACTCGCCGCGCTTCCTGTGGATGTGGCCGAACGCGCGAATCTCCGTGATGGGCGGCGAGCAAGCCGCTTCGGTCCTTGCCACGGTGCGGCGGGACCAGCTCGAGGGTCGCGGTACCGAATGGTCCACATCGGAGGAAGAGGCGTTCAAGGAACCCGTCCGGGAGCAGTACGAGGCGCAGGGGAACCCGTACTACTCGACGGCGAGGCTGTGGGACGACGGGGTGATCGATCCGAAGGACACCAGAATGGTCGTTGGGCTGGCACTGTCCGCGGCCGCCAACGCCGCGCTGACCGACGCCAGCTACGGCGTCTTCCGGATGTGATCGCGATGTTCCACACGGTACTGATCGCCAACCGTGGCGAGATTGCGGTGCGCATCACGAAAACCTTGCGCCGCATGGGAATTCAGTCCGTCGCGGTATACAGCGACGCGGATGCCGGCGCGCGGCACGTGACGGAGGCCGACCTCGCGATCCGGCTCGGTCCGGCCGCGGCGAGTGAGAGCTACCTGCATGTCGAGCGCGTGATCGAGGCCGCGCTGGCCACCGGCGCGCAGGCGATCCACCCTGGATACGGGTTCCTCGCGGAGAACGTGGCGCTTGCCGATGCCTGCGCGCGGGCCGGCCTGGTGTTCATCGGGCCGCCGGTGCCGGCGATCGAGGCGATGGGCGACAAGATCCGCGCCAAGCAGACCGTGCAGGCAGCCGGGGTGCCGGTGGTACCCGGCCGCGCCGAGCCGGGATTGGACGACGACCAACTGCTCGCCGCGGCCACCGAGATCGGTTATCCGGTGCTGCTCAAACCATCCGCTGGCGGGGGCGGTAAGGGGATGCGCCTGGTGCGCGATCCGGCCGAGTTCGCCGAGGCGGCGGCCTCCGCGCGCCGGGAGGCCCGCGGTGCCTTCGGCGACGACACCTTGCTGATCGAGCGGTTCGTGGATACCCCACGGCATATCGAGATCCAGGTGCTCGCCGATACGCACGGCAACGTGGTGCATCTCGGTGAGCGGGAATGCAGTTTGCAGCGCAGGCACCAGAAGATCGTCGAGGAAGCGCCATCGCCGCTGCTCGACGAGCGACTGCGGCAGCGGATGGGACAGGCGGCCGTGGATGCCGCCGCCGCCGTCGGTTACTCGGGGGCCGGCACCGTCGAGTTCATCGTCTCCGGAGCCGCGGCAAGTGCCAGTGGGGCGCCGGACGAGTTCTTCTTCATGGAGATGAACACCCGGTTGCAGGTGGAGCATCCGGTGACCGAACTGGTGACCGGTATCGACCTTGTCGAGCAGCAGGTGCGGGTCGCCGCGGGGGAGAAGCTGGCCGTGGACTACACCCCGGCACGTGGACACGCCGTCGAGGTGCGCGTGTACGCCGAGGATCCGGACCGGGGCTTTCTCCCCACCGGCGGGGAAATCCTCGCGCTTGCGGAGCCAGCGCACCGGGTGCGCGTCGACTCGGGTATCGCGGTTGGCCAGCGGGTGGGTAGTGATTACGATCCGATGCTGGCCAAGTACGTGGCACACGGCTCCACAAGGGAGCATGCGCTGCGCGAGCTGCGGACCGCGCTCGGCGAAACCGTATTGCTCGGTGTCACGACGAATATCCCCTTCCTGCGTTCGCTACTCGCGGACCCCGATGTCCAATCGGGACAGATGGACACCGGACTGGTGGAGCGCCGAATCGGCGAGCTCACCGGGGTCGAGCCGGTGCCCGACGAGGTGCTCGCGGCCGCCGTGCTCGAACTGCTCGACGCGCGGGAACCCGTTGGCGGATACCGTGATCCCTGGGATATCCCGAGCGGCTGGCGGCTGGGCGAACCAGCCTGGTCCAGCTGGCTGATCGGCGTTGCCGGGGCGGAACCCACCGAGGTTCGGGTACGCGGTACCGCGGATGCCGCCGAGGTCGCCGTCGGCGCTGGCGAACCGGTGGCCGCCTGGGTGCGGCGCGCCGACAACGTCCTCACCGTGGGATTCGCCGGGCGGATCACCTGGTACTCCAGCGCGCGGCAGGACGATGTGCTGTGGCTCGCCGCGCAGGGGCGTTCCTGGGCGCTGCACGAGACCAAGCGGTTGGACGCGGTGGCGGGAGAAACCGCCGAGGCCGGTGGCGGCCCGGTGACCAGCCCGATGCCAGGGACCGTGCTGCTGGTGAACACGTCGGTTGGCGCGACAGTGCGGGCGGGCGCGGCGCTACTCGTCGTGGAAGCGATGAAGATGGAGCACACGATTACGGCACCGGTGGATGGAGTGGTCACCGAGTTGCCGGTACGAGCCGGTTCGCCGGTGGGGCTTGGCGAAACGCTCGTGGTGATCGCGCAGGAAGAGGGTGGCGATGATTGATTTCCGGTTGGACGAGGAGTACGAAGCGCTGCGCAAGACCGTGGAGGATTTCGCGCGGTCCGAAGTGGCGCCGGTGATCGGGGAGTTCTACGAGCGCGCGGAGTTTCCGTACCAGCTGGTGGCCAAGATGGGCCAGATGGGCTTGTTCGGTCTCCCGTTCCCCGAGTCGGTTGGCGGGATGGGCGGGGACTACTTCGCCCTGTGCCTTGCCCTCGAGGAACTGGCCAGAGTGGACTCCTCGGTCGCGATCACCCTGGAGGCCGGGGTTTCGCTCGGTGCTATGCCGCTGTACCGGTTCGGCAACGAGGAACAGCGGCAGCGCTGGCTGCCCCGGTTGTGTTCCGGTGCGGGACTTGGTGCCTTCGGGCTGACCGAGCCGGGTGGCGGTTCGGACGCGGGCGCGACCCGCACCACCGCGAAGATCGTGGACGGCGAGTGGGTGATCAACGGCAGCAAGGCGTTCATCACCAACTCCGGCACGGAGATCACCGAGCTGGTCACGGTCACCGCGGTGACCGGGGAGAAGCCCAACGGCCACAAGGAGATCTCCGCGATCATCGTGCCAGCCGGCACGCCGGGATTCACCGTGGCACCGAAGTACTCCAAGGTCGGCTGGAACGCCTCGGACACCAGGGAGCTGGCGTTCGCCGACTGCCGGGTCCCCGCGGAGAACCTGCTCGGCGAGCGGGGCAGGGGATACGCCCAGTTCCTGTCTATTTTGGACGAGGGAAGGGTGGCGATCGCGGCGGTCAGCGTCGGTCTGGCCCAGGGCTGTATCGACGAATGCCTGCGCTACGTCGGTGAGCGGGAAACCTTTGGCAACAAGATCGGCAGCTACCAGGCCATCCAGTTCAAGATCGCGGATATGGAGGCGCGCACGCATACCGCGCGGCTGGCCTACTACCAAGCAGCCGCGAAGATGCTGCGCGGTGAGCCGTTCAAGAAAGAGGCGGCCATCGCCAAGCTGGTTGCCTCGAACGCCGCGATGGACAACTCGCGGGAGGCCACCCAGATCTTCGGCGGCTACGGGTTCATGAACGAGTTCCCGGTCGGGCGGTTCTACCGGGACGCGAAGATTCTCGAGGTGGGCGAGGGGACCAGCGAGGTGCAGCGCATGCTCATCTCCCGAGAGCTCGGCGTCGGCGCCTGACGGCACACTCCGTAACCGCGTTCTTTAGGAATCTTGCGGTTTAGGGTTTGCGGCCGACGCCCGCGTAGCTGAACGCGCGGTCCGGGCGATCGTCCACCTCGCCCGCGGTGTCCGGATGCCACTGCGGCGAGTACACCACGCCTGGCTCCAACAACTCCGTCCCCCGGAAGAACTCGGTGATCTCCGCGCGATCGCGTAGCACGATCGGCACATCGCTTCGGGTGAACACCGTGGACGCGTAGTTCAGCAGCGCCGGATCGGCCGCGCCACTCGCATGCGAGATGGCCAGATAACTGCCGGACGGCACGGCGTTCAGGAACTGGCGGATGGCGTCATACGGCGCGCGCTGATCCGGCACGAAATGCAGCACCGCGTTGCACAGGATGGCCATCGGCTCGTCGAAGTTCAGCAGATCCCTGGCCACCGTGGCGTGCAGGATTGACTCCGGCTCGCACAGATCGCCGTGGACCACGCCCGCGCGTTCATTGTCCTCGAGCATACGAATGCTCTCCGAGACGACGATTTCGTCGACGTCCGCGTAGACCACCCGCGATCCAGGCGCGGCGCGTTGCGCGATCTCGTGCACGTTGCCCTCGGCCGGCACCCCGGAGCCGATATCGAGAAACTGGCGGACCCCGCGGGCGAGCAGGAAGCGCACCATCCGGTGCAGCAGATCCCGGTTGGCTCTTGCCGCTTCGGGAGCGTCCGGAACCAGCTGCACGATGTAGTCAGCGAGTTGCCGGTCAACCGGATAGTTGCGGCCACCGCCGAGCAGGTAGTCATAGATCCGCGCGATGCTTGGTTGGTCCGGCGCAGCCTCGTTACTCGCTGGCTGTCGTTCCTCGGACACGGATCCTCCTTATCTCAGTCATCGTCGCGGAGCAAGACCAATTGATCACCAAGAGTGCACATTAGCTTAATACGTAGATCAACTACTCGGCCACCGCTTGGCTCCACAAGATGCATTATGCAAGCGGACTCGACGGCCGAGCGCAATAGCGTCGCGCCAAGACTTGTGACGAGGGTCGCTTCACGGTACAAACAGTCCAACATGATTGTTTCCTGATCCGCTGGCCCGTGCGCCGGCAGTGCTGCCGTGACGGCGGCGAGCTGCCGATGAGGGAGGACGATTACGTGGCGAAGCAACCGCGTTCACTGCAAGGCAAGGTTGTCGTGGTTACCGGTGGGGCGCGGGGTATCGGCGCGTGTACCGCGGGGGTGCTCGGTCGGCTGGGCGCCAAGGTCGCCATCGGCGATCTGGACGAGGGCGATGCGCAGGCGGCGGCCAAGGACGTCTCGCCGGAAGCGATCGGGCTGCGCCTGGATGTCACCGAACGCGCCGGGTTCACCGCGTTCCTGGACGAGGTGGAACGCCGGCTCGGTCCGATCGACATCTTGATCAATAACGCCGGGATCATGCCGCTTGCCGAGCTCGAGCGCGAGGACGACGCGATGACCACCCGGCAGCTGGAGATCAACCTGCACGCGGTCATCCACGGCACGCGGGAAGCCGCCCGCCGGATGCGACCACGGGGCACCGGACATATCGTCAACGTGGCATCCGCCGCGGGTAAGGCGGGTTTTCCCGGTGGCGCCACCTACTGCGCCACCAAACACGGCGTGGTCGGCCTATCCGAGGCGATGTACTTCGAGCTCAGGGATTCGGGCGTGGACGTTTCCGTGGTCCTGCCCGCGGTGGTGCGTACCGAGCTGGCCGCCGGCCTCAATGAGGCCCGCGGGGTTTCCTCGGTACTGCCGGAGGACGTGGCCAAAGCGATCGCCACGGCCCTGCGATTCCCGCGTTTCGAGGTGTTCGTACCGCAGTCGGCAGGCATGGTGCAGAAGGTCTCCAGCGTGCTGCCACGTAAGGCCGCGGAATGGATCATGCGCACGATGGGCGCGGATCAGCTGCTGCTGTCCGCGGTGAATTCCACCGCGCGGGCCGATTACGAGTCGCGCGTGGCCGCTGGCGTTTCCGGGGAACGGGAGCCAACAGAATGAGGTGATCGCCGATGCACCTGACCCAGCTGCTACACCGCTCGGTGCAGCAGTTTCCGGATGACCCAGCGGTTGTCTACCAGGATCGCACCCGCACGTTCCGGGAAGTCGCTGATCGCGTTGCCAGGTTCGCCAGTGCGTTGCGGACGCTAGGCGTGGCCACTGGCGACCGGGTGGCCATGTACTCGCTCAACTCGGATCGCTACATCGAGTACTACTACGCGGTGCCCTGGGCCGGTGGGGTGCTCAACCCGGTGAACATCCGGTGGAGCCCCGCGGAGATCGCGTACTCGCTGCGCGATTCGCGCACCACCGTGCTGCTCGTGGACGATATGTTCGCGGGCTCGGTCCCGGCGATCCGGGCGCAGTACCCGGAACTGGAGACGGTGATCCACTGCGGTGACGGGCCGACTCCGGAAGGGATGCTCAACTACGAGGTACTGCTCGCTCACGCCGAGCCGGTCGCGGACGCGCGGCGCACGAGCGATGACCTCGCGGGCGTGTTCTACACCGGCGGTACGACCGGTGAGCCGAAAGGCGTGATGCTCAGCCACCGCAACCTGCTCACCTCCGCGATGGGTGCCTCGGCGACCGGCTACTTCATGACCGGTCGCCGGCCGCGCCTGCTGCACACCGCGCCGATGTTTCACCTCGCGGACTTCGCGTGTTGGGTGTCCGGCTCGCTGGCCGGTGGCACGCATGTCGTGATTCCCGCCTTCGACCCGAAGGTGCTGTTGGACGCGGTCGAGCGGCACCAGGTGACCGATGTGTTGCTCGTGCCCACGATGATTCAGTTGCTTGTGGACGATCCCGCGACGGCCCAGCGCGACTTGTCCAGCGTCGAATTCATCGGCTACGGCGCTTCGGTCATCTCCGAGGCGGTGCTCGGCAGGGCGATGCGGACGTTCCCGAACGCGGATTTCGGCCAGGCGTACGGGATGACCGAGGTCTCGCCGATCGCCACGTTGCTCTCGCCCGATGATCACCGGGATCCGAGCCTACGGCGGGCAGCAGGTAGAGCCGCGCCGCACGCCGAGGTGCGCGTCGTCGACCCGGATGACAACGAGGTGCCCCGAGGCACCGTGGGGGAGATCGTGATCAGCGGCGAGCATGTGATGCTCGGCTACTGGGAAAAGCCGGCGGAGACCGCGCAGGCACTGCGCGGTGGCTGGATGCACACCGGCGACGGCGGCTATATGGACGAGCGCGGCTACATCTACGTGGTCGACCGGATCAAGGACATGATCATCACGGGCGGGGAGAACGTGTACTCCGCCGAAGTGGAGAACGTGCTCGCCAAGCATCCGGCCATCGCCGCCTGCGCGGTCATCGGGGTGCCGGATGAGCAGTGGGGCGAGCGGGTACACGCGGTTGTCGTGCCGGCCGAGGGCGCGACGGTGACCGCCGAGGAGCTGCGCGAGTTCGCCAAACAGCATGTGGCTGGCTACAAGGCGCCGCGCAGCGTCGAGGTGGTTGCCGCCCTGCCCATGTCCGGTGCGGGCAAGGTGCTCAAGCGAGAGTTGCGCGCCAAGTATCGCTAGCCAGCCGCGCTAGTCTGTTCGCATGTGGTTGACCCCCACGCGGCTGCCCACCGTGGCGGCCAACGTGCTCGCCAAGACGTTCGGTGACGGTCTCGCGGATCTGCGGCCCGTACCGAGGGTGCTGATCGACCGAGGCCCACACCGCAACCTGTACCGCATGCAGCAGCCGGACGGGGCGGCCGACGGGTCTCCCGTGCTGCTTGTGCCGCCACTGGCGGCGCCGGCGCTGTGCTTCGACCTGCGGCGCGGTTGCAGTATGGCCGAGTACTTCGTCGATGCGGGGCATTGCGTGTACCTGGTCGACTACGGCGAAGTGTCCTTCTCGGACCGTGGCATTGGTGTGGAGCACTGGGTCGAGGAGGTGCTGCCCAGGGCGATCCGGCGAGCCAGCGAGGATGCGGGCGGGGCGCCGGTGCGGCTGGTTTCCTGGTGTCTCGGTGGGATTTTCGCGCTGCTGACCGCGGCCGATCAGCAGGACCTGCCGATCGCGTCGATCGTGTCGGTCGCGGCGCCGGTGGATTTCACCGCGATTCCCCTTGTCGCGCCGGTTCGGCCGCTGGTTGAGTTGACCGGCGGCTGGGTGCTTACCCCGGTGTACCGGCTACTTGGCAGCGCACCCGCCTCGATCGTGAGCAGGGTGTTCTGGGCGACTGGGCTGGATAAGGAGATCACCAAGCCGCTCGCGATCCTGAAGAACCTCGATGATCGGGAGTTCCTGGCGCAGATCGAGGCCGTGGACCATTTCATGGACAATATGCTCGCCTACCCCGGGCGCACCTTCGGGCAGATGTATCACCGGTTCTTCCGCGCGAACGATCTCGCCAACGGCAGCGTGGAACTGGCTGGCCGCACGATCTCGCTGTCCAAGGTTTCGGTACCCACACTGGTTATCGCGGGGGAAACGGACGGGATCGCGCCGAAGCGTGCGGTCGCGCGGGTTACCGAGCTGCTCGATCACGCGCCGGAGGTGTGCTTCGAGGTCGCGCCCGGCGGCCATCTCGGGGTACTCACCGGACGCGGGGCGCGCAACACCACGTGGTCGTATATCGACCAGTTCCACGCCCGTCACGACTCCTGACCAGGGGAGCGTCAGGCCCGTTCGGGTGCGGTGTCGGTCGCGGCGATCACCTTGCCGAGCACCTGGTGTAGGTGCTCCAGCTCGCTGACCTCCATGCCAAGCAGCTCGACCACCCGGTACGGGATCTGCTCCGCGGTGGCACGCAGCTTTCGGCCCGTATCGGTGAGATCCACGGTCAGCGTGCGCTCGTCCGGGACACCTCGGGTGCGCGTCACGTACCCGATCGATTCGAGCCGTTTCAGCATCGGCGAAAGGGTCGCTGGCTCGGCACGTAGCACGCCGCTGAGTTCGTGCACGGTACGCGGCGCTGACTGCCACAGCGCGAGCATCACCAGATACTGCGGATGCGTCAGCCCCATCGGCTCGAGCAGCGGCCGGTACATCCCGATAACGCTGCGCGAGGCCACCGACAGCGCGAAACACACCTGCCGGTCCAGGTCCAGCGGATCATCGCCGAGATCGATCGTTGCCATCGCTCATCCTTCACTTCGGCTGGTGCTGATGATAGCCAGAACCGTGTTGACGTGAATAATTAGTGTGCTAACTTTAAGCAAGCTAAGAATTAGCCTTGGAGTCGCTGATGGACCGGATCAGGCCGAACCCGGTGCGCTGGGTGTACTACGCGCTCGGTGGAACGCTGTCCGAGCGCTACCGGGGCTGGGTGTTCCACGACCTGACCGCGCGAAGCTGGGTGTGGCGGCATGCGGCGCGGGCGACCGTGCTGCTCGCGCCGTTGCTCGTCGGTCCGCTGTTCCTGCCCGCGCCGATCGAGTTGCGGCTCAGCATGGTCGTGCTCGCCGCGGTCGTTGGCTATTTCTACTCACTGTCCTATGTCGAAGAGAGCTGTGCGCATCGTCTTGCCAAACACGGGTTTCCGGCGAATGCCCGCGTTTCGGTTCGCAAGGCAGAGCGCGCCGAAGAGGATGAACGGCAGCGGCGCGCCTATCTGGCTCGCTACCGGCCCGAGTCGCTGGTCGACGAGGATGCCGACGCCCGCTAGACCGCGGTCTTTAGGGATCTTGCGGCCACGGAGTGCAACCGCGCCGCTCTTAGGACGATAAGTGTCCTAAGAGCGGGTTAGCGTCGACGCTGGTAAGCGATACGCGACGCGAAAGTAGGGCAATCGTGGCAGTTCTGGTAACCGGCGCCACCGGAACGGTGGGCAGGCAGCTCACCGCACAGCTGGTCGCGGAAGGGCAGGTGGTCCGTGCCATGACGCGTAATCCCGCGGGCGCGAATCCGCCGAGCGGCGCGGCCGTCGTCGGCGGGGATCTCACCGACGCGGACAGTCTCGTCGACGCCCTCGCCGGGGTCGACGCCGTACATCTGATCGATTTCGACGCGACGACCTACAGCGCACTGCCCAACGGTGCGGATGTAGTACGGCGAGTTGCGGACGCCGGTGCGCGCAAGGTGACCGTACTGCAGGGTGACATCGAAAAGACGCCGCTGGTACGGGCGCTCGAGGCCAGCGATCTGGAATGGACACTGCTGGCGCCGGTGGAGTTCATGGCAAACACGTTGGAGTGGGCGGAGTCCATTCGGACCGAAGGTGTCGTGCGGGACGGTTTTGCGGCGGCGAAGAGCGCGATGGTGCACGAAGCGGATATCGCCGCCGTTGCGGCAGTCGCGCTCACTACGGATGGGCACGCCGGTCAGGAGTACTGGCTGACTGGGCCGGAATCGCTCAATGCCAGGGAGAAGGTGGACACGCTTGCCGAGGTTCTTGGCCGGCGGCTGCGCTTTGTCGAACTGAGTCAGGACGAGATCGTGGCGCAGTGGCGGCAGGCTGGATTCGCCGACAGCGATATCGACTACTTCCTCGCGATGCGCACCAATCCGTCGGAGGCTGGCTACACCGTTCAGGAAACCGTGCACAGGGTGACCGGGCGCGCGCCGCGCACCTTCGCGGACTGGGTGCGGGAGAACGCCGCGTCCTTCCGGTAGCCAGCTTGCCGGGCGGATAAGTCCGGTTTGGCGCGGATGACGGGGTCTGGCTTGGTCAACCCCTGAGTGCGGGGCGCCCGGTTAGCACGTGGCCGGGGCGAACGTGCCGATTTGGCTTGAAAGTGTTTCATAAAACACGTTTGATCACTCGGGGGTTGGCTACCGCATGCCGATCAGAAAGGCTCTGGCACGTGCGAATCCAGAAGACCGTGGGACGGGGCGCCAGCAACAGTGGGATGCTGTGCTTCGATATGGTGGAATGCCCGGCTTGCCATGGGTCGGGGATGGACCGAGATCGAAACGCCTGCGGGACGTGCGGTGGACTTGGACAGGTACCCAATCGCTGAACCGTGCCAGCTCTGTGCCGGTACGGGGACCATGGCTTGGCAGCAGCCGGATCAGAGCGGACAGGTCCTCCGTGAAGTTGAATGGCCTTGCCCGAACGGCTGTAGCGGTGAATGGCATTATCCCGCGGCGGAGTTGCACCGGGTGGTGGACCAGTCCGATACGTTGCCCAGGCATCGACCCGGCCAGGCGGCCAGCGCGAATTCGCTTGGCTCCGAATTCATCGCGCGCGCCCTCGACAGTATGCGCCGTTCCGGTAGCGAACCCCCAGGGAACGACCACCACGGCGATCCAGCCGACCGTGGTGACTAGCTCTGCTCAATCCACGTAGTTGATGGCTCGGTTTCGCGTTGCTGTGCCTGGAAATCTCGTAGGGAAGCGGTAACGAGTGCGCGGGCCGATGACCCGTCGCGGATCACGAAGAACACATCCTTCATTCCATGATTCTTCAAGTCCTGCAACACTTGCAGCTAGAACCTCGCGCCCTCACGGCCAGGGTCAGCCCAGATCCCGAGTGCATCCTGGCGCCCTCGAGCGTCACCCCACTCGACGCGGGCGCCGCTGAGTGCGATTGGTCCACCGAGCGTTGAGCGATGCTCGGGTCCGACTACTTCTCGCCCTTGACACGTGGTCCCGTTCACGACATTGTCTGCAACATCAGGCATAGATGTTGCAATCGCAGGGTTCGTATCGGACCGTTGGAGGAAGAGGCGGATGTTCGGACTTCCAGTGTTGACCAGCTTGTTCGTCTTCGGCGGATTCGTTGCGGCAGTGGTCCTGGCGGTGGGATTCGGATTGCGCTTCCGTTCCACCGATGACGAGTGGGCGGTCCTTGGGAAGCCCTACCGAACCACACGGCGGAGGTAATCGCGCGATGTCTTTCGGGCTAAGCGGCGCTATAGCCATCGTTCTGTATCTTTCGATCACGGTCGCGATCGGTCTGTTGGCAGCGCGTCGAGTGAATTCCATGCGCGACTACATGATCGCCGGGAACGGGTTCGGCAAGTGGCTGGTCTCGTTCGGCGTTGTGGGAACTATCGTCAGCGGCGCGAGCCTGCTCGGCAACGTTGGATCGGGTTATGGAACCGGGTACGCGTTGTACGTCATGACGATGGGGTTCGCCTTCCTTGGCCTGACCGTGGCGTACTTACTGCTCGCCAAGCCGATGACGGTGACAGCGAGACGGCACGAGGTGTACACGCTTCCCGATTTGCTCGCGCTGCGCTATGGAGACAGCACCACTGTTCGGGTGCTGAGCGCGACTGGTGTCGTTCTCGGGTCGTTCATCTACATGGTCGTCCAGTTCGTGGCGATGGCTTGGGTTGGCACCACAGTGTTCGGTTGGAGCCAGCTCGCCTCGGTCGCGTTTGGGGGCGCTGTCGTGATCCTCTATTCGCTCGGCGGCGGAATCAGGTCCGCAATCTGGACCAACCTGTTCCAGATGATCTTGCTCGCTGGTTTCGCAGTGTGGATCGCCGTCTGGGGCATCCGCGAGGTTGGGGGGCTGAGCGCGCTGCATGAGAAGCTCGGAGCCATCAGTCCCGAATACCTTGAGCCTTGGCATAGCGACGGCGCGTTCGTATGGCAGAACGTTCTGCTCTACGCTTTCTTTATCGGTTTTCTCGCCTACGCGGGCGTACCCCACGTCAACACCAAGTTCTTCACGATCCGCAATCTTGAGGTCATTCGCTGGCTGCCGTTCATCTCGTGCTTCCTCTATCTCTTCGGCATAGCAGCCATCTGGGCCGGCACGTCCTACCGGGTACTGGAGGACGAAGGTTCCGTGCCGGTAGTCAATGATCCTGATTCGGTCCTGCCCACCTTGATCATTGACCAGTTCAGTCCCTTCGTTGTGGGCATCCTGTGTGCGGCGGTGCTGGCGGCGGTGATGTCCACGACCGACTCGTTCATGCTTCTCAGTGGGGCAGCCATAGTCCGCGACATCCTCAAGCAGAGCATCGGCGTCCGCATGTCGGACCGGCGAGAGATGCTCTATACGCGCATCGCCTGTGTTGTGTTGATGGTGGCCGCGGGAGCGTTGGCTCTCAATCCTCCGCCGTTCGTCATGGCGCTCATGGCCGTCGCTTGGGGGGCACTCTCTGCGATGCTAGGACCCGTCGTCTACCTCGGGATGCGTTGGCGTCGCGCCAACACGAAGGGCGCCATTGCGTCGCTGTCGGCCGGCATTCTCGTCGGCGGCGTGGTGGCCATCCTCAACGAGACGGTGTTCCAAGACTCACCATTGCTGTCGCCATGGAACGTGGCCGCACTCGGTGTGTTGGCCTCCTACGTTGCTCACGTCGTCGTATCACTGGCCACGGCTCCGGAACCGAGCAAGATTTTCGCTCATTTTCGCGACGAACAGCCGAGCCCGCTGGACGACGACGTGCATGAGGAGGGCGCCAAGGCGGGAGGAACCGCAGGCTCCAAAACCAACTCACTTCCCCCGGCGCCGTCGGAGTGATCCTGCCCGCAACGCGGTCGAGGGTCGCCAAGTCAGGTTCGTGCGTCGGGCTGGTCGGGGCGAAGCAAGGCCGAAACAGCCGGGCCAACTTTCGTCCAGTCCGGCTCGTCGCCTGCAATTAGGTCTGAATAGACGAAAGACTCGAGGATGCGGATGAGTAGGTACGCCATGTCACGTATCGGCAGCGGCGTGCCTATCGGTGCCTTGGCATGCTCATCGATCAACAACTCCTCGAAGACAGTCACGACGTGCTGCTGCAGCGGGCTTGCCTTGGACGTCAGTAACCGAAGTGCGCGTTCCGGGTCGCGCTCTATCCAACGCCTGAACCATTCCGCTTCGATTGACGCGCGTGCATATGTCTCGACAACGTACGCGATCTTCGTAACACCCGAGCCTTCCGCTGAGGCGATAATTCGTGTGAGCGTCGGTACCGTGATCGAGAGAATCGCACTCATAACCAGCTGATCCCTGTTGCCGACCCGGCGGAAGAGCGTCGTTCGATCGATGCCCAACTCCGCCGCCATGGCGTTGATGTCGAGGCGTTCGCCTGCCATGAGCTTCTTGCGAGCCAGCCTGACTGCGCGCTCGGCCCCCGGTCGGAGTGCCGTCCCGGCACTTTGAGCCTTGCATTCGGTCACGTGACAAGCCTAATGGGTTCCGGGCGGGCCGGCGTTCTCCTCTGGCTCGGTGGGTTTGGGGGTGAGTCTGGTTGCTGAACCGCCGATCGATGAGCACTTTCTCGAGCCCGGGAGTGTGTAATTTCTGAGGTTAGATCGTGCTTCGGCCGATTGGTGTGGGTTGCTTGTAGCGCTGATGGGATGGCGTGCCGGGAGTACTGAGCCATGAGATCAGCCCAGTTTGACGGGGTCGATCGAGCGCTTCAGAACCTTGCCGGTCGCGCCCTTTGGAAGTTCCGGCACGAACCGAACGATCCGCGGGATTTTGTAGGCGGACATCCTTTCCCGCGCCCACGCTGTGATCTGCTCGCCGGCGAGCTTCGCGCCGTCACGCAGCACGATCACCGCCGCGACCTCTTCGCCGTAATAGTCGTCGGGTACGCCCACGACGGCGGCCTCGACCACATCCGGATGACCGTAGAGGACCTCCTCGACCTCACCCGGATAGACGTTGTAGCCGCCGCGGATGATCAGGTCTTTTAGCCGGTCGACGATCCAGACGTCACTTTCCGCGTCCTTCCGTGCGAGATCTCCGGTCCGGAACCAGCCGTCCCGCAGCGCCTCGGCAGTCGCGTCCGGGCGACGCCAGTAGCCCTTCATGACAGACGGGCCACGCACCCACACTTCCCCGACTTCGTCCCGCGGCAGTGCCGTGCCGTCTGCGGCACGGATCTCCACTTCCGTGCGGGGCACCGGCGCGCCCGCGCAACCGTTCTTCGGCCTCCGGTCGAGGTCAGCGAAGGTCGCCAGCGAGGTGGTTTCGGTCAACCCATAACCTTCGAGCACAGGGCATCCGAAACGCTCCTCGAATGCGGAGGCGACCTCCGCGGGCAACGAGGCGCCCCCCGAGATCGCGATCGACACCGAGGAGAAGTCCGACGGTCCGAATCCGTCCGCGGCTCGTAGCAACGCGTTCCACATGGTTGGCACGCCGGCCACGACGGTCGCCCGGTCACGGTAGATCATCTGGAGCATGCGCACCGGCTCGAACGGCGACTGCAAGGACATCGAGGCCCCGGCCGAAAGAGCCGCCATCATGACCGTGACTTGTCCGAAGATGTGAAACAGCGGGAGTGCGGTCGCGAACCGATCATGGGGCGAAGTGCGCCGCGCCTCGACCGAGATCTCGCCTGCTTCCAGGAGGGCGTCGACCGTCAGCTCGGCACCCTTGGGGCGTCCTGTCGTGCCCGAGGTGTAGAGAATGGCCGCCGTGTCGTCGCGAGCCCGCTCCTGGATCTCGAACGTCAACTCGCCAGCCTGCGCCGAGCCGGGAGTCATGGAGTTCAACACCTGGAACGGCACCCCGGCCTCATCGGCAGCTTGCCGGGCGGCCGGACCCACGTCGTGCCAGCCGATCAGGGCTGCGGCTGTCGAGTCCTCCAGCACGTAACGGATCTCGCTGCGCGATGCCATCGTGTTCATCGGCACCACGACGCAGCCCGCGGCCTGGATTCCGAGGTAAGCAACGACGAACTCGGGCACCGACGGGGCGATGAAAACCAGACGGCTGCCCGGTTTCACGCCTTGCCGGTGAAGCCCCGCGCCAAACGCGGTCGCACCGGCGAGGAGATCACCGTAGGTCCAGTCGCCCCGTTCGTCGCGAACCGCCAACGCCTCCGGCATGGCAACGCTGTGCCGCCGAACCGGATCCAACACACTGCTCATCCTGGTTTCGCCTTATCTGCTGCAACATAGACGTGATATGTTGCAAAGAATCACGGTTCAGGATTCAGTGTCAAGGTGCACGTATCGATCACGCGCGAGATCGAGTTCGCTGTTGCCGGGCGGTCCATAGGTGACTTCCCACTGTCCGAAGGGGCCAGACATGCCAGAATTGCTTCACGGCACGGCCGATGCTCGGTTCGACAAGGTTCGAACATTGATGCGGGACAACATCGAGACCGGCCGCGAACTCGGAGCTTCTATCACGGTCGATCTGCACGGCGAGACGATTGCGGACCTGTGGGGTGGTCACGGCGACGCGCAACGAACCATCCCGTGGTCACGGGACACTATCGTCAATGTCTGGTCGTCGACCAAGACAGTCACCAACCTGGCCGCGCTGATGCTCGTCGACCGCGGAATGCTAGACGTGTTCGCCCCGGTCGCGAAGTACTGGCCAGAGTTCGCCGCGAACGGCAAAGATGCCATTGAAGTGCGACACATCATGTCCCACACGTCCGGCGTCTCCGGATGGGAACCACCGTTTGCCGTCGATGACATGTACGACTGGGAGCGGTCGACACAGCTGCTCGCGAGCCAGGCGCCGTGGTGGGAGCCCGGAACCGCCTCGGGATACCACGCCAACTCCATGGGGCACCTCGTCGGTGAGGTCGTGCGACGGGTATCGGGCAAGTCCCTGAAGGAGTTCGTTCGGACCGAGATCGCCGAACCACTGCGAGCTGACTTCCAGATCGGCGCCCGCGCAGACGATGATCATCGAATTGCCGAGATCATCCCGCCCCGGGTCCGCGCGTTCGACCTCAGCACGCTTCCGCCCAACGTGCCCATGTTCAGGACCTTCCACGGCCCCGTGTCCGACCCAACGGTCGCCAACACCGAGCCGTGGAGGCGCGCCGATCTGGGAGCTGGCAATGGACACGGCAACGCCCGTGCACTGGCCCGCATACTCTCCGCCGTGTCGCTCGGCGGGGAGGTTGACGGCGTCAAGCTGCTGAGCCCGACGACGATCGAGCTGATCTTCCAGGAGCAGGCTGATGGCGTTGACCTCGTGCTGGGAGTACCGCTTCGGTGGGGCATCGGTTACGGTCTTCCCCAACCGGCCACCGTGCCGTCGATCTCCGACGACGACAGGGCCTGTTTCTGGGGCGGCTGGGGTGGATCGATGATTGTCATGCACCCCGACCGTGGACTGACCATCTCCTATGTCATGAACCAGATGGCAGAGGGCGTCATCGGCTCCGAGGCTGCCAACTCCTACCTCACTGCCATCTACGAAGCATTGGCCTGACGCGCCCGCACCACTGCCCTGGCCCGATCCGGCATCAAGTTGTTCGATCGGCATCGACGTCGCACGACAAGACACCGCACGACAAGACGCCGCACGACAAGACAAGGGGAAAACACCAGTGACACGCTTGCTCGGAGACACCAACGACGACGCGTTCGGGACGATCGACGGAGGCGTTGGCACGATCACTTTGAACCGGCCGGCGCGGCGCAACGCGATGTCGCCCGAAATGCTCGTCAGGTTGGGCGACCTGCTTCATCTGATGGACGCTTCGGATGACGTGGGGTGCGTCGTGTTGACGGGTTCCGGCAATGCCTTCTGCTCCGGTGGGGATGTTCTGGACTTCAACGAACGTGGCGGCGAAGGCAGTGGCGCTTCCGAGGTCGACTCAAGCCAGGTTGCGGAACAGGTCGCTTCGCAGCGAGCCACCGTAGGCAAGATCTACGCGATGGACACACCCGTCATTGCTTCCCTCCCCGGGGCAGCCGCAGGGGCTGGACTGGGATTGGCTCTGGCGGCTGACCTACGAATCGGCTCCCCACGGGCCCTGCTCGTGACCGCATTCGCCAGTGTTGGTCTCTCCGGCGACTATGGCGTCGCTTGGTTCCTCCACCATCTCGTCGGGCCCGCGAAGGCGCGAGAACTGCTGTATCTCAGTCCGCGGCTGGACGCCTCCGCGAGCCTCGAACTCGGCCTGCTCAACTGGGTCACCGAACCTGACGGCCTGACGGAGCAGACGCGCGATGTGGCCACCTCGCTGGCCAACGGTCCACGGACGGCGTTGGCGCACATGAAACGGAATCTCGCGGAAGCCCCGCGCTCCACCCTGTTCGATGCCATGGATGCGGAAGTACCACGGCACAAGGCTTGTGGCCTGACACAGGATCACCTTCGGGCGATCGCCGCGTTCGCGGACAAGCAGGGTCGCGGCTCAGGCGGTCGGTGACCGCAACGGCGAACGCCGAGCCCGCCGACAGTCATCAGCGGGCCTGCTTCTGCCGGCGGAGCTCGGCGCGCGCCAGCGCGTTCTTGTGCACCTCGTCCGGGCCGTCGGCAAACCGCAGCGTCCGGATGTTGGCGTAGGCGCCGGCCAGCGGGTGGTCCTGGGATAGCCCGCCCGCGCCGTGCGTCTGGATGGCCTTGTCCAGAATCCACTGCACGGTCGCAGGGGTGGCGATCTTGATCGCCTGGATCTCGGTGTGCGCTCGCTTGTTGCCGACTGTGTCCATCAGCCACGCTGCCTTGAGCACCAACAGTCGCAGTTGTTCGACACGGACCCGTGACTCGGCGATCCAGTCACGGATGACGCCCTGCTCGGCCAGCGGTTTGCCGAACGCGACCCGCTCGTTGGCGCGGGCGCACATCAGCTCGATCGCGCGTTCGGCCACGCCGATGGAGCGCATGCAGTGGTGGATCCGTCCCGGTCCGAGTCGGGCCTGGGCGATAGCGAACCCGTCGCCCTCGCCGCCGATGAGGTTCCTGGCGGGAACACGGACGTTGGTGAAGGTCAGCTCTGCGTGGCCGCCGTGGTGGTGGTCGTCGTAGCCGAAGACCTCCATTCCGCGCTGGATCTCCACGCCCGGAGTGTCGCGTGGCACCAGGATCATGGACTGCTGGCGGTGCCGTTCAGCCGTGGGGTCGGTCTTGCCCATGACGATGAGGATCTTCGCGTTGCGGTTCATCGCCCCGGTGATCCACCACTTGCGGCCGTCGATGACGTAGTCGTCGCCGTCGCGCTCGATGCGGGTGGCGATGTTGGTGGCGTCGGAGGAAGCCACGTCGGGCTCCGTCATCGCGAACGCCGAGCGAATCGTGCCCGCAAGCAATGACTCGAGCCACTCCTTGCGTTGCGCCTCAGTGCCGAACATCGCGAGAACCTCCATATTCCCGGTGTCCGGTGCCGAGCAGTTCAACGCGGCCGGGGCCAGATGGCCGCTGCGGCCGGTGATCTCGGCCAGGGGCGCGTACTGCAGGTTGGTCAGGCCCCCGCCGTGTTCTCCGGGCAGGAAGAAGTTCCACAGGCCGCGGCGGCGCGCCTCGGCCCGCAGTTCGGCGAGCACCGGCGCCGAGTCCCACGCCCACCGGTCGTCGAGCTGCCCCAGTTGTTCGGCGAACACCGGTTCTGCCGGGTAGACGTGGCTGTCCATGAACTCCAGGAGGCTGGCTCGGAGGTCTTCGGTCTTGGCGTCGAACGCGAAATCCATCAGCGGTTCTCCTTCACTGCGGTGAGGCCGGCGTCGAGCAGGGGGTGGATGGCATCGCCGATCTGGTCGAAACCCGCGCCGACGGTCTGGCCGTGCAGGTGGCGGTAGTGGATCCCCTCGAGGATCGCGGCCAGCTTGAATGCCGCCAGCCCGAGATAGAACCCGAACCACGTCAGGTCACGGTCGCTGCGCGCGCTGTATCGGGCAATGATTTCATCCTCGGACAGGAAGCCCGGCGCGGACGCGACGTCGGAGACGGTAGCGGTACGCAGCAGATCGCCCAGTCGGTGGTAGATGACCATCAGCGCCAGGTCGGTCAGCGGGTCACCGAGTGTGGCCATCTCCCAATCGAGCACCGCTGTCGTGGTATCGGAGTCGTCCACCAGAAGGTTGTCCAGCCGGAAGTCACCGTGCACGATGCCGACCGCCGATTCCGGGGGCACGCTCGTGGCGAGCAAGGCGTGCAACTCGTCCGCGGCGGGCAGGTCCCGGCTTCGCGATGCGTCCAGCTGCTTCCTCCACCGACGCACCTGCCGCTCCAGGAAACCGTCCGGTCGGCCGAAGTCGGACAGGCCCACCACGTTCGGGTCGACCTCGTGCAGTGTAGCCAGTGTGTCGACCAAGCCTCGCGAGATGGTTCGAGTCCGGTGCTGACCGAGCTTCGCCAACTCGGCGGCCGATCGGTACGGCGTCCCCGCGACGTGCTCCATCACGTAGAACGGCGCGTCCAGCACGGATTCGTCCTGGCACAGCGCGTACATCCTCGGTACGGGAACGGCCGTGTCTTGCAATGCCGACATCACCCGGTGCTCGCGCACCATGTCGTGCGCGGTGGCCAGCACGTGTCCCAGCGGCGGGCGACGGACGATCCACTCCGCGGTCCCGTTGGTGACGAGGTAGGTGAGGTTGGATCTGCCCCCTGCGATCAGTTCGGCGGACAGCCTCTCGCCGGCACCCGGCACGGCAGTGGCCAGCCACGGGCCGAGCCTATCCAGATCGATGCCAGGTGGGTTGCTCACGCCTTCGGCCCCCCAGCGACGCAGAGCACCTGGCCGGAGACGAAGCCCGCGCTCTCGCTGGCGAGGAACGAGGCGGCGTGCGCGATGTCCTCGCCGACTCGCCGCACCGGCATCAGACGCTGCCTGCGAGGGTGACGCCGCCATCGACGACCAGAAGTTGCCCGGTCATCCAGGCGGCATCCGCGGAGAGGAGGAACGCCACCACGCTGCCGATGTCAGACGGGACGCCGAGTCTCTTGAGCGGGTAGGCCGCGGCGACCTCGTCCTCCCGACCCTCATAGAGCTTCGTGGCGAACTTCGTCTTCACCAATGCCGGCGCCACCGCGTTGACCCGGATGTCCGGGCCGAGCTCGACGGCCAGCTCTTCGGTGAGGTGGATCAGCATTGCCTTGCTGGCGCCGTAGAAGCCGATGCCCGGCGCGGGTCGGATCCCGCCGACCGACGCGACGTTGACGATCGCGCCGCCGTGCTCGGAAACCCATCCCCGATACGCCTGCTGGGCCCAAGACAACGCCGCCAAGCAGTTCACCTCGACGATCTTGCGCGCGGCTTCCAGATCCAGCTCGATCATCGGGCCGTACACCGGGTTAATTCCGGCGTTGTTGACCAGCAGGTCGGCGCCGCCGAACTCCGCGATCGCCCGCTTGACGGTCTCGGCCTGATGGTCGACGTCGTCGGCGCGCCCGGCCACTCCGAGCGCATGCTTCGGCCCACCCAGCTTCTCGACCGCGGCGTCCAGCGCTTCCTGCTCGCGGGCGGTGATGACAACTTTCGCGCCGTCGGCCACCAACCGCTCGGCGATGGCCAGCCCGATTCCCCGGCTGGCGCCGGTGACGATCGCGGTCTTACCCGTGAACCTGGTCATGACAATCTCTCCAGAATCATCGCGATTCCAGGGCCGCCGCCCACACGCATTGTCTCTGCCTGCCTGCCGCGGACTTCTCCGTGCGCGCCTGCGCCGCTGTTGACGTTGAGCTTGACGCTGTCTTCTGGGGCAATGTTCAGTTCCCGGGCCGACGGGATCACCCGCGCGGCGAACGCCTTCGGGCGAACGTCTTTCGGTGAACCCTTGCTGGCCCGGCCAATCGGCGAACGGGCGGCAGCCACGATGCAAGCTTCGAGCACTGTGCCTCCTCGAGGTTACTAAGCGCTTGCTCATTCAGCCTCGTCCAGGCGACTGGTGGCCGTCAAGCGACGCCTGCACTCGATCAGGGTTATCCACGTCACTCGCTCGAGCCGCGGCCATCCGAGCTACGTCGAGCGGAATAGTGAGAGCTGCGATTGCTGAGCGCGCGGGCGTACTATCTCCGAGATGCGGATCGGCGAATTGTCCAAGCGCACGGGTGTAAGTCCACGCTCACTGCGGTACTACGAAGAGCAGGGCCTGCTGACCAGCTCACGCTCCGAGGCGGGGCAGCGTCACTATTCCGATTTCGCGGTCGAGCGCGTGTCGCTCATCCGACAGTTGTTCGAGGCTGGCATGTCCAGCCGGGTGATCGTGACCGTGCTGCCGTGTGTGGACTCCCCCAGTGACCTGGGCGTCGCCGAGGCGACGTTCACGGCGATGATGCGCGAGCGGGACAGGATCGATGCCGACATCGCGCACCTGATCGAGGCCCGGGATGCACTCGACATGCTGATCAGGGCCAACAGTCGGCACCGGGCGGAGCTGTCCACCCCGGGACCAGTGGCACAGTCGGCCTGATGCTGTGACCTCCACCTCAGCCGGTCGCCCCTTACATCGGTGTCAGCGGTGAGGATGGCAACAGCGCCCGGAATCACCGGGCCGGTCATACGGGAGGCGGCAGAAAATGGGACAGGCGTGGGGTTTCGGCAGATATGGCGGACCCGAGGTGCAAGAGTTCTTCGATCGTCCCGATCTCGTCCCCGGTCGCGGCGAGGTGCTGATCCGGGTCCACGTCGCCGGCGTGAATCCCCTCGACCACCTCCTACGCTCGGGTCTGGTCCCCGGGCTCGACGGCGGCCGTCCGTTTCCTCGTGTGCTGGGCGTGGAGGCAGCGGGAACCGTTCTCGCCCTGGGCGAGGACGTCGACGGGCTCGAGGCGGGTGACGCGGTCTTCGGCTTCGCCCTCACCGGTGGCGGCACCTACGCTGAGACGACGGTGCTGTCCGCGCCGAACACCGCGCGCATCCCGGCGGGTCTGTCCGTGACGGTGGCGGCAACGCTGCCGGTGGCCGGGACGACCGCGGTGGACGTGCTCGACCAGCTCGGCCTCCCGGCCGGCGCCACAGTCCTGGTCAACGGGGTCGGGGGCGGGGTCGGCCTCGCCGTCGCCCGGCTGGCCGTCGGGCGCGAGCTGCGGGTGATCGGCACCGGGAGCACCGCCAAGCGCGAGTACGCCGAGGCCGTCGGAGTGCGGTTCATCGACTACACCGCCGGGGACGTCGTCGCCGCGGCACATGAGTTGGCTCCGGACGGCTTCGACGGGATCGTCGACCTGGTCGGAGGTACTTCGCTGCGAACGGTCGCTCCGCTGGCCAGGGATCCCCGCACCGTCATCGCCGTCGGTGATATGTCTGTACCCGATCTCGGTGGACGTTTCGTCGAGCGCCGCCTCGATCGCGAGAACCTGGAACGGTCCGCCAGGCTGTCCCTCGACGGAGTCCTCGCACCCGTGATCACCGCGGACCATCCGCTCTCCGACGCCGCAGCCGCCCTTGCCACCGTCGAGAGAGGTCACACTTCGGGCAAGGTTGTCATCAAGGTGGCATGAGAAGTGTCCAGCCGCCCGACGTCGTCAATGCTCCCCGGGCTTGGGAGACGCCTTGGCGTGATACCGAGACGCCTCCCCGGACTCGGCCCGGCTTGAACGGGCTGCCACCCTCTCCAGAATCGGGTGCGGTCATCCGGAGCCAGCGCACCTTGGGCGAGGACCAAGGTCAGTGTACGGCGTATGGTCGTTGGCAGCTAAGGCTATTTGAGCTCCGTGGAGCTCTTGCCGAGCAGCCGGCGGGCCACGATGAGCTGCTGGATCTGCTGGGTTCCTTCGAAGATATCCATGATCTTGGCGTCCCTTGCCCACTTCTCTAGCAGCGAAGCCTCGGTGTAACCAAGTGATCCGGCCAACTGGACACATTGGAGCGTGATGTCGGTGACCGAGCGCCCTGCCTTCGCCTTGGACATCGACGCTTCCAGTGAATTGGGGGTACGGTTGTCCGCCATCCACGCGGCTTTCATGGTCAGCAGCCGCGCCGCCTCCCAGTCCGCGAGCATGCGCAGGTAGCTTGCCGCCGCCGCATGCTGGGCGTGTGCCGGCTTGTCGTAATCCACCCGCACACCCGCCTCGGCGAGGATGCGCTCGATATCGTCCAGGGCCGCCCGCGCCAGCCCAACGGCCATCGCCGCGACGAGCGGGCGGGTGTTGTCGAAGGTCTGCATCACGCCAGCGAACCCGCGCTTGACGTCCACCTCCGGGCTGCCGAGCAGATTCTCCTTTGGTACCCGGCAATCCGTGAACCGAAGTACGGCGGTGTCCGAAGCACGGATACCCAGCTTGTGTTCGAGGCGCACCACTTCGAAGCCCGGCGTACCCTTCTCCACGACGAAGGACTTGATCGCCGCGCGCCCCTTCGACCGATCAAGGCTCGCCCAGACGACGACCGCCTCGGCGCGCTCGCCAGCGGTCACGAAGATCTTCTCGCCGTTGAGTACGTACTCGTCGCCGTCCAGTGCCGCCGTGGTGCTCACCGCGGCTGAGTCCGAACCGAATTCTGGCTCGGTGATCGCCATCGCGGCCCATTTGTGACCAAAGCGGGCCTGCTGCTCATCGTCGGCCACGGCCGCGATTGCCGCGTTGCCGAGGCCCTGGCGTGGCATGGAAAGCAGCAGCGCGGCATCGCCCCAGCACATCTCGATGGTGCCGAGCACGGTGGCCAGGTTCGCGCCATTCCGGTTTCCATTATCTACAGTGGACTCGGTCGGCTTCTTTGCCTTCGCTGAGCCGTTCGAGCGATCGCCCGCGGCGCCAGCTCCGCCTTCGCCGGAGGAGTTCAACCCGTCGATCAGCGCGGCCAGCATGTCCAGCTCGCTCGGATAGCTGTGCTCCGCGTTGTCGTACTTGCGGGAGATCGGCCGAAAGATCTCGTTCGCCGCCTGCCGTGCCTGATTGACCAACGCGCCAAACTTCTTCGGCACTTCAAGATTAATCATCGCCCATGCTCCAGGTGTAATGCCGCCGACGGTGCGTCAGACGAGGACAGCGCCTTCCATCAAGCCAATCGCGCGCAGGTCGCGGTACCACCGCTCCACCGGGTGTTCTTTGGTGAAACCGTGCCCGCCGAGCAACTGCACGCCATCGCTGCCGATCGTCATGCCTTTCTCCGCGCACAGCGTTCGGGCGAGCGCGGTCTCTCGCGCGTAGGACAGTCCCTGCTGTGCCCTGCTCGCCGCGCGATAGGTGGCCAGCCGCATGCCTTCCAGCTCGGTGCCGATATCGGCGACCCGGAAGGCCACGCCCTGCCGGTGGCTCACTGGCTCGCCGAACGCCTCGCGTTCGTTGACGTACGGCACCACATAGTCCAATACGGACTGTGCGGTGCCGACCGCGAGCGCGCACCAGGCGAGCCTGGACAGCCGGACGCATTCGGTCAGTACTTCCGTTCCGGCCGCCATACCGAGCAACGACGATCCAGCCAACCGCACGCCGTCCAGGTGTAGTTGCCCGGTGGCCGCCGCCCGCAATCCCATCGCCGGCTCCGGCTCGGTGCGCACGCCACGGGTGTTCGCCTCGATCAGGAACAACCCAGGGCCACGGCCCTCCAGCTCGGCGGAGACGACGAACAGTTCCGCCGAGCCGGCAAGCGGCACCAACGATTTCGTGCCATCCAGCCGGTAGCCGTCCGGGGTGCGCCGCGCGCGGGTGCGCGGCTGGCGCGGATCGAACAGGGCACGCGGTTCCTGCAGCGCGAGCGCGGCGGCCGGCGGCCGCTCGCCGAGGAACGCCGGCAGGTAGGTCGCCTGCTGATCCGCGTCGCCCCACAGGGAAAGCGCGGTGCTGACCGCGGACGGCGCCAGACAGGCAAGCGCGAGCCCCATATCGCCGCGCGCGAGTTCCTCGGCGATCAGCACGCCGGCGATCGCGGAGCGTTCGGTGGCAAGGCCGCCAAGTTCCTCCGGCACGGCAACCGTGTGCAGGCCGAGTTCGGCCGTCTTGGCGAGCAGACCATCCGGCGGCGCGCAGTCCTCGTTCGCTTGGGCAGCGGCCGGACGTAGTTGTTCGGACGCGAACTCCCGCACGGTCGAGGCGATCAGCTGCTCGTCCTCCGTGGGGGTGAGATCGAAGGTGGCCGAGGCGTTCGGCGTTGCCGGCCTTGCCGGCGCGCGCAGCTTGCTGACCTTCGTGAACGCGCGGCTGGCCGCGCCCGCCGCCTGGAAACCGGCCCTAGTGGAGCCGACAAGCGCGCGTTCCACCGGTTTGCGCAAACCGACCTTGTCCAACAGGCTGCTGCCGGCCATCCGTTTGACCACGGCCATGCCCAGGCCCATGGCATCTCGTTTGACCGGATTGCCGTTTGGCCCACCGTTGTCGGTCATCCCGCGATCCTTCCGCGCCACGCTTAGCTACTCACGAGTAAGGTAGCGCGGTGGCGGAGCGGATGCCACCCCGGTACCCACCGAACCGCAATGTTTAGGGATCTTGCGGTGACTGCGTGTGATCGCGTTCTTTAAGGTTAGCGAGGTTGGGGCTAGAGCAGCGACGGGATCACGGCCTCGATCAGGTGTGGTCCCGGCTCGGCGAGCGCCTTGCTGAACTGACCGCAGAACTCCTCCGCGGTCGTCGCCCTGCTGGCAGGTACGCCCATACCGCCGGCGAGCGCCACGAAATCCAGATCCGGCCGGCCGATATCCAGCAGTTCGGCCGCGGCGGTACCGGTGGTTTCCGCACCAACCCGCTGTAGCTCCATGCGCAGGATCGCGTAGGACCGGTTGCTGAACACCACGGTCGTCACGTTGCTCTGCTCCCGCGCCTGGGTCCACAGCGCCGAGATCGTGTACATCGCGCTGCCATCGGCTTCCAGACTGATCACCGGCCGGTCCGGGCAGGCGATCGCCGCTCCGGTGGCCAGCGGCATACCCTGGCCGATCGCGCCACCAGTCAGCGACAACCAGTCGTGCCTCGGCGCGCCCGCCGTGCTCATCGGCAGCAGCAGACCCGAGGTGTTCGCCTCATCCGAGACGATCGCGTCTTCTGGCAACAGCGCTCCGATCGCCTCCGCGACGGTCTGCGCGGTCAGCTCGCCGGTCGGCACCGCCGGTCGGCTCGCTTCGGCCAACACCGGCGCGGTGTCCGGGGCGACCCGGTCCGCGAGCCGTTCCAGCGCGTCCACCGTGTCCTCGGTGAACTCCGCGAGCTGGTGCACGGTGCAGTCGGCAGGGGTCAGCTCGCTCGGCTTGTCCGGATAGGCGAAGAAGGACACCGGTGGCCGGGAACCGATGAGCACCAGATGCCGTACGTCAGTCAGCTGGTAGGTGACCTGCTCGGACAGGTAACCGAGCTTCTCCACGGCTGGTAGCCCCGCGCCGCGTTCCATCCGCGCCGGGAAGGTTTCGGTGAACAACCGTGCGCCGGTCGCCGCCGCGATCCGGCTCGCCGCGCGCAACTGCGGCTCACGGACGGCGTTGCCGCCAAGCAGCAACACGGTGGATTCGCCAAGACCGAGCACCTTGGCTACCTCGGCGACCGCATCCTCGGCCACCTTCGGCGCGGCAGGCACCGGGATCGGCTCGGCGGCCGTGCCACCCGCCGACCAGGACGTGTCCGCGGGCAGCACCAGTGAGGTCACCTGGCCAGGCGAGGTCCGCGCGGCGGCGATCGCCCGCGCGGTGTCCGCGCCGATTTCCTCGGGGCGCGTGGAGATGTGTGACCAGTCGGAGCACCAGCCGGTGAGCGCGTCGATATCCGATTCGAGCGGCGCGTCCAGCGCCTTGTGGTAGGTGGCGTGGTCGCCGATCACATTCACCATCGGCGTATGCGCCTTCCGCGCGTTGTGCAGGTTCGCCAGGCCGTTCGCCATACCTGGACCAAGGTGTAGCAGGGTGGCGGCTGGCCGGTCGAGCATCCGCCCGTAACCGTCCGCCGCGCCCGTCACCACGCCCTCGAAAAGGCCGAGCACCCCGCGCATCCGAGGCACCGAGTCGAGCGCGGCGACGAAGTGCATCTCCGAAGTGCCGGGGTTCGCGAAGCAGACGTCCACACCGGAATCAACCAGCGTGCGAAGCATGGCTTGTGCGCCGTTCATCATGACCTTTCTGCCGGGCTTTTAGCGTGGATCCGATTCTGGCGAACCGAGGATCACCGAAGGGTTGAGAATGTTCCGCGGATCGAATGCCTGCTTGATCCGGCTCATCAACGCGATCTTCGTGGGATCCTCCAGCTCGAGAAAATATGGTGTTTTCGTGGTGCCGAGACCGTGTTCGCCGGAAATCGCGCCGCCGAGCGTCATCGCCACGGCGAACATATCGCGCAACAGCGCCGAGCGGAGCCGCGGATCCTGTTGGAACACGGCGAGATGCACGTTGCCGTCGCCGGCGTGGCCACAGCCGACCACCCCGGAACCACCGGCCGCGGCCAACTCGCGCGCCTTGGCGAGGAATTCGGGAAGTGCCGCGCGCGGCACCACGATATCCACGATGTCGTGCGCGCCGGCTGCCTTCGCCGACCAGAACGCCTTCTCCCTGGCCTCGATGAGCTTGTGCGCGTTGGTGCCATCCGGGACGTAGACCTCGATGGCGCCCAGCGTTCCGAGTAGCTCGCCGACCAGCTCGATATCGCCCTGTAGCCGGTCTTCCTCGCGGTTTTCCAGTCCGACGACCAGGTATGCCTGTGCCGCATCGCGGACGGTGTCCGGTATCCCGAGGGTGAGTTCGGCCGTGTAGGTGATCGCGCCCATGGTCAGCGCGTCGATGTACTCCAGGATGTGCGGGGCGACCCCGCTGCTGAGCAGCCGTGGCACCGCGTGCATTACCTGGTCCAGATCCGCGAACGGGGCGAGCACCGTCGCGTTGCGGGTCAGCCGGGGTTGCAGTTTCACGGTCGCCTCGGTGACCACGGCCAGGGTGCCCTCCGAGCCGATGATCAGCTGGGTGAGGTCATAGCCGGAGGACACCTTCACCGGTTTGCCGCCGCTGCGGATGACCTCGCCAGTGCCGAGTACCGCCTGGAGGCCAAGGACGTGCTGCCTGGTCACCCCGTAACGCACCGCGCGCATCCCGCCCGCGTTCGTGTTCACGTTCCCGCCGAGGCTGCCACCGAGCTCACCCGGATAGACCGGGTACACCAGGCCGACCTCGGCCGTGCGCTCCTCCAGCTCGCCGAGCGTCACGCCGGGTTGCACCACGGCCACGTGGTTCTCGGTGTCCAACTCCAGGATCGCGTTCATCCGTTCGAAGCTGAGTACGAGGCCGCCAGGCTCCGGGCGAGCACCAGCGGAGAGCCCGCTGCCCGAGCCGCGCGCGGTGACCGGCACGCCGTGTTCGTTCGCCGCCCTGATGACCGCGGCCACCTGTTCGGTGTCGTCCGGACGGACCAGCCAGCCGGGCTGCTGCGCCTGGACCTCGAGTGCCTCGTCACGGGCGTACTCGACCGGGATGTCCGTGCCGACCAGCAGCTGACCAGTGCCGACGATCCCGCTGAGGGTGTCGCTGAACCCGTCCAGATTTGCCATGCCGCCCCTTTGCTCGCCGCCTGGTTCGTGTATGCGCCACAGTATTGCCATCGCGCGCCGGCGACTACGAACTACCGGCATGTGTCGTTGTGCGATGCTGGTGGGCGGCCGATCGTCGAACGGAGGTGCGCGCGTGACACCGGATGAGGACACCTCGCGCGGTGTAGTGGTGCTGCGGGTGGGTGACCTGGTGGACAACGCGCAACGCGCCGTTCGGTGGGTGGGGCGTACCGGCTGGGGGCTCGGCCAGCGACTTCCCGGCGCCGGGTTGGTTGACCGCGAGCTGCGCAGGGTCCGGCGCCAGGTGCGGCGCCTCGGCAAGGGGGCGATGGACGAGTTGGCTCGGGGTGTTGCCGCGATCAACCGGGAGCTGGCCGCGCGCGGTGGGCCGGCGGCCAATGGCCGGCCAGGCGGCTTGCGCGCGGGTATGGCGGAACTGCTTGGGCGCGCGCTGGAAAGCGACGCGGCGGAGAGCAAGCAGTACTTGTACCAGGGAATGCTGCGTCGGCTCGTGCCGGATGAGGCCCGCATCCTCGCCGCGCTTTCCGATGGCACGGTGTACCCGGTGCTCGACGTGGCCGTCCGGGCTGCCTTCGGCCAGCAGAAGGAGCTGGTGCTGCGCAACGCCTCTACCGTGGGCAGGGCGGCGGGTGTGGCGCTTGTCGAGGACGCGCACGTGTACCTGGGCCGGTTGCTCGAGCTCGGCTTGGCCGAACGCGGTCCAGCGCGGGATTCGTTGGAGACGGAGTACGAGGTGTTGCGCGCCGATCCGGTGGTGCGCGCCGCGGAGGAGCGGGCCCGTGAACTGGGTAACCGCGCGCCACGGTTGATCCGCGGCAGTGTTCAGCTTTCCCCGCTCGGCAAGGATTTCTGGGCGGCGTGCGCGCCGGAAGGCTGAATCGCGTTGTGCACGCTGATCGTGGTATCCAGCGTGCACAACGCAATATTCTTAAGGAACGCGGTCGCGAGTCGAACTACTGCTCGTGCCTTGCGTAGCTCAGAGTTTCGCCCGCCCGTCGCCCGACCGCCGCCCCTCAAGGTCGCCCTGACGGGCGGCGGTGTTCGTTGCGAAGGAGAAACGCTCAGCCATGCCTCGCATAACTGAGCGTTTCTCCTTCGACGCCGCGGAGCCACATGTCTTGGGCGGCGGCGGCGATCTCGTCGAGGCCCTGCTCGATCGTGGCGAACACGTTTCCGGGGACCCAGCCCGCGTCGCCGTTGATCAGCAGGTTGTTCCGCCCATAGAACAACGCGAGGTCGGTCGCGCCCTGCGCGCCATGCGCCGCGCTGTCGTCGTTGTACCCGTACGCCGGGTTGCCAATCTTGTACGCCTCGAAGGCGAAGTACACGACATCACCGGGGATCGGGGTCACCGTCAGGTTTTCCTGGCCCGGCTCCGGATCAGCGAACGGAGGCACCAGCGCGTAGATCTCGTTCCGCGCGTACTTCGCGTGATACGCCGCACCGCTCTGCGGCAACGCGTTCCACACCGCCGCGCAGGTACGCGGCGCCTCGTCGTCGAGTAGCCGGGCAAGGCAGGAGACCCCGCGCTTGTCCAGGCTGATCTTGATGTAGCGCGCCATTGCCCTCAGCCCTTGTTCACCGTGGTCACGACGTCCGACCAGATCTCGAGGCCAGCGTCGATCTGCTCGGCCGTGATCACCAGCGGCGGGATCATCCGCACCGTGTTCATCCAGGCGCCACAGGTCAGCAGCAGCAGGCCCTTCTCGGCGGCCAACTGGTGCGCCGCCTTGGCCTTCGCGGTGTCCGGCTGGCCATCGGCCGTGGTGAACTCCGCGCCGACCATCAGGCCGAGCCCGCGCACATCGCCGATACCCGAGTTCGGCGCGGCGGCGATCTGCTTGACCCCGTCCTTGAGCCGCTGGCCCATCGTCGCGGCGTTGTCGACGAGCTTTTCTTCCTCGATCACGTCCATAGTGGCCAGCGCGGCGGCGCAGGCGACGGCGTTACCGCCGTAGGTGCCACCCTGCGAACCAGGCCAGGCCTTGGCCATCAGCTCGGCGGGGGCGGCCATCGCGGACAGCGGGAAGCCGCTCGCCAGCCCCTTCGCGGTGACCAGGATGTCCGGCTCGACGCCGAAGTGCTGGTGGCCCCAGAACTTGCCGGTACGGCCGAACCCGGTCTGGACCTCGTCGCCGACGATCAGGATGCCGTACTTGTCCGCGCGCTCGCGCAGCCCGGCAAGGAACTCGCTGTTCGCCGGTACGTAGCCGCCTTCGCCGAGCACCGGCTCGATGAAGAACGCGGCGGTGTCCTCGGGTGCGCAGGCGGTGGCGAACAGGTAGTCCAGCTCACGCAGGGCGAACTTGGTGGCTTCTTCCTCGCTCCAGCCGTAGTGATAGGCGAACGGGAACGGGGACATGTGCACGCCGCCCATCAGCGGGGAGAACCCAGCGCTGAATCGGGTACCCGAGGTGGTCAGGGATGCTGCGGCGACCGTGCGTCCGTGGAAGGATCCCTGGAAGACAACGATGTTGGGGCGACCGGTCGCGTGCCTGCTCAGGCGCAGGGCGGATTCGATCGCTTCACTGCCGGAGTTCGCGAAGAACACCGAGTCGAGTGCGCTTGGCAATACGTCGCCGAGCCGCTCGGTGAGGTCGAGCAGGGGCTTGTGCATCACGGTGGTGTACTGGCCGTGTACCAGCTTGCCAACCTGTTCCTGGGCCGCGGCCACGACCTTAGGGTGGCAGTGGCCGGTGCTGGTCACCCCGATGCCGGCAGTGAAATCGAGGTGTCGACCGCCGCTGGTGTCGTAAAGGTATGCGCCTTCACCGTGGTCGGCGAGAACCGGTGTGGCCTGCTTGAGCAGGGGAGACAGCTTGGACATAACCCGGAACGCTCCTCTTGTAGATTGTCAACAATATTCGTAACATGACGCCGACTAGAGTGCAAACCTGTAGCTACGTGTCCAGGTTCGATGAGGAGTAGATGAATGTCCACTGTGTCCCCGGTGAACCGCGAAACAGCCGTCGTCGACTCGGTGAACAAGGAGCTGTTCATCGGGGGTAAATGGCAGCAGGCCGAAGGAGGCAAAACGCTGCCGGTGTACGACCCGGCCACCGGGAAGGTGCTCTGCGAGGTCGCCGACGCTTCCGTGGCGGATGGCAAGGCAGCACTGGACGCCGCGGTCGCGGCGCAGCACGACTGGGCGCAGGTCGCGCCCCGCGAGCGAGGTGAGATCCTGCGCAGGGCTTACCAGCTGTTGGTTGATCGCAAGGACGAGCTCGGCCTGCTGATGACCATGGAGATGGGCAAGCCGCTGGCCGAGGCCACTGGTGAGATTCAGTACGCCGCCGAGTTCTTCCGGTGGTTCGCCGAGGAGGCCGTGCGGATCGACGGTGGCTACGCAGTCGCGCCGAACGGCTCGGGCCGGTTCCTGGTTATGAAGCAGCCGGTGGGGCCCTCGATCCTGATCACCCCGTGGAACTTCCCGATGGCGATGGGTGGGCGCAAGATCGGCCCGGCGATCGCCGCCGGCTGCACGATGGTGATGAAGCCCGCCTCGCAGACCCCGCTTTCCATGCTGGCGCTGGCCGGCATTCTGAGCGAGGCCGGCCTCCCGGATGGTGTGCTGAACGTGATCACCACCAACAAGACCGGCGAAGTGATGGAGCCGATGATCCGCGATGGGCGGGCTCGCAAGCTGTCCTTCACCGGGTCCACCGGAGTCGGTCGCAAACTGCTCGAACAGTGCGCGGACAACGTGATGCGCACGTCCATGGAGCTCGGCGGCAACGCGCCGTTCATGGTCTTCGACGACGCGGATCTCGACGCGGCGGTCGAGGGCTGCATGACCGCGAAGATGCGCAACATCGGGGAGGCCTGCACCGCGGCCAACCGGATCTACGTGCAGCGCGGGATCGTGGACGAGTTCTCCCGCCGGTTGGTCGAGCGGATGGCCGCGCTGCCGATGGGGCGGGGCACCGAGGATGGTGTGGTGGTCGGTCCGCTGATCGATGAGGCGGCGGTGACCAAGGTGACCGGGCTGGTGGATGACGCCAAGCAGCGCGGCGCCACGGTGCTCACCGGTGGTTCCGCGGTGGATGGTCCGGGCAACTTCTACCAGGCGACCGTGCTCACCGACGTGCCGCAGGACTCGCGCATCGCGCGTGAGGAGATCTTCGGCCCGGTCGCCCCGATCACCCCGTTCGACACCGAGGACGAGGTGATCGCCAGCGCCAACGACACCGAGTACGGCCTGGTCAGCTACATCTACACCAGTGACCTGAACCGGGCGCTGCGGGTCAGCGAGCGGCTGGACACCGGGATGATCGGACTGAACCAGGGTCTGGTGTCCAACCCGGCCGCGCCGTTCGGTGGCGTGAAGCAGTCCGGGCTTGGCCGCGAAGGCGGCACGGTCGGTATCGAGGAGTTCCTGGAGACCAAGTACGTCGCCATCGGCCTGCAGGCCTGAGGCGGTAACTAGCCAGAGCCCCCGAGCCAGCGCCCCCGAGACCGCAAGATTCCACAAGAACGCGGTCTCGGGGGCCCGGCTCCACCGCAAGATCCCTAAAGATTGCGGTTCATGGGCGCTAGTTGGGTCGGCCGGCGAGCAGGCTGAGTCCTGGCGCGAGCCGTTGCACGGCGTCTTCCATATGTGCCTCGATCAACGCCAGCACCGTCTCCTCCGCGCAACCGCGCAGTGCGTCGACGATGCGCTGGTGTTCGGCGACTCGATGGCCGACATCTTGATAGGTCCGCTGTAGCGCCGAAAGGCACATCCGCGTCTCGATGAGCAGCGTCTGCGACATCCTGGCCAGTCGCCTGCTGCCGGAGGCTTCCACGAAAACCTTGTGGAACTCCAGATCGGCGGCCGAGAGCGCATCGGCATCGCCCGCCTCGGCTGCCTCCGCCATCGCTACCATCGCCTCATCGAGCAACGCGGCCGCCGGTTCAGGATCATCCCGCATGATGCGGATCGCCGCCGCCCGCTCGATCGCCGCCCGCGTCGCGTAGATGTCGTAGACATCACCGGGCTCCAACTCGATCACGAACAGGCCGCGATGCCGTTCGCTGCGCAGCAGCCCTTCTTGCAGCAGCCGCTGCATCGCTTCGCGCAGCGGCCCCCGGGACACCTCGAATCGGGCGGCCAGCTCGGCCTCGCCCAGCTGGGTTCCCGGCGGAAGTGAGCCGTGCATGATCGCTTGCCGTAGCTGTCGAGCGATGATTCCTGCCGTGGACTCGCGATCCACCGGCTCAATTTCCGCCAGGGCCATATCCGGCTACCCCCTATCGATCACCTGGCCGGCGCGAAAAGCGCGCCGCAGCCCGAAACCGAGCGCTGGATCCCGGCGATCCGCAGCCCTTCCCAGACCGTCACCTGGTTGGCGGTGAGGACCGGCTTACCCAGCTCCTGTTCCATCCGGTCGACCAGTTCGATCGTGCGCATCGCGGTGTCTGGGATGAGCACCGCATCGGCATCCGGGTGGTCGTTCGCGGTAGCCAGTTCCACCACCGCGTCCGGGCTGAGCTGGCCAACCTCGGCGGCCGTATCGATCCCCGCGCTGGAGAACCGCACGACCTCGATCCCGCCGTCCGCGAGGAACTGCTTGAACAGCGTGGCGACCTCGTCCGGGTAGCTCGCGGCCACCGACACCCGCGAGCAGCCGAGTGCCCGCGCGGCGTGCACGAAGGCGAACGAGGTACTCGAAGCCGGTACCCCGGAGGCCTCGGCGACGCCCTCGACCTGGTGTGTGGCACCGAGCCAGCCATAGACGAAGCTGCCGCTGGTGCATGCCCACACCACCGAAGCGGGCTCGTGCGGGCCGAGTTTGCGGGAGCCCTCGGCGAGCTTTTCCGGGCTGCCCAGATCAAGCAGCTCGGCGATCGCGTGCAGGTCGGTGCCATAAATGTGTTCCACCGCAAGGCGAACATCCCCGCCGAGTACTTGCTCCATGCGTGGGTAGTCGTCTTCCGCGGCGTGGTCCGGGTAGATGAACCCGATGGTGGTCATCAATCCCTCCGCGTTTCGCTAGATTGTTGACAATCCTAAGTGATCAAGTGGTCGGTTGACCAGGTCAGTCCAGCTCGGTCAGCCACTTGCCGGGGCCGACGACGGGCAGCCCCATGCGTTTCAGCGAAGCCCACATCGTCACCTGATTCGCGGTGAACACGGGCTTGCCAAGGGCTTCCTCGAGCGGGTCGATCACGTCGTAGGTCGGCAGATTGGTACAGCTGATGAAGATCGCCTCGGCATCCGGCCGATCGGCGCGCATGATGTGTTCGGCGATCGTGCGGTAGCTGACCTTCCAGATACCGCCGCCGAGTCCGAGGTGGTCACTGGAGACCGTCTCCACGTTCAGCTCGGCGAGGAAGTCGTGCAGCTTCGCGGTGAGGTCGGCGTAGTAGGGAGTGAGCACGGAGATCCGGGAGATCTTCTTCTGCTCGAGTACTTCGGCCAGCGCTCCGGACGTGGTGACCGCATCCGGCGCGCCGGCTTCGCAGATCACCTTGCGCAGCTGCTCCTCGGCCGCGACGCCGTTCACGAAACTGCCCGAGGTGCACAGGTAGGCAACCACTTCGGGTTCCACTGGCAGCACGTCGCGGGTCGCGGCGGCAACATGGGCGTTGTTGCTGACCAGTTCGGCCATATCCATGCTCACCGGCACGGGTTCGTACGGCGTGCGGGCAAGATGCAGTGAGACTTCCATCGGCACCCAGCGCCACAGCTCGCGTTCGAGCGCGAGGTCAAACGGCGCGATAATGCCCACGCCTCGTTGGGCTAGCGGGCCCTCGAATGCCGCAAAATCCAAGGCTCACCCCCGGATCGAATTCCGTTACCCCCAAGCGGGCGCCAAGGGGCGACTCCGAGGTCCTCGGATTGTTGACAATCATACGACGAACTTTTAGCGTGTCAACGTGGTTGACCCAAGTTTTGGCCGGTCGAATCCAAGTTCTGGCGGCGCTGCCGCCGACGGTTCGGCGTCTGGTGACACACCGGTAGTTGCCGTGTTGTGCGGGGAAACCCGCCCGCCTGATATGGAGCAGATCGAGCGCCTCGCGCACGTCCGTTATACCTCCGGCGACGAGCTCGCGGAAGCGCTCGTTGGCGCGGATGCTTTGTTCGTCTGGGATTTTCAGTCTTCCGCGCTGGAACGAGCCTGGCATGCCGCGGACCGGTTGCGGTGGGTGCATATCGCCAGTGCGGGCGTGGATCCGGTGCTGTTCCCCGCGATGGTTGACAGCGAAATCCCCCTGACCAACTCGCGCGGGGTGTTCGAGAGCTCGCTCGCCGAGTACGTGCTTGGTGTGGTGCTTGCCTTCGCCAAGGACTTCGCGACCAGTCTCGAACTGCAGCAGCAGCGGATCTGGCGGCATCGGGAAAGCGAGCGGATCGCGGGGACCCGCGCGCTTGTGGTCGGAACTGGCCCGATCGGAAGGGCGATCGCGCAGCTGCTGCGTGCCGTTGGCATGCGAGTGGCGGGTATTGGTCGCAGGGCCGTCGATGATGATCCGGATTTCGGTTCGGTGTACCCGTCGGACGAGCTGCGCACGCATTTGCCTGATGCTGATTACGTAGTCGCCGTAGCGCCATTGACCCCGGCGACCGAGGGCATGTTCAACGCGGCTTCATTCGCCGCGATGAAGCCCACCGCTCGGTTCATCAACGTCGGCAGGGGTGATCTGGTGGTGACCCCTGACCTGCTTGCGGCGCTGCAGGCAAAGACCATCGCGGGTGCGGCGCTGGACGTGTTCGACACCGAACCGCTGCCGGCGGACAGTCCGCTATGGTCGCTGCCGAACGTACTGATATCCCCGCATATGTCAGCCGACGTCAAAGGCTGGCGTAATGCCTTGGTTGAGTTGTTCGCAGACAATGTGCAGCTATGGCTGCAGGAACGTCCACTGCGCAACGTGGTGGACAAGCAGCTTGGTTATGTACCGACCGGTGCGGCCGCGCGGCCTGCCGGCTGAGGAGGACGAATGCCCGTGTCTTCTGGGGCTTCCGGGGTGTCCGGGGCTTCCACTACAACGCCGAACCTGCTGACCGCGAGCGAGTTGATCGCCGCGTACGCCGCGGGGGAGCTCTCGCCGGTGGAGGCGACGAGGGCGGCGCTGGACAGCATCGCCGAGCATGACGGCACCTACAACGCCTACTGCCTGGTAGACGAGGACAGTGCCACCAAGCAGGCGCAGGAGTCCGAGGAACGGTGGCAGCAGGGCAACCCGCTTGGTTTGCTTGACGGCGTGCCCACGTCGATCAAGGACATGTTCCTGACCGCGGGGTGGCCGACCGTGCGCGGCTCCAAGTGCATCAGCGCCGACCAGAAATGGGAGGTCGATGCCCCGGTGACCGCGCGGCTGCGCGAGCACGGCTCGGTGTTCGTCGGTAAGACGACCACCCCTGAGCTTGGCTGGAAGGGCGTCACCGACAGTCCACTGTGTGGGGTGACCCGCAACCCGTGGAACCCGGAACTGACCCCGGGCGGTTCGAGCGGTGGGAGTTCGGCCGCCGTCGCGCTCGGCATGGGACAGCTTTCGGTGGGCACCGATGGCGGTGGTTCGGTGCGGATTCCCGCATCGTTTTCCGGGATCGCCGGGTTCAAGCCGACGCACGGCCGGATCCCGATGTACCCGGCGAGCCCGTTCGGCGCGCTCGGGCACGCCGGTCCGATGGCGCGCTCGATCGACGACATCGCGCTGATGATGGACGTGCTGGCCCTGCCGGATTCGCGTGACCCGAGTGCGCTGCCGCCGCCGGTGGCCTCCTACCGGGACGCGGTTCGCCGGGATGTGCGTGGTTTGATCGCCGCGTTCAGTCCGGACCTCGGCTATGTCAACGTCGACCCGGAAGTAGCCGCGCTGGTCCGCGAAGCGGTCGAGGCGCTGCACGACGCTGGGTTGCACGTGGAGCAGACCGATCCGGGTTTCAGCGATCCAGCCGAGTCCTTCGACGTGTTGTGGTCCACCGGCGCGGCGAAGTGGCTGGACACCTTCCCTGCCGAGCTGGCCGGCGAGGTGGATCCTGGTTTGCAGGTGGTGTGGGAGCACGGCAAGAAGTTCTCCGCGAGCGATTACCTCACCGCGAACGGGAACCGCGCCGAGCTGGGCATCCACATGGGACAGTTCCACACCAGCTACGACGTGCTGATCACGCCGACCATGCCGATCCAGCCGTTCGAAGCTGGCCACGACGTCCCGCCGGGCAGCGACTACCCGAACTGGCCGTCCTGGACGCAGTTCAGCTACCCGTTCAACATGACCCAGCAGCCGGCCGCGAGCGTGCCGGTCGGGTTCACCAAGAGCGGGCTTCCGGTTGGGCTACAGGTCGTCGGTCCGCGGCACTCGGATGATCTGGTGCTCGCGGTGTGCCGGCTGCTCGAGTCGATCCGCCCGTGGAACGACACCCTCCCGCCGCCACTGCAGGGCGCATAGCCCCGGCGTCTCGGCGGAGAAGTTTCGCTTCGGCCGCAGCCGAAGTGCGGGAGCCCCAACACGGGCTCCACAACAAGGCGGCGGGCCTACCCCAAGACCTGGGGTCGCGCCCGCCGCCTACAAGCTCGCTAACCTTGAAGAACGCGGTCGCGCGGCGTTAGATCACTTGGCGGATCGCGTGTTCGAAGTGATCCACGTGCTCGACCGCCATCGAATCGGCCGCTTCCGCGTCGCCATCGATGATCGCTTCCAGCAGCGTGGTGTGCTCGGCGACATGCTGGGCCACATCGGTGAGCTGGTCGAAAAACAGGCACCAGATACGCAGCGCCAGGTTGTAGTAGTGGCCCAGCGTGCTCTCCAGATACCGGTTATGCGTACAGCGATACACCGTCCGGTGGATTCGCGTGTCCAACCCCATGATCGCGGTCTGCCCCGCCGGCATCGTGCCGATCTCCGTTGCCAGCGCACGCAATTCGTCCCGCTCGATCTCGGTGAGCCGTTCCGCGGCCCTGCGCGCCGCGTGTCCCTCCAGCCGCCGCCGTACATCGGCGATCAGCGCATGGTCGGTGATGTTCACCTCCGTCACGAAGGTGCCTCTGCGCGGATAGATCGCGACAAGCGATTCCGCCTCGAGTCTCTTGATCGCCTCCCGGAACGGCGTGCGGCCCAACCCCAACTCCTTTGTCAGCGGCTCTTCCTGTACCGGCGCGCCCGGCGCCAGCTGCAAGCTCAAGATCAAATCGCGTAAGGCCAGGTATGCGTGCTCGGCCTGGGACGGCACGCCCTGCGGCGTCGCCTGGTACTGGTTGCCGGGCCGAGTGGTGCCAGGTTGATGGTTCTCCCCAAAGGGATTGACGTCTACTGCCACGGGGCTTAGCCTAACGTACTAACTGATATATCAGTCGTATTCTAGTAACCGAACAGTTCGCTGGTCAGATTGTGACAGGTCCGAAGCGATCTGGGCAGGCGAACCAGCAAGCAGCCTCCAACCAGTCGACGGCGAGGAGACGGGAATGTCTCACGATCCGCGTGCCCTGCCCGAACACCCCGAATGGCTGTGGCGTACGCCGGAACCGAAGAGCAGCTACGACATCGTGATCGTCGGTGCCGGTGGGCATGGCCTGGCTACGGCGTTCTACCTGGCCAGGCAACACGGCATCACCAATGTCGCGGTGCTGGAACGGGGCTGGCTCGCCGGCGGCAACATGGCCCGCAATACGACCATCATCAGGTCCAACTACCTGCTCGAGGAAAGCGCCGCCCTTTACGAGCACGCGCTGCGGCTCTGGGAAACCTGGCCGGATGACCTGGACTACGACTTCCTGTTCAGCCAGCGCGGCGTGCTGAACTTGGCGCACACCCTGCAAGACGTGCGGGATTCCCGGCGCAGGGTGTTCAGCAACCAGCTTGGCGGGGTGGACGCGGAATGGCTGACCCCGGACGAGGTGGCGAAGATCTGCCCGATCATCAACACCTCGAGCGATACGCGCTATCCGGTACTTGGCGCCACCTTCCAGCCGCGCGCGGGGATCGCCAAACATGACCACGTGGCCTGGGCGCTTGCCAGGCAGTGCGACGCGATGGGCATCGACCTGATCCAGGGTTGCGAGGTAACCGGGTTCGTCACCTCGCCGGACGGTGATCGGGTCACCGGCGTCCACACCAGCAAGGGCACCATCAACGCCGGCAGGATCGGCCTTGCCGCCGCCGGGCGTACCAGCGTGCTCACCGAGCAGCTCGGGCTACGCCTGCCGATTCAGAGCCATCCCTTGCAGGCCCTGGTTTCCGAGCTACTGGAACCGATTCATCCCACCGTGGTGATGTCCAACCATGTGCACGTTTACGTGAGTCAGGCGCATAAGGGCGAACTGGTCCTCGGCGCCGGCGTGGACGCGTACAACTCGTACACCCAGCGCGGCTCGATTCCGGTGATCGAACACCAGATGGCCGCCGCCATCGAACTGTTCCCGATGTTCGCCCGTGCCCAGGTGTTGCGGACCTGGGCGGGCATTGTGGACGTCACGCCGGATGCTTCCCCGGTGATCAGTCCGACGCCCATCGAGAACCTGTTCGTCAACTGTGGTTGGGGTACCGGCGGGTTCAAGGCCACCCCGGCCGCCGGCTGGACCTTCGCGCACACCCTGGCGACCGGCGCCGCGCACTCGCTCAACGCGCCGTACGCCCTCGACCGGTTTGTCACCGGTGCACTGATCGATGAGCACGGCGCGGCCGCGGTCGCGCACTGAGCACGTCTTCTGGGAGCTTGTCATGTTGTTGATCGAATGCCCGTGGTGCGGTGGCAGGGATGAGACCGAGTTCGGCTACGGCGGCCAGGCCCATGTGCCCTACCCCGAAGATCCGCATGCGCTGACCGACGCGCAGTGGGCGGAGTACGTGTTCATCCGAGACAACCCGCGCGGCCCGTACGCGGAGCGCTGGGTGCACTCGGCCGGTTGCCGGCGCTGGTTCAACGCGGTCCGGGATACCGGGACCAATGACGTCAAGGCGACTTACCCCATCGGAGCACGGAAGCCGGTGACCTCATGATCAACACGAATCGACTGTCTGGCGCTTCGGGCGACCGGATCGACCGGACTCGGATCCTGCGATTCACCTTCGACGGCACGGAGTACACCGGCCACCCAGGGGACACGCTCGCCTCCGCGCTGCTCGCGAACGGCGTGCTCGGCTACGGCCCCTCGATCTACGCCGACCGGCCGAGGGGTGTGGTCAGCGCGGGCACCGAGGAACCGAACGCGCTGGTCCGGCTGCGCGCGCCGCAGCAGGCCACGATGTTGCCGGCGACCACCGTCGAGCTGGTCGACGGACTGGTCGCGGACAGCCTCTCCGGGATCGGCCGGCTCGACGCCAGCGAACGCGTACCCGGCGCGGATACCTTGTGCGACAAGAAGTACGTGCATGCCGACGTGGTCGTGATCGGCGCGGGCCCCGCCGGCCTCGCCGCCGCGGCGGTGGCGGCCCGCAGTGGCGCAAGGGTGCTCGTGGCCGAGGAGCGCAGGGAACTCGGCGGTGCGCTACTCGATGCCCGCGCGGAGCAGATCGACGGGGCGGCCGCGGCGGACTGGATCAAGCAGCAAGGCCGGCAACTGCTCGAGGCACCGGAAACCCGGGTGCTCACCTCGTCCACGGTGGTCGGCTACTACGACCACAACTACCTGCTGATCGCCCAGCGGAACCCGGATGCGTCTGGCATCGCACAACGGTTGTGGCACGTCAGGGCGAAGCAGGTGATCATCGCGACCGGGGCGCACGAGCGCCCGATCGTGTTCGCGGACAACGACCGGCCGGGCATCATGCTCGCCGGGGCCGTTCGCCGGTACCTGAACCGGTTCGCGGTACTCCCCGGCCGCAGGGCGGTCGTGTTCACCTCATCGGACAGTGCCTACGACACCGCGCTCGATCTGCTCGCGGCGGGCGGCGAGGTCAGCGCGCTCGTCGACGCGCGGCCCGAACCACCGCAGGTGCTCGTGGACTCGGTGCGCGATGCCGGCGCCGAGGTGATCACCGGCTCAGCCGTGGTCGGTACCCATGGTGCGCAGCGGATCACCGGGGTCCGGGTGGCGCCGATCGACGCGGACGGCGCGATCACCGGCGCGGTGCGCGAGCTGGACTGCGACCTGCTCGCGGTCGGCGGTGGCTGGAGCCCCGTGGTGCATCTGTATGGCCAGGCCGGCGGTCAGCTGCGCTGGGACGACTGCGCGGCCGCCTTCGTGCCTGCCGAACCGGTGACCGCGAGCAGGCAGGTGATCGGTGCCGCGCGTGGCACCTTCGACCTCGCCGGCTGCGTGGCGCAGGGCCAGTGCGCCGGAGCCAAGGCGGCCACCGAGGCGGGTTACCGGGTAGCCGCCCCCGCTGCCCCCGAGGTACGCGGCGCGCCGCGGCCAAGCCGGCCACGCCAGCTCTGGTTGGTGCCAGGCGAAACCGCCGATCCGGCCGACTGGACCACGCATTTCGTTGACTTGCAACGGGATGCCACCGTCCGCGACGTGTGGCGCGCGGTCGGCACGGGGATGGTCTCGGTGGAGCACGTGAAGCGCTACACCACCATCAGCACCGGCGCCGACCAGGGCAAGACCAGCGGAGTGAACGCGATCGGCGTGCTGGCCGAAGCGCTCGGGCAAGCCTCCATTGGCGATGTTGGCACCACCACGTTCCGCCCGCCCTACACGCCGGTGACCTTCAGCCTGCTCGCCGGCAGGGACCGCGCTGAGCTGAGCGATCCGGTGCGGACCACTCCGATCCATTCCTGGCACGTCGAGCACGGCGCGCTGTTCGAGAACGTCGGGCAGTGGAAGCGGCCCTGGTACTACCCGCTGCACGGCGAAGACATGGAGCAGGCGGTGCTGCGCGAATGCCGCGCGGCGCGCACCGGGGTGGCGATGCAGGACGCCTCCACTCTCGGCAAGATCGAGATCGTTGGCCCTGATGCGCCGGAGTTCCTGAACCGGATCTATACCAACGGTTTCGCCAAGTTGGCGGTCGGCTCCGCGCGGTACGGCTTGCAGTGCAAGGCGGACGGCATGGTGTTCGACGACGGCGTGAGCCTGCGGCTTGCCGAGGACCGCTACCTGATGACCACCACGACCGGCAACGCGGCCGCGGTGCTCGACTGGCTGGAAGAGTGGCTGCAGACCGAGTGGCCGGATCTGGCCGTGCACTGCACCTCGGTCACCGAACAGTGGTCGACCGTTGCGGTGGTTGGGCCGGACTCCCGGGACGTCATTGCGCGGCTCGCGCCGGACCTGGACGTGTCGGCGGCCGCGTTCCCGTTCATGGCGCATCGGGAGACCACCCTGGCCAGCGGTATCCCCGCCCGGATCTGCCGGATCTCGTTCTCCGGTGAGCTCGCCTTCGAAGTCAATGTGGCCAGCTGGTTCGGTCTCGCGCTGTGGGAGCAGGTGTATGCCGCGGGTGCGGACTACGGCATCACGCCGTACGGCACCGAGACGATGCACGTGCTGCGCGCGGAGAAGGGCTTCCCGATCGTCGGGCAGGACACCGACGGCACGGTGACCCCGGACGATCTCGGTATGGGCTGGGCGATCGCCAAGCACAAGGACTTCATCGGCAAGCGCTCGTTCGCCCGGCCGGATACCGCGCGAACCAACCGCAAACAGCTGGTCGGACTGCTGCCGTTGGATCCGGACGAGGTACTGCCGGAGGGTGCCGCGCTGGTGGAGCCCCCGGTGCAACTGAATCCGCCGGTACCGATGCTCGGCCACGTGACCTCCAGTTACCGCAGCGCGGTGCTGGATCGGGGCTTCGCGCTGGCGCTGATCGAGTCTGGCAGGGCACGGATCGGTGAGGTGGTGCACGCGCCGCTTGGTGAGCGCACGGTACCGGCGCGGGTGACCAAGCCGGTGTTCTACGACGAGGAGGGAAACCGCCGTGATGGTCGCTGAAACCGCCGCCCTGCGGCGTAGCCCGCTGGCACACCGGGAAGCCGAGTTCGCCGAGCTTGGCCAGCTGGTGCCGAGGGTGAGCCTGCGGGAGGAACCGTTCCTGACCCAGGTGAACCTGCGGGTACATCCAGGTAGTCCGGCGCTCGCGCGGATCGAGCGGGAACTTGGTCTTACGCTGCCCGGCCGGCCGAACACCGTGGCCAGGGTCGCGGACGGTTCGTCGACGGCGCTGGGTTCGTTGACGGCTCTGGGTTCATTGACAGCTCTGTGGCTGGGGCCGGACGAATGGTTGATCGTCGCCCCGGACGGCTTGGCCGCCGAACTCACCGAGCGACTGGCCGCCGCGCTGGACGGTTCGCTCGGTTCGGCGGTGGATGTCTCGGCCAACCGGACTACCTTGCTCCTCGCTGGCGCGAGCGCGCGGGCGGTGCTGGAAAGCGGTTGTGCCGTGGACCTGCACCCACGGGCGTTCGGTAGCGGCGACTGCGTGCAGACGATGCTCGCCCGCGCGCAGGTCGTGCTGTGGCAGCTGGACGACCGGCCGAGCTACCGGATCCTGGTGCGTGGCTCGTTCGCCGACTATCTGGCCGACTGGCTGTCGGCGACGATTCGAACCGAGGGGAAGTCGCGATGAGCGAGCAGCGTTTGGTCCTCGCGCTGAGCTGCCCGGAGCGTGCCGGGCTGGTCCACGAGGTCAGCAGGTTCCTGGTGGACCACGGTTGCGACATCCTGGACAACCGGCAGTTCGGCGACCGTGGCACGGGCAGGTTCAGCATGCGCGTGGAATTCCTCGCGCATCCCGAACTGCCCACCGATGAGCTGGCGGAACGGTTCGGCGCGGTGGCCGACCGGTGCGGGATGGACTGGACCCTGCGGCCGGGAAGTGATCGGCCGCGGCTGCTGGTGATGGCATCCAAGGCCAGCCACTGCTTGAACGATCTGCTCTATCGCTGGCAGACCGACACCCTCTCGGCGGATATCGCGCTGGTGGTGTCCAACCATCCGGACGCCGGTCAGCTTGCCCGGTTCCACGGTGTGCCGTTCGAACATCTACCGGTGCGCCAGGACAGCAAACCCGCTGCCGAAGCTCGGTTGCTCGAACTTGTCGACGAACACGACATCTCGCTGGTGGTGCTCGCCAGGTACATGCAGATCCTTTCCGACGAGCTCTGCGAGCGGCTACGCGGTCGGGCGATCAACATTCACCATTCGTTCCTGCCGAGCTTCAAGGGAGCGAAGCCGTACCACCAGGCCTACGACCGAGGAGTGAAGTTCGTCGGGGCGACCGCGCACTACGTGACCCCGCAACTGGACGAAGGGCCGATCATCGAACAGGAGCTGATCCGGATCGACCACACGTACTCACCCGAACAGCTGGCCAAGGTCGGCAGGGACGCCGAATGTCTTGCCCTGTCGCGCGCCGTCCGCTGGCACTGTGAACAGCGGGTTTTCCTGGACGACGATCGAACCGTGGTGTTCAGCTAGCCGGCCGAGGGTGCGGTCAGGAGCCCGATCCTGACCGGGTTGTGCTCGAACGTACATCGCGACCGGTTACGGTTGCGCCATGGGGAACCCGCAAGAAGGCCGCGCGAGCCTGGTTCAGTCGGTGGATCGTGCCGTCACGATCCTCGAACTGCTCGCGCTGCACGGCGAAGCGGGGATCACCGAGATCGCGGCCGAGCTGGGGGTACACAAGTCGACCGCATCGCGCCTGGTCAGCGTGCTGGAAACGCGTGGGCTGGTGGAGCAGCTGAGCGAGCGTGGCAAGTACGCGATCGGGTTCGGGGTGGTCCGCCTCGCTGGTGCGGCGACCAACCGGTTGGACCTCACCCAGCTGGGCCGGCCGTTCTGTGAGGCGCTGGCGAGGCAGCTGGGGGAGACCGTGAACCTGGCGATCCGCGACGACGACGTAGCGATCAACATCAACCAGGTGCGCGGTACCGCCTCGGTGACCGCGCACAACTGGGTGGGGCAGCGTACGCCGCTACACGCCACCTCGAGCGGGAAAGTGTTGCTCGCCTACGCCGAGCCAGCTGACCAGGAATCGCTGCTGACCGGCACGCTCACCAAGTACACGCCGCGTACCGTGATCGAGCCGGGGCGGTTGCGCAAGGATCTGGACACGATCGTGGCGCATGGTTTCGCGGCCTGCTTCGAGGAACTGGAAGTCGGGTTGAATGCCGCGGCGGTACCGGTGCGGGCCGAGGACGGCACGGTGATCGCCGCGATGAGCTCGTCCGGGCCGTCATACCGGTTCTCCCGTAAGCGGGTGCCCGAGGTGGTGGACACGATGCTGGAAGCCGTGGACGAGTTGTCCGCGCAGCTCGGCTACCTCGGCGACACCCGCTCGGACGCCGCGAATCGCATTTCCTAGGGGGATAATTGCGGCTCTAGGCCGCGACGGCGGGGCGGCCGATGGCGCGCCGGGCGCGGGCGAAGGCGCGCGGGTTGTTCAGCGCGAGTACCGCGACGAGCTGGCCGTCTCGCACGTAGTTCGCCACGAACCGGCGATCGTCCACCGCGCCGTCCACCACGGTGATCTCGTCGGCCGGTTGCGGTGTGCCGGCGAACTGGATCCGCACGCCGTGCTGGTCGGACCAGAAGTAGGGCACCGACTGGACTTCCTGCGTGGTATTGCTGAGCAGCAGATTGCCCGCGGCCGTCGCGGCCTGCTGCGTCGCGCTCGTCCAGTGCTCGGTGCGCGCCCGCGTGCCGCGGTCCGGGCGGTACACGTTCGCCACATCGCCAACCGCGACCACGGCGGGATTGCTCGTCACACAGCCGGAATCGCAGAGCACCCCGTCCCCGAGCGCCAGTCCGCTGCCGGCCAACCAGTCGATGTTCGGCGCCACGCCAATGCCCACGAGCACCACATCGGCATCGATGAGCTCGCCTGTGGACAGTGCCACCCCGGTCACCCGCGAGCCGTCGGTACGCAGCTCGCTGACTTTCGCGCCATAGCGCAGCTGGACGCCGTGCTCGGTGTGCATCCGCGCGCATACTCCGGCGAACTCGTCACCGAGCAAGCCGGCCAGCGGCAGCTCGGTGGTGTCGATCAGCGTCGTGTCCAAGCCAAGCGTGCGGCAGGACGCGGCTACCTCGGCACCGATGAACCCAGCCCCGATGATCGCTACCCGCGGGCTGCCGGTGCTCAGGTCCGCGCGCAGGCGCTCGGCGTCGGCAAGCGAGCGCAGCAGGTGAATGCCGGCGATCCCTTCGGTTCCCGGCAACGAGCGGGGGCTCGCCCCGGTCGCCACGACCACCCCATCCGCTTCGATCGTCCGGCCGTCGTCCAGCTCAACGGCCGCCTGTTCGGGGCGAAGCGCGACGGCGGTCCGACCAAGTTCCCATTCGGCCGCCAGTTCGTCGAAGTCGGTTTGCTCGGCAAGTGGAAGGTCATCGGCGGTCAGCTCGCCGGTGAGAAAGCCTTTGGAAAGTGGTGGCCGGTCATAGGGGAGCTGAGCTTCGCTCCCGATCAGCACGAGTCGACCGTCGAACCCGATAGCGCGTAGCTGCTGGGCCGTGGAGAACCCGGCGAGCGAGGCGCCGACGACGGCGATGGTGTCCATTTCGCCTCCACACGGAGCTATGAGCGGGGAACCATTCGGGGGTGGTGCCTGGCGTTCGTGGGTGCGGTCGGTCCCGCACCCCAACTTGCTCGGTTACGCGACCTCTTCGGACTGGCCGGCGACATTGACGTAGATCCAGCCGTCTTCCACGCTGACCATGTGCGTCCGAATCGGACGCTTTGCCGGCAGGCAGCTCGGCATACCAGTGCGCAGATCGAACAGCGCGGCGTGCAGCGGGCACTCGACATAGCAGCCTTCCAGGAACCCGTCCGAGAGCGAGGCGTCCTGGTGGCTGCAGGTGTCGTCTACCGCGTAGAACTCACCGTCGGCGTTGAACACCGCGATGGGCACATCAGCGTCGAACTTGACCGATTCCCCGGTAGCGATCTCGTCGGTACGGCAGACGGCGATCATGTCACCTCCAGTGGCTGGGTTGGTGTTGCGGATTACTAAACAGTTCGCGCTATACGCAACACTTTGCTGATGATCAGGCCTCGCGTCAAGGGGTTACCTGGACCGAATTTTCTCGAGTTAGCGCAGGTAACGCCTGCTTTGTCGGAAACGATTGGCGCCCTGTCGATCGTCGGCATTTCCCTCTTGACAGGTATCGCCTCGCACCCGCACCGTGTTTCCTATAGAGCAACACGTCCTGTAATACGCAACAACACTGAGGTTTGCTCGCCAGTGCACCCCACCCCATTGCAGCCCACCAGAGCCTTGGAGAGGACGTAGACGATGGTGACCCCACCACACAACAGCGGAGCCACCGCAGGCCCTCGCGTGGTCATCATTGGAGCGGGCATCGTCGGATGCTCGCTTGCCGACGAATTGACCGAACGTGGCTGGACCAACGTGACGGTGCTCGAACAGGGCCCACTGTTCGCCACCGGTGGTTCCAGCTCGCACGCGCCAGGACTGGTCTTCCAGACCAACGCGTCGAAGACCATGACCAATCTGGCCAGCTACACGGTAGGCAAGTTCCGCGAACTCGAGTACGAGGGCAACTGGTGCTTCCGGCCGGTAGGGGGGCTCGAACTCGCGACCACGCCGGAGCGGCTGGGGGACCTGGCCCGTAAACACGGCCTGGCGAACGCATGGGGTGTTCGGTCCCGGCTGATCGAGCCGGCCGAATGCGCGCGGCTGTGGCCCGGTCTTGATCTCGACCGAGTGCTCGGCGGACTGCACACACCGGACGACGGGCTGGCCAAGGCGCTGCGCGCCTGTGCGGCACAGGGCGAGCGAGCCATCTCCCGTGGCGCGACCTTCCTTGCCCGGCACAAGGTTCTGGACATCGAGACCACCGGCGGGCGAGTGAGCGGCGTGCGCACCGATCAGGGCAGCGTGCCCGCGGACATCGTGGTCTCCGCGGCCGGCTTCTGGGGCCCGCGGATCGGCGCACTGGTCGGCATGGACGTGCCGCTGCTGCCCGTGGCGCACCAGTACGCGAAAACCACCCAGTTGGCCGAACTCGCCGGGCGCAATGACGAGGTGAGCGAGGCGCACCGGCCGATCCTGCGGCACCAGGACGCGGACCTGTACTTCCGTGAGCATGTGGACCGGATCGGCATCGGCAGCTACGCGCACCGGCCAATGCCGGTATCGCTCGACGAGATCGCCTCGTACGACGAATCGCCGAATATGCCGTCCATGCTCGCGTTCACCGAGGAGGACTTCGCGGCCTCCTGGGACGAGGCACGCGCACTGCTTCCCGCGCTCGGCGAGACCAAGGTGGAGGAAGGCTTCAACGGGGTGATGTCCTTTACCCCGGACGGGATGCCGCTGATCGGTGAGTCCCGGGATGTCGCTGGCTTCTGGTTGGCCGAGGCCGTCTGGGTGACGCACTCCGCCGGAGTGGGCAAGGTGGTCGCGGAAAGCCTCATCGACGGCGTACCGAGCGTCGATCTGCACTCCTGCGACGCGCACCGGTTCGAGAAGGTGCAACTCGCGCCGAACTACGTGCAGCGGCGCAGCGTGCAGAACTTCGTGGAGGTCTACGACGTGGTGCACCCGCTGCAGCCGATGGAGGAGCCACGCGGCCTGCGCACCAGTCCGTTCTACGTGCGTCAGCAGGAGCAGGGCGCCTACTTCCTCGAGGCGAGTGGCTGGGAGCGGCCGCACTGGTACGAGGCCAACGCCGGGCTGGTCGATTCGGTGGACGTGCCGGAGCGGGACGCCTGGTCGGCGCGCTACTGGTCACCGATCGCCGCCGCCGAGGCGGCGGTCACCAGGGAGAAGGTGGCGCTCTACGATATGACCGCGCTGAAGCGGCTCGAGGTCACCGGTCCCGGCGCGCTGGACTTCCTGCAGTGGCTGACCACCAACAACCTCAACCGCAAACCCGGCGCGGTGAGCTACACGCTGATGCTGGATGAGGCTGGCGGCGTGCGTAGCGATGTCACCGTGGCGCGGCTCGGCCCCGAGCGGTTCCAGATCGGCGTGAACAGCAATCTCGACCTGGACTGGATTCGCGTACACCAGCCGAAGGATGGCTCGGTACAGGTCACCGATATCACCGCGGGCACCTGCTGCATCGGGGTGTGGGGGCCGCTGGCACGGGATCTGGTGCAGCCGCTGACCACAACCGACCTCGGGCACAAGGCGATGGGTTACTTCCGTGCCAAGGACATCTACCTCGCCGGTATCCCGGTGACCGCGATGCGACTCTCCTATGTGGGTGAGCTTGGCTGGGAGCTGTACACCACGGCCGACCTCGGCCTGCGGCTGTGGGACGCGCTGTGGGAAGCAGGCGCACCGCTCGGGGTGATCGCCGCCGGGCGTAGCGCGTTCAACAGCCTGCGGCTGGAGAAGGGCTACCGGGCATGGGGTTCGGATATGTCCAGCGAGCACGACCCGTACGAGGCGGGGGTCGGCTTCGCGGTTCGGCTGGACAAAGAGGACTTTCTCGGCAAGCAGGCGCTAGTCGAACGCGCTGAGCGGGAACCGCGACGCAAACTGGTTCCCTTGCTACTCGCGCCGCGCGAGCAGGTCATGATGGGGCACGAGCCGGTCTATGTGGACGGCATCGTTTCCGGCTATGTCACCAGCGCCGCCTACGGCTACACATTGGACCGGCCGATCGCCTACGCATGGCTGCCCGAGCAGGTGGCCCAGCCGGGAACCGAGGTGGAGATCGAGTACTTCGCCAAGCGCTACCCGGCGACCGTGGCCGAAGAACCGCTCTTCGACCCCGAGATGACCAGAATTCGCCGCTGAGCCTTCAGCTATTCCACCCGTTTCATCCGTACCCGAACTCGTATGAAGGTGGCCCTCGTTGACTGACATCGACTTGACCACGGCCGGACTGCCCGCGAGCGATGAATCCGCGCGGCGGGAACTGCCCGAGAGTCTGATGGCTACATTGTCCGGTCAGTACTACACCGACCAGACGATCTTCGCGCTCGAGCAGTCGCGCATCTTTGAGCAGGAATGGTTCTGCGCGGTGCGCAGCGCCGACCTGGCCAATCCAGGACAGTTCCGCACCGTGCAGGTTGGCAGGGAAAGCGTGCTCATCGCGCGGGATCGGCGTGGTTCGCTGAACGCCTTCCTGAACATCTGCCGGCACCGAGGTGCCCGGTTGTGCGTGGAGGAAACCGGCGAGGTACGGCGCAGCTTCCAGTGCCCGTATCACGCGTGGACCTATGGACTGGACGGCAAGCTGGTCGCCGCGCCCAACCTGAACGGAATGCCCGATGTGGACCGTAGCGAGTTCGGTCTGCACAAGGTCGCGCTTCGGGAATGGCTTGGTTACGCGTGGGTATGCCTGGCCGATGAGCCGCCATCCTTCGAGGACACGGTGATCGCGGACGTGATCGCCAGGCTCGGCGATGGGGAGTCGATCGAGGCATACCAGATCGACACGCTGGAACTCGGCAGGCGCATCAACTACGACGTGCGGGCCAACTGGAAGCAGATCATCGAGAACTTCATGGAGTGCTACCACTGCGCGACGATCCATCCGGAGCTGACCGAAGTGCTGCCCGAGTTCGAGGACGGCTTCGCCGCGCAGTACTACGTCGGCCACGGCGCCGAGTTCGGCGAGGACGTCGGTGGGTTCACCGTGGACGGCAGCGCTGGACTGCCCAAGCTGCCCGGCGTGCGGGAAGATCAGGACCGCAGGTACTACGCGATTACCGTGCGACCGCAGGTGTTCATCAACCTGGTGCCGGATCATGTGATCCTGCACCGGATGTTCCCGGTGGCCCCGGACCGCACGCTGATCGAATGCGACTGGCTCTACCTGCCGGAGGTCGTCGAATCCGGTGTGGACCTGACGAAGTCGGTGGAGTTGTTCCACCGGGTCAACCAGCAGGACTTCGATGCCTGCGAACGTTGCCAGCTGGCGATGGACTCGCGTGGCTACGCCTCCGGCGGGGTGTTCGTGCCCAGCGAGCACCACATCGGCGAGTTCCACGAGTGGGTCAGCGGCAGACTCACGGAGCAGTGATACGCACCTCAGCCAGTTAGTCGTTTCGGACTCGCTCGGCGGTGGTACCAGCGATGATCACGCGTCAATCGCGATCTTGACCGATATCGCGGTCGGGGGCGTGTGATCCAGGGCAAGCTGGGAGGCCACGACGTCGGTCGACTCGCGGAGGTATGGTCTGCCAGGGCGTCGTGGGCGCCCGCCAAGCCTGAGCCACTGCCGAGCGAGATCCGAGGCGTAATTGGTAACGAACGTTAGCTCCGTTTCCATCGAACAGTTGCGGGAGGCACTGGAGAACGCGGGCATCCCGGAGGTCGACGTCTCGACCCGGCGGCGTGCCGAGTACTCCGGCGACGCTTCGCTGTACCGGGTTCCGCCGCAAGCGGTGGTTTTCCCCCGGTCGGAAGACGATGTCGCTGCCGCACTGCGGGTTTGCCGGGAACTCGGCGTACCGCTGACCGCGCGCGGCGCGGGGACTTCGATCGCGGGCAACGCGGTCGGCCCCGGTGTCGTACTCGATTTCGCGCAACATATGAACCGCGTGCTTGGCGTCGACCCGGAAACGAACACCGCACAGGTAGAGCCGGGCGTGGTGCTGGCCTCGCTACAGCGCGCCGCGGCGCCGCATGGGCTGCGCTTCGGTCCGGACCCGTCCACCCACAATCGCGCCACGCTCGGCGGGATGATCGGCAACAACGCCTGCGGTTCCCGGGCACTCGGTTATGGACGCACCGCGGACAACGTGGTGGCGCTGGACGTACTCACCGGTACCGGCGAGCGGCTACGCATCGAACGCGGTATGTCCACGGATGATTCGCCGACCGTGGCGAAGGTACGCGGGCTGGTGGATTCCTCGCTGGCGATGATCCGCACCGAACTCGGCCGGTTCGACCGGCAGGTATCCGGGTACTCGCTGGAGCATCTGCTGCCGGAGAACGGGTTCGACCTGCCGAAGGCCTTGGTTGGCACCGAGGGTGGCTGCGTCGTGTTGCTCAGCGCCACCGTGCGGTTGGTTCGTGCCCCGGAAAAGACCACCCTCGTGGTGCTCGGTTACCCGGATATGGCCGCCGCGGCGGATAACGTGCCGGCGCTGCTCCGGCATTCACCGGTCGCGGTGGAGGGCCTGGACGCGCGGATCACCGACGTGGTTCGCGCGCGGCGCGGTCCCTCGGCGGTACCCGACTTGCCGGAGGGCCAGGGTTGGCTGTTCGTCGAGCTCGGCGGAACCGATCAAGCGGAACTGGCGAGCATCGCCGAGGCCGTCGTCCGTGACTCCGGCGCGCTGGACAGCGCGGTGGTCACCGATCCGGCGCGGGCCGCGGTGCTGTGGCGGATCAGGGAGGACGGCGCTGGGCTGTCCGCACGCTCGCCCGCCGGTGAACCCGCGCACGCGGGCTGGGAGGACGCGGCGGTACCGCCGGAGAAGTTGGGCGGCTACCTGCGCGAGTTCGAGGCACTGCTCAGTTCCTACGGATACACCGGTGTGCCGTATGGACACTTCGGCGACGGCTGCGTGCACATCCGGATCGATTTCCAGCTCGGCTCGGCCGACGGCCGGCAGCGGTTCCGCGAGTTCCTGCTCAAGGCTGGCGAGCTGGCCGCTTCCTACGGCGGCTCGATGTCCGGCGAGCACGGAGACGGCCGGGCGCGCGGGGAACTGCTACCGCTGATGTACTCGACGGAGGCGATGAACGCCTTCGCTTCCTTCAAGGAGATCTTCGACCCGGACGACGTGTTGAATCCGGGCATCATCGTGCGGCCGCGCCCGGCGGATGCGGATATCCGGGTGGCCGCCGCGCCCAAGATGATCTCCGGGCTGGGTTTTCACTACCCGGACGATCGTGGCGATCTGTCCATGGCGGTGCACCGGTGTACCGGGGTCGGCAAATGCCGGGCGAACACCACAGCGGCCGGTGGCGTGATGTGCCCCTCCTACCTCGCGACGCGCAACGAGAAGGACTCCACCAGGGGCCGGTCGCGGGTGTTGCAGGAGATGGTGAACGGCTCGCTGGTCAAGGACGGCTGGCGTTCCCGCGAAGTGCACGAGGCGCTCGACCTGTGCCTTTCCTGCAAGGGCTGTTCCTCGGACTGCCCGACCGGGGTGGATATGGCCACCTACAAGGCCGAAGCGCTGTACCAGACGTATCGCAACCGGCCGCGGCCGATGAACCACTACAGCCTTGGGTGGCTGCCGAGGCTCGCCAGGGCGGCTTCGGTCGCGCCCAAGCTGACCAATGCGGTGCTCGGCGCGAAACCGCTCGCCAAGCTGGCGATGCGGATGGGTGGGGTGGACGATCGCCGTTCGTTGCCCACCTTCGCGCAGCGCACTTTCCGGCAGTGGTTCGCCAACCATCAGCCCGCGGTGCCCGATGGCGATCCGGTGCTGCTGTGGGTGGACACGTTCACCAACCATTTCTCGCCGGAGGTCGGCGTGGCCGCGGTGCGGGTGCTGGAACACGCCGGGTATCAGGTGCGTATCCCGCGTAAGCGGCTGTGTTGCGGGCTCACCTGGATTTCCACCGGGCAGTTGGACGCGGCCAAGCGCATCCTGCGCAAGTCCGTGGACAGCCTGGTCGAGCAGGGTGGCACCGAGGTGCCGATCGTCGGCCTGGAGCCGTCCTGCACGGCGGTGCTCCGCAAGGACGCGCATGAGCTGCTCGGGCCAACCGATGCGAGCGCGAACGCGGTCGCCGAGCGCACGTATACGCTTGCCGAGCTACTTGCCGGCAGGGAAGGTTGGCAGGCGCCGGATCTGAGTGATCTGGAGATCGTCGCGCAGCCACACTGCCACCATCACGCGGTGCTCGGTTGGCAGACCGACCAGCGGTTGCTGCGGGATGCCGGCGCGAAGCTCAACGCGGTGGGTGGCTGCTGCGGGCTTGCCGGGAACTTCGGGTTCGAGCGGGGGCACTACGACGTCTCGGTAGCGGTGGCCGAAACCGCGTTGCTGCCCGCGGTTCGCGAGGCGGACGAGTCGGCGACGGTGCTCGCGGACGGGTTCTCCTGCCGCACCCAGCTGGACGATCTTGCCGATCGGGACAGCGTGCACCTGGCGCAGCTGCTCGCCGCGCGCATCTGAACTCACCGGGCTCTATCCTGCTTGCAGGTGCGCGGGAAGGAGGCTGGCGGTGGCCGCGACGGGTGGTGGTCAGGCGAAGGAACACCGCACGGTCAGCAGGGTGACGACGATCCTGGAGACCGTCGCGGGAGACCAGCACGGGGTGCGCCTCGGCGTGCTCGCCGGCGTACTGGACGCGCCGAAGACCTCGGTGCACGGTCTGGTCAAGGGGCTGGTCGCCACCGGGTACCTGCGTGAGCAGGACGGCGTCTACCTACTCGGCCCAGCGGTGGGCGCGGTGCTCGCGCCGCCGCGGCCCTGGTTGCTGGAAGCCGCGCATCCGGTGCTGGAACGCATCCGCGCGGAGTTCGACGAGACGGTGATGCTCGCGATCCAGGTTGGTGACTCCGTGGTGTACCTGGACACCATCGAATCCACCCAGCTGGTGCGCTATTCCGCGCCGCTGCGCCGGCGGCGCCCGCTGTATCCGACGAGTTCCGGCAAATGCCTGCTCGCGCACGCCGATACGCGCCGGCAGGAGGCCTATCTGCGGGAGCACTTCGCCGAACCGGCCGAGCGCGCTCGGGTCGGCGAGGAGCTGCGCAGGGTGGCTGCCGAGGGTGTCGCGTACAACCAGGGGGAGACCGTGCCGGATGTCCTCGCGGTCGCCAGCCTGGTGAGCGCGGGCGAGCAGCCAGCGGGGTGCATCGCGGTAGCCGGGCCGATCACCAGGATGACCGGCAAACTCGACCCGATCGCGGCGACCGTTCGGGAAGCGGTCGGCGAGATCAGCAACCAGCTCCACTGACCGCGCTAACCCTCAAGAACGCGGCCACGGAGCGTGCGTGCTGGCGCAGGTGTGCTAGTACGAGCGGGGGAGACCGAGCACGTGCTGGGCGAGGTAGTTCAACACCATCTCCTGGCTGATCGGCGCCAGCCGCATCAGCCGCGCTTCCCGGAAGTACCGCTCCACGTGATACTCCCGCGCGTAGCCCATCCCGCCGTGTGTCTGCACGGCGGCATCGGCGGCCTGAAAACCCGCGTCAGCACAGAGGAACTTGGCCATATTGGCCTCCGCGCCACAGGAAAGCTCGCGGTCATAACGCCAGGCCGCGTTGCGCGCCATCAGCCTGGCCGCGTCCAACCGCGCGCGTGCCTCGGCAAGTGGGAAGGCGAGGCCCTGGTTCTGCCCGATCGGGCGGCCGAAAACCTCGCGCTGGTTGGCGTACTCGGTCGCCCGCCGTAGCGCGGCCCTGCCGATGCCGAGTGCTTCGTGCGCGAGTAGCACCCGCTCCGGGTTAAGCCCGTCGAGCAGGTAGGAAAAGCCTCGGCCCTCTTCGCCGATCCGGGTTTGCGCGGGCACTCGGAAATCGTCGAAGACGACCTCGTTCGAGGCGACCGCGTTGCGCCCCATCTTGGGAATCGGTTTGATATCAACGTGATCCGGATCGATGTCCACACAGAACACGCTCATGCCATCGGTCGGTTTGTCGACCTCATCGCGGGGTGTGGTCCGCGCGAGTAACACCATCTTCTGCGCGTCACCGGCTTTGGTGATCCAGATCTTGCGCCCATTGAGCACATAGGAATCACCGTCACGCCTGGCGAACGTGCTGATCCGGGTGGTGTCGGTGCCCGCGTCTGGCTCGGTTACCGCGAAGCAGACATGCAGACTGCCGTCCACCACGCCGGGCAGGATCGCCTCGCGCAGCCGCTCGCTGCCGTGTTTGACGAGTACGTTGATGCCGAAGATGGTCAGATGCATGGCACTGCAGCCATTCATCGCCGCGCCGGATGCCGCGATTTCCTCCATCATGATGGCGGCTTCGGTGAGGCCGAATCCGCCACCGCCGTAGCGCTCGGGGATCGCGATGCCGAGCCAGCCGGCATCGGCGAATGTTTGGTAGAAGTCCCAAGGGAACCGGCACTCAGCGTCGCATGTGGACCAGTAATCGTCATGGTAGTTCGCCGCGAGTTCGGCTACCGCGCGCTGGATCGTGCGCTGGTCGTCAGTAAGTTCGAAGTCCATTGTCCGAAGTCCTCAGGGCTGCTCGGTTGGTGCTTGCGCGACGATCTGGTCGGCGAGTAACTCGTCGATGGCCGCGGTCGGATATCCGAGTTCGGCAAGTACCGCGCGGGTGTCCTGGCCGAGCACCGGCGGCGCGGCACTGGGACCCGCCGGCGTATCGCTTGCCTTGATGGGAAATCCGGTTCCCCGGTAGGTGCCGGCGACTGGATGCGGCAGTTCCACTACCTGCTCACGTTCGGTCACCCAGTCATCGGCGTAGATATCGGCGATCTCGTTGATCGGGCCGGCCGGGATTCCCGCTTGTTCGAACACCTCGAGCCACTGGGCGGTGGTTTTGCCGCGCAGCACCGGTTCGAGTAACGCGTTCAGCTCCTCGCGGTGCGCGACCCGCGCGGGGTTGTCGTGGAAGCGCTCGTCATCGGCGATGTCCAAACCGGTCGCCGCGCAGCAGGCGTGCCAGAGTTTCTGGCTGCCTACCGCGAGATTCAGCCAACCGTCCGCGGTCGGGTATGCCTGGTACGGCGCGATCATCGGATGCGCCGAGCCGAACCGGCGTAGCGAATCTCCCGCGACGCCTTGCAAATGCATGCCGGCCGCGTAGATGTGCCAGGAGAGTTGCGCTTCGAGTAGGGATACGTCAAGGTACTGGCCTCGGCCGGTGCGATGCCTGCTCTGCAACGCCATCAGTACCGCGATAATGCCCCAGGTGCCGCCGTTCAGATCGGCTACGGGGAAGCCGACCTTGACCGGTCGACCGTCCGGCTCGCCGGTCAGTGCCATCACGCCACCCATGCCCTGCGCGATCAGGTCGTAGCCGGCGCGGTCGCGGTACCGGCCGGTCTGCCCGAAACCACTGATGGCCAGGTGGATCAGTCGCGGGTTGCGGGTGCTGAGCGTTGCGTAGTCCAGCCCCCAGCGCTCCAGCGTGCCCGGTCGGAAGTTCTCCACGAGCACATCCGCGCGCTCGGCGAGTTCGGCGATGATCTGGCGCCCGCGGTCGGTCTTCAGGTCCACGACGACGCCGCGCTTGTTCCGGTTGGTCGCCATGAAATAGACGGCCTCACCGCCGTCCAGGAACGGCGGACCCCAGCTACGCGTCTGGTCTCCCTCGCCGGGCGGTTCCACTTTGATCACCTCGGCGCCCAGTTCGCCAAGGAACTGCGTGCAGTAGGGACCAGCGAGCACCCGAGACAGATCGAGCACCCGGATACCGTCCAAGGGTTTCACCGCGGCACGCTCCTAGCTTGTTCCGTAATACGAACAAGCTAGGTAATGGCCGGTGCACGGTCAAGACACCCTTGACCATACAGAGTGGTCGATCTACCGTGACGCGGGACACGAACCGTGTACGTAAATACGAACAATGAATGGTGGCTGAGAAGTGCGAGCGAAGATGCTCGGTGCGGCGGCCGTCAGCGCGGCGTTGCTCGCGACCGGGTGCGCGGCCACGCCTTCACCGGATGTCGCGGACGGCGTGGTGACCCTCAAACTCGCCGAGTCGTTCCCCGCGGGGCATCCGTTCGCCGAAGCCGGCGCCGAGTTCTTCATGGCGCGCGCCACGGAACTCAGCGGCGGAGCAGTCCAGTTCGACTACTTCCCCGCTGAGCAGCTTGGCAAAGCCGCTGATCTGCTCTCGCTGACTCGCTCCGGGGTAGCCGATATCGCGATGGTCGCCCCTGCTTATGTTCCCGCCGAACTCCCGCTTTCCGGGGTGGCGGATCTGCCGGGGTGGACGGATCAGTCCTGTACCAGCTCGCCTGCCGTGGCCAGCATGATGGCCGAGGACGGGGTGCTGTTCGCGGAGGACTTCGCGCCGAAACAGGTGCGGCCGCTCGCGGTGGGCGTGATTCCTGGCTACGAGGTGTTCAGCGGTGACCGGGTGGTTCGCACTCCGGAGGAGATGCGTGGCCTGCAACTGCGTTCCTCTGGCGGCGCGATCGACCGGACCGTCCGGGCGCTCGGCGCGGCCCCGGTGGCGATGCCGGCCACGGATATGTACGAGGCGATCTCCAGGGGAACCGTGGACGGCACCGCGCTTGCCCTGATGAGTGCGCAGCCATACCGCCTCGACGAGGTTTCCCGGGGCGCTACCGACGGTGCGGGGCTGGGCAGCTGGACCGCGACCTATTCGATCAGCGAACGGATCTGGCGGCAGCTTCCCGCCGAGATCCGGGACGTGCTGGGCAGGGCCGGGCAGGAAACCACCCGCAATCTGTGCTCGGCGATCGACGAGCGCAACCGGGTGGCCAAGGCGGAGATGACCGAGGGCGGGTTGCGGTTCCACGAGGTTTCCGGGGCACAACAGCGTTCCTGGGCCGCCGCGATCGAAGAAGTTCCGGAGCAGTGGGCGCGGGATATGGCCGAGATCGGCCGCTCCGGGGAGCGTGCCCTGCGGGATTACGCGGCCGCGCTGGCGCGGGCGGAGAGGTAGGACCGGATGGGATCGGTGGCCACCCGCGCGGACCGTGCGCTTCGCTCGGTCGAGCGCGCGGGAATAGTCCTGAGTGGACTAGCTTTGGCGTTGATGGCGGCCTTCATGGTCGTGGAAGTGTTGCTGCGCTATGTATTTGGCGCGCCGCTTTCCTGGTCGCTCGGGTTTATCACCGAGTACCTGATGATCGGAATGTTCTTCTGTGGACTGTCCTACACCTTCCGGGTTGGCGGGCATATCCAGATCGACGCGGTGTTTCGCCGTTTCCCCGCACCGGTGCGCCGGGTGCTGGACATCGTGGGAAACGTGCTGTCCACGGTGTTTTTCGCGGTGATCTGTTACGCGGGCGTGCTGGTGACCTCGGACGCCTTCGGCGATGGCGATGTTCCGCCACCGGGTGGCTCCGAGCTGTCCTGGCCGACGTGGACGTCGCATGTGTTCGTGCCGCTCGGGGCCGCCGTACTCATCCTGCGGATCGTGCACACGATCTTCGTGCCGGCGCGGGTCGATGAGCGGGAGGCACAGGACTGATGCTGGTTACCGGAGTGCTCCTGCTGCTGTTCGTCCTGTTGCTGATCAGGGTTCCGGTCGGGTTCGCGATCGGTATCGCCGGCGCGCTCGGCCTCTACCTGCACGGCGGAGCGCCGCTACTGCTCGGGGTCTTCCAGACGACGCCGTACACCGCGGTCGCCTCGCACTCGCTGACCGCGATCCCGCTCTTCCTGCTGATGGCTCAGTTCATTCTGCGTAGCGGCGTGGCGGACGCGTTGTTTCGCACCGCGCGAACCTGGGTGGGGCGGGCACCCGGTGGGCTCGGGGTGGCCACCACGACCGCGGGTTCGCTGTTTGCCGCGATCTCCGGTTCCAGTACGGCAGCGGCTGGCACACTAGCGGCTACCGCGATTCCGGAGATGACCAAGCAACGCTACGACCCCAGGTTGGCCGGCGGGCTGGTCGCGGTGGTCGGCACGCTGGCCGCGATGATCCCGCCGAGCATCATCCTGGTGTTCTATGCGGTACTTGCCGAGCAGAGCGTCGGCAAGGTGCTGATTGCCGGCTTCCTGCCAGGGATCCTGGTCACGCTGGCGATCATCGTGACCACGCTGCTGCTGATCTGGCGTAAGCCAGAGCTTGCCCCGGCAGGCGAGCGGTACTCGTTCCGGGAGAAGTTCGCCAGCCTGCCGGCATCCACGCCGGTGCTGCTGCTGTTCCTGCTCGTGACCGGGACCATCTATTTTGGATTCGCCACGCCGACCGAGGCCAGTGCGCTCGGCGCGGTCGGCGCGCTGCTGATCGGCCTGGTGCAACGTCGACTGGATCTGCCGAAGATCAAGACGGCGATCCGCGAGGCCATCTCCACCAGCGTGATGATCCTGATGATCATCGTCAGCGCGTATATGTTCGGCTACTTCCTCACCGCGACGCGGGTGACGCAGAATCTGGTTGAGCGGATCGCCGGCCTGCCGATCGCGCCGCTGGCGATCTTCGCGGTGATCGCGCTGATCTACCTGGTGCTTGGCTTCTTCATGGACCAGATGGCGATCCTGGCGCTGACCGTGCCGGTGGTACTGCCGGTGATCGAGGAGCTTGGCTTCGATCCGATCTGGTTCGGCGTGGTTATCGTGCTACTCGCCGAGATCGGGTTGGTCAGCCCACCGCTTGGGCTCAACGTGTTCGTGGTGGCGAGGTCCATCGGCCGACCGACCGGGCAGATCTTCCTTGGTGTGCTGCCGTTTGTCATCGCGATTCTGCTGCTGGTCGTGCTGTTCACGCTGGTGCCGGGCATCGTGCTGTGGCTACCGGAGACCATGGCCAGTTAGCCCGCAAACCGCGTTCTTTAGGGATCTTGCGGTAACTGTGCGTGGTCGCGTTCATTGCGGGCGTAGTACTGGGCCATCAGCCGCCAGTAACCGAGCTGCAAACCGAGCTGTGCGGCCACGGCGAGCGCGGTCGGTGCCGCACGGCGCTTGCGGGCCGCGAGCACCCCGGCCAGCCCGGCCGCGCTGGCCGCGAGATTGATGGCCAGCGCGGTATCGGTAGGGCGTTCGGCGATCCACTCGCGTTCCCCGAGCATGGCGCGGGTGGACCAGGCTCGATCATCGGCAGGCGGCGGGAAGATCACCGGGTTGGCCACCAGCCAGGCGGCGACCGGAATGGCGTGCCGCCAGCGGCGGGTCCAGATCGGGACCAGTACCAGCGGTGCGGTGACCAGCCGGCTCCACGCGCTCCACGGATTGGTGTGCCGGTCGGGCACCCGGGCTTCCGGCCCGCCGAATCTGCCGCGCATCCTCGGACCTTCCCATATCGGAGCCGGTTACGTCGCTACTCGATTACTAGGTAGATGGGTTATTGGGTAGCTGGCTTATTCGGTGACCGGGGAGATGCCCGAACGGTGTCGATCCGCCAGTTGGGTGTAGATCGCCTCGTTGTGTTCCACCCAGGCGCGCGCGGACTCGGTCAGCGGTTGGAACTTCTTCGCGGGCGCGCCGAGCGCCAGTGACTCGTCGGGGACCACCGCGTTCGGCGGTATCAACGCACCAGCCCCGACCAGCGTGCGGCTGCCGACCGAGGCGCGGTCCTGCACGATCGCGCCATTGCCGATCACCGCGTTCGTGCCAACCGAACAGTCGTGCAACACGCAGGAGTGACCAACCGTCGCGCCCTTGCCGAGCTCGCAGCCTTGCTCGCCGACATGGATCACGCTGTTGTCCTGCACGTTCGCCCCTTCGCGTAGAACGATCGGGCCGAAATCGGCGCGTAGCACCGCGCCGTACCAGACAGAGGCGCGCGCCTCGACGATGACATTGCCGATCAACGTCGCCGTGGGCGCGATCCAGGCGTCCGGATGCACCTTCGGGCTGGCTCCTTCGAAGCTGAACAGCGGCATGGCCACCACCGTATCGGGCGAGTTGGACGAAAGGGCGCCGAAATCGATCGTTCGCTGTGACGCGACACACAGGGGTGGGGGTTATCTGGAACGCCGAGTTATTCGATCGAGATACGATGTTCGGCTGTCGTTGGGTCGGATCCATTCCGGACACCATTCCGGGGTGCCGTCCCAGCCTGGCGGACAAGCCAGCCGGGCTCCGATGGCGATCGGACAACGCGGAAGGTGGGATATGGCCAGTACGCCGACGAGGTGCCGCCAGTGACGCTGACCGCGGATCGTCCATCGCGGATCCGGCAGGCGGCCGAAGCCGCCGCCGTCTATCGCACCGAGCCAGCCAGGCAAGGTCGGCCGGACCGCACGCGAACCCTGGTGCACATACTCAACGAGACGGCCCGGTTGCACCCGGGAGCCCCAGCGATCGACGACGGCACCCGCGAGCTCAGCTATCGCAAGCTGGCCGACGAGGTCGCGGCACTGCGTAGCCAGCTGGTCGCTGCTGGTATCGGTCGCGGTGATCGGGTTGGCATCCGGATGTCCTCCGGCACCGCCGAGCTGTATATCGCGATCCTTGCCACCTTGTCCGCTGGCGCGGCCTATGTGCCGGTCGACGCGGATGACCCGGATGAACGGGCCAGTGTGGTTTTCGCCGAAGCCGAAGTGGCCGCGGTTTTCCGGGACGGCTACCGGCTGGTGAGCTATGCCACGCCCGAGGGCCAGCCGGGGACGCCGAGCGCCGAGGACGACGCCTGGATCATCTTCACCTCGGGGTCGACGGGAAAGCCCAAAGGTGTCGCGGTCAGCCATGCCGCCGCCGCTGCGTTCGTGGACGCGGAGGCAGAACTCTTCCTTGCCGCCGAGCCACTGGGGCCCGGTGACCGGGTACTCGCCGGCCTTTCGGTCGCCTTCGACGCCTCCTGTGAGGAGATGTGGCTCGCTTGGCGCAACGGAGCCTGCCTGGTGCCCGCGCCGCGTTCGCTGGTGCGCACCGGCGTGGACCTCGGTCCATGGTTGTTGGACAAGCGGATCAGCGTGGTGTCCACGGTGCCCACACTCGCCGCGCTGTGGCCGGTGGACGCGCTGGACGACGTTCGCCTGCTGATCTTCGGCGGTGAGGCCTGCCCACCGGAACTTGGTGAGCGGCTTGCCGTCGAGGACCGCGAGGTGTGGAACACCTACGGACCTACCGAAGCAACCGTGGTGTCCTGCGCGGCAAGGTTGACCGGGGACGAACCGGTACGGATCGGCCTGCCGCTGGCCGGCTGGCAGCTTGCCGTGGTTGACGAGCAGGGCGAACCGGTATCCATGGGCGGGACCGGGGAGCTGGTCATCGGCGGGGCTGGACTGGCCAGGTATCTGGATCCCGCCAAGGACTCGGAGAAGTTCGCGGCACTGCCCTCGCTCGGCTGGTCCAGGGCGTACCGCAGCGGAGACGTCGTCCGGGCCGACCCCGAAGGGCTCGTCTTTGTTGGCAGGGCGGACGAGCAGATCAAACTCGGCGGCCGGCGGATCGAGCTCGGCGAGGTGGATGCCGCGTTGCAGGCGTTGCCGGATATCGCCGGCGGCGCGGCCGCGGTGCGGGAAACGGCGGCAGGAAACCAGATTCTCGTCGGTTACGTGGTCCCGGCGGATGGCGCGGAGTTCGACCAGACAACGGCGGCCGAGCTGCTGCGCGAACGATTGCCGGCCGCGCTGGTACCGCTGCTCGCCATCGTCGACGACCTGCCAACCAAGACATCGGGCAAAGTGGACCGTGCCGCGCTGCCCTGGCCACTGTCGACAGTGGATACCGAGGAGCCGGTTGGCGACCTCTCCGCGACCGAGGCATGGCTGGCCAACGGCTGGGCGGAAACCCTCGGGGTACGGGTGACCGACGCGAAGGCCGATTTCTTCGCGCACGGTGGCGGCAGTCTCACCGCCGCGCAACTCATCTCGCGGATCCGTGAGCGGTATCCACAGGTTTCGGTCAGTGATGTTTACCAGCATCCTCGGCTCGGTGCGCTGGCCGCGCTGCTCGACTCGCTGGAATGCGCGCCGGCCGCCCGTGATGAGGTGGCCCCGACGCCCCGCTCGACCGGGGTATGGCAGCTGTTCGCCCTGTTGCCCATGTTGCTGCTGCCTGGCATGCGGCTCACCCTGTTCGCCGCCGCGCTTTCGAACCTGTTGCACGGGATCGGTGGTTTCGCCTGGGCGCCGACGACCCCGTGGTGGTTGCTCGCCGGTAGCTGGCTGGTGCTGTGCAGCCCGCCGGGACGGGTCGGGATCGCGGCGGGCGGCGCGCGGCTGCTGTTGCGCGGCATTCGGCCGGGCAGCTACCCACGTGGCGGGCGAGTGCACCGCCGGCTCTGGGCAGCCGAGCAACTCGCGGATCGCAGCGGGGTGGGTTCGCTCGGCAACGCCTGCTGGCTGACGTACTACGCGAAAGCGCTTGGCGCCAAGGTAGCCAAGGACGTGGACCTGCATTCGCCACCGCCGGTTACCGGCATGCTGCGGGTCGGCAAGGGCGCGGCCGTTGAACCGGAGGTCGATCTCGCCGGGCACTGGGTGGACGGCAACGTGGTGCATATCGGCAAGGTGCGCATTGGCGCCGGGGCGCGCGTCGGCGCCCGCGCGACGCTGCTGCCCGGCGCGCGTATCGGGAAGGGCGCCGAGGTTGTAGCGGGTTCGGTGGTCACCCGTTCGGTGCCGGCAGGACAGCGTTGGGCGGGTGCTCCCGCGGTGCGGGTGGCCGGCGATGCTGGCAAGGCGGGGCCGGGCTGGCCGCAGAGCCGGCCGCGTCGTTCGCGCGCCTGGCTGGTCGGCTACGCCGTATCCGCGACGCTGCTCGGCGCGCTGCCGGCGATCGCGGGTATTCCGGCGCTGGTGCTGTTGCTGCTCGGACTGCCGAGCGGCGGCGGAGTGGTCACGATGACCGGCGCGGCGCTGCTTGCCGTACCGCTTGCCACGGTGGTCTATCTGGTGACCTTCGCGCTGCTGGTGTTGTTGCTGGTGCGGGCGTTGAGCATCGGTATGGCCGAGGGCTATCACCCCGTGCACAGCCGGCACGCGTGGCAGGTGTGGGCGACCGTGCGGCTGATGGATATGGCCAGGATTGGGCTGTTCCCGTTGTATGCCAGCGCGTTTACCCCGGTGTGGCTGCGGCTGCTCGGGGCGCGGATCGGGCGGGACGTGGAGGCATCCACGGTGCTCGCCGTGCCGAAGATGACCAAGGTGACCGACGGCGCGTTCCTCGCCGACGACACCATGGTCGCGACGTACGAGCTTGGCGGCGGTTGGCTGCATATCGCGCCAGCTCGGGTGGGTAAACAGGCATTCCTCGGCAACTCCGGAATGACCGCGCCAGGGCGGTCGGTGCCCAAACGGGGTTTGGTCGGAGTGCTCTCCGCCGCGCCGGACAAGGCGAAGAAGGGCTCCTCCTGGCTGGGCATGCCACCGATGCCACTGCGCCGCGCGGCAACCGAGGCCGATGAGGAGCTGACCTTCCGGCCGCCACGGCGGCTGAAGATCGCGCGCGGCGTGGTCGAGCTGTGCCGGGTGGTTCCAGTGATGTGCGCGGCCGCCCTTGCGGTGCTGGCGGTCGGCGTGCTGATCGGCATGGCCGATGCCGTTGGTTTCTGGGCAACGGTGCTGCTTTCGCCGCTGATGCTCAGCTGCGCCGGAGTGTGTGCCGGTCTGCTCACCGCGGTGGCGAAGTGGTTGCTGGTTGGCCGGTTCCGCTCCGGTGCGCGGCCACTGTGGTGCTCGTTCATCTGGCGTACCGAGTTGGCCGATACCTTCGTCGAGGTGCTGGCCGTACCCTGGTTGGTGGGCGCGATTGGCGGGACACCGCTGCTACCCGCTTGGCTGCGCACCATGGGCGCGCGGATTGGCCGCGGCGTATGGCTGGAGACCTACTGGCTGCCGGAGTCGGATCTGGTGCGCCTTGCCGATGGTGCCGTGGTCAACCGCGGTTGCGTGGTGCAGACCCATCTGTTCCATGATCGGGTGATGCGCATGGATACGGTCGAGCTTGACGCGGGTGCCACGCTGGGGCCGCACGGGATCGTGCTTCCCGGGGCGAGTATCGGCGCGCGCACCACGGTGGGTCCCGGCTCGCTGGTCACCAGGGGGGATGCGGTGCCCGCGGACAGCTGCTGGCTGGGCAATCCCATCGCGACCTGGTCGAGGACGAAACGTCGGCCAGGACGCGGCCAATGAGCGCGCCGGCCCCGGGTGCCGATCACTCGACCGATTCCTATCTGCCCGCGCACGGCAACGGCGGCTATCTGGCCGAGCATTACGAACTGACGCTGGACTACCGGGTGGGGCCGAACCGGCTTGCCGGAACCGCGGTGATCACCGCGGTGGCCACGGTGGCGCTGTCCAGGTTCAGCCTCGATTTTGGGCCACTGCGGGTTAAACGGGTGCAGGTGGACGGCCGGCTGGCGAAGTACACGCACAGCGAGCAGAAGCTGCGTATTCGACCGGCACGCGCGCTCGCGCCCGGCGCGCGGTTCACGGTCGAGGTCAGTTACGCGGGCAATCCGCAACCAGTCCCCGGGCCGTGGGGAGAGCTTGGCTGGGAGGAACTGACCGAGGGCGCGCTGGTGGCCAGCCAGCCGATTGGCGCGCCCTCGTGGTTCCCGTGCAACGATCATCCGTCGAACAAGGCGAGCTACCGGGTTTCGCTGACGACCGCATCGCCGTTCTCGGTTCAGGTCACCGGAAATCCCGGCGAGTGCAGGCGTTCCGCGAGCACCACGACCTGGTCGTTCGATCGTCCGGAGCCAACGGCGAGCTACCTGATGAGCGTCCAGATTGGACTGTATGCGGAAAGCGTGCTCGCCGAGCATCCGGTGCGCCAGCGCGCGGCGATCCCGCCTCGGTTGCGGGAGAACTTCGCGGTCGATTTTGGCCGGCAGGCCGAGATCATGTCCGCGTTCATCGAGCTTTTCGGGCCGTATCCGTTTGCCGAGTACGCCATCGTGGTCACCGACGACGATCTGGACGATCCGGTTGAGGCGCAAGGCATGTCGGTTTTCGGCGCCAACCATGTGGACGGACTGCGTACCCATGAACGGCTCGTCGCGCACGAGCTCGCGCATCAGTGGTTCGGCAACAGTCTGACGGTGGGCGACTGGCGGGACATCTGGCTGAACGAAGGGTTCGCGACCTACGCCGAGTGGCTCTGGTCGGAGCATTCTGGCGGCTTGCCCGCGCAGGCGCATGCACGGTCCTGGCACGGCAAGCTCGCCGGCGACCCCGCGGATATCCGGATCGGGGATCCCGGGGTGCACAGAATGTTCGATGAGCGGGTCTACAAGCGCGGTGCGCTCACCCTGCACGCGCTACGTGGCCGGCTCGGCGATGAACGGTTCTTCGAACTGTTGCGCGCGTGGGCCACGAAGTACCGGCACGCCACGGTACGCACCGCGGATTTCATCGCGCTCGCCGAGGGGCTTGCCGGCGAATCGCTGGCCGGGCTGTTCACCAGTTGGCTGGACCAGACCGAACTGCCGCCGCTGGCCTGAGGCCCGGCTTCAGCCGAGCAGCGCGCGCTCCTCGGGCAGCTCGTAGCGGCGCGGTCGATCACGTAATGCGAGCGCTGCGCCGAGGGTGATCGGCCCGATCCGGCCGGCGAACATCAGCAGCGACATCACGACATGCGCCGCGGGCGGCAGATCCGGGGTGATACCGGTGGAAAGTCCCACCGTGCAGGTTGCCGAGATGGCCTCGAACAGGACCTTCTCGAACTCGAAATCGGTCATGGTCAGCAGAGTCAGCGTGGTGATCATGACAAGACCCACGGTGAGTAGCGCGATGGTCAGTGCCTGGCGTTGCACGCTCGCGGCGAGCTTGCGGCCGAAGACGTGCACCGAGGAACGGCCGCGGAGCTCGGCGTAGATCACGAAGGCGAGTAGCGCGAAGGTGGTCACCTTGATCCCGCCCGCGGTGCTCGCGCTGCCGCCGCCGATGAACATCAGCACGTCCTGCAGGAGCAGGCTGGATGAGTGCATCTCGCCGATCTCGATGCTGTTGAATCCTGCCGAGCGCGGCATCGTGCCGGCGAAGAAGCCCGCGAGAAGTTTGCCAGGCACGCTGAGCGGACCCATGGTCTGCTCATTGCTCCATTCCGCGATCGTGATGAAGCTGAACGCGAAGACCAGCAGCACCGCGCTGGTCAGCACGGTGATCTTGGTGTGCATCGACCACAGGACCCGGCCGCGTAGCCGGCGTCCGATCTCGAACCACACCGGGAACCCGAGCCCGCCGACGATCACCGCGACGGGGATCGGTATCGCGATCCACGGGTCGTCCACGAACCGCGTCATGCTGTCCGAATACAGCGCGAAACCCGCGTTGTTGAACGCCGATATCGCGTGGAACACGCCTTCATACAGGGCTTTGCCGAGTGAATGCTCGTAGCCGAAGAAGAACCGCCCGGTAAGGATGCAGGCGATGATGAACTCGAAGATCAGGCTGAACTTGATGACTCCGGCCACTACCGCACGTAGCTCGCCGAGGCGGAGCGCTTTGGTTTCCCGCTGCGCGCTCAGCTGCATGCGCAGTCCGAATCGCCGCGCGACGAGCAGGCCGAGCAGCGAGGCAACCGTCATAATGCCGAGGCCGCCGAGCTGCACCAGACAAGCGATCACGACGTGGCCGAATTCCGACCAGTGATCACCGGTGTCATAAATAGTGAGCCCAGTAAGGCATACCGCGGAGGTCGCGGTGAACAGTGCGCCCACCAGATCCGTCGCCGTGCCGTCATTCGACGAGATGGGCAGCATCAGCAGCACGGTGCCGATCGCGATCGCGGTGGCGAAGCCGGCCATCACCGCGCGCGCCGGATGGCCGCCGGATGGCAGCAGCTTGCGTGCCATACGGCGAATCCGGGAGCCATCGTGCTGTTCGTATCGGGTGGCCATTGTTGCCTCAGCGTATGTCCCGAGGGCGCGCGCTGGCCGCGACACTCCGGTTGCGGCAGTCCGGTGATACGCGAAGCTACTTCGCGGGTGGGGCGGGTTCGGCCAGGCCCATCGCGCGGAAGAGTTCCAGCGCTTGTCGGCGCACCCGCTGGTCGCCGCCGCCCTGCCCGATCAGCCAGAGCACTTCGGCGAGCGCGCTGCCCGCGTCGCAGTGCAGCGCACGGAAGTAGCGACCGAGGGCCGCGCGCTGTGGGCCGTGCAGGGTGACCAGTGGGTCGCCGAACCAGGAGTCGATGAGCACCACCTCGCCTTGCCGGTCTTCCAACATCCAGCGGGGGCATGCCCTGGCGATTGCTCGCCATTCATCGGCCAGTTCGGCGATCCGTCGTTGCGTGGTGCCTACCGAAAGGTTCGATAATTCGCTCATGTGTTCGAGTACAACATATGCGCGGGCGGTGTACGGCCCGGCTCGCGTGGGTGACCAGCGCCCCGGTCGGTGAGGCCACGACACGACGCTCCGTGACCGCGTTCTTTAAGGATCTTGCGGTTACCGGGCCGAGGTGCGCAGCTCGTACAAGGTGTCGATCAACAGGCGGGGTGTCGCTGGTGTGGCGACGATCCAGTCGTCCCCCTTGGCGCCGTTCTGCTTCGACCGGATCAGCCACCTGCCCTTGGCGGTGTCCAATACGGTTGCTCGGCCGGCGGGGTTACGGGCCCCCGAGCGATCACGGGTCGCGGCATGCAGTTCGGCGGTATGCGTTCGGGGTAGTTCGAGTGCCGCGCGCAACTGTTTGGCCGCATGTTCGTCAGCCCTTCGGCCCGTAGTTCCGCCCGGCGCCGGGTTGAGCAGGTTGTCGAAGGTCGATCTGGGCACGTTCAGCGCATGCGCCTTTGCCGGCTGGGTGTCCGGCAACATCGCGACAAGGTCCTCGGCGAGCGCGTCCGGCCGTGCCGGTTGCAGCCGGACCAGATCGCCTGCCCTGCTCAGTGCTACGGCGTCGGAGCCAATCGCGGCGACCAGGATGCGGTAGGGCCCCTGCGCATCGGTTGCCCAGCAGGAAAACTCCACCGATGGTCTGGTCAGTACGACCAGCGCGTCGCGGAACCGGGGATCCAGCCGATCGCCTTGGTACAGCCCGACCGCGGCGAGTACTTCGCGTGCTCTGGCATCGATCTCGGTGGTCTGCCCGGGGCCTTGCCAATCGGGCTGCCCGGCAAGGACGGGATGGCTTTCACCAAGGCTGTCCCAGCGCATGCTGGCGGAAAGTGCCCAAAGAGGCAGTTCGAACGTACCGCCAATTACCGCTTTCACCTACCGTGTTCCTCCCCCGGAAGTACCGCGCACCGAGACCGTCGCTGAACGTGATCTTCGTGTCACAGAAGTTACCAGGTCGCCTTGTCCGCCGGAGGAGTTTGCCGCTGATCGCGACGTAAGGTGCCCCACCCGCCCATAACCCGCAGCGAGTGGGGCACCAGGAGATCAGTCGGCGCGGCGCCAGGCTTTGCTGAGCGCCACCTTGCCGCCGGTTTGCAGCAGCGACCCGGAGTACAGCCGGGTGGCCAGCGCGGCAACCAGTACGACGGAGGCGGCGAGTATGCCGAGCGACAGCAGCGCTTCCCAGACCTGAGCCTGTTCGTTGAACATCCGCACCGGCATCGCCAGACCGGCGGAAAACGGCACATAGGACAGTACGGTCAGCACGGTCTCGTTTTCCGAGAAGAACGTCACGCCGAAGTACGGCCCCAGCACCAGGATCATCACCAGGGACATGCTCGACCCGAGGTCTTCCTGCCGGCTGACCAGCGAGCCGGCTACGGCCCAGAGCGAGGCCAGCAACACGAACGCGACCAGCAGGAACGGGATGAACCAGCCGAGTGCGGGAGCGATCAGGCGCAACAGGTCGGTATGGCCACCGAGCTGTAGTGCGATCGGCGCGGCTACCGCGACGATGACGAGTTGCCCCAGGGTCAACAGGAACTGCCCCAGGATCTTGCCGGCCAGCAATGCGCGAACCGGAATGGTGGCAACCAGGATCTCCACGATTCGCGTCTGCTTCTCGGTTACCGTGCTCTGCGCGATCGCGATACCACCCATCGCGAACATCATGAACACGACACTGAACGCCATCACGACGATCGTGCTCTGCGCCCCGTCCACTTCGGATGTTTCAAGTAGATCGACAGGCGGCGCGGTATTCAACGCGGCGATGACATCGGTTGGTGGACTGGACAGCGCGAGGACGCGTACGCCGGTAGCGGACTGCCCGGTCAGGTCCGGTAACACCGCCGCATCGACCTGCTCCGCGCGGACCAGCTGTTCGGCCTCTTGGCGATCCGCGACCTGGCGCACCTCGAGATCGGATCCCTGCAACGTTCTGCTCGCGTCGGTGCCGACCGCCGCGATGGACGTCTGCCCGCCCCCGAACAGCCCGGGCAGAATGGACAACGCGAACAGGGCGGCCACGATGACACCGATGCCGATCCAGAAACCCTTGGTGCGCAGGAAGGATTTGACCTCCCGCTCGGCGACCAACCAGGTGGCGCTGGCGAACGAGGTGCCTTTCGGCTGGCCGGTTTCCGGAGCCTGCCGCGCAGGTGCCGCGGTCGTGGTCATCAGACGGCCTCCTTGAAGATCTCGCTGAGCGAGGGGATGACGGGAGCGAAGGTGCGGACCTGGCCACGCTGCATGGCGGCGCGCAGCACTTCCTGATCAGCCTGTGGCCCTGCGGTGGAACTCAGCTCGAAAACCGCCCGCGGTCCGTCGATATCCACGATCCGCACGTCAGGCTGGTCGCGCAGCCAACCGGCATCGGTGTCCACCACGAGTTCAAATCGCTCGGTGCCGAACCGGCCGCGTAGCTCATCGCGGCCACCGGCGGCCGCGATGTTGCCGCCGGAAAGGATCACCAGGTCGTCGCACAACCGCTCGACCAGTTCGAGCTGGTGGCTGGAGAACAGTACTGGAACGCCAGCCGCCGCGTGCTCCCTGAGTACCGCGAGTACGACCTCCACGGCGATCGGATCGAGCCCGGAGAACGGCTCATCCAAGATCAGCATCTCCGGTTCGTGGACCAGCGCGGCGGCGATCTGTACGCGCTGCTGGTTGCCGAGCGAGAGATTCTCCAGGGCTTCGTTCGCCCGCTCGGTCAGATCGAGCTGGGCGAGCAGCCGATCGGTGTTCCGGCGTGCCGTCGCCTGATCCAGCCCATGCAGCCGCGCGAACCAGGTGATCTGCTCGGCGATCTTCATCTTAGGGTACAGGCCCCGCTCTTCCGGCATATAGCCGAACCGTTGCCGGACTGGCTGGGTAACCGGAGTATCACGCCAGGTCACGGCGCCGCCATGGGCGGCGAGTACCCCAAGAATGATCCGCATCGTCGTGGTCTTGCCGGAACCGTTGGCGCCAACGAAGCCGGTCATCCGGCCAGGGCGGACATCGAAGGAGATGTCCTGCAGAACACGGTGGTCGCCGAAGCTGCGGCTGACCGATTTCACTTGCAGCATGGCGTAAACGCTAGCTTTCGCGCCGGCCGGCTGGCGTCCGGCCAGCGAGCGATCTTGGGGTCCTCCGCGCGATGGATACTAGGCACTGCCCGGGGTGACGATGCCCTTCTCGTAGGCGAAGACCACCGCGTGCGTGCGGTCCCGTAGATCCAGTTTGGTCAGCACCCTGGAAACGTGTGTCTTCACCGTCGTCTCGCCGAGGTACAGCTGCGCGGCGATCTCCGCGTTGCTTGATCCGCGCGCGAGCAGTATCAGTACTTCGTACTCGCGCTCGGTCAGCTCTGGCGGCCGGTAGTCCGCGGCCGGCTGGTTGTCGGCGGGCGCCAGGCCGGCGAATCGGGTGATGACCCTGCGGGTGACCTCGGGTGAGAGCAGCGCATCGCCGCGCGCGACGATGCGCACCGATTCGACGAGGTCCTCTGGCGCCGAGTTCTTCAGCAGGAACCCGCTCGCGCCGGCGCGCAACGCTTCGAACAGGTAGTTCTCGTCGTCAAAGGTGGTGAGGATGACGATCTTCGGCAGGTATCCGGCATCGGTATCGCCAAGGATCTGACCTGTCGCGGCCAGCCCGTCCATTTCCGGCATCTGCACGTCCATCAGCACGACGTCCGGCCGAAGCCTGGCGACCTCGCTGATCGCGGTGACGCCGTTGCTGGCCTCGCCGACGACCTCGATATCGGGTTCCGCTCCGAGGATGACCCGAAAGCCGGCGCGAACCAGCTCCTGGTCGTCAACGAGCACCACGCGAAGTGGTTCTGACATTTCCGGGTTGACGGTCACTGGACGTACTCCTGGTTGTCGGTGGCGGGGATGGGCAGGCTGGCGCGGACCCGGTACCCGGAGCCGTCCCGGTTGCCGGCTTCGAGCTCGCCACCGTGTACCGCGACCCGTTCGCGCATGCCGGCAAGGCCGAAACCGCGGGTCGTCGCGCGCATGGCGGTCTTTCCGCGCCGGCCGTCGTCAGTGACCTCGACCTCGAGCGCGCTGGCGAGGAACCGCACCCGTACATCGGCCTGGCTCGCGCCCGCATGTTTGACCACATTGGTCAGTGCTTCTTGGACGATCCGGTACGCGGAGAGCGCCATTGCTTCGGAGATCGGGCGCTGCTCGCCGTACGTGCCGTAGCTGACCTCGAGGCCGGCCGACCGGGTGCGCTCGACCAGTTCGGGCAGCTGGTCAAGGCCGGGAGACGAGCCGTGTTCGGACTGCTCGGGTTCGTCGACATCCGGCGTTTTGGTTGATTCGGCGCGTAACACGCTCAGCAGGCCGCGGAGCTCGCTGATCGCGGTGCGCGCGGTCTGCTCGACCGTCCGCAGCGCGGTCCGCGCGAGTTCGCGGTCGCTGTCCAGCACGCGGCGCGCGGCACCGGCCTGTACGCCCATCACCGACACGTGATGCGCCACGACATCGTGTAGGTCACGGGCGATCCGGATGCGTTCGGCGACGATCGCGCCGCGCACGTTCTGTTCCTGCGACTCACGCAGCTGGCTCGCCCGGTGTTCCAGCTCGGCCAGCCGGCGGGCAGACGTCCACGCCATGTTCCCGAAGAAATAGGCGGAAAGGAAGAACAGCAGATTGAACACGATGTCGTAGAGCACGGCTGCCAGTACGGGGTCGAGTGGACCGGCGGCCCGCTCGAAGGTGGGTGGCGCGACGATGTAGCGCAGCAGGCCGATGCCGAGCCAGGCGAACATCGCCGCGATCACTCCGACTCGGGACCAGCGGGCGACGGTCCGGTTCCGTTCCCATGCGCCGCTGGTGTAGATGGCGAGGAACAGCGCGACGGACGGCACGAAGTTGTCGCCGGTCTGCCTGGCCTGTGCGGCGATGAACAGTGCACCGATGATGAGCAGGACGGCGAGCGGGAACCGACGACGTACGGTGAGCGGCAGCGTGACCGCGACGCACCAGAGCAGCTGTTCCGGGAAGGACGGCACTTCCCCGAAGACGAACGCGCCGATGCTGTTCACCAGGATCAGCACCAGGACGGCTGCCGCCGTGGTGCACAGGCCGATCCAGATGTCCTGGTGCTGCTGTGCCCCGGTTGGCCCTGGCCGCCGCCAGCTGGTCCAGTCGGGTTCGTTCTGGTCGATCGCGGCGGGTTGCGCCGCCGCTACCGTCGAGTCCCGGGTGTCCATAGCCGGCAACGTAGCGCACTCGGCGCGCGCCGGTGGTCTACTGGCGGCCAAGGCGCGTGAATGTCACAGGCTCGGGGAATCGTGGTTCGCGTTGCGGTACTCGCTCGGTCGGGTGCCGCGGAGTCGTTTGAAGGCCACGCTCAGTGCGAATGCGTTGGCGTAGCCTACTTTTCTGGCGATCGAGTCCACCGTATGGTCGGTTTTCCTGAGTAGATCAGCGGCCAGGGCGACTCGCCAGCCAGTGAGGTAGGACATTGGCGGTTCGCCGATCAACGCGGTGAACCGCCGGGCGAAGGCGGCACGCGAGACGCCGACCTTGGTCGCCAGTTCCGCGACCGTCCATGGGTGGGTTGGGTTGTCATGCAGCAGGCGCAGCCCGGCACCCGCGATCGGGTCGTCCAGCGCCTGGCACCAGGCGGGTACCGCGGCGCTGGCGGTCTCGAACCAGCTGCGCAGCGCGGACACCAGCAGCAGGTCCAGCAGTCGATCGAGCACCAGCTGCTGCCCGGGTCGAGCACGGCTGACCTCCTCGTCGAGCATCCGCACGGAGGCGGCGGGAAGGTCGTCCGCCGGTACAACCAGCACGGCGGGCAGGGTGTGCAGCAGCCGTTCGCTCAGCTCGCCCCAGTTCTCGAAAGCACCACTGACCAGCACGGACGGCTCCTCGGCTGGCTCGCCGCAGACTCCGGTGTCCTCGTTCGTGGTGCAGAAATCTGCGCTGGTCACAACCTGCGTGGGGGCGGTTGTGGGGCTGTCGGCCACTACGTAGGGCGTGTCGCCGCGGACGATGGCGATATCGCCAACCTGGATTCGCACGGGTTCCTGATGTTCGGGCAGGATCCAGGCGCTGCCGTGCAGCATGGTGGCCAGCGTCAACGGGACACCGCTGGCCATCCGTAGCGCCCATGGCGGCTGGATGATCGCGCGCCGGAACACGGCGCCACGTGCGCGCACATCGGCCAGCACCTCGGAAACGGCATCCATACGACAATCGTAGACGATTAGACATCAGATGTAGCTCATCAGCCATGGATCGTCTCGGTTCTTCGGGATTGACTGTGGCTATGACTGAACAACCGATTCTGGTAACCGGGGCTACCGGTAAGTCTGGCCGTCGTGTCGTCCGTCAACTGCGGGCGTCGGGTTTGCCGGTTCGCGCGGCGGCACGCAATGGCGAGCAGGTCTTCGACTGGACGGACAGCGGTACCTGGGACGCTGCTCTGGAAGGCACGCAATCCGTCTACATTGTACAGATAGACGGCACGAAGCTGGTTCGTCCGTTCGTGGAGCGGGCGATACATCATGGTGTGCGACGGCTCGTACTGGCCTCGGGGCGGGGTATCGACAACCCGGACTATGTGCGCGACGAAGACGGTGTGCTCGAGGCCATCCAGGACAGCGAGGCAGCCGTGCGGGAAAGTGGTCTGAAGTGGACGATTAGCAGGCCGGGGTGGTTCGCGCAGAACTTCAGCGAGGGGTTCTTTGTCGAGGCCATCGCAAGCGGGCAGTTGCGGCTGCCCGGCGGCGATGGTGCGGCCAGTTTCATCGACGCCGAGGATATCGCCGAGGTTGTGGTCGCCGCGCTGACCGATGATCGGCATGCGGGCGCGGTCTATGAGCTGTCCGGCCCCAAGGCGGTGTCCCTGGACGAGGCGGTAGCCACCATTTCCGCGGCGGCCGGCAGGGATATCGAGTACGTCCCGCTCACAGTCGACGAATATGTGGCGGAACTCGTTCAGCAGGGCGTGGCGCGAGCAGAAGCCGAAGTCTTCGCGGATGTCCTCGAGCCGCTTCGGGCTGGGACCGACGAGTACGTCTCCGACGGCGTCTGGCGTGCGCTCGGGCGCCCACCGCGAAGCTTCGCGGAGTTCGCCTCCGCCACCGCGGCCGAGGGAGGGTGGCGGCTCGGCTAAGACAGCTTGCCTCGCTGAGTCATGCTGGGCTGATGGACCGAGACGACGAGACGATGGTTGATCGTGCGGTCGACGCGCTGAAGCGGGGCGGGGTGCGGATCAGCCCCGGTCTGAGCGAAGACGAGTTGGACTCGGTCGAGGGGCGGTTCGGTTTCCGGTTCGCGCCGGATCATCGTGCGTTGCTGTCCGCGATCCTCCCGCTCGGTGACAGCTGGGTTGACTGGCGGGAGGACCCGGAAGAGGAGCTTCGTCGCCGGTTGGCCTGGCCAGCCGAAGGCGTACTGTTCGATGTGGAGCACGCCGGTTTCTGGCCGGAGTCCTGGGGGCCGCGGCCAGCGGGTCTCGATGCGGCACTCCGGATCGCCACTGAGCGGTTCGCCGAGGTGCCCAAGCTGGTGCCGGTGTTCTCGCACCGCTACCTGCCTGGTAACACCGATCGTCGGGGTGTTCCGGTGTTCTCCGTGTACCAGACCGACGTCATTTACTACGGCACGCACCTACTCGACTACGTGCACCGGGAATTCGGCGGTGGGCAGCGTGACACCGGTACGGCGCGGGAGTACGTCCCGTTCTGGTCGGATCTGGCGACCGGCGCGGACAACGAGGATCTCTGACCAGTGCGGTGGATCTCAGCTGGTTTCGTAGGTGTGCCGCAGTGTCCTGCCGTCCGGCAGCCCGAGGCGCACTTGCCAAGCGCTGCCGTGGATGAATGCGCCGCCGATCAGCGGCAGTGTGCCGCAGAACAGCACAAGGTCGCCGGTGCCGTCGCGAAGCGCGGCTGGCATCAGGTCGACTATTTCCGAGGGATGCCGCAGCGCGGACAGTGAACCCCGCTGGTACGGCTGACCGTCCACACTGGAATCCATTTCCACCGAATCCCAGTCTGGAATGGACAGATCGGTGCCGAGGTCAATGACCGACTCGCCGAGTGGCTTCGGGCAGGCCGCCTTCGCTTTGGCGATATCCGCGCGTTCGAGTGCGCGATCGGTGTGGTCGGAGCCGATCGCGAGATAGAAGTGGCCGTTATGGCGGATTACTACCGGTTCCGCTTCTCCGGAGGTCGATGGCCCAGTCACGCTGAGCGCCGATTCGGTGGTGATCAGTGCTGGGTCGAGATCGTAGAAGGTGGGGACGGTATCCGGGGCGGGGACGCCGATCGCCGCGAGTTCGGCGATGTGCTCGGCGACCGCGTCCGCGTCGCGCGCGGTGTAACCGGCGACGACGAGTTGTTTCGGGGTGATCGTGAGCGTGTCACCGCTGTCCGCTACGTGCAGGCGTACCGACGTGGTTGGTTCGTGCACCAGACATCCTCACTGCTCGGGGTCGTTTCGTTGCACCGCGCCGTGGCGCGGTCAAGATCGCGATACGCCCGTAGGTTACCCGTCTGCGCGGCTCTCGGTCCGGTCAGCTTGTCGCGGCCTTGCCGCGCAAGCGTCCTCGTGGTTGCGGACCAGTCCCAGAAACCGCATTCTTTAGGGATCTTGCGATGAGTGACGCTCCGTGTTCGTGTTCTTTAAGGTTAGCGGGGCCGCGGCAGTGGTGAGTACGTTCCGTGACCGGCTGCCGCGCTTCGTTGGATCGCACAAAAGACCAGCACTGAATTGGTCGTGGACACCTAAGCCAGTGCCCGCCGGTCGCCTTAGCTTGGTTCCCATCGCTGTACCGGCGAAGGGAGCTGGGGAATGGGGCCGCGCAAGGTCGTTGTCGTCGGTGCGGGCATGGTCGGCCTGTCCTGCGCATGGTCCCTACAGGAGTACGGCATCGACGTCGAAGTGCTGGACAGGGCCGCGGTCGGGTCCGGGGCATCCTGGGGCAACGCGGGTTTTCTCGCGCCAGCCCTCACGGTCCCGCTTCCGGAACCGTCGATCCTGCGCTACGGGATTCGCGCCGTGATGGATCGGCACTCTCCAGTCCGGCTGCCGCCACGTGCGGACCCGGAGCTAGCCCGGTTCCTGCTGCGGCTGAGCAGAAACTGCACCACAGCGCGCTGGAGCAAGGCCATGGCCGGTTACCGGATGCTCAATGAACGGATCTTCGAGTCGTTCGACGCGCAACTAACGGACGGAGTGCGCGCCGAGGTGCGCGCCGCCGACCTGCTCGCTGCCTTCACAGGCGCGGCGGAGGCGACCGGTCTGCAGCACGAACTGGACGGCGTGGTCGCCAGTGGCCAGCAGGTGGACGTGGAACTCCTCACCGGGGACCAGGCAAGACATGCCGAGCCCAACCTCTCCGAGCAGATTCGGCTCGCGATGGTCGTGCGCGGGCAGCGGTATATCGATCCGGTCGCGTACGCGAGCGCGCTCGCCGCGAGCGTGCGCGCGCGGGGCGGCACGATCACCGAGCACCTGGCGGTTTCGGGCATCCAGCGCACCGCCGGACGAATCCGGGTGTCCAGTGCCGACGGCGGCCGCGAAGCGGACGCGGTGGTGCTCGCCAGTGGCGCGTGGTTACCCCAGCTGGCTACCCCACACGGGGTACGCATGCCCCAGTTCGGCGGACGCGGGTACAGCTTCACCGTGCCACTGCGCCAGCCGCTGCGCTCCCCGCTGTATTTCCCCGCGGCCAGGGCGGCGCTCGCGCCGCGTGGGGATCGCGTGCGGGTCGCGGGCGTTATGGAGTTCCAGCGCCCGGACGCACCGCTGGACCCGGCCCGGATCGCGGCCACCGTGCGAGCACTGCGGCCGCTGCTTGCCGGCGCCGACTGGTCGCGCATCGAGGATCAGTGGGTTGGTGCCCGGCCGCTGAGCGCGGACGGGATCCCGCTGGTTGGCCCCTCTACGACCGAGGGCGTCTATATCGCGGGCGGGCACGGCATGTGGGGGGTCACGCTCGGCCCGCTGACCGGCCGGCTGCTTGCCGAGCGCATGGCTACTGGAAGCATCGGCCCCGAACTCGACTGGCTGGATCCGACCCGCTGAGCCGCGCGAAGGGAGCTTGATGACTGACGAGATCATCGCCCGTGCCGAGGAAGTCGGTGTCAGTGTGTGGATGCATGCCCGCGCCATCGACGGGACCGCCAGCCTCGGTATTGATGCGACCACGCCCGTGGTGCTCGCATCGGTATTCAAGGTGCCGCTTGCCGTCGAGCTCGCCAACCAGGCCGAGCGGGGCCGGTGCGACCTCGCCGAACAGGTCACCGTGCCCGCCGGGCCAAAGGTCGCTTCACCGTACGGGCTGGCCACTTTCCAGCATCCGGCCACGCTCTCGCTCGACGCGCTGGCCACGCTGATGATCGGGATCAGCGACAACGTCGCCACCGACGTGGTGTTCGCCAGGATCGGCAAACGCGCCGTCCGGGAGCTGTGTGATCGATTGGGCCTGGCGGACACCGCGATCGAACAGGACTGCGCCGAACTGCTCGGCACGATCGGCGCGGACCTCGGTTTCGATTACGCGGACGACGAACGCGCGCTCACCGAGCTTTCTCCGACACAGTTGCGTAGCCTGCGCGCGCTGCGACCGGAGCAGACCTGTCGCAGCACGGCGTTGGACATGACCGCGCTGCTCAGCATGATCTGGCGAGACGAGGCGGCGGGGCCAGCCGCCTGTGCGAATGTGCGCCGCTGGCTCGGGCTGCAGGTATGGCCACACCGGCTGCGGTCCGGCTTCCACACCGACGAGGTACGGATCAGCGGGAAGACCGGCACCCTGCCCACGATCCGCAATGAGGTTGGGGTCGTGGAGTATGCGAACGGCGAGCGGTTCGCGGTAGCGGTGTTCACCGAGGCGATCGACGCTCGCGCCCAGGCGCCGGAGCGGGATGGGTTTATCGGATTCGCCGCCGCACGGGCGGTCGAGGAATTGCGGAGGCAGGGATGAGCGAGCACGTACTACTGCGCGGTGGCCAGGTGTGCGATCCGGGCACGGCGAGCACACGTACCGCGGATCTGTTGGTCAGCGATGGCAGGGTGGCCGCGATCGGCGCTGACCTGTCGGCGCCGGACGGCGCGCAGGTGCTCGATGTGACCGGCCTCGTTGTCGGGCCGGGATTCATCGACCTGCACAGCCATGTGGATTCGATCGCCGGGCAGCGGTTGCAGGCTATGGACGGCGTGTGCGCCACGCTGGAACTGGAGGCTGGCGCGTTGCGGGTGGATACCGCCTACGACGACGCCGCGCGGGCAGGGCGCCCGCTGCACTATGGTTACGCCGCATCCTGGGCAAGCGCACGATACATGGCGCATACCGGTACCGAACCGGAGCACACGCTCGCCGTGCTAGGCGTACCGGAATGGCAGCGCTCCTCGACGTCGAAGGAACGCGCCGCATGGCTCGGCACGCTGGAAACCGAGCTCGGGGCCGGTGGGCTCGGCATCGGCATCCTGCTTGGTTACGCGCCACGCACCGATCCGGCGGAATTCCTTGACGTGGCAAGGCTTGCCGCGCGAGTGGGGGCGCCGACCTTCACCCATGTGCGCGAGCTGGTCGAGGCCGACCCAACCACCCCGGTGGACGGCTCGAGTGAGATCGCCATGGCCGCGGCGGAAACCGGGGCGGCCATGCACCACTGCCACGTGAACAGCACCTCGCGGCGGCACATCGACCGCGTTCTCTCCACTTTGGACGAGTCGCGGGTTGGGGGTTCCCGCGTTACCGTCGAGGCGTACCCTTACGGTGCTGGGTCGACCGCGATCGGCGCGTTCTTCCTTTCTCCGGAACGGTTGCCAGCCTGGGGGATGGCTCCTTCGGATCTGGTACTTGTGGACACTGGTGAGCGGATCGCTGACGTGGCGCGATTGGCCGAGGTGCGCGCGAACGATCCCGGCGCGCCGTGCATCGTGCACTATCTCGACGAACGCGCCGAGGACGACAGGGCACTGCTGCGCCACTCGCTGGCCTTCGAAGACGGCATCGTGGCCAGCGATGCGATGTGGGTCCACCTACCGGACGGCAGCACGGAAAGCACCGAATGGCCCCTGCCGGCCGGTGGGCGCACCCACCCGCGCACCGCCGGTACGTTCACCAAGTCGCTGCGGCTGATGGTGCGCGAGCACGGCGTATGGACGTGGCTCGAGGCATTCCGTCGGTGTTCCTACCTGCCCGCGCGAGTGCTGGATGGGGTCTGTACCGCGATGAACGGGAAGGGGCATTTGGGCATTGGCGCGGATGCCGACATCGTGGTGCTCGACCCAGACAACGTCACCGACCGGGCCACCTTCGCCGATCCGACGAGGACCGCGCAGGGAGTGCGGCACCTGCTCGTGAACGGCACCTTCGTGGTACGCGAGGGGGAACTGGACACCGACGCGTTCCCCGGACGCCCGCTGCGCGGCGGATAACCCCGCCGCGACCGCAAGATCCCTAACGAACGCGGTTCAGCGGCCCCCGGCTACCGGATTACGGACGTCGGAGCACTTGGGGACTCCTGTGGTCACGGCGATAACCGCCAGCAGTGCAACCGCCATCAGGGCAAAGGCCGCGCGGTCGGTACCCGCGGCGCCCGCGACGGTGGTCGCGGCGGCGAGACCGATCGCGCCACCAAATTGCTTCGCGGTGTTCATCAGGCCGGAGGCCGCGCCAGCGTGCTCGGCGCGGACGCCGGTGGTGACGAGCGTGGCCAGCGGTGTGTTCAGCAGTCCACCACCGATTCCGAGCACGACACTGGGCACCAGGATCGCGAGTGCGAACGAACCATGGCCGAGGACGGTCAACAAGAGCAGTCCGGGCACCGCGATCACGACACCGAGCGCGATAAGCGAGCTGCACGCGTATCGCTTCATCAGGCGAGGTGTGACCACGAGGTTCACCGCCAGCATGCTGGCGGTGAGCGGCAGAAAGGCCAGGCCGGCCTGGATCGGCGAGTATCCCAGTTGCGTCTGCATGCGGTAGGTGAGGAAGTACCACAGGCCGACTTGGAAGCAGGCTCCGGTCAGCGCGATCGCGATGTTGCCGAGAACCACCGGTCGGCTCCGTGCAAGGAGGCCGGGTACCAGCTTGTGGGGGCTGCGCCGTTGTTGGACGGCGAGTAGGGCGAACAGCGCGACAGCGGCAAGACCCGTTACCGCCGAAAGCTGGCCGGTCGCCTGCTCGCCGATCGTGGACAGCGCGTAGGTGGCGCAGCCGAACGCGCCGGTGGCGAATATCGCGCCGACCAGGTCGATGCGTACGCGGCGGCGCTCGTCGACAGCCCGTCGATGGAGCGCGAGCGCCGCGATGACGACGCCGACCCCGATGGGTAGGTTGATCAGTAGGGTGGCCCGCCAGGAGATCAGGTCGGTGAGTAATCCGCTGGCGATATTGCCGATCCCGCCGCCGGCCAGGCTTACCGCGGTCCAGACGGCGATGGCTCGTGTCCGATGTGGACCCTCAGCGTGGGTGGTGGTGAGCAGGGTGAAGGTCGCGGGCGAGACCGCCGCGGCGGAGATGCCCTGTGCGGCACGTGCGGCGATCAGTACCCAGCCTTCGGGTGCCAGCCCGCCGACGGCGCTCGCCAGCGTGAACGCGCCGATGCTCCAGGCGAGCAGCCGTGCGGTGCCTACGACATCGGCGAGCCGGGCGCCCACCAGCAGCACTCCGGCGAAGCCGAGGCTGTACGCCATTGCCACCCACGATGTCGAAACGCGCCCGAGGTCGAGGTCGGCCTGGATCGATGGCAGCGCCACGTTCACCACGGAGATGTCCAGCACGACGACCAGCTGAGCCACGCATGAAGTCCACAGTCCCAGCCGTTGCAACGAGGTCGCCGCCGCCTTTCTGATACGCATGTATCGTATGATACGACTGTATCATTATGCGGCGGAAGCGATTCCACTCGTGATCACGGCTCGTACGCGATGTTGCTGGCCGAAGCGTGGCGAGGAAGTCAACCTCGCGTCGCCGGCCGCGCGTCTCCGAACTAGCGATCCGACCGGTGCTCCACGATCAGAGATCCAGCACCAGGACATCGGTTTTTGACCTGGAAACGCAGGGCAGGATCATAGCGTTGGATTCATATTCATCGTCGGTCAGTACATCATCGTGGTGGTCCGGGATTCCTTTGCTCACAGTCAATAGACACGTGCCGCAGATCCCGGCTCGGCATGAGTTCGTTATCTCGTAACCCGCGTCTTCGAGCGCTTCCAGAAGACTCGTACCGTCCGGGACATGTAGGCGGTCGAGCGACCGGGCAAGCCGTACTTCGAATCCGCCACTACTGGCCGCGGGGCCGGCAGTGAATCGCTCGAGATGCAGCGATTCGCTCGGGCACCGCTGGGCCACCGCGTCGAGCAGCGGGCCCGGGCCGCAGCAGTAGACCGTGGTGCGAGGGTCCAGAGCGTCGAGGAAATGATCGAGATCGAGCAACCCGAACTGGTCCTCGGGCCGGATGTACCGTTCGCCGCCACCGTACTCTCGGAGCTCCTCCACAAACGCCATCGATTGGCGGGTTCGCCCGCCGTAGAGCAACGTCCAGGCGTTGGTTCGGGCTGCGACCTCGCGAACCATCGCCAGGATCGGCGTGATGCCGATTCCGCCTGCGATGAACAGGTACCGCTCTGAGTCGACAAGTGCGAAGTTGTTTCTGGGCCCATTCGCTCGGAGTACATCCCCGGGGTAGACGGATTCGTGTATGCGCTTGGAACCCCCGCGCCCGTCTGATTCGAGCAGCACCGCGATCCGCCACTCCCGGGCAACGGCAGGGTCGCCGCACAAGGAGTACTGGCGAACCAACCCGGGGCTTAGCTCCAGGTCGATGTGCGCTCCTGGTTGCCATTCGGGAAGCGATTGGTCGGACGCGGAGCAAAGCCGGAGGGATATGACCCCCTCAGCCTCTTGGTGAACCGCTGTTACTCGGAGGCGGAGATTCGAGGACTCTCGCGTAGACGATTCTGGTGCTGAGCTCATGATTCACCTCGCAGAACCGGTCGCACAAAGATTCCGTCAGGACGGGGCTTTCTTGCTCGGGGTGAACATCTCCGAAGCGATGCTGTGCATTCCCCGCATCGCGCGCAGGATCTCGTTTCGATCATCGTCTGTGGCCGCGTACCTGGCGAGGACCTGCCTGCCGAGACCAACGTGGAACTTCTCGTCGACCTCGATCTTGCGGTGCACCCGGACGACTTCGTCGAACCCATGCTGTTCGCCAGCTAGGAAGGTTGGTTCAAGGCTGCCAGTGGCAGAGGTTTCCGAGACGTTCCAGGCGGCGATCGCGGCGAGCGGATGGCGGTCGAGGCAGTCCCACAAGAATTCACTCCACTGTGCCGACGACGGGGGGACGGAGGTGGGCGCAGTGCCACCTAGATGGTTAATTCCGTGAGGTCGGTGTTAGTGGTCGTAGGCGGTCAGTGATCGTTTGCTGGTGACGCCCGTGGCCCAGTTGTGCCAGATGCCG
>NZ_SLXQ01000005.1 GCF_004340875.1 Tamaricihabitans halophyticus | reverse complement strand
CGGCATCTGGCACAACTGGGCCACGGGCGTCACCAGCAAACGATCACTGACCGCCTACGACCACTAACACCGACCTCACGGAATTAACCATCTAGCGGATACAGCAAACGTGGACCGCGCCACGGTGGCCGTACTGCCCCGTCGCGCGGTCCACGTAGCTAACGAAAAAGGCCTGGTCAGTGACCGTGACCGTGGCCGTGACCGGCCCCGTCGGCCTCTTCTTCTTCCTTCTTGTCCACGACGGAGCTCTCCGTGGTGAGCACCATCCGGGCAATCGAGGCGGCGTTGGCCACCGCGGAGCGGGTCACCTTGACCGGGTCAACCACGCCGGCGTCGACGAGGTTGCCGTAGGACAGCGTGGCCGCGTTGAACCCGCTGCCCCAGTCCAGGTCACGCACCTTGGACACCACGACCGCGCCCTCGGCGCCAGCGTTGCTGGCGATCCAGTGCAGCGGCGCGTTCAACGCGTCGCGCACGATAGCCACACCGGTGGCTTCATCACCGGAACGCCCGAGGCCGTCGGCCAACTCCTCGGCCGCCTGCACCAGCGCCGAGCCACCGCCGGGCACGATGCCCTCCTCGACCGCGGCCTTGGTGGCCGCGACGGCGTCCTCGATCCGGTGCTTGCGCTCATTGAGCTCGGTCTCGGTGGCCGCACCCACCTTGATGACGGCGACGCCGCCACCAAGCTTGGCCAGCCGCTCCTGCAGCTTCTCGCGGTCCCAGTCGGAGTCGGTGGTCTCGATCTCCTTGCGAATCTGCTCCGCACGGCCATCGATCTCGGCCTTGCCGCCGCCACCGTCGATGATGGTGGTCTCGTCCTTGGTCACCACGATGCGCCGGGCGGAACCGAGCACCTCGAGGCCAACCTCGGACAGCTTCAGCCCGACCTCGGCCGCGACGACCTGGCCACCGGTGACCACGGCCAGGTCATCCAGGAACGCCTTGCGCCGGTCACCGAAGAACGGCGCCTTCACCGCGACGGCCTTGATGGTCTTGCGCAGTGCGTTGACCACCAGGGTGGACAGGGCCTCGCCTTCCACGTCCTCGGCGATGATCAGCAGCTGCTTGCCGCTTTCCGCGACCTTCTCCAGCACCGGGAGCAGGTCCTGCAGCGAGGAGATCTTCTCCCGGTGCAGCAGCACGTAGGCGTTCTCCAGTACCGCTTCCTGCGCCTCCTGGTCGGTGGCGAAGTGCGCGGAGACGAAACCTTTGTCGAACTGCACACCCTCGGTGATCTCCAGCTCGGTGGCCAGCGTGGAGGACTCCTCCACTGTGATCACACCGTCCTCACCGACCTTCTCGATGGCTTCGCCGAGCAGGTCGCCAATCGAGGACTCCCTGGACACGACCGAACCGACCTGCGCGACGTTGTCCCGGCCCTTCACCGGAGTCGCCTTGGCCTTGAGCACCTCGACGACCTTGTCCGCGGCCGCCTGCATACCGGCACCGAGCGCAGCCGGGTTCGCGCCCGCGGCAACGTTGCGCATGCCGTGCCGCACCAGCGCCTGGGCGAGCACGGTGGCGGTGGTGGTGCCGTCACCAGCGACATCGTTGGTCTTGGTGGCTACGTCCTTGGCCAGCTGCACGCCAAGGTTCTCGAAGGCGTCCTCGAGCTCGATTTCCCGCGCGACCGTCACGCCGTCCAGCGTGATCGTCGGGCCACCGAACTTCTTGTCCAGCACGACGTGCCGGCCGCGTGGGCCAAGCGTCACCTTGACCGCATCGGCGAGCTGGTTGACGCCGCGCTCGAGCGCCCGACGAGCGTCCTCGTCGAAGGTAATTTCCTTGGGCATTTCCTGCCTTCCCTACGGGGTCTGCAACGCAAGACGCCCCGGGGCCCCTGAGGGCCACCGGGGCGCTGCTTGATGGACGGGCGGGGTCGTCAGTTGACGACGGCCAACACGTCGCGGGCGGACAGGATCAAGTACTCCTCACCGTTGTACTTGACCTCAGTGCCGCCGTACTTGGAGTAGATAACGACGTCGCCGGCGCTCACATCCACGGGGATGCGGTTGCCCTTGTCGTCTACCCGGCCCGGGCCTACGGCCAGGACCTTGCCCTCCTGGGGCTTCTCCTTCGCGGTGTCCGGGATGACGAGACCAGAAGCCGTCGTCTCCTCGGCTTCGCTCGTCTGGACAACGATTTTGTCCTCGAGCGGCTTAATGTTCACGCTCACCGGTGTGACCTCCACGGGTCGTCGAAAGCGTTGGCAGGTACCAAATGTCATGCTTAACCCCGGTTACCCGAGGTCTCGCGGTTCCGGCTCCTACCACCCCGCCGTCGCGGGTGCCGGGGCGTGCGGTGCCGTTCAACTAGCACTCTACCCAGACGAGTGCTAACGCCGCAACGAGGTGCCCCTAATCCGCAATCGACGCAGGTCGCAAGCCTATGCCACGGGCGGTTCGGACAACTGACAGACCCGTCGATACCCGCGACAAGGACAGCTCGGCCGCAAACCGTTTGGTACGGTTGTCAGGACATTCGACCAAATCACGCGCGGCGGGTCGCCGGATCGGGCTGGAGGTGGCCGGGAATGCCCACCAGCCAACCCGCGATACCCACCGTCACGGTCGACCGGTCCAGCCCAGTCCCGCTCTACTACCAGATCGCCCAATCGCTTGAGCGAGATATCGAGTCCGGGCAGATCCCGGCAGGAGCCCGACTGGAGAACGAGATCGCGCTCGCGGAACGACTCGGGATGTCCCGCCCCACCGTACGAAGGGCGATCGAGTACCTGGTCAACCGCGGCATGTTGGTGCGCAAACGTGGCGTGGGCACCCAGGTGGCCAACCCGAAGGTGCGCCGACCGATCGAGCTGACCAGTCTGTACGACGATCTCACCGCGGAGCACCGCACGCCATCCAGCCGAGTGCTCCGGCTGGCCACGGTGCCCGCCCCGGACGTGGTGGCCCATGCGCTCGGGATCGGCGAGGGCGAGCAGGTATATGCGGTGGAGCGACTCCGCTATGCCGATGGTGAACCGCTCGCGGTGCTGCGCAACTTCATTCCGGTTGACCTACTCGAACTCGATACCCCCCAGCTCGAACAGACCGGGCTTTACCGGTTGTTCGACCTCGCCGGAATCCGGCTGCATATGGCCGCGCAAGTGATTGGCGCCCGCACGGCGACAGCCGAGGATGCCCAGCTAATCGGCGGCCACACTGCGGAAGCACTGCTCACAATGCAGCGCACCGCTTACGATCAGAATGGCCGCGGAGTCGAATACGGCGACCACTTCTACCGCGCCTCGACTTACTCTTTCGAATTCCTACTGCTGGCCCGATAGTTCCGAAAAGTCGGAAATATTCCGATTTGTTTCAAACGGTCACTAATTAACCGGAAATTCTCTCGATCAGATTGATATGTCCACCTCGATAGGCCAGTCTTTGGCCGGATAGTCGCGCAGTGAAGTAGGACACAGGAGGGGTCATGCCCGAACAGTTTCCCACCACGAACTCGGTTTCCCGACGCTCGGTTTTACTCGGTGGCGCGGCCGCGCTCGGCGCGGCGAGCCTAGGTGGCTCGGATATCGCGCGGGCCGCCACCACCAGAGGAGCTGGGCGCGCGGCCAAACTCGGACCGTACTTCAACCTCGGCGTGGCATCCGGCGATCCGTTGCCGGACGGCTTCGTGTTGTGGACCCGGCTGGCGCCGAACCCGACAGCCGAAGACGGGCTCGGTGGAATGCCGGACAAAACCGTACCGGTGGATTGGGAACTGGCCACCGACGAAAAGTTCGCCAACATCGTGCGTAAGAACACGGTCGATGCCGTTCCGGACTCGGCACACAGCGTGCACGTGGAACTCGATGGCCTCGACCCCGGAACGGAGTATTTCTACCGGTTCCGTGCCGAGGGAAACTATTCGGATGTGGGGCGCACCCGAACCGCGCCGGCCGCCGGCACGATGGGTGATCTGACCGTGTGCTTCGCTTCCTGCGCGCATTACGGCGAGGGGCTTTTCACCGCGTACCGGCGGATCGCCGAAGACCAGCCTGGCCTGATTCTGCATCTCGGCGACTACCAGTACGAGTACGAAGGAAAGAGCGAAGACATTCGCGATGTACTCGGCCCGGAAACCGTCTCACTGGCGAACTACCGGCAGCGGCACGCCCAGTACAAGACTGATCTTGACCTGCAAGCCGCGCACGCGATCGCCCCGTGGCTCGTCGTTTTCGACGACCACGAGGTGGAGAACAACTGGGCGGACGAGATACCTGAAGACGGTTCACAAACGCCGGGCGAGGATTTCTTGGCGCGCAGGACCGCGGCCCTGCAGGCGTATTACGAGAATATGCCGCTGCGCTCGAGCGCGAAGCCCTCCGGGAAGGACATGAAGCTGTATCGACGCTACAGCTGGGGCGGACTCGCGACCTTCCATATGCTCGATACCAGGCAATATCGCTCAGATCAGGCCTGCGACGACGGCTGGAACGACGTCAGTTCGGGCAGCTGCAAGGAAGAATGGGAAGATCAGTCCCGCACCTTGACGGGTACCGACCAGCGCGAGTGGTTGCTCGATGGTTTCAACAACTCGAGTGCTCGCTGGGATGTGCTTGGCCAGCAAGTGTTTTTCGCACAACGCGAACGTGGCAAGGGAAACGGAAGCGAGTTGCACATGGACGGCTGGGACGGGTACCCGTCTGATCAGGACGCGATACTTGCCGCCATGGGCAACTCGAAGGTGCGCAACGGGGTGGTCTTCACTGGCGATGTGCACCGGCATTATGCGGGCGAACTGAAGGAGAATTACGACGACCCGGATTCACCGAATCTCGGCGTGGAGCTGGTGACCACCTCGGTCACCAGTGGCGGAAATGGTGGGGACGACACCAATGACGAGATCATGCAAGCAAATCCGCACCTCAAGTTTTACAAGAACCGGCGTGGCTATGTCCGCACCAAGTTCACCGAGGGCGAGTTGCGAGCTGATTTCCGCGTACTTTCTTCGGTCACCAGCGAAGGGGCCGAAGCGACCACGGAGCAGACCTTCGTGGTCAACGATGGTGAGCACAAGCTCAACCCAACCTGATTAAGTACAAGGAATCGCATTGAAGAGAATCCCTACTCGATATACGCGGGTCGCGTGTGTACTGGTCGCGGCCGGGCTGGGGCTCGGCGTCAACGCCTCCGCCTATGCGGAGGACCCGGGCGCCGGGGACCAGGAGCGGCAGCGAGCCTTCGCCGACGCGGCGAAGGAGTTCGATGTACCGCAACAGGTCCTGCTCGGAGTGTCCTATCTGCAGTCCCGGTGGGACGGTAACGCGGGCGAGCCGAGTACGACGGCCGGTTATGGCCCGATGCACCTCACGGACATCGACAGTGCCGGTGGTACGAACCACCACGATCACGGCTCGGATGATCCGCGAGGAGATACGGCTCGCCCGGCGCTGCGCCTGAACGCCGATCCGGTCGCCGTGCCGGATCGGCCGGCGCTGCACACGTTGACTCGCGCGGCTGAGCTCACCGGCATCTCCGAGGACGAGTTGCGCGCCGACCCCGCGCAGAACATCCGGGGCGGCGCGGCGCTGCTCGCCGAATACCAGCGAGAGCTCGGCGTCGCGGGCGACGATCCGGCCGATTGGTACGGCGCCGTCGCCAAGTACAGCGGTTCGCCGGAGCAAGGCGCGGCGGCCGCGTTTGCCGATGAAGTGTTCACCGTGCTCGACGAGGGCATGCAGCGACGTACCGATGACGGCCAGCAGGTGCGGCTGACCGCGCTTTCCGATGTCGTGCCCGCGAAGCGTCAGCTGGACCGGCTCGATCTGCAACTGTCCACAAACGAGGATGTGGAGTGCCCCTCTGGCATCTCCTGCGAGTCGATTCCCGCGCCGTACGAGGAACTGCCGGATGGCGGCTACGGCAACCACGACAAGGCTGACCGGCCGAACGACCAGGACATCGACTACATCATCATTCACGACACCGAGGGCCCCTGGGAATCGACGCTGGATCTTGTCCAGGACCCGACGTACGTGAGCTGGCACTACACCCTGCGATCGGCCGACGGGCATATCGCGCAACACGTGCCGACAAAGGACGTTCCCTGGCACGCGAGCAACTGGTACACGAACGCGAAGTCGATCGGGCTGGAGCACGAGGGCTACGCGGCCAAGGGAACCTGGTACACCGAGGCGATGTATCGCACGTCGGCGAAGCTGGTCGGCTACCTTGCCGATCGGTACGACGTCCCGCTGGACCGGGCGCATATTCTCGGGCACGACAATGTGCCTGGCCCGACTCCGGACAACGTCGCCGGAATGCACTGGGATCCGGGTCCATACTGGGACTGGTCGCATTACTTCGAGCTGCTCGGCGCGGACAATCTCGGCGCGCAGGAGGCCACGGTGGACGCCGAAAGCGGCCTGGTCACCATCAACCCCGATTTCGAGGCGAACCAGCCGGCGTTCGTCGGTTGCGAGGAAGGTAAGCCCGAGGAGAAGTGCCCGGCGCGTGGCTCGAGCGCCGTCGTGCTGTACAGCGAGCCGAGCACGGATTCGGAGCTACTGACCGATGTCGGGCTGCGGCCGGATGGTTCGCCGAGCACGATGCAGGTGTCGGATATCGGCAGCAGGGTCTCCACTGGGCAGCAGTACGCGGTGGCCGACCGGCAAGGTGACTGGACGGCTATCTGGTACCTCGGCCAGCTTGGCTGGTTCCAGAACCCGGAGGACGCCCCGACTGCCGAGCCCGCGGCTGGCATGGTGGTCACACCCAAGGACGGCGCGGACAGCGTGCCGGTGTACGGCAGGGCGTTCCCCGAGGCCGAGGCCTACCCCGAGGGCGTGACGCCGGAAGAGATCGTGCCGCTGCAGTACAGCCTGCCGGCTGGGCAGCAGTACGCGCTCGTCGGCGAGCCCGACACCGAGTACTACGCGGCCACTACCTTCGACACGGAGGACAACGTGGTCGTGCGGGGTGACACGAAGTACCTCGCCGTCCAGTTCGGCTACCGGCTGGCCTACGTGCAACTGGACGACGTGAACGTCCTACCGGCTAACACCTGATCAAGATCAGCACGGGTGCGGGGGCTTCCACCAACCTGAAGGCCCCCGCACCCAGAACCACATTTAGCCCGCTGAACGCGTCCCAAAATCACCAGTTAGCCCGCTGAACGCGTCTCAAATCAACGGTGAGCCTGCTAAACGCGGGCCGGCTAGACGGAGATGGTGTGTACGGGCAGCGCGGGGTTCGCGGATAGCTCGAGGCTGGACGGCGCGCTGCCGGCCAGTAGCAGGTGTGCGCCGACGGCCGCGATCATCGCGCCGTTGTCGGTGCACAGCCGAGGACGCGGCACCCGAAGCTGGATACCGGCAGCCGCGCACCGCTCGGCGGCGAGCGCGGACAGCCGCGAGTTCGCGGCCACCCCACCGGAGATCACCAGCGTGCCAATGCCCAACTCCTCCGCCGCGCGGACCGCCTTCGCGGTCAGCACATCGGCTACGGCCTCCTGAAACGACGCGGCTACATCGGCAACTGGAACGGCTTCGCCCGACCGCTCGCGCGCCTCGACCCACCGCGCGACAGCCGTTTTCAAACCGGAGAACGAGAAGTCGAACTTCGCGTCCCGCGGACCGGTCATGCCACGCGGGAAGGCGATCGCCCGCGGATCACCTTCCCTTGCCGCCTTGTCGATCGGCGGCCCACCCGGGTACGGCAGATCGAGCAACCGCGCGACCTTGTCGTAGGCCTCGCCAGCGGCATCGTCGATCGTCGAACCGATCTCGGTGATCTTGCTTGCCAACTCGTCCACTCGAAGCAGCTGCGAGTGACCACCAGAGACCAGCAGCGCAAGGCACGGTTTGGGCAGCGGCCCATGCTCAAGAGTGTCCGCCGCGACGTGCCCTGCCAGGTGGTTCACGCCATAGAGCGGCACGTCCAGCGCGGCCGCGTACGCCTTCGCCGCCGACACGCCGACGAGCAGCGCTCCGGCAAGCCCTGGCCCGCAGGTCACCGCGATCGCGTCGACATCGGCCAACCGCAAGTCCGCGGTACGCAGCGCGCGGTGCATCGTCGGCACCATGGCCTCCAGATGCGCTCTGCTCGCGACCTCGGGCACCACTCCGCCGTAGCGCGCATGCAGCTCGACGCTCGAGGCGACCTCGTCGGCGAGTAGCTCCACCGCGCCGCTGTTGTCCACCCGAACCAGGCCGACCCCGGTTTCGTCGCAGGAACTTTCGATCCCCAGCACCACTTTGCCGGTCACTTCGGTCCCTCCTCGACCGCCGCGGGGCGACTCATCGTATAGGCGTCCGCGCCGGACGGCCGGTAGTACCGCCGGCGTACGCCGATCTTGCTGAAGCCGTGCGCCGTGTAAAGGCCGATCGCGGTCTCGTTATCCGTACGCACTTCGAGAAATACCGTGGCACCGTGCGCATCCGCGTGTTCAAGCAGGCCCCGCAGCAGTAGTTTGCCGACGCCGTGTCCCTGCCACCGCGGGTCCACCCCGATGGTGTGCACTTCCGCTTCGTAGTCCCCCGACTTACCGAGCAGCGCCAGACCGCCGTACCCAACGAGCGCGCCATCATGGTACGCGCCAAGATAATACGCCCCGCTGTCCAATTCGGACTCGAAGGCGCGAGCGCTCCACGGATCGTCCGCCGCGAACAGCTGCCGTTCCAACCGTGCACAGTGCTGCGCGTCGCGATAGCGTAACGGTCCAATGGAGACGGTCATGCTTGGCTCACCCGCTTGCGCGCACCGGGTTCGACGGCGTCCGGGCGGCGCAGATACAGCGGTGTCAGCGGCGCGGGCGCGGCACCCTCCAGCACCGGGCTACCCGCCGCGCGGACCAGCCCGACCGGGCTCGGTTGGGCGGTGCCTACGACTTCCACCGCAGCGGGAAACTCACACAGGGACACTCCGCCGCCAGCCACCCTGGTCACCGACCCGAGCTCGGCGAGCAATTCCGCGGGGCGCTGCACCCGGGGCCCTTCGACGCGGTTGCCGGCCAGATAACTGGCCCAGTACACCTCGCGCCGACGAGCGTCGGTGACCACCAGCAGCGGTGCTTCACCCGGCACATCCGCGGCGATCGCGTCCAAGCTGCACACTGGGTATGCGGGCACCTCCAGTGCGTCCGCCAACGCCGCGGCGGTAACCATCCCGGCGCGTAGTCCGGTAAACGGACCGGGGCCGACGCCGCAGACGATCGCGTCCACATCGCCCATTCCCGCACCGGCTTCGGCCAGCGCATCCCGCAGATGTGGGGTGAGTAGTTCGCCATGCGCTTTGGCGTCCACGGTGACCCGCTCGGCGAGCAATCGTGGCCCTTCGTCGTCCAGTGTGACCACCCCGGCGGTCACCGCCGGGGTAGCCGTGTCCAATGCGAGTACCAGCACAGCGACTAAGCGTACGGGTGCCCTCGCCGCGCCAGCTCAGCGCCGCTGGTCAGCCGGGCCATCACCCAGGCCGGCGACCCGGCCCGGCCAGCAACCGTACCCCTGCAGGGTCGCTACTCGCTGGTCATCCGGACGCCGTTCGAGGGTGACGAGGAGGTAGTCGCTAGACAGGCGGCTGGCACTCTCGGTGCCCCATTCCACTACGACCGCGGCCTCGGTGAGCTCGGAGTCCAGGTCCAGATCGTCCAGTTCGGCCAGGCTACCGCCCAACCGGTAGGCGTCCACATGCACCAGCGGGACGCCTCTCGGCCCCGCGGGGTGCTCCCTGGCCAGCACGAAGGTCGGCGAACTGATCCGACCGCCTACGCCGAGACCGGCGCCGATACCACGAGCCAGCGCCGTCTTGCCCGCACCGAGCGGCCCGGCGAGCAACACCAGATCACCAGCACGTAGCCGTTCGCCGATCATCTGTCCTAAGCGGACAGTATCGTCGACCTCCGGTAGCACTATCGTGCTTATCGTGCCTTCCATAGCCACCTTCGGGATGAACTCCGGGTATCGGTACGCCCACTGGCTCGCTGTAGTAAATCGATCAGCGCGCTGTTGACGAATTCGGTCTGCTCAAGCATCGCCATATGTCCAGCTCCACGAACCCGAACCAGTTCGGCATTGGGCAGCTCGGCCGCGATCCGTTCAGCATGCGAGAACTGGGTGAGGAGGTCGGCATCCCCGCTGATCACCTGGGTTTCCGCGAACTTGAGACCGGCGAGCGCGGCGTACCGGTTGTGCGCGCCGAGCGTGTCGACGAATTCGGTGAGCACTTGAACTGGGGTGTCGTTCAGCATATCCATCATGAAGTCGACCAACCGCGGGCTGACGTCTCGATCCCCGAACGCCAGGCGGCGAACCGCTGGCCTGGTCAACTGCCCACCAGCAGCGCGGGCGAGTTCGACAAGGCCGGGTTGCCAACTCGCCAGCCCGCGGACTCCGCGGGTAACCGGGTTATAGCGGGAAAGCACACCACGAGGTAGCCCCCTGCCACCCACCTCACCCGCGGCAGTGGACACCAGTGCGACACCGCTGATCCGCTCGGCGAACAGCTCTGGTTCCTGTTCGGCGAGCGACATAATCGTCATGCCACCCATCGAGTGTCCAATAAGGACAACTGGGCCAGTTGGCGCGAGACTGCGCAGTACGGTACCGAGGTCACGACCGAGCTGCTCAAGCGTATGCGTTTCCGCCGGCGCCCGCGCCGAACGCCCATGACTACGGTGGTCGTAGAACACCTGGCGTACTCGCGGCACGGTCAGCGCGGCCAGGTCGCGACGCTGAAAATACCAGCTACGCTGGGAAAGCGCGAAACCGTGCACGTACACAATGGCCAGCTCAGCAGCCGATCCGTCAGCGGGGTCCACTTCGGCCACATACAGCGGGGCGCCATCCTCCGCGGCCACGGTACTGGTCCGGTCCGGTACTAGTTCGCCGAGCGGTTCACCGTCCAGCTGATCCGATGCCCGGCCTTTCTTGGCCCCGCGCGCCAAAACGCCCACCGCCGCGCCGGTGGCGAGAGCGCCGCCGGCGATGCCGAGCGCGCGTTTGGTCCATCTCACGACGCGTCCTCGCCGAGATACCTGCGGGCAACTCGTGGCCGGCACATACCGGTGACGATCTCGTAGTCGATCGTGCCAAGCTGGTCGGCCCACTCGGTCGCGGTCTGTTCCCCTTCCTTGCCGGTGCCGAACAGCACCACCCGATCACCGGCCGCGATCGGATCATCGCCGCAGTCCACGACGAGCTGGTCCATACACACCCGGCCGACGACCGGTCGACTACGCCCGCCGAGTAGTACCCGCAGGTGCCCGGAAAGCCCGCGCGGTACCCCGTCCGCATAGCCGACCGGAACCAAGGCGAGCGTGGTGTCTCGAGGCGCCGTCCAGGTATGTCCATAGGAGACCGACTCCCCGGCAGCGACACGTTTGGTCAGCACCACGGTGGAGGCGAAGGTCATCGCCGGGATGAGATCTTCGTGCTGCGGTACCGGATTGAGGCCGTACACCGCGATTCCGGCGCGCACCAGGTCGAAACGCAGATCGGCACGGGTCAGGGTTGCCGCGGAGTTCGCCAGGTGCCGCATGGGCCGGAGTCCGGCTTCGGTGGCCACCGAGTAGGCGGCGGCGAACCGCTCGGCCTGCTGGTCAATGGAGGGATGGCCGGGTTCGTCCGCACATGCCAGATGTGACCACACCGCGCGGACGTGGAAATGTGGTCCCGCTTCGGCGGCCGCTGCCGCCCGCACCAGGTCAGGCCAATCAGCAGACGGGCAACCATTGCGACTGAGCCCGGTGTCGATCTTCAGGTGGACATGCGCGCCAACGCCGCCGAGGTCATCCGAGGCCGCCCGGACCGCGCGGAGTTCTCGCAAGCTGGATACCGAGATGTCGATTCCCGCGGCCACCGCGGGGGCGAAGTCGGTTTCTGGCACGTCCAGCCAACTCAGCATGGGCGCCCGAATACCCGCGGCACGTAGTCGTAGGCCTTCGGCCAGCGAGCACACGCCGAGCCAGCTGGCGCCGGCTTCCAGCGCGGCCTTGGCTATCTGGACGGCGCCATGACCGTATCCATCCGCCTTGACCACGACCATCAGTTCCGCGTCGCCCGCACGCTCGGCGAGCATGGTCACGTTGTGTCGCACGGCATCGAGATCCACGACGACCTCGGCGCGCGGCGGCGTCTGGTCTATTGCTGCGTTCCTGGCTATGGGCATAACACGATTCATCGTTGCACAGTGGGCCGCGAAACTACCCGCCGCACCGCCAGCCAGCTCGGCATCGGACGATCACACTCCGTACATCCGGTTTCGTTCGGCGATATGCCGTTGGTGCAGCCATTCCCCTGCCGCGAGCTCCGCCTCGGTGGGTTCCGGTAGCTCGACGAGTTCCGCGCCCTGCCACCGCGGCGGCGCCTCGGCGCCGCTGAGCGCCCATGCGGCCTGTCGAGCAGCGCCCACCGCTACGTACTCGGCCGCCGGCGGGATCCGTACCGGAACCCGGAACACGCTTGGCGCGGCCGCGCGTACGCTCGCGGACTGCGCGGCGCCGCCAATCAGTCGCACGCTGCGGACCGGAACATCATGCGCACGCAGCGCGTCCAGGCCCGCCGCCAGCCCGCTGAGCATGCCCTCCACCGCCGCGCGAGCAAGGTTTTCCGGTGCCATGTTGTCCCTGGTCATGCCGTGCAGGCTGGCGGTGGACGTGGGCAGGTTCGGAGTTCGTTCACCGTCCAGATAGGGCAACATGCTGAGCCCAGCCGCGCCGGGCTCAGCCGTCAGCGCGAGCCGGTCGATATCGGCGAGGTCCACACCGAGCAAGTCCGCGGTCGCGGTGAGCACCCTGGCCGCGTTCAGCGTGCACACCAACGGAAGGAACCGCCCGGTGGCGTCGGCGAAGCCAGCGATGGCTCCGCTCGGATCGGCGGCCGGCCGGTCCGCGACGCCGAATACGGTTCCGCTGGTGCCCAGTGAGATCACCACATCGCCCGGGCCAAGTTCGAGCGCGAGCCCGGCAGCCATGTTGTCTCCGGTGCCAGCGGAAACGAGCAGCCCGCTTTCCGTGTAGCCGGCCGGCTGCGCCGGACCGAGCACCCTGGGTAGCGCCGGGGTGCGTCCACCGAACGCCGTAGCGAGCAGATCTGGCCGGTACTGCCCGCTTGCCGGATCGAAGTATCCGGTTCCGGAGGCGTCCCCGCGGTCGGTGACGGCCTCACCTGGCTGGCCGAGCAACCGCCAGGTCAACCAGTCGTGCGGCAGCATCACGCGCGCTACCCGGTCGGCGAGCTCTGGCTCGTGCTCGGCCAGCCAGCGCAGTTTGCTGATCGTGAAGCTGGCTACCGGCACCGAACCGATCGTGCGCGCCCAGAACTCGGGGCCGCCCAGCTCTGCGGTTAACCCGGTGGCTGCCGCCGCGGACCGCGTGTCGTTCCACAGCAGCGCGGGGCGTACTGGTTCGCCGGCCTCGTCCACGGTCACCATGCCGTGTTGCTGACCGGCGATACCAATCGCGGCGACCCCGTCGAGGATGCCGTCCGTCGCGGTGCGGAGCGCTTCCCACCACACCTGTGGGTGAACCTCGGTGGCATCCGGGTGATCGGCTCGTCCGGTGCGCAGCACCTCGCCGGTATGCGCGTCGCAGACGACGACCTTGGTCGCTTGCGTCGAGGAATCAACGCCGGCGACCAGCGTCCGCTCGGTTGTCATCGACACTCCACTCGATGTCGCTTCGTCGGGCCCGCTCCGCACTGGCCCTTCTCACCCCAGCTCACCCGCACCCCCACGCGCAACCAGCACCCGCGTCAAAATCAACATTTAGCCCGCTGATCGCGCTCTGAAATCAACGGTTAGCCCGCTAAACTCAATTAATTGCAGATGCTCAGTATTCGCGGTGAGCCTGCTGAACACGAATACCGCGGAGGGCCTCGGGGATCGCGGCAAGGATGCCGGACGCCGAGGTTGGCGCCCCGCGCGCGGCGAGCTCGCCGGCCAACGAATGCAGCCATGCCGAGCAGCCAGCCGCCAGCCACGGGTCCATCCCGCTCGCCAGTAGTGCACCCACCAGTCCGGAAAGCACGTCGCCCGAGCCAGCGGTGGCCAACCAGGAACCCCTCGCGACGTTCGCCAGCACTCGCCCATCGGGCGCGGCGACGATCGTCGTGTTGCCCTTCAACAGGACCACGCTACGCAGGTCTACCGCCGCCCTGCGCGCCGCGCCCACCCGATCACTGCCGGGATCACCGACCAACCGCGCGAACTCGCGATCATGTGGCGTCAGCACCAGCGGAGTGGCCGGATCGCGCGCGTCGAACAGCGTCGGCGACCGCGCCAGCAGGTTAATGCCGTCCGCATCGACACACACCGGGACGCCATCGGCGAGCACTCGCTCCAGCGTGTCGCGCCCCTCGGAGCCGGTGCCGATCCCCGGACCGGCCACCCAGGACTGCACTCGCCCCGCATCGGCGACCGACCCCGTGGCGACCACCTCCGGCCACTGGGCCCGCACCGCCTCGGCGGCAGGACCCACGTAGCGCACCATGCCCGCCGTGGCGAGCACCGCCGCCCCGGCGGCAAGTACCGCGGCTCCCGGGTAGGTACTCGAACCGGCCGCGATCCCCGCCACGCCCTGGGTGTACTTGTCATCCGCGAGCCCGGGGACCGGCCAGTGCAACCCGACATCCACGGCATCCAGGGCGTACACATCCGGCGAATCCAGCTCGAGCCCAAGATCCACCAGGTGCACGCTGCCGCAGACGGCGGGATTGAGCAGATGCACTGGTTTACGGGCACCGAAGGTCACGGTTCGCTCAGCACGGATATGCGGGCCACTGGTCACGCCGGTGTCCGGATCCACACCGCTGGGCATGTCCACGGCCAGTATCGGCGCGCTGACGTGTTCGACCAGCTCAGCGGCCTTGGCGCGAAGCGGGCCCCTGGCGGCTAACCCGACGATCCCGTCGAGCACCACATCGGCGTGCTCCAGCGCGGCAGCGGCAACGGTGCCGGTCGCCGTACGACCACCCGCCCTGCGCAAGGCGCCGAGGCCAGCGGGGTGGGTGCGCTCCGCATCGAGCAGCACGGCGGTCACCGCGACGCCGCGACGCCGCAGGAAGACGCCGGCCCAGAGCGCGTCGCCGCCGTTGTTGCCCACACCCACGAGTAGCGCGACGCGACGTCCGCTTACCGCGCCGGTGTGTTCGGCCAGCAGTTCAGCCGCCTGCACCGCCACGCCGAAGGCGGCGCGCCGCATCAGCGCACCCTCCGGTGTCGCCGCAAGCACAGGCTCCTCGGCCGCACGCACCCGTGCGCTCGTCCACGCGCCGCGCACCCCCACCACCTCCACTTTTCTCGCGATTAGCAGGCTCACCGCGATTCATTGCACGATCATCTATTCGCGATCAGCGGGCTCACCGTGGTATTTAGCGTTCGCAAGTAATTATGTTTAGCGGGCGAACCGCGAGTAGTTAGCATGTGCAAGTACTCAACGGTCAGCGCGCTAAACGCGGTATTTTCCCTGGTCATTCCACTGTTACGGACTTGGCTAGGTTGCGCGGTTTGTCCACGTCATAGCCACGGGAACGCGCGATCTCCGCGGAGAACACCTGCAGCGGCACGGTAGCGACCAACGGCTGCAGCAGGGTAGACACGGTGGGCAGCTCGATCAGATCATCAGCGAACGGCCGCACGGTCTCATCGCCTTCCTCGGCGAGCACGATGGTGCGCGCCCCGCGCGCCTGAATCTCCGAGATGTTCGAAAGCAGTTTCGCGTGCAGTACGGCCCGCCCCTTGGGCGAGGGCATCACCACCACGACCGGCAAGCCCTCCTCGATCAGCGCGATCGGGCCGTGCTTGAGCTCGCCCGCGGCGAAACCCTCGGCGTGCATATACGCGAGTTCCTTGAGCTTGAGCGCCCCCTCGAGGGCTACCGGATACCCGACGTGTCGACCGAGGAACAGCACCGCCTTGGCGTCCGCCAGCTGCCGCGCCAGCGCGCGCATTTGCGCCACTGTGGACAGGACCCGGCGCACCGCGTCTGGAATGGCCTCGAGCTCCTCGAACTCGCGCGCCACCTCATCCGGGTACTTGGTGCCGCGTGCCTGCGCCAGCGCCAACCCGACCAGGTAGTTCGCCGCGATCTGCGCCAGAAACGCCTTGGTTGACGCTACGCCGATCTCTGGGCCGGCGTGGGTGTAGAGCACCGCGTCGGACTCGCGCGGGATCTGCGCGCCGTTCGTGTTGCACACCGCGAGTACCCGTGCCTTCTGCGCCCGTGCGTGGCGGATCGCTTCCAGCGTGTCCGCGGTTTCCCCGGACTGGGACACCGCGACGACCAGGGTGTCCCTGTCCAGCACCGGGTCGCGATAGCGGAACTCGCTGGCCAGTTCGACCTCGACGGGCAGTCGACACCAGTGCTCGATCGCGTACTTGGCGACGAGCCCCGAGTGGTAGGCGGAGCCGCAGGCGACCACGAAAACCTTGTCCACATCCCGCAGGTCCTGCTCGGAGATGCGCTGTTCATCGAGCAGCACGCGTCCGTCGGCGAAATGCCCGCGCAGGGTGTTCGCGAGCGCATCCGGCTGCTCCTCGATCTCCTTCAGCATGAAGTATTCGTGCCCGCCCTTTTCCGCGGCGGACAGATCCCAGTTCACCGTGAAGGGTTTCGCCTCGGCGGGTTCACCGTGAAAGTCGGTCACCTGGTAGCCGTCCCTGGCGATGCACACCACCTGGTCCTGCCCCAGCTCGACTGCCTCCCTGGTGTGCTCGATGAACGCGGCCACATCCGAGGCGACGAAATGCTCGCCACTGCCCACGCCGACGACCAGCGGGGAGGACCGCCGGGCCGCGACGATCACGTCCGGTTCAGCGGCATGCGTGGCGACCAACGTGAACGCGCCCTCCAGTCGGCGTGCCACGGCCCGCACACTCGCCGGCAGGTCGCCCGATTCGGCGTACTCGCGGGCAATCAGATGCGCCGCGGTCTCCGTATCGGTGTCACTGGACATCTCCACCCCAGCGGCTTCGAGTTCGCCCCGTAGTGCCGCGAAGTTCTCGATGATCCCGTTGTGCACCACGGCGAGCTGGCCGGTGCCGTCCCGATGCGGATGCGAGTTGCGGTCCACCGGCGGGCCATGCGTCGCCCACCGGGTATGCCCCATACCGGAGGTGCCGGCGAACTCATCCCTGCCGACCATGTCCAGCTGCGCCTCCAGGTTGGCCAGCCGACCGGCCTTACGCTCCACCGCGAGCCGGCCACCATTGGCGATGGCCACCCCCGCCGAGTCGTAGCCGCGATATTCCAAACGCCTGAGCCCGCCAATGACCACGTCCAACGCGGGGCGATGTCCTACATATCCGACGATTCCGCACACGTCGACCAGGGTAGCCACGCCGGGACGGTGCTCCAGAGCCAGACCGGACAGTGCGATCGGCTACCTTTCATGCATGGTGCGTAAGGCCAAACACGTGCTCGACGAACTCAGCCACCCCGGACCACATCAGGTACGGCGCGGCGACCTCGCACTGGTCGGCCTACCCGGCGCGGTGTACACGCCCCGCAGCGGGCTCGGTCTGCCCGCCGTCGCGTTCGGGCACGGCTGGCTGCAGCCCGTCGACCGGTACCGCGGTTTGTTACGCCACCTCGCGTCCTGGGGCATCGTCGTGGCCGCGCCCGGTACGCAGCGGGGACCGCTGCCCTCGCACCGACTGTTCGCCGCCGACCTGCGTACTGCCCTGGATATCTGTGTGGACGTCCGGCTCGGCGAGGGTGAGATCAGCGTGGACCCGCAGCGGCTAGGACTGGCGGGGCACGCCACTGGCGGCGGCGCGGCGGTGCTCGCGGCCGCGGCTGACGCGCGCGTCAAAGGTGTGGCCACGATCGCGCCGACCCAGACGATGCCATCCGCGGTGGAAGCGGCACGCAGCTGCGCGATGCCAGGACTGCATCTGGTGAACGGTGCGGACCTGGTAGCGCCGGCGGTCAGCAACGCGGACCCGATCGCGCAGGCCTGGCGCGGCCCCGTGCAGGTCAGGGCCATCGACAAGGCCACCCACCTCGGCGTCACCGAGGGAATGCACTGGAGTCAGCTACTCCTGCAGGGCAAGGGCGAATACCGGACCCAACGACTCACCCGCGCGCTGTTCACCGCGTTCTTCCTGGACGTTCTTACCGCCCGATCGGATTACCGGGTACTGCTGGACACCGACGTGCGCGGCACCTCGATCGAACAGGCCAGCGGTGAGCTGACCAGCCCGAATCGTTAACGCATCCAACTCTCGTTCGAGAAGTCCTCGTCGTCGTCATCGTTCGCCGGTCGCCGCACCGCGCGTCGAGGACCCGGCGTTGGCCGTGGTGCCGGTGTATCGGCATGCGCTTCCGCCACCGCGTCCGCGTCATCATCTTCGCTGCTGAAGGAGAAAACCGGCCCGGTTGGTTGCGGCGGAGCCGGAGCTGGCGGCTGGACGACAGGAGCCTGCTGCGGCACACCGGATGGTGGTGTCGGCGCGTCGCCCGCAGCCTGGGCTGGCGTGGTGGGTTCCTCGCCGCCGAGCGCCAGATGCCGCGGGCGGTCATCCCGCGCGGCTAGCCAGGGATTCTTGGCCGCCGGATCGTCCTTGGCTTCGTCCGCCTCCTTTGCCTGCTGAGACAGTTCGGCCGAACGCTGCTTGGCGGCTTCCTTGATCTGCTGTGTCTCGGCAGCCAGTTTGGCCGAGGCGTCCTTGCCGCGCTGGGTGATCTGCTGCATTCGCGCGCTGGACTGGGCGCGAAGGTCCGCGAACAGTTGTTTGATCTTCGGATCAACCACGATCATCGCTCAACACACCCCAACCGAGGGATTCGACTCGTCATTGCGTTCTCTGCTCCGCGGGCGGTTCCTGCGCGCCAAGCGCTTCGGCCACGCTGCGCCATGGACCGGATTCCTGCTCGGTATCCGCGAACCCGTACGCGCCGCCGACGGCTCCACTTGCCTGTTGCCCCTGGCTGGCCTCCGCAACGCCGGGACCGCCCTGCTCGGGTGCCGATCGGGGCGTCGTCGCTTCGCCGCCGACTCCGGCCCCGGTCGGCTGGTGCTGGCCGCCGCCCGTACCGGCCGGCATCATGCCCTGCTGACCAGGCTCACCGGCTCCCGCGCCGGGTGCCTGACCGACTCCCGCGCCGGACATACCCGCTGGCGCGCCCGTGCCATGCTGGGCGCCGACGGCCTGCGGGGTGGTTGTTTGCCCGGACACGTTTCCATCGCCGGATCCAGCCGATTCACCACCCGGACCAGCGCCGGACGTGGCGGAAGCCGATGCCGCGGGCATGGCAGCCCCGCCTGAGGGGGCCTGCCCGCCGCCAGCAGCCGGCGCGCTGGCGGCCGCTTCGGCACCGCCGCCGGCCGGGGTGCCAGCGACGGGAGCAGCTGCCTCGGCGGTGCCTGGTTGCCCAGCCGTGGCCGAACCTTCGGTGTCCACGGTGTAGGTCTGCGGTTCACCCTCGCCATCGTCGATGGTGACCTTCAACCCCTCGTCGGTCATCTCCCCGGTGATGGTCATCGGCCCATCTTCGATATGGACCTTGCCGTCTTCACCGACCTGGCCGGCGATGACTTCACCCAGGTCCTGCGCCGAATCACTGGGCGGGCCAGGCGCGCCGGCATCGCCCGCTTCCGGCTGGCTCTGCCCCGGCTGGCCCTGCCCTGGCTGACCCTGACCCGGCTCGCCTTGTCCTGGCTGCTCGCCTGCCGGGTCACCCGCTCCTGCGGCGGCCTCACCTTCATCCATACCGAGCGCCTTGCTGAAGTCCATTTCGTAGGTCTTCGGCTCGCCGCTGCCGTCGTCGATGGTGAGGGTCATCTTCGGCGAACCACCCGCACTTTCCATGGTGATCGTGCGATCGCCGTCCTTGATGCTCACCGATTCCTTGCCACCGGCGGTCGGCTGTTCACCAGTGGGATCGGTGCCACCGACCGGCTGGCCGGCCTCCGGATCAAGACCCGCTTGTTTGGCCGCGTCCTCTGGTTTCATCCCCGTCGAGGGGTCACCCCCGCTTGGCTGCCCACCACCAGGTTTGCCCGCGTTGGGTTCACCTCCAGCGGGCTGGCCGGTCGAGTCGGACCCTGCCGTACCCGTCTGCCCGTTGTTACCGCTGCCCTGCTGGCCACTTTGACCACCGTCCTCGAAGGCCGGGGCGGTTTCCAGTTTGTCGAAGGGGTTTTCCTTCAACCCTTCGGTAGCCGTCCGCTGGAGCGTTTCATACGTCTGCTGAATGTTCTGCGTAGCGGTGCTCGCCGATTCCTTGACGTTGCCCGCCCGCTGTTCATAGTCCTGCACGAACTTCCGGAGCGACTCGTTCGCGCTGTCCAGCGCGCCCTGCACCTGCTCCCGAAACGGCCCGACCGTCGACTCGGTGATATTCGTAATGACATCGAGGCCGAAGTTGACAATCGCCTCCTGGATTTTGCCAAGGATTCCGACGATGGGGAAAACCTTCCCGAGCACATCGGTTACGAAATCGAAAGCCTTCTCTACAAGACTCCGGTCGTTCAGTTTCTCGATCACCTGATCGAGACCGGAGATGATACCGCCAGCTTCGTCGCGGATCTTCAGGGCGGCATCCACTTGAGCAGTGGCCATTCCGCCCATCGTGCCGTCGCCGTACTGCTCGAGGATCCCGTTCACCAAGTCGACAACCTGCTGCTCGACCGTTCCGGCAGCTTCGGTGATCGCGCCGGGCACCTTGCGCATTCCGGTATCCAAAGTGGATGCAGCGGCGTCGAACTTGGATTTGTACTGCGAAGCGGCCCCAGCAGCCTCACCCTGCCAACCGGAGAGGTTATTCGCCCATGCCTGGGTGAGCACATTGTGCGACTCGCCGACACCCGTAGCGGCCTGCTCCACCTGGTCGGCGTCCGCGCGGAAAGCCTTGAAATCAATATCCCGCAACTCGTCGAGCACCTTACGAAGGCTGTCCGGATCGATCCCGCCGCCCCCATTGGCGCCAGCCTTGCCCTGGGGCGCCGCACCGCCGTTCTCCGTCGCCTTGAGATAACGCGGGTGAAAATCGTCAAAGATCTTCAGGCCAGCCTTGCTCTCGTCAATGATCTCGTTCGAGTTGTTGAACCCGCCCTCGGCCAGTCGGCCCTGGCTATCCTTCACCGCCCCTTGCCGCTGAGCACTTTTACCGGACTCCAGCGATGCCGCCGCATTAGCCACGTTCTCCAGCGGAGCTTCGCCGCCGCGGTACAGGTCGAAATAGTCAACGCCGAGTTTCTCTGCGTGCTTCCACATCTCATCTTGCGGAATTTTTTCGACGGTGGCCAGCCCGTACAGCATGTTCTGCTTGTCCTCATCGGACACGTTCGGGTCGTTGAGCAGCTTGCGCATCTCTTTGGCTTGCTCGTCACTGATCGCGTCTTGATTTTTAGCAATTGACCGCTGGAACGAGTTCTCGAACATCATCAGGCGCCCCCCTGCGCTTTCATGGTCTGCGTATTCGTGGTCTCGGACTCCGAGTAGTTACTCGACACGTCCGAGAGCTGGGTCGCGACCTGGGTCGTTGCCTGACCGAACGACTTGATTGACGCATTCATCGTGTTGAAGATTTCTTCGTACTGCCCGGCGAACTCCTGAAACGCCCTGCCGACCTGCCCAGCACCGACCCCCGGGCTCTGCACCTTGCCCGCATGGTCGCCGATCGTGCCCGCTTCTTTCTCGAACTGACCAGCGGCCTGCTGCACCTGCCCCGCGTCGACGCCGTAACCGGCCATAGCGCTTCCTGCCTCCCCTTGTCGTTGCGCGCTGCCCCGCAAGATCACCCAGCGCGACTGCCCAGTTGGACTGAGTACCAGGGTCGCAGGTTCCACGGGTAGCCGCGCCCGTATCGCGAGGATCACTTGCGTTCGCTAACCCGCATCCTAAACCGGACGTTCAGGGCGCGACCAGCTCGATACACACTGTAACTTTCACATTCGCGATCAGCGGGCTCACCGCGATATTTAGCCTGCGCAAGTAATCAACGGTTAGGGTGCTAAACGGAATATGGGGCGAGCTAGCTGGCGGATGCGACGACGGTGACCAGCCGATCAGCGGCGGCACGGGCGACATCCTCGGACGGTGCTTCCACCATCACCCTGACCAGCTGCTCAGTGCCCGATGGCCGCAGCAGCACCCTGCCCGTCTCGCCAAGCTCGGCCTCCACCTCGGCGACCGCCTCGTGCACCGCGACGTTCGCGGCTACCGCCGCCTTGTCCGCCACGGACACGTTCACCAGTACCTGCGGCAGCCGGCGCATCACGCCGACCAGCTCGGTCAGCGACCGCTCGCTGGTCGCCACTCTGCCGAGCAACAGCAACGCGGTCAGCAAGCCGTCACCGGTGGTCGCGTACTTGGGCAGCACCAGATGACCGGACTGCTCCCCGCCTAGGGTGAATCCGCCGGCACGCAGCTCTTCGAGCACATATCGATCACCCACCGCGGTGGTGCGCAGCTCCACCCCGTGTTCACGCATTGCCAGATGCAGCCCGAGATTACTCATCACGGTGGCGACCAGCGTGTTCTCCGCGAGCTCACCCGTTTCGTGCAACGCGAGCGCGAGTACGGCCATGATCTGATCGCCATCTACGACGGCGCCATCCGCGGTGACCGCGAGGCACCGGTCGGCGTCACCGTCGTGCGCGATGCCCACATCCGCCCGCTCGGCCCGCACGGCCTCGCGCAAACCGTCCAGATGCGTCGAGCCGCAGCCGTCATTGATGTTCTCGCCGTCCGGCAGGGCATTGATCGCGATCACCTCGGCGCCGGCTTCCCGGTAAGCCTGCGGCGCTGCGGCCCAAGCGGCGCCATTGGCACAATCCACGACCACGCGAAGACCGTCAAGTCGATGCGGGCTGGCCGCGCGCAGATGCGCGACATAGCGGTCCAGCGCATCCGGCACGTCATAGACCCGGCCAACCCCGCCACCGGTCGGCCGGTGCCATTCGGCGTCCAGCCCTTCCGCGATGGCGTCTTCCCGCTGGTCGGGAAGCTTGTGGCCGCCCGCGGCGAAGATCTTGATTCCGTTGTCCGGCATCGGGTTGTGCGAGGCCGAGATCATCACCCCGAGGTGCCCGCCAAGTTCGGCGGTCAGCTGAGCCACCCCGGGTGTGGGCAACACTCCGACGCGCAACACATCAGCGCCCGCCGAGGTCAGCCCGGCGACGACGGCCGCCTCCAGCATCTCGCCACTAGCTCTCGGATCGCGCCCGACCACCGCGACCGTACGACCGTCCTCCGCTGCAAGCACCCTGGCGGCCGAGGCGGCCACGCGCAGCGCGAATTCGGGGGTGAGATCAGCATTAGCCTTCCCGCGTACCCCGTCGGTGCCGAATAGGCGCGACACAAAAACCTCCTCCGCGACGGCCGCGGCCGGCCACCGTCCTGCCGATCAACAAGAGACGTGCGAGAAAGCAAACGGGAGCAGCCATCCGCGATCCGGACGACTGCTCCCGTTGAGGTGTTTCGGCAGCTTCAGCGCTTGCTGTACTGCGGGGCCTTGCGGGCCTTCTTGAGGCCGTACTTCTTCCGCTCCTTCGCCCGGGAGTCCCGAGTAAGGAAGCCGGCCTTCTTCAGCGCGGGGCGGTCATCGCTGTCCAGTTCGATCAACGCACGGGCGATGGCCAACTGCAGCGCGCCTGCCTGCCCCGTGGTGCCGCCACCGCGCAGGTTGGCGACCACGTCGAAGGACTCACCCCGCTCGACGGTCAGCAGCGGTTCCCGAATCAGCTGCTGGTGCACCTTGTTCGGGAAGTAGGTCTCCAGGGTCTTGCCGTTCAGCTTGAAATTGCCGGAACCGGGCACCATCCGGACCCGGACCACGGCTTCCTTGCGCCGGCCGACGGTCTGCGCAGTCTCCGAGGTGCTGCGCGCCACACGCGGCACCGGAGCCTCGTCAACCGCCTCGACGGCGTCGATGTCGGGGGTGGTCACAGACTGTTCCTCGCTCACTGGCTGATCTTGGTGATCTCGAACGGCTGCGGCTGCTGTGCCGCGTGGGGGTGCTCAGGGCCCGCGTAGACCTTCAGCTTGCGCCCCTGGGCACGGCCGAGCTTGTTCTTCGGGAGCATGCCCTTGACCACCTTCTCGACCAGTCGGTCGGGGCGCTTCTCAAGCAGCTCGCCAAACGTATTGCTGCGCAGGCCGCCGGGGTAACCACTGTGCCGGTAAGCGCGCTTCTGCTCGCGCTTGTGTCCGGTCAGCGCCACCTTCTCCGCGTTGACGATGATGACGAAGTCACCAGTGTCCACGTGCGGCGCGAAGGTCGGCTTGTGCTTTCCGCGCAGCAGATTCGCGACGTGCGTCGCGAGCCGGCCGAGCACTACGTCCTCAGCATCAATCACGTGCCAGGCGCGCTTGATGTCGCCGGGCTTCGGGCTGTACGTGGGCAAGGGTCTACCTCATAGTCACATGCGTCTGGATGCGGCGTGCTGGCCGAGCCGGTCGCGAACCGCGACGATCCCACTAGCAAGTGAGCAGCCTGGCGTGCACAACGACGAGTAAATCTACCCGGTCGCCAAATGGCGGGTCAAAGCGGCCCCCGGTTAACCCACTTCTCCTAGGATCTCGCGGGTGGATACCTGGTATTCACCACTCAGGTGACGAGATCGGAGGATGAGCATGCGGCGAACCAGCCGCCCCGCCATCATCGCCGTCGTTCTGGCCGCGGTGAGTCTACTCGCCGCCAGCTGCGCGCACAGCGTCGAGGGCGGCCCCGTGCTGGACGAGCAGAGCGTGCGCGATGCGGCGATCGAACGGTTCAACGAGGTCATCGGCAATGTGCACACCTACATCCGGCAGGACCGCAGCGCTCGGGCCAGGGAGCAGTGGACCGCGACGGTCAACGAGCAGCACCGAACGAGCGATAACACGCACCTCTATCACGGCGACCCGCCGACCACCCTGGTCAAGCGAGGGGCCGTGAGCGAGGGCACGAATCTGGATCTCTTTCACCCCGCGGGCAGCAATCGGGACTACCTGCTGCTTGGCGAGCACTACCGGAAACTTGCCCCAACCCCTTGGGTGACCTTGCCCACCAGCTACGACGGCGCCATTAACGATGTCTGTCTGCTGCCGGGCAAGATGGGACTCTGCAAGATGATCGACTCGATCAGCCTGACCGCCAAAGAAGGTGGCCCGAACATCACAAAAATGGGTTACCGCAATCCGGATGGCAGCGTGAATCTGCTGAGCAATGTCACGGTGGAGAATTTCATCGATTCGCGGGTCATCCTCTTTCCGGACGATATCAAGAATCAACTCACGCCGAAGATATTGGAAAGTCAGCTGTCCGCCCGAGTGGATCTCACTAAGGCCAATCGGGTGACCTTCGCCCAGATCAACGGCACTATTACCGACGGCGACAAGAAATTCGACATCGATATCACCCACGAGGTGGAAGGAAACGCCCAACCCGGCGATTTCCCGACTACTCCGTCCGGCGCGGAACTTACCGTGATCAAGGATGATGAGAAGGCGAACGCCCTGCTCGACAAAGCACTGCAAATGCATCTCGAGACCAGGTAACTGCCCGGACAATAAAAGTCCCCGGGCGAGTATCGCCCGGGGACTGGTTTCGCTGAATGCTCGGTTCAGCCGCCGAAACGCTTGGCGTTGGCACCCTCGGTGCTGCTGTAGTTCTCATTGGCGGTCTTCACCGCGACGGCGATCTTCGCCAGGGTGGCCCGCAGGCTCTCCGCAGCGGTGAACCACTGCGTCTTCTGCGCCTGGAAACCCTCGTTCGCCGAACCTTCCCAGATGCCCTCGAGCTTCTTGATCTGGTTCCCCAGGTTATCCAGCTGGCCCTGAATCGCCTTGCTCTGGCTGTCGATGCCACCACTCAGCCCCTCAAGGGCACCGAAATCAACCTTGATGTTACTCATGGGTTATTCCCCTCTCGCAAAGATTCGCGCTACTGCGATTTGTAGATAAGTTTGGTTACGCTACGGCAGGCCCAGCGAGGCGTCAGCCAAGCATGTTCTGGATGGCGGAGACGCTCTGCGCGGCGTCCTCTTCCTGCTGCTCGTAGGCGTCCGCGGAACCGGTGACCGCCTCGGAGATGTTCATCAGCGACTCGTTCAGCTTGGCCGCGTCCTCCTGGAAGCGCGTCATCAGCTGCTGGAAGGCGGCCTCGGCCTGCCCCTTCCACATGCCGGAAACGGCCTGCACCTCGTTGGCCAGGTTGCGGAGCGTGCCCTGGAGCTCGGTGTTGGTGTTGACCATTTCGCCTGCGGCGGTCCGGAGTTCCGGAGCTCCTGTCTGGAAACCAGCCATGATGTATGGCCCCCTTCATTCGGTGAGTGGCTCGTACGTTCTCGGTTCGTACGGCTGTTACGACGTTGACCTTGCCACGAATGGTTCCGCCCTGTCGTGGCAATCCCGGAAGTAGTTGCCTACGTAAACGCGCAAGAGTGTCGCCTATCCGCCATCGTCAGTCCATTCACGACGTTGACAGATCCGCCTGACCAGCAGGAACTCGCCGAGATCGCAGCTGGACAGAATCAGCGTCGGCGCCAGGTACCGGTTCCCGCAACCGAAGATTCGCTTCTGCGAAACCGCATTCCTTCACCCGAATGCGGTATCGCCGCATCACAAAGGCAAACGTAGCTATATTCGCGAGCGTAAATCGCGGCGTGGAGCTCGCGGATTCTTGGTTATCGCGATTGATTGCCGATTCGCAGCGTGCTGGCCACTTTGTCACAGGCCGGCCGTACGGCCTTCTCCCTGCCGTCGTCGTACTGACATCCGACGCTTACCTGCGTCCGACCGTTGAAGAAGACGTACCAGTCGACCGTGCCGCCACCATCCAGCAGCTGTTGGTAGTAGACGACATCGCGATTCACGTAGCGTGCCTGCCCGTCGAAGTTCTGGAAGTTCTCCTCGGACTGCTCGACCTTGCCGCGCAACTCCTCGACGATCTCGGCGCGGGCGTCCGACACGTCGTAATTGAGCTGGAACTCCTGCACGACGAGCGCGTCCACATCGCTCTGCGGCTCTGCCGGGCGCAGTTCGACCTTGCGCAGCTCGGCATCGCTGCCCGTTTTCCGCCAGCTCTCCGGGTAGTTGAACCGGAACTGGAATTCCGCGAGTTCCGGGGCCGCGGTCTGCTGGCCGGGCTGCGTATCATCGCTTCCACCGACCAACCACACCACCAGCCCGGCAACCGCCGCGACGACCAGGACAACCGCGCCGCCTACCAACCAGGGCAGTTTCGATCTGGCTTTGCCCTTGCCGGCGACCTTTTCCTGACTGCCGACCGGACTGGTCCGTTGCGTCGGTTGATCGGCCGCGTAAACGCCCGCCTGGCCGGGTTGGCTATACGGCGAGCGGCCCGGTGCCGGGTATCCGCCGTGCGGGCGCGGTCCGGTGGGTTGGGCCTGCCGGGGTTGCCCGGGGTGCGCCTGCGGTTGGCCGGGCGCTCCGGGCCTGTTCGGCGGCGGCTGCGCCTGATTGGTCTGCCGACCTTGGCCGACCTGTTGCGTCGGGCCGGCGCCTACTTGTTGTGTCGGGCCGCCAACCTGCTGAGTCGCGGCCACTGCTGGCGGCACCGGCCGTGGCCCAGACGTCGGGTGGCGGGGCGCCTGCGCGCCGGCGGGCGCCCCGCCGGTCTGATCAGGTTCGGCCGTCGTCGCCCGCAGCGCTCCGCGGGCCACCACGGTTTCCGGCTGGTCGAGGGTGGTCGGCATGACCCCGGTCCTGGCATGCAGCAACCGGGCGATCATCGGAATCCGGCTGGAGCCACCGACCAGGAAGATCGCGGTGAGCTGTTTCGGGCGCAGCCCCGCCTCATCGATCGCCGCGACGGTCAGCTCGGCGGCTCGCGAGAGCGGCTCGGTGATCAGTTCTTCCAGATCCACGCGGGTCACATGCGCATCGGCAAACGGTGGCGGCATCGGCACGTCGGTGTAGGCGTGCCGGGACAGCGTCTCTTTCGCGCCGCGCACATCCTGGCGAAGTACCCGCCGACGCCGCCGATCCGGCAGTTCCCTACCTTCGACCAGCTCTCGCCAGGCTGCCGTGTCCGCCTCGGCGACCGTGCCGCCGACGTGCTCCAGCAGTGCCTGATCGATATCCGCGCCGCCGAAGCTTGGATCTCCCCTGGTCGCCAGCACCTGGAAACCGCCGCGGCGGGCGTGCGCGGGATCCTGCCGGGGATCGGTGCGACGCACGACGCTCACATCGACGGTCCCACCCCCGAGGTCGAGCACCGCAAGCGTTTCCCCAGGCTGTGCGCTGACCTCGACCGTGCGATGCTCGTTGCCATCGGCCGGTGCGAAGGTCGCGGCGTGGAACACCGCGGCCGCCACCGGTTCGGGGACTAGTGTGATCTCCCTGCCGAGCCCGTTGGCGGCCTGACGCAACACCCGCCCGCGGATCGCGCCCCAGTCCGCTGGGTGGGTGAGGACCAGCACGTCCACCTCGGCGTTGTTCGCGACCCGGCGAGCCTCGTCAACGGCGCGGCGGAGCACCGCGCGCACTACCTCGGTTACCTGCAGCACGGTGTCGCCGAGCAGGAGCTCGCCCTCGTCGATCCGCCGCTTCGGGTTCGGCTCGTAACGCGAGGGGTCCACGGCGGCCTGTCGCTCGGCCTCCTGGCCGACGAACAGCGTGCCGTCCGGCGCGGCGTAGACAGCCGAGGACATCAGCGGTGCGCCGTCGATCACCACCGCCTGTGGTTCCTGCCCGCGCACGGACACCGCGACACAGGTGCTCGACGTGCCGAAGTCGACCGCGACCCGCATCGTCAACGCTGTCCCCCAAGCCACATGTGCACCACGCGTACCACGTTTAGCCCGCTAAACGCGATATTTTGGCAGGTCAGTGGCATGGGTTCTCTTGGGGTCGAGGTGGTCACTCCGGCTGTATCCAGGACACGTGAATGAGCTGCTGGCCTCCCTTTCGGGTGATCAGCGTGCCACGTCCCGGCGGCTGCGCCGACGGTTTCACATTGCCCCACAGCTGCCCCTCGTCCTTGCTACCGCTCATCACCAGACCGGGGCTGGAGATTTCCTTCAATTTACCGATAACCGGATCGAAGGTGGAACGCGAGGCCCCACCGGTGCGCCGAGTGACGATCAGGTGCAGGCCGACGTCCTTGGCTTGCGGCAGGAACTCGGCGATCGGCTGTAGCGGGTTACCCGCCTGGGTGGCGACCAGGTCGTAGTCATCGACGAGCACGAACAACTCGGGACCAGACCACCAGGACCGGTTCTTCAGCTGCTCTTGCGTGACGTCCGGGCCGGGCAGCCGGCGTTCCATCGAACCACGCACATCGTTGATCATGTCCTTGAGCTGGTTGCCACTCACCGCATAGGCGAGCAGGTGATCGGTGTTGATCACGCCGAGCATGGTGCGCCGGTAGTCGACGAGTAGTACCAGCGCCTCCTTTGTGGTGTAGCGCTCCATGATCCCGCGGGCCACATTGCGCAGCAGGTTCGTCTTACCCGCCTCACCATCCGCGAAGGCGACGAGGTGCGGCTCCGCGTCGAAGTCGAGGTAGACCGGCGCAAGCGCCTCCTCGTTGACCCCGATCGGCACCAGCTTCGTATTGCGGTACTGGTCCTGCGCGATGACCTCGTCGTACGGGATCATCTCGGGCAGCAGCCGGACAGCCGGCGCATGCCTGCCGGACCAGGCCTGGGACACCTTGGCGATCGCGTCCTGCACGCCGTTACCGATGTTCTCCGCGTCGCTGGAACCGTCAATCCGCGGCAACCCGGTGAGGAAGTGCAGCTTGTCCCTGGACAGCCCGCGCCCGGGACGGGAAGCGGGCACGTTCACCGCGACCCGCCGATCGATATCGGACTCGCTCGGGTCACCGAGCCGGAGCTCGAACCGGGTACCGATCAGATCGCGGAACGCCGGCCGCATTTCCGCCCACCGGTTCGCGGTGGCGATGACGTGCACTCCGTAGGAAAGCCCCTGCGAGGTCAGGTTCATCACCTGGGTCTCGAGCGGCTCGAACTCCTGCCGGAAGTTCAGCCAGCCATCCACCAGTAGGAACACGTCGCCGTACGGATCCTGCTCGGGTGAGATATCGCCCCGCCGCTTGCGGTTCCGGAACTCACCCATCGAGTCAATGCCCAGATCCCGGAAGCGCTGCTCCCGGTCGGCCACCAACGCGGTGAGCTCGGCAACCATCCGGCGAGCCTTGTCCGGATCGAGCCGGCCAGCCACCCCGCCGACATGCGGCAGGTTCTCCAGCGTGCCGAGCGTACCGCCACCGAAGTCAAGTCCGTAGAACTGCGCTTCCTCTGCCGTATGGGTCAGCGCCATGGACATCACCATGGTGCGCAGCATCATCGACTTACCGGACTGTGGGCCGCCGACGACCACGCCATGCCCCGCGCCGCCCGAGAAGTCCGCCCACAGCATGTCGCGGCGCTGCTCGTAGGGCTTGTCGATAATCCCGAGCGGGATCTGCAGCCGCCCGTTGCCGAAGAAACCGACCGGCGAGAGCCCGCGATCCTCGGTGGGTTGCAGCGGCGGGAACAGTGTGTCCAGCGAGTTCGGGGTGTCCAGCGGTGGGAGCCACACCTCGTGCGCGGGCGGTCCCTGGCCGACCAGCCGGCCGACGATCACGTCCAGCTCGCTCGGCTCGGTGGGGTTGTTCTCTTCCTTTTTCTTTTCCTGCTTGGGCTCGTCCTCGGCCGGCTTCTCCGGCTCCTTCGGGATCTCCACGTAATCCGGCACGAACAGCTTCGCGCGGCGATCCGCGTTGACCGGGGTGGCTGGGCCAACCACCTGCATCCCGGCCGGGCGGTACGGCCCGGAAACGTACGAGGCCTTGAACCGCACCAGGGTCGAGGTGTCGAACTTGAGGTACCCACCACCGGGTACCGAAGGAAGTTCGAACGCGTCCGGGACGCCGATCGCCGCCCTGGACTCGGCTGCGGAGAACGTCTTGAGACCGATCCGGTACGACAGGTGCGAGTCCAACCCGCGCAGCTTGCCCTCCTCCAGACGCTGCGAGGCAAGCAACATATGCATCTGCAGCGATCGGCCCAGCCGGCCGATCGCGACGAACAGCTCGATGAACTCTGGTTTGGCCGCCAGCAGCTCGGAGAACTCGTCGACCACGATGAACAGCGCGGGCAACGGGTCGAGGTCGGCGCCGTTTTCCCTGGCCTTCTCGTACTCCCAGACGTTCTTGAAGTTGCCGCCGCTCTTCAGCGCCTCCTGCCTACGGTTCATCTCCCCGGCGAGGGCGTCTTTCATGCGGTCGACCAGGGTGACCTCGTCGGCGAGGTTGGTGATCACCGCGGAGACGTGCGGAGCCTTGTCCAGCCCGAGGAACGTCGCGCCACCCTTGAAGTCGACGAGTACGAAGTTCAGCGTGGTCGACGAATGGGTGGCGAGCATCGCGAGTACCAGCGTGCGCAGGAACTCGGACTTACCGGAACCGGTAGCACCAATGCACAGTCCGTGCGGTCCCATTCCTTCGACCGCGGCTTCCTTGATGTCCAGCTCGACCGCCTGGCCGTGCTCACCCACGCCGAACGGCACCCGGTAGCGATCCCTGATCGGCCGGGGCCGCCAAGCCTGCCCGACGTCGAAGGTCATCGGGTCGCCCGGAATGCCGAGCAGTTCGAGCAGCGAAGGGTTGGAAAGCAGCGGTTCCTCTTCGCCGGAGTCGGCCGCGCTGGAGCTCATCCGGTAGGGCGAGAGCTTGCGCGCGAGGGCCTCGGCCTCGGCCACGGTCAGCGTGTCTGGCGCACCGAACCACTCGACGCCGCTCGCGCTGCGTGCACCGAGGCGTTCCGGCTCGACCATCATCCGGAGCCCACGCCGAGCGGTGAGGTTGCCGAGCGATTCCGAGACATCGAGCAGAGTTACCCCGACGAGGCCTTCTTCGAGCATGATCTGCTCTTCTTTGGTGACCTCGCCGTCGTCGATCACGATCACGATATGCGGCTGGTCCGCCGCTGGCGTCGCGTTTCGGGTGAACCGCTGCCGGTCGCGCAGCTCCTCGTCCAACCACTGCTCAATCGTGCTGAGCGAGCTGGCCATCATGCGCAGCTGACCAACGCCGTCGACCATCGTCGGGTGCTGCAAGTGGGGTAGCCATTTGGTCCACTCCCACTCCTGCTTGGTCCGACCACCGGTCACCACCGCGATCAGCACGTCTTCCGGCGAATGGAAGGTGACCAACTGGGCGATAAGAGCGCGGGCGAAACCCCTGCTGAGCTCCCTGTCGCCGTGCAGGCCGACCGCCGCGAAGCCACGGATGGAGATCGACAGTGGCAGATCTGGAACGATCGAGTGGGCGCGCACGAACCGGCGCAACGCCAGGGTCGCGATCGGTTCCAGCTCGTCCACCGGACCGGTCTGTGGTGGCACCAGCCGGCTGGTCAGGCGCTGCGAGCCACGGCCAATGCGCAGGTGGCAGAAGTCTGCATCGGCCTGCCTGCGTTCCCACATCCGCCGGCTCGCCGCCAGTGACCAGAGCATCTGCGGATCCGGATGGATCCACTCGCGCTCGGCTCGCTGGTCCCGCATGGCCTCCCTGGCGCGGTCACGCATCTGGCCGAGGTACCGCATGTAGTCCTTGCGGTCCTCGTTCATCTCGGCCTTCTTCTGGCCACCGCCGCGACCGCCGCCCTGGAAGAGCATGCCGGCCATGCCCATCATCATCATCAACGGCATCATCAGGAACAGCGGGCTACGGGCCATCGCGCCGCCGCTGGTGAACATGAAGATCACCATGCCCAGCATCGCCACGATCATGACGACGGGCATGAGCTTCATCAGGATGTTGCCTGGAATCGTGCGCGGCACCTCGGGTGGCGGCTCAAGATGAACCTCGCCCCCGGGTGGCCGGGGCGCGGCCATGCGCGGCGATCGCTTGAACTGCAGCGTGCTCACCGAATCAAGCACCTCTCCGACTCGTTGTGGCAACCGTGCTGCCAGCGCGTGGCAGCACGGTCATTCACCCTGCCACTGGCCGGGCGATCTCGATCGCGCCGCCCCGTGGAACAACTCAATTGGGCTAGTTCACCGGAAACGACCCTACGGACGCCCCGGCGTGGCCATACTAGGGCCGCGATCGCCACGCGCGCGGGCGTTCGGGAGGAATAGTGTGCATTCGGCGCCCACCAAGTGGGCGGGCGCCGAATCAGATATAAGTAGGTACGACAATGGCACCCGGCGTCCTTGTCGATGGCCGCGACACGGCGTTGACCGGCCACGATGCGGGCACCATGTCGAGCGGACGAGCTAGCGAGGGGGCACGGTGGCAACCGGCACCACGGTCTTCAGCCGCGTAACGGTGGTGGCACCACGGACACGCATCGACGTCGCGCTACCGGCGGACGTACCGGTCGCGGACTTGATGCCGATGCTGCTGGAGATGGCGAAGGAGACCTCACCGGACGGCGGCACCCGACACGGTGGTTGGTGTCTGGCCAAGATCGGCGATTCGCCACTTGAGCCGTCCCGCACCCTCGCCTCACTCGGTGTCGTCGACGGCGAGATGCTCCAGCTGCGGCGGCGCAACGAGAACCCGCCACCGCCGCTGTATGACGATGTCGTCGACGCGATCGCGGAGGCTGATCCGGACAGTTTCCGCCCGTGGACGAAGGAAACCGCGCGCCGGACCGGACATATCGCCGCCGTGCTCGCGTTCTTCACGGCGGCGACGACGCTGCTACTCGGTGGGCCACTCGGTGGTGGCGACTCGCTCGCGCCGGCGATCATCGGCGGGGTCGCGGCGATCGCCTGCGTGGCACTCGGCGCGGTATTCGTCCGGGTGTACCAGGCATCCTCAACCGGCGTGGTCGTCGCCGCGGCTGGTGGTTTGCCGTTCGCGTTCGTCAGTGGCCTGTACATCGTGCCGGGGATGGTTGGCCGCCCCAGCCTGCTGCTCGCCTGTGGTCTGGTGCTGATCGTCGCCGCGGCCTCGATCTTGCTGCTCGGCGCGGGGATCACGGTGTTCATCGCGGTGGCTACCGCGGCCACCTTCGGCATCATCGCCTTCACCGTCGCTTCGCTGATCTCGCATCCGGCGGCCGGTATCGCGGCTGGCACCGCGGCGGTGGCGCTTGCCGGACTGTCCGCGCTGCCGCGTACCACGATCTGGCTGGCCAAGCTGCCGTTGCCGAACGTGCCTGGTAGCGCCGAAGACCTCAAGGAAGACAGCGGTTTCCCGGACTACAGTTCGATCGAACGGCGGGCGAGCGTCGCGCACGACTACATGACCGGCCTACTGGTCGGCTGTGGCAGCGTGGCCGCGCTGGCGGCGATCATCACGGCGAGCGCGCCGAGCATCTTCGGTGTGATCACCGCTGGTGTGGTAACCGTCGCACTGCTGCTGCGCGCGCGAACCTACGCGAACGGGAGCCAGGCGATCGCGCTGTTGGCTACCGGGATGTTCTGCGGCGCTGGGGTGCTGATCGGTTGGCTGTGGAGTTCGGACGCCTTCGACCGGTTGCTCTGGGTGTTTGGCGTGCTGGTGCTTATCGGGGCCAGCGCGCTGGTGCTCGGGGTGATCTTCCCGAACCAGCGGTTCTCGCCGCCGATGCGCCGCTCGGTGGAGATCCTGGAAGCGATCTGCCTGGCGACGGTTCTACCGCTGGCGCTGGCGGTGATGGAGCTCTACACCGTCGTGCGGCATGTGAACATCGGCGGCTGAGGAACCCGTGATGACTCGGTTCGGCAGAACAAAACGGTTAGCGGCGATACTCACGGCGGGCACGATCGCGGTCTTGGTCCCGACCGTGCCGGTGCAGGCGCAGGACCTCGGTTACCCCGCACCGCCGCCAGTGGACATCGGCCTCGCACCGCAGCCTGCGGAACCGGAGCCGGACGAGACTTATACGAAGGAATCGGAGTGCGTTAAGGCTGGCGAGGCGCGGGGCGAGGGCGTACTTGCCGAGGGGTCGTGGGGGCAACGCCACCTGCGGCTGGACGAGGCGTCCCTGATCGCCACCGGCGAGGGCCAAACAGTCGCGGTGATCGATACCGGAGTCAATGATCACAACTTCCTCACCAAGGAAGTGATCGGCGCGGGCGACTTCGTCGACAAACAGGCGAACGGCCGCGAGGATTGCGATGGGCACGGCACCGAGGTGGCCGGCATCATCGCGGGTAATCCGCCGGGCGGGCAGAACATTGGTTTCCGCGGGGTTGCGCCGAACGCGCAGATCATGAGTATCCGGCAGACCAGCCAGTCGTACGTCGTCGACAAGGAGGGCGCGGAGAACGACGGGAACACTGCGGGCAACACCAAGACGCTGGCCCAGGCGGTGGTCAGGGCGGCCGAGCAGGGCGCGACGGTGATCAACATTTCGGTGGACAGTTGCCGAAAAGCCGGCCCGATCCAGCCGGACGAACGGATACTGCAGGCCGCGGTCCGGAAGGCGGTAGATCAGTGGGATGCCGTCGTCGTCGCCGCGGCCGGGAACACCAGCGAGAACTGCCCGCAGAACAACCAGGACGACGTGAACAAGCCGCAGAGCATCGTCACTCCGCCCTGGTTCGCCGAGGATGTGCTGTCCGTGGCGGCGATCGACGAGCAGGGATCGGTCGCGGAGTTCAGTATGAACGGCCCGTGGGTGAGTCTGGCCGCGCCCGGCACCAACATCGTGTCGCTGGACCCCGCCGATCCTGGTCAGCTCGCCAACCGCCAGGCAGAGGCGGGCCAGGACCCGCAGCCGATCCAGGGCACCAGCTTCGCGGCCCCGTACGTGGCCGGCGTCGCCGCACTGGTCAGGGAAAGGTTTCCGGATCTCAAAGCGCGCGAAGTGATGAACCGACTGAAGACGACCGCGCAGCATCCCGGTGCGCCCGGCGGGCGGGATGCCTTCACCGGGCACGGGGTGGTGAACCCCATCGCCGCGTTGACCGCGATCGTGCCCGAGGAAGAGGGCATTCAGCGGGCTCAGCCGCAGCAGTTGCCCGCCGATCTGCCGGAGCCGAGCCAAAAAGACTGGGTACCCATCGCGATCGCGATCGGCGGCACCGGTGGCGCGCTGGCCATCCTCGGCATCACCATGTTCGTGCTCCACGCGATCCGCCGCCACCGCGGCGAACCCAAACAACCCCGCGGCTTCGCCTAAACCCCTATTCGCGTTTAGCAGGCTCACCGTGGTGTCCCACCCGCGTTTAGCGGGCTCACCGTGGCCCCGATCCTCGTTCAGCGGGCTGACCGTGGTCCTCCTTGCGCGTTCAGCGGGCTAACCGCGCTTCTCCACGAACACCGCACCGCGAACTCGGCCGTCGCTCCTGCCCCACGTTCCGCGGGCTAACCGCGCATTCCATACCCGAGTTTCGCGGGCTAACTGTGTTCAAGGAACGAGGCGTTTGGAAATACCAGTGCGAACCACACTTGGCTCCGGGGAGCACACGTTTAGCGGGCTAACTGGCTATACGGAACCACGGTGAGCCCGCTAAACGCGATCTTTGAGCAGGTCAGCCGCCGCCTTGGGCACCACTTAGCCCAGCTGCGCCAGATTGCAACTCGACACTGTCGTAGGTCTGCTGAGCATCTTGCATGTTCAACGACGCGCCGTCCGGCAACAAGCTCATGATCGCGCTCGGCGCGGGCGATCGGTTGTTCAAGCCCAGGATTTGCGCGGTCCGCACATCAGGCACGCCGAATTTCACGCCACGATCCGAGACCAGGTAGATCGGCCCGGTCTGGAACGAGTCCCGAGACGTCGCGGCATGCACGACGGCCGCCTTGCCCTGCGGCATGTAGAACGAGTCAATCTTGGCCCCACTCGGCCCTGGCTGGCCGACGGGCAGCGGCTTGATTCCCGAGCCGTCGTTGTCGCGTGGCATCTGCCCGCCGATATGCATGGTGAGCTTGGTGTCGCGCTGTTCACCTTCGCCCTCTACGGACCAACCCAAACAGGACACTGGCGTCCGCTCTGGGCCAATGATCTGCGGCATCTGCTCGGGGTAGTCCTCGGACTCGAGTTCGTTCGCACGCGGCGCTGTCGCAAAATCCGAGGGTTGCAACCGCGGAATTCGCCCACTCGTCTGCTGGTAGGTGTTGCGGACCAGCTGAGCAAGCGATTCCGGTACATCCTGAACGCCGCTGGGTAGCACCACCCAGTGCTGGTTCCCGCTGCCGGCACTATCGGACAGGAACACGTCGCCAATCTGCAGATCGCCCAGATACTCGCTCGGGCTCCCCGCCCCGTCGATCTGTGGCGCGCTCAGCGGCTCAGCCTGCGGAATCGAGTTCAGCAGGCCCATGCTGATCTCCCGCTGCTGCGTGGTTTCCAGGTTGAACGCCGAGGTCACCTGGGCGTCGCTCATGTTGACCTCGGCGCGCACCACATTGGTGTTACCGCGGTTCGGATCCGGCGAAACCCGGTAAATCAGGTAGACCTTGTTGTTCTCCGCATGCGCGAGCAACGCCTGACCACTGCCCAGCTCATCACCAAGTCGATCGATCCCACCGAGCACCGTCGTGGTCGGCGCACCCGTGTCCGCCGGATTGTCCAGACTCCGATCCACGGTGATCTTGTCGCAGACCGCCCAGTTGTTCGAGATCCGCTGCTCGTCGGTAGGCAGCAAGCTTGGCCCGGTTGGAATACCGGTCGGGCGCTGCTTCGGAATCCCCTCGAGCTCCTCATCGCTGACGACCTCGGGCTCCTTGACCTCACCACTTCCGGCGGTGCCGCCGCCCTCGCCCTCCTGGCTTTGTTGTTGCTGGGCAGCCATGAGCAGTCGTGCCGAGGCGAGGTTGAACGTTGGGATCAGCTGCATCGGGTCGCCCGTCGCGATGTACATGGCACCGGACTGCTCGCCAACCACGATGGTCTCTGGATCCGGACCGCCGCCTTTCGGGCTGAGCATGCCGACCACCAGGAACCCGAGCAGCCCGAGCGCGGAGATGACCACACCGACCGCGGTCGCACGGGAATGCGTCCGCATCGGATCGTGCAGCATCACCGCGTCCTTACGCACGAGCGCGGACTGCATCCGGCGCAGCACGAAGCGGTACGCCTGAACTTGTGACTTTGTCGTCGGTGTTGAGGGCATTCTTGGCCTACAGCTCTCCCAGTCGCGGTACGGTTCCGCAGAATAGTCGTGCGGACCGCGGTCCGCTCCGGGTTCTACCAACTCGGTCGAACTAGATTCGCACGATCACTGATCCGGGACCAGCTGCACCCGGATCAGCAAGAGATGTCGCCGACCCGCCCCACCGAGGTGTGTTATCGCCTAACGTGCGTGTTCTAGCAGAATCTAGGACATTGGTTTCGGCAGCATTCGAGCCAAACGAGGGGAAGAGAACGAGCGGATGTCCGTGACAACTCCTCCGCGCCAGGGGAACAACCCAGCCGGCGGCCAGCCGCCCCGCCGCCCGTCCGGGCCGCCTGGACCTGGTGGCCCCGGGCCCGGAGGTTCCGGGGGCGGACCGCCGGGCGGAGGACCACCGGGTGGCCCGCCACCAGGCCAGCCACCGAGCTCCGGGGCCGCTCATCCGCAGCCAGGCCAGGATCGACCGATCGGGGGCGTGCGTAAACGCAGTTCCGGCATCAATCTCGGCCCGCTGCCGATGACGAATTTGGTAGTGATCGAGATCGGGTTGGCGATCGGGTTGATCCTGATCGCGATCAATACCTCGCTGGTCTACGTCTCGATTGGCGTCGCGGCTGCCGCGTTGATCATCGCCCTGCTGCGCTGGCACGGCCGCTGGTTCACCCAATGGTTTGGACTTACGCTCAGTTATACGCTGCGCTCGACGTCTCGAACGGCACATCCGCTTCGCCAGGAAACACTGGAGCAGATCGCCGTGGAGGATCAGTCGGTCACCGGCCCCGATGACGCTCGAGTCAACCTGCTCCGGCTCGCTGTGCCGGACCTGGTGGTCGCACATGGCGTCGACCACGAGCACAAGCCGCTTGGCATGGCGTGGAACGACGGCACCTGGACGGCGGTGCTGTTGATCGATCCGACCCCGCCGATGGTCAGCAACGTCGGTAGCGCACCCAGCCTGCCACTCGGTGCCCTTGCTCCTTGCTTGGAAGACCGCGGGGTGGTGCTGGACACGATCCAGGTGATCTGGCACTGCTACCCAGGCAGCGCATCGCTGCCGGCCAGCTCCCCCGCGTTGGCGTCCTACCTTGAGGTGCTTGGCCCGCTGCCGGCAGCGGCTCGGCGAACGACGTGGGTAGCAGTACGGCTCGACCCACGGCGCTGTCCTGCCGCGGTACGCGAGCGCGGCGGCGGTGTGGTTGGCGCGCACCGGGCGCTTATCGGAGCGCTTTCCCGGGTGCGCAACGCACTGGAATCACGCGGTGTGCCCACCCGGCCACTTGATCCGGACGAGTTGCTCCGCGCGGGCGTCTCAGCGGCCGAGCTCACCGCCGTTGCCGGGTCAAACCATCGCGTTGACCTGCAGGAACGCTGGACGGGTGTGACCGCGGCGGGCATTGGGCATGCCAGCTATGCGATCACTGGCTGGCCAAAGGGCAAAATGGCGAACAGTCTCAACGCACTGACTGGCGTACGTGCCCTCTCCGCAACCGTGGCAATGTCCATCTCGCCCGGCGTGGATGAGGGCAAGGTCGGCTTGCGCGGGCTGGTTCGGGTCAGCGCGCGAAACCCGAAAGAGCTAGAAAGCGCCGACGAGCGGCTGCATGCGCTGTCCGGCAGACTCGGCACGACGCTCACGCCGCTGCGTGGTTTGCAAATATCCGGATTGGCCGCCACCCTGCCGTTGGGCGGCACGGCATGACGAGGGACGCGTTGGGAGTGCGCGGATGACCGCGACCGGTACCACCAGGCAGGTCGACTCACAAGAGCGGCATACTGGCGTAGCTCCGGAGTTTCTGGTTTCGCCCGCACTGCTGGACGCGGTCAGCCCTTCCGGCGACCGCGGTGGCATGGTCCTCGGCTCAGGGATGAACGGCGAGCCGCTGACCATCTCGGCGCTGCGCTCGGCGCCGACCCGAATCGTGTTGGTCGGCGGACTGTATCTGGCGCGCCAGGTGGCGCTGCGGGCGATGGCCGTTGGCGCATGGATCGTGGTCGCCACTGGACGGCCAACCGCGTGGCAAATGATCGCGAAAGCCGCCGGCACGGGACCCGACGGTCGGCCAGCGCCGGTCGTCCAGATTCGCCGGCTATCGCCAGTCGAGCTGCCCCGTCCTTCCGAGGACGCGCCGCTGCTGGTGGTACACGATGGCGGACCAACTCCACAGGAGCTGTTTCCGCCACGCTCTCCCTGGCAGACGACGGTCTACGTGTTGCCGTACATGCACCCGCAGGCTGGCGCGACGGCCAACTCCGCGGATCTTGTGCTGATGCAGCGACTGCCGGCTGGGCAGGCCCAACTGGCTGCTCGAATCTGGCGTCTACCGCCACCAATGGTCCATCAGATCACAACTTTGAAGGACGATCAGGTGATTGCGTTGGGCCGAAATCTGTGGCGTCCGCTCCGATTGGTCACTACGCAAAAGGAACAGCAGATCCTCGGGCCAGTTCGTCGAGGCGACTGACCTGCACTTTTGTTTCGTTTAGCCCCCTAAACGTTGATTAAGGGCTGCGGGGATCAACAGGCTCAGCGGCAGTTTCCTGGGTTTTTGTGCCTGTGGATAACTTAAGCGGCGAATCTGGTATTTAGCGCACAGTGGGTGTTATGACTCAAATGCGCGCTAGCGATCTAACCGACGTGTTCCGCGGATCCGAAGCTCGAGCAGCTGGAGTCGTCACCGACTACCAGCTGCGAACCGCGCAGTTTCGACGATTATTTCAGGACGTTTACGTCCCATCCGGCATCCCAGTTACCCATGAGTTGCGTTGCCGAGGGGCGGCATTGATCGTGCCGCCGGAAGCGGTGCTGACCGGGCGGTCGGCTGCAACCGTCCAGGGCGTCGAACTCGCGGGCCCGAATGACCCGGTCGAGTTCGTGGTACCGGAGGGTCATCGCTTTGGCCCAATCCGCGGACTCCGTGTTCGCCGCACCGAGGTAACCCGCAGCGAATCAACCGAGTGGCACGGCATCCGCCTGGCTACACCCCTTCGCACGGCCATCGACCTGCTATTACGCCACTCCCCGAGAACTCATGCTCGCACAACGGTGCTGCGCACGGGTGTTGCCGATCTAGACGCCTACCTGCGTGCGAACCTCGTGTCGCGAGCTGAGTTGGAACAGAGTTTGCAGCGGCGAAGGAACCGGGGCGTGGTCGTTGCCAGGCAGGCCGAGTCACTCGCGGACACCCGCGCCGAGTCGCGGCCAGAGTCCGAAGTCAGAGTGCTCCTGCGGCTCAACGACCTGGCTCCGACGCCGCAGGTGGAAGTCCACGACGGGGAACAGTTACTCGGTCGACTAGATCTCGCGCTCGAGCACGAGCGTGTTGCGATCGAATACGACGGGCGTTGGCACAACACCCGGAAGCAGGCCCGCTATGACCGAAGCCGGCGCGCTCGCCTCGAACACGCCGGCTGGACGTTCGTCATAGTTGATGCGGACAAACTCGCTCAACCAGAGGAGCTGATAAAGGAAGTTCTCGCTGCTATCCGGTATCGCCGTCGATTAAGCCGTATAGCAAGTTAGCCGCGAATATTCCGAGTGCGTGCCGCACGAGCGGCGAGTTGCTCGCCAGGCGGATAGTCCACCTTGACGAGTGCGAGGCCGTGGGCCGGGGCCACCGTCACCGAACTGGACCTCTCCTGTGCGGCAAGCAACGAAGCGGGCCAGGTTACGCTTTTGCGGCCGTCGCCAACTGGCAGCAGGGCTCCAACAAGGCTACGGACCATAGAGTGGCAGAAGGCATCCGCCGAAACGTGTGCCACGAGTATGCCATCTGGGTTCCGAGTCCAGTCGAACCGCTGCAACTCGCGAATCGTGGTCGCACCCTCGCGGCGCCGGCAGAAGGCGGCGAAATCATGCTCGCCGAGAAGTAGCGTGGCCGCATCGTTCAGGGCTCGCAGATCGAGTTCCTGGCGCCAGGCGAGCGTGTCCCAGCGGCGTAGTGGGTTCACTCCCCAGCTTGCGTCCGCGACTCGATACTCGTAATGCCTGCAGAGCGCGGAAAAACGCGCGTCGAACTCGTTGGGGACCGGGTGGATGCCATAGATCCGAACATCTGGCGGTAGCGCCCTGGCAAGTCGGTGCAGCAAACCGCCCGGCTCGATGTCCTCCGGCAGATCTATATGCGCGACCTGTCCGCTGGCGTGCACCCCCGCGTCCGTGCGCCCCGCAACGGTAAGCCGCACCCTACTTTCTACGTTTAGCCCGCTAAACGTAGAAAGTCGAGGCAGGATGAGGGTTAGTGCATCTTCAAGTACACCGCAGACCGTGCGCTGGTTTGGTTGCCGCGCCCAGCCGGAGAAATCAGTGCCGTCGTAGGCGATGTCTAGCCGAAAACGGACGAGCCCACCATCCCGCTCCGGGTTGGTGGGCTCGTCCGTTGGGTTTGCGGCCGTCAGGACTCGTCCTTCTTGTCGTCCGACTTCGCGTCCGCGTCCTCCGCAGGCTCGGCATCTGCCTGTGCCTCTGGCGCGTCCACAGCCTCCGCGTTGTCCTCGCCCTTGGCGTCGTCCGCCACCGCAGCGTCGTCGTCGGCTGCTGCTTCGTCAACCGCCGGCTCGCTCGGTGCCGCAGCGACCGGCTCGTCCTTGGCGAACTTGGTGCCACGAGCCTTTTCGGCTTCCTCGGTCACCAGCCGCTCCGAGATCAACTCGATCACGGCCATATCAGCGTTGTCGCCCTTGCGCGGCATCGTCTTGGTGATTCGGGTGTAACCGCCATTGCGGTTGGCGAAAAACGGCCCGATCTCCGCCATGAGCTTATGCACAACGTCCTTGTCCCGGATGACCTTCATGATCTCCCGGCGGTTGTGCAGGTCGCCGCGCTTGGCCTTGGTAATAAGCCGTTCCGCGAACGGGCGGAGGCGCTTCGCCTTGGTCTCCGTCGTCTTGATCTTGCCGTGCTCAAACAGCGATGTGGCGAGGTTCGCCAGCATCAACCGCTCGTGCGCCGGCGACCCGCCAAGACGGGCGCCCTTGGTTGGGGTGGGCATCGATTGCTCCTTGTTGGATCCTCTGCTCGAAATCGTCCACTATGGACCGATCAGAGCTGCTCCGTCTCTGCGTAATCCTGACCGTCGTCATACGGGTCTTCGCCGGGAATCCCGCCCTCGGCGTCCAGACCGTCGGACCAGCCGCCAGCCGAGTAATCGGCAACCGCGGCCGACGGGTCGAACCCGGGCGGGCTGTCCTTCAGCGCCAGGCCGAGGCCAACGAGCTTCATCTTGACCTCGTCGATCGACTTCGCTCCGAAGTTGCGGATATCCAGCAGGTCTGCCTCGCTGCGGGAAACCAGCTCGCCGACCGTATGAATGCCCTCGCGCTTGAGGCAGTTGTACGAGCGAACGGTGAGATCGAGGTCCTCGATCGGCATCGCGTAGGCGGCGATGGTGTCCGCCTCCTGCGGTGACGGGCCGATCTCGATGCCCTCGGCATCCACGTTCAGCTCACGTGCCAGACCGAACAGCTCGACGAGCGTCCGGCCGGCCGACGCGACGGCGTCGCGCGGCGTGATGGACGGCTTGGTCTCCACATCCAAGATCAGCTTGTCGAAGTCGGTACGCTGCTCGACACGAGTCGCCTCAACCTTGTAGGTCACCTTCAGCACCGGCGAGTAGATCGAGTCGACCGGAATCCGGCCGATCTCGGCGCCGGCTTGCTTGTTCTGCACGGCGGGCACATAGCCACGACCACGCTCGACGACAAGCTCGATCTCCAGCTTGCCCTTACCATTCAGCGAAGCAATGTGCAGATCCGGATTGTGCACGGTGACTCCTGCCGGCGGCACGATGTCGCCAGCAGTCACATCGCCAGGCCCCTGCTTGCGCAGGTACATCGTCACCGGCTCGTCTTCCTCGGAGCTCACGACGAGCTCCTTCAGGTTAAGGATGATGTCGGTGACGTCTTCCTTAACGCCGGGAACGGTGCTGAACTCGTGCAGCACTCCGTCGATGCGGATGCTGGTTACCGCGGCGCCCGGGATGGACGACAGCAGCGTACGCCGCAACGAGTTGCCGAGCGTGTAACCGAAACCGGGCTCCAGCGGCTCAATGCTGAACCGGGAGCGGGTCTCGTTGACCGTCTCCTCACCAAGGGTGGGACGCTGAGAAATGAGCACTTTACGTTTCCTTTCCTACCGACGCCCGCCATATGACGTCGAAAGGGTGGCGTGGCCGGCCAGCATGTCCGTGGACAGCCGGCCGGCCGGCGGCCGGCACTCCCTACGTGCCGCCGCTTACTTCGAGTAGAACTCGACGATCAGCTGTTCGGTGACCGGGACCTCGATCTGCGCCCGCTCCGGCAGCTGGTGCACCAGGATCCGCAGGTTCGACGGAACGACCTGCAGCCACGCTGGCACCGGACGCTCACCGAGGCTCTCCTTCGCAGCGACGAAAGGCAGCGTCTTCAGCGACTTCGGCTTGACGTCGATGATGTCCCATTTGGCGACCCGGTAGCTCGGTACGTTGACCTTCTTACCGTTCACCACGAAGTGCCCGTGGCTCACCAACTGGCGCGCCTGCCGGCGAGTGCGGGCCAAGCCCGCGCGGTACACCACATTGTCCAACCGCGACTCGAGGATCTGCAGCATCGCCTCGCCAGTCTTTCCTGGACGACGAACTGCCTCCTCGTAGTAGCGGCGGAACTGCCGCTCCAGCACGCCGTAGGTGTGCCGGGCCTTCTGCTTCTCCTGCAGCTGCAGCAGGTACTCGCTCTCCTTAACCCGACCGCGGCCGTGCTGGCCGGGCGGGTAGGGGCGGCGCTCGAATGCCTTGTCGCCGCCAACGAGATCGACCTTCAGCCGGCGGGACTTACGAGTCATGGGGCCGGTGTAACGAGCCATTTTGCTTACTCCTCCCCGTGCCTCAGACCCGACGCCGCTTCGGCGGACGGCAGCCGTTGTGCGGCTGCGGGGTCACGTCTTGGATGGTGCCGACCTCAAGGCCGGCGGCTTGCAGTGAGCGAATCGCGGTCTCGCGGCCGGAACCGGGACCCTTGACGAACACGTCAACCTTCTTCATGCCGTGCTCCGCTGCCTTGCGCGCGGCGTTCTCCGCGGCCATCTGCGCGGCGAACGGGGTGGACTTACGGGAGCCCTTGAAACCGACGTGTCCGCTCGATGCCCAGCTGATCACCGCGCCATTCGGGTCGGTGATGGATACGACGGTGTTGTTGAACGTGCTCTTGATGTGCGCATGGCCATGCGCGACATTCTTCTTTTCCTTGCGCCGGACCTTTTTCGCCCCGGCGCCAGTACGAGCCTTGGGTGGCATAGTTCGCGTGATCTCCTCGGTGCGGGGTTACTTCTTCCCGGCCTTCTTCTTGCCGGCGACCGTCTTCTTCGGGCCCTTGCGGGTGCGCGCATTGGTCTTGGTCCGCTGTCCACGCACGGGCAGGTGACGACGGTGCCGCAGGCCCTCGTAGCAGCCGATCTCCATCTTGCGGCGGATATCGGCCTGAACCTCGCGACGAAGGTCACCCTCGACCTGGTAGCTGGCTTCGATGTGGTCGCGCAACCTGATGACGTCCTCATCAGCGATGTCCTTGGCGCGCAGATCCGGGCTGATGCCGGTCGCTGCCAGGAGCTCCTTGGAACGCGTACGACCGATGCCGTAGATGTAGGTCAGCGCAACCTCCATCCGCTTATCGCGGGGGAGGTCAACGCCCATGAGTCGTGCCATATGGCGGTTCTCCTTGTCATGTCTTCAGGTCTACTCCCCATCCATCCCCTGGCCGACTCGTCGCACCGGGCCCCGGCCTGAAGTCCGGGGGTGCACCAGACCCGTATGGTCCGGCAGGTGTAGGGAGGTTCTCGTTTAGTTATGCGTGGCAGAGAATCTGCTACCGGAGATCTGCTGCTCAGCCCTGACGCTGCTTATGGCGCGGGTTGCTGCAGATCACCAGGATCCGACCGTGCCGGCGAACCACCTGGCACTTGTCACAGATCCTCTTGACGCTCGGCTGCACCTTCACGTCTGTTGTTTCTCCTGCTCTCGGGCGTGCCCGCCCACTACATAGTGTTTTCGGGCACCAGTAACGGCAGTGCTCGCGTCACCAGGTCACTTGTAGCGGTAAACAATCCGACCGCGTGTCAAGTCGTAGGGCGATAGCTCCACGACGACGCGGTCTTCGGGCAGGATTCGGATGTAATGCTGCCGCATCTTGCCGCTGATGTGCGCCAGGACCTTGTGGCCGTTCTCCAACTCGACGCGAAACATCGCGTTGGGTAGTGGCTCGATCACGCGGCCCTCGACCTCGATGGCCCCGTCCTTCTTCCCCATGTCCTCCGCGTTTCGTGACTTGGTTGAGCTGCGGGTACTTGTTGTCGTTGTGCTGTTTACGAGCGCGCGCTACCCCGACTCCGTGTACTGCGCTTCGACGATCGCCTGCTTGCCAGCGGCCGGAGAGCCGGCGCTGTCCACCGCAACGGGAGGCACAACGGATTCGACGTGCAAACACGCCGGTTAGCTAGTGTACGCGTGGCTAAACCACTGAATTCACGCGGGGGCCACACTGCTCGCATCTCGCGGCTATCCCAAGCGTACGCTCGCTTCAACACCCCCGCACCCCACCTGCGCAAACTCCGTTTAGCGGGCTAAACGGCTATAGGAGGGAATGGTGGGGCTTGTGGTGTGCGTGTGGGTGATGGATCGCTGTCCAGCAGTGACGTGAGGTAGCTAACGGCTATGGGTTAGGCATCCTCGGGCGCGGTGAGCACCCAGGGGCCGTTCTCGGTGACGGCTACAGAATGCTCCCAGTGTGCCGCACGGGAGCGATCGGCGGTGAGTACCGTCCAACCGTCCTCGAGTTCCTCGGTTTCCGCAGTGCCCATGGTCAACATCGGTTCTACGGCCAGCGCCATCCCCACCCGCAACCGCGGTCCTTTGCCCGGCTTACCGACGTTCGGCAGGAACGGGTCCATATGCATCTCGCTACCGATGCCGTGCCCGCCGTATTCGCTGATGATCCCGTAGTCCACGCCATCTCGACGGCGCGCGGCCATTGCCTCGGTCTGGATCGCGTGCGAGACATCGGTCAGTCGCGCCTCCGGCCGGATCGCAGCGATCCCCGCCCACATCGCGGCCTTGGTCGCCTCGGAAAGTGCTTGGTCGGCCGCGCTCGTCTGGCCGATATGCAGCGTTACGGCTGAATCACCGTGCCAACCATCCAGAATCGCTCCGCAGTCGACGGAGATCAGGTCACCGTCCGCAAGCAGTTGCTCTCCGCTCGGGATACCGTGCACGACCTGGTCGTTCACCGAGGCACAGATACTGCCCGGAAATCCGTGATAGCCCTTGAACGAGGGCACCGCGCCCGCGTCCCGGATGGTCTGCTCGGCGAGTTCGTCGAGTTCACCGGTACTTACCCCTGGCTTAGCCTGTTCGGCGACGAGCCCGAGGGTGCGCGCCACGAGCAATCCGGCCGCGCGCATCGCCTCGAGCTCCGCGGCCGTTTTGATCTCGATCAGGCGCTCTTTGCGCAGGAACACCTCAGGACCGTTCGCTCAACGCGGCGAGCACTCGAGCCGAGATTTCGGCGACCTCGCCAACTCCATCCACCGAAATCAACACATCCCGGTAGTAGTCCAGCAGCGGCGCCGTCTCCGAGACGTACACCTGCTGGCGGCGACGAATCACGTCCTCGGTGTCGTCGGTCCGGCCACGCTCCAGCAGCCTGGCAACCACGACGTCTTCATCCACAACCAACTGCACCACGGCATCCAGGCGGACGCCGTCCTCGCTGAGGATCTGGCCAAGTACGTCGGCCTGGGCGATATTGCGGGGAAAGCCATCCAGCAGGAAACCGTGCTTCGCATCGGACTCGGCCAAGCGCTCACGAACCATCCGGTTCGTCACGTCGTCTGGCACGAGTTCGCCGGCGTCGAGATACCGCTTGGTCTCTTTACCGAGCGGCGTTTCTTCCCCAACATGCTTGCGAAATAGGTCGCCCGTGGAGATGTGCGGTATCCGCAGTTCCTCGCTCAGAGCGACGGCTTGGGTGCCTTTACCTGCCCCCGGCGGGCCAACAAGAACCAGTCGAGTCATCGGAGGAACCCTTCATAGTTGCGCTGCATGAGCTGGCTTTCGATCTGTTTCATCGTGTCCAGCCCGACACCGACCATGATCAGCACAGCGGTGCCACCGAACGGGAAGTTCTGGTTCTGACCCTCTCCTGTTAGTGCGAGGAAGAAGTTCGGCAGGATTGCCACGGTACCCAGATACAGCGATCCAGGGAATGTGATCCTGTTCAACACGAAGCGCAGGTACTCGGCGGTTGGTCGGCCAGGCCGAATACCCGGAATGAACCCGCCAAACTTCTTCATCTCATCGGCACGCTCGTCCACGTTGAACGTGATCGTGATGTAGAAGTACGTGAAGAAGATGATCAGCATGAAGTACATCAAGATGTGCAACACGCTGGACTGATCAACCAGGTTCTGCTGGATGAACTGCTGCAGCGCCGATGATTCGTTCGGATCGCCAACCAACCGGCTCAGCAGGTCAGGTAGGTACAGCAGCGAGGAACCGAAGATAACTGGGATAACACCGGCCTGGTTCACCTTGATCGGCAAGTAGGTGGACGTCCCGCCGTACATCCGACGGCCGATCATGCGCTTGGCGTACTGCACTGGAATACGCCGCTGCCCCTGCTCGACGAACACCACGGTCGCGATGATCACCAGGGCACAAGCGCAGACCACGATGAAGATCTCGACACCGCGCGTGTTGAGGATGTTGCCGCCTTCGACCGGAATCCGCGCCGCGATGTTCAGGAAGATCAGCAGCGACATCCCGTTGCCGACGCCGCGCTCGGTGATCAACTCGCCGAGCCACATGATCATGGCCGTGCCCGCGGTCATGGTGAGCACGACGAGCGACAGCGTGAACACGCTGTTGTCCGGGATGATGTCCTCGGTGCAACCGCTGAACAGCAGGCCCCGCTCAGCGAGGGCGACGATCCCGGTGGCCTGTAGCACGGCCAGCGCCATGGTGAGATAGCGCGTGTACTGCGTCAGTTTCGCCTGGCCAGACTGGCCTTCCTTCTTTAGCTGCTCGAACCGCGGAATGACCACGGTGAGCAGCTGCACGATGATGCTCGCGGTGATATAGGGCATGATGCCCAGCGAGAAGATCGAGAGCTGTAGCAGTGCACCACCGCTGAACAGGTTCAGCAATGAGTAGATGCCCTGCTGTTCGACCTCGCCTACGCATTTCTGGACGTTCGGATAGGACACCCCAGGCGAGGGAATCGCGGCACCGATTCGGTAAACCACGACGACCCCGAGGGTGAACAGAATCTTCTTGCGTAGGTCCGGCGTCGCCAGAGCCGAGCGGAAGGCGCTAAGCACGCGGGGGGACCTCCTCGGGCTCACCGGCCCTCTCACCGGCGATCGGGTTGACCGGCGCATTTACCGGCTGACGAACTACTGGCACAGAGCCAGATATACCCCGGGCGCAGGTGGCCCGAAGTATGCAGTGCGACTGTAACAGTGACCCGGAGCAATACCGTCGGCAGCCGGGGTCACTGGCCCTCGACACAGGACAGCAACCGGCACCGCTGCTTCGCTGTCTCGGTTTAGCAGGCTAAACGGCTATAGGTGAGGCGGGTGTGGCGCATGTGGGTGATTGGGCGGAGGGGTGTGCCTGGGCGAGTGACCGTCGGCGGGCAAGTGATCGCCGGCAGGTGGGTTGCTCAGGGAACTGGGCTGACGGTGTGCACCAGGCGCGCGTAGGAGCCATCGGCAGTGAGCAGCTCCTCGTGGGTGCCGAGCTCACTAATCCGGCCGTCCTCGAGGACCAGTACCCGATTCGCGGCGCGGGCGACCCCGAGCCGGTGCGCGATGGATACGACAGTTCGACCAGCAAGCGCTTGCGTCAACGATCGTTCCAGGCCACGCCCGCCGTGGTCACCCAGAAGCGCGGTCGCTTCATCAAGGACGACCACGGGTGGATCGGCCAGCACCAGCCTTGCCAAGGCCAGCCGTTGCGCCATATCGGGCGCCACCGCATGCGCGCCGCCACCCATCGTCGTCGACAGCCCGTCCGGCAGCGACCGCACCCAGTGCGCGGCCCCGACCACGTCGAGTGCGGCGTAGAGCTGCTCGTCAGACCATGGATCATCCGTCGAGGTCGCCGTGAGGGTGATGTTGTCCCGTACGCTCGCGGCGAACACATGGTGCTCCTGGGTCAACAGCAGTACCTGCGCACGTAGCTGCTCGGTTGGCCAGCCGGCGACGTCCACGCCGCCGAGCGTGATCAACCCGCTGTCTGGCCGCCCCACCCCGGCAAGAAGCCGCGCCAGGGTCGATTTACCCGAGCCGGACGGCCCGACGATGGCCAGATGTTCTCCACCGGGGATGCGCAAATCAATGCCACGCAGTACTTCCACCCCTGGCAGATAGCCAAACCGGACACCGTGCAACTCGATGTCCCTGCCAGCCGGCGCACCCGCACTACGCTGAACGTCCTCAGTCGGAACGCGCTGTACGCCCAGGATGCGTCGCATCCCGACGCCACCCACCTGCAGATCCTCGATCCAAAGCAGTAACTCATTCAGCGGCGACGCCATCGACTGCGCGTAAAGCAAAACCGCGGTGACCGCGCCGAGCCCAGCGAGACCATTCGAGTATGCCCAGCCGCCCGCAAACAGGATCACGCACAGCGGCAATACGTAGGACAGTTCGAGAAACGGCAGCCAGCGGGTTAGCAGGCCGCGGTGCGCCCGCTCATAACGTGCGGTGACCCCAAGACGGTCGCGGTTCCACGATGTCCTTCGCGCAGCCAACCGCATCGCCTCGACGGTCGCCGCACCGGTAACGGTCTCGTTCGAACTCGCCTGCACATCGGCCCACGAGTCGAACATGCGCTCAAGCACAGCCTTTGCCCTCGGGCGATACCACCGCGTGCTGACCACGATGATCGGCAACGCGAGCAACACCCCTGAGGCGAGCAACGGCGAGGTCCACACCATTGCCACGGCAGTAATCACGACCGTGATGCTGGACATCATGATCTCCGGCGCAGCGCTCCGTGCGGCGTGTTCGATCCGACCGATGTCCGACGTCGTCCTGCTCAGCAAGTCGCCGGTGCCCGCCGACTCGACCCTGGCCACCGGAATACGCAGCACTCGCTCGAGAAACTCCTCGCGCGCCCGCGCAAGCAGCCGCTCGCCCAGAATCCGGGCTCGAAGGTGGCTCATCCGAAGCAACACCGACCGGACGAGCAACACACCGGTAAAGGTCAGCGCCAGCTCGACCAGCGGGATATCGCGTTGCTCGGTTACGGCGTCCACCAGTGCGCCGAGCAGCTGCGGACCGACCAGTCCGAGCATGCCGGCAAGCAAGAACAGCGTCAGCATCACGCTGCCAAGCCGCCATTCTCGTCTCGCTGCCGCGACTATCCATTGGCGTACGGCGGCCTGCTCAGCGAACGGAAAGCTGTTCATTCTGATTCCTGTTTGGGTTCATCGATCTCCAACACCACATCCGCCACGGCCTTCCACAGTGGACTCGCACTACAGACAAGAGTGGTTCGACCGGCGCGCAGCTTGGCGATTCGCTGGGCAATGCATTCTTCGGTATGCGCGTCAACGGCGGCCGTTGGGTCCTCGAGCACCAGGACGTCCGGGTCCAGCGTCAATGCCCTTGCCAAACCCAACCGCTGTCGCTGACCGCCAGAGACCGAGCGGCCGCGCTCGCTGATCACTTCCTGCCAACCGTCCGGGAAGCCGGCGAGCACATCTTCGGCGGAAGCGGCGTGCACAGCGCGGTGCACCGGAACCCCTGTGCCCAACTCAAGTTCAGGACCTACCGGACCGGAGAACCAGATCGCGTCGGCACGAACAAGCACCACTCGATCACGTAGTTCGTCTCGCTCGATTTGGTCGGCGCGAACACCACCGATGGTGCAGCTTCCGTCGCCAAGCCCGGCGAACAGCTCTGCTCGATCGGGCGCGGGTGGAATCACCGTCAGTTGGCCGGCCGCGATCCGCCACGTGCCACAGCGCAGTTCCAATGGTCCGCTCGGCAATGGCACTGGCACGGCGGGCGACTCGGGCTGCGGCCGTAGGCGCAACAATCGACACACCCGCCCGGCCGCAACACGCGCGGCGCTGTAACTTTCGGCTGTCTCGGTCGCCGCCTGCACCGGAATCACCAGAAAGACCGAGGCGCCATAGAACGCGATGAGGCTGCCGACCGATATCTGACCGTCGACCGCTAGCCAAACGCCAATGACCGTCACGGCGACGGTGACCAGTCCCGGCAGTAGCACGCCGGCAGCCGGCAGCCATGACTCGATTCGGCCGACCCGAATCCCTTCGGCCGCGACCCGCTGGCTGGCGGAACGATAACGTTGAAAGAAGGCGCGTTCCCCGCCAATACCGCGCAGCACCCGCAGACCGCCGACAATGTCCGAGCCCATCGCGTTGACCTCGGCGAGCTTGTCGCGCTGTGCTTCCTTGCGGCGATGCAACGGGCGCATCAGTGGACCGATACTGAGCACCGCGAGCGGGACGCCAATGAAAGCGACAAGGCCGAGCAGTGGTGATTGGACCAGCAATGCGATGGACACCCCGACGAAGGCGATAGCCGCACCGATAAATCGTCCGAGGTTTTCGCACAGATCACCGATCGCGTCCACATCATCGGTGCCCATCGCGACTACTTCGCCCACGCGGATCTGCTTCGGCAGACTCGCACCGAGCGCAGCCGCTTGCTGAACAATCTGGTCGTGGGTCAGATGCGCGCCGTGCAACCACAGCGTGTGCGAGGACCACTCGTGTACTGCGCTGGCGCAGGCTTGGACCAGTCCGATGGCAAGAACAATGCTGCCCCACAGCAGTAACGCACCGGTGTCGCGCTCGGCAATACCGTGGTCGATTGCTTGGCCGATGACCAACGGCAACGCGGCAGGCGCAAGCAGCCATGCCGTACCAGCTACGACAGAGCTGGTGACGAGTCCCTTCCTGGCGAGCAGGACGGACAACAGGAAGCGTCGCGGGGATCGGGCGTCCACTCGCGACGAGGTGTCAGATTGTCAATCGAATGGTGCTGAGTACATGCGCCTCAAACTACTCGGCGCCACCCCGCCCAGCCACCGATTTATCGCGTTCAGCGGGCTGACCGTCGATAGGCCGCCGCGTTCAGCGGGCTAACCGCGGTCCGCGGGCAACCCGAGGCGCCGCGGCCAGTTGTTAGTTCAGCGGGCTAAACGTCGATGGGTAGTTACGTTTAGCGGGCTGAACGTCGATGGGTGGTCGCGTTTAGCGGGCTGAACGTCGATGGGTGGTCGCGTTTAGCGGGCTAAACGCGCATAAGAAAGCGGCCGGCGGGTGTCCGCCGGCCGCTTTTGCTCGCCTCAGCCCACTGGGCTGACGGGCTCAGAGCTTGGTGGCGGTGCCACCAGCAGCGGTGATCTTCTCGGCCGCGCCGGCCGAGAAGGCGTTCGCGGTGATGTCCAGCTTGACGCCCTGCAGGTCGCCGTCGCCGAGCACCTTCACGAGCCGGTTCTTCCGCACGAGGCCGTTCGCCACCAGCTCGTCCACGCCGATCGTGCCACCGTCCGGGAAAACCCGAGCGATATCGGCAAGGTTGACGGGCTGGTACTCGACGCGGAACCGGTTCTTGAAGCCGCGCAGTTTCGGCAGCCGCATCTGGAGGGGCATCTGCCCACCCTCGAAGCGAGCTGGCACGTTCTTCCGGGCCTTGGTTCCCTTGGTACCCCGACCCGCGGTCTTACCCTTCGAGCCTTCGCCGCGACCAACCCGAGTCTTCTCGGTCTTGGCGCCCGGCGCCGGCCGGAGGTGATGAATCTTGATGGCCATTACTTGACCTCCTCCACAGCGACGAGGTGCCGCACCGTGTGGACCAGGCCGCGGGTTTCCGGAGTGTCCTCCCGAACCACCGACTGCCTGATCTTGCGCAGCCCGAGCGTACGCAGCGTGTCCCGCTGGTTCTGCTTGCAACCGATGGTGCTACGCAGCTGAGTCACCTTGAGCTGAGCCATGTCACGCCCCCTGACCCGCGCGAGCGCGCAGCATTCCGGCCGGTGCAACATCCTCGAGCGGCAGGCCGCGCCGAGCGGCCACCGCCTCGGGCTGCTGCAGATCCTTCAACGCGCGCACGGTGGCGTGCACGATGTTGATCGCGTTGTCACTGCCGAGCGACTTGGACAGCACGTCGTGCACCCCGGCGCACTCCAGCACCGCACGCACCGCGCCACCCGCGATCACACCGGTACCGGCGCTGGCCGGACGCAGCAGCACCACACCGGCTGCCTCCTCGCCCTGCACCGGGTGCGGGATGGTGCCAGCAATCCGAGGCACGCGGAAGAAGTTCTTCTTCGCCTCCTCGACGCCCTTGGCGATCGCCGCGGGCACCTCCTTGGCCTTGCCGTAGCCAACGCCGACCTGGCCGTCACCGTCGCCGACGACAACCAGCGCGGTGAAGCTGAACCGGCGACCACCGGAAACAACCTTGGCAACGCGGTTGATCGCTACGACGCGCTCGAGATGCGGGGTCTTTTCCTGGGCCGCCCCGCCACGGCCGCTGTCCCGACGGTCCCTGCGGTCCCGGCCGCCGCCCCGCTCGGAGCGCTCGCCACCTGGGCCACCCTGGCCGCCGCCGGTCTGCCGTGTACGTCCCGGCATCAGGCTTTCCTTCCGTTCTCAGTCGACATTCCCAGACCGTTCTCGGTCATCAGAACTCCAGCCCGCCTTCGCGAGCCGCGTCCGCGAGCGCCGCCACCCGACCGTGGTAGTCGTAACCACCACGGTCGAATACCACCGTCGAGACGCCAGCTTCCTTGGCACGGGCCGCGACGAGCTCGCCAACCTTGGTCGCGCGGGCCTTCTTGTCGCCTTCCATCGCCCGCACATCGGCTTCCATGCTGGACGCCGAAGCCACGGTCTGACCGGCCAAGTCGTCCACCACCTGAACGACGATGTGCCGGGACGAGCGGTTCACGACCAAACGCGGCCGCTCTGGGGTGCCGCTGACCTTCTTCCGAATCCGGAAATGCCTGCGGGCACGCGCCGCACGCCGCCGGGTGGAGACATCCTTGCCGACGGGCCTGCGCTTTGTAGCATTCGTTTCGCTCATGATCACTTACCCGTCTTTCCGACCTTGCGACGGATCTGCTCGCCCTCGTAGCGAACGCCCTTGCCCTTGTACGGGTCCGGCCGGCGCAACTTGCGGATGTTCGCGGCGGTCTCACCAACCAGCTGCTTGTGAATACCGCTGACGGAGAACTTGGTCGGGCTCTCCACCGCGAACTGGATGCCCTCCGGCGCGGCAATCTTGACCGGGTGGCTGAAGCCCAGCGCGAACTCCAGGTCCTGGCCCTTGAGCTGGACCCGGTAACCGACGCCGTGGATCTCCATCTTCTTCGTGTAGCCCTCGGTAACCCCAACAACCAGGTTGTTCACCAGGGTCCGGGACAACCCGTGCAGCGACCGGCTCTCCCGCTCGTCGTCCGGGCGCTTCACCAGAACGGCGCCGTCCTCGTCCCGTTCCACCGTGATCGGCTCGGCGACGTTGTGCTCCAGAGTGCCCTTCGGCCCCTTCACCGTCACGCGCTGACCATCGATGGTCACCTCGACTCCGGAAGGGACAGTGATCGGCAGCTTTCCGATACGCGACATGCCTGCTCCCCCTTCCTCACCAGACGTAGGCGAGGACTTCCCCGCCTACCCCGTTTTGCTTGGCCTGCCGGTCGGTCTGCAGTCCCGCGGACGTCGAGATGATCGCGACGCCGAGACCGCCGAGGACCTTCGGCAGGTTGGTGGACTTGGCGTAGACCCGCAGGCCGGGCTTCGAGACACGGCGCAGTCCAGCGATGCTGCGCTCCCGGTTCGGGCCGTACTTCAGCTCAACCACGAGGTTGGGGTGCTTTTCCCCGGCCTCATCGCGGTAACCCGAGATGTAGCCCTCGCGCTTGAGGATCTCGGCGATGTTCGCCTTGAGCTTGGAGTGCGGAAGCACAACCTCGTCGTGATACGCCGAGTTGGCGTTACGCAGACGTGTCAGGAAGTCTGCGATCGGATCGGTCATCGTCATGGTGACCAGTCAACCTTCCTCGCCTGGTTCCCAGCTCCTGCCGGGCCTGTGGCGATTGTGTTTCGGTACCGCCGTCCACGAACACCGGACGGCGGAGGGTCGCAAGTGGACGCCTGGTGTCACCAGGAGGACTTGTGCACCCCGGGAAGCTCGCCCGCATGCGCCATGTCACGCAAGCAAACCCGGCACAGCCCGAACTTGCGCAGCACGGACCGTGGACGGCCGCACTTGCGGCAGCGGGTGTAACCCCGAACCGCGAACTTCGGCTTGCGCGCGGCCTTGTGGATCAATGCCTTCTTGGCCATGTGGCGTCACGCCTCCTTGAACGGGAAGCCGAGCTGGCGAAGCAGCGAGCGGCCCTCGTCGTCGTTGGTGGCCGAAGTGACCACGGTGATGTCCATACCGCGCGGGCGGTCGATCGAATCGGGGTCGATCTCATGGAACATCGACTGCTCGTTCAACCCGAAGGTGTAGTTCCCGTTGCCGTCGAACTGCTTCGCCGACAAGCCACGGAAGTCCCTGATTCGCGGCAGCGCGATGGTCAGCAACCGGTCAAGGAACTCCCACATCCGATGGTTGCGCAGGGTTACCCGCGCACCGATCGGCATGCCCTCACGCAGTTTGAACTGCGCGATGGACTTGCGTGCCCGCCGGATCTCCGGCTTCTGACCGGTGATCGTCGCCAAGTCACGGACGGCGCCCTCGATCAGCTTGCTGTCCCGCGCGGCGTCGCCAACACCCATGTTCACCACGACCTTGACCACGCCGGGGATCTGCATCGGGTTGGCATAGCCAAACTCCGAACGCAGGTTCGGCACGATCTCCTCGCGGTAGCGGGTGCGCAGCCGCGGTTGGATCTTTTCTGCTGCGGTGGTCATCAAATGTCCTTGCCGTTCTTGCGCGAGATGCGGACCTTCTTGCCGTCCTCATCGCGGCGGTAACCGACGCGCGTCGGGTTGCCGTCCGAGTCGACGACCATCACGTTCGACACGTGAATCCAGGCTTCCTGCGTCACGATGCCGCCGGACTGGGCGCCCCGCTGAGTCTGCGAGATCCGGGTGTGCTTCTTAACCCGGTTCACGCCCTCGACGAGGACACGCTGCTCGGCAGGGAAAGCCTTGATCACCTTGCCCTTGGCACCCTTGTCCTTGCCGGCGATTACCTGGACCGTGTCGCCCTTCTTGATCTTCATGATCAAAGAACCTCCGGTGCCAGCGAGATGATCTTCATGAACTTCTTCTCCCGCAGCTCCCTGCCCACCGGGCCGAAGATACGGGTGCCACGCGGCTCATTGTCGTTTTTGATGAGCACCGCGGCGTTCTCGTCGAACCGAATGTAGGAGCCGTCCGGGCGGCGCTTTTCCTTCACAGTGCGGACGATGACGGCCTTAACCACATCACCGCGCTTGACGTTGGCGCCCGGAATTGCGTCCTTCACGGTCGCGACGATGATGTCGCCGATGCCCGCGTAGCGCCGTCCCGAGCCACCGAGTACACGAATGGTGAGGATCTCTTTCGCACCCGTGTTGTCGGCGACGCGCAGGCGCGACTCCTGCTGAATCACAACAACTCCTACTTGGCCTTCTCGACGACCTCGACCAGCCGCCAGCGCTTCGTGGCCGACAGTGGACGGGTCTCCATCAGCAGTACGCGGTCACCCACTCCGGCGGATTCCTGCTCGTCGTGCGCCTTCACCTTCTTGGTGCTGCGCATGACCTTGCCGTACAGGGCGTGCTTCTTGCGGTCTTCCAGCTCGACCACGATGGTCTTCTGCATCTTGTCCGAGACCACGTAGCCCTCGCGGACCTTGCGGTAGTTCCGCCCGGAGTCCTTCTTCTGCACAGCGGTCTCGGTCCGCTCCGTGCTCTGCTCACTCATGCGGCACCCTCACTCTGCGAAGCTCCGACCGCTTCGGCAGCCGCGGCTGCCTCTTCCTCATCGGGAGACACGGAAAGGCCGAGCTCCCGCTCGCGCATCACGGTGTAGATGCGCGCGATGTCGTTGCGCACGGTGCGCAGCCGACGGTTGTTGTCCAGCTGCCCGGTGGCCATCTGGAAGCGGAGGTTGAACAGCTCCTCCTTGGCTTCCCGCAGGCGCAGCACGAGCTCCTCATCGGTGAGCTCGCGCAGCTCGGACGCCTTGGTACCCGCTGCCATGGTTAGAACTCACCACCTTCACGACTAACGATGCGGCACTTCATCGGGAGCTTGTGGATCGCGCGACGCATGGCTTCCCGAGCGGTCTTCTCGTTCGGGAAGCTCATCTCGAACATCACCCTGCCGGGCTTGACGTTCGCGACCCAGTACTCCGGCGAACCCTTACCGGAACCCATGCGGGTTTCCGCCGGCTTCTTGGTCAGCGGACGGTCCGGGAAGATGTTGATCCAGATCTTGCCGCCACGCTTGACGTGCCTGGTCATCGCAATACGCGCGGACTCGATCTGCCGGTTCGTCACGTACGCGTGCTCAAGCGCCTGAATGCCGTAGTCCCCGAAGTTCACCCGGGTTCCACCCTTGGCCATGCCAGAACGCTTCGGCGCGTGCGACTTCCGGTACCTGACCTTGCGTGGGATGAGCACTACTCAGCCCTCCCCATTCCCTGCGTTGGAACCAGCGTCACCGGCCTCCGCCGCCGCGGGAGCGGCCTCGGTGGCGACTGCGCTTTCGCTGGTCTGCGTCTGCTTGGCTTCCTCGGCCGTGTTCGCGCCACGAGCCTCACCGCCGGAGCCGCCCGAGCGCCGCGGCCGGCTCGACCGGTCACCGCGCTCCCGGCGCGGCGGCCGAGACTGCTGCTGCTGCTCGGCCTGGTCCCTGGCTTCCTTGGCCTTCAGCCCACCGACGACGTCGCCCTTGTAGATCCACACCTTGACGCCGATCCGGCCGAACGTGGTGCGAGCCTCGAAGAAGCCGTAGTCGATGTCGGCGCGCAGCGTGTGCAGCGGCACCTGACCGTCGCGGTACTTCTCCGAGCGGGACATCTCGGCACCGCCGAGCCGTCCGCTGCACTGCACGCGGATGCCCTTCACCTGCGGCGAGCGCATGGCCGACTGGATCGCCTTGCGCATCGCACGCCGGAACGCGACCCGGTTGGACAGCTGCTCGGCGACACCCTGGGCGACCAGCTGCGCATCCGACTCGGAGTTCTTCACCTCGAGGATGTTCAGCTGAACCTGCTTACCGGTCAGCTTCTCCAGCCGGCCACGGATCCGGTCGGCCTCCGCGCCGCGACGGCCGATCACGATGCCCGGCCGGGCGGTGTGGATGTCGACCCGTACCCGGTCCCGGGTGCGCTCGATCTCCACCTTGGAGATACCGGCACGCTCCATACCCTTGGAGAGCATGCGGCGGATCTTGACGTCCTCCGCGACGTACTCGGCGTACTGCTTATCGGCGTACCAGCGGGACTTCCAGTCCGAGGTGATTCCCAGCCGGAAGCCGTGCGGGTTGATCTTCTGACCCACTACCGGGCACCTTCCTTCTTGCCGGCCTTGGCATTGCTCTGCTTCTTGCCACCGGCCTTGGCAGGCTTGGCCGCCTTGGGCCGGGACTCGACCTCGACCGTGATGTGGCTGGTCCGCTTGCGGATCCGGTAGGCGCGCCCCTGCGCACGTGGCTGGATTCGCTTGAGCGTCGGGCCCTCGTCCACGTAGATCTTCGAGATCCAGAGCGTGTCCGGGTCCAGGTCCTGGTTGTTCTCGGCGTTGGCCATGGCACTGGCGAGCACCTTCGCGACCGGACCGCTGGCGGCCTGTGGCGCGAACTCGAGCACGGCCAGGGCCTCGCTGGCGCTACGACCCTTGATCAGCTCGACTACCCGGCGCACCTTCATGGGTGCGTCCCGGACGAATCGAGCCCGAGCCACGGCACGCGGGAATTCTTCCTGCGTGGCGGCTTCAGAACGGGCGTTCATCGCTGCTTCCCCTTGCTTCTCTCTTCAGCTCGGTCACGGCCCGCTCAGCGGCGGCGCGACTTCCGGTCGTCCTTCACGTGGCCCTTGAACGTGCGCGTCGGCGCGAACTCGCCGAGCTTGTGCCCGACCATCGACTCGCTGATGAACACCGGCACGTGCTTACGGCCGTCATGCACGGCAATGGTGTGCCCGAGCATGTCCGGGATGATCGTGGACCGGCGAGACCAGGTCTTGATCACCGTCTTCTTGTTCGACTCGTTCAGCGCGTCCACCTTCTTGAGCAGGTGGTCGTCCACGAACGGGCCTTTTTTCAGGCTGCGTGGCATCTGTGGCTACCTCCCTACTCAGCGACGCTTGCCGGTCTTACGGCGGCGGACGATCATGCGGTCAGATGGCTTACGGCGCCGGGTCCGGCCCTCGGGCCGACCAGCCGGGTTCACCGGGTGGCGACCACCGGAGGTCTTACCCTCACCACCACCGTGCGGGTGGTCGACCGGGTTCATCACGACACCGCGAACGGTCGGGCGCTTGCCCTTCCACCGCATCCGGCCAGCCTTGCCCCAGTTGATGTTGCTCTGCTCGGCGTTACCGACCTCGCCAACGGTCGCCCGGCAGCGCACGTCCACGTTGCGGATCTCGCCGGAGGGCATCCGCAACTGGGCGTGTGCGCCTTCCCGCGCCACCAGCTGAACCCGGGAACCCGCCGAGCGGGCGATCTTGGCTCCGCCACCGGGGCGCAGCTCGATCGCGTGCACCACGGTGCCGACCGGGATGTTGCGCAGTGGCAGGTTGTTGCCCGGCTTGATGTCGGCGCGCGGGCCGTTCTCGATCCGGTCGCCCTGTTTCAGCTTGTCCGGCGCGATGATGTAGCGCTTCTCGCCGTCCACGTAGTGCAGCAGCGCGATCCGTGCGGTGCGGTTCGGGTCATACTCGATGTGCGCGACCTTCGCCGGCACGCCGTCCTTGTCGTGCCTGCGGAAGTCGATCACTCGGTAGGCGCGCTTGTGCCCGCCACCCTTATGCCGCGTGGTGATCTTGCCGTGCGCGTTCCGACCACCGGTTTTGCTCAGCGGCCGTACCAGCGACTTCTCCGGGTGCGACCTGGTGATCTCGGAGAAGTCGGAGGCACTGGAACCGCGACGGCCTGGCGTCGTCGGCTTGTACTTGCGAATGCCCATTTGTCTCAGCAGTCCTCGGTATCAATCCAAGCCATCAAGCGGCGCTGCCGCCGAAGATCTCGATCGGCTTGCTCTCGGGCGACAGCGTTACCACGGCGCGCTTGGTGTCCTTACGCTTGCCGTAACCAAAGCGGGTGCGCTTGCGCTTACCCGGCCGGTTCACGGTGTTCACGCCAGTGACCTTGACACCGAACACCTTCTCGACCGCGATCTTGATCTCGGTCTTGTTCGCACGCGGGTCGACGATGAACGTGTACTTGTTCTCCTCGAGGAGGCCGTAGCTCTTCTCCGAGATCACCGGCGCAAGCAAGATGTCGCGTGGGTCGGGAATCACTTGTCCGCCTCCTCAACTTCACTCGAGCGCGCCACGGCGGTGGCCTTGCTCGGCCGCCCCTTCACCGGGCCGGCGACGAACCGCTCCAGCGCGTCCTTCGTGAACACGACGTCGTCATTGACCAGCACGTCGTAGGTGTTCAGCTGGTCCTCGACGAGCACGTGCACATTCGGCAGGTTGCGCGCGGACAGCCGGGCCAGCTCGTCGTCCCTGGTCAGCACGAGCAGTACGCGCTTGGCGCTGGTCACTGCCTCGATCGCGGTGCGCGCGGTCTTGGTCGATGGCTTCTCGCCGTCCACCAGTTTGTTGACCACGTGTACCTGGTCGGCACGAGCGCGGTCGGAAAGCGCGCCACGCAGCGCGGCAACCTTCATCTTCTTCGGGGTCCGCTGCGTGTAGTCACGCGGAGTGGGCCCGTGCACGGTGCCACCACCGGCGAACTGCGGCGCCCTGATCGAGCCTTGCCTGGCCCGACCGGTGCCCTTCTGCCGGTACGGCTTCGCCGATCCACCGGCGACCTCACCGCGGGTCTTCGTGTCGTGCGTACCCTGCCGGGCCGCGGCCAGCTGGGCCACCACGACCTGGTGCATCAAGGGCACATTGGCCTGCACGTCGAAGATCTCGCCGGGCAGCTCAACGGTGCCGTCGGTGCCCCCGGCTGGGGTCTTCACATCCACGGTTTTCGTGGACGGGGCTTCGGAGACAGTGCTCACTGTTCGGCACCACCCTTCACGGCGCTCTTGACGAACACGAGCCCGCCCTTGGGACCCGGTACGGCGCCCTTGATGAGCAGCAGGCCCTCTTCGGCATCCACGCGGTGGATGGTCAGGCCCTGGGTGGTCACCCTGGCGTTACCCATCCGGCCGGCCATCCGCATGCCCTTGAATACCCGCGAAGGCGTGGCGGCGCCACCGATGGCGCCCGGCTTGCGGTGGTTGCGGTGCTGGCCGTGCGATGCGCCGACACCGGCGAAGCCGTGCCGCTTCATCACACCCGCGGTGCCCTTACCCTTGCTCGTGCCGGTGACATCGACGAGCGCACCGTCGCTGAATAGGTCCGCGTTGATCTCCTGACCAACCTCGTAGCTGCTCGCGTCCGAAGTGCGCAGCTCGGCCACGTAGCGGCGAGGCGTGGCGCCCGCTTTGCTGAAATGACCGGAGTCCGGCTTGTTCACCTTGCGCGGGTCAATCGCGCCGAAGGCGAGCTGGACTGCCTCGTATCCGTCGTTCTCATTGCTCCGGATCTGGGTGACCACGTTCGGCCCAACCTTGACGACGGTCACCGGAACGATCCGGTTCTGCTCGTCGAAGAGCTGGGTCATGCCGAGCTTGGTGCCCAGGATCCCCTTGATCTGCCTGTCAGACATTGCGTCTTCGTCTCCGCCTAGTTCCGCCGACCGCTCACTGAATATTGACGTCGACACTGGCCGGCAGGTCGATGCGCATCAGCGCGTCAACCGTCTTCGGCGTCGGCTCGAGGATGTCGATCAGCCGCTTGTGCGTGCGCATCTCGAAGTGCTCGCGCGAGTCCTTGTACTTGTGCGGCGAGCGGATGACGCAGTACACGTTCTTCTCGGTGGGCAGCGGCACCGGCCCGACGACCCGAGCGCCAGTGCGCGTCACGGTCTCCACGATCTTGCGCGCCGAGGAATCGATCGCTTCGTGGTCGTAGGCCTTGAGCCGGATGCGGATCTTTTGTCCCGCCATGGTGGTTGGGAGTTCCTTGTCGTCTCGTGCCGCTATCTCAACCAGTGCGGCTGTGCTGTGCCCTAAAGCGCTGGGCCCGGCGAGGCGGGCCTGACACTTGCCAGGTCGGGCCTGTCAAGCCGGTCTGCCCGGCCGCACGTCCCTGTTCACAAGTCAAACGCCGGTGGCCCCGGTCCACGCGGTCGGGTGTGTCGCGCCCGCTGCGCATACGAGTCCCTTGACGTCACTGCTGTTGGGTGGTCGGGGCAGGCCGGTTACGAGAACCAGCTACCCCGCGCCGGAGATTAACTCCGACGCCGGCTACTCACGCGGAGGCGGCCGGCGTGAAACCAGACCGGCCGCCTCCGCGTCAAGCAACCTTATAAGGATGGCATATCCAATTTTGCGCCTCGAAACCGGGGGGCCTGATTGTCAAGCCCGTGTTCCGAGAACCGCAGAAACTACTTGATGACCTTGGTGACCTGGCCGGCGCCCACGGTACGGCCACCCTCACGGATGGCGAAGCGCAGGCCCTCGTCCATGGCAACCGGCTGGATCAGCTGGACGGTGATCCGGGTGTTGTCACCCGGCATGACCATCTCGGTGCCCTCGGGGAGGGTCACCACGCCGGTCACGTCCGTGGTCCGGAAGTAGAACTGCGGGCGGTAGTTGTTGAAGAACGGCGTGTGCCGGCCACCCTCGTCCTTGGACAGGATGTAGGCCTGACCCTCGAACTCGGTGTGCGGGGTGTTCGTGCCCGGCTTCACGACGACCTGGCCACGCTCGACATCCTCGCGCTTGATACCACGCAGCAGCAGACCCACGTTGTCGCCGGCCTGACCACTGTCCAGGATCTTGCGGAACATCTCGACACCGGTGACGGTGGTCTTCATCGACTTCTCCTTGATGCCGACGATTTCCACCTCCTCGTTCGAGTTGATCTTGCCGCGCTCCACGCGACCGGTAACCACGGTGCCGCGGCCGGTGATAGTGAAGACGTCCTCGATCGGCATCAGGAACGGCTTGTCGAGCTCACGAACCGGGTCCGGCACGTTCTCGTCAACCGCGTTCAGCAGCTCCATGATCTTGTCGCCCCACTCGGCGTCGCCCTCCAGCGCCTTCAGCGCGGAGACCTTGACCACCGGCACGTCGTCGCCAGGGAACTCCTGCTCGGACAGCAGCTCACGGACCTCCATCTCGACGAGCTCCATGATCTCCTCGTCGTCGACCATGTCGGCCTTGTTCAACGCAACGAGGATGTAGGGCACGCCGACCTGGCGGGCGAGCAGCACGTGCTCACGGGTCTGCGGCATCGGGCCGTCGGTAGCGGCGACCACCAGGATCGCGCCGTCCATCTGGGCGGCACCGGTGATCATGTTCTTCACGTAGTCGGCGTGACCGGGGGCGTCCACATGGGCGTAGTGGCGCTTCTCGGTCTGGTACTCGACGTGCGCGATGTTGATCGTGATACCGCGCTGCTTCTCCTCCGGCGCCTTGTCGATCTCATCGAACGGCGTGAAGGGGTTCAGCTCCGGGTGCTTTTCGTGCAGCACCTTGGTAATGGCCGCCGTCAGCGTGGTCTTACCGTGGTCAACGTGACCGATGGTCCCGATGTTGACGTGCGGCTTGTCCCTTTCGAACTTCGCCTTCGCCACTGGATTGTCCTCCTGGACTTTTAGTTCTTCCCGCCGCCCATTTGCACCTGCCACCTGCGGTTTGGTGTTTGCTGGGACGACGACTCTTCAGGGTCGGTTGTGTGGAGCTCCGGGGAGTCTCCCCACGATGCGCCGGCACCTAGGTACGGCGCTGCAGGTTTCGGGTTACTCCCCCGTCGCCTTCGCGATAATCTCCTTGGCGACGTTCGCCGGAACTTCACCATAGGAATCGAACTGCATGGAGTAGTTCGCACGACCCTGGGTCTTGGACCGCAGGTCGCCGACATACCCGAACATCTCGGACAGCGGAGTCAACGCCTTGACGACGCGGGTTCCACTGCGTTCCTCCATGGACTGAATCTGTCCACGGCGAGAGTTCAGGTCACCGATGACGTCACCCATGTACTCCTCGGGTGTGGTCACTTCGACCGCCATCATCGGCTCTAGCAGTACTGGACCGGCCTTCCTCGCGGCCTCCTTGAGCGCCTGGGATCCGGCGACCTTGAAGGCCATTTCCGAGGAGTCGACCTCGTGGTAGGAACCGTCCAACAAGGTCACCTTCAACCCGACGAGCGAGTATCCGGCGAGCACGCCGTACTGCATGGCGTCCTGGGCGCCCTCGTCCACCGAAGGGATGTACTCCTTCGGCACACGGCCACCCGTCACCTTGTTGTCGAACTCGTAGAGCGCGCCATCGGTGGTCTCCAGCGGCTCCAGCTTGATGATTACCTTGGCGAACTGGCCCGAGCCACCGGTCTGCTTCTTGTGCGTGTACTCGTGCTTTTCCACCGTCTTCCGGATGGTCTCCCGGTAGGCCACCTGGGGCTTACCGATGTTCGCCTCGACCTTGAAATCGGTCTTCATCCGGTTCACCAGGACCTCGAGGTGCAACTCACCCATGCCCTCGATGATCGTCTGGCCGGTCTCATCGTCCTGACTGACCCGGAAGGTCGGGTCTTCCTCAGCCAGCTTCTGAATCGCGGTGGACAGCTTCTCCTGGTCAGCCTTGGTCTTCGGCTCGATGGCCACCTTGATGACCGGCTCAGGGAAGGTCATCGACTCGAGGACAACCGGGTTCTGCGGGTCGCAGAGCGTGTCGCCGGTCGTGGTGTCCTTCAGCCCCTGCACCGCGTAGATGTGCCCGGCCTGCGCGTTGTCGACCGGGTTCTCCTTGTTGGAGTGCATCTGGAACAGCTTGCCGATGCGCTCCTTGCGTTCCCTGGTCGCGTTGAGCACCTGGGTGCTCTGCGAGACCTTGCCGGAGTACACCCGGATGTAGGTCAGCTTCCCGTAGAACGGGTGCACCGAGATCTTCGAAACCAGCGCCGCGAACGGCTCGTCGATACTCGGCTTGCGCTCGGCCGGGGTCACCCCGTCCAGCAGCAGGCCCTGTACCGGCGGCACATCCAGCGGCGAGGGCAGGAAGTCCAGCACCGCGTCCAGCATCGGCTGCACGCCCTTGTTCTTGAAGGCGGAGCCGCAGAGCACCGGGTAAGCCTCGCGCTCGATGGTCAGCTTGCGGATCCCGGACTTGATCTCCTCGGCGGTGAGCTCCTCACCACCGAAGTACTTCTCCATCAGGGCTTCGTCGGATTCCGCGACGGCCTCGATGAGCTGCTCGCGATACTCGGCCGCGGTCTCGGCGAGGTCCTCGGGGATCTCCTCGACCTCGTACTGCTCGCCCTTCTTGACGTCGCCGCGCCAGGTGAGCGCCTTCATCGAGACGAGGTCAATCACGCCCTGGAACTCGGATTCGGCGCCGATCGGCAGCTGCACCACCAACGGACGGGCGCCAAGCCGCTCGCGGATCGTCCGAACCGTGAAGTAGAAGTCCGCGCCGAGCTTGTCCATCTTGTTGACGAAGCAGATACGGGGCACTTCGTACTTATCGGCCTGCCGCCAAACCTGCTCGGACTGCGGTTCGACGCCTTCTTTACCGTCGAACACGGCGACCGCGCCGTCGAGCACCCGCAGGGAACGCTCCACCTCAACGGTGAAGTCCACGTGTCCCGGGGTATCGATGATGTTGATCTGGTAGTCGTTCCAGAAGGTGGTGGTCGCAGCCGAGGTAATGGTGATACCCCGCTTCTGCTCCTCCTCCATCCAGTCCATCGTCGCGGCGCCATCGTGCACCTCGCCGAGCTTGTAGTTGATCCCGGTGTAGAACAGGACCCGCTCGGTGGTGGTGGTTTTGCCCGCGTCGATATGGGCCATGATCCCGATGTTGCGGACCTTGGCCAGGTCGGTAAGCACGTCGCGTGCCACGAGAGTCTTCCCCTGTCTTCAAAGCGGATAGCGGCGCCCGGCCGGTCCGACCGGGCGGGCAGTCATCACCAGCGGTAGTGCGCGAAGGCCTTGTTGGACTCGGCCATCTTGTGGGTGTCTTCCCGGCGCTTAACGCTGGCGCCAAGACCGTTGCTCGCATCGAGCAGCTCGTTGGTCAGCCGCTCGATCATCGTCTTCTCCCTGCGCTGCCGGGAGTAGCGGACGATCCAGCGCATCGCCAACGTGGTCGAGCGGCTCGCCCGAACCTCGACCGGCACCTGGTAAGTGGCGCCACCCACACGGCGGCTGCGCACCTCGAGCGCGGGCTTCACGTTGTCCAGCGCGCGCTTGAGCGTGACTACCGGGTCGGTGCCGGTCTTCTCCCGCGCACCTTCCAGCGCGCTGTAGACGATCCGCTCGGCCAGCGAGCGCTTACCGTCCACAAGCACCTTGTTGATCAGCTGCGTCACCAGCGGCGAGCTGTAAACCGGATCGGAGATCAGCGGCCGCCTCGGGGCCGGTCCCTTGCGGGGCATCAGCTCTTCTCCTTCTTCGCGCCGTACCGGCTGCGGGCTTGCTTGCGGTTCTTCACACCCTGGGTGTCCAGCGAACCGCGGATGATCTTGTAGCGAACGCCCGGCAGGTCCTTCACACGTCCACCACGCACCAGCACCATCGAGTGCTCCTGCAGGTTGTGACCCTCACCGGGGATGTAGGCGGTGACCTCGATGCCACTGGTCAGCTTCACACGTGCGACCTTGCGCAGCGCCGAGTTCGGCTTCTTGGGCGTCGTGGTGTACACGCGGGTGCACACGCCACGCCGCTGCGGGCTCCCCTTGAGCGCCGCGGTCTTCAACTTGGCAGCCTTGTCCTGGCGGCCCTTGCGGACCAGCTGCTGGATCGTGGGCAATGGACCAGCTTTCTGTCGCGTTCACTTCTTCGCGTACCCGGTGACCAGCATCGAGCACGCCTGCACGTCGTGTACTTCGCGCCACTCCGCCCCACGAGGTCGGGCGTGTCGGCCCGCATCACGACCGGAAAGGCCGTAACTTCCCATCGAGGATTGGGGAGGCTTCCCCGCTGCACCCGGTCCGGCAGCCGTGCGTACACGGCCCGCACCAAACCAACAGGCACACGGAGCGGCCCGACATACATCGGGCGCAAGCACTAAAGATACCCGTCGCCGATCACGGTGGTCAAAACGGGGGTGCCTTAGACCGGCTAGTTAGCCCCGGAAGCCCGACCGACGGCCGGTCGCAGCGCTAAGTTTACCCGAAATACGCCCGGGGTTCGATGCGCCGGCAACATCAACTTCGCGGCGCTTTCGGCGGCGCTAGGCGCCGCGTTCGACGCCTTCCCAGTACGGCCTGCGCAGCTCTCGTTTGAGCACCTTCCCGGTCGGATTCCGGGGCAACTCGCTGAGTACCGTTATCGACTTCGGACATTTGAATGCGGCGAGTCGTTCCCGGCAGTAAGCAAGTAGTTCCTCGACATCGATTTCCTTGCCGACCACGATCGCCTTCGGGGTTTCGCCCCAACGCTCGTCCGGCACGCCGATAACGGCCACGTCTAATACCGCTGGGTGTTCGGCAAGCACGCGCTCGATCTCGGCGGGATAAACATTCTCACCACCACTGATAATCATGTCCTTGATTCGGTCCGTGATGTAGAGATACCCGTCCGCGTCCAACTTTCCGGCGTCCCCACTGCGCAACCAACCGTCCTCGGGCAACGCCTGCGCGGTTGCCGCCGGATTACCCCAGTAGCCGGACATCAGCTGCGCGCTGCGCACCAACACCTCACCAACCGAACCAGCGGGCAAATGTTCCCCTGTGGACGGATCCCCGATGGCGATCTCGACGCCGGGTATCGGCGTTCCCGCGGAGACCAACCGGTGCCGCTGCCGCTCGTCCCTGTGGTCTTCCGGGCTGAGTGTGGTCACTACGCCGCAGGCCTCGGTCATCCCGTACACCTGGCGGAATCCGAACGGAAAAGTCTCCAGACACTGACGCAACAGCGGCAGCGGCATCGGCGATGCTCCGTAGCACAGTTCGCGCACCGCCGAGTAGTCGCGATCGGCCACCCCTGGAACGTTCAGCAACACGCTGAATACCGCCGGTACCAGGAATCCGTGCGTCACCTTGCGCCGCACGATCTCATCGAGCAACTGTTCAGGGACGAGCTCACGCACCACAACGATGCTGGCCCCACCGTAGAGCGCAAGGATTGCCCAGCTGGAGCCGCCGACGTGAAAGAGTGGCATGGCCACAAGGGCCACGTTTCCCTCGACTATTCCGGCATGCTCCACATTGGTCACGGAGTGCGCGAGCATGCCGCCATAGGTCAACATCGCGCCTTTGGGAAACCCGGTCGTGCCTGAGGTGTAGAGCTGCAGAAAGCTGTCGTCCGGTCGATGTGGCCGAATCTCGGTCAACGGTTCGGCGGCGGCAAGCAAGTCCTCGTACTGATCGGTCGCGCCACCGATCACCACGATCTCGCGCACCGTGGTGAGTTGGTCGCCAAGCTCTTCGACGACCGGGAGGAACTCGGCGCCCACGAACAGCACCGTGGCCTGCGCGTCGTTGATCGTGTACGCGACTTCTTCGGGTGCGAGTCTGAAGTTCACCATGGCGTTGGCACTGCCAATTCTTGCGCAGGCGAGGGTGATCTCCAGGCTTGCTGGGTGGTTCTTGTCGTAACTGGCCACCCGGTCGCCGGGCCCAACCCCTGCGGCGCTCAATGCGCCAGCCGCCCGATGGACCCGATCCGCGAGCTCCGCCCAACTCCACGTCCGCGGACCGTATTGCACCGCGACGGCGTCTGGGTCCGTTGCATTCCAGTAGTCGACGAGATCCGCGATTCCATTCGGGCGACCGGACATGCCTGACCTCCATGGTTCGGCAGCGACGTTGCTACGCCCCAAGCTTGCCCGAATCGGCGCACGGACGCGAGTGCGCTAGCTCAGTTCCGTCCGGAGAAATTCCAGTGTGCGCTGCCAGGCGAGCGCGGCGGAGTCGGCGTGATAGGTGGCGGTGTTCCGGTCGTTGAAGAAGGCATGTTCCGCTGGGTAGAAGTGAATTTCTGACCGGATGCCCGTGGGTGCCTGCTCGGCGAGCTTGGCGTGCATGCGTTCGACGGCAGCCGGGTCGATACCGCGGTCCTTTGTCGCGTAGTGCCCGAGTACCGGAGCCCGCAGGCCGGAGAAATCCGTACTGTCCACATCGGGCAATCCGTAAAACGGGATCGCGGCGCCAATCTTTTCGCCCTGCTGCGCCGCGAGTACCAGTACGAACTTGCCGCCCATACAGAATCCAACGGCACCGATCCGTTCACTGGTAACGGCTTCGTTGGTACGCAGGAAATCGACCGCCCCGGCAAGATCCTTGGCCGCGTCGTCAACGGGCAGTTCCCGCATCAGCCGGGCCGCTTCCTCCGCGTCATGCGTGGTGCGCCCGCCGTACAGGTCGGGCGCAAGAGCGACGAATCCCTGCTTGGCGAACCGATCGGTCACATCGGCGACGTGGTCAGTGAGCCCCCACCATTCCTGGATGACGACGAGGCCGGGCCCGCTGCCGCTCGGTGGTGTCGCCAGGTAGCCGTAAGCGGTGCCGCCGTTGCTCGGAAAGGTGGTGTTCTGATGTGCGTTCGGTACCTGCGTCACGGGAACTCCTCGCGGCCGATTCGACATTCTGGCGTGGTACAGCCTATCCAGCTGGACGCTTGCTCACTGATTTCACCTGGCTGGCTCTTCGCCGCCGGATGGCGAACTGCTAGGACGGAACGATGCAGATCGCTACTCAGTTTCGTGGGCGGCTGTGCGCAGCTCTACTCGCCGCCTTGACCGCGGTTACCCTGGTCGCGGGACCTTCCGCGGCCGCGGCCAACGATCCGACGTCGGCCGCGCGGTGGCAGGCGCCGGATGAGTTCGTCGCGCTAGCCGATGTCGCTCCGACGATCAAACAGGAGATACGCTACAACGGCTGGCACAATTTCGTAGGCCGACCAGTAACCGGTTACCTCGAGCCGATGTGCGTGTTGACCCGACCAACCGCGCAGGCGCTGCGGGGCGCGCAGCAGGAATTTCTTGCCATGGGCTACAGCTTGAAGATCTACGATTGTTTTCGACCGCAGCGAGCCGTGGACGACTTCGTACGCTGGGCGCAGCGACCGCAGGATGAGCGAATGAAGGCGGAGTTCTACCCGCGTATCGAGAAATCGACCTTGTTCGATGATGGCTATATCGCCGAGGAATCCGGGCACAGCAGGGGCAGTACGGTGGATCTCACGCTCGTGCCGCTGCCGGCGAAACCGCAGCGGCCATACCTACCTGGCGAACCGTTGGCGCCCTGCTACGCCCCCGCTGACGAGCGATTTCCGGATAACTCGGTGGATATGGGGACCGGGTTCGACTGCTTTGACACGCTCTCGCATACCGATGATTCACGGATTACCGAGACGCAGCGCGCAAATCGCGAACTGCTAGTGGAAACGCTCGAATCGTATGGCCTGGAAAACTACGACAAGGAATGGTGGCATTTCACGCTCACCGACGAGCCGTTCCCGGACACCTATTTCGACTTCCCCGTCACCCGGCTCGCTCTAACCAACTAGCCCCCACCAGGGCCTCGATCAACGTTTAGCCCGCTAAACCAAATTACTTGCACACGCTAAACAATCAACGATCAGCCCGCTGAACTCAATTACTTGCACAGGCTAAGAATTCGACAGTGAGCCTGCTAAACGGGGTATTTTCCCAGGTGGATATGCGTGGGCCCGGCGAAGCAGGAGGCTTCGCCGGGCCCAGTCAGTTCACTACGGTCGCGTCAGCGGTAGTCGCGGCCGAAGTCGTAGTCGTCCAGCGGGACCGCGGCACCCGTACCGGTGCCGAACACATCCGGGGTGTAGTAGCCGTCGTCGTAGGACGGGATCGCGTACGCCGCGACCCTGGCCTCCTCGGTCGGCTGCACCTGGATGTTGCGGTACCGGTTGATACCCGTACCAGCGGGGATCAACTTACCGATGATCACGTTCTCCTTGAGGCCGACCAGCGAGTCAGACCGGCCGTTGATCGCGGCATCGGTGAGCACCCTGGTGGTCTCCTGGAACGACGCGGCGGACAACCAGGAGTCCGTGGTCAGCGAGGCCTTGGTGATGCCCATCAGCACCGGCCGACCGGAAGCGGGGTCCCCGCCCTCGGCAACCGCCTGGCGGTTCAGGCCCTCGAACCGCGTCCGTTCCGGCAGCTCGCCGGGCAGGAAGTCGGTCGAACCCGAGTCGATGATCGTGACCCTGCGCAGCATCTGCCGGACGATCACCTCGATGTGCTTGTCGTGGATCGACACACCCTGCGCCCGGTAGACCTCCTGAACCTCGTTCACCAGGTGCAGCTGAGCCTCGCGCGGCCCCATAACCCGCAGTACCTCGTGCGGATCCGGGGTGCCCTCCAGCAGCTGCTGGCCGACGTCCACGTGCTCACCGTCGGCGAGCGGACCATTCGGCCCCACCGCCAACCGCTGCCGCTTGGGCAGCTTGTCGAACACGATCTCATCGCTGCCGTCGTCCGGGATCAGCGTGATCTTCCAGAACCGCTCGGTCTCCTCGATCCGCACCCGACCGTCGACATCAGCGATCGGCGCCTTGCCCTTCGGCACCCGAGCCTCGAACAGCTCCTGCACACGCGGCAGACCCGTGGTGATGTCGTCACCGGCGACACCACCCTGGTGGAAGGTACGCATCGTCAGCTGGGTACCCGGCTCACCAATGGACTGCGCCGCCACGATGCCGACCGCCTCGCCGACATCGACGAGCTTGCCGGTGGCCATCGAACGGCCGTAGCAGGCCGCGCAGATCCCGACCGCGGACTCACAGGTCAGTACGCTGCGCACCTTGACCTTGGTGATACCGAGGGACAGCAGCCGCTCGATCGCGGGGTCGCCGAGGTCATCGCCCCGGTTGTGCACCACGTTGCCGCTGGCGTCCGACACGTCGCCGGCGAGCGTACGCGCGTACACGCTGGTCTCCACGTACTCCGCACGCACGACCTTGCCGTCCGCGGTCTCCTGACCGATCGGCATGTTGATGCCGCGGCGGGTGCCGCAGTCGGCCTCCCGGACGATCACGTCCTGCGAGACGTCCACCAGGCGTCGGGTCAGGTAACCCGAGTCGGCGGTCCGCAGCGCGGTGTCCGCGAGACCCTTACGCGCACCGTGCGTCGCGATGAAGTACTCGAGCACCGAAAGGCCTTCCCGGAAGTTGGCCTTGATCGGACGCGGGATGTACTCACCCTTCGGGTTGGAGACCAGACCACGCATACCGGCAAGCGAGCGGATCTGGGTCATGTTGCCCGCCGCCCCGGACTTCACGATCATCGAGATCGAGTTGTCGTCGGGGAAGTGGTTCTCCATGACCTGGGCGACGTCTTCGGTCGCCTGCGCCCACACCTTGACCTGCTCGGCGTTGCGCTCGGCGTGCGAGAGCTGACCACGCTGGTAGCGCTTCTCGATCTGCGCTGCCTTGCCCTCGTACTCGTCGAGAATGCCCTGCTTCTCCGGCGGCACGAGCACATCGGAGATCGCCACGGTCACACCGGAACGGGTGGCCCAGTGGAAACCGGCGTCCTTCAGCTTGTCCAGCGTCCTGGCCACCGTCACCATCGGGTACCGCTCGGCGAGATCGTTGACGATCAGCGACTGGCGCTTCTTCGGCAACGCCTCGTTCACGAACGGGTAGTCGTCCGGCAGCAGCTCGTTGAACAGCACCCGCCCGAGGGTCGTCTCCGCCAGCCACGGCTGGCCAGGCTGCCAACCCTCGTCGATCATGCTCGCCTGCTGCTCGCGCGGCGGCTGCCGATCGGCGACCCGGATCTTCACCGGCGCGTGCAGGCTGATCATGCCGCGATCGTTCGCCATGATCGCCTCAGCCGGCGAGGAGAAGGCCAGCCCGGCGCCCTCGGCGTCGTCGACCTTCCTGGTCAGGTGGAACAGCCCGGTGACCATGTCCAGTCGCGGCATCGCCAGCGGACGACCGGAGGCGGGCGAGAGGATGTTGTTCGCGGACAGCATCAGGATGCGCGCCTCGGCCTGCGCCTCCGCGGAAAGCGGCAGGTGCACGGCCATCTGGTCACCGTCGAAGTCCGCGTTGAACGCCTCACAGACCAGCGGGTGCAGCTGGATGGCCTTGCCTTCCACCAGCTGCGGCTCGAAGGCCTGGATACCGAGGCGGTGCAGCGTGGGCGCCCGGTTCAGCAGCACCGGGTGCTCGGTGATGACCTCTTCAAGCACGTCCCACACCTGGGGCCGCGCCCGCTCCACCATCCGCTTCGCGGATTTGATGTTCTGCGCGTGGTTGAGGTCAACCAGCCGCTTCATCACGAACGGCTTGAACAGTTCGAGCGCCATCTGCTTGGGCAGTCCACACTGGTGCAGCTTCAGCTGCGGGCCGACGATGATCACCGAGCGGCCCGAGTAGTCCACACGCTTACCGAGCAGGTTCTGCCGGAACCGGCCCTGCTTACCCTTGAGCAAGTCGGAAAGCGACTTGAGCGGGCGGTTGCCGGGCCCGGTCACCGGCCGGCCGCGGCGGCCGTTGTCGAACAGCGCGTCGACGGCCTCCTGCAGCATCCGCTTCTCGTTGTTCACGATGATCTCGGGCGCGCCGAGGTCGATCAGCCGCTTCAACCGGTTGTTCCGGTTGATCACCCTGCGGTAGAGGTCGTTCAGGTCAGAGGTGGCGAACCGGCCACCGTCCAGCTGCACCATCGGCCGCAGATCCGGCGGGATCACCGGAACGCAGTCGAGCACCATGCCCATCGGCGAGTTGTTCGTGGCCTGGAAGGCCGCGACCACCTTGAGCCGCTTGAGCGCGCGCAGCTTCTTCTGGCCCTTGCCGTTGCGGATCACGTCCCGCAGCGATTCGGCCTCGGCGTCGACGTCGAAGTTGGCGGCCAACTTCTGGATCGACTCGGCACCCATGGCGCCCTCGAAGTACTCGCCGTACCGGTCGTAGAGCTCCCGGTAAAGCACCTCGTCCGAGATCAGCTGCTTCGGCTCGAGCTTGGTGAAGGTGTTCCAGACCTCGTCGAGCCGGTCCAGCTCGCGCTGGGCGCGGTCGCGAAGCTGGCGCATCTCGCGCTCGCCGCCTTCTTTGACCTTGCGGCGCACATCCGACTTGGCACCCTCGGACTCGAGTTCGGCCAGATCGGCTTCCAGCTTCTGCGCGCGAGCCTCGATATCGGCGTCGCGCTTGTTCTCGATCTGCTTGCGCTCGACGCCGATCTCGTTCTCCAGCGTCGACATCTCGTTGTGCCGCAGCTCGGTGTTCACACTGGTGATCACGTACGCCGCGAAGTAGATGATCTTCTCGAGATCCTTCGGAGCCAGGTCGAGCAGGTAGCCCAGCCGGGAAGGCACACCCTTGAAATACCAGATGTGCGTGACCGGCGCGGCCAGCTCGATGTGGCCCATCCGCTCACGACGCACCTTGGCGCGGGTGACCTCGACGCCACAGCGCTCACAGATGATGCCCTTGAACCGGACTCGCTTGTACTTACCGCAGTAGCACTCCCAGTCCCGGGTGGGGCCGAAGATCTTCTCGCAGAAGAGGCCGTCCTTCTCCGGCTTGAGCGTGCGGTAGTTGATCGTTTCGGGCTTCTTCACCTCGCCGAAGGACCACTGGCGGATGTCGTCAGCGGTGGCCAGACCGATCCGAAGCTCATCAAAAAAGTTGACGTCCAGCACTAGCTAGCCCGCCTCCCCGCAATTTTGGTGTTGGCGCGTTGGGAAAGAACAGTTACGACTCATGGTTTCCTTTGGTCGCCTGCCGTCACGGTCCCCTGAGGTGCGGTTGGGTGCTTGCACGGCCGCACCACAGGGGATGGACAGCTACTGCACGACGTCGTCTACGGAGGGCGACTCGTTGCGGGACAGGTTGATACCCAGGTTCGCCGCGGCGCGTTCCAGGTCCTCGTCGTCGGAGTCGCGCATCTCGATCGCGGCACCGTCGCTGGAGAGCACCTCGACGTTCAGGCACAGCGACTGCAGCTCTTTGAGCAGCACCTTGAACGACTCCGGAATACCCGGCTCCGGAATGTTCTCGCCCTTGACGACCGCCTCGTACACCTTGACCCGCCCGACCACGTCGTCCGACTTGATGGTGAGCAGTTCCTGCAGCGTGTACGCCGCACCGTAGGCCTGCATCGCCCAGCACTCCATCTCACCGAAGCGCTGGCCACCGAACTGCGCCTTACCACCGAGCGGCTGCTGGGTGATCATCGAGTACGGGCCCGTGGACCGCGCGTGGATCTTGTCGTCCACCATGTGCGCGAGCTTCAGGATGTACATGTAGCCGACCGAGACCGGGTACGGGAACGGCTCGCCAGAGCGACCGTCGATCAGTACCGCCTTGCCGTCCGAGTTGACCATCCGGTCGCCGTCACGGTTGGGCAGGGTCGATCCGAGCAATCCGGTGAGCTCCTGCTCGCGGGCACCGTCGAACACCGGGGTCGCGGTGTTCGTGCCGGGCTCCACCTCGTACAGGTCTTCGGAGAGCCCCTGCGCCCAGTCCGGACTGCCCTCGATCTTCCAGCCCTGTGAGGCCAGCCAGCCGAGGTGCAACTCCATAACCTGGCCGATGTTCATCCGTCGCGGCACACCGTGGGTGTTCAGCACGACGTCGACCGGAGTGCCATCCGGCAGGAACGGCATGTCCTCCTGCGGCACGACCTTGCCGATCACACCCTTGTTGCCGTGCCGGCCGGCGAGCTTGTCACCGTCCTGGATCTTGCGCTTCTGCGCCACGTACACCCGGACCAGCTCGTTCACGCCCGGGGGCAGCTCGTCGTCGTCATCCCGGCTGAACACCCGGATACCGATGACCTTGCCGGTCTCGCCGTGCGGCACCTTCAGCGAGGTGTCCCTGACTTCCCTGGCCTTCTCGCCGAAGATCGCGCGCAGCAACCGCTCCTCGGGGGTCAGCTCGGTCTCACCCTTCGGCGTGACCTTGCCGACCAGGATGTCGCCATCGCGCACCTCGGCACCGATCCGGATGATGCCCCGCTCGTCGAGGTCGGCGAGCACGTCCTCGGAGACGTTCGGGATGTCCCTGGTGATCTCCTCGGCGCCGAGCTTGGTGTCCCTGGCGTCGATCTCGTGCTCATCGATGTGAATCGAGGTGAGCGTGTCGTCCTCGACCAGTCGCTGGGAGAGCACGATCGCGTCCTCGTAGTTGTGCCCCTCCCAGGGCATCACGGCGACGAGCAGATTCTTGCCCAGCGCCATTTCGCCCTCGTCGGTGGCCGAACCATCCGCGATCACCTGGCCGAGCTCGACCCGGTCGCCCTCGTTCACCACGGGCTTCTGGTTGATGCAGGTGCCCTGGTTGGAACGCTCGAACTTCTGCAGCCGGTAGCCGCGCCGGCTGCCGTCATCGTGCATCACGGTGATGGCGTCGGCGGAGAGCTCTTCCACCACGCCGGCCTGCTCGGCGACGAGCACGTCCCCGGCGTCCACCGCGGCCTTCAGCTCGACCCCGGTGCCCACCAGCGGCGACTCGTTACGCAGCAGCGGCACCGCCTGACGCTGCATGTTCGCGCCCATCAGCGCGCGGTTCGCGTCGTCGTGCTCGAGGAACGGAATCATGGCGGTCGCGACCGACACCATCTGGCGCGGCGAGACATCCATGTAGTCGACGTCCATCGGGTCGATCAGCTCGACCTCGCCGCCCTTCCTGCGGACCATGACGCGGTCCTCGGTGAAGTGGCCGTCGTCATCGATCGGCGCGTTGGCCTGCGCCTTGACGAACCGGTCCTCCTCATCCGCGGTGAGGTAGTCGATCTGGTCGGTTACCCGGCCTTCGACAACCTTGCGGTACGGCGTCTCGACGAAACCGAACGGGTTCACCCTGGCGTAGGAGCACAGCGAGCCGATCAGACCGATGTTCGGCCCTTCCGGCGTCTCGATCGGGCACATCCGGCCGTAGTGGCTGGCGTGCACGTCGCGCACGTCCATGCCAGCGCGATCCCTGGACAGACCACCCGGTCCGAGCGCGTTGATCCGGCGCTTGTGCGTCAGACCCGCGATCGGGTTGTTCTGGTCCATGAACTGGGACAGCTGCGAGGTACCGAAGAACTCACGGATCGCGGCGACCACGGGACGGATGTTGATCAGCGTCTGCGGCGTGATCGCTTCGACGTCCTGGGTCGTCATCCGCTCCCGGACGACGCGCTCCATCCGGGACAGACCGACCCGGATCTGGTTCTGGATCAGCTCGCCGACCGTACGGATACGCCGGTTCCCGAAGTGGTCGATGTCGTCGACCTCGACCGGGATCTCCGTGCCCTCGGCGTAGTCGGCGCCACGAGCCGGCATCTTGTCCTCGCCGGCGTGCAGCCGGACCAGGTACTCGATGGTGGTGACGATGTCGTCCTCGGTGAGTACGCCGGTCTCGTACGGCTGGCTCAGACCCAGCTTCTTGTTCGCCTTGTAGCGGCCGACCTTGGCGAGGTCGTAGCGCTTCTCCTTGAAGAACAGGTTCTCCAGGAGGGTCTGCGCGCTCTCCTTGGTCGGGGGCTCGCCGGGACGGAGCTTGCGGTAGATGTCCAGCAGCGCCTCGTCGGTGCCAGCGGTGTGGTCCTTCTCCAGCGTCGCGAGCAGCGTCTCGGAGAAGGAGAAACGCTCGCGGATCTGCTCGGTGGTCCAACCGAGGGCCTTCAGCAGCACGGTCACCGGCTGCCGGCGCTTGCGGTCGATGCGCACACCAACGGTGTCGCGCTTGTCGACGTCGAACTCGAGCCAGGCACCGCGACTCGGGATGATCTTGACGCTGAAGACATCCTTGTCGGTTGTCTTGTCCAACGCCTGGTCGTAGTACACGCCCGGCGAACGGACGAGCTGGGAGACCACAACCCGCTCGGTGCCGTTGATGATGAACGTGCCCTTGTTGGTCATGACGGGGAAGTCACCCATGAACACCGTCTGGCTCTTGATCTCGCCAGTGGTGTTATTGGTGAACTCCGCGGTGACGAACAGCGGGGCCGCGTACGTCATGTCCTTGTCCTTGCACTCTTCGACGGTCGCCTTGACCTCGTCGAAGCGTGGGTCGGAGAAGGAAAGGGACATCGAACCGGAGAAGTCTTCGATCGGGGAGATCTCGTTCAGGACCTCTTCCAACCCACCGACCGGGTTCTCGTCACCTTCGTCGACGCGGCGCTGGAACCACGACTCGGCTCCGGTGAACCATTCGAAGGACTGGATCTGAACGTCCAGCAAGTCCGGGGTGCCGAGCGGCTCGCGGATCTTCGCGAAGGAGACTCGCTTGGGCGCGCCCGGAATATTCGAGTTGTCTTTCGCGGTGGAGTTGGTCGCAACAGTGGCCTTGGTCGCGCGGGAGACTGCCAAGATGCGTCCTTCCAGGGACTGTGAGCGGTTGATCAGCCGCGCTAGCAATCCGCAACGCGACTGTCAAGGGTGCGTTCGTGCCCAGTATCCTAGCCCCCTGTTTTGGACACACGGAAAGTGGGCAGCGCAAACTGCGAGTCTAACTGCCAAGACGGCAGCTGTCGAGTGGGGGCCACCTGGGAACCCGGGGCCGAACCCACTGCTCGCCATCAAGCGTGAACCCGCGAAGCCGCCACGTCAAGATGCCACGCCACGATCCCCCGGCCGGCGCAGCAACCGACCAGCACGGACCAGCACAGACCGCTCAACGCAAAACTTGACCAAGGTCACATCGGCGCCGCTCAGCACCATAAATAACACTGCTATATATCGAGTTTAGCGGGCTAACTGTTGATTTCGGGCGCGCGTGTACGGCGCGTTTAGCGGGCTAAACGTGGTTTCTTAGCTGGTTAGTTCTGGCCCGGCTGGTTCTGGTCTGGGTTGTTCCCATTCGGGTTGTTCTGGTTTGGGTTGCCCTCCGGGGCCTGCGGCGGGTCCTGGCCGAACAGGTCGAGACTGGTGATCTTCCAGCGGTCGTCTTCGAAGCGCGCGCCGATGGCCAGCTGCGCCGGGGCGGCCGCGGTGTCCCCGCTGGTCCCCCGCACGCTCGTCTGGTCGGCGAAGACCAGCAGTCGTGCCTGATCACCCTCCAACCGAATAACGGCGCTCTGCACGACCTCCATGGTGACCACCATCTGTTGCTCCGGAGCGAGCTTCTTGATCTGGTCGAACAACTGTTCGTACTCGGAGCGGACCTCCTCGCCAGCGAGGATCTGCTTCGCTGCCTGCTCGGTCTTGTCCGTATCCGTGTAGTTGTACGAGAACAACTGCTCGAAGCCGTCCGTGACCTGCTCCTTGAGTTCACTGGTCCGCGCCGCGTTCAGGAGCGCCTCGTTACTGGTCGACTCACTTGCCGCGGCACCCTCCACCCGGAACCAGAACGCCAATGCGCCAAGACCGATCGCAAGCACCGTCAGCAGCGCGGCGAGGACCACCGGGTTGCGCCGCCACCCCCCGTCGCCACCAGCGTCCTCGTCCTCGGCGGACGTGTCGGCAGCGTCCTCGATCGCCGGCACGGGAGCCGACACCGCGAGCTGGCCGGCATCATCCGGACGCGCGATACCGGTCGACCGGCGCTTGCCAGTCGGGCTCGGCCCGCGCTTGACCGGCGAGGGAACGGGCGGGGCTGGTTCGGCCTCCGGTTCGGTGACGGACTCGAGCACCTCGGCATCCGTGCGGTCACCGGGCTCAGCGGGCCCATCCGACTCGCCGGGCTGGTCCAGCTCGTCTGGCCCGGACTCGTCTGGCACAGAGTCGTCTGGCACAGGCTCATCTGGCGCGGGATCCGCCTCGGTTACCGCGGGCTCCACCGACTCGGTCTCCGTCACCGACTCGGCGCCCTCCGGCGCTGGCTCCGTCTCCCTCGTTGCGGGCCGGTTCCACCCCGCAACCTTGGGCCGGCGCGCCGACCCGGTTCGCTGTTGCCCTGTAGGCCGGTGAGGCCGACGAGACCGTGCCACTAGTTACCGTCCCCTTCGGGCGCGCCGCCCTGCTGTCCCTGCTGACCTTCCTGGCCCTGCTGACCTTCCTGGCCCTGCTGCGGAGCCATCCCCACATGCCGGATGCCGCTGAGCTTCCAGCCGTCATCGGTCCTGGTCAGCTCCGCCTCGACGCGCACCGTCTTGGGTACTGGCTGCTCCTCGCCCACCTGGGTGGTCAGCTCGACGGCTGCCATCACCAACGCCTTGCCTTCGTCGACCTCGAGTTCGCTGACGGCGCTCTCCAGGACCTCGGCGGTGCTCACCGACTTCGCCTCTTTCAGCTGCTTCTTCTGCTCATCCTGATACTTCTGGACCTCCTCGAGCAGATTCCCGGTAGCAGCCTGCTCCCAGTTGCGGAAACCTTCCTCCGGCTCGCGGTAATCAAGCGTGTTGAAGGTGGTAATCGCCGACTGACCAACCCGCAGCACCTCGTCCCTGGTTTCGGCGAGCTCGGCATTGTCCCCCGATCCCGCCTGCCACCAGGAAATGCCTAACCAGGCGACGAATGCGGCAGCTACCACGACAAGCGCCAGAGCCGCCACAACGAGGTTGTTCGACAACCAGGGCCACCGAGCACGGCGCGAATTCGCTGACTTGTCAGGCTTGGTGTCCATGTAGCTCCAGGGTAGGTTGCATCGTTTGGTTCGAGTTTCCTCCGATCACCGCGAGTCGGTCTCGCCGAACCGCTGACCGGCTGTTATCCGGGTAAGCCGAGCAGGTCAGACATACTGGTCAAGGTCGTGCTCTCGGCCCGTGCTCCCGGAACGCCCCGCCCAGCCTGCTCCGCGGCCGCTTCGGTGGGCCGGTCACTGCTCGCCTCGATCTCCGCCTGCGTCGGCGCGTCCGGCCGCCCGCCGTACGGCGCGTTTGCCGAACCGCGCACGTTGATGGGACTGCCCTTCGGCTCCGCGCAGTAGGCCTGCGAATTGGTCGGCGCCTCAGAAAGATCATTGCCGGGGCGCCGGTTCGTGCCCTCATAGCCCACCATGCAGGTTGGCGGATCAAGCAGGTTCAGCGCGAACCCGAGATGCGCCTTGCCATCCTCGTCGATCAGGCTCTGCGCAGCCGCGCCAGCCATCGGATAGACGATGAACGACATTTCCAGACCATCGGTGCGGGTGGACAGGATCTTCGACGTGGTCAGCAGGTTCGCGAGCACTACGCCGAGGTTCTCGCCGGAATCCCGCAGCACCGCGCTGACCTCATTGGACACCTGCGGCGTCACGGAGATCAACTCCCGAATATCGCCGTCCGAACTCTTCAACTGTTCGGAAAGCAGCCGCAGGTCTTCGCTGAACGACGTGATGTTTCCCGCCTGCGCCCGTTGTGTGTTCAGCACGGTGTTGCCGGTCTCAAGCAGATTCACCGTCTGCGGCAGGTTTTCCTTGGCGGTGGCGGTGAAATCGCGTGCGGTGTCCAGCAGTACCTGTAGATCTCCGCCCGTACCACGGAAAGCCTCGTATGACTCGTCCACCACGGTGCGCAGTGCGTCGGTGGGAATCGAGGTCGTCAGGCCGTCCAGGTTCGCGACCACCTCGTCCGTGCCTACCGGAGTACTCGTGCGCCGCACGTCAATCTGCGAACCGTTCTCTAGGTACGGCCCCGAATTGGTGTTGGGGCGCAGATCGACGTACTGCTCGCCAATCGCCGAGCGGTTCGCCACCACGGCCTGTAGATCGGTGGGGATCTTTGGTGTGTCCGGATCCAGATTGAGGTCGGCCTCAAGCCCATCGGCTGTCAGCCGAAGTTCGCCCACCCTGCCGACGTTGACACCGCGATAGGTGACTTCGGCATTACTGAAGATTCCCCCTGACTGGGCGAGCTCGAGTGTCGCCGTATAGCCGGATTCGCCGAATACCTTGCTGATATCGGTGAAGCGGAACAACGCGTACGTCACCGAAACCACGGCGATCATGAAGAACGCCACGACCTGGAGCTTGGTCCGCCTGGTGAGCATTACGCACCACCCCCGGTGAGTACGCCGAAGATGCCACTCGCGCCCGATGCGGGCGGTGCCGCACCGTCACTATTGGGCGAACCGCCAGGGGGTTCCGGAGCCGGCGCCGAGGCCGAGTCGGGCAGCGGCAGTGGCGGCGGTGCTCCCGGCTTCTCGCCTTGTGTCGGCTCGGCAAGATCACCAAGCAGCGGAAGACCGTCCAGTGGATTCGTTCGCGACCGGCTCAGGTTCTGCAGCAGCGAATCCACGTTGAGATCGAGATCGGCATACAGATTCACGAAATCGCCCTTGGTGCCCTCGATCGCGGCGTCCGTGAACGGGATGGTGAACAGGAGCTCGAGTGACTGGGGCAGGTCCGTGCCAGCTTCGGCCAGCTTCTGCAAGGTCGGCGCGAGGGCCTTGAGGTCGGCGACCAGATCCTCCTTGCTCTTGTTCACCGTGTCCACCGCTACACCGGAGAGTTTCCGCAGGCTCTGCAACATGGTGACCAGCTGGCCGCGTTGCGCGTTCAACACCTCGAGCCCGGGGCCCAGGTTGTCGATCGCGTTCCCGATCTGGTCCCGTTGCTGAACCAGCGTGGTCGACAGGCGGTTCACGCTGTCCAGCGCCCTGGTGATGTCTCCGGAGTGCGCGTCCAGATTCTCGGTCAACTCCCGGACATTACCGAGTAGCGATCGGATCGAGCCTTCATTTCCCTCGGTGACATTGTTCAGCTCTCGGGTGATCGTGCGCAGCTGGTCGACCCCGCCACCGTTGAGCAACATGGACAGTGCGCCAAGCACCTCCTCCACCTCGGTATTGCGGTTCGTCCGGTCCACCGGAATCAGCCCGCCATCCGAAAGTTCGCTGCCCTCTGCCGGCGTCCCGTCGGCGGGATTGGACAGCTGGACGAACTTCTCACCGAGCAAACTGGACTGCCGCAGCTGCGCGGTGGCGTTGGCTGGCAACCGCACGTCACCGTTGATCAGCAGGGTTACTTCCGCGGTCCAGCCATCCTTGGCCAACCCGACCTTTTCCACCCTGCCGACCGGCACGTCGTTGACCTTCACACCAGACTGCGGCACCAGGTCGAGGACGTCCCGGAACTGCACGCGCACCTGGTACGGGTTCTCGCCGAGATCCGCACCGCCCGGCAGTGGAATGTCATAGGCGCCAGTAATCCCGCAACCGGCAAGCAGTATCGCGGCCAGGGCACTGGCGAGCGCCAGGCGAGCCGAACGTATCCCGCGCCGCATGATCAGTTACCTCCCTGCACCGCGGCGGGCGAGCCATAGGCCTCGCCCGCGAGAGGGAGCGGAAGTGGCGGTAGCTTACCCTCATTCAGCGCCACGATCACCTGGTTGACGGACGGCAGGGGCAATGTGCCGTCCACGACCGGCGCGAGCGCATCGCAGATGTCCGCCAGTGTCTGCGGCAGCTGATCGGGCGTTGCCTGCCGCACGGCGGTACACGCGGTGACGATGGGTGGGGCGGAGAACCCGGCGAAGACATCGCGCGCGTCCAACGTGCCCGACGAGGCGTTGTAGGTATTGAACAGGTTCGCCAGCCCGGTTGGCGCGACATCGAGTATTTCGGCCAGCGCTTCCCGCTGGTCGACGAGTACTCCGGTGATCCCGGCCAGCTTCTCCACGTTGGTGTCGATCCGGCCGCGGTTCTCGCTGATGAACTGCTGGACCGTACTCAACGCGGTACCCAGCTGCTCGACCGACTCGCCAAGATTTCCCCGCTCCCGCGCGAGAAAATCGTTCACTCCGGACAGCCGCTCGGCGAACTCGTTCACCTGTCGATCGCTCTGCGCCAGGGTGGTCGTGAACTGCTGCAGATTGTCCACCGTGCGGAACAGATCCTCCTTGTTGCCGGACAACGTGCGTGACGCCTTGGCCAGCTCGCTGACAGCAGTGTTGAACTGCTTGCCGACACCATCCACATTGGCGGAAGTGGTTTCCAGTAGCCGGGTCAGGGCACCGTCCTCGTTGGCGCCTTCCGGCCCGAGCGCCTTGGACACGCGGTTGAGGCTGTTGTAGAGATCGTCCACTTCCAACGGGGTCGCGGTCCGGTCGAGCCCCAGCCGCGCGCCGTCGGCCAGTTCCGCGCCGCCCTGGTAGGTCGGGGTGAACTGCACGTACCGGTCGCTGACCAGTGATGGAGCCACGATCACGGCCTTGGCGTCAGCGGGGACCGGATACTTGCGGTCCACTTCGAGCTCGACGCGTACCTGGTCACCCATCGGTACCACGCTCTGCACGCTGCCAACCTTGACGCCCTGGATCCGGACATCGTTAGCTTCGTAAAGGCCGACCGTCGCGGTGAACATCGTGGTGAATCGCTTGGTATTCGCGTCCTGCATCGTCCACCACAGCACGCCGGCGAGCACCAGACCGAGCGCGCAGGCGAGCGCGGTGGCCTGCGCGATCCGTTGCCCTGTCCGCGATTCGGGGTTCATAGTCGACACCCCTCCTCGTTGAACGGCCCAACGGCCGGCGGCAGCAAGCCACACATGAAGGCGTCAAACCAGCGTCCGTTGCCGAGTGTGTTGGTAAACAGGCGCGCGAACGGAGCGAGATTGCTGATGCCCTGCCGGAGTGACTCCTGGTTCCTGCTCAACATTCCGGTCAGTTGATCCAGTTCGGCCAGCGCGGGCCCCAGCTGCTCATTGTTGTCCGCGACCAGCCCGCGTAGTTGTCCGGATAGCTCCTTTGTGCCCTGCAGCAAGGTCCGGATCGCTTCCTCGCGGCGGCTGATCTCTTCGAGTAGCTGGTTACCGTCCTGGATGAGCCGCTGCACCTCAGCGTCGCGTTCGGCAAGCGTGCCGGTGATCTGCTCGGTGTTGGACAGCAGTTTGGCCAACTGCTGATCACGACTGGAGATCGTTTTGGACAGCGCGGAAAGCCCGGAAAGCGCGCCCTTCACATCGTCCGGGGTGTTCGCGAAGGTCTCCGAGATGGTGTCGAAACTCTGAGCCAGCTGGTCGGTGTCGATCTCGTCCACCGTGCCGGACAAGCCGCGGAAGGCTTCGAGCACATCGTAGGGCGCCGTGGTGCGCTCCAGCGGAATCGCCTGGCCAGGGTTGAGCGACTGCTGACCATCCGGAACCAGCGAGAGAAACTTCTGGCCGAGCAAGGTCTTGATCTTGATGTCCGCCCTGGTCTTGTCGCCGAGCCAGGCATCCTTCACTTTGAAACTGACGAGAACCTTGCCGTCGTCAAGATCGACATCGCTGACCTCGCCCACCTTGACGCCGGCTACCCGAACCTCGTTGTCCGGCGAGATGCCGGCTGCCTCGCGGAACTCCGCGGTGTAGGTCGTGCCACCGCCGATGATCGGCAGATCGTCCGCGTTCATCGCGGCGGTGACGCCGAGGCCGAGCAGCACGATGCCGACGAGCGCGATGGGGATCGGATTGCGCGAACTGAAGGACTTCATCCCTGACACCTACTTTGGGTAGTCGGCATCAGTGGCAGCGGTATGTCGGGCAATCCCGCTCCGCCTACCGTGGCATCCATCTCACAGAGGTAGAAGTTGAACCAGGAGCCATAGCTGGCGGTACGGGTAAGCCGTTCGGCCTTCTCCGGCAGGAACTGGATGAAGTGTTCCACGGTCGGTTCGCTGTCGTTGAGATTCTGGGAAAGGTCGCTCAACCCTCGGATGCTCTCCTTCAGCGGGGCTCGTCCTTCTTCGAGCAGTCCTGAGGTGCTGTCCGCGAGCCCACCAAGCGATTCGATGGCCTCACCGATCGGCTCGCGGTCCTGAGCAAGGCCGGAAACCAGTTCCTGCAGCCGAACGATCAACCGGGATAGCTCAGGGCCGCGCGCGTTCACGGTGTCGAGCACTTCGTTCAGGTTGCCGATGACTTCTCCGATGACCTGGTCCTTCTCCGCGATAGTCGTGGTCAGCGACGCGGTGTGCTTGAGCAGGTTCTCGACCGTGCCACCTTCACCCTGCAGTACCTGGATGATCTCGTAGGAGAGCTTGTTCACGTCCTCTGGGGACAGTGCGCGGAACAGCGGTTTGAACCCATTGAACAGTTCGGTGAGATCGAGCGCCGGAGTTGTCTGCTCAAGCGGGATCGTCTCGCCGGGTTCCAAGGTATCGTTCGGGTCGCCGGCGGCACCCTGCTCGAGTGAAAGATAGCGCTGGCCGATCAGGTTGCGGTACTTGATCGTCGCGGTCACGCCACTCGGCAGCGTTCGACGATCGTCCACTTCGAACTCGATCATAGCTTGTGCGCGGTCGACGACCTTGACGTCACTCACCTGTCCGACCCGCACACCCGCGATACGCACATCGTCACCGGGAAGCAGCTGCGAGGCGTCGGTGAACCGCGCCGAGTACGGCTGCACGCTGCCAAGCTGCGCGTTCGCGATAGTGATCCCGAGTACCGCGGTGGCGAATATGGTCACGGCAACGAACACCAGGAACTTGATCAGCGGCGATGCGAGGCTTCTCATTTGATGTCCACCTCCGCCCCACGGTAGAGCGGGCCGACCAGCAGGCCGCTCCAGCCAGGTACGTCCTGTGGTGCCACATCCAGCTGGGGCGAGAGCAGGGTGGCAAGTACATCGCGTTCGTAGCCAGAGTTGGCCAGGCTAGCCGATCCACTGTCCGCACTGGACGGACTCGTGGTGCCGCCCTGGTCGTAGAAACTGCCCGTCGCCGGCGGAAGCACCCCGGCGTCAGCGATCTCCGCGGCGGGCGGTTTGCTGCTGCCGTCCTGGATCGGACCATCCGGCGGATGCTGTGGGAACGGATCCGGCAACTCTTCGAACTCGTAACACCGCGGGCCCCGATGGTCGTCGTACCGCGGCTCGTCCTTACCCGGCTCGTACTTGCCGCGGTTGTTCACGATCTCAATCTTCGCGTGCAGTCCCGGCTTGTCGGTGCCTTTACCGAAGGCCAGGTCCAGCTTGTCCTTGGCCTGGCGCATACCCCGGAGGAAACACGGCGTTTGCGGGGAGTAGCGCTCGAGCACTTCAAGTGTCTTACGTGACTCGGTCGAGACGTTGATCAGATTGTCCTTATTCGCCACGAGCCAGGAGTTCAGATCCTCGGAGGTACCGGTCACTGTGCCGTACAGCGTGTTCAGATTGCCTTGCTGGTCCACAATGGTCTGCGTCGTCGTGGTCAGGTTGTCCAGCGCGGCCACGAAATCCGGCGCGGCCTCGTTGTACACGTCGGACACGTCGGCCAGCCCGCGAAGGTTCTCGGTAAGCTTCGGCACGTTGGGGTTGAGCTCGGTGAGATACTGGTCGAGCTCAACCAGCGTCTGCCCCAAGGGTTCCCCGCGCCCTTCGAGCGCGGTGGAGATCGCGCTGAGCGTGCTGGACAGTTTTTGTGGCTGCACCGCCTGCAGTACCGGAAGCAGGTTGTCCAGCGCCTGCTCCAGCTCGATCGCCGTGCTGGACCGGTCCCGCGAGATCACGTCGCCGTCCCGCAGGGACTCACTGGCTGGCTGCTCGGGCAGTTGCAGAGATACGTAGCGTTCCCCGAACAGCGTTTTCGGGAGCAGTCGAGCGGAGACGTTCTGCGGGATGAGGTGGGTCTTCGCCGGATCCAGGGCGAGTTCCAGTTCGGCCCCGTCGAGTCGCGGCTCGACCCGCTCGACAGTCCCCACGATCAGCCCGCGGACCTTCACATCGGCCTGTTCCTTCAGCTGGCTACCGATCGTGCCGGCCTGCAGCGTGACCCTGGTGAAGGTACTGAAGGTTTTGTTGTAGAACGCGACGGACAGCACGATCACGCCGAGCAGGCAGGCGATGAACGCCAGGCCAAGTAGCCGGCGGCGGAGGGTGATGAGCGCGCTGCTTCTCATCCGGCGATCCTTACTGTCACCGTGGTTCCCCAGATCGCGAAGCCAATGAAGAAGTTGAGCAGCGCCACCACGACGATCGTGGTACGTACCGCGCGACCAACGGCGACCCCCACCCCGGCCGGACCGCCACTTGCGCGGTAACCGTAGTAGCAGTGCACCATGATGATCACGATCGCGAAGATGAGAACCTTGCCGAAAGACCAGAACACGTCTTGTGGCGGCAGGAATAACTCGAAGTAGTGATCATAGGTTCCTGCCGACTGCCCGAAGAAGTACACGGTGACGATCCGGGAAGCGGCGTATGAGGTGAGCAGGCCGATGATGTAGAGCGGGATCACCGCGATGAACCCGGCGATCACCCTGGTGGTCACCAGGAACGGCAGACTGGGCACCCCCATCACTTCGAGCGCGTCCACCTCCTCGGAGATCCGCATGGCGCCCAGCTGCGCGGTAAAACCGGAGCCTACCGTCGCGGACAGCGCAAGTCCGGCAACCAGCGGCGCGATCTCCCTGGTGTTGAAGTACGCCGAGGTGAAACCCGCGAAGGCGGCGGTGCCGATCTGGTCCAGCGCGGCGTAGCCCTGCAAGCCGACGACGACACCGGTGAATACGGTGAGTCCGACCATCACCCCGACGGTGCCGCCGATCACCGCGAGCGCACCACTGCCGAAGCTCACTTCGGCGAGCAACCGCAGCGTTTCCCGGATGTAGCGGTGCAGCGCGCGGGGTATCCAGGCCAGCGTCTTGAGGTAGAACGACATCTGGTCGCCGGCCTTGTCCAGCACGCCAAGCGGGGCGTTCACCACCCTGCGCATGGTTTGCGTGGTACGGGAGTTCCCAGCCATCTACCTCAACTCCCCTTTGCCGGCACGATCGTGAGGTAGATCGTGGTCAGGACGAAGTTGACGAAGAACAGCAGCAGGAAGGTGATCACGACGGATTGGTTTACCGCCTCCCCGACGCCTTTCGGCCCTGGCGGCGGGTTCAGGCCACGGTAAGCGGCGACGACTCCCGCGATAAAGCCGAAGATCAACGCTTTGAGCTCGCTGATCCACAGGTCGGGTAGCTGCGCGAGGGCGTTGAAACTGGCCAGATACGCACCGGGCGTACCGCCCTGCAACACCACGTTGAAGAAGTAACCACCGAGCACCCCGACGACACTGACCAGGCCGTTGAGCAGCACGGCTACCAGCATCGAAGCCAGTACCCTTGGCACCACGAGGCGCTGCACCGCGGAGACCCCGAGCACCTCCATGGCGTCGATCTCCTCGCGGATCGTGCGCGCGCCGATATCCGCGCAGATTGCCGAACCTCCCGCGCCGGCGACGAGCAGCGCGGTCACCAACGGTGCGGCCTGCTGGATCACCGCGAGTACGCTCGCGGCACCCATGAATGACTCGGCGCCGAACTGGGTGACAAGGGAACCCAGCTGCAGGGCAATGACCGCGCCGAACGGTACGGCGACCAGTGCGGTCGGCATGATCGTGACGCTGGCGATGAACCAGCACTGCTGAATGAACTCGCGAACCTGGAATGGGCGCTGGAAGAATCCGCGCACCACATCGAGACCGAGTGCGAACAACCGTCCGGTCTCGCGAAGCATGCCGACCCCAGGAAAACCAGCCTGGGTGCGGGTGGAAGTCATCGCTAGCCGTCACCGGGGCGCGGTTGTGGCGCTTGCGGTGATGATTCGGGCGGCGGCTGCCACGCCGAACGTGGCAGGTTGGCTACGGACTCCTGGCTCAGCGCGTGGTTCGGCCGTTGCGCGCCGGGACCTAGCGGCCTGGTGTCGTCTGGCCGGCCAACCGGGGCCGGCTGACGCTGCAGCCCATAGCGCTGTCTGTCCGAATCGGACAGCGACTCGACAATACCCTGCTGAGCAGGCGCGGGGAGGTTGTGCAGGATCCGCATCACCCGATCCTTCCTGCGCCGATCGCCCTTGCGAACCGGCAGCCCGGGGGACGGTTGCATCTGGGGCACGACTCCACGTACGTCTTCCTCGGGCGATCCGTCGTGATGGCCGGCCGCGCGGGCGGCTTCCTCGGCGGCCATTGTCGCGGTGTCCTTCTCCTCGGACATCCCGATCGGCCCGATCCGGCGGCCGTTCAGGAACTGCTCGACCGCGGGTTCGTCACTGGTCAGCAGCACCTCACGGGGGCCGAACATGACGAGTTCGCGGCGAAAGAGCATGCCGAGGTTGTCCGGCACGGTCCGAGCGACGTTGATGTTGTGCGTGACGATCAGGATCGTCGCGTCGATCTGCGCGTTCAGGTCGATCAGGAGCTGGGAGAGGTACGCGGTGCGCACCGGGTCGAGTCCGGAGTCCGGTTCGTCGCACAGGATGATTTCCGGATCGAGTACCAGTGCGCGGGCGAGGCCGGCCCGTTTACGCATACCGCCGGAGATCTCGCCGGGCAGCTTCGACTCGGCGCCGAGCAAACCGACCATTTCCATCTTTTCGAGCACGATCCGTTTGATCTCCGACTCGGATCGCTTGGTGTGCTCGCGCAGCGGGAATGCGACGTTGTCGTAGAGGTTCATCGAACCGAACAGCGCACCGTCCTGGAAAAGCACGCCAAAGAGTTTGCGAATCTCGTAGAGCTTGCGTTCCGAGCAGGAGCAGATGTCCACGCCGTTGATGACGCATTTCCCGCGTTCTGGCTTCAACAGCCCGATCATCGATTTGAGGAAGACGGATTTACCGGTACCCGATGGTCCGAGTAACACGGATACCTCACCCGGCGGCAGGGTGAGCGTGACATCCCGCCAGATGGCTTGCTTGCCGAACGACTTGGTCAGGCCCTCAACAACAACCTCGGCGCCCACCGGACCTCCTGCGCTCCTCGACGAGCCATGTACGCGTCCTGCCCGCTGAGCCAGGCTCCGAGTACTGGCCAGACGGCCCTCACCCTTATGCAACGAACAGGAGCAGGTGAGGTTACTGGCCAGTTGGGCGCATTGCCTACCAACAGCGGGCTGGAAGCCAAGATTTCCATAACGGTATGAACACGCCGACCTACTCAACCAGGCAGCACTACACACCGCGTCCGAAACACTACCCCGTGACACGGCAGCAGGGCTGCCCGGACGCGCTCACCCCTGCTCGCTAACGACATTCAGCCCGCTAACCGCGAACGCCGGATAACGCGGTTAGCCCGCTAAACGCGGTATTTGCCCTGGATACACGAAGGGGTGGGCAGCCCTGATACGGACTGCCCACCCCTTGGTGGTTGAGCGTTGAATTAGCTCACTTGATGGAGATCTTGGCGCCGGCCTCTTCCAGCTTGGCCTTGGCAGCCTCGGCGGCGTCCTTGTCCACCTTCTCCAGCAGCGGCTTCGGCGCGCCCTCGACCAGCTCCTTGGCCTCCTTCAGGCCCAGCCCGGAGATGACCTCGCGGACGACCTTGATGACCTGGATCTTCTTGTCGCCAGCGCCCTCGAGCACGACGTCGAACTCGTCCTGCTCTTCCTCGGCGGCGGCTTCGCCGCCACCGGCCGGGGCGGCAACAACGGCAGCCGGGGCGGCCGCGGTGACGTCAAAGACGTCCTCGAACTGCTTCACGAACTCGGACAGCTCGAGCAGCGTCATCTCCTTGAACGCGTCGAGCAGCTCGTCGTTGCTCAGCTTCGCCATGATGGCGGTTCCTTCCTACTTCGGATACGCCCAGGCGGGCGCGGTCTGTCGGGTGGGGATTGCTCAGCTCTCGGCTGGTGCCTCTTGCTCGGCGGACTCGCCCGCGGCGGACTTCTTCTCCTGGAGCGCCGCAGCCAGCCGGGCCACCTGCGAGGCCGGGGCGTTGAACAGCCCGGCGGCCTTGGTGAGGTTGCCCTTCATCGCGCCGGCCAGCTTGGACAGCAGGACCTCGCGGCTCTCCAGGTCGGCGAGCTTGGTGACCTCGTCGACGGAGATCGGACGGCCATCCATGTAGCCGCCCTTGATTACGAGACCCTTGTTGTCCTTCGCGAAATCACGCAGCACCTTCGCGGTGTCCACCGGCTCGTCATCGACGAACGCGATGGCTGTCGGACCGGCGAAGAACTCATCGAGCCCTTCCACGCCGGCCTCCGCGGCGGCACGCAGGACGAGGGTGTTCTTCGCGACGCGATAACTGGCGCCAGTGCCGAGAGCGCGGCGGAGGTTGGTCAGCTGAGACACGGAAAGACCGCTGTACTCGGTCACCACGGCAGCCGAGCTGTTGCGGAAACGATCCGCGATCTCAGCGACGGCCGCTACCTTGTCCGGCTTCGCCATTGTCGCCTCCTCTCGTGGCTAGTGCTCTGGTAACGAGACGACCACCGGCCGAGGAGGGCCCAGAAATGCCAAACGCCCCGGCGCAGCAGGCACGGGGCGACAAAATGCGCACGACAAACGCGCGGAACTCACCACGTCCTCCTGCGCAGGCCGCCCACATCTCGTGGGACCTTCACTTCCCGGATACTCAGCAAGCCGAAACGAAACTGGGCAAGCCGAGGCGAACCGGAAAGGACCGGCGGTCTTCGGTAGAACGAGCCAAGCCTACACCGCTACGCAGGAACTTCGGTTGGCACCCCCGGGCTTACCCGCGGTGTACGACCCGACACGGCATCATGGAGCCGTGGCACCCAATGAGCAGCCCGGCCGCGGCGACACCCCAGACACGCCCGAGCGATCTACCCCGGGGCAGCCCACCCCTGCCGAACCCGAATCAGGCGGTACCGGAAACCGGCCGGCGCCAGCCAGCGACCCAATATCGGCAAGCGACCCAATATCGGCAAGCGACGGAGTGCACCAGCCCGTCGTGTACCAACCCGGCGCTGATCAACCCGCCATCAACCAGCCAGCCGACTCCCAGCCGCTCGACCAGGCACAGCTGGAGCAGTTTCGGCAGTTCCAACAGTTCCAGGAGTTTCTGCGGTTCTCCGAAGCTCAACAGGGTGCGGCACAACCGGGGCAGCCGCCCGTCCCGGGCCAACCAGCAGGCGGGGTCCAGGGCACGGGCGGGCAGCCACCGGCTCCTCCCGGCGGAGCCAGGGGCGAGCTACCGGCCGGTCAGCCGCGCTCCGGCCGCCCGTGGTGGCGAAAGCTACTCGCCAGCAAGATCTTCCGCCGCCTGGTGTACCTGCTGATCATCTTCCTCGCGCTGAACTGGGCCTACCAGAAGTACTTCGGCACCGAGGACTCGGACAACGCGGCCGAAACCGGCGGCGGCACCTATGTGGAAACCCAGCTGCTTTCCACCACCCCACATGAAGCGGTTCGCAAGGTCTACAAACACGTGGCACAGGGCCGGGCCGATCTCGGCTGCGGCAGGTTCACCGCATCGGCCGCGCGGCAGTTCGCCAACAACTTCGACGAGCCGAACTGCACGGCGGCGATCAAGCAGCTGAGTACCGAAGTCGAGAACATGAACGCCTACGCCGAGCCATGGTTTCCCAACTCGGCCTACCGCACACCGAGCGGCGACCACACCACCATCAGCTCCTGCGAGATGACCGTCGAAGGCGGCCCATCACTGGGCGTGTTCACGCTGAAGCAGGTCGAAAAGGGTCAGTGGATCGTCGACAGGCACGAGCAAGAGCCCAATCCGTGCCCGCCGCCGCCGTCCGAGGACGTACCTACGCCGCCAGCGGCCCCGACTGGCTGACCGCATACAAAGAGGGCCGCACAACCGGTTCGGTGTGCGGCCCTCTTGTTAGCTCAGCTGCCCGTGCTTGACCAGTTTGGTCAGGCGCCGTCCTCGGCGAGCAGGTTGCGGGTCCTGGCCGGGTCGACCGGGATGCCCGGGCCCATGGTCGTGGTGAAAGTGACCTTCTTCAGGTAGCGCCCCTTGGCCGCGGCTGGCTTGGCCCGCAACACCTCGTCCAGCGCCGCCGCGTAGTTCTCGACAAGCGAGTTCGCCTCGAAGGACGCCTTGCCGATAATCAGGTGCAGGTTGCCCTGCTTGTCCACGCGGAAGCTGACCTTGCCGCCCTTGATGTCGGCAACGGCCTTCGCCACGTCCGGGGTCACCGTGCCGGTCTTCGGGTTCGGCATCAGACCGCGCGGGCCGAGCACCCGCGCCACCCTGCCGACCTTGGCCATCTGGTCCGGCGTCGCGATCGCGGCGTCGAAATCGAGCCAGCCACCCTGAATGCGCTCGATCAGCTCGTCCGAGCCAACAACGTCCGCACCGGCGTTCTCCGCCTCGGTCGCCTTGTCGCCGGTGGCGAAGACGATCACTCGAACGGTCTTACCGGTCCCGTGCGGCAGGTTCACGGTGCCGCGGACCATCTGGTCGGCCTTGCGCGGGTCGACGCCCAGTCGCATCGCCACCTCGACGGTGGCATCCATCTTGATCTTGGAAGTTTCCTTGGCCAAGCGGACCGCGTCCAGCGGGCTGTACAGCCGCGTCCGGTCGATCAGCTCGGCGGCCTGCTGATAGGCCTTACTGCGCTTTGCCATTGCTGTCCTTGTTTCCTCTGCGGATCAGTTGTGGTTGGTACAGAGCCGCGCCGGCTCTCCCACGACGTTGACGAGTCAGTCTTCGACGGTGATGCCCATGGACCGTGCGGTACCGGCGATGATCTGCGCGGCCTGGTCGGTCGTGTAGGCGTTCAGGTCGGCCTTCTTGGTTTCGGCGATCTCCCGAACCTGGTCCCAGGACACCTTGGCGACCTTGTTGCGGTGTGGTTCGGCACTGCCCTTCTCCACGCCCGCGGCCTTGAGCAGCAGCTTGGCCGCTGGCGGCGTCTTGAGCTTGAAGTCGAAGGAGCGGTCTTCGAACACGGAGATCTCAACCGGCACCACATTGCCGCGCTGCGATTCGGTCGCGGCGTTGTAGGCCTTGCAGAACTCCATGATGTTCACACCGTGCTGACCCAGCGCGGGGCCAACCGGCGGCGCGGGGTTCGCGGCCCCTGCCTGAATCTGCAGCTTGATGATCGCTGCGAGTTTCTTCTTCTTGGGTGGCATTTCCGTGCTTCCTAATTTCGCTATGTAATCCCGATGGCGCCTGCCGCCCCATCGGGTAGCTGCCGGCGGCTCGCGCTCGAGCGCACCGGTCAGATCTTGGAGACCTGGCTGAACGACAGCTCGACAGGCGTTTCCCTGCCGAAGATCGACACCAGCACCTTCAGTTTCTGTCCACCCGCGTCGACTTCGCTGATCGTCGCGGGCAGCGTGGCGAATGGGCCATCCATCACGGTAACCGACTCGCCAACCTCGAAGTCGACCTCGACGGCCGAAGAACCAGCAGCGGCCTGCGTCGACTCTTCCTTGCTCGCCGCGGCCGGCTTGGCCTGCTCGACCTCGGGCGCGAGGAACTTGAGCACTTCGTCAATGCTCAGCGGAGACGGACGCGAGGTGGCGCCGACGAAACCGGTGACCCCGGGGGTGTTGCGCACGGCGCTCCAGGACGCGTCGTTCAGGTCCATCCGCACCAGGATGTAGCCGGGCAGCACCTTGCGCTGCACCTGCTTGCGCTGTCCGTTCTTGATCTCGGTGACCTCTTCGGTGGGCACCTCGATCTGAAAGATGAAGTCCTCGACGTCCAGCGTGTGACTACGCGTCTCCAGGTTGGACTTGACCTTGTTCTCGTACCCCGCGTAGGAGTGCACCACGTACCAGTCTCCCGGCGCCGCGCGTAGCTCCTTACGCAGCTGCTCGACCGGGTCGTCGGCCTCTTCCGGCTGCTCGGTAGCCGCCGGTTCGGCGCTGACTTCGTCCGCCGCTTCCTCGTGGGCGACTTCCTCGGTGTCCTGGTCCGCCGAGTCCTGGTCCGCCGAGGCGTCTTCGGTGCCCTGCTCCTCGGCATCCGAAACGGCCACGGTGTCCTCGGTGTCCACCGTGTCGATTTCGGAGGTCTGGTCGGCTACCTCCGGCGCATCGGGCTGGCCGGTCGTCTCCGCACCGTTCTGGGAGGTCACTTCGCCTCTCACTTCCTACTCGTGCATCGCGTCGGGCCTGTCCGCGGCTGGTCGAGCACCGGTGGAAAACCGGGCCGGCTCAACCGAAGAGCCACAGCACGCCCCTGGAAAACGCGAGATCCAGTCCGGCCACCAACGTCACCATGAAGGCCACGAACACCAACACCACGATGGTGTAGGTAATCATCTGCTTCTTGGTCGGCCAGATGACCTTACGCAGCTCACCTACGACTTCACGGAAGAAGCGGGCGAGCCGAGCGAACAGCGAGGGACGCTTCTCCTTGTCCTCCCGAGTCCGCGCCGAGCGCGGGGTGTTGTCCTTGACGTCCCCCGATTTCGACTTCGGCGCCGCGGCGTCCCCACCCTTCGCCGATTTCTTGCCAGCATCGCTGCGCTTCCCGGCGGGTTTGGCGGTCGAGCCCGCGGATTCACGGCGCTCGCGCCGAGCCGAGGCACTGACCGGGCGGGAGGAATCCTGGTCCTCCGTCCGGTCCTTGTCACCGTCCTCAGTCACGCCGTTCCTCCACTGGATCTTCCGCCAACGGCAGATCTTCCGCTACTGGCAGCTTGCTGAACGCAGGGGTGACAGGACTTGAACCTGCAACCTGCGGTTTTGGAGACCGCTGCTCTGCCAATTGAGCTACACCCCTATAGACACATCGAATCATCCCCGAAAGTCAACTCGGGGATGATGTCAACGCTCCAAGTTCGAAAGTGTACGGCAACGCTCCTGGGCCCCGATAACCGCGCCCCTACCGAGCGGGGGTCTGCCGCGCTGACCTCCCATTAGATCTGCGACGATAGGCACCATGGCCACTCCGCAAGCCCACACCGGACAACCCACAGGACCAGACTCCGCCGACCTGAACCGCCCCCGCGTGTCCAAGCGCATCGGCGGCATCAGCCCATCGGCCACCCTCACGGTGGACGCGAAAGCGGCCGAACTGAAGTCCAAGGGTCGACCGGTGATCGGCTTCGGCGCCGGACAGCCCGACTTCCCGACGCCCGATTACATCGTCGCCGCCGCCGAGGCCGCGTGCGCGCAGCGGGCCAACCACGGCTACACCGCGGCTGGCGGGCTTCCCGAGCTGAAGGAAGCCCTCGCCGCGAAGACCGCGCGGGACTCGAACTACGAGGTGGCGCCGAGCCAGGTGTTGGTGACCAACGGTGGCAAGCAGGCCGTCTACTCCGCGTTCGCCACGCTGCTCGATCCCGGCGATGAGGTGCTGCTGCCCGCCCCGTTCTGGACCACCTACCCGGAATCGATCGCGCTGGCCGGCGGTGTCGGAGTCCAGGTGACCGCGGACGAGACCACTGACTACCGGGTCAGCGTCGAGCAGCTCGAGGCGGCGCGGACGCCGCGCACCAAGGTGCTGCTGTTCAACTCCCCGGCCAACCCGACGGGCACGGTGTACTCCCGCGCCGAGATCGAGGCCATCGGCCAGTGGGCCGTTCGGCACGGCATCTGGGTGATCACCGATGAGATCTACGAGCATCTCACCTACGACGGCGCGGAATCGGTTTCCCTGCCGGTCGCGGTGCCCGAGCTCGCGAACCAGTGCCTGGTACTCAATGGTGTCGCGAAGACGTACGCGATGACCGGCTGGCGAGTCGGCTGGATCATCGGGCCGAACGACGTGATCAAGGCGGCGACGAACTACCAGTCGCATATGTGCGGCAATGTGTCCAATGTGGCCCAGCGCGCCGCGCTGGCCGCGGTCGCCGGCCCATTGGACGCGGTGACCGAGATGCGCGCGGCCTTCGACGAGCGGCGCCGCAAGATCGTCGAGCTGTTGAACGCGATCCCCGGGGTGCACTGCCCAACCCCGCAGGGCGCGTTCTACGCGTATCCGTCGGTGAAGGAGCTGCTCAGCAAGCAGCTGCGTGGCCAGCGTCCGCGGTCCAGCGCCGAGCTCGCGGGGCTGGTGCTCGAGCACGCCGAGGTCGCCGTGGTGCCCGGTGAGGCCTTCGGCACCGACGGCTATTTCCGGCTCTCCTACGCCCTTGGCTACGACGACCTCGTGACGGGAGTGGAGCGGATCGGCGCGCTGCTGCGCGAGGCCGAGTAACGATGCGGATCGGGCTGGGGCTGCCGCACTACGGTCCACTCGCGGATGCTTCCGGGATCGCCAGGTTCGCGGCAGCGGCAGAGGAACTCGGTTATACCTCGCTGTGGACTGGCGATCGGGTGCTGGCTCCGGTGCGGCCGAGCGATATCTACCCGGGCGGCGGCACCCCGGAGCGTCCCTACCCGCCGGAGTACACCCGGTTTCTCGACCCACTCGTCGCGCTGACCGTGGCGGCGACCACGACCAGCACCATCCGGCTCGGTACCAGCACGCTCACCGGAACCCTGCATACCCCGGTCCTGCTCGGCCGTTCGCTAACTTCGCTCGATCAGGTGAGCGGCGGCCGGTTGGACGTGGGGTTGGGCATTGGCTGGCTGCGGGACGAGTACGCCGCGGCTGGCGTGCCGTGGGCTGATCGGGGCAAACGGCTGGACGAGCTGATCGACGCGTTGCTCGCGTTGTGGACCCGTCAGCCGGTGGAGCACCACGGGCACTTCTGGGACATTCCGGAATCCACCGTGGATCTGCGGCCGGTGCAGCAGCCGCGACCGCCGATCCTGCTCGGTGGGTTCTCCGCGGCGGCGCTGGAGCGGATCGGTCGACGCGCGGACGGCTGGCTGATGGCGGGGTTTTCCCCGCATCTGCTCGCCGAGCAGTGGGCAACCATTCGCGCGGCCGCCGAGCGCGCCGGTCGCGATCCGAGCGCGGTGCGCCGAGTGCTACGACTGAACCCGCAACAGCCGACGGACGTGGCCGAGGTGACCGAGCAACTCGGCGTGGCCAAGGAGCTCGCCGTGGACGAGGCTTTCGTCGACCTGCACTTCGTGGCCACGGACATCGACGACGCACTAGCGTACGCAACCGCCCTACGTGCACAAATCCCGCGTTTAGCAGGCTGACCGTTGATTATTTAGCGCGCGCAAGTATTGCGTTCCGCGGGCTAAACGTTGAACGCCCAGCGCACCTGTGCACTGAGTTCAGCGGGCTAAACGTTGGGTGGAGCACACAGTTTGGCGATCGCGATCACGTCCTCATCGCCGTAGCCGTGCGCGGCAGCGGCGATCAACTGCGCGAGCGCCGCGCTGCCCACCGGCACGGGTACGCCCCACCGGCTCGCCGCGTCCACCGCCAGCCGGACGTCCTTCGCCGCCAGGTCCACGCCGAAGCGAGCAGCCCAGTCACCGTCGAGCAGCCAGGGCAGCCGCACCTGCTGCTGAAACGAGGCCGCACCGGTATCCGCCAGCGCCTCGGCGAACACCCCGGGATCGATGCCGGCACGCGCCGCCAGCGCATGCCCCTCGGCGAGCACCGCCACGTTGGTCATCCCGATCAGATTGGACACCAGCTTGAACGTGGTCGCCGCCGCCACGGTGCCGAACTGGTAGACCCGCTCGCCCATCCGCGCCAGCACCGGCGTGAGACGCTCGATCGCCTCGGCCGGCCCACCCACGAACAGCGGGATCGCACCCTGCTCGGCATGCTGTGGCGTCTTACCAAGCGGACAGGCAACGAAATCGACCCCGGCCGCCGCGCACTCCTCGGTCGCGCCGCGCGCGGTGTTCGGGTCGATCGTGGAGATGTCCACCAACGGGGTCCCTACGCCAACCGCGCCGACGAGCTCGGTGACCGTACGCAACACCAGTTCCGGCGTCGGCAAACTGGTAAGCACCACATCCGCTCCGGCAACGGCGGCAAGCGCGCTGTCCGCCGGCCGTACCCCCGCCTCGGCACAGCGGCGCACGGCGGCGGGATCCGGATCGTAGGCGGTCACCGGGAACGCGCCGGCCAACCGCCTGGCCACCGCGCCGCCCATATTGCCGACCCCGATACATGCGATGTGCATAGCGCTCCTTAGCCGTCTTCCCTCGCAGGACCAGCAGGACCAGCAGAATCAGCCGGATCAGCGAAATCCTCTGCGTCCACATCGGTGCCAATCGGCTCCCAGCGGATCAACAGCAACGTCAGCAAGCCGAGCGCGGGCGCGATCATGACCACCCAGAACACCCCGGTGCCAAGCGCGTCGGACAGCACCGGGAACAGCAGCAGTGAGGTGGTTGAACCGATCCGCAGGGCCATCTGCCCGAAGCCGGACCCGGTGCCGCGCAGCGATGTCGGGTAGCTCAGCGTCGCCATCGTCATCCCCTGCGCACCAGGGCCATAAGCGTGAAAGAACACGAAAACGCCGAGTAGCGCGCCGGCCGCGATGATCCCACCGGTGCCGGTTGGTTCACCGATCAACGCGAGCGGCGGTAGCGCGACAAGGCACACCACGAACCCGGAGACCGACAGCCCCCAGGAGCCGAGGCGGGCGGCCAGCGCGACGCCGGCGAAACCGCCGGTGACACCGAAAACGAAGTTGAAGATCAGCGGACCGATGATGGTGGTCAGGGTGTCCTGGCCGAGAAATGAGCCGATGATGAACGGCAGCGCGAACCCGACCGCGTAGTACTGCGCGGCCTGCGTCGCGCTGAGCACGCCGGCAAGAATGGTGCGCTTGCGATAGCGGCGGGTGAACAGTTGCTTGATTCCTCGCCACCACGCGGGCGGCTCCGTTGCCTGTTCCCGCACCGCATCCTCGGCGAGTACCGCATCCACCCCGTACGAGTTCCGTAGGATCTGCACGGCTCGTTCGAGTTTGCCCTGTTTCGCGGCCCAGGAGGCCGATTCCTCCATATACCGGTGCCGCACGAGCATCACGACCAGTGCCGGAACCGCACCGAAACCGACCGCCCAGCGCCAGAGATCACCGTGCGCGGATTCCGGTAGGAGGAAATACATCGGCAGCAGCACGGCAAAACTGGTTCCGGTAGCGATGTACCACATCGGTTGCCAGAGCGTGACTCTGCCGCCTTTGCCGCGCAATGCGGAGTATTCCGCGATAAACGCAAGCGCCACCGGGAAATCCAGCCCGATACCGACACCCATGATGAATCTGGCGAGCGTGAGCGTTTCCGCATTCGGCGCGAACGCGCACGCGAGGGCGGCGATGACGAAAAAGACCATATCGGCCATGAACATCTTGTAGCGGCCGATCTTGTCCACCAGATAGCCGCCGAACAGCGCGCCAAGCAAGGCGCCAACCATGATCGAAGCACCGACCACGCCATGTTCGACCGCGTCCAGGTCAAACTGTTCGGCGATATCGCTGAGCCCGAAGGCCAGCGAGGTGAAGTCGTAGGCATCGATGAAGATCCCACCGAGCGCGATCAGGATGATGGCACGCTCGTTACCGCCGCGCACCCGCCCGGAATTGATCGCGTCCACGACATCGCGCGCGGTACGGATAACGACGGCGGGCTCGGCTGGACTGGACGACGGGGTCTGCGACACTGCATCCTCCGCACGGGGCTCGTGGTAAGACCTCTTGCCCTAGCGAAGAGCTACTGTAAGCGGGCTCACTCGCCCCGTCAATCCAGCCAGGCGGGTTCAGCTCGCCAGGCGGACCACCGCGACTGCCTTGCCGAGCACCGTTTTGCCCGCGAAACGCGCGGTGATATCGATGCGCGCGGTGCCGTCGTCGCGGACCTCGCCGACCTTCCCGGACAGTTCGAGCTCGACCCCCTGATCGTCGTCCGGAACCGGCACGGGGCGGGTGAACCGCACGCTGTACTCGCGCAGCGCGCTCGGGTCGGCAAGCCAGTTGGTGACGAGCTTGCCGGCATAGGCCATGGTGAGCATGCCGTGCGCGATCACGTCCGGTAGCCCAACTTCGAGCGCGGTGCGCTCGTTCCAGTGGATCGGGTTGAAATCGAGCGAAGCGCCCGCGTAGCGAACCAGGTCAGCCCGGGTAATCCGCTGCGTCAGCGCGGGTAGTTCATCACCAACGGCGGTCATGACGACTCCCCTCGGACGACAAGTTGGGCACGAGTAGTGGTGATCAGCTCGTCCGCGGAATCGCGGATCTCCGCACGCAACGTCAGAAAATCATTGCCGGCCCTGGCCATGATGTCTTCGACATACGTGGTGACGGTCAGGTCAGCGCCCGCGTAGGTGGGCCGGTGATGGACGAACCGCTGGTCGCCATGCACCATGCGGCCATAGTCAAGGCCAAGCTCAGGGTCGCCAATGATCGTGTTGATCGCACCCAGGTTGATGATGGTCAGGAAGGTCGGCGGCGCGAGCAAATCGGGATGCCCGGCAGCACGCGCGGCGGCAAGATCGTGATAGACCGGGTTGTCGTCACCGATGGCGGTGGCGAACTCGCGGATCTTGGCGCGGCTCACCCCGTAGGTTTCGGTTGGCGGATAGCTACGGCCGATAAAGGACTGATCGAGGGGCACGGATGCAGAGTACAAGCCGTGCCGAAACACCGACTGAAACTACCGCCCAGGGGTTACCCAGTTCAGCGCACGACAAAGAGGCCGTCCGCGCGCGATGCGCGAAACGGCCTCGATGCTGAACCGCTGTGTGCGGTATCTCAGCGGGTTTCTTTGTGCGCCCGGTGCGTACCGCAGTTCGGGCAGAACTTCTTCATCTCCAAGCGATCCGGGTCATTACGCCGGTTCTTCTTGGTGATGTAGTTGCGGTGCTTGCATTCCTCGCACGCCAGCGTGATCTTCGGTCGTACATCGGTGGCAGCCACAACAAAGCCTTTCTCTACACATAACGCCCCTGCTGGGGTGTGGAGGCTGAGCCTCCACGCTTCTGGGAAGCATGGACCTGTCCGACGTATCCTGCTTCTCGCGTAGCGGTGGCGGGACTCGAACCCGCGACACAACGATTATGAGCCGTTTGCTCTACCGCCTGAGCTACACCGCCAAGCGTCTCACCGCAGCGAGACCTCGGATCCACAGTATAGTCACCGACCTACGCAGGCCGAACACTCACCGCGTCTCCGCCCACCTACCAAACACAAAGCAACCCCCAGCCGAAGCTGGGGGTCCGAGGCAATGCCCCGGGGCGGAGCCCCAATACGGAATCGAACCGTAGACCTTCTCCTTACCATGGAGACGCTCTGCCGACTGAGCTATTGGGGCGTGCTCGCTTGAGCCGTGCAGAACTTTACACAATGCTCCAGAAGCCATTTCGCCGGGGGTACCCTCGGCGACCGGACTCAGGAGACCAGCGTCAGCACGGTTTCGTCGCGCAACCCGCGCGCCTTGGTGGTGCGCGCCTGCAGCCAGGCTTCCAGGCGATCCTCGGAGAGCGGCCGGGAAATCAGGTAACCCTGCGCCACATCGCAGCCCATCGCGGAGAGCTGGTCCCGCGCCACGTCCTCCTCGACACCTTCGGCGACGACCCGCAGGCCGAGTGAATGGCCGAGTTCGACGATCGAGCGCACCACCGCGAGATCGCCGAGATCGGTCCCCATGCCGAGCACGAAGCTCTTGTCGATCTTCACCTCGTCCACCGGCAGCTGCCGTAGGTAGGCCAACGAGGAATAGCCAGTGCCGAAGTCGTCCACGGCCAACTCGACGCCAAGAGCGTGCAGTCGCCGCAGGATCGGCATGGCACGCTGCGGATCGGCCATCACCCCGGACTCGGTGAGCTCGAAGGTCAGCAGCTCCACCGGAACGTCCACCCGGCGCAACGCCTCGATGACCCGGTCGGGGAAACCTTCGTCCACCAGGCTGCGTACGGAGATGTTCACCGAGGCCGAGATACGCAGGCCACCGTCCAGCCATTTGCGTACGCGGCGCAGGGCCTGGTCCAGCACGAAATCCGTGAGTACGTCGATCAGCCCGGCCGCTTCCACTGCGGGGACGAACTCGTCGGGATCCAGTGCGCCAAACTCGGGGTGCTGCCAGCGAACCAGCGCTTCCACGCCGAGCACGTTGCGCTGCGGCAGCGAAACCTTCGGCTGGTAATGCACGGCAACCTGACCGGTTTCCAGCGCATGCCGGAACTGGGTAACCAGTTGGAACCGGCGTAGGAAGATCTGCCCCATGCTCGGTACGTAGCCGCGGACCGGATCGGTCCCGCCCCGTGCCGCGCGCACCGCGACGTCGGCTCGCTGCAGCAGTGCGTCCACATCGATCGAGGCGCCGTCTTCGCCGGTGGCGGAGACATAGCCGACCACCGCGTTAGCCTCCACGGTGAGCCGGTCAACCGCATACGGCCGGGACAGTTCCTGGCGCAATCGCTCACCGATCCGCTGCGCCTGCTCGGAGCTGGTATCGGTGAGCAGCGCCGCGAACGAATTACCCTCCAGCCGGGCAAGCAGCACCTCGGGACCAAGGACTTCACGCACCCTGCGGCCGGCGACAACCACCAACCGGTCACCCCAGGCGTACCCGAGCGCCTCACTCACCGTGGACAGCACCTCGAGGTCGATCCGCAGCACGACGGATTCCGGCCGGACACGCACCGGCTCGGCGCTGGCCTGCCGGAAACCGGGGCGGTTGAGCAATCCGGTCAGCGGATCGTGATAGGCGTCGTGTCGCAGCGTGGCGAGCAGCCTGCGGTTGTCGAGCGCCATCGCCAGGTGGCTGGCCATGGTCCCGATCAGCTGCACGTCCGCCTTGCCGAAACCACGCCAATGGGACAGCCGGTCATGCACCTCGAGCACACCGAGCAGTTGACTGGCGCTGCGTAGCGGCACCACCAGCGCTTCCCGCGCGTCCCTTGCCCGCAGCGCGCGCTGGACCTCCGGACCTGGGCCACCCGCCCTGAAGTGCCGAACCTGCGAGCCGGGTAGCCAGGTCAGCGGATCGTTCTTACCGCCTTCGTCCGCGTCGCCGAACACACCGCCCGGCAGCTCATCGCCGACCAGCAGGGTGCGCATCGGCTCTTGCGGGTCAACCCGCATCCGCAGGACGACGCGACGCGCGGCGAGCTGATCCTTGATCCGTTCGACCGTGCCGCGCCACTGTTCGGCGTCACCGTCGAACCCTTCGTTGGCCCGGGAGCCCGCGGCGTGCTGCCCGAATCGGGCGACGAGCAAGCTGACATCGCTGAGCGCTTCCAGGTCGCGCTGCTCCCGAAGCAGTCCGGCATACGCGGTGTACATCGCGCCGAGCCCGCCGAGCGCGACGAGTACGACCGGCCAACCCCACGGCACGTACACGACGGCCTGGTAGCAGATCAGCCCGACCGCGGCGTTGACCAGCCCGACCACCAGGATGCGTGCCATCAGCCGCATTCCGGTGTCCAGCCGCATCTGTCGCTTGAATACCCATACGGCCGCCCAGGCGAGCGCGGTGCTCACCACCGGAGCCAGGATCGCCCCGACGAGCACCGCGACATAGGCAAGTCCGTGCGCGCCGAGTAGCAGGCCCAGCCCAGCCGCCGCGGCGTAGGCGGTGACCACCTCGAGGGTCAGTACGCCCGCGTTGCACAGCACCCGCCCGGAAACCTTGCGGAGCAGCAGCACCCCGATACCGGCGACGAGATGCGCGAGCAAGGTCACTTCGAACGGGGCTACGAACAGCCCGATGACCAGCGGGATCTCCGTGAACGAGATGGTCCAGGACAACCCGCTGCGCACATCGACGTTAATGGCCAGTTGTTCCGCGAGCAGGAAGCCGAGCGCGAGCAACAGGCCAACCCACCACAGGTGTGGGCTCGGTTCAAAGGGCAGCCACCAGGAGACCGCCAACGCGGTCAGGATGGCCGTGAGTACGACCGCCGCGGTGAACTTCTGGAAACGCCGTTCCCGCGCCTCGTGTTCGGCGGCGGATACCGTAGGTTCCGCGTCCGGCGGTGCCGGTTCGACTATCGGAGCCGCCCATTCCGCAGGATTCCATTCCACCGGGTCCGCATCGGCGCCGTGGCCGAGGAGGCTGGCGGAATGCGCACAGCTCGCCGAATCACGCGCACGGGCCTGCCGTACTGAGCGATCCGGCATGCAACCTCCCGACTAGGCTGCCTCAGCGCACTGGCCGTGCGCTGATCCGTAGATTTCCTGCCGTTGCGTACCCGTCTGCGATCACACCCTGACGAGGAAGTAACTGTACCCCGTTCGGGCGAGATCGGTAGCGTGTAGTTAAACCTGCTTCGCCAGTAACTCCACGTGCGGACTACTCAAGCAGTAGACAAGCAATTCTCCTGCACGAATTGTTACAGCGCGTCCAGATAGTCGCACGCACTGCTCGTCAACTGCAACTTGCAACTTTCCCTGGCAACGGGCCGCTCTATGCGGCGCCCAGCTCGGCGCGGCCGAACCGAGCGACCCACCAGGCCACCTGTGGTAATTGCCACACCACGGATGGGTGAGAACGTGGTGCCACCTCAGCCGTAGATCTCCAGCTCGAAGGCGCGCTCGGCAACGATGCGGAACTGCTCGAAGTGACGTTCCGGGGCGATCAAGGCGACCTGGATGTACTGATCGCCGCGTTGCCAACCGCGCACCACCTGGTGTTCGAGCTGGGCACCCTGCCGGTAGGTGAACTCGTACTCCGCCGTGTCCTGGTAACCGTTCTTCGGTGCGTCGTCGAACCGCTTGAGCACGTAGTCGTCCAGCGCCGCCGAGTTGGTCTCGTGCCGCTCGAGCAGTGTTCGCGCCGCGCTTCCGGACTGGTTCGCGGTGGTGAGCTGCACCCGCACGGTTTTGCTCGCGTCCCACAGGACCAGGGTTGGCTCGGGCGTCGCGGGTTCGGACCGCCAGTCGGTCGGCAACAAGGTGCGCGAGATCTCGTTCGGCAGCGTCCGCCAGTCATAGCCGGCGGGCAACGTCGGCTCGTCCGCGCACTGGGCGGCACCTGCGCCGCTGGCTGGTACCGCGACCGCGGTCAGCCCGATCGCTTGCCCCCCGAGGGCCAACGCGACGCCGAGCAGTAGGGCGCCAACTCGTTGGGTGGTTCTCCGGCTCAGCCGTGAAATGCGCATGACTGATACACCTCCGAATACTTGGCTATTAGTGGAAACGCATTTACCCGTGGCCCTGGTTTGCCGGCTTCACCAGATCCGGGCATACCGGTCACGGACAAGCGCCGGACCGACACCCACAGTTAGTCAAGCACCGACAGGCAACCCGATAGGTTGGGAGTTTCCTGCGGTTTAGATTGCTGCAAGTTTTAGCCGAGTACTTCGGCCGATTCGATGATTCGCCGTAGATCCGCCACGAAACGGGCTGCCGGCGCTCCGTCGAGCACGTTGTGATCGAAGGTTACGGTCAGGTTCAGCATCTCCCTCGGCACCACTTCGCCGTCGATGATCGCGGGGCGCACGCTGGCGCCACCGACGACGACTTTCAGCGAGGAGGGGCCGGGGGGCGCCATCGCGTAGCCACCGCCACCGCCGAACATGCCGACCGAGGTGACCGAAACCGTGCCGGACATCCGGCGCAGCCGGCTGGAGCGGCGGGCCACGACGGCCGCTGCCGAGGCGAGCCCGGGGACCCGGATCGCCGCGCGGGTGGCCTTGTTCAGCTTGCGCCCGTTCGCGCTGCGTTTCGGGTTCGCCTTGACCGCGTCGAGTTCGCCGCTTACCTCGTCCGCATTGCGGATATCCGCGTCCCGCACCACGTGGGCGAGGCCGAATTTGCCGCCATCGCTGGGAATCTCGATGAGCGTGGCGATATCGACGAAGTGGTGCATGCGCAGGTCACCACGCCAGTTCCGGTAGGCGTGCACCTCGGGGTGCAGCGCTGCGGCCCGGCCGACGGAGGCAACGACGAAGGCCGTCAACGACATCTGGCCGGTGTCCAGCTGCCGGCGGGCTTCAGTGAGGTCGACCTCGAAGAGGCCATGCATCGGTACGGCTGTCCTGCCGGCACGCACCGCGGCCAGCACCAGCCTGCGGATGGTCGGGAACCGCCGAACCTCCACGGCCCTGGGACGACGCGGATCCGGCCCGGTGTTCGCCAGGCGTCGCACGTTGTCCACCGCGAGATCAAGATGCGTCGAGTCGGGCGAGGCTGAACCGTTCGTGGTGGGGCGTCCCATGTCTCATTTGTACAGGTTCCACCGGTAGGCCGGCACGGCGTGCACTGTCGACACGCCGTCGCAGGGCGGGAAAATCCCCCAGTCGGCGCGCCTTGCCCGTACCCGGTGGGCACAAAAATGCCCCCGCGTCCTGCGCAGGCAGTCCACGGGGGCATTTTGGCTGGTGTGCCGGGTAGAGGATTCGAACCTCTGAAGGCTGTGCCGGCTGATTTACAGTCAGCTCCCTTTGGCCGCTCGGGCAACCCGGCTGGTTGTGGCCAACGCGTCGGCCAGGGACAAACTCTACCGAACCGGTCCGGAGCACGAACAACGGGGCGGCGACAACCTCGCACGCTGCTCGTGGCCGGTACCGGCGTAGAGTCGGCGGGCACCCACCAATCGCCTAATGTCATCGGGGAGGCACCGTGGCAGATCCATCTTTCGACGTGGTCAGCAAGGTCGACCGCCAGGAGGTGGACAACGCGCTCAACCAGGCTGGCAAGGAACTCGGCAACCGGTTCGACTTCCGCGGCACCAACGCGCAGATCAGCTGGGCCGGCGAGGAGGCCGTTGTCATCCAGGCCGACACGGAGGAGCGCTGTAAGGCCGCGATCGAGGTGTTCAAGGAGAAGCTGATCAAGCGCGGCGTTTCACTGAAGGCCTTCGACGCGGGCGAACCAGCCGCCTCCGGCAAGGTGTACAAGGCGACCGGCAAGATCCTCGAAGGCATCGCGACGGACAAGGCGAAGCAGATCTCCAAGGCGATCCGCGATGAGGGCCCGAAGGGCGTGCAGGCGCAGATCCAGGGCGACCAGCTCCGGGTAACCGGCAAGAAGAAGGATCACCTGCAGGATGTCATCGCGATGCTGAAGAACAAGGACTTCGATATCGCGCTGCAGTTCACCAACTATCGCTAACCTTAATTCTGTTGGTTTTTCACCACGTCCGCTCCGGATGTGGCATCGTGATCGCGGCGAGTATCCGCACGATTCCGGAGAAGTACGATGCCCCGTTCGGTCGCCCGTCTCGGCTTGTTGCTGAGTAGTCTGCTTGTCATCATGCTCGCGCACCCAGTCGCGGCTACCGGTACACCCGAAGCAGCGGATGAGACGGTGCGCGCCGGCGCCTCCGGTGAGCTGCTGCACGAGGGCCAGGGCCGCTACCCTCGGCTGGTTCGCCTGGAACACCAGCCCATCGGTAATGGGCGGATTCTCGCCACGGTGAACAGCAGGGACGGCGAGGGCGACTACAGCCCGATCTATGAAAGCCGTGACGAGGGCGAGAGCTTCCGGAAGGTCGGCGAGGTACGCGATCCGGAGGGCCCGAACGGCCAGTGCTGCGCCACGCTCTACGAACTGCCCCAACAGGTGGGCGAGCTGCGGGCGGGAACCCTGCTGTGGGCCGCCAGCATGGGTCAGCGAGCGGGCGACAATCGGCGAATCGGCATCAAGGTGTGGCAGAGCACCAACCGCGGCCGCACCTGGTCCTTCCTGTCCGAAGTGGACCGGTCGGGTAACCACGACGGCAAGTGGGAGCCGGAGTTCAACGTCGATGCCAACGGCGTGCTGTGGGTGCACTACGCCGATGAGACGGATGCGCCGCAGTACAGCCAGATCCTGGTCCGCAAGGCTTCCACGGACGGGGTGAGCTGGGGCGAGCGCCGCGACACCATGCGGGTGGCACCGGATCCGCTCCGGCCAGGTATGCCGATCGTGCGCAAACTCCCGGACGGCCGCTACTACATGTCCTATGAGATCTGCAACCTGCCGGACCATGCCTGTGGTTCGTACTTCAAGATCTCCGCCGACGGCGCGAACTGGGGCAGCCCCCAGGAACACGGCACCAGGGTGCAGACGCCGAACGGCCGGTACTTCCAGCACGCGCAGACCATCTCGCTCGCGCCCGGCGGCCGCAACGGCACGCGTATCCTGCATATCGGCCAGATCTACACGGAGAGCGACGGCAAACCCGCGCCGGGTAACGGTCAGATGATTCTGGCCAATGACAACTTCGGCAGCGGCGAATGGTACGAGGTCCAAGCACCGGTACATGTGCCGAAACCGCGCAACGACACCTGCCCGAATTTCAGCTCAACCCTGCTGCCGGTCGACAATGGGGAAAACATCCTGCAGATTTCAGCAGACTTCGACTCGGATGGGGTATGCAAGGCATACTTCGACAAGGGTCCCGCCTGACCGGCATACCGCACGGCGCGGTCGACGGGCTATCGGCCTGGGAGGGGCTTCGTGAAGGGAATCGTGCTGGCTGGCGGCAGCGGCACGCGGCTGCATCCGATCACCCAAGCGGTATCGAAACAGCTGCTGCCGGTCTACGACAAGCCAATGATCTACTACCCGATCTCGGTGCTGATGCTCGCCGGGATCAGGGACATCCTGATCATCTCCACTCCTACCGACCTGCCCAACTTCCGCCGCCTACTGGGCGATGGCACGCAGTTGGGGCTGCGACTTGCCTATGCGGAGCAACCCCAACCGAACGGCCTTGCCGAAGCATTCCTGATCGGCGCGGATTTCGTCGCCGATGACGACGTCGCACTGGTCCTTGGCGACAACATCTTTTACGGGCAGGGCTTTTCCACCATGCTGCAGGAGCAGGTTTCCACTTTGGATGGATGCACCCTGTTCGGGTATGCGGTGAAGGATCCGCGCCGGTACGGCGTCGGCGAAGTGGATACCGATGGGCGGCTCGTCTCGATCGAGGAGAAGCCCGCGAATCCCAAGTCCAACAAGGCAATTACCGGGCTGTACCTGTACGACAGTTCGGTTGTGGACATCGCGCGTGGCCTGCGCCCCTCGGTACGCGGCGAACTGGAGATCACCGACGTCAACCAGCACTATCTGACACAACGGCGGGCAAGCCTGGTGAACCTCAGTCGTGGCTTCGCCTGGCTGGACACCGGTACGCATGATTCGCTACTCGAGGCCGCGCAGTTCGTCCAGGTACTCGAGCATCGCACCGGGGTGCGTATCGCCTGTCTCGAGGAAATCGCGCTACGGATGGGATTCATCGACGCGGACTCCTGTTTCGCCCTTGGCTACAAGTTGGCGAAGTCCGGCTACGGCGACTACGTGATGTCGGTAGCCCGCGCGGCTGGCGCCAACGGCTGAGTCTGGTGCTCGCGCTCAGCCGAGCGGTCCGCGCCGGGCCATCTCCTCGAGCCGCCGGATGCGGTCCGGAATCGGCGGGTGGGTGGAGAACAGTCGCGACATCTGCTCGCCAGGCCGGAACGGATTGGCGATCATCAGGTGTGACTGGGAAAGCACCTTCGGTTCCGGGGCAAGTGGTGCGCGCTGTGTTCCGTGCTCCAACTTGGACAGTGCGGAAGCCAGCCCAAGTGGATCGCCCGTGAGTTCCGCGCCGGACTGATCGGCCTGGTACTCGCGGGACCTGCTGACCGCCATCTTCACGACGCCCGCGGCAACCGGGCCGAGCAAGGCGAGCAGCAGCGCGGCGATCGGGCCAGGACCATCGCGGTTGGCCCCGCCGAACATACCCGCGAACATCGCCAGGTTCGCCAGCACGCTGACCACGCTCGCGAGTGCGCCGGCGACACACGAAATCAGAATGTCCCTGTTGTACACATGGGATAGTTCATGACCGAGCACCGCGCGCAGTTCCCGCTCACTCAACAGATCGAGGATCCCTGTCGTGCAGCAGACCGCGGCGTTGCGCGGGTTCCGTCCAGTGGCGAACGCGTTCGGTGCCTGCGTTGGGCTCACGTACAGCCGGGGCATCGGCTGCCGCGCGGTGGTCGCCAGCTCGCGCACGATCCGGTACATCGCGGGCTGCTCCGCTTCGGACACTGGCCGTGCGCGCATCGCGCGAAGCGCGAGCTTGTCCGAGTTGAAGTACGCGTAGCCGTTCATCGCCAGCGCGATCGCCAGCCCGATGAACAATGCCCCGGTGCCGAACGGCGCGCACGCCAGTACGATCAGCCCGCTCAGCCCCCCGAGCAGCAACGCTGTCTTCAATCCGTTGTAGTGCTTGTGCACGGTCGAAACGCCTCCGAGTAAACGACTCGCAACCCACAAGAACAACGGTTAACCGGGTTGCGTGGTTCCACGGCGCCAGTATGCGGTGGGTCGCACCCGATCCCGCGGCAAGCCGCATTCGGTCAGCAGATAGCTACGCAACGCTCGTACCTGCTCCTGCTCCCCCGCCACCCACACCTGCGGTGCCTCGGCGGGCAGCCCTTCGGCTCGTAGGGCCGCGAGCAAGGTGTCCCCCCGGTCCCGCTGAACCCAGGTAATCGCCACATCAGCCGAGCTGGCCAGCTGCTGCCGTTCGGCGGCATCCTCGATCTCCGCGTACACCCGCACCCGCAGCCCGGCCGGCAGCTCGTCGAGAATCGCGCCGATCGCCGGTAACGCGCTCTCGTCACCGAGCAGGACCAGCGCTTCCGCCTGGTGATCCGGCTCGAACGCCGGCGATGGACCCACGAAGATCAACTCATCGCCAACCTCTGCCCTGCGCGCCCATTCCGCGGCTGGCCCGCCATGGTCATGCAGCACGAAGTCGATATCTATCTGGTGCCGCACGGGATCGTGCCGGCGGATCGTGTAGCTACGCATGCTCGGACGGATGCTGGACATTCGCTGGCGCGCGGTCTCCAACGTGAGTGGCTCGGGCAGCTCGGTACCTGGCGGGTAGAAGTACAGCATCACGTGCTGATCGGTGCCCGGACCCGCGAAATCGGCGAGTTCCGGCCCGCCGACGGTGACCCGCGCCATTCGGGGCGTTACTCGAACCACGCTGAGTACTGGTAGTCGCCACAGTTTCGTTGGCTGGCGCCTCGCCCTCGTCCTGATCCGGGCGCCGGGGTTCGCTCGCACGTTCATCACTGGCAATCCTTGCTCGCCGGCTACCGGTCGGGCAACGCAGGTCCGGTATCGCTACTGATCCGCCGGCGCGCGAGTTGGCTCTGGTGAACGTTCCAGCAAGGTGGAAAGCACCACCGTGGACACCGTGCGGTCGATGATGTCCACACCACGCAGGCGTTCCAGTGCGGTCTCCAGGTGGTGGATATCGCCGGCGCGCAACTGCACGATCGCATCGGCCGCGCCGGAGACGGTGTAGGCGGCTACCACCTCCGGCAGCGGCTCCAGGCTTGCCCTGATCCGCGCGGGCGCCACGTTGCCCCTGCAGTGCACCTCGACGAAAGCCTCGGTGCCCCAGCCGAGCGCTTCGGGGTTGACCACGGCGGTGAACCCACGGATCACGCCCGCGTCGAGCAGCCGGTCAACGCGCCGTTTGACCGCGGGTGCGGACAGGCCGACGCTCGATCCGATCTCCGCATAGCTCGCTCGCGCGTTCGCCACCAGGCACGAAACGATTCGCTGATCTAGAGGATCCATACGCAACATTTTGCCGGATAACCCGCAATGTACGACCGTTGAAGGCCACATGATCCTGGCCATACATTCGAACCATGACGTCGATCATCGATGCCCCGCGCACCGAAGCCCAGCCGGCTACGCCCGGTGAGCCCAGCACCCGTCGCTACTTGATGTGCCCGCCCACCTATTTCACCGTCGAGTACTCGATCAATCCGTGGATGAACCCGGATCAGCCGGTCGACGTCGAGCTGGCGATGGCGCAGTGGCAGCGGCTGCGGGACACCTACCAGCAGCTCGGGCACACCGTTGACGAGATCGAGCCGCAGCGCGGGCTGCCGGATATGGTTTTCGCCGCCAATTCCGGCACGGTGATCGACGGCCGGGTGCTCGGCGCCAGGTTCCGCGCGGACGAGCGGGCGCCGGAGGCCGAATACTACCGGCGGTGGTTTGTCGAGCAGGGCTATCGCGAAGTGGTGATGCCGGAGGCCGTGAACGAGGCCGAAGGCGATTTCGTGTGGACCGGCGGCCTGCTGCTCGCCGGATACGGTTTCCGCACCGATAAGGCGGCACACGACGAAGCGCAGGAGGTGCTCGGCGTTCCGGTGGTCTCGCTGCGGCTCACCGATCCGCGCTACTACCACCTGGACACCGCGTTGTTCGTGCTGAACGACGACCCCGTGCGGCCGCGTATCGCCTACTTCCCGGACGCGTTCTCCGCCGGCTCGCGGCGGGTGCTGCGCCGGCTGTTCCCGGACGCGGTGCTGGCCAGCGCGGCCGATGCCGCCTGCCTCGGGCTGAACGGGGTCAGCGACGGCGAGCACGTGGTGCTGCCAGTCGAAGCGACCGAGCTGGCCGAGCAGCTGCGTGCGCGGGGTTATCAGGTACTGCCCGTAGACATCTCTGAGCTGCGCAAAGCGGGCGGCGGACCGAAGTGCTGCACGCTCGAACTGCGCGCCGCACGCACCTCCGATAACCACGTTTAGCCCGCTGAACGCGCGCCCGAATCAACGTTCAGCCCGCTAAACGCGTGTTCTGATCAACGGTTAGCCCGCTGAACGTGGGCGGGACGCATGCCAGGATGCCGGGATGGACTCGGTACACATCGAGCGATCGGGCGCGGTGGCGGTGCTCACCGTGCACGCGCCAGATACGCGCAATGCACTGACCCTCGAGCTATCCGCGCAGCTCGCCGACGCGGTCACTACCTGCGAAACGGATCCTTCGGTACACGCGATGGTGGTCACCGGCACCCCGCCGGCGTTTTGCGCGGGCGCCAATCTCGCCGCGCTCGGCACCGCGACCGAGGACGGCCTGCGACGCATCTACGCGGGCTTCCTCGCGGTCGCGGACAGCTCCCTGCCTACGATCGCCGCGGTCGGCGGGCCCGCGGTCGGCGCAGGGCTGAATCTCGCGCTCGCCTGTGATGTGCGCCTCGCCGGAACGGACGCCCGGTTCGACGCGCGCTTCATGAAGCTGGGTATTCATCCGGGCGGCGGGATGACCTGGATGCTGCAGCGCGCGGTAGATGCCCAGACCGCCGCCGCGATCACCCTGTTCAGCCAGGTCATGGACGCGGACGAGGCCTACCGCGCTGGCCTGGCGCACCGCGTGGTGTCCGGCACGCACGGCGAGTTGCTGGACGGCGCGATCGAACTGGCCGCCGGCGCGGCCGCCGCGCCACGGGAACTGCTGCGCACCACCAAGCGGACGATGCAACACACCCGGACGTTGCCTGACCACGACGCGGCGGTCCGGCTCGAGCTCGCCAAGCAGGTGGAAACCCTGAACTCGCCGGAGTTCACCGAGCGCCTTGCCCGGCTGCGCGCCAGCACAAGCTCGGCCGGTCAACAGGACTCGCCGGCAACCAGACCCGACTAACCAAGCGGATCAGCCACACTTGATCGGTACGTAAACCGGTTCGGATTGTGACCTGTACCGCTTTCCCAGACAGTGACACGCCGAACGCTTAACTTCGAAGTAGGTCTAACATCAAAGGATGGCCTAACCAAGGCTGGCCTTACCGCAGGATAAGCAAAGGCGCAGCGAGAGAAGAGGGATTCGCGAGCCGATGAGTACCAATGTCGACGGCGGCCAGTCGGTAGCCGTCAGCGACGTACGCAAGGTCGACCGTGTCGTTATCCGGTTCGCTGGGGACTCCGGAGACGGTATGCAACTCACCGGAGACCGGTTCACCTCCGAGGCGGCGGCGTTCGGCAACGACCTGGCGACACTGCCCAACTTTCCGGCGGAGATCCGCGCTCCACAGGGCACGCTGCCTGGCGTTTCCAGTTTCCAGCTGCACTTCGCCGACTACGACATTCTGACCCCAGGCGATCGGCCAGATGTGCTCGTCGCGATGAACCCAGCCGCGCTGAAGGCGAATATCGGGGACGTCCCGCATGGCGGGACGGTCATCGTGAACACCGACGAGTTCAACAAGCGGAACCTGGCCAAGGTCGGCTACGAGTCGAATCCGCTCGAGGATGACTCGTTGGACAAGTTCCAGCTGCACCAGGTCGCCATGGGCACGCTGACCCAGGGTGCACTCGCCGATACCGGGTTGGGCAAGAAGGACGCCGACCGGTGCAAGAACATGTTCGCGCTGGGGCTGCTTTCCTGGATGTATCACCGGCCGACCGAGGGCACCGAACGGTTCCTGCGGGAGAAGTTCGGTAAGAAGCCCGAACTGGCCGAGGCGAACATCCTCGCGTTCCGAGCCGGCTGGAACTACGGCGAGACGACCGAGGCGTTCTCGGTCACCTACGAGGTCGCGCCAGCCAAGCTGGCGCAAGGTACCTACCGGCAGATCACCGGCAACACCGCGCTGGCTTACGGCGTGGTCGCCGCCGGACAGCAGGCAAAGCTACCGGTGCTCGTCGGCACCTACCCGATCACGCCGGCAAGCGATGTGCTGCATGAGCTGAGCAAGCACAAGAACTTCGGGATCCTGACCTTCCAGGCCGAGGACGAGATCGCCGGGATCGGCGCCGCGCTCGGCGCCAGCTATGGCGGCGCGCTCGGCGTGACCTCCACCTCTGGCCCCGGTGTCGCGCTGAAGTCGGAAACCATCGGGCTCGGCGTGATGACCGAGCTCCCGCTGGTCGTGATCGATGTGCAGCGCGGCGGGCCGTCCACTGGATTGCCGACCAAAACCGAGCAGGCCGATCTGCTGCAGGCGATGTTCGGCCGCAACAGCGAATCGCCAGTGCCGATTGTGGCGCCCTGCTCGCCGGCGGACTGTTTCGATATCGCACTCGAGGCGACGCGGATCGCCCTGACCTACCGGACGCCGGTCCTGCTGCTCTCCGACGGCGCGATCGCGAACGGCTCGGAGCCGTGGCTGATCCCGGATGTCGCGGACCTGCCGGACCTTTCGGTGCGGTTTGCCACCGAGCCGAATGCGCCAGACGGTTCGGGCGAATTCTGGCCCTATGTGCGCGATCCGGAAACGCTGGCCCGCGAATGGGCTATTCCCGGCACCGCCGATCTGCAGCACCGCATTGGCGGGCTGGAAAAGCAGGACGGCTCGGGCAATATCTCGTACGACCCGGATAACCACGACAAGATGGTTCGCCTGCGGCAAGCGAAGATCGATGGCGTCACGGTGCCGGACCTGACCGTCGATGACCCCAGCAATGGCGAAGCACGCGTGCTCGCGCTCGGCTGGGGCTCGAGCTTCGGCCCCATTGGCGCAGCCTGCCGCCGGGTACGGGCGCGCGGTATGCCGATCGCACAGGCGCATCTGCGTCACCTCAATCCACTTCCGGCGAACCTCGGCGACGTACTCGCCAGCTACGACCGGGTCGTCGTGCCGGAAATGAACCTGGGCCAGCTGGCATTGCTGCTCAGGGCCAGGTACCTGGTGGACGTAGTCAGTTACACCAAGGTCGCCGGCCTGCCGTTCAAAGCCGAAGAACTGCAAGGCGTATTCACCGATATCGTCACCGGAGCCAAGGAGACCAAGGCATGACCGCGATCGACCTGGGCTTGCCCCAGCTTGGCGGGCTCGCCGACGTGCCGACCACCGACGAGCCGCAGAAAGCCAAGGACTACAAGTCCGACCAGGAAGTTCGCTGGTGTCCGGGCTGCGGCGACTACATCGTGCTGAACGCGGTGCAGGCGTTCCTTCCTGAGCTGGGCCTCAAACGCGAGAACATCGTCTTCGTCTCCGGCATCGGCTGCTCCAGCCGCTTCCCGTACTACCTGAACACCTACGGGATGCACTCGATTCACGGGCGTGCGCCGGCAATCGCCACCGGGCTCGCGGTGACCCGCCCCGATCTGAGTGTCTGGGTCGTCACCGGGGATGGGGACGCGCTTTCGATCGGCGGCAATCACCTGATCCACACGCTGCGCCGCAACGTGAACCTGAAGATTCTGCTGTTCAACAACCGGATCTACGGATTGACCAAGGGGCAGTACTCGCCCACTTCCGAGGAAGGCAAGGTCACCAAGTCGACCCCGATGGGATCGCTGGACCATCCGTTCAATCCGATTTCCCTGGCTCTGGGCGCGGAAGCGACATTCGTAGCGCGCGCGTTGGACTCGGACAAGAAGGGGCTGACCGAGGTGTTGCGGCAGGCTGCCGAGCATCGCGGTAGCGCGCTGGTCGAGATCTACCAGAACTGCCCGATCTTCAACGATGGCGCGTTCGATGTGCTGAAGGATCGCGATGAGGCGGCGCGGCGGATCATCCCGCTGACCGACGGCGAGCCGATCCGGTTCGGGCCGGATGGCGAGTACGGCGTCGTACGGTCGGGTTTCGGCGGGCTGGACGTCGCGAAGGTCAGCGAAGTCGGCGAGGAAGGGCTCGTGGTACACGACGCCACAACGGACGACCCGACGTATGCTTTCGCGCTGTCCCGGCTTGGCGACCAGGCGCTCACGCATACCGTTACGGGCGTATTCCGCAACGCGCCGCGCACGACCTACGACGACGCGGCAAGGGCGCAGACCGCACAGGCTGCCGAGGCCAAACCGGCTGACCTGCAAAGCTTGATCCGCGGCAACGACACCTGGACGGTCAGCTAGTTCGCGTTCAGCGGGCTAACCGTTGAAATACCGAAGGGTTGAGCTGGTAGCGGATCGGCAGGTACTTGAGGCCGCCCACGAACGTGGTGACCACCTGCCGCGGTTCGCCGGCCAGCTCAATGTCGCGTAGTCGCGGCAGCAGCGCGGCGAACAGCGACCGCGCCTCCATCCGAGCCAGCGCGGCACCTAAGCAGTAGTGCACACCCGTACCGAAGGCGAGGTGCCGATTCGGGTTACGCGCGATGTCGAACGTGAACGGATCCTCGAACACGTCCTCGTCCCGGTTCGCCGAAGGATAGGAAAGCAGTACCGACTCCCCAGCATGAATCCGCACATCGCGCAGGCTGTAGTCCTCGACCGCGGTACGCATGAACGACTTCACCGGGGTGACCCAGCGGATCATCTCCTCGACCGCGGTCGGCAACAGCGCCGGCTCCGCGCGAAGTTTGGCCAGCTGCTCCGGATGTGTCAGCAAGGCGTGCAGCCCGCCGGCGATGCTGGAACTGGTCGTATCGTGCCCTGCCGTTGCCACGATCACGTAGTACGAGGCGGCATCCAGATCGCTCAGGTACTCGCCGCCTGGCGCCGCATTGGCGATCGCCGAGGCGAGATCATCGGTGGGCGACTGCCGCCGCGCCCGAGTCAACTCGTTGAAATAGTTGAAGAAATCCATCAGCGGCGCCATCAGGTCGGCCTGCGACTCGCCCCGCCGACGGTCCGGATCGGCCCCACCAAACAACTCCTGGGTCAGTTGCAGCATCCGCGGGAAATCGCTCTCCGGCAACCCGAGCAATGACAGGATCACGTAAAGCGGGTAGTGCACCGCCACATCAGCGACGAAATCGCATTTCCCGCCGAGCTCGGCCATCCGATCCACATAGTTCGCCGCGAGCTCATCGACCCGCAGCTGAAGTTTGCGCATTGCCCTGGGGTTGAACCAGTCCGCGCCGATCGCCCGGTAAACCTTGTGATCCGGATTGTCCATGTGTACCAGCGAACGGATGTACTCACCTTGTTGCTCGCGAAGATCATCCATCTCCTTGCGGGTAAGTACCGAACGCGGCGAGTTCCGGAATATTTCGTGGTTACGCTCGACTTCCTGGACATCCGCATGTTTGGTGATCGCCCAGAACGGGTAGGCCCACTCGGGTTCAGCCCAGTGCACCGGCGAATCACGACGCAGCATCGCGCAGGCCTCGTGCAGCCGGTGTTCATTCGCATAAGAGTTTGGATCGCCAAGAATCGCGGCGGCAGCGGCAAGATCGGTCGCCATATTCGAACCCCTCGTCCGTGCTACGCGAACCGGTTCGACCCGCGTGCGGCAAGGGTAGCGGCCGGGAAAGCACTCAGGCGAGCGGTCGGAAACCCACTCGCTCCGCGTCTTCCGCGCTGCGGAACCATACTTCGGCAACGATCCGGCTGAACTCCGGCGAATCCGCGGTACAGTAGCGCAGCGCGGTAACGCTCGCCTTCACCGCGAATTCCTCCGATGGCCGCGCCCCACCCGGCAATGGCATAGCCGAGCCTTCGCCGAAAGGCCCTGGCGCAACATGCGCGCCGGGCGCTGGCTGCGCCTGGGCGACTTGCGGCGCCTCGACCGCGCCCGCTTGCTGGTTATCCGATCGCGCGCGCTTTGGCGGCGTCACCGGCTCGAAAAGTGAGCCGCTCACGGCCCGCTGACTGTCCTCGGCTGACTCCCGACGTGCCATCGGCCGCATCGAAGGCTGCACCGGCTGAATCGGCTGCGCCGGCTGTGGCTGATCGAAATCACTCTGCGCCCGGCGCGGCTGCCGCTTTGGCAGGACCATGGTCTGTTCCGCGTCGTCTTCGGGCGGGGCCACACCCGGGCGTCGAGGCAGGCCGGCGAACGGGTCGCTCGGCTTCGCTTCTTGTGCGTCGCCGCCTGGATCCGCCGAATCGAGGGGTTTCCCGTCGGCCTGATCCGGCGAATCGAAAAGCCTACTGCCGCCCAGCCTGCTGGAAATCGATGGCTCCGGATCCGCGGGGGTGTCCGCTTCGCTGGCGTCCTGCGGCTCCTCCGCCTGGTCGGTCGCCACCTCGGCGAACCAATCCCGCGCATCGGCAGGGCGCTCAGCCGCGGGCGCCGGAACCGCATCCTCCGTGGACTCGGACGTCGCTGGCTCTACGTCAGGCTCGACGGCCCCTTGCTCGACGGCCCCTTGCTCGACAGCCCCTTGCTCGACCGGCTCTGGCTCGGCAGCCAGCTCTTCCTCGGGCACCGGCTCCGGCGAATGGGTCTCGGTGGTCTGCGGCCTACCTGGCGGCTCGGGTGGCTCGGCCGCCAAACCGTGCAGTTGTTCGACCGGTTCCGGGCCGGCGGCCTGCCAGTCCGGATCATCCCATTCGTCGTACCCGCTCAATGGGTGGTGCTCGAAACGCTCCGCGACGGGAGCGGCTGACGCTGGCGCGGACGCCGGCTGGGACTGGTTGGCCTCGGCCAGCGAACGCTCCAGTTGCTTGATCCGACCACGTGCCGGCAACACCAGCATCAGCCAGGTCAGCAGCACGCCGACCAGGAACGCGAGCAGGCTCCATAGCCAGACCTGGCCGAATATCGGCATTCCGACTCCTTTCCACTGTCCCGCTCGCCCGCAGCAGCCCGGTGGACCCGCAGCAGCCCGGTGGACAGGGTGCCGATCCGGCAAACCACCTTAGTAGGCGAGCGTGACGCAGCGCTTCGCGTTACGCCACCACATCGGCCGACATCATGCCGGGTAACCGATCATCACCCGCACCGGGGAGACCAATCGCGGACATGATCCTACCTCTGAGTAGATATACCGACACGGCACCAATGCTTCGGATACTCAGTGTGTGCGGGCCACCAGGTGATCAGCCATCGCATACAGCGCCTGCCGGGCCGAACACTCCGGGAGCACGGCCAGCTCAGCGCGTGCTTGCTCGGCATAGTCCGCGAGCGTCACCCTTGCCCGTTTGAGCCCCTGCGAGTCGCGCAGCAGGGCGAGCGCCTCATCGACCTCCGCGTCGTCGGTGATCGGGCCAGCCAGCAGGTCGGTGAGCCGTCCCTGGCCGCCCTCTTCGGCGAGCGCATAAAGCATCGGCAGCGTGCGCACACCTTCCCGCAAATCCGTGCCCTGCGTTTTTCCGGACTCCGTCGCCGGCGATGCGATGTCAATCACATCGTCCGAGATCTGGAAGGCCGCGCCGACGATCTTGCCGTACCGGTAGAGCGCATCGGTCTGTGCCGCATCCGCCCCGGAGAACATGCCGCCGTAGCGGCCCGAGGTGGCGATCAGCGAACCGGTCTTCTGATCGATCACGCTCAGGTAGTGCTCGACGGGGTCCTCATCCGCGGCAGGGCCCACGGTCTCGCGCATCTGGCCGGTTACCAGCTCACCGAAGGTTTCCGCGATGATGCGGGCGGCGTCCGTGCCCAGATCGGAGACCAACCGGGAAGCGTGCGCGAAAAGGAAATCGCCGGTGAGAATCGCGATCGTGTTGTCCCAGCGCGCGTTCACACTGTCGGCACCGCGCCGCATGGTTGCCTCGTCCATCACATCGTCGTGATAGAGCGTGGCGAGGTGCACCAGCTCAACCGCGGCGGCAGCGGTGACCACATCCTTCGTGCATCCATCCGCGAACTGCGCGGCAAGCAGCGTGAACAACGGACGAAAGCGTTTGCCACCGGCCTGCACCAGGTGCGACGCGGCCTCGTCCACGAAGGCCACATCGCTGCGTGCTACCTCCCTGAGCATGGCCTCGACCTCGGCCATCCCGCCCGCTATCGCCTCGACCAGCGCGGTGTCGCCGAACTCCAGCCCCACCGTGCTGCGCAAATCAGTTATCGACAGGCCAGCGGCGGGTGGATCGGCGATGGGCGGATCGCTGCTGATCGAATCCTTCGTCGTCACGGCTGCGGCACTCCCGGCTCGGCTGAACACAACCCCTGCCCAGCGCACACCCGCCGAGCAGGGAATCTCATCTACTCAAGCGTAATGCCCGACTCGGGGACTTCCGCAGCTCGCCCGCCGACTCATGACGTGGGCCGGCTCACGCCAGCCGGCCTCGCCAAAACCAACAGTTAGCCCGCTAAACGCGCCACAAAATCAACGGTTAGCCCGCTGAACGCGAATTTCGAGCTAGGAGGCGAAGCCGCCGCCAGCGGTTGCCCAATCCAGCACCACCGTGGGCAGCACACCGAGCAGCACGGTCACCGCGACACCGAGCGTGATCGCCGCCGTGGTGAAGGTCCCCGGCACGCTGACCGTGGGACCATCCTCGGCCGGCTCGCTGAAGTACATCAGCACGATCACCCGCAGGTAGAAGAACGCCGCGACCGCACTGGCCACCAGCGCGATCACCACGAGCGGCGCCATCCCGTCCTCGATCGCGGCGGAGAACACCACGAACTTGCCGACGAAGCCGGACGTCAGCGGGATACCGGTGAGCGCGAGCAGCAGGAAGGTGAACACCGCGGCAATCAGCGGCGACCGCTTGGCCAGGCCAGCCCACTGGGAAAGGTGGGTCGCCTCGCCACTGGAATCGCGCACCAGGCTCACCACGCCGAACGCGGCCAGCGTGGTGAAGCCGTAGGCAAGCAGGTAGAACATCGTGGCCGAAACACCCTGGTCGGTCAGGGCGATCGTGCCGATCAGTAAGAACCCGGCGTGCGCGATCGAGGAGTACGCGATCATGCGCTTCACGTCGGTCTGGGTCAGCCCCAGGATCGCGCCGATCACCATCGACACGATCGCGACGCCCCACAGCACACCGCGCCATTCCCAGCTCGTCGACTCGAACGCGACGGTGAGCACCCGCAGCATCCCGCCAAACGCGGCGACCTTGGTGCAGGCGGCCATGAACGCGGTCACCGGCGTCGGCGCACCCTGGTAAACGTCCGGCGTCCAGGTGTGGAACGGGCCGACCGATCCCTTGAACAGCAGACCGACCACGAGCAGGCCGAGACCACCGAACAGCAGCGCGTCCGAACGGTCCGTGCCTGCCGCCGCGGTAGCGATATCAGCCAGCTTCACCGAACCGGCGTAACCGTAGAGCAGCGCGAGGCCGTACAGGAAGAACGCCGAAGCGAAGGCGCCGAGCAGGAAGTACTTGACCGCCGCTTCCTGGGAAAGCAAGCGCCGACGCCGCGCCAGCCCGCACAGCAGGTACAGCGGCAGGCTCAGCACTTCGAGCGCGATGAACATGGTCAGCAGATCGTTCGCCGCGCAGAAGGTCATCATGCCGCCGAGCGCGAACAACGCCAGCGGGAAGACCTCGGTCTGCATGCCAGTGGTCTGCGCCTGCGCCCGATCCTGCACGGTGCCCGGTCGGATCGCCGCCTCGGCAACGAAAGCGCCGCCCGGTTCCACCGAGCGATCCGCGATCAACAGGATGGAACCGAAGCCGAGCGCCAGCAGCGTGCCCCAGAGGAACAGCGCGGGCTGATCGATGGACAGCGCGCCGGCAATCGTGGTGATGCCCTCGGTCGGCGCGTCACTCACGTAGTAGGCGAAGGCAAGCCCAGCGCCCACGATAGCGAGAATGGACAGTCCAACCTGGACCGACCAGCGCTGATGCTTGGGCAGCACGGCTTCAAGCAGCACACCGACGGCCGCGGCACCGAAGATGATGATGATCGGCAGGATCGCCAGATAATCGATCTCCGGCGCGCCTCCCTGCCCCGGAGGTTGCCCCTGCTGGGCAAGCAGCCCGCTGGTCAGCACCGAACTGGTGAGCAACTCAGTTCCCTCCTTGCTCGGCCGGCGCTTCGGTCACCGCGGTCACGGTGTCCTGCACCGACGGAGTAATCACGTCGAGTACCGGTTTCGGGTAAATCCCGAGTCCGATGATCAGCACTACCAGTGGGGCGAGTACGCCGATCTCCCGTTTGGACAGATCGGAGATCCCTCGTTTGGCGCCGACTTCAGGAGCGATCGTGGTTCCGGGACCACTGCCCACGCCTACCAGCGCGTTGCCCCGGACCGGGCCCTGCATGATCCGCTGGTAAGCCCACAGCACGTACAGCGCGGCGAGGATCATGCCGACCGCGGCGATGATCGTGTACACCGGTTCCGGGCCGAAGGCGCCAAGCAACACGAGGAACTCGCTGATGAACGAGTTGGTCCCGGGTAGCGCGAGCGAGGCCAAGCCGGCGATGAAGAACATCCCGCCGAGCACCGGGGTGATCTTGGCCATGCCGCCGTAGTCGGAGATCAACCGCGACCCACCCCTGGTGATCACCATGCCGATGACCAGGAACAGCATTCCGGTGGCGAGCCCGTGGTTGAACATGTACAGCACGGCACCGGTCGCGGCCTGATCGCTGAACGCGAAGATACCGAGGCCGATGAAACCGAAGTGGGCGATCGAGGTGTACGAGACGAACCGCTTCATATCGTCCTGGCCGACCGCAAGCAGTGCCGCGTAGATGATCCCGGCGACCGAGAGCACCAGCACCAGCGGCGCCAGTTCCTGGCTCGCCGCGGGGAAAAGCGGCAGGCAGTAGCGCAGGAACCCGAAGGTGCCGATCTTGTCGAGCACGCCGACAAGCAGCACGCCGACACCGACCGGCGCTTCCGCACCGGCGTCCGGCAGCCAGGTGTGCAGCGGCACCAGCGGCGCCTTGATCGCGAAGGCGAGGAAGAACCCGAGGAACAGCCACACCTGCGTCGAGGTGTCCACGGTTTGCATCACTTCGGTGAGCGTCGCCCAGTCCAGCGAGCCCTCACCGAGCTCCCGCGCGCTGACCACGTAGAGCCCGATCACCGAGGCGAGCATGATCAGCCCACCGAGCAGCGAGTACAGGAAGAACTTCACCGCCGCGTACTGGCGACGCGGCCCGCCGAACCGTCCAATGAGGAAGTACATCGGCACGAGCACGACTTCGAAGAACACGTAGAACAGGAAGACGTCGGTGGCCGCGAAGACCCCGATCATCCCGGCTTCCATGAGCAGGATGAGCGAGTAGAAACCGGCAGCTGAGCGCCCCTCCGGCAGCTTGTCCGCCCAGGAACCACCGATCACGATCGGCACCAGCAGGGCGATCAGCGCCAGCATCACCAACGCGATGCCGTCGATACCAAGGGAGAACTGCACGCCGAAGGCGGGAATCCAGTCCACCGACAGCGTCTGCTGGATCCGCTCGCCGTCCGGGTCATAGCTCAGCCAGGCCGGCACCACCAGCGCCAGCTCGACGAGCGCAATCGCCAAGGCGGCACGCTTGGCAACACGGTCATCGCGCAGGAACGCGACGAGGATGCCGCCGATCAGCGGTAGCAGCAACAATGCCAGCAACATCACGCGAACCTCACCATCAACAGTGCGGCGAGAACGAGAATCGAACCGCCCAGCATGGACAGCGCGTAGGACCGCACGAAGCCGGTCTGCAACCTACGCAATCGCCCGGAACTACCGCCGAGCGTCGCGGCAAGGCCGTTCACCAGGCCGTCAACGCCCTTGTTGTCCACATAGACCAGCGCGCGGGCAAGCCAGGTGCCCGGACGCGCGATCAACGTCTCGTTCAACGCATTGCCGTACAGATCGTTGCGCGCCGCGCGCACCACCGCGGAGACCCGCTCCGGCCGCTCGACCGGGGTTTCCTTGCGGGCCACCAGCAACCAGGCCAGCAATGCGCCGAGCGCGGAAAGGCCAACGGTCAGCGGCGGCACCAGCCCGGGATCGATCGCGGTCTGCTCGGCATGCGCCAGCTCGCCGAGCGAGGGCGCGAGCCAGGTCACCAACCGGTCGCCCGAGTAGAGGAAGAAGCCGGCCCCGATCGATCCGAACGCGAGCAGGATCATCGGCACGGTCATCACGGCAGGCGACTCGTGCGGGTGGAACTCCCGACCATCGCTGGACTTGATGTCCTTCCACCTCGGCTTACCGAAGAAGGTCAGCAGGAACAGGCGGGTCATGTAGAACGCGGTCAGCCCAGCGCCGAGCATCGCCGCACCACCGAACACCCAGCCTTGCCAGCCTGGCTTGCCGAAGGCGGCTTCGATGATCGCGTCCTTGGAGTAGAACCCGGAAAGGAACGGGAAGCCGATCAGCGCGAGGTAGCCGAGTCCAAAAGTGACGGCCGTGATCGGCATCTTTCGCCACAACCCGCCGAACTTGCGGATGTCCACCTCGTCGTTCATCCCGTGCATCACCGAACCGGCACCGAGGAACAGCCCGGCCTTGAAGAAGCCGTGGGTGAGTAGGTGCATGATGCCGAGCGCGTAACCGATCGGGCCGAGCCCGACGGCGAGCATCATATAGCCGATCTGGCTGACCGTGGAGTACGCGAGCACCTTCTTGATGTCGTCGTAGGCACAGCCGATGATCGCCCCGATCAGCAGCGTCACCACGCCAACCAGCGTGACGACCAGCTGTCCGGTCGCGGTCTCGTTGTAGATCGGGTTCGCCCTTGCGACCAGGTACACACCCGCGGTCACCATGGTCGCCGCGTGGATCAGCGCGGAAACCGGGGTCGGACCTTCCATCGCGTCCGGCAACCAGGCCTGCAGCGGGAACTGGCCGGACTTACCGCAGGCACCGAGCAGCAGAAGCAGTCCGATCGCGAGCACCGCGCCGGTCGGGATCTCGCCGACACCGGCGAACACCTCGGAGTACTGGGTGCTGCCCACGTACTTCCACATCAGGAAGATGGCCAGGGCCAGCCCAACATCGCCGACCCGGTTCATCAGGAACGCCTTCTTCGCGGCGGTCGCCGCGGACGGCCGGTCCTGCCAGAAGCCGATCAGCAGATAGGAAGCGAGGCCAACGCCTTCCCAACCGAGGTAGAGCGTCACGAAGCTGTTGCCGAGTACCAGCACGAGCATCGCGGCGACGAACAGGTTGAGGTAGGCGAAGAACTTCCGGCGATCGTCATCGTGCTCCATATAGCCAATGGAGTAGATGTGGATCACCGAGCCAACCCCGGTGATCAGCAGGACGAAGGTCACCGAGAGTGGGTCGATCCGCAGCCCGAAGTCCACTTGCAAAGCGTCGACCGGGATCCAGGAGAACAGGTTCACATCAGCGACCCGCTCCCCCGCTGCCTTACCAGTAGTGGAGAAGAACAGCACCAGCCCGTACACGAACGCCGCGAGCACGGTGGCGCAGCCGAGCAGATGCCCCCAGGCATTCGTCCGACGGCCACCAAGCAGCAGCACCAAGGCGCCCAGCGCGGGCAGCGCGACCAGCAGCCACGATGTCGCAGTCACGTGTGAAGACCTTTCAGTACTTGAGCAAGTTGGTGTCGTCGACCGAAGCCGAGCGTCGGGCGCGGAAGATCGCCATGATGATCGCCAAGCCCACGACCACTTCCGCCGCGGCGACCACCATCACGAAGAAGGCCATCACCTGGCCCTCCAGTCCACCCTCGATACGCGCGAAGGTGATCAGCGTCAGGTTCACCGAGTTGAGCATCAACTCGATGCACATGAAAACCACCACGGCGTTGCGCCTGATCAGCACGCCGACCGCGCCGATGCAGAACAGCAGCGCGGCGAGCAGCAGGTAGTACGTCGGAGTCACGCCTTGTCCCCTTCGCTGTCGGCCCGCTGGCCGTCGGTCCCCTCGCCGCCGGGCGCCTCGGCACCTTCGGCCGGCGTGATCAGCGCATGCGCATCCGCCTCGGGGCCGGTCCCGGAGACCTCGCGGATCTCGTCGCGGAACTCCTCGGCTGCGGCCGAGTCAATGATTCTGGACAGGGATTCCGGGGCGACCGAACCATCCGGCAGCAGTGCTGGCGTGGCCACCGAGTTCGCGGTGGCGAACACGCCGGGCCCCGGCAGCGGGGACGGGCGGTCGTGCTGCCCGCGGAACCGCTCCTCCACCAACTCCCGCTGGGTTTTCTTGGTTTTCTTGCCGCCCGAGTGGGAAAGCAACATGGCACCCACCGCGGCCACGATCAGCAGCGCGGCGGAGAGCTCGAACGGGAAGAGGAAATCACCGAAGATGAGCCGGCCGAGGCCACCGGCGCCCCCGCCTTCCGGCGAGTACGGATCCAGTGGCGCGGCGATCTGGGTGTCGGTCAGCGAGCGGCCGAGCAGGGTCACCACCAGCACGGCCAGGCCAATGCCGAGTAGCCCCGCGGCCAATCGCTGCCCACGAAGTACTTCGACCACCGAATCGGAACTGTCTCTGCCCGCTAGCATCAGCACGAACAGGAACAGCATCATGATCGCACCGGTGTAGACGATGATCTGGGTGAACCCGAGGAAGGTCGCCCGCTGCGTCAGGTAGATCATCGCCAGGCTGAGCATGGTCAGCACCAGCCACAGCGCCGAATGCACCGCATTGCGCGCAAGGATCATGCCGAGCGCGCCGGCCACCGCGGCGGGGCCGAGGATCCAGAAGGCCACCGCCTCACCGGTGGACACCTCCCCGCCCTGCGCCAGGGTGACGGCTTGTGCGAGCACCGCACTCATTGACCGGCCTCCTTGGACTGTCCACTCTGACCGCTCGCGGGAAGCGCTTCGCGGGCGAGCTGCGGGCCCTTGGTGTAGTAGTCCTGCTCGTTGTCCCCGAGGCGCATTGGATGCGGTGGCTGCTCCATGCCCGGCAGTAGCGGGGCGAGCAGGTCTTCCTTGGTGTAGATCAACCGCTGCCGGTCGTCATCGGCGAGCTCGTAGAAGTTCACCATCGTCAGCGAGCGGGTCGGGCAGGCTTCGATGCACAACCCGCAGCCGATGCAGCGCAGGTAGTTGATCTGGTAGTCCTTGCCATACCGCTCACCTGGCGAGTACCGCTCGTCCTCGGTGTTGTCCCCACCCTCGACGAAGATCGCATCAGCGGGACAGGCCCAGGCGCACAGCTCGCAACCGACGCACTTCTCGAGGCCGTCCGGGTGCCGGTTGAGCTGGTGCCGACCGTGATAACGCGGTGCGGTTGCCCGGAAATCCTCCGGGTACTGCTCAGTGACGGTCTTCTTGAACATCGTCGAGAAGGTGACGCCGAAACCCTTGATGGGGTCAAACATTCCCATCGTCTGCCTCCTTGCCGGTGGTGGAACCGGTCAGTTCGGATCGGGTGGCCGACTTGCCCGCGCTGACCTTGCGCCGCGGCTTCGTCGGCACTTGCAGGTCCATCGGTGGTACCGGGTACCCGCTGCCGGTCACCGGGATCTTGTTCGCGTCCTCGGCTACCTGCTTCTCCGGAATGAGCAGGCTGAGCAACACGATGATGACGATCGCTACGGCGCCGACGATCAGGATCTGCGTGGTGGACACCCCGCCATCGGTACGGATCGCCCGGATACCGGCGACGATCACGAACCAGCCGAGGCTGATCGGTACGAGTACCTTCCAGCCCAGCCGCATGAACTGGTCATAACGCAACCGGGGCAGCGTGCCGCGCAGCCAGATGTAGACGAACAGGAAGAGCAGCATCTTGGCGATGAACCAGATGAGCGGCCACCAACCGGTGTTCAGCACCCCGTCGCCGATCGCGGACAACGGCCACGGCGCCATGTAACCGCCGAGGAACAGCGTGGTCGCGAAGGCGGAGACCACCACCATGTTCACGTACTCGGCGAGGAAGAACAGCGCGAACTTCAGCGAGGAGTACTCGGTGTGGAAACCACCGACCAGTTCGGACTCGGCTTCCGGCAGGTCGAACGGCGCACGGTTGGTCTCGCCAACCATGGAGACCACGTAGATGATGAAACTGGGCAGCAGCAACAGTGCGAACCAGCCATTGCGCTGTGCGTCCACGATGTCCCCAGTGGAAAGCGACTGCGCGTAAAGCACCACGGACACGATCGCGAAACCCATCGCGATCTCGTAGGAGATCACCTGGGCCGCGGACCGCAACGCGCCGAGCAACGGATACGGCGAGCCGGATGCCCAGCCACCGAGCACGATGCCGTACACCCCGATGGCCGCGGCTGCCAGCACCACAAGGGCACCGACTGGCAGGTCGACCAGCTGGAGATAGGTGCGCTCACCGAAGATCGAGACTTCCGGCCCCCACGGGATCACCGAGAAGGCGGTGAACGCGGGAATCGTGGAGATAACCGGAGCCATCCAGTAGACCTTGCGGTCCGCGCTGGTCGGGATGACCTCTTCCTTGAAGGCCAGCTTGAGCCCATCCGCGAGGGACTGCAGCCAGCCGCCCGGACCGTTCCGGTTCGGACCGGGCCGGTGCTGCATCCGCCCGACGACCTTGCGCTCCCAGTTGATCATGAAGAGGGTCATGACCACACCGAAGGCGAACAGCACCACCGCCTTCAGCAGGACCAGCCACAATGGATCGTCCGCGAGGACCTCCGCCCTGGTCTGCTCCTGGGCGAGCAACATGTTCATCCGGTTCATGCCTGGCTGCCTCCGCCCCTGAGCACGACCAACGATCCGTGACCGACCCCGAGGTCGCGGCGAATCTTGCCGAACTCGCCACCACCTGGCGCCCACACCACCCCGTCGGGCAGATCAGCGATCTCCACGGGCAGCCGCACCTCGCCGCCACCGTCCACTGCGGCGGAAAGCACGGCCAGCTCGCCCTTGCGCAGACCCGCTTCGGTTGCGGTGTTCGCCGACATCCTGACGCATCGGGTACGCGCGGTACCGGCCAGGGCGGGTTCATCGGCCTGTAGCGATCCGCCGTCCAGTAGTTCCCGCCAGGTGGCGAGTACCGCCTGGTTGGGTTTGCTACGCGTCGGCTGCTCACTCGGTTGCGCGTTCGGCGCGGCGGCCACCGCGGTACCGGCGTAGCCGATCCGCAGCAGATCCTCCGTGGCCGCCTTCGGTGTCTGGGTGAACAGGTCCGCGTCCATCTCGATGGCGAGCGTGTCCAGCACCCGGCAGTCCGGCAAGGTCGCACCGTCCGAACGATGCAGCGCGATCTCGAACGGCCGGTGCCGGCCCTCCCAGTTCACGAAGCTGCCGTCCTTCTCCGGCGCGGCCGCGACCGGCAACACCACATCGGCGAGCTCGGTGACCGCGGAGTGCCGTACTTCCAGGCTCACCACGAAACCGGCGGAGCGCAGCGCGGTCCGCGCGAGCGCGGGATCCGGCAGATCGTCCGGGTCGACCCCGCCAACGAGGAGTCCACCAAGCTCACCGTCCGCGGCCGCGCGCAGGATGTCCGCGGTGTCCTTGCCCTGCTCGGTCGGCAATGCACCGGCCTCGAGGCCCCAGGCCGTTTCCAGCTCGGTGCGCGCCGCCGCATCGGCGACCGCGCGGCCACCGGGCAGCAGGGTGGGCAGCGCGCCGGCTTCGAGCGCCCCGCGCTCACCTGCGCGGCGCGGGATCCACGCGAGCTTGGCCCCCGTCGACTCGGCGAGCCTTGCCACCGCGGAGTAAAGCCCCGGTACCTCGGCTGCCCGCTCACCGACCAGTAGTACCGCGCCGGGCGCGGAAAGCTGGTCACGCACCGCGGAATCGAGATGATCGAGTTCCTTCGGCTCCTCACCCGGTACGGCCGGCAACAGCGTGCCGAAGGTCTTGGTGACCGCGGGCGAGGTCCAGGACGCCAGGTGGAAAACCTTGGTTCCGCTCTTGCGGGCCGCCTTCCGCAGCCGCAAGAAGACGATCGGCGATTCATCCTCCGGCTCGAGCGCCACGCAGAGCACGGCGGGCGCCTGTTCGATCGACGCGAAGCTGACGCCGGTTTCCGGGTTCGTGCCGAGCACCTTGGCGGTGAGGAAGTCCAGTTCCTCGGCCGAATGCGCCCGCGCGCGGAAGTCGATGTCGTTGGTCCGCAACGCGATCCTGGCGAACTTGCTGTAGGCGTAGGCGTCCTCGAGGGTGCTCCGCCCGCTGGCGAGAACGCCGACCCCGCGCTCGCGGGCCGCGGTCAGCCCTTCGGCCGCGACCCGCAGCGCCTCGGTCCACGAGGCGTCCTCCAGCTTCCCGGTCTCCGCGTTACGCACCTGCGGGCGCAGTACCCGGTCGGCCGCGGCGACGTACGGGAAGGAGAAGCGGCCCTTATCGCAGATCCACTCCTCGTTCACCTCGGGATCATTGCTCGCCAGCTTGCGCATGATCTTGCCGCGCCGGGTGTCCACCCGCTCCGCGCAGCCGGACGAGCAGCCTTCGCAGATGCTCGGCGTGGACACCAGATCGAACGGCCGGGACCGGAACCGGTAGGCCGCGCTGGTCAACGCGCCGACCGGGCAGATCTGGATGGTGTTGCCGGAGAAGTAGCTCTGGAACGGCTTGCCTTCGATGGTGTTGGCCGCGGATTCGGCCTCATCGGCGATCGCGGCCGTCGCGGAGGTACCAATCTGCTGACCGGCGCCGCGTTCCAGCAACTCGATGAACGGGTCACCGGCGATCTCGTTGGAGAACCGGGTGCAACGCTGGCAGAGCACGCAGCGCTCCCGGTCGAGCAGCACCTGACTGGAGATCGGCAGCGGCTTCGGGAAGGTCCGCTTGGTGTCCACGAACCGCGATTCGGCACGGCCGTTGGACATCGCCTGATTCTGCAGTGGACATTCGCCGCCCTTGTCGCAGATCGGGCAGTCCAGCGGGTGGTTGATCAGCAGCAGCTCCATCACGCCCTGCTGGGCCTTGTCCGCGACCGGCGAGGTGTGCTGGGTTTTCACCACCATGCCGTCGGCGACCGGAACCGTGCAGGAGGCCTGCGGTTTCGGCATCGGCCGCCCGCCCATCTCCACCTCGACGAGGCACTGCCGGCAGGCACCGGCAGGGTCGAGCAGCGGATGGTCGCAGAAGCGCGGCACCTGGATGCCAAGGCGCTCGGCGGTACGGATGATCAATTCGCCCTGCGGCGCGACGACTTCGAGGCCGTCGATGGTGAGCTTGACGTAGCCCTCGGGGACTTCCAGCTCACCCTCGTGGTTGCGATCCGCGGCCAGGGTCATGATCCAGCTCCAGCGAGTGCGGGTTCGGTCTGCGACGCGCCCTTTGCCCTGTTGCTCTCACACAGCGCGAGGAACTCGTCCTTGAAGTACTTGATGCCACTGGTGATCGGCGAGACGGCGCCGTCGCCGAGCGCGCAGAAGGACCTGCCGAGCACGTTGTCGCACACATCGAGCAGCGTGTCGATATCGGTTTCGGTGCCCTCGCCACGGACCATCCGCTGCAGGATCTGGGTGAGCCAGTAGGTGCCTTCCCTGCAGGGCGTGCACTTACCGCAGGACTCGTGCTTGTAGAACTCGGTCCACTTCATCACCGCCCATGGCACGGACACGGTCTCGTTGAAGATCTGCAACGCCGTGGTGCCAAGCATCGAGCCGGCCTCGGCGGCACCCTCAAAGTCCAGCGGTACATCCAGGTGCTCCGCGGTGAACAGCGGGGTCGAGGAACCGCCCGGGGTCCAGAACTTCAGCGGAATACCGTCTTTCATCCCGCCAGCAAGATCCAGCAGTTCTCGCAGGGTGGTGCCGAGCGGCGCCTCGTACTGGCCGGGACGCTCCACATGTCCGGAAAGCGAGTAGATCTTCGGGCCGGGTGACTTCTCCGAGCCCATCGTGCGGAACCAATCGGCCCCCGCGTTCACGATGTACGGCACGCTGGCGATGGTCTCCACGTTGTTCACCGTGGTCGGCTGCGCGTAGAGCCCGGCTGCCGCGGGGAACGGCGGCTTCAGCCGGGGCTGGCCACGCCGGCCCTCCAGCGAGTCGAGTAGCGCGGTTTCCTCGCCACAGATGTAGGCGCCGGCACCGGCGTGCACCACGAGTTCCAGGTCGAAGCCGGAGCCAAGGATGTTCTTGCCGAGGTAGCCGGCCTGGTATGCCTCCGCGACCGCGGCGTTCAACCTGCGGATGCAGTGCGGCACCTCGCCGCGCACGTAGATGAAGCAGTGATGCGCGCGCATCGCGTACGAGGCGATCACGCAGCCCTCGATCAGCGAATGCGGGTCGGCCATCATCAGCGGGATGTCCTTGCAGGTTCCCGGCTCGCCCTCATCGGCGTTGATCACCAGGTAGTGCGGCTTGTCCTCATTGGGCGGCATGAAGCTCCACTTCACGCCCGCGGGGAAGCCGGCACCGCCACGTCCGCGCAGCCCGGAGTCCTTGACCAGCTGAACCAACTGCTCCGGGCTACCGCGCAGCGCCTTCGGCAGCGCGGTGTAGCCCTCCAGCTGCTCGTAGGTGCGCAGTGTCCACGAGTTCGGGGACAGCCAGCGCTTGGTCAGTACCGGGGTCAACTTGTCCACTTCGGTCATTTCTTCTCCGGCGCTGGTGGCAGGTCGACGTTGTCCGGCATGGCCGGCGCGGTCCAGCCGCGCTCGTTGGCCAACTGCGCGCCGCGCAGCGTCGCCGCCGAGGCGGACGGTCCGCCGACGGCCTCCGCCGCGGTGTCGAAGCCGGCGGCGAGCTGGTACTCCACGCCGCGGAAGTCGGTCAGCGGAGCACCCCTGGTTGGCGCCGGCTTCTCGCCGCGCCGCAGGGCATCCACCAGGTCCACAGCGGACTCGGTGGTCTGGTTGTCGTAGTACTCGTAGTTCACCTGGAGTACCGGCGCGAAATCGCAGGCGGCGAGGCATTCCGCGTGCTCGAGGGTGATCGAGCCCTGCTCGCCAGGGGTACCCGAGGTTTCCTCGTGGCCAAGCGGTTTGTCCTCGCTGCCCAGGTGCGTGCGCAGCTTGTCGTAGATCGCGTCGCCGCCGAGCGCCGCGCACAAGGTGTTGGTGCACACGCTCACCAGGTGCTCACCGCAGGGCTTGCGCTTGTACATGGTGTAGAACGTGGCCACCGCGCTTACCTCGGCGGTGCTCAGCTCGAGCTGGTTCGCGCAGAACGCGATGCCGTGCTGGGACACGTAACCCTGCACCGACTGCACCAGGTGCAACAGCGGCAACAGCGCCGAGCGGGACTGCGGGTAGCGCGCGATGATCTCCCGCGCCGTGGCGACCGTGTCCGCCCCGAACGGAGAATCCTCCGGCAGGCTGTCCACATCGGTCGCGGTTCCCCTGCCCGCGCCGTGCGAAAGCGCATCCGCGGTCATCGGTCGCACCCTCCCATCACCGGATCAAGCGAAGCGACGGCCGCGATCAGGTCGGAGACCAGCGCGCCCTCGGACATCGCGGGCATCGCCTGCAGGTTCACGAAACTGGGTTCCCGGACGTGTACCCGCATCGGTCGGGTGCCGCCATCCGACACCATGTGATAGCCGAGCTCACCGCGTGGCGACTCGATCGGTACGTACACCTGCCCTGGCGGCACCCGGAAGCCTTCGGTGACCAGTTTGAAGTGGTGAATCAGGGACTCCATGGACTGGCCCATGATCTTGCGGACGTGCTCGAGCGAGTTGCCCATCCCGTCCGAACCGATGGTGAGCTTCGCCGGCCAGGCGATCTTGGCGTCGTCCACCATGACCGGTCCTGGCTCCAGCTTGCGCAGGCACTGCTTCATGATCTTCAGCGACTGGTGGATCTCCTCCAGCCGGATCAGGTAACGACCGTAGGAGTCGGCCTCGGTGGTGGTCGGCACCTCGAAGTCGTACTCCTCGTAGCCGAGGTACGGCTCGGTCTTGCGCAGATCCCATGGCAGACCGGCGGAACGCAGTACCGGGCCGGTGATGCCGAGCGCGAGGCAGGCATCCACCGGCAGGTATCCGACGTCCTTGAGGCGCGCCTGCCAGATCGGGTTCCCGGTGAGCAGCTTGTCGTAGTCCGGCAGCCGCTTGTCCATCACCTTGATGAACTCGCTGACCTTCTCCTGGTAGTCCTCGGGGAAGTCCTGGGCGAGCCCGCCCGGCCGGATGAACGCGTGGTTCATCCGCAGCCCGGTGAGGTGTTCCAGCAGGTGTAGAGCTTCCTCGCGCTCCCGGAAACCGTTGGTCATCCCGGTCAACGCGCCCAGCTCCATACCGCCGGTCGCGAGCGCCACCAGATGCGAGCTGATCCGGTTCAACTCGAGGAGCAGCACCCTGCCGATCTGCGCACGGCGCGGCACCTCGATGCCGAGCAACTTCTCCACGCCCATGCAGTAGGCGGCCTCATTGGACAGTGGCGCGAGGTAGTCCATCCGCGTCACGAAGGTGACGCCCTGGGTCCAGGTTCGGTACTCGGTGTTCTTCTCGATCCCGGTGTGCAGGTAACCGATGACCGATCGCATCTGGGTGACCGTCTCGCCCTCGAGTTCGAGGACCAGCCGCAGCACGCCGTGCGTGGACGGGTGTTGCGGCCCGAGGTTCATGACGATCCGCTCGTCACCCGCGGCGTCTTCGAGTACCTCGTCCCAGTCGCCACCGGTAACCGTGTACACCCGGCCCTCGGTGGTTTCCCGAGCGCTGGCATACGGGTCGGCGCTGGTCATGAGTACGCCCTCCGTTCGTCCGGTGGCGGTATTTCGGCACCCTTGTATTCCACGGGAATCCCGCCCAATGGGTAATCCTTACGCTGTGGATGCCCATCCCAGTCGTCTGGCATCAGGATCCTGGTGAGCGCCGGGTGACCGTCGTAGACGATCCCGAACATGTCCCAGTTCTCTCGCTCCTGCCAGTCCGCCGTCGGGTAGACCTCGACAACCGAGGGAATATGCGGATCGTCCACATCGACCGCGACCTCGAGGCGAATCCGCCTGCGGTAGGTCATCGAGGTGAGGTGATAAACGGAGTGCAGCCGCTGCGGGACGTCGACGCCATAGTCCACCGCGGACACGGAGCTGCACAGTTCGAAGCGCAACGAGGGATCCTCGCGCAGCGTCCAGCAGACGCCGACCAGGTGCTCCCGGTGCACGTAGAAGGTGATCTCGCCACGGTCCACGGTGACCTGCTGGATCGCGCTTTCCGCGATTCCCTTGGCCCGCAGCGCTTCAAGCAGATCGTCGGCGAGTTCGTCGAACCAACCGCCGTACGGCCGCTCGGTGGGCGGCGCGACATGCGCCGGCAGCCGCAGCCCGCCGTAGCCACTGGTGTCTCCCGCGTCGCTGACGCCGAACATTCCGGCGCGCGCACGGCCGGCGACCACCGGCTGGTAATCGGCGGGACGCGCGGCGCCTTCGGCCGGTTCCAGGCCAGCGTCCTGGTGTTCGGCGCTGGAGTGCTCGTCGCCGGGGTCGGGTTTACCGGAGCCGATCAGCTTGTCCTCCTCACTCACCGCTACCCCTTTCCGCACTGTCCTTTTCGGCCTCGCTGGACTCGATGGCCCTGGTGCGCAGCACCCCACCGGGTGCCAGCTCAGCGTTCTTGTCCTTGCCGTGCAGCTTGACGAGTTCATGCGCGGGGGTGTCCGCGGTGCGCGGGTCACGTGGCCCCTGGAACAGGTCGGCGTTCTTCTTCGTCGCGTAGCGCACCGAGGAGGGCAGCAGCGGAGTGCGCTCCCCACTGTCCGCCTTGAGCTTCGCGCGGGTCGGGCCGAGCGGCTCGTCGGAGATCTTGTCGTGCAGCTTGAGGATCGCGTCCATCAGCATCTCCGGCCGGGGCGGGCAGCCGGGCAAGTACATGTCCACCGGCACCACGTGGTCCACGCCCTGGACGACCGCGTAGTTGTTGAACATGCCGCCGGAGGAGGCGCACACGCCCATGGCGAGCACCCAGCGCGGCTCGGCCATCTGGTCGTAGATCTGGCGGAGCACCGGCGCCATCTTGTTGGTCACCCGACCGGCCACGATCATCAGATCGGCCTGCCGGGGCGAGGGGCGGAACACCTCCATCCCGAAGCGACCAAGGTCGTAGCGGGTGGCGCCGGTGGTCATCATCTCGATGGCACAGCAGGCGAGTCCGAAGGTCGCCGGCCACAGCGAGGCCCTGCGCGTCCAGTTCACCAGCTTCTCCACGCTGGTCAACAGGATGCCGTTAGGCAGCTTTTCCTCTAGTCCCATTCGAGTCCACCTCGGAGCCACTCGTAGATGTACGGGATCGTGATCGCCACGATGAAGATGAACACGGATACGAAGCCGAACAGCCCGACGGAGTCGGCGGCCACCGCGTAGGGGTAGAGGAAGACCATCTCGATGTCGAACAGGATGAACAGCATGCCGGTGAGGTAGAACTTCACTGGCACCCGGCCGCCGCCGACTACCGGCTGCGGCGAAGGTTCGATCCCACACTCGTAAGGGTCGAGTTTTGCCTTGTTGTACCGACGCGGTCCGACCAGCGGCGCGACGGTCACGGAGAACACCGCGAACGCGCCAGCCACCGCGATCAGCAGTATGAGCGGAACGTATGACTCCAGTCCCGTCATACCGGACTCGCTTTGCGCGAGCTGTCCAGACGCGACAATCGCATCCGCCCCCAGCCGCGCAGTGTCAGGTACCAACACCGTCTCCGCCGTCCTTTCGGCCGCCTTGGCCCGCCGGTCGCTACTCGACGCACCCTAAAGGGTGTTCATCACTGTCGCCCGAGTTAGGAGGACCTAACCCGGACTGGTCACGGCGGCGAGCCCTTCAGCTATCGGCGACTTTGTGAAAGTCTTCACAATCTATCGTGCAAGGTTGTGAAGTGATTCACAAGCCGCCCGCCCAGTGTAGGACGCGTATTCCGGCGTTGTCTGCGGGGTTCGGCTTACCCGGATCTGGCTCGGCTGACCGGAAACGTGCCGGACATAGCCCTCCGCGAAGCGCTGAGCGGCGCCGATGCGCGCGCCGGAGGACCCAGACAAAGGGCACCCTAAGTGACAGAGCACACCAGGGTTTGTTGATCTAGTAAAGGCCTCAGACGCTCGGCGCGAGCCGGGTTGCGGCGGCGATGATCCGATCGACCGCATCGCCGTCCTTGGCGTCGTAGCACCCGCTCATCCCCTTGTACACCAACGGGATGAGCGTCTTTACCCGCAAGCCGTACTTGGTACAAGCACGCATCACGCGCGGATGGCCGATCAGTTTGGCGAAGACATTGCCCAGCCGGTAGTACCCACCCATGAGCTCCTTGAGCGCCTGGGGATAACCGGCGAGCGCACGCTCCCGCGATGGCCCCTCAGGACGGGCGAGTGCCTGCACCACGTGTTCGGCAGCCAGCTTCGCCGACTCCATCGCCGAGGGGATCCCCTCGCCGTTGAACGGGCTGACCATCCCGCCGGAGTCGCCGACGAGCAGCAGTCCGGCGCGGTAGTGCGGGGTGCGGTTGAAGCCCATTGGCAGGCCGGCACCGCCGATCCGCCCGGTGGCGTTCTCCTCGCGGTAGCCCCATTCCTCCGGGGTTCCGTCCAGCCAGGTGCGCAGCAGGGCGCGGTAGTCGGTACTGCGGAAGGCTTTCGAGGTGGACAGCATGCCGAGGCCGACATTGACCGTGCCGTCGCCGAGCGGGAATGCCCAGCCGTAGCCGGGCAGCAACTTCGGCTGCCGCGGATCACTGCGGTCCCACAGTTCGAGGTGTCCCTCGATATACGGCTCGCTGTGTCGAGGGCTGCGGTAGTACCTGCGCACCGCCACACCCATCGGGCGGGTGTCCGATTTCTCGATGCCAACGGACAGCGCCAGCCGCGCGGATACGCCGTCGCAGGCGAGCACCAGCGGCGCCCGGTACCGCACGGGCTCGCGTTCCGGGCCGGATTTGCCGTAGACCCCGGTGATTCGCCCGGTGCGCTCGTCGGTCAGCGCGCCCTGCACGGTGACCCGTTCGAGCAGCCGGGCACCAGCGCGCTGCGCGGTACGGGCGAGCAGCTCGTCGAAATCGTGCCTGGTTCGGGAAACCCCGTACGGCGGGAAGCTGGTCAGCTCCGGCCATGGCAGTTCGAGGAGCAGTTCATCGGTGCGAATGCGCAGTCCTTTGCTGTGCATCCAGCCGGCTTCCTCGCTGGTGTCGATGCCGAGATCGATGAGCTGCTTCACGCCGCGGGGGGTGAGGCCGTCCCCGCACACCTTGTCCCTCGGGAAGGTGGTTTTCTCCAGCAGCAGCACGTCGATTCCCGCGCGGGCCAGATACGTTGCCGCGGTCGCTCCGGCCGGGCCGGCGCCAACCACGATCACCTGGGCGTCCTGCTCTGCGGGCGTGCTCATCGCGCTCCTCGAATGGGGGATTCGAGAACCAGTCTAACGACCTGTTCGCCGGCTGTTCGGCGATGGCTAGCTCGGTTACTTCACCGCATGGTGCAGCGCGACCACACCAAAGGTGAGGTTCAGCCAGGCAACCTCGCGCCAGCCAGCCTCGGCCATCATCTTGCCGAGGGCGCGCTGGTTCGGCCAGGCGAGGATGGACTCCGCGAGATACGAATACGCCTCCGCGTTTGACGCGACCCGTTTGGCCAGCGCCATCAGCAACCGCAGCAGCACCCGCTGGTAAAGCAACCTGATCGGCGCGAAGCGCGGCGTGGAGCATTCGCAGATCACCAACCGCCCGCCCGGCCTTGTCACCCGGTAGGCCTCGCGCAGCGCACTCGACACATCGTGCACATTGCGCAGTCCAAAGGAGATGGTCACGGCGTCGAAGCTGTTGTCCGCGAACGGCAGTCGCATCGCGTCCGCGCCGACCATCGGCACCCGCCGGTGTTTGCCGTTACGCAGCATGCCGATGGAGAAGTCCGCGGCGACGCACCAGGCACCAGAACGGCTGTACTCGACGGTGGACACCCCGGTGCCGGCGGCAAGATCCAGGATCCGCTCGCCCTTTTTGGCATCAAGCACTCTGCCGGTCACCGTCCGCCAGCGGCGATCGAAGCCGAACGTCATGACGGAGTTCGCCCGGTCATAACGCTTCGCGACGCCGTCGAACATCTCGGCGACCTCGCGTGGATCCTTGTCCAGATTCGCCCGCGACATGCTCCGCAGCTTACTTGGTCGATCTGGACACATCGCCCAGCCGACCGCGCACGTCCTCGGCGGGCGCCGGATAATCAACGGTTAGCCCGCTAAACGCGGTATTGCCACGAACAGCTCAACGGACCGTCACCTCACGGTCGCTGCCAGGTCACCGGGCTGGCGCAGGCTAGGGTGGTATGACGCTCTTGTCCGCGCGCCCAGGCAAGCCCGTAGAACCGGGCTTGATCTCCCGAGCACTCGAAGTCGCCGGTCGGCTGGCCAACGATGCCACCGAAGTGATCACGGCGACGGCTGGCCGCGGTGCCCGGCCGGATGTGAAGGAGTCTCCGTTCGACTGGGTCACGGACACCGACCGGACGCTCGAACGGCACACCCGTCGCGTGCTGACCACCGAGTTCGCCGGTATTCCCGTGGTCGGCGAGGAGTTCGGCGCCGACGTCGGGGCGGCCGAGGCGAGGTATCGCTGGGTGGTTGATCCGGTCGACGGCACCGCGAACTACGTCGCGGGTGTGCCCTGGTGCGCCTACAGCCTCGCGCTGGTGGACGGCAGTGGGCCGGTGGTTGGTGTGGTCGCCGACCCGTACCGGGGGCAGATCTACGCGGCGGCGCGCGGCAGGGGCGCGCGGGCCAACGGCAAACCGGTACGGCTGCCGGAACAGGCCGTGACCGGTGGCTCGATCGTCTGCACCGAGTTCGCGCGCGGCACGCCGTGGCCGGGGATGGGCCGGTTCATCGAGCGCGCGGCCCAAGCCCATGCGGCGGTACGGGTGCTCGGTTCGGCCGCGCTCGCGATCGCCCAGGTCGCACTGGGCCATGTGAGCGCCGCGGTGCTGCACTCCTACCACGAATGGGATGTCGCCGGCGCGCTCGCGCTCGCGCTGGAAGCGGGCGCGGTCGTCCAGGACCGCAATGGCTCGCCGGACGCGATCCCTACGGATGGCCTGCTGGTCGCCGCGCCCTCGGTCGCCGAGGAAGTGCGTAGCTGGTGGCAGGACGCCACCGGATAGCCGGCTGGGGCTAGGTAGCCGGGGTTACCGCCGGGCTCGGCGCGGTGGGGCGGCGCAACCACCACAGGATCGGACCGGCGATGGCCCACGTGATCAGCATCGTGCTGCCGACGGGGAGCAGGGTAAGCGACATATTGCGCCCGGCGACGCGCGCCAGCTCCGGGTCCTGCTGGTCGTATTCGATGCGCACGACCTGCCCTTCGGCAAGACCGCCCGGATACAGCACCCCGTTCGGCGGGATGTGCACCATCTCGTCCGGTGTCTGGAACCGCACCAGGGATCGGTCCGAGTCCACCGAGATCACCTCGGCGTTCGCGAACCCGGTTCGCGAACCGATGGCTCGGTCGTTTTGCCATGCGGCGAAAACCAGCGTGATGCACAGGAAACTGAGCGTAGCCGCGGTAACCGTGACGACGAGCGTGACGATCCGCCGTGGCCTGCGGCCACGCAGCTTTTCCCGCACCAACGCCAGCACGGTGCCGAGCATATCGACCACCGGGTGGGCGCCAGCCGGCCGGCGAGCACCCACCCGGGGCAGGGCCTAGTTCTGATGTAGCAGCTCGTGGTTGCGGCTGATCTTCGCGAAGGCTGGCGGTTCGGCCTGTGCCGCACGGCTGCCAGTAGCCGAACCATTCGGCCCGACCGGCGGTTTGCCCGGGGTGAACAGCCAGGTGTCGAACAGCTTGTCCAGCTGCTTGCCGGATATCCGCTCGGCCATCGCGATCATGTCGTGAACCGAACCGGTGCCGTTCGCCCGTTCGGCTGGCCAGGTCCGGAGTAGTTCGAAGAACGCCGCGTCGCCAATCTCGGTGCGCAGGGCCTGCACGGCCATCGCGCCTCGGTCGTACACGGCCGGATGGAACTGGTTCTCCGGCCCCGGATCGCCGGGTTTCACCTGCCAGAACGGGTCATCCGCGGGGTACTGGTCGTAGAGGTACCCGGCGAGTTCGGCCGCAGTACCCTCGCCGAGGTATTCCGACCAGAGGAACTCCGCGTAGGACGCGAACCCCTCGTTGACCCAGATATCCCGCCAGCCGGTTACCGAGACCAGGTCGCCGAACCACTGGTGCGCCAGCTCATGTGCGACCACGTAGGTGTTCGAACTCCCGTCATCGAAGAAGACCTCGTCGTACACCGGGCGGGTTTGGGTCTCCAACGCGAATCCCACACCGGGGCTGACTACCCCGCCGTTCGCCTCGAACGGGTAAGGCCCGAAGTACTCGGAGAGCACCTCGGTGACGTCGACTGTCCGTCCCAGACTCGCCTTCGCCGCCCGCGCGTTGGCCGGGTCGAGCGATCTCGAATAGGCCGTGACCAGTGGCTTACCGTCCGGTGTGGTGTCCTCGATGACCTCGAAGTCGCCAACGGCCAACGTGGTCAGGTAGCTCGCTTGTGGACTTGTGCTCCGCCAGTTCCACCTGGTCCAACCTGGCCGCTTGGACTCCTTGTCCAGTAGCCGACCGTTGGAGATCGCGGACACGTCATTGGGCACCTCGACCGATACGTCGAAGGTCGCCTTGTCCAGCGGATGATCATTGCTCGGATACCACCAGCTGGCGATATGCGGCTGATCCACCGCGAGCGCACCGTCCGGGAGGCGTTTCCACGCGGTGAAACCGTCCACTTGCACGGTGGATGGCACGTCCTGGTACCGAACGGTGATCGTCATCGGCTGCCCCTTGGCGATCGGCCGCTTCGGGGTCACGCGGAGCTCGGCTTCGCCTTCCCTGGCAAACTTCGCGGGCTGGTTGTTGACCCGCACCGAGCTCGTGTCGAGGGCGAAGTCCAGGTAGAAACTGGACAGCGGTTGGGTGGAGGTGGCCAGGATCGTGGTCGTCCCGGCGAGTTCGTCGGTCTTCGGCTGGTAAGTGAGCCGCAGGTCGTAGTAGTCGACGTCGTACCCGCCGTTGCCGGATCCCGGGTAGTACGGGTCGCCGATACCTGGCGCGCCGGGTTCCGTTGCGCTGGCCGTACTGCCGAGCAGTACGACGGCGAGGCCGGTAGCTAGCGCGGTGGTCGCCGCGCGTGCTCGCACCCGCATGGTTGCCTCCCAAGGCGGTGTGGAAACCACAGATGTGAAAACAATGTGATGCAGAGAAACTTAGTGAGGCGGCGAAGCTCCGGCTACCGTCTTAAGGCCGGTTTCGCGCTGGCCCGGATGGCTGTCACCCGCACGGTACGACTCGAACGGACACAATGGACGACACGGTGCGCAATACCCCCACTATCGACCTGAACAGCGATCTCGGCGAGGGGTTCGGGATCTGGGAACTCGGCGACGATCAGGCCATGCTTGGCATCGTGACGAGCGCGAATGTCGCATGTGGCTTCCACGCCGGTGACCCTTCGGTGATGCGCGGGGTATGCGCGCGGGCCGCATCCCGAGGGGTGGCGATCGGCGCGCAGGTGAGCTACCGGGACCTCGCTGGGTTTGGCCGGCGCTATATCGATGTGGATCCGACGACCCTGGCTGATGAGGTGCTCTACCAGATCGCCGCGCTGGATGGCTTCGCGCGTGTGGCCGGTTCGGCGGTGCGGTACGTGAAGCCGCACGGGGCGCTCTACCACGCGTGCGCGCGAGACACGCGGCAGGCGCAAGCGGTGGTGACGGCGGTTCGGGAGTACGGCGGCGCGCTGCCGGTACTTGGGTTACCCGATTCGGAGCTACTCCGGGCCGCTGAGCGAGCCGGGCTACCAGCCGTGCCGGAAGCCTTCGCCGATCGCGGGTATACCCCGGACGGCGCGCTGGTGCCCCGCGCAGAGCCAGGTGCGGTGTTGACCGATGTCGACGAGATCGCGCGGCGCTGCGTGGGGATGGCACTGCACGGCACCGTGCCGGCCGTCGACGGCAGCACGATCCGCTGTCCGGCACGGTCAATCTGCGTGCACGGGGATACCCCCAACGCTGTGGCGATCGCCGCGCGGGTGCACCGCGAACTCACCGAAGCGGGCGTACCCGTCCGCCCGTTCATCGACGACTAACACCCAACTCTCCCACCTGCGAAAACATCGCGTTTAGCACGCTAAACGTTGATTCTGCGCCGCGTTCAGCGGGCTAAACGTTGAGAGAGCGCGCGCTCAGGAGTCGGCGGCCAGCGCGCGCACGGCGCCGTTCACCTCGGCGTACAAGCGTTGATGCAGCCCGCGCAGCGCGTGCCGATCCACCCGGACCTCGACCACGCGCAGCCCCACAGGTGCCCGCAACGCCGCCCGCAGGCCGGCCGCGTCCCGCACCAGCTCGTGCGGCACCCGATAGCCGGCGCACAGCGCCGCCAGATCCGCCCCATGCGGAGTTCCGAACACCCGCTCAAAGCTCGCCGCGTGCTCCGCGGCGCCCTGTTCAAGCAGCGAGAAGATCCCACCGCCGTCGTCGTTGAGCACCACGATGGTCAGATCGGGCGCGGGCTCCTGCCCGCCGACCAGTAGCCCGCCCACATCGTGCAGAAAGGTCAGATCGCCGAGGAACGCGTAACTCGGACCACCGAAGGCGAGTGCCGCCCCGACCGCCGTGGACACGCTGCCGTCGATACCTGCCAGCCCACGGTTGGCCAGCAGCGTCACATCCGTACGCCGCCGCGCGGCGAAGTCCACCTCGCGCACCGGGTTGGACGAACCGAGAAACAGCAGCGAGTCGGCCGGCAGTGCCGCCACCAGATCGCGTGCCACCTGCAGCCCGGTCGGCCAGGACTGCGCGGCGAGCACCCCCTGCAACGCGGCACCGGCCGCCTCGTCGGCGGCGCGCCAGGAAGCGGCGAACTCCCCGCTCGCCCTGTCGGCCAAGTCGGCTTGTTTCTCCAGCAGACTGACCGCTTCCACGCTCAACCACGGCGTCACCGAACGCGCGACGTACTGGGCATCCGCCCAATCTCGGGGTGAGCCGACCACATGCACCTCGGGCGCCTCCGCAAGCAGCCGGGATACACCTCTTGAGAGCGTCGGCCTGCCGACGACCAGCACCGAATCCGGACGGAGCGCCGCGCCGATCCCCGCTCCGGCGGCGTTCAGCAACAGGGTGCCGTGCGGCAGCTCCATCCCGGTGGCATCCGCGGGCGGCTCGACAAGCAGCGGCCAGCCAATCCGGCGCGCCACTTCGGCGGCCTCGGCGACCTGATTGGCGGGGGCATCACAGATCAGCACCAGGGTGCGCGGCTCGAGCCGATTCAGCAGCGCGGCGCCCATGGTGTCCAATATCGACGTTTCGACCTCGTCCAACCTGGTGACTTCGGTCCACACGGCGCCGTCCGGACGGCCCGCAAGCGACTCCGGCCAGTCCGTCTCCTCGTCGGGCACCAGCGGTTCCCGGAACGGCACGTTCAGATGGACGGGCATATCGCGTTCCGCGAGCGCCCGCGCGATCATGCCGCGCCATGCCGCGTTCTGGCCGGCTCGCCGCTCGGCGACCGGGAAGTCGACTGTGGACACAAGCGGTTCGAAGATGCCGTGCTGCACGGTTGTCTGGTTGGCCCCGCTGCCGACCAGCTCGGGCGGCCGGTCCGCGGAGACGACGATCAGCTGCACCGCGGAATGTCGCGCTTCGAGTACGGCCGGGTACAGATTGGCCACCGCCGTACCCGACGTGCACACCACGGCTACCCTGCCCTGCCGAGTGCCTTCCACGTTTTCCATCGCCACGTTCTCCATGGCCATCGTCTTCGCGAGGCCGAGTGCGAGGAACCCCGCGCTGCGCTCGTCGATGCGCACATGCAGCGCTACCCGCCCAGCGGCCTCCGCGCGGTGCAGCGCTATCGCCAGTGGTGCGTTACGCGAACCGGGGCAGCACACCACGTGCCGCACCCCACCCCGGATCAGCTCGTCTACGAGCACCAGGGCGGCTGCGGTAGCCGGGTTCACCGGTCCCGCTCCACTGGCTCAGTCGATGTCACACGAACCATTCTCCCAAAGCTCACTTGCAGGGCCCGCCGGGAAAGGCCCGTGACGTCCAGCACCCTACGAACGTTGGTCGACAAGGCGCCATGGCCGTTTGTACTTTCAGTGCACGCTCTTCCGACTCGCGGAAGTACCCCGCACTGCCGCGCTCGCGGATTGGAGATGCCATGCGTCCTGCCAAAGCAGCCGACCAGCGGCCCCGGTTACGGCTGGTCGCGGCCTTGCTTGCCGCCGCGGCGGCCTCGTTTGCACTGGCCTTCGGTGCCAGCACGGCGAGCGCGGCCGACCAGCCGAGCACGACGGAACACACGCTCGCCAGCGGCACGCTCACCTGGTGACCGGCTACGCCGAGCGGCGTAGCAGGATGGTCGAGTGGCCGAACTCGCACAGTGGATCGAGGGGGCAAGGCCCCGAACGCTACCCAACGCCATCGCTCCGGTACTCGCCGGCGCTGGTGCGGCAGCCGCGCTGGACACCTTCTCGTGGTGGCGTAGCGGGCTGGCGTTGCTGGTCGCCCTCGCACTGATTATTGGCGTCAACTTCGCCAACGACTACTCCGACGGGGTTCGCGGCACCGATGCCGACCGGGTCGGACCGTTGCGCCTGGTTGGCTCGCGGCTGGTGACCCCGAACCGGGTGCTGGCCGCCGCACTCGGGTTCTTCGCGCTCGCAGGCGTAGCCGGACTGGTGCTGGTCGCCGCCACCGGTTACTGGTGGCTGCTTGCCATTGGCGCCGGCTGCATCCTCGGCGCCTGGTATTACACGGGCGGCACGCGACCGTACGGCTATGCCGGATTCGGCGAGGTGGCGGTCTTCTGCTTCTTCGGCCTGATCGCGGTACTCGGCACCCAGTACGTGCACGCCGGCACGGTGAGCTGGCTCGGGGTGCTCACCGCCGTCGCGGTTGGCTCGTTCTCCTCGGCGGTGCTGGTGGCGAACAACCTGCGGGACGTCCCCACCGATACCGAGGCGGGCAAGCGCACCCTCGCGGTCCTGCTTGGCGAGGCACGGACGAGGGTGCTCTACACCTGCCTCATCGCGCTGCCGTTCGCCCTCACCGCGGTCGGCGCGCTGAGCAACCCCTGGCTACTGCTCAGCCTGCTTTCCGGGGTGCTCGCGGGTAAGGCGCTGCGGGTCGTGCGTAGCGGCGCGGGCGGACTCGCGCTGATCCCGGTGCTGCGGGATACCGGACTCGCGATGCTGCTCTGGGCGGCGATCGCGGCGGCCGCGCTGGCCTTCGGCTGACCCCACTTCGACTCACCCCACAGGGCGGCGACGACCGCGCGTCAGCCCTTGCCGCCCGGACGCCCCCGGTTACCTTGGCCGGCGCCGCGCCGGCGGCCAACCACGAACGCGAGGACCAGCAGCACGACCACGGCACCGCCGCCGAGCCACAGGTACATCCGGCTCTGGGTGAACGCACGCATGTCGGCAAAGGTGCCCGTGAAGACCGTGACGTAGTCACCACAGGAAACCTGGGCGGATCCAGAGAACCACGGCTCATAGGTTTCCCGCTGGTAGTTCGGACGATCCCGCTCCGAAGGCCCCACTGAAACGTCGCGCTGGCCGCCCTGCTCCGGCTCGACCTGACATTTGAAGCTTGCCCTGCCGTCCGGCTCGTCCTCTTCGATCAGCAGGGTGCCGCCGGTCCACTCGTAGTAGTCATTGCGGTGATCGGTCAGCCTGCTTCCGCCAAACCCGGCCACCAGCTGCACGCCGAGGCCGGCGATCAACACAAGCGCGGCGAGGATCAGGAACACCCTGCCGAGCGGGTTGAACTTCTTACCGAACGCCCCGAGGCTCGAGAACAAGTTACTCACGGCGCATTTCCTACCACGAAGCGCGCCAGCTCGCCCACGGTTCAACACGGTCCGCGACCAACCGGGCCGGTACCAAAAAGTTACCGGCGTCACGCCCTGGTGCGGGGACCAGCCAACGACGAAACGTAAAGGAACTTTGACTCAAAACGGCCATGCCTTGACCAACCGGAGAGTCAACTCTCAGGATCTTCTTCGTTCTTGGCGGTTTCTTCGCCCCGCTCGCCGGCGTCCTCACCGCGCAACTGAGCGCGCAGCTTGGCCCGCTCCTGTTTGCGCACCTCGGCGCGGGCGGCCAAACCGGCGTTAACTCGCTGGTGCAGCCCCCGAAAAAGCAGCAGGGCCAGCGGAAACGCGGAAATAAAGGCAATCAGCAGCGCGACAAGCAGCGGAACCTGGGCCAGCACCAGCAGTACGCTGATGAGCGCGATCAGTCCAAGGCGCGCGAACAGGTATCTGAACAGGTCGCCCTTCAGCTGACTGGTCTCGCTGGCTTGTGACATAAGCCCAGGTTACGCGGGACTAGCCGGAACATCGCGGGCGGTATGGGCGCCTTGTGCGGTGTTCGGGCGCCCCTCGAATCGGGTGGACAGCACCACGGTCGTCCGCGTGCGGGCAACCCCGTCGATCCGGCGCAGTCGGCCGAGCGCGCGCTCCAGATCGTCCACGCTTGGCAGCCGAACCTTGACTACGAAGGCCTCCTCGCCGGCCACCGCGTAGCACGATTCGACTTCGCTGAGCTGGCCTAACGCGTCGGCGACCGCGTCTTCCTCCGCGCTGTCGGTCAGTTCGATACCGACAAGTGCGGTCACTCCAAGCCCGATCGAAGCGGGGTCAACCTCGGCGTGATACCCGGTGATTACCCCGGAACTCTCCAACTTGCCCACACGTTCATGCACGGCAGAGGCAGAAAGTCCGACAAGCCGCCCCAGCTCGGCGTAGGTTGCCCTACCGTTGAGCCGTAGCGCGTCCACGATCGTTCGGTCGAGCGCATCCACAGCGGGCAGGTTACGCGCTCGAATTCTCCGGCCCGAACTGGTCGCTTTGTCCCATTACTACCTCTTTACCATCAGACAACCGTTCGAGTACCCGGCGGGCGAGATGCAACTATGCGACCGGAAAGCCTGATTCAGCGTGCGGCGAGTAGGCCGAACGCGCCCATAGGTACAAGGAGACGACCATGACCATCGCTGCTGCGAGCCACCAGGTCGAGGAGCACCTGCTCACACCAGGCGAGGTTGCCACGTTGTTCCGGGTCGACCCGAAGACCGTAACCAGGTGGGCAACCGCCGGCCGGATCGGTTCCATCCGGACCCCTGGCGGGCACCGCCGGTTCCGCGAGTCCGAGGTTCAGCATTTGCTCTCGCAGCTGACCACCGAAGCCGGCGAGCCGGCTCGGGTGGAGTAGACCGAGCGACAACCGCCACCCAATACGGCGAAAACCGGCCGAAACAGCTAACCTCGGGGGTACGACCCAATTCGAACCCCTTGGAGGTGGCGGGCGATGCTGTACCTGCTCGCGGCAGTCGGCGCGATAGCGGTTGCCGTACTCCTGTGGCGTTCGTTCGGATCGGAACGTTTGGGTGTGCCCTCCCGTGGGCCGTCCGGCTCGGTGTCCGCACCGGACGACGACCCCGACTTCCTGCGCGAACTGGACGAGCAGAACCGGCGCAAAACCGAGGAAGACGGCAAGTAGCGACTACCCGTACGGGTGCTTACTGCTTGACTTGACGAAGCGGCTGGCCAGGCACTGGTCGGCCGTTTCGCCGTTTCTGGACCTTCGCGCGATCAACGTTTAGCCCGCTGATCGCGATACTCCGCACCCGGCGCCAGCCGCCCACGGCAACCCCGTTTCAACGGTTAGCCCGCTAAACCAAATTACTTGCAGACGCTAATAATTCAACGTTTAGCCCGCTGAACGCGTTTACTTGTACGCGCTAAGGACTCAACGGTCGGCGTGCTAAACGCGATATTTGCGCTGGTCAGCGAAGGGTGCGGCCCTCATTCGGGAAGCCGTCCGCGACCGTGGACGCCAATTCCAGCAGGGCGAGTCTGGTCGCTGGGGCCAACCGGTCCAGCTCGATCTCCGCGCCTTCCTCCAGATGCGGGTCGAACGGGATACGGCAGACCGCCCGGCACCGGTGACTGAAGTGGTCAACCAGCTTGTCCAGGTCGACCGAACCACCCTTCGAGCGCACCGAATTGATCACCGCGACGGACCGCGCGACCAGATCGCCATAGCCGTGCGCATCCAGCCAATCCAGCGTGGCCAGCGCACTGCGGGCGCCATCCACCGAACCGGAGGACACCAGCACCAGCGAATCGGCAAGCCCGAGCACGCCACGCATCGCCGAATGCATCAAACCGGTACCGCAGTCGGTCAGCACGATGTTGTAAAAGTGCTCGAGCAGATCGATGGTGCGCCGGTAGTCCTGCTCGGAATACGCCTCGGATACGGCCGGGTCCTGCTCGCTGGCCAGCACTTCCAGCCTACTCGGACCCTGCGAGGTGTACGAGCGGACATCGCTGTACTTGCGCACCCGGTCCGCGTCCCGCAACAGATGTCGCACGGTGGCGGTGGTCTCCAGCGGAATCTTCTGGCTCAGCGTGCCACGGTCCGGGTTGGCGTCCACCGCGATCACCCGGTCACCCCGCAACGAGGCGAAGGTGGAACCCAGCGTGGTCGTCGTGGTCGTTTTACCCACGCCGCCCTTCAAGCTCAGCATGGCGATCTTGTAGCAGCCCCGCAGCGGCTGGTTCACCCTGCCGATCAGTTCCCTGCGGTGTTGATCGGCAGGGCTCTCGCCAAGGTTCACCAGATGCCCGGTCACCTGGTAAACGGCCTTGCGCCACCCGGACTGCGGCGTGCGCTTCTTCGGTTTGAGCAACTGGGCCGAGCTCAGGTCGTTCGCGCCGAGCGGTTGGCCGCCGTGGCCTCGGGTGGGCCGCTGCGCGGCCGGCTGATGCGGCGCGAGCGGCGGCAACGGCGCCTGCGTCGGATCGCTCTGCTGGTAAGGCTGGTGATGCGGAGCCTGGTGTGAGTAGTCCAGCTGCGGCGGCTGCCCGTGGTACGGCGGCTGCGGCTGATTGCCGTAGTCCTGCGGCGGCTGGCTGCTGCCGTAGTCCGGCACGGGCGGCTGAACCGGCTGCATCGCGGGCGAGGTCGGGCCGGTGAGCTGGGCCTGCGCCGGCTGACTCGCCTGCGTTGGCTCGGCCGCTTGGGTTGCCTGTGTTGGCTCCGGCCCCGGGTTTGCCTGCGTCGGTTCCACGGCCGCATGCCGGGGCGGGGCTTGCTCTTGGTTGGCTGGCTCCGATCCGGCAGCGCCAGCCTCACCCGACTGGCCGGCGCCCTGCCCATCCTGACCAACCGGCGGTAGCGCCGGATGCCTGGCGGAGTCGGTGGGCTCCTCGCCGGCCAGCGGATGTGCCGAGGACGGCTCGGGCGTTGCCTGCTGCTCCTGGCCTGGCTCGTCCCGTGCACCTGTCACCGCTGCCGTCCTCTCTGTACATCACGCGTACTTGACCGAAGTATCCGAACGCGACGGTATCCGTACTCCGGCCCGCGGGTCGAGGAACGCGGCGGAGTTAGCCCACACCAGCGTAAGAATGCAATCCAGCGGTAACCAGATTGACGAAGAACAGATTGAAGATCATCGCCGCGAAGCCCACGGTATTGATCACCGCGGCCCGGATGCCCCGCCAGCCGGCGGTCGCCCTGGAATGTAGGTAGGCCGCATAGATCACCCAGGCGATGAACGAGACGGTCTCCTTCGGATCCCAACCCCAGAACCGTCCCCAGGCTGCCTCAGCCCATACCGCGCCAACGATGATCGCGAAGGTGTAGATCGGGAAGGCGAAGACCGTTGTCCGGTAAGCGATCCGGTCCAGCACCGCCTCGCTGGGCAGCCGGCTCACGAAGCCCGCGAACCGCTGTGGGTTGGCCGCGTTTGCTCGCCGGAAAAGGTAAAGCACGCTGGCCACGCCCGGCACCAACAACAGCCCACTGGACGCGGCCACTGTGGATACATGGATCACGATCCAGTACGAGTCCAGCGCTGGCTGCACCGGGGCGGCAGTGGTGTACAGCGCGGTTCCCGCGATGAACATCAGGATCACCACGGGCAGCAGCACGTACGCGGTGACGTACCTGGCTACCACCTTGCGCAGCACGACCACCCAGGCGATCACCGCGGATACGCAGGTCACCGAGATGAACTCGTACATATTGCCCCACGGCACCCTGCCTGCGGCGAAGCCACGCAACACCAATGAAGCAAGGTGCACCAGGATGCCGAGTACGGTGAGTGCGACCGCCATCCTGCCTACCCGATCTGGCAATGATCGGGCATAGCTGATGGTCGACCAGCTCTCCTCGTCCGTGTCGCTGGTGTCGCGGCCAGTCGCTGCCGCGGTGGATTCGACCGACGAATCGCCCCGGCCGCCGGTGCCGACCAGTTCCCGTTCCCGCTGCCGCTGTACGGCTTGCCGGCGGCTGCGACCAAAGGCCTGTTCGGCAGCGTAGAAGGCGAGCGCGAGCACATAGATCAACAGTGCGGCGCGGAACGAGTAGTCGCTGAAGGTCGACAGGGTCTCGTTGACCGGCATCAGTTCTCCTCCCGATGCGAGACGGCAGCATTATCGAGGAGGTCACCGGCTAGCTTGGTGAACTCCTCGCCATATCCCGCCTGGTCAGTGCGCGCAAGGCCACCAACCTCCACCACAGTACGTGCGGTCCCCTCGCCGGCTTCGGCCGGGGCCACACGCAGCCAGAATCGCCGCCGCTTGACGGTCAGGCTGGCACCGAGGCCAAGCAGCATCGCGCCGGAGAACACGAGGACCCACATCTGGGTGGCGTCCCTGGAAACCTGGATCGAGATCCAGCGATCAATTCCGTCGAAGCTGATCTTGGTGCCGTCCTCCAGGGTGATTTCCTCGCCGGGGCGCATGTTCTCCCGCGCGACCCGCTTCAGCGCGCCCTTGTCCACCTGGGACTGATCGATCACGAAGATGTTCTGCCCGCGCCCCGAGTCGATCCCGAGGTCTCCCTGCATGATGTCCACGGCGACGGCAGGGTCCCGCAGATCTGGGAACGCGGAGCTGAGCACGTTCCCGTCAAACGCGGCGGTCGGTGCGAACAACCCGGTGATGGCCAGCTGCTTTTTCCGCCGCTCTGCCGGATCGGTGATGCCGGGCGGGTCGAACTTCGCCGCGCCTTCGGACAGGTAGGTGGTCGGGTCGACCGGACGCCACTGCGTGTTCTTGGTGCGCTTCTCGCCGTTCGGGAAGGTGACCGTGAAGATCGGCGCGTACCCGTGGTCAAGCAGGTAGACCCGATCGCCCTCGACCCGCAGCGGGTGGTTCACCTCGAGGTCGTATGGCCGCCAGGTACCGGTTTCCAAGTCCTCGCCGGCCTGGTATTCCAGCTTCGCGTGGTACTGCACTGGCTGACCGGTCGGCAGGTACTCGGGGTGAAACTCGTTGACCTTGACGCACAGCGGGGTCAGCTCGGTGCCGTCCACGCTGAGCCCCGGACGGAACGAGTCGAAGGCGTACACCCCGGAGTTGCAGAACTGCGAACCGTTGGCGTGCACGATGACGTTGCCCTCGTACTTGAACATCCCGCCGAGTCCGAATGCGACAACCAGGCCGAGCAGTGCGAAGTGGAATATCAGATTGCCGGTCTCGCGCAGGAACCCGCGCTCGGCACTGATGGTGCGCGCACCGGAGTCCTCGGTGCTCTCGACCGTGCGCCAACCACGCAACCGGGTCCGGGCGGTGGCGATTACCTCGTCCGGGGTGGCTGCCAGCGTCCCTTTCTGGTGGTGCGGCAGCCGATTCATATTGCGCGGAGTGCGGACTGGCTTGGCGCGCAGCTGTCTGACGAATTCGAAGGTGCGCGGTACCAGGCAGCCGATCAACGAGATCATCAGCAGCACGTAGATCGCGGAGAACCACACGCTGCCGTAGATCTCGAAGAACTGCAGCCGATCGAGCAATTCGCCCCACCAGCCGTAGTTCTCGATGTAGTCGGCGACGGCATTGGTGTTCAAACTGCTCTGCGGCAGCAGCGCGCCGGGCAACGCGGCGAGCGCGAGCAGGAAGAGCAGGATCAGCGCGGTGCGCATCGAGGTCAGCCCGCGCCAGCTGTTGCGCAGCAGGGCAAACAGCCTTCTCGGCAGGTTGTTGCGCCGTGGCCGGGTTTCGGTCTCGGTCACAGCGGCAGCTCCACGTCGTTGATGAACGCAACGCGCATCCAGATCATCAGCTCGTTCCAGAGCCCGCTCACCAGCAGTACTCCGACGAGCAGCAGGAGTGCTCCGCCGAAGATCTGGACCTTGCGCCCGTTCCTGCGCAGCCAGCCGGTGGCCCGCACCGCCCAGCCTGCGCTGAACGCGATGAGCATGAACGGCAGCCCCAGCCCGAGGCAGTACACCAGGACCAGCAGGAAACCACGCGCAGCCGTTTCACCGGTGCTGCTGGCGATGGCTAGCACCCCGCCGAGCGTCGGACCGATACACGGCGTCCAGCCGAGACCGAAAACCGCGCCGAGCACCGGCGCGCCGAGCAGCCCACCCCGTGGCGTGCGGTGTATCCGTACATCCCGCTGCAGCCAGGGGATCAGTCCGAGGAACACCAGCGCCATCGCGATGGTGATGACGCCACCGATGCGTTGCAGCAGTAACTCGTTGACCAGGATCGCGTCCGCGAGCCAGACGATGCCGCCAACACCGGCCGCGAAAACTACCGTGAATCCCGCGATGAACAGCGCGGTCGCGCCGACCAGTTTGCCCCTGCCCCGTTTACGCCCCTCGTCCGCGCCGACCGCGGGGGCGTCCGCGCCGACCAGCCCAGCGAGGTAAGCGAGATAGCCAGGAACCAGGGGGACCACACAGGGCGAGGCAAAGGAGATCGCGCCGGCGAGCAACGCTATGCCGGCAGCGAGCAGCAGCGGCCCCGAGGTGGCGAGCTCGGTAACGGCGTTCACGCTTCCCAGCGTAGGTACCCCCAGACCGCATCGGCCGACCGGGTTGGCCGGTATACCCCACAGCCCAGAAAAATGCGCTTATCCGGCGAAATATCCCCAAACGGCCGGACAGATCGGGTTGAATATGTCCGGCTGAGAGGGGGTAGTAGTTGACTGGCTACGCGGTGCACATCCAGGAGCTGGGCAAGCTGATCACCGGCCTGGAGAACGCGTCCGAGGAGATCACCGCGGCGAACAAAACCCTCGCCGCGCAGTCCACACTCGGATTACTTGGCAACGAAACGCTGGCCACGGCTGGCGAGGAGTTCGAGGAAACCTGGGAGTACGGGATCGAGCAGCTCGGCGAGGCCGCCGAAGGGGTGACGGAGCGGCTGGCCGAGGCGAAGCGCAACTACCAGGAACTGGAGGAGACCAACGAGGCGATCTTCAGCGGCAACGGCGACACAGGTTCGCCCCCGCTGATCACCGATAGCAACAGCCAGGGGCTGCCGAGCGGCAGCGGTCAGCCGACCGGCCAGCCCGGTGCGGTGCCGGGGACCGAGGTCGCCGGGCAGCAGGGCCCGACAGGTGATCGTTCGCTGGAGGACACCGGATTCGCGCCACGTAGCATCGCCGACCGGCTGGGGGGTGGCCAGTGACCGTCGCACAGCACGATTACCCAGCGCTGGGCTTCGATCCGGCACCCGGCGACCTCGGCCAGGTGAGCACGGTGGCCACCAAATACGGCACGGTCAGCCGGAGCCTCACCTCGGCCGACGAGTCGCTGCGCGACATCCTCAACCAGCGCGGCATCTGGCAGGGCGAGGCCAGCGAAGCCTTCGCGCGCAAGGTCGACGACCTACCCAGGTACCTGGAAAACGCCGCGCGTTCGATGTCCCAGGCGGCCAGTGCCCTCAGCCAGTGGCAGCAGGATCTCAGCGAGTTGCAACGGCGCGCCCGCGAACTCGAACAGCAAGCCAAGCAGGCACAGCAGCAAGCGCAGCAGGCCCAACAGAACCCTGACCTCAAACTGGCCAACCAGACCTTTTCCGACCAGCAGTCACTGCAGAACGCGCAACGGCTGCTGGACAATGCCGAACAGCAGCTCAACGGCGCCATCACGAACTGCACGAACATTCAGGAGGAGGCCAAGCGGCTCCTCGAGCAGCACACCCAGACCGCCGAACGGGTGGCCGAGCTGCTGCGTAAGGCTATGGAGCTGGCGCCCGAGGAACCGGGGATGCTCGGCTCGATCGTCGGCTTCTTTACCGACCTCGGCGAAGATATCGCCAACGCTGTAATCGACGGCCTTACCGTGGTGGGCCAGGCGATCACGGACTTCATTGAGGACAACGCTCAACTGATCGCGAAACTCGCCGACGTAGTCGGTGATATCGGCACCATAGTCGGCGTCGTCGCAGATTTCCTGCCGCCGCCCGCGGAGCAGATCGCTGGCGCCATCTCTGTTGGCCTTGGTGTCACCGCCCTTGGCGGGCACGGTCTAGCCGCTGCGGCCGGCGCCGACATCCCCCCGGAGACCTTTGCGATCGACGCGATCGGCATTGCCTCCGGCGCGGTCGGGCTAATTCCGGGTGTACCTGGTTCGCTCATGAGGTTCAGTGGAACCGCGATGGTCGCCGGCCAGGCAGGTGGCGAAATCGCTACGGGCGGCGAGGGCGCCACGTTCTTCGACAACCTGGACACCTACTGGAAACCGCGCGACCCTGCACAGGCCGCAATCTACGGCGGAAGCGTACTTAGCCCGGTTGCCGCGCTCTCCGTGCCGTTCGCCAACGCGATCAACGACGGCATCGCGGCGGACAATGCCGGTCAAGCAGAACGCGACCGCCAGCGAGCCGAGGAACGGGTGTGGCAATAACCGATGACCGAACCAACCACCACCCCGCAAATCCTGATCGACACCCCGCCCGGCTTCGCCGGGCTGCCGTTGACCGCCGACGCGATGCGGAACGAGGCGGCCGTGCACGACCTGGCGCGGCGGATCGCCGAACACGACGGTCAACACTCGCCCGAGCAGCTGGCCAGCTACCTCGGCGTGTTCACCCAGACAATGGGGGCGAACAACATCCGGCTGTTCGGTAGGTTCGCCGTTGGCGGTGAGGAACCCGCGCTGGCCACCCTCGCGCTGGCCGTTGCTGAGCTCGCCGACCCGGAATCCGAGGACGCCGAACGCTGCCGTGCTCACCCCACCAAGGCGGCCGAGGCGCTCGTGACGCAATTCCGGCAACGGCATCCAGACGCGCATGTACAAGTCGTACGGCTCAATATCGGCCCGGCTCTTGGCGCAGTCGTCGCGGGGGACTATGTCCTTCCGCCCGAGCTGACCGGCCAGGAAACGAGCGTGCGGCGGCCGGTGATCCGTGCGGAGTTCCAGATCCCCGCACCCGATGGCGCAAAGCTCATCACGATGAGCCTGACGACCGACAACGAGGACGGCTGGCCGGCGATCGCCAGGGAATCCGTACGGATCGCCAACACCATCCGCTATCAACAGCCTGTTGCGCAGGACACGGTCGATGGATGACTCCGCCCTGGTGATTCTGATCGTTATCGCGGTCACGTTGCCGATACTTGTCTTCGGGCTCGTCTGGATCCTGCGCCACGGATTGCGAAACAGCGAAGTACTTAAGCAGCGCAGCCTGATCCGCCACCAGCATTTCGCCGGGTACCCCGAGGTCGTACTGGACCCTGCGGTGTGGCGGCTGGGTGTCAACGAGATCCGCAATACCGCCGCCGAGCAGGGTTACCAGGAAATCCCCACGGCCGGCGCCCTGCTGGTATTCCGGTTAGCCGCGCCCACCGACCCGGCACGTGCGTCCGGAATATCGACCACGACACCCCCCGACGTAGCCAAGCGACTCGCCTCCACGGCGCGATTCGTCTGGCTCAGCTCAGCGGATGCCCGGACATCCGCACAGGACATCGTTGCGGCGGCAACCCGGCACGGCTGGTATCCACGCATCGTAGGCACCACCGCCTACGACTCCATCGTCCTGGCGACCAAGGAACCGGTGCGACATCTCCGCGAAGTACGCCAGCTACCCCGCGCAAGGCGGATGCGCGCGGCAGTCATCCACTGGAGCTGCATCGGAGTGGCCCTAGTTTGCTTGTTTCCTGCGGGCTTCCTCGCAAACGCGGGCGGGCACATCATGTGGATCATCAGCGGGCTGCTGTTCACGACCTCGCTGTGCGCACTAGGGCTGACCGAGCTGCCCTACATACGGGGCAAGCCCGCGCAGCTCACCAGGTTGCTCTCCGAGTTCGACGGACGCGGCCTGGTCACGATATCGGTCGGTCGGCTGAAGATCCCCGACGCGGTGGTCGGCCAGATCGCCAATCAACTCGGCTACTCGTTCGGCAAGACCGGGCTAGGCAGCCGGATTGAAGGCAGGACCCGCAAAGTCAAGTTCTTCCGACGTCCCTGAACCACTGTCCGAAAAGGAGAACACTGTGGCGCAACCGAGCAACCCGCAGCTGATCGAGGAAATGCGCTGGCAGCTGGAGAAGATCGCGAACCGCAAGGCGGACAACGACCGGCTGATTCGCCAGCTGGACACCGCGGACGGCGAGCTGGCCGCGCTTTCCGTTTCCGTGAACTCTCCGGACGGCGCGGTATCCGTGCAGGCGGGACCGGGCGGCGTGATCACCGATATCGCCGTAACGGAAGCCGCGCTCCGCACGGACGCGGCCGAGCTGTCCCGGATACTCACCGCCACCGTGCGCGCGGCGATCGGCAAAGCGGCCGAGGGCCAGCTGAATATCGTGCGGCAACACGTCGACGGTGTCGACGCCACCGAAGTGCTCGGCCCGCAAGCGCGCCTACTCGAACGACACGGCCCGCCCGCCGCCGAACCAACCCCAAAACCCGCCGAGCCAGCCGGCGCCGTGGATGAGCCGACACCGTCCTATCTCACCAGAGATGTCGGCACCCAGGAGAGCACGCCCGCGCCGACCGAGCAGCCAGCCAGCAAGGCCGATGCCTTCCTGCTCAACCTCGGCCCGGACGACTACGACAATCGCTAGCGCTGGTCCTCGGGCGCCGGATCGGCCGCGAGCTCCCGAACCTTGGGCATGAGATCGCTTTCCAGCTGCTCGGTCAAATACACCGCAGCCACCCGATGCTGCCGGTCAAGCAGGATCGTCGAGGGCACCGCATTCCGCGGATACCCCTTCAGCGGAAGCAGCGAACGGCCCGCATTGTCGAAGATCGACGGGTAGGTAACCCCGCGATCCCGCAGGAAGTCCTGTGCCGCACCGCGATCGTCCCGCACATCGATGCCAAGCACGGTCACACCATCGTCCTTGGTCTTCCGGTACAGGCTTTCCAGCTCCGGCACCTCACTGCGGCAGGGCCCGCACCAGGTACCCCAGACGTTGATCAACAGCACCTGGCCGGCGAAGTCGTCCGTGGAGATCTCGGTGCCCTCGTCGAACAAACTGTCCCCGGTGAGTGGCGGTAGATCCTGCCGCTCGGACTCGGGGTAGAAGATCTCGGTTTTCCCATCCGGCGCGACGAACTCGAAATTCCCGCCGGAGGCCGGCGCGTTGTCCCCGACGGTGCAGCTGGCCAACAGCAACATGGCGAGTAGCGCGAGCGCGGCCGTCCTCATGCGCCGGTCACCCGTGGATCAGTGGCACCAGCCGGCTCGGTGTAGACGATCCTGGCAAGCTGCTCGTCCTCGAAAACCAGGCTGGTCAGTGAGGCCAGCGAGCACTGCCTGCGGCGCGGATCGTGCCACAGCCGCCGGCCTTCCAGGAAGCGGCGCAGTGTCCACACGGGAAGCTGATGCGAGACGCACACCGCTTCCCTACCCGCCGCGGCCTGCCGCGCGCGGGAAACCGCGGCGAGCATCCGATGCGCGATCCGCAGATACGGTTCACCCCACGATGGCCGGAACGGGTTACGCAGCTTGGACCAGTGCCGTGGTTGGCGCAAAGCCCCGTCACCTACCGCGACCCGTAGCCCTTCGAACTCGTTCGCCGCTTCGATCAGCCGTTCGTCACTGAGCACGTCCAACCGGTGCGAGTCCGCGATCGGCTGCGCGGTCTGCTGAGCCCGTTCCAACGGCGAGGCGAGCACCATCGCCACATCGTGACGGGCGAGATGTTCGGCCACGGTTAAGGCTTGTTCCTTGCCGCGCGCGGAAAGCTGGTACCCAGGCAGCCGCCCGTACAGGATGCCGTCCGGGTTGTACACCTCCCCGTGCCGCATCAGATGCACGATCGTGGTCGTCACGCTGGCTCCTCGGCGGTGGCGGCGGCCTCGGCCGCGGCGGGCAGCGCCTCGGCAATCACGTCGAATGCCGCATCATCCATCGCGGCGTTCACGAAGAACGCTTCGAAGGCGCTCGGCGGGGCGTACACCCCGCGCTCCAGCAGCGCGTGGAAGAACGGCGGGAACCGCCAGGTCTGCGCGGCGCGGGCGGACTCGAAGTCCCGCACCGGCTGCTCGGTGAAGAACACGCTGACCAGGTTGCCCGCGTACTGCACGGTATGCGGCAGTCCCACCGCGGACAGGCTCGCGGTGAACAGCTCGCCCAGTCGACGCGCGTTGCGGTCCAGCGCGCGGTACACCTCCTCGTCCGCATTGCGCAGGGTGGTCAGTCCCGCGGCGATCGCGACCGGGTTACCGGCAAGGGTGCCCGCCTGGTAAACCGGGCCGAGCGGGGCGAGCTGGGCCATGATCTCCGCGCGCCCGCCGAACGCGGCCGCCGGCAACCCGCCGGACATCACCTTGCCGAAGGTGTACAGGTCGCCGGCCACCCCTTCGAGGCCGTACCAGCCAGCACGGGAAACCCGGAAGCCGGTCATCACCTCGTCCATGATCAGCAGCGCGCCGTTTTGTTCGGTGATCTCGCGCAGCGCGGCGTTGAAACCGGGTTCCGGGGCCACCGCGCCCATATTGCCCGCGGCCGCCTCGGTGATCACACAGGCGATTTCCTCGGGGTTGTCCGCGAAGGCCGCGCGCACCGCGGCAATATCGTTGTACGGCACGACGATCGTGTCGCCGGCCTGCGCGCCGGTCACTCCTGGGCTGGTTGGCAGGCCGAGCGTGGCCACCCCCGAGCCGGCCTGGGCAAGCAGCGCGTCCACATGTCCGTGGTAACAACCGGCGAACTTGATCACCTTGCCGCGCCCGGTGGCCGCCCTGGCCAACCGGATCGCGCTCATGGTCGCCTCGGTACCGGAATTCACCAGCCGGACCTGCTCAACCGGTGCCACCCTGGCGATAATCTCTTCGGCCAGCTCCACTTCCCCAACGGTTGGGGTACCGAAGGAGAGCCCAGCAGCGGCCGTGCTGCGCACCGCCTCGATGACCGCGGGGTGGGCATGCCCGAGAATCATCGGTCCCCAGGAGCTCACCAGGTCCACGTACTGGTTGCCATCCGCATCGGTCAGGTAGGGGCCCTGCGCGGAAACCACGAACCGCGGGGTGCCGCCAACCGAGCTGAAAGCCCGTACCGGGGAGTTCACGCCGCCTGGGGTCGCCGTACGTGCGCGGTCGAACAGCGCGGCCGAGTGGATGGGATTCGTCGCCTCAGATTTCGCCGTCACGCCGCCCAGTCTGGCAGGTCGGCTCAGGTGGCCTCGCTCACCCGTCCAGCTGGCGATTCTGCTCCGCGCGCGAGCTGGGCCGCTTCGACCGTGTCCGCAGTGCCAGCACCAGTTGCCGGACGGCGTCAAGCAGGAACAGGCCGGCCAACCCGCCGATGCCGATCGCCGAGGCGATCCAGTTCCCGTAGTACCTGGTGAACTCGTTCGTGACTACCCGACCATCCGGCAGTTGCTGTTCCAGCACGCTGACCCGTACCCCATTGCGCCATGCCCAGATCGCGGCCCAGATGAGCAGCCCCACGACGACGAGCTCGCCGAGTGCGACGAACGCCCGCCACGGCTGATGCAGGGATCCGCCACTTCTTGAGCTGGTACCCCGATGTGAGCCGGCCTGCCGGTCGGCATCCTGGGCGCCGCTCGTCGCCGCCAGTGGCGCGGTGGACTCGATGTTCTCCTGCGGGACACTCACCCGGCTAGCTTCTCACGGTTCGACAAGCGAACGCAGCGCAGCCTGAAGTGACACACCGTCACGTGCCCAGGCAAGCACCACACTCCCGTCATCCAGCTCGATCGGAACCCCGGTGTACTTGCGCGGCACGGCAATGCCGCCGCCGAGCACTCTGGCCCCCACCGGGGTGCCGACCTCGGATACCGCGGTGATCCGCTCGACCGGGAGTGATTCGCCGCCCTGGCGCAACGTTCGCGCGGTGAGCCGTACCCGCAGGAACCGACGTCGGGCGTTGATCCATACCGCGCAACCGGCAAACAGCGCGATGCCCGCAAGGACCCAGGCGAAGGTATGCACCCTGCCGGTCAACGCCTCGGCGCCAACGCCGAGCGCGACGAACAGCGGTGGCCAGACCAACGGCCACCAGCTCGAACCCGGCTCGGCGTAAACCGCCGGCTGCTCGTCATCGACCAGCACGGTGCTACGCGCTCAGCGACGGTTGTGCGGGAAATAGTCGCGGGTGCTCGCGGTGTACAACAGCGCGATGGCCACCACGGTGAGCAATCCGCTGAACAGCCCGATGATCGTGCCGAACAGCAGCTGGAAGAGCACGGTGACGATGGTGAAGCCGAGTAGCCAGTTACGCGCCGAGCGGTTGCCATCGCGCATCTTGTACGCGAAAAGCACGTAGAACACGGCGAGCACTACGGAGCCGATGAACAGCGACCAGAGCAGCGTGTTCGCCCCATCCGCGATCTGCTCCGGGGTGATATTCGGGTCATTGTTGCGGTCAACCGCGTCCTGGATCATCCCGTCCTTGGCGGTAAACGCCAGGCCGGAGCCGACGACGGCGAATACCGCCGCGCCGATCCACAGCCAGAACGAGTAGTTCACCAGCTTCGGCGGCGCGGTGCCCGGTCCCTGCGCGGCGGCTTCGTCCGCTGTCGGCATTACCGGAGCCTCCCTGCGCTTGCGCGTCGACCCCTGGTTGCCCGGATCGCCTGCATTCGTCACATCTCTCACGTTATGCCCGCGTACCGGGCAGTGTCCAACTGGGCGGGGCCGACCTGTCCAACTGGGCAGGGCAGACCTGTCCAACCGGGCAGGGCTCAGCTGTCCAGCCAACCGGCCGCGTCAACGGCCCAGTAACTCAGGATCAGCTCGGCGCCTGCCCTGGTGATCGAGGTGAGCGATTCGAGCACGGTCCGCTCCCTTTCCAGCCACCCGTTGCGGGCAGCCGCTTCGATCATCGCGTACTCCCCGGAGACCTGGTATGCGGCGACGGGCACGTTGGACAGTTCGGCCACCGCGCCGATCACGTCCAGATAGGCCATTGCCGGCTTGACCATCACCAGATCCGCGCCTTCGGCAAGGTCGAGTTCGGTCTCCCGCAACGCTTCCCGGACATTGCCGGGGTCCTGCTGGTAGGTCTTGCGATCACCGCTGAGTTGCGAGTCCACCGCTTCGCGGAACGGACCATAGAAGGCGCTGGCGAACTTCGCCGAGTACGCGAGGATGCCGGTTTCGGTGCAGCCAGCTTCGTCAAGGCCCTCCCGGATCACCCCGACCTGGCCGTCCATCATCCCGCTCGGGCCAACCAGATGCGCGCCGGATTCGGCCTGCAGTACGGCCATATCCACGTACCTGGCGAGCGTGCCGTCGTTGTCCACCGTGCCGTGCTCGTCGAGCACCCCGCAGTGCCCATGATCGGTGAACTCGTCGAGGCAGGTATCGGCCATCAGCACGGTGCTGTCGCCAAGTTCGGCCCGCAGCGCGCGCAACGCGACATTGAGGATGCCGTCCGGGTCGGTGCCGCCCGAACCGACCGCGTCACGCTCGGCTGGCACCCCGAAAAGCATCAGCCCGCCGACGCCGGCCCGCACCGCCGCCACCGCCGCTTCGCGCAGGCTGTCCATGGTGTGCTGCACGACGCCGGGCATGCTGGTGATCGGCCGTGGTTCGGTCGCCGCCTCGGCGACGAACATCGGCAGGATCAGCTTCTCCGGACGCACCGCGGTCTCGGCGACCAAGCGGCGCAGTGCCGGAGTGCTACGCAGCCTGCGTGGTCGATGCTGCGGGTACACGTTGGACACCTCGGTTTCCGTCGAAACTGGCGACTTCCGGCCTGATCATTGACCGGAAGCCGCCAGTACGAAACGTTAGCGGCGGGCGCGCTTTGCCTTCCGCGGCGGCGGCAGCGCACCTTCGGCACGCAGTTTGGCCGCATGCTCGGCGAGCGAGTCGACCAGCAGCGGAATCTGCGGCTGCTCGGGCTGCACATCCACCCGTAGCCCGAACTCCCGCGCGGTTTCCGCAGTCTTCGGGCCAATGCAGGCAACCAGGGTGCGCGCATGCGGCTTACCCGCGATACCAACGAGATTGCGCACCGTGGACGCGGAGGTGAAGCACACCGCGTCGAAGCCGCCCGTCTTGATCATCTCGCGAGTCTCGGCCGGCGGCGGGGCAGCGCGCACGGTCCGGTAGGCGGTGACGTCGTCGATCTCCCAGCCCTGCTCGCGCAGCCCGGCGGCCAGTGTCTCGGTGGCGATATCGGCGCGCGGCAGCAGTACCCGATCCACCGGGTCAAGCACGTCGTCGTACGGCTGGAACACCGCGAGCAGTCCCTCGCTCGACTGGTCCTCTTCGGGCACCAGCTCGGGCAGGATGCCGAAGGAGCGCACCTTTTCCGCGGTTGCCTCACCGACGCAGGCGATCTTCACGCCGGAGAACGCACGAGCGTCCAGGCCGAACTCCTCGAACTTTTCCCATACCGCGCGGACCGCGTTGGTCGAGGTGAACACCACCCACTGGTAGCGACCGTCCACAAGGCCCTTGACCGAACGCTCCATCTGCGCGGGGCTACGCGGCGGCTCAACCGAAATGGTCGGTACCTCAGAAGGGATCGCGCCGTGACCACGAAGCCGATCACTCATCTCGCCGGCCTGATCCTTGGTGCGCGGCACCAGCACCTTCCAGCCGTACAGTGCACGCGATTCCCACCAGGACAGTTTGGACCGTTCGGCGACCGCGTTGCCCACGGTCACGACCAGTTGTCCGGGCAGCTCGCCGGCATCCTGCGACAACGAGGCCAGTTTGGACTCCACGGTGCGCTGGCCGGTGCCGGTGCCGTCCGCGGTCACCGCGACCGGCGTCTGCGGCGCGAGGCCATGCTCGACGAGCGCGGAGGCTGCCTCGGCGAGATGTCCCGCGGTCGCGTGCAACACCAGTGTTCCTGGCGTTGCCGCCAATCCACGCCAGTCCACTTCCGAGCGAACGTCAACCTCGGTGTGTACCGAACCGAGCGCCACCCCCGCGTAGGCGGGTACCGCGGTGCCTGGCGCGACACCGGGCACCACGTCGAAGATGGCGCTGGTCTTGGCAACCGCGTGGACTTCGGCCACTACGGCGGACTGGGTGAGCGGGTCGCCGGCGACCAGCCGAACAACCAGCCGGCCGGCCTTGGCCTCGGCGGCCAGATCCTTGGCCACATCACCTGGCTCGCCAACGGCGGGACGCACCTCGGCGTCTCCCCCGGTCACCGCGAGCGCGCCAGCTGGCACGTCTGGATCAGTGACGACGAGTTCCGCTTTCGCCAGCAGTTCCTTCGCACGTACGGTAAGCAATCCGGCATCGCCGGGGCCCGAGCCCACAAAGGCAATTCGCCCAGTGGTCTTCCGTGCACGGGTCATGAATGCACTTCCTATTCAACTACGTCCGGGGCCGGACAGCGCGCCGGCCCCGAGATCGAGCAGCTCGGCGGCAAGCGCCCGGCCAAGCTGCTCTGCTGCGGTCAGGTCACCGGTTGCCGACGCCCGCAGTACCTCCACGGAGCTTGCCGCCCCGGAGGTTCCCGCGAACTCCGCGGCGGCGACCCCGCGAAGCGAAAGCCGTTGCACCACTTGGGTTTCGCCGGTCTCGTCCTCAACGAGGTCTTCCACTACATCGGCCAATGCGCCAACGGGCGCGCTGCAGCCTGCTTCGAGCGCGGCCAGCATGGCTCGCTCGGCACAGACCGCTGCCCGCGTGGCTTCGTCGTCCACTAAGGACCTAAGCAGGTGCTCGATGTCGACATCGTCGACTCGGCACTCGACCGCGAGCGCCCCCTGCGCGGGCGCGGGGAGCATCTGGATCGGATCGAGTACCTCGGTGATCACCTCGGACCGGTTGATCCGGTCCAACCCTGCCTTGGCGAGCACGATGGCATCCAGCTGCCCATCGGTGACCTTGCGAATGCGGGTCTCCACATTCCCCCGCAGGCCAACGATGTTCAACCCGAGACCAAGTGCTTCCAGCTGGCTGGTTCGACGCGGCGAGCCAGTGCCAACGGTAGAACCGGTTGGCAACTCGCCGAGAGTCAGGCCGTCCCGCGCGATCAGCGCGTCCCGCGGGTCGGCACGCTCGGGCACGGCCGCGAGCGAGAGCCGAACATCCGGCGCGGTCGGCAGGTCCTTGTACGAGTGCACCGCGACATCCACCTCGCCCGAGACAACCGCCTCGCGCAACGCGGAGGTGAACACACCAACGCCTATCTCGGTGATCGGCGCGCTGGACTGATCACCTGGGGTGGACACCGTCACGACCTCGACGTCCACGCCAGCCTGTTCAAGGCGCTGTACAACGAGATTGGTTTGGGTCAATGCCAGCGTGCTCGACCTTGTGCCAATCCTGATCGATCGATTCACTCGTCGCCACCGTCCATTTTGGACCTATTGCCGTTCGCGTTCGGCAGATTCCTCGACGTCGTTTTCGGCGCGGACACCGCGTCCGGCAGTTGCGGATCGAGCCCGAACAGCTCCCGCAACGCGTCCGCGTACTCCACTCCCCCAGCTTCCGACGCCAGTTCCTTCACCCGCACGGTCGGCGTGTGCAGCAGCTTGTCCACTACCCGCCGTACCGTTCTGGTCAGCTCATCGCGGACGCCACCGTCGAGCTCGGGCAGCCGCGAATCCAGTCGCAACAACTCGGCATCGACGACTTCGGCCGCGCGTTTCCGCAGTGCGGTCACGGTGGGCGTCACCGCAGCGGATCGCTGCCCGGCAAGGTAGCCGCGAACCTCGTCGGCCACGATCGCCTTCGCCGCTTCGGTATCCGGCGCGTTGCCCAGTTCACTTTGCCTGCGCTGCACCGTGACCAGGTCAACCACCCGCACGCCGGGCAGCTCGGCAACCTCGGCAGCCACATCGCGCGGCAGGCCAAGATCGCAGATCACCAGTGGGTCACCGGAGGTTCGCGGGCGAACCTCCGCGGTGCCGAGCACGACCTCGGTCGCACCCGTGCAGCACACCACCACTTCCGCGGTGGCCAGTTCGGTCGGCAGATCGTCGAGGCCAACCGCGCTCGCCTCGATATCCTGCTCGCGCAGCGAATCAGCCAACCGCACCCCGTTTGCCTTGGTGCGATTGGCGACCGTGACCGTGCCGATCTCCGCCCGGCGCAACCGCGCTGCGGCAAGGCCGCCCATCGCGCCCGCGCCGATGATCAGCGCCCGACGACCGGCAAGGCCGTCGAGTACCAGTTCGGCCTCGCCAAGCGCCTCGGATACCACCGAAGCACCGAGCCGGTCGAGACCGGTTTCGCTGTGCACCCGCTTGCCCACCCGCAAAGCGGTCTGCACCAGCTCGTGCAGTACGCGTCCAACCGTGCCGGCCTCGGCGGCCGTGTTGTAGGCGGCGCGTACCTGCCCGAGGATCTGTGTTTCCCCCACCACCATGGAGTCAAGACCGGCGGTGACCGAGAGCAGATGGTCCACCGCGGCCGCGCTGTAGTGCACGTAGCTGTGCTCGTAGAGCACCGTGGTGTCCACTCCGGCATGCCTGGCCAGCACATCGGCGATCTCGGCGAGGCCACCGTGGAACGCTTCCACGACCGCGTAGATCTCCAGCCGGTTGCAGGTGGCGACCACCATCGCCTCGGAGACATGTGCGCCGTTGAGCAGCTCGCCGGCGAACTTGCCCACCTCGCCGGCTGGCACCGCGACCTTTTCCAGCATTCGCAGGTCGGCCGTACGGTGCGAGATGCCCATGGCCAGCATGCTCATCGCCCGATCACCACCCGGTCCACACCTTTCGCCTGACCGTTCGCCGCTGGTTCGGTCTCTTCGTCGTCATCCGCCCTGCGCGCCACGTGGAACGACAGGATCTGCAGTTCGACCGCCAGGTCCACCTTGCGTACCTCGACGTGTTCAGGCACCTGCAGTACCACCGGCGCGAAGTTCAGCACGCTCTCCACGCCGCCGGCGACCAGCCGGTCACAGACCGCCTGCGCGGCTGCCGGTGGCGTCGCGATCACCCCGATCGAGATGCCACGCTGCGCGCAGACCAGCGGGATCTCGTCGATGTGGTTCACCGCGAGCCCGCCGACCGGTACACCGATCAGGTCCTCGTCCACGTCGAACAACGCGGCTACCGGGAACCCCCTGCCGGGGAACCCGCCGTAGTTGGCCAGCGCATGTCCCAGGTTACCGATGCCGACCACCGCGACCTGGTGGTTGTGCGTGAGGCCAAGCGTGCGCTCGATCTGCCCGACCAGTACGTCGACCTCGTAGCCGACCCCGCGCGTCCCGTAGGAGCCGATGTAGGAGAGGTCCTTGCGCAGTTTCGCGGAGTTCACCCCGGCCGAGCTGGAGAGCTCTTCACTCGAAACGGTCGTAGCACCCTGCTCGGCCATCGCGCTGAGCACCCGCAGGTAGACGGCGAGCCGCGCGACCGCGGCCTCCGGGATGGACCGGGCGCGCTGCTCATCCACCGCCGGCATCGGCGTGGTGACCTCGCTCGCCGCCGGTGCCCCCGAGCCGACGGGCGCGGCGGATTCGGCCGACTTGCGTCCAGGCCCGCCACGTTGGCCCCGCTGTGCCGCCACGCTGGTTACTCCTTGGGGTTCGTCGATCAAGCAGCTACCGCCATGTCGCCCGGCGCCGGCTGGGGGAGGCTCCCGGCGTCTGGCGTGTCATGGCTGCTGGACAACACGGTATCCACTTGTGAACACATGCACAAAATCGTGCAGGGTACGGGTAACGCGCCACACAACGTCGTGCCCACCGATCGGCCGGCACCGGCGAACCGCCGCACCCAGTATTCGACGAGGTAGCAGGCACACACACCAGCCGTCGTCGCTCGTCGCACACCCACCCGCCAGCCCAGCGGCCGCCCGACCTGTGGGTCACACAACACCCGGCCGGGCCGCTGAAAATCAACGGTTAGCCCGCTAAACCAAATTACTTGCAGACGCTAAGCAATCAACGGTTAGCCCGCTGAACGCGGTCAGCTGGCGGTAACCTGCACGGTGTGCCAGCCGGTGGCACCGTCCGGGGTAACGGGGGCGAGCTCGCCCGTCTGTGGTTGGCCGCGCTCATCGACCGCGCGACAGGTTAGCCGGTGTTCGCCCGCCCCGAGCCGCAGCGGGATCCGCCACATCCGCCAGGTGTGCCCGCTGACCTCGGCGCCAAGCTCGGCTCGCAGCCACGGGCCGTCGTCCACGCGCACTTGCACCTCGGTGATCCGCCTCGGCATCGCCCAGGCGAGGCCGCTTGCCACCACGCGACCGACCGGCACCTGTGCGGACTCCGCGGGGAAGTCGATCCGCGACTGCGTCTTCACTGGCGCTTCGCGCGCCCAGCCACGCGTCAGCCAGTAAGGCGTGCGCGCGGCCCACGTGGTCAACTCCATGTCCACCACCCATTTCGTCGCGGACACGTAGCCGTACAGCCCAGGGGCCACCATCCGGGCCGGAAAACCATGCTCGACCGGCAACGGTTGCCCGTTCATCCCGATCGCCAGCATCGCGCCGTCTGCCGGGTCACGCAGCCTGGCCAGGTCGGTCCCCGCGGTGTAACCGTCCGAGCTGGTGGAGAAGAGTTGCTCGGCGCCGGAACGAACACCGGCCTCGGCCAGCAGATCGGCGAGCGGAATGCCGGTGAAATCGGCGGTGGAGATGTATGGCCCACCCACCTCATTGGAGACGCAGGACATGGTGATCGTGCGCTCCCGCAGCGGTCGGCGGCGGATGTCCTCGAAGGTCAGATTGAGCTCCCGGTCCACCATGCCGTGCACCCGAAGCCGCCACTGCTCGGCGGGCACCTGCGGCACCACGAACGCCGTGTCGACGCGGTAGAAGTCGGCGTTCGGGGTGATGAACGGCGGGGTACCGGCATCCACGAAATCCGCGCCGGGCGGAATGGCTGGCGCTGGCTGATCCGGTACGACCCTGCCCAACTCCGCGCGCGAGCCGGTGACATCGCCGCGGCCGAGCAGCCACTGGGCTATACCACCGAACGCCACCGCGCCCAGTGCGACACCGCCGCTTGCGCGCAGGAATACCCGCCGCGACAGCGCACGCTCGGCGGCGTCAGCGGCATAGCCGCGCGCCTGGGCGAGCCGGTGCAGCCAGCGGAACACCAGGACGCCGCCCACCAGGCTGCCAAGCGGAGCCAGCACCGCGAGCTGGCCGAGCTCTGACCGGGTGAGTACGGCGACAATGCCCACCAGCCCGGCGGCCGCGACCAGGGTCGCGCCAGGGAACGGCCGCTGGCGGGAGATCAGCCCGGCGAGCATGGCGAGCAGCAGCAACACCACACCCATACCGAGCAGCAGCACGACGCGGTCCGCCTCGCCGAAGGCACGTACCGCGAAGTCCTTCAGCCAGGCTGGCGCGGCGTCGATCGCGGCGTCCCCGACGGCGGATACCGGCGCGGCACCCGCGCCGACGAACAACGCGATCACCTGGCCAACGGCGAGCGCGGCAGCCATGGCGAGCACGCCGATCAACGCGGCGATCGGCCCGGACAACCGTGGCGACTGGGCGCTGGACGGGTCCAGGCCTTGTCCTCCGCCGGAAATCGCGCTGCCGGGTTCGGCACTACTGGACATAACTCCATTGCACCCCGGTCAGCGCCGGCACGGCGAGCGCACCCGGTGATCCGTAAGGACTCGGTAGCCTTTTCCGCCGGCCCAATATCAACGGTTAGCCCGCTAAACCAAATTACTTGCAGACGCTAAATAATCGACGGTTAGCCCGCTGAACGCGATATTTGGGCGCGCACGGCGACGGGTGGCGAGCGCGCTCAGCTGGTCAGCGCGGCGCGTAGGCGCTGCTCCTCGACCTTCCAGTAACCGTGTTCCACATCGTCTACCAGGATCACCGGGACGCGGTCGCCGTACTCCGCACGCAGCTCGGGATCCGTGTCGACGTCCACCTCATGCCATTCGACGCCCAGCTCGGCACAGATTCGCTGGACGTCCGCCTCCGCCTGCCGGCAAGCCGGACACCCCTGCCTACCGAGCACGGTTACTGATCTGTCGACCACGGCCCAAGGGTATCCACGCCCGCGCCGCGCAGCGCCACCCGGCGCAGCTTGCCGGTCGCCGAATGTGGCAGCGCCTCGGCGAACTCGATCACCTGCGGCACCTTGTACTTCGGCAGCCAAACCGCGCAGTGCGCCCGCAACCGCTCGGCGTCCAGCTCGGCGCCGTCCGCGAGCACCACCACGGCCTTCACGCGTTCCCCTGTTCGCTCGTCCGGCACGCCGACCACGGCCGTCTCGGCTACTCCTTCGACCTCGCTGAGCACCAGCTCCACCTCGTGCGGATACACGTTGAACCCGTTCACGATGATCAGGTCTCCCGCGCGGTCCACGAGGTGCAGATCGCCGTCGGCGTCCAGGTAGCCCACATCGCCGGTCTGGAACCAGCCGTCCGCATCCGGGCCGTGCGCGCCGTCCGGCCAGTAGCCACTGAACAGGTTCGCGCCCTGCACGGCGACCCTGCCGGTACCCGCGTCCTCGTCGTCCTCGTCGAGTGGGCGACCGTCGATATCGTTGAGCCGCAGCCGGATGCCGGGCAATGCCCGACCGACCGAGCCGGCCTTCGGCGCGCCAGAAACCAGCGTGGAGGTCACCACCGGGCCGGTCTCGGTGAGCCCATAGCCCTCGTACACGGCCAGCCCGGTCGATCTGCGCAGCGCGGTGAGCACCGAAGCGGGCAACGGTGCCGCTCCCGAGGTCATCAGCCGCACGGTGGCGAGCGCCTCGCCGAGCTCGGCATCGGTGCGCTCACTGAACGCCTGGTAGATCGCCGGCACACCGATGATCGTGCTGATCCGCCGGTCGCGGCAGACGCGCAACGCGGTTTCCACGTCGAACCGGTCCAGCAGCACGGCGCTCGCCCCAGCCGCGGTCGTCTGCAACAGCCCGGGCCCCAGCCCATAGGCGTGGAAGATCGGCACGGCGAGTAGCACCCGGTCGTTCGCGGTGACTGGCGCCGGCTTCACCGCTGCGCACTGCGCGACATTCGCCAGCAGCGCTCGGTGCGACAACCGCACACCACGCGGTCGACCGATTGGCCCCGCGGTGTAACTCAGCACGGCGATGTCCTCGCCGCCACCAACCGCCGCGATTCCTTCGCCCCGGGCTCCCGGGTCGGGCGGCGGCAGGAGTGCGACGCCTGGTTCGAGCTCACCCAAGTCGGTGATCGACGCGCTGGCGATGACCACGCTGGCGCCGCAGTCACCGATCAGCCGGCGCAGCTCGGCGACCGGCGTTCGCGGGCCAACCGGCACCGCGATCGCCCCGGCGCGCACGGCGGCGTACAGGCTGATCGCGAACTCGGCCGAGGTGGGCAAGGCAAGCAGCACCCGATCTCCAGGGCGAATCCCGCTGACGAGCAGGCGCGTTGCCTCGGCGTTGACCGCGAGTTCGACATCTGACCAGGTCAGTTCGACAGGATCGGCACCTGACCCGTCGAGTGGGCCACTGACCAGCGCGAGGTGCCGGGGCACCCGCTCGGCAGCGTCCGCGAGCAGGTCGGCGATATTGCCGCTGGTGGTCCCCTCAGCCGGTGGGTCGGCTACACCGCTCATCGCAACACCCTTTCGTGCTCCTGTCTCCAGTGTCCCTCAGCCCGGCCGGCACCGTCGGGCAATCCACGCGAGCGGCACCGATCAGTACCCGCCGGCAACGACAACGAACCAGCAACCGCCGAGCCGGTGTGTCGCCAGTCACAGCATCCCCGCTGGTCAGCCAACAATCTCCGGATTCACCCTCCCGCCGACTACCTACTATCAAGTAATAAGTCGTATGCTGCGCCCGATACGAATGTCATCCAGATGGCAAGGCCACGCCCCGACCGGCTCGCTGGCCGGCGGGGACCGCGAACAGCACAACGGGGGTGCGAGCGAACGATGAGCGCCACGCACACTGCCGTCCTCGATGCCACGGCCGGTGTCCGACCACCACTGCCCGCAGCTCCGATCCGGCGCACAGCGCCAAGCAGTACCCCACAACGAGTCGAACCAGAACCGGCCGCGGCCGCGCCCGAATCCGACCAGCTTCTCGAGGGCTGGCAACTGGTGCACGCCGCCCAGCGCGGCGATATCGGCGCGTTCGGCGCGCTCTACGACCGCTATGTCGGCGTGGTCTACCGCTATGTGCTCTTCCGGCTCGGTGAACGCGAGCTTGCGGAGGACTTCACCAGCGAGACCTTCCTGCGGGCGCTGCGGCGTATCGGCTCGATCACCTACCAGGGCAGGGACGTCGGCGCCTGGTTCGTCACGATCGCCCGCAACCTCGTCTTGGACCACGTGAAATCCAGCCGGTTTCGGCTCGAGGTGGCTACCGCCGATCCGAACGACCCCGGCACCGTGCACGAAGGTCCAGAACAACAGGTGCTCGCCGGCATCACCAAAACCGAGCTGCTCGAATGTATCGCCCAGCTAGGCGATGACCAGCGTGAATGCATCACGCTGCGGTTCCTGCAGGGGTTTTCGGTCGCCGAGACGGCCGCCGTGATGTCGCGTAACGAGGGCGCGATCAAAGCCCTGCAACACCGGGCAGTCCGCAGGCTCGCCCAGCTGCTCCCCGAAAGCATCTGAGCCGGGCACACACCCGGAACCGCCAACCAGTGGCCGGGGCGTAACGCTGGCGCCGGCTTGCTCGTTGCTGCATACGAGGGCGGATGCAGGGAAACCGACGGGCTGGGTTGCACCGTGAGCGACAACGGGATATCCGGATCGGAACAGGCGCGGCAGGAGCGCTTCGCGCGTGCCGTGGCGGAACAGTCCCGTCTGGATCCCCAGCCGACCGATGAGTTCTACCGGGAACTGGCCGTTGTAGGCGCCCTGCGGGAACTGGGCTCGGCCACCGAGCCGGACAGGGGTACCAAGTCCCGGATCGCCGCCGACATCGCCGATCCCGCTCCCCGCGCCGAGCCATCCCGAGCCAAACCACCCAGCGCCCGCCGCCGGCGGCGCGGGCTCGGCACCGCGGTCGCGGCCGCCGTGCTGCTCTTGTTCGGCGTCCCCGCACTGCTACTCGCCAAGGACGCGCTACCCGGCGAGTCGCTGTACGCGCTGAAACGCGCGACCGAACGGATCGAACTGGCGCTCAGTGGCGATGCGGACAGCCAGGCCCGCACCCAGTTCACCCATGCCGGCCGCCGGCTGAACGAGCTGGCGTTGCTCACTCGCGCGCCGGAGACGGACCGCGCCAGCTACCGGCGCGCGCTCACCGACTTCAGCACCGCGGCGACCGCCGGGACCAGGACGTTGACGAGCGTCGCGACCAATACCGACGGGACCCAGCTGCGCTGGCTCGGCAACTGGGTTCACACCCAGTCCGCCAAGCTGCGCGGGATGCCCACCTCGTTGCCGCCCATGGCACGGGCAGCACAGGCGGATATGTCCGAGCTGCTCGACCGGATCAAGGAACGGGCAAGCACGCTCGCGGCGCGGATGCCCTGCGGTCGGATTACCTCCGCAAGCACCGATGAACTCGGCGCGCTGCCCGCGACCGGGTCTTGCCAGCGCGGTACGCCGGAGCGAGCGGACCTGCCGCCGGCCCCACCGCCCCCGGTGGCGGTGCGTAGCACCGCGAAGCCACCCACTCCGGCCACACCCGATTCAGACCCATCGAAGCCAATCACGCCCCCTGCGCCAACGCGGGCGCCCGCGCCCGAGGTGGTTTCGCCGACGCCGATCACTGAACCGCCGGCGGTGCGGCCTCCTTCGTTTCCGGAACCGCCCGGCGCGCCGAGCGAGAACGAGACCAGGCCACCCGCCGATCTCGGCGAACTCCTCAACCTGCCTCGGCTACTGCCAGGGCTGCTCGGACCGGCGAGCCGGTGATACCGAACAACCCTTCTCCGTTAATCTCGCTACCCTGTTCGCAATGGGGCCAGCGCCGCTGGAGTCAGCACTAGTGGACTCCGGACGGACCTCGCCCCCGGAACAGCCACCCGCCGGGCACGAAGCGACGGAGGTGCGGTGTCACCCAGGCGCGGCAAGAGCAACAGGCGCGAGCTCGAACGACTAGCCGCGCTCACCGGGGAGGCGTCTGCCGAGGCAGCCGTCGCAATGGAGCACGCCGCCCAGTCCGAAGGCGCGGCCGAACCGCAAGCAACGCCCGATCTCACGGCGGCCGCCTTCTTCGATGTGGACAACACCATGATGATGGGCGCGTCGATCTTCCACTTCGCCCGCGGGCTCGCGGCAAGGAAATACTTCACTGCCTCGGACCTCGCGGATTTCGCCTGGCAGCAAGCGAAATTCCGGATCATGGGCAGGGAAAGCGCGAACAATGTGAGCGCGGTCCGCGAGCAGGCACTCTCCTTCATCGCCGGGCGTTCGGTCGATGAGCTGGTGAACAACGGCGAAGAGATCTATGACGAGCTGATGGCAGACAAGATCTGGCCGGGCACCAATGCGCTCGCGCAGCAGCATCTCGCCGCCGGGCAACGGGTATGGCTGGTGACGGCGACGCCGGTGGAGCTCGCCGCGATCATCGCGCGCAGGCTTGGACTCAACGGCGCGCTCGGCACGGTGGCGGAAAGCGTGGACGGCGTGTTCACCGGCAGGCTGGTCGGCGAACTGCTGCACGGTAGGGCAAAAGCCCATGCGGTACGCGCGCTGGCCGCGCGCGAAGGGCTGAATCTGCGTCGCTGCGCGGCGTACTCCGATTCCTCGAATGATGTGCCGATGCTCTCGGTCGTGGGTAAGGCGGTAGCGGTGAATCCGGACGGTGGGCTGCGCGAAGTCGCCAGGAAGCGCGGCTGGGAAGTCCGCGATTTCCGGACCGGGCGCAAGGCGGCCAAGATCGGCGTCCCTTCGGTACTCGGCGCGGGCGCGGTCGCCGGCGCCGTCGCCGCGGGAATGGCCTACCGCAAACGCGGTATGTAACGCCGTCAGCCGCGGAAGACCCCACGGCGCAGGGCAAGTCGCCGGTAGAGCATCTGCTGGATACGTTCCCGTACCTGGTCGGTCAGGTTGAACACGAGCATCGGATCCTCGGCGGCACCCGAGCCACCCAGCTCTGCCGTCTCGATGGGCGCGGAGAACTCGATGTACCACTTGGTCGGCAACGGCAGCACGCCAAGCGGGCCGAGCAGCGGGAACAGTGGGGTCACCGGGAAGTACGGCACACCAAGCATCCGGGCCAGCGGCTTGATATCCGCGATCTTCGGGTAGATCTCCTCGGCGCCGACGATGGAACAGGGCACGATCGGCGCACCGGTACGCAGCGCCGCCGACACGAACCCACCTCTGCCGAAGCGTTGCAGCTTGTACCGGTCCGCGAACGGCTTACCGATGCCTTTGAAGCCCTCCGGCCAAACCCCGACCAACTCGCCCGCGTTGAGCAACCGCTCGGCATCCGGATGGCAAGCAAGGGTCTGCCCCGACTTGCGGGCGAGCGAGCCAAGCACCGGCACTTGGAAAACCAGATCGGCGGCGAGCATCCGCAGATGCCGGTGCGCCGGATGCGCGTCGTGCGCGGCCAAGCCGGTCATCACCGCATCAAGCGGCAGGGTGCCGGAATGGTTCGCGACCACCAGGGCACCGCCATCGGCCGGGAGATGCTCCGCCCCGGAGACCTCCATCCGGAACCACTTGTCCGCGAGCAACCGCAATGGCGGGTAGAACACGTTGTCGGTGAGGTCCTTGTCGAACCCGAACTCGTCCACGTCATAGGCGCCGGACAACCGTCGCCGGACAAAGGTGATCAACTCGGCAAGGTCAGGCAACCGGTTGTCCGCCGCGCGCACTCGGGTCGACTCTGGGTCCACATCGGACATATGAGCGTCGGCGCGCTCTCGCTCCTCGGTACGGGTCCTTCGATCCGGACCGTGCAACGGGATAACTTCGGCCTCGCCCATAACAGTCACTCCCCGGTGTCCGCGTCGCCTGTCCGCTGCCGCACCGAACCAAGCCGGCGTTCCAGGCCACGCAGCCAGGAAACGTTGACGGTCGGGCGCAGCGCGCGGCCGGTCACGTAGTCGTCGAAGGCCTCGCCCGTGGTGTAGCCAGGCGTGTAGCCAAAGTCCCGCTTGAGCCTGGTCGTATCTACCACCCGGCCAAAGCTGAGTAGTTGCAGCTGGTCGGCCGAGAAGTCCACCAGCGGCAGGCCGCGGAACATGCGGCCGGTCATCGGCAGCACGGACTTCGGCACCGGCAGTTCTACCCTGCGCGCCCTGCGGATCGCCTGCGAAAGAGTCAGCACGCCATCACCCGCGACGTTGAATACGCCCGGTTTGCTAGTCAACGTGGCGCGTTCGAGTACGGCGAGGGCATCGTCCGAATGCAGCAGTTGCATTCGCGCGTCGCTGCCGAACACGGACGGCGTAACCGGGAGCGCGAAGTATCGGGTCAACACCGTGTCGACGGCAGGGCCGATCAGATTGGTGAACCTGGCGACGGTCACGTCCACATCGGGGCGACGCCGGGCAAAGCCACGTACGTAGCCCTCGACTTCGACGGCATCCTTGCTGTACCCGCTGGAGGAGGCCGGGATCAGGTTCGCGTCCTCGTCGAAGACCGCGGGCGCGCGGGAACTCGCGCCGTAAACCGCGGCGGTGGATTTGACGACAAGCCTGCGGACCTGTGGCGAACGCTGGCAGGCCGCGAGCAACTGCATGGTGCCGATCACGTTCATTTCCTTGATCGCCGTCCGGCGACCAGGCCCTGCGGGATGCGCGGTGCACGAGGCATGCACCACGGTGTCCACTTTGGCGTTACTGATCACCTTGGCGATCAGTGGATTACGGATATCCGCTCGAACGAACTCCGCCCTACCCATTCGTTCGAGTAGGCGCATCGAAGGGGCTACGGTGTCCACACCGATGATTCGCTCGATATCCGGGTCGGTGGCGAGCCGCGCGACGAGGCTGCCGGCAAGCTGCCCGCCCACCCCGGTGACCAGCACGACCTTCGCCGCCATCCGCCCTCCAACGGTGGAACTACCGCAATAGCTGCCACCCTACGCCCGGTATGTTTCGGCGAAGCTACCGCCAGTTACAACTGGATGGCGTAGGTGGCCAGATCCGCGGGTTCGGCGCGGAAATCGCCCGGCCAGTTCGGCTGTGGCAGTCCAGCTGTGCCGGACCGCGCGCCTACCGAAGCAGCCGGGCGACGGACTCGTCCACGGAGCGGGCTTACTTACCCTGCTTACGACGCTGCACGCGCGTCCTACGGAGGAGCTTGCGGTGCTTCTTCTTGGACATGCGCTTGCGGCGCTTCTTGATCACAGAGCCCACGGACGTTCCTAACTTCTTCGTTGGTCTAGATGCACCCGATGCCGGGGCTTCGACCTGCCGCCGAGCGCGACCAGCACACCGGGTACGAGCGACTTCCCAGGGTACCCGCGCGCCAACTCACCCGAACGCGGGGCTCTGCGCTGCTCGAGTCCGCGAAGTGGCCGGTTCTCAGCCAACGTCGAAGTAGGCGCTGTTGAGATACGCGTGCACCGCCTTCTCGGGCACTCGAAAAGATTTGCCGACGCGCGCGGCCGGCAACTCACCGGAATGCACAAGTCGGTATACGGTCATCTTGGAGACCCGCATCAGGCTGGCCACCTCGGCAACCGTGAGAAACTGCACCTGGGCTTGCGCAGGTGTATCGGCATTGTCCGCGTTGCCGCGCGAACTCGACTTACCGAGTTTGCGCGGCGAACCACTGTTGTCCGCCGGCATGAAGTTCACCGTGTCCTTCGACACGTGTCGCGCCGTCGGCTTCCCCACCGACGGTATCGACACGCACGTGCTCGTTCGAGGGTAGCGGGACCAGTGGGACTCCTGCGACCGCTGTGGCTCGATCGGTCCAAGACCGTGACACCGGGTGGCCGGATTCAGTCCTCTTCGTGCGCCTTGCCAAGCTCAACGGACCTATCCCGAGCTGCTTCGATCGCAGCGAGTAGCGCGGCTCGTACACCATGTTTTTCCAGCTCGCGGATGGCGTTGATGGTGGTGCCCCCTGGCGAGGTAACGGCCTCACGCAGGGTTACTGGGTGTTGACCGGTGCGCGCGAGCATCGTGGATGCCCCCACCGCCGACTGGATGATCAGCTGCTCGGCGACCGCCCGCGGCAGCCCGAGCAGGATGCCCGCGTCGATCATCGCCTCAACCAAGTAAAAGAAGTAGGCGGGTCCTGAACCGGACAGCGCGGTCACCGCGTCCTGCTGCGCCTCCGGCAGTTTGACGACCTTGCCCACGCTGCCCAGCATCTCCTCGACCAGCGTGAGGTGTTCCTCGGTGGCGTGCGTACCGGCGGAAACGGCACTCATCGCCTCACCGACCAGCATCGGAGTGTTCGGCATTACCCGCACGACCGGCACCCCTGCCGGCAGGCACCGCTCGTAGAGCTGGGTGGGCAGCCCGGCGCACATGGAGACCACCAGGGTTCGCGTGGTGATCAACTCGTTCAGCTCGACCAGCAGCGGGTCGATGTCCTGTGGTTTCACCGCGACGACGAGGACGTCCGCGCGTTTGGCCGCCTCGGCGACCCCGACCGAGGACACGCCGTACTGCTCGGTCAGCTGGGCGGCGCGCTCTGGGTAGCGCTCGGTGAACATCAGGTCATCCGCGCTACGGCCACTGCTCAGCAGACCGGCCAGCAGCGCTTCCCCTACCTTGCCCGCTCCAAGTACCGCGATCCTCGTCATAACGCCGAAGCCTAACCACCCGATATCCACCGCCCGAACGACGGTTAGCCCGCTGAACTCGCCCCAAAATCAACAGTGAGCCCGCTAAACGCGAGTCCAAATCAACGGTTAGCCCGCTGAACGCGATAATTCAACGGGCGGGGGATTAGTTCAGATGGCTGGGGTCAGGGCTAGTTGACGGGCCTGGCAGACCAGCTGACCAGCGGAATCCAACACGGTCGCGTCCGAGTCGAACCACTGGCCGTGTACCGAGCGCGCCGCGACCTCGACCCGCAACCAGCCGGGCGCCGGCCGGGCCCGCAGCAGCGCGGTCAGCTGCACCGTCGGCGACCACCCCAGCCGACCGAGGTTGAACGTGACCGGCATCGAGATATCCCCAGCCACCAACGCGAACAGGGGGTCGGGCTGTGCACCGCGCGGCCGGGTCCACAGCCGCAGTTGCGGCGGCTGTTCCGCGGCACCGTCGAGGAACCCGGCCATCGCCCGATCGAGGAAGATCTCGCAACCGGCGGACAGCTTGAACACCCGCAACGTCTCGTGCTTCGCGTAGTCCACCGCATCAGCCGGCGGCGCGAGCGGCACCGCCGGCGCATCCGTCCACGCCGGCCGCTGCGTCGGCAGCCGTCCGGTCGTCACAACGCCTTCCACACAGCTGCGGCCGCGCTGCTCCAACCGCACCGCGAGCACCGTGGCCTGCCGGCCGATCTTTCGCACGTCCGCACGCAGCAGCACCGGCCCGAACTCCGGTGCCCGGAGGAACTGCGCGCTGACCGCAAGCGGTTCGGCCGAGCGGTCACCATGTTCGGCGAGGTGGCCGAGCGCGGTCCGACCGAGCAGCGCGAGCAGGAAGCCGCCATGCGGCTTATTGCCGACCGCCCATTCGGGGCGCAGATTCGCGGTGTACGTGCCGTCGCCAAGCGAGCGAACCGCGCTGGCCACGGCGAACGGGGTGATCCCCTCGGAGACCACGCGGTCCGGATTCGCCTTGCCTGAGTTCGTAGTCACCGGCGACTGACCACCGAACGCAGGAAGAAGGACAGGTTCGCGGGGCGTTCGGCCAGTCGGCGCATCAAATATCCGTACCATTGCCGGCCGTACGGCAGGTAGACACGCACCTTCTCGCCTTCACCTGCCAGCCGAAGCTGCTCCTGTGGCCGCATCCCATACAGCATTTGGAATTCATAACTTCCCGGTTTGCGGTCGTACCAACGGGCCCGCTCGGTGATGATCCGCACCAGCCGCGGATCATGCGTGCCGAACATGGCATAGCCATCCCCTGCGAGCAGGATATTGGCGCAGCGCACATAACTGAGATCCACCTCGTGCGGGTCCGGATACGCCACATCGGCCGGCTCGGCGTAGGCACCCTTGCAGAGCCGCACGCGGGATTCCGGACCGGCGAGCGCGGCACAGTCAGCGGCCGTCCGATACAGGTAAGCCTGCAGTACGGCGCCGACCCATGGCCATTCGCGCCGCAGCGCACCGACGATGCGCAGGGTCGAATCGGTGGTCCGGTGATCTTCCATATCGAACGTCACGGTGGTGCCGCAACGCTGTGCCCGCGCGCAGATCCGCTCGGCGAGCGCCAGTGCGAGTGACTCGTCAAACCGCTGGCCGAGCGCGGAAAGTTTCACACTCACCTCGGCTTGTCCGGCAATGCCGGTGACCCGCAGGGCATCCAGCATTTCCAGGTACGCCTGCACCGACTGCTCGGCGAGCGCGGCGTCCGTGGTGTCCTCGCCGAGGTAGTCCATGGTTACGGACAGGCCGGCATCGACCAACCCGCGGCCAGCTTCGATCGCACTCGCCGTGTCCGCCCCGGCGACGAACCGCTCGACCAACGCCCGAGTTCCCGGCGCCGAGGCGACGAGATCACGCACCGCGTTGTTGCGCGCGGCGGCCAGAATCAACGAACGCAACGGTTCCACGATTCGACTCTACGACGATCAACACCGGATGTGCGCTACGACCCACCCAGGCTTCGGGCTAACCCGGTCATGGTCGGGCCGACCGGGGCGGCTCGACCATGGCTGATCACCGGTACAATCGACCCCACCGTCGACGGAAAGATCGTGATGAACTCATCGTTCGACCCTGGGAACTTCGATCGCATGCCGCCGCTGCCGAACGCGTCGGATCAACAGCAGGTTTCCGTGCCGACCACCCTCGTCTGGGCCCTGCGCGCGGGTATCGCCACCGTGCTTTGCGGGCTGCTGACGATCGCCCTTTCCACCTTTTCGGTCAGCGATGAGGACATCGCGCTGCTGCAGTCCGAACTCGCTGGCCAGGGCGCCCAGCTCAGCACCGAAGAGCTGAGCGATTTCACCAATACGGTGACCACCATGACGTTCATCATCGGCCTGGTGCTGACCGCGTTGTGGCTGTGGTTGCTGCAGCGCACGCACAGGGGCCGGAACTGGGCGCGGATTACGCTGACCGTGCTTGGCGCGATCTGGCTGGTGCTGACCCTGCCGAATCTCACCGCCGGCCTGGACAGCGGCTTCGCGATTCTGCTCAACCTGGTTCAGGTGGTGCTGCTCGGTATCACGCTGTACTTCCTGCACGCCAAGCCAACCAGGGACTACTTCATCAGCATGCGAGCGCCCCGCTACAACTAGGATCCGTCGTCCAGCAGCCCGCAGCGCCATGCCCACGCGGCGATCTCCACCCGGTTGCGCGCGCCGATCTTCGCCTGCACCGAAGCCAGATGCGTCTTCACGGTGGAAAGCGACATGTACAGCGCGGTGCCAATCTCGGTATTCGTCAGCCCGCGCGCGGCCTCCACGACTACCTCGCGTTCGCGTTCGGTCAGCGGTTCACTCGGTTCGGGGACGGACCGCTGTTTGGCCTCGGATGGCGCGAAATGCTTCAGCAAGCGCACGGTGATCTGCGGGGAAACCATCGCGTCGCCGCGCACCGCGGCGCGTACCGCCTCGAGTAGCAGCGCCGGTCCCGCGTCCTTGAGCAGGAACCCGCTCGCCCCGCCGCCCAGGGCCTCGTGCACGTACTCGTCCAGATCGAACGTGGTGACCACGACGACCTTCAACGGGTCGGCCACATCCGGCCCAGCCAGCTGCCTGGTGACCTCCAGCCCGTTCAGCCCCGGCATCCGGATATCCAGCAGGCAAACATCCGGCCGCAGCTCCCTTGCCTTGGCCACCGCGGTAGTGCCATCGGCGACGTCCGCGACGACTTCCATTTCCTCCTGCGCTTCGAGGATCATCCGGAACCCGATGCGCACCATTTCCTGATCGTCGGCGATCAGCACCCTTATCGTCACCGCTGTCCTTCCGTGCGTGGCAGCCACGCCTCTACCTGCCAGCCGCCACCGGTCGCCGGCCCCGCCGTGAACAAGCCGCCAAGCAGCTCGACGCGCTCGGCCATGCCCACGATGCCGTACCCGCCCGAACCACCAACGGGCGCATCCTTGGTTGCCCGCCCGTCGTCGTGCACCCGCAGATGCAGCTCGGAATCACTACAACTGGCCAGTATCCGAACCGCCGTCACGCCGGCGGCATGCTTGCCGGTATTCGTCAGTGATTCCTGCACCAGGCGCAGCGCGGAGCGGGAAACCTCCGGCGGCACCGGCAACCCCAGCTCCGCCGTCAGTTCCACCCGCGTCCCGGAGTCCCGCTGCCACTGCTCAACCAGATCCCGCAGGTCGCCGGCGAAGTCAGTGGACGCCTCCTCCATCGCGGTATCGGCACTCGCCGACCCCGCGCCGCTGGCCTCGCCACGCATACTGCCCACCAGCCGGCGCATCGCGGTCAGCGCGGCCAGGCCGCTTTCCTCGATCCGATCCAACGCCTGCGCGGCCGCCTCCGGCCGGCTGTCCGCCACATGCTTGGCCGCCTGCGCCTGCACCACGATCCCGGTGACCTGGTGGGCGACCACATCGTGTAACTCCCTCGCCAGTGCCATTCGCTCGGCATGCTGAGCATCCCGCACGGCGGCGACCACCGACTTGTTGCGTTCGGAGTCGCGCGCCCGGAAGTACAACCCGACGGCCACCGCGCCGCCGAGCGCGAACATTGCCTGCAGGATGATCTGCGGCAGAAAGTCCGGTGCGGCCGGCAGCCCACGGCTCGCCATCGCGAACAGCACGGCAGCCGCCACCCCTGCGGACATCAGCGTGATCTGCCGGATCGCCACCAGCGGGGTCGCGCCACGCACCAGGTAGGTCACCACGACCAACCCAGCCACGATCTGCGCCAACCGCACGCCGTGGGTGGTCATGCCCGACTGCTCCACGCCGAGACCGACCTGCAGCACGCTCGAAGCGGGGATAATGGCCGCGAGCGCGTAGCCGGAGCGCACCGGCTGCACGGTGGCGAGTACGGCGGCGACACAGGCGAGCCCGGAAAGCAGCAGGATCGAGGCGTTCCACGGGGAGAGCTCGTCCACACTCGAGCTCAGTTCGGCGAAGTAAACAAAGGACAGCATGCCGATCAGTGGCCACTGCCTACCGATCAGTGCGCCGACCTTGCCCGAATTGGCCGGCGCGTCCGCCGAACGGTACTGCCAGACGGCGATCAGTGGAGCGATCAGCGCCAGTGCACCAAACAGCAGCGAGCTGACCAGGTCGCTGCGCCCCCCGGAACTCGCCCGTTCGGTCTCACCGAGCAACGCGACCAACCCGGCGCCGACCAGGGCGACGATCGCGATGGTCGCGCGCAACGGCGCGACGCGGGCGGCGCAGTAGTAGACAAGGAGCACTCCGGCAACGGTCTGCGATGTCGAGATCCCGGCAATGAACACCGAGAACACGCCAATGTCCAGCTCGAATAACAGGTAGCCGCTGCCGGCAAGCACCGCCGCGCCGAGTAGGGCGGCCGGGATCGGCCGGCGCGGTGCGGCGAATCCGCAGGCCACGAAGGCAAAGATGCCGAGGAGCGGGAACAGTTCGGCGCGTACCGAGCCGGCGGTGAGGTTGGCGACGACAACCAGCACGTCGAAGAGCAGGGCGACGAGCAGGACCAGCCCGGGGATACCGAGCCAGTCCCGGAGGTCACGCGCGCGCTCGCGCCAGGCTGGAGTGGACACCCCATGACAGTAGGCGATCGGCGCTGACTTGCCCGCTGGCCGGCTGGCCATCCCACCATCGGCCGATCGGCCGATGCGGTACCAGTGGCTGATGGCCGTTTGCCCGAAGTGCCACGGGCCGCCGCTGGCGGAAGCTGTAGCCAACAGATCAGCTACAGAGGAGGAACCCAGTGGCTCCACAGTGGACGGCGCAACCGGTGCTCGCCGGGCGTGGGCTGGTGAAGCGCTACGGCAATGAGCACGCACTGGCCGGAGTGGACATCGATGTGACCGCTGGCGAAGCGATCGCCATCGTCGGCCCTTCCGGATCAGGTAAGACCTCGCTGCTCCACGTGCTTGCCGGCATCCTGCCGGCCGATGAAGGCCAGGTTTTCCTCGCTGGCCAGCGAATCGACCAGCTGAACGAAGCCAACCGCAGCGAGCTGCGCAGGAAGGAGTTCGGCTTCGTGTTCCAGAACGGCATGCTGGTCGACGAGCTCACCGCGCAGGAAAACGTCGCACTGCCCATGTTGCTCGGCGATGTGGCCAAGGCACAGGCGCTGCGCGCCGCCCGCGAATGGCTCGACCAGCTCGACCTTCCCGGCCTCGCCGAGCGACGCCCCGGCGAACTCTCCGGCGGCCAGGCACAGCGGGTGGCGATCGCCAGAGCGCTCGCCCATCAACCGAAGGTGATCTTCGCGGACGAACCGACCGGCGCGCTGGATACCCGCACCGGTGAGGAAACCATGCGAGCCCTGCTCGACGCGGCCGCCCAGACCGGAGCGGCCGTGCTGATCGTGACCCACGACCGCGATCTTGCCGCTTCGCTGCCGCGCACGGTGGCCATCCGGGACGGCAGGGTCGCCAGTGAGGTGCCGGCGTGAACCCGTTCGTACTCGGCCTTCGGGTAATGCGGGCCGACCGGCGCACCCGAACCTCGTCGATCCTCATCCTGGTCGGCGTCGCGGTGGCGACCATCCTGGTTTCCCTGCTGGCCAGCTTGCCGCAGGCGGTGCAGGAGCGCTCCGAGCGGACCGGCTGGCAGGAACCGATCTCCACCAGCGAAGAAGACGCCACCATGCGGGTCTCCTCGACGGTCGACCATTTCGGGGACACCGCGATCAAGCGGATCGATATCGCCGCTGATTCGCCCAAGGCTGGCGCCGAACTACCTCCTGGCGTGCCCAAACTGCCCGGTCCGGACCAGGTGGTGCTCTCCCCCGCGCTGGCCGAGCTGATCAAGGAGAACCCGGAGGCGATGCTCGCCAAACGGTTCGCCGGCGCCCAGGTCGGGACATTCGGCGAGGAAAGCCTTTCCGCTCCCGACCAGCTCGTCGCGCTGGTCGGCCACCAGCCAACCGAACTCACCTCCGAAGCCGTGCCGGTCGCTTCGCTCAACGATGGGATCGGCACGTCCGACGGCATGCTCGAATTGCTCGCCGGGGTCGGCATCGTGGTGCTGCTGGTGCCCAGCCTGGTGCTGGTGGCTTCGGCGTCCAGGCTGACCGCCGCGCGTAGGGAACGCCGGCTCGCGGCACTACGGCTGGCTGGCGCCACCCCCCGGCAGGTACTTGGCATGGTGGCCGCGGAAACCGCGCTTGCCGCGATCGCTGGCGCGCTGCTCGGCCTACTCGCGGCGACTCCGCTGCATCAGGTGGTCAGTCATGTGCCGTGGGCGGGGGCGACCTGGCAACCGGACGATTTCACGCTGCCGGTATCGATCTCGGTGCTGATCGCGGTGCTGATCCCCGCGCTCGTGGTGCTCGCCGCGACGCTGGGCTTGCGCAGGGTGGCGACGAATCCACTCGGCGCGGCGAACGCACAGGAACGGCAGCGGCCGAAGGCATGGCGGCTGCTGGCGATTCCGGTCGCCGGGCTGGCCTTCCTTGGCGCGCTCGCCTCGGGCCAAGGTTCGCAACTCGCCGTGCTCGGTGGGCTGGCGCTGGTGGTGCTTGCCGCCACCCTCGCCGGTCCGTGGCTCACCTCGGTGATCGGTGGAGTGTTCGTCCGCGCCTGGCGCCGGCCAGCTCTGTTGCTGGCTGGTCGCAGGTTGCGCGATGACCCCAAGGCCGCCTACCGCGCCTCGGCCGGGGTGGTGCTCGCGGTGTTCACCGGTTCAATGGCGCTGACGGTGCTAGGCAGCATCGAGGCGATGGCCGGTGGCGGCAGCGAGTACCGGGACAATGTGCTCTACGTCCGGGCCGAAGCGGACAGTGCGAAACGGATCGTGCGGGAAACCAACGAGAACCTTGGTCAGAACGGCCTGCGGGCCAGCGCGATCAGCGTGCCCATGACCTATCTGTCCGATGCGGAGGGTCAACAGGTACAGGGCATGGTGCTGGATTGCTCCAGCGCGAAGGAGTTGACCCGGTTCGAGGGTGTGACCTGCCCGGCGCAACCAAGCGTGCTGAGCCCAACGTCGTTGGCCGGGCAGCTCTCGGCCGAATATGAGCCGGGCGGGCAACAGCAGCGGCTGCCGGCGGATACGCCGGTATGGTCCGCCGACACGGCCGATCCGGTGCTGGCCAATATGGCACTGGTCGATCCGGCCCTGCTGCCGGAGGTCGCGGACAAGGGCACGGTGACGGTGGTGCTACCGACCACACCGGACACTCTCGAGGTGGCCCGCAGCGCACTTGCCTCGGCAGCCGGCGGGGCAGAAGTCCGCAGCTTGCCGACGATGCTTGCCGAACAAGATGCCAAGTTGGCTGACCTGCGCAGGGTGACGGTGATCGGCTTGCTCACGGCCGGCCTGCTCGCGGGTGCCAGTGCGGCGATCACCGCGGCCGGTTCGGTCTTGGACCGCAGGCGCACCTTCGGTTCGCTGATGGCCGCGGGAACCCCGCTTGGCGTGCTGGCGAGGGCGCTGCGCGCGGAGGCCGCGCTACCTGCGCTGGTGGCCACGCTTGGCGCCGGCGCGTTGGGGGTCGGCGTCGGATTCGGGTTGCTCACGTTGATCGAGGGCAGTATTCCGATGCTCAACGCCTGGAGTCTGGTGCCGGTTGGGCTCGGCATCCTGGTCGCGCTGATTGCCGCCACGGCGGCGGCGCCGACGCTGCGCCGGGTGCGCAGCGAACCGCTCTCCGACGAGTAGCGGCTCGGGTCCCCGGGGGTCGGGGTGTGCGGGGTGGTTCAGCCTACCGTCGGGGGAGGCTGAACCACCCCGTGTGCACAACCGAACAGCGGCAACGGATCCCACCCGGATCGCAACCTTCACGGATCTTGCGGGGTGCTGGCGGGTGGACCCTGTTGAGCCCATCCCGTCGCGTCCTCGTAGCCCCGCGCTGCCTGGAACAACAGCTGTTCCTGCCAGGGCCGAGCACTGAGTTGCAGCCCCACGGGCATTCCGGACACCGGATGGAACCCGCACGGGACGCTCAACGCCGGGCCGCCGTAACAGGACCATGCGTAGGTGAACCTGGCGATATCCTTGATCGACGCGGCAAGATCAACCGCATCCCGCCTCGGGACATCGACCGGGATTGTCGGGGTCAGCACCACATCGACCTCGTCGAACACCGCGTCCACCCCGGCGCGGAACTCGCTTCGCCACAGGCGGGCAGCCGCCGTGCGTTCCGGTGCGGTCGCGAGTCCGATGCGTAGCCTGCGTAGCACATCCGGGTCGATTGTCTCGGGTTCGGCTTGCAACCGTCCCGCATGCACCTCGGCTGCCTCCGGATACATGATCTCGAGCATCCGATCCTGGGCTTGCGCCACATCCGGCAGGCGCACCTCGGTGATCCGGCAACCGAGATCTTCGAAGACCTCGATCGCGGCGCGCACGGTGGTAAGCACCCCTTCGTCGACCTCGTCGACGAAAAAGCCCACCGCGACGCCGATCCGGAGCTGCCGGGCATGCTCGGTAGACCACACCGGTACTCGTCGCTCATCGTGCGAGGTCGGGTCAGCTGGGTCGTACCTGTCAAGCGCGGTAAACACCTCGGCTACCGTGCGGATATCCCGCGCCAGCGGGGAAACCGTGTCGAAGCTCGGACTGACCGGCAGAACCCCACGATTGGACAACCGTCCTACGGTAGGGCGAAGCCCGGTGATCCCGTTGACGGAAGCGGGAATCCGCCCGGAACCGCCGGTGTCCGTGCCGAGGGAAACCAACGACATGCCGCTCGCCACGGCAACCGCCGAACCACCGCTCGAACCGCCGGGAATCCGCGTGGTATCCCAGGGGTTCCGGCAGTCACCGAAGGTACGGTTCTGGTTGGTCACCCCCATCGCGAACTCGGCCATATTGTTCTTGCCGAGTATCAGGTAACCGGCCTCGCGCAGCAGCCTGGTCACCGTGGCATCGGTTTCGGCCGGACCGGTCGCGAAGGAGGCGGAGCCAGCCGTGGACGGCACTCCGGCAACATCGATGTTGTCCTTGAGTGTCGCGGTCGGACCGTCCACGGCGACGTCGAAGGTGCTGAGCAGCGCGCGAAGTTCCGGGTTGCGCGCGCGGATAACGGCCAGCTCGTCCGTCATCGGCCGCGCAGCTTGGCTGTCGCTGGCTCATCGACGGTCAGTGTGCTCGGATCGATCACCACTCCGTAGTGCCGCCGAGCATCCGCAATGGACACATAATCGTCCAGTACGTCCTCGAGTACCGCGTCCTGATCGCGTTCACGCGGGTCGCCGTAGCCGCCGCCGGAGGGGAGTTTGATCTCCAGTGTGTCGCCGGCAGCGCATTTTTCCTGGGTCACCTTGGAGTGCAACAGCTCTTCCCGGTCGGTCGCTACGTTGCGGGTGAACGAACCAGCCACCCCGTCATGCCCGCCGGCGAGCCCCCTCGGCGGATCGGACCGGTTGTCCGCTTCGGAGCCGATGAAGGTGTCGGTGAGCATTCGCCATTGCCGGACGCTACCGATGCCGCCACGGTACTGACCGGGCGCGGGCGGCTCGTCCCGCAGTTCATAACGTTCGGCGATCATCGAGTGGTTGAGTTCGAGCTCTTCAATGGGGTTGTTACGGGTGTTGGCCATCAGCGCATCGACACAGTCCATCCCGTCCTTGCCGTTGCGCGCCCCGTAGGAACCCTCGTTGATCTCGATATAAACCCAGTAGGACTGCCCGTCCGCGGCCAGCCCGGAGTAGGCGATGGCGCAGAGCGCGGCTGAGGAACCAGCGACCGCTCGATCCGGCAGCACGTCGGCTAGCGCCAGGTTCATCGAGTCGAAGATCCGGTTGATCTGGGAGAACCTGGCGAAGCAGGATGCCGGAAAGTCCGGATTGAACAGTGTGCCCTCCGGCGCGTATGCCTTTGCCGGCCGGAAACAGCCATCGTTCTGCGGCACGAACTCCTCGGTCAGCGCCTCGTCGAGCAACAGCGTGCGCACCGCCGAGGCGACAGTGGGCAGCACCGACCCCTCGAACGGAACGTTGAACGCGGTCGGTACCTGCTCGTGCGAGTCGGTGAGGTCGACGACGATATCCCCGTCCGTCACCTTCACCGTGACCGCGACCTTGAGTGGCACATCCCGGTTCTTGCCGTCGTCGTCCAGAAAGGAGACCGGCGCCTCGTAGCTGCCATCCGGAATCTCCCTGATCCGCCGGCGAAGCATCTCCTCGGAGTAGTCCATCCACTTGTCCGCGGCGGACAGTACGACATCGAGACCGTAGCGCTCCAGCAGCGCGGTGAACCTGCGCTCGCCGAGGCGCGCGCAGGCGATCAGCGCTTCGAGGTCACCAGCGTTCTGCTCCGGAGTGCGCACGTTGTCCAGGATGTGCTGGATGAGCGCGCCATTTCGCACTCCGGCGTCGTAGATCTTCACCGAGTCCAGCAGTTTGCCTTCCGCCCAGACATCGACCACATCCATGCACAGTCCGGGGAAGTTGCCGCCGATGTCCGAGACATGGCCGGTGCAGCCGGCAAAACCGACGTGCTCGCCGCCAAAGAAGATCGGGATCATGATCCCGTAGTCTGGGGAATGAGCGGCGCCGTGATAGGGGTGGTTGTGCAGGATCACGTCGCCTGGCTGATACGTGCCGGCAAGTTTCCGGTTGATTCCCCTGATATAGGCGGGGATCGAGCCACAGTGCATCGGCGTCGAGTCCGATTCACACAGCTCGCGGCCGTGCACGTCGAAGATCCCCGCGCCAAGGTCCTCCGACTCGCGGATCAGGCTGGAGTAGGCCATCCGGTAGAGGATCTGCGCCATCTCCTTGGCGATCGAGTTCAACGCGCCGCCGATCACGCGCAGGGTGATCGGGTCGACCTCGACGCTCGCGAAATTCTCCGGGGCCGTGCCGGCCAGCGACACCCCTGCTGGGTCCAATGCGGTCACCGCTGGTCTCCTTCCCGCGTCGTTGCGGTTTCGATGATGATGTGCCCGACCTTGTCGATCGTGGCGTGCTGACCGGGACCGATGATCGTGGTGGAGTCGAACTGCTCGATGATCGCCGGCCCGGCCAGTTCGTTACCCGCTTTGAGTAGCGCTCGGTCGTAGACGGTGGTGGCAAACACCTGGCTCTGGTTGTCCCGCGTCCAGAACACCGCCTCGGTGCTTGCCTTGACCGCTTCCGAGGCGTCGGTGCCGCCCGTGTCGATCTCGGCGAGCGGCACGTGGCCGACCTTGCCGATCGCGGTAACCCGCACGTTGACCAGATGTACCGGTTTGTCGTCGAAGCGCTGCAGGTAGGTGCGCTCGTGCACGGTGTGGAATGCTTCCGCGGCGCGCGCGACCCAGTCCGTGTCGATCTCGCCGTCCGGGGCCGGTACGCGCAGTTCGTAGCCCTGGCCGATATAGCGACAGTCGAGACTGCGTTCGATCACGATGTCCTCGGGCGCGAGGCCGTCGGCACCGAGGTACTCGACGGCCTGCGCGGTGAGCCGGTCGAACTCGGCGGCGATCCGGTCAGTATCGGGATCGGCCGATGAGGTCCACACCGTCGCCGGGATCTCCGCGCGAATATCGGTGGCAAGCAATCCCATCGCCGAGGCGATTCCCGGATGGTGCGGAACGATCACGCCGGGGATACCAAGCTGCTCGGCGATATGCCAGGCGAACAGCGGTCCGGCGCCGCCCTCGGCGACCAGGTAGAAATCGCGCGGATCGTAACCCTTGCGCACCGAGTGCAGGCTGATCGCCTCGGTCATCGCGTGTGCCAGGATCTGGAAGACACCGATCGCGGCGTGTTCCACGGTGGTACCGAGTTTGGCGGCGAGATGTTCGTCGATCGCCTTCACCGCAAGTTCGGACTGGATACTCATGGCTCCGGAAAGGAAGCTGTCCGCGCGTAGCCAGCCCATCGCGACCATCGCGTCGGTGCTGGTCGGTTCGGTGCCGCCGCGCGCGTAACAGGCCGGCCCGGGGTTGGCACCGGCACTGCGCGGCCCTACCCGGAACATCCCGCCCTCGTCGATGAACGCGATCGACCCGCCGCCCGCGCCAATGGTGTCCACTTCGGCCATCGGCACCATGGCGTGATAGTCGCCGATACGGGTGTCCAGCAGGTGCTTCATCCGCAGCTTGCCGTCCGGCGCCACTCCGATGTCCGCCGAGGTGCCGCCTACATCGAGGGTAATGACGCTCGGCTGGCCGGAGGCTTTGCCGATCGCGCATCCACCGAGCAGCCCGGCGACTACTCCGCTGGTCAGCAGCAGCACCGGGTTCGCGATCGCGCCTCGGGTGGTGATCAGCCCGCCGGCAGAGGTCATCAGTGCGACATCGCCGCGTACCCCGGCCTCGCGCGTAGTGCCGGAAAGGTTGTGCAGGTACCCGGAGACCTTCGGACCGACGAAGGCGTTCAGCGCCGTGGTGGAGAACCGCTCGTACTCCCGGTACTGCGGTGCTACGTCGCTGGACAGTGAGATGAAAACGCCGGGATACTCCTGCTCGATGATCCGCCGCACGGCCTGCTCGTGCGCGGGATTACGGTAGGAGTGCAGGAAACACACCGCGATTGCCTGAACGCCATTGTCGCGCAGCACGCGCACCTGTTCCCGCACGGCGTCCTCGTCCAGCGGGACAAGTACCGTGCCGGCGGCATCGACGCGCTCGGGCACGACCCTGCGGTTGCGACGCCGTACCAGCTGCCACTTCTGCCATGGCAGGTCCTGATAGGACGAGTAGTTGAACGGGCGCTTCTTACGCGCGATGTGCAGGATATCCCGAAATCCCTCGGTGGTGATCAGCCCGACGTCGGAGCCGTTGTGCTCGAGCACGATGTTCGTCGCGACCGTCGTGCCGTGCAGGAACTGGTCCAGCTCGCCCAGTGTGATGCCCACCTGGTCAGCAAGCTGCCGCACACCGTCTACTGTGGCCAGCGAGGGATCGTGTGGCGTGGACGGCACCTTGTGCACCGCGATCGCGCCTTCCTCGTCCCAGTACATGACGTCGGTGAAGGTGCCACCGACATCGACTCCGATGCGTTTCACTGCTGGTCCTCCTTGATCAGCTGCTGGGTCGTGGACGCCACGCCGGCGGTGCTATCCCGCGTGGCACGCGCGGCCGCGAATCACCATCCGATGCGGCCCTTTCCGGCTACGAGCGACTTGGCGATCACCGTGCGCATCACATCGCTGGTCCCCTCGCCGATCGTCATCAGGATGGAGTCACGGTAGAGGCGTTCGATCTCGAACTCGGCCGAGTAGCCGTAGCCGCCGTGTACGCGCATGGAATCCTGTGCGGCCTGCAAGGCCACCTCCGAGGCGAACAGTTTCGCCATGCCGGTTTGCAGATCCGACCGCTCACCCCGATCGAGCGCCGAAGCCGACCAGTAGGTAAGCAGCCGGGCGGCCTGCAACTGGGTTGCCATCTCGGCCAGCCGGATCTGGGTCGCCTGGAACTCCGCGATGGGCCTGCCGAAGGCGTGCCGATCGCTCGCGTAGGCGAGTGCTTCATCGTAGGCGCGCTGGGCGATACCGAGGCTGCGGCCGGCGATGTTCAACCGGCCGACTTCCAGCGCGGAGAGCACCTGTTGCATGCCCCGACCAGGTTCGCCGCCGAGCAGGTTGCCGACCGGCACGCGTACCTCGTCGAGGACCACCTCGCAGGATTCGGTGCCCTTGTAACCGAGTTTCGGGATATCGCGGGTGACCGTGAACCCCGGCGAGTCCGCGTCCACGAGTAACACGCTCATCCCCTTGTGCGCGGGGGTCGTCGTGCTGTCCGTTTTCACCAGTACGGGCAGCGGATCGGCATACCGCGCGTTGGTGATCCACATCTTGGTGCCGCTGACCAGGAAATGGTCGCCGTCGCGGACCGCGCTCGTCCGGATGCTCTGCAGATCGGTGCCGGCATCGGGTTCGGTGAGCGCGATGCCCGTCCTGCGCTGCCCGGTGGCCAGCTCGGGCAGGTAGCGTCGCCGCTGCTCCTCGGTGCCGTGCCTGGCGAGCATCCAACAAGCAAGGGAGTGGCTGCCGAGGATGCCGGCGATACCCATCCAGCCGCGCGCGATCTCCTCGAACATCAGCGTGAACGACACGAAGTCAGCTGCCCCGCCGCCGTATTCCTCGGGAATCATCAGACCGAACAGCCCGAGTTCGCGCATGGCCGCGACGATCTCGGTGGGATAGCGATCCGCCTGCTCCCATTCACGCGCGACCGGGACGATCTCCGCATCCACGAAATCGCGCAGCATCCGCTGGAACTGCTGCTGATCGGGGCTCAGTGTGAAGTCCATACCGCTTCCCTGTCCGTGCCGAACGCACCGGCCTCGGCGAGTTCGGTGTAGGTGGCTTCGTCGGTGCCGAGCAGGTCGGCGAGCACTTCTGCGTTGTGTTCGCCGAGGCGCGGTGCCCGCTGGTGCTTGGTACGGGCCGGGCCCACGCGCATCGGCGAGCCAACCTGTTTGACCTGGCCGAACCGTGGGTGCTCGGTCGTCACCACCATGCCGCGCGCTCGAGTATGCGCTTCCACCAATGCCTGCGGCACCGTGTTGACCGGTGCGCAGGGCACCCCGGCGGCTTCGAGCGCCTTGAGCCAGTACGCGGTATCTCGCTGCCGCAGTTCTTCTTCGAGCAGACCGACACATTCGGTGGAATGCGCGTAGCGCTCGGCTGGTGTGGCGAACCGCGATTCGGCAGCCCATGCGGGTGAACCGAGCGCGCCAACCAGCCGTTCCCAGAACTTCTGCTTGGCACAACCGATCACGATCCAGGCGTCCGCGGTGCGAAAGTTCTGGAACGGCACCAGGCTCGGATGCGCGGAAGAGTGCGTGCGGCGTGGTTCGAAGCCCTCGTTGAGATGCCAGGTGGCCAGGTAGGTGAGCATGCCGATCGCGGTGTCGTACAGGCTCACGTCGCAGTCCATGCCGATCCCGTCGCGGCGCGCCGCGTGGATACCGGCAAGCAGCGAGTTGGCCGCGACGAACCCGCCCGAGTAATCCACCATGGACAGACCGGACTTCGTTGGCGGTCCGTCCGGCTCGCCGGTTACCGACATCCAGCCGGCAAGCCCCTGCAGCATGTAGTCATAGCCGGGTTGCGCGCTGCGCGGGCCGGTCATGCCGTAACCGGTCAGCGAGCAGCAGACGATCGCCGGGTTGAGGTGCTTGAGATCGTCGTAGCGGATCCGCATCTTTGCCGGCACGTCGCCGCGCAGATTCGAGTACACCGCGTCGCTGGTACGGACCAGGTCGTCGAAAACCGCGCGTCCAGCCGCGGAATTCAGATCCAGCGCGACCGAGCGCTTGTTGCGGTTGAAGGCCTCGAAGAACAGTGAATCGCCGTCTTCCGCGTAGGGCGGGGTGTGCCGACCGACGTCGCCGCCGGTACCAGGGTCCTCGACCTTGATGATTTCCGCACCGAGATCGGCAAGGTGTACCGAGCCGAACGGTCCGGCGCCGTACTGCTCGATGGCGAGCACCCGTACGTCGGCGAGGGGTAGCGCGGTCATGCCCTGCCTCCCTCGGCCAGCGTGAGCGGCCCGCGCTTGGCTTCCGGAAATGAGTTGATCGCCGTGGCCTCGGTTGCCTTGTACACAAGTACGGTGCGGTCGAAGGAAAGGCATTCGTCCCCGTCCCCGTTGAGCGCTCGCGTGTGGACGGAGACCAGTCCCGCGTACGGTTTGGACGCCGACTCGCGTTTGGCCGTACAGATCGATTCGGCGTAGAGCGTGTCACCGACGAACACTGGATGGGTGAGCTTGATGTTCGTCATCTCCAGGTTCGCGACGGCCTTCTGGCTGATATCGGTGACGCTCTGGCCGAGGACCATCGCGATGGTCAGGCCCGAGTTCACCAGTATCTGGCCGAACGGCGTGCGTTCCGCGTAGTGCGCGTCGAAATGGGCCGGGTGCGTGTTCATCGTGAGCAACGTGAACCAGGTGTTGTCGGCTTCGCTGATCGTGCGCCCCAGTGGGTGCCGGTAGACGTCACCCACGGTGAAGTCCTCGAAGTAACGCCCCTGCCAGCCAGTGTGCACGGTCAACGGGCCACCTCCCGCTCGTCGGACATTACGGTGCAGTATGCGCCGGAGGTATGCTGAACGCAATACATCAGACATTTAAATCAGCGCTGACCAGAAGGCGCGCCGCGACCGGTGTCCTACGATTTGGTACGCGGGCGACGACCGCGTCGACGAGGGTGGAGCGGATCGATGAGCGAGAGCACCGAGGAGCGGACCGGGCTGCGGGTGCACCGGGTGCAGGCGGCCTACCGGCAGGTCGCGGAGCAGCTGAAGGCGCAGATTCTTTCCGGCGAACTCGGCGCGGGCACCCGGCTGCCCAACGAGGCGGAGCTCACCAGGTTGTTCGGGGTCAGCCGCAGCACCGTACGGGAAGCGCTCCGGCTACTTGCCAGCCAGCAACTCGTGGACACCACCAGGGGCGCTACCGGCGGCACCTTCGTCTCCAGCCCAGACGCGACCACCGTTGCCGAACACCTTGGCGGCACCCTCGGCCTGCTGGTCAACACCGATGGGATCACCGTGGCCAATCTGCTCGACGCCCGGTTGATCCTGGAACCCTCGGCTGCTCGGCTCGCGGCGCAGCGAGCCGAGCCGGAAGCACTGCGGGCGCTGGAAGCGACGACCGTGAGCACGGCCAAGCTGAGCCCATCCGGCGGCTTCGTCGTGCACTGGGACTTTCACACCACGCTGGTCGCCGCGACCGACAACCCGCTGCTGCGCCTGATGTGCCAGCCGGTGAACGCGGTTCTGCACGGCCGGTTGCACCGTGAACGGATTCCCCGCGAGGTATGGGACCGGATCGACGCCGAGCATGTCGAGATCTACCGCGCGGTCGCCGAAGGGGACGCGGACTCGGCCGAGGAACTGACCAGGCAGCATTTGCACAGCCTCCGCCCACTGTACGAGCAGATGGGCGCCGACTAGAAAAGTCAGACCTTTCGTTTGCGCAGCTTCCCGGAAGGCTGCACACTGCCAGCATGGAAGCTGCCACGATCGCCGGCCGGTTGGGTGAGTTCGCCGCGGACACCCGGCTCGCGGATCTGCCAACCGACGTGGTCGACCTCGCTTGCCATCTGGTGCTGGACGCCGTCGGGGTCGCCTACTGTGCGGCCGACGAACCGTTCGCGGACAAGGCACGACAGGCACTCGGCAGTTTGGATTCGGGTGGCCAACCGGTGCTCGCCCTGCCCGATCGGTTGGCCGCGCGTGATGCCGCGCTACTCGGCGGCATCCTGATCCATGGGCACGATTTCGACGACACGCATATTGGGTCGATCGTGCACGTCTCGGCATCCGCGCTACCCGCAGCGCTCGCCGCGGCCATCTCGGCTGGACGCTCGGGCAGCGAGCTACTGCTTGCCTACGCGCTGGGCATCGAGGTGAGCGCGCGCGTCGGGCTCGCCGCGCACGGCGGTTTCCACGCGGCGGGTTTCCATCCAACTGGCGTGGCTGGCGCGTTCGGTTCCGCCGTCGCGGCGGCGAAACTGGCCGGCTTGGACGCGCGGGGTATCGCTGCCGCACAGCAGATCGTCGGCTCGAGCGCTTCGGGCATCCTCGAGTTTCTTGCCGACGGCGCTTGGACCAAACGGCTGCATCCCGGCTGGGCTGCCTCGAACGCGCTGACCGCCACCGCTTTCGCGGCGACCGGCTGGCCCGGCGCCACCGAGGTCTACGAAGGACGGTACGGGCTTTACGCGACTCACCTTGGCGGTCGCGAATGGGATCCGAGCGCGCTCACCGATGGGCTCGGCGCGCGGTGGGAACTGCGCAATACCGGGGTGAAGCCGTATCCGAGTTGCCATTTCAGTCATGCCTTCGCCGACGCGATCCTGGCACTGTGCGCGCGGGAACAGATCACCGCCGCCGACGTGGCACGGATCGAGTGCCTGATCCACCCGACCGCAGCGGCCGCGGTATTCGAGCCGCTGGAACGGAAACGGCGGCCGGGCAATCTCTACGACGCGAAGTTCAGCGTGCCGTACGTCATCGGCGCTTGCCTGAGCAGAGGGCAGTTGACGCTCGCCGAATTCACCGAGGACTCGCTCGCCGACCCGCGAATCCATGCGGTGGCCGACCAGGTGAGCTTCCGCGACGACCCAGATACTCGGTTCCCGGACGCGTACTCCGCCGCCATCGAGGTGACGCTGCACGACGGTCGCCGGCTGAGCCACCGCGAGGAGGTGAACCGGGGGCACCCGGAACGCCCACTGTCGCATCAGGACATTCGGGAGAAGTTCGAGTCCAATATGCGTCTGGCCGCCGATGTGGAGACCACTGATCGGGTGCGTGCCGCCGTCCTCGGACTTGGCGCCGGTGCTGGTTCCGCGCTCGATTTCGGCATCGCCTGCGCCCGGTGACACCCCGTAATCGCATTCGTTAAGGTTGGCGGGGTTACGGGATGTCGCCGGCCAGTGGGATTCGAGCGAGAAAGCGTGCGCCACCGGCAGAATCGAGCAGGTGCAGGGTGCCTCCGTGCATGGTGGCGATCCCGCGGGCCAGTGCCAGCCCGAGACCGGCACCACCCTCCGGCCGTTCCCGCGCGGTGTCCAGCCGGGTGAACCGCTCGAAGACCAGTTCCCGCGCGTCCTCCGGGACTCCGGGCCCATCATCGGCGACCTCGATGCACGCGTGTCCGTCCTCCTGCGACAGACGTACGGTGATCCGCTCCTCGGCGTAGCGTTCGGCGTTGTCCAGCAGGTTGGTGACCAGCCGGGCCAGGTGCGTGGGCTGACCACGGACCACGATCCCGTCCACAATGTCCGTATCGCAGGCCTGGTCGCCGGGCATCCGGCGCTCGAGGACGCCGGTCAGCAGCTCGCTCAGGTCAACCTGCTCCGCCGCACTGTCCGTCAGCGCGTCTACTTTGGCCAAGGCAAGTAGGTCCGCCACGAGCTGTTCCAGCCGGTCCAGGTCCTGCAGGGTGCCCGAGGTCAGCTCTGGCCAGTTCGCCCGATCCGGATGCGCGCGCGCCACCTCGAGTGGGGTCCGCAGTGCGGTAAGCGGGCTACGCAGCTCATGCGAGGCGTCCGCGACGAACTGGCGCTGCCGCCGGACCGAGACGTCCAACCGATCCAGCGTCTCGTTGAGCGTGCTGGCCAGCCTGGCAAGTGCGTCATTTCCCGCGGGCACGGGCATCCGGCCACGCAGGTCCCGCGCGGACAGCCGCGCGAACTCCTCGCGGATCGCGTCCACCGGGCGCAGCGCGCGACCGGTGGAAAACCAGGTCAGCATTGCTACCAGGGCCAGCAGGATGGGTGCGCCGATCAGCAGCGCGCGGGTCGCGGCGTTCGTCGCCTCGGTAACCGAATGGGTCGATGCACTGGCGATCAGGGTTTCCGAACCGTCCGGGGTGGCCACCGTCGCAACGACCGAGCGCATCCCCGTGGTGTCCGTGGTCGGTTGTGCCGCCTCCGCTTCCTGCACGGTGGCAGCGGAATCAGTGCGCCGTAGCTCGATCGCCACCCCGTGCGACGGCAGCGCCTGGGCCGGCTCCACCTGCGTGTGACTGGCCGTCGCCAGCCGGGACCGCAGGGCCTCATCGAGTTCCTCGGTAAGCCGCGTGTGCAGGTAGCCAACCAGCAGGAAGCTCACGGCGGTGGTGGCTAGCGCGACGATGGCGGTGGCGATGATCGTGGTGCGCGCCCGCACCGAGACGCGTAGCCGGTTACGCATGGCTGTCCTGGTCAGGAACGAGCTGGTAGCCGTGGCCCCGCACCGTTCGAATGCTGCGCCGCCCGAACGGCAGGTCGATCTTCCGGCGCAGCGCGCTGATGTGCACCTCAATGAGGTTGATATCGGGCTCGGCGGCGAAGTCCCAGCCGCCTTCGAGCAGCTGCCGTTTGGACACCACCTGCCCCTGGCTACTCGCGAGCATCTCGAGCAGGGTGAACTCCTTGCTGGTCAAGGAGATCTGCTCGCCCGTACGCGCGCAGATACGCGAAGCGGGATCGAGCGTGAGGTCACCGACGCTGATCACCGGTGACGGCGCGGGCGACCTGCGACGTACCGCGTTGCGTAGCCGGGCCAGCAGCACCACGTAGGAGAACGGTTTGGTGACATAGTCGTCGGCGCCGGTGTCCAGTGCCTCGGCCTCGTCGTACTCGCCGTCCTTCGCCGTGAGCATGATGATCGGGGTGGTGTTCCCCGCCGCGCGCAGTTGGGCGCACACCCGGTAGCCGTTCAGCCCGGGCAACATGATGTCGAGCAGGATGGCCGCGTATTCGTGCTGCTCGGCGTACCAGAGCGCTTCGGTGCCATCCCCGGTCACGTCGGTCGACCAGCCCTCAGCGTTCAGCCCCACCCGCAGCGCCTCCGCGACCCGGGGTTCGTCCTCGACTACGAGTACCCGCATGGTCAACAGCATGTCAGGTGAACCTGAACGGATCTTCAGGTTCGTTCAGGATCGCTTCAGGTAGCTCGGGCAGCGTGGCTCTCGTCGCGGAACGGCCGCGATCTTGACCTCAGGGAGAACCGTATGCGCAGGAACACGATTCGCACGATGCTCGTCGCCCTCGCCGCAGGGGGGATGCTCGCGGGCGGAACCGCCACGGCACTGGCCGCCGACTCACCTAGCGGCAACCCGTCGCAACCTGCTCCGCCCGCTGAGGCCGTGCCGGTGCCCGGTGAGCCGATGCCCGATTGCGTCGAAATCGTCAAGGGCGAAGATGACAGTGTCACGATCGTCGTCCCGGAGGACTGCGATATGCCAACGGTTCCGGGGCATCCGGTAGAGCCAGGCGAGCCGATCGAGCCCGCCCAACCGATCGAACCGGCCCAGCCGGCGCAGGGCTAACCAGACGCCTTAGGGAGGGCGCCCACGCGGTGCCCTCCCGCACTTATCCTCGAACCATGGCCACGGCACCAGCACCGGAACCGAACATCGTGCTGCCCTCGCCACTGGTCGAGCTTGCCGACGAGCGGGTAAGCGAGCGCGATGTCCGGCTTTACCTCAAACGGGACGATCTGATTCATCCCGAGCTGCCCGGCAACAAATGGCGGAAGCTGAAGTACAACCTCGACGCGGCGCGGGACCATGGCCACACTCGCCTGCTGACCTTCGGCGGCGCGTTCTCGAACCATATCCGGGCGACCGCGGCGGCCGGACACTATTTCGGGTTCGAGACGGTCGGCATCATCCGGGGCGCCGAGCACCTGCCGCTGAACGAGTCATTGCGCTACGCCACGGGCAGGGGCATGACGCTGACCTATCTGGACCGCACGACGTACCGGCGGAAAACCGAGGATGACGTGCTGGACGCGCTCATCCAGCAGCACGGTCCCGGATACCTGATACCGGAAGGTGGCAGCAACGGGCCGGGCGTTCGCGGTTGCGCCGAACTTCCGCGCGAACTCGCCATCGACTTCGACCTCATCTGCTGCGCCACCGGCAGTGGTGGCACCCTCGCCGGCATCGCCGCCGGGCTGGCTGGAGACCAGCGCGCGCTGGGCTTCGCCGTGCTCAAGGGCGGCCAGTTCCTGGCCGATGACGTGCGCCTGCTGCAGCGCGCGGCATTCGGCACTGAAACGGACAACTGGGCCCTCGAGCACGGCTGGCACTTCGGCGGCTACGCGAAGCGCAAGTCCGAACTGGACTGGTTCATCGCGGATTTCGCGGCACGGCACGGAATCACCCTGGATTGGGTATACGAAGCCAAGATGATGTACGGCATCTTCGACCGGCTGGCCAGCGGCGGGTTCGCGCGCGGTACAACGATCGTGGCCGTGCTGAGCTGAGCCCCGCTACGGCATGACGATGGAGGCGCGGGTCACTTCCCTGCGTGCCGATGCGTCCAGCGCGTCGACGATCCGCTCCAGCGGGTACTCCGCATCGACGAGCCCGTCAAACGGGAACCGGTCGATCGTCTCGTCAAGGAAATCGAGCGCGCGCTTGAGATAGAACGGCGCGTACCGGTCGACGTGCAGTACGTGCAGCGCGCGGCGAGTGGCCAGTCCCGGGTCGTAATCCACCACCGAGCCGGGTGAAAGGTTGCCCATGACAAGGTAGGTGCCGCCCCGCCGGATCAGCGAAAGCCCCTCGGCGAAGGCGGCGGGAACGCCGGTCACCTCGATCATGCCGTCCGGTCCGTGCGCTTCGGTGCGCTCGTGTACCCAGGCACGACGTTCATCCATGTTCGGCATCGCGCTGATGTCCAGGGTGTGGTTGGCGCCGAAGCGGCGGGCTTGCTCCAGCCGCGCGGGCACACCGTCCACGACGATCGTCTGGATACCGCGGGTCGCCGCGACCGCGGTGGCATACAGACCAAGGCCGCCGGCACCCTGGATCAGGATGGTCTGGCCGGGTCCGAAGCCGGCCTGGTCCATTCCGTAGATGACCTGGCTCAGCGCGCAGTTCGCGGCCGCTGCGACCGAATCGGGCACGCTGTCCGGTACCCGGTAGACGTGTTGCCGCGGTGTCGCGTAGTAGTGCGTGGCGAACGCGGTGTGGAAATGCGGCCATTCGGTCGGCTGCTTCGCGTAGTGCTCGTAGGCGTTGTCGCACAGGTTCCACTCACCGCGGACACAGTGAAAGCAGCGTTCGCACGCCTGGAAGTACACGATCGCGATCCGGTCGCCAACCGCGAGCTGGACGCCGGCGTTGTCGCGGTTCGTGCCCTCGCCAAGTGCGGCGACCACGCCGGTCATCTCGTGGCCGATGCCGCCGGAGCGCTTGACCGGGTGCTTGCCGTTCCAGATGTGTAGCTCGGAACCGCAGACGTTCGCGCGGGTCGTACGCATGACGAGGGATCCGGGCCTGGGCTCGGGTACCGGGTACTCGTGCAGTTCGAGTTTTCCTGGTTCGGTCATATAGGCAAGGGTGCCGGTCTCGGTGGTCATACGTGGACCCTCCATAGCTAGTTCGGGTAGACCCGGTGGCTCACATGAGTGCCGGTAGCGCGGTCACGATGCTGGGCGCGAGGACAAGTAACACGACAATGGTGAGATCGGACAGTACGAACGGGACAGCTGCCCGGTAAAGCTCGGACATCGGCATCGATTTCGGCGCGTACTGGCGGATCACGAACAACGACATGCCGAACGGCGGCGTCACGGTGCCGATCTGGATCGCGATAATCATCAGGATGCCGAACCAGAGCGGATCGAATCCGGCGATTTGCACGATCGGCATGAACAGCGGGATGGTCAGCAGTACGATCGCGATCGCCTCGAGGAAGAGCCCCAGGACGATCACGGTGGCGAGCATGATGACCAGCAGCAGCGTCGGATTCCCCGTGACACTGGTAATCCCGTCCACGAAGGCTGTCACCGTGCCGCTACCCGCCATGACCCGACCGTAGATGGTGGCACCCGCGATGATCAGGAACACCATCCCGGTCGAGAGCAACGTGTGCTTGATCGACTCCCGCAGGACCTCGCGCGTCAACCTGCGCTGCACGAGGAGGATCAGCGCGGTCAGTCCAACCGCGACAGCCGCCGCCTCGGTCGGCGTCGCGATACCGAACAGGATGAGCGCGAGGACGCCGACGATCATCCCAACCAGTGCGACCAGGTTGACCAGCGAGCCGCGGGAATCCTCCGTGGACACCGCGGTGCCACTGGACGGCTCCGGGGTTTGGTGCTGTCCTTGCCGAACCCTGGCCTTGCCGAGCACGGCTGGCCGTTCGGCGCCGCCGAAGAAGTACGCCCAAGCGCCCACGACGACGGCGTAGCCGACTGCCATCAGCACGCCGGGAACGACCCCGGCGATCAGCAGCGGTCCGACCGGAACGCCGGCGGTTGCGCCCCAGACGATGACGACCGTGCTGGGTGGCAGCACCATCGCGAGCCCGCCGGAGCCGAGGATCGAGCCGGTGGCGAGGCGACGCGAGTACCCCCTGCGCTCCATCTCGGGCGCGAGCGTGCCGGCAAGCATCGCGGTCGAGGCCATCACCGAGCCGGAGAGCACCCCGAGTACGGCCCCCATGCCGACGGAAAGGAAGGCGAGCCGGCCGGGTAACCGCGCGAGCCCGCGTTCGGCGGCCCCGATTGCCGAGAAGGCCACTCCGGAGCGGAAAAGCAGCTCGCCCATGAGAATGAACATCGGTACAGCGGTGAGGGTAAAGGTCGTCAACCCGGACACCATCGATACGACGGTCATCTCGATGCCCGGCGAGAAGCCGTAGAGCAGCACCGCGCCGATTGAGGACACGGTAAGCAGGGCGATCGCGACCGGAATGCGGAGCAGTACGAGGATCGCGAGCCCGCCGACGAACAGGGCAAGCCACATCGCTGGGCTGAGGTCAGTCATGCTTTGCCTCCCCAGTGGATTCAGATCCGGTGACATCCGCCGTAGCCGCATCGGTTCCAGTTGCGTGCAACCGCTCCAGCGCACCGCGGAGTTCGTTCGCGGCAAGTAGCACGAGGCCGACGGTGAGGGCGAGCATCAGGATCCATCTCGGCAGCCCGAAAGTTGACCCCATTCGGATGCCCGTCTCCAGATCACGCACGAATAGCTGGACCGCGAACCAGCCGAAGGTGCCCGCGATCGCGGCGGTCGCGAATCGAGCGCCGATGTCCACTTTGCGGTTGGTGCGCGCGAAGCGGCGCGGTATCAGATCCACGCGGACATGCCGGTCGTACAACGCGACCATGCCGAGCGCGAAGAACACGGTGAGCGCCAGCGCGAACTCGGTCGACTCGAACAGAAACCTGTTCGGCTGCCGGAACACGTACCGCAGCACCACCGCGAGGATCGTCGCCAGCGCCATGTAGACGAGACCCGCGCCGGCAAGCACGGCACTCGCGGTTGTCAATGCGCGAAGTATCCGGCCCACCGGGCCGCGTGCGCTGTTGCCGGTACTCATCGCACCTCATAGAGTTCGCGAACCTCGGCCGCGCGCGGCGTGCGCGCTACGAGTAGCTCCCACCCGATGTCTCTGGCTCGTGCCTGGAACCGGTCGACATCGCCTTCGGTGGGCTCGAGCAGTTCCTTACCGTCCTCGGCCCAGCGCTGGTACTCGCCTTCGATCACCGGCCGGTAGATATCCGGCAACGACCGCTCGAGTTCCGCCATCGCGGTGCTGAGCGCTTCGCGGGTGCGCTCATCGAGGGTGAGCCAGGTCTGCAGATTCATCAGTAGTGGGTATCGGATGGTCAGATACGGGGCCATATAGGACGCTTTGATCGGCTCGGCGATCCCCAGGTCATACATGCCGCTGTTGCCGGCCGCGAAACCGTCAATCGTGCCGCGCTCCATCGCCGTATAGATCTCGCCGACCGGCATGTTCACCACCTCGGCACCCAGCGCCTCGAGCATCGGCTGCTGGGTTGGACCGCCGCGCATCAGCCAGCCCGTCAGGTCGGGTTCGGTGATGTCGATCTCGCTCCAGCGGGACCCGAAATGCAGCATGTATGCCATCTCCGCGATGGTCACGCCCAGCACATGCAGACCGACTTCCTCGTGCCAGGAGTTGATCAGCTCGAGCGCACCGGATTCCCTGTCGACGGCGGGATCATTGGGTGTCAGGTCGAAAACCTCGGCCTCTGGCAGGATCTGCGTGTAGTACGCGCTCGATACGCTTGCCATGTCCAGCGCGCCGCTCTGCACGTTCTCCGCCGCATCGTTCGGTTCGATGGTTTCCGGTCCACCGACATAGTCGATCGTGATCCACGGCGCGTCCCGCTCGAGGCGTTCGATCATCCGCCACAGCCCGATGTTTTCCGGACTGTCCCGAGTCTGCGTGGTCGCCAGCCGCAGCGTCACCTTGCCGTCTTCGGATACGGCGCCGCCACCGGGCGAGAGGCAGCCGCTCAGCACGATCGAGGCGACGACGACGGTCGCGAGCATCGGCACCATGCGGCGCCGGTTTCGGGGTCCGAACATCGTCGTCGTTTCTCCTTCTCGCCGCCGAAAAGCCGGACCGCATTATTGTCATATGATATGACATCATGCAATGCTCTCGCACCGATCGTTAAGTCAAGACGAGCCGCAGTGATCCACATACTCGCAGTTCATAGCGCTAAGGAAACGAGAGGGCACCCTAAGCAAGGACCTCGGCGATGATTGACCCGACCTATAGATTGTCATACGATCCGCGCCGCAACGAGGATCAAGGAGGCTTCTCATGTCGAAGTCGCTCGAGTCGGGTGGCTCCCCGTCAGCACCGCCTCAGCGCGATATGCGCAGGGTCGCCACCGCCGTCGGGATCGGCAACTTCATGGAGTGGTTCGACTGGGGCCTGTATGGCTTCTTCGCGACCACCATCGGAGCACAGTTCTTCGCTGACTCCTCGCCCGCCGTCGGTTTGCTCTCCGCACTCGGCGTTTTCGCCGTAGGGTTCGTGTTTCGCCCGCTTGGCGGGTTCATTCTCGGCCCCATCGGCGACAAGTACGGCCGCCGCGTCGCGCTGTCCATCGCCGTGTTGCTGATGGGATTCGGCACGACGATGATCGGCCTGCTGCCAACCTACGCGCAGATCGGTATCTGGGCGCCCATCCTGCTCGTGCTGATGCGGTGCCTGCAGGGCATTTCCACTGGCGGTGAGGCGACCAGTGCCAATGCCTTCATGGTGGAGAGCGCACCCAAACACCAGCGTGGTCGTTTCGGCAGCATCAACTCGGCGTCCTCAGCCGCCGCGCTGCTGTCTGCCAGCCTGCTCGCGCTCTGGCTCACCACGAGCTTGTCAACGGAGGCGCTGAACTCCTGGGGCTGGCGACTGCCGTTCATCCTCAGCGCCCCACTCGCGCTGGCAGGTCTCTACCTGCGGCTCAAGCTCGAGGACACCCCGGTCTTCGAGCACATCAAACAGGAACAGGAGATCGACCGGTCGCCGCTCTGGCGCAAGATCGTCCGGGACCGCCGTCCGGTGCTACTGACGCTCGCGATCGGCGCCGTACAGGGCATCGGCTACTACTACCTCGGAACCTACGCGGTGAACCTTCTGACCGTTTCGGTCGGCTTGGAACGTGCCGATGCACTCACGCTGATCGCCATCGCCCTAGCGATCTACATTGGACTATGCGTCGCCGCGGGATTCGCGATCGACCGGTTCGGGCGCCGCAGCGTCAATCTCGTTGGCACCCTGGGCTTTGTGCTCACCCTGGTTCCGGTGTTCGCGCTACTCGCGACCGGCCAGGCGATCCTGATCGTGTTCGGGCTGGTGGTGCTCGGACTGTTCCAGGCGATGGTGAGCGTATCCACCGTCGTCCTGATGGTGGAGCTGTTCCCCTCGACCTCGCGGGCAAGCGGTAGTGCCTTCGGGTTCAACTTCGCGAATGTCATCTTCTCCGGCCCTGGCCCCTATATCGCCGCCTGGCTCGCGGCATCGACCGGCAGTGCCGTCGCACCGGCCGGTTACCTCGTCGCCGTCTCACTCCTCGCGCTGCCCGTGCTGTTCCGCTGGCTGCCCGAGACCAAGGACCGCGATCTCACCAGTACCGACGCGGTCGCGCAGCACCGACCGGGTTCCCGCGGAGCACCGGCCGGCAAGCCGTGACCCGCGGATCCATGTGAAGCCAACACCAAGGAGACACGGTAATGAGCACGGTAGGACGGTTCGCGGGGAAGGTAGCCGTCGTCACGGGCGCGGCCTCGGGGTTGGGGCGAGCCTCCGCGCGACGGCTCGCCGAGGAAGGAGCGAACGTCGTCGCGGTCGATATCGACGCGGACGCGGTAGCCGCGCTTGCCGAGGAGCTGCCAACTCGCTCGATCGCGGTCGGCGGTGATGTCTCCAGCGAAGCCGATGTGGATGCTTACCTACGTGCCGGCGTCGACACCTTCGGCCGGGTCGATCTGCATCACCTCAACGCCGGCATCTTCGGCAGTTTCGCCACCCTGCCGGACCTGGACGTCGCCGACTTCGAGCGGGTGATGGCGGTGAACGTGCGTGGTCCGCTACTCGGGCTACGCGCGGCGTTCCGGCACTGGCGCAGCACCGGTGAGCGCGGGACGATCGCGCTCACGGCATCCATCGCGAGCCTCACCGGTGCGGCAGATCTGGTGCCGTACCAGGTTTCCAAGCACGCCGTCACCGGGCTGGTTCGCTCGGCGGCCGTCTACGGTGGACCGCTCGGCATCCGGGTCAACGCCGTCGCGCCCGGGATCGTGCCGACCGAACTCTTCCGCGATGCCGCATCGGCAACCGGCGGGAAGAACGATATGGCGCAGCGCGCCTCCACCGCACCGCTGCGGCGCGCGGGACAAGCGGAGGAGATCGCGGGCGTGGTCGCCTTCCTGCTTTCCGAGGACAGCTCGTATCTGACCGGACAGCTGGTTGCCGCCGACGGTGGTGCCTCGGTGGTGAACACCGTGCGGCCCTCCGGTGGCGCGGGCGCGTGGGACACCGAGGCCGTGGACGCGCCGCTTTACCAAGGTTGGGACCGCTAGCCTCGCGCTACTCGGCGCGGGCAGCACAACAGCAGGACAACTCAGGCAGTCGACGCGTGACGCAGACAGCAAAGGAGTTTCGATGATCCATATTCCGCCCCGGCAGCAACTCGGCACGGCAGGTAAGCCCGGCTCGCAGTTCACCGGCGATGCCTTCCCGTACGTCACGATGCCCGCGACCGACGGCGTCGTGATCAACACGGTCGATTTCACCCCGGGCGCCAGGACGCACTGGCACTCACACGAGAAGGGGCAGATCCTTCAGGTAGTTGCCGGCCGCGGCCTCGTGCAGAGCGAAGGTGGCCCGGTGGTCGTCCTGCGCGCGGGAGACACGGTATGGGTGCCGCCGGGCGAACGGCATTGGCATGGCGCGGCACCGGACAGCTTTATGGTGCACACCGCGATCTCGCTGGGCGAGACCATCTGGGAGGTGCCGGTCACGGACGAGGAGTACGGGGCGGTTGCCGAGGAGGGCGCTCGCTGACCCACTGGGTGAGGTCCGCTGCCAACCGAAGAACGGGAGACCTAGAGTGTCAGCCATGACGACGGCCGCAGGCGATGGCCAAACCCAGCTCACTTCCGTTGCGCGGGTCGCCGCACCGCTACGCGAGCAGGTGATCGATGCCCTGCGCCAGGCGATCATGGAGTTCCGGCTGAAACCCGGCCAGCGCCTGGTGGAACGCGAACTCATCGAATGGCTCGGGGTCTCCCGGACGACGATCCGCGAGGCGATCCGCGAGCTCGCCTCCGAAGGGCTGGTGACGGTCGTCCCGCAGAAGGGTGCGCGGGTGAGCGCTCCTTCCCGGCACGAGGCGGTCGATCTCTACGAGGTACGGGCCTCACTCGAATCGCTCATCGTACGACGCTTCGTCGAGCGCGCGACCGACGAGCAGGTCGCGCGTCTCGTCGCGGCGGTTGACGAGTACGAGCATGTGGTGAATACCAGCGACGAGATACATTCCGTGCTGACCGCGAAGTCCGGGTTCTACCGGGTACTTGTCGAAGGGGCGGCCAGCGCGCCGCTGCAACAGATACTCGAGGGCATCCAGGCGCGCGTGCAGATGCTGCGGGTGACCTCGCTGTCCCAACCGGGGCGACTGGTCGACGTTGTCGCGGAACTGCGCGAGATCGTGGAAGCGATCCAGCGGCGCAACGCGGCTCGCGCATCCCGGTTGTGCGCCGAACACATCATGATGGCCGCGCACACGGCACTCGGGAACCTCCCCGAAGGGGATTGAGCAAGCACCGCTGATTGCTTCGACTTCGAAGCTTAGTGACGCATATCATTGTTCACTCACTTGTTTCGACATCGAAGCAAACTATCCTGAAATTACTTCGGTATCGAAATAATTTTGCCGAAGGCAGTGATGTACTGGTCTATGAGGAGGCCGAACGGCCAGTTCCCGACCAGGGGCAGGTGCTGGTGAAGGTCGCGGCAACTGCGGTTCCCGCATATCCCGGGCATCGACGTCGCCGGCACGATCGCGGAGCTCGGTGACGGGGTCGAGGGCTGGCAGACAGGTACGGAGGTTGTGGCGTTCCTGCCGATGGACACCAGCGGTGCCGCCGCCGACTACGTACTCGCCCCCGCGAACGCACTGGCGGTCGCGCCGCGCACGGTCGAGCTGGCCGATGCCGCCGCATTGCCGGTCGGCGGACTGACCGCCTGGCAGGCCCTGTTCGACCACGCCGAACTACGGGCGGGACAGACCGTGTTGATCAACGGCGCCGGCGGCGCGGTCGGCGGATTCGCCGTGCAACTGGCACACCAGCAGGGCGCGCACGTCACGGCTGTCGCGAGCGAGCGTCATGCGGAGCGGCTACGCGCCGACGGCGCCGACAAGGTGGTAGGCCATCTCGATCATCAGGCCAGCGCGCTGACCGTGGCTGGCCAGCCGTTCGATGTGGTGCTCAACCTCGTCCGGACCAGCGAAGCAGACACGGCGGCGCTCGCCGAACTCGTCCGCGACGGCGGCGTGCTGCTCAGCACCACCACTGCGCCGCCGGAGAATCCCGGCCGCGATATCCGCACAGCGAGTGTCTTCTTGCTCAGCAAGGCTGATCAGCTCGCCGAACTGGTCACTCGCGTCGACCGCGGCGAACTACGCATCAACGTGGCCGCACGCAGGCCACTCACCGAGCTCGCCGCCATCCACGATGCGGCCGTCGCGGGCGATCTTGCCGGCAAAACCGTACTCACCCCTGCCTGACGCATGGGAACCACATGGGCTACCGAGTCCGGTTCACGGGGCGGGCTCGTCGGGCGTTGAAGATGGCTCGCACGGCCGCTTCATCGCCGTCGAGCTCAACCAGTTGTCTAGCATCGTCAAGGGTGAGCGCGCCCGCCGCCAGACCGAGAATGATCGCGCCATCTGCTCGTATGACGGCGTCCAGGTTGCCACCGTCATACGCAAGCACCTCGATTCCCGAGCGCGTCGCGCGCAGTTCGAATAGCTGATCGTCGACCGCGACTCCCACTGTTGATGACCGGTGCGGTGCGGCTGGCTTGCCGTCCAGAAGTGCCCGCAGGGGCAGGACCAACCAATCGGCGCGGAACTGGTCGTTGCCAGGACCGTGCACCATGAGTGGCGCGGACCAGCGGATGAGGCTCTCGATGGGCTCGCGCAGTTCGGCGCCCCATGCGGTCAGGGCGTAGACCACGGCGTTGCCCTGCCCGGCCAGTCGCCGCTCGATCACGCCGGCCGTCTCCAGGCTGCGAAGCCGGTCGGCAAGCAGGTTGGTGGCCACACCGGGCAGCCCGTCGAGCAGCTCGCGGTAGCGGGCGGGCGCGAGCAACAGTTGGCGGACGACCAGCAGCGTCCACCGGTCACCAAGAACATCGAGTGCCCTGGCGAGCCCGCAGTACTGGCCATAGCTTCGACTCATACCGTCCACTTTACATTTTCAAGTGTGATTGATATATCTAGGCTGCCGCGAGAATGGCTACGTAGGAGGCTGCGGTGCCCTACGACGAACACCTTGCCGACCGGGTCCGCGAACTGCTGGCGGACGAGTCACCGGTGACCGAAAAGCGAATGTTCGGCGGGCTCGCCTTCCTCGTCGCCGGCAAGATGGCGGTCGCGGCAAGCCACGGTGGCCTCATGGTGCGGGTAGATCCGGCACGCGCCGACCAGCTACTGGCGAGCACCAACGCGCGGCCGATGGAGATGAAGGGTCGGGCGATCCGAGGCTGGCTCGAGGTCGGCGGCGAGAACCTGCGCACCAAGCGGCAACTGGCCAACTGGATCGCCATCGGAACCGCCACGGCGCGAACCCTTGCCGGTACGGGAACGAATCCATGACCGAAACCCTGGGCCAGATTCGTGCGGCGCTACGGGAAGTTGCCCCCACTCTCGGTGCGCTTGTCCGCGACATCCCGGACACCAACGCGGCGTCGGTCGGTACCTGGACGGCTGGCGAGGTCGCGGCGCACCTGTCGCATTCCTTTCGTGCCGATGCCGATGCCATCGCCGGAAGAACGGTCCCGGAAGCCGTCGTGACGAAGGCGGGCATCGCCAAGGCCACCGCGAAGCTGCTTGCCGAGGACACCGAACGGGATCCGGCCACACTCGCGGATCGCATCGACGCGCTTGCCGGCGAGTTCGACGAGATCGCATCGAACCCGCCGGCCGCAACCGTGGATTGGCTGCAGGGTATCCGGCTGTCACCGTCCGTTGTGGCCGGTCACCTGCTCAACGAATGCCTGATTCACGGGTACGACATCGCCAAAGCGACAGGATTCCCGTGGCCGATCCAGCGCCACCAAGCGTTGCTCGCGCTCGAAGCGTTCCTGCTGCCGCTGATCGCGGCGTTACCGCCCACCGCTTTCCTGAACCAGGAGAAAGCCGGGTCCTTCCAGGCCCGTATCGAACTTCGGCTACGTGGCGGTCAGCGCACACAGCTGCGTCTCGATCGCGGTTCACTGACGATCGACACGGGGCGGGAAGCTGACGTAGACGCCCGTGTCTCCGCTGATCCCGCTGCGCTCATGCTCGTACTCATTGGCCGGCAAGGAGTAGCGAAACCGATCCTGGCAGGAAAGCTCCTCGCCTGGGGACCTCGACCTTGGAAGCTGGCTAGGATGCTCACCATCCTGAACCCGCCGTAGCCCATTCGCTGTGCTGGCTATCGCTTGGCTGCGACCCAGCCCCGTCAGGCATCCCTCTCCCATTGATGACTTTCCGGGTTCCAACACCCTGCCAGGTCGGCGATACTCAGAAGCGGATCAGCGAAGTCGATCACGGCAGCGACAGTGTCGCCGAACCGTTCCGGGAGTGGTTCGCCGTCAGGGCCGAGGTTGCGACGGTAAGCAGTGTAGGTCGAGTTGCGTAGCTCGACCAGTTCGCCAACAGTTCGCGAGAGCGGGATTAGCGTTGTTCCACGGAAGGCGGCCGTGGATTCCAACGCAGCGCGAGCGGTTGCGCCATCGATCTTCCTGGTCCCTATCAACGTGTAGATATCGGCCCAGTCGCGCACTCGAGTACTGGCCGGACCGAGCCCGATCGCGGTCGTAATCTTCTCCGCCAAGACACTCTCGACCGGGTAGCCCCACACACGTACCGCCACTGTGTCTGGGCGTAGCGCGGGCAACTCGATCATCTGCGGTGCGGGAGTCACGGGGTCACCAAAGTTGATGTCGAGTCGCAGTTTGACTTGAGCCGTTGCCAGGCGCGCCGTCAACGTCACGCGGACCCCCGCGTAAAGTGCTTCGTCGCGGATCACGCTCGTTGTCACGGTGTCAGGGAGAAATTCAACTCCGTCATCCAGGTCAGGGAGCGCAGCAATCTCAGCAACGCGGGCAGCGACGGTCTCTTCGTCGGCCGATAGATTCCGAGCCAGGGCATCTGCGTCTACCGTTGGGCGCCTGTTCCCGAACGCCGCCAGGAGCATCCCGCCTTTGAGGACAAAGTCGTCGACAAATGCGGATCGGCTCAGGCGCGCGAGCCAGCGCTCAACCACGTACATGGTCAAGAGTTCTTGCGTCCCGCGTCGTTCACGACGAGCGCGGTTCTGCAAGTCCAGATAAGCGCGTCCGGCCGAGGACTGCTTAGTCGGGCGGCCGGTCATCGAGCGCTCGCAACATCAACTGCGGCACTAACTGCGGCGAACCCACCCAGTGTTCGGGCATAGTCCAGCAGAACCGCCGAACGAGCACCTGGCGTAGCGAGATAGCGATTGAGAGCCGTGTACGCGATCGGTTCACCAAAACGGTGCCGTAGCCGGATGAGATCGACCACAGTACGTGCAGCGTCGTAAACCCGCACCCACTCACCTGGTGCCGCCGCAAACTCCGAAAGGCCCAGTTCGAAGGTTTCACCATCGAACCGAAAAACCGTCGTCGGCGGGTAGTCGATCTTCGGCACATGATCGCCTGCCGGTACCGCGACCTGCACCGCCCTGACAAGCTCGTCGGTCAGATCGTGAACAGCCGCTGCCGATACGCCACACACGATTCCCTTCGGGACTCGATACGACAAGGCCAGTGCGTCCGGATTCGATGCAGGTGGGGCGTCGCTGCGCCGAAAGACTCCCCGAGACAACTCGACGATATGCCCACCATCGCGCCATGCGTATAGATCCCGTGGGTGCACGCCCAATTCGCGCGCGAGCTTCGTTGTGAATGACCACGGAAGTTCCCCAAGCTCTCGCATGGATACAATCCTAACACTCAACCCATGGAAGCGAGCGGAATATATCCAGCAGTCGCGGCCATCCCCACCGGTTCGCGGCATCGGATCGAAGCCGCTGTGGCGTCCTTCCGGTGTGCCGAGCTTGACGCTATCGCTTGGCTGCGACGAGGAACACTGGCACCGCGACGAAGATCCGGTCCGTGCGAGCACGTTCGGTCTGCTCGGCAAGCCAGCGCTGATCATCGGTTATCCGGTGCAGCAGGCCGAGCGCCGTGTCGCCGGTCAGCACGCTGGTATGCACCTCGACGACCGGGTCGGTGAACCCGGCGTCCAGCAGCAGGTTGCGGTGCCCACGGGCAGCGCGGGGCGATGGCAGCGTGTCCGCCTTCGCGTGGATCAACCGGCGGGTGGTTTCCGGCTCATCCGAGTCGATCACGATCGTGTCCCAGTCCTGGCCGAGCAGCACGGCCCTGCCGCCTGGGGCGAGCACCCTGCGGGCCTCGGCGAGCGCGCGTGCTGGGTCGTCGACCAGGTGCAAGGTCTTGTCCGCGCGGTAGCCGGAAACCGACCCGGTCTCCAGCGGCAGCTCGCAGGCCGCGCCGAGATGGAACTCACTGGCCGGCCAGCGCTGTTGGGCGACCGCGATCATCTCGGGGTCGAGGTCGATGCCGACCGCATGGGCGCCGCGCTCGGCAAGCTCGGCGACCGCGCGGCCAGCACCGCAGCCGACGTCGACGACGGTTCGGCCGGTGAGACCGCCAAGCAGTTCGTAGGAACGGGCGCGCAGCTCGGCGTGCTCGGGCTGCGCGTCAACGGCGTCAAGAACTTCAAGCAAACTGGACATGCCCACCATGCTCTGAGTTAATGTCGACATGAAGTCAAGCTCGATGACGATCGGCGAGGTAGCCGAGCATTTCGGCTTGCCGACGCATGTACTTCGGCACTGGGAGTCGGAGGGTCTGCTCGCCGCTGACCGCGACGGGAACGGACGCCGCAGCTACACCCGCGACGACCTGTTCCGGATTGCCGCGATCGTGCGAGCAAAGGAGGCAAGCCTGCCGCTGCCGGAGATCCGAGCGTTCATGGCCGCAGGCGATCAGGCTGCCCGCAAGGAGGTGCTGCGTCGCCACCAACACGTACTGCAAGCCAAGATGGCGGCACTGCGGTCGGCCCTGGATCTCGTGGAGACCGGATTGAACTGCACGCACCAGGACATCGCGATCTGCCAGAGTTTCCGGGCCCATCTCGCGGAACTGGTGGATATCCCGAACGCAACGGAGACGGCTCAACCGCAAGATCCCTAAAAAATGCGGTACGTCCGGAGCACCGGACATCACCAGCGACGAGGCAACCATGGCGAGAACGGCGACGGGCGAATCCGTCTTCTCCCGAGTGGTGCGGATCCTCGAAGCATTCGACCCCGATTCGCCCTCCCTACTGCCGAGCGAGATCGCCCGACGGTCCGGGCTGCATATCGCGGCTGATCGAGGAACTCGTCCGGAAGGAAAGAAGATCCTGATGTTCCTCGGCGCGGCCAACCGTGACCCTCGACAGTGGACGGAAGCCGACTCGTTCAGCCTGTCCCGCGACGCGGCCAGGCGACATCGTCGACCGCGAGCCACTGCGCGCCGGCGACGGCCGAGGGGGTGACCCCAGCGAAGGCCCGCACCTCGTGGTGCAGATGCGCCTGGTCGACATAACCGCTTTCCGCTGCCACCGAAGCCGGACTCTGGTCTGCGGCAAGCCGGTGCACCGCGTGGTCGAACCGGACAAGTTGCGCGGCGCGTTTCGGCGCGAGCCCGATCTGCCGGCGAAACCGCGTCCACAGTCGCTTGCGGCTCCACCCGGTCTCGTCGGCCAGCTGCTCGATCCGCACCTGCCCGCGCCTCGCGACCATTCGCTGCCACACGAAGGCGACCTCTGGATCCACCGAGTGCCCCGCCGCGTACCGCTTCGTCAGCGCGGCCTCGACCAGCGCAAACCGATCGTCCCAGGAATCAAGTGCGCGTAGCCGGTCCGGCAGCTGTGCTGGCCAGACGTCATCGAGGGCGACGACCGTACCGCTCAGTTCCGTCCCGAGCACCCGGTGCGCGATCTCCGGCGAAAGCCGCACCTGCACGCACTCGATATGCTGCCCGCGCCCGCGCACTGCCTCCGGCGCGAGACCGGCGATGACGCTGCCTCGTTCCCGTGCCCCACGCGCGTCGTCGACGAGCATCGCGTCACCGAGGTCGATGAACAGGGCGACCGCTGGGTGCGGCACCACCGGAAGGTCGACGACATCGGTGGTGTTACCGGCGAAACCTGCCATCCGCACGCCGGGCAACCGGAGCCGCTGGGACGGCACCGCGATGTCCCATACCGCTGCCCCGTCACGAGCCCATTCGGCTGGTCGCATACCGCCATCGTAGGAGAAAACCGGCGGCGCGACATTTCTCCAAGACCCGGGGACCGACCGCGGCCAGGCTGAAGGCACATCGGAAAGGGGTTCCACAGTGGTCGATCCGTTCAGTTCAGCAGTCGAACTCGCCGCAGCCATTCGCAGGAAGGAAGTGAACCCGGTCGAGGTCGCCGACTGCTACCTCGACCGGATAGCCGAGCTCGACCCGACATTCAACGCTTTCTGCTACCGCGCGGACGACGAAGTACGTGCCGCCGCGTCCGCAGCGGCCGAGGCCGTAGCGCGGTCCACACCGGACGAACTGCCGCCGTTTCACGGGGTCCCCCTGCCCATCAAGGATCTCTCCAACGTCGCGGGCTGGCCGACCACCTATGGCTCCCTCGCCACTGACCGCACGCCACAGCCTACTTCGGACCCAGTCGTACGGCGGCTCACCTGCGCGGGCTTCATCCCGCTTGGCAAGACCACGACCTCGGAGTTCGGCGCGGTGTCCTTCACCGAAAGCGAGGCCCAGGGCATCTCCCGCAACCCGTGGGACCCGAGCCGCACGCCGGGCGGTTCGTCGAGCGGTGCGGCGATCGCCGCCTCGGCAGGGATGGCTCCGATCGCGCACGCCGAGGACGGTGGCGGATCGATCCGCGTGCCGGCGTCGTGCACCGGTCTCGTCGGGTTGAAGCCGACCCGTGGCCTGGTCACGAACGCCGTTGTGGAGGTCGAGGGCTTCGGCACCAGCGGAGTCGTGAGCCGGACGCTAGCGGACACCGCCGCCGCACTGGACGTACTCGCGCGCCACGACCCCGGCGCCTGGTGGTCGCCGCCCACGCCGACCCAGTCCTTCGTGGACGCGCTCACCGCCGCGCCGCCGACGGGCCTGCGGATCGGCGTGCTCGCCACCTCGCTGATCGACGGCATCCCGGTGGACCCGGCCTGTCTGACCGCGCTCGACAAAACCCTGCGCGCACTGGAACAAGCCGGCCACCACGTGGTTGACAAACAGCTTCCGCTGCCGACGTCGGAGGAACTGATCACGGCGTTCATGAAGATCTGGAACATCGGCGGCGCCGGCTTCCCGCTCGCCGACCCGGACCTCGTCGAACCGCATAACCGTGCGCAGCGTGAAGCCGCGAAGGCCGTCGATTCCTGGGCCTATGCGCAGAGCGTGCATCAGACCCAGCAGCTGTCCCGACGCATCGTCGAAGCCTGCACGGACAGCTTCGACCTGCTGGTCACCCCGACCATGGCGTGCCTGCCGCCGCGGGTAGGCGCCTGGCGCGAGAACGGCAACCCGGTGGCGGCCAGCTACCCGATGGCGGTCTTCACCTCGCTGTTCAACGTGACCGGCCAGCCCGCGATCTCGGTCCCGGTGCACCATGACGACGCGAGCGGGCTACCGGTTGGTGTGCAGCTGGTAGCCGCGCCATGGCGGGAGGACCTGCTGCTCCAGATCGCGCGCACCCTGGAGCAGGCGCACCCGTGGACCGAGCGCCGGCCTGCCCTGGAAACCTAGAATTCTGACGGTGCAGGTGCTTCGGCGAGAATGTCCCGCATGAAACCGATCAGCCACCGCTGCGCGGGGCTGCGCGCATGCGCGTGCCGCGCGTAGACCGAAACCTGCGCGGGTTCGACGTCGAAGGGCAGTTCCAGTAGCCGCACCGGATGCTCGGCGGCGAATACCTCCGCCACGTTCCTGGGCACCATCGCGACCAGTTCGCTTTGCTGGACGAGGTACGGCAGCGCGGCGAACCGGGTGATCTCCAGTGCGACCCGGTCCAGCAAATCGTTGGCCTGCAAGGCTTTGCGCGGTCCATCGTGGCCGGTCGGGCCGAAAACGGTGATGTGCCGCTCAGCCGCGAACGCCCGCATACTGACCTGGTCGCCGCGCAGCCGGGGATGCGCCTCGCCCACCATGCCGAGATAGCCCTCGGCGAACAGTGGCAGCCGGGCGATCCGCCGGGAATCCAGCAGCGGCGAGGCGATGAACGCGTCGATCTCGCCCCTGCCGAGCTGGTCGGCGGCGTTCACCACGTCCAGCGGGCGCACGGTCAGCGTCACCCCAGGGGCGCGGCCGGGCAACGCGGCGAGCAACCGGGGCAGCAGCGACACCTCGCCGAGATCAGAAAGGCAGAGCGTGAATCCGGTTCGGGCGGTCGCCGGATCGAACGAGTGCGCCCCGCTCATCGCGGCCTCGATGCCGGAAAGCGCGTCATGCAGCGGTTCGTAGAGCTCGCGAGCGGTGGTGGTTGGCACGAGGCCGCCGCTCTTCCTCCGGAACAGTTCGTCACCGAACCGGCGGCGCAGTTTCTGCAGGCCGTAGCTGATCGTCGGCTGCGTGACGTGCATCGATTCCGCGGTGGCCGTGACACTGCGGGTCTCGTAGAGCAGCACGAACGTGCGCACCAGGTTCAGATCGAAGTCCCGCATTATCAATCCCATCGATACCGATTGCCGGGAACATCTATTGGAACATGGCCGCCCAACCTCCTTATGCTCTGCGTCACACCGATCACGGGAGGGCCTACGGATGCCAACCGTTCGCCGGATCGCGCACGAATTTCTCGAGCGCAACGAGCTGACCACGATCTTCGGCAACCCTGGCTCGAACGAACTGCCGTTTCTCGCCGAACTGCCGGACACCTTCCGGTACGTGCTCGGGCTACACGAAGGCGTCGTGCTGGGTATGGCGGACGGCTACGCACAGGCGACGGGGCGGCCGGTGCTGGTCAACCTGCACGCGGCGGCCGGTTCCGGGAACGCGATGGGCGCGCTGACCAACGCGGTGTATGCCCGCTCCCCCTTGGTGCTCACCGCTGGCCAGCAGGTGCGCTCGGCGATCGGCATGGAGGCGATGCTGGCCAATGTCGGCGCAACCGAGTTGATGCGCCCGCTTGTCGGCTGGTCCGGTGAGCCCACCTGCGCGGCTGATGTGCCGCGATCCTTGGCGCAGGCGGTTTTTGAGGCTGAGCTGCACAGAAGGCCCAGTTACCTTTCGGTGCCCTACGACGATTGGGCCGCCGAGCTCGATCCGGCCACACTGCCCACTGTGGACCGAACGGTCCGGCAGGGCCGAGCACCCGATGCCGTGCAGCTCGCCGACCTTGCCGCGCGGGTGGAGGCGGCCCGAAATCCGGCACTGGTGTTCGGCGGTGATATCGACACGGCCGGCCTGTTCGACGCAGCGGTGCGTCTCGCCGAGCACCTTGCGCTGGCTACCTGGGTGGCCCCTTCCCCGCATCGACTGCCGTTCCCGAACCGGCATCGGCTGTTCCGCGGCGTGCTGCCCGCAGGTATCGGGCCGCTGTCCGCCGAACTCGCGGGGCATGACCTGATCCTGGTGCTCGGCGCGCCGGTGTTCCGCTACCACCAACACGTGCCGGGCAGGTACCTGCCGGAAGGCAGCACGCTCGTGCAGGTCACCGAGGATGCGAGCGCGGCGGCCCGCGCGCCGGTCGGTGAGGCGCTAGTCGCCGATCCGGGCGTGGTAATCGACGCGCTGCTGACCCGGATTCCCGCGCGCCGTACCGCATCCGGCGAGCCGTTCGGGTCAAGCCCGGAGCCGGCAGCGGGGAAGAACGCGCTGCATCCGGAGCAGGTGTTCGCCGCGCTACGCGACACCCAGCCCGGCGATACGGCCTACGTTGTGGAATCCACCTCGACGAACGCGGCCTGGTGGCGGCAGATGGATCTGCGTCATGGTGGTTCTTACTTCTTCCCCGCCGCTGGCGGGCTCGGGTTCGGGCTGCCAGCCGCGATCGGCGTGGCGATGGCCAGGCCGGACCGTCCGGTGCTCGCGGTGATCGGGGACGGCTCGGCGAACTACGGGATCACCGCGCTGTGGACCGCCGCGCGATACCGGGTGCCGGTTACCTTCCTGATCCTGCGCAACGGCAGTTACGGCGCGCTGCGCTGGTTCGGTGATCTGCTCGGCACCCCGGACGTTCCGGGTACCGAGATCGACGGCATCGACTTCACCCGGATCGCCGAGGGCTACGGCGTTCCAGCCGCCTCGGTCACCGGCGACGCGGAACTGCGGACCGCACTGAAAGCGACGGCCGAAGGGCCGCGGCTGATCCAGATCGACACCGAACTCACCACCCCGGAGTAACCCGATGACGCTGCTTGGCGAGACCGTATGGCAGGACCGGATCTACCGCGACGGCTGGATCCCGGGCACCGGCGGAACCCGTGCGGTGACCGAACCCGCGACCGGTGAACGCCTCGGCGGCATCGGCCTCGCCGGCGCGGACGACGTCGCACTGGCCGCCAGCCGCGCCGCCGAGGCGCAACGTGCGTGGGCGGCGACCGCACCGAGCGCGCGCGCCGCGGTACTACGCAAAGCCGCTGAGCTGTGCACCGCGCATCGCGCGGAGCTCGAGGACTGGCTGATCCGCGAGGCTGGTTCGGTGCTGGCCAAGGCCGCTCTGGAAACCGACATGGCCGCTGGGATCTGTTTCGAGGCAGCGGCGCTGCCGACGCATCCGGGCGGCGAGGTGCTGAGCACCGAAGCGCCGCACTGGTCGTTCGCCCGCAGGCTGCCGGCTGGGGTGGTTTCGGTGATCGCGCCGTTCAACTTCCCGCTGATCCTGGCCATCCGTTCGGTGGCGCCCGCGCTCGCGCTTGGTAACGCGGTACTGCTGAAACCGGATCCGCGTACCGCGGTGTCCGGCGGCGTGACGCTGGTACGGGTGTTCGAGGAAGCTGGCCTACCGCCGGGATTGCTGCAGCTACTGCCCGGCGAAGCCGAAGTGGGCGCCGCGGTGATCGAGGCACCCGAGGTATCCGTGGTCTCGTTCACCGGATCGACGTCCGCAGGGCGCAAAGTCGGCGCGGCGGCCGCCGGCGCGCTCAAGCGGGTGCATCTGGAGCTCGGCGGTAACAACGCGCTGGTGGTGCTGCCCGGCGCCGATGTCGCGGCAGCCGCCGCTGCTGGCGCCTTCGGTTCGTTCCTGCACCAGGGGCAGATCTGTATGACCACGGGCCGACACCTGGTGCACGAGTCACAGCTGGATGACTACGTTGCGGCGCTCGCCACGAAAGCGCGCGCACTGCCGGTCGGCAACCCTGCCCGCGCCGACGTGGCGATCGGCCCGATCATCGACGACACCCAGCTCGCGCACGTCGATAGATTGGTGTCCCGCGGTATCGCGGCCGGCGCTACCGCGGTCGCGGGCGGCAAGCCAGACCCGCCGTACTTCCCGCCGACAGTCCTCAGTGGACTAGACGAAACGAACCCGGCGTGGCGCGAGGAGATCTTTGGCCCGGTCGCCCCGGTGCTCGGCTACCGCGACCTCGACGAGGCCGTGCGGATCGTGAACGACACCGAATACGGGCTCTCGGTGGGGATTCTCGGTGACGTGGGCGTCGCGATGACGCTGGCCGACCGGGTCCATTCGGGCAAGGTGCATATCAACGACCAGACCGTCGCGGACGAACCGACCGTGCCGTTCGGCGGGCTGAAGGAGTCCGGCAACGGAGCTCGGTTTGGTGGCGCGCAAGCCAATATCGAGGCATTCACCGAAACGCAGTGGCTGACCGTTCGCCCGGAGATCGCCGAATACCCGTTCTGACCGAAGGAGTACGGCAATGACGACGTCTCCAACCCGCGCGGCATGGACCGCGGTGCTCTGCTGGCTCACCGTGTTACTCGAGGGCTACGACCTGGTCGCGCTTGGTGCGACGATCCCGACGGTACTTGGTAGTGGTCATCTCGGTTTCACTCCGGCCGGCGCGACCGCGGTGGCTACGGTGTCACTGGTCGGGGTGGCTTTCGGGGCGGCCGGCATTGGGCCGCTTTCCGACCGGTACGGCAGGCGCGGCATGCTGCTCGGTTCGGTGCTGCTGTTCTCGGTTTTCACCCTGCTGGTGCCGGTGGCGCCGAGCGTCTCGATGTTTGGGGTTTTCCGGTTCATCGCCGGGCTCGGGCTCGGCGCGTGCATGCCGGTGGCGCTGACGATGATGGCGGAGAGTTTGCCGGCGCGCTACCGGGCGAGCGCGAGCACCGTCACCATGACCGGCTATCACGTCGGCGCGGTGCTCACCTCGGTGCTGGCGCTCGTGGTCGGCGGCGAATGGCAGTGGCTGTTCTATGGCGGTGGTATCGCTGGACTGCTGGTGTTGCCGCTGATGTGGTGGAAGCTCCCGGAATCAGCGGCGTTCCTGGCCGCGAAGGAGCGGCCAGCCACCGAGCGAGTCGGTCCGAAGGATCTGCTCGGCGGCCGGTTCCGGCGGATCAGCATCGTCGTGTGGATCGGCTCGTTTATGGGGCTGCTGCTGGTTTACGGGCTGAACACCTGGCTGCCGGAACTGATGCGTTCCGCGGGTTACCCGATCTCCACGTCGATCACCTTGCTGCTGGTGCTCAACATCGGCGCGATCGCTGGTTTGTTGCTGGCCGGGGTGGTCGCGGACCGGCACGGGATCAAACCAACCGTGGTCGCCTGGTTCGCCGCCGCCGCAGTCCTACTGGCCGCGCTGAGTGTGCGGATCGGCAGCGGGCTGCTGCTGAACCTCCTGGTGTTGCTGACCGGGGTGTTCGTGTTCTCCGCGCAAGTGCTGATCTTCGGGTACGTGACAAAGGCGTTCCCCGCTGAGGCCAGGAGCACCGCACTCGGCCTCACCTCGGCCGTCGGTCGGATCGGCTCGATCGTCGGCCCGTTTGTCACGGGTGCACTGGTCACCGCGGGAGTCGCCTACCCGTGGGGATTCTGGTTCTTCGCCGCGATCGCGGTACTCGCGTTCGCCGCGATGCTGCTACTCAGCACCCGCACGATTACCGACGACAGCGACCATCCCGCCCGCTCGCCGCAACATCCTTAAAGGGCGCTGTCGGGCACGAGCGAGCTCCTCGGGCTCCACGCCGAGCGTATTCTGTGGCTGCCCCTGCTCACAGCAAGAATGGGTCGCGCAGGATCACGTCGTGTCCGAGGTTCATCGGTCGCCCATCACAACACCTGACCGCCCATTCGTTCTTCCAGGTCGTTCAGTACCGCATGCACGGGTGCCCAGCACAGTTTCACACTGTCGGCGTCGAAATCGGGCAGCTCGGCCAGTTCCTTACGTGGATGGATGAAGTTGCGGAAGTTTCGCACCGCATGGATAAAGTTCTTCGCGTCAAGCTGAATCCAACCCCGGGCGTGTGCGGTATCGATCAGGGTCTCAAGCCGCGGCTGCCGCTCCCGGACCGTCCGGCCGTCCCGATCGATGAACTCCTGATGGTCGCGTACCCGCTCATCCCGTTCCTGTAGCAAGGCCAGCAGCATTCCCTCCACGACACTGCCGATTCCGATCACGGCCATCGTGTGTGCCCCGCCTTGCTCGCAGATTCGGGTCTCGCCGATCCGCCTTAGTAGGACGCGAACGGTCGTTTCGTCGGCAATCAACCGGCGGAGTCGGTGCTCTAAATCGGGCGGTTCGGAGAACACTGCCGTCGAACCGTCCGCACCGAGCTCACCCACTGCTGGACGCCCACCGACGTAGGTCACCACAAGTTGTTCCGGTTCCAGCCTCTCGTTGATCGCCAACCGGAACTCCTCGGCAGCGACCATTCCATCGTCGTACTCAAGCGGGTCGCATGCTCGCGCCAGCAGCCGTTCCAGATCGGCCCAGTTCTCGCGCCGACTCCACATCTGGTCGACTAACCACGGTACTTTCGCCGAATGATCGTACTCAGGTGGATCCGCCCAGCCGGCATCACGGAGCAAGCGTTCCAGCTCCCACCCCTTGCGCTCATACTGCCCTCCACTGTCCACAATCACCGCAGCCAGACGTTCGATCGTGCGCGGATCCAGCGGGAACATCAGCCCTCCTCCTCATCCGCCAGATGCTGCGCGATCTCCACTGCACGGCCCAGCCGCTCGACAATCTTCCGGCCTCGCTTCTGAAAACCCAGCTCGCCCATGGCCTGGCCGATGCGCTCATCACGGTCCAGCTGGAGCTCGTCGCTGATCAACCAACGACACAAACCGATCAGCTCGGTGTCGGAGTAACCGCTGATCCCCAATCCGTACGGCACATCCGGGCGCGGGTTTCGCCTGGCCGAGGTCCGCATCGGCGGCGACGCGGATTCAGCCAACGGACTCGTCCCTGGGGTATGTAAGTCCACCCGCGCTGCTGGTCGATTCGGCAGTTCGGCCTGAGGGGCCCATAACGGAACACCAGCTACAGCCTTGCGCCATGCCGCCACGATCCGAGCTGTCTCCCCCTCCGGGTCGGCGAACCAGGCGGATGCCCACACTCGATGAAACCGCCAGCCCAACCGCTCTAGGTGTTCCTGCCGGAGCCGGTCTCGGTCCCTGGCACTGATCGATCGGTGGTATCGGTCCCCATCCGCTTCGACGGCCAGCACCATCTGACCCGCCACGTCGGGATGCTCCAGCGCTAGGTCGATCCGGTATTCGGACACGCCCCACTGTGGATACACCATGATTCCCTTGTCTTGCAAGCGATCGGCGATGTCGCGTTCGAAGGCGTTCGACTCCGTACCGGTGAGTCGCCCAACTTTGGCAGGGTCTCCGTCGGCGGCCGCAACTTCAAGATACCGACGCAGCAGCTCGGTACCGCTGACGTTCTCCGAGGGAGCCAGCGCGCCGGGAGGGAAAGAACTCACCACCGTCATCCTGCGCTTCGCCCGGGTGACGGCAACGTTCAGTCGCCGTTCGGCACCCTCACTGTTGAGGGCGCCGAACCCTCGCCGGTCGACCACACCGCTCGCTCGTTTCGCCACTCCGACAGCAAGGATGATCGCGTCCCGCTCGTCGCCCTGCACGGTCTCGATGTTCTTGACGAAGAACCGTCGAGTCGCACCAGCGTCCTCCGCGAAGAAATCGTTCACATCCGCACGTTCCCGCAGCGCCAGGCGTATTGCCTGATCCAGTCGATCGCGATGCTTGGTCCCCAAGGTAATTATCCCGAGGCTTTCGTCTGGCCGTTGTTCGGCATGCGCGAGCGTCAGCTCGACCACTCGGTGGACCTCCTCAGCAGGCAGGCCGCCTTGCCCTGGCGAGGAGACCCCGTCGACGATCTCGAGACGCAGCGGATTCTCGCGTACGGCTGCAGGGAACGTCACCAAATCGCCGTCGTAGATTTCCTTGTTAGAGAACGCGATCAGCCGCTCATCCTCGCTGCGGTAATGCCAGCGCAACCGGCGACTGTGCGGTATCACCGGACGCAGTGAGGTCAGGATGGACTCGTAGTGGCCGAGGTCGGACTGCTCGTCCTCGTCGTCGTCTTCACCACCCAGCAGGCGATCGAACCAGCTCGAAGGCGGCAGTTGGTTCTCGTCTCCGGACACGACGAGCCGCTTGCCACGCATGATGGAGGTGATCGCGTCGTGCGGCTTGATCTGGCTCGCCTCATCGAAGATCACCATGTCGAACAGCGTGGTCGCGGGCAGCGTCTGGCTCACCACCAGTGGAGACATCGCCCAGCACGGTCGCAACGACAGCAGGACGTTCGGGGCCCTTTCCACAAGTTTCCGCAGTGGCAGGTGGCCACGCCGCTTGCTTGCCTGATCTTTCAGGAGTTTTCTTTCGTCGGGAAAGGTGTCGCGTGCCTTTCGTGCATCGACCGCGACCCTCCTCCTAACTCGTCGAGCCGCCATCTCCCGATGTTCGACATCAAGCCGCCGGAATTCCTCGGTCAATCGGCTCTGCTGCTCGACTGTGAAAGAGCGCAGCGCGGGACTGTCGATCCGAAACTGGTCATCGAGACACCTGAGCCAGGTGTGCCGGAACATTCGCCGAGCCTGCTCGGCGCCGGCGTCACGCCGAGCGACTTCGTCCAGGAAACGACCGAGGCCGAGGCTGTTCAGCCGTGTCCGCAGCCTGGCGATGGCGGGCAGCTTGTACAACGTTTGCTTGTCTGCGGCCAGCTTCTCCAGCGTTGCCGAGACCTGGACGGTCGGCCGAGTCTCCAACGGCTCTAGCTTCGCCGACAATGCGACCGCAGCCAGCTGCCTGCGGAGACGCTGATAGTCCGCCATCATCTCAGCCAGGCCGACGACCTGCGCCGGGCGGGAGTGCGGGCCGGCCAGTTTCTGCCACAGATAACGCAACTTAACTACCGCACTCAGCTCCTCGTGCAGCCGCTGTTTCTTGGTGATGTCCTGGCGGCATCGCACCCTGGCCTGTTTCACCAGTGCCCTGCGCTGTCGCCAGGGCACTTGCTGCGGGAACTGGGCGCGTACCCGCCGTGGCGCGGTGGCGTAGTGCAGAGCGTCGAGCGAGTCGCCAAAAATATCCGGATCAAAGTTCTGCACGCTCGTGGCCACCTGATCAAGCAGCTCCAGTACCTCCTGCCAGTTCGCGATGGTGGCCGGTACCGGCAGCCCGGCCTGGGCGACCAATCTGTGCATCCGGTCGGTGCTGTCGTGGAGGATGTTCCCGGCCAGGTCGTCCAACTCGGCGACGACGCGCTCGAGGTCTTCCTCGCGTACCTCGGCCTGCCACCACGGGGTCTCCTGGCGCAGCACACGGAGGCCGCCCAGTTCGATGAATTCCCGCAGGGCATCTTCAACCTCGGCTACGACGTGCCCATCCAGGGCACGGAGCTGCTCGCCCCGGAACGCGCACGAGGTCCGGTGATGGTCGTCAAGCTCGATCAGTTCATTCCACACAGCGAACGCGCTCAGCCCCCACGGCTGACGAAGTTCGTGTAGCTCGTGCACGTGTTCGTCCAGTTTGGTCCGACAGTCGGCCAGCCTGCGATGCACCTCGGCAGCATCGACGACGCCTTCGGTCGTAACCTTCGACAAACTCTCGTTGAGCTGTTCGGCGATGTGCTTCTTGTCGATCTTGCTCTGGTGCAGATCGAGCACGAGCTCCGCTAGCCCGACCTCACCCAGGCGCTGCGTGACCGCCTCGATCGCCGCCCTTTTCTCCGCGACAAACAGCACGCGTAACCCCTGCGCAGCCGCACCCGCGATAATGTTCGCGATCGTCTGGCTCTTGCCCGTTCCCGGTGGTCCCTCGATCATCAGATGCTGGCCGGCGAGGGCGGTATCGATCGCAGCATGCTGGGACGAGTCCGCGTCAGCCACCAGGAACTCGTTCTCCGGCTTGATCTGACCGACGTCCGGTTCCACGAAACCGGCAGCAACGGCACGGACGTCCTCGACCGCGCGCTGGTCACCAGCCAGCGCCGCGATCAAGTCGTGCCCGGCAAGCAGATCGGTGGCGGCTTGGAGGTCCTGCACCATTGGCAACTTCTGGTAGTTGAACAGGCCGACGACGATGGCCTGTTCCAACTCGACGTCGATACCCAGCCGGCTGACCAGAGGAGCCAGCTCCTGGTACACCTGCTCGACCTGCTCGCTGACGTCAACCAGGCCGTCCACCAGCTGAGTCACTTTTGCGGTGACCTCGTCAGCGTCCAGCTCGGCGCCGTATTCACGCTGCAAACCGTGCAGCAGTACCTGGTTCAATTCGATCTCCGTACCGGCCTGCAGAGCGAAGTCGCTCTCGGCCGCCGTCTTCGGATGAAGGACGATCGAACGCAGCAACAGCGGCGCGCGTAGTGACAGCACGGGACGCGTACCGGACTTCGGCGGCTGGGTTCGCAACAGGCCGTAGGCTAGCCTGCCGATCTCCACGCCTTGTTCGTCCCGAAACATGGCGATCCGGCGGTGCAGATTCCGAGCACGAACGCAGGCATCCTGATAATCATCCTGGGTGCCGAACAGCGATCGCAGGCTCGTCTTCCGTCCTGCTGCCAAACTGCTCAACTCCGCCGGGTTGCAGGACGTCAGGTCGAGGCTCGTGGTTTTAGTGTTCTTGAAGTTGAGCAGAGTGTTGCGATGGTCCAGGTCGATCAGATCCCGTGCCCACTCCGCAGCCTTTCTTTGTAGCAGCTCAACGCGTCGTCCGTCGCCCAGCATGTCGCCCCTCCAACAGACTTGTCTCCAGCCTGCATTCACCTCGTGATCCAAGGCTCACCATGCTGGCGAGCCGTATAGATTCGCATGCCATTCGACTTCTGTTACACCACTGAAAGGGCGAAACACCTAGGTGCGAAACCACGCGATCGTGGTGACGGCATTGGTCGGGACGGGCAAGATCAGTCGCCGTCGTGGCAATTCATCAACTGCTACGCCCAGTCGATGGTCGGCTCATCGACCACGAGGACGTCGTATCGACTCAGCAGCAGCGACACGGGACCAGAACAATGCAGCCTGTCCGCCTAACAACTGCCTTCAACGGAGCCGGCCGCTCGCAAGCCACAGCGGAACGCAAAATGGCGGGCACCCTTTGCGAGTACCCGCCACCGACACACGTGGAGCTGAGGGGAATCGAACCCCTGACCTTCTCGATGCGAACGAGACGCGCTACCAACTGCGCTACAGCCCCGGAAAGTGCTTGCAAAGCATAACAAGCCCTTTCGGACGCCCGCACAGGGCCCCTAGTTGATCACTCCCCGACCGCGCGCCGGAATGGCTGCGCGGACGGATCGTCCAGCTCATTGAACGCCGGGTCCTCATCGTCCAGCTCAAGGACGACCGTGCCGGGCAGCGGTGCCGGTGCACGCGGCGCACTCGGTCGCGGCGTGGGGCGCCGACGCAACTCGGCCGGTTCCTCCGCCACAGCCTCGTCCTCGACGCCGCCAGCACGGTCCGCCTGCTCCGGAGCCTCAGCCCGGCGTGCCGCCGCCATCCGACGCGCGCGTTCCATCCTGGCCAGCCGCCGCTGCCGTACGTCTTCCTCCAACCGCACCTGCCGGCGCAGGTAGACCAAGTAACCGATCAGCACCGCATCGATCGCGCCGTGTGCCCACCACACCAGCGGAACGGTGATCAGCGCGGCGACCGCCGAAACAACGGCGGCGATCAGCATGATCAGCACGACCCGCTGACGGAAGCGGTACTTGGCCTTCGCCGCTAGCGCCGCCGCCTCCGGGTCGAATCCACCCCTACCCGGCCGGTACGTACGCGCCCGTGGCGCCTCCGCATACTCCTCGGCTGCCGGCTCGGCTTTCGCCCACTCGTCCTGGGCACCCCAGTCCTCGGTGGCCCAGTCCTCCGTGGCGCGATCGTCGTCGACCCAGTCCTCGGCCCGAGGCTCGGTAGCCCGCTCCTCGGTGTCCCATTCGTCTGGGAACCTCTCCTCTGGGAACCTCTCCTCTGGGAACCTCTCCTCTGGGGCCCACTCGCCCGGCTCGTCCGTGTAGTACTCCGGGGCATAATCCTCGGCGCCGCGATCGTCATCGTCAGAGGCCGCGTAGTGGTCCTCGACGTAATCCTCATCGGCTACGGCAGCGGTGCACTCCCGCCCCCTGCTCGCCGGATAGGACCGCTCGTCCACCGCGTACTCATCGACGTAGTCAACGTCGTCCTCGCGATACTCGTCGTAGTCGCGGTACTCATCATGATCGTCGCGCTGCACATCCTCGACCGGCTCCGCGTACTCCTCCGCGAACGCATCATCGTCCGCGCGATCCCGGTACTCGTCGTCTGCATAGCCGGCTCGGCTGTCATCGAGGTCGGCCTCGAAATCCCGTTCCGTTGCGTTACCGGACGAACCGGTCATCGCGAACTCCTCTCGCCGCCCACGCCGCACGCCGACGCTGCGTAGTACGCGCGATGACGTTGTCTCCTCGGCGGTCTTGGCGATCTCCTGCCGTTTGCGAGCGATCATCGGCACCAGCACGACGAGCCAAGCCGCGACTAGCCCAACGATGATCAACGAACTCGGCATGTCTCGTCACCTCCCGCGGAAACCGTCCTGGCCGACGTACTGCAATCGTCACGCTAGCCACAACAGTCACACGTCGGGCGGAGGCGCGCCGAAGATCATGGCGCCCCTACACACGGCTACCGCCCGCTTACGGCAACCAAACGCTCAGGGCAGCCGCGCCTGCCCCCGCGCGATCATCCGCGCGACCAGGCCATCGCCGCGCTCTTCCTCGGTAATCGCGAAACACAGGTGATCCCGCCACGCTCCCGCGACATCCAGGTAGCGCAGGAACAGGCCTTCCTCCCGGAATCCCGTCTTGCGCAGCACCCGCACACTTGCCTCGTTTCCTGGCCGTACGGTCGCTTCCAGCCGATGCAACTGGCCGAACGTGAAGCAGTGATCGGCAAGCAGCGCAACCGCCGCACTCGCCACCCCGCCACCAACCTGCTGACTGGACACCCAGTAGCCGATCCACGCCGAACGCAGCGCCGCCCGCACGATATTGCCCACGGTGATCTGGCCGGCAAATACACCGTCCACAGTGATCACAAAAGGCAGTGACTGGCCACGGCGAGCAAGTGCGCGTAGCGATGTCCACTGTGGTGGCCAAGCCCAGAACCCGTTGCGCTGCGCCCAGCTACCGGTCGCCGTGGGTTCCCACTGCTCGAGATGCTCCCGATCCCGCAACCGGATCGCGCTCCACGCCGCGGCATCCAGCAACCTCGGTGGCCGCAGCTGGACCGTGCCGGCTGGCACCACGAGCGGTCCCAGCTTCGCTGGCCAACCAGGATGCCGGCCGGCGTAGTCCGTCGCCACGTCGCGCCGGTCAGCCGCGCTGACCGAGGAAGGCAACGTCGACCTCCTCGCCAGCGGCGATATCAACCACGTCCTCATCGATACAGATCAGACAGTTCGCCTCGGCCAGCGAGGCGAGCAGATGCGCCCCCGAGGTGCCCAACGGCTGCGCCAGGTACTCGCCGTTGTTCTCATCCCTGAGCAGCTGGCCACGCAGATAACCCTTACGTCCCTTCGCCGAGGACACCGGAGAAAGCAGCCGTGCAGTCACCGTTCGCCTGGTCGGGTTGCGCTTACCCTGCGCCGCCCTGATCAGCGGGCGCACCAGCACCTCGAACACCACAAGGGCACTCATCGGATTCGCCGGCACCAAAAAGGTTGGCACCGCATCCGGGCCCAGCCGCCCGAAGCCTTGGACGGACCCCGGATGCATCGCGACCCGATCGGTGTCGATCTCACCAAGCTCGGCAAGTGCGGCGCAGACCTCCGCGCCACTCGTCCCGCCAACGCCGCCCGCGACCACCACGATCTCGGACATCAGCAGCCTGCCCTCGACCAGCTCGCGGAGCCGGCGGGGATCGGTGCCAACGATCCCGACCCTGGTCACCTCCGCGCCCGCATCGCGGGCGGCGGCGGCCAGCGCGTACGAGTTCACGTCGTAAACCTGTCCCTGGGTCGGCGTGCGGTCGATATCGACCAGCTCATCGCCGACGGAAACCACCGACACCCGTGGCTTCGGATATACCAGCACCTTCGCCCTGCCGACCGCGGCGAGTAGCCCCACCTGCGCGGAACCAATCACGTCACCGCGCCGCACCGCCACATCACCGGTCTGCACATCCTCGCCGGTGCGCCGCACATAAGCCGCCGAAGGCACCGACTGGTGCACGGTCACCCGGGCATGCTGCTGGTCGGTGAAGTCGAGCGGGACCACGGCATCGGCCAGCGTCGGCAGCGCCGCGCCGGTTGCCACCCGCACCGCCTGGCCGGGTTGCAGCCTTCGGGGCTGCCGCGAGCCCGCGGCGATCTCGCCGACGACCGGTAGCACCGCCGGCTCGGCTACCGCGTTGCGCACATCCACGCTGCGCACCGCGTACCCGTCGATCGCGGCCTGGTCGAACCCGGGCAATGCCCGCTCCGCCACGATCTCCTCGGCACAGAGCAAACCCTGTGCCTCGGAAATCGCCACCCGCACCGGCGCCGGGCGCACTGCGGCGTCCAGCGCTCGCGCCAACTGTGCGCTCACCGATTTCATCGCGCCTCCATGGGCCGACCGACCGCCTGGTTATTCAGCCTCATTGCCGCTCCCGAGCCGCTCGACGAGCCAGCTTCGCAGCTCGGGGCCGTAATCCGGATCCCTCAGCGCGAAGTCCACCGCCGCACGCAGGAAGCCGCCGGGATTGCCGAGGTCGTGCCGCCGCTCCCGATGCACCACCACATGCACTGGATGACCTTCCTCGATCAACAGCGCGACCGCATCGGTCAACTGCAACTCACCGCCGGAACCCGGAGTAATCCGCCGCAACGCGTCGAAGATAGCCCGGTCGAGCAGATACCGCCCGGCAGCGGCAAACGTCGACGGCGCGTCCGCAGCCGCCGGCTTCTCGACCATCCCGTGCACCCGCTTGACGTCGTCCTCCGCGGTATCGGACACATCGAAAACACCGAACGCGGAGATCTCCTCGCGCGGGATGTCGAAGGCGCACAGCACGCTGCCACCGTGTTCGGCGCGCACCTTCGCCATCCGGTCCAGTACCCCGACCGGCAGGATCAGGTCGTCCGGCAGTAGTACGGCGACCGCCGAATCGCTGTCCGCGAGGTTTTCCTCGGCGCAGCCGACCGCGTGTCCGAGCCCGAGCGCCTGGTGCTGCTCCGCGATCTCCACGTTGATCAGCTCCGGCGCCTTGCGGACCTTGGCCAACAGCTCATCCTTGCCCTTGCTCGCCAGAGTCTCTTCCAGTCGAGGCGCGGGCTGGAAGTACTCCGCGACCGAGGCCTTCTCCTTCGAGGTCACGATGACCAGCTTGCTCGCGCCGGCTCTGGCGGCCTCGTCGGCCACAAGTTCGATCGCCGGCCGATCGACCACGGGCAGCAGCTCTTTCGGCACCGCCTTGGTCGTGGGCAGGAACCGGGTGCCCAGGCCAGCCGCGGGCACGATCGCGGTCTGGAACGCGGTGTTCGACGGGGTGTGCGGGACGCTCATGGCATGCGAGCCTAACGTGGTGGGGTGGCTGAACCCGGCAATGAGTTCCCAACCAAGCCGCAGTGGCGGAAACAACTGCGCGCGGCGCGCCGGGCGCGGACCGCCGAACAGTGGGCGAGCGAGGCCGCGACACTGACCCACACGCTGCTCAACAGCAATGTGATCGCCGAGGCTCGGACGCTTGGCTGCTACCTCCCGATGCCCGACGAACCTGGCTCGGTGGCGATGTTGGACGCGCTGCGGACCGCTGGCAAACGCTTGCTTCTGCCGGTTGTGCAGGGTGAGCAGCTGGACTGGGTGGCCTACACCGGATCCGACGCGCTGACCACCGGCGCTTTCGGGCTGGCTGAGCCGACGGGTGAGCGGCTCGGCACGGAAGCACTCGGTGCCGCGGAGGTGGTGCTGGTGCCCGCGCTCGCCGTCGACCGCAACGGCACTCGGTTGGGCAAAGGCAAGGGTTTCTATGACCGGGCGCTGCGGTTCGCGAGCAGCGATGCGGTGTTCATCGTGCTCGTGCGGGACGAGGAATTGGTCACACGGCTACCTGCCGAGCCCCACGACGTCACCATGGATTGGGCGGTTACCCCTGGTCGCGGCTTGATCAAGGTTGGCTAGCGGGAACCGGCGCGGCACCGTTCGTGCATCGCGGTTTGCGCCGGGAGGTTCGCGTAGCGCATCATCGTAGTTAGCACTCTCACATGGTGAGTGCCAAATCGTGATCGGGAGAACCCGGCGAGGAGCGCAAGGTGCCCACGTACCAGTACGCCTGCAAGAGCTGCGACCACCAATTCGAGACGGTCCAGTCCTTCAGCGACCCTTCGTTGACTGAGTGCCCGGAATGCACCGGAGCGCTGCGCAAGCTGTACGGTTCGGTAGGCGTGATCTTCAAGGGCAGCGGTTTCTACCGGAACGACTCGCGCTCCTCGAACAACGGCGATACCTCAGCCAAGTCGGACAGCTCCGAGAAGACCAGCGGCACGGAGAGCTCGGACAAGGCTGACAGCTCAGCGAAGTCGGAGTCCGGTTCCTCCTCGAATGGCAACTCCGGCGGGGAAAGCAAGGGCACCAGCAGCTCGAGTACCAGTTCGGGGTCGACGACCAGCACCAGCTCGTCCTCGTCAAGCTCCTCCTCATCCGGAAAAGCCGCCAGCGCGGCCTCCTAAGCAGGACTGACGTTCCAGCCGGAGCCCGAGCCTACTTGTCCACAATCACCCAGATTGTCCACAAGTAGGCGGATTCCGCTAGGTGAGTCCACATCCCCCGGTTAGCTTCGGTTCTGGGTCGCCACCGCGGCCCGGACCAGCTATCCGGGGGTTTTCATGAACAGCCAAACACCGCGCACATCCTTGCCCGATCGATTGGTCAGGGCGTTCCGCAAGCAGCGCGGCTGGCCCCGCCCGGCACGTATCGCGCTTATTCGCAAGATCGTCGCCATCGCCCTGCTGCTGCTCGCCGGCGCCCTGGCGGTGCGGCCACCACCGGCAACCGGCGAAGCGGGCGAGCCACTGCTGGTCGCGGCGCGGGACCTGGCGCCGGGCAGCGCGCTTCGTCCCGCCGATATCCGAATGGCCGAGTTACCGGTGGACGCGCATCCGACCGGCGCGCTCACGAACTCGGAAGCAGCCCTTGGCCAAACGCTGACCAGTGCGGCGCGGGCTGGCGAACCAATTACCGACGCGCGGCTCATTGGTCCAGCGAACACCGCGCTGACCACGGGAACAGCCGCCGCGGACACGACCGCGGTACCCGTGCGGCTCGCCGATTCCGGGGTGGCCGAGCTGCTGCGCCCCGGGATGCGGGTCGACCTGGTAACCACCCAGGAGCACGCCGGTGCCGCGGACCCACTCGCGCGGGACGCCACCGTGCTGACTGTGATCACCGATCGTGATGACCACGCCGAGGGGGCGGCTCAAGAGGGAACACTTGCCATCCTGGCGCTACCTGACAAGACGGCGACTCAGGTAGCGGGTGCATCGCTCACGCGAGCCGTCACGGTTACGCTCCGATAGCTCAATTCTTACCGAGTCGAGGAGCTGGACGTGTTCAAAGGTTTCAAAGAATTCCTGACCCGCGGAAACGTGCTTGACCTTGCCGTTGCCGTGATCATCGGTACGGCGTTCACCGCAATCGTCACGGCGATCGTGGACAACCTGATCAACCCCATGATCGCTGCGCTCGGCGGGACGAACGTGAATGGCCTCGCGGTCCAGTTGATCGATGAGAACGACAAGACCGTGATCGACTTTGGCGCGATCATCACCGCGGCGCTGAACTTCCTGATCATCGCGGCGGTGGTCTACTTCGCGATCGTGGTCCCAGTGCAGAAGATCATGGCACGCAGCAAGCGCGGAAAGGAGGAAGAACCAGCCGAACCAACCGATGTGGAGCTGCTTACCGAGATTCGCGATCTGCTACGCCAGCAGAACAACCGCTGAGCGGCGGTACCGGCCCTGGTCGGGCAAATCCGTGATCAGCGATCGTGGTGCGGTGGCCGGTTGTCCAGGTACCAGGCGTCCGGGTTGCTCTCGGCCGGCTCCGGCGCCCGCTCGTCCGAGCTAGCCTGCGGCAGCACCTCGCCGAACACCTTGTCGAGTTCCGCCCGTGCGGCGGCCCTGGCCCGGTCGACAGTGGGCTGCTCATCCGGTTCGCTCACGGTACGTCCTGCTCCGTTCTAGGCCAGCTCCAGTTCAGTTCTAGGCCAGTTCAGTTCTGGCCGGCTCAGTTCTGGGCCAGCCCGGACAGCTCCTCGATCACATGCGGAACCAGCGCGGACAGCGTGGCCATGCCATCCCGCACGGCCATCCTGGACCGCGCCAGGTTGACGACCAGGGTGCTTCCGGAGATACCGACCAGACCACGAGACACCCCGGCGTCCACCGCGCCCGCGGCGAGGCCGGAGGATCGGATCGCCTCGGCGATTCCGGGGATCTGCTGGTCGAGTACGCCCAGGGTTGCCTCTGGGGTCACATCGCGGGGTGAGACTCCGGTGCCGCCGACCGTCACCACCAGGTCGACGCCCCCGATCACGGCTGTATTCAGCGCGTTGCGGATATCCACCGTCTCGCCCGAGGCGACGACCGTGCCATCCACGATGAAGCCGGCTTCCTCCAACAACTCGGTGACCAGCGGACCGGTGGTGTCCTCATGCTCCGAATGCGTTACCCGGTCATCCACGATTACGACCAATGCACGTCCGAGCCGTTGCGCGCTGCGTTCCATAGCGCTAACCGTAGCGGGCTACCCGGACGGATTCACGGCGAGTTCTGACGATTCGCTGACGTCTTGTCGGAGAGCGGCCAACCGGCCGTTCTCCGAAGCTACCGTCGCTCAGGTGCGAGTTCTGGTCACCGGCGGCGCCGGGTTCATCGGGTCACATATCGTGGATCAACTCGTGGCGGAGGGCCACGAGGCCATCGTGCTGGACAGCCTCCATCCGGCCGCGCACCGGAGCAGCGCGGTCCCGGATTACCTCGCAACACACGAGGTGGTCCGGGCTCGACTCACCGATGCCAGCGCGCTACGCGAGCTCCTGGCCGGGGTGGATGTGGTGTGTCATCAGGCCGCGATGGTCGGGCATGGCGTCTCGCCAGCCGATACGCCCGACTACACCCTGGCCAACGACCACGGCACCGGCGTGCTGCTGGCCGAGATGTACCGCGCCGGGGTGCACCGGCTCGTGTTGGCCTCCTCGATGGTGGTCTACGGCGACGGTCGCTATCGCTGCGCCGAGCATGGGATCGTCACTCCAGCGCACCGGCGACAGTCCGATATCGCCGAGGGCAGGTTCGATCCACCCTGCCCGCACTGCGGCGCCCAGCTGGGCTGGCTGCTGGTCCCCGAGGACGCACCGGTTGACCCGCGAAGCACCTATGCGGCCAGCAAGCTCGCCCAAGAGCACCTTGCGGCCGCCTGGGCGCGCCAGACCGGCGGCAGCTGTTGGGCGTTGCGCTACCACAACGTCTACGGTCCGCGGATGCCCCGCGATACGCCCTACGCCGGGGTCGCCGCGCTGTTCCGGAGCGCGCTCGAAAGCGGGGCGGCTCCCACCGTGCTCGAGGACGGCGCGCAGCGGCGCGATTTCGTCCACGTGCACGATGTAGCCAGGGCCAACCTCGCCGCACTGAACGCGCTGGACGCGCCAGAGGACACTGCTGGCGCGCTTACCGCGGTGAACATCTGCTCGGGGCAATCCCATACGGTCGGCGAGTTCGCCGCCGCGCTCGCGAAGGCGATCGGCGGGCCGGAACCCCGGATCGTCGGTGGGGCACGGCCGGCCGACGTTCGGCATATCGTCGCCGATCCAGCGCGCGCCGACAAACTACTCGGCTTCACCGCGCGCATCGCCTTCCAGGACGCGGTTGCCCAGTTCGCCACCGCGCCGCTTCGTGAGTAACCCGGGTAACCGCGTCACACCTGCCCCGCGATCTCCTTCCCGTAGCTGCGCAGCGTTTCCTCCCGCTGATCGTGCATCAGGTAGAGCGCGAACTGGTGCACACCGATCTCCCGCAGCTCGGCGAGCTGATCCCGATGCGCGCTTGCCGGACCGAGCAGACAGAACCGGTCCACGATCGCGTCCGGCACGAAATCGGTGTCCGGATTGCCCGCGCGCCCGTGATGCGCATAGTCGTAGCCTTGCCGGCCAGCTATGTAGTCAGTCAACTCGTGCGGCACCGCACCGGATTCGCCGTAGCGCTCCACCAGGTCCGCGACGTGGTTGCCGACCATCCCGCCGAACCAGCGCAGCTGATCACGCTGGTGCGCGAGATCCGTGCCGACATAGGCGGGCGCGGCCACGCAAATGGTGATCCCGCCAGGGTCCCGGCCAGCCGCCCGCGCGGCCTCCCGCACCTCGCCTACCGTCCAGCGCGCGATCGCCGGATCGGCTGTCTGCAGGATGAACCCGTCAGCCTGCTCGCCAACCATCCGCAAAGCCTTCGGCCCGTATCCCGCCATCCAGATCTCCAGGCGACCATTACGCACCCAGGGCAGCCGGATCGCGCCATCTGCCTGATCGACTTCTCGTCCCTCAGCCAGTTCCTTGATCACCCGCATCGCCTCGCCGAGAGTGCGCAGCGAAGCCGGCGGTTTCCCGATCACCCGGCGAGCCGAGTCGCCCCTGCCGATGCCACATACCGTGCGGTTGCCGAACATATCGTTCAGCGTCGCGAACAGCGATGCGGTCACCGACCAGTCCCGAGTACTCGGGTTCGTCACCATCGGACCGACAACCAGCCGCGACGTCGCGGCGAGGATCTGCGAGTAGATCACGAACGGTTCCTGCCACAGCACGCAGGAATCGAACGTCCAGCCGTAGTCGAATCCGTTGTCCTCCGCCTGTTGCATCAGCCGGACGACCTCCCGCGCCGGCGGGTCGGTCTGCAACACCAGTCCAAGATCCATTGTGTTCACCCCGTCATTCCCGCGCGGTCAGTTCAGGTACTGGCACAGCTCGCGTTCCAGGAACCGGCCATGGCCCGGCGCTCCGTGAAACTCACCAGCGTCCACCAGCACCCTGCCCCTGGACAGCACGGTCTCCGCCTGCCCGGTAAGCGCGAAGCCTTCATACGCCGAGTAGTCCACGTTCATGTGATGGGTCGCCGCGGACAGCGTCTGCCGCGCCTGCGGGTCGTAGACCACGATGTCCGCGTCCGCGCCTGGCGCGATCACGCCCTTGCGCGGATAGAGCCCGAACATCCGCGCCGGCGTGGTTGAGGTGAGCTCCACCCAGCGCGCCAGCGAGATCTCCCCGGCAACCACGCCCTGGTGCAACAGATCCATCCGATGCTCTACCCCGGGCATCCCGTTCGGGATGAGCCGGAAGTCAGCTCGGCCCAGCTCCTTCTGCTCCACGTAACAGAATGGACAGTGGTCGGTGGACACGACGGACAGGTCGTTCGTGCGCAGCCCGCGCCACAGATCGGGCTGGTGCGATTTATCCCGCAGCGGCGGCGAAGCCACGTACTTGGCTCCCTCAAAACCAGGCTTCGCCAAGTCCTCAACGGACAGATAGAGGTACTGCGGGCAGGTTTCGGCGAACACGTTCTGCCCGTCATTGCGCGCGCTCGCGACCTCGGCCAACGCCTGTGCCGCGGACAGGTGCACAATGTAGAGTGGCGCTTTGGTGACCTGTGCAAGGGAAATCGCCCGGTGGGTCGCCTCGCCCTCGAGTTCCGGTGGCCGGGTGAAACCGTGCTGCACCGGTTCGGTTCGCCCGGAGTTCACCGCCTGCTTCGCCAGCTCGTCGATCGCTATGCCGTTCTCCGCGTGCATCATGATCATCGAGCCGGTTTCGGTCGCCTGCTGCATCGCGAGCAGAATCTCGCCGTCCGTCGAGTACAGCGCGCCGGGGTAGGCCATGAACATCTTGAAACTGTTCACGCCCGAATCGACACAGGTGCGCATCTCCTTCAGGGTGGTCTCGTTGACGTCCGAAACGATCATGTGGAACGCGTAGTCGATCGCGCAGTTCCCGTCCGCCTTCTGCTGCCAGGAATCCAACGTCGACAGTAAGGAGCTGCCCTTTTCCTGCTTGGCGAAGTCGATGATCGTCGTGGTGCCACCCCAGGCTGCCGCGGTGGTACCCGTTTCGAAAGTGTCGGATGCGTTGGTGCCACCGAAGGGCATCTCCATATGCGTATGCGCGTCGATCCCGCCGGGCAGCACGTACTTGCCGGTCGCGTCGATCACCCGCTCGGCATGGGCCGACCACTGTTCGGCGAGCCCACCGGGCATCGCGAGGGCGGCGACCCGTTCGCCCTCGATCAGCACATCGGCCGCACTCGCCCCGGTTGAGCTCAACACCGTGCCGTTTTTGATGACGATGCTCATGCACAGCTCCTCTCCGCGTCCGTTTCCGCTGTCTTGCCTACCCCAGGTTCGGCCGCGCCCTTACGGTTCGACCAGCGGCCCATAGCTGTCCGGCCGGCGATCCCGGTAGAAGGCCCAGGTATTGCGCACCTCGGTGAGCTTGTCCAGATCGAGATCACGCACCACGACCTCCTCTTCGGTATCCGAGGCGGCATCCCCGACCAGCTGCCCACGCGGGTCCACGAAGTAGGTCTGGCCATAGAAGTCGTTGTCGCCCAACGGTTCCTTACCTACCCGGTTGATCGCGCCCACGTAGTACTCGTTGGCAACCGCCGCTGCTGGCTGCTCAAGACGCCACAGGTAGGCGGAAAGTCCCCTGCTGGTTGCCGACGGGTTGAACACGATCTTCGCCCCGGCCAACCCGAGTGCCCGCCAGCCTTCCGGGAAGTGCCGGTCATAGCAGATATACACGCCGATCCGCCCGACCGCGGTATCAAATATCGGGTATCCGGTATTGCCGGGCCGGAAGTAGAACTTCTCCCAGAACCCCGGTAGATGCGGCAAATGGTTCTTCCGGTACTTACCGAGATAGGTGCCGTCCGCGTCGATCACCGCCGCGGTGTTGTAGTAGATACCCGGCTGTTCCTCCTCATACATCGGCGCGACGATCACGATGTGGTGCCGCCGCGCCACCTCGCACAGCAGTTGCGTTGTCGGGCCATCCGGGATCGGTTCGGTGTAGGAGTAGTAGTCCACATCCTGCACCTGGCAGAAATACGGACCATAGAACAACTCCTGCAGGCAGACGACCTGCGCGCCCTGCGAGGCGGCGCTGGCGATCGCCTGCACCGAGTTCTCGATCATCGAGTCCTTGTCACCGGTCCAGCGCTGCTGAACCAGGCCGGCCCGCACGATGTTCGACACCAGTACTCCTCCTTCATCGGTTTTCACCATCGGTTCCGGCATACTCGCTCGGCACCCGCGCCGCGGAGCCGAACACGGAAAGCGCGAGATACGTCAGCATCGCCGCGAAGAATCCGGCGACCCAGCTGTAGTCGTAGAACATCTTGAGCAACGGGATCAGCCCGTCCTCGGGGAACGGCCCACCGTAAGCCCCGCCGACCGCGAACACCGCGCCGATGACCGTGGCCACCAGCGCGCGCCAGTTCCAGCCACCCCGGAACCAGTACCTGCCCCGCTCGCGATACAGCTCGGCAAGCGCCAATCGTGCCCTCGCCCGCAACCAGTAGCCGGCGATCAGCACGCCGGCCACCGCGGCGAGCACACCACCGTAGAAGTTCAGCCAGGCGAAGATGTAGATATTCGGGTCGGCGATCAACCGCCACGGCATGATGACGATGCCGATCACCCCGGTGATCAGACCACCGACCCGGAAGCTGATCCGGCGCGGGAACGCGTTCGAGAAGTCATACGAAGGGCTCACCACGTTCGCCGCGAGGTTGGCCGAAACCGTGGCCAAGCCGAGGCCGAGCAATGCCAGCACGACCACCACGGCCGAATCGAACCGGCTGGCCAGCTCGACCGGATCCCAGATCGCCTCGCCGTAGAGCACGATGCCGCCCGAGGTGATCATGATGGACACGATCGCCATGAAGGACATGGTGGTCGGCAACCCGAGTACCTGTCCCCACACCTGCCTGCGCTGGCTGGACGAGAACCGGGTGAAGTCCGGCATGTTCAACGACAGCGTCGCCCAGAACGCGATCATGCCCATCAGCGAGGGCGCGAAAACCTTCCAGAAGTCCGCACCCCAGCCGAGCTGCGAAGGTTGCGAGAAAATCGGCCCGAACCCGCCGGCCTTGATCAGCACATAGCCAAGCAGCAACAGGAACCCAACGGTCACCAGCGGCGCGGTCCAGTTCTCGAACCGGCGAACCGCCTCGATCCCGCGCCAGATGATCGCCATCTGGAATCCCCAGAACAGCAGGAAGCCGAGCCAGATGGACCAGGGCTGCCCGAAGATCCGCGCCGCGTCCGTCCACCAGTCGCCGGCGAACTTGCCGACGATTACGTAGACCGCCTGCCCGCCAACCCAGGTCTGGATGCCGAACCAGGCGCAGCCGATGAACGCGCGCAGCAGTGCCGCGAAGTTCGCGCCACGCACCCCGTAGAAGGCCCTGGCGAATACCGGGAAGGGAATACCGTACTTGGTGCCGGCGTGGCTGTTCAGCAACATCGGGACGAGCACGATGAGGTTGGCTAGCGTGATCGTCATGAAGGCCTGCAACCAGTTCATCCCGATCGCGATCAGCCCGGAGGCAAGCAGATAGCTGGGAATGTTGTGCGCCATCCCCATCCACAGCGCGAAGTAGTTGTAGGTGGTCCACTTTCGCTTGGCGATCGGTACCGGGACGAGTTCCGGATTGGCGAACCGTCCAGTCAACGCGGTTGGCTCGGACAGCTCTACCCGACCGTCCGGATGCGACACTTGGGAGGTTTCCGGCGCGGACATCGTCGCCCCTCAGCAATCCGCCATCTGGCGGACAGTTCGACGGAGCACCCTGCTTCTCATTGGGAAATCCTGGTCCCGCGGCCAACGCTGGACGAGCGGCATACTGCGCACTGTTCGGCCAGCTTGCGCACACACTGTCTATTGCGCGTCGACGGTTTCCGTGGCGAGCAGCGCCACATGCAGTGAAAGTACTGACTCTGGATCTTCAAGGGATACGCCAAGAACCTGCTCCACCCTAGCCAGCTGCTGGTAGTACGCGGTACGGGACATATGCGCGGCTGCCGCGGCCGCCGACTTGTTGCCGCCGCATTCGCAGAAGTGCCGCAGGATCTCCACCAGCCGCCCGCCGTATTTCGCGTCCCGCTCCCGGAGTGCGCCGAGCTCCCGCGCCGCGAAGGCACTCAGCCGTTCATCGCCGCGTAACAGCTGGAGCAGGCCACGTAACCGAACATCGGCCAGCCGGTAGTAGCCGCGCACGGCCGGCGGGCCATCCCGCAGCGCGGCGCCGGCTACCTGATCAGCCTCGGTCAGGCTCCGGCGGGCATCAGCCGGATCAGCAACGGTCGTGCCGGCCCCAACCACCACGGGTATCCGCTGCGGCGCGTTCGCCGCGGCCTGGTGAATCCGGTCGGCCAGCCGGGTGAGCACGGCTTCCCCGTCGGCTTGTGGAGTCAACGAGAGCAGCGCTCGCACGCTGGTGTCATCCACCACCGCGACCAGCGCGCTGACCCGCGCGTCCCGGACGGCGAGCGCGGTCGCCTCGGCCAGATCCCGCAACACTTCCTGGGTGGCCAGCGCGGTCATCGACGCCGGCGGCGTCGCGGTGCTCGGCCGGACCGCGAGGCCGAGCAGCTCCCGGTTGTCCAGCGGCACCCCGAGCGCGGCCGAACGCGCGCTCACGTCCGGCGCTGCCCCGGCAAGGATCTCGGTGAGCAGGGTGCGGTGCGCATGCCGTTCAAGGCTCTCCGCGTCCCTGGTCAGCAACCGGTGTACGGCGAGCGCGGAAGCCGCCCGCTCGATCAACACCACCTGGCTCGGCGATGGTTCCGCGGGGCAATGCAGGACCAGCCGGCCCCAATCGTGCCCGCGCGCCCCGACCACGGTCACCAACCAGCCATGGTGCGGGTCGTAACCGGTCCGCCCGCCGGATCGCGCTCCTGGCAAGGTGTCCGCCAGCCGCACCGCGCGGGATCGGGTGGCCCAGTCGGCAAGGAGTTCGGTCGGGCGCTGCCCAGCCATATCGTAGGCAAGCACCTCATGCGCCAGGGTTTCCAGGACGACCGGCAGGCCAGCGGCCTGCGCGACCTCGCGCAGTACCTCGGCGGGTTGCGCACCAGCCACGGTCAGCGCGGTGAAGGTCTGGTGGATCTCCTCAGCCGCGCGCAGTTCGGCGACCTGGGCGGCCACGATCTGCTCGGCCACGGCTTCGGTCACCGAGACGAACCTGGTCTCCCTTGCCAGCGTGATCAACGGCAGCTGGTGGCGCTGCGCGGCGGCGACCAACGCCTCGGGCAGCTGCTCACTCCAGTGCCGCAGCAGCTCGACGACCACCCCCGCCGCGCCGACCTTGGCGAGTTCGTCGACATACCGGGCCAGCCCGCCGTCGTCGTCCGGCAGCGCGATCCCGGTGGTTAGCACCAGTTCATTGCCGCGAAGCAGATGCGCCAGATCAGCCACCTCGGCAACATGCACCCAGCGCACCCGGTTGGTCAGCCGAACGGCCCCGGCGACCACGGTGGGTTTGCCGTCCTGGACCACGGGCAGGGCAAGTACATCCGAAACTGTCGGATACATCACTCACCTCCGTGAACAGAATGTCAGCTCGACGCCGCGCTGGCGATACATCTTGTCGCTGGCGGGGCACCCGGCTCGCTCGGCACACTCGGGTGGACCGAGTTCAGCTGGTCAATCGCGGGAGGACCGGATGGCCGAGGACAGACTGATCGACCGACACCGCAGGGTCATGCCGAACTGGCTGGCGCTGTACTACGCGGATCCGATCGAGATCGTGCACGCCGCCGGCCGGCACGTGACCGACGCGAACGGCAAGACCTACCTCGACTTCTTCGCGGGGATCCTGACCAACGCAATCGGCTACGACATCCCGGAAATCTCCGACGCGGTACGCAAACAGCTGGACACCGGGGTGCTACACACCTCCACGCTGTACCTGATCCGTAAGCAGGTCGAGCTGGCCGAACGGATCGCCGAGCTGTCCGGGATCCCGGACGCGAAGGTGTTCTTCACCAATTCGGGCACCGAGGCGAACGAGACCGCGCTGATGCTCGCCACCCAGTACCGCCGCAGCAATCAGGTACTCGCGCTGCGCAACTCCTACCACGGACGGGCCTTCGCTACCGTGGGAATCACCGGCAACCGTGGCTGGTCGGCCAGTTCGCTTTCCCCGGTGAAGGTCAGCTATGTGCACGGCGGATACCGGTATCGCAGCCCCTTCGCGGACTACTCGGACGCCGACTACATCGCCGCCTGCGTGGCCGATCTGCGGGACGTGCTGGAAACAACCACCGCAGGCGACGTGGCCTGCCTGATCGCCGAGCCCATTCAGGGTGTCGGTGGTTTCGCCACGCCGCCGGACGGACTGTTCGCCGCGATGCGGGAAGTACTCGACGAGTACGGCATCTTGTTCATCTCGGACGAGGTGCAAACCGGCTGGGGCCGCACCGGGACACATTTCTGGGGGATCCAAGCGCACGACGTGGTTCCGGACGCGCTGACCTTCGCGAAGGGGCTTGGCAACGGCCTGGCGATCGGCGGGGTGGTCGCCAGGGGCGAGCTGATGGACTGCCTGACCGCCAATTCGCTGTCCACCTTCGGCGGCAACCCGGTGTCCACAACGGGCGCCCTTGCCACGCTGAACTATCTGCTCGACTACGACCTGCAGGCGAACGCGGCCCAGCTTGGCGCGCGGCTACACGCCGGACTGCACGCGCTGCGGGAGCGGTACGCGGTCATCGGCGACGTGCGGGGCAAGGGCCTGATGGCGGGCGTTGAGCTGGTGGTACCGGGCGGCAAGGACCCCGCGCCGGATATGGCCAGCGAGGTGCTCGAGCACGCCCGCGAACTCGGGCTACTGATTGGCAAGGGTGGGCTGCATGGGAATGTGCTCCGGCTGGCGCCGCCGATGACCTTGACCCCGGACGAGCTGGAGACGGCACTTGGCATCCTCGCCGAGGCGTTCGCCCGGCTCCCCGCCGCCATGCACTAACTGGTGGCCATCGGCAGCCACACCTCGAATCGACAGCCGGGACCATGGTTACGCACCGCGATCCGCCCGCGATGCGCCTCCACCAGTCCCTTCGCGATCGCCAGGCCGAGTCCGGTACTTGCCGGACCGGTTACCGCCCGTTCCGGGGTACGTGCCGCGGTACCCCGGAACGCCACGTCGAACACCCTCGGCAGCTCATCATCGGGGATACCGCCGCAGCAGTCATCAACCGCGATCACCGCCTCCGCGCCGGAAACGCCGATCCGCACCGCGACCGCGCCATCCGGTGGCGTATGCCGGATGGCATTGGACACCAGATTGCGCACCACCCGCGCGAGTTCCGGATCGCTGCCGAGTACCACCGGCCAGGCGTGCGCGTCGGCCTGCAGCCTGATCCGCTGTTCCTGGGCAACCTGCTGCTGACCGGCCAGCGCCTCGGAAACCACTTCGTGTAGCGGTATCTCGGACATGGTGAGCCGCAACGCTCCCGCGGTGATCCTCGACAGCTCGAAGAGATCGTCCACCATGCCGGAGAGCCTGGTTGCCTCACCGCTGATCCGCTGCGCGTAGTCCGCGACGTCATCCGGTTTCGCCACGACGCCATCGGCGAGCGCCTCGCCCATCGCCCTGATCCCTGCCAGCGGGCTACGTAGATCGTGGCTGATCCAGGCGACAAGCTCGCGCCGGGAAGTCTCGGCCGCCCGCTCGCGCTCCCTGGCTTCGCGCTCCCAGACGCTGCGTTTGGCGATCGAGCGGCCGATCCACAGTCCCGGAAGCACGGTCACCAACGCGACGATCAGACAAACGATCAGCATGGTGGTCAGCGTCGGGTTGAACATGAACCCGCTGATCCCCAGCACGCCGATCACCATCGCGAGGATCGGCATCAGCACAAGGACCGACATGGTCGCCGCGAGCGATCTGTTGCGCAGCAGCCAAAGCAGCAACGCGCCGAGCAACACGATAGGTAACACGAAAGCGAGCGCGAACGGCAGGATGTGCAGAATATGCTGGATCATGTCCCGCGTGGGCTCATCGGGATCGATCATCGCGGCACCACCGGGTCGTATCGGTAGCCAACGCCCCACACCGTGGCGATCCGCTTCGGTTTCGCGGGATCCACTTCAACCTTCTCCCGCAACCGTCGCACATGGACGGTTACCGTGGACTGGTCGCCGAAGTCCCAGCCCCATACCCGTTCCAACAACTCGGCCCTGCTGAACGCGGTCCCCGGGTTACCGATGAAGAACGCGAGGAGTTCGAACTCGCGCACCGTCAGACTGAGTTCCAGACCGTCGCGAGTGGCCGTTCGCGCGGCCGAGTCCAGCCGCAGATCGCCATCCCGCAGCTCGGTCACCGCCGCGGCCGAGGATGTTGCCTGCGGTCCGCGGGCTCTGCGCAGCACCGAACCCACCCGTAGCGCGAGTTCCCTCGGGGAGAACGGTTTGGTCACGTAGTCGTCCGCACCGAGCGCGAGGCCGGCGATCCGGTTCTCTTCCTGCCCGAGCGCGGTCAGCATGATGACCGGAACCATGCTGCGCAGCCGTAGGCGACGGCACACCTCGAGGCCATCCATCCCCGGCATCATCACGTCCAGGACGATCAGATCGGGCTCCTGCTCGGCGAACATCCGCAGGGCTTCGGCCCCGTCGGCAGCCAGCCGCACGTGGTGCCCGGCGGCTTCCAGATATCGCTGGAGCACATCCCGCATCGTCGCGTCATCGTCTACCACGAGCACCGTGCCAGCCGGTCGCGCCGTGCCATCCGTTGCCATCTCGTTCGCCTACCTCACCACGGGATCCACAGCAGGTGATTCACCGCGAGCGCGACGATGCCCTGCCCTGCCAGCCACCACCGTGCCGAGGCCGCGGGCAGCAGCGCCGTCGCGGGCAGCAGCCATACCGCGAAGGGTAGCCAAATCCGCTCCACCTCGGCCTTGGACAAGCCGGACAGATCCGCGAGCAGGATGGCAACCAGCGCGGCGAGACAGAGCAGCACGACTGGCTTCGCCGCGAAACCACGCACTCGCCACGAGTCCGGCAATCTGGCGAGCACCCGCCGCATCCCGGCAACGGCGGCCGGGCCGATCACCACCAGGACGCTGGCCAGGTTCGCCCACACCCAGTACGCGTACGGTCGTTCCCCACCGAATCCCTGGTAGTACCGCGTGACGAGGGCCTGATAACCGTCGTACCACCAGAAGCCGGCAAGGGCGAAGGCGACGACCACGCTGGCCACCCCGGCCAGCCCGAGTACCAGCGAAGCCGCATCGCGGAACAGCAGCCACGCAACGAATACCAATACGCCAAACAGGACAAGTCCATAGGAAAGGTACAAAGCAAACCCGAGAACCATGCCGGCGGGAAGACACAGTGGACGCCAGCGCCGCGCACCAAACACGAACAACGCCAGCCCTAGCGAGGCCACCCCGGCGAACAGGCCGTCCGCGGATACGCCAACCCAGACCGCGCCAGGAAACAACGCGATGAACGGCAGGCTAGCTCGAGCCTGTTCGCTTGCCCCCAGCTCGCGCATGGTCACAGGTACCGCCACCGCGGTGAGACAACCGATCAAGATGGTCACCAGCCCTGCGGCGCCACCACCGGATAGCCCGAGCCGATCCAGCCAGACGTAACTCAGCGTCGCTCCTGGCGGGTGCCCCGACACATGCGTGGTCCAGAAATCGGGATTATCCAGTGAGATCCGCTCGACGAATGTCCGCAGGAACACCCCGATATCGGTGATCCCCGGCACCTCGTGCAGATACTCGGTCCGATGGGTCAGCCGGTTGACGATCCCTGCCTGCCAACCGTCCACCATGGCCAGTGCAAGCGTCCACGCCACCGCGGCCAGGTAGCCGGCGCCAAGCAGCCGGCGCCAGGACAGTCGCGCGGCGAGCGTCGGCCCCCAGACGACGACGGCGATCAGCAACAGCACGGCCAGCGGGGTTCCCGGACCAAGGTGCGGAGCCAGCCTGCCGTAGATGGGCGGCGCGTTTGCGTGGATGAGCACCCCGGAATCCGGCCGGTTGAGCAGTACGCCAACCACGCTGGCGGTGATCAGCAATACGGCCGCCACCGCGACGGCGATCAGGTCCGCGCGGTGGCCCTGCCGGACGGGCTTGGTTGGAGAGACGACCACGGCCGCACGGTAACCGCTGCGTGCCCGATCGGCAGGCTGTCCGGCAAGCCGTCAGGACTTCGTAAGATCTGCCGCGCCGTCATAATTCGGTAAGCACCACAAGGGTTCTGCGTGCCGCGGCACCGGTCTACGTTCACGATATGCCCATCGATGTCGTGCTCCCGTGTCTCAATGAGGCGGCGGCACTTCCCGGCGTACTCGGCGCCATACCGGACGGCTACCGGGCGATCGTCGTGGACAACGGGTCTACGGACTACTCACCGATGATTGCCGCCCGGCACGGTGCCACCGTGGTACACGAACAGAGCAAGGGTTACGGCGCCGCCGTCCACACCGGACTGCTGCACGCGGAAAGCTCGATCGTGTGCTTTATGGACGCGGACGGTTCACTTGATCCGCACCTGCTGCCTCGACTGGTCGGCCCCGTGGCTACTGGTGGCGCCGATCTGGTCGCTGGCCGGCGGGTACCCACGGTTCGCGAGGCATGGCCGTGGCATGCTCGCGCTGGCAACGCGGTGCTGGCAAGGCTACTGCGCCGCCGCGGCCTTCCGGTGCACGACATCGCGCCGATGCGAGTGCTCCGCAGGCAGGCGCTACTCGACCTGGACGTCCGGGATCGGGCGTTCGGCTATCCGCTCGAGCTTCTGCTGCTGGCCGCGCGGGCCGGCTGGCGAGTCACCGAGATGGCCGTGCCCTACCGGGAGCGCGCCGCCGGTACGACCTCGAAGGTGTCTGGGTCCGTTCGCGGCACGCTGCGCGCGGTCCGGGATATGGCGGCGGTGCTGCGATGAACTGTTGTCTGCTGATCGTGGCGAAGGCACCGGTGCCGGGCAAGGTGAAAACCCGGCTGGTGCCACCGTTGTCACACGAGGCTGCCGCGGAGCTCGCCGCGGCCTGCCTGCTGGACACCATCGACAACGTGCGAGCCACCCCTGGCACGATCCCGGTGCTCGCGCTGACCGGCGATCTGCGCGATGCCTGCCGAGCGGCCGAACTACACGGCGCGCTGGAGAACCTGACGGTGCTGCCGCAGCGCGGCGAAGGGTTAGCCGAACGCCTTGCCAACGCGCACGCCGACCTGACCGCCCAGTTCCCGTGCCTACCGGTGCTCCAGATCGGAATGGACACCCCACAGGCCAGTAGCGAGCTGCTACACCAGGCGGTGCGCGCCCTGGCCGAGCCAGGAACCGATGGCGTGCTCGGGCCGGCAAGTGACGGCGGCTGGTGGGCACTGGGCTTGCGCGCTCCACTTAACGCCGGTGCGCTACACGATGTGCCTATGTCTACTCAGGACACCGGAAAGCACACGCTCGCCGCGCTGGCCAGCTCCGGTCTCCGGATCGGCGCGCTCCCCGAGATTTCCGATGTGGACACCTACGCACAGGCCTTCGAGGTAGCCAGCAAGGCACCATCCTCACGGTTCGCCAACACGCTACTCCGGACGGCGGTCTACCAGTGACCACTGTAGATACTGTGAACGAGGAACCGGACGCCTTCGCCCCAGGACTGCGCGGCAGCCGTTGCTGGTTGGAACTGGCTACCGGTGAGCGCATCGCGATGCCGGTACGACGCTGGCGGGCCGGCCATGGCGCAGGCGACGAACTGCTGCTCAATGCCTGCGCTGGGCCGACGATCGACCTTGGCTGCGGTCCCGGCCGGTTTCTCGTCAAGCTGGCCAGCCGTGGTATCCCAGCACTTGGTATCGATCGCTCACCGATCGCCGTCGAGCTCGCCAGCCACCGTGGCCTTCCGGTACTCAGGCGCAACGTGTTCGATCGGTTACCTGGTGAGGGACGTTGGGCGCATGTACTGCTCGCGGACGGCAATATCGGGATCGGCGGTGATCCTGTCCGGTTACTCCGCAGGGTCGCGGCACTCCTCGCCCCCGGTGGTACCGCGCTCGTCGAACTCGGCTCCCCAGGCACCGGAAGTCAGCGAGCGCTCGCGCGGGTGATCACCGAAACCAGCCGAGGGCAGTGGTTCCCCTGGGCGATGCTCGGCGCCGAGTCGATCCATGCGGTCGCTACCGGGGCCGCGCTGCGGGTGAACCGGATCAGCCATCGTGCCGGCCGGTGGACGGCGGAGCTGGGTAACCAAGGAGTTGGCTAACCGATGAAACGCATCTCCCTGATACCAAGACAATCCCGGTTTCGCGCGGCGGCACACGACGAACGGGTCGCCGCAAAGGTTGGCGTATGGTTGGGCATCGCTTTTCTGGTTTGCTTTGTTACCGGGATGCTCAGCTACGCCATCCAGTATCCGCCGAGCTGGTTCTACTGGCCGAGCAGACCGGTCAACCTCTATCGAGTCACCCAGGGACTACACGTACTGGCTGGTATCGCGGCGATCCCGTTGCTCGCGGCCAAGTTGTGGAGCGTGTTTCCGAAACTGTTCGCGCGCCCAATGGTGCGGTCCCTGCCGCATGCCATCGAACGCGGCTCGATCCTGCTGCTCTCCGGATCGGTGATCTTCGAGCTGGTGACCGGCCTGTTCAATGTCGCGCAGAACTACCCGTGGCGGTTCTTCTTCCCCACCGCGCATCGCGTGGTCGGTTGGCTCGCGGTCGGCGCGATCCTGGTGCATATCGCGATCAAACTCCCGATCGTCCGGCGCGCGCTGAGCAAGGAAGCCAGGGCGGCAAGCAAGGCCACGAACGACCAGCCCAGCCAGGACCGGCGCCGCTTTCTGCGTACCACCTGGCTGGCTACCGGAGTGGCGGTCGCGGCCACCGCGGGCAGCACGGTTCCCTTGCTACGTAACATTTCCCCACTTGCTTGGCGTTCGACGGAGGCACCGCAGGGCGTGCCGGTGAACCGCACGGCCAAGGCAGCGAACGTGATCGGCGCGGCGACGGCGGAGGACTGGCGCCTCGTCGTGCAGGGGTCCGGCAGGGCGCACCAGTTTGGACTGGCCGACCTTGCCGCCTTGCCGCAACGCACCGCCGAGCTGCCGATCGCCTGCGTCGAAGGTTGGAGCCAGTCGGCCAGCTGGACCGGTGTGTCGATCCCGGAACTGCTGCACGCGGTGGGCGCCGCGCCAGGCAGCGAGCTACGGGTGATCTCCATGGAACCTCGTGGCCGCTATGCGCGCAGTACGCTGCCTGGCAGCCATACCGACGACCCGCTCAGTTTGCTCGCACTGCGGGTGAACGGCGAGCGACTCAGCCTCGATCACGGCTACCCGTGCCGGATTATCGCGCCCAACCGGCCGGGTGTACTGCAAACGAAATGGGTACAGCGACTGGTGGTGCAGTAGCAATGCGCTGGCTGTTCGCGATTCTCGGGTTGGCCGCGCTTGGCTACGGCGGCGTGCAGTTCGTCGACTTCCTTTCCGCCGGGTTCGCCGCGAACGGCCCGGTGCTTGGCTGGCTGATCGCCGGCCCGGTGCTGCACGACGCGCTGCTCGCGCCACTGGTTGGCCTGGTCGGGTTGCTCATTACCCGTGCGGTGCCCGCGCGCTGGCGCTGGCCGGTAGGTGCGGCGACAGCGGCCAGTGCGGTACTCGTCTTCCTCGCCGTACCGTTGTTGTGGCGGCCCTACGGCGGGTCGGTCAACCCAGGACTGCACGACGCGAACTACCCCGTCCAGCTGGCCGTGGCGCTCGGCGCGTGCTGGCTGATCGCAATCCTGGTCGGCCTGGTTCGGTCGCTGCTGGCCAGGCGAGCGGCGCGCCATCCCACGACCGGGTGAGCAGACCTCACACCTGTGTATGCACCGCGTATACTTAAGTCGTGATTGTCACAGTAGTGCGTAGCCGGCAGGCCACGCGATGAACGTACCGGCAAGCGAGTCCACCAGCCGGCAGCCAGCAAGGGTGCGGGTGATCGACTGGGTTCGGGACGGTGTGCTGCGGGGCGAGCTCCGCCCTGGTGCCTTCCTGGACGAGGCGGTGGTTTGCGAGGCCGTCGGTGTTTCCCGCACTCCGGTCCGCGAGGCGTTTCACCAGTTGGCCGCGGAGAAGTTCCTGCACCTCACACCGCGCAGAGGGGCGCAGGTCAGCACCGTGACCGCGCGCGACCTCGTCGAGGTGTACGAGATGCGCAAGCTACTCGAAGGGTATGCGGTGCAGACGCTGGTACAGCGCGGTATCGCCCCACCGCCCGAAGTGGACGAACTGTTGGCGATGATGCACGAGCCAGCGCGGGTGCGGCGCTACGCGGCACTCGAGCCCGAGGAACTGTTCGCCAGCAGCGAGCTCAATGTCCGGTTTCACCGGGCGATCGTCGCGGCTACCGGTAACTCGGTGCTCACCGAGCTCTACGACAACCTGCGCTCCCGCCAGCAGCGGGTTTCGGTGAGTGCGGTGCAAGCGCAGCCGGATCGGCTGACCACCATCAACAGGGAGCACACCGCGCTGGTGCAGGCGCTGCGCGACGGGGACGCCGAGGGCGCAACCACGATCCTGCACCGGCACCTGCAACCGGTGGAGACCGTGCTCAGCAAGTTGCCGCCGGCCTAGCGCCGGCGAGCGCGCTGGCCAACCGGGTCCGGCACCGGCGCCGCCCGCACCAGCTGGCGGGTGTACTCCTCGGCGGGTTCGGTCAGGATCCGCGCGCGGTCGCCGGATTCGACGATCTGGCCGTCGCGGAGCACGGTGATCGTGTTCGCCAGCATCTCCACCACCGCCAGGTCGTGGCTGATGAACAGGCAGGAAAAGCCGAGTCTGGACTGAAGTTCGAGGAACAGGTTCAGCACGGTCGCCTGTACTGAGACATCCAGCGCCGAGGTCGGTTCGTCCGCCACAAGCAGTTCCGGCTCCAGCGCGATCGCCCTTGCGATGCCCACCCGCTGGCGCTGCCCGCCGGAAAGTTCGTGCGGGTACCTGCTCGCCCAGCTGCGTGGCAGCTCTACCTGCTCGAGGAGATCACCGACGCGCTGGGTCAACTCGCGACCACTGGCCACCCGGTGCAGCCGTAGCGGCAAGCCGATACTGTCGCCGATCCGCGCGCGTGGGTTCAATGAGGACGCCGGATCCTGAAACACCATCGAGAACCGGCGCCGTAGGGCACGTAGCCGCCGCTCGGAGGCCCTGGTGATGTCCTCACCGCACACCTCAACCGTGCCCGATTCGGCACGCAGCAGGCCCATCGCGCAGCGACCGATCGTCGACTTTCCCGAGCCTGACTCGCCGACCAGCCCCATCACCTCGCCGGCGCGCAGTTCCAGGGACACCCCATTCACGGCAAGGAAACCCGGCCGACCGAAGCGCCCCCGGTAACGCACAACGGTATTGTCGAGGCGCAGGGCAACTGCTGGCTCCTGGTGCGCCGCGGGTGGTGGGTCCACCGGTTCGGAACGTGCGGCCCGGCCGAGATGCGGCACCGCGGCGAGTAGCTTCCTGGTGTACTCGTGTTCCGGTTCGGCGAACAGGGTGTACACATCGGATTGTTCGATTACTTCGCCGGAGCGCATCACCACGACCCGATCGGCGAGTTCGGCAACGACTCCCATATCGTGCGTGATCAACACGATCGCCGAGTTGAGCCGTTTGCGGAGATCCCGCAGCAGGTCCAGGATTTCCGCTTGCACGGTGACGTCCAGCGCGGTGGTCGGCTCATCGGCGATCAACACCTTCGGATCGCAGGAGATCGCCATCGCGATCATCGCGCGCTGCCGCTGCCCACCGGACAGCTGGTGTGGATGGTAATCCACCCGTTTGCCTGGTTCAGGGAAACCAACCAGCTCGAGCAGTTCGATCGCGCGCTCGCGTGCGGCGCGTTTGTCCATATCGGTATGGCAGCGAATCGCCTCGATGATCTGCTGGCCCACCGAGTAGACCGGATTCAGCGCGGTCATCGGCTCCTGAAAGATCATCGCGACCTCGTTGCCACGTACCGCGCCGAGTCCGGTCTCGGGTACCGGAAGCAGGTCCGCGTCGCCGAGCCGGATCCGCCCGGACGTTCGGGCACTGTCCGCGAGCAGATCGAGGACCGACATCGAGCTCACCGATTTGCCCGAGCCGGATTCCCCCACTACGGCCAGAATCTCGCCTGGATACAGCTCGAAACTGACCGACCGCGTCGCGGGCACCCAGGCCTTGTTGACCCGGAAGTCAACCGAAAGGTCGGCAATGCTGAGTACTGGCTCCGGGGAGCTCGCGGTCGCGGTCATCGTTCGCCTCCTGTCCGTCCGGGTCAGTTCAGCCGGCAACCACGCGGAACCGTCGATGGCTCAGCGATGGCACGGTTTCTCGCACCGCGGCGACCCGTGCCGGATCGACGTCGACGACGCCGACACCCGGCCCCGCGCCGAGATCGGTCAGCTGCAGGCCGAGCGGATCGAATGCCGTTGACCTACCGATACAGCGTTCACCGGCTTCCCCGCTGGCAAGCAGGTATGCGGTGTTCTCGATCGCCCGCGCGCGCAGCAGGGTGAACCAGTGCTCCTCCTTGACCGGACCGCGGACCCACGCGGCAGGCAGCAGGAATGCCTGCGCACCGTTGTCGATCAGGGCCCGGAAGATCTCCGGAAAGCGCAGGTCGTAGCAGGTAGCCAGGCCAAACCTGATTCCGTCCACATCGATGGTCACCGGCGCGTTGTCGCCGGGACGCACGTTCTTCGACTCCTGGTAGGCGAAGGCGTCATACAGGTGCAGTTTGTCGTAATGCGCCACGAGTTCACCGTCGGCGAGAACGACCAGGGTGTTGACCGCTCGCTCATCATCTCCAGGGGTGAAACTGCCCGCCACGATGGTGATTCCGTGTGCTGCCGAGGATTTCGCCAGGTCTCGGGCGAACTGGCCATCCAGCGGTTGTGCATGCGGGGCTACCGGCTGATGCGCCTCGGGCAGCCGGACAAGTGCCGCCTCGGGCGCGACAAGTATCTTGGCGCCCTGTTCTGCCGCCTGCTCGGCGAACCTGTCTATCTCGGCGGCATTGGCCACCGGGTCGTCGCCCGCACCGAACTGGCAAAGCGCTACTCGCATAATGTCTCGCTCCCATCGCCTCGACTCAGCTAGCCCGCGCCGAGCTAGTGTCCCTGGTGTTCTTGTCGTACTCGCGAACGAACGCGACGCAGAACCCGACTACCCGGTCGATCCACACCTTGCCGATTTCCGGGTTCGCGGCGTGTACGTCGCCGGTGACGCCGCTTGCGCTCACCTCGGAGAAGTCCCAGAAGACGGTGCCGGTGATCGGCTGGCCCGGAATATGTGCCTCGGTGTAGCTGGCCGGTTGCCAGCCGTTCAGCTCCCGCATCCCGCCGGTCGTGACCCGGTCGGACTGAACCTGGTCGGGGAAGATCGCGAGCATCGCGGAGTGCTCCGGCTCCGCGCCGTGCCCGTAGACCTTGCTCGCGTCGTCGTAAACGTCGCGCATAAGCGAGTAACCAAGTGACCATGGATATACGTGTCCAATGAGTACGCCAAGGTCGCGCCGGGCGTCGACCGCGGCCGAGGAAGCTGGACCGACGTTACCGCCATTGTTGTTGACAAGAACGATACGGCGAAATCCCGAATCCACCAGGGTCGCGATGATCTCGTAGATCGCGGTACGCAGCGTTTCCGCGCTCAGCGACAGATTTCCTGGGTATCCGCGAAAGGTTGGCGAATGACCGTAGTTCAATGGCGGGGCGACCAGAACATCCAGCTCGTCGGCAATCCGGTGGGCTACCCAGTCCGCGACGATCGAATCCTCGTGGATCGGCAGATGCGGCCCGTGCTGCTCGATCGCGCCAATCGGCACCAGCACGACCGGGTTCTCTTCGGCGGCTTCGGTGACCTCCGTCCAGCTCATCTTGCCAAGCTCCGGTGTACGAAACTTTGTCACTGCTGCTCCTTCTCTCGCTGCCATACCGTCCACTTCGTAGCTATCGGCTGATCAGGATTGACCTCGCCGGGGATCAAGCACATCGCGCAGGCCATCGCCGACCACGTTGAGCGCGAGCACGATCGCCACGATCACGATCGCGGGGAAGATCAGCAGGCTTGGCTGTACCTCGAGGAAGTCGCGTCCCGCGCCAACCATGGTGCCGAGGGAGGGCAGCGGGGGTTGCGCGCCGAGCCCCAGAAAGCTCAGTCCCGCCTCGATCTGGACCGCGAAGCTCAGCGAAAGGCTGCCTTGCACGATGATCGGCGCCGTCACGTTGGGCAGTACGGTACGGAACATGGTCCGGGTACTGCTCGCCCCGAGCACCCGGTCTGCCTGTACGTACTCCGCTTCCCGCAACGAAAGTACCTGGGTGTAAACCACCCTGGTGAACCGAGGGATGTACAGGATGCCGATTACGATGACGACGTTGCGCAGCTCTGGACCCAGGATCGCGACGGCGGCGATGGCGAGCACGATCGGCGGGAAACTCAGCAGGATATCGATACCACGCATGATGACGACCGACAACCAGCCACCGCGAAAGCCCGCGACCAGCCCGAGAAAGACACCGGCCGCGCCGGCGACGAGCACCGCGAGCACCGCCACCAGCATGGACGTCCGCACGCCGACGATCAGCCTGGACAGCACGTCGCGGCCGAAGTCATCGGTGCCAAGAACGCCGGCGTTGGTCAGTGGAAGATCGATTTGCGCGCGGTAGTCCGCCGGCGCCAGCCAGGGCGCGAGCAGTACCAGCAATCCGATAATGGCGAGAAAACCGCCCGCGATGAGCACCCGCGGATTGCGTAGGCAGCGCCCGAAAGCGCCGATGCGCACCGGATCGAACCCGACGGCATCCTTCTGGTCCGGCAGGGTCGTCATCAGACACTCTCCGCTCGGGGGTCGAGGGCGCGGACGGTGATATCGGCGATCAGGTTGACCACGATGACGATCGTCGCGGTGGCAAGTACCACGGCCTGGATCACCGGATAGTCCCGCACGGTGACCGCGTTCATCAGCAGCGAGCTCATCCCCGGCCACCCGAAGATGCTCTCTACCAGCACGGTGCTGCCGATCAGCGTTGTGAGCTCCACACTGGACACCGAGACGATCGGCAGCATCGCGGCACGCAGCGCATGCCTGCGTACCACGTGTTTCTCGCGCAGGCCTTTGGCGCGGGCGGTGCGCACATAGTCCGCGCTGAGGGTTTCCAGCATGGCCGATCGAGTCATCCTGGCTACCACCGCCGTTGATGCCGCGGTGAGCGTGAGTACCGGAAGTAGCAGTACCCGTAGATGAGTGAGCGGGTCTTCGGCGAAGGAGACGAACCGTTCCGGTGGCAGCACCGGCCACCACACGCCAAGTACCAGCAGTAGCAGGGTGCCGAGCACGAAAACCGGGAGGGAGATGCCGAGGATCGCGCCGCCGGTGACGATATGGTCGATTGCCTTGTTCGCCTTGGTCGCGGCCAATCGACCGAGGGGGATACCGATCGCCATGGCCAGTGCGAGCGCGAGCAGCACGAGTTCGAGTGAGTTACCCATCCGCACCGGCAGGTCCTCGAGTACGGTGCGCCCGCTGATCAGCGAGACGCCGAGGTCGCCGCGAAGCAGGTTGCCCCAGAATCCGAAGTACTGTTCCCACTGTGGCGCGTCCAAGTTCATCAGTTCGCGTACTTGGGCCACTTGATCCTCGGTGGCGTTGTCACCAAGCACTGCCCTTGCCGGATCGCCGGGGATCAGCCGGGCCAGCAGGAAAACGATCGTGCCGACCACGAACAGCTGGATCAGTGCCAGCCCGGCGCGGCGCGCGAGAAATGTTCGCATGGCTACCTTTCCAGCCAGGTCCGACGCAGACTGGTCTGTGTCCAAGCCCCCTTGGGTGGATGCCGGAAGCCCCGGACGTAGTCGTGGTGCGCCTCGCCCTGCTCTCGCCGAACCGTGTAGGTCATCGGCATCAGGTCGAGTACCCGTTTCTCCAGTTCGTAGTAGAGCTCCTCGCGTAAGCCGTCGTCGGTGGCTCGCCTGGCCTGCGCGAGCAGCGAATCGACCCGTTCATCGGAGAAGTCCAGATTCGTGGCGAACGAACCGCCCGTGCCGACAAAATCTCTTAACGCGTCCGGATCGCCGTAGGACGGCGCGGACCCCCAGGAATGCACCGGAAACGTCTTGGCGGACACGGTTTCCCGGAAAGACAACCACTCCTGCCGGACGAGCTGAACATCGATACCCGCCGCGCGAAGCCCCGGCAGCATCGCTTCCGCCGGCCGGGAGATCACCGAGTAGCTGCTGGTAGTGACCACCGGAAGCGTGAGATTCCGTCGACCTGCCTTGCGGAGTAGGAACTTCGCCTGATCAGGATCGTGCTCAACCGTGCCGGCCAGCCGGCGTGGGTAGCTGGCGATCTCCGGGGAGATCAGCGAGCCAGTCATGGTCTCGCCGTTGCCAAGGAACGCGGTGTCCAGAATCGACTGGCGATCAAGGGCAAGCGCGACGGCTTTGCGCACCCGCACATCGTCGAATGGTGGCTTGCTCGTCACGAACCCGACCCAGCCGAAGCCAAAGGTATTGTCCGAGACGAGGCGCAGTTTGGGATTACTCTGGATCACCCCGAAGTGCGTGGCCGGCACGTAATCGATCATGTCCACTGTGGCCGAACGAAGGGCGGTCACCCTGGCGTAATCGTCCTCCATCGGCACGAACTGGATCGCGTTCAGATAAGGCAGCTCAGGCACGAAGTAGTTGTCGAACCGGCGGAAGGTCAAGCTGACGCCGGGAATCCGCTCTTCGAAGCGGAACGGCCCGGTGCCCATCATCGTCGTTTTCGGATCGACCCCGGAATTGATCCATGCTTCGGAGACCACGTTCGCGCTCGGCGAGGCAAGCGCGGACGGCAGCGCGGCATTTGGCTCGCGCAGCCGAAACAGCACGGTGTCGCGGCCGGTGGCGCGAACTTCCTCGAGCCCGTCCAGCAGCGGCCCTGCGCTGGCCGCGGTTGCCGGATCCAGCATCCGGCGGAACGAGAAGACCACATCGCTTGTGGTCATCCGGGATCCGTCGTGGAAGTACACCTCGGGGTGCAGCCGGACCTGGTAGGTGCGCTCATCGACCCAGCCGTGCTCGGCGGCCAGATCTCCGACGATCTCGCCCTCGTCGTCGTAGGCGAGCAGCCCGTTGTAGCAGAGCTGGCACACCACGTCGGCCGCCGCGCCCGAGGTGACATGCGGCTCGAAGTTGGAAGGATCGGTGGAAAGTCCGTACCGCAGTACGCCACCCCGGCTCGGCTCGCCCGCCGCGGCCGGCGTGACGTTGTCCAGCGCGGGGTCCAGGCCGGTGCCATCACCGCAGCCGCCAAGTACCACGGCCCCAGCGGCTACCGCGCTGGCTCGAAGGAATGCACGACGGCTCTGGATCCATGGACTCATCGGCGCGGGCTCCTTGAGCGATGCCAACCACGAGCAAGGTATTCTCTATGTATACGTGGTGTACATCTGTCGGTCAAGGCTGGTTAGTGTCCCGAGCCAGCGTTCGTTCGCGGATTTCGATGACCGCCGACGCCCGGCGACCACGCTCTGAAGGGAAACGTCGGCAAGCGGTGGGGCTCCCCGAACCGCAATCTTTAGGGATCTTGTGGCTACCGGACGCGGCAGATTCGGTGACGTCCCGTGTTCGCGTTCTGAAGAGAAACCGTTAGTGAGGGGCGCGGTAGCCGGGGTCCGTTGAATCGCATTCCTGAGGGATCCTGGAGTGACTGGGTGTGACCGCGTTCTTTAAGGTTAACGAGCTAACGCTGGTCGCAGGCGCCCCGAACCGCAATCTTTAGGGATCTTGCGGTGACCGGGCTCCGCGCATAAGAACGCGGGCAGGGCGTTGGATGCCCTGCCCGCGTTTTCCGGATTACCGGATGACGTTGCGACTAGCCCCCGACCCGCTGGCCGCCCAACGTCACGTCGATCGTGTTCGAATCACCGACCGTGAGAGTTACCTTGTCCCCTGGCGCATTCGAGCGCACCGCCGCGACGAGCGCGTCCGCGCTGTCGATCGATCGATTGTCTACTTTGGTCACAACGTCCCCGGACTTCAAGTCGGTTCCCGAGGCGGGTTCGCCCGTCACGTCGCCAATCAGCGCGCCACCGTTGGGCCCGTCGGTAACGCTGACCCCGAGCACTGTCTGCGTCGCATACCCTTTGTCGATGATCTCCTCGGCGGTGCGTCGAGCCTGGTCGATCGGGATGGCGAAGCCGATACCCACTGACCCCGCACTGGACTGGGACGCGGATCCGGGGCTGTAGATCACCGAGTTGATCCCGATGACCTGGCCCTTCATGTTCACCAGTGGGCCACCGGAGTTTCCAGGGTTGATCGCCGCATCGGTCTGTACGGCATCGAGCACGGTTGCCTGAGTGCCGTCCTGCCCGCCCGCGCGGACCGGACGCTGCAACGAGCTGACGATCCCGGAGGTCACCGTGCCGGACAGCTCGTAGGGCGAGCCGATCGCCACTACCTGCTGGCCAACGTTCAGATCATCGGAACGACCAAGATCGGCTGGGGTCAGGTTGTCCACCCCTTCGACCTTGACCACGGCAAGGTCGGCATTCGGGTCGGTGCCAACAACCTCAGCCGAAGCCCTGGTCCCGTCGTGGAACACCGCCTGGATCGCGCCGCCCTGCTTCGCCCCTTCCACCACGTGGTTGTTGGTGAGCAGATAACCGTCGGTGCTGATCACGAACGCGGAGCCTTCCGAAGCTCCCTGCGCGCCCTGCACTTGCAACTGGGCGACGCTCGGGGTGACCTTCTGCGCCACCGATTCGATCGAACCTTCCGGGGCATCGGATGCCTGCCTCGCCGGCGGAGGCGTATCGAGTGAACTGACCGAGGGGCCGCCGGAGTCGCCGAACAGCTGGCCGCCGAGCGCACCTGCCGCCCCACCGACCACCAAGGCGAGCGCCGCGACCCCGGCGACGAGCTTCGTCCTGCCGCTCAGCTGGGTCGAACCGCCGGGACGACCGCCCGGCATACCGGTTGACATCTGGTACCCGGGCGGCGGGGGCGGCGCCGCCCCCGGTCCGTACGAACTGCCCGGTAGTCGCCCGGTTCCCTGCGGGCCTATGCGGTAGATCCCCGAAGGGGGTGTGGCCGCCGGATCCGGCTCGGGCGGCTGCTGACCTTCCGGGGCAGGTTGCCGCGCGGCCTGCCCCGCCGCTGACCACGGACTCGCATCCGCCGCCTCGGCGGTGCTGCCGCTGGCAGGACCGCCCAGACCACCCTGATCTGTCCGCTCGGCCGGCGCATCGCGGCCGTCGAACTCCTGCTCGCCAGCATCTTTGTCGCTCATGTAACCACTGTGCATCCGTGCCCTGAGAGCTTGCTGAGCTCTTGCTTGGGTTTTTACTGAATTTCCGACTTACCTGTCCGAGCTACCTGTCCCGCACGGTACGCCGATCACCTGCCGCACGCAGGCGCTGGGCCATCTGTTCCGGTGTCGTGTCGTTGATCCACACCGCCATACCGGATTCCGAACCGGCCAGATATTTCAGCTTGTCCTTGGCGCGCAGTACCGAAAGCACTTCGAGGTGCAGCCAACTCAGTTCCTGTTCGGACTGTACCGGCGCTTGGTTCCAGCCTGCGACATAGGGCAGTGGTCGACCGTAGAGGCCGTCCAGCATGCCCAGCAACGCGAGGTAAACCTCGGCGAAATCGTCCCGCTCGGCCTGGGTCAGCGCGGGCAGATCCGGCACCTGACGGTGTGGCGCGAGCAGTACATGCACCGGCCAGCGCGCGGCGGGTGGCACGAAAGCCGTCCAGTGCGCCGAGGAAACCAGCACACGCTGCCCATGGGCCCGTTCGGCGGCAAGCAGATCACCGAAAACGGCCCTGCCGGTGTCCCGCCGGTGGTCGCGCGCGACGGCAAGCATCCGCTCGGTTTTCGGGGTAGTGAACGGGTATCCGTAAATCTGTCCGTGCGGGTGATCGAGGGTTACCCCGATCTCGGTACCCCTGTTCTCGAAGGGATACACCTGGCGCACGCCGGGCACCTCGGCTAGTGCCTCGGTGCGGTCTGCCCACACGTCCAGCACGGTACGTACCCGCCGCGGGCTGAGCTCGCCGAAGGACCTGTTGTGGTCACTGGTAAAGCAGACCACCTCGCACCGGCCGATCCCACCGGCGCTCGGCACGAGCGGCGACCCTTCCACAGTGGACCCAACGGCCGGCACGCCTTGCGCGAAAGAAGGGAACCGGTTCTCGAAAACTACTACGTCGTAGTCGCTCTCCGGGATCTCCGTTGCCGAACCAGGCCGGCTAGGACACAGCGGACACGCGTTGGCCGGTGGGCGGTAGGTCCTTGTCTGACGATGCGCGGCCAGCACGACCCACTCCCCAGTCAGCGGGTCGCGGCGGATTTCCGTGCCCGGACGCACTGGCGGGAGATCCCTGGTGTCCTCGGTGCTGCGCGGCTGGCCGGATGGTTCCTCGTCGTAGTAGATGATCTCGCGGCCATCCGCGAGTGTTCGAACCGTGCGACGCACCCTGCTCATGCCCCACCCGACTCGCCGACCGGCGCGAGCACCAGCTCCCCAACCTGCTCGGTCAACGCCTGCCGCGCGTCCTCGGCCAGCTCGTCATCGCTGACCACCACGTTCGCCTCGGCAAGTTCGGCGATCGTGGAAATTCCGATGGTGCCCCATTTAGAGCTGTCCGCGAGCACGACCAGCCGGCTCGCGGCGTCCACAAAGGCGCGATCGGTCTCGCTTTCCATCAGATTCGGCGTGGTGAAGCCAGGGCCGGCGGCTATGCCATGCACGCCAAGGAAGACCAGATCCAGGTGCAGCCGGCGCAGGCCATGCACGGCCACCGGGCCAACAAGGGCATCCGAGGGAGTGCGCACGCCCCCGGTGAGCACGACGGTCCGGTCGGTCTGGCTGGCGGCCTGCAGTACGTCGGCGACCCTGATCGAATTGGTGACCACGGTCAGGCCGGGTACGGCGTCGAGGAACCGGGCGAAGGTCCAGGTCGTGGTTCCCGCGGAGATCCCGATCGCGGTTCCCGGCCGAACCAGTTCGGCGGCGGCTGCCGCGATCGCCTCCTTCTGCGCCAGCTGGCGTACCGACTTCGCCTCGAACCCCGGCTCGTCGGTGCTCCGCCCGGCGACGGCGGTCGCGCCGCCGTACACCTTCTCCAGCATTCCCCTGCCGGCGAGGACGTCGAGATCCCTGCGCACGGTCATATCGGAGACGCCGAGCCGTTCGACAAGTTCAGCGACCCGAACCGCGCCGGTCCGGCGCACCTCGTCCAGGATCACCGCCTGCCGCTGCCGAGCGAGCACCAAACCTCCCCACTGGATCACTACAAACTAATCAAAATTCTACACAATCAAACACGGAGATTAGCTGGGTGCGCCGGGCAACCAGAGGGTGAACAGTGCGCCACCATCCTCGGCCGAACCGACCTGCACGGTGCCACCGTGCCGCCGGGCGGCCAGCTGCACTATCGCAAGGCCGAGACCTGAGCCGGGCATCGTACGTGCCTCGGACGAGCGGTAGAACCGGTCGAAAACCCACGGCCGGTCGGCCTCCGCGACGCCCGGCCCCGAGTCAGCCACGTCCAGCCGAGCGCTGCCTGGCCCGGTCGGGGTCAACCCGACTCGAACCACCGAACCGGGTGGGCTGAACTTCACCGCATTGTCCAACAAGTTCAGCACCGCGCGTTCAAGCACACTCGAGTCACCGTTCAACGACCATGGGTGCAGGGTTACTTCGAACCGCACGTCCCCGGCGCGCCGGCGCGCGCGGTCCAGCGCCCGTTCCACCACCTCGGCCAGTTCCAGCCGCTCGAACTCCGCACGCGGCGCATCCTCTCTGGCCAGCTCCACCAGGTCACCGATCAGCTGGGTGAGCTCGTCCAGCTGACCACGGACGTCGGCGTCGAGTTCCGCACGGTCCGCATCGGACAGTCGAGGCGAGTCGGCTGCCTGGGCGGCGACCAGCAACTCGATATTCGTACGCAGCGAGGTAAGCGGGGTGCGCAGCTCGTGCCCGGCATCGGCGACGAGCTGCTGCTGACGCGCGCGGGATTCGGCGAGCGCGCCGAGCATGGTGTTGAAGCTTTGCGTCAGCCTGGCCAATTCATCATCGCCGGTCACCGGGATCGGCCGCAGTTCGCCGGTGCGCGCCACGTGTTCGGTCGCCTGATTCAGCCGCTGGACCGGTCGCAGCCCACCGCGGGCGACCGCCATCCCGGCAAGGGTGGCCAGGATGATGCCGGCGCCGCCGACCAGTACCAACACGATGGCGAGTTTGCCCAGCGCGGTGCGGGTTGGCCCGAGGGGTTGCGCCACGACCAGCGCGAGACCGTCCTCGTAAGCCACGGCCAGCACCCTGGTGTCCGATCTGGTGTCGGTGCGCAGCGAATGATCATCCGCTCCCGCCGCGACCAGGCGTTCCTCGTTGCCGATCGGCGGCACGCTCTGGCCGACGTCCACCGCGCTCTGCCCGCCCGGGTCGATCAGCGCGAACTCGGTATCCGTGAGCGAAAGGAAGGCCGCGGGAAAGCGCTGGGTCTGCGACTGAGCCATCGTCCGGTCCTGCAACGCGTTCTGCGCCCGCCGTTCCAGCGTGTCGTCGAGTTGTTGGTACAGATTGGTCTGCACGGTGACGAACGCGGCGGCCGAAACCAGCGCGACCGCGCAGGCGACACACAGGGTGGCGAGCAAAGTGACCCTGCGACGCAGTGAGAACCGCAGCTGTTGTCCGATACCCGGCGCGGTCTGCGTCGAAGCTTCACTCACGGTGGCGTCTCGCGCAGTACATATCCCACGCCACGCACGGTGTGGATCAGGCGCGGTTCGCCTTCTGCCTCGGTCTTGCGGCGCAGGTAGCCGACGTAAACCTCAAGGGCGTTGCCCGAGGTTGGAAAGTCGTAGCCCCACACCTCTTCCAGGATGCGGGTCCGGGTCAACACCTGTTTCGGGTGTGCGAGCAGCAGTTCGAGCAGGGTGAACTCGGTGCGCGTGAGGCTGATCGGCCGGTCTCCCCTGTGCACCTCCCTGGTGCCCGGATCGAGGCGCAGGTCGGCGAAGCTCAGTTCCGCCGCGGGCGCCGTGTCGGCACCGCTGTCTGGCGTGGATCGGCGCAGCAGCGCACGCAGTCTGGCGAGCAACTCCTCGAGCGCGAACGGCTTGGGGAGGTAGTCGTCGGCGCCCGCGTCCAGCCCGGCAACTCGGTCGGAGACCGTTTCACGCGCGGTCAGCACCAAGATCGGCAGGTCATCGCCGGTGCCGCGGAGCCGTCTACAGACTTCCAGGCCGTCCAGTCGTGGCATCATCACGTCGAGCACCATCGCATCCGGCCGGTCCACGGACACCGATTCGATGGCTTGCTGACCGTCGGCGACCAGCTGCACGGTATAGCCGTTGAACTCCAGCGAGCGGCGAAGCGACTCGCGAACGGCCCGATCGTCGTCGACAACAAGGATGCGCATGGCTCTAGTGTTACCCCTCGCCCTGAGCTGAGCCTGAGAGAGCGAGCTTGGCTTTAGAAGATCAGCCAAGCAGGCCACCCCGATAGGCGAGCAGGGCGGCTTGTACCCGGTTGTTCGCGCCGATCTTGTCCAGAACGGAGGAAACGTAGCCTTTGACCGTCGCCTCGGACAGGTGCAGCGTGGCACCGATCTCGGCGTTGGACATGCCCTGGCCGATCAGCCCGGCGACCTCGCGTTCGCGGTCGGACAGGGCGGCGAGCAGTTCCCTTGCCGGGGCCGCTGCGCGGTCACGATCGGCGACCGCGTCGACCAGCCTGGCGGCCACGCCGGGGTCGAGTACCGCGCCGCCGCGCGCCAGGTCCCGGATGGCCTTGACCAGCGCGGTTGGCTCGATGTCCTTGAGCAGGAAGCCGCTCGCGCCGAGCCGGAGCGCGTCGTTGACGTACTCGTCGACGTCGAAGGTGGTGAGCATCGCCGTCCGGGGCGGTTGCGGCAGCTGCTGGAGCTGGCGAAGCGCGGCGATCCCGTCGGTGTCGTGCATTCGGATGTCCAGCAGCACGACGTCCGGATGGTATCTGCGCGCGATCTCGGCCACCCTGGTGCCGTCCGCGCATTCCGCCACGATCTCGATGTCCGCGACTTTGGACAGCATCGTGCGCAGGCCGGAGCGGACGAGGTCCTCGTCGTCCGCCAGCATCACCTTGATCAAAGTTCCTCCCCGACTCGCCGATACACCTAGGTTAGGCGGCGATCGCGGATAACCCTACCGACCGGTATCACCCACGCGTATGGGCGATCTAGCTGCGCACGGCCTTGCTTACGATTCGATTGCGGATCACCCTTGCGGTAGGAATTTGCTGAGCTAGTCTCACGCGTGTGAGTGATAGGCATACCTCTGCCGCTAATGCGGAGCAACTCGGTCGGTTAACCCAGCTGGTCACGCTGTTGACCGAGCAGATCGAGGGCGACCAGCGTTCGACGGCCAAACGAGTGTTCCGCAGTGCGCGCGCACAGTGTTGGAACGACCTGGCGGAAAGCACTCCGGACAACGAGCCGTTGGGGCAGGCAAGCAGGCTGGCTTTCCAGCAGCTCGCCGTGCACGACTCGGTTGAGGAGGTCGCTGGCCAGCTGCCAGCGGCACCGGAGCGCTTCGCGCCGTTCGAGTCCTTCGCGGCGGCAACGAACAACAATGATCATCCGCTGCGCCACGACGGCGAGCTACCGGCGGACGGCTTCGAAAGTCCTTAATTAACGGCAAGCAGCCGGTCACGCAGCCAGGCCTGGGCCTCCCGGAACAGTCCAGCGCCGAGCGATACCCGGGCAACGCCGAGCTCGGCGGCTTCGGCAAGGTCCGGGCCACCGGGCAGCGAGGTGATGTTGACCGGGGCCGGGCGCACCGCCGCGACGAATTCCGCGATGAGGCGCCGGTCGCGCAGCCCGATGGGGTACACGCAGTCCGCGCCCACCGTCAGGTAGGCCTCCGCGCGGGCGATCCCGTCGGCGAGGACGCTCGCGTGGTCTTTGGTGCGCAGGAAGCTGTCCACCCTGGCGTTGATGACCAGGCTGGTATCGGCCGCATCGCGTAGCTCGCGCAACCGCGCGGCGTGCTGCGCTGTCGGAACGTGCGTGTCATGGTCGCTGTCTTCGATATTGCAGCCCACCGCGCCAGCCGCGCGTAGCCGTTCGGCAAGCTCGGCGGCTGGCAGCCGGTAACCAGCCTCGGCGTCCACCGTCAGCGGGACGTCGATGACCCGGGCGATCCGGGCAGCGGCGGCGAACATCTCGTCCGCGGGAGCCTCGCCGTCCGCGTAGCCGACGGCTTCAGCGACCGCCGCGGAGCTGGTGGCGATTGCCGGATAGCCGGCCGCCACCACTTCGCGGGCGGTAGCCGCGTCCCACACGTTCGGCAGCACCAAGGGATTGCCAGGTACGTGTAGCGCACGCAGCAGCGCGGCGGTCATGATTCGTCCTTCGGCAGTGGCTTGTGGCTGGTCACGCCCAGCCGGTTGAACGCGTTGATCACCGTCGCGGCCCAGGCGACCGCCGTGTACTGGTCGTCCGTGAAGACCTTCGTGGCCTGCTGGTACACCTCCTCTGGCACGTCCTGGTTGATCGGCAGCCGGGTCATCGCGTCCGCGAGGGCAAGGGCGGCGCGTTCCTGTTCGCTGTAGAGCTCGGTCTCCCACCAGTTGGGGAGCAGGAAGATCCGGCGCTCGGAGACTCCAGCCTCCCGTGCGTGCATATCGGTGCAGTAGGCGCAGCCGTTCAACTGGAAACGCGAACCTTGACCAGCTCGATCAGCGATTGCTCGAGGCCGGCATCGGCCGCCGCGCGGCGCACGGTGGTGTGCAGCCGCAGTAGATCCTGGTAGGCGCCAGGAAGCGCCTGGCTCAACTGGATACGCTCGCTCACGGGTCCGACGCTACCCGCGTGCACCGACATTTAGCTTCGGTTCGCACGCCGATACCGGGCCAGGGACCAGGCCGCGGCGGTGCGGGGTACAGTATGTGCCGATCAAGCCCTCGTAGCTCAGGGGATAGAGCACCGCTCTCCTAAAGCGGGTGTCGCAGGTTCGAATCCTGCCGGGGGCACTCTGACCGGCCTTGGTAAACCGCCCTCTGACCAGCACGAAAGCGACCAGAGGGCGGTGTGTCGATGTGCAGTGGTGTACGGCGTTGAGCGATCCTGTGCGGGTGACTGTGCCGAATGCGTGCCGAGACCTATGGGGCCCGCCAAACACCCCATCCGAATGGCCTAGCGCCCTCTACCTGCTGCTGTGCCGTGTAGTCGCGGCCGTCGAGGAACTTCGCGTAGACCTGCAACAACACGTCCACCGAGTGCCCTGCCCATTCGGCGACCTTCGGAGCTGATACGCCGCCGTTGAGCCAGGTCGGCACCGCAGCGTGGCGCAGGTCGTATGGACGCCGGGCAAGGGGTGTCGCAGCGACCTCAGCACTCAACGTAGCGGCTCGGGCAGATCGCCAGGCGCGATTCCAGCTGATCAGCGGAACGTCACCGCCCCGCTCGCCGCGGAAGAGGCGCCCTGCATTGTCGTGGCCATATCGTGCGAGGTGGTCTCGCAGCGTCTCGGTGAGCTCCGGCGGGCACGGCACGTGGCGGCCCTCGCCGCGCTCCCGATGTTTCAGTCCTCGACGCTCTCGCGGGCGGCCGGCGTCGGTCCATGCACGGCCTGCGTGTGGGGCTGCTTCCTCGATGTAGATGTTCCCCAAGGGATGCTTCCACGCGTTCTCTGGCGCACTCCATATCGGCGCCGGGGCGTGAGGTTGACCGCCTCCTCGGGTCCGTAACCCGGCGAAGTACATCGCGGCAAAGCACGCGGCCAGGTGCGGGCCGCTGCGTCCAACATCCTGTACTGCTCGTAGCAGCGTGCGAACCTGGACCGGGTTCGGAACGCGGCGACGATCGATCGCTCGTGATGGCTTCGGCGCCGTCCACCTTATTGACTTGACTGGATTCACTGACAGCAGGCCGATTTCTACCGCATAGTTCAGTGCGTTGCAGAGGATCATACGTCGCTGCCGAGATACCGATCGCGCACCTGGCCTGCCGTCGAGCTTGCACGGGCGCGTGCGGATGCTCACGCAACACCTGAGTCGCCGCAGCGAGGACGATCCGCTGGTAGCGCAGCCGCAGCTCCGCGATCTCGAGCAGCCGCACCTGTTCGCTGTACGTCTCGACCAGCGGGACACCGGCCTGCCGATCGAGGGTCTCGCCTACCTCCTCGAGGCTGAACCCGGCGCCGGTCAGCAACTGGATCTGCCGTAGCCGAGTGAGATGCCCCGGACCGTACCGGCGACGCCCCTCTGGTCCCGTTCCGCGACCAGTAGCCCTATCCGTCGTAGAACTGCAGTGTGCGCACGGTGGTGTCGCATTGTCGCGCGGCTTCGCCCACGACGACCCATTCGGATGGGTTCGCGACCCGCCATGGCAACGATCGACTCGGCAGGACGTATTCGCGGGTTGTGTACCGAAACGTGGATCGGGCTACTCTGTGTCGCCGTAGATCATCGAGGGCACGAACCCGCGGGGAGAGGCGCTCGTATCATCGTCCCGTCCAGTGCACGCTCATCAGAAATGGGGTCGAAGACCGTTGTCCCGTACCGTAAACAGACTGCTCACCGGTTTGACGAGTGCTCTGCTCGTCTTCTCGCTCACCGCTGCATGCGCGTCGGAGGACGACCCGGAGTCGGCTGGGAGTCCTGAGGGGAACGAAGCCGAGGAGACGACGTTTCCCGTGCCCGATAACTCATGGGTGGTGATGGTCGAGTACGAAGGTGGGCCACCGGAGGAAGAGGACCGGTACGTCTACCTGTCCTACGCGCCGGAAACCGGCGAGACCGTCACCGCGCCGCTGCAGATGCCGGCGGACGGCGACGATCGGTGGCGGGATGATCCGTTGGCACTGTCGGCCGACTACCAGCACTCACTCCGTGACGTGATTACCTCGAGTCGTGAGCAGTCCTCGGGGAGCATCCCCGTTTACAGCCTCGCCGACGGCACGCAGCGCTCCGTGGACCTCCGCGAGCTCACCGGCGACATCCGGCTGGAGCCACTGCAGGTCGTCTTCGACGGCACCGACCCGAACACACTGCATGTCGGCGCCGCCGACGGCAGCGTGTGGTCAGTGGACCTGGCGGCGCAGACGGCTACCAAGAGCGACGTCACCATCACCAATCCTACCCGGCCCGATCCGGAGAGCGATCGGCTGTTCCCCTGGCAGTTCGCAGCCGACGGGAGCGGGGCGATCGTCGAACGAACCACCACCGACGACGAGTTCGAGGACACGACGCACCTGGCTGGCACCGAAGCGCTACCGCACGAAGAGCGGGAACAGCTGCCGGACTTGCCGGTGCATCTCGATCGGGTGGTCAGGACGGACGACGGCATGATCATGGGTTTTGTCGTCGAAGGCGATGACACCCGGGTGTTGCGTGCGTACCGGATACCGGCCGACGCAGGGCCATCCGGCGACTGGGAACGCCTCGAGGCATCGTCGCCGCTTCCCGGTGCGGCGGACCACCGTGTCCGGGTCGTCCGACCTGCGTCGAGTTAGCGCGGGCCTCAGGAGCTCACGCCCAATAGGCGCCCACGCTGAAGGATTCGAAGTAATCGAGCCACGGCATGCCCAGGTCAGCTCCTTACCGGTGGCAGTTAGTCGCAAACTCTCCTAAAGCGGGTGTCGCAGGTTCGACTCCTGCCGGGGGCACAATCCTCCTGGTCAATGCTTCGGCCAGGGGGAAGCACAGTACCTGCCCACGCTTTACCCTGTTCCTTCGGGCGCACTAATCGTGGGTCGATCTCGCTATGCAGATGGCCTGACCCCCGCGCAACCAACGATAGAACGGTCGGCGGGACTGACGCCGACCACGGAATAACGTCGCCGATCAGTAGACGTACGCGTACTGATTGAGAACGTTGATCGACGGCGACGGATGCCTCCCAGCGGTGCCGTTGAGGGACTTAACGCGACAAATGTGCCGCAGGCGTGGGGCCCACTTGGATGTTCCGAGGTAACGGTCACTCCGCTGAGCCGGGGTTTTTGCGCGGTTTGGCGTTGAAGCGCGCTTTCTTCTGACGATTCCCGCACGTGTTCATGTCACACCATTTTCGGGTACGACTTTGGCTGGTGTCGAAGAAGGCGGCTTGGCAGGTTGGTGATGCGCACAAGGCCAATTTTCCGTCTCGTTCCCCTGCGATGACGCTGATCGCGTCGGCGGCGATCACGCTGAGGGCATCTTCGACGCAGGAAGCCGAGCTAAGTTGCCATTGCCGATTGCCCTCGGGCGTCAGGATAGCCGCGGCCCGGCCCTCAGCGCTGCAGTCATTGATGACTTGGACAGCAGACGCAGGGAGAGGGTCCTGTACCGCGGCCGCTGTCGCAGCGGCGTGGATCGACTCCCTCAGTTCCCGAGCGAGTTCGAGCTGGGCGGTGGCGCAGGAGTCCACGGCGAGGCCGTTCACGGCCAGCCAGTCGACGAGTCGCTGCGGCGTGGGAATGCGCTCCACAGCGTCGCCATGACGCTCCGACAGAGTCCCCGTGAAGCTGGTCGCCAGCACGCTACCGAGGCGGAAGTCAGGGAACCCAGCACGCATGGAACCACCTTAGCCGGTTGTACGCTAGCATGACGACGTGCTAGAACCGGCTTAGCCGGTTCCACGATGGCCAGGAGGTCTCATGTCTCGTTCAATCAGCGACGTGCAGGCGTTTGAAGCCCAAGCACCTGACGCTGAGCTCGACGATCTGCGTGCGCGACTGGCCGCGGCGCGGCTGCCGGAGGCTGAGACGATCTATCGCGCCGCGCCCGACCCTCGCCGATGGGAACAGGGCGTTCCTCTCGCCGAGCTCGTCGATGTCGTGCACTACTGGCGCACCGGGTACAACTGGCGGTCGTTCGAAGAGCGCCTGAACCGGATCGGCCAGTTCCGCACGACCATTGATGATCTGGGAATCCACTTCCTCCACCGCCGATCCGCGCGCGCGGATGCTACTCCTCTGATCTTGACGCACGGCTGGCCAGGCAGCATTGCCGAGTTCATCGATGTAGTCGACGAGCTTGCGGATCCGAAAGATGCGGATGCGGCGGCGTTCCACGTCGTGGTGCCGTCGCTACCAGGCTTTGGTTACAGCGACAAGCCGGCCACCACCGGGTGGGGGACCGAAAAGATCGCGGCCGTATGGGTGGAACTGATGGGCAGGCTCGGCTACCGCAAGTTCGCAGCCCACGGCGGCGACTGGGGAGGGAATATCACCACGGTTCTCGGCGGCAGGTTCCCGGCGCACGTTCTCGGCATCCACACTACGTTCGCGGAGGGACCGCCCGGGTTGACAACGGAGGGGCTGACGGCGGTCGAGCGCAAGTGGACCGAGGAAACCCGCGACTTCTACGAGGGCCCCCGCGGGGCGTATGCGAAGCAACAGGCCACCCGACCGCAGACGATTGGCTACTCGCTCGTCGACTCACCGGTCGGGCTTCTTGCCTGGATCCTTGACAAGTTCACCGAGTGGTCAGACACCGAAGACAGCCCATTTGAGACGATTTCCAGGGACCGAGTTCTTGACGACGCCACCCTGTATTGGCTGACGCGGACCGGCGCATCGTCGGCCCGCATCTACTACGAAAGCCACAACTCGCTCGATCCCGACCTTCGGGTCGACGTCCCCTCAGCAATCACGATGTATCCCCGTGATATCGAGAAGTGTCCGCGCCCCTGGGCTCAGGAACGGTACCGACAAATCGTCCGATGGAGGTCACCCGAAACCGGGGGACATTTCCCGTCCCTGGAGGTTCCCGAGTATTTCGTCAAAGATCTACAAGAGGGCCTCGCGGCAGTACTGGCCGCCAATCGGTGAACGCGGCTACGTGCCGGGCACCCGATCACCGCCTGATCCGGCTCAAGGCGTCGCCCAACGGCCTCCAGACCGAGCTCATCGAGACGGCAGAACGTGGCCAGACAGGGCGCGGCGAAAATAGCCCCTTCTGACCCGGACCCGTTCCTGGTCACGATCGATCGTATCTGCGGCACCCTCATCCCACTAGCGACCACGAGAGAAACGGACAATCTTCTGTGACGACCGGCCGATTGAGGCCGGCCGCCTCGCGAACTCGTGAGCGGAAAAGCGTCGGTCGGTAACGACACGCCCGAACGGTGACCAGCGGCCATCCACCGATACGGGCGGCGCCAGAGCCACTTGTAGACGACCCGCGATGCCGGTCCTGCTCGCACGCAGGGATATGCCTACCCGACGAACGGAAGCTGTCACCGGTTGTCCGGCGGTACTCCTCGCGGACCCGGACGCACAAACGCTGCATGTGACCACACCCGGTGCGCGTGTGTCGCTGCGTTCAGGGCGGGCCCGCGTACACAAAGCCGACGCCGACCTGGGCACGGTACCTATCGAACGATTGTTCGCGCTCGTGTTGCACGGGAACATCGACGTTTCCAGCGGATTGTTGCGGGAACTACTCTGGCGACGGGTTCCGGTCGTGTGGTGCTCCAGCAACGGCCGGGTCATTGGCAGGGCATCGTCGGCGAGCGCACCCAACGGCAGTCCGCGGGTTCAGCAGCACCTTGCCTCGTCCCGTCGGCATCTGGATCGAGGCTTAGTTACTTAGGGCGCGCCCCGTTGCTGCTCCTCTCGGAGCAGCCCGTCACCGCGGGTGCGGCGTTTCGACGTCCGTGGCGCCAGGTAGCTGGAAATGCTGGGTCGCGTCGTCGTGCAGGAACCAGGTGAAGCCCCGCAGTCGACCGTTTTGCGGGAGGAGAACGAGAATCCCGGCAGGGTGCGCCGGATCCGAGACGAGGCGGACCGATGCACGTGCTCGATCTACTCCCCGGCACCGACGACCAGCGCGATGACCGAATCCAAACCGCGCTGGCGATGCTCCGCGCGCACCCCGGCACGCCGTGGACGGCCGCGCAGATGGCGGCCGAGGTGAACCTGTCCGCCTCGCGGTTCCAGTCCTTGTTCACCCGGCATACCGGGACGAGCTTTCGCCGCTACCGGCTGTGGGCCCGAATGCTGCATGTCGCGGTCGCCGTGGCGAAACAGCTGGACCTCACCACCGCGGCGGCCGAAGCGGGGTTCGCCTCGCCTGGGCACTTCAGCGACAGCTTCCGCGCCATGTTCGGCCTCAGCGCCAGCCAGCTACTCAGTCGCACGACGCGCATCATCGTCACCGACGACGAGTTCCCGCCCTAACCGCGTTCCTTCAAAGTTAGCGAGCCAGTTGGACGAGCATCTTGCCGGTGTTGCTGCCGTCGAACAGCCCAAGAAATGCCGGCACCGCACTGTCCACACCGGATACCGTGGTTTCGCGGAGCCATACCTGGCCGTCCTGCAACCACCGGCCAACCTGCGCTTCGAATTCCGGTACCCGGTCGGCGAAGTCGTACACCACGAAACCGCGCAAGTTCAGGCGCTTACCCACGGCGAGCACCAGGTTGTCCGGCCCCGGCTGCGGCGTAGTGCTGTTGTAGCCGGAAATGGCTCCGCACAGCGCGATCCTGCCGAACGGCCGGATCGCCGCGAGCGCCGCCCGCAGGTGATCACCACCGACGTTGTCGAAATAGACATCGATACCGTCCGGCGCGGCGGCACGAAGCTGCTCGCGTACCGAGCCATCACGGTAGTCGAACGCCGCGTCGAACCCGAGCTCGTCCCGCAGGTAGGCGACCTTCGCGGGCGAACCGGCGGAGCCGATGACCCGCCGCGCGCCGCGCAACCGGGCAAACTGACCCGCAAGACCACCTACCGCGCCCGCCGCACCCGAGATGAACACCGTGTCACCGGGCCGCATCGCCGCCACATCAAAAAGTCCAAAATAGGCAGTCTGACCCGGCATACCAAGAACACCAAGGTATGCCGAAGCCGGCGCAACCGTAGTGTCGATACGCGTGGCAGCTGCGGCCGGCACCCGAGAGTACTCCCGCCAACCGTAGTCGTGCACGACCGTCGTGCCGCTCGGCAACTCCGGAGCCGCCGAGCGCACAACGGCGCCAACCGCCCCGCCCGTCATCACCGCACCAAGCGCATACGGTTCGGCATAGGACTTGGTGTCGATCATCCGACCGCGCATGTACGGATCCACCGAAAGGTACTCGTTGCGCACGAGCACCTCGCCCGCATCGGGCGTGGGAACGGGCACGGAAACCACGTCGAAGTCGTCGGCGACCGGCGCCCCCTCCGGACGCCGAACCAACCGCACCTCACGACCATGACTCGGAACCGTCATCGCCCGCTCCCCGGCCGCGCCCCCACCGAACTCAACAAACCCATATCGCAGTCGGCGGGCACCGGCCCGTCGGTGAGCACCAGGCCCGCACGCTCGGCGCCCAGCGCGGCCCAGCGCTGCCACAACTCGCCGAAACACTCCACCGAGCCCCGCGCGAACGTCGTCGCCGGAACAAGCATGGCCTCCCTGCCGCCACCACTCAGCGCATGCGCCGTATACCCCGCGGAGTCCACGGCAGACGCTCCGCAAAGGACTCCTGGGATGCCAAGCATCTCGAGCCTGCGCACGATTGCCAGATGCGCACTAGTCGCCTCGGCCGCTATCTCACCCGGCACTTCCGGCTCCCACACGACAATCCGGCGCGCACCGGCGCCCACGTAGGCCGACACGAGCTCGGCGAGTACGTCACCGCAGTCGAGCAGATCCACCTCACCGTCGGTGTCCAGCGCCGCCGCGAGCCCAGCGGGACCGGTCAACGACGCCGCGATCACCGTGTCCGGGTACAGCTTGGCCAGGATCTCGACGACCTGCACGAGCCCGGAAACCGGGGCAAACCCCGCAAGCGAGACGTCGACCAGCTCGACGTCCGCGCCGGCGGAGCGCACCGCGGCTGCCTCGGCCTCCGGGTCGTGATGGCTCAGCACCCAGTCCGGGCGCACCAACTCGACCGCATCCCGTAGGCGATACGCCTGCTGGACGGGATCCGCCCCGGCCTTCGCACCGTCGCCGGCCATCCGGGCAGCGACGTCCTGCAACACGGGCGCGAACAGCATGGTCATCCTTCGTCGTCTTCCCAATCCCAGGAACCGAGGTAGCCAAGATGCTCGGGTGGCGAATCGACCCGCCACGCCTCGACGAACTCGTCGTAGGAGCGCCCCCGCGCGAGTCGCGCCTGACGTTCCCGCGCCCGTGCGGCTTCGGTGGCCTCGATATCGGCCTCCATGCGTTCCTCGTCCCACACCAGCTGGTAGACCTCGCTGGCGACGGCCGGGCTGATCAGCCCGCGCCGCAGATCCTGCATGGCCGCTTCGGGGTCACGTTCCAGCGGATCGCCGTAACCGCCACCACCGCCGACGCGCTGAATCCAGATATCGCCTTCGACTCGTGGGTCCGCCGGCTGCATCGGATGGTCCACAAGGTACTCACCCGCGATCGGCTGGTTCGCCACCATCGACGATCCCTCGTAGGTCAGGCCCTTACCACCGTCCACAAGCCACTGCCGCACGGCATCCACGCCGCCATCCGGCCTGATCCTGATCAGTGGCGTGCAGGAACCGCCGTAGCCGCCGAACATCCCGCCGGTGACCGGGAACCGCCCGCCCATGCTGGTGATTCCCATGCCGAACATCTGGCTGCCGTACAGCATGTACGCCCATTCGACCGAAGCCCCACCACGGAACTTGCCAAAACCGTGGTTGTCCGCCGGGATGCATCGCCACAACCCGAGCAGCGGGAGCTCGGCCTCACGACCCTCCATCTCGCCCCAGTCCGACACCGGCGCGAAGATCGGGCCGGCCGCATGTTCGCCATCGCGATCGTGCAGCGCCCCACCGCCTGCCGCGTTCATCTCGGTCGAGACGTTCGCATAGACCTGCATATGCTGGGTAAGCCCGCCGTACTGCAATGTGGGGACCTGCGGATACCAGGGCGCCATCGGCTTGGCCACACCGGGAACCGCGTACATCGCCTTGGTGACCGCTTGGTGAAGCGCGGAGTTCAGCGAGAACATCGTCAGCAGCGACAGCGAACTTGGCTGATCCGGGCCAGCGGTGACGATCGAACCCGGTTCCAGCTCGTAGTCGAGCGCCGCGATGAACCCCGCCGTACGTGGCAGGTCACCGTACATGAAGTTCATGAACAGATTGCCCACGATCGCACGGGTGAAATGCGCCTGCGCGTTCAGCGCGCGATCGATCGACGGCGAACTTCCCTTGGTACGGATGGTGAGTTTGTCGCCACGCTTGTCCAACTCGACCGACAGTTTGAACAGCCGCTCTTCCATCAGCGTGTTGTCCGCGAAGTGCGCGGCGCGATAAACGCCATCGGGCCAGGCCGCGATCCGGCGCCGCACCTCGGCCTCGGTCGTTTCGAGCACCGATCGCATGGTCGCGATGAGCAGTTCCGGTGAGCGCTCCCCCATGAAGTCCTGCAGCCTGCGCTCAACCGCACGCGCGGAGGCGAGCTTCGACCGGATATCGGTGAGCCACAGCATCGGATCGCGAACCTGATTCTGGAAGAGGTTCACCACATCGCGCCGGACGATGTAGTTCTCCCCGATCTTCATCGGTGGGATCCGGATACCTTCGCCGTACTTGGTGGTCGCGCGTACCGAGAAACCACCCTGGTCGATCGCGGCGCCGTTCTCGCCCTCATGAATGATCGCCCCGATCCACGCGATGTGCTCGCCCTGCCAGAACAACGGGATGAGCAGGGTGTGGTCGGGATTGTGGGTACCGCCGTAGTTCGCGTCGTTGTGGTAGAACACGTCGCCCTCGGCGACACCGACAGTCGGCTCGTCGGCCCAGTAGCGGGCAATGAACTTCGGCACCGAGGAGGTGGTCGCGGAGAACATGTTCACCCCGCTCGAGGTGGCTACCGCGAAATCGCCTTCCCTGGTGTAGATGCCGACGATCAGGTCGCCCCATTTCGCCGCCGCGGAGGCGCTGATCTGCTGCATCATCTCGATCGATGACTGCAGTACCGCCTCGACCCTGCTCAGCCCAACGGCAAGATCGGCCGGGTCGGTGATCGCGGCAAGTGCCTCGTCCTCGCGCTCGGTACGCGGGCGCAGCCGGTACTCGGCGTTGATCTCCTGGTCCGGCTCGTACATCACGGGCTGGTTGTTCAGCAGATCGGTGAAGAACTGCTCGGTGCTCGACTCAGCAGTACTCATGAGTTGCCCTCCTGCCGCATCGTGAAGAACCCGTATCCATCCATCTCGCCGGCCCACCCCGGCTCAACGACGATGTTGCTGTTCGCGGCCTCGACGATCGCGGGGCCGGTCACCCGGTGGCCGGGACCAAGCGCCGCGTAGTCATAGACCTCGGTAGGCAGGGCCTGCTCCGAATTAGCCCACCAGCATTCCTTGCTTGCCTTCCAGGCGACGCTGACGGGCTCGCCGCTCGCCGCCCGCTCCGTCAGCCGTGGCGCGGGGCGTGGAATCCATGCCCGCACCCGGATGGCGTCGACCGAGATGCCGATCTCCTTGGTCAGCGCGAGGTCACCGAACCGGTCGCCGTACTCCGCGAAGTAGGCCTTGATGATCGCGGCGAGGTCATCCTGGGTCTCCAGCCTGCGTACCGGACTGGCAATGGTGATGACGTAGAGTTGACCGGTCGAGCGCATATCGAGCTCGACCACGGTCTCGATGTCGTCGCGCCCGTACCCCTGCCCAGCGAAGTCGGTCACGGCCCGCTCAGTGAACTCGTCGACGATCGAGTTGAACGCGTCGAAGTCGCTGAACACCTGCTTCACCAGCGGGTTGAACAGCACCATCCACGCCGATCGCTCGTAGATGTGCAGCCGTTCGAGGCCGGCCGCGCCCGATGCGGAGAACACCGAGCTGTGCGGGGGAACCACGACCTTGCTGGCGTCCAGTGCCCGCGCGTAGCCGCAGGCGTGCATCGGTCCGCCACCGCCGAAGGAGAACACGGTGAACTCACGCGGGTCATAGCCCTTGACCGTGACGCCCTTGAAGATCTCGGCACCCATCGCCTCGTCGACAACCTTGCGAATCCGCCGAGCCGCCTCGACCACCGAAACCCCAAGGGGTTTGGCGATCCGGCGTTCGATCGCCCGCTCGGCCCGCCTGCGGTCCAGGGGCAACTTGCCGCCGTGATAGTTGTCCGGATCCAGGTAGCCAAGCACCAGATTCGCGTCGGTGACGGTTGGTTCGGTCCCGCCCTGGCCGTAGCAGGCAGGGCCGGGGTTGGAACCCGCGGACTCCGGGCCGACGGCGATGCCGGTGATCGGGTCAACCCTGGCGATCGAACCGCCGCCGGCACCGATCGCGGCGATATCCATCATCGGGATCTGCACATGCCAGCGGTCGATGACCGGGTTGAACTCGTAGAACCGGACGGACCCGTCCACCACGATCCCCACGTCGAACGAGGTTCCACCCATATCGGTGGTGACAACCTTGTCGAAGCCACGACTCTGCGCCACGTGCCGCGAGCCATACAACCCGGACACCGGTCCAGCGTGGACGGTCTGGATCGGCGTTGTCGCCGCGAGACTGCCCATCCCGCCACTGTTGTGCACCAGCAGCAGCTCGCCCCGGTAACCACGCCCGCGCAGCTCGTCGCGCAGCGAGGACAGCCGGTCGGAGGTGAACCGGTGCAGGTAGGCATTGATGGTGGCCGTCATCGATCGCGCGTACTCGCCGGAGCGCTGGGACACCTCGTGCGAGAGGATCGTCGGGAACCGGCCGAGGTAGACGCTGGGGTACTCCTCCTCGATAACGGTCCGCACCAGCTTCTCGTGCTCCGGGTTGAGGTGCGCGTTGAGTAGACAGACGACGAACCCGCGTACGCCCTGGTCGACCAGATCGCCGATGCGGTCGCGGATCTCCTCCCGATCGAGCGGCATGAGCACGTGACCACGCGAGTCGATCCGCTCGGTCAGCGCCGCGATCTGCTCCGGCTCGATCAGCGGTACCGGGCGCTGCGCGCGGGAGAGGTCCCTGGTCGCGGTCGCCGGCAACCCGTCGGCCCACTGCCTGCATCGTCCAATAGGGACGGTGTCTTCGTGGCCTCGGGTTGAGAGCAGTCCGAGCCTTGGCCCGTTGCGCTCGATCAGTGCGTTGGTACCGAGCGTCGTCGCGTACCGGATTGCCTGAGTGGATTCGAGAAGGCCGTCGACATCGGTCTGCGCCGCATCGGCGATGTCTGCTACCGCGCGGAGAAAGCCGATCGAGAGGTCGTGATGCGTAGTCAGCGCCTTTGCCGTACGGATGGTGCCGTCGTCGGCCGTGGCAAGACAGTCGGTGAAGGTCCCGCCAATATCGACATTGATCTCCATCAGCCTGCCTGCCCTTCGCGGATTTCCGACGCCCTTGCCAGCAGTGCGTCCACGTCAACCTGGATGTCATGGGTCAACGGGTGGCCGGGTGGCAGGTACTCGGTCTCAACCTGGGTCGCGCAACCGGGGCAGTAGTACTCCACGATGCGACACCAGGCCGGATCTGGCGCGAAGTCGTGCGAGCCCTCGAATTGCGGTGGGTGGACCTCCCTGGGGTCCCGGTCGTAGAGCAGGAGCCCACGTTTGTAGTTCTCCCGAGCGGGCCCGATAGCGTGGCCGCAGCGCTCGCAGTGCCAGGTTTCGGTCTCGGGGTCGATCTGCAGGTTCTCGGTAACCCGGAGTCGTTGGCTGCTCATCAGTTACTCCTTGCCAGAGACGTCAGGCGCAGGGCGCCGTTCTCGTCGCGCGCCACTGTCCAGCCGGGCGGCACCGCACAGGTGGTCGCCGACGAGTCGACGAGTGCGGGTCCGGCAAGCGAGTCGCCGCCCCGTAGTGCCGCGCCGTCCAGCACGGTGGTCGCCAGCTCGCCGTGCCCGGCCCAGCGAACCGGCTGTTGCGCGCTGCCCGCGGATGCGGCGGCGGAGTCAGTTCCAGGCTGGGCCAGACCAACGTGCGGGAGCTGGTAGCTGGCCTCGACCCGCTCCCAGGCCACGCCGTCGCGCTCGAACTGGGACACCGCCACTTCGACGTCCTGCTCAGGTATTCCTTCACTGCGCATGTCCCGTAGCACCCGAGTGGTCAGGGTCTGCGTGCTCAACTCGCCGGCCACGGACTCGTGCCGATGCCGAATATCCACAGTGGAGGCGCCGTAGGCGGAGAACACCGGCGCGAACGGGAGCACAACCAGTTCCTGGATTCCTGCTGCCGCAGCAATCGCGACGCCGTGCGTGGCGCCGTTTCCGCCGAACCCCAGCGCGGCAACCGAAGCCGGGTCAATGCCCCGCTGTCGCAGTTCCTCGGCCAGCCTGGAGCCGGCTTCCTTGTGCACGACCGCCAGCACCCGCTCGGCCGCGTCCGGCACGCTCAGGCCAAGTTCCTTCGCCAGTGGTTCAAAGGCTCGTTCCGCGGCCTTGCGGTCGATCCGCATGCTGCCGTCCAGGAAGGACTCCGGACGGAGCACGCCGGCGATCACATCCGCGTCGGTGATCGTCGGCTCGGTACCACCGAACCCGAAACAGGCTGGACCGGGCAGCGCCCCGGCGCTACGCGGGCCGACCCGAAGCTCGGAACCGTCCAGCCACGCGATCGAGCCACCACCCACACCAAGTGGAACCAGATCCGGGAGAGGGAAGGATATCTCCACATCCTCCACCCTGCCGCGCTCGCGCATCGGAACCTCGCCCGCGCGCAGGATCCCGACATCGAGGCTGGTTCCACCCATGTCCAGGGTGACCAGGTCCCCGAAACCGTAGTGCCGGGCGACTGTTTGCGCACCGAGCAGACCGGCCATCGGACCCGAGTTGTAGGTCTTCCCCGCGATGGTCCTGGCCACCCGCGCGGCACCGCCGTCGTTGTGCACGATCCGGAGTGGACGCTGGTAGCCCTGCGCACGCAGGTAGTCCTCCGCGCGGTAGAGGAAGTCGGCCACGTCCGGATGCAGGTAAGCGTTGAACAACGCCGTCGACCGGCGGCGCGCCGCATCCGGATCGGCGGCGACCTCGCCCGCGCGCAGCAGTGGCACGGAATCAAGGCAATGCTTCGGATAGTGCTCGGCGAAGGTATCCGCGACGGCGGATTCGTCCTCGGCGGCGTCGTCCGAGCAGGCGACGACCAGTCCGCGAGCGCCGTCCTGCAACAGGCCCCGCAACGCGGGTAGCGCGGGCGCTCCGGCCGCGCCGTTGCTCGCCGGCAGCTCCGCTACCATGGCGGGCTCGACGAACATGCGAACGCCGGGGTCCTTGTCCGCGGCAGGCAACTCAGCATCGGTGAGCAACCCGATCCGTGGCCCACGCCGCTGCACCACGGTGTTCGTGCCCACCGTGGTGGCGTAGCGCACCGAGACCGTCTCGCGCAGCATGTCCGGTACGGTCATACCTAAGGCCTGCGCGGCGTTCGCCATGGTTTCGCGGAAGCACACCGCGAGATCGTGTGGGGTCGTCAGCGTCTTGATGGTGTGTGCGATCCCGTCCCGCACGACAAACCCATCGGTGAACGTACCCCCCGTGTCGATATCGATCGTGATGCCCGCCATGTCACTCCTCTCCAGACACTCCACGAGAGAGCGGCCCGCGTCGTGTGCGGCACCGCATAACCTTCGTCACCAGTACGGAGCCGCTCAATAGCGTGTGCGGACACCATTCGGTGGCGCCGCCGGACAACGCCGGCAATCCTGCGCCAGAGGAGAAGTTGCCTGCGCGGGACGGAATGTCGTGCAAGGTCGCGCTGGCTAGCCTGCCGAGATGGTCAGGTCAATGACGATCGAGCGCCAGCAGGCACCGCCCTTGCAGTGGGTGGCGCGCTGGCTCGATACGGAACTCGACGCCCTGCTCGATTCCCTTGTAGACGGCGAGCTGGCTGAGCTCCCTGAGCTCGCGGTCGCGCGGGATGATCCGCGTGCCGAGATCAGACACTCGGTGCGGGTGCACCTGATCGCGCTCGCCGACGGCCTTAACCGTTCACCGCTGGAAGGCGAGCTGACCCTGCCCGCGTTTATCAGCAGGCACACCCGCGCACTTGCCAGGCAGGACGTCCCGTCCCTGCCCGCGTTGTTGCGCGCCTTCGAGAAGATTCACGCCGGCGTGTGGCAGCGGCTCACCGCCGCGTTACGCGAGGGACCGTTCCATGTTGCGAAGGAGCGGCGGGCGGAGGTACTTGAACAGGCCTCGGCCCAGCTGTTCGCCTACTTCCAGCTCGCCAGCAACGAAACCGCGTCCGCGTACGCCACGGAGCGAGCGCTGCTCGAGCGGCGAGCGATGTCCCAACGCTCGACGGTGGTCAACGGGCTACTGAACGGGTCGGTCACCACCACTGCCGCCGAACAGGCTCTCGGGTACGACCTGAATGCGGTCCATGTCGGCTATGTTGCCTGGGTTGACGAATTGTCCGACCTGGACAGATTGGACACGGCACTGGCGACGCTGAGCGAGCACCTGCGACCACGTCAGCATCTCAGCGTGCCCGCCGGGGAGCGCACCCAGTTCGGCTGGATCACTTGCCATAACGGCAGTTGGCTCGAGATCCTGCGCGGTTATCGCCTGCCGGAAGGCATCCACTGCGCCTGGGGCTCGCCGCAGCAGGGCGCCGACGGGTTCCGGGCAAGTCACCGCGACGCGCTCGAGGCCCGCAGGGTGGGCGAGACCACCGGCCTGGCGCGCGGCAACCGGGCCGTGCTGTTCGACGATGTGGCCATCGCTTCGCTGGCCTCAAGGGACCTGTGCTCGGCGAGCGCGTTTGTCCACCGCCAGCTGGACAAACTGGCTGGCACGGACGAGCTCGCCGGCCGGCTGCTCGAGACGCTGCGGGTGTACCTCAACGAGCTGGCCAGCCCGACGCGGGCCGCGCGGCGTTTGCATGTCCATCCCAACACGGTGGTGAAGCGGGTGGAGCGAATCGAGGCAATGCTCGGCAGGCGGGTCGATCCGGCCAGTCTCGCCCTGCGGGTAGCGGTGGAGCTGGCGCCCATGGTGCGGCTGCAACCACGGTCGAGTACTCCCCTGTCCAGCGACCCGACCGTGCCGGTCGATGCCGCACCCGCTCCTCGGGCAAGTTCGGGCTAGTAGGGATCTTGCGGTCACTTGGTGGGACCGTACTGATCGCGCACCGACCGGCGGAGCACCTTGCCGACGCCGCTTTTCGGGAGTTCCGTGCCGAACTGGACACTGGTGACCCGCTTGACCGGCCCGAGCCGCGCTCGCGTCCAGGCGATCAGGTCTTCCTCGCTCACGTTGGCCCCCTCGGCCAGCACGACCAGCGCCATCGGCGTTTCGCCCCATTTGTCGTGCGGCACCCCGACCACCGCGGCCTCCTGTACCGCTGGGTGAGCAACGAGGGCGTTCTCCACCTCCGCTGGCCAGACGTTGAAACCGCCGGAGATGATCATGTCTTCCTTGCGGTCAGTGATGAACAGATAGCCGTCCGCATCCACGTAGCCCATATCGCGGGTCAGCACCGAACCGTCGGCAAGCTTGCGTGCGCGGGTCGCATCCGGATCGCCCCAGATCTCGGTGAACGCGCTCGGGTTGTCGAAGGCGATCTCGCCGACCTCGCCCTGAGGTAGCGGCGTACCGTCCGCGCCGACGATCGTGAGGCGTGTGTTGGCGGTCGGCCGGCCAGCGGACCGCAGGTACTTGCCGTCCTGTTCGACGTGGTCCGCCGGGCTCAGGAACGTCACCGGGGCCCCTTCGCTCTGCCCGTACAGCTGCCGCAGGATGTCGCCGAAAACAGAGCGTGCTTCGCGTAGCGCGGTCTCGGTCATCGGCGAACCGCCGTAGACGATGGCCCGCAGGCTGCTGAGGTCGGTGGTGCCCGCGGCGGGATGCTGCGCGACGAGCTGCACCATGGTCGGCACACCGAAGGTCAGCGTGCAGCGGTATTGCTCGATCGCTTCGAGAAACGCCGCCGGCTCGAACGCGCGCAGCACGACGACGGCGCCACCGGCGGCGAGCACCGGGAGCACCGCCATGATCGTAGCGTGGGACAGCGGACCGCCGGCGAGGTAGCGGTCCTCGGAGGTCAGCTCGGGCAGGATCGTCGCCATCTCGGTGCCAACCCCGGTCCATGCCCGCACCGAGTGCATGATTCCCTTCGGCTTTCCGGTGGTTCCCGCGGAGAACCGGATGGTCTGCGGCTCGTCCGGCGACATCTCGATGCCGCGGTCCGTGGCTGGAGCATCGGCCAGCAGCGCTTCGTAGTCACGGGCACCGCTGGGTGCGGTGCCGTCCAGCACCAGGACGTGCCGCAGCGTGTGGGCGCCGGCCAGATGCGGGGCAATGGCGTCATAGTGCTGCCGCTGCACGATCAGCACGCTTGCCCCGACCAGGTCCAGCAGGTACAGGTTCGTGTCTGCGCTGTTGTGCGTGTACAGCGAGGCGCGCACGTAACCACCGAGCGCGATACCCAGGATCAACTCGAGCGACTCGGGGCTGTTGTCGGTCAGCGTGGCGACGCGTTCGCCCTCCGCGACGCCCAACCCGGCCAGCGCGTTGCCCAGCTGGCACGAGCGCCGGTAGACCTGCGCGTAGCTCTGGCTCGCACCGGAGCAGATGATCGCGGGACGGTCCGCATGGTGTTTGGCCGCGGAACGGATGAGGCTCGCAAGGTCCATTGGTTGACGCTATGAGCCGCGCTGGGCCGCAACAATGGACCGGCCCGACACCAGGTGGTGGCGCCTAGGCACAGTCGACACGCCGACGGAATTTGTGCGAGGGGCTACGCTATGGATGCCCAGGCGAAGTGACCGGAAGGATCGGTGACAGCCGTGCCAGAGACCGCACTGTGCACCGACGCGTCGTCAACCCAAGGGTTGACGCCCGGTGACTCGCGGGAACGCTGGCGGCAGATCGTCACGACCTACCAGTGCACGATGACCTGCGATTTCCCCGATGGGGCCGGGACAAGCGACCTGCAACGGCTGCGTACCGACCGCAACCAGGTACTCGCTTGGCAGTCACCGAGGGTGCGCTACCGCAGGGATGCCCGGCATATGCGGCAAGACGGTATCGACGCGTACATCTTTTTCGTCCCTACCTCGGGCACGGCCGAGATCGATATCGAGGCGTCCAGGACCAGCCTGCGGCCTGGCCACGGCGCCCTTGTCGCCACCAACCAGCCGTTCGACGTCACCCACACGCCGTACGCGAGCCTGCGGGCGATCACCATCGAGCGCCGCACCTTCCAGCAAGGGCTACCCCAGGTTTGCGGCCCAGTGGCACCGATCAACCTGCAGACCGGGCTGGGCGGCATCGTGCACGACCTGCTGAACAGCGCGGTGCGCACGGGCAGCCAGCTGTCCGCGCACGAGTTTGACGCGGTGCTCGACCGGCTGGTCCAGCTGGTGTGCGTACTGGTCGGCACGGAAATGCTCGACGCGGGCGATCACTTCAGCGAGATCGAAGGGGCCATCCGCAGGTACGTGCGGGACAACGCGCACGAACCGGACCTGAACAGCGAGCTGATCGCCACCGCGCTCGGCTGGTCGGTGCGCCAGATCCAGCTCGCCCTGCAGCGCTCCGGAACGACCTGCCGAGACCTGATCAAGAACGAGCGGCTGAGCCTGGCCCACGACCGGCTCTCCAGCCCCGGATATCACCGGATGCCCATCACCGAGCTCGCCTACCACTGCGGCTTCTCCTCGCCGGCGAGGTTCAGCACCGCGTTCAAGGAACGCTTCGGGCTCACACCCCGCGAACTTCGCGACGCTTAACCCGCCGCACCGGCCGGTCTCCGAAACAGCGCGGGAACGCTCAGCGGATGTTGGAGCGGTGAAAGTTCCGGCGAGTCCGCGAGTCTTCCACGTGGTACCCGGCTTCACGAGTGCACGTCACTTTGGTCAACCGGCCGAAGGATGCTTCGACGAACCGATCCGCCGCCCATTCCGGGAGCGTGGCGGCGTACTGGTCGTCGGGGCACCGGGGCGCATCGCTGTATTTCACCCGCTGTCTCCGCTCCTCGGCTGGACTTCGAGCGCCCGATCTTCCCATGGGCGGCCGCACCGGAGTCGGTGGGATGCACGGCCGCGCGAACCACTGTCGATCGCCACCGCGCGCGGATACGCTCGACGGATGGCGAGCAACCCACTCGAAGAACTCTCTCTTGACCAGCTGCGCAAGCGCACCAGCAAGAAATGGCGCACGCACCCCGCCGACGTGCTTCCGCTGTGGGTCGCCGAGATGGATGTACCACTCGCCGAACCGATCGTTGACGCGCTCAAGAACGCCATCGACCAGGGCGACACCGGCTACCCTGCCGGCGACGGCTACGCCAACGCCCTAGCGCGGTTCGCGCGAAACCGGTGGGGCTGGCACGGGTTCCAGCCAGACCGGGCGATCATCGTGCCCGACGTCATGCTTGGCATCGTCGAAGTACTCCGGGTGATCACCGAGCCCGGCGACCCGGTCGTAGTCAATGCACCGGTATACCCACCGTTCTTCGCCTTCACCAGCCACGCCGACCGGCGCGTGGTCGAATCCCCACTCACCGCCACCGGCCGGATCGATCTGGATCGGCTGGCGGATACCTTCCAGAACCTGGCCAGCAAGCACGCGCGCGTGACCTACCTGCTGAGCAACCCGCACAACCCCACCGGAGCCGTACACACCCGAGCAGAACTGTCGACCGTCGCCGAACTGGCCAGCCGGTACGGCGTGCGGGTCATCGCCGACGAGATCCACGCCCCGCTCGTACTACCCGGCAGCACCTTCGTCCCCTACCTGTCCGTCGCCGGCGCGGACGACGCCTTCAGTTTGATGTCCGCCTCCAAGGCATGGAACCTCGCTGGCCTGAAGGCGGCGCTCGCCATTGCCGGCCCCGCCGCGACCGACGACCTCGCCCGCATTCCGGAAGAGGTCAGCCATGGCCCCAGCCATCTGGGGATCATCGCGCATACCGCGGCGTTCGCCGCCGCCGGCGACTGGCTCGACGCCCTGCTCGCCGGCCTCGACGTCAACCGGAGCACGCTTGGCAACTTCCTCACCGAGCGGATACCCGAGTTCGACCACACCCGCCCCGAGGGCACCTATCTGGCCTGGATCGACTGCCGGCGGCTCGGCCTGCCCGAAGAACACGGCCGGCAAACCGGCAACGGGGCGGTCACCGACCTCGAAGGTCCGGCCAAACTTCTCCTGGAGCGGGCCAGGGTAGCGGTGAACGCCGGGCACGTTTTCGGCTCCGGTGGCAGCGGACACATCCGGCTCAACTTCGCCACCTCGCCCACGATCCTGACCGAAGCACTGACTCGGATCGAGCAGGCCGTGCGCCAGCCCGCCGCACCCTGAGGCGATTCCATCGTCCACAATGCACGAAGCGCGTCGGACCCTGCACGGACCGCTCAATAGTCCACTTAGCACGAAGATCGGCTAACGACATCATTCGAGGTCAGCGCCCGACGCGGACGAACTCCTTGCCGGAAAACGGACATACTGGTACATTCATTTGCGATGTACACTAAGGACGTTGACTGCAAAGCTGCGTTCGTGCCGATTTTCTGGGTCCTCATGCACCCCGGCACGAACGGGCAGATTACGTCGTGGGGCGAGAACCAGGCCGGTTCGGCTCCGAACATCGCCGATGCCTGACTGAGCATCGGCCGAATCACATCTGACGCTTCGCGAAGATCGCTGCGCATATTCGGTTCGATGGGTGACGTGTACCTCCGAACCGGGGTAGATCCTTGCTTCTTGCGTGTGTTGCAACCACTTTTCTTGCTTGCGGCGCCGCTCCGCTACTGACACGCGTCAGTGGCCGGGCGGCCGGCTGGCTACTCGCCGTGCCATTGCTGCTTGCCGCGGTGCTCCTTGGCGTTGCCGTCGGCTTCGCGCCGGGCACGACGGCAGAGCAGTACCTGCCGTGGATGCCGACGTTGGACGTCGGCTTCGCGCTGCGGCTGGACGGCCTTTCCCTGCTGTTCTCGCTACTCGTGCTGGTCATCGGTGCTGGTGTGCTCGCGTACTCCGCCCGCTATCTCGGCACATCCGGTAACCACGGGTCGTTCTACCTCCTGATGACCGCCTTCGCCGCGGCCATGCTGCTGCTGGTTCTTGCGGACAACCTGGTGGTGCTGTTCGTCGCGTGGGAAGCGACAACGCTGTGCTCGTTCTTCCTGATCGCCAGGTCCGGGCCGAAGGCAAGGGAACCAGCTATCCGGACCTTGCTGGTAACGGCCGCCGGTGGGCTGAGCCTGCTTGCCGCGCTGGCGGTGATCGTCGTCGGCACCGGCACGACCGGGTTGAGCGAGGCACTGGCCAGCCCGATCTGGCAGGAGAGCGCCGGATTCTCGATCGCGGTGGCCGCACTGCTCGCCGGCGCCGCCTTCACGAAGTCGGCCCAGTTCCCTTTCCAGTCGTGGCTACCGGACTCGATGGTCGCGATCACCCCGGTCTCGGCGTACCTGCACGCCGCGGCAATGGTCAAGGCAGGTATCTACCTGCTGCTGCGCTTCTCTCCGGTACTCGCCGGCGAAACCGTGTGGATGGTGCTACTGATCTCCGCGGGGTTGACGACCGCCCTTTTTGGAGCCATTGCCGCGCTACGGCGAACCGACCTGAAAGAACTGCTGGCCTACTCCACGATGAGCCAGCTAGGTCTGCTTGTCGCCATGATCGGTATCGGTACCCCGGCGGCGCTCACCACGGCAGTCGTACACACCGTGGCGCACGCGCTGTTCAAGTCGGCACTGTTCATGCTCATCGGTGTCATCGACAAACGGGCGGGTACGCGCGATATCCGCGAGCTTGCCGGCCTGCGGCTGCGGATGCCGGTTACCGCGACCGTGCTCGGGCTCGCGGCCGCCTCAATGGCCGGGATTCCGCTGCTGCTCGGGTTCGTGAGCAAGGAACTCATGTTCGCCGCCTTCCTGGAAACACCAGGCCCTGGCTGGGTTCCGGTGCTGGTTACCGCGCTCGGGGCGGCTACCGCGGTGCTGACCTTCGCCTACTCCGGGCGGATCGTGCTGGGCGCGTTCTCCGGCAGGAACGGCAACACCGTCCGCGAGGCATCCGCGCCCTTCTACTCGGTGCCGGCACTGGGAGCCATCGCCGGTCTGGCACCGGGAATCGCACCGTTCGTTCTGGACGGTCTAGTCTCGGACGCGGCATCGGCGACCGCGGGCGAAGCCGTACAGGCCGAGCTGGTGCTGTGGCATGGTCTCAATCCCGCGCTCGCGATCTCGGCGGTCGTGCTCAGTGTGGGCACGATGCTGGTACTCGCACGGCGCCGGGTCGATACGGTTCTCGCCCCAGTGCGGTTCCCGTTCTCCGGCCTGGCCATCGTCGACGCCCTGCGTTCGGTGGTGGTCCGCTTCGGCGCGACCGTCGGCGAGCTGGCCGGCAGTCGCGCACCGCGCTACCACCTGGCTGTCCCGATGATCTGCGTATCCGCGATCGCGCTCATCGCGGTGTTTACTGTGGACAGTCTGCCGCCAATCGTGGGAAGCCCAGCCGAACCGCTGGACTGGACACTGGTCGCGCTCGTCCTGGTCGGCGTGGTAGCCGCGGTGCGCGCACAAACGCGGATCGCGGCGATCGTGGTGATCGGCGTGGTCGGCTTCGCGATGACACTGTGGTACTTCGTGCTTGGCGCCGCGGATGTCGCCCTGACCCAGTTACTCGTGGAGATCCTGACCGTATGCGTCATGGTGCTACTGCTGCGCAGGCTACCCGCCCGATTCGGCAAACAGCCGCTGCGTAACCGCATCCCCGCCGGGATCATCGCCATCGGCGCCGGCCTCGCGACGGCAGCTGGGGTGTGGGCACTGACCGGCCGGAGGGAGATGTCCGAGGCGGCGTCCTTCTTCGTCCGCGAAGGCGAAACAGCCACCGGCGGATCGAATATCGTCAATACGATCCTGGTCGACTTCCGGGCCATGGACACCCTCGGCGAGCTGACCGTGCTCGGCGTCGCCGGTATCGCGGTTGCCGCGCTGCTGCACTCCAGGCACCCGACCGCGGTGCGGTCCGCGCACCTCGATCGCGGGACACCACTGGCCGATGCGCGGGCGAACTCGGTCTTCGTCCGCACGACCACCCGGCTGCTCGGACCGGTGATCGTCGCGCTCTCGCTGCTGCTGTTGCTGCGCGGGCACTACGAACCCGGTGGCGGGTTCATCGCGGCGCTCATCGGCGGGGCCGGGTTCACCTTGCTGTATCTCGCCGCCCCCACCGATTCCGCGGCCCGGGTGCGCTGGCCATACCTGACGTTGATCGGCGCGGGCATCGTGATCAGCGCCGGCACCGGGTACCTCGGCTATCTCGAAGGATCGTTCCTCACCCCGCTACACGTCGAGATCCTGGGGATCAAGCTGACCAGCGCGCTGCTGTTCGACATCGGCGTCTACTCCAGCGTGATCGGCATCGTGCTGGCCGCATTCAACCTGCTTGGCCGGCGGCACCGAATCCTGCACGACGACGACCAACCACCCGCGAGCAAGGAGGTGAGCTACCGATGACCGTCGCCATCACCGCCGGCGTACTTGTGGCCGGCGCCGTGTACCTGTTCCTGAAACGCGAGATGCTGCGGGTGATCCTCGGCTTCGTACTGCTCGGGCACGCGGGCAACATGATCCTGATGGCCGCTGGCGGCACCTCCCGGCGTGCCGAGCCGTTCGGTACGCCCGAGGAGCCCGCGACCGTGGCCGATCCGCTACCGCAGGCATTCGTGCTGACCGCGATCGTGATCGCCTTCTCGATCACCATCTTCATGCTGGTGCTCTCCGCAACGGGCACCGAGAACGACGACACCACGGACGGCGCCAACGATCCGGCGAACGGGCCAACCGACTCCGCTGACGGCACCAGCCAACCGCGCCCTGCGCGGCACGGCGCCCGGACGGAGGAACACCCATGATCGGATCATTGCTAGCGCTACTGGTGGCCGTGCCACTGGTGGCGGCCGGCGTGCTCATGATGACCGGGCACCGTCCCCGCTTGCACGCCACCGTACTGCTCACCATCCTTATTGGATCAACAGGCAGTAGCGCGCTGCTCGTGTATGCCTTCGCCGATGGCGGAGCCGTCGCGCACGGCGTGGGTTCCTGGCCGTTCGGAATCGCGATCCCGTTCGCGGCCGATATGTTCGCCGCGCTCATGCTCACCGTGACCGGGCTGCTGGCGGTCACCTGCGTGGTGTTCGCCATCGCGTCCCGCAAGGCTTCCGCGCGGTTCTTCGCCCCGCTGATGCTGGTGCTCCTCGCCGGAGTGAACGGGGTACTGCTGACCGCGGACCTGTTCAACCTGTTCGTCTTCATCGAGGTCATGCTGCTGCCCTCGTACGGGCTGTTTGTCCTCGCCGCACAAGGAAAGGCAGCGCTGCGGCAGATCGCCGGGGCCCGGCTGTACGTAACACTGAACCTGTTGACCTCGACGATCTTCCTCGCCGGAGTCGGGTTCATCTACGGCACCGCGGGTACGGTGAACCTCGCCGAACTCGCCGCCGCGGCGAAAGCCGACGACACCGTGGCCATCGCCGTACTGGTCTGCTTGTTCGCGCTCGGGATCAAAGCCTCGATCGTGCCGGTACACGGCTGGCTGGCCCGGACCTACCCGGCCACCTCACCGGCGATCACCGCGCTGTTCTCCGGTCTGCACACCAAGGTCGCGATCTACGCGATCTACCGCATCTACGCGGTCGTCTTCGACGGCGATACCCGCTGGCTGTGGATCGGTGTGCTGATTTTCAGCGCCACCATGATCATCGGGGTGTTCGGTGCAGTTGGCGCCGGCACGACGCGGTCCATCCTGGCCTTCCACATGGTCAGCCAGATCGGCTACATCCTGCTCGGTGTCGCACTGTTCACCGAGGCCGGGTTGACAGCTGGCATCTTCTATCTGCTGCACCACATGATCGTCAAAGCTTCGCTCTTCCTTTCCACAGGGGCGATCGAGGTGCGCTACGGAACCGGCACCATCGGACAACTGTCCGGTATCGCCAAACGCGAGCCGGTCATCGCCGTCGCGTTCTTCATCGCCGCGCTCTCGCTTGCCGGGCTTCCCCCGTTCTCCGGGTTTGTCGCCAAGCTCTCGTTGATCATCGCTTCCGTTGATGCCGGGCAGATCGCGGCGGCCGTGGTGATGTTGCTGGTCAGTCTCATCACGCTGCTTTCCATGCTGAAGATCTGGTCCGGCGTCTTCTGGGGCAAGGACGAGGTCGCTGACGGCGGGCAACTGGGCACCGCGCCCGTGCTCACCGCGACCAGGGAGAAGACACAGCGCGTCGGCGCGCTACTGGCCGCACCCGCGGTGCTGCTTGCCGCCATCACCGTCGGTTTTGGACTCGGCGCCGAACTGCTCCTTTCGTTGTCCCAGACGGCCGCGGCCGGCCTCGCCGACCCGACCGCGTACATCGAGGCGGTGATCAACTCATGACCTGGCTCAGCTGGCCCATCAGGCTGCTCGTCTTCACCGGTTGGTTCGCCAAGGAGATCGTGGTCGCCAGCGCGGTTGTGCTCCGCGACAACCTCACTCCTGGCCAGGCGTCCACACCGGGTATCGCCCACTACGCCACGCGCTGCCGGACCGATGCCGAGCTCACCCTGCTCGCCGCGCTCATCACGCTCACGCCGGGAACACTGGCGCTGGGTACCGAGACCACCCCGGCCGGCGCGCGGGTGCTGTTCGTGCACGGCATGTACAACGTGGACGCGGACGCGTTGCGGACAGAGCTCCGGGATATGGAAGGGCGAATGCTGCATGCCGTCCGTCGCAGAGGAGGCCGCTCGTGATCGGTATCGACATCGGCATCCTGCTCATCACCGTTGCCTGCCTTGCCTCGACCTACCGGATGCTCCGCGGACCAACCGAGGCTGACCGGGCGATCGCGGGCGATCTCCTGCTGTTCGGGGTCGTCGGACTCGTCGCGCTGTTCGGTGTTCGTGCCGCAAGCACCTACACCTTCGACATAGTCCTGATCACCGCGCTCGTCGGCTTCCTCGGCGCACTGTCCCTAGCTCGCGCGCTCACCAGGGGGAAACGATGAATGCTCTGGTTACCGTCACTGGCGACGTCCTCATTGTCGTCGGCGCCCTCGTGTTCACGACGGCAGCACTCGGCGTGCTGCGCTTTCCGGACGCCTACACCCGGCTGTCCGCGGTGGGTACCGCCGGCGGTATCGGCATCATCTTCGTGGTCAGTGGCGCGCTACTGCACCTACCGAGCGTGCCGAACCTGGTCAAGGTCATCGTCATCATCGCGCTGCAACTGATCACCTCGGCCATCGGCAGTATCGCCCTTGCGCGCTCTACCTATCTGACCCGTACGCCACTGCATCGGCCGGCCTACGACGAACTGACTTCTTCGGCCACGCACGGAAAGTGATCATCGAGCACCCTCCGGATGGCCCGCAGCCGACGAACAGGAAGGACCCAGCCATGAACACCAATGCCAGGTACTGGCAGAAGCTGCTCGATGGTCGCTACCGCTGGGGAATCGCGTCGCGCCAGACAAGCCGCTACGGTGCGCGGTCCATCCGGCTACTCATCCATCCGCCGGACAGCTCGCGCACCGAACGTCGCTATGCCCGCCTGGCCAGGTTCTGGCCGGTCATTGGTGTGGCCATCGTCGCGCTCAAGGGCCCGACCATCACCTTCCTGACCAACGTGTCGGCGTACCTGGTGTTCGCCGCCATCGTTGCGCTGGTCGTCTGGGCGGGGCTGACGCTTGCCCACCGCACGGCGGATACGCGCGCACGCAGCGTCGAACTGTTTGCCTCATCCTCCTTCCTTACCCCGCGCACTGCTGATCAACTGCGCTACGGGCAGGTGGCCAGGATCGCCGAGGATCTCGACGAGGCCCAGCGCCAGCTCGACAACCAGTACATTTCCTGGAGCTGGTACCAGTTTCTCTGGGATGGCGCCTACCAGGAGGCCCGCGCGACGCCGCACCGGTAGGCGCCTGCACGCTCAGGTTCCGATAATCCCGCCGTCATCCTTGCGAATCGCCAAGGTGGCCGACCGTGGCCGCCCCTGCGGATCGAATTCCGGCCAGTTACTCACCGCCCTCGGGTTCTCGGGTGTCGGCTCGCCAATCGTGTCAGTCTCCTCGCCGGGGTGCTGCACATTCACGAAAAGCGTGCGCTGATCCGGTGTAGTTACCGCACCGGTCAGCTCGCAACCCCGAGGTCCGACCAGAAAACGCCGAATATCACCGGATTCTGGATCGGCGGCAAGGAGTGCGTTGTTACCGATGTTGTCGTATCCCTGTTCCGGGTCCAGCTGCGCGGAATTGGAGATGTCCGTCTGAATCCACAGTCGACCGTCCGGATCGAACCACAAGCCGTCCGGTGAGCCGAACATGCTGTCCTCGGACAGCTCCACCGAGTCGTCGTAGGCCGGATCACCGGCCAGCACGAAGATATCCCACTCGAAGGTCGTGCCCGTGTTGTTCTTGTTCGGTTCCCACCAGCGGATGATGTGGCCGTAGGGATTGGGCTTTCGGGGATTCGCCGCACCCCACCCGCTGCCGTTGGTCAGTGCGGCGTAGGTATCCTTGGTCTTCGGATGCTGGGATATCCACTCTGGACGGTCCATCGGGGTAGCACCAACCGCGTCCGCTGCTTCCCTGGTGCGTAGCAGCACGTCCGCCTGGTCCTGCCACCCATTGGAAGCGGTCAGCGGCCCGGTCCCGAACACAAGTGGCAACCAGGATCCGGTGTTGTCGTCGTCGAACCGTGCCACGTACAGCGTGCCTTCATCCAGCGGGCTGACCCCGCGCGCCCGCTGCGACTGCCACGGCGCATCCGAAACGTACTTGTAGATGTACTCGCCGTCCTGATCATCTCCGGTGTAGACGACCAGCCGCGCGCGAGATTCGGTTACCAGCGCGCCTTCGTGTTTGATCCGGCCGAGCGCCGTGCGCTTCACCGGTACCGCAGCCGGATCGAACGGGTCGATCTCCACGACCCAGCCGAAGCGGTGCGGTTCGTTCGAGTTGACCGCGATATCCCATCGCGGGTCCACTTCGTACCAGCGGTAGCCGAAGCCCTCGTTGTCGATGCCGTACCGCGCTTCCTGCGGGCTCGGCTGCCAGGATTCGTCCTCGGTGCCGAAGTAGCTGTTCCAGTTCTCCTCGCAGGCGAGATAGGTGTCCCAGGGGGTGAACCCGTGCGAGCAGTTGTTCATCGTGCCAAGCGGCGGATTGTTCGAGTCAAGCGCGGGATGTTCCAGCGTCACCGGGCCGGTGTAGGTCACCGGGGTAGCCCCGGTTACTCGCCTGGCCAGCGGGGAATCCACCTGCTGCCACTGCCCGTCCACGAGCGCCACCGCTACGACGCTGACGCCATGCGCGGCCACCCCTTTGTCCACTTTCTCCTGTGTCATCTCCGCGTCGCCATCGGTGTGCAGCAGGGCCTGGTCGATGTACTCGTGATTGAGCACGAGCAGACCGGTGTCCTCACCCCGCGCATTGCGACCGGTGGGGAAGAAATGCATCCCGTCGTGGTGCGAGCCAAGCTGCTCAGCCTGCTCGGCCGCCGAGTTGCTGGCGTCCTTGCGCCACGCCGGCCCATCCGGGCGTACCGGGTCGCCCCAGGGGATGAGTACCCGCGCGGAGTACCCCTCGGCGACACTGACCGCGTCCGCCTCGCTGGTCGGGATCGGGCTGAACCCGAGCAACGAACGGCCGGGGCGTGCGGCGGTGCTGGTCGCGGGGCCGGTCGCGGCGCCGGCGGTTCCGGTGGCGAGTCCGAGGAATCCTGCGGCGGCGGCCGCGGTGCCACCGCGCAGGACGGATCGGCGGGAGAGCACGGCCGCGGCGATGTCGTTGAACGGTCGATTCGCTGACGGGTTGGAGCTGATGTCGTCGGGGTCGGAGGTCACCTGGTCACCTCATTCGTCAGTTCGGGGCAGCCCGAATTCGCAGGGAAATGCGGATGCTACTCAGCTTCGTCGGGGTACCAACAGAGCCAAACGAATACGACATACAGATGATTACCGACATTTCACCTGAAGGTCAGCCTCGCCGCGCGCGCTTTGGCCGATCGGCCATCTGACCCTGGCCGCACGGCCGATCCGCTGACCAGCGAATTCGCCGATGCTTGGGTTAGCCGGTCGAACCGGGCCGGCACACCAAGAGAATCGGGGATCAATCATGTTGACGGTGATCGTTTGCGCTGGCGTTGTCGTTGGTCTCGGCCTGCTCACCCTGATGGCCGCCGCGCCCGCGCTGCTCGAGTGGAACGAGCGCAACCCGGTGGCCGAGAAGCAGCCGGCACGCCAGCGGAAAGCCGCGGCGCAGCAGGAGTCGGCTGGCCGCGCCGAGCCAACCCGGCTACGCGCCAGCACCCAGTCGTGCTGAATACAGCGGCTTCGGTGACAGTTCGTAATCGCGTTCTTTAAGGTTAGCGAGGTCAGGGAGCGCAGCGGGGTTACTGGCCGAGATGCAGACGGGTGAACAGCAGCGCCTCGGCCAGGTCGCGAGCTCGGGCGGCTGGCCCGCTGGCCCGCTGGGTGTTCAGCTCGAGCACGATCTGCCCGCTGAACTCGCGGTCGGCCAACTGTTCACACAACTGGCCACATGGCTGATTGCCTCTACCCGGCACCAGATGCTCATCTTTGGGCAAGCCGGAACCATCCGCCAGGTGCACATGGCGTAGCCCGGCACCCATCCGGTCCGCAAGGGCGAGCGCGTCCATTCCCGCCGCGGACGTATGCGACAGGTCGAGCGTGTAGTTCGCATAGCCGACGTCGGTCGGATCCACCGAAGGCGCGAAGGCCGACACGGCCCGCCGGCGGCCGATCGGGCGCACCGGGAACATGTTCTCCACCGCCACCGCGATACCGGTGCTCTCCTCCAACTCGCCAACCAGCTCCGCGAAAGCCGCACTGTAGCGACGCTGCCAACGAAACGGCGGATGCACCACGACGGTGCTCGCTTCCAGTTCGCCAGCAAGATCCACCGCGCGGCGCAACCGAACCACCGGATCCGGTGACCACACCCGCTGGGTGATCAGCAGGCAGGGCGCGTGCACCGCGAGCACCGGCACCCCGGTTCGCCGCACGCACCGCCGCAGCGACTGCAGGCTCTGGCTGATCGGGTCCGCCCAGACCATCACTTCCATGCCGTCATAGCCGAGCTCCGCGGCGAGCTCGAACGCCGAGGCGGCATTCTGCGGCCACACCGAACCCGTGGACAGTGCCACGGGGATACGCGACGGCACGCTAATGGCTCAACAACAGCAAAGCGGCGGGCGATACCGTGACGACCAGCCCAACCAGTACGGCAAGCACCGTGGTTTGCAGATCCTCCGCCTTGCGGATCTTCCGCACGATCCACACCAGCGCGACGATCACCAACAGCGCGGCGATCAACGCGGCCGCTGGGATCTCGCCCCACAGCCAGTTGAACCCGAGCCAGACCGCGGCACCGCCGATCACCCCAACGGCCAGCTGACCGGCCATGCCCAGCCATTCCTTGACCGGGGAACGAGCCGGCTCCTCCGCTACGTCAGCCTCGGCCTCAGCGTCGCCCGACTCGGCGTGCTCGGCTTCCGGGTAGTCCGTTTCGGAGTACTCGTCCTCGGCGTACTGAACTTCGGTGTACTGGGTAGCCGGATACTGGTCCGCTGGGTAATCGGACTCAGGGTACTCGCCTTCCGCGTACTCGTCCTCTGTGAACGGGGCCTCGGTGTACTGCGTCCCCGGATACTGACCTTCGGGGTCTGGGTACTGGTCGGCTGGGTAACCGCCTTCCGGATAGTCACCCTCGACGTAATCCTGGTCGGGATACTGGCCAGCCGCGCCTTCCGGGTAGTCCTGGTCGGCGTAGTCGTCGTACTCGTAGTCCGCGTAGCCGTACTCGTCCTCGGCGTAGTAACCCTGCTCGTCGGCCTGCTGATAGTCGGCTGGCGCGGGGACCGGCTGCTGGACCGCGGTGTCCTCGGCGGACGGTGGCTGCACCGGCGGCTCTGCCCCCGGTGGCGGGCCAGGACGCTGGAACGCGCCCGAGTTGTGACTCGGTGCGCCGGCGAGTCCGGCTGGCGGTTCACCAATCGCGGGGATACCCGTTTGCGTCGGGCTCCCACCGTCGGCGTCCAGTCGCGCGGCCAACCCGCTCATCGTCGGCGGGTCAGCTGGCTGCTCGGCCTCCGGCTGCGGCAACGGCCCGGACGGCTGCGCCCCTGGCCGTGGCGGCGGCTTCGGCAACGGTCCAGACGGTTGCGCGCCCGGCCGTGGCGGCTGCGGCAACGGCCCGGATGGCTGCTGCGGCCGCTTGGGCAATGGTCCGGATGGCTGGGCACCAGGCGGCGGGCCAGCTGGCGCCGCGCCAGGCTGCTGCTGTCCGGGCGGTGGCGCTGCTGGACCTGGTGCCGCGGGCGGAAAATGTCCCGTGCCGGGCTGCGGGGGTGCCGCCGGTGGCGGCGGTCCCTGTTGCGGAGGCGGGCCTTGCGGACCGGGCTGGACCGGCCGGGCAGGGGCTGGTCGGCCGGCGAACGGTGGCCGGTTCGGCATACCCGGCGGCGGCTGGTCCACCCCGGGATGCGGTGCCGGCCCTGGCTGCTCGGGCTGCGGCGCGCGGGAAGCGGAACGGCTACGCGGCGGCTCGTCGTCCTCGTGGACCGGCTGCATGCGCCCGCTGTCCGACATGACGCGATCGATAATCGCCTGCGGAGCGGTCTCGGAAATCGGCGCGCCATTGGATGAGTCGTCCTCATCGGCACGACGCCGGCGCCGTCGACGCGGTGCGTCGCCGCCACTTCCGCCGTGTTGAGCAAGTAGCTCAGCGACCGTGCGCTGGCCCTGCTCCCCTTCGCTTTCTCGACTCATCCCTTCCACCGTGCCCCGTAGTGGCCAGTCCGTCCAGTGTTGCACCGGTCGGAATCGCCGAGGCGTGCTTCTACCGCGTTGAGCGGGGTTCTACTTTGGCTGGCATTCATCTTCCGGAGCGTCCACCGATCGAACCCAATCGGCCCGAAGCTGCCTGCTCCGAACCGTTCGTGTGGTCCAAGCGTCGCAGAATCACACCTTCGCGCAACGCCCAGGGGCAAATCTCCAGTTCCGTCCGTGACAACGCTCGCATTGTCGCCTGCGCCACCAGTGCCCCCGCAACAAGCTGGTGCGCCCTACTCGCGCTCACCCCTTCCAGCTCCGCGAGATCGGCCGCGGTCATCCGGGAAATGAACGCGATCAACTGACGCAGTGCTACATCGGTGAGCACACGCCGCACCCGCGGTCCCGCGGAAGACGGCGCGGCGCCGGTAAGCCTCGCCAGCGAGCGAAACGTCTTCGAGGTGGCGACCACCCGATCCGGTTCGCCCAGTTTGGCGATCTTGCGTGCCACCGGTGCCAATTGCTCATCTAACCACGCCGACGTTGCGACCAGCTCCGCCCTGGTCGGCGGATCGTGCTCGAACCGGGTGCGGGTCACTCGGCCGGCACCGAGCGGCACGGATTCGGCCAGGTCCGGCTCCTCATCGATACCGGCGGCGAGTTCCAGCGAGCCGCCACCGATATCGGCAACCAGCAGCCGCCCTGCCGACCAACCGAACCAGCGTCGTACCGCGAGAAACGTGAGTCGCGCTTCGTCCGCGCCGGAAAGCACCTGGAGATCAACACCGGTCTCGGCGCGCACCCTGCCGAGCACGTCGGTCACATTGCTGGCTTCCCGGACGGCGGAGGTAGCGAAGGCCATCGTCTCCTCGCAGCCCTGCCGCGCGGCGGCTGCCTTGGCCTCGGATACCGCTTGGACGAGCCGGTCCGCGCCGCGTCCGCGCAGTTTGCCTTCGGCGTTGATGTCCTCGGTCAGCCGCAACACACTCTTCTCCGAGTGCATCGGGGTGGGATGTGCGCCGCGATGCGCGTCCACCACGAGCAGGTGCACGGTGTTGGATCCGACGTCGAGCACGCCAAGGCGCATGAGGCCCCACGGTACCGGTCCGCGCGGCACGACCCCGCCCGATGTGGCGCTGTTCATCCCCCGTTCGAGAGACCGGCGACGAACCGTATCCGCCTGGCTACGCCTCGAACTTGTAGCCGAGACCGCGAACGGTCACCAGATGCTGCGGCGATCCGGGGTCCGGTTCGATCTTCGCGCGGAGCCGTTTGACGTGCACATCGAGCGTTTTGGTGTCCCCAACGTAGTCGGCGCCCCACACCCGGTCGATCAGCTGCGCCCTGGTCAGTACCCGGCCGATATTGCGCAGCAGGTACTCCAGCAGCTCGAACTCCTTGAGCGGCAGAGAGACGTCGGTGGTGTCCACAGTGACCACATGCCGCTCGACGTCCATCCGCACCGGCCCGCCGGCCAGCACCCTCGGCCCTGCCTCGGCCTCGGCGGCCTGTTCCCCGCCCCTGCGTAACACCGCGCGCACCCTGGCGATCAGCTCGCGCGCGGAGTACGGCTTGGTGACGTAGTCATCGGCGCCGAGCTCGAGGCCAACGACCTTGTCGATCTCACTGTCCCGCGCGGTCACCATGATCACCGGCACCGCCGAACGAGTACGCAGTTGCTTGCACACGTCCGTGCCGCTCATTCCCGGCAACATCAGATCGAGCAGCACGATATCCGCGCCATTGCGATCGAACTCCTCCAACGCCTGCTGCCCGTTCACCGCGACGGCCGCGGTAAAACCCTCCTTGCGCAGCATGAATGCCAGTGGATCCGCGAACGACTCCTCGTCCTCGACGATCAGCACCCTGGTCACGTAGCTCCTCCATGGTCGGCTCGGAGCTGACCGACGTTGCGGTCGGCCAGTTCCGTGGTTTCGCCGGCCGGCATGGCTTGCCGCACCGGTAGTTGCTGCCCGTTCACTCGATGGCCGGGAATACGCAGCGTGAAGGTGGACCCGACGCCCGGCTCACTCCACAGCCGCACTTCGCCGCCGTGGTTGGCCGCGACATGCTTGACGATCGCCAGGCCGAGCCCGGTCCCGCCGGTAGCCCGGGACCGGGCTTTGTCCACCCGATAGAAGCGTTCGAACACGCGTTTCTGGACGTCTTCGGCGATGCCGATCCCCCGATCGGTAACCGCGATCTCGGCATAGCCGCCGACCAGTCGCCTGCTGATGGATACCGGGCTACCGGCCGGCGAGTAGGCGACCGCGTTCTCCAGCAGGTTGGAAAGCGCGGTGACCAGCAGCGTGCGGTCGCCGTCCACCAGCAGGCCGCTTGGTTCGTCGGCGGTCACGTTGATATCCGCGGATTCCGCGGTGAGTTCGACCCTGCCGAGCGCCTCGGTGACCACCGCGTCCACCTCGACGCTGTGCATCTCCGGCAGCCGTTCGGCGCCCTGCAACCTGGACAGCGCGATCAGCTCGGTGACGAGCGTGCCGAGCCTGGTCGACTCGCGCAGGATCTTCCCGCTGAATCTGCGCACCTCGTCCGGATCGTCCGCGCCGTCCTGTACCGCCTCGGCGAGCAGTGCGAGCGCGCCGACCGGGGTCTTCAGTTCATGGCTCACGTTCGCGACGAAATCCCGCCTGGTGGCCTCGAGCCGGACGGCTTCGGAGGTGTCCGCGGCGTCCACCACGGTGAACTTGTCGCCGAGCATGCGGACCTCGGCGAGTACGGCGGCCGGCTGCCGCCCCTTGGACTCGAGCGGCGCGAGGTCGATCTCCACCGGCTCCCCGGTCGCGGCGACCACCTCGGCGGCTTTCCTTGCCCGCTCGTCGGCCTGGTTGTTCCGCACCAGCCCGAGCTCTTCGGCCCGAGGGTTGTGCATAACGACATCGCCGAACTGGTTCAGCACCGCGATGCCGTTATGCGCCGACTGCACGATCCGGTGCAGCAGCTCGGCCACCGTCGGGCCGACCGGGCGACGGCGGGCGCGCGTGCGGCGCGATCGGGCGATGAGGAAGCCGAGCACCACGCCGGCAAGCAACGTGCCGACCGCGAGGGCGAGGCCACCGAACAAGCTCACACCCGAATCGTAAGCAGCAACCCACCCCACTGGCCTAGCCTGAAATGCCATTACGTGACCGCTGCGACATCAGTAAATGGGCTTGTTCCCCGCAGCGCCACCCACGCGCCAGCTTGAGTTCACCCGATCGTGTCCAACTGAGCAGAAGCAGTCAGCTCGTACCGCCGATCGAGGCCAGCTCGGTCATGTCCTGTTCGGACAACCGCAGGTTGCGGGCGGCCAGGTTCTGCTCGAGGTGCGCGGGATTCGCGGTCCCCGGGATGAGCAGGATCGAGGGCGAGCGGGCAAGCAACCAGGCGAGGGCGACCTGCGCCGGGCCGCAGCCGTGCCGGGCGGCCACCGTGCCGAGTACCTCATGGGAGAGCAGGCTCGGGTCGAACAGCCCACCGAGCGGGCAGAACGGCACGTATCCGATGCCCTGCTCGGCGCAACTGTCCACAAGTGGATCATCGGACCTGCTGGCGATGTTGTAGAGGTTCTGCACGCTCGCCACCGGGGCCACCCGCTGGGCCTCGGCAAGCACCGAGGCGGTGACATTGGACAACCCGAGGTGCCCGATCAGACCCTCCGCGCGCAGTTCGGCGAGCGCGGCGAAACTCTCCGCGACGGGGCCGTCCCACAGGCCATCCACCCCGCCCAAGCGCAGGTTCACCAGGCCGATGTGGTCGGTGCCAAGCTCGGTGAGGTTGCGCTGGACCTCCGCCCGAAGCTCGGTGGGCCCGGCGGGAGCGAGCGGTGTCACGCCATCGGTGTCGAACCGGGGGCCTACCTTGGTCGCCAACAGCAAATCGTCCGGATATGGGTGCAGCGCGGCACGGATGAGCTCGTTGGCGCGCACGCCCGCGCGAGCGTAGAACGCCGCGGTGTCGATGTGGTTCACGCCGAGATCGACTGTCTTGCGCAGCACCGCGATCGCGGTGTCCCTGTCCGGCTGCCGCCCAGCCGGCCAGGCGGGCAGGGACATCGAGCCGAACCCGATTCGCGCGATCGGACGGTCGGCACCAAGCTTGAAAAACGCATCACTCATCGTCATGACCTCCAGCCTGGCTGGCCGCCCGGCACGGCGCAGCGGTTGGCAGCATGTTGCCACCAGTTGCCGTGGTGACCAGCCCAGCCGCACACTCGAACGATGCGGACAACCGGAGATGTCTGGGTGGTGCACGGCGCGGAAGAACTCTTCGCCCGTGCCGGTCACCTGTTCGTCGGCACTACCGAGCTCGCTTGTGCGGCGAACGACCTCTACACCTGGGTAGCGACCCAGCCGCGGCACGTCCCGCCGGAGTTGCACCCACGGTCGATGCGCAAGCTGTACCGGCCGGGCGTACTACTCCAACCGTCCAGCACGCAACATCTGCGCACGGTCGCGGCGCGGGGCACCGCCGTACGGATCAGCCAGGACGACATCAACGAAACGATCATCCTGGACGACCGCGCGGTGATCCTCGCCGGAGCGGGGCACGGCGCAGACCGCAACTACAGCGTGATCACCCAACCCGACACCATTGCCGGGGTGCGCTCGCTGTTCGAGGCCGCCTGGCGAGCAAGCACCGAGCTGGCCGTCTGCGATGCGCAGCTGGCCGAGCTGCGCACGCTTGCCCCGCGCATCCTGGAACTGCTTGGCGCGGGGCACAAGGACGAGACCGCGGCGCGCAACCTTGGACTGAGCTTGCGCACCTACCGTCGACGCGTGGCCGATGTCATGCGCGCGCTCGGCGCTACCTCGCGGTTTCAGGCTGGCGTGCGCGCCCGCGAACTCGGCGTCCTCTGACCCCACCTGCCCGCAATCTTTAGGAATCTTGCGGTGACTGCGTGTGACCGCGTTCTTTAGGGTTAGCGGCCCTGGTTGGCTACGGCCTTGATGGCGTCCTCGGCCGCGGCCGGGTCGAGGTAGGTGCCGCCGACGTTGACCGGGCGCAACTGCTCGTCCAGGTCGTAGCGCAGCGGGATACCGGTCGGGATGTTCAGCCCGGCGATATCCGTATCGGACACCCCGTCCAGGTGTTTGACCAGCGCGCGCAGCGAATTGCCATGCGCGGCTACCAACACGTTCCGCCCAGCCCGCAGATCAGGCACGATCCGCGCTTCCCAGTACGGCAGCATGCGCTTGACCACGTCGGCGAGGCATTCGGTCAGCGGCGCGTCGTCACCAAGGTCGGCGTAGCGCGGATCGGCGTCCTGGCTGTACTCGCTGCCGCGCTCGATCGGTGGCGGCGGCGTGTCGAACGACCGACGCCAGGTCATGAACTGCTCTTCGCCGTACTCCGCGCGGATCTGCGCCTTGTTCTTGCCCTGCAGCGCGCCATAGTGCCGCTCGTTCAGCCGCCAGTCCCTGCGCACCTCGATCCAATGCCGATCGGCCTCGTCGAGCGCGAGATTGGCCGTGGCGATTGCCCTGCGCAGCAGGGACGTGTGCACGACATCGGGGAGCAGCCCCGCTTCCCGAAGGAGTACCCCGCCGCGGGTAGCCTCCGCTACGCCCTTGTCCGAAAGCGGGACATCGACCCAGCCAGTGAACAGGTTTTCCGCGTTCCAGACGCTCTCGCCATGCCGGAGCAGGATCAGCGCCCCCGGCGCGTTCGACTCAGCCATGGCAACAAGCCTGCCAGAGCGATGGACTAACGCTTGCAGGGGCGCCGCGCGTATTGAGATAGCCAACAACCGGACTAACCAGAAATCGAGTCACGTTTCACCGTATCACCTGGTCAGCCATCACCTGATCGCGCAGATGGCCCACTCTGCACTACCGAAATCGGATTTGCTGTGATTGATCTGTTACTTAACGGAGCGATTTTCACACAAACGAGTCGCCGTGTGCTCTTGTGGATACGGTGAGTTTCCTGCAAAGTTTGGTCAGCTCTGCAATAGACCGGATATCCACGCACTCCCCGGTCGTTGTAGGGCTTAAATCGCGGCTCGTCTCCCCTGCCGAGCCGCGACCCGCCGGGCACCTGAGGAACCCCCCGCCGAAGGAGCCGCCAATAGCGGGTTTGGTGTGCGGGGCGGCTCGAGTTTCGCGACTCCCCCCTCCCTCGAGCCGTCCCGCTGCCATAGTCAACTAATCCGAGGCCTCCGCCGGAGCCTGCTGCCCAGCCCGCCGACGCCGCGGCGCCAGGATCACCCGCCAGGCGACTACCGCCGGCACCCCGATCAACAGCAGGAATGGCAGCGCGGCACCCAATCCGGTTGCGGCAGCACCGAGCGCTCCGGTAAATGCCCGCCAGCCACCCGCGAGCCCACCGAGAAAGCCTGCGTCGTCCTCGTCCGCCGGCACATCGGTGCCGCGCACGGTGAGATGCACTGTCGACAACGAAACCTGGCCGGACAGTTCCTGCTGCCGGCTGAGCATCGACTCCAGCTCGGCTTCCCTACTGGTCAGCTCGCTTTCCACGGAAACGACCTCGGATACCGACTCCGCGCGCTCCAGCAGCTCCCGCACCCGCTGTACGCTGGCGCGCTGCGTGGCCACCCTGCTACGCAGATCGACAACCTCTTCGGTCACGTCTTCCGTGCGCACCCGTTTGCTGTCTACCTTGCCGACCCGCCCCAGCTGGCCGAGCACGTCATCCAGCTCTTCGGCCGGCACCCGCAGGGTTAGCCGCGCACTGTCCCGCGACGAGGACTCCTCGCTCACATAGCCATCGGCCTCGCTGGTGATGTCCTGCGCGTGCCGCACCACACTGCCCACGTTCGAGCTGGTCAGGTCCAGGTTCGCGGTCCGGACCAGCTGCCGGTCCGGCTGGGGGATAGCGATCGATCCACCCTCCTCCCGGTCACCGCCGTCCGCACCGCGATCAGTCTCGGCCGAGGACTCCGCACGGCTTCCGGTCTGCGGAGCTGACCCGCGCTGTTCCATCGCACCGGAATCGGCTTGTTGCCCGGTGGCGGCCTCATCCGAGGCCGTGGAGCACCCGACAAGCGCCCCCAACAACCCGGTGACCAGCGCCAGCTTCAGGACTCGCATCGAATATCCCCTCTACCGCGCGAGCACGCGGTGCTACCCGTCTCTTCCGGCTATCACTCGAAAGACGGACGGAGGGAGCTATTCGGTTGGATCACGAATCGGCAACACCGGGGCCGTCATCGTTTCTCGGCCGCACCAGATGCCGGAAAGGTTGCAGGTTTGCCAAGGATTCCCCGCGCGAAACTCGCCAGTCCCACTCCCGTTTGATCGAACCGGCGAAGCCAATCTCCAGCAGCGTGTTGAAATCGCCGTCGGCCGACTCGAGCACCTGACCGAGTAGCCGGTCGAGTTCGTCCGGGCGGATCGCGGCGTGCGGCAGCCGACCCAGCAGGTAGATATCCCCAACTTCATCGACCGTGTAGTGCACGCCGTACAGCTTTGCGTTGCGCCGCAACAGAAACCGGTAGACATCTTCGTGTGCCTCGTCCGGCCGCCGGCATACGAACGCCTCGATCACGAAGGCATGCCTGCTGACGATCAGCCAGCAGTTCGTGCGCAGTTTCTTGGTTCCGGGCAGCGTAACGAAAAACCGCCCGGTCTCCGGGTTCTCGTAGGCAAGCTCGCGTTCGTCCAGAGTGGACCGGATGGTCGCGTCAAGCTCCTCGATATGCGGGCTCATACCGCGATCCCCGCCCGCGCCGAGCCACGGCCAAACCGGCGGGCCGCCCTGGTGTATGCCTCGAGCAGCGCATCGGTGGTGCGCTCCCAGGAAAACCGCGCGGCATGGCCAGCGGCGTTCGCGACGAACCGCGGCCGATGTTCGATCACCCGCCGCAACGCGCTCGCCCAGCGCGCCGGCTCATGCCCGGAAACAAGCAGACCCGAGGTGCCATCGGCCACCGCGACCGGCAACCCGCCCACATCGGCGGCGACCACCGGTGTCGCGCAGGCCTGCGCCTCGAGCGCGACCAGCCCGAACGACTCGTTGTGACTGGGCACCGCGATCACGTCGGCCGCGCGATAGACGTGCGCCAGTTGCTCACTCGACTGGGGCGGCAGGAACGAGACCACATCCTGGATACCCAGTTTGGCGGCAAGCTCCTGCAAGTTGGTCGGCTGCGCGAGGCCCGAACCCGATGGGCCACCGACCACCAGGACCCGTAGTTTCGCCCGGTCCACGCCGCCCCCGGCGAGTAACTCAGCGGCCGCGCGCAGCAACACATCGGGTGCCTTCAACGGCTGAATCCGACCGACGAACCCGAGCACCACCGCATCGGCAGGTAAGCCAAGTTCCGCGCGGGATTCGGCACGCGAACCCGGCGTATACCGCTCGAGATCCACCCCTGGCCGCACCACATCGACCTGCTCGGTGCCCGCGCCGTACAACTCGATCAACTGCTCGGCCTCCACCGGAGTATTCGCGGTCAACCGCGCGGCCTCGTCGACGATCTGCTGCTCGCCAAGCTCACGCAACCGCGGCTCCGGGGTGTCCCCCTCGGCCAGCGCGGCGTTCTTCACCCGCGCAAGCGTATGCGCGGTATGCACCAGCGGCACGCCCCAACGTTCACTGGCCAGCCAACCGACCTGTCCGGAAAGCCAGTAATGCGAGTGCACCAGGTCGTAGTAGCCGGGCTCGTGCCGCGCTTCGGCGCGCTGCACGCCAGCGGCGAAGGCGCAGAGCAGGCCGGGCAGCTCGGCACGCCCAAGCCCCTCGAACGGTCCGGCTTGCACATGCCGCACCAGCACACCGGGCGCCAGTTCCTGCACCGGCGGTTGCTCCGAGGAGGTTGCCCTGGTGAACACCTCGACGCTGGTGCCCCGCGCGGCAAGCCGGCGTGCCGTCTGCGAGATGTACACGTTCATCCCGCCGGCATCGCCGGTACCTGGTTGTTCGAGCGGTGAGGTGTGCAGCGAGAGCACTGCCACGCGTCGCGGTTGGTACAGCGGCACCGGACGATCGCGCACGACGCGCACCACCCTTTCTGCAGGTTTCACACCCAGCTCAGCTCGGGTCGGCCGCGAACGCGGCGAGTGCATCGTTGAACTCCCGCACGCGTTCCGCGAACGGCAGATGACCCACGCCTTCGAACCAACGCGCCCGGGCACCCGAAATCTTCCCGAGGGCGTACTCCGCCGCCCGCGGATCGACCACGGCGTCCTCGGTGCCATGCAGCACGAGCGTCGGTACGGCCACCTCGGCAAGCACATCCGCGCTGTCCACCGCACGGTCGAACAGCGCCGCACGCACCTCGGGACGCACCCGCAGGCTGGCGGCCAGCATCCGCTGTAGCCGTGCACCGGGCAGCGGGCTCGCGGGCATCGCGGTGATCAGAGCGTGCAGTGCGGGCACGGCCACCGCCGGATCGGCATCCAGTACCGCGGGCAGCGCTGCCCGCATCGCTGCGCCAACCCGCCCGCCGGGGCGCCCGCGGCCTATCTCGGTCAGCGCGCCGGCCAACACCAGCCCCGCGATGTCCGCGTTCCCGAACGCCCGCACGTAATCGGTGAGCACCAGGCCACCGAAGGACCAGCCGACGAGTACCGAGGGCGTGCCGACCTCGGCAAGCACCGCGCGGATATCACCAGCCCAGGTCGCCGAATCGCGGTAGCCATCGGTTGGTACGGCCGATTCACCGTGCCCGCGCAACTCGACCGCGAGCACTCGATGCCGGCTGGTCAGCACCGGGTCCATCAGCTGATCCAGCCAGACGGCGGCGTCCTGTGCCCAGCCGTGCACCAACACGATTGGTGGCGCGGCGGCAGCGATCGGCTCAGCCGGCGCTGCCTCGCGGACGGCAAGCCGCGTGCCGTCCGCACTCGTGATGTAGCGCAGCGTCAACCCATTCGATGGCAAGCTGTGCATCCTCCCGCGCGCCGGCACCATGTCGGTCTACTCCGCCCGCTCCGCTGATCACCTCGATCGCGGCCGGTCGGCTTACAACTCCGACATCGTCTGCCATTGCTCCCACGGGATCAACCAGTCGTACACCTCGTACTTGGCTTCCATCGTCGTCTGCGAGCCGGTGACCTCGACAGGATCACCAATCAACGCGCCGTGGAAGTACTCGTTCGCGTCTGCTTCGAACAGGTTCACGCAGCCATGCGAGGTGTTCGCGACGCCGATATTCGCCGCGTTCTCCTCGTTCTCGTGAATGAACTCACCGTGATTGGAGAACCGGACGGCCCACTTCTTCATGACGTCGGTGTAGCCGTACTGCGGATTGGAGAAGTTTCCGACCTCTTCCTTGGCCATCACGATAAATGTGCCGTTCGGGGTGTTCAGGTTCGGATCGGCGTCCTTGCCATTGCTCGCCGGATAGCTGGTGACCTGGTTGCCGTCCTCGAAGACCTTCATCTCGTGGTCCGGGGTGTTGATTTTCACCACCTGGTTGCGGCCGATCTCGAACTTGGTGGTCACATCGGTCTTGCCGTAGGCGCCGCCGCCGTAGTTCACGCCATACAACTTGGCGGACACGTTCACCTTGGTGTGCTCCGGCCAGTACTCCTTCGGCCGCCAGTCAACCTGCTGGTCGTGCAGCCATGCCCAGGAGCCCTCGACATCGTTGGAGGTCTCCACCGTCAGTGCCTTCTCCGCGGCCGCCTTGTCCTCAATCGGCTGCTCGAACTTCACGCTGATCGGCATCGCGACTCCGACGGTCTGATCGTCGGTGGGATTCAGTGTCGCGCGTACCACGCTGGACGGCTCGATCGTGCTGAAGCTGCCCTCCAGCGGCACGGCCTTACCGTCGTTGCCCTTGGCCTTCGCGGTGTACTCGTAGGTCGTGCCGTAGCCCAGTGGTTCGGAACTGGTCCAGCTGGCCTTGTCCGCGGCGAGCTCGCCCTCGACCTCCTTGCCCTGCTCGTTGGTCAGTTTCGCCTCGGTGAGTTCGCCCTGCTTGGCCTGGATCGTGATCGGCTCGCGAACGGGCACGTCCTTGGCCTTGGCCTCGACACTGGCGCTGACCTTGGCCACCGGCGGCGCATCCTGTTCCGCCCCGCCTTCGGCGCCGGTGGAACAGGCGGCCAGCCCAACGACCGCGAGCAGCGCCAGCGCCGTGCCGGCCATCCGAGTACGACTTCTCCGCACCGGGTACCTCCGCGTTGTTTCCCCATCCACTCGTCCTCCGATGGACGTGTGGCGCGGGCCGAGGTTGGCCCGCTTCCCCGGCAACGACGGTACTCCTCGACGCGCGGTGCTCTACAGTGCACAGCCAATGAGCAGCGGTTCTGGCCGCAAAACCACCCCAAACGCGGCGAACACGCCATCCCGCACCTCACCGGCGAGGGTGAGCAGATCCGCCGTGCGCGCCGTCCCCCTGTTGGTCAGCGCCAGGGTGTGCTTTGTAGACAGCGAAACCCTGCCGCCCGGCCCGGGATAACCCTTGCCGAAGCCGGCGCGTTCGATCAGCCAGGCCGCGGACAGCTTCGCGCCGCCATCCGCCGGCCAGCGCGGCACCGTTGTCTCGGCACCGACCGCGCCGGCAATCCGCTCGAGCACCCCGGCCAGTTCCGCATCCGGCACGATCGGGTTGGTGAAAAACGAACCCGCGCTCCAGGTGTCCTGATCGGCGGGGTCGAGCACCATGCCCTTGCTCCGGCGCAGGCCAAGTACGGCTTCCCTGGCACGTTCGGCCGGCACCCGCGCACCAGGCGAGACACCGAGCGTACGAGCCAGTTCGGCGTACTGGATCGGCGCGGACTGGCCGTCCGTGGCTATCCGCAGCCGTACCCGCAGGACCACCGCCCGGTCGGTGCCCTTGAGCACACTCGTCCGGTACGCGAGGCCGAGTTCGGCCGCCGGCACGGTGCGCAGCTCGCCGCTCGCACGCTCGAGCAAATCGACCGAATGCAGGCTGCTGGATACCTCCACCCCATAGGCGCCCACGTTCTGCACCGGAGTGGCCCCGACGAGTCCGGGAATGCCGGCAAGGCATTCCAGCCCGCCATAGCCATCCGCGACGAGCGCGGCAACCAGCTCGTCCCAGTCCTGGCCGGCCTCCGCGGTGAGCAGGTCGCCTTCGATGGACCAGCCGCGGTTGGCGATGCGGACCACCGTGCCGGGGAAACCCTCGTCGGCGATCACCAGATTGGAGCCACCGCCGAGCAGCAGCAGCGCATCGCCGGCCGCGTCCGCCGCGCGCACCGCGTGCACCAGCTCGTCGGCGCTTGCCGCGGATACGAACCGGGCGGCTGGACCACCCAATCGTAACGTCGTGTAGTCGCGCAGTTCCTGCTCGGCGCGTACCTCGGTACCTGTCCCAGCGCTGGTCACAACCGCTAACGGTAACCTCACCGCTATGGCATCCCGCATCGAGCATCGGACGCGGCTGGATCAGTCGCCTTCGGTGGTGTTTTCCGTACTTACCGCCGAGGATTACCTCAAAGCGCGGCTGACCGCGCTTGGCGGGGACAACGCCGCCCTGCTCGAATACGACGACTCGGGTAACTATCACATCCGGCATGGGGTGCCGGCGGAGAAGCTGCCCTCGGCGGCCCGCTCGCTACTCGGCGGCGATCTGGTTGTGGACCGCAAGGAACGCTGGATCAGTGGCGCCGAGCAGTATGCGAACACGATTGAGGCGTCCATCCCCGGCATGCCGGGTGAGATTCACGCCAGGATGCGCCTGCGCGGGCATGCATCGGGCAGCGAGCTGGACACCGAGGGCGAAGTGAAGGTGGGTATCCCGATCGTCGGCGCCAAGCTGGAGCGCACGGTCGCCGAGCAGGTCACCAGGCTGCTGATCGCGGAGCTCGAATTCACCGAGAAGTGGCTGAACAGCGCGAGTTGACCTGAGTGGCCCGTACCCCGCGACTGGCCGCTGGTCGCGCGCGAGCCCTTGGCTTGCCGACCCGCGGCACGACGAATCCGAACCGGCTGCGCCGCGTGGATCGCTGGTTGACCGGCAACCGCACGGTGCTTGCCGCGCTCCGCGCCGAACCTTCGCCGCTGGTCGTCGACCTCGGCTATGGGTCGAGCCCGGTCACCACGGTCGAGCTGGCTGACCGGCTTGGCAAGATACAGCCCGCCGCGCGCTTCCTCGGACTGGAACTGGACGCCGAGCGCGTGGCGGCCGCGAAGTCGTCAGCACGGCCGCCGTGGCTGGATTTTCGGCGGGGCGGCTTCGAACTTGCCGGCGCTCGGCCGATGCTGCTGCGCGCGTTCAACGTGCTCCGGCAGTACTCCGAGGAAGATGGTGCGCGCGCCTGGGCAACCATGCGGGATCGGCTGGCGCCGGGTGGTCTGCTTGTCGAGGGCACCTGTGACGAGCTAGGCAGGCGCTGCGCCTGGGTGTTGCTCGACCAGTCCGGCCCCAAAGAGTTCACGATCTCCTGCCGGCCGGACGATCTCGACCAACCGTCCGATGTAGCCGAGCGACTGCCGAAATGTCTGATTCATCGGAATACTCCCGGTGAACGGGTGCACGAGCTGCTGTCCGCATTGGATACCTGCTGGGCGCATGCGGCGAACCAGTTGCCGTATGGACCGCGCGCCCGCTGGGTGGAAGCCGTGCGGTTACTCGCCGAGCGGGGCTGGCCGGTCCTTGGCGATCGACGCCGCTGGCGGCTCGGTGAACTGACCGTCAGCTGGTCCAGCGTCGCGCCCTGACCGCGCGGCTCGGGGAGATCCTTTAACGGCTGCACATTGTTCCATGCGGGGCTTCCCTGAGTTTTCCCCGACATAGCGGCTATTCGCTAGCGTCGCTACCAGGCGAGTGCCAGTCTGCTAATTGACCTTGATTTGGGCGGGGTGCCCGAGCGGCCACTCGAACACCCCGCGAAGGAAGACAGCAGTGCATGCGCACTCCCAACCGTGAAGCAAGGAGACAACACCGTGTCTTCTCCGCAAACAATACCCGCAGAAAGCCAGCGCCTGACCGATCCGACCGAGGAGTACCAGATCCGCCTCGCGGCAAGCGCGGCTGAGATCCACGCGGTACAGCGGCTGCGCTACGAGGTGTTCCGGCGCGACTTTGGCGCCACCATCCGCTCCGAGTCTGGTGTGGACGTCGACGAGTTCGATGCTTACTGCGACCATCTGATCGTCTGGCACATCCCGACGGACACCGCGGTCGGCACCTATCGCCTGCTACCGCCCGGCCGGACGGCGCGGCTCTACTCGGCGGACGAGTTCGAGCTGTCCGCACTGGACCGGATCCGCCCGGACTTGGTGGAAGCCGGGCGTTCCTGCGTCCATCCCGAGCACCGCGACGGTGCCGTCATTAGTCTGTTGTGGACAGAACTGGCCAGGTACATGGCACGTACCGGGTACCGCTACCTGGCTGGTTGCGCCTCGGCCTCGCTCGCCGACGGGGGCACGATGGCGAGCGCGACCTGGCGGATGGCCGAGGCCAAACACCGTGCCACGGAAGGATTCACCGTTACGCCCTACCGGCCATGGCAGCCGGCCACCGCGCTGGCGTCGCACCAGCGGCCGAGTTATGGCCAGCTGCCACCGCTGGTGCGCGGTTACCTTCGACTCGGTGCGGCGGTATGTGGCCCACCGGCCTACGATCCGGATTTCCACGTCGCGGATTTCTTCGTGCTGCTCGACATGCACCGGATTCCGGAACGCTATCTGCGCTACTTCCTCGGCGGTGCCAGGTGACCAGCTGGGAGCCGTACTCACCATGCGAACCGGCATGCGCGCGGCACCGGCTGCCACCAGTCTCCGCCAGCCGTGCGGTTACCCGATGGCTCGCGCTCACCGGCATTCTGGCGATCGGGTGCCTCCTCGCGCCATGCCTGGCCGTGCTCAGCACGCGGCGCAGGGATCGCCTGGTGCGCTGGTGGGCCTGCGCCGTATTACGTGCCAGCGGGGTGCGCCTAAGGATCACTGGGGACCCCGGCCGCTCGCTGAGCTCCGCGCGACACCGCGGCACCCTGCTGGTCGCCAACCACATCTCCTGGCTGGATATCTGCGTACTGCTGGCCATCGAGCCCGCGACGTTCCTCGCCAAACGGGAGGTGCGTGACTGGCCGGTGCTCGGCTTGCTCGCCACGCGTGCCGGAACCTTCTTCCATCACCGGGGCCGGCTGCGCGAGCTGCCGGAAACCGTGGCTCGGCTGGCCGATACGTTGCGCTCCGGTCGATCCGTCGTGGTTTTCCCTGAGGGCACGACCTGGTGTCGCGCGCCAGGTGGCACGTTCCGGCGGGCACCATTTCAGGCCGCGATCGACGCCGGCGCCCCGGTGCGTCCGCTGTCGATTGGCTATGCCCAGGCCGGCGAACCGAGTACGGTTACCGCCTTCGTCGGGGATGACACGCTGGTGAATTCGCTGCGTCGAGTACTGCGGGCCAGGGATGTCACCGTCGAACTGCGGGTACATCCGGCACTGCACGGCACCGCGCACACCGACCGGCGCCAGCTCGCCGCCCGGGCACAGCTCACCTGCCTACCTTCGCTGACACTCGGCGCGCCAGCCGCTAGCGAGGTGGCGCATGCCTGATCTGTTGCACGATCTCACCGCACAGCTGGCCGGCATGCTCGATTCGCCGTGGCTGTGGGTGGTGGTGTTCCTGGTTTCCGGGCTGGACGCGCTGCTGCCCTTCATGCCGAGTGAATCGACCATCATCGCCGTTGGCGTGTTCGCTTTTGGCGATCCAGCCATGCTGGTGCTGTTGATCGGGGTGGGCGCGGTTGGCGCGTTCGCCGGGGACTGCCTCGGCTATCTGATCGGCAGGATGGCTGGCCCTCGAGTCCTCAGGGGACTACAACGTTGGCATCGCGGCCAGCGCACCCAGCAGTGGGCAACCAACCAGTTCGCGCACCGTGGCCCGCTGCTGGTGGCAACCAGTAGGTATGTACCGGGTGCGCGGGTGACAACCATGCTCACCGCGGGGATCCTGCGTTACCCGGTTCGCAGGTTCCTGCTCGCGGATGCCGCCGGTGTCACTATCTGGGCCGCCTATGCCGCGCTGATCGGCTATCTGGGCGGCGCGGCCTTCGCCGACCATCCGCTTTACGGGATCATCCTGGGCCTCGCTGTCGGTTTGCTGATCGCGCTGCTCATCGAACTTGGCAGGTGGCTACTCGCCCGCAGGGCAGCCGGCCGCTCGGCGACCAGGACCGAGACGGCGAAAACGGCTGGCCTGCCCCGGTAAGGTCGCTGACGATGGAACACCGGCAATTCCTTGGCGCGATACGCGAACACTGCGCCGGCCTGCGCGCCGCCGCCATCGCGGCAGGGCCGGGTGCACCGGTACCCACGTGTCCTCGATGGACAGTCAGCAGGCTCGTCCAGCACCTCGCCAGGGTGCAGGACTGGGTGGTTGGCGCGGTGGAGTACCCGGCTGGGCCGGTACCGGAGGCCGCCACCGCGCCTGGCGAATGGGGCGAGCTGCTGGACTGGTGGGACGACCGGCTGGCCAGGATGCTCGACGCGCTCGCGGAGCCAACCAACCCGGCCTGGTTTCCGTTCGCCAGTTATGCCCCGACGGCGGCCGGTTGGGCTCGCCGGCAGGCGCACGAGGCGGCGATCCACCGGCTGGATGCCGAACATGCGGCGCGCGGCAGCGCCGAGCCCGGCGAGGCACCTGCCATATTGGTTGGTCCCGAGTTCGCGCTGGACGGGGTCGAGGAGTTGCTTGGTTTCCTGCTGCCGGACACCGCCGACTGGTCTGGCAGCACGGCATCCGGCTCAGTGCTGGTCCATGCCACGGATGCCGGTAAGGCCTGGCTGGTCCGCTTGATCGCTGGCCAACCGCTCGAGCTTGATCGGTTGGCTGGGGGGCCGGCCGCGCATCCGGATGCCACCGTGGCTGGTTCTGCCGATGCGATCTACCGAGCGCTGTGGGGGCGCCCGAGCACCGCGTTGCGCTCCGGGAACACCGCACTGCTCAACGCGATGTCCGCGCCCTGACACCAGCGCATGCGGGACATTCGTGGCAGGCTGTGTCCGTGCCAAGCCAAGAACGCCGCTATGTGATCACTTTTGGTTGCCCGGACCGGACCGGCATCGTCGCCGCGATCTCCAGCTTCCTGGCCGATGCGGGCGGCTGGATCGTGGAAGCCGCTTATCACACCGACCCGGACACCAACTGGTTCTTCACTCGCCAGGTGGTCCGCGCCGATTCCGTTTCCTACGATCTGCCGGCACTACGCACGGCCTTCGCCGACGTCGCCGCGCGATTCGCCGGCCCGGACGGCAGCCAGCCAGCCTGGCGAATCGCCGACACCGGGCAACGCAGGCGGGTCGTGCTCGCGGTGTCCAAGGAGCCGCACTGCCTCTACGACATCCTTGGCAGGGTCGCGGCCGGCGAGCTGGACGTGGACGTGCGCGCGGTGATCGGCAATCATGCCGAGCTTGGCCCGATCACCGAGGCGCATGGCATCCCGTTTCACCATGTGCCGTTTCCCGCTGGCTCCCCACAGGCCAAGGCGAGCGCTTTCGAGCGGATGCGCGAACTGGTCGATGAACACGATCCGCATGCGGTGGTGCTGGCGAGGTTCATGCAGGTACTCCCGCCGGAGCTATGCGCGCACTGGGCTGGGCGGGCGTTGAACATCCACCACAGCTTCCTGCCCTCGTTCATGGGTGCGCGGCCGTACCACCAGGCGCATCTGCGCGGGGTGAAGCTGATCGGCGCGACCTGCCACTACGTGACGGCGGATCTGGATGCCGGGCCGATCGTCGAGCAGGACGTCATCCGCGTCGCACACGGCGACACCGTGCCGGACATGGTCCGCAAGGGACGCGACATCGAGAAGATCGTGCTCGCCCGCGGGCTCCGCTGGCACCTGGAAAACCGGGTGCTCGTACACGGCAACCGCACAGTCATCTTCTGAACCGCGCTAACCTGAAAGAACGCGGTCACAGAGTGTCGCCTAGGAATCACTCAGGGATGGGTATGGCTAGCCCGTCAAGCACCTCGGCCCCTGGCAGCTCAGCCAACTGCGCCCCGGTGACAAGCAGTTTGCTACCCCGGATCCCACTGCCGATCACCAGCTCGGGCGCCTCGGCGACCGCGCTGTCCAGCAGTATCGGCCACCCGTCCGGCAGCCCGATCGGGGTGATCCCGCCGTAGGCCATCCCGGTCAGTTCCACCGCGGTGTCCATCGGCGCGAAGGACGCCTTACGCACATCCAGCCGCTTGCGCACCACGCCGTTCACATCCGCCCGTGTCGTGGCCAGCACGAGACACGCCGCATAGCGCAGTTCACCGCCTCGCTTACCGGCGACCACCACGCAGTTCGCCGAGGCAGTCAGCGGGGAGGAATAGGCCGCGCAGAATTCGGCGGTATCGGCAAGCTCCGGGTCGATCTCGGCTACCCCGACCTCGCCAGCGGTCGCGAGATCCGCAAGCGCCTTGCCGACCGGATCGGCGAGCAGGGCAAGATTCTCGGTCGCCGGCACGACCCGCAGGCTGCCCGCGATGTTCCAGGTGCGCATACCGCCAAGGCTAACCAGCGGTCAGCGGCTCACCATCGCTGGCCGCGCTGCACCTCGTTCAGCTTGGGCCGCACGTCGACGATGTACACGAGCACCGCGACCAAGCCAGCGATCCAGAACATCATGCCGATGTTGTGAAAGCTGAACAGCAACAACGCCGCGGTCCCACCGCCGGTAATGCCCAGCCAGGCGGGTTTGGTCATCCGATCCGCGGCCGTGTAGGCGTCCGCCCGCTGCACAGCGGCGTTCACGAACGCGAATACGCCGACCGGCAAGGCGAGCCAGTCGATGACCAAGACGATCAACCTAGCGAGTTCTGGCACTCCTCCAGCCTACGTGTGGCCACCCCCCGGGGACCACACGGAGGCCTGCCCGGCGCGCACACGGCGTGCCGGGCAGGGCCCAACCACCGCCCCGATCAGTCCGTTGAGTCGGTCTTGGTGCCGGTACCACTGGCCTTGCGACCGTTGTTCGTCTTGCTCTGCGTCGCGCTCTGGCCAGTGGACTTGCCGCCGCTGGCCTTCTTGGTGGTACTCCCGGTGCCGCGCGGCGCCGTCTTGTTCGCCGCCTTACGGCTGACGCTACGCGCCTCTTCGGCCATATCGTCGCCGAAGTCCTCCACCTTCTCGGCGGTCTCGCTGGCCACCTGCTGTACCCGCCGCGCGGTCTTCTCGCCGGCGGAACGGGTGCGCTTGGTGACCTTGCCGAGTACGTCCTCAGCCAGATCCCGCGCGTCGTCGGCCGCGTTCTCCACCCGCCCCTGGGCGGTGTGGATGGCCTCCTCCAACTGATCAAGGGCCTGCTTGACCTGCGGCTGAGCGGACAGCTTCGTCCATGCCTCCTCGCCCTGCTCGGCCAGCCGGTTGTACAGCTTCACCGCGGCGTCGGTGTAGTCCTCGATCAGCCTGCGCAGCTCATTCGGGTCCAGCCGTTCGCGTAGCCCCTCGGCATCCGAAGGCAGGTCATCCAGCGTCTTACGGGCCGCCTCGGTCCCCTCGTTCGCGCGTTCCTTGGCCTTTGCCACCACGTCCGCTACGGCCTGGCTGGCCAGGTTGCCCGCGCCGAGCGCGGCTAGCAGCGGGGTCCGCAGCTGCTCCATCGCGCCCTGCACGGCCGCGGTGGCCTGTTCGCGTGCCTTACGCACGTCCGCTCCACCTGGAAGATCCATCGGTTACTCACTCCCGGTATTGATCGCGTATCGGTTCGTCCACTTCGGCCTTCACTGGGCTTCCATATCGGACTGTCCAGGAGCATCAGAAGTGGTTCGGTCTTCAGCGTTTTCCCTGCGAAAGGATTCATAGACATCGAGCAGGATCTGCTTCTGTCGCTCGGAGAGCGCACTGTCGACGCGGATCGCGTCCACCACAGGGCCACCGATCGGTTCGTCCAGAATCCCCGCCTGCACGTACAGCGCCTCAGCGGAAATCCGCAGCCCCTTGGCTATCTGCTGCAGTATCTCGGCACTTGGCTTGCGCAGACCACGTTCAATCTGACTCAAGTACGGATTGGACACTCCGGCGAGCTTCGACAACTGCCGCAACGAGATCTTGGCGGTGTTGCGCTGCTGGCGGATGTAGTCGCCGATGTCGCGACCGAGATCGGCGACCTTGTCGATCGGCCCCGTAGCGCCACTCGTATCCGCTTCATGTACCGGATCCATCGGGTCACCTCCTCCCGGCACCGACAACGGTACGCCCGCTTGCTAGCTTTTGCAAGCAGTCTGCATGCACTTAGTCGTTTCGGGTCGCGAACCAGGACGTGACCTGCGCGAGTGTGTCGTCCACGGTGCGCTCGGTGGTATCCACCAGCGTCATATCGGGATAGACGGCCGGCGCTTCGGTACGCAGCCACTCGTTGAACTCGAGCGTCTCGGCGATCCGCTGCTCGTCCCACTCCCGCCAGGCCGGCCGCTGGCGCAGGCGTTCGGCAAGCACTGCCGAGTCGCAGACCAGTGCGAGATAGTGCACCGCGCCGAGCAGCACCCGCTCCGGGCGCTCTTCGATCTCCTCGGGGGCCACCGTGCCGCAGAGCACCATCGGCCGACCACTCTGGTTGATCATCGCGGCCAGCTGCAGCCAGGCCGCGCGGAACCTTGGGTGACCATCCGGCAGCTCACGCAACCCGGCCAGCCACAGCACATCCTGCTCGACAACCACGGCCTTGCCACCGAGGGCTTCCGGCAGCCGGCGGCAAACGGTGGATTTGCCCGTACCGCTTGGCCCGGTCACGCAGAACAGTGGTAGCCGGCGAAACTCGGCACGATGTCCACAATGGATGCACCAGAGCACGGCAGCTTCCGGTGCCTGCTCAGCCAGTCGCGGCCGCTCGGCCAGCTCGCCACAACCGGCGCAGATCAGCAGGTTCACCAGGCACCGCATCGCCCGGTTGACCGAGCACTCCCCACGACCGCAATCCTTGAAGATATTGCGGTCACGGGACGTGCCACTCGAACACTAGTCAAACAGCTCTTCCAGGAAGCTGCGCTTCTTGCGCTTGCGGTAGTGGCCACCATAGTGCGGCGAATCGGGATAGCCGTAGCCGCGCCCGTAGTGTGGCGGCGGGGAATCCGGCCGCCCGTGGTAATACGGCCGCGGCGAATCCGGCCGCCCGTAATGCCGGGTCGGCGGCGGCGCCTGCGGCGGCCGCGCTGGCTGCGCTTGTTGCCCCGGGTACCCGGGCTCGGGCTGGTAAGGCGGCGGCTGCGCGGCGGCGTAATGCTGATTCTCGGCATTGGCGATCTGCTCCAGCTCGCCGCGGTCAAGAAAGATTCCGCGGCAGCCTTCGCACTGCTCGATGTGCACGCCGAGGCGGTCGACGACCTTCATGAGATTCTGGCACTTGGGGCAAATCACGGACCCAAGCCTACGCAGGTCGCGCCAGTCGAGCACGGGTGGCGGGTATCCCCATTCGGACCTGACGAACTATGGCTGCCCACCACATGGCCACCGCTGCGAAACCAACCTAATGTCCAAGTCCAGAAATGTGCGGATACGCCCGTTTCGATCCAGCCGAAATATGGCCAGACATACTTTTTGTGCGAATCGCGTATTCGGCGATATCCGGATTCCGAGGTGGTCGGCGATGACCCGCATACCCAGCACCGTTGACCTCAGCGGCCGGCGCGCCCTGATCACCGGCGGGGCCAGCGGTATCGGTAGGGCATGCGCGAACTGGCTCGCTTCGGCCGGCGCCGTGGTGCATATCGTCGACAGGGACGCACCGAACACCACCGCCGCCGCGACCGAGCTCGGCGGCCATGCGCATATCGCCGACCTCGCCGATCCGGACTGCTTCGCTGACCTACCCGCCGAGATCGACGTGCTGGTGAACAACGCCGGCTTGCAGCACCTGGCCCCGGTGCACGAGTTCCCGCCGGATCGATTCCTGCTGCTGCAACGCGTGTTGGTGATCGCGCCGTTCCTGCTCATCCAGCGCTGCCTGCCGCATATGTACGCGGCTGGCTGGGGACGTATCGTGAACATCTCGAGCGTGCACGGGCTACGAGCCAGCGCTTACAAGGCCGGCTATGTCACGGCCAAACACGGTCTGGAAGGGCTGAACAAGGTCACCGCGCTTGAAGCCGCACCGCACGGCGTGACCAGCAACTGTGTCAATCCCGGGTATGTCCGCACCGCCCTCGTCGAGGGGCAGATCGCCGAACAGGCGGCCAGCCACGGCATCCCGGCCGAGGACGTCGCCGAACAGGTCCTGCTGCACCGGTCGGCGGTCAAGAGCCTGATCGAGCCGGAACAGGTCGCCGACCTGGTTGGCTGGCTGTGTGGCCCGTGGGCCGCGCACATCACCGGCGCCAGCCTGGCCATGGACGGTGGTTGGTCGGCCAACTAGTACCCGCACACCGATCTCAGCGTGGAGGTTGTGATGTCCCGAACGGACGGCGGTAAAAGTGATTCGATCGGCCGGGTTGTCTGGGCCAGCCTGATCGGCACGACTATCGAGTGGTACGACTTCTTCCTGTACACCGCTGCCGCGGCACTGGTGTTCAACACCGTGTTCTTCCCGACCGGTGATCCCCTCACCGGGACGCTGCTTGCCTTCGGCACCTACGCGATCGGGTTCATCGCGCGACCGCTTGGCGGGTTGGTTTTCGGCCACTACGGGGATCGACTCGGCCGCAAACGACTGCTGGTGATCAGCCTGCTGATGATGGGCGTGGCCACCGTAGCCATCGGACTGCTGCCGACCTACGCCTCGATCGGTGTGGCCGCACCGATCCTGCTGACCTTCCTGCGGCTGGTGCAAGGCTTCGCGATCGGTGGCGAATGGGGCGGCGCGGTACTGCTGGTCGGTGAGCATGGCGACGACCGCCGCAGGGGCTTCTGGACATCCTGGCCGCAGGCCGGCGTACCGGCTGGCAATCTGCTCGCCACCGCGGTTCTCGCGGTGCTCGCCGCCGTGCAGACCGACGCGGCGTTCCTGTCCTGGGGCTGGCGGATCTCGTTCTTGCTCTCCGGGCTACTGGTGATCATCGGACTGTGGATTCGCCTGGCCGTAGCCGAATCGCCGTTGTTCCTCGAAGCGCAGGAGCGGGCCAAGCAGCAGGCCGGCTCGGCGCGTGCCCCGATCATCACCGTGCTCAAGGAAAGCTGGCGGGAAGTCCTGATCGCTTCCGGTGCCCGGATGGCGGAAAACGCCTCGTACTACGTCATTACCGGTTTCTTGCTGGTCTATCTGACCCAGGCGCTCGACCTGGACCGCTCGCTGGGGCTGAACGCCGTGCTGATCGGTTCAGTCGTGCACCTGGCGGTCATCCCGCTGTGGGGTGCGCTTTCCGACATCATCGGTCGCCGCGCGGTGTACCTGTTCGGCGCGATCGGCGTCGGCGTATGGGGTTTCCTCTTCTTCGCCATGCTGGACACCCGCTCGTTCGGCATCATCACCCTTGCCACCACGCTCGGGCTGGTGCTACACGGTGCGATGTACGGACCGCAGGCCGCGTTCTTCGCGGAGCTGTTCAGCACCGGAGTGCGCTATTCCGGCGCATCGATCGGCTACCAGCTGGCGTCCATCGTCGCTGGCGGGCTCGCCCCGTTGATCGCGACCGGGTTGCTCGCCGCCTTCGACGGCACGCTGGCGATCTCGCTGTACATCGGTCTGGTCTGCCTGATCACGGTCGTCGCGGTATGGGCAGCGAAGGAAACGCGCGGCATTTCCCTGCGCGAACCAGAAATCGGTGACCGTTCGGAAGTTTGACCCTCGCCATTCGGGGCAGCCAATGACACTATGGCAGGCCATGGACAGTGCCGCGCACGCGTTACGGCAGCTGCTCGACACGGCACGGGACCTGGCTCGGCTACGCGATCCAGACGCGGTGCTGCGGTCGATCGTGCACCGGGCCCGGATGTTGCTTGCCGCGGACGTGTCGTATCTGAGCATGAACGACAGCGCCGGCACGCATACCTACATGCGCGTCACCGACGGCTGCACCTCCGCGGTGTTCCAGCAACTGCTGATCGGGATGGGCGAAGGACTCGGCGGCAAGGTGGCGCAGTCCGCGCTGCCCTATGCCGCCACCGACTACCTGGTGGATGAGCGGTTCCGGCATACCGAAACCATCGATGCCGCGGTACGCGATGAGGGACTGACCTCGATTCTCGGGGTGCCGCTTTCCCTTGGTGGCAGCATCATTGGCGTGCTGTACGCGGCGGATCGCAGTACCCGAACGTTTTCCCCCGAGGAGGTGGCGCTGCTTTCCTCGTTCGCCGATCATGCGGCGATCGCTATCGATAACGCCAAACTGCTGGAAGAGACCCAGCGCACGCTCGCCGAGCTGAACACGGCGAACGAGGTGATCCGCGCGCAGAACGAGGCGATGCAGCGGGCCGAACAGGCACATGACCAGTTGACCGAACTGGTACTGCGAGGCGCGGACGCGCCGATGGTGGCCGCCGCGGTCGGCGAGGTACTTGGCGGCGGGATCGTGTTGCACGATGTGTATGGCGTGGAGCTGGCCAGGGTCGGCACCCCGCCGGTCGTCCCCGATCCGGAGGTGGTCGCCAACTCCCGCGGCGCCGGCCGCGCGCTGCGCACCGGCGGGGATTGGGTATGCGCGGTACTCGCCGGCGGTGAACAGCTTGGCAGCCTGCTGCTCACCGGTCGCGCCGATCTGTCCAATGCGGACCGCCGGTTGTTCGAGCGCGCCGTGATGGTCACCGCGTTGCTTTTGCTGCTGCGGCGTTCCGTAGCCCAGGCAGAGGATCAGGTTCGGGGTGAGCTGCTCACCGACCTACTCACCGCGCCGGATCGTAGCCCTGCCGCGCTGATCGCCCGCGGTCAGCACCTTGGCGTCGATCTCACGACACCGCACGCGGTGCTGATCGCGCACTGTGATGAGGTTCCGCGCGGGCGGCTTGCCGTGGCCGCGGCCGAGCATGCCGAACTGGTCGGCGTGCATGCCGAACAAGTGGTGCTGCTCGCCGAGGAGCGCGAACCGGGCCCGTTCGCCGAGAAACTGGCCCAGCTGCTCGGCGAACGGCTGGCGGGCACGGTGACGGTTGGCGCCGCTGGGCCCGCCGCAGGGCCAGTCGAGTTGGCGGCGGCGCATGCCGAGGCGGCGCGGTGCCTGCGGACGCTACTCGCGCTTGACTGGCACGGTCGGGGCGCGGCCCTTTCCGGGTTGGGCTTCGTCGGGCTGTTACTTGGCGGCCAAGCCGATATCCGGGGCTACGTGCAGACGACGATCGGGCCGGTGCTTGACTACGACGCGCGCCGCGGTACCGAGCTGGCGCGCACGATGCGGGCGTACTTCGCCGCGGGCACTCAGCTGACCCGCACGAAGGATGTCTTGCACGTACATGTGAACACCGTGGTGCAGCGGCTGGAAAGGGTGGCGAGCCTGCTTGGCAAGGACTGGCAGGCGCCGCAGCGGGCGCTGGAGATCCAGCTGGCGCTACGCCTACATCACCTGGCCGACACCTGATCGCGTTCTTCAAGGTTAGCGACCTCAGCCGAGGATGGACTCGGCCGCGCGACGTAGCGCGGCAAGCAGTGCCGCGACGGACGGTACCTCCGCGCTGCCCGCTCGTACCGCCGCGAATACCGTCCTGGTCAGCCGGGGTTCGACCACCGGGTACAACCGAACCTCCGCGGCGACCGCCTCCACGGCGAGGCGTGGCACCAGTGACACCCCAAGGCCGGCTCGGACCAGCGCGAGGATCACCGTGTAGTCGTCACAGGTGTACGCGAGGTCCGGGACGAACCCGGCAAGCCCGCAGGCCCGTTCCAATGTGTCCCTTAGCGCCATGTCACTTTTCGGTGCGACCCATTGCTCGCCCCGCAACTCCGGCAGGGCGAGCTCGCCATCGGCGTTCGGCTCGAGCACGCTCTCCTTTGGCAGCGCGACGAACAACGGCTCTGTCCCCAATGGAATCACGGTGACCCCGGGGTCGGTGACTCCCGCGAGCAGGTTGTACTCATGGACCAGCGCGACGTCCACCCCGCCGGACTTGAGCGTGCCGAGCGCTTCCGGTGTCTCCCGCTCGGCCAGCCGGATCCGCAGGTCCGGATGCCGGACCCGGCATTCGGCGAGCGCGTCGGGCACCAGCGTGCCAGCAGCGGTCGCGAACGCGGACAGCCGAAGCACACCGGAAACCGAACTGGTCAACGCGCTCACCGCCGCCTTGGCCTGCTCGAGCTCGGCCAGGATGCGTTCGGTGTGCCTGACCAGCACCCGCGCCGCCTCGGTGAGCACGAGCCCGCGCCCATCGCGCAGCAGCAGCTCCGCGCCCACCTCACGCTCCAGAATGGACAACTGCTGGGACACCGCGGACGGCGTGAGGGAACAAGCCGCGGCCGTCGCGGCCACCGTGCCGTGCACGGACAGATCGCGGAGCAGGCGCAGCCGGCGCACTTCGTACATGTAGAAAAGCTAACCGCCAACCGCAGAAATCGTCACTGGTGCTAACGGTGGATTCGCCCGCACCCTGGGTGCCATGCACACCGATCAGTTGACCGCCACGCCAGCGGCCGCTGAGTACGGCGCTCGGGTCGGCCTGCTCAGGGCGAGGATGACCGAGCAGGGACTATCCGCCGTACTCGCCACGAGCCCGGAGAACATCTACTACCTGACCGGCCTCGACCACCTTGGCTACTTCGCGTTCAGCGTGCTCATCGTGCCGGCCGAGGGCCAGCTGACCGTGGTGACCAGGGAGATGGAGCGGCCCACGATCCGCGCCCAGCTACCGGAATGCCGGCACCTGACCTTCGGCGACGGCACGGACCCGGCCGAGGCCACCGGCATGGCGCTCGCCGGGTTCGGTAACGGGGCACGTGTCGCGGTGGAGGAATCCGCGATGTTCTTTCCACCGGCGGTACACGCGCGGCTGCTACGCGGCCTGCCCGAGCTGTGTTGGACCGACAGCACCGCGCTACTCAGCGAGCTACGCGCGCGAAAGACCGACGCCGAGCTGACCCGCATCCGCCGTGCGGCCGCGGTCTCGGACGCCGCCATGCGAGCCGGGATCGACGCTGCCGGCGTGGCCGTGCCGGAGCGTGCCGTGGCCAGCGCGGTGCACGGTGCGATGTATCGCGCTGGCGGCCAGCAGCCGGGGTTCGCCCCGCTGATCCGCCCGTTGCGCATGCTCGATCAGGAGCACGTCTCCTGGGGTGACCGCGAACTGGTCGAGGGCAGCGGGTTGTTCCTCGAACTGTCTGGCTGTGTCGATCGCTATCACGCGCCGCTCAGCCGAACTATCTACATTGGACACATTGAACCGGCAGCCGAAGAGGCACACGCCCGTGCGCTCGCCGGGCTGGCTGCCGCCCGCGCGGCGCTGCGTCCCGGTGTACTGACCGGCACGGTGTACGCGGCGTGGCAACGCGCCGTCGGCGCGCCCGGTGCGGCCGCGCTGCGCCATCACTGTGGCTATCTGGTCGGCATCGGCTTTCCGCCGAGCTGGGTCGGCGGCGGGGAGGTACTTGGTATCCGGCCCGATGGGCAGACCCCGGTCGCCGCCGGTATGACGTTTCACCTGATGTCCTGGGTGACCCAGCCCGTCGGGCACGTCGTCTCGGACACCGCGCTGGTCACCGAGCATGGCGCCGAACTACTGACGACCGTAGGCCGAGAACCGATCGTGGTGAGGTGAACAACCGGATGAAGATCACGAAACTGCAGCCGACCGTGGTAGCGGTGCCCTATCGATCCGAGGAGGTGTGGGCCTTCGGCCGCCGGCGCGGGCAGATCAGTGTGCTCCTCGAAGTGAGCACGGATGAAGGGCTGGTCGGTATCGCCGAGGCCGCGGCCTATCCTTCGGTGGATATCGTCCTCGCGGTGCTGGACAGCATCGAACCGCTGGTGCTCGGCGCGGACCCGTTCGAGATCGAACGGCTGATTCGCCGGATCGATCTGGTTGGCACCTGGCACCACGTCAGGGCCACGAATCCGGCGATCGCCGCCGTGGAGATGGCCTGCTGGGACATCGTCGGCAAGGCGTGCGGGCAACCACTGGTGAACCTGTTCGGCGGCCGGTTCCGCGACGAGGTGGAGTGCTTCTACTACGTGGCGCGCGCGGACCCGGACGAGGTAGCCGCGGAGGGTCGGCGTGCCGCCGAGCACGGATTCCGCACCTGCTACCTGAAAGTCGGTGCTGGCGATCCACGAACGGATCTGGACCGCCTCGCCGCGTTGCGTGATGGAGCCGGCGAACACATCGGTATCCGGGTGGACGCGAACGAGGCATGGGCGCCCGGCACTGCGGTACAACTGATCAAGGAGATGCAGCGGTACGGCTTGGAACTGGTCGAACAACCAACCTCGGGGCGAAACCTGGCTGAGCTCGCTTACGTGCGCTCCAGAGTGGACACTCCGATCCTGGCGAACGAGTCCAGCTGGACCAGGTATGACCAGCTGTCGGTGATCCGCGCGGGCGCCGCTGATGTGCTTTCGGTGGACAACCAGATGGACGGCGGTTTGCTGAACCTGAAACGGTCCGCTGGCCTGTGTGAGGCTGCCGGGTTGCCGGTCGTCAAGCACAGTCTCGGTGAACTGGGCGTGGCACTCGCCGCCGCCGTGCACGTGATCGCGTCCACGCCCAATTTCCGGTACGCGAACCAGGCCTATGGCGCCAATCTGGCCGATGACGTCACACTCGGCTATGGCGGCGGGATCGAATCCTATTCGGACGGCTGCGTAGCGGTGCCGACCGAACCGGGTATCGGTGTCCAGCTGGATGCGGATCGGGTAGAGCGCTACGCCGAGCTGTACCGCGCGGAGGGCGCCGCGTTCGCTTTCCACGACGACCAACCACGCGGCGAACAAGCCCCTGCGCTACCCAAACGTTAGACAGCCATTACTCGGCTCGCAGCGCGGCCAACCGGGTCGCCGAGCGCAACGCTGGATAGGTGCCGGCGGTAACCAGCAGCACAAGCAATACCGCCGCACCACCCAGTGTGCCGAGCATCGACCAGTCAAGCACCATCGGCGCATCGGCCACCCCGAGCACGAGCCGGGCGAGCAGCAATCCGGTGCCCACCGCCAGTACCCCGCCGATCCCGATCGGTACCGCGTTCTGCCACAGCAGCGACCTGGCGAGCACGCCACGGGGGACGCCGCTGGCACTGAGCACGGCGAACACCCTGCGCCGTTCCTTCACCTGCTCGATCGCCAGCACCAGCAAACTCACGCCAGCCAGCAGGATCAGCAATCCGGTACCCGCGTACAGCCCGGCCCTTACCGCCGCCGTCGAATCCTCGCCACCCTGTTCGGCGCCGAAAGTGATGCTCGCCCGCCAGTCCAGCGGGGCCAGTGCATTGCGTACCCGGTCAACCGCCTCGGGATTGGGGGAGATCAACTCGGCCCGCACCGTCCGCGCCTGCCCGCTCAGGTCCACCCCGGCAAGTGCGCCGGGCGTCGCCAGCAGTTGAGCGGTCGTGGCCGTGCTGGCGTCGCGTGGCCGCGCCGCGCCAGCGCTTTCCGGAACCGTCCATTGCGGAGAGTCGGCCGTGCCCCGCTCGCCCAGTGCGACAAGCTGCCCGGTGGATCCTGCCGGAACCTCCGTCCCGGCAACCTGGAACACCGCGCCGTCCCGGCAATCTGGCAGCTGGAACTCGAGCCGCAGCGTCTGGCAGTCCGCCACATACAGGCCGGTCGAGTGCTGTCCGGAGAGGTACACGTCGTAACCCGAACGCACCCGTTCGACGTCCACCGATTCGCTGAGCAATCGCTCGGCCAGCGCACCGTCCTCGGCATAGCCGGTTACCTCAACCTCGTCCTGGTTGCTCGCCGCGGCCGGACTGGTGCCAACCACACTGTCCAATCCGGCCATGCTGGTTTGCAGGCCAACCACGCCAGCGAGCACGACGACAATACCGGCGACCACCCGCGCGGGCGTGCCACTGTCCAACTGCAACCGGCGGCTGGCCAGCTGCCAGGAAGGGCTCCCGCCGCGGACTCGGGCCATCACCCGCTCGATCACCCATGGCAGCAGGACCGGAACCGCGACAAGGAAAACGACCGCACCGAACATGGCGGGTGGGACCGCGCTGTCCGGATCGTCCTGCACCGAAGCCGTACCGAGCAGCCCGACTCCGAGCACGAGCAACCCCAGCCGCCACCAGAGCCGCCGCTGAACCGGTTTCGCCCTGCGTAGCACCCCGAGCGGTTCGATCACCGCGCGGCGCATACCGAACACCGCCGTCGCTACCGCGAGCAGCGGAATCGCCAGCACGATCAGCAGAACCAGGTACCACGGCGGCACGATGTCGGCGGGAAACATACTGCGCCCACCGAGTTCCAACTCCGGCGCGGCCTGCCTGGCCAGCAGGAACAGGCCGGCACCAAGGGCCAACCCAACCACCGAGCTGAGCAACGCCTCGGCCGCGGCGATCCTGCGCGTCTGCCGCCCATCCGCCCCAACCAGGCGCAGCGCGGCCAGGCTGCGATCGCGCTCGGCTCCGGCGATTCGACTGCTGGTTGCCACGAAGACGAACAGTGGCACCAACAGCACGACCGCACCGAGCGCGATCAGCAGCACGATCCCGTAGGCCAGGCCACCAGTTTGCGGCTGCCCGAAGCCGGGAACTTCAGCGCCGAGGGCAGAGCCGGCGATGCCCGTTGAGCCCGCGTAGAAGATGAGCTCGGTCGGTCCGGTAAGCCCTTCGTTGCCGATGGTCCCGACCACCCGTTCGTCGAAGCGGGGGCGCAGCGCGGCCCCCTCCGGTGAGTCGAGCAGCTCGGCCAGCGCGGGCGAGAGCACGATCTCGCCAGGCGCGGGGATCCTCGCGAGTCCGGGCGGTACCGGCGGGTTCGCGCCGGTCACTTCGAAGTAATCGCCCTCGATAAACCGGCCTTCGAAGGTCGTACCGCCGGCTGCCGCGTACAGCCGGGCATCCTCGGCCGCGGTGGCTGGCGCGGGCAAGCGGGCGAAACTGCGGTCGTCCTGCGCGGTCAAGCCAACGTTGAGCCCCGCGGCGATCAGCAACAACGCGACCGCGAGCCCGATACCGAATGCGCTCAGACCAAGACGGAGGACACTCGCCCGGAGAGTCCGTGCTCCCCCGACCGCAAGCCGGATTCCCAGGGCGAGGTCTCCCCACCAGCGCCCGTTTCGGGCACCGTATCTCGATTCGGCGTTCATCGGCTGAACTCCGTCTGCCGTACCTTGCCGTCCCGGACCGTGATATCCCGGTCGGAGAAGGCTGCTACCCGCGTTTCGTGTGTGACGAGCACGACCGCCGCGTTGGTATCCCTGGCCGCAGCGACCAGCAGCTCGAGCACCCGCTCGGAGTTCAGCGAGTCCAGCGCCCCGGTCGGTTCGTCGGCGAATACCACCTTGGGCCTGGTCACCATCGCCCGAGCGACCGCGACCCGCTGCCCCTGGCCACCGGAGACCTCTCCTGGCCGCTTGCCCGCGACCGTGTCCACGTCCAGCCGGGCCAACCATTCTCGCGCGATCCGCTCCGCTGCTTTGCGGCGTTGCCCGGCAAGGCGCAGCGGGAGCGCGACGTTCTCCACACAGCTCAGCTCCGGCACCAACTGGCCAAACTGGAACACGAAACCGAACTCGTCGCGACGCAGCGCGCTACGCCGATGGCCGGCAAGCGCCGCAAGATCGATACCCCGATAGCTGACCGTGCCGGCATCCGGGAGCAGGATGCCCGCCATACAGTGCAACAGCGTCGATTTGCCCGACCCGGACGGTCCAAGCACGGCGAGCACTTCGCCGGCGCGAACGGTCACCGATGCGCCATGCAACGCGGTGGTTTCCCCGAAACTCTTGTGTAGTTCAACGGCCTCCAACACCGTCTCGGTCGCGCCGGTCATATCCGCACCCGCTCGGTCAACTCGTCCAGCCGGGCAGCGGTCAGCTCCAACCAGCGCAGATCAGCTTCCAGGTGGAACAACGCGTGATCACAGATCAACGCATCGGCGAGGTCGCCACCGGTTTTGCGTTTCGTCAGTTCCCGCATCTTGGCAAGATGCGCCGCGCGCTGGGTATCCAGTAGTTCGGCCGCGCCGCGCCCGGACAACAGGGCGAGGACCACTTTGGTGTAGAGCGTGTTCTGCAGATAGCTGCTCGGGCTTTCCGGGCTGGCCAGCCATTTTTCGATATCGGTGATCCCGGCGTCGGTAATGGCATAGCGCTTGCGTTCCGGACCGTCGCCGGCCTCTACCCCAGCTTCGCTGACCAAGCCATTGCGCAACAGCCGCTGCAGGGTCGAGTACACCTGCCCGTAGTGCAGTGGACGCTCCGCACTGAACCGTTCGTCATAGGCGCGCTTCAGGTCATACCCGTGCCGGGGCCCGCTTTCCAGTAGCCCGAGCAAGGTGTTCGCGATCGACATGAGCGCGACTATACATCGAGTGTATAGCTGACGTCTATACACTCGATGTATAGTCACTGACCAGGTGCTTTAGCAGGCGCAGAGGCAGAATGGATGCCCAGCAGGGTCGAGGAAAACCCGGAAGGTCGGGCTCTCGACCGGCCCGTCCACCGGCTTGGCGCCGACCGCCACGGCATGCTGCTGAGCGGCATCCAGATCGCGCACCGCGAAGTCCAGGTGCAACATCTGCGGCCGCGGCCCCGCCGGCCAGGTCGGCGGCTGATAGTCCGCGGCGTACTGGAAAGCGAGATCCATCCCGCCGTCCGGATTGGCCAGCTGCACCCACTCGTCATCGGAACCGGCGGTAATCGCTGACTCCCAGCCAAGCAGCTTCGCGTAGAAATCCGCGAGCTCCCAGGGCGCGGGGCAGTCCACCGCGATGACATCGAGTTTGGGCAAAGCTATCTCGGACACGGCGTACCCCTTCGAAGTCGGTAACTAGCAAACGAAGTATGCAGGTTATTCGCCAACCGGGCAACCACCTATTCGCTTACAGTGGTTTCGTGGCGAGCTGCACGGTCGACCGGGATATCCAGCTCGTCCTCGACTTCCTGAACACCATGGACGTCGAGGACGACACCGATGTGCTGCGCTCCGAACGCGACTGGCATGCCTGGGCGAACACACGGCAACTGCGGCCGAACCCGCTGCCCGAGGCCACGACCCTGCGCGCGGCCCTCCGCAACGCGGTTGGCGACCCGACCATCCCGACGCCCAAGGCGCCGACCGGGACGGTCCAGGTGGTGCTCGGTTCAGCAGGACCCGAGCTCCGTGCCGTGGACGTATGCGGCGCGGTACTCGCGGCCGCGAGCCGGTTGGTCACCCTCGATGAGTGGCCACGGGTGAAGATCTGCCCCGCCGATACCTGCCGCTGGGCCTTCTACGACCGCTCCCGCAACCGATCCCGCACCTGGTGCGCGATGCGTGTCTGCGGTAACCGGCAGAAGGCCCGCAACTGGCGCGCCCGCGGCACCAACCCCGACCCGCAAGATCCCTAGGAAATGCGGTCACCGAGGTGGCCACGAGCTACTTTCGGATCCGCCCGCCCGGCTTGTACACCGAAAGCAGGGTGGAGACCACCAGCCCGACCAGGTGGCCGATCGGCAGCAGCACGATCCCCCACTGCGCCGTGGCAAGCTCGGCCGACCCTGGCTGGCCGGCATGCGCGATCCCATCCGCGACGAATCCCGGCGTCAACACGATCGCGGCGGCCACCATGACGATCAGCAGCACGAACTTGATCAGCACCCAGTAGTACCGGAACAGGCCCCATTTCGTCCCGAAGGACAACACAAGCCCGGTCACCAGCGCACCGATCGCCGCTGGCCGACCGAGCACCACGCTGAGCAGTTCGACGAACTCGAACACGCCTCGCCGGATCGCGGTATTCGACTGTCCGAACGTGACCACCGCAAGTACCAGGCTGGTCGCGGACAACCCGACCCAGCCAACGGAAAGCAGTACGTGCGCGAACAACACCGCTTTCCGCAGGCTCGCGGACAGGCGACGACGCCGAGGGGCGGCGCCCGATCTGGTTGCGCGCCGGGTTCTCGCTGGCGCCGGCTCGACTACCTTGTCATCTACCAACATGCGTCGATTCTTTGCCGCGCGCGGGATTTACACGTCGGCGAGCGAGCGGCTCCGGTGTACGAAGATCTGCGTAGCCGCTGTCCGAATCCACCAAGAACCACGGCTCAGTTCGTAAGCTGAGCCGGTGACGGTCAGGACAAACCGAAGGGTCCCGTTCCGGCTGCCCCCGGTGCTAGACATCGGGATCGCGATCGGCGTGGCGATCTTCGTCGCAATCGGCACGTTCTTCGCTGCCGAACTACAACATCCCCAGCGCGAACCGGACACCCTGGGCATCGCGCTGGTCGTACTCACCGCGCTGTCGCTTGCTTGGCGCCGCCGCGCCCCGCAGCTGGTACTCGCCGCCTGTGTCGGCCTGCTCGCCGGTTACCTGCTGCTCGGCTACCCGTACGGGCCCATCCAACTGTGCATGGTCTTCGCCATGTTCGAGCTCGCCCGGCAACGGCCGGCGCGCGTCTCCCTGCGCAGCTGTGCCGCCGCGCTCGTCGGGGTGACCGCGGCGCTCGCGGCGAGCCGCTTGCTCATCGAGGGCACCGTGCCGGCAACGCTGCTCGCGGTGTGGACCGCATGGCTGATCATTCCCTGGTCGGTTGGCGCGCTGGTACACGTGACCCGCAGCGCGCGTATCCGCGAGCAACGCGAACTTGTTGCCCGCGCGGCGCTCGAGGAACGAATGCGGATGGCCCGCGAGGTGCACGATGTCGCGGGGCACGGCTTCTCCGCGGTCGCCATGCAGGCAGGCGTCGCACTACTGGTCTTCGACGAGCAGCCAGACCAGACACGACGCTCGTTGGAAGCGATCAAGGAAACCAGTGCGACGGCACTGACCGAACTCCGCACCATGCTGTCGTCTTTCCCGCATGGACAGTCCGAAGAGGTCGCACCACAAGGGCTCGACGATATCGATGCGCTCGCGCGCGGCGTGCGTGCCGGTGGGCTGGATGTTCGGTTGTCCGTACCGGATATCGACCTACCCGAAGATATCGGCCGCGCGGCCTACCGGATCGCGCAGGAAGCACTCACCAACGCGCTGCGCCATGCCGGTCCCGCCACGGCGGAGGTCACCGTACGGCTGGCCGATGAGGTACTTGTCGTCGAGGTTCGGGACAACGGCGTTGGCGCGCCGCGACTACAGCCGGGCCGTGGCCTGGCCGGGATGCGGGAACGCGTGGCCGCGCTTGGTGGCAGTATCTCGACCTGGTCACCGCCGGAAGGTGGTTTTATCGTATCCGCGAAGCTGCCACTAGGGGGAGGCGAGAAATGATCCGGGTGGTGCTCGCCGACGATCAAGCCGTCGTGCGGATGGGGTTACGGGTGCTGATTGACCGCGAGCCGGATATGACCGTGGTAGCCGAAGCCGAGGATGGGCAGGCAGCGCTTGGCCGAATCCGGGAGCACTCCCCGGATGTGCTGTTGCTGGATATCCGGATGCCGGGAATGGACGGGCTCGCGACGCTGCGGGCGATCAGCGACGATCCGGAGCTCGCGCGTACCAGGGTGATCGTGGTGACCACCTTCGAAGTGGACGAATACGTGTTCCAGGCGCTACAGACCGGGGCAAGCGGGTTCATCCTCAAGGATGTCGCGCCGGATGAGTTGGTGCGGGCGATCCGTGTCATCCACTCCGGCGAGGCACTTCTTTCCCCCTCGGTGACCAGGCGAGTGATCAGCCAGTTCGGCCGGGCACCGAGCACGGCCGGCGGCACCGTGCCGGGGCTCGACGAGTTGACCGAACGGGAAAGGGAACTCGTCGGCTGGGTGGCCACCGGCCGATCCAATGAGGAGATCGCCAGTGAGCTGTTCATCAGCCCCGCCACGGTGCGCACGCATATCGGTCGCGCCATGCTCAAGTTGCACGCCCGCGACCGCGCGCAACTCGTCGTCTTCGCCATCCGCGCTGGTTTGACCGTTCCGGACTGACTGGCGCGGATCAGTGCACATCGCGGCGGCGCAGCAGCACTCCGGCGAGCACCGCGAACACCACCAGGTAGCCACCCAGCACCAGCGCGGCGTGCGTCCCACCAACCGCATCGGTCACCCCTGGCGCGAGCGGAGCACGGCGCCCCGCACTCAGCGCGGAAACCAGCGATCCGGCATTGGTCGCCGGCAGGAAGCGCAGCGCCGCGTCGATCCAGTCCACGATGGAACCGAAGAGTCGCAACAGGTTCTCCAGTGCGAGTACCCACACGATGCCGATACCGACGGCAAGTGCGGTGCCACGCAGTACGATCCCGAGCAGCGCACCTGCCAAGCTCCACATTGCGCCGATCAGCCAACCGGCACCGATGCCAACCGCGATCTCACCAACCGAAGGCCAGCTGACCTGGCTGTCCGAGACAACCGCGACCACGAAACTGGCCACCGCGTTGATCGCGAAGGAACTCAGCAGTATCGCAAGCAGCAGCATGAGCAGCGCAACCAACTTCCCGGAAAGCACGGAAAGTCGCCGGGGCCCCGCGGTCAGCAGCAGTTTGACCGTGTCCCAGCCGTACTCCGAGCCGGTCACCAGCACGCCGAGCAGCAAAGCCAGCGCTCCGGCGAACATCGGCGCCGCTTGAATGGATGTGGACACCAGCTCGGCTGGCAAGGCGCCCGCCAACGCGGCCTGACCAGCCACCCCATCGGCATTCGGGCCGGTCGGTGTACCCCGCGAGCTGAGATAAGGGAACAGGTAACCAAACACCAGACTCAGCACCAGCCACAGCCCGCCAATCAACCAGATGGCCGACCGTTTGGCCTGTTTCAACAGGTCTGCACGCAAACTCGCGATCATCAGGCACCCCTAAGGTTGATCTTGTTCAGGGATTGATCGCCCTGACCGCCCAGAAGCGATGGGGCGTGGCTTATCGGGTACTGCCGGTCGTATGGCTCT
>NZ_SLXQ01000004.1 GCF_004340875.1 Tamaricihabitans halophyticus | reverse complement strand
CGTAGCTGACCGTATTCCGTTGGCAGGGTGTCCTGGCTGGAACTGCTGGTGCCTTCGTATTTCTCGAAGACCTGCATATTGTATTCGGCCTTGGCCTGGTAATCCGCCGCCTTTTGTGCGTGGTCGGTGGCGAACGGGAATACCTGATCGATGAAATTCGGTTCCGGTGGGTTCTCCGGAATCTGAACCACCGAGTTCTTGGTGTTGTCGAATACATCCCGCTGCATCGTATGAATACTCTGCGCTTTGCCGAGCTGGTTGGCGCCTTGCTGTGCCGATTCCGCCAGCGGCGCCGCCGCGCCCGCCGCACCCGCGCCAGCGTTACCTTGCCAACCAGACTCGATTTCGGCCTTCAGCTGCTGAATCTCGCCAACCCGCTCGTTCTCACTGCTGGCGATCTCACTACCCATGCCTTCAGCCTCACCGAGTGAGCCGGCGCCTGGGCCGCCATGCACTACCTCGTAGATCTGGCTTGGTGAAAGACTGAATAGTCCACCGATAGCCGCGTTGAATACGTCCTGCGATGAATTCGAGTTTACTGGCGATGACATCAGGATCCCCCCTGCATCGTGTTAATCATCATTTCGGCGACCCCCTGGGCGGCGACGCAGGGATCGCGTTGGCCGACGTTGGCGCGGGACACTTTCACGCCGATGCTGAGGAAGAGTTGGTCGGTGGCGCCAACGGCGAGGGTGCAGTAGCCCTTTTCGTGTTCACCTGCGACTGAGCCGTAGGCAACTACGGGGTGGCCTTCGATGGCGGGGAGTTCTTCGAAGACGGCGTTGGTGTCCTGGTTGGCGTAGATGTCGCTGATCCCGTTATTGCCAGCTGTCACAAAGATGATCGATGCATTCGACACTGCCTCGTTGTTCCACCAGAAGCATGCCGGGCCGGCCTTTGCTGGGTCCTCTTCGCCGGGCTCATCGAGAGCGAGTTCTTGTAGTTGCGCGGAGGTGAGCGTGCTGCACGGGTCCTGCTGGTACTTGCTGGTGTCGAGCGGGTTTTCGACTTTGGGTGCGCCCTCGGGTGTTGTGTCGCCGCCGCTGGGTGAGCTGTTGGTTGGCGCGCTTCCGGTTGCGGCCGGGGTGGCTTCGCCGGTTTCGGTGTCGGCGCAGCCGGCGAGCAGCATGCCGGCGGCGAGAAGTGCGGGTAGCAGGGTCCAGGCGCGCATGGTTACAGTGGGCCGCCCTTATCGTCTTGGCGGCGCATTTCCCGGGCTGCCTGGTCCTCGGTCTCGGTGTATTCGCCGAGCGCCTTCGCGCATTTATCGGCCTGCGCCTGGCAGTACTCGCGGCGTTCGATCAGCGAGTCGATGACCTTTTGTCCGGCCGCATTGGCTGCCAATGCATAGCGGGCGCTCACATACTCGTTCCCGGGACCCTGAATCCGCCGTAGGGGCTCCGCCCTCTGGACGTCCGCATTGTAACTGTTGGCTAGGCCTTGCCAGCGTCGCATGATGGAGCGGAGTTGTTCTTCGGTGTATTCGAAGCGGCCGCCGCCTTCGCCGCCACCCTGGTTGGCGACCGCGCCGAGAGCGCTCATCGCCCCCGCGCCGATCGCGCCTGCGCCGACAGCGGCGCCTACCGTGGGTGCGGCGCCCGCTGCGGCGCCTAGCGCGGCAGTCTCCGGGTTCGGGCCTGGCTGGCTCATGTTCCCCTCCTCGCGGCATGAGTTGCACGTATCGGGCACGTGCGGTCACGACCGTAACACCGGGCGCGATCCGGTGTGCTCGGTTTCCGGGGGATTCCGCGGAAACCGCTACGGGTGAGTGACTCGTCCCTTTTCGTATATCGGACGGCCCGGGCGCCTGTCCAGGTTCCCTCGGTGTCAGGAGACGCGTTGGGCGGGCAGCCGATGCGGCCGGCCGCGCAGGACATCGACTCGGTCGCTGCCGGGTCGGCCAAGTACCCAGCTTGACCCGCGGACCGCTTTCGCGTGCGTCTTCAGCGGTGCGAGCAGTCTGGCGACCTCGCGGTAGGAGTTCACCGCGCCAACAGCGCACACCAGGGTGGCGAGCGAGACGGTGACCGGCAGCCGTTCCACCATCCATTGCCGGTCCAGCACCGCTGAGGCCACGATGGGCAGCTCTTCGAGGTCGCTGACCAGGAGGAAGTCATCGCCGCCGACGTGCCCAATGGTCACCGTACGCAGCCCGGTGGTCGCCGAACTCAACGTCCGCCCCAGATCCCTGAGCAGATCGTCGCCGGCCGCGAAACCAGCCGTATCGTTCACCGTCTTGAAGCCGTCCACGTCCAGCCAGGCCGTCGCGAACGCGCGGCGCGCGGCGATCCGGCCGTCGACGTCACGGGCGACCACATCGCTGCCGGGCAACCGGGTCAGCGGGTTGAGCGCGGCGGCATGCTCGATCTTCGTCTCGGCGACGCCGCGAACCACCTCGGTTACCCGCACCATGCCGACGCACCGGCCCCGCGCGTCGATCACGATCACGTTGTCACCGGTCCTGCTCCACGCCGCGTTGGTCACCAGGTCGAGTAGCTGCATCGCGGTTGCCTCGATCCCGATCACATGCGGGGGATCTGCCAACCTGGCCGCCTCCTTGCTCGCATGCAGCGCGTGCCCGTACGGCCCGGTGACCGCGAGCAGGAACCGGTTGCGGTCGATCGACCAGCGCGGGCGGTCGTGCTCGTCCACCAGCACCACGCCGGTTGGACCACCCTCGGCCACGAACACCTCGCGTACTTCATCCGCGGTGGCCTCCGCCGGCAGGGTGTGGGCCGGACGCAGGAAGTCCCGTACCCGCGGCGCCTGCGTGGGTCCGAAAGCGACCGGATGCTGCTTGCCACGCGCCGGTGTGACGGGGCTCATGGATGGCGCGGTGCTGAGCTCGAACCGCGCCTTGGCGAGCAGTTCGCCCTGGGCCAACCGGATACCAAGGCCGCGGGCGGCCTCGAGCTGCGCCTCGGTTTCCACGCCGACCGCAACGGGATGGGCGTCGTTGCGTTTCGCCAGATGCACCAACGATTCGGTGAGGGCCATGGCGCACGGATCATCCGGTAGCCCCGCGATGATCCTGCGGTCGATCTTGATGGTGTCCGCGGGGGCTTGTGCGAGTACCCGCATGGGCACGTCGCCCTCCCCAACGCCGTCCACGGCGATGCGGAAGCCCTGTTCGGCAAGTGCGTGCATACCGCGCAGCAGGGTGTCTGGCGGGATCCGGCCGAACGGCGGACAGATCTCGAGCACGACGTCCCTGGTGCGCCTGCCGGAGTCGCTGAGCGCCCGCAGCAGTGGTTGAAACTCCCGCACCGGCCGAACGGCGGTGGTGGCGAGCAGGTTGACGTGCAGTGGCAGGTTGGCGTCCTGCTCGGCCGCGGTGTGCACGGATTTGGTCGCCAGCGCGAGATCCAGCTCCGCCAACTGAACCTGCCCGCGCGCGCTGCGCAGCAGATCGGTAATGCTGCCGGCCCGCGGTCTCGCCAGGGTTTCCACCGCCACGACCTTGCCATCCCGCAGGCTGTACAGCGGTTGGAACGCGAAGCGCACGGTGCCGAGGTCCGCCTTCACAACCGCCATCCTCGGTCTTGCTGTAGGCCCATAGGGGACATGGTTATCAAAGGTTCATTCGTGTTTTGCCATTATCACCCGTTCGTACTACATCCGGAGTGGTCGGTCCGTGTTGGGGGCTAGGCACCCTGACGTAACCGATTCCTTAACCGCGATATCCCTGCGGATTGCCGTCGTCGCTGTCCTGGTGGAAGGTGGGTGCGCGTTTGTCGGTCAGTGCGGCGAGTCCTTCCTGCACTTCGGGTCCGGCGAAGCCGAGGAACTCGAGGGCGAGCGCGGCATCGAAGTGTGGCATGGCCGAGCGCAGCCAGGAGTTGAGGGCGTGTTTGGTCCACTGGACGGCGGTTGGCGCGCCGTTCGCGAGCCGGCCAGCGATCTCGGTCGCCCTGTCGGTGACCTCGTCGTCCGGTACGGCAAGGGATACCAGGCCGATTCGTTCGGCCTCGGCGCCGTCTAGCTGATCGCAGGTCAGCAGGTAGTACTTGGCCTTGGCCAGGCCACACAGCAGCGGCCAGATCAGGGCCGCGTGATCGCCCGCGGCCACCCCGAGTTTCGTGTGGCCGTCGATCAACCGCGCATCCTTCGCGACCACCGAGACATCGGCGAGCAGGGCGGCGGCCAGCCCGGCACCGACGGCGACACCCCGCACCGCGGACACCACGGGCTTGGTGAAGTTCACCAGGTTGGTGACCAGCTCCCGCGCTTCCCGCAACCCGGCAATGCGCGCCTGCGGATCGTCGGCGAGGTCGCGGACCCAGCCCAGATCACCGCCGGCGCTGAAGTTGTCACCGGCTCCGGTAATTAGCACGGCGCGTACCCGCTCATCCGCATCGGCCTCGCGCCAGATCCGGGTGATCTCGCCGTGGCCAGTCGCGTCCAACGCGTTGGCTCGACTGGGATTGTCGATGCTCACGCGCAACACGCCCGCCCCGGCCCAGTCGAGTTTCAACACTTCGTAGTTCCCGTAGCTGTCCATGTGACGCCTCCTCGGCCCTGATCTGAGCTGCGGAGATTAAACCCTGCCGTGTGTGCGCAGCGTCCGGATGGCAGCCAGGGTGACCAGGCCGCGCCATTCCACGGTCTGGCCGGGGGAGAAGTGCAGGAAGTGGAAGTCCCAGCCGCCGTCGCCCAACTGCTCGCCTTCCAGCCGCTCCAGATCAGCTTCGATCATCTTGTCGCCGAACAACTCCCTGCTCGGCGCCGCTGGCCGGGGCGAAAGATCGAGCGGCTTGATGTGCTCGTTCTCGATTCCACCCTCGACGGGGACCGTGCCGTCCGCGCGGATCGCTGGACGGAAGCGCTCGATGGCTGCCGCGGCGCGGACCGGATCGGGGACCGCGTCGAGGAATTCGAGTGCGCACTTCACCGTGTAGCCGGCCGGGTTCTCGATCGCGTCGATCTGGTTCCAGCACCATGCGGTTGCCTTGTCGAGCCACGGGTGCCGCACGCCGAGACGCCACAGCCTGGCCGCGAGCGCGTAGGTGAAAAACCCCGCCGCGGTATCGGGCGCCATCCATGGCGCGTGCGGGTGGGCGGCGGCCGATGGCAATACGGTCGGCAGACCACCGTCCGGGTGGGCGATGGTGGCGGTCCAGTCGGCCAGCTCGGTGATCATGGGGTCGTCCCCGGCGGCCACGTCGATGAGCACGTCGAGCGCCGACAGGGCCGCGGCCGGTTGGCTACCGGGACACCGTACGTCGGGTTCCAGCGCATGCCCGAACCCGCCATCGCTGTTCTGGTAAGCCTTGAGCGCGGTCAAAACCGGCTGAATCGGCGCGTCATCAAGAAGTACGGCCAGCTGGTGCCGCTCAAGGAGGCGGGCGGTGGATTCGGTGAACTTCCGGGCAGCTTTCAGGTCAATGCTCATGCGACGGAGGCTACGCAGCCGTTAACGCCGCGTCTTCCAGAAATCGGACAGCGGTCAGGCCGGTGAGACACCGCACTTCGTCGGCCATATGCGCCTGGCTGGCGTAGCCAGCCGCAAGCGCACGATCGGCCAGCACCGGCTCACCGGCCGCGATCAGGCCACGCAGCCGAGCCACCCGAGCCAGGAACTTGGGGCCGTAGCCCACCGCCGCGCTGACCAGCCGATTCAGATGACGCTCGCTGACCCCGAGATCAGCCGCGACGGCCGCGACGCGAGCCCCAGGAACACCCAACCGGCGAACCGCGGCGCCGATGAGCGGATCCGGTTCCGCCCTGCGGTGTAACACGGCCTCTGCCAACAGTCGAAGCCGCCCCGACGGCTCCACCGGGTCCGTACCGTCGGTCCACTCGGATGTCGAGGGCCACAGTTGGGCAAGCGGGATCTGTTGATCACGCACCTCGTACGCGGGAAGGCCCAGCACGGCGCCGGCCATTCCCGGCCGTAGTCGAATTCCACAGGCTGGCGCGCCGATCGCCGCCCAGACCAGCGGCTTGGTGTCGGCGCCCATGACGAAGGGTCGGCCGTCGAGCCACACCAGGTCCACGCACCCATCCGGGATCACCCGCTAACCGGCCGCGCGGCTGATCATCGGCAGCATCCCGCCAGATAGCCGGCGTCGTAGCGCCGAAGGGGAGTCCGCGTAGATCGCCCGCATCGCGGCCAGCGTGCCGAGGAGGTCGTCGCGCCCGGACAGGTAGGCGCGCTGCGTCGGTTGATCCATACCGAAGAACACCTCGAAGAACACGGCGAGTTCGGCGCCGGACATCCGGCGCAGCGCGCGCAACCCGTACCGGCGCAAGGCGTGCACGGAACGCGCGCGGTTCGGCCAGAGCACCGCGCCGGCCGCCGAATTCGCCGCCGCCGGGTTCGGCAGCCCGCCGGCGATCGCGGCCGCCACCGGTTCCGCCAATTGCAGCGCGCTAGCCAGGCCGTAGCCGGTGGCCGGATGGACCAGACCAGCGGCCACCCCGAAACCCAGCACCGGGCCGCGCGGTAAGGGCAGGTCGAGCGGGATACGCACCCGCTCCGTGCGTAGTGCCTGTGCCGTGCGGACCCCGGCCGTGGCGAGTCGGGCCGCCAGTCGCTCGCGCAACGGTTGGTACGGCAGCGCCGGGCGCTTGGCAAGCGAGGTCTCCTCGACGAGTACCTGGCCCGTACCAACCGGAACTCCGTAGCAGAAACTGGCGGTGCCGCCGGTCGCGTTGGGTGCCGGCCGCCAATCCATCAGCACCGCCGAGCCCGGCTCGACGAGCTCCGCAACCACGGCCTCGGGGAAAACCAGCCCGAAGGCGGTCTGCTCGGTGCGCGCGCCGCGTACCGGCCCACCGGACAGTGCCCGTGCGTACCCGGTGGCATCAACGGCGACCGCGCTGGCCAGCTGCCTGCCGCCAGCCAGCTCGATCGTCACGCCATGCGGTCCGGTGCGCACCCCACTGGCCGACGCGCTGATTCGCTCCACCGTGTCCTCGCGAAGCCAGCGAGCCAGCCCGGCGTTGCGGAGTATGAGGTAATCGCGGTCGACCCGTTGGTTAGCGCGCGTGATGACCCTGGTCTGGCTCGGTCGGGCGGCGATCGTCGAGCCGGGCAGGAACTCGAGTTCGTCCGCCCAACCGCCGTAGGTCGCCGGCCATCGCCGTTCCGGCGCCGGATCGAGCACCGCGACGCGCAGGCCGTACCGAGCACAGTGGCTCGCCAGCGCCCATCCGGTCGGGCCGGCCCCGGCCACCACTACGTCGAACACGCCTTGATTGTCCCAGTAGGTATTTGTCTCGGTAGGTACGGCGCTACGGTCTTGGCATGGTCAATGATCAGGACACGGGTCGGGCGCTGCGGCGGGGCGCGGTGTCCGGCGCGCGATACCGGGATCTGGCGGCGAGCCCATACCGGGCGGATCGCGACCGGATCGCCACCTCGCCCTATTTCGCCCGACTGGGCGGTGTCACCCAAGTGGTCAGCACATCCGGATCGGCGCTGCTACACAACCGCCTTACGCACAGCATCAAGGTCGCCCAGGTCGCCAGGGCGATCGCGGAGCGACTGACCACCGAGCCGACGCTGGCCAGCGCGGTGCGCGAACTCGGCGGCTGCGAACCGGACGTAGCGGAAGCCGCGGCGCTCGGGCACGACCTCGGGCACCCGCCGTTCGGGCATCTGGGGGAGCGGGTACTCGATCGGATCGCGCGAAACCGGTTCGCGCTCGCGGACGGGTTCGAGGGCAACGCCCAGTCGTTTCGGATTCTCACCACGATCGACACCAGAGGGCCAGGAGGCGCCGGGCTGGATCTGACCGCAGCTAGTAGGGCAGCGGTGCTAAAATATCCCTGGACGCGGCTGCACTACCCGCGGCCGCATCCCCGCGACTTCTCCCGACCGCCACGGGGCGCGTCCGAACTGGACGAAGCACCGGGCAGTGGTTCGGCGAAATTCTCCGCTTATGTCACGGAACTGGACGATGTGCGGGACTGCCGCGCACCCTTCGATGGCATCGTCGCCGACTGGCAGCAGACCGTCGAAGCCTCCGTGATGGACACCGCGGACGATATCGCCTACGCGATCCACGATCTGGAGGACTTTCACCGGATCGGTGTGTTGCAGCACGCGGCGGTGGCCGCGGAGTTGGGGCAATGGCAGCGCTCAGCCATGGAGCTGGCCGAGCTTGATTGGGCGACACTGGTGCAACGAGAGCGCCGGCCGGGGCACTCGCTGGAGATGTTGCGCCGGCGGCTGCACGCCAAGGACGGCTGGATCGTGCACGACGAAGCCTTCGCGATGGCGGTGGCCTCGGTGCGCGCCGACCTGGTTGACGGGCTGCTCGCGGTACCTTTCGACGGCTCAGCCGAAGCCGAACAGGCCGTCGCGGCGTTCTCCGGCCGCTGGACCGCGAGACTGGTGCACGGCGTGCTGGTCACCGAAGATCCGGACGTGCGCTCCGGTCATCTGGCGCTACACCAGCAGCCGTGGCACGAGGTGCAAGTCCTCAAGTTCGTGCACCGGCAGTTCGTCCTGCAACGCCCCAACCTCGCGCTACATCAGCGTGGCCAGGCGGAATTGCTCGGCACCCTGGTTGACGCTCTGGATTCGTGGGTGGCCGATCGCGAAGAAGCGCACCGCCTACCGCGCCGGCTCAACGATCTTGTCGAGGTGGCCCGCGCGGAATACGACTCGATCGCACGAACCGAGCCGGAGCTGCTTGCTGGTAGCAGCGGCGAGGCTCCGCACGGGACGGATGCGCTGCGGGCGCTGGCCAGGGGGCGCGCGGTGCTCGACTTCGTCGCCTCGATGACCGACGGGCAGGCGGTGACGCTGATGGACGCGCTTTCTGGTCGCGGCACGCAGCCCTGGTCGGACGCGTTCGTACTGTGAGCGCACGGGAGGTAGCCGGTGGCGGCCGCGCGATCGAAGTCAGCCAGGAACGGTTGCCCGGCTGGTTCGAACGGTTCGCGCGGCGGCATGGCGGGATCCGGCACACCGAGCTTGCCGTGGACACCGTGCGGGTCGTGGCGGAGGACGCGGCGTCCGCGAGTATCGCCGTACCGTTCGGGCCGCTCGCTGGTGAGCAGGTCGGTGCAGGGCCGGTGCCCGGTCTGCACATCGACGCACTGCTCGCGCATCTTGCCGAACCGAGACGGATCGGCCTGCTGCTGGTCCGGCTCGGCGGCCACAGCGTGGGGATCGCGACCGCAGGCGAGGTGCTTCGCTCGCGAACCGGGCGGCGCCAGGTACACGGGCGTAATTCCGCAGGCGGTTGGTCGCAGCAGCGGTTCGCGCGTCGCCGATCGGAACAGGCCACGAAGGCGTTGCGGGCCTGCGCGGACGATGTCGCCGAGGTGCTGATACCGGAATTGCCCGAGCTAGCAGGGGTGGTACTGGGCGGTGACCGGGCGGCACTGGATACGCTGCGCGAGGACAGCCGGCTGACCGGGGTGTTCGCCCTTGCCGCGCCGCGCGTGCTCGATGTGCCGGAACCCCGTAAACGAGTCCTGGACGAGGCGGCTCGGCGCGCCTGGTGCGTGGAGATCGTGATCGTGGACGGGCCCGCGACGGACGGATGAGGCCGCGGTGTGCGCAACGTCGCCGGACGGGGTGCGAAATCCAGTAGCGACGACCCGTACACTGGACGCGTGGTTAGTGCGGATTAGCTACGCGATAAGCCCGGCGGCTACGGCCGCTGGGCCGCTGACGGCTGCCCGAGACCACTTCACCCACGGAGTTTCCCTTGATCACCGCGAACGACCTGGAACTACGCGCTGGCGCGCGAGTGCTGCTCGCCGACGTCACCCTGCGCGTCCAACCCGGCGATCGAATCGGCCTCATCGGGCGCAATGGCGCGGGCAAGACGACGACGCTGCGCGTGCTCGCCGGCGAGGGCGACCCGCACGCGGGCGAGGTGCGCAGCAGCTCGGAGCTCGGCTATCTGCCACAGGACCCGCGCGAGGGCGATCTCTCTGTGCCAGCCAAGGATCGGGTGCTCTCCGCCCGCGGCCTTGATTCGCTGCTCAGGGATATGGAAAAGGCCCAGTCGGCGATGTCGGAGTTGGTCGACCCGGTCGCGCGGGATCGGGCGATCCGGCGGTACGGGAAACTGGAGGAGCGGTTTGCCGGGCTTGGCGGCTACGCCGCCGAGAGCGAGGCGGCGCGGATCTGCGCGAACCTTGGCCTCGAAGCCCGGTTGTTCGACCTACCCCTGCGCAACCTCTCCGGTGGGCAACGGCGCAGGGTGGAACTGGCGCGCATCCTGTTCGCGGCCTCCGATGTGGGCGCGAACGGCAAGTCGGACACCACGTTGCTGCTCGACGAGCCCACCAACCACCTCGACGCCGACTCGATCACCTGGCTACGCGGCTTTCTGCAAAATCATGACGGTGGTCTCGTGGTGATCAGCCACGACGTGGAGCTGCTCGAAGCCGTGGTGAACAAGGTGTGGTTCCTGGACGCCACCCGTGGCGAGCTGGACAGCTACAACATGGGCTGGCGGCGCTACGTGGACGCGCGGGCGACCGATGAGCAGCGCAGGCGCCGGGAACGGGCCAACGCGGAGAAGAAGGCCGCCGCGTTGATGGCGCAGGCGGACAAGATGCGCGCGAAGGCGACCAAGGCGGTCGCCGCACAGAACATGGCGCGCCGTGCGGAGAAACTCGTCGCCGATCTGGACGAGGTGCGTCAGGACGACAAGGTTGCGAAGATTCGCTTCCCGGCGCCGGCCACCTGCGGGAAGACTCCGCTGACCGCCGAAGGGCTGAGCAAGTCCTACGGTTCCCTCGAGGTGTTCTCCGGGGTCGACCTGGCCATCGACCGCGGTTCGCGGGTGGTCGTGCTCGGACTGAACGGTGCCGGTAAGACCACACTGCTGCGCCTGCTCGCCGGCCAGGAAACCGCGGATGCCGGCAAGGTGGTGCCGGGTTATGGCTTCCAACTCGGCTATTACGCGCAGGAACACGAAACGTTGGACCACGAGGCCAGCGTCTGGCACAACATCCGACACGCCGCGCCGGACACGCCGGAACAGCAGCTGCGTACGCTGCTCGGCAGCTTTCTGTTCAGCGGGGAGCAGCTGAATCAGCCAGCGGGCACGCTCTCGGGTGGGGAAAAGACGCGCCTCGCGCTCGCTGGACTCGTATCCAGCGCCGCGAACGTGTTGTTCCTGGATGAGCCCACGAACAACCTCGACCCGGCGAGTAGGGAACAGGTGCTCAGCGCCCTGCGCAGCTATACCGGCGCCGTCGTACTCGTGACCCACGACCCGGGTGCGGTCGAAGCGCTAGCGCCCGAACGGGTGATCTTGCTGCCGGATGGTACGGAAGATCACTGGTCGAAGGACTATTTGGAGCTCGTTCAGCTCGCCTGACCGGACCAGTCGACGCCGATTCGCATCGATTTTCCCAACTTGCCTGGCATTCCCGGCTACTCTGGTCGATCATTGCGACGGCAGGGGTCAAAATGTGGCCCTCGACACTCTCAGGTGGAAGGCGGGACGACGTGGCTGACCTGAAAAAGGGTGCGCGGATCACCGGTAGCACGAGAGACAGACTCGCCGCGGATCTGAAAAAGAAGTACGAAAAGGGGGCGAGCATCCGAACGCTGGCCGAGTCCACCGGGCGGTCCTACGGGTTCGTACACCGAGTGCTTTCCGAATCGGGCGTTCAACTGCGCGGTCGTGGCGGAGCTACTCGGACCAAGAAGAAGTAGCTCACGGCCGGTCGACCGGTACGGGGTGATCGTCCCCGGTGTGGTCTTCGGGGCGCGCCGTGCGTTCCGCGACGCTGAAGCACAGGGCGGCGCCAAGTAGCACGGTCGGATACACCAGGTAGCCGAACCTGGTGGCTGGTACCAGCAGCGTCGCGGTGGCGAGTGCTATCGCGCAGCGCAGCGCGGTATCCGCAGCGGTGCGTGGTGGCCTGCGCAGCAGCCATGCCGCGATCGCCAGCGCCGCGAGGGCGAGTACCACGTAGCCGAGCACGCGGCCGATGGAGCCAGCGCTGGCCAGCAGATGGCCCGGTAGCGGGCTGGCCGCGGGGGAGACGACCTCGGCGAGCCCCGCGGGAAAGAGGAATACGTGATCGAGGTACGCCCGTGGTGCGACGAGTAGCACGGGGATATTCAGCACCGCGCAGGCCAGCAGGTGGACCGCGCCGAACCTCCCCAGTCCACGCGCGCCGAGGCGGGCCGCGACCAGCACCGCGACCACCACGACCGCCGGGAGCGCGGTGAGTTTCGCGCTGAGCACGATCGCGAGCACCAGTGCCGCCCAGCCAGCGTGGTCCCGTGCGGCGAGCGCGATACCGAGCACGATCAAGCCCACGATCGCCAGATCGGGCCCCGCGACCGCCCAGGTGTACGCGGTGAGCGGGAAGATCACCGCGAGCTGTGCGGCGCGGACCGGAATCGCGAATGCTCGATGTGGCCAGCCGAGCAGCCGGAGCGCGCCAACCACGGTAAGGACGGCGGTGAGCGCGAAGACCAACCGGGCATCGGTGAGTGGGGAGTCACCGAACAGTGCCCTCGGCAGGCCGAACAGCGCCATCGCCGGACCGTACGGCGTGTAGTCGTTGACCACCGCGGCTCTCCCGAGCGCGGCGATATCGGTATACGGCGTACCGGTGGTGAACAGCAGCTTCGCCGCCCGTTCGATCACCCAGACTTCCGGCTGAGCGGACCAGGATCCCGGGGTGTTCAGCCAATCGCGGCCGGTGAGTCGGCGGACGACAAGTACCGCGAGCGGCGCAAGCATGCCAACGATGCCGATCACCGCGATCGGTGTCCAGCGCGAGCGAAGCCTGGCCAGCGGACCGCTGCCCCGGTTCGCGCGCGTACCGCTGAGCAGGAGCCAGGTGGCGTGCAGCAGGGCGAACCCGTACGCGGCGGTGGCGAACCACCCCCAGATCCGGAAGCCGTAGAACTCCGAGCCCACCGCGGTGAACGCGGCGAAGGCCGTGCAGCCCGCGTAGAGTCCGAGATCGACCGCGACGGCGCCTCTGGTGGCGGCGTTTCGCCGGTCGATCAGCGCGTGCACCTGAGTATTGTCCGTTGCCGCGCCAGGTGCCCGGTGGCCGGGTGGCATGCCTCGAGTACGAGCGAAGCCTTCGAAGCACGGCAAAGAACCCAAAAGTACGCATTCCCGGCTCGTGTCGGTTACTGGCGGTTCGTGGCGCCGCACCTTTGGGGCAAATCAGTTCGACACCTGCGGGGCAACCCCAACCGACGCGGCGCGTCCCTCTAACGTAGACGCAACCAGTGCTGCGAACGCGGAGGATGAGCTGGATGGCGACGTGCGGCGGTGAGCGAGGGTGAGCTACGGCGGCCAGTACGGCGGCGGCCAGCCGCCGAGGCGTCCACGACCTCCACAGGGAGGCGGGCGACCGGGCCAGGGGCAGCCGCCACGGCGGCGGCCACCGCAACAGGCGCAGATGATGCCGAAACCGGGTGCGCAGCAGCGCGCGCGGCCACCGCACCAGCCGCCGCCGCGATCGACCCGGATGCTTCCGCAGGATCAGCAGGAACCGCCAAGCCGACCGCCGCGTACCCAGAAGCGACGCAAGCGGCGCCGTCCCGGTCGGATCCTGCTCACGATTCTGCTGGTGTTCCTGCTCGGGATCGGTGCGATCTGGGCTTACCTGGACTTCTCGATCAACCGGGTCACCGCGATTACCGATTACGAGGGGCGGCCCGCGGCGGCTGAGGGTACGAACTGGCTGATCGTCGGTTCGGACAGCCGTGCCGGACTCGATCCGGAAGACGCCGAGCGTCTGGTAACCGGCGACGAGGCGGCTGCCGGCGGTCAACGCACGGACACGATGATGTTGTTGCATATTCCGGATAACGACACCAAGCCAACCTTGGTGAGCATGCTCCGAGATTCCAATGTGGACATTCCGGGGTATGGTGTGAACAAGATCAATGCGGCCTATTCGTTTGGTGGGGCGGAATTGCTCACCAAGACCGTCGAGCAGAACACCGGCCTGCGGGTGGACCACTACGCGGAGATCGGCTTCGGCGGGTTCGCGAACGTCGTCGACGCGGTGGGTGGCGTCGAGATGTGTCTCGACGAGGAGATGCGCGACACCAAAACCGGGATCACCATTCCAGCTGGTTGCCAGGACTTGGAAGGGCCGGAGGCGCTTGGTTTCGTGCGGATGCGCTACAGCTCCTCGACCCCGCGGTCGGACTTCGACCGGGTGGTCAACCAGCGCAAGTTCATTGGCGCGCTGGTGGGTGAGCTGGCCAGCCCCGCGACCTTCCTCAACCCGTTCCGGCTTTTCCCGCTGCTGTCCGCCGCGCCGGACGCGCTCACTATCGACGAGGGTGATCATCTGCACCACCTGGTTGGGATGGCGTGGGCGATGCGCGGGCTGTCCAGCGGTGGCGTGACGACCACAACCGTGCCAACGGACTCCAGTGGGCAGTACTGGGATGAGGGGCTGTCCACTCAGCTGTTCGACGCGTTGCGTACCGACCAGCCGGTGCCCGAGAGCGCGATCATGGAGTAACCGCGCTCGTTGAGGTCAGCGAGGTTATTGGGGGTTGCGGAGTGCGGCGAGCGCGCGGTTGGCGTGCACGCTCATCCGGAGTTCGCTCTTGATGACGTCCAGGACGCGCCGGTCGGTGCCGATCACGAACGTCTGCCTGCGGGTGAGCAGTGGCCCCAGCTTCCTGCGCACGCCGAAGGCCTCGGCCACCGTGCCATCCGTATCGGCGAGCAGTGGGAAATCGAACGAGTACTTACTCGCGAACTCGTGCTGTTTGGCGACCGGATCTGGACTTATCCCGACGCGCTGAGTGCCGACCGCGGCGAACTCCGCGCCGAGATCCCGGAAGTGGCAGCTTTCCGCCGTGCAACCGCGGGTCATCGCGGCCGGATAGAAGAACAACACGACTGGTCCGTTGGCGAGGAAACCGGTCAACTGGCGGCTGTTGCCCTGCTCGTCCGGCAGCGTGAAATCCTCGGCGATATCACCGATTCGCATTATTGATCCCTTTCCTTCGCGCCTGAACTCGCGCGCCGCGATCAAAGCGACTTTGCCGTCCCGCGCAGGAAGGACAGCACATCTCGCGCGGTACCGGGTGGTGCGGCGAACATACCGCTCGCCGCGAGCACGCCCAGTTTGCCCAGCCGCGCGGCACAATCCGCGTCGGGTACGGCTTCCGCGGTAACCACCAGGCCAAGCAGACTGGCCTGGCCAACCAGGTGGGTGAGCTCGCGCAGCGGAAAATCATCGTCGTCGGCTTCGCTGACCTCCTCGACGAGATCACCCGTCAGATGCACGCCACTGAGCGGCAGGCGATGCCGGCGCGCCATGCTCAGCTCCGCGGTCCCGGCGATCTCGAGCGTCAGCCCGAAGCCGCTTTCGTGCAGGATCTGTAGCGAGTCGTTCAGCTCGCCCCGCGGGGTCAGCACAGCCTCGGGCGCGAACTGGATCTGTACCGACTCCGGGTCCACGGCCAGGCGTTCGACGGTGCTGGTCACGTCGTTGACCAGATCCTCGTCAAGCATCATCCGGTCCGGCACGCGTAGCCGGACCGGCACGAGCATGTCGCCAGCCGCCCGCCACTCGGCTACCTGGGCACATCCGCGTTCCAGCAGCCAGTGGCCGATCGGCAGCATCAGGCCCGTCTCCACCGCAAGCGGGCTGAACTCGGCCTCCCGCAGCACGCCGAGTTCGGCGTGATCCCAGCGCGGTATGCCGGCGACCGCATACGGCACGGATGGCGTGTCCAGCCGCATCAACGGGGCGAAATCCAGCGTCAGCTCACCGTTTTCCAGCGCGCCGCCGATACCCGAGCCAATCCGGTACCTGGCCCGGTCGCCGGCGTCCAGCTCGGGATCGAAGAGCATCCACTGCGCCTTGCCGTTGAACTTCGCCCGATGCAGAGTGATCTCCGCGGCTCTGATCAGCTCGGTCGCGGTGTACTGGCTGGCCGGCTGTACGGCGATGGCCACGCTCGCCGAGATCGCGACTCCCTGGTCCTCGAAGTAGACGGGTTCGGCGAGTTCCCGCAATGCCTCGTTCACCAGTTGCGTCAGGATCGGCGCACTGACCTCTGGGCCGCTGAACACGACGGCGAAGCCATCCCCGGTCATTCGGGCGACGAGCGCGTCTCGGTTACTGAACACCCAGCTCAGCCGGTTGGCCACGGATTGCAGTACCTGATCACCGACCTGCGCGCCAAGGCCGTCCTGGATGACCTTGAAACCGTCGATGTCCAGGAAACACAGGCCGATCTGCCGACCGGTCTTGGTGGCCGCGTCCAGCGCGGTTTCCAGATGGCTGACGAAACGCGATTTGTTCGGCAGCCCGGTGAGCGCGTCATGTACCGACTGGTAACCGATTCGTTCCTGGAGCAGGTGTAGATCGGTGACATCGGAGATGACCAGCACCGGGTAGGACGGCCCGTATGTGCTGTCCGCGACCAGGGTGAGCGCGAATCGCGCGGAGACGGGCTCGTCCTCATCGGCGTTGCGAAGCTCGATCTGAGTGCGAAACCGCGGTAACTCGCCGCGTTTGAGCCTGGTGAAGCCGTCCTGCACGCGGTGGACATCGTGCTCGGCGGCGAGATCGTGGAACGGCACCCCGTCCAGTCCACCCCGGTCGCGGTGCACCAAGAGTTCCAGTGCGCGGTTGGCGTGCACGATGTTTCCGTCAATGTCCCCGACCGCGATACCCACGTCAGCCGTGGCGAATACGGCGGCGAACTGGGCCTGGCTTTGCGCTCGTTCCCGTTCGGCCTGTACTTGGGCGCGCAGCGCGGCTTTCTTGATCTGCTCCTGACTCTGCAGCAGATGGGTGCGCAGTGCATCGAGGTAGCCGTCGACGAGCGCCCCCTGGATCTCGGTGCTCCGGCGAGCTCGGTCAACTCGGCGGTTCTCCGGCAACAGGGCTGGCAGCTCGGCGCCGAGGTGGCGAACGGTACTGGACAAGGCGCCGGGCCCGTGGAAACTCTGGGTCACCAGCTGCTGCCCGATGGCCTGCACTTGTGCCGTGTCCAGGGTTTCCTCGGCGCCGAGGTCAATCAACTTGGTGCCGAGCGCGCGGAAGAGCTCGTGCGCTTCCGCGAGCGAGAGGGCGACCAGGCTGGTGTTGAACACCATGCTGGTCCATTGGCGGGCGAACTCCGCCAATCCTGGCCTGTCACCAGGTGTAGGCACTGCGCACCTCTTCGCAACGTAACTGGGCGTGCGGAGAGTCTAATGAGTTTGGCAGATGAGGCATACAGTAGGTGGAAAATTACACGATGTAGATCATCCCGGTTAACGCAGAGCCTAGAATACGATCACCGAACGGGTGGGTCCGGGGCACAAGCCTCACGGGGCGTGTTGTTGATCACCTTCGACTGAGCACAATCGGTAGTCCATCCACCGGAATCGGCAACGACGTGAAGTCCCAGCGCACCTCGTAGTCGGCGGGGACCGACCAGTCGTAGTTCCGCAGCATCTCGTGCAACAGGGTTTTCACCTCGAGCGTGCCGAAGTGCAGTCCGATGCACTTGTGCACGCCACCGCCGAACGGCAGCCAGGCGAACCGGTGGCCCTTGTCCTCCCTGCGTCCTTCGCTGAACCGATCGGGATCGAACTCGTCCGGGTTGGTCCAGTATTCCGGGTCGAAATGATTCACCGCGGGGGAGACGATGGTGATCATGCCCTTGGGGATGTAGTGCCCGGCGACCTCGGTATCGGTGACTGCCCGGCGCATATAGGTGGGCACCGGCGCGAGAAGCCGCAGGGATTCCTTGATGACCAGATCAAGCGTGTGCAGCTGATCCAGCGCGGCCATGTCCAGTGGTTCATCGCCAAGTGCGAGGCTCTCCTCGCGGGCCTTCTGCTGCCATTCCGGATGCTTGGCGAGGAAGTAGGTGGCGGCCGAGGTGGTAATGGTCGTGGTGTCGTGGGCGGCCATCATCAGGAAGATCATGTGATTGATGACGTCCTCGTCGCTGAACCGCTCGCCGTCCGGCGTGGTGGCGTGGCACAACGCGGAGAACAGATCACGCCCATTACTGCGCCGTTTCGCGGGCAGGTTATCGGCGAAGTAGCGCTCGAGTACCTGCCTGCCCTGGAGGCCGGCCCGCCACCGCCCACCGGGGATCGGCGCGCGCAGCAACGCCGTCGGCGCGCGCACCGCGTCGACAAAGGCCTTGTTCACCCGGTCTGCTTCCGCGCCGCTGCGTTCGTCCATGAACACCCGGGTCGCGATATCCAGGGTCAGCTGTTTGAGTTCCGGATAGATCTGGAACGGCTCGCCGGTCCGCCAGTGGGGTAGTGCCTCGCGGACACACGGCCCTACCTGCTCGGTGTAGCCGGCTAGCCGTTCGGAGGTGAACGCCTCCTGCATGATCCGCCGATGGGTCAGGTGCTCGTCGAAATCGAGCAGCATCAAGCCGCGGTGGAAGAACCGGTCGATCATGGTGACCCAACCGTCCTGCGAGAACGCCTTGTCCTTGTTGATCAGGACGGTCTGAGTGGCCTCCGGGCCGGCGACGCCGACCATGCGCATCCCGAGGAAACTCATCCAGGACACCGGTCCGTATTCGGCATACCGGCGGCGGGCCACCGCATAACCGTTGCGCATGACCTCGATGCTGTAGCCGAGCAAGGGCAGTCCACCGTCACCCATCACCGGGCGCAGGTCGCTCCCCGGCGGCGGCGTCGCCAATGGCCGCCGGGGCCCGCGCATATTCGCCATCGCTTCGTCCACCTTGCGCGGCAGTGGCGCGGCGACAAGCAGCGGTGTCGGTCCGCGAACCGCGTCGAGTGCCTTGCGGACGGTGGACGGCATAGTGATCAGCTCCCCGTTGAGAGAAACACGGCTGACATCTATCACTGTCGCGCGGATGGGCCTTATTGGCAAGTGGTCAATTTATCCTCGCCGGCTGGGCATTGTGTGTTCCGGAAGATCGAGTAAGGTCGATGACGCTGGTGGTTCGCCGGGTGGGTGCCTGGCGGGCGAGTATGACGCGCGATGAGGCGCGACATGCCGAAGAGGGAACCCGGTGCGATTCCGGGACTGCCCCGCAGCGGTGTGTGGGAACGAAAGCCGTATTTGGAGCACTGGGCGAATTTCGCGTCTGGGAAGCGGCGGCAAGTAGGTTCGTTGACCGGTTCTGTCGACTGGTGTGACGGGTGCTCACGAGTCCGAAGACCTGCCACCGGTACACGCATCAACCCGATGCGTGTCGGTCCGCGACCTCGAGGGAAGGTCCGACACCGCTCCGGTGGTCCATGGCGTTCGGGACGTCCGATGGTGTGTTCCACCTATCCGGTGCTCGCTTGTCTCGAGGTCAACGCTCACGAGGAGAGAGCAATGACCAACACCGAACCGGATACCGCTCGGATCGGCGCTACCGTGCTCGGCTACCCCCGCATTGGCCCACGTCGGGAACTCAAACGAGCACTGGAACGCTACTGGTCGGGACGAATCGACCTTGCGGAACTGCGCGAGGTAGCGACCGGGCTGCGCGCGGACTCCTGGCGGGAACTCGCCGCCGCCCGCCTTGACTCCGTACCGAGTAACACGTTTTCCTACTATGACCAGGTTCTGGACGCCGCGGTACTTTTCGATGCCATCCCTGATCGGTTCCGTGCACTTGGACTGTCTGATGTGGACACCTACTTCGCGATGGCGCGGGGCTCCGGCACGGCGCAACCGCTCGAGATGACCAAGTGGTTCGACACCAACTACCACTACCTGGTTCCGGAACTGGGGCCAGGCACCGAGTTCCGGCTGGTCGGGGACAAGCCGGTCGCCGAGTTCCGCGAAGCCGAAGCCCTTGGCGTGCGTACTCGGCCAGTGCTCGTCGGCCCGGTGTCGTTCCTATTGCTCGCTAAACCCGATGAGTTCGCGCCAGCGGATTTCCGCACGCTGGACCTGTTGGACGGCTTGGTAGAACGCTACGCGGAGCTACTCGCCCAGCTCGCCGAGGCCGGCGCGGAATGGGTACAGCTGGACGAACCGGCCTTCGTCGGTGACCGCACCGAGGCCGAACTCGGCGCGCTACGCAGGGCCTACGACCAGCTGGCCGAGCTGACGAACCGGCCGAAGCTGGTCGTGGCCAGCTACTTCGGCGACCTGGGTGCGGCGCTTCCGGTGCTGGCCGATACCGCGGTCGAGGCGATCGCGGTGGACCTGGTCTCCGCGCCGGATACCGCTGACCGGATCGCGAGTCTCGGCGGGATGCGTGCCAAGACCGTGCTCGCCGGAGTAGTGGACGGTCGTAACGTGTGGCGTACCGACCTGCGGGCGGCGCTGTCGAAGTGCGCCACGCTGCTCGGCTCGGTCGCCGAGGTGTCGGTATCCACATCGTGCTCCCTGCTGCATGTGCCCTACGACCTCGACGCGGAGACCGCGCTGGAACCGGCGGTGGCCAACCGGCTGGCGTTCGCCAAGCAGAAGGTGGCCGAAGTCGCGCTGCTCGCCGATGCGTTGGCAGGCGGACAGCGGGATGCGTTGTGGGCGGCGGATAACGCGATGGCCAGCACCGGGGGCGCGACCGATGAGCGGGTTCGCGCCAGGATCGCGGCCTTGCGCCCCGAGGACGCCAAGCGGGTCGACTACGAGGAGCGGGCTATCGCCCAGCGCGCCCAGCTCGGCCTGCCATCGTTCGCGACCACGACTATCGGTTCGTTCCCGCAGACCGCCGAGATTCGCCAGGCGCGAGCGGACCTCCGGGCGGACCGGATCGATGAGTCGGAGTACCGGGAGCGGATGCGTGCCGAGGTGGCACGGGTGATCCGGCTGCAGGAGGAGCTCGGGCTCGATGTGCTGGTGCACGGCGAACCCGAACGCAACGACATGGTGCAGTACTTCGCGGAACTGTTGGATGGCTTCGCGGCCACCGAGCACGGCTGGGTGCAGTCCTACGGATCGCGATGCGTACGCCCGCCGATCCTGCATGGTGACGTCTCCCGGCCGGCGGCGATGACGGTGGAGTGGAGCGGCTATGCGCAGTCGCTCACTACGAAACCCGTGAAAGGCATGCTCACCGGCCCGGTGACGATCCTCGCCTGGTCCTTCGTGCGCGACGACCAGCCACTCGCGGACACCGCGCGGCAGGTGGCGCTCGCGTTGCGGGATGAGGTATCCGATCTCGAGGCCGCGGGCATCGGGGTGATCCAAGTGGACGAACCGGCCCTGCGGGAGCTGCTGCCGTTGCGGGCACGTGACCGCGCCGAGTATCTCGAGTGGGCGGTCGAGTCGTTCCGGCTGGCGACCGCGGGTGCCGCCGAGGGGACGCAGATCCACACGCACCTGTGCTACTCGGAATTCGGCGACGTCATCGAGGCGATCGACGGGTTGGACGCCGATGTCACTACCATCGAGGCGGCACGGTCCAAAATGGAGGTACTGGAGGACCTGCGCGCGATCGGGTTCCGGCGCGGGGTTGGCCCCGGTGTCTATGACATTCACTCGCCGCTGGTGCCGGACGAGGCGTCGATGGCCGAGCTGCTGCGATTGGCGGCGGACGCGGTTCCGGCGGAACGGCTCTGGGCGAATCCGGACTGCGGGTTGAAGACCCGCGGTTACCCGGAGGTGGAACCCGCCCTCCGGCACATGGTCGGAGCAGCCAAGGCGGCACGGGCCTAACTCGACTAGCTCGCTCGGTGACCGCGCTCACCTTCGAAAACGCGGTCACCGAGCGTGCACCAACCGCAAGATCCCTAAAGATTGCGGTCAGGTGTAGCCCGGCGATCTCCTCGTTCACCCCGATAAGCACGCTAACCTGAAGAACGCGAACACGAAAAGTCACAGCAGCCACCGCACGGAGTAACAGCAAGATCCTGAAGAAATGTGGTTCAACGGACCCCGGCTGCCGCACCCCTCACCAACGGTTTCTCTTCAGATCGCGGACTCGGTGACCGCGCCGACTTTGACGAGCGCGGTCACCGAGCGTGCGCGGAGCTAGTTCCAGTCGAGCGTGCCGCCGGTCTGGTATTCCACGACCCTGGTCTCGAAGAAGTTCTTCTCCTTGCGCAGGTCCATCGTTTCGGACATCCAGCCGAACGGATTGTCCGCGGGTGGGAACACCGGTTCCAGACCGAGCTGGGCGCAGCGTCGATTGGCGATGAACCGCATGTACTGCGTGCACGAGTCCGCGGTCATCCCCAGCATGCCGTCCGGCATGGTGTCCTGGCTGTAGGCGATCTCCAGCTCGCAGCCCTCCGCCAGCATGGTACGGACCTCGCGCTGGAACTCGGAACTCCACAGTTGTGGGTTCTCCAGCTTGATCTGGTTGATCGCGTCGATACCGAAGTTCAGGTGGATCGACTCGTCCCGCAGGATGTACTGGTACTGCTCGGCGATGCCGACCATCTTGTTCCGTCGACCCAGCGAGAGCACCTGGGCGAACCCGGTGTAGAACCACATGCCCTCGAAGACCACGTAGAACGCGATCAGATCGCGAAGGAAGGCCTGGTTCGCCGCCGGGGTACCGGTACGGAACTCGGGATCCTCCAAACTGCGGGTGTACTCCAGCGCCCACGCGGCCTTGTCGGTAATGGACGGTACCTCGCGGTACATATTGAACAGTTCGCCCTCGTCGAGGCCGAGGCTTTCGCAGATGTACTCGAAGGCATGGGTGTGCACCGCTTCCTCGAAGGCCTGGCGCAGCAGATACTGCCGGCACTCCGGGTTGCTCAGCTGGCGGTACACGGCGAGCACGATGTTGTTCGCTACCAGCGATTCGGAGGTGGCGAAGAAGCCGAGGTTGCGCTTGAGCATTCGTCGCTCGGCCGGAGTGAGACCGTCCGCCGACTTCCACAGCGCGACGTCCTGCTGCATCCCGATCTCGGTGGGCATCCAGTGATTCGCGCAGCCAGCGAGGTACTTCTCCCACGCCCAGTGGTACTTGAGCGGCAGTAGCTGGTTCACGTCCGCTCGGGCGTTGATCATGGATTTGTCCTCGACCGTGACCCGCACACCGGTTCGGTCGATGTCACCAAGTCCGCTCGCGTTCACGGCTGAAACGTCCGATGTGGTCACTGGCATGCCTCGCAGTCCTGGTCGTCGATGGCGCACGCCTGGGCAACCGGCGAGACCGCGTTGAGCCTGCCGTCGGTGCCGGCAAGGGTGCTCTTCTCGACCTGGGTAGCGCTCTGCGTGCGGAGGTAGTACGTGGTTTTCAGGCCCTTGCACCAGGCAAGCTGATACAACTCGTCGAGCTTGCGGCCGCTGGGTTCGGCAAGGTAGAGATTCAGCGACTGGGCCTGATCGAGCCATTTCTGCCGCCGGGACGCGGCTTCGATCAACCAGCGGCTGTCGATCTCGAATGCGGTCGCGAACAGCCGTTTGAGTTCTTCGGGTATCCGCTCGATGTTGGCGATCGCCCCGTCGTGAAACTTCAGCTCCGCGACGAGCTGATCGTCCCAGAGCCCGCGGTCCTTGAGCTCCCGAACCAGCACCGGGTTCACCACGGTGAAGTCGCCAGACATATTGGCTTTGACATAGAGGTTACGGAAGATCGGCTCGATCGACTGGCTGACCCCGCAGATGTTCGAGATCGTGGCGGTTGGCGCGATCGCCAGGACGTTCGAGTTGCGCATGCCGCTGCTACGCACGCGATCGCGCAGGCCCGCCCAGTCCAATGTGCTCGACGTATCCACGGCGAGCTCGGAATCCGCTCGCGCGGCGCGCAACAAGTCCACCGAATCGATCGGCAGAATGCCCTGGCTCCACAGTGATCCGTCGAACGAGGGATAAACGCCACGTTCGGCGGCGAGATCCGCGGAGGCGACGATCGCATGGTAGCTGAGCGCTTCGGTGCTCCGGTCGGCGAACTCGACGGCCATGGGCGATTCGATCGGCAGGCCAAGCTCGCTGAGCGCGTCGGCGAAGCCCATCACGCCGAGCCCGACCGGGCGGTGCCGCAGGTTCGAAGCCCGCGCCTCGGGGATGGTGTAGAAGTTGATGTCGATGACGTTGTCGAGCATGCGCACGGCGGTCCGCACGGTGTCGCCGAGCGACTCGTGGTTGAGTTCACCGTTGACGATATGCGCCGGCAGGTTCACCGAACCGAGATTGCATACCGCCACCTCGTCAGCGGAGGTGTTCAGGGTGATTTCGGTACACAGGTTCGACGAGTGCACCCTGCCGGCATGTTGCTGCGGGGACCGCAGATTACAGGCGTCCTTGAAGGTGATCCACGGGTGTCCGGTTTCGAACAGCATGGTGAGCATCCGCCGCCAGAGGTCCACGGCGCGGACCTTGCGGTGCACACTGAGCTCGCCGGCTTCGGCTGCGCGCTCGTAGTGCCGGTAGCGTTCGGCGAATTCGAGCCCGTACAGCTCATGCAGATCGGGAGCCTCGTCCGGCGAGAGCAGCGTCCACTGCTCATCGGCGCGCACCCGGCGCAGGAACTCGTCCGGCACCCAGTTCGCGGTGTTCATATCGTGTGTTCGGCGCCGGTCGTCGCCGGTGTTCTTGCGCAGTTCGAGGAAGTCCTCGATATCGATATGCCAGCTTTCCAGGTACGCGCAGGCCGCGCCCTTGCGTTTACCGCCCTGGTTCACCGCGACGGCCGTGTCGTTCGCGATCTTGAGGAACGGCACCACGCCCTGCGATGTGCCGTTGGTGCCTCGAATATGGGCGCCGAGTCCGCGCACCGGGGTCCAGTCGTTGCCCAACCCACCGGAGTACTTCGCGAGCAAGGCGTTGTTCTTCACGCCCTGAAAGATCGCATCCAGGTCGTCGTCCACCGTGGTCAAGAAACACGATGAGAGCTGCGGCCGGGTCGTTCCCGCGTTGAACAGGGTAGGCGTCGAGCACATGAACGCGAACCGGGAGAGTAGTTCGTAGAACTCGATCGCCCGATCCTCTGGTGCTTCCTCGTGGATCGCCAGGCCCATGGCCACCCGCATGAAGAACGCCTGGGGCAGCTCGTACCGGACACCACCGTGGTGCAGGAAATAGCGGTCATACAGGGTCTGCATGCCGAGCAGCCCGAAGGACCGGTCCCGTTCGGGGCGCAACGCCGCGATGATCCGTTCGAGGTTGAACTCGGCCAGCCGGGGATCCAGCGCGCCGAGCTCGATCGCGCGGTTCAGATACGCGGTGAAATACTCGGCATACCGCTCGGTCATTGTCAGCTGGCTGGCGTGAACTTCCTGCCCGGCAAGGAAACTCAACGCCTCGGTGCGCAGCTTGTCCAGCAGCAGGCGGGCGGCCACTACGGAGTAGTTGGGCTCCTGCTCGACCAGGCCCCGGGCGGTCATGATCGGCGCGAGCGCGAGTTCTTCCTTGCTGATACCGGTATAGCGCATCCGTTGCGTCTCGGCGATCACCCGCCGCGGGTCGACATCGGCGAGCCCGGAACAGGCTTCGGTGACGATCTCGACAAGGCGGTCCGCCGTGGGGGCCGGTTCGTGATCGGCCACCTGTTCGCCGGTAGCGGGTGGCGCGACAAGCTGATTCATTGCTCTCTCCTCGCGAGCCTTTGATCGACACGTATCGGGTTGATACGCGCGCCGGTGGCAGGTCTTCGGACTTGTGGGCAGCCGTCAACCAGTCAGCAGAACAGGCCAACGGACCTACTAGCCGTCGCTTCCCAGGCGGGAATCCGCCCAGTGCGTCAGTACGGCACTCGTTCCCACACACCGCTGCGGGGCAGTCCCGGCATCCCACCGGGTTCCCTCTTCGGCACACCTACGCGTGCCGTGACACGGGCACGGCGTGCCTGCCCGCCAGGCACTCGACCCGGCGAACCACCAGTGCAACGAATGCTACATGTTGTATTGGTTGATCATTGGGCACCCCATATATGCCGGCGTGTCGCTCAGTGGATGGTGCTCAGGTACTCGGCGAAGTCGGCGATCGCCCGCGGGTTGCGCGGACCTTCGACCAGCGCGGCGTACGGCAATGCGAAGAACCGGTCCTGCTCGACGGCGGTGACGCTGCTCAGCGCCGGATTGCTGCGCAGGAACTCCTTCTTCTCCGTCAAGGTGATCGGCGTGCCGCCGGCATAATCGTTGATCAGGATGACGTCCGGATCCCGCGCGACGACCGTTTCCCAGCTCACCGTGGTCCAGCTGTCATCCAGATCGGCGAAGATGTTCTCCCCGCCGGCTTTGCTGATGATCTCATGTGGACCGGCGTTGCGGCCCGAGGTAAGCGGCTGGTCGGTGCCCGCGTCGTACAGGAACACGGACGGGCGTTCCTTGTCGTCCGGTACCGTCGCGCTGGCCTTCGCCACGGTTTGCTTGTACTCGGCGATCAACCGTTCGGCGCGTTCGGATACGCCGAAGATCTTGCCCAGGTTGCGCAGGTCGGTGTAAAGCGCTTCGAGCGGCGGCATGATCCCGCGCGCGGACTCGTTGCCGTTTCGGCAGGACTCGGTGAGCACGTAGCTGTCGATACCCTGGCGCCGTAGCGACTCCGGGGTGATCCCGCGTTCGTCGCCGAATCCATAGCTCCAGCCGGCGAACACCAGGTCCGCGCCAGCCGCCTGGACCACTTCGGTGCTGATCTTCTCGGCGAGCCGTGGCACCTTCTCGAAACTCGACCGCCACGGCGAGCTGTCCACTCCGGAATCCTGTCCCTCGGACAGTGTGTAGCCGGCGAGATGGTCCTCGAGACCAAGCGCGAACAACAGTTCGGTGATGCCGATATCGTTGCTCACCACCGAGGTGGGCTTGGCGTCGTAGGTTACCTCCGAGCCGCAGTTGGTGACCGTGACCGGATAGCCGGGCGCGGTTGTGTCCGGCTCGGTGGCCACCGTGGCGCCACATCCGCTGGCGAGCAATACGGTGACTGCGACAGCACTGAGCAGGCGTGGTGTCGACGGCATTCGGTTCACTCCTGATCCTGGTCGAATGGTGGTTGCGCGTGGTAGAGCAACTGCACGGCGCCGGTAGTCGGGTGGTCGACGACATCGGCGTGTACGTCGAACACCTGGTGCACCAGCTCGGCGGTGAGGACCTCCCGTGGCGGTCCGTCCGCGACGATCCGGCCGTCCGCGAGCACGCAGAGCCGATCGCAGAACGTAGCGGCCAGGTTCAGGTCGTGTAGGGCGGCGAGCACGGTCAGGTCCAACTCGCGCACCAGCCGAAGCACTTCCAGTTGATGGCGGATATCCAGGTGATTGGTTGGTTCATCCATCACCAGCACGCTCGGCTGCTGAGCAAGTGCCCTGGCGATGAGCACCCGCTGGCGTTCCCCGCCGGACAGGGTCAGAAAGCCCCGATGCGCCAGCCCGACCGCGCCCACCCTGCGCAAGGCGTCCTCGCAGACCTGCTGGTCCATAGTGGACATAGCACGTAGCGAACCCTGATGTGGGGTCCGGCCCATCGAGACGACCTCGGCGACGGTGAAGTCGAACTCGCTGTGGTTGTCCTGGGTGAGCGCGGCCAGGTGTCGCGCGCTCTCCTTGAGGCGAATGCCGGATAGTTCCCTGCCATCCAGCTCGATCCGGCCAGCGGTTGGCCGTAGTGCACGGAACACGCAGCGAAGCGTGGTGGATTTGCCGCTGCCATTCGGCCCGACCAGACCGACCACGGTTCCGGACGGCACGCCGAGGCTCACCTCGTCGATCAGTTGCTTGCCGGCCGCGGTCACCGACACGCCGTTGAGTTCCACGCGCATCAGCGGCCGCCGAACACATAGCCGCGCCTGCGCATGAGCAGGACAAAGAAAGGAACTCCGAGTACCGCGGTGAGCACCCCGATCGGCAGTTCCTCAGGTGCGGCCAGGGTACGCGCGGCAAGATCGACCCACACCAGAAAGCAAGCACCGGCAAGCGGTGCGATCGCCAGTACGCGGCGGTGGTCAGCGCCAACGAGCATCCGGACCACATGCGGCAGGAGGAGGCCTACGAAGCCGATCGCGCCACTCACGGCGACCAGTACCCCGGTGAGCGCGGCACTGACGGCGAAGAGTTCGCGGCGAAACCGGGTGGCGTGCACCCCCAGCGTGATCGCGGCCTCGTCACCCATCGACAGCGCGTTGAGTCGTCGGGCGCGAACCGCGAAGTACCCGATGCCGAGCAGTACGACGATCCCGGCGATCGGTACCGAGGCCCAGTTCGCCCCGGCGAGGCTGCCGAGTAGCCAGAACAGTGCCGAGCGAGCCGCCTCGCCGTGTGGGGCGCGGAACACCAGCAGCGTGGTGATCGCCGAGAAGCCGTACGCCATTGCCGTTCCGGTGAGCACCAGGCGCAACGGTGTCAGTCCCGACCGGCCGTTGGCGGCGAGATAGACCAGCGCCGTCGCGACGAGCGCGCTGAGAAAGGCCGCGACCGACAGGGCGTAGAGCCCGAGCCCGGCGAAGATCCCGAGCGTGGTCACCGCGGTCGCGCCTACCGAGGCCCCAGACGAGATACCGAGGATGTATGGGTCGGCAAGCGCGTTGCGCACACATGCCTGCACGGCCACACCGACCGTGGCCAAGCCGGCGCCGACGATCGCGCCCAGCAGCACTCTGGGCAGCCGTAGTTGGGTGATGATGCGGTAGGGGCCCTCCTCGCTGGCGGGGATCACCCCGCCGCGGATCTCCGCGTCGAGTATCCGTAACACCTGGCTCAGTGGCAGGTTTACTGGGCCGAGTGCGATTCCGGCGAGCACCGAGCAGGCCAGCAGTACCACCAGTCCGATGACGAGCGGGAGGAGCCGGCCGCCTGATCGTGGCGGATCAGCGGCGCGTCGCAGCCCGGCCGTCGTGCGGTCCAGTGCGTTCGCGGTCATCTCGGGTGCCTTTCGCGTGGGTCGCGATCAGGCACCCAGCGGGATGAGCGGTATCGCCACGGCGGCGCGGTAACTCGTCCCGGTGGGCTCCGTCCCGCAGACCACGACGGGTAGTGGAGCGCTACCGCGCCAGCGGGTATTCGGGCTTGCGGCCGCACGTGGCTGGCCGCCTACCGTTGCGGGTCAGCGCCGGACTGGGTACGCACCGAAGGGTGTCGCACGAACCGGACTTCCCCCGCGTGGCGCGGGTTGTCTAACGGCTTGATGTTTGACGGCCCGCCCCTGGCCTGTCAACGGTCGGCGGGATAGATCACCTTGGTCGCGGGTATCGAGGGGCCAATGACTGTGATACAAAGAATCAGAACTGTCTCAATGTATCGGGCTGCGTTCGACGGAGATCGGGGCGGGTATGACGACAAGCGAGCATGCGGTGGGGTCCGGGATCGAGCCGGCCGCCGCCGAGGTGACCGTGCCTGGACCGGGATCGTTGCACTGGCGCTACGCCGGTGATCACGGCATCTATGTCATGTTGGTCCGGGCTGGCCTGTTGCAGCTGATGCTGCCGGATCTCGGTCGCGGCGTGCAGGATCATTCAGACTTCTTCAGCGAGCCGTGGGAGCGGGTATTGCGCTCGGTTCCGCAGATCCAGGGCGTCACCTTCGATTGGCCGAACGGGACACGCACGGCGCGGATGATTCGTGAGTACCACACCGGCATCAAGGGAGCCCAGCCGGACGGCCGGCGCTACCACGCCTTGGCTCCGGAGACGTACTACTGGGCGCATGCCACCATCTTCGACGCGGCCCTCCAGTTCACCGACACCTTCCTCGGCGCCTTGTCCGAAAAGGACAAAGAGACGTTCTATGCCGAGTCGTGTCAGGTCTTCCGCGGTTACGGCGTGAGCGATCGGATCATGCCGCCCGACTATCGGAGTTTCCGGGAGTACTTCGACCAGGTCTGCGCCGAGCAGCTGGAGCTCACGCCCACCGCGAAGGCTCTCGTGCAGATGGGCGAGGAGCCACCGGAACGATTCCCACTGTTGCCCCAGCCGCTGTACCGGCTGCTCCGCAAGCCAAGCGGAAAGGTGCTCTGGTGGGTGGCCGTTGGCACCCTTCCGCCGGTGATTCGGGACAGGATCGGCGCCAGCTGGTCGCCCCGGGACGAGCGTCGCTACCAGCGGATGTGCCGGAGTATCGGGCGGGTCTGGCCGCTGCTGCCCTCCGCGGTGCGGTACACGCCGAGGGCTCGGGCTGGGTTCCGCCGTGCCGGGGTCGGTCCCGCCGGTTGCTAGTGTCGCCGATGTGACCACGCCGGAATCCAGCGAGCTGCTCGGTTTGGTGCTCGCCAGCGCACGCGATACCGATCGGGTAGGCGCGGGCGTGCTGGACGCCGCGTTCGAGGAGATCCTCACCTACGGTCTTCGTCGGACCAGCGTGGATATGGTCGCGCGGCGTGCGGGCGTGTCCAGGGCGACGCTCTACCGGCGTTTCGACGGCAAAGACACACTGGTGCAGGCCGTGCTGGTGCGGGAGTGCCAGCGGTTCTTCGACAGCATCGTGACGGCGATCGGGCCGCTGCCGACGGTCGAGGAACGCCTGGTCGAGGGTTTCGTGGTCGGCGTGCGGTATGCCCGTACCGACCCGCTGTTGAGTCGGCTGCTTGCCAGCGATCCGGAAGCGCTGTTGCCGTACCTCACGGTGAACGGTGAGCTCGTTGTCGCCGTCGCGCGCGATTTTCTGGTCTGGCAGGGTGATCAGGTGCCCGGTGGGGTGGAGCCGGTGGACGGGCGCACACCAGAGGGTGTCGCGGAACTGTTCGTCCGGTTGGCCATCTCGTTCACGTTGACCCCACAGAGCAGCATTCCGCTTGGGGACGACGAGGAAGTGCGCCGGTTTGCCCGCGATTACCTCGCGCCATTGTTGCGTGCCTGAATCGTCGCCGCTCCGGGTATCGCGCGCCGGTCGCGCGAACGCATGATGAGCGCGGCGACGTAGTAGACGCACGGTTGTTCCCCCGGATTGGCATAGCTGTGCGTCACATCGGCCGCGAAGTAGAGCGAGTCGCCGGCATCGAGGACGACTTCCTGGGTTCCGGCGGTGACCCGCAGCGTGCCACTGTGCACGACAAGGTACTCGTGTGATCCAGGCGCGTAGGCATCGAACGGATGTGGCGCACAGCCGGCTGGCAGGGTGCTGCGGATCCACTCGAAGTTCACTCCCGGCACCACCGGGCTGAGGATCGCGCGAGACCAGCCCTCCGCCTCGTGCACGACGTCCTGTTCGGCGGCACGGCGTATCACCATCCGAGGCGGTTCCTGCTCGGCGAGCAGCTCGGTGAGCGGCAGGTCCAGTCCAACCGCGACACGAGCGAGCACGACGATCGTTGGCGCCTTGGCGCCGCGCTCCATAGCGGAAAGCATGCTGACGCTCACCGCCGAGCGGTCGGCGAGCTGCTGCAGCGTGAGGCCGAAGTCGGTACGGGCGGCCTGGATGCGTGCACCGAGTTGCTCAAGATCGACCATTTCTCTATAATAACGAAAGATTTTACTATAGAAGAATACTTCGAGATTGTGTGCCGAGATGGATATTCGCGCCGCTCGTGCTGATGATCTCGGCGATATCAGCCGGATCTACCGGCGTTACGTGCTGGACAGCGTGGTGACCTTCGCGGAGATCCCGCCGGATGCGGCATCGTGGCGAGCTCGGCTGGACGACGCGGCGAGTAGCGGGTTGCCGTTTCTTGTTGCGCACAACGATGCGGCACTCGCTGGCTATGCCTATGCGAAACCCTGGCGGGCGCAGCAGGCGTATCGCTATACCGTCGAGGAGTCGATTTACCTCGCGCCGTGGGCGGTCGGCAGGGGAGTCGGTCGACTGCTGCTCGACGGGCTGCTTGCGCGGTGCCGGGAGGTTGGAGTGCGCGAGGTAATAGCGGTCATCGTGGACGGCGATGACCCTGCCTCGTTCGCGTTGCATCATCGCTGCGGTTTCACCGAAGCAGGTCGACTGCGTGGCGTCGGGCGCAAGCACGGTAGGGACCTGGACACGGTGCTGTTGCAGTGCCGGCTGGCCGATTCCACGGTGTTGGGGTGAGTGGATGAGGCGGTCCGGTCTGTTCTACGGCTGGTACATGGTGGCCGGACTGAGCGTGACCGAACTGGTGTCCTGGGGTGTGCTCATCTACGCCTTCTCGGTGTTCGTCGTGCCCATGCACATCGAACTCGGCTGGTCGCTCGGCACCTTGAACGCCGCTTACGCGGTCGGCATCGCGGTTTCCGGCGTGGTCGCCATGCCCGTCGGTCGGCTGCTCCAGGCACGGGGAGCGCGCACCCTGATGACGGTTGGCAGCGTACTGACCGTACTCGTACTGCTCGGTTGGTCGCATGTGGACTCGATCGCGGTGTTCTTCGGCATCTTCGCCGTTGCCGGGCTCGCGATGGCGATAACGTTGTACGAGCCCGCCTTCGCGGTCACCACGGCCTGGTTCTCCGCGTACCGCGCGCGAGCGGTACTGGTGCTGACCGTGTTCGGGGGGCTGGCCAGCGTCGTGTTCGTGCCGTTGACCGGCTGGTTGATTGACATATTGGGCTGGCGGGACAGCTTGCTCGTGCTCGCGGCCACCGTCGCGGTCTGCTGTGTACCGATTCATGGCCTGGTGCTCCGCCGTCGGCCCGCTGACCTGGGCCTGTTGCCGGACGGTCGGCGGCGGGAACGGGTCGATCCGGTTACCGCGCGGGGAGATGGTTCAGTGGCTCGTGCCACCGCCGTGCGCAGCGCGTCGTTTCGCTGGTTCGTGCTGTGCATGGTGGCCGCGACGGCGTCGAGAGTTGCCATCTCGGTGATTCTCGTCGCGTACCTGGTGGATCGTGGTTATCCGCTCGGTCAAGCCAGTCTGCTTTCCGGTGCGGTTGGGCTGTTCCAGGTATGCGGGCGGCTGCTGATCAGCTGGCTACGCCGGTACTTGCCGGAACATCTGGCGAGCGCGATCCTGCTGTGCGCGCAGGCGCTCGCGCTGGTGGTGCCAATGCTTACTACTGGACACGGTTCCGGCGCCACGGTGTCCATCGTGGTCTGCGTGGTCCTGTTCGGACTCGGTTTCGGGTTGCCAGAGCTGCTGCGTGGCACCTTGCTCGCCGAGTACTACGGGCCACGGCACTTCGCGAGTATCAACGGCACGCTGGCGATGTTCGTGATCGGTGCCCGCGCCGGCGGGCCGTTCCTGGCTGGCTGGGTGGTCACCTTGGTGGACAGTTACCTGCCGGTGTTTCTTGGCGCCGCGTTCCTCGCGTTTGTCAGCGCCGGTGCCTTGCTCGCGTCCCGGCGGGCGGTACGCACCGAACTGGGTGCGCCGTGACCACCGAACCTCGCTAACCTGAAAGAACGCGATCACGGAGCGCGTCCGGTTGCCGAGTTCGTTCCCTCACTGGGAGTTGGCGGCGATAACTCGTACCGGCTTGGCGGTACCCAGCGTTTGGCCGTTTCCGTCCAGTGCTTCCGTGGCGACGTAGGAGTACTCGCCGTCGATCGGCGCCATGGTTTCGAAGCCGTCCCGGTCCGTTTCGGCTACGGGTTGGAGATCGTCCGGAGTGGCGCCGGCCAGGATCCGCCAGGAACGGGTCTCCGTCGAACCGTTCCAGCTGGTGTACACCTGGATCGTGCCGTCGGTTGCCCGCTTGCCCACGACATCCGGTGGTTGTTGCGGGAAACCTTGCCACGGCAGCCGGAATGCCCGGTATGACTGCATCTCGGCGCCGAAGTCCGCGTGCAACAGGACCTCGCCGTTCGCGTCGAACTCGGTGTAACTGGGTTGGGATCCCCAGCCAACGAAGCTGTGTCCATTCGGAAGTACCTGATTGTTCGACTGCGAGACACTGGTGGTGCCGTCGGGATGGGGGAAGGAGCGTGCCACGTCGGCGGTTCGTTTCTCGGTGTCCACATCGAGCACGAGTGCCCGCGATGGCGGGCCCGGCTTCTTCGACACGTTGTCCAGCAAGCTGAGCCGCCCGTCGGGAAGCCAGCGCGCATCGTGCTGCCAACCGAACTCGGCGTCCTCGGCAACGGCGAAATCGCTGTTCTTGCCGCCCAGCCGCCAGGACACCTTCCGGGTTTCCCGGTCAATCTGATAGATCGTGCTGGTGTGCCGGGCCGAGATGAGCAGGTTTCCCTCCGCGTCTTCGTAGACCGAGTTGATGTGGAAGTAGTCGTGTGCGGCGCCGGGATCCTCGGGCGGCGGTTCCACGGACTCGGACACCGGAACGTCGTCGAGACTGTGCCATTCGAACAACACGTCGCCGGTTTCCGGATCGACTTCCTGTACGACTCCTTCGATCACGGGTCGATCGTTTTCCTGCTGGCCGTGGTATATGACGAGTAGCGCGGTATCCCGCGACGTGATGATCATTTCGTGTTGATCTGCGTTGAGCCCGTTACCGGCTTCCACCGTGGCGATCTGCTCATACCGCTGGTTCATGATCACGTATTGCCCCTGGCCGCCCTCGGGGTCGGTCTGCCACCAGGTGAGTACCGGCTCTCCCTGGTACCGCTGGGCTTTGAAGTCCATCGCGCGGGTTTGCTCGCCATCGCCAACCCGCTTGGACCAGACTGGTTGGCCACTGTCGTCGACGATCAACGGGCCGGTTTGCGCGTCGGTGCCACGCGGGCTGAGAAAGATGTGGCCCGGCGCGGTACCTTCCTCGGCCGTGTGCACGTTGATCACCGGCGGTGTGAGATCTGGCCTGGTGACGAAGTCATGCGGCACGGCAGTCGAAGGGTTCGCCGCCGCGGGCGCGGAGGCGACCGCCCAGACAAGCGCGAGGAGCAGCGCGGTGCCGAGTGGTAGCCATAGCAAGCCACGCTGGCGGTGAGGCAATTCGTCCCCGCGTGTTCCACGCATCGTTTCTCCGTTCGCCGGAAAATGAACGCGGCCATCATCCATCAGCGCGATGCCGCGCGCATGGCGAAACGGTGATTCCGGTTGAGCTGACCAGGACCGTCGGCTCCGTTGGTGGCGCCTGTGGCTTGGCCGTCCGGGGGACGGTGTGCAGATCGGTGACTTTCTGTCCATGAACGTGAGCGGGATGACAATGCTTTCCCCCCGCGAGGTAGTTACGTCCCTCGGTTAGCGGGGAATACTGGACGTGAGACGGATGGTTGACCTGGGGAAGGCGAGGAGATGGGCCTGGAGCGGGTGCGGCGGCGGTCGCGCCTACTGGAGTGGGTGTTTCGGTACCCGGCTGGTTCCACGCGGCGCGCGGTCGACCGGCTGGAGTCCAGTCTGGTCGTGAGCGCCCTGCTGATCATGATCATCGCCATCCCGATCGCCGTTGCCGCGGGGAGCGCTACCCGCGACGCGGTGGCGCATCGGGCGGAAACGTCGTATCAGACGCAGGCGGTGTTGCTGGACGACGCGCCCCGTCGAACACTCACCGAACCTGGCGACCTGACCACGCCGGATACCCGCGTGCGGGCTCGGTGGCAGACCGAGTCGGGCGGTACGGATACCGGAAAGATCACCAGCCAGCCGGGGATGCGGGCTGGTGAGCGGGTGGATATCTGGGTCGACGACAGTGGCAGACCGAACCGGCAACCCACCACCCAGAGCATGGCGGTGCCCACCGGTGTGTTGACCGGTCTGGTCAGCTACTTCGCCATCGGAATGGTCGTCGGCCTGTGCGTCACCGCGCTTCGCTGGCGGCTGGATCGGGTTCGCGCGGCGCAGTGGGCGCACGAATGGGTGCTCGTCGCGCCGATCTGGTCGCGCCAGTACTGAACTGGCGAGGGCATGGTCCTGCCGAGCAGTTATCCGGGTCTCGGTTGATTCGTTGACGGTGGATCCATCATCGGCATCCCGTTCATGGTGGACAGTGCGAACTACGCTACCGGCACCGAACACAGCCAGGCTCTCACCAAATTGGAGTATGAATGAAGGTCTTCGTGGACAGCGGTCGTTGCCAAGGGCACGGGCTGTGCAACATGTCGGCTCCGGAAACGTTCGATCTCGATGACGACGGCTATGCACGCGTGCCTGCCTCTGAGGTCCCAGACGACGGAGGGCTTCGCACCCGGGTGCGTGCCGCCGTCGACGGTTGCCCTGAGAGAGCACTTTCGATCGAGGGCTGACAGTCGTCAAGCGTTACCTCGATCAAAACAGCCCCGGGAGAAGAGGAGAATGGCCCAGCGTTCGACGACGCCGATGGACGACCCGCGGTTGCGTCCGTTGGGTGAACGCTCGCGTGCGTGATGGACCTTGACAGGCGTGGATTTACTTAGCCGAAATAGGTGACTTACTGCACATCGTCACTTTGATTTCGTGTTGTCCGTATTTCATGGCCGTCGTGGTTTGAGAGGAACACCTATGACCGAGTCCATCGAACGCACTGCGGAATGCCCTGTCACGGGCAAGCCTAACCAGGACTGGGATCCGCTGTCGGCGGAGAGTCTGTTCAATACGGCCGAGCATGACAACGAGATGCGTCGGACGTGTCCGGTGGCTTATACAGAGCAGTTCGGTGGATTCTGGTCGGTTTTTGATCATGAGACTATCACCAAGGTCGTCCGTGACACGGAGACGTTCATTTCCGCTCCCAGCCCGACTGTTCCCCCCGTCAGTTCCCCTGATCGCCCGTTTCCGCCGCTCCAGTCGGATCCGCCGATGCACCGCAAGTATCGGTCGCCGTTGATTCCGTTTTTCCGAGGCGATCGCATCGCGAGCTTCGAGCCCCGGCTGGTTGAGCTCACCAACGAACTTATCGATGAGTTTATTGATAAGGGCGAGGTTGACTTCGCTAAGCAGCTTGCGACTCCGTTGCCGGCGAAGGGGATCTGCCTGCTACTTGGTTTGCCGGAGGACGATTGGCGGTACTTCCACGACTGGGCGAACCGGCTCATTGCCTGCGCGTTTGCTCAGGATATGGCGGGTGTCGAGGCGATATTCGACGATATTACGGCGTTTGCGACCTCGTGGATCGCCGAGCGTCGCAAGGAGCGCAAGGACGACGTTATCGATGCGTTGTTGCATACCGAGATCGACGGGCGTCCGATGACCGATACCGAGATTATCGGCACCTTCACCCTGCTGTTCTCCGCTGGTCATGAGACGATTGCTTCGGCGATCTCCTGGTCGCTCAAATATCTTGCGGACAATCCTGATATCCGTGCTCAGCTAGCGGCGGACCCAACGTCATTGCCTGCGGCGACGATCGAACTGATTCGGCTTGCCAGTCCTGCGCGGGCCCTTGCGCGGACCACCACCAAGCCCGTCGAGCTCGGCGGGCGACAGATCGGCGCCGGCGAGCGAATAGCGGTTGTTTTCGGTGCGGGCAGCCGGGACGAGCGGGTTTTCGACAACCCTGACGACTTCGACGTCAGCAGGGACAACCGCAAGCACCTCGCCTTTGGTAACGGGATCCACCGGTGTATCGGGGAAGAACTCGCCAAGCTCGAGGTACGGATCTGCTTGCAGGAAGTGCTTCGCCGGATCCCCGACTTCGAGCTCGCGGGTGAGGTTCAGCAGACACTGTGGCCAACTAACGGGTTTGCCACGCTTCCGATGGCGTTCCCCGCGAACTGAGGTGCCCGAACCAGATGTCCTCAGCCGAACCGTTGCCGGTTGATCCGGGCCAGCAGCCACATCAGGAACGCCGCGCCGAACGCGCCGGTCACGATGCCCACGGGCAGTTCCGCGTCGGCGAGTAGCTGGCGCGCGACGAGATCGCTCGCGAGGACCAGAAGCGCCCCGGTCAGTGCTGCGGCGACCGGGGGTGGCGCCGACGTCCGGCAGAGCAACCGGGCGATCTGCGGCGCGGCGAGGGCGACGAACAGCACCGGACCGGCCGCGGCTGTGGCGAAAGCGGCCAGCCCGACGGCGGTGAGCAGTAGCGCGAATCGGGTCAGCTGCACTGGGGTGCCGAGACCGCTGGCTGTCTCGTCCCCGAGCTGCAGTACTCGCATCCAGCGAGTGAGCAGCAGGGTGGCGGGGACTAGCACGAGCAGTGCGATGAGCAGCGGAAGCGCCTGGTCGTAATCGCGCCCGTTGAGGTTGCCAACCAACCAGCCCATCGCCTGCTGGGCCTCGTACTCGTAGGCCCTGGTCATCAGGTAGTCGATAGCCGCGATGCAGGTCCAGGAGACACCGATGCCGATCAGCACGATCCGGTAGCCGGTAGTGCCACGGCGCCAAGCCAGCAGGTAGACGAGCAGCGCGGCGGCGAACCCGCCGGCCAGCCCGAGGACCTGGGTACCCAAGCCGGAACCGAACCCGAGCACGATTCCGGATACCACTGCGAAGCCGGCGCCGTGGGTAATGCCGATCATGTCCGGGCTGGCCAGCGGGTTGCGCGTGATGGTCTGCAGGATCGCGCCGGACATGCCCAGCGCGACGCCGACGAGCAGGGCAACCACCGAGCGGGGGACCCGCAGTTCCTGTACGACGAACAGCGCGTAGCTATCGCCACCGCCGGCGAGCGCGCGCACTACGTCGACGAAGCCGAGTGGATAGTCGCCGATCGCGATACCGGCACTGAACACCAGGAAGCTCGCAACGGCAAGGACGAGGCAGACCAGCCAGGTTCGTGGGTGCAGCTGGCCGGACACCGAGTGCCTGCCCAGCCGGAACGCGGTGCGTCCCGCGACTCGCCGGACTTCGACAACGGGCATGGTCATAGCTCCGTGAGCCGGTGGCGGCGGACGAGGTAGATGAAGAACGGCACACCGAGAAAGACCACGATGATGCCGATCTGGATCTCGGCTGGCCGGGCTACGACGCGCCCTAGGACGTCCGCGGCAAGCAGCAGGATCGGCGCGATCAGCATCGCGGTTGGCAACAGCCAACGCTGATCGGGACCGACCAGGATACGCGCGATATGCGGTACGACCAGTCCGACGAACACGATCGGACCGGCGAGCGCTACGGCAGCGCCGGTCAGCAGCGTGATCGCGAGCATCCCCCTGAGACGCACCAGCCGTGGTCTATGGCCAAGCGAGACGGCGACATCCTCGCCAAGCGCGAGGCTGTTCAGCGCGGGCCCGCTGGCGAGCGCCAGTAGCGTTCCGGCAACCAGGAAGGGGAGCAGCTGTGTGATGATCTCCAGCGGCTGTCCGGCCAACGATCCGGCTGACCAGAAGCGATAGCGGTTCAGTGTCTGCGCGTCGGAGAGCACCATCGCACTGGTGAACGAGCCGAGTAGAAAGGTCATCGCGATCCCCGCGATAGCCAGTTTGACCGGGGTCGCACCGGCGTTGCCCAGCCCACCGAGCAGCGAGACGACCGTGCTGGCCAGTAGCGCACCGGCGAAGGCGAACCAGATGTAGCCGTGTACGGCGGTAACACCCGCGACGGCGATGGCGAAGACGATCCCGAACGAGGCGCCGCTGGTGATGCCGAGCAACCCCGGATCGGCGAGTGGGTTGCGGGTGAGTGCCTGCATCAATGCCCCGGCGAGGCCGAGGCCGACCCCGACGAGCAGTCCGAGCAGCGTGCGGGGAATCCGGTAATCGCGAATGATCGCGTCGATCTCGGAACCACCTGGCTGGACGATTCCCTGCCATATCTCGCCGAGCCCGATCGGTCGTGCGCCCACGGCGATCGAGATCAGGCACAGCGATACCAGCGCGACAACGCACACCACGAGTAGTGGTACCCGCCAGGAGGATCGTGCCGATTGTCTGGGTACGGCTGGCGGGGGCCGTGTGGTCGATACGCGTGTCATGGGCGTTCGTTGCCAAGCAAACTGGATGCCGCTGGTCGCGGCGGGCTTGATGTGGTCAACCTCGATCTGGTCAACACCGGCGGCTCCGGATGGTTCGACACGTCCACTGACACCTTGCACCGTGGGGCTAAGGCTAGCTTTACCTCAGTTGGTTGTCCCGGGGTTACCCGGGGTGCTCGGCAACGTGGAGTGGCGTAGCGAACGTCGTGCTTGAGGTTAGGTGATGCTTACCTTAGGGTCGTCAGTGTGTTTAGGCTTTCCTAACTAGCGTCCGCTGGAGTTTTCCGCCGGCCTTGGCCACATCCCACGACCCGTAAGAGGTGCCGATGTCCACGTTCCGCGCCCGCCGCTTCGTGCGCCGACTGTCGACTCTGGTTGTCGTGTCCGTACTGGCGGTCGTGGTTGCCGCCTGCGGTACCGCCTCGGACGGCGCCGAGGGCAACTCCGGCGTCCGGATGGAGCATAAGTACGGAACTACCGAATTGCCGGAGAATCCGCGGAAAGTGGTGGCGCTGGGGCTCAACGATCAGGAGGCCCTGCTGGCCCTCGGCATCAAACCGGTGGGCGTGGTGGACTGGTTCGGGGAGCGGCCGTACGGGAACTGGCCGTGGACCAAGCCGAAGTGGGGCGAGACAAAACCGGAGATCGTGGGGGAGCGGGACGACTATCAGCTGGAGAAGATCGCCAAGCTCCAGCCGGACCTGATCATCGCGCAGTACAGCGGGATGACCAAGGAACAGTACGAGAAGTTGGCGAAGATCGCGCCGACCGTGGCGCAGCCCCCCGGTCAGCAGGACTACGCGGCGCCATGGCGACTGATGACCGAACGGATCGGCAAGGCGGTCGGCAAGCAGCAACAGGCCACCAAGCTGATCGATGGAGTGGACGCCAAGTTCGCCGCCGTGCGCCAAGAGCATCCGGAGTTCGCCGAACAGTCCATTGTAGTCGCGGATAGTTTTCAGCCAGGGGAGTACGCACTGTTCGCGGACCACGACGCGAAGGCGGAGTTCGCCCTCGAGCTCGGTTTTCAAGGATCATCGGAAATCACCGAACTGGCCGGGGACAACAATGCGGCTGAGGTGAGCTCCGAACGGCTGGACCTCGTCGCCGACGTGGATCGGATGTTGTGGACCGTCGCGGACGACTCGGTACGCAAGCGGGTGCAAAACGACGAGGTGTACCAGCGATCGAAGGTTGCCCGCGAGGACGCCTCGGTGTTTGTCACGTACTACGACCCGCCCGTCGGCGCCGCCGTCTCATTCAACACCGTGCTGAGCATCCCGTACGCGATTGATCGTGTGGTGCCACTGCTGGAGCAAACGGGGCCGAACGCGCGGTAGTGGCTGTACACGGCCATCGACAACCACGACCAACGGACCAGTTCGCCGAACGCGGGGAGTCGAAACGATGATGCCGGAAGGCCGGGAGATCGCGGATATCGGTGGGGTGGCGGCCACGCGGCTGCTCGATGGTCACGCCGCGCACGGCGAATCCGAGCCAGTCCGGCTGCATGCCGAACTCCCGTTGCCCGATGTCGAACCAGCTACCACGGCGATTGCCGCGCTGGCCGGCTATGCGCATCGCGTTACCGGCGCCCGCGAGATCGGCCTCGAGGTGGCATGCGTCGACCTGGGCGAGACACCGCTACGGCCACTGCGGCTGCGCATCCGTCCAGAGCAGACTGGTCAGGAGTTGCGCGACACGGTGTCCGCGGCACTGGCCGAACTGATCGAGCAGCCAGGGGCCGACGCATCCGCGTTCAGTGCGCGTACCGCGGACCTCACGATGACCGTTCGCCCAGCCGGCGCGCTGGTCGATGTGGAGTTCGCCGCCGCGTGCCCAGCCGCGTTACTCGCCGCGCAGCTGGGTCGCTTTACCGCCTTGTGGCAGGAATTGTGCGCCGACCCGACACGGCCGATCGGCCGTGTCGCGCTGACGACCGCCGAGGAGCGCGCCCGGTTGGTCGGTTCCTGGGGCGTCAATGACGGTCCGGTCGTCGAGCTGTCCTGGCCGGACACCGTACGTCGGCAAGCCGCCCGCGCACCCGACGCGATAGCCGTCCATGATGGACAGAACACGGTGACCTATCGCGAACTGCTCGCGGAGGCGGACCAGATTGCCAGCTTGCTGGTCGCGCGTGGCGTCGGCGCCGAGGACGTCGTCGCGGTAGCCCTTCCGCGTTCCGCCCGGCTGGTGGCGAGTTTGCTCGGTGTACTCGAAGCGGGTGCGGCCTATCTGCCACTGGAACTGGCCAGTCCGGCGGAGCGGCTCGGCTACGTGCTTCGTGATTCCGGTGCGCGCACCGTGCTGACGGTCGGCGCGCTGCTTACCGAGCTACCGGCGAGCGAAGCCACCCCGATCGTGCTGGATGATCCAGCCGAGCTGGCCGGCGTTAGCGGAGAACTCGCGGCTCGGGAACCCCTGCCGCTGGCGCGCGCCGCCTACCTGATTTACACCTCCGGTTCCACCGGAACCCCAAAAGGCGTGCACCTGACCCACGACGGGATCGGCAGTCTGGTCGCTACCGCGATCGAGCGGTTCGGGGTCGATGAGCACAGCAGAGTCGCCCAGTTCGCGTCGATCGGATTCGACGTCGCGGTATGGGAACTGGGTATGGCGCTCTGCGTCGGCGCCAGCGTGGTGATCGTGCCGGACGAGTACCGGATCGCTGGCCGGCAGCTCACTGATTTCCTGATCGAGCAGGAGCTGACGCACGTTTTCCTGCCGCCATCGTTGGTCAGCGCGTTGCCAGCGGACTGCCTGTTACCGGCGAACGCGGTGCTTGGCGTTGGCACCGAGTCGGTTCCCGCTGGCTTGGTGAACCGGTTCGCCAAGCGCCAGCAGCTGTTCGTCTGTTATGGGGTCACCGAAGCCAGTGTCAACTCGACACTCTGGGCGGCCGAACCGGACTGGCAGGGACCGGTGCCGATCGGCGTACCGGATCGAAACACCCGTTGCTATGTGCTCGATTCGGCTCTGCAGCCGGTGCCAGCCGGTTTCCCTGGTGAGCTGTACCTCGGGGGGAGGGGCCTGGCCAGGGGCTACCTCGGCATGCCGGGCCGTACCGCCGAACGGTTTCTGCCCGACCCGTATGCCGAGCTCGCGGGTGCCCGGATGTATCGCACCGGAGACCGGGTTCGCTGGCGCGCCGATGGCGTGCTGGAATTTCTCGGGCGGGCCGATGATCAGCTGAAGGTGCGCGGCTACCGGATTGAACCCGGCGAGGTCAGTGCCACGCTGACCGCACACGACGCGGTGGCGGACGCGGTGGTCCTCCCGTACGAGGTTGGTACCGGAGATCGTCGACTCGTCGCCTACGTGGTGCCCGAGCTGGCACGTGATACCCGGGATCAGCGGGCCGAAGCGGATACGGTCGCGCAGTGGAGGCAGCTCCACGAAGTGCTCTACGCCGCCACGGCCGGTGATCCCTTCGAGGACGGTTTCGCCGGTTGGCACAGTAGTTATGACGGGGCACCGATCCCGCTGCCGCAGCTGCGGCGCTGGCGCGCGGCGACGGTGCGGCGGATCAGCGAGCTGCGCCCGCGTCGAGTGCTGGAAATCGGTGTGGGTAGCGGACTCCTCCTGTCCCAGTTGGCCGCGGACAGCGTCGAATACTGGGGTACCGACCTTTCCGCCGAAGCGATCGAGGCACTGCGGCGCAAAATAGCGGAGCGCCCCGAACTCGCCGGACGGGTGGAGCTGCGCACCCTGCAGGCCAGTGATTTCACTGGTCTGCCCGACGACCGGTTCGATACCGTCGTCCTCAACTCGGTGGCACAGTACTTTCCCAGCGTCGAGTACCTCGTCGAGGTACTCCGGGGCGCGCTGCGGCTACTCGTCGATGGCGGCGCCGTGTTCCTTGGCGATATCCGGAACCTGCGCCTGCTGCGTTGCCTGCGGGCAGGTATCGCCGAAGCAACCAACGACCTTGGCCGCGCGACGATCGATTCCGCGCTTGCCAGCGAAGGCGAGTTGCTGCTCGACCCGGATTTCTTCCCCGCGCTTGCCCGCGAGATCGACGGGATCGGCGGGCTGGACATCCGGATCAAACAGTCCGATGACCCGAACGAGCTCAGCCGGTACCGCTACGACGTGGTATTGCGTAAGGGCAGGGCGCCCGACGTGGCGAGTTCGGCCACCGAACTTCGGTGGGACACCGAGGTGCGCACGCTTGCCGAGCTCGGGGACCGGCTGGAACAGGAACGACCGGACACGCTCAGGCTGTGCGGGATTGCCAATGCCCGCATCGTCGACGACCTCCGCGCACTGGCCGAAGTAGACGGTCACCCGGTGCCCAGTCGCACAACCGCCGTCGACCCACAGGAGCTGTCCGAACTCGGCGCGCGGTATGGCTATCAGACCAGCTGCACGTGGACCGGAAGCGCCGCGGACGGCAGGGTGGACGCGGTCTTCACGCTCGGTCATTCGCCACGGGCGGACTACCGCCCTGGCGTCACCTCCGGCAGCGCGGCCGATTTCGCGAACGTGCCAGCTCGTTACCGTGACCGGACGGCGTTGGGTAAGGCACTACGGGAACACCTACGCACTCGGTTGCCGGACTACCTGGTGCCAGCCGCGATCGTCGCGCTGGATCGTTTTCCGCTACTGCCCAACGGAAAACTCGATCGTGCCGCGCTACCAGCGCCGACGTTCGGCAGCGCGGGCGACCAGCGGCCGAGGGGGCCACGCGAGGCGCTGCTCAGCCGGCTGTGCGCCGAGGTACTGGGCGTCCCCGACATCGGCATCACCGACGATTTCTTCGAGTGCGGTGGCGACAGTATCCTCGCGCTCCGGCTGATGTCGCTTGCCGGTGAACAGGGGATCGGCTTCACCGTACGGCAGGTGTTCGAGCATCGCACGGTCGCCGGCATCATCGAGAACGCGGCGGCGCGCGCGGCCAAGGACCTGGATGCCACCATGACCGCGCCAACCGAGGTCTCGCTCGCGGTGGACGATGGTGAGCTGGTCGACTGCGGCGACTATGCCGACGTGCTTCCGGTTACCCCGCTACAGGAAGGGTTCTACTTCCACGCGCACGCGCGCCATGGTGCCGCCGATGTCTACATCGTGCAGGAGGCCCTCGAGCTCGCGGGACAGGTCGACGCGGCGGCGCTCCGGCAGGCGACGCAGGAGTTGCTCGACCGGCATGAATCCCTGCGTTCCGGATTCCGGCAACTGAACGACGGGCGAATCGTGCAGGTCGTGGCCGCCGAAGCACGATTGCCCTGGCGCGAAGTGGCAGAGGCGGACTACTCGGGTTTCGCCGAGATCGCCAACCGGGACCGATCAGCCGGCTTCGAACTGACTCGCCCGCCGTTGCTACGGGCCACCTTCGTCCGGTCCGCGACCGGTGGCAGGTTGTTGCTCACCTTCCACCACCTTGTCGCGGACGGCTGGTCAGTGCCGATCATGGTGCGCGAGATTCTCGCGCGCTACGCCCCGCACGGCCAGCCGAAGCAGCTCGCCGAACCAACACCCCGGCGGCACTACCTCGCCTGGCTTGCGGCACGCGACGACGACGCGGCCCGCAGCGCCTGGCAACAGGCGCTCGACGGGATCGACGAGCCAACCACCCTGGTCTCGCCGTCCAGGGCCGAGCCTCGGCGGGCGAAGCTGGCCACCCGGTTGTCCGGGGCGCTGGCCAGCGGGCTCACCGAGTTCGCACGGACCCACGGGGTGACCATTGGCACTGTGCTGCATGGCGCATGGGGCCTGCTGCTACGCGCGCACACCGGACGCACTGACGTGTGCTTCGGTAGCACCGTATCCGGCCGGGAAGCGACGGTCAGCGGGATCGAGTCCGCGGTGGGGTTGTTCATCAACACCGTGCCAGTGCGGCAACGGCCGCGACCTGACGAGTCCGTTGTGGACTTTCTGCGGCGTAGCCAGCGCGAACAGTCCGCCCTGCTGGACAGCCAGCACCTCGGGCTGCGCGAGCTGCGGCGGATAACCGGGGTGGATGCCGAACTGTTCGACACGCTCGTGGTCTTCGAGAACTACCCACGGGATCCAGCACCCACCGACCCCGCCGGCGAGCTGCGGGTCACCGGAGTCGAGGTGATCGACGCGGTGCACTACCCGGTCGCGTTGATCATCACTCCCGTCGATGGCTTCGAATTCACCATGAAGTACGACCAGGCACGGCTGTCGCAAGCATCGGCGCAGGAGCTGCTTGATCAGCTGGTCCGGCTCGTCGAGCTGATCTGCGCCGGACCGGAGCGGTCGGTGCGCGATCTCGATCCGCGACTGGCTACCGAACGCGCCACAGTCGAAGCCGCCAACGCGACCGAGCGACCGATCGGCGCGGACACCCTGTTGACCGCGATCCACCATCAGGTGCGGCGTAGTCCGGACGCGATCGCGGTGATCGCCCCGGAGACGAGGCTGACCTATCGGGAACTTGACCGGGCGGCGGTGCTCCTTGCCCACCGTTTGCGGGAAGCCGCGGTTGGTCCGGAAAGCATCGTCGCCGTCGCCGTGCCGCGCTCGGCGGAGTTGATGATCGCGCTGCTCGCGGTCGGCAAGGCTGGCGCCGCGTACCTACCACTGGACCTGGATTATCCGGCCGAACGATTGGCCTTCATGCTCGCCGACTCCGGCGCCAAGGTCGTGCTGACCAGATCCGGCACCATGCTGCCCGCGGTGTCCGGAGTCCACCCGATACTCGTCGACGAACCAACCGGCCACGAGCCGGCGATGCCGGTGCCGGAAGACCAGCCGAAACCGGAACATCCCGCCTATCTGATCTACACTTCGGGATCCACCGGCCAGCCAAAGGGAGTGCTGGTAAGCCACCGGGCAATCGTGAACCGGCTCAACTGGATGCAGGCCAGCTTCGGCCTCGCACCCGAGGATCGGGTGCTACAGAAAACCCCGGCCAGCTTCGACGTATCCGTCTGGGAGTTCTTCTGGGCGCTGCGCGAGGGCGCCACCGTGGTACTCGCGGATCCCGCGGGGCACCGGGATCCGCGCTATCTCGCCGAACTCATCCGCGCCGAGCGGATCACCACCATGCACTTCGTGCCGACGATGCTCGACGCTTTCGTCGGCGTACCCGAACTGGCCACCGAACGAGACTGGGCCAGCAGTCTGCGGCGCGTCTTCACCAGCGGGGAAGCACTGTCCACTGCACTGGCGGCGCGATGGACCGAACTGACCGGGGTGGCCATGCACAATCTGTACGGTCCGACCGAGGCGGCTGTGGACGTCAGCTGGTGGCCTTACGGGCAGAGCGAACAGACCGAGCAACACGCCTCGGATGGCGTGCCGATCGGCACGCCAGTATGGAATACCACCCTGCATGTACTGGACAGCTGGCTGCGCCCGGTGCCCATCGGCGCGCCCGGCGAGCTGTACCTCGGAGGTATCCAGCTGGCCAGGGGTTATCACCGGCGCGCCGGTATGACCGCCGAGCGATTCGTGGCCAACCCCTTCGAACCGGGCACCCGGCTGTACCGCACCGGTGATCTCGTCCGCCGCCGTGGCGATGGCGCGCTGGAATACCTTGGCCGAACCGATCACCAGGTGAAGATTCGGGGAAACCGGATCGAGCTGGGCGAGGTCGAGGCCCAGCTGCGGTCGATTCCTGGTGTGGTCGCGGCGGCGGCGATCGTCCGGCACGGCTCCTTGCTCGGCTACGCGGTGCCGCACCAGCAGGCCCGGCTGGACGCCGCCGAGCTGAGGCGATCCCTTGCCGAGCGGCTGCCCAACCACGCGATACCCCATCGGATACAGCTACTCGCCGAGCTACCGCATACCCCGAACGGCAAGCTGGACCGGGCCGCGTTGCCGGACGGGCAGCCAGCCGGCCAGCCCGGTGTTGAGACGGAATCCGGTTCTGCGGAAGAACACGCCCGCGACACGCCCGCGATGCGCATCCTCCGGGATGCCTACGCCACCGTGCTCGGTCTGGCCACGGTTGCCGAGCACGATGATTTCTTCGCGCTCGGCGGGGACAGCATCAGTGCGATCAGCCTGGCCACCAGGGCAAGATCCAACGGGCTGGAAATCGACCCGCAGGACGTGTTCACCGCCCGCACCCCGGCCGCGCTTGCCGAACTCGGCACGATCGCGGACACGCCGTCGACACAGACGAGCGTCGCGGACGTCCAGTTGCGGCTGACCGAAGAGCAGACCCACCAGGTACATGCCCGCAGCGCCTTCCCGGTCGCCGAAGTCTGGCCACTGTCGCCGCTACAGGAGGGGCTTTACTTCCACGCCAGTTACGACGCCGACGAGCTGGATGTCTACACAGCACAGTCCACATTCGACTTCAACCGAACGCTCGATGTCGACCGGCTGACGCTTGCGGTGACCACCTTGCTCAACCGGAACGCCAGCCTGCGCGCGGGATTCACCAGCGATGGCCTACCCGAGCCGGTACAGTTCGTCACGGTCGATCCGCGCCCACGGATCACCGAGCATGATCTGCGCGAGCTGCCTCCCGGCGACCGGGACGAGCGCGTTCGCCAGCTGCTCGCCACGGACCGTACTCTGCGATTCCGGCTCGACGAACCACCGCTCTTCCGGTTCATGCTGCTCCGGCTCGCGCCGGGCAGGGACCGCCTGGTGCTCACCTATCACCTCATCGCCTGGGATGGCTGGTCGGCCGAACTGCTCCTCGAGCAGCTCTTCGCACTGTACGAACTGGCCGGCAGCGACCGGCTCTTCGCGCCACCCGGAACATATCGCGATTACCTGTCCTGGCTGGCCGAGCAGGACTTCAGCAGGGCAAAACTGGCGTGGCGGAAGGCCCTTGGTGGGCTGACCGAGCCGAGCCTGCTCACCGAAAGCGAGCCAGGTGACCGGCCGGTGATGCCGACCAATCTGGGCGTTGAGCTGTCCGCCGAACTCAGCGATCGGCTCAGGGAATTCGCCCGTGGCGACGGGCTCACCCTGCACACCCTGCTCGGTGCCGGCTGGGCACTGACCATGGCCGCCGCACTCGGACGAGGCGATATCGTATTCGGCACCGCCGTGGCCGGTCGGCCCGCCGCGGTCGCCGACGTGACGAGCATTATCGGCATGTTCCTCAACACCGTGCCGGTCCGGGTGACCTGCCGGTCGGCGGAGACGCTACGGCAGCTGCTCCGTCGCATGCAGGACGAGCGAGCCGAGCTGCTGCCCTTCGATTATCTCGGCCTCGGCGAGGTGCAGCGGGAATCCGGCCATCGGCAGCTGTTTGACACACTGTTTGTACTGCGACCGGCGGACGGCGTGCAATGGCTGGCGAACCTGCGCAGCCGGCACGGGATCAGCCAGGCGACGCATGTAGACGCCACGCACTACCCACTGACCCTGATCGCGACACCGCAACGACGGATCAGTATCGAACTCGCCTACCGCGCGGACCGCATCGACGGCGACGTCGCACAGTCCACTCTCGAGCGTTTCGTGACTATTCTGGAACGCATGGTCCGTCGGCCGGATGACCGCGTTGGCCAGCTTGATCTGCTGCTCACGGCCGAACATGAATCGCTCGCGCGTGACTGGGCGGCCAGCACGCACGAGATGGACCACCGCACGGTCGCCGAACTGCTCGCCGAGCGCGCGGCACGGGACCCCGACCAGCTCGCCGTGGTCTGCGGTACCGAGCACCTGAGCTACGCGGAGTTGGATACCAGGATCAACCAGCTGGCCCGGTTACTGCTGCGGCACGGCGCTGGGCCGGAACAGGTGATAGCGCTCGCCATACCTCGTTCCGTCGAGATGGTCGTGGCACTGTTCGCCGTGCTGCGCACGGGTGCCGCCTACCTGCCCGTCGATCTCGAACATCCTCCGGAGCGGTTGGCGCATATGCTGGTCGACACAGCCCCGCTGCGGGTAGTGACCACGAAGTCCGCGGTCGATGCGCTACCCGATACGCCGGCGCCGGTACTGGAGCTGGACGAACCCGCCATCCACGCGCAACTCGAGACGTTCGCCACCGCGCCACTGTCCGATGTAGAACTTGGTGCGTTCGCCGAGGATCGGCCGGAACGGCTCGAACACCCCGCCTACTTGATCTACACTTCCGGATCGACCGGCCGACCGAAGGGAGTCGTCACACCGTATCGCGGGCTGACGAACATGCAGCTCAATCACCGGGCGGAGATCTTCGATCCGACCGTCCGGCTGGCTGGGCGCCGGCTGCGGATCGCGCATACCGTCTCGTTCGCCTTCGACATGTCCTGGGAGGAGCTGCTCTGGCTGATCGAAGGACACGAGGTGCATATCTGCGATGAGCGGCTGCGCAGGGACGCGCCCGAGTTGGTCCGTTACTGTAACCGGCACGCCGTCGACGTGGTGAACGTGACGCCCACCTACGCGCAGCAGCTGATCGACGAAGGATTGCTCGAAGGCCATATCCCGCCACTGGTGTTGCTTGGTGGGGAAGCGGTTCCGGAGACCGTATGGCGGCGGCTGTGCGATACGGAGGGGACTTTCGGCTACAACCTGTATGGGCCGACGGAGTACACGATCAACACCCTTGGTGGGGGCACCCTCGACTCGGCGACGTCGACGGTTGGCCGTCCGATCTGGAACACCCGGGCGTACGTGCTCGATCCGCGGCTGCGGCCGGTGCCGCCGGGGACTCCGGGTGAGCTCTACATCTCCGGTATCGGGCTGGCCAGGGGATACCACAACCGGCCGGGGCTGACCGCGGAACGGTTCGTGGCCAATCCATTCGAGCCTGGCGCCCGGATGTACCGGACTGGTGATCTGGTGCGGACGCGCATCGACGGGAACCTCGACTTCCTGGGCCGCACCGACGACCAGGTGAAGATCCGCGGTTACCGGGTGGAACTCGGTGAGATCAGTGCCGCGCTTGCCGAACATCCGGATGTCGCGCATGCCACGGTACTGATGTCCTCGGCCAACGGATTTCCTCGGCTGGTCGGGTATGTCGTGGGTTCGGCCCGCCCCGAAGAGCTCAAACGGTTCGTCAAACGGCTGCTACCGGACTATATGGTGCCCGCAACGATTATCGGCGTCGACGCGTTGCCGTTGACCGTCAACGGCAAGCTCGATGTCGCTGCGCTGCCCGCCCCGGTGATCGAAGCCGGCGCGGACAGCAGGCAGCCAAGAGATGCTGCCGAGCGGGTGCTGTGCGCGTTGTTCGCGGAGCTGCTTGGCGCCGCCTCGGTCGGTATCGACGACAGCTTCTTCGAGATGGGTGGCCACTCGCTGCTGGCGACCAGACTGATCAGCAGGGCTCGCACGGAACTTGGCGCGGAACTGTCGATCCGCGATCTGTTCGACGCACCCACGGTCGCCGAACTCGCGCCCCGTGCCGGTGGCACGCGGGGGCCGCGACCAGTGCTCGTGCCGCAGGATCGGCCCGTCGCGATCCCGCTTTCCTTCGCCCAGCAGCGATTGTGGCTGATCGACCAGTCCACCACCGGCTCGGCGGCATACAATTTCCCGTTGGCGCTGCGTTTGTCCGGCCAGCTGGACGGCACCGCGCTGCGATCGGCGCTTGCCGACGTGGTGGGGCGGCACGAGGCATTGCGGACCGTGTTCCCGGTCAGCGGCGGCGTACCCGAGCAGCGGGTGCTTCCCGCGGACACGGTCGACGTACCGGTAGACGAGGTCCAGGTCACCGCGGCCGAACTGCCAGAGCTGCTGCGCGCCGGTCTCGATCGCCCGTTCGACCTGTCCATCGAGATCCCGCTGCGGGCAACCGTGTTCCGACTGTCCGATACGGAACACGTGCTGTTGCTGTTGCTGCACCATATCGCTACCGACGAGTGGTCCGACGCCCCGTTCCTGCGTGATCTGTCCGCGGCATACCGAGCGCGCCTGGTCGCAGCGGCCCCGGACTGGTCGCCGCTACCCGTTCAGTACGCGGACTACACCCTCTGGCAGCGTCAGCTGCTCGGTGATCGGTCCGATCCGGACAGTGTGCTGGCCAGCCAGCTGGCCTACTGGAAAGATTCCTTGGCCGGCATCGTCGAGGAGATACAGCTGCCGGGAGCGCGCCCTCGGCCGGCACGGCCAAGCGGCTCCGGTGGGGTACTCGAGTTCCCGCTTGACGAGTACGCGAGCGGACAGCTCAGGGAACTCAGTGGAGAAACCGGTGCGAGCATGTTCATGGTCGTGCAGGCCGCCGTTGCCGCATTCCTGTACCGGATGGGCGCGGGCACGGATATCCCGCTCGGCACACCGATTGCTGGCCGTTCGGACGAAGCGCTGGACGAGCTGGTCGGATTCTTCGTGAACACCGTGGTGCTTCGGGCTGACCTGTCCGGTGCACCGAGTTTTCGCCAGCTCGTCCGGCAACTGCGGGAAACCGATCTGGCGGCCTTCTCGAATGCCGATGTGCCGTTCGAGGCTGTCGTCGAGGAATGCAATCCGGCACGTTCGGCCGCGCGGAACCCACTCTTCCAGGTGCTGGTGAGCTACCGTGATCCGCAGGAAGCCGCGCTCGATTTCGGGGAGCTGCGGCTGGACTGGGAACCAGTCGAACACCGGGCGGCCAAGTTCGACCTGGTGTTCAGCTTCCGCGAGGACCCGGCCACCGGGGGACCGCTGCACTGCTCAATCGAGTACGCGACCGAACTGTTCACGGAGGACATCGTCGCGGACCTTGCGCACCGGCTGAACAGCGTCGTCAACGCCGTCGCCGCTGAGCCTGAGCTGTCGGTAGCGGAGATCGAGCTGCTCAGTTCGGCCGAACTGGACCGCGCGCGTGCCGGTGGCCACGCCGAATCCCGGGCCGTACCGGAGTCTTCGCTGCCGGATCTGATCGCCTCGATCGCGCGGGACCACGCCGAGACGGTCGCGGTGTGTGATGGGTGCCGCGAGGTCAGCTATGCCGAGCTGCACGCCGATATCCAACGGATCGCCGCCGTGCTGGCCAACCGAGGAATCCGGCCCGGCGATGTGGTGGCGGTTGCCTTGCCGCGCGGTGCCGAACAGATCGGCGTGCTGCTCGCGATCACCACACTGGGCGCCGTGTACCTGCCGTTGGATATCGCGCATCCCGCCGACCGGCTCGCCTACCAACTGAGCGATTCGGACGCGCGGCTGCTGATCGCCACGCAAACCCATGCGGAGAAGATCGCAGGAGAGCCTGGCGTATCGCGGCTGGTTCTGGATTCGGCTGAGGTACTGGGTGAGCTCGCCGCGACTGAGCCGGTGTTCTCGCCGACAGTGGTGCCGCTCGACCAAGCCGCCTATGTCATTTACACCTCCGGCTCCACCGGTCGGCCAAAGGGTGTCGTGGTACCGCATCGCGGCCTGGCGAGCCTGGTGGCCACCGCGGTTGACCGGTTCGGGGTGCGGCCTGGGTCGCGGGTGTTGCAGTTCGCCTCGATCGGGTTTGACGTCGCGATCTTCGAGCTGTGCATGGCCTTGTGTACCGGTGCAACCCTGGTACTCGCGCCCGATGAGATCCGGGTTCCTGGCCGGCCGCTGACCGAGTTCCTGCGCACCCAGCGGGTGAGCCATGCCGCGTTGCCACCTTCGCTGGTTTCCGCGTTGCCGAGCCAGGAGCGGCTACCTGCCGGCACGACGTTGCTTGTTGGCACCGAAACCGTATCCGCGGACCTCATCGAGCGCTGGGTTGATGAGCTGACCGTGTTCGTCTGTTATGGCGTGACCGAGGCGACGGTGAACTCCACGCTGTGGCGCGCTGAGCCAGGGCTACGCGGCCCCGCGCCGATCGGTAGGCCGGACCCGAACACGGCGGTGTATGTGCTGGACGCCAGGTTGCGACCGGTACCTCCCGGGGTCGCCGGCGAGCTCTACCTCGCGGGGCCGGGGTTGGCACGCGGCTATCTTGGCCGGCAAGCGCTGACCTCGGCGCGGTTCATAGCGAGCCCGTTTGGCCCGGAAGGTTCCCGGTTGTACCGGACCGGCGATCTTGTTCGGTCGCGATTGGACGGAACACTGGAGTTCCTCGGTCGATCCGACGCCCAGGTGAAGATCCGTGGCTTCCGGATCGAACTCGACGAGATCGTCGCCGTACTCACCGAATGTGCCGGCGTGGGCCAAGCCACGGTTGTCGTGGACCGGAGTACCGGGGAGCCCAGGTTGGTCGGATACCTGGTACCGGATCCGGACTCGGCTGGGCTGGACGAACCCACTATTCGCGGGCAGCTTGCCACGTTGCTACCGGACTACTTCATGCCGCATGTTCTGGTGGAACTGGCCGGGCCGCTCCCGCTGACGCCGAACGGCAAGATCGACGCGGCGGCGCTGCCCGCACCAGACTGGGCCGCGCTGACCGGAACGGACTCGGTAGCTGAGACACCGCGCCAGCACAAGCTTGCCGGGTTGTTCGCCGAAGTGCTCGGGCTACACGGGGTTGGTGTCGCCCAGGTCGCCGTGGCGGACAGTTTCTTCGCGCTCGGTGGCCACTCGATGTCCGCGATGCGGCTACTCGGGCGGATTCGCACCGAGTTCGGTGCCGATCTGTCCATTCGCGACGTGTTCGACGCCCCAACGGTCGCGGCGCTTGCGGAGCGAATCGACTCGGCGTGGACCGCGCGACCGGACCTGCGGTCCCAGGAGCGGCCGGAAGCGTTGCCGCTAGCGCCGAATCAGGTCGAACATTGGGCGCGCTACCGTGTCGGCGGCGGCGATGATCAGGTGCTCGCGTTGACCACCAGCACGTCGTTCGATCTACCCACGCTCCGCCAGGCGCTCACCGATCTCGTCGACCGCCATGTGCCGTTGCGTACCTCCTACGCGGAGCAGGACGGTGTGGCGAGACAGCGGTTGGTCGACCCACCGGAACTCGTGCTGCTCGCCGAATCCGCCGAACCGCTTACCGCGGCGCTAGGTGAACAGGCTGGATACCGACCGGCACTGGTTGAGCAGCCGGCGCTGCGGGTCGAGTTGCTCAGCGCGCGGGACGGAACCGCCCTGCTGTTCGGGATGCACTATCTTGCCGTTGACGAGTGGTCGGTTGTCCCACTGCTACGGGACTTCGTGACGGCTTACCGCGCCCGCCGTGCCGGGCTGGCTCCGGAATGGACCGCGTTGCCGTTCGACTACGCCGACTACACGCTGTGGGCGCATCAGCTACTCGGTGACCCTGATGACGCTGGCAGCCTCGCTGCGACCCAGATCGAGTACTGGCGCGGCCAGCTGGCTGGCCTTGCCGGGCGAGTTCGGCTGCCGGGCGCGAAGGCGGTGGAGGCCACCTCGACCGCCGGTGGTCGATACGAGTTCACTCTGGACAGCGCACTGCACGCCGCGATCGATGGGCTAGCTCAGCGCACCGGAACAAGCATGTTCATGATCCTGCACGCCGCGCTGGGTACGGTACTGGGCGCCGAGGGGCACACCGAGCTTCCGATCGGCACTCAGGTCGCCGGTCGCACCGAGGACGAACTCGGCGGGCTGGTCGGCTGCCTGGCGAACACGGTGCTGCTGCGTACCGATACGACTGGCGATCCGCGCTTTCTCCAGCTGCTGAGCAGGGTCCGGGAGACGACGTTGGGTGCTCTTGACCACCAGGATGTTCCCTATGCCTGGCTGGTCGCGGAGCTGGAACTGCCGCCAGTGCCGCAGGTATTACTCGTCCACCACGAGCAGGCGGTACTGACCGAGGTCGAAGAGCTCGGTGCCGAACTCGTCGCAGTGCCGACTGGGACCGCGCGCACCGAGCTGACCGTGAGCTTCTATGAGCCGGCCGATGATGGGCCGGTGCCCTGCGAGCTCGAGTACGCCACTGAGCTCTTCGACCACAATGCCGTCGCGCTGCTGGCCGACCGGTGGGTATCGGTACTGCGTGGCGCCGTGGCGACACCGGAGGCTCGACTATCTACATTGACCGAACAAAAAGGAGGAAAGGTATGAGTAACCCGTTCGACGACCCAGAGGGTCAGTTCGTGGTGCTGGTGAACGCGGAGAACCAGCACAGTCTGTGGCCATCGTTTGCCGAGGTGCCGGCTGGCTGGTCCCAGGTGTTCGGTGTCGAGTCACGGGAGGCGTGTCTGAACTATGTGGAGCGGAACTGGACCGATATGCGCCCACGTAGCCTGGTAGAGGCGATGGGGGAGTAACCGAACCGGCGCTCGAATCGAGGAACGACATGACTGCGGCACGGAGTCGACTCGTGCACCTTCCCGTATCGGAGGTTCCAGCTGGGATGGCGGTACGCCCAGCCTCGGCGCAGGAGGATGCGCCGCTGGTGCGGGACTGGCTGAACGCCGAGCATGCCAAGAACTTCTGGCGATTGCATACCGATAGGGACGGTGAAGGAGCGTACTCGGTAGCGGTCGTGCGGGAGTACCTGCGCGCGTTTGCCGAAAATCGGGGGGAGTCGGCGTGGATCGGGGAACTGGACGGTGCTCCGGCGAGTTATTGGGAGACCTACGAGGTGGCCAGTTCGCCGCTTGCTGGTGAGCCGGAACTGTCCGACCGGGATCGCGGTATTCACGTACTGATCGGTTCGACGCGCTATGTCGGCAGAGGTTTGGGCCCTCGGCTGCTGGCCGCGATGGCTGCTTGGCAGTTTGCCGAGTACCCGGTAGCCGCCCGGGTTGTCGCCGAACCGGATGTCCGCAACGAACGTGCCGTCCGGGCCTTCCAACGAGCTGGTTTTCGGCAGGCACGTACCGTGGACCTGGAACGAAAGCGGGCCGCGCTGATGATCCACGACCGCCGCCCACCTACCCAAGAACCGCAAGATCCCTAAAGAACGCGAACACGGGGCGCCGCGTCAGGTCGGGCGTGGGGCGGACCAGGCGCGCCACAGCCGGGCGTAGCGTCCGTCGGCGGCAACCAGCTCGTCGTGGGTACCGGTTTCCACGATGGCGCCCGCATCCAGTACCACGATGCGGTCGCAGGCAGCCGCCTGCGTGAGCCGATGCGCCACCACCAGCGCCGTGCGCCCGGCGAGTGCGTTGGCGGCAGCGGATTCCAGCACGCGGGCGCCCGCGCTGCCCGCGTCCGCGGTGGCCTCGTCCAGGATCGCGATCCGCGGATCCGCCAGTATCAGGCGTGCGAGCGCGAGTTGTTGGGCTTGGGTGACGGTCAGCCGGTGGCCACCCTCGCCCACCACGGTGGCCAGACCATCGGGCAGCGCCTGGACCCAATCCCGCGCGCCCACTTGGTCAACAGCCGCGAGCAGTTCCTCGTCGGCAGCCTTGGGTTTGGCAAGGCGCAGGTCGTCGGCGAGCGGGCCGGCGAATACATGCACCTCCTGGCTAATCAGACCGACCAAATCACTGATCGCGTGTGGTCCGCGCTCGGTAAGGTCGACCTCGCCCAGGGTGATCGAGCCCCTGCTCGGTGCGTGTATCCCGGCGATCAACTTGGCGAGCGTGGTCTTGCCCGCACCGCTCGCGCCAACCAGAGCGACGCGCTGACCAGCCGCCACCTCGAGGTCGATATCCCGAAGTACGGGCTGGCCCGGCACGTACTCATGTCGAACGTTGGCGACCTTGATCGTCGGGTCGAGCTGCTGACCGGTGCGGGTGTTCTCCGGTTGTGGGGGTAGTTCAGTCACGCCGACGAGCCTGGCCAGGCTGGCGAGCGCGACCTGCGCGTCGTCCACCAACCGCAGCGCGGCGTTGATCGGATTGAACAGGTTGTGGAAGTACAACGCCGCGGCCGTGGCGGTGCCGATGGTCGCCGAGCCATTTTGGACAAGCACGAAGCCGGTGATCAGCACGGTGCTCAAGCCGAGGAGTTCGGCAAAGTTCAGTCGATTGTAGAAACCGGTAACCAGCCGCACGCCCCGCAGCATCAGCTCCATCGCACGCGTGGAGCGGGTCCGGACTTTGTCGACATGTGCCGTGCCGAGCCGAAAGGTGCGCACCGTATGGGCTCCACCGACGGTATCCAGCAACTGGTGTTGTTGTGCACCCGTCGCTACCCGTTGCGCGGCATACAGCGGTACGGCGTGGCGCTGGTACCAGCGCACCGTCAGTACGTGGATCGGCGCGACGACAAGGGCGACGGCCGCGAATCGCCAGTCAAGGACGATCATGCCAATCAGGGTGAGCACGATGGTCAGCCCGGAGCGCGCCAGCTCCGGCAGCGCGTTGCGCACCGCGTCCGCGATCATCGATACGTCGTTGGTTACCCGTGCGGTCAGATCACCGGACCCGGCCTGCTCCACGCGTTCCAGTGGCAGGTGCAACGCCCGCCGGACGAAGCGCTCACGCAGTTCGGCCAGCATTCCTTCGCCGAGCCTGGCCAGCCTGGTCAAACCGACCGCGGTGGTAATGCCCTGCCCGATAGCGATACCCAGAATCAGCAGCACTGGTAGGACGATCGTATCGGCCGCGCGTTGTTCGGCGACGAGATCGACGAGATAGCCAAGCAGCGGCGGGATAAGCAAGCCGAGCCCGGTGGCGACGAGCATGAGCAGAAACGCGCCGGCGGCGAGCCAACGTGCACTACGCAGCAGCGCGCCGAGCGCACCGCGAATGGCCGGCCCGTCCGCCGTTGGCAGCAAGCCGGCCTGCCCGGTCGGTTGTTGCCTGGCCGCGGCGTCTCCGTGTGGCTCGGTCATCCCATCGCCCCCGTCATCCCAATACCGCCGAGCGATACTGGTCGTCCGCGCGCAACAACCGGGAGTGCGTGTCCTCGGCCTGGACCGCTGCCCCGGCAACGAAAACCACCGTGTCGGTGATCTTCAGCAGTGTTGGGCTGGTAGTGACCAGCACGGTGGTGCGTCCAGTACGCAGCTCGCGAATACCCTCGGCGATCCGCGCTTCGGTCACGGCGTCCACGGCGGTGGTGGGCTCATGCAGCACCAGCACCGGTGGATCGCCGGCGAGCGCGCGGGCAAGGGCAACCCGCTGTCGTTGCCCACCGGACAGTGAGCGGCCCCGTTCGGCGAGTACGGTGTGCGCGCCAGCGGGGAGGGTTTCCGCGACCTCGTCCCCGCCGGAGGCGCGCAGGGCCGCGGCCACCGCGTCCTCGGACAGTTCCGGTGTCGCGGCCGTGACGTTGTCCAGCAGGCTCTCCTCGAACAGATCCGCGTCATGCGCCGCGACCACGAGCGCCTCGCGAAGCCGGCTCGGCGCGACAGTGGACACGTCGATCCCGTCCAGCGAAACCGATCCCGCCGTGGGTTCCGCGGCCCGGCCAAGGCAGTCCAGTAAGGCCGTCGCCGCGCGCGCATCAGTGGCGACGATCCCGAGCGTGTGCCCAGCCGGTACGGACAGGTCAACATCGTGCAGTGGATCGAGTCGCAATCCGCGCAGTCGGAGTTCACCGCGGATGGTGCTGGGCAGCGGCTCCTCGCCGGCATGCACCGCCGGTGTGGCGGCAAGTACCTCGCCGATCCGCTTCGCGGAAGCCCTGCCCTGCGCGAGCTGCCCGTTCACCACGGCGAAGATCTGCAGTGGTCCCAGCAGGAACTGAGCCAAGCCGACCGCGGTGACCAGGTTGCCGATGGTGATCTCGGCGTTGATCGCGAGCTGCCCGCCGACGAGCGCGATCAGCGCGATCAGCACCCCGGTGAGTATCAGGATCGCCCCGTCGTGCCAGGCTTCGGCGCGGGCGGCGCGGACCGTAGCCGCCAGCGAGTTCCTGCTGGTGGCGCGATACCTGGCCACGGCGGTGGAAACGGCGCCGATGCCCTTGAGTACGCGTAGTCCGGAGACCAGGTCCGCGGCCACACCCGAGGCGTGCGCGGCTCGTTCCTGCTCCGCGCCACTGCGCCGCTCGAGCGGTTTGCCGAGCAGGTGGGCCAGGACGAGTAGTAACGGGGTGCCGAGCAGGACCAGCAGGCCGAGCGGTGTGGAGATGCGGAGCAATACCGTGCCCGCGACCAGAATGCCGGCGAGGCCGGCGACACCAAGGGGCAGCGCGAGATTGACCGCGCCCACCCGCTTGGCGTCATTCGTCGCGATGTTCACCAAAGCCCCCGACAGCCGGCCGGCTTCGGCTCCACCGTGCTGATCGACGACCCTGCTGGTGAGTCGCATCCGCAACCGGTGCGCCGCCTGATACGAGGCGCGTTCGCCAGCACGGGCGCCGTACCGGAAGCTCAGCGCGAGGCCGAGAAACACCGCCGCGAGGATGAGCAGCCAGCGGGCCAGTGCACTCACCGAGCCGGTGGTGACCGCCTCGTCGATGATCACGCCGATCAGCAGCGGCACCGAGGCCTCAGCGCCCTGGTGCAAGATATAGAACACCGTACTGGTCGTCACCAGTGCGGACTGGCCCCGAATCGAGCTGGCCAGGACGCCACGCGCGGGCCGGCTGCCTGGCTTCGGCTGCTGCGGCATCGCATCGTTCCTTACTTTCGTGGTCAGCACTTTCGTGGTCAGCGGTCACTGTGCCTGGTTGGCCGTTCGGCCGAACGGGCGCCCCGCCGTGGCAACGCGTGACACGATAAGCGAAGCAAGCCTATCCTTAGTAGTGCGCATCGATACGTGAGCGGCCGCACACGCACAGTTCCCAGTGGGCCGTCTATGATCATGATCATTAGGTTAGGCTCACCTACATTAATCTAGGCTAAGGTGTGCGGCCGGTGCACCAGTTGTCTTCTAGTCGTCAGCCGTTGCCAGTTGGCGCGAGCGTGAGAGGACGGGAATGTCGCAGCAATCGCCAGATGAGCAGGTACCGACATACGACGTGGTAGGAGTTGGGTTCGGCCCGTCAAACCTTGCGCTGGCGATTGCCGTCCGGGAGCACAATCAGCAGGCTGGGCGGCAGGATCTGACCGCGGCGTTCGTGGAACGGCAGGCTGCCTTTGGCTGGCATCGCGGGATGCTGATCGACGATGCGACGATGCAGGTGTCCTTTATGAAAGATCTGGTCACCTTGCGCAATCCGACCAGCGAGTTCAGCTTTCTTGCCTACCTGCACAACAAGGGACGGCTGGTCGATTTCATCAACCAGAAATCCCTTTTCCCGCTTCGTGTCGAGTTTCACGACTACCTGGAGTGGGCCGCGGCGAGGTTCGCGGATCAGGTCGCTTACGGCACGGTGGTGACCGAGATTCGCCCGGTTACCACCGGTTCGACGGTTGAGTTGTTCGATGTGGTCACTCGGCCTACCGGTGGCGGTGCGCCGACCGTGCTGTACCGGGCGCGTAATCTGGTGCTCGGGATCGGCATGGAACCGAATCTGCCGGACGGTGTGTCCCTTGGCGAGCGCGTCTGGCACAACCGCGATCTCTTGTCCAGAGTAGATACGATCGCCGAGTCGGATCCAGCGAGGTTCGCCGTGGTCGGTGCTGGGCAGAGCGCCGCGGAAGTGGCCAAGTACCTGCATGATCGGTTCCCGCGCGCGGAGATCTGCGCGGTGTTCTCCCGGTACGGTTACAGCCCTTCCGATGACAGCCCGTTCGCCAACCGGGTGTTCGACCCAGATGCGGTTGACAAGTACTTCACCGCGCCGGGTGAGGTAAAACGGATGATCCTGGATTATCACGGCAACACGAACTACTCCGTGGTTGATCCTGAGTTGATCGAGGAGTTGTACGCGCGGCTCTACCGGGAAAAGGTGCTGGGCGCCGAACGGTTGCGGATCTACAACGTGGCTAGGTTGGTCGAGGTGGCCGAAGCCGATGGCGGGGTACGTGCCACGGTGGAATCGTTGGCATCACTGGAAAAGACCGTACTCGACTGTGATGTGCTCGTCTGTGCCACCGGATATCGTCCAGTTGATCCGGCGCGGCTGCTCGGCGCGGTGGGCGAGTGGTGTCGAACGGACGCCGAAGGAAACATCCGCGTAGCGCGCGATTATCGGGTGATCACTGATCCGGCGCTGCGCGCGGGCCTGTATTTGCAGGGGGGCACCGAGCACACGCACGGTATTTCCTCATCCTTGTTGTCCAATACCGTGGCACGTACCAGCGATATCGTGCGCTCCGTACTGCATCGGCTTGGTCACGGAGCGGCAACGGTCGATGTGCCAGCGCAGGCGCTTGGCGCGATGCGCGGGTTACCCGAGACGCGCGCCACAGAATCTCGTTAATGCGGCCCTGAACTGGGAATTCGTTCAGTATCGTGGCAGTGTTGTCGTGCGGCGGGTTGCCAACCCTGGAATCTCGTGGTTACGGTTCGATAAACCCTATAACGGTCCGGCCACGATGGAGTCGTTCGAGTGGCGCCCCCGAGCCGCTCGCCAGGATCCCCCGCCTGGAGCCTCCGGTCGGACTTCCCCGACGAGAAGGGTCAGGCATTGGCACGACACCGCTCCCCCGGCGGTCGCGGCTGCTCTCCTGCGCTTGATGAGGCACATGCTGTCGCGATCAAGCGCGCCCCTGGCGCGCATCGCATCCCCACGCCAAGTTCCGCGCTACGCGGCAAAGTAGTGGTTGCCGCGGTAGCGGCTGGCGCGTTCGCCGCCGCTGCCGCAGGACAATCACTGGCCGCGACGGCCGATTCGGACTCAGATCACACGGTTACCCCGCTAGCCGATGGCAACATCGCGAACGCCGCGCTTGGCACCGGTGGCGGCTCCGGCCTCACCGCCCGTCCCGTCGTACTCGGCGCGGACGGTGATGGCACGGCCGAGGCGCGCAAGCTCGCCGAGACCACCCAGGTCACCGCCGAGCGGCAGGCCCGCGAAGCCGAGGCCGCGCGAGCGGCGGCGGCCGAGGCGGCAAGGAAAGCGCGGGAAGCACGCGAGGCCCGCGAAGCGGCGGCCCGCGAGGCCGAACGGGCCGAGCAGGCGGCCGAGCAACCGCAGCAACCGCAAGTCGCCGCGGGCGGCACCGTCGCTCCCGCCCAGGGCACGTTCACCTCGGGCTTCGGTGCCCGGTGGGGCGCCAGCCATATGGGCATCGACATCGCCAACTCCCTCGGCACGCCGATCGTCGCCGCCTCCGGTGGCACGGTGATCGAAGCCGGCCCGGCGAGCGGTTTCGGGAACTGGGTACGGATTCAGCTGGACGACGGCACGGTGCACGTCTACGGGCATATGGCGGTCTACGACGTCAGCGCAGGACAGCGCGTCGAGGCGGGCGAGAAGATCGCCGAGATCGGCAACGAGGGCCAGTCGACCGGGCCGCATGTGCACTTCGAGGTCTGGCAGAACGGTGGCGAGAAGGTCGACCCGCAGGCCTGGCTGGCCGAACGCGGCGTGCAACTCTAGCTAGCCAGGGTGCTTGCCCTGTCGGGCTAGCCTTGGCAACTCGTACGAACCTCGCGTATGGGGCAGCGGCCGGCTGCCGGTACAGTGAAGCCGGAATCCAAGGAAGGTGGCTTCGTGTTCCGGCTGCGCTTCGTGCTCGCGGTGCTTTTCCCGGCCGTGTTCGTCATGTTGCCGGGTGGCTGGCTGTCCAGCACCGTGGCGCTGGCTACGGCGGTCACCGCGACGATCGCCGTCACCTTGCTGATCGGGGTGACCAGGGATCCGGTAGGGCCCGCGACTGGTCCAATCCGGACGCTGGAAATCTCCCTGCGGGAACGCGCCAAACGCGCCGCCTTCATCCGACTACGCGATCCGAATGCTCCTGGTCGAGCGCGCCCACGGGCGCCGTCTGCGGGCTTCGCCGTCACGTGACCGTGCTGGCGCACGCATGAATGCCGTGCGCTGGCCGCCCGCGAAAGCGGGTACGTGGTCGGCCAACCGGGCCAACTGGCCAGTCCGCTTTCGGCTATCAGACGGAGTCAACTCATCGTGTTCGATTTCATTCTCTATCCCGTGTCAGCGATCCTGTGGGTCTGGCACGCGGTATTCGGCGCACTGTTGGAACCCGACAGTGGGTTCGCCTGGTCTCTTTCCGTGTTCTTCCTGGTTTTCACCCTGCGGGTGCTGCTGATCAAGCCGGCGATCAGCCAGTTGCGCGCCGGCAGGAAGATGCAGAAGTTCGCTCCAAAGATCAAAGAGCTGCAGGAGAAGTACGGGAACGATCGCCAGCGACTGATGCTGGAAATGCAGAAGTTGCAGAGCGAGGGCGGCTTCAACCCGCTCGGCGGCTGTCTACCCGCACTGCTGCAGATCCCGGTCTTCTTGAGCTTGTTCTATGTGCTGCGCAGTTTCACCCCTGGCGCGGAGAGCAACTACGTGTTCGACCGCGAAGGGGTTGCCTCCTTCATCAATGCGGACCTCTTCGGCGCGAAGCTCGGTAGCTGGATCAGCCAGTCCGAGGCCGAGCTGGTTCAGTTCGGCACCGACCGGGCGGAGATGCTGACCGTCGGCCTGCCGCTGATGGTTCTCGCCGCAGCGGCGACGTACTTCACCATGAAGATGTCCATGCGCCGGCAGACCGAATCGGCGATGGCGAACCCACAGACCGCGATGATCAGCAAGTTCCTGCTCTATATCGCCCCGGCGGGGGTGCTGTTCTCCGGTTTGTTCCTGCCCATGCCGATCGCGGTGCTGCTGTACTTCCTGGCGAACAACGTGTGGACCTTCGGCCAGCAGCATCTGCTGACGAACATGATCGACAGGGAAGAGGCGCGCGCCGCCGAGGCCGCTGAGCGACCGGATCCGAAGAAGCGGGATACCAAGGACGGCGAGGACGGGTCCTAGCCGCGCCGGTCAGAACTGCAGGACGGCCTGCGCGACCAGGAAGTAGATGATCAGTCCGGTCGCGTCGACCAAGGTGGTGACCAGCGGCGCGGAGATGACCGCGGGGTCGATCCGAAGACGTTTGGCGACCAGCGGCATCACCGCGCCGACCACCGCGGCCCATGCGCAGATCGCGACCAGGGATATCCCGAGCACCGCCGCGATTGACCAGCCGACCAGGATCGCGCCGATCGAGAACGCTACGACGGAAAGCATCAGACCGAGGTTGAGGCCGACCCGCAGTTCCCGCCAGGCGACCCGTAGCACGTCCCGTGCGCGTACCTCGCCGACCGCGATCGCGCGTACGGCCGAGGTCGCCGCCTGCGCGCCCGCGTTCCCACCCGCGCCGACCAGCAGCGGGATGAACAGTGCCAGTGCGGTCACCTTCGCCAGCGTGTCCTCGAACAGTTGCATCACGTTCACCGACAGCGTCGCGGCAACGAGAAGGAGCAGCAGCCACACCGCCCGAGACCGGGCGACCTGGAATACGCTCGCGGTCAGATAGTGCCCGGTCAGCGGGGACGCGCCGGCCAGCCTGGCGACGTCCTCGGTGTCCGCGGTCTCGATCAGTTCGATCGCGTCGTCGATCGTGAGGATCCCGACCAGGCGATCTTCACTGTCCACCACCGGCAGGCCGAGCAGGTTCGCCTCCTGCATCAGGCGGGCGGCTTCCTCGGCGTCGGCCGTGGCTGGCACGCTCAGCGCTTGCCGGTCGACCAGATCAGCCACCGGTTGATCCGGGTCGGCGAGGACCAGCGAACGCAGCGTCGCGGTACCGATCAGCCGGCGCTCCTCGTCGACGACCGGCAGCGTGTAGACGGTTTCGGCATCCGAACCTTTCAGCCGGATCCTGCGCAACGCCTGGGTCACCGTGCCGGTGGCGCGCACCGGTACGGCTTTCGGGGACATATGCCTGCCGACCGAGCCTTGTGGGTAGCCGAGCAGCGCGGCGGTCATCTCTCGTTCCTGCTGGCTGAGTCCGGCGAGTACCCGCCGCGCGAATTTCGCGGGAGCCTCGCCGAGCAGGCGCGCCCGGTCATCCGGGTCCATCGCCTCGACCAGCTCATGGAAGGCGTGATCGCGTTGTCCACTGAGGATCTTCTGCTGTTCGGTCGGGTCCAGCTCTTCGAAAACCTCGAGCGCACGGTCCTTGTCCAGCAGGCGGAACAGCATGATGGCCGCTACCTGTTCCGCACGGGTGATCTCGTCAGCGATCACATGCGGCGGGTAGTCCGCGATCCACCGCTGGATACCAGCTAGGTCGTTGCGTTCCAGCAGCTCGGTGAGTTCTTCGTGGTCGGTGTCGTATCCTCCGGTCGTCAACGGTCGACTCCTAACCGCGGTTATGTCCGTTGTGGACGAGTGCAGGTGGCAGGGGAGCGCGCCAGCGCTAGGGATCGCCACCTGGATGAGTCGGCCGCGCGCGACAGCCAGTGCCATGCGCATAGTGGACGGACGAGACGAGCTGACCCGGTATCTGGTTCATGCGGTGAGATCCTGAGGTTTGGGCGGTGGTCGAACCAGCGTCTGGACGATGACATCGGTAAACCACGCGGACCTTGCGCACCCAGCAGTCGTCTGTGCGAGCGTCAGGCGGCCGTGTCCGCGTGGCAACTACTACTTCCGTCTTCGGACACGGTCTCACCTCCAGAATACGTTCGCCGATAGCGCAATCAGGTCGACTGGTGCGCCGTTCGCACGGTACACAGTACCCATGCGTACTTCGCGGCTGCCCCGCCGTGCGTTACTCGGTGGGTCCGCCATTCACCGCGCGGAGAGTGCGCATCGTGCTGGCTAACGCCGCGGTTGCTGGCGCTCCGAGCGGAGCGATCACCCGGTTGCGCAGGATCTCGGCACAGGCTGTCCTGGAACGTTCCGCGATATCCCGGCCATGTTCGGTGAGCACCGCGTAGGTGACTCGCCGATCCGTTTCGCACGGTTCCCGTCGGATCAGCCCTGCCGTGGTCAGCCGGTCGGCCACCTTGGTGAATCCGCCACTGCTCAGTGCGGCCTCGCCAGCAAGTTTGGTCATGGTCATGCGGTGATCGGGGGAGCGGATCAGTCGGATCAGGATGTCAAACGAGGAGGGGGCGAGATCGAAACGCTCCGCGATCTCGGCCATCATTCGATCGTTCGTCACGTGGTATCCCTCGATCACCAGTCCCCACCAGGTGATGATCTCGTCATCGTCGTGATCGGACTCGCCGATACCGTGCTCCGCGTGCACGCTCCATCACCCCCATTCGGGTATCTCGGGTATCCCTGGACGAGGACCATGATACGCCATTATCTCGCTAGGAAGAGTCTTCCTTGCAAGGAATATCGCCAGATTGGTGTATAACAACCTATACGCTGCGGCTATTGTGCCGGCTGGCTGACCGGCGGCCGGTAAGACTGTCGATGACCATCTTCAACGAAGCCAAGGACAGCAGAGCTGTTCAGCCGGTGGCGAAACGAGTCCAGTCCGGCCGCCGCGGCTGGGTACGTTGAACGCGGTTAGGTCAGTGGCGCGCGCCTGGGAGGTCTTGCAGATGTCGGATCGGGTGGTCCCCGGACCATGGGAGAAGGAACGGCCATGGGAGAAGGAACGGCCATGGGAGAAGGAACGGCCGCTGTTGCGGTCGATCCTCGGCGAGGCATTGCGGCGTAGGCGGCGCGCGCAAGACCGAACCCTGGCCGAGGTCGCGCGCGAGGCCCGGATCTCGATGCCCTATCTGTCTGAATTGGAGCGAGGTCGTAAGGAAGCGTCCTCGGAGGTGCTCGCCGCTATCTGTGACGCGCTTGGGGTGGAGCTCGCCGAGCTACTGACCGAACTGGGACAGGAACTGCTCGGTGTCCGGTACCGGCCAGCCTCGGTGTTGGAGTTGGCCGCGGTTCAGTGGCCGACGTCCGTGCCAGATTCGGCCGTGACGCGGCCAGGCGGCAGCCAGTCGGGCAGTATTCACTGCCTTGCCGCCTGACCGGCGTTCCGGCCGGGTTGATTACCGGGTGGTGATCACTTGGTCGGCGAGGCCGTACTCGACGGCCTCTGTCGCGGAGAACGTGATGTTGCGATCCGTGTCGCTCTTGATCTTGCTTTCCGGGTGGCCAGTGTGCCGGCTGAGGATCTCGTCCATTTCGGCGCGGACTCTGGTTACTTCCTTTGCCTGGATGGCCAGATCGGGCAGTGTGCCACGGGCCTGGCTGGACGGTTGATGAAGCAGTACCTTCGCATGCCGCAATACCGACCGTTTGCCTTCCGTGCCAGCGGCGAGAAGTACCGCGGCAGCGGAGGACGCCTGTCCCATGCAGAACGTGGCCACATCGGGCTTGATGAATTGCATGGTGTCGTAGATCGCCGTCAGCGCGCTGAATGATCCACCAGGTGAGTTGATGTACAGCCCGATATCCAGCTCCGAGCTCACTGATTCGAGATGCAGTAGCTGGGCCATGACGACATTCGCTACGCCATCGTCGATTTCGGTGCCAAGAAAGATGATCCGCTCGGCGAGCAGATGTGAGTAGATGTCGAAGGCTCGCTCACCGGTAGCGGTCTTTTCCACGACGGTGGGAATCGTGTACTGGCTCATGATCGCAACCCCGCCGTCTGCTTGTTGGTCGACGGACGTACGTCGTCCAGCTGTTCGACGATGTGATCGATGAACCCGTATTCCAGGGCTTCCTTGGCGTTGAACCACCGATCCCGCAGGCTGTCCCTCTCGATCGTGTCCACCGACTGGCCGGTGTGCTCGGCGGTCAACTGGTTCATCGTGGTACCGGTGCGTTCCAGTTGTTCGGCGTAGATCTCCACATCCGCCGCGGTGCCGGCGAAACCGGCCGATCCCTGATGCATCAGCACTTGGGAGTGTGGCAGGGCGAACCGTTTGCCAGGGGTACCGGCGCAAAGCAGGAACTGGCCCATGCTGGCGGCTAGTCCCATGGCTAGGGTGCCGACGTCGTTGGGAATGAGCCGCATGGTGTCGTAGATCGCCAGTCCTGCACTCACCGAACCGCCCGGCGAATTGATGTAGAGGCTGATATCGCTGCGTGGATCCTCGGCGGAGAGCAGCAACAGCTGCGTGCACAACCGGTTCGCCACTTGATCGTCCACTTCGGTGCCGAGGACGACGATGCGCTGGCTCAGCAACCGAGTAGCCAGCTGGTCGTCGAGCGTTCCTCCGGCCGCACCGGATTCGGCCACGGCTGTCCGCATAGTCGCTCCCTGTGTTGGTCGTCGCGCCGATGATTCGACGCCGTACGACCGATACTGGCTTCGGCAGTGACGGTGCGCCAAGCCAATCTGCTGATGGCAGAGCGACATCAGCGGCCGTGCCGGTACGCGAGCTACTCGTTGGCGACGAACTCGCGGAGCGGCTGCAGCCGTGGATCGGAGTGGCCGTCGTCGAGATGCCCGAACGACCAGGCGCCGAGCCCCGCGAGCTGTTCCGTCCGGGCCAGCTCGGCTTTCGCGCGAACCTTCTGCCGCGTGTCGTCGTGGTAGCCGTCCTGCGCGTCAACGTAGAGCCCAACGCCGAGCGCGAGCTTGTGCGGCGGGATGCCGGCCGATCGGTAGGCGGCGAGCTCATCCCTGCCGTCGCTCCAGTACGCCATCAGGTGGATCACCTCGACGTACTCGGTCAGCTCGGCCGCGAGTTCCGGTTCGAGTAGCCCGGAGACCGCGTCGAACGAGAGCCATGGGCGGGGCTGAACCTCATCGAGTGCCGTGCGTAGTTCGGTGATCAGGCTCCTGAACTGGTCGGCCGCAACGTGTTCCTCCCAGTCGATATCGATGCCGTCGTAGCCGTGCTGGCGCATCGCGTTGACGATCTCGGCGACGAATCCCGCGCGGTTCGCCGGTTTCGTGGCTTCGACGAACTGCTCGCCGTACCCTTCGCTGCCGATCACCAGGATCGCCTTCTTGTCCTGTTCGTGCGCGGCGTTGACCAGCTCGTTCGCCTGCCCGCCGGTGAGATTGGCCCATTCCAGTCCGCCGGCCGCGGTCGGATAGACGCCGAAATGCATGATGTGCGTCCAGGCGCCGAGGTCGAACGCGGACGGTGGCCGTTCCTGCTGGATCCAGCCCTCGTAGTAGCCGAGTGTCACGGGTGCGGACGGAGATGCCTGGGTCCCATTTCGGGTGGCTTGCGCGCCGCCTACCGCAAGCACAGTGCAGGTGAGCAAGGCCGCCACCGTGCCGGCTACCAGCCGGCGGCCCAGTCGCGCGCGCATTCGAGCCTCCCTCGAACCCGCCGGCCGTCCACCACGCCCGGCGTGCCGAAACGGTATCTCGCGCGCACAACTGTCTTTCCCGCTCCGGCTCACCCACAGTCGCACTACGCGTTGTGCTGGTGACGTCGGGTTGTTGATCGGCCCGATTGCCGTTGTCGTTCGATCGGGTGAAGACAAGTGACTCGGTGAGTTTGGTTGTCGGTAACCGGATGGTCGCCACGGCGGTACCGGCGGCACCCAGTGTTGGCCCCATCGGCCGGCGCGTACCTCCGGCCGGAGCGGACCGCCATCCCGGGCGGAGGAGGAGAACTCGACGATGACGCGTAGCACACGGCAGGTGCTCGGCCCCGTTGCGGTGACCGCGACGGCCGCACTGATGCTGGCCGGTTGCGGACAGAGCGCCGCCAACGATTCCGCCGACCAGGAGTCACGAAATCCGGATCAGCTCGTCTTCGCCGCGGTTCCGAGCGAGGAGTCGACCAGTCTGCAGCAGAGTTATCAGTCGGTGATCGACATGCTCGAGGAGGAGACCGGCAAGAAGATCACTTTCCAGCACGCGACCGATTACGCGGCGATCATCGAGGGCCAGCGGACCGGCAAGGTGGACATCGCGCAGTACGGCCCGTTCTCCTACGTGCTTGCCCGCAGTAGCGGGGTGGGCACCACCCCGGTGGGGGCGCAAGTGGAGGAACAGGGTGCCGAACCCGGTTACCAGTCCTATGCGATCACCAAACCCGGCTCGGGAATCACCAAGCTTGCTGATATGCGGGGCAAGAAGGTGTGCTTCGTGGATCCGAACTCGACTTCTGGATATCTCTATCCGTCCGCTGGGTTGATCGAAGCGGGGTTGAATCCGGAACAGGACATCGAAGAGGTCATGACCGGTGGACACGACGCCTCCGCTTTGGCGGTGGCCAGCGGTCAGTGCGAAGCGGGGTTCGCCTTCGACGACATGGTGGACGTCACGCTGCCCGGCAAGGGTCAGTTGAAGAAGGGAGACCTGGAGGTCATCTGGAAGTCCGAGACCATCGCCGGGTCGCCAGCCGCGATCGCCGATGATCTGGACCCTGCGTTGCGTAAGACGATCACCGATGCCTTCCAAGAGAAGGCCAATGTGGACTACCTGCGGGAGAACGGCTTCTGCGACAAGGATTGCTCGGTCGGCGAGGAAGGTAGCTGGGGATACACCGACGTGGATGATGCCTTCTACGACGGTGTCCGGGAGGTATGTGAGATCACCGACGACGAGCAGTGCCAGGCGTGAACCTGACAAGTCCATAGTGGATAGGAGAGAGCATGACGGTGAGTCAGTTTCCTGACCCGAAGAGCGGCGCGGTAACGATCCGGTTCTCCGATGTGTCCAAGCACTTCCCGCCCGATGTGGTCGCACTGAACGACGTTTCCTTCGATGTCCGGGCCGGCGAAGTGGTCGTACTGCTCGGGCATTCCGGCTCCGGAAAGTCCACATTGCTCCGTCAGGTGGACGGGCTGCAGCGGGCGAGCTCCGGAACCGTATCGGTGCTCGGTGCGGATGTCGGGAGCATGCGAGGTGCGCGAGCGCGGGCTCTGCGGCGACGTGTCGGGTTCGTGTTCCAGCAGTTCGAGCTGGTCGGCGGGCTGACCGTGCTGGAGAACGTCTGCACGGGGGCGCTTGGCCGGCTGCGCGGCCCCCGGCTCGGTCTGTTGAGTTATCCGCGATCGGTTCGACGCGAGGCGTTGGGCCAGCTCGAGCGAGTCGGATTGGCGGCACAGGCGTTCCAGCGCGCTGACACGCTTTCCGGTGGCCAGCAACAGCGTGCCGCGGTAGCGCGGGCCCTGGTACAGCGCCCGGAGATCCTGCTGGCCGATGAGCCGGTCGCCTCGCTCGATCCGGAGTCCGCCGCGCAGGTGATGCGGTTGATCAGGGAGATCAGCGTGGAGCAGGGCCTCACGGTGCTGTGCAGCCTGCATCAACTCGACCTCGCGCTGTCCTGGGGCGACCGGATTATCGGACTGCGTTCCGGCGAGGTTGTTCTCGATGCGCCGAGCGTTGGTCTGTCGCGCGAATCCGCGATGGAGGTGTACACCCAGCCAGCCATGCGCTCCGTACTCACCGCGGCCGGATGATGCCGATTACTCGAGCGCCAGCGGGCGAAGGGGCTCCGGCGCAGCCGCGCACGCTGGCGGCACCGCGCCCGACGAGCGCGCTGGCGTTTCTGGCGATCGCGGCTCTGTTGGGCCTCGGTTGCTGGGCGGTGCTGGATCTGCGGATCAACATCGCCACGCTGATCGACAGCGGGCGTAACGCCGCCGAGTTCGCCGGGCGGATGTTTCCACTTGATTTCCCTGGAACTGGCGAGCTGCTGCGGCTGACCGGTCAGACGTTGGCGATTGTTGTCTGTGCGACGTTGCTTTCCGTGCTGCTGAGTGTGCCGATCGCGGTGCTGGCCGCCAGCAACACGACTCCGAACCGGACGTCGCGCTATACCTCGCGCGGGCTGATCGTCGTGGCCCGTGCCGTCCCGGACGTGGTGCTCGCGATCATCTTCTTCAGGGTGTTCGGGCTTGGTGCACTCACCGGTGTGCTTGCGATGGGTCTGCACTCGGTCGGCATGGTCGGCAAGTTGTATGCCGACGCGATCGAGCAGATCGACGAAGGGCCGAGGCAGGCGGTCCGTGCGGGCGGAGCCTCGCGGTTGCAGGAGTTGACCTCGGGAGTACTTCCCCAAGTGCTGCCCGCCTTCGTGGCGCACGCGCTGCATCGCTTCGATATCAACCTGCGCATCTCGGTGGTGCTCGGCTTCGTTGGAGTAAACGGCCTCGGACATGAGATCGCGACGGCGTTCCGGCAACTGGACTACCAGCGCGGTATGGCCCTGGCGCTGGTCGTGCTGGTGCTGTGCATCGTGATCGAGCTGCTCTCCGGGGCGATCCGGCGCGCACTGCTGCGTTCCACCGATCGTGGTCGTCGATCGGTGTCCAGTGTACCCAGCCAGCGCGGCGCGCGAAGCGAACAGCGTTTGAGTCCACGGTGGACATTCCAGCGGATTCGCCGGGCGGGCTATCTGGTGTTGACCGGTCTCGTCGTACTCGCGTCGATCTGGGGTGCTGAGCTGTCGGTCGGCCAGTTCTTCGGCGCGCTTGGTGATCTTGGCAGCACCCTTGGCTTGTTCTGGCCGCCGGAAACCGGCGGTATGTTGCCAACCCTGTTGGCCGATCTGTGGGTTACCGTGAAGATCGCGCTGGCGGGAACCCTGATCGGGGCCGTGCTCGCCTTGCCCATCGGCGCGCTCGCCGCCCGCAACGTCGCGCCACGTGCTTCGGTTGCCAAGGTATTCCGGACCATCGTGGTGACCGTACGTGGGTTGCCGGAGTTGGTGCTGGCGATCGTGTTCGTGGTAATCACCGGATTGGGGCCGGTTGCCGGTGCCTGTGCGCTCGGCGTGGGAGCCATTGGGCTACTGGGTAAACTCGTTGCGGATTCGCTCGAGGAAGTGGATCCCGGCAAGGAACAAGCGGTTCGGGCGACCGGCGCGAGCGCATGGCAGGTGTTCTGCTCGGCAACGGTGCCACAGGCCGCGCCGGCGTTCGTTGGTCATCTGCTTTATCAGCTTGATGTGAACATCCGGTCCGCGACGTTGCTCGGTATCGTCGGCGCCGGTGGGATCGGTTTCCAACTGCTCAACGCATCCAGGGTGTTGGAGTTCGGTGTCGTGACTACCGTGATGCTCCTGGTTTTCGGCACCGTGCTTGTTGTCGAACTACTGGCGCTGTGGCTACGAAGCGTCCTTCGCTGAGCCAGTTGTCGATAACGATCCGGTTCTCCGCGGTTGGTGGGCAACAAGCTATCCGGATGTTCACTTTCTCGGATTCGTGTGTTACCTGTGGCGCAGTTGTTCGGACGAGTTGGCCGCACATCGTGGTGTTGTGAGTTCGACCAGATACCTGGAAATCGCCGAGGAACTCGGCAGGGAACTCGACGGATGCACGCCGGGTACCCGGGTAGCCAGCGAGCACGAGATCACCACCAGGTTCGGGGTGGGCAGGGCCACGGCGCGCGCGGCGGTTCAGGAACTGGAACGCCGGCTGGTTGTCCGCAGGGTGCAGGGTTCGGGCACGTACGTGAATCGCCGGATTGACTACGTGATCTCGCATCGGAGGCCGCCGTCCTGGACGGCTACGGTCACTGCCGCGGGGGCCAAACCTCGGGCGTTGGTCAAGGACGTTGACCAGATCCCGCTTCCGGACGATCGGGCAGCCAGGTTGGCTAGGCCGGCCGGTTCGCTCGCGCATCGGGTGATCCGCGAGTTCTATATCGATGATCTGCTGGCGTCTTGGGTGCATGAATGGATTCCGGTCGACTTGGTGCCGGATCTCGATCTGGCTCTGCACGCGGTGGATTCGATCGATCTGGTGCTGCGCCAGATGGGTCGGGTATCGCCGGTTCGCGCGTGGTGTCGGGTCAGCCTGGATGTGCCACCAAGTGAAGTGTTGCGCGGGTTGCGCATGGAGGCCAGCCAACCGGCGTGGCTGGTGGAAAGCGCAAGCAGGGACGCGTCTTCCGGCCAGCTGCTGATGTGCAGCGACTCATGGACCCGGGCGGATGCCGTGCGCGTGGTGGTGGAACTGCAAGACGACCCAGGACTAGACGACCCAGGACTAGACGACCCAGAACTACGAGATGACACGGCGCCGCGGGCGCCAGTTGTCGAGGAGGAGCGGTGAGCGAAGGAATGGGCCGGGAGCAACGCTGCGCGCTGCTCGCTGAGGCCGAACCGGATGAGTTGATCCAACTGGCGGACGCCTGTCTTGGCGATGGCGCGCGACTTCGGGTGCTGGTTTCTCCCGAGGTCGGCTGTATCACCGCGCAGGTACGCGAACCGGTCGCGGCCGAGCGGTTCTTGCTCGGGGATGTGCTTGCCTGTCGTGCCGAGGTAGAGCTGGCCGAGCAACGTGGCTGGGCGGTCCGGTTGGGCGACGATCGTGCCGCGGTACTCGCCGCGGCGGTACTCGATGCGGAAGCGCAGGCAGGGCGGGATCGCGCGGCCGATGTGGACGATCTCTGTCGCGCGGTGGCTGAACGCGGTCACCGGCAGGCGGAGCGGGAATGGGCAGAGCTGGCACCCACCATCGTCGAGTTCGAGGAGTTGACATGACGGGAGTGCTCGACGTGGACCGCACGGTCGCGGAGCGAGTGGCCAGGGCGAATCTGCTGCCGGATGACGCGCAGCGGGTTTTTCGCGCGGTACTCGACGCACTGTCCAGGCCCGGTCAGGTGCAGCGGCTGGCAACCGATCCGGCCAGCGAGCTGCCGCCGGTACTACTGCCAGTGCTGGCGCTCGCCGATCTCGGTACTGGGGTGTACGTACGACACGAGGACCCGCACTGGGTCGATGTGGTGCGAGTGGTGACCAATGCGCCAATCGCCGACCTGGGCTCGGCGCGGCTTGTTGCCGCCGAGGGGACGCTGTCCGCCACTGAACTGGCCGCGCTGCCGCGTGGCAGCGCCAGCGCTCCGGAGCACGGCGCGCTCGTCGCGCTCGCGGTATCTGATGTGGACGGTGGGGCGACCCGCTGGCAACTGTCCGGTCCCGGCGTGCCAGGTGAGCTGCGGGTGTCCCTGGCTGGGGTGGGCTCGGATCTCCTTGCCGCGCGCGATGTCGCGGTGGCGGGTTATCCGGCTGGAATCGACCTGCTGCTGGTGGCCCCGGACGGACGGATGGTTGGCCTGCCGCGGACAACCGCGGTGACGGAACTGGAGGACTGATGGGGTATTCAGGCGCACGCGGCGGGCTTGCGGCGATTCTGGCCGCCGAGGATCTGGTTCGCCGCAAACGTGATCACGCTCCGGCACCGTGGGCATCGACCGAGCAGATCACGGAACGGTTCCGGCTTGCCGTTGATCGCGTGATGGGCGAAGCAGGGCTCTATCACGAACCGACCGCGGCCGCGGCACTGCGGCAGGCCGAAGGTGATCCGCTGGAGGCGGCGCATCTGGTGCGCGCTCAGCGTTCGACGCTTCCCCGGTTGGCGAACAGCGAACCTGTCGATCCCGATGAGCTGATCGTACTGCGCCGGATCGTGCCGGCTTTCCGGGAACCGGACGGACCGCAGCTGCTTGGGCGTACCACCGACTACACGGGACGGATGCTCGAGCGGCCGGATGGCCAGCCGGCTCCACCCGATGCCTCGCCGGAGCCGGAACCTGTGGAACGTACCGATGAGCAGCGGCAGCCGCGCCGCTTCCTTGATCTACTACGCAAACTTGATCTGGTGGTTGATCACCGTGGCGAGAACGGGGACGCCGAACCGCATGACATCACCCGAGTACCCGCCCGGCCGCCGGCGGCGCGATCGGCGGTGTTGGCGACCATGGCTCGCGCGGAGACGGGTGCGCTGGTCGGGCTCTGGTACCGGTCGATTCTCGGTCCGGATGGTGATGTGCACGAGGTGACGCTCGGCGAGGTGCGGCATGGCCGGTTGCCGCTGCGAATCCGGCATCCACACACCGGGAACCCGGTGACCGTAGGCGAGTTCCGGGTGACGGAGGCGGAGGCGATCGAGGATCTGGACGGTGCCGAGGAGGATCGGACGAAGTTCGATGTCGGCTACGGGCTCTGTCTAGGGCACAACGAGCGCAAGGTAATCGCTATGGCCAATTTGGACATAGCGAATAGGCGATTCGGTCGGCAGGGGCCCCTGGAGCAGCTGCTGTTGCTGACCACGGATGGCCTCGATTCCGGTGGATTCTTGGAACACCTGAAGCTGCCGCACTATGTGACATTTCGTTCGATGGTCGAACGCAAGCAGGCGATGCGGGCCGCAGCGGACGCCGGAATGGGGCCGAGGGTCGCTGACCCGGCTGGAAGGGATTGTCGATGACCGTAACAACGACCGATGCGTCCGCGATCCGTGCGCTACTGGCCGATGTGGACGAAGCAAGGGGAGTCCGCCAGGAGATTCTGGACGAGGGAGCCAAACGCGAGGTGCGCCGTGCGGTCCTGAGTGCGGTCTGTGTGCCCGGCTACCAGGTACCGTTCGGGTCTCGGGAGATGCCGGTTGCCCGCGGCTGGGGTTCCGGTGGTCTGCAGGTCACCCTCGGCGTGATCGGGCCTGCCGACACCGTCAAGGTCATCGATCAGGGTGATGACGCGGGGGTTAACGCGACGAACCTGCGTCGGATGATCGGTGGTACGACAGACTGTGCGGAAACCACGGACACCAGGGACGCAACGGTGATCCAGAGTCGACACCGCATTCCGGAAGAGGCACTTGGCGAGCGGCATATCATGGTGTACCAGGTTCCGGTTCCGGAGCCGTTGCGTGGCGTGGAGAAGTCCGTCGTCGAATGCGGCCGGATGCATGCCGAGGCGGATTACTCGAAGATGTGGGTGAGCCTCTACGAGGATATCGTGCGCAACGGGTTGATCACCGCGTCAAGCGGCTACCCAGTGGAAGTCGATGGCCGCTACGTGATGGCTACCAGCCCGGTACCGCGCTGGGACGTGCCCCGGCTGCATCAGGCCGAGCACCTGAATCTCTACGGTGCCGGTCGAGAAAAGCGGATCTATGCGATCCCGCCGCATACCGACGTGCACCCGTTGACGTTCGCGGATGTTCCGTTCGAAGTGGAGTACGCACCGGACTCGTACTGCAAGCTGTGTGGCAGCGACGACGTCTTCCTTGTCGAGGGCGGCCCGAACGGCGGCTACGTGTGCAGTGACACCGAATGGTGCACCCGGGTACGCGAAGGCGATGCCGATATCGTGGCGCACCGGAAGCGAGCACCGCTGGGACAACTGCCTGACCCGCGCCGCAGGCTGGTCGGAACTGAGGTCGAGGAGGAGGTTCACGGCACTGTCGAGCGCACCGCGGACACGCCGGAATGGGCCTTGCGGGTGTCCGAGGTAGGGAAGGTGCACGGTTCGGGCGGGGCGGCCGCGGTGCCCGGAACGGGACCGGAAAGCGGTAGCGCGGTGAGCCCGTCGACGGGGGCGATCGTGGCCGCCTGGGATGTTGATTTCGATGTCGCACCAGGCGAGGCACTGGGGTTGATCGGCGAGTCGGGGTCGGGTAAATCGACCGTGCTCAGCTGCGTGGTCGGTGACGTGCCGGCAACCAGCGGTACCGTCCGGCTCGGCGCGGTCGACGCGGGACGCACCGATGTGCTTGCCCTGCCGGACGAGCAACGCAGGAAACTGCGCATCGATTCGATGGCCGTGGTGTACCAGGATCCTGCCGCGGGCTTGAACCTGGATATCACCGCGGGCGGCAATATCGCCGAACGGCTGACCGCGGCCGGTTGGCGTGGGTATCACCGCATCCGGCGCAGGGCGGCCGAACTGCTCGATCGAGTCGAGGTGCCGCTCTCCCGGATGGATGATCCGGTGCGGACCTTTTCTGGTGGCATGCGACAGCGCGTGCAGATCGCCAAGGCACTCGCTACCGAACCCGCGGTGCTGCTGCTGGATGAGCCCACCACTGGGCTGGACGCTTCGGTTGCCGCAGGGGTCATCGATCTACTGCGCGGTTTGCTGGCCGAGCGGGACATCGCGGCCGTCGTGGTCAGCCATGATTTCGCGGTGATCGAAGCGCTCACCGATCGCACGTTGGTGATGCAACTCGGTCGGGTGGTCGAGCGCGGCCTCACCGACCAGCTTTTCCACGATCCACACCACCCGTACACCCAGCGGCTGGTCGCCGCGGCAAGGAGGTGAGTGCCATGGCTAGTCCGGTGCTCGCGGTACGCGAGCTACGCAAAACCTTCACTCTGCACACGATCGACGGCCGACGAGTGTCCTCCCTGCACGGCGTGGACCTGGACGTGCACGCGGGGGAGCACGTCGCCTTGGCCGGTGCCAGCGGTGCGGGCAAATCCTCGCTGCTGCGTTGTGTGTACCGAACCTATCTCGCCGACTCGGGGTCGGTTCGAATGACAACGAGCGGCGAACCGATCGAGCTCACCGGACTGCCGGATCGCGCGATGGCGCGACTGCGCGGCAGGGAAATCGGCTACGTTTCGCAGTTTCTGGCCGCGCCACCACGCACCGGACCGCTCGAAACGGTCGCCGCGACCGCACGCCGGCGTGGGTTGGATCGGGAACAGGCGCGCGATGCGGCGGCCGCGGCGCTACATCGGTTGAATGTGGACGAAAGCCTGTGGGACGTCGATTGTGGCGTACTTTCCGGTGGCGAGCGGCAGCGGGTGAATCTCGCGGCGGGTACCGTGCGGCCACCTCGGTTGCTGTTGCTCGACGAGCCAGTGTCCGCATTGGACCCAGAGAACCGTGAGGCCGCGCTGAGCTTGGTGGATTCCCTTGTCGAGCAGAACGTCGCCGTACTTGCTGTTTTCCACGACGCCGAAGTGATGCGACGGTTGGCCACCAGGGTGGTGCTGCTCGCGGATGGGACGGTCAGCCGGGACGGCGCGCCGGCCGATGTGCTAGGGGAGGCGGCATGACCGCGGGGATACTGGAACGGGTTGGTGAGGGCGGTTGGACGCTGGCCGGCGCGCCGCGAAACTTTGTGCTTGGCCATGTTCGCGCGGTGCTGCCGGACCGGGTGCTCGATGATGCGCGGATCGTGGTGCGCGATGGGCTGATCGCCGCGGTCGAACCGCATACGCCAGGTACCTTGTCTGATGTAGATGGTCAGGGCATGTTGTGCCTGCCCGGACTGGTGGATGTACACAGCGACGGCTTGGAGAAGGAACGGCTGCCACGGCCCGGCGCCGAACTGCCAATCGAGTTCGCGTTGGTGTCCTTTGAGGGCAAACTCCGCGCCGCCGGGGTAACGACGGTGTTTCACGGTGCTGGCTTCGAGGACGGTATGGCCGGTGGGTTGCGCCGGTCGGTGCGGGCGGCAGAGGAGACGTGTGCGGCGATCGATAACCATACGCACGCTCTGGTCGCGCACCATATCCTGTACCGGTTGGACGTGCGGTGCCCAACGGGTCTCGCGGCGTTACGCCGCAGGCTGGACACGGTGTCCGGAGTGCCGCTGGTTTCGCATGAGGACCACACTCCCGGGCAGGGCCAGTACGCGGACCGCCGGTACTTCGAGCGCTATCTGATGGGTACCCGCGGCTACGCGGAGGAGGAGGCGAAACAGCAGGTCGATGCGATGATCGAGAAACGCAACGAGCGGCTGTCGGTGCGTACTGAGGCCTTGGACTGGGTGGGCGAGCTTGCACAGGCCGGCCAGATCCGGCTCCTTGGGCACGATCCGGACAGCGCGGCGGAGATCTCCGCGCTGTGCACCCGGGGTGGCGCGGTGGCTGAGTTCCCGACCACTCGCGAGGCGGCCATCGCGGCCCGCGAGCATGGCTTGCCCGTGGTGATGGGCGCGCCGAACGTGCTGCGTGGCGGTTCGCATAACGGCAACGCCTCTGGCCAGGAGCTCATCGCGGAGAACCTGGTGACCGCGCTTGCCTCGGACTATCTGCCGTCCGGCCTGCTTGCCGCCGCGTTCGATCTGGTGCGGTTCGGGGAACTCGACGTGCCGTCGGCGATTCGGTTGGTGACCGAAGGTGCCGCCGAGGTAGCTGGGTTGACCGACCGGGGTGCGCTGGCCGAGGGCCTGCGTGCGGATCTGGTGTTGGTGTCGCTCAGCGGTCAGTGGCCGGCCGTACGATCAGTGCTGCCAGCGGCCGTGCCGGAGAGGAGTACGCGGTGACCGACCCGGGCCTGATCGGCTGGCCGATCCCAGATCCGGAGATTCCTGCGGCTACCGACCCGGCGCTGGCGGCGCTCGCGAACGTGGCCGCCGCCGCCTTCCGGTCGGCACGCGGCACGCTCACCCGCACGGAGCTGGCCGAGAAGGTCGGTATGGGGGCGGACGGAACGCCGACGATGCGACTCGATGAGCTGGTGGATGGCGCCATCGCGGAGCAGGTGAACCGGCTAGGGGTGAACCTGCTCAGCGAGGAGGTCGGCGTCGTCGACAACGGATCGGCGAGCACGATCGTGGTTGATCCGGTGGACGGAACGGCGAACGCGGTGGCGGGTGTTCCGCTGTCGGCCTTCGCCGCGACCCTGGTGCGCGATGGGGTTCCGGTGGAGTCGCTGACCTGCTGGCTGGACACCGGGCGGTGCTGGCGTGCGGTGGCTGGCGAGCCGACGCCGTATCGCACGACCGGCCGGACGAGCCTCGCTGGCGCGGCGGTGAGCCTGCTGCGCCCGCAGCGGCACACCGTGGACGCGTGGTGGCGGGTAGCGGATCAGGCCAGCAGGGTTCGGGTGCTGTCCACCAGCTGCCTGGAAGCCGCGCTTGTTGCCGAGGGCGCGACGGATGGTTTCGTGGATGCCGGCTCGGACACCCATCGCATCGTTGACCTGGCCGCCGCGCTGGTGCTGGTGCCGGCGGCCGGTGGTTGTGTACTGGATGCGTTCGGACGGCCAGTCGAGATCGACAACGATCTGAGCAAACGGTGGTCCGGGGTGGTCGCCGCGACCCCACTGCTCGCGGAGGAGCTGGCTGGCGCGATTCGAGGCTGACCGATGTATGGCGGTGGCGGGGCGCACAGCGTGGGTGTCGGTTGCGTGCCGGCAAGGGCAGGTCAGGGATGATGGGGAGATGCCTCCGGAGTACCCACCTGTCGCGAGTCGGCCGAATCCGACGTCCCCGGGGCATATCCTGGCCGTGCTACGCGCTGATGGCCCGCTGACCAGACAGGAACTCCAGGCTCGCGTAGGGCTGTCCAGAGCGACCATGGTCGATCGACTAGACACCTTGGACAGATTGGGCTGGCTGCGCCGGACTGGGCATCAGGAGTCCAGCGGTGGCCGGCGGGCGGAACTACTCGGCGTGGATGACACGGGACGTACCGCGTTGGTGATCGACCTGGGCCAGAGCCACGCCACGCTCGCCGTGGTCGACCTGTGCGGCACGGTCTTCCTGCGCAGCGAGCAACCCGTCGCCGCGCGCAGCGGTCCACACCGGACACTTCCGGAACTGGTCGAGCAAGGGCAGGAGCTGCTCGAGCGTGCCGGCAGGGCGAACAGCCTGTGTGCCGTCGGTCTTGGCGTGCCTGGTCAGGTTGATGGCAGCCGCGGCTGTACCGTGGCGCCGCCGACGATGCCGGAGTGGACGGGCGTACCGCTGCGCGCACCCTTCGAAGAGGCTTTCGGGGTTCCGGTGGTGCTGGAGAATGACGCGAACGCGCTGGCGTTCGGCGACTATTTCGCGCTCGGCCGGCCGGCTGCCGCGCTGGTCGGCGTCAAGATCGGTACCGGGATTGGCGCCGGCGTGGTCACCTATGGTCGTACGCACCGGGGCGAAAGCGGTGGCGCGGGCGAGATCGGCCATATGCGGATCGAAGGCAACGAGCAGCCGTGCACCTGTGGTCGGCGGGGTTGTGTGTTCGCGGTAGCCAGTGGCTATGCACTGGCGCGGCGATTGCGTTCGACGGGCGCGCGCTCGGTGGGGGATGTGGCGCGCCTGGTGCGGGCGGGCCAGCGGGACGCGGTACGGGCAACCGCCGATGCCGGCAAACTCGTCGGCACTGTGCTGGCCACCGTGGTCACCATCGTGAACCCACGTTATCTACGGGTCGGCGGCGCTATCGGGGTGCTACCGCCGTTTCTGGACCGGCTTACCGAGACGGTGACGGCGAACGCGCATGCCAGCGCGTTGAAGAAGCTGAGGATTGAACCGTCCGCGCTCGGCGAGAACGCGACGCTGACCGGGCTGGCCGGGTTGGTCGCCGACGAGATGCTGGCTCCGGCCACGATCGATGCGATGGCCCAGCGCCTGGCGTAACGTGCTGGTCAGTTGCGCGGCGGGTCCCCATAGGGGGAGCAGTGGTATGGCCGCAGCGGCGGCAGGTTCGGCCAGAACACACGTCCCGGCCGTACCTCGTCGAACTGTTCGCGAAGCAGCCGCCCGAACAGCCTGCCGGACTTGCTGTCGAAGCGGTGCGCGGCGAGCAGGGTGCTGAACGTGCCGGTCGGGTCGAGGACATCGCGGATCGTCCCCAGCAGGTCCCGCTGCTGCTGCGCGGACAGCATCGTCCACGGCAGCGTGGAGACCACATGGTCCACGTTGTCCATGCCACGTTCGGCAAGCAGTTCGGGCAGCTGAAAGGCCGATCCGTGGATGACGTCCACGCCAAGGCCCGCGCAGCGCCGCCGCAGTTGCTTGGCCAGGATCGGGCTGACCTCGACGGCGAGTAGTTCGGCTTCGGTAGGTAGTTGTCGCCGCAGCACGCTGGTGACCGAACCGCTGCCGGCGCCGAGCTCGACGACCCGTTTGGCACTGCTCAGCCCGATGTCGCCGACGAACTGTTCGGCGCAGGCGGTAGTCGTCGAAGCGAGCGTCGCGGTACGCACGGGATTGCGGAGGGACGCCAGCAGGTAGGACATTCGGATGCTCCGTAGCGGGTTGGCCGAGGCGGTCAGTCGGGTGCGCTGCTAAAAAGTGGTGCGGCCAAAATCCTGACACTTGTTCGGCTCGCCGGTCAGCCAGACGGCGCACAAAGTATGCGCTCCGTTAGGTAGCCGCAGGTCAGGATGGTATGCCCGAAATCACATTTGAATAATCCTCGTCGGATGCGTGGGAAGTCCACACGTTGTCGCCGGTGGTGGAATGTGATCTCGTGAGCACGGGGCATCCGCACGAAGCAAGGGAGCCGTCCGATGGATACCGGACCAACTGATCAGACGCTTGGTGACGGGCCAGATCCGAAGCCACGTAGCCGGGATGTCACGGACGGTATGGAGCGTGCGGCGGCTCGCGGGATGTTGCGCGCCGTTGGCCTCGGCGATGACGACTTCGCCAAACCGCAGGTCGGGATCGCCTCGTCGTGGAACGAGATCACGCCGTGCAACCTTTCGCTACAGCGGCTGGCCGAGGCGAGCAAGCAGGGCGTACACGCCGCCGGTGGATACCCGCTCGAGTTCGGGACCATCTCCGTCTCGGACGGGATCTCGATGGGCCATGCGGGTATGCACTACTCCCTGGTCTCCAGGGAAATCATCGCCGACTCGGTGGAGACGGTGGTGCAGGCCGAGCGGTTCGACGGAACCGTCCTGCTCGCCGGTTGCGACAAGAGCCTGCCTGGCATGCTGATGGCCGCCGCGCGACTGGACCTGGCCTCGGTGTTCGTCTATGCGGGTTCCATCCTGCCGGGCAGCGTGGATGGTAGGGAAGTCACCATTATCGACGCCTTCGAAGCGGTCGGGGCGTGCTCGCGGGGGCTGATCTCGCGGGCCGAGGTGGACCGCATCGAACGGGCGATCTGCCCTGGTGAGGGCGCCTGCGGCGGGATGTACACCGCGAACACCATGGCGTGCGTGGCCGAAGCGCTCGGCATGGCGTTGCCCGGTTCGGCCAGCCCGCCCTCGGTGGATCGCCGGCGGGACGTGCTGGCCAGGGAGAGTGGCGAAGCGGTGCTTGGCATGTTGCGAGGCGGGCGCACCGCACGGGACATCCTCACTCGCGAGGCGTTCGAGAACGCGATCGCCGTGGTGATGGCACTGGGTGGGTCGACGAACGCGGTACTGCACCTGCTGGCGATTGCCCACGAGGCCGAGGTCCGGCTGACCTTGGCGGATTTCGCGCGGATCGGTGAGCGGGTGCCACATCTCGCGGACGTCAAGCCGTTCGGCAAGTACGTGATGACCGCGGTCGACCGGGTTGGCGGCGTACCCGTGGTGCTGCGGGCGCTGCTCGAGGCGGGTCTGGTGCACGGCGATTGCCAAACGGTCACCGGTAAGACCGTGGCGGAGAATCTGGCCGAGCTGGATCCACCTCGACTGGACGGTTCGGTGCTGCGCGCGATGTCGGATCCGGTCCACCCGACTGGTGGGCTCACGATCCTGCACGGCAGCCTGGCGCCGGACGGCGCCGTGGTGAAAAGCGCCGGCTTCGATTCGACCCGCTTCGAGGGCACCGCCAGGGTGTTCGACGGCGAGCTGGCCGCGATGGACGCGCTTGGCGAGTTGCGCTCCGGCGATGTGGTGGTGATCCGCAACGAAGGGCCGATGGGTGGTCCGGGGATGCGCGAGATGCTCGCGGTGACCGGTGCGATCAAGGGGGCCGGGCTCGGCAAGGATGTGCTGCTGCTGACCGATGGGCGGTTCTCGGGTGGTACGACGGGTTTGTGCGTTGGCCATATCGCGCCGGAGGCGGCACATGGCGGGCCGATCGCGTTGGTTGCCGACGGCGATCCGATCGTGCTCGATATGCCGAGCCGCAGCCTCGAGCTCCTGGTGGACGAGGCAGAGCTGGCGCGGCGCGCGGCGAACTGGCAACCACCCGCGGAGCGTCGTGGAACCGGTGTGCTGCGCAAGTACGCGCGGTTGGTCGGTTCCGCCGCACAGGGCGCGGTCTGTTCCTGAGTGACGAGGCGGGCAACCATGGGCAAGAACGCGGAACGTGCCGCGGAGACCGCGGAAGTCGTCGACCAGTCGGTTGTGGACGTAGCCAGCCTCGCCAGCTGGATGGATGCGCGCGAGCTCGTGACCGGTTCGGATATCCGGGACTTGCGCCCGCTCAGCGGCGGCACGCAGAACATCATGCTGCGCTTCGAGCGAGGCGACCGCTCGTTCGTGCTGCGCAGGGGGCCGCGGCACCTGCGGGAGCGCAGTAACCGGGTCATTCGCAGGGAGATGCGGCTACTCGCGGCGATCGCGGACACCGACGTGCCACATCCGAAACTGATCGCGCCCTGCCCGGAGGAGTCCGTGCTGGGTGCGGCCTTCTACCTGATGGAACCGGTAACCGGGATCAACGTGGCGGTCGAGCTACCCGAGCCACAGGCGAGTGATCCCGCGATGCGGCACGGGATGGGGCTGTCCGTCGTGGACGCGATCGCCAAGCTCGGCGCGGTGGATCATCTCGCGGTCGGCCTGGCGGATTTTGGCCGAGTGGAGGGATTTCTGGACCGTCAGGTAGATCGTTGGCTTGGCGAGCTGGCGAGTTATCAGCAGTACCCGGGTTATCCCGGCGCGAGCATCGGTGATGTGTCCACTGTGGCGGAATGGCTACGGCGAAACCAGCCGGCGCGCTGGACACCAGGCATCCTGCACGGCGATTACCACTTCGCGAACGTGCTGTTCGAACCAGCGGGTACCGCGGTCGCGGCCATTGTGGACTGGGAGATGTGCACGGTGGGCGATCCGCTGCTTGACCTTGGCTGGTTGCTGGCGACCTGGCCACATGCCGAGGGTGGGGTAGCCGGGATGAACAGCGCGCTCGGCGGCCATTCGGGGTTTCCGACCGAGGCGGAGGTGATCGCGCGATACGCCCAGCACAGTACGCGCGACCTCAGCGGGATCCAGTGGTACGCGGTGCTCGCCTGTTTCAAACTGGGCATCGTGCTTGAAGGCACCTACGCGCGGGCCTGCGCGGGCCAGGCACCGGAGCGGGTGGGCCAACGACTGCACGCGGCGACGCTATCGCTGTTCGAGCAGGCGAGCCGACGGATCAACGCGGCCTAGCGGGCGCGACTCTGGGTGAAACATCGCGCGCAGTACCGCGACGGTCTGTTCGGTGTGACGATCGGTGGGAGGCACACCGCGCCGCAGTCGGCAAGGCCGAAGCTGCGGCCGCGGTGCCGGACGCGTTGCTCATTACCGGGGGAGACGTGATGCAGCTGTTGGCTGCTGAACAGCCCCGGCCAGCCGTTCATGTCTCGATATCGCGTACGGGCTGGGTGGCGGCGAGTTCGTCCGCGCGGTGCAGCATCGCGTCGGCCAGATCACGCAGCTGTTCACCGACCAGCCGTAGTGGTTTGGCGGTGAGTTCGCCGCCATTCTGCGTGGCGAACAGCGCTACGGTCACTCGCCCGAGCTCCTGGTTGACTCGCATGGCCCTGGCCAGCAGGATCCGATCGCATTCGATCACCGTGGCCTCCTGGGAATCTCGAGCGGGTGCGGTTCCATCGGCAACTGCACCCGAGTCACCCGTGGCCACCCATGGGCTTCGTCCATCACGACCTTGACCCGCGCGGGGCGGCCGTGCCGCCCGCGGGTACGCCTGCGCCAAGCCATATGTCCTCCCAGAATTTCGGCGACGATCCGAGGTCGGATCACCGCGAGGCGTGACCGGTTCTGTCGTCCGCCCTCGCTATAGTGACCACCACTATGACGCGCATCTCCACGATGTGCAACCTTCTTGAGAATGAGAAATTCTCAACCACTGGATTGGGGGACCTCAATGACACAGTCGAGGCCACCGCTGCGGCGGATCATTCTGGTCAAAACGTTGTGCAGGATGCGCGAAGCGGCTGGGCTGAGCCTTGAGGAGGTCGCGGACCGGCTTGAGTCGTTCTCGCGGGCGAAACTGTCCCGGATCGAGCAGGCCAGGTCCGCGGTATCCGGGGACGATACGTATGCGCTGTGTCAGGTGTATGGAGCGGACGAGGCGACGACCGGAACGCTGGTTCAACTCGCGAGGAAAGCCAAGCAGCGTGGTTGGTGGCATCTCTATAAAGAGGTCCTTGGCCGGGCGGTCGATGCATTCGAGTTGGAAGAGGATGCGGTCGAGATCCATGAGTTCGGCGTCGATGTGCTGCCAGGCCTGTTGCAGACCGAGGACTATGCCCGCGCGGTGATCCGGCATGCCGATCCGACAGCCGCCGACGAGATCATCGATCAGCGGGTGGCGGCGCGGATACAGCGGCAGAAGCGGTTCATCGAACGCCAGATCAGGCTCTGGGCCATCGTGGATCAGGCGGCCCTGGCCCGCCCGATCGGCGGGCGTTCGGCGATGATCACGCAGCTGGAGTATCTGTCCGAGGTGGCGCAGGACGTTCCGCATGCCTCGATCCAGATCCTGCCGACGAATATCAGTGGGCATGCCGCGTTGGGTGCGCCGTACTTCCTGCTCACGCTTGCCGATGGCAGTAAGTACCCGTACCTCGACACGCTGACCGGCGGCGCCTATCTGGACGATCCCGATGAGGTCGCTGTCTACGAGACGGCGTGGAGTCGGCTTGCCGCCATGGCGGTAGACTTCGAGAAGTCAGCCATGATGGTGCGGGATGCGATACAGGAGCACAGGAGTCAGTAGATGGGCGCCCTGGACAAGGCCACATGGTTCAAGAGCAGCCATAGTGGCGTTTCCAATGGGTGCGTCGAGGTCGCGTACACGACTCGCGTGGTCGGGGTGCGGGACACCAAGAACCGCGTTGCCGGCCGCCTCGAACTGGATCGCGCGGCGTTCGCGAACTTCCTGTCCGCGTTGAAGTAGCAGTGTCACTGGTTTCCCCTCAGCTGAGCCATTGCGGCCGGCAGGAACCGCGCGGAACGAGTACGTGCCGGTATTCACCCGGCGTTTCGGACATCCGGACCTGATCGGTGACGCCCTGGTAATGGCCGAGCGGGGTTTGCGCGGTGAACACCTCGGGATCCAGATAGGCGTGCTCCACCCCGGTCCCCGCGACCGAGGTCGCGTAGTCCTTGTCGAAGATCCCCATGGCGAGAATCCACAACGCCGCCCGGGTCAGCGATACGTGCACCCGATAGCTGCCGCCTTCGACGGCCCTGCGCAGCAGCGCCCGCACGATGCCGGCGGTCATCAGCCAGGACACGATGTAGTCGTTCACCACCATGATCGGCGGCAGCGCCGGACCGTCCGCGTCCCCGTCCAGCAGCATCATGCCCGCCACGCTGCCGGCGGTCTGATCGAAGCCAACCCGCTGTGCCCACGGACCATGTTCGCCATGCAGCGATGCCGTCGCATGCACGATGCCCGGCCGGGTCTCCGCGGCCTGCGCCGCCGAAACGCCGATCTTCTCCAGATAACCCGGCCGCCGATTCGCGTAGAACACGTCCGCGCCGGCGAGCAGTTCGCGTAGCCGCGCGGCCCCCGGCTCGCGGTACGGATCGAGCGTGGCTGATCGGGTGCCGACGTTCGCGGTGATGTAGGTGACCTCGTGCTCCAGTTCGAACGGCCGCCACAGGTTCAGCACATCCGCGCCATGCAGCGCCAATGCCCGCCCCACCCCGGCGCCGGCGATCACGTGTCCCATACCGAGCGCCCGGACACCCGCCAGCGGCGACAACGCGTTGCGGGCGAACGGTTCCGGCGCGCTTTCGGCGATCTTGGTGACCTCGATCAGCGGCATCTCCGCCAGCACGTCCCGGTACTGCGGCTCGGCCATCAGTTCGGCGGTGCTACGCAGCATCGGTACGACGACACCGGCCCGCTCCGCGGTGTGCTCCAGATCGGCGGCACGCCAGGTGGATATCGCCCGCGCCACCGACTCGCCGTCGTCCGGTACGCCGAGCAACCGCTGCGCGGTCATCTTGATCTTCGGATACGGGTTGAGCGGCATCACCCACCGGTCATCGGCGGTGCGGTAGAACCGGAAACCCAGGGCCTGACTGGGATTCGACGGTGCCGCGCCCGGGTAACCGTTGAGAAGTTCCCATTTGCGGTCATAGAACGGGCAGAGCCGATGCGGCGCGACCCGCAGATCCATCTCGATGTTCTGCCCGTTACCGCCACGTTCTCGCCAGAGTCGCGCGATCGCCGCGGATTTGGCGACCATCGCGATGCCCGCGGCGGCACCCAGCCGCAGGGTGGACGGCACGATCGGATCGGCACCGCGAAACGTGATCGAGCCACCCGTATCGCTGCCGGAAAGGCCGATCCCGGCAAGGACCTCCTCGAGCTCGGCCCGGGGGTCGAATCCGCCATCGTCGGTGGCGGGCGCGTCGATGGCTTTCTGGAGCCGGTCAGTCAGTCCCATGGTCGCGCTCCCGTCCGCTGAGCAGTTCCTCGGGAATCAGCACGTGTTTGGCGCGCAGGTACTCGCCGATCGCCTTACCGATCTGGTCGACCCGGTTGTTCGACGAGCCGCCCTGGCCGAGCAGGCCGCGCAGGACGAAATGCACGGCGCGCAGCCGAGGGAACTCGTGCCGCTCGATGGTCAAGTCCTTGCATTCGGGCAGCAGCCGGCGCAGTTCGGCGGTGGACAGTAACTCGCGTAGCCATGGCCAGGCTTGCGGATCGCTGACCCACACGCCCACGTTGCTGTTGCCGCCCTTGTCGCCGCTGCGCGCATGCGCCAGGGTGCCGAGCGGTAGCCGGTGTACCGGACCGGTTGAGCGTGGCTCCTCGGTCGGCTCCGGATGATGTGGTTGGGACAGGACCTCGGCCGTGGGTGGCGCGGCGATGTCGACGGTATCGCCGTCCGGTAGGCCAACCCGGTGTGGTACCTCGGTGAGCGGCAGCAGCGCGGGCCAGTACTCGATCCGCGGCCGTGGCTGCGTCGAAGCACTGGTCGCGACATCGGTGTAGAACCCGGGAATACTGCTCAGATACAGACTGCCCGCCTTGCTGGCGAGATGTAGGCGCGCCAGCGGCTCGCGTTCCCGGGCGACCGCCATGATCCGGACGGGAACGGTGGCTTCCCACTGTGCTGCTGGATCGGCTGCCGCGGTACCGAGCCCGGTCACCGAGAGTTCGTCGACACCGTCGGGCAGCATGCTGGTCAGTTGGGTGCGGAGCAGCTCGATCTTCTCCGGCACGTTTGGCGCGGTCACGTAGACGGTGTGCACGACGTGATATCCAATCGGCGCGAACAGAGCGACCTTGGTGGTCTCCGGTGGCGCGGTACCGGTCGTACCGGTCAGTTGCACACGATCGGGCGCCAGCTGGGTCAGTTCGAGCGAATCCAGTCGCACGGTGACATCGGGATTGCGGTAGTACGGTCCTTGGATCTCGTAGACCAGCTGCGCGGTGACGGTGTCCACGGTGACCGCGCCGTCGTCGCGGGCGTGTTTGGTGATCACACTGCTGCCGTCCGCGGCGATCTCGGCGATCGGGAAGCCCGGTGTGGTCATCGCGGGAATCTCGGTGAACCCGGAGAAGTTTCCGCCGGTGGCGTGCGCTCCGCATTCGATGATGTGTCCAGCGGCGACCGCGCCGGCAAGGGCATCCCAGTCGGTTCGTTGCCAGCCGTGCCACCACGCGGCGGGCCCGACGGTCAGCGAGGCGTCGGTGACTCGGCCGCAGACCACGATGTCCGCGCCGGCCTCGAGTGCGGCGGCGATGCCCCAACCGCCGAGGTAGGCGTTCGCCGCGATCGGCTTGGCGTCCCAGCTGGCCAGTGGGGCACCGGTGTCCAGGTTCGGCAGTTCGTGGCCGGCGGCGGCCAGCGCGGGAAGCTGGTCGAGCAGGTTGTCCCCAGCGACGTAGGCGACGCGAAGTGGGGCGGATGCCTCGTCGGCGAGTGTGCGCACGGCCTCGGCCAGCGCTTCGGGGTGGAATCCGCCGGCGTTGGTGACCAGTTTGATCCCGCGCTCGGCGATGCTGGCGAGATGAGGTTTCAGCTGGTCGAGAAAGTACTCGACGTACCCGGTACTGGGGTCGCGGAGGTATCGGGCGGACAGCGCGGCCAGGGTGATTTCGGCGAGATAGTCACCGACGAGCACATCGACCGGGTCACCGGCCAGTACCTCGTCAATGGCGGTGAATCGGTCGCCGAAGTACCCGGAGAAGTTGGCGATCCGGATCGGTCGGTGGCGCATCGGACACCTCGTCGTGTCGTCGGCTACTGGGCGCGTTGTTCTTGACGTTATGCCCCAGCACGCCCGGTGACCACGACCGTTTCGCGCACGTCGGCGTGATCGTAGCGATCACATCCGGCGGCGCGACGTGCGCACGGAAGATGGCGCGAACGGTCCGTTCGCGCCATCTGCCTACGTTTGGTGAACCGGGGGTTATGCCTCCTGGTCCGCGTCGGCGGCCGAGTCGCTTGCTGCGTGGTCCTCGGCCGGCAGCTCCTTGGACGGAGCGATGTCCGAAGGCGAGATACCAAGCTCCTCGTGCAACTGGGCGAAGATCGGTGTGTCTTCGGTGTGCTCGCTGGCCTGGTCTTGGATGGTGGTCATGGACTCCCCTTGCGCCGCCGTGGTGTTTCCGCCGAGGCAGCCCTGACTGGCGCCACCTTCGGCGCGTGCACCTGCGTTCCCCTGCAACCGGGCGTGGTCTACACGCTCCGCTACGCATTACCGCAAGTAATCGCGCTGACCCACCGTAAACGACGTTTGCGCGATACGCCAGTTTTTCCTAGTTGATCTAGTGTGACACTGCTGACCTGAAATGTCGTGGCAGGTCAGGAACGCGCGACGGGGCGAAGCTCGGTGGCGAGCAGGTCGAGCAGCAGGCCGTCCCGCCAGTGGCCTTCGGGCGCTCGTTCGTACTGGCGCAGCAGGCCAACCGGACGAAAACCGAGCCGCTTATACACCCGAATGGCGGAGGCGTTGTCCGCGGCCGGATCGATGGTCAGCCGGTGATGGCCGCGCACGTCGAGCAAATATCGCGCGAGCGTGTGAATCGCATCCGTGCCCACGCCGCGGCCGTGCCAATCGGAATGCACCGCGATATCGATCCCTGCGTGCCGGTACCCCGGAGTCGGCTCCTCGCTGTACTGAATCAGGCCGACGACGTTGTCCGCGTACTCGATAACGAAACTAGCGGTGTCCTCATCCGGTTCGAGGACACCAGCCAACTCCTCGTCCGGATCACCCCACCAGCGGGCAACCGTCGGATCGGCAAGCACTTCGCGCAGGCGCGTGGCATCCCGCGCGGCCACCGGCCGCAACCGCACATACGAACCATGGAGTTCCACCACATCAGCCACCCTCCAAGTCTACGGAGCAGCCACAGCGGTCAACCGCAATAACCTTAAGGAACGCGGTTCAGGAGGCGCTTGCGACCACGGTAACCCCGATAAACTCGCCAACCTTAAAGAACGCGGTCACAACGGGTGTGCGGGTACACCGCAACCAGCGACTTAGTCAGCGGGGGGCGTATGCGCTAACTGCACGAGCTGGTGCCCGCCCGCCCGTGTGATTAGCCAACCCCGACCGGGCGGCAGTGGCTCCGCCTTGCGGTTACCTAGCAACGGCCCCTCTTCCTTGTTTCCAGACATCAGGATGCCGGGGGAGGCCAAGTCGCGAATGCGGGAGAGCACCGGATCGAACATCGCCCGGCTTGCGCCGCCGGAACGCCGGGTCACGACGAGGTGCAAGCCGATGTCCCTGCCCTGGGTCATGAATTCGAGCAGTGATTTCATCGGGTTGTCGTGCGGATTCGTCGCCACAAGGTCGTAGTCGTCGACCAGGACAAAGAGTTCGGGGCCGCTCCACCAATCACGCTTCTTCAACTGTTCCGGGGTGATGTCGTCACCCGGTAGGCGCTTGGTCATCGCGCCCACCGTCTCGTTCACCATCGCGGTTACCGAGCCGGAGTTGGTGGCGTACCCAATCAGGTACTCATCGGGTACCAGGCCAAGCAGGCTCCGGCGGTAATCGATAACCGCGATCTGCGCCTGTGCCGGGCTGTAGCGCTGCATGATCGCGGCGGCCAAGCTCCGCAGGAACGAACTCTTACCGCATTCCACATCGCCGAAGACGAGCGCGTGTGGTTCGGCTTCGAAGTTCAGGTAAACCGGGCCGAGGTCGCGTTCGGAGATCCCGATGGGCAGACCGCGTTTCGGATCGGCATCCGCCGGTGGCAACTTGTCGAACGGCAGTTCGGCTGGCAACAGCCGTACCCGGGGTGCGGGGCTGCCTTGCCAAGCTTCGTTGACCGCGGCGACCATGTGCTTCACGCCTTCGGCGAGCTGTTCGTCGGTCGACAGCTGATCGATCCTGGGGACCGCCGAGAGGAAGTGGTACCCGTCTGGAGTCAGGCCGCGCCCCGGTGTCTGCTCCGGCACGGTCATGGCCTGCCGGCGGCCGAACATCGAGTCGGTTGGATCGCCGAGACGTAGCTCGACGCGGGTGCCGAAGATGTCCCGCATGTTCATCTTCAGGTCCATCCAGCGGTTAGACGCGGCGACCACGTGAATGCCAAATCCGAGTCCGCGGTTAACGATGCTCGTGACAACGGGTTCGAGATCCTCGAATTCTGTGCGCAACGTCATCCAGCCATCGACTACCAGGAACAGATCACCGAAGCGGTCCTCCGGAAACTTGCCCTCGCGCAACATTCGACGGTAGGTGTACATACTGTCGATGCCGTGCTGGCTGAAGCGTTCCTCGCGCTCGGCGAGCAGGCTCGCTGCTTCGGCGATGCTGCGCCGTACCCGGTCGGTTTCCCGACGCGTGGCGGTGCCGCCGACATGCGCGAGATCACGCATCGCGGTCAGACCGCCGCCGCCGAAGTCAAGGCAGAAGAACTGGGCTTCCTGCGGCGTGTGTAGCAGCGCAAGACTTGCTACGATACTGCGCAGGATCGTGCTCTTACCGCTCTGTGGGCCGCCGATCACGATCACGTTGCCGCCAGCCCCGGAGAGGTCAAGCCAATGGGGCTCGCGCAGCTGGTCGTACGGTTTGTCGATGATTCCGGCAACTGCCCGCAGCGTACCGGCGACGCCTTCCTGGTTTGTGGTCAAGCCGCGGTCCGGAGTGGACACCAGGGGGTCGAGAAGTTGGTCCAATGTGGGCGGTTCAGCCAGCGGCGGCAGCCACACCTGGTGCGCGGGCCGGCCCTGGCCGATCATCCTGCCAACCATCACGTCAAGCAGCGTTTCACCGAGCTCGTCGGTATCGCCCGTCGCGGCTGGTTTCTCGGGCAGGTCTTCGGCCAGTTTCGGCGCCAGGTACTTGGTCGAGTAGTCCTGCACAGGGTCGATTTGCCGACCCTCGCTGTCCGTTTGGGTAGTGACACCACGATGGTGCACGCCGGAGACATACGCGGATTTGAACCGGGTCAGTTCTTCGGTGCCGGTCTTCAGGAACCCGTTACCGGGGGAGCGGGGGAGCTGGTGCGCATCGGGCGAACCGAGCACGGTACGGCTTTCCATCGCGGAAAAGGTACGAAGTGCGATGCGGTAAGAAAGATGTGATTCCAGACCACGTAGCTTGCCCTCATCGAGACGCTGCGACGCTAGCAAGAGATGTACGCCGAGCGACCGGCCAACCCGTCCGATCTGGACAAACATATCGATGAAATCGGGCCGGGCGGTCAGCAACTCGGAGAACTCGTCCACGATCACCAGCAGCGCGGGCAGGGGGTCGAGCGGTGCCCCCGCTGTACGGGCCTTCTCGTAGTCGCGCTGCGAAGCGTAGTTTCCCGCCTTGCGGAGTAGTTCCTGGCGACGCTGCAGCTCACCCTGGATGGCGTCCAACATGCGGTCCACGAGATGTAGCTCATCGGCGAGGTTGGTGATCACCGCACTGGTATGCGGCAGCTGGTCCAGTTTGGTGAAGGTAGCACCACCCTTGAAGTCAGTGAGGACGAAGTTGAGGATCTCCGGGTCGTGCGTGACGGCCAGCGAGAGCACCAGTGTCCGGAGCAACTCCGACTTACCCGAACCGGTGGCGCCAACGAGTAGTCCGTGCGGTCCCATCCCGTCCTGGGCGGACTCCTTCAGATCGATCTCCATCGGCCGCCCATCGGAATGGATACCGATCGGGACCCGCAGTCTGTCCCGGTTGGACCGGGTAGACCAGGTTGTACTGAGCGAGAACTCGTACGGATCGCCGAGCCCGAGCAGGTCCGCTAGTTCCAGTGTCCCGGAAAGTGGCTGATCGCTAACCGACAACGCGGACAGTCGCAACGGGCCGAGACCACGGGCAATGCCGAGCAGATCGGTGACATCCAGCGAGTCGGCTCGCCCCACCGAGCTCTCGCCATCCATGGTGCGACTGCTCAGCGCGCCGTCCTCGGCGATGTTCAACACCAGCGTCGTCGGGTCGAGCAACCGGGGAGGCTGATCCACCAGGTTGAGCACCGTGACGCCTTCCAAGCCGCCTTCGACGTTCAGATGCTCGGAGCTGTCCGTCTTACCGCCGTCGAGGAAGACCACGAGGTGCGCGGCTCCCTCAACCGGCGCACTGTGTGGATCAAACCGCGGCCGGTTGGCGATGATGTCCTCCAACATCGCTTCCAGCGCGCTGACACTCGGTGCCACCATGCGCAGTTGTCCCACCGCATCGTGCTTGGTCGGATGCAAAGCGTGCGGAATCCACTTTGCCCATTCCCAGTGAGACCGGTCCTCGGGGTGTACGCAGTAGGCGGTGAGCACGTCGCCCGGCGCGTGGAACACCGCGAGCTGGGCGACCATGGCGCGGGCGAAGGCTCGTTTCCCTTCGGTGTCGCCAGTGACGTAGATCCGCGCGAACCCGCGCAGCGCGACCGCTACCGGCAGATCCGGCACGGTCGAGTAGGTGGTAACAAACCGGCGTAGCGCCATCGCACAGAGCGGTTCCAGTTCGTCCACCGGTTTGGTGTTCGGCGGAGTGAGCGGTGTGGCGAGCTCCTGCGGGCCGAGACCGATCCGGACCACCGTATGATCCCAATCGCCCGGCCGTCGCTCCCACAGACGGGCGCTCTGCACCGTGGACCACAGCCGGTCCGGATCCGGATGCCGGTAGAACATCGCCGCGCGCTGCTTGTTGATCGTCTCCCTGACCTGGGTACGCAGCTGACTGAGGGTGCGCATATAGCGCCGCCGGTTCGCCATCGTTTCCTGCTTGCTCGGCCCCTGGCTGGCCTGGTTCAGGATGATGAACGCGATCATACCGAGCATACCGAGGGCGAGCAGTCCGCCGGCGATGTACATGATCGGTCCGCGCACCCCGCGCCCGGCCCCGATCATCAGGATCATCCCGCCCATCATGCAAAGCATGGGCAGCACCATCATCACGCGCGTCCAGTTCTTCCCCTTGTTGTCGGGGTTCTCCGGTGGCGAGTCGAGGATGACGTTTCCGGAAGGCAGATCGGGCGCTGGGCGACGCACCGGTCGTTTGACGATTACCGTGGCCAAAACCAAAACCTCCAGGCGGACCACGCGCAGGGTAACCAGATGGGCTCAGGTATTACCCCGCGCGAGGCCGGTATGTAAATCCAGCGCTCGGGTGTTGCCTTCCGGCCCTATTATGAGGCCGCGTTGCCACCCCCTCGTCGGTTGGCGGCGTGAACGGTGATCTCGCGGCCGGTGGCCGGCTGTGTCTCGGAGGTGTGTGCATGACGTCGCCGACGTCCACCGTGGGCACGTCACTTGCCAGGGTGACGATCGGTACCCCCAAGCGCTGGATGGACGTCGCGCTGCCCGAACACGTGCCGGTCGCCGAGCTGCTGCCGTACATCCTGCGGCACGCCGGCGAGGACGCCGCCGATACCGGCGAAGCACACGGCGGTTGGCTGCTGCGACGGCCGACCGGTGAGGCGCTCAGCAGTAACCAGACGCTGGGCGGGCAGAAGATTCTGGACGGCGAGATCCTCCAACTGGTGCCTGGCCGATTGGAATGGCCGGAGCTGGAGTACGACGACGTCGTCGAATCGATCGCCAGCGGCGCGCGGCGCTACGGGCGCAGCTGGGGGCGAACCGCCACTCGCCGGTGCGGGCTCGCTGCCTGTGGCGTACTGCTGCTGGTCGGCACGCTGGTGACACTGTCGTTCGAACCGCCGTGGTTGGTGCCCGGCTTGGTGCTGCTCGGTGCCGCCGTGGTGCTGATGGCGCTCGGTGTGGTGATCTCCCGCGCGGTCCCCGACGCCAGGGCTGGTGCGGTATTTGGCGGTGCGGCACTGCCGTATGCGTTTCTTGGTGGTTACCTCATAGCTGGGCCCAGTTATGCCGATGTGTTGAATTTCGGCGCGCCCCAACTACTTCTTGCCGCGGTATCGGCGCTTGTGTTCGGGATCGTCGGATACGTGGGTATCGCGGCGTTGTCCCGCCTGTTCGCGGCGGCGATCGCCGTTGGCCTGCTTGGCATGATCGGTGCGGCTTTCGGTACCTTCCTGGAGGCCGATGCTGCGGCCGCGGTGACGCTGACCTTCGGGATCGGTTTGCTACCCGGCTACCCCCTGCTGGCGATTCGCCTTGGGCGCATTCCGCTTCCCGCGTTGCCACAACGCTCTTCTGAACTGCTCGAGGATCACACGCCGCCGAAACCGGCCACCGTGTACGCGGCTGCAGCACGCACCGACGAACTCCTTTCCGGACTGCTCACCGGTTTGGCGATCGTCAGCGTGGTCGCCGCATGGCCGCTGGCCATGCACGGCGGCGCGACCAGACTATTCCTGCTGCTCGCGGCCGCGGTCGCGCTGTTGCTGCGAGCCCGGCTGTTCGCGGTACTGCGCCAACGACTCCCGCTACTCATCTCGGGTACCTTGGTCGCGATCTTTCTCATCCTGGTGCTCATCACCGGCGCGGACAACAACGCGATCCGCGCGCTGTTCCTGCTCGGCGTCGGCGGAATCGCCACACTGATCAGCTTCGCCGGGCTGACCTACAGCAAAAAGAACCCCTCGCCGTATCTCGGTAGGTTCGCGGACGTCTTTGACGTGCTAGCCATCGTCGCGCTGGTGCCGTTGGCCTGTTACATGGCCGGTTTCTACACCTACGTCCAGGGCCTGCTGGCCGGTATCGGTTAGTTGGTTCGCGATGCCTTCACGTAAAGACCAGCTGCACTCCTACCAGTTCATGATGCAGCGAGTGACGTCCTCGGTGATGGTGCACGAGACCGATCCCGAGCAAACACCGCTACGGCGCGGGGTTGGCGCGGTTGTCGGCGGCGTGATGATCGCAGCGCTGGTTGCGGTGATCTTCGGGATCGTAGGGGTACTCACCAACGTGGGCGGCACCAGCTGGAAAGCCGACGGCGCGGTGATCATCGAACGGGAGACCGGAGCCACCTACGTCTACCAGGACGAGATGCTGCAGCCGACGCTGAACTACGCCTCGGCGCGGCTGATCAGCGGTAACCAGGACGCGGAGACACACCGGGTCGCGGGCAGCAGCCTGCAGGAAGTACCGAGGCGGCCCACCGTCGGCATTCCTGGCGCGCCGACCTCCTTGCCGGAAAGCGAGTACGCGACAACCGGGCCGTGGACGATGTGCTCCGTGCCGGGCGAGGATGTCGCGGGCGCGCCCACGACGAACACCACCCTGCTGATCGGGGAGAACCCCACCGGCGGAACCCGCCTCGGCGAGCGGGCCGTGCTGGTTCGCGATTCGGAAACGGGGGATCCGTACCTGATCTGGCGCAGCCACCGGTACCCGATAGGAGGCGAGCCGGCGAGCACGATTCGGTCGCTCTACGGCGCGAACCGCACTCCAGTTGAGGTGGGGACCGCATGGTTGAACGGGTTGCCCACCGGGCAGGAGATCGGGCCGATCGCGGTGGAGAACCTTGGGCAGCCTTCGTCGGCTGTGCCGGAACACCGGATCGGTGACGTGGTGTTCCACCCGGTCAGTGGCGGGGAACAGCACTACCTGGTCCGCGATGATGGGCTCGCACCGGCGACCGAGCTCCAGGTGCGGATCCTCGAGGGACAGTATTCCGTGACGCCACAGCGGATCGCGCCACTGCTGGCGAACGAGGCGCCCACCAAGGATGTGCTCGCGCCACCGCCAGGGCAGGCGGCACCGCCGCAGCAAACACCGCCACTTGCCGCGCAGTCCGCGGACGGGCCACCGCCACTGTGTTCGGTCGCCGCCGATGCGGCTACCGCACCGTCGATCCTGATCGACAGCGATGTGTCCACTTTGGAGGATGGCATCGAGACGACCCAGGAGTCCGGTTCAGGAACACGGCTCGCCGATCGGGTGTTGGTACCGGCTGGCCGGGTCGCGGTCGTACAAGCCATGCCGTCCAGCTCGGCTGAGACCGGCGCATACAACATCGTCACCGATCTGGGGCTGCGCTTCCCGGTGCCTAACGAGGAGCTGCTCGCCAGCCTTGGCTACGAGCCGAACTCCGCGGTGCAGCTTCCGGCGAGTCTGGTACAACGCATCCCGGCTGGCCCTACGCTCGATCCGGCCGCTGCGCGGCAGCCAGCGCCCATCTCTGGCCCAGACGGTCGATAGAGCACCAGCCCACCAGCCGTGCGCCGGACTTCCGGAGCGACTTAGTCAGCGTCGGACTTGATGGCGTCAAGCAAATCGTCGAGGGTCAGGGTCCGCAATTCGTCTCTTGTCGGACGCTGCCCGAGCGCGCGCAGGCGAGTGGACTGCGATTTCCGCATCCGCTCAAGCAATTTGCGTGCCTCACGGGCGTTACCGAAGCTCTCGTCCCTGTCGATCTGGTAGAACCACTCCAGCAGGGCGGTGTCCAGATCAGTGCCAAGTAGATAGTCGTCGCCTTTGGCGAGATGTGAACTGATCTCCACGAGCTGTTCAGCGGTGTAGTTCTCGAACTCGAGTGTCTTGGCGAACCTGGATGCTAGACCAGGGTTGGCGTCAAGAAATTCCCGCATCTCACCGGTATAGCCGGCGACGATTACCGCGACCTCATCTCGGTGGTCCTCCATCAGTTTGACCAGTGTGTCGATAGCCTCCTGGCCGAAGTCGGCTCCCGAGCCACTGGACCGGGACAGCGTGTATGCCTCATCCAGGAACAACACGCCACCACGGGCTTCGTCGAAGGCCGAAGCGGTCTTTTCTGCGGTATGACCGATGTACTGGCCTACCAGATCTCGCCGCGCGACCTCACGGAACTGCCCGTTCGGCAGGATGCCCAGCGCCTTGAGGAGACTACCGTAGACTCGGGCGACCGTTGTCTTACCGGTTCCCGGGGCGCCGGTGAACACCAGATGGTGGCTCACCGCGCCGACCGAAAGTCCTTCGCTGCGGCGCCATTCGTTCACCTGGATCTCGTCGATCAGCGCGCGCACTTCGCCCTTGACGCTGGCCAACCCGATCATATTGTCCAGTTCGCCAAGTAGTTTCTCGACCTGTTCGAGGTCTTGCTGGTTACTCTTGCCGGAGGCCGCGCCGGCATTCGGCAAACGGCGGCCGTCGCCCTCGCGGATCTCGGTGCGCGCACCATCGGCTAGTTCGATGGCCGGCTGGGCGGTGTTCTCCACCTTGCAATCCTCGATGACGCCGCCACAACCCTTGCCGACGGTGATCCCGACGCCCTGGGTGTCATGTATCCAGGACTCGCTGATCACAGGGGAGGTCTGGTCGGCGACCGCGATACCGACGTCACTGGTCTGCGAGATCTGACAGCGTTCGATCGCGGAGTCGCCTGCCTGGTACATGTAGATGCCGCGGAAGCCGCATTTACTGATCGTGGTGTTCCGGATCGTAGCCTTGGCGCCAAGCCGGACGATGATCGCGTCATCGTCGATCTCGTCGATTTCGCAGCCATCGACCACACTGTCGGAGTCTTCGACCACGATGCCGCACTGGGCTCCGGTGACCCTCGTCCCGATGATCTCGGTGGCCGAGCCGTCCGACACGGAGATACCGGCGCCGAACTTGGTGCTCGCGGTGCAGTCGGTCACCCGGATGGTTCCGCCGCGCAGCTGTACCGCGGGCGCCTCCGTGGCCCTGAAGGTGATCCCACTGACCGTGACGCGGCAGCCAGCACATGTCAGGGCCGGATGCACGGTGGGCGATTCAATCGTGACCGTGCCAGGTTCTTTGGCGCTGAGCGTCACGTTCAGCTGGGCAAGTGCGAGTGTTTCCGTGTACTCACCTGGTGCGATCGCGATGATCGCGCCGTCCTCGGCCGATTCCAGCGCGTCGCGGATCGTTGGAAGAGCGCCCCGTTGGTCCGGCGCGACAAGAAGGGTGCGTGCCATAGCTCCGCAGCTTTTCAGATGGGCGGTGTGTCAGACATGCCGGATCGGCCGAGCGCGATGTCTCCGCCAGGATACTGCCGGCTGTCCAGCCAGCGTGCGGCCGTTGCGGGCCGGAGTAGGTCCCGTACCGAACCCGTACCTCGGTGTCGTTGGCGGTGCGAACACCTTACTGGCCTGGGGTTATGCGTTTTGCGTCGCGCGTTCCGCGAGCTGGGAACCTGTCGGCGATGCGCACGAAGATTGAAGTTGGAAACCAAGGGGACTTGGTGAGCTGAATGGGGTGACAGCAGTGGCGATTGAACTTACGTCCGCGCAGACCAAAGAGCTGCGGGACCTGCTTAAGGAAACCGCGGCGGAAGGTCGTGGGCTGGTGCGCAGCGCGAATGACGGCTACGCCGGAGTTGTCGGCGCGTCGTGGATAGGTCCGGCCGCGCTTGCCGGCTTGGGCAAGAATGACGAGTTGATGGAGCACTGGAACAACAGTCTCCAGCCTATTCTTGACGAACTCGAGGTGGCGATTCTCGGCACCGAGGGCAACATGGAAGCCATGGAAGACGAAGGTGTCAACCTACACAACACTGTTTCGCCCGACGGTGGCGGTTTCGGCAATTTCGCGCGCCTGGCATAAAGCTGACCTATTGAACGTGATGGCCATGTGGACGCCGACCGAACCAGGATAAGGAGTGGAGACGTGTTCGACCGGATCAAGTATCTACCAGGTGCTGTCTCGGAGACTGGCAGCAATACGACGCAACTGTCACAGCAGATGACCGCGTTGTACGAGACCTTGCAGGGTAAGGCGAAGTCCATCTGCGGCGACGCCTGGCAAGGTAGTGCTTCAGAAGCGTTCCAAGACCGAGAGGGTAAATGGCAGGCGGCAGCGGCCGAGTTCGCCTCGGCCGAGGCACGGTGTGGTCGGGCGACTGAGGAGTCGGCGCAGAACGCGCACGCGACCGATATCCAGTGTGCCGGCCTGTTCGGCTGATTGCCAGGTGTCTGCTCGAGTCATAGATTGCCGGCCGGCTTCCCATGCGTTCGCGTTCGGGAAGCCGGTCTCCTGCTGCGGCAATGTAGAAATAGCCGTGAATTGGGCGGTGATGGTGGCCTGATCCGACCCAGCCGTCGTGGTCGGGCTCGTCGTATTGGCGCAGAAACCACCATAACTACGCGCGTTCGTGGAATTAGTGCCTCGTCAAGCGATGTTGGGTAGGTAATCCTGTCTGCGGGTCTTGGAGTGGACGGCGAAGTGGCGTTTGGGCATGGCTTTCTGGTTGCGCCAGCGGACGTAGTCACCGAGGGCGCGGTTTTGCTCGGTGTGGCTGCGGTGGTCGGTGCCGTCGAGGGCGAAGTAGCGCAGCGCAGTGAATTCGCACTCGATCCAGTTCAGCCAGGATGCGTTCGTGGGGGGTGTACACCAGTTCGACGTCGTGGGTGGCGCACCAGGCGCGGACCTCGGCCTTCTTGTGCGGGCCGAAGTTGTCGCAGATGACGTAGAGCCGGCCGTGGGGGAATCGTCTGCGCAGCTGCCGCAGGAAGTCCAAAAACTCCTGCCAGCGCTTGTGATCGCGGATGCGGTAAAACACCTGTCCGCTGGCCAGGTCCAGCCCGCCGAACAGGTGCCGCACCCCGCCGTGACGGTTGTAGGTGGCTCGCTGCCGGGCCGGGTGGCCGATACCGAACCAGCTGCGGCCGGGGTTGCAGGTTCAGCGGGCCGAACTCATCGACGCAGATCACCCGCCCGTCGCCAGGCGGATGATCATACAGCGTTAGGATGCGGTGCATCTTGGTCGTGAAGTCCGGATCGGTACTGGGCTTCCGCGTTTTCGTGGCCTGCCACGACACGTCACCGGCGCGCAGAATCTTGCGCAGTGTCTCCACGCTGAGTTCGGTGATCACGCCGGTGTCGGCGAGGTAGTCGCGCAGTTTGGGCAGGCTCCACACCGAAAACGGCTGTCCCAGCGAGCGGGGGCCACAGCGAGTGATCCGACAGATCCGCTCACGCGTGGCCCGGTCCGTCTTCGCCTGCCTGGCCCCTTTCCGTTTTGGGTCCAGCGCGGCAAACCCCCGCTCGTTGAACGTATGGATCACTTCCCGCACGCGACCCTCCGACGCGGCGAACAGCTCGACGATCTCGCCCACCGTGCGACCCTGCATCGAGGCCAGCACGATCCCAGCACGGCGCATCCGCACCCGATTCTTGGACTTCCGCGCCGTGTTCACCAGCCGCTGCGCCTCCTCCGGCAACAACTCCCGCACAAACACCTCAGGCTGACGCGCCATCAACTCACCTCCGATGGCCAGCCTGAACCATCCCGCGACACCACGATCACACGGGAGCCGAAATTACCGCCCCAACCCTCATTGCCGAGGCACTAGCGCCGGTCACCAAACAGATCCACGGGTGATTCTGGCCCCTCATCCTCTGCCCGATCCAACCGTCGCGTGCTGATCCCGCTGCGCCACTTGCGGCGGCTGCCCTTGGGGCCGAAAACTACTACAGCCGTCACCACACCAACCACGCCAAGGCCAGCGGCGGTGAGGCCGTATGCCAGGGAATTGCTGCGGTCGTGCTCGCGTTCCCGCGCCAGCTCCTCGGCGGTGACCTCCTGGGGCTGCAGCTCGGGGAGTGTGCCTGGATCACCGGCGACCGTACGGTCCAGCGTCGCGGCGTACGGATTGACTAGGCCATAGCCATAGCTGGCGCTGCCGACTCCTTCCGGGGCCGGCGCCGCGGTAGCGAACAGTCGATGCGCGAGATCGCTGGGCGATAGCCCGGAGATCCGGGCTTTCACCAGTGCGGCCGTTCCGGCGACGTACGCGGTGGCATAGCCGGTGCCGGTTGCCGGGCCGAGACCTCTACCGGGGTAGCTGGTGACCACGTTTTCGCCGGGCGCCACCAGATCAACTCGGCTGCTCCGCGAAGCGCCAGACCGCACGCCCTGCTCGGTAATCGAGCCGACTCCGAGCACGCCATCGAGTGCGGCGGGGAAGGGGATAAGGCCGGGCGGTTCGTCCTGGCTTGGTTCACCTACGGCGGCAATGACGGGTATGTCAGCACCTAGCGCGCGACCAACCGCCGCACGTAGTGCGCCACCGTCTTGATAGGTCACTTCGGTAACCGCGATCACCGTGGCGTTCTGGTCAATTGCCCAGTTGATGCCGTTGGCGAGTACTTCAGGTGACACCGAACCACGCGGTTCCCGGTTGTTCGGATGCTGGTCGCGAACGACCTTCGCGGACAGAATGCGTGCGCCCGGTGCCATGCCGTGGAAACCCAGCCCGCCGGTCTTCTTGCCCGCGATGATCCCGGCCGCGCCGGTTCCGGTGCCTAGGCAGTCCTCACGCCCACTGTCGTTGGTGTTTTCCGTCGGCGGCGCGACGTTCGTGCGCGCGTTGATCTGGCCGGCCAGGAACGGGTTATCGGCAACCCCGGTGCCTACCACGGCCACACGCTGACCAGCGCCATTGCTCAGCGGCCACACTTGCTCAGGGCCCATCGCCTTCTGCGACCACGGAATCGGCGCATGGTTGGTTCCTGGCGGCAAGCAGCGATCCTGCTGCGCACTCGCGATGGGCGCGCCCATCGCCGCGATCAGCAGCCCGCTCGCGGTCGCCGCGAGCAGTAACCGCAGCCATGGACGCTCACATCGCATGGCCGCGATGCTAGCTCGCCGATGCAACCGACTCAGCCACGCTCATCCACTTCGGACTCGCACCTGGAGTGACGCCCAACTCGACTACATCGCCACCGAACTCAACAACCGGCCCCGCTGGTGCCTCGACGACCAAACCCCACAACAGAAGATGCAACAATGGGAACGACGACTAATCACCAAGATCGTTCGCAACGATCACTAGAAACCGCCCTCAGGCGCGGGTGCTGCCGTGGCGAACAGACGATGCGCCAGATCCGTGGGGGACAAACCGGGAGGTCGGGACTGCACCAGGGCGACTGCGCCGGCCACATAGCCAGTGGCGTAACCGGTACCGGTGGCTGGGCCGAGACCATGGCCGGGATAGCTGACCACCACGTTCTCGCCAGGTGCGACAAGATCAACCTGGGTACCGCGCGAAGCGTCGGACTGCACACCCAGCTCGTTGATCGAACCAACGCCGACGACGCCGTCGAGCGCTGCCGGAAACGGCGTGACGCCGGGTGGTTCGTCCTGGCTCGGTTCGCCAACCGCGGCAATGACCGGGATTCCGCTGCCGAGCGCGCGGGTGACGGCTGCGCGCAGTGCTCCACCGTCCTGATAGGTCACTTCGGTGACGGCGATGACGGTGGAGTTGTGGTTTATCGCCCAGTTGATGCCGTTGGCCAGTACGTCGGGGCCGACGGAGCCACGTGGCAGCCGGTCGTTCGGATGCTGGTCGCGGACCACTTTGGCGGAGAGAATGTCCGCGCCTGGGGCCATCCCGTGGAAGCCGACACCTTCGGTCTTATTGCCGGCGATGATGCCGGCCACGCCGGTGCCCGTGCCGAGACAGTCCTCTCTGCCGCTCTGGTTGGTACCCGCCGGTGGCGGTGCCACGTCCGTGCGACCGATGACCTGACCACGGAGGGAGGGAGTGTCGGCGACTCCGCTACCGATCACGGCGACTCGCTGGCCGCGTCCGTTGCTCAGGGGCCACACGCGTTCCGGGCCCATGGACTTCTGGGACCAGGGGATCGGCGCGTAGTCGCCACCTGGTGGCAGGCAATGATCCTGCTGCGCACTGGCAACCGGTGCGCCAATGGCCGTGCTCAACAGGCCACTCGCGGTCACCGCGAGCAGTAGCCGCAGCCACCGGCGCTTACCTTGCATAGCGTGATATTAGCTCGGCAGAGCAACTCCGCTCAGGACTTGGAGTCTACTTCGGACTTCTCGGGCTCGTGGTTAATGACGTAGTCGAGGCTGAGCACGACGTTGCCCGGCAGGATCAGCTCGGTGTGGAATCCGGGATTCACGCACAGTATGTGTTCATCGCTCGGCCACTGCGCGATGAGTCGCGCGAAGGGTGTCTGAATCCAGTCGATCGTCTCGTCGGCAGCGGAGCGCAGCAGATCGACGGAGGTAAAGACCGGTACAGCTGCGAAATCGTTATCCTGCCCAACCAGCAGGTCCAGGCTGCTGTCGGCGTCGGCGGGCCGCTGCTGGCCCTGCGACTCCGTGGGGACAAGGATGTCCGCGCTGGCGAGAGCGGCCAGGTAGCCGTCGCTGTCTTGTTGCTCGGTGGCCGCGCTGAGCTCGGTCTCCAGTTCATTGGTAGGGGAATGGTCTTTCAGGTCGGCCGCCTCCCGCTCGGCGTCGTGTCGCAGCACCCGCAAGCAACTGTGCCGGACTCGGCCGGCGGTATCCGACACCTCGGTCGCGCGTGCGTCCTGGGCTGGTACCAGCGTTTCCTGACCGGCCGCGAGCTGCGCGAGCGCGCCGATCGGCAGGAATATTCCGATCGGTGTCCGGGCATTCAGCGCCAACCGGTGTTCAGGGCCTGGCCAGTGAGCTCGGATGGTGTGGAGGTCGGTTTCCCAGTACTCCTTGGCAAGGTCTCCAAGCGCCCATTGCAGGGATTCCGCTGAGGTATAGAGCAGGACGTACCCGGCTGGATCGGGTAGTTCGTCGTTGAACGCGAGCATCGCGCCGAGGTTGTCGTCATCTAGCCCGGGTAGGTATAGCGGAATGTTCTCCAACAGCTGCCCGAGCCGTTGGCCATCGCCGTCCGCTAAAGCCGCGACGATGGCACGCTCCGCGTCGTTCGCCGCCTGCCACTCCTGCTCTGCCCGCTCCTGCTCCACGCTGCCCTCCCTCGTGCCGGCCATGGGGCTCAAGACTCTAGTCAACATCTGGCGCGCAAGGTTGTCCTGGCAACATTCGAGGACGGGCTTGACCGGTGATGGTTCCGTATGTCACGGACCGAGTACTGGGCGCTCGGCCGACGGGATCTGACGCGATGGAACTGTCGGAGGGATCACTGTGGGGACGATTGACGTTAGTCCGGATAGCCTGCGTACCAGCGGCGAGCAGGTCGCGGCGACCGCGGATGGTTTTCAAGGGGCAGCCGGTAGCGCGATGCTGATGGGCGCGGGCGAACACACCACCATCAGTGAAGGATTGTTCGAGCCAGGAGCCGAGGCATCTCAGCAGGCCAGTAACAACGCCTTTCTGCAGACTCAGGTCAACGCGGCCATCGAAACCTCGATGCGGTCGATCTCTTCGGCGCTGTACGGCATGGCGGATCTGTTCTCCAACACCGATCTTGAGAACGGCATGAAGTTCATGTTCGGGGTTGATGGTGCAAGCCGGCCCGGTGGTCTCCCGCCGCACATCGACCCGGACGTGATGATGGTGGGTGGCGCCGACGACGCGTACGACTTCGACGCGAGCGAAAACTACACCCTTGACGATCTCGAAGGGCACGAGTCGAACGAGACCACGAACACCGAGCACTTCCGTGATGGTGACGGCAATGTAGTACACACCCGTACGAGCACCACGAATGAGGATACGGGCACAACCAGCCACGTGGTGGAGAACGGCGCGACGGGCGAGGTACGCTACTACACCACGGACGCTGATGGCAACACGCTCAGTAGCTTCACCGTCGAAAAGCAGGAACACGCGCACGGTTTAGATGAGTTCGTCGAGACCCAACAAGAGTACGCGGCTGCCGAACAGGAACGCATCGAAGAAAAGAGTGAGCAGAACCTGCACGGCGTGCAGGAATCGCCCCCGACTGGCGAAGATGGTGAACCAACTACTCCTCCGGACCCGTATGAGTACGAAGAAGGGGACTACGTCTACTGAGTGAGCCGTCGAACCGCGTGATCGAGGCGAACGCGGTATCGCATGACGAAGAAGGTGAGCGCTGTTGAGTACGGCAGGCGAGGGCAGCGGTACCGGTGGTGACTCGATCGAGATTATCCGAGGCAAGATCAAGGGCGAGCAGCCTGAGGTCATGGCTTCGATCGGGCAGCAATGGCGTGGACTCGCCGAGGCAATCGGTATGACAAGGACATTCGTCGACCACTCGATTCAATCACTGCATTTCGAATCCCCCGAGGCAAGGATGGTGCTCCTGGGTCAAGTTGGTCGCCTTATCGGGGGGATGGATGACGCGGTATGGGCGGCGAATGACAATGCGACGGCGCTCACCGGGCTGTCGACCGTCGCGGCGCAGGGACAAGAGGATATGGAAGAACTCTATTCGGACTACTTGGCTGCGGTCGAAGAGGCTGAAGCCAAGGAAGCCGAGCGCGACATTATGAATTATCGGCTGCCGATGGCCATTCTCATTAAGATGTTCTCGAACACGATTCTCCCGTATTACGAGACTGTCGACGGCGTTAAAGATATGTACGACAACAAGGCGCGCGAGCTGGCGGATGGCCTCGCGACCGAGTACGAGCCGTACCTGTCGCTGTTGCGCTCAGGGCAACCTCGCGTGTTCGAGGCGGTCAACGCGATCGCTCATCCGGGGGCGTTTGGCATGCCGTTGCCGCCCGGGTTCGGTGCCGGCGGTGCGCCACCGGCACCGCCGCCGCCTGCCTTCGGTGGCGCACCACCGCCGGCGCCTGCCTTCGGTGGTGCGCCGAGGATGGCCGGCGCGCCACCCGCGTTTGGCGGAGCAGGAGCCGCGCCTGCCGCACCGCGACTCGGATCGGCCATGCGTAGTGGCGCCGGTCTCCCGCCCGGGTTCGACGGCGGTGGGGCAAATGCGCCAGGAGGACCGCCAGGGCTGGACGCGGCTGGCGCACCGGCAGGCGGTATGCCGGGTGGCGCTCCGTTGGGTCCTGGAATGATTCTCGGCGGCAGCCAAGCCGGCAGCGGCGATGCGGCACGGCATGGCCAGGCTGGGTATCCCGCGTTCGCGGGGGGTTCACCTTCGGCAGGGGGTGCACCGGCCTTCGGTGGTGACATGGGGAGCTGGGTGCCGGACGGCGGTGCCACCTCGGCGGCGGGACCGCCCGCTGGCTTGTTGCCAGGGACTTTTCAGCCAGCACCAGGAATGGCGCCGCCTGGACCACCCAGTACCTCGTCGTTGCCGCCGTCGATGCCCTCGGTGCCACCGCCGTCAGGGCGCGTGGCGGATCCGCCACCTGGCGGCGCGGCACCGCCAACTCCGCCGAATTCGGTGACTGCACCACCACCTCCGACCGTTCCAGCGGATCCGCCCCAACCGAGTGTCCCGGCGAGCCCTGAGCTGACAAATACACCCAATTCCTTGCCGTTGTCCGAAATGGAGATGCCTCCGGGTACGATGATGCCGCCGGGAATGGGTATGCCCCCGCCCCCGTCGGGGCAACCGGGGCAGCAGGGTAACGGTTCCGGCGAGCAGAAGGGCAGGCACGAGTACACCTCCGCGCCCAGCGTGCAGGCTCACTTCGGTTCAACGTCCGCCAACCTTGCCCCATCGGTATTTGGCAAGGGGAGTGGTTCAGTACGAGGCGGAAGTAACCGGGAAGCACCGCGATCCGTCAAGCCGGACGCCGACAATGCCACGAGCGCGGTACTGGCCAACGCCCGTGCTACCAAACGCGCGATGACCGCGTCGGAACGGCGGCGAGCGACAAAACAGGAGCGGCAACGACGTCAACAGCGAGTCGAGGAGCTGCGCAAATCCGACTTCGAGGCCGATACCGCGCCCTCCACCGCGCCAGTTATGGAGGGCCGCGTCGCCGCCGGAGCAGGTCCGGCAGCTGAGCGAACCGCCAACGTTGTTCCTGCTGCCCTGCGAACTCCAGACGTTCGCGCGGGCGCGCCGGTACGAAAGCGCGGTAGCGCGGACCGTTCGGCCGATCGAGCTACCCGGCGAGGTTCGACCATTCCGGCGAGTACGGACGAGTCGATGCCATTGCCTGCCGATCCGGCGGCGACGTGGGAAGTGGAAAACCCTGGCGGCCCGGTAGTCGCGACCGAACCCGCCCGACAGGCAAAGCACGCGAAGGAGCCGCCTCCGTCGCTCGGTGCCCCTGGGTGAGCGCCACGACCAACACTGACCCGTAGGCCATCCGTACCGCGTGTTTGTTGCCGCCCGTAATTTTCGGCGTGAAGTGGGGTTTCGTGTCTGGAACCAGCGCGCGAGGACGTTGGTCAGCTGTCAGGAGCTTTCGAGACACTGGCTGCAGCACGGCTCGCTCTTGATGGGAGAAGACCATGGCATCGCCGCACCACGATCCACTCGCGGAGCTGAATAATCTGCCCAGCACCGCCACTTTCATGGAGATCATGGACGGCCTGCGGCAAAGTTTGCAGAACATTCCAGATGCCCAGCAGGAGCTGCTGGAGTTGACGGGCGAGGCGACATCGGACGATGGGTTACTCACGGTAGTGGTAGGGCCGCGCGGGCAGCTCGTCGATGTGCAGATCGATCCACGGTTGTTTCGTACGCCAGATGCGGTCAGCCTGCGCTCGCTGCTGCTTGAGGTCAATGCGGCCGCGATCGCTTCATTGACGGATCAGGTGAATAATGCGATGGCGGATCAGATCCCACCCGAGATCGATGAGCTTCGTGCGCAGTATCAGATTCCCACGAGCAGTTCGTACGAAAGTATGTTCAAGTCGGATGCTGAGATCGTCGCTGAACGCGGGAAGATCGATGAGTAGTCCAATCGAGATCAGTGACGCCGGTGAAGCAATTTCCGCCGCGCGCGCACTATCCAGTGGAAAGTCAGCTTTGGAAAACGTGGACGACGTGACGGAACCAACGTTTTCATCGCATACCAATGTCGATCAGGCGGCTGCGGAAACGTACGACCAGCTGTCGACGGAAGTAATTGAGAAAGTCAGAGCAGCGCGCGCGGATATGGCGACTGGACTGGAGTCGCTTGGCGACACGGTGGTGACCGCGATCGGAATGTTTATCAACATGGAAGAAGCTAACGTCGAGAGTCATCGTTGATAGCATTCTGAACTGAAGGGCGAATTAGTGTTCAAGTGAACATAATTCACGGGTTATTGAGGTTTCTCGATCGTTTTTACTCGGGGGTGTCTGGCGCATGACTGGATCCTCCAATTTTGCCATCGAGATAGAAGAGGCTATTCGTAGCTTTGGTGAAACGCTGGACTCCTACATTGAGCAGGCGAACCAGTGGCTCGGCCTGCAGGGGCGCGCGCCAATCCCCGCTGGAGTGGCCGATGCGCTGGCGTGGGTAACCGGTAAAGTACCCCGAACGGAGCTCCAACCGATCAGTGACGCGGCAATCGCGCACAGCGATCGGGCCATGGAGATGTTCGAGGTGCTGCAGGCGGTCACCAACGATGCCAGCCGGGTACAGATGACCTGGACCGGCCCGGCCGGTCCGGTGTCCTTTTCCTCGAAGATTACCGAGTTCGTACTTGCCGGAACGTCCGTCGCGCAGGCTGATCTTGAGGCCTCGCGGGTTCTCGTGGAAATGGCGCTCCAGATCGGAACGGCGATCGGTCAAGTATCCGCATTGCTGTTAAGCCTGCTGGCCGAGCTGACTGCCGCGATCATCTTCGCCGTCGTCTCGTTGGGTGGCTCGGTAGTATCCTGGGCGGCAAAGATCTGGCCAACCAGGGCGGCCGTGGCTGCCGCGCTTCGCAGCGCCGCAGCCCGGATCGCGGCACTGCAGGCGCGCCAGAGCATTCGGGCGTTCTCTTTCAATCCAGGTGTCCTGGGAAGTGCGATCCGCGCCGGAGGCACTCGCGGGTCCGTGGCGCGATCGATGGCCCTCGCTGGTGATCTAGCGGGAATCGGGCTTCGTGTCGGCGGTCGGGTAGCCCTCAGCGGAGCCCGAGGCGCTGGACGTTTCGTCCTACACACGGCGGACCCGCGCAACATGCTGCCGCAAGCGCTGGCGAGACATCATTGGGCTGGTCGCGCGCGGTGGTCGCTGATGGCTCAGGGCAGAAGGGCAGGTCACCACCCAGCTACTCTCGTGCAGTTCATGCACCCGGCGGTGCGGCAAGCCTTGGCGAAGCCGACAGTCGCGAACCTCGCTCGTGTTCCGGCTGGGGTGCGGCCCTACGTCGCTTCGGCGGCGACCCAGAGCATTCCGGTGTGGTCGACCCTGGGTAGGCAGGTATCCGGGTACGTCCTGGGTGGTGGCGCCCTCGGCCTTGGCGTGCATCAGTTTGGTGTGGTTCTTGGCGGCGTTGAGACGAGCTCGGTCGGGTTGTCCGGAACGACCGCGACGGGAACTGACGCGCTCAAGTCCTTTGTCGGAGCCGGCGCAGGCGGCTCGATGTTGGCGTTTGCCCGAGGACCGCTGGGGTGGCCATTCATGGGTGCCGGCGGAGGTGTCGCCGCGTACAGCGCGACGACCGGTATCGACTACGCCCAGTTCCAGGCAACCGGTCAGGAAGCCCAGCTGGGCGGTACCGCTCCCCGACCAGGTGCCGGTGGCGAAGCCGGCCACGAGTGGAGCACCAGGAAGGCAGTCGAAGAAGCCATCAAGGGCGCATTCAGCGGTGTAACCGAAGGAACCTACGGACGGCTGGCAACCGGTGCCTGGGGCCAGACCTTCAAGAACCTGAGCTACACGGTCAAGAATTTCGACAACACGATCATGGCGCCGGTCCATAGCGTTCCGGTTGCTGGCGGAGACGGCCTCGCCGCGCTGGGCGCGGCTCCGATTGGCAGCCCGTCGGCTGGGTTCGCAGGCGGAACAGCGGGAACCCCAGCGCCCGCCACCGTTGGTGCCACGGCCTCCGCTGGCGGCGCATCCGGTCCCGGTGCCTCGGCCAGCTCCGGCGGCAGCGGCAGCGGTGGCGGTTCCGCCGGCGGAAGCAAACCAGGCAGCGGAACCGGTGATCGTCCAAGTCAAGCGGGTAAATCCGATTCCAGTCGCGACAACCAGGTGCAACCGAAGCCGGCTGCTACGGCCTCCGACAGTGCTGGCAGTGGCAGTGGGCAAGGCTCGGCCAGCGCAACGGCGGGTACCGAATCAAGCAACCCCGCTAGCGCGGAATCCGACACCGGGCTGAACAACGGGCAAGGAGCCCCGGCTACCGGGGAATCAGCTGCCGGCACAACGGGTGTGACGCAGCCGGCTGGAGCGGTGGTGGAGAACTCCGCCGCGAACGCTGCCGCACACCAAACCGCCGACGGTAGTTCAACCCAGCACACCGCGGAAACCGGCACGAGTCAACCGGCAGCAGAGAGCAGCACAAGCCAACGGGAATCCGAAAGTACGGAACCTCAGCGCCCAGTGAAAGGTGCGGGCAAGGTCTCCGATGCGGCGGAAACGCCGAGTTCCACCTCGGGGGAGCACGGCAATGTGCAACGGGAGTCATCGGAAGACACGACTGGCTCGCCAAGCGAGCAAGCCGCCAACCGCGAAAAAGAAGCGGTAGACTCGGCCTCGACAGAGAGCACCGTCAGCTGGGACCGGGACACCTGGGGGCCGCAGCCGCCGACCCGCTACGACGGCACGACCATCACCGGCGACAAAATCGGCGACGCCGTCACCCCATTGGGCGAGGCGGGGCGTCCCAATGATGGCACGGCGACTGATAACGGCGCGACTAGTAGCGCGCCTGATTCAGGCGAGCATGCGCGGCACCAGCCCGAGGACTCGGCACCGGAGCAGGCTCCTCCGGCGGAAGTGCTGGCGCAGGAGGGAACTAAGAGTGCGATCTTCGGTTACCTGAATGGTCTGGCCGGCCAGGCGAACACACCGATTCAAGTCTTGTTGGGTGACAATCCCACGGCATCGGTCGCGGTCGAGACGACAACCAAACCAGCCGGCGCCGGTGGTCAGCAGACCTACCTCCGAGTGACGTACGCGGACGGTTCGCGGCATTTCGGTGACATAGTCGTCAATCCCAATCGTGCCGCCGGCGAAGTACTGGTTACTCCCGGCACCTATACGATGTCCGCTGCCGGTCCAATGCAGACCGCACCGTTTCGCGTTGAGATCTCGGCTATGCGGCCACCAACGCTGGACGGCACGGCGCTGACGGTAGCGCGGGATCTCGGCCTTGGCTTTGGCAAGGTCCGTGCGAGCGCCCCCGCCTTTGCCGACCAGCACGTCGTTTCCGACGTCGGCCGCACGGCCGGATCCAGCGAAACCACGCCAGGGACCCGCTCGGTATCACCAGCCAGGTTAATCAGCATCGATGAGCCTACTGGTATCGCCGCGGCGATACCCGATCCGATAAGCCACGTCGTTGATGTCCTCACCGCGATCAGCCATGGCGAGTACAGTGCGCTGGCTCCCTCAACGGATGGGCCGAACCGTCCGGCCTGGATACTGGGTGAAGATCAGACGGCGCTGGTGGTAGACCCGGACGGCTCCGCAACCGCGATCAAGGTATCGACCAGTATTGATGTGCCGCCGGGCAGGGTTTTGGTAGAACCCGCGGCGCGGTATGTGGACGACGCTGGGGTCACCCGGCAGGATGGTTTTGACCGGATCTCGCTTCCCGCCGAGTACACCGGCGACGCGCCGAGCACGGCGACTTCGGCCGAATTGTTGGCAGCGGGATTGCGTGGGTTGCGGGAGAGCTCGCCGGGACACGGCGGCGTGTTTGGCGAAGCCCTGCGCGGTACCGGCAACCTCGCCGAACTGAGTGGGTGGACATCAGCAGCATCGACGACTGAAGTTATTGCGCTTGTGAACGCGACGGCTTCTCGGCCGGCCGAGATGGCGGAGCGGTTCAGCGACTGGTTACACAACGACGCGCCCCGCCAGGAAAGTGGCGCTAGCTATGCGGCCGAGAACGTGACGGTCACGCCAGGTGGCGGCGAAGTGTTCACCGTGCACGCGCAAGACGCGACCATCGACGTCCGTGTCGTCTTCGAAGCAACCGGTACTACTGGCCAACTGCGGATCGATCGCCCAACCGTCGGTCTACAGCATGGTCAACCGCGTCAGCTTGAGGTCATGACGGTCACCATGGATTCGCGAGCGCCGGTCAGCGACGGCGCCACCCGGCTGTGGACGGGCGTGGTCGGCCGCAAGGTCCTAGAGGCTGTAGCAGAAGAAGTCGCGGGGATGGGATCGTTGTCCCACGGCGCTTTCCGGGTCGCCGCTGATCCAGGCACCGCCGGTATTCGTGATGCCGTGATCCAGATCGATGGCGCGGTGTTCACCCCTGACGTTCTCGCGCCGGCCGTCGACGTGGATGCATCGGGCCAGCCAAGCCGATACTCCGCGCGGTTACCCTCTGCCGAGACGTTCAGTCGTGACGCCGAGCAGGTGCTTGCTGGGCTGCGCGAGCGTGGCTACCGCATCGACTCCGTAGTGGACGGATGGACGGCACTTGGCGATCCGGGCATCGTCGCACGGATTTCCGACACCGACGGCAATACGACCCTCGTACGTTTCGAAAGTCCGTCCACATCAGCGGCGCGGGACACGGTTGGTGCACTCTACGACGCCACGCGCGGTGTCGAACTGTCCCCACTGCAGCAACGCGCCATGGACCGGCTCGAGAACGAGCTACTGGAAGCGGTAGGACAACCCGCCGACGTCAACCGGCTCACGGATCTTGACGGGCTGCACGCGCGAACTTCGCCAGCCGATGGTCACCCGCGGGCCACCCAGACCAAGGCGAGCACAGCAGAAGCCGGTTCCTCGTGGTACGACGGGATGCGCGACCGATCGCCCGTCGATTTGACCGATCTGGCGTCCATCCGCGACAGCCCGCATGCCGACGTGAATCTGCCGTCGCGTGCTGATTCTGTTGGTGCGGGTGGGGTGTCGGCTGATCCGGCGGCGCGTTTGGAGTGGGTGCAGAGTTCGGTTTCTGGTCGGTGGGATCTGGTTGAGGTGGTGGTTGGCCGGGATGGTGGGGAGTCTCGGTTCGTGTTGTTGTCTGAGGTGTCGTCGTCGGGGCGGGTTCCGGTGCGGTTTGGTCCGCGTTCGGATGGTGGTTGGGATATCTATGAGGCGCGTCCGGGCGAGCGCGGCCAGCCCATCGAATGGGTTCGAACAACAGCCGTCGCCGGCACCATGCGGCAGTACATCGAGGACAACCCGGTATCTCGCGCCCAGCAGATGGAGATGCCCACCAGGGACGGCGAGATCGTTACCACGCGTGGAATCTGGACGGATACGACGCGAACCGGGGAACGCACCTTCGTTCCGTTGCCGGGTGAGAACCCGAATGTCCTCGGTGCGCCTCGGACCGTCGGCACGGAGCAGGTAGCCGCCGCCGACCGAAGCGCCGAGGACACCGAGCGACCCGCGCGGCGGTCTGGTGTGGCGCAACGCGAGGTCGGTGATGTTGAACCCCGCCGGCCCGCGCCGGAGGATGTCGCGCTGACCCGGAAGCTGCGGAAGAGCATTCATCAGGGTGTCGTTGAGGTGCCGGAGGGTATGTCGCGCGCGGCCTTCGCGGACCAGGTGCGGAACCTCGTTCGGGAGGTCTTTACGGATCCGGATTCGCGGGATGTGACGCGTTATCTGGACCGGTTCCTCGTGCGGGGTGCGGTCGAGGGTGTTTCGGTCGTTGTTGATGTTTGGTCGAGTGGCAAGGCTCGGCAGGTTTGGGTCGGCGCGGACAACGGCCCAACGTGGTCAGCCGGAATAACCGACACCGCGACAGCCACGGACTCCACGCGTGCTGATTCTGTTGGTGCGGGTGGGGTGTCGGCTGATCCGGCGGCGCGTTTGGAGTGGGTGCAGAGTTCGGTTTCTGGTCGGTGGGATCTGGTTGAGGTGGTGGTTGGCCGGGATGGTGGGGAGTCTCGGTTCGTGTTGTTGTCTGAGGTGTCGTCGTCGGGGCGGGTTCCGGTGCGGTTTGGTCCGCGTTCGGATGGTGGTTGGGATATCTATGAGGCGCGTCCGGGCGAGCGCGGCCAGCCCATCGAATGGGTTCGGGTGATCGATGTCGCTGGAGAAATGCGTCAGGCCCTGGCGAGCAATCCACCGTCGGGGGCCGTCAGATACTTCTTCGAGACTACTGACGGCACTGGGGTCAGGGAGACGAGCTCAATCTATGTGGACACTACTCGAACCGGGGAAAGGGTTCCCGTCCCGCTCCCTGGCGATGCGCCATTCGTAAAAGGCGCGCCGCGAGTGGTACGTGCCGAGCATGTGCCGCCCGCGCGTGATGGCGAATCGAGTGGCAGGGTGGTGCGGATTCGGCTTGGTGGGAACACCGGCTCAACCCGGCCGGGCGCCGCGACCGGGACGGTCGCGCAGCAAGACGGTGCGACGACGACCCACGAGAAGGTCGGCGACGGCGAAACGCAACGTCGCCCACTCGACGAGTGGGTCGGCAAGCATCAGGCCGGTGAACGTCCGGATGCACCGCTGCCCATTACCGAAGTCCGGCCGAGGGAATCTGCTCCCACTGCCCACGCTGATCCAGGTGCCCGCACCGCGACGCGCGAGGAGCCGCCGGCTACGGCCGAAAAGGTCCTCGCCGGGCTGATGCCTGACACGGCGTCACTTCCCGAGCTGTTCCAGCGAGACAGCGCGGCATCGGCGGAGACGTACGGCACATCCGCGGATCACGCCGCCGCGCGGCGCGAAGAGCTGGGTGACGCCGAAGTCAGGGCCAGAGCAGACACCGTGACGGCCTCGGAACGAACGGCTGTGTCCGAAACGCACACCCAGCCGGCACGCGAAGCACATCCGGTCCGTGCCGCGACGCCGTACGCCGAGGACGGCGACGAAGCTGATCGGTTGGTAGAGGCCTCGCTCGACCTGGACGATCTGCTTACTGGGCGGCCAGGCATGTTCGCCGCGCAGGAACTCGCCAGGCAGCTAGGCGAACTGAGCGGAAAACCAGCGACGGTAACCCTGACCGCCGATGCACAGGCAGCGGTGGTCGCGGACAACTCTCGAACCCCGCTGATCACGATGGCGCACGCGCTGGCGGACGATCTTGGCGCGACGGTGGTGGTCGACATCGCGGAAGTCGATGGCAGCTCCACCCGTTATCAGGTGCACCCCGAAGTCGCGATCCACGTCGTGGAACGGGATTTCCCGAGCGGCGATGGCTCACCCGATTCCGCCGGCCAGGTTTCGGTGGATCCAGTGCAACACACCCCACCGGCCAGTGGCACGGCCTGGGTCTGGAATATCCAAACCCGACTGTGGGACCTCTACCACGATGCCAAGCTCATGGCGACTGGTGTTTCTGCCGAAGGCAAGGGGTTTCCCGTCGTGCGGTCCAGTATGTCGACGCCGGGTGGCGAGGTGACGCGTGTCCGGGGCATCATGGTTCGCCTTGCGCGTGGACGTGACGACGAGTTCGTACCGATTGTCCACGAAGCATTGGTAATTTCGGGCGCGCCGGCAGTGCTGGGGTATACGGATTCCGTTCTTGCGCCCTCTCGGGACGCCCACCGTCAGCAATCGCAACGTCGCGACCTGAACGCTCGGCAGCGAAGTCGCCTCGCTGCTCACCGAACCTCTTCGCGGGGCGCGGAGTCCGTTCCTGGCTTGTTTGGCACACAGACGACACGAACGCCGGCGCGTGAGGTCCACCAGCCGGAAGTGCTTCGGCATCGGATTTCCGAGCCGCCACAGCCGGATGACGTGACCGTACCCTCCCACACCGCCGAGGCTGTCGCGCAGCAGTGGGCGGTTGCTACGGGCCTTCCGGTTGATGACGCCACAGCGGACGCGAGCCTGGCACGTGCGGAAGACTTTGTTCGAGACGTAATTCGGGATCGTCGCGATATGGCGATCGCCACGGTCGACCGATGGGTGTACGACGGGACCTTCGCGGCGCCCGACGGCTCCCGTGCGGTCATGGTCGAGGTGCTCGGCGATGGAAGCATCGTTGGTTTCCGCTCGGGCAGTCTCGCGTCGGTGCGGAGCGCGCCGGACGCGGTGCGGCTCGCGATCGCCTACGACCTGCACATGTTGCAGGATCCCGACGACAACGAGATGGATGCAACAGGTGACGGGGTCGTTGGCGTCGAGCTGACTGATCGACTCAAGCCCGTGCGTGTGACCTATTCGGACGGCACTGTGCTTGAGGAGACCTATCAGATCGATGCGACCAGGGGCGTCGGAGATGTGGACATCATACCAGGTTCCTTCGAGCTCACGGCGAACGGTTGGGTGCAGCGAAGTCCGAACGTCTACGTTCTCGGCGGGATGGTTGCCGACGATGTGGAGCAGGCTGTCGGCTCGGTTGTCACGTCACTGGAGTTCGCCCGTGGGCACGCGAAGTCAGTAGCGCCCGCTCTCGTTGGCGCGGCGACGGCAGGGGCGACAAGTGGTCAGGCGCCTGGCGAGGAAGGTTCGACGCGCGGCGACAGCTGGACCGCGCTGCCTACCTCGATCACGGTGCACGCCGATGCGGTTCCCACTGACCAACCACCTATCACGGGCTGGCGCACGACAGACAAGGAGATCTTGTCGCTCACCCTGTCGGGTCTCGCCGACGGCGCGGACATCATCGCCGTGACGGGCAGTGGCGCCGGGCCCGTCTTGGTGCATCACGCCGACGGTGCTACCGAGGCCGTTGACGTGAACTTCGATGCCCCATCGGGGACGGTCGTGGTTGAGCCAGCCAGCTGGCTGTTCGACGGGAATCGCTGGACGCAAACGGCGATGAGTCAGATCAGGTTGGGCACGCCCAGCGGGGTGACGAGCCACGGCACCCGCTGGGAGCAGATTGGTGCGCTGGTGCGCGCGGGCGTCCGGGAACTCGGTCGAAGCCGGCCGGGTGGCACGGCCGTGCATCGCGGATACAACCTCTTCGACTACTACGGCCTCATTCAACAGCAGCCAACCACGATCACCATGACCGAGGCGGCCGAGCAGAACGACACGACTGACGAGGTCGAGTTCCCCGAGATCGACAAGCGCCCGCACGGCGCTTCGCTTCGGTTCGGACACGCCGACGTGGCAACGGTGTTCGACTACCGGGAATCGCCGGACGGCGATGAGGCTTCGGTGACCGTCACTCCGCCCGTGATCCACGAGGTCGACGGCGATATGTGGGTTCTGCGCCCGGCCGAGCTCCGGTTTGCCGGGTTGGCCCAGAACGAGCGCAACCTCGACCACCCACTGGTGATCGCGGCCATGCGAAGCCTGGGCGGTCTGGTCGCCCCATTGGGGCCGGTGCATAGTGAGGCGATCTGGCTGGCCGTGGACCAGCAAGCACAGGCGCTGTATCGGGCCACTTCCGAGAGCGGAGCATATCTACTGCCCGATCGGGACGTCGTATCCGCCAGTGCGGACGATGCCGAAGCGGCGCACCGGTACTTGGTGCGGCTGCCTGGTCACCAGAGTTTCGCTGAGGAAGCTACGAGCCTGTGGCTCCGGCTGCGCGAAGACGGTTACGACCCCGTGCGTACCGGCGAGGAGATGCGTTGGCGTGCGGGGGTCTCGACCCGTTGGCTGGAACGCGGCACGGGTCGGGAGATCACTGTGGTGCTTGGTGATTCGGCAGCCGTGATAGCCAGGCAGGAAGCGGCGGAGCTGCTCGTACGGCAGCGGGACACGAGTGATGACGCGCTGGCCGCCCGACTCGCCCAGGAGCGGCGGGCGATCCTGGGCGCGGTGCTGCCGCCAGAAGGCGCAATGGACCTGGAGATCTCGGAACGATCAGAGTCGCCGGGTGTGCCCACGTTCGGCTTGGATGCCTTGCACGACAGTGCCGTCGGTGTCGCCAGCTCGGCCGATGCACGCGAGGCGATGGTCGAAACGGCCTGGCATGCGCTGAACGGAAAGGTCCAGGAAGGCGGATTCGTCGAACTGCAGGCGGAAGGCGACGCACTGCTTTTCGGCGATATCCCCCAGGTTGCGCGCCGCGTGCTGAGCGTCCTTACCCAGGCGTGGGAGGGATTGGCGACCGCAACCACCGAGGTGACTGACGCACGGCAATATGACGCGCTCGACGCCGCCTACACCGCGGCTGGTCAGGCGTGGTCCGCCGCGGAGGCGATCACTCGTGCGCACACCGAGCTTGGTGACGCGCGCCGCGAGCTGCGTCGAATCCGCGCCGCCGAACCCCGTGGTGGCAATGCCGCGATCGCGGCGGCCACGGAACGCGCCGATACGGCATTGGCCGAGTGGGACCAGGCGAGCGCGCAAGTGGCGGACATGCTCGCTCGAACAAGTGAGGTCGAGCGTACCGTCACTGAATTCGGCGGCAGACTGAACACAACGGTAGCTGGGCTGGCGGAGGACGCCCAGCACGGCGCGGCGCCGGAACGTATCGCCAGCGATATAGCGCGCCAGCTCGGCATTCGCGTCGAACTGTCCATAGTCGACGGCGAACGATCGGACATCCACTGGTTCAACACCTTCGGCGGGCACTCCGAGCCGGTTAGGCCGTCGGGGCGGTCGCGTGGGGACGACGCTACGGTTCGGCCGGCCGCACAAAACCGTCCCCGCGCGAATCCGGCGGTCAAGCTGCCGAACCTGACGAACATCGAGTACGCGGACGGGGGCGATCCGCGCGCGCGCCGCGCGAATATGGGCGCTGCGGAACCGAAGCGGCCGGTCGAGGAGTCACCAGCGGCCCCGCTGTCGGCTACCGAGTTGCGTGAAGCCGCCCGCGACCTGGACGTCGACAGCATTTCCGGACCCGACCTCGTGGACATCGTTGAGCAGGGCGGGCTGATTCGCATTCGCGCGATGTCCGGTCCGGTGCAGCACGTGCAGCCACTTGTAGGTCAGCAGGCGCTGCCAACGATGTTCTCACTGCGTGCCGGGACGGTCGATGAGCCACACCTAATGTGGTTCGCCGAGTCAAACCCGGCTGAACTCGCTGAACAATGGCGCGATGAGATTCCCCGACTACTCGACGAAGTCGCCCGCTACGACGATCAAGGGCACAGCTCAATCCCAGCGTTCGACGAGATCATTGTTGATTCAGGAACCGTCTCGGCCGAAAGAATCGACGCGATCGCCCGCGCGCTGCGCACCCACCTTGACGGCCGGGAGTTTGCTGGGCGAACCGTCGAAGTCGGTGACGTCCGCAACACATCGGACGGTCTGGTGGTCGAAATGGCCACGGCGGGCGAGACCAGCGCGGCAATCCAGCTCACTGTGCGTCGCGACGATGATGGCGGGCTACTGGCCAACGTTGACTTGATACCCGGCGAATCGGCGCATCCAGATACGCACGGATTCCAGCAAAGCGTCCTTCGGCACCTGGCTGAATGGCTCCATGCGGCGGGTATTGACGTACTATGGTCCACGCAACTATCCACGCCGCTGTTGTTTCGGGTGGCACGGCCGGCGGTTCGCGAGGAAGAACGCGAGCTGTTCGGGAAGATCAAGACCGAGCTACGCACACTACTCGGCGATAACCAAGCCGTGATCGATGTGCACCCGCATCCGGACGGTATAGCCGAAATCGACTTCACCCACGACGAGTATCGGTACCTGATACTTGTCCAGCGCCACGATACGGCCTACGGCAGGTACCGGTATGACCAGCTGATTTCCGAGCAGGGGCTCGGCATGGGCTTCCGCGACTACCGTTATGGCCGGAGCACCCAGGACGGTAAGTACCTCGCGCCGGTACTGGGCGAGATGTCGACGACTGAAGTCGCTGGCACCGTGCGCAGCCACGTCGCGGACTTCCTGCGTAACTCGGAGCCGTCCGCCGACCCGGATGTTCAGCGCGGTGGTGATTACGGCGGCAGCACCTTTTCCGACTACCAGGCGATGACGCCCGATAGTCCCCCGCGAGCAGTGACTGTCACTCCGATTGGCGTCGCTACCGCTAGCCCAGCGAACGTCGATCTGCCAATGATGAGCCGGTTCGCGCAAACTCTGCGCGCCGAGCTGATCGCCGCGCTGGGAGCCGAGCAAGGTGGACGCGTGGCGCCGAGTCCCGAAGAAATCTCGGACTTGATGGTCGGCGCGCTGCGGTGGGTCCGGCACTCGGATGGCTTCACCGTGGATTTCGGCGCAGCCGAGGTGAACCTGCGGATCCGCCTTACCGGCACGAACGCTGATGGCGACTACAGCGGCATGGAGATGACGAGCGATCTTCAGACCGCGATGATCGCGGAGTCATCCGCGTGGCTCGGCGGCATTGGGACGACCGGGAACCATGGGACCTCGACATCGGTGAGTTCTGGGTTTCCGGTTGCCAAAGCCATTGGTGGGTCGGTCGGTTCGTGGGAACGCGCTCGAGGCCAAGAGAGCGCGGTTGGCGACATGATCGGCGAGTCAGTTGTTCTGACTCCGCAAGCGACACATAGCACCGCGAAGACCTGGACCGCGGGAGGATCCGACACCACGCGAACCGGCGTAACCGATCAGTACTGGTCACCGACGAGCACGATCGGCTTCGGAGTCCAGTTGGAACTGCGTGTGCACGCCAAAAACTACGACGGCGACGTGCGGATCATTGAATCAGCCGATGCTGGTGATGGAGCGCGGGCACGGTACGGTGGGATACGTGATCTGCTGTATCTGCGCGTGCCACAGATTCACGTCTCGACCGCGGAAACAAGCGATGCAGAGGCCGCGCTAGCCGCGGATTCAACGGGTGCGCCATCTCGTTCAGGACAGCACAACGTCGACAGTGCTGATGCGAAGGCCGGCAAGTCGGACGAACTGGTGAACTATCAGGGCCTCCCCAACTCGCCGGAATTGCGTACGCTCATCGAGCATAAAGCTAGCGAACTCAACGAATCGACAAGGGTTTTTGATCTCGCGGCCGCACCAGTTTTCGAAGCCCTAGTGGCGCAGCTGCCACCTGGCGTTCGGGACGATGTGGGTGGACCCGTCCGTCGTGAGCTTTGGCGGCAACTGCAAGGTCGCGACAACTTCAGTAAGCGGGAGATCGACCCGGATCGAGGCTACTCGTTCTCAGTCAATGACTACACCAACGGGCAGGTTTACAGTTTTCGCCTGACGACCAAACTCGATTGGGCTGCCGCGAAACCTACCCATCCGGCTGCCAGCCGGATTTGGACCGGAGTCGGTAGTAGCAACTTCGGCTCCGCTTCAGTTGGGATGACCGACGCCAAGACCAACGAAGCTAGTTTCGCCGCCGGCGCCGCGAATATCGCGACTTATCAGCCAGCCAGGTCGGCCGGTGCCGATGCGAGCGCGAGTGTCTCGGTGGGCAAGTTCGCCACGGGTGACGCCCTGGACACCCGTAACAAGATCACGTACGAAGTCGACACGATCACCACCGTTGAGGCAGATTTTCGGCCGATGGAGGCGGCTTTGCCTTCGGACGTGCTATGGAATAAGCCAGCTGCACGTACGCCGGAGATTCCGCCAGTGTACGGCCGGGCATACGCCCGGGTGCCAGTCGGCGCGGCGGCGCAATGGTTGTGGATGTTTCCCGACGAGTTCCTACGGGAGGAAACGACCGACGGCAGTCGGGGTGCGATCAAGTCCAAGAACGTGGCGGTACCGGTCCGCGACGAGCATGGCAATGCCGTACCGAGAGAAGCCGGTCATAAATCCGACGATGCCCCTCCATGGGCGACGGTTATCGAGCGTAAACCGCTAGTCGCTGATGGCTGGTGGGAGACCGTCGCTGAAGCCCCGACGATCCCGGGGCCAGCCTCGATCTGGCACGCCGGTCCCGGCGCGGTCGATCGGATCGTCCGGCTCACCGGCGTACAGGAGGTGCGGGAGCGGGCACTGACCATGCTCGCCGAGGCGGGATTCATCCCACCAGTCGATCCGGTCACTGGCAGGTTGCTGCCCCCCGAGAGCGTTGACGACGCCGTACACCGTACTCAGCTCAACAATTTGAATGCGGTCATCAAGTTGCTCGACGAGGAGGCGTTCCAGAACCCCTTCAAGCTAAGTGATGCCGCTCAGGAAGGTATCCGGCTACCTGTCGAGATGCCGCATCCGGGCGGCACGTCGGTACGACGTGCCGAGCTGGTTGTTCGGATCAGTTTCGACCCGGCCAAGGCCGAGACGGTGGCGACCACCGAGTCAAGTAACCACGTCGGTACGGTGCTCGGCACGACAACCCTGCAAACCTCCCGGGGGCGTGCGCGCGGCCGCACCAGGGATCTCGACATCGGTGGTGGTCTACTCGGGCTCGGTGGATCACATGCAACCACGCAAAAGGTAAGCCAAGGCTCCGGTCGTGGGGTATTCGCCGGCACACGGAGTGCCTATCAGGGCATGGCCGAACAGGTCCGGGTGCCGGTGACTTGGGAGGTAGCGCTCAACCTGACCAACGCCGAGTCACCCAAACCGGCCACGGTCGCCGCCCAGTACGTCGAACTCCTTGTGCCATGGGATGGCGATCTTGGCCGCTCCTTCCCTGGCAAGAATGAGCAGGACAAGGAACCGGACCTAGGTACCGACTTCATTCCGGTCGGCGATGTCTCGATTCCGGTTAGCCTCTTTGCTCAGGACGCAGGCTATGTCCGGCTCGAGGCACCCAAAGCGACAAACGGTGCTACGGATCTTGTCGAGCTGCTTCGTTCGGTCCTACCCAACTCGGCCGGCTTGGGATCGACCGGTCGGGGTGCGGTGGGTCCAGCCGTGTCGACCACGACGCTGCTGGGTCATATGGGTGAGCTACTCGGCAAGGACGGCTATTCGATCCGGACCGAATCAGCCAGACACCACGGCGCCGCGCAAATCAACCTGAAGATTACGGGCGCACGATTCGATGGAACGCGCGCCAAGAACGGCATCGGGCCGGCGAGCAATCAGGTCGGCGCGGTCGCGTTTGGACTTCCGGACAACACGGTCACGACTTCGGTGACGAAAGGCGGTGGGGCTTCCGCGACCAGCGCCGCGAGCGCGGAGCTACCCGAGGGCGGAGAGTCCGCAGGGCTAGACGGGGATGACGCGATGCCCTCGCAGTCAGCTGGTGGCACCGGAGGTACCGGGGTCGACTGGGATGAGACGACTACCGAAGCGGTCACCACAAGCTACGGCGATGGCGAGTTCCAGCTCTATTTCGGTGAGGTCATCTTGATCACCTTCGAACTGGCCGGCGCGGTATACGCGCTGGAACAAGCACACGGTTCGATGGAGGTCAGCACCGCAGAGCCGGTCGAGCTGCGGGACGGCCAGTTCCAAGTCGCGATCCCGATGCCGAAAGCAATGCGACTGTACTGGCAGGGTCTACTTCCGGAAGGTGCGATACCGCCGCAGGTCATCGATCGATGGCTGGAGAACTGGTTGGGAGACCAGCAGTACGAGTTTGAGCATGGGACGTCGAAGTTCACCTCAGCGGATTCGCGTCGGGATATCGACCGCCGTGATGTCGCGGAAGCGGCCTACCGCCGAATACTGGAACGGCTCCGCGCCGGCGAGTTGGCTGATCTGGATCGCGAACAGCAGAATGATGTCTATTCGTTTCTCGATATGGTGATCAGCAAGTACTCCACTGAGCTGCCACCGTCGGCGGGTGAAGTGGATGGAAGCACCCGCCGCGTGCTCGATAAGGAGCTGGCTGAACTGGGCGGGCTGCGCGAGCTGAGTACACCGGGGTTGTTCAGGCGACTTGAGCGGCTCGCCACCGACCGTGCATACCATCCAGGAGCGCCTGCTCCGCTGCGCGATTACCAGCTTCCAGACTATGCCGCGGAACACCGCACCTTGGGACACGGCCAGGTTGTGGATTGGCGGCCGGAAACCGATTCGACGGTATACCAGCTAGTCGCGAACGCCGTTGAGCAGGTGGCACCCGATGTACTCGACGTGGCACCCGGGCCGGGCGCCCTCGGTTCGTTCGGGACGAACCCCGCGCTGACGCGGCAGTTGCGCGGAGAGCTAGCCGAGGGCGCGCCATTGAACTGGGTGATGCGGCAGGCGATCCAGCCGGGCGGCTACGATCTCTACCGCGGTGAAGTGGAAACCGCCACGGGGGAACGCGGCGAGCTATGGCTGGACATCGAGCTAGTGCCGGTCAGCGCCCCGACCATCGTCGGCCATGGGCGTTACCAGGAGAATTATCACCGGCAATCGAAAACCACGAGCACCAGCACAACTCGGCGAAGCGCTGTTTCCGGAACCGGCGGCGGTAGTGGGGAGTCGGAAAGCTCGGTTGCGGCCGACGGTGAGTCGGCTACGGAGAGCGGCGGATACGATCGAAACATCGGCGCAAGCCGATCAAGCCAGCGGTCCAGCAGCACTTCCGTGCTCAACGATGTCGGCGGCGTCGGCTGGGATGGTGGTGTCGCGGCTGAACAGCGGTACGAACTGCGGATCATCGCCGAATTCCGCCCGGTGCCTTCGCCGTTGAAGGGCCGACTCGGTGGAGCGGGTGACGTGCTTCGTGCCCTCGCCCGCGGTACTGGCGGAGCGGTTGGCGTATCGACCAAACCACGGAAGGTCGACGCGTCGATCGCCGGCACGCTCGAAGTCCACTATGCCTTCCCCGCTGTGACAATCGACGAAGTGTTCTCGCAGCCGGACTTCCGTGGCCGCGCCGTGGCAGACCAGAACCTGAAGCGGTACTTCCACCACATCGATGCGCAGCCGATTAGAAATGAACTTCATTCCCTCATCGATAAAATGGCGCAAACTGGCGAGTTGGCGGATCACGAAGCGCGCGACGCCAAGTCCTACGTGACTACCGAAGTCACCCCGAGCCGGTTGATGACGGAGTATCCGCGCTCGGATATATTGATTCTGCTCGCCAATGGGCGCCGACTTGAGATCGATGTGCGCGCTGTCTGGGAGTCCGCTGAGCAGCGAATGGACGCCAAGGCACAGGTACGTGGAGTGGCGACACTGCATCGAGTCGACCATGCCGAAAGCTATACCGAGTCCGCCACGCGCGACTGGGGTAACACGACATCCGGCGAGGTATCCGGAGAGAGTGGTCTCCCGGGTGTGCAGCCGGGTATATCGACAACGACGCAGGGCGGCAGTGCCTCGGCAGCACACAGCGGTTCACGTAAACAGCAGAACGTCTACGTAATCCCGGAAAAGCCAGATTCCGGAACAGACCGCGTCAAGCGGCGGCTACATTACCTTCCTCGATTGCGGGTTGTCGATGAACGGAATCGCACGAGGCGCGAGTTCGACGCACGGGTCACGACGACCAGCGACTCCGAGATGTGGGCCATTGATCTCGATGAATTAGAACGCCAGATCGCCGGGCAGGTTCCGGCTGCTCTGCCCTACGGCGCTGAAACGGAGGAGCTGCCATGGCGGGTGTATCGGGCCGTTCAACGGCGCAAGCTTGGCGCGCAACGCGACCCGGTCAACCTCGATGCGCTGTTGCAGGATACGAGTGATTCTCCGTCGCGGTACCTGGAGGTGGTTGAGCAGCTTCGGCGGCGCCACCCAGGGCGCACCGAGCCGGGTGCGCTGCTGATCGCGCACACCGACCCGACCAAGGCGGCCGTCCAACACCGGCGGCATACCGTCGGTAGGGCGCTGAGCTTGCTCGGCTGGCTCGAGGCCACCCTGCCGGAATCCGTGCTTGCCGACCCGGCGGTGCGTGAATCGATCGACTCCGCACGTGCCGGTCTTGACCCGACATCGTTCGACGCGGCGTTGAACCTGCTCGGGCGCATCCGCATGCGCTCCCGTACGCATACGGAGACTGAACAGGCCGCACTGGGCCAGCTGATCGACGCGTACGCCACCGTTGACCAGTTGACCGATTCCGCTGCGGATCTCGATCAGGAACGGAACGTCGAGATCGAGCGGGCGAGGGAAATCGCCGCTGAAGCGGGCCGTCGCGTCCGGCACGCCGAGGATGCCCGCAATGAGATCAACTGGGAGATCGCGGGTGTGGAGTCGAAGCTGAATGAGCTCCACGCCGCAGCCAGCTCCGCGTTGGAAAGTCTCGGTAATGCGGCCTGGCTGGTGGATCGACTCGTTGGTGCTACCAACGTGCCTACTGCGGACGAAACCAGTGGCACATGGACCGCCGTTGTCGCCAAGGAGTTCCAGCTAGATCCGGTATGGCTAACCGAAGATCGGGAGAGGCTGGTCGCCGGAATATCCGCGGAACTTAAGCCTCCCGAGCGGGCTGGCGTGGAGATTGAACTCCGGACTACGCAACTAGACGGAAGCATCAAACTGGTCCGCACCGTCGGCGACGGCTACCTACGCGACGAGGATGGCACCGCGCAGAGCGCCCACGTTGCGGAGGTAGCACCACGGGAGACGGCGACCGAAGAGCTGACCGCGGGCCGCAAACGCATTCACGGTCTCATTGACGAAAACCTGGCCAACGCGTCTGGAGTGGACTCGTGGCGCGGCAACACCGACGTGAACCGCCCCTGGGCGGCATGGGTGGTCAGCACGCCGGAAGCGCCGCACGGAGCGGCGATTCGGGTCCAGGTCGACTCCAGCTTTACCGCCCCACGGCTGGTGGAGCCGGTACGTCAACCGCACAGGGTAGGCAATGCGGTGCATCTCCTCCTGCCACCGGGAGCGAGCTCCCTGCAGGTAGAGATACTCATCCGGGAGGCACTGGCGCGCATCGGCGATCGCGCTGCTGCCCTCACACCACCGGTAGCGGTCGGTCGCGAGCTGTTGGACGGACTGGTGGACGCGCTGGACGCGCTGCCCCACGACGCCCTCGCCGTGGCGGCGGAGCGGCGGATCGACCTTCCTGCGCTGTACGCGAGCCTTGCCGAAGGGGAAAGCTTCGCCGAGGCGATTCTGGCTGCGCGTAATGATTCCGCTGCCCGTGCATCTTGGGTTGGGGTGGACATCGATCAGGCGTACCTGGATGCATGGCGAGATAATCGGGCCGCCGCTGACGTTCTTGCCGAGCGGACGCACGCCGCATCCGAAGATCTCGCGGCCGATGCTGCTGGCTATCAGGAAGCGCTACGCGCCGCGTTGCCGGGTATCGATGTATACCGGCTACTGCCGTACGGCACCAATGTGGACGTTCGGCAGCTGTACCGCTGGTTCGGCCACGACTACTTTGCCGATGCGTTTCGGGTTGCCTCCGCATGGGGGATGCATCGTGCGCATGAGCTGCATGAGCGCTTCGGTGGCGGTCCCGATTTGCGCGCGGCCCTCGACATCGCGCTGACGGGTGTGGATGACGGTCACCCCGGTTCTCAGGTGCCGGCCAACCTTGCCGAAACAGCCGCGCTGTTCGGATTCGACCCAGCGCATGCCGGTCAGGTGCGGCAGTTCGGGGCTGTGTTGCGTAGGGCCGGCTGGCCGGCCGAGCTCGACTTCACGGATCGGTCCCTGCTGCGCGAGTTCGCCGCGGAGCTGGGGCTCCGGCACGACCTGTGGTTGGACCACGCCAGACGAGAGTTCGTACTGAACAACGCGGAACGGCTGCGTGATCTTCGGTCCGCCAGGCCCGCGCACCTAGCCCCGCTTTTCCTCGTTCCCGGGTCCGTTGTGGATATGACGGAGTCGACGCTGGTGGAGATCGCCAAACTGGATCGTGCCAGCTGGGAGCGGCTGCATGCGGTCACCGACACGGTGCTCCGGATTCACTATCTGGGTAGCCGAAACGAATCGAGTAGTACGGACCCCGCGGTTCCGCCAGGCGTGCGCGACGAGGTGCTAGCCGCGATCTTCGACGGCGGAATCCAGTACGGTGGCTGGGTTGCTAGTCAGCTGCCAGGGGCGCGGCCAGTTGGTGGGTTGGACGCCGAGTCCGTTACGGAGAACACCGGAGACCTGAACGGCGGCATCACCGTCGCACAGCGCGCGGCCATGAATCGCGTCGGGCGCCACGCAGGCTGGGTGGACCATACGCAACCTGACAACTTGTTTTTCGCCCATGCCATGCGGATAGCTGCCGGACCACAGGCGGGATTGCCGCCGGCGACCGATATCGCTCGGGAACTAGTGGACGTGCCGGTCGCGGCACTGCCGGATACGGCCGCGCGCCGCTTCGGTGTGCCGCTCACCGTGATCGACGAAGCTGGACAGGCACTGGGCGCGGCGGTTACCCGCGAGGCGGCGATACTGCTGCGCATCGGTGACACGTACGTGCCGGTCCGTCCGGCGCGGGATGTGGTCGGCTCGATTCCGGCACCTCGCCAGAAGTTACCGCCGCCGGACCTTGGACCACCGGTACCTGACCAGGTATCGGTCACCTTTGATGCCGACCGCGATCAAGTTCCCGCGCCGAACCCGGATGCCCTTTCGGTCGCCTCGGCCTGGTCCGGTTTGCCGCTGGATGTCAGTGACGATGTGCGAACGGCGGTGAACGATCGTTGGGACGCTGACCGTGAGGGCTATTTCGAGGCGCTACGGCAGGTACTGCCGGGACGAAACGGCTATCGGACGCTCGCATATGGACACAGTCCCGACTTGCTCGCCATCTACCGGGAGCGCGGTGTAGAAGCGCTGCGCAGCACGCTCGACGGACTTGTCAACGTCGGGCACGGGCCAGCCACTTTCGCCGAGACCGCTGGGTTGTTCGGGTTCAACCCAGCGGTGCCGACGGAAGTGGAGGCGTTCCGCGCTGCGCTGGAAAACGCAGGCGTACCGACCGAACTTAGCGCCGCCGATCGATTCGCGCTGTTGGGAATCGCGCAGGAGCTCGCGGTCAGCCACGGCCTATGGTCGGGTGCTCTCCGTGGCAACCTGATCCGGCACGATCCCGCTTGGTTTGGTACCGCGTTCCACCACCGTCCAGCGCGCAGCACGATGCTCGCCTCGGTACCGAGTTCGGTCGCCGACCCGGCCGAGCCCGCGCATGATGAGCTCGCCGCGGCTTCCGAGGCCGACCGGGCACGGCTGCGGTACACGACGGAGTTGGTGCTACAGCGGCACTACTACGGCGTGCCAGGGTCGTTGGTTGAGCTCAACGTCGGGTCCTTCGATCCCGCGTTGGTTTCGGCCGTCGAGGCCGCGATCTATTGGGATGGGGTGGCCGAGGGCGCTCGATTGGCCAGCAGGGCTGCCGGTGCCAGCTACCGGTCGGACTTCCAGTTCGATGAGCTGATCGCGGGCCTCGGCGATCACAATGTACTGAGCCCGGCGCAACGCAGATACCTGGACGATGCCAATGCGCGCGCCCAATGGATACGCCAGGGTGACGGCGCATTCGCCAAGGCGGTCCACCGAGCCTTGGTGGATGCGGCCGCCGAATGGCCCGATATTGCCGGGTTGACCGAGCTGCTCGCGGATCTGTCGCCGGAAACGGCGCCTGCACGGGTGGCCGATGAACTGGGCATCCGTGTCACCGTGATCGACGGCGCCGGGCGCGCGCACACCATGGGCACAGCGGGCGCGGAGATCGTGTTGTTGCGGACCGGTCCCGACGGCGCGCATTTCATGCCCGCCGTAGCGCGCGATCCGGCAATTTCTGAACCATGGCGACCAGCCGAACTGGACACTCCACCAACCGTGCCTGCGCAACCTCACACTGACGAACCGGCGTCGGTCCCGGGCGTCGAACCGGCGGACCTACGGGGGAGTCGCCGGCCCCGCACGATCCCACGCCCACCACTCGACGTCCGGCACGGCGAGAGTGGACCACGGATCGACTATGCGGCGCAACGGCATGGTGCTCGCCTCGTGGAATTCCAGCAGACCATGGCCGCTCGGCTAACGGGCCGTCTTCCTGGTGATTTGACTGCCGAGGCGATAAGTAAGACTCCGGCTGGTGTATCGGCGAGGGTGAGCTGGCCTGATGGCGTGAGCGCGCCGATGCTGTTCATCCCTGGCGGCGACGGTCAGCCGAGCTGGCAGGACGGCCAACTGGTTGTGCCGCTTGGCGAGCTGCCCACATCGGACAGTCAGCGTGGTTTGATCATAGGCGTTCGGCTGCGCGAGTACGTGTCCGACGAAGGACCGGCGGGCCTACGCGCGCTGGCACAGCAGCCTCCGGCGGCCGATGTACGCGACACGCCGAGCGACGAGGATCGACACTCCGTTGATCCGATGGTGTTGTCGTCTGAGTCCGACAGCGCGAGCCGATTGATTATTCGTCGTGGTTACGACGAGGACGAGTTGGACGCGTACCGACACACTGCGGTTGAGATACGTGAACCAGTCCGGGATCCACGTACCGGAACCTATTCGGATATTATTGGAAGTGCACGGCGAGCCCTGAGATATGACGGCCGGTTGTTCATCGGGTCGACCAGCCGGGATCTCGACACGATTGCGGCCGACATGGCGTCGGATATCCAGCGGTGGTTCGAGATTGGACCGTATCCTGCGGTGGACGCGGCGGGCAACCGCGTGCTTGTCGCGGAAGGACCCCGTCAATCGGTGCTCTATGACACCGAAGACGATCCTCGTTTGATCGTTGGAGGCGGTCGGGCCAGTCATTATCCGAAAGCCCGGCCGAGCGACGTGACCCTGAACGTGGATCCGGCCGCGCGGCCGGATCTACGCGCCGACATCGCGATCCTCCCCGACAACGTTGGGACATTTCGACAGATTCACTTCGAAGACGTCCCGAGTGATGTTTTCGGAGGCCCAAGGATCAATTCTGTGGTCAATGCATGGGACGCGCTTGACGAGGGCGGTCTATTGACGATTGTTGGGGGTGAAAACGTCCTTGCGAATCTTCCGCAGTTGATTCAGGTCCTGTCGATACTTCGGGCTAAAGTGCGTATCGAAATAGTCGAGTCGTACAGAGAAGGAAAGCTTGTTTTATCGGCTAGGAAACACGACTCCGATTATCCTGCGTTGGCCGAAGCATACGAGCTTGCCGCCCAGTGGGCGGAACAGGCAACGGAGCGATTGGGCTCGCAGTACGCAGACTGGCAGGCCGATCTTTCGGCCGTAGCCGCTCATGCTGGCGCCGGAGCGTCCCGCGCAAGCCGACAGTCGAGCTCAGCCGGGGGCGGTGACGCGGCGACGATTCACTTGAAGGGCTGGTCCTACGAGCGAATCTCGAGCGCCAATATCGACGTGCTTGGTGGAATCGCGGATGCGTTGCAAGCCGGTACGATGTTGCGTCTCGACACCGGCAATGGTGCTCCGCTGGGACAGATTACGAGTGAACTACGTCGGCGTGGTATCGGGGTCACGCGCGCAGAAGCGACCGATTACATAACCGTAGCGGGGACCAAGCAAGGGCCGTCGCGCGGCGTGAACCCGGCATGGTCGGCATCGGGACCAGCCCCTGGCTCGGATAGTTCGCCAAGCCATGCTGCTGTTCCTGATCATGATGATGACGTGTCGCAGCCGTCACAGATGATTGAGATCGCCAGGCCCTCAACCGAAGACGCTCCCCCCGCCGAGCTCGCCGATCGCGAGACTCCTCTCGAGGAAGGTACGGACGTCCGCTTCGAGCAGGCTCTTCGCTTGGAGCTTCCCGGAATCAATGTCGCTCGCGCGTTGGAAGCGGAGGTCGATCTACGGAAACTCAACGACCGTTTCGGACCGGATTTCCGTGCCGCCGTCGAGCTGGCCATCGCGCGCGGTATGGACTATGTGTTGGGTCTACCTGACGGCGCGGCGGCAGGACGGTTGCGAGCCGAGCTGGAGGCCGTGACGACCGTACGACGCGCGATCGCGCCCGTCGATATCGCGGCGGTTTCGGTCGCCTTCGGCTACGATCGCGGGGATCCCGCCGACGTCGAGGCATTCACCCAGGTACTTGACCAGGCGGGTATCTCGCGCGAGCTCTCCGCTGACGAGCTTCGTCGGCTACATGCCGTCGCCGGCGACCTGTACGTGCACGGTCGTTACACGGGTGCCCAGCGCAGGGAATTGATCGTGTCCGATCCGGCGTGGTTCGGCATGGCCTTCGAGCAGCGCACCGATGGCCTCGATCCGATTGCCGGGCTGCCACCGTTGCCTGGCGAACCCCTGCCAGCTCGCCAAAGTGTCGAGCAAGACGTGGACTTCACGGCCAAGTTGCCGGCCGTCGAGCGGGCTATGCTGAACGACGGAACCCCAGTGACCCCGGTGCCCTTTGCCGCTTCGCTGGCGCACTACCTCGGTCGGCAGCTGGAGCTGAGCGACGTCACGGAATCCGCGATACGTGCCCGTCTTGATGGTCGCTTCGCGCAGTTGACCTCGCGTGATGGCGATGTGTGGTGGTTCGGTTCCCGCGAGCTACGGGTTCGACTAATTCTCGAAGATCCGACACCGGTAGCTGAGCCCGGGGCAGCGAACGCGCAATCGTTGCGTAAGCAGCTCAGCGAGATCACCACCAGTGGTGTTGTCGCGGCACGCGCGGCAGCGGAAGCCAAGGTCGAGGTTGGTGTGGTCTTTGAGCTCGCTGAACGCGACCCGAAGACCGGCTCGTTCGGTGAGCCGACCCGCTTCACCGGCCTAGGGGCCGACGGCCCGCGCACCATGCGGCTCGAACTCGGCAACGACTATCGGGAAATCGCGACAGAGCAAGCGCGGACCGAACCTACCGACCACCATTCGGGACCCTTGTCAGAACTGCGATTGCTCGAGTTGGGCGGGCGGGACACTATCGCGCAGCGCATGATCGACCTGGCCGCGGACGCGGGGCTAGAACGCACCGACGGTGTTCGGGAACAGATTTACCACTATCTCGACAACCTCCAGGAACATCTGGCAACGGCAACCACGGCCGGCGAGGGCCAGATACTCACGGTGCACGGCTCAGCCAAGACCGTCGTTCTCCGCCATCGAATCACGCCGCGCCCAGACAACGCGGCGATGGTGGGTTCACCGTGGCGGGGGAGCTCCCTTGACCGGGTTAGCGTGACCGAAGGCGGTACGCGATTTGGTATTCACCGCAATCCGGTACCGGTGCAATCCCATGTGTGGGGCGATCCCGACGATCCACTTGGGACACCCGGGGTGCTGCATGAGTTCACCGTGTACAGCTCGGGTGGTGTCGAACTCGGTGACAAGGTCGTTCCGGGCTGGATGCGTACCGAAATGTCCGAGACGAGCGCATATCGGCATGGCCTGCCGGTCTCCGCCGATGCGGTCTCCGGGGACTATGTACGTGGTGAACCATCGCTGAGCGATGTCGATCCGCAAGCTGCCACCGCGGAGTTGTTGCGCGCCACCAACAATGGGGAATCGGCGGCGGACGGTGCCTGGTTGGCCGGCATCGCTATGCGGCGCAACGGTGTGCTCGTCCCCGGGCTGGGTCTGCTTCGCGAAGCGATTATGGGTGTGGCCGTCAACGAAGGTCTCGTGCCGGATGCGGCCTATGTGCCCGACGGTAACACCGAAGTTGTCGACAGGGCTCGCCTGCCACGACGGCGGCAAACGAGGGCGGCGCAGCTGCGGAATCTGACCGCACTTGACGCTTCGCTCAGCGAGTCGGCGCTGATCGGGCGCTACCGAGAACTGGTGACCACCGGTGTTACGTTCGAGATCCCGGATCCAAAGCGAGCCAGTCGCGCGCGGCATACCGTGGAATTGAGACTGCGCCAAGACGCGCACCACGCCGAGCCGCTTGGGCAGACGGATCATCATCGAGCCGAGTTCCAGGTCGATGAGAACGGTGCGCATCTCGTGGGTGCCACGGCCGGCGCCACCGCGTATCGGCTGCCTTATGTGTTCGAGGTACGGGTGAAAGGCCCGGACGAGCAGGTCGTGCAGGGCGGTATGCGCGACTATCGCGGGTCTGCCATCCTATATCTTCCGGCTGCCTCCGATGGGCCGGCCACATCCGTATCCCCTGTCATCGACTACGGCGCCGCACTTGATCCGGCCAACCAGCTGGGCGATGCGGCAACCGCAGCGACGACGGTCGAATCGCCCGCGTTGCCGGTCCATTCGGACTGGATAACTGAGCTCGATCTCGCGGAGCTACAGGCACTTCCGGCCAGCTTTTCGCTTAGTGAACGCATCCGTGCCGAAGGAGCCGAACCTGGTTCGCGAGTGCGACTGACGCACGATGAGATCGCCACCGTGGTGGCCGCACAGGAAAGTGTCATCCGGTGGGCGACGCAGGCCGTGGCAAGCATTCGAGAACGCATTGCGGATGCGGCCGGCGATCAGGCAGCTGTCTTGGCCGTTCCGCTGCTCCGTAGGGCCGAAGCCAGGCTAGCTGAGCTCGACCGAGCCAGCGTCGGGATCCTTACGGCGAGGGCCGTTGTCGAGGATATGCCCTCGACAGACGAGGCGGAGCTCGGATCAGCGATTCGTCAGCGAACGGCGGACATCGCCGAGTCCATTGGCGAGTTGCTGGACGATATCCATGGTGCGCACCGATTTGTGGATGAGGCGATCGGCGCCCCCGCATTGCCTGGCGGACAACCGCCCACGCAGCCGGGCACACTGGACGATCCCATTGACACGAGCCGCGAGCTGGCGCGACAACTCGGTATACACATCGAACTCGACGTCACCAGTGCCGCGGGTGGCTTCACGCGTTACGCAATCGATCCAACTGGCGGCGTTGCCGAGTTGCCCGCGACCTCGGTCGCTGGCAACTCGCCGGAGGGTGCTCGACGTGCCGAGCAGGGTTCGAGGACCGAGAAAACGCAAGCGCCATCGCCGGATTCTATGCCTGGTAAGGAGTTCCCACTAAGTACCGCACAGCTCAGGTATCTTGATGAACATGGCCTGGCCACCGCATGGGTGTCGGACGGTGTCGCTGGGTTGGCTCCCGCGGTGTACCGCGCGCTGTCGCATTCGGCTAGGCAAGCGTTGACCGATGCCCACGGCATTTCGTCACCATCGGAGCTACACGACGATTTGCTTTCCCGGCACACCGGGTCCCCGCATATCGACGACCTGCTGACCGTCCTGACCGACAACTACGGTATCGCCGTTCGAGAAGTGCGTACCGACGGCGCCGTAGTAACCCATACCCCGCTTGGTTATACGGCCACGGCGACCATCCTGCGTGTCGGCGAGCAGTTGCTGCCCGCCTACGTGCCCGGCGCCGACGTAGCGGTTCCCGCGGAAGCCCCTTCGGTGCCGGCAAGTCCCGAGTTCGTCCTACCTGGACAGGAGGTAGCGCTGCCGACCCTGCCCGCGCAGGCGGCGGTCACCGTGCCGGAGAACCTAACCTCACTCGCGGAAACGTTCCTCGCCCGCTACTTCGACTCGATAGAGCCAACCGCGTACCAAGACACCTGGTCGGTCCAGATCGACGGGCGAGCGGTGGATATCTCCGTACGCGGTGAGCCGACCGCCGCCGCGGCCGTACTCCGGCTGCCGGAGATCCACGTACGCGACGATGGCACGGAATTGGCTGGACCAGTGACCGTCGTGCTGCCGCCATTCCCGGACGTCCAAATGGGGCTGATCCCGCTCATCGGAGTGCCATTGCGCGAGGCGATGGACCAGCTGCCCGGACTGCTGGCAACTGCCACCGCGAACGCCGAGCAACTGGCCGCGCGGCAAAACCAGCCTGGCATAACGGTCGAAGAGCCGCGCCCAGCGTTCGAAGAGGCGGCGCGGACACGAGAGCTCACGGTGCGCGCGACCGAGGACCTTGGCGAGCTATTGCGGATGATCCGCCTCGGCAGCGATGACGGCTACGCCGCGGCCGAGCTTGCCGAGCAGGCCGAGCGAGTGGCCGTGGTGATGAACCAGCTCGCGGTAGGTTACGACGAACATGCCACCGAGGGCGCGGCCGGTGCACTGGAGCGGCAGTTGTTTGTCCGCTACGAGGCGTACGCCGGCATGCTTGGCGAGCTCACGACCGTGCTGACCTACCAGCAGTCGCTGCTCGACCATCGGGGCGCGAAACCAGACACCAAGATCGTTGAACAGATAGGTTTGCTGGACAGCGAGATCGACCGACTCGCGGACCGCGCCGAGGCTGGTTTTGCTGCCTTGCGTGACCTCGGCGAGCGCTATCTCGACCTCGTCGATCCGGGCCGTGTGCTCGACGTTGGTGCGGAGGCGACGCCGGAAATATTCCACGGCGCATCGTCCCGGAAACTGTTCACCAAACCTTCCGAAGGCGATGTAGCGCTTCTGGACCGGTTGCTTACCGGCCTGGCCGAGCTTGAAGCGATGTTGAGTCGGGAACAACTCGACACACTACGCAGCGGCAGAGACTTTCGCGCTGTCGTCGGCGACAACGAGAGTCTGCGATACGCCGCCGACAAACTCAACGCATTGGTCAATGGGGATGCCGCGGGTACAAACCGCGGTATGGGGCTGAATGAATCCGCACACGGCAGCGAGTGGCGGATGAGTTCGCTCAACAAGATGCTCAGACACCCGCAACTTGCGGGCCGGCTTTCCGCGGACGGCCGAATGGTGCTGGACGTGTTGACCGATGTGGACAACCACCTGTCGCCAGGACTCGCCAGGACGCAGTACGCGTTGAAGCACGATACGTTCGGCAGTCCCATCGATATCGGCTTCTCCGGCCGTGACTTGCACCGACTGCGGATCACGCATTCGAGCGAGCTCCGTGTCGACGCGCTCGATATGGATATGGAGAGTATGAACCCGCCGGAAAATCCCGTCGGGGACAACGTTTATGTGCTACAAAGTCTGGAAGGCGAGGACTGGTGGACCCTGTCCAGGCCGGGATTTAGCTTCCAACTCGAGGTCGGTGATCTGCCCAGGGGGCAGGTGATCGCGCGGTCCGGTGGTTATGGCGGCTGGACCGAACCAAGCCGGTTGCGTCTGGTGGTGGACAGGAACGCCACCGAATCCGATATCGACGCCGCCCTCCGGGATATTCTTCGCGCCGAGATAGCCGACTACGTCATCGCGATGAACGAGGAGAGCGCGTACGTACGGGTGGCGATGCTAGAAGCCATCGGTCAGATCGGTGGCAACACGGTCGGCTTCGCGACCGCGGGGGCGCTGGGTCTGGGTGGCGAGTGGAGCGCTTTCCTGGGTGCTCTGGTCGGGTTCAGCTACGCCGCCGCCACCCGGGTGCCGCTGACGGTCTACGAATACATCCGGAACCTGATGGCTGGCGACAGCGCCAGGCGATTCAGCGCGACATTACGTGGTGGCTTGCAGGGTCCGGGGCTCAGCCGCCTGTACCGCGACTTCAATGGTGTGCGCGATGTGGCACAGGGCATCGCCGAACGACATGGCTTGCAGCTGCCTGACGCTCGACCGGAAAGTGGCGCGGCACTCTCGCCCACCCACGCGGCCGAACTAGGGGAACGGGCCGACAATATGGCGCGGGACATCGCCGTCGCGTTGGGCGCGGAAGGAAAGCCCGGACGAGCGCTCCCCGCTGATCTGGTCAATGTGGGCACTAACCGTGCGCTTATCGAGGGCTTGCGCGACGTTACCTGGGACGCGCAGGAGCGGCGGATAGCCGCCACGCTCCCCAACGGTGATCGGATCGGCGTCACGCTGACTGGGCGCGTGGCGCAGAACTCCAATCAGCGCTTGGTGGACACCGACTGGCGAGCCAGAACCATGGAACTCGAGGTGTTCTACGCCACCACGGAGCGAACGGCGGCGATGGATGACGAAGCGCTGTGGCGAGATCTGTCGTTGCAGTTCGTATCTGCGCTCTACAAGGCGTCGATCGTCTGGAAGATAGCAGGGCTCAGGCCAGCCCTACGTAAGGAATCCATCGGACTCCTGTGGGAAGCGGCGACCCTTGTTGGGGTTGCTGTTTTGACACTGGGTCTACCAGTCGGCACTGTGCTGCAAGCTTTGATTGGTAGCGGCTCGGCGCGCATGCTCGGCGCTTACGGTCGGTGGCTTGGTCGGCGAGCCAATAACTCGGTCGGCTTCCGGTGGGACGACGAACGGCGTGCACGGCTGGGCTATGAGCGGCCGGACAGTGTTCTCGTGCGCAATGAGTTGGGTCGCGATGGTTTGGCCTTGCTGGATGGCGCGCTGGAGATCGTCACTCGGCAGCGGACCGAGATTGAACGGCTGCTCGGCGATCCCGAACCCGCCACCGGCAAGCCGATTGATGGCGGCGAGGCGGCGATCACCGCCGCTACGGCGATGGCGGAGCACGCCCGCACCCGCGCTGATGTCGTCTCCGCCGAGACCGAGTCGCCCACGAGGGGCGAAGCCATACTCGTAGTGAAACTGCTGCCCAAGGGTCGGCGGTTCCCGATAACCGTCCGGATCAACATGGAGCACGAGCGGGGCCTTCGCCAGGACTTTTCGCCCGCCACCGTGCACGAGTCCTGGGCTAGCGTTGACCGGGCGCTGCGGACCGCGGTGCCCGAGTACACGAGCTTCGAGGTCATGCGGGAAGAGACCGCACGGGAGCTGGACGAGATCCTTGACCGCGAGCCGTGGCTCGTCCCACGGTCGATTGCCCAGCTCGTCGTGAACGCGTTGCTGAAGAGCGGTTCCGAAGGTGTGCCGAACGCGCTCTACGGGATACTCGGTGACGGTAGTCAGCGGGCGATGGAAAACGCCGTCCGCGACCTGATGGGATCCGTGCAGTCCGGTGTGGACGCGGGATTGAACCTCATCAACATTAGCGCCCAGACCGCCAAAGGCGCCGAGGTTCGACTCGGCGCGATCGGACCACGCACGGCCACGGCGCGTAATATGGATGATTACCTCAGGGCGCTACACCGGGAAACCCGGCGTGCCGATGCGGCTATGCGGAGTCTGGTGGAGCAGCACACGGATGTGCTGTCTCCGGCGGAACAGCGCGAATTCCAGCACCACGCGACGACTTCCGATGTTACCCCAGAGGACGCCGTCGCTGCATTTCAAGCTCTTGTCGATGACGGGACACTGGTTCGGGAAACCCGCTATCTTGCCGGCATCGAGACACGCAGCCCCGGTGAGTACCGACTGTTGCTCGACAAGGTGGACCGGCCAGGGCCGTACGAGCTCGGCGCGAAGGTTCAAGCGCGGCACCGGCAGGAGTTCGTCGTGCGCGTGGTTCCCTGGGTCGGCTCTGGCGCGTCCTGGGTGAAGCCCAATGTGGATGATTCGCACGTGCTGATTCTGGTCGGTATGGACGACGTACGTAACGGCTTCGCCGAGGTGAAGGAGAACCTGGCGAAGCTCGCCGAGATGGCTCGGTATGGGCCGACCGGTGTGCCTGGCCGTAGTGATCTCGTCCGTTGGCATGCCGGCCCCGGCGCGGCTTCCGGTGAGGTCAGGAGAGTTTCGGGGCAGGCGTTCAGTGGGACGATGGACCCACAACGTCTTGCCGTATCGGCGGTTATCGCTTCTGTCTCATCCGCCGTAGGCGTTACGTCAAACGCGTGGCACCGTCGAGGCGAGTTCCTTACCGGCGAGATTCTCCGGTACATGATGAGCTGGGACGGTGCTCCACTGTCGCTGCTCCGAATCCAGTTGCTGTTCACGCTCCTGGAAGCTGAGTACGCACGCACCGCGCAGCGGGACCAGGTTCTGGACCAGATCTCGAGGCTGGCTGGTTTTGAACGGCAGATTGACGACACGCCGCACGGGAACCACGAGCCCGTGGCCGAGCAGCCGCAGCAGCCACTGATTCCGCCGCCCTTGCGCGGTAGGAAGGCGCCGTCGTCGGACGTCGCGTACACGCTGCCCACCAGGTCCAGGCGTGACGCGAACGGTATGCGGTTTGCCCCGGGGACCGAATTCGTTGACGGTGCCGGACACACTCAACCAAGGGGATTCAGCCAGCGAGAAGGCTCCAGGACGAAGCAGCCGAAGAATCCACCAGTAACACCACCGCCCCTTGGGGGAGTGGAGTACGCGGACGGAGGCGGTGCCACTGACCCCAGGGCGAGCATGGGGGGCCAGGGGCTACGACCACAACCTTCGGAATGGCAGAAGCGCATCGCGCGAGTGCGCGCTCCTGAGCGTCGCGATGGAGCCTTCGAACAACAACTGGCGAATCTCGGTGCCGCGCAGGGCACCGACAGGGTCGCTGGTTACGAGCTCACGCCGGATCAGGTCGCCGATGGACCGTTTACCGCGCTAGCGCCCGGCATCGCGGAGCGTCTCGTCGCCGAGGCGCTCGGCGACGAGAGCATCGGCATTGAGCGTGCACCCGACACGACGAACCCCACCTGGTTGGTTCGCAATCAGGCAAACGACATCATCGCGATGTTGTCAATCACGTCGAGACTCGACGACGTACTTGCCGGCCATGCCGTGCTAGGCGGATCGAACTATCCGACGATGTTAGCGGCGACCGTCCTGGGTGCGTGGCGGATGGGCGGCGACGCGGGGGCTGTCCTGATCAGTGCTGTGCCAGGTACCACGCTGAGCGGTCTGGTGCACCAGGCCGCCGTGCTCGCTGCGCGGCAGCCGGAGCATGGCGGCGGTGATGAGCTGGCGAATTCCTTGTCGGAACTTGGCGACGCGGTCGAGCTGACGGCGCGTGCCTTCGGTGAGCTGCACACCACTCCATCAGGCTCTGGAACACCAGTAACGGGATCGGGCCACGACGCGTTTCCGCTGGCAGGTGCCGCATCGGTTGTGCGGCAAATAGTCGCCGAATACAAATTGTCCACTCCGATATGGCGAATGCTGACGAAGATCCAACCCGCGTTGGATACGGCGGCTAAGCAGGACGGCGAGGTTGTTTTTGCCGGTCATTCCTACACCGAAGACAACCCGGACCCGGACAACACGCTGGTGGATCTGGGGTCCCAACGGGTCGGTCTGACCAGTGTGGATAGCATCGCGCAGTCCATTTCGCCGGACAGTGGTCTGCCTACCGGACGCGGGGGCAACCATGTGGCGCGGTTCCTGATCGAGCTCGGTGGCCTACTCAACCGGGTTGGACTGGGTGAGGAACTACCCAGACTGCGCGATCGGTTCACGGCTGGCTACCGCTCTGCGATCGGCCAGACCGCTGTCGACGACGCTGGCCGTGCCGAGATCGCCTCAGCCGTGGAAAAGCTCTGGATCGCCTACCGTTCGAATGCGGACGACAGCGCGCTGATCGACCTCGTCGGTTCCGTTGCCGACCGCCTTGGCGTTTCCGACGACAGCCTGTATGCGGCGAGACGCGATATCAGTACCGAGTCGTTGGGACCGGGACTGGACTACACGGCGCTACCCGAGGTTTTCGAAGCGGATCTCGAGTCGGCCAGGCAGCGCGTAGCCAATGGCGAACCGGCTATCCCCTACCTAATCGACAATGTGACTGGCGGGCTCGGTGCACCAGAAAGTGGTAGGCCCTTCGGACTAGAGCTCGAGTTCAGTCTGCGAACCAGCAAGGCCACCTTTACAGCGAGGATCCTGAACGATATCGCCCGCGAGCTCCACGAAGCCGGTCTGAGTGAATCCGCCCAGATGTACGAGGCACACCACGGACGTGCGGCCGGGTACAAGGACGCGCGGAATTCCTGGCGAGTGGAGACTGACGGGTCGGTTTCCGGTGAGATCGTTTCGCCGATCTTGTCTGATACACCGCAGACGTGGCGAGATCTGGTCACTGTGTTGGCCGTCATCCGCCAGCACGGAGGCCGAGCTTCATTCCGGGTTGGTGGGCATATCCACATCGGAACCCGTGACTTCGGTGGCGATATTGGCAAGTACAACACCCTGTTTGCACTCGGCGATACTTTCCAGGATGTGTTGTATCGACTGGGCGCTGACCCCGGATCAGGTCAACACCGTGGCCGCCGGTACGCGGCACCCGTAAATTTTCCATCAGAGGGTTTCGTCTCACTTGCCGATGCAAAGGCCTTCCGCGACACCTCGATCAACGTTCAATCGGTTGCCGGCAAACCTGGCGATCACGTCGAGATCCGGATCTTTGACGGTTCGCTTGACGAAGCGGTGATCCAGACCCAAGTCAAACTCGCATTGGGGATGGTGAACGCGGCAGCGCGCGAACCAGGGAACAGCCTGCTTGGGCGACAAGGCGCCAAGATAGGCGAGCACTACCGCAAGTTCGGCCGGGCCGACGGCAAGGCGAAGACAACCGAAAGCCGCCGTGCCGCATCCCGCGATTTCCGCGAGCTGATGGACATGCTCTTCACTCGCAGGATTGACAAGGCGCAGGCGACCGCCCTGTACGCACTGACGCAGTGGCCAAAGGCCAGCTGGGGCGAGATCGGTCGTGGCGTGAGCCGACGCCAGGCACTCGTCGGTGGTGTCGCCGCTGGGCTCGTCGCATCGGTCTCGGGCGGCTACGTCGCTGGGAACCAGGTCACTGATTCAATTGAGGGGCGGCAACGGCAGGCCTGGGACTTGGCTCCGGAGGACGAGGTCGATGGAGCCGTGGCTGATGACCTACGTGTCGTAGTCGACCAGGCCGGGGCGAGTGTCTGGTTGGCGGGCGAGGTCTACGACGAATCAGGCCAGCCGCACGAGTTGATGGTTCTCCTTGAAGCCGACGATGAACCTGGCACCTTCAGCGGCCGACTCGACTCGACGCGTACGCAGATGCCCTATCAGGAGTTCCGCCTGCTCTTCGTCGCTGGAGATCGACCGGCGGCCATCGAAGCGAGCGAGCAACCAGACTCCGTCGTGCTCACCTTGATCGGCGAGGCTGGCGAAGATTCTCGCGTATTCCGAGTCGTCGCGACGGAATCGCATCGCAGCGATAGTGAATCGAATGTCGGCGAGGTGGCCGCCGCAGTCGCCGGCACGGCAGGACTTGTGGTGGCAAACACGATACCTGGTGACGCGGTCTGGCGCATGGGTGACGACGGCGTCGAGCTCGCCGATCGGGTAACGGGCGCCCGGCATACGCAGCTGGATGACTCCGGCGGCGACACCGCATACGCCGCCGATGGACGGTTGCTGCGGGTGCAGCGGCTGAGTGACGGTACGGTCGCATTCCTGCCAGGGCAGGGAGTGTGGCCGGACGGCAGGACACACCATAGTGCCGATACCGTGCTGATAGCCGAAGCGCGCCACGTCGGCTTGGGCAGCGACGACCTCGACGCTGCCGCACGGGAGCTCGACCGCCGGACCGAACAGGACCAGGTCGACGGAGTCAGCTCCGCCGCTCGTTGGGATGCCGACGCGCTCGCCGCCTACCGCGCGGAGCTGCGGTCCCGTGAACTTCTGCGGAGCTGGGCGGCCGTACAGCTGTCATCCAGCGATGGTGCCTCGCCGCCTGTCGGTCTTGGCGATGGCCAAGCCCGCTGGACCGAAACCACATCGGGCCGCGAACTCCGTTGGTATCCGGACTCGAGTTCGGCCGAGGGTGGCATCCTGCTGTGGCGGGAGGGCGATGGCGGCATGCTGGCCTCGTTCGAACAACGAGGCCAGACTCGGCACCTGATCCGGCTGCCACTGGCGCACCTGTTGCGTGCGGAGCTTGAACATCAGTGGATCGAGCTGTCCTCGACCGAAGCCACGCTGTTCCGCGACAGCGAGCTGCCGTCGAATGCCCGCCTGCGGTATGTCGAACCCGAATACGAGCATGCTCCGTTCTCGGAAGAAATCGATGACGAACGGGCCGCCGAGTTGCTGTCCGGGCAGCGCGCCGACATCGCGCATGGCAGTGCGGTAGGCACCGAACGGTCCGCATCGGATCAGGATGCGACCGGGTTCTGGGGCTCGCTTGTTAGTCCAGTGCGCCGGTCGGCTGCCCTGCTGCGGAACCTGCGCGTAACCAGGGATCCACTCGAGGGGGTTGATCTCGGTTCCGAGTGGAGCCGGACCCGCGCAAGCGGAGGCGACCTGCACGGCCTGACGCTTTCCGGTGAAGATGGTGAGCCCGTGCGGCTCCCCTGGTCGCAGGTTGCGCGCGTGGATTCGGCCCTGCGTGCGGCCGGAGTACCGGCGCTGCGTAGCGACCAGCCAAGTTCGCGATGGCTTGTGGACGGTGTTCCCGGAGGTGTCGGTCACGACCCGAACCTGGTCCGGCAACTGTTCGACCGCCATCCCGATCTACGAGTGCTGGTGCTGGCCAGCGACAAACTCGTGTCCGGCGCCAGGCCTGGCAGCAGAGCGGCGCGGGCCGGCTTGGATACGAACGTTCATGTCGGAACCGCGGATGCGCCCGGGTATTGGCGCGCTTTCGTGCGGGTCGGGGACAACAACGAGATTGTGGCCGTATCGCTTCGCCCCGAAGGACCTGTTGGTCAACCTGCTGGGTGGGACGCCCTGGACCGACTCGCCGACCTGGCGGGGCGGCAGCCGGTACGTGACGCGCGCGCTCCGATCATGGATCGCCTGTTGGAACTGTCGCGGGCAACTCGCACTGACCATCTCGATACCGACACCCCCGATACCAACACCAGAGGAGTCGACCCGGACGGCTTGGCCAGCCTGCTTGCCGAAACACCGGAAATCGGGTTTCCCCACCCATGGTCGGGGTGGGCGAACCCGCTGCGCGCGTTCGCGGCCGAACAGCTCGGGCTTCCGACTGCCGAGCTATCCGTCGAACGGTTCGTGCACCATGGATCCCGTAGTACCACGATGTTCCTGATCACGCACGCGAGCGGCGTTCGCTGGCTAGCACGTATATACGAGTCGCCTGCGGGTTTCGCTCGGCATCTGTCCGGAACTGACTTCCTGCGGAGCGTTCCTTTCGAACAGGTCCGAATCCCCGCCGTCGTTGCGGCGGGACAGGTCGCCGTGGAAGGCGACCCGACGGGTGTCATTCTCATGGAATTCGGTGTTGGACGCTCCCTTGACGAGATTGTGACCTCAGGTGGTCGTCAGCATGAGCAGCGCCGAGCGGTCCAGCTGCATGCGCGTGCCCTTGCCGAGCTTCACCTACGCACACTGCACCCTGCAACACCACTCGGGCCAGGCAAGCGAGTCCTCGACACCAAGCGCGATCAGATTCCACCCCAGGGCCCTGCCGGATCCCAATGGCTCGAACGCGCTTTGGAGCGCTCGAAAGAACTCGTTGAACTGTCGCGGAACATAGGCCGGCTCGACCTTATCGATGGACGGGTATCCACAGAGCTGGCAGAACTGCTCGATGTGGCACGAGAAGCGAGCATGCGCTGGGTTGCTGTTCGCCACGGCGACCCGCATGCGGGCAATCTCCTTACACACCAGCATACCGAGCTGGTGACGCTGGTCGACCCGGAGAGTTTGCACTACTACATCGACAAACGAGGCCGGCCACTGCGACCGGGTACCAGCTACGGCAATGTCACCGCCTACCAGAAGTCCTTGCCGTTGTCGCAAGCTGGTCACCTGCGCGACTACTTTGTCGCGGAGTACGAAAAGGCGGTACGAACCTTCCCGTACACAGGTATTCTCAAGGTTCGGGCTATCCACGACGCGCTTGACAAACTCGGTGAGGCAATCGACGGGGTGGTCGCGGGCGGTGACCGAGTCGCGCAGTGGGAAGAGCTGGCGGCAGCGCGGGCACACACCTTGCGCGTCCTGCTCGGCCTTGAACGACCCGTCCTGCCGGACGCCACGCCTCCTGCCAGTGGCCAAGAGACCTTGCGCAGCCAGTCGTACGGCCATATCGATGGTGGCGCGGGAGACGGCGAATCCCGGCCGCCTCGGCGTCGGCGAAAAGGGACCGCGCCGAAGCCCGCACGGACCGGGCAGCGGGACCCCATCCTTCAACCGGTAGTGCTATCTGAATCTGAGCAAGCATCGGGCCGTGACTCGTATCCACGAGAAGACCTACCAGTCTTGGGCGAAGACACGGTGAGCCTCGAGGACGCCGACTGGCTCGCCGGTAGCCTTCCCGCCGCCGTGGCCGCTAATATCGAGGCCTTCGGCGAAGATTCTTCACCGTCGGCGAAACCAGATCGGCGTCAACGCCCATTTGGGACAGATCCCGACGACACAGACAGCCTGTTGTCACCGAAGTTCGACCGTCCCGGTTTCACTCACCTACGGTCGACTCTTGCTGAGAAGCTGGGCGAGATCGCCGTTCAGCATGCCGCTGTCGTCTACTCCGGACGGGCTCGGGCTCTGCCAGATGGCCAACGGCTTGAACCGGTCGAGCTGCCAGAAGGTGGCAATGGACGGTTCGATCTCATCCGCCGCAGGGTCGACGCCTCGGGAACCGTTGTCGGCTACCTGGTGGGAGAGGCCAAAGGACCAAAGCTGGCGACTCATACGCACGATGACAAACCGAGCCTCAACCAGAGAAAGGGTGTTCGGGAGAAGCGTAGTTACAAACAGGGAACGCCTATCTATACCGAATCCGTCTTGGAAGAGATGGAGGCCCGTGGCGGACCTGAGGCGGAACTCGCGCGTGAGCTGCGGCGAGCGTGGCTTCGCGGTGAGCTCATCTATCTGCTCGTGGAGGCGCAAGTCACCCCGCGTGACAAGGCGGTCGGCTACGAGCGGGACAGCGCCAGCGTGCACTACCAGCGGCGCGCGGATGGCCCGGACAGCGAGGTGGCCGAGGACCGGCAGTGGACCGATCCGGTAAACCCGCAATTTCGAACGACTGCTCCGCGCTACGAAGGATTCCGCGCCTGGGCATTCGGTATTGACGCGATTCCGGCACACACGATGGCCGTGGCCGGCATTGACGTCCTGATGGACACTTTGGGGCTGCCGGAATCCACTCGGGAACATGTTCGAGAGACAGTGGTAAGTCTGGTGCACAGCCGGGTTGAGCTGACGGTGGCCGGGTTGACTGAACTGTACGGTGGCACAGACAAGATCCCGGAGCATGTGAGGGCCGTGGTGGGTGACGGCACAACCACCGCGCTTCTGGAACCGGTATCGGGCCGCATGGCGGTCAAGCCAGGCGCGAAGCGGATTGAGATCGCGATGGCTGCGCTGCACGAGGCGGTTCACGTGCTACAGCGTGATCTGCTGGGAGAGGTTCCGGAACGTCAGGCCAGCGCCCGCGATATAGCCCTGCTTGAGGCTCAGGCGAAGGATGTTGAGCGGCGGTTCGTGCAGGAGGTATTGAGCGAACTACCGGCCGAGTCATTGCCTTCGGCGGTGCGTTCCATCCGGGACGACCGCAATCCCGACGGTAGTCGTGTGTGGACCAAAGAAATGGTCCAAGCTGACGCGGCGATCAACGTACACCCGCCCGGTTCGCCGTTCGTGGAAGCCGCGTTGTCCGCCGACCAACCGCAAGCACAACCGTCCAGCACCGCCGTCGAACAGGCGTATGTGCGCGGAAACTTTGACGTGTTACTTCGCGGCAGCGAGCTGTTCCCAACACCCTATGGCCTCGACCCACTGTCGAATGCCTATCGGAAGTGGCAAGCCGCGCGAACCCAGACGCTGGTGGATCTCGCTGAGATCATTGGCTATACGCCTGAGCTAAACGAACTTGGCCAGCAGTATCTGCTGGTCGCCGCCGAGCCCGCTGCGGCCCGTCGGCTGGATCTCGAAGGGAACCTCGGCTGGCTCGGATCGCAGGGCAACTCGATATGGCTCGGCCCTGGGGCGTTCACCTCAGCTGAGGTGCTTGCCGGGGAACTCGGGCATTGGTTGGCACTGTCGCAGGCGGTCCGAACCGGAGCTGCCGAACCCGAACAGGTCGCGGCGGCCGCTAGGCAAGAGGCCGTTGCACGGTTCCGGCAGTGGGAACAGCGCAACCCCGGGAGTGCCAGTGTGCCGGCCGCGCACCGATTTGGTGATCCGACGAGAGCGCTGCCGGATTCGGGCGGCGTTGCATGGAAGGCGAATACGGACCTACGACGCTTCTTGATGTCGCTACCGAGCGATGCTGACTTCATCGATTTCAGGGGTCAAGCAGATAACACCACGATTCCCGCGTCATCGCGTCTCGTGATCGTTGATGATGGTCGGCTTATCAATGGTGGCGCTGTAAGCGCACGACAGTTCGCCGACGAATTGGGCGGTGCCGCTCCGGAATTGTCCAGGCGGCGTATCTTCTGGTCCCTGCCCAACGGAATTAGCGAGAGTTCGGCACGGTTCCTGCAGACGGTCGCCGACACGCTTGGCCAGAGCGTGGCCACCGAGGGATTGCTGTTCCTGCCTGGCACGTCAGTTCCGGTGGACTTCAACCACAAGACGGAGTATGACGCCACCAAACTGCTCCACGAGCAAAGCACACAGCCGAATGTCACGACCGGCTATCCGCTTGAGGTCTCCGATCTCGAGTCGATCGCGGAAGATATCGGAACCTGGCCGAAAGTTGAGCAACCTGACGGCGACGACCCGGACTTCACGCGTCGCCAGGTCATCACGGCGTTGGCAGGAGTTGGCCTCGCGGTCGGCGGTGTGGCGGCCGGAGGGACGGCACTGGAACATGCGCAGGAGCGGCCAAGCGAACCGAAGGATTGGCAGTTCGAGTCGGCGGACAGCAACGACCGGGCCTGGTTCCTGACACACCGCGATGGCGGTGCGGCCGCAGGTGGCACGTTGTACAGCGCCGATGGCGGCCAGCTTGAGTGGCGGGCCGATGAGTTGACCCTCACGGACGGGAACTACCACGGCGTGCTGACCTGGACCGAACCGAGCGGGCCACTCGGCGGTGACCCGGCGTTGCAAGCAGCGAACACCGTGACCGTCGAGTTGTACGCCGGACAGGAGCGCGTTGACGGGCGAAGTGCCGAACCAACCACCATGGTCGTCACGGTGCGCGGTGACGACACACTGCACAGCAGCGGCATGGAACTCAGCCAAGATCCGCAGCACGCCAGTGCTGACCCCGAGAAAGCCCCGGTGTCCGTGGCCGCCGCGGCCGCAGGCGGGGCCTTCGCGGCAGGACAGTTCGGGTCCAGCCGGGCCGACAATGTCCCGACGACGCCCAACGCCGCCGTCAGTGCGGTCATCGAGCATGCGAACACGTTCTTCGCCACCGAAGCCGCTAGGGCCGGGTCGACGATCCGGGACGCGAATGTCACCGCTGACGTAGAGCTGTCCGACCGTCTCAATGCGACGGTCACGTTCGCCGACGGGGCCACCGGGCGGATCCAGCTCGTCGTACTTGACGATACCCACCCTGAGGTTCTGCACTGGCAGGTAACCACCGAAACAGGCACTCCACCCACCAGTAGTGTGCTATTGCGCCGTACCGAATCGCTGCTGGTGTCGGCCGCATTGCGCACAGCCGTTCGCGAACTTGGCGAACAATTGAGCACCAGCTCACCAGAATCTGGCGAACCAGACGCCGCGGTTACTCCGGAGCAGCAGGTTGTAGCCGACGACGCGGTATTGCGATGGGAGCCAGCAAAGGAAGACGTGGCCGGTTCCGGGCCTGCACATCACCTGGGGCCGAATGTCCAATCGGCTGACCTGCCGAGGCACCTTGCGGAACAACTTGTCCATCTAAGACACGCTGTCGATTCCGCGCGGCAGCCTGCTTTCTCCCGATATGACGAGGTAATTCGGATCCTGGATAAAGCCAATGAGCTAGTTCAGGAACTGGTGCAGTATGGCGGGGCCGAGTCGAGTGGACTGAAGGCGCGGCGGTCAGTTGCGCGTGCGAGCAGTTTGCTGGTCGAGCTTAGCGATCATGTGAACGCAGTCTATGGGATCGTGCGTGAGCAAAACGTGGAGCTGTCGTCGGTAAGTGTTGATCCGCTTGGTCCGGAAGTATTGCGGCGGATCGTCGTTGATCAAGTCGATGTGTTGGCGCTTGGCCTTTTCCGGCATTTTCAACCGGATGTAGGTTCTCGCGAGCTTCAAGTCGCCGCTGATGCGCAAGACACGGGAAGTTCGTTGTGGGATCTGGTCGGTGATCGCCGATACCTGGAGACGAGCGTCCACGGCATATACGCGCGGCTGCAGGCAATCCATTCGATCATGGGAGAAGGCGACAGCGCGAGCGCCAGCCTGCTCGATGAGGAGGCTCGTCTTGACCCGATCCCGGAGATGGAACTACCGGAGTTCGGCGGTCCACTACTGGCGACACTGAGTACGGTCAAGGGCGCCGCGAGCCACTGGTGGTCGCGGCTCGCGCAGCGGGATCAAGAGACGATCCAATCGTTCTTGGCCCAAGGAGCGTCCGCTACTGACTTTGCCAGCTACTGGTACAACAACTATGCTGCATATCGCTCGCTATGGGCAGGGAATCCGCCGGTGGTTGATCCGGACGCGGAAAGAATGCTGCGCGAGGCAGGACGGATCATTGATGATGCGGATCCGCTACCGGAGCAGGTAACGGTTTATCGGGGGATGACCGTGCGCAGCGAGCAGTTTGTGCGGTCATATCTGCATCCCGGTACGGTCGTTTCGTCGGATAGTGTGGTCGAATTCGGTTCGCGTGCGACCGGAATGATTGATTTCGCGTCCTACGACTTGCGTACGGCCAAGGTGTTCGCGGCCGGAAAGACAAGAGGGGCAACCCACGCGGACATCCCGGTTCTATGGCGAATCGACACTCGCCGAGGTGCGCCGATCAGCGTAATGCGTAACACGTCGGCCGAGCTGGCCGAGCATCTGCTGGCGCCGGGCGAGTCGATGGTAATCCGGTCGGTCCGGTCGACCATCATTAATGGACAGAACGGATTCGTCGTACATGCGGTCGGGTCGAGTGTGTGGGATGAGAAACCTGGGTCGCCGGAGCCGCCTGTTTCTGCGCCGTCTGCCGACGATAGCGGTGAGCAGCATCCGGAGAATCCGCAGACAGTGGAAGCGGAAACCGATCACGTCGAGCGCAGAACAGACGTCGCTGAAGTAGCCCCTGAACCACAACTGCCGCGGATCGTTTACGGCGAGGGCCTGGATGACACGCCTGCCGGGATCCCATTGCGGGAAGGCTTCATTCTTGGTGGGCCGATGGGCGAGATTCCATACGCGGCTGAGATTGCCGAGAAGTTCGGTCTGTCGGCGCAAGACGTCAATCGTCAGCTGCATGCACAGTGGCGCGAAGTGCTCAGCGCCGATGGTGGTTGGTTGCGGTTTGGCGAGCCGAACGGGCCCAAGAAGTGGTACTGGGTTCGGTTGGATCTGCGCGAACCGGTCAAGGGTTGGTCTCGGGTAAACCCGCATGAGCAGATGCATGGTCATATGCCGCAACGTGGCCATGCGGATTTCGCTGGTAGGCAGGATGAGTCGAAGTTGGCGGGCAGCAGCCAGGTCGAGGAACTGCTGCCCGTCCCCTTTGGTGCGGAGCGTGGCATCCGGCGCTGGATGGCGCAGCAACAGCATGGCCAGGGCTATGCCGAGGTGGATACCGCGGTGGTGGACAACCGAGGTAAGGCTGTTCCGTTCGACGCGCTGGTGTCGTTGTCGGTCGCGGAGTTCGATCCGATGGCACTCGCCCAGGCGACGGTGAACGGCGAAGTCAGTGGACTTGGCGAGGTTCACGAGTTTTCCTCGCGTACGCAGGATGGTGATCAACGACTGGTCGTTGCCGTACCCCAGACATATCTGGACCGGGTCACCGAATCCGCCCGGCAAGAGGTGCCGGAAGCGCAACGACATTTGCATCACGTGCATGTCGTGGATCTGGCTGGCCAGGACGAGCTTTTCCGTGCGGTGATGGCGGGGCTGCCGGCACGGCTGGACAAGTCGGTACCTGACCTGCGGGAACAAGTATGGACGCACATCCTGACGTTGCGCGGTAACCTGCGAGCCGCGGTCAACACGCCGTACGGCCATCGGTTCCCGATCGTGCAAAGTGGGAAAACCGTCGCGACGGCACATATCGATACGAAGCTCCTGTCGGAGGCGGCTACCTTCGTCGGATCCACCAAACTCGATGATCATCTGGAGCAGGTCGGCGTTGCGTTCAACAACAGTGCCGCGAACACGACCTTCGGGCAGGAAGCCACTAGCGGTTTCAATGCCGACATTCCATTCCGGGCGCTCGCCGCCCAACTCGGCATCGAGCTCGGCGCGAACGTCACCAGGGCTTCGGCGGCCACCAGCGGGATCGCGGTGGAGACTCGCGGTATCCACGTCAAGGTGGACAGGGGATACGGCCCCGTGCATCAGATGCCTGCTGAACACCGGGTGCGGGTATTCGACGCGGACGGCACGATCGTTTCCGACGAGCCGGACCCGATCGTCGGGGACGTGACGCTGAAATCCCGTGAGGCGGACGCATGGGAATACGGCCTGCCGGTGGACAGTGCCGCGGTGGGCCCGGATGGTCAGCTGGTCCGTGGCGTGCCACGTAAGGATCCGGACGCCGAGGACAAACCGTTTCCTGAGTACCTGGAAGGCCATGGTTCCGGCGTCTCCACGGTTCGGAAGTTCACCGTGGAGCCGAACGCGAGGCAACCGGTAAGGTTGAACAGCGGCGACCGCGCCGCCGCGATTCAGGAGGCACTGCTCGATCTTCTCGGGCCTGGCCATGGGTTCGTGCCTACCGCAGGGTTCGAAATAGACGGTGATCCCGCTCGGGCGATCGTGGATGATCCGGAGTTCTGGTCGAACGTCACGGACTGGCAGCTGATGAACGCCATGATCATCATGCGGCATATCAACGCCACCGCGTTCGAAGGTCGCTATGATCAGTTGATCCAGGACGGTATCCGCTTCGAGCTGGTCCGCCCCAATCCGCTGAATCCGAAGGACCTCGAAATCGTCGAAGTGGTCCTGACCGGTGAGCAACTGACCGGCGAGGCCGAATACCTGGGCGAGATGGATGGTCGGGCCGTTGTAGAACTGGATATCGACAGCAGCGGGGTTACGTCCACCCGGTCGGGCAGTCGGACCCTGAGCTGGACCGCGAAAGCGAAGCGTAGCGATGCGGAGGAGCTCGCTCAGGGCTACGAACGAGGTGGCAGCAGGGGAACGTCCGCCTCGCTGGACACGGCGGGTCGCGGCAATGAGGTGCACCTGTTCGAGCAGCCAGCCGGCCCCGTGTGGCGGGTTCCGTTGGTGCTGCGGCTCGAGGTGCGTGACAGCTCCGGCGACACTGTCGACAAGAAGAAGTTCGACGGATCCACGGAGGTGTACCTACCCAGGGACTTCGCGCATTCCGGGCAACCGGTCACGCTGCACGACAAGGAAACCCCGTTCGAGCCGTTCGCCGGTAATGACGCGGTCGCCACCTCGCTGGACGTGCGCGGCATGTGGGCCGCGTTGAACCGCCTGGTGCCGGAGTTCACGAAACCAGGAGCGTCCAGCCGGTCGCCGCTGGCGGCGATGGCGAGCACGCCCTACCTGCGTGCAAAACTGAAAGAGGTATTGGACGGCGGCATTCGCAACGACCAGCTGTTCGAAGCGGGCTTCGGGTTATCGAAACGACGAGAAGTCACGATCAACGCCACCCAGGGGGAGACCCAACTGCTCGGCGCGGTAGACGATAGCGTCACCGGCCACTTCATGTTCCGGATGGCCTCGGTATTTTCCGGGCTGACCAAAAACGCGTCCAAGACGCACACGATTCCCGGTGATCTGACCGGAACTCGCAGTATCGGACGGACGCTGAACTCGGTGTTCGGGCAGATCTTCGGGCTGGAGCAATTGCCCCTCAGCTTCGAGCGGCGATTCCACTTCCGCACCAAGTTGCACTTCACACTGGAAGCGACCAATACTCGAACCAACAAAGCGATCGAGCCAGAAAAGCTGGATGGCTGGGTAACCCGAGTGCTGTCCGAATCGGCGGTGCTGGAGCACTACGGTCAGGGGACGTTGAACTTCCCGGCGAACGAGGTCACCAACTCGCTGCGGCGGTGGCTGAACGGCGAGTTCGAACTGAACCGGATCGTGGTGTCGCGGGCCGTGGCTCGGCTCGCTCACGAAGACGAGACGGGCCAAGCCGTATCGCGAGAGCTCTTGGTCGCCGCGCATGCGCAGTACGAGGCGGAGGCCGTGCCGCTCGCGAGCGACACCACTGACGCGGGGATCCTTGCTGAATTGTCGCGTCTGGTCGTCGAGTACCCGGAGGCACCGGCCGAGCAGCGTAACCGGTTCCTGCCGGAGTACCTCGGCAGATCGTGGTCGCTGGGCGGCAGCCGCGCCGTGCGGTTCCTGAACCTGGTCCGCCCGGAAGGACATGAGCGGGTACGCGCCAACGAGGTTCTGCGTGACCTGGCTGAGCAGGCCATGCCCGGCCTGTTGCGGCGGATCCCCGGACTACGCCGGGGGCTGGATACCTTGAGCGCGGCTACTCGCCTCTGGGGTCCACTGACCAGCATGGTCGCCGGGGAGCACTTGCTGTGGCGTGGTGAGGCTCCGATCGGTCCACGCTGGTTCGCGTTGACCGAGCAGGTCGAGATCGTCGCCAAGGTACGCACACTTGGCTCGACCACGATCACCGGACACCAGACCAAACGGGGGACCGAGGATCAGAACTACGCCTACCGGGAAACCACGGATTCCGTGGGCCACAACCGGAGCGTGGGTGCATCGACAGGTGCCGAGCCAGCGGTCGCCGGGACCAGCCTCGGCGAAGGAACGGTCTCCACCGGTCGAGGGCATGACACGACAGTTATGCGCAATGAGCAGACCACGACGATCGTCACGCAGGTGAACTGGAGCGGTGCCTACGATACGGAAACTCCGGTGGAAATCACCTTCGAGATCCGGCGCGGCCCCGTACCCGGACGGTCCTTGCGGCGACTGTCGGTGAACAACACCCTGGTCGGTCTCGCGCGAGCAGTCCAGTTGCGCGGCCGGTACCAGTCGGAAGTGGAGCTGCTCAGTGGGGTACTCGGTCTGCAGGTCCCGGATGCGCTGGTCACCGAGGAACCACTCGACAAGCCAGAATGGCTGAACTACCGGCGTATCGGCGGGATTCCCTACCGGATCGGCCCGGATGCGCTGGATGTCGCCGAGCTGGAAGAGGCCGCGAAGCGAGAACTGGCCGCGCTCCTGCCCGAGGCGCAAGCCCATGAACTCGGCGGTGCGGTGAACGTGTCCTACTCGGCCGACGCCTTGCCCACCAAGCTCTACCAACTGTCCCGCCCGGACGGTCACCCGGTGTTGTCGGTCAACCTGCCATCGCGACCTGGTAAGTCTGTCGAGCAGACCGTCCGCTTCGAGTTCTCCGGTGTGAGCGTGCTCGCCGAACGGGCCGAAGGCCACGGGATCGGCGGCATCAACCGGCAGATGAGCATCGCCAAGAACAAGCACGGTCGGGTGCGGCAGCTCCCGCTCTCCGGTGAGCACGGCCTACCGCTGGAGCACATACCCGCGGATACCGAGGGGTACGGCGCGAAGGTCGGCATGGGAGCGCAGGCCAACCGAGCGGCCGAGTCCTGGGGCGGCGCGCGACGGGAACACACCGCCAAGGAGACCGGCCCCGTCGTCGATGTCTACGCCACCTATCACGCCAGCATCAACACCGAGATCTACCTGCGGAGTCTGGATCGGCATGCGGCCAGCACCGAGCCACGGCTAATCCAGCAACGGTTCACCAATAACGCGGCCAAGGGACGCGCACATTTCCGGGTATACGAACGGGATCTGCCGGAGTTCCTAGACCTTCTCGAACAGGTGCCGCCCTGGGACCGCGACAGCGTCCTTGGCCTAGCCGAGCTTGACGCCGGCCAGATCGCCAGCATGCTGCGGCGTCGCGAACAGGCTGCCCCGAGCTTCGACCTCGAACAGCTGGTCGACGGGGCTGTCGCGGACGGGACGTTCGACGCGGACTGGCCACAGCGCGGCCTCGCGTTCACGGCACGCGAGCAGCTATCGGAAGAAACGAAAACGGCCCTGGCGAACCAGCGCGAAGCCGGCGCGCAGCTGCTGACACTGCACAGCGACCCACTGCCCGCGCGTATTCGGGAACAGGCTGCCCTCGCCGAACGTATCGACCAAGCACTAGCACCATTGGCGACCCGGGCTGCGGCGCTAGCACGCGAGGGCGCCAGCGACGAGCAAGACCGGCGTAAGCTCGCAGACGCTGCGGACACCGTGGTGCAAGCCATGACGGTGACTGACCAGATCCGGCGTAGCGGCCGACCGGTACTCGCCGCCCGTGAGCGACTGCGGGAAGCCGAACAGCAATGGCGTACCTCCATCGACGCGGCCCATGCCGACGCCCGCGATGGCCACGGCACGCTAGATGAACTGCTTGACGCAGTGCGCCGCATACACGGCCAGGAGCTATCCGAAGCGCGCGAACGATTCGACCGGGACTACGGCGACTGGCAACACGCAACCGCGCGCATCGGCGAGATACTCGCCGATGCGGTGCACGGTTACCAGCTGCTTACCGAGGTCGCCGGCGCCCAGGAGCGTGCACTGGCCGAACCATTGCAAGAACTGATCACGTATCGACCGGCACACGATCTGGACGTGCTACAAACCGCGCGTGGCATGGCGAGTTGGCTGGACGCGGAAATCGCCCTGCGCATCACCGATGTGGACGGTGCCGAACTCGCATACCGCATCGCACCAGACGGCGGCGTCTACCTAGACAACACCGACCGCGGTCTCGCGGACAACCTCGGCTCCCTAGTCCGGCCAGCAACCGAAGGCGCCGCGGACGCAGCGCGATCGGATCTGCTTGCCATCGCGGCCGACCGCCGGCTGGACCTGACCGAACTGCACGAGCGCGCCGTCTCTTTCGGCAAGCCCATGGAGCTGGTGATCGCCGATGTACGCAACGATGCGGTCGCCCGGGCCGCCCTGCACGGCGTCGATGTAGACGCGGTCATCAACGATGTCGAACGCGGACACCGGTCAGCCGAGACCCGGCACACCGCACTGACGGAGGAGGCGGACGCGCGAGCAAGGGAGGCCCGCACCTGGCTACCGCAGTGGCACGCCGCACTCGCCGAAACCCAACCAACCGAGCAACAACTCACCCAAGCGATGCTCGCCGGGCTCGACCTGCCCGCGCTGTTCCGGGACGCGAACGCGGCCGGAAGCTCGCCCGAGGGACTGAACACCGCGTTCCGAACACTGCTCAGCAGCGCCGAGCTTTCGGCCCCGAGGGACGAGATCGCCGAAGCCGCCGCGTTGTACGACTTCGCCAGCTCCGAACGTGACCTCGCCAAGTTCCGTCGGTTGCTGGGCGACGCCGGAGTGTTCGTGCACCTGTCCAAAACGGACGCTGCGGCACTGCTGCGCAATCTCGCACTTGACCTCCTAATCTGGCGCGGTCTCGGTTCCCCCGACCAGCGACGACTGGTATTGGAGGCGGTGCCAGAGGTGCTCACTGCGGCCGTGCTCGCCCGCGCACCGCGGGAGAGCACCCTGCCGCTGATCACCGAACCACCAAGGTTGTCCGAACTATCGGACGGCGAGCGGCGTGCGGTCGAGGAGGGTACGGAATACCTCACGCGGGTGCACTATCACGGCATGCCGATGGAGCACGCCTATCGAGGCCCGCAACCAATCACGCCGGACGATCGTGGGCGGCTACGGATGGCGCTACTGCGCGGTGGGATGTCCCACGGCGCGTGGGTCGCCGCGTTGTTGCCCGACTCGGAGGTCGCCCCAGGTTCAGTGTCCCAGCGCGATATCGACAACTTTGCCGTCGCCGATCTGGTTGAACTACCGCTTCAGCCGAGCCCGACCGCGCAGGACACGGCGGGTAGCACTGAACTCGAGTCGCTCCCGGCCATCAAGGCGATTCGAGACGCCGCCCGTGCCGGCTCGGATCTGAGTGCAGTCCTTGGCAAAACCCCTGCGGACAAACCGGAAACTCGGGCACGGCTCAGCCAAACCGCCGTTGACCACACCGTCGAGGAGCTGCGAACCAGGCAGGTCGAGGCAGCGGAATTCAGTCGCGCGCTGGCCGATGTCCTGCGACCGGGTGATATCGACCGGATCGTACAGAACCTTGGTCAGCTGGATGTGCGCCAACTATGGCGAACCGCCACGGCCGAGGGGCAGGACTTCGGCTTGTTGCTTCGTACCCAATTGGATCGGGCCGACCAATCCGAGCCTCCTTCGTTGGAGGCCGCGGCGAACGCGTTCGGATTCGCAACCACTGAGATCACCCGCTTCCGCGAACTGCTGCGCGAAGGCGGTCTGGATCGCGAGCTGAATTCCGCCGATCTGACTGGTCTGCGGCAAGTCGCGGCGCTGCTTGCCGCGCGGCAAGGGCTGTGGACCGCGCGGCAACGACGCCAGTTGCTCCTCGCCGATTCGCGCGGAGTAGTGGACACAGTTCGGTACGCCCCCTTGGGTACCGATCCGCTCGCCTGGATACCCGGGTCCGTCCTCGATTGGCGCCCCGCCGCCGATGCGCGGGTGGCTGGACTCGCATCAGCCGAGCAGCAACGGCTCAAGCATATCGCCGAAGCGATCGTCACCGAGGGCTTTTACGGCGCGGCACCAGAACGGGTGCGCTTGGAGCCAGGCCTGCTCGCCGAGACCCGCAGAATCCTGTACTGGTGGGGCCCGCGGCCCGCGGTCGAGTACGCCCAAGCGCTGCCTGGCGCCGCACCGCGTACCGACCTGGCGGACCGCGACCTGGTCGCCGAGTTCACCGCGAACACGCCGAGCGCGGCGCAGCATGCCTGGCTCAATGAGTTCGGCGGCCGGCCCGGTTGGATTCCGGAGCGCCTTGCTGGTGGCACCGAAACATTCGCGCGCGCGGTATGGGAAGCGGCGCGGGCCAGGAACGTCGAGTTCACCATCGACGGGCCGACCTTGGTGGCGCAACTGGTCAACACCACCGCATCCAATGTGGTCGACCAAGTTGCCCAGCTGCTTGACCTGCGGATCACGGTGCTCGATGAACAGGGTGCTGCCACCATCCACGGGCCAGAGAAAGCAGACGGTAGGGAGTTGGCCGTCCTGCGGATCGGTGAGCACTACCATTACCAACCGGTACTCTCGGCCGATGACCTCGGCACTGTCGAATCTGACGGGTCCGAGCTCGGTCCGGCTGACTCAGCGGGACAGCCAAGCGGTCCGACTGGGACTTCCAGCAGTGACGCCGCAACGAGTGGCACCAATGCGATCGCGTCCCCCGATACGGAGCCACCGGGGATCGACAGGCAACTTGTCGAGGAGGCAGCACGAACGGGTGTACTGATCACCGGTGATCGGCGATCGGAAGCATCGTTGCGGCAGACGATCGCCGAAGCGGCGGCAGAGTGGAGCAGGGAACGCGCGCCCTTCCACGCGGCATTGAACATGGCTCGGCTGCGCCCCGGCGATTTGGCCTGGTTGACCAGAAACATTGACCTGCGGCAGGTATGGCGCGCGTCCGTATCGTCCGGCACCGACTTCCGCGCCGCGCTGGAGGAGGCAATTGCTGACCTTCCCGCACGTGACCCCGCGCCACCACGTACGGTCCGGGACGTTGCCGGTGACTTCGGCTACCCGGTGCACGAAGCGGGATCGTTCGTGGCCGCGCTGCGTCGTGGTGGAATGGGTCGTGGCGGCATAGGTGACGGAATCAATCCGGCAGGATTGCGGCACCTCGCCAGCGTGCTGGCCGTCGAGTTGGGACTGACCGTGCCGGGGCAGCTCAGACAGTTTGTCGAGACGCTACCCGAGCTGGTCGTCGAAGGCGCGACCGTGCAGCCCACCGGGGTCGACCCGGCTGCCTGGGTACGCGGGTCCATTTCGGACTGGCAAGCCCAGGCGAGCGAGGAAATCGCGTCGCTCGACATGGCGGGACGGGAACACCTGCACCGCTGGGTCGACGACTTGAGTGCGCGGCAGGACGGTGCTGGCCAGCTGTTTGCACATCCACCGGGTACTGGTGCCCGGCTGCGGGCCTCGGCTTACTGGTGGGGTCAGCGCTACACCCGCTGGTTGGCCAATATCCTTCCCGGACAGCACCGCGCGGCACCCTCGGTAGCAGGCTCTGCCCGTGCCGAAGACCCGACAGCCACGAAACGAGCGGTCCGACCGCGCATTGCCCGCCGCGAGGTGCTCAGCCCAGCTGATGCAGCGAAACGCCACGAGCTACAGGCGACCCGGGCGCACCTCAGGTCCATCACCGCGTCGATCAATGACCTCGATATCCGTCAGTTCAACGACCTCGAACTGACGATTGGCGACCGCCCGGGCGATGACCGCCTCCGGCTGCATACCTGGCTGGATCAACACCGGCGCGATCCAGTTGAGCTGCGGCTCGCGTACCAGCGTGACGCGGTCACCAAACTAGTGCGGATCGATCTGGTGACCACCGCCGGTCAGCGATACCGGGTTGGCGAGTTCGACATGGTTGCGCAGGAGGCTGCGCGTACCCGCCGCCAGCTGGGGGCCGACCTGGTGGCCGCGATCGCGACCGCTACCGAGGAACTGACCGAGTCGGTGGCCACACCCCCGGTGTTCGACGTGTTCGGCACCGCCAAACCACGCCACTACCTGAGCCCGTTCACCGACAAGATCACCCCCGAGCACGCGGCACACCTTGCCCGGATCCAGTGGGAGCTCACCGAACACCAGGCACTGCCAGAATCGGACAGTTCGGTGGACTCCCAGTGGAGCTGGTCACGAGTACACTCGACGCTGGATGACGCCGGTGCACTGCGCTCGCGCCGGCGGATGGAGATGCTGCGGAGCGTGCTTGGCGATCGCTCGCTGTATCGGCTGGCGCTCCGAGTGCGCGATGAGTCCACCGAGGACGCTCGATTCCGCGGCCGACGACCACTCGCAGGCGAACACACGGCGAGTACCGATCCACCTGCCCATCCATTCGCCTCGGACGACCAGCAGCGTGATGCCATGAGCGTCGCCGAGGTCGCGGCCCCGCCGGAGCCAGCCGAACCCTGGTCGGTGCTCGCGACACTCATCGGCCCGGCATTGCGCGGTGCGGAACTCGCCGACACCGTGCAGGCGCTCGACGATCCGAACGACGGACTTCGAATCGTGGCGTTCAGCGGCACGGAAACCCACCGGATCGACCAGGCGCAGGGCGATGTGGAGCTGGCGTCGTGGCTTGGTGCTGACCCGATCCACGTGCTCGCCGATATCGCGGAAGCGATAGCACCACTGACCGGATTTGACGTACCGACCGCGCGGTTCCGGTTGCTGGCCGCCGCGCATGAAATCAGCGGCCCGGACCTGCGGGCACGACTGACCAACGCACTGGATGATCTCGCCGACGGTCAACCAATCCGGCGGCACCGACTGACTGGCTATGCCAGCGGGCTGTACGGGCGACTGACCGGCGATACGCCCGCGTTGTCGCCACGGGAACTCGCCGCGTTCCAGCGAGCCATGGACTACCTCAAGAACGATCGGGACGGACTTGGGTCGGGCGTTTCCCTGCGCTACGACGGCGCATTGCGACTGGCCAACGGGGAAACGGTCGCCGTGCCGAGGCTCGTCCTCGCCACGACGCCGGACAGGCCGACCGAGTGGCGGCTCGCGCGGGATGTCACCGCCGCGATCGATGCGCTGACCCCGCTATTGGCTCGCCAGCTCGCCGACACCTGGCAGACGACCACCGAGCGCGAAGCGGGTGTCGGGCTGACCGCGCTGGCGCCACTACATCGACACCTTGCCGATGAGCTCGCCCGGGCCAGGCGCCGCCAGGACCTGCCTGGAGTGCGCACGCTCCGCCAGCAGCTCGACGAAGTTCAGCAACGGATAGTCGAGACGGCACGGGACTCGGGCCTTCTGGACAACCGCGGTGTCACCGCGCGGCCCACCTGGTCCAGGCAGCTGGCCGCTGGCGTGCTGGACTTGGTCACCACGCTGGCCAGCCACGCCGACACATCGCTTACGGCACGTCAGCCGGAACCAACCGCGTTGCCGCCGGGCAAAGCCCGGCCGATGGCCCGTCCCGACGCTGAGCTGGCCAGCGTGGCCAGCGTCGTGCAGAAAGCATCCGGGAAGCCGCTCAGCACCGATGAACGGTGGATACTTGCGGCGATTACCCAGTTGACAACCCTGCTGCGGGATACCGCGGACGATCCGGCGACCGACCGGGGCGGCCGGATTGGGCCGGCACACGTGCGGGTGGCCGAGAATGGGATGCTCGAGGTCCGCTTTCCAGACGGGCATGGTCGGCCCCGCCGGATCGATCTGCTTGCGATCACCCACAAACTGCGTGCGGGGCTCGGTGCCCGTTTCGGTCGCCCGCTTGACGCGGAATCGATGGCACGACTGGCCGAACTCGTCGCCCAACGCATCGGTTATGCCGTCGCCGGGGCGCGCGGACGTCTGCCGCTACGCGGGCAACTGGATCCAACGGTGCGGACCGTCGGCGGCGCGCGGGCGCGGGTGCCCATGCTCGCCGCCCGCGACTTCGCCGAGATCGCCAGGGTCGAGTACCTGGCCTCGCTGCGGGCCCACGCCAGCCGACAGGCGGCTGAACTGGCTGATGACGGATACGCGCAGCTAGCGGAAGCACTTGGGCAGCGCCTGATGGACCCGACGCTGTCCGCCGAGCAACTGTCTCGTCGGGACCATCGAGCGTTCGTGAAGCGGCTGTCGCCAACGGCGCAGACAATGCTCGAAGAACTGGCCCAGCCAGCCGATCTGCTCGACCCGTGGCTCCGCAGCGTAGAAGGAGCGGTTGCGGACAGTTCGGTGGACAACCTGCTTGTCCAGCAGGAGTCCATGCCGAGTGCGCCGAGCCGTCCACAAGAGATCGCTGAGATAAAGCGCCCCAGCGATGCGACGTTGTCCCGGTCGATGCGCCCGTTGTATCGACTGCGCCCGCCACTTCGGCTCGCGGAACAGGTTTGGGAAGGTTTCTCGGTTGAGCTCGGCTCGCCGGAGCCGCACCGCCGGTCGGAGCTATTCCCGAACGGTGAACCCCTGGCAGCAGAGTGGTTGGCCAAGGGGCACTACGTACTGTGGGTCAACCGCGAAGCGCTGACCGAACTACCCGAATCGCGCGTTCGCGAACTGGTGGATGCCGAGCTGCACGCGCTGCATGAGCGGGCGCTGCGGGAAAACCCGGCACAGACCGTGCGACTGATCGAACTGTACATACGTGCCGCGATACCGCCGGCAACCGCGACACTGGCCGCGGTATTGGGCATCCAGCTGCTGCCGGACACCGAACTTGCCAACCTGCTTACCGAATGGACGAAGATCGAGACGGTGTCCTCAGCGGCATTCGTCGCGGCCGCGCTGACTTCGTTCATCCAGGTGTTCACCAATCCGGTACTCGCCGGTCGAGCCGTGCTGAGTTCGGGTATCAACCGACATGCCCAGGCGCGGGAGATCGGGGCGCTCCGTCCGCACGGGTCGTACGCATGGCTGTCCGAACAAGACATGGAAGCCAGCGTGCAGGCGGTAACGGACCGGGCAGATGCCCTCCGGCAGCTGCTACCGGAAACCGGAGCGGTGAGCAGGGAAACACTCGATATGCCGCGTCCGGCGACCGATGCCCCGCCGGCGGTTCCTGAGGATGCCGCGCCGAGCGATCCGCACCGGCGGGATCGAGCGTGGGCGGCGCTACGAGATTGGACGCGCGCTCTAGGCGCTGGATCCGTGCGCGGCGGCGTCCGAGCAACAGCACTTCGAACGGCCGATCAGCCCGGTCCGGACGGCGAGCCGAGCGAGATCGTGACCGTGGCGCATTGGCGCGAGAAGCCGCCCGCTGGTGACGCGCGAGCAGTAAAGGCACCGTACAGTCGGCGCCGCCGTGGTGCCGCGCAGCTCGACGTTGAGTTCGTCGTGGTGCCACCCGGCCGGCACGGTGTCGACCCATCGGTATCGGTGTCCGATGTAGTCGGTCAGACAAAAGTTGCGCACACCGGCATCCGGACCGTTACGGTCCAGGTTCCGGAGGATATCGCCGATCATCCACAACGCACCGAGATTCTCGATCGGCTGCTTGGCAAGGCCGTCGCCGTGCGGCAGAGCTATTTCAAGGGTGTGCACAAGACTGGCCTGCAGGCCGCGCACGCGGCGGTGCACCTGCTGAGCGGGTTGGCCGCGTCCGCCGCGCAGACCGTGACCACTGGGTCCCCTATGGCGATTGGTGGCGCGGCTAATGCGATCGGCCGTGCGGTTGGTGAGTTCGCCACCAATATGGGCTTCGACCCACGGATCGAAGCCGCGAAAAAGGCGCACGAGGAAAGTCGGTCGGTACCCGCTCCCGACGCGCGGCTAGCCAGCGAGGCCGCCGAGTACGTCCGGTCCCTGCAGGCTAGGCACTTCGAACTTCTGGCCGCGATGGAAAGCCACCTCGCCGAGAACACAACATCGAACGTCGATACCTTCGCGAGCACAACCGCCGATGTGGTTAAGGAGATCTGGCACGGTATCCGCCGGCAGCGCAACATTCCATCCCAGGTACGGCACAATCTGCGGATCGACATCCGGCCGATCGATGCCACTGATGAGCTACTGAATCAGCCGCACAGCGCGGTTTTCGGCGAATCGCATCGTGCGGACGGCAGCCAGGTCAAGGATGATGACGGCTTAGCGCGAATCGAACAGACTATCCACGATCGGTTTGGTCGGCCGGGCGATGGACCTCGCACCGTCATGGTGACCGTCCGATTTGGCAGCGCCCGTGACGGGCTGGCGTCCGGTACGGCCCGGTTGGTCCTGATCGAGGACACCACGGCAGCCGTCGGCAGGCGCGGCGCCACCGAACTGGCCGGTCAGAATCCCCACGCGATCACGCTGCTTGTCGATCCACGGGCCGGCGAGTCACCAAGCGGGCACGGTAGGGGCGTATTCGAGGACCTGCTGAACACCTTGCCGGTACAGGCATCCCGCCCGGATAAGGCCGTATGGCACGCGTACCTCCAGATGCCAAGTGGTCTCATCGGCGGTGCCGTGCGACTGGTTGTGGGAACACTGATGTTGGCCTTTACCAACGGGATCTCCGCCGCGGCTGGATCGTCCAACTCACTCGCTCGTGCGGTGACGAACGCGCACGCCGGAGATGTCAAACGGGATCGCAAGTACGGGCCGCCACAGTTGAGCCCGAAGGACCTAGACCCGGAACACATGCGATCCGCGCTGACCAAGGATCGGCTCGTCACCATGCAGGACTGGGGGATCCGCCGTCTGGAGGAAACCCGGCATCGGCTGCGTGACGGACTCGATGCCGTCGCTGGCGATATCGACGATCTGCCGGACGGGCAACGCAAGGATGCGATGCGCCTGCGCGCCAACGAGATCCACGAGCGGCTGCGCGGCCTCGACTTCGGTGCCGTAATGGCGGATATCGCAGGGCTGTTGCGTAATCCGAGGATCGCGGCGGTGGACGGCGAGCTGAGCGACCTGTGGAATCGGCTCGGTATCCGTCGATCCAGCGCGATGAAGAACAATGGTTTCCGGCTCGAACTGGGCGACGGGAAGGCCGCGCACGTCGAGTTCGAACCGGTGCACAGCCCACCGCCAGGAAAGCCGGCTGCCGAACTGGCCATTGTGGAGGGTAAGGAGTACGCCAACCACACCTACAAGATTCTGCTGAACATGACGGCAGAACCGCGTGAACGCAAGACCGCGGCCGCCGGCCTGCTTGCCGATATGATCGCTCGGGAAGCGAGCATGCCGCCGTCGTCTGCGGACACCAGCGAACACCTGCGCGCTGGCGGTATCGCGACCGTGGCGGGAGCAACTGCGTTTGGCGCCGGCGCTGCGGCCGAAGGGGCTCACCAGATCGATCTTGGCGATCAACATTCCGACGCCGATCGTAAGACTCCCGGAGAGATCTGGGATGAGCAACGCAAGCGTTTCGTGATGTGGACAGCCGGTGCGGCCGCGCAGTCCGCGGTAGCGGTAAACCGAGATCCAGTCGCTGACCACCGGCAAGACGAGCTCACCGAAGACGGTCGTAAGACCGGCAAGGAGATGTTCGGAGAGCTCAAGCCCGAGGCGGTCAAGGAGTACGTCGACCAGGTGGCCGACCAGATTGGAATGCTTACCGCAATCGTCGAGGCGTACCAGCAGCTGGACGAACTGCGCGCGGCGGTACGGGAAGAGCAAACGCTGCGAAGCACGATGGCGGAAGCCGCGCGGATCGCCCACGGTGGAGCTGCGAGGGTGGCGGCGCAACTTGGCGTTTCGCCGGAGGTCGTACACGCCCGAATCGCCGAGCTGCGGGATACGGCTACCCCACTTGACTCTTTCGCGTCGGACCGTCTTCGCCCGCAACTAGGCGCTGCCGCTGCTTACGACTGGCACAGCGGTCAGGTCGGGATCAAAATGGACGAACCCCCGGAGCTGATGGCTACGGCTTTGATGAAGGAAGTCATCACATCACTGCGGGAAGACCCGCTAACGGCGGCGCGTCGCACGCTTGGTGAGGACTTCCACAGTAACCCCGACGGGCTTCGGAAACTCCTACTCGAGCGCGAGTTGGCCGATCACGCCGTGCTCCACCAGTTCATCAAGGAACTCGTGGCACAGCCAGATCAATGGAGTGCCTCGCCGGACCGTGAGCTACGCACTGTCGCGGACTGGGACGCCAACCTTTTGCGTGCGATAGTTGAGTTGCGGTACCCGACCACTGGGCCGGAAGCGATCGCCGCGGCGGCCTTCGCCGACGACCTGATGCGCGATCGCCAGCCGGTTGAGTTCGGCCGTGGCGGTGACCGATCGGATCAGCGCAGGATAACCGGTTGGGTACATAGGGATTTCGCCTCGCTCGTCGCAAGTAGACCGTCCTATAGTGGCGATCTATCGACATACACGAGTGCCGTCGACCATTGGGCGCAGACGTTACCTGTGGTCGGCTTCGGCTGGAGTATTACCGGACCTCAGCTGGCTCACGCGATGGGCTGGCGCGAGGCGTACAGCATCGATGATCGCCTCGTTGCCGCCTCGCTGGATGCGAGTGGTGCGCTGTGGCGAGACGGTCGGCAGATAGCGAGAGTCCATGTGTTGGATTCAACAGAGGAGCTACTGGCCGAACTTGACGTACGTGAGCGATTGTCCGGCAGAACACAACGAGTTTACGTCCCTCAAGTGTACGGCATCGCGAGAACAGGTGTGCAGCAGTACCTGCTCGTCACGGCCCCTGGGCTGGAAACCACCCTCGCAGCCGACGACACCAGCGCGGCGCGCCAGCAGGCGAGTGCGGCTCTGGCCGAACTGCACCGACTACTGGATCCGCCGGCCGAGAGTCCGGGGGACTCGAGTGGCCCGACGCCGATCGGCGCCGAAGTGTGGCGTTTCGATGGGCCAGCCGCGGCTATCGCTGACCTGTCCACCAGATCTGCCGAACGGCAAGTCTTCCGAGCTGCCGGTATCGAACCGGACTGGGTGTACCAAGCCACGCAGCGCCTACTCGATCTGTTGACCAGGAGCTCGTCGCACCCATGGGTCCACCTCGACAACGGCACTCTCGACCTGGACCGAATTTCCTACAATTCAGGCGATGAGCTAGTGGAGTTCGAGAGGTTCTCCATGCGGCGCGGCCAGGAGCAAGCGCCCGCCGATGAGCTGCGGCTACTGGCGGCGGATCCCGGCCAACCGATCGATATCGAAGTCGTGCGCGCTTTCGGGCGGGACACCGGTGACCGTCTTCCCGTACCGCTGCTGGCGGAACTACTCCATCGTGCGCGTGTTGACATGGCGCAGGCCGTGGACGCCGAAAACGAGCCAGCCGCCGTCCAGCATGCGAAGTCGATCGAACGAATCTTGCGGCTGGCCAAGGACCAAGACACCCCGGTGCGGCTCCCGTCTATCGCCGACCCCGGCCGGGCCAAGGACCCGGGCGAACCGAGCGGGGACACGCGCTGGGGCGCGCCAGCGTGGGAAGCGGAGCAGCGCGTGCCAACCTTTGATGAGCTGGTCCCGGTGGACAGGCACGAGCGGGAAAAGCGGCGGTTGCCGTCCTGGCGGGCGCTATCGGCAATGTGGCGCGGCGTTGACCTGCCAGATGGGCTCCGTATCGGGGTCGATATGACCGAGAGGGAGGTAGTTGGCCACGTTGCTATGGATGTCGGCGGTAAACTGGAAGTGGTAACAACCGAGAATTCTGATCCGGTAGCCGGGTTGACCTGGTCGGCAGGGCGCCTGCCGGGCAATGGCATCCATGCCGTAGTTGGCGAGGTGTACGAGTACTCGAAGCTGCCTGTAGCGCAGCGTGGGATCACCTCCATCCTGCTGGCGAACCTCATCCAATGGTTCGGAGAATCCAACGTGGACACTGTTGAGTTGAACCTGTTCGGCCCAAATCTTGAACCGACGGTTCTGGCGGGTGCCGAGTGGAGCAGGGTTGACGTTTCCCGCATCGCGCAGGGGCAGTTGTTCGAGTATCTGCGGCGGCGGCTGGACGAGGCGCGGGGTCACCTTCGCAAACTGAACCAGTGGGGCAGACCTGATCAGCACCGGATTCCGGACGAGGAGATCGTCAGGCTACTTACCCGTTACCGTATGCCCACCGACGTCGTGGACTTGACCGAACCGGTTGAGCGGCTACGCGAGGATCTGGAGGATGACCTCGGTAAGTTGGCCGAGGTGCTGGAACAGCAGGACTCCCCACCTGTGATGCGGTTGTTGCTAGCCGGCGTACGCCTCGGCCTGGTACGAATGTGGCTGCTCGAGAACGAGACTCGTTCCGACGGTGTCTCGCTTACCCCCATCGCAGTGACAATACGACCGAAATCCGAGCAACGAGCCAACGACCTGTTGTGGCTGGAAGCATGGAGTCGGGTAGCCGATGACGATGGCCTCAATGCGCAACCGGAAATCGATCGAAGCGCAGCGGAACCCCCTGCGCTGGAGAACGGGTCGAAGCCCGGCAAGCGTCCCGTAGACACCGCACCGGGCGGTACTGTTCGCGAGTCGCGTGGACAGCTCCGGGTTTCCCATCGTGGGCGCGTAATGCTTTATGAGCGGCCCGAGCCGTCGCAGCCCGAGCAGTCGATGGCAGGGCAGCCGCTGTCCGGGGAGTGGATGTTCGGCCTGGACGCGAACGGATCCTGGTGGATAGGACACGGTGATGCCGCCGAAGCGTCCGCGATAGTTGGCGAGCTGAGCGTCCGCGATGGCGTGTTGCGTCGCGCCGCCATGCGGAGTGCGGAAGAGGCGCAACTGTTCGCCAACTATCTGGTGCGTGCGCGGGTGTTCTTGCCGGGGGGCTTCGTCATCGAGTATCCGAACAGCGCGGGTGATCTGGAAACTAGCCCTGTCCAACGGTGGCACAACTTTGCCGCTCGACCGCTACACGCGACGCGGATCGTGGTGGACGAGCGCACGCATTGGCAGATGAGCGCGGATGGGCCGCGGCTGGTGATCGGCGACACCAAACCGCTCAAACCCAAGGTGATGACCGAACATGAGCGGATTGCGCAGGACGGACGTGCCCTGCGGGCAATTCAGGTCGGTGACGCCTGGGTCTTCCTGCCGGGACAGGGTGTATGGCCGGACGGTCGGCCACACCAGTCCACAGACCCGGTACTGGCCGCCGAAGCCGAGTTCGGAAATCTCGACGAGGAGACCCGGGAGAGTCGTCGTCGGGAACTAGTGGCCCGGGCGAGCAAGGACGACACGGCAGCGGCATTGCGCGAACGCGGCCGAATCCTTGCCGCCCGTTGGTGGCTGAATGCCATAGACCAGTACATTGCCGATCGGGCTGCCCGAACCGAACTGTACGAACGGATCGATGCTCGGCTGTCGGATCGTGAACGCGAAGCACTAGGACTCAAGCCAGGAACTCTGAAATGGGTTACCAAGGAAGGGCAACGCGAACTGCGTTTGATCGGTCCAAAGTGGTCGGAAACGGTGCTGTGGCGAGCCTCGCGCGGCGGCATGTTCGCCCGGATAGTCCACAACGGGAAAGAGCAGCTAGCCATGCGCCTACCGGTCGAACTCGGCCTTGGTCGGTGGGCGTTGTTGGGTCCGCGGCGGCCGAAGCCGATCGATGAAGCCGAGGTCAAAGTCCTGGATATCTGGTACCAGGAACCTCCGGTCGAGGCGGAAACGCATCCAACGGTTCCCGACCTGGACATGCCACGCCTAGGCTTCATACGTCGTCACGCTCCGCTTGGACTGCTGGCTTTGCAGGATGTCCGCGAGAGACCAGACGAGTCGACGCTGCATATCGCCGTGACCCGTCAGGAACGGCTCACCGAATCCGGGTGGTACCACATCAACGCGCAAACGGACACGGACGCGGACCATGGCGTGTTGGTGGGCGATCCCGCGATAGGTGCCGCACGGATGATCAACTGGGCCGCATTCGCCGCGTGGCTGGCCGACCGTGAGCCAAGGCTGGGTGATGGCGAGATGCCACGCGGTTACGTGCTCACCAATGTCGCCGTCGATGGTCGGCGATTGCCAGCCGTAGTCGAGCACCTGGTTGAGCAGCTACCGCCGGGAGCGGTTGTTGTGATGCCAAGCGATTTCACGACGTTCATCGAGCGGGCCGGCCGGGTCGATACAGTTGTCGGCGCACACCGAGGGACCAACAGGGGTTTCTGGTGGGGTTTCCTGCCGATGTCGAACGGCAGGCTGGTGCCTTTGGTGTTCCCGGCGACCGGGCGGCTCGGTGAGCGGGCTGGCTGGGGCGCTCTGTTCACCCTCGCTAAGCCGGACGAGCCACCCGCGATCGGCGAATCCGATGGTGATCCGGCACCCGTTAGCGGACCAGACGGACGAGGGGGCGTACCCGAGACCGAACGTACGACGCACAGTGAACTAGCCGAGGGGCGGGACGGCACCGATGAGGGAGCCGCAAGACCTATCGGGGAAATCGGCGGTCACGCCAGGGAGGACATCGCCGACATCGTCCAAGCTCACGCGGCCATCATCGCTGAAGCACTTGGAATAGACGAAGAGACGGTACTCGAGCAGATTAGGCGGTTGTCCGCGGATGCGTTCGAGTTGAGTGAAGCGGGGTTGACGGAGCTGGCGCCGGAGATGCGAGATCGGCTGCAGCCGTATGTGGGTGCGGCTGCGGTGTATGACTGGGGGTCTCGTCGGGTGGGGCTTCGGCCGGATTCGCTGGAGTTGATGGCGGTGGCGTTGGCGAAGGAGGTTGTTACGTCGTTGCGGCCGCCGCCGGATGTGCATGCTGAGCGTGAGCTGGGTGCGGATTTCCGGAGTGACTTGGGCGGGTTGCGTCAGCTGCTGGTTAATCGCGAGGTGGCTGATCATGAGGTGTTGCGGGAGTTTGTGCGGGATCGGGTGCGGCGGATTCGGGAGAGTGGGGGAGTTCCTGACGGGACCCTTGCCACGATCGCTGATAATTGGTCGCTGGAGGTGTTGCGGGAGGTTGCGCAGTGGCGCTATCCCGTTACGGGGCCGGATGAGATGTTCGCGGCGTTGTTCGCGGAGGCGCTGCAGCGTGGTGAACTCCCCGTAGAAGCAAGCCGCGGCCCGGACCGACCGAGCTTTCCGGCAATAGCCGACCTCGTAGCGGCGATGGGCTCGGAGGCGCCAACCATCCCGAGAGAAAGTGCGGACGGCCGCCTGCTCGACACGGTCTTGCTGAACAACCGCTCGCGTTTCCTGCCGGGCCAAGGCGTGCACGTGGACGGAACGCCGCACCGCGCGGCCGACCCCCTGCTCTCGGCCGAAGGGCGGTACGGCACGCTTGACCACGGTGAACTCGCTGGCGAGCTGGCAAGACTACGCCAGATCAGCGAGGAAGGTGCCGGCTCGGCGGCCGAACGGAGCTCGGCGGAGTGGTGGCTCGAGGCCCTGGAACAGTACGTGGCAGTACGCGAGAGCCGTGAACTCTTGCGGGCCAGGCTGGCGGACCTGCCTCCCGCGCAGCGCGCCGAAATCGGACTTGGTGAAGGTACCCCGCGCTGGGTAGTTCGGGGTGGCGAACGCTCGCTGTGGTGGATTCCCGCTGATCGGCGAGCCGAGGCCACCGTGCTATGGCACGAGTCCACCGGCGGAGTCTTCGCCATGGTTCGGCGTGGGGGTGCGGACGTACTCGCATTGAAGCTACCCGACGAGTACCTGATGGATGCCTGGGTCACGGTCAGCCAGCGCGGTCCAGCGGAACTGATTCCGGCCGCGGAGCTCAACCGCGAGGCCATCGTGTGGTCACGCTATGTGGAAGGCGCCGAACCCCAGGCAAGTCACGTTCATCCGCCGCCCGACATAGAAGCGCAGCCGCTGCTGGAAACACACTGGCGGCAGGTTGTCGGTGGCGCCTTCCTGGACAGTCGCGAGTCTGATGTGGACGATTCAGCGGGCTATGCTGGCGCGCTGGCTCCCGCTGCACTCACTGATCCGGTCAGGCAGGCCCGGCTTGTCAACAAAGGTTTGCAGCTGGTGAGCTTCGCCCCGAACGCTGACGGGCTGGTCAGCGTGAAGGCACTGGCACGCTGGCTTAAAAAGCATGGGGACGGCCTTGGCCGCGCCCCCCATGGCTACATCCTGCACAACGTGGCCAGCACCGCGGGCACACCCGCCGTGGTCACAGCGATTATGGATGAGAACCCAGACGTGAAGATGGTCGCGGTTGGCTCGGATCCAGTTCACGAGGCATCGGCGCTCGATCCCACACTCCAGCAACCCAATCGCACGGTGATTGCCTGGCGACCCGACGCGCCACCCGGCACCTGGCGCGCCTTCGTTCGCGTGGGCGACGACAAGGCCAAGCCACCCGTACCCATTGCCATGCCAGCAGGGCGGAAGCCGGCTGATCTCGCCGGGCTGTTCGCGCTCACCACGGACGCACGCACGCAATCAGGGGTGTCAGCGGCCCAGGCTGCCGCGCAATTGCCTGATCTGCTCGCCGGGACAACTGCTGAGCCGCCGCGCGCCGCCGCGAACTGGGTGGACGACCTGCGAGCATGGGCGAAGGAGGAGTTCCCAAACGCCGAGATTCGCACCTACCCCGACCTCGATTCGCTGACGAACGCCTTGGCAGGTTACCGGCGGATGGCCGAGTTGGCCGAGCAAGGCGAGTCCGAGTCTGGGGGATCTGAATCTGGGCAGCCCAATTCGCGGCCCAAGCCGCCCACCGTGCCCGACGTACGCGCGGTGGCCACCTCCGCCGACGGGAAAGTCGGCGTCCTCGTGTTCACCCCACCCGAGGGAGAGCCGCTACGGCGAGTGCTAGCCAACGCGGCGACGGAGCCGGCCGAGGCCCTGCGGGCGGTTAAAGCCGTGGCTGAGGCATTGGCCGTGCTGCACCAGGCAGGCCCGAATTCGACCTTCCGGCAACTGCCCGCGCAGCTGCTGAGCGCGGAGTCACCGCGGGATGTGCTCGCGCTACTCGGCACGGCGGGGCGGATCGCCAGCCTGGATACCAGCGAGGCCGGCGGATATCACGCCGATTCAGCGGGAATCGAGGAAGTACGCGCGGCACTGCGGGCCGTGGGCGACTACTCGACCGGCACGAACCTTCGACTCGGGCAAGCCTATGGCGCCGGGCTCGACGGGATGGTGTTCACCGGGGCCGGGGTGGTATTCACCAAACCAGAGGCGCTTGGCGAACCTGGGCGGCCAGCCGCGCCGGACGTTCCGGTTGCGGTAGACACCGAAACCTTCCTGCGGCAGCTGCGCGACGCGCTGCCCGAAGCTACCTCGGCCGCCCAGTTCGGTGAGCTCCGAGCGGCTTTCCTGAACACCTACGAGGCGGCCGGCGGATCGCTGCCAGACGTGCTGCCTGGTGGCCTTGGCGATGCTCTGGCAGCCACACATCCCCAGCTCACCAACGACGTCGAGCTAGCAGCCAAACGGGCCGAGTATCGCGACGACCTTGCCGATCCACTGGACTGGACACTGGCGGTCGATCGGCTGGCCAGTGCCATCGCCGCGCTGCCGGACCGGGTTCGGGCTGCCGCGAACGGCCCGAACGACGGACAGGACACCCAGCCGCCGATCCGGACTGGGGATGTGCGAGACAGTGGCCCCGAGCGGACGTCAACGACCACCATGGACCCGAGCGCCGCCAGTTCCCAGGCGAGTTCGGCACCGTGGCCGAGAGCCGCCAGCGGACCGGCGGGAACGGCGGCTCCGCGCCGGCTCGCAGCTCACCACGTCGATCCCGCGCAGGGTATGACCGATGAGCTACGTGCCTCGGTCAGCCTCGTTACGCTGGTTGGCACGGCGGGCCTGCCGGCGGCGCTGGCCGCGAGCGGCCACCCCGTCCACGCCAATGCGGACAGGGACCTTGTCTCGCTACTGGACGCCATGCGTGCCGCTGATCAGGGCTCGCCGACGGCGATGGTCGGCACGGACAGCGTGGAAACCACCAAGTGGCTCGAACTCAACCTCGCGGCCGTCCGCGACGCGGTCTCTGGCGTATCCCGGCAAGCCACCATCGCCGATCTGGCCGTGGCCATCGTGCACGCCTGGGTATGGGATGTCACCGGCGGCGACCGACCAGCTACCAGCAAAGTCGTCCTATACTATTTGCGGACGCTGCGCGATGTTCTCGGCCCGGGTGTCCTGCCGGCAGACCTCGACGTCCTCGGCCATCCGGACAGTTCTACCGGCTTCGACGATCCAGCCGCGACGCTCACCGCACGGCTCACCGGCGACACACCAGCAGCCGCCGAGCCAGTCGCGGCGACACCTCCCGACGCGCGCGTTGAACTACCAGCGCACGGGCAAACGGCGCACGTCAACGCGTTCATTCGGCTTGCCGATACCCTCCACGACCTTGGTGAGCTGCTAGGCGACGAACGCAAAGGCTGGCAGCACCTCCGCAGGACGGAAAAGGGACTGGCGCAACTCAGCCGCGATGTCGACCGGCTACACCGACGCGTCGAGGCAGGCGATGAGACCGCGCGCGAGAAGTTGGAGACCGCGCAACAGCAAGCGGTGGAGTTGACAACCGATCTGTATCTCTCTGGCCAGATGGTGGCTCAGCTCGACCACCCCATCGACGAGATCTTCGCGGTACTCGACGACATCTGGACTCGGACGCTTGTCGAGGAACTGGCGCCCGGCCGCCCCCGGTCACCGATGCTCGACAAAAGGGAACTGCGGCGCCGGCTCGACGACCTGCAGGACACGCTGACTGACCTCCGCACACGCAGGGGCACCTGGCACGCGCAGCAAGCCGCGGCCGGGCGAGCACAACTGGCCCTGGTGCAACTATTGGGGGCCATCGAGAACGCCACCGAGCAGAACACCCAATACGTGCCGCACGAAGGGGACCGGCTCAGTATCGAGGAGGCGCGCGCACTACTCGCGGAGTACCAGCGAGCCGCGCAACGCGCCGAAGCCAAGGCAGTCGCGTTGCGTAAACGTCTCGACCGGGCAACGCGTGCGGCCGCGGCGATGACCCGGGGCGTAGCCGCTGACCTCGGTCGTGCGATCGACGAACAACGCCCGCCGCGGGATGTGTTGCGCGCCGACCCTCATCCAGCGAGATTTGGTAACCAACGGTTGACCGCGTCAGATATGGACACGCTCAACCGGCTCAGGCAGAACCTCGACCGGCATAACGAGCTCACCGCCCGGCTCGCTGAGTCCGGTGCACGAGCCAGGGACGCCAGCGCGGCGGCGAATGATGGTGACGCCGCCGCTACGGAGCTTGCCGAGACACAACGCCAGCTGCTGGAGGACATTCACGGCAGGGAACTCCGGTACGGCATCTGGGACCACGGTGCTGGCCTTGGTGCGGAAGTCCCCGGCACCAAAGCACGACGTCGGGTGCTCGCCAAGCACCTGACCCCGGAGCAACTGCGGCTGCTCGATGCCCTGCGGGAGACTCACCCGGAGTCGGTGATCGTGCACATCCTGCGCGCCATGACCGAGGTGACGGATGCCGTGAACGGTAAGCCAGGTACGTACGGCGACATAATCCGCCGACTCGTCGTGTCGCCCACCGATGAGCAGCCGGTGCCAGGTCATGGCATGGAGATCGCTGACCAGGAGTTGCGCTTGCGGTCCGGTTTCCTGGGCGTGTACACGTTGCGCTGGAAATCGGGCTTGCTGCCCTCTCTGTGGCGGGCGGGTTCGACCGCACAGATCCGAATCGGTGATCTTCCCGATGGACAGACGGTTCGGGTGGACTTGGCGCATTACAGTCAAGTCATCGTGACCGTGGACCGTCGCGCGAACGACGAGCAGGTGCGGGAAGCCATCCATGCGGAAATCAGCAAGGAGGTCCAGCAGTTTCGGTCGCAGCAGCCACGAGTAGCGGAGAAAATCCGGTACAACGTCTGGATGTCCGGCAGTTACCTGCTCGGGTACGGGGCAGGCCTGCCATTGCTTTGGCTACTCGGCAGCCCGTGGCCACTAGCAGCGATCGCGGGCACCTTGGCGTTGAATCTCTGGGGAGCGCTCACCGCACCTCGAGTTTACTATCAAGCGATCGCCCGAATATTTGACAAGACAAACGAGCTTTCCCGGCAAGAATCCGCCTTTGGCGGCGGAGTCGGCGCCAGCCGGCGAGTCTTGGCGGATGCTCGGCATCGCGCGAGCACCGTGCTGCAGGCATTCGCCGTGTTTGGCCAGTCTTCGGCTCCGGTCCCTGCTTCGGCGCAGTTACGAACCCTGGATGGGTCAGAGCAGGGCGAGTTCAACGGACACCTCGCGGAGCATATGGCGGCTTTGGTCGAAAAGTTCGCCGCTCGAGAAGTGCCCCCGGGGTTCGCGGAGCAAGATGACAATGTCGCTGAGGCGATTCGAGGGCTCGACGGTGCTCGCTGGGACGCGAAGAACTACGTCCTCACGGTGACGTTGCCCAGCGGTGAGACGGTGCATACCAAACTTTCCCAGAGCGAGTACCCGTACTCCTACCACGTGTTTACCGACGGCAACGCCGATACCCGCGAGTTGTGGGCCACGATCGCCATCACCCCAAACCTGCACCGTGACAGCAAAGCGGTGTCCGCCGCGATCGATCAGTACTTGCACAACGTGCTCTACGATGCGGCCAAACTGTGGGCCGACCTGCCGACCACGGGCCAACTGACCATGAAGTACGGCACGACCGTATTCACGGAATGGGTCACAGCCTTCGGCATCAGCCTGCTGTTGAACACACTGGAGATCGCACTTCTCCGAATTCTTGGCGGTCTCAGCGAACTCTGGGGAAGCGTCCAAGCTTCCAGAACCGCCGCGCCGTGGGAAGCGCTGTATCGCTTCCTGTTCGACGAAACGCGGCGCGCTCGCAACGCGTTTCAGGAGCTACCCGCGCCGAGTGGCGAGCTGGCCGACCTCGCGGCCGAAACGGAGCACCAGCTGCGGGCCGCCTACACCGGCTATCGGAGCTTGGCGGACCGGATAACCGACAGTCACACCGATGAGGCATCGGATCCGGTCGTCCCAACGCCCTCGAAGGTGGCTGCCGAACGGGTGCCACAGTTGCTCGCCGCAGTAGCCGACGAGCTGGTAACCGTGCTAACCGAGCTGTCGATCGTAGCCGATGTTGAAGTGCAGTGGCGAACCCTGGATGACGAACTCGGCCGGCAAGGTGACAACCGAACCGGTGACGAGCGACGTTATCCGGTGGTCGTGCTGACCACCACCTCGGGCACGCGCCCGGACGCGATTCGGCTGCTGCTCACTGACGCGGGCGAATCCTCCTCGGATGCGTCACGGCAAGCCGTGCCGCCCGCCGACATGCCACCACGAATCGTTCGCTATCGACTGAAGCACCAGGTCGTCACCCGCGAAGGTCGTGCCGCGCCAGGGCCCAGGGACGAACGCGGAGTGCGGTTCATGCTGCCGTTGGCAGCGCTGGACATCGATACGCCGCAGCGCACCCACCTGTCATCGACGGCCAATGAACTGGCGAAGTTCGTGGATGCGGAACAGTTTGTGCACCCGATGAAGGTGCCGACATGGCTGGCGGTCGCGGCCGGGCGCGCCTTGGCCGGAAACGGTCCGCAGGCGGCTTTCATGCTGCCCGTTGGCAATATCGAGGGCGCGGTCAACGCCTTCACCGCCGCGGCCAGCGCGCAAGTCAAGCAGCTCGGCCAACTGTTCGCCTACTGGCCCGTGTCCGACCGTGCCGGACACAAGATGATCGACAAGACCACCGTGCGGGAATTCACCCCGCACATGATGGACGAATGGATAACTCGGCTCAATGTCATCACGCGTGAGCTGAGTGGGGCATTGGCCGACCGACTGGCCGAGGTAGCCGACAGCGATCCCCTGGCGGAGGAACGAGATTACTGGACATCCATCGCGGACGCCGGTACGGGCCCACATGCGACGATTCGGGAGTTTCAGCAACGAGTTGACGAGGGGAGGCTCGCGGCGCGAATTCCGTATCTCCAAGCGATCGCTAATCACGGAGACGGACTCATCCAGATCAAGGTCTCTCGCGGGCGCTACTCCACAGCAAAAGGTTCTGTGCCCACCACAAGGCTCATCCGGCTGGTCCCGGGGCCGCCCGGGGAATCGACGCGGCTGGTCTTTAATGACGGGCCGCTAAGCGACAGTTCCGCCATCGCGCTGGTCAGCTCCGCGGATCAGCTCGAGGCGGTCGTCGCCGAGTTCGTCACCGCAATTCGCACTGGCACGCTCGGTGTGCCCGGACACGGCGTCATCGCCTACGAGAATCTCAGCTGGGGAGCCGGTGCTAACTGGGCGAGCGCGCAGGGTTCGCTTCTGGGACAACGGCTCGCGGATCCATCGATGCCGATGGCGGAGAGCGTGGGGAACGCCGCAGGCAGCACCGTGATAGCCATTCTGGCAACCGTGCTGAACTTGCCGACCGAACGCAACAATGAGCGCCTCCGGAACGACGCTGACCGGGAATGGCTGCAAAAACTCGCGTATGACGGTGCGACCGTCGGCGTCCGTCGCCTGTTGCTCGCGCAATACCTCATCGAGAGATACGCGGCGAAGGTCGAACGGCTAGTCGTCACGTTGCGGCACGCCGGAATCGACGATGAGCATCCAGCCGCGACGCAGCTGGGCGAGCTCTACGAGAAACTGGACAACCGACCGATCTTCCACATCGATGGGGACCTACGGGCGGTCATCCGACTTTCGGCGGCCAAGCACATACCCGAGCTCGCCGAGCGCCATGGCGTCAGCGAAGAACACCTGACGGACCTGATGAAGCGACTCGTGGACGGGATGTTCGCGCTTGGCTACGCGGACATCGATCGCGAGTTCGGCGCCGAGGCCCCCAAGGTGCGCCGGAAGCTACGACGACTGATCGACGACGAGTTCGTTACGCACCGCGTGAACGCGTATGCCGGTCGGCTTGGCGTGCGGATCGCCTGGCCAGACAGGGACGGCAACGTTGCGCCGGATAAACGTGCCACGGTTACTGAACTCGTCAGCCGCGTGCGGGACGCCGCCGCCGTGCTACTCCAATCCGAGCAAGCCCCCGCCCATCAGCCAGCAGGCGACCCGATGTCCAGCCACGGACAAGGTAAGGCAGCCGCGCTGCGCGTGCTTATCGAGCAGTTTGGCATCCGTGCGAATAATGTCCTCAGCGGACGGATGAGTGATGTCGCGGAGGATTCGCCGCCCTGGGTAGTTGGTTTCGACCCAAGCTCCGAACAGCTCGTCATCCTCGATTACGGCACGGATGTGAACCCGCTGGAACCCGGTGCCGCGGCGTACCTGCAACAGCGGCTACTCACCGATCGTGCGCTACGGACCCGTCTGGGCAACCAGCCTGCCCTGCGGGAAGCGTTAGCTGGTGGATTGGCCAGCGATGAGTTCGCGATACATTACGTTGCTATCGATGGTTACACCCGGGAGCGCAAGGATTACGCTGTGACAGCGGCCGATGTGGATCTTTCCCAGCTTCGTGCTGTGCTGTTTCCCAGCGAGGACGACGAGCGGGACGTGATACCCGGGCTACTGCCGGAGAGTGTGCGTGACTGGCTGGCCCCCCACGCTGAACTTGGTGTATACGCGATCCAACAAGTGCTGCACGAGCAAGGCATATCGGTGACGGAGGAACAGGTACGTGCGGCGATCGCCCACGCGGCCGGCCGAGTCTTCGAGCTGAGCTCGAAAGGTGTGTCGCGGGCGTATCCCGATAACGAGGCGGCGCGGAACCGTATCGGCGCCGAAGTTGGTGCGGTCGTTGGCGTGTACGACCGGCAAAGCGACCGAATCGGTCTGGAAAACGCCGAGGATTCCGTGCGTGCGGCGGCATTCGTCCACCAGGTAGTCGAATCGCTGCGGCCGGAACCAGCTCGCGAAGCGGCCAGTATCACCGCGCCATCTGACAGCGCGGAGTGGCGGGCAGCAGCCGAAGAACTGGTCTACTCGAGGCAACTGAACAATCACCGCGTCGTGCTCGCCTGGATGGACGCGGTGAGCGAGGCCATCGACGGTCGTAGCGCGACCTTCGACGATGCTCGACAGTGGGACCGCGAAACGCTGGACGGCGTTGTGGTGCACCGGCTGGGGAACGAGCTCACCGAACATATGCGGCGTTATCTTGCGGAACTGGCCGACAATGGCAACCCTGTCGAGTTCCATCCTGGCCCGGCGCGTGGGGATCACGACGGGCCGGCGTGATCCGGGAAACCTTCGCCAACTCGCTAACCTTGCAGAACGCGGTCACAGGGTGTCACCAACCCCGCCGCAGCAAGCGACCGCAAGGTCCCAACGAATGCGGTTCGGCACAGGGCCTGGCCACGTCCTCCACCGCAACGGTCCGGAAGACTGCGGTGATCGCGACTACTTGGCCGGGTCCGAATCGGCAGGACGGGGTTGACCGGCGGATCTACACTCCGCGAGGCCGGTGACTTTTTCTGATCGAACTGCGGAAGGTGCCCATGTCGGCCTCCATGGCGCCCATGCGTTTAGCGCAGGGCAACTTCTGGACCAGTGCTCCGGGAGTCGCGCTGTGGATTCTGCTCGGTGCGGTGTTACTCGGCGCGGTGGCGGCGCTGGCCGAAACCACGCGGCATCGGCTACGACGCAGGCGCGCCGGTAGTGCGCTCGCGCCGGGCAGGTGGGTGTTTCGGGACGCGAAGCTAGCCGCGCTGCTATCCACGGCGCTGGCCGAACTGCACCGGGGCCTGCGGGCCAAATCGCGGCAGGCACCGGGTATTCAGGTCGTGCTCGCCGCAAGCGACCGGATCGTGGTACATCTCGCGCGGCCGGCAAACCAGCCACCCGAACCGCCGTGGTATGTGGAAAGCGGTGGCCCGCCCGGTCAGTCCTGGGCGGTCAACAGCGCCGATCTGCGCGCGGGTAAACCGGGCCCGATCCCATACCGGTTGCTCGTCACGGTCGGCACCTCCAACGGGTGGCGAGTACTCGTCAATCTGGCGGTATCACCCGGCTTGGTGGCTATCGATGGTGAACCCGCCGCCGCTCGCCGAGTTCTCGAGGACATGGTTTTCGAGTTGAGCAGCAATCCGTGGTCGACCGGGGTGTCCATGCTGCTCGGGGGATTTCCTGACGAACTCGTCGTGCCGGAGCCCGCCCGCGTGCGGCAGTTCGCGAGCGCGGTTGAGGCGATCGGCGCGGCGGAACGGCGAGCCTGGCGCGGCGGCGCGACCTTTGCCACGGCGGACGGCGACCCTGCTGGATCCGACACTACGGTGCTGTTGCTCGCCCAACCTCCGGAAGAACAGTACGCCGCGCGGATAACCAGAATCGCCGAAGACGTGCACAGCTCGATCGTCGTACTGTGCCTTGGCGGTTCCCACTACGCGCGATGGGTCTTCTTGGCAGGCCAGGAAGACCAGCTACAGATCAACCCGCTGGGACTGCGGCTAGACGCGACATCCGGCGGTATCGCCGAATTGCGGCGGCAGTTGAAAGTCACCCACGGTGTCGGTTCGGTCGCGCCCCCACCAGCCGAGCCGGCCAGGGTGGCGACTTCGCCCACCGCGCCACCGCAAGGACAACCGCTGGCGCAAGAGCAGCCGACCGTGCGGATACCGGCGCCGGAGAATCGACCGGCTGGCGCCAGCGGGTGGCAACCGGCGATCCGTGCCCTGAGCGCGCCCGTGTTCAGCACGGAGACCAGGGACAAGCTGTGGCCCGCACCGGTCAGGGTCAACGTGCTCGGCCCGCTCGAGGTACATGCGCCTGGCCGGCTTAGCGCCCCCAGGCGCGCATTGCTGAGCGAGCTGGCCGCGGCAGCCGCACTGCAGCCGGAAGGATTGTCCCGACATGCGCTGAGCGCGGCCGTCGGTGGCCCCGAGGCGATGGCCACCGCCATGCGCGAGTTGCACGAATGGCTTGGGCTCGGGACTAACGGCCAGCCTCGGTTGCGCGAGCTCGGTGGCGGCTGGGTAGTGCAGGCGGACGTTCGGGTGGACTGGCACCTTTTCCAGGAGCTGGCCAGTGTCACCGAGGCGGACAACGAGCGGGCCCGGTTGGTGAGCGCGCTTGCCATGATTCGTGGGGAACTCGCCGCCTTCGGCTTGGTAGCCATGCCATTGCGGAGCGCCGAGGTGCACGCGCTCGTGGTGCGCAGTGTGCGGCGGGCCGCTGATCTGGCGTCGGCGAACCGGGACTTCGAGGTCGTTGAGTGGGCACTACGGAAAGGAATTGACCTGCTACCTCGCGCCGAAGGGCTGTGGCGAGCGCTGTTGCTCTTCTACTACGAGCACGACCGAACTCGACTCGGCGCGGCAACCGCGGAAATGTTGGCCAAGCTCGGTGGGAGCGAAGGCCACGCCCGCCTGCAGCCAGAGACGAGCCGGCTGCTCTCTCAACTTCGCCGCGAGCCGGACAGTTGGTTGACCTATCCAGGTGCCGGCAGGGGAGTCGCCAACGAATCGGTCAGGGCTGACCCGCCTACTGAGTCCATACCGACGAAGCGGTAGTCCTGCCGTGCCGCACCCGCCGCCGTCCGCCCTCCTTGGCTGATCAGCTACGCTTACCGAATCCGATTTGCTTTCAGTCGGTAATCGGCACGGGACGTAGTTCGAGCGGACAGGTGCGGCGGTGTGCGTGTGTGTACTTCGTCCGCGCGATGGTCTTACGTCACTTGCGGGTGTATGGAGTATCGCGGTGGTGACGAGGTGAGCGTTGGTTCGTGGTCCCGGTCGTCTCGGTGAACGTATCCGGGAATTCCGGAGTCGAGCCGAGCTGACCCAACAGAAGACCGCGGATCTCGCCGGTATGAGTGTGGCAAGTCTGCGGGATTTGGAACAGGGGCGAGTGGTGCGCCCCCGAGCGAGCACGATTCGTCGCCTCGCCGATACGTTGGCGCTGTCTCGTACCGAGACCGATGAACTACTGCGGATCGGCCTCGGCGACACCCAACTGAGTACTGGTCCAACCATTGACGTGCTGGGTCCACTACGGGTGATCGTGGATGGACAGGTTGTCGACCCCGGCTCGGAGACGCAACGGGCGCTGCTGTGCCTGCTCGCGCTGTCGCCGAATGTGTCGGTCAGCAAGGAAACCCTGGTTGAAGTGCTATGGGGGGAGTACCCGCCGGCCACCGCGGCCGATCTGTTGCAAACCAGAATGTCCCGGCTCCGACGTCGGCTACAACCGGCAAGATCATCAGATGAAGCTCCGATGATCACCGCTACTCGTGGTGGTTATCAGCTCACCGCCATCGACGAGCAGGTCGATCTGCTGCAGTTCCGCCGATCGGTGTCCCGCGCTCGGCAGTCTCGACAGAACGGTGATCTCGTCGCGGCTTGTGAGCAGTTCCAGGACGCCGTTCGGCACTGGCGTGGTGAGCCGTTGACCGAGGTGCCCGTGATACGTGGGCTGCCGGCAGCCACGGCGCTCGTGCAGGACTATCGCGCCGTGGCTGTGGAGTATGCCACCGTCGCCGCCGAACTGGGCAGGCATGAGGACGTGCTCCCGCTGCTGCAGGACGCGGCGCGCGCCGAGCCGTTACATGAGGCCGTACACGCCGCGCTGATGATCGCCTTGGCCGGATGCGGCCAACAGGCGAGCGCGATGAGTACCTATGCGCGGATCCGCGAGCGACTGGTTGATGAGTTGGGCGCTGATCCGGGACCAGTGCTCGTTGAGGCAAACCAGCGGATCATGCGGCATGAAGTACTCAAAGCCGAGTTGGCGCCGGTCACCGCGCATCGGCAGATTCCAGCGGACACGGAGGAGTTCAGCGGCAGGGAACCTGAACTGCGCGCCTTGCAGGAGCAGCTGATCGAACGAGGCGAGCAACACCGCACGGGCCGTATCGCGGTCATCGAAGGCAGCGGCGGCGTTGGCAAAACCAAACTCGCCGTGCGATTCGCGCACCAGCAGCTTGCCGCCGGTCGCTTCGCGGACATTCAGCTCTACGTCGACCTGCACGGCCATTCCGATCAGCCGCCGGCCGAACCGGCCGCGGTACTCGCCGCGTTCCTCCAACTGCTCGACGTCACCGGCGGCCAGATACCCGCCGATATCGCCGGCCGAGCCGCGCTCTACCGCGATCGACTTTACGCCAAGAACGCGCTGATCATCATGGACAACGCGGCCAATGAAGAGCAGGTGCAGCCCTTGCTGCCGGCGGGCCCGGCGAATCTGGTGTTGGTAACCAGCCGCCGCACGCTCGCCGTTGATGGCGCCTACACCATGCCGATTCCGGTGTTCAGTGGCGAGGAGGCGGAACGGTTACTGCGCCGGATCGTTGGCGACCGGCGCGTCTCGGCCGAACCCACCGCGGCCCAGCGAGTCGTGACGCTATGCGGTCACCTGCCGCTCGCGATCGCACTCGCCGTCCGCCGGTTGCAGGCGCGGTCATCCTGGACGTTCGCGGACCTTGCGGATCGCCTCGCCGAATCCAGCGATCGACTCACCGAGCTGGCTGCTGGCAGCCGCCAGCTTCGCTCCGTTTTCGACCTGTCCTATCAGGCGTTGTCCTCGGATGAGCAACGCGTCTTCCGGTTGCTCGCACTGTGCCCAGGAGACGACCTCGACGCCACGGCTATGGCGGTGCTCGCGGATATCCGGCCGAACCGAGCGCAGCGGCTACTCGACCGACTCGTTGACGAGTATCTACTGGACACCAGCTCCGGCGATCGGTACCACCCGCACGATCTTGTTCGCGAATACGCGAGCCAGCTGGTGGCCGCCTTCGAATCGGCGCCGGAGCGGACCGCCGCGACCACCCGACTGGTCGAGTACTACCTGCATGCCACTGATCGGGCCGTGCAGTTGTTGAAGCAGACCCGCTGGCGGGCGCAACTCGTGGGCCACGCGTCACCGAGTGTGCCGGCGTTCAGCACGCCACAAGCCGCCACGAGCTGGCTGGAGGCCAACCGCGCCGCGGTGACGACGTCGGTGGGACTTGCCGTCGAACACGGTTTGCCAACTCATGCCTGGCAACTGGCCCAGACGATCCGGGTCTACCTGCAGTTACACGGTCAGACCCAGGACTGGGTGCAAACCCACCAGGTGGCGCTGAACGCGAGCATCGAAGCGGGAGATCTGGTCGGTGAGGCCGTAACGCGGACCTTCCTGGGCGCGGCCATGATCTATCAGAGCCAACCGCATCTTGCCGTGGAACATCTGGATCGTGCCCTGGAGCTGCACAAGTCGAATGGCGAGCGCCATCTCGAAATGTCCACATTGGGCTGGCTAGCCAACGTCTATTACCGGCTAGGTAAGTTCGAGAAGGCGCTCGATTACAACATGCGCGCCGCGCCACTTGTCGGCTCGAATGAGCCCGATATGCACCGAGAAGTCCGAATACGCAACAATGCCGGACTGCTCCTTGCCACCCTCGGACGGTTTCCCGAAGCGCTGGACAACTATCAGCGTGCGCTGGACGTCGCCAGGCAGTCTGACCTCACGGACAGTGAAGGGGAGAGTGTCGCGCTGGCGAATATGGGAGATAGCTATCGGCAGCTCGGCCGGCACGACGAAGCGCTGGAAATTCTCCGGCGGGCGCTGCGGATCGCCATGGAACGGGGTCAGCTGCCGCAACAAGCCTACGTGCGACACCGGCTCGGGCTGGCTTACCGGGACCATGGACTCGTCGAGCAAGCCTTGCCGCAGTTGGCCGAGGCTCGTGAGGTCATCGGCCGCGTCCACGCCCCGGTTACTGAGTGTGAAATCCTTACGGAGCTCGGTGATACCTACCGGGTGGGCGGGGAACTTGATCAGGCGCGGGAATACCTCCGTGGCGCGCTGGCGATGGCCGTCGAAACCCGCGAGCGGCGGCTGGAGGCCCGCGCGCTCGAGGCAGTTGGCGAGTTACATTACGTGCGTGGCGACACCGCGTTTGCGCAAGATCATTGGCAACAGGCATACGCCCTCTACGTCGAGTTGGGCGTGGCTGGGGCGGACCGAGTGCGTCGAAGACTCGTCGGCCAGGCTGATACTGGTGCGAGCGGGTAACCGCCAGGTCCGTGCACGCGGAACCGGGGTCGGGAATCCGCCGTCTGAACAAGCGATTTCCGTTCACAAACGGGACGAGGACGGTACAGGATGAGTGTGACCGCCGCGGGATCTCGTCGTTCCCTTGAAGACGTAGTACGCGGCTACCGGCGGCGCGCCGGTCTGACGCAGCGCCAGGTGGCCGAGCGAGCTGGGATGAGTGTCGCCAGCCTGCGGGACCTCGAGCAGGGCAGGGTCGCCACTCCGCGCGTCGGGACCCTGCGTAAGCTCGCGGACGCGCTCGAGCTGACGGCGGCCGAGACCGAGGAGCTGGTCCAGCTCAGCCAGAGCGGCAAAACCGAGACAGCTGACCTGTGGGTGCGGATTCTGGGGCCGCTTGCGGTGCGTGCGGGTGGAGTCGATGTGGATCCGGGTCCGGTCCGGCAGCGAGTGCTACTCGGTTTGCTCGCGCTCACTCCGAACAAGACCGTTGGTCGCGAGGGCCTGATCGAAGCTGGCTGGGGCGAGCAGCCGCCCGCGAATGTCGTCGACTTACTGCAGACCAGTATGTCCCGGCTGCGGCGTAGGTTGCAGGCACCGCAAGGGGAAGCCGAACCCGCTCGGATCATCACCGCAACCAGGGGCGGCTATCAGCTGACGGTGGCCGACGACCAGTTGGACTTGCTTGCCTTCCGGGCGCGGTTGGAACTGGCCAGGAAATGCCGCGATGCCGGCGATATTCCCGGCGCGTGTGCTGCCTACCGGGACGCGGTGGAGCTATGGCGCGGTGATGCGCTCGCTGACCTGCCCAGTCTGTACGTGCATCCCTCGGTTGTCGCGTTGACCGGCGAGTGGCAAACGATGGTCGTCGAGTACGCCGAGACCGCGGCGCGGCTCGACCGGCATGAGCAGGTGGTGCCGTTGCTCCGGCGGCTAACCGAAGCCGATCCGTTGCATGAATCGGCGCACGCTCGGCTGATGGTCGCCCTTGCCGGCAGCGGTCAACAGGCGGCGGCGTTGACGGTGTACGGGGAGCTGCGGCGCCGAATCGCGGATGAGCTCGGCGCGGAGCCTGGGCGCGAGGTCGCCGAAGCACACCAGCGAGTGCTGCGCCAGGAGGTTCATCACCCGGAGATCGCCGAGCCAGTTACCGTGCGCGCGCATCGGCAACTGCCAAGGGATATCGCCGACTTCACCGGTCGGGATATCGAACTGACGGCGCTGCGGAACAAACTGACACAGTCCGAAAGCGACCATGCCGCGGCGATGATCATTGCCATCGAGGGCATGGCTGGCGTCGGTAAGACCCGGCTCGCCGTGCGGCTGGCTTATCAGCTCTTCGGCGAGGGTCGGTTCACCGATGAGCATCTGTACGTCGATCTTCGAGGGCATGCCGACCAGCCTCCGGCGGAACCGGCCACCGTACTTGCCTCGTTCCTGCATTTGCTTGGCGTACCAGGTGACCAGATCCCTCGTGGGTTGGATGAGCGAGCCGCGTTGTATCGGGCACGGCTTCGGGAACAGGGCGTGCTTGTCTTGTTGGATAACGCGGCGAGCGCGGAGCAGGTGCTACCGTTGTTGCCGGACAGTCCGCGCAACGCGGTGCTGGTGACCAGTCGTCGATCCCTGGCGCTGGATGGCGCGCACAGTTTGCCGCTCGATGTGTTCAGCCCGGTGGACGCGCGACTGCTGCTCACTCAGATCGTGGGGGAGGAACGCGTTGCCGCCGACGCGGAGGCCGCGCAGCGGGTCGTTGAGCTCTGTGGCCGATTGCCGCTCGCCGTCGCGCTGATCGCCCGCCGGATTCAGGGGCGTCCAGCATGGAGTTTCGCGGACATGACGCGCAGATTGTTGGACGCAAGCGATCGCATCGACGAGTTGACGGCAGGTAGCCGGCATGTTCGTGCTGCGTTCGACCTTTCCTACCAAGCGTTGGGTCTGTCCGCTCGCCAGATGTTCCGGCTGCTTGGCCTGCATCCTGGTGACGACTTCACCTCCGCGTCGGCGGCGGCGATGGTGGGTTGTCCCGAAGAAGCGGCTCGCCGACTGCTCGACTGCCTTGTTGACGAGCATCTGGCCATTGTGGTCACAGGCGAGCGATATCAGCTGCATGATCTGGTGCGCGCGTACGCGCGGGATGTGGCGGAACGCGATGAGGAAGACGGTGGGCAGGCGGCGGTCGATCGAGTACTAAACTGGCATCTGCACGCCGCCTATCGCGCGAAGAGCGTCCTTTCGCCGGCGGTCGGCACGACCTTCAGCGTCTCGGACGAATCGCCGCTCGACCTTCCGGAGTTCGATGACGAGGACGCGGCCTTCAGCTGGTTCGACGCCGAACATGCCTCGGTGACCGGGGCGGTCGCGCTTGGTGTCGAGTATGGACTCGAATCGATCAGCTGGCAGCTCACCGCGCTGCTGCGGACATACTTCGAGCGAACAAGCGAATGGGATCGGTGGGTATCGGTCGCGCAACTCGGTCTGGCCGCGGCCAGACGAGTAGGCGATCGAGCTGGCGAAGCCCTGTTGCTGAGCGACCTTGGGCTCGCCTACGGCCAGCTCGACGAACTCGAGCAATCCGCGCGCTCCGCCAAGGAATCCCTGGAAATCCGACAGGCCATCGGTGACCGCGCGGGCGAGGGATGGAGTCAAAACAACCTCGGCATCGCCATCGCGCGTTGTGGTGACGTAGCCGCAGCTCGCGGTCATTTCCAGGCCGCTATTGAGTTGGCCAGAAAGCTTACGGATACTCGTTTCGAGGCCGCGGTTCTCAGCAATCTCGGGCAGTGCCATGTAGGGCTTGGAGAGTTTAACGAGGCAGTCACGTGCTTACGCGGCGCGGTCGAGTTACGCCGAAATGTCAACGATATCGTCGGGATCGCAATCAGTTTGCACTGTCTTGGTGCGGCATTGCTGGGACTTGACCGATATGAGGAAGCGATCCCATTGCTTCAAGAGTCCTGCGAGTTGTGTCGTCAGCAGCGCTACCGGGCTTATGAGGCCGAAGCGCTAGAGACGCTCGGTAAGGCACTGCGCGAGGTGAATCGAGAGGCCGAAGCCCAGGAATGCTGGGAACGTGGCCTGAAGATTCTTGCCGAGATTCGTCAAGAGCGAGCCGCGGGCACCGTCAGTTGATTAGCCCAGCGCCTTGATTAGTCAAGCGCGCCGAAATCACTCAAATGTCTAATTTGGACGCCCCAATGCGATGGCTTGCGCGCATTGGGGCACGGACGATGCGTGGATGTCCAGTCAGGATGCCCGGGCGTTTGCCGGGCTAGTCTCGCACGGCTCCCTGAGCTTGAGCAGCGTCCGCTTCTCGATCTGCCGAATCCGCTCCCTGGTCAATCCGCACTCGCGTCCCACTTCTTCCAGAGTGCGTTGCCGGTCATCGTCCAATCCGAACCGGAGCCGGAGCACCTCTTGTTCCCGCGGGTTCAATCTGGCGAGTAAGTCCTGAACTTGCCGGAGTACGAGGGACGACACGTTACCGGCGTGGCCGCCGGTGGGATCGACATATCGAACGAAGTCGGAAAGCGGGCTGTCGCCGTGCTCGCCCGCGGCCTGATCGAGGCTGATTGGCTCCTGCTCGTAAGAAAGCAGCTCGATGACCTGCTCGGTGGTGATCCCGGCCTGCTCAGCGATTTCGTTGACATCCGGCTCGCGGCCAAGCTGCGCCGCGAGGTCCTTGCGGGCCCTGGTTACTCGGTTGACCTGCTCCACCACGCGAACCGGTATCCGAATGGTCCTGGCCTGATCGGCGAGCGCTCTGCTGATCGCCTGGCGGATCCACCATGTCGCATAGGTGGAGAACTTGAATCCCGGCGTGTAGTCGAACTTCTCCACCGCGCGAATCAGCCCGATATTGCCTTCCTGGATCAGATCCAGCAGTGGCATGCCCCGACCGACGTATCGTTTCGCGATGCTCACCACGAGCCGGAGGTTCGCCTCGAGCAAGTGGTTCTTGGCTGCCTTGCCCTCTGCGGCGATCAGCCGCAGATCGGCTCGTATGTCCGCCGACAGATACTGTGCCGACTCACCGCTGGCCGCATCCAGCAGCCGTGCGGCATACACGCCGGCCTCGACTCGTTTGGCGAGGATGACTTCCTGCGCGGCCGTCAGCAACTCGGTCTTGCCGATACCCCATAGGTACGACCGCACCAGGTCGGCGGAGGCGCCTCGCTCGTAGTTCTCGTCGGCGCCGCCGATAGCGCCCGGTTCCGCGTCGATCAGCGAACTGGTCACCTGTCCGTAACCGCCCTATCTGGTCCTCGGAGCTTACTCGGTACCGGTACAGAATGGGCGGTTGCGCTGGCATGGTACGGGCATCCAAGCGCGGCTCCTGGTATGACGAACTCGCAGGTCGCGGCGGTGTTGCGGGGGCGATGTACGGTCATGTGCGGATGGACTACGGGCAAGCTGTCAGCCGCTCGTTTGTTTTGCTGAAGGGCTCGATTGCGTGGCGGAGCTATTGTTTGCCGCGTGGAAAGGGCTGCGCTGTGGTGACCGACGAGAACCTGCCGAATAGCGGCGTGTGGTTCCGGCGCAAGCGCGAGCCCGGCCGGCTCGGCCTGGTAAGCGTGGCGCGACTGCTGGTGTTCGAGCTTATTCAGCTGACCGTGTTCTTTCTTGTCGTGCAGCAGCTCTGGGCGATGATCGTGGGCATCGTGCTCGGCGTACTCGGCATTGTGCTCACCTTCGGGCGCTGGCGCGGCCGGTGGTGGACGGACAGCTTCTTGCTCTGGTGGCGATTCCGCCGCCGGAAGGGCTCCTCCGGCGAGCGGGATGCCGATCCCCGGCTCACAGCGGTGCGGGAGCTCGCACCAGATCTCGTGATCGAAGACGTCTCCGGCGCCGGCGACACCCCGCTCGGCATGGGCAGTGATGGCGCGGGCTGGTTCGCCGTTCTCGAACTGACGGCGCTCGGCGAGGATGGCATCAAACCGCCGGTTCCTTTCGCTTCGCTGGCGCGAGTAGCCGCTGAAGCCGAGCAACCCGGTGTCGTGATGCAGGTTGTCTGCCATGTGGTAGCCACTGATCCCGCTCGACCGGCGGCTGAGCAGCGGGCACCGGACCCGTTGGGTAGCACGATGCCCTTCCGCGCGCCAGCGGCCACACCCAGCAGGGAACAGACTTTGTGGGTGGCGGTACGGCTGGATGCCAACGCGGTCGCCGAGTCGGTGATCGACGATCCGGACGCCAACGTGGACATTCCGTCGATGCTCGCGGAGTTCACCCGTAGGGTCGGCAAGGTCCTCAAGCGGCGCGGAATCGAGGCCAGGACGCTCGACTCCGACGAGTTGCTCGATGCGCTCACCATGTCCTGCGACCTGGTGCCAACGGATCGGCCGGTGCAGCCGACCGAGCAATGGGACAGTTGGCGGTCTGGCGAGCTGACCCACGGTTGCTTCTGGTTGCGAACGTGGCCGAGCGCGGAGAACGGCAACACGCTACTGGCCGCGGTAACTGAGCTACCGAGTGCGGGTGGTCCTAGCAGGACGAGCTTGGCCTTCGCGCTCGAGCCTGGCCATTCGGGTACCGACCTGCAATGCCTGATCAGGCTGGCCGCGCCGGCAGACGGCTACTCGAATGCCTGCGCGCGCCTCGTATCGATCGCCGAACGGTACGGCGGTGAAGTGTTCCGGTTGGACGGTGAACACGCGGCTGGCGTCTACGCCTCAGCACCAAGCGGTGGGGGTGGCCGATGAACGGACAACCCGGTTGGCAGCCGCATCAGGGACAGCTGAGTGCCGGCACACCACAGCAGACACCGCCATCAGCCCGAAGCGCCGGCAGCGGGCCCACGGCAGCCATGGTGGCCGCACCGTCAGCGCAGTCCGTGCCCGAGACCGGCCGGCCCGTGGCCGATCCACAGCCAGCCGAGCAGGAAGCCACCGAAACCTCTACGGACGCGAGCCAGGCAGCGGCTACCGCGCAACCGGTGGCCATTGGGCAGGCAGCGGCCGCCGCGCCGACGGTGCCGCCCGCGCCCGGCGGCCCGCCGCGCGGCCCGGCGCCGGCCAGTGACTGGTCGTCGACCGAGTCCGCCTGGCATGTCCGTAAACACCGCGCGCTGCCTCGGTTGCGAACCGGTCGGCACGTAGCGGGATACGAGTCCTTGGAGCTGATTCAGTTAACCGGATCCACGGTGGGTCTGTCGATCGGAAAGGATCAGAGCGGCGCCCCGGTCACCGTGGCGTTATTCCGGCCGACACCGATGCGGTGCGCGCTGATCGGCGGGGTATGGGCGGCGCGGCTGGTTGCGTACCGGGCCTTGCGCTTCGGTGCGCGGCTGGTGATCGTGACGGACCGCCCAGGGGACTGGCAAGATCTCGGACGGCTCGCGACCGGGCGTATCGACCGCGTAGCGTTGCTACCACCAGGAATCGCACTCGACACCTCGGCATCCGGCGATGCCCCAGTGCTTCGGGTCATCGACGTGGAATCCGCCGTTGAACCAACGACAGAGGTCGACGCTTGGTTGACCGAACTCACGGTGCTTCGCCAATTCCGGCCAGATAGGACTGATCAGGTACGTCGGGCCGATCTGGTACTGACGCAGCGGCTGACGCCGGACGAGTCGGCGGGCATGATGTCCGTCTACGGAACGCCAGAACGCACCGCGTATACACTGCAGGTGCTGCACGACGATATGGTCGCCGTGCTCGCCGACGACACCGAACAGTACGCGTGGCTGGCGCTTGCCGAGTACGAACTGGATGCGTTGGGACAGGCGCGACGCTAGACGTATCTACGTGCTGTGCGGGCGCACGGGAAATTTCCGCAAACAGTCGAGCGAACGACGTATAGCAGTACGAGGCACATGGCTGTCAGAGACTTAGACACGCTGCTGGATCGGGCATGTTAAGGACACTTGCTGGGGCGGGGAGCGCGGATCTACCGGCTGGTCCGGTATACGGTTCGACGGGGTGGGCGAGGAGACCGAGAATCGCCTCGAAACGATGAAATTTGTTTCATGTCGTGCCCGGGTACGACAGACCACAGGTCGGGGGATACGTGATCGGTACGCCGGGGCCTACATGCGGGCTATGCAGCGTGCGGCATGCGGTCGTGCGGCTTGCTGACACAGGCTTCGCACAATTCTTCGCGCGAGTCAATGCATCCACTGTCATGGTTCAGAACCGCGTGCATGAGCCAGCCCGAACCCCCACAGTCGCGGCACGGCTTAGTTGAATCGTCCATCTCAACCTCCGACGTCAATGCTGCTGGCACTTGATCTATCTGTCGTACTTAGCAAGCATCTCGCGAAAGGCTGGCAACTAGACAACAGTGCCGACCATTCGTCGATGAGGACGAAACAGCTGAACAGCAGGCATTTCTTGGGCGGATGTACGGGCGGCTACGGCCCAAGTACGGGCTACGTAACACCCAACCGGACTTCAGAAACGTGGCCGCGGGCGCGAGCGTTGTGGCCGCGTGCCGCCTCGCCTGCCTGGAGAGAACCGGTCGGTTGACTACCGCGACCTCGCTGACCGCATAAGCAGTGCAGGACCATTGACAGGCAACCCTAGGGTATCTGTCATTCCTGCCCGAATTTGCACGCGTCTGAGCTACGACGTTGCCGGACGCTATGACCTTGGGAGTACGGATGCGACGAAGCATCGACCGAATGTTGACAACTCATGCTGGTGCGCTGCAGCGTCCAGCAGACCTTGCCAAGACGATGGCGAGCGAAGGCAACGAGGCCGATGCGGTCCAGCAGCGGTTGCGGACCGCCGTCGCGGACGTAGTCGCAAAGCAAACAAGCTATGGGATCGACATCGTCAACGACGGTGAATACGGAAAGTCGATCTGGCAATGGTACATAACAGAGCGAGTTGATGGTATCGAGCGTCGTCCCTGGACCGACGATGTGTACTTCAAAGGCCGGGATCGGGAACAGTTTCCCGATTTTTACGCCTGGGCCGATGAGTCGGGGAACCTTTTCGGTTTTCCAGAGGACCAGTACTTCTTTGGCGCGATGACTACGCAACCGGTGTGCACCGGTCCGCTCAGTTACCGACCTGGAGCGCTTAACAGAGACATCGCGAACCTGGCCAACGCTTTGCGGAGTGCGGATGCGACCGAAGGATTTATGCCGGTCGTCGCTCCGGCGAGCGTGGAAGTTGGTATCGCGAACCAGCACTATCGCACTGAAGACGATTTTCTGAAAGCACTCACCGACGTCTTGCGTCAAGAGTATCGGCAGATCGCTGAGGCAGGCTTTATTTTGCAAGTTGATGACGCCTGGCTGACCGCCGTATGGGACCGTACGCCAGAGTTTGACCTTGCCAGCTACCGCGAGTTCATCGGAAAACGCATCGACGCACTGAACGAGGCGCTGACCGACGTTCCGGAAGAACGAGTGCGCTATCATATGTGTTGGGGCAGTTGGCATGGACCGCATGCCAACGATATTCCGCTCGCCGACGTCGTGGACATGATGCTCACGGTCAAAGCCGGGGGCTATCTCGTTGAGGCGGCCAATGTCCGACATGAGCACGAGTATCGCATCTGGGAAGAAACGCCGTTGCCGGCTGGGAAGGTGCTCATTCCGGGTGTGGTCTCGCACTCCTGCAATCTCATCGAACACCCCGAGTTGGTGGCTGAGCGAATCGAGAGGTTTGCTCAGCGGGTAGGTAAAGAGAACGTGATCGCGGGAGCCGACTGTGGGATGGGTGGACGAATCCATCCGGAGCTCGGTTGGGCCAAGTTCGATTCCCTCGTTCGCGGTGCCGAACTAGCGACTAAGCGATTGGGCTACTGAGGACGAGACAGGCGGAGGCCTCATCGGGCGGTCATCCCGCGCGAGATGGGGCCTCCGATCGTCGGCATGCGTACAGTCGATCTTGGATCGCCGGTCAGGCCGTACTCGAGCGGTGTCGGTAGAACTCGGTGGCCTCTGGCGGCAGCGGGGTGTTTCCGAGAATCAGGTCGGCGGCCTTTTCGGCCAGCATCATTACCGGCGCGTAGATATTGCCGTTGGTGAGGTAGGGCATCGCGGACGCGTCAACGACCCGGAGGCCTTCCAAACCGTGCACCTTCATCGACTCCGGGTCGACGACGGACATCTCGTCGACCCCCATCCGTGCGGTGCACGATGGGTGATATGCCGTCTCCGCATCCCTTGCCACCCAGGAAAGGATCGCTTCGTCGCTGTCGATGTCCGGCCCAGGTGAGAGTTCGCCACCATCGAACTCGGCGAACGCGGGTTGCCGAAGAATATCCCGGCCAACTCGAATCGCCTCGACCCATTCCTTGCGGTCGTTCGATGTGGACAGATAGTTGAACCTGAGCGCGGGGTGCTGCTTGGGATTCGTTGACTTGATCTTGACGCTACCCCGCACATCCGAGTACATGGGTCCAATATGTACCTGGTAGCCGTGTTCGGCGTTGACCGGGGTGCCGTCGTAGCGAACCGCGATCGGCAGGAAGTGGAACATCAGATTGGGGTAGTCCACCTGATCGTTGCCGCGCACGAAGCCGCCAGCCTCGAAGTGGTTCGTCGCAGCCGGCCCCGTGTGCCCCAGCATCCATTGCAGACCAACCTTCGGTCGGTTGTGAAGCTTCAGGGAAGGGTTGAACGAGATCGGCTGCGTGCAGGCATGCTGGATATAGGCTTCCAGATGATCCTGCAGGTTCTCCCCAACACCGGGGAGCTCGTGCACCATCCGCACGCCGAGTGGGCGCAGTTCATCGGGATTACCCACTCCGGACAGCTGCAGGAGCTGGGGTGTGTTGATGGCGCCACCAGACAGGATCACCTCGCCGCCGAAGGCGCGCTTGCGGCCGCTGCCAAACTGGCGGTATTCGACGCCGACGGCGCGCTTCCCCTGGAAGAGCACCTGATCAACCTGGGCGAGGCACCGCACGGTCAGGTTCGGCCTGCTCTTGACCGGGTGGAGGTACGCCCGCGCCGCGGACCATCGTCGACCGTCGCGGATCAGCCGATCGAACCGGGCGAACCCCTCCTGCCGATAGCCGTTCACATCGTCGGTGAGCGGATAACCCGCTTGCTGCGCGGCTTCCAGGAACGCGCCAAACAGCGGATTCTTCGCCGGGCCGCGCTCAAGAACCAGCGGGCCGTCCGCGCCGCGCCAGTCGTCGCCACCGGCGACGCAGGTTTCCATCCGTTTGAAGTACGGCAGACAATGGGCATAGTCCCAGCTGTCCATCCCAGGGTCGGCTGCCCAGCGTTGTAGGTCCAGCGGGTTACCGCGCTGGAAGATCATGCCGTTGATCGAACTGGATCCGCCGAGGACCTTGCCCCGGCCATGCGTCACACGCCGACCTCCCATATACGGCTCGGGCTCGGACACGTACTTCCAGTCATAGAACCGGTTGCCGATCACCATCGTCAGCGCGGCCGGCATATGGATGAAGATATCCCAGATCCAGTCTGGCCGACCGGCTTCAAGTACCAGTACCTTGTTCGCTGGATCCGCGCTCAGTCGATTGGCCAGCGAGCATCCGGCGGAGCCGCCGCCGACGATGATGTAGTCATACTGAGCCGTGTTCATCGGGCAACTCCTCAGATCCTCGTGCCATGGTCATCCGTGATCAAGCTGGCGCGCCGCGAAACCAGCGCATCGGCTCCGGCCTGATGTTGTGATAGATGTGCTTCGCCTCGCGGTACTCGTCCAGCCCGGCCTTGCCGAGCTCGCGTCCGATGCCAGATTTGCCGAAGCCACCCCATTCAGCCTGGGGCAGGTACGGATGGAAATCGTTGATCCACACCGTGCCGTGTCGCAACGCGCCGGCCACTCGCTGGGCGACTGACGCGTCACTGGTCCATACCGCGCCGGCGAGGCCGTAATCGGTGTCATTCGCCAGCTCGATGGCCTCGGCCTCGGTATGGAACCGTTCCACCGTGACCACCGGTCCGAACACCTCGTCCTGGACGATGGGCATGTCCCGGCGACAGTCGGCGAAGATGGTCGGGCGCAGGAAGTAGCCGTTCTGAAGTTCTGGGTCGGTGGGGCGCTCGCCCCCGGTCACCAGCCGTGCGCCGGACTCGATCGCCGCGGCGATATGCCGTTCGACCTTGGCGCGGTGCTCGGCGGAGACCAGCGGTCCGCATTCCGTCTCGGGGTCAAGCCCGTTGCCGAGGCGGATCGCCTCGGCCCTGGCGGCCAGCTCAGTGACGAAGCGATCGTGCAGTTCATCGGCGACGATCAGCCGGGATCCGGCAGAGCAGACCTGTCCAGAGTGGAAGAACGCGGCGGCGAGCGCGTAGTCGATCGCGGTGTCGAAATCGGCGTCAGCGAAGACGACGTTCGGGTTCTTCCCGCCTAGCTCAAGGGCAACCCGTTTCACATCCTTCGCCGCAGTGGCCATGATCGAGCGGCCGGTCTGCAGGCCACCGGTGAACGATACGAGGTCCACGGCGGCATGCTCCACCATCGCGGCACCGACTACGGAGCCAGCGCCGAGTACGAGGTTGACTACGCCCGAGGGGACGCCGGCCTCCTCGATGAGTCGTACCAGATGCAATGTGGACAGCGGGGTGAGCTCACTTGGTTTGATCACCATCGTGTTCCCCGCGGCCAGTGCCGGCGCGATCTTCCAGCACATCTGAAGTAGCGGGTAGTTCCACGGTGCGATCAGCGCGCAGACGCCAACGGGTTCGTACACGATCCTGCTGACCACGTCCGGATTGCCGGCATCCACCAGTCGGCCGGCGTCCGCGTCGGCGATGCCGGCGTAGTACTGGAACACGGCCGTGACATCGTCCACGTCGATGCCGCCCTCGACCAAGGTTTTGCCGGTGTCCAGTGACTCGGTCTTGGCGATCTCGGCGCGGTCCCTGGTCAGCAGGTCCGCAATGGTGCGCAGGAACTCGGCGCGCTCGCGTGCGGGCGTTCGCGGCCAGGTGCCTTTGTCAAAGGTGCGCCGGGCGGCGTGAACCGCCGAGTCGACATCGTTGCTGTTGGCCTCGGAGACCGTCGTCAACTCGCTACCGTCGAAGGGATTGCGCACCGTCCGCTCGGCAGCCGCGCCGGTGGCCGTCGTTTCGACCCACGCTCCGTCGATGTGCAGATCCCGCATGGTGGCTGGCTCCTCCGTTAGTCCCGCCCGCCGGCCCGGGCGTCGATGGGTACAAACGTACACATTATGTGTACTATTGTCCATAAGTGGTGCTGGATCGGCGGCTGGCGGGAGAAGGCGATGGCGAAGAACGGGGCACCGGCGCGCCGAGGGCCCAACGATCCGGATCGGCCCGGCCGCATCGCGCGAGCCGCGATCACGGTGATCGCCGAGCAGGGGATCGAGGCGCTGACCCACCGCAAGGTGGCAGCTACCGCTGGCGTCCCACTCGGTTCCACCACGTATCACTTCGCTAGCTTGGACGACCTCCTCGCCGCTGCTTTGGATCAAGCCGCCGCGCGGAGCGTTGCGCAGCTGCGCGCCTGGGATCGCGAACTGGCGCGCGATGTCGACCTGGCACCGGAGCTCGCCGATTTCGTGCTGGCTTCGATTACCGAGCAGCGCGCGGACACGGTCGCCGAGTACAACCTGTACGCCGTCGCGCTGCACCGCCCGAACCTGCGGGGCGCGGCTGCCGCGTGGGACGAGGCGCTGGCGGAGGTGTTCATCGCGCGGACCGACCGGGTGACCGGGAAGATGATCGCCACATTGACCTGTGGACTGCTGATGCAGGCGGTACTCGACGACGCGGTGCCGAGCCGTGCCGAGCTCGAGCGACTCTTCGCCAGGGCACTCGCTTGCTGAGGGTGGTGGTTCTGCCACGACGACGGGACCACTCGGAAAGATGGGTCGAATGGCCCGGCAGGCCAGGGTCCGGTGACTCTTCGCGGCATCGGGCATACCGGTGGAAGGTAGAGCCGGAAACTGACCGCGGGAGCGCCGATGTCGACACATCTCAGCAGAGAACTCAGTAAACCGATCCGGTTCGTGATCGATGCCGCCGTGCGTGCCCCTTCGCCGCACAACACACAGCCGTGGCGGTTTGTCTTCGGCACCACGTGGATCGATGTGCTCCTCGATCGCGAGCGAGTGCTGGCTGTCGCGGATCCCACGGGCAGGGAAGCGCGATTGTCGTGTGGTGCGGCGATTCTCAATATGCGGATGGCGCTGCGCGCGGCCGGCCGGCTGCCCGTGGTCAGCCTACTGCCGGAATCCAGTAGGCCGGACCTGTTGGCGAGGGTATGGGTTCGCGGACGAAACCAGGCAACGCCCGATGACGTCGCGATGTATCGGGCCGCGCTCAACCGGCGGAGCAATCGCAAGCCCTTCACCGACCAGGTGGTACCGGCCAGAGTGCGCCGGTTACTGGTCGCCGCCGCGGCGGTGGAGGGTGCCGAGCTACGGTTGCTCGAGCAACCCGCCGAGCTCACCGCGCTCGCTCGGTTACTGCGCGAGGCCGAGCGACTGCAGGCGGATGATCCGGCGTTCCGCGCTGAACTCGAGCGATGGACAGCCGGAGACGCTGGCCGGATGGACGGGGTGCCCGAGACGGTCGACAGCTATTCCGCGCGATCCAGCACACTGCTCTCACTTCGCCATTTCGGCGGGCAGGCCGAATCGGTTCGATCCTATGAACAGGACCCGCTCGTCGCCGTGCTCGGCTCGCATACCGACGCGCCGCTCGCGCAACTGCGTGCCGGTCAGGCAATGCAACGAGTCTTACTCACCGCGACGATCGTTGGCGTGAGTGCCTCGTTCCTCTCGCAGCCGGTGGAGCTGCCCGCGAGTCGGGCCGCATTGCGCGCGCAACTTGGTGGACGACTGCAGCCGCAGGTGGTACTGCGACTCGGCTATGGCTACCCGGCGGCAAGTACGCCGCGGCGGGCGGTAGAAGCGGTCAGTTCGCGGGAACCGGGCCTGCTCGGATCCGAGGGATAGCCGGAGTAGGCGCACCCATGGATGGCTCCTAGATCGACTAGTCTATAGTCCACGCAGAGGATAGACTGCCTGGTCTATGGGGAAGGTACAGACGACTGGTCCCCGAGAGCGCCTGATCGACAGCGCGATAACCCTGATGCGGCAACGAGGGGTGGCCGCAACGGGGCTCGCGGATCTGCTCGAGCACAGTTCGACGGCGCGCCAGTCGATCTATCAGCATTTTCCCGGCGGCAAGGGGCAACTCCTCACCGAAGCGACGCGCGTCGCCGGGCAGCGCACGGAATCTCTTATCGAGGCCTGCACGGCGACGTTGTCGCCCGCCGAGTGGGTGCACGCGCTGGTCGATATGTGGCAGGAAGCGCTCGAAAGCACCGATTACCGGGACTGCTGCCCGATGCTCGCCGCGGCGCTCGCCGATCCGGATATCCCAGATCTGCAGGCGATCGTGCGCGCGGTGTTCGGGAACGTGCGGGACCGTATTGGACAGGCACTCGTCCGGCACGGGGTACCGGCCGAGCAGGTGGACTCGCTGAGCAGTTTCCTGCTGAGCTGCCTGGAAGGCGCGATCATCCAAGATCGGGTAGGGCGTACGACCGAGGCGCTCGAACATGCCCGAACGCACCTGACCGAGCTGCTGGCGCGCCACGTGCCGAACGTCGCGGCCGGATAGCCCGCGTCCGGATATCGTGAAGTCGCCGGTAGCGCGGCTACGGCCGAGAGGTGCCCGGCGACGAGCGGGAGAAGGGCGATCGAAGCGATGGACTTACCCTTACAGCCACCGGTGAAGCCGATGCTCGCCAAGGCCGTGCATACGGTGCCTCGCGCGCCGGGCATGTGTTATGAGCCGAAGTGGGATGGTTTTCGCTGCATCGTCTTCCGGGATGGTGCTGAAGTCGAACTCGGTTCCCGTAATGATCGCCCGTTGACCAGGTACTTTCCTGAGCTGGTCGAATTGTTGCGCGACGCGTTACCAGAGCGCTGTGTCCTTGACGGCGAGATCGTCGTGGTGACCGGCGGCGGGCTCGACTTCGACACCCTGCAGAACCGGCTGCATCCGGCGGCCTCCAGGGTGCGTCTGCTCGCCGAGCAGACGCCGGCCAGCTTCGTGGGTTTCGACCTGCTCGCTATCGGCGACGAGGACCTGACCGGTAAACCGTTCACCGAGCGCAGGGCGCGGCTGGCCAGCATCCTCGGGCAGTCACTTGACCGAGTGCATTTGACCCCATTGACCGACGACCCGGATATCGCCGAGGACTGGTTCACCCGGTTCGAAGGCGCCGGTTTCGACGGCGTGATCGCCAAACCTGGCGAGCTGCCCTACGAGCAGGACAAGCGAACCATGTGGAAGGTGAAACACGAGCGCTCGGCCGATTGCGTCGTGGCCGGGTTTCGCTGGCACAAGGACGGCAACGGGGTGGGTTCGCTGCTGCTCGGGCTCTTCGATGACCGTGGGGTACTGAACCATGTCGGGGTGGCGAGCAGCTTTACCGCGAAACGCCGTGCTGAGTTGGTCACTGAGCTCGAACCACTGCGTCAGGACGCGCTGGACGGCCATCCATGGCGGGATTGGGCGGATGCGCAGGCGCACGCCGGCGGCCGGATGCCTGGTGGGGTGAGTAGGTGGACCGGCCAGAAGGACATGTCCTGGGAGCCGTTACGCCCCGAGCTTGTCGCCGAGGTGCGGTATGAGCATGTGTTGGCCGGACGGTTCCGGCATGGCGGTCGACTCACCCGGTTCCGTCCCGATCGCACCCCGGAGTCGTGCACCTACGCTCAGCTCGAGCAGGTGGCGCCGGCCGAGCTGACCGCGCTGTTCGGGGTAGCCGGACCAACACGGTGACCAACGACCGCGGGTTGGCACTCGGGTGGTCACCCGCAGGACGCTCGCCGTTGGCTTTGCCGCCATGCTGATCGGTGAGGCTGTTCGCGACCCGCGGTCGAACGGAAGGAAATCAATGCGGTCTGCTCGGTTAGCTCGCCTGCTCGCGCCCATGGCTATGGTCCTGCCGCTGTTCGCGGGGTCGCCTACGGCGGTCGCCGATGAGAAAGCGGCCGAGCACGCCGTCATCGCACATCGCGGATCCTCTGGCGTGGCACCGGAGAACACCGCGGCCGCGGTGCGCACCGCGATCGCGCAGCGCGCCGATTTCGTGGAGATCGACGTCCAGCGCACCAAGGACGGCAAGCTGGTGAACTTCCACGACTGCACGATGGAACGAACCACCGACGTGGAGGAGAAGTTTCCCGGCCGACCTTCGTACCGCATTTCGGATTTCACCTGGCAGGAACTGCGTACCCTGGACGCGGGTAGCTGGTTTCACCCCGATTACGCTGGTGAGCCGATCATGTCCGTGCGTGAGGTGATCAAGCTGGTTGACCGGCGCGCCGGGCTGCTCGCCGAGATCAGTCCCTGTGATCATTACCGTGGCTTGCCGGCGGACCTGGCTGCCGAGTTCACGTCGGTGCCCGGATATCTCGACCGAGCGCTCGCATCCGAGGAACTGGCTGTGCAGTCGTTCGAGGTGGACGATGCGCGGGCATTCAACGAGCGGCTATCCGAGGTGCCGATCGGCGTTCTCGACGCGGAGCGGCCGAGCGATGCCGAACTGGTCGAGTTGAGCTCCTGGGCCGATCAGGTTAATCCACAGTGGACTGTTACGGATCAGGGGCTCGTCGACCGGATTCAGGAGCTCGGTATGACGGCGAACGTGTGGACGGTGAACGAGCCGGGCAGTATGCGAGAGCTACTTGAACTGGGCGTAGACGGGATCATCACCGACTTCCCGCAGTCCCTTACCCAGCGCTAGCCACCCGCGCGGTGTGTTTATGAACGCTTGTTAAGGCGCTAGCCACCTGTGAACTGTGGTTCGCGCCGCTCGAGGAACGCGGCTACCCCTTCGGCGTGATCTGCCGATGCGAAACACTCGGCCATCGACGCTTGGGTGGCGCGTAAGTGCGACGGTAGATCCGTGCCGGCCCCGTCATAGACCAGGCGCTTGATCCGGGTGGCAGCGAAGGGGGAGACGGCCGCGATGCGGTTAGCGAGTTCCATCGTGGTGGGCCACAACCGCTCCGGGGTGACGACTTCGAGTACATAGCCGAGTTCGCTCGCCTGCGCCGCGTCCAGATAGTCACCGGTGTATAGCAGGCGAAGCGCGGCGGCCATGCCGATCTGCCTTGGCAGCAACCAAGACCCGGCGCCGGTGTCTGGTACGAGGCCGCGATGCGCGAAGTTCCAGGAGAACCGCGCGTTGCTGGACGCGAGTCGCAGATCGGCCTGGCAGGTGAACTCGGCTCCCATGCCGACAGCCGGTCCGTCCACCGCGGCGATCACCGGTTTGGCGCAACGCAGTACCGCCATCTCCGGATCCTCGCGCCGGGTCCGCCCGCGCTCAGCGGCTGGCCGGGTGGCCAGCTCGGCAAGGTCGGTGCCCGCGCAGAATGAGCCTGCCGTACCGGTGATGATCAGGACGCGGACCGCGGAATCGGTACTCGCGGCATCGATCGCATCGTGCAGCGCGGCGAGCATCGCGTAGGTCATCGCGCCACGCTTGGCTGGACGATCGATGACGAGCGTGGCGACTCCGTCGGACACTGCATAGCGAACTTCTCGCATGCGTTCCTCCGCTTGTGCTCGGGATTGAAGCGTGTTTTCATCGTATCTGAACGATCGTTTAGGAGCGACTATGGATTTCGACTTGCCCGCGCCGTTGCGGGATCGTCTGCGGGAGCTCGACGAGTTCATCGACACGGAAATCCGGCCACTGCAAGAGCAGGACGACAACGAGCGTTTCTTCGACCACCGGCGCGAGTACGCGCGCACCGACTTCGAAGCGGGCGGTACGCCACGGCCCGAATGGGAAGCACTGCTTGGCGAGATGTTCGATCGGGCCGACCGGGCCGGATGGTTGCGCTACGGGCTACCGAAGGAAGTCGGCGGCGGTGGTGGTTCCAATCTCGATATGGCGGTAATCAGGGAACACCTGGCACAGAAGGGACTTGGACTACACAACGACCTACAGAACGAAGCTTCTGTGGTCGGCAACTTTCCCTTCGTGCACATGTTTCTCGAGTTCGGTACTCCGGAACAGCGCACGGAGTTCATCGAAGGCATGCTGACCAGGAAGCGGCGAGTCGCCTTCGGGCTCACTGAGCCGGATCACGGTAGTGATGCGACGTGGTTGGAGACGACGGCAAAGCCAGCTGGTGACGACTGGATCATCAATGGCGGCAAGAGATTCAACTCTGGCCTGCACTCCGCGACACACGACGTGATCTTCGCGCGGACGTCTGGCGAGGCTGGCGACGCGCGCGGAATCACCGCATTCATCGTGCCTACCGACGCGCCGGGATTCTCCGTCGACTTCCACTGGTGGACCTTCAATATGCCTACGGATCACGCCGAGGTGAGCCTTCGTGATGTCCGGGTGCCCCGCACCGCGATCTTTGGCTCTCTTGGCGAGGGACTTGCCGTGGCACAACACTTCGTGCACGAGAACCGCATTCGGCAAGCGGCATCCGGAGTTGGCGCGGCACAGTTCTGTATCGACCGCAGCGTGCGCTATGCCAGGGACCGGACAACCTTCGGGCAGCCGCTCGCGACGAAGCAAGCGGTGCAGTGGCCGCTGGTCGAGTTGCAGACCGAGGCCGAACTAGTCCGGAATCTGGTTCGCAAGACCGCTTGGGAGCTGGACCGGACACCGCATCTGGAGATCAGCGACAAGGTGTCGATGTGCAATTACCGGGCCAATCGGTTGGTGTGCGAGGCGGCCGATCGGGCGATCCAGGTGCATGGCGGAATCGGCTACACCCGGCACACCCCGTTCGAGCACATCTACCGGCATCACCGGCGGTACCGCATCACCGAAGGTGCTGAGGAAATCCAGATCCGGAAGGTAGCTGGTTACCTGTTCGGCTTCGCCGGACCGCGAAAGGGTTTACTGAACGATCCGCCGACGTAGTCCTACCGAGGTCAGGTGTGCGATGGACTTTCGCGCTATCGGTCGACAGGTGAGTAACTGGGGCCGCTGGGACGATGGCGACGCTCGAGATGAACGTGGCACGACTAACCTGTTAACCCCAGAACGGATCGCGCGGGGCGCCACGTATATCCGTACCGGGAGAGTGTTCGATCTTGGGATCCCATTCGGGCCGGACGGGCCACAACCCGGCGGTGGCCGGATCAATCCGGTGCTGCTGTTCTCTGAAACCGGTGCCGGACAACGATTTCCCGGCGCCTTTCACTACGCCGACGATTACGTGTTCATGCCGTTGCAGAGCGCTTCGCAGTGGGACGGGCTTGCCCATGTGTACTACGACGAGCAGCTCTACAATGGATTCCCGTCCTCGTCGGTTGGCCCCAGGGGCGCGTCGCATTGTGGCATCGACAAACAGGCCAAGGGAGTCGCTGGTCGCGGTGTGCTGCTGGACGTAGCGAGCTACCGTGGGGTGGACTGGCTGGATATGGGCGAGGTCATCACGCCGGATGAGCTGGACGCGGTCGCCGCCGAGCAAGGTTGCGCGATCCTTCCCGGCGACGTCCTCGCGATACGCACCGGGTGGCGAAAGAAGTTCCTCGCCGAAGGTGATCCGAACGCCTTTATGGCCGGCGAGCCCGGGCTGGGGCTGGCTTGTTGCCCGTGGCTCGCCGAGCGTGAGGTGGCCGCGGTATGCGCGGACAACTGGGCGATCGAGGTGCTCCCCGGTGAACTCGACGACGAGATGCTTCCGGTCCACATGGTGCTGATCAGGGACATGGGTATGACGCTCGGCGAGATCCTGGATTTCGAGGAACTCGCCACGGACTGCGCCGCCGACGACCGCTACGAGTTCTTCTTCTGCGCACCACCGATCAAGTTCCGCGGCGCGGTTGGCTCGCCGATCAACCCGTTGGCCATCAAATGAGCGAACGGGAGCGCACCGAGAAGCTGCGGGCAGGACTCGCGGGCAGGTTGGGCGAGATCTGGAGTCGCACCGTCGAGATCCGCGAGTTACATCAGCTCAGCGGCGGAGCAAGCCGGGAGACCTGGGATTTCCTCGCCGAGACCGATGGGGGCGGGCTACGCCGGCTGGTCCTGCGGCGAGACCCACCTGGCCCCGGCCGCCCCTCGGCAATGGGACTGGAAGCACTGGTCCTGCGCGCGGCCGCGGACGCGGCTGTACCGGTGCCGGGTCTGGTCGACAAGGACGCGAGCGGTGCCATACTCGGCACGCCCTACGTCCTGACCGAGTTCGTGGCGGGCGAAACGATTCCCCGCAAGTTGTTACGGGAGCCGGACTACACGCGAGCTCGTGCCGGCCTGGCGCGAGAACTTGGCAGAACGCTGGCCAGAATCCATCAGATTCCCATGGCGAGCGTGCCTGGACTCTCCGATGCGGATCCGCTGGAGACACTCCGCGCCGAGTACGATGCGTTGGGCGAGCCGTTGCCCTCGGTCGAGATCGGGCTGCACTGGTTGCGTGCCAATCGGCCAAGCACCCGTGAACCAGTTCCGGAAACGGTTGTGCATGGCGATTTCCGCAATGGCAATCTGATTGTGGGCCCAGATGGCCTGCGCGCCGTGCTGGACTGGGAACTCGTCCACCGTGGCGACCCGATGCAGGACCTCGGCTGGCTTTGCGTCAAGGCATGGCGGTTCGCGAGCGCTCAGCCTGTCGGCGGATTCGGTACCCGCGAACAGCTGTTCGACGGATACGCCGAAGTGGCAGGGTATCGGCCAGATCCGGCAGCGGTGCACTGGTGGGAAGTGTTCGGCACCACCAAATGGGCGGTCGGCTGCCGTGGTCAGGCCGAACGGCACCTGAGTGGCCAAACCCGATCGGTCGAGCTCGCCGCGATCGGTCGTCGAGTCTGCGAGCAAGAGCACGACCTGTTACTCGCCCTCGGGGTGCCGGTCGCCGATCGCCCAACTCCGGAGGAATCGATCGCCGCGGACCTACATGGCAGACCAACGGTTGGCGAGCTGGTCGCGGCGGTGCGGGATTTCCTGCGTACCGACGTGCAGCAGGGCACCGAAGGGCGATTGAGTTTTCACGCTCGTGTCGCGGCGAATGTGTTGGACACGGTATGTCGGGAACTGGCCTACGGAGCCGACCAAGAGCGTCGGCACCGTGGCCGATTGGACACGCTCGGCGTCGGCACGCATGCCGAACTCGCCGCTGGGCTACGTAGCCAACTACTCGATCCAACAGACCCAGCCGTTGTCGCCGCCGTTCGTGCCGCGGTGACCGACCGGCTGCTCGTGGCGAACCCGCGTTATCTGGACCACCCGACCTGACCGAACCGAAGCCGTTCCGGTGTGACAGTTTCCGGACGAGTATGAGGACGGTGATCAATGCGGATCAGCGACCTACTGCGGTACTCCGCGCATCGCGCGCCCGATGCCGAAGCGCTGTGGTTCAACGAACGGACGTACACCTACCGCCAGCTCTACGACCAGGTCTGCCGACTCGCGAACGGCCTACGCGAGCGGGCGAGCCCCGGAGACCGGGTAGCGATTCTCGCGGAGAACTCCCCGGAATACGTACTGAGCTACTACGGCGTGCCGCTCGCGGGTATGGGCCTGGTTTTCCTCAACTACCGGCTGAGTGAACGGGAGATCAATGATGTCCTCACCGACGCCGAACCAACCATACTGATCACCGAGTCCGCCTATCTGGACACCGCGCGCGCCGCGCTGGTCGGCGTCGAATCAGTACACACCCTGGTGACCATCGACGCTGCGGCAGCGGGAACGACGCATTTCGCCGAGCTGTTGCGGGAACCGCCGATGAAGGAACCAGACACTGGGGACGACGAGCTTGCCTGGTTGATCTACACGTCCGGCACGACCGGCCGTCCGAAAGGTGCGGTGCTCACGCATCGCAACGTCACCGCAGCCGCCTGCAATTCGGCAATGAGTTGGGAAGCCGACCCCGGCGGATCGCCTGCCACGTTGTTTCCCTGGCCGCTGTGCCATATCGCTGGCTACGGGGTACTGGTCGCACATCTTCGGCTGCATCGCATCGTGCTGCTGCGCCGCTATGATCCAGCCACGTTCCTGGCCGAAGTACCGCACCACCGGATTACCCACACCACGGTCGCCCCGACCATGCTTGCCTTGTTGCTGCGCCATCCGGATATCGACAAGCACGACCTGTCCAGCGTCGTCCGCATTGGCTACGGGTCGGCTCCCATGCCGGCACAGACCTTGCGGGACGCGATGCGGCGGTTTCCCACGGCCGGCTTCCAGACGGGCTTCGGGATGACCGAGCTCGGCGGCAACGTGCTCTACCACACGATGGCCGATCACGTGTCCGCGATCGAGGGCCGAACCGAACTGTTGACCTCGGTGGGTAAGCCGATGGCGCTTGCCGCGGTGAAGGTCGTCGATGAGCAGGGTAACGAGGTACCCCGCGGCGTGGTCGGCGAACTGGTGATCAGCGGAGAGCAGGTAGCGGTGCGCTACTGGCGGCGTCCGGACGCGTCCGCCGAGACCTTCCGGGACGGCTGGCTGCACACCGGCGATCTGGCTACGCAGGACGAGAACGGGTACTTCTACATCGTCGACCGCAAAAAGGACATGGTGCTGACCGGCGGCGAGAATGTTTACTCGCGCGAAGTCGAGGAGATACTTCACCAGCATCCATCGGTGGCGGCCGCGGCGATCGTGGGACAGCCGGACGAGGTGTGGGGCGAGCGGGTCGTCGCGGTCGTGGAAGGAAACCCGGCTGGCGCGGTCTCCGAAACGGAGATCATCGAGTACTGCAAACAACACCTTGCCGGATACAAGTGTCCTCGAACCGTCATCGAGGTAGCCGAGTTGCCGCGCAACACCGTCGGCAAGATCCTCAAACGGCAGGTTCGGGAACAGCTGACCGCGGAGTAGGAGAAGCCATGTACCAGGATCTGCGCTACGAGGTTCACGGGCACGTCGGTGTGCTGACCCTGGACCGGCCGGAGGTACACAATGCACTGCGCCGGCAGACCTACACGGAGCTGACCGACGCGGTACAGCGATGCGCGCAGCGAGTACTGGTCATCACCGGAGCCGGGCCGTCCTTCTGCTCGGGTGATGACGTACGCGAAGTGATGGCTGGGGGAGACGGCGCGGTAACACGCCCCGCTCCGCGGTTGACCCCAGCCGCGGAGGCCCTGCTGCATACCAAGGTTCCGGTGCTCGCCGCGGTGAACGGCCCAGCCGTCGGCTGGGGTATGGAGCTCGCCCTGCTCGCCGATATTCGCATCGCAAGCGAACGGGCCAGGTTTGCCGAGTTGTTCGTCAAACGTGGATTGTGCAGTGACGTCGGCGGGATCGGTAGGCTGGCGCAGCTGGTTGGTCGAGAGCACGCCGCCGAGCTGCTGTTCACCGGCGACCCGATCGACTCGGCGCGCGCGGCCGAGATCGGTCTGGTCAGCAGGGTCGTGCCGAAGGACAGCCTGCTGGACCGCGCACTCGAGGTCGCCGAGCGGATCGCGGCGAACCCACCACTGGCCGTCGCCGAACTCAAGGATGGCCTGCGGCGGGCACTCGATCCCGATTGGACGAAACTCGGTGAATGGGTCAGTACGACCCTCGGCACGCTGTTCACCACCGACGACCACCGGGAAGGCGTGCGAGCATTCCTGGACAAGCGGGAGCCGCGCTACAGCGGAACCTGACCGAACTCAGTTCGGAAGCCCGGCAACCACGCGATCATGCATGCCGGTGAGCCGGTAGAGCGCCGCGTGTAACTCGGGCAGCTCGGGTTGCCGCAGTACCGCCGCGATATAGCCGTCCGGTCGGATGATCCAGAGTTCGCCGGGTTCCGCGGTAAGGCAGTCGGCCAGTGAGCCGTCCGGAGTCAGCTCCGTCATCCCGAGCACTCGGATCGGCGCAGGCGTCAGGCTGGACAGTGTAGCCGGCGGCAGCGGCAGTGCCACGCCGTCGGCCGCGAGCAGCAGTATGCCGTTCCGCGCCAGTTCCCGCAGTCTGCTCGCCGGTAGGCCGGAGGTGGCGTGTAGCGGCATATCCGGAACCAGTACGCCAGGACCTGGCGCGCAGGCGCGGCCACGCGGCGGCCGGTCCGGACGCGGCCGCCGCGGATTCGGCGTGTTGAGCGGCGAATCCGCGTACCAGAAGGGCTCGCTGAGCCGGCCCGAGTCGACCTTCTCGTGTACCGATGCGTCGGTGCGGGCTTGATCGAGGATCGATCGGCGGTATTCCCGCTGTGTTTCGTTGTGCGGCACCAAGAAGTCCATTGTGGCCGTGGTGATGGCCAGGTTCTCCCTGGCGGCTGCATGGCGTTCGAGATGGTAGCTGTCCAGTAGCTCCGGTGCGCCCCAGCCTTGTAGTACGAATGCCAGTTTCCACGCGGCGTTCTCCGCGTCGGCTACCCCGGAGTTCAGGCCGCGAGCGCCGAATGGCGCGTACAGATGCGCGCAGTCACCGGCGAGTAACACCCGGCCCGCCCGAAGCTGGCTCGCCAGCCGAGAATGAAACCGGTACACAGTGGACCAGACAATCTCGTAAGGCAGGTCGCCGATGATCGCGCGAATGCGTCGATCAAGGCCACCGTCCCGCCGCTCGCTGGCCAGATCGTAGTCGGCCGGGACCTGCCAATCGATCCGGAAGGTCGAATCGGGGCAGGGATGCACCAACACCTGCCTGCCGGGGTTCCACGAAGGATCGAAGTAGAACCGTCGTTCGGCGCGCCAACCTGTCAGCTCGGCCCGGATATCGCAGATGAGGAAGCGGTCGTCGAATGACTTCCCGTCAAAGGTGATGCCCAGAGCCGCGTGCAGCCACCCGGTGCGGGCACCGGTACAGGCGAGTGCGTAGGGCACCCGAACATCGAACTGCCCTTCGGCGGTCACGCAACGGATCCGCACCCCATTCGCGTCCGGTACCAGTTCGGTAACCTCGTGATTCCAGCGCACATCGATAGGCGCCGTCTGATCGATCAGCTCATCGAGGATCTGTTCGGTCCGGCACTGCGAGATGTTCACGAATGGCGGGAAGAGTGATTCGCCTGGATCATGGATCGGGTAGCTGAACAGCTCCTGGTCGCGATAGAAGGTGCGTGCCGTCGACCAGGTGACTCCCTCGGCCGCGATGCGTTGACCTGCGCCGATCTGCGCCCAGATATCCAGCACATCGCGCTGCTGGCAGATCGCCTTTGACCCGATCTCGTCCCGCGCCGGACGTTGGTCGAGCAGCAGGACCGACATTCCCCACCTGGCGAGCAGCAGCGCCGCGGTTTGCCCCACCGGGCCGTTGCCGAGCACCGCGACATCGGCGGTGTGTTCCGGTCCGTGCATGGCGCCCTCCACGAGTCAGTCGATTACTCGCCGGGAAGGGTCACGACTGCAGTTGATCCCACACTTCCCGATCTCGTTCGGCTGTCCAGATGACCGGTCGGGTCACGCCGGACATCTCGTCCCAGAGCCGAGCGACATCGAACGGTAGGCAGTGTTCGAATATCGGCCAGTCGCCGTAACGTCCGACCAGCGCGGCATGGGCGCGATCGAATGCCGTACGCAGCGTGCCGCCGGAGCGATGCGTCGCGCCGACTTCCTTGATCATCACCCGCAGGAAGTGTCTGGTTTGTTCGATCGCCGCGGCGACGGCTTCCTTACCCTGACTGACCGCGCCTCGCCCACCGATCAGGGTGCTCGCCCCGAACGCCGCGACCTGATCCAGCGTGCCGTCCGCCCAGTCGTAGTGGAACGCGTCGCCAGTGTACAGCGCGGCCTCCGCCTCGACGAGGTCGCCCGCATACAGGATGCCCTGTTCGGGCAGCCAGGCGACGATATCGCCTTCGGTATGCCCGCGTCCGCAGTACCGCAACACGAGATCGCCGCGATCGCCGCCGAGGTCGATGGTGAGCTGGTCGGCGAAGGTCAGACTGGGCCAGGTGAGACCCGGTACCGAGTCCGGCTCCTTGGCCAGCCTCGGCATCCTGGCGAACTCACTTGCCCAGTCTTGCTTGCCGCGCTCGGCGATCAGTTCCTTGGTGTTCTGATGGGCCACGATCACATCGGCGTCGAATGCCGAGGCGCCGAGCACACGGACGGCGTGATAGTGCGAGAGCACCAGATATCGAACCGGCTTATCGGTGTGTTCGCGCAGGAGGGCCAGCCATTCGCGGGCGGCCACCGGGGTGGCCATCGCCTCGAAACAGACCAGAAAATCCTCGCCTTCGATGGCTCCCACGTTGGGATCACCCTCGGCGGTGAGCGCGTAAACGCCGTCGGCAAGGATCTCCAGTGTCTGTTCCTTCGCACTGAGGTCCGCGGACGACGCGAAAGCCCTTGGAGCCACCGGCACCACCCTGTGCTTTACGGCATCTGTTACCCGTACGGCCACTGTAACCCGGGAAACCGGTGCTTGACACCGTTCGTCCGGTTGGCGGAACTGGCATGCCGCCTCGCGGTGACCCACCTGGGGTGTACTACCCTCCGTGGCCCATGGCTCCTCCCCAACGCGTGTACCTGCATATCGGACTGCCCAAGACGGGCACCACGTCCTTGCAGGGGGTGTTGTGGCACCACCGCGCGGCGACCGTGGCGGCGGGAACGCTGTATCCGGGCGCCGACGAAGCGGCGCAGCATCGCGCGGCGATGGACGTGCATGGCGGGCGCTACGGTGGTTGGCGCGAGCCGGGTGTCACCGGTTCGTGGGAGTGGCTCGTCGAACAGGTACGGGCGCATCCGGGTGCGTCGGTGATCTCCTCGGAGCTGCTCGCGCCGGCGAGTCCGGACGAGGCTCGTGCGGTCCTGTCCGCACTGGACTTCGCCGAGGTCCACATCGTGTGCACCGCGCGTGATCTCGCCAGGCAGATTCCTTCGGTATGGCAAGAGAACGTGAAGACTCGGCATACCACGAGTTATGCTGACTTTCTTGCTGCGTTGCGCAGCGGGGAGCTCAACCCGACGAGCCAGTTGTTCTGGGATTACCAAGATCTGCCCAGAGTGCTGCGCACGTGGGCCGCCGCGCTGCCAGCCGAACGCGTGCACGTGGTCACCGTGCCGCCGCGTGGTACGCCGAACGAAGTGTTGTGGCAGCGCTTCGCGCCGGTGATTGAGCTGTGTCCGGGGGAGTTCACCACCGATGTGCCGCAACACAACTACTCGCTCGGTGTGGCCGAAACGGAGCTGCTGCGCAGGGTCAACAACCGACTCGGCGATGACTACGAGTGGCCGGCTTACACACTGGTGGTCAAAGAGATCCTCGCGGAGCAGATCTTGTCCAGGCGGCCGGGGACGACGTCCATCGCCCTACCGGCCGATGACCAGGACTGGGTGCGCGAGACCGCCCGGCGGCATGTGGCTGAGTTGCGTGAGGCGGGGTATCACGTCATCGGCGACCTCGACGAGCTGATTCCGCCCGAGGCGACGACCGCGACTGGCGATCCCGGTCTAGATGCAGAAGAGGCGCGGTTGCTCGAGGTCGCGGTGGACGCGTTGGCCACTCTGGTACAGCGGATGCCGACGCCGAAGTCGCCGGAATCCCGTGCCGAGCAACTCGCCAGAACGTTGCGGGAGCTGTCCGAACGGTATCCCCCGGCACTGGCCGCGAGGCGTTGGTACTGGCGTGCACGGTCGCGAGTTCGGGTTACCCGGCGCTGATTTACCTGGACCGCAAGATCCCTAAAGACTGCGGTCTCCCGGTGCTCGCGCGCCTGAACGACTGAGCGCGGGTGCTCATCTACCCTGTGGGCATGGCGAGGTATTACGACGTTCACCCACGGAACCCGCAGCGCCGATCCATCGGCCAGGTGGTTGAGCTGGTGCGAAACGGTGGCTTGATCGCGTATCCGACGGACTCCTGCTTCGCGTTGGGCTGCCAGCTGGGCGACAAGGCGGGAATCGACCGGATCCGCGCTATCCGCAAACTCGACGACCGGCATCATTTCACCCTGGTCTGCGAGGATTTCGCTCAGTTGGGGCAGTTCGTCGTGGTGAACAACGCGGTATTCCGCGCGATCAAGGCGGCGACCCCCGGTAAGTACACCTTCATCCTGCCGGCGACCAAAGAGGTGCCGCGCAGACTACTGCACCCAAAGAAGAAGACGGTGGGTGTACGGATTCCGGAACACACGGTCGCCCAGGCGCTGGTCGCCGAGCTGGGGGAACCGCTGCTGTCGAGCACGTTGCTGCTGCCCGATGAACAGGAGCCGTTGACCAACGGGTGGGAGATCAAGGAGCAGCTCGATCACGTCATTGACGCTGTCGTCGACTCGGGGGAGTGCGGCGTGGAACCGACGACAGTGGTGGATTTCTCCGTGGATGAACCGGAAATCGTCCGGTATGGCGCGGGTGACCCAAGCCGATTCGAGTAGGTGGCGCGTTGGTCCAGTCTACAATGGAGCGTAAGCGGTAGGCGAGGAGCTGGGCTAGCGCACGAACACTGGCCTGGTGGATGAGGATGTCCACATGACACTGCCAACCCCGGTCAGCCCGATGCTGGCGACCCTCGGCCCGGTACCTACCGGGCCGGGTTGGGCCTTCGAGTGGAAATGGGACGGGGTTCGCGCGATCACGACCGTCGCCGACGGGCAGGTCCGCGCGTTCTCCCGGACGGGGCGAGAGATCACCTCGACGTATCCGGAGCTCGGCGTCCTCGCCGAGCTGGTCCATGCGCCGGCCGTGTTCGACGGCGAGCTGGTGACCCTGGACAACGCGGGCCGCCCCGATTTCGGCCGGCTACAGGAGCGGATGCACCAGTCGGCACCCAGTTCGGCGCAGCTCGCGGCGATTCCGGTGGCCTACTACGTGTTCGACCTGCTGCACTGGGATAACCACGAGTTGACCGAGCAGACCTACGAGCGGCGGCGCAAACTGTTGGCGCTCTGCGAGTTGGACGCGCCGCCCGAGGTGCGGGTGTCCTCCTACTACGTCGACGTTGCCGGTGATGACCTGATGGCGGTGGCCGCGCAACACGGTATCGAAGGCGTGGTGGCCAAACGCCTGGACAGCACCTACCTGGCTGGGCGGCGCAGCAAGGACTGGATCAAGGTGCCGATTCGGCACACCCAGGAGGTCGTCGTCTGTGGGTGGACGCAAGGTCAGGGGCGCAGGGCACGGACGCTCGGTGCACTCCTGCTCGGTGCCTATACGTCGGACGGGTTGACCTTTCTTGGACATGTCGGCACCGGGTTCACCGACCGCGCGCTGACCGACCTGGGTGCCCTGCTCGCGCCGCTCGAGCAACCGGACAGTCCGTTCGCAGGCGAGGTTCCGAGCGAGTACGCGCGGAACGCGCGCTGGGTGCGGCCGGAACTCGTCGGTGAGGTGGAGTACCGGCAGGTCACCTCGGACGGGCGGCTCCGGCAACCATCCTGGCGCGGTTTGCGGCCGGACCGCAGGCCAGCCGAGGTAACACTGCCCACTGACTGGTAGCGCTGAGACGACGGTCACGCACGCCCGTCCGTGGGAATGGCGGGACGCCAGGCTGGTTGCACCCGATATGGAGTCAGTGCGGTGGTCGGTGCTCGATCGTTCGCTGGTGCGTCAGGGTGAGCATCCCTCGGCGGCGCTGCCAAGCACGATCGAGTTCGCGCGTGCCGTGGAGCGGCTGGGTTATCACCGCTTCTGGGTGTCCGAACACCACGGTGTGCCTGGTGTCGCGGGATCCGCCCCGACCGTGCTCGCCGCCGCCATCGCCGCATCGACCAGCCGTGTTCGGATTGGTACTGGTGGGGTGATGTTGCCGAACCATCGCCCGCTTGTCGTGGCGGAGCAATTCGGCGTGCTGGAGTCGTTGTATCCCGGCCGGATTGATATGGGTCTCGGGCGCTCGCTGGGTTTCACCGGCGGAATCCGCACCGCGCTCGGCGCCCATCGCGAGGATGCCGAGGCATTTGACGGACAGCTGGAGGAGTTGCTTGGCTACTTCTCCGGCGACCGCGCCACGGTATCCGGAGTGCACGCCGTGCCGGCCGAAGGCCGGCAGCCACCGACCTTTCTCCTGGCTACTGGGGCAGCCGGTGCACAGCGGGCCGCCGTGTTCGGACTCCCGCTGGTCATCGCCGCGGTGCGCGGTGAGCGGGAGATGCGCGCCGCGGTCGAGCGGTATCGCGCGGAATTTCGTCCAGGATCCGAAAGGGGAGCTAGTCCTTATGTCATGGTTTCGGTACCAGTAGCGGTCGCGGAGACCACTGATCGGGCACGGGACCGCGCGGTCTCCGAGGCGTGGTCGATGGCTTACTCGCGGGTGCACGGCGAATTTCCCGGGCTGGCACCTGCTCAGGAGATCCTGAGCAGGTCGCTGTCCACGCGGGAGCAGGACCTGCTCGCCGAATCGATGGAGGGCCGGATCTACGGCACCGTGGACGACGTTGGCCCGCGGTTGACCCAACTCGTTGCCGAGATGGGCGCCGACGAGGTGCTGGTCACCGCTAGTACGTTCGCGGCAGCGGATCAGCTCGATTCGATCAGCAGACTGGCGGGATGGGCGGGTTTGCCTGCCCAACCCGGTACCGCGGTGAGCTGAGCGCATCGTAGGTCAGCCGATGGCCGCACCGCCGCAGACGGACAGCACTTGCCCGGTGACGTAGGCGGCGCCCGGCGAGGCGAGATAGCCCACCGCGGCGGCGATCTCCTCTGGTTTACCCATTCGTTTGATGACCTGGTGGTCGAGCGCGTAGTTCGCGGATCTGGTCATCTCGGTGGCTACCGGTCCTGGCGCCACGGAATTACAGGTGATACCCAGTTCGCCAACCTCCTTGGCCACCCACTTGGTGAGCGCGATGATGCCGCCTTTCGACGCCGCGTAAGACGGGCCGGAGCGGCCAATCCCGCTACCTCCGGACAGAGGTCCGCCCATAAAGCCGGATATCGAACTGACATTGATGATCCGGCCCGTGCCCTGGTCCCGCATATAGGGGTAAACGGCTGCCTGGATGTAGCGGAAGGCACCCCGAGTGTTGGTATCGATATCCCGGTCCCACTCGTCCTCGGTGATGGAGTCCAAACTGGACCGGCTTGCGGTACCCGCATTGTTCACCAGGATAGTAAGTTGGCCAAAGGAATCGACCACGTCCCGGACTGACCGCCGAACCTGCTCCGGATCGCGGACATCGACGTATTGGCAGGCGAACGTCCCGCCGGGCACCTCGTGCTCGAGCTGGGCCACGGTTTCGCGGGCATCGGCGTAGTCGACGATGACGACATTGGCGCCCTGAGTGGCGAGTAACGTGGCGATGGCGCGACCGATCCCGCGTGCTCCGCCGGTAACCAGCGCGACTTGTCCAGTGAGACTGAATACGTCCATGCGTGCTCCTCCATGCGTCTAGAAGCCGAACAGATCCGGTAGCCAGTTGGAGATTCCCGGCACGTAGGTGACGAGCAGTAACACCACCAGTCCCGCGGTGAAGAACGGCGCGATTCCCTTGACGGCGTCGGTGAGCGATGTTTTCGCGATGCCCGCGGCGACAAACAGGTTCACGCCGACCGGTGGCGTGATCAGCCCAAGTGCTAGACCGACCGTCATCATCACGCCGATCGTGGTGACATCTACGCCGACTTCGAGCAGCACCGGTGCCACAATGGGAACGAACAGATACAACGCGGAAACCGCGTCGATAAACGCTCCGATGATCAACAGTAGCACCACGGCCAGCAGCAGGATCAACAATCGGTTCGTGGTGATACCGAGCAGCCAGTCGGCGAGCTTGTCCGCGATTCGATTCGCCGTGACAACGTATGCGAACACCGAAGCGGCACCGACGATGAGCATGATCACCGCGGATTGGCCCGCCGCGGTCACGAAGACCCGGAACAGCGAACTGGGCCGCAGCTCCCGATACACGAACAAGCCGACAAGCAACGCATAGCCAGCCGCGACCACCGCCGACTCGGTAGGGGTGACGATCCCTCCGTAGATACCGCCGAGGATCAGTACCGGAACCAACAGGCCCGGCAGCGCCTTCGTGAAAGCGGTACCGACCGCACCCCACGAAGCACGGGTGCCGAGCTGCTCGGCACCGTCCTCGGCGGACTCCTGCCCGCCCCCGCCACCGACCAGCGCGCCCACGCGTTGTCGAACGGGAGCCGCCCGAGGAAGGAAGAAACAGGCGATCAGCAGCGCGATCGCGAGCAGAATGCCAGGCACCACCCCAGCGACGAACAGCCGGGCGATGGACACGCCAGCGAAATCACTCACCACGACCGCGAAAACAATGAAAGCGATACTCGGCGGGATGATAATGCCCATCGAGCCCGCGCTGGCCACCATCGACGCGGAATGTCGTTTGGTGTAGCCCTGGCGAATCAGCGCGGGAATCAGGATCGTGCCGATCGCGGCGACCGTGGCTGGACCAGATCCCGAGATCGCCGAGAAGAAGAACGCCGCGACGATCACCACTATCGCCAGGCCATGTTTGCGGTGTCCGACACAGGCGTTCGCGAAGTCAACCAGACGTCGGGAGATCCCCGCGTACTCCATGATGACGCCAGCCAGGATGAAAAACGGGATCGCCAGTAGCGTCTCGGAGGCGATGGAGGCGGTGAACACGCTCGGCACGACGGACAGGTCGGCGAAGCCGCCGGTGCTCAACAACGCGAACACCGCGGCCAAACCCAGAGCAAAGGCAACCGGCACGCCGAGCAGCAGCAACACGAAGAACGTGCCAAAGAGGATCAACTCGATCATGAGCCGGCACCTTCCTGAGCCGCCGGCCCCGCGCCCCGTAGACCGCGGAGCTGGGCGTGGCAGGCCTGGATCGCCCGGTGGGCGCCGAGTAGCGCGCCTACCGGCAGCGCGATCGTGAACAACCACTGTGGAACGTCGATGGCGGGCGTGCCACGCCCGCGCTGTGCCTGTTCGGCTGCCAGCTCGATCCCGAAGACCAGCAATACGGCGAGGAACGCGAGGACTGCCGCCGTGCTGAGCACGGTCATGACCAGCCTGGTGGTTCCCCGCATGCGGTCATAAAGGGCGCTGAAGCCCAGATGCGCGCCCTCCCTGATGCCGATGACAGCGCCCATCATCACCGTCCAGGCAACAAGGTTGACGGTGATCTCGGTGGTGAAGGCAAGAGAGGCGTTGAAGAAGTACCGGCTGATCACGTTTACGAAGGCGACCGCGGCCACGACCGCGAACGGCAGCGCTGCCAGCGTGTTCTCGATGCCGGAAAGTATTCGGTTGGCCATTGGTTCAGTCCTTGGGATCCACGGCGGCGGTGAGCTCAGAGCCCCAGACGGATTCGTAGTCGCGATATACCGGCCGCATCGCCCGTTGGAACTCCGCGAGTTGATCGCGGTCGAGCACTGTGACATTCATGAGCTTCGACTGTTCCTTGATCTGGCTGTCTTCGAGGGAGCGATTCTCACGGATCTGCTTCCGGTTCGCTTCCGCAGCCGCATCGCGCACGATCTGCTGATCAGCTGGATCGAGCGAATCGAACAGTTCCTTGTTCATGCCGAGGATCAGCGGGTCGTAGACGAAGTTCCAGACCGTCATGTATTCCTGGACCTCGGCGAGCCCCGCCGAGGAGATCACGTCCATCGGGTTCTCCTGGCCTTCGATCGTGCCCTGCTGCAGGGACGTGAAGACCTCAGCGAAGTTCATCGTGGTGGGGTTCGCGTCCATGCCGCGGAACACGTCGGTGAACAGCCCGATACCGGGAATCCTGATCTTGATGCCGGCCAGATCCTCCGGGCTCTGGATCGGCCGAACGTTATTGGTGATCTGGCGGAAGCCGCTTTCGCCGAAGCCAAGGAGCTCAACACCAAACTCGGCGGAAAGCTGGCGGTAGGCGTCCAGGGCGCCGCCCTCGATGGCCGCTTCGGCCTCGGCGTAGTCCGTATAGCGGAACGGCGCGTTGATCGCACCAAATCGAGGATCGATGCCCGCGTAGATGATCGTCGAGTTGTACGATAGATCCTTGGTTCCGCTCATCAGCTGTTCGACGCCGGCAGCCGGATCGCCGGCGGAGAGCTGCTCATTGGGGAACAACCGAACCTGAATCCGGCCGTTTGAGTCCTCCGCGAGCTTGTCCGCGAACTGCTCTGCGGCGTGATACCAGGTTGAGGCATTGCTGACGGTAACCGTCATGTCCCAGGTGTAGGTTCGCTGGCCGCCGTCGGCCTCGCTGGTGCCACAGGCGGCTAGGGCGAGGCACGCCAGCAGGGCTATGCCCGGAGCAACGCGTTTTGACCTCATTGTCGGCTCCTTGGTGCCGTCCAGGGTGGACGGCGGACGTTCTCGGTAGGGCCCTCGGCGCGTGATCGCGAGACGGCGGGCACCGTCGAATACTCGGAGAGGCAGCTGAACGTTGTCAATTCTTTCGAGTGATCGTTTTCGAAAAGCGTTCCATAATATGGACCATTGCGCTGGGTGGTGAAGTCGCGTATCCATAACGTTCATGGGCGTAGATGCCGATCGGTACCAGGTTGACGAGCGAGGGCAGCTGGCCCGGCGGTCCGCGTCATGGAACATTGTCCACGCGGTGGAATCGGGTAGTGATCCGCAGGGCGCGCAGAGTATCCAGCGAGCGTTCACGTTGCTGAATCTCGTCGCGGTGATGGCACGCGACCGGCCGGGCGGGGTTTCACTCGCGGAGCTGGCTCGGACCAGTGGGAGGCCGAAGGCGAGCGTGCATCGCATGCTGATGGCGTTGAGTCAGGCGGGGTACGTGGCGCAGGATGCGGATACGAGCTGCTACCGGCTCGGTTTCCAGGCCACGGTGCTTGGCGAACTGGCCGGACAGAGCGCCGATCGGTTCGGTACGGCGGCGACGGACAGTCTGATCCGGCTGTCCGATCTGTCGGCCGACACGACCTTTCTCACCGTTCGCCACGGCAGTTACGCGGTGTGTACCCGTCGACAGGAAGGCCCGGGGCCAATCCGGAACAACGCGCTCGCCGTGGGCGATCGGCATCCACTTGGCGTTGGCGCCGGCAGTCTCGCGATCCTGAGTGCCTTACCGGATCAGGAGATCGCGGATGTCCTTGCCGCGCATGCCGGAATCCGGCAACGCTATCCACGATACGACGATGACACCTTGTGGCGGCTGGTTCGACGCACCCGGGCGGATGGCTATGCGCTCAATGACGGTCTCTTCGTACCTGGCTCATGGGCGATGGGGGTCGTCGTGCGAGATACGGCTGACCAGCCGGTAGCCGCACTCAGCATCGCGAGTATCGAGCAACGGCTGGGCGAGCAGCGCAGGGCTGAACTTGCCCTGGATCTCCAACGTGAGGCCGCGTTCACCGAGTCCAATGTGGCCAAAGTTGGAATGGCGCGAGTCCCAGCGGAGAGGAGCAAAGATGACTGAGTCGCCCTGCATGATCGGCTGGGCACACTCGAACTTCGGGAAGGCGACCGAACCGGACGTGGAGTCGCTGCTTGCCACCATAACCGAAGCCGCGTTACAAGACGCCGACGTCACCGCGGCTCAGGTGGACGGCCTGTTTGTCGGGGTGTTCAACGGCGGACTGTCCAGCCAGGGTTTCGCCGGGGCGCTTGCCGGCGTGGCGCAGCCGGAGCTGGCGGCGGTGCCCGCCGTGCAGGTACAGAACGCCTGTGCGACTGGTTCGGCCGCGCTGTACGCGGCACTGGATTTCCTAGCCTCGGGCCGCGGCGGAATTGCGCTCGTGGTCGGCGCCGAGAAGATGACGCATGCCGAACCCGCCGTGCTCAACGACGCGCTGCTGACCGCTGCCTACCGCAAGGAAGAGGAGCAGGCAGGCAGTTTCGCCGGGGTGTTCGCGGATATCGCCGGTAGCTACTTCGACCGTTACGGGGACCATGGCGACACGCTGGCGCGGATTGCGGCGAAGAACCACTTCAACGGTGTGGCCAACCCGTACGCTCATCTCCGTAAGGACGTCGGCTTCGAATTCTGCAGGACTCCGTCGGAGCGCAACCCGCTGGTGGCCGAGCCGTTGCGGCGCACCGACTGCTCACTGGTCTCCGACGGCGCCGCGGCGATCGTGCTGGCACGTCGCGATATCGCGATGCGGGCATCCCGTGCGATTGGCTGGCGCGGTCGAGCCCAGCGGAATGACCATCTGCCGCTGAGCCGGCGGTCCGATGTGCTCGAATTCGCCGGACCACGGGCAGCACAGCGGGCAGCGCTCGCCGAAGCCGGCGTTGACATGGCCGATCTCGACCTGCTCGAGACCCACGACTGTTTCACCATCGCCGAACTGCTCCAGTACGAGGCCTTTGGGCTGGCGGAACCGGGCAAGGCGGCGACCATCGTGGACGACGGCACCACGACGCGGGAGGGTCGGTTCCCGGTCAACCCTTCGGGTGGGTTGAAGGCGAAAGGTCACCCGATCGGCGCGACCGGGGTATCCCAGCACATCATGGCCGCGCTACAGCTCACCGAGTCCGCGGGTGGTATGCAGGTCCCGGGCGCGGAGTTGGCTGGGGTCTTCAACATGGGTGGAGTGGCCGTGGCGAACTACTTCTCCGTGCTGGAGCGCGTGAAATGAGCCCGATGCCAGCTACCCCGACGGCCACGCTTCGCCCCGAGCTCCGGGCGGTGAACCTCGCGGAGCTGTTGTCGCAGACGGCGCGCCGCCTGCCCGATGCCGAAGCGATCGTTTCCGGCAGGGTACGGATCACCTGGCGGGAACTGGACGAACGCGTCGACGCGGCGGCAGGTGCCCTGCGCGCGCAGGGCATAGGTCACGGCGATCCCGTGCTGGTGCACTCGCCGAACCAGATCGAGCTGATCCAGGCGATGTTCGCGATCTGGCGGGTTGGTGCGGTGTTCGCGCCGACCAACTACCGGTTGGCGCCACCGGAAACCGCCGAGCTCGCCGAGTTGATCCGACCAGCTGCCGTTATCTGTCATGTGGACTATCCCGCGCATGCCGATGCGGCTGGCACGGCCGGGCAACCCAGAGCTGGTATCTGGTGGACCGGAGCTGGGTCCGATGCGCGGAGCGGACTCTGGACTCTGCCACCGGCCGAAGCGCAGCCGAACGAACCGGTGCGAACCGGCGACCACGCATGGTACTTCTTTACTTCGGGCACAAGCGGCCGTTCCAAGGCGGCGGTGTTGACCCATGACCAGATGGGCTTCGTCGTCACCAACCATCTTTGCGATCTGCTACCCGCCCTGTCCGAACTGGACGCGCAAGTTGTGGTGGCGCCCCTGTCCCACGGTGCCGGCATACATCTGCTGCCACAGGTGGCCCGTGGTGCCAAAACCGTGCTGCCCGAAGCGGCGAGCCTCGATCCCGCCGAGATCTGGCGGCTCGTCCAGACGGAACGTGTGACGAACATGTTCACCGTGCCGACGATCTTGAAGAGGCTCGCTGAGGCACCGGAAACGACCGAGTACGACCTCAGCTCGCTGCGGTACGTGATCTACGCGGGAGCCCCGATGTACCGTGCGGATCAGGAGCGCGCCCGTGCGGCGCTGGGCGATGTGCTGGTGCAGTACTACGGGCTTGGCGAGGTGACCGGCAATATCACTGTGCTGCCGCCCAGCGAGCACGGTCGCCACGTTCCCGCCGGCATCGAGTTCGGTACCTGCGGCCGGCCGCGAACGGGTATCCAGATCAGCGTCCAGCAGGAGGACGGCGTCGAATGCGGCCCAGGCGTGCAAGGTGAGATCTGCGTAGCCGGTCCAGCCGTGTTCGCCGGCTACCTGAACAACCAGGCGGCGAACGAGGGTGCCTTCCGGGATGGATGGTTCCGAACCGGTGATCTTGGTCTGGTGGACGACGGTGGCTACCTGTATGTGACCGGACGTGCCTCGGATATGTTCATTTCCGGCGGCAGCAACATCTATCCGAGGGAAATCGAGGAGAAGCTGCTGCGTCACCCGGCCATCTCCGAAGTCGCGGTGGTGGGCATGCCGGACGCGCGGTGGGGTGAAGTCGGCGTCGCGGTGCTCGTCACCGACTCCGGCCAGGAGCTGGACGAAGCGGAGCTGCGGGCCTGGTTGCACGAACGGGTAGCCAGATACAAGGTGCCGAAACGATTCGTTCGGTGGGAGTCGATTCCGAAGTCGGGCTACGGGAAGATCGTCAAGCGGACGATCCGCGACGCCCTGCTGCGCGAGAACGGAGCGGGAGATGCCCGGTCAGCGAGCGGGTGAGCCGCTGGTACATGCCGGGCCACGACAGGCGGAGCGTGTGGTGGCGGTGCCGACGACGATCAGCGTGCGCCATGCCGAACTTTCTCCTGGCTCGGTGCTCACCGACGAACTGTGGTCGGTTGTTGCCGACGCCGGCTGCGCCGCGGCGAGTATCCAGCTCTGCGCGGGGACTCTTGGTGCCCTGTCGTATGTGCATCCGGCGATTGACCACAGTGGACAACGGCAGGCGACCTTCAGCGATACCATCGCGGTCACCGAGCCCGCCTTCCTCTCGAGCGGGTCGGCGACGTTGGGACTACGCGATGGCGACCGGTTCGCACATCTGCACGCCAGCTGGCGGGGTAGTGATGGTCAGCTTCGGGGTGGGCACCTGTTGCCAGGTGCCACCGTAGGCGCGGTACCTGTCCATGCGGTCGTGCGCGCCTTACACGAGGTAAACCAGTACAGCGAAACCGACCTGGAGACCGGGCTGCCGGCCTTCACGCCGGCGAGGCGACCGGCCGATGCGTTGGGCCAGCGGCGAGGAGTCATTTCGCGGGTGCGCCCTGGGGTCGATCTGCATGAAGCCGTGCTGTTCGCCTGCCGGAAAGGCGAGTTCGCATCCGCGACAATCTGCGCTAGCTTGGGAAGCGTTGTTGGGGCCAGGTTGCGTACTGGCGCTGGCAGGGTGGTCGAGGCCGATTGGCCGGCGACCGAGTTCACCGAACTCACTGGAACGGTGCGCTATGCGGAAACCGGCTCGCCGGAGGTCATACTCGCCGGAACCGCGGTGGACCGGAATGGCGATGTCCACTCGGGATTGTTGATTCCCGGGCAGAACCCGGTCGCGGTGACATTCGAACTCTACCTGGAGGAGGCTGCCGCGGATGGTGGATGACCGGATGCGGGATACGGTGGCGATCGTCTTCGGCGGCGGTACGGGTGCCACGGAGTACGGCATCAGCAACGGTCACGCCGCCGCTGTCAGCTACGCGCGCGAGGGCGCGCGAGTGGCGGTGGTTGATGTGGACTCGGCGGCGGCGACACGTACCGTGGAGCGGATCACCGACACCGGCGGGGCGGCCATCGGAGTTACCGCGGACGTGACCGATGAACAGAACGTCGCGGCGGCGGTCGAGCGAACACTGGCCGAGTTCGGCCAGATTGACGTGCTCCACAACAACGTTGGCGTGACGGCACTCGGTGGCCCCGTGGAGCTTTCCTACGAGCAGTGGCAACGCACTTTTGCCGTCAACGTGGACAGTGTATTCCTGACCTGTAAGTACGTACTGCCTGGCATGCTCGGTCGCGGTCGTGGCGCGATCGTGAACGTATCCTCCATCGCGGGTCTCCGGCACGTCGGATACGAGTACCCCGCATACATGGCGAGCAAGGCAGCCGTGAATCAGGTGACGGTATCGCTCGCCGTATCCCATGCCGCCCAGGGAATTCGGGCCAACGCGGTCGCGCCTGGTTTCATCGACACTCCGCTGGTCCGCCAGCAGTTGTCCAGCCAGGCGGATACGGTCGAGGATCTGCTTGCCGCGCGGCACGCGTTGAGCCCAACGGGTCGAATGGGTTCGCCGTGGGACGTAGCCAACGCCTGCCTGTTCCTGGCCTCCAATGAAGCGGCCTATGTCAATGGCGTGTGCCTACCGGTTGACGGCGGTCTGACCATGCGCTGCGGCTAGCTGGCTCGCTCATCACGAAGCCGGCAACTCGGCAAGGCTGCGAAGCACGCAGAACTCGTTGCCTTCCGGGTCGCCAAGCACGGCCCAACCGCTGCCGTCTTCATTCCGTTGATCGTCAAGCAGGGTAGCGCCCAGCTCGATAATGCGGGCGACTTCAGCGTCGCGGCGCTGTTGCTCGGGCCGGAGACAGATGTGTACCCGGTTCTTGACGATCTTCGGCTCCGGAACGCGCAGGAACATGAGATCGACACCGTTTGGCAGTGACACCACGGCCTCGGGGTCTCCTGGACCGTCCTCATCCGACACCGGCTGGCCGGCCACAGCGCTCCAGAAGGTCGCAAGCGCATACGGGTCGGCGCAGTCGATCGCGATGTTCTGTACGAACGAGCTGCCTATGGCGTTCTGTTCGTCAGGTCAGGGTTTCGGGTGTGCCTACCTTGCCGTCGGTAGATCCGCTGGTCGTGCCCGAGGCGTGTCGCCCCGCCGAGCTTTCGTCCTCCGACGAATCGGGTTCGGTGGGCTTGATCTCCAGCTGGAAGTCGCCGTGGTGTTGGTTCACTCCTTGCAGCACGGCGGTTTCCAGCACCTCGGCGCCCTTGATGTCGCGTTGCATCATCGGATCGGCGCGCAAGTCCTTGGTGAGCGAGAAACACAGCAGGACAAGGACGATGGTGAACGGCAGCGCACCGATGAAGGTCAGATTCTGGATACCGGTCAAGGCTTTGTCGCCGCCGATGACGAGCATGATCGCGGCGACCGCGCCGGTCGCGGCACCCCAGAATATGACGATCCAGCGTTTTGGCTCGATCGAACCTCGTTGGGACAGCGTGCCCATCACGATCGATGCCGCATCCGCGCCGGATACGAAGAAGATCGCCACCAGGACCATCACGATGACCGAGGTGATCCCGGTCCACGGCAATTCCTGGAGCACATTGAAGGTGATCTCTTCTTCGGCGCCAGTGCCGAATGGATTGCCGCCATTGCGTTGCTCGGTGATCGCGGTACCACCGAAGATGGCAAACCATACGAGGCTGACCAAACTTGGTACCAGGATCACGCCTGCGACGAACTGGCGGATGGTGCGCCCCCTGCTGATCCTGGCGAGGAACATGCCGACGAACGGGGTCCAGGAGATCCACCACGCCCAGTAGAAGATCGTCCAGCCGGAGAGGAACTCGTTCATCGCGGCACCGCCGGTCGCGCCGGACCAGGACGCCATCTCGCCAAAGTCCCTGATGTAGGAACCGATCGAGGTGGGCAGCAACTTCAGCACGAAAACCGTGGGGCCGACGATGAACAGGAAGAACGCCAGCAACGCGGCCAGCACCATGTTGATGTTCGAGAGCCACTGGATCCCTCGGGCCACACCCGAGACCGCTGAGACGATGAAGCAGATCGTCAGCACGACGATGATCAGCACGAGCACGGTGGTGCCAAGGCTGCTGATCCACCCCGCTTCTTTCATACCGGTCTGAATCTGGAGTGCACCGATACCCAGTGAGGCCGCGGAGCCAAACAGCGTGGCGAACAGCGCGAGAATATCGATGAACTTGCCGATCGGTCCTTCGGAACGACGTTTTCCGATCAGTGGCGCGAACGCGGAGCTGATCAGCTGCTTACGGCCGCGGCGGAAACAGCCGTAGGCGATCGCAAGGCCGAGCACCGCGTAGATCGCCCACGGGTGCAGGGTCCAGTGGAAAAGCGAGGTCGCCATCGCACTCTCGATGGCGTCCTCGGTTTGTGCCTGGGTGACCCCAGGCGGCGGATCCATGAAGTGCGTGAGCGGTTCGGCCATGCCGAAGAACATCAGGCCGATCCCCATGCCCGCGCTGAACATCATCGCGATCCAGGAAACCGTGCGGAACTCTGGTTTCTCGTCGTCCTTGCCGAGCGGGATCTTCCCGAAACGGCTGAACGCCAGCCATAGTGAGAACACCACGAACCCGGTCGAGGCAAGGACAAACGTCCAGCCAAGGTTCGCCATCAACCAGTCAAGGGCGCCTTGCGCAGCCGTGCTGAGCGTGTCGGTGGACACGAAACCCCAGGTGACGAATGCGAGGGCGACGGCGGCGGTGACGCCATACACGATCCAGTCGGTACGTGCCTTGCTCTCGGCTTCGCCGGCATGTCCAGTACCGGTTAAGGCGTGATTGTCGGAATCCGCCCCATCCTCATCAATTTGATTCTGTGTCGACATCTGCTCTCGTGATCCGATCCATTCCGTAAAAGGCGAAATGTCCGTTCCTTGGTGTGGTGAACGGCATCCCAGCCACAAGAGACTGCACGTCACGCCGAGTTTCGGCAACGATCTACCGAACCGCGGCGAACATTCTTAACCTGCCCGTGATCAAAAATCGGATGAAAGGACAGTCGTGCGGCCATTTGGAACGATAATTCGCACATGACAACGATTAGTAGCGAGTGTCGTGTTTGTGTTGTTCTGTCTACCGTGGCGCGCTGGCCTGCTGAGCCGGCAGCATCGCGTGTACCAGCGAGTGGATCGCCTCAGTCGTGTTGTCGGGTTGTTGACTGTAGGCAAGGGTCGCGATCAGTAGTCCATCGAGGCAGGCGAGCAGGGCGCGGGCGTGCGTCTCTGGTGTCACCGAGCCGGCGAGGCGTAGTCGTTCAGCGGTGAGCGCATGCCATTGGGTGGCGCCCTCGCGTAGGGCGGGACCGAGCTCGGGGCGATTGGCTGCCTCGAGAAACAGGGCATGTCTTGCCAGTGCGAGGTCGCGACCTTCGGTGCGGAGGAAGTGAAGCATGGCAACCGCATCCTCGGCGATACCCGCCGCATCGCGCGGCGTCGGCGACGCGGCGACCACCGCGTAGCGTTCGTTCTCCCTGGCGCGAACGTGCTCGAGAATTCCGCCGATCAGTTGGTCGCGGCTGCGGAAGTAGTTCGACGTCGTGCCTTCCGGTAGGTCGCCGGCGGTGTCGACCGCCCGGTGGGTCAGCGTCCGGGGTCCGTGGTTGCCGAGGACCTGAATGGCCGCATCCAATGCCTGCTCGCGTCGCCCCATAGAGCGAGCGTACTACAGGCGTTGTATATCTACTACAAACGTAGTATCGTGTTTCTATGCGTGGAACCGCCGTCATCGTGGGTGCTGGGATCAGCGGCCTGTCCGGTGCGCTCGGACTTGCCCGCGTGGGGTGGCGGGTCACCGTCCTGGAACGCGAACCGTCGATTGTGGATGTCGGCACGGCGTTAGGCATGTGGTCGGAGGCGCAACGAGCCCTGCGTTGGCTAGGTCTCGACGTAGCGCTGCGGGACGCTGCCGTGCCGTACCGCTCCGGGGTGATCAGTGCACCGTCCGGTCGACGGCTCATGGAACTGCCGCTGGCGCGGATCGAGCGTCGTGGTGCCCCTGTGCTGCTGCTGTCTCGGGCCGCGCTCATTGACATGCTGCTGGACGCGGTGCGGGGCTGGCCAGACCTCACGATCCACACCGGCGTCGAGCCAGCCGTGTCAGATATTGCCGCGCTGTGCGGCAAGTACGACGTCGTCATCGGCGCGGATGGGTTGCGCAGTGTGGTCCGGCTCGCGAGCTTCGGTGATCTCACGCGTCCACGATGGTCGGGCACGGTGGCATGGCGTGGTTGCGTGGATCTCGAACTGGACCGGTACGGAGAGACCTGGGGAAACGGGGTGAAGATCGGTTACACGCCGGTCGAACCTGGCCGCACCAACTTCTTCGTGTCTGTCCTATCTGGACGGAACAAACTAGACGGTGTTGACGATATCCGGCGGCTACTGGCCAGCTGGCACCATCCCGTGCCCGGACTTGTCGAGGCCATTGACTCTTCGCGGGTACTCCGGCACGAGGTATACGACCTTGCGCCGAGGTTGCGCTCATTCGTTTCGGGATCAGTGGCCCTTGTCGGGGACGCGGCGCACGCGATGACCCCGGATCTGGGCCAAGGGGCGGGACAGGCGTTGGTGGACGCGACCGAACTGGCGCGTTGCCTTGGCCGGGCTTCCTCGGTGACTGAGGCGCTCGCTAGCTATGACCGGTCTCGGCGGGCTCCCGCGCAGCGGATCGCCAGCCTGGCCCGCCTGGCCGCGGGTATGACGAACACCCGCCGGGTCGTGCTGCGGGATACCGCGTTGCGTATGGGCTCTCGAGTGCTCCGCTCAGGCGGTGGTGGGTAGAGTGCCGGCTGATGACTGAGTACCCAGTTGACGAACTGGCCAGGGCGCCGTTGCCACTGCTTGGCAGGAGGGTGTTGGTCACTGGCGTGAGCCGGCGGCAGGGGATCGGATACGCGATCGCGCGACGCCTGGCTAGCTACGGCGCAAGCGTGTTCGCGCAGCACTATCTGCCGCATGATCGGGAGCAGGACTGGGGTGCCGATGATCTCGAGGTGGTACTCGCCGGCATACGCAAGCAGTTGGTGCCATCGGCACGGCTGGCGGACGCGCACACGGATCTCGCCGAACCGGATGCGCCGCGGCAGCTGATGGACCTGGCCGTCCAGGAGTTCGGACACATCGACGCACTGGTGTGTAATCACGCCCTCAGCGGGTCGGACGGTCCGCTTGGCGCGTTGAGCGCGGTTGAACTCGACCGGCACTGGGCGGTGAACACCAGGTCGACCATCCTGTTGGCGCAAGCATTCGCCGCGCAGCATCAATTCGGAAGGCCAGGTGCGGTGATCTTCATGACCTCCGGCCAGGATCTCGGGCCGATGCCAGGTGAAGTCGCCTACGCCACCGCCAAAGCTGGTCTCGCCGGCATCACCACGACGCTCGCTGATCAGCTGGCCGATCGCGGTATTCGACTGAACACGGTCAATCCGGGGCCAGTGGACACCGGCTATCTGACCGAGGAGATGTTCGAGTACGTGCGACCGATGTTTCCGTCCGGCAGATACGGCGAACCCGACGACCCGGCCCGGTTGATCGCGTGGCTGATCACCGACGAAGCGCGCTGGATCGTCGGCCAGGTGATCAACACAGAGGGTGGGTTCGGTCGCTGGCGGCCACGCGGCCCGGCCACCAGTTAGCGGGGACCGGATCGCCGGCGTGTCCACCGATGGTTGACATCAAGTTTGCTCGAGGTTTCACACTTGTCGCGTAGCAGCGGACAAGGAGTGAACGAATGGACCAGACCGTAGCCAAGAGCACGTTTGACGAGATCTACGCGGCCGATCTGCCCGGTTGGGTGATCGGCGAACCGCAGCCCGCCGTGGTGGAACTCGAGCGCCAGGGTCGGATTCGCGGAGCCGTGCTCGATCCGGGATGCGGACTAGGCGAGCATACGATCCACCTGGCCAAGCTCGGATACGACGTGCTTGGTATCGATTCCGCGGCACGTGCGATCGAACTCGCGGAACGCAACGCGGCGGACAAGGGTGTCCCTGCCCGCTTCGCGGTGGCCGACGCACTGCGTCTGGGGCGCGACCACAGCTACGACACCATAGTGGACAGTGCGTTGTTCCATGTTTTTGGTGCCGCGGATCGCCACGCGTACGCGAAGTCGCTACACGCGGTATGTCGGCCGGACGGCCAGGTATTTGTACTCGCCCTGGCCGAGACAGATGAGCGGGGGTTTGGTCCCCGGATTCGGGCCGAGGTCATCGAGGAAGCCTTCCAGGATGGTTGGGAGTTGACGGATATTGAGCCCTCGCACTACTACGCGATGGCTTATGACGAGCAGGCCGCGGAACTCGGTGTGGCATCGGGAACACGGGTAGCCCTACCCGCATGGCTGGCCAGCGCGCGCCGGGTCTGACGAGGGTTCCTCGGGTGGGGTGTCCTTGGTTGCTCCGGTGCCGCGCAAGGTGAAACCGGACAGCACCGCAAGCAGCAGGATGCCGATACCAGCGACCAGCGCGGTCACATTCAAACCGGAAGTGAACGCGTCCGCGGCCGCCTGGCGCGCGTCCTCCGGCAGCTGGTCGGCGACGGCTGTGGCACCGGACAGGTTCTCGGTGGCCGTCTCGGTCGTTTCGGCGGGCAGGTCCCCGGGTAGTTGGGCGTGCAGCTGTGTTCGGTAGACAACGGTGGCGAGACTGCCGAGCACGGCTACGCCGATCGCGAGTCCGAGCTCCTGGACCGTTTCGGATAGCGCCGAGGCCGAGCCGGCCCTGGCTGGGGGCGCGGAGCCGACGACCAGATCCGTACCCAGTGCGGCGATGGCGCCCAATCCGAGGTAGACGAACGCGAAACCGGCCACCACCAGCGGGATGTTGCCCGCCCCGGACACCTGGGTGAGGAGTAGATAGCCGACCGTGGAAAGGCCGAGCGTGCCGGTCACCACATACCCAGGTCGAAATCGCCTCGCCAGCAGGGGAGCCACGATCGACGCGACCAGCGTCGCCAGAGCGGGCGGGCCCATCCAGAGGCCCGCGTGGAATGGCGAGAGCTCTTCGACGAGCTGGAGGTGCTGGGTGACCAGGAACATCACCCCGCCGACGCCGACGAGCCCGATCAGCAGCAGTCCGAGCGCTGCGCTGAACGTGCGGCTGGCGAACAGTCGGACGTCGAGGAGCGGGTCCGTGAGCCTGCGCTGCCGCCGGACGAACACCACTGCCATGGCCACTCCGAGCAATGCCGCTAGGACGGTTGGCAGCTGGAAGCCGTCCTTGGCCGCCCTTTTCACCGCGTAGATCACCGGCAGTATCGCGAGCATGGACAGCGCGACGCTGAGGAGATCGAACCGGCCAGCCCTGGGCGCGCGGTACTCCGGCAGCAGGAACGGCGCGGTCACCAGGAGAACCAGTATGAGTGGTATCGCGACGAGAAACGCCGATCCCCACCAGAATCGCTCCAGCAGCACACCCCCGACCAGCGGTCCCGCGGCCATACCGAGTGCGAACATCATCGCCCAGATGCCAATCGCGAGAGCTCGTTGGCGTAGGTTGTGAAACAGATTGGTGATCAGCGAAAGCGTCGCTGGCATCAGCGTGGCGCCGGCCACGCCGAGTGCCGCGCGCGCGGTGATCAATAGTTCGGCGTTTGGTGCGTACGCGGCGAGTACCGAGGCCACGCCAAATGCCGTGGCGCCGATGAGGAGTAGCTTGCGCCGGCCGATCCGATCGCCAACGTTACCCATGGTGATCAGTAATCCAGCGATGAGGAAGCCGTAGGCGTCCATGATCCAGAGTGTTTCGGTGGCGCTTGGCCGTAGATCCTCGGCGAGCGCGGGTAGTGCCAGGTAGAGCACGGTGACGTCCAGCCCGAGCAGCGCGGTGGGCAGGGCGAGTACCGCGAGACCGCTCCATTCCCGGATGCCCGCCGCGCTCGTGGTGTTGCGCATATCGCTCCTTCACGTTCGACTCCACTACTCACCTTGTGTGTCGGCGCGTACGAAATGCTGACGATTCGCTGGCGATAAGCTGAGGACATGCGTTTCGGGGTGCTTGGGCCACTGGCCGTATGGGATAAGGACGGCCATCCGCTTGAGATCCGGGAACCGAAGGTTCGCGCACTGTTGGCGAATCTGCTCGTGCATGGCGGTGCACCGGTCCCTGCCGACCGGTTGATTGCGGATCTGTGGCACGATATGCCGCCGCGCGAGCCGCGCAATGCTTTGCAGACCAAGATTTCGCAGTTGCGCAGAGTGCTCGGGCGGGACCGTCTGGTGCACGAGGCGGCCGGCTACCGGCTGGTGCTGGCCGAAGACGATATCGACGCCAGCCGTTTCGAACGATTGGCGAGCCGGATCCGTTCGGTTGCCGAGGCTGGCGCGCGCGCCGCGTTAGGTGCTGAGGCGCTGGGGCTGTGGCGTGGTGCCGCCTACAGCGATGTGGCCGACTCCCTGGTCACCAGCGCGGAGATCGCCCGGCTGACCGAGTTACGGCTCACCGTGGTGGAAGATCATGTGCAGGCGCGCCTCGACCTCGGCGAGCACGCGGCGCTGGCCGCCGAGTTGACCGCGCTGGTGGCCGAGTACCCAGCCAGGGAGCGGTTGCGGATGGTGCAGCTGCGGGCGCTGTACCTTGCGGGTCGGCAGGGTGACGCCCTGGCCGCGTTCCAGGAATTGCGGCGCTACCTCGCAGCGGAGCTGGGTCTTGACCCTGGTCCGGAGGTGACCGCGTTGCACGAGTCGATCCTGCGCCAGGATGCCGAACTGGGCAGCCAAGCCGCCAGCCAGTGCGTGCCGACCTGGCCACGGCGCCGAACGGATAACCTGCCGTCCCCGGCCACCTCGCTCATCGGCAGGAAAACCGCGGTCGGTGCGGTGAGTGAGCTACTCGGCGACGACCCGAACACGCGGCTGGTGACGCTGACCGGCCCCGGCGGCGTTGGCAAGACACGGCTCGCTGTCGCGGTCGCCGAGCGCCTTCTCGGCCGGTTTGCTGACGGGGTGTGGCTCGTGGAGCTGGCTGGTGTGAGTGGATCGTCCACCGTGGACGATATCGCGGAGCGGGTGATCGCCACATTGGGTCTGTGCGATACAACCTCCGCGGAGTCAGATCCGATCGACCTGCTTGCCTGGCTCTGTCAGTCCATGGTGGACAAGAGCCTGCTGCTGGTGTTGGACAACTGCGAGCATGTGATCGGTCCGGTGGCACGACTCGCGGATGCCGCCCTGGCCGCTGCCGCTGGCGTGCGCTTGATCGTAACCAGCCAGGAAGTACTGGATACCGCCGGCGAGACGGTCCACCTGGTACCGCCGCTGGAGTTGCCGCCTGCCGCTGAGCCGGCGGAGGGCGATGATCCGGAAACAGCCTGCGCCGCATCGAGTGCGGTCGAGCTGTTCGTTGCCAGGGCTACGGCGGCGGCTCCTGGATTTCACATGGACGGTCAGAATGCCAAGGCAATCCGGGAGATCTGCCGGAGGCTGGACGGGATTCCACTGGCCCTGGAACTGGTGGCTTCCCGGCTGCGGGTGTTGGCGCCGACACAGCTGGCGGCCAGCCTGGACAATCGATTCAGTCTGCCCGGCGGACGCGCGCGTGGTCGCGCCGGCAGGCAGCAAACCCTGCGCGCGATGATCGACTGGAGTTGGGATCTGCTGACTGAGCCGGAGCGAATAGTGCTGCGTAGGCTCGCGGTTCATGCGGACGGCTGTACTCAGGCGGCGGCCGAGGCGGTCTGCGCCGATGTGGATATCGCCGCTGACGACGTTCTGCCGTTGCTCGCCCGGCTGGTGGACAAATCACTGGTGGTTGCCGAGCGTGGTCGGTTCCGGTTACTCGAATCCGTCGCCGCGTACTGCACTGAGCGGATGCGCGAAGTGGGTGAGCTCGACTGTGTGCACGCGAGGTTCGTGGACTGCTACGTCGAGCTGGCGGAGCTGGCCGATGACCAGCTGCGGGGAGCTGGCCAGATCGAGTACCTGACCAGGTTGGACACCGAGACGGTGAACCTGCGACGGGCGCTGGATGCCGCGCTCTTGGACGGTGCCGTGGGCAAGGCGCTGCGCTTGGTGAACGCGCTGTCCTGGTACTGGTTGCTGCGTGGGCGCATCGCCGAAGCGCGCCGGTCGTTCGATTCGGTGTTGTCACTGGGTGGTGGGGCATCCGCGGACCGGGTCGTGGCTGGTGCTTGGCTGCGTGGCTTCGAGTTGCGGATGCCCGCTCTGGCAGTGGATCGAACGGCCGCGGAGGTCGCCGTGACCGAGGTTGCCGACGTATCACTGCATGGTCGACTCTGCTGGTTCATCGGATCGGCGCTATCGGCGAATGGCCAACTGGCGGCGGGGGAACGATTGTTCAGCGCTGGTCTGGCGCTCGCCGCGCAGGCTGGGGATCGTTGGGGAGAGGCCGTGCTGCTCGTCGAACGTGCCAGTCATCCAGAGTTGGTCCCGGATCCGGTCGCTAGGTTGGCTGACGCGCGGCAGGGCGCCGCATACTTCGCCGAGAGCGCTGACCGGTGGGGCAGGTTACGCGGATTGCGCTCGCTCGCGTTGGCTGCCGAGTCGGTGGGTGACCGGACCGAGGCGGTTCGCCTACACGAAGCGGCCCTCGAGATCGCAGAGGAGCTCGCACTGTGGTCGGAGGCGGTGGAGACCCTGTGCTGGCTTGGCGATGCGGCGCTCGCGCAAGGCGAGCTTGCCGGCGCTACGGCGTATTACGACCGGGCGCGACGGTTGGCCACCGAACGTTCCTATGTTCGGGGTGAGGTCAGGGCGCGCACAGGCTTGGACCGGGCGAACGGTGGAGTGGTTGCCGGTGGTGGACGGGAGCCGCGTGCCTAGCTCCGCGCGTCGACGCATCCCCTAATGTGACATGTGAATTAATAGTGTAACATGTGGTCCTTGGTTCACACTGAGGGAAGATATGACATGGGGAGATCTCGACCGCGACGAGCTGCCGGGGTCGTCGCGGTGCTGCTGGTTGGCGTGTTGGCGAGCACTGGCGTCGGCGGCGCGCAGCCGAAAGCGGCTGGCACGAAGGTCGTCACCTGGAATCTGCTTTCCGACTGGGGCATCGATGGCAACAAGAAGATCGCCGACTGGGCGGCGACGATCGCCCGGGTGCAGCCGGATGTGCTCGGGGTACAGGAAGTCTGCAACTGGCAACTCGTCAAACTGGCCAAAGAGCTCAAGGACAAGCACGGTCTGAGCTACTACCAGCAGGCAGGGCCGGTCCACGAGAAGGATCAAGCGTTCAACGGTTGCGGCAAGGGCAAGAAATACGGCCAGGGGCTGCTTTCCACGAAACCGTTCACGGCGGCCCGTACCGTCGAATACACCAAGACCGGCCCGAATGAGCGGCGCGGTTACCAGGTGGTCCGGACCGAGGTAGCCGGCAAGCCGACGCGCGTTTTCAATACGCATACGGACTATCTCGGCGAGGTGCTACCCGCCCAGTTGAAGCAACTGTTCGCCGACGCCGGCAGCGGATCGAACGCCATCGTGCTCGGTGATCTGAACACCGAACCGGACAACAAGAAGCTGCGGGAGTACGCGGCGGCTGCTGGCTTCCGGGATGCCGAGCCGGGTTGCGAGAAGTCCCCGCCGGATCAGCAGACGTGCAAGCCCACCCATTCGAAGGGCACGCGGATCGACCACATCCTGCTCAAGGGATTTACCCCACCGGGGACCAGCCGGCTGCCCAGCGAGGCGTCCGATCACCTGGTACTGGGTGCGACGGTGTCCTGAACGGGAGTATCACCGCAGGTCAAAAACCCGTATCCGAGGCGGTGCGAGTGTTGCTACGGTTCCGCCCGTGGCAACCTCGCCCTGTGCGTCTTAGCTTTCCGCGATGAGGTCACCGGTGCTCCTCCGGTGACCTCATTCCGCCTGTCTTGCTCGCGCCACAGTATCGGGATTTCTGTTGCCTGCCGTCTATTCTTTTCGTCTACTTGCGAATGCTCCCAGCGGGGCTCCCGGCTCCGTACACATCGGCTTGATTGTCCGATCGGAGACGGTGCCGGACCCGCCGACCTCCTTCGTCCGCCTACCCCGCGTGTCGCGCGGTAGCGCATCGGCTGAATCAGAACAGCAGACGAAGGAGAACAACCGTTATGGCCTCGTCCGGATTCCGGCGCAAGTCTCGGGCCAACACCCGTGCTCGCCGGTCCCAGTGGAAAGCAGTGGCGCCGCGGCTGACGCCCTGCCCGAACCGGTCCTGTCGTAAGTTGAAGCCTCGGCAGATCGCTTGCCCCGGTTGCGGGCAGTACAACGGGCGGCAAGTGTTGCCGCTCTCGTCGAGCTGACGCCGTTCGGCACGGTGCGCGCTATCGCAGAGCTCGGGACAGTGCGAGCGCGGTAGTGCGCACCGCCGGGGCGACGTGGTTGAGCCGTACTCGGTTGCTCCAGCCGGATACCGAGATGGCCGCGATTGCCTGCCCCGCGTGATCGAGGATCGGGCTCGCGGCACAGACAACGCCAGCCCCGGACTCCTCGCGTTCATAGGCCATGCCCTCTTCGCGCGCGCGGCGGAGTTGCTTACGGAACACCGCGGCCGAGGTGATCGTGCGTTCGCTGACCCTGGACAGGCCGGGGCGCAGCACGGCATCCACCAGTTCGGAACTGGCGTAGGCGAGCAGGGCTTTGCCCACGGCGGTTGCGTGTGCGGGGAACCGGCCGCCGATCCGGGACGGCAGCCGAGGGCCGTCCCGCCATGGCAGTACATCAAGGTAGACGACCTCGGTACCTTCCAGGACCGCGAGATGCACGGTGTTCTGACTTGCCGCGCGCAGGTCCGCCAGATGCGGTCGGGCCAGGTCGACCAAGCCACGTTGCCGGACGGCGAGCTGGCCGATTTCGAACAGCTTGAAACCGAGTAGCAGTCCGTTTTCGGTCCGTTCGAGAAAACCGTGCGTGAGTAGCTGCTCAGTGAGTCGGTGCACGCTTGATTTGGGCAGCCCGGTTCGGCGGGCAAGCTCGGAAACACCGAGCGCGTGATCGCCCGCGGAGAACGCGCCGAGCAGCAGCGCAACCCGTCCTGTCGCCGACGGCTCCGTGTTCCGCTGATCGGGACGCATCGCTTGAGTATTTCATCTCTACCGGCGAAGTTGGATGTATCCGAGAAGGGGAGTTGGGTGGCGTATGGGCGAGTCTCGCGACAGGGTCAACGGTCCCGATATAGCCGCGCCGGATCGCGCGGAGCTGGCGCAGCTGCTTCTCGCGGCTTATGCGAGCCGGGTACCGATCGTTCCGCTCATCGAGCAACACCCCGGGCTGACCGTTGCCGATTCGTATGCGATCCAACAGCATCAGGTCGGTGCTTGGGAAGCGGCGGGGGCGTCGATTCGGGGACACAAGGTCGGGCTGTCCTCGTTCGTCATGCAGCGCCAGATGGGCGTCGATCAGCCCGATTACGGGCATCTCCTGGACACGATGTTCTTCCCCGAGCACCAGCCGATCGCGGCTGCCGGCTACCTGCAGCCGCGAGTGGAGCCGGAGGTCGCGTTCGTGCTGCGCACATCGCTGTCTGGCCCGGGTGTCACGGCTGCCGATGCCGCGGCCGCGGTCGACTTCGTGTTGCCGGCACTGGAAATCATCGATTCGCGCATCGCGGACTGGCGTATCTCCATTGTGGATACGATCGCGGACAACGCTTCCTCGGGTGGGGTCGTGCTGGGCAGCAAACCGACCCGACTTGACCGAGTCGATCTACAACTGGCCGGCTGCCTACTTGGCGTGAACGGACGAATCGTGGAAACAGGTGCCGGTGGCGCGGTACTGGGCTCCCCACTCAACAGCCTCGCGTGGCTGGCGAACACCTTGGGCCCGCTCGGCGTCTCGCTGGAAGCTGGCCATGTGGTGCTGCCGGGTTCAATGACCAGAGCGATCCCGATTCGACCTGGTGATGTCGCGACCGCGACTGTCGCTGGACTCGGCACGGTGACCGCCGTGTTCGCCGACGACGGAAAGGACGCGTAATGGGTGAGAACGCGGCGATCGCCGCGATTCTGGGTCCGGGCAATATCGGGACGGATCTGCTGGCGAAGCTTCGACGTAGCGACGTGCTTGACGTGCGCTACATGGTTGGTGTTGATCCGGACTCGGACGGCCTGCGGCGCGCGGCGGAACTGGGCGTGACTGCCTCGGCTGGGGGAGTCGATTGGCTACTGGATCAGTCTCCGTTGCCGGATCTGGTTTTCGAGTCCACGTCGGCGGGAGCGCATCTGGCGAACGCGCCACGGTTCGCTGAGGCCGGGATTCCGGCAATCGACCTGACACCGGCCGCGGTCGGCCCGTTCATCTGTCCTGCCGTCAGTGCCCCAGAGCAGCTCGATCTGCCGAATGTCAACCTGATCACCTGCGGTGGTCAGGCGACGATTCCGATGGTGTTCGCGGTTTCCCGGGTTACCCCGGTGTCCTACGCGGAGATCGTGGCGTCCGTGTCGTCTCGTTCGGCAGGTCCGGGAACCCGTGCGAACATCGACGAGTTCACTGAAACCACCGCGAACGGTATCGAATCGGTCGGTGGCGCGCGGCGGGGCAAGGCGATCATCATCATCAACCCGGTTGAGCCGCCGATGATGATGCGGGACACGGTGTTCTGCGCCATCGATCCCGACGCCGACCGTGCCGCGATCACCGAATCCATCCACCACATGGAGCGCGCGGTGCAGCGGTACGTGCCGGGCTACACGCTCAAGGCCGAGCCCCAGTTCGACGATCCGCGTCCGGAATGGGATGGGTCAGCGAGGGTGGCGATCTTCCTCGAGGTAGCCGGTAACGGCGACTACCTGCCTAGATACGCGGGCAACCTGGACATCATGACGGCCGCCGCCGCGCGGGTCGGCGAACTGATGGCAAACCGGCTCCGTACCGAGCGAACGGGGGAGATGTCGGTATGACAACCGGTGACGGATCGGCTCGCGACCTGCGGCTGGTGGACACCACCCTGCGCGACGGCAGCCATGCCATGGCGCATCAGTTCACCGAGGCGAACGTACGGGATACCGTGCGGGCACTGGACACCGCGGGAATCTCATTGATCGAGGTGACCCATGGTGATGGCCTGGGTGGCTCGACCTTCAACTACGGATTCTCCCTTGTGGACGAACGGGTACTGATCAAGGCGGCGGCGGAGGAAGCACGAAACGCGACCATCGCCGTACTACTGCTACCCGGCCTTGGCACCGTGACCGATCTGCGGGCAGCGGCCGATCTCGGTGCTGGCGCCGTTCGGATTGCCACGCACTGCACCGAGGCGGACGTCTCGACGCAGCATTTCACCGAAGCTCGCAAGCTCGGATTGGAAACGGTCGGTTTCCTGATGCTCTCCCATATGTCGGAGCCGGGGGCACTTGCCAAACAAGCGCGGATCATGGTTGACGCGGGTTGCCAATGTGTTTACGTGGTTGACTCCGCTGGAGCCCTGATTCTCGAGGAAGCCGGCGACCGGATCGCCGCGCTGGTCGCCGAGGTCGGCGATACCGCACAAGTCGGCTACCACGGACATCAGAATCTGAGCTTCGGCGTGGCGAACTCGGTGCTCGCCTACCGCGCCGGTGCGCGGCAGATCGACGGCTCCCTGGTCGCGCTCGGGGCCGGTGCGGGCAACTCGCCGACCGAGGTGCTGGCGGCAACTTTCGACCGTCTCGGTATCCGCACGGGTGTTGATGCCGATGTGCTCATGGACGCCTGCGAGAACATCGTGAAGCCGTACATCACGCGGCTACCGGTGATGGATCGGTCGTCGATCGTGCAGGGCTACGCGGGGGTGTACTCCTCGTTCCTGTTGCACGCCGAACGCGCCGCCGAGCGTTATCAGGTTCCTGCCCACGAAATCCTCTATCGGGTAGGTGCGAACAAGTATGTCGGCGGCCAGGAGGACATGATCATCGACATCGCCCTGCAGCTGGCCGCCGAGCGCGAAGGAAGCACGTCGTTCAGGTGAGGGCGCGCGACTGAGGTTGCGGCCAGCGCGTCGACGATCGCTTGGTCAGATCGCTTCGTGTACGGCTCGCTCGAATCCCTTGACGTGGATTGCCGCGAGGTCGCGCGCGCCCGATTCGTCGCCAGCCAGGATGGCGCGCAACAGTGGGCCGTGCTCGTTGATATGTCCGGCGACTCCGGAGAGCCGGTCGAGGAAAAGACACCAGATCCGGGTCGCCAGATTGTCGTACCGGACAAGGGTGTCTTCCAGATATGGGTTGTGCGTGGCCGCGTACATGGCGCGATGAATCCGGAGGTCGAGTCGAAGCATGGCCTCCGCGGGTGGCTGCGGGGCGTGGGAGTCCAGTTCCGCAAGTAGGTCGGTGAGTGCCACCCGGTCATCGGCCCGTAGCCGCGTCGCCGCGGCGGCCGCGGCGACCGGTTCGAGTTGCAGGCGTACCTCGGAGATATGCGCGAGGTCGGTGATGTTTACGTCGGTCGCGAAGGTGCCACGGCGAGGATAGGCGACGACCAGGCGCTCGGATTCGAGGCGTTTGAGGGCTTCACGTACCGGGGTACGGCCGAGGTGCAACTCGTTGGCGAGCAGGACATCGTTGATCGCCGCGCCGGGTGGAATATCGAGCAGTACCAGCCGGTCTCGGATCGTCCGAAATGCGCGCTCGGCCAGCGAGATGTCCTCGGTTGCGTGCGTGCTGCCCACCTTGTTGACCGTGCTGCGCATGCGGCATACTCTACACCACAACTGATATATCAATTGACTGTCAGGAATGTGGCCAGCTGGGTGATATGGCTCGGCAACCGGAAGGTGGCTAGTGGACGCGGTACGCGAGCACAACGACGGTGATCGTGAGGGAGCCAGATGGCGCTGAGCGCGTTCGATCTCTACTCCATCGGCATCGGCCCCTCGTCGTCGCATACGGTGGGCCCGATGCGGGCGGCGGGCCAGTTCGTCGCCGGCCTGACCGACGACGGGCTGCTCGGCGAGGTGGCCAGGGTTAAGGCCGAACTCTTCGGTTCCCTCGGTGCGACCGGACACGGTCACGGGTCGGAAAAGGCGGTAGTGCTCGGCCTCGAGGGGCACGCGCCGGAAACCGTGGATCCAGACGGTACGGATGGCCGGATGGGCGAGGTCCGTACCGCCGGCAAGCTGTTGCTTGGCGGCGCGCACCCGATCCGGTTCGACGCAGATCGGGATCTGGTGCTGCACCGGCGAAAGAGTCTGCCCGCGCATCCGAACGGGATGACCTTCACCGCATTCGATCAGACCGGCGCGTCGATTCGGACGCGAACCTATTATTCAGTAGGTGGGGGCTTCGTCGTGGACGAAGGTGCCACCGGAGCCGATCGGGTTGTCGTGGACGCCACCCAGGTCCGCTACCCATTCAGTACCGGAGCCGCGTTGCTCGACCAGTGCTCGACGCATGGGTTGGCGATCAGCGACGTCATGCTGGCCAACGAGCTGTCCTGGCGCAGCGAACCAGATATTCGCACGGGACTGCTCGAGTTGTGGTCGGTCATGCGGGCTTGCGTGACGCGCGGCTGCACCCAGCAGGGTGTGCTGCCGGGTGGTCTGCGAGTGCCGCGGCGCGCCCCCGCGCTGTATCAGGAGCTGTCTTCCGGTGACGACACCGACCCGATGCGGGTGATGGACTGGGTGAACCTGTTCGCGCTGGCGGTGAACGAGGAAAACGCCGCGGGTGGCAGGGTGGTAACCGCACCGACCAATGGTGCGGCCGGGATCATTCCGGCCGTACTGCACTATTACGTGAAGTTCGTACCGGGCGCCTCGGATGAGGGCGTGGTCCGGTTCTTGCTCACCGCGGCGGCGATCGGCATCCTGTTCAAGGAGAACGCGTCGATCTCCGGTGCGGAGGTCGGGTGCCAGGGCGAGGTCGGTTCCGCCTGCGCGATGGCGGCCGGGGCACTGTGCGAAGCGCTCGGCGGTACACCTTCCCAGGTCGAAAACGCGGCGGAGGTTGGTATCGAGCACAACCTCGGGCTCACCTGCGATCCTGTTGGTGGCCTCGTGCAGATTCCGTGTATCGAGCGCAACGCCATCGCCAGTGTCAAGGCGATCAACGCCGCACGGCTGGCCAGGGTCGGGGACGGGACACACAAGGTCTCGCTCGATCGCGCGATCAAGACGATGCGGGAGACCGGGGCGGACATGAAGATCAAGTACAAGGAAACGGCGCGCGGCGGGCTCGCCGTGAACGTGATCGAGTGTTGACGCCAGTATCGCGAGTATTCGGCTGCCCCTCGGGCGCGAGTTGCCTATATTGAACCCCGTGCCGAACAAGTTTGAGTTCCCCGTCGAGCTGTCGGAGTTTTTCGGCGAACGCGCCAGGCAGTTCGCTGGGTGGGGAGTTCCCGCTGAGGTGATAACCCGGGCACGTGAACGCATCGCGGATATGTGGGACGCGGGTCCAGCTGGCTGGGTCTCGGTCTGGTCCGAGCAGGCACGCGCGGCCGAAGCTACCGAAGAGTGGCTGACCGCGGCGATGTGTTGGGGGGCGGCGAGATTCCCCACTATCGTCACGCCGGAACGCCGCGCGGCGTATCAGCGACAGCTCAGTTGCTACCAGCGAGCGGCGGCGCAGTGCACGGCCAGCTTCGAACGGTTGACACTTGACGTCACCTACCGGGCGGAGACCACCACGGTCCCAGTACACATCTGGCGGGATGCGGACGAAAGCCCGCGTTCGCTGGTGCTGATCTGTGGCGGGGTGGACACCTGGAAAGTCGAACTGCACCGGATGGCCATGGCGGCCGCGAAGTTTCCCGGGACGGTGGTCGCCGTGGTGGATATGCCGGGAACCGGCGAATCGGAGGTTCCGCTCGCTCCAGCCGTCGACGAGATCCTTGCGGAGGTCGTGGCCGATCTTGCCCACCGATTCGGGGTGACGCGTACTGGGTCCCTTGGCGTGAGTTTCGGCGGGCACTGGGCGGTGAAACTGGCATTCACCGGTCGTATCGACGCCGCGGTTGATCTCGGTGGCCCGGTGGGCGCGACCGGTTCCCCGATGGATATCAGCGCACTGCCGAACGGCATGCCCGGCATCCTCGGCAACGTCCTTGGCCTGTCCGGTCTGCCCACATCGCTCGACGCGGCACGATTCGCCGAGGACTTTTCGTTGCGTCGGCAAGGACTGCTCGACAGTGCTCCGCGGGGAGCGTTGCTGGCGGTCAACGGTGCAGCCGATCCGTATGTGTCCGAACGGGACACCACGGTGTTCGCTGGACTCCCCAACGCGGCCGCGTGGCTGGTTGCGGACGCGGGTCATTGCGCGACGGAACGACTCCCGGTGGTTCTCCCGGCGGCGCTAGCGTGGTTGCACCACGCGCTGTGGCCGGCGGAGCGTCCGGCGCAATGGCTCGCTGACGCGGTTGGTCAGCTAGGACCGTTGCTGCGTGACCTGTAGCCAGTTCATTCGGTTCGCAGGACGGCCATCCTGGTCACCGTGAGTTCCTCGATCGCGAAGCGCGGCCCCTCCCTGCCAATCCCGGAATCCTTCACGCCGCCGTACGGCATGATGTCCGAGCGGAAACCTGGCACCTCGTTGACGACCACACCGCCCACGTCGAGTTCGTCGATCGCCCGGAACGCGGTAGCGAGCGAGCGGGTGAAGATGCTGGCGTGCAGGCCATAGCGGGAACGGTTGACCGACGCTAACGCAGCATCCACATCCGCGACCGTTCGGACGCAGACGACCGGCCCGAAAACCTCCTCGCACCAGGCCAATGCCGTTTCCGGGACGTCCACGAGAACCGTGGGCTCGACGGCGCCATCGCGAACCGCGCCGCCATGCAACAGCGTGCCGCCGGACCGCTGTGCGGCGTCGATCCAGTCCAGCACCCGCTCGGTGGCCGCGGCATCGATGAGAGCGGCGACATCCGTCTCCGGCGCGCGGGGATCGCCGACCACGAGGTCGCCGATCCGTTCGGTCAGCTTCGCGAGGAACTCGTCGCGGATCGAGGCGCAGACGAGGACCCGCTGCACGGAAATGCATGCCTGACCGTTGCCGTAGAAACCGCCACGAAGCACCGCATCGGCCGCCCGATCGAGATCGCCGTCCGAGGCGACCACCAGCGCCGCATTGGAACCGAGTTCCAGCAAGGTCTTGCGGGGCGCGGCATCCCTGGCGATCCGGTGTCCTACGGAGGCCGAGCCGGTGAACGAAACGGCGCCCACTCGTTGATCACTGACCAGCTGGTTGCCAACGGCGGCATCCCCGGTGACCACCTGTATCGCGGAAACCGGCGCGCCGTGCCGCTGTGCCGCGCGCCGCGCGATATCCGTCAACCAGAGCGTCGCGAGCGGCGTCGCCGGCGCTGGTTTGCAGATCACCGGGCAGCCGGCCGCGATCGCCGGTGCGACCTTGTGCGAGGCGAGCAGCAGCGGATAGTTGAAACCCGCGATGCCGACGACCAAGCCGATCGGCCGGCGGGTCCAGAACCCGAACAGTCCTTCGCCGGCCGGCTGGCTGTCCAGCGGCACGGTTTCCCCGTGCAGCCTGGCGACTTCTTCGGCGGCGGCGTCCCAGGTGAACAGCGCGCGTGTCACTTCGGTGGCGCAGTCCTTGCGCGGCTTTCCGGTCTCGGCGATCAGCACGTCGATGAAGTCGTCCTGGTGGGCGGCCAACTCGGCACGGACATCGAGGCAGATCGCGCGCCTGGCCCCGGAACTGAGCTTGCCGAAGGGGCGTACGGCCGTGGCGCCGGCATCCAGCGCGGCGGCGGCCTCGGTCGCGGTGCCCACGGGGGCGGTGGCGACCTGATGACCGTTGTACGGGAAGCGGACTGGTGCGCCTGCCTGGACGTGTCGCCACTCGGTACCGATGGGCAACCCCGGCGGACAGGGGAGAGTGACCGTAGGGCCCGGCTGAACGACCATGCGCACCGCTTCCTCGTCGATCTGGATTACTGGTCCGACCAGTAGGCTAGGCCGGCGATGGCCCGGCGAGCAAGCGCGGTGTGCGCTCGGTCAACCAGCGATGAGCACAAAGGTGAGGGTGGCCGCGGATGCCAACAGCATGCCGGTGCAGTTGACGAACAGGTTGCGGCCGAAATCGCGCGCGTGGACATGCGCGGCGAGCGCGATGACGAAATAGCAGGTAAGTGCCGCGCTGGTGAGAATCGCCAGCGGTGTGAACCAGATGCCGACTACGAGCCCGGCGGCAGCGGCGAACTTCAGCACCGGAAGTAGCCACCAGAAGCGCTGCGGGAAACGAACATCGACGAGGCACTTGCGGATGAAGCTGACCGGCTGGATACACAACACGCCGTCACCCAGCTGCACGAACGCCAGCGCGGCGAGCGGCCACCACGGATCGATCACGATAAACGCACTCCTCTGCCCATAACCCGGTCGGCGGTTCGCCTCGGACGCTGTGGCTTCCCCGCACCCCTAGGACGGGACCGGCGGCCACTTCGTGACAGCCAGGAAAGGTCTCCACGATGTCCCCAGGAAACGATGTCCACAGGAAACACGGTTACCGCGGGCGTGTGGTCGCGGTAGGCGAAACCCGGGGTTTTTGTCCGTGGCCGGGAGTACCGTCGCGAGCCATGGACGTAATCATGATTCCCGGTTTCTGGTTACGGGGTGAATCCTGGAACGCGATCGTGCCGGCGATCGAGGCCGCTGGCCACCGTACGCACCCGGTGACGCCTCCCGGCCTCGACGCCGTCGACGATGACCGGTCCGATATCGGTCTCGCTGACCACGTTGCCGCCGTCGTGGCGCTCATCGATCGGCTCGGGAAACCCGTCGTGCTCGTGGGTCACAGTGGCGGGGGCGCGGTCGCGCATTCCGTCGTGGACGCACGGCCGGATGCCGTCGCCAGGGTGATCTACGTGGACTCGCTGCCGCTCGGTGCGGGTGTCGCGATCAACGAGGAACTGCCCGTTGTGGATGGCGAGATACCGCTGCCCGATTGGTCGTTTTTCGGGGATGAGGATCTCGTTGACATGGACGACGAGATCCGCGCCGAGTTCCGGGCGAAAGCGGTGCCAACTCCGGCGAGGGTAGCCACCGATCCGCAGGTACTCCGCGATTCTCGCCGTTACGATGTGCCGATTACCGTGATCGCCTGCGAGTTTTCCGTAGACGTGATTCGGGAGTTGATCGAAAGCGGAGACCCGTTCGTCGCGGAACTCGCCAGAGTGCGCGATGCCACCTTCGTGCACCTGCCAACCGGACATTGGCCGCAGTTCACGAAACCCGCGGAGCTCAGTTCGACGATCGTCGAGGCGCTGACTCAGGTCGACGGCTGAAACGGGCCAGGGTCCGTCATCGCTCGCTAGTCGCGTAACGCCCGGCTTGCGGCGTTGGCCACGGCCCGGGCGGTCGCAGTGAGCGGTGGTGAATCAAGTTTCCACTGCTGCCAGAACAGCGGTACATCGATCGCCCGCTCGGTGTCGAGGTTGATCAGCGCGCCGGTGGCCAGGTGGGGTAGCGCCTGCGGTTCGGGCACCATTCCCCAGCCCATGCCGGACGCGATGGCCTCAACGAAGCCCTCGGAGGACGGTACGAGATGTCGCATCGTGGTCCCGGTATGTCCGAGCTCGCGCAGGAACTGGTCCTGCAGGTCGTCGTTGCGGTCGAATGCGACCAGTGGCGTGGCCGGCAACGTTGTCGTGAGCGGTACCGCCGGCCAGTCGGGGAGCCAGCGAGCAATGAGTCCTGGACTGGCCGTCGGCAGGTAGCGCATCCGGCCGAGCCGCCGCACCGTGCAGCCGGTGACCGGTTCCACCGCTGAGGTGACGGCGGCAAGTACCAGTCCGGCCCGCAACAACTCGGTGGTGGTGCTCTGGTCTTCGCGATGTAGTTCAACGCAGAACCCCGATTCGGCAGGCATGTTCGTGATCGCGGGCAGGAACCAGGTGGCTAGCGAGTCCGCGTTGACCGCGATGGGGAGCCGAGCCGGACCGTGCTGCCTGGTCAGCCCGAGTTCAGCGCGTGCGTCGTGCTCGAGTTGGGCGAGCTGACGGGCATAGCGAACAAGGATCTGGCCGGATTCGGTGAGCCGCACTGGCTTGCTGCGCCGCACCAGCACTCGCCCGGTGCCGTGTTCGAGCGCTTTGAGTCGTTGACTTACCGCGGAGGGAGTCACGTGTAGCGCGTGGGCGGCCGCGTCGAAGGTACCGTGTTCGACGACCGCGAGCAGGGTGCGCAGTTGGTCGGGGGCCAGCTCTGACATCACAGTCGCTAATGATACGTAAGAATCTTTAGCTGTACTGGTGCCCAGTTGCTTCTTAGCCTTGCGCGAATGGGACCCACGGTGCTCGCGGTAGGGGCTGGCTTTGGGGCGGGACTTTCGCTGATCGTTGCCATCGGCGCGCAGAACGCCTTCGTGCTACGTCAGGGCATCCGCCGTGAAGCGGTGGTCGCGGTGGTGACGATCTGCGCGCTTTCCGACGCGGTGCTGATCATCCTGGGTGTCGCCGGGGTTGGCGCGGTGGTGGCGGCGTGGCCCGCCGCGTTGACCGCCGTCGCGATCGTCGGCGGCGGCTTCCTGATCTGCTACGGCTTACTTGCCGGACGGCGGGTTTTCCGTTCGGCCGCACTGGAAGTTGACGGCGGTTCGGTGCGCTCGCGGCGTCGGGCTGTCGCTGCCTGCCTGGCGATGACCTGGCTGAACCCGCACGTCTATCTGGACACCGTGCTGCTGCTCGGTTCGGTAGCGGCCGCACGCGGCGAGCTGCGCTGGATGTTCGGGTTGGGAGCGGTACTGGCCAGCCTCAGTTGGTTTCTCGCGCTCGGCTTCGGTGCCCGCCTGTTGAGCAACGTCTTCCGCAAACCATTAGCCTGGCGCATCGTGGACGGTTTCGTCGCCGCGACCATGTTGACGCTTGGCGCGCTGTTGATCGCGCGCGCCTGACACGTGGCCCGTGGCCGCGGTGTCGGTTCATTGTGGACTGGTAACCAGGTCATCGATACGCGGTGCGCGCCACCCAGCGACGAGGTTCCTGATCAGTGTGCTGGCGCCGGGCAGTCCGGCGAGCCGCGCGCCTGCCCGGCGAATCCGCACGTCCCTTGCTGACTCGGGTAGGAACCACCGGATGCCTCGACGGGCGCCGCGCTGGCGCGCCGCGACGATCGGTTGCCAGATCCGCTGGTAGTGGGAAAGCGCCGCATCGATCGACCGGGTCCGACTCAGCAGCTCGGTAAGCAGGTAGGCGCCGGCCATGGCCAGCGAAGCGCCCTGGCTGGCTAGCGGAGTGACGGCGCCGCAGGCATCGCCGAGTAGGCCCACGCGTCCGCTGCTCCACCGCGGCAGCTCGACCTGCGACATCTGGTCGTAGTAGACATCCGACGATGGCGGGCAGGCCGCTACCGCACGCGGAACGATCCAGCCTAGTTCGCCGTAGACCTGGCGGATGGCTTCCTGGGCGTCCGGCGGGCTCGCCGGATCGGGCGTGCGGTGCGCCGCGAAGGCGACCACGAGGTCGCTGGCCTGACCATAGAGGCCGACCTGCTGGTCGGAGGAATCGGTAAAACAGAACCGATCGCGAAGCTTGCGATGGATCTCTCGATCGGTGAACTGCCATACCGCCATCTGCAAGCCGAGGTAACGCAGGAAACGTTCCTCGGGGCCGAAGACGAACCTTCGTACGGCCGAATGGATGCCGTCCGCGCCGATCAGCAGGTCCGCGGTGATCGTCGTACCGTCCGATAGCGTCACCCAGACTTTCTCCGGTCCATTCTCGATCGCGTCAATCGTATGGCGATAGCGGAGATCCACGGTGTCGCCGAGTGCGTCATACAGCACCCGTTCGATATCCGGACGGCGAATACTCAGCAGTTCGCCACCCTGGGCCTGCTGGAACGGCCTTCGATCCAGGTGGGCCGTCGGGTGGCCGTTTCTGTCCAGATAGCACCACTCGCTGACCGTGTGGCTACGCGCTTCGAGTTCGGCCAGGATCCCCATACGTTCGGCAGCCTGGTAGCCGAGTCCCCAGAAATCCAGGGAGAATCCTTGGTCACGTAAGCCGGCCGCTCGGTCCACGACAGTGACCTCCCAGCCGAACGTGGCGAGCCAGCGTGCCGCCGCGAGACCGGCGATACCGGCACCGCAGATCACTACTCGCATGCTGTCCCCCTGCCGCGGCTATCGAGGAGGCGATCAACGGCTGGCCGGGTCGTGTCCGCGGACAACCTTGGGTCGAAGATGCGATGTAGTAGTAAGCCATCGATCAAGGCGGCGAGAACCACGGCGGTCTCGGCGGGATGACGGTGACCGCAGTCGTCCAGTTGGTTGGCTACTTCTTCGCGGAACTCGACGATGAGCGCGGCCAATGCGCTGCGCAGTTCCGGGTCTCGGGTAGCGGCCAGATATGACTCGGTGACCGCGAGCCAGACCACGTCATCGGTGTGTTGATCCAACCCAGCGAACAGTGCGTGCAGTCCGGCCACGGGATCGGACGCATCGGTCAGGACAGGTCGCATCGCGCCGAGCGTCGCGCGCATGGTGTCCACCGCCGCTTCCCTGAGCAGTGCCTGCAGGGAGGCGAAGTGGTAGTGCACGAGGCCGGAGGTGACCTGGGCCCGCTCGGCGACGGTACGCGTACTGACGGCCGTCCAGCCTCGTTCGCCGATCAACTCGACGGCGGCGCGCAGCAGCTTGCCACGCACCGCATCGCCGCGCTTCACGGCCGAAGGCGGCGGGCTAGTCATCGTCAAACTTGTCTTGGTCAACTGCCCAATTGGTCATATGCCCAAGATAGCATGGTGGAGCGGTCGTGTCGGCATTGGACGGTGTTGAGCCGCGTGGTCGCCGGCGGCAGGATCGACTGGGGATCTACGTTCGAGATCGGGCGAGGAAATGAGGTGCGGGAATGTTTCGACGTACGCCAGGGTGGTGGCTGCAAGCAGTGTCCGCCGCGCATGCCGGGGTTGGCGTCGCGCTGTACCGCGATGCGGTGGCGGAGATCGCGGCGAGGAAGTACGTCAACGCGGTTCCGGAGCGGGGTGACCGGGCCACCGCGTTCTGGTTTCTCACCGCCGCTCCTGCGTTGTGGACGGCGGGTCGATTGCTGCGTTCCGCCGAGTCCGCGGGTGATGCGGCCGCGCAGCGCACCGCGGGGCGCACCTTGGTCACCGCGGGCTTGTTCGGCAGCGCGGCGATGCCAGCGAGTGGGTTCTGGGCGGTTGCCGCGATTGGCGCGGCCGCATGGCGGCGCGGCAGGTCAGCAATCCGGGAGAGATAGCTCAGCGTCCATGTTTCTGGTTAAGGTTTGCTCGTGAATTGTTAGAATCACCAACAATGATCGACCTCCGCCGCCTCCGGGTTCTCCGAGCGGTTGCCTACTACGGGACGGTGACCGCCGCGGCGGAGGCACTTCATTTGACCCCGTCGGCCGCCTCTCAGCAGGTAAGGCAGCTGGGCAGAGAGCTCGGTGTCGTACTGCTGGAACCGCATGGGCGCAACGTCCGGTTGACCATGGCCGCTCGGAAGCTGCTCGAGCATGCCGACGCGATCGTGGAGCGCTGGCAGCGCGCCGAGGCCGAGCTGCGCACCGCCGATTCCGCGGAACCGGTAGGGGAGCTGTGGCTCAGCGGAATTACCACCGCCGTCTCGGCGCTGTTCGTCCCGGCCGTGGTCCGACTGGCCAAGCGGTGGCCAGGGTTGCGGCTACGACTCCGCGAGTCGGAACCGCCGGAGTCCTTCGACCTACTCTTTTCTGGCTCGGTCGACCTGGTGGTCACGATGCTGGTCCCGGAAGGGCCACCGGCGGGCGATGCTCGATTCGATCAGCGGCCGCTGCTCGACGACCCCTACGACCTGCTCACTCCGCCGGATCATCCGCTTGCTGGCCGGACCGATCTGACCTTGGCCAACCTCGCCGAGGAGGACTGGATCGTGAGCATGGTCGGCACGGCATGTCGTTCCGAGATCGTCGCGATGTGCGCGACAGCAGGGTTCACGCCAACGATCGTCCACGAAGCGCTCGAATGGGCGGCGGTGGCCACAATGGTGGGTCACGGGCTGGGTATCGCGCTACTTCCCCGGTTGGCGCCCCTGCCGATGGAACCTGCGGTGGTGCGCACCCCGATGTCTATTGTGGACTCTCCGACGCGGCGATTGCTCACGGTGACCCGAAAGGGGAGTGCGGCGGACCCGGCGATTGCCGCGGTACTTGCGGAGTTGACCGAGATCGCCAGTGAACGCGTTGGCGGCCGCCCTCGGTTGGTGCGCTCACCCGATGCCGTCGCCTAGCGGTCGGCAGCAGGGGCCGTCCGGTAGTGGTACTCGCACAGTTCGGTGAAACCCATGCGGGTATACAGCCGAACCGCGGTCTCGTTCTCGGCTTCGACCTGGAGGTACATCGAACCGGTTGCGCGCGCTTCGGCCCAGGACGCGAGTGCGCCGAGTGCCGCGCTGGCGGCGCCCATGCCCCGCGCACGGGGGAGTGTGGCCATACCGAAGACGCCGGCCCATCCGGTATCGACAGCCGCTCGTCCAACGGCGATGACCTCGTCGTCATACCGGACACTCACAAAGGCACTCTGCTGGGTGTTCCGCGCGAGCAAAGGTTGTTCGGCGGCCGGATCGTTGCCATGTATCGCCCGTCCGACCGCGAACCACTCCTGGCTCGGAAACTCGGCCAACTGGGCATCGAGTCCAGTCGGCCGAGCTCGCGCCAGGATCTCCGCGGTATGCGCGGTGCGGAGGGATACCGGGCCGCTTCGCCGGTACCCGCGAGCTGCCAGCATGTCATCCAACTCAGCGGGACAGGCACCGGGACTGAGTTGGAACCGGGGTACTGCTCCGCGGCTTACGTAGAAGTGCTCTGCCGCGGAGATCAGCTCCGGCAACTCCGCACGGTCCGCCGTGCCGTGCGGCAGTACGGTGCCCACCCACCATGACGATGTCTCGGTATATCGCAACCACCAGTCGCCGAGGCGCCGCACCTGTTCAGCCGGCTGTGCTGCCGCTACCCGTTCCTGCAGGCCGCGCACCAGACCCGCGTCACCGTGACTGGTCACCATTGACATTGGCGCCAGTCTAGTCAGCCGTGTTGCCGGTGCCGGCCTGCGTCAGCGGCCTGGTCCCCTCGGCGGCCTCGCATTGGCCAACACGAGACACGTCAGGGCCAGGGCGGTGAGCACCAGGATCAGGACACCCGCTTCGATGAGGATGTCGATAACCATGAGCTCTACTTAGTTTGGCGTTCCTCTGCTTCTGTTTCTTCCGTTTCTTTCGCTTCCTCCGCACGCCGGTTGGCGCGCAAACTTGTCATGGTGACCGTCGCGAGCACCACCACGATCACCACAAGGGACAGTGGGGTTGGTACTTCCGGAATGGCGGGCCAGATGCCGTGGGCCCAGTGCAGGACGAGCTTGATGCCGATGAACGCGAGAATGATCGCGAGGCCGTGGTTGAGGTGCGCGAGCTTGGTGAGTACGCGATGCAGCACGAAGTACAGCGCACGCAGCCCAAGCAGCGCGAAGGCATTGGTCGTGAAGACCAGGTACGGATCATCGGTGATGCCGTAGACGGCGGGAACCGAGTCGACGGCGAAAACGACGTCGGTCGCGAACACCGCGACGACAACGACCGCGAGCGGGGTCAATGCGCGCCGTCCGCCTTCGCGGATGCTCATCTTGGTGCCCCGGTAGTCGTCGGTCACCGGCATGAACCTGCGGAGTAGCCGGACCGAGCGCATTTGCGACACGTCCGTCTCGAATCCGGAACCCTTCAGCGCGTCGCGCAGGATCTTGACCGCGGTAATGAACAGGATCGCCCCGAACACCAGGAAGGCCCAGGTCCCCGCGCTGAGCAGGGCGGCGCCGGCCGCGATGAAGATGCCACGCAGTACCAGTGCGCCCACGATTCCGTAGAGCAGCACTCGCTGCTGTAGCTGCGCGGGGACGGCGAAGGCCGCGAGCAGCAACATGAACACGAACAGGTTGTCCACCGACAGCGACTTCTCCACGACGAAGCCGGTGGTGAACTCCAGTGCCTGCGTGCCGCTGTAGTCGACCCACAGGTAGGCGGCGAACACGAATGGTAGGGCCAGGTAGAAGACTGACCAGCCGACCGCTTCCCGCATCGACACGGTATGCGGCTTTCTGGTGACGATGAAGTCGATGGTCAGCAACGCGAGTAGCACGACGATGCTGATAATCCACATTGCCGGATCACCGATCCGCTCGGTGGCGGCGGCAAGCGGCTGTGCGGTACTGGACACGGACACACCTCAAACGGGTAATCGTTTGAGGTCTCCTTCACCCACTAAGGGCGGCGCTCCGAGGACATCGTGGGATGTCCGTATTGACCGGAGTGGCACTGTCCGAAGTACTCCCCTCGCGGGAGAGTATGCGGGAGCATTTGCCCCACGGCAAGCCATTCGTCCGTTAGCCGCCCGACTGGATGACCCATCGGGCGAGGTGACACTATTCGGACAGTGCCCACTGGGTGGCCAGCGTCACGCTATGAAGTGCTCGTTAGCTCCGGTCGAAAGGTGAACTCCGGGCTGTAGGCCGGTACCGACCTTGAGTCATCGCCAAGGTAAAACCGTGTCGTCATGGTGCGTTCGTCGAGGTTGAACACCGTCCGCCAGAGCGTCCGCAGTGGATATTTGGCGGTGGGTTCACTGGTCAGCGCTACCGAGTCCAGGCTGGTTCGCAACTCATTCGCGGAAAGCGGCGCGGATTCCGCGCGGGCGCGTAGCGTGTCCAACCGGGCGTAGGAGTACATCGTTTCCTCGGTATCCACCGGCGGCTTCGCCGGATCCGTCGGCCGATGGAGCGGATGATTTGTCACGCATTGGGCGAGCCCTTCAGCGGGCACGATGTGCTCGACGCCACCGGCGCCCACTTCCCAGACAAAGGCGTTGCCCGCGCGGTCGGCGATGAGGTAGTGCAGCGGCGCGCCGAGGTCGTATTGCTTCGCAAGCAACAGGGCTTGCTGCGCCTCCTCGACGTTCGCGCAGGTATCCAGGAGGAAGCGGGGGAGCTGGGTGGTCGCCAGGCCGACCTGTGGGCCCCCGTCGACGGGCAGGTTCGCCCCTCCCGCATCGGCGATCAGCAATACGACGGCGAGACCGTGTTCGTTGATCCCGTCCATACAACCGTCGAGCTCATTCATGGTGATGATCGTGGTCGCGGGGCCGTCGTCCGGAACGCTCGTGATGACATATGGCCGCGAGGCGATGGGGCATTCGGTGGTGGGGCCGGGTTCATCTGACATCAGGGCGAGCATCTGCTGCCAACCAACGGTGAAGAAGTCGTAGTTGCGGCCGAGGAACCCGTGCCCTTCGCTCGTCGCGGCTGGCGAGTACCACACGGCCGAGCAGCCGGATCCTGGCGGAATCGTGCTGAGGTCGTCGAAATGGACGGCGGCATCGGGCTGGACGCCGGCAACCTCAGCCGCGCCGCTGTTGCGCGCGTACTGCGCTGGCCAGTTTCTGGCGAACCAGGCGTGCCGGGCCCGGCTCTTGACCGGATCAGCTGGCCGCGGCCGCCACCCCGATCGCTCGGTGGCCTCGTGCGCCAACGCCTTGCCGATTTCGTGCTGGCTGCCGCTGAGACTGAGATGTCGGACGGTCATGAAGTCGTCGGGGCCGCCGGCGATCACGTCGGTGGTAACGGGCATTTGTGGCTCCTCGAATAGTTCCGGATGTGTTCACGGTGTGTGGGGTGCGCGCCACATGGGCCACAGCGTTGGCCCGTCGTGGTCGAGCTCGATGGGTGGTCCTAGATCAGCGAAGCCGTGCCGCAGGTACAGCGCGCGACTGCGGGCGGAGCTTGCCTCCAGATAGGTGCCGATACCCAGGGCGTCAGTACGGGCGCCGCCATGGCGCAACAAGGCAGAGCCGATACCGGTGCCCTGGGCATATGGCGATACGCCCAGGCAGGCGAGGTACTGATGGGCGTGGCCTGTCGGGTGCCGTTGAGCAAGCTCCTCGCCCAACGACAGCAGCCGCGTGCTGCTTGGCAACTGGAGGTCCGCGGACTCCGCATCCCTTTCGGGGAAGGGAGATTCACCTGGCCGCAGCGTGAGCCAGATGGACGCGGCGACCCGTTCGCCGCCGAGGTATGCCGTGGCCTTCGGGTGATCGAATATGGCGCTGAAGTAGTCAGGGAGGAAACGCTGCCGTGATGATTCGGATGGGAAGAGCCACCGGATCAGTGGGTCGGCGGAGAAGGCGGCGGTGAGTAAGCGCACGGTGTCGGCTCGGTCTTGGTAGCCAGCCGTGGATGTCTTTTCGTACATCGTATTTCTGTTCACATGTACACCGTACACGTGTTTTGACGTGCAATAAGTGTTCTATCAATGTACTATCGCTGACGACGTGTACTAGTACAAATCTGGATTGGGGATGGTGCATGAATTCGCCGGGGAGTGCCGCTGGACGAGGTCGATACCGCCAAATCGTTGATGATTTCCGATCTCGGATCACCGCAGGCGAGCTCCCGAACGGGGCCCGATTGCCGTCCATCCGCCAGGTGGCCCAGGACTGGCGTGTCGCGCTGGCCACCGCTACCAAGGCGATGGCCGCGCTGCGCGACGAAGGTTTGATCGAACCGCGTGTCGGCGCCGGGACCGTCGTGCGCGCGGCGGGTAGCGCGGGACCGTCCGAACCGGACGACGACAAGCACGCTGGGCTACCGGTTCGGGTCAAGGCGCCGATCGACCGCGAACTGGTGCTGCGGACGGCGATCGGGATCGCCGACGTGGAAGGGCTCGAGGCTGTCACCATGCGCCGACTTGCCGCCGAACTCGGTATCGCGGTGATGTCGCTGTACCGGTATGTGGCGAACAAGGAAGATCTCGTCGAGCAGATGGCCGATATGGCCTTTGGGGCTCATCAGCTACCGGAGTTGGGACTGGTTGGGTGGCGCGCGAAACTGGAGTTCGGGGCACGCCAGCAATGGGCCATGTGCGGTCAACACCCATGGCTGCCGAGGGTCGTTTCGTTCACTCGGCCGCTGCTGATGCCGCAAGCGATGAGCCATACGGAATGGTTCCTAGCCGCGCTCGAGGACGTTGATCTCCCGCTGGAGATGAAACTCCGCGAGGTGATCTGTCTGGTTTCGATCGTGGTGACCTACGGTACCTCGGCGGCGGCCGAGTTCGAGGCACGGCAGGAACGCGGCGAAACGATGGCGCACTGGTGGCGCGACCGAGAAGGGCGGGCGGACGAGCTACTGGCTTCCGGCCGGTTTCCGTATCTGGCGGCGACCAGTGGTGACTGGATCGGTGACCTGGACGGACTGTTCGAGTACGCGCTTGCCCGCCACCTGGACGGGTTCGCGCTGCTACTCGAAACCTGATCCCGTGAGCGACCTGGTCGGCGCCGGGCGCTGCTATTCGGCGAGGCGTTCCCCGGTTTCCGGATGGAAGGCATGCACCTCGTTGTCATTAGCGACGACCACCGTCACGGTTTCGCCGAGCCGCGGTGGTTTGCGACCGTCGGCACGGACGACGAATCGTTCAGTCTGCTCGCCTACCTGGATACCGCCGTGCACATAGGCGTCGGCACCAAGTTCCTCGACGAGCTCGACGGTCATCTTCGCACCCTGTTCTTCGGCGCCGGCGATCCGAAGCGATTCGGGACGTAGTCCGAGGGTGAGCGTCCGCGCTCCGGACTGCTCGGCAGCGCTGAGCGTCGCCCGGGGCAGCGGCACGGTAATCCCGTCCAGCTGCGCACCCTGCGAGGTGACGGTGACTGATTTCAGGTTCATAGCTGGTGAACCTATGAAGCCGGCGACGAACGCGTTCTTCGGGCGTTCATACAGATTGCGCGGCGTATCGCATTGCTGCAGCTTGCCGTCCTTGAGTAGGGCGACGCGATGCCCCATGGTCATGGCTTCAACCTGGTCGTGCGTGACATAGACGGTGGTGGTGCCGAGTCGCTTTTGCAGCGCCGCGATATTGGCTCGGGTCTCGACCCTGAGCTTCGCGTCGAGATTGGACAGTGGCTCGTCCATCAGGAACACCGCTGGTTCGCGCACAATGGCGCGGCCCATCGCGACACGTTGCCGTTGACCACCGGAGAGTGCCTTCGGCTTACGATCGAGGTACGGCGTGAGATCCAGTAGTTCCGCGGCTTCCTTGACGCGTTCGGCGATGGTGGACTTCGCGACGCGCTTCAGTTTCAACGCGAAGCCCATGTTCTCCGCGACCGTCATATGCGGATAGAGCGCATATGACTGGAAGACCATAGCGATATCCCGGTCCTTCGGCGGGGTGCTGGTGATGTCCTTACCGTCGATGTGAATCGCGCCCTCATCAACGTCTTCGAGCCCGGCAAGCATGCGCAGCGCGGTTGACTTGCCCGACCCGGACGGCCCTACCAGAACCAGGAACTCGCCGTCGGCGATATCGAGATCAAGGCTGTCCACCGCTCGCACCGGCGGGGAACCCGGATACAGCCTGCTCGCCTGCTGATAGCTGACCTCCGCCATGGATGAACCGCCTTTCGCTGGAAACCGTGGGCAATGTCTATCTGGGCGCCACCGCCCTTGGCTAGGATTTGTCAGTTCAATAAACTAACTAATATGGCGAACCAGGGTGTTGGAGCGGGCGCGCAAGCGATGCGCCGGCATAATGTCGCGCTGCTCATGGAGATGATCGCCCGCTCGGCGCCGATATCGCGGGTCGAACTGGCTCGCCGCGCCGGGCTCACCAAGGCGACCGTCTCCAGCCTGGTTGCTGAGCTGATCCAGGCTGAACTCGTGCGCGATCTTGGCCCGGAGCCCGGCGGGGCGCCGGGGCGCCCAGCTGGTCGGTTGATGCTCGATCCGTATGGTCCGGTGGCAATCGGATTGCAGTTCGCGCCCGACCACATCGCCGGCATACTGCTGGATCTGTCTGGTCGGCAGATCGCGCGCGATCTACGGCGCTTCGGACTCGACACGGTTTCTCCCACCGACGGGGTGCATGCCGCCAGGCCGGTGCTTCGACGGCTTTTCGATGAGGCGACGACGGCTGGTCGCTTGGTCGCCGGGGTCGGGCTGGCGGTCAGTGGCACGGTGTCCGCGCGTTCGGACAGCGCGGGCACGGTGGCGTATTCGCCCGCGCTCGGCTGGTCGGAGGTGGATGCTCGCGCACTGGTGAACGCCGAGTTGCACGCGCTCGGTCTACATGGCTTGGACGTCCGGCTGGACAGCGAAGTGGCATGTGCCGCACACGCCGAGTATCGGGCAGGCGCTGGTGGTGACTGGTACTACCTGGGAGGGGAGGAGTCACTTGGCCTGGTGCCGGTTTCCCCAGGCAGTGTCCTTGCCGGCGAGTTCGGACACGTGCCGGTGCGCCCGCGTGGGCCGCGATGTTTCTGCGGGGAGCGCGGCTGCCTGCGGCTCTATGCCGAACCTGCGGCCATCGCGCGATCGGCTGGGTTGCCTGAGCGGTCCGGCTCGCGACTACTTGGCGGTGATGAACCGTTGATCGGTCAGCTGCGCGCGGCGGAGCCGGCCGCGGTCCGTGCCGTGCACCAGGCCGCCGACGCGGTGGCGAGTGGACTTGTCCCGGTGCGGGCGCTGCTCGCGCCAGAGGTGATCGTGCTTGGCGGTCGGCTAGCCAGCCTCGGGGAGGTGTTCTGGAATCGGCTGCACGCCCGACTACCCGATGGAATCACCCTCCGGCAGGCCAAACTCGGACCGGATGCCGCGCTGCGCGGTGCCGCCGCGAAGGTTATCGGCGCGGTGATCGCCGATCCGCTGGCGTGGATTGATGGGTGACGTTTGTTGCGGTCAGGGCATCGGATGTTCCTCGACCAAGGCTTCCGGTGCGGACAGCCGCCACGCCTCGTAGACCAGTTCGGTGAGCTCTGTTCGATCAACCCCGGTCAACTGGACGACGACCCAGCCAAAGCCGCCAGCGGTGAACTGGACCTCAAAGACGTCTGGGCGCTCGGAAACCAGCGCGACCTGCTCGGAGAGCAGCTGTTTGAGACCCACCGTGCTGGTCCGCGGCCAGAAGTAGCCGAAGCGTTTGCCACGTACGCTGAACGAGGTGTAGTCCCGCGCTTTTGCCCGCTCGACATCGGCGAGCTGGTCGACGATCCGGTGAAATCCCGCGTCCGTGACAGCCATGCTCGCCATTCTCGCCTATCCCACCGACAACCAGCTCACGTGCATCACCGGGTGCCGCTGGTCGATCCGCTCGCCGCAATATCCTCAAGGAACGCGGTTTCGTCGGCTTGTGGGAACGGCTCAGCGGAACAGCGCGCTGTAGGCGTTCAGCGCAGGCTGCCCGCCCAGGTGCGCGAAGAGCACGTTGCTGTCCTTGTCGATGTCTCCGCTGGTCACCAGGTCGATCAGGCCAGCCATTGATTTTCCCTCGTAGACCGGATCGAGGATGATCCCTTCCAGCCGGCCGACGAGGCGGATCGCCTCCAGCGTCGATTCGACGGGAACACCATAGCGTTCGCCCGCCCAGCCAGCGAGCAGTTCAATGTCCGCACTGGATAGATCCCTGCCGAGACCAATGCGTTGTGCCGTGGCCGCCGCGATCCTGGTGACCTGCGCGCGAGTCGCGTCAATCTTGGCAGAGGCGTCAATCCCGACGACTCGCCGGGCATGGGATTGCTCGGCGAAGCCGGCGACCATGCCTGCCTGCGTGGATCCCGTCACCGCGCAGACGACGACGGTATCGAAGAACGTGTCCAGTTCGCGTTCCTGACGCTCGACCTCGTGTGCCCAGTTCGCGAAGCCCAGCCCACCCAGTGGATGATCAGAAGCCCCCGCCGGGATGGCGTACGGGGTCCCGCCGGCCTGGCGGACATCGTCGAGTGCCGCCTCCCAGCTTGGTTTGACCTCGATGCCGAACCCCGCGGGGTCGAGCCGGACATCGGCGCCCATAACCCTGGACAGCAGGATGTTTCCGACTCGATCGTTCACTGGGTCCGGCCAATCCACCCAGTTCTCCTGGACCAACACCGCACGTAGCCCGAGGTGTGCGGCCACCGCGGCGACCTGACGGGTGTGGTTCGACTGGTATCCGCCGATCGACACCAGGGTGTCGGCTCCAGAAGCGAGCGCATCCGGAATCAGGTACTCGAGCTTGCGAGTCTTGTTGCCACCATAAGCGAGTCCAGAGTTGACGTCCTCACGCTTCATCCACACTCGCGCGCCACCAAGGTGTTCGGTCAATCGGTTCAGCGGGTGAACCGGACTTGGCCCGAAGGTCAGCGGATGCCGAGGAAAGTCCGCGAGTGCCATACGTTTCCTTTCGTGCCGACTGAACAGCCGCTGATACGTCGGTGACCCGTTAGCTTCGCTCGATCAGATGACCGATCACGTCCGGCCCCGGATGCGCGCTCCCGGACGCGTCCCTGCGCATCACCGTCTCCGGAAGTTCGACGGGGCTCCCGTTGTTCGCCGAACCCGCCGGCCGCGGGCCGACCCACGCCGCGGTGAGCTCGGTTTCCCCTTTGAGGAAGCGCTGTGCGCGGACGCCACCGGTGGCGCGTCCCTTGGCTGGATACTCGGCGAACGGGGTCACCTTCACACTCTGACCCGTGGCGGTAACCACCATGGCGGCACCGTGCTCAGCCTCGTCTTCTTCGGTGCGCACCGTGCCGAAGAAGACAGTGTGGGCATCGGCACCGAGCTTGATTCCGGCCATACCACCACTCTTCAAGCCCTGCGGACGCACAAGCGAGGCGGAGTAGCGCAGCAAGGCGGCATCGCTGGACAGGAAGACCAGCGTTTCCGAACCGTCGGTCAACCAGACCGCGCCGACGACCTCGTCATCGTCCTTGAGGCTGATGATCTCGAACTCGTCGGAGCGAACCGGCCATTCGGGCATGCATATCTTCACGACACCCCGTTTCGTGCCGATGGCGAGTCCTGGTGATCCTCCCGCCTGCGCGCCAAGTGGTGCGATACCAACAACCTTCTCGCCGCGGTCAAGTGGCGCGAGTTCCTTGGCGGCCATCCCGCCGCGCAGCGAGACCGTGCCCACCTGTTCGGGCAGCACCGGTAGCGGCAAGACGTCGGTCTTGAAGGCCCGTCCGCGGTTCGTGACGAGCAGGATCTGCCCTCTGGCCGTGGAATGCACAATGGCCATCACCGCGTCGTGTTTGACACGGCCGTTGCGTCGGCGTGCTTCGGAGGCCTCCTCGGACTCCGCGGCGGTACGAGCGACGAGGCCGGTCGCGGAGAGGATGATCTGGCACGGATCATCGGCTACTTCGAGCGGGCCAGCGGGCTTCGAAGCGGCGAGGACCTCCTTCAGTTCGCCGTCGATCAGCGATGTGCGTCGCTCCGCGGGAAAGTCCTTTGCGATCTTCGCGAGCTCTTGGGCGACGACCTTCTTCAACACCGACTCGTCGTCGAGGATCTTGGTCAGCTCGGCGATCTCGTTGCGTAGCTTGTCCTGTTCGGCTTCCAGCTCGATCTTGTCGTACTTGGTGAGCCTGCGCAGCGGAGTGTCCAGGATATAACTGGCCTGTATCTCGGAGAGCGCGAACCGCTTCATCAGACCGTCCTTCGCGGCCTGCGCGTTCTCGCTGCCGCGAATGAGCTTGATCACCTTGTCGATATCGAGGAGCGCCTTGAGCAAGCCCTCGACCAGGTGCAGCCGCTCCTCGCGCTTGCGTCGACGGTACTTGGTGCGCCGGGTGACCACCTCGTACCGATGCGCCAGAAACACTTCGAGTAGCGCCTTGAGGCCAAGTGTGCGTGGCTGACCGTCCACAAGCACCAGATTGTTGATGCCGAATGACTGCTCGAGCGGCGTAAGCCGGTACAGGTCGGCGAGCAGCGCCTGTGGGTTCACCCCCACCTTGCACTCGATGACCAGTCGGGTGCCGTTCTCCCGGTCGGTGAGGTCCTTGACGTCGGCGATTCCGGTCAGCCGCTTGGATTTGTTCACCTCGTCGGTGATCTTCTCGATGATCTTTTCCGGACCGACGCCGTAGGGCAGCTCAGTGACCGTGATGGCCTGTCGTCCGCGGCTTCCTTCCAACGGTCCGGTTTCCACCTTCGCGCGCATCCGGACCACGCCGCGGCCGGTTTCGTATGCCTTGCGCACCTCGTCCAGGCCAAGTAGCTGACCGCCGGTGGGCAGGTCCGGGCCGGGGATGAACTCCATGAGCTTGTCCAGGCTCGCGCCCGGGTGGTTGATCAGCCAGCGCGCCGCGGCGATCACTTCGCCCATATTGTGCGGGATCATGTTGGTGGCCATCCCGACCGCGATCCCGGAGGTCCCGTTCACCAGCAGGTTCGGGTATGCGGCCGGAAGTACCGACGGTTCCTCGAGCGAGCCGTCGTAGTTGGGCCGGAAATCGACCGTATCCTCGCCGAGTTCACCGACCAGGAGCATCGCTTCGGGCGACATCCTTGCCTCGGTGTACCTGCTCGCGGCTGGGCCATCGTCCGGACTACCGAAGTTGCCATGCCCGTCGATCAGTGGCGCATTCATCGAGAAGTCCTGGGCGAGCCGCACCATCGCGTCATAGATAGCGGTGTCCCCGTGCGGGTGGTAGCGACCCATGACATCACCGACGACGCGGGAGGACTTCACGTAGGCGCTGTTCGGCCGATAGCCGTTCTCGTTCATGGAGAACAGGATCCGGCGGTGTACCGGCTTGAGTCCGTCCCGCGCGTCCGGCAGCGCCCTTGAATGGATAACCGAGTAGGCGTATTCCAGGTACGAGTCCTCGATCTCGGATTTCACCGACGTCTCGAAAACCTGCGCGCCCGGCTGGTCGAACGCGGTGGGGTCAACCCTGGTCACCGAACCTTTGCGGCGTGCCATTACTCCGTGTCTCCTCGACTGCTCTCGTGGCCCCCCAAGGGAAGCTATCCCAGGGAATCATCGGGGGAAATCAGATGTCGATTGCTTCCTTGTCGACCCGCTCGGCCGACGCGACCAACCAGTTGCGTCGTGGCTCGACCTTCTCACCCATCAACAGCTCGAGGGCAGCCTCCGCGGCGTCGGCATCCTCGAGCGTGATTCGCCGGACCGATCTGGTCGACGGGTTCATCGTGGTCTCCCACAGTTCGTCCGCGTCCATCTCGCCGAGGCCCTTGAACCTGGGCACCGGTGTCTGGACCTGTTTGCCGGCCTTCTCCAGGTCGGCGACGACCCGTTCCATCTCGCGTTGGGTAAAGGTGAACTGGGTCTGCCCGTTGCGCCCCTTGGTGACGACCTTGTGCAGCGGTGGCATCGCGGCGTATAGCCGCCCGTCCTCGATAACCGGTCGCATGTACTTCGCGAACAAGGTGATCAGCAGAGTACGGATATGCGAGCCGTCAACATCCGCATCGGCCATCAGGATCACCCGGCCGTAGCGCATCGTGCCCAGATCGAAGGTTCGCCCGGTACCCGCGCCGAGCACCTGCACGATCGAAGCTATCTCGGCGTTCTTCAGCGTGTCGGCGATACTTGCCTTCTGCACGTTGAGGATCTTGCCGCGCAATGGGAGCAGCGCCTGATACTCGGAAGCGCGGGCCATCCTGGCGGAGCCGAGAGCACTGTCGCCCTCGACGAGGAACAGTTCGCTGCGGGATACCCCGGTGGCGCGGCAGTCCACCAGCTTCGGTGGCATCGCCGCGCCTTCCAGGGCCGTTTTGCGGCGCGCGGCATCCTTTTGCTGTTTCTGGGTGAGTCGGACCCTGGCCGCGTCGACGACCTTCTGCAGTACGGTCTTCGCCTCGGCCTTGGTTTTCCTGGCTTCGGCCCAGCTTTTCAGCTGCTGTTCCACAATGCCCTGGATCACCTTGGTGATGCCCGCGGTGGAGAGCTCGTCCTTGGTCTGCGAGGTGAACTGTGGTTCCGGCACCCGAACGTGAATGACGGCGGTCATGCCCTCCAGAACGTCATCGAGGGTCGGCATGTCCTCTTTGGTCTTGAGGAGGCCGCGCGTCTTCGAGATCGCTTCCTGGATAGCCTTCAGCACGGCGCGGTCGAAACCTTTGCGGTGCGTGCCGCCGTGTGCGTTGCTGATCGTGTTCGTGAAGCACTCAACAACCCGCTCATAGCCTGTCGACCAGCGCAAGGCAACGTCGACCTCGGCATGCCGTTCCACTTTGGACCGCATGACGCCGTTCTCGTCGGCGGCGTTTTCCCGGTAGGTCCCGGTTCCGGAGATCAACAGAGTGCCGGTGACCGGCTTGTCCGCGCTCGGTGTGAGGTAGTCGACCATATCCGCAAGACCATGGGGATAGTGGAAGGTCTCCTCTTCGATCGCGCCTTCGGTCGCGACCCTGAGCACGTAGGTGACGCTCGGTACGAGGAATGCCGTACTACGGAGCTTCTGGCGGACCTGCTCGATGGCGAGCTCCGCTCCGGGCTCAAAGTACCGAGCGTCGTGCCAGTACCTGATGGACGTTCCGGTTGACTCGCCGCGCTTCATCTTGCCCGTGACCTGAAGGCCCGGCTGCGGGGTGAATTTGGCTTTCGGTCCCTGCCCGTCGAATATTCCCGGCACGCCCTGCGCGAAGGACATCTGATGGACCTTGCGGTCGTTCTTCACGGTCACGTCAAACCGGTGCGAAAGAGCGTTGACCGCCGAGGCACCCACCCCGTGCAGACCACCGGAAGCCTTGTAGCCGGAGCCGCCGAACTTGCCGCCCGCATGCAGTCGGGTGAGTACGAGCTCCACCCCGGACAGCCCGGACTTGGCGTGTACCCCGGTCGGAATGCCGCGACCGTCGTCGTCGACCTGGACGCTGCCGTCCGCGTGCAGGGTTACCACCACCCGGCTGGCGTGGCCGGCGACACCTTCGTCGGTCGAGTTGTCCACGACCTCAGTGAACAGATGGGTAACACCGCGGCTGTCCGTCGACCCGATGTACATACCGGGCCGTTTGCGGACCGCTTCCAGTCCTTCCAGATGGGTTAGGTCGTCAGCCCCGTACAGCGGGCTCTCAGCTGCAGTCACAGAGTCGTTCTCCCGAATCGTGGTGCGCGCCAGGTCCGCGGTGCCGCGGGCTCACGCAGTAGCCGGATTCGTCTCACCAGCACCGCACCGTAGGGCAGCGTACCGACTGACCCTGGCGGGTGGCGGAACGACCTGCCGCCGATGTGGTCAATCGATCACCTGGCCCCGCTCTTCGGGAGACCTGTCGACGAGAACCGAGGGCGCCTACCAGGTCACCGGAAGCTCGTGTACTCCGTAAACGGTACCGTCGTGCTTGAATGAGATCTGGTTCAGCTCGACGGCCGCCCGCGGAGCCGGGATACGCCGGTACAGCGTGCCGTACACGACCTGCAGTTTCAACCGGGCCAACGACTGCCCGAGACACAGGTGCACCCCGAAGCCGAACGCGACATGCGACCTTCCCTCCCGCTTGAGGTCAAGCTGGTTGGGATGGGCGAAGACCTCGGGATCGCGATTGGCGCTCTCGTTCGGCAGGATGATGCCCTCGCCGGCGCGGATGGTCTGGCCGGCGATGTGGATGTCTTCGAGTGCCACCCTGCGGCCACCAGTGTGCGTGACGGTGAGGTAGCGAAGCAGTTCCTCCACCGCCGCGGCGATCGTCTCCCGGTCCTAGGCGTGACGCAAGGTCGCAAGCTGTTCCGGATGCTCGAACAGGGCGAGTGTGCCCAGCACGATCATGTTCGCGGTGGTTTCGTGTCCACCGACAAGCAACAGCACACCCAGCTGGGCTGCCTCCGTTCGGGTCAGCTCACCGGCGGTGATCCGGTTCACCAGGCTGGAGATCAGGTCGTCGGATGGATCAGCGATCTCTTTGTTGGCCAGTTCGTCCAGGTACTCGTTGAGTTCCTGGACCGCCGAGTCGCGCTGTTCCGCGGACAGCGTCATGCTGACCATGACCGTGCTTCGCGCCTGGAAGAAGCCTCGATCGGCATAGGCACGCCGAGTAGCTCGCAGATCCCGGATCCGTACCCGCGTGAGTCGGCCCTGGACCTGCTCGGCCCGTATTTCATGGGGCGGGTCGAACGGGCGGTCGGCCACCCGTCGGATGGGGAACTTGGGTAGTTCGGTCGATTGAGGCGTGCAGGCGATGCTTACCTCCAGTACGAACTCCAGTCGGTCCTATGCGGACAGATAGCTTCCACAGTGGACGAGAGGATGCCGAGAAGTGGCGCGGCAGGATCTGCGGTCAGGTGTTCGACTTCGGCATGGTTCGGCTGTCGCGCACCGTGGCTTCGTCGTCAGCCCCGACGTCAACCCGTAATGAGTTAATCGCTGCGTGTTAACGCGCGTCAAGCCGCCGATGGTGGCGAAGCAACGCACGATACGGTTTCCGTGGCACCGCTGGAAGTACCCGTACCGGATAACCGAACCTGAACAGTGCGCGCGGCAACCCGGGTAGTGCCAGTCGATCTCGCAGTTCCTCCGGGAAACCGCTGAGGTGTAGTGGCTGGGTGATGACCGAAGCCGCCATACCAGCCGCGGTCACCGAGAGCCAAGCGCGTTGCAGCACGCGGCCGGCCGCGACCTGGTCGGCCACCGTGTTCGCGGATGTCGTGACGATCAGCAGTGTTTCCGCGGCGATCCGTTCCGCGAGTACGTAGTCATCGGGCATAGGGGTATTCGTTCGTACGAGCCCGGCGGGTAGCCAACCGTTGCCCAGTGCACCGGTTGGGATCCCGTCGCCGTGTTCAGGAGCCGGTTCGCTTGGCGAAGCCAGCCAGGCCGTGAGCTCCCGCTGATATATCCGATCGGCGCGCAGCGCGCGTGCAGCGCTGCCGAGCATGCTTGCCAGCGTGGCGATCTGGGCCGGCGCGGTCAGCAGGTGTGACTCGACGCCAGGCTGGCGAGCGAGGCCTGCTATCGCCGCCGCCAGAGTATTCGGTACCGGTTTCGGCTCGAACTGGTACCGGTAGCTACGCCGTCGCGCGATCGCTTGGTAAAGCTGGTCTTCCTCCTCGGTAGCCGGGCGCGGTCGGCCCGCGGTAACCAGACCGATCGCATCGCGGTCAGCCGATCCCGGCAGTATGTCCACGTTGGAGTCGAAGCCGAGGTGGCGGACGGCGAGCTCCAGATTGGCGAGTGCCGCACCGCAGGAGATCATTCGATCGCGCCCGACCGGGTCATGGCTGGGCAGGTCCACCTTGCGTTGGAAGAGCCCGATGGTTCGCTCGGTGACATCGATTTCCCACGGTTGTGTGTTGTGCACGGAAGGCGCATTGCTGACCGCGCGCAGCAGGATGTCCACTTGTGCTTCGGTAAGCCCGTCCATGGTGGCTGGTTAGCGTTCCTCGCGCGGTCGGACGATGAGCACCGGGCAGGGTGAATGATGAATCAGCGCTTGACTGGTCGAACCAAGCAGTAGGCCGGTGAACCCGCCACGTCCTCTGCTGCCGACCACGACGAGCTGGGCGGTCTTCGCGAGTTCCAGCAGCTGGTGCTTCGGTTTGTCGTGTGCCACCACACGGCGGACCTCGACCTCTGGAAACTTCTCCCGCCACCCCGCGAGCATTTCGGCGAGCGCGCGTTCCGCGACGTCAGCGAGCGATTCCGAGCCTGGGTAAAACCGCTCGACGACATCCCAGCTGACCTCGGCGTCGTTCCAGGCGTGCACGGCGACGAGCTGCGCACCGCGCAACGAGGCTTCCGTGAAGGCGGCCTCTATCGTGTCCTGGGCGCTCGTCGAGCCGTCCATACCGAGTACAACGGTGCCCTCAGCGGAAATTGCCGTCTGATCGTTCGACCGGACTACGGCCACCGGACACTGCGCGCGTGCGGCTAGGGCGACCGCTACCGAGTCGGTAAACGGACCGCGTGCTCGGCCACCCGCGCCAATCGCGATCAGGCGCGACTCCGCGGACAGCTCGATCAGCAGCGCTGCCGGATGTGCGCTCTGGACCAGGGTGTCGATTTCCAGGTCGGCGCTGATCTGTGCCAGCTCATCGGCTGCTGCCTGGACGGCACGCTCGCCCTCCTGGATCAGGTCGTCCACAACTTCCTTGGGAAGCGGTAGGTCCGAGTAGACGGCGGGAACAACTACCGCACGCGCCAGGCGAACGGGTGCTGCCAGCCGGGCGGCTTCCTGGGCGACCCAGTGCAGCAGGGATGTCTGATCCGTAGCCCCGCCAATTCCGACGGTGATCGGTAGGCGTTTCGTGTGCATGGCGCGCTCCAAAGGCGTTCATGGGGTCTCATTCACCTCGACGTTATGGCGAGTGAGGTGCTAGTGCAGCGGGCATTGGTCACCGATAAGCAGGGACTTCCGGCTCGCGCGCGAAGGACTTCACGTCGTGGCCAGGCTGAACCGGACCGGAGGACGCTTGCTTCGGCGAAGGCGTGGCTACGCGCCGCGCGACCAACCATGACTGGAGGCGACCGGGATGAACGCGCAACAGGGCGGTAGCGACTCGCGGGCCATCGTCGTTGGCGTCGATGGTTCCGAACTGAGCAGGGTGGCGCTGCACTGGGCGGCAGCCGAGGCGCGACTGCGGGGTTGTTCGGTGCACGTCGTGACCGTCTGGCGATACGACCCGGGGATCGCGGGCTGGACCGCGGCTGTTCCGCCGCCAATCCGCACGTACGAAGGGATGCGGGACGCGAACGAGAAGGTGTTGGCCGGCGCCGTCGCTGAGGTTTCCGGCGCTTACCCAGACGTCAGTTTCCGCTCCGAGCTCGTCGAAGGCTGGCCGCCCGAGGTGTTGAGCTCCGCCGCGGCGGAGGCTGCATTACTGGTTCTCGGACACCACGGCGTCGGCCGGCTGGTTGAAGCGGTACATGGCACGGTCAGCGGGTACTGCATCCGGCATACGGACTGCCCGGTGGTAGTGATCCCGGATGTCGAGGCCGTTCAGCTACACCGTCCGGTGCCGGAACGGGCCGCTACCGAGGCACCGTAGCTGATCTCGAGAGACGACCCGCCTGGGTGACTTATTCTTGAATCATTCCAGATAATCCGGCAGACTGGCGCCCGTGCCAACGACCTCGGACTTTGAGCATATGTTGCGCGAGGCGGCGCTACGCGTAACGCGCCCTCGTGTCGCGGTGCTCGCCGCTGTCCATGATCGTCCGCACGCGGATACGGAGTCCGTCATCAGTGCCGTACGCGCGTGTCTCGGTGAGGTGTCCCACCAGGCCGTCTACGACGTCCTCCGTGCGCTGACCACCGCCGGACTCCTTCGGCGTATCCAGCCGCACGGTTCCGTAGCGCGGTACGAATCGCGCACTGGCGACAACCACCACCATCTCGTGTGCCGGTCGTGTGGGGCGATCGCCGACGTCGACTGCGCCGTGGGCGAGGCGCCCTGCCTTACCGCGGCTGACGATCATGGTTTCGCGGTGGAGGAAGCTGAGGTCATCTACTGGGGCGTGTGCCCTGATTGTGCAACGGTACGCAGTTCCTGATTACCCTGACCGCCTGGAAGGATTCGCATGTCTGACAGCCACGATGCAGTGGAGAACACGGAAAGCGGAGGTGGCTGCCCGGTCGCACACCAGCTCCCGCACCCGACGCAGGGCAACAGCAACAACGTCTGGTGGCCGAAGCGACTCAACCTGAAGATCCTGGCCAAGAACCCGGCCGTGGCCGACCCGATGGGCGAGGACTTCAACTACGCGGATGAGTTCAAAACGCTTGACTTGCCCACGGTAAAACGGGACATCGAGGAGGTACTGACCACCTCGCAGGACTGGTGGCCAGCCGACTTCGGGCACTACGGGCCACTGATGATCCGGATGGCGTGGCACAGCGCGGGGACCTACCGCGTCAGCGACGGGCGCGGCGGTGCCGGCGCCGGCCAGCAGCGGTTTGCCCCGCTGAACAGCTGGCCGGACAACGTCAGCCTGGACAAGGCCCGCCGTCTGCTGTGGCCGGTCAAGCAGAAGTACGGCCGCAAAATCTCCTGGGCAGACCTGCTGATCCTGGCCGGTAACGTCGCGCTCGAGTCGATGGGCTTCAAGACCTTCGGCTTCGCCGGTGGCCGGGTGGACACCTGGGAGCCGGAGGACGACATCTACTGGGGTGCCGAAACCACGTGGCTCGGCAGCGATGCGCGCATCTCCGGCGGGGAGAAGCGTGAGCTGGAAAACCCCTTGGGGGCCACCCATATGGGGCTGATCTACGTTAATCCGGAAGGTCCCGAGGGCCAGCCTGACCCGGTAGCCGCGGCCAGGGACATCCGCGAGACCTTCGGCCGGATGGCGATGAACGACGCGGAGACGGTGGCGCTGATCGCCGGTGGCCACACTTTCGGCAAGACTCATGGTGCCGCACCGGATTCCCACAACGGCCCCAACCCGGAGGCAGCCCCGCTCGAGGAGCAGGGGCTCGGTTGGCGGAACAGTTACGGCACGGGTAAGGGCTCCGACACGATCACCAGTGGTATCGAGGTCACTTGGACGACCACGCCCACGAGGTGGACGACCAACTTCCTGTGGAACCTGTTCAGCTTCGAATGGGAGGTTTACCAGGGGCCTGGTGGGGCTTGGCAGTGGAAGCCGAAAGGCGGCGCGGGCGAGGGCACCGTTCCGGACGCACACGATCCGGCGAAGAAGATCGCGCCGAACATGCTCACCACTGACATCTCACTCAAGGTCGACCCGATCTATGAGCCAATCGCGCGGCGGTACATGGAGAACCCGGACGAGTTCGCGGATGCCTTCGCGCGCGCCTGGTACAAGCTGACACACCGCGATATGGGGCCGATCCAGCGCTACCTCGGCTCCGAGGTGCCAGCCGAGGAACTGCTCTGGCAGGACCCGATTCCGGCTCCGGAACACGAGCTGGTTGGTGCCGCCGAGATCGCCGCGCTGAAGGGCAAGATCGCGGAGTCCGGCCTGACCGTGCAGCAGCTGGTCTCCACCGCGTGGGCATCCGCTTCCACCTTCCGGGGAAGCGATAAGCGCGGCGGTGCCAACGGTGGTCGTATCCGGCTCGAACCGCAGCGCAGCTGGGAGGTCAACGAGCCGGACAAGCTCGCTCCGGTGATCAGCACGCTGGAAGGCATCCAGCAGTCCTTCAACGCCGAAGCTGGCACCAAGCAGGTTTCGTTCGCTGACCTCGTGGTGCTCGCCGGTGTCGTCGGCGTGGAGCAGGCAGCCAAGGCGGCCGGAGTCGATGTCGAGGTGCCGTTTACTCCTGGACGTGGTGACGCCACTGCCGAGCAGACCGATGTCGAGTCGTTCGCGCATCTCGAACCTGCCTCGGACGGATTCCGGAACTACGTCGGCAAGGGCAGCCAGTTGCAGGGCGAGTACCTGCTGATTGACCGGGCGAACCTGCTCACGTTGAGCGCGCCGGAGATGACCGTGCTGGTTGGTGGTCTGCGGGTACTTGGCGCGAACTACCAGCAGTCCGCGCAGGGCGTGCTCACCGACAAGCCCGGCGTGCTGACCAACGACTTCTTCGTGAATCTGCTCGATATGGCCACGGAATGGAAGGCGACGGACGAGTCGTCGAATTCCTTCGAGGGCGTTGACCGGGCAACGGGCGAGGTCAAGTGGACCGGCAGCCGGGTCGACCTGGTGTTCGGGTCCAACTCCGAACTGCGGGCCGTTGCGGAGGTCTACGCGAGCAGCGACGCGAAGCAGAAGTTCGTCACGGACTTTGTCGCCGCATGGACCAAGGTGATGAACGCCGACCGGTACGACCTGGCCTGATCGTTGCTGGCTAGGGCCGGCTATAGGAGTCGGCCCTAGCCATCGGCACCCGTAGTACCTGAGGACTCCGCGGCATGACGCCTGACCGGCAACGCCCCTTGCTGTTCCTCGATGTTGACGGAACCCTGCTGCCCTTTGGCGATGACCCCAGCGGCGCAGGGCTCGGTGCCAGGACGGGTTCGTACCTGGACCGGTTCACCCCGCAAGTGGGGCATGGGCTGGCCGCATTGCCGTGTGACCTGATCTGGGCCACGACCTGGGAACAGGAAGCGAATGTCGAGCTGGCGCCCCGGCTAGGGCTACCGTCGTTACCCGTCGTGCACTGGCCGGAACCCACCGCTGAACGCGAGCGGGAAGACCAGTGGTTCGGTCTGCACTGGAAGACCCGGCCCCTCGCGGAGTGGGCGGCCGGACGCCGCTTCGCATGGGTCGACGATGAAATCACCGATGCCGACCGCGAATGGGTGTCCACGCATTGTCGCGACCACGCACTGCTCCACCGCGTTGAGCCGTCCCGTGGTCTTACCGTCGAGGACATCGCAGTCCTCGACCTGTGGCTACGGGGGCCCTGACCGATCGCGGTCAACCGATACTGCCAACAACTCTTGATCCAGCCACTCGCTGTCCTCAGTGGATGGTGTCGAGTCGGAAGCGCAGCCCGGTACCGGGGCGGATCTGTGCCGCGGCGTCCAAGTCGGCGGCACGGACCACCGCGATCACTGGGTATCCGCCGGTGATCGGATGATCGGCGAGAAACAGGGTAGGCAGTCCGGCTGGCGGTACCTGTAGCGCGCCCGTTACGGCACCTTCACTGGGAAGCTCGGCTGGTTCGGCTCTGTGTAGCGGTGGACCGGCCAGTCGCATGCCGACGCGGTTGCTTTCCGAGGTCGCCTCGTATCGTGCGGTCAGCAAGCAGTTGATCGCCTCCTCGGTGAACCAGTCGTGCCGTGGTCCCAGCCGCACCCGCAGGGTGCGGTCACCGGCCGCGGGCCCATCGACCGGCGCGGTGTCCAACACCGGAAATCGCGATGGTGCCGGTCCGACCGGAACTGTGTCGCCGGCTCGAAGCGCGGCTGGGCCGATACCTGCCAGCAGATCGGTCGAGCGCGAACCGAGCACCGGTGGCAGATCGATTCCGCCGCGCACGCCAAGGTAGCTGCGCAGACCGTGGTCAGGCTGGCCGAGCCGCAGCGGTACCTCCGCGGGCAGCCGCAACACCGTGTTCAACGCTTCGGAGCGGTTGCCCACCATGATCGGACACGGCGCTCCAGTGATGGCGATCGTCAGCGGGCACGGTGCGCGAACGACAAGTCCACCAAGGGTTACCTCGATGGCCGCGGCGGATTCGGGATTACCGAGCAGGCGGTTCGCCAGCCGAAAGGAACCCTGATCGGCGGCACCCGAAGCGCCGACCCCGATCTCCGCAAGCCCATGACGGCCCAGGTCCTGCACCGTGCTCAGCGGGCCGGTAGCGACGATGCAGAGCTCGGACATGGCCGCGTCCTCCGTTCGCGAAGGCTGTCACCCGACATCCTCGAAACGCACCCGCACGCCGGGCCGTAACAAGGCTGGTGGTTGTCGGTCCGTTCGCCACAGTTCGAGCTCCGTACGGCCGATCAGCTGCCAGCCGCCCGGCGACTCACGCGGGTAGATCCCACTGAACTCGCCAGCGAGCCCGACTGACCCGGCGGGAACCTTGGTGCGCGGCACTTTCGCCCGAGGGACGCGCAGCCGTGGGTCGCCATTCACCAGGTACCCGAACCCCGGTGCGAACCCTCCGAACGCGACTGTCCATTCAGTACCAGTGTGCGCGGTGACGATCTCCGCCGTCGTCAGTCCGGTCAACTCCGCCACGCTGGACAGATCCGCGCCGTCGTAACGCACCGGAATACGCAGCGTGCCGACGTCGCTCGGTTGCCGTCGAGTCGGCCGAGTGTTCCTGAGCAACCGTTCCAGCTCGGTGAAATCGGCTCGGGTCGGGTCCAGCACCACCAGTAGAGTGCGTGCGGCCGGGACCAGGTCGACGATCCATTCGGGACGATCAGTTGCCGCCACGAGCGCGTCGTAGAGCGCGAGTACCGCATCGATATCCGCCAACTCGACGAGTAGCCCGGAGTCGGCGCACCGGAGTAGTCGCATGACCGCTGGCCAAGATCAGGCCTGCGGTACCAACCGTGCGCCGGCCGATTCCAGCGCGTCTCGGGTAGCCCGGGCGATTTCCACCGCACCGGAGGTGTCCGAGTGCACGAGGAGCGACTGGGCTTGCACCGCGATGGTTTCTCCGGTGATCGCGGTCAGCTCGCCGGCGAAAACCATCTGTACCGCCCGTTTCGCCGCGGCGTCCGGGTCGGTCACCATCGCGTTGGCTTCGGTCCGTGGAACGAGCAGTCCACCGGAGGTATAAGCGCGATCCACGAACGCCTCGGCGATCGTGGTCAGCCCTGCCTCGGCGGCAAGCCGCCAGGTCTCGGTGCCGACCTGGCAGAGCAACGGCAGCTTCGGATCGTACTTGGCCACCGCCTCGACCAGCGCGGCTGCGTGCGCGGTGTCCGTTGCGGCGACGTTGTACAGCGCGCCGTGCGCGCGTACGTAGGTTACCGAGGTCCCGGCGATACGAGCGAAACCATCCAGCGCGCCGATCTGGTAGATCAGGTCATTGGTGAGCGTGTCCGGTTGCACGGCTACGTACCGCCGACCGAACCCGGCCAGGTCCCGGTAACTGACCTGTGCGCCGATGGCCACGCCGTTGCGTGCGGCGCGCGCGCAGGTACGACGCATGATGTCCGGATCTCCGGCGTGAAACCCGCAGGCGATGTTCGCGCTCGTGACAAGGTCGAGCAAGGCGTCGTCATCCGCGATCGTCCACATCCCGAAGCCTTCGCCGATATCGGTGGTCAGCGCGATCGCAGGGGCGTGCTCAGCTGGACCAGTCATGGGCTACGGCCTCCTCATCAGTGCGTACTGCCTGGATGCCGATCATGCCGAGTACCTGCGGACACGTCGATGTCGAACGGTGACTACACATCGAATGGTTGTTAGACAACTTTTGCCACTGACTGCCGGACCGGCTGGCCCTAATGTCGGACAACATCGCAGCCACCAAACCGCCCAACTGGAGCGCTCATGACTGTCGAGTACGGCGTCGCTATCGAGAACTTCACCTCGGCGTCAGCCAGCCCGGATATGGGCCGGCTGATCAACTACGCAACTCGGGCGGAGGAGCTCGGGTTCACCTCACTGTGGGCATGGGACCATTTGTTTCTTGGTTCCAAGCAGCCGTTCCCGTGTTTTGAAGCCCTCACCACGCTCACCGCGCTGGCCAGTCATACCAGCACGATGACGCTGGGTACCGGAGTACTGGTACTGCCGATCCGGGATCCGGCGTTACTCGCCAAGACGGCGGCCACCTTGCAGTCCGCGTCCGGTGGGCGGCTGTGCCTCGGGGTCGCGGCTGGCTGGTACGAGCGCGAGTTCGCGGCTACCGGAAGCCCGTTCAAGGGACGTGGCAAGCGGTTCGAACGCAATCTCGACGTGTGCTACCGCCTGTGGGGCGATGACGAGGTGACAGGGGAGTGGGAGGACCTTTCGTTCCGGCGGGTGCGGATGCTGCCGAAGCCACGACCACGGCCCCGCGTGCTGATCGGTGGATACGTCGATCGAGTGCTGCGCAGGGTGGCGACGCTGGGGGACGGCTGGCTGACGTACTTCTATACGGCGGAGGCGTTCGCGCGCTCCTGGGCGAAGATCCGCGATTTCGCCGCGGAGGCCGGCAGGGATCCAGACACGCTGACCAACGTGGCTCAGCTACCGCTGTGCATCGACTCCTCCTTCGAATCCGCGTCCAGGAAGGTCGGCCCGTTCCTCGCAGAGCACTTCGACAATCCCGAGTGGAGCGATGCCACGCCAGAAAGTGCCATCCGAGGGACGCCAGAACAGTGCGCGGAACAACTGGCCGCGCACATCAACGCGGGTACACGGCATATCGCGCTCGTGCCATACCGCTATGACCTCGAGCAGCTCGAGCGATTCACCGAGCAGGTGCGACCGCTGTTGGAGGTTGCTCCGGCGCGGGTTGGCGGCGCATGATGACCGCCCCATCGCCGATCCGTACCGCGCGCGCCGAACTGGAGTCGACGGTCCGTCCGGTGACCGACAAACGGGTGAGTGCGGCCGAGGCAATCGAACTGGTGCGCTCCGGTGACCATATCGCGGTAGGTGGGACAAACTACGCGCGTACACCCATGGCTCTGCTGTTCGAGATCCTTCGGCAGGAGCGCACGGGACTGACTCTTTCCCGGCCATTGAGCTGCTACGAGGTCGAACTGTTCCTCGGCACCGGCATGGCCGATACGGTCGTGACCAGCTGGGTCGGGATCGGGCATGGCTGGGGCCTCGCACGAATTCTCCGGCACTGTGTGGAAAACGGCCAGGCGCGCTTCGAGGAATGGAGCCACCTCGGTATGGGGATGCGCTATCAGGCGGGTGCGATGGGAGTCCCGTTCCTGCCCACGGTAAGCATGCTCGGATCCGACTTGGCGAACAACACCGAAACGGCACCAGTCGTCTGTCCGTTCACCGGACAACGGTTGCTCGCGATCCCGAGCCTCAATCCGGACGTGGCATTGATCCACGTACACCGCGCCGACCAGTACGGAAACGCGCAGATCGATGGCTACCCGTTGATGGACGCGGAGATGGCACGGGCGTCGCGACGGGTCGTGCTCAGTGCCGAGGAGATTGTCACAACCGAAGAGATTCGCCGGGATCCGGGCAGCACGGTGATCCCACACTTCGCCGTGGACGCGGTCGTGGAAGTGCCGTACGGCGCGTATCCGCACGAATGTTACGGCAAGTACGAAGTAGACAGTGAACACGTGGACGAGTACATGCGCGCCGTGCGGGAAACCGGGGTCGCCGCGGCACGCGAGTACGTCGAGCGGCACGTTGGCAAGCACGCCGACTTCAGTGGGTTTCTCGCGGATATCGGTAGCGAACGGCTGCGTGCCCAGCAGCTCCGTGCGCAGGAGTTGATGCCGCGATGAACGCGAAGGACGAACTGATGACCGTGGCGGCAAGCAGGCTGCTGCGGGATGATCGCGTGGTGTTCGCGGGAATTGGCCTCCCGCTGGTCGCCTCGACCTTGGCGAAACGCCATCGTGCGCCAAATCTGACGATTATTCTCGAGGGCGGGATCATTGGTACCACCCCCCATCCTGGGATGTTGCCCAGTTCCACGAACGAACTTCGCGCCGCGGCCGGCGCGGCGATGTTCACCGGGATCACCGATATCTTCCTGCTCGCGCAGCGCGGGTTCTTCGACTACGGATTCCTCGGTGTCGCCCAGATCGACCCGTACGGCAACATCAATACCAGCGTTATTGGTGAGCCAACCAGGCCGACGGTTCGGCTACCGGGAAGCGGTGGCGCCAACGACATCATTTCGTTGTGCAACGAGACTCTCGTCGTCACCACCCACGAGCCACGCAGGTTTGTCGAACGCGTCGACTTCGTCACGAGCCCCGGGTACCTCACCGGTGGCGCGGCTCGAGTCGAGGCGGGACTGGTCTACGGCGGGCCGAGCCATGTCGTCACCGATCTGGCCCTGCTCGATTTCGAGCCAACCAGCAAACGGATGCGGGTACGCGCCCTACAACCGGACGTGACGCTTGACGAGGTACGTACCGCGACCGGATTCGACTTGCTGGTACACGACGAACTGGCACAGTTGCCCGCGCCGAGTGCGACCGAGCTAGCAATGCTGCGTGAACTGACTGGTGAGTCGGCTGATCGTGAGCCGGCAACGCAGGTGTCGACGGTGTCGCGATGACCGGCGCGTTCGAGTACCAGCTCGCCGATTCCTGGGAGGAAGCCGTCGAGCTGCACCGCATCTGGGGTGAGGACGGCAAGATTCTCGCCGGTGGACAGAGCCTGGTGCCGATGTTGAATCTACGTCTGGTGCAGCCGGCTGGACTCATCGATATCAACCCGATCGGCGCCGTAGAGCCGCGAGTGGCCGACGATCGACTGGTGCTCTCTGCGCTGACGCGGCACCAGGATCTGCTGCGTTCACCATTAGTTCGTGAGCATTGTCCGATACTTGCCGAAGGGGCCGCGCAGATCGGCAACGTCCGGGTACGTGCACGAGGAACCGTTGGTGGCAGCATGTGCCATGCGGATCCCAGTGGAGAGATCCCGTGCATGGTGCTTGCGCTTGACGGTCAATTGATTGCCCACTCCCCGCGGGGCCAACGAGTGATCGATGCCGAACGGTTTCTGCGCAGCTATCTCACCACGGATCTCGCCGAGGACGAGTTGCTGACCGAGATCAGGTTACCGATCCGCAAGCACGGCCAAGGTTGGGCCTTTCTGGAAACCGTTCGCCGCTACTCCGACTTCGCCACGGTCGAAGTGGCGGCGACCGCCACGCTGAGCTCCGATGCGCACACGGTCACGGCACTGCGCGTCGTGGTCGGGGGCGTCGCTGACCGGCCGTTGATCCTCTCCGATGAGCTCCTGTCGGCGGCCGTCGGCGGGACCGGGCGCGATGACGAGCTCCGGGCTGTTGGGGCAGCAGCCGCCGCCACCGTGTCGCCCGAGTCCGATGTGCACGCCAGCGCTGACTATCGGCGGCGCCTCACCGAGGTCCTCACCTATCGCGCGCTCGGGAAGGCGATCGAGCGCGGACGCGCCGAGAGCAAGGGAGCTGGCGTATGACGAAAACACAGGTCCAGCTACGGGTGAACGGTCGTACGCACGAGTTGTGGGTAGGCACCAACCGGTTGCTGCTTGACGCGCTGCACGACGACCTCGGCATGGCCGACGTTCGTTACGGCTGCGGGGAAGGCGTCTGTGGTACCTGCACGATCCTGCTGGATGGCGAACCGGTAAGCGCCTGCCTGCTTTTCGCGGTCCAGGTAGAAGGGCGGGAGATCACCACGCTCACCGGGCTGCCGGCCGCCGACGCGGAGTCACACCCCATCCAGGACTGCTTTCTCCAGGCCGGCGCGGCTCAATGTGGTTTCTGTACCCCAGGAATGATGCTGACCGCGCTTGCGCTCGTCGAGCGCACCGAGCGACCAACCCGCGAGGACATCCGCTACGAGCTGGTCGGAAACCTCTGCCGGTGTACCGGATACACGAAGATTGTGGATGCCGTCGAGGAGTACGCCTGTCGACGGCGGGGAAATGGTAGCCATGACTGAAGCGATCGAATCGGCACCCGCGGGTACGACCGAGTTCACCGTGGTCGGCAATTCCCCCGCACACCATGACTTCCAGGACAAGGTTCAGGGGACACTGCGCTACGGGGCGGACTGGAAACTGCCCGGCATGCTGTACGGCAAGGTCGTACGGTCGTTGCAGCCCTGCGCCCGAATCACCGCGATAGACACGTCAGCGGCTCGCGAGCTTCCCGGTGTCGTCGCCGTGTTGACCGCATCGGACGTCCCCTTCAACAAGGTCGTGGACAACGCCAGTGGCGGGCTTGGTGAGTTGACCGTCGCACAGCCAGTGCTCGCCGAGGATCGGGTGCGCTACACCGGTGAGCCGGTCGCCCTGATCGCGGCCACCGAGCCGGAAATCGCGGCGGCCGCGGTGGATCTCGTGGACGTCAGTTATGCCGATCTCCCGGGAATCTTCGATCCAGAGGAGGCGTTGGAACCCGAAGCGCCCCTGGTGCACGAGGCCGGAAACGTACTCGTGAACTGGCGCATCGGGCGTGGCGACGCCGCGGCCGCGATGGCGGCCGCCGACGTGGTGATCACTGGCGAGTATCGCAGTCAGCATGTCGAACACGCCTACTTGGAGCCGGAATCCGGTGTCGGCTGGTCGGACAACGGTGTTCTGACACTTCGGGTGTCAACCCAGGTGATCGAGCATGCCAGTCAGATCGCGCGCATCCTGGACGTTTCCGAGAACAAGGTCAGGATCATCGCCTCCTACATGGGGGGAGGGTTCGGCGGTAAGGAAGACATGACGGTCGAGCCTTACCTCGCGCTGCTTGCCTGGCACACCCAGCGCCCGGTGCGGATGGTGTGGGATCGGCAGGAATCCATACTGGCCAGCACGAAACGGCACCCCTTCGTGATGCGGTATCGCACCGGCGCGAAAGCGGACGGAACCCTCCTGGCGCAAGAAATCGACATCATCGGCGACGCCGGCGCATACCCGTGCTTGAGCGCTCGTGTACTGTTCGCCGGTGCCGCACTGGCCGCGGGGCCATACCGAGTACCGAATATCACTACGAGGTCCCGGGCGGTGTTCACGAACAATGTTCCGGCAAGTGCCTTCCGTGGCTTCGGCGCTATGCAGGTCGTGTTCGGCTACGAGTCGCAAATGGACAAACTAGCGGAACGACTCGGGCTGACCCCGACGGAGATCCGCGACCGCAACCAGGTCAGCAAGGGCGATACGATCCCAACCGGGGAGTCGCTGCATACCGCCGTGGAACTGACGGCGACGCGTGACCTCGCGCTCGCCAGGCTAGGGCCGCGTAGCACCGCTACCGGGCCCGGCTGCCGAGTTGGCCGCGGGTTCGCCTCGGGTATGCAGCCCTACGGTCGAACGATCTGGTTCCGGGATCACGCCTCCGTCTGGCTGACTTTGCAAACCGACGGCAGTTTGTTGATCCGCAGCGGCGTCACGGACCTTGGGGCCGGACAGGCGGCCAGTCTGTGTCAGATCGCCTCGGAGGTCCTCGGCGCTCCGCTCGAAGAGATCAGTGTGTATATCGGGGACACCGCGTTGAATCCGCCAGCGGGCGGAACCTTCGCTACCCGGCAGCTGTACATGTCCGGCAACGCCGTGCTCTCCGGCGCCAGGGAACTACGGGATAGCCTCGCCGCCGTAGCGGCGGAGGAGCTCGGTGTGCCACCGGATACTTTGGTCTGGCGGGACGGAATGGTGCGTACCGCTGATTCGTCCGGGCAGAACAGGGGTATTCGTCTCGCCGAGCTGGCGCAGATGTGTCAGCGTCGCGGGGTGTCGACGTCGAATCTGCACACCTGGCGGGCTCGCGGTGGCGAATTCGATCCGGAAGCGGGGCAGGGGGACAGCTTTCCGGACTACACCTATGGCACGCACGCCGCCGAGGTCGAGGTGGACACCGAAACTGGTGTAGTCCGGGTATTGAAATACGCCGCGAGTCACGACGTCGGGCAACAGATCAACCCCGTACGTGTACAGGGGCAGATCCAAGGTGGGGTCATGCAGGGCCTCGGCTATGCCCTCATGGAGGATCATGCGCTGATCGACGGCCAACCCGTGTCGACCTTGTTCGCGAACTACCTCATCCCGACCACCATGGATATGCCGGATATCGAGGTCGACGTGGTGGAAAGCGGTGAAGGCTGTGGGCCGCTGAATGCCAGGGGGATCGGCGAGCCGCCTGTTGGTCCCTGCGCGGCGGCGATCGCCAGCGCGATCAAGGACGCGATTGGGGTGCGACCGAATCGGTTGCCGATCACCCCGGAGCGAGTACTCGAGCTGATCGATGAACAGGCGGCGGGACGCGTGGCAAAGGACGGTGACCACGAATGAGAATCAACCAAACCGCCTGGGTCTCGGCCTCTCGGACCGAGGTCTGGACGATGCTTGGCGATATCCCGCGCGTGGCATCGTGTCTGCCTGGCGCCGAACTCACCGAGACCGTGGATGCCTCGACCTACCGAGGGACGGTTCAGCTCGCCGTTGGCCCGTTGCGAATGAGCTACCTCGGCACGGCAACCGTCATGGAGCGCGACGATGCCACACGGACGATGGTGGTTCGCGCGGAAGGCCGCGATCGCCGCGGTGGCGGCTCCGCCGCCGCGGATCTGACGATCCGCCTGGCCGAGGACGCCCCGACCCGGATCGATATCGCTAGCGAGGTGCGACTCACCGGCAGGATGGCAGCGCTTGGCCGTGGCGTATCGGATGTGGCGACGAAGCTGTTCGAGGAGTTCGCCACCCGGTTGGGTGCTGAGCTCGCTCCTCCGACGGATCGTCCCGCCAAAGTGCGGGACAATGAATCGGCCCCCGAGTCGCAACTGGCACCCGCGCCGGCAGGTGAGAATTCGTTGCGGCTCGGTCAGGTGGTGCGCACCGTCCTCCGCGAGAGGCTCGCGAGACTGTTGATCAGTCTTGGTGAGAAGGTGCACCCATGAGCGCGAACGAGCAAATGGTACTACTGAACGCCTCAGCGGGACCGGTCGATGCACCAGCACCAGTGGACGCGATTGGCGTGCATCGCCGGCTGCCGGGCTACGCGACGACCACACTGACCGAATGTACTGGGCTCGCTACCCAGCTTGGTCTCGGCAAGGTATGGGTCAAGGACGAGTCCAGCCGGCTCGGACTGCCGTCGTTCAAGATCCTTGGTGCCTCGTACGCCATCTACCGTGCATTGGCCGAACGGCTCGGCGGAATCGATTCGGATTGGGCCGATATTGACCAGTTGCGCGCGGCGGTGGCGGCAGTTCGCCCGCTACGGCTGATCGCGGCAACCGACGGAAACCACGGCCGTGCCGTGGCGCACATGGCCCGATTGCTGGACCTGGCTTCGACGATCTACGTGCCGGCGGGAATGGCCGCGTCCCGGATCGCGGCGATCGAATCGGAAGGTGCGCTGGTCGAGGTCGTCGATGGCGACTATGACGCGGCCGTTCGGCGCTCCGCGCAGGACGAGGGACCTGCCGGTTTGGTGGTTTCGGATACCTCGTGGCCAGGCTATGAGCGGATCCCGAGTTGGGTTGTCGAGGGTTACGCGACGATCTTCGACGAGATCGCCGCGACACTGGCCGAATGGGGCGAGCGGTCGCCCAGTCACGTCGTGGTTCCGGTCGGGGTAGGTGCCCTCGCCGCGGCCACTATCCGGCATTTTCGCGGTTACGGCGCGGACAACCCGTACATTCTCGGCGTGGAACCAGCGGCGGCCGCGTGTGTGCTCGAATCGCTGCGTGCGGGTAAGGAAGTCACCGTCCCCGGCCCACACACCTCGATCATGGCTGGACTCAACTGTGGTACTCCGTCGCAGGTAGCGTGGCCGCTGCTGCGCCGCGGACTGGACGGCGTGGTGGCCATCGCGGACGACCGCGCACGGGACGCGATGCGTGCCCTGGCCGCGGCGGGCGTGGTGGCGGGGGAAACCGGTGCCGCGGCGCTCGGCGGCTTGGTTGAGGTCCTCACTGGTCCCGATGCCGCGTTGCGGGAGTCCTGGCAGCTAGGGCCGGATAGTCGGGTGCTACTGCTGTGTACCGAGGGTGTTACGGACCCGGAGGCGTATCAGCGGATCGTTGGTTAAATTCTCGATACAACCTTCGGCGCAGGTCAGCGGCACTGACCTGGGGGTGGTTCAGCGCATAAGATGTCCAGTTGGCAGCACTGTGCACGCCCAGAGGACGTCGGTGGACATGGCTGATAATCAGGCACCAGGCTCGATCCCGCGAGCCCTGCTCGGGAGTTTGTCGGTCCAGGAGGTCTGCGAGTTCGAGATGTTCGCCGAGGCCACGGTGCTTGCCGGCGTGGCAGGTCTGGGCCGTCGAGTGCAACGGCTGAACGTGATGACCGTGCCCGATATCGCCAGGTGGACCAAGGCGCATGAGTTGTTGTTGACCACCGGATACCCTCTGCCTGATTCGCCGGCCGAACTGATTGACCTGTTCACCGAGTTGAACTCGCGTGGGGTCGCGGCGGTCGGCGTGAAGTACGGTAACTACGGGCCAGGGCTCATGCCGGAGGTTCTTACCGCCGCGGATGATTTGGCCCTGCCCATTATCGATATTCCGGAGCATGTTGCCTTCGACGACGTGCTGAGCCTGGTGCTCTCCGACATCACGAACCGTCAAGCCGCCGCGCTCGCACATGCTCAGGAGATCCATGAAGCACTGCTGCGGATCGTGCTGGACGGTGGATGTCTGGACGACATCGTTCGGGAGCTGAGCGCGGTACTTGGCGGACCAGGCGTGCTCTGTGTCGATTTCGCCGGACAGGTACTCGCCAGCCAGCTGCGGGATGAGCACTGGGCGGTACTTGCCGAGCAGCGACTCGTCGACGCGGATGGCGCACTGGCGACCGGCCGGCTGAACGGACCAAGCGCCGAAAGCGTCGCGGGTCTGCAGGCGGTCGTCGCTGCGCCGGTGCTTGCCGGGACTCTGCGACACGGCTTCTTGTTGGCAGTGGCGGGAACCGAACCGCTGCCGCCTGAAGCCGAAGTGATGGTGCAGCAGTCCGCGATGGTCGCGGCACTGGACATTACGAAACGGCTGGCGGTCACCGCGGTAGAACGGCATTTCGAGTCGAGCGCGATTCACGACCTGCTCACGGGGGGCGAGCGGGATGTCGACGAGGTACTGGCACGCGCCGACGCTTTTGGTTGGGAGCTCGACGGACCGTTGTTCGTACTGGTCGCCCGACACGATCCGAACCATCCGGACGGTCGGGGGGAGCTGCGCCACGAACACGAGATCGACGCATGGGTCAGCGCGGTACGTGGGGTGGATCGATTGGCGGCCGCCGGTGGGCTGGGACGGGATCTGGTGGCGGTGTGTAGTGCGGCGGACGGTGTCGATGTGGTGGCACAGGCGGTCAGTAAGGCCGTGCAGTGGATGACGCGCAGCAGCTTCTCGGTCGGGGTCAGCGCGGAGGTGCCCGACCCACGCCGGCTACCGGTCGGTTACCAGCAAGCGCGTACGGCCTTGGACCTCGGACAGCAGATCAGTGGCCCTGGGGCGGTGGCGGCTTACCCGAAACTTGGCGTGTTCCGGTTGTTGCACGCCGTCGGCGACCCCGCGGAACTGCGCACCTTCGTGGACGAGGCACTTGGCGGGGTACTCGAGTGCGCGGAGCAGGAACGAACGAGTTTGCTTCGGACCCTCGAGGTGTTGCTCGAGCAGAACCTCAACGTTGCCGAATCGGCCCGCGTGCTGCACTTTCACTACAACTCGATGCGTTACCGGATACGGAAGCTGGAGCGGCTAGTCGGCTCGTTCAGCTCGGACAGCCAACTGCGGCTGCGGTTGGCGATCGCCTTGCAGATCCTACGGATGTGGGAGCAATCCGCGCCCAGCAACGCACGACAGTGATCGCTGAGCTGGCGTCCAGATGCGCTGTTGACGATGCCGGCGTGAATCTTTGGTCAACTAGTGCCACTGTCCCGGTCCGCAGAAGTTCCTAACGTGTTCGCTATCGCGCGTTCCGGGCGACGCCGCTCATCGGGAGCGTCCGTGCAATATCCGCTGGCCGTTAGCTGGTCGAATCGCACACGGTCGACGACTGCTCGGAGGAGAAATGGCCAAGAGCTCGAAAAAGGTAGCGCTGGGTAGCTTTGTCGGCACGACAATCGAATGGTACGACTTTTTCATCTACGGCATTGCCAGTGCGTTGATATTCAGCGAGCTGTTCTTCCCTTCGTATGACCCACTGGTTGGCACCCTGTTGTCCTTCGCGACCTTCGGTGTCGCATTCGTCGCGCGCCCCCTCGGCGGCATCGTCTTCGGACATTTCGGGGATCGGCTTGGCCGTAAGCCAATGTTGGTGATCACGCTGATCGTGATGGGCGTGTCGACGGGGGCGATCGGCCTGCTGCCGACGTACGCCACCATCGGCATCGCCGCGCCACTTCTGCTCGTGCTGTTGCGGTTGATTCAAGGACTGTCCGTCGGTGGCGAGTACGGCGGCGCGGTGCTGATGAGCGTCGAGCATGCGCCAAAGCACCGCAGGGGCTTGTACGGAAGTTGGGTACAGGCTGGTTCGCCGGCGGGCCAGGTTATCGCCAACACGGTGTTCATCATCATGTCCACGAGCGTGTCTCAGGAGGAGCTGTTCGCGTGGGCGTGGCGGGTTCCGTTCCTGTTCAGTTTCGTGCTGGTGATTGTCGGTATCACGATTCGACTCGCGCTGGACGAGAGCCCGGAGTTCAAGCGGGTGGAGCGGACCAAGGAGGTCACTTCGGCGCCGTTGCTGGTGATCTGGCGAAAGTATCGCAAGCAAGTGATGTTGATGATGGGCGCCTACATCTCGCATGGGGTTACGATCTACCTTGGCGCGGTCTACAGCTTGAACTACGGTACGGAGACGGTGGGCTTCAGCTATACCGAGATGCTCACGCTAGTGCTGATCTGCCAGGCCATCGTGCTCGTCCTGATTCCGATTTTCGCGCATATCTCGGACCGGGTTGGGCATAAGAAGGTGTTCATGATTGGGAACGTGGGGATGGGCGTGTGCGCCTTCCCCTGGTTCGCCCTGCTGAACACCGGGAACTTCGCCGCTGCCGCGCTGGGATTTGTCATCCTGTTCATTCCGTACAGCGCCACATACGGCACGATGGCAGCCTTCTTCTCCAGCGTGTATGAGACAAGGGTGGGCTACTCCGGCGTGTCCCTCGGGTACCAGTTCGGTGGGGTAGTCGGTAGCGCCCCAGCACCACTGATCGCCGCCGCGCTGTTGGCGAACACCGGTAGCAGTACGGCCATCGGCTGGTACATGGTGCTGATGAGCATCGTGTCCGTGCTCTCGACGATCTGGCTCAAGTCGGTCAGTTCCGCGGCGAGTGAACCAGTCGAGCGCAGTGCCGTCGCCAAGGATTAGCCCTGCCCGCCGTGGTGGGTTTCGGTGTCCCGTAGCCCGATAAGGACAAGCGCTACCAGCCCACCGGCTATCCCGGCCGCGGCGAACAACGCGGCTTGGAGCCCAGTGTTCAGTGAGGTACTGATCGACTCGAGGAACTCAGTCCTTACTGGACTCGGCAGGTCCCCCGCCAATTCGGCCGCAGCTCCGGGGCTCTCCTGTGCCGTAGCGGCCACCGCGGTATCGAGCTCGTCGGGTGTGGACAGACTATTGCGGTAAAGCACCGCGCTCAGCGTGCCGAGTACCGCGATGCCGCCAGCCGAGCCGAGCCCGCTACTGACATCCTGCAGCGCGCTCATCGTGCCGGTGCGGTGAATCGGTGCGCTGGTCAGCACCAGCTCGCTGACCAGCGACATCGCGGCTCCGGCGAGGGCGACCATGGACAGTCCGGTAATGAACACGACGAGCAGTGTCGTGGTATTGCTCAGGTTCAACGCGAACCCCGCGGCAAGGTAACCAGATCCGGCGATTCCGAGGGACAGTGCGGCGCCCCGTGCCAGACCGAAGAAGCGTTTGAGAACCGGGGCGAGCAGTTTGGTCGGAATAGTCAGCACGGCCGGAATAAGTAGCAGCAGGCCGGTCTCGAGCGAGGAGAGCCCAAGCCCGGCTTGAAGATACGGTGCGATGAGCACGTCTGGGCCGGTGAGTGCGATCATGACAAGGAAAAGGGCGACGAGTGCCACGCGCACCTGGCGTGGTGTGAACACCGCCAGGTCCAGAACGGGGCTCGCCAGTCGACGTTGACGTCGGAGGAACAACCAACCAGCCGCCAGCCCCGCGATCGCGACGAGCACATGCTGGACGTGCAGCTCGCCTTCCGCGCTCTGCTGGAGTCCGTAGACCACGCCCATGATCGCCAGCACCGAGAGCGCGATGCTCGCGGGATCAAGGCTGACTTTCTGGTCGTCACGGAACTCCGGCAGCGTCCAGCGCGCAATCGCCAGAAGATAGATGGCGAACGGAACATTGATGAGGAAGACGACCCCCCACCAGAAATGTTCGAGCAGGAAGCCGCCCATCGGCGGGCCGAATACCATCCCTGAGGAAAAGGCCATCATCACGATCGCGAAGGCGGTGGAGAACTGGCGCGAGTCCGGGAACATCGACCGAAGTAGCGCTAGGGCGGAAGGAGTAACGGTCGCGGTCGCGATACCAAGCATGGCACGGGCCACGATCAGGGTTGTCGTGGTCGGTGCGAACGCGGCCAACAGCGATGCCAAGCCATAGCCGGCAATACCGATGATGAGCAGGCGGCGGCGGCCAAGTAGATCGCCGAGTCGCCCCATGGTGATCACCAAACTCGCCGCGAGAAACTCGCCGACATGCACGATCCAGAGCGCCTGGGCGGCACTGGGCTCGAGATCCGCGGCGATCGCTGGCTGCGCGATGAACAACACGGTGACGTCGGTGGACATCATGAACAGCGCCAGCGCCATCGCGCTGAGCCCGAGCCATTCCTTCCATGTCGCTCTGGTCTCCGCGAGGGTCATCTGCTGGCGACGCCATAAGCGCGCCGGTACGTCGTAGCATCGTCCGCGACTCGCAGCAGCGCGGCGGCAAGATCCGGGCGTCGCGTGCTACCTGGCACATTGGCATCGGGTACCAGCTGGAAGCTGCCCACCTCGCCGGCGTCTTGTAGGTACCCAGGTCGGACGACCGTCCAATCGCACCAGTCACCGGCGGTGCTGAGGTAATGCTCCATGCGTTCCAAGTCCGGGTAGATATTCCGGCCCCAGAAGCGAACCAACCGCATGAGTACTTGTCTGGTGAACACCGACATCCCGTACCCCGAACGCAATACCGGCTGGGCGGAGATCGCCACGAGCCGATTCGGGCCACGTTCCCGCATGGCGGCCAGTAGGTGCACCACTCCCAGCATGCAGGTGGACACCGGATCCTTGGCGGAGGTCTTGCCAAGCGCGGAGATGATCACATCAGCATCATCCGGAAGGTCTACTGTGGCTTCATTGGCCACATCCGCGCGGACGACCGTCACGTCCTTCGGCGCTCGGTACTGGGTTGGGTCGCGAACCAGTGCGGTTACCCGATGACCGGCGGTTAGCGCCTGCTGGACGACAAGGTGTCCCGTTGCGCCAGATGCGCCGACCACGACTACGTGCATTGCACTCCCACACCTCACTCCCACTAGTACGGTTTGACTACCAGGACCGTAGAGCGGCTTGGCCAGGTAGTCAAGCTGTACTAGGATCGCCGACGAGCGTGACGCGGGCCCGTTGATCTCGTCCGAAAGGAGAAGAGTGGCTACGACGAAGCTGCTGGTGCTGGGCTCGGTACGGGACCTGGGGCAGGCGCATGGCTATCAGGTGCGGCGCGATCTGGAAGACAAGGGAGTCCACGTCTGGGCAAAGATCCAACAGGGCTCGATCTACCACGCGCTCCGCAAACTGGCCGGGGACGGGCTGTTGCAAGTTGCCGCTGAGGGTATACACAGTTCCGTTGGCCCCGCCCGTACCGAGTACGTCATCACGCCCGCCGGAGAGGCCGCGTACTTCGCCCTGATCGCCGACGCACTGAGCTCGCTCACCGGCGATATTGGCTACACCATCGCCGGAATCGGCTGTATGAGCGACCTGCCCCGGGCTCGCGTGCTCGAGCTGCTCAGGCGACGGGTCGAGGCCTATACTGCCTGGCGCGCGGAAGTGGTTGGGGTTTACGAAGCCAGCGACGGGGACTGGATGCATCACGTCGAGGCGATCCGGCTGTGGGCGCATACCGCGGACAGCGCGATCACATGGACGGAGGATTTGATCGGGCGGTTGGAAAACGGCGAGTACACCTTTGTGGACGACTGAAGCACCAGGCTGAGTCGGGATAGGCCGATGTCGGGTTTGCTACTATGGACAGAGCGTCGCGTGCTGGTGGCGGACCGCGTCAAGCATGGAGACGTCGAACCTGGGTACTTCATGACAGTTCACAATCAGCCCGACGACGTCGAGGCGTTTCGTCGTTTCCAACACGAAGTTATTGACGAGTTTCGCGGCAACGGTGGCGTTGTTGGGGGCGCATTCGACGGCTCCGATCTGCTCCTGCTTACCAGCCTCGGCGCGCGGACCGGCCGAGCTCATACCACCCCGCTTGGCTATCTCGATATTGATGAACGACGTGTCGTGATCGCTTCAGCCGGCGGTTCCAGCCGAAATCCGGACTGGTTCCACAACATCACCGCCAACCCGACCGTCACCATCGAGGCTGGTTCGGAAACCTATCGGGCGGTGGCTTCCGCGGTACCCGCGGATGACCGAGACGCGGTCTGGGCACAAGTCACGGCGCGAGAACCTGGCTATGCTGAGTACCAGCGGAACACCACGCGGCACATACCGATCGTTGTGCTGCAACGCATCCCAGCGGCCACTGAATTGGACAGGGCCCGCGGTTTGGGTGAGTTCATCGTCGAGGTACATCGCTGGCTCAGCGCCGAGCTGATCGGCCTGCTGGAGCAGCTGGATCACATCATCGCGAGCGAGGACACAAGCACGCCGATCATCCCGCCAGAACGGGACATCCACACGCAACTGCGCGCGCATTGTTTGACGTTCTGCGAAGCCCTGGAGCTGCATCATGACGGCGAGGACGCGGGAGCATTCCCCCTGCTTGCGGACAGCTACCCGGGACTGGCGCCGACGTTGAAGCGGCTGAGCGACGAGCATATCGTCGTGGCGCGAGCAGGTCGGGAGATCCGGGAACTCGTTGAGGCTTACCGGCCACGGCACGGCGATCCGGGTGAGCTCCGTCGCCGGATCGCTGAGCTGGCAGCGACACTGGAAGCTCATTTCGCTTACGAGGAGCGCACGATCGCCGAGGCACTTGATTCGATCGCGCCCGCGCCGACAGTCGAATAGCGGTTTAGCGGATGTCGCCGGGGAAGAGCGCCATCAAGCATGCTTGTCGAGTACGGCGCGAACTCGCGTCACTCTGTCCGGTAGCGCGGCGGCGGGAACCTCGATAAACCGATAACCGAATGCGCGGTAGGTCTGCTCGTGTAGGCGTTCGAACTCAACGCATTCGGCGTAGCTGATCCGGCGCGCTTCGGTCTGCTCGCAGTAGCCGAGGTTGCGGACGAAGAAGACATCCCGAGCGTAGAGCCGTTCCCTGGCCATCCGCGCGATGTCGGCGGAAAGGGCGGGTGGTACCGGATGACCAAGCCATGTCGCCAGGGCATGGGTACAGATCGGTGACCGGTCATGAACCTGAACCCCAGTGGCGCGAGCCGCCGCTCGTAACCGTTGCTGGGCGGTGACCACCTTTTCGATGAAGTCGTTGTGGGTCCACGGCTCGGCGTGTCCACGCGACTGCTCGGCCCTGATGACGGCAGTGGCCGCTTCGGTGACGGTGGTGTAGCCGACCGCGGTCAGCCGCCGCAGGATAGCCGTTTTACCGGCACCAGGAGTACCGGTCAGGATGAAGCGTTTGAGATGCGGCAAGGTTGGGTCCATTCATATGCATTCGGCGGACTTTGCTCGGAAGGATCACGTACGCGCGCTCACTGGCGCCCTCGAAACGGGCGCTGTCGATTGGCGAGGCGAGTGTCATGCTCATCGGCGGCCGGTTGGGATGCACCGGAACCAGAATGCCGCCGGTACACCAACGGTAGCACGCACGTAAGTTCGGCTGCGATGTGTCGTGACGCCGGGTTCGTTAGTCCGCCGGGTTTGTCAGTCCTCAGCCGCTTCACCGGAAGGGTCGGCCTTGGCCGCGGCAAGCCAGTCCAGTTCGGCGGTGCCGCGATCTGCCGAGGGGTCAGCGAACTTGCGGAGCTCAGCCTTCTGGATCTTGTTGATCGTCGAGCGCGGCAGTTCCCGGACAACGTACACTTCGCGGGGTACCTTGAAGTCAGCCAAGCGTGCGGAGCACGCCGTGTTGACCTGCTGGACCAGATCGGGTCGCGAGTCAGTGCTACGAATGAACGCAACGGGAACCTCGTCCAGCTTGTCGTCAGGTCGGCCAACCACGGCCACCTCCGCGACATCCGGGACGGCCAGTATCACGCGCTCGATCTCCGAGGTAGCAACGTTCTCCGCGCCAACCTTCAACATGTCCTTTGCCCGATCGGTGAACGATACATAGCCGTCCGCGTGCGGGGTAACGATATCGCCGGTACGGAACCAACCCCATTCATCGAAGCTCTTGGCGGTCTCCTCGGGCTTGTTCAGGTACTCGGCGAACAAGGACAGGCCCCTGGTGCCCTTGATCAGTAGATGGCCAGGTTCCTCGGGATCCACATTGGTCACACCGTCGTCGCGGACCACCGCGATTCCGTATTCCGGAGCGGGACGCCCCATGGACAACGGGCGGTTCGGCAAGTACGGATCGCCGACGATACCGTGGCTGATCGTTTCGGTCATACCCCACCAGCCGATTGTCTTGATCCCGTACCGCGCGTCCGACGGTGGATCACACCACATACCGCCAAACAGTCGATAGGTATGCCGGCTGGGTGGGTCACACGACCCCAGGAATCGCATGGACAGACCGATCAGCGACAGCCAGGTACAACCGTGCCGTTCGGACACGGCCCAGAATCGGCTACTTGACCACTTTGGCACCAGCACGATCCGCGCGCCGACCCACACCGAGGCCAGGGTCGAGTACGCGAGCGCGTTGGCATGAAAGAGCGGCATGTACACCAGATGACAGTCATCCGGATGCAGGTCGGTATGCGCCGCGTTCACCCGAGCGCCCCACAACGCATTGGCATGCGTCCAGACCACGCCTTTGGGGCGCGACGTGGTACCCGAGGTGTACTGCACGCTCATTGCGGCGTTCGGATCCGGCGGTACCGGGTCAAGGAGGTCTGGGTCGGCCATGAGTGACGTGAAGTCGGAGTCCTCGGCACCAAGCGAACCAGCATGCTGGTTGACGGTCACCTGCCACTGTAGTCCCGGCACGTTCGCGGACACCATGGCCGCGAACCGAGCCTCAGTGATCGCACCGACTGGCTGACTGTCTTCGGCGAAATAGGCCAGCTCATCCGCGGCCGAGCGGGTATTGGTAGTGACCGCGACCGCGCCGACCGCGGCACAGCCGAACCAGGAAAACAGAAACTCCGGACAGTTCTCCAAGTGAATCAACACTCGTTGTCCCGACCGAACTCCGCGACGCTGCAGCCCCGCCGCGACCGCCGCGGCAGCACGGGTGAACTCGGCATAGGTCCATGTTCGGTAAGCACCGTCGTATGGCTGCCAGATCAGGAAGGCTCTGTCGCCGTGTGTCGCCGCCCGCAGGGTCAACAGCTGCCACACGTTCGTACCGCTGAACGGATGCGTCGCGGGATTACGGAGGAAGTCATTGCGAACCACGGGATCGGGCACGGCTAGTTCCTCCTGACACGTGACTGTCTGGCATGAGCAGTATGCGGTCGTGTCGAAGGATCCGAAAGTGGGTCGCGCCCTGTCGATAACGACGCGCCGTACCGCTGGCTACCCGAGCGCTCGCTATCGTTTCTCTTGGGACAAGGGGCGGCCCGGCTTGTCGAAGTCCGGGACTGCTGACACGGTAGCCAAATATGACTATGTCGCTGTCCCGGATCATTTCCCGTCTGGCCGCGGACCAGGCTGAGCAGCCTGCGGTCATCTGCGGCGCAGCAGCCATCACGTACCGTGAGCTGGACAGACGTACTAATCAACTGGCGCGTTCATTCGCGCAACGCGGTGTGACGCACGGGGATATGGTCACGATCGCGTTGCCGAACTCGATCGAGTTCTACCTGGCACTCGTCGCGACGTGGAAGCTGGGTGCCACTCCGCAACCGGTCTCCTGGCAACTTCCCGAGCACGAGCGCGCGTCCATCGTTGAGCTTGCCGAACCCAAGCTGGTGGTGGGTGCTGACGTGGCGGGTTGGCCGTCCGCCGAAGTCGCGCTTGCCGGCGACGCATCGACGGGTCTCGATGATTCCGCGCTGCCAGACGCTATCTCGCCCGCGTGGAAGGCAATGACCTCCGGTGGTAGTACCGGTACGCCCAAGTTGATCGTCGCGGAGCAGCCGGGCGTGTTCCCACCGGAGCCTGGTGCCGCCTTTGGCATGAGACCCGGTGATCAGCAGCTCGTCGCTGGTCCGCTTTATCACAATGGCCCGCTGCTGTTCTCGACTCTTGGGCTGTGCATGGGGCATACGCTGATCGTGCTGGAGAAGTTCCGGGCCGATGCCGCGCTCGAGATGATCGCGCGGCATCGCGTGTCCTGGTTGATGCTGGTCCCCACGATGATGTCGCGGATACTGCGGGCGGTGCGACGAAACGGCGGCCGAGACGATCTGTCCGCGCTGCGGGCCGTCTGGCATATGGCCGCGCCCTGCCCGAACTGGCTGAAGCAAGCATGGATTGACCTTGTCGGGCCCGATGTGCTGTATGAGCTGTATGCCACGACCGAAGGCGTAGCCGCGACCGCCATTACCGGTCGGGAGTGGCTGGACCACAAGGGCTCAGTGGGCAAGCCGGTGCTGGGTGAGATCGTGATCCTTGACTCCGCCGGTGAGCCGGTGCCGCCCGGTACGGTCGGCGAGATCTTCATGCGATCAGCAGAGCCGAGTTACCGTTACATCGGCGCACGAACCCGTCGCGTCGACGGCTGGGAATCCGTTGGCGACCTCGGCTGGTTGGACACCGACGGGTTCTTGTACATTTCGGACCGCCGCACGGACATGATCGTCTCCGGTGGTGCAAACATCTACCCCGCCGAGGTCGAAGGCGCGATCGAGGCGCATCCGCTGGTCGGATCGTGCGTCGTCGTTGGGATTCCCGATGATGACCTCGGTCAGCGGGTGCATGCCGTGATCCAGACGTACGGTGAGCTTTCCGAATCCGAGCTGCTTGGACAGCTGGCCGGCAAGCTCGTCCGGTACAAGATCCCGCGATCGGTCGAGTTTGTCAGTAAGCCGCTACGGGATGACGCGGGCAAGGTTCGGCGAAGCGAGGTCAGGGCCACCGCGATCGCGCGAATGTACATCACGGAGCACGGTCCGACCGACGGTCGTGGGGGCTAGGTCGGGAACCTAACGGCAGGATCGCGCGAGTCAGATACCGACCTTCACCGCGAGACGTTCGCGATGGAACGAGGGATCACCGAACAGCAGTTGGCTCGATTTGGCTCGTTTGAAGTAGCGATGAGCAGGGTGCTCCCAGGTAACACCAATACCACCGTGCACCTGGATATTCACCTTGGCCGCGGCGAGATATGCATCCGAACAGCAGGTGTGCACCAGGTTGGCCATGGCGGGTAGGTCCGGAGTTCGTCCCGCGGCGCAGCGTGCCGCATGATAGGCAGCCGACCTCGCCAGCTCCACGCGTACCAGGGTATCGGCGCAGCTGTGCTTGATTGCCTGAAATGAGCCAATGGGCCGGCCGAACTGGATCCGACTCTTCGAGTACTCCACGGCCATGTCCAGACATCGCTGTGCGCCACCAACCTGCTCGGCGGCGAGCGCGATGGCGGCGAGTTCCAGCACTCGGGTGACTGTCCGCCATCCTTCGGTATCGCTACCGAGGGGCGTGGCCGGTGTGTCGATAAAGGACATATCCGCAAGTTTTCGGGTCTGGTCCAGTGCGCCCATGGCTCGTATGGTCATCCCGTCCGCCGGTGCGTTGATCGAGAAGAGTCCGATACCACGGGCGGTTCGCGCGACGACGATGACCAGGTCGGCGATGAGTCCGTCCAAGACGAAGGACTTGTTTCCGTTGATCCGCCAGTGATCGCTGGCAGGTACCGCCGTGCTGGTGATGACCGGCCGCTCCCATCGGGTTCCGGGTTCGAGCACCGCGAGACTCGCGCGTACGTTCCCGCCCGCGATACCGGGAAGCAGCTGTGCGGCGGCTTGCTGATCGCCTGATTCGAGGATGGCATTGACCGCTAGCACAACGGTGCCGAAATAGGGGGTACCGGCGAGGCACCGCCCCATCTCCTCGAGGACGATGCCCAGCTCTACGGAGGTATATCCAGAGCCGCCGTATTCCTCTGGGATCGTCAGACCCAGTAGGCCCAGTTGGCTCGCCATCGCACGCCACGTGGCTTCGTCGAAACCCCGCTCGTCGAGCATGAGTTCCCGCGTGCGTTCATCGGGGAACCGGGTAGTCATAAATTCTCGTGCCACAGCTTGGAACTGGAGATGCTCGGCGGAGCGGTGGTTGACCATGGGCTGCTTCTCCTGCGAAGGAAGGTTCACGGTTGGTTCCACACGGTTTGGTCTGAAGAAACGGATCACATATCGCGGGTCCGCTACCCATGGTGTCCGATGGGAAGCGGCGATCCAGCCGCACGCGTTAAGTAGCGGGTGTCTCCCACACCGTGTCGTATCGCCGAATGGCGCATCGGCCGAGTAATGTATAGGTTCGTTAACGTTTTGGTTGTCGTGTCGATGGAGCGATGCAGTGTCCGCAGACGATTGGGTTGGCCTGGCTAGCGTCGAAAATGGCACCTCGATTGATGCGTTGCTCGCCAACGGCCGCAAGCACGGAGTTCGCAGGCGTCTGATCCTGATTCAAGCTGGTCGGCTGTTCGTCGAGCAGGGTTACGCCGCCACGAGTATGGATGACATCGGCAAGGCCTCGGGTGTCAGCGGGCCGGCGGTGTACCGCCACTTTCCGAACAAGCAAGCCGTACTCGTCGAGCTCATCGGGCTCGCCTTCGTGCAGCGCCGGGAGGGTCTGCGGGACGTGCTTGGCGATGGCTCGGAGCCCCCGCGGGTGAGCCTGCGATTGGTGGTCGATTGGTACGTCGAGATCGCGCTCCGAAGTCGGGATCTGCTCTTCGTGATCGAGCGGGAGCTGCCCTCCTTGCCGACGGCCGACCGGCGGCGTTTCAACCGGGAGGAGCGGCTCTTTCGTGAGGAGTGGGTGCACCTTGTGCGAGAGGTATATCCCGAGCTTTCCGACCTGTCGGCGCGCATTCGCGTCGCCGCCGCGATGGGTGCGGTGCGGGCGGTGATCGGTGCCCATACGGGGGCCGACGAGGACGCGCTACGCGGCCAGTTGCCTGCCCTTGCCTTGGCGACGCTTCTCGCGCCGAGTGCCTGAGCGGGTTCCGGTGGCGGCTGGTCGCGGCGGATTGACCAAAAATGTTAATAGACCTATGCTTTTTGGATGAACACGAACGGTGTCGTGGGCAGACGTCAAGGGAGACGGTATGAGCCCAGCGGCAACTTTGCTCCGTACTGAACGGGCGATCGTCGATCAGGTATCCGAACCCCGCCGGCTCATCGGCAGGGACAAGGAGCTGACCGGCCTGGTAAACGCCATCGACGAGGGATGTACTCGCGCCGGCGGGATCATTCTGCTCAGCGGTGAAGCAGGGATTGGTAAGTCCGCGTTGCTCGCCACTGGCGTCCGCGAGATCCGGAATCGACGGTGGCAGGTGTACACGTTGGGGTGCGACGAGATTGCTCGCCGCACACCGGTTGGCGCGCTTTGTCTGGCGCTGCGCCGCGCGAAGTTTCCCTCGGCGAAGCTGGCTGCGTTGGCAGGAGACGTCGCCGCCGCTGGCGAGGCGCCGGGCGGCAGGCAGGACGGCGAACTGTTCGTGCCAGTACTGCGCTTCTTTGATGCGCTCCGCGAGCGTGTTCCCTGTGTTCTGGTCGCGGACGACCTCGAGTTACTTGACTTCGAAACGATCTCCCTGGTGGAGGCGATGACGAGGCGACGCGCGGCTCATCCGGTGGTACTGGTCGGCGGTCTGCGTGTACCGCGAGCCAACAACGCCGGAAGGCTAGGGCGGTTGCTCCGCCGGCTCGACGATGCTGGTTACCTGCGTTCGATCATGCTTGACGAGTTGGCCGACGACGCGATGGCCGAGTTGACCGAACTGACCTGCCAGGCGTCGTCACGGAGATCCGTTCAGGAGGCGGTGCGCCGGGATTGCGGCGGTAATCCGTACTATGCGTTGCAGGTGATCGAGGCGCTCGGGGAGCGGCCCGAATCGGATACCGCTGAGCCATCGACCCCGGAGTCCGTCGATGGAATTTCGCTGAGTGGCCGTCGCCGGGCCGCGATCCTCAGCCTCCTGCCTGAACTCGATGGGGTGGTTCGGTCAGTCGCGCAAGCACTGGCCCTACTCGGTCCGGCGCCGTTGGCTCGAGTGGACTTGGTGGTCCGGATGACCGGCGCGGACGCGGCCGACGTGGACACCGCGTTCGATACCCTGGTACGCGGTCGTCTCGTCGAGGTCACCGACGAGGCCTATACCTTCCGGCACCCAATCCTGCGACATGCGCTCGTCCAGGAGCTCGGCCCAGCACGCCGCCGGCGTTGGCACCAGATCGCGGCCGCATGGATCCAGACCCTGCCGGCCTCGGCTGCCCGGAATCTCGAGCTGGCCCGCCACATTCGGCACACCGCCGAGTTCGGGGACGACCAGGCTATCGAGCTGTTGGCCAGGGTTGCCGCGCGCGCGTGCCAACAACGGCTGCCTTCTTCGGCGTGCTGGCTTGACGCGGCTATCAGGCTCACTCCGCGAACCCATCAGCGTTATCCGGAACTCATGGCCGCCCTGGTACGCGCCTTGTATCTGTCCGGAAGGATGCGGGACGCGGTGGAGCGCGGCGCCCCGGCGCTCGAGGATCTGCCGCGTGGTCCGGACCGGGACCGGTTGGCGACAACCGTGATCGAGGCGCTGGCGGCCGGTTCGACGACATCTCGGGCCGCGTCGATCCTGGATGCCGAATGCGGTCCGGGGGCGAACCTGATCCACGATGCGCAGGCTGGCACCGTTTACGCGCTCTCCGGGCGAGCTCAGGATGCCAGGAAGGTCACGAAGAGTGTCGTCGATCGAGTGGCCGCGGCGAGCCCGGATGATCAGGTGAAGGTCCTCGGTCATCTTGCCCACCTCTACTGTGTCACCGCTGATATTCCCGCGCTACAGCGAGTGCTGACCGAACTCAAGTCAGCGGCGGAGCGGTCCGAAGGAAGCAGTCAGCTGGCCGCGGTCGCCGTGATCAGCTATGTCTCGGCTTCCCTCGGGGATACGAAAGCCTGTAGCGAGTCGTTACGGCAGGCCGATCAGTTGATCGTCAACGGTGGCGATCGGCACTACCGGAACAAGCTGACGGTTGCCAGGGTCGGTAATGCCGTGAATCTCGGGGAATGGTCGGCGGCCGTTGAGTTGATCGAAGCGTCCTCGGATGAGTTGGCGACGTCGGAGTCACTGGCCTTCCTCGCGACCTTGACCGATGTGGCCGTGGAGTTACACGCTCATCGCGGCAACTGGAGGCAGGTCAGGCAGGCTGCCGTTCGGCCACGGCCGGATGCGGTGGCCTTCGACGTGACGCTCGCCTCGGCGATGACCGTGGCGGACCAGCTCACGGGCGACTATGCGAAGGCGCGTGCCCGGCTGCGTCCCTATCTGTCCCGGACGTCGACTCCGGCGAGACTGCGCGTTGGCTTGCTGTGCCGACTGTGCGAGGTGGAAGTCGAATCGCGCCAGTTCGGTGCGGCTAGGGACACGCTGCGGGAGCTCGATTGCTATGCCTCGGCCGGGGTGGACAGGGGTACCTCGATTGTCGGCAAACTTTGCTGGGGGCAGCTGTCCGGCGACGGCGAGGTCCTGCGGCAAGCCTATGACGAGGCTGATCAGTACGGGTTCGTTTTCCTCAAGGGGCGCGCCCAGCTGTACCTCGGCATGATCGGCGTCGATACCGAGGCGAACCTGCGGCAGGCGTTGGAAGTCTTTCACGCCCTTGCCGCGGTCCCGTGGCGCCGACGAGTAGCGGCGGAAATGCGCGTACGCGGACTGAAGGTTCCACGGCATCGGAAGCGTGGCACGGAGCCGTTGAATCCGACTGAGGCCCAGATTGCCCGGCTGGTGCAGATCGGGCGGTCCAACCTCTCGATCGCCAAGGCGATGTCGCTCAGCGTCAAAACCGTCGAAGCGAATCTGAGCAGGGTCTACGCTCGTACTGGATTCGCGAACCGGATGGAACTCGTTCGCGCGCTTGATGCCGGCCTGCTCGACAACGGTTGAGTACTCGCGGGCCGCGTGGCCCGACGTGTCCCACGGCATCTCGGCTACTCGCGGCTTTGCCGGGTAATCGGCGGGCCGACTCCAGTATCGGCGGCTGGCCGACCGGCAGGAGACTTGTACCAAACAATCGTAAGGAGGACATCGTGGAGCGCACTGTCGACGCCAATGGTTTGCGTATCTGGTGTGAAACCTTCGGAAAGCCGGCTGACCCGGCGGTATTGCTGATCATGGGCCTTGGTGCGCAAGGAGTCGCGTGGCCCGAGCCGCTATGCCAGCGTATCGCCGACAATGGGCGCTACGTCATCCGCTATGACCAGCGGGATGTGGGACTGTCCTCGTCCGTCGACTTCGAGACGAATCCGTATACGTTCACCGACCTCGCCGCCGACGCGGTCGGGTTGCTCACCGGCCTCGAGATCGCGGCGGCACATGTTGTCGGTGCTTCGATGGGTGGCATGGTCGCGCAGGAGATCGCGCTCGAGTATTCGGCCCGGATGCTGTCCATGACCTGCATCATGTCCACCGCCGAACCCATAGACCCGAGCACCGGTACGTTCCGGGGCGCGGTACCTGATCCTCGGATCGTCGCGTGGCAGACCGAGTACGGAGCGAACCCGCCCCAGTCAGCACAGGCGAGGGTCGATTCGGTAGTAGAGCTGGCCAGGATCAACGCGGGCACCCTGGAACCGTTCGACGAGGCAGCCCAACGAATGATCATCGAGTTGGAAGACAAGCGCGGCGACCGTGCCGCGGCCGCCGCGAACCACACGAAGGCGGCACTGGCATCGCGTGACCGGGCAGGTCTGGTCAGCTCGATCGGAGTCCCCACGCTGGTGATCCACGGAACCGAGGACGTCATGGCGCCACCCGACCATGGCGCCGCGCTCGCCTCAGCCATCGCCGGCTCGACTTTCCTGACGATCGAAGGAATGGGTCACGAGTTGCCGGCTACGGCCTTCCACCGGATCGTTACGGCGATCATCGACCACACCGGCGGTTAGTACCGACAACAAGTGCCGTCGGCCGGGCGGCCGGTGGCTGGAGGATGGCATCCATGGACATCGCCGGAAACGTCGCACTGGTCACGGGAGCGGGCTCGGGACTGGGCGCGGCCACCGCGCAACGATTGGCCGATCGCGGTGCGCTCGTTGTTGGACTCGACCGGCACGCGGACTCGCTGGCGCGCTTCGTCGAGCAGTGCCCTGGAGCGATTCCGGTGCATGCGGACGTCACGGATTCCGCCGCAATCGCCCATGCGGTAGCCACGGCGATCGAGGCCGGCGCGCTACGAGTCGCCGTGAACTGTGCCGCGACCGGCTTGCCCGCGAGCCGTACGGTCCGGCGTGACGGCGCTATGCATCCATTGCAGCCCTGGCGCGATGTCATTGACACGAACCTGGTGGCCGCCTACGACGTGACCCGGCAGGTGGCTCGCGCGATGGCCCAACAAGACGCGACGGCTTCGAGCGGACGTGGCGTGATTGTGCACCTGTCGTCCATTGCTGGACTGGATGGCAGCCAGGGTGTCAGCGCATACGCTTCGGCGAAACTGGCGCTCACCGCGATGGTGCAGTCGACCGCTCGTGATCTTGGCATCTGGGGGATCCGAGTGATGGCGGTGGCTCCTGGTGCTTTCGACACCGCGATGGTCTCCGGGCTGCCCGAGGAGATAATGGCGCGTCGGCTGCGCGATATGGTGTATCCCAAGCGTTTGGGGCGTCCGGACGAGCTGGCATCCTTCGTGCAACACATTGTCGAAAACGACTATCTCAACGCCGAATGCGTCCGACTCGATGCCGGACTGCGGATCATCGAGTAGCCAGCCGGAATCACCGCGGCCGGTCAGTGGGATCGCGGGCAGCGCCGCTCGGCGTTGGGTTCACCGTGGGATGGCGCGCCATGGACGGTCGCGGTCGACGCGTATTTCGGCGGGGAGGCCGAGCACCCGCTCCGCGAGGATATTCCGCATGATCTCGGATGTACCGCCTTCGATGGTGTTCGCCAGTGAACGCAGGAACTTCCACCGCGGATCGGCGCGGTGTTCGGTCGATGTCGAGGCGTCCGCATCGTAGTCATCGAAGAGCATCGCGGTCGGTCCGAGCAGGTCCATGCAGAAGTCATAGATTCGCTGGTTCAGCTGAGTCACGGCCAACTTGCCCACCGATCGTTCCGGACCAGGCGCGGCAACGGATCCTTCGGCGCTGAAACGTTCATTAGCCAGTCGCACGCATTCGGTTTCGATCCACAACTGGGCGAGCCGATCGCGCAGTACTGGTGTCTGGTAGGGCGACGAGTTCCACATTGCCACGGCTTCCCGGAGGCAGGCTTCCGAGGACAATCCCTGACCGATCGCCGCCCGTTCGTTCATCAAGGTCGTGAGTACAACGTTCCAGCCGTCGCCGGCCGCACCCAAGCGTTCGTCGTCGGGTATCCGGACATCGGTCAGGAACACCTCGTTGAACTCGGCGTCGCCGGTGAGCTGGCGCAGCGGTCGGACCTCGACACCCGACGCCGCCATATCGAGTACGAAGTAGGTGAGACCCTTGTGCTTGACCGCCTCCGGGTCACTGCGCGTCACGAGCAAGCCGAAGCGGGCCAGATGCGCGACGCTCGTCCACACCTTCTGCCCGTTGATGATCCACGCCTCCGCGTCGGGCACGGCCATCGTCGAGAGCCCGGCGACGTCAGATCCAGCTCCTGGCTCGCTGAACAGTTGACACCAGATTTCCTCGCAGGTGAACAGTGGGCGCAGGTAACGGCGGAGCTGGGCCGCCGAGCCGTGTTCGGCAAGGACGGGGGCCGCCATGCCCAGTCCGATCAGTGCGGTAAGTGGGGCCTCCGGTGCTCCGGCCGCCGTCAGCTCCCTGTCGACAAGGTCCTGGTAGTGCTTCGCTATCCCAAGGCCACCGTGGCCTTCGGGATGATCGACCCATGCCAGGCCGTAATCGAACTGCGCGCCGCGGAAGGTTCGTGCGTCGACCTCCGCGGGCGGGTACTCCGCGATGAGTGACGCCATCCGGTCCCGCAATACCACGGGCAGCGCATTGGCATCATGCTGTGCACGATTCTTCTTGCCGTCACCGCGTGGTTCGGAATTCGTGTTGCTCGAGTGACTTTCAAGATCGGAACGTCCGTTCTCGATGCGCGACATTTCTGCACGATGCCGGGTATGCAGTGCACTCGACAAGGACGTCCGCTATCTCTAGGGCACGCTCTACTGTCTGCCTACCTGGGATGTCAACAAACTGGGCGTCATGTACGAAGTGCCGTTGGAACGTGGCAAGATCCGCGAATTCGCCCGAGCCACTATGGCACGGGACGAGACCTACGATGCGCGTGACGCGGCCGTGCCGCCTACGTTTCTCACCACCGCCATGAACCTGTGGGAACCACAAGGGGAACTGGACTATGGGTCCTTCACATTGGACCTGGCTCGCGTGTTGCATGGCGAAGAAGAGTTCGTGTTTCCGGACGGACCACCAACAGCGGGGCAGGACCTCACGGTCACCGCACGGCTGGGCGATGTGTACGAGAAACCGGGTAGACGCGGTGGAACGCTGACCTTCGTCAAGCTGATACACGAGTTTCGTGATCCCGAAGGGCGAACGGTGGCCGAGCAGCGGACCACTTTGATTCAAACGAGCCAACCGCCGGAGGGGAGTTGACATGGCGAAGGCATTATCGGCAGTGCACGAGATCAAAGTGGGGGACCAAGCTGAACCGCGTACCTTCGGCCCGATCACCCGTACCGATATCGTTCGCTACGCGGGAGCTTCCGGCGATTTCAACCCGATCCACCACGACGAAGGATTTGCGCGTTCCGCCGGCTTTCCCACGGTGTTCTCCATCGGCATGCTGCAAGCTGGCCTACTGGCGAGCTACGCGACTGACTGGCTGGGCGCGCGTAATGTACGCCGGTATCGGGTCCGCTTCCTGGAGCAGGTCTGGCCGGATGATGAGCTCACCTGCTCCGGCAAGGTGACCTCGATAGCGCACGACGCCGCTGGCGGTCATGTCGAGGTTGAGCTGAGTTGCGCGCGGCAAACCGGTGCGGTCGCCGTGGCGGCTACCGCGAGTTTTCTGCTGAGTTCGTGATTCGCATGCCGTCGCAGGAATCACCGCGATCCGATATGTGGAGCTGTAATGACTGACATCAAATTCGACGGTCAGATCGCGATCGTCACCGGTGCGGGCCGCGGTCTCGGCCGGACCTACGCGCTGGAACTGGCCCGCCGGGGCGCCCACGTCGTGGTCAACGACCTGGGTGGAAACCCGGATGGTAGTGGCGGAGCCGCCTCGGCGGCGGACGCGGTTGTCGAGGAGATCGAATCGGCTGGCGGCACGGCCGTGGCCAGTTACGATTCGGTCGCGGACGCGGCTGGCGGAGCCGCGATAGTCCAACGTGCGCTTGACGCGTTCGGCTCCGTCGACATCGTGATCAACAATGCCGGGATACTACGGGACCGGTCGTTCGCCAAGATGACGGCCGAGGACGTGGAAACAGTGCTCGGAGTTCACCTGCACGGCGCGTTTCACGTCACGGGCCCGGCATTCCGGGTCATGAAGGAAAAGGGGTACGGGCGGCTGATCTTCACCACGTCCTCCGCTGGACTGTTCGGCAATTTTGGCCAGGCGAACTACGGAGCGGCCAAGCTGGGTCTGGTTGGACTGTCCAATGTGTTGGCGATCGAGGGTAAGAAGTACGGTATTCACTCGAACGTCATTGCCCCGATGGCCGCATTGAGACTTACCGAAGGACTGATGGGTCCGCTCGGCGAGTTTGCCCAGGCCGAGCTGGTCACGCCGCTTGTCGTCTACCTGGTCAGCAAGGAATGTCCGGTCACCCATGAGGTGTACTCGGCGGGCGGTGGCCGCTACGCGCGTGCTTTCGTCGCGGTTGGCCCTGGTTGGTTTGTGGGCAAGGATGCGGTGCCGACGGCGGAGGAGATCGCGAAGAGCTTCGACCAGATTCGGGCCGAGGATGGCTACAGTACGCCGCTCAGCGCGACCGAGGAATCCGAGCTACTTGCCAAGTACCTCGACTGAAAAGGATAGCCCAGTGGCCGGAATCACCTGCTATGGAACCTATATTCCGCGGTGGCGGTTGGCGCGGTCAGCGATCGGGGAGGCCCTGGGGGTTCCGACTCGAGGTGGTACGCGGGCCGTAGCTTCCTATGATGAGGACACCACTTCGCTAGGCGTGGAGGCGGCTCGACACGCGTTGGTTGGCGTGGCCGCGCCGGATACCTTGGTGTTCGCTACGTCCGCACCGGCATATCAGGACAAGACGAACGCGACCGCGATCCACGCCGCGCTGAGCCTGCCTACCTCCGTTGCCGCCTACGATATGGTCGGATCATCTCGATCAGCGGTCGGTGCCCTCGCGGGGGCGCTCGATGGCTGCCGGGATGACAGATCGACCCTCGTGGTGCTTTCGGACGTTCGCACCGGTCTTGCCGGAGGTGCGGACGAGAGCGACGGTGGTGACGGTGCCGCCGCGCTCGGCTGCGGCGCCTCGGGCGTCCTCGCCGATTTTGTCGCCAAGGCATCTGCTACGTCCGAGTTGCTGGATCGTTGGCGGGAGCCAGGCGGACAAACATCCCGCGTCTGGGAGGAACGATTCGGGGAATCCGTGTACGTTCCACTCGCGGTTGAGGCCGCGAGCGAAGCGTGCAAACAGGCCGATGTGGACATCGGCGAGATAGCCCATATCGTTGTTGTCGGGCCACATGCGCGGTCGAATCGGGCCGCTGCCAAGGCACTGGGCGTGCACCCAAAGATCATTATCGACGACCTCGGGTCCAGCATTGGCAATACCGGATGCGCCCACCTTGGTGTGCTGCTTGCTGATGCGTTGGACAGAGCCGAGCCCCACGACCACATTCTGGTTGTCAGTATCGGGGATGGCGCCGACGCGATGCTGTTCACCGCGACCGATTTGCTCCCCGACTACCGGAAGGACCGCCCGGCGGTGCGGCTGGCGGCACGCCCATCGGGCAAGCTACCCGTCGACTACGCGAACTTCCTCACCTGGCGCGGCATGTTGCGCCGCGAACCGCCGCGTCGCCCGGATCCGCCGCGCCCAGCGGCACCACCCGCACACCGCAACGAGCGATGGAAGTTCGGTTTCCAGGGAAGCGGGTGCGTCGCATGCGGTACCCGACACCTGCCGCCGACTCGGGTATGCCAGTCGTGCGCGGCGGCTGACGAGATGGAGCCGGTACCGTTCGCCGACGTTCAGGCAACGATCACGACCTTCACCGTGGATCGGCTGGCGTACTCGATGAACCCGCCTGCGGTCGTGGTTGTCATCGACTTTGACGGCGGTGGCCGCTTCCAATGCGAGCTGACCGATGTGGACGTGACCGAGGTGCGGATTGGTGACCGGGTTGAGATGACCTTCCGCCGGCTGTTCACCGCGGACGGGGTGCACAACTACTTCTGGAAGGCCCGCCCGGTGGCGGCTAGGACCGAGGGAGCGGACTGATGGGGTCGAACGGGATCCGGGACAGGGTCGCCATCGTCGGGATGGGCTGCACGCCCTTCACCGAGCACTGGCGTAAGTCGACTGATGACCTGGTACTCGAGGCAAGCACAGCGGCGGCCACGTCGGCCGGTCTCGGCTATGCCGAGCTGGACGCGTTCTGGCTGGGCACGCTCGACTCCGGGGTTTCCGGTCTGACGTTGTCGAAGCCACTGAAACTGGACTACAAGCCGGTCTCACGGCTGGAGAACATGTGTGCGACCGGCTCGGATGCGTTTCGCAACGCGTGCTACGCGGTCGCCTCCGGCGCTTTCGACACGGCGATGGCGATCGGCGTCGAGAAGCTGAAGGACTCGGGAATATCCGGGCTTGCCACCGGGGGTGGCGGGGGAGACGGAACGGCCGCGGAGTTGTCCGCGCCGGCGATGTTCTCCTTGCTCTCGCCCGCGTATGCGCACAAGTACGGCGTTGCCGAACCCGAACTCAAGGAGGTGCTGACCAGGATCGCGTGGAAGAACCACAAGAACGGTGCGTTGAACCCGCTGGCACAGTTTCGTAAGGAGGTGCCGAAGGAAACCATCGCGAACTCGCCGAGGGTGGCTGGCGCATTAGGCGTATTCGACTGCTCTGGGGTAGCCGACGGTGCCGCGGCGGCGATCATCGTGCGTGCCGAGGACGCGTACGAATACACCGACCAACCGCTTTTCGTGAAGGCACTGTCGTTGACTGCTGGTCCAGCGACCGGAGCGAGCGACCCGGGCTACGACTACACGAGCTTTCCCGAAGTGGTGCACTGCGCGACGGACGCTTACCAGCAAGCCGGCATCCGCGATCCGCGAGAGCAGTTGGGACTGGCCGAGGTACACGACTGCTTTACGCCAACCGAACTCGTGCTGATGGAAGACCTCGGATTCGCCGAACGTGGCCTCGCCTGGAAGGACGTGCTGGCGGGGGCATTCGATCTGGATGGGGTGCTACCGGTGAACCCGGATGGCGGGCTGAAGAGCTTCGGCCATCCGATCGGGGCGAGCGGGTTGCGGATGTTGTTCGAATGCTGGCTACAGTTGCGTGGGCAAGCCGATCAGCGGCAGATCGACAATGGACGAGACCTTGCGTTGACGCATAACCTCGGCGGCCAGCCGGGTGCCTGTGTGAGTTTCATCAGCGTCGTGGGTACCACTCGCGACTAGTGTTCGTTCGGCTTGGTCTGGGTGGCTTTCTTGTCGCTGAACTGATGAGTCAGGAAGGCCGGGTCGATCAGCGAGCCGTACTGGGCCATGTTGTGGCTGTGGCAAAGCTGGTGATAGGCGAAGGCGGTCTGCATCGCGCTGACCCGCCCCTGGCTGTCCTGTGCGACGTTCACGGCTTCCTTGGCCAACCGAAGTGCGAGTAACGGTTGGCCGGCTATCCGCCGGGCTAACCGCATGGTGAAGTCGGTGAGTTCGGCCCTGCCGACCACATGGTTGACCATCCCCAGCCGATGGGCGTCCTCGGCATCGATCGGGTCGGTGGTGAACAGGAGCTCCTTGGCCGCGCGTACGCCAAGCTCCCAAGGGTGCCCGAAATATTCCGCACCACACACTCCCATCGCGACGGTGTTGTCGATGAACTGCGCGTCGTCGGATGCGATGATGATGTCGCACGGCCAGACGAGCATGAGCCCGCCGGAGATGACTTTTCCCTGCACCTCGGCGAGCATGGGTTTGGGAATGTTTCGCCATCGTTCCGAGAATCCCTGGAATACTTCCTTTTCTCTCGCGAGTAATGCCTCGGCCCCGGGGCGGCGAAAGCCGGACCAGGTGCCAACCGGTCGCTGCTGGTCAAGCGTGCGGATCGCATCGTAATCGCGCAGGTCGTGGCCCGAGGAGAAATGTGGCCCATGGGCGGCGAGCACGATCACGTGTACCGCGTCATCGTGTGCCGCGCGATCATAAGCCTGGTTGAGCGCGTAAAGCAGTTCGGTGTTCTGCGCGTTGCGGGTATCCGGGCGGTTCAGAATGATGCGGGCGATCCTGGGCGTACTGTCGTCGTACTCGATCACTGGGGAATTCGTCATATCTTCGACCCTGTCTCGCTGCTGGCCGGCTGAACAGCCGGGCGTGCCCTATTGGTAGTGCTCACCCCACTATTCGCAGCGGCCCGCCCGGGAAAGGATGGGCCGTACGGCACGCGTTGACGGGAGGAGGAGCGGTGTCAGCTGATCCCTCGGCGCCCCCCGGTCTGTCCGAGTTGCACGGTGACGCAGCGGCCGAACCACAGTCGATTGGCCGGATCATCGCGGCCCTTGCGGCGCAAGCGCCGGACCGCCCCAGTCTTAGCTGTGCTGGCGTATCCATTACTCGTCACCAACTGGAACACCAAAGTAATCGATTGGCCAGGGCATACGCTGAACTCGGGGTCGGCGTCGGCGATTTCGTCAGCATCGCGTTGCCAAACTCGATCGAGTTCTATCTCGCCGCGGTCGCGACCTGGAAGCTCGGCGCCGTGCCACAACCGCTGTCCTACCGGTTGCCGATCCCGGAACGACAGGCGATCGTCGAGCTGGCGGAGCCCCGGCTGATCGTCGGTGTCGACCAGACGGTGCATCCCGACCGGACCTGCGTACCCAAGGGGTTCTCGCCGGACGCGGGGCTATCGAGTGAACCGCTGCCCGACGCCGTATCGCCGGCATGGAAAGCGCCGACGTCGGGCGGCAGCACCGGCCGCCCGAAACTGATCGTGGCTGGCCAGCCCGGTACCTTTCCGCCGGTCCCGGGGGCCGCTTTTGGCATCACTTCAGGCGGCGTGCAACTGGTGACCGGACCGCTTTACCATAGTTCGCCGTTCGGGATGTCCAGCCTCGGCTTGTTCAGTGGTCAGCACCTGGTGGTGTTGCCGAAGTTCGATCCGGTCGCGGCTTTGGACGCGATCACCACATACCAGGTTACCTGGCTGAACCTCGTGCCGACCATGATGGTGCGGATGCTCCGCGCGATCGAGGCCGAGCCGGAGCGGTTCGACCTTGCCACGCTGGACGTCGTCTGGCACATGGCCGCGCCCTGCCCGGCGTGGGTGAAGGAGGCCTGGATCGACTTGCTGGGACCGGACAAGGTGCTCGAGATGTATGGCGGTAGCGAGAACCAGGCCCTGACGGTGATCACCGGGACCGAATGGCTCGCGCACCGTGGTTCGGTGGGCAAGGCGGTTCTCGGTGAGATAGCTGTGTTCGATGTGGACGGCAAGCCCGCCCCCGCCGGGGAGCTGGGGGAGATCTTCATGCGCTCCGCCGAACCGATGTATCGCTACGTGGGCGCCGAAGTTCGGCGGGTGAACGGCTGGGAATCGATCGGCGATCTGGGGTGGATGGACGACGACGGTTATCTCTACTTGAGTGACCGTCGAACGGATCTGATCATATCCGGCGGCGCCAATATCTACCCCGCGGAGATCGAGGCGGTACTCAGCGCGCACCCCAAAGTGGATAGTTGCGCGGTCGTTGGCCTCCCCGATGACGACCTGGGACAGCGAGTGCATGCGCTCGTCGAGGTCAGTTCGGAAGCCGCGGAGGACGAGATACTCGGCTATGTAGCGGAACGACTTGTCCGATACAAGGTTCCGCGAATGGTCGAGTTCGTTGATACACCGCTGCGGGATGACGCGGGGAAGCTGCGCCGGAGCGCGCTTCGTGACGCGGCGGTGGAACGGATGCGAAGGAAGGCGATGAACAGTCGGCACGAGTTCATGTCCGACCAATGGCTGATGGTGTTGCGCACCTTGTTCGAGGAACGGGCTGGCGACACCACCGAGGTGCTTGGTACCGGGTCGATCACCTTGGCCGAACATTTCACGGATGCGCCAACGCCGTCCGGCGAAGACGGCTGGTATGTGACCGTTCGCAACGGCGCCGTGGTGGAGTTTCGTCGTGGTGAGTCACCGGTCGAAGCGGACTTCACGCAACGAGGAAGGTTCGCGGACGCCGCGCGGCTAGCCGAGACACCCTCGGCTGAGTCGGCGGATGCGGTCGCGCTGGAGCGCGAGGTACGGCCGGGAGTTGATCTGCACGCACTCGCGGCGGTGGGCGAGATCTTCGCGGACGTACACGACGAGATGGCGCGCCGCACCACACACCACGCGTCGCGGAATGACAGCCAGGAGGATAAGTGAGCAAGTTGGCGGGGAAGGTCGCCGTCCTCACCGGTGGCGCGTCGGGAATTGGCCGTGCGACCGTGGAATGTCTCGCCGCCGCAGGTGCCTCGGTTGTGTTCTGCGATATTCCACCGGCCGAGGCCACGAGGCTCCGGGACAGCCTGGGCAAGGCGGGCATCCTGCACTACGCCAGCCAGCCTTCGAAAGACGACGGGGACGGAGCCGCACTGGCTGAGAAGCTGGGGGACGACGTAGTGTTCGTGCCCGCCGACATCACCGATGACGCCGCCCTCGAGTCGGTATTCACGACGGCTGTCGAACGCTTCGACCGGGTGGACATCCTGGTCAACAACGCGGGCGTATGCGGTGACGAAGGTTCGATCACCTCGGTCGACCCAAGTTTGTTCGATCGAACGATCGCGGTGAACCTGCGTTCGGCGTGGCTGGCCATGCGGCATGTGGTGCCGTTGATGGTAACGGTTGGCGGAGGCTCGATCATCAACATCGCGTCCGTGTTCGCACTTCGTGGGATGGCCGGATACGGCGCGTATGCCGCGTCCAAGGCTGGGTTGGTCCAGCTGGGATCTGTCGCCGCAATGGAGTTGGCCAGCGAACATATTCGCGTTAACGCGATCTGTCCGGGCAGTGTGCTCACCCCGATGCACTACGCCAATGACGCGATCGGCAGACGCGATCCAGCCGACGCGGCCAAGATGTTGCGTCACGCGGCGCCGATTCCGCGAGCGGGGCAGCCGGACGACATCGCGTACCTGGCGGCGTTTCTTGCCAGCGATGACTCGAGTTTCATCACCGGACAGACAATCTCCGTCGACGGTGGCGCGACAGCCGAGTTCGACAGTAGGCCACGAATGCTCAGCGCGCTCGACCTCGGTGGAATGGGCGGCCCGCAATGAGTACGCCAGTTATGGGAGAAGTGGCAGCACACTACGCGGCCGTGCGGGAGACCTTCGAAGGTCACCTCGATGAGCTTGGCGCCGGCGGAGCGGCGTTCTGCGCCTATGTGCGCGGCGAGAAGGTCGTTGATCTGTACGCCGGCCGGGCGGCTCCAGCGCGATCATGGCGGCAGGAAACGCCGAGCATGCTGTTCTCCGCGGCCAAAGGCATTGCCGGATTGTGCGCTCTGGTGCTCTACGATCGCGGCGAACTTGAGCTGGACGCGGCCGTCGCACGATACTGGCCGGAGTTCGCGGCGGCGGGGAAAGCCGGCATCACCGTTCGTCAGGTGCTGACGAATTCCGCCGGGTTGCCCGCGATCCCGGATTACGAGGACCTTTTCGATCTGTCCGGCCCCGACCTCGGGGAGAACTTTGCCGCGCATGAGGAGATTCATCGCAGGATGGCACTGTCCGAGATCCAGTACCCGGTTGGCAGTCCCGCATACCATGTACTGACCTTTGGCTATCTGGTTGGTGCTCTGGTACGCCGCATCACCGGTCGGGATCTGGCGACCTTCTTCGAGGAGCAGGTACGCGGTCCGCTTGGGTTGGAGCTCTGGTTCGGCCCGGCAGCGCGGGACGTGTTCGACCGCGCTGCGCAGTTGCACCCACTGATGCCGGTTCCGCGTGAACTTACCGAGCTGATCGAGTCACTGGAACGTCGAGGTGTCATTCTCCCTTCGTCAAGCGACCCGGAATCCATCTGTGGTCGTGCGTTCCTGGCCCAGCGCGGGATTGGCGTGTTCGATGTGCTCGACCGCCTCGGGGCCGACCCCCAGTTCGTCTCGGCTGGCGTGGGGTCCGGCGACGCGCTAGGTACCGCGCGCGGGATCGCCAGAATGTACGCGGTGTTGAGCCAGGGCGGCGAGCTGGATGGTGTCCGGCTCGTGACGCCGAGGTCGATTGACGCCTTCGCGAAGGTGCGCTTCCGCGATCCGGATCCGGTACTGGGTCGTCCGGCCGCGTGGACGATTGGTTTCGAAGGCAATACCCAACTACCGCTGCTCGGCAATATCTACGGACCGAGTGAGGCGGCGTTCGGTAAGGATGGCGCGGGTGGTCAGAAAGGTTTCGCCGACCCTGACAGGCGCGTTGCGGTTGGCTTCGTGCGCAGCCATCTCGCCGATTTCTCGCCGCTGACCGTGCGCCTCGTCGAAGCGCTCTACCGCTGCGTGTAGCTGGCGCCGAGTCCGATCGCAATCTGATTGGCCTGTCAGTTGGGTTTCCGGTCGACCTCTCGACAGAACGGGACGGCGTTGTGTTTATGGATGCCACATAGCCGATCTAGGCATTGCGATGGGTTGCTGCGACGCACCGGACTGCCGCCGATGCGATTGCGAGTATCGCAAGTCGCTGTTATGGTCGCCTGCGGTTGGACGAGCCGGTACAAGGCGTCCAACCGCAGGCCGCCGCCAACCCGAAAGGGCTCATCCGATGAACAGGGAAGTGATCATCACCGCGGCACTGACCGGTGCCGCTGACACGGTAGGCAAGAGCGAGTTCGTTCCGGTTACTCCGGAGCAGATCGCGATCTCGGCGGTGGACGCGGCCAACGCCGGTGCCGCCGTCGTGCATATCCACGTGCGCGACATCGAGTCTGGTCAGGGCTCGCGTGAGGTCTCGCTGTACCGCGAGGTCGTCCGGCAGGTTCGGGAGTCCGGTGTAGACGTCGTGATCAACCTGACGGCCGGTATGGGCGGCGACCTGGTGATCGATCAGGAAGATCCGCTCAAGCCGGTGGATGGCACTGACCTGGTCAACGGGCTAGACCGGCTGCCCCATGTCGAGGAACTGCTACCCGATATCTGCACGATGGACTGCGGCTCGCTGAACTTCGGCGAGGGGAGTCAGCTCTACATCTCGACGCCGGACATGCTCCGGGCCGGTGCGAAGCGAATTCAGGAACTCGGCGTCAAGCCGGAGTTGGAAATCTTCGACACAGGGCAGTTGTGGTTCGCGACCAAGCTGATCGAGGAGGGGCTGATCGACGCTCCGCCGCTTTTCCAGCTGTGCATGGGGATTCCATATGGCGCACCCGCCGATCCTGGCGTGCTACAGGCAATGGTGAACATGCTCCCGGACGGTGCCAACTGGGCGAGCTTTGCCATTGGTCGGGATCAGTTTCCCTGGGTGGCACAATCCGCGTTGCTTGGCGGGCAAGTACGCGTTGGGCTCGAGGACAACCTCTACCTTGCCAAGGGCGTCAAGGCAACCAATGCTCAACTGGTCGAGCGAGCGGTCACCATTATCGAGGCGATGGGCGGCACGATCGCGACGCCGGATCAGGCACGCGCGAAGCTCGGTCTGCGGCCGAAGCCCTGAACGTCGAACCGAATCTCCTGGAAGGGTCCCGAGTTGAACGAACAGACCGTGTCCCCGGCCGCGGTACGGCAGGTCGCGTGCATTGGTGCGGGAGTTATCGGCGGTGGCTGGATCGCGCATTTCCTTGCCCGCGGTTACCAGGTGGCTGCCTGGGATCCAGCGCCCGACGCCGAGCAGAAACTGCGGCGGCTGGTTGATGCCGCCTGGCCGGCGCTGCGGGAGCTCGGACTGGCCGACAACGCGTCAGTGGACAACCTCACCGTACGGCCGACACTCGAGGCCGCGGTGGCAGATGCGGAGTTCGTTCAGGAAAGCGCACCGGAGGATCTTGAGCTCAAGCAGGATTTGCTGGCCCGTATCGACGCCGCGACACCGCCTGGCGTGGTGATCTCCTCGTCGACCTCGGGCTTCGGGATGACCGAGATGCAGGCACGGTGCGCGACGCCGCACCGCTTGGTGGTCGGACACCCGTTCAACCCGCCATATCTCATCCCGTTGGTTGAGGTCGTTGGCGGAAAGCAGACCGATCATTCGGTTGTGCGCTGGACTTCGGAGTTCTTTGAAGCTGCCGGCAAATCAGTGATCACAATGGATCGCGAGGTGCCGGGATTCATCGCGAACCGGCTCCAGGAAGCGATCTGGCGCGAAGCGCTGCATATGGTTGCCAATGGCGAGGCGACTCCGGCGCAGATCGATGCTTCGATCACCGAAGGACCCGGGCTACGCTGGCCACTACTCGGTCCATGTTTGACCTTCCATCTGGCAGGTGGCGAAGGTGGCATGGCGCATATGCTTGACCACTTTGGTCCTTCGCTCAAATCGCCGTGGACCCGGTTGCAGGCCCCGGAGCTCACCGACGATTTGCGGGATCGCATGGTGCAGGGGTGCGCCGATGCCGCCGAAGGCCGAAGTGTGGCCGAACTGGTCGCCGAACGCGACCGCGCGGTGATCGCCGTGATGCGTGCGATCGAGAACGTTCGGCAGGGAAAGGTATGAAACTGGCCCGGTTTCACCAGCAGGTCCGGCCAGAGTGGATTGACTACAACGGCCATCTGAGCGAGGCGTACTACGTACTTGTCTTCGGCTTCGCGACCGATGCGGTCATGGATCAGGTCGGCCTCGATGCCAAGTACCGGACGAGTTCCGGCTGCTCGCTGTACACGGTTGAAGCACATATCCGGTATCTCCATGAGGTGGATGCTTCCGCGCAACTGACGGTGATCAGCCGGATCGTCGGAGTCGGCAGGCGAAAGCTCCGGCTGTGTCACGAGATGGCCGTTGCTGACGTCGTTGTCGCGACCGAGGAAATCCTGGCAGTGCACGTCGACGGGCAGCTCGGCGCGAGCGCGCCGTTCCCGACGGAGATCGCCCGGTCACTCGATGCACTCGTCGAGCCGGCTCCGGAGTTCGCCGGGCGGTCCATCGCCTGATCACGACGGGCGACTCAGTGTCCACAGAGGCAGGTCCGCTGAGCGGATTCAGCGCATGGTTAGCTATGGCCTGATCAAGTTGGATCCGCGCGGGATAGGCGTGGTACCTGGTCTGGCCGGGGATGCGGCCAGGTAGGACGGAGTCGCTATGACATCGAATGCCGTACGCGGCAGGGCCAGAGCACCATTACCGGTGAAGAAGGTGATAGCCGGCACGCTACTGGTCGTGGCCCTGCTTGCCGCGGTGGTGCTCAATCTCGTTACCGACGATCTGGCGCTGTGGGGCTTGCTCCCCATCGTGGTCTACGCCATTCTCGTGCTGCTCGAGGTCAACGTCGTACTGGCGACCGGTGCCGCGGTGGTAGTGGGCATCCTGCTTACCGGTGCCGGGCCGCTGGAGATCGGCACGATGCTGTCGGAGTCGCTCGGCTCCTTCATCGCCGTGATCGGCTTGATCATCATGCTCGGCGCTGGTCTTGGCCGTATCGCTTCGGATACCGGCGCGGCGCAGACTCTGGTTCGCGGGCTACTGAACGGCATCGGGCTGAGCAGTCCCGTACGGATCCAGATCGGCATCATGCTCGCCTCCTCAGTGCTGGTCGGCGCGCTCGGCACGCTCGCTGGCGCGAACGCGATCCTGGCGCCGATCGTGATCCCGGTTGCCGCCGCGGTGAGCCGATCTCGGCCATCGGTGGCGGCGATGCTGCACGCTGGTGGTGCGGCTGGACTAGTGATCGGCCCGTTCACGCCGCCCGTAGTGACGATTACGGGCGCCGCGGGAATCAGCTATGCGGAGTACCTGGTGGTCGCCGGGTTGCCGATGGCCATTGTTACCTGGGGTACCGGCTTCTTCATGGCGCGCTTCATCCAGCGTCGTACTGAAGAAGACCAGTACTCCGAGGAGGACCTTGCCGGGCTGGACGCGGGATCGTCGGCGACAGCGCGCGAGAAGCGTGCGGCGGTCGCGTTCATCGGCACGCTGGTCGCGATGGCGGTACTTGGTGTGGTTCTCGAGGCTGGTTTCGAGTACGCGATTCTGGTGATGGTCGTGACCGCGATCGTTACGGCACTGGCTGGTGGGATGAAGCCAGTTGATGCGCTCACCTCGTTCTACACCGGCGCGGCTCAACTGCTCTGGCTCTTCTTCCTGTTCTGGTTGTTCAATCCACTGCTGGTGATGATGGAGGAGTCGGGTGCCTACGAGGCGTTGCTCGATGCGCTGCGCCCGGCGCTGGCCGACGCCGGTCCGTGGCCATTCCTGATGCTGACACTCGTCATTGGCTGGGTCGGCGTCGCTGGTGCCGCGGTGGCTCAGGTTACCTTGATCGACCAGCTGTTGTGGCCGTTGGCCGCGACCGTCGGGGTACCGGCCACGGCGTGGAGCGCGGCGCTACTCGGTGGCAGCCAGATCGACTGGTTCGGGCCGTTCCCGAACGCGGACATGATTGGCCAGATGGGCCTGGCCCGTTCGGCGAACCTGCGCATGATGTTGGTGAACGGTTGGACGATCATGGGTGCCAACTTGCTGTTGTTCGCAGTACTCTTCGCGGTGTTGTAGCAATGTGGACTGAAGGGAAGGCCGCGCGTTTAACCCGAGAGCTGAACGCCCACGCGTCCACTGGGGACGGTCAATGGCACTTCTCCGTATGGGAGCACGGCAGTCCAGTGGTATCGCTGAACGGGGCCGTGCCGGTGACGGCGGCGAGCACCATCAAGGTGCCGCTACTGGTGGTCGCATTGCAGGATGTCGCCGCAGGTCGGCGCTCGCTGAACGACGAGGTGGCGATACCGGTGGAACGGGTAGGCGGCGCGGGGGTGCTGCGGCTGCTGCCGTCGGTAACCCGGCTCAGCCTTGCCGAGGCGCTGACCTTGATGATCGTGGTGAGCGATAACGTTGCCACCAACGCGGTGATCGATTTGTTCGGCGTGGCGGACACGGACCAGCGGATCACCACCTTGGGCCTGCGCGGTACCCGGTTGCGTCGTCGGTTGATGGACCAGGATGCGGCCATGGCTGGACTGGAGAACGTGACGACGGCCGACGACCAGGCTGCACTGCTTGATCGGCTCGCCGGCGCTGAGCTGCTGCCGGATAGGCTGCGCGAGTTCGCATTGGACGCGCTCGGCGAACAGCAGGTGAACGACCGGATGCCGGTGCGGCTCGCCGAAGACGTGCGATGCCTGCACAAAACCGGCGAGTTGCACGGCGTTCGGCATGATGTCGGCCTGTTGGTGTTCGACGATCGGATGGTTTCACTCGCCGCCCTTGGCACTGGGCTGACCAGCCCTGGCGACCGACGGCTCAGCGGCGCTGGGAACGCCAGTGCTGTTATCGGAGCAGCGGCGGAAACCGTCGTGGCTATTGCTCGGCGCTGAGTGGACGGCTCGCCGCGATTCGTCCACTCAGATCTGTTGGCGAACTACCTGCCCTTAGCCCGTAGGATGCGGGAGCATGATCCAACCTTTGGCCAATGCGCCTGGCAAACGCGTTCGCGCCACACGTGGTCTGCTCGGCTTCGCCCTCACGTCGCTGTTGCTCGCGGTGGGTTGTTCGACGGAGAACGGCGAAGCGCCGGGTAGCGCTGACCCGACTACCCAGGGAGACGGGCACGGTGTTTCCGTATTGGAGCGGCTAACCGGGGACAAGTTCTGTGAGCTGCTTGCGAACGCGGACATTGAGCAGCAGCTCGAGGTCAAGGTGATGGGCAGTGAGGGTAACGAGCGCGGCAGGGCGCCCGCGCGCCAGTCGCCGTACTTCCTGACAAGGGAGTGCGACTACGAGACTGACCAGTTCGACCTTTCCACCGAGATCAGTTCGCAATGGCAGGACGACGAGACCGACGAGCAGGTGCTCGACGAGGCGTTCGGTGACCTGGAGGAAGGCTCGGCCGCGGCCGACTATCAGCGAATTCCCGGGTTGGGTGATGCTGCCGGGTACGCGGCGGATCCGGACCTGTCCGATGCTGGAGTCGCGCGTAACGACCTCGTCGTGGTGTTTCGGGTCGGGGAGGAACGGTTCTCGTTGACCGTTGGCGCCCTCGGGAAGCCGGGGCAGCCGCAGCTACAGGCATTGGCCGAGATGTTACTCAGCGCAACCAAGACGGCCTTGGGCTAGGCCGGTCGTGGGGCAGATCGTTGGACGAATTTACCTAAAACGTACTCACGTATCGCCCACGCAGGTTAGATTTACGCAAAGGGGGGCCGAGGGGCAGGCCAAGTTAAGCAAGAGGGGTGCACGATGGGTTACGAAGTCGATGAGGCTCAGGTAGCGGACTTCGGCCTCTATTTGGGAGCGGAGGCCGGCCAGTCGCTGCCGGAGATCGAGAAGTTGGCGCGTGAGGAGGGGATGAGCGCCGACGGGTTCAAGGGCGTGCTTTCAAAGCTCGGTGAGATCGTCACCGGCGACGCGTCGACGATCGTCGGCGAGGGCTTCAGCCTCATGCAGGTCAAGATGTGCGACCTCGGCGATGCGGTGATCGATGCCGCCAAGTCATATGGCTACAGCGAAGACGAGTCCAAGTCACTGTTTGAGCGAAACGGACTCGGTGGCGACAACGGCGAGGACATCACCTTCGGCAAGGGCTACGGGGACGACGGCTACGACCGACATACCGAGGGCGGTTCGTCGAAGTACAACGTCACCGAGCTGGATATCAAGGCGATTGACCGCCCGGACTCCACCTTCGCCGATGACGTTGATGCCGGCGCCGTGCTCGATGTCGTCAACTGGATCTGGTCAGAGTTCGGTGTCGACGGCGGCAAGTCCTTCACTGATTCGATTCTGGAACCCTTGGCGGGAAACCCGAACAGCATCAAGGCAAATGGTCAGGCCTGGGTCAGTGTCGGTGGCAACTTCGGCCTGCTCGCCTCGAATATCGTGGACAACGCCGCGAAGCTAGCCGCGGACGGCTGGGAACACGGCGATGCCGCGGACGCGTTCCGCGAGTTCCTTTCCCAGTACTGGCAGGACGGCGCGGTATGGGCCGGCGAGAAACTTGGCGAGTTTATCTCCAAGGGGTTCGAGAAGGTCGCCGAGGTATCCATCTCCATCGCGCAGCTGGCGGTGGACGCGATCAACAAGATTCTGAAGCTTGCCGGCAAGATCGCGGCCAGGTTCATTCCGTGGGTTGGTTGGGCCTGGACGGCTATCGAGTACGCGGCGAAGGCGGCGAGCTACATTCCAGGGGTCGATCTCGACATCGATGCCCTGCACGACAACATCATGGAGATCATCGACCTGGCGCAGAAGGTCTTCAGCCTGTACGAATCGCTCGAGCAGGTTGTCGAAACGATGCAGGACTACTTCAACACCGCGCAGGATCTTGTCGATACGGTCAAGCAGATCCCGGAGATTGGCAATCTGCAAGACGCGGCGAGCACGTACGAATCGATCAAGGACAATGCCGGCAAGCTCAAGGAGCAAACGGGCGCTCTCGAGCAGAACATCGAAGACGCCAGTGGCAAGCTCAGCGAGCTCGACGGAATCGCTGAAGACGCGGGGAACTGACGGCCGGTAGAGCGACGGAAAGGATTTGCATGATGGGCTACCCGTCCGGGGACCCGTATCGTACCCCGCAGATGGAGCGGGCGGAACGTGAGCTTGACGGCCGCATCGACTTCGCGCTGAGCAAGGCTCGCGAGGTACAGGCGAAAACCGAAGAGGTCGAGCAGAAGCTCGCGCAGGACACCACGCCGCTGACGAACGCGGAAGTCGATCGCTTCAAGGCCTATATCGAGGGCCATGTGAAGACCCCGGAATGGCAGGCGGTGCTCGAACGAATCGCTCGGGGCGAACTCACCTGGCGGCAGATCGTGGAAGGCGTCGCCGAAGGGGAACTGGACAGGGACGTGTCCGCGGCCATGGCGTCACTGACGAGGGTGCCGCCGGCGAATACGGCTGAGCTGACGGCAATCGGCGTACTGCCCGATATGGACAAGGCCGCCAAGGCCATGCGGGATGCGGAAGCGCCCGAGCAGGGCGGCTCGACCGAATCGGCGCCTCGGGCGAGGGCGAGCGAGCCGGCCGATGACGACGACTGGTTCGAGGGCGGCTCGATTATGCGCTGACCGAGGGATCCGGTGCCGCGACCCGCCCCGCGCGACGGGGCGGGTTTTCGACCGCGGTGACCCGGCGATCCAGGGAGATCACGCCAGTCTCCTGGCGCGCAGCACGAGATCCTCGTGGTGTGGGTTGTCCACAGGAAGATCAACTCGTGGTCGGGATTCGTTGACCTCGATTGACCAATGATCGTCAAGGTGTGCGGCGATCTCCGGTGGTTGGTAGAACTCGCCCGGGTCCGGGCCCTGCCAGTCCGCGGGTGGTGGCCCCGTGATGAGGTGGCTGACCACCAGCAGAATCCCGCCGTTGGCCACGGCGTCCAGCAGACCACGTAACGTGGCATGTTCCGGTTCACGCTGAATCGGAAAGTACTGGGCGGAAACCAGGTCGAAGCTGGCGCGCGGCGGCGGTGACACCCTTGGATCGGCATACTGCCAGTCGATCCGGGACTCCGTGCCAGCTGCGGCCCTGGCGCGCTCCAGCGCGACAGTTGAGATGTCGATCGCCGTGACCTGCCACCCGTTGTTCGCGAGCCAGATTGCGTCCGCGCCTTCGCCGCAGCCGATATCGAGCGCTCTACCGGGCTGCATACCGGCAACTTCAACCCGGAGCCCGCCATTGACTCGGCCGCTCCAGCGCTGACCGCGTTCACGGTACTGGTCATCCCAGAATTCCTGGTCCACCGTTCCTCCTGTGTGGTCGGTGATCCCACGATGCGTCAGTTTCTGGGAGGGTGCCAACAAACTTTGCCGCAACGGCAATATCCCTGAATGGTTCCGAGAAGCGGTGACTAGGCCCGCTGGCGTCTTGGCGGGTTTCAGGTGAATCGCCGAGGTGTACGGCATGTCCTCCCGCGCCACGGACGACGAAACCGACGAACCGCAAGCGCTACTAGCGCAAGCAAAACCCCTGCTTGACTCGGGTAACCGGTCAAGCAGTGGCTCTTCTCAGTTGCGCTGGTGTACCTGAATCGAGGATTCGGGTGACCGGTGCACGATCTTCTCGGGCTGCGTGTGATCGTCTCCACCGGGTGCGGACCCGCCGACGATCAATAGGTGCAGACTCCGACCGTCTGTGCCGTTTACAACGGTGTTGGTCTGGCCGTCGTGCTGCTGCCACTCGATCGACGCAACCCCGGCGTGACCGCTATCGACAAGCTGTTCGTGTAGCCATTCCTTGAAGCGCGGTACGCGCATGTCACAGCACCCCCGCTGGTAGTTGGTATCGCTCGTGTGAGACGCCGCCGCCGGTCACCAGCGGGACCATGATCGTTGCGGACGCCCCGGAAGCGAACCGCACAACTAGCCGGGTGTGGTTGTCCGGCCGCCCGGGGGTCGGTACGCGTTCAACGCTGTCAATCTCGGGATGTCCCGAGTCAACGATAAGCTTGACGATCAGCTCATCGAGTTCAGTCACCTGCATGCTACGTCACCTTGGTTGGATCGTTCCGCCCGGACACGCCTTCTGTTCGCCCGGTGGCCGATGGATCGGCGTGTTTGTTCCCGGTTCCCCGCTGACGATTTGACCACACTGAGGACACCTACCGTCGTTGGCCATGGTTCTTCCTCCATCATCCTAGGTTGTTGCGGTGACAAACTTGGGACGCGGCGAGAGTGCCCGGATTCGGGGCGGCCAGACACCCCCGCCGCGAGTTCAGCGGCGCATCGCGTGGTTTTCCCGGAAGATCCGGGCGCAACGCGAACAGAGTTCGGGACGCTGGTCCCAAACATCATCGGGCAACCGGATATCGTCGGGCGTGATCTCGAACGTGATGCCGCAGAACGTCTCGGCGGTGTCGCCGCGAGCAGGGACGGTTGCCCGGAACATGTGGCGCAGATCCTCGCGGATAGTCCAGAAAATCATCGATCAGCTGCCACCGCAGAGCTTCAGGAGCCGCCACGCCACGCGGCGGCCTTCGTCGTTCGTGAACACCGGTTCGTCGCCGGTTGCCTCTAATAACGCCTGAGCCAGCGAGCGTGCGTCCTCCGTGGTTAACCGGACGCCGCAGCGCGGATCACCGAACGGGATCAGGTCGATGGACGTGCCACTCATCTGGCACACCAGGGTGCACGATTCGCCCGGTTTGGTCCCTCGGGCCTGGATTACGTGCCGGAAGCTCATGCGTCAGCCCTCCCAGTAGAATGCGCCCAACGGGCTTGTATCCACCCGATCCCGTGGTGCGGTTCTGATGTTTCCAGCTGGCACCAAAGCCGTGCAATGCCCCAAACGGGCGACCCTTTAACCGCACGATCACTGGTCTATGCTTTGGTGCATGGCAGGCACCACACCCAAGGCTCGCGCCGTAGGCGCGGCGCTGCGGAAGGCGCGTGAGGCTAAAGGGATCACCGTTCGGCGGCTCGGCGAAGAACTGGAAACCTCGCACACAACGGTTTCGCGTTGGGAGACTGGGCAGCGGTCCCCGAAGCCGGAAGAAGTCGCCGCTTACCTCGTGGTCGTCGGGGCATCCGCCGAACAGCGCGATGAGATCATTGAACTCGCGCGCGACCCGGACGGGGCGCACTGGCTGTCGGTCGGGATGCCGGAGCAGCAGAGGCAGCTAACCACGCTGTTAGAGGTGGAGCGCACCGCGTCGCGGCTGACCGTTGTTTCGATGACCCTGGTTCCGGGGCTGTTGCAAACCGGCGAGTACGCGCGAGCGATCATGCTAGGCGCGGATGTGCCAGCCAACGAGGTAGACACACGTGTCGCTGTCCGGCTCGGGCGACGAGACGCTATTACCCGCGCGGAGCCTGCCGAGCTAAACGCGTTCGTGTGGGAGCCGGTGCTGCGTCAGAGGATCGGCGGTAAGACCGTCGCTAGGAACCAGGTTCGTGCGTTGCAGACACACAGTGAGCTGGATAACGTGCACCTCCGGGTTATCCCGATGGAGTGCGACTGGCACCCTGGGCTGGATGGGACGTTTTCTATCGCGGAATTCGCTGACCGGGGTCCGATGGTGCACCTAGAGAACCGCGTTTCGGGGTTGTTCCTACACGAGCCCCAAGACGTGGAGGTTTACCGTACTGCGGTGGCCAAGGTTGCCGACAACGCGATGAGTGAAAGCGAATCGTCAGCGTTGATCGCTGAGATGATTAACCGAACGGAGTGACAACACCATGACCGTACCGCAGTCCGGCGGCCAGTGGCGGAAGAGCAGTTACAGCGCCAACACCGAAAACTGTGTCGAGATTCGGACGCGCCGCGACGCCGATATCCGGGACAGCAAGAACCCGGACGCGGGGCGCATCACCGTGCCGCGCTCGGCGTTGACGGCGTTTGTCGACGCTCTGAAGTAACACCGAACGACGACTAAGCCCCCGCCTACGGGCGGGGGCTTTTCTCGTTTTGGGGCAGCATCGACACCTAGGCTACGGTGCGTCAATATCTGAGATGGCGCCAACAAACTTTGCCGCAAGACAAGCTGCTCGCTGAGCTGCCTCGAAGAACAGTGACTGGCCTTCTAGTGCCTTCGCGCTTTCAGGTGAAAATGGAAACAGCCGGGGTTGGTTTGGAGACACGCGTTCGTTCGCTGTCGGCACCTGTGTGGACTGTCGGTTTAGGATGACTCGCCCCTATCGGCAGAGTATCGGGAAGTGGCACGTGTCCAACAACAACGACGCCATGCCGGCACCGCGGGCACACCCGCGATTGATGCGTCCAGACGATGAGCGCCGATCCGAGGTAGCGCCGATCGAGCTGTTCTTCGATCTGGTCTACGTATTCGCGATCATTCAGGTCTCGCATACGCTCCTTGCCCACCTCACCTGGTTGGGCTTCGCGGAAGTGGCACTGTTGTTCGGTGCCGTCTGGTGGGCGTGGAACTACTCCGCGTGGGCAATGAACTGGTTGGACCCGCGAAGTGGGGCGGTGCGGGTACTGAACGGTCTGCTGATGCTCGCCGCGCTCGGTATGGCCCTGGGGCTACCGCAGGCGTTTCGTGACGACGGGTTACTGTTCGCGGCCTGCTATGTAGCGGCGCAGGTCGGTCGCGCGGCCTTTATGGCCGTGGCCATGCGCGGCCATGTGCTGGCCAAGAACTACACGAACTTGCTGGCATGGAGCGCGTCCTCCGGTGTGCTGTGGCTTGTTGGTGCCTTCCTCGACACTGGGCCGCGACTGGCGGTCTGGTTCGTCGCGCTGGTCATCGATCTTGCCGGCCCGAGGTTCGACTACCGGTTTCCCGGTCTCGGCACGGCGCCGATGGCCACCTGGCCTACCGATCCGGAACATCTCGCGGAGCGCAACCGCGGCGTCTTCATCATCGCGCTCGGTGAGTCAATCCTGATCATGGGCTTCACGCTCGCCGAGCTTGACCCGATTCCGCTGCGCGCCGTGGTAGCGACCGTTTTCGGGTTCATTGGGTTGTTCGTGATGTGGTGGGCATATTTCGCGCTCGCCGGTGCGGATACGTTGGCGAGCCGTGGCGACTCCAGCACCAGCGCGTTGCGTTCGGCGTTTGCCTACGCGCATTTGTTGATGGTCGCCGGGGCGATTGTCGTAGCAGTGTCGATCGAACTGCGCATCACACACGCCGATACGGACGCGACCGTGGTGCTGACCACCGTTGGTGGACCCCTGATCTACCTTGCCGGCAATATCCTGTTCCTGCGGTCCCGAACTGGCTCGGTCGCCCGCGCGAGGTACGTAGCCGCCGCCGGGCTGGTGATCGTTGGGACGCTCGGACTGGTGCTTGGTGCGGCGGTGCCGCCACTGGTGATCGGTCTGGCAACCGTCGTGGTGATGGCTACACTCGCGGTCGTCACGCAGCTCACGGCCAATCGGTCGGCAAGGGCCAGTGGTTGAGCCAAGTTGCCGAGCGCGGCACTTCTCACGGACTGTGCCCGATGGCTTCGAAGACGCCGTCGACCGCGAGCATGATCCGCTCGGTCGCTTGGTCCGGATCCGGCTGTCCGGCATCGAGCCACGCCATGATCCCCTCGATCACCACGGTCACCGCGAGGTTGGCGCCCCAGGACGCCCACACCTGGCCGGCGGTAGCCAGATTCGCCTGCTGCTCGAGTGCCGCGACCATGTTTGCGCGTAGCTCGTCGATCTCGTCCCGATGCTCGGTCTCGCGCGCGGCGTGGTGAAACAGCAGCCGGAACGCGTCGGGATCACCAGCTGCCCAGCGCAGCATCCCCGGAATGCTGTGCTCGCCGATTCCGTCGTCGCCCGTCGCCGCGGAATACAACTGGTTGGCGGCACGCTCGAGTACCGCCTGATAGAGGTCTGCTTTGGAATCAAAGTGGCGGTACAGGATCATCCGGGTGATCCCCGCTGCTCTGGCCACGTCGTCCAGGCTCGTCGGGGCGAACCCGCCCAGCTGTGCGAACGCGCCGGTAGCCGTGGCGAGAATCTGTTCCCTACGTGCTTCGCGGTGCAACCGGGAACGCCCTTCATTGGCTGCGGCTTGGCCAGTGTGATCCGAAGTCATCTGTTCGCAACTGCTCGCGGTTCTCGGCTCGCCGTGGTGGCTCTGACCGCCGTATATTACCGTTCAGCTGAGGCTGACGCGGGTACGCTCCGCCGCCACCCGCAGCAGCTGGCGGATCTCGTGGTCAGCGAGCTGGTCCGGGTCGGTCAACGTGATATGCCGCGCCTTCTTGCCGGTGCCCTGCAGTAGGTGCTCGGGTGCGATCGAGATCAGCTCGACGCCGTTGCTGAACATCAGATTGACGTGGCCGCGGTGTGCGATCACTCCGGCGAACAGACCCTTATAGGTCCCGGGAGCAAAGGTGAACCCAATCAGCTTGGCCGCGGCGTCCACGTCGAGTTGCGCGTCAGGTACCACCGCGCGCAGCATGGCTACCGCATCGTGCACCAGGCGCCGCACCGTGGGGCTCGCCGTTCCGGCGACCGCGTCAATGGCCGCTTCGTCGTTGGCTGCGCCCATGCTCGGTACCTCGTCCGGTCAGCTGTTCGGGTGCCGCGAGCTTAGCCGGTTGCGGAGTGAGGGCGCGACCTTTCACGCGACGCGTGCCGAGCGAGGGTTTCTTCGGTCAGCCGCTCGATGATCGGCACTGCCTCGTTCGGATTGGGCAAGCTCTTGGTCGCGCTGCGCATCTTCGTCGCGTTCCGCGCGAAGGACGGTTCATCGAGGACGCGGGTGAGCGCCGCGCTCAGCTTGTCTCCGGTCAGTTCGTCCGCGGGAATGGCAAGCCCGGCGCCCTGTTCCACGGTTAGCTCGGTCAGATCCGGGTCACCCCAGGCCTTCGGCGAGATCACGATCTGCGGAACCGCGTTCCACATCGCCATCATCATGGTCGTCCCGCCGGAGTGGTGTACGACCGCGGAGCAGGTTGGCAGCAGTACGTTGAACGGCACATAGTCCACCAACCGCACGTTGTCCGGGACCTCGATATCCGCCGGCAACTGTTCGGCGGTGAATGTCGCGACCACGTCGATGTCCAGTTCGGCAACGCCGTCGAACAGTGCTTGGATCGAAATGCCGTAGTTGTCCGTTTGGCCCACGTCACGTCGTGACCGGCCGGTCGTGAGGCAGATCCGTGGCCTGGCCGGTGGCTCGAGTACCCAGTCGGGAACCTCGGTCGGGTTGGCGTATGCGGGTTGGCGGACGGCGACCGTGGGAATATCGAAGCTGCTCTGTCCGAGCAGCGGAACCGGGTTGACGGTGAAGTCGCCCAGCAGGACCGAGTCGTCGTACTCCTTGCCGTACCTGGCGAGTACCGATTCCGCTAGTACTCCGATACTGTCGCGGGCTTCCTCGTGTTCCGCGCGCGCCAAGAAGGCCTTCCGCATTCGTGCCATATGGTCGAAACCCCAGAGCATTCGTGCGTTGGCTGCCCCGGAGACCCTGGCCAGGACCGAGGCGAACGCGGCGACCGAGTCCCACATCACGAGGTCTGGCTGCCAGGCGATCGTCTTGTCGATCAGATCATCGAGGGTGGGGCGTAGCTCTTCGGCACCGTAGAACATCACCAGCGGGGACAGGATGAGGTTGCGTAGGTCCACGTCGTGAAACGAGCCGTCACTGTCCATTCCGTTGATCTTCGCCATCCACGGCATAGCGGAATCCACATTGTGCATTCCGGTTTCGGCCATGGCCAGATTGACGGGATTGCCGTATGGCACCGCGGTCAACCCGGACCGGCCTACGGTGTCGACGGCGTCTGGTGGTACAAGCACACGTACGTCATGTCCGGCGTTCTGCATCGCCCAGCCGAGTGGAACGAGCAGGGCGATATGGGCTGGGACCATCATCGGCACGATCTGCACACGCATGGCGGCACTCATTTCTTGACGGCGACGAACAGCCCGCGCCCACCGGGTGCGCCCTCGTGGTACTCGACGTCGAGCCCGGCGTCAACGAAGGCGGCCAGGTAGTCCTCGCGAGTGCACAGGGTCAATTGCTCCGGCTCCCAGTAGTGCCGGATGCCGTCCGCGTCGGCGATGACGAACAGCACTGTCATCTTGGTGTGATCGCCTTCCCGTACCGAATGCGAGGTCCGGCTGATAACTCGTCCATCGTCGTCTCGCCACGTGTCACCGTTGACATAACCGTCGAGGAACTTGTCCGTGAACCACCACGGTTCGACGATCAGTACCCCGCCCGGGTTCAGATGCTCGGCCATATTGGCGATCGCGGTGCGAATCCTGGCGAGGTCCCCGGCGTAGGCAATCGAGCAGAACATGCAGATCAGCGCGTCAAAGCTGCGCTGAAGGGTGAAGTCGCACATATCGCCGTGGTGCAGCTGGATTGTCGGGTCCAGTTGTTTCCTTGCTATGGCCAGCATTGGCTCGGCAAGGTCGAGACCTTCGACATGCTCGAAGGTCTCGTTGAGTGGTCCCAGGTGCGCCCCGGTTCCGCAGCCCACATCCAACACGCTCCGAGTGTCCGGCTTGATCTTCCGGATCCATTCGGTTACCAGCTTCGACTCGTCCGATCGATCCTTTCCCCGCGCGCGGTAGAGCGTGTCATAGACGCCGGCGTGCACTTCGGAGAACATCCCGAGCCCCTTCCTGTTGGTGCCGCTCATCCAGCCTTGCGGTACAGGGCCTGGTAGTAGTGCGGGTATGCCGGGTGATGCGTGTGGTCGACCGGTTCCCACCCGGTGGAAGGACGGTATGCCTCGAGTAGCTTCGGCACCTGCGCGCTGATCTGCTCCAGGTCACTGATGTCGATAACGTCTCGCAGTAGCCCGGTGCTCAGTGCGAGATCGACCAGTTCGGCGCCCTGGCTGTGGTTGTCCAGTGTTGGGTCGAGGTACTTCGCTACCGGCTGTACACAGTAGAACCACGCCCCGGTGGTGTCGATCGCGGAAAGGTAGCTGTACACCGTCTCCTCGGTCATCTCCGCGAACGAATCGATGTTTACGCACAGGTCGAACTCGGCGGTGGCGAACAGTGCTTCGACCTCGTCCAGCGTCACGAACCGTACGCGGTCAAGCTGATCGTGTGTCAGTACCTTGCTCAGGTACGAACGGGAGAGTGCGAGCGTGTTGTCCAGGTCCACAATGGTGTAAGAGGCGATGTCATGATTGGACATCATGGCGTGGCAGGAGCGGCCGAAGCCCGCACCGATCTCCAGCACCCGGGCGCCGTCCAGTGGTACATGTGGGGAAAGGAAGTCGAGTTCGTGCACGGCGAGCAAGTAGTCGATGCACATGAGCTCGCCGCGACAGCGGATCGCGATCGGGTCGCCGAGTTCGCGGTGCTTGATCCGGCCGAGTCGAGCCATATTGTCCTCGGAAAGCGACATGCCCATGTGATAGATCAGTGACTTCAGATAGCGCACGCCGTTCGCCGCAGGGTCCCACAAGGCGAGTTTGAAGTTGACCGAGCCGGACTTGAACCCGGCGAGATCCAGGGAAGACTCCGGAGTCACCCTGGTCGCGCTATAGCGGGCCCACAGCCCGCTCTCGCCGAACTTCTGCCTGCTCATCGTTGTTTCTCCAGTAGCTCGAGGACCTGATCTGGGGTCGGCATCGCCGCGATCTCGGCGGCTACCGAAGTCACGGCCGAACGAACGGTCGAATCCTCGAGTAGCGATACGACGTTCGTGTAGATGGCTTCGGCACTGATCTCCTCCTGCGGCAGGATGTACCCGGTGCCAGATTCCTCGACCGCGATCGACGTACCTGGCTCGACCCCGTCCGCATCGGGTAGGACAAGCTGGGGTAGTCCCGCCGCCATGGCGTTGAGCATTGCCCCGGGACCGCCATGGTGAACCAACAGTTCGGTATGCGGGACGACGAGGCTTTGTGGCACCCATTCGGCCAGATACACATTGTTCGGCAGGTCGGGAATGTCCGCGGATACCGCTCCGGTCGCCATCAGGACGTCGACTGGCAGCTTGGCCAGGCCTTGTGCGATATCGCGGAGTGTTTGCGCCTCGACGTGCTCAAAGACCGAGCTGAACGTCACGTAGATGATCGGGCGCTCTCGGCGTGCGACCAGCGGCGGCAACTCGTCATCCGGAAAACTCCAGCCGACTGGCTGCATCGGCTGGATCTCGTAGTTGGCCTTGAAGTTGGTGGACTGCACCGAGGGCGGGCAGATATCGATATGTGGAGCGATACCGGACACACCCAGGTCTTGAGCCAAATTGGCGATGCGCTCGGATACCTCTTCGATCATCGGTGTGGCGGCTACTCGCCCCCAGGTACACGAGTGCACGGGCACTCCGAGATACTGTGCGGCCAGTAGCGAGCCATGGTTACCGATCTCTGAGATGACCAGATCCGCACGGAAGCGTTCGATCACCGACTTGCTGGTAGCGAACATAACCCGGGGAACTATCTCGCCGAACACGGTAGCGGCGATTTCTGGCATCTGGTCAGCTTCGGGAAGTTCCGGTCGCAGCTTGGCCGCCTTCGCCCGGTCGAACGCCTCCTTGGGCGAGATGCCGATCTTGGCTGTCGGCAGCCCCGCCCGGTGCACTGCCGGAAACATGCCCTCTCCGGTCGCGAAAAGTATGTCGTGACCAGCGCGACGTGCTGCGTCGGCAAGGGGAAGGAGAGGGAACAGCCGGCCGAAGGATTCGACCGAAGCGAAGAGGATTCGCACGGCAGCCAACTTAGTGATCGGTTTACCGGGATTTCCCTAGTCTTGAACCGGGCTTTTCCTGGTTGTGCTGCTGATATGTTCCGGCTCAGACACAGCCGACCGAGGATGCCGCAGATGAGACAGGCAGATGTTCGCTTACTCGCCGGGGCCCTAACCCGCTCGGCCTCCATTGGGGACGGTCCGTTGGGTGGTCTCGGCGAGTTGCGCGCGGATCGGCGTGACTCGGCGGCAACGATGTACACCCATGTCGAGCGGGTTCCGCTGTCATCGCTGACCAGTTGGCAGGAGTGCCCGGATACCGGGATACTGCGCCACCACAGCGGAAAGTTCTTCACCGTGGAAGGCGTTCAGGTGGACGTGCCGTCCGCGGCGATCCCACACTGGGATCAACCGATCATCAACCAGCCGGAAATCGGCATCCTGGGCATCCTCGTCAAGGAGTTCGATGGCGTGCTGCACCTGCTGATGCAGCTCAAGGCCGAGCCGGGGAACTGCAACGGCATCCAGGTTTCGCCTACGGTACAGGCGACCCGCAGCAACTACACCAGGGTCCATGGCGGATCGGCGATCCCTTATCTCGATTACTTCCGGGAGCGAGAGCGGCATCGCGTGCTTGTCGATGTGCGCCAGTCCGAACAGGGTAGCTGGTTCCTCAGTAAGCGGAATCGCAACATGGTGATTGAGGTCGCTGAGGATGTCGAGGTGCTGGACGGATTTCACTGGTTGACCCTCGGCCAGCTGCACGAGCTACTCGGTGAGGACGACGCGGTCAATATGGACGCACGATCCGTGCTGGCCTGCCTGCCCTTTGACACCGATCCGGTCGGGCCGAGCCAGCATGCCACGGATGAACTTCTCGGCTGGCTCACCGAAACCCGTGCCGCGGTGGAGATCAGCCTGAAGCGGCTGCCGCTGCGTGAGTTGTCTGGTTGGCACTACGACGGAACGATGATCTCGCATCAGGAGTCTCGACATTTCGACGTGGTCGGAGTGCTCGTCGAGGCACATGGCAGAGAGGTCGCGACCTGGGATCAGCCAATGATCGCCGCGCGCGGCACTGGCCTGACCGCCTTCCTGGCCACCCGAATCGACGATGTGCCGCACGTTCTGGTGCACGCCAGGGTGGAGCCGGGAATGTTCGACGTTGCCGAGATCGCACCGACCGTGCAATGCGCGCCGGAGACCTACATCCATTTGCCCCGCTCGACCTGGCCGCCCTTCCTTGCCGAGATTCTCATCGCTGATCCGAGCCGCATCCGGTTTGATGTCACCCAGTCCGAAGAGGGCGGGCGATTCCTCAAGACCCGTAGTCGCAATCTCATCGTGGAGGTCGACGAACCGGTCGAGCATCCAGGCTATCGCTGGGTGACTCCCGGACAGCTTGCCGATCTGTTGCGGCACAGCCACTACGTGAATATTCAAACCAGAAGCCTGCTTGCCTGCCTGCGCTCGATGCATTCCTTCCAGCCGGCAGCGGAGCTGGTCAGATGAGCACGGTCACCGTGCTGGGGGCCGGCGGTTTCCTTGGCTCGGCCGTAACCCGTATGTTGCTGGATCAACAGATCAGGCTCAAACTCATCGCGCGACGGCCCCTGGAACTACCGGCAGATGCGGCCGCCGATGTGTCGGTGCATGTTCTGGATGCGACCGATCCAGATGCCCTGGCACCGGTGTTGCTCGGTTCGGACGTGATCCTGTTCATGATCCGGCCAAGTTGGGACTGGCGGCGGGCCGATGCGACCGAACTGGGTGAGGCGGTCAACGTCGGTCCGATGCGGACGATCATCCAGACCTTCGCGGGTCGGGCCGAGACCCCGCTCTGTGTCTACGCGGGTTCGACAGGACAGACCGGAACGCCGCCGGAACATCCCATGGATGGTACGGAAATCGATATGCCGAACTCCGACTATGAGCGGCAGAAGTACCAGGCCGAGCGGTTGATGTTCACCGCGCACCGCGAGGGCATCCTGCGCGCGGTCAGCCTACGGCTGTGCATGGTGTTTGGGCAGCAGGCTGGTGGCGGGACGGACCCAGGCATCGTTCGGCTGATGGGTAGGCGAGCGCTTGCGGGCAATGAGCTAACCGTCTGGGGCGATGGCACGGTGACCAGGGATCTGCTCTATGTCCGGGACTGCGCGGAGGCATTTCGCGCGGTATTGGACGCGCCAGAGGGACTGCTCGGCCGGCATTGGGTGGTTGGTTCAGGGGAAGCGTGGTCGTTGACCCGTCTGTTCGGGAAAGTAGCCGAGTCGGTTGGCCGGCATACCGACAAGCCGCCGGTTCCGGTGGTATCAGTGCCACCGCCGGAACACGCGGTTTCCGCTGACGCGCACAGTGTTTTCGTCAATCCCGAGGCGTTTCAGCGGGTTACTGGCTGGCGGGCGCGCACCTCGGTGGAAGCGGGTGTCGACGAGACCGTCGCGGTTCTGGCGAGCGAGTTCATGGACGAGGCCACGGCCACTGAACCTGCCGGCGCGGCGGAAGACCGGTGAACGCGGACAAGGGTCATGGGAATGGAGCAGCGAGTATGACTGTGCGGGTGTGGAACTACCTGCCGGAGTACGCCGAGGAGCGTGCCGACATTCTGGACGCGGTGGAGACCGTGTTCGGCTCGGGCCAGCTGGTGCTCGGCGAGAGCGTGCGCTCGTTCGAAGCCGAGTTCGCTGATTACCACGGCCTTGCCCATGGCATCGGCGTGGACAACGGCACCAACGCGATCGAGTTGGCGCTACGCGGACTGGGCATTCAGCCGGGCGACGAGGTCATTACCGTATCGAACACCGCGGCTCCGACGGTGGTCGCGATCGACGCGATGGGCGCCACCCCGGTGTTCGTGGACATCCGTGAGTCGGACTACCTGATGGACACCGACCAGGTCGCCGCCGCGATCACCGAGCGAACTCGTGCGATTCTGCCGGTGCACCTTTACGGCCAGTGCGTGGATATGGCGCCGTTAATGGAGCTGGCCGCCACACACGAGCTGCGGATTCTGGAGGACTGCGCACAGGCGCATGGTGCCCGCCGCAACGGTGTAGTCGCCGGAAGTACCGGTCATGCCGCCGCGTACTCGTTCTATCCGACGAAGGTGCTTGGTGCCTATGGCGACGGCGGCGCGGTCCTTACCGACGACAAGGAAACCGCCGATGCCGTGCGCCGGCTGCGGTTCTACGGGATGGAAGACCGCTACTTTGTCGTGCAGACTCCGGGGCACAACAGCAGGCTGGACGAGGTACAGGCCGAGATCCTGCGCCGCAAGCTGCGTAGACTGGATACTTACATCGCGGACCGGCAAGCCATCGCAGCTCGGTACGCCAGCGCGCTGGGAGACACCGATCTGGTGCTGCCCTCGGTGACGCCAGGCAACGACCACGTGTATTACGTCTACGTGGTGCGCCACCCACGCCGGGACGACATCCTGGCACGGCTCAAGAGCTACGACATCAACCTCAACATCAGCTACCCGTGGCCGGTGCATGCCCAGACCGGTTTCGCCAAGCTGGGCTACCAGCCGGGCTCCCTTCCCGTCACCGAGGCACTCGCGGAGGAGATCTTCTCGCTACCGATGTATCCCTCGCTTTCCGCGGATGTGCAGGACAAGGTGATCCATGCGGTGCGTGAGGTGCTGTCCACGCTGTGACCCTGGCTTCGCGCTGGCGACGTGTCGGGGTCGGTGCCATAGGTGGTATCCACTCGCCTTAGAACGTGGCGTCGATCGCTCGGCATTCGGCGTAGTCAGGTAGCCGGCCGGCGGCCTTGGCCGCGGCTACCGACTCGGCCGCGGTGTCGCGTTCGGACAGCTGTGGTTCGATCTCGGCGGGTAGTTCGATACCGAGCTCGGGGTCGAGGATGGACACCGCGAGTTCGTTTTCCGGGACATACTCGACAGTGAGCATGTAGGAGACGACGGTGTCGTCCCGCAACGCGGCGAAGGCGTGCCCGAGGCCAACCGGCAGGTATATCGACCGGCACGTCTCCCTGTCCAGCACCACGCTGTCCCAGTTGCCAAACGTGGGCGAACCGACCCGGAGGTCGACAATGTAGTCGACGACGCGGCCGGCGGGACAATGGACGAACTTTCCATTGCCGGGCGGCGTGCGGGTGTAATGCACGCCGCGGACGACGCCACGCCGCGACTGACTCAGGCTCATCTGCCGCACGGGAAACATCGAATGGCCCACGGCCTCGGTGAGCGCGGAGTCCAGTAGCGGAGACACGAAGAAACCCCGCGCATCGCGGTGGATATCCGGAGTGAACACGTACGCGCCCTGGATATTGAGTTCGCGTGCCTGCATCGACTACTCCTTCGGCTCTACGGCGACACGGTCGATCAGCGCGATGGCCTGATCACTTGTCAGTCGAGGATCGCATAGCGAGGTGTAGTTATCCGCCAGTTCTCGTTCCGAACCAACGGATCCGCCGACGCATTCGGTCACCGCTTCGGCCGCGGTTTCCAGGTGCAGCCCGCCGGGGTGCGAGCCGTGCGCGCTAAGCAGCACGTTGAAGGCGCTTGCCTCGGCGACCATGGCGTCCAGATACCGGGTTTTACGTCCACTTGCGGTACGAATGGTGTTGCCGTGCATGGGGTCGGATAACCACACGACTGGGTGGCCGGCGGACCGTACCGCCCGCACGAGCGGCGGAAGTGCGGCCGCGATCGTGGTGGCGCCCATCCGAGGAATCAGCGTCAGTCGGCCAGGTACCCGCTCCGGGTCAAGTGCCGCGCAGAGGGCGATGAGCGCGGCTGGAGTCATTCGGGTACTCACCTTGACCGCGACCGGGTTGACGATCGTGCTCAGCAGTGCCACATGCGCGCCGGCCAGGTCGGCGGTACGCGCGCCGAGCCATGGCAGGTGAGTGGAGGCCAGGTAGCGGTCGCCGGTTGCCTCATCGGTGCGGACCAAAGGTCCTTCGTAGTCGAGGACGAGCGCGTCATGACTGGACCAGGGGCCAGGGTTTATGGACTCGGCCACCGGCTCACCGGTTTCGCGTAGCCGGCGCATCGCTCGTTGTGCCTCGCTGGCGAACTGGTACCCCCACAGCAGTCGACGCGGGTCGGGACGACGGCCCGCCGGGGAGGGGATCTCGGAGTTGACCAGGTGGCCGTGAAAAGCCAGCAGGTCCTCTCCGTCCACGGATTCGGTAGGTGCGGACCGTGGTTTACCGAACTGCCCGCCGAGCCGGCCGATTCGCAGCACCGGAATACCGGCTCGGTCAGCGAAATGCGTCGCGAGCGATTCGAGTGCGGCGAGCTTGCCCGCGACGTGCTCGGCGGTGCTCTCGTAGAAACTCTCCGCGCAGTCGCCTGCCTGCAGCGCTACCGCGCGCCCTGCGGCGACTTCGGCCAATCCGGCGCGCAGTGCGCGAAGCTCTTCGGGGAATACCAGTGCCGGTGCTTCGGCGAGTTTTGTCCGAACCCTGCCGTGTGCGGGGTGGCTACGCCAGTCTGGTTGCTGTTCCGCTGGCAGCCGAGCCCATTCCTCGATGGTTGGCGGTGCCGCGGTCACTGGGGGCTCCCGCTCGTCGCGAGCTGCTGGGGCGCGATGCCCTCGAGTTCGACGAGCAGGTCGGATCGGCAGATATCGGCGTTGAGGTAAACCACATCGGCGGATTCGGGCAGGGTGGCGCGGCAGATCTCCCGTACCACGGGCAGATCCGCGCGGTGCCGGACGTATACCTTCACCGCGGTGAGATCGGCGAGGCCTTGACCGGCGTTGAGGTCATGCGCGAAGAGGTTTCCAGGGCCGATGACATAGCCGACGTTGTCCAGCGCCAAGCGAGTCTGGGCGGCTACGTCGCCGGGGTGCATACTGCGGTGCCCGAGGATGCTCGCGGTCCCGGATACGTAGAGGAAGGTCGAACCGTCCGCAGCGGTGAGGTGCGTGGCGCGGGCGAAGTTCGGCGATTTGGGACCGTATCGCGCTGGGTAGTGGTAAGCCGGTACCTGCCGAGGGTTTTCCAGGTTGACGTGGGCTCCGCGGCGCCTTGCCAGTAAGTAGCAGACGATCCCGCCGCCGTGTGCACCGATAACCGTGGCCGCCGGCATATCGTGAGTGATGCCGGATCGCTCGAGTACTCGGGCCCGACCAAGGCAGAAGTCCCGGTAGGTCTCGAGCCCTGCCGCGTTGGGCTCGTTCAGGCCGCTGATGTAGTGCCAGATCCGAAATGGCCGGTAGCCGAGTGACTCGGTGAGCTCGAGGACTTCGGTATAGCTCGCCTCGGTCGCTTCGGCGTACTGGGGCAGCTCGGGGATGTGGAAGGCGCCGAAGAAGAATTCGCCGTCGCTTGCCCAAGAAATCGTGCCGAATTGACCGGTAGTTACCGGCCGTGCGGTAGTCCACACTTCAGCGAAACCATCGCCAACTGTTTCCGCCAGGTTTACCGAAACACGTGGGCAGGCCTTGTCAATGGTGATTTCACTAGACTTGTCGGTGAAATTCACTACGCCGAGAAGATGGCGGCCGATCGGCGCCGAGGTGTCGGCGCCGATGCTCTGCAAGGCCACGGTTGGTGCGTTGACCACCGGTAACGTGCTCGTCATAACTCACCCATAGCAAGCTGCTGTTCGTGGTTTACCACCCAACGATTAGTGCATGAGTGAGCGCCGGTGAATCGTTTAGGGGTGTGTATAGGGGTATTACTGGGGTCGCCGCGAAATAATGCAGGACAACCCCTAGTGTCTCGAAACCTACCCTCTCGGTATATCCGATCTGGCCTGCCGAGGGAAGTGGTGAAGTGCTGCGCACCGATCTGATCCGCCCGTTGCCCGAGCTCATCCGTGCGCAGGCGGCGCGTGCTGGCGACAGGACCGCGTACCTGGACTCGCGGCGTTCGGTGAGTTTCGCGGAGTTGGAGCGGCGCACTGGGTGCCTTGCTGGCCAGCTGGCCGCGTTGGGCGTCAACCGGGGTGATCGGGTGGCGATCCACCTCGGCAACCGCGTCGAGATGATCGAGGGATACCACGCCGTCGCCCGAGCAAGTGCCGTGTGCGTGCCGGTGAACCCACGGATCAGCGACGCCGAACTCGCGCATGTGCTTGCCGAAAGCAAGGCGGGCGTGGTGCTCACCGATGAAAGCCGGCTGCCGCAGGTGCTGCGTGTGGCTGCCGGCTGCACGGTGGTCGCAACCGGCGCTAACCGCCCGGCCGGAGTGCTCTCCTTCGAGGAGCTGGCGGAAACGTCCGCGCCCGAGTCGCCGCGTGATGATCTAGGCCTGGATGAGCCCGCGTACCTGTTGTTCACCTCGGGCACTACCGGACGCCCCAAAGGAGTGCTGTCCACCACCCGCAGCTCGATGTGGACGATTGCCAGCTGCTATTCCTCAATCGTCGGGATTTCCGAGAACGACAGGGTGTTGTGGCCGCTACCGCTCTCGCACAGCATGGGCCACAACCTCGGCGCAATCGGTCTCACCGCACTCGGTGCTACCGCGTACATCATGGATGCTTTCGCGGCCGGTGAAGTTGTCGAACTGTTGACCGAGCAGCCGTTCACGCTGATGGTGGCCGTGCCGACGATGTACCACCAGCTACTGGTTGCCGCCAGGGAGCGGGGCGGGGTGGATACCTCGCTGCGATTGGCGCTGACCGCCGGCTCGCCGACTGGCGACGGGCTGTGGAAGTCGTTCCGCGAGACCTTCGGCGTCGAGCTGCTGGAACACTATGGCTCTACGGAGACCAACGGTCCGATCGTGACCAACTGGCCAGCGGGCGACCGGGTGGCTGGCTCCTGTGGTGTTCCGCTTCCTGGCCTGTCGCTGCGCCTTGTTGACCCGTCGACCGGAGTCGACGTGCCCCCGGGCGCCGAAGGCGAGATCTGGGTGAATGCGCCAAGTGTGATGCTCGGCTACTACGACCCGGAGGTCGGCGCGGTGGCGCCGCAGGACGGTTGGCATCACACCGGAGATCTGGCTCGCCGGGACGAATCCGGCTACGTGACGATCACCGGGCGACTGAAAGAGCTCATCATCCGTGGCGGGGAGAATATTCATCCCGGCGAGGTCGAAGAGGTGCTCCGCCACGTACCGGGGGTCGCGGACGTGGCCGTGGCGGCCAAGGCGCATGAGGTGCTCGGGCAGGTGCCAATAGCACTGGTGGTGCCGGAGCCCGAGGGCGTGGATCCGCAGCGGTTGTTCGCGATATGCCGAGAACGGTTGTCGTACTACAAGGTTCCCGAGGAAGTGCATGCGATCGCGCGGGTGCCGCGCACCCCGTCAGGCAAGATCCCGCGCCGCGAACTGGACGGGCTCTCCCGCCGGCTGCTCGCGGTCGGCGCCGGATACGTCGACGGCCTCTACGCGATGTCTCAGGCTCCGCTGCTGGCAGCCGAGCGGAGTGTGCCACTGCGGTGGACCGCTTTCGATACCGCGCCTGGCAGCGACGGCGTAGCCGCCTGCGCGACCGACGGATTGGCCGATCGGGTGCGGGACTGGCTCGCCGACGAACGATTCGGTGGAACCGTGCTGGCGGTTGTCACCAGCGACGCCGTTGACACGGGTTTCCTCGCCGATCCGGAATGGGCCCGGTTGCGCGCGTTGCAGGCGAGCTTCCCGAACCGGCTGGTGCTGGTGGACACCGATCGACCGGTCGTGCCGAGGGACGAGCTCGACGGTTACGTCGAGTCGGGCGAGGCCTGCGTGCTAGTCCGGGATGGGGTGGCGCAGGTACCGCAACTGGCCAGGCTTTCCATGGGGGCCGTCCGGGAGCTGCGGGCCGATGATGTGGTGCTGCTGACCGGCGCGGGTGGGCCGGTGGGTGCGGCCATCGCGAACCATCTGGTTGCTGGGCACGGCGTTCGCAGGTTGCTCATGGTCGGCACCGAGGTAGGCGATGAGGCGCTGGTCTCGCGGTTGACCGAGCTGGGCGCGGAGGTGCGCACCGTCGCTGGTCAGCTAACCGACCGGTGGACAGCGGCTGCCGTCGCCGCGGAGACAACCGGGCCCGTCGCGCTTGTGGTGCACTGTTCGTCAGAGGAAGGCGTTGCCGCGTTGTGCGGGTTGGCGGGGCCAACCCAGCTAGCGGTGGTGACCGGCGTTGGCGAGGTGCTTGGTGCCGCCGGCCCGGACCGTGCCGTGGCGGCCGCGGCCGACGCGCGGCTGGTCCGCCGGCAGGGTGGGGTGTATCTGGCAAGTGCACCGTGGCGCGCGGATGCGTTGCCCGTAGCCGAGGGCCTCGCGCTGTTCGACGCCGCGCTGACCGTCGCCGGGGCTGCGGGCGAAGGTCGGTTCGTTGTGGCGCCCGGCCCGGTCGGCGCCGAACCACTACTGACAGTCCGCCGCGAATCGGCCGGGGAGAACGTGGCTTGGACGGCGGGAAACGATTCGGTTCGCGACGAGCTGGCCGCGCGGCTCGTCGCGGTCTCTCCCACACGGCAAGATGAGCTGTTGCTTGACCTGGTACGCACCGAAGTGGCCGCGGTGCTCGGTGCGGCAGTCGAGTCGGTCCCGGCACTCGCCTCCGCAGGGGCCGCGGCGGAGCGTGGCAATGTCACTAGCGCCGAGGACGTAGTGGCCGATCGCGCGTTCAAGGAACTCGGGCTCACCTCGCTCACGGCGGTGCTGCTGCGGAACAAGCTTGCCGAAGCAACCGGGCTGGATCTGCCTGCCACGGTCGCATTCGACCACCCAACGGCGAACGCGGTAGTTGACCTGCTGCGTGCCGAGCTGGGAATCGAAACCACCAAGGTCGAGGCCGCGGCCGTACCGCGCCAGAGCCTGCCGCCTCAGCACGATGACCCAGTGGTGATCGTTGGCATGAGCTGTCGATACCCGGGCGCCGTGGAGACGCCTGACCAGCTGTGGCGGCTGGTGAGCGAGGGCGGCGAGGTCCGCTCGGCGTTCCCTCGGGACCGCGGTTGGGACCTGAATTCGCTGTTCGCCGAACCAGATGCTCATGACAGCGGTACGACCTATACCCGCTGGGGCGGTTTCCTTGACGGGGTAGCCGACTTTGATGCCCGGTTCTTCGGTATCGCGCCGGGCGAAGCCTTGGTGATGGATCCGCAACAGCGGCTGCTGCTGGAAGCATCCTGGGAAGCATTGGAATCCGGCGGTATCGACCCGACGCTGCTACGGGGTAGTCGAACCGGCGTGTTCGCCGGCGTCATGTTCCACGACTACTCGACCGGCTATGACCAGGTGCCGCAGGAGCTCGAGGGTTATCTGGGTACGGGCGCGGCTGGCAGTGTCGCAACCGGACGGATTTCCTACCTGCTCGGCCTCGAGGGCCCGGCCATCACCGTCGACACTGCTTGCTCCTCCTCCTTGGTTTCGTTGCATCTTGCGGCTCAGGCATTGCGTTCAGGGGAATGCGATCTCGCGTTGGCGGGCGGGGTCGCGGTGATGTCGACACCGCAGGTGTTCATCGAGTTCGCTCGGCAGCGTGGTCTGGCGCCGGACGGCCGCTGTAAGGCGTTCGCCGATGCGGCGGACGGAACGGGTTGGTCCGAGGGCGTCGGTGTACTGGCATTGGCGCGCCGCTCGGACGCTGAACGGTTGGGCTATCCGGTACTCGCTGTCCTGCGCGGTTCGGCGATCAATCAGGACGGTTCCTCCAACGGGCTCACCGCGCCGAATGGCCCCGCGCAGCAGCGAGTCATCCGGGATGCGTTGGGGACGGCCGGGTTGTCGGCGAGCGATGTCGATGTGGTTGAAGGACATGGCACTGGCACCACGCTCGGCGATCCGATTGAGGCACAGGCAGTGCTCGCGACCTACGGCCAGCAACGAAGCACTCCAGTACTTCTGGGATCGCTGAAATCCAACCTAGGCCATACCCAGGCAGCAGCCGGGGTTGGTGGCGTCATCAAGATGATAATGGCCATGCGGCACGGGCAGGTTCCGGCCACCTTGCACGTCGACAGGCCATCCTCGCATGTGGACTGGACGGCCGGCGCGGTCGAAGTGGTTACTGATCATCGGGACTGGCCGGTCGCCGATCGACCGCGGCGTGCCGCGGTGTCCTCGTTTGGTATCAGCGGGACGAACGCGCATGTGATTCTCGAGCAGGGTGAGCCTGTGCTGGTTCCGCCGGTGACTCGCGAGGTGCCGGGGTTGGTGCCGTGGGTGGTGTCGGCGAAGTCGGCTGAAGCTCTGGACCGCCAGTTGGCGCGTCTTTCGGCTGTGGATGCGCCGGCTGTTGATG
>NZ_SLXQ01000003.1 GCF_004340875.1 Tamaricihabitans halophyticus | reverse complement strand
CTTCGATTCGACGTGCATGCTTCGGCACGATCAACGGTGTGAACGTACCCTCCCGATCCCGCGGCACACTAATCCGCACATCGCCGATGTCCGTGACCACGGTTTTCGGGCTGGTACCATTCCGTTCGTTCATGGTAATCTTTTCTTCGCGATCACCCTTCTCATAACCGAGATGCTCATCCAACTCGGCATTCAACGCCGCCTCAAGCACCGTTTTCGTCACCTGCCGCAACAGTCCACCCGGACCCGTCAACGACACACCCGTATCACGAGCAGTTTCCAACAATTCCCGAGCGATACGAACATCCAAGTCGCCACCACCGCCCACACCCGCAGCAGACGGCGAACCAACCTCAACATCGTTACTCAACGTGATCCTTTCGGGTCAGAGCCGAGCCCTAACCTATCCATGATCACCAGCACCGCCCACAAACCAGCGGACAGTCCCTCGTGCGGGCGGGATGTTGTGGTTGTGTCGGAACAGGTTCTCCGTGTCATACCTGGCTTTCAGCTCCGCCAGCCGGCGATAGTCTGCCGGCTCGAACGCGGCACTTACCTGATCGGGTGTCGCGGCCGCGCCGAACAACCCGTTCAGATGGCGCCCGAGTATCCACGGCCGCACCGCTTCCACCGCCGTTTCCAGTCCCCGCTCCGCCACCGAAAGGTCCACATTGTCTAGTGGAGACACCACGCCGAGTAGGTAGCCCGCCTCCCGGAAGCCCACCGCATTGGTTCCCCGATTGGCAAGGGCACCACCGAGATGACGCAACTCGAGCAAGCATACCGCCGGGGCGGCCGGACCCGTCGCGTCCAGTAGCGCGGCGAGTGCCGCCTCGTCCAGATCCCGCAGAAACACACTGGTGCCAAGGAAAGCATGCGGATCGGTCGGGTCCCGGTGGATCGTGTCGCAGTCGGTGAACGGGATATCGGCAAGCTGCTCGACCAGGGGCGGCACTACGGCACGCAGCTGGCCAACCAACCGATCGCCGACCGCGGCGTCACCAAGGTATGCCACGCGCACGTGGACAATTCGCTTGCCACGAAACGGTTCCGGCACATCCGGCAGATCCGGGAACGGGATGATCATCAGTGACGTGGTGAGCTCATCGGGCGCCGCACGAGTCAACCGCAACCAGGCGGCAAGCACCGCCGGGGCATGCGCCGCATCGAAGTACAGCCCACCACCGTACAACCGTGCCGCCGGCACCAATCCGACCTCCAACGCGGTAACCACGCCGAAGTTGCCTCGGCCACCACACAGCGCCCAGAACAAGTCCGGTTCGGTATCCGGGGTACACCGCCGCGCCATGCCGTCCGCGGTGACCACGTCGATCGTGCGCACCTGGTCAACGGCATAGCCATAGCGCCTGGCGAGCAGACCAATCCCACCGCCAAGGGTGTACGAAACCGCGCCGACGTGCGAGGTGCTGCCAGACAACGGCGCCAACCCGTGCGGCGCGGCCGCGTCGATCACCTCGCGCCAGCGCGTTCCCGCCCCGATCCAGGCAGTACCCCGCGCAGGGTCCACGCTGACCTCCGCCATTCGCCGGGTACTGATCAGCACGCCACCCGCACCGCTTTCCGGCTGCCCGTGCCCGGTCGCCTGCACCGCGACCGGCAATCCGCGCTCGGCGGCGAAGCTGACCGCCGCCCGCACGTCGGCGGCTGCCCGCGCACCCACCGCGACCACCGGCCGATGCCCCCACGCGGTCTGGGTACCTGCGCACTCGTCCTCGTAGCCGTCCTCGCCGGGGCACACCACCGGGCCGGTCACAGTGCCGCGCAGCTGCCGAATCGCGCTGTCCAGATCGTCCTGAAGTTGTGTCATGAGGCAGACGCTAATCGCCGTTTAGGACGATAACGGTCCTAAAGGCAAGGCATACTGAGATTCATGGCCAGCACGACGCCCACCCGCCTGCTCCGGCTACTCTCGCTGCTCTCGACCAGGCGCGAATGGTCTGGCGCGGAGCTCGCCGAACGGCTGGCAGTCACCGGCCGGACCGTCCGCAGGGATATCGACCGGCTACGCGCACTCGGCTACCCGGTACGCGGCACCACCGGGACTGCCGGCGGTTACCGGCTTGCGCCAGGTAAGGAACTGCCACCACTGCTGCTCGAGGACGCGGAAGCGATCGCCGTCGCGGTTGGCCTACGCACCTCGGCGGGCAGCAACGTCGCCGGGATAGCCGAACCATCGATCCGAGCACTGGCCAAACTGGAACAGGTGCTGCCGAAGCGACTGCGCTCCCGGCTGCGCGCTTTCGACGAGGTAAGCGCCAGAACTGAGCCAGCGCCGGTACCACCCGCGGAGTCCAGCACCCTGGCGGTGCTCGCTACGGCCTGTCGGGACCAGGAAATCGTGTCGTTCGAGTACCGCGCCCGCACCGGCGGGTCCAGCAAACGCCGCGTGCAACCACACCGGGTGCTTGGCCGGCACGGTCGCTGGTACCTGATCGCCTATGACCCGGAGCGCGCGGACTGGCGGGCCTTCCGGGTGGACCGGGTGCGGGATCCGCTTCCTACCGGTGCGCGCTGCGGGCCACTCGAACCGCCGGACGGTGACGCCGCAAGGTTTCTCGCCCGCAAGGTCACCTCCGCGCCGTACCGCCACGCCGCACGAGCCACCATCGACGCACCGGCGGCGACCATTCTTGCCAGGCTCCCGCAACTGATTCCGGACCGGGTTACCCCGCTCGATGCGCACCGTTGCGAAGTTCAGCTTGGCGCCGACTCGATCGAACTGATTGCCCAGCAACTGATCGCGACCGGAGCACAGTTCACATTGGACGCAAGCCCGGAGGTACGCGAACGGCTACGAGCAATCGCCGCGCGGCTGGCCGCAGTGGCCAACCCGCCAATGTGACCGGCTATCGGGGCAGGGACCCTGGCACGGTCGCGGTGAACAGTGCCGCGCAACCGAGTACCGTCAGCTCGTAGCTGTCGAAGTTGTTGTCCAGCACCGCTTTCAGATCGGCGTACCGATCCTGCCGGTTATGGAACACACCGAAGGTGTTGAACAGTGCCATCACCGGCTTACCCGCGAGCGGAACACCTTCGGAAAGCAGCGTGGAACCCTGCACTGTGCCACCGGGTCGCGTCACGGCAGCCGCGTTCGCCAGCACAGCTTCCTTCTCCCGGAAATCACCGGGCACACAGTGCAACAAGAGATTCAGCGCAACCGAATCGAACTCGCCTTCGCCTAAACCTGCCTGCGTCAACGGCTCGAGGGCGTTCGCCCGCACCAACCGCGGCGACAGATCCGGCAGCCGCCGCGCCGCGTGCGCCAACGTGTTTGGGTTCAGATCGCAGAGCGTGATTCGCGGCTCCTGCCCCGGAAACACAGTATTCGCGGGCAGATAACCACTGCCCACCCCGACTTCCAGATGATTGGCACCAACCGCGGCACGGTACTGGGCAAGGATCTCCGAGCGCGGACAACCCCAAGCGAACCGGCAGTTCACGCTCACCAGCGGGTCATAGGCATGCAACAGCAGCGGATGGTAGACCGCAGCACCGGCCCGCACCGCACGATCCGTGACACCCCTCGATGTGTCCTTCACGCGAGCCAACTCTACGCCGCTTCGGGCAGCTTGCCAGACCCAGCGCGCACGATCCACGCAAGCACCAGCGCACAACAGGTAAGACCGCCGAGCACCACGGCGATCCCCGGATAGCCAGCGAATCCCAGACCGAGCCCACCCAGGCCGGCACCGAGGAATACCCCGAAGCTCATCCCCGCCGCATTGATCGCCAACGCCGAACCGCGCATCGAGCCACAGCGGCGCACCAGTAGCGACACCACACAGGCCGCCACCGCGGCATGGCTCAGTCCCAACACCACCGTGGCAATCAGCGCCACCGGCAACCCGGGCGCCAGGAACAAGCCAAACATCGCCACCGCGGCCACCAGTAGACCACCAACCAGCACCCGCTCGGCCCGTTTTGCCGCATCCGCCGCGTTAACCAGCCGCCCGATCAACAGATTACCGACGAAGAACGATGCACCGGACAGCGTCCAGACAAACGCGAACACCGTGGGCCCCAGCTCGAACCGTTCCGCGTAGAACGCCGCGAGATAAGCCAGGTAGCCCATGAAAGCCGCGGTCCGCAACAGCGCGATCAACAACAAGGCGACCGCGCCCGGCACCGCGGCCAGCGCGCGGTAGGCGGCAAAGTAGCCAAGCCGCTCCTCGCTCGGCCCGGCCGCATCCACCGATCGCCGCCGGAACAGGATCACCGCGAGCGGCAGCGCGAGCACCGCGACACCGAGCAGATCCCCGCGCCAGCCCCACACCAGCGCGGGCAGCGCAACCAGCGGACCGGCGAGCATCGCCGTCATCGACGTCACGGCCGTCACCAGGGTCGCCGCCCTCCCCGCGGCGGCAGGGCCCGGATACCGATCGGCGGCAGCGGCGGAAAGCGCGGGCGCGAGCACCGCCGTCGCCGCCCCGATCAGCAGGCAGAACGCGGCGATGGCGAACAACTCGCCGATCGCACCGACCACACTGGACAGACCGAGCAGCACAAGGGCGGCCGCCGCACTCAGTTCCTTGGACACCCGGTCCAGCAACGGCGCCAGCGCGGTGCCCACCACCAACGCGGCCAGCCCGCCGAGCCCGCGCAGACTGCCCAGCGCGGCCACGTCAACCTCGGCCTCCCGCGCGATCGGCACCAGGAAGGTGCTGAACACGGTGAACGGCACCAGGCTCACGGCAGCCGCGAGCAATTCCGGCCACAGCGTGGCCACCATCCGCGGATCGCTGGGAACGCGCTCCGCCTCGGTCGAATCGCTCATCGGCCGATCGACCGCAGATACTCCGCGAACTGTTCGGCACCCTCGATATTGCGCGGCCCGCTGACCGCCTGTCCGTAGTCGAGCACGTAAAACCGTTCGTTGCGCACCGCGGGGACCTCCGCGAGTGCCGGGTAGGACTTCAGAAATTCGATCTTCTGCTCGACCGGCTGATCGCCGTAGTCCACCACCGCGATCACCTCCGGTTTCGCCGAGACCACTGATTCCCAGCCGACCGTCGTCCAGCGTTCGGCAAGATCGGCAAAGATGTTACGGCCCCCGGCCAACGAGATGATCTCCTCTGGCGCGGTCTGATTCCCTGAGGTGAAGGGCTGATCGGTGCCCGAATCGTAAACGAATACCTGTGCCGGATCGGCTGGACGCGTCTTGCGCAGTTCGGCCGCGCGCCGCTGCAGGTCCGTGACCAGTCGCTCGGCCCGCTGCTCGACGCCAAAGATCTTGCCGATCTGGCGGAGATCGGTGTACAGCGCTTCCAGCGGAGGCACCGTTTCCGGCTGATCGCCGAAGTTGAAACAGCTTTCGGTGAACATGTAGCTCTTGATGCCCAGCTGGTCGAGCAGCGCGGGCGTGATGCCCCGCTCCTCGCTGAACCCTGAGTTCCAGCCGGCGAGCACCCAATCCGCCTTGGCTTCCACGACCACTTCCCTGCTGAGCACATCGGTGCTGAGCACGTCCGCCGACTCGTAATCCGCCCGGTACGGCGAGCGCATCGCTGGTTCGTCCGCGGTACTCGGCAGCACGATGCCGCGCAGCCGGTCGGCGAGGCCGAGGGCGAACACCTTCTCGGTCGCGCTCATATCGTAGGCAACCGCCCGTTGCGGCTGCGGATACTCGATCTCCCGGCCGCAGTTCTGCACCGTCACGGTCTGCTCTGCGCCCGATTCGTCGTGCACCTCTGCCCCGCAGGACGCAAGGAGCAAACCGCTGGCCAATACCGCGGGGATTACCGTTTTCCTGGTCACGAAGTTCCTTCCGGGTTGGCTGTGACGTCGTAGAGCAGCTGCGGCACACCCGAGTCCGGGTGGGTGACCACCGCTGCCTTGGTGCCGAAGACGGTGCGCACCAGTTCGGGGTCCACTACCTCGACCGGCTGGCCGTGCGCGACGAGCTGGCCGCGCGCGAGTACCGCGATGCGGTCGCAGGTCGCCGCGGCGAGGTTCAGGTCGTGCAGCGCGATCAGCACGGTCAACCCGCAGCCACGCAGAAAACGCAGTAGACCGAGCTGATGGCGCAGATCAAGATGGTTGGTTGGCTCATCGAGTACCAGCACCTTGGGGTCCTGCGCGAGGGCACGGGCGATGAGTACTCGCTGACGCTCGCCACCGGAGAGGGTCAGCACGCTGCGCTGCGCGAGGTGTGTGACATCGGTGCGCCGCATGGCCTGTGCGCACAGCTGCTGATCCCGCTCACCGAGTGCCTGATTACCGCGCAGATGTGGCGCTCTGCCAAGCGCGACGACTTCGGCCACGGTGAAGTCCAGCTCGGCGTGGCTGTCCTGGGTCAGCGCGGCCACCGACCGGGCACTGTCCAGCAACGACTGGGTCGGCAGCGCGAGATCGTCCAGCCAGACCACCCCGGTACTCGGCCGCAGCGCCCGGTACACGCAGCGCAATGCGGTGGATTTGCCGCTGCCGTTCGGTCCGACGAGTCCAAGGATCTCGCCGCTTGCCACGTCCAGATCGAGTTCCGCGAGCAGCGTCGCGTCCCCCACGCGCACCCCGACCCCGTCCCAACGCACGCGCATCAGCGACCGCCAAACAGGTAACCGCGCCGCCGCAGCAGCAAGACGAACACCGGAACTCCGATCAGCGCGGTGATCACCCCGAGCGGCAGCTCTCGTGGTGGCACCAGCGTGCGCGCGAGCAGGTCCACCCAGACCAGGAACAGCGCGCCGGCGAGCGGCGCGATCAGCAACACCCTGCGGTGGCTCGCGCCAACCAGTAGCCGGACCAGATGCGGCATGACCAGCCCAACAAAGCCGATCGCGCCGCTCACCGCGACAAGTGCCCCGGTCACCAGGGCGGTTAGCCCGAAAAGCTGCCGGCGCACCGCGGTCGCTGGCACGCCGAGGCTGGCCGCGGTCTCATCGCCGAGTGCGAGCACATCCAGCTGCCGGGATTTGCGCAGCAACAGCAGCACTCCGACCAGCACCGCGATCGTGGCGATCGGCAGTGACCCCCAGGTCGCCGAACCGAGGCTGCCGAGCAACCAGAACAGCACCGTACGGGCCGCGTCGCCCTGCGGGGACAGGAAAACCAGCACACTCATGATCGCCTGAAACCCGTAGGCAAGCGCCACTCCGACCAGCACCAGCCGCAGCGGGCTCAGGCCCGCCCTGGTTCGTGCGGCGAGGTAGACGAGCACGCAGGCGCCGAGTGCACCGAGAAACGCGGCAACCGACAGCGCGTACACGCCGAAAACCGCGAAGGTGCCGAAAGCGACGACCGTGGTCGCGCCGACCGACGCGCCAGAGGAAACGCCCAGGATGAACGGATCAGCCAGGGCGTTGCGCACCATCGCCTGTACCGCGACGCCGATCGCGGCCAGCCCCGCGCCCACGACGACCGCGAGCAAGACCCGCGGCGTGCGCACCTGCCAGATGATCGAGTAGCCGGTGACATCCGCCGGGTCGATGCTGCCGCCCGTCAGCGCCGCGTGCAGATACCGCAGGGTGTCCCCGAGCGGGATCACGGTTGGACCGAGCGCGATGGCCAGCACCACCGAGATCAGCAGCGCGCCGATGAGGAGCAGCAGGGCAAGGACTGGGGTACCGCGAAGACGTTCCGGCGCGGCGACTGCCACGGGTTGCCCTCCCCTGATCAGGTTGTGGCTACCCCGTGGAGTGAGGCGCGCCACTACATAACGTGCAAGCGACGTATCTAGGTTATGAAAATGGAAACGATTGTCAACTTCATCCCAAAACGGGAAAGGCCAGCGAAGCCCAAAGAGTCGCTTGTGGACTATGCAAAAGGGAGATATGCACATCCGTGCGAATCTCCGTGGTCTGATGTGGACGCCACACACCCAAGGGCATGCCAAGGAGTGCACCGGCCCGATACCGTAGACGGATGCGTGCACTCGCTGCGACCCTCGCCGCACTCGCGGTATTCGCCGTGAGCTGCACGAGCCAGGTTTCCGGCACCGCTGCGCCATTCGGCAGCGCGGACATGACCGCGATCCGCGACTACTTCGACCAGCTCAATGCCGCCGGAAAGCGCGGACCGCAAGCACAGTCGGCTTTTCTGGACCGAACGCAGCACCCCGACTACGCCGATCGGATCTGTAACCTCGCCGGGTTAACCCTCGATGCCTATCCGGCGATGTCGACCCTACGGGGCGACCCGAAGTGGGCCCCCGAAGGAGGAAAACCACCGCGTGGCACCGTCTACGCCATCGCCGTTTCGCTGACCATCCGAAAAAACGGCGCGGGGATCGGCGAGCAGATCGGCACAAATCGAGTCGTCCTACTTGACGACGAGGTCTACGGTTTCGCGCCGTGCCAGGCAAACTAGCTGCCGGGCTCTTACCGCGAGTGGGTCTCGGATAGGGCCATCCGGGGTCAAATGTGATGCAGGACACCGGTAACCATCCCGGTCTCATCCACCAGTAGAGGGAAAAACTTCGCTCACGCGTCCCTTCCTCTCAAGAACTCCTTCATTCCGGACGACACACGGAAATAAGGAGGTGATTGCCGTGCCGGTGGCCAGACGTGAACTCCGGACCATCGACGCGCGCGTCCGCGCCGGTACCGACGGCTCCGAGGCCTCGCCCGATGCCGAACTGGCCAGGCAAGACCGCGCCAATCAGGATCTGATCCGGTTGCACGAGTCGATCGCCGGTCTCCTTGCCGCCCGGCAGCAGTGGCGCGAAGCGTACGCGCACCTCCGCTCCGCGCTCGATCTACTACAACGGGACCGCGAGGCCCCCGAAGTGCCCGAGCAATTCCGGCGCGAAGTCGACCAGCTACGCAGAGAGCACGCCGAGGCGTGCGAGCAGAGTATCCGGGACAGCCTTACCGACAGCTACAACCGCCGCTACCTGGATCAGCGCCTGGTCAGCCTGCTCACCGAGCAGAACATCGGCAGCGATGGACTGTCGGTCGCGCTGGTTGATCTCGACTGGTTCAAACAGGTCAATGACGATTACGGCCACCTGACCGGCGACCGGGTACTGAAGCGCGTAGCCAAGCTACTGCGGGTCGATCTGCCGGACGACGCGTTCTGCGCGCGCTACGGCGGCGAGGAGTTCGTGCTGGTACTACCCGGCCTGGACGATGCCGCGGCCTTGCGGATCGCCGAGGCGGCGCGGGCGCGGGTCGCCGAATTCCCCTGGCACACCATTGTGGCCAATCTCCGGGTAACCGTAAGCATCGGTTTGGCCGAGTCGAGCCCGCCGCCTCCGCCCCCAGACGACACGCACAGCCCAGCGATGACCCCTGCCGAGCGCCAGCTACTGCGCGCTGATGATCTGTTGTACGCGGCCAAACGCGCTGGCCGGAACGCGGTTGCCTATTGCGAAGGGGGAACGGTGCGACTGGCCGGGGACGCGGACAACCGACGACTCGACCCGTCACAGCTCGCCATGTAAGCGACGGTAACGTTGCTGGCTCCGGGCCCAGCCCGGATAACCTCAGGCCACCTGAATGGGCGAGTCGGGTATAGACGTTTTGCACAGACCGTAAAAAGATTACGGGTAGGCATCGTCAGAGTCCCGGCTTGGCCGTACTATCACGTGAGCACCCGCGCACACAGAGTCGAAACAACCTGTTGCGGTGTCACGCGTCCTATCTGCGGTGCGTTGACGGCTGCCGTGCGCAAGCTCGGCAGTACGGATTCAAGCAGGACTAGGAGGGAGGCCTGGTGCCCGACGAACGCCACGACGACGGCACCGGATCCCACGATGCTCAGCAATCGGCCACCGGTGGCCAATCCTCGTCGGCCGGTCGGCATGCGACGCCGGAACGACAGCGGCGAAGACGACGGTCACTGGACACCCACGGCGGACTGAGCGTTTCCGAGTTACTCGCCAGGCACAGCCCCGGGCCCCCCGAACCCCCATCCCCGGAGCCAGCCGCCCAGGAACCCGCCAATCCCTGGATCACACCCCAGGACAACCAGAGCGCTCCCCGCCCCACCGGTCCCCCACCGGCCAAACCCCGCCCCCCGGCTCCCGGTCCCTCCAGGCAGCCACGCCAGCAGCCACCGCCCGCGAAGCCGGCAACTGAGCCGCCGCCGGCGCAGCCACCGCGGCCACCAGCGCAACCACCCGCGCAGCAGCCGCAGCCACCCGCGCCAGCGCGCGGCCGACCGAACACGCCGCCGGCCAGTCGGGCTCCGACGAACGGCGCTGCTCACGAATGGCCGCAGCACTCGCAACCGCTGCCGGCGCCACCACGTAAGCCCGACCGCCGACCCGGCGGAGCAGCACCGGAACAACCGGCACAGCGCCCACGGGAAGGCCAGCCACCGAGCCCACACCCTGCCGCTGGTCAGCCGAATGCCGAACGGGATGCCGCACGCCCACAGGGCCGGTACGGCCGCGCGAGCAATCTCGACGTGCCACCGGTTTTCGTCGGTAGGCCGGCGGCCGAACGCGCTTCCGGTGCCCCGCCAAGCACGCCGCCGGACAGCGCCACAAAGGATGCGCCCCAGCCGGAGCCGAGTAAACCGCCGGAAGACGACCCGCTGCGGATGACCTCCGAACTGGAGCCGGTTGGCGAGCTCACCAAGCAACGACGCAAAGTCGACGAAACACTCGCCCGGTTCTCCGCCGCACACGAAGAGGCAGCCGAACTCGAACAACGCCGCAAAGAGCGGTGGACACCGTGGTCCAAACAGGACAAATCGGCCAATAAAGACGAGTCGGAGGCTGACGGTGGCTGCGCTGGCCTGACCCGGTACACGCCAAGCGCGGCAAGCCAGCTTCCCGGCGCGGCTGCCGAGCAACCAACGAGCCTGCACAAGCCCGCCAGACAGCTAGACCTGCCCACCCAGCTCGCCGAACCGGTCAGCCCAGAGCCAGCCACAAGCGATGCCGATGAGACCGCACTGGCCAGCGAGCCAGCCGAAGACGAGCCGACCGGTGAGGCGCCCGCGGAAGATGCTGAGGACGCCGAACAGCTGACCCGGCTTCAGGAGAAGAAGGCCCGGAAGCGGCTCAGGTCGGCCAAAGCCACCCGGATCACCACCATGGTGGCCGCCATCCTGGTCTTCCTCGCCACCGGTACGGCTTGGGGCGTGAAGGCGTGGGTAAACGGCCAGTTCAACTGGGTCGCCGCGCTGGATGAGGATTCCGACGCGATCCGCAACGCCGCCGGCCAGACCGGTGACGAGAACTTCCTGCTGGTCGGTTCGGACACCCGCGCGGGCGCGGCGCAGGAGGAGAACGTCGGCGATGAGGACTCGATCGGCGGGGCCCGTTCGGACACCGTGATGATCGCGCACGTACCTGCCAACCGGGAACGTGTCGTCGTGGTCTCGTTCCCGCGGGATCTCGAGGTACAGCGCCCGGACTGCGAACAGTGGGATTCGAAGAGCGGCGAATACGGCGATCAAGCTGTCCCGCGCGCCGATGCGGTCAAGTTGAACACCGCTTACGCGGTCGGCGGTCCGCGCTGCGTCACCAAGCTCGTGCAGGAGATTTCCGGGCTGAAGATCAACCATTTCGTCGGCGTCGATTTCAACGGCTTCAAGGGCATGGTCGACGCGATGGGTGGCGTGGAGATCTGCTCCGAGGAACCAGTCGAGGACGAGGTACTTGGCACGGTGCTGCCGAACGCGGGTGTTACCCGGATCAACGGCGACACCGCGCTGAACTTCGTGCGCGCGCGGCATGTGGAAAACGACCCGACCTCGGACTACGGGCGGATCAACCGCCAGCAGCTGTTCCTGTCCGCGCTGCTCAGGCAGGCCATGTCCAGTCAGGTACTGCTCGATCCTGGCAAGCTGACCGGTTTCGTCGAGGCGTTTTCCCGCGCGACCTACGGCGAGAACATCGATGTGGATCAGCTGCTGACCCTCGGACAATCGCTGCAGGGGTTGGAGGCTGGCCGCGTCACCTTCGTGACCGTGCCGACCATTGGCGAAGCCAATGATGCCGGCAACGAGGTACTCCGGGATGACGACACCCATGCGTTGTTCGACGCGATCATCGACAACACACCACTGCCCGGGGAGCAGCAGCAACAACCGGACGCGAGCGCGGCACCGGAGAGCGTGCAGGGCGCGACCAACCCGCAGTCCGTCGCGGAGCCGAGGGCCCAACAGCCACAGGACGACGCTCGCAAGATCGACCCCAAGACGCTGCGGGTCGAAGTACTCAACGGCGGCAACCCAACCGAGGGCTTGGCCAGCAGGACCGCGGATGCGCTGGCCGAACAGGGCTTTCAGATCACCGGCACGGCGAACGCGGATGGCGATGTGGACCGCACGTTGATCAGGCACGCGCCGGATCAGCTCGCGGCCGCGCACCGGTTGGCTTCCTCGGTGCCCGGTGCGCATCTGGTCGAGGATCCGAGTCTTGGTAAGGAACTCGTGCTTGTCCTCGGGCCGGAGTTCAGCGGTCAGGTCGCGGATCCGAATGCCAGCGAAGAACTTCCCGAAGATCTGTCCACTGTGAACGCCACGGAAAGTGGTTGCGGTTAACCCAGCTACCCGTTGTTCACGGCGGATTCATCACCTCACAGCGCACAACGAGTTGATAACCCCGTAGGGTGGTGACATGCGTGAGGCTTACCATGTCCAACTCGACCAGCTCGCTGACCAACTCGCCGATATGTGTGTGCAGGTCGCGGAGGCAATGGAGCGGGCGACTACCGCCCTGCTCGGCGCCGACCTGCAGCTGGCTGAGCAGGTAATCAGCTCGGACAACGAGATTGATGACGCGCGTTCCGCGTGCGAGGAGCAGGCGTATGCACTGCTCGCGCTGCAGGCGCCGGTGGCCACCGATCTACGCACCGTGCTCGCCGCGATTCACGCGGCGGAAAGCCTCGAGCGGATGGGCGACCTCGCCTTGCACGTGGCCAAGGCCGCGCGCCGGCGACACCCGCAGCACGTGCTTCCCGAGCAGGTCAGCGGCTATTTCGCGGAGATGGGCAAGGTGACCGTGCGGATGGCCCAGAAGGCCGAGCAGGTCATCCGCAGCAAGGACGTGGACAGCGCGCGGGCCCTGGAAGACGATGACGACGAGGTCGATGACCTGCACCGGCATCTGTTCACCGTGCTGATGGACAAGGAATGGCCGCACGGTGTGGCCACCGCGGTGGACGTCACGCTGCTCGGCAGGTTCTACGAGCGGTTCGCCGACCATGCGGTCTCCGTGGCGCGGCGAGTGGTGTTCATGGTGACCGGCAAGATGCCCGGCTCGGACAACGACGACGTCGACGTTTAGGGCACGCCTGCGCCCCGGGAGCGCAATCTTTAGGGATCTTGCGGTGGGGGTGGTCCGTCAACGGACCGTAAGCCGGTGGTAAGTGCGCTCGGCGAGGATCGGTGGCATACCGAGACCGAAGGAGCTTACCGATGACCGAGACCACCGACCTGAACGCGGAGCTCGAGAACTCGCCAGGAATGGACACCAATCCGGCCACCGCTCGTGGTTGGGCCTCCGAGCAGCTTGACATGGACGCCTACCTGGCCAGGATCGGCTACCAGGGCCCGCTCGAGCCGACCCTGGAAACCCTGCGCGGCCTCCATCTGGCGCACACCACCGCGATCCCGTTCGAGAACTCCGAAATGCTGTTCGGCCACGAAGTGCGCGTCGATCTGCCCGGCATTCAGGACAAGCTCGTGCGGCGCAAGCGCGGCGGTTACTGCTTCGAACAGAACCTGCTGCTCGCCGCAGTACTGGAACGCCTCGGCTTCACGGTAACCGGCCTCAGCGCGCGGATCAGGGCTGGCTCGGCAAACCTGCGCCCGGTCGCGCACGCCACCCTGCTGGTGACCATCCCTGCGGACCCCACCGGCCAGCGCTACCTGGCAGATGTGGGCGTCGGCGATGAAGGTCTGTTCGAACCGATCCCCCTGGTGGCCGGTATCGAGGTACGGCACGGCGACTGGACCCACCGGATCGACCGGGAAACGGACGGCACGTGGGTACTGCGGCTGCAGCGCCCGGACGGTTGGCACGATCTGTACGGCTTCACTACCGAGCCGAACTATCGCGCCGATTATGCGGTGCAGAACTTCTACACCGCGAACCACCCGAGCTCGCCGTTCCTGCGCAACATCCTCGCTTCGCGCAGTGGGGTCGATGCGGGCTACAGCTTGACCAATCTTGAGCTGGTCACCAACTATCCCGGCAAGCCAGCCGAACGGCGGACGCTCACCCCGGAAGAGGTACCCGAGCTCATCGTGGAGCTGATCGGGGTTCCACTGGACGAAGCCGAGCGAGCAAAGCTGGTCGAGTTGGCCGCCGCGAAGGCGGCCAACTCCTGAAGCGCCGTCAGCCGAACCGGCCGGAGATGTAGTCCTCGGTCGCTTTCTCCTCGGGGTTCGAGAAGATCTTCTCGGTGTCGTTGCACTCGATCAGCCTGCCCGGCTGACCGACGCCAGCCAGGTTGAAGAAGGCCGTCTGGTCGGAAACCCGCGCGGCCTGCTGCATGTTGTGCGTGACGATGACGATGGTGTAGTCCTGCTTGAGCTGGCCGATCAGGTCCTCGATCGCGAGGGTGGAGATCGGGTCCAGCGCCGAGCAGGGCTCGTCCATCAGCAGCACATCGGGCTGCACCGCGATCGCCCGCGCGATGCACAACCGCTGCTGCTGCCCACCGGAAAGCCCGCTACCCGGCTTGTTCAGCCGGTCCTTGACCTCCGTCCAGAGATTGGCACCACGAAGTGCGCGCTCGGCTACCTCGTCGAGCTTCTTCTTATCCCTGGTACCGGCGAGCTTCAGCCCGGCAACCACGTTGTCCCTAATGGACATTGTGGGAAACGGGTTGGGCTGCTGGAAGACCATCCCAATAGTGCGGCGAACCTGCACTGGGTCCACATTGGTCCCATAGATGTCCTCGCCATCCAGCAACACCTGGCCCTCGACGCGCGCACCAGGGATGACCTCGTGCATCCGGTTCAGCGTGCGCAGCACCGTGGACTTGCCACAACCGGAAGGGCCGATGAACGCCGTGACATTCTTCGGCGGCACGGAGACCGTAACGCCTTCGACCGCGTGGAACTTGCCGTAGTAGATATCGACGTCTTTGATGTCGATTCGCTTGGCCATAACTGCGCTACCGTCCGCTATTTCGACCGGACCGCGGAGAACCGCGATACCAGTGCCGCCACCAGATTGAACAACATCACCAACAGGATCAGGGTCAGTGCCGCGCCCCAGACCCGCAGCTGTCCCGCTGCCTCCGGGTTCATCAACTCGTTCATGATGAGCAACGGCAACGATGCCATATTGCCGTCGAAGGCGTCGAAGTTAATCGACCGGCTGTACCCGACGAGCACGAGCACCGGAGCGGTTTCCCCCATCACTCGCGCGATCGCCAGCATCACGCCGGTGACCATGCCGGACATCGCGGTGGGCAGCACCACCCGCACGATGGTCTTCCACTTTGGCACCCCGAGCGCGTAGCTGGCCTCGCGCAGCTGATCGGGCACCAACCGCAGCATCTCTTCGGTGGACCGCACCACGACCGGCAACATCAGCAGCACCAACGCGAATGACACGGCTAGCGCGCTCTTCGGGAAGCCGAAAGCGGTGATCCACAACGCGAAGATGAACAGTGCGGCCACAATGGACGGAACCCCGGAGAGGATGTCCACCATGAACGTCACCGTCTTGGCGAGCTTGCCCCTGCCGTACTCGACCAGATAGATCGCGGTGAAGATACCGACCGGCACCGCGATGATCGCGCAGATCAGCGACTGGATCACGCTGCCGTAGATCGCGTGGTAAACGCCACCGTTCACCTCGTCCGGCATCACACCCTTGAGCGAGTGTGACCACCAGGTCGAGGTGGTGATCGCTTCAAAACCGTTCACCACCACGGTGACCAGCAGCCAACCGAGCGGTACCAGCGCCAGCAAGAACGCCAGCGTCACCAGCACCGTGGCAAACAGGTTTTTCGTTTTGCGACCGCCGCTGATCGGCTGGAACGCCGGGCTGGTTGCCGGGCGGTCGACAAGGGAATCGGTGGTGGTCATCCGCGCACCTTCTCTCCCGCGATGGCGCGGCCGATCGCGTTAACCACGAACGTCAGCACGAAGAGCACCAAACCTGCCGCGATATAGGCACCGGTCGGCAGCGGCTGGCTGAACTCGGAGGCGGCCGAAGCGATCTTCGAGGCGAACGTGTAGCCACCGTCGAAGAGGCTGAAGCCGCTCGCGCTCGCCGAGGTACGCAGGATGATCAGCACGGCGACGGTCTCGCCGAGCGCCCTGCCGAGTCCGAGCATGGAGGCGCCGACGTAGGCGCTGCGCCCGAACGGCAGCACGGTGGTACGGATCATCTCCCACCGGGTAGCGCCAAGTGCGAGCGCACCCTCGATATGCCGCGCGGGCGTCTGCCGGAAGGCATCCCTGGTGAGCGCGGTGATAATCGGCAGGATCATGATCGCGAGCACGATGCCCGCCGTGAAGATCGTCCCGCCACCCGCGATGGACACGTTGCCGGTGGCGAAAAGCGGGAACCAGCTGAGGCTCTGGTTGAGCCATTCGGCAAACGGCACGAGTGCGGGACCAAGTACCAGAAAACCCCACAAACCGTACACAATAGACGGAACGGCGGCCAGCACGTCGATGACGTAGGCAAGCGGCCTACGCAGTCCGGCTGGCGCGTAGTGGGTCAGGAACAGCGCGATACCGAGTGCCACGGGCATCGCAAGCAACAGGGCGAATGCCGAGGACAGCACGGTCACCGCGAGCAGATCGCGAATACCGAACCGCAGGTTCGCCGGGTCGGTGGTCAAAAACTCCGCGCTGAACAGGAAACTGGCCTTGTTAGCGGCCAGCGACGGTACGGACTGGATCAGCAGGAAAATGCCGATCAGCGCGATCGAAAGCACCACCGCGATACCAGACCCGGTGGCCAGCCAACGAAAGATCAGATCTGCCCTGCGGCGGCTCGCCGCCCCTTCCGCTTCACCGAGAGTCCGCGCGGGCGGCTCGGGAGGGTCGTTGCTCATAGCACCAATCATGGGCGTCTCGCCCTGGCCGCCGGAAGGGACCGGCGCACCAGGGCGAGACTTCGTCACGTCGCGGTTATTCATTCGTGGCCTACGTGCCTCGCTGGATCACGGAACCCGAATCAGGCGATCGCCTCGACCGCCTTCTTGAGTTTGCCCTGGAACTCCTCGGGCACCGGAATGTAACCATTCTCGGCCAACCCTTCCTGGCCATCGCTGATCGCGACGCCGAGGAAGGACTTGACCGCACCGGCCACGTTCTGGTTCGGGTACTTCGAGCAGACGATCTCGTAGGTCGCCATCACCAGCGGGTAGGCACCCTCGGTCTCGGTACCGTACAACGAGTCCAGGTTCAGCCGCAGGTCGTTGCCCTCACCCTCGAGCTCGACCGCGTCGATCGCCGTACCGGCCGTCTCGGCGGTCAGCTCGACCGGGTCGCCACCGCCGTTGTTGATGATCTGCGCGATCTGCAGGTTGTTCTGCTCGGCGTAGGACCACTCGTTGTAGGTGATCGACCCCGGGGTGTCCTTCACCGCGGCCGAGGTGCCCTCGTTGCCCTTGGCGCCCTCACCGACACCGCCGGCGAAGGACTTGCCGTCGCCCTTGCCCCAGGCGTCCCCACCCGAGGTCTCCAGGTACTTCTGGAAGTTGTCCGTGGTGCCGGACTCGTCGCTGCGGAAGATGACGGTGATTTCCTGGTCGGGCAGCTGCTTGCCCTCGTTGAGCTTGGCGATCTCCTCGTCGTTCCAGTTGGTGATGCCACCAGAGAAGATCTTCGCGAGCGTCGGGCCGTCCAGCACGACGCCGTCGACACCCTCCAGGTTGTAGGTCATCGCGATCGGTCCGAACACGACGGGCAGGTTCCACGCCTCGTTGCCGTCACAACGCTCGGCCGCGTCCGCGACCTCACCGTCCTCCTCAGACAGTGGCGAGTCGGAACCCGCGAAGTCGGTCTGCCCACCGAGGAAGTCGTTGATCCCCGCGCCGGAACCACTCGAGTTGTAGTTCAGCGTCTTGCCGTCGCAGGCACTCTCGTAGGCGTTGATGAACCGGGTCATCGCATTGGTCTGGGACGTCGCGCCGCTCGCGGCCAGCGATTCCTTACCCTCGCATGCCACATTGGCAGTGCTCGCCTGCTGCTCGGATCCACTGGTGTTGTCGTCCGTGCCGCAGGCGGACATCGTCAACGCGCCAGCCGCGACGAGACTGATCACGGCGGCGGGCCGCTTGATCTTCACGTGTGTCCTCCACAAAGGAAGTGTGCTCGGGGTATCGGGCACGCCGGCAGCACCGGAACGCGCCACTGTCCGAAACGTAAACAAGCTCGGTGCACAGCTACCCCTGTTGAAGTGAACGGGAAATGAACACGCACCCAGTGTGATCAGCAATACCCCTATCGGGCGGGGAGAAACCCCAGCATCTCACCGATAGCGGTTGCTCTCAGTAAACTTTTCCCATACGACCGTGCGGTCCGCCTCGAGCAGCTCAGCGCGCGTACTGGACGCCGATATCCCAGTTCTGGAACCCCAGCCGGCGATAAACCGACATCGCTGGACCGTTATCGCCCTCGACGTACAGGATCACCTGGCCGAGCCCACGCTCGCGCAGGTGATGCAGGCCAGCGAGGGTCAGCGCCTTGCCAAGACCGCCGCCTTGCCGCCCCGGCGCGACGCCAACCACGTAGACCTCGCCGACCGGCTCGCCGCCGAACTCGGCGCTGGGTGGATGCACCTTCGTCCAGTGGAAACCGACCAGGTCCGCGCCGGACCAGGCGAGAAACAGTCCGGCGGGGTCGAACCAGTCGGCCGCCTCGGTTTCGCGGAGTTCGGCGACGGTGAGCGCGCCCTGCTCGGGGTGCCAGTCGAAAGCGGCGGCGTTCACCGCGATCAGCGATTCCTCGTCCACGCCTGGCTGGAACGTGGTCAGCCGCACCCCTTCCGGGCTGGCCAGTTCGGGCAGTGCCGGCGCGGTCGCGAAATCCAGCCGCATCCGCACCAGTTCGCGCGCCCTGGTCAGGTCGAACCGCTCAGCCAGCTTGGCCGCGCCGGGGTGGTCGCCGTGCGACCAGATCCGCAGCCGATCACCCTGCCCCTCGGGGAGTTCGGCCTTGTCAACTACGGCGCGCAGTAGCTCGGCGCCGTGACCTTCGCGCCGCCTGCTCGGTCGCACGATCAGCTCGGCGACCTGCCTGCCATAGGAATCGCCCTCGGTGTCCAGGTGTGCGTAACCGACGAGTTCGCCGGCCGGATCGCTGGCGAGCAGCTGCCAACCACCGCGTAGCTCGCCAGGCAGCGGTCCGTCCGCGGTCACCTCGGGATGCCCGTCGACGTCGCGTGCCGCCAGTAGCAGCCCGCGTACGTCCGACAGTTGTGCGTCGGTCAGTTGCCTGGTCCAGGACGTGCTCAGCATGTCCCCAAACCTAACTGAATCCGACGCGGGCACGGTTCACATCGAGCCACACACGCTCCGTGACCGCGTTCTTCAAGGTTAGCGGGAAACCAGCTGGGCAACGCTGTCCGCGGCCTGTTTGGCCGGCCGCTCGAACTTGTAGCCGACGTTGCGCACGGTGCCGATCAACTGCTCGTGCTCGGGGCCGAGCTTCGCGCGCAGCCGCCGGATGTGTACGTCCACGGTGCGCGTGCCGCCGAAGAAGTCATAACCCCAGACCTCCTGCAGTAGCTGCGCCCTGGTGAACACCCGCCCCGCGTGCTGCGCGAGGTATTTGAGCAGCTCGAACTCCTTGTACGTCAGTTCAAGCGTGCGCTTGCGCAGCCGCGCGGTATAGGTCGCCTCGTCGATCGTCAGATCGCCGACCCGCAGCGTGTCATCACCGACGGCCTGCCCCGCCGGGTTACGCGTGGTGCACAGCCGCAGCCGGGCATCGACCTCCGCGGGACCGGCCGTGGGCAGCAGGATGTCATCGGTACGCCATTCGGCGCTGAGCGCGACCAGCCCGCCCTCGCCGACGATGGCGATGACCGGCACGCCCGCGGCATCCCCCGTACCGGCGAGCAGCCGGCAGAGGCTCTTCGCGCCGGCCAGGTCCACTCGCGCGTCCACCAGGATCGCTTCTCGACGGCCAGCGTCCAACAGCGCGGTCACCTCGGGCGGGCGTACCCGCACCTGATGTGGCAACAGCGCCAAGGAGGGCAACACGGCTTCCGCGTCAGATTCCGAGGTGAGGAGTAACAATTCCATACTCACTCGCGCCACCACCTGGGGTATGCCCGTTGTCAAGGAAGAAATAAGAATAGCGCTGAAATGCTGAATCGTGTCGGTCCTGCAGTTCACATCACACGGCTACCGGCGGCCGTGGCGCGGGAGCGGGTAGACATGATGGGAGACTGACCACCGATATGACGCTGCCATCTACTCCCGAGCAGGACGGTATGACGACGACCGTGACCAAACCGCGCCCCCGCCGGGGGAAGAAGAAGCTGATCATCTCGCTGGTCGTGCTTCTCGGCCTGCTGGTCGCGGCCGATTTCGTCGCGGCGACCGCAGCCGAGCACAAGGTGTCCCAGACGGCGCGCGAGCAGTTCGATCTCTCCGATGATCCCTCGGTGACGGTGCACGGTTTCCCATTCCTCTATCAGGCACTCACCGGGGAATACGGCGAGATTAGCGTGTCAGCAGCGGGTGTTCCGGTCGCCGATATGCTGCGGGAGCTAGAGATCAATGCGAATTTGCGAAACGTCGAAGCGCCATTGAGCGACCTGCTTTCCGGAAATACCAACAGCATCGTGATTGGTGAAGCGGAAGGCCAGGTGAAGATCAAGGCCAGCGACGTCGGCCGCGCGGTTGGCGTGCCCGATCTGGAGATCACCCCGGTCAGCGAGCGCAGGGTGCGCATCCCGGAAGACGAGGATGACCAGGACGACGCCGAGGCGCGGGAGAACGAGGCCGAGGACACCACGGCCGGTCTGCGCCTGGACGGCACCCTCGGGCTCGCCGGGCAGGAGACCGAGATTTCCGTGTTCGCGATCCTCACGCTGCAGGAACAACAGGTGGATGTGCAGCCCCGCCGCGTGGAGATCAGCAATGACGAGATCGACACGGTCATTCCGGGGCCAGTGCAGGAACAGATCTTCAACCAGTTCTCGGTCAACCTGGACCCGGGTGAGATGCCCTTCGCCGTGACGCCGACCGCGCTTACCGCGGAGGACGGCGCACTGGTGGTGAAGGGCACCGCGAGCGACGTGCGGTTCGGCGAGTAGCGGAGGCGCTGGCGATGGTCGGATGGTGGGTCCTACTCGGCACACTGGCCGGTGGATTACTGCTCGGCCTGCTCGCCCGCGCCCGCAACGGGCGGATCCGCGCCACCCAGCAGGCGCGCACCGCCCCGACACTGCCCGCGCCGGTTCGTGAACTGCTCGATCCGGCGGCCGAGCTCACCCTGGTGCAGTTGTCCAGCACGTTCTGCGCGCCCTGCCGGCAGGCCCGGGCGGTTTACGAGCAGTTCGCCGCGACCGCCTCGGGTGTGCGGCATGTCGAGCTGGATGTGACCGAACGCCCCGAGCTGGCCAGCCAGCTCGGAGTGCACCGCACGCCCACGACCATCGGATTCGACCAGGCGGGCGCAGAAATACTGCGCATCAGCGGGGTGCCCAAGCTGTCCGACCTGCGGGCGGCGCGCGGCGGGACCAGCCCAGTTGAGTAATCCCAGTTGAATAATCTCACCGTTTGGACGTATTCCCACATACAGGGAGCAAGCCGGTACTCTCGCTCTCGTGTACACCTTGCTGACTAGGCGCCGCGCGGTAGACCTCTGCCGCGTGCGAAGCAGCCTTTGTCCAGCAGCGCGCTGACCGCGGCGGATCAGGTACTACCCGTTCACCTGCGCTTCTCGCAGTATCGCCGCACCCATGCCAGCCCGTGAGCTAGGTCAGGAGGTGACATGACTACTGGCGAACCAGCGAATGCCAGTGCTTCGCATTCCATCGATCCACGTGGGCCACGCTTCGCGGCGTGGCTGACCACCGTGGTGCTCGGCGTCGTACTGGTCACCGAATGGTGGCCGGTGCTGCTCGCGCAGACCGCAGTGTTCGCGATCGGCGCCTTCGCCGGTCCAGGCTTTGCCCCGTATGGGGTGCTCTATCGCCGGCTGGTCGCGCCGCGGTTGCGGCCGACCAGCGAATGGGAAGAGGTCGCGCCGGTGCGCTTCGCGCAGCTGGTCGGCTTTGTGTTCGCGGCCGTCGGCACGGTGGGTTTCGCCACCGGTGTCGTCGCGCTTGGTGCCGTCGCCACCGCGGCGGCACTGCTCGCGGCGTTCCTGAACGCCGCGTTCGGTCTTTGCCTCGGCTGCGAGGCATATCTGTTGGTTCGGCGCCTTGGCCAGTTCGGTGGCCGTACGGCGCATTGAGTGTTGTCCGCATGAAGTGACGAAAGAAAGTGAGAGCCGCTCCATGAGCCGCGAAGACGTGCTGGTCTCGACCGAGTGGGCAGAGCAGAACCTGGAAGCCGACGGGGTGGTGTTCGCGGAGGTCGATGAGGACACCAGTGCCTACGACACCGGCCACATCCCGGGCGCCGTGAAGATCGACTGGCGGACCGACCTGCAGGACCCGGTGCGCCGCGACTTCGTCGACAAGGCCGGCTTCGAGAAGCTGCTCTCCGAGAAGGGCATTTCGAACGACGACCAGGTCATCCTGTACGGCGGCAACAACAACTGGTTCGCCGCCTACGCGTACTGGTACTTCAAGCTGTACGGCCACCAGAACGTGCGGCTGCTCGACGGTGGCCGCAAGAAGTGGGAGCTCGACGGCCGCGCGCTGTCCACCGACGAGGTGAAGCGGGCAGCCACCAACTACACCGCCAAGGACCAGGATCTGAGCCTGCGTGCCTTCCGCGATGAGGTTGTCGACGCGATCAACACCAAGAACCTGGTGGACGTGCGCTCGCCAGACGAGTTCACCGGCAAGCTGCTTGCGCCCGCGCACCTGCCGCAGGAATCCGCGCAGCGCGCCGGGCACGTGCCGAGTGCGCTGAACGTGCCGTGGGCGAAGGCGGCCAACGAGGACGGCACCTTCAAGTCGGATGACGAGCTGCGCGAGCTCTACCAGGAGGCCGGGCTGGACAGCGGTAAGGCCACCATCGCCTACTGCCGGATCGGCGAGCGCTCCTCGCACACCTGGTTCGCCCTGCACGAGCTGCTCGGATTGTCCGATGTGAAGAACTACGACGGGTCCTGGACCGAGTACGGCTCCCTGGTGGGCGTGCCGGTCGAGACCGGAACGGGAGCATGATCATGGCTGATGGTTGCGGCGCACCCGCCCAGGCCGCCGTGGTGGCCGGCGAGGACACCGGGGACCAGGTAGTTGTCGCGGGCAAGGTGCTCGCCGGCCAGGCGCCGGTTGGCGGTGCCTACGTCCGGCTGCTCAATGCCGACGGCGATTTCGCCGGCGAGGTGCAGGCTTCGGCTGGCGGAGATTTCCGCTTCTACGCCGCGCCGGGCAGCTGGACCGTGCGTGCCCTGCACCGCACCGGCAACGGTGAGGCCTCGGTGCGGGCGGAGGGCCCCGGCCTACACCAGGTAGCGATCGCGGTCGCCTAACCAGCCGAGAACGGGTGCCACCGAGCGAGTCCGGTGGCACCCGTTTCGCATTTCATGAGGCGGGTCACCGGCTGGCCGGCTCGGTGATCCGGGCGGCGCCGGATATCCTTGACGGTGTGGAGATCTTCTTTACCGCACTGTTGATCGTGGTGGGTTTGCTTACCACCTGGTTCGCCGTCTACGTGGTGTACCGGTTGTACACAGACTGACTTCGACGTGTTTTAGTGAGCCGATGACTGCCGACCAGGACGGACCCACCACCCCGTCACCGCCACTCACCAGCGGGGACGCCGCGATCGCCGCTGCGGCCGAACGGGCCGAGTCGACTCGCGACCGCAACCTGCCGCAGTTCGCCGACCTGCCGATCGCCGACGATACGGCGAACCTGCGCGAGGGGCCGAACCTCAACGATGCCTGCCTTGCGCTGCTCCCGCTGATCGGTGTGTGGCGCGGCGAGGGCGAAGTTGTCTACCCGACCATTGACGGGCCGTTCAAGTTCGGTCAGCAGATCACTTTCGCGCACGACGGTCGTCCGTTCGTGTACTACGAGGCCAGGTCGTGGCTACTGGACGACGCTGGCGAGGTGATCCGACCGGCGGCGCGCGAAATGGGCTGGTGGCGCCCACAGCCAGCGGACGACACGCTCGAGCTGCTGCTTACCCATTCCAGTGGCATCGTGGAGATCTTCTACGGCCAGCCGAAGGGACAGACGTCCTGGGAGCTGGCCACCGATATGGTCATGCGCACCGGAAGCGCCAAGGACGTGAACGCGGCCAAACGCCTCTATGGCCTGGTCGGCAACGGCGATCTCGCCTATGTCGAGGAGCGCGCCATGCAGGGGCAACCGATGCAGCCACACACCTCGGCATACCTCACCCGCGTCGTTGGTTGAGTTCCGCCGTTGCGGCCAGGACGGTCTGCTCGCCGAATTCCGCGAGCTGTCCGAAGTGGATGCCGCGCGAGCGCTGCTCACCGCTGCCGCCGAGCGCGGCGCGCTGCCGGAACTGGCCGAGTTGCTGCCGGGCGCCCGCACGCTGCTCGCCGTCGTCCAGCCGGGTTCCCGTGGTCTGGACACGATCAGGGAACTACTCAGCGAGGCTGACCTGACCGATCCGCCCGCGCGCGACTCGCGCGAGCTAACGTTGGCAGTCCGCTATGACGGGCCGGATCTCGAGCTGGTCGCCCGAACCGCCGGTGTATCCACTTCGGAGGTTGTGGCGCTGCACGCGGATTCGCTGTACACGGTGGCGTTCTGCGGTTTCGCGCCGGGATTCGGCTACCTCAGCGGGTTACATCCGCTGCTACAGCAGCCTCGGTTGGAGTCGCCGCGTACCTCGGTGCCGGCCGGTGCGGTTGGCGTGGCCGGCGAGTTCAGCGCGATATATCCGGGTAGCTCGCCGGGCGGCTGGCGGCTGATCGGTAGTTGCGCGGCACCGCTTTTCGATCCGCGCAGGGAACCGCCCGCGCTGCTTTCTCCCGGCGATCGGGTGCGCTTCGAGGTCGTTCGATGAGGCGCGCGCTGACCGTGCTGGCGACCGGGGCACAACTACTTGTGCAGGATCTCGGCCGGCCGGGGTATGCGCATCTCGGGGTGCCGCCCTCGGGCGCGCTGGATCAGCCTGCGCTGCGGCTGGCGAACCGGCTGGTCGGCAACGCCGAGAACGCTGCGGGCCTCGAGGCGCTGCTCGGCGGGGTCCGGTTGCGCGCCGAGTGTTCCTGCACGGTGGCGATCACCGGACCGGATGTGCCGGTGCGCATGGCTGGGCGCGCCGTGGACACCCATACCCCGCTGCATCTGGCGGCTGGCGCCGAGCTCAGTGTGGGCGCGCCGGGGCACGGGTTGCGTAACTACCTGGCGGTCGGTGGTGGCGTGGCCGCGCAGCCGGAGCTCGGCAGCCTGGCAACCGATGTCCTGTCCGGGCTCGGCCCCGCCCCGGTGCGTGCCGGAGATGTGCTGGCGCTCGGTGCGGCTACGGGCCCGCCGAGCGGCGTTGACCAGCTGCCCTATCCGTCGATCCCCGGCCGGCTCGTGGTTGACCTGCTGCTCGGCCCGCGTGACGACTGGTTCAGCGATCCGGCCGGGCAGCTGACCGGGCACGACTGGTCGGTGACGGCGCAGAGCAACCGCGTCGGGCTGCGGTTGTCCGGGGAACCGCTACGGCAACTCGACTGCGAGACGCAGCTGCCAAGCGAGCCGGTGCGTACCGGGGCGGTGCAGGTGCCACCGAACGGCCAGCCGGTGATCTTCCTCGCCGACCATCCGACCACGGGCGGTTACCCGGTTATCGGTGTTGTCGACGCCACCGCGCTCCCCGCGCTTGCCCAGGCCCGTCCAGGCAGCATCATCCACTTCCAACCCCGCTAAAGAACGCGGCTACGCGGAGTCAGCTGAGCAGGTCGAGTGCGGCTTTCTCGATCTCCGGTTCGCCAAGGAGCACCTGCTCGGTGGCCGGGCCGAGCGGCACGAAACTGTCCGTACTGGTCACCCTGCGCATCGTGCCGGTGAACCCGTGATCGACAAGCGCGGCGAACACCGATTCGGACACCCCGCCGGACTGCCGCGTCTCGTCCACCACCAGCACGCGCCCGCTGGCGCCTGCGGCGGCGAGCAGATCAGTCACTGGCAGCGGGGCCAGCCAGCGCAGGTCGAGCACTCGCCCGTTGATCCCGCGATCGGCGAGCCGGCGTAGCACCCGCAGGCTCATCGGGACCCCGTTGCCGAAGCTGACCAGGGTCAGATCCGTACCCGTGCCATAGGTTCGCGCGCTACCCACCGGAATGCTCGCGGTGCCGACCGGGGCCAGCCACTGCTCGTCGCCGGCCTCGTGCAGGTCCCTGGTGTGGTAGAGCGCGATCGGCTCCAGGTACACCACGACCCTGCCCTGCTCCCGGGCAGCGGCAACACAACCGCGCAGCATCCCCGCCGCGTCGTCCGCCCTGCTCGGCGATGCGACGAGCACGCCAGGGATATCGCGCAGCGCGGCCACCGAGTTGTCGTTGTGGAAGTGCCCGCCAAAACCCTTCTGGTAGGCGTAACCGGCGATCCGCACCACCATGGGATTGCGGTACTGCCCGGCGGAGAAGAACCCCATTGTCGCCGCCTCGCCTCGGATCTGGTCGATGGCATTGTGCACATAGGCCAGATACTGGATCTCCGGGATCGGCAGGAACCCACACAGCCCCGCACCGAGCGCGGTGCCAAGCACCGTCTGCTCGTCCAGCAAGGTATCGAAGACTCGGGTGGCGCCGGAGGCCCGCTGCAGGCCCTTGGTCACGCCGTACACGCCGCCCTTACGGGCGACGTCCTCGCCGAATACCAGTACATCCTCGGCGGCGGCGAGCTGTTCGCCAAGCGTGTGGTTGATCGCTTGGGCAAGGGTTACCGGATCTCCAGCGACCTCGGCCGGCGTGGCGGAACTGCTGGGCGTGGCTGGCAGTGGCGGGATCGCGGCGGTCACCTCGTCGGTGGCGGCGAACCGGGGCTCGGTTTGCACCTGCGTACTTATCCGGCTTACCTCGGCGTGCTTATCCGCGTACGCGGCAAGAATCTCGTCCGGCGTGCATACGCCGGATTCGACGAGCAGTCGCGCGGTGGCGAGTACCGGGTCCTTCGGGTAGTCCGCGGTGATCTCCGACCGGCTGCGATAGCCCTGCTCAAGATCGGAGCCGGCATGGCCCATCAGGCGAACCGTGCGCAACCGCAGGAACGCCGGTTTTCTGTTGGTACGAACGAAATCCGCCGCATCCCGCGTTGTCTCTACTGTGGACAGTAGATCAGAGCCGTCCGCATCGAAGTACGGCAAACCTTGGCGCTGCGCGTAACTGTGCTCGATCCACCCGCCGGGGGTACGCACGCTGATGCCGATACCGTTGTCCTCGCAGACAATCAGCAGCGGCATGGAAACGCCCTGATAAGCGCAGTGCAATGCCGAATTGATCGCACCGACGGCAGTCGAGTGGTTTGCCGAGGCATCACCGAGGCTGCACACCACGATCGCGTCGGCTGGCCACTCCGGGCGCAGCCCGGCCTGGTTGGCGCGATCCAGCCCGAAGGCCAATCCGACCGCGCGCGGCAGATGCGAGGCGATCGTGGAGGTCGACGGCAGCACGGCAAGTTGCTTGCTCCCGAACACTTTGTGCCGGCCACCGGAAATCGGCTCGTGGGTGGAGGCGACCACGCCGCGCAACACGTCCCGCAGCGGGTCGGTGCCAGCCACCTGGGCGGCTCGGGCCAGGAAGAAGCCACCGGACCGGTAGTGCAGCAGCGCGGGGTCGGTCGGTCGCAGCGCCGCCGCGACCCCGGCATTACCCTCGTGCCCGGAGGAGCCGATGCTGTAGTAGCCGGCCTTCGCCTTGCCCAGTTCGCGCGCCATCAGGTCGAGCTGCCGGCTGCCCAGCTGGGCGTCGAACAGCTGGCGCACCTGCTCCCCGGTAAGCACCCCACCAGGCACGATCGGCTCGCCCGCGTCCCTGCTTCCTACGGTACGCAGTTGCCCGATCACCCGGCGGAAATGCTCGTCGATCTCTTCGGCCATACCCCAATCTTCCCGTGCCACCACCCGCACGCGCAGTCCCGGAAAGCCCGCGAATCGCTACGGCTGGCCGCAAGATCACGTGAGGCTGGCCGAGGTTGCTCAAGAAGTGAGATCGGCCCGGCTGATCCGCATCGCGGTGAGCACGTCGCCGCTGAAATCAACATCATCCGCGCCGCTGCTTGCCACGAACTGCAGGATGCGTTCCCGGAACAGCCGCACATGCGCGCAAGCCACCTGTTCGGCCGCATCCGGATCACGCGCGGCATAGGCGTCGATCAACGCCGCGTGATCCTTGCTGACCTTGGCGAAGTGGTCATCCAGCCGACGCTGGCTCCACTGCTCCGCACCGCCAAAGGCCAGATAGCCAAGGCGCTGCCCCTCATCGTGGATGCGGTCGGCGAGCACGGAAAGGTACTCGTTGCGCGCGATCCGCGCCTCCGCGCTGTGCAACGCGGCGTTGGTGGCGGCGATATCCGTCGCCGAGCGACGCGCGATGGCGTCGTTCACCGCGGCCTCGCGCTCCCGAAGCTCGGCGATCTCCTCCGGCTCCGCACGGATCGCGGTCAACCGCGCGATCGCCTTCGCGGTAACGATATGCGCTTCGAACAGATCACTGATCCCGGCCAGGTCCAGCGGCCTTGCCGTGAACCCGCCACCCGGATGCGCACGGATCAGCCCTTCGGACGCGAGCAGGAACAGTGCCTCGCGCAGCGGCGTCCGACTCACACTGAGCTCCTTGCTCAGCTGGAGATCATCGATCCACTCGCCAGGCGGGAGCTGCAGGGTCATATACCGCCGTTTGATCTCGGCGTAGACCCGGTCCATGACTGTTCGTTGTCGCCGTCCCACCTGCCCATCCTGGCATGCCAGCCGCCGGCCCTTGACCCAAGCCCACCCTTCTGTATTATTTCTGCATGCAAAACGACGGGACGCGAGCGGAACTGCCGGTCCCGGTCGAGGTGGAGGACAACACCGGCCGGTGGATGGTGGACGGGCTACCGATGGTCCTGGTGCCACAGCACCTGATCACGAACAGCCTGGCCGCACTTGAAGATCGACTCGGCGCCGAATCGATGGAGGTGTTTCGCGCCTCGGGCAACCGCTCGGCGCGGCAATGGTGCGCGCATGAATCGGCGCGACTCGACCTCTCCGGCGCCGCGGTACTGCGGCACTACCTGGACCGCCTCTCCCGCAGAGGCTGGGGCCAGTTCACCATCGACGAGTTCGACGAGGAGACCGGGCACTGCCGCATCCGGGTCGCGCATTCAGCGTTGATTTCCGGGCGCGACGTCGCCAGGTCATGCTATGTGTTCGAGGGCTGGCTACAGGGTGCACTCGAATTCATTGGCCCAACATTGACGAATTCGTCACCGTTGACAATCCAAGAAACGCACTGTGCAATCAACGGCGACGAAGCGTGCGTATTCGCAAGTAACTGACCGAGTTGCCTTAGCTACCAAATAGACCCCGGGTAGCTGCCTGGTCACGATTACGACCCTGCCGCAGGCGAGAGGGCGTCATGAATAGTGGAAACACGACCGAAGCCGTGGATGCAAAAACACTTCGGAAGGTGATCCGAGCCGCTGCCATCGGGAATTTTGTCGAATGGTTCGACTTCGCGCTTTACGGCTTCCTGGCGACGGAGATCGCGCATAATTTCTTCCCCAGCGACAACGATACGGCAGCGCTACTGAATACCTTCGCGGCCTTTGCGGTGGCTTTCGCGCTGCGCCCGATCGGTGGCGCCTACTTCGGCGGGCTCGGTGACCGGATCGGCCGCAAGAAAACGCTGGCCATCACGATCGTGCTGATGTCCGCCGCGACACTGGCGCTCGGCCTGCTGCCCACCTTCGCGGCGATCGGCATCGCCGCACCTATCCTGCTTGTGCTGGTCAGATGCGTGCAAGGGTTCTCGACCGGTGGCGAGTACGCCGGTGCCTGCGCCTTCGTACTTGAACATGCCCGTCGTAACCGGCGTGCCTGGTACTCCAGTTTCCTTCCGGTGAGCACCTTCGCCGCCTTCTGCGGCGCGGCGGTTATCTCGTTCGTATGCAGTAGCGCGCTGGGTGAGCAGGCGATGACTGAATGGGGATGGCGAATCCCATTCCTGCTCGCCGCGCCACTTGGTATCGCGGGTTTCTACATTCGTAACAAGCTGGATGAGACACCCGACTTCCGCCGCATCGAGGACAGCGACAAGGTTGCCGCGGCGCCGTTGCGGGAAACCATCCGAACCCATTCTCGCGCCATGCTCAGGCTCGGTGGATTCGTTTCGGCAACCGCACTTTCCTTCTACATGTTCACCACCTACATGTCGACCTATATCCAGGTCACCGTGGGCGAAGGAACCGCACGCACCCTACTGTCCAATGTGCTCGCATTGCTGTTCGCGGCAGCTCTCTGCCCATTCGTCGGCAGGTTCTCCGACCGCGTTGGCCGTAGGACCACCATGTTCAGCGCCGCGGCACTACTGGTCGTCGGCAGTGTGCCCGCGTATCTGCTTGCTGGCCTCGGCGGTGTCCCGGCCACTTTCGCTGGCCAGGTAGTGCTCGCGCTCGGCGCGGTCAGCTGCAATGTGGTGACCGCCGTGCTACTCGTCGAGCTGTTCCCCACCCGGGTGCGGTACACGGCGTCGGCGCTCACCTACAACCTGGCATACACGGTTTTCGGTGGCACCGCGCCGTTCATGGCGACCTTCCTGATCGACCAGACGGGCGATCCACTCGCACCCGCGTACTACCTCACGATCGTGGCCGTACTGTCCCTGGTTTCCGCGCGAACCCTGCCGGAAACCTCGCGCCGCGATCTGTCCACATCGGCCCACGAACCCAGTAAAAGCCCCGCAGCGTAAGGAGATCCGGTGCCCGAAATGCTGGTAATCGAGAATGTCACCTTGCTCGATTGTGTTTCCCCCGAGCCGATCGAGGGCGCCACGGTTGTCGTGGAAGGTACCCAGATCAAAGAGGTCAGCACGACCACACCGCCGGCGAGCGCTGGCGCCAGGGTCATCGACGGGCGGGGTAAGACCCTGCTGCCCGGGTTGATCGACTGTCACGTGCACCTTGGCGCTATCGACGTGAACGTGCTCGAACAGCATCGCAACTACCCGGCGAGCCTGGCCGCGCTGAAGGTTGGCCGGATCATGCGGGAGACCCTTCGGCAGGGTTTCACCACCGTGCGGGACGCGGGCGGCGCAGACTACGGGTTCCGCCTTGCCGTCGAGCAGGGGCTGGTGGACGGCCCCCGGGTGCTGGTGGCGAACCGCCCGCTGTCGCAGACCGGCGGGCACGGCGATTTCCGGCGGATGGCCGAGGTCGACGATCCGCTTTCCTGCTGCTCCGAGATCGGCTACGTGATGCAGGTCTGCGACGGCGAAGGCGAGGTACTCAAGGCCGCGCGGGAGCAGATCCGGCGCGGGGCGAATCAGATCAAGATCATGGCCAGCGGCGGCGCCATGTCACCGACCGACGCGCTGGACGCCGTCCAGTTCACCACCGCCGAGTTGCAGGCGGCGGTGACCGCGGCGCGCGGCGCGGGTATTCCGGTGATGGCGCACGCCATCGCGCCGGAAGCGATCCAGAACTGTGTAGCCGCGGGTGTGCGGTCGATCGAGCACGGCAATCTGATCGACGAGCCGACCGCGCGGATGATGGCCGAGGCCGGCACCTACCTGGTGCCGACGATGAGCGTTTACCAGAACCTGTACGAACGGGGTGCCGAGTACGGGGTGCCCGAGCACAGCATGGGCAAGGTGCGCTTCGCGCTGGAGCAGGCGGGCAATAGCTTGGAAACCGCGCTACGTAATGGTGTGCGCATCGCGTCCGGTTCCGATCTGCTCGGTGAGTCCGCGCGGGACAAAGCGCGCGAGTTCGAGCTCAAGGCCGACGTGCTCGGCGCGTACCCGGCGATCGTGTCCGGCACCCGGACCAGCGCCGAGCTGCTCGGCCTTGAAGCCGAGATCGGCACCGTGGAGGTCGGTAAACGGGCCGACCTCCTGCTCGTGGACGGCGATCCACTCGCTGACCTCGGGCTGCTGCGCAAACCGGGCGGGCTCGCCGCCGTGATCAAGGACGGCCGCCCAATAGCGGACTGAGCAGTAGCGACGACTCCCAGTAACCGCGTTCTCTAGGGCTAGCGCGGTTACTGGGAGTCAGTAGAGCGATTCGTAGATCGACAGCAGCTGCCGGTGCAGCCCGCTGGCGTCCGGCAGCGCTTCGCCGTCGATGGAAACCACCCTGGTCACCTTGCGCACGCTGGACACGAGCAGTACCACGTCGGCCGCCCGCAGATCGTCCATGGTCAACGGTTCCACCTTGACCGACCAGCCACTGCTCTCCGCGCCGTCGAACAGGCCGGCCTGCGTGGTGCCCGGCAGGATCCCGGTGCGCGCCGGCGGGGTACGCAGCGTCTCCCCCTGCGCGATCACCACGGTCGAGGTCGGGCCCTCCAGCACCGAACCATCCGCGGCAAGGAAGATCACGTCATCGGCATCCCGCCGCTCCGCCTCCCGCAGCGCGGCCATATTCACCGCATACGACAGCGACTTCGCACCGAGCAGCAGCCACGGCGCCCGCTCGGCGACCTCGGGGCCGAAGCCGCGCTCCAGCGTGACCACCGCGACGCCGGCCGCGCGCTGCCGCAGCACCTTGTCCGCGATCTCCTGCGCAAGCACGAAGGCGGTCGGTTCCCCGGAACCCTCCGGACCGCGGGTGTACACCAGCTTGACCGCGCATTCCCGTTCGGCTGGCCAGTTGACCAGCGCGGTGTGCACCGCCTGCCGCCACGCCTCCCGGTCCGGCACCGGCAGGTCCAGCTTGGCGGCGGAACTCGCCAGCCGGTCCAGATGCCGGTCCAGCTCGCGCGGTTTGCCGTCCACCACGAGCACGGTTTCGAAAATGCCATCGCCACGCAGCAGTCCGAGGTCGTCCACTCGGATATGAGCGGCTTCCGGATCGCCAACGGTGCCGTCCAGGAATACGAGTACGCGCATACCGGCGAGCCTACGGTTTCCCGGCAGCTACCTCACAGGGCGTCCTACCATGGGAACGTGGTATCCCAGGATGGGGCAGCGGGCACAGCGCCGAGCGCGCGCACCGGGCTGCGCAAAACGCTGCACGAACGCGGCCTGCGCATGACCCCACAGCGTCAGCTCGTCCTCGAAGCCGTACGACAGCTCGGGCACGCTACTCCGGAAGAGATCTGTCAACAGATACAGCAGACCGCGCCAACGGTGAACATCACGACCGTCTACCGCACGCTGGACCTGCTCGAACAGATCGGCGTCGTACGGCACACCCATCTCGGCCACGGCGCGCCGACCTACTCCGCCGATGAGCACCAGCACGTGCACCTGGTCTGTCACCGCTGCGGGCAGATCAGCGAAGTAGCCTGCGAGCTACTGGACGGGGTCGCGGGAACATTACGTGCCGAATACGGGTTTGAACTAGACGCGAGTCATCTCGCGCTTTCCGGGCACTGCGCAGACTGCATGGAGAATTCGTGAGCTCACCCTTGCTTGAGGTACCGGGCGCCGTCCCCGCACCGGACGGCCACCACGACGCGGGCGTGCCGTGGCATTTCGGCGACCCGTTCGCCGAACAGCGCACCGCCTCCAGGGCGGCCATCGTGGTCGACCGCTCGCACCGGGAAGTGGTCGCGGTACCCGGCGACGACCGGCTGGACTGGCTGCACGCGCTGACCACCCAGCACTTCAACGCGCTCGGTGAAGCGGCTGGCAGCGAGGCGCTGGTACTTGACCTGCAGGGACGCATCCAGCACCACGCGGTCGTAGCCAATCTGGACGGCTGCGTATGGCTGGACACCGAGCCCGGGTACGCCGATGGCCTGTTCGGCTATCTCGACTCGATGCGTTTCTGGTCGAAGGTGGAGCCGCGGCAGGCGAGTGCCGAACTCGCGGTGTTGAGCCTGCTCGGGCCGAAGGCGGACGAGATTCTGGCGGCACTCGACATCGCGCTGCCCATCCAGCCGTACGCGGTCCGCGCGCTACCGGAGGGTGGATTCGCCAGGCGGATGCCGTGGCCGCGTACCGGTTCGGTCGACCTGCTTGTCCCGCGCGCCGAGCTCACCGAGTGGTGGCGCCGGTTGACCGACGCGGGCGCACGGCCCGCTGGTTCCTGGGCTTACGAAGCGCTGCGCGTCGAGTCGTTGCGGCCGCGGCTGGGTGTGGACACCGATGAGAAGGCGATCCCGAACGAGGTGAACTGGCTCGGTTCGGCTGTCCACCTGGACAAGGGCTGCTACCGGGGGCAGGAAACCGTGGCGAAGGTGTACAACGTCGGCCAGCCACCGCGCCGGTTGCTGCTACTGCACCTGGACGGCTCGCCGGAGGTGTATCCGGAAGCGGGCCAGCCGGTGCGGCGCGGCGAGCGGGTGGTCGGCCGTGTCGGATCGGTAACCCAGCACCACGAGCTCGGCCCGATCGCGCTCGCGCTGATCAAACGGTCCGTGCCGGTCGATGCGGAACTGCACGCGGGCGCGGACGACGAGGTGGTGCAGGCGGCCATCGATCCGGACTCGGTGCCCGAGGGACACGAAGGCGCCGGTCGGGTCGCCGCCCGTAACCTCAGGGGCGCCTGACCCCAGAGGCGCTTAACCCAGAGGCGCTTATCCCAGAGGCGCTTAACCCAGGGGCGCCCTGTGTCCTGGCGTGCATGCGCTCGCTACGACGTGCCAGGATCGGGGCATGACTACTGCGGGGACCTTGATCACCGTCGCGCCCACCGGGGCGGAACACGACAAGTCAGCCGTACCGAACCTGCCGGTGACCCTGGACGAGCTGGTCGGCACCGCACGGGACTGCGAGCGGGTCGGCGCGGCGATGATTCACGTGCACATCCGTGGCGCCGAGGCGGAGCCAACGCTGGATCTCGGCAGGCTCCGAGAGACGGTTGCCGCGCTCAGGGAGAACACCGACCTGATCGTGCAGCTGTCCACCGGCGGCGCGGTGACCGACGCCGAGGAAGACCGGCTGCGCGTGCTCGAAGCCGCGCCCGACTCCGCGTCATGCACCATGGGCACGGTCAATTTCGGCGACGCGGTCTTCATGAATCGCTGGGATTTCATCGTTGAGCTGCACCGCCGCATGCGGGACAGGGGCATCGTGCCGGAGTACGAGATCTTCGATCTCGGCCAGCTCGCGACGCTGCGCCGGCTACTGGACAGCGAGGGCCCACCTGCCGGCGGACGGGTGCACGTGGACCTGGTCATGGGCGTGCCTGGCGGGATGCCCGGTGACGCGGAAACCGTCGCCGCCGCGCTTCGGCTGCTGCCGGACGGCGCAAGCTTCTCCGCCACCGGCATCGGCCGGACGACCATGCCGGTGATGCTCACCGCGCTGGGCGCCGGGGGCCACCTGCGGGTCGGCATGGAGGACACGATCAACTATGCGCGTGGTGAACGGGTGAAGGACAACGCTCAGCTGGTGGCCCGCGCAGCCGGGCTGGCCAAGATCGCCCAGCGCCCGCCGATGCCGGTCGCCGAGGCGCGTGCGCTGATCGGCGTAGCCGGGTGAGGTCCGCATGGGTGAACTGGCACTGGCACGCGGCGAGGGAATGCCGGAGGATGATTCCGTGATCGAAGTTCGTCCGGGTGGGCGCAGGCGGATTGACCGGGTACTTGCCGCCGATTTCGTAACGGATATCGCGCAGCTGGCGCTGACCGAGCTGCGCGGCCGGCGCGACGAGGCGGCGCAGGAAGAAGCCGACCTTTCGTATCTGCGTCGGATGCTGCATGCGCGAATCGACATCGTGCTCGCCGAGCAGCAGCGGCGCGCCGAAGGCGGTTCGCATACCGTCGTTGACCAGCTGGTCAGCATCCTTTCGGACAATGCCGTCGGCCCGGCGATGGGTTCCGGCCGGCACCGGCTGGTCGAACCGTCGCGCGCCGAGGCGCACCGCAGGCATGTGGAAGCGCTGGTTTCGGACGCCGATCTGTCCAACGTCGGTGAGCTCAGCGCGGAGAAGCTGGCCTCGGCGCTGCGCACCTACCGCACGGAGGAGGAATCGGTCTCCACCCGGAGGCGCGAGGTGCAGGCGGTGATGGACACGCTGAACGCGGAGATCGGTGAACGCTATCGCGCGGGCACGGCTTCCGTGGACGAGCTGCTGGACGCCGCGCGCGAACCCGCCAAAGACGACGAATGAATCCGGTACTGGCCGAAGTCGAACGAAACGGCGTTGTGGAAAGCGTCCATCGGGGGACCGTGTTGGTGCTCGACCCCGATGGCAAGCCGCTGCGCGAGCTCGGTGACCCGTATGCGCCGTTCCTCCCTCGCTCGTCCGCCAAACCGATGCAAGCGCTTGCCATGCTGCGTGCCGGGCTGTCCGTGCCGGCCGCGGACCTGGCGCTGATCAGTGCCTCGCATAGTGGCGAGGCCGAGCACGTGCGCCGGGTTCTCGCGCTACTGGACACGTTCGGGTTCGCCGAGGAGGACTTGAAGTGTCCGGTCGGCCCGCATGACGGGCGCAAGGCGACCATGAACTGCTCGGGCAAACACGCGGGAATGCTCGCCACCTGCGCCGTGAACGGCTGGGATCCGGCGAGGTATCTCGAACCCGAGCATCCGCTACAGCGGGCGATCGCGGCGACGATTACCGAACTCACCGGTGAGCCGATCGCGCTGAGCGCGGTGGACGGTTGCGGCGCGCCGCTGTTCGGATACTCGCCCGCTGGGCTCTGTTCGGCGTTTCGCCAGCTGGTGGACACCGAGGTGGCCGCGGCGATGCGGGCCAACCCGTTCCTGGTCGCGGGCACCGGCCGGGAGGACACCGTGCTGCTCGAGGAGGTCGACGGCCTGCTGCTCAAGGGCGGCGCGGAAGGGGTGCACGCGTTCGCGCTCGCCGATGGCACGGCCGCGGTGTTCAAGATCGACGACGGTGCCGCGCGGGCACGGCCCACCGTACTGCTCGCGCTACTCGAGGAGCTTGGCATCACCCTCAGTGAGCGAGCGCGCGGGATCGTCGAGCCCGTCTACGGTGGGGGCGCCGAGGTCGGCGCCATCCGCCCCGGCCCCGAGCTCGCTAACCTTAAAGAACGCGATCACGGAGCGCACCCGCGCGGGCGCTAGTTGATGCGCTCGCGTGAAGCCAGCTCGCTCCAGAAGTCCCGCAGCCGCTCGAAGCGCTCGGCAACCTCCTCGGCATCCCCGCTCTCCAGCGCGGTGACAATGCCGTGCACGTCCGCGGCCGAGCTGTCCTCGGCAAGCATCTCGTCACTCATCACCTGCACCAACCCGCCGTAGTCCAGTTCAACGGCCGAATGCGGGTGGAACCGCCCCAGCCACTCACGGGTATCGGAAAGCAGCTTCGCCGGGCCCTGCTCGCCGAACGAGTCCACGGCCAGCTGCCGCGCATGCTCCACCCGCTGCCGCGCCTGCCCCATCGACGTCCGGTAAACCACCTGCCGCTCCGGGTCGTTGCGCTCGCCGAGCAACACCTGCCGCTGCGCAGGGTCGATCAGCGTGAACCACGGCAGCGGCACCGAGTACGCGCTGGAGAGCACGTGCACCGCGGCGCCAGCCACATCGGCGAGCGCGGCCGAGGCATGCGCCCGTATCTCCTCGACCGGTGGCGAGATCGACGCCGCTCGCAGCACCGGATGCGCGGTACCAAGAAAGTTCACCAGCGCCGCCGCCGAGCGCGCCCTGATCTCCAGCGGGCACACCAGCGGGCCAGGCCCGACCACCACCGAATCGCCCTCGCTGGTCTTGCCGGCCGGCGGGATATCGGCGGTCCGGAGGACCAGTACCTCGCGCAAACCACTCGGCGCCGCGCTGCCATCGGGCAGCTCGGCGGGCAGCATCCGCGCGGGAACAGCCATTTGTGACCTAAGCCATAGCAGCTGTTCGCGCTCCCCCGCATTGGCACGCGTCACCCGGCTGGCGGCAATTGCTTCCCTGAGTTGCCCGGCCAGCTCCGACCCAAAGGCGGACACTGGTTCGTAGACGCGCAGGTAAGCGACGAACGGACGTAGCACGACTGAATCGTGGCACGCCCCGGCCACGATTCGCTGCCCCCGCCGCAGTGTCGCGCTAGGCACACCGAGCCACGTCGCATCCAACCCCAGGGACAAGGTACGGTAGACCAAGGAAATAGTTGTCGAGACCGAGCGGGGCCGCCGATTCCCCCGGCCGCCCCGTCCCTGTGCGAGGGGGTCGAGCCATGGGGCGCGGCCGAGCTAAGGCCAAGCAGACGAAGGTGGCCCGGGAGCTCAAGTACAGCACTCCCCAAACGGATTTGGAGGCGCTGCAGCGAGAGCTGTCGGGCCAGCCCTCCGATGACGGAAATGGTGACGACTCGTTCGTCGATCCGTACGACGACGAGTACGAGGAGCGCCGACGCTGACGCGCGGCGTTCGAGTGCGCCGTTGAGCGCAGCGAACGGTAAAGCGGTGCCGGACTAGCCGGCACCGCTTTCGCTGTCCACCCCACCAAGCTCGTGCGCGAGCTGCTCGAGTTCGGCACCGCCGGCCATCTGCCTGGTGAGTTCCGCGAGGGTGATTTCCGCCTTCTCCGCCGAACCGAGACTTCGCCCGCGCTTGAGCACCAGGAACCGGTCGCCGACCGGATACGCATGGTGCGGGTTATGCGTGATCAACACGACGCCCAGTCCCCGATCGCGCGCCTGGGCGACGTAGCGCAACACCACGCCCGCCTGCTTCACGCCGAGCGCCGCCGTCGGCTCGTCCAGGATCAACGCCTTCGCGCCGAAGTGGATCGCTCTGGCGATCGCCACGCACTGCCGCTCGCCACCGGAAAGGGTGCCCACCGGCTGTTCCACATCCCGCAGATCGATCCCCATCTCGGCGAGCGCGCGCTTCGCGACCGCCTTGCCCTTCTTCCGGTCGAGTACCCGCAGCGGACCGAACCCCACCGTCGGCTCGGAGCCGAGGAAGAAGTTCCGCCAGACGCTCATCAGCGGGACCACCGCGAGGTCCTGGTACACGGTGGCGATCCCGGCATCCAGCGCCTCGCGCGGCGAGCCGAAGGTGGTCGCCGCGCCGTCCACCAGCATCCGCCCGGAACTGTGCTGGTGCACCCCGGCCAGGATCTTGATCAACGTCGACTTGCCCGCGCCGTTGTCCCCGAGCACGCAGGTGACCTCACCGGCGTTGACCACGGTGGACACCTCGCGCAGCGCGAGCACACTGCCGTAGGTCTTGCCGACGTCCTCGACCCGGATCAGCTCGTGCGTCATCGTCGTACCCTTTCCGCCCTACGCCGCAGCGCGTTGTTCACCAGCACCGCGGCCAGCAGCATCACGCCGAGGAAGAGCATGAACCAGTCGCTGTCCCAGCCGGCGAACACGATGCCCTGCCGGGCCATGCCGAAGATCAGCGCGCCAACCGCGGCCCCTACGGCCGAACCGAAACCGCCGGTGAGCAGGCAGCCACCGATCACCGCGCCGATGATGAACTGCAGCTCCAGCCCGATGCCCTGATTCGCCTGCACGGTGGTGAAGCGCAGCACGTTGATATTGCCGACCAGCCAGCCGGCGAAGGCGGTGGTCATGAACAGCGCGATCTTGGTGCCGACCAGCGGCACGCCAACGGCACGCGCGCTCTGCGCTGCGCCGCCAACGGCGAAGATCCAGTTGCCTGGTTTAGTGCGCACCAGGATCAGCGCGGCCACCGCGGTGAACGCGATCCACCACAGAATCGAAACCCGGAACTGGGTACCGAACAACTCGAAAGTAGACGCGAAGAAGAAGCCGACCGATTCGTATCCCGGCGCCGAGGCGACCCCGGAAACCTGCACGGTTCCGGTAACCGCCTTGGTGACGCCCAGGTTCAGTCCCTGCAACGCGAGAAACATGCCGAGCGTGATGATGAAGCTGGGCAGCCCGGTCCGCATCACGAGCACCCCGTTGAACAGGCCAACGGCCAGCGCGAACAGCAACGAGAGCAGCAGCGCAACCCACAGGTTGAGGCCGACGTTGGCCGCGAAGATCGCGGTGACCAACGCGGTCGAGGCGGTCATCACGCCGGCGGAGAGGTCGAACTCGCCGCCGATCATCAGCAGTGAAACGGCCACGGCCATGATCCCGAGCGTCGCGGCGTCGTCCAGCCAGACCGCCACCCCGCCGGTGGTCAGAAACTGGTCGGTCACGATCGAGAAGAACAGGAACACCACGATCGCGCCGATCAGCGCGCCAATCTCCGGGCGAACGACGAGCCGTTCGAGTACTCGTGGCCGGCCGATCCGCTCATCGCGCTCCGGCTCAGTTTGGATGTCTGTCGTCATCTGTGCTCACCGACCTACCGGGTGCCGCGCGAGGCGTACTTGTTGACCTCGTCCACGTTCGAGGAATCCACGAATCCGGGCCCGGTCAACACCTGCTCGCCGCCGCCGAGGGTGTTCCCGTTGTCCCGGTATAGCTTGAGCATCACGATCGGCAGGTAGCCCTGCTGGTACTGCTGCTGATCCACGGCGAAGAGCACGTCCCCCGCCTTGATCGCGCTCAGCACATCCGGGTTCACGTCGAAGGTCGCCACCTTGGCGTCGGTACCCGTCGAGCGAACCGCGTTCACCGCGTTGGCCGCGATCTGCGGGTTCAGCGTCAGCACGGTGTCGATGTTCTGATCGGTCTGCAGCGAACCGGTGATCCTGGCCTCCACATCGGCGGGGTTGTTGATATCCACCTGGAGGTTGCGGAAGTTGTTGCCGCCGAAGCCGTCCCGCGCGCCGCCGCACCGATCGTTCAACCCGACGTTGCCCGCCTCGTGGATCACGCACAGCACGTTGCGCCTGTTGCCATCAGCAAGCCGCTCACCGGTGGCTTCGCCCGCGATCCGCTCGTCCTGGCCGACGTGGCCGATCGCGCCGAACTCCTTGCTCTCCTCGGCTCCCGAGTTGATCGTGACCACCGGGATGCCGGCTTTGCGTGCGTTCGCGATGGCGTCCCGCAGCGCGTCCGGGTTGGCCATGGAGACCACCAGGCCAGTCGCGCCCTGCGCGACCGCGTTACCGATCAGCCGCGCCTGGCCGGCCGGGTCCGGGTTCTGGCTGTACTCCACGCCAACACCCAGCTCCTCGCCGGCGGCTTCAGCGCCGGCCTTGACCACATCCCAGAAGGCATCGCCCGGTGTGCTGTGCGAGATCACGGCGACCCGCAAGGGCGCGTCGCTATCGGCCGCCGCACCGGCGTCGTCCACTGGCTGCTGCGCGGAAGGACCGGTGCAGCCGGCAAGGACCAGTGCCGCGCATACCGCGAGCACCCACGGCAACCTGGTTCCTCGCCATCGGGTTCTTGAACCACAAGACATCGTTGTCTCCTCGCTAGCGCCACCGGCGTGGCTACACCTCGGCGCCGGTGGCGCGCAACAGTTCGTGCAGCCGCGCCAGGCTCTGCTCGGTGTCCCGCCGGGGTAGATCCTCGTCCGCCGTACCGTCCTGCGGCAAGGCAGTGTCCTGTTCCAGTACGTACCAACCGCGATAGTCGACTTCGGACAGCGAACTCAGCATGGCAAGTAGATCCACGTCGCCCGCACCGAGCGGTACGTAGATCCCCTCGGCTACCGCTTGGGTGTAGCTGATTTCCCCGGAACGAACCCGATCGGCCAGATCCGCCCGCACATCCTTGAGGTGCACGTGGCCGATCCGCTCCGGGTGTTCGCGGGCCAGTGTCACCGGATCCGCCCCGCCGATCAGCAGATGCCCGGTGTCCAGGCACAGCGGCAGATCCGAATCGGCGACGAACCGGGCCACCTCGTCAGCGCGCTCCACATGGGTACCCACATGCGGATGCAGCACGGTGGCCAGACCATGCTCGGCGGCCGCATCCCGTATCAGCGCACAGGTTTCCACCAGGGTCCGCCATTCGGCAGCGGAGAGCGCCGGCCGTTCGTCGTAACCGGTCAGCCCGGTCGCCGCGGCAAGCACCAGCACCTCGCCGCCGACCGAGGCGAGCAGTTCCGCCAGCTCGGTCGCCTCGGCTATCGAACTGGCCTGCCGCTGTTCATCGTGCAGTACGGTCGCGTAGAACCCGCCGACAAGTCGCAGTGTGCCAAGCGCGGCCCGCAACTCGGCCGGTTCGGTTGGCAGGTACCCAGGTGGTCCCAGTTCGGTCGCGCGCAGCCCGAGCTCCGCCATCTCACCGAGCACGACTTCCCGGTCGAGCACCTTGCCCCAACCGGGGACCTCGCAGACACCCCAGGAAATCGGCGCTGCCGCGATCCGTACCGCCATCGGCTTCCCTTCTGAATTAGAGCGCTCTAATATGTTGAAGCGCTCTAATCGTGTAGTGCGCGTCACACCGTGTCAAGAGGCAGGGTGCACGAGGAAGGGGACGCCGATGCCGGCTCGGCCAACGATGGACGATGTGGCACGGCATGCTGGCGTATCCCGCGCGCTCGTCTCCCTCGTGATGCGGGATTCGCCAAAGGTCGCTCCGGCAAGGCGAGCGGCGGTACTGCGCGCGGCCGAAGAGCTCGGCTACTCGCCGCATGTGCTGGCTCGCGCGCTGGCCAGCCGTACCTCGACGGTACTCGGCGTGCTGGTTTCCGATCTGCGCAACGCCTTCTTCGCCGAGGTGGTGGAAGGGCTGGACGCGGCCGCGCGGGCGGTCGGGTTCGAAGTCGTGCTGAACACTGGCGGCCGGAAGCCGGCCCGCGAGCGCGAGGCGCTGGATCGGTTGCTCTCCTTCCGACCAGCGGGAATCGCGCTGCTCTCCCCAGTGCTGCCAAGCGGTGCGATCGGCAAGGCGGCGGAATCCTGCCCGGTAGTGCTCGTCTCCCGGGGCTCCCGGCTGAGCAATGTAGACACCGTGAACGACGATGGTGAAGCCGGCGCCGCACTCGCCGTGCACCACCTTGTCCGCCTTGGACATACCGAGATTGTCCACCTGGACGGCGGTGGCGGGGCGAACTCCACCAGCAGGCGAAGGGGCTACCTCGCCGCGATGCGCGAACACGAGTTGCGACCGAAGGTGATCCGCAGCGAACACACCGACGAGGCCGGCGCCAAGGCGGTGGCCGAGCTGTTGCGTGGCAACGAGATGCCCACCGCGCTGGTGGCCGGGAACGACTTCAACGCGATCGGGGCAATCTCCGCGCTCGAGGACGCCGGCTACCGCGTGCCCGCCGACGTTTCGGTGGTCGGCTACGACAACACCTCCCTGGCCGCGCTCCGGCATGTTTCGCTGACCACGATTGACCAACCGCGGATGGAACTCGGCAGGCTCGCCGCGACGGCGCTCGTGGAGCGGATTCGCGGCGAGCGCACTGCTGCCGCCCGCCACCTGCTCAACCCGGAGCTGGTGATCCGGGATACGACCGCAGGGCCACGAACGAAGGGACGCGAGACATGAAACTCGGACTTGCCGGCGCTGGGCGAATCGGTGCGTTCCACGCCGCGACGCTGAACTCCGCGACAGGCGTCGAAACGTTGATCATCGCGGATACCGCGGTGGAGCGAGCCAAGCAGGTCGCGGATGACCTCGGCTGCACCGCGGCGGCCAGCATCGACGAGTTGTTCGAGGCGAACCTGGATGGCCTGGTGATCGCCGCGGCTACCGATGCGCACGCCGAGCTGATCACCAGGGCGGTCGATGCCGGGCTTCCGGTGTTCTGCGAGAAGCCGGTCGCTTCGGATGTCGCGGGCACCGTCGCCGTGCTGCGGCACGTGGAACAGGCCGGCGCTACGGTGCAGATCGGCTTCCAGCGCCGGTTCGACGCTGGCTACCTCGCCGCACGCGAGACGGTGCGGTCGGGTTCGCTTGGCTGGCTGCACACCCTTCGTGCGACCACATTGGACCCTGCGCCGCCGCCAGCCGAGTATGTCCGTTCTTCCGGTGGTTTCTTCCGCGATTGCAGCGTGCACGATTTCGACATCATCCGCTGGCTGACCGGGCAGGAAGTGGCTGAGGTGTACGCCGTCGGCTCCAACCGGGGCGCCGAGTACTTCGCCGAGGCTGGCGATGTGGACACGGCAAGCGCGGTACTGACCCTTGTGGACGGCACGTTGGCGCAGGTCGCCGGAACCAGGTACAACGCGGCTGGCTACGACGTCCGACTCGAAGTGCTCGGATCGCAGGACAGTGTCGCGGTTGGACTGGATGACCGGTTGCCGTTGCGCTCGACCGAGCCGGGTGTCGAATGGCCAAGTGGTCCGGCCTATCCGATGTTCATGGATCGGTTCCATGATGCCTACGCGGCCGAGCTACGCGCGTTCACCGAGGTCGTTCGCGGCGACCGAGCGAATCCCTGCACGGTCGCCGACGCACTGGAATCCTTCTATGTGGCGGAAGCCTGTGAGCTATCCCGCCGCGAGCGGCGTCCGGTGGCGCTCGCCGAGGTCCGGCAAGGCTAGCTCAGGCATCCCGGTGCTTGACCACGACAATAGACGCGACGAGGAACGCGAGTGACCAGGGCGCAAGACCAGCGGTATCGGGCTGCGTATCAGTGACCGGCTGACCGGAAACCAGCGGGCTGAGCACGAACAGGTACAGCAACAGTGCCGCCGCGGCTGGTAACACTCGGCGAGTAAGCGTGCCAAGCGCAGCGCCCAGTACCGTCAACACAGCCAGGTAGCCGATCGCGTTCAGCGCGCTCGGCACGAGCAGGCCGGCATCGAGCGCGCCGGCCGCCTCGGCGAGCAGGACGTAGCCAAACAGGACACCGCCGCCAACGACCAGCGCGGCTACTACGAGCGCGAGCAACAGCAGTGCCGCCGTGGCGGCGAGTCGCTGGCTAACGCGTTGCGGCATCGCGAGCAAGGTGGTGCGGATCTGGCCACCGGCGTACTCGGAGCAGGCCGCCAGTACGCCGAGCAGCACGAAACCCGCCTGGGCGTAAGCAACGGGCTGAACAAGCACCTTGTCCAACTCAACTGGACCGGTCGGCGGCGCCGAGCTGAGCGCGAGGGTGAGCAGCAGCGCGCCGCCGAAAGTACCAGCCAGTGTCAACCAGAACGCCGGCAGCGACCAGAGTTTGACCAGTTCGCTGTGCATAGCACGGCAGAACACGTGTATTCGTCCACATCGGAGCAATGCGCTCACGCGTCCCTCCTGGCGAACACCAGCTTGGCGACGATGAGTAGTCCGGCAACCCACACTGCCATCACCGCGCCACCGAGCAACGGGGACAGTTCGACATCCGTCGCCAAGTCGCGGGAGAACATCCGCATACCAGCGAGATCCGGAAGGTAGTTGGCCAATGGCGTTGCCTTGGTGAGCAGGTAGCTGACGCTGACCGTTGACGAGTTCACCAGCAACACGGCAAGCGGGATTATCCCGCTACGCGTGAAGGCGGTCAGCCCGTAGCCAAGCAAGGACATCAGCACCCAGTACGCGATAACGCCGCCCATTCGCGCGAGATCATCCCCGGTCAGCGCGAGCACACCAACGCCCTGGCTGAGTCGCAGCACGCTGAACACGGCAGTCGTTGCGAGGATCGCCAGTACGAAGCTGGTGCTGCCCACCACGAGCGCCTTCGCCAGGAACAGTCGACCCCGTGTAGGTACCGCCGTCAGTGTGGTGTTGATCTGCCGCCCACCGGCCGATTCCGCGCCCTCGCTGGTGTACTCGCTACTCATCGCGATGACCCCAAGAACGATCGCGCCGAGCACACCGACGGCCAGCTCCTGGTAGCCATCATCGACGCGGGGAGCCGCCCGGCCCGCGAGGAGCACGATTCCGGTTGGCACCAGCACACCCACGACACAGGCGAACCAGAACGCGGGAAGCGAAGCCAGCTTCGACAGCTCGGCGCGCACCGTCCTCATCGGTCAGCGCTCCGCTGACCGATGGCCGCGAAGAACGCGTCCTCGAGGTTCCGGTAGCCGGTGGTCACGTCCGCGAGCGGGCCGTTGGCGACGATCTTTCCCGCGCGGATCACCACGACGTCGTCCACGGTTTCGCTCAGCTCACCGATCAGGTGACTGGACAGCAGGACGGTACGGCCTGCATCGGCCTGATCGCGCAGAAAACCACGAATCCACCGGATCCCGTCCGGATCGAGCCCGTTGACCGGCTCGTCGAGCACCAACATCTCGGGATCGCCGAGCAGCGCGGTAGCGAGCCCGAGGCGTTGGCCCATCCCGAGCGAGTAGGTGGCGACCCGGCTGCCCGCGGCTTCCGCGATGCCCACGAGTTCCAGAACGTCCTCGACCCTGGCGGCATCGATCCCCGCCGATCGGGCCACCCAGCGCAGATGTGCCCTGCCAGTGCGCGAGCGGTGCGCGCCCGAACCGTCCAGCAGCGCACCTACCTTGCGGGCCGGATCGCGCAGCGTACGGTACGGCCGGCCATCCACCAGCGCCGTTCCCGAGGTCGCTCGGTCCAGCCCGAGCAGGATGCGCAGGGTGGAGGTTTTGCCGGCGCCATTCGGACCGAGGAAGCCGGTGATCCGTCCTGGCCGGGCCTGGAAGGTGACCTCGCTGAGGATGTGTTTCGTCCGGCGTCGTTTGGTCAACCGCTCGAAGGTAAGCATGGCCATGATCCCACCTCGGCGGCGGCACGATCCGCGTCGTAGCCAGCGGTGAACATCGCGATTCCTGGATCAACCCCTGAGGTGACGACCGCGCTACCGCCAGCACCTAGGCTGGCCGGTATGGCCATCACAAAACGGCCGGTCTGGAGCTCGCGAGCGTGGAGCGCGGCCAGCTGCGTGCTCGCCGCGCTACTACTCGTCGTACTCGCCTTCGGCTCGAATCTCAGCGGGACGACGGTCATCGTCGTACTGGTGGCCATCGCCCTCACCGCGAGCGGAGTAACCGGCTGGGCCCTGCTGCGGACCCGCCGCCAGCGGCGCGAGTTCGAGGAACAGCTGGCCTCATGGGCGGGTGAGCGCGCGGTGCAGGCCGAGCGGCTGCGCATCGCGCGCGATCTACACGATCTGGCCTCGCACGGTCTCGGCCTGATGACTGTCCGCGCCGCGACCGCGAATCTCACCGGCGAGCACGAGGACGCCGAACGACGGCAGGCGCTGACCGATATCGAGCGAACAGGCCGGGAGGCCACCGCTGAACTACGGCAGCTGTTGACGGTGTTGCGCGATGCGGAAACACCGCCGGGACCGCTTCGACCGGCCGAATCACTCGATGACCTGCCCGAGATCATCGCGGGCGCGGAGCTGGCCGGTTTGACGGTCCACACGGATCTTGGCGATCTCGGCGCGGTGGCGGCCAGCGCTCAACTCACCGTCTGCGCGATCGTCCGGGAAGCACTGGCCAACTCCGCTCGGCATGCCGGCCCGACCACCGCGAGTGTGACACTACGGCGGGCGGGCGACCTGATCCGCGTCTCGGTGCACGACAACGGGCCGGTCGCCGGCTGGCATCCGCAGCCGGGGGCGGGACACGGGCTGACCGGGCTGCGCGAACGCCTCGCGGCGCACCGTGGCACGCTGACCACCGACGCGCGGGACGACGGCTTCCGGGTACTCGCCGAACTTTCCGGGAGAACGCCGTGACGATCGCCGACCGTGCTACCGGATCGCCCATCAGCGTGCTCCTCGTCGATGACCAGGCGCTGCTGCGGCACAGCCTCCGCATCGCGTTCGACCGTGAGCCCGATATCGCGGTCGTCGGTGAAGCGGCAACCGGAACCGACGCGATCACCGCTGCCCGCACGCTGCGACCGGACGTCATCCTGATGGATATCCGGATGCCCGGGGGAAACGGCATCGACGCCACCCGCGAGATAACCAGAATCCCCGAGCTTGCCCACACGCGGATTCTGGTGCTCACCATGCATGACCTCGACGAGTATGTCTACGGCGCGTTGCGTGCCGGCGCGAGCGGTCTGCTACTGAAGGATTCCACTCCGGACAAACTCACCGACGCCGTCCGGCGGGTTTGGCATGGCGAAGCCCTGTTCGCGCCCACCGTGCTCACCCGGCTCATCGAAACCTATCTCGAGCATCCGGGTACCCGGTCGGTCCGGCTGCCGCCGGAACTCACCGCGCGGGAGACCGAAGTACTCGCGCTCATCGGTCGCGGGTTGTCGAACGACGAGATCACCGAACGGCTGGTTGTCTCGATCAACACGGTGAAGACCCATATCAACCGACTGCACGCGAAACTCGGCGCGCGGGACCGTGCCCAGCTGGTCATTGCCGCCTACGATCATGGCCTCGCCCCAGCGAAGTAACCGCAAGATCCCTAAAGAACGCGATCACGCGGCGTGTTCCTTGGTTCGGTTGCCGACCAGTTTGCGGATCAGTGGCCAGAGCAGGATCAGGGCTACCACGGCGTACACGGTGATAGCGAACGGGCTGTTCACCAAGCCGATCAGGTCGCCATCGCTGATCTGCAACGCCCTGCGCATCTGCAGTTCCGCGCTCGGTCCAAGGATCACCCCGATAACCGCTGGCAGGATCGGCAGCCCGTACCTGCGCATCCCGAAGCCAATCAGACCGATCACGAAGAGCAGGAGCAAATCGGTGATATCGCCGCCGACCGCGTAGGCACCAACACTCGCGAAGAACAGGATGCCGGCATACAGGTATGGCCGGGGAATCCGCAGTAGCTTCGCCCAGATCGGGGCCAACGGCAGGTTCAGCACCAGCAACAGCACCGTACCGATGAACAAGCTCGCGATCAGTGTCCACACCAGAGCCGATTCCCGTTCGAACAGCAACGGTCCCGGTTGGATGCCGAACTGCTGGAACGCAGCGAGCATCACCGCGGCGGTCGCCGTGGTCGGCAGCCCAAGCGTGAGCATGGTGGTCAACGTTCCGGATGCCGAGGCACTGGCCGTCGCCTCTGGCCCTGCCACGCCTTCGATCGCCCCCTTGCCGAACTCATCGTGCTTGGCGAGCCGCTTTTCCGCCGCATAGGACAGGAACGTGGGAATCTCCGCACCACCAGCCGGGATCGAACCGAACGGGAAACCGATCACCGGACCACGTAGCCACGGCCGCCAGGAACGGCGCAGATCGCTCTTGCCGAGCCAAGGTGTTCCCACCGGGATCGGCTTGTCCTTGGTACGCCGAAGATGCGCGGCCACCCACAGCGACTCGCCAACCGCGAACAGCGCGACCGCAACGATAACCACGTCCACCCCGTCCGCCAGTTCCAACGAACCGAAGGTGAGCCGCTGCTGCCCCGTCAGCTGGTCCAAACCAATCAGCCCCAGCGTCAGGCCAATCAACAGCGAGGCGAACCCGCGCAGCCGGGAGGAACCGAGCACCGAGGTTACCGCGATGAACGCGAGCAGCATCACCGCGAAGTAGTCCTGCGCGCCGATGTCCACCGCGAGGTTGGCGATCGTCGGCGCCAGCAGTACCAGCAGGATCGTCCCGGCAAGCGCGCCGATGAAGTTGCCGATTGCCGAAGCGGCGAGCGCCTGCGCGCCACGTCCCTTCTTGGCCATCGGATGTCCCTCGATCGCCGTCACCACGGCAGCGCTTTCCCCCGGCGTGTTCAGCAGAATCGAGGTAATCGCGCCACCGAACATCCCACCGTAGTAGATGCCGGCGAACATGATGAACGAACCGGTGGGGTCCAGCCCGTAGGTCACCGGCAGCAGCAACGCGACGGCCATGGCTGGGCCGATGCCAGGCAACACCCCGATCGCGGTGCCGAGCACTACGCCGATCGCGGCGAAAAGCAGGTTCGCCGGCGTGATCGCGGCGCCGAATCCGTCCAGCAGCAGGTTCAGCGAATCCATTTCAGAGCACCCCCATCAACGGACCACCTGGCAGGGGGACGCCGAGTAGCGTATCGAAACCGACATAGGTGATTGTGGACAGTGCGACGGCGATCAGCGGATCGCGCGTGTAGTTCCTGCTGCCCAACGCGAAAGCGGCGCCCCAGAACATGATCGCACTGGACAGTGGGAACCCGATCACGTCAATCAGCGCGGCATTCGCCAGGAATGCGGCGGAAAGCAGCAGCACGGTACGCCAGTCGCTCGGCGCGGAAAGGTCGATATCCTCGCCGCCTTCGGCTTCACCGCGACCGCCCCGCAACACATCCCTCGCCAGCAGCACGGCGACCAGGATCAGCGCGCAACCCACGACCAGTGGCACAGTCCGGGGCCCAACCGGCCCACGCTGGGTGAACTCCACACTCATGCTGAACGTATCGGTAAGCACCAGCACGCCCATGGCCAGCAGCAGTACACAGATGCCCAGCTCCGAGTGCCGGCGCAACCAGTCGCGGGCACTCGACTGTTCGGTTCTCGTCGAATCGCTCATGCCAACCCCAACCGACCGAGAATCCTGGCCACCTGCTGGTTCTCCGCGCGCAGGAAGTCACCGAAGCGATCACCCGAGGCAAAGGCGTCTGTCCAGCCATTGCGGACCAGCGCTTCCCGCCACTGCGGCGAGTTGCGCATCTTGGTGAACAGGGTGATCAACCGCTGCCGGTCGGCGTCCGGGATATCCGGTGGCGCGACGATCCCACGCCAGTTGGTGAACTCCATGTCCACGCCGAGCTCGGTAAGCGTCGGCGCGTCCACGGCGGGAACGCGCTCCCTGCTGGTCACCGCAAGCACGCGCAGCTCGCCGGCCTCGATCTGGTCGCGGTACTCACCAAGGCCGGAGACACCGAAGTCGACCTTGCCGCCGAGCACCGAAGCCAGGAGTTCGCCACCGCCGTCATAGGAGATGTAGTTGACCTGCTGCGGATTGATCCCTGCCGCATCCGCCATCAGCATCGGCGCCAGATGGTCCGGCCCGCCCGGCGAGGAGCCCCCGCCGACCGGAATGCCACCGGGGTTCTTCCGCCAGTCCGCGAGCAACTGGTCGAAGGTCCGATATGGCGAGTTTCGGGACACCACAACGATATTCGGCTCTTCGAGCAACTTGACGATCGGCGTGGTGTCGGTAAGCGAAGCAGGCGACTTGTTGGTGTAGACACTGCCGACGACACCGAGCCCCATGGACATGACCAGCTTGCCATTGCCGCGCTCGTTGACGAGCCTGCCAAGCCCGACGGTACCGCCCGCCCCCGGCAGGTTGAACACCTCCGGCGCGGTGTTGATCTTGGCGTCTTCCATCACCTTGGCCGCGGTCCGAGCCGTCACGTCATAGCCACCGCCCGGCGTGTTCGGCACCATTACTCGCAGCCCGCTGATATCGCCGGATTCATCGCCCTGCCCGGCGCTGAGTAATGGCGGCACGAGCAACGCGACGGCCGCGGCGGCAAGCACCGCGAGCCAGTTCCGCGCGCGCATTACGGTCACCTCTCCTCATCGAGAGCCTAGGATCACAATTGGCGGGAATATTGCCCTGCGGTTAACGTGATGTCGCCGTTTTCCGCATATCGATACTTGTGGTCATTTTGTTCACGGACGGATGGCGTAAAGGAGCGACATCGTGCGCAAGAAGGGCTCGCTTGCCCGCCAGCTGCTCGGCTGGCAGCTGGCGATCGTCTTCGCGCTGCTCGCGCTTGTCGCGCTGATCTCCACGATGCAGTCCGCGGCCAGCTTCCGGCAAACCGAAGGGCGCAAGGTGCTCTCGGTCGCCGAGGACGTGGCCGCGCAGCCTGGTGTCCGGCTACGCCTCGAGGACCCGCTGCGCCACCAAACCCTCGCGCCATTCGCCACCGCGGCACGCAATCTGTCCGGCGCGGACTACGTGATCATTACCGGTCCGAACAGGATGATCCTTGCCTCGCCCGACCCATCGGAGGTCGGTGATCGGCTCGGCCTTGGCGACAGCACCGTGCTTACCGGGAGATCCTGGGTCGGCGACGCATCCTGGTCCGACCACGAGACAGTAGTGGCTCACGTACCGGTGATCGCGGACGATGGCGACGTCATCGGCGTAATCGCGGCCGGCAAGTTGCTGCCGAACGCGGTTGAACGGATCGCCAACTCACCGGCAGCCGTGCTCGGCCCACTCGGCATCGCCACCGTGCTCGGCGTCGCCGGTTCGCTGCTGCTCGCCCAGCGAGTGAAGCGACAGACCCTGAACATGGAGCCGGCCGAGATCACCAGGTTGGCCGAACACCGCGCCGCCCTGCTGCACGGCATCAAGGAAGGTGTACTTGGCCTCGACGATCAGGAACGGATCACCTTTGCCAACGACCAAGCCCGGCTGTTACTGGAGCTTCCGGAGGACGTCGAAGGGAAGTCGCTCGACGAGCTGGATCTGGACGATCGGCTGATCGATGTCCTCGGTGGGCGGGCGCTCGGCGCGGACCAGATCGTGTTCAGCGGCGGTTCGGTGCTTGTGCTCAACCGGATGCCGATCTCCTTTCCCGGCAAGCATGCCGGCGCCGTGGTAACCCTGCGGGATCGCACCGAGCTTGTCGCTCTGCAGTCCGAACTGGACTCCAATCGGTCGACGACGGATGCACTCAGGGCGCAGGCGCACGAGTTCAGCAATCGGCTGCACACGATCTCCGGGTTACTCGAACTCGGCGAGCACACGGAGGCGCAGAACTATGTGCACCGGGTGAGCACTACCAGGCACGAATGGCATACCGAAGTCGGCGGGAAGGTGCACGATCCATCGGTGGCCGCACTGCTGATCGCCAAGTCAAGTTTCGCGGCCGAACACGGCGTCGGGCTGACGCTCTCGCAGCACAGTTACCTATCCAATGTGGATGATCAGTTGTCCATCGACCTGAACACCGTGCTTGGCAACCTGATCGACAACGCGCTGGACGCGCTCGCGACCACCACCGAACCGGGATCGATCGAGGTCCACATAAGACTAGAGGATGACGTTGTCGACGTTGAGGTCTCGGACTCCGGCCCGGGAATCGCGCCGGAGATCGCCGAAGAGATCTTCCGGAATGGCTTTACTACCAAGGCGGCCGAGCAGAGCGGTCAACGCGGGATCGGGTTGGCGCTGACCAAACAGATCTGCGTGCGGCGGGGTGGCTCGGTCTGGGTGCGCAATGCCGGCGGCGCGGTGTTTTCCGCGCGGCTTCCGGTGGGTCACAATGAGGAGCACAAGGAGGTGCCCGGTGATCTCGGTACTCGTGGTCGATGACGACTTCATGGTCGCCAAGGTGCACGGCGGCTATGTGACGCGAACGCCAGGGTTCACCGTGGCCGGGGTGGCGCATACCGGAGCCGATGCACTGCGCGCCGTCCGCGAGCTGGCACCCGATCTCGTGCTGCTGGACATCTACCTGCCGGATATGGACGGCATCTCGGTGCTGCGTGAGCTGCGCGCGGATGACAGTGGACCGGATGTCATCGTGATCACCGCGGCGCGCGATGTGGACACCATTCGCGCTGCGATGCACGGGGGCGTACTGCACTACCTGATCAAACCGTTCGGTTACCCGGCACTGCATGATCAACTACGACATTTCGCGACGCTGCGCGCGAAGCTGGATGGTCACCCCGGGTCCACCGCCCTCGGGCAGGCGGATGTGGACCAGGTGTTCGGCACTCGGCCGCGCGGTTCCACGACGCTGCCGAAAGGGCTCACCGCGCAGACCGCCGAGCTGGTCGAGCGTGCGCTGCGGGAGACCGGGACGCCGATCTCGGCGAGCGCCTGTGCCGAGCGGGTACAGCTGTCCAGGGTCAGCGTGCGCCGCTACCTCGAGTTCTTCGTGGACCACGGCAAGGCCGAGGTCACCCTGCGCTACGGCGGCGCGGGTCGCCCTGAACGCCTCTACTGCTGGTCAGCCCACTAAACCTCGCTAACCTTAAAGAACGTGGTTAGCGACGTGCGCGGGTTCGAGTGAACAGCCAGAAACCGGCCGCGCCGACGAGCAGCCCACCAGCGCCGGTCAGCACGTACGGCAGCCACGCCGCGTCAGTCTCCTCGGGCAGGCCATCGGCGAAGTCCTCCGGCACGTTTTCCGGATCGCCGTAACTGCCCTGCCGGTCCAAGGTGCTGCCGTCCGCCCAGCCGCCACCCAGATCACAGTTCACTCGATCCCGCGCCGAGGCATCGCTACGCAGCGACATGTCCAGGCTCTGCGAGTTCGCCGCAACCCCTTCCGCCGGCTCGATCCGCGGCTGGTTCGGCCCACCATCGGCCGCGGTACGGCGCAGCTGGTCCTCCAGCAGGTAGTTACCGAGCGAGAGCATATGCCCGGACCAGACCACGGTCAGGTTGTTCAGCTCGTTCTGCCCGCTGTTCTTCCTGCCGGCGGCGAAATCCTCCGCTGCGGTGCGCTCAACCGCGCGCGTCCGGTCGATCGCGATCGACTCGAGCCCTTCGATCGCCTCAGTCACGTCGGTCAGGTACTTCTCCGGCCGCGAACAGGTCGAGTAGAGCAGTCGCTTGAACGTCTGCGTCGCGTACTCGGTCGCTTCCTGTTCGGCGAACTCCGGATCGAGATACTCCGATGCCGAGTTGTGCGTCAGGTACCGATGCTGCCGAAACTCCACCGGCACCGACCGGCTGCCAATGTAGAACGGCACGTACGGGGTGGTCACCGCCGACGTCACCGCGACCCACAGTTTGTTCAGGTACGGATCGGCGAGCGAATCGTCCAGCTCGGCGACCTGACCGTAGCCCGCACGATCGTCCGACCAGCGCGGATCGCGAACGATCCGCATCATGTCCTCGAGTCGCACATCCCCGAGCTCCCGGAACTCGGCCTCGAGCGACGGCGGATGCCGGTACGGTGACTCGTCCTGCTCGTCGGCGACCTCGCCAAGCTCGAATGATTCGCCAGGAAACGGCGTGCCGTAGACTTCACGCAAGTTGAACGGGCGGCCGGAATCCGGATTCCACCAGCCGCGCTGCTCGGCGTAATCCACGATGTTGTCCGAAGCCAGGTAGTCATCGTTGTCCCGGAAATCGGTCGGGAATTCGCCGATATATCCCGGATACGAGACCCGCACATCGTCCGGGCCGAGCCGTTCGGCCGCCCACAGCCCTTCCCCACCAGCGAATTCCACCAACACCCAACCCTCGTTGGCATCGGCGAACATATGCGAGTTCCCGCCATAGGTGGTGTAACCGTACTCGTCGATCAAACCACCGACGATCTCCACGGCTTCCCGCGCGCTCGTCGCCCGCTCCATCGCGATCCGGGAAAGGTCGCTGTAGTTCGGACCGCGCTGCGGCGTCGGGGTCTGCTCCACCAGTTCGGGACGCGAATCGGACCACACATCGCGCGCCGCGACACCATGCTCGTTCAGCCCGCCATTGGTCAGCGGCGCGGGAAAGCCGGCGAACTCGGAGTAGTTCGAGGTGATGTAACGCGCCGTCTCCGGCACCTGCGGGATCTCGGTCAGCTCACCGGGGATATCCGCCTCGCCGGTGGCACCGACCTCGATGGTCGCATCCTCCGCATGCCGCTGCTTCGGCACGATGTCGAGCCAATGGCTGGACGGTTCGTGCCCGAATCCGCCAAGCAGCGTGTTCCCGCTCTCAGTCCGATTCTTTCCAATGTAGACAGCGAAGCTCTTGTCCGAAGAGGTCGATCTCCCTGCGTTACGGGAATCATCCCCGGCCTCACTGGGGCTCGCGATGCCCATCGGGGCAAGGGGTAGCAACATCCCGACGGCGAGTACAGCCGCGCCGACAGTCCACATTGTCCGTGCGCGTCGCACGTTTCCTCCACTGTGCAAAAAACGAACTAGAAGCGCGGGTGGTCGCCGCGCAGTTGCGCGCGGCTCGCCAACGGATCGGCGCCCTTCTCGGCTGGCCGAACCTCGCCAAGCACCCAGGCCGGCAGATGGCGCGCGGTAAGTACGGCAAGCGCGCGGTCCACGTCCTCCGGCGCGACCACGGCGACCATGCCCACGCCCATATTGAACGTGCTCTCCATCTCCGCGCGGTCCACCCGGCCACGCTGCGCGATCAACGCGAACACCGGGTCCGGTGTCCACGATCCGCGCTCCAGCGTGGCGACCAACCCGTTCGGCAACACCCGCGCCAGGTTCGCGGCCAAACCGCCCCCCGTGACATGCGCGAACGTGCGCACCTCGGTCTCGGCGGCCAGCGCGAGGCAGTCCTTCGCGTAAATCCGGGTTGGTTCGAGCAGCTCCTCGCCGAGCGTGCGCCCGAACTCCTCGACGTGCCCATCAAGCGGCATCCGCCCGATATCCAGCAGGACGTGCCTGGCCAGCGAGTAACCGTTGGAATGCAAACCCGAGGAGCGCATGCCGAGCACCACGTCGCCGGGCCGAACTCGCTCCGGGCCGAGCGTCGCGGCGGCTTCCACCACGCCGACACCGGTCGCGGACACGTCGTAGGCGCCCTCGGACATCAGTCCTGGGTGCTCCGCTGTCTCGCCACCGAGCAGCGCGCAGCCGGCGCGCAGGCAGCCCTCCGCGATGCCCGCGACCAGCGCTTCGATCCGCTCCGGGACAACCTTGCCCACCGCGATGTAATCCTGCAGGAAAAGCGGTTCCGCGCCGCAGACCACCAGGTCATCGGCCACCATCGCGACCAGGTCGATGCCGATCGTGTCGTGCACGTCCAGCGACTGGGCCACCGCGACCTTGGTACCCACCCCGTCGGTGGACGAGGCGAGCACCGGCTCGGTCCAGCGATCAAGTTTCAGCTGGAACAGGCCGGCGAAACCACCGACGCCGCCAAGCACCTCCGGCCGAGTGGCCTTCGATGCCAGCGGTTTCAGGCGCTCCACGGCCTCATCGCCGGCCGCGATATCGACTCCGGCGGCAGCGTAGGTCGCCTTCTCCTGCGTCGCGCTCTCTTGGGGCCCAGCAGGGCTAATCACGTCGCGTCTCCAAGTCAGGGGCAAGACAAGTCCGCGGCACCCACCGGACCGCCGCTCATGGCCGGCGTACCGCGTCCTCCGCACCGTACCCGGTCGGGGGAACGGTCTCGGGTTCGCCAACCGTGCTTTGCGCCGAAAGGCCCTCAAGCAGGTGCTTTCCGATCAGCTCCGCATCTGGCAGCTCGATCGGGTATTCGCCGTCGAAACAGGCAGCGCACAGGCGGCTACGTGGTTGGTCGCTTGCCGCAACCAGGCTCTCCAACGAGATGTAACCAAGCGAGTCAGCGCCAATGGAGCGCCGCACGCCCTCGGTATCCAGCCCGTTCGCGACCAGTTCGGCCCGTGAAGCGAAGTCGATGCCGTAGAAACACGGCCAGCGCACCGGCGGCGAGGCGATCCGCACGTGGACCTCGAGCGCGCCAGCTTCGCGCAGCATTCGCACCAACGCACGCTGGGTGTTCCCGCGCACGATGGAATCGTCAACGACGACCAACCGCTTACCGCGAATCACATCTCGCAACGGGTTGAGCTTCAGCCGGATACCGAGTTGGCGAATTGTTTGCGAAGGCTGGATGAACGTACGCCCCACATAGGAGTTCTTCACCAGGCCCGAGCCATAGGCGATGCCGGAAGCCTGCGCGTAGCCGATCGCGGCCGGTGTTCCGGACTCCGGCACCGGGATCACCAGATCCGCCTCCGCCGGGTACTCCTCGGCGAGCCGCCGGCCGATGTCCACCCTGGTGGCATGCACCGAACGCCCGGCGATCGAGGTGTCCGGGCGCGCGAGGTACACGTACTCGAAGACACAACCTTTTGGCTGTGGCGCGGCGAAATGCGCGGAACGCAGCCCGTTCTCGTCGATCGCGACCAGCTCGCCCGGCTCCACCTCACGCACGAAGGAAGCACCGACGATGTCCAGCGCCGCGGTCTCGCTGGCGATCACCCAGCCGCGCTCCAGCCGGCCGAGTACGAGCGGGCGCACGCCATGCGCGTCCCTTGCCGCGTACAGCGTGTTCTCATCGGCGAAAACCAGACAGAAGGCGCCGCGCAGGGTGGGCAGTACTTCCAGCGCGGCCTGCTCGATGCCCAGATCAGCGGCGCGCTGCGCGATCAGCCCAGTGATCAGACTGGAATCGTTGGTGGCGCCAAGCAAATCCCGGTTACCGGAGCTGTTGATCTGCTCGAGCAGCTCGGCGGTGTTCACCAGATTGCCGTTGTGCCCCAAGGTCAGCCCGGTACCTGCGGCAGTGGTGTGAAACGTTGGCTGAGCGTTCTCCCAAGTGGTCGAACCCGTCGTGGAGTATCGGCAGTGTCCGACGGCGATATGCCCACGCAGCGTGGAAAGCGCCTGCTCGTCGAAGACCTGGCTGACCAGACCGAGATCCTTGAACACCACGACCTGGGAACCATCCGACACGGAGATCCCGGCCGCCTCTTGCCCACGGTGCTGTAGCGCATACAGCCCGTAGTAGGCCAGTTTGGCGACGTCCTCACCCGGAGCCCAGACTCCGAAAACACCGCATTCCTCGCGTGGTTCTTGCTCAAGTCCGGCTACCGCTTCGGGTTGCACCGAGGCGCTCCTTATTGCAGGGCGGAGATAGCTACGCCTTCAGTGTAAAGCGCGCGTGATAGTTCGCCACGTGGGTCGCGCCACGCGCGTCAGTTCGCGCGCTGGTCCGTGTGACGGCGCTCCAGGTCACAACCGGACCAATGGCAGCCACGCGGAGACATCCGCGCGCTGCCCGGAAGCGCGCAAAGCACCCCGTTGCACCGCAGCCGACCAGCTGTCCGCACCCATCGCCAGACCGAGCCAGGTGCGCGCGTCCAGCTCTATCACGTTCGGCGGAGTGCCCCGGGTGTGTCGCGGACCCGCGACACACTGCACGGCCGCGTGTGGCGGCACCCGCACCTCCACGGTCCGGCCAGGCGCGAGTTCGCTCAACAGGTGCAGGCTGAGCCGGACGGCCCTGGCCACCTCGGCCCGAGGTGGTTCCGCTCCCTCGCCCGATACCCAGTCCCGCATGGATTCCAACGCGGCACGTAGTTCATGTGGATCTACCCTTCGGGTGGCGGCCATGCACCGATCGTTCAATACGACGTCAAGTCGATCGACACCGGCCCGTACCATGAACTCGCGTCGCCTGCTGGACAAGCACGCCGCACTGGGGCATACAAACTGGGGAACACAAACTGGGGAATCGAGGGGACTTCCAATGCCTGCGCCCGACGAGCGGCTGGCGGGTGACCTTGCACCCGAGATCACCGAGCAGATGCGCCTGAGCGCGAAGCAAAACCCGAACAGCTGGCTCTACGTACTCGACCCTGCCTTCGAACACGGCCACGAAGCGCCGCCGTGGGGCGTCGTTGGCGCCTATCCGGTAGACGCCGACGGCGAGATCGAACCGGACTTTCGACCGAACGCCGAGTATCTGCCCTCGCCGCAGGCACTGCACCTGCCACTGCCGACCAACGAGCTCGAGCGGCTACTGCAACTGGTCTACGCCAAACACGAACCGCATTCGGCGCTCGCCCCCGCGGTGCTCACCGCGACCTTGCACGTCTACTCGGACAGCGAGGAAGCCGACGACGTAGCGAGTCCAGCCGAGCCAGCGCGAATCAGCGGCTTCCGCACCAAGGAGGGCGAGTTGCTGGTACCCGCCTGCACGGCCGAGGGGCAGGTGCCGGTGAAATGGCCAGGCTGGCAGACCCTCACCGGCCAGGAGCTGGTTCCGCTGCTCGGCGAGCAGGCCCTGGTACTCAATCCGGACACCTTGCTCAGCGCCGTCATCCCAGCGGCAGAGCTACGGGCCGCGCTGGACGCCTGACCGCAGTATCCCCGGAACGGGTGATCTTTTCGCTGGAACTACCGGTAGATACTCACTCGGACGGCCCAAGCAGGTACCCGCCGTTCGGGGGACGGTAGTCAGCCGGCCAAACTGCCCGCGCGGTCCAGCCATTCGTCGATCCGACCGGGCGGTCCCGCCTTGGCGAACAGCCAGCCCTGCCCGGAGTCACAGCCGAGCCAGCGCAACTGATCAAGCTGCGCCCTGGTCTCCACCGCCTCCGCGGTGACGGTCAGGCCGAGCACATGCGCCATGGACACCAGGGATTCCACGATCTTCACGTCCACCGGCCAGTCGGACCGGTCACTGCCGCGCAAGCCCTCCATGAACGCGCCGGCGATCTTGAGCACGTGCACCGGTAACCGGCGCAAATAGGCAAGGTTGGAGTAGCCGGTACCGAAGTCGTCGATCGCGATCCGGACACCCATATCGGCCAGTTTGTGCAGCACATCGAGCGACTCGCCGGTCGGGCCCATGATGTCGCTTTCGGTCAGCTCGAGTTGCAGCCGATCCGCCGGCAGTCCGAACTCGTAAAGCGTGGCAGCGACATCGCCGACGATCGCCGGATCGCGTGCCTGCCGCGCGGCCAGGTTCACGCTGACCACTGGCGCCTGGTCGCCGTAGCGCCGCAACCATTCCGCGCCCTGCGCGCAAGCGGTACGCAGCACCCAGCGACCGAGTGGCACGATCAGCCCGGTCTCCTCGGCAAGGTCCACGAACCGGTCCGGCCCGAGAACGCCGAGGGTCGGATGCTGCCAGCGAACCAGCGCCTCGACACCGAGCAGGTTCTCTTCGGCAAGCCCGACGATCGGCTGGTACTCGACGAAGAACTCCTCGCGTTCCAGCGCGGCCGGCATCGTCGCGGATAGCGTGAACCTGGTCAGCTCGCGCGCGTTACGCACCGAGTCATAGCAGGCCCAGCGGTTCCTACCGTCGTCTTTCGCCCAGTAGAGCGTGATGTCGGCATCCCGCATGATCTCCTCGGGAGTGCTGCCGACCAGCTCTCGTTCGACGATGCCGATACTTGCCGAGACGCTGAGCTCGTGCCCGCCGATATGCACCGGCTCGGCGAGGCAGTGCAGGATGCGCTCGGCCAGCTCGATCGGCTCCGCGGTACCCCCGCTGTCCTTGATCAGCGCGACGAACTCGTCCCCGCCCATCCGCGCAAGCAGCTGGTTCTCCCCGGTGACCAGCGCGTTCAGCCGGCTGGCCACCGCGACGAGCAGCTGATCACCGACATCGTGCCCGAGGCTGTCGTTGATCACCTTGAAGCCATCCAGGTCGAGGAAGCACAGCCCGACCCTGCTCGCCGCCCCGGACCGGAAGCTCGCGCGCAGCTGTTCGTGGAACAGACTGCGGTTGGCCAAACCGGTCAACGGGTCATGAGTGGCCTGGTGGCGCAGCCGCTCGGCCAGTTGGTAGCGCTCGGTGATGTCGGTGACGAGGAAGACGAGGTACTCCGGCTCGCCGCGCGAGTCCTTGATCACCGAGGCACTGATATGTGTCCAGACCACCGTGCCGTCCGGCCGGTCGAACTGCTTTTCCATCGCGTGCTGGTCCACCGCGCCAGCGAGCAGCCGCTGATAGGACTGCCACACCTCGTCCGGCTCGGCAGCGTAGAAGAACTCGGGGAAGCGCAGCTCGGCCGCCTCGTCCACGGCGCGCCCGAGCAGCTCGGCCATCGAGCGGTTCACCCGAACGGTATTGCCACGCATATCGGAGATCGCGACCCCGACGCTGGTCTGGGAGAACACCGCGCTGAACCGGGCGGCCGTGGTGTAGCGGTCCGATTCTGCCCGTTCCACCGCCTGGACCATGGCCACCCGCACGGATTCCTGCTCATCGAGCACCCTGCCGCGCAGTTCGGCGACGTATCCGGCGGCCACCGCGCCCTGGATCTGACCGCACCGGCCAACCTCGAGCCGGCCGAACCGGGGTGCGAGCTCGGAGGCGATCAGGTCCATCGTGCTCGCCAGCGCTTCCGGCGAGGTGGCGTTCAGCCGTACCAGCTCGGCGCCGAGCCACTGCGCGGTGTCCTCATGCCAGGTGTCCTCGAGGAACATCTGGCTCAGCGCCGCGCAGAACTCGCCAAGCCGATCAAGTAGCGCGGTACCGCTGAGCGCCAGATGCGAGGTACGCCGAAGCTCCATCCCCCACTCGCGCACATAGGGCTCGACGGTGCGGCCACGGTCGCGCAGGACCCTGGCCGAGCGCTCAATCCGCACGCCGGATGCCATCGCTCGACTACCAGCCCAAAGTAACCGGGACGATGGTCACTGTGACAATACGGAGAGTGCTGTCAACCGTTGACCCGAACATCCCCCGTCACCTCACAGCGATCGTTCGACGGTCACACATCCGGTCAGCCGTCCTCAGTCGCGGTTGCAATATCACCCGTTTCGACCGCCCAGCATAACGCCGACTCGGCCGTATGTAACTGTCTTGACAGCTTCTGTCCGTAAAAAAGTATCCCTCAGTTGAGTACCCTCCGACGGGATACATCACCCAAAAGTGGGTGTAGCGGTTAACTGACTTATCAGTAGGTAGTCGTGATCAATTAACCGTATGTCGTGACAAAGCAGAACTTCCTCGATAACAATTAACCGCCTGGCCGGCTACTGGGAGTGAGCCGGCCAGAGCGAGGGCATTTGAGAGGAAAACTGCAATGAACCTTGTTAAACGATTCAGATGGCGGAGAACCTTTGGTACCGCCGCAATTGTTTCCGCGAGTTCCCTGCTACTCGCGACGGTGGCCACCGCAAGTACACCGGGAACCACCAGCACGAACGAGCGAACCGGGAACCCTGCCGCGGATCGCTCGATCGACGAAATGGTCCGGGCCAACGATCACCCGATGGGCTCGCAGATTGCCAAACGGGAAGGCAGCGAGAATCAGATCAGCAGCGCCGAAGCGCGGCGAATCGAGCCGAAGGGAATCGGTGCGGGCGGCGTCGAGGCCAAGGCGAGCGTGCCGGGGATCGACGTGAGTGGCTGGCAGAAAAACGTCGACTGGAAGAAACAGTGGAATGCCGGCTACCGGTTCGCCTACGTCAAAGCGACTGAGGGGACCGGGTACAAGAGCCCGTACCACACCCAGCAGTACAACGGCTCGTACAACGTGGGCATGATCCGCGGTTCGTACCACTTCGCGCTCCCTGACCGCTCGACCGGCCGGGCCCAGGCCGACTACTTCGTGGACCGTGGCGGCGCCTGGTCCGGCGATGGCAAGACGCTGCCGGGTGCGCTTGATATGGAATACAACCCGTACGGCGCGGACTGCTACGGCAAGAACCAGAGCCAGATGGCGGCATGGATCAGGGGCTTCCACGACCGATACCACGAGCGCACCGGGCGCTGGCCGGTGATCTACACCTCGACCAGCTGGTGGAACATGTGTGTCGGCAACGCGCAGAGCTTCGGTAAGACCGTGCCGCTGTGGATCGCCAGGTACAACTCCACCGTTGGCCCACTGCCGAACGGCTGGAACTTCCACACGATCTGGCAGCACAGTGCCGATCCGATTGATCAGAACCGGTTCAACGGCGCCTACGACCGGCTACAGGCGCTAGCGAAGGGTTAAAAGTAGGGCACAACGGGTGGTCCGCGGTTAGTTGCGGGCCACCCGTTCTGCTGTTTGTGGTACGCATTATCACGCGATATCGGTATCCGGACACACCGACTCCACCGCACGGGTTAGTGTTTCAGCGCAGATAATCGATCCCGGAGACGAGCACGATGACCTACCCGCCGCAGCCCGGCCCGTACCAGCCACAGGACCCGTACGGCCAAGGCGGCTACCCACAGGACCCATATGGCCAGGGCGGCTACCAGCAGGGTGGCTACCCGCAAGATCCGTACGGTGGCCAGGGCGGTTACGCCCAACAACCCGGCTTATCGGACCCCTACGGTCAAGCAGCCTATCAGCAGGACCCGTACGGCCAGTACGCGCAGTACCCGGGCGCTTACGGACAGCCCGGCGGCCCAGGAGGCCCAGGGGGCCCACCCCAGAAGAGCAAGGCGACCTTGTGGATCTCGCTGTCCGTCGGCGCGGTCGTGGTCATCGCCGCGGTGCTGATCACCGGATTCCTCACCCCCGGCTTCTTCCTGAGTGACGAGGACGATTCCTCGAACACCGCCTCGGGTTCGGACACCACCTCGCAGACTCGCTCGTCGAACCAGATCCCCGCGCCAGACGTGGAGGACCCGACGGGCGCCCCAACCGAGCCAACCGAGGAGGACGACTCGGGTTCCGGCGCCGGTGGGAGCCCGAACACCAGTGGTATGGAGCCCAAACAGATCGCTGACGAGCTGCTGAAGGCGGTGAACAACGGCGACCGGGCCAAGGCCGAAGAGCTGTTCTGTGAGGCCGACAGCGCGCCGTACGACTTCGACGATTACATCAACGGGGACGCCAAGCTCGAGCTGACCGAGCCGTACGAGGAGCCATCCCCAAGCCGCACCACCAGTAGTGGTGAGGTGAAGGGGACCCTGAACGGCGACGAGGTCAGCGGCAGCCTGTACATCTTCAAGGAAGCCGCGAACGAGACCGAGTGGTGCGTTTCGGGCTTCTACCCATCGACTTCCTGATCCGGTTCTCGCCGGTGGCGCACGTGGAGCCACCGGCGAGAAACCCAGTCGACTAGTCGAACAACCGCGGTAGCGTGCCTTCCCATGCCTGCCGCAACTTCTCCAGCGAGAGCGTGGTCACGCCCTGGATCTCCAGCGAGCCGGACTCCGCGTCCACCACGCCGGTCTTGCGCCAGGGCAGCCCGCGAGCAGTGCACATCTCGGTGAACCGTGGCTCTTCGGTGCGTGGCACGGCAACCAGTACCCGGCCCGCGGATTCCGCGAACAGCTGTACGAACGGGTCCTGATCCGGATCAAGAATGATCCGCGCCCCGGTCTCGCCGATCAGGCAGGTTTCCACCGCGGCCTGCGCGAGCCCGCCTTCGGAGAGGTCGTGCGCGGCGGAAATCATCCCGTCCCGCGATCCGGCGATCAGGATCTCACCGAGCAGCTTCTCCCTGGCCAGATCGACCTTCGGCGGAGTTCCGCCGAGGTGCCCGTGCACGACGTGCGCCCATTCGGAGCCGTCCAGCTCGTCCGCGGTCTCACCGAGCAGCAGCAGCGTCTCGCCAGCTTCGGCACCGATCCCGGTGGGAATCCGCCGGCGCACATCATCGAGTACGCCGAGGACGCCAATCACCGGCGTAGGCAGGATCGCGGTGTCGCCAGTCTGGTTGTAGAAGCTGACATTGCCGCCGGTAACCGGGATACCCAGAGCCACACAACCATCCGCGAGACCACGGACTGCCTGCTGGAACTGCCACATCACCCCGGGGTCGGTGGCCGCGCCGAAATTCAAACAGTTGGTCACCGCGACCGGCTCAGCGCCACTGACCACCACGTTCCGGTAGGACTCGGCCAGGGCGAGCTGCGCGCCCTGGTATGGATCGAGTTCGCAGAACCGGCCGTTGCAGTCCGTGGCGATCGCGACTCCCCTACCGGTCTCCTCGTCGATCCGGACCACGCCGGTGTCGGCTGGCTGTGCGAGCACGGTATTGCCGCGTACGTAGTGGTCGTACTGCTGGGTGACCCAGGACCGGGATGCCAGGTTGGGCGAGGCGATCATCCGGAGCAGGGTCTGCTCCAGCTCGGCAGCGCCGCTCGGCCGGGTAAGCGCGGCCGAACCGTTGGCGCGCAAGGTGTCCTGTTTTTCCGGGCGCTGCACGGGACGTTGATACACCGGGCCTTCGTGTGCCACGGTGCGCGGCGGTACATCCACGACGGTTTCGCCGTGCCAGTCGATGACCAGCCGGTCGCCATCCGTCACCACGCCGATCTCGGTCGCCTGCACATCCCATTTCGCGCAGACCGCCAGGAACTCGTCCACATCGGATGGCTTGACGACCGCGCACATCCGCTCCTGGGACTCACTGGACAGGATCTCCGCGGGAGTCATTCCGGTGGCACGCAACGGAACCCGATCCAGGTCGATATGCATCCCGCCGTCGCCCGCGCTGGCCAGCTCGCTGGTCGCGCAGGAAAGTCCGGCACCGCCGAGGTCCTGGATGCCCACGACAATGCCGCGGCCGAACAGCTCGAGGCAGCATTCGATCAACACCTTCTCGGTGAACGGGTCACCGACCTGCACGCTCGGCAGCTTCTTGCGGCCGGCGGCGGACTCGTCGCCGTCGAACGACTCCGAGGCGAGCACCGATACCCCGCCGATCCCGTCCAGCCCGGTACTGGCGCCAAACAGGATGATCTTGTTGCCGACCCCGGATGCATGCGCCAGATGCAGGTCCTCGGCGCGCATCGCGCCCACGCACAGCGCGTTGACCAGCGGATTACCCGCATAGGTCCGATCGAAGACGACTTCGCCGCCAACGTTCGGCAGGCCAAGGCAGTTGCCGTAGCCGCCGACGCCGGCAACCACGCCCGGCAGCACTCGGCGAGTATCCGGCGCGTCAGCTGGGCCAAACCGCAGTGAGTCGAGCACCGCGAGCGGGCGCGCGCCCATCGCCATGATGTCGCGAACGATGCCGCCGACGCCGGTTGCCGCGCCCTGGTACGGCTCCACATAAGACGGATGGTTGTGCGATTCCGCCTTGAAGGTGACCGCCCAACCGTCCCCGATGTCCACCACGCCGGCGTTCTCGCCGATACCGGCGAGCATCTTGGCGCGCATCTCCTCGGTGGTGGTTTCCCCGAAGTACTTCAGGTGCACTTTGGACGACTTGTAGGAGCAGTGCTCGCTCCACATCACCGAGTACATGGCCAGCTCAGCCTCGGTCGGGCGCCGGCCGAGGATCTCCCTGATCCGCGCGTACTCGTCCTCGGCAAGGCCGAGCTCGCGGTACGGCTGCGGGGTATCCGGAGTCGTCGCCGCCTGGCTGACGCTGTCGATTACCGATACGGAAGTCACACTGCCACCAAAGAATCGAGCGCCGAATAGAACATGCCGAGCCCGTCGTCGGTCGGCCCGGTGAGCGGGTCAATGGCGTGCTCGGGATGCGGCATCAGCCCAACGACCCGACCGTTCTGGCTACAGATGCCCGCGATATCCCGCGCGGAACCGTTCGGGTTCTCGCCAACATAGCGGAAGACCACCCGACCCTCAGCTTCCAACTCATCCAAAGTGGACTTGTCGGCGAGGTAGCCGCCCTCGCCGGACTTCAGCGGGACAAGGATCTCCGCGTTCGGCTCGTACCGAGCCGACCAGGCGCTGCTGGTGTTCTCCACCCGCAGCCACTGATCCCGGCAGACGAAATGCAGTTTCGCGTTGCGCACCAGCGCACCAGGCAGCAGGCCGGCCTCACAGAGAATCTGGAAACCGTTGCAGATGCCCAGTACTGGCATGCCGCCTCGGGCGGCTTCCGCGACGGAGGTCATCACCGGCGCGAACCGGGCAATCGCGCCGCAGCGCAGGTAGTCGCCGTAGGAGAACCCGCCTGGCACGACGACGGCGTCCACGCCGTGTAGGTCCTCATCGGCGTGCCAGAGCGAAACGGCTTCCGCGCCGGCGAAGCGCACGGCACGCGCGGCATCCACATCGTCCAGCGTGCCGGGGAAGGTGATAACGCCGATCCTCACGGCTCCACCCGCCGCACGGACCAGTCTTCGATCACCGGGTTGGCCAGGAAGGATTCCGCGATCTTGGCGAGCGTGGCGTCATCGACGGAATCGTCGACCTCCAGCTCGAAGCGCTTTCCCTGACGAACCTCGGTCACCCCGGTGAAGCCAAGGCGCGGTAGCGCTCCGGCTACGGCTTTGCCTTGTGGGTCAAGGATTTCCGGTTTGGGCATGACGTCGACGACAACTCGGGCCACAGCGTGCTGCTCCTGATATTTGCGCAGGTCGGCGGTACCACCGCAGCGTACCTGAGCTGCCCGTGGCCGGCGCCGAGGCATCCGTCATAGCGCCATCGCCTCCAGGCCGGGTCAGCCGGCCTGTGCCCAGAGCGTGTCGAAGTTCCCGTCGAAATCCGCCACTACCCCGTCGTTGTCCAACGTGAGCAGCGTCTCGTCATGACCACGCAGGGCGGGCCCGGTGAGGTTGTGCGAACCGGCGAGCACCATGCTGCTACCTGCCGTGCCGTCGATATTGCCGTGCAGCACCAGATACTTGGAATGCAGCGGATCCAGCCGACCACGTACCGTGACGTTCTCCGCCCCGCCGAGCCGGTCGATGATGTAGTCGCTGAGGTCGGCACCGCCGAGCACGCGTACCGTACAGCCGAGCTTGCCGATCCGGATCAGTTCGTCCGCAACCGGCGCGCGTGACCCGGTGAACATCGCCTGCGCGACATCGACCGAGCAGCCGTCCTCCGCCTCGGTGATGGTGGAAAGCACGTCGACCACCGTGTCCGTGCTCGCCTCCGGTTCAGTGCCACCGTTCGAGTCGGCCCTCGGGGAGAAATGCGCGGTCGCCTTACTTGCCGTGGAGCTGATCTGCCCCACCGGCGAGTTCTCGTAGTAGTTGGCGTCCTTGTCCTGGGCGAGCAGATTGCCCATGTGCTGGACGAACTTGTCGTAGAAGTCCTGGTCATCGTGCAGCACTACGGCGTTGTTGTAGCTCTTGGTCTGCGAGCTGGTCAGGTTGTGCGAGCTGACCAGCACCACGTTCTGCTTGTCGCCGGTCGCGGAGAAGGTGAAGTTCTTGTTGTGGTTGATCGTCCCGTCGCCATCCCCGATGCACGAGGAATTGCTTCCGCTGCCGCTGCAGAACACCAGTTCGGTGAAGTTGGCGTCGCGCAACACGGCCATGGCCTCGTTGTCCGGCTTTGCGTTCGAACCGCCGGAGCCTTCCGAATCGATCGCCAGCCGGACTTGCACACCGCGCTGCTGGGCATCGGCCAGCGCCTCGGCGACCTGGGGTCGGGTCCAGGTGTACATCGCACCGTGGATCTCGGCACCCTCCGGCGCCTCGTTCACCAGCTGCACGATGTGTTCTTCGATCGCCGTATCCGGGGTGTCCCCGCTCGGCATGTTGAAAACGGTGTAGGCGCCAGGAGCCGCCGTGCCGTTCGCCGCCGCCTGTCCGGTTTGGGCCTGTCCGGTTTGGGCCAGGCCAGTCAGGCCGATGACCACGGCGAGGGTGGCGAGCAGTGCGGGCAGTCGACGAATCCGTAAGTGGGCCATGTACCGAAGCTAGGCGCCCGCTGTGTCCGGAACATCCAGCATTTTACGGTGTTCGCCGGAAGCGGATTCACTGGAATTATGTCTGGTTCTGGGCCAGGGTCGAGCGCATGCGAATGCTGGTGCTCGGTGGTACGTCAATGGTGGGACGCGCGGTCGCCGCTGCTGGGGTTGCCGCTGGATACGAAGTGGTCTGCGGGGCGCGCGGCGAGTCCGGCGCGGTGCCGGCTGGCGCCAGGCTGGTGCCCGTGGACCGGGATGGCGCCGATCCGTACGCACCGCTTGCCGATGAGCGATTCGACGCCGTGTTCGACATGGCGACGATGTCGTATCCATGGGTGTCCGACGCGTTGCGGGCGCTTGCCGGGCGCGCCGCGCATTGGACCTTTGTATCCAGTGCCAATGTCTACGCGGATACGGCCAGTAAGGGCCAGGATACGGATGCGCCGCTGGTCGAACCGCGCTACGACGCGGGGCCAGCCGAGCCGTCCGCCGATCCCGCCGTGTATGGCGCGGTCAAGGTGGCGAGCGAACGTGCCGTGCTGGATGCCTTCGGCTCGCGGGCCTTCGTCGTGCGGCCGGGGCTGATTGTCGGGCCGGATGACCGCAGCGATCGGTTCGGGTACTGGCCAGCGCGTTTCGAGCGCGGTGGGCGTGCACTGGTGCCGGATGTGCCGGAGCAGCCGATCCAGTATGTGGATGTGCGTGACCTCGCGGACTGGCTACTGCTCGCCGCGCGGGAGCGGATCGCCGGGGTGTACGACGCGGTGGGGCCGGCCCGGCCGTTGCCGGAGCTGCTGCGGGAGATCGCTGGGGTGCTCAATGCCCAGGTCGAGCTGGTGCCGCGCGGGCCAGCGGAGCTGTTCGCGGCGGGGATCAACCCGTGGGCGGGGCCGCGCTCGCTGCCGATGTGGTTGCCGGACAGCCACCTGGGGCTAGCGGCGCGGGCGCATGATCGCGCGGCTCGCGCTGGTTTGGCGCATCGGCCGTTGGCCGACACCGTGCGCGCGGCGCTTGCCAGGGAACACGAGCTCGGTGGCCTGGTGCGTTCCCGGATCGCCGGCCTCACCCCCGAAGAAGAAACCACCGCCCTCGCCTGACTCCCGCTAACCTTAAAGAACGCGGTCACGCTGAGTGCTCGGCGCACCCGCGCGCCACCCCGGTGGAGTGCTTTTCGGAACGAGAGGACCACTCGTAAGCCGAAGTTCCGCGGTCTGGCCAACAACGGCGAAAATCGCGGCATGCTCTTGCCATGAGCACTCGCATGATCAAGACAGCAGCACCGGAACTAACCGGCCCATTCCGCGGATCACATGCCCGCGCGGAGGGCTTAGTCACCGAGACCCAGTTACGCGGCCGACTCTTTCAGCGGCTGTTCCAGGATGTGTATGTCCCGTCAAACATCCCGATCACCCACGAACTGCGTTGCCGTGCGGTTGCGCTGGTTGCACCGGCAGAAACAATGCTCAGCGGCTGTTCGGCGATGGCCATACACGGCTTGGATCTCGCGAACTACTGGGAACCTGTCGAGGTAATCCTGCCAAGCTACGCGCGACCGAATACCCGTCGCGGACTCGATGTACGGCAACGAAGACTGACGCGCGACGAATGCGTGCCGTGGCAAGGCATATATCTGGCCAATCCACTGCGGGCGACTATCGACATGCTGACAAATTTCCGGCTGCGCAGGACCTTACCCAGCGCGGTGGCTCCGCTGGATGCCTTACTGCGCGCAGGATTCGTGGATCGGAAGATACTCGCTCCTGCGCTGGCTCACCGCAATGATCACGGAATCGTATGGGCGCGCGAAGTATTCGCACTTGCCGACCCGAGGGCGGAATCCCTGCCCGAATCCGAACTACGTGTACTCCTGGTCCTCGGTGGCCTCCATCCGGTGCCACAACTCGAGGTTCGGGTGGCTGGCCGGTTCGTCGCCCGGTTGGACCTCGGGTTCGCGGAAGAGAAGGTTGCGGTTGAGTACGACGGCGAATGGCATACCGCGGGCGCGCAACCAGAGCACGACCACCGCCGGCGGGCACGACTGACCGCAGCAGGCTGGTCCGTCATCGTCGTCACCCGCCGCTGGTTACGCGATGATCCGCGTGGAGTGATCCAGGCGGTCCGTGAGGCCATAGCAGCCCGCCGAGGCGATGCCGCTTGACCGAGTGGCGACGCTCCGTGTCCGCGTTCTTTAAGGTTAGCGAGATTTGTTGGGGTTAGCGGCGGCCGTGTAGGAAGCTGACGATCTTGCCGACCGCGGCGTCCATCTTCTTCGGACGATTGAAGCTGGTCAGGTTCACCGGAAGGCTGAACCGCTGGCGGACCATGGACTTGGTCCTGGCGAACTCACGCAATCCCTCCGGGCCATGAATACGCCCGAACCCGGATTCCTTGCTACCGCCGAACGGCAATTCCGGAACACCCGCGAAGCTGAGCACGGAATTGACCGAAGTCATCCCGGAACGCAGCCGGCGAGCCAATTCCATCCCACGCTCCTTGGCAAACACCGCGGAGCCCAAACCGTAATCCGAATCGTTCGCGCGCTGCACGGCTTCGTCCATATCGCGCACCCTGGCGATGGTCAGCGTCGGCCCGAACGTCTCCTCCCGCACCGCGGCCGCGTCCTCCGGCACATCCACCAACACCGTTGGTTGCACGTACCGATCGCCAACCGCGTCGGCACCGCCGACCAGGGCACGACCGCCGCGCGCGAGCGCATCGCTGATATGCCGGCGAATCACGTCCAGTTGGCTGGGCATCGTCATCGGCCCGTAGTTCGCATCGGCGTCCCCGCCAGCCCTGATCTTTCCGGCCAGCCCGGTCACCTTCGCCACGAACTCATCGTGCACCCGCTCGTGCACGTAAACCCGTTCAACCCCGATACAGGTCTGCCCCGCGTTGGCCATCCCGCCCCAGACCGCGGCGTCGGCCGCGGCATCCAGGTCCGCGTCCGCGTCCACCAGCAGGGCGTCCTTACCGCCGCATTCCAGCAGGACCGGGGTCAGCGTCTCGGCGCAGGCCGACATGATCTTGCGCCCGGTCGGCGCCGAACCAGTGAAGGCGATCTTGTCCACCCCGCTCCGGCACAACGCGGCGCCCGTCGCGCCGAACCCGGTGATCAGCTGGAACACCGGGTATTCCGGCACTGCCTCGGCGAACCGGTCAACCAGCCAGCGGCCCACCCCAGGGGTGAACTCACTGGGTTTGAACACCACCGCGTTACCCGCGGCGAGCGCATAGGCAATCGATCCCGTCGGGGTGAACACCGGATAGTTCCACGGTCCGATCACCCCGACCACGCCAAGCGGCTGGTACTCGACAGTGGCTGCCTGGTTGGCCATCAACATGCCGGACGGTCGGCGCTGCGGGCTCAGTACCTTGCGCGCGTGCTTTGCCACCCACGCGATGTGGTCGAGGCCGAGCACGATCTCCAGCATCGCATCCGCATTCGGTTTGCCGGTTTCCGCGCGCACCACCTCGGCCAGCTCCGCGGAGCCTCGGGCGATCGCGGCCTTCCATTGCCGCAACCGGTTCGCGCGCTCGGCGAAGCCAAGCTCCGCCCACCAGCGCGCGGCCTCCGTAGCCCGTTCCACCGCGGCAGCTACCTCCGCCTCGGTGTGTACCGGGTAGCTGCCGACGACCTCATCGGTCGCTGGATTGCGGGAGTCAAAGGTGTCCCGTGCCGCTCGCGCCGATTCGCCGCCCGTGGTTTGCACCGTCGTCATGAGCCTGCCCTTCAGGTCGCCTGTCGCCAGGCTACCGCTCGGTAATACCGCTGACGAGAGGTTTCACCCGCCTTTTTGGCAGGATGCCAAGAAGGCGACCAAGCAGCTGAACACGCCGGCCAGGAACGACACAGGCAAAGCAAGCAGGGCGATACTCAATGCGCCAAGGCCAAAGCCGACGCCCTGCACGGCCTGTAGGACGCCGAACCCTTCGGCACGCCGGTGCGCTGGCAAGACCTGCTGCAACTGCAACGCGACGATCGCGACGAGCGGCGCGGTTCCGATGCCGAGCAACGTGAGCCCGCCCAGAATCGCCGGCCAGCCCGAGGCAAAGGCGATAACCAGCCCGCCGGCGACCAGCGCCAGCAGACACAGTCGAGCCCTCGCTCGTGCGTCGATCACCAGGCGCGGGGCCAACCAGGCGTAGCAAATCCCCGCGGTCGCACTCGCGCCGGAGACCACCGCGATCAATGCGGCAGCGGTCCCTGCACCTCCGGACAACCGGCTGGCCAGCGCAAGTGTGCCCACCTCGACCACACTGAGCAGCTGTCCGACCGCGAATGCGCACGCCAACCAGCGAGCGATCGCCCGCACCGGAAATGGTGCACCGGTTCGTTCCGGCCTACGCACCGTCGTCGAGCGCACCATCACCGCGGCAACCAGGTACGCAAGTGCCATCCCGCCCACGGCGAAAGGTGCGCCAAAGTTCGCGAGGCCCGCGACGACCAGCGGGCCCGCAAGGATCACTAGGTCCATCAGCACGGCATCGACGGCGATCGCCCGTTCCAACGCACCCGCCGGCGCGGCGTATGGCAGTAGCGCTCGAAAGCCGCCCGAGATCGCGCCGGCAACCGACCCTGGCATAGCTACGAGCACGAACAACGTTGCTGTCGGCACCCGATCGTCGGTGAACAGGAGCAGCCCGGTCAGGGCCGACAGACAGAGCGCGGCAAGCACCAGCAGCGAGCGCAGCCCACGCGCTACGCCAATCCGGTCGAGCAGTCGACTGACCGGTGTCGCACCGAGCACTTCGGCGATCACGAAAACCGCCATCAGCACACCGCCCAACTGGTATGAGCCGGTCAGTTCGGTGGCCAGGAGGGCATAGCCAAGCGGCGCCATCGCGGGTGGCAACCTGGTTAGCTGCATCCCGGTTGACCAGCGCCAATATGTGGCGTCGCGATACAGTCCGGCCATGCCGACCACGGTCGCGTGACCCCTACCAGGTTCGACATCAATTCGGCGACGCCCGAATCTGTTCATGGTGGCAACCCGGCACGGAGGGATACCGATGTTGGAGCTCGTACTCGGCACGCAGGCCGCGGTGCAGCTGCGGTTCGCGTGCTCGCCACTACAGGAAACGCTTGCGGCCGTACAGGTACTGAACGGCACGCGCAGGTATCCGGTCTACGCCAACTGGCTTGCCGCGAGCACACCGCCCGAGGTCGCACAGCTGGCCACGCTGCTATCCGGCCGGCGATACTGCCCGGACTTCCTCACTCCGCCGCCGGAAGGACCGGACACCACGGCAGAATGGCAGCTTGCGCAGGTTCGAGCCACCCCGGCTAACCAGGTCGCCACCGAGCTGGTTAGCTCCGATGCGCGACCTGCGGACCTACCGGCAAACCCAGCAAGCGCCCGCGACCTACTCGCCGACCAGCTAGAACAAGTATGGCGGCAACTGTTGGAACCCGCATGGCCACGGCTGCGGATGACCCTGCACGCGGATATCGAGTACCGGGCAAGGCGGTTCGCCACGGCCGGGATCGCCCATGCGCTCACCGGGTTACACGCCAAGCTTCGTCTCGCCGAGCACACGGTGCTGGTGGACGGCAAGGGGCGCGGCCGAACCACTCTCGACGAGCGCGGTCTGCTGTTGCTGCCCAGCGTATTCGGCTGGCCCACACTGAACGTGATGCTGGTGCCACCGTGGCAGCCCACGGTGGTGTACCCAGCGCGGGGCGCCGGGGAGCTGTTCGGCCCACAGCCAGCCGAACCTTCGGCCGCACTTGCGGGCGTGCTCGGTCGCGCGAGGGCGGACCTGCTGCGAGTACTGCGTGAGCCGGCGAGCACGAGTGCCCTCGCGGCGACCCTGCACAGCGCGCCTAGCACGGTCTCCGAGCATCTACAGGCGTTGCGGGCCGCGGGGTTGGTCGCACGCGCCCGGGTGGGTCGGTCGGTGTACTACGAGTGCACCCGTCTCGGCGAAGCGCTGCTTGCCGGCGGCACGGATCCACACACGGGCGTTGTCGCGCGGCTGGAATGCGAATAGTCTCGGGGCCGAGCAGTGCAGCCAGCGCAGTGAGTCCAGTGCAGTGAGTGGAGCCCCGAGATGCGTATTGTCCACTATGGACACGCTTGTGTACTAGTTGAGACCGATTCGGCTCGGGTGCTGATCGACCCCGGCGCGTTCTCCACCAACTTCGAGCGGGAGCGGGAGCTCGACGCGGTTCTGATCACGCACCAGCACTTCGACCATATCGACGCGGAGCGGCTGCCCGCGCTGCTTGCGGAGAATCCGAACGCCCAGTTGATCACCGACCCCGGTTCGGCGGAAACCGTCGCGAAGCTCGAACTGCCGGCACGCACCGTGCAACCCGGCGACGAACTACGCTTCGGCGATACCGAGGTACACGTGGTCGGCGGCTCACATGCGGTGATCCACCCGGACATCCCGATGATCCCCAACGTTGGCTACCTGTTCGGCGACGGCGAGTTCTACCACCCCGGCGACTCCTTCCACCAGCCAGAACGGCCGGTCGACGTGCTCGCGCTACCCACCGGCGCACCCTGGCTCAAGGCAGCCGAAGCGGTCGATTTCCTGCGTGCGGTCCATCCTCGCCTCGCCGTACCCATCCACGAGGCAGTACTGGCCAACCCGGCCATGCACTACGGACTGTTCACGAACCTCGCACCGGACGGAACCGAGGTCCGGGTGCTACCGCGCGACGAATCAGCCACCGTCTAGCCGGGCCAGTCGCTGAGCGAGCGACCGCTGATCCGCTCGTAGGCTTCCACGTAGCGCGCCCGCGTGGCGACCACGATATCCTCGGGCAACGGCGGTGGCGGGGTATCCGAATCGCGATCCCAACCGGAGGCCGGCGACGTCAACCAATCGCGCACGAACTGCTTGTCGAACGACGGCTGCGAGCGCCCTGGCTGATACTCGTCTGCCGGCCAGTACCGAGACGAGTCCGGCGTCAGCACCTCGTCCGCGAGCACCAGCCCATCGTTGCTGTCCACACCGAACTCGAACTTGGTGTCCGCAAGGATGATGCCGCGCTCGCTGGCGTAGTCGGCGGCTCGCTGATAGATCGCCACGGTAGCCTCGCGCAGCTGTTCGGCTCTTGTCGCGCCGACCATCCGCTGCACCGCGGCAAAACTCACGTTCTCGTCATGCGCACCGATCTCGGCCTTGGTCGCCGGGGTGAAGATCGGCTCAGGCAACCTCGCCGCGTCCACAAGCCCCTCGGGCAACGCCACCCCGCACACCGCGCCGGTCTGCTGGTAGTCCGTCCAGCCCGAACCGGCAAGGTAACCGCGAGCTACGCACTCCACGGGCAGCATGTCGAGCTTGCGCACCAGCATCGCCCGCCCGCTTACCTCGGCCGGAATCCGCGGATCATCCACGGCCAGCACATGGTTGGCCACCGAATCGCCGAACAGTTCAAACCAGAACATGCTCATCGCCGTCAACACCCGACCCTTGTCCGGGATCGGCGTACGCAGCACGTGGTCAAAAGCGGAAATGCGATCCGAGGCGACGAACAGCAGGTGCTCGTCGTCAACCCGGTAAAGGTCACGCACCTTGCCGCGGGCGACATGCTGATAATCGGCGAGCTTCGACATAACGCCTACCCTATTCGGCCAGTGAGCCACCGCAACGCTGGACGCGCGGACACGCTGCTCGGCTCGCCGAGTCCGGCCCGAATCGGCACACTGATCAGATGGGCTACGACTGCATCAGCTGCACCACCGACTACGGCCTACAGGACGGATTCGTCGCTGCCTGCCATGGCGTGATCGCCAGGATCACCCCAACTACCCGGGTTATCGACATCACCCATTCCGTTGCACCACAGGATATCCGCGGCGGCGCCGCGGTCCTCGCGCAAACCGCCCCCTACCTGCCGAACGCGGTACACCTCGCCGTGGTCGACCCCGGTGTGGGCACCGCCCGCCGAGGGATCGTGCTGCTGGCCGAACGGGGCACACTGGTCGGCCCGGACAACGGGTTGCTGCTGCCGGCCGCCCGGGCACTCGGCGGCCCACGCGCGGCCTATCAACTGGAGAACGCCGAGTATCAGCTGCCGAGGGTTTCCGCCACGTTCCACGGCAGGGATGTGTTCGCGCCGGCGGCCGCGCACCTCACACGCGGGGTGCCGGCGGCCGAGTTCGGCCGCCCCATCGAGTTGGCGGAGCTGGTCGAGTTGCCGGAAGCTCGGGTGGAGGTCGAACGGGACGGGCTGCGCAGCGAGGTACGCACCATCGACCACTTCGGCAATGTGCAACTCGCCGCACCCGCGAGCGCCCTCGCCGAATGCGGCCTGACACCGGGCACCCGGGTGCGGATCGGCACCGGTACGGCGGCCCATGAATGCTCGGTACACCACACCTTCGGCGACGCGGTGCCTGGCGAGCTGCTGGTACTGGTGGATTCGGCCGGCTACGTAGCCCTTGCGGTACACGGTGGTTCCGCGGCCGACCGGCTGGCCGCCCGCTCGGTCCCGATGTTCAGCGTGACGCGGGTAGCCCGCTAGGACCAGTCGTGCACGATGAGCTGGTCGCCCTCGCTGATCTCACCTTCGCCGAGCACGGCCGCTTTCATCCCGAAGGTCACGCCACCATCCGGGGCGCGCCGGTAGCTCGCCAGCGTACGAATCGGTTCCGGCCCTGCCTTGCGCCCGGTTTCCTGATCCACGGTGGGTACCGCGCAGCGAACACAATCCTTGCCGAAACCGAGTTTCGCGGTGCCGATCGTCAACGTGTGCACCCGATCTTCGGTATGCGCCCGCGCCCAGCCGCGCACCACGATATTCGGCCGGAACCGGCTCATCGGTACCGGATCGCCGCCAGATTCCAGAATGCGCTCATTCAGTCCATCCAAAGAGGACAGTGAGGTGACGAGCAGCGCGCCCGAATCCGCGAAGTACAGCAAGCTGTCATGCCGGCCAGCCGCCACGCGATCGTGCTCCGCGTCGGCCCGGACCAGCCGGCATTGCATGCCAAGCCGGCTCGTCAACCACTCGGCAACCGCATCGCCCTGGTCGACTGCCGTGCCGGCCCACACGAACACCGATACGGCCAGCTGCTCGCCCGCGAAGCGCACCGGATGGTCGAACTCGGCACCATCCGGCCATCGCAGTAGCAGTCGCGTGCCGTCAGCGTTCAGCTCCGGCCGTAACGCGGCCAGCGCGGGCGCCCTGCGCTGGGTCAGCACGCCACCATCGGCGTCCACCAGCATGAATGATCGGTCCTGCGCCAATCCCGTCGCGAGCACCCGCGTGGTGCGGACTCGACTGCCCGCACAGCTTTTCACTGGGTAGTACCAGAGCTCGGCGACGGTCGCGGTCACAAAATCGCCTCCGGCAGGTAGTCGGCCGCATCACCGAACCGGTCTAACACATTGGACACTCGGGCGGCGACCGATTTTACTTGTGCATCGGCCTCACCGGTGAAGGAAAGCCGGTCGGCGATCAGCCCGGCCAGCTCGTCCCTGTTCAGCGGCAAACGATCATCGGCGGCGAGCCGGTCAAGCAGATCGTTGCGCTCGATCCCCTCCTCGCGCATCGCCAGCGCCACCGCGACGGCATGTTCCTTGATCAGCTCATGCGCGGTTTCCCTGCCAAGACCCGCGCGCACCGCGGCCATCAGGATCTTGGTGGTGGCAAGGAAGGGCAGGTAGCGGTCCAGCTCACGAGCGACCACCGCCGGGTAGGCGCCGAACTCGTCGAGCACCGTAAGGAAGGTCTGCGCGAGGCCGTCCAACGCGAAGAACGCGTCCGGCAGCGCCACCCTACGCACCACCGAGCAGGACACGTCTCCTTCGTTCCACTGGTCACCGGCAAGCTCCCCGGTCATCGAGGCATAGCCGCGCAGGATCACCGCGAAACCGTTCACCCGCTCGCAGGATCGAGTGTTCATCTTGTGCGGCATCGCGCTCGAACCGACCTGACCTGGCTGGAAGCCCTCGGTGACCAGCTCATGCCCGGCCATCAACCGGATCGTCTTGGCCAGGCTGGACGGCGCCGCGGCCAGCTGCACCAAAGTGGACACCACGTCGAAGTCGAGCGAGCGCGGGTAGACCTGCCCGACACTGGCAAGTACCCGATCAAAGCCGAGATGTTCGGCTACTTGGCGCTCCAAAGATTCCAAAGTGGAGGAGTCGCCGCCGAGAATGTCCAGCATGTCCTGGCTGGTGCCGACCGGCCCCTTGATCCCACGCAGTGGATAGCGATCGATCAGCTCGGTCAGCCGCTCGAAGGCGACAAGCAACTCGTCCGCGACCGTAGCGAACCGCTTGCCGAGCGTGGTGGCCTGCGCGGCGACATTGTGCGAGCGACCGGCCAGCACCAGCTCGCTGTGCTGTACAGCCAGGCTGGTCAACCTGCCGAGTACCGCCGCGAACCGGCCGCGGAGCAGCTCGAGCGAGCGCCGTATCTGTAGTTGCTCGACGTTCTCGGTCAGGTCCCGCGAGGTCATCCCCTTGTGCACCTGCTCGTGCCCGGCAAGCGCGTTGAACTCCTCGATACGCGCCTTCACGTCGTGCCTGCTCACCCGTTCCCGCTCGGCGATCGAGGCGAGGTTCACCTCTGGCAGCACCCGCCGGTAGTCAGCGAGTACCCGATCACCGTCCGGTACCTGCACGCCGAGCTCGAGTTGCGCGCGCAGCACCGCGAGCCACAGCTCCCGCTCCAGCCTGATCTTGTGCTCCGGCGACCAGAGTTCGGCAAGCTCGACCGAGGCGTACCGGCTGGCGAGGACGTTCGGGATACTAGGCTTAGCGCTCACTCCGGCAAGCTTAATCGCCCGCGCGCCCTTCCCTCGAGGGCCCGCCCACCCCCGCTAACCGTGCCGAACGCGGTTACGCAGCGCGGACACTGGAGTGCCGCGGCGGACCACGCCCCACACCCGGCGCAGGTTGGCCAGTGACTGGAACGGATCGTCCTCGACGATCAGCAGATCGGCCGGCGCGCCCGGCTGGATCACCCCGCCCACCCGGTCAAGTGCGGTAGCCGCCCGCGAGGTTCCCGCGCGCAGCGCATCCAACAGCGGCAAGCCGTAGTCGTGCAACATCTCCAGTTCGGCGACCAGCGAGGGATGCCCAATATGCGGAGCGCCCGCATCCGTACCGGCGATCACCGGCACCCCCGCGTCCAGCGCCATCGCGAAACTCTCCCGATGTGCGGTGACCACGGTGCGTGCCTTCTCCGCCGCGTAGGCCGGTACCTCCGGGCCCTCCGCGAGTGCACGGTAGGTTGCCAGTGTGGGGCAGAGCACCGTGCCCTGCGTACGCATCGCCTCGACGATCTCCTCGGTGAGGAACACCCCGTGCTCGATGGTGTCCACTCCGGCACGCACCGCGTTGCGGATGCCCTCGGTACCAAGGGCGTGCGCGGCGACTCGCTTGCCGAACCGGTGCGCCTCCTTCGCCAATACGGCCAGCTCCGCGTAGCTGAGCTCGCTCTGGCCGATCTCCTCCCCCTCGGACTGGCCGTAGACGCCACCGGTCGCCGCGGTCTTGAGCACCCCGGCGCCGATGCTCACCTGTTGCCGGACCGCACGGGTCACCGCATCGGCGCCGTCGCTGAAAATGCCCCAGAACGGATCATGTCCGCCAGTCATGATCACCGTACGTCCGGCGGCCACCACCGTCGGACCGTCCACAATGCCCCTGTCGATGGCGCGGGCCACGGTCACCGCGATATCCCAGTTGCTACCGAGATCGCGCACCATAGTCACCCCGGAGTCCAGCTGTGCTCGCGCGTTGGCCACCGCGCGCACCACGGTCAGCTGCTCGCCCTCGGAGTCCACGACCCGAACCGGATCCGGCCCGCCCGACCACACCAGATGCACGTGGCTGTCCACCAACCCAGGGACCACGAAGGCGCCGTCCAGCGCTACCTCGAGCGCACCGCCAGGCGCCTTTCCCACGCCGTACACCCCGCTGATCACCCCGTCGTCCAGCAGCAGATCCGCTGGTATCGGTTCGCTGGCCAGCCCGTCCCAGACCATGCCGTGCCGCAACACCATGCTCATCCGCGCACCTCGTGCAGCTGCCCGGCGCGCATCACGAACTCATGGCGCGAACCGTCAAGTATCCCGATATCCGTGGTCGGATCACCGTCCACAATGAGCAGATCCGCGGTCGCGCCCGGAATGACCTCGCCGACTTCGCCAGTCATCCGCAGCAATCGGGCCGCGTTCACCGTGGCCGCGCGAATCACCTCGATCGGCGGCTGCACCTGCGCCCGGATCGCGAACTCGCCGAGCTGATGCGGATGCATGCCACCGAGCAGATCCGTGCCGTAGACCAGGTTCACGCCAGCCTCGTACGCACGCCGCAGGGCGTCCAGACCGCGCCCGAGCACATCATCGACCTTCCGGTGCGATTCCGGTGGTAACCCGTAGTCCAGTCCTGCCGCGGCGAGCTGGTGGTAGGTCACCAGCGTGGGCACGAGGAAGGCGTCGTGTTCGCGGAACAGCGCAAGGCTCGTGTCGTCGAGCAGATTGCCGTGTTCGATGCAGCGCACCCCGTTGGCCAACCCTCGGTTGATCGCCGCCGCGGTATAGGCATGCCCGGTCACGTAACGGTTGGCCGCCTCGGCTTCCTCCACAATGGCACGGATCTCCTCGATCGCGAACTGGGTGGAGTCCACCCGGTCGGTCGGTGAGGCGACACCCCCGGAAAGCATGATCTTGATGTGATCGGCGCCGGTGCGCAGCTGTTCCCGCGTCGCCCTGCGCACCTCCGGCACGCCGTCACAGACCACTCCCATGCTCGGGCAACAGCGATGCTGGTCAAAGGCGAGTCGCCCGCGATGGCGCAGATCAGCGTGCCCGCCAGTCTGCGAGAGTGCCTTACCGCCGAAGACGATCCGGGGCCCGGGAAGCAGCCCCTCGGCCACCGCCTCGGCGAGCCCGTAGTCCGCGCCGCCGACATCGCGAACCGTGGTGAAGCCGCGCAGCAGCATGTCCCGCAGGATCCGCCCGCTCCGTGCGGCCACATAGTTCGGGGACCATTCGGCCTGCGCGGCGAGGTCCGCGGTGACCGCCGTGACGTGCACATGCGCGTCGATCAGGCCGGGCAGTACGGTCTTACCCGCCAGGTCGACCACCCGCGCGCCGGACGCGGCGACCTCCGTACCGCCGACTTCGGCGATCAGTCCATCGTGGACGAGTACCCGACGGTCCGGCAACAGCTCACCGGTACGCACGTCAAGTACGGTCGCGTTGTCGAGAAGTACATCTTCCATCAAGGGCACCCTTCTCAGCGCATTGCTTCGGCGAGCTTGCGTTGCCGCTCTTCGTTCGGTTTGGTCAGCAGGCTGCCAAGGACCAGCCCGAGCAGCGCCGCGGGCAGCGCGATCACCACGGCGTTCCACTCCATCGGCTTGTCCAGACCGAACTCCCAGACCAGCAGGGTCACCGTGCCGAGCAGCATGCTGGCCAGTGCGCCGAAGGTGGTGACCCTGCGCCAGAAGAGCACCGCGAGTACCGCCGGGGTGACCGCCACGCCGTACACGGTGTAGGAGTAGACCTGAAGATCAAGCACGGTCGGGAAGAACTGGCCCATGCCGTAGGCGAGCACCGCGACCAGCAGCACCGCCAGCCGGTGCAGCCGCAGTCGCGCGGCGTCGCCGACCTCCCGCTTTGTGTGTCTAATGTAGACGTCGTAGAGGATGTTGCCGCCGACCGAGAGCATGAACGAGGTAGCGGTGGTCACGATGAACGCCAGCGTGCCGGCGAGCAGCACTCCGCCGAGCACGGCGGGCAGGACCCCTTCGGAGGCCAGGGAAAGCACCGCGGCGTCCGGGTCGGCCAGCTTGGGCAGCAGGATCGAGGCGCCAGCGGCGAGAATCGCCACCGGGATGGTGATCAGGAAGCTGGCCAGGAAGAAACCAATGGTTGACTTACGCGCAGTTCCGGCGTCGCGGGCCGCGGCAAGCCGCTGGTACAGGTTCTGGTCGGCGAGGATCAGCAACAGCAGGGGCAGGAAGTAACCGAGTAGCTGCATGAAGTCGAGCCCACCGGAGAGTGTCCGCGAGCTCTCCGGAAGCTGGGCAATGAACTCGGCTGGCGAACCAATCGCGACAAGCACGATCGGCACCGCGGCAAGTAGCGAGAACACGATCAGTACCGCGGAGAGGAAGTCCGTCCACGCCACCGAGAAGAGCCCGCCGGAGAAGGCAAGGAAGGTCACCACCACGGCGACGAGCGCGGTCGCCTGGCCAGCCGAAAGTGGCGTCACCAGGCTGATGATGTAGCCGCCGCCGATGAACTGGTATGCGGTGATCCCCACGTAGGCGAGCAGGATCACCACGGCACCAACCATCCGGACCCCGTGCCCGAACCGCAGTTCGAGCAGTTCCGGAATGGTGTGGTTGGACAGTTTGCGCAGTTTGGCCGCCGCGAAGTACAGGATGATGATGCCGACCGGCGTGCCGCCGAAGAAGATCATCGCGGCGAGCGGGCCGTAGTTGTACGCGAAGTTCGCGCCGCCGATCACCGTGCCGGAGCCAACCCAGGTGGCAAGCAGCGTGCCGATCAGCACGATGCGCGGCAGCCGCCGGCCGGCGAACAGGAACTCCTCACCGCTGCGGATCTTGCTTGCCCTGGAGAAATAGAGGCCGATCGCAAGCATCACCGCGAGGTAGCCGATGAGCATTGCCAGATGCACCGTTTGCATTCCGCCTCCGAACGCCGAAGTGGATGCAATAGTTACATCACTCATTCGATTGATGCAATATTTGTTGTACACATCGCGGGTGGCAATACGCTGGGAGCCGGCTGCCGAGGGTGGGAGGTAAGGGATGGGCGCACCGGGTTCGACAACGGTCCAGGACTGGCTGGCCGGGCGAGCGGGCGAGGTCGCGCTTGGCCCCGCGGCCAGTCGAGTCGTGGATATCCTGGCGACCCAGCCGCATCTGGCCTCCTACGCGTCGACGGCCGACCTCGCCGAGCGGGCAGCGGTGAACGTGGCGACCGTGGTACGCACGGCGCGGCAACTGGGTTTCTCCGGCTGGCCGCAACTGCGGCTGGAACTGCGCAACCGCTACCTCGCCTCGCTGTCCGCGCCGCAGGTACTCGCCGAACACGGCGACAACCCGAGCAACCCCGCCGCGGAGGCGATCCAGCGCGATATGGAAAGCCTCGCGTTGCTGGCACGCACCGTTGATATGGAGGCGATTCGCGCGATCGCCGGCGCCATCACGGCCGCGTCCAGAACCGTGGTGATCGGCTCGGGCACCTTCGCCGCGCCCGGCGTCCAGCTCGCGCACGCGAGCACGAGTATGGGCATGGACGTGCTGCTCGAGCGACACTTCGGCACGCAGCTGGCGAATACCGTCACCCGGTTGACCAAGCAGGACTGTCTACTAGCGGTAAACCTGTGGTGGTTGCCGAAGGAAGTGCTCGAGGCGAGCCGGATCGCCCGCGAGCAAGGCGTCACCACCTGCGCGATCACCGATCTCGGCAGCTCGCCGCTCGCCGAGGTATCCGATCACGTGATCATCGTGCCGAGCGAGGGCGTCAGCTCGTTTCCCTCACTCACTCCAGCGATGGCCGTAGTGCACGGGATTCTCGCGGAATTGACCGTACTCGCCGGGCCGGAGTGCCAGCGCGCGATGGAGCGGACCGAAGCGGCCTGGGCGCGGATGCGCCTGTTCCACTAGCGTGCGCGTCAGCGGAGGTCGTCGACCATTTCCTCGGCCATCGCGCGCAGCTGGTTGGTGCTCACCGGGGTGACCATCACCCAGTCGCCGCCACGTCGAACGCTGTACCTGCCATGTGGGGTATCCACCCAGTTCACCGTATGCGGGGTCCGAGCCCGCCCGCGCACCCCGCGCACACTGCAGCCCAGCCGACCGCCGCCGACTCGCTCGGAAACGGCCGTGGCGATGGTATTCGCCTCCGCGCCACGGACCCCGGAATCCCGCAGTATCTCGACGAAGCCGGAAACCCCGTGTCGATCACCTTCCGCACAGGCGCGCAGGTAATCGTCCCAGCGCACATTCGCGCCCATCCCGTTGCCAGCCGGCAACTCCGGGAGCGCGGCGAGCAGCGCGGAGATCATGCCATGATCGCCCACCGGTCCGATCCGCACCTCGTTACCGACGATCGCCGCCCCGGCAACGCCGGACGAGCCGGACACGGTCATCGCCCGCAATCCCGCGCCCTGGCCCTCGGCATGCAGATCCACGGACAGCTTGTGATCGGCGAGCAACCGGAGATAGATACCGAGATCACGGGCTGGCGCATGTACCGTGCCAAGCCCACGCTCGGTCAGCGTCCGGCTGGCCTCCTCGACCAGTCGGGCACGGTGCGCTTCAGTACGGCCGACATGCGCGACGTTCAGCGGCACCGGGAACTCACCGAGTTCCGCGAAAGACCACAGCAGAAAGAACTCGGCCGAACTCAGCTGGATCCAGCCGGAGTTCTCGTCACGCACGCCGCTTTTCCTCCCCGATCACCGGTGGCACTACCTTGCCGTCGACCTTCCAGATGTCCTCATCCTCGGTGAGGTAGCTGGGTACCTTGCGCTCCTCGTCGTTGCCGCGCCCAGCACCCATGCCGGCACCCATCGGCACGCCGCCCATCATGCCGCCACGACCACCGGCCTGGCCAGCGGCGCTCCCCGCGCTTGCGGCCCTGGCAGCCGCACCGGCCTCGCCACTACCGGTCAACGTGCCGGCACGCACTGGCGATTCGGCGCCGGTGCGCATTCCGGCGGCCACTCCGCCGACGGCGGCACCGCCCGCAGCGGCACCCGCTCCGGCACCGCTGCCCACACCTGCGGGTGTGCCGGCGGGTCCACCTCCTACGGTGCCACCACCGCCGCCTGGGGTGCTCGATGTCGTCGTGCTGTCGTCCTCATCATCCGGCCGGCGGCGCGGCTGGTCCTGCTCGGGCGGATTGCTCCGTACTCGGTCGTCCGGGTTCGGGTGCGAGAAATCAGGTAGCCGCTGGTACACGTTGTAGCTGCCCTTTTGGTAGCGACTCATGACCTCAGCGGCCTTCCGATGCGACTCCTGCACCGGTCCATCGGAGTCGGACGGATCCGCGACGATTCCCGGGGCACTGCTGAAGTCGCCGGCCGACATCGGGCTGGTCGCGCCGTCTGAAACAGGCGCGGCAGAGGCCGATCCGCCCTGCGCCGTCATGATCGGCGGCGGCATCTCCCGACGCATCACTTCCGCGTGCTGGTCCTGTTCCCGTGCGAGGATGCCCATCTTGTTCGCCAGCTCGCCGTTGTCGACCGCCCAGTTCGCCAGCCTGGCCAGGTGTTCCCGCGCGGCCTGCGCGGCGACTCCCTGCCAGGTATCCGCCGCGTCGTTGAACAGCCGGCGCAGATCCTCGCCAACCTCGGTCAACTGCTCGCCAACCGACTTCCACTCGGACCAGAGTGCTACGTCCGCGTTGTAGAGGCCATCGCCCGGCTCGGCCATCCGCGCGAGTTCGGGATGCGACCAGGTTTCCCAGTCGACGTACTGGCCAAGCTCGTCCTCGCCGGGTTCTGGCTCCGGTGGCGGACCGTCCGGACAATCCGGTAGCTCCGGCGGTGGTAGCGGCGGCCCGGGAATGCACGGGCTACCCACGACCAGGCTCGGGTTCGTACCGTCCGCTGACCCGCCATCGAAGTGCTCGGTGAAACTCTCGCCGCTCATCGCGCTTCCTCCACACCGCGTCCTGGCAGGTTATGCGCCGGCACCCCGAGGTCAGCCAGCGAGCTCCGCAGCTTTCGCGCGGTGTCGTCGTCGATTTCCTCGTACAGCCCAGCCGCGTACTTCACGGTCAGCCGCAGATCGTCCAGCACCTTGTCGAACTCGGCGATTACCTGCTGAAAGGAGGCCTCCTCGCCGTTCGCCTTTCCACGCAGTTTGTGATTCATCACCTGGCCCACCCAGTTATCGCCCAGGTCAAGCGGGCTGTCCAGCACACCGGAGTCCTTGGTTAGCTGCGTGACCCGCGCGCGGAGTTGAGTGAGGTCAAACAGCAGCTTGCGACCCCGCTCCGTGTCCAGGTAGAGGTCACCGGATTCGGCATGTTCCTTGGTCTCCCGCACGCCACTCGCCGCCTGGCCGAGCGATGCCTGCGCCGAACCTGGCAGCGAAGGCCCGAGCTGGTCGGTCGGCGGACCGTAGACGGCCTCTGACGATTCGGACATTCTTCCCACTCCCGGATCAACTGGAGTTTGGCCGGGGCAACTGACCCCGCATGACGTGACACTTAGACCCCGACTGTACCGACCGGGTTCCATCGCAATGACGCTTTGTCGATGAGAATAGTTGCCCTAACAAGTAAAACATCGTCACGAAACTTTGCCGGTGCGGACAGGCGGCCACGCCAACACCCCCAGGGATGGCGTGGCCGCCTGTCGTGAACATCGCCCAGCCGGCGATAACCAAGGATCGCGTCTCTCGGCCACCGCTCATCGTGTGCTGGACTCGATACCTCTGATGAGCCGACAACGCTCTGGGTTCCACCGCTCGAGCAGCACGTTGCGGACGCGAACGCGAAGCCGCGCACGGCGCTAGCGCAGGTGCGAGTCGAACCAGTTGCGGGTCCGCAACCAGGCCTCGTGCGCGGCGTCCGGATCGGTGTCGAAGCGGTGATCCGCAGCCGGGAAGCGCACCACGTCGGTGGCTACCTTGGCCGTGTCCGCGGCACCACGCAGTCGCTCGATCTCCGATACGGCTATCGAGGCGTCCCTGTCGCCGTAGAGCCCGAGCCACGGGCAGGTCAACCGCCCGGCCACGGTGGCAAGCGCGGGCAACCCCGCCGCGGGTGGTTCGCTGATGCCGCCGGCCGCCACGCTCACCGCGGCGCCTACCGGTACCCGGGCCGCGGTGACCAGTGCGAGCGCGCCACCGAGGTCGAAGCCGAGCACTCCGGTGAGATCGCGCTTCACGCCCCAAGCGGCCAGCCAGTCAACGGCGAGTTCCACGCCGGCGAGCGCATCCGCACCGCCCTGGCCCCGGTACACGTCCGGCGCAACGGCCAGCCAGCCCTCGCTGGCCAGCGCGGCCACCAGCCAGTCCGCGGCCTGCCCGGCTCCCTCCGGTTCAGCCAGCACCACCAGGCCACCCCGCACCGCGCCGTCGGGTTCGGCGTAACTGACCGGCAAGTCGTTCCCGTCGGGCAGCGAAATCGTCTCGATTCGGGCGTGCGGCATAGATTCACCCAACCACGCCGGGGTGAACACCAGTCAAGGTGAGAAAGAAGACGTAGCGGCCGGCAGGATGCGGGAACCCGCTGGCTAGCCTGGCATGGAGCGGCTAACGTCAGGCCGACTCAAGAGCCGAAGAACCCAAGAACGAGGAGCCGCCGTGTCCGAGGACGAGGTGCCCGCCGGGGTGCGGGTGCGCGCCGACCTCGCCGCCCTGCCCGCGTATGTACCTGGTCGAACCGTGTCCGGCGCGATCAAGCTGGCCAGCAACGAGGTCAGCGCGGGACCACTGCCGAGCGTGCTCGAGGCGATCGGCTCGGCGGCCGCCGAGATCAACCGCTACCCGGACTCCGGTGCGACCGCGTTGACCGAACGGCTGGCCGCCCGCGCCGGGGTGGACGCCGAGCGGGTGGCGATCGGCTGCGGTTCGGTGACCCTCTGCCAGCAGCTGGTGCAAGCGCTGTGTACGCCGGTGGACGAGGTGGTGTTCGCCTGGCGGTCCTTCGAGATGTATCCGATCGTGCCGCAGGTTGTCGGGGTCGGCCAGCGCCGTGTGCCGCTGACCGCGGGGCATGTGCACGACCTGGACGCGATGCGCGCGGCCATCACTCCGGCAACCCGGTTGGTGTTTGTCTGCAACCCGAACAATCCGACGGGCACCGCGGTACGTCAGGCGGAGCTGGAGCGCTTCCTCGACGAGGTACCCGAGCATGTACTCGTGGTGCTGGACGAGGCCTACCGCGAGTTCGTCACCGACGAACAGGTGCCGGACGGCCTGACCCTGGCCAAGCAACGACGTAATGTCGCGGTGCTGCGCACCTTCTCCAAGGCGTACGGGCTTGCCGGCCTGCGGGTCGGCTACTGCATCGCGCCGGCCGTGGTCACCGAGGCACTGCGCAAGGTTTTCGTGCCGTTCGGCGTAAACCGGATCGCCCAGGCGGCGGCACAGGCATCGCTGGACGCGGCCGATGAGCTACTCGCCCGCTGCGGCGAGATCGCGCAGGAACGCGAGCGGGTCAGTGGTGTCCTCAACGAGGCAGGTTTCGCGGTACCGCCGAGCCAGGCCAACTTCGTCTGGCTCCCGCTTGGCGAGCGGACCACGGAGTTCAGCGAGCACTGCCTGACCAACAAGGTCATCGTGCGCGCCTTCGCCGGGGATGGCTGCCGGGTCACGATTGGATCACCCGAGGAAAACGACGCGTTTTTGGCCGCAGCGGCCAGCTGGCAGCGTTAGAGTTCCCCCGCACAGGTGTGCGTATACGGGACAAATAAGGAGTCTCGGCCATGCAGGACAGGCCACGGGAACAGTGGGGCACTCGAGCGGGCTTCTTGCTCGCCGCGATTGGTTCGGCGATCGGGCTCGGGAACATCTGGCGGTTCCCCTATGTCGCCTACGACGGCGGCGGGGGTGCGTTCCTGGTGCCCTATCTCGTCGCGCTGCTGACAGCCGGCATTCCGCTGCTGATCCTCGAGTACACGATCGGGCACAAGTACCGGGGCGCCCCGCCGACTGCGTTCCTGCGGATGTCCAAGGCCGCGCAGCCGCTCGGCTGGTGGCAGGTCGGCGTCTCCTTCGTGATCGCGGTCTACTACGCGGTGATCGTCGCCTGGGCGGTGCGCTTCGCGGGCTTTTCGATCAACAAGCAATGGGGAAACGACCCGGATTCGTTCTTCTTCAACGACTTCCTCCAGGTCGCCGATGAACCAGGGGCGCCAACGTCCTACGTGAGTGGGGTGGCCTGGCCACTGATCGCCGTATGGGTGATCACGCTCGGCGTGCTGCTGCTTGGTGTCCGTAAGGGCATCGAGCGGGCGAACCGGATCTTCATCCCGCTGCTCGTCGTGCTGTTCCTTGTCCTCGTGGTGCGCGCGTTGACCCTGCCTGGCGCCGTGGATGGGCTGAACGCGCTGTTCACCCCGGACTGGTCGGAGATCACCAACGGCAGCGTCTGGGTTGCCGCCTATGGACAGATTTTCTTCTCGCTGTCCATTGGCTTCGGCATCATGATCACCTACACCTCGTACCTGCGCCGCAAGGCCGACCTGACCGGCTCGGCACTGGTGGCCGGTTTCTCCAACAGCTCCTTCGAGATCCTTGCCGGGATCGGCGTGTTCGCCACCCTCGGGTTCATGGCCGGCGCCGCCGGGGTCCCGGTCGGCGAGTTGGCTACGGACGGCATCGGACTCGCCTTCGTGGCGTTCCCGGAGATCATCTCGAACATGCCGGCAGGCGCGCTGTTCGGCGTGCTGTTCTTTGGTTCGCTTGCCATTGCCGGGTTCACCTCGCTGATCAGCATCGTGCAGGTGGTCGTCGGCGCGGTACAGGACCGTACCGGGATCGGCAGGGTGCCCGCGGTACTCGGCGCCGGCGGGGTCACCGCGCTCGTGTCGATCGCGCTGTTCCCGACCAACGAGGGGATGTACATCCTCGACGTGGTCGACCGGTTCATCAACCAGTACGGCATCGCGCTTGCCGGCCTGGTCGTGGTGATCGCGGTCTCCTGGATCATGCGCAAGCTGCCGGTGCTGCAGCGACACGCGAATCAGACCTCCGCCGTGCCGCTCGGCGGCTGGTGGCGGATCATGCTCGGCCTGATTACGCCGATCGTGCTCGGCTGGATGATGTGGGACAGCCTGCGTACCGAGCTGTCCGCGAACTACGAGGACTACCCGACTTCCCTGCTGATCAGCGCGGGTTGGGCGGTAGCGCTCGGGGTGATCGTGTTTGCCGTGATCATGTCCGTGCTGCCGTGGAAGCACGGCGGTAGGGAAACGCAGCCGACCGAGGCCGGCGAGGAGGCGAAGAACTGATGTCCGCCAGCGCGATTGTCATGCTGATCATCGCCATCGTGGTGGTGTGGGGTGGATTGGGCGTTGCCCTGCTGCTGCTGCGCCGGCACCCGGACCGGCCCGACGAAGAGACCCAGGCCTAACCCGGGATACCGCGTTGCCGGCCGTTTCGAACGCAAACAATAGTTCTTACCGTGGAACCGCTTAGCCATGTGACATCATCACAGTAGATGTCACGCAAGGCGGGCTGGTTCGGTCAACCAGTCCTTTCAGCGGTAGGAGCGACGGCGATGACCACACCGGCCGAGGACGTCGAGCAGTTGATCGCATTTGCCACCGGGTCAACCGCACCCGCGCAGTGGCGGGACGTCGTAGAGCTGGTCAATGCTGGACAGCTGGCCTGGTCGGATATCGCCTCCGGCAAGGCGGCGACGCACCCCGCGGTCTTCGCCGCGCTGGATGCGACCGCGCGACAGCAGATCGGTATCGCGCAACGGACCGATGAGGACTTCTCGAAGTACAGCTACGTCGAAGACCCATGATCAACACCAGGCCCCAAGATCACGCGCTAGAACAGCAACTGGCCGAGGGCGGCCAGGCCGACCAACACGATCACCGCACGCAGCACGGTCGGCGACAGCTTGCGGCCAATCTTCGCACCGATCATGCCGCCCACAATGGACCCCGCGGCGAGCAGGCCAACAGCCTCCCAGGCCACATCCGCCACCAGCACGAAAACTAGCCCGGAGACCAGGTTCACCAAGGCGGCGAGCACGTTCTTCACGCCGTTCAGGCGTTGCAGGCTCTCGTCCAGCAACACACCCATGAACGCGAGCAGCAGGACACCCTGCGCCGCACCAAAATAGCCGCCATAGACACCGGTACCGAACGCCGCGAACAGCAGCACCGGTCCCACGTCCACGCGCGCTCCGCTGCGCCGCGCCGCCAGCCGCTTGGCGAGTTTCGGTTGCAGCACAACAAGCACGATCGCAACGACGATCAGCACCGGCACGATCATCTCGAACGCTTCCGGTGGCAACACGAGCAACAGCACCGCGCCGGTTATCCCACCGAGCAGTGAGCCGACGCCCAACCGAAGCACCCGTGGCCACTGGTCGGCGAGTTCCCGCCGGTAGCCGATCGCGCCGGACACCGATCCTGGCACGAGACCGAGCCCGTTGGAGATATTCGCGATGACCGGCGGATAACCAACGGCAAGCAGCACCGGAAAGGACACCAGCGTGCCCGATCCAACGACGACGTTGATCCCACCGGCCAGCACCCCGGCAAGCGCAACACTGAGCATCTCCAGCCCGGTCATCGGGACACGGTAATCCCGATCGGACGGTTATGGTTCGTTAAGCGAGTTCCGTCACTGCCTCCCAACCGAGCCAGATGGCGAACACAACGAACAGCGCCGAAGCGCCATAGCGAATCGCACGCTCCGGCAGCCGCTTGCCGAGCTGCTGACCGACCACGATGGCGAGCGCATCGGCGACCACCATGCCGATCGTGGAACCGATCCAGATGCCCAGCCAGTCGTGCTGTGCCGCGAGAGTGACCGTGGCCAGCATCGTTTTATCGCCGAGTTCGGCGAGGAAGAAGGCAACGGTGACCACGATGACCGCGGAGCGCTTGTTGGCATGCGACGCCTTTTTCTGCTCGTTCTCACTGAGCGAGTCGCCGCGCAGTGTCCACGCGGCAAAGCCCAGAAAGGCGACCGCGGCAACCAGCGAGATCCAGCCGGTGGGCAACGCTTCGCCCAGCCCGAAGCCGAGCGCGACGGAAAGGGCGTGCACCACGGTGGTTGCGATGGTGATGCCGAGTAGTACCTGCCAGGCCTTGTAGCGGGTGGCGAACACCATCGCCATTAGCTGCGATTTATCGCCTAACTCGGCCACGAAAATAGCCAGAAAACTGACTGCGAAAGCGGTCCACATTCGAAGCTTCCCCTCGATCCACACCGGACCGAAAGGACAGCAAGCGACCATCGACCCGGCATATTGCCATGGGTCGAAGGTCTCGCCCGCCTCCGCTGAAGGCTGCCTGGCCGGACACCGAACCGGTGTCAGTTTGTCGACCATGGCATTGGGGGCTACTCCCCTTCGCACCGCGAACGTTACCAGCTTCCCCGGAAGTTTGCGTATGTGCCACGGCACACACCGTTTCCGGCGCACCGCCGGGTTGCGCGACGCCGACCACTCAGGGTTATCATGGTCGGCATCATGAGGAACTGACATCACCACTGCCCGCGTCCGAGGCCCCTTGTCATGGATGGGACGTGTGCCCGGCGGGCAGCCATTGCGAGTTTTCTCGGTGGTGTCGACTATGTCTGTTTTTCCGTTGATCGCGCGCGATCTGTCGAAGGCCTACCAGGGGCGGCCGGTACTCGACGGCGTCTCGCTGACCGCCGCGCCCGGCGGGCGGCTGGGGTTGGTCGGCGAGAACGGCGTCGGTAAGTCCACATTGCTCCGACTGCTCAGCGGCATCGAGCAGCCGGACACCGGAACCGTGGAACGGCCAGGTGATCTGGGTTTCCTGTTTCAGGAACTCCCGTTCACGATGGCCCAGACGGTTGCCGAGGTACTGGACGATGCGCTCGCGGATATCCGGTTCATCGAGCGCAGGCTGGTCGCACTGGCCAGCACACTGGCCACGGATCCGACCAATACCGATGCCCTCGGGGAATACGGCGAGTTGCTGGAATGGGCGCAGCTGCACGACCTCTGGGACGCCGACCGCAGAGCGGAGCTGGTACTCGCTGGTCTCGGCCTTGCCGATATCGCACAGGATCGCCAACTCGGCACGCTTTCCGGCGGGCAACGATCCCGGCTCGGTCTGGCCGCGCTGCTGATCCGGCAGCCGAGCACGCTACTGCTCGACGAGCCAACCAACCACCTGGACGACGACGCCGCGGGATTTCTGGAAAAACACCTGAGCCAGCTGCCGGGCGTGGTCGTACTCGCCTCGCACGACCGGGTGTTTCTGGATGCGGTATGTACGCAGATCGTCGATCTGGACCCGGCGCAGGACGGACCGACCAGATACGGCGGCGCATACTCCGACTATCTGGCGGCGAAACAAGCCGAACGAGCCCGTTGGGAGCAACGTTATGCCGAAGAACAGGATGAGCTGGGCGCGCTGCGCTACGCGGTTCGGGTAACCGCGCGAAACGTTGCGCCGAATCGCAAACCGACGGACAACGCGAAGATGGCCTACGATTTCAAGGCCGGTCGCATCCAGAAGCAGATCTCCCGACGAGTGCGCAACGCGCAGCAGCGACTGGACGAGCTGGAGCGGGACCAGGTCCGTAAACCGCCGGCACAACTGCGCTTTGGTGGCACGCTCACCAGTACCGCACCGGTGGACAAGCTAGCGATCTCGGTGCGCGAGTTGCGGGTTCCCCGCCGAGTCGAGGTGTCCGCATTGGACATTTCAACGCGGTCACGGTTACTGCTGACTGGACCGAACGGTGCGGGCAAGTCGACACTGTTGCTGGCCCTTGCCGGCCAGCTGGCCATCGAGGGCTCGGTGCACCGGGCTCGCGGAGTCCGGATTGGATTACTCGAGCAGGATGTGGTCTTTCCGCGTCCGGAACGCACTCCACTACAGCTGTACCCGGAAGAACGGGCCGCGGTGCCGCTTGTCGATCTGGGACTGATCGCACCGCGCGATCTGGCCCGGCCGGTCGGCGAGCTCTCGGTCGGCCAGCGACGCCGGCTCGCGCTTGCCTTGCTACTAGCGGATCCGCCGCAGGTGTTACTGCTGGACGAGCCGACCAACCACCTTTCGCTGAGCCTCGCCGAGGAGTTGGAGGAGGCACTGCGCGCCGCACCTGGCGCGGTAGTGATCGCCTCGCACGACCGGTGGCTCCGTGCACGATGGCAAGGCCAGCAGTTACAGCTGCACGATGGCCGGGTGATCGGGCTGAACTGATCACCCGGCCAGCACGCTCAGGCGAGGGAGTAACCACCGTCGATGAGCAGTTCGCTGCCACAGCAGAAGTCCGCTTCGTCGCTGAGCAGCCAGGCAATCGCCTTGGCGATTTCCGCCGGCTGGGCAAACCGCCCAGCCGGCGTATTGCTCAGCCAGCCGTCGAACTGGTGCTGTTTCAGGTCCAGCAACGAGGTACGCACGTAGCCGGGCGCGATGGTGTTCACCCGAACACCACGGGAGGTCCACTCGACCGCGAGCGAGCGAGTCAACGCGCTCACCCCTGCCTTGGAGGCGTTGTACGCGCACTGTTTCTGCGGCACGTTGACCACGTGGTTGCCGGACATCGAGGACACCGTCACGATCCGACCGGCCCCCTCGGCCAGCATGGCCCTGCCGAACGCGGTGCAACACAGGAAAACACCACGCAGGTTCACACCGAGCACCCGGTCGAACTCCGCCGCGCTCATTTCCTCGGCCGCAACATCGTCCTCGACCACCCCGGCCGCGGCGACCAGGCCGTCCACGCCCCCGGCGAGCTCCTGAATCCGGGCCACCGCCTGCTCAACGCTGTCCTCGTCGGTCACGTCGCAAGCGACGTACTCGCCCGCGTCGGTTTCCGCGCGGTCCAAAGCAAACACCCTGGCACCTCGCTCGCGGAGCACCTCGCAGGTCACCTGACCGATCCCGCCAGCGGCCCCGGTGACCGCGATCCGCGCGCCCTCGAACCAGCTCATCCCTCTGCCTCCGTATTCATCCACGATTTGGGTGGCCCAGGATCCACCTGCCGAGCCAACCGTATGCAGTGCCCGACCGAACCGCGAGGCATCGGAAGAACTTCGGCGCGGCGATCACCCGAAAACGGGCTTTCCGACGGCCCTTGTGGCCTGCTGGACTGGGTTAACTGCCAGTTGGGTATCCGCCAGCTGACACGAACGACGGAGGTTCGCCGGTGGGCACCAAAGCACGGATATACCGGGAGACCGACGCCGATATCGCGGCGCTCGGCGAGCGCACGGTCGGCATCATCGGGTACGGCAACCAGGGCGCCGCGCAAGCACGGAACCTACGTGACAGCGGGGTTCCGGTGCTGGTCGGCAACCGAGCCGACGAGTACTTCGGGCCGGCGGCGGAGGCCGGCTTCGCTCCGCTGCCGATCGCCGAGGTGGCCGACCGAGCGCAGGTAGTGCTCCTGCTCATCCCGGACGAGGTACAACCGGAGGTATGCGCCGAACAGCTCGCACCGGGCCTGCGGGCGGGCGACACGCTGGTCTTGGCCAGCGGCTACAACTGGGCGTTCGGACTGCTCGAGGTGCCCGCGGGGGTGGACGTGGTGATGGTGGCACCACGGATGATCGGCGCCGCGGTGCGGGATCGGTTCGTCGCCAGGCAGGGCTATCCCTGTTTCGTGTCGGTGGAACGGGATGCGAGTGGCAGCGCGTGGCCAACCGCGTTGGCGATCGCGGCTGGTATCGGCGCGGCCGTGCAGGGTGCGATCGAATCCAGTGCCCGGGAGGAGGCGGCGCTGGATCTGTTCACCGAGCAGGCGATCTGGCCGGCGATCATGGACTTGCTGAGTGCTGCCTACGCGGTGCAGCGGGACGTGGGTTTCTCCGATGAAGCGATCCTGCACGAGATGTACCTGTCCGCGGAGCCGGCCGAAGTGTTCGCGCGGGCGGCAGAGCACGGCTTGCTCGGCCAGTTACCGCTGCACTCGCGGACCTCGCAGTACGGTCAGCTGCGCGGGCTGGCGGAACTGGGTGCGCGGGACAACCCGCTCCGCGAGTACTTCGAGCGTGTGCTGCACCAGGACATCCTCAGTGGCGCGTTCGCGGCCGAGTGGTCCCAGCCGGAGGCGATGGCCAGCCTTGAGCGGTTGCGTGCCGCCGCGCAGCGGGATCCGCTGCACCATGCCGAACGCGAAGTCCGCGGCTCTTAACGAGCTACTTTTTCGCGGCCGCTTTCGCTGCCTTCTTGAAGGCGCGCACCTCGGCGAGGGTTTCCTCGCTGGTCACATCGGCGATGGAGCGCCGGGAGCCGTCCTCGCCGTAGGCGCCGGCCGCCTCGCGCCAGCCGTCTGGGGTGACGCCGAGCTGTTTGCCGAGCAGCGCGACGAAGATCCGCGCTTTCTGCTCGCCGTAGCCGGGTAGCGCCTTCACCCTCCGCAGCAGTTCCTTGCCGTCCGGCTTACCACGTTTCCAGATCGCGTCGGTTTTGCCGTCGTATTCTTCGAGCACGTGGTTGGCGAGCGCGTGTACCCGGCGTGCCATCGACCCGCCGTACCGGTGGATCGCCGGTGGTTGCACGCACAGCTCGACGAACTCGTCCAGGTCGGACTCGGCGATCTTGGTGATGCTGAACCCCGCCATCCGGTCCGCGATCTTCCGTGGCCCGGCGAAGGCGTGTTCCATGGGGAACTGCTGGTCCAGCAACAACCCGGTGAGCAGCGCGAACGGGTCCGAGCTCAGCAGTTTGTCGGCTTCGGCGTCGCCGGTGAGACGCAGCTTCTTGGCCATACGGTCCATCTTCGCATGCGACGCGTTCGCCGGCCGATCCCGCAAAACAAGCCAGGCGGCTGCCCGTTTTGCGCGGGTCGGCCGAGCTACACTATGTCAGCACAGTCATGTGGGACGATTACTTCGACAGTTGGGAGGGGACATGGTTGACAAGTTCACCGACCCGCTTCTGACGCCGAAAGAGCTAGCACGCCACCTCAGAATCCCCGAGTCAACTGTGTACTACTGGCTAGGAGAAGAAGCAGATGGCACGCCGCTCGTCCATCGTGTCGGAGCCGAAAAGCGTGGCTGGCCATCCGTACCATTTGTGGCCGTCGTAGAAGCGTACGTTTTGCGCGCGCTGCGCGATCTCGGCTTAACAAAGCGTAAGATCCGGGATGCTGCGGCCGAAGTCCGGCGTGCTTTCGATACCCCGTACGCACTTGCTACCAAGAAGATCGCTACTGACGGCATTGACATCTTTGTGCATTATGCACATGACGATCTCGCGCGAGCTGCCGATGGTCAGCGGCCCATTCGGGAAGTCATCGACGACTACCTGCGATATGTCAGCTGGGACGCGAACGACGGATTCGCCAGTAGCTTGCAACTTCGCCAGTACCCAGATATTGCGCCAGTAGTTATCGATCCGCGATTCGGCTGGGGAGCGCCGGTAGTTGCCTCCACGAAAGTTCCGGTTGACGCCGTCGTAGATCTTTGGCTTGCCGGCGAGTCGCTAGAGGACGTTGCCGACGACTACGACTTGACCAGGGAACAGGTCGAGGCAATCTGCCGTGTCACTCGAGCAGCCTGAATTTTTCGTTGATCGCGGGCTTGGCCGTCGTGTACCAGAGGGTCTTACGGCTCTCGGCTGGCGGATTCATCGCATCGCGGATCACTTTCCGAACGATGCTCAGGATGTCGTGGACGAGATCTGGCTGGCCTACGGACTCGAACGAGGCTGGTCCCCGCTGTGCAAGGATGGCCGGATTAAAGGTCGCCACGCTGAGCGTGCCCCGCTGGAAACTCACCGTGGTGTGTTGTTTTACCTGGATAACCAGCGACTTCTGGTAACAGAAATGATTAATCGCCTGCATCGCTCGCAGCGCCAGATATATCGTGCCGTGGAACGTGGCGGGCCACGCGCGTACGCGGTTGGCCACAACGACATCCGAGCCACCTGGCCTTAGCTTTTCGTTGAACCACCGCGAAACTGGGCAAGTGGACTCGACAGTCCACTTGCCACTATTCGGCCGGATAGTTCAGCTTGACCTGCCGCAACCGGTCCGAGGTTTCGAATCCCCAGCGCGCATAGCCAGGAACCGCGCGGGCACTCGAATGCACGGTTACCCGTTCCGCGCCGAGCTGCCGCGCGAGGCTCTGTACGGCCTCGATGAGCTGTCCGCCAAGCCCGCTGTCGCGTTCCTCGGGCACAACGTAAACACACTGCACATCACCGGAAATCCGGTCAAGCGCATTCGGGGCCGGCACCCTCGGGAGGACGGCCAGCCACGCCATCCCGAGCACGACCTCATCCCGCAGCGCAACCAGACAGTGGTGAGTCGCGGTATTGAGCCGCGCCCAGTCGACGAACCGCGCGACGAACTCACCCCGGTCTATCGCCGGCGTAGCGCCCTGATCGACGACCCACCGCCAGCGCAGCCCCGCGACGGCGGGCAGTTCGTCGTCTCGCGCGGCGCGGACGGCGCACTCGCTCATCCCGGCTACCCCTTACCCCTGGTTCCATTGGTACAGCTCGGCCAGAAACTCCGCAGCCGACGCGCCCTGCTTCAGCCGCGCGCTCGCCGCCTGCGCGTGCGCCAGCGTCGGCAGGAAACCAACAAGCAGGCCAGGCAACGACAACCGCCGGCCCAACAACTCCTGCGCCGAGGTCATCTGTGGCCGGCGGACGACCGAGACGTTCACCCGGATCGCGTGTTCATTGCCCGGCGGCACGCGCGGTCGGTCCACCTCGATGGCCACGTAGCGGTACCCGTGCGCGAGATTGCATGCGGCACAGTCCATCGGGCCCCTGCTGAGCCGGCCGCCGCATTCGGTGCAGCCGATCCGGTCCAGCGCGGCGTCCAGCACCCGCCAGTCATACTTGTCCGGCTCGAGCGCGACCAGCTGCGCCAGCTCGGCCTCATCCGACCAGCCGGTCTCGGCGTAAAACCGCCGCCACTGCGCTTCCAGGATCTCGTCGACGAGGGCCGCGCAGTGGGCACAGTTCGGCGCGCCGCCGTACTCGAAACCACCGCAGTCCGCGCAGCTGCGCAGGCTGTCCCCGACCTCGGGCCGCATGACCGTATGGTCACATGACCGCGCTCCGGACCGCAGGCGATTTTCCCGGCGCTAGTTGCTGTAGCACTTCTTCTCCCTCGAGCCATCCGGGTACTCGGTGACCTCGCATCGCTGACCCGAGTCGCCCTCCGGTGTCGCATCACTCGCCGGGCTCGGCTCCGCTGTGGCCGTTTTCGGCCGCGCGGTCTCCTCCGTCGGTTTCGGTCCCGGGCCGTTCCCATCGGTCTTGCTGGGGCCGTTCTCGCCGGACGGGCCAGGGGCACCGGTCGGCTCGGTACGTTCCACCCCACCCGAACCCGGCTGCGCCGGCGGCGACTCCGAACCCGAGTTCCCCACGAGCACCGCGCCGGTCACGATCGCACCGACCGCCACCGCGCTGGCGCCGATCAACGCTGCCTTGGAGGCAAGCACCTTCGCCAGCAAACCCTTCTTGGCTGCCGCCGTTGCCACCTTCGTCCCCGCGGAACCCAGCACCTCCGGCCCTGCCGGCGGTGTGGCAGGCGACGCGACCTGTGTCCCCGTCGCGCCCACCGGGTCTGGCGCCGCGGTGGCGGCACCGGATACCGATTCGGACCCACTGCCGAGCGCGAGCGCGGCAGGGAAGAACGCGGCAAGGGCGCCGGCAAGGCCGGCGAGCGTCTTGCGCCCGGTCGCCTCCCAGTCAGTGCCATAAGTCCGTTTTGCCACGGATTCGAGTTCGGCCAGGAACCCGGAAGCCGAGCCAGGCCGCATCGCTGGATCCTTCGCGAGCCCAGCCGCGACCAGCCCGCGCACCGGCTCCGGCACGGCCTGCACCGGGATCGGCGCCGTGGCATGCGCGCGACTCAGGGTGTCCAGGTCGCTTTCCGGATACGGCCGCTGACCGGTTAGGCATTCGAAGCACACCACGGTCGCCGCGTACACGTCGGCCGAAGGCGAGGCCGGTACGCCATGCCACTGTTCCGGCGCGAGATACGCCGGGGTGCCCTCGGCGGTCACCGTCGCGCCTGCCGGCACCGCGATTCCGAAGTCAGTAAGCACGGTTTCGCCGCTACCCCGCACCATCACGTTCGCGGGTTTGTAGTCGCGGTGCACCACACCCTGCGTATGCGCGGACTGCAACCCCAGCAGCGAACCCTTCAACAGCAGCAACGCCGCCTCTGGCGGCATCGGTCCGTACTGGTCCAGCATTCGCCGCAGCGTCACGCCGTCAACCAGTTCCATCACGATCGCCGCGCCCGCACCGTCCTCGACGTAGTCGTAACAGCGCACCACGTTCGCCCCGGACAACCCGGCGAGCAGCCGCGCCTCGGCGCGGAATCGCTCGCGAAACGCCGAATCCGCCAGTAACTGGGGTGCGATGTACTTGATCGCCACCGCCGTGCCGCTGGCTTCGTGTACCGCGTGTACCACTCTCCCGGAGGCGCCGGAACCCAGTTCCCGCACCTGGCGATAGCCCGCGACCTGCCACATATGCACCACCCGTATCGCTTGAGCCCAGCTCAGCCGCCCCCCGGCCGGCCTGGCATCCCCTTCGGCCCTACCCCACTAACGTGACAGATAGACCCTAGGTTGTCTCAGCAAAAGAGTAATCCGCTGGGCAATGCCCGATCCAGTGCATTCCTCAGCCGCGTAGATACCGATGTACCGGCAGCATGGCCTGGTCATCGACGGCGCCGTGCACGGCAACACGACAGCTGTCCAGCCGTTCGCGTACGGCCGGCTCGTCCAACCCGGCCCCAATCAGCACCAGCTGACTGGCCCGCTGCTCGCCCGGTGACCAGCGAGATCGCTCGAACCGCAGGAAAGCGCCAACGGTCTGCACGCTGTATTTCCGCCGATCGCCCGGCGAACCAAAATCGACAAAACCCTTCATCCGGTACAAACCATTCGGCCGCTCGGTCGCGAAACGGACAAACTCCCGTGGATGCAAGGGATCCGGCGCGAAATACGTCATGGTCTGGTACATCGAATGCAGATGCGGGTGCTCCTCGTCAGCGGCACACTCCGCAGCGTCCGCAACGAGGTCGGCGAGGGAGAGTTGTTCACCAACCCGCGTGCCGACCGGCCTTTCAGCGGGTTCGAAGAGCAGCTCGGTCGGCACGCTGCCGTGACTTACCGGCAGCACCGCGGCATCCCCGGCCAGCCGCGCGACGGCTGCATGACGGTCAGCCAGCTCGCCAGCGGTCAACCGGTCGGTCTTGTTCAACACCACCAGATCGGCGAGACCGATATGCGTATCCAGTTCCGGATGGCGCTGTCGGGTTGCCGGGAACTCAGCGGCGTCCACGACCTCGACCAGCCCGCCGTACTCGATCAACGGGTTACCACTCGCCAGCAGCATCCTGATCATGGCGCGCGGTTCGGCGAGGCCACTCGCTTCGATCACGATCGCGTCGATCGGAGCGCCCGGCCTGGCGAGCCGATCCAGCATGGCGTCCAACCCGCTCGCATCCACCGCGCAGCACAGGCAGCCGTTGTCCAGCATGCGCATCGAATCGACCTGACCGGCAACCGCCATACCGTCGATATTGACGCTGCCGAAATCGTTGACGATCACCCCGATCCGCAGGCCAGCGCGGTTACCGAGGAGATGGTTGAGCAGCGTGGTCTTTCCGGAGCCGAGAAAACCCGCGATGATCGTCACCGGAATGCCGCGCGTACCCAACCAGCCATCCCTCCTCCAGGAACCGCGCTAACCTTAAAGAACGCGGTTACCGAGCGTGCCCAGCCCGCTAGCCTTGGCGTGCCTTGAACCTCGGATTGCGCTTGTTGATCACCAACACCTTGCCGTGCCGGCGAACCACCTGCGAACCAGGTCGATTCTTCAACGACCGCAACGATTTACGCACCTTCATAACATCCTCCATGCCGGCATACGCGCCTCAGGATACATGGAGTTGATTTTCATTTCCATTAATCGTCACGGCGAGTGCGTGCAACGCCACAACCTGGACATACTTGCCAATTCGACACGTCACAGCATAGCTATCGCGGCCAACGCAACCGGGTAACCTGACCACCGGATGACCGCCTGAGGGCCAGCCGGCCCTCTTACCCGCCGTCGTGTTATTGAATGTTATTTTCGTTTTCGACAGCGGGCACGATGGAGGATCGCGTGGATGTCGCCCAGCTAGCCGGGCTGACCGTCCGGTTCACCGGCGGCCCCGCCGTCGACGACCTTTCACTGCGGATCAGAGCGGGTGAGCGAGTCGGGCTGATCGGCGAATCCGGTTCGGGGAAATCACTCACCGGCTTGGCCATCGCCGGTCTGCTGCCCGATGCCGCGCGCAGCAGCGGCAGTGTGCGGATCAGCGGCACGGAGATCCTGAACCAGCCGGAAAAGGTGCTCGCACCGCTACGCGGCCGGCACACCGCGGTGGTTTTCCAGGATTCCGCCGTGGCGCTCAACCCGCTGACATCGGTACGAGCACAGTTGCGCCACCCGCTTCGCCGACTGCGCGGGTTCAGCAGGGCGGCCGCCGAGACCGAAGCACAGCGACTACTAGCCGAGGTGGGGCTGACCGATCCGGCGATCGCTCGGCTACGCCCGCCGCAACTATCCGGTGGGCAACGGCAACGGGCCGGGATCGCACTGGCACTCACCTGCCAACCTCGGCTGTTGATCGCCGACGAACCGACTACCGCACTGGATACCACGGTGCAGCGGGAAATCCTCGGCGTGCTCGACGAGACCTTGCGCGCCCAACAAGGGCAGGCCGAGCAGCCGCCCGGACTGCTGTTCATCAGCCATGATCTGGCCGTCGTTGCCCAGCTGTGTGACCGGATTGCCGTGTTGCGAAACGGGAAACTGGTCGAAGAGGGCCCGGTGCGGCAGATCATCCAACAACCAGCCCAGCAACACACCCGCGAGCTGGTGGCAGCCGCCCACGCGCTCTGCCCGAGCAGCACCCCGGAACCCGTTGGCTGATGAACACTCCACTCTTCGAACTACAGGGCGTGCATCGCCAATACCGGATGCATCGAGGGCAGGCGCGAATCGCGCTACACGGCATCGACCTCAGCATGCCGGCCGACCGGCATCTCGGCATCATCGGTGAATCCGGCGCAGGCAAGAGCACCTTGCTACGCCTGCTGCTCGCACTGGAAACTGCCGACTCCGGACAGATCTGGTTTCGCGGCAAGGAGATCGCTCCCGCTGCGGCACGCGAGCTCGCGTGGTTCCGCCGCGAAGTACAGCATGTCGCGCAGGACCCAGCCAGCTCACTGAACCCACGGATGACCGTCGCGGACATCATCCGGGAACCGTTGCACTGCCTGCGAATCGCAGGAAACCACGCGGCGCGGGTGACCGAACTGCTCACCGCCGTTGGCCTTGATTCCGGTGCCGCCAAACACAAACCGGCGGCGTTCTCCGGCGGGCAACGGCAACGAATCGCGATCGCTCGCGCGCTCGCCCCAGAACCATCGGTACTGATCGGAGATGAACCACTGAGTTCGCTCGACCCGCACACCAAGGTGCAGCTACTCGAACTACTCGACGAACTCGCGGCAACAAGAAACCTGCGGCTGGTGCTTGTTTCGCACGATCTCGGCGTGGTGGAACGACTTTGTGATGATGTGGCAGTGCTCGCCGAGGGGCAGCTCGCCGAGTTCGGCACCGTTGACACGGTGTTTCGCACCCCGGCCAGTGCGGCAAGCCGGCAACTACTGAGCGCCGCACCGCGCCTGCCGGTGGCCGGCTCATGAGCACGCGGACCAAGGTGCGCGCCCGGAGCACCGATAACCTGGCCAGGCGCTGGGCCCTGCTCGGGCGCTTCGGTGCCCTGCCCATCGTGCCGCAGCTGCTACTGCTCAGCTCGCTGGCCTTCAATCTGGGTTTCTACCTGGTGTTGCCGTTTCTGGCGACGCATCTGGCCACGGACCTGGCAATGGCCGGCTGGATCGTGGGCATGGTGCTCGGGTTGCGCACGTTCAGCCAGCAGGGCCTGTTCTTTCTCGGCGGTGCGCTCGCGGACCGGTTTGGCACCAAACCGGTGGTGCTCTACGGCTGCATCATCCGGATCGCGGGCTTTGTCGTACTCGCCTTCGCCGCCGAGTTACCCATGCTGATCATCGGCACGGTGCTCACCGGGTTCGCCGCGGCCCTCTTCTCCCCCGCGGTGGAGGCCGAACTGGCACGGCAATCGGGCGAGCTGGAACAGCGGGAGGTCATCGCCCGTGCCGATATGTTCGCGCTCTATGCGGTATTCGCCCAGGTTGGCGCGGTCACCGGGCCACTGGCGGGCGCATTCCTGCTCAGCGTGGACTTCACGGTGACCTGTTTGGCCGCGGCCGGGGTCTTCGTGCTGATCCTGTTCGCCTTCCTGCGCTGGCTACCGCGCGAACCGGCCGCACATCAGGGCGAACCGATGCTGGCTGGCTGGGCACAGGTGTTGCACAACCGGCAGTTCCTGATCTTCGCGGCGACCTACAGCACCTGGCTGCTCAGCTACAACCAGCTTTACCTCGCGTTGCCAGTGGAACTGGAACGAGCGACCGGCGGAACGTCCGCGCTTGGCTGGCTGTTCGCACTGGCCGCCGGCATGGTGGTGGTCGGCCAGTTGCCGATTGCCACCTTCGCCAGACGGCGGCTCGGCAGCGCCCGCGCGTTGCCGATCGGTTTCGCGCTACTCGCGGCTTCCTTTGCCACGGTGGCGATGGCCGTGGGTTTCGCCCCGCCAGCGGGCGCGCTGGCCTACGCTCCTGCCGTGGCGCTGGTCGTGTTGCTCACCCTCGGTCAGATGGCCGCGGTCCCGGTGGCGCAGGACGCGGTTGCCCGCCTTGCCGGGGAGCAGCGGCTCGGCGCGCACTTCGGCGTACTGCATACCGCCGGCGGGGTGGCCGTGCTGCTCGGCAGCTCCGCGCTCGGCTCCCTTTTGGACGGTGCGCGCACGAGCGGCCCCGCCGCGGTGTTGCCATGGGCGTTGACCGCCGCGTTGCCGGCGATCAGCGCCGTTGTGCTGATCTGGCTCACCCGGCGCAGCCCCGCGCTGCGCTCGGACGTGCATTGCTAATCGAGAAAGGATAGTGCCGTGCCGCACCGAAAGCGGAGCTTGCTCTGCGTACTCGCCGCCGCCACGCTGGTTTCCGGTTGTTTCGCCGGCGGGCAGGGCGAGGGGACGGACCGCATCCAGCTCGGCCTCGCCTTCCCACCGGTCAAGGCGATGTCGCCGTTCAGTGATGACGCCGCAACCGCGACGCGGATGGGCACGGCGGAGACTCTGGTCACTTTGGACGCTGAGGGTACGCCCCAGCCAGCACTCGCGGCCAGCTGGCGGGAGAGCGATCCGACCACGTGGCGGCTGCGGCTACGCACCGGCGCCACCTTCCACGATGGCACCCCGGTTACCGCCAAACAGGTCGTTGCCAGCCTGCAACAGGCGAAGGAGGCGACACCCACACCGCGCTCGCTCGCCGAGACGGATATCGACTTCGCCGCCGAAGGCGAGCACATCGTGGTGGTGCGCACCGCCGAGGCCGACCCGGTGTTGATCCAGCGCCTTTCCTCACCCGAGCTGATGATCCTCGCGGAGCGCGCATACCAAGACGATCCGACCGCGCCGAATCCAGTGCGCGCCGGCACCGGGCCGTACGTACTCACCAAGGTGAACGGGGCAACCAGTGCGACGCTGGAAGCCTTCGATGACTACTGGGGTGGCAAGCCAGCCACGCCAGGGATCGACGTGCGATTCCTCAGCGAGGGTGACTCCCGCGCTCGCGCGCTACGCGCCGAAGAACTGGATATCGCGCAGGCGCTACCCGCCGGACAGCTTGGCTCCCTCGACGCGGACCAGCTGGTCTCGGTTCCATTGCCGCGTACCGTGAATCTGAGCCTGAACCAGGAATCCCCGGTGTTCCGGGATGCCGAGCTGCGGGCCGCGGCACGGGCGGCCGTGGCCGACCTGGATATCGCGAAGACCATCTACGAAGGCGACGCGGATCCGCCAGCTGGGCTGTTCGGGCCGGCCAGTTCCTGGGCGGAGAAACCGGGCTACCCCGAGGCAAAGGCGGCCGACCCGAACGGCAGGCGGATCAGCCTGGCGACCTATTCGGATCGTGCCGAACTTCCCGAAGCCGCATCGGCCGTGGCCGAAGCTCTGCGCAAGGCCGGTTTCCAGGTGTCGGTCGAGGTCAAGGAATACGCCGCGCTCGAGCCGGCGCTGCTACGCGGGGACTACGACGCGGTGATCGGCGCCCGCTCCTATGTGCTGGACACCGGCGATCCGATCGGGTGGCTGGCAAGCGATCTCGCCTGCGACGGCGGCTACAACCTTGCCAGGTACTGCGATGCCGAAGTGGACGGTCTGATCAGGAATGCCGCGGAGATCAGCGATCCGGCCGAGCGCAACGCGGCCGCCGTCGACATATCCGAGCAAATCCTCGCCGCGGACGTGCTGGTCCCGCTTGCCCACGAGAAGACCCGGTTCGGGCTCGGCGAAGGGGTAACCGGGATCGCGGAAGACCCGTTCGAGCGGCAGATCATCACCAAGGACACCGCCAAGCAATGACCTTGCGGACACTCGGCGCGGGAACCGCGCGCACCGCCGGCACGGTGCTGGCCAGTTGCCTTGCCGTGCTGCTCGTGGTCGCCGCGCTTCCGTGGTTGAGCGGTACCGACCCAGCCCGAACGGTACTGCGTATGCGGTTCGCCGAACGCGAGCCGGATCAACAGGCACTCGAGGCGATCCGTGCCGAGCTAGATATCCCGGCCAACCCGCTACTCGGGGTGCTGCACTGGTTGGCCGGGTTGCCACGCGGTGACCTCGGGATCTCCTGGGTGTCCAGGCAACCTGTCGGTCCCGAGGTAGCCAGTGCGCTCGGGGTTTCCGCGACGCTGGCGGGAACCGCCGCCACAGTCGCGGTGTTGCTCGCCGCGGCGGTACTGCTGCCAGGGTTGTGGCGGGCGACGCGGACCGGGAAACCGTTGGGGCGCACCAGCGGTGCGGTAGCCGGCCTGCTCGGCTCGCTGCCCGAGTTCGTGCTTGCCGCCCTGTTGCTCGCGGTTGTCGCGGTGCACTGGGGTTGGTTACCGACCTTCGGCTGGTCCGGCGTCGAGTCGCTGCCGCTGCCGGCGCTGGCGCTTGGCGTTCCGGCCGGCGGGCTGTTGGCAAGGGCGTTGAGTGGCGGGTTGGACGCCACGATCGCCGAACCGTGGGTACGCACCTGGCGTGCGAACGGTTTCAGTCGGCCACAGGTGTTGCTCGCACTGTTGCGTAGAGGCATCGCGGTGGCGATCCCGCAGCTGGTACTGCTGTTTGTCGGACTGCTCGGCAGCGCGGTCACGGTCGAGGCCGCGTTCGCGATTCCCGGTCTGGGGCAGACCGCGCTGGATGGCTTGCTTTCCCAGGATCTGCCCTTGGTACAGGGCTGCGTTCTGGTGTTGATCCTGCTCGGTCTCGGTCTTGGCGGCGCGGGCATGCTGGCACATCGCGCGCTGCTTGGCTCAGTGCTGCACACCGCGGAGGTGCCAGCGGCGATCCCGGTATCGCAGCCCAATTCGAAGCTTCCTGCCGTACTGGCCGTCCTACTCGGACTCATTGTCCTCGCTGGACTGCCAAGGGACGGTAGCTCGGTATTGCTCACCGAGCGACTGGCCGCGCCCTCGGCAGCGCATCCACTCGGTACCGACGCGGTCGGGCGGGACATCCTGGCGCGATTCAGTTCCGGCGCGCTGCTCAGTATCGGCACCGCCGTGCTGGTTTCCGCGGTATGTCTGCTGATCGGACTGTTGGTCGGCCTCGCCTCGCGACGGGGACGCGCGGGCGCGCCCGATGTACTCAACGCGCTACCGCCGGTGCTGGTGGGCATCGTGATCGCGGCGGCGTTCGGCAGCGGTCTGTTCGGCGCGGCGATTGCCGTGGTGCTGGTCGGCTGGATTCCGCTCGCGGTGCACGCAAGGACGCTCGCGGTGCAGGCGCGCGGCTCCGGGTACGTGCGGGCGGCAACGCTTGGCGGGGCGCGTCGCGGCTGGATCCTCCGCCGACACCTGTTGCCTTCGGTGTTTCCACAGGTGCTACGGCATGCGGTGGTTCGGGTGCCGCATAACGCGCTCGGGATTGCCGCGTTGAGCTTTCTCGGCCTTGGCGCGCCGCACGATTCCGCGGAGTGGGGCGCGATGCTGGCCCAGTCGCTTGGCTATCTGGAGCGCGCGCCGTGGACGATAGCCGGGCCGACCATCGGGCTGGCCCTACTCGGCATGCTCGCCGGCAGCATTCGCGGCACCCGGAACTAACCCCAAGCGTTACCAGCGCACCGGCAGCGCGACGAAGCCGGAGTCGCCCTGGCGCAACTCCTCGAAAGGCACGGCCAGTTCGAGCCCGGGAAACCGCTCGGTCAGCCCGCGAAACGCGGTGCGCAGTACCGCGCGAGCCAGCGGCGCACCAAGACAATGCCATGGACCATGCCCGAAGCTCAGATGTGGATTCGGGCGCCGGCCAATATCGAATCGAGCGGGGTCCGCGAATACCTGCTCATCGAAGTTGGCAAGGGACAGCTGCGGCACGATCGCCTCGCCACGCTCGATGATCACATCGGACAGTTCGGTGGAAGTTCGCGCATAACGGAGAAAGCCCATCGCGCCACGCTCGGCGGTACGCAGGACCTCCTCGACCGCACCGTCTACAAGCGTCGGCTCTTCGGCCAGCCTGCGGAACTCCGCCGCATGGGTCGCCAGCAGTACCGCGCCCGCGTCGATATGGAAAGCCGTGCTGGCATGCCCGGCGAACAGCAACAACGAGGCGAACCCGGCGATCGTCTCGTCGTCGAGCCCCTGCGCGCAGAGACCGGCGAGCACGCTGGATCCTTCGGGCGTTTTCCGGATACCTGGCACGATCCGGCACAGATACCCGAACAGCTCCTGGTGCCCGGCGTTGACCTCATCGTCATCGTCCAGATTGTCCATCCGGACGACCATTCGCTCGAAGAGGTCCCGGTCGGTGTACGGCACACCGAGCAGTTCACACAACACCCGGAGCGCCAATGGGTAGGAGAACGCCTCATGCAGGTCAACCGGATGGGCGCGCTGCGCCATCGCGTCCAGCAGTTCCGCCGCGACGTCGGTAATGTATGGCTGAAGATCCCGTAGCCGCCGCGCGGAGAAGTAGCCGCCAAGCAGCCGGCGCATCTCCTTGTGTTCGGTCTCCTCATCGGCGTGCGAGTACAGCTCGGATGGGCCACCCAACACCGGATGCGCGTTGACTCTGGCTGCCGTGTCCGGATCATGGTGCGTTCTGCCCAGTTCACTGTTCGCGTAGATCGCGCGCACTTCGGCGTGCCGGGTAGCAACCCAGGCTTCATCGGTGGCTCCGATACGGACTCGACTGATCGGACATCCGCCGTCGCGCAAGGCGAGCAGCCGCGGATCATGCGCAAGCACCGAGGATTGGCCAACGGGCAGCTCTGGCAGTTGTTCGGACATGCGAGCCTCCTTTGTTACAGGAAAGTATATACTCAAAAGTATACTTACACGAACACGGCTGCCCAACAACGTCGCTAACCTTAAAGAACGCGGTTACGGGGCGTAACCAACCCCGACCGCGGTTTAGCGGGTACTGCTCACCGGCCGACCAGACAGAAAGACCGCATGCTTCGCGAACGGCGTCTCCAGCGAGCGCACCCCGCGCTCGCTCACCAGCGAAGCGAAGCCTTTGATGATCGCGAGGAGGGCACCCAGCTGCCCCGCCGCCGTGACGAGAGCAGCCCAGACCGCCCCGTGGTCGAGCGCATAACCGAAGACCCACCACACCAAGCACGCTTGCAGCACAATGCCAAGCAGGGCTAGTAGCCCCCATCGCTGACGTCGGCGCACCGTTTCCGGCGCGCTGTACACGGTGAACTTGACTGAAGCGCCGCACGGGCATTCCGCGGCGACGGTCCGCTCACCTTCTTCTGGCCTGTGGACATCGATCGGCCATATCTCGTATGAGTAACGACGCCCAGTAAGCACTTCACGGTCGCCACGAATATGTCCAATCTCGACAGATATCCGCGATCCGACCCCTCGGGAGAACATCAGCCGGCAAGCCGTCCGAGTGCGTCCTCGATGGCTCGGTGGAACGTGGGATAGGCGTAGATCATCTGCCGTAGCCTGGCCACCGGAACCTCGGCATGCACGGCCACGGTCAATCCGGAAAGCATCTCGCCCCCGGACGGTCCCGCCGAGGTGGCACCGACGAGCACGCCACGATCGGCATCCACTACCAGCTTGATCACTCCCGCGTTGCCTGCGCGATGAATCCAGCCGCGCGCCGAACTGGCCAGCTGCGTGGTGGCGGTATGCACCCGTAGCCCGCGCTCCCTCGCCTGCCGCTCGGTCAGCCCGACCGCGCCAACTTCCGGATCGGTGAAGGTGACCCTGGGAACCGCGTGATACTCGGCGCCGTGCGCCTGCTCACCGAGAATATGCCGAGCGGCAATCGCTGCCTGATACATCGACATATGCGTGAATGCCCCGCGACCGGTTACGTCGCCGATCGCGTAAACCCCGTCGCGGACGCGCAGGTACTCATCGGTCGACACAAACCGGCTGTTCGTGTCCACGCCAATCGAGGCCAGCCCCAGCCCGGCCAGGTCGCTGACCCGCCCGGTCGCCACAAGCAGACGTTCCGCGATCAACGTCTGGGCACCGACGCGCACGGTGAATGCCTTGCCGTCGTGCTCGACCCGCTCGGCGGCAACCCCGGTGTGCACGGCGATCCCCTCCGCGGCAAGTGTTTCCAGTACCACCTCGGCGGCCTCGGGCTCCTCGGGCGGCAGGATCTGGTCCGCCATCTCCACAACATCCACCGTGGAGCCAAATCGGGCGAATGCCTGCGCGAGTTCCAGGCCAATCACGCCGGCACCGAGCACGATCAGTGATTCCGGCGCGACACGCGTCTTAACCGCCTCCCGGTTTGTCCAGTACGGCGTGTCGGCAAGCCCATCGATCGGTGGGACCGCCGGGTCGGTGCCGTTGTTCAGCACGATCGCGCGTTTCGCGGTCAGTTCCTCGCCAGCCACCTGGATCGTTCGTGGCCCGGTCACCTCGCCCCGACCGCGAACCAGCTGGCCACCCTTGCCGGTGAACCGCTCCACCGCGACGGTGTCGTCCCAGTCGGTCGTTGCCTCCACGCGGATCCGATCCGCTACGGGGCCGAAGTCCGGCTGGACCGTCGCGCTACCCGCCAGGCTCGAAACGCGCCTGGCCTCAGCGAGCGCATCGGCCGCCCTGATCATCATCTTGCTCGGCACGCAGCCGTAGTACGGACATTCCCCGCCAACCAGGCGAGACTCGATCCCGATCACGGACAGCCCTGCCTCGGCGAGCTGGCCGGCAAGCGACTCGCCGCCGGGTCCCATTCCGAGCACGAGCACATCTGCGGTGTTGGTGGCCATACCGCCCATCCTGGCACCACGCGCAACCGCGCGCAGGTCACGCGGACGGGCCGGGTTGCCCCCAGTGCTGCTGTGGTTGCGGCATTCCTGCCGGTGGCTGCCCAGCTGGCTGCTCGTGCTGCTGGTAGAACGGCTGCGGCGCTGGCTGTCCGTACGGCGTGGCTGGCTGCCGGCGTGGGTACTGCCCCAGTGCCGCGAAGACCACCAGCAGTCCGAGCCCGAGCAGGCTCAACGTGACCGGCCCGGCACCATCGACCAGCCCGGGGCTCCCACTTGTTGCGCACCGCATCAACGTGCCGTTGGGCTCCGGCGGCTCCTCGCATATCCATCTCGTGTCGTCGCCACTAACGGAAGCCGCCTCCACCACGCCACCCACCAGTAAGCCGAGTCCGGCAATCAACAACACGACGCGCAACACCTTCATGGGTTACATATCGTATTAAAGCGTCACACCGTCATGTCAATACCGTTAGGTTCCCACTTGGCCGCGATCCGAGGCTCAGCGTCGTTGCGCTAACCAGGCCAGCGCATCCGAAGCGGCCGCGTCGAGCACCTCGCCGTGATCCGCACCCGGGTAAACCTGGTATCGCAGGTCCGATCCATGTGCCCTGCTGTCCGCCACAAAGGATTCGGTGAATTCGGGCAGCACAACGGGATCGGCGTCGCCCTGGAGCACCAACAGTGGCCCCTCGGCCCGCTTGTGACCGATCTCGTTGGCCGCAAACCACTCGCGCAGGCGCTGGTCCGCCGCTACGTCCCTGGTCTCGAACTCCTCCGGCGGGATCTCGGCCAGCGTGAACCGTTCGGCGAGTTCGTCAAAGCACAGCGAGTGGGCGGCTGGCAACAACTTCCGCGCCTGCGGGCCGAGATAGTCGGCGTAGCGCAGTTGCGGGTACTGGGTTTTCAGCCCCACCAACATCATTGTGTAGAAGGCTTGGGAAACCGGATCCAGTACGGGGGACAGCTCGTTGGCCACGTTCGCGTTTGGCGCCGGTGCGTAGCCAACCGTGCCACGCAGGGACAGTCCCGGGTCGTACTCCCCAGCGATCTCCGCGGCGGCAAGCGCTGCCTGGCCACCTTGCGAGTGACCGACGGCGAACCATCGGGTACCGAACGCGGGGTCAACTGCCCGCGCCGCCGGAACCGCATCGATCACCGAACGCGCCTCCGATTCGGGAATCAGGTACGGATGCACACCAGGAGTGCCCAGCCCTGGATAGTCGGTGGCGGTGATCGCGTAACCAGCGGCGAGGAACTGCTGAAACTGCGGACCGTAGCCGGCCATTGCGGGATCGACCGAAGGCGCGCAGCTGTCCCCGATTCCCGTGGTGCCGTGCGCCCAGGAGATCACCGGCCGACCGCCTTCCGGTGCCGGGCCGGGCGGCACCAGGGTCAGCCCGGTGACCACGGTTGGCGCACCCTCTGGCGTGCTGGACAGGTATTTGATCCGGTGAACTCGTGTCCCCTCGGGCAGCCCCCCGGCTGGCTGTACCGGCTTCGCGCTCAGCAACCGACCCGCCCAGGACGGGTGCTCTGTTCGCGCGTCCGCGCTGGCCGCCGGCGTGACGGTAAGCAGGAACGCGATCAGCGTCAGCAGCGCGGCCGGCGCGCGCAACGCCAAACGCCCTCCGTTACGACTGTAATGGACCATATGCAAGACTGTCCCATACAGACGTAACGGAGGCAACTTGATTAGCGAATCCGATGGACTCGTGCAGCCTTCGGCGCGCGAGCGGATCCTGACCGCACTGGTCGAACTCGTTGCGACACGGGGACTCGAGGCGGTGAGCGTCCGCCAGGTCGCGGCGCAGGCCGGCGTCACGGGCGGTATGGTGCAACACCATTTCTCGACCAAGCAGCAGATGATTCGCGCGGCGATGGCCGCGATCACCGAGAATCTGGCTGAACTGGTCGCCGAGGCGCAAACGGGCCTGCCGCCAGGCTCGGCATTGCGCTCGATCTGCCGGATGCTCGTCCCGCTTGACGATGAGCGCATGGTGCACGCCCGAATCTGGCTCGCCTTCCTGGCCAGGGCAGCGGTCGACGATGACGTGGCCACCGAGCACCGGCAAACCTGGCAACAGCTGGAGGACATTTTCGCCAGGTTGCTCGCGGCCGCCGGGAACCGGGGCAGACCTCTCGCCGTCGATCGAGCTGGCGGCGCACTGTTGCTCGCCACCCTCGATGGGCTGGCCACCGGTGGGGTCGTCGAACCAGACCGGCTCCCGGTCAAACGAATCGACCAACTGCTCAGCGCGCAACTAGACCTGCTGCTCGACGCGGGTGCGCGGTGACCCCAACCGCGCAGCGCGCTTATCGGTGGCGGAGTTCGACATCCTGCGCTAGCCTCGCAATCGAAGGCACTGGTGTGGCCTGCCGCCCGCTCGCCGTAAGGCGTGGTGAACACACCAGATCAGGTCGTCACCGTCGGTCTACGTCACGGTGTCTGTCCAGTAACGCGGGCGCTGGGCAACTGGCACCAGGACGAGGACCCTCATGGAAATGACCGTGGAAGCGGCAAAGGCGGCGGCTCGAGCCTTGCGTGCCGATCTCGCCGACCGCGACTTCCCCATCAGCCACAGTACTGCGCTCGAGCTGGTCGCACACCAACTCGGCCTGCAGGACTGGAACACCGCCAGCGCGATTCTCGGCAATCGGGAAACTGATGGTGCCGGCATTGGCGTGCCAGTACCCGTGCTACGTGTCCAGCGCTTCGACGATGTCCGCGAGTTCTATCTCGACTTCCTCGGCTTCACCGTCGAATGGGAACATCGCTTCGAACCGTCCATGCCGCTCTACATCCGGCTGACCCGTGGCGACACCCGGCTCGACCTGTCCGAACACCACGGTGACGGGACACCGGGTTCGGTCGTCTGGATCAACGTCCGGAACGTGTATCGGCTACATGCCGAGCTGGAACAGAAACGCTACTCGTCGCAGCGTCCGGGGGTAGAACCCGACGCGCCCGGTGGCCCCACGCTGGATGTCATCGACCCATCGGGCAACAACCTGCGCTTCTGCCAGAGCGACGACGCGTGAGCCGGGGGTCTGCGATGACCACTGATCCCCAGACAACGCCAGCCAGCACGGTATGGATGCCGCACGAAGGCAGTCGGCACCACTGCACCTTCCTGGCCTGGCCCGCTCGCACCGCGGAATGGGACGATCTGCTCGATGCCGTACGGTCCGATGTGGCTGGCCTTGCCCGTGCCATTTCGGACTATGAACCGGTTGTTCTACTGGCATCCGAAAAGGACGCAGCGCAGGCCGCGAGGGCGGTCGGTAGTGCCGTAGAGGTACTACCGCTGCCCGTCGACGACCTCTGGATACGGGACACTGGCCCAACTTTCGTGCATACGCCCAGCGGGGTCGCTGGCATCGACCCCCGGTTCAATGGCTGGGGTGGCAAGCAGGACGGCGAGAACGACAGGAAGCTCGCCGAACGGTTGCTCGACTGTCTCGGCATCCCTCGAATTGTCGCTCCGCTGGTTACCGAGGGCGGCAGTATCGAGGTCGATGGCGAAGGCACGCTGATGGTGACCACAAGCAGCGTCATCAACGACAACCGCAACCCCGGCCGTACCCGCCCGGAACTGGATGCTGCCCTGCGCGGGATGCTCGGTGTGGACTGTGTGCTGTGGATGCCGGGCATCATCGGGGGCGATATCACCGACGGGCATATCGATGGTCTCGCCCGCTTCACCGCGCCGGGACAGGTCGTGCTCAACGTCCCGGGCCCCGATGCGCCCGCCGAGGAGCAGAAGGTTTTCCAGCTAGCGAAGGAAACCCTTGCCACCAGCACGGACGCGGCCGGCCGAGCCTTGACCGTGGTCGAGCTACCGGAAGCCGATCCAAGGAAGCTCGGCCCACGCGGCCCGGAGTTTCTTGCCTCGTACATCAATTACTACGTGGTCAACGGGGCTGTGCTGGTACCCGCTTTCGGTGATCTCGCTGCCGATGACCGAGCGGCTGGCCTGCTGCACGACCTGCATCCAGACCGCGATGTCGTGCAGGTCCGGATCGATACCCTCGCCGACGGTGGCGGCGGTATCCACTGCGCCACCCAACAGCGCCCACTGTGATACGGACCACAGCTACGCCGTGATGTAGATCCAGGAAGCTCGGCTCCGACCTTGAGGTGTGGTGGCCACCGTGGTCACCACACCTCACCGGAAGGATCGAGCATGGGCATGCCAGTGGTGCATTTCGAAATCGTCGGGACCGCTCCGGACGCGCTCCGCGACTACTACGCAGGACTGTTCGGCTGGGAGTTCAGCACTGGTGACGCCGTCACCGAGAAGGTTTCCCAGCCAGGGAAGTACCACTTCGTGGCCGGCGAAACGACCGGCGACGGCGACGGTATCAACGGCGGCGTTTGCGGCGGCGCTGGCTACGAGCGCCGGGTGCTCTGCTACGTCGGTGTGCCGGATGTAGCCGAAGCGCTGCGTAATGCCGAGAGTCTGGGCGGGAAACGGGTGTTCGGCCCGGAACCGAAATCGGGCGATTTCACCGTCGGCCAGTTCACCGATCCGGAGGGCAATGTGGTCGGCGTGGCCGGCCCCTCGGCTTAGTCCTTGGCGCCGTATGGTGCAAAGAAAGGAGGCGCGATGAAGTACCTGTTGCTGATCTACAGCAATCCGGAGAACTGGGAGCACCCGATTTTCTTGCGCAACCCCGAGTTCCTGGCCATGTCCGAGTCTGAAAAGGACGCCCTGACCGAGCAGTCGGACGCGCTGCACCGGGAGATCACCGAGTCCGGTGAGCTGTTGGTGGCCGCGGCACTGGCGGATCCGGTCAACACTCGCACGATCCGCGTACGAGACGAGGTACCGCTTACCACGGACGGCCCGTACGCGGAGATCAAGGAGCAGTTGGCTGGTTATCTCCTGGTGGACTGCGAGAACGAGGAACGGGCGGTCGAGATCGCCACACGCATCCCGGACGCCAGGTTCGGCGCGGTGCAGATCCAGCCGATCATGGATATGTCTGGCCAGGAGATGTGAGCAGTAACCGCGAGCTGGCGGACCTGCTGCGCCCGTTGGCGCCGCAGGTCCTCGCCGCGCTGTTACGCCAGCACCGCGATTTCGAGACCGCCGAGGACGCGGTCCAGGAAGCACTGCTGGCCGCCGCGACACAATGGCCGGAACGTGGCACGCCGGACAAACCGCTTGGCTGGCTGATCAAGGTCGCCTCCCGCAGGATGACCGACCAGACGCGCAGCGAGCAGGCCAGCCGGCAGCGGGCGGAACGGGAGCTCGCGCGGACGCCGCCGGCTGTGCAACTGGGCGACAGCCAGCCATCCGATGCGGACGACACGCTGATCCTGCTGCTGCTCTGCTGCCATCCGAGTCTTACCCCGTCGTCTCAGCTCGCGCTCACGTTGCGCGCGGTCGGCGGCCTCAGCACGGCGGAAATCGCGCGGGCGTTGTTGACTCCGGAAAGGAGCATGGCCCAGCGTCTCAGCAGGGCACGTCAACGCATCCGGGCAGCTGGCGCCGAGTTCCGGATGCCTGCGGGGCCCGAACTGGCCGAGCGCCTGCCCGTGGTGCTGCACGTGCTGTACCTGATCTTCAACGAGGGGTACACCACCACCTCGGGATCGGCCCTCTACCGCGCCGAACTGACCAGCGAGGCCATCAGGCTGACCCGAATCGTGCATCGGGCACTCCCCGATGACGGCGAGGTCGCCGGGCTACTGGCACTGATGCTGCTTACCGACGCCCGGCGCCCTGCGCGTACCGGGCCGGATAGCAGCCTGGTTCCACTGTCCGAACAGGACCGTAGTCAATGGGACCGGGAGTCCCTCCAGGAGGGACTGGCACTCGTCGAGCGGACGCTCGCGCGTTCCCGCGTTGGCCCGTACCAGTTACAGGCCGCCATCGCGGCCGTGCATGGCGAGGCGCTCCGCGCGGAAGATACCGACTGGCCGCAGATCGTCGAGCTGTATGGGCTACTCGAAGCGGCCGCGCCCAACCCGACCGTCACGCTGGGCCGCACCGTCGCCGTGGCCATGGTGCACGGCCCCGCCGAGGGGCTGCGGTTGCTCGAACCATTGGCTGCCGACAAGCGGCTGATCCGGCACCACCGGCTGCATGCGGTGCGCGCGCATCTGCTGGAGATGGCCGGGGACAACGCGGGCGCGGTCGAAGCCTTTCGCCTCGCCGCCCGCCTGACCACCAGCATCCCGGAGCAGCACTACCTGTTCGGCAAAGCGGCCAGCGCGGAGTCGGCCAGCACTGGCAACAATCGAGCGACCTAGAGGTATAGGAAATACCAATAGGTAGCCTCGATTAGATCTATTTGACCCTGGTTAACCAGGCGCCGAGTATTGCTCAGGTCATACCCTGCTCAACCGGAAGGGCGCCGACCATGAGCCAATACCCGGACAGCCCGCTCTGTTCGCGACTGGGCGCCAGCGTCCCGATCTTCGGGTTCAGCCATTCCCTGGACGTCGTCGTCGCGATCAGCCGAGCCGGCGGGATCGGCGTATGGGGCGCTACCCGCAACACGCCGGCCGAGATCGAGTCGGGGCTGGCGCGGCTCGCCACGGAAACCGCCGGGGCGCCCTTCGCCGTTGATCTGGTGCTACCCAAGGACATGCCGGCGCGGCAGGATCGTTCCGCGATCGAGGAAGCGATCCCCACCGAGCACCGCGCGTTCGTGGACGGGCTACGCCGGAAATACCAGGTTCCCGACGACGGCCTGCCCGGCGTGCGGTCCCGGTTCGTCCGCTCCGAAGAGATGGCCACCGACCAGCTCCATGCCGTGCTGGACAGCGAAGTCCCACTGGTCGCGATGGGCGTGGGCACGCCGCCTGCCGCGGTGACCGCGGCGAAGGAGCGGGGTAAGCGGATCATCTCGCTGGTTGGCGCGCCGAAGCACGCACAGCGAGCGATCGATGCCGGCGCGGACATCCTGGTAGCGCAGGGTTATGACGCCGGAGCGCATACCGGTGAGATCGGTACGTTCTCCCTGGTACCGCAGATCGTCGAACTCGCCGGCGAGATACCGGTGATCGCCGCCGGCGGGGTGGCCACCGGCCGGCATATCCTGGCCGCGTTCGCACTCGGCGCCCAGGCCGTATGGATGGGCACCGCCTGGCTGTTTACCACGGAACACCAGATCGACCCGATCATCGCGGCCAAGCTGGTGCGCGCCGGTTCCGGCGATACCGTCCGCTCCAGGGCGGACAGTGGTAAAACCTTGCGGCAGATCAAAAGCGCCTGGACCGAGGAGTGGTCGGCAGCGGCGGCACCAACCCCGCTCGGCATGCCCTACCAGGACATTCTGGTGGGTGATCTGCTGGGATCGGTCGAACGCAACCGGATCGAGCCGCTGATGAAGTCCGAAGCCGGGCAGAGCGTCGGTTACTTCAGCGGACAAACCACAGTGCCCGAACTCATGGCCGACCTGGCGACCCAGACCAGCACCGCCACCGGCGCGCTGCGCAACCGGTTGGGCCACAATGACTGAAGCCACCGGAGGCCTGTCCGCGCTTCGCGTGCTGGATGCTTCCACGGTCATCGCCGCGCCGCTGGTGTCCAGCCTGCTGGCGGACTTTGGCGCGGATGTGATCAAAGTGGAGCATCCAGGTTCCGGGGACCCAGCAAGGGTTTTCGAGCCAACCAAGGACGAGCGGTCGCTGAGCTTCAAGGTGACGAACCGGAACAAGCGATCCGTCACCGTGGACTTCCATCAGGAATCCGGGGTTGAGCTGTTCTATCGGCTGGTGCGCGAGGTTGACATCGTCGTGGTGAACTTCCGACCGGACAAGCTGGCGGAATGGAAGATCGACTACGCGGATCTGGTGAAGCACAACCCTCGTCTGATCATGTTGCATATCAGTGCATTCGGCCGGACCGGGCCGTATGCCAACAAACCAGGGTTCGCCAGGATCGCGGAATCCTTCGCGGGGTTGACCCATATCACCGGCTACCCGGACCGACCACCGGTTTTCACCGGCTACCCGCTCGCCGACGGGATAACCGGCTACTACGGGGCCTTCGCGACGATGGTCGCGGTTGAACACCGGAACCGGACCGGCGAAGGCCAACTGATCGACCTTGCGCTTTACGAGCCAGTACTTCGGCTGATGGAAGACTTCGTCGTGGGTCACGGCGCCACCGGCTGGGTCAAGCAGCGCAGCGGAAACGCCCAGGCGCATGTCGTACCCAACGACGTGTATCCGACCGCGGACGGCGAGTTCGTCATCCTCCCGGTGTCCACCAACAGCATGTGGCTCCGGCTGGTCAAGCTCCTCGATGATCCCGAGTTGACCCAGTACGAGAGCAACGCCGCGCGGCTCGCCAACCGTGAGCTGATCGACGGCAAGGTCCGCGCTTTCACGGAGAAGTACCCATTGGCTGATCTGCTCGAGGTCTGTGCCGAAGCCGGGCTGGCCGCTTCGAAGATCAACAATGTCACGGATATCGTCGCCGACCCGCAGATCAACCACCGCGGCAACCTCACCACGGTATACGACCCCGAGCTGGGCACCGATCTACTCATGCAGGCCCCGGTGCCCACTTTCTCGACCATCAGCGGCGAAGTGCGGCACCCGGGACCACGTCTCGGCGAGCACACCGACGAGGTGTTGCGGGATACCGCCGGGCTCACCGATACCGAGATCTCCGCCCTGCGGGAACGCGGGACGATCTAGTCCAGAAAGGACTCGAAGATGGGAATGGCACAGCGTCGTGCGCGATTCGGCAGGACCGGCGTACTTGCGATCGCCGCGCTACTCACCGCCCCTCTCGCTGGCTGCGCGGCCAACGGCGCCGGCGACTACCCGGCGCGGAACATCCAGATCACCGTCCCATACGGACCGGGCGGCGGCACCGATACGGCCGCCCGCGCCCTCGCCGAGTCGTTGCAGGACCGCCTTGGCAGCTCGGTCGTGATCGTCAACCAGGAAGGCGGTGGCGGAACCGTAGGCACCGCGAAGATCGCCGCGGCCAAACCGGACGGTTACCAGCTGGGTGTCGCGATTGATTCGAATCTCACCCTGCAACCAAGTATCACGCCGGATATCGACTACACCTACGAGGACTTCGCCCTGATCGGGTTCAGTCGGGTCCCGTTCGTCCTGGTCGCCGCCCCCGATGCGCCCTACGACAACCTTGCCGAGCTGATCGCGGCCGCCAAGAAGCAGCCCGGCAAGATCCGCGTAGGCACGCCAGGCGATGGCTCGTCGAACGACCTGGCCGCGCGCGCTTTCGGTACCGAGTCGGGAGCGGATCTTGCCATGGCCGGGTTCAGTGGCGGCGGCTCCGATGCGGTGAACGCGGTGCTTTCCGGTGAAGTCGAGCTCGCTTCAACCACCGTTCCAGTAGCGAAAGGCTTGGTCGAAGGGGGCAAGCTGAAGATTCTCGGCGTACTTGCCAACGAGGAAGCACCCGGGGCGCCGGGCGCGCAGACCCTCGAGGAGGCTGACGTATCCGATCAGACCATCTTGGACAGTGAAGTTTACCTGAATATTCCCAAGGACGTCCCTGACGACGTGGTCGCCACGCTCGAGGACGCGGTGCGGGAAGTGACTTCGGACAAGGAGTTCACCAACCGGGTCAGCGGCCTGGGCTATATCGTCGACTATCGCGACTCGGCCGCTTCGGCGAACGAACTGGCCAAGCGCACCAAGGTCTACGACAAGATCCTCGAACGCGAGCCAGAACTGACGGGTGGTCAGTAACATGTCCACGCCCGACGCTGAGGCAGCCCGAACGGCGGACCAACCCGAAGGCGCCGAACAGGACAACCAGGCCAGGGCTCGGCTGATGATCTGCCTGCTTTCGGTACTGCTTGGTGCCGGCTACCTGCTGATGGCGCTCGATGTGCCAAGGGGCAGTATCGAGCGCCCAGGGCCAGGTGTGTTCCCACTGCTTGCCGGCGGCCTGGCCGTTTTCGCTGGCTTGCTGGTGAGTTGGGAGTCGCGCGGGGCGATCGGGAGTCTGCGGGATTGGCGCTGGTCGGACCGTACGGCAGCGCTGCGTTGGCTGCTGTTTACCGGCTCGGTGCTGGTCGGCATCGTGTTGATGCCGTTGTTTGGTTTCTCCGTAGGCGCTTTCGTACCAGCGCTCACCGTACTGCGGCTAACCGCTCAGCTCGGCTGGATCAAGGCCGTGCTGGGTGCGGCCGCGATCGCGGTACTCACCCATCTTGCGTTCGTCGAGCTGTTCGCCATCCAGTTGCCGCCGTTCCCGTTGATCGGCGGGTGATCGCGGCCGATGGACGGACTGCTTTACGGCTTACAGGTTGCTTTCACGCTGCAGAATCTGCTTGCGGCTTTCGCCGGCACCTTCGCTGGCACGCTGATCGGTGTCTTACCCGGTCTCGGTCCCACGGCGGGCGCGGCGATCCTGCTCCCGTTGACGTTCACACTGGACCCAGTCGCCGCGCTGATCATGATCGCGGGAATCTACTATGGATCGCAGTACGGTGGCTCGACTACCGCGATCCTGCTGAATATCCCTGGTGAGTCCAGTTCGGTCGTCACCACCTTCGACGGTTACAAGCTGACGCAGAAGGGTCGTGCTGGTGCCACGCTGACGATCATCACGATCGGCTCGTTCATCTCCGGCACCGTCGCGGTCGTACTGGTCACCCTGTTCGGGCCGCCAGCTGCCTCGCTTGCCTTGCAGTTCGGCGCCGCGGACTTCTTCGCACTGGTCGTTGCTGGCCTGGTGGTACTTGCCAGGGTCATGGGCGGTCGCCTGTCCAACGGTCTGATACCGCTGGCTATCGGCCTGATCGCCGGCACCGTTGGTTTCGACGAGATCAGCGGAGCACCGCGATTCACCTTCGGCAGTACCGAGCTGGCCCAAGGGATATCCGTGGTAGCGGTCGCCGTTGGCGTGTTCGGGCTGGCCGAGCTCATGCGCACGGTAGTCAACCCGGGACAGGCGCCAACCGTGCGCAAGGTCCGAATCGCTGACCTGGTACCAACGAAGGCGGAGTGGCGCCGATCGCTGGCGCCATGGGGGCGCGGCGGCATTATTGGTTTCGTACTTGGTCTGCTGCCTGGCGCGGCACCGACGATGTCCACGTTCGTGTCCTATAAGGTCGAGAAGTCGGTAGCCAAGAACCGTGCCGAGATCGGTACCGGCGCGATCGAGGGAGTCGCCGGGCCGGAGGCAGCCAACAACGCCGCGGCTACCGCCGGGATCGTGCCACTGCTGTCGTTGGGCATCCCGTTCACCGCGCCGCTTGCGCTGATGGTCGCCGCGATGATGATCCAGGGCGTCACGCCCGGGCCCCTGCTCGTTGACCAGCATCCCGATGTGTTCTGGGGTGTCATCGCGTCGATGTACATCGGCAACGTGCTGCTGGTGATCCTGAACCTCCCGTTGATCGGGGTCTGGGTACGGATTCTGATGGTGCCAAGTGGCGTGCTGGTCGCCATCATCGTGGTCATCGCGCTTGCCGGAACCTACGCGTTGAACAACAGCATGCTCGACGTTTACGTGCTGCTCGGCGCGGGTGTGGTGGGTTACTTCCTGAACAGAACGGGTTTCCACCTGGCGCCGATGGCGGTCGGGCTCATTCTCGGACCGTTCGCGGAGAAGTACTTCCGGGAAGGGCTTACCGTGGCGCAGGGCGACCTCGGCTACTTCGTCGACTCGCCGTTCGCGATCGTGTTGCTCGCCGCCACCGCGCTTTACCTTGTGGTTCCAGCACTGGCCGGGCTCGTCCGTCGCCGGCGCGCCAGCGCGGCTGCCTCCGCTGACCGGGAGCGGGTGGAACAATAGCGTGGTGGAGCGGCGGCAGTTGGAGTATTTCCTCGCGGTTGCCGAGGAGGGCAGTTTCTCCCGTGCCGCCAGCCAGCTCGGCGTGGCGCAGCCAACCCTGTCGCAGGCGATCGCGACACTGGAGGGCGAGCTGGACACACCGCTGTTCTTCCGGTTGCCCCGAGGTGTTCAACTGACGTCCGCGGGGCAGGCGATGCGGGGGCCGGCTCGGCAAGCGCTCCGTGCCTTCGAGAACGCGACCGAAGCGGTGGTTCGTGTGCGCGAACTCGACAGTGGGGTGCTCGATGTCGGTTGCCCTTCGACGTTGGCCGCCGAGCCGCTTGCCCAGTTGATTGGCGCGTTTCACCTGCACTATCCGGGTGTGCTGGTCCATGTGCACGCGCCGGAATCCGGACTTACCACGCATGGGCTCGTGGAATCTGGCCAGGCCGAGATCGGCGTGACGGTTGGCGAGCCAGCCAGCCCGGAGCTGGTCACCACGGTGTACGACAGCCAACCGCTCTACGCCTTCCTGCCGCCGGGCACCGCGATCTCCGCGAACCCGAGTGTGCGGGAAGTGCTCGCCCACGGGTTGGTCGCCACGGAGCGCGGCGGACCGGTGCGGCGGATGTTGGAGGACCTACTCGGCGAGCCGACCGTTACCGGCGCGATCGTGGCCGAAACGGACTTCGAGGAAGCCGTGATCCCACTGGTGCATGCCGGTGCTGGTGCATGCTTCGCGCCAGCGGCACTCGCGGCGGAAGCAGACCGGTTGGGGCTGGTCGCTGTCGCCACGGAACCGGAGATGCGGCGGGATATTCTTGTGGCCCACCGGCATGGCCCGCTGTCGCCGTCGGCCCGCGCCTTTCTCCAGCTGATGGGAGTTCCGGGATGACGGAACAGGACTCCACATCGGACGATGGCAAGCCCGCGGTCAGCCAAGTGGATCGCCGTCAGCTGGAGTACTTTCTGGCGGTCGTGGAGCATGGTAGCTATACGCGCGCGGCGGAAAGCCTCTTCCTGGCCCAGTCCGCCCTTTCACACGGGATCCGCAAGCTGGAACGGACGTTGGGCGGCCGGCTGTTCGAACGGGTCAACCGGCGGATGCGGCTCACCGAGCTGGGCACGGCGGCGCTCGGCCCGGCACGTAATGCCCTGCACGGCCTCGACGCGGTCACCGAGGCGACGGCCGAGGCGCGCGGCCTCGCCAGGGCGCAGCTGAACATCGCCACCATCTCAACGCTGTCGTATGATCCAACCGCTGGGCTGATCGGCCAGTTGCGACAACGACATCCCGGTATCTCAGTGCGGATCAGTGCTCCCCCGCAACCGCTTACCTCAGCCGTGGCCGATGCGGTACGCGTTGGCATGGCAGAGATCGGGCTGTCCGAGATGCCGGCACAGGACCCGAAGTTGACCACGCTGGAACTGCCCGCGCAGGAGATGCGGGTGGTGCTGCCGCCAGCAGCACGCGGGCGCGTCGGAGCGCGCGTTGCACTGGAAACCGTGCTGGAGTACGGCATTATCGTCGGGCCGTACTGGGAGAGCTCCACGTTCTACCGGTCCTTGCTGACGTCCTGTCCGGATATCAATCGGCATATCACCGTGCGTATCGCGCATCGGAACGCCTTCGTGTCGATGGCGATGGCCGGCGCAGGGGCGACCTTCATCGGACCGGCACAGGCCGAGCGAGCGCGTAAACGAGGCGCGGTGGTTGCCGAGCTCGATCCCGCCGTATACCGGCGCATCGCGGTGCTGCACCGCACTGGGCACCTCTCACCAGCCGCGGCACGGTTTCTCGAACTATGCGCCGAGCTGCCCACGGCCGAGTTCGGCTAGTCAGTCTTCTTCCGCGGTCCAGTTTCGAAGTTGCTCGTCCGCGTCTTCCGCGGCGCCGCGCAGCGTTCGGGCGTTCTCGTCCCGGTGCGGATGACCTTGCACGATCGCGAACAGGTCAAGCAGTTCCCCGTCGGTCGCCAGCTCAGCCATATGGTCGACCACGATCTCGCTGGTCAGCTGGACATCGCTGCCATTACACATACACACCTCGACCCTGGTGTCCATCCCAGTAGGCAGCTCATTGGCCTTTGCCTGTAGCGCGGCGATCACTTCACCCAAGTTCATCATGTCTCCGATCGGCGCTGAGCACAGTTCCAACAGGTTGGCGACTCCGCCGACAAGGGTATGCGAGCCGGCTTTATCGGCGCAGTGCTGGAGGTGACAACATATGCATACATTGCTATGTTTATATGAATCTCAGGCCAGACCCGCCAACCACCAGAGGACGACAATGACTTCCCGTGCACTCGGCCTGGAGGGGGCCAGCTCCACAGCCAGCGAGCAGACCCTCCGCGCCATGCCTTTCCTGCTGCCGTTCGTGGTCTATGTCCTGCACACCCTCGAAGAACTGCCAGGATTCGCCTCCTGGGCGAGCACGCACTTCGGCCCGGAAACCACCGACACCTTTGCCGCATATCACATCCCGCTGATGCTGCTGGTGTTGCTGTGCTCCTGGCGAGCCATGCGGACTGGCCACCACGGTGGCTGGGTGGTCATGGCAACGGCTTTCCAATGGCAGTTCGCCGTTAACGCCGTCTTCCACCTGACCAGCTGGATCGTGCTCGGCGACTACGCCCCCGGCGCAGTAACCGGCGCCGTCGTCGCGATCCCGGCCACCGTCTTCTACTTCACCTGGCTCCGCCGGCAGTCCCGCGCGAGCAGTACAGAGATCGCGCTGGCCATACTGATCGGCACGGTGATCGCCGCCCTTGCGATCGGATTCCTGTTCCTGTGAATCTGCGACCAACCGGGGCGGCACGGTAGTCGACCATCCAATATGGATCCGACGATTCCGGATGCCGCCGCGCCACAAGCTTGCTACACTCGTGGCGGCCGTGTACCCGAGGAACGGATGAACCGGTGAGGAATCCCGACGCCATCGCGTGATCCGCGCTGATCGTCGACGCCCGCCGTACGGCCGGAGCATCGCGCAGCGCATCCCGCGCTGATCCGTCGATGCTCGCCTGTTTTCGAGCCCTCATCGAGGCATACCCATGCCGGGGTCAGCGCATTCGTGCACCCAACCCCCGGAGGCTTCGTTGACCGCATTGACTTTCGACCATCTCTCCTTCACCTGGCCGGACGGCTCCGTCGCACTCGACGAGCTGTCCGGAGCGTTCAGCGCTGGCCGCACCGGCCTGATCGGCCGCAACGGCTCCGGCAAGACCACGCTGTTGCGCCTCGCGGTCGGCGAACTGACGCCCACCTCCGGCCAGATCAGCGCTACCGGCACGGTGGCGTACCTGCCGCAGCACCTCACACTGGACACCGGCACCCGCGTCGCCGAATTGCTCGGCGTGGCGACACCACTCGATGCGGTGCGCGCGATCGAGGCTGGCGACGCGGATCCGGCGCGCTTCGACGAGATCGGCGATAACTGGGATATCGAGGCCAAGGCCCATGCGGCCCTTGCCGAGGCTGGACTTCCACCCGGCACGCTCGAGCGCAGCATCGGCGAGCTGTCGGGTGGCGAAGCGATGCTCGTGGCACTGGCCGGAATCCGGTTGCGCGGCGCCGCCATCACCCTGCTCGATGAGCCGACGAACAACCTCGATCGCGACGCCCGCCAACTGGTCTACCAGATGGTCCGAGCGTGGCGTGGCGCGCTCGTGGTCGTCTCGCACGACGTCGAACTGCTCGAGCTGATGGACAACACCGCCGAGCTGTACGGCAACGAGCTGACGACCATCAGTGGCCCCTACTCGCAGTGGCGCGCCTGGTTGGATGCCGAGCAGGACGCCGCCCGCCAGGCCGAGGTCGACGCGAGGAAGGCCCTCGCGAAAGAGAAACGGCAGCGCATTGAGGCGGAGACCAAGCTGGCCCGGCGCGCCCGCTATGCGAATACCGACTACGAGAACAAGCGGCGCCCGCGTGTGGTCATGAAGCTGCGCGCCAGGGAAGCACAGGTATCCGCTGGGCGGCTGCGCGGCGAAGTGCAGCAGAAGGAGGACGAGGCTCGCCGCCAGCTCGACGCGGCCGAACGGCGGGTGCGCGAGGATCCCTCCGTACGCATCGATCTACCGGATCCTGGCGTGGCAAAATCGCGCCGGATCGCCGAGCTTGGCGACGACTATCGCTCGTGGATCGTGCAGGGCCCCGAGCGGGTTGCGTTGACCGGACCCAACGGCGCGGGCAAAACCCTGCTGCTGCAAGCACTTGCCACAGCACCGGGCCAGCAGCCCGAAGCCGATCCGAGTGCGGCCGTACGCGCGGCATCCACGCTGTACACGGATCGGATCGGGTATCTGCCGCAGCGAATCGACGGACTCGACGAAGCCGCGTCGGTCTTGGAGGTGGTGCGCGCCGCGGCACCCGGTACCCCGGATAGCGAGCTGACCAATCGGCTGGCTCGTTTCCTGCTCCGGGGCGATACCGCACACCGGCCGGTCAGCTCGCTGTCCGGCGGTGAACGTTTCCGGGTGGCGCTGGCGCGACTGCTGCTGGCCGATCCGCCGCCACAGCTGTTGGTCCTCGACGAGCCGACGAACAACCTCGATCTGGACACGGTTGACCAGCTACTCGACGCGCTGCGCGCCTACCGGGGCGCCGTCCTGGTGGTGAGCCACGACGAGGCGTTCCTCCGCAGCTTCGCGCCCGACCTGGTACTCGAGTTGCGTGACGGTGCCCTCACGGAACGGCCCACCGGGTGAACCGCCGCCTCACTCGCTGGCGACCGGTACCGGCGGCGCCTCCGTCAGGCGTAGCGCCGCCACCAGTGAGGCGTACAGCTCGTCGGTCGCCAGTAGCTCGTGATGGGTACCCATCGCCCTGACCCGCCCCTCGTCGAGCACCACGATCGTGTCCGCATCTACCACTGTGGACAGTCGATGGGCGATGGTGACCACGGCGCCCTTACTTGCCCGATCCCGGATGCAGTCGTGGATGGCGCCTTCGGTAAGCGCATCGACCTGTGCCGTTGCCTCGTCGAGCAGCAGCACCTGCGGGGTCCGCAGGATCGCCCTCGCCAGCGCGATCCGCTGGCGCTGCCCACCGGAGAGCGAGGTCGAGGACAACGGGGTGTCCAGCCCCTCGTCCAGCTCCGCGATCTTGTCGGTGAGCCGGACCTCCTCGAGCACGGCGCGTAGCTCGGCTTCGGTCGCATCCGGGTGGGTGAACAACAGGTTCTCCCGGATCGTGCCCGGAACCGTGGGCGATTCCTGCTCCACATAGGCCAGTGCGGACCTGATCTCGTTGTGCGTATGCGCGAGATACGGTTCGCCGTTCAGCCGCAGGCTGCCCTGTTGCGGCTCGAGAAACCGCAGGATCAGCGAGAACATCGTCGTCTTACCCGCCCCGGACGGCCCCACGATCGCGGTATGTCCACGCCGGGGGATCGCCAGGTCGACCTCCGCCAGTGCCGGGGGTAGATCTGGTCCGTACGCCGCGGTTACCCCACTGAACTCGAGCACCGGCCCCGTGTTCGGTGTGGATCCGCGCCCGCCTTGACGAGTCTCGACCAGATCGGTCTCCACATCGATCTCGTTGACCTCCCTGATCCGGCCAGCCGCCGCGATGCCCGACTGCAAACCGGTCACGTTCTCGGTGAGCTCGCTGATCGGCTCCATCAAACCGAACGCGTACAGCAGGAAGGCGATCAGCGCGGACACCTCGAGGTGTCCTTGGCTCACCCGCCAAGCGCCGAGCCCCAGAATCACGATGATCGCCAGCTGGAGACCGGAGCCGGCGATCGTCCAGCTCACCGCCTCCTGGCGCACTGCCCGCACCCCGTACTCGGCGGATTGCCGTGCGTCGGCAAGGATGCGATCGGACTGCCGCTGCTCGGCACGGCTCACCTTCACGGTGCGCACCGCGCGCAGGGCGGTTTCCAGCATGCCGCCAAGGCGTCCGACGTGTTCCTGCGCGCGCTCCTGCGCCTTGGCGATCGCCGGCATGAGCATCCCGAACAGCACACCCACGAGCGCGATCGCGATCGCCGTGGTACCAAGCAGCACCAGGTCGAGCACGCCCATCAAGATCAGCGAGCCGATCAGCATGACGGCGCCGTTGATCAGCCCGATGATGCTCGACGAGGCAGCCTCGCGGAGCAGCACGGTATCCGAGGTGACCCTGGTGACGAACTCGCCGCTGGGCCGGCCGGTCACCGCATGCACCTTCGCCCGGAACAGCCGCCGCACCATGGATTCACGGGCATCCAGCACCACCCGTTCGCCGAGCGAACCGAGCAGGACCCACTGCCAGAGCCCGACGACCGCGCCCACCACCAGCAATACGACGAGCATCCAGATCGGACCGGCAAGTGACGTCGATGCGGCCAGCGCGTCCAACACCCATTTGGTGACCATCGGCGTGGCCAGGCCCATCGCGGAGGTAACCAGCGCGAGTGCGAGCCCGAGGAGCAGCTTGCCCCAGTGCGGCCGCGCGAGCGACCACAAGATGGACAGCCGGCTTGGTTGAGCCTGATCTCTTGTCGGAACGTTCATGGTTCTCAATGGAACACTGATGTTCCAGATTTGTCCAATCGGTTTCTTAATAGGTCGTCTGTTATCCTCAACTTCGTGAGTCAGCCCAGCTCAGCGCCGGCCACGTCCGGCCCACGAGCCCGCACCCGGCGCGCCATCCTGGACGCCGCGGTCAGCACGCTCTCCAAGGACGTCTCGGCATCACTCGGCGAGATCGCCAAAGTCGCCGGCGTCGGGCGGACGACCATGCACCGCTACTTCCCGGAACGCTCGGACCTGCTCATCGCACTGACCGCCGATGCGGACGAGCATGTGAACGCCGCCTACGAACGGGCACGGCTGGCCGATGGCCCGGCATCGGCCGCACTGAGCCGGTTGTGCCAGGAACTGTTCGAACTCGGCGAGACGCTGCAGCTGCTGTTCAACAATCCGCAGCTGCTTACCGGCACACCGTGGGAAAACGATTCGGAGTCCGACCCCGAGCTGGTACAGCTCTTCGAGCGAGGGCGGGCGGACGGCACGCTGGACCCCGAGCTGGACGTCGACTGGGCACAGCAGGTGTTCTGGGCACTACTCTACGCCGCCTGGATGCACGCGCTGGATTCCTGCGTGCCGAAACACACCGTACTCAACCAGTGCCTGCGTACCCTGACCAAGACCTTCGGCAACGCCGACCAGGGCAGCTGAGCCGTCAGTTCTGCGGTAGCTCCTCGGCGAGCATCACGATGATGCCGCTCGGGCCTCGAACATAGCTGAGCTTGTACACATCCGCGTAGTTCGCTACGCCGCGAAGCGGGTAGCAGCCGTGCTTCGCGGCTATCTCGAGGGCATCGTCGATACTGTCGACGGAAAACGCGACGCGGTGCATGCCAATCTCGTTGGGCCGGGTGGGCTCCGACTCGATCGCTTCCGGGTGGATGTACTCGAAAAGCTCCAGCCGGCCGTGCCCGTCTGGCGTCTGGAGCATCGCGATCTTGGCATGGTTGCCATCGAGGCCAACGGCGGTGTCTGTCCACTCGCCACTGACCGTGTCCCTACCGATAACGGTGAGACCAAGATCGGTGAAAAACGAGATCGTTGCTTCGATATCCCGGACGGCGATGCCGACGTTCTCGAGTTTGATGGCCATGCATCGCATACTAGCGAGCCGATATACCGACAGCCGCTGTTCAGCCTCAACATCACCCAGGCCGGCGCGCTGTGACCGCAGGATTCTCAAAGAGCGCGGTCACAGCGCGCTACTGGGGCACTAGTGGCGCTGTGCCACTACCCCACTCAGCTCGTTCGGCGCCTGGTCCAACTGCACCGACTCGGTCTGCTCGCCCGATTCCAGGTTCACCGCGTGCAGTTCACGCTTGCTCGGGTCGGTCACATAGGCGGTAGCACCCCGCACGAAGATCGCTGGGCGCGCTTCCTGCCACTCCAACGGCTCTTCCCACTCATCCAACACCGGAATGGTGTCGGTGACCTCCGCGCTGCGCGGGTCGATCACGTGAATGGCGCCGTCCGTACCGAGCACCAGTGCCTCGCCTTCGGGCCCACGAGCAAGCGATCGGAACGTGTAGCTCGTGCCTAGCTCCACCAGCTGCAGCGAGTTCCGCTCAGTGTCGACAAGCGACACCTTGGTCGGGCGCTCCAGCTCGGCGTCCTCATCCTGCTTGTAGTCGCCGAGCACGATCGGCGAGCTGTCCGTCCCGGCTTGGTTTCCGATCCGGCCGTAATCGTCGGGGCTGTCGATCTTGTTGAACTCGCCGTCCCGGTAGACCAGTACGCCGTCCTCGCAGCCGATCACGATCGCTTCGCCCTCGGCGGTCGCCTCCCCGTGCACCCCGGGGCACTGCTCATTGCGCGCGATCTCTTCGCGGTTCTCGTCCAGGACGATCGCGCCCGGCCGCTCTTCCTCGTTGCCAATGGTGACCAGCATTTCGCCGTTCGCCAGCTCAACCGCTACCCCGTGGTGCGGCTCCTCGGCCTCGTAGGTTTCGGTCTCCGGCTCCCCTTCGCCAAGCTGGTCGGAGGCAAAGCTGGTCACCTCGCCAGTGCCGTCGGCGAACAGCACGGTACGGCCGGCATGGCGGACGACGTGGCCGGGTTCGGCCCCGGTGAACTGGACATCGGTGAGTTCACCGCCGGTCGCGTCCAGTACTTGAAAAGCATCCGGTGTGGACACCATGACGTGCTGGTTATCGCCAGCCGGATTGATCCGGTTGAACCCGTCCAGCTCGATATCCGCTTTCACCTCGAGCGTGTTGCCGTCGTGTACGTAGATCCCGCCGTCATAGGTGGTGACCAGCGGGTCCGCGATCTGTTTCCCGGATTGCTCCGCCTGCTCCGATTCGCCCGTACCACAGGCGCTCAGTGCGATCACTGATGTGGCCACTATGGATAGTCCGGCTAGGTTTCTTGACCGGGGACTACTTCGCATTGTCTTCGTATCCTTCCCGTTGCGACACTTCAGTTCCGGCTTAGCCCATCCGCGATCGTCGTGGTGTTCACCCGCATCATGTCCAGATAGGTTGACGCGGAGCCTTCAGGACCGGTCAACGACTCGGAGTAGAGCGAGAGCACTCGAACCTCGAGTCCGGCTTGCTCGGCGAGCACCTTGGCCAGCCGATCAGGCTGTGAGGAGTCGGCGAAGATGGCTGCCACCCCGGCCTTGCGGATGGTTCCGGCCAGCTCACTCAGGTCCGAGGCACTTGGCGAGGCCAGCGTGGTCCCGCTCGGCAGTACGGCACCAAGTACCTCGAACTCGTAGCGTTGCGCGAGATAACCGAACACATGGTGGTTGGTGACGAGCTTGCGGTCCTGCTCCGGGATAGCGGCGAACTGATCCGCCATCCAGCCGTCCAACTCCTCGACTTCGGCAAGGTAGGCCCGCGCGTTGGCGCGCGTGGTCTCCTCGTCCACGCCATCTACTTCGGACACAACCTGGTCGGCAATGAGCTCGACCGCGGTATGCACCCTGCGCGGATCGGTCCAGAAATGCGGGTCCGGCTCGCCAGCAGACTCATTGTCCCGATAGCTGATCGGATCGACCTGGTCACCGACGGCAAGAGTCGGCACTCCCGACTCCTCGGCCGCGTCGACGTTGCGCTGCACGCCTTCCTCGAGGCCAAGTCCGTTATGGACTACCAGGTCGGCCTGCTCCAACTGCGCGGCCTCCTGCGCGGAGATAGCGAACGAGTGCGGATCCGCATTGGGTTTCATCAGCACCGTCACCGGAACCTGGTCACCGACGACAGCCTCGGTCAGGTCACCGAGAATATTGGTCGTCACCACGACGCCGCCCTCACCCGATGCCGAGCCGGAACCCGCGCAACCGGCGATCGTGAGCAGCAGCGCAACTCCGAGTACACCTAGCTTCGCCCTCATCTGCCAGTCTCCACCAGGTAGGAAGGTTTGATGTCCAGATCGAAAGTGCGGGCTACTCGCAACTCATCGGTGTAATCGATCTCGTAGACCTTGCTGCCGGCGGCGTCATTGACATAGGCACGGCTGGTATCAACCTGAATCGTCGGCGAAGCACCATCCGGAACCCCTTCACTGAGCAGTTCCCTACTCGCGGTTTGCTCACCGGTCGCCGGATCATAGGCGTGCAGTACCCCGTCCGAGGTCAGCGCCAGTAGCGGGCCGCCCGCACCTACCGCGTTCACCGCGACCACCTGACGTTCCGCCACAAAGGTCCACTCGCGCTCCGTGGTATTCAGCGCCCAGAAACCCCGGCCACCCGCGGTGGCGGCAAGCGTTTCACTGCCGGGGCGTTGCGCGAACTCGGCTGCCCGCTCGGTAGCGGAAACCGAGCGGGGATAGGGGATCTTGGTTGCCGCGAACCGCTCGTCCTCCTCGTGCACAAGCAGGGCGCCGTCCGCGCAGCCGAGCACCGCGCCCCGCCCGGTCACCGCCGAACCTTTCGGCTCAGCGCAGGACTCGTCGATTTCCGCCGCAGAGCCACCTTTGCGGTCCCGAACCTCGACCTGGTCTTCGCTCGCGACGACCAGATGTTGCGCGTAGGGAACAGCGATCCCGGCGACTGGATCGTCTAATTTGGTCTCGCCGTCGGCAAGCGCTTCGGTGTCAAGCAGCGCCGTCGTACCGTTCGACAGCGGAGTGGCGGTTATCGCCGAGTCCGAATGCGCGGCGATGGTATTGCCATCCAGCTCGCCAGCCTTGCGGATCTCCGCGCGGTAGTAGTGCACGTGATCGCCGTGATCGACCATCCACGATCCGGTATCGACGACGGTGGTCGTATCGCCGGCGGTCAGGAACCCGAAGCGCCCGTCGGTGCTGATCCCACCAACTCCCTGGACGTCGTCGAGTTCGGTGACCTCTTCGGACAACAGGTCAAGTACCCGAACCGCACCGCTTTCCGCGTCGGCGAGCAGTAGTTTGGACTGGGCCTCCGCGGTTTCTTCCGCACCTTCCACGTATCCGTGCGGGGTGCTCGATGCAGCGGGTTCGGTGGGTTCCGTACCGCCGCCACATGCGGTGAGCAGTCCCGCGGTGACGGCCAGTACGGCGACTTTGCTACGCGAAAGCACGATGCTCCTCTGCGGATTTGTTCCGGCGAATTCGATCTCGTCCGCGCGCGGCCGCTGCGGATACGAAGAACAGCAGGACCGCGACGGCGGCGATGGTTGCCCCGGCGGCGGTGCCCCAGTACCAGGACACGAGCAGCCCAGCTCCGGTCGAGAGGCAACCGAGCAGCGCGGCGCCGAGCATGATCAGCGGGATGCGACCAACCCAGCACATCGCGGCGGCCGGTGGCGCGATCAGTAGACCGAACACCAGCAGCGTGCCGACGACGTGGAACGACGCCACGATCGCCAGGGTCAACAAGCACAGTAGCGCGGCATGCGCGAGCCTCGGGCGCAATCCGAGCGTGCTCGCGGTGCGCGAGTCAAAGCTCAGCGCGACGAATGCTCGGTAGCCAATTACGGAGATCAGCGCGGCAATCCCGAGTGCGACCGCGAGCTGGGTCAGGTCCTGCTGCTGGACCGCGAGCACATCGCCGAACAGGAAGCCCGTGAGATCCACCGCGAACGACTGAGCGTGCGACACGATGATCACGCCGACCGCAAGCATGCCAACGAAAAGCAGGCCGATCGCGGTGTCCTGGGAGAACTGCCGGGAACGGCCGAGTGCGGTCACCCCGAGCGCCATCACGCCGGCACTGATAGCCGCACCAACCAGCAGGTTTCCGCCTGCGAGCGAAGCGATCGCGACGCCGGGCAGCATGCCGTGCGACATCGCTTCGCCGAGAAAGGCCATTCCGCGCAGCACCACCCAGGTGCCGGCGAGCGCGCAGATCAGGGACACCAGGATCCCGCCCCATAGCGCTCGCTGCACGAAGGAAATCTCGAACGGAGCGATCAACCATTGCACGCCGAGCTACGCTATAGTGAAAATGAATGTCGTTACAAGGAGAGCTATGGCACAACCAGATCCGGTAACGGTCACCGGACTATCCGCGGGCTATCCCGGACGGACGGTGCTACATGAGGTGACCGCGCGATTTCCGGCGGCAAGCGTTACCGCGATCGTCGGACCGAACGGCTCTGGAAAGTCGACCTTGCTCAGCACCGTTGCTGGCGTGCTGAGTCCTACCGAGGGCACCGTGCGGTTACCGAGCGGAACTCGCCCCGCCCTTGTGGTCCAGCGCAGCGAGGTCTCTGATCGGTTGCCGATCACCGTGCGTGAGACGGTGACGATGGGACGCTGGGCGGCTCGCGGATTGATCCGCAGACTGTCCAATAAGGATCGTCAGGTGGTCGCGGATTGTCTGCGACAGCTCGGGATCACCGAACTCGCAAGGCGACGGCTCAGTACGCTGTCCGGCGGTCAACGGCAACGGGCGCTTGTGGCGCAGGGGCTCGCCCAGAATTCGGCCGTGCTGTTGCTTGACGAGCCGACCGCTGGGCTCGACCTCGCGGCCAAGGAGGCGATCACGGCCGCGCTGAACACGGCAGCGGCGGCCGGCGCCACCGTGGTGCAAGTGACGCACGAGCTCACCGACGCCGCGAACGCGGATCACTGCGTACTGCTTTCCGAGGGCCGGGTGCTCGACACCGGAGCGCCCTCGGCGGTGCTTACCGAGGACGCCCTACGCACCGCCTGGGGTCTGTGCACTCAACCGAGTTCCGGCCGGCTGCATGGGAAGTAGCTGGTTCAGCACGTCCTGCAGGGTGATCAGGCCAAGCAGCTCGTTATCGGTGTCCGAGTAGACCAGCGCGAGGTGGTTGCGCCGCCTGCGCATGGTCTGCAGTGCGGTGTGCAACGGCGTGCTCGCCGGCAGGTTCAGCGCCGGCTGCAACAGCGCCGCGGCGGTGACCTCGGGCGCCTGGGTGAGGCTGTCCCGCACGTGCACCACACCTACCGGCTGCTCGCCATCCAGCACCACCAAGCGCAGGTGCCCGCTATCCCGCGAGGCTGCCTGGATGCGCTCGACGGTATCCGCCGGGCTGACCGAGGCCAGCTCCTGGCGCGGCTGCGTGATGTCCCGAACCGGACGGGAATGCAGGTCCAGCGCGGTGGTCAGCTGTTGGTGCCGCTGCGCGTCGAGCGTGCCGGCCTTTGTCGAATGCTCGAGCAGATGCCGCAGGTCGTCCGGGTTCCGGCCGGAGGTCAGCTCGTCAACCGGCTGCACGCCGATGCGGTGCAAACACCAGTTGGCCATCCCGTTCAGCGCCACCAGCAGTGGCCTGGTCAACCACATGAACATCCGCATCGGGATGGCGAGCAGCTGAGCGGATTTCTCCGGATGCGCGATCGCCCACGACTTCGGGGCCATCTCACCAACCACCAGGTGCAGGAAGGTCACGATCAACAGCGAGAGCACGAAGGCAACCACCGTAGAGGTGGCTGCCGGCAGCCCAGTGTCCTCGAGCACCGGGGTAAGCATGTGGTGCACGGCCGGCTTGGTGATCGCACCAATAGCCAGGGTGCACAAGGTGATCCCCAGCTGGGAGCCGGCGAGCAGCATCGACACATCCCGCGCGCTCTTCAGCGCCGCCCGTGCGGACAGACTGGTTTCCGCCGCCTCGGCAAGGCGATGGCGGCGCGCGGCAACCAGCGCGAACTCGATCGCGACGAAGAACGCGCTGAGCCCGATAATCACCGCGGAGATCACCAGTGCGACCCAGGTGTCCATCCCGGTCATCCGGACACCTCCTCGCTGGCTGGGTCGACCTCTGGCACATCCTCGACGGTCAGCCGGACGGTCGCCGGCACATGTCGGTCGATGCTGCGCACCTCGGCGATCACCTGCTTACGCGGCTCTTCCTCATCGGCCGCCGTCTGCGGGACATCCACGCGGACCACGTCCCCCGGCTCCGGCAGGCGCTGTAACGTGGCGGTGATCAGGCCGCCGATCGTCTCGTAATCGCCCGTCGGCAGCTCGTGATCGAGCAGCCGCTCGGCTTCGTCGATATGAATGGTTCCGGACACCAGCCAGCCGCCGTTGCCATCCCTGCGCGCGAGGTCCTGGCCCTGTGGATCATGTTCGTCGCTGATCTCCCCGACGAGTTCCTCGGCGATGTCCTCGCCGGTGATCACGCCGGCAAGGCCGCCGTACTCATCCACCACACAGGCCAGCTGCTGGCCTGCCTCGCCGAGGCGTTCGACGACGGTGGGCAGTGGCAGCGAGGTGGGCACCATCACCGCTGGCCGGACCAGTTCCCTAACCGAACGAGTGCGCTGGGCTTCCTCGTCCAATCGCAACACATCGCGCAGGCTGAGCGTCCCGATCACGTCGTCCACATCGGTACCAAGTACCGGAAGCAGCGAATAGCTCGAAGCCATCAGCTCCACGGCGCGACTCACCGGCGCATCGCCAGGAATCGTGGTTACCTTGGTACGCGGGATCATCGCGTGGTCGGCCGTTCGCTCGTGGAAGTCGAGCACCCGGTCGAGCATTGTGGACATTTCCGCGGGCAGGTCACCGTGTTCCTTGGACTCCGCGACAATATGCTCCAGATCGCGCGGCGTGGCGGCATGCTCGACGTCGTGCACCGGTTCGATGCGCAACACCTTGAGCAGCAGAATCGCCGCCTGGTCGAACAGCCAGATCAGCCAGCCGAACAGGCCAAGGTACAGATTGGTGGACCAGGCGAGCCGCCGCGCGACCGGCTCCGGCCGTGCGATTGCCAGGTTCTTCGGGAACAGCTCGCCGAAGACCATCTGTACCACTGTGGACAGCAGCAGGGCGAAAGCGATGCCAATGGCGATGCCAACCCCCTGCGGGACCCCGACGCCACCGAGCAGCACGCTGATCCCGTCGCCGATCAGTGGCTCGGCAACGTAACCGACAAGCAATCCGGTAACCGTGATGCCCAGCTGGGCTCCGGAAAGCATGAACGAGGTGCGGCTGGTCACCCGGAGCGCGCGCCGGGCACTGGTGTCACCCGCTGAGGAAAGGGATTTCAGGCGGGACCGGTCCACCGCCATGTAGCCGAACTCCTGCGCTACGAAGTAGCCGGTCAGCACACTGAGTAAGACGATCACCAGCACGCCGAGCAGGATCGTGAGCAAGGTCATCACTGGCCACACCCCACGCTCTCCGCGAGGCGGGCGCTACGGGACAACCCGCAGGGTAAACAGGGGTCGGCGTCGGTATCTGGGTTGCAGCACCCATCCGCGTGGGCGCTGCCGGTACTTCGAGACGGGTCCATGATCCTCTCGTTGGGACGCTCGGCCGAATGTCGTACATCTATCACGAACGAGCCGGGGTGAAAAGTTCCCGACTGGGTGCGACGCACTATTGTGAGCTTAACCGGTCCAGTCTCGACTGCGGAAACTCGAGTGGCCCTGCGCACGTTAGAGACCGGGCGGCTGGACCACTGTCTACTCGCTCCCCCTTCCAGGCCAGCTATGTGGAAGGTGGACCGAAATGGACAGGCGCGGCTTCGCGCTGGGAATCGTGCTGCTCGCGGCGGCACTTGAACTGCTCGACGGAACCATCGTCAACGTCGTGTTACCCGCTATTCAACGAGAGTTCGGCACGAGCACCGGGATGCTCGGCTGGATCGCGTCCAGCTACACGCTCGCGCTCGGCGCCGGCTTGACTATCGGCGGCCGGCTCGGCGACACCTACGGGCCACGCCGGATGCTGGCGATCGGCACCGCTGGGTTCATCGCCGCAGCGCTAGTATGCAGCCTCGCCCCGAACACGCTGACCCTACTGATCGCACGGATCACCCAGGGTGGCGCGGCGGCGCTGGCGGTTCCGCAGACGCTTGCCCTTATTCAGCTGATGTATCCCCCGGCAGAACGCGGCCGGCCGCTGAGCCTGTTTGCCACGGTGACCGGGGTGGCTACGGTGGGTGGACTGTTTGTCGGGGGCGCGCTCACCGAACTCAACATCATGGGACTCGGCTGGCGCACGGTGTTTCTGCTGAATCTGCCCATCGGCGCGGTGATCCTGTGTGGACTGCACTGGCTGCCGGATCGACGCGCGGGCGGGCGAGCGAGTCTCGACCTGCCCGGGATGGCCATGCTTTCCAGCGGGCTACTGCTGTTGATGTTCCCGCTACTACACGGCAGCGAGAACGATTGGCCTGGCTGGGTGGCCCCGCTGCCGGTGGCGGCGCTGGTCGCGCTGGCCTGCTTCGCCGTCCGGCAACACCGTCGCGGTAAGCGAGGGTACGGCGTACTGGTGGACACCACGCTGTTCAGCTATCCGAGTTTCACTGGTGCGGTACTGATCAGCGCGCTGGTTTATGCGGCCGTGTTCGGGTTGTTCTTTACCATGCCGCTGTTCCTGCAGCGTAGTCTCGGCTTCGGCCCGTTGGCCGCGGGACTGACCATCCTGCCGTGGTCGCTTGGTATCCCGCTCGCCTCGATACCGGCGGCACGGTGGTTGGTGCCCCGGTTCGGTCGGCGGATACTGGTCATCGGATTGCTGACGCTCGGCACGGGCATGGCGATATTCGGCTGCTTGGTGCGATTCGCCGGCACCGCACCAAGCGGCTGGCAGTTCCTGCCCGGCCTGCTTGTCTCCGGCTGCGGGATGGGCATGGTCGTGGCCACCGTGTTGCACCTCGGCCTCGCCGAGGTACCGGCGCGGCTGGCCGGGACCGCCTCGGGTGTGCTCAACAACGTGCAGCAGCTGGCCGGGGCACTGGGTGTGGCCGCGGCTGCCGCCGGCTACGCCGGTATGCAGCAGGCGACCGGGTTTGCCAGTGCGTTCCAGGCGGTAATCCTCGGCATGCTCGCCGTGCTACTGGTAACCGCGCTACCCGTCCAGCTGCTGCCGGCACGGCGCCCGCGACCTCGCTAACCTGAAAGAACGCGGTCACAGAGCGCACAAGCGCTCCGCCGTCCCCTCGGGGTCGGCGAAGTAGAAGTTGTGGCCGCCGGACACCTCGATGGGAGCTGTCCCGAGGCGTTCGGCGGCCGCCCGCGCCATCCATTCCTTGGTCAACGTACGGTCCGCGGTGGGCAGCAGGTAGGTGGACGGCAACCGGGCCGGATCGATCGTCGGCGCCTCGGCATACACAGTGGACAGATCACAGCCAGCCACCGTCGACAAGGCAGCACGCAGGGTGGCCAGATCAGCGTCATGGAACAGGAAGTATGTAGCTAGCACCGGGTCACTGGTCGGATCCACACCAAGCCATTCCGCGTGGAACATCGCGGTGGGATCCTGCCGCAGCTCGTCGAGAAGGCTACGACCACCGGCAAAATCAGCGACCGCCGCGGCCAGCCATACTTGGTGCCGAGCTGCCAGCCGCTTCGCGGTCGCGGGGAGCACCAAACCGGCAGCGGAATGCGCGGCCACCACCGGGCTGTCCAGGTCCGCGGGCAACTGTGCGGCCAGCAGTTCCGCGTACTCGGCGGCACTGTTCGCTCCCGCGGACGGGATATCGACGGTGCACGCACGACGCCCGCGCGCCGCCAGCGCGGCTACCAGTGGTTCGAATCCAGCAGCGGACTGCGTGGTGCCGTGTACGAGCACGATATCGCCTGAGCCAGTGGACATTACCGGAGTCCTTTCGTTCAACGGCTTCTTGACAGTTGTTAATCAGTTGATTAGCGTTCCCGTGCATCAGCTAATCACTTGATTAACAATCGTTGTCGCAGTTCGCACCCTCGGGTATCCGAATGGAGTTGCCATGCCAACGAACCAGTACGCGCAGACCGTACTCGGCCCCGTGCCCGCCGACCAGCTCGGTCATACCCAGACTCACGAACATCTGCTCAGTGACCTTTCCCGTCCGCTCACCGCCGAAGCAACCGCCACGGAACGCAAACGCGACAACGAGTTGATCCGGCTGGACAACTACTACGAGATCCGCCGGTACCATTCCGCGGAGGATCTTCGGCTACACGATGTGCAGGACGCCGTGGACGAGCTACTGCCCTACCGCGCGAAGAGCGGCGGCGCCGTCGTCGAGGCGAGCAGTATCGGGCTCGGCCGTGATCCGCTTGGCATGGCGGAGATCGCCAAGCGCACCGGGGTGCATATCGTGATGGGTTGCGGTTATTACTGCCGCGCCTACCATCCACCCGAACTGGACGAGGCTAGCGAAGCCGAGGTAACCGCGCGGATCGTGCGCGATGTACAGGAAGGTGTCGACGAAACCGGGATTCGCGCGGGAATCATCGGCGAGATCGGGCTCAGCTGGCCGGTTCATCCGGTCGAGCAAAAAGTGCTGCGCGCGGCGATCGCGGCGCAGCGCGAGACCGGCGCGGCGCTACTGATCCATCCAGGACGTGGCGAGCCCGCACCGCTCGATGCCATGCGCACCGTGGAATCCCTTGGCGGACAGGCAGATCGTGTGATCATGAGCCATATCGACCGGACCCTTTTCGACACCAGGTCGATCCGTGAACTCGCCGCGACCGGTTGCTATGTCGAGTTCGACCTGTTCGGCCAGGAGTCGAGTTACTACCCGTTCGCGCCGATCGATATGCCGAATGATGCGACCAGAGTGGACTACATCGCGGATCTGATCTCCGCCGGATACCTCAACAAAGTACTGATCGCACAGGACATCTGCAGCAAGACGCATATGCGCAAGTACGGCGGTGAAGGCTACACGCACATCCTCGACAATGTGCTCCCGTTGATGCGGCGCAAGGGGTTCACCGAGGAGCAGATCCACGCGATCACCGTGGACAGTCCAGCGCATGTGCTGCCGATGCCGTTATGAGCACCGAACCCACGCAAGTAACCGGAAGTCCGAAGGGCGCGGGCGAGCAGGCAAAGGCGCGCCGCAGGGTGCTGACCGCCGGCGGTGTCGGCACTTTCGTGGAGTTCTACGATTTCGCCATCTATGGCTACTGCGCGCCGGTCATCGCCGCACAGTTCTTCCCTGGCACGAATCAGGTGGCGGCGCTGCTGTCGACCTTCGCGGTGTACGGCATTGCCTTCGTGATCCGCCCGCTCGGCGGGGTGCTGTTCGGCGCACTCGGCGACCGGATCGGCCGGCGCGGTGTGCTCTCCGCGGTCCTGCTGCTCATCGGTATCGCGACCGCGACGATCGGGCTGCTGCCCACCTATCACCAGATCGGCCTGTTCGCACCCCTGCTACTGGTGCTCTGCCGGCTGCTCCAGGGCCTTTCCGCCGGCGGGGAGGCGATTGGCGCGACCTCGTTCGTCTACGAGCATGCACCAGCTGGCCGGCGGGGCATGTGGGTAACCATCGTGATCGCGATGTCGGCGCTGCCTTCGGTGGTGGCGGCGCTGTTCGTATTCGGGCTCACCAGCGGGCTTTCCGAGGACGCGTTCAACTCATGGGGCTGGCGGATACCCTTCCTGGTCGCGCTGCCCATGTCGTTGATCGGCTTGTACATCCGGATGCGCACCGAGGAGAGCCCGGAGTTCGAGCAGGTACGCACCGAGAAGCAGATCACCACCACCCCGGTGCGCGACTCGTTCCGGCAGCACCTCGGTTCGATGGTGTTCGTGTTCTGCTTCGCCGCGCTGTCCGCGCTCGGCTTCTACTTCCTGATTGGCTATCTGGCGACGTATCTGGACGTGGTGGCCGGGCTCAGCAGGGAACACGCACTGCTGTCCAATTCGGTCGCGCTGCTGGTGTTCACCTTCCTGCTGCCGGTATGCGGGCGGATCTCGGATTCGGTTGGTCGCAAACGGATGCTGCTGGCTGGTGCGGCTATGGTCGCGATCTGTGGTGTGCCGGCGTTCTTGTTGATCGGCGCGGGCGGCCTGCTCCCGGCGATCCTCGGGCAGGTCCTCCTCGCCGCGGCGCTGTGCGTTTTCGGTGGTGGGAGTTACCCCAGCTTCGTCGAGATGTTCCCCACCGCTACCCGGTTCACCGGCGCGGCGATCAGCTACAACATCGGCTACGCGGCACTCGGTGGCACCGCCCCGTTCGTGGGTACCTATCTGGTTTCGGTTTCCGGTAACGATCTCGCGCCGAGTTTCTACCTTGCCGTAGTGGCGGCCGCGGTATTCCTGGTCGCGCTGCGCATGCGCGTCAAACCAGTTCACTAGCAGGAAAGTGAGGATGAATGGAGATCATCGACGCGCGGGTGCGGCTTCCGCAGGAACTCTGGGGAAAGCCTGACTACGATCTCCCCGCACTGCAACGCGAGCAGTACGACCGGGTACTCGGACTCACCGACAAGGTTCGCGCGGGAACGGTAAACGCCTTGCTTGCCGATCTGGACGCGGCAGGGGTCGATCGCGCGGTACTGCACGCGGAGTACGAATCGGACGCGGATGCCGACCAGCTCAGCGCGGCGGTGGCTGGGGTTGTCGCGGACTATCCGGATCGTTTCACTGGCGTTGGCACGATCACCATGCCACCTGCCCGGCCCGGCCACGCGGCCAAGCAGGTGGCCGCGGCCGCCGAGCTCGGTCTGGTCGGAGTTAACCTACAGCCCGCGTTCTTCGGGCTGGATATCGATGACCGCGCGCTCTATCCCACCTACGCGAGGGCTGAAGAACTCGGCATGATCGTCGCGGTGCACACCGGCATCACTTACTCGCGCGCGCATCCGCTCCGGCATGAACGGCCGGAGTTGCTCGACCAGGTAGCGTGCGATTTTCCCGAGCTACGACTGGTCGCCTGCCACGCCGGCTGGCCGTGGGCCACCGAGTACGCGGCCGTCGCCCGCCGGCATCCCACGGTATATCTCGAATTTGGTGGGCTGGCGCCTAAGTACGTTGGCCGTTCCGGTACGGGCTGGGATGTGCTTTTTGGCTACCTGCACAATCTGCTTCGTGACCAGGTGCTCTTCGCCACCGATTGGCCGGTGCTCGGGCATGGCCGAGTGCTCGATGAATGGCGCTCGCTCGATCTCCCGGAACAGGTGCTCGGCAAGTTACTCGGCGGCAACGCCCGCAGCCTGTTCGGGCTCGGTGCAGCGGCCACGCGATGACGACGGCGACGAAACAGGCGGCCAACCTGCCGGAGCTGGTCGAGTACGCGGCCCAGAACTGGCCGCAGCGGGTGGCGATGCACTTCGACCCGGAAGGCACGGTGATCACCTTCGCCGAGCTTGCCGGAGCGGTCCGCGGTGCCGCCGCTGGACTGCGGGAACTCGGTATCGGACCGGGCGATCGGGTTGCCCTACTACTGCCCAATGTGGTCGAGTTCCCGATCGCCTGGCTCGCAACGACAAGGCTCGGTGCGGCGATGGTCCCGGTGAACGTTTACCTCGGCGAGTCGGACCTGCGCAGCCTGCTGGTGGACGCACGCCCCTCGGCGATCATCGTGAGCACCGAAAGCGCCGGCAAGCTCGCGCCGCTGCTTGCTGAGCTCGGCCAGCCGCAGGTGGTCCTGGTCGGCGCCGGCGAGCAGGACGAGGTGTCCGGGACACGCTGGGAACGATTGACGAGCGCGAGCGGCCAACCGGAGCGTCGGGTTTTCCCTGAGGCCGTGGCGAATATTCAGTACACCTCGGGCAGTACCGGTACCCCGAAGGGCTGCCTGCTTTCGCATGCGTACTGGATGGAGCTCGCGCAGGTGCTGATCGATCACGGACCGCGCCTTACCGGAGCGGATGTGCTGCTCACCGCGCAGCCTTTCTACTATATGGATCCACAGTGGAATCTGGTTGGCGCGCTGCATACCGGGGCCAAACTCGTAGTGCTGGATCGGTTCCACCCCCGCAGCTTCTGGGAGTCGGTACGCCGGCATCGGGTCACCTTTTTCTACTGCCTTGGCGTGATGCCCACCCTGCTGTTGAAAACGGAGCCGTCTGGCCAGGAACGCGACAATCTGGTGCGCTACATTGCCTGCTCCGCGCTACCCACCGATCGGCATCGAGAGCTGGAGGAACGGTTTGGCGCGCCGTGGCACGAGCTCTACGGCAGCACCGAACTGGGACTGGTCACCATGGTGGAGCCGGCCGAACACGACGCGACCGTCGGCACTGGCGCGCTTGGCCGGCCGATGCCGAACCTCGAGGTGCGCATTGTGGACGATTCGGGGCAACCGGTTCCCCGTGGTTCGGTGGGTAATCTGCTGGTGCGCGGTGCCAGGGTGACCTACGGCTACTTCGGCGACGATGCGGCGACCGAGGCGGCGTTTCGCGGTGGCTGGTACGACACGGGTGATCTGGTCCACCAGGACGAAGCTGACCTGCTGTATTTCCATGGTCGGACAAAGGACATCATCCGACGCAGCGGGGAGAACATTGCCGCGGTACAACTGGAGTCGGTGCTCGAGCAGCACGCCGAGGTTGCGCTCGCGGCATGCGTACCGGTGCCCGATGAGCTACGCGGGGAGGAGATCCAGGCCTTCGTAGTTGCTCGCGGCAGCAGGCCGGCAGCGGAGCTGGTGCCCGAGCTGATCGAGTTCGCGCAGCGGAACCTGGCCTATTTCAAGGTTCCCCGCTACTGGGTGCTCCGCGATCGGCTGCCGCTCACCGCATCGGAGAAGATCGCGAAGAAGGAACTGCGGGAAGCAGCGGCGGGGCGGCAGGATCCCGGCTACGACCGGGTCAGCCAGTTGTGGTTCGGCTGATCGGTTCGCAGGACAGCGGTTTCATCTCCACATAGGAACCGATGCTGGCCGCGCTGCTGCGCTGGCAGCCGGCCAGGCCGAAGGCGAGCCGGACGAACACCTCCTGCAGCTCGGCGAGGCCGAGCGCGCCGTCCGGTCGGTACCAGTTGGCCACCCCGTTGCACATCTCGAGCAGGGCGAGTCGTGCGACGCGAGGGTCGGGGACGTCGAAAACGCATTCGGCGATCCCGGCGTCCAGCACGGTTCGCCAGTGCGCCTCGTAATCGTCGCGCAGGCTCATCGCAGCCCGCTGGTTATCCTCGGACAGCGCGCGGACCTCCCTGTCCACAACCAGGGCGGTCTGCGGGCTGGTCGCTTGCAGCGCGACGTGGGTGCGGACGAGTTGGGCAAGCTGGCTGGCCGGCTCGGGCTGGTCGGTTACGGCCTCGGCGGCCAGCCTGGACAGTTCGGTGAGGCTGATCCGCATCACCGCGATCAAGAGTTCTTCTTTGCTGGTGGCGTAGTGGTACAGCGCGCCGGAGGTTACCCCAGCGTTGCGGGCGATATCCCGGATTCCGGTGGCCGCGAATCCCCGATCCGCGAAGGCCCGCACGCTGGCCTGCTGGATGGTTGCCAGGTCCACGGTCGGATCACTCCACGCTGCATCGGGTCCGAGCACCGCTGGCGGCAGTGCTACGCGCGGTCGGGCGCGTACTGCCATTATGCCGCTTCGCCGCCGACGGCCCGGCTACCCTGCGATTTTTCGGCGCCCAACGCCGCATTGCTATCGTGTTTTCGTGACGACCGGAGCGATAGCCGACGAGGTGGCGGCGCGGGAACCGATGGGCAAAGCGCCGCAGCCGCGCCACCTGATCGTAACCGTTTACGGCCTTTACGCGCGGGAGTCGGACGGCTGGCTTTCGGTCGCCGCACTGGTCAGCCTGCTCGCCGATCTCGAGGTGGACGAGCCAGCGGTGCGCTCCTCGATCTCGCGGCTCAAGCGCAGGGGCATCCTGGTGGCCAGTAAACGCGGCGGCGCCGCGGGCTACGAGCTATCCGCCGAAGCACGCGAGATTCTCCGCGAGGGTGATGAGCGGATCTTCGGCGGCCAGCGCGCGGCCCTTTCCGACGGCTGGGTACTCGCCACGTTCTCGGTGCCGGAGTCCGACCGGCACAAACGGCATGTACTACGCAGCCAGCTGACCAAACTCGGTTTCGGAAACACCGCGCCGGGCGTGTGGATCGCACCAGCGCATCTGCGCGCGGCGACGATCAGCATGCTCGAACGATACGAGCTCAGCGGGTACGCGGACGTGTTTCACGCCGAGCACAAGGCTTTCGGCGCGCTGCCGGACAAGGTCGCCCAGTGGTGGGACCTCGAGCAACTGGCCACGCTCTACGAGGAATTCCTCCAGGTGTATGTACCGGTGCAACGGCGCTGGCGGCGGCGCCGGACACCCAAGGCACAAGAGGCATTCGCCGACTATGTACGGGCACTCACCGACTGGCGACGACTGCCGTACCTGGACCCTGGTCTACCCGCCGAGCTGCTGCCACGGGACTGGGTTGGCATGCGGGCGACCGAGCTGTTCTTCGCCTTGCGAGAGGATCTAGCTGAGCACGCGCACGCACATGTGACCGAACTGGTTTCCGGCCAGGCGGGCTGAGACGCCACCGTTTCGCGGGCTAACCGTGGTCAGTCATCTAGCGGCAGCGCGGCGGTGCCCTGCACCTCGACCAGCGCCTCGGTATCCCACAGCCGGCTTACGCCGATCCCCGCCGTTGCCGGGTAATGCGCACCGATAAGCCTGCGCCATACCGCGCCGATTTCCTTCGCATGCCGCTGGTAATCCGGTATGTCCACGATGTAGATCGTCAGTTGCACCAGATGAGCCGGCTGCCCACCCGCCGCGCGTAACGCGGTAAGCAGGTTGCCCAGCGCCTGCTCAAACTGCGCGACCACCCCGCCCGCGACGATCGCGCCGGCCGGGTCCATTCCGGTCTGGCCAGCGAGGTAGACCTGCCGCGCGTCCCGCACGGACACCGCGTGCGAGAACCCCGATGGCTTCGCGAGTTCCGCCGGATTGATCGGCTCGATGGTCATGACTGGCACGCCCCTCCGTCCACATTGATGCCCTGCCCGGTCATCGCCGGATTCCGTACACAGGCCAGCACCGCCTCGGCAACCTCGTCGGGTGTGATCAACCGGCGGATCGGGTGCATTCGCTCCAGAGCTTCTCGCGCCTGCTGCGCGCTACGCCCGGTGCTCGCACTGATCCCGGCGATGGTGTCCGCGGTCAGCTGGGTGTCCACATACCCCGGGCAGACCGCGTTCACCGTCACCCCGCTACGCGCGAGCTCGGTCGCCGCCGAACGCACCAGCCCGAGCACCCCATGCTTGCTCGCCGTATAGGCACTGACATACGGATCGCCACGTTTCGCCGCCATCGACGCGATCACCACGATCCGACCCCAACCCCGCTCGGCCATCACCGGAGCCGCGCGTTTCAGAAACTGAAACGGCGCGGTGAGGTTCACCGCAAGCGTCCGTTCCCATTCGGCATCCGTGGTTCGCGCCAGCGGCGCGGAACTGGCCACCCCAGCGGCAAGCACAAGTACCTCAACCGCGCCCCAACGGCGTTCCACCGCATCGAGCGTGGTCTCGGCCGCACCAGGCTGGGTCACGTCTCCGGGCACGGCGAGCCCCAGTTCAGCGCGCCCCAGTTCAGCCAGTTCGCCTTCGACCGCGCCCAGCGCGGCACGCTCCCTGGCATTGATCGCCACCCGATGCCCTTCGGCGGCTAGCGCGAGCGCGACGCTTCGGCCTATTCCCCTGCTCGCGCCGGTCACCAGGCACGTTCGGCTGGTCGTCATAGCCACGTATATTACGTCTCATTGACGGTCGTATCAAACACGACATAAAATTGACGACTGAGAGCCAAGCCGACCGAGGAGGTTCCCGTGCGTATCGCCGTTATCGGCGGCGGTCCGGCCGGCCTGTATTTCGCCGCGCTGGCCAAACAGCTGCAACCACGCGATGAGATCACCGTGTGGGAACGCAACGCGCCAACGGACACCTTCGGCTTCGGTGTGGTGTTCTCGGACGAGACTCTTGGCGGAATCGAGCACGCCGACCCGGCGGTATACCAAGCGATGGCGGCGGAATTCGCCTGCTGGGACGATATTGACGTGCACTACCGGGGTGCCACTTTCACCTCCGGCGGACACGGCTTCGCGGCGATCAGCCGCAAACGACTGCTCGCGATCCTGCGCCAACGCTGCGCCGAACTCGGCGTGCACACCAGCTTCCGCACCGAGGCGCCCGCGCTGGACCAGCTCACCACCGATTACGACCTGGTTGTCGCCTGCGACGGGGCAAACTCGGTGATACGTAAACAACTCAGCGGGGTATTACAGCCGAGCACCGATACCCGCAACTGTCGTTACATCTGGCTGGGCACCGACCGGGTGTTCGACGCGTTCAAGTTCTATATCGCGGAAACCCCGTACGGGATCATGCAGATCCACGGCTACCCGTACAGCGCGGAGGCCAGCACCTTCATCGTCGAGATGACCGAGGATGTGTGGCGCCGCGCGGGTTTCGATGCGCTCAGTCCGGCCGAGCTACCCCCCGGAGTCAGCGATGAGCAATCGATCGCGCGGATCAGGGAACTGTTCAGCGATGTACTTGGCGGGCACCAGGTGTTCGCCAACAACTCGAAATGGCTCAGCTTCAACACGGTGCGCTGCGCGAACTGGCGAGCGGAAAACGTCGTACTACTCGGCGATGCCGCGCATACCGCGCACTTCTCCATCGGCTCGGGCACGAAACTGGCCATGGAGGACGCGCTTGCCCTTGCCGCCGGCCTGCGCGAGCAGGAAACCGTCGCGGATGCGCTACGCGAGTACGAGCAGGAACGCCGACCAGTGGTCGAATCCACCCAGCGAGCCGCGCAGGCTAGCCTCGAATGGTTCGAGAATATCGCGCAGTACGCCGATCAGGAGCCAACCCAGTTCGCCTTCAACCTGCTCACCCGCAGCCGCAGGGTTACCTACGACAATCTGCGATTGCGGGACCCCGAGTTCGTCGCGGACACCGATACCTGGTTCAGCGACCGCCAACAATCCTCCACCGCGGAATGCCCACCCATGTTCCACCCGTTCTGGCTCGGCGAGCTGGCACTAACCAACCGGATCGTCGTCTCCGCAATGGATATGTACTCCGCACAGGACGGGGTTCCCGGCGACTTTCACCTGGTGCATCTTGGCAGCAAAGCGCTCGGCGGGGCCGGACTGGTGATGACGGAGATGGTCTGCGTATCCGCACAGGGCAGGATCACTCCTGGCTGCACCGGGCTGTACACCGCGGAACAGGAAGAATCCTGGCGGCGCGTGGTCGACTTCGTACATACCAACAGCGCGGCGAAGATCGGTGTCCAACTGGGACACTCTGGCCGCAAGGGCTCGACCAAACTGATGTGGGAGGGCATCGACGAGCCGCTGCCGGAGGGCAACTGGGACGTGGTCGCACCCTCCGCGATTCGCTACGGTGCGGACAACCAGCTACCGCGTGAGCTCAGCATCGCCGAGCTTGCCGGGATCAAGGACGAGTTCGTCTCCTGCGCGGCCGCCGCCGCCCGAGCGGGGTTCGATGTGCTCGAGTTGCACTGCGCCCACGGATATCTGCTCTCCTCGTTCATCTCGCCACTGACCAACAAACGCACCGACAAGTACGGGGGATCGCTGGGCGCCAGGCTGCGGTTCCCACTCGAAGTACTTGACGCGATCCGCGAAGTCTGGCCGGCGGACCGGCCGATCACCGTGCGCATTTCCGCGACCGACTGGTATTCCGGGGGGATCGATGTCGATGACGCCGTTGAGGTCGCACGAGCCTTTGCCGAACACGGCGTCGCCGGTATCGACGTATCAACCGGCCAGGTGGTCAAGGAAGAGCGGCCAGCCTTCGGCCGCAGCTACCAGACCCCGTACGCGGACCGGATCCGCAACGAGATCGGCCGCAAGTACGGTGTCGCGGTAATCGCCGTGGGCGCGATCTCGTCCTATGACGACGTAAACTCGCTGATCCTCGCCGGGCGTGCCGATCTCTGCGCCATCGGCCGCACGCATCTGTACGACCCACAGTGGACGCTGCATGCCGCGGCCGAGCAGGGCTATACGGGAGACGGTGCCCGCTGGCCGAAGCCGTTCGCGGCGGGCAGCAGAAGACCACAGGCAGGTCGCTCCGATGCGGCGCGGCCCCGGCTGGAACTGGTCCGCGAGGGAGCGCAGGCAACCGCACACGCTCGTTGGCTACCGCAACGGAAAGGAACGGCAGGTGCCTAGATTCGCACTGACCGAGCAGGAGCGGGAGTACTTCACCTGGGTACAACAGCTCGCAGCCACCCAGCTACGCCCGCTGGCGGAAAGTGCCACGGCCGGCACGGTGAATCGCGCGCTGCTCAAGGAAATGGGTCAGCAGGGGTTACTCGCCCGGCTGTACACAAAGGACACGGAGGGCGCGCCGGCCACCGATGCCGCCGCACTGGATCTCTGCCTGCTGCGCGAGGCGCTGGCCACCAAGTGCACCGAGGCGGAGACCGCGCTCGCGCTACAGGGCTTGGGCAGCTATCCGGTGCTACAGGCCGGTTCCCCGGAACAGGTGCAGCGCTGGATCCCGGCAGTGGCCGCCGGTGAGGCGGTAGCGGCGTTCGCGCTGACCGAACCGGAGGCCGGTTCGGACGCGGCGGCGCTTGGTCTGGCGGCTGAGCCGGACGGTGCCGGTTGGCGGCTGACCGGCGAGAAGATCTGGATCTCCAACGCGCCCGAGGCGGATTTCTACACGGTGTTCGCGCGGACGACCCGCGATGCGGGTGCGAAGGGGGTCAGCGCCTTCCTGGTGCCAGCCGACCGGCCAGGGCTTTCCGGTAACCACCTGGACATGCTCAGTCCACATCCGATCGGCAGGCTGGTGTTCGACGGAGTTCCGGTGCACCGCGCTGACCTACTCGGCGAGCTGGACCGCGGGTTCCGGGTCGCGATGCGCACGCTGGACCTGTTCCGGCCGAGCGTCGGTGCGTTCGCGGTCGGCATGGCTCAGGCCGCACTGGATGCCGCGGTCGCGCATACCGCCGAGCGCACGGCTTTCGGCGCGCCACTGCAGGATCAGCAAACGGTGGCGCACACGCTGGCGGACATGGCCACCCGTACCGAAGCCGCTCGGTTGCTGGTCTACGCCGCGGCGGCGGCCTACGACGCCGGCGAGCCAGGGGTGGGCACCCGCGCCGCGATGGCCAAACTGACCGCGACGGAAACGGCGCAGTACGTCGTCGACCAGGCGGTGCAGCTACACGGTGCGCGGGCGCTGCAACGCGGACATCTGCTCGAGCACCTGTACCGCGAGGTACGCGCACCCCGGATCTACGAGGGCGCCTCGGCCATCCAGCGCACCATCATCGCCCGCTCGCTGCAATCCACCTGACCGCAAGATCCCTAAAGGTTGCGGTCAGACGGGGCTACCGGCCGCGCCATTGTGGATCGCGTTTGGCGTTGAACGCGGCATGGAACTCGGCGTAGTCCTCGGTTTTCATCAGCAGCGCCTGGGTCATCGCCTCCAGTTCCAGCGCCCCGCCGAGACTCATATCCAGTTCCTTGGTCAGCAATGCCTTGGTCTGCGCGTAACCCTGCGCTGGCCCCTCAGCCAACCGGGTGGCGAGCCGCCGCACGGCCTCATCCAGTTCCTCGTCCGGCACCAGCTGGCTGAGCAGACCAATGCGTTCGGCTTCCTCGGCCCGGATGGTGTCGCCGAGCATCAGCAACTGGGTGGCCCTGCCCAGGCCAACAATGCGCGGCAACAGGTATGCCGAACCCATGTCCGCGCCGGAAAGGCCGACCTTGGTGAACAGGAAGGCGAACTTCGCGGAGTGCGAGCCGAGCCGGAAATCCGCGGCCAGCGCGAGTACCGAACCGGCACCGGCTGCCATGCCGTGCAATGCCGCGATGATCGGGATCGGGCACTCGCGCATCGCCTTGACCACTTCCCCGGTCATCCGGGTGAACTCGAGTAGTTGGTCCGGCCGCATCGCGAGCGTTTCGCCGATGATCTCGTTGACATCCCCGCCGGCGCAGAACGCCCGACCGTTGCCGCGCAGCACCAGTACTCGGGTATCGCCGCGCTGTGGTAGTTCCGCGAGCAGGTCCCGCAGGTCAGCGTAGGCCTCGAAGGTGAGCGCGTTGAGTTTGTCCGGACGGTCGAAGGTGAGCGTCGCGATGCCAGCGGAGTGCTCGAAACGGAAGTGCCGCCAGTCCTCGGTGAACGGGACCGATCCGCGAAACGGGCTCATTCCAACTCCTCCGCTTGGCTCCCTTGGCCACAAAACCTTATCACTCGTTACTAACTATCGTCACGGAAACACGATATACATATCGCGAGATCTTGACTGTCGTCATGACTCAGAGATACTGATAGTTATCTCGTCACCGCCTGTTCTCATGAGGGGAGTGCTGGTGATGCAGTTATCGCCATCCGCTCACGTCGATACGTTCTGCCGGGACCAGCTACCACCCGCCGCGCAATGGCCGGAGTTCACGTTCGAACTGCCGGAGCTGGCTTATCCAGCACAGCTCAACTGCGCGGAAGCGCTGCTTGACGACACGATCGCCGCTCACGGCGCCCAGCGGCCATGCCTGCGCTCGACAACCGAGAGCTGGACATATGCCGAGGTACGGCAACGCGCGAACCAGATTGCCCAGGTACTCACCGAGGATTTCGCGCTGGTGCCAGGCAATCGCGTACTGCTGCGCGGGCCGAACAATCCGTGGCTGGTCGCCTGCTGGCTCGGCGTACTCAAGGCCGGCGGCGTCGTCGTGACCACCATGCCGCTGCTGCGACCGAATGAATTGACCGCGCTCGGCGTACTCACCAAGCCCAGCATCGCGATCAGTGACCACCGCTTTCTCGACGATCTACTCGCGGCCGAGCTCCCCGGAACACCGGTGCTCAGCTACGGAACGGACAGCGCGAACGGGCTTTCCGCCAGGTGCGCCGACAAATCCGGCGAGTTCGTCGCGGTGCAGACCGCGGCCGACGACGTCGCGCTGCTGGCCGCAACCTCGGGCACCACCGGCAAACCCAAGATCACCATGCATTTCCACCGCGACGTACTGGCCATCGCGGATACCTTCGGCAAGCACGTACTGCGCACCGAACCGGGCGATCTGTTCACCGGCACCCCGCCGGTTGGTTTCACCTTCGGCCTCGGCGGGCTGGTGGTATTCCCGATGCGCCGCGGTGCAACCACCCTGTTGCTGGAACGGGTCTCCCCCACCGAGCTCGCCGAGGCGATCGCGGCCCACCGGGTCACCGTGCTGTTCACCGCGCCCACCGCGTACAAAGCGATGCTCGCCGCGGGCAAGGCGCCGCGGCTGGCCAGCCTGCGCCGCTGTGTATCGGCCGGCGAACACCTGCCCGAAGCGGTCTGGCGAGAATTCGACCGGCTGACCGGCCTGCGCATCATCGACGGCATTGGCTCGACCGAGATGCTGCACGTGTTCATCAGCTCGGCCGACGAACGGATCCGACCGGGCGCCACCGGGCAGGCGGTGCCCGGATACCAAGCGCGGATCCTGGACGAGGCTGGACAGGAGGTACCGGACGGAGTGGCCGGCCGGCTAGCCGTTCGCGGCCCAACCGGCTGCCGCTATCTCGCCGGCGACCGGCAACCCAACTACGTGGTCGAAGGTTGGAACATCACCGGCGATACCTACATTCGAGACGCGGAAGGCTACTTCTGGTACCAGGCACGCAGCGACGACATGATCATCTCCGCCGGCTACAACATCGCGGCGCCGGAAGTCGAGGAGGCACTGGCCGCGCATCCCGATGTACTGGAATGCGCGGTGATCGGCACCCCGGACGAGCAGCGTGGCGCGCTGGTGACCGCCTATGTCGTGCTCAACGAAACCGCCAACGCCGGGCCAGCCATGGCCAACGAGCTGCAAGCGTTCGTGAAGCAGGCGATCTCCCCGTACAAGTATCCGCGCCGGATCGAGTTCATCGAAGCCCTGCCCCGAACATCCACCGGCAAGGTCAAACGCTTCGCGCTCAGGGAAAGCGCCACCACCGTGACCGGATAGTCTTGACGCCGACCAACCGGACGGCACCCACAGGCAGGAGAAGGCGATATGTCGCTGCTCACCGAGCTGAACACCGCGATCCGTACCGGCCGGCTCGAGATCGTCGACCTCACCGCGCCGTTGACCGAAGGCACCCCGGTGTTGCAACTGCCGGAGCCGTTCGCCAACACGATCGGCTTTCAGCTCGAGGAGATCAGCCGGTACGACGAGCGCGGGCCGCGCTGGTACTGGAACAACATCCACACCGGCGAGCACACCGGTACGCATGTGGACGCGCCGAATCACTGGGTTTCCGGCAAGGATGGGCTGGACGTCGCGCAGATCCCGCTCGGCCAACTGGTGGCGCCCGCGGTAGTGCTCGATTTTTCCGCACAGGCGGCGACGAACCCGGACTTCCTGCTGGAAATCGCGGACGTGCGGGCGTGGGAAGCCGAGCACGGATCGCTTCCGGAGGGCGGCTGGTTGCTTTACCGCACCGGTTGGGATACCCGGTCGACCGATGCCGAACGGTTCCTGAACGCGGATGAGCAGGGCTCGCATACCCCTGGTGTGTCCGCCGAATGCGCGCGCTGGCTGGCCGAGGAAACCGCGATCGCCGGATTCGGCGTAGAGACCGTCGGCACCGACGCGGGCAGGGCCCCCGAACTCGATCCCGCGTTCCCCTGCCACGAACTGCTACTCGGTGCGGGCAAGTACGGGCTGACCCAGTTGCAGAACCTGGCTTCGGTCCCGGCAACCGGCGCACTACTGATCGTCTCCCCGCTACCCATCGTCGGCGGTTCCGGCAGCCCGGCACGGGTGTACGCGCTCGTCGAACGGGAGGGCTGAGCGGCATGCGGGTGGCCGAACTGGTCGGCGAGGTGCTTGCCGAACTGGGTGTACGGCATGCCTTCGGCGTGGTCGGCAGCGGAAACTTCCACGTCACCAATGCCTTGCGGGCCGCGGGAGTACCGTTTACCGCCTGCCGGCACGAAGGCGGCGCGGCGACGATGGCAGATGCCTATGTGCGCACCCGCGACCAGCCAGCCGTGGTCACGGTGCACCAGGGTTGTGGCTTGACCAACGCGCTCACCGGGATCGGCGAGGCAGCCAAGAGCCGCACTCCGTTGTTGGTTCTTGCCGCGGATACCGCCGGTTCGGCCGTGCTCTCGAACTTCCGGATCGACCAGGACGCGGCCGCACGCTCGGTTGGCGCGGTTGCCGAGCGGGTGCACTCGGCGGCCAGCGCTTTCGCCGACACCGTACGGGCGTTTCGCACCGCGGTCGAGCAACGGCGCACCGTGGTGTTGAACCTCCCACTGGATGTGCAGGAACTGCAAGCACCACCCGACCGGCCACGCCCCTCGGTCGACTGGCTTACCCCGTACGTCGAACCGGACCCGGCCAGGATAGCCGAGCTGGCCGAACTGCTGGCGAACGCGGAGCGGCCGGTTTTCGTCGCCGGGCGCGGTGCGCGCGAGGCCGCCGAACCGCTGCGGATGCTCGCCGCGCACTGCGGCGCGTTACTCAGCACTTCGGCAGTAGCAAATGGACTGTTCGAAAAGGACGAATGGTCGATCGGGATATCCGGCGGGTTCGCCTCACCGCTTGCCGCGGAGCTGATCGCGAACGCGGATCTGGTCGTCGGCTGGGGCTGCGCGCTGAACATGTGGACGATGCGGCACGGCAAACTGATCGGACCGGCGGCCAAAGTGGCGCAAGTAGACATTGAACCAGCCGCGCTCGGCGCACACCGACCGATCGACCTTGGCCTGCTCGGCGATGTCGCGGCCACCGCGCTTGCCACCCACCGCGATCTGCGTGACTGGGCCCAGCAGGCCACCGGTTACCGCAGGGCCGGGATCGGCGAGCGGATCAAGGCCGAGGCACGTTGGCGGGACGTGCCCTACATCGAACTCACCGAGCCAGATCGGATCGACCCGCGCACGCTCAGCGTGCTGCTTGATGACCTGCTCCCGGCGGAACGGGTACTCGCGGTGGATTCCGGCAACTTCATGGGGTACCCGAGTGCCTACCTCAGGGTGCCGGACAAGCACGGATTCTGCTTCACCCAAGGCTTTCAGTCGATTGGCCTCGGGCTGGCCACCGCGATCGGCGCGGCGCTCGCGGTGCCGGACCGGCTACCCATCGCCGCGCTCGGCGACGGCGGGTTCCATATGTCCATCGCCGAACTGGAGACCGCGGTGCGACTCGGCCTGCCGCTTGTCGTCGTGGTGTACAACGATGCCGCCTACGGCGCCGAGGTGCATCATTTCCTCGACGCCGACGAGGACTCGCTGAGCACCGTGCGCTTCCCGGATACCGATATCGCCGCGATCGCACGCGGCTTCGGCTGCACCGCGGCGACCGTGCGCAACCCGGATGATCTCGGGGCGCTGCGTGACTGGCTGGCCGGAGACCGGTCCGCGCCACTGGTACTGGACGCCAAGATCGCCTCCGATGGCGGCGCCTGGTGGTTGGCCGAGGCGTTCCACGGGCACTGAGAACCGAGGACCGGATCATCCGATCAAGCGAACGCCGTGCCTAATCTTGTTCGCTAAGGTCCTTGATCGGTATTCCAGCCGAGCAAGGAGGAGATCAGGTGACCGGAAGATCGTTGTTTGGCAAGGCTTTCGCTCTTTTGGCGGGCGCGCTGATGACACTGTTGCTGGTAGCCGCGCCAGCGAGCGCGACCACTACCCCTGAGCCATCCGCGGCCGAACCAGCCTTAGTGCACGCCACGGAAAACAACGACTGCAAGCTCAACGTGCGCACCGGTCCGTCCACTTCGTACCAGGCACTGATCACGCTCACCTGTGCGAACTACACGACCTGCGTGCAAGCCGACGGTGATTCGCCGTGCGCCCCCTATGTCGTCGGCGAGGAATACTCCTGCGTGGGAGCGAACAACAAGCAGGTGACCGATAACCGCTGGGCGGAGGTCGCCTGGCGAGCACCGGAGAAGGCCTACGTCGCGGTGGCCTGCGCCGCCTTCCGGGAATAGCGCACAAAAGAGGGGACCCCGTGCACCCGACAGAGCACGCTTATCCTTGCTGCCTTCCGGCCCTGGGGAGGTTCGCGAGATGAACGCCGCACGGGGTCCACGTTCAGTGTAAACCTTCTGCTCGCTGCCTCGCGCGCTGGGTGGCCTCGCACGCTGGCTGCTTGGCCGATCGCGCGAGGCAGCGCGCATCCCCGCGATGGTTACCGGTAGTCTCGCGGCGTGGCACTCGCCCTTTACCGCAAGTACCGTCCGGCGACCTTCGCCGAGGTCGTCGGCCAGGAGCATGTCACCGAACCGCTGCGCACCGCGCTGGCGGCCGGTCGGGTCAATCACGCGTACCTGTTCTCCGGCCCGCGCGGCTGCGGGAAAACCTCCAGCGCACGCATCCTGGCCCGGTCACTCAACTGCGTGCAGGGCCCGACCGCGGATCCGTGTGGCGAATGCGGCTCGTGTATTGCGCTCGCGCCGGAGGGGCCCGGCAGTGTCGACGTGGTCGAGCTCGACGCGGCCAGCCACGGTGGCGTGGACGATGCCCGCGACCTTCGGGACCGCGCCTTTTTCACCCCAGCGGAGTCCCGCTACCGGGTGTTCATCATCGATGAGGCGCATATGGTCACCACGCAGGGCTTCAACGCCCTGCTGAAGATCGTCGAAGAGCCGCCGGAACACCTGATCTTCATCTTCGCCACCACCGAGCCGGACAAGGTGCTGAACACCATCCGCTCGCGTACCCACCACTACCCGTTCCGGCTGATCCCGCCCGGCGCGATGCGCGAACTACTCGAGCGCAACTGCGCGGCCGAGGGGGTACCGGTCGAGCCCGCGGTACTGCCGCTGGTGGTGCGGGCCGGTGGCGGCTCGGCGCGGGATACCCAGTCCGTGCTCGACCAGTTGCTTGCCGGCGCCGGCAGCCAGGGCGTTACCTACGATCGGGCCATCGCGTTGCTCGGGGTCACCGATTCGGCGCTGATCGACGATGTGATCGACGGTCTCGCGGTGGCCGATGGCGCGGCCATTTACGACACCGTGCACAAGCTCGTCGAGGCTGGGCACGACCCACGCCGGTTCGCCGCGGACCTACTCGACCGGCTACGGGATCTGGTGCTGCTGCGCGCGGTCCCGGATGCCGCCGGGCGCGGTCTGGTGGACGCACCGGAGGATCAACTCACCCGGATGCAGCAGCAGGTGCAGCGGCTGGACGCCGGCACCCTGTCCCGCTGCGCCGATATCGTGCACACGGGGTTGACCGAGATGCGCGGCGCGACCGCGCCCCGGTTGCTGCTCGAACTGCTCTGCGCGCGCATGCTGCTGCCGGCGACGGACGAGTCCGAGGCTGGGCTGCGCCACCGGATGGATCGATTGGAGCGCCGGCTGACCGTATCGGGCAGCGCTTCGGCTGCTGAGGAGCCAGCCCAACCGGAGGCCCGGACGGCGCGGTCAGCCGAGCCAGCGCCTCGGACGCGGCCGGCGCCCGAGGCAAAGCCCGCCGCGCCGGCACCGGCCCCAGCTCAGCCGGCCCAGCCTGAACCCGCCCCACCTGAGCCGACACCGCAGCCGGCCGCCGAGCCAGCTGCGGCCGAGACACCGGAAACGCCGGGGGCGCTGGATGCCACGGCGGTCCGGCGGGTGTGGTCCGATCTACTCGGCGTGATCCGCAAGTCCAGCCGTAGCACCGAAGCGATGATGACCAACGCGAGCGTGCACGCCGTGGAGAACGACACGGTGATCCTGACGCATACCGCGGCCCCGCTGGCCAGGCGGCTTTCCGAACCGCGCAATGTGGACGTCATCGCGAAGGCGCTCGCCGAAGTACTCGGCGGCCAGTGGCAGGTGCGCTGCGTCCCCGCGGACCAGGCGGATTCGGCACGCACCTCGGGCTCGGGAACGGCGAAGCCTGCCAGTCCACCGGCAGCCAGTGCGGCCCCCGCGCAGCCGGCCCGCGCACCGCAACCGCCACCGGAGCGTCCAGCACCGGCGGCGGCACCCGAACCGCCGCCCGCGCCGCCGACACCGCAGGCCCAGCCGCAACCAGCAAAACCCGCGCCGCGCAGCCAGCCGGACGACGATATCCCGCTACCGCCCGAACCGGAGCCGGACGAGTACGAGCCACCGGCCAGCCCGCCGCGAGCAAGCGCGCCCAGTCCCACGCCGGTCAGTACGGAACCCCCGGCAAGCCCAGCACCGAGCGGTCCCTCGCTCGGCGGTGGCGCGATCGACGTGCAGCAGTTGCTTTCCGACCAACTTGGCGCCCGCCCGCTCGACGAGTAGCTAACCCAGGTAGCCGAGGATGCCGTTCGCGATGGCCTCGGCGTAGCGCTGCCTGCCCTGCTCGCTGCTGAAGGCCGCCGCCTCCTGCGGATTGCGCATATTGCCGCATTCGACAAGCACCGCTGGCCGCTCGGCGAGGTTCAACCCGGCAAGGTCATCGCGCGGCGCGAGCCCATCCGTGCCCAGGTAGTCCGAGATCGGCAGGCCACTGTCGCGCATCCCGTCCCGCATCGCTTCGGCCAGCTCCCGCGCCGGTCCGCGCTGCGCGGCGTTCAGCGGCGGGTCCGAATAGGCGATATGGAATCCGTGGGCCTGCGGCGAGGTCGAACCGTCCGCGTGCACCGATACCACCGCGGCCACCTCGGACTGGTTCCCGATCGCCGCCCTGCGGTCCACACACGGGCCGACGCCCTCGTCACTGCCCCTGGTCAGCTGTGCCCGTACGCCGCGTTCGGCGAGCACCTGGGCGATCCGGTTGGTCACGTCCCAGTTGAACGCGTGCTCCGGATAGCCGGCATCGGTTTCGGTTCCAGTGGTGTTGCAGGCCTTGCTCGCGCCCCGACCGGCGGGCACCTGCTGGTTGATCTGCTCCGGCGCAGCGGCGTTTCCCCCGTTATGCCCGGGGTCGAGTACCACAAGTGGCTCAGGTTTCGCGGGCGGTGAGCTGGTGACGCGCGGGCTACTCGTGGTCGAGGAAGGCGCCGGCGCGCTGGTCGCCGCGCTCGTGCCACCATCAGTTGCCGACGGCGTTTCCGCGGCGCAACCGGCTATGGCCAATGCACAACCGAGCGTGAGCGCGCCGCGGACCGTCCGGAGCAATCGAGTACGCACGCAGCGCACGCTGCCACACCAAAGCCGACTAGGCTGGATGCCACGCAGGAAACCAACGAGTGAGGAGCCGCGGTGCAGCCTGGCGGGATGCCGGACATGCAGCAAATGTTGCAGCAGGCGCAGAAAATGCAGGAGCAGTTCGCTTCGGCCCAGCAGGAGCTGGCCGACGCCGAGGTCGACGGCAGCTCGGGTGGTGGCCTGGTCACGGCGACGGTTTCCGGCGGCGGCGAACTGAAGTCGCTGGTGATCGACCCGAAGGTGGTCGACCCGGAGGACCCGGAAACCCTCGCCGATCTCGTGGTCGCGGCGGTGCGCGACGCCAACGCGAACGCGGAGAAGCTTGCCCAGCAGAAGATGGGCCCGCTCGCCGAGGGCCTTGGCGGGCTCGGCGGCGGAGGCGGGCTGCCTGGCCTGCCGGGTATGTAGGCCGTGTACGAGGGAGTTGTCCAGGACCTGATCGACGAGCTCGGTCGGTTTCCCGGGGTCGGTCCGAAGAGCGCCCAGCGGATCGCCTTTCACCTGCTGAACTCCGATCCTGCGGATATCAACCGACTGCGCGAGGTACTTGGCAAGGTCGCCGAGGGCGTGACGTTCTGCGAGGTCTGCGGGACCGTCGCGGAGCAGCAGCGCTGCCGGATCTGCCGGGACGAGCGCAGGGACGCCACGCTGGTCTGCGTCGTCGAAGAACCAAAGGACGTACTCGCCGTGGAACGCACCGGCGAGTTCAAGGGGCGCTATCACGTGCTCGGCGGCGCGCTTGATCCGTTGTCCGGGATCGGCCCCGATCAGCTGCGGATGCGTGAGCTGCTGGCGCGGATCGGCACCGACGAGATCACCGAGGTGATCCTGGCGACCGACCCGAACACCGAGGGCGAGGCCACCGCCACCTATCTGGTTCGCATGCTGCGTGATTTCCCTGGGCTCACCGTCACCCGGCTGGCCTCCGGGTTGCCGATGGGCGGCGACCTGGAGTTCGCCGACGAGCTCACGCTCGGTAGGGCGCTTTCCGGCCGCCGCGCGCTGTGACCGAGCCAGCCGAGCTGGCCGGGATCGCCCGTGCCGTGCGCGCCGCGCCCGCCCTGCTCGGTCGGGTCCGGTTGGTGGCCGTGGACGGTCCGTCCGGGGCGGGTAAGTCCACTTTCGCCGATGCGCTGGCCGCGGAGTTACGGAAAAGCCTCCAGGCGGAGTCCGCCGTCCGGATCGTGCGCACCGACGACTTCGCCACCTGGGAGCAACCGGTCGCTTGGTGGCCCCGGCTGCACGCTGGGGTACTCGACCCACTCAGCCAGGGTTTGCCGGGGCGCTACCAGCGTGTCGAATGGCCGAACGGCGAACCGGTACGGGGTGCTTTCGTCCGGGTGCCGGTGCCCGAGGTACTCGTGCTCGAGGGGGTTTCCGCCGGGCGAGCTTCGATCGCCGCGAAGTTGAGCCAGCTGATCTGGGTCGGCTGCGGTGACCAGGCGAGCCGGCTGGCCGCCGCCGTGGCGCGGGACGGGGAGGCCTGCCGGGAACCGCTGCGCCGCTGGCAGGAGTTTGAAAAAGGTTGGTTCGCGGTCGACCACACCCCAGAGCGGGCCAATTCGGTCATATCCGGACCTGGTGTTTTGGAATCGGCCAGCTCGATCCATAGGCCGTTTGGCCTAAACCAGGGATAACCCCAGCGAGGCTAGTAGCAGGATCGTAACCTTTGGCACTTAAGTGAACGCGGGATAACGGCTAGTGTCAGCGTCCACAACGTGAGAACCGAACTGTGCCAAGGGGTAGCAACGATGCTCCATACCGGTAAAAAGCGGGTCCGCAAGGCTGCCCTGATCGGGCTAGCCGGCGCACTCGTGGTTTCCGTCTCTGCCTGCGCGGAGTCCGATCGAGGGGATTCGGGAAGCGGTGAGTCCGGCGGTACGTTGGTCTTCGGCGCGGCGGGCAAGCCGAAGAACTTCGACCCGATCTTCAACGACGATGGCGAGACCTTCCGCATTCAGCGGCAGATGTACGACACGTTGATCACCTACAAGCCGGGGACCGCCGAACTCGAACCGGGCCTTGCCACCGAGTGGGAGCCCAGCAACGAAGGCAAGACCTGGACGTTTACCCTCCGCGAAGACGTCAAGTTCCACGACGGGACCGATTTCAACGCCGAGGCGGTCTGCGCGAACTTCGACCGCTGGCACAACCTGCCAAGCGCGGCCGCGCAGAGCCAGGCGATCTACTACGGCGATGTCTTCGGCGGGTTCGCGGAGAACAAGGGCGACGCCACCGGCGAGCCGCTCTACAAGTCCTGCGAAGCCGATGGCGAGAACACCGCGGTGGTCAACCTGGGCAAGGCCAAGGGCGCCTTCCCGGACGCGTTCGGGCTCACCTCGTTCTCCATCTCCAGCCCCACCGCGATGGAGAAGCACAACGCCGACGAGGTTACCCAGACCGGCGGCGCGTTCTCCTACTCGGATTATGCGAACAAGTTCCCCACCGGCACCGGCCCGTTCAAGTTCGAGAGCTACAAGCCGCAGAACAACACGGTCACCCTGGTCCGCAACGATGACTACTGGGGCGAAAAGGCCAAACTGGACAAGGTCGTCTTCAAGATCATTGAAGACGAGAACGCCCGCAAACAGGAACTCGAGGCCGGCAGCATCCAGGCCTACGACTTCCCCTCGCCCGCGCACTACCAGAGCCTGGAAGACAACGGTCAGAAAATCCTCAGCAGGCCGAACTTCAACATCCTCTACCTTGGCATCAACCAGGAAGGTAATCCCAAGCTGAAGGATGTCCGAGTACGCCAGGCGATCCAGTACGCGATCAACAAGAAGCAGCTGGCCCAGAACCAGCTGCCGCGCGGCGCTACCGGCCGGGACCAGTTCCTGCCCGACACGCTGGACGGCTTCACCAAGGACGTCGAGAAGTTCCCGTACAGCCAGGAAGACGCCAAGCGGCTGCTGAAGGAAGCCGGCGCGGAGAACCTGACGCTGAAGTTCTACGTGCCAACCGAAGTGTCCCGCCCGTACCTGCCCAACCCGCAGGCCGTGGGTGGCGCGATCGCAGACGACCTGGAGAAGGTCGGCATCAAGGTGGAAACCGTGCTGCGGCCGTGGAACGGCGGGTTCAAGGACGACGTGCAGAAGTTGGGCAAGCAGGACATCCACCTGCTCGGCTGGACCGGCGACTACGGCGACGCCGGCAACTTCATCGGCACCTTCTTCGGCAGGGAGAAGGCCGAGTTCGGCTTCAACAACCCGGAGATCTTCGACGCGCTCAGCAGGGCGGATGCCACTGTGGACGATGCCGAGCAGAAGAAGGACTACGAGGAGGCCGCACAGAAGATCGCCGAGTTCATCCCGGCGGTCCCGCTCACCTCCTCGCCGGCTGCGCTCGCGGTGAGCCCGAAGGTGCACGGCATCGTGCCGAGCCCGCTCACTGATGAGCGGTTCAGCACGGTCACCGTGGAAGAATCGTAAGCACACCAGGCACGTGGTTGGCAGTGCGGCGCGCTGCCAACCACGGCAGGTAAAGGTATCGACGTATGCTGCGATTCATCGTTCGTCGGCTGCTGCAAGCAATCCCGACGCTCATCGTGCTGTCCATTCTGATCTTCGCGTGGTTGCGCGCCCTGCCTGGCGGGCCGGCGACGGCGATGCTCGGGGACAGGTGGACACCGGAGCGGGAAGCACAGCTCAATGCCGCACTCGGCCTGGACCAGCCGATCTGGGTGCAGTACTGGAAGTTCCTCGGTCGCGCGATCACCGGCGACTTCGGCAACTCCACGGTAACCGGGCTGCCGGTGATCGAGGAGATCGGTAGGGGCTTCACCGCGACGGTAGAACTGTCCTTTTTCGCCATGGTGGTCGCCATCGGCCTCGGGATCCCACTCGGCTACCTCGCCGCACGCTACCGGGGCAGGCTGCTGGACAACCTCACCGTGGTCAGCACCCTGATCGGGGTCGCGGTGCCGGTGTTCTTCCTCGGGTTCCTCGCGAAATGGGTGTTCTCCAGCCAGCTGGGCATCCTGCCGCCGTCCGGCAGGCAGGACGTGGAGATCAACTCGACCTCGGTGACCGGTTTCGTCACCCTGGATGGCTTACTCACCAGGGAGTTCGACGCCACGATCGATGGCCTTGTGCACCTACTGATGCCGGCGCTGGTACTGGCCACCATCCCGATGGCGGTGATCGTGCGGATCACCCGCGCCTCGGTACTCGATGTGCTCGACGAGGATTTCGTCCGCACCGCGGAGTCCAAGGGCCTCGGTACCGCGACGATCCGCCGGCGGCATGTGCTGCGCAACGCCCTGCTTCCGGTGTCCACCACGATCGGTCTGCAGACCGGCCTGCTGCTTGCCGGCGCGGTGCTGACCGAGAAGGTGTTCGTCTGGGGCGGTCTCGGTTCGCTGCTCGCCGAGGCGATCGAGCTCAAGGACTATCCCCGGTTGCAGGCGCTGATCCTGCTCGCCGCGGTGGTCTACGTGGTGGTGAACCTGCTGGTGGATATCTCGTACGCGATCATCGATCCGAGGGTGCGGGTGGGCCGATGACACCGAAACTGCTCCAGCGCCGCCGCGAGCGGATCGACGAGCTGGCAGATGCTGGCGATGCCGGTGTCAGCCTCGCCAAGGACGCATTGCGGCGGATGCGCGCAAATCCGGTCGCGATCACCGGGGCAATCATCGTCGCGTTGTTCGTGGTGCTGGCGATCCTCGCGCCTTTCCTCGCGCCCAAGGACCCACGCACCCAGTACGCCGAGCTGAAGAACCAGCTGACCCCCGAGTCGATTCCGGGGCCGATGCCTGGGTTCCTGCTCGGCAGTGATCAGTACGGCTATGACCTGTTTTCCAGATTACTGGTGGGGGCACAGCAAACACTGATCGTCGGGGTGCTCGCCACGCTGATCGGGGTTGCCGTTGGCTGCACGCTCGGCGGGCTCGCGGGCGCCTTTGGCGGTTGGGTGGACACCGCTTTGATGCGGTTCACCGATATCCTGCTTTCCTTTCCGTCCATTTTGCTCGCGATCAGTGTGGCCGCGCTGTTCGCCGAAACCAATCAGTGGACGGTGATCATCGCCGTTTCGATGGTCGCGATCCCGGTGTTCGCGCGCTTGTTACGGGGCGCCATGCTCGCCCAACGACATAGTGACCACGTACTCGCGGCCACCGCGCTTGGCGTGCGGCGGCGGACCGTGGTGTTCCGGCATATCCTGCCGAACGCGCTCACGCCCGTGATCGTGCAAGCCACCTTGACGCTGGCCACCTCGATCATCGACGCGGCCGCGCTCTCCTTCCTCGGGCTCGGCGATCCGGACCCGTCCCGCGCCGAATGGGGTTTGATGCTGGCCGAATCGCAGCAGTTCATCGAGGTCAAACCGGAGTTGGCGTTCCTACCTGCCGCCGCGATCATCATCGTCGCGCTCGGGTTCACGCTGCTCGGCGAGTCCCTGCGCGAAGCCCTCGACCCGAAGAAGCGGCGGTGAGCCGAGTATGGCGCTACTCGAAGTACGCGATCTGTCCGTGGTCTTCGGCCGTAAGCGGCAGAAGCCGTTCACCGCGGTGGACGGCGTCAGCTTCTCCGTGGCAGCCGGCCAGACGGTCGGGCTCGTTGGCGAATCCGGTTGCGGTAAATCGGTGACTTCGCTTGCCATTATGGGGCTGCTGCCGAAACGCGGCGTTCGGGTAAGCGGTTCGGTTACCTTCGATGGCACCGAGCTGCTGACCCTTTCGGACAAACAACTGCGCGATCGGCGCGGCAGGGACCTCGGCATGGTCTTCCAGGACCCGCTGACCTCGCTGAATCCGGTCATCCCCATCGGACTGCAGGTCACCGAGGTCCTGCGACGGCATCGCGGGCTGGACCACAAGAAGGCGCAAGCCGAAGCAACCGAACTACTGAACAAGGTCGGTATCCCCGATCCGAACCGGCGGCTGAGCGAGTATCCACATCAGCTCTCCGGTGGGATGCGGCAGCGGGCGCTGATCGCGATCGCACTCGCCTGCCAGCCGAGGCTGCTGATCGCTGATGAACCGACCACCGCGCTGGACGTCACGATCCAGGCGCAGATCCTGAACCTGCTCAAGGAACTCGTTGCCGGCACGGATACCGCGCTGATCATGATTACCCACGATCTCGGTGTGGTGGCCGGGCTGTGCGATGAAGTGAACGTGCTCTACGCGGGCAGGGTCGTGGAGCGGGCGGCGCGGCACGAGCTGTTCGCCGATCCCCGGCACCCTTACACGCACGGGCTGCTCGGCTCGATCCCGAGGTTGGACTCGGCGCGGTCCGCGAAGCTGGCCCCGATCACCGGTTCGGTCGCGGACAACATCCCATGGGCCGATGGCTGCGCGTTCGCGCCGCGCTGCCCGAACGCGCTGCAGGGCTGCGTGGAGCAGCCGCCCGAACTGGAAACCCAGGACACCAGGTTGCTGCGCTGCTACAACCCGGTGCTGCCGGCTACTACCGCGGCAAAGGAGGGCTGATGACGGTCAGTTCGGAGACGACCATGGAAACCGACCAGCCAGCCTCGGATGACACCCTGCTGCGGCTGGAAGACCTCAAGGTGCATTTCCCGATCAAACGGGGAATCGTGCTTGATCGCACCGTTGGCTATGTGTACGCGGTGGACGGTGTGGACCTGCGGATCGCGCGGGGGGAAACCTACGGCCTTGTCGGCGAGTCCGGCTGCGGCAAGACCACGCTCGGCCGTGGCTTGTTGCGCCTTGTCGAACCAACCGGCGGCCGTGCCGTGTTCGATGGCACCGATCTGTCCACATTGCATGGCGAGCAGCTACGCAGGATACGCCGCCGGATGCAGATGATCTTCCAGGATCCACTGTCTAGTTTGGATCCGCGCCAGTCCGTTGAGTCCATCCTGGTTGAGGGTATGCGGGCACACGGCCTGGACAACGATCGGACGGCCACCTCCGCCCGGTTGCGCGAACTGCTCTCCGCGGTTGGCCTGCCGGTGACCGCGCTGCGCAAGTACCCGCACGAGTTCTCCGGCGGCCAGCGGCAGCGGATCGGCATCGCCCGCTCGCTTGCGGTAGAGCCGGACCTGATCGTGGCGGACGAGCCGGTGTCCGCATTGGACGTTTCGGTGCAGGCGCAGGTGATCAACCTGCTCGAGGAGCTGCAGACGGAATTCGGGCTGACCTATCTGGTCATCGCGCATGACCTTGCGGTTGTCCGGCATATCTCGGACCGGATCGGCGTGATGTACCTCGGTTCGATCGTCGAGGAGACCGATGCGGACACGCTGTACCAGGAGCCGCTGCATCCCTACACCAAGGCGTTGCTCTCCGCTATCCCGGTGCCGGATCCGGTCGTCGAGGACCAGCGGGAGCAGATCCTGCTCGCGGGTGATCTACCGTCCCCGTCCGCGCCGCCCAGTGGTTGCCGGTTCCATACCCGCTGCCCGTGGCGGCAGGAGACCCGGTGCGATTCCGAGCGGCCCGAGTTGCGGGAGATCGCGCCGGGCCACCGGGTGGCCTGCCATTGGGCCGAGGACATCGCCGCGGGCAAGATCGAGCGGCATGCGGTGGACGTCGAGCTGGTCAAGGAGACTGAGGCGGGGCCGGGTGCGGGCCTCGGTGGCGCCGCTTCGGTGACCGAGATGCTCAGCACCTGACCACACCCCGTAACCGCGTTTGCGCGGCCAGCAGCGCCCGCCGAACCGCGTTCTTTAGGGATAGCGTGCTTATCGAGGCGAGCGGGAAGGTTGCCGGGCTACACCCGAACCGCGTTCTTTAAGGTTAGCGAGGGGTGGGGTGTGTCTCGGGGTCGCGTTCCTCGTGGGGAGCGGGCGCACGGGGACCGGTTCTGTCCCGCTTTCGCTTGCCGGTGGCGCGGGGTATGCCAAGCAGCACCCCGAGGACCACGACCACCCCGGCGATGATCTCCAGCAGGGCTGGTTGCTCGGCGAGCAGCAGCCAGGCGAGCGAGATCCCCACTACCGGCACGAGCAGTGAGAAGGGCGCGACCACGCCTGCCGGGTTTCGCCGCAGCAGCGCCGTCCACACGGCTGAACCAATCAGCGTGGCCAGCAGCACGATATAGGCCAGCCCACCGAGCGCCAGCCAACCGGTCGCACTGTCGGTCGCGGTGCGAAGCGCCGTCCAGCCCGCGGAAAGCCCCTCGGTGCTCGCGGACAGCGCGAACAGCGGGATCGGTGGGACCACCGTCATCCACAGGGTGAGCCGGATCGGTGTGCTTCGATCCGTCGTGGTGGCATCGACAAGCGCTTTGCGGTTGCAGACGTTGCCCACCGCCCAGCCGACCGCGGCACATATCGTGAGCAGCACCGGAAGCAACGCGGCCACCTCCGCGCGATACCAGGCGATCGCGGTCATCCCGGCGAGCGCGAGCGCCAGCCCGGCGAACTGCCGGGGACGCGGTCGCTCCCTGAGCCACAGCGCGCCGAGCAGCACGGTGAACGGGGCCGAGGTCTGCAACACCAACGAAGCGAGCCCGGTCGGCATCCCGACGTTCATCGCGACGAACAGGAACCCGAACTGCGCGGTGCCGAACCCGAGCCCATAGCCAACCACCCAGTACCAGGGAACTCGGGGCGGACGGACGAACAGCAGGGTGGGGATAGCCAGCACGGTGAACCGGATCGCGGCGGCGAACAGCGGCGGAAAATGCTGCAGTACCGCGTGCACCCCGATGAAGTTCATCCCCCAGATAGCCGCGACCAGGACAGCAAGGAAGCGGTCGCGGATCGGCACGTAATCGATGGTGCAAAGGGATTTCGTGCAGCACAAGCGAATATTTGCACCCCTGATGTGTAGCGTTACTGTATGGACTTAGTTCGGCTCCGTGCCCTGCGCGAGTTCGCCGACCGCGGGACCGTGCACGCCGCGGCGCGGGCGCTGAACCGCACGCCATCGGCCGTTTCCCAGCAGCTGCGTGCCCTGCAGGCCGAGGTGGGGATACCGCTCACCGAGCGCACTGGCCGCCGGCTCCGGTTGACCGACGCCGGCTGGGCTCTGGTCCGGCACGCCGATGAGGTCCTTTCGTCCGCCGAGCGGGTGGAGGCCGAGCTGGACAGCTACCGGTCACGGCCGAAGGGGGCAGTTCGGGTGGCGATGTTTCCCACCGGTGCGGAACTGTTGCTCGCCGGGCTCATGCGCCGGCTCACCCCGGTAGCCGGGCTGCGCCTGGAATGCCGCGATATCGATATGCAGCCCAACGAAGTGCCGGCATTGCTCGCCGATTACGACATTGTGGTCACGCATCGGGACGAGCAGATGCCGCCGTTCGACGACGCCCGTGCTGAGGTCGTGCATCTGCTGCGGGAACCGCTGGATGTGGCCCTGCCAGCGGGGCACCGGTTGGCCAAGCGCCGCAAGGTGCCGCTGACCGATCTTGCCGAAGAGTCCTGGATCGGGGTCGATGTCGGGTTTCCGGTGGACGATGTGCTGCGTTCGCTCGCGGTGCGTACCGGAGTGCGGCCGACGGTGGTGCAACGCATCAACGATTTCCATGTGACAGAGCGGCTGGTTGCCGCGGGGCTGGGCGTCGCGTTGCTGCCGCGCTACACCCTGGGGCCGCACAGTGGGCGACGCTGGGTGCGCAGGCCGCTCGCGGGGATCCGCGCGGCACGGCATGTCGAGGCGGTGCTACGCGCGGGCGCGAGCGCGCGGCCCTCGGTTGCCGAGGTGCTGGCCGCGCTACGCGCGGAAGCTACCGCGATCGGCTGAAACTCGCCTGGAAACCATGTCAGTGGATGGCATGGTTCGCGCGCATTCTGGTTCAGTGACCAACGGCTGGAAGGACAGGATGAGCAAGACGTTGAACGGCAAGGTCGCGCTGGTGGCAGGCGCGACACGGGGTGCGGGCCGGGCGATCGCGGTGGAGCTCGGCACACTTGGGGCGACCGTGTACGCAACCGGAAGGACAACGCGAACCACCCGGTCTGAAATGGATCGATCGGAGACCATCGAGGACACCGCCGAGCTGGTGAGCCAGGCGGGCGGTGAGGGTATCGCGGTGCCGACGGATCATCTGGACCCCGAGCAGGTCCGCGTCCTTGTCGAGCGCATCGACGCGGAACAGGGCAAATTGGACGTTCTGGTGAACGATGTCTGGGGCGGGGATATCTACCTGCAGTTCAATCAGCCAATGTGGGAGCAGCCGCTGGAAGCTGGCTTGCGGATGCTCCGGCTGGGCATCGACACTCACCTGATCACCAGCCATTTCGCGCTGCCACTGCTGAACAGGCAGCCCGGCGGGCTGGTGATCGAGATGACCGATGGCACCAATGAGTACAACGCGAAGTACCGCAAGGAAGCCAGCGTGTACTACGACTTCGTCAAGGCAGGAGTGCTGCGGTTGGCGCTGGCGCAAAGTGTCGAGCTGGAGCCGTACGGTGGCACCGCGGTCGGGCTCACTCCCGGTTTCCTGCGTTCCGAGGCAATGCTGGAACACTTCGGGGTCACCGAGGAGAACTGGTTAGATGGGACCAAAGTGGACCCGCACTTCGCCATCGCCGAATCACCGGTGCTGGTTGGCAGGGCGGCAGCCGCGCTTGCCGCCGACCCGGACGTGCACCGGTGGAACGGGCAGGGACTGTCCAGCGGCTTCCTCGCGCGGGAGTACGGATTCACCGACGCGGACGGCAGCCAACCGGACGCGTGGCGGTACATCACCGAGGTAGCGGACGCGGGTAAACCCGCGGATACCACCGGCTACCGCTGACCCGCCGGACCGCGGTCTTTAAGGTTCTTGCGGTGGGGCGTTGCGGGCGGCGATGCGGTTGCCGAGGTCGGCGAGCGCGGCCCGCAACGCCGTGGGGGCGAGGATCTCCACTTCCGTGCCGAGCCCGACGAGTTGGCTGAGCGCGACTTCCTGGCTTTCCACGGCGAGTGCGAGCTCGCGCCAGCCATGCTCATCGGCTTCGCTGGCCGCCTCGATCGCGGCCAGCGCGGCTTCCCGGTCAGTCACCGCCGGCAATGCCCGCACCCCACTCGGGCTGAGCCGGATATGCACCGTTTCGCGCAGCAGCGACTGTTCGAAGGTGGCCGAGGACCGCTGCCACCAGTCGACCAGCTCGAAATCCGGCGGCCGGTCGAACCGCTCGGCCAGCTGCGTCGCCTCGGCGATGCGGGCGACCCGGTAGGTGCGGATGGTGTCCGCCACGCCAGCGACCAGGTACCAGGTACCGGCCTTGAGTACCAGGCCGAGCGGTTCGAGCTTGCGTTCCACCAGCTGCTCGCCCCGGCCGTAGCTGACCAGCAAGCGATGTTGATCCCACAACGCGGCGGCGACCGTACTCAGCTGGGCCGCCTCTTCCGGACGGCGGAACCAGCCCGGCGTGTCCAGATGGAACCGGTCGGCCACATGCTGCACTCGAACCCGCAGCTGCTCCGGTAGCGTCGCGCTGAGCTTGGCTTGCCCCGCGGCGGCCGCGGTACTCATCCCGAGCTGCGCGAGCGCCTGCGGTACCCCGACGGCGAACAGCGCCGTGGCCTCCTGCGCCGTCAGACCGTCCAATCTGGTCCGCCAACCGTCCAGCAGCCGGATACCGCCCGCACGCCCCTGTTCTGTCCATATTGGAACACCGGCGGCCAGCAGCGCGCCGACGTCCCGATGGATGGTGCGCTCGGATACTTCCAGCGCATCGGCAAGTTCGGCCGCGGTTGCCCCCCTGCGCTGCTGCAAGGTGAACAGCAGTGCCATCAACCGCTCGGCCCGCATCAGGATTACCGGTTGGCGCGGTTCACCGCGGAAACGACCGCACGCAGGGAAGCCTTCACGATCGACGAGTCGATCCCGACACCCCAGAACACCTTGTCGTCGATGCCGCATTCCACATAGGCCGCGGCCTTGGCGTCATCGCCGGCGGAAAGTGCGTGCTCGGTGTAGTCGAGCACCCGCGCGTCGAAGCCGACGCTGGCCAGTGCGTCCACAAAGGCCGCAATCGGGCCGTTGCCGGTGCCGCTGACCTCGTGCTCCACACCTTCCACCTGCACCAGCGCGGCAATCTCGGTCTCCTCGCCGGCCGCCGAATCGGTTGTCCGATGCCGGACCAGCTCGAGCGGCGTGCGCACGTCCAGGTACTCGCCGGCGAAGGCGTCCCACATCTGCCTCGGGTTGACCTCGCCACCTTCGGCATCGGTGTGCTTCTGGATCGCTTGGGAGAACTCGATCTGCAGTTTGCGTGGCAGATCCAGCTGGTGCTCGGTCTTCATCACGTACGCGATGCCGCCCTTGCCGGACTGCGAGTTCACCCTGATGACCGCTTCGTAGCTGCGGCCAACGTCCTTCGGGTCGATCGGCAGGTACGGCACCTCCCATGGGTGCTCGTCCACCGGCTGCCCTGCCCGCTCCGCTGCCACACCCAGCGCGTCCAGCCCCTTGTTGATCGCGTCCTGGTGGCTGCCGGAGAACGCGGTGAACACCAGGTCGCCGCCCCATGGATGGCGCTCGTGCACCGGCAGCTGGTTGCAGTGCTCCACGGTGCGCCGGATCGCGTCGATATCGGAGAAGTCGATCTGCGGATCGATGCCCTGGCTGAACATGTTCATGCCCAGCGTGACCAGGCAAACGTTGCCGGTGCGCTCGCCGTTGCCGAACAGGCAGCCTTCGATCCGATCCGCGCCGGCCTGATACCCCAGCTCGGCGGCCGCCACCCCGGTGCCCCTGTCGTTGTGCGGGTGCAGCGAGAGAATCACCGAATCGCGCCGCTCCAGATTGCGGTTCATCCACTCGATCGAGTCGGCGTACACGTTCGGAGTGGCCATTTCCACGGTCGCCGGCAGGTTCATGATCACCGGCCGTTCCGGGGTCGGCTGCCAGATATCCGAGACCGCGTTGCACACCTCGACCGCGTAGGAGAGCTCGGTGCCGGTGTAGGACTCCGGCGAGTACTGGAAACGCCAGTCGGTGTCCGGGTACTTGCTCGCGTACTCGCGAACGAGTTCGGCGGCCTGCAGCGCGATCTTCTTGATGCCCTCTTGTTCTTCCCGGAAAACCACCCTGCGCTGCAGGATCGAGGTCGAGTTGTAGATATGCACCACGGCCTTGTGCACGCCGTCCAGCGCGGCAAAGGTGCGCTCGATCAGTTCCGGCCGGCACTGGCTGAGCACCTGGATGCGTACGTCCTCCGGGATCGCGTCTTCCTCGATGATCTCCCGCACGAAGTCGAAATCGGTCTGCGAGGCGGCGGGGAAGCCGACCTCGATCTCCTTGTAGCCCATCCGCACCAGCAGCTCGAACATCGCGCGCTTGCGGGCGGGCGACATCGGATCGATCAGCGCCTGGTTGCCGTCCCGCAGGTCCACCGCGCACCACAGTGGGGCACGTTCGATGCGCTTGTCCGGCCAGGTGCGGTCGGCCAGCGTGACGTCTTCCACCAGCTCGGGGAACGGGCGGTAGCGGTGCACCGGCATGGCGCTGCCCAGCTGCGGGTTCCACACCGGCTGGTCCGCCGGCGCTGGCCGGGAAGGGATGCGTACTCGGTTGATGCTGGGATTGGACGAGATCGTCTTATCGGACGAGATACTCATGATGCGAAGGGCTCCTGCGTCTGCTGGGTGTTGTTCCCGAATGGTCAACTTCGACGACCGGCGGGCAACACAACGCTCCGCGGCGGGGAGCCGGTCTGATCAGGCCCCGTCGCGGCAGCGAAGCAGGAGGACGCGTGCCACGGGCCCACTGTAACCACGGTGGGGCGCCGAATGGAAATCGAGGGTCTGATCAATCACAGTTCGCGAGCGGCTAGTCGGACATTCCGCCAACCGGGTGGGGGTTACCAACCGCTGCCGAATTGATACTACTCGCGCGTAGCAAACTGCCATGCCGGCTCCTACACTCCTGCTATGGCTGAGCACGGGGAACGTGGCGCCGGGACGGACTCGATGACCGAAGAGCCAGAAAGCACCGACAAACCTGAGGCGGATGCCGAAGCGACCACCCACATTCGCCGGGCGAAGCGCCAACCACCGAACTGGACGCAGCTGCGCGAGCGGGGCGCGGGCATCCTGGCCGCGGTGCTGCGCTGGGTTGGGCTGGTCTTCGCGGTGATCCTGGTCGCGCACATCATCCTGGTGATCGGCGAGGCCAACCCGGACAACTGGATAACCATGACGGTCGCGGACCTGGCCGGCCCGCTGTCGATCGGGTTCCAGGATCTGTTCATCATCGCCGACCAGAAGCTGGAACTGCTGGTCAACTACGGGTTGGCGGCGATCTTCTGGCTCGTCGTCTCGGCGATCGCGGCACGCATCGTCCGCCGACTTGGCGGTTCCTCGCTGTAACCCCGACACTCCCCGTGACCGCCAGGACCGCAATCTTTAGGGATCTTGCGGTGACTGTGCGTGACCGCGTTCTTGAAGGCTAGTGAGGTTAGGCGGGGAAGGTTGGCTCGTTCCAGGTTCCGGTGAAGGCCAGCTCGCTGAGCGGGATGCGGTTGCGTGGCGCACGCTCCCTGCTGATCAACTTCTCGTCCTCGAGCGCTTCCGGTTCGGCCTGTGCGCCCACCGCGATGGCCACCAGCGGGGCGGCATGCGCGGGCAGCGCGAACTCCCGATGCGCCGCGGCCGGATCGAAGCCGGACATCTGGTGCGCCACCAGGCCCTCGGCCACGGCCTGCAACACCAGGTTCTGCGTGGCAAGCGCGAGCCCGTACTCGGCGAGCGGGATCGTGCCCTTGGCGTTCTCGGTAACCGCGACGCCGATCAGCAGCACTCCGGCACGCTGTGCCCACACCTTGTTACCGCCGCTGAGCGTGCCCAGAATCCGGTCGAACGTTCCGGTTCCCCGTTTGCCAACCAGGTACCGCGCCGGCTGCGTGTTACCGGAGGAAGCCGCCCAGCGCGCGGCTTCCAGCAGCGCACGCAGCTGCCGGTCAGTGACCTCGATATCCGTCCGGAATGCTCGCGGGCTCCAGCGCGCGGCGAGCAGTTCATGGAAGGGCTCGCTGGTCTCGGGCGGTTTACTCGGCAGTTCAGCAGACATACCGGCCACCCTAGATCGCGTAGCTCCAGCCGGTCAGCGCGTAGGCACCGAACCAGGCGCTACCCACGGCGGCGGCGCTGAGCACCAGCACCATCGTCGTCGGCTTACGTTTGGCCAGCGCGAGCGCGATCGGGATAAGCAGGGTGAACGCCGGCAGCAGCAACCGCGCCTTCGAATTCATCAGCCCGTTCGAGCCCAGGTTCATCAGCAGCACCCCCACCGAGAACACCTGCAACGGCCAGTCCAACCCGCGCCGCCAGCTGATGACCAGCAGCGCTACAGCGCCGACCAGCAGGACGACCGTGCCGACCTCGAGCACCGAACGGGCCGAGCCAAGCACCTCCCCGCTGAACCGGACCGTGGCCAGCCCGCCGTCGAACCGCGAATCCCAGCCGCGCTCCTGCAGATCGAACCAACCGGTGAGCGAGCCCGTCTGTACGCCGACCCAGCCGAGATAACCGAGCAGACCAACCGGCGCCAGTAGCGCGCCCAACCACGGCCGCCAGCCGTCCTTGCGCTGCACGATGGCCACCAGCAACGCCAGGCCCACGGCGAGCAGCAGTGCCCCCGCGGTCGGCCGGACCAGCCCGGCGAGCGCGCAGCAGACGCCGGCGAAGATCCAGCGCCGTTCGAGCACGAACACCAATGCCCACGCGGAAAGCGCGCAGAACATGGCCTCCGAGTAGGCCATGGAAAGCACGATGCCCATCGGTGAGGCCGCGAACAGCGCGACCAGCGCCAGGCCGGCTCGCCGCGAACCGCCGGAAACCAACTGGCCAAGCCGGGCGAGCGCGTACGCGGCGAGAATGCCGAAGGCCGCACTGGCCAGCAGCGCGGCAAGCACCATCCCTACCCCGGGCAACTGCGAGAACAGCTGCACCACCCAGGGGTAGCCGGGAAAGAACGCGAGCGGCGTCTCCCCTGACCGGTTACCGAAGGCATCCACCAGGCTGTCCGGTACGCCGCCGTAGCCATTGCTGGCGATCGCCAGGTACCACTGGCCGTCCCACGAGGTCAGCGCCTCGCTCATGGTCGTGCCATGCACCACGCCTAGCCAGCTGAGCAGCACCAGCCCGAACTCGCGCACGCCGAAATAGATCAACGCGGGTGCGAGCACCACCAACGCCTTCCGCGCTTTCTCCCTTGGCGCCTGCTCCCGCGACGTCTTTTCCCTTGGCGCCCGTCTGTCCTTGTTGACCGCATCGTCCGAAGTAGCAACCGCGTCTGACGCCGATGTCGACGTAGACGTGGACTCCGTGGGCGATACCGACCCGGACAACGTGCCTTGCCCTCCAAAAAATCGCCTGATCTGTGCGCGGCAATCTTTTTACACTTACGCACGCACCGCACACCGTCGGGTGCGTAGCGCGCCAAACGTGTTCGCGGCCACACGCTGCGGCGCCACACCCGAGTGTCGCAGGTACCCTGCACCGAAGGTATTCATCGCGGCTTCCGGTTCGCGTGTGTTGCTCGCCGGAGGCTAGCAACGGCATCTGGCCGGTTGAAGGAGGTTCGACCCAAGTGGCGTTGGTCGTCCAGAAGTACGGCGGTTCCTCTCTCGAGTCCGCGGACCGGATCAAACGGGTTGCCGACCGGATCGTGCGGACCCGTAAAGAGGGCAACGACGTGGTCGTGGTGTGCTCCGCCATGGGCGATACGACCGACGAGCTGACCGACCTCGCTCAGCAGGTGAACCCGGTCCCGCCGGAACGCGAAATGGATATGTTGCTCACCGCGGGCGAGCGCATCTCGAACGCGCTGGTGGCCATGGCAATCGAGTCCAAGGGCGCCGAGGCGATCTCGTTCACCGGGTCGCAGGCCGGCGTGATCACCACGGCCGCACACCAGAACGCGCGAATCATCGACGTCACGCCTGGCAGGGTGCGCCAGGCCCTCGATGAGGGCTACATCGTGCTCGTCGCCGGCTTTCAGGGCGTCGCGCAGGACACCAAGGACATCACCACGCTCGGCAGGGGCGGTTCGGACACCACGGCGGTGGCTCTCGCGGCCGCGCTGAACGCGGATGTCTGCGAGATCTATACCGATGTGGACGGTGTGTACACCGCGGACCCGCGGATTGTGCCCAGCGCGAAGCATTTGCAGCAGGTGCCGTACGAGGAAATGCTCGAGCTCGCGGCAACCGGCGCGAAGGTGCTCATGCTGCGTTGTGTCGAATACGCTCGCCGGTACGGCGTGCCGATCCATGTCCGCTCGTCTTACAACAGCAAGCCCGGGACCCTGGTCACCGGCTCAGTGGAGGATCTTTCCGTGGAACAAGCGATGATCACCGGCGTTTCACACGACCGGTCCGAAGCCAAGATCACCGTTACCGGTGTGCCGGACAACCTCGGGGTGGCCGGCAAGATCTTCCGCACGGTCGCCGACGCGGAGATCGATATCGACATGGTCCTGCAGAACGTGTCCGGGACCTCCTCCGGGCGCACGGATATCACCTTCACGCTTTCCAAGACCAACGGGCCGCGTGCGGTGTCCGAACTGGAGAAGCTGAAGGGCGAGTTGGGCTTCGAGCAGGTCCGCTACGACGATCATGTCGGCAAGGTTTCCCTGGTCGGTGCCGGGATGCGCTCGCACCCAGGGGTGACCGCGACCTTCTGTGAGGCGCTGGCCAACGCCGGAGTGAACATCGAGATCATCAACACCTCGGAGATCCGCATTTCCGTGCTGATCAGGGATGAGGAGTTGGACACCGCGGTGCGTGCGATCCATGAGGCCTTCGAGCTGGACGGCGACGAGGAAGCCGTGGTGTACGCGGGGAGTGGTCGCTGATGGCACCGACGCTTGCACTGGTAGGCGCCACCGGCGCGGTCGGCGGCGTGATGATCGACATCATGAATGCGCGGGAATCCGTGCCATGGGGCGAGATCCGGTTGATCGCCTCGCCGCGTTCGGCCGGCAAGAAGATGACCGTGCGCGGCACCGAGCTCACCGTGCAGGCGCTCGCGCCCGAGGTTTTCGACGGCGTGGACATCGCGATGTTCGACGTGCCGGACGAGATCTCCGCGGAGTGGGCCCCGATCGCCGCCGCGCGTGGCGCGGTCGCGGTGGACAACTCGGGCGCGTTCCGGATGGACCCCGAGGTGCCGCTCGTGGTGCCCGAGGTGAACCTCGACCAGATCGCGAACCGTCCAAAGGGGATCATCGCGAATCCCAACTGCACCACGCTTTCCATGATGGCCGCGCTTGGTTCGGTGCACCGCGAGTTCGGCCTCACTGAGCTGGTGGTCGCCTCCTACCAGGCAGCTTCCGGCGCGGGCCAGGAAGGCATTGACCGGCTACAGGCCGAGCTTTCCGCGATCGCGGGCAAGGAACTCGGCTCGGTGGCCGGCGATGTACGAACCGAACTGGAGCGTGCCGGGCTACCGATGGCGGATTCGCCGTTCGCCGGCGCGCCGCTGGCGCTGAACGTGGTGCCGTGGGCAGGTTCGCTGAAGGAGGACGGCTGGGCCTCCGAGGAACTGAAGGTGCGCAACGAGTCGCGCAAGATCCTCGGGATCCCCGAGTTGAAGGTTTCCGCGACCTGTGTGCGGGTTCCGGTGGTCACCACGCATTCGCTTGCCGTGCACGCCACGTTCGAGCGCGAGGTGAGTGTGGCGACCGCACAGAAGGTCTTCGCCGAGCAGGCATCCGTGGTGCTTGTGGACGATCCGACCGAAGGTGTGTTCCCCACTCCGGCCGATGTGGTCGGTGGTGACCCGACCTATGTTGGCCGGATTCGCCAGGCGCTGGACTTCCCGAACACGCTGGACTTCTTCGTTTGCGGGGACAACCTGCGTAAGGGTGCCGCGCTGAACACCTACGAGGTGGCCGAAGAACTGGCGAAGACGCTATGAGGCGGGCCGCGCCAAGGCTGCTTTCGGTTGCGGCCCTCGGCGTGCTGCTCGTTGGTTGCTCCGAGGTCACCGAGACGGTTGACCAGGTGGAAAACGCCGGGGACAAGGCATCCGCGTGTACCAAGGCGCTCGGCATTGTGGATCTGAACCCGAATATCGATCCGCAGCAGGCGGCGGAGCAGGCTGGCACGAAGGCCACGGAGCTACGCGAACTTGCCGAGCAAACGGCGAACACCGAGGTGCAGCAGACGCTGAACACGATGGCCGAGTCCTATGCGACCTTGGATCAGCGGGCTGGCGAGCAACTCAGCAACTTCGACAGCTGGCTACAGCAGAGCCTTGCCAACCTGGAAAACCTGCGCAAGGCCTGCACCTAGCCGTGCATGGTTGAGTATTGAAGTGATTGCAGGCGGAACAATCGATCCGTCGTTCCGGGGAACAATCCCGTTGTTGGTGTGGAGTTCGATGGTGGCCCGCTAGGTTGGGCCGCCATGGATGCCGATTTCCCCACGATCCGCAGCCGGCAGCTCGGCGATGCGATGAGACAGGCGCTGCGCGCGACCGGACTGTCCGGTAAGGAATTTGCCCGCAAGATCGGTTGGGACGAGGCGCGGCTTTCCCGCTATCTCAGTGGTAAGCGCACCTGCCCGAAGCTGGATCTGGCGACGTTCCTTGGCGTATGCGAGGTGAAAGGCGCGGAACGCGACCGGTTGTTGTGGCTGGGCGAGGAAGCGAACCGGCCGGGGCTGTTGCAGCAGTTCGGTACCGGCTTGCCGAAGCAACTGCGCATCCTGGTCGACCTGGAGGACAACGCGGAACATGTCGGCGACTTCCAGCCGAACATAGTCCCAGGCATGCTGCAGACTGGCGAGTATGCGCGGGCACTGCTGCTCGAGGCTGGGAACGACGAGCCGAACGAGATCGATGATCGCGTTGCCGCTCGGTTGGCGCGACAAAGCTTGCTCAGCAGGGAGAAACCGATCCGGTTCAGCTACTTCATCCACGAGCTTGCGCTACGGCTGGCTGTTGGCGGACCCGAAGTGATGTCGGAGCAGTTGCACCATCTGCTGCGGATGGCGGTACGGCCGAATATCGAGCTGCGGATCGTGCCGGCCAGCCGAGGTGGACATGCGGGGATCGCTGGCGGATTCATGTTGCTGGATATCGTTGGTTTCAAGCCGGTGGTGTATCTGGAAAGTCAGACGGCGAGCGTGTTTCTTGAGGAGCCGGCGGAAATCGCCACCTATCGGAGCATGCTGGGCAGGCTCGCGGAAACGGCTCTGGATGCGCGACAATCGAAGGAGCTGATCGGCAATACGGCGATGGAGCTCTACCCGGATGGAGAGAACAGCGATGACCACGCCCGAATCGAAGGTCGTTCCCTGGCGAACCAGCAGTTACAGCGGTAGCAATGGCGCCTGCGTCGAGGTGGCCCGGGCTGACGGTGCCGTCCAGGTGCGGGACACCAAGAACCGTGCCGGCGGCCAACTCACGATCCCGGGCGCTGCCTGGCGTGCCCTGTTGGACGAGCTGGCCTAGGTCTCGTCCGTTCGGGTTCACCCTGAGTGAGCCCGTTCGTTGTTGGTAGCGCTCTATCCAGCTAGTTCTGACTGATTGTCCCCGCGACAATCGCGTGCGGTGATACATTGATTGCAGTATGTAGCCGCGCATGGTTGTCGCATGGGAGGGGACATGAGCCAGCCAGAACAAGACCCAGAGGTTGGGGCCGCACCCGGAGCCGAGAATGTAGCCGGCCCGGCCGAAGTCGGCGGCGCCATCGGCCTCGGAGCCACGGCCATCGGCGCGGGCCAGATGGACGAGCTCAACGCCGTAGCCAACAGCGGCGGCGAAGCCGGCCGCTTCGAGTACACCGAAGAACAACTCCGCTCCATCATGAACCGCTGGAAAGCCTTGGCCGAGGAGTACCAAGAGGACGTCCGGATCGCCGAGCCACTGCGGCGGATCGTCGGTCCGGGCGATGAATACGTCAGCGCTCGCTATGCTCTGGCGGCAAACGCGTCCGGCGAGCAAGTCATCCGATCCCTCAAAGAGCGGCGTGACTATTGCTGGGCGCAGGCGCGAAAGTGCGCCGAGGCACTGGGTGAGTACGTAGAAACCGAAGACGAGGCGGCACGGGAGATGAAGAAGCCAGATGGCCCGGTGGGGCCGGTGTGATGTCGCGTGGTCATATGGCGACCGCATCGGTTGTCGCCGTAGTGTCGATGTTGTTGGTGGGTTGTTCAACGGAGGAGCCTGGTTCGGCCGAGCCAGCCGGCACGTCAGATGCGGGTTCGCCGTCAATTTCGGCGCCAGGTGACGCCGATGGCCTTCCGGCAGGAGGCGCGCCGGCTGTTGAGAAACCGCTAGATACCTCGAAGTTCGAGGAAGATCCCTGTGCGGCGTTGACGCCGGAGCACCTGCAGGAGCTGAACCTTCCCCAGCAAGGCGAGGAAGAGGATGCCGAAGCAGGCCCTATGTGCAACTGGAACAATCGGGAAACCACGGGTAACGCCAGCATCATTCTTGTGACTGCTAGCGATCGTGGTTTGACGGCACTGTACGAGACCCGTAGTCAGTACGCCGTGTTTGAGCCAGTTGAACCGATCGAGGGCCACCCAGGTGTCATCTATAGCTCGACTGAGGGAGAGCCGGAAAAAGGCTACTGCACGGTTGCGGTGGGCCTGACTGATGAGTTGGCGATGGACGTCGGTGTGCGGTTGTCGTGGGGCAACGAGGGCGGCGATGCATGCGGAACGGTGCAAGGTATCGCTGAGTACATGTTGCAGACGATGAAGGCCGCCCAGTAACCGCAAGATCCCTAAAGATTGCGGTTTGGTGGTAAATCAGTGGCCGGGCGGTACGCCAGCCGGCACACTGTGCCGCATGCTGATCAGGAGGGAACAGGCCGGCGATGCGGCGGGTATCCGCGACGTACACGCGTCAGCCTTCGCGGCAACCAGCGAAGCTGGTACCGAGCCAGTCGAGGTAGGCCTCGTCGACGCACTGCGCGAGAGCGATGCCTGGCTGCCCCAACTCGCGTTCGTGGCACTGCGGGACGCGCAGATCATCGGGCATGTGGTGTGCACCCGCGGCAAGGTTGGCGATACGCCGGCGCTCGCGCTCGGACCGATCGGCGTCAATGCCCGCGTACAGTCCGGCGGGATCGGCAGCGCGCTGATGCGCACCGTGCTCGGCGCCGCGGACGCGCTCGATGAGCCATTGATCGCCCTGCTCGGCCACATCGACTACTACCCGAGGTTCGGATTCCGGCTGGCAGCCGAGTTCGGTATCACGCCACCGGACCCGACCTGGGCGCCGAATTTCATGGTCCTGCCGCTACACGGCTACGACCCGACGATGCGCGGCGAGTTCAGCTATCCGGCCGCCTTCATGAACCTCTAGCTAACGGGGTGCCCGGGTCCGCTGCTTCGACTCTCGCGGGGCAGCTGGCTTGCTCGTGGTCGAGAATCCGACAAGCAGCATCGCCACTCCAGCGATGACCACACCTACCAGCCCGGAAGCGGCGAAGCCCCAGGACGCCGAACCGTGGTCGATCACCAACCCGATCGCCGGGTTACCAACAGCGAGGCCGAGCCGCACCGAGGAGTCCTGTAAGCCCATCGCCGTACCGCGAACCTGCGGCGGGGCGAGCCTGCTCACCGCCTCCGAGGTCGCGGCCAAGGTCGGCGCGCAGACCAAATTGGACGGGATCAACGCGATCGCGAGCAGCCACCACGGTTCGTCAAGCACCGCAACCGGAATGAGCAAGGCGGCAAGCAAGAACATCAGCGTGCGCTGCGAAGGCGTCCGGGACGCCGCACCATAGACCAGCCCACCGATCAGCGAGGCGAGACAGATCACCGCGATCACCACGCCGGTGAGCTCCACATTCCCCGAGGCGCGCAAGACGGCCAGCGCGGAAAGCTCGGTGCCGATCAACACGAAAAGCGCGCCGAACGCGGTGAGCCAGGTAGCGATCAGCGAACGGTTCACCCACTGGCGCAGCCGGGGGCGGTACAGCTCCCCCGCGCCGATCTCGTCCGAATTGCGGATCGGTGGGTTCATCAACCACAACAGCAACCCGCCAACGCCGAAGCAGATCCCAATGGCGCTCAACGCCACGGTGCCGGAAAACGCCGTGGCGATCCCGATACCGAGCGCGGGCCCGATCATGAAACTCAGTTCGACGGACACCGTGTCCAGTGAGAAGACACTACGCCGCTGCCGTTCGGGCACCAGCGCGGCGAGGATCTGCTTGCCAACGGGACCGGCGGGGATCGCCAGCAGCCCCGCCGGGAGCGCGGTGCACAGCAAGGCCACATAGGGCAGATGCGAGGCGGTCAACCAGTACACGGTGGAGGCGATCGCGCAGACCGCGATAACCGGCCGCAGCCCGTACCGATCAAAGAACCGGCCGAGTAGCGGCGCCCCCAGCGCTGTCCCTCCGGTCGTCACCGCGCCGACCAGGCCAGCCGCGCCGTAGCCCATCCCGAGTTCGCTGACCACATGCAACGTCATGGTCAAACCTGCCGCGGTCATCGGCAGGCGCACGACGAACATCAGCAAGAGCGAGCTGGGAACTCCCCGGATCCGGAGCGCAGCACGATACGACTGCAAAGACACAACGTCCATGTAACCGCGACTTGGTACGCACGTGCAACTTCTTTCCGGCGTTGCATAGACTCTAAAAAGGTAGTTACTATCAAAAAGAAGCAGCTACCACTCTAGGAGTCGCGTTGACATATTCCGGAACACGTCGCTGGTGGGCGCTCGGCGCGCTCAGCGTGGCGCTACTGACCATCGGGTTGGATACGACGATCCTGAACGTGGCGCTACCCACGCTGGCCACCGAACTGTCCGCGTCCACGAGCGAACTGCAGTGGTTCGTGAACTCGTTCACGCTGGTACTGGCCGCTGGACTGCTGCCGGCCGGACTGTGCGGCGACCGGTTCGGCCAGAAGAAGCTGCTGCTCGTTGCCCTGACGGTGTTCGGAGCGGCATCGGCATGGTGCGCCTACGCCGGCAGCGCGGGCATGTTGATCACGGCACGAGCGGCCCTTGGTCTCGGTGCCGCCCTGCTGATCCCGCTGTCCATGTCGATGTTGACCAGGATGTTCCACGGCGCCGAGCGAACGAAGGCGATCGGTGTCTGGTCGGCGGCGATGGCGCTCGGTATCCCCCTCGGCCCGGTAGTCGGTGGTTGGCTGCTGGACCACTTCTGGTGGGGTTCGATCTTCTTGATCAACATTCCGCTGGTGCTGGTCGGCCTGCTACTGCTCGGTTGGCTGTTGCCGGCCACCCCGGCAGCGCCGGGCAACCGGATCGACGGCATCGGGGTGCTGCTGTCCGCGACCGGACTCGGGGTGTTGACCTATGGGTTGATCGAAGCTGGCGAGCACGGCTGGGGCGGCACGCTGACCTGGTCGCTGATCCTGCTCGGCGGGCTACTGCTCGGCGCGTTCGGCTGGTGGATCACCCGCGCTCGCACTCCGCTGGTGGATCCGGCGCTGTTCAGCTCACGCGGGTTCGCCTGGGGCACGCTGCTCGCCACGGTGGCTTCGTTCGTGCTGATGGGTGCGATGTTCGTGCTGCCGCAGTACTTCCAGGCGGTGTTCGACGCGACCGCGCTCGGCACCGGGTTACGGCTGCTCCCGGTGGTCGGCGGGCTGCTCGTCGGGGTACAGCTGGCCAATCGACTTCGCCCGAACGTCGGCGCGAAAGCGATCGTTGCGATTGGCTTCGCGTTGCTGGCCGCCGGACTGCTGATCGGCACGCAGACCAGCGTCGCCGACAGCTATGGATTCGTGGCGTTCTGGCTTTCCGTACTCGGCGTCGGTTTCGGCTTCGCCTTGCCACCAGCGATGGATATCGCGATGGGAGCCCTGCCGCGAAGCGGCAGCGGGGTCGGCTCCGGGATGTTGCAGGCGGCCCGCCAGGTCGGCGGGACGCTGGGCGTGGCGCTTCTTGGCACGCTACTCGGCGCGACGTATCGCGGGCAGCTGGACCTGACCGCGGTGCCGGCCGCCGCTGCCGACAGCGCGGCGGCGGGTGTGCGGGTCGCGCAAACCCTGGACGCGCCGGAGCTGCTCGCTTCGGTGCGCGCCGCGCTGGTGCACGGCATGTCCGCCACCCTGTGGGTATGTGCGGGGATCGCGGTGCTCGGTGTGATCCTGACCCTGGTGTATCTCCCGAACCACGCCGAGGATGTCGTGGCGGAGGAACAGGGCGAACGGACGGGACAATCGAAGGATGAGCACGTCGCGGGATGAGGCGCGGCCGACCGGGCTGCGGGAGCGGAAGAAGGCCAAGACGCTGGCCACGATCCAGCGGCATGCGATGCGGCTGTTCGCCGAGCAGGGTTACGCGCAGACGACGATCGAACAGATCGCCGAGGCCGCGGAGATCTCGCCGAGCACCTTCTACCGGTACTTCCCTACCAAGGAACAGACGGTGCTCTACGACTCCGTTGACCCGGAATTGTTCGCCGCGTTTCTTGCCCAACCCGCCGAACTGGGCCCGGTTGCCGCGTTCCGTACCGCGATCGCCGGGGTTTACCGGGGTATGTCCGATGCCGAGGTGGACACCGAGCTCGGCCGGCAGCGTCTGGTGCTCACCGTGCCGGAACTACGCGGGGCGCTCATCGACGGGGCCATCCGGGATTTCGACGTGTTCGCCGGAGTGGTGGCCACCCGGATGGGCAGGGAGCCGGCCGATTTCGCCGCGCGAATGCTGGCAGGGGCGATGTTCGGCGTGCTGGTGGCCGCGCTCGTCCCGCATCTTGGCCAGTTGGAGCAGGCCAAGATCGACGATGCGGATGCGCTGATCCAGCGGCTGGACGAAGCGCTGGCCACCCTGGAGGACCGTTAGGACAAGCCGAGCAGGGCCGGTCGTTTGGCGTAGGAGCGCCACATCTCCGCGGGGTTGGGCACCAGCCGGCGGGTTTTCAGGTCGAGCATCCCGCTGAGGTGTTCCAGCTCGGCGACGACCTCGCCATCCGGGCGCCGGAAGACGTGCACCACCTTGAAGGTCTTGCCGTCGGTCCACTGCCAGTCGCAGGACACCTCGACGTCCTCACCACCGCGGAGTTCGTGGTGGTACTGGATATTGGTCTTCAGGTTCACCGGGCCGTAGCCGTTGCCAATCAGTTCCTCCACCGGCACCCCGGCCGCCTGCACGCAGGCATACCGCGAATGATCGGCGTACTGCACGTACACGGAGCCGTTGACGTGCCGCTGCGCATCAAGTTCATAGCCGCGTACGGTCATCCGCACCCGAAACGGCAGATCAAACATTCCCGACCTCCTGTTCGGCCAGCCAACGCCGGGAACGCGCGGTGAGGTACCTGCGCCCGTCCGCGCGCGTTTCCAGCCATTCGCCACGTACCCAACCGCCGGCGGCTTGCGGAGAGAAACCGTGCTTGCGCAGCAGCGCGCTCGTCTCCGCCCTGCCCAGCCCGCGATGTCCCCATTCGTGCAAAACCGATTGATAGCGATCGGACTCCGATAAACCGGCAGGATCCTGGTCGACAGCATTGGCCAGCGCAGCAAAACCCCTGCTTATCTGACGTAGCGCGGCAGCGATATCGGCAACTCCGGGAGCCTGTTGGGTCATCGATATAGCATAGCAAACGCTATCAATTGCATAGCAATCGCTAGGCATGCGAAACCGCGCCGAGACCGCGTTCCGCAGGGATCTTGCGACCACGGGGCGCGACGACGTTAGTTACGTCCCGTGATCGCGTTCTTTAAGGTTAGCGAGCTCAGAGTTCTGCGAGCTCAGAGTTCTGGGTACGGGTTCACGGTGTCCGCGCGCAGGTGAATCGGGTCGGCTAGGTACGCGTCGACCGCCTCCAGGTCGGGCGAGTCGAGCAGCGCCGCGATCAACTCGGCACTGCCGCCGACGTAGCTGCTGGCAAGATCGATATCGGTGGCTACGCACCAGGCCTGATCACTCGGCCACCACAGGTTCGCGGACTGGTGTTCCGGGCCCGAACCATCGGTGAAGCTGGCCGTGGCGTCCTGCACCCTCGCCTGGTAAAGCCACAGCTTGCGGTGCGGCAGTTCGATCTCGGCATCCCTTGGCAACTGCTGTAGCGCACCGCCGTAGCCATGCCAGAGCCCGAACAGGCAGGACTCGGGCGTTTCGGTGTGCTTGGCAAGGATCTCCACCAGTGGACGCGCCACCTCGGTCGGCAGGCTACCGAGCAGCGGCTCCTCGTCATAAACCTTCGCCTGACCGAGCTGCCACTGGTCCAGATCACCGATCCCGGTGATCCCCGGCCACTGCATCAACCGATGTGCCTTACGCCCGTTGGCGCCCGCGACCTCGGCCCAGGAAACCTGGCGGGCCGTACCGTGCACCTCGCGCCAGGCGGGGTGCAGGATCCGCGCGTAGCCGGGCAGGCTGTCCGGCAGCAGGGCGGACACGCTCGAGCCGAACTCCCTGATGCCCTCGCGCACCCAGCGGCCCTCTCGCTCGCCGGTATCGGCACTCGCGGGCGCGAACGGTAGATCCACGAATCTGGCTGACATAGGTGCAGTCTGCCAGGCCGGCCACGCCTCGTGTGCCGGCATGCACAGCTGACTGGGCAGGCTGCCGTCACCTGCCGAGCCAACCCGGCCCAATGCACGTCGTGGGTGATAGCGCGCTCACCGACACGGGGCAGGCGCTAGGAACACGCGCTCACCGCGAAACCACGCTGAGCCGAGTGATCTTGAGTCACCCGGTGAGGCGAGATCAACGACGCGGCGCCCTCATGATCAGCAGAGGGTGATTGACGGCCAGGGCAACGACACCTCTTTAGTGTTCCCGAAGGCGGCGAATGTGGTTGAACTGTGTACGAAACGCGAATTCGCTATCCGCACCGGACGGGTGACCCACTAGATTTTCGGAGCCGCTCAGGGTCACGATATCGGGGCACGTCAATTACCGAGCGTGCGAAACGAAAATCTGAACCATTGTGCGTGGACATTGGTAAGGAGCTGGTGATGAGGAAAGGCTTGGCCAAAATAGTTACCGCCGTAGCCGTCGGTAGCGTCCTCGCAATGACTGGCGCGGGTATGTCATACGCGAGTGCTAGTGCGCCTCCTTCCGGTGGCTCTGGCTCCGTGACTACCTCGCCGGCGGCGAGTGCGGAAGCGGTTCAAACGTTGCGGGATCAGCTGGCTGTCAAGGCAGATCAGGGGAAGCTGAACTCCGCACAACAGGCTACGCAGGAGATCAACGGGGTCGTCGAGTCGCTGCAGAATCGATCGGAGCCATGGGCGGCACGTAGTGAGGTGTCCAGCCGCGTCGACAGTTCGGTTGACCTGTCGGTCCGTTTGGACACCAAACTGGGAGAACTAATCGAGGCCAATGTTTCGGGGCAATTGCCAGATACCGGCAGCCTGCTGACAACGGTTAATGACTTGTTGCAGTCGCTGCTAACACAATTGTCCGGACTGCTGGATGGCTTGCTTGGCGGCGGGGCACCTCCGCTTCCGATTCCGGAACCAGAGGTGCCGCCGGTGCCCGTACCGTAAGTTCCCATTTCTTGTGACGTTTTCCGAATTGACGGTGAACGGGACAGGAATGGACGGTAAGGCACTATCGGCGGGGGGTTAGAGCAAAGGTGGGGTGTGCTGGAGGGCGCACCCCACCTTTGCCTGTGTCGAGCAACTACTTCCGGCCGGTTGTCTTGCTCGCCAACGCCATGCTGATCCCGACCCGCAGGCCACTGGCCAGTTCGAGCGTGGCTTCACGGAACCGCCGGCCAGCGCCGAGGAAGTTCAGGTAGCCGTGGAACAGGTCGGACATGCGATTCACCGTGACCGCAACCCCGGCCGCGCGCAGCTTCTCGCCGTAGGCCTCACCTTCATCCCGCAGCGGATCGAAACCGGCCGTGGAAATATAGGCGGGTGCCACACCAGCCACGTTCTCCGAATGGAACACGGAAAACCGCGGGTCGGCAGGATCCCGCAGATTCGCCACGTACTGCTCGCGGAACCAGTTCATGTCCTCGCCGGTGAGCAGGAACCCTTCGCGGAACAGCCGCCTGGACGGCCGCTCGGTCACGTTGTCGATGGCCGGGTAGATCAACAGCTGAAAGACCGGCTGTGGGCCCGCCGGATCGGCCGCGGCCTGCACGGCGACGACCGCGGCGAGGTTACCGCCGGCGCTGTCCCCGCCGACCGCGATCGCCGCCGGGTCCGCCCCGAGCTCGGCCGCATGCTCGGCGGCGAAGCGAAAGGCGGCGTTCGCGTCCTCAACCGCGGCAGGGAACGGATGCTCCGGCGCCAGCCGGTAGTCCACGGAAAGCACGCGTACACCAGCGTATTTGGCGAACAACCGGCACGCCTTGTCGTGCGTGTCCAGATTGCCGATCACCCAACCCCCGCCGTGGAAGAACACCAGCAGCGGGGAGCCTTCGGCGAGCCCGGCCGGGGTGTACAACCGGCCACCGATGCGGTGCTCGCCACTGGGGATCTCCAGGTCCCTGGTCGCCACCGGCTCGGTCGGCGGGCCGCCGAGCATGTGCTGCCCAAGGACCATCCCAGCCCGAACCTCGGCCAGCTCGTCGTTCACCAGCCGGGTACGGCCCGACATTTTCATCACGTAGAGGACCACCTGAGCGTCCAGGGCGAGCTGCTGGCCGTCCATCCGGATCGGCGCGCCGACCATCCGCTTGCGCATCGCGGCAGGTAGCGCGAAGGGCGCCAGCGCGACGGTGCGGAGGACGGGCACGGGAAGGCGTTCGAGCGGGGTGGCCATATCGACTCCTGAGGTGGGTGATCAGAAAGTACTACTGTCGAGTAGCAACTGACTAGGGCTGCGTCGTGGCGGCTTGGCTGGTCGGTGATCGCGCTCGTCACGTGGGCTGGACCTCGACCCAGGTTGAGGTCATATTGTGCGGATATGCGAACTACGACCACCCAGCGCCCGAGGCAGGCGAATCGGCGGGGCCGAATTCGATGACGATCACCGTAGTAGGGCTGGGTGGCTCGCTTCGCGCGGACTCGCAGTCCGAACGCGCCCTGCGCATCGTGCTCAGCGGGCTTGCCGACGCCGGCGCGAAGACAACGAGCTTCGTCGGCGACGATCTCGTGCTGCCGTTCTACGATCCTGCGGTTCCTGAGCGCACACCGGTAGCCAGCCGGCTGGTCGACGAGCTGCGCGCGGCCGACGGGGTGGTACTGGTCTCCCCCGGATACCACGGCACGGTGTCCGGCCTGGTGAAAAACGCACTGGACTACGTGGAAGACCTGCGTTCGGATGCCTACCCGTACCTGGACGGGCGCGCGGTGGGCTGCGTGGCGACCGCGCACGGCTGGCAGGCGGCGGTAACCACGCTCACCGCGTTGCGCCAGATCGTGCATGCGCTGCGCGGCTGGCCGACGCCACTCGGCGCGGCGGTGAACTCCGCGCACGTCCACTTCGATGCGGACGGGCACTGCTCTGACCCACAGGTGGAGGAATCGCTTCGCACGATCGGGCGGCAAGTGGCCGAGTTCGCGCAGGCACGGCACACTTGAGTCGTCATGGTGCCAGCGTCTCGAAGGAGATGATGCGCAGTGAGCAGGGCACCGATAACGAGCCCGCTCGGCGACGGTGAACGGACCGCGACCGGAAATGCCCTACAGGCAACGCTTGTCGATCTGATCGACCTGTCGTTGACCGCCAAGCAGGCGCACTGGAACGTGGTCGGCCGACACTTCACAAGTGTGCATACGCAGCTGGATGAGTTGACCGATACGGCGCGCAACTATGCCGATGAGGTAGCAGAACGTAGCAACGCGATCGGCATCTCACCGAATGGCAAAGCGCGAACCGTGGTCGCGAGCAGTGGTGTCCCGGAGTTCCCGGACAACTGGCAGTCCGATATAGACACGATCACGGCGATCGTTGCCGCGCTCGAGGCACTTATCGAGCGACTGCGGGCACGCATCGAGGAAACCGACAAGACCGACCTGGTCACCCAGGACCTGCTGATCGAGATCACCAAGGAGCTGGAGAAGGCCCACTGGATGTGGCAAGCCCAGCTGGCCAACTGACCTCGGGATCACTGGGAGACGTGCGCGGCAGTGGGTGACTCAACCGGATCCTGGACGGGCGCCAACTGCCCGAGTTCGATCAGCCAGCCGCGGAAGAGCTGGTGCAGCTGTTCCGCGCCAACGATGTCGCCGGGTGCGGTCAGCTGCTTCGGGTACACCACGAACCCGAGGTTCTGCTCCCCGCCAAGCCCGCCGTGCGAGCCGATATGCGCTTCAAAGGCCGAAGCGTTCCCGGTCTCCGGGTCATAGCGACTGTTGATCATGATGTCCGCGCAGTGCGGGAACTCGGTCACCCTGCGGATCAGATCAGCGGCATGCGGCCCGTAATCGACAAGCGGGTCCGCACCGATGATCTTGCCGGTGGCCAGCCGGTGCAGACCATCCCTGCCAAGCACCACCGGACCGTGCTGCTCGCTGTGTACCAGCAGGAAACCCACTCCAGGGTGATCGACAAGCGCGGGCAGCAGCCGGGGGTGCATCCGCTCGATCGTCTCGAGTGGAACCCGGCCGGGATGCTCGGTGAACGACACCATCGCCAGATGTCCGGACGGCAGCACTACCAGGCCCGGCGCGGTGGTACTTGCGGTTTCGCCCTCGCCGGAATCCGCACCGTCCACTCTGGCGCGAAGTCGGCGTGCCACGAAACCACCACCGGCGGCTGCTTCCGCGAGACCCGCGCCATGCTGCCAGCCTTCGGTGATCTTGCGTGCGCTGCGCTTGGCCTCCCGATGCGCGCGATCGGCCGTCGGGCAGCCACACAACCGGGCGACCAGCTGCTCGATCGACTCGCCGAACCGGTCAGCGAAGGCCCGTCCCTGCGTCTGGCCATGATCGGAGAGCACCACAAGGTGGTACTCGCGCGGGCCAAGCCGGCTTGCCCGGTGCAGCCTGCCGATCTGCTGATCGATGGTGCGCAGCACGGCGAGGGTGTCGAACCGCTCGATCCCCGAGTGGTGCGCCACCTCGTCGTAACCGAGGAAATCCGCATACACCACCGGCCGACCGGCGATGATGTCCTCCAGGATCGCCGAGACCACCACATCGCGCGCGAGTACCGTGGTGCCCACCCGCGCGAGCGGGTAGAACCCGCCGCGATTGACCCTTGGCTGCACGTTCGCCCTGCGTTGCTTCGCGGCCGCGAGCAGTTCCCTGAACACATCGACAATCGCCGAACCGAAGGTGCGCAAGGCGTTGATCGGATTCGCGAAGTACGCGTAGTAACCCGCGCCGGCCTTCCGCTTCCCGCGCACCCGACGCTCCTGTTTGGACAGAACTACCGGCGCGGCGCTCATGGTGAGGCTGACCTGTGGCGCATCACCGGTGAACAGGTTCCCCCTGCTCGAACCGCCGTGCGCGAGTAGCCCTTCGCCCGTCGAGTGCCGGCGTTCGATCTCTGCCGCACTGCGCGGCGCCGAGCAGGCCATGACCTGCCCGGTGTCCTTCTCGTACCAGCGGAAGCCGATCACATCGTGGTTGTCGCCATGCAGGATGCCGCAAACACTCGCCCCGGTCTGCGAGCTCCAGTCGGTGTGCCACATCCGCAATCCGTGGGTGTCCTCGGCGAGCCAGGCGGCAAGCGTCGGCATATCGCCATCGCGCACCGCGCGCCGGACAACGTTGTAGCCAAGCCCATCCACCTGCAGGAAGAGCACGCCGGGTGGTAGCTCCCGCTGTCCAGCGGAACTCTTGCGGCTGCGCCGCGCCGCGCGCCGGAAGAAGATCTCGTCCTCGTCCACCGCGAGCAGGCTGCTGATCACCGCGGCCACCGCGGAAACGGCCACCACCACGATCACGGCTGTACGCAGGTCGGTGATCCGCACCCCGGGCACCGCGTAGAAGATCGCCAGCGTGCCCGCGCCGAGCAGCAGGAAACTGCCCGCGCCGAGGGTGAACACCGCGATCGGTAGCGCGACCCGCAGCACCAGCGGCCAGACAACCGCGATCAGCACGCCGAGCAGCAGCGCGCAGACGGTTGGCTGCCACCACCGCTGCATGCTGAAGCCGGGCAGGATATTGCTCAGCACATGCAAGGCGACGGTCAGCGACCACCAGATAAGCAGGGTGCGAGCCGCGGTGCGCCCCCGACGAAACAGCCGGCCATGATGCTCGCGCTTAGCCCGCGTCATGCTGATTCTCCGTCATGGCGGCGCCTCCGTAGTGCTGCTGAGGTTGCTTGGCTAGCCGCCGCGCCCGCCGGTGCCGGCTGACCAGATTCGTGACCACGGTAATCAGCAGCACCAGCACGGTGGCCACCAGTACGGCGATCAGCGGCGAGTCCGACACTCCGCCGCTTGCCACGCCGAGCACGGCGTAGGCACACGCCCAGACGGTGCAGGCGGCCAGCATGCTCGGTAACAGCCGCCGCCACGGGTAGCCGGTTGCCGCCGCCGCGATCAGTACCGGAATCCGCCCTGCCGGCAGCAACCTGCCGAGCACGATGATCTGCCAGCCGTGTTTGGCGAACTGGGCGCGCCCGTTGGCCAGCCGCTCCGGATGGCTGCCCTTACGCAGCCAGCGCTGCACCGGTTCGGTGCCCAACCTGGCGATCAGATAGGTCGCCACATCCCCGACAAGCGCTCCGAGCACCGAAAGCAACAGCACTACCGGCAGGGATAGATGCGAGGTCGTCACCGCTACCGCAGCAGCGGCGCCAACAACCGCGCCGGTCGGCACGATGGGCACGATCGAGCCGAGCAGCACGCCGCCGAACAACGTGGGATAGCCGATCGTCGAGCTATCCGACCAGTCGAGCGCCAGCCCGTAAGTGCCGCTCAATCGACGGCCCGCCGCTCGGTTTGCTGGGCGGTACGGGTCTTCCGAAAGTCATGGGTCAGGGCGCTACCTGGTCGCAGTACCGGCACCACCGTGTCGTGCCCGGCCGCGGCCACCGCACGGGCGAACAGGTGTGGGGGTTCCACCAGCAGCCGGCGCATGCGCTCCGCGAGCCGCCCCTTACCGCGAGTCAACCCAGCCATCGCGAGCGTGCCCCAGTGCACCGGTACGGCCAGCCGCGCGCGCAGCAGCCCGACCGCGCGGGCCGCCCTTCCCGGATCCAGATGCCCTGGCCCGAGGTCAAGGCCCCAGCCCCACACCGGCAGCAGCGCCAGGTCCACCGGCGCGAGTTCGGCCATACCGGCGAACAGATCGGTGTCCCCCGCGAAGTACGCGCGTAACCCGTCGCCCTCGAGCAGATAGCCAAGCGCCGGTGCCTGCGGGCCGTGCCGCAGGCGTGGCCCCCAGCGGTGCCCCGAATGTCTGGCCGAGGTGGCGGTGACCCGTAGCCCACCATCGACCAACTGCTCGCCGACGTCCAACTCATGCACCTCGGTAAAACCGCGCTGGCGAAGCCACGGCCCAACGCCATGCGGCACCACGATCGGCGTCCGCCTGCCGAGCAGCCGCAACGAGGGCAGATGGAGGTGGTCGAGATGCTGATGCGAGATCACCACGAGATCGGCCCCCGTCCACTCCGCCGGATCCAGCGGGGCGCGCACCCTGGCCAGCGGCCCGACCCTGCTGGTGAGCACCGGATCGGTGAGCACGGTTTTGCCGCCCAGCCGGAAACTCACCGTGGCATGGCCGGCAAACCGCAGCATGCGGTCACCCGCGGTCACTGTCCGGCCTCCGGGTGTCCGCATGCCTTGTACCCACTCGACGCTCGTGCCAGCACATTCGCGTCGAGTCTAGATCGTGTTCCTGGGCCGTGCCCTTCCGCTAGGCCAGCACCCGTTGCGCGAACCGCACCTCGATACTGGTCTGCCGGACGGTTTCGGCAACCACCAGCGAGCCATGACCCGCGTCGTACCGGTACACCTCGTAGTCGGCGCCCCGCTCGGCGAGCCTTGCCAGATAGTTGTCGACTTGCCTGATCGGGCACCGTGGGTCGTTCTCTCCCGCGAGAACCAGCACTGGCGCCCGCACATTGTCCACATAGGTCAAGGGCGAGCACTCGCGGTAAACCTCGGGAACCTCATCCGGGTCCCCGCCGAACAGTGCACGGTCGAAGGACCGCAGCTGCTCCATCTCGTCCTCGTATGCGGCGACGTAATCCGCGACCGGCACCGCGGCGATCCCCGCGGCCCAGCGCTCCGGCTGGGTACCGAGCGCGAGCAGGCTCAGGTAACCGCCCCAGGATGCCCCGTTCACCACGCACCGGTCTGGATCGGACAGCCCGCTGCGCAGTGCCCAGTCATGCACCGAAGCGACATCGGCCAGCTCGGTAAGTCCCGGTCGTCCCTCAATCGCGTCCCGCCACGCCGAGCCGTATCCCGTCGAGCCCCGGTAGTTGACCTCGACAACGGCAAAGCCGGCATCCAGCCATACCGCGCGATACGCCGAGAAGCGATCCTCGTCCGCGTGATGCGGCCCGCCGTGCAAGCTGAATACCGTTGGCAGCGGGCCGTCGGATGCGTGCTCCGGCCTGGAGATCAGCGCATGCACCTCACCGGTCTCGCCGGGCACGAAGGCGTCGTCCACGGGCACCGAACCGGGCGGCTTGGCGCCGGGCGGCTCGAGCAGTACCGAGCTGGTTCCAGCTGAGGTGGTGCTGCGGATCACCGAAGGGTGATGTGCGGCCGTCCATCCGTACTCCACAGTGCCATCCGGACGAGCCGTAGCACCGCCAATCGTGCCCTTCGGGGTATCCACAGTGGTCAACGTGCCGTCGGCGATATGGTAGGTATGCAAGGTATTCCGGGCTCGGTAGCAGTGCACCACGAGCAATGCGGAACCATCCGGATACCAGTCCGCCTCCAGTTCACCCGGCAGATCGAGTTCGATCAGTTGCTCGGTGCCGTTTACCGGGTCCCAGATCAGCAGTTCTTCCCTGCCCCTGCGCTCATGCAGTACCAGTAGCCGGGAATCGCCGGCTACCGGACTGAACCCGAGCGCGACGAGACCCTTCCCCGGACCGTCGTCGAGCTCCGCGATCACCGAGTTATCCACTGTGGACAGCACGCGGAGTGCAGGATGCCGGGCGTCACCATGTTCTGAATGGGATATCGCAAGTAGGCGTTCATCCCTGGACAGGCCGCCGATCCCGGCGTCCTGTTCATGCTCGTAGCTGACCTCGGCGCGCCCATCGCGGTACAGGTAGAGCGTGCTGCCCTTATCGCTGGATACGCCAATCGCGGTGACCGTGGCACCGATATCCAAGCCGGCGGGGTATCCGTCCGGCACGCCGGGAACCGCCGGCCGCGCCTGTTCACCTTCGGCCAATCCGGTGAACGGCTCGCGCACCCAGGAGCCGAACTCGTCGCCGTCGGTATCGGCGAACCACCAGATCCACTCGCCCGCTGGGCTGATCGTGCCGTGTACCGTGCCATTCGGCCGATTGGTCACCCGGCGATGTGTGCCTGCGGCGCGATCCCAGGCATAGATCTCCCATACGCCACTGGCGTTCGAGGAGTACACGTTGCGGTCGGGTGCGGTTATCGCCCAGCTGGGCACCGAGACCCGCGCGGCGTGGAACCTGGCACGCCAGCGTTGCTCGGCCTCGTCGTCGACGAAGAGCGTTTCGGGGACTTCTGCTGCGGGGTGTCTGAGTTTTTGGGATGTGGGCACCCTCCGATACTGCCCTATCGGAAAGGCCTTGTGTGCAGCGGATTCGCTGCCCGTGCGGCTGCACGTGCAAGCGCGCGGGCAACTCGGAGAGGGCCAGCGGACAACCTTTGGTCATTGTCTTGCGTCTGTTGAGTAGATCGGGAAGGAAATTAACGGCGTGGGTCGTTACTCGCCCATGCCGGTCAAGTCGGGGAGTGTGTGATGAGCAAACGCAGCAGCGGGATGGTGCAAACCTTGCTGGCCGGTGTCGCCACGGCAACCCTGTTGGTTGGTGGAGCGACGGCGGCGAGCGCCACCGACGCCGAGCAGGCTCGCGTCGGCCCGAGCGGGTACAAGGATCTCACGCTGAACATGCCGGAAGAGCAGGCAATGGCCACCGGACTGCTCACCGATCGGCAGGTGGCGGACGACTGCCGGTTCTACTATTTGCAACCCAGTGAAGGAAAGCCCAATCCTGGCGGCGGAGTCTTCGTTTCCGCGAAGGAAGGCGTCGTGATGATCGGCGGAACGGACCAGATCCAAACGTCCGAGGGCGTCGGTTTCGGGGATTCGATCGACGAGGTTCGCGCCGCATATCCGGATTTGACCTCCATCGGTGATCCAGAATGGATCTACACCGCAGCGGCGCCGGGGAATCCGAATGCGCACTACCGGTTCGCCTTCTCGGACGCGGGCTTCGTCACCGACTACGGCTTGAATGCCAACGAGATGGGCGGCTGCGGTAGCTAGATCGCCCGCGTAAAGCCTAGCTTGGAAACCATCCCAGAATTCCGCGCGAAAATATGCCATTATCGACGCAATAATCGGCGGCGTCGTAATCGTGGGCTACAACACCTTCGCTTTCGCGGCGCTTCCGTGCCGTCATAAGCCCGCACGGGGTAACGCCGTTCAGCGATTCGAGACAACCGGGCGCGGGGCAGCTAGTGTGGACTGGCTGCCCCGTTCGCCATTGTCCCCTGTCCAGTCTGCGAGTCACACCGCGCCGGATTACCGGACCGGGTACTCTGCGGGGCGGGCATATCCAGGTGTCCACAGGCGGCAAGAAGTTACGAGGGGTTCGAGGGGACAGTCATGACATACCCGCATGGCCAGCAGCCGTATGGTCAGCCGCAGCAGCCGGGTTACGGCCCACCGTCCGGCGGTATGCCCGCGCCGTATGGCGCCCCGCCACCCGGTGGGATGCCGCCAGGCGGGATGCCACCCAGTGGACCGATGCAGGCACCGTACGGCCAGCCCCAGCCTGGATTCGGTGGTCCGGGTATGCCACCCGGGCAGCCCGGCGGGCACGATATCCCAGATTACAAGGGCTGGGCGATCGGCTGCATCTTCCTGTTCTGGATTCTGGCGATCTTCGCGATCATGAAGTCCAACGAAGTGCAGACCTACAAGATGCAGGGCAACTTCGCGATGGCCAAGCAGGCCTCGGACAGCACCCGCACGATGTGTCTGATCGCGACAATCATCGGCGCCGCCGGCTGGGTGATCGGGATCATCGTCGGAATCATTCTTGTCTCGACGGCGCCCTCGTACGTGTACTACTAGCCGTCACGGACGCTTCCGGTCGGTTCAGTGTTGCGGTGCGGAGGCCCGGGTCTGTTCCCGCTCGATCTGTTCGAGCGTTTTGCCCTTGGTCTCCGGCACCATGCCGATGGCGAACACGCAGCACAGCACGCCGACGGCGGCGAAGAGGAAGAACACCCCGCCGGTGCCGATCGCGAGCAGTACCGGGAAGAACAGGCCAACAAGCAGGTTCCCGGTCCAGTTCATGAAGGTAGCGATACCCATCGCCGGTTCGCGCACGCGCAGCGGGAAGATCTCGCCGAGCAGGATCCACACCATGCCGCCCCAGCTGAGCGAGAAGAACACCTTGAACAGCGCGAGGCTCCCGAAAGCCAGCCAACCGGCGGCCCCGCCGCCGGTGATTCCGCCGGTGAAATAGACAAGACCGAGCGTGGCCATACAGCCGCTCATCCCGACCGCGCCGAAGATCAGCGGGCGGCGCCGGCCGATCCGGTCCACAAGCAGCAGCATGACCACGGTGACAATCACGGTCAGCAGCCCGAGTCCGGCGTTGGCCAGGAGTGCGGCCGAGTCTTCGAAACCGAGGTCGACCAGGATGGTCGGGGCGTAGTAGATAATCGTGTTGATCCCGAGGATCTGCTGCAGGAAGGCGACGCCGACGCCGATCACGAGTATCCGGCGCAGCCGGCGATCACGGAGCAGTTCCATCGCCTTGGTGCGTACGCCGTGGCTGGCGGCGAGCTGTTCGAGCTCCGCGAACTCGTGCTCGTTCCCTCTGCTCGCCAGGATCGCCCGTGCTTCCTCCGCCCTGCCGGCCTTGACCAGCCAACGCGGGCTTTCCGGCTGCAGATAGACACCAATCAACAGGACGACGGCCGGCACCACGGCGATGCCGAACGACCAGCGCCACCCGGAGCCGTCGTCGAAGGCCAGGTTCACCAGGTAGGCCACCAGGATGCCGGTCGAGATCATCAACTGGTTCAGACCGGAAAGGGCGCCTCGATGGCGGGCGGGGGCGAGCTCGGCAAGGTAGATCGGGACCGTGGCGGCCAACGCCCCGACCGCGAGACCCATGACGAACCTACCGGTCACGATCAGTTCGAAACTGTTCGCCAACGCGGCTACCAGGCAGCCAACCGTGAACACACCGCCGGCGAGGAGAACCAGCCCGCGCCTGCCCTGCCGATCGGCGAGCCGGCCAGCGGTCAACGCACCAATCATGCCGCCGACCAGTAGTGAACTCGTGACGAAACCGGTCTGCAGCGGGGAAAGGCCGAACTGCGGCTCGATCAACAACAGCGCACCGGCAACGACACCGAGGTCGTAGCCGAAGAGCAGGCCGCCAAGGGCACCGAAGAAGTAGGTCGCAAACCGGGACGCCGAGCCGCTGCCAGTCATGTCAGGCTCCCCTCAGATGCACTCGCACCGTCCGCGCGCCAAGGGTGTCGTGCTCGGCACGCAGCACCGCAACGCCGGATTGGCGATACTGGCTGCGCAACCAAACGGCACCAACGCCGCCCGTGTCACCCAACGGGAATGGGTGATCCCCTAACAGAATCGCCGGCCCGTCAAGGGAAAACCGGACCAAACCGGCTCGCGGTGGCGCGGTCCCGCCGTATTTGTCCACTATGCGCAGAACAATTCTGGTGGCGTCCGAACCATCGGCGGACAGCTCGGCGTCGTCGGCGGCCAGGTAGAACTGGTCCTGCTCCCGGTCCGCGCTGAAGGTTCGGCTGCCAACAAACTCGCCGGCGCGATAGGCGTCGATGCGCAGTTCGGGACAGCCGGCGTCGGCCAGCTCCCGTAGATCGACGAGAAACGGCGGATACGGCAGGTTCGGGTACCTGTCTCGCGCAGGGTGCAGCAATCGGTATGGCTCATCATCCAGGAACAGCTCGAGTTGTTCGGCGTTCGAGCAGATCACCGCCTCGCCATCGAGCGCGGCTACGCCGAAGCGCGTGCCGAAGTCCCAGTAGCAGGCCGGTTGGATCACCAGCCGGTGCGCAGGGTCGACCTGCGCGGTGTAGATCGCCGCACCGAGTTTGGGCTCGCGGAACATGTCGAAGATCCCCGGCGATTTGATCCCGTCGCGCTGGTTACCGTTGCCGGACTGGTAGTCGAAGGTGGCCCAGCCAAGCACGCCGCAGTAGCGTTCGTCGGCGAGCGCCTGGTCGTGCACCATCGCGTGGCATACCGCCTGCACCTGCTGGTCGGCAACCGGGTCGGTGCGCCGGTAGAACTTGGCCGGCCCGGAAAGGGTGCCAACGGCTTCGGATACCAGGTATGGCCATTCGGTGCGTGGCGCGCGCAGCTCCGGATAGCCGTCCTTGCCTCGGTGATAATCGTTGTAGCTGAACACATCCTGCTGGAAATCCGAGATGTCGTGCATCGGCGCGATGATGGCGCCGGTGGTCTGCCTGGAATCGTCGAGTTCTCTGGCTATACGTTGGGTTCTGGTGTAGAACTCGGTGTCGTTCCTGGTCTCGTTCAGCCGGACACCCCAGAGCACAATGGACGGATGGTTCCGGTCACGGCGGATCATGTCGTGCACATCGCGCGCGGAACGGTCCTGCCACTGCACGTCGCCGAGGTATCCCCAGCCGGGCGCCTCCGCGTACACCAGCAGACCGAGCTCGTCGCAAGCGTCCAGAAACGACTCATCCTGCGGGTAAACAGTGCAGCGCACCATATTGTGCCCGTGTTCCTTGAGGATCAGCGCGTCCCTGCGCTGCACCCGTGCGGGCATCGCCGAACCGGTGAACGGGAAGTAGTGATGCCGCCCGCTGCCACGGATCTGCAGGCGTTCCCCGTTCACGTAGCAACCGGTTGCGGTGAACTCGACCTGGCGGAAGCCGATCGTCCGGGAGCTGGTGTGCGAGCTCGCGCCGCGCAGGGTGACGCTCAGGTGGTGCAGTGCCGGTCGATCCGGGCTCCACAATGCGAGATCGCCAGGCAGGCCGCGCAGGGTATGCCGGACGGTTCGCGTTCCGGGCGTGGGCAGCGCGAGCTTTTCGGTGTGTCGGAGGACCGGCCCGTCGTCCGCGCGCAGTTCAAAAATCAGTTCCGCCTCGGTTTCCGGTTCCGTGACATCGATGGTCGTGGTGACCTCGAGGCAACGCTTGACCGGATCGAGCACATCGCGCGGGCGCGCGAAAACGTCGGCGAGATAGTTCGCGGGCAGCGACTCCAGTGTGACGTCCCGGTAGAGCCCGGCTGGTTGCCAGAGGTCGATCGATGCCGGCCCGCGCCCAGGCCGGTTCGGCGGTACGTTCTGCGCCCAGCGACCATCCACGACGACGTCGAGACGGTTACCTGTTTCCCTAACCAGGTTGGTGATCTCGTACTCAGCCGGAAGGTAACCGCCGATATGCGGGCTGAGCGGAACACTGTTCAGAAACGGCCGGATGCCGGTCATCGCGCCGGCGAACCGCAGTAACTGCCGGCGAGCCGGCTCACTAAGGTCGAATTCCTTGCGGTAGAGCCAGAATCCTTCCCAGCTTGCCGGATTCCAGTCGTGCCAGGACAACGGTGTCACGGTATGCGGCAGGTTGATCAGCTCGAAGCGACCGGTGTACTTGGTCGCTTCCAGCGGGTTCAGGATTGGTCCGGTGAACTGCCATTCCGGGTTTAGCGAGGTGCGCCCCATAACCGCGATTCTGCGCGCGATTGGCTCGGGTAACCAGTTGGAACGGGTGGCCCACTGATAATCTTGACGTTATGCCTAGGAGCGACCCCGGCGCTGGCGGAAGCCCTTCCGGGGTTCGGTCGCGGACCCAAAGAGCCATCCTGTCCGCGGCCGTCTCGGTACTGACCAGGGATCGCGCGGCCACGCTCGCGGATATCGCGCAGTCCGCGGACGTTGGTCGCAGCACCCTACAGCGCTATTTTCCCGACCGGGAAGCGCTGCTCACCGCGGTTTACGCGGACTCGGTACGGGTGCTCGACGCGGTGATCGCGACGGCGGAGCCGGATCGGGGTACCCCGTCGCAGGCGATCGAGCGGTTGGTGCCCGCGCTGTTTGATCTGGGCGATCGGGTTGTCTTCCGGTACGGCGATGGATGGGAGCGGGCCACTTCGGCGGGTGATCGGGAGATCGCGGCGCTGATGCGCAGGGGGCAGGATGAAGGGGTGTTCGACCCCGAGCCCAGCGCCGCGTGGCTGACCAGGGTGTTCTGGACCGTGCTCGGGGCTGGTTGGCAGGCGGTGGAAGCGGGCGAACTGGCCAGGCCCGAGGCGGCGAGCATGGTGCTACGCGCGCTGGAAAACGGTATGCGGCCTGGGTAGTACGCCTTTCCTGTCGGGGTCGGCTGGCAGGATGCGACGCATGGCAGATTTCGCGACCAAAACCCATCACGCCCTGGACTACGTGGAGCTCGGCGTCACCGATTTCGACGCGGCAAAAGCGTTCTACGGCAAGGCTTTCGGCTGGCAGTTCACCGACTACGGGCCGGGGCCCGCATACGTCGGAATTCAAGGGGCGGGCGCGGGTGGCGCCGAAGTCGGCGGTTTCCGGCGCGAGGACCGGGTCAGCACGGGCGGGCCATTCGTGCTGCTGTACTCGACCGACCTCGCCGCGAGCGAACAAGCGGTGCGCGATGCCGGTGGAACGGTGACCGAGGGGCCGTACGAGTTTCCCGGCGGACGCCGGTTCCACTTCCAGGATCCAGACGGCAACGAGCTCGGTGTTTGGTCCACCGACTGAGCGGTTCCTCAGTCGACCGGGCAACGGAACGGACCTCTCGCCGTGTATTAACACGCGGTTCCGGCTGACTGGCGCCCGAGCACACATACCGTAGAACAATGGTCATGAACACGGAGCGCGACGAACTGCCGCGCGATGGCTTCGGCCATTAACCCCCGTGGATGGACGATATCGATATCTCGAACCAGCTCGGAGACAAGCGCGTCAGCATGACACAAGACACGTACTTTGGCCGTGGTGACACCGGCCGGAAGCGACGCAGCTCTTGAGCATGATCGACAAAGCTGAAAAAGACGTGTCAGAAAGTGTTGGTCTCGCGTGGTGTTGATCTTGACTAGGCTTCGCTCAAGATCATCCCTGAATAGCAAGAGACCCGCTGTGACCAGCGGGTCTCTTGGTTTTGCTGTCTCAACCAGCGCGCGCCCGAAGGGATTCGAACCCCTAACCTTCTGATCCGTAGTCAGATGCTCTATCCGTTGAGCTACGGGCGCATGTTCAGTTGTCGACTAGCAGGCTAGTCGTTTTGCCAACCGGCGTAAAACCGGCCAGCGGACGCCCGGCGTACCGAGCACCCAGCGGAGGCTCCGGGATTTGAACCCGGGAGGGGCGTGAACCCCAACCGCATTAGCAGTGCGGCGCCATAGACCAGACTAGGCGAAGCCTCCCAGGCTGTTGGCCACTGCCCGCATAGCCTACACAGTGGCCGACTACGCCATGAAACCCCCCTTGCCATGAAACACCTGCTAGTGCTTCTCGGCCCGCGCGAGCTCCAGAAACGGCCGCAACGCATCCGGATTGGCCAGCGCATCCCTGCTCACCGCCCGGTCCGGCGCGGTGCCCGCGAGGATCTTCTTCACCGGAACCTCGCACTTCTTCCCGTTCAGCGTGCGCGGCACCTCATCCACCACCACGAACCGGTTCGGCACATGCCGGGGAGACAGTGCGCCACGTAGCTCGGCGCGCAGCCGAGGCTCCACATCCGCCAGATCCGCCCCCGGCGCGAGCACCACGAAACAAAGCAGCTCGCCCTCCTGCTCCGCGACGCTCGTCGTGTCGATCACCAGAGAGTCCGCGATCTCCTCGAATCCTTCGACCACGCGATAGAACTCCGCGGTGCCCATCCGGACCCCACCCCGGTTCAGCGTCGAATCGCTTCGCCCGTAGATCACCGCGGACCCGCGTGGCGTGAACCGAACCCAGTCGCCATGCCGCCACACCCCGGGGAAGTCCGCGAAGTAGGCCTCGTGCAGTCGCTCGCCGTCCGGGTCATTCCAGAAGAACACCGGCATGGACGGCATCGGTTTGGTGATCACCAGCTCACCCACCTCGTCCAGCACCGGCTTACCCGCATCGTCGAACGCCGCGGCCGCGGAGCCGAGGCAGGCGCAGGACAGCTCACCAAGCCACACCGGCACTTCCGGCGAAGCTCCCACGAACGCGGTACACAGGTCCGTACCGCCGGACACCGAGCAGATCTGCGCCTTCGGGCTGACCTCGCTGGCGATCCAGCGGAAGGCCTCGGGCGAAAGCGGTGAACCGGTCGAGCCGATCATGCGCAGCGCGGACAGGTCGAACTCGTTGCCCGGCCGCAGTTCCTTCTTCATACAGCTCTGCACGAATGGCGCGGAGGTACCGAAGTAGTTCACCCCTTCGTCCTGTGCCAGCCGCCATAGCGCGTTCAGATCCGGATACCCGGGGTTACCGTCGTAGAGCACGATCGTCGACCCCACCAGCAGGCCGGATATCAGGAAGTTCCACATCATCCAGCCGGTGGTGGTGAACCAGAAGAACGTTTCCCCCGGACCGAGGTCGCAGTGCAACCCGAGCATCTTCAGGTGTTCCAGCACGATGCCGCCGTGCCCGTGCACGATGCCCTTCGGCAACCCGGTCGTGCCCGAGGAGTACAACACCCACAGCGGGTGGTCGAACTCCACCGGCTCAAACGTCAACTCCGCGCCCGCGTGCTTGGCCAGCAACGCATCCCAGTCCAACGTGCCGTCCAGCCCGCCGGTGCCGACGTAATCCACCAGCACCGTGGCACGCAGCGACGCGATGCTCCCCCGCAACTGCTCGACGTTGGGCCGCACATCGAGCAGGCGTCCGTTGTACGAGTACCCGTCCACGGCAATCAGCACGGTCGGCTCGATCTGCTCGAACCGGTCGGCGATCGCGCGCATGCCAAAGTCCGGAGAGCAGGACGACCACACCGCGCCAATACTTGCCGTCGCCAGGAACGCGACCAGGGTGCTCGGGCAGTTCGGCGCCAGCGCCACCACCCGGTCCCCCTTGCCAACACCGAGCTCCACAAGGGCCGCGCGGGCCGCCGCGACCTGTTCGCGCAGCTGGCCGTAGCTGAGTTCGGCGCGCAGGCCGTCCTCCCGCGCGAAGATCACCGCGGTTTCCTCCGCGGTCCGCTCGTCGTCAAAGGTGAGCGCATGCTCGGCGTAGTTCAGCGTGCCGCCGGGGAACCACCGGGCGCCCGGCATCACCTCCTCGGCAAGCACCTCGCGCGGTTCGGTACGCCACCGCACCCCGAAGAACTCCGCGACCGCGCTCCAGAACTCAGCCAACCGCGTCGTGGAGAATTCCCACAGCTGCGCGTAGTCCGCGAAATCCAGACCGCGCTGTGCGCTGAGCCACTCCCGGAAGGCTTGGCTGGTGTTCGGGTACTCGGGATCCGGCTGCCACAGCAGTTCAGGAGCGTCGGTCATGTCCATTTCCTAACGCATGACCCCCGCGCCGCGCCAGGGATACCAGCGCCACAGCCGCGCCGACCGTGACCGCGTTCTTCAGGGTTCTTCAGGGCTCGTGCGGTCAGAGGCGGTCGAGCACGGCTGCGGTGAACTCCTCGGTTCCGGCTTCGCCACCGAGATCGGCCGTGCGCACGCCGTCCGCGAGCGCCGCGGCGAAGGCCCGCTCCAGCTGGGCGGCCGCGGCCGGCTGGCCGAGATGTTCCAGCATCATCGCGCCAGCCCACAACTGGCCGGTTGGGTTCGCGACGCCCTGCCCGGCGATATCCGGCGCCGATCCGTGCACCGGCTCGAACATGGAAGGAAACTCCCGCTCCGGATTGATGTTCCCGCTCGGCGCCACCCCGATCGAACCGGCCACCCCAGCGGCCAGATCGGACAGAATGTCCCCGAACAGGTTGGAAGCCACGATCACGTCCACGCTGCTCGGCTGGAGTACCAGGCGGGCCGCAAGCGCATCGATCAGCACACTGTCCAATCGCACCTCGCCGGCGTGCTCGGCGACCACCTCGTCCCAGAACGGCATGGTGTGCACGATCCCGTTGGATTTGGTCGCCGAGGTGAGCACGCCCTTCCGGCTCGCGGCCAGCTGAGCCGCATAGCGCGCGATCCGCGCCACTCCGGCCCGGGTGAAGATCGACTCTTGCACGGCGGCCTCCTCCGGCCGACCCTGGTAAAGCCGTCCGCCTACCTCGGAGTACTCACCCTCCACGTTCTCCCGGACTATCACCAGATCCAGCTCATCGCCGCCCCGAAGCGGGCTCCGCACCCCGGGCAGGGTCCGCACCGGGCGCAGGTTCACGTACTGGTGAAAGCTGCGCCGGATGGGGATCAGCAGCCCCCACAGCGTTTCGGTGTCCGGAATATCCGGCACGCCGACCGCGCCAAGGAAGACACCGTCGCCCTTGGCCAGCTGGTCCAGGCCGTCGGTCGGCATCATCCTGCCGTGCGCGCGGTAATAGTCGGAGCCCCAGTCCCGGTGCTGCCAATGCACGCGAAACTCGTGTTTGTCCGCCAGCGTGTCGATACAGCTGATCGCGGCAGGCACCACCTCGCGGCCGATTCCGTCGCCAGCGATCACATCGATCCGGTATTCAGCACGGGTCGCCATGGCACCTGTCTACCGAGTCACGCGCCAGCTCGACAAGCCTCGGGACATCAGGCCGTCGGCTGCAGCGCCTCGCTGAGCATCTTGCGGGCCGCCGCCCTCGGTTCCGGGTTCACCTCGACAAGCGCGTTCACCACGGCGCCGTCCACGAGGGCAATCAGCTGTTTGAGCCGGTGCAGGCTTACCGGCATCCCGGAGCGTTCACAGATTTCCAGCAGCAGTGCATCCATCTCGTCGGACATCGCGACGGAAAGCGACCGCAGGTACGGCCGCCGCCCGGTACCGACCAGCCGCTCGTAGCGGAGCAGCACCCCATCCAGATCGGCCGCGCTGTCCGCTGGCTCCGGCCCCAGCAACTGCTCGAGCATCAACTCGACCACGGTGTCCACGCCGCGGTGTCGAGCGGCCAGCTCGTCCAGCCGGCGGGCACCCGCGTCGAGTTCGTTCCGGCCATGCCGCTCCACCGCCGCGGTGATCAACTCATCGAGCGAGTCGAAGTAGTAGGTGGTGGAAGCAAGCGGCAAACCGGCGCGCTCGGACACCGCACGGTGTCGTACCGCGTCGAACCCGCCCTCGGCGAGCAACGCCGCGGCCGCGTCAATCAGCTCATTACGGCGTCGCTCGCCCTTCGGCGTACTCGCGGACGTCATACCGGACAATCGTGCCAGACTCAGTGCGCACCACCCGCCAGGTTGAGTCCGATCACGCCGGCCACGATCAACACCAGCGACAGGATCTTGCCGACCGAGGCGCCGTCGTTCAGCCACACCATGCCGATGATCGCCGTCAACGACGCACCGATACCGACCCACACCGCGTAGGCGGTACCCACTGGAAGCTGCTTCATCGCCCAGGCCAAGCCGGCGAAGCTCAACGCGGCCAGCACCCCGAACACCACTGTCGGCACCAGCCTGCTGAACCCGTTCGACATCTTCAACGCGATCGCCCAACCGGCCTCGAGAATCCCCGAAACGACCAGTACCAACCACGCCATGATCATCACCCAACCTTTCTGACACGACTGTACTAAATAAATTGCACGACCGTACCAGAATGGTGGGCGAGCTCACCAACGCGGGAAACTACTGCGGCACGGGCAGCACGCTCAGAATTTAGCCGCCAGTCGGGCGGCAAGCGACTCGAGCTGATCGGCCAGTGGCGGGCCGGCACTCCCCTGCGCCGGCTCGGTCAGCACGACCAGCGTGTCGCCGTTCGCGGTGGCGCGCTGTACATGCGCAGCCGCCTCGGGCGCGGCGCTCCACGGTGGACTGTCCTGGTCGGCCACCTCGGCCGGCCGCAACAACACCGAGATCGTGCCCTTCGCGGCACCATCGCTGATCTCGAAGCCAGCCACGCGATCCTCGGCCACACAGCGCAGCGAGCCGCGTTCGGCTGCTCCGGGGGTGGCCGGGAGCTCGCCAGCGAGGGCGACGGCGAGCTCCCGGTCCACCTGTGCACACCCATCGGGTGTGCCGCCGGTCCGTGGACCGACATCGCCCGACCCTTCGCCCCCCTGCTTGGGCGATGGAGTCGGGACGTTTTCCTGGCGTGGCTGTTCCGCATATGGCGCCTGCCCTGCCTCCTGCTCGGCCGGCTGCGCCGCACTGCCCGCGATTTCCTGGTCGGTTCCAGTGAACACGGTCGAGCCAACGAACACACCACCCGCGAGCAGAACGACCCCGACCGTGGCACCGCCGAACACCCTGGCTCGTTGCCGCGCCCGCGCCCTGGCCGAGGCGGCAAGCACCTCGGGCACGTCGAAGGATGCCGGCGGGGTGTCCTGCGCGGCGTCTCGCATAAGCTCAGTGACCTGCCGGTCGTCCACCGCGTACACCTCCAAACGACATCTTCGAACGATCGCGTCCGTGCCAGCGCTGCCTCATGAGGCAGACCGCAGATCGTCCACCGCGTCCCCAAGGGCTTCGCGCAGCGCCGCGAGGCCACGTGCGGTCTGGCTTTTCACCGTGCCGGCGCTGCAGCCAAGGGCCTCGGCAGCGGCCGACACATCCAGGCCCTCGAAGTAGCGCAGCACCAGCACCGCCCGCTGCCGTGGCGGCACCTGACGCAACCCCGCGATCAGCGCCTGCCTCGTTGCCACCTCCTCGTCCACGCCGGCACCAGCACCGGCATTGCGCGGCTCCGGCAACTGGTCGACGTGCTGTTCCCGCCGCCACGGCCGGCGGGACTCGTCGATCGCCCCGCGCACCAGCGTGCGCCGGACATAGGCGTCCAGTGCGCCCCGCGCGCGGATCTTGCGCCACCTGCGGTGCAACGCGACGAAGGCAGCCTGCGCGAGATCGTCCGCGCGGTGCCAGTCACCGCACAACAGGTAGGCGGAGCGCCGTACGGCGTCGCGCCGTGCCGTGAAGTACTCCGCGAACTCATGTTCATCGCGCTCATCCACGCGAGCTCTTTCGACTCGTTGGGTCCGTTATTGGGGTCTGTTATCTGGCAGACAGCTACCCAGAAGACGCGATATCCCCGGTCCGGGGTTGCTCGCGATGTCGGACGTTTTTACACCAGACCCCCGACCGGGTGTACGGCGGGCGACCTTCCGCCGGGCGGCCCTTTTCGGCCATCGCCGGGATGTGATGTGATCTAACCGTGACCTTTCTGTCGGGGATTGCCCACCGTTCCGCCACGAGCACGCACCGCCCGCTGGACTTTCGTTCGGACACCGTGACCCGCCCGGACAATGAGATGCGGGTGGCGATGTCACAGGCCGAAGTCGGCGACAACGTGCTGGATCACGATCCAACCGTTCGTGAGCTGGAGGAACGCGCGGCGGAATTACTCAGTGCACCAGCGGCACTCTGGACGCCAAGCGGCACGATGGCGAACCTTGTCGCACTGACCGTGCATCTGGAACGCGGTGACCGGTTTCTCGCACCGCATGGCGCGCATGTGTTGAATAACGAGTTGGGCACGGCCGCCTGGCTGGCCGGCGGGATGCCGGCGCCACTCGATTGGGATGCCGGGCCTGGCCGAGTTTCACCCGAATCGGTGAGATCGGCGGCCGATCCACCCAACCGTCCGTATTACGCCCTGCGTACCTCGCTGCTCTGCCTGGAGAACACGCATAACGCGGCCGGCGGCACCGTGACCGCGCCGCATGAGCACGCCCGGCTGGCCGCCGCGGCGCGCGGTGCCGGCCTGCGCGTGCACCTGGACGGTGCGCGGCTCTGGCATGCCGCGGTCGCGCTCGATGTGCCACCCGGCGCGCTGACGGTCGGGGTGGACACCGTCTCCGCCTGTCTCAGCAAGGGTCTTGGCGCACCGGCCGGTTCCGTGCTCGCCAGCAGTGTGGAGTTCGTGGAACGCGCACGGCGGGTACGCCAGATGCTCGGCGGTGGGATGCGCCAGGCTGGTGTACTCGCCGCCGCGGGTCTGCTCGCCCTCGGCCGGATTGATGACCTGGCCAAGGATCACGCGAACGCGGCGGCCCTGGCGGCCGGGCTGATCGAACTCGGCTGGGATGTCGCCGAACCGGAGACCAATATCGTCCTCGCGAGGGTGCCGGATCTGCGGCTCACCCTGGATGGCCTGGCCAAGCTGGGCATCCTGGCCACCCCGATGGGCGGAAAGGTCCGGTTCGTCCTGCACCGCGATGTGACCACGAACGACGTGACCGAGGCTATCTACCGGATCAAGACGGCGGGCTGAGATGGGCGATTACTGGGTGGTTTTCGACTACGGCGAGGTGATCAGCCAGCGCACCAACGCGCTGCCCGCGCTCGCCGAGTGCTATGGCGTGCCCGTTGCCGAGTTCACCGCCGCGTACTGGGCGGAGCGCGCCGGCTACGACGCCGGGTGTACGGACCTGGCCTACTGGGGCGCGATCGGCGACCGGCTCGGCGTCCCGGTGGATCAACGGCTTGCCGACCGGGTAGCTGCACTGGACGCGGATGGTTGGCTGCGGCCGGAGGCACAGACCGTGGCGCTGCTGGATCAGCTCGGCGAGTCCGGCGCCGCTCTTGCCCTGCTTTCCAACGCACCGGCGAGTTTCGCCAGGCGGGTGCGCGCCCTGCCCGCGCAGGCCTGGCCGCGGCATTTCCGGCAGCTGCTGTTTTCCGGCGAGCTCGGCATGGTGAAACCGGGCGAGCGGATCTGGCGTGAGCTGTTCGCCCGGCTCGATGCCGCGCCCGGCAACTGCGTCTTCCTGGACGACCGGCAGGAGAACGTCGACGCCGCCCGCACCGCCGGAATGCGGGCACGACGATGGACCGATGCCAGCGATGCGCATCGCTGGCTGGCCTCGCTCGGCGTGCTGCCGGCTAGCGGATCTGCTTCTGCGAACCGCCACTGATCGTCTTGATCGCGCCGTAGCCGAGCACCCCAATGGTGACCACACCGGCGACGATCAGCAGCACCTTCAGCGCGCTGAACAGCACGCCCAGCAGGGCGAATGCCAGCCAAATGGCGATCACCGCACCGATGATCTTCAGAATCATGTCTACCTCCGCTACGAACGTCTACTACGAGATTGCCACGAATCGGACTGCCCGCGCTGCCCTTGACCGGTTGAACCAGGGAAAGCTCAGGGTCTACCCCGAGCGGGCAGCCAGGCACCGAGCCGCCGCAGCGCCGCACGCACATCCTCGGTGGCGCCCGCGAAGGACAACCGAACGTAGTGTGGCCCTTCCTGCGGGTCGAAATCGATCCCGGGCACGATGGCCACCCCGGTGTCGGCGAGCAACCGCTGGCAGAAGCTCATCGAGTCCTCACCGAGGTGGCTGATATCCGCCCAGGCGTAGAAGGCCCCGTCGGCCGGCGCGAGTTTGTCGAACCCGAGTTCGCGCAATCCACCGAGTAGCAGATCGCGGTTCACCCGGTAGCGCTGGACATGCTCATCCAACTCGGCCCTGGCTTCCTGACTGAACGCGGCGATCGCGGCGTGCTGGGCGATGGCCGGCGCGCAGATATTGAAGTTCCCGGTGAGGCAGTCCACCGCGCGATGCAGCCGGCGGGGTACCAACATCCAGCCGAGGCGCCAGCCGGTCATCCCGAAGTACTTCGAGAAGGAGTTGATCACCAGCGCTTCCCGGTTGCTCTGCCACGCGCTCTGTTGGCCCCCGCTGAAGGCGATGCCGTGGTAGATCTCGTCGCTGATCAGCTGCACGCCGCGGGCAGCGCACCAACCGCTGATCGCGGCGAGTTCCCCTGGCGCGAGAACCGTTCCGGTGGGGTTGGCCGGGCTGGCCACGATCAGCCCAGCGATCGGGCCATCCGTCGCGACCAGCTCATCCAGTTGCGCCACGGTCGGCTGGAAACGCGTGTCCGGACCGCAGGGCAGCTCCACGACCGTGCAGCCGAGCGCGGTCAGGATGTTGCGGTAGGCGGGATAGCCCGGCCGCGCCAGTGCCACCCGGTCCCCCGGGGAGAAGGCGCCGAGGAAGGCAAGCAGGAAGCCGCCCGAGGAGCCCGTGGTCACGATTACCTCGTCCGGGTGCACGTCGAGCGCGTACTCGCGCGCGTAGTGCCCGGCGATCGCCTCCCGCAACTCGGGGATACCGAGCTGCACCGTGTAGCCGAGGCTCTGCTCCCAGACTGCCCGCTGGGCGGCTTCGCGCACCGGCGTCGGGGCGCCCTGTGCGGGCTGACCGGCGGCCAGCGAGATCATGTCGCCGTGGCTGGCCTGCCTGGCCTGGGCCGCGGACAACACGTCCATCACGTGAAACGGCGGTATCTGCGCCCGCGCGGCTGGCCCCGGCAGGACATCCGTGGTGTGCACGTCGACCATCCCGGAAGCCTAAGCCGCGCGTCCCGCCGGGTGGCTAGTAGCCCTGGTAACCGCCACCGCCGGCCATCGAGGCAAGACCGGGGTGACCTTCGAAGCCGCCGTAACGGTCGAAGGTGTACCGGACGCCGGCGATGATGTTGTCCACCGGGTCGTAGATGTTGTCGTGACCGGGCAGCTTATGCGCGTCGAAGGTGGGGTCGATGCATTGCATCAGACCCTTGGACGGCGTGCCCTTCGCCGCGTTCGAGTCCCAGTCGTTGATGGCGTTCGGGTCGCCGCCGGACTCCTTCTCGATGATCGTCCAGATCTCGTCGATGTTCTCCTCGGTGACCGGAACGCCGTTCTCCTTGAGGATCTTGATGGCTTCCTTGATCCACTGCTCGACGTTGCCCGGCGGGGTGGTGCTCGGCGGTGCGCCGCTCGACCCGTAACTGGTCATACCGCCGCCACCACCAGCTGAACCCCCACCACCGGCCGCGCCGCCAACAGCGCCGACTCCGCCACTGACAGCTCCGGCCGAGCCGCCGCTTGGCGCGCCACCAACAGCGCCGCTCGAGCCACTCCCTGGACTGGGGGCAGACACCTGCTCGGTGCCGGCGGGCGTGGTTTGCGCCGGTGGGGATCCAAAGTCCGGCGTGGGAAGCTCGGAGAACTTGCTGCCCGGCGTCTGCGCTTCGTTCAGTTTGCCGACCGCACCTTGGAGTTCACTCTCCGCGCTGCTGATTTTCTCGCCGACCGCCTGCACGGCGGCTTGTGCGATGGGGCGGATCTTGGCTTCCAGTTCTTCCGGTTTGGTTTCTTCGCCCGCGCCTTTCCGCATGCTGTTGATCTCTTGCATCGCGTCCGCGCAGATTCGCTCGATCCCGGATTTTGTGGATTCGAGGACCCGGGAAACGTTCTGCAGGGCTTGCCCGGCTTTCGCCAGCGCCTCTCCGGTATCGGCGCCGGCCTTGCGGAACTTGGTCATATAGCTGGCGAAGCCGTCCGCGGCAGGGCCCTCCCATGCACCATCGAGCGTGCTCACCGCCTGGGAGACCGTGTTGCCGTTCGCCTCGTTTTCCTCCGCCGAGCTGGCGAGTTTACTCGCGAGAGCGTTGATCTCCCCCGGATTCGCCTGCTTGATCTTGTTCCAGTGCGCCGTGACTCCCTCGCCACCCGGCTCACCGGCTAACTCCTCCGCCGCGCTCATCCTTGTCTCCCCACCTAAACGAACTGAGTATCGGGCTTGAGCAGCTCGGCATTGGCATCGTCGTCGTCCTGCGCTGACCTCGCGGTCGCGTCCAGCGCACGTGCGGCCTCCCCCGCCTTCTGCTCGGCCTTACCCAGTTCCTCGCTCACGGTCGAGCACACTTTCTCGACCGCGGCGGCGATGGTGCCGGAAGCACTGAGCTGGCCGAACATCGCGGCATCCGGCGCGCTGAGCCCGTCGCCGCTCTGGCCGAACTTCCCTTTGACGCCTTCTAAAGCCGCCCGGCACTCGTTGATTGCCGCTACGTCGTACTCCGGCACCGTGCCACCACCCCTCGTGTTCTCCCTCGGGTCGAGGCGGATGGGCCGTACGGCCAGTCCCGCCTCACCGTTTGCCTTACTCGCCGATCACCGGCGGTGCCGTTTTCTCGTCTGTACCGAAGATCCCGTACGGGTCGTCCTCGACGAGGAACGAGGCGCGCTCGTGGTCCTCGTCGTCGCCGCCCTGTCCACGGCCCGCGCCGGCGCCCATGGGCATCGCGCCGCCACGCATCCCGCTGCCAGCCGCGCCGGCCGCGCCCACCGCACCAGCGGTGCCTGCCGCGCCCGCGCCGCTGCCCATGCCGCCGGCGATCGAACCCGTCCGGCCGCCGGGACTACCCGGACCGCCCGCGCCGCTGCCGCCAGCGCCAAGGCCACCCGCGCCACTGCCGTACCGGCCGCCGCTGCGCTCGCTGTCTCCGCCGGCGCCCGCGCCGGCCATCCCGCCCATCATCGGCATTCCGGCCATCCCGGCACCTGCGCCGAGCGAGCCGCCGCCACCAGAGGTGGTCGGGTTATAGCCACCGCCACCGGCGGAACCGGGAACCGTGGTGCTTGGCGTGGTACTGGAATCGGTCGTTGGACCGGGCTCGTACGGGTCGGTCGGATAGCGGTCACCACCGTCGGGCCAGGGACCACCGTCCGGGCCCGGACCGGGACCAGGACCGCCATCGGGACCGGGACCAGGGCCACCGTCCGGGCCGGGTCCGGGACCAGGGCCGCCATCGGGACCGGGACCAGGCCCAGGGCCCGGGCCGGGGCCAGGACCAGGTGGCTGTGACGGATCACCACCGTCGGGATCGCCGCCCGGCGGTATGCGTAGGTCCCGCGGATCACGGTTCGCTGGGGTTGGCCGGTTCGAGATGTCATCCCTGCCGTCGCCGGTGACCTGCTCTGGCGGCTTGGCAAAGGCCGGCTGTAGTCCCCCACCACTGGGCGCGTTGCCGTCGTAGGTGGAAACCACCCTGGCCGCTTCCTCGTGCGCGGCCTGCTTACGTGCGAAGTCGAACTGAAGTTTGGCCGCTTCCTTGACGAAGTCGAACGGGTTCGTGGTTTTCCCCAGCTGGTCCATCCGCTCGTTGAGGTCGAAATCGACCGGTTCCGGCATGGAATTCGCCGCGGTCGAGGCGGCTTCGGATTGCCGCGCGGACGACGTACCGGCCAACTGCGCGCCCTGACCGCTCCGACCAACCCAGTTGCCAATGTCGGCCATGTACTTGCGCGCATTGTCCCCCGCGCTGCCCTGCCAGTCCGACTCGCTGTTGTTGATCCCGTTCGCCACGTCATCACGGAAACCAACAAGCGCGTTACCGATCTTGGTCCAGGAACTTCCGGAATTGCCGACCTGGCCAGCGTCTATCTGCTGCACCATCTGTTTGAGCTGCGGGTGGTCGTAACTCATGTAGTTGGCCGCGGCCATCGCGGGGGAGGGACGGCGCTCGACTTCCTCGCCGAGCTGCTCCTGCTGCTCTCTCATACGGTCGTTCGCACGCTGTCCGGCACGCCAACCCGCGGTCATATCGTCGACCGTGCGACCGATCTGCTCCAAGAAGTTCGGGTCCTCGCCCCAGCGCTCGTCGGCCTCCTGCTCGATATTGTCGCGCGCATCGCGCTCGGCGTCCTCGCGGGTTTCCGCCGTGTCGTACTCCTCGAGGCCGTAGTCCTCGGCGGCTGCCTGCTGTACGTCGCTCGCCGGGTCTTGCCCCTGTCCCGGCTGCGGTTGTCTCGGGGCCATCAGCCATCCCCCTTCGGTAATTTCTGCTCAAATAGCTTCGCGTATTGCTCAGCGAGAGCGTCCTGTGTCTCCCCGCCGCCACTACCGGTAGCCACAATCTCGACCCTCGACGAATCGCTAATCTTCAGCGCGATCGCCGAATTCCCGCCGCCCCAGGACTGGAACTTGACCGCCTGATGCTCACCGACTGTCGTCAGCACCGGCTCAGCATCAGCATTATTAACCTCATCAATGCCCATATTGTCGATATAGAACACAGTGATGTCGTAGCCACCTGCGGCCCGTTTTGTCTTCCAAGTGCAATTCGGCCGATTGGTCACGTCAGCATCCAGCAGCTCGCCGGCCACCAACCCTAGGTCTGACAATTCGCCATCATCCAGCAAGGAGCAGTAGTCAAACTCCGCCAACACATCCCCACCGGGGTTAGACTCCGACGGCGCCGCAGGCGTCGACGAACCGGGCCCACGCGTCGCCGTATCACCAGCACTGGCCTGACCGGGCATCTGCTCCGAGCACCCCACCAACCCCGCGGCAACGACAGCCAAGGCCGGCAGCGACACCCGACTGGAAAGCGCTATGCTCAAATGTCAGCCCCCCTCAGGCAAACGCTGCTCAAAAAGCTGCGCATACTGCTCAGCAAGCGCATCCTGTTTCTCGACACCCAAACTTGTCGTAGCAAGGATGCGCACATACGAAGAATCAGTGATCTCCAGCGCAATCACCGAATTCCCGCCAGCTGCCGAACGAAACTTCACACCCTCATGCTCGCCCACCGTCGTCGGCACCGGCTCATCATCAGCATTCGGAATCTCATCGACACCCGTGTTGTCCAGATAGACCACGCCAATGACGTACCCGCCGGCGGCTTGTTTGGTCTTCCACCGACAGTTCGGCCGATCCGTCGCGTCTGCCGGCGCGCCCGCCCGCAACTCCAACTGATCAAGATCACCGTCAGACAACAGGGTGCAGTAATCAAACTCCGCCAATGGATCCCCACCGGAGTTGGACTCCGACGGCGCCGCAGACGTCGACGAACCCGGCGCCTGCGTCGCCGTATCTCCAGCGCTCGCCTGACCAGGCGTCTGCTCCGAGCAGCCCACTAAGCCCAAAGCCACCACGGCCAAGACCGGCAGCCACACGCGACCGAAACGCACCCTGCTCATCTGCGACTAGACCTCCTGGCCACCAAGACCCTGCGCGTTATCACTATCCGAACTCTGATAGTTCTCCATCGCCTTCTTGATCGCCTCCCGCGCCTGCGGAATCACCTCTTCTTGAAACTTCTTAATATTCGGCAGAAACGACTGTTCCGTACCAATCGCCGTCTCCTGCATAAACGGCTTCAACACCTTCGCCACCGGCGTATCCCCAATCGCCGGCTCCATCGTGATCAAATCGACGTCTTGAAGTGCCTCGGCCAGGCCCTGTTCCACCCTGTCCAAGGCGTTGATCAGCGCCTGACCACCGGTCTCATTGACCGCGAACTTGCCCTCGGCGGCAGCCTGGGCAAAACCCTGCATGCTCGAACTGATGTCCTTGATGTTCTGCATGATCCCGGCCTCGTTGACCGGCCCAGCCGCACCACCAGCATCGGGCGCCGTCATAACCCCTCCTCGCAGGCCAACCCAGCGTGTCCAGCCACACACCAGCGGGTAATACCTTGCAGGTTACCGGACCACGCATTATCCGAGACCCGTTTCACCACAGAACTGGGACGCACCGCAGGGCAGCGCTGGTTCCCCACCTCACCCACATTGGGGAGGGACTGTTCAGGGTTCAAGGATGGCGGTTACCCGCTGGTTCAGCTCGCGCAACAGCCGGTGGCCATCCACCGGCTGATAGGTGACGGTTTCCTGACCCATCCCGTCCGAACCGGTCACCGCCAGGTACCGCCCGCTCGCGGTATCGAACCAGGGCAGCACCTCGGCGGCAGCGCCCGCACCGGACACACTGAACTGCCCATAACGCGGCCGGGGACTCGCGAAAAGCTCCTGCGCGGCCCGCACCGCCGTTTGCGACGCGGTCGGGCGCACGCCAACCAGCATCGTCTGCTGATCCTCCGGGCTCGCCGGGCTCGGCGGCCCGCCGACGGGCACCGTGACCGGCTGACCAGACCCTGCTGGCGCGGCCGGCAACAGTCGCACCAACGCGGCAGCCACCTCGGTTGACCGCAGCAACTCGAACCGGAGCTGTTCGCCGGCGCCCACGGCAAGTACCGCGGCCTCGCGTCCCGCCCCTGCCCGCGCCCGCAGCCGGAACCCATCGGTGCCGCCGGCAACCAGTACCGCCTCCATCGAAGCGTGCCCGTACAGCCGCAGCCCCTGCTCGACCTCCGGCTCCAGCCGGTAGCCACGCGCGAGGCCGATCGAGTTCAGCTGTTGCCACAGCGCTTCGCGAATGCCGGCACGTTCGTCAAGCGTCGCCCCGACACTCCGGATCTCGAACGGAAAGCGTGTGCCGGTAAAACCCAAGTCCTCGGCAAGAATGTCCAGACCCGCAGTGGACAACTCGAACTGATACCCCACGCCGCCGACTCCTCCCCGCAACCTCCGCGGATCACCTTATCCGGACAGAGCCGACCAGCGCAGGTAACTCAGGAGACTTCGCGCACCAGTTCCCACAGCCGGGTAGCGAGTAGCTGGTTGTCCGCGGGTGTCACGGTCGCCCACAGCCGCCCCGATCTGTCCGGCGCGACCAGATACAGATACCGCCCCGCGTCCGTGTCGTGGAACGCGACGACCCGCTCTGCCCGGTGCGCCTGCTGATCGCGGGTGATCCGCTCCACGCCAAACTGCCCCCTGGTGTGCATACCGAGGAACATGCCGGCGAGCTCCTGCGCCTCGCCCGTCGGCATCCGCCTGCGCTGCAAGGCATGCACCAGTCGGTGCGGATCACCCTCGGCCTCGGCGTCGGCCTCCCGCAGCGTCTCGAACGGCACGCTCACCGAGCAGCCAACGCCAGGCGACACATCGCCGGCGACCGAAACCGCCGCATCGGCAAGCGAACTCTGCCTAGCTGGCACCAGCCACACCTCGTCGCCATCGACCACGCAGACCTCCGCGTCGCTGCCGGTTGCCGCCGCCAGCGCGCGGATCTCCCGATCCGTCCACACCCAAACGTCAATGCCGATTCGCGGGCGCGCGAGCAGATGCAGCCGGTCGGCCAGCTCCGGCAGCACCTTGCCGCGATGCAGCAGGCCGCGTTCGGCGAGCATGTCCCAGGCTTGCGCGGCCAGTTTCGCTCGCTCGGCGTGGGTAGTTCCCGGGCTTGGCAGCTCCAAGACCACATGCCGGGCTGGTAGGCCTTCGGATTCCCACAGCACATCGAACTCGAGTGCGGAAAGCACCAAGTTCCCACTTGCGCCCACGGCTACTCCGCCGAGCCTTCGGTGTTCGCCGGCCCAATGCGCTCACCCTCGGAATCACCGAACACGCTCGGCGCCACCATCCGCTCGTCGCCGAACACGTCATCGCTTTCCATACCGAACTTGCGCACATGCTCGGCGTCGTCCGTACCCGACTGGCCGCGGGCCGGACCGGTAGCCGGCTGCATCATTGATGCGCCACCTCGCCCACTCGATCCCGCGATTCGCTCCGCGCTCCGCGCCGCGGCCGCCTGCCCGGGCGATGCGTTCCCGAGCGGTGTAGCGGTCCCACGCGAACCAGTCGCCGCGCCGCGCGGCGCCCTCGGTTCCCGTGCCGGCGTTGCGGTGGCCCCGCCCGCGACACCAGCGCCCGCGGCGATCGCACCGGCGGCCAGCCCGGCATCCGGCCGAAACCCGGTTACCCCACCAAGCGCACCGCCCGAACCAACCGGACCGACCCCGGAAATCGGCGCCAACCCGGTAACCGGGCCGGGAAGCTTCGCCCCACCACCGAGGCCACCAGCTGGCGGCCCACCGGATACCGGACCGCCAGTCGCACCACCGGCACCGGGTCCGCCCGTCACTGGACCACCAGTCACCGGGCCACCGGTCACGGGGCCACCGGTCACCGGACCACCAGTCACGGGCGCGCCGACCACGGGCCCACCAGCGACCGGACCGCCGGTTACTGAACCGCCTGCCGGGCCACCGACGATGAAGCTACCGCCACTCGGCCCGCCGACCGTGTAGGAAGTCGCCCCACCGGATACTGGTGCCACCCCAACGGCACCCCCGGGCGCGTTCGGAGCCGGCACGGATCCAGACGTGCCGATGGAACCAATGCTCTGCGTCGTGGTCGCGCCCGTGGACGGCGCCGTGTTCAACTCGATTCCCGGCGGTTCCGGCAAGGGCCGGTAGCCAGCCAGGTTCTGCTTGGTCGACTCGGTGTACTGGTTCATCGAGTCGATCGCGCTCTCCCGCGCGGCGTTGGTCTGGCGCACTTCCCTTGCGCGGTCCGTTTCGTGGCCAAGCAGGCCAAGTGCATTGTCGAGCAAGCCGGTCTGGGTGCTGCCACGCAAGGTTTGCGGTTCGGGCGAGGAGTTGCGTGCCCGGTTGTACACATCGCCCTGTTCACTGACCACATCGGAGGATTGCTGGGATCGTTGGCTCGCATCATCGCCGTAATCCGCCGAATCCGACATGATCACCGAGGCCATCTCGGCCGCGTTGCTCTGCCAATCGATACCCAGCTTGCCCAACTCGGTACGCAAGGTGCGATCCGTTTCGGTGAGCGCACCGGCCAGTTCGCGCAGCGCCTGTACGGAATCGTCGAGCGCTTCCGCGCCAGCACCCTGGCCCAGCTGGGTGAGCACATCGGCCAGTTCGGCGTTGCTGTAGCCCTCCCAGCGATAGTCGCCGATCTCAGTGGCTCCGGTGCTGCTAGCGGGATCGCTATCGCTGCCAAACCAATCCATCGCGGGCCTCATCTCAACGTCTTCAGCGTCGCGACCGCCGCTTCGGCCGCCGCTTTCGCCATATCGCACAACTGGTTCTGATCGAAGGTGTTGTCGCTGATGGGATCGATCATCACGTAGACCATCTGTCCATCCGCGACATCAACGGCCATATCGCAGGCCACATCGGAAACCCCGACGGGTCTGGTCGCTACGGTGGGGAACCCACCAACCTCGGTCAGCTGGGTCTCCGGGTTGTTTTGCAGCACCTGGTCCGCGCCGGAGCTCGGCACCGGCATGATCAGATAGCTGTAGTAGGGCTGCTCCCGATCCTTGACCACCCGGCAGGCGCGGGTACCGAACTCCTTGATCCGCTCGGTTCCTGCGGCGATACGGTCCATCTGCAACTCGTTCGCCTGCTGTTCGGTGATCAAGGCACACGGTTCGATCCCCGCCACCGGCAGATCCCCTGGACGCTCTGGCAACGCGGGCGCGGATGCCTCGGTGGAACCGGCGGGCGCACCTGCCGTACCCGTGGTCGTTTCAGTGCACGACACGAGCAGCGCCGTCGCGCCGACCGCGAGCAGCACGCCCGCGATCCGCTGGTCAACCACGCCGTTCCCCGAAGCCAGTCGCGATTTCCTCGTCGTTGTAGCCGTACTGCGCGGCGGCTTCCCGCAGTTGCCCGGAAAGGTTCGCCAGGTTCACCACGTACTGTTCGACCCTGGCCACATGTGAATCCTCAGCGTTCACCAGCCGCCAGTTCCATGCGCTGGCCGCCTCCACGCTGACCGGGTCCATCCCGGACTGGCGAATCTGCAGCCGGCCGGTCAATGATTCGAGTTTCGCCCGCAGCTGCTCGGTTTGTTCCTGGATGACCTTGCCCGCGGCAAGTACGTTCTCCGGATTGACCTCGACCTTTGTTGCGTTCGGCGCCGCATCGCGCTGCGGTACCTGCGATTGCGCGACCGCGGCGGCAACCATCGCGGCGATGGTGGTGAGCAGATCCCCGCCGCCTTGGTCCGCATCGGCGAACCATGTGCCTTCGTTTCCCGGCTTGTTGACCACGGGCGCACCCCCGATACGTACGGTAACCGCTCGGTCTCAGTTCGCAGCTTACCAACCTGCGGGTAAGGGCGAACTGAACTTAGACGTAGCGCCGGCGCTCCCGGTTCCGCAGTCTTCAAGAACCTTGCGGCTGAGGCCGCCGTAGGCTAGTGACCAGCGGGTGCGCCGACCTCGCCGCGGGCGGCCTGCAAGGCGATATCGGTGCGGAAATGCGCGCCGGGCAGGTGCACGGCGTCCACCAGGGCATAGGCCTGGTCCCGCGCGTCAGCGAGGTCAGCACCGGTGGCGGTCACGGAAAGCACCCGACCACCGGTCGAGACAATCGCCCCGTCATCCCTGCGCTTGGTGCCGCCGTGCAGCACGCCCTCCACATCGCCGCCGGTAATCACATCGCCGGTATGCGGCGGGCCCGGATACCCGTCGGCCGCGATGACCACGGTGACCGCGGCCCCGTCCACCCAGCTCAGCGGCGGCTGCTCGGCGAGCGTTCCGGTTGCCGCGGCGTGCAACAGCCCGCCAAATGGCGTGGTCAGCAGCGGCAGTACCGCCTGTGTCTCCGGATCACCGAAGCGGCAGTTGAACTCGATCACCTGCGGCCCCTGCGAGGTCAGCGCCAGGCCCGCATACAGCAGCCCGGTGAACGGGGCGCCACGCTCGGCGAGTTCCGCCACCACCGGCTGCACGATCCGCTTGACGACCTGATCGGCCAGCTCCGGATCCGCCCAGGGCAGCGGCGCGTAAGCGCCCATGCCACCGGTATTCGGCCCGGTATCCCCGTCACCAACCCGCTTGAAGTCCTGCGCCGGCAACAGTGGGACGACCGTTTGCCCGTCCACCAGACAGAACAGCGAAGCCTCTGGTCCATCCAAAAAGGATTCCAAGATGACCGGGTGGCCACCGTCGAGCAAGGTGATCGCGTGCTTTCGGGCGTACTCGTGGTCATCGGTAACCACCACACCTTTGCCCGCGGCCAGACCATCGTCCTTGACCACGAACCGGGGGCCGAACCTGCTCAGCGCGGCATCCAGTTTCGCCGGATTGTCCACCAGCTCGCTGTGCGCGGTAGGCACGCCGGCAGCGGTCATCACATCCTTGGCGAAGGCCTTGGAACCCTCGATCCGCGCGGCGGCCGCGGACGGACCGAAGCAGGCGATGCCGGCCTTGCGCACCGCATCAGCCGCACCCACGACAAGCGGCTTCTCCGGCCCGATCACCACCAGGTCCGCACGCCATGCGGTGGCCGTGGCGGCAACCGCGGCTGGATCGGCGACGTCGACCGTCAGTGATTCGGCGATCCGCGCGATCCCGGCATTGCCTGGCGCACAGGCCAGGTCAGTGACCGCCGGGTCCCGCGAAAGCGCAAGGACGAGGGCATGCTCCCGGGCTCCGGACCCAATTACCAGGACGCGCACAGACATCAGATTAACCCGTACCGGCCCAACCAGACACGGCGAGGGGCAGCTAACCCGGGGTACCCAGCACGTTACGGCAACTGTGTGATTCCACCCATATCGGGCCGGCCACGCGGGTAGCGTATGCCCGCGTTAATCGTGGCGTCGCCAGCCGTACCGGCTCCGGTCGCCAGCTAGTTGCTCGGCACGGCAAAGGTTGCCCGCGTCGCTCATGTTCGCAGATCGAGGAGGTTCCATGACAGCAAAGCGGCTCACCGCATTGGCTGCCGCCGGATTCGTGGGGTTAGGCATGCTCGGCGCCTTCGGGCCGGCAGCCGCGGCCGAGCAGGGTGACGGCGACCCCGCGACGGTCCGCGCGGCGGATGTGGATATCTACGGCCACCGCGGCGCATCCGGTTACCGCCCGGAGCACACCCTTGTCGCCTACGCGCTTGCCGCCCGAATGGGCGCCGACTACATCGAAGTCGACCTGGTACCAACCAAGGACGGCGAACTCGTGGCCCGCCATGAAAACGAGATCAGCGAGACCACCGATGTCGCCGAACGACCCGAGTTCGCCGACCGCAAGACCACCAAAACGGTGGATGGTCAGCAACTGACCGGCTGGTTCACCGAGGACTTCACGCTCGCCGAGCTGAAAACGCTGCGGGCAATCGAGCGGGTTCCGGACATCCGTCCGAACAACACGATGTACAACGGCCGTTACGAGGTGCCAACGTTCGACGAGATCCTGCAGCTGCGCGAAGGACTGTCCAACGACCTCGGCAGGGAGATCGGGATCGCGCCAGAAACCAAGCATCCGACCTACTTCAGGGAACTTGGGGTGCCAATCGAACCCGGGATGGTCGCCGCGCTGAACGAGTACGGGTTGAACACCGCGGAGTCAAAGGTTCTCGTGCAGTCCTTCGAGGTGGGCAATCTACAGGCACTGGACGAATGGCTGAACGTGAACATGGTCCAGCTGACCCTCGCCGATGGCGCGCCCTACGACTTCGTGGCTTCCGGCGATCCGCGCACCTACGCCGATCTGGTTACCCCGCAGGGGTTACGCGAGATGGCCGGCTACGCCGATTCGGTCGGCCCGGAAAAGGACCAGATCATTCCTCGGGACGCGCAGGGCGCGCTGACCGAACCGACCAGCCTTGTCGATGACGCGCACGCCGCCGGACTGGAAGTCGTGCCGTTCACCTTCCGCAACGAGAACGAGTACCTGCCGGCGGACTACGTCTCCTCAACCGATCCCGCCGCGTATGGCGACGCATTCGCGGAGTACCAGCGGTTTATCGACACCGGGATCGATGGCGTGTTCAGTGACAATCCGGACACCGCGGTGGAGGCGCGGGCGGACCAGCGGTAACCCGGGCAGCCGAGATTCGCGGCAAATTCCCGGAAACCCTGGAAACGGTCCGGCACTGGTATCACTATGGGTAGGTGGGATGCGCCGAATGCCGGGAACACCTTTCCGCGCGCTTGGATGGCGAGGACGAGTTCGCCTTCGCCATTGACGTGGAGCTACATCTGGACACTTGTCGTGACTGTCGGCAGTGGACGGAACAGATAGCGCGGATCACGCGGATCACCAGAGCCAGCTCCGAGCAGTCGGTACCGCGGCTCGACACTCTCGCGCCACCAAACCCGGGCAGGGAACGCCTGCGGCTACTACTCCGGGTACTGCTCGCGGTACTGGCCGTTGGCCAGTTGGTGATCGGCACGCTGCAAATCGTGTTTGGCGAAGCGCCACCTGGCGAGCCCGGCCATACCGCATTCGCACATGCCGGAAACATGAACGCGGCGTGGAATATCGGGCTTGGCATCGGCTTCGCCTGGATTACCTACCGGACCGATCGGGCAACCGGTCTGCTGCCAACGCTGACCGGTTGCCTTGCCATCCTCACCTTGTTGAGCGTGAACGATCTGCTTACCGGCCGCGCACTGTCCGGCCAGCTGGCGGTGCATAGCGTCGCGCTCATCGGTCTGGTGACCGTCGCCGCACTCGCCATGTTGCACCGGCGAGACGCGGCCGAGGCCGAGGTCGAAGCCAGGTATCGCAGCCAGACCACGGTCACCTCGCGGAACGCCTGAGTCGCGCCGAGGCCGCTCAGCCGAAGGCGTGCCGCACGATCGTCTGCTCCCGGCCCGGCCCAACACCGATCGCAGACATCCGCGCCCCGGACAACTCCTCCAACCGCTCGACGTAGCGTCGCGCGTTCGCCGGGAGATCCTCGAAACTCCGGCATTCCGAAAGGTCTTCCCACCAGCCGGGCAGTTCCTCGTAGATCGGCACCGCATGGTGGATATCGGTCTGCGTCATCGGCATATCGTCAAACCGGAAACCGTCCACTTCGTATCCGACGCAGACCGGCACCGATTCCAATCCGGACAGCACATCCAGCTTGGTGAGGAAGAAATCGGTGATCCCGTTCACCCGTGCCGCATAGCGCGCGATCACCGCGTCGAACCAGCCGGTACGCCGCGAACGGCCGGTCGTCACGCCGAATTCACCGCCGGCCTTGCGCAGCGTTTCACCGGACTCGTCGTGCAGCTCGGTAGGGAACGGACCGGCGCCAACCCGGGTGGTGTAGGCCTTCAGGATGCCGATCACCGTGCCGATCCGGCCCGGCCCGATGCCCGATCCGGCGCAGGCACCGCCGGAGGTCGGGCTGGACGAGGTGACGAACGGGTAGGTGCCGTGGTCCACATCGAGCAGGGTGCCCTGGGAGCCCTCGAGCAGTACGGTTTCGCCGCCTTCCAACGCCCGGTTCAGCAGCAGTCGGGTATCGGCGATCCGGTGCGCGAAACGCTCACCCGCGGCGAGCACGGTATCGGTGACCTCGTCCGGATCCAGGGCCTTGCGGTTGTACACCTTCACCAGGATCTGGTTCTTCAGTTCGAGTGCGGCCTCGACCTTCTGCCGCAGGATCTTCTCGTCGAGCACGTCCTGTACCCGCACCCCGACGCGCGCCACCTTGTCCTGATAGCACGGTCCGATCCCACGCCCGGTGGTGCCGATCTTGCGAGCACCAAGGTAGCGCTCGGTGACTTTGTCGATGGCCACGTGGTACGGCATGATCAGATGCGCGTCCGCGGAGATCATCAGACGATCGGTGTCCACGCCGCGCTCCTCGAGGCCGGACAGCTCATCGAGCAGCACCTCGGGATCGACCACCACACCGTTGCCGATCACGTTCGTTACCCCAGGGGTAAGGATTCCGGACGGGATCAGGTGCAAGGCGAAGTTCTGCCCATCCGGCAACACCACGGTATGTCCCGCGTTGTTACCTCCCTGGTAGCGCACTACCCATTGGACCCGCTCACCGAGCAGATCGGTGGCCTTGCCCTTACCTTCGTCACCCCACTGGGCGCCGATGAGCACGATGGCCGGCATGTGAAACTCCCCTGGTAATGGGACGGGCTGAAGTCGTCGAGACATACCGCCACTGCGACGATGGATGCCTCTTCGAACAATTGTCACCGCGGCAGCGGCGGCACGTCGATATTGCCGGTGCACGAGGGTAGCTGAGGAGGCGGCGGTGGGCGCAGTCGTGTTGGTGTGCGGTAATGCACTCGATAACGGTGAGTTCGGAGAACTCACCGAACGCGACGACGTCTCCACTCGATCGGTGCCCGCGCGGCCAGGTAAAGCCGAGCTCGCGCCGGTGCTGGCCGAACTCGCCGACCGCAGGTTGATCGTGCACGGCACCGACGCCGATCTTGCCGCGGTAGTACTGCGGTTGCTGCGTACCGAACGGTTGGCCGATACCCAGGTCGGCTTCGTGCCCACGGACCGCGACTCGGCTACGGCCGCGCTCTGGGGGCTGCCAACCAACCCGGCCGCCGCGTTTGACCTCGCCATCGGCGGCGATGTCGATCCGGTACCGCTGATCCGCGACGACGTAGGCGGAGTGCTGGTCGGTCGCGGCGAGATCGGCCCGGTGCGCGGCGTCGGCTACTGCGATGACCAGCGGGTACTGCCGGCCAAAACGGCGCGGATCGTGGTCAGTCCACAGCCGGGCGAGGGCCTTGCGGTGCGAGTAACCCGTACCGGTTTGCTTGGCCGCAGCCAGACGGCCGTCGGGCGCGCCTTCCAACTCGGCTGTTTCGAAACGGTGCCGCGCTCGGACGGCGTGCCGCATCCACGCGCGGTAACCAGATGGACCTGGTACCGGCATACCAGCGACCTCCGACTGGTTCGCGGACTGCGCTAAGCGCACTGGCCGAGCTGGCCACACGGAGCGGATTACTGAAACGATCAGTAACCACACTATCACCCATTCGGCCGGCTACCCGATCTACGCACGGTAGAGCGTCGATCTTTCGTTGAGCCAAATTCACGTTCAGTCAGTAACTCGCCACCCGAAGGCGTTGCTCTCGTCACCTTCATCCGTCAAAGTCCAGAGGAGGTCGTGAAGTCCCCACGAACTAACTGCCTCGGAGGCGATATGTCCACATCCCGCACCCTCCGCTCCGCACTCACCGTTGTCGCGTTATCCGGCGGTCTGGTGCTCGGCCTCGCTCCTGCCGCGAGCGCCGTCCCGCCGAATATCCCCGATACCGAAACGGCGCAGACGATGCTCACCGAGCTGGAAGTCGCCCCAGACGGTTCGATGGACGGCTACGACCGGGACGAGTTCCCGCACTGGAGCACTGTTTCCGACAACTGCAACACTCGCGAGGAAGTGCTCAAACGCGATGGCGAAGGCGTTGAGGTCGGCGAGGACTGCTACCCGACGAGCGGCAGCTGGTTCAGCCCGTTCGACGGCGAAACGAGGTCCGAGCCGTCCGATATCAGCATCGACCACATGGTCCCGCTGGCCAACGCATGGCGCACTGGCGCGGCCGAATGGACCCGCGACAAGCGCGAGCAGTTCGCCAACGATCTGGACGATCCGCAACTGATCGCGGTCACCCCGGAGTCAAACGGAGCGAAGGGCGACTCCTCGCCGGACGAATGGAAGCCCGAGGTGCGCGAGCACTGGTGCGATTACGGCAAGAGCTGGATCGCGGTAAAGGACAAGTGGCAACTCACCGTCAACGAAGCCGAAAAGGGCGCGCTGGAGGAGATGTTGGGTACCTGTTAGGACGCGGCAACGCTGTCCAGACAGTCGGTACCCAGATAGTCGCGGATCGCGGCGGCGAACCCAGCCGGGTCGTCGTCGTGGATCCAGTGCCCGCAGTCAGCGAACTCGCGCAGCGTCGTGTTCGGTCGCGCACCGGCCATCTCGCGCGCGAGTTCGCTGGCCAGAATCGTGCTGTGCTTGCCGTGCAGCAATAGCGCCGGGCAGCTCGAGGCAAGCCAGTCGGACCAGTAGTCGCCGAGGTGCGCGCGCTGCGAGTCGACCATGTCCGCGTAGTCGAAGAGCAAACCCCACCCGTCGGCGAACTCCGCCGCACTGTGCATGAAGTAACCGGAAGGGATACCGCGCTCTTCGATCGCCGTGGCGAGCGCGTCCCGCGTAGGCGCGCGGCGCGGCCAGTCCGAGAGGTCCAGCACCGGGTTCGGCACGGTCGGCGCATCGTTGCGCACCGTGGCGTCCTCGATCAGCAGTACCCGCACCAGCTCCGGATAACGCGCGGCGAGCCGGTATGCCACCAGCCCACCCATCGAATGGCCGAGCACCGGCACCGGCGCAAGGTCCAGCGCGGCAATAAACGCCGCCGCATCGTCCACATAGGAATCAAGGCGGAAGTCACCGTCGCTCGGGCTATGCCCGTGCCCACGCTGATCGAGTGCGAGTATCCGGCAGCCGATGTCCACGGCAACCGGCGCGAAGATACTTGCCCGGCCGAAATGCCCGTGCAGCGCGACAATCGGCTGCCCTTCGCCGACGTCCAGATAGGCGTACTCGCCGGCAGGCAGGCTGATCTGCCGCGGTTGCGCAGCGACGTCCGTCACGCCAACTCGAGCGCGGCGGTCGCGGCCGGATCGGAGTCGTTGAGCAGCTGAACGCAGCGGTCGAACTCCGCGGACTCACCGATCGCCCGCGCGGCCTTGGCCAGCGCTCCGATCGCGCGCAGCACGCCCTGGTTCGGCTCGTGCGCCCACGGAACGGGGCCGTGCCCCTTCCACCCCGCACGGCGCAGCTGGTCGAGCCCGCGGTGGTAACCGGTGCGCGCGTAGGCGTACGCGGCGACGTACTCACCGGCGGCCAGCGCGACCTCGGCAAGCGTGGCCCAGCCGGCACTGAAGTCCGGATGTTTGGTAACCACCTCGGCGGGATCGGTGCCGGCGGCCAGCGCTGCCTGCGGTTCAGGACGCTCCGGTAGCTGGGTCGGCTCAGGGCCAAGCAGGTTCTCGTGCAAGCTCATGACCCCAATCCTGCCGTAAGTCGGCGGGGCGGCCGTCGAGCGGGCGTCAGATCAGCACCGCGGCAAGCATGCTCGCCCCGCCAAGCACCAGGGCAAAGATCAGGACCACCGCGACCGCACGTTTGGATCTCACGCCGCAGAGGATGCCCGGCCCAGGTGGTCAACAGCAAACTGACCAGGCCGCGCTACCCGTTCGTGTGACGAAACGGGTAGTGCGCCGGACCCCCGACTCGTGGCTTCCTGGTCAGGACCGACAGGTTCCGCACATCCACAGTATCGACGTCATGACCGAAGGTTTGAGACATCGGGACCTCCTCGACGGCAGCCACCGCAATGCCCTGCCGCACCGCATCGTGGACCGCCGCGCGAAGCGCCTTGACCGGTGCCATCTCGACCAGCCCGCCGAGCTGGCGATCGGCCCGCAGCAGGGTGCGCAATCCGCGCGCCACAACAAGCAGCGGGACTTGCCGCCGCCAGAGCGTCCAACCGGCGTAGAGGTCGTTGCCGAACGCGCAGGCCAGGATCAGCACGTGGTACGTGCCAATCCTGGTGTACAACACGTTGTGTACGCCAGGGACCGGCGGACCGGTCCGAACCCGGCGCGCCTGCACCGTGGCCGGCACCGCGTGGTGATCCAGCAGCGACCGATAGGTCACGCCGAACACGGTATCCGCGCTCCCTGCCCGGTCGGCCAACGACGACTGCCAGTCACCGAGCGCTTCGGTCTTCGGCACGAGTAACGCGAGACAAACCCACGCGACCGGGGCAGCGATGACAAGCCCCTCGGTCAGCATGTTCAGGACCGGAACGTCTTCGGCGACAAACGCCGCGGCCACGCTCGCCAGGAATATCACGACAGCGCCACCGAGCACTCGCCACAGGATCCGCTTGGCGACCTCACCGGTAGCCGCATCGACGAGTTCGATCGTCATCTCGTTGGCGCCCTGGAATTCCTGGCGCTGCCCGGACCGGTACTCGTGCTGCGGCAATCCGTCATGCGGCGTACTCATGACCGCATGGTGTCTCTGCCAGGCAAGCCCCGGCCGAAGCCGGGATGCCCGAGGGCTAGGCCATCTTGCGGCCGGCGGACTTGAGGTCCTTGCAGGCCCCGACCACGCGCTCGGCCATCGCCTGCTCGGCAACCTTGAGGTAACTGCGCGGGTCATAGGTCTTCTTGTTACCGACCTCGCCGTCGACCTTGAGCACGCCGTCGTAGTTGCTGAACATATGCCCGGCGATCGGCCGGGTGAACGCGTACTGCGTATCGGTGTCGATGTTCATCTTGATCACGCCGTAGGAGACCGCTTCGTGGATCTCCTCGAGCAGTGATCCGGAACCACCGTGGAAAACCAGCTCGAACGGCTTCGCGTCGGCCGGCAGCCCCAGCTTCTCGGCGGCAACAGCCTGCCCACGCTTGAGCACATCCGGCCGCAGCTGCACATTGCCCGGCTTGTACACGCCGTGCACGTTGCCGAAGGTCGCGGCAAGCAGATAGCGCCCCTGCTCACCGGAACCGAGCGCGTCCACGGTCTTGGTGAAGTCGCCCTCGGCGGTGTAGAGCTTCTCGTTGATGTCGTTGGCGACGCCGTCTTCTTCGCCACCGACGACGCCGATTTCCACTTCGAGGATGATCTTCGCGGCCGCGGCGGCGGCAAGCAGTTCGGTCGCGATGGACAGGTTCTCGTCCAGATCAATCGCCGAGCCGTCCCACATATGCGACTGGAAAAGCGGGTTCTTGCCGCTGTTCACCCGATCCTGGGAGATCGCGATCAGCGGGCGCACAAAGCCGTCCAGCTTGTCCTTCGGGCAGTGGTCGGTGTGCAGCGCGATGTTGACCGGGTACTTGTCCGCGACCACGTGCGCGAACTCGGCAAGCGCCACCGAACCGGTGACCATGTCCTTGACCTTGCCGCCGGAGGCGAACTCGGCGCCGCCGGTGGACACCTGGATGATCCCGTCGCTTTCCGCCTCCGCGAAACCACGCAGCGCGGCGTTCAGCGTTTCCGACGATGTGACGTTGATCGCGGGATAGGCGAACTCATTCGCCTTCGCGCGGTCCAGCATCTCGGCGTAAACGTCTGGAGTAGCGATGGGCATAGGGTGTCCTTCCTCCCGGCAGGCGCCGTTGACCTGAATGCCGCGAAGACTACCCGAGCCGGATGGCCGGTCAGGCCAGCGCTTCGGCCAGAGCGCGGTACCCGGCGACCGGCGGCCCCGCCGAGTCACTGAGCACCTGGACACAGACGTGATCGGCGCCGGCATCGTGGTGCTCGGCGATCTTCGCGCGCACCGCATCCGGTTTACCCCAACCGACCAACGCGTCGATCAACCGATCGCTGCCACCGTCCGCGAAGTCATCGACCGAGAAACCAAGCCGCAGCAGGTTATTCGTATAGTTCGGCAGCTGGAGGTAAGGACCGACGCCTGCCCGCGCGGTCGCCCTTGCCCGGGTCGGATCGGCATCCAGCACCACTTTCAACTCCGGGGCGAGCAACGGCTCGGGCCCAAGAATCTCCCGCGCCGTTCGGGTGTGCTCGGCAGTACTCAGATAAGGGTGGGCCCCGGCTGAGCGCGCCCCCGCCAACCGCAATGTGCGCGGACCAAGTGCGGCCAGTACCCGATTCTCCTTGGGGACTGGCGTTTCCGCGCTGTCCAACTCGTCCACATAGGAAGCAAGCGCGGAGTAGGGGCGCTCGTAGGTGTACGAGGTCATCGCCTCGACCATCACCTTGTGCCCCGAACCGAGCCCGAGCAGCAGCCGATCCGGATACGCCGTGACCACCCGGTGATAGCTCCCGACGACCTGCGCGCTCGGTTCGGTCCAGATGTTCACGATCCCGGTGGCCAGAGTCAGCCTGCTGGTGGCCGCGAGCAACCGCTCGTGCACCGCGAGATCGGCGCGGGACAGGCCGAGCCAGAGCGCGCCGAAGCCGAGTTCGTCGAGCTCCGCGGCGACATCGGCGGCCTCCGGGCGACTCCAATCCGGTGCACCGCTCCAGATCCCCACCCGTCCCAGGTCATATCGCTGCATTGCGGATGTCACCGGCACCTCCTCGACGTAGGCCTACGCGCAGCAAGAACACCGCACGCGAAGCATGCATTCCATCGAGCGAGCAGATACCTTACTATTGGTAGGTTACTACTAGTAAGTTAGCTTCGGCGACCGAGGAGGTAGCCATGCGTTCACCTTTCCGCCTACCGCGCAGGACGCCCAGCATGGCCGGCAAGGTTGTGCTGCTCACCGGGGCAGCACGGGGGATCGGCGCGGAGCTCGCCAAACGGCTCGCCGCGGACGGCGCGCGGCTGGCGCTGGTTGGCCTCGAGGGCGAACAACTGCGCGCGGTGGCCAAGCAATGCGGCGCCGAGGCCGCGGCCTGGGAAGCGGATGTCACCAGCTGGTCGGAACTGGAGGCGGCCGTCGAGGCGGCGGTGGCGAGGTTCGGCCGGCTGGACGTGGTGGTGGCCAACGCGGGCGTGGCCGCCACTGGTTTCGTCCGCTCGATCGATCCAGCCGCGTTTGAGCGCACCGTGGAGATCGACCTGCTTGGCGTCTGGCGCACCTTCCGGGTCGCCCTGCCGCATGTCATCGAAGCGCGCGGGTACCTGCTCGCGATCTCCTCGCTCGCGGCAATCGCGCACGCGCCGGGAATGGCGCCCTACGCTGCGGCCAAAGCCGGCGTGGAAGCCTTCGCGAACAGCCTGCGCGCCGAGGTCCGACACCTCGGCGTCGCGGTCGGGGTCGCGCATCCATCGTGGATTCGCACGGACCTGGTCACCGGCGCGGACGAGCACCCGGTCTTCGGTAGGCTCCGGGCCGCCATGCCGGGCCCACTCGGCAAAACCCATCCGGTGTCCGCTGTGGTCGACGACCTGGCGCGCGGCATCCGGCACCGCGCCCGCGCCGTGCACACCCCGGGGATCGTCGGCGTGCTCAAGCTGATCAGATCGACACTCCCGGCGATCATCGAACTGGGCAGCCGCCCGTTGATTCCGCGTGCCGATCGCGAGGCACTTGCCGATATCGCCACCAGGGGCGCGGCCGCTTCCCAACCGGTTGGTCCCGGCGGCGCCGCGGGAATGGGTTCCGACCGAAATACGTGACACCCTCCCGAGGTCCGTTCAGCGAAACTCCCGCGGCGCCGCGCCGTACTGCTGCCGGAACTGGGTACTGAACGTACTCAACGAGGTAAAGCCACAACGATTGGCGATCTCGGTAAGCGTCATGCACCGGTCTTTCGGAGCCTGCACCATACGCATCGCCAAGCCCAATCGCTCTTGCCTGATCACCTCTTGCGGAGTGGTGCCAACCTCCTGCAAAGACCGCTGCACGTGGCGCAGGGACCAGCCAAGCGCCATCGCGATCTTGCTCCCGGTCAACAACCGATCGCCCGCATGCTCCCGAACATACCGCCGCACCGCGTGCTCAATCTCGACTGAGTAGCTGGTCACGCTCGGCCTATCGTCGCCAAGTACGAGCAGACTCAGTATCTCCACGATCCGCTCGCAGACCGCGTCGAATTGCCAACTGCCAAGGTGTTCGCGCTCGGTGGCAAGCCTGGTGAGCATGTCAGCGAGAACGCCGCCCAAGCCAAGGCGCAGGTTCAGCAGCGCTATCGGTGGCGCCGATCGGTTCAACTTGCGCTCCAACTCCTGACGCGAGAAGGTCAGGATGACACCACGGTTGGCAGGCCCAAGCATCATTCGAAAGGGTGTATCAACCGTGAATACCGCACCGTGGCCGACTGGCGTGGCAAGCTCGCCCCGCTGACCGAAAATCTGCATCGTCCCGGAGACCGGCAACATGAGCCGATAGTTCTCGTCGCAGTCCTGCCTAACCTGCAAACGGGTGCGGTAGACCCATTCAGGCTGGTCAACCTCCCATTCGACAAGCTGGTAACTGGTCGTGCGCTGTCGCGTAGCCCGTGCCGTGAACTCATGCGGCCGGATGTACCGGTGACTGGCTCGGCACTGATAGGCAGCGGTCGACTCACTCCAGAACTCGGGGCGGTCACGGGGCGCGACCTCGTCCGTGGCAGCCCGATCAACTAGGTAGGTTTCGCTGGACAACGCGGGCACACCTCCGATGTCGCCGCTAGTCAGATCGACGAGCCTTTCGCGCGCACCACTCAGTCAGCGTGCGCCGTTGCATCGCCACCTTCCCGCGAGAATAGCCCATGCCACAAATCCCCTTCGCCTCATGCGCCCACCGCTTGTGCTGATGCGCCAGGTGCGGCCGTAGCCGTCCCACTCGCAGGTCTTCACCGGGAAACATCCGTCGGCAAGACCGAGGTCGGTCATCCGCAGTAGGGCAAGCGCCGATGACGGCGAGTACTGGAGCTCGAGTTATGAACCTTCGAGTGGGAATCGATACCGGCGGGACCTTCACCGACGTTGTTGTCGCCGAGGGCAACCGCGTCCGAGCCGCCGCGAAATCCACCACAACACACGGGGAACTCGCCAACGGATTACTTCGGGCACTCGACAAGACGACGACCGAAGGACAGCGGATCGATGAGATCGTGCATGGCACCACTGTCGCGCTCAATGCCATCTTGACGCGCCGCGGCGCGGACGTGGGCTTCGTAACCACGACCGGATTCCGTGACCTTCTTGATATGGCACGAGGTTGGCGACCAGCCGAGTCACTGATCGACGCGCGCTGGCGACGGCCACACGAACTGCGACCGATCGTGGAACGTGCTCGCCGCCGGACCGTCCACGAACGAGTCACGGCAACCGGCGAAACCCTCATCGAACTCAACGAACAGGACCTACTTGACCAGGTTCGGCGCCTGGTCGCGGATGGGTGTCGGAGCATCGCGATCGGCTTCCTCCATTCATACAAGCACCCCCGGCACGAGCAGCGCGCCGTCGAACTCGTCCGCCAACACTTCCCGGACGTGAGCGTGAGCTCTTCGGCCGAGATCGCGCCGTTTCCCAGGGAGTACAACCGGTTCTCCACCTGTGCACTGAACGCCTACGTACAACCCGAGATGGCCGGCTACACGACGACGGTCGAAGAAAGTCTTCGCGCGACTGGCCGGGACGCGCCATTGACCTTTATGACAAACGACGGCGGCCTGAGTTCCCCAGCCGAGGTCACCACGCGTCCAGTCACGACACTCAACAGTGGACCCGTCGGCGGCCTGATGGGCGTGCAGGCTTACGCGCAGCGGCTACAGATGCCGCATCTGGTCGGCTTTGACATGGGCGGCACGAGTACCGACGTGGGGCTGGTCGTCGACAACCGGCTATCGGTCAACCGCGAACTCGAACTCGAGCATGACCTGATCGTGAGTCTGCCCGTACTGGAACTGCACAGCATCGGCGCCGGCGGCGGAAGTATCGCCACTATCGACGAGGCTGGCGGACTCAGCGTCGGCCCGCACAGCGCGGGTAGCAACCCGGGGCCGGCCTGCTACGGCCGTGGCGGTACGCAACCGACGGTGACCGACGCCTTTCTGCTGCTCGGCATGCTCGACCCAACGGCCGCGATCGGTGGGGAAATCGAACCCGATCTGGCGGCGGCCGAAGGCGTCTTCGCCACGCTGGCCACCGCGATCGACGCCAGCCCGACCGAACTGGCTGGGACCGTAGTCGATATCGCCGTGCACAATATGGCGGAAGCGGTACGACGGCTGACGATCTATCGCGGTGTCGATCCACGTGAGTTCGGCCTACTCGCCTACGGCGCCGCCGGCGGCCTCGTCGCCACCCAAGTTGCTCGGACACTGGAAATCCCCCAAGTGGTGATTCCGGCGCTTTCCGGCGTGTTCTCCGCCTACGGCCTGCTTTCCGCCGTCGCCTTCGAAGAGGACGTCACGCCGATCATGTCGATCGTGACGGAGGAGCTGGCCAGGGACATCTTCGCGCGCGCCAAGGCCCGTGCACACCGGCTCAGTGACCAGCTCAGGAACCGCACCAACGGTGAGATCCACATCGAATGCCATGTGGATGCGACCTACCTGGGTCAGCGCTGGGAACTGGCCGCGCTGGTCGATCCCGGCCACGACGATCCGATGAAGCACCTGGCCGACGCCTTCGGCGCCGCACACCAACGACAGTACGGCTACCGACTGCCGGCGCCGATCTACGTGCAGACGTTGCGCGTTCGGGCGATAGCCAGCGACAACCGAGAACTGCTGCCGCCACCACTGCCGTCGTCGAACGACGGGGATAGCCATATCCAGCACCGGGACGTGACGATCGCCGGCAAACGGCACGTCGACACGCCCATCTACCAAGCCGACAAACTGACACCCGGTCAAGTCCTCACCGGCCCCGGAATCATCGCGGCGCCGACCTCGACAACAACACTCGTCCCAGGCGACGTGGCCAGCGTGACCGAAGTTGGCGACATCGTGATCGATACCAGGGGGCAAGCATGAGCAGCACCGTGTCCCGCTCCGCAGCACTGAGCGCAACGGAAATTCAGGAGCACTACGGTACCGACCGCACCACCGCCGAGGTGATCCGGCACGCACTGGAACACATCGCCGTGCAGATGCAGATCAAGATCAACACTGGTTCGCTGAGCCCGGCGCTCAGTGAGATGAACGACTTCGGCATCGGCCTGCTCGCGCCCCGTGACGAAGCGGCCGATCTGGACTTCGACGCGATCGCGATGGGTACGGCCGCGCCGGGCCATTACGTGATCAACCAGTTCTACGCCAGGATGGCGATCGAGCACTGGGGTGCGGAGCGGTTCAGACCTGGCGATGTGTTGCTCTACAACGACCCGTTCCGCGGCGGTAGTCACATCAATGATGTCGGCACGGTGATGCCGATCTTCGTCGATGGCGCGCTGATGGGATTCGCCGCCGCGATCACGCATTGGCTGGACATCGGCGGCCCGGTCCCCACCGGTTTCGGGCCCGGCGTACAACACGATATGTACGCCGAGGGTCTGCGTATCTCGCCGCGATTGCTGTATCAAGAAGGCGAGCTGGTCCGCGAGACGTTGGAACTGTTCACTACACAAACCCGGATACCGGACATCAGCGTCAACGACCTACAGGTGATCAAGGCTGCGCTCGCGATGGGCGTGGACATGATCTCCGGCTACGTCCGGCGTTACGGACCGGCCGCCTACACCGGCGCAATTCGGTACACATTGGACTACAACGAGCGAGCCATGCGGCTGGCGCTTGCTCGGATCCCGGATGGCGACTATACGGCCGAAGACCAGCTCGACAACAACATGGACGGCGACCCGATGCCGATACGTTGCACCGTCCGCAAACGCGGCATGGAAGTCGAGGTGGACTTCTCCGGCTCCTCCCGCGAGGAATGGGGTGGTTACGCCTGCACCTGGTCGGACGCGGTTACCGCAGCACACCTCGGCCTACAGGTAGTCGTGCCGGAGACCATCAGTGCCAACGCTGGCGCATACCGGCCGGTGCAGGTCGTCACCCCGGCGGGCAACTGCCTGCACGCCCTGCCGCCAATGTCGACCAACGCAGGGCACGTGATGTTCGGCCAGAAAGCCATCAGCGTCACGAAGGCGGCCTTCGCCAAGGCGATGCCCGAACTCGCCGTGGCCGAGCACTACGACGATGTCGCACTGTTCAGCTTCGCTGGCGTCGACGACCGGGCTGGCATGCCCACACCTTTTGTCTATCTACGTATCTTCATGGGCCCGTTCGGCGGACATGCCGAAGGGGACGGCTGCGGGTACATGTTCGTGGAGGGCGGCAATTGCGTCGAGCCATCGGTCGAGCTGGATGAGGAAACCTACCCCATTCTGCAACTGGCCCGCGAGTTCGTCACGGATACCGCGGGCGCTGGAAAGCATCGAGGCGGGCCAGCCACGAGGGTGTTGTTGAGCCCGCTCGTCGACGCGGAAAGCTTCTACCAACTAGACCAATGTAGACAGGAGACCATTGGCGTTCTCGGCGGCACAGGCGGCGCGAAAGCAGCTATTACCGTCCACCGAAACGGGCTCGATGACTGGCTGGCCGGACGCGAACTCGGCGACCCGGAAGTACTCGCCGGCATCGCGGACGCCAGCGGAAGGCTTACCGACTCGGAGGACGAACCCGGCGCCGAGTTCCGACTGAGTAAACGTGCCGGCGTGCGTTTCCAAGCGCGAGATCTCGTGCTGTACCAGGTTGCCGGCGGCGCGGGCTGCGGTGATCCGTCCGCACGGGACCCCGAAGCCGTCCGCGCGGACGTGCGCAACGAGATCCTCACCTCGGAAACGGCGCGTACGACCTACGGACATGACGGAAGGTAGTGGCCAATGCTTTATCCCCAGCCCACAACTACCACCGTGGCAGAACCAGTCGAGCAGGTTGACCAAGCATGTGAGCGGTGCGAAGCGGCATATCTGTCGCGATACACCGCCGTCGGCTGGCGCGGGTGGCTTCGGGTGACGAAATGCCGGGAATGTCTCTGGATCACATCAAGCGAGCCGATCGCCTCGCCGGCACTTGCCGATGAGGCGAGCTAAAACCTGTCCCAGTCCATCCATGAAATCACCCGGAGTCAGTTATGCGATCTGCCAGCCCGGCCGACGGCCCACCGTTCGAGTTGGCGGCCAAGGACTACGTGCTCAGCACGGTGATCGAGCGTTGGACCGAGCACTCGCCCGACCGAGAATGCGCGGTTAGCGAGGACGGCACGAAGCTCAGCTATGCGCAGCTCAATCAACGCGCCAATGCGCTCGCCGCCGGGCTGCGCGAGCACGGTATCGGCTCGGGTGATCGAGTGATCACGTTATTCGCTGATAACGGGTTTCGCGTCGTCTATGCCGCAACGGCCTTGAGCAAGCTGGGCGCCGTCGAGGTCCCGGTCAATCCGGCACTGGTGGGTTCGAGTCTGACTCAGGTACTCGCCGAGGTTGAGCCGCGAGCAGCCATTGTGGATAGTTCACTACTCGACAGCCTCACCGCGGCCGTGCCCAGCGGCACTCAACTGGTAACCATCGTGTCAAGCGTGGCCGGCGGTGGGGCAACCGGCGAGGTCAGTCTGGACGAACTGCTCGCTCGACCGACCGGGGATGTCGACACGGTCGCCTCCGGCAGCGACACCGCGGCGATTATGTACACCTCGGGCACGACTGGGCTGCCCAAAGGGGCCATCCTGCCCCACCGGCATCTCATCCGGTACGGCGAACGGACCACCACTGCGCTGGGGCTGACCAGCGCGGACCGGCTACTCACGACCCTGCCGCTGTTTCACGTCGGCGGTCGCGGCATGGATCTGATCAGCTGCCTGCTCACCGGCAGCTGTTGCGTGCTCATCCGCCGGTTCAGCCCAGGATCGTTCTGGCAGCAAGCTCGCGACCACGAAGCGACGGGCTTTCACATCGTGCTCGCGATGGCACACTTCATCCTCGCCCAGGAGCCATCTCCACTCGACCGCGACCATCGGGTTAGCCGGGGCATCATCGGGCCGCCGACCCGCGATACCGCCGATGCGTTCGCCAGCCGGTTCGGCACGGCGACCGTCGGCGGCTACGGCAGTACCGAGGCAAACCTGCCGATGCTCAACCAGGACGGCCCGATCGATTCCATGGGGCGCCCGACGCCGCCGTACCGCGCCTGGATCGTCGATCAACACGACCAGCCACTTCGGCCGGGCGAGGTAGGCGAGTTGGTTGTCGCCTGCGACGAACCGTGGTCCATGTTCACCGGCTATTGGGGTCGACAACGGGACACCGTCGAAGCGCTGCGCAATTTCGGTTTCCATACCGGCGACGCCGCGTATGCCGACGAGAACGGGTACCTGTGGTTCGTCGACCGGATCAAGGACGTCATCCGTCGTCGAGGCGAGAACATATCGGCAACACAAGTTGAATCCGCCGTGAACGCGATCGACGGCGTACTCGAATCTGCTGCCTACGCGGTTCCGTCGGCACACGGCGAGGACGAGGTGGCGGTCGCCATCGTCCGCCGGCCCGACGTCGACCTCACCGCCACCGAGATCATCCGCGAATGCGCCGACACGCTGCCGCGTTTCGCCGTGCCGACCTACCTGCGCTTCGTGCCCGAGCTACCCAAAACGGCGACCGGAAAGGTCCGGAAGGTCGAGCTCAAATGCCAGGGCATCGAGGATGCCGAACCTGTCGCGGACGGAGCGAAGTAATGCCTAAATATCTCGTCCACCAGATGCTGCCCGAGGGCGGCAAGGTCGTGGAGGACCACCTCGAGCCCGGCGCGGCGGCACTGGCCGACCAGTTACTCGACCCCGAATCAGCGACGGTGCAGTGGCTGTGGGGCTGCGCGGATCTGGAACGTAAAGAATGGCACATGCTGATGTCCGCCCCAGACGAGCACGAACTCGCCGAGTACCTCCGGGATCATCCCGGCATCCAGTCGATCAGGCGAGTCTTCTACGTGACGGAGGACAACCTGGCGTGGGCGCTACTACGGGGCATGGCCGAAAACCGTAAGCGGCGGACGGAGCCGGCCAGTGCCGGCAATGACAGCGAATCCGATGCGCGAGGGGAACCCTAATGACGATCCTGCCGCAACGACCGATCGAGCCAGGGCTGTTCACCTGGCCAGCCGACCAACCACAGCTCATCGGTTCGCGGTGCGCCGGGTGCGCCGAGATCGTCTTCCCCGCGCGTACGACCTGCCCGCGCTGTATGGGGATGGACGTTGAGCAGCACCTACTCGCCACCCGCGGCACCCTGTGGACCTGGACCATACAGGGCTTCCGCCCCAAACCGCCGTTCGGACTGCCGGAACAGCAACACTTCGAACCGTTCGGTGTTGGGTATATCGAACTGGCCGGACAGACTCGGGTCGAAGCACGGCTTACCGAGTCAGACTCAGCCCGACTCGCCATCGGCATGCCCATGGAGCTCACCACCGTGCCGCTCTGGCGAGATGGCGACCACGAGCTCATCACCTATGCCTTCCAGCCAATCTACGAAGGAGATGACAGTCATGCCGCGCAGTGACGGCGACAGGGTCGCAATAATTGGCATCGGCATCTACCCACACGGCCGGCACCCGGGTGTTTCGGCGGCCACGATGGGTATCGATGCCATCCGGAAGGCACTCGCCGACGCCGGCGTGACCTGGGGCGAGATCGAGTTCGCGGCAGGCGGTTCGATGGTTTCGGGTATGCCGGACAGTGTCGTTGGCGATCTCGGCCTCACCGGCGTGCCGTTCATCAACGTCCGCAATGCATGCGCAACCGGCGCTTCGACCCTGCTGGCCGCCAGTACGGCGTTGCGCGCGGGAGACGCCGAACTCGCGGTCGTAGTCGGCTACGACAAGCACGAACGTGGCGCCTTCAGCGCGCCGCCGGAGTTGCTGGGCGTCGCTGACTGGTACGCGGCACAGGGACTCATGCTCACCCCGCAGTTCTTCGCCATGAAAATCCAGCGCTACATGCACGATTACGGAATCAGCGCCAGCACCTTGGCCAAGGTGGCCGCGAAGGCGTACCGGAACGGCGCACTCAACCCGACAGCGTTCCGGCGGACACCCATGAGTGAGCGACATATCGCTTCCTCAGCCATGATCACCCCGCCACTGACCCAGTACATGTACTGCTCGCCCGACGAAGGTGCGGTCGCCGCCGTCCTCGCGACCGAGCGCAAGGCTGCCGAGCTCGGCGTCGAACCGATCTACCTGCGCAGTGTCGCACTTCGCACCCGTTCGTACGGTTCGCTCGAAGTGTTCGGCACCTCGGTGTCACTCGCGGACACGCCGCCACCAACGACGCCCGCGGCCGAGGCGGCCTTTGCCCAGGCAGGACTGACCCCGACGGATGTGGACATCGCACAACTGTCCGACGGCGAGGCAGGTGCCGAGGTGATGGGCATGGCCGAGACCGGCCTGTGCGCACACGGCGCGCAGGAGGAGTTGATTCAGCAAGGCCAGACCGAGCTCGACGGCTCACTCCCGGTGAACACCGACGGTGGGCTGATCGCTAACGGCGAACCAGTTGGCGCCAACGGCCTTCGACAGGTACACGAGACCGTACTCCAACTTCGCGGACAGGCTGGCCAACGCCAGGTACCGAACGATCCCCAGGTCGGCTTCACCCAGGTCTACGGCGCTCCAGGCGTCGCGGCATGCACCGTGCTGGCAAAATCCTGAAACCAGTTGGGCCAGTACGCGTACGTTCCTGACGTAGCCTCGGACACGAGGAGATCCAGATAACGCATACGGGAGGCACGGTGTCCCGACGGGCGCAAATCAAGATGACGCCAGACGAAGTAGTTGCCTACCTTGCCGAACAGCGGGTAGCCAATATCGCCACGATCGGACCGAACGGCCGTCCGCATCTGGCGCCGGTCTGGTACGTACCGCGCGATACCGGCCTGGCCACCTGGACCTACGGCAGCTCCCAGAAGGTGGCGAACCTACGCCGGCTTGCCCAGGCCACCGTGCTTGTCGAGGACGGCGACAGCTACGAGCGGCTCACCGGCGTATCGATGGAATGCGATGTGTCGATCATCGAAGACCCTGCTGAGGTGCTGGCGATCGGCACCGGGCTCACCGAGCGCTATTCCGGGCTCGGCGCCGGCAACGGCGATGCCCAGGAGTTCCTGCGCGCGCAGGCGAGCAAGCGCGTTGGCCTGGTGTGCACCCCGACCAAAGTGGTGAGCTGGGATCACCGCAAGCTCGCCGGGGTGTACTGAACCGCGAACCAGACATATGCGCGGGGCTTCATAGTTCGGCCGCGCGCTGCCATGATGGGTGTTCGGGATCCCGACAGGCTCACAGCCACTCAACGAGGAGTGTGATGTGACCGAGGCCAGCCTGCGCACCGAGATTGCGGACTCCTGGCGTCGATCGGAACGCAGCGGGCTAGATCCAGCCGCCGGCACCGACCGGCTACCGGTGCACGATATCGACCAGGACACCGAGCTGGTGCGCGCCGCGCGCCCGGTGCTCGACGAGATGGCACGACACCTCGCGGACACCGGTTACTGTGTCGCGCTCGCCGACCGGGACTGCCATATCGTGGCAAGGCGTTTCGGCGGCCGAAACGTGGAACAGGCACTGGATTCGATCGGCGCACTGCCGGGGAGCAAGTTCGACGAGGCGAGCACCGGGACAAATGCCATCGCTACGCCGTTCGTGCTACGCAGGGGCGTCGCGATTCACGGCGCGGAACACTTTCTGCACAGCTTCAAACAGTTCACCTGCTACGGCCAGCCGATCTTCCATCCGGTCAGCAAGCAGCTGGCCGGGGTGCTGGACATCACCGGGCTCACCAAGGACGACAACCCGTTGCTTGCCCCGTTCGTGGTGCGCGCCGTGGCGGATATCGAGCAGCGCCTGTGCGCCTCCGCCGCGGACGGCGAGCGGCTGCTACTCGCCGCGTTTCAAGCCGCGCAACACCGTACTAGTGCATTACTCGCGCTCGGACCAGGCGTGGTGTTCGCCAACACCGCGGCGATCGATCTGGTCGATCCAACGGATCACGCCCTGTTTCGGGAACTGGCCAGACGCCCGTCACCGAGCGCGAAACGGCTGCGACTAGCTGGCGGCACCAGCGTGCGAGTCTGCGCCGAACCGATCGGCAGCGAGGTCGGCACCCTGTTCACCCTGACGCCACTGACCGAAACCGCCGAGGCCATCCCCCGTGGCCGCACCGATACCCGGCTGCTGCCCAGCCAGATCGAGCAGGACATCGCCAGGTACACGCGGAACAGGGACCGGGTACTGATCGCCGGTGAGCCAGGTACCGGGCGCAGCAGCACCGCGGCGCTGCTGGCCGGCGCGGCACCGCTCGCCTGGCTGCCCGGCGCGGACCTACCCACGCTTGGGGCCTCCGCCTGGTGCGCCCGGCTGGACACGCTCATCGCTACCCATCCGGGATTAGTCGTGGTGGAGGACGTGCACCTGTTGCCGAGGATGCTCGCCACCCGGCTGAGCCACCTGCTGGACAGCACGGATGCCTGGCTGGCCCTGACCGGCACACCCGAACACACTGAGCCGGGGCAAACGGGTGAACTTGCCGCGCTACTCGCCCGGCTGCCACACCGGGTTGAATTACCCCCGCTGCGGACCCGGCGCGCTGAACTGCCGGCGCTTGCCAGAACGATGCTGTCCACAATGGCGCCGGGCCGGTCCCTGCGACTCACCCCGAGTGCACTGGAGATACTCGCGACGCAGCCATGGCCGGGCAATCTCCGGGAGCTTTCGGCGGTACTACGGCAATGCGTCGAACGCCGCTCGGCTGGCGATATCACCCCGCGCGATCTGCCGCCCGCGTATCAGCAGGCGGCGATACACCCGCGTACCGGCTGGGAACAGGCCGAATACGACGCGATCACCCGTGCGCTGCGGGCTGCCCGCGGCAACAAGGTGCACGCCGCCCGCGACCTGGGAATCAGCCGATCCACCCTGTACAACCGCATTCGCACACTGGGCATTAACACCTGAGGATGGGCATCAATACCTGACGAAGGAGGTCGCAGGGCACTGTCCAGGATTTGCACACTTAGCCAACTGTGCGCCGGCTCACAATGAGCGATAACCAAGTGGGTCAGCGCACAGGAGGTGGCGGTAGTGAAGACGAAGGCAGCGGTGCTTTACGGGGCGAACCAGCCGTTCGAGCTCGTCGAGCTGGATCTGGAAGGTCCACGTGCGGGCGAAGTGTTGATCAAATACACCGCGGCGGGGCTGTGCCACTCCGATCTGCACCTGACCGATGGCGACCTCGTGCCGCGCTTCCCCTGCGTTGGTGGGCACGAAGGCGCGGGGATCATCGAGGATGTTGGCCCCGGGGTCACCAAGGTCAAGCCGGGCGATCACGTGGTCTGCAGCTTCATCCCGAACTGCGGCACCTGCCGGTACTGCTCGACCGGCCGGCAGAACCTGTGCGATATGGGCGCGACGATACTGGACGGGTTCATGCCGGACGGGTCCTTCCGGTTCTCCGCGAACGGCACGGACTACGGCGCGATGTGCATGCTCGGTACGTTCTCCGAGCGCGCCACGATCTCCCAGCACTCGGTGGTGAAAGTGGACGATTGGCTGCCGCTGGAGACGGCGGTGCTTGTCGGCTGCGGGGTACCGACTGGTTGGGCGACGGCGAACTACGCGGGCGGCGTGCGCGCCGGGGACACCGCGATCATCTATGGCATCGGCGGTATCGGCATCAACGCCGTACAGGGCGCGGCACATGCGGGCGCCAAGCACGTGGTTGCTGTCGATCCCGTGCAGTTCAAACTGGACACCGCACTGAAACTCGGTGCCACGCACGCATTCCAGTCGGCCGAGGAAGCCGCCGCGAAGGTGGAGGAGCTGACCTGGGGCCAGGGCGCCGATCAGGCGCTGGTCACGGTGGGCATCGTGGAGGAAGCCGTGGTGAGCGCGGCGTTCGACGCGATCGGCAAGGGCGGCACGGTCGTGATCACCGGGTTGGCGAATCCGGAGAAGTTGACCGTGCACGTCTCCGGCGGCGCGATGACGCTGTTCGAGAAGACGATCAAGGGCACCCTGTTCGGTTCGGCGAACCCGCAGTACGACATCGTGCGACTGCTCCGGCTCTACGACGCCGGCCAGCTCAAGCTGGATGAACTGGTGACCAACAAGTACACGCTCGAGCAGGTCAACCAGGGCTACCAGGATCTACGCGATGGCAAGAACATCCGCGGCGTGATCGTGCACGACAGCTGATACGGGCTCTTAGGCGAAGCCGGTGGACAGCGCGCGCAGCGCGGTATCCAGCAGCTGGGTCAGCTCGACCGTGGGGTCGGCCAACCACTGCTGGTATGCGGCGATCGCCACGCCGAGGGTGGCGTGTGCGATCGCCTGCGGGCGTAGCGCATCCGCCGGTTCACCAAGGCGTTCGCCAACGAACTCGGCGACCACCAGGCGCCAATCCGCGTAGCGCAGCGTGGAATGCGCCTGCAGCGCGGGCACGGTGAGGATGAATCGCATCCGCCGGCGCAGCCAGGGAACCTCGGCTTGGTCCACCCGATTGAAGTCAACGACGACTTCCCTTACCGCGTCCAGCAACGGCATCTCCGCTGGACAGGCGGCGAAACGCGCGCGCATCACGTCGAGCTGCTCGTCGAAGCTGCCCCACGGAACGTCATTTTTGGACGGGAAGTAGCGGAAAAAGGTTCGCCGGCCGATCCCGGCAGCGGCCGCGATGTCCTCGATCGTGGTGTCCTCGAAACCGCGCTCGTCGAACAGTTCGAAGGCCAGATGTTCCAGTGCGGCACGGGAAGTACTGCGCCGGCGGCCGCCGCGGCGCACCGCGACGTTACTGCTTTCGGCCACGATTCGCGCTCACCCCTTCCAATCGACACCGAGTGCCATTACCTTGAGAATAACCAGCGGCAAATCTCAACGAGGAGGTTCACCATGGCGCAGGACATCACCGTCGAGCGGGCGACCGACGATACCGCGAACGTGGACGATGCCGATGAGCTGCTGGTCGAAGAGGTGTCGATCGACGGCATGTGCGGCGTGTACTGATCTCCGATGCCCGCCACTGGCACCGATCTCCACCTCGATCGGCCATATCAACTCAACCCGAGTGTGGCGCTACGCCCCGAGCCGTTCGGCGCGCTCGCCTACCATTTCGGCAACCGGAGGCTGTCTTTCCTGAAGGCCCCGGAGCTGGTCACCTTCGTCCGGGAGCTCGGTTCCCACCCCAGCCTCGGCGCGGCGCTGGCCGGCCTGCCGGAGCGGACCCGCGCGAACTATCTGCGCGCGCTCAACTCACTCGCAGCCACCGACATGATCGTGGAGCAGGATCCATGACCACCGCAACCGTGCCGTCGCTGGTCGAGCAGTTCAAGTACGGGCTCGACGCGCCGATCTGCCTGACCTGGGAATGGACCTATGCCTGCAATCTCGCTTGCACGCATTGCCTTTCCTCATCGGGAAAACGCGATCCAAACGAGCTGTCCACAGTAGAGATGAAGCGAATCATCGACGAGCTGGAACGCATGCAGGTGTTCTATGTCAACGTGGGCGGCGGCGAACCCACGGTACGCGCGGACTTCTGGGAACTGCTCGAGTACGCCATCGCGCACCGGGTTGGCGTGAAGTTCTCCACCAACGGCGTGCGGATCACCCAAGAGCGTGCCAGGCAGCTCGCGGCAACCGACTATGTGGACGTACAGGTTTCCCTTGACGGGGCCACGCCCGAAGTCAATGACGCGATCCGCGGGCCGGGTTCCTACGAGATGGCAATGCGCGCGTTGGCCAATCTTGCCGAAGCCGGATTCCGGGACGCCAAGATCTCCGTGGTGCTGACCAGGCAGAACATCGGCCAGCTCGACGAGTTCAAACGCATCGCGGACTCGTTCGGCGCGCAGTTGCGGATCACCAGGCTCCGCCCGTCCGGCCGTGGCGCGGACGTCTGGGACGAGCTGCATCCGACCGTCGAGCAGCAGCGCGTGCTCTACCAATGGTTGCTCGCGCACGGCGAGGGAGTACTCACCGGCGACTCGTTCTTCCATCTCAATGCGATGGGCACGGAAACCCTGCCCGGACTGAACCTCTGCGGAGCGGGACGCGTGGTGTGTCTGATTGATCCGGTCGGTGATGTCTACGCCTGCCCGTTCACCATCCATGACCTGTTCAAGGCGGGAAACGTCCGCACAGCTGGATTCGCGAAGGTGTGGCGGGAATCAGAGCTGTTCCAGGAGCTGCGCCAACCACAGACCGGTGGGGTGTGCACCGCCTGCCCTGCCTATGACAGTTGCCAGGGTGGCTGCATGGCGGCGAAGTTCTTCACCGGCCTGCCACTGGACGGCCCCGATCCGGAGTGTGTCAAGGGCCACGGCGAGCACGGACTGTCCACTAGGGATTCGACGGCGCTGCCGAGGCCGAGCCAGGACCACTCGCGGACCGGTAAGCGTAAACCCGTCTCGCTCGGCTTGCCATCGATGCGCATGCCGGACCGAGCCTGCGACGAGAGCCCCCTCGCGGACCTGCGGTGAACTCCCTTGTCGAGCCCTGCACTATCGGCGACCGGAGCGCGCCGAGCAGGGTACTGTTCGGTCCACACGAGACGAACCTCGGGCGTGGCCGGGCGTTCTCCGGCCGGCATACCGCTTACTACCTGCGACGCGCCGCAGGTGGCTGTGGCGTTATCGTCACCGAGACGGCCAGCGTGCACGCATCCGACTGGCCCTACGAGCGAGCGCCGCTCGCCGCCGGATGTGGCCCTGGTTGGGCGGAGATCGCGCAGGCGGTCCATGAGCACGGCAGCCTGGCGATCGCCGGCCTCGGCCACACCGGCTCGCAGGGATCATCGGCATACTCCCAGTCCGCGCTCTGGGCACCGTCCAGAGTGCCCGATGTGGCGAGCCGCGAGCTGCCGATGGAGCTCACTGGCACCGAGATCACCGCGCTGATCGGCGGTTTCGGTTCGGCAGCCGCGATCGCCGTCGAGGCGGGCATGGACGGGGTGGAACTGAACGCGGGACAGCACAGCTTGCTGCGGCAGTTCGGCTCCGGTCTCACCAACCTGCGCGGCGACGAATGGGGGACGGACAAACTCAAGCTGCTCCGCGAGGTGATCGGCGCGGTACGCCACCGGCTCGGTGATCGACTGCTCGGGCTCCGGTTCTGCGGTGACGAGCTGGCCCCGTGGGCCGGGATAACCCCGGAACACGCGGTCGATCAGGTGCGCGAGCTCGCTGACTCGATCGATTATCTCGTTGTGGTGCGCGGCTCGGCGATGGCCGGTTCGGCCACCCGGCCGGATCTGCACACCGAACCGGGCTTCAATATCGAGCTGTGCCGCCAACTGCGTGCGGCGGTCGGCAACACCGTTCCAGTCGTACTACAGGGCAGTGTGGTCGATCCCGGTCAGGCGCAATGGGCCCTGGATGACGGTGTGGCCGATCTGGTCGAGATGACCCGCGCGCAGCTCGCCGATCCGGACCTGGTGCGCAAAACCCGCGCCGGGATCCAGCCACGGCCGTGCGGGTTGAGCAACGCGAAATGCCTGGTACGGGATAACCGCAACCCGATCATCAGCTGTGCGGTGGAACCGCGCACCGGCTACGAGACCGTCGACCCAGAGCCTGTCGTGCCGGCGCAAGCGACTGAGGCGCTGGTGGTTGGCGGCGGGCCGGCCGGGCTGGAGGCCGCGCGGGTACTCGCAACGGCCGGGCACCGCGTCCGGTTGGTTGAGCGTACCGGCCAGCTTGGCGGGGCACTACGACTCGCCGCCCTGGTCGGCGGGCGCGCTCGACTTGCCGGCTTCGCCGACTGGCTGGTTGATCGGGTCACCGAACTGGGCGTCGAGATCCACACCGGAACTGAAGCAACATTGTCTGATGTGGACAATGCTGAGCTGGTGTTGCTGGCAACCGGCAGCTCACCTGGACGTAGGGAGTTCACCGCGCTCGCGGATGCGGTCGTGCTCGACGACGCCGAGTTCTATACCCGGATACTGGCCGGGTATGAACCACGGGAGCTGCTGCCGTCCGGGTCGATCCTGGTGCATGATCCGGTTGGCGGTCCAGTCGGCGTCGGCACCGCCGAGTTGCTGGCCAGCCACGGGCTACCCACCGCGATCGTCACCCCGGATCAGGTGGTTGGCACCCAGCTGGCGATCACCGGGGATCTGGCGGAGGCAAACGCCCGGCTACAGCGAGCCGGCGTGGTCCTGCACAAGGGCACCCTGCTTCGCGAGGTGTCCCCGGATCGAGCCGTCCTGGAGAACCGGTTTACTGGAGCAACACGGGAGATCGACTGCGCGGCCGTACTGCACTGTGGACACCGGCTGCCCGAGGAAACCCTCGCCGGCGAGCGCCCGGAGCTGCCGAAGGCAGGCGACTGCGTCGCGCCACGTACCGTGCACGAGGCGGTACTCGAGGGCAGGCGTGCCGCGCTTGCCCTCATGACATCGCACCAGCTGCCGGTGAGCACGGTATGACGGGCGGCCGGTACCGGTACCTGTTCAGCCCGCTCCGGCTGGGCCCACTGACCCTGCGCAACCGCGTGGTGTTCGCCGCGCATCTGACGAACTACGCAGAAGACGGTTTGCCGAGCGAGCAGCACGCGGCCTACTACGCGGCACGCGCGGCCGGCGGCGCCGGGCTGATCATCACCGAGGAACACTCCACCCATCCGACCGACTGGCCGTACGAGAAACTGATCCATGGCTTCAATCCCTCGGTTGTGCCCGGCTACCGCCGGATCACCGAGGCGGTACACGCGCATGATGTGCCGATCCTCGCGCAGCTCAACCACAACGGCGGTCAGGCGTCCAGTATGTACTCGCGGTTGCCGGTATGGGCGCCGAGCGCGGTGGCCGACCCGCTCTTCCGCGAGGTACCGAAAGCCGTGACCAGCGACGAGATCGCGGAGATCGTGCGCGGCTACGCGACCGTCGCGGAACACTGTATCTCCGGCGGATTCGACGGCGTGGAACTCCAGTGCTCACATTCCTCGATCGTGCGCGGTTTCCTGTCCCCCGCGACGAACATCCGCACCGACGCCTACGGCGGATCGCTCGCCAACCGGGCACGAATCCTGCTGGAGATCGTCGGGGCGGTACGCGAGGCGATCGGCCCGCGCGCCGCGCTCGGTGTCCGGATCTGCGGGGATGAGCTGATCGAGCACGGCACCACCATCGACGAGGCCGTCGAGGTTGCCAAGCTGGTGGAACGAACCGGCAAGGTGGATTATCTGAACACCTCGATCGGCGTGGCGACCGCGACGCTGTTCATGATCGAAGCATCCATGCATATCCCGCCCGGCTACGCGATGTTCATCCCGAGCACCATCCGGGAGAACGTGCGGCTACCGGTCGTTGGGGTCGGCCGGTTCAAGGATCCGGTGCAGGCCGAGCGGGCACTCGCGGATGGCCAGTGCGATCTGATTGGCGTGGTGCGCGGCCAGATCGCGGACCCGGATTTCGCCGCCAAAGCACGCGCCGGGCACGCCACGGATATCCGCACCTGCCTTTCCTGTAACCAGGAGTGCGTTGGCCGGATGGGGCTGAACCGCTGGCTTGGTTGTATCGAGAATCCGCGAACCGGCAAGGAAAGCAGCCTGCCACTGCCAGTACCCACGCAACGACCGAAACGGGTACTGGTAATCGGTGGTGGCCCGGCGGGGTTGCAGGCCGCGTCCACCGCCGCGCAGTCCGGGCAGCTGGTGACACTGGTCGAACGCGCGGAGCGGACCGGCGGGCAGGTCGCGCTGGCCGCCAGCGTGCCAAGCAGGGCGGAATTCCTTGACATCACACGCAATCTGCTCGCCGAATGTCAGCGCTACGGCGTGCGGATCCGTACCGGGGTGGTTGGCGATCTCGACCTGGTACGCGCGGAAAAACCGGATGCGGTGGTACTTGCCACCGGGGCAATCGCGGACCGTCCGTGGTGGGCGGGCGATATTCCGAAAGTGGTGGATATCCGAGATGTACTCACCGGTGCGGCGAGTCCACAGGGGACCGTGGTGCTCGTGGATGACCTCGGCTTTCACCAGGCAACTTCGGTTGCCGAACTGCTCGCGGACCGGGGGTGCACGGTTCGGGTGATCACCTCCGGAATGGTTGTTGGCCAGGATCTCGGGATAACCCTGGATATGGAAACCTGGCAGATCCGCGCGGATGCGAAGGAGATCGCGCAGGACACCGACCTGGTTGTGCTCGGCGCGGAATCCGCTGGTGAGCAGGTAGTGCTACAGATCCTGCGGCACACCACGGGAGAAGCGACCGAGCTGGCCGCGGACTGGGTGGTCTGCGCGACGCACCCGCGCCCGTGCGATGAGCTGGTCGCTGAACTAGCTACATTGGACGTACCGGTACACCGGATTGGCGACTGCCTGACCCCGCGCAGGGCGCATGCCGCGGTGGTCGAGGGGCATCGAGCGGGGGTGGCGGTATGATCGCGGTCATCCCGGTCCGGGACGCAACCGCGCCACTCGGCGCCAACGAGACGGTGGCCGAGGCCGCCGGGCATGCGGTGCTGATCGGTTCTGGCACGGCGCAAGCCGCCGACGAACTCAGCGCCCTGCGTGACTGCCGGCTGATCGAAGCGGGCGCTTTCGCCCCGGCTGGCTGGGCGACCGGCCTGGCCGATCTACTCCGGGACCAGGTGGTGGTGCTACCGGCCGCACCCGATGGACGCGATCTGGCTCCCCGGCTGGCCGATGAGCTCGATGTGCCGCTGCTCGCCGGAGCGATCGAAGTCACCGAGGAGGGCGCGGCGCTCGCCCGCTGGGGATCCCGGGTAATCGACGATCTCGCCGTCACCGGGCCGTTTGTCGCGACACTGCTGCCGGGAACCCGTACCGCGAGCCCAGCGCCCGATGCTCCGCGGCTCACCGAACTTGCCTGGTCCCCTGTGGATTCGGCCGATCCTACGGTCGTCGCGGTGCTGCCGCCTGATCCGCGGACCGCTGACCTTGCCGAGGCACCACGGATTCTTGGCGCCGGCGCCGGACTCACCACGGGCACCGCGCCGGCCGGAGCCGAGGCGGTGGCCATGCTACAGGCCGTCGGCGAGATGCTTGGCGCCTCGGTCGGCGCCACCAGGGTGGTCACCGATGCCGGTTTCGCGGACTACGCACGGCAGATCGGCACCACCGGTGTGGTTATCCACCCGGATCTCTACATCGCCTTCGGGATTTCCGGTGCGGCGCAACATATCGGCGGGATTGCCGGGACACGCCATCTGGTCAGCGTGAACACGGATCCGAGCTGCCCGATGACCACCATGGCCGATCTCGGCATTGTCACCGATGCGGCAGCACTGCTCGCCGAGCTTGCCGATCGGCTCGGCGTGAAGGGGACGACGGATGACTAGTCCAATGTCGAGCCCGGTGCGGGTGGCCGAGGGAGAACGTGGCGTGGCGAGCTTCGACGCGGTGATCGTCGGCGCTGGGCCGGCCGGTTCGGCCGCGGCTATCGAGCTCGCCAGGGCCGGCCGCCGGGTAGCGCTGCTGGAGCGTGGCAGCTTTCCCGGCGCGAAGAACGTTTACGGCGGCGTGGTTTACGGCCGGGTGCTCGATGAGTTGATCCCGAACTGGTGGACCGAAGCCCCGATCCAGCGCTGGGTCACCCGCAGGCAGACCATGCTGCTCACGCCCGGCCAGGCACTCACCGTGGACTTTCGCACCGAAAACTGGGGAAAGCCACCATATAATGGAGCCACCACCCATCGCGCGGACTTCGACGCGTGGCTGGCCGGTAAAGCCGAAGAGGCAGGCGCGAAACTACTCACCTCGACACTGGTCACCGCGTTGCGCACGGATCCGGGCGGCCGGATCGTCGGGGTGCGAACGGACCGCCCGGACGGTGACCTGGATGCCGGGGTGGTGATCGCCGCGGACGGGGTCAACTCGTTTCTGGCCAAACAGGCTGGGCTCTACGCCGAGGACCAGCTGGCAAACAGCACGCTCGGCGTGAAGGAAACCCTCGCGCTACCAAGGGAAACCATCGAGGAACGGTTCGGCGTCCGCGGCACCGACGGGGTGGACATCGAGATGATCGGCGCCACCAAGGGAATTCCCGGCGGTGGTTTCCTGTACACCAATCTGGACTCGCTGAGCATCGGCGTCGTCGTCGACTTGACCGAGCTGGGTAAAGCCAAGGTGCGCCCGGAAGAACTGATCGCTGAGCTGAAGCGGCATCCATCGATCGCGCCGCTGGTGCGTGGCGGCGAGATCGTCGAATACGCCGCGCATCTGATCCCCGAGGGCGGATACCACAGCATGCCCACGCTGACCGGAAACGGACTGTTGATCGCTGGGGACGCTGCCGCCATGTGCCTGGCCGCGGGAATCTGGCTGGAGGGGGTGAACTTCGCGATCGGCTCCGGGATGTATGCGGGCAGGGCCGCTGCCGCCGCGCTCGCCGCCGGGGACACCTCGACGCGTGGCCTTGCCGGTTACCGTGAGCGGTTGGCCAGCTCCTTCGTCCTTGCCGATCACCACAAGTTGCGTGGCGCGCCGGGCCTGCTGATGTCCGAGCGAGTACAGCGGAAGTACCCGGCGATGCTCTGCGATCTGGTTGAGGGCGTATTCCAGGTGACAAACCCGCAACCAAAACCCGGATTCCGGAAACTACTGCTGCGCAGCGCGAAACGGCATGGTGTCCGGTTGCGCGACCTGGCCAGGGATGCGATCAGCGGCATACGTTCGTACGGATGAGGTGATGATGCGCTACGACGAGATCTCCTTCGAAGACCGGATGTCCACGGTGAACTTCCGGGTTGGCGAGCGCGCGCATATCGAAGTGGACACCGAGATCTGCCGTTCCTGTACGACAAGGGAATGCGTTACCGCCTGTCCGGCGAACCTGTTCGTACCCACCAACGACGGCGGCATCCTGTTCAACTACGAGCAGTGTTTCGAATGCGGCAGCTGCTATCTGTTGTGCAACAAGGCGGGCGCGATCAGCTGGAGCTACCCGGACGGCGGCACGGGCGTCGCCTTCCGGAAGGGGTGACGCGATGGGCAAGGCATTAGTCGTGGTGGCACTGCGCCAGGTGGACCCGTTCGCCACCGTGGACCCGCTGACCGGCACCGTGTACGCGCAGCCCCGTGGCGGCCTGAGCACGGCGGACGAATGCGCACTGGAACACGCCCTACGGATGGCCGAATCCCTTGACGCGCGCTGCCTTGCCTGCACGGTTGGTCCGCAGGAGGCGGACGAGGTACTGCGCACCGCACTTGCCGCCGGCGCGACCGAAGCGCTGCGGGTTGCTGGCGAGCCGGCCTCGGAAGGGCATACCGCGCGGCTACTCACCGAGGCCATCCGCGCCCGGTATGCCGATCCCGCGTTACTGCTCTGCGGTGACTACTCGATGGATCGGGGCACCGGTGCCACCCCTGCGTTGCTCGCCGCTCGGTTCGGTGCCAGCCAGGCACTCGGCCTGGTGGAGCTGACCAGCCACAACGGTGGACTGCGGGCCGAACGCAGGCTGGACTGCGGCCGCAGGGAACGGCTCGCGATCGAACTGCCCGCCGTGTGCTCAGTGGAACCGAGCACCGTGCGGCTACGGCGGGCCTCGCTCCCCGGTCTACTTGCCGCGCGGGAGGCGGAGATCCCGGTCGCCAGCCCTGCTGAGTCCTTTGTGGACACTCGTATCCGGCGCCGGGCACGAACCGCCTACCGGCCGCGCACCCGAGCGATAGCCGCGCCAGCTGGCGCGGCGCCCGGGCAGCGAGTGCGAGCGTTAACCGGTGCACTGACGGAACACGAACCACCCAGGCTGGTCTTCCCGGCGAACGCCGCCGCGGCGGCCAGCGAACTACTCGACTACCTCGAGCAACGCGGCTACCTGCCATGAAGCTGGCCAACACACCCTGGCCCGCGGTGGACCCAGGGCACACGCTGCTGGTTCCGGTGGGCTCCTGCGAGCAGCACGGGCCGCATCTACCGCTGGACACCGACACGCGGATCGCCAACGCCGTTGCGCACGGCACCGGGATCCCGGTGGCACCGGCGATCCCCTATGGCTCGTCCGGGGAACACGAAGCGTTTCCCGGTACGGTGTCGATCGGAACCGAGGCGCTGCGCACTGTCCTGGTGGAGTACGGCCGGTCAGCTTCCCGCTGGGCAAGCAGGTTGGTGTTCGTCAACGGGCACGGCGGTAACGCCAGTGCACTGGTCGCTGCCGTACGGCTGCTGCGCGCGGAAGGTAGGGAGCTCGCCTGGTTCGCCTGCACGAGCTCGGCCAATGTAGACGCGCATGCCGGCCGCACGGAGACGGCGCTGCTCCGGCACATCGCGCCGGAGCAGGTGGTCATGAGTCGGGCGGAACCTGGTAACCGGACCCCGATCGCCGAGCTGCTACCGCAACTGCGCGCAGGGCGGCTGCGGGAGCTTAGTCCAAACGGGATACTTGGCGATCCGGCTGGGGCGACTGCGGCCGAGGGCGCCGAACTGCTCGCCCAGCTGGTCGATGGGCTACGCGCCGCGGTGACGCGGTGGGAACTCGACGAGCACGGGAGGTTGCGGTGACCGAGCAAACCGGCAACGTGGCGCTGGTGACCGGTGCGGCGCGCGGTATCGGGCGGGCAACCGTGGCCCGGCTGGCCAGTGCCGGCTGGCGGGTGGTTGCGCTGGACCGGTGCGCGGACGATCCGAACGTGTCCTACCCACTGGCCAGCAGGGCCGAACTGACCGCACTTGCCGAGGCTTGGCCGGGTGTGGTGCTGGATGTGGCCGCGGATGTGCGGGACACCGAGGCGCTCCGGGACGCCGTTGCGCTCGCCGAGCGCGAGTTCGGTGGAGTAACCGCGGCGATCGCCGCCGCTTCGGTGATCGCCGGTGGCACGCCGGTGTGGGAAACCAGCGACGGCGATTGGGACGCGCTACTGGATATCGGCGTGCGCGGGGTGGCGAACCTGGCACGTGCCACGGTGCCCGGCATGCTCGACGCGGGATATGGCCGGTTCATCGCACTGGCTTCCGCCGCCGCGCATCGCGGACTGTGGCACCTCGGTGCGTACAGCGCGGCGAAACACGCCGTGGTCGGGCTGATCAAGGGGCTGGCGGCGGATCTACGTGGCAGTGGGGTGTGCGCCGTCGCGGTATCCCCTGGTTCCACCGATACGCCCATGCTCGCGGCCACCGCGCGACTCTACGACCTGCCGTCGGTGACCGAGTTCGCCCAGCACCAGCTGATCGAGCGGATTCTCGACCCCGAGGAGATCGCCGCGGTCCTGCATTGGCTGTGCGGCGCGGAATCGGCCGCACTCACCGGCAGTGTGGTGCACGCCGACGGTGGGTTCACCGGATGACCCGCCCTGCCCATCTCACGCCGCCGCCCGGGTTGCCGGGGCCACCGGATGCGCGGCTGCCGCTCGGTTTCGCGGTACGGCTGGACGAACGGGTACGCCGGCTGGCCGAGGACACCGTGCTCGGCGGTTCCCCGCCGAGGGTGTTGCGGCTGCACGCCACCGCTCGCGCGCTGTTCACCGGGGACCGGCTGGTGGTTCGGGACCGGCGCGGCGCCGCGCTTGCCCGCCGGCTGCTGGACGCCGGACTGGCGCATCCGTTACCGTCCGAGTCGCTGGAACGTCCGGTATCAGTGGTCATCCCGGTTCGCGACCGGCCGACCGAACTGCGCCGGCTGCTTGCCGCGCTGCAACTGCCGGCGGCCGCGGAGTTGATCGTGGTAGACGACGGTTCAACGGAGCCGGCCGCGATCGCCGCGGCCGCGCACGGCGCGCTGCTGCTCCGGCATCCGCACAGCAGGGGACCGGCCGCGGCACGCAACACCGGCCTTGCCGCCGCCAAGCACGAGTTCGTCGCCTTCCTCGACTCCGACGTGGTGCCCGAGCCCGGCTGGTTGGGCCCGCTGCTGGCGCAGTTCGACGATCCCTCGGTCGCGCTCGCCGCACCCCGGATCGTCGCGCTGCCGGCCACCCCTGGTGCGCTCGCCGAGTACGAACGGCTGCGGTCCTCATTGGATCTCGGCGCGCGGCCGGCGCTGATCGTGCCGCGTAGCCCGGTTTCCTATGTGCCGAGTGCGGCCATGGTGGTCCGAGCCGCTGCGGTGGCTGACGGGTTCGCGGAACAGTTGCGGGTGGCCGAGGACGTGGATCTGGTCTGCCGGCTGCACGCCGCCGGCTGGCGGCTGCGCTACGAGCCGGCCGCGCGGGTGGCCCATGAGCATCGCACCGAGTTCGGGCCATGGTTGGCGCGGAAGGCTTTCTACGGGACGGGCGCGGCGGCACTCGCGCTCCGCCATCCACAGACCGTGCCACCCGTCAACATGCCGGAATGGGCGGCACTTGCCTGTGTACTACTGGGCACGCAGCGGCGGTGGGGCGCGCTCGGCGCGGCAGCGCTACTCGGCGGGAACGTGCTACGAACGGCGCGCTCGTTACGGTCCATGCCGGCGCCAATGGCCCTGTCGTTGCGGCTGAACGCGCAGTTGACGAATGGCGCACTCGCCCAGGCCGCGCACGCGCTGACCAGGCACTGGTGGCCGCTTGCCGTGCTCGGCTCGCTGGTGTCTCGCCGGCTACGCCGGCTGCTGCTGTTCGCCGCGGTTGCCGAAGGCATCGTCGATTGGCTGACGCATCGCGATGGTGCCACCGGCACCGACCCGCTGCGCTACCTGCTGTTGCACCGGCTGGACGACCTCGGCTACGGCTACGGCCTGTGGCTGGGCGCGCTGCGCGCCCGAACCAGCGCCCCGCTGCGACCCCGACTGGTGACAGCCCGTAATCGCGTTCTTTGAGGTTAGCGAGCTCAGCTGGCCGGTACCCAGGAGCCGAGCAGCGGACGGTAGCCGCGCACGGTGCGCTCGGCGATCACGCCCTCGGTGTAGTACGGATCCGCGTTCAGCCGCTCGTAGAGCTCCTGCTCCTGCTCGGCCTGGATCAGCAGGATCCCGCCAGTGTCATCGGCGAGCGGGCCGGCCATCGCCACCACGCCCTGTTCGGCCAGTTCGGCTAGGTAAGCGCGGTGCTTCGGGCGCACCTCGGCCAGCTTCTCCGGCACGTACCGAATCTCCACCAGGTACCAGGCCATCCGTCCTCCAAGTCCGACCGCACACGTTGCACTGGGCAGCCTAGCCGGGCGGCAGACCCGATAGGGTTGCCATGCGTGACCGTGGCCATAGCGGTCAGCCGACGAGACAGCGGGAGATTCCGGTGAAGCCCGAGCGGCAGGCAGAACGCAGCGTCGAGATGACGCTTGGCCAGCTGCGCAAACTGGATGCGCCAGCCGCGCCCAGCCAACCAACCCCGCTGACCCTCGAGGACCTGTACCGCGCGCACCGGATGCGGCTGATCCGGCTGGCGATCTTGCTTGTGGACGAGCAGGCCACCGCCGAGGACGTGGTGCAGGAAGCTTTCGCTGGCCTGTACCGGAACTGGGGCAAGCTGCGCGATGGTGCCGCCGCGGTTGGCTACCTGCGCACCGCGGTGGTGAACGGCTCACGCAGCGTGTTGCGCCGCCGTAAAACGGCCCGCGAGTACAACCCGCCGCACCAGGTGAACGCGCGCTCGGCGGAGAGCCTGGCGATGTTGTCCGCGGAGCACCAGGCAGTGGTCGGCGCGCTCGGGCAGCTCCCGCCCCGGCAGCGCGAGGTGCTGGTGCTGCGCTACTACGGCGGCCTCACCGAAGCCGAGATTGCCGAGGCCACGGGCATCTCGAAGGGCACCGTGAAATCGACGGCCAGCCGGGCACTGGAAGCACTCCAGCAGATCCTGAACGCCTCGCGCTGAGCGCGACACACGGCGCCCGCGTCACATCCGGATGCCTTCGCTGGTTTAGACCAATACGCTGAACGGGGTAAGCACCGGCACGCGACAACGTGGAGCGGATCTCGATGGGCACATTCGTCCTCACGGGCGGGAAAGTCGTCACCGACTCCGGGGTTCTGGATCCTGGTTGGCTGGCCGTGACCGACGGCGTGATCAGCGAGGTCGGGGCGGGCGAGCCCGCGGACGCTGGAGCCGATGTGCCGGTGATTCCGGTGTCCGGGTGGCTGGTTCCTGGTTTCGTGGATATCCACTGTCACGGCGGCGGGGGCGCGGCCTTCTGGCATGCCGACCAGGAAACCGTGGCCACCGGGGTGCGCACCCATCGCGCGCACGGCACCACCACGATGCTGGCCAGCCTGGTCTCTCGACCGGTCGATGAGCTGGCCAAGCAAACCGCGGCGCTTGCCGAGCTCACCCAGGACGGGCTGATCGCCGGAGTACATCTGGAGGGACCGTTCATCTCCTCGGCCCGTTGTGGCGCACATGACCCAGCGGTGCTCGCGCCGCCGGCACGTGCGGATGTCGAAACCCTGCTTGATGCCGGGCGCGGCACGGTCCGGATGGTCACCTTGGCGCCCGAGCTGGATGGCGCATTGGCGGCGATTCGCCAGCTCGCGGAGCACCGGGTACTCGCCGCGGTCGGGCATACCGATGCCACGCACGATCAGGTGCGCGCCGCGATCGAGGCCGGGGCAACCGTGGCTACGCACCTGTTCAACGGGATGCGGCCGCTGCATCACCGGGAGCCCGGCCCTATTGGCGCATTGATTCAGGACGAGCGGGTCACCGTGGAACTGATCTGCGATCTGGTGCACCTGCACCCGGAAATCGTGCGGATGATGGCGACACATGCCGGGCCACAGCGCACGGTGCTGATCACCGACGCGATTGCCGCCGCTGGCGCGGGCGATGGTGACTACGACATCGGCGGGTTGGCGGTCACCGTGCGAGAAGGCGTACCCACGCTTGCTGGTGCGGATGGCACAGCGGGCGCGATCGCGGGCAGCACCCTGACCATGGATCGCGCCTTCCGGCATTTTGTCCAGGACGTCGGGATGGGGATGACCGAGGCGGTGGCCGCGACCGCGACGCAACCAGCTCGGCTACTCGGGCTCGACCAGCGAGTGGGCGCGCTACGCGTTGGCCTGGCCGCCGACCTGGTGGTGCTGGACGATCAGTTGCAGGTTTCCCGCGTACTGCACAACGGATCCTGGATCCAGTAACCGCAAGATTCCTAAAGAACGCGGTTTCCGAAACTGAATTCGGGCGGAGTACTGTTGCCGTGTGGCGAATCCGACCGCGAACCTCGCATTACTCCCAAGTTGGCTTGACCCGGAATACCTGTTGTCCGGACTTGGCCCGACGGTGATCACCATACTTTGCGTGATCCTGTTTGCGGAGAGCAGCATTTTCCCGGTACTTCCCGGTGATTCCCTGCTGTTCACCGCGGGCCTGTTCATCGCGAACGGCAGTCTCGATGTACCACTGTGGTTGACCTGCGTGCTGGCTACGCTGGCCGCGATCATCGGTAACGTGCTTGGTTACGGCATAGGCTGGAAAATCGGCCCGAAGCTGTTCAACCGGCCGGATTCGCGATTCTTCAAACAGGAATACGTGGACAAGACGCATGCCTTCCTGGAAAAGCATGGACCAAAGGCGGTGATTTTGGCTCGGTTCGTCCCGTTTGTGCGCACATTTATCACCTGGATTGCCGGAATTGGCCGGATGTCGCCCCGAAAGTACCTTACGTACACAATTCTCGGCGGAATTCTGTGGGCCACCGGGTTGATCATCCTTGGCGCCTTGCTTGGGGATATCCCGTTCATCAAGAACAACGTCGAAGCGATCTTCATGCTGATCGTGGTGATATCCGTGCTGCCGATCGTCGTGGAGTACGCCCGGAACCGGCGGCAGCCGGCGAGCCCGCCGGACTGAGTCGGCGCGATACGCTGGGCAGATGGGTAGGGCCGAGCGCGATCCGGAGCGACTGCTTTCCGAGGCGCTGCGCGCACAGGCGAACCAGACACATGAGCCACCGGCACAACGCGCCTCCTACGGCCTGCTTTCCGGCGCGGACGCGAACACCATCGCGGAGGTGCGCGCCGAGGTCGGGGTTCCCGAACCGGTGGCACCGACCAGAGCGGTACCGACGCCCGAGCGAACGGCACCTCGGCGCGCGAGTGGCGGCGGCTGGCTGCTACTTGGCGCGCTGCTGCTCGGCCTAGCCGCCGGCGCCGCCGTCGCACTCGCCACGCTCCTCTAGTAGAACCGCAAGATTCCTAAGGATTGCGGTTTTACTGCTTGACTCGGTAACGCAGGTGAGTGACGCCAGTGCCGTGGACCACGGTTACCGGACCATCGAACTGCACCGGTGTCGCACTGAGCTCACCGAACAGCGTCTTCCCTGCGCCAAGTACGACCGGCACCAACTCGACACCAACCTCGTCGAGTAGCCCTACCTCCAGGCACTGCCGGGCCATCTGCCCGCCGTTGACTACCACGTCCTTGTTCCCGGCGAGCTGCTTTGCCTTGGCCACCGCCGCCTCGATGCCCTCGGTGACGAAGACGAAGTTTTCATCGTCCGCCGGCCGGCCGTCGGGGCGCCGATGGGTGAGCACAACCGTGGTCACGTTCATCGGGTGGCGTCCACCCCAGGCCTTCGTCATGTCGTAGAGATACCGGCCGACGACCAACGCGCCGGTGTTCGCCCACTCTGGTTTGATCAGCTCCGCGCTAGCCGCCGAGATCTGCGGCGCCGGTACGTCGGGACTCGCCGAGGGGAGCTCAACGTCGCCGTTGCCGTACCACTGAAACAGCAGGTCAAAGCCGCTTTCTTCCGGGCCAGCGATGTAACCGTCGAGCGACATGGTTGCGCCGGTGATGACCTTGCTCATTCGCGTTGTCTCCTTAGCTGTCGGGGATACACCAGTACGTCGTACGACGACCGCGGATTTCGACAAGCAAGGTTCCGCAAGATTGCTAAAGAATGCGGTTGGTGAAGGAGCGCCAGCTGGACGGGGCGATGAGCAGGTGCGGGCCACGCGGGTTCTTCGAATCACGCACAGCGACTGCGCCCGGCGCCAGGGCGACCTCGACGCAGTTGGCTTGGCCGCCGTCTCCGCTAAAGGAGCTCTTCCGCCACGGAGCACCTAGAAAGTCCATAGTGGACAACGCACCTCGCCTCGACTCACGTACTACCTTCAGCGGCGATCCGTTCGATCAGTTCAACCGACTCATCGACGGGCAGCGCCAGCGCATCCAACCGATCGAACCTCAGTGTACAAGCGCGAACCTCGTCCGCTTTTTCCAAGAACACCGATCCAGCGGCGTGCTCGACGTAGGCGATATCGGGGTCCTGCAGACTGGGGAAACTGAGCACGGTGAACGCGCTCATCATGCCGGCATGCTGGCCAACCGCCGTCGGAACGACGCGGAGCGTGACATTCGGCAGCTCGGCCCGCGCAACCAACCAATGCAGTTGGGTACGCATGACCTGGGGGCCGCCGACGGGACGCCGCAGCGCTCCTTCGTCAACGAACGCAGTCAGGTCGAGCGCATCGGCGTCGGATACCAGCCGCCGCTGCCGGATCAGTCGGACATCGACCTCGTTCTCGAACCGAACCTTGGTAAACCGTGCGGGCGAGTCCCGAAGGACAGCACGTACGTAGTCCTCGGTTTGGAGCAGGCCGGGGATGTAGGCCAACCCGAAGTCGCGTACCGAGCTGGCCGCTTCCTCCAGCGCGACATAACCCATCGCGGACAGGCCGTAGGCCTGCCACCAGCCCTTCTTTCGTGCCTCCCTGCCCAGGTCCAGATACCAGGTCCAGTCACTGGCAGGCACCCCGTAGACGTCCAGCATCGCCTTGAGTACCACCGGTTCGGGCGCGGTCTGCCCGCTTTCCATTCGACTCAACCGCGCGGGCGAGAAATCCAGCCGGGTACAGGCCTCGCTCGGACTAATTCGCGCGCTCTCCCGCAGCTCACGCAGCACCTTGCCAAGTCTGCGCCGCCAGAACGGCGGCGAGTCATGTTCACCCACGGTTACCTCCCGGAACGCGGCGTACCCATCATCCCCGCGAAATACCGCAACGGAATTCCGCCGCGCCGTTCCGTCCGGACCCTTCCGGCAATGCCGACCTGGAACTACTGGCACCGCCTCGAGTACCGCCGCGTGCTGCGCAAGGGCCATTACCTGCACGAGTACACCGAAGTCGTGGAGGATCAGGGCTGGGTCCTGCAACGCCGTGGTATGTCCAAAGAGGAGTACTTCACCTACTACACGCAGGCCTGCGCGCGGGATTTCCTCGGTCGCGTCCGTGCCACCCCGGGCACCTGGATTGTCGCCGTCTACCACACCGGCGAGACATCGGATGGCCCACGCACGCTGCGCGGCTCCATCCGGATGCGCTGGCAGCCACTCAATCCCGGTTAGCTCTTGCGCAAGTTGCTGACGATCTTGCGCAAAGCTTGCTCACGAGTTTTGGTGGAGAAACCACTGTCCAGCGCGTCCATCCCGACCGAAACAATCGCCGGGCCAACTTGCAGCCAGACCTGGTCCGGTTCGTCGGTGGTCAGCTCGCGGTCCGCGCCGACAGTCGATTTACCGGCACCGTCCATGTGGTCGAACAGCTGCCTGGCCTGCTTGGCGTCGCCGGACATCCACCAGACCTGTAGTTCAACGCTGCGCAGTTCACTGATACTGCGGCACTGGACGGCTGGAATCGTCACATCGCCAATGTCCACCGACCCGCCCGGTTCCGTGCTGACGTCCTCGCCACGCACCACCCCGGCAAGCGCCGCGCACGGGTCCGGCCAATCGCTGGGCTGCACGCCGCCGAGCGCGGTCGGCTCCGTGGCGTCCGCGACCGAGTAGGCACGGATCGTCGGCGGCTTGTTCGACTCGGTTTCCGGATCGACCGGTTGTTCCGCCAGGTAGAGCCGGTCACCGGCGACGCCGAACCAGCTTTGCTGCACCTGGCCCAGGTCGCCGGTTGGTTGCACACCGGTACGGGGTAGATGCGCGAACTTCGCCTGATCTTTCGCGGTATCCGTAACACTGAGCATCATCGGCAGCGCCTGACCGCCCGAGGCAGTATCGCCCAGTTCATAGAGGCTATCGCCAACCGTCACCGACTCCTCGGACAGCGACCTGCCTGGCCAATTGGACACCTCGCGCACGTCACCGCTACGCGGATCTATCCGAACCAGCCCCGGCTCGACCTCACCCTCGCCGCGGTAGCTGAGCAGCACATCCTCGCCAGCCTCGCGAAGCTCGCAGCTACAACTCGTGCCATCAGGGCCGGTAAAGATCTCGCTGCCGTCCGGCCCGAGCAACACCGGCGGGCCATCCTCGCGCACGTCGTCCAGCAAGGTCACCCCACCGCGCATGACTGCCCCGCTCGCACTGAACCGGGGTATCGGTCGATGCCATCGGATCTCCCCCGACTCGGCATCGATCCCGGCGAGAATCTGGTCCGGCACCTTGCAACTCAGTTCAGCGAGCAGCAATTTGCCACCCGACGAGTCACCGTTGCCGGTCGACGGCTTGCCAACGGCGCATTCGTCCGTAACGTCGCCCTGCTCGATCCGCCAGCGGACGTCCCCGGTACGCGCATCGATGCCGGCCCGGGCCAGCGGTCCATCTTGGACAAGCACGGTACCGGCGGCGGCATCCCCTGGCTCCGGCGGCGACGACGAGCTACCGCCCCGCCCATCCGACATCACCTGCCACTCCTCGGCCGCATCCCAGAGCGGTTCGCCGGTACGCGCGTCCAAACCGGTCATTTGCCGGTCGTGGATCTGGTCGCCTTCCTCGCGGTAGCTGCCATACACGATCGCGTCGTCGGTGGTAGCCCAGGACCACAGTTGCCTGCCCGGTTCGCGGTAGTGCCAGGTTGGCTTGCCGGTCCGGGCATCGTAGGCGCGCAGCCCGGTCTTGCTTGCCACCACCAGATGCCCGGCGATCAGCTGGAATCCGGCCCGCTCGGTTCCGGTCTCCGGCTCGATCTGCCAGTCCTGCTGATAACTGCCAGCCACCGGCCCGCGATCCGGCAGTGGCTTTGGCGCCGGCGCGGTGCCGGACTCGAAGTCCGCTCCCCCACATGCGCTGGCGAGCAGGCCAAGGCAACACAGGATGGCTACGATCAGACCGGTCTTTCGCATACCCAGCATTCTGGCGAACCATGCTTTCGTCGCGCTTACATTACGAAACGGACATTTAGTTTCCGCAGGTAATAAACCTTAGTCGGTTCCCGCAACCGATCGAAAAGCGTACGTTTCAGATGTGCAGACCGAAAAGATAACGTTTACCGAAGAGAAGGAAACGCTGCTGGGCACCCTGTACGGCCGAGCCATGGACAGTAAGCGAACCGAACCCATCCTTGGCGATTCCGCTGCCATGGCCACCGTCGAGCGCATCGACTACGACTTCAGCAAGATGCGGGTCAGTACGATGGTCGCTTCGGGGGTTGCCCTGCGCGCGAAACTACTGGATCGCTGGACCGCCGAGTTCCTTGCCGACCATCCAGATGCGACCGTGCTGCATCTTGCCTGCGGGCTGGACACCCGCGTGCAGCGGATCGATCCCGGCGAACGAGTGCGCTGGTTCGATGTGGACCAGACAGAAGTCATTGACCTGCGCGGCAAGCTCTTCCCGGCACGCCCTCGGTACACGATGCTGGCCACCTCGGTCACCGAGGACGACTGGCTGGAACAGTTACCGAACGACCGGCCCACCCTCGTCGTCGCCGAGGGACTGACCATGTACCTCACCGAGCACGAAGGCATGCGCCTGCTGAACCGGATCGCCGAACACTTCCACACCGGACAGGTACTGCTCGATATCTGTGGCCCAGACACGATTCGCACGCAGGGCCATATGCACTTGCTACGCGCCACCGGAGCGCGGATGCGCTGGGGAGTCGGTAATCCGTTCGAGCTCACCGGGGCCCATCCGAAGCTCGCCATCCGCTCGGTGATCCCTACGCTGAATCAACTGGTGGCAAACGACGCCCACCTGCCGAGGACGCGCAGGGTCGCGCTGAAAGCGGCGTCGACTCTCCGGCGGATGCGCAACCAGCACCGGGCAGTCCGCCTGAACTTCTAGCCAGCAAGAGTCAATCCGTCCTGACATTTCCTTAACTTCACAACTTTATGAAGTCGCTGTAGATTTCGGTCATGCAGACCGAGAAAGTGCAGTTCACCAGGGAGCGGGAGACGCTGCTCGCCACGCTGTACGGCAGGGCACTGGACAGTAAGAACCCACGCCCGATTCTGGGCGACGACGCCGCCGCTGCCGCGGTCGAACGCATCGACTACGACTTCAGCAAGATGCGGATCAACGAGCGCAGCGCCTTGGGCGTCGCGCTGCGCGCCAAGTTGCTCGACCGGTGGACTGCCGAGTTCCTGGACAGCCACCCGAACGCAACCGTGCTGCACTTGGCCTGCGGGCTGGACACCCGCGCGCAGCGGCTCAACCCGGGACCCGGAGTGCGCTGGTTCGATGTGGACTATCCGGATGTCATCGAACTACGCGGCAAGCTGTTCCCCGAGCGGGACAACTACACGACGCTGGGCACCTCGGTCACCGCGGACGACTGGCTGGAGCAACTGCCGAACGACCGGCCAACTCTCGTCGTCGCCGAGGGACTGACCATGTACCTCACCGAACCCGAAGGCATGCGCCTGCTGAGCCGGGTCGCCGAACACTTCCCCAGCGGGCAGCTGATCTTCGATATGTACAGCCGGGGTGCCATTCGGATGCAGAAGCTGGTGCCGGCGGTGCGTAACTCGGGGTTCGACACTGCACTGGGGAGCCGATGACCCACTCGCCCTGACCGCAGCACACGAAAAGCTGGGACTACGCGGCGTGCTGCTCGCCCTGAGCAAAGAAGCCGCCGACTACGCGCAGCTCCCAAAGGCACACCAAACCGCACTCAAGGTCGCCTCGCTCATACCCGGCCTGCGCACCTGCCACCGGCTGATCCGCCTGCGCTTCTGACACTCCCGGTAATCGCAAGATCCGTGGAGAATGCGGTCACCAGGCGAGCGCAAGTGAGCGCTAGCTGAACATCGAGCCGGGGTTGAACAGGTTGTCCGGGTCCAGCGCGGCCTTGATCTGCTGATGCACCCGTAGCCCGATCGGACCGATCTCCTTGGCCAGCCATTCGCGCTTGATCTTGCCGACGCCGTGCTCGCCGGTGATCGTGCCGCCAAGGCGCATCCCCGCATCGAGAATATCGTCGAAGGCCCGCTGCGCCCGCGCGAACTCCTCGGCCGAGGACCCGTCGTACACGATCGTCGGGTGCATATTGCCGTCTCCGGCATGGCCGACCACCGCGATCCGCAGCCCCACCTCCGCGCTGATCCGCTCGCATTCATGGATCAGCTCGGCAATCCGCGTCCGCGGCACGCACACATCGTCGGTCAGCCACACGCCGTACAGCTCGAGCGCGGTCAGCACCACCCGCCGCGCCTGCAGCAACATATTGCCCTCGGCGATGTCATCGGTCACGAAGGTCATATCCGCGCCGGCGTCCTGGCACACCTGCTCGATCGCGGTCAGCTCCCGCTGCGCCACCTCGCCACCGGAGTCCGACTGGCAGAGCAGCAGCGCGCGGCAATCCGAACCGGCACCGAGCTCGGTCTTCAGGTAAGCCTCGGCCGCCTTGATCGAGGTCGCGTCCATGATCTCCATCAACGAGGGCACGATCCCCTCGCGCACCACCTTGGCAACCGCTTCACCCGCTGCCTCGGTATCACTGAACCCGGCGACCAGCGTCCCCGGCGCCTGCGGCAGCGGCCGCAACGCCACGGTCGCCTCGGTGATCACCCCGAGCGTGCCCTCACTGCCGATGAACAGCTTCGCCAGGTCGTAGCCGGCCACGCCCTTCACCGTGCGACGCCCGGTGCGCAGCACCTCCCCATCTGCGAGCACCACTTCGAGGCCGAGCACGGAATCGGTGGTCACGCCGTACTTCACGCAACACAGCCCGCCGGCGTTGGTGGCGAGGTTGCCGCCGATCGTGCACCAGTCGTAGCTCGACGGATCCGGCGGATAGAACAGCCCGTGCTTTTCCACCGCGCCGCGAAAGTCCAGGTTCACCACGCCCGGTTGCACCACCGCGAGCCGGTTGTCCGGATCGACGTCCACGATCTCGTTCATCCTGGTCAGCACCAGCATCACGCAACCGTCCAGCGCATTGGCCGCACCAGAGAGCCCGCTGCCCGCGCCACGCGGCACGACCGGCACCCGCGCCGCCGCACACGCCCGCACCACCGCCTGCACCTGCGCGGTGTTCGACGGCAGGGCCACCGCCAGCGGGGTCCCTGCCGGCGCGAGCGGCATCATGTCGCGGGCGTAACTGGCCGTCACATCCGCATCGGTCAGTACGGCGTCCTTACCCAGCTCGGCCCGCAGTCGTTCCACCAACGCGGGCCGGTCCAGCAGCGCAGCGGTCATGCCTCCACCGTAGTTCGATCGGGGGTAGTTGAGTCACCCCCTACCCCGCCGGCACCCGTCTGCTTCTTCTTGCGGAGCAAGACCATCGCCTGGATACCCGTGTACGCGAGGATCGCGGCCCCGACCAGCGCGGTCAGCTGCACGCTGTGCACGAACGCGCCACTCGCCGAGGCGTGCAGTGCCGCACCTGCCGGCCCGGAAACCCCGTCGGCGACCGCAACCGCGCCGCCAAGCGTCTCCCGCGCGGCATCGCTCGCCGAGGCGGACAGCCCGTCGAGTGCGCCAAGATCAGCCCGGTAGAGCATCGAGGACAGGCTGCCGAGTAGCGCCACGCCGAGCGCGCCGCCCAGCTCGAAACCGGTCTCCGAGATCGCCGAGGCGGCACCGGCCCGTGCCGGCGGCGCGGTCGCGATGATCATGTCGTTGGTCAGCGTCTCGGAAAGCGCAACGCCGAATCCGACGACCGCGAAGCCGACGACCACGTAGGCAAGCCCGGAATCCACGCCGAGCTGGGTGATCGCCAGAAAACCAGCGGCGGCAACCAGCAGACCGATACCGACCAGCGCCGGCACGCTGAACCGCTGAGCGAGCCTGGCGGCGAGCAGTGCGCCAAGCACGGCCGCGAGCGCCTGCGGCAGGATCCACAGCGCGGCGGTCATCGGGGATAGCCCAAGCACCAGCTGTAGATACTGCGGCAGCAGGAACAGCAGCCCGATCATCGCGAACACGCCAAGCATGTTGGTCAGCACCGAAACGCTGAACCGCCGCTCCCGGAACAGGTTCAGGTCCAGCATCGGCTGCTCGAGCGACCACTGCCGGCGTACGAAAGCCGCGCCGAACGCGAGGCCGAGCACGATACTGAGCGCCGGAAGCAGCGAAACCGCCTGCTGCTCGGCCATCTTCTTCACGCCGTAGATCACCGGCAACAAGGTGGCGAGCGAGAGTACCGCGGAAAGTGGGTCGAACTTGCCTGGCTTCGGATCGCGCGATTCCGGCACGGCAACCAGCGCGATCAGCAACACGGCCATCACCGGCACGTTGATCAGGAATACCGAGCCCCACCAGAAGTGCTCGAGCAACCAACCGCCGACCACCGGGCCGAGCGCCATACCGCCGGAAAACGCCGCGCTCCAGATCCCGATCGCCAGCCGGCGCTGCGCCCGGTCGGTGAAGATGTTCCGGATCAGCGACAGCGTGGACGGCATCAGCGTCGCGCCGCCGAGGCCGAGCAACGCCCTCGCCACGATCAGCATCTCGGCGCTGGTCGAGTACGCGGCGAGCGCCGAAGCGATACCGAAGGCGAGCGCGCCGAGGTACAGCAGCCGCCGCCGGCCGATCCGATCGCCAACGGTGCCCATCAACACGAGCAGCCCGGCGAGCACGAACGAATAAATGTCCACAATCCACAACTGCTGCGCACTGCTCGGCGCCAGATCCTCCGCGAGGAACGGCAGCGCGAAGCCAAGCACCGTCATATCGATGCTGATCAGCAGTACGGGCAGGACAAGAACGCCGAGCGCGAACCAGTCGCGACGGGTAGCCACGGTTTCCCTCCAATAAACCGTCCGGACGGTACAGCTTGAAGGTAGACCGTCTGGACGGTATAGTCAAGCCATGTCCGAGACGACTCCCCGCGCAACCGCGCGCGAGCAGATCCTGAACGCCTACGAGGAGATGCTGGTTGAGTCCGGGCCGACCGCGGTCACCCTGGAAGCCGTCGCGAAACGAGCAGGGGTGTCCAAGGGCGGACTGCTCTACCACTTCGGCTCGAAGGACGCCTTACTTCAGGGTTTACTCGACCGGCTTTCCGAGGTGAACGAGCGCGATCTGGCCAATGCGCGCAGCAGCCCGGATGGCGTGCTGCGTTACTACCTGCGCACTTCGTTCTCGGATGTCACCCAGGAAGTCCAGCTGCACCGCAGCGTGCTCGCGGCAATCCAGATGCTGGCCCACGACAGCAGGGCAGCGGAGGCGTTGCGCAACCAGTTCGAGTCCTGGCGGGAGCTGCTTCGCGAACATATCGCGGATCCACTCACCGCCGAGCTGGTCGCGATGGTCGGCGACGGGATCTACCTGAACGCCGTACTCGGCGTACCAACCACCGTTATCCAGGACAATGTCGACGAGGTGCTCAGCCGGCTCGACGTGCTGGAGGAAGAGCGGACGTGACGGAGCTGGTTTCGCCGCGGACCTCGCCGGTTCCGGAACGGCCGAGTGCGCCCAGTATGCGGCTGGCGAAGTTCTTCGGCCGCAATATCCGTCCGCTCGCCGAGCTGTGGCAACCACGCGGGGCCCAGTTGTTCGCGCTCCGGCAATGCGCCGATGCCGCCGGTTTCATCCGGCTCCCACGTAGCGCCCAGGTTTGGCCAGCCCAGGCTCGATCAGCGGAGTATGGAAGAGTGCGCGGGCACTGGTTGCGCACGGACGGTGCCGATCCGGCCAACGGCGTACTGCTGCATCTGCACGGCGGTGGCTTCGTCTTCGGCTCGCCACGTTCGCACCGGGCGCTGGCCTTCCAGCTGTCCAAGGCGAGTGGCATGCCGGTGTTCCTGCCGGACTATCGCAGGGCACCGGAGCATCCGTATCCAGCCGCGCCCGATGATTGTCTTGCCGCGTACCGGATGTTGCTCGATCGCGGTGTTCCCGCCGAGCGCATTCGGGTGGTCGGCGACTCGGCTGGCGGGCAGCTCGCCGCCGGCTTGATCGCGGACCTTGCTCGGGTGGGGCTGCCGATGCCGAACGCGCTCGCGCTCTACTCCCCGATGCTCGACCTGACCTGCGCGGAGCTGGACGAGCTCGACCGGCTCATCCGTGATCCGTTCATCCCGCCGGTGGCCTGCCGGCGGGTGTGCGCCGCCTATCTGCGTTCGGTCGACAGCACCGATCCCCGGCTGGACGTGCTCGCCGCGCCGAAGGCCGGGTGGCCGCGCACGCTCATCCAGGCAGGCGGCGCGGAGTGCCTACGCGGGGACGCCGCACGGATGGCGGATTCGTTGCGTGCGGCCGGGATTTCCGTGGAGTTGCAGGTGTGGCCCGGGCAGATCCATGTGTTCCAGACCTGGGCGAACCTGCCGGAAGCGCGCAGCGCGAACCGGTACACCGGTGACTTCCTGTCCGCGACTGTGTAACGCCGAGCACAGCCGAACCGATAACTTAGTGCGACCGCTGCACCAATTCGTGCGACATTCGGGACGAAGTTCGCAGATCAGGGCGTCACTAATACGTGTCGCAGACAGTTAGCTACGGTACGCAATACCCCACGCCTCGCGTTGATACTTTTTTAACTACGCAATGTCGTTGTGGGTAGGTAGCTTCGGAAGCATGGTCGCCGAAAAAGTGCGCCTCTCCGAAGACAAGGAGACCCTGTTAGCCAGCCTGTACGGCCGGGCGATCGACAGCAGGGACAAGGACCCGATCCTCTGTGATCGGATCGCGGCGGACGTGTTGAACCGCATCGACTACGACTTCAGTAAGACGAAGATCAACAACGCTGAGCAGGTCGGCGAGGCGATGCGCGCACGTCAGCTCGACGACTGGGTCGTCGAGTTCCTCGCCGAGTACCCGGATGCCACCGTGGTGAATCTGGGCTGCGGGTTGGACACCCGGGTCTTCCGGCTTGGCGCGGCGCCCATCGTGCGCTGGCACGACGTCGACCTGCCGGAAATCGTCGAGGTACGCAAACAGCTTTACTCGCCTCGGGACGGCTGCAAGGTCATCGGCACCAAGCCGGGCGCGGACGGCTGGCTGGAGAAGCTACCGACTGATCGGCCGGCTGTCCTGGTGATGGACAACGCCTCCGCGCTGCTGACCGAGGACGAGGGTCGCCAGCTGATCCAGCGGTTCACCACGCATTTCCTCAGTGGACAGTTGTTGCTTGGCGCGTGCAACACGCGTGGGCTACGCCAGTTCAAGCACAACTTCACCACCCGTGGCACGGACGCGGCACCGCGCTGGGCCATCGACAACCCGCAGGAGCTGGAATCGCTGCACCCGAGGCTGGATCTGGTTGACCAGCTGAGCGGTTGCGATATGCCCCGGCAGCACAAACTGCCGCTGTGGTCCCGGCTGGCTGCCCGGCTGACCCGCCGTTCGCCGTCCCGGCGGAACTCCGCCATGCTGCTCCGCTACCGCTTCTAAGCGAGCACGCGGCGCGCACCGCTGACGGCATAGCTTCCCGCGCCGAGCAGCCCACAGACCAGCGCGGTCACCAGGGCACTCGGCGCGTCCACCGGTTCCATCGGCCAGCGCACCACTGCCCCGGCATCGCCAGGAGCAAACACCGCGAGGATCGCCCAGCCGATCGGCAGTGCCCAACCGAACCGCACCCCAAGCACGGCGACCCCGAAGGTCGCCAGGCCGAGCAACCCGATCCCGTTGCGCAGCAACGACGAACCGGGCACGGCATCGGCCAGTGCCAGGTACATCGCCGCCGTCACCCCGATCGTCATCGCCCCGGCAAGCAGCACATGGACTACTCTGCGCGGCAACCAGGCGAACCCGGCGGTGCGCTCCAGGTCGATATCCACCGGACCGAGCGTGACGGACATGACGGCGACGCCCATTGCGAGTACGAGCACCCCCGGCCCCTGGCTGATGTCGCCGGCGGAAAGCCACGAAAGCCCCCCGATCAACCCGGTGAGCAACACGAGCACCCCGAGGGCGCCGGGCACCTGCCTGCTCCGGAGGTAAAGCACAGCCCAGCGAGTCACCGTGCACCGTCCACAAGCACCGAATACAGATCACCGGAACAGGTAAGCGAGGCCGAGCGATACGCGGCAACGCGTTCCAGCTGCACATCAGCCGGCAACTCGCGCAACGCGGCCCAGGCACGCTTCGCCCAGCTGTTCGCCGATTCGATCTCCTGGACAGCGGCGGCATAGTCCACATCCGACGCGTCCTTCAGGCGCAGTTCACCGTCCAACCAGGACGCTACGGCCTGGCGCGCGCCAAGTTCCCGCTCCCGATCCTCGTCGTGCGGACGGCAGGCGGGTGTTCCGGCGCCGAGCAGCAACGAGAATCGTTCGTCTACCGGTCCAGCCGCATCGTTCAGCGAGATCGCCGGAATGAGCGAGTCGTAGCTGATCGGCACGAAATCCGCCGGTCGCGACTCGACCGGCCCGGAGGCTTCGGGCACAAACTCCTGCACCCCGTCCTCGGCCTGTGCCGTGCTCTCCATTACCGCCGTTGGCGCATCGGGCAGCTTGCCAAGCAGAGCCAGCGCCTCCCTGGCCGGCTCAACAAGTTCGGCCAGCTTCGCCTCGTGCACCCTGGTCACGCATACCCGAGGCTGCCCATCGGCGCACACCAGTTCCACGGCGCCTCGATCGACAGCCAGTGCCTTACCGGGATCGCCGGGCAACAGCGGCACCGCGATCAACACGCCGACGAGCGGCGGCACGACTGCGATCGCGCGAATCCAGCGCCGGCGAGCAACGAAAAGCAGCAGGCCGGTCGCCGCGATAGCGGTGAACCACACCAGTTGTGCCACCGAAACACTTGGCAGCAGCGTGTGGAATGCCTGCACGTCATGTATCCGCGCAAGGGATGGGCTGAGTAGCGCGAACCCACTTTCCCGCTCGGTCTCCACGAAGGCCAGGGCCACCATACCGAGCATCGCGGCGGCCGGCGGGGTAAGGAACGATGGCAGTAGCCGGCCGATCCCCAGGCCGAGCAAACCACCCGCCACGATGATCGCCGCGCCGACCAGGCCGATCAACAGCACGCCAAGGGGAAAGTAGGTCGCATTGGTGGCCACCTGGATCGCACCGACCAGCAGGAAGGCCAGGTAGCCGCCGAGCAGGGACAGCGAGAACGCGCCCGCAAGCTGTCCGGCGCGTTGCCATTGCGGCCGTGGTGTCGAATCGAACAGCTCGCCGACCTTGCTGCGTTTGTCCCGCATGCCTTGCAGCGCACCGAAACCGACAATGAACGCCCAGATGAACGTCAACAGGTGTCGCGGCTGGATGACCAATCCATTCCACTGTAGATCCCATGCGCCGCTGCCCCGGAAGAGTAGCGGGGTCAACAGATAGCCGAGCAACAATGCGGCCACGACGAACAGTGGGCCAACTACGCGCGCCATCGACCGGCGCAGCTCGATACGCAGGATTCGCAGGCTCACCAGGACCTCCCGCGCGCGAGCAGTGCGGTGTAGCCGCGCTCGGTCGGGTTATCGCCGACGTCCTCGGCAGAGCCGGCTTCGGCGAGCTGGCCGGGGGTGCCCTGAAACACCAGGCGGCCGTCGTCGACAAGCAGTACTTCGGTGCACGCGGCCGCAACATCCTCAACCAGGTGCGTGGAGACCACCACGCAGCACTGTTTGCCGAGATCCTGTAGTAGTTCCCGGAAACTCATCCGTTGCGCCGGATCCAACCCCACGGTTGGCTCATCAAGCAGCAGCACCCTTGGGTCGTTCACGATCGCCTGCGCGATCCCCACCCGGCGGATCATCCCACCGGAAAGTGTTTTCAGCCGATCGTCCGCGCGGTCAGCGAGTCCCACCCGTTCGATGGCGTGTTGCACCGCGTCGGGCACCCCCGCTTTCGGTACTTCCTTGAGCCAGGCAAGGTATTCAACGAACTCGCGGACGGTGAACCGCTTGTAGTAGCCGAATTCCTGGGGCAGGTAGCCGAGTTGGCGGCGCACCGCACGCAGGTCGAGCCGGTTGCCGATGGCTTCGCCAAGTAATTCGAGGGTTCCGCCGGCCGGCCGCTGCACCGTGGCCATCGCCCTGATCAGCGTGGTCTTGCCGGCGCCGTTCGGGCCGAGCACACCGTGCACGCCGGTGCTCAAGGACAGATCCAGTTCCTTGATCACCATCCGGCGCCCGGCCCGGATGTCGAGCCGTTCGGCGCGAACCTCGGCGGCGTAGCTTGTCGGCGCGAGTTCAGCAGCGCCTACCGCACGAACCATGCGGGGTTCTCCTTCGCTTGCTATGGACCTAGCGTTGGCTTGCTAGTTGGGTAAATGAGTTCGGGCGGGCGAGTAGCACCGCGCCGCAGCCGAGTACGGCAAGCAGCCAGCCAATGGCACTCGCCGGCTGTAGGACGAGCAGTACCTCGCCGAGGGCGATGCTGGGCAGTACGACCAGGGCCAGCCAGCCCAATCCGAGCGCCAGTGCGGCCCGCTGTACACCTAGGACACTGCCAAGCGCGAGCGTGCCGATAGTGAAGGCCAGCGCGGGAAGCAAGGCGAGTACCGGTGTTCCCGCCGCCAGCCAGCCAGCAAGGGTGACGAGTGGCAGGCAGAGCAGTAACACCGCGAGGGTGCGCCGAAACACCAGCCGTAGCCCGGCCATCGGCGTGCCGACCACTACCTCGTGGGCCGGGTCCAGCCCACGCGACCAGCTCAGCGCGACCCCGAGTACCGGTAGGAACGGCGCCAGCAGCACGACAAGCGGGGAGCTGCCCAGCGCCGCCGGGGCGGTCAGATCCGCGGCCAATGCCATACCGATGACCAGTGCGCTCATCGCGAACCACGGCAGCAGCGCGGGCGGTGCCAGTCTGAAGCGGAGCCGGCGACGAGGAGCGGGGACGCTCCGCGCGATCTCCGAGTTCAGCCGATCCCATACACCGTCGAGCAATTCGGCGCTGCCGGCGTACTGGCTGGCCAGGGTGGCGCGGCAGTTCGCGCAGGACTCCAGGTGTGCTTCCACCGTCCACAGCGTGTCGGTCTCGATGGGTGCCGCGCCCTGAGCGTAGCGCCGTAGCAGGGTCGCGGAGATGTGTTCGGTCATGACAGCTCCAAGGCTTCCCGCAGCTGGGCGCGTGCCCGGCGCGCGCGGGTTTTCACCGTTCCTTCGGGTAGGCCGAGCAGCGTGGCGGTTTCCCGGACGGTGAGGCCGTCCAGGACCAGTGCCCGCAGCACGTCCCGCAGTTCGGGTGCCAGCTGGCGTAGTGCGCCCCCGACTTCCCCGCCCACTACGCCAGCCAGCACCTCGTCTTCGGGTGAGGGCACCGCTTCGGCCAGCGGTATCGGTTGTTCGGCATGCCGCGCACGGCGGCGAAACGCGTCGACGAGGCGGCGGGCCGCGATCGTCCACAACCAACCGACGGCACTGCCGTCCAGCGCGGCACCCGCGAAGGAGCCGGCCGCTCGCCAGACCGCGAGGTAGGTCTCCTGCATCACCTCGGCGACCAGCTGCTCGTCCGCGCAGCGCCGGCGCAGCCGCGTGGCCAGCCACGGCGAGGTGCGCCGGTACAGCTCCTCGAACGCCGCCCGGTCGCCCTTGGCGACCCTGCGGACGAGCTGTGCCTCGTCGACCATCCGGTTACCCTGCACACCCAGCAAGACGCGGGCCATCCTGCCCACGGTTTTCACTCGAAGGTGACTCCCGTCACGTCAATTGCGCCGCGAATGCGACACTCGATCACGAGCCACCAAGGACGGGTGCCACGGGCGTACAGTTAACGTCGTCGGGGCCGCCGCGCGTCCCGATGTTTCCACGCCGGCCCATCGGCCGGGGGCAGGAGATCTGCCATGACATCGGCAGAACCACTGGAACAACCCACGCCCGACCCGCCGGCCGTGGAGGACGGCTGTCCGGTATGCCCGCACCCATGGTCCGCACATGACACGATCGCCGCACGATTCTGCAGGGTCACCGAACGGACCGGCAATCCGCGCGCCTGCTCGTGCGCCACGATCGCCACCTACCGCGACGAGCTAACCGGGCTTATCCGCTAGCCCACCCGCGCTAACCTTGAAGGACGCGATCACGGAATGTCACCCGTCCACCGCGCCCGGTGATCGCGGCGACGAAGAGTCACCAGTCGGTGTTCTTGGCGACGGCGTTGTAGGCGGCCTTGACCGGCGCCCAACCGTTCGAGGTGTCGTGCGAGGTGCCCTCGCTGGCGTGCCAGTAACGCAGCTCGTACTTTCCACTGGTCAACTTGCGCAACCCGGAATGCGAGACCTTGCCGTCGTTGCCGGTCTTGTACCGGAACTTGTGGTCCGCGTGGTTGCCCTTGTCCATTGCGGACTCCCCGGAAACCGTCGCGTCCTCATCGGATGCCAGGAGTGTCCAATCCGTCCCAGACGCCCACTTCTCGCCCAGCTGATTCTTCGGCTCCTGCAACACATCCAGGAAGGTTGAGCCCGGCCGCATCGATTTCCACTGGGTATCGTCGTTCGCGTCCGGTTTGCTGATCCCCTGATGCGGCGTGCCCAGCGTGACCACATCGCCGACGTCCAGCTTCTTCGGGAACCCTGCCCACCCCTTGGCGGAACCGAGCAGTGCAACCCGGGTAATCAGGCCGCCCATCGAATGCGCGACGATATCGACCGACTGCCCATCGCTGGTGTGCTTGTCATAGATATAGTTCGCCAACTTGGCCGCGACGTCCTTGATCCGGGTGTCCAAGGTTGCCTTGCCAATCCGGACATCGCAGTTCACATCGCCCTTGTAGTAGGCAACGGTCTTCAGCGAGCTTGCCGACAAACCCTGCTTGGCGAAGTAGTCGACCGCGTCACCCCAGGTGTTCGCACAGTTCTTCCCACCGGACGTACCGTCGTCGTAGCCGTACCCGTGCACGAAGAACACCGGATTGTCCGCAGTAGTACTGGCTTGCGCACTACCTACCAACGCACCACCACCGAACAACACCGCAGCCGTCGCCGTGGCCAGTAACCGCGCCGCCTTCCCCATTACCATCGCTGCCTCCCGTGCAGCGGCCGTCACCTGCCGACCGCGTAGCCTTGCATGCCTCGCGGGTTCGCCGCGGCACGCAGCATGCCAGTTTCCGGATCCCTGGACACCGCCGACATCCGGCCGAGCGACCACGGACCCTGGTCCACGACCAGATGCCCGCGCTCGCGCAAGGCTTCGATGGTTGCCGCCCCCAGTCTGGATTCGACGCACAACTCGCCGAGACGCATCTCACGCGGATAGAACGAGCTGGGAAACGCGGCCGAATGCCACATCGGCGAGTCGATGGCCTCCTGCAGGTTCAACCCACCCACGGTGTGTGCCAGCCAGAACGCCAGCTGCCACTGGTCCTGCTGGTCCCCACCGGGCGTGCCAAAGGCCATCCGCGGCACTCCGTCACGCAGGGCCATGGACGGTGAAAGGGTGATCCGCGGCCGCTTGCCCGGTGCGATCGTGTTCGGCAGTCCCGGCTCCACCCAGAACATCTGCGCGCGGGTATCCAGGCAGAACCCCAGCTCCGGGATCGTCGGCGAGGAGTGCAACCAACCACCCGAAGGCGTCGCCGAAACCATGTTGCCAGCCGCGTCCACCACATCCAGATGCACGGTGTCGCCGCGCATCGTGCCGTCCGCGCGAACGGTTGGCTCGCCGACCGCGCCACTGACCGGCCGCTCCGTGGTACTGGACAGCACCTCTGGCAGCCGTGCCGGGCGCCCGCCCGGCGAACCGGGCCGTAGCTCCAAGGACGCGTGCTCGTCGATCAATGCACGCCGCGCATCGGTGTACTCCGCGGAAAGCAGTTCATCCAGCGGGACCTCGGTGTCGCCGTACCACGCTTCCCGGTCGGCAAACGCCAGTTTGGTGCACTCCGCGGCAAGATGCACGGTCCGCTCGGTCGGTACACCATCCACATAAGACAGATCGTCGCGCAGCCCGCCGAGCAGCAACAGCTGCTGGGCAAGCGCCGGCCCCTGCGTCCACCTGCCGCATTTCACCAGCGTCCACTCACCAAGTTGGACGGTGAGCGCATCCTCGTAGCTGGCCTCCCAACCGGCCATATCCGCACCGGTCAGCAACCCGGCGTGCTCCCGACCCGAGTCGTCCCGGAATGCGTTGCGGCAGAACCGGTCCACTGCCTCGGCGACAAACCCGGTGGACCAGGCGCGCCGGCCAGCATCGAGCTGCGCCTCGCGATCGGAGCCAGCGGCTTCAGCCTCCGCGAGCAGCCGTCGCCAGGTCTGGGCCAGTACCGGATTGCGGTGCAAGGTGCGCGGCTGCGGCGAGCGCCCTCCTGGCAACCAGAGCTGCGCGGAACTCGGCCAGTGCTCGGTGAACAGCTGGGCAACATTGTCGATGGTGCTGGTGATCCGATCCAGTACCGGAATGCCCTGCTCGGCGTAGCCGATCGCGCGTTCAAGCACCTCGCGCAACGTTTTCGTGCCGTAGTCGCGCAGCAACAGCAACCAGCCGTCCCACATGCCGGGCACGGTCGCCGGCAACAGCCCGCTGCCCGGGATCAGGTCAAGCCCGAGATCGCGGAAATGCTCCGGGTTCGCCGCCGCCGGTGCGACGCCCTGGCCGCAGAGCACCCGCGGCCGCGCGGAGCCGGCCTCGGTGAAGATGGCCGGGACCTGCCCGGCCGGTCCGTTCAGGTGCGGCTCGACGACCTGGAGTACGAATCCGGCGGAAACCGCCGCGTCGAATGCGTTGCCGCCGTCCTCCAGCATCGCCATGCCCGCCGCCGAGGCGAGCCAGTGCGTGGAGGCGACCATGCCATGTATGCCAGCTAGTTCAGGGCGCGTGGTGAACACGGGGCCGAGCGTAGCGGCCAGATCGGTAAATAGTTACCCCTGCTAACGACGGCGTTGGTTATCGCGCCGGGCACATCGGCTAAGTTAGCGACTACTAACGTCTACAACTGGCGAAAGGAACGAACGGATGCGGCTCACCGACACGGCGGCGATCGTCACTGGCGGCGCTTCAGGACTTGGCGGCGCGACCGCGGCAGCACTGGCCGAGCGCGGCGCCACGGTGTTTGCCCTGGATCTCGCGGCCTCGATCGAGCAGGCTCCGGAGGTCGCCGGGGTGAGCTACCTGCCGACCGATGTGACCGACGTGGAGCAGGTGCAGTCCGCGGTGCAGCAGGCAGCGCAGGCCGGGGTCCCGCTGCGCGTCGCGGTGAACTGCGCTGGCGTCGGCACGGCGGGGCGGGTGCTTTCCAAGAAGGGGCCGCACGATCTCGACCTGTACCGCAAGGTGATCGAGGTCAATCTGATCGGCACATTCAACGTGCTCCGGCTGGCCGCCGAGGCGATCGCGGCTACCGAACCGCTCGAACACGAGCAGCGCGGCGTGGTGATCAACACCGCCTCGGTCGCGGCGTTCGAGGGCCAGATCGGCCAGGCCGCCTACGCGTCGTCGAAGAGCGGGGTGGTCGGGTTGACGCTGCCAGCCGCGCGCGACCTCGCGCAGTACGGCATCCGGGTGCTCACCATCGCACCGGGCATTGTGGACACTCCAATGCTGGCAGGGGTGGCCGAGGAGTTCCGCGCGAAGCTGGCCGAAGGCGTGCCGTTCCCGCAGCGGCTGGGCCGGCCGGAGGAGTACGCGCAGCTCGCCGTCTCGCTGATCGACCACGATTACCTGAACGGCGAGGTGGTCCGGATGGACGGCGCGCTCCGGATGGCTCCCCGCTGATCTCGGGGGTTTGCCCGATGGTGCCGCCATCCGAAGCCGGCGAGGATGGCGGCATGCGAACTAGCCATAAGTTGGGCAGGTGGATCGCCGCTGGGAGCGCGGTGGCCGCCGTTGGCATGCTGGCTGCCACCCTTCCGGTCAGCGCCGCAAGCGCGGTAACCTCGGACCTGGCCCAGCTGAGCCTGCCGGAACCCACCGGGCCATATCCGGTCGGTACCACCGAACTGCACCTGGTTGACGAGTCCCGGGCTAACCCGTGGCCTGGCGACCAGGTCGACCGGGAGCTGATGGTCAGCGTTTTCTACCCGGCTTCGCGGACGGCTGGCTACCCGTCGGCACCGTATATGCGCCCTCGCGCCGCAGCGCATTTCGATGCGGAGACCAGCGGGCTGCCGAGCGGGAAGGTGGACTGGGCCCGCACCGAAACCCATGCGGTACTGGGCGCGCCGGTCGCCCCGGGCGAGCGGCCCGTACTGCTCTACTCCCCGGGCGCCGGGGATCCACGCACCTGGAACACCGGCATGGTCGCGGAGCTGGCCAGTCGGGGTTACGTCGTGATCACCATCGATAACACCTACGAGTCGCCCGAGGTCGAGTTCCCGGACGGCTCGCTTATCACGATGCTGCCGCCGGGTGATGACGTGAACGCGTACCTGAAGAAGGCGGTTGACGTGCGGGTCGCGGACACGAGTTTCGTGCTCGACGAACTGACTCGGCTGAACGACGGCGCCAGGATGACTGGCGTACCGGCCGGGTTCGCTGGCACGTTGGACCTGACCAGGGTCGGGATGTTCGGCCAGTCCGCGGGCGGCTCGACCGCGGCCACCGCGATGCACGCCGACCCGCGGATCCGCGCAGGCATCAATATGGACGGCAATCTCACCTGGCTGGACGGCAGCCTGATGCCGGTGGCCGAGGATGGCCTTGATCGGCCACTGCTGCTCCTTGGTCAGGGTGGCCCCACTGATACCGGGCCGGGGTGGACGGCGTTTCGCGAGAATACGAAAGGCTGGACGCAAGAACGTGTGCTGCGCGGCTCGGCGCATTCCTCGTTCACCGATGCGCAGGCGGTGGTACCGCAGTTCGACCTGCCACCGGACGAACGCGAGGACAAGATCGGCACGATCGATCCGACAGTGTCCATCCGCATCCAGCATGCCTGGATCGCCGGCTTCTTCGACCGCTGGCTCTAGCCCCTCACCGCTAACCTTAAAGAACGCGGTTACGGAGGGTAACACTAGAGGTCGCGGACGTAGGGGATGTTGTGCACCTCGGGCGAGTCCATCCATTCGCGCAGCGCGAAGGTGGCACGCACGTCGTCCTCGTTGTACTGCAACAGTCGTTCGCGCTGGGCCGCCGCGGGACTGTCCCCGTCCATCCCCACCGCATCGCGGTACCAGCGCATCGAGTTCTCCCCGCCGGCCTCGGCATCCCGCCAGGCGAATCCGGCGACCGGTGCGACCACCTTCAACCCCTTACCGTGCGCGCACAGGAACTGGTCGTTCACCGAGCGGAACAGGTCGACCCATTCGGCCGACCGGATGAACTGGTTGATCGCCGCTTTGCTCGGCACCCCCGCCTGGTCGGCGAACCGCTCGGCCGAGGAAAGCATCCAGCGGTTTTCCGCCATCTCGTTGTAGCAGTAGGCGCGAAAGCTCAGCCCGCGCGCGGCGGTCCGCGACCGCACCCCGGTCAGCCAAGCCCAGAACTCCGCGAACGAGCGCCCCTCGTCCGGGGTCGGCACCGGCTCCCAGGTGGCGAACGCGTGATAACCGTGCGGCACGCCGATATCCACGCCGGAAAGCAAACAGCCCCACAGGTAGGCGCCGCCGTCACCGAAGCTCTCCATATCCACGTCGACCTCGACATCGGCGCGCGGCACGGCGACCTCTTCCACCTTGCGCACCACGGTGAGGTCATGCAGCCAGGCACGCGCCAGTGCCACCGCGTCGTGCAGCGCGAGCCCGCTCAGCGCGGGCGCGTCCGGGGCATCTGGATCGACGGTGGCGAGCGCGTCCACGGTGGACACGCCGACGGCGCGCAACTCGCTCGCGTCCTCGCCGCGCACCACCAGGCTGACATCCCTGCTGGCCCGCAGGTCGGCGCTGCAGACCGGCCACCAGGGGCAGCGCCGGCATTCCACCACCCTGGACGGCTGGGCAAGCGCTTGCGCCTGGGTTACGGCGGCATTGGCGATCGCGATCCGGTCCGCGAACCGCGCGTCGTACTCGTCCAGCGCGCAGCGGTCGCCCGGCCAGGTGTTCGCGGTCAGGTCATGCCAGATGACAGCGTCGCGCTCCTGCCCGATCGCGCCACCGACACCCCTCCCCCGTTCGGCGTATCCGCAGGCCTCCAGCATGCGGTACAGATGCGCCAGCCTGAGCTGGTCCCGCGGCTGCGGACGAACCTTGCGCTGGGCATCCACGCCGGCCTTGTCCGGGTGCAGATCCGCGAGCGAGCTGGTGTTCGCGCCTTCCCCTGGATCGGACACCTTGTGTCGCACCACGATCAGCGGCACGTAACCGTGTTCGGTGCGTAGCAGTAGCTCGGCGCCGCCCTTGCGGCCGTCCTCCCGGTCGGCGGGCAGCAGGCCACCCCAGATGTACGGGACGCCCTCGGCGAGCGCGGCCAGGGTGGCGCGGGCCCGTTCGGCCGGCCGAGCGCTGGGGATCTCGACCCAGCCTTCCCTGCCAGCCGCGAGCTCGTCCGCAACAGACCTGCGGTGCGCGGCGGCATCGGCTTTGCGCTGTTCACCGGCCGGGTCTGGGGGCGCGAGTTCGACATCAACCATGGTCTGGTCGTGCTCCAAATGCACTCGCCGCCGGCAACGGGTGACCGCGCCGGCATCAAGCAGCACCTCGGAGTTCACAGCCAAACTGTACGACCCATCGCCGACAACCTTGCCGCCGGCGAGCCGAAGGGTGCCCATAATGCTGAGCATTCGTCGGCCAAGTAGGTTTCCATGGGTACCCGCATGCGGCAGAGGAGACCAGCGATGACCAGGAAGAAGCGCGCTGCCAGCGAGGCTGCGGAGCACGCGGTGGACGAGCCACGGATCACGCCGGCGAAGGCCAAGAACTACCTGAAAGTCGCAAAGGTGCTCGGACCGGCGGTAATTCCGGTGCTCGCGCCGCTCGCCGTGCAAGCCGCTGGCGTGGTGCGGGATCGGTATGACCGCTACCGCGCGCACCAGCTGGGCGTGCCAGTCGAGCGACTGGCCGAGTTCACCGGAAGGGGTGCGGCGCTACATGCCCGGATCGCCGGGATCGGTGAGTCGCTGACCGTGTTGCGGGACAGCGATGCGGGCTTGGTGGACCAGCGCACGTCCACGTTGCGGCAGTTGGCCGCCGCGGTGCGGGCAGCGGAGCGGATGCCAACGGCGCGCCGTAAGGCGGCGCACCGGGCGGTAGCGGCGCAGCTCGACGAGCTCGAGTCGGAGCTGCTGCACCGTTTCGGCGTGCAGTAACGCCCCGTAACCGCGTTCTTTAAGGTTAGCGAGAGTGTCGGGCTCGCGCCGCGGTAGCGCGAGCCCGACCTGACTCAGCTGGGGTTGGTGACGAAGCCCTTGTCCACCAGCCAGTCCCTGGCCACGTCGGGCGCGGACTCGCCGTCCACGTCCACCCGCGCACCCATCTTGATCATCTCGTCGTTGTTCAACGCGTCGCTGATCGGTTTGAGCACTTCGGCGATCTTCGGATTCTCCTGGTAGAAGTCCTCGCGCAGCGTCGGCGCCGCGTTGTACTGCGGGAAGAACTGCTTGTCGTCCTCGAGTACCTTCAACCCGAGCGCCAGGATCCGGCCGTCGGTGGTGAACACCTCGCCGACCTGGCAGTTGCCATCGTTGAGCGCCGCGTACACCGCACCGGTCCCGAAGTTCTTGGTCTCGGTGACCGGCAGGTCGTAGGTGTTCACCGCGCCCGGCATGCCGTCCGGCCGGGAGGCGAACTCCGTCTCCAGGCAGTACACCGCCTGATTCGGCCGCTTCCGCAGCTCCTCAGCCAACTCGGAAACCGTGTCCACATCCAACTGCTTCGCCGACTTCTTGCTCAGCGCGAATGCGTAGGTGTTGTTCAGTTCCGAATAGTCCAGCCAGACGATGCCGTTCTCCCGCAGGTCGGCTGCCTTGACCCGGTCGTACATCTCCTGCTCGTCCGGGATCTGCTCGTCCTGGCCAAGGTAGTTCAGCCAACCGGTGCCGGTGTACTCCCAGGTGACGTCGACCTCGCCCTTTTCCAGCGCCTGCCGGGCACTTGCCGAACCGGCGATATTGCTGAAGTCCACCACATCGGCGCCCGCGGCCTGCAGCGCCAGCTGCGTGATGTACGACAGGATTATCTGCTCCGTGAAGTCCTTGGACGCCACGGTGATCTGCACGCCTTCCAGCTCGGGTTGATGCTTGATGCTGCCCGGCTCGACGGAGAACGGCAGCGCGGCGGTGGCCTCGAGTCCACAGGCGGACACCGCGAACGCCGAACCGGCCAGTGCGAGCGCCGCGAGCCGGGTTTTCAGTCGTGGCAACCTCATCCGATCCCCTTCGGTCCAAAGTAGCGTTCGGCCACCGCGCCCAGCCAGTCCACCAGCAATGCGAGCGCAACGGCGAGCACCGCGCCGACGGTGAGCACCGAGACCCGGTCCAGCTTGTACCCGGTGTCGATCATCTCGCCGAGTCCACCGCCGTTCACGAACTGCGCCAGCGTGGCAGTACCCACCGCGAGCACCAACGAGGTCCGCAAACCGGCCAGAATCAACGGGATCGCCAGTGGTAGCTCGATTCGCCGCAACACCGCGCCGGAGGACATGCCGATCCCCCTGCCAGCGTCCACAAGCGCCGGATCCACCTGCTGGATGCCGACGATCGTGTTGCGCAGCACGGGAAGCAAGGCATAGAAGGCGATCGGCGGCGCGGCTGCCGCGACCCCTTCCAGCCCGGTCCACAGGAAGAACAGCACCAGTACACCGACGGCCGGCGCGGCCTGCCCGATATTCGCGATCGCCAGGAAGACCGGCGCGGCTGGTTTTGCCCAGCGCCTGGTGAGCATTACGCCCAACGGCAACGCGATCACCAGAACGAGGATGGTGATCACCACGGAAAGCACCAGATGCTGCCAGGTATACGTCAGGATCGACGAGGCGTTGATGCTCTCTTGTTCAACGGTGTCCAGATCAGTGGTAAACGCCCAGACCAGTACCGCGGCCACGATGAGCAGCACGGCGACCGGCTGGGCGAAAAGTCGGCCGCGCTCCGCCGAACGCGAGCCGGATTCCGCGGTAAAAGCGCTCATTCGTCCGCCCCGTCGCCGTGTTCTTCGCGCAGCTCCCGAATCTTGTTCATCACGGTTTCCATCTCGAGCACGCCGGCGTACTCGCCGCGCCCGCCGGTCACCGCGACACCGCCGCCCTCGGTGAGCATCGCCTCCAACGCGTCCTGCAGCGTGGACTGCTTGCTGACTAGGTCGCCAACCGGGCGCCCAGCCTCGGAAAGCCGGCGCCCGCTGGCGAGGTCACGTTTGTGCACCCAGCGCAGTGGGCGCCCGCGCTCGTCGAGTACCAGACCGAACGGCCGGCCGCCGCGTGCGTCGATCCGCTTGCGCATCTCCTCGACGGATTCCGAGGTCTTGGCGGTGACCGCCTGGGTCATCTCCACCTCGTGCACCCGCAGCAGGGTCAGCTGCTTCAGCGAGGCACCCGCGCCAACAAAGCCGGCGACGGTGTCATCGGCGGGGTTCGCCAGGATCGCGTCGGGAGTGTCGTACTGCAGGATCTTGGACTGGTTGCCGAGCACCGCGATCCGGTCGCCGAGCTTGACCGCCTCGTCGAAGTCGTGCGTGACGAACACGATCGTCTTGTGCAGCTCCTCCTGCAGCCGAAGCAGCTCGTCCTGCAGGTTGCCTCGGGTAATCGGGTCAACCGCGCCGAACGGCTCGTCCATCAGCAGCACCGGCGGGTCCGCCGCCAGCGCCCTTGCTACCCCGACGCGCTGCTGCTGGCCACCGGAGAGCTGGCGCGGGAAGCGGTCCCGGAACACGCTCGGGTCTAGCCCGACCAGGTCCATCATCTCCTCGACCCGGTCGCTGATCTTCTTCTTGTCCCAGCCAAGCAGCCCGGGAACCACCGCGATGTTCTGCGTGACGGTGAAATGCGGGAACAACCCTGCTTGCTGGATCGCGTAGCCGACCCGCCGGCGCAGCTGGTCGGGATCGAGCGAAAGCGCGTCCTCGCCACCGATCGTGATCTTTCCGGAGGTTGGTTCGATCAACCGGTTGATCATCCGCATCGTGGTGGTCTTACCGCAGCCGGACGGACCGACGAAGACCACGATATTGCCCGCGGGAACGGTCATCGTGAAGCTGTCCACGGCCGGTTCCCGTTGCCCTGAGTAGCGTTTGGTTACCTCGTTGAGCTGGATCTCTACCCCGCTGACGGCGTCGCCATCGGCATTGTCCAGTGGTGTGGTGGTTACGTTTTCAGCCACGGATACCCCTCGAAGTCGTGTAGCGCCCGATCAACGCGTAGATGCCGTCCAGCAGCAATGCGAGGATGACGACCCCGAGCGTGCCGGCGAGTGCTTGGTTCAGCGAGTTCGCGCTGCCCGCTCGAACAAGCCCGGAGAAGATCTCGGAACCGAGGCCGGGCCCTTTCGCATAGGCCGCGATCGCGAGAATTCCCATCATCAGCTGAGTGGCGACGCGCATTCCGGCGAGAATCGCTGGCCAGGCGAGCCGAAGCTCCACTCGACTCAGCACGCCGAGCCGGCTCATTCCGATTCCCTTAGCGGCATCGGTAATCGATGGATCGACTCCGCCAAGCCCGACGATGGTGTTTCGCACGATCGGCAGCAGCCCGTAAAGCACCAGCGCGGTGACCGACGGCTCGACACCGAGCCCGAGGATCGGGATCAGCAACCCGATCAGCGCGAACGACGGCACCGTGAGAATCGCGCTCGCCAGCGCGGTAGCCAGCGCAGAGCCCAGCGGGCTGCGGTAAACCGCAATGCCGACGAGCACTCCGATGACCGCCGCGATGATCGTGCACTGTACAACGGCGCTCGCGTGCAACAGGCCCTGTAGGGACAGGCTGCCCCACCGGTCCGCGACGTACTCGAACAGATTCATAGTTGTCGCTCCCGCGGTCGTGCCCGTTCCCCGAGCCACCTGGATGCGCTACCCAACGTTCTTTCTTGCAACTGTTTCCTCACGTTTCACCCGTGGAACCGCTCACCCTTGCGGGTGCATAACCGTTACGTATTTCGCTGGCAATCTCAAGCGCTGCCAGCTGATTGTGCACAGATAGCCACCTAACTGTGTGCACCGAACCAGCCACCTTTCGTGATAACACACCGTGACGAGGCTGTTCGGGACGTTAACCCGGTCACTGCGGACAAATTTTCTGTTAGGAAGCTCAAATAGCGCGAGGGTGAATAGATATCAATCTTTGATCGCTGAGATCCGCATTCTTGATTTGTCGGCCACGACGAGGGATTCCCGAATTCTGGGCGCGGGCGCGGGTAACACTAGGATCGGGCCGTGAGCAGACGTAGTACGCCCGGTACGCCGGCACGCGCGCTACGTGGCTGCCTACTCGCAGTGACCGCATCTTGTCTTGCGGTATCCGCACATGCGCTCGCCGGCGGCGGGGCGCCGGATACCGGCCTGACCGTGCTGCTCACCATCCTGCTCGCCTGGCTGGGCACCGCACTGGCGGATCGGGTGCAGGGTCCGCTGCCGATCCTCGCCGTACTCGGTAGTGCCCAGCTCGTGCTGCACCTGATGCTTGGCCTGCTGATCCACCCGCACAGTGGGTACCCGCCTGGCCAGATCAGCGGCTGGCAGATGCTCGCCGCGCATACCGGCGCGACACTGCTCACCACGGTGGTACTTGCCCACGCGGAGGACGCGCTGTTCGCCGCGGCCGCCACGGTCCGGCTGCTGCTGCCGATCAGCTGGCTACCCGCGCCGGTACCAGACGCGCCGGCCACCGCACTGCCCCGAGTGGACCGCACTTCGGCGCGCGTCATATCACGGCTCCGCACGGTCTGCCCGCTGCGCGGACCGCCTTTAAGCACCTGAACAGCAATGACACCCGCGGCGAAGCCGAAACAAGCCGCGATTACTGATCAGGAGCTTTAGCTATATGTCGACAAATCTATCTACCCGCGCTGCCTTGCGCAGGGCAGGCACGATCACCGCGGTGGGCGGGGTACTGCTGCTGGTTGGCACCGGCACCGCGAGCGCGCACGTCAGTGCGAACACCGGCGGCGAATCCGCCGAGCGCGGCGGGCATGCCGCGGTCACCTTCCGGGTTCCCAATGAGGAACAGGACGCGGACACCGTGCGGCTCGAGGTCGAGTTCCCCAAGGGCACCCCGGTGAGCTCGGCACAGACCAAACCCGTCCCGGGCTGGCGCGCCGAGGTCGAGAAGGACGAGCTACCGGAACCGGTCACGCTGGAAAACGGCACCAAGGTCACCGAAGCCGTCACCAGGATCGTCTGGACCGCTGGCGATAACGCCGGCATCGGGCCGGACGAGTACGGCGAGTTCGACGTCTCGATGGCCATGCCGGACAACACCGACCTGATGGTGTTTCCCACCAAGCAGTACTACGACAACGACGTGGTCGCCGAATGGACCACCCCGCCACGGCCGGACGGCCCAGAGGAACCGCAGCACCCGGCCCCGACCGTCGACCTGGTCGCCGCCACCGGCGATGGGCACGGCGGTGAACACGGCGGTGCCAGCGACGCCGGAGCGGGTTCGACGACCGCGGACGGAACGGATGACACCGCGCGCTGGCTCGGCGGCGCCGGGCTCGCGGTTGGCGCGCTCGGCCTCGGCCTCGGCATCGGGGCCACCCTGCGGGCTCGCCGCGCGAGCGGTTCGGGTACGGCCAGCTCGGCCACGCCAGCCGGCGGTTCGGGCGACGACTCGAAGGAGAACCCGGCATGAGGCGCGCGCTCGTACTCGCGATGTTGACCGGATTGGCACTACTCGGCTCGGCCGGCCCGGCGCTCGCGCATAACCAGCTCATCGAAAGCGATCCGGCGGACGGCGCCACGGTGCAGAGCAGTCCGGCCGAGGTGACGTTGACCTTCGACCAACCAGTACAGCCGGGCGATTTCAACCAGATCGCGGTAACCGGTCCGGATGGCGACTCCTGGGTGGACGGTACGGCCACCGTGGACAGCAACAAGGTGAGCGCAAGGGTGCTCTCGCTCGGCCCAGCCGGGGAGTACACCATCGGCTATCGAATCCTGTCCGCGGACGGGCATCCGGTTGAGGGGCAAACGCGCTTCGAGCTGACCAAGGCCGGTACCGGAACGCCCGCGCCATCGGCGCCGCAGCAGGCTCCGGCCGATTCGCCGGATGCCCAACCGGCCGGCGAGGGTGACACGGAGGAAAGTGGCGGCGTGCCGCTGTGGGTGTGGATCGGCGGTGCGGTGTTGCTACTCGGCGCCGGACTGTTCTTCGCGCTGCGCGGCGGCCGGTCCAGCAATGACTAGCCGATGAGCGACGAGGACGGCGTGGTTCGCGGCAGCGGCACGGGGCGGGGCGCGCCGGCGCCCCGCTACACCGTCTCGCTTGGCTTCGGGATCGCCGTGCTGCTCGGGGTGTTCGTCGCACTGACGATCGCCCCGAGCGGCGGGGTTTTCGAGCCGGAGCCACTGGTGCACTTCGGCCGGCCGGCGGCAAGCGCCGTGCTGCATGCGGCCGCGGTGGCCGCCGTGGGGCTGAGCCTGCTACCGCTGCTGATTGGCCTGGACCGGGCGCAGGCGGCGGAACCGGTGCTGCGCAAGGTCCGCCCGATCGCCGCCGTGGCCAGTGCGGTCTGGGCGGTCGCCGCGCTGATCACGCTGGTGCTGCAGGCGGCCGAGCTCTACCGATCGAGCCAGCTCGACCTTGCCGCGATCGGCACCTATGTAGCCGAGGTGAACGCAGGCAAGGCGCTGGTTGCCGTGGTGGCGCTCGCCTTGCTGCATACGGTGCTTGGCGTGCTCGCGGTGCGCAGGGGCGAGCGGATACCCGCCGAGTTACGTGCTGGGCTTGGCGTGTTCGCGCTGCTGCCGCTGCCGGTCACCGGGCATGCCGCGAGCTCCGAATGGCAGGACATCACGCTCGTGTCCATCGAGCTACACGTGCTCGCCGCGGTGGCGTGGGCCGGCGGGCTGGCTGCCGTCGCGGTGTTCCTGGCCAACAACCGGACGTTGCTCGCGCACACCCTGCCGCGGTTTTCCCGGCTGGCCGCCGCCTGCCTGGCCGTGGTCACGCTCACCGGTGTGGTGAACGGCGGTACCGAACTGCTGACCACGCCAACGCGGGAGTTCTGGGCAGCGCTGTTCGGCACGGGTTACGGCCAGCTGGTGTTGCTGAAACTCGGCTGTGTGCTGGTGATCGCGGCACTCGCGGCGAATATCCGGGTCCGCCTGCTGCCCGCGATCGAACGGCATAAGCGCACCGCCCTTGCCGGTTGGGTCACGCTCGAGCTGACCGTGCTCGGCCTGGCGTTCGGCGTGGCCACCGTGCTCAGCCGGACCCCGTTCAGCTAGTCGAGGTCGGTGTATTCGCGCTGGCGTTCCTGCATGGTCTGCAGGGTGTCCAGCCGATCGATGGCGGAATGCCCGCGGCGCTCCAACTCCTCGCGGTCAATCCAGCGCTGACCGTAGTAACGGTATGCATCGGCGAGCATCGCCAACTCGGCCAGATACTCGGCCGCAACCGCGCGCCGGTGCTCCGGCAGCCTCGGCAGCAATTCGACCTGCGACTCCACCAGTTCGTCGAGTACGCAGGCTGCGCGCCGGGCGTGCCGCCGGCTGCGGGCAAGGTTCATACGCGTCATGACGACCACCCCGACGCCCCTCCACCGCGGACAACTATCCACTCAGCGTAACTGCTCACCGAATAGAGTGAAAGCAATTCGGTTAGCGGAAACGTCGCCAATGTGCCCGATCGTTACCTTTGCGTAGATCGCGCAACCGTCTCCGCAACTCCCCCGTGACCTCTGGCTTACTCCGCAGAATCGGCAAAACACTGGTAGTCAGTTTCAGTTCCCGCACCCGGCGCAGCACCGAAAACCCGTTCCAATCGGTCACATCGAACCCGTACTCATGAACAAACCGTCGGTACCCGCGCCGTGACTCGCCGAATCGCCGCACCCCGACCGCAAGTGGGGTCAGATCCCACTCCGGTGGCCCCAGACAGGCCGAATCGAAATCACAGAGCACCGGTCCAACGGCACTGTTGATCACGTTACCCAGGTGCGCATCGCCGTGCACCAGGGACCCGCGATGTGGGAGAGCCAGCTCAGCGAGGGCCGCGGACAGCTCCGCGCACTCCTCGGCCAGGTAGCGCAGCTCAGCGTCGGCCAAGCCCTCCTCGGCATCGGCCAACCTGGCGCGCACATCGGCAAGCGGATCCCAGTCGGGCAGCTTGCCGCCATCCGAGTCCAGCACCGGCAGCGCGTGCAACCGCCGCAACAGGGCGGCCAGCTGCGTGGTTCGCGCCCTGCCCGGCAAGCTCGATTCGGCCAACCAGAACGTGGCCACGAACTCGCCGACCCGCACTGGCTGGGCGATTCCCGGCAACAACCGGGTGGCCGGAACCTCTTGGTCAGCGAGCCGGTTGGCGAACCAGACGACCTTGTCCGCACGATGCCGAAGTGCCCGCGAGCCGACGATCCGCACCACGATCGGATCCCGCGCGAGCCGATAGACCGCGTTGTTGGTGAACCGCAGGAGCCGCGCACCTTCGTGCGCCACGCCAACCGTGGCGCAGAGCTCGGCGAGCGCGGTCCACAACCTCTGCTCGGTGAATCTGCCGGCAGCCGGCGCCGATGGGGCTTTCATTGCATGGTTCTGCGGCAAGTTACCGGGACTGGTCAGGGCAGGGACAGGTAGAACTCGTTGATACGTTCGGCGAGATCCCGCGCATCCGGGTTGTTCTTGCGCTTTTCGGCTTCCTCTCGCAGCGGCTCCATCCGCCGCTTGATCCGACCGGACTTCACCTGCTCAGCAAGGTCGATTGCCTGCCGGCCGACCCGGGCACCATGGTCGATATCGCCTTCGAGCAAATGGTTGGTCGCCAATGCGCTGAGGTTGAACGACTTGCTCCGCGACATATCGTCGCCATAGGAGTCGATTGCCCTGCTCAGCGCGGGGATCGCGTACTTGGTGTGGGACGGATCAGACTGCGCGAGCACGGTGTGCACGGTGCCGATCATCGCGTACACATCGGTATCGGTGAAAAACCGCACCCATGCCTCGGCGCTGGCCAGATCGGCCCGGGCGAACTCATCTCGCGTCCTACCGAGCAACTTCATCGACTGCTCGCCCTTGCCGAGCAAGGCGTAGGCCCAGGCCTCGTTCGCACACAACACGGCAACCGCGAGCTCGGAGCCGGACTCCTGCGCGGCAAGCTGGCCGAGCTGGAACAGCTTCAGCGCGTCGTTCGCCTCTTCCTGGTGCAGGTAGACGCGGCCCATCCGGTAGAGCACGTTGGCGACCAGCTGGTCACTGTTGCCCTGTTTGGCCAGCTCGAGCGCCTTCGCGAAATGCCCGCGGGCGGAATCGTTCAGCCCCACGTCAAAGGAGGTCCAGCCGGCGAGGTTGTGCAGATCCGCGAGCGCGACGTAGAGCCGTGACTTCACCGTCTCGGACCCCGAGGAGTGCACCATCTGCTGACCCCAGGAAAGCTGCGCGACCACCGCATCCCGGCAGAAGCCGCCGCCGTACTGGTAGTCGAGCGCGCGCAGTGCCCTGGTCGCCGCTTCCACCTGGCGAACATCGGTCATCCCGATCCGGCCGGGCGCCGGGGTCTGGCTCGGGCCAGCAGCCCATGCGCCGGTGTCCTCGTCGAATACGGTGGCACCCATGGTCACCGAAGCGGCGTGCGAGAGGAACCGCCGCCGCTTCGCCGTCTCGTCCTCCTCGGCTTGGGCGCCGTTGTCCGCGCCAGCCACCTGTACCGCGGTGGCCGGGTCGTAGGCGAGCCCCATGTATCCCCTCGGGACACCGAGGCCCTCCGCGATGCGGGCGAGCACGTCATAGGCCATGACCTGCCTGCCTTTGAGGATCTCGGATACCTCGGACTGCGACTGGCCGGTCATCGCGGCGATCTGTCGCTGCGAGATACCAACCTTGCGAAGTTGCCGGTACACCGCGCTGACTTCGCGGTTGGCCAGGGCAGCACGCATCTCCGAGCGGTCCCATACCTCGGTTGGGACGGCCGGTGTCGCGCCCGAGCCCTGGTCCTCGGTGAAAGTCACTTGCGCCCCCTAACGGTCCACTGGGCGTCAGTAAGAGACTACGACTAGTCCACCCCGCCCGAGAAGTGCGGATCGATAAGCCTGATCGGTCCTAGTGAACATCAGCGACCGCTTAACGTGGAACTCTTACCGGTCGCCGCTGTACCGCCCACTTCGAGGCCAACTCGTCGCAATCTAGATTTAGTAAGCGTACGAGCACGGAGGGGAGCAGCCGTGGAGTTCACGCAGTCCGGTAGTGACGGCACCATCAGCAGGGGTGATGCCGGCCGGGTCGGCAGCGTCGCTGGCAGTGCTGTCCTTGACGGCCCACACGCGAACCGTACGAATCCCGCCGCGGCGGCGCATGCGGGCGCGGCGAGCCGGCTCACCGCGGTGCCTTCGCCGAGCGGTAGCCCGGCAGCAGCCAAGGACCAGCAGGTCTGGCGCGTGCAGTGTGGCGATGTGATCAACCGCGACCGGTGCCTGACCGTGCTGGTCGAAGATGGGAACGTCGTCCTGGTCGGCCCGCCCGGCGAAACCGCGCGACTGTCCGCTGGCCAGCTCGGTGAACTACGGCACGCGTTGAACGAAGCCTGGGAAGCGAGCAAGGGCGCCAGGAACGACCGCAAGGTCAATGACCAACCCGAGTGGCGGTGAACGTCCGGTGGACGAGATCCTCGGCCGAGTTCTGCGCGATGCCGTATGGGAACGGCTGAACATGCTGACCGAACTCGCGGACCGCGCTGACGCGCCGTCCTTGGTTTCCGTTGCCCGCTCCGAGCTGCCCAAGCTCACCGATGGCTGGCGGAGCCTGCTCACCGAGCATGAGCCAGACAACCGGGGCGACTGCCCGAGCTGTTCGACCAGGTGGCGCCGACAGAAGGCGCCCTGTTCGGTCTGGCGCGCCGCGCACGAACATCTGGTCGCCGGCGCCCTCGCCCCGCAACAGCAGGGTAGGCACATGCTGCAGAACCGCGAGCCACGTGGAGCGGTCGCCCAAGCCCACTGAGACCGGCGAGGCCAGGCCAAGGACGCTCACGCTTCCCCCGACCGTGTGAGACACCGATGGCCCCACTCGCCCAGCGCGGAGGTGGGTTCGACCCCGACGGACTCACCTCCGCGACCTACAACTCCATATGCATCTCCCAAGAACCCCGCGAGCCGGTGCCGTTGCATCCCCTCCCCCGACCGGCATCGGCTCGCGGCCCCAACACGGCCCGGTCCCACCTTCCTCCCGCAGGTGGGGCCGGGCCGCTCCATTTGCTTGCCAGGGCGTTAGACGGTTGCAACCTCGCTTGGTTACTTTCGGTGCGAAAATGATCAACATTGGCACAACTGGGTTACCCGCCGCGTGCCACGAAAGCTTTCCGGGCAAGATAGACATACCCCACATATTCGCGAGGAGCAGCCGTTGAGATCCCGCCGTCCTGTGCCGTTCGTTGACGCGCCCGCGGAGGCAACGAGGTGACCGGGGCAAGGCAAGCACCGCTGCGCCGTGTTCCTGTGCAGCAACGCAGCGCGGCGCGGGTCGAACGGATGCTCAGTGCCTGCGCGGAACTGATCCACGAACATGGCTACGACGGCGTGACGACGACGATGATCGCGAAGCGCGCCGGCGTCGCGGTTGGTTCGCTGTACCAGTTTTTCCCGGACAAGCGCGCGGTCGCGCAGGCCATCACCCAGCGCAACCTTGATCACTTCATCGGGGCCATCGATGCCCAGCTGACCACACTGGACGAACAGCACTGGTGGCAGGTGGCCGATGCGATCTTCGATATCTACTTGGATATGCACCGCACCGTGCCCGCGTTCAGCCAGCTGCACTTCGGCGATGTCATTGATCTGCGGCTGCTTGACGATCGGATGGACAACAACGCGGTGATCTCCGCCAAGCTCGGGGAGCTATTGCGCGGCAAGATGGAGATCGATCCGAGCGAGTACGAGCTGCCTATCGCGGTAGCCGTGGAAGCGGCCGACGCCGTGCTGAAGTTCGCCTTCCGGCACGATCCGCAGGGTGATCAGCGCGTAGTGGACGAAGCGAAAGCGATGATCAAGGGATACCTGGCTGCCCGCCTACCCGGCTAACTCACCGTAACCGCGTTCTTTGGGGATCTTGCGGTTCGCGGAAACTCGGAATTCGCGATCCCGGATGGGTTGCACACCGGCCTTACTGTGCGCGCTGAATCCGCTTTCAGTCGGAAGGATCAATGGTGATTCAGCAGTCGGGCGAAACGAGCGTGCCAGTCGCGGACCTGCTTGGCGAGCATCCGTTCGAGGTGTTTGCGCAGCTCCGCAACGATGCGCCGGTGTGTTATGTAGCGGAAATCGATACCTGGATGCTGACTAGATATTCGGACTGTGTCGAGGTTCTGGAAGATCCTGCGCGGTACTCCTCCGCTTATGCCGCGCCGCCACTCGACAAGGTACTGGAACCCGAAATTCTGCAAATTCTTATTAAATCGGGCGAACCGGGCAATCACGTGGTGCAAACCGATCCGCCGGATCACGCGGCAATGCGCTCGATCGCCCAGGGGCTTTTCCACGGCAAACGAATCAACAACACGATCCCGTTTATGCGCGAGACGGCGGACAAGCTGATCGATCAGTTCCTGCCGAGCGGCACGGCCGACCTGGTAGCCCAGTTCGCACTGCCCTACGTACAAACGGTTCTCTCCAGTATCGCGGGCGTGCCCGACGATCGCGCGCCGCTGATGGCCGAGGGCAACGAGGCATTCCTGCTGTTGATGACACCGACAGCCACGCTCGAGCAGAAGGTGGTCGCGGCACACAAGTTCGTCGAGTACGAGCTCGCGATCGGCGAACTGCTTGCCGAAAAGCGTGCCAATCCGGGCGACGACATGATCTCGGATCTGGTCACTGGCCCACCGCTGCCCGAGCCGGACGCTCGGATGTTCGTGAAAGGCCTTTACGCGGGCGGTATTCACACCACCTGCGATGCGATCACCTCCACGGTGTTCGCGCTGCTGGGCAGCGCTACGCACTGGACCGAGGCCAAGGAAAACCCATCCATGGCAAGGGGTCTGCTCGAGGAAACGCTACGACGCGATGCGCCACACCGGGGCCTGCTCAGGGTGACGACCGAGCCGGTACGGCTCGCCGGGGTGGAGCTACCGGCGGGCGCCAAGGTGCTCCCGATGCTCGGGGCGGCCAACCGGGATCCCGCGATCTTCGGCGATCCAGATGCGTTCGTGCCAGGCCAGCGGGAGAACATGCGGGATCATCTCGCGTTTGGCCACGGCATCCACCGCTGTGTGGGCGCCCCGCTGGCCAGGGCCGAAGGGCGGGTGGCGCTGGAAGCACTCACCTCCCGGCTACCGCTCCCGCGTACCGCGACCGAGGAGTTGAGTCACTACCCCGCCTTCTACTTCTGGGGGCTGGCCGCGCTGCCCATCGCATGGTGACGCCGGGTGATCGCGTTCTCCAGGGTTAGCGTGGTTTCGGCTAGGCCGGGACGACGCGCTCGCCGTCGATCCGGACCGCGACCTCCGGTAGCGGTTCGGTCGCCGGTCCGTTGCGCACCGCGCCGGTCTGCTTGTCGAAGGCGGATCCGTGGCATGGGCAATGCAGCTCCGCCTCCTCGGGTTGCACCTTGCAGCCCTGGTGGGTACAGGTGGCGCTGAACGCCACCACCTCGGTCTCGCTCGGCCGGGAGATGATGATCTCCGCACCGTCCGCGCCCTCGGTTTTGATCGCCCCGCCAACCTCGATGTCGCCCAGCTGCGCAAGTGCGCCATCGCCCGGTTCGGGAGCCGCGCCAGTAGTGCCAGCTGGCGCGGAATCGGCGCCGTCCTCGGTGTCACAGGCGGCCACGGCGGCAACCGCGCCGATCGCGAGCGCGCCCGTCGCCAGTGCGGTACGTCGGTTCGTCAATTCGGCAGTCATGCCTCGTACTACGGGCCGGAGCGCCGGCCGGTTCACATTTCCCGGCAGAATTTTGAACCAGGCACCCCGATGCATCGTGTAATAGATGAGCCGACGGGAGTGAGCTATGGCAACGGTACTTCGCCTGCTGGTGGTGCTGGGACTACTCGGTTCCGCATGGATCCACTTCGACCTGTGGCAGCTTGGCTATCGAGATATCGACACGATTGGCCCGTTGTTCCTGGTGAACGTGATCGCCGGGGCGGTGCTTGCGATCGCGGTACTGGTGTGGCGGCATTGGCTGCCATTGCTCGGCGCGGTCGGTTTCGGCCTAGCCACCCTCGGCGGCTACCTGCTCTCCGTCACGGTCGGCCTGTTCGGGATGCAGAACGAACTGTACTGGCAGGCCGAGCCGATCCTGGCCGCCGTGGCCGAACTCGGTTGCATCGTCTTCGGACTCGCCGGGGTGGTGATGCTGCGTAGCACGGAAAGGGCCGGGGTGGCCAGCCGATGAACCTGGGCCGGCGGTGACCACAGAGGAACACCTGATGCGCGCGCTGCACGAGGAACACGCGGCGGCGCTGTGGTCCTATGCGCTGCGGTTGACCGGCGGAGATCGGGCGCGCGCGGAGGACATCGTGCAGGAAACGCTGCTGCGCGCCTGGCGGCAGCTGCGGAACACGGCCGAGCCGCAAGGCAGGGCATGGCTGTATACGGTGGCCAAACACGTAGCCATCGATGGCTGGCGATCGGCGGCCGCGCGTAGCGAAGTAGCCAGCGAAGCGCCGCCCGAACTGCCCGTCGCGGACGAGACTGATCGCGCGCTGCAGGGCTGGTTGGTCGCCGATGCACTCGCCGAGCTGTCCGACCGGCATCGCGAGGTTGTACTGTTGTGCTTCTTCCACGGCTATTCGGTGGCCGAAGCCGCCGCCCGCCTCGGCGTCGCGGAAGGTACAGTCAAATCGCGCACCCACTACGCACTTCGCGCGCTGCGCATCGCCCTCGAAGAACGCGGGGTGGTGGTATGAGTACCGATCCGTTCGTCCACTTTGACGGCCCCTATGTGCTCGGCGCGCTCTCCGCTGAAGACCGGCAAGCCTACGAGGAACACCTGCCAAGCTGCCCGGACTGCACCGCCGCGGTCCGTGAACTTGCCGGGCTACCGGGCTTGCTTTCCCAGCTGCCCCAACCAGATCAGCTACCGCAAGCACCCGAACCGGAACTGTTGACCGGTTTACTCGCCACGGTGCGCAAAACCCGCCGGCGCCGTACCCGGCTGGCCGCATCCGTCGCTGCCGCGGCCGCCGCCTGTCTCGCGGTGCTGCTGCTTGGTCCACTCCTTGGCACCACGGAGATTCCCGGCGTCGCCCGCGCCACGATGAGCAGTGTGGACACTTCCCGGGTTACCGGTGCGGTGGCGATCAGCAACACGCGAGCCGGGATGACCAAAGTGGACATGACGTGTAGCTACACGGGCGGGGGCGGCGGCGAGTACCTGCTCGTCGCGGTCCGCACCAATGGCACCGAGCAGACGCTGGCCACCTGGTACGCGATCCCCGGCGATACCGCACGGATCGCACTGGGCACCAAGCTGGCCAAGGCGGATATCGACCGCCTGGAAGTACGCCTGCCAACCGGCGCCGCCGTCCTCACGCTCGATACCTAGCCGAAACACTGCCCATCGCCGCGATAGGTGCTCACCCGCTGGATGATCTCGTTGCCACGCACCAGGTGGTAGTCGGTGAAGTGTTCGGCCAGCTCGCCAGCCTTGGCGTGCCGCAGCCAGACCGTATCGCCGACCCGTAAGCCACGCGCCGCCGTCCCGCGCACCGGCGTTTGTACCTCGCCCGCGCCTTCCGCGCCGGTCAGCCGCAGTCCAGCGGGCAGGTACGGCGCTGGCAGCCGGTCGCCACGCGCCACCCCGGAGGCGAGATAGCCGCCGGCGAACAGCGTCGCCACCCGCGTGTCGGGTTTGCGCACCACGGACAGCCCGAACAGTGCGGCTGGCCGCGGCCGGAATCTGGTGTAGTGATCGAAAAGCGTGGGGCCGAGCAGCCCCGAACCCGCACCGATCTCGGTAACCGCCCGCTCCGCACCAGTCGACTCGACGCTGCCGGTACCGCCACCGTTGACGAACTCCAGCGGCGTCAATGCCCGCACCGCGTCGACGATCGCCGCGCGCCGTCCGGCGAGCTCGCGGGCGGAGCGCCGCTGCACCTCGCGCAACACCGCGCCGAAAACGCGATTGTCCGGCGCGTCCGCGAGCCCCGCGATATGCCCTTCGTAGCCAAGCAGGCCGACCGGGCGGAAGCCCTGGCGCGCGAGCAGTTCCCGCACCAGCCCGGTGACCTGCCGGACCGAGCGCAGCGGCGCGCGCAGCGTGCCGATATGCAGCCCGGGCAACGGCCGCCAGGAAGTGTCGAATTCGACGCATACCCGGATCTCCGGGTGTCCTTGCCCGAGCACCCTGTCCATCAGGTCGAGCTGGGCCGGCGAGTCGACAACGACGGTGATCGCCGCGCGGGCCTTCGCATTGGCCGCGAGTTGGCGCAGCGCCACCGGGTCAACCGTGGGATAGGCGACAAGTAGATCGTCGCTGAGCCCCGAGGCATGCAGCCACAACGCCTCGGCAAGTGAGTAGCACATCAGACCGGCGAACCCCGGCCTTGCCAGCGCCCTACGCAGTAGCTCACGGCAGCGCACGGATTTCGTGGCGATCCGGATCGGCACCCCACCGGCCCGCGTGCCGAGTTCCGCCGCGTTCTGGTCGAAGGCATCCAGGTCCACAATGGCCAACGGGGTGGGTAGTCCAGCGGTTGCCTCGGCATAGCGCGCGCGGTCGGCGAGCGCCTGCTCAGCGAATGTGGTCACCCCTGTACGGTAGGCTACTTTCCGATGCAAGGTGAAGAAGATTCACTTATGAAACACACGACTTCGTGGACCAACTGGGCAGGCACTGTCGCCGCGACTCCGCGCAGCCTTGCCTGCCCGCGCGACCTCGACGAGCTTCGCGCGGTCGTCACCAGCACCGCCGAGGCCGGCTCGCAGCTGCGGGTACGCGGTAGCGGGCATTCCTTCACGCCGGTAGCGGCAACCGATGCGGTCGCGGTCGAGCTCTCCGAGCTGACCGGCATCGTCGCGGCGGACACCACCACCGGGCTGGTCACCGTGCGCGCGGGCACCCCGCTACGGCAGCTGAACACCCTGCTCGACGGGCTTGGCCTGGCGATGAGCAATCTCGGCGATATCGACGCGCAGACCATCGCGGGCGCCATCTCCACCGGGACCCATGGCACCGGCGCCCGGTTCGGCGGGCTGGCCAGCCAGGTACACGCGCTGGAACTCGTGCTCGCGGACGGCACGGTGACCAGCTGCTCCGCCGAACACCAGCCGGAGCTGTTCGCCGCGGCCAAGGTCGGCCTTGGCGCGCTCGGTGTCCTGCATACCGTCACGCTGCGCTGCGAACCGGCCTTCCTGCTTGACGCCGAGGAACGCAGCGAGCCCATCGAGGAGGTGCTGGCCAACTTCACCGAACAGGCCGAGGCCAACGATCATTTCGAGTTCTACTGGTTCCCTTATGGACGCCGCGCGCTGGTCAAGCGGAACAACCGGGCGCCAGCCGGGGCCGAACCGGCGCCGCTTTCCGCCGCGCGACAGTTCTTCGAGTACCGAGTGGTCGAAAATGGCGTGTTCGGCACGCTGTGCCGGCTGGGCAGGTTGGCTCCGCCACTGGTTAAACCGCTGAACCGGCTGTCCTCGAACGCACTGTCCAGCCGCGCGTACCGGGACGTGGCGCACCGGGTGTTCAGCACACCCCGCACGGTCCGCTTTGTGGAGTCGGAGTACGCGGTGCCACGCGCGGCACTGCCCGAGGTGCTCAGCGAGTTGCGTGCCATGGTGCCCAGGTTGGCCGATCCAGTGATGTTCCCTGTCGAGGTGCGGGTTGCCGCCGCCGATGATGCCTGGCTGTCCACCGCCTACCAGCGAGACTCCGCGTACATCGCGGTGCACCAGTTCGCTGGAATGCCTTATCGGGCATACTTCGCCTTGTTCGAGTCAATCGTCAGCAATGTGAATGGGCGGCCACATTGGGGGAAGCTGCATACCCTGGATGCGGCGGAGCTGCGCACGCGTTATCCGCGATTCGACGACTTCGGGCGACTGCGGGCCGAGGTCGACCCGCAAGGGGTGTTCCAGAGTGGCTACTTACGGCGAATTCTGGACACGTAACGTATACAGTTCCGACATTTCTATACACTTCTTTAACTTCACAAGTTTGTGAAATGTCGGTAGCGTGATCTCATGTCGGCCCCAACAGCTACCCGAAAGCTCGGCCCGGTTCCCTTGCGGCTTCCCAGCAAGGCGTTCACCCGGCACGCGAGCTGGTATCTGACGGCCGGGGTACTGACCACGGGCGCACAGCTCGGCCTTTTCCTGCTGTTGCGAAACCCGTTCGGATCTCATCTGGCGAATCTGTTCGCGATCGCGGTCACCACGATCGCGAACACCGAATTCCACCGGAAGATCACCTTCGTCGAGGCGGTCAGCCCGCCGGTGCGCCGGCATGTGCAGACCGTGCTGACGTTCCTGTTCTACGCCAGCTACGGTTCGCTCACGCTGCTGCTGTTGTACGCGCTGATTCCGAACGCGGACTCGACGCTGGAAACGATCACGCTGGCGATCGCCAGTTTCACCGGCGGTACGGTGCGCTTCGTGCTGCTGCGCACCATCGTGTTCATCCGTCGCTGAGCGCCGCGACCGCCGCCTGGATTGGCGTAGCACCCTGCACCAGTTCAAGGGTCCGGCCGATACTGGCCGGCGTATCGAGCAGGGCCGCCACCACTCCGGCCACGTCTTCGCGGGTGATCGTGGTGTATTCGCTGCGTCCGGAAAGCGCGATCAGTCCGGTACCAGCCTCGTCGGTGAGCTGGCCTGGGCGCAGAATCGTCCAATCCAGATCGCGTTCGCGCAGGTCCTGTTCGGCCGCATCCTTGGCCCGCAGGTATACCGCGAATACCTCGTCCATGCCTGGCTGATCCGCGCGGTCCAGCCCCATCGCGCTGATCTGCACATGCCGCCGAACACCAACCCGCTCCGCGGTTTCCGCGAGCAGTACGGCCGCACCCAGGTCCACCGTGGTTTTCCTGGCAGCGCCGCTACCCGGACCGGCACCCGCGGCGAATACCGCGACATCGGCACCATGTAGCACCTCGGCAAGCGCATCGCCGTCGGAGTTCTCCAGATCGAGTACCGCTGGCTCGGCACCGAGCGCCTGTAGTTCCGCGCCATGCGCGGGGTTTCGGATGATGCCGACTACCTGATCACCGCGTTCGACGAGCAGGGGGATCAATCGCAGCGCGATCTTGCCGTGCCCACCAGCTATCACCACTCGCATGGCACCAGCCTAGGTGCCGGTCACTCCACCGTCGCAAGCAGTTGTTCGTAGACCAGCTCGTTGACCCACCGGGAAACCGCGTCCTCATCGAGGAGCAACCGCTCCGACCGACCGGCCAGATCGGTCTCCACACGGGCGCCTTCCTCCGCCGTTCCGATCGCCACGCCGTAGGTGCGGGCCCTCGGCAGGCAGTTGGTCACGTAGTCGTCGGTGAACGCGACCTCGGCCGGCAGCACCATCGCGGTGTCGCCGTAGCGGGCGAACGGCACCACCGAAGCCAAGCCGGTACGCCAGTGCCTGGCCACCGACAGCACGCCGCGGATTTCCACCGCCGGGGATGGCGCGCTGTCGGTGAATTCCGGCCAGGTCCAGGTGGACACCGTCGCGCGGTCCGTCACCGGTGCGACGCCGAAGCAGATCCGTTCGGCGTGCACATCGGGGCGAAGTTCGGCGACAACCGTCACGCGGCGTCCGAGCAACTTCATTTCGGGGAGCACGGTCCCTTGCCAACCAAACTGGGCCGCGGCCTCTCTGGCCAGGTCGGCGGCGCTCGCCGGGAGTTCAATGGGCGGAACAACTCGGGTCGGCAGGGCCTTGACGTCTTGTGACGCTGACGTCTTCGCTGTTTCCGCGATGCGCCCTGGAGTCCCGGTCACCCTGTTCGCCTCCCTCGCTCGGCCGTTCGCCGAACACGCCGTCAACTGCAGAAACCCGGTTGGCGGGTCCGGAAACATGGGTACCAGGTAGGCGCATACCTGGTCTGCGGTTAACGGGGGCCGCTGCGATCGGCGGCGCTCAACGGTCGGTGACCGGTCGACGAGCGGTAGTCAGGGTTCAGCCCGACCATGCTGCCGAGTGGGTGAGAGCCCGCTCCGCGACCAAACTCAGCGTATCGAATCGGTAACCGGCTGGACAGGTTTGCGTGACCATCCGAACGGGTGGCATCACGCGGTGATCACGGATGAGCAGCAATCGCGGACAATGGGCCGTGCGTCGGGCCACTGCGCGCGTCGTATTGTTCGTACCCTCCACCGCGGCGCAGATCATCGCGGGATTGGATTCGACTGGGAGGCATCATGGGCGCGCTCGTCGCGGACAACGCGCCAGCCAAACGGAGGCTGGGACGAGCGGGGCGGGGCTTCCTGCTGGGGATTGTTGTTGGCTTGCTCATTGGCGTAGGCGCCACATTCTGGACTTGGCAGCTGAAAACGAACAATGGCGCGAACGCGGATGGCCAGCTCGCCTGCGAAGTCGTGGCCCGGATCAAGGTCGACATGCTCGGCCCGCCCGGGCAGGAGGGCGACGAGCTGACCGCCCACCGGTGGGCGGCGGTGCGGGCGGCGGGGAACGCGGCGGCCACGCAGGACGGTTCGTATCAGCCGTTCGCCGCGGCGATCGACCAAGCGAATACCGAACTGCTGAACCCGGCTGGGCCCGACCGGCAGAAGATTGCGAATCTTATTCGCACGGCGAAGGATCGCTGTCTCTACCGTTGATCGCGGTGGGAAGTTAGCGGACGCTGGTAAGCAGTTCGGCCACGCTCGCGCGAATTCTCCGGTCACCGCCGGGTGCCGCGCTGATCCATTCCTCGCCGGCCGCGCCGGTGGACTTGCGCGCGATCAGCCACCGCCCCTGCTCGGTGTCCAACAGGATCAGCGGCCCCGCGCGGCGCCGTTCGCCGGCGCGATCCCGCGCGGCCACATGCAACTCGGCGGCGTGTAACCGCGGCAGTTGAAGCACCGTCTGCAATCGCTGTGCTTCTGGTCCACCACTGCTGGCCAGCGCGCCTTCGGTATCGGGCGTGAGCAGGTTCTGATAAGCGCTGACCCGTGCGTTGATGGCCTGCGCCCGTGCCGGCGTGGCCTCGGGCAGCGCCGCGAGCAGTTCCTCGGCGAGCGATTCCGGGTGAACCGGGCGCAGCCGAACCTGCTCGGCGATTCTGGTCAGCTGTACGGCATCGGCGCCGGCCGAGGCGACCAAGACCTGATATGGCCCTTCCTGATCATTGGCCCAAAAGGACAGTTCCACGGTCGGGCTGGCGAGTACCAGCAACGCATTCTGGAAATCTGGAGCCATTCCAGTGCCGGAAGAAAGGCCCCCGGAAAGAAGGTCCCCAGAAAAAAGGTCCATTGTGGCCAGCGCCTCGCGCGCTGCCGCGTCCCTGGCCCCAGCCGTATCGTCGCCGTGCCAGGCCGCCACTTCGGCGAACGTCGGATGTCCCTCGCCGAGGCCCTGCCAACGTAGGCAGGTACTGAGTACCCATGCGGGCAGGTCGTAGGTCGTGCGCAGCATCAAACTTCCCGTTCGTCAGTTCACCGAGCCGATTCTGCTCACCCGAGGTCTGGCCAGCCGGTTAACGAGCAGCCTGCCCGCTGGCCAGTGGCGACGTGTGCCGAGTCGGTAAAATTCGGCCGTTCGGACCAGCGTGCCATTCGCCGGTCGGCCGCCGTCGCCAGTAACACGACAGGTCTACCAGACCGTTAGGGTCGTACCGTGCCACCGAAACCACCAGCGGGACGAGAGCCGGCGATCGTCGTACAGCAGACGCCCAGTTATGTACTGCGTTCCCTTGTCGGCACGCTGTTGTTGATCTTCGCCTTGTTCGTGACGTTGGCCGTTGGCGGCGTGCTCAGCTCGATGGGTTGGGCGCGGTTCCTGATTGCCGCGCTCGCAATCGCGGTGGTGGCGCTTGGCTACTGGCAGAACAGCTATGCCGCCGGCAAGGACTGGTTTCGCCGGGGCTTCTACTGGGTGGATACCACCGAGCTGACCGAGTTGATCGTGCGCAAGAAGAGCGTGCGGATGCAGGATTCCTCCACGAAACGTACGGCGAGCGTGCCGATCAGGGTTCTCGAGTCCAATCAGCAGCTGCGCGAGACGCTTACCAAGGGTGTACGTAAATCGGTGGCATCGGGCACGCTGCAAACCAACCAGCGTGCCAGGGATCTCTTCGCGATCAAGCGGAAGTAATTCGGTCGAGCCGGCTAATCTCGACAGCTACGCTTCGCGGCCATGTTGGAGCCCACGTCCACCTATTTCTCGGTAATCGAGCGCAGTCATGAGATCCAGAACCCGCTCGAACCTGCGCAGGCCCGGCTGGTTGCGGACTACCTGAACGTCACGGAAGGCACCCGGGTGCTGGATATCGGGTCCGGCAGGGGGCGGTGGGCCGTCGAGCTTGCCGCGCGGGGCGCCCAGGTCACCGGGCTGGAGATCAACCCGGATTACGCGAGCGCGGCGCGAGAGCACGCCGAGCGGTCGGGATTGGCTGAGCGGGTAACCACGGTGCTCGGCCCGGCCGCGGAGTTCGCGCCGCCGCATGACTTTGACGTGGCGACCTGTCTCGGCGCCAGCTTCGCCTTCAGTGGGTGCCGACCGGCACTGGACTGGATGGGCAAGGCCACCCGTGTGGGTGGCCGGGTGGCGATCGGCGATGTGCATACGGTGCCCGGCGGGTTCGCGGCAGGCGAGTTGCCGCCTTCGCTTACCGAGTTGCCCACATTGCCCGAGTTGACTCGTTCGTTCGACGATGCCGGGTTCGAGCTGATCGGGTTGGTCACCGCCACGCTGGCTGGTTGGGATCGGTACGAGTCGCTGCACTGGCAGAACGCCTTCGCGTGGGCAGCGGAGTATCCCGAGCACCCGGAGCGGGACGAGATCCTTCGGCTGTGCCGGCAGATGCGCGAGAACTACCTCACCACCGAACGCGGCGCGTTCGGCTGGTCGGTCCTAGTAGGCATCCGCCGCTAACCCCCGTGACCACATTCTTTAGGGATCTTGCGGGTTTATCGGGGCGAGGAGGCCCCAACCCGACCAAACCAACCACGCGGAAGCGCAAGCACCAGGAGGCCGCCCCACTACACAAACCAACCACGAAGAACGCAACCACGGGGGCGAGGAGGCCATAGGCCCGGAGGGCCTTCAAAAAAATCGAACTCCCTCCAAAAAAGGGAGGGAGCCATCCCGACATGGGTGGGCGAGGAGGGAGTTGAACCCTCACGTCCTTTCGGACACACGGACCTGAACCGTGCGCGTCTGCCATTCCGCCACTCGCCCTGAATGACGTTGTCGATCTACGCTGAACGACCTTGGGCAGCTTAGCACCCTGTTTGGAACTGGTTTGCCCGCCCCCGTGTCGAAGTCGCAAACCGCAGATACGATCGAAGACCAAGGACAACCGTCGCGAAGGGAGGTGGTGGCCATGGGCCGGGTACAACGCTTTGACCGGCGCCTGGAGGGCATCATCGGCAATACCTTCGCGCGGATCTTCGGTGGCAAGGTAGTGCCAGAGGAAGTCGCGCAGGCGCTCCAGCGAGAAACCGAGGGTAATGTGCGCGAGCTGGCCGGTGGCCGGCTGCTGGCACCCAACCACTACACGGTAATACTGGGTGCGAAGGATCACTCACAGCTAGCCGGTGACGAAGCCAGCGTCTGCAAACACCTCGAAAACGTCATCTCGGACCACCTCGCCGAGCAGGGCTGGGACACTTATGGTGACGTCGTAGTCTCGTTAGAGCGCTCCGAGGCGCTGCACACCGGACAATTTCGAACCCGCTCGGCCGTAGACCCCGACGTACGGCCTCGCAGTTCGCAGCCAGCGAGCAACGAGGAGAGCGGGCGGGCAACACATAGTCGCAACGCAGGAGACCCACCCATGAGCCAGCCTCCCGGCTACGGCCAGCAGGACCCCTACGGGCAGGGGCAATACGGTTACGGACAAGGGCAGCCCGGATACGACCCCTATGGCGGACAGCCGGGCTATGACCAGGGCTACGGCCAGCAAGGCTACGACCAGGGCTACGGCCAGCAGGGTTACGACCCGTACGGCGGGCAGCCCGGCTACGACCAGTACGGCGGCCAGCCGCAACAGGGCTACGACCCCGGCTACGGCGGGCAACCTGGCTACGACCCCTACGGCGGCCAGCCCCAGCAGGGCTACGACCCCGGCTACGGCGGGCAGCCCGGTTACGACCCGTACGGCGGGCAGCCCGGCTACGACCAGTACGGCGGCCAGCCGCAACAGGGCTATGGCGGGCAACCCGGTTACGACCCGTATGGCGGCCAGCCGCAGCAGGCTCCGCCTTCGCCCCCCGGCGGGTACCCCCAGCAGGGTGGTTACCCGGGTGATCCGCAGCAGGGCTACGCGCCGCCGGCGATGCAGGGCGGTCCCCGCCAGCTGGCCGCCAGCCTGCAGCTGGACGACGGTTCGAACCGCACCTACTCGCTGAAGCAGGGCGGCAACGTGGTCGGCCGTGGGCAGGACGCGGACTTCCGGCTGCCGGACACCGGTGTCTCCCGGCGACACCTGGAGATCACTTGGGACGGGCAGAGCGCCACGCTCGCCGATATCGGGTCGACCAACGGGACCACCGTGAACGGCACCCCGGTGCAGAACTGGCAGCTCGCGGATGGCGACGTCATCCGCGTTGGCCACTCCTCCCTCGTCTTCCGAACCCAGGGCTAACCCAGGGAGATTAGCCGCCGAGAAGGGCGCTGATACCGGGGCTGGAAGAAGTTTCCGGCCCCCGCGTAACCGCTGTCCAGCAGAGCGTTAGATCATATGTAGTCAGCGATACGCGCAAGTCATGGACGAGGCGGGAGCGGACACTACAGGTGCCAGAGCTGGTCGTGCAGCTAACCAGAGCAGGGTTTCTCGCCCTGCTCTGGTTATTCGTGCTGTTCGCACTGCGGGTAATCCGCTCGGACATCTACGCGGCATCCGGTATCAAGGTGAATGTGCCGGGCTTCCGCCGGTCCGAACCGAAGAAACCAAAGGGGAGCAAATCGCCGAGGCAGATGGTGGTGACGCACGGCGCGCTGGCGGGAACCCGGATCTCGCTGGACGGTCGGCCCATCCTGATCGGCAGGGCGGATGACTCCACTCTGGTGCTCGACGATGACTACGCATCCACCCGACACGCGCGGCTCTCGCTTCGCGGACACGATTGGTACCTGGAAGATTTGGGTTCCACCAACGGTACGTACCTGGATCGGGCTAAAGTCACGGCACCTATGCGGGTACCGCTTGGTGCCCCGATCCGTATCGGCAAAACGGTGATCGAGCTGCGCACATGACCCTCGTCCTTCGCTACGCCGCCCGCAGTGACCGCGGCCTGGTTCGGTCCAACAACCAGGACTCGGTATACGCCGGCCCACGTCTGCTCGCCCTCGCTGACGGGATGGGCGGCCATGCAGCTGGCGAGGTGGCCAGCAAGGTAGTCATCGCCGCGCTCGCGCCGCTCGATGACGACGATCCGGATGACGATCTGCTCGCCCAACTCCGCGACGCCACGATCGCGGGGAACGGCTCGATCTCCGAGCTGGTCGCCAGCGACCCGGATCTGGACGGGATGGGCACCACGCTGACCGCGGTGCTTTTCGCCGGTACCCGCCTCGGACTGGTGCATATCGGTGACTCCCGCGCCTATCAGCGCCGCAACGGCCAGGTCACCCAGATCACGCATGACGACACCTTCGTCCAGTCGCTGATCGACGAGGGTCGGATCACCGAGGACGAGGCGGCCAACCACCCGCAGCGCTCGCTGTTGCTGCGCGCGCTGACCGGCCAGGACGAGGTTGAACCGAACCTCACGGTGCGCGAGGCCCGCGCCGGCGACCGCTACCTGCTTTGCTCCGATGGGCTTTCCGGAGTGGTCAGCCACGAGACGCTGACCGAGGCATTGAACATCACCGACCCGCAGGCCTGCGCCGATCGGATGATCGAGCTGGCGCTCAAGGGCGGCGGGCCGGACAACGTCACGGTGATCATCGCCGATGTGGTGGACGTGGACTTCGGCGAGGATGCGCCCATCGTCGGCGGCGCCGCGGGCAACGGTCAGGACGATCCCGCGCCCCAGGCGGATACCGCCGCGTCCAGGGCGGCCGCGCTGACCTCGCCGCCACCGCAGCCGATGCCGACCACGCCGCTGCAGCTACCCGAGGAAGAACACCCGAAGGCCAAGCGCCGCAAGCGGGTGCGCTGGCTGGCCGCCATCCTCGTACTGCTCATCCTTGCCGCTGCTGGCGTGCTCGCCACCAGGTATTTCGTGATGAGCCAGTACTACGTCGGCGAGGACGAGCGCGGCGAGATCGCGATCTTCCAGGGCGTGCGGGGCAGCGTGCTCGGTCTCGAGCTGAACGAGCAGGTCCAGGCTTCCTGCGCGGATGGCGACGCGAACTGCGAACCGGTGTACGTGGACGACCTCGACCAGAGCGCGCGCCAGACGGTCCGCGCCGGGCAACCACAGGACAACCTCGAGGACGCCGAGAACTTCCTGGCCAGGATGCGGGAGCACCAACTGCCGATCTGCGCGGAGCAGGAAGAGCCCAATCAACCGAACGAGCAGAACCGGCCGAACGACCCGAACCAGCCGAACCGGCCAGGCGACGGTGGGAATGGCGGGAACGGCGGAAACGACAACGGGTCGACCGCACAGCCGCCAGAGCAGGAGCAGCGGCCGGGGGTTGATTGCCGCCCACCGCGCGACGCGGGTGGTCGCTAATGACGGGCCCGGCAGCCGGCGGTGGTGCCGCAGCCAGTTCCGGTCAGCCGGCGGTCGCGCAAACTGATCCTGGTCGCACGATATCCACCAGGCGCGGCACCGAGCTGTTTCTCCTCGGCTTCGCCGCGGTACTGGTGACGGGCGCCTTCGTACTTGTCGAGGCGAACCAGGAAAAGCAGCTGTCCTTGCGGATCGTCTGGTACGGCTTGGCCTTTCTCGCCTCGTTCGCCATCGCGCACCTCGCGGTACGGCGCTGGGCGCCCTATGCGGACCCACTGATCCTGCCCTGCGTGGCGCTGTTGAACGGGCTCGGCCTGGTGGTGATCTACCGGATCGACCTGGCCCAAACGGAGAAGTTCGCCGGCAGCGACACACCCTGGGCCGATGCCGCGCCACGCCAGCTGGCCTGGGTAGCCATCGCACTGGTGTTGTTCCTTGCCGCGATGTACTGGGTGAAGGACCACCGCACGCTTTCCCGCTACGCCTACACATTCGGGCTGGTCGGGCTGATCGCGCTCGCCTTGCCCGGCGCGTTGCCCGCGGCGATCTCCGAGGTGAACGGCTCGAAGGTGTGGATTCGCCTCGGACCGCTGAGCATCCAGCCCGGCGAGTTCGCGAAGATCCTGCTGATGATCTTCTTCGCCGGGTTCCTGGTTTCCAAGCGGGACCTGTTCACCAGTGCCGGGCGCAAGTTCCTCGGCATGGAGCTGCCGCGCGCACGGGACCTCGGCCCGGTGCTTGCCGCATGGGCGGTTTCGGTCGGCGTGCTGGTGCTGGAGAAGGATCTCGGTAACTCGCTGCTGTTCTTCGGCATCGTGCTGGTGATGCTGTACATGGCCACCGAGCGCATTGCCTGGGTAGTGGTCGGGCTATCGCTGTTCGTCGGTGGCGCGCTGCTTGCGTACAACATGTTCGCGCATGTGCAGTCCAGGGTGCATGCCTGGCTCGACCCGTTCGCCGACTACGACACCGGCGGCTTCCAGATCGCGCAATCGCTGTTCGCCTTCGGCACCGGCGGGGTTGGCGGCACCGGTCTTGGCGCCGGCCGGCCGGAAATGCTGCTGAACCAGGCGAACAGCGACTTCATCACCGCGGTGATCGGCGAGGAGCTCGGCTTCATCGGGCTCGCCGGCGTCCTGATGATCTACATGCTGCTCGCCATGCGCGGTATGCGCAGCGCACTGGCCGTCCGGGACACCTTCGGTAAACTGCTTGGTGCCGGCTTGTCCTTCGCGCTGGTCCTGCAGGTTTTCGTGGTCGTCGGTGGTGTCACCACCCTGATCCCACTGACCGGACTCACCGCGCCGTTCCTTTCCGCGGGTGGCTCGTCGGTGATGGCCAACTACATCCTTGTCGCGTTGCTGCTCCGGATCTCCGACGCGGCGCGCAGGCCTCAGCAGAAAGCCCGCCCGCAGCCTCAGCAAGCACCCATCGCTGAGGCGCATACGGTCATGGTGGAGCGGCCACAATGAACACCCCACTACGCCGTGTCGGACTCGCGATGCTCGCGATGGTCGCGTTACTCATCGCCAATGCCACCTATATCCAGGTGGTCAAGGCGGACGGCTACCGCGCGGACCCGCGCAACCAGCGCGTGCTGCTCGACGAGTACTCCCGCGAACGGGGCAAGCTGGTCTCGCAGTTCAACGGCGAGGTACTGGCTAACGTGAAACCGACGGATTCGCGGTTGCAGTACCTCAGGCAGTACGTCAACGGCCCTGCTTACGCGCCCGTCACCGGCTACTACTCGGTGCGTTACGGCGCGGGTGGCTTGGAGCGCGCCGAGGACGAGGTGCTGAACGGTTCGGATCCGCGCCTGCTAGTCCGCCGGCTCTCCGATGTGATCACCGGTAGGGACCCGCGCGGCGGCAACGTCCAGTTGACCATCAACCCCCGGGTACAGCAGACCGCCTACGACGAGATGACCTCCCGCGGCTACAAGGGTTCCGTGGTGGCGCTGAAACCGGATACCGGCGAGATTCTCGGCATGGTCAGCACGCCGTCCTATGACCCGAACAAGCTCGCCCAGCACGACAGCGCGGGCCAGGAAGAGGCGTGGACGCAGTACAACAACGATCCGAACCAGCCGATGCTGAACCGGGCGATCAACCAGACCTACCCGCCGGGTTCGACCTTCAAGCTGATCACCGCCGCGGCCGCGATGGAACAGGGCATCGCCGATGAGCGGCTGACCGCGGCCTCGCAAATCGACCTGCCCTCGGGTGGTGGCACCACGCTGGAGAACTACGGCGGTTCGCACTGTGGTTCGGGTGGCGACTCGGTGGATCTGACCACCGCGCTCGCCCTTTCCTGTAACACCGCCTTCGCCGAGTTGGCCGGCAAAGTTGGCCGGGAGGGGATGCTCGAGCAGGCGGCGAAGTTCGGCATCGGCGGCGAGGAACTGAATGTTCCGATGCGGGTTTCCGGTTCCACCCTCGGCGATATCGCGGATGAGGCCTCGCTTTACCAGACGGGCATCGGCCAGCGTGACGTTCGGCTGACCCCGCTACAGGACGCGATGGTCGCCGCCGGGATCGCGAATGGCGGTACGGTGATGACTCCGCAGCTGGTCAAGGAAGTGCAAGCGCCCGATCTGACCACCATTCAGGACTTCTCGCCGGAAACCTACGACACGGCAATGTCCGGGGCGAATGCTTCGGCATTGACCGACATGATGATCGACTCCGAGGAGAACACCTCCGGCGAAGGCCAGCGCAGCGACCTGACGATCGCGTCCAAGACGGGCACCGCAGAGCACGGCAACGATCCAAAGAACACCCCGCCACACGCCTGGTACGTGGCCTTCGCGCCGGCAGACGACCCGCAGGTCGCCGTCGCGGTGATCGTGGAAAGCGGTGGTGACTTCGGGCTCGTCGCCACCGGCGGCAAGGTCGCCGCGGGCATCGGCCGCGCGACGATTGACGCCGCGCTGCCCGGGGGTAGCTAGCCGTGCTGACCTCTGGCCAGTTGATCGCCGAGCGCTACCGTCTGGCCCGCCGGATCGCGGTTGGCGGTATGGGCGAGGTGTGGGAGGCCGCGGACACTCGGCTGGATCGCCGGGTGGCGGTCAAGGTGCTCAAGGCGGAGCTTTCCGGCGACGCGGAGTTCCTACACCGGTTCCGCACCGAAGCGCGGACGACCGCGGCGCTGAACCATCCGGGAATCGCGGCGGTGCATGACTACGGCGAAACGGCCGCCGTCCCGGACGGCCCGCAGGACACCGCGTACCTGGTGATGGAACTGGTGGAGGGCGAGCCGCTGGCCGGCATACTGGCCACCGAGCACCGGATCAGCGCCGAGCGCACTATGGACGTCCTCGAGCAGGCCGGCAAGGCTTTGCAGGCCGCCCACGAGCGCGGACTAGTGCACCGGGACGTCAAACCGGGCAACATCATGGTCACCGCCGCGGGGGTAGTGAAGCTCACCGACTTCGGCATCGCCAAGGCGGCGGACGCCGCGCCGGTGACCCGGTCCGGCATGGTGATGGGTACCGCGCACTACATCGCCCCCGAGCAGGCCCTCGGGCAGGAGGCGGAGCCGGCGAGCGATGTGTACTCGCTCGCGGTCTGCGGCTATGAATGCCTTGCCGGGCAGCGACCGTTCCGCTCGGAGAACGCGGTGACGGTGGCGATGATGCACATCAGGGACACCCCGCCGCCGCTGCCACCAGATGTGCCACCCGCGGTACGCGCGGTTATCGAGGCAACGCTGGTCAAGGATCCCCGGCAGCGGTACTCGACCGGTGGCGAGTTCGCCACCGCGGTCGCCACCGTGCGCGCCGGTTATCCGCTGCCGGCACCAGCCGCGCTCGCCGGGCAGCTGGCCGGCCAGCACGCGCCGAATGGCTACCCACCGACCCAGGCTGGCCCGGTGGCCCCAGCTGGCCCGGTGGCTCCAGTCGGCCCGGTGGCCCCAGTCAACGCGGTGCCGCACGGCACGCCGCCGCATACCTCCGCGCTACCGATGTCCGGGCCGATGCCGCAGCAGCAACCGCGCGCCAACCGCAAACCTGGCTGGTGGATACTGCTCGCGGTCGTGGTGGTGGCCCTGCTCGCGATCGGTATCGTCGCGCTTATCGCCCTAACCCGTCCGGATATTCGGACACCGCCCACGCAACCGGTCGACGAGCAACACCAGACCCAGTCTGCGGAGGAACCGGCCGACCAGCGGGGCCCCGGCGGAACCGACGTGGGTGAAAACACCGGCGAATTGCCGACAGAATCCGACGGGACAACCGTCACGACCATAGAGCCGTCTCAATATCGAGGCATGCCCGCGGACCAAGTAGAGGATCTGCTCGAGGACGTGGGGCTTGACCCGGAAGTGCGCACCGAACAAGGCGACGAGCCGGAGGAAGAGGGCGAATGCGTGGTCACCGACGTGCAACCGGCTGGCGCGCTGCCCGAAGACACGCCGGTCACGATCGAATGCCAGCAGAAGGGCGCCGGATGGTGACCCTAGTCACGAGACCTGCCGGGCATGATGGGCTGGATTGCCATGGCCCAAGCGAGCCGAATGGAATAGACCCCCGATGAGTTCACCGAGATTGCTCTCGAACCGCTACGAACTGGCCGAGACCATCGGCTACGGCGGTATGTCCGAGGTCTACCACGGCCGAGATGTCCGGCTCGGCCGCGAGGTAGCGGTGAAGGTGCTGCGCGCGGATCTCGCCCGCGACCCGCAGTTTCAGGAGCGATTCCGGCGCGAAGCGCAGAACGCTGCCGCGCTGAACCATCCGGCGATCGTCGCGGTGTTCGACACCGGCGAAACGCAGACCGAGAACGGGCCGCTGCCGTACATCGTGATGGAGTACGTGGACGGCCGCACGCTGCGCGACATCGTGAAGACCGAGGGGCCACTTTCCGCCACGCGGGCAATGGAAGTCATGGCGGATACCTGTGCCGCGCTGGACTTCAGCCACCGGCACGGGATCGTGCACAGGGACGTCAAACCGGCGAACGTGATGATCAGCCGGACCGGCGCGGTCAAGGTGATGGACTTCGGCATCGCCAGGGCGCTGCACGATGGCCAGGCTTCGGTGACCCAGACGGCCGCGGTGATCGGCACCGCGCAGTACCTTTCGCCGGAGCAGGCGCGCGGCGAGAAAGTGGACGCCCGTTCGGATGTGTACGCGGCCGGCTGTGTGCTGTTCGAGCTGCTTACCGGCGAGCCGCCGTTCACCGGCGATTCGCCCGTCGCGGTGGCGTACCAGCATGTCCGGGAGGACCCGAAGCCGCCGTCGGCGGTGAATCCGGATGTTCCGCCGGAGCTGGACGCGATCGTGCTGAAGGCACTGACCAAGGGCGCGGCGAACCGCTACCAGTCGTCGGCGGAGATGCGCGCGGACATCGTGCGTGCCCTTTCCGGTCAACCGGTGCACGCGCCGATGGTGATGACCGACGAGGACCGCACCCAGGTGATCGGTTCGGCCGATCCGGGTGACTACGACGAGTACGACGACTACGACGAGGACGATCCGGAGCGTAAGAAGCGCCGCAAGGGCTGGCTGGTCATGCTCCTTGCGCTGCTCGGGGTTGCGCTGCTTGGCGTGATCCTGTGGTGGAGCGGGTTGTTCGCGCAGCAGCAGGACGACAATCTGGCCAAGGTGCCGGACGTACAGAACCAGACCGTGCAGGCCGCACGAGAAACGTTGAAACAGTCCGGTTTCCAGAAGTCGACGATCGAGCAGGTGCCGTGTCAGCCGGACGAGAACGGCGAGCGGCCGTGTACCGAGGATCAGATCGACAAGGTGCTCAGCACCCGGCCAGAGGCAGGCACCGAGGCGAACAAGGCCGACGAGGTGCTGATGCGGGTGGGCACCGCGCCGGAACAGACCCAGGTGCCGGATCTGTCCGGGCAGAGCGAGGATGAGGCAAAGGCGACCCTCCAAGAAGCTGGACTGCGGGCGAATCCGGATACCGAAGAGGAGGAGACCGCCGACGGTAACCTGATCGGCAAGGTGGTCCGGACGGATCCGCAGATCGGCGCGAGCCTGGACAAGGGCAGCACGGTGACCTTGGTGCTCGGCAAGGAACAAGAGCTGATCGATGTGCCGAACGTCGAGGGCAGCACCCGGCAGGAAGCCGAGGCGGTGTTGTCCGACGCCGGTTTCCAGACCGAGGTGTCCGAGGTTGACTCGGCGGAGGACAAGGGCATCGTAGTGCGCCAGCAACCGAACGGCGCGCAGGAGAAGCCGGGCGCGACGATCAAGCTCGAGGTGTCCAACGCCAAACTGAAGACGATCTCGATGCCCGCGCTGGAGGGGATGACCCCGCAGCAGGCGGAAGGCAAGCTTCGCTCGGCTGGCTGGAACGGCACGCTGGACGTGCAGGAACGGGAAGAGCCGTTCCCCGATGATCCAGACAAGATCATCAGCCAGCAGCCGAGTGCGGGCAGCGATATCCAGAAGAACCAGACGGTTCGGGTCACCGTGTCCAAACAGATGACCGGAATACCGTCCCGCCCGAACAACTGACAGCGCTAACCTTAAAGAACGCGGTTACAGCGTGTAGCGCACTCCGGTGAGCTGTTCGCTGACCTCCCAGAGTCGCGCGGCGGCGGTACGATCCCGTGCGGCGCGACTGCAGCCGACCACGCGCGGGTAGCCGCGCGTGCCGAACAACCCGCCGGGGCCGAGGTAGCTGCCGCCGGCCAGGTCTTCCTTGGTTGCCCCGTACAGACTGGGCAGCGCGCCATGCGCGGCATCCTGCGCGAACACCTGGTTGGCCAGCCGCATCACCTGCTCGTTCAGCGCGCTGCCGGACATCTGCGGGCCAGTGGTCTGCAGGTTGGTCGAGGCGTACCCGGGATGTGCCGCGAAGCTACGCTGCGGTGCGCCCGCGTCCTCGAATTTGCGCTGTAGTTCGAAGGCAAACAGCAGGTTGGCGAGTTTCGATTGGCCGTACGCCAGCCATTTCTGGTAGCGGCGCGCGCCGTGTAGATCACCGAAGTTGATCCGGCCGATCTGGTGCAGCGTGCTGGATACGGTGACCACCCGCGCCGGCGTTTCCGCCGCCCGCAGCGGACCAAGCAGCCGGCCGGTGAGCGCGAAATGCCCGAGATGGTTGGTGCCGAACTGCATCTCGAAACCGTCCGCGGTGAGCCGGCGCGGCAGCGCCATCACCCCGGCATTGTTGATCAGCAGGTCCAGCCGCTCGTACTCGGCGGCGTAGCCCTCAGCGAAATCCTGTACCGAGGCGAGGTCCGCGAGATCGAGCGCGCGCACCGCCAGTTTCGCGTTCGGTATCTGCTTGGTGATCAGTTCGGCGGCCTGCTCGCCCTTCTGCGTGTCCCGGCAGGCAAGCACCACCGTGGCGCCGGCCCTGGCCAGCTCGCGTGCGGTGACCAGACCGAGACCGGAGTTCGCGCCGGTAACCACGGCGTACCGGCCGGTCTGATCGGGGATATCCGCGGCCGTCCATTCCCGCTGTGCCATCCGCTGTCCCTTCGTTCGGCGGGACCGCCGGGCGCTACGCCTGACGCGTCAACGCGCGCATCCCGTCTTCTAGCTCGGTAACGAGTTCATCCGCGACGGGGTAACCACAGGCCGCCAGCCAGTTCGCCAGCATCCGGTGGCCACCTTCGGTGAGCACCGACTCCGGGTGGAACTGCACACCTTCCATTGGCAGTTCCCTGTGCCGCATGGCCATCACGATGCCGGATGCGGTACGCGCGGTGACCTCGAACTCGTCGGGGATCGTCTCCGGCAGCACGGTCAGCGAGTGGTACCTGGTCGCGGTGAACGGCTGCGGCAGCCCAGCAAGCACGCCTACCGAGGAGTGCTGCACCTCACTCGTCTTCCCGTGCAGGAGTTCGGGCGCACGATCCACGGTCGCGCCCCATACCGCCCCGATTGCCTGGTGCCCAAGGCAAACACCGAGCATAGGTATCCGCTCGGCGGCGCAGCGGCGAACCGCGTCCATGGTCAACCCGGCGCGTTCCGGCGTGCCAGGGCCCGGTGAGACCAGCACGCCGTCCACGGCGGACAGCTCGTCCAGGGAAACCTCGTCATTGCGCCGCACGGTGCATTCGGCGCCGAGCTGCGCAAGGTACTGGACGAGGTTGTAGACGAAGCTGTCGTAGTTGTCGATCACCAGCACTCGCATGCCGACCAGCCTACGGGGCTCGCTTCCACAGCGTAAATTAGGCTAGCCTTACCTAAGAGTCGCGTTGATAGAAAGGGACTGAAACGCATGGCGCATCCGTTGCGAGTGGCGATCATCGGGGCCGGGCCTGCCGGCATTTACACTGCGGACAACCTGGTGAAATCGCGGCCGGACGCCCAGGTGGACCTGTTCGAACGGCTACCAGCGCCATTCGGGTTGGTCCGCTACGGAGTCGCGCCGGACCATCCGCGGATCAAGGGGATCGTGCAGGCGCTCGAGCAGATCATGGCGCGCGGGCAGCTGCGCCTGTTCGGCAACGTGGCCTACGGCACGGATATCAAACTGGACGAGCTGCGCGCGTACTACGACGCGGTCGTACTGTCGACCGGCGCGGACCAGGATCGCGCACTGGACATCCCGGGTATCGAGTTACCTGGCAGCTTCGGCGCGGCGGACTTCGTGTCCTGGTACGACGGGCACCCGGATGTGCCGCGCACCTGGCCATTGGATGCCACCCAGGTCGCCGTGCTCGGCGCCGGCAATGTCGCACTGGATGTCGCCAGGATGCTCGCGAAAACGGCGGATGAGTTGAGCAGCACGGAGATCCCGCCGAACGTCTACCGCGGCCTGGCGAGTAGCGCGGTCACCGATGTGCACGTGTTCGGACGACGTGGACCGGCGCAGGCCAAGTTCACCCCGCTGGAACTGCGCGAGCTGGACCACTCACCGAACGTCGAAGTGGTGGTCGACCCGGCGGATATCGAGTTCGACGCCGGCAGCCTCGCCGAGATTCGCGCGCACCGGCAGACCGAACTCGTGGTGAAAACCTTGCAGGAGTGGGCAATTCGCGAACCGGGCGATCGACCGTACAAGCTGCATCTGCACTTCTTGCAGGCTCCGGTTGCGGTGCTCGGCACGGACCGGGTGAGTGGACTGCGCACCGAACGCACCGAACTCACCGGCGACGGGACCGTCCGGGGCACCGGCGAGTTGCGGGATTGGCCGGTTGGCCAGGTGTATCGCGCGGTTGGCTATCTCAGTTCGCATGCCGCGGACCTACCTTTCGATCATCGCACCGGCACGATTCCGAACCAGGCTGGGCGAATCCTCGATCTCGACGGGGAACAGATCCCTGGGATGTACACCACGGGTTGGATCAAACGCGGTCCGGTCGGTTTGATCGGCCACACCAAGGGTGATGCTCTTGAAACGGTACAGAGCCTGCTCGCGGACGAGCCGCTGCTGGCAAGGGCGCCGAACAGAGACCCGGCGGCAATCGAGGAATTCCTTTCGCAACGCGGTATTTCCTATACGGACTGGCCAGGTTGGCGCAGAATTAATGCACACGAGATGGCACTTGGTGAGCGGACGAACCGGGAACGGGTTAAGGTGGTTGACCGCGCGGAGCTGCTCACCGTCGCGCGCGAGTCGTGTTAGCGCGCACCATATAGCCACCCTGAATAGCGGTGGGCCCCGGTGTTTTGTCGGGGCCCGGGGCTCACCGCAACCTACTTGCCTGGTGCCGGGTGGTCGGTTCCTCGGGATAGTGTGCGGGTATGAGCACACACTTTGATGTCGTCGTCCTCGGCGCGGGCCCCGGCGGATACGTGGCTGCGATCCGCTCAGCTCAGCTCGGGTTCAACACCGCGATCATCGAGGAGCGCTACTGGGGCGGGGTTTGCCTGAATGTTGGCTGTATCCCGTCGAAGGCGCTGCTGCGCAACGCCGAACTCGCACATCTGTTCACCCATCAGGCAAGTACGTTCGGGATATCCGTGCAGGGTTCGGTCGACTTCGACTACGGCGTGGCGCATAAGCGCAGCAGGGATGTCGCGGACGGGCGCGTCAAGGGTGTGCACTTCCTGATGAAGAAGAACAAGATCACCGAATTCGACGGGCGGGGCACGTTCACCGGGCCAAACAGCATTGAGGTGAACGGCCAGACCGTTACGTTCGACAACTGCATCATCGCCGCGGGCGCAACCACGAAGCTGCTGCCGGGAACGCAACTTTCCGAGCGGGTGGTGACTTACGAGGAGCAGATCCTCGATGCCGAACTGCCGAACAGCGTCATTATCGCCGGCGCGGGCGCGATCGGCGTGGAGTTCGCGTACGTGCTCAAGAACTACGGCGTGGACGTGACGATCGTCGAGTTCCTTGACCGGATGGTGCCGACCGAGGACGCCGAGGTGTCGAAGGAGCTTGCGAAGCAGTACAAGCGCCTGGGTGTGAAGGTACTCACTTCGACTCGCGTTGAGTCCATTACGGACACTGGGACCGATGTTGCGGTGACGGTGTCGGCGAACGGCGAGCAGCAGACACTACGGGCGGACAAGGTGTTACAGGCCATCGGTTTCCAGCCGAGGGTGGACGGCTACGGGCTGGCGAACACCGGGGTAGCGGTTACCGACCGCGGTGCGATCGATGTGGACACTCGGGGGCGGACGAATGTGCCGCATATCTTCGCGATCGGGGATGTCACGGCGAAGTTGATGCTGGCGCATGCGGCGGAGTCGATGGGCATCATCGCGGCGGAGACGATCGCCGGGGCGGAGACCATGGAGCTGGACTTCCCGATGATCCCGCGCGCGACGTACTGCCAGCCGCAGATCGCGAGCTTTGGCTGGACCGAGGAGCAGGCGCGGGAGCGCGGCTTCGATGTGCAGGTGGCGAAGTTCCCGTTCATGGCGAACGGGAAGGCCCATGGGCTGGGCGATTCCACTGGCTTCGTGAAGGTGCTCAGCGATGGTAAGCACGGTGAGCTGCTTGGCGCGCATATGATCGGGCCGGATGTCACCGAGCTGCTACCGGAGTTGACGCTGGCGCAGCAGTGGGATCTGACCGTGCACGAGGTTTCCCGCAATGTGCACGCGCATCCGACGCTCAGCGAAGCGGTCAAGGAGGCCGTACACGGCCTGGCCGGTCACATGATCAACTTCTAGTCTGGCGACACCCTCGGTGACCGCAATCTTTAGGGAGCTTGCGGCCACTGGGGGTAGCCAGCCGGGATCAGCGCCGGTAGGCGCCGGCCACCTGCCGGATCGTGACGTTGATCCGGTTCCACGCGTTGATCATGGCGATCGCGTAGACCAGCGCGGCAAGCTGGTCCTCGGGGAAGTGCTTGGCCGCGTCCTGCCAGACGTCGTCCGGCACGCCCTCCGGCCGCTCGCTCAGCCGAGTCGCCGCCTCGGTGAGCGCGAGCGCGGCCCGTTCCGCATCGGTGAAATATGGCGCCTCCCGCCACGCGGCGACCGACCAGAGCCGCTCGTCGGTCTCGCCCTGCTGCTTCGCGTCGTAGGCGTGCATATCCACACAGAGCCCGCAGCCGTTGATCTGGCTCGCGCGGAGCTTGATCAGCTCGAGCGTCGTCGTGGGCAGTTCACTGTCCGCAACGGCCTTGCCGAGTCCGAGCATGCCCTGGTAGCCGGCAGGGTATGCCTTGATGACGTTCATCCGCGGTTCCATATTTTCTCCTTATTCTCACTCTTGAATATCCAGAATTAAGCGTCGACAAGTCCGCCGATCAGCACCGAGGGCGTGCTAAGCCGCGAACCAGCCGCGAATGTCCTGACCGATAGTGGGGGTGTGGCGTTCCACGTCGGCCTGGATGTCGGCCAGTGAGCGAGCGGCCAGCTCGGCACGCCAAGCAAGGTCGGCTTTGCGCATGGTGCGTGCGACCGCGCAGCCCTTCCGGTAATCCACCGTCGGATCGCCTCTCGGCGACCGCGCGACGATCTGCGTGCAGCGAAAGGCCTCCTCGGTGCCTTCGATCGCCGCGACGATATCCATCGGCGTGATCTCGTCCGGGGCCCGCGCCAGCCGGAAGCCACCGCGCGGCCCGGACACCGAGCGCACGATGCCTGCCCGGACCAGCGCCTGCAGCTGCTTGTTCAGGTAGGCGGCCGGCAACTCGAAGAACGCGGCGAGCCTGGCCGCGGGTACCGCTTGGTCGGCGCCCACCCAGGCCAGATTCAGGCAGGTGTGCATGGCCCACTCCACACCTTCACTCATCCGCATATCCCGGACCTTACATATCCAGAATGTCCAGCACAAGCATCGCTAACCTTAAAGAACGCGGTTACGGGGAGTGGTCGTCTCGGTAGGTGAAGATGTGGCTCGCCAGCTCCTGGTACGCGGGGAGTTTCCGAACATCGCGGAACAGCAGGTTCTGGAACTCGGTATCCGCGTGCCGCGCGGACTGCTGGAAGTGGTTGCGTACCGCATCCCGCGCCGCCGAATCCGAGCCGGTCTCCAACGCGTCCACGATCGCCGCATGGCAATCCACATCCCAGGCTTCCGCGACGGCCGGATCAACCGGGATGGAACTGACCACGATGATCTCCTGCAACGGCTGGAGCATCAACTCGAGTGCCGGCAGGCGCAAAGCGCGCATGATCGACAGGTGAAACTCCAAATGCGACGCGTAGGCGGCCTGCCGCTCGCCGGCGAGCACCTGGGCACGAAACCGATCGACGACCGCCCGCAGCCGCGCCCAGTCCGCCGCGGTGCCACGACACGCGGCCTCGGCGGCAAGCGCCTGCTCGAGCCCGCGCCGCGCTTCCAAGATGTCGCCCATGGTCATCTCGGACCACTGCAACCGCAAGGTCAGCGCATGCGTAAGGTGCGCGCCGCTTGGCTCAGCGACCACGATCCCGTGCCGCCGCTTGACATGTACCAACCCCATTGACTCGAGCGTGCGCAGCGCATCCCGCACGACACTGCGGGAAACCCCGAACTGCTCGCAAAGCTCCACTTCGGTCGGCAGTCGCTGACCTGGCTGGTACGTGCCGTCCACGATCTCGCCTTCCAGCAAGGAAACCACCTGATCGCTCAGCTTCAGGTTCGGGTCCCGCCGGAAATCTGGAGTATCGATCACGCCGGCGAGTATAGGCCCCCGGCTCGGCCGACGCGGTTCGCCAACTACTTCACCAGCAACTCGCGCGGCAGCGCGGAAAGCCCTTCCGGTGCGCCATCGCGCACCACGAAGGTTTCACTGAGCGAGTAGCCGATCAGGTCGAGCCAGACGGCAAGCATCAGGTGGATCGTCATATTCGGCCGGAGCACGCTGTGATCATCCGGCGCCAGGCTCACCGTGCGCTCCACCCAACCGGTGTCCGGGAACGAGATCCCGATCGAGTAGCCGATCCTGCTGTTCTTCGCGTAGCCGTGCGCCGCGATCACCTCGCGCCACACCTGCTCGACCCGCGCGGCGGTATTACCCGCGATCAACACTTCGCTCGCCGCGGCAAGGCCCTCGCGCACGGCCTGCTCGAAGGCACGATAGGCCGGCGGCGGTTCACCCAGAAACACCGTGCGGGACAGCCCAGCCGCGTAGTTGAACCGGTGACCGCCCAGTTCGATCATCGTCGGCTGGCCGGCACGAAACGTCGCGTCCGTCCAGCGCAGATGCGGATTGTTGGTACGTTCGCCGGAAGCCAGGAACAGCGGGAAGGGCGCGGTTCCATAAATTCCGTCCACTCCGGACACCATAGCGGCATGCGTATCGGCGGCGACTTCAGATTCGCGCACCCCTGGCGCGATCCGCTGGAAGGCGGTGCGCATCGCGTGGTCACTGAGCAACGCGGCTTCACGCATCGTCTGGATCTCCCGGTCCGATTTGACCGTGCGGACCCATTCGACCAGGCGATCGAGGTCGACCAGCTTGGCGTTCGGCAACCCCTGCTCGAGCGCATGCATCCCTTTCGGACTGAACGAGGATCCGTCGAACTCCACGCCAATCCGCCCACGTCCCCAGCCGCTGGCGCCGACCAGCTCGGCAACCAACCCCATCGGATGCAGCGTGCCGGTAACGTACTCGTCGCCATAGCCCACGATCTGGTCGGTAGCCAGATGGGTTGTCCAGCGCGCGGCCGGTACATCGATCTGCCGTAGTACCAAGAACTCTGGCGTCGCGCCTACCGGAACCACCAGCGCCTGCGGGACATAGTAGGAATAGGCATCGTAACCGGTGAGGTAGCAGATGTTCTTTGGGTCGGTGATGACAAGTGCGTCCAGTGCCCGCTTCTCCGCGCTATACTGGACCCGGCTGATCCGCTCGGCATACTCGGTAGCGGGGAAGGCCAGCTGTCCGGTATCCACTGTAGTGGTCATCTCATGATCCTTTATGGACTAGAAGGTGCGCGCGAGCTGTTCCCAGAGGCGCGTGGACAGTTCCAGACTGCGTACGTCGATGCGCTCGTTGGCGCCGTGAAACATCCCGGCGAACTCACCAGGGGAGGCGTAGTCGGAGGTCATCGCGAAGCCGTAGGCACGCGCGCCGGCTTGGCGAAAGTACTCCGCGTCGGTAGATCCGACGACCAGGCTGGGCACCAGTTCGGTGCCCGGCACCAGGTCATCGGCAATCCGCCGTACGGAGTCCAGTAGCCGCGTACTCGACGGCGCCGAGGCGGTATACAGTTCGTGTAGCCAGTCCAGCTCGACGACGTCGAGCAGGTCACCGAGCGCGGTGCGCAGTTCGTCAACCACCTCGGCGCGCCCCTGGCCAGGCAACGTCCGTGCGTCCACATCGATCTCGACGAGTTCCGGGATCGAGTTGATCGCGATCCCGCCACGTACTCCGGTCGGCGTCACGGTCAGCTGCTCAGCAGGCACCGGTTCGCCCTGCTGAGTGGCCAGCCGGGTGATCACTTCGGCAGCGGTCACCAGTGCATTGTCCATATTGGAGGGATTGGCGGCATGGCCGGCCGTACCGTGAACCGAGATACGCAGCCAGCTGGTGCCTTTCTCCGCGGTCGCCCAGGACAGTTGGGTGCGGGGCCGGCACTGAGCGGCCAACCACCGCCCTCGGTGAGCACCACGTCGGCGAGGACTTCGTCGCGGTAGTTGTCGAGTAAGTACCGCGCGCCGTATTCGGCCCGCGCCTCCTCGTCCGCGACGGCCGAGGTATGCGCGAGCAGGCAGATCGAGGGCGCCGAGGGATCGGTGCCCCTCGATCCGGGCAACCAGCGAACGCCGGCCAGGCGCGGCGTCGTAGTAGCGCAGCAGCTCGACCACCTCACCACGCACGGCAAGATCGGGATTCAGACTCATCAGGCTCCATACATCATAGGTATGATCTATCAATTTATCGAGGAGCCGTCAGACGGTCAACCGGCTACGCGGCCCGCCCAGTGACCGCAAGATCCGTAGCGGACGCGGTCACCGGACGCGGGCGCTCGCCGGCGTTTTCCGCGGAACGCGGTTACGGGGTGGTGCTGGCCTTCCGTGCGCGCACCGCTTCGGCCAGCTGACGCAACAGCTTCTCGGTCGAGGCCCAGTCCACACAGGCGTCGGTGATGCTCTGCCCCCTGGTGAGCGCCTGCCGCTGGCCGAACACGAGATCCTGCCGGCCCTCGACGAGGAAGCTCTCCAGCATCACCCCAGCGATCGCCCGCTCGCCGGCAGCCACCCGCGCGGCGAGATCGCCGACCACGACCGGCTGCTTGCGGTGATCCTTTCCGCTGTTGCCATGGCTCGCATCGATCAGCACGCCACGCGGGTGGCCGGCCTCGGTCAACCGGCGCGCGGTATCGGCCACGGTGGCCGCGTCGTAGTTCGGCCCGGCCGAGCTGCCGCGCAACACCACATGACAGTCCGGGTTACCGCTGGTGGTGAAGATCGCCGCGAGCCCATCGTCGCCGACCCCGGTGAACACATGGCTCGCCGCGGAAGCGCGTACCGCGTCCACCGCAGCCTGCACATTGCCGTCCGGCGCGTTCTTGATCCCGATCGGCATGGACAGCCCGCTGGACAGCTGCCTGTGCACCTGGCTGTGCGCGGTACGCGCCCCGATCGAACCCCAGCTCACCACGTCATCGATGAACTGTGGGGTAATCGGGTCGAGGAACTCGCAGCCAACCGGCAGGCCGAGCGACACGATGTCCAGCAACAGGCTGCGCGCGGTACGCAGCCCTTCGTTCACCCGGTAGCTGCCGTCCAACCCCGGGTCGTTGATCAGTCCTTTCCAGCCGAGCGTGGTTCGCGGCTTCTCGAAGTACACCCGCATGACGACGCAAACCTCATCCGCCAGCTCGGCGGCAAGCGGGGCAAGCCGGGTGGCGTACTCGAACGCGGCATCCTCGTCGTGCACCGAGCACGGGCCGACCACGGCCAACAGTCGATCGTCTACTCCGGACACGATCTGGGCGGCATCGGTACGACCACGAACGACGGTCGCCGCGGCCGAGGAGTCGATCGGCAGCTCCTCGCGCAACAGCTCCGGCGGCACGAGCGGGCGACGCGAAGCGATCCGGCGATCGCGCAGCGACTGGCTCGCCGAGGTAGCGGGGCTGTCAGCATTGGCGGTTTGACTGGCGGACACGGGCATCCATTTCCGCGAGCCGCACCCGATCCGCATCGCCGAGCCGGCTCGCTTCGTCGATCAGCGAGTAAGCCGAGACTGTGTTCGGCCGGCTCTGGCGGGTTAATGGGTCAGCGCATCGCATCGCCGCCCGGCCGCACCAGGGCCGGCAGCGTAAACCAATAGCGATGCCACATACCGGGCAGTATACCCGGTCCGGACTACTCGGTAGTGACCTGGTTGAACGGCAGCGAAGGCTCGATCGCGGGGAAGATCACGAACATCAGCAGGGCGATCACCCCGGCGATCAACACGATGGCGGTCAGCACGCGCACCGCGAGTGGCCCGGGAAGGTGCCGCCAGATCCATGCGTACATACGTCCGTAACTCCCCTCAGCCCTGAGCCTCGGTCATTTCCTTGGGCAGCTCACCCGATTTGCCTTCCGCCTTCGCGTACTGCTTGACCAGCACCGCGTGGATGATCAACCGCTCCCGGTCGGAGAACCGCGGATGGCAGGTGGTCAGGGTCAGCAGGGCCGCTTGCTGCGCGGGCGGCGCCGCGTCTTCCGGGCGGTTCGGGATCGGGTTGATCACCTCGCCCTGCGAGGGGTCGACGATCTCCTGCCCGTAGGTGTCGCCGTAGAGCCCGCCATCCGGCGCATCGGGCGCGCGCAACGGCTGCACTTTGCCGCAGAGCGGGCGCTTGCCGGGCCCATTGGCCCAGTGACCGACCTCTTCCTTTTTCGGAAGTACGCGGTAGACGTAGAAACTGTCCGCCGTCTCCGCGATGATCGAATCGCAGGACTCGAGCAGATCGAGATCGTTGAACGGCGCTCCTTTACCGTCCCGATGTCCGGCGATCGCGAAATTGCCCGGCTCGCCCGGCATGGCGGTTCCGGTGTAGTGGCCAGGGCCGAGATCCAACGATTCGGTGCCGGTCCCTTCCTGGATCGCGTACTTGTAGTCGACGCCGAACGAGGGGATATACAAGCGAGCAAAGGACTCCCCGGCGAGTGGTTCGGGGTTCAGCGCGCGCTCGTTGCGCCACTTGTCGTCCAGCTTGTCAGTGGCCTCCGCTTGCTTTCCCGCGGACATCCAGTTCGTCACGTAAAGCACGTAGAACACGAACAGCAGGATCACGATGCCCAGGGTGACCAGCACCTCGCCGACCCCTCGGGCGATCTTGACGCCTACTCCCGGTTTCTTGGCCGGTGGCTGCTCAGGGGGCGGGTCACTAGCCACAGTCGGTGTGCTCACGGGTTTCCCTTCGAGCTTGCAGAGTCAACCTGTACTACTGACTCACCCGTCTTGTCACTTAAGTTAACGTGTCAATAAGGAGCCGGTTGCGCTGCGCGGGTCACCCGTCGCGCGGCAGGCCACGTACCGGCGAAGCATAAGACCGCGAAGGACAGACAAGGACCGACATGCCCAAATCCAAGGTCCGGAAGAAGACGACATACACACCACCGGGTGACCGTCGAACGCCGGTGAAGATTCGCCAGCCAGGACCATCGCATCCGATCTACAAGGGCGTGATGTTCGGGCTGATGTTGCTTGGTCTCGCCTGGCTGGTCGTGAACTACCTCGCGGGAACCGAACTGCAGTTCATGGCCAACCTCGGCAACTGGAACTTCGCGGTCGGTTTCGCGCTGATGATCTCCGGACTACTGATGACCATGCGCTGGCGCTGACCAGCCGACGCCCTACGGCCCGGACGCCCACTCGCGGTGTCCGGGCCTTTTTATGTCTGGGGGCTGGTTTATATCTGGATCCAGGGTGCCAACTACCCCGAGTGCGCAAGGGCTAAACGGGCGTCCTTCGAGCGTGTGAATTACATAGCTGTAATTCATTCAGAACTGTGGATAACTCCTGTGGATAACCCGGTGACAACCTTGGGACAGTTCGGCCGCGCCTTGGGACAACTGGGGAAACGCTTGGGGACAGCGGTGGACAACCCTGTGGATAACTTGCTCCCGAGCAGCAAGATGCAGAAAACTCGTGCGCCAGCGACCGCAAGATCCCCAAAGAACGCGATCACCGGGCGTGGCCAGCAGGCACATCACGCCCGTGGATACTGGGGCTGTGGATAAGTCACTCAGCTGGGGACCGCCGCGGCCGCTGATCGTCATCTGTTGGGCAGCCGTAGTCGCCCTCGTGGTGTGGGTGATTTTTCGCGAGGACCCTGCCGAGCGGGTACTCGTGTCGATCGCGGCGCTGGCGCTTGCCGGTTATGCCGCGTTCGGCACCTTCCTGCGGCCACGGTTGGCCGCCGACCGAACCGGCGTGCGGGTGCGCAGCCTCAGTGGGGTACGCAGCTGGGACTGGCGACAGGTCCGCGTCGAGCTGGTGATCAGCAAACGCCTCGGCAGGGATCTCGCCATGCTGGAGATCGAGGAACACGGCGACCCGGACCAGCTGGACGAGCACGATCCGGCCATCTTCGTCCTCGGCTGGCTGGACCTCGGGGCCGATCCACGCGAGGTCGCCGAGGCGCTCGAGGAACTACACGCCGAAGCCTGACGGCTGGTAGCAGTAGCCGTCCTCCGGGCAGATGTACTCGCCGAGCATGGCGTCCCGGGTAATGAACAGCGCGACGAGCAGTACCAGCAGCAGGCCAACGGTGGCCCACTGCACCTGCGACCGGCGTGCCCGTGGCGCGAACAGCATGCCGCCCGCGCACAGCGCGCCGATCACGAGCCCGCCAATGTGCCCGAGCATGGAAATACCCGGGATCGAAAAGCTGATGATCAGGTTGACCGCGAGCAATACGTAAAGCTGCGTGCCGTTCAGCTTCAGCCGCCAGATCGCGACCACCAGCCCACCCATCAGGCCGAAGACCGCGCCAGAGGCACCGGCCACCGCGGTGCTCATATCCCCGAACAGGTACACGGCAACACCGCCACCGAGCAGGGAGAGCGCGTAGAGCGCGCAAAACCGCAGTTTGCCGAGCAGAACTTCCAGGTCGCGCCCGAGAATCCAGAGCGCGAGCATGTTCATCGCCAGATGCAGCGGGCCGTAGTGCAGGAAGCCCGAGGTCAACATCCGCCACCACTCGCCGCTGGCCACCACGGGCGGCCAGAGCTGCCACTGGGCGAACAGCGACGAGCGGAAGTTGTTCAGCAGATCGCCGGCCTGCGCCGCGGTGATCGCGAATATCGCGAGGTTCACCGCGATCAGGATGGGCACGACGATCGGCCGGGTTTGCACGGCGGCACCGGCCACCGTGGTGGCCTGGCGTTGACTGCGCTGCGCGGTTTGTACACAGTCCACGCAGTGGTAACCAACCGAGGCTTCCCGGAGGCATTCCGGGCAGGCCGGACGCCCACATCGGGTACAGGCCAGCCCGGTGGCCCGATCCGGATGCCAGGAGCAGCCGGGCAGGCCGCCCGACGCCCCGGCTGGATCGGCTGACCCGGGCGGGGGTTCGGTTGGTTGCGTCAACTAGCTACTTTCTCGAGCTCAGCTTTCCCCAGCGGGAGCCTCGGATTCCGACGCGCTCACGATGATGCGATCGATGGTGATGTCCGAAATCGGCTTGTCGCCAGGTCCGGTCGCGGTGTGCGCGATCGAGTCAACCACATCCCGCGATTCCTGGTCTGCGACCTCGCCGAAGATGGTGTGCTGAAAGTTCAGGTGGCTCGGCGTGGAGACGGTGACGAAGAACTGCGAGCCGTTGGTGTTCGGGCCCGCGTTCGCCATCGCCAGCAGGTACGGCCTACTGAACTGCAATTCCGGGTGAAACTCGTCGCCAAAGCTGTACCCGGGACCGCCACGTCCGGTGCCGGTCGGGTCACCTGTTTGGATCATGAAGCCATCGATCACCCGGTGAAAGATGACGCCGTCATAGAACGGTCCGGAATTCTCTCCACGCGCGTTCGGCTTGGTGTATTCCTTCGTACCCTGGGCGAGGCCAACAAAGTTCGCCACGGTCTTCGGTGCGTAGTCCGGAAAAAGATTCAGCCGAATGTCACCTTGCGAAGTGTGCAAAGTTGCGGTCACTTTAGCCCCGACGAGGGATCCGTTGCTTTCCGTCACCCCGACATCGTGCCATCTTCGGCAATATTGACTAGTAAGGGGCAAGATAGAAGGTGATCGTCTGCGGCTTGTAGCCATGCCACGGGCGTGAACAACCCAGAATGCGCCGGTTGGGGTAACCGCAGATCGGGGTTGGCGGAGTCGACCGACCACCCCTCGGCGCGGTAAGGACGTGAACGAGGTGAAGCCCATGACTCGGGCCAAGGAGATGGCGCAAGCCCACTCGCTCAAGGAAGCGGGCAGAACTGCCGTCGACACCGGCTTTGATGCCATGCGGCGGGCAGGAAAGGCAGGTGCGGTGGCAACTTCCCGCGCGGTCGACGCCGCGGAACACAAACTCGCCGAGCGTGGTATCGAGCAGGGCCAGCTGGTCGAGGCGTTAAGCGAGGGCGCCGATATCGTCCGGAAAGAAGTCGGCAAGACCTCCCGACGGGCCCGCAAGAAACTGGCAAAACGAGCCAAGAAGGCGCAGAACGATATGACCCAGACCGCTAAGAAGGCCCGTAAAGCGGCCAAAAAGAGCAAACCGGCACGCAAGGCCGAGAAGGCCGTCGCTGGCGGCAAGAAGCTCGCCAAGCAGTCCAAGAAGGAGGCGAAGCTCGCTGCCAAGGAGTTCGCCAAGGAGCTGAAGGCGGAGAAGAAGAACAAGGACGGCAAGAAGCGCCGCCGGTGGCCGTGGGTCATCGGGATCGGCGCGGTCGTCGCTGGCGCGGCGTACGCGCTGAACAAGCGCCAGGAGCCGGCCATGCCGGAACCTCTGCCGCCGCGTAAGCCGGCTGATGCCGCCGCGCCGGCCAAGGAGACGCCGCAGGCCAAGGACACGGAGTCGCCGCAGGCCAAGCCGGCGGAGGCGGCAAAGCACGCCGCGAACGGCCAGTCCAGCGACAAGCAGTCCAGCGCGAAGCCGACGAGCGGCGAGCAGAAGTAGCTCACCCTCGCTGGGTGCCCGCCCCCGCGCCGATCCGGCAGGGGCGGGCACCCAATGGGTAAACCCTCAGCGGGCGCGTACGGCGGGAGCGAGGGAGAACGGCAGCAGCCGGCTGCCATCTGCCGGTTGCCGCACCCGGATTTCGACCTCGTCGGCGAATCGGTATGGCCGGCCGACGATCAGCCCGCCAAGGTGTCGCCGTAGCCGGGAAAGCTCGGCACGCACCGTGACGGCCCGCTCCGGTGTGCCGAACAGGTCGGCGGATAGTTGCGCGGCACTGCGCCCCTGCCGATGACGGGCGAGCACGTACAGGATCTCGGCGTGCCGGGGGCTCAACGCGTGGGTCCAGGTGCCACTGGCTGAGGTCACCGTCAACGACCAGCTGTGCGACTGCCGGACGTCCAGCTCGGCCGTGGTGCTGGCATGCTCCGCGACGCCGGCTTCCAGGGCACCCGTTGCCGGGCGGAGCAGCCAGCCGCCCGGCAGCGGCTCGACCGTGCACGCGCCGTAGGCGGGTAGCCATTGCTGACCGGCGGCGAAGCGATCCGGTAGCAGCAGCCGATCGAGCTGCGGCATCTCCGAGGTCGCGGCGGTCCAGCCATGCGGGTCGATCACCACCGCGGGCCCGGCCACCCTGGAAAGCAGTGGAACCGCGACCGACCGCAGCCGGGACAGCTTCGCGAAGTGCGCATTGCGCAGCTGCGCTTCGGCGAGCCTGGCTACCGTGACCACCAGGGCGAGCGTGCTCGCGTGCACCGTGGCGGCCGGACCGGAAAGATCGACGACGCCGAGCAGCTTGCCGTCCCGCGGATCGTGCAGCGGAGCCGCCGCGCAGGTCCAGGCGTGGTGGGAGCGTACGTAGTGTTCGGCGGAGTACACCTGGAGCGGTTTGCGCGCGACCAGCGCGGTACCGATCGCGTTCGTCCCTACGGTGCGCTCCTGCCAGGACATGCCCTCCACGAAGCCGAGCGAATCGGCCCGCTGGCGCACTGGAATGCTGCCGTCCCGCCAGAGCACCGTGCCTTCGGCGTCCACAACGACCATGATCTGCGCGGCGTCCTCGGCCACCCCGAGCAGGCCGTCGCGCAGGGTCGGCAGCGCATCGGCGAGCCCACTCGCCTGCCGGCGCTGCTCCAACCGCGCGGGTTCGAGCAGGCTGTTGCCCGCGCCGTGTTCCGGATCCACGCCCAGGCTGCGCATACGGGACCAGGACGCGCCAATCACCGGGCGCGGCCGGCCGGGCAGTGGCCGGGTTCCGCGCACCGCGGCCTCGTGCATCCGCGCCAGGGCGCGCGCGTGCTGGCGGGGGTCTTCCCCCACCGGCACCGCTGCCTCGAGATGCTGGCGCATCACCTCGAGTGTGCCGTGCGACACACCTCGAGCGATACCGCCAACCGCGTTTCGCGGGCTGACCGTCGTATTCAGCTCGCGTTTCGCGGGCTAACCGTTGGTTATGCTGGCGGCAATGAGCAGGTGGGCGGAGCTAACTGGCGGGCGATCCGGTGAGCAGTACGCGGCGCGGTTCGCGGAGCTCGCCGAATCAGGTAAGGATGTGCACGGCGAGGCACGGTTCTGCGCGGCACTGCGTGAACCGGGCGCGAGCGTGCTGGACGCCGGTTGCGGCACCGGCCGGGTGGCGATCTGGCTAGCCGCGCAGGGCTACGACTGTGTCGGGGTGGATATCGACCCTTCGATGCTTGCCGTCGCCCGGCGCGAAGCGCCGGAGTTGCCCTGGTTCGCGGTCGACCTTGCCGAACTCAGCCTCGACCGGATCGACCGCGCCGAGGGCTTCGACATCGTGGTGGCGGCGGGCAACATCATCCCGCTGGTCGCGGCCGGCACCGAGCCAGCGGTGGTGCGCAACCTCGCGAGCATGCTGCGCCCGGACGGCCTGCTGATCGCCGGGTTCGGACTGGACGCGGCCCATCTACCGCTGTCCAGCGCGAGCACTACCCTCGCCGATTACGACCGCTGGTGCGCGGCCGCCGGCCTGCGGCTGAGCGAGCGCTTCGGCACCTGGGACGGTGCGCCATACGACGGTGGCGGCTACGCCGTCAGCGTGCACCAACCCAGCCGCCACTAGCTGGTCACGGGTCGACCAGCACCTTCATCCGCCGCCCCGCGTGCAGCGCTTCGAAGCCGTCCGACACCACGCTGTCCAGCCCGATATGCGTCACCCAGCCACTCGTGTCGTAGTGCCCTCTTGCCATCAGCTCGAGCACAGCGCGGTAGTCATCCGAGGTGTAGCACAACGAGCCGCGTACCCCTGATTCGTTCATCACCAGCTTGAGCAGGGTCACCTCGAACGGCTGCTCGTAGATCGCCACCGCGACCAGGTTCCGGCGGGCGGCCAGACAGTCCAACCCGGATTCGACGCTGGCCCGCACACCGGCCGCGTCGTATACCGCATGCGCGCCCCGGCCGGCAGTGTGTTCCCGCACGTACGCACCCGGGTCTACTTCGGTCGGATCGAGTACGGTCGCGCCGAGCTGGGCGAGCGCGGCGCGCCGTTCGGCCGCTGGCTCGAAGACGAGGACATCGGCGACGCCCAGCCCGCGCAGCGCGAACCAGGTGCCGATACCGATCGGCCCTGCGCCGAAAACCACGGCGGTATCACCGGCACCAACCTCGCCCAGTCTTGCCGCGTGGTACGCCACGGACATCGGTTCGACGAGCGCACCCAGTTCGAGCGAAACTCCTTCCGGCAGCGGATGCACCATGTATTCGGGAACCACGGTGAACTCGCTCATCCCGCCGGCGGCCATCAGGCCATGGAAGCCGATGTGCTGACAGATGTTGTAGTGACCGCTCCGGCAGGGCGGGCAGCTGCCGCAGCGATACACCGGTTCGACGGCGACCCGATCCCCCGGCGCGACCGCCCGCACATCGGCGCCAACCTCGGTGACAGTGCCGGCGAACTCGTGCCCGAGCACCATCGGCAACCGTTGCCCGGTGAGTACGTGTGGTTCGGTGGGGATGAAGATCGGACCGGCGAAGTACTCATGTAGATCCGTGCCGCAGATCCCGTTGTGCGCCACCGCGATCTTGACCTGATCTTGCCCGCACGCCGGTTCGGCCACGTCCTCGATCGCGACCCGTTCCCGGTCGTGATAGACCACCGCTCGCATGTTCAGCCACCACCAATCGCCCTGCGCACTTCGGCGACGACCTCGGCTGGCTGTTCCATATGGGCCATATGGCCTGCGGCCTCCAACACGCGCACCTCGACGCGGCCGGCGAGGGCCTCGGCGTTGGCTACCGGCAACACCTGGTCGGCCCGGCCCCAGACGACCGCGAGTGGCGCGGTTACCTGCTCGAGCAACGTGGCCGCGTCGATCCCGGGCGCATCACCCGCCAACAATGTTCCCAACAATGTGGACAGTGCCTTATCCACCCCGTCCAACCGTTTGAACTTCATCAGGTCATCCGCGAGTTTGCGGGTGGCCTGCGCCGGATCGGCGAACAGCGCGGTCAGGTGCGGCTTCAGCTCACGCCGTGAACCAGCCGAGGCGAAGCCACGCAGGTAGTCGGCGTTGATCTGGTCGCCGAAACCAGCTGGTGCGATCAGCGACAATGAGGCGACCCGCTCCGGGGCGGCCGCGGCAACCGCGGTGACAATCGCGCCACCAAGGGAATGCCCGACCAGGTGGGCCCTCTCCAGCTCCAGCGCGTCCAGGAAGCCGAGCACGGTGTCCGCGAGCATCCGCAGCGAACCGTCCCCCACCTCCTTTGTGGACGCGCCATGCCCTGGTAGGTCGATGGTGTAAGCGGTGCGCTCGGCGGACAGCGGTTCCTGTACGAACAGCCAGGAATCGCCGTCGCCGCCGTAGCCGTGCACCAGCACCACCGGATCCGCCTCTGCCGGCGACACGCTCCCGAGGCTGGTGTACCGGATGTTCCGGCCGCCGACCTCGACGCTTCCGGCCACCGGACCACCGGCATCTTCGATGGCCCCGCTGGCGATCTCCTCCCTGGCCTGCTCGACCAGGGTGTCGATCTCCGCATCGGGCACTTCGGGTGGCGCGATCACCGCGATCGTGCCACCGACCGGCACGTCATCGCCGACTTCCGCGACAAACTTGCGCAGCACGCCCGCCCAGCTCGATTCCAGCGTGCCGGCGATCTTGTCGGTATCGATCTCCGCGAGATCGTCCCCGCTGGTGATCACATCACCTTCGGCGACGAGCCATTCGGTGAGCTTGCCGGTCTGCATGGAAAGGCCCCATTTGGGCATGGTGACCCGCTCGATCCGTTCGTCGGTCATCGCTACCCCCGGTTCAGCGCTGCCACTGGACAACGGATTTCGTCGCGTTCACGACCCGCTGGGCGTCCGGGATGTACAGGTCCTCCAGCGCGTCCGAGAACGGCACCGGCGTATGCGGCGCGGTCACCATCTCGATGGGCGCGCGCAGCGCGCCAAAGGCCTCCTTGGCCACCAGCGCGGCGACATCGGTGGCGAGGTTGCAGCGCGGGGTGGCCTCGTCCACGACCACCAAGCGGCCGGTGTTTTCCACGCTTTCCAGGATCGACTCGGTATCCAGCGGGCTGGTTGTCCGTGGGTCGAGCACATCGGCCTGCACTCCGGAGGCGGCGAGCTCGTCCGCTGCCTGCGCGGCAACCGAGACCATCCGACCAAAGGCGACGATGGTGACGTCCTCGCCTTCCCGGACGATATTGGCCTCACCGAACGGGATGGTGTAGCTCTCCTCGGGCACCTCGCCTACCGCGTCATACATTGCCTTGTGCTCGCAGAAGATCACTGGATCGTCGTCCCTGATCGCTTGGGCGAGCAACCCTTTCGCCTCGTACGGGCTGGACGGCACCACAACCTTCAGCCCGGGAACGGTGGTGAAGATCGGATAGAGCGACTGGGAATGCTGCGCGGCCGCGCGCAGCCCGGCCCCGTACATCGTGCGGATCACCACCGGGGTGACCGCCTTGCCGCCGAACATGTACCGGAACTTGGCTGCCTGGTTGAAGATCTGGTCGAAGCAGACGCCCATGAAGTCGATGAACATCAGCTCGGCGACCGGTCGCATACCACGGGTGGCCGCGCCGATCGCGGCGCCAACGAAGGCCGATTCGGAGATCGGGGTATCCAGCACCCTGCCGGGAAACTCGTGATAGAGCCCCTTGGTTACGCCGAGTACGCCGCCCCAGGCGTCGTCCGCGCCTGGCGCGCCGGCGCCACCGGCGTTGTCCTCGCCCATCACGATTACCGATGAATCCCGGTGCATCTCCTGGCGCAACGCCTCGTTCAGGGCTTCCCGGTAGGAAATGGTGCGTGCCATGGTTTTCCTCCTCAGTACGAGACGTAGACGTCGGTTTCCAGGTCAACGCCGGTTGGTTTCGGCGCGGCTTTCGCCTCGGTCACCGCGGACTCGATCAGCGCGGCAACCTCGCTGTCCACAGTGTCCAAAGCGGACGATTCGAGCTGGCCGCTTTCCGTCACCCTGGCGCGGAACCGCTTCAGGCAGTCCAGTTTGTCCCGCGCATTGGCCACTTCATCGGCACGATAGGCCTGCTGATCACCTTCGAAGTGGCCGAAGTACCTGGTGAACTTGACCTCGATGAGCGTGGGGCCGCCGCCTTCCCGTGCCCGGCTGATCGCCTCGCCGGCCGCTTCGTGCACCGCGAAGAAGTCGAAGCCGTCCACGATCACGCCCGGCATACCGAACCCGGCGGCGCGATCGGCGATGTTGTCCGCGGCCACCGACCAGGTGCTCGCGGTGGCTTCGGCGTAACCGTTGTTCTCCGCCACGAAAATCGCCGGCAGGTTCCACACCGAGGCGAGGTTCAGCGATTCGAGGGTGGTGCCCTGGTTGCTCGCGCCATCGCCAAAGAACGCCACGCCTACGCCGCCGTTGTTCTGTTGTTTCGCGGCCAGGGCGGTGCCGCAGATCAGCGGCGGGCCACCACCGACGATGCCGTTCGCGCCGAGCATGCCCTTGGACAGGTCGGCGATATGCATCGAGCCGCCCTTGCCGTGGCAGGAGCCGGTTCTCTTGCCGTAGATCTCGGCCATCATCTCGACTGGGTCCACGCCCTTGGCTATGCAGTGCCCGTGGCCGCGATGGGTGCTCGCGATGGAGTCCCTTGCGTCCAGATGGCTGCATACCCCGGTCGCGGAGGCCTCCTCGCCCGCGTACAGATGCACGAACCCGGGGATCTCGCCGGTGGCGAACTCGTCGTGCACGCGTTCTTCGAAGACCCTGATGGTGCGCATCGTGCGGTAGGCGTCCAGTAACCCTTCGGCGTTCAGTTCGCCCGCGGCCGGTGTGGACAGTGTTTCGGTCATCATTGACTCCTCTACTGGTGCTGTTGGCTATCGCGCAGCCAGCCTTCGCGGGCCGCGATGCCGAGTACGCGGGTGACGTCAACGCAGCGCGGTCCGTCGGCGCGCAGGCGCACGGTTGCCGGCTCGCCGCGGCGTAGTTCGATCTCGCGCTCGCCGTCCACCGCGACAACGCCGTGATCCGCGGAAACCGGTAGTTCCTCGCCGGGACGCAGCGGCCGCCAGCTCCGCACGCCGACCGGAAGGACCAGGCCGGGCGCGATCGGTGCGTGCACCACGTGCCGGGCGACTTCCGGCGCGCAGAGGCGCAGGACGACGCCGGTCGGTTCGGTGCGCGGGCTCGGGCAGAGCTGACCTGGCACGCTGGACAGCCCGATGCCATCGGGTTCGGCGAAGGTGCAGTACAGCTCGGTGAGCGCGGCCGGGTCCCAGAGGGCACGCGAGCCGATATGGGTGGCGGTGGAGACGCAGACGTCCACCAGCGCGAGTTCGACTCGATCGCCCGCGCGCACTTCGAGCACGCTGGTCTGTTGGGTGGCGGTGGCCGGGTCGATAACGCCGGCCGCGACCAGGCCGGCGGCCAGACCTGCCACGGTCGCTTCGCGCAGCTGCGGGAACGCGTTGTTCGTACCGGTGGACAGGGGCAGCAGTGGGACGTCACCGCAGGCGCTGGCCACCGCCCGGGCGGTGCCGTCCCCGCCGAGGCAGATGATCACTCGCGCGCCGGCGTCGATCATCCGCCGAACCTGGGTGACGGTGTCCTCGGCGGTCTCGGTGAACCTGTCGAGTTCGCAGAACTCCAGATCGGGCCAGGGCGATTGACTCGCCCGACGGTTTCGGGTGGCGCGCAGCACTGCCGCCGAGATACCGCCGAGGTCGGTGGACATCAGTACCCGCGCGATGCCGAGTGTGCCGAGGGCACCGCAGATGCGCTGCACCATGTTCGCCTTTTCGGCGGTGGGAAACACCGATGCCTGGGCGACCAGGCGGCGGATGTCCCGGCCGGAGGCGGGGTTGGCCAGCACCCCGACCGTCGCCTTGGCGTCCGCATTGGCAAGCACCACGAACGGCTCCTCCCACACTGGATGTGCCGCGTGTCACATACCAGTGCACCGCGCGCGGAGCCGATGCGCCAGGGTTGCAAGGGGTTGCAACCCTGGCTGGGCCGGCGTGATCCTGGGAAAACTGTGTCGAGCGCGCCGTGGCTGCGCTCAGTGACCGCAAGATCCTTAAAGAACGCGGTTACTGAGCGCGCTGGCTTCGGGCTAGCCGCCGGCTACGGATGGGATGATCTGCACCTCCGCTCCTTCGACCAAGGGGGTCTGGGCTCCGCCCAGTCGGCGGCACTCCTCCCCATCCACATAGAAGTTGACGTACCGACGCAGTACCGCCTGCTCGTCCCGCAGGCGCTTGCCCAGCTCCGGGTACTGACCCTCGATCTCGTCCAGCACATCGCCCAGCGTCGCCGCCTCGGCGAGCCGCATTCGCAAGCTGGCCTCTCCGCCAGCCGAGGGACGCAGTTGTCCCGGGAGCAACACTGTCACCCACATGGCCTACACCACTGCGGCGCGAACGCACAGCACATCGGGCAGATGCGCCGCGATCTGCTGCCAGCTGTCCCCGTCATCCGCGCTCGCGTACACCGCACCGTTGCGCGCACCGAAATACACGCCGGCCGGACTCGCCCCGTCGGTACACATCGCATCCCGCATCACCGCGGCCCAGAAGTCATCCGGCAGCCCGGTACGCAGCGCCTCCCAGGTGTTGCCCGCATCGCTACTGCGATACACCGCGCATTCCCCGTTCGGCGGGCAACGCAGCTCGGTGGACACCGGGAAGCAGTAGATCACCTCGGGCCGGTGCGGGTGCACCACGATCGGGAACCCGAACTCGGTGGGCAACCCATCACCAATGGACTGCCAACTGGCCCCAGAATCCTCACTGCGATAGACCGTGCCGTGGTTCTGTGCGAACAACCGGTCCGGTTTGGCCGGGTGCCAGGCAACCTTGTGCACGCACTGGCCGTACTCCGGGAACTGCTCGTCCTCCGGCATGAAATCCGCCCGGATTCCCTTGTTGCTGGGATTCCAGGTCTCCCCACCGTCCTCGGTGACATAAACCCCGCCGGTGGACATCGCCACCATGACCCGCTGCTTGTCGGTCGGATGCGGCAACAACGTATGCACCGCCTGGCCGCCGAAACCGGGGAACCAGTTCTCCCGGTGCGGGTGATCCCAGAGCCCGCGGAGCAGTTCGAACGACTTACCGCCATCGGTGGATTTGAACACCGCGGACGGCTCGGTACCCGCGTAAACCAGATCCGGGTCGTCCGGCGGCCCTGGCGCGAACTGCCAGACCCTGGTCAACGCGCCATCGGTATCCTCGGGGAACTTGATCGCCTGCTGTTCCTGCCAGCTCGCCCCAAGATCATCACTGGTGTGCAGGCTTGGCCCGAACCACTCGCTCGAAGTGTCCACGAACAACCGCGGCCCCGGATGGCGGGTATCGATCGCCACCGCATACACCGCGTGCATCGGGTGGTGCGGACCGGAAACGTCCCAGCTACGCCGCCCGTCTTTACTCGTCGCCAGCCATAAGCCCTTCTTGGTGCCAATGGCCAAGAGTGTGGTCTCCGTCATAGTCAACGAAGCTACACCCGAACACCGACAACAACTCAGCTTTCTTCGTCGTCTTTCCGGTTCGGTTCCTCGCGGCGCTGCACATCCGAAGCGGCACGGGCTACCAACCGCAGTTCCCGTAGCACGCCTAGTGGTTTTGCGGCCGCCGCCTTCGGTAGCGACCAGGCATACGACCACGGCCTGCGCCGAAACCGGCGCAGCATCCGGCGTGGCTTACTTGCCATCCGGTGCCGCAGATCGGCCACGTACTGGTCCCGCACATCCCGCTCGATGGTGTGGCCGCACTCCTGACAGGTACTGGACACGAGTAACCGGCCGGCGTAGGCGAGCTCGTGTGTGGTGCTCAACCCACACCGCTGGCAAACCAACGTTGCGTGCTCGATCGTTCCCACCACTGATACCTCCCGCGCTAACGCACCTGGTAGTCCGACGATGCGAGGATGTGCTCGGCGAGCACAAGATCATGCGGATACGTGATCTTGAAGTTGCGCTGTTCCCCGTGCACCCAGCGCACCGGCGTCGCGGCGAACCGTTCCATACAGGACGCGGTGTCCGTCCCGCTGAACTCCAACCGTGCCGCCTGCTCGTAGGCGGCGAGCAGCGGCTCCGCCCGGAACCCCTGCGGAGTCTGCACGCTGATCAAGCTGTCCGGCGCGGCGCCGAGCAGTTCCCCGCCATCCGCGCTCACCGTGCCGAGCTCGTCGTTCGGCAGCCCGGGAATCGCCCCGCCATGCTCCCGCGCCGCATGCAGCACGCCGGACACCAGGGCCGAGCTGATCAGCGGGCGCGCCGCATCGTGAATGAGCACGGTGTCCACCGCTCCGGAGTCGATCCGTCCGGAAAGGTGCCGCAGGGCAGCCAGCTCCGAGGTCTGCCGGGTGTCCCCACCGTGCACGACCTCGATGTCCTCCCTGATGATCTCCCTGTCCAGCACCCATTCAACGAGATCGCCGTCCTGCGGCCGGACCACGAGCACCAACACGCCGATCTCCGGCACCCGCTCGAAGGCAGCGATCGACCAGGAAACCAACCGTCGTCCGGCCAACGGTAGGTAGACCTTGTTGAGTTCGCTGCCGACGCGGGTACCGGAACCGCCGGCGAGCACTACACCCGCCGCGACGGATCCCTGCTGCACCACACCACCGATAATACGGTTAACCGTGCTCCAGCAACTGCTGCATGGTGGCGAGCAGGCGGGCGCCATCCGCGCCATCACCAACCCGGTGGTCCAGCGTAAGCCCAACGCGACAGCGTGTGCGCACGCCGATACCGTCCTCGACCGGTACCACCTGCGGACCAACGGCACCGAGCGACAGCGCGGTCGCCTGCGGTGGGGTGAGCAGTGCGTTGAAGGACTCCACCTGCCAGGAGCCAAGGTTCGACACCGTAGTGCTGGCGCCATCCAGATCGGCGAGGCCGAGCTTGCCGTCCCGCGCCCTGCCGACCAGCTCGCGCAACTGGCGATCAAGTACCGGCAGCGTCACCAGATCCGGATCGCGCAGCACTGGGGCGATCAACCCCTTGGGGGTATCCACCGCAAGCGCGACCCCGACCACGTCCAGCCGTTGCACATCGTCGCCGGTCCACACCGCGTTCAACGCGGGGAAGGCCCGCAACGCATGCGCGAAGGCGTGCGTGAGCACGGCGGTCCAGCTGGCACCCGCGCGGCGCGCGGTGTCCAGGTTCAGCTCGCGATACACGGTGAACTGCGGGATCTGCGCGCTGGCGCTCATCCGGTCGGCGATCAGCGCACGCGGTCCCCGTTTGCCGCGCGCCGGCGCCGCAGGCGCGGGTACTGCCGGTGCGGGCGCCGGTGCCGGTTGAACCGCCGGGGCAGGCTGACCGGCCTGTCCCTCCACATCGGCCACCCGAATGGTGCCGTGTGGTCCGGTCGGCTGGACCGTGGCCAGCTCGACGCCCAGCTCCGCGGCCCGCGTACGGGCGTAGGGCACGGCCGCGACGCTCCCCTGCGCCGACGCTGCCGAATCGTTCGCGGAAACTGGGGTCGGGCTGGCCGTGGCGGGTTCGGACTTGGCAGGGTCGTCCCCCGCAGAACCATCCCCCGAAGAACCACTTCCCGCAGAACCATTTCCCGAAGGGCCGTCCAGCAACCCGTCGAGAAGATCGTCCGCATCGCTGGCGATAAACGCGATCGGCTCGCCAACCGGGACCACATCCTCCGGCTGCGCGACGATCCGCGCCAGCGTTCCGGCCAGCGGCGACTCCACCTCCATGTCCACCTTGTCGGTGGTCACTTCGCAGACCACATCGCCGGAGCGGATCTCGTCGCCCGGCGACTTGTGCCAGACGACGAGCGTGCCCTCCTCCATGGTCATGGACATCTTGGGCATCACCAGCGGTTGTTCGCGCATTACCACTCCCGCACGAGTTTCGTGGCTTCCGCGACGATGTCCGGCACCTGTGGCACCGCCGCGCGCTCCAGCTGTGGCGCGTACGGGATCGGCACGTCAAGACCGCACAGCCGGCGCACCGGCGCGCGCAGGTAGCCGAAGGCGGGCGAATCACACAACATCGCGGAGACCTCGGACATAAAACCGCCGCTGCGTGGTGCTTCCTGCACCAGTAGCGCCCTGCCGGTCGCCGTTACCGTGTCCACAATGGTCTGCTCGTCGAGCGGCTTGAGCGTGCGCGGGTCGACGACCGTCGCGGTGATCCCTTCAGCGGCAAGCTGCTCGGCGGCTTCCAGCGCGCGCGAGACCATCACCCCGGTGGCCACGATGGTCAGGTCAGTGCCGGTGCGCCGCACCGCTGCCTTGCCGAGCGGCGTGCGGGTCGCCTCCTGCGGCGCCGGACCACTCTGCTTGTACAGCAGCTTGTGCTCAAGCACCACGACCGGGTTCGGATCGTCGATCGCGGCGAGCAGCAGCCCCTTGGCATCCGCCACGGTCGCCGGCATCACCACCTTGAGCCCGGGGATATGCGCGAACCATGCCTCGAGGCTCTGCGAATGCTGTGCGGCCGCACCGGTTCCGGAGCCACCAGGGGCACGCAGCACCATCGGCACCTCGGCAGCGCCACCCAGCATGAAGTGGATCTTTGCCGCCTGGTTGACGATCTGGTCCATCGCCTGCGCGGTGAAGTCGGAGAACTGGATCTCCACGATCGGCCGCATCCCGGCCAGCGCCGCGCCGACCGCCGCGCCCACGATGCCCAGCTCGCTGATCGGCGTATCGCGCACCCGGTCCTCGCCGAAGCGGTGCACAAGGTCGCCGGTGACACCGAAGGCACCACCGTAGGTACCGACGTCCTCGCCGAACAGAAAGACCCGGTCGTCGGACTCCATGGCCTGGCCGAGCGCTTCGCGGACGGCTTCCGCGTAGGTGATCTCGCGGGTGTCCGTTGTGGCCGTCACTGTTTCCCTCCCGAGTACACCGCGCTGAGCAGTTCGTCCGCACTGGCATCCGGCGCCGCGTTCGCGGTACGGATCGCGGCGCGTACCGCGTCCCGTGCGGCATCCCGGCAAGCGGCCAGCTCGCTTTCGGTGAGCGTCTGCTGGTGCAACACCGCGGTTTCGAACCGCGTGATCGGGTCCTGCTCGCGCCAGCTGTCGATCTCCTCGCGGCTGCGGTAGAGGTTCTTGTCGCTCTTCGAGTGCCCCTTCCACCGGTAGGTGACCGCTTCGATCAGCGATGGCCCGTTACCCGCGCGGGCACGCTCCACCGCCTCGTCCACCGCGTCATGCACTTCCTGCGGGTCATTGCCGTCCACGGTCACCCCGGGGATCCCGTAGGCCGCTGCCCTGTCCGCGAGGTTGTCCACTTTGGATGCCCGGTTGACCGACATGGACATGCCGTACTTGTTGTTCTCGCAGACGAAGACCACTGGCAGGTCCCAGATCGCGGCCAGGTTCACGCCCTCGTGCCAGGCGCCCTCGTTCACCGCGCCGTCGCCGAAGAAGCTGAGCACGGCATGCGACTGGCCGCGCATCTTCACGGCGAGTCCCGCGCCAGCGGCGATCGGCACGCCACCGGCGACGATCCCGTTCGCGCCCAGGTTGCCGGTGGCCACATCGGCGATATGCATCGAACCGCCGCGCCCCCGACAGTAGCCGGTCTCCTTGGCAAGCAGCTCGGCCATCATCCGGTCCAGCTGCGCCCCCTTGGCGATGCAGTGACCGTGCCCGCGATGTGTGGAGGTGATGTAGTCGCCTTCGCGCAGCGCGAGACAGGCCCCGGTAGGCACCGCTTCCTGCCCGATGGACAGGTGCATCGTGCCGTGCATCAGACCGCGGGCGAACAGGTCGTCGACGGCTTCCTCGAAGCGCCGGATAGTCCACATTGTCGTCAGCGCGGATGTTGCGGTTTCCGCGTCCTTGACCAGATCCATGGCTGTCTCCTCCTACCCGAGAACGTCTTCGCCCGCGAGCATGCGGTCCTGCAACCTGCGCAGCGTCGCGATGGTGCTGCCCTCGTCCACCTGGACATCCGCCGAGGAAAGCAAGGTGCCGGCCGGTACATCACGCAGCACGGTGCCGCCAGCGACCAGACCGAGCGGCAGCAGTTCCTCCGCCCTGGCGACCTGGGCGCTGTCCGTGGTCCCGTACACCGTTTCGCCACCGATCCCGTCGATCCGCTCCCCCTTGTGCAGATCGCGCTTCGCGGTGGCCACCACCTCGGCGTTCCAGGCCGTGGGCGCCAGGCTCGGGTTACCGTCCAGCACCGCCTCGGCCACGGAAAGCGGCGCTTCGACGCTGGCCAGGTGGTAGGGACGGTAGAACGAGTAGTAGGGCCCATCCCCCATACCCAGGTAGGCCATCTCCTCGACCACGGTCGGGTCGTCGCAGTAGCCGATCACGAACACCCCTGGCGCGACCGGACCGGTGCAGTAGTCAACGAAACCCTTGCCGGGCAGCACCCCGCCATCGGGCTCCGGCCGGAACACGTGCGCCAGATCTTCCACCGTGGAGTGTGGCCCCGCCATACCGCGCTTGCCGACCTTGAGATCGGCGGCGTTGGCAAGCGCGGCCATCTCGATCATCGTCTTCGAGCCGTCCACGAAGCTGGTCAGCATCTTCGGGTTCATCTTCTTGGCCGCCGCCCGCTCGGCGAGCGAGTCCGGAGTGGCCGCGGGGTCGAGCGGGTTGTTCTTGCCCTTGCCCGCGCAGACCACCTCGAAGCCGATGTCCTTGACGTAGTCCACGAGTACCCGGCATTCCGCCGGCTCGTCGCCGCGGCAGACGGTGTACACCCGCCCCATCGACCGGGCCAGCGCGCTGAGCAACAGACCAACCGTGACGTCGGTTTCCACGGTGAGCAGCGCGACGTCCTTACCGGCGAGCAGCGCGTTGAAGGCAACCGATGCGCCGACGTCGGGCACGCCGCTCGCGTCCACGATGATGTCGACCGGCAGTTTGGTCAGCTCAACCGCATCCGCGACGACCACAGGGCGACCGGCTTCCACCGCCGCGGCGCTCTGCGCACGGGGCGCGTCGCTGAGCACATCGGACCGGCCCGCGCTCTGGTAGGCGTGCACACCGCGCTCCGGTGCGATATCGGCAATCGCCGAGATTTCCATCCCCGCGATCCGGCCGACCTGCGCGACAAAACCCAGCCCCATCTGGCCGGCGCCGACCAGTCCGATCCGCACCGGACGGCCGAGCTCGTGCTCGCGACCGCGCAACCGATCGATGTATCCCATCTGCCGATCCCATCCGCACGTCTGTGCATCGGTACTCACCTTAGTGCTTTACTTGGTAGCACGAGGATTACCGCTGGCACAAGAGCCAGGTGTGGCGCGCGGCCGGCTTTTTGGCGATAACGAGAGAGCACGCCGCGCGCGGCGCGGCGTGCTCCTGGGTGACTAGCGCGGTCCGAGACGGCTAAACGTGACGCGGGCACACTCCGTGACCGCGTTCTTTAAGGTTAGCGAGCTCAGGCGCCGCGAGCGGCGGTGCGCGCGCCTTCCGCGGTACCGGCGGCCAGCGCGGCAGCGGCGATCCGCGCGCAGGCCGGCTCGTCCAGTTCGGACAGTTTTGCGCCCACTGCGGGCAGCGCGCGCGGGGTCATCGAAAGACTGGTCACGCCGAGCCCGACAAGCACCGCCGCGAGCAGTGGATCAGCCGCGGCCTCGCCACACACCCCTACCGGTTTGCCGGTGGTCCGCCCGGCCGCACCAACCGTGCTGATCAGCGAGAGCAGCGCGGGCTGCCACGGATCATTGAGCGCGGCCACGCCAGCACTCTGCCGGTCCGCCGCGAAGGTGTACTGCGCGAGGTCGTTCGTGCCGATGCTCACGAAGTCCACCTCGGCCAGAATCCGCTCCGCGTGCAGCGCTGCCGCGGGCACCTCGATCATCACGCCGACGTTGCGCAGCCCATGCCCGCGTGCCCGTTCCGCGAACCAGCGCGCTTCCTCGGGTGTGGCCACCATTGGCGCCATCGTCCACAGTTCACCGGAATACCCAGCGGCAACCCTGGCGATCGCGGCGAGCTGCACATCGAGCAGTTCCGGATCGGCTAGCGCGATCCGCAGGCCACGCACGCCGAGCGCGGGGTTCGGGCTCGGATCGAGCGGCACGAACGCGAGCGGCTTGTCCGCACCGACGTCCAGCGTGCGGATCACCACCCGGCCGTCCGGAAACACGCTCAGCACCTCGTCGTAGGCCGCCGCCTGCTCGTCCTCGGTCGGCGCGGTCTGCCTGCCCTCGAAAAGGAACTCGGTGCGCAGCAGGCCCACGTTGCGTGCGCCCACCTCGCCCGCGGTCCGCGCGCCGGTCGGCTCACCGACGTTCGCGGCGAGCGAGACGGTACCCACCAGCGCGCCACTGAACTCCACAGTGGACAGCTGGGTGGTGTTCGGCACGTCTTCGGCCGCTACCCCGGTGCGCGCCTCGCCCGTCTCGCCGTCGACGAGCAGCCGCTCACCGGCGGCGACCTCGGTGATCCCGGCACAGGCCACCACGGCGGGGATGCCAAGCGAGCGCGCCAGAATCGCGGTATGGCTTGTCGGTCCACCCTCCGCGGTGACCAGCGCGAGTACCTTGCTGGCATCCAGCGTCGCGGTATCCGCGGGCGCCAGATCGTGCGCGGTGAGTACGGCCGGTTCGGTCAGCGTCGGGATGCCCGGCTGCGGGACGCCGCGCAGTTCCGCGACGACCCGGTTACGCACGTCATACAGGTCCGCCGCGCGTTCCGCGAAGTACCCGCCACTTGCCTTGAGGCTTTCCGCGAACCCTTCGGCGGCCTCCCAGATGGCGCGCTCGGCGCCGCGCCCCGCACCCCGCACCCGTTCGGTCGCATGCTTGAGCAGCGTCGGGTCGCCGGCCATCATCGCCGTCATGCTGAGCACCTCGGCGGCGCTCCCGCTGGCGGCTTCGGCCCTGCGCTCCAGTTCCGCGACTACCCGATCGATGGCGGGTGCCAGCCTGGCCACCTCGGCGTCCGGTTCGGCGGCCGGCTCGGTCCCCGGCTCCGCGACCGACCCCGTCGCGAGCGGCACGACCGGCCCGTACGCCCGTCCAGGGCTGACTCCGATGCCGTGCAGCACCCGTTCACTCATCAGTCGCTACTCCTCAAGCCAGAACCCCGCTCACTCACCCGATCAGGTTATGCCTTCACCGCGGGACGGGCACCCGCGGTCACGCGTTTGAAGTTCGCCACGGCGTCCTCGATCGCCTTGCGCAGCATCTTGCTCTGCTCCCGATCAGCCAAGCCATCAAGCGGGCCGCACAGCTCCGGACGTTCCTGGAACCGCGCGAAAACCGAGGCACCACGCATCGCGAGGGCCCGCCGAACCTCCTTGCCGCGCCGGTCGATTACCAGCAGCACCACGGCGCCGCGCAGCTTGCCCTTGCCCCGTCCGGTGACGAGCACCACGCCGGAGCGGTTCTCCTCGGTCGCCACCTGGTTCACCGTGCGCTGGTAGGCGTAGTGCTGTAGCCAGCTGAAAATGCCGGCCACCACGAACCCGCCGACCAGTAGGACGACCGCCTGCCAGCTCATGGCGCGGTCAGCCGGAGCGACGTCCCGGCGACCGGCGCCGGGAGGCTGCCCTTGGCATGCACGGCGCCCGGCAGCAACTGAGTGTCCTCCTGATCGAGGTAGATCACCACATGCCCGATCGTGCGCAGGTTCTCGTTCGCCCGCTCGCCGACAGCGGTCAGTTCAACCGAGTCCTCGCCAAGCCAGAGTCGATCGCCGGCCCGCATCTCCCTGGTCAGCTCGCCGGTCGGCGCGTGCACGATGCTGACCTCTTCCAGCGCGTCCGGGATCGGGTCGGCGTACAGGATCCAGACGCCGCCTTCCACCATGTCCGCGGCTTCCGCGCCGACCCGCAACACTGAGCTCTCGTAGTACACGTCAATACCCACGCTCGTCATTATCCCGACTCCTTTCGACTGGTCTAAAGCCCGAAGCTGGCGGCCCAGGCGATGATCACCGCAAGCGGCGAGGTGATCATGCGGCTGATCAGCACGGCCGGGGTACCCACCGATACGGTTTCCGGTTTCGCTTCACCGAGCGCCAACCCAACCGGCACGAAGTCACAGCCGACCTGCCCGTTGATCGCGAACAGCGTAGGCAGCGCGTACTGCACCGGCAGGGCGCCGATCGCGATCTGGCTACCCATCAGCGTGCCGATGACCTGCGCGATCGCCGCGCCCGGCCCGAGGATCGGGGAAAGGAACGGCAGCGCGGTGACAAGTCCAATCGCGACCAACCCGAACGGGTTCGTGGCGATCGGCGACAGCACCCTGCCGATTGCCTCGGCGACGCCGGTGTAGTGCACGAACCCGAGCAGCAGGCTCACGTAGGCCATAAACGGCAGGATCGTGTGCAGGGTGAGCTCGACCGTCTGCCGCCCGGCGGACAGGAACGTGTTCACGAACGACCCGACGGCCGTTCCGAAGGACACGAAGACGCCGGAGATGCGGTGGAACCAGCCGGTGTTCTCTGGTTCCGCGGGCGCCGTCGCGGTAGCCGTAGCCGTACCGCCTCCACCGCCGCTCGCCGAGCCACCTTCGGCTTCCGCCGTGCCGGTGGCAGCGCCAGCCGAAGCGGCAACCGGCGCCTCGGTTCCCTCGCTGATCTCACCGGCCTCGGCTGGTTCGATCTCGGCTACGCCGACCGCGGACACGAAGATGTCCTCGGTGATGAACTTGGCCAGCGGTCCACCGGGGCCACCGGCGAACACGTCCACCGTCGGGATGCGCTTGCGGGGATAGACGCCGATCCGGGCAGTGCCACCGCAGTTGATCACCGCGCAGAGCACTTCCTCGTCCGGCACGCTGGTCTTGAAGCCGTCAACCGCCTCGCAGCCGGTCAGCTCGGCGATCCGTTCGGCGACGGGATGGATTCCACCGCCGGTGACCGAGAGCACTTTCCTGCGCTGCTCGCTCGGCTCGATGTGCAGGCCACGACCCCAACCACCGGAACCGGGGCGGACGAAGACCGCGCGCGTGTCACGTGAAGTCATCTCGTCACTTCCCCTCGGTCGACGTGGCAGTCGATTCGTTGCGGAACTCGTTGTCAAAGTTCTGGAACAACTCGGTGCGCCCGGTGCGCTTGATCATGAACGCGGTGATCCGCTCGGTGATGATCCCGCGAATAAAGATGATCAAGATGCCAACCAGGAAGTACCGCAACGCGAGCGGAATCTCGGACTGGCCGAGTTCCCGCACCCCGTTCGCCACGCCGAGCCAGACGAACAGCTCGCCCGCGTTGGCATAGGGGAAGAACGTCGTCACCGGGTGCACAAAGGACACCGCGGAGTCATAGAAGGCCGGCTTGTACCGCTCCGGCAGGAACCGACCGAAGGAGAACGCGATCGGGTTGGTGAGCATCAACACCGCGAGCATCGGCATGATCGTGTACCTGGTGATCCACCAGCGCGCCGACCAGCGGATCGCCCGCGTCACCCGCTCCTCACCGATGAACTGGGTGAGCGCGTACATAAAAGTGAGCAGCGCAACCAAGGTCGGCAGAATGCCCGTGATGAGGCCAACGAACTGCTCACCCGCGGCTTCGAAAAGCCCGATGAAGTGCGTACCCAACCACTCGAAGACGCCAAGCACCCCGCCGCTGCCGTCCGCTCCGGATTCCTGTGCCGTCGGCTGTGCTGCCGGAAGCCATGCGGCCAGCACGTCCATGCTTTACTCCGTTCTCTCGCCGCCAATGGCGAGTGGGTGAACCTCACCCGGGCATAAGCACTAATGTGCGTATACTCTTCACGTTTGCCAGTGATGTGTGTAACATGGCGATTCGTCCGGAAGCAAGAGTCCGTTTTGAAGGGAGCCGCCCGATGCCCGAAGCCCGCGTCAAGATTGCCTCCGAGGTAGGGCTACACGCTCGGCCAGCGGCGGTTTTCGTGAAATCCGCCGCACAGCAGGGCTGCGGGGTGTCCATCGGCCGGCCAGACGGCGAACTGGTCGACGCGACCAGCATCCTAGCCGTGCTTGGTCTCGCCATTGGCCACAACGAGGAGATCGTGCTGCGCACCGAAGGCGAGGGCGCGGAGAATGCCCTGACCGCACTGTCCGACCTGCTCACGCACGAAGAGCCGGCCGCATCATAATGCCGCCGCCACGTGATCAGGACCTGCTCGTCCGGACTGCTCGGCTGTACTACCAGGAAAACCAGTCACAGCAGGAGATCGCCGAAGCGCTCTCAGTGAGCAGGTCCAATGTGTCCAGAATGCTCACCGCCGCGCGGGAGCGTGGCATCGTGGAGATCCGGATCAACGATCCAAGCGGCCGTGAGTTGGACCTGGAGCGCGAACTTTCCGAGGTGTTCGGGCTACGCGACTGCCGGGTGGCCGACGCCCACGGCAGCGAGCACCCGCTGCCCAAGGTCGGCGATCTCGGCGGACGCTGGCTGCAGGAGAACCTGCGGTCCGGGCAACGGATCGGGGTTTCCTGGGGGCGCAGCCTGCAGGCCGTGGTGCAGCATGTACCGGATTCCGGCGGGCTGGATGTCGAAGTGGTACCACTGGTCGGCGGACTATCCTCTGTGGACTCCGAGATCACCGGCGAGGAGCTGGTGCGCGATCTGGCCGGTCGGCTCGGCGGACGGTTCCAGCGACTGCACGCGCCGGCCGTGCTCACCTCCCGCGCGGGGCGGGACGTACTGCTCGCCGAGCCGAGTATCGCCAGCGCGCTCGAGTCGGCCCGCGAGGTCAGCGTGGCGCTGGTCGGTATCGGCAGCTTCGGTACGGGTTCCTCGGCGGCGATCGTGGAGACGCTGAATCTCGGCACCGACGAGCGAGCGGAGTTCGAAGCGGCCAAACCGGCTGGCGACCTCTGCGCGCGCTACTTCGACGGGAACGGGTCCGCGATCATCGGGCCGGCGGAGGACCGGGTGCTCGCGATCTCGCTCGCCGATCTGCGGCAGATCCCCATGGTTGTCGGCATCGCGGCTGGCCCGGAGAAGACCCGCGGGGTACTCGGCGCGCTGCGCAGCTCCGCGGTGGACGTGCTGATCTGCGACAGCTCGCTGGCTCGCGCGCTGCTCGCCGATCGGGACCGGCTCGGCGGCTGATCGCTAGTCCGCGATGGCCGCGATCACCTGCTTGGCGGCTTCCCGCGCCTTCAGCGACTGCTGCTCGTTGGTGGTCACCACCACCGCGGTCGTACCGCGGGTGACCGCGTAGCGCGCGCCGTCCTCGAGTTGCAGATAGCCACCTTCCCACCCGGGCGGCTCGCTCGCCCGGGTGGAGGTCCGCACCGGCACGACCTTGTCGATCAGCGCCTGTGCCACCCGCTGCCTTCCTTCGTATACCCAGCTGGTCAGCTGTAGTTCACCGTCTTCCCGGTAAAAGAAGCAAGCAGGGGGCTTACCCGCGGAGATCCGCACACTGCCGACAAGCTGACCGTTCAACTGGGCTGCCTGGTCGGCGCTCAGGTACGGGCACGGCCCATCCGCGGCCGGTGCCGGTTCGGCCGGCGGTTCTGGCGCCTTCGCCGAGGAACTGGGCGGCTGAGTTGTTGCCGGAGCCGGCTCGGCCGGCTCGCTCGACGGGCCGCAGGCGACCAGGGCGAGACAACCAAGCAGGCCTAACCCGAGCCGCCGATGCGTCATACGCAAACCACGATGTTTGTGCACGCACTGAGTGAAGCAGATTGCTGAACGCAACTCGTTCGGGTGAGTACCGCAGCGTTGCCGATCGCGGCGGACCGGATTAACTTAGTCGATTGATGCAATTGCACGTACGGATGCACGTGCGAATGGCGGTTCCAGGGAGGCGGTATGTCCGAGGCGGGTGAACCGGGCGCCGTCCCGGCAGACGCCGGACGCTCCTCGGCCGACCTTGCAGAGCTGCACGCGGTGCTGCGCAAATGGCGCACCGAACGAGAAGAGATTCTCGCAGACGGCCGTGAGCTGGCGCGAGCCGTGGGTCTGGCCGCGCCGCCAGCGCAAGATTCGATGAGCGTGTTGCACGCGCAGGCCACCAAGCAGTCGCTCGGTGAACTGCAGCGGCATAACGACGCGCTGCTCCAGCAGGTCGACAGCTACATCGAAAAGCTCGCGGCCGCGTTGCAAGACATGCAACAGGGCGAGGAAGACGCGGCCGAGGAATTCCGCCGCATCTAACCCTCGCCCCATCCCGCTGGCTAGCCGCGTGGCTCCCAGCGAAACGCCTTGGTCGCTACCGCCACGCCCATGATCGTCCAGGCGACCAGCACGCCGATTGGCGGCAGTGCCTCGGTCAGCTGCGCCGTGAAGCTGCCGTCGCCGTAGGCCAACCGGGTGAGTTCGGTGACCGCCCCACCCGGTAGCACCATCTGTAGCTGGCTCAGGCCGGTCGCGATATCCAGCGAAGCCCAGACCGCACTGCCAACCAGCAACAGGAAGAACGGCATGGTGACGATCTGCGCCTGCTCGCCGGTCGCCGCGTACCCGCTGGTCGCCATACCGAGCGAGAGGCACATAACCGTGCCCAGTAGCACCACCAGCACAAGCAACAACGGATTCGTCGGCGCCGCAGGGGCGAATGTTCCGGTAATCAGCAACACCAAGCCCGCCTGCAGCAGCGAAAGCACTACCACTGGCGACAACACGCCAACCAGCACCGTCACATCCGAGGCTGGGCCACTGCGCAGCCGTTTCAGATACAACTCCTCCCGGCGATGGCACAGTGCGGCTGTCGAGGTGAGATATGTGCTGGCACCGAAAACGACCAGCAACTGCATGGCGATCGGGTAAGCCCAGCCAATCGGATGCGCGGCACCCTGATCCATAGCGAGCATCACCCCAGCGAACGCGAGTGGCAGCAGGGTCGCGGTCAGCGCCACGGTGGTATTGCGCGCAAGCAGTTTCAGCTCGGCGCGCATGATCGACTGCACCGCTGCGATCATCGGACCGTCACCTCCGTGGAAATCTCGGCCCGGGCGCCGCCCGCGACCCGGTGGAACACGTCATCGAGCGAGGCGTGGTGCGCGCGCAGCCTGCGCAGCGCTACCCCGCGCGCGGCAGCCCAGCCGAGCACCGCTTGCAGGTCGTCCTGCAACCGCGCGGTGCGGATCTGCACACGCCCTTCGGCCAGCGCTAGCTCGTCCAGCTCACCGAACAGTGCCGGCAACTCGGCAACCCGAACGCCATCCCCCAGGTCGAAGCCCAGCTGGGCAAGCTCGGTTTCCAGCACATCGGCGAGGTTCCCGGCGACCGCGAACCGCCCCTCGTGCATGATCGCCAAGCGGTGCGCAAGCCGCTCGGCTTCTTCCAGGTAGTGCGTGGTGAGCAGGACCGTGGTGCCCCCGGCAAGCAGCTCCCGCACCACCTGCCAGGTGGCCTCCCGCGATTGCGGATCGAGTCCAGTGGTCGGTTCGTCCAGGAACACCACTTCGGGCTGGCCGAGCGTGGCGAGCACCAGGTCGAGCCGGCGCCGCTCGCCGCCGGAGAGCTGCTTCACGCGTACATCGCGGCGGTGCGTCAGGTTCAACCTGGCAAGCCCGTCCTCCACAATGGAGGATATGCCGAGGATGCCCTGCCACAGCTGAACGGTCTCGGTGACCGTCAGGTCGCCGGCGAAACCGCTTTCCTGCAACATGATCCCGCAGCGCTGGCGCACCCAGGAGCGCTGGCTGACCGGATCCGCGCCAAGCACTCGTACCGCGCCCGAGGATGGTTTCCGGTGCCCCTCAATGGTTTCCAGTGTGGTTGTCTTACCGGCGCCGTTGGTGCCGAGCAGCGCGAACAGCTCGCCCTTGTGCACCTCGAAGGTCAACCCGCGAACCGCTTCGAAAGCACCGTAGGCGCAGCGCAGGTCGCTGACCTCGATCACTGGTTTCGTCATAGCGTTAAGCTTGCCGAGCGCGCGCCGGTCGCGGTAGCGCCAGCTGTCAACGGTTGCCGTGTAATCCACACTGGTCAGTCATGACAGATGTCATGAGTGCTGGGCTGGTTATGCTGTCCCGATGACCGAATGGGACCCCGAGGTGAGCCCGCGAATCCGGCGGATGCGCCGGTATACGTGGTGGTCCCTTGTCGGGATGACGCTGATCTGCGCCCTTGTTCCGATCTACGAGGTGCTCCGGTCGCCGCCCGAGCTCACCACGATCGTTCCGCTGACCATTGCCGCGGTCGTCGTCTCGGTGCTACGGATCTGGCTGGTCACCGAGGTAATGCGCGGGGAGTCAGCAAGGGACGTCGCGAACTGGCCCGGCCTGGCCGCGCTCGGGTTCGCCATCGCCAGCTGGGCTTACGCGGCCGTGTACTCGACGAACCCGATTTCCTGGGCGTTGCTGCCAGCACTGATTGGCGCACCGATCGTGCTGCGCTGGCCAACCGCGCAACGCTGGCGGCGGGCGGTACCGATTGGACTGATCATCGGCTTGGTCGGCGCCGGTGGGCTGGCACTGCGCGACGATTATCGGTCCATATTGGATAGCGTGCTGGTCAATGCCGGCTTCGCGATGGTGTTGTGGGCGATCATCGTGCTGCTCGATGCCCTGCAACTGTGGTTCTGGGAAGTGATCGTCCAGGTAGATCGGGCGAGGACGGCGCAACGGGAACTCGCCGTGGTGAACGAGCGCCTGCGGTTCGCCGCCGATTTGCATGATGTGCAAGGACACTATCTACAGGCGATCGTGCTCAAGGGCGAGCTCGCCGAGCGGCTGATCGGCACGGACGACGCGGCCGCGCGGCAACAGGCCACCGAGCTGACTGACCTGGCGCGCAAGGCGCTCACCGACACCAGGGATGTGGTGCACGGCTACCGGGCGACGGACCTGCGCAACGAGATCGCCAATGCGGCGGAACTGTTGCGGGCGGCGGGAATCGCCACCGAGGTACACGGCGATCCAACGGATATCCCACCGCCCGTGCAACACCTGTTCGGTGCGCTGGTGAAGGAGGGCACGACCAACATCCTCCGGCACAGCGACGCGCGCAACTGTAAGCTGACCATGGACGTCCAAAACGGACAGACAGAGGTCCGATTGGTGAACGACGGGGCAACGGTGAGCGACTACGTGCCCGGCAGCGGGATCACCGGACTACGCGATCGGTTCGCCACCCTCGGCGGGCAGGTCACCGCGGCCAGGACGCCGGAAGGGCGGTTCGAACTGGCCGGGCAAACCCCACGACATTTGGAGCGTGCGACATGATCCGCATCGTGCTCGCCGACGACGAGGATCTGATCCGGGGCGCGCTCGCCGCGTTGCTGAACCTCGAAAGCGATATCGAGGTGGTCGCGCAAGCCGACGACGGGGTCGCCGCCGTGCGACTGGCCCAGGAGCACCGTCCCGATCTGGCGGTATTCGATCTGGAAATGCCCGGCTGGGACGGGCTGGCCGCGGCGCACCAGTTGCGCACCGCCGAACTTGGCATACCCGTCGTACTGGTAACCCGGCATGCCCGGCCCGGTGTACTGAAACGCGCGCTCACCGAGGGCGTGCGCGGTTTCGTGCCGAAAACCACCCCGGCAAGCAAGCTCGCCGAGATCCTGCGCGATGTGCACGCCGGCGGCCGCTACGTCGATCCGGAGATCGCGGCCTCGGCGTTGACCGCGGCGAACTGCCCGCTCACCGCACGCGAGCTGGAACTGCTGCGGATCGCACAGCACGGTGGCACGATCAACTCGATCGCCGAGCAGGCACATCTGGCCACCGGTACGGTGCGCAACTACCTGTCCTCCGCGATGACCAAGCTCGGCGTGCAAACCCGACACGAAGCAGCCCGCCGCGCCTGGGAAGAAGGCTGGATCTAACCACCCAGTAGTCTCGCTAACCTTAAAGAACGCGGTCACGGAAAGTAGTGGCGCTGGCGATATCGCGTGCCATGGTCGCCGGGACTCCACCAGAATGCGGACGGCTGAGAGATCAAAAAGCACCGAAAACCTGGATCCGATCACCAACGGCACCCTCGTACCGTGGGCAACCTTGGGGGCAGGAGGTGCGGAGTGCATATCGGGGACGGCGATCTTTCGGACCCGTTCTCCACCTATCGCGCGCTGCGTACCTACGGGCCGGTGCAGCGCGTCAGCACTGGCCCGGACACGGCACTCTGGCTGGTCACCGGGCATGAGGCAGCGCCGAAGATGGCCGCCGACGCACGGCTCAGCACCGACCCGGCGACCATCTCCGCCGCGATCCGCGAACGGTTTACCAAAGACTGTGGTGACGCGGAGATGAATGCAAGGGCTGGGCACTACACGACCGTTCTGCGCTCATTTATTCAGCATGCGAACAAGGCCGTCCACAACGAATTCCCGGAAGGCGCGGCCACCGAACTCCGCGATCCCTTCGAACGCGTCACGCATGCCTTACTTGACTCATTCGCGGGCACCGAGAATTCCATCGACCTCGTCGCGGATTTCGCGATGCCCTATGCGGTGCACAGCGTCTGCGAACTGGTCGGTATCGCCGAACACGACCGGGCGGACGTCACCGAATGGCTTGATCTGATCATCCTGTCGCCGAGCAGGGCAATCGAGCGCTCCGCGAGCGGCCAGCTCGCCGAGAAACTGGCAGCGCTGTTCACCGCGCGAAGGGTCCATCCACGCAGGGACCTGCTCAGCACACTCAGCGGCCGGATCAGCACGCGCACTGGCGCGACCGAGGAAGACGTCGTACACGGGGCAATCCTGCTACTTGTGGTATCCGTAGAGACCACATTCAGCATCATCGGCAATATGTTCTACCGGCTGCTCACCGACGATGTGCTGCTCGATCAGCTGCGCGCGGCGCCGGAGCGAATCCCGGCAGCGGTCGCGGCACTGCTGCGGGTGAACCATGCGCAGAACATCAGCTCCATCAGCTGCGCTACCGAGCCGATCAGGATCGCCGATCAGCGGATCCAGCCGGGTGACCTGGTCGCATTCACGCTCTCCGACAGGCCACCAGCGGACTTCGGCGATCCACATATGCAGCAGGTCGCCCGGTGCGCGGGCGGGCATCTCGCCTTTGGCTACGGAGCGCATCACGCGTTCGGCGCCAGCTACGCCCGCCAGCAAGCGGAAGTCGCCCTACGAATAGTGCTGCGGCGATACCCGAACGTTCGGCTGAATGCCCGAACCACCGAGTTGGAGTGGCTGACGAGCCCATTCCTGCGCTCGGTACGGCAACTCCCGGTACTGCTTGCGCCAACAAATAGTTGAAAATGAAACGCTGGTACCGCCGGTAATTCCTGAAAAGGGTTCATGTCTCATGTTCCCGGTAACCAACACAAAATCGCAAGCCACTAACTCGAAGCCAGCCAAACCCCTACTTTGGTTGGATAGATAGTGACGCAGATCACACTGCACTGCGTACGCTGGCCCGCTTCGCTACTGTTTCGGCCCAGTTGGTTTTAAATTTCCCAGATATACCAAGACTAGGAATATAGTTAACCAAGTTGTTTAGCCACTGCCAGAATCGGCCAATACTAAAATTCCGAGCCCATCGTTAGCGATGGCCAAAATCACTGGGGCTCATTGTGGTCACTGTCGGGTTAATTGACGAAGAGCAAGCTCAACCGGGTAGCGCGTTCTGTTTTTCCTGGCTACACGCGCTGGACCTGAATCGGTTCAACATAAATATCAAGCAGACCGCCAGAAGTGCCGAGCAAGCGGCAAATGCACGGCCAGGCGAACACACCGATGTATGGATGCTGCGATCAAGCACGTTGCTTCGTTCGCATACCTGGCGAGCACTGTCCCGGGACACCGAACGTCAGGCGCTCAAGCCGATCGTGGCGATCTGTCCCGCCGATGACGAGGAGATTGGCCGCTGCCTTGCCGAGGGCATAGCCGCCATCGTGCTACCGAACGAGTCACCGTGGCTGCTCGCCGCTGCGGTACACGCCGCCGCCGCACGCCAACTTTTCGTCTCGCCAGCGGTGCTCACCAAACACCAGCGGCAGCTGGTCGACATGATCAATACACCCACCTGCACCCAGCTCGCCGAGCTGACCGAACGGGAACACGACGTGTTGGTCTGCATGGCACACGGGTACTCGAATTCCGGGATCGCCAAGAAGCTGCACATCACCAGGGCCACCGTTGGCTCACACGTACTACGGATTCTACGCAAGCTCGGTGCGGCAAACCGCACTGAAGCGGCGGCGGTGGCACATAAGGTCGGCCTGGTCGGCACCAGCTCGCTAGACTGGGAACCCGGGCAGGGCCGGACCGAGGCAAAGTCCTATCCGGCACCGCCAGTGCGGACACCGGCACGCCCGATGTCCAGCACGGCACCGGCTGGCGCCACGGTGCGACCCCGGATTCCCGCGCGCCGCCCCGCCCCGCAACCTACGCCCGGACGTATCTCCTACCCCTGAACTTGAGGCACACTCCCGCAGCACCGCTTGGTGAACGGCGTGCTCGCGGCCAATAGAGTCAACGACCATGACCGCCGCACTGTTTGATCCCGCCGCTTGGCGCGCCGTTCCAGGTTTCGAGTTCACGGACATCAGCTACCACCGTTCCGTCGAGCACGGCACGGTTCGCATCGCCTTCGACCGACCGGAGGTACGCAACGCCTTCCGTCCGCACACCGTGGACGAGCTCTACACCGCACTCGACCACGCCCGGATGACCTCGGACGTCGGCTGCGTGTTGCTCACCGGAAACGGGCCATCCCCGAAGGACGGCGGCTGGGCGTTTTGCTCCGGCGGCGACCAGCGCATTCGCGGCCGCTCCGGATACCAGTACGCAGCCGGTGAAACAGCTGAAACAGTGGACCCGGCGCGGGCTGGCCGGCTGCACATCCTCGAAGTGCAACGGCTGATCCGGTTCATGCCGAAGGTGGTGATCGCGGTGGTGCCCGGCTGGGCGGCCGGCGGCGGCCATTCCCTACACGTGGTCTGCGATCTGACCCTGGCCAGCGCGGAACACGCCATGTTCAAGCAGACCGACGCGGATGTGGGCAGCTTCGACGGGGGCTTCGGCTCTGCCTACCTGGCCCGGCAGACCGGGCAGAAGTTCGCCAGGGAGATCTTCTTCCTCGGTCGCGAGTACAACGCACAGCGGGCATACGAGATGGGCGCGGTGAACGAGGTAGTACCGCACGCCGAGCTGGAAACCACCGCGCTCGAATGGGCCCGCGAGGTGAACGGCAAATCGCCAACCGCGCAGCGGATGCTCAAGTACGCCTTCAACGCGATCGACGACGGCCTAGTCGGGCAGCAACTGTTTGCCGGCGAAACCACCCGGCTCGCCTATATGCAGGACGAGGCGATCGAGGGCCGCAACGCCTTCCTGGAAAAGCGCACGCCGGACTTCACCCCGTTCCCCTGGTACTTCTGATGCGGGAGCTCCGCCGGTTGCCCATGCCGGACGGGCCGGCGGTACGCGAGGTGCTGCCCGCGCTGCGCGCCGCGCTCGCCGGCACCGGCCCGGCACTGCTGCCGGGCGCCGCGGGTAGTGATCCCGCCGTACTCGGGCAGCTCGGCAGTGCCGAGGACACGACGGCGGTCGTGGTGGAAACATCCGGTTCGACCGGGCTCGCCAAACAGGTGATGCTGTCCGCGGAAGCACTACGCGCCTCGGCGAACGCGACACACGCGCGGCTCGGCGGGCAGGGGCACTGGCTCCTCGCGATGCCGGCGCACCATATCGCCGGTATCCAGGTGTTGATCCGTGCACTGCTCGCGAACACCGAGCCAGGCGTACTGGCGCTGGCCGGAGGCTTCCGTGCGCAAGCGTTTGCGGATGCCGCTGAGCGGGTACTTCGCGAGCCGGGCCGGCACTACACCGCGCTGGTGCCGACCCAACTTGTCCGGCTGCTGGACGAAGGGGGCGCCGGACTCGCCGCGCTGAGCCGGTTCGACGCCGTGCTACTCGGCGGCGCGGCCACCCCGAGCAGCCTGCGCGCTCGCGCGGAACAACACGGCGTACCGGTGGTGACCACCTACGGCATGAGTGAAACAGCCGGAGGCTGCGTCTACGACCAGCATCCGCTGGCCGGAGTGCGAATCGAGGTCGACTCCACTACCCCGGATGGTTCGGGGGCCATCACGATCGCCGGCCCGATGCTGGCGCACGGCTACCGGGGCGAACCGGAGCAGACTGCGCAAGCGTTTGCGAGCGGTCGCTTCCATACTGGAGACCTCGGCAGACTGTTGCCGGACGGCCGGCTGGAGGTACTGGGCAGGGCGGACGACATGATCGTCACCGGCGGAGTCAATGTGCCACCGGTACTCGTTGAGCGGGCACTGGCCGGAGTGCCCGGGGTGCGCGAAGTGTGCGTGCTTGGCGTCCCGAATCGCGAATGGGGCGCGGCGGTGGGCGCCGCGGTAGTGCCAACCGGCTCGGAACCAGATCTCGAGGAGTTGCGCGGGGCGGTGCGCGAACAGGTTGGCAAGGCGGCCGTCCCGAAACAGTTCGTGTTCGTGCCCGAGCTCCCATTACGCGGGCCGGGTAAGCCCGACCGGGAGATTCTGCGTAACCTCTTCACTCCGAGTGCTTGAATTTAACCGACAATGCACGGTCGAATAGATGCGTCCCCCGTTCGAGTGAAGGAAACTCGTTACATGAACTACCCACAACAGGGTTGGCCATCACCGTCCGGTATGCCCTACGGGGGACAGCCCAGCTACCCGCCAGCCGCGCGGCCGAGCGCCCTGCTTGCCAGGCTGACCGCCGCACTGTTCATTGCCTGCGCTGGTTTCGCGATTGCGACCGGAATCGTGTCGCTCGACGGCGCGCCGACGAATCTGCACCTGTTCTCGGGCGTGCTCGGCCTCATGTTCAGCGAAGCGGTAACCGGTGATGTCACCTTCGCGCTCATCGTGACGATGGCGGTCGGCGCGCTGACCCTCGTGTTCGCCGTGCTACTCGCCTGCCGCTTCCGGATCGGCCGCCCGATGCTGGCCGTGCTTGGCCTGCTGGTTGCCGGCTACTACGCGTACACGGCGATCGCGCTGTTCGGCGACAATCTCGCCGGCTACACCGTGGTACCGATCGCGGCCGGCGCGGCCTGGCTACTCGGTATGGTGCTGGTGCTGCTGCCGCCGGTCGGTCGGGCACTTGGCCGACACGCGCAACCGCAGCCGCCGCTTAACGTGCCACCACCAGGAATGCCGACCAACCAGCCGCCACCCGGCCAGTCGATCTGGCCGGAGGCATCCGGGCCGCCCGCTGGACATACCAGCTCGATCCAGCAGGCGTTCCCGGCTCGAAACACCTTCCCCAACCAGCAGAACTGGTAGGGCTCCCGGGCTTTAAGCCTCGATTTCCGCCTCGATCTTGCGACCGTCCGCGGTCGTGCAGGTCGAGCCCGGGTCGGTGGCCGGCCCGCTGGTGCAGGTCCAATCCCGCACCTGCACCGGCCCACCGCCGCCGGCACCTGGCGCTTCGCCCCGGCCGAGCGCGAGGTAGTAGTCCTGCATCACCCTGGTCGCTTCGCTGCAGGGCACTACGCCCTCGCGGATGAAGACGTACGCGGGAAAGTCCGCGGCGGTCATCACCACGGTTTCGCATTCGGTACCCGGCGGGTCGCCGGCCGGTTCCTCGGTCGGCGCTGGCTCTTCGCTCGTCGGCGGTGCGCTCGACGTGGGCGCCGAACTGGACGTTGGTGCCGAGCTCGACGTCGGCGCCGGACTGGTCGTTTCGTTCGCAGCCGGATTCGGCTCGTCGTCATTACAGGCCGCCAACAGCAGCACGCTTGCCGCCAGTACCGCCCCGGTCACAAACCTTTGCACGCTGTTCCCCTTAATCACACGCAATTCGGTGCGCCAGTGAACGAATTGGTTCCCCCTACGCCTCATTGAAACCCCAGCGCGCATCCCCGTCCTCGTCTAGTTACTTTCCGTAATCTCATTCCATGGAGAACGCCGCCTGGCCGCAATCCTTGGGGACATTGCGGTGACCGAGTGCAACCAAAATGGCGCCCCGCACAGTGTTCCGGACTCACGTCGGGCATCCAGTTCATACGAGCTCTCCGACAGGCGAGGTCTTGACGCGCAATCTCCACTCTGGCTAATTTCGGTCACGTCCGTAAATATGCTGCGGAGTCGTCCCAGCACGAAGGAGTGCCATGCGCCGCCGACGCCGGATCGCCGCGACAGTCGTACTCGCCCTGTTGCTCACCGCATTGCCCGCTTGGACCGCCGCTGCCAGACCCACTGGCGAGCTGACCTCGCTCGGTGTGCCGATGAGCTACGCCACCACGGTTGGCGGCGCGGTCGGTGAGTCCGCGACTGGCGAACCGGAGGTGTACACGGTTGCCAGCCGGGACAACGACATGGGCGTGTTCTACGTGGTGGACGCGAACACCGGCGCGGTGAAACACCAGTTCGACCTCGGCCGAGGGGTGCACTCCTACGGCGTCGCGGTGGCACCAGACGGCACCGTCTACATCTCCACCACCGGCTCCGGACAGCTGCTTCGCTGGCAGCAGGGCGCGGACGAGCTGGAAGACCTGGGCAGGCTGTTCGAATCGGAGAGCCACCTCTACAAGCTCACCTTTGACGAGCAGGGCAATGTGTACGGCGGCACCTACCCGAGTGGCAAGGTTTTCCGCTACGACGTGCGAACAGACGAGGTGCACGATTACGGGCAAGCCGCCGAAGGGCAGAGTTACGTACGCAGCATCGGCCTGCACGGCAACACGTTGTATGCCGGAACCCAGCCACATGCCCATCTTGTCGCGATCGATGTGGACAGTGGCGAGCGCAGCGAGGTCCAGCTACCCGAGGGCACGGACCCCGACCAGGTCGTCTACGACATCAACATCGTCGGCGATCTGCTGTTCACCAGGCTCACCAAGACCGGCCTGATCGGCACCTTGCTCGTCAAGGATCTGCGCACCGGCGAATGGATCGACTCGCTGGACGGGGTAAGCGGGCTGGACGTGACGCAACGCGCTTCGGACGGCAAGGTCTACTTCGCCCAGGACGGCGTGCTCACCGGGTACGACCCGGAAACCAGGGAGGTCTCCCCCACCTCGCTGAAGTTCGAGTTCACCGCGCAGTTGCGCTCCCTCGGACTGGGCACCGTGGACGACTACCCCGGCGAATCCGTGCTCGGCATGGTGTGGACCGGCGAGGTGTTCCGGTACAACCCGGAAACCGGCGAGCATGACGTGTTCGAATCGGAGATCGAAACGAACCCGGTGCGGATGCGTTCGCTCGAGGAAGGCCAGAACGGCGAGGTGCTCACCGGCGGCACCGGAACAGGCGCGTTCGCCGCTGTTGACCCGGAATCCGGCGAGGTCCGGGAGGATCACCGGTTCTCCGAGGTGATGGGCATGCACGCGGATGACCAGCGGGTCTATCTCGGTGCCTACCCACGCGGGCGGGTGTACTCCTACGACCGGGACCAGCCGTGGGAGTGGGCGAATATCGACGAGGGCGGCAAGGTCAACCCGAGCGAGATCTACAACGGCGACGCGAGTAATGGCGACCGTCCATTTGCGATAGTCGGCGCGGGCGAAGGTAGGCTCGCTTTCGGCACGGTGAACAAGAGCGGCTATCTCGGCGGCTCGCTGGTGTTGCACGATATCGCCAGCGGGGAGAACACCGAGTTCCCCGAGCCGGTGCCCGAGCAGAGCGTGATCTCCATCGCGCACCGCGACGGCGTGCTGTACGTCGGCACCTCGGTGTATGGCGGCTATGGGGCCGAGGAGACCCAGACCGAGGCGAAGTTGTTCGCCTGGGACATCGAGCGCGGCGAGAAGCTGTGGGAAACGGTGCCGGTGGCCGGCGAGCGCACGGTCTCGGATCTGGCCTTCGGCCCGGACGGCACGCTGTGGGGTCTCACCGCAGGGGTCGTGTTCCAGGTATCCACTGAGGATGGTTCGGTGCTTTCCGAGAAGCGGCATGCGGACTACGAGTGGCCGATCGACGGCGCGTACGCGGTTGGCGACCTGGACTACAACGAAGCCGACGGCGCGTTCTACGCGTCGATCCCGAACCTTGGTCTGGCCAAGGTGGACAGCGAATCCGGCGAGTCCGAGGTGCTGACCGATCGACCGGTTTACCGGATGTTCGTGCACAGCAACGGTGATGTGTTCGCCAACGACGGAGCGGAACTGCTTCGTTACCGTCCAGCGACGTGAGGTCGATTCGCGTCCTGGCCGTATCCTCGGTGGGTATCAAGCAACTGAGCGAGGAGACCCATGCGGCCAGGTTCGCGGATCGGCGTGATCGCAAGTATCGCGGTCTTGTCCGTACTGACCACATCCTGTAGCACGACCTCGGGCGAAGCCGTCGCCAGCGACGAGGAGAACCGGTTCAGCGTCGACTTCCCCGCGCCGGTGACCTACACCTTCGACACGGAAGCGGACAGCTACCTGTTCTGGTACGGCGATGGGACCGTCGAGCTGCAGTCCGAACCGACCGAGCTGACCGTGGGTTTCCGGATCGACGAGGAGAATCGGGACGCTTCGGCCTTGGTTGCGGAGAACGAGCAACGGTGGCAGGAACGGCGCGTCGAGCCGAAGACGTTCCAGGCCGACGGGCAACCCGGCCAGTGGAGTGAGGAAGAGCATGCGGAGGACAGCGAGCTCGGAGCCGGCACGATGCGGTTCTATATGGTCGCCAAGGATGCCGTCACTGCGACGGTGAGCGCGTTCGTACCGGCGGACACCGAGCCGCCGGAGGGTTGGTGGGACGATGTGCATCAGCTCGCGGAGAGCATCGAGTTCGACGATTCGAAGATCTCCGGCGTCGGCACCGGCGAACAGGCCGCCTCGCATGTACCGTTCACCTTTGCCGCGCCCGAAGGCGTCAATGGGTCCGCTGAGGCTGAACTCGGCTCCCAGCAGCACATCAAGTACGACTACGACAAGCAGGTCGTCGATGTGCGACTGCACCAATTGCCCAGTGTGAGCGCGGCAAGGCAGCTGTACGCACGCAAGGTTCGCGAGCTGGATCGGGAAGACGTGACATACGTCGATGTTCGGCATCACGGACCCACGGTGACGACGGTAGCGGAGCGGGTTGATGAGGGTCTCTGGCTGGCCGAGGGTCGGGCTGGGCACGCCGAGATCGAGTACTACCTGCTGCGCAAGGGTGATCTGCTCTTCTATGTGCAGTCAGACGGCAAGGGCGAGCCGTTGTCCCTCGACACCAGCAATGCCGTCAACTCGATCGTCACCACCGCCGAATTCGGCTAAGCCACCGCGCAGCCAACCCCACAAAACCGCAATCTTTAAGGATCTTGCGGTGACTGTGCGTGACCGCGTTCTTTAAGGTTAGCGAGGTTAGAGGGAAAGCGCGCCGACCGGAAGCGGGCCGTATGGATCGTGCGCGGCCTGCTCAGGGATTAGTCCATCTTGGACAGCAGCATCGAACATCAGCTGCACGTAACCCTCGATCGGGGCGCGGAAGGTCCGCGCGGCGAACTCGTCCAGCCGCGTCGAGGCCGCGTGAAACGCCGGGTAATCACCGGCGAACCAGTACTCGAGCAACGCTCTGGAGAGCTCTACCCTGGCCGCCGCGATACCAACCAGCGCACAGTCCCCGCCCCACATCAGCGAGGGCCCGAACATCCGGTCCTCGCCGGTGATCGCCAGCCGATCGGAGACGGCACGGATCCGCTGCAACGTGTCCTGACTGCCGATCGCCCTGTCCAGCGTGGCGACCTTGATCCCGGCCAGTTCCGGTATCGTCAGCAGTTCGTCCACAAGCGACTGTGGATACTCGTACCCGCCGGCCGCATCGTGTAGGTAGAAACCGATGATCGGCAAGCCGAGCTCGGCGACCCGGCAGTGCAGCTTGAGCAGATCCGCCTCCCGCTGCGGCACATCCCGCAGCGCGGCCGGCGGATACACCATCAGCGCATCCGCGCCATGCGCCGCGGCCCGCTCGGCCATCCGCAGCGTGGCCAGCTCATAGGAATCCGTCGCCCCAACCGGCACTCCCGCGCCGGCGATCACCGGCCGCTTACTCGCCTGCCGGAACGTGTCCAGCACGCGCAGCCGGTCCGCCTCGGTCAGGTACAGGCCCCTGCCGGTATGCGCCCATACCGCCACGCCGGCGATGCCCGCGCCAGTGAGCGCGATCGCGTATTCCTCCAGCGCGTGCACGTCCACCTGACCATGCGAGTCCATCGGCGTGAGTGCCGCCGGCACCAGGCCGTGTCGCAGCTTGTCGATCAGCGCCTTCGTTGCCGCGTGCACCGAACCTCCCGTTATAGCTTGAAGTCGTAAACAACCAGCGGCCGGCCGGGGCCGTTGATCCGGCGTCCGCTCGGCACTGCGATTCCCGCCCGTTCCAGCTGTTTCACCAGTCGGCGGGCGCTGCGTTCATGTACCCCGAAGGCCTCGGCGATATCCTGCGCGGTCACTTCGCCCGAGCGTCGATCGGCAAGCATCGAGCGCAGCGTCAGCAGGGTTTGCTTGCTGACCCCGGCCCGGGTGGCGAGCTGCCGCAGATCGCGCGTGCCCACCTCCGCCTCCGGTGCGGAATCGAGTATCCGTGGCACATCATTGGGCAGCGCAACCGCCCCGGCAACCTGGTCTGCTTCCTGCGCCCTGCCGAGCGCGGCCTGCGCGAGGGCTTCGGCTTCGGCTGCCGAACGACCAACACCCATGCCGATATGTGCTGGAGCGGTCAGCCCCGCGAGCAGCGGCAGGCAGCTGAACTCGGCCGTCGCGGCGGAAAGTGGGCCGCGCGTGGTGACGAACGCCAGCCGACCGTCGTCCAGCTCGAAGCTGCTCGCGCCGAGCCTGCTGAGCAGCGGTGCCAGGCTCACTCGCGCCTCGTCGAGTTCCGCGAATCCGACCGCGACCTGCGCATCGGAGTAGCGATGGCTCTGCGTCTTGAGCAGCAGCGAAGCGACGGCCTCCCGGGTATCCCTAATGGACGGAACCATACGTACCGAGGGCAGTTCGTCGTGTAGCGCGTGAAACGCCGAGCCGAGACAGGTCAGCGCGATCGCGTCCGGCCCGAGGCGTTTCCGCGCGGCGCGGTGGAAGGCGAGCAGTTCCGCGTTGGTCTGCCCTTCCCGGTACTCGAAGACCTCGGTCGCGGTGTCCGCCAGCCCGGCCGCATCCAGGGTTTCCCGTACCTCGTCGGCGCCGAGGGTGTCCACGCTCAGCGCGCGGACCGCGCGGCCCTCGGAAAGCAGTCGCACCACAATGCTCAGCAGGGTGACCCCGCTGTAGGAGACATGTTCCGCCGGGTGTTCCACGGCCGCGGCGGCGCGCGCGATCGTATGCGGCACGATCCCAGTGAACAGCCAGGCATCCACCGCGTCGTGGTGTTCGCGCAGCAGCCCGACCGTCTCGTTCTCATGTTGATAGGCGATCGGCACGACCGGACACTTGCCACTGTTCCGCACGATTTCGGCGAGCTGCGCGACGAGGTCGCTCGGCCCGACCACACCAATCGTGGGCGGGTTCATCGGGTTCCCTCGTGCTGCACGAACATTGCCGCAGTCTAAGCCGCACCGATGGTGCTCGTGCATCGCCGCGCCCGGTGCAGGCAGTCCGTACGATCAGGGCCGCAGCAGCCGGCGGGCATTCTCGCTGGCGATCAGTTCCACTTCACTGGACCCCAGTCCGGAGCAGTGCAGCCGCAGCGCGGTCGGCGCCACCTCGTACAGCGGCCCAGCGGAACCGAACAACAGTCGCTCCGCGCCAAGCCGGTACACCGCCTTCTCCAGTGTTTCCACTCCGGTCAACATCCGCGTGCTTGCGTGAAATCCGGGTTCGTCCCGGCAAAGCAGCAGTAGGTCGCCAAGATCATCTACTCGGGCGTCGAGGAAAACCACCTTCGCGTCCCGGCCGACGAAGGGTTGCCACAGGGTGCGCAGATCGCCTTCCACCAACGCAACCAACCCGCGCTCGGCAAGCACGCTGGCCAGGTAGTGCAACGAGGGCGCGGTCGGCGGTACCCGCTGTGCATCCGGGGTAATCCGAAACGCTTTCACGCCATTTTCCGCAAGTCGCTCGATCTCCGCGGCCGCGCCAACCGGGTCCCTTAAATCGAGTACGCCCGCCGGATAGCACTCCGGATAAGCTTCGGCGAGCGCGCATACCTCGTCATTTCCACCGGTCAGGTCGAACAACAACGCGCGCATTGAGCTGACCAACCCGCCGCCAATACCCGCGCTGTCCAACCTGGCGCGCAACTCGTCCGGGCTCGTCTTCCCTTCGAGGCCCGGCGAGCCGCCGAGCAGCAGGTCACAGTCGAACAAGCCCACCGGAGTGTCGATCGTTACGGACACAGCCGCAAAGCTAGCAGGCAAACCCCGCTATTCCACAGAGGTAAATCGACGAACAGCGCAGGGAATTTTTTTCCATATCCATATTGCTCCCGTAATTGCTTCGCAGGGCCAGCTTTTCACGGGAAATGTTTGCGAATTCTCAACCAACTGTCGGTAGCCTACTCGCCCGCTTTGCGCGCGCTGTCCAAGTAGCCGTTCGCTCGTTCGAGGAAATCGTTGCCTGTCTCGAAATCACCGCGTGCCCATGCGTGGCATGCTTCCGTCCCCAGTGCGGTGGCGGTGACGAAGTCCAGTAGGCCATCGGCTCCCGGGTCGCCGGTCACTTGCGCGATCGTCGGGCCGTGTTCCTCGTACAGCGCTCGAGCCTTCCGCTCGACCCGCTCGGCATCCTCGGCCATCGCCGCGAAGTCCGGTAGTCCCTGGGACATCGCCACTCCTATCGTCCCGCCAACGCGCGCCCCCACAGTAATGCCAGAAGTCCAGCGCGGACACTGTCATGATGCGTATCGGATTCGCCGGACTCGCCCATTCCCATCCATTCACCGATGCGGGTGTCGCCCGCAGCGAGGGCGTCGAGGACATCGTGGTCTGCTCGACCGAACCGGACCGGCTGGCCATGTTCCAGCAACAATACGACTGTCACGTTGTTCATTCGCTGGCCGAGTTGCTCGCCGCCGGCCCGGACGTCGTCATCGTGACGGCACGGCCAGGCAAGGCGACGGCACTGATCGAGGGCGTACTCGCGGCCGGTGTGCCCTGTTTCGCAAACAAGGTGGTTGCCGCCAATGAGGTGCAGCTGGAGGAGCTGGATCGCGTGGTCAGCGGGCATCCCGGGCGTTTCTGCACCTCTTCCGTGCTGCGCTTCTCGCCGGCTGTTGTTGAGTTGAAGGCCCAGTTGAGCGAACCAGCCCTGCTGGTGAGGGCAACCGTGCGGCACGATATTTCCGCGTTTCTGCGCCCGGAACGCGCCTGGCAGGATGACCCGCAACAGGGCGGGGGCACCTTGGTTTCGGTCGGTTTGCACGGCGTGGAACTACTCGACGCAGTACTCGGCGAAGGCGCGCGCACGGTATCCGCACTACGTGCCAGCCACGTGCACCCCACCAACTCGGAGGACACCGGTGCGGTGCTGCTGCGCTGGCCAACCGGGGCGCTGGGCAGCATCGAGCTGGTCGGCGCTGGCACGGAGCACTACGCGATCAGCGCGCAGACCGCGACGCAGGAGCTGCACCACGCGCTGGCGGGCCCGGACAAGCTCACCGCGCTCGGCTACCGGGACGCGATGCGGGCGATCCTGCGGATGGCCGAAGGCGAACCGGCACCGGTGCCCTGGCAACGCAGCAGGGAAGTGCTCCGCGCGGTACTCGAAGCAGCCAAGCTAGCCCGTTCTTGACGCGCTCACCGGGCCAGATATACGGTCACGTCCGTAATTAGGAGGTGGTCGTGGGCAGGACGCGCAAGTTCCTCACCGCACTTACCGTCGGGCTGCTCGGAAGTGCGCTGCTCAGCGGGTGTGGCGCCGAGGACCAGCGGAACACCGTCACCATGTGGACCTACCCGATCATCACCGACCCGGCTGCCGATCGGGCGTTCTGGGAACGCACCGTCGAGGGTTTCCGCGCCGAGCATCCGGACATCAACGTGGACGTCGTCTCCCGCCCGTGGGATGACCGGGACGCCTCGCTCACCATGGCGTTGATGGCCGGCAAGGGACCGGATCTGGCTTATCTCATTCCGGATCAGGTTGGCCGCTATTACGACCAGGATCTGCTCAGTCCGATCGAGGACTACCTGCCCGAACGGACGCTCACCGATTACCGGGACAACGCGCTCGACGCGGTCACCATGGATGGAAAGCCTTATGTGGCACCGATTCTGATGGCCGCGCTGGCTGGTAGCTGCGACACCAGGGTGCTTGCCGACGCCGGCGTCGAGCCGCCGGAGACCTGGGACGAGCTGCTGGCGATCGCGCCGAAGCTGAAACGCGCCGGCTACTACGCGACCTATTACCAGGGCGATCTGGATACCTCGCTGAACATGAACTTCTACCAGTTCCTCTGGCAGGCCGGCGGAAAGGTGTTCAGCGAGGACGGTCGCAGTCTCGCGGTGGACAGCCCCGCAGGGGTGCAGGCGCTGCGCTTCCTGAAGAAGCTGGTGGACAACGGTTATGTCGAGCGCTCCGCACTCACCCAGGCCTACCAGCCGGATCAGTCTCCGATGGCTCGCGGTGAGGTGGCCTGCGTGTACAACCAGGCACCGCTGGATGTGGGCAACGCGATGGGCAGCACCGAACACATCCAGATCGCCCCGCCGCTGACCGAGCAGGTGCAAGCGGCCTATGGGGTCGTAGGTGGCTACGGCGTGTTCCAGGACGCCCGCGACCCTGCCGCGGTGCGCGCCTGGCTGTCCTATTTGACCAGTACCGAGGTGATGAGCGACTACAACCGCACGGCTGGTTACTTCTCGCCGCGCGAGTCGGTGACGAACCTCTACCCGGACGACCCGATGATGTCCGAAGCGGAGAAGTACCTGGACCGAACCATTCCTGGCGAGCCGAATCCGCGGTTCCAGGAAGTGGTGAACATTCTCGCGCCACTGGTGCAGGCGGTGCTGCTCGGCCAGCGCACGCCGGAGGACGCGCTCGCCGAGGCCGCGAGCCAAGCCGAACCGATCCTGCGGAGCTAAGGACACGTCGTGACCACTGTGGATACCCGAGACAGGGGTTCCCGGGACGGGGATGCCCGGCAAGGGAACGCACGCAAGCGGCGGATCTCCCGGGGCGGATGGATCGGCCTTGCCTTCGTGCTGCCGGTATTCGTACTGTTCCTGGCATTCCGGTTCGGTCCCGCGCTCGGCGGGGTCCTGCTCAGCTTCGCGAACTACACGGTCGGCGGCAGCCTTGAGTGGAAGGGCCTGCTGAACTATCAGCGGTTGATCGCCGATCCGGGGTTCTGGAACGCCTTACGCGTCACGCTGGTCTATGCGCTGATCAGCGTGCCACTGACCATTGTGGCCGCAACCGGCCTGGCTTTGCTGACCAGGCGAGCGTTCCGGGGTGCACGGCTGTATCGCTCGGTGTTCTTCCTGCCGGTGGTCACCAGCCTGATCCTCGCCGGCGTGGTGTTCACCTGGATCTTCTCCGTGGACGGGCCCTGGTCGTCGATTCTGGAATCAGTGGGCTTTCCGGTTACGAACTGGTTGGAGAGCAGCACCTTCGCGCTGCCCGCGGTCGCGCTGGTTGGCGTATGGACCCGGTTCGGCTATGGCGTGCTGATCATGCTGGCCAAACTGCAGGAAGTGCCGAAGGAACTGGAGGAGGCCGCGCTGATGGATGGCGCCGGTCCCTGGCAGCGGTTCCGGCGGATCGTACTTCCCGAGCTGCGACCGGCGATCTTCTTCCTGATCGTCATCGAGACCACGTTCTCCTTCCAGGCCTTCGACACGATCTACGTGATGACCTCGGGCGGCCCGGTTGATGCCACTTACACCCTGGTGTTCTCGCTGTACCGGGAGAGTTTCGCGAACTTCGACTTCGGCTATGCCGGCGCGATCGGTGTCGTGCTGTTCGTGCTCACACTGATCGTGGCCCTGATCCAGCGCATCGTGTTCGGCAAGGAGTCCTGATGACCACCGAAACCTTCGCGCCACGGGGACTCGGCAAGGTCGCGATCCATGTGGTCGCCGTGCTGTGCGCGTTCGTCACCGCGTTCCCGCTGTATGCCATGGTGATCCTGTCGTTCAAGCAACAGGGTTCGATCGAGTTTCCGGCCAGCCTGGTGCCATGGGACTTCTCCACCGAGGCGTTCCAGGCTATCTTCACCTCGCCGGAGATCTGGCGCTGGATGATCAACACCGCGATCTACGCCGTGGTCTCCGTGGTACTGATCCTGCTGCTATCCGCGATGGCCGGCTACGCCTTCGCGAAGAAACGGTTCCGCGGCAGGGAGGTGATGTTCTGGTCGCTGGTCTCCATGCTGATGGTGCCGTACCACATCACGCTGATCCCGCTGTTCATCCTCATTGCCCGCTCCGGTGGCATCGACACCTACTGGGGGCTGATCCTGCCGGGATTGGCGAACGTCCAGGCGATCTTCCTGATGCGACAGTTCATCAAGGGAATCCCGGACGAACTTCTCGAAGCGGCAAGGGTGGACGGTTGCAACGACTGGACCATCTTCTGGCGGATCGTGCTGCCACTGTGCAAACCGATCCTCGCTACGCTGGGGATCTTTGTTTTCCTCTGGCACTGGAACGATTTCCTCTGGCCGCTGCTTGTCGGGCAGTCGCCGGAGATGCGCACGCTGACTACGGGTATCGCCTCGTTGCAGGCCGAACAAGTGCCGCTGCCGCAGGTGTTTGCCGGCGCGGTGCTCGCCTTCGTGCCGATCTTCGTGGCCTATCTGGTCGGTCAGCGCTATGTCACGGAAAACGCCGTCGCGGCGGGGATCAAGGGATGACGGGGAAGGAAACCAACAGGGTGTTCGAGAACGAAGCTGCGCTCGAGGATGCGCTCTCCGAGCCATCCGACGCGCTGGTTGCCGAGGCCGCCAGCTGGTCGGGCGATCTCGTGGTGCTTGGCGCGGGCGGCAAGATGGGGCCGACACTGTGCCGGATGGCAAAGCGCGCGGCTGATGCGGCTGGCAACGGGATCCGCGTGCTCGCGGTGTCCCGCTGGTCCGATCAGGACGCCGCGGACCGGCTGCGTGCGGTTGGCGTCGAGCCGGTGGTCGCTTCCCTTGGGTTGACCGCGGACCTCACCGCACTGCCTGAGGCAGCCAACGTGGTGTACCTGGTTGGCGCCAAGTTCGGCTCGGCGGCGAAGCCGTTCGATGCCTGGGCGACCAACACCGTGCTGCCGGCGCTGGTCGCTCGCCGGTACGCCGAGGCCAGTATCGTGGCGTTTTCCACCGGTAACGTCTACCCGCTGGTGCCGGCCGGATCCGGCGGCTGTGCCGAGGAGCAGGCTCCTGAACCGGTCGGCGAGTACGCGATGTCCTGCTTGGGCAGGGAACGCGTGCTGGAACACGCCGCCCAGGAGTACGGCACCAGGTCGGCGCTGCTGCGGTTGAACTACGCGGTGGAACCGCGCTACGGGGTACTGGCCGATCTCGCCCGGACTATCCACTCTGGAGAGCCCGTGGACCTCGGCACCGCCTACGTCAACGTGGTCTGGCAGCGGTACGCGAACGAGGTGGCGCTGCGCTGCCTGACCCGGGCGAGCAGCCCGCCGCTGGTGCTGAACCTGACCGGTCCGGAGACCGTTTCGGTGCGTCAGGTGGCCGAGCAGCTTGGCGGTTTACTTGATCGCGAGCCGGTTTTCACTGGAACCGAGCAATCCACGGCGTTGCTGAACAACGCTGCGCGCTGTCACGCGATGTTCGGTTACCCGGATGTCGCGCTTGGCACGCTGGTCGATTGGCAGGCGCGGTGGCTGGTCCGCGGCGGCGTGCTGTGGGACAAGCCGACGAAGTTCCAGCGCAGAGACGGGCGGTTCTGATGCTGCCCACTGCCGAGGCCGAACTGCTCGCGCGGGGCACGGTCATTCCCGCGCATCCGCTCGCGTTGACCGCCGACCGCAAGCTGGACGAGCGCAGGCAGCGCGCGTTGACGCGGTATTACGTGGCCGCAGGGGCCGGCGGCTGCGCGGTCGCGGTGCATACCACGCAGTTCGAGATCCGCCAGCCGGAAGTCGGATTGCTGCGGCCGGTGCTGGAACTGGCTGCGGACACATTGGACGGCGAGCTGGGCGGGCGGCCGTTCCTGCGCATCGCGGGCGCCTGTGGGCCGACCGCGCAGGCGGTTGCCGAGGCTGAGCTGGCAGCCGAGCTGGGCTATCACGCGATCCTGCTCTCCCCCGGCGGCTTGCCGGATGTCAGTGAGGAGGAGCTGCTGCGGCGCGCGCGGGCGGTGGGCGAGGTACTGCCGGTGATCGGGTTCTACCTGCAGGAAGCGGTGGGTGGTCGGCGACTCTCGGTGGATTTCTGGCGCCGCCTCGCCGAGCTGCCGAGCGTGGTTGCCATCAAGCTGGCGCCGTTCGATCGGTACCGCACGATGGATGTGGTGCGTGGGGTCGCCGCATCTGGCCGGGCCGAGGAGATCGCGCTGTACACCGGCAACGACGATGCGATCCTGGCTGATCTGCTCGGCGCGGGCGGTGGCCGGATCGTCGGCGGGTTGCTTGGCCAGTGGGCGGTGTGGACACGCTCCGCGGTGGACACTCTGCGGCTCGCGCAACGCGCGGTCGGCGGAGATGGCGCGGCGCTGCGGTTGGCGGTCAACCGGGCACCGGAACTGACCGACGCGAACGCGGCGGTTTTTGATGTGGCGCACGGTTTCCGTGGCTGCATCGCCGGGGTGCACGAGGTGCTGCGTGCCCAGGGGTTGCTGGCTGGAACCTGGTGCCTCGATCCCACCGAGGGGTTGTCGCCTGGCCAGGCAGCCGAGATCGCCAGGGTGCGTGCGGCGTATCCGTGGCTGCCGGACGATGAGTTCGTGGCCGAACATCGGGATGCGTGGTTGCGGTGATCACCGTCGCGGTGCCGGAACATTGGCGCGCGGTGTTTTTCGCGCGGGACGAGTTGGGCACGCTCGGCGAGGTGACGGTGTTACCGCAGGACGCGCCGTTGCCGCCGGAGACCAGGGTGCTGGTTACTGGTTGGGGCGCGCCAGTGTTGTCGGCGGAGTTGCTTGCCGGCGTGCCCGATCTCGAGCTGGTGGCGCATACCGGCGGCACGGTGAAACCGTTCGTGACGGATGCGGTGTGGGCACGCGGGATCCGGGTGACGCAGGCCGGCGAGGCGATGGCCTATGCGGTTGGCGAGGCCGCGCTCGCCAGCACCCTTGCGCTGTTGCATCAGCTACCGAGGTTCGACCACGCGCTGCATACCGGCGCCTCGTGGCAGGCGGCGAAAGCCGCGCCGCCGCGTAACGAGCTGGCGGCGAGCACGGTTGGGGTACTCGGTGCCTCGCGTACCGGGCGGCACTACCTCCGGCTGGTACGCGCGCTGGGCGCGGAGGTGCTGGTTGCCGATCCGTATCTGTCCACCGGACAGGCGCGCGAGCTGGGTGCGCGGCATTGCGAGCTCGATGAGCTGCTTGCCAGTAGCGCGATCGTGGCTGTGCACGCGCCGGTGTTGCCGGAGACGCGACACCTGCTCGGAGCGCGGGAGCTGGCGTTGTTGCCGGATGGGGCTGGGCTGGTCAACACCGCCCGTTCCTGGCTGGTCGACCAGGACGCGCTGCTCGCGGAGTTGCGCAGCGGGCGGATTGATGCGGCGCTGGATGTGTTCGACGAGGAACCGCTGCCGGCCGAGCATCCGTTTCGCGGGTTGCCGAATGTGCTGCTTACGCCGCATGAGGCGGCAGGCACCCGGCAGGCGCGGCGGCGGCAGGGCGGGTTGATCGTGGCCGAGGTGGCACGGTTTCTTCGTGGTGAAACACTGAAACACGAGGTACGCGCCACCGACCTGGCCCGGATGGGGTAAGAGCGCGGCCAGCGGAGCAGCACGCTCGGTGACCGCGTTCTTTAAGGTTAGCGAGGTTGTGGGCCCTGCATCGCGAGCGAGGCGAGCAGGTCACGGCCGCGTTCGGCGTTGCGTGGCTGGGAGAGTACGTCGTAGCGGCGCGCGACCAGTTGGCTCTGCGAGATGTAGTTCTGCCGTTTCCTGGTCGCCGCGTAGCCGGCGGCGGAGAATCCCATGCCCAGCGCCAAGCCGCTGACCAGACCGATCAGCACCGGCAGCGGTCCAGCGGCCGGGTTGACCATGCCGAGCAGCAGCCCAGCGAACAGACCGAACCAGAGCCCGGACATCGCGCCACGTTGAAGTACTCGGCTCCAACTCAGTTTGCCGGCGATCCGCTCGACCAGCATCGGCTCCACCCCGACGATGGTGACATCGGCGACGGGGAAGTCGCTTGTCGCGAGGTGATGCACGGCACGCCGAGCCTGCTCGTAGGTGTCGTAGGAGCCAATCGGCCAACCGCTCGGCATGGTCGGCGTGTTCGGCATCCCCGGGTTCGATGGGCTCAGCGCGAATGCTGTGGTCATGTGATCACCCTCTAGGGCGGACGTTCGTGCGTTTCCTACATCATCTCCAACGTACGACAGCGCGCTGGAATGCCCCAATGGGTCGAACTCACAGCCAATCTTCAGGGTGCGTCCCAGCTCACAGGGTTACCCAGGCACTAACGTGGACTGGACGAACCCGGTAGCGAGGACCAGATCTAGTTGTTTACCTCTTCCCGAGCGCGGCATCTTGCGGTGTTGATTGCGGTATTCGGCCTGCTCGGCACGCTGGTACTGGGTCTCACGGTGCGTACCTGGACGAATGCGGTCGGCTTCGAGGCGGCGCTTGCGGCTGGGATCGATTCCGCGCTCGGCGGTTCCTGGGTGTTGTCGGCACTGGCCGTGCCGACCGAGCCGGTCCTGCTGGCCGCGGTGCTGGTCGTGCTCTGCGCGGCCCTGCTCCGGCGCAGGCGGTTTCCGGCGGCGGTACTGGCCGTTGGCGCGCCTTTGCTCGCGATCGGGTTGAACACTTTCGCGTTGAAACCGGCGTTCGGTCGTCGTTACGTGGCGACGCATCTCGCCTATCCGAGCGGGCATACGGTGTCGCTGGTGGCCGTGCTCACCGTGGTGGTGCTGCTGTGCACGCACCGCGTGGCGCGGCGCACGGCCGCGATCGCCCTTTCCGCGGTGCTGGTGTGTGGCGCGGGTGTCGCGCTGATCGGCCTTGGCTACCACCATGCGGCCGATATCGCGGGCGGCGCGCTCTTCGCGATATCGACGGTGCTGCTCAGCGCGGTGGGGCTGGATTCGCTGGTCGGTCGGCGCGCCGCTCGGTACGTGGCCGAACAGCGCGGATAGCGGCTACTTGTTGACTGCCCGCACGTACCAGTCGTGGCCCGGCTGGCCCGAATACGGCGCGCGGTTCCGGAAACAGTTGCAACGTCACCAGATAGAGCAGTGCGGCGACAATCAAGGTGGCGACCAGGCTGATGTCGACCCCGCCGGCGATCCCGGCGAAGGGGCCGACGATCAGTGGTGTGTTCGCCATCAGCAGGCCGATTGTGGTCGCCGGGATCCAGGCGGCCATCGCTCGCCAGTTCACTCCTCGGGTGTACCAGTAGGTGCCGCCCTGCTGGCCCCGATTGAATACCTGGAGGTCGTCGGGCAGGTAGTAGCCGCGCCGCACCCAGTAGCCGATGATCATGATCATCATCCATGGTGAGGTGCACAGCAGGATCAGCGTGACGAAGGCGTTGATGCTGGCGACCACGTTGAACACGAACGAGCCGAGGAAGATGAAGGCCACGGCGATACTGCCGACCAGCGCGGTGGCGCGTACCCGCGAGAGTCGGGGAAACATGGAACTGAAGTCGAGCCCGGTGCCGTACAGCGCGGTTGTTCCGGTGGATAGGCCGCCGATCAGGGCCACCACGATCAGTGGGAACGCGTACCACAGTGGCGATATCAAGGTCAGCCCCACGACGTAGTCGTTCGGGTCGGCCACGAGTGTCGCGGTGACGACGCCGAATCCGAACGGCAGCAGTGTGGCCAGCTGGGCCGCCAGTGGTGCGGCGAACACTTTGGGTTTCGGCACGCTGTCTGGTATGTAGCGGGACCAGTCACCGAGGAACGCGCCGAACGAGATCGGGTTGGCCATTGTGGTCAGTACCGCGAGTACCCAGGTGGGCCAGAAGTCACCGAGCGCGTAGCCGCCCTGTCCGGCGAAGGTTGGGTCGAAATCGCCCGCGTAGGCGAAAAAGCCCAGTAGCATCACGGCGCTGCACGCGAAAACCGCGACCCGGTTGACCGCGAGCATCAGCCGGTATCCGTAGATACAGACGATCAGGGTGGTCACCGCGATGACGCCGTAGGCGAACCCGCGCAGCAGGTCGCCACCGTCCACTCCGAACAGGCGACGAACGGCTCCGGTCAGCGCGTCGCCGGAAACCCACACCGAGATGGAGAAGAACGCGACGGCGGTCAGCAGCGAGAGGAAGGATCCGACGATCCGGCCGACGACGCCGAAGTGCGCGCCGGAGGAAACCGCGTTGTTGGTGTGGTTCTTGGGGCCGAACAACGCCATTGGCGCGAGAATCAGCGCGCCAATCAGCACCCCGACGACCGTGGCGCTCAGCGCGGCGAGAAAGCCAAGGCCGTAGGCGATGGGCAGCGAGCCGAGGATTATCGTGGCGAAGGTGTTGGCCCCGCCAAAGGAAAGCCGGAACAGGTGCCACGGGGTGGAGGTCCGTTCGGCTTCCGGGATGGGTTCGACGCCGTGCACTTCGATTTCGATGGCTCGTTGAGACATGTTTGACCCAATGTCAATCTGTCCGTGATGTTGGCGCCGGCGCGCGCCAGAACTGGTTTGTCGGCATAGCGGCAGCACAAAAGCCGCTACCCCAACCACACCCCCTCCACTACGATATGTTGATGGGATACCCCGTGAACGAACGGCACGTTCGGTCCACGGATGCCAGGCGTCAGGCCTCCTGTGGGTGTGTCGCCGCGAACATCGCCAACCGCTGGTTGAGCAGCACCACGCTGGGACCCGGTTCGGCAAGTGCCTCGGCAAGGTCGGCGCGCAGATTGTCCACTGTGGTTTCCCGCGCGGATACCCCGAAAGATCTCGCGAGCTCCACGTAGTCCGGCCGCACCAGTTCGGTCGCGGTGGTCACGCCGAACGCGCCGTCCAGGTATTCACGCAGGATCCCGTAACCACCGTCGTCGATGATCAACCAGGTCACGTCCAGCTGATGCTGCCGGGCCGAGGCCAACTCGCCGATCCCGTACAGTGCGCCGCCGTCCCCGGAAACGGCGAGCGCCGGACCTTCGGTGGCCACGGCACAGCCGAGCGCGGCGGGAAAGCCGTAGCCGAGCCCGCCGGAGCCCTGCGCGGAGTGCAGCTGCCCCGGCCACGCCGACCACGCCCAGTAACCGAGGATGGTCATATCCCAGCAGCTCGGCACGTTCGCCGGCAGCGCCGCCCGCACCTCGCCGAGCACCCGCCGTTCCAGTCCCAGTCCCTGACTGTCCAGCCGGGAACGCACCTTGCCGAGCAGTTCCGCGACGGCGGCCTCGGCTACCCCATCCGCTTTGCGCTCAGCTACCGCGCCGGCGAGCGCGGTGAGTCCTTCCCGGGCATCCGCGTGCAGCCCGAACACCGGATAGTTGGCGCCAAGTTTCCCGGCGTCCGCCTCCAGCTGGATCATCGTCCCCTGTGGACTGAAGGTGTGGTAGTTGCTGGACAGTTCGCCGAGCCCGGAGCCGACGACGAGCAACACGTCGGCCGCGGCAAGAAACTCCGTACTGTGCCAGTCCTCTATCCAGGACTGTCCGGAAAGCGGATGTTCCCAGTCAAATGCGCCCTTACCACCGATGGTGCACAGCACCGGGGCACGCAGTTTCTCCGCCAGCTCGCGCAGCGGTTCCCGCGCGCCGGCACGCAGCACGCCGCCGCCGGCGAGGATCACCGGGTTTCGCGCCGTGTCCAGCAGCCGCGCCGCTTCGGCGAGCGCGTCCGGCTGGGCACCGAGCGTGGGTACCTCGGCTGGCAGGGCACGTACCGGTGGCAGTGTTGCAGGAGCCCGCAACACGTCCTCGGGGATCTCCACCCATACCGGGCCGGCCGGCGCGGCTGCCGCGGCACTCCATGCCTCGCGCAACACGGTCGGCAACTGCGTCACGTCCCGCACCACCCAGGTTGACTTCACCACGCCCGCCGCGATCGCCTGCTGGTCGGGCAGCTCGTGCAGGTAGCCGTGCCGACCGCCGCCGAGCCCCGCGCGCGGCACCTGGCTGGAGATCACCAGCAGCGGCACCGAGGAAGCCCTGGCTTCCTGCAAAGAGGCAAGGGTGAGCAGGGCGCCCGGTCCGGTGGAGACCACGAGTGGGGCGACCTCGCCGGTTTCCCGTGCGTAGCCGTCCGCGGCGAACGCGGCGTTGTTCTCCACGCGCGAGGCGATCAGGCGCAACTCCGGTGTTCGGCGCAGCGCATCAAACAGGCCGAGCGCATGCTGCCCGGGAATGCCGAAAACGGTGGTTGCGCCGAGTGCCCGCAGCGACTCGACGACCAGGTCCCCACCAATGCGCCCTTCACTCATGTACCCGCACACCTCGCTATCCGCTGGTTAACCATCAGCATCACCGCACAACGCGAGCAGGGATACAAGGTCGTAGGTCACATGCGCGGCGGCAATCGCGGTGATCTCCGCATGGTCGTAGGCCGGCGCGACCTCGACCACGTCCGCACCGACCAGCTTCGTGCCACGCAGGCCACGCAGGATCTCCAGCAGCTCCCTACTGGTCATCCCGCCGGCTTCGGGGGTGCCGGTGCCGGGCGCATGCGCTGGATCGAGCACGTCGATATCGATCGAGACATACAACGGCCGGTTCCCGATCCTGGCCCGCAGCGCGTCGCTGACCTCGTCGACGCCGCGCCGCAGTACATCGGCCGAGGTGATGATGCCAAAACCGAGCCGCTCGTCCTCGTCCAGATCTTTCCGGCCGTACAGCGGGCCGCGAGTGCCGACGTGGCACACCGCTTCGGTGTCCAGCACGCCCTCTTCGACCGCGCGGCGAAACGGGGTGCCGTGGGTGTACGGCTCACCGAAGTAGGTGTCCCAGGTGTCCAGGTGCGCGTCGAAGTGCAGGAGGGCAACGGGCCCGTGTTTCGCGGCGGCGGCGCGCAGCAACGGCAGCGCGATCGTGTGATCGCCGCCGACGGTGACCAGCTTGGTGCCCCGCGCACCGAACTGCTGGGCCTCGTGTTGCAGCGTTTCAATGGCCGCGCCAATGTTGTACGGGTTGAGCCCGATATCGCCGGCGTCGACCACCTGTTTCTCCTGGAACGGCGAGACGTCCAGGCCGGGGTTGTAGGGGCGCAACAAGCGGCTGCCCGCACGCACGCTTGCCGGGCCGAAGCGGGCGCCGGGCCGATAGGACACGCCGGTATCGAACGGTGCGCCAAGTACCGCGATATCCGCTGCCGGCGCCTGGTCAAGCATCGGCAGCCGGGCGAACGTCGCGATCCCGCTGTACCTAGGCAGGATCGAGGCGTCCGGCGGTCCTATATGGTCAGTCATTGAAACTCCCTTTCCGTTGCTGGCTCGCCGGCCAGCCGCCGTTCCCAGTTGTCCAGGACTTCCGCTTCGGTACGTGCGGTCACCAGGCTGACCAGCACATAGCTGAGCAGGCTCGCGCCGAGTCCGTAGTAGATCGCTTCCTCGGCGAGCAGCCCGTTGGTGAACATGGTGAGCAGCACGACCGCCGAGCCGATGATCATCGAAGCCGCCGCGCCGATGCGCGTGGCTCGCCGCCAGAACAGTCCACCGAGGATCGCCACCAGCAGGCCGCCAACCAGGATGTTGTAGGCGACGGTGAGTGCGGCGACCACATCGTTGACCACCCCCGCGATACCGATCGCGAGCGCGCCAAGCAGCAGGGTGGCCACCCGGTTCCCGCCGACCTCACCCTCACCCGAGGGACGCTGCCGGCCGCGCAGCCTCGCCCAGATGTCATTCGTGCTCACTGCCGAACAAGCGATCAGCGCACCGCTCGCGGTGGACATCAACGCGGCTAGCGCGGCTACCAGCACCAGACCTCGGATACCTGCCGGCAGTATTCCGTCCACAATGGTCGCAAAAGCGTCGTCCGCGTTGGCCAGATTCGGGTACTCCGCCCGCGCGGCGGTGCCGATCAACGCACCGGCGAAGGCATAGAGCACGCAGTACACACCGGCTGCCAGCCCGCCGGTGGTGGCGACTTTCGGGCTGCGCGCGGTGAACACCCGCTGCCAGATGTCCTGGCCGATCAGCAGACCGAAGCCGTAGGTCAGCACGTAGGCGAGAATCGTGGCGCCGCCGATGCTGGTGAAGTCAAAGAAGTCCGGTCCGACCCGGTCGGCGATACCGCTGAAGCCGCCAGCCGTGGCCAGGCTGATCGGCAGCAGCAGGAAGAACATGCCGACGGTGGTCACCAGGAACTGCACGATATCGGTGAGCGTGATGGACCACATGCCACCGAGTACCGAATAGCAGACCACGATGCCGCCGCCGAGCGCGATGCCGCCGAAGGCTGGCAGATCGAAGAGCACCGTGAAGATGGTCGCGAAGGACAGGATTGAGGTCACCGAGAGCATCAGCGTGTAGCCCCACATCACCACGCCGGAAAGCAGCTCCACCGTGCTGCCGTAGCGCAGCTTGAGCATTTCGGCGACGGTGAACACCTTCAGCCGCACGATCCGGCGGACGAACAGCGCGTGCAGCACCAGGATGCCCAGCCCGATGGTGATCACCAACCAGGCACCGGAGATGCCGTGGGTGTAGCCAAGTCCGACGCCGCCGATGGTGGAAGCGCCGCCGAGGACGACCGCGGACATCGTGCCCGCGTACAGGAAAGTGCCGAGCCGGCGCCCCGCGACCAGGAAATCGCTGCGGGTTTTCGCCAGCCGCATGCCGCGCCAGCCAATGCCGAGCACGCCGACCAGGTAGAGGCCGATCACTAGGTAGTCCAGCGTCATCGCGCCCTCCGGAAGCAACGTCCGAGAACCGCGGTGACCCAAGTCACCGCATTGCCGAGCAGCGTATGCATCCACAACCATCGGCGGTATTGGATGTTATATCCACAATGTGGATAATTTGTGGATGAAATGACCAATGCTGAGTTCCTGGCCACGACGATCCCGCTGCGGACGCTCGTCGAGCGGGCTGACCTGGGTACTGACCTGCTGGTTGGCCCTGCTGGCGTGCTGGACCGGCCGGTGCGTTGGGCGCATGTCAGCGAGCTGAGCGATCCGGTGCCTTACCTGCTCGGCGGCGAACTGCTGCTCTGCTGCGGTGTGGAACTCCCGCTCGATCCACAGCCTGTGGATAACTACGTCGCCGGTCTTGTGGATGGCGGGGTGAGTGCTCTTGGCTTCGGGGTCACGCCCGTTTATGCGGCGGTGCCGCCGCTGCTGATCGAGGCATGCCGGCGGCATGACCTGCCGTTGCTCGAAATCCCCAGCTCGACCCCGTTTCTGGCGGTGTGCCGGGCGGTTGGCGAAGAGCTGAGCAATCGCACGCAGGCGGCGTTACGCCGGCTCAGCGAGGCGCAGCGGGCGCTGACTTCGGCCGCTGCCCGTTCGGGCGCCGAGCAGCGGGTGCTGGCTGAGCTGGGTGGTTGGCTTGGTGGCTGGGCTCTGTTGGTGGAACAGGGCGCGGCCGAGCAGGGTGTGGTCGGCCAGTTGGCGGAGCGAGTGCATACCGGGGTAGCGAGCGCGGCGACCGAACTTGCGGATGGCACACAGGTGGTGGCGCAACCGGCTGGTGCGCGGGTGCTGGTGGCTGGCAAGCCGGACCGGTTCGATGTGACGGACCGCGGGATCATCGCGGTGGCGATCGCGTTGCTTGGCGCGGTGGCTGGCCAGCGCGCAACCGGTTCGCTTGGCGCGCTGGCGGCGGAGCTGCTGACCGGTGGTGGCGCGGCTGGGCAGTTGAGCGCGGTGTTCGGCGCGGTGAGTGATCGGTATCGAGTGGTCGCGGCGGAATCGGCGGAGTTGTTGACTGAGCTGGACACCCCGTTGATCGCGGGTGATCTGGCGATCGTGGCGCGAGATGTCGATCCCGCACGATTAGCCGGGTTGGTCGGTGTGAGCGCGGCGTACTCGGATGATCAGCTGGTGGCGGCCGCGCGCGAGGCGCGGCAGTTGCTCGAGCGGGCGCGCGCGGCGGGGCGGTCCCTGCACGCGGATCGGGCGGGCACCGGGTTCGCCTGGGCGGTGCGGCCCGAGGCGGCGCGGGCGGTGGCTAGCGCGCTGCTGTCGCCGATCGAGGAGCACCCGCACCTGCTGGCAGCGTTGCGGACCTGGTTGGCGCAACATGGAAACTGGGATCGCACGGCGGCTGCGCTCGGCGTGCACCGGAACAGCGTGCGGCACCGCATCGGCCGCGTTGAGCGACTGTTGCGTGTGGACCTCACCGACCCACAGGCACGGATGGAACTCTGGTTCGCCATGCAGTGGGCGGAGTAGCGCAAACTCGGTTCAGCGAAAGCCTTACTGGTCGGTGTTCTTACGCGCTCGCGGTACGAATTGAGCCGCCGCAACGAGCCCGCCGCCGCGAGGCGGGATTTCAAAGCTACGTTCTGCCAGCTCGCAGGTCGCTGTACCGCCGGAAGTAACCACCAAGTAGTAGGTCGTGGCCGACTTCACTCGAAGGCCGCCCTGCGCAGAGTCACCAGCGAAGCGCGCGTAACCAGCCGCTGCAATCACCAGCAAGATAAGGACGGCGCCAACTACGCGCATCGTCCAGCGCAATATGCTCATCGCCCCGTTCGCGGGTCAGTAATATCCATAACCCCTACCCCGGCAGGTCCTCGTAGACCTTCGTCGCGATTTCCCGAGCAAGGTCGCACTGCTCCCGGTCGTCGCCCCAGGTGTGATCATGGTCGAAGCGCCCACGATTTGCTGCGTCTCGCCAGCCTTTGACGCGCTGGAGGGCTACATTATGTACGCACTCGCGTTCCGTACGCGACCAGAACCGCTCGAATTGCGGACTTCGCTGGCTACGGCCAGCACGATGGCGGCGATCCCTGGCAGCACCTGCCAGACAAACGGTTCGGCGAAGACCAGGACGCCGATCAGGTAGGCAACCACCGGGACCACGTAGGCATAGCTGCTCACCACCGCCAGCGGGGCTGACCGCAGCAGCCAGTTGTACAGCGCGAACCCGGCAAGGGAATCCACCAGTACGAGGTAACCCAAGGCTAGCCAGGAATTCGGCTCACCAACGACCGGAGTCTCGCCCACCGCGAGACCACCGAGCAACAGCGTCAACCCGCCCGCCCCAAGCTGAAGGATCGTCGTCGCCCACGGATCGGTCAGCGCAGCCGACCAGGCGGCCCACAGCGTGCCCGCCGCCCAGCCCACCGAGGCGGCGAGTACCACCAGCACTCCCACCGACCAGCTGCCAGCGTCCACAAGCAACACAAGCAGCACTCCGGCAAAGCCGAGCAGAACTCGACCGACGCCACCGATCGTGGGCCTGCCCCCAAGAACACCCCGGAACACGGCCACCCACAGCGGCACCGCGGCAACCACCAACGCGGCCGTGCCGGCATACACCTCCCGCAATGCCACCGCTACGGCGCCCTGCGCGCCAAGCAAGCAGACACCAGTTCCGGCCGCTACCAACACCTGCCGCCGGGCCAGCCCGACCAACGCGCGCGGGCGGGCCAGCGCGAGCAGCAAACCGGCGGCCAGAAACACGGCTCCCGAAGCGAGCAACGGCGGCAACGTCTCCACCAGCACGCGCAACGCGGGAAACGACGAGCCCCAGCACAACCACAACGCAGGCAATGCGAGCCGTATTGAAACGTGAGACATCCCTATAGTTCAGTTGAACTGGACATATGCGTCCAATAACTTCGCTACATAGTAGCTATGCGATATGCTCATAATCCGTGGATATGACCATTACCCACCTCGAAGCGCTGCTCGCGATCGCCGAACACGGCAGCTTCACCCGCGCGGCCCAGTCGCTCGGTCGCACCCAATCCGCGGTTAGCCGCGCCATCGCCGGCCTGGAGCACCAGCTCGGCGCCCCGGTAATCCACCGCGGCACGGACGGGGCCGTGCTCACCGAACTCGGCCAACAAGCCGCGCGGCACGGCAAACTGGCCATGCACGAACTCCACGCGATCGAATCACTTGCCATGCGCGCAAACGCCCCTCGGCTACGGGTAGGCGCGATCGCCAGCGCGCTACCCCGGCTCGTGCCGGAAGCGACCAGCGCGCTGCATCGGAGCTGGCCACACGCCACCGTCTGGACCGTGCAGGGCGACGATGACGAACTGGCCGACTGGCTCGCCGAGGAAACCATCGACCTGGCCATCACCAGCCAGCCGCGCACCGCCGACCCGGCCGAAGCCCAGCTCAGCCTGCTGGACGAGTTTCTCGCCGTGGTACCGCACCAGCATCCACTCGCCCAGTCCGAGCGGGTACCGCTAGCCGCGTTGACCGCTGCCGGGGTGGCGGATCCCGGCGGAACCTGCGGTCCGCAACTGGCTGCCGGCTTCGCCGCGAACGGCGTGCCATGGCAACCAGATCACCTCGTCCGCGATGTGTCCACTGTGCTCGCCATGGCCAAGGCCGGCATCACCGCGGGCGTGGTACCCGCACTCGCGGTGCCACGCCAACCGCCACCGGGCGTGGCATTGCGCCCACTCGACCCCGTACTGCACCGGCAGCTCTACGTGCGCTATCCAGCAAACCAGCGCGAGGCGACGGAGTTCGCGCTACTGCTGGAAAGGGCAGCCACCAACTAACCTGCCGCACCGGCCAGCAAAGTATCCACAACAGACTCAGCGAAGGCGGTGAAATCCTGGTCCGCGCTGGCTTCGTAGCTGGCCAGGAAACCACACTGCAAGCAGGCACCGACCAGCAGATCGGCCGCTGCCTGCGGTGCGATCGCCGGGCTGATCCGGCCACCTCGTTGCTCAGCGGCGAAATACTCCGCCACCAGCTCACGCGGCAACTGGGGGCCGGCGCCCAGCTCGATCATCGACGCTCGATGCGCGGCGAGCAGTTGCTGATCGGAGAACACCGAGGCCATGATTCCGAAACTGTGCGCGTAGAACTCCGCACCCAGCCGCGCAAGGGACACCAGTTCCGCACGTAGCTCGCCAACCCCGACGCGTTGCGGCAGCTCCTGAATCCACTCGCCGAACCCACCGGGTATGCGTTCCAGCAGTACCGCAAGGCACAACTCGCCCTTGTCCCGGAAATGCTTGTACAGCGCGGCCTCCGAGTAGCCCGCGGCCTTGGCGATCTCCTTCGTAGTGGCATACGCCAGCCCGCGCTCGCCCATCACCCGCGCCGCCGCATCGAGTATGCGGTCTCGTGTGCCCACCGGGCCTCCTTGACAAGTTAGTAAGTACTCACCATCCTAGAACCAGGCCGCTATTCATCAAATATTGAATTAATGGAGCGAGCGTATGAAGATCACGGTCTTCGGTGCCACCGGGGGCGTCGGGCAGCAGGTCGTCACGCAGGCCGCCGATGCGGGCCATGCGGTAACCGCCGTGGTGCGGACCACCGGCAAGCTGCTGGACTCGCGGGCAACCGAGGTCCGCGCCGATGTGCTGGACCCGGCCGCGATCGTCGATACAGTCAACGGCGCGGATGCGGTGATCAGCGCGATCGGGCCTAGGGATAACGGGCCAAGCACTGTCTGTGTGGACAGCGCGCGCAGCATCATGAAGGCGATGGAAGCCACCGGCACGACCCGCTTCGTGATGGTCAGCGCCCTTGGGTTCCACACCGACGGCGACGGCCCGGTACTCAAGTTCGTGCTGAAACCGATCGTCAAACGCATCCTGCGGCACGCGTTCGCCGATATGGCCATGGCCGAACAGGCGGTACAGGCGAGCAATCTGAACTGGACACTGCTGCGCCCACCGCGCCTGCTGGACAAGCCGCGTACCGGGAACTACCGCACCGCGATCAACCGCACCCTGCCGCGTGGCCTCACCGTGGCACGGGCCGACGTCGCGGACTGTGCGCTGCGGGTGATCGACGAACCGAAGGCCAGCCGAGCCGCGATCGCGCTCGCCAACTAGTCGTCCTCGCGGAACTCGCCTTCCGGCCGGGCATCCGGGTCGGCGTACTGCTCGTCTTCCTTGCCGCGCAGCTCGACCCTGCGGATCTTGCCGGAGATCGTCTTCGGTAGCTCGGTGAACTCCAGCCGACGGATCCGCTTGTACGGTGCGAGGACTTCCTTCGCGTGCTCCATAATGGACTTCGCGGTCGCCGCGTTCGGCTCCCACCCGGCAGCGAGCACCACATACGCCTTGGGTACCGCCAGCCGCACCGGATCGGGCGAGGGCACGACCGCGGCCTCGGCGACCGCTTCGTGTTCGATCAGCACGCTTTCCAGCTCAAATGGCGAGATCCGGTAGTCGGAGGCCTTGAACACGTCGTCGGTGCGGCCGACGTAGGTGATATAGCCGTCCGCGTCCTTCGAGCCGACATCACCGGTGTGGTAGTAACCGCCGCGCATCGCCTCGGCGTTGCGCTCCTCGTCATCGCGGTAGCCGACCATCAGTCCGAGTGGCCGCCGGGCGAGGTCGATGCAGATCTCCCCGTCCGTGCCTGGCTGTCCGGTCACCGGGTCGACCAGTTCGATCGCATAGCCCGGCAACGGCCGCCCCATCGATCCCGGCTTGATCGTCGCGCCTGGCGTGTTCGCCACCTGAACAGTGGTCTCGGTCTGCCCGTAACCATCCCGGATCGTCACGCCCCATGCGCGCTGCACCTGCTCTATGACCTCGGGGTTCAGTGGTTCACCCGCGCCGACCACCTTGCGTGGCGGGGTGCTCAACTGGCTGAGGTCTGCCTGGATCAACATCCGCCAAACCGTTGGCGGCGCACAGAAACTGGACACTCCACAGCGGGCCATTTCGGCGAGCAGCCGGCTCGCGTCGAATCGTGTGTAGTTGAACAGGAAGACGGTGGCTTCGGCGTTCCACGGCGCGAAGATATTGCTCCAGGCATGTTTGGCCCAGCCTGGCGATGAGATGTTCAGGTGCACATCACCTGGCTCGAGACCAATCCAATACATTGTGGACAAATGCCCCGCCGGGTAGGAGGCATGGGTGTGCTCGACCAGCTTCGGCTGCGCGGTGGTGCCCGAGGTGAAGTACAGCAGCAGCGGGTCGGTTGCCTTGGTTACTCCATCGGCGGTGAACGCACCGGAGCGCTGATACGCGTCCGCGAAGCTGTGCCAGCCAGCGAACTCGCCGACCACGATCCGGGTGTACTCGCCGGGCACATCCGCGAACTTCGCCGCTTCCTTCGGCCCGGCGATCACGTGCTTGCCCTTACCGCGGTCCACCCTGTCCCGCAGATCCGCCGCGGCAAGCAGGGTGCTTGCCGGAATCACCACCGCGCCGAGTTTCATCGCGGCCAGCATCGATTCCCATAGCTCGACCTGGTTGCCCAGCATCAGGATGATCCGGTCGCCACGCCGCACGCCGAGCTCGCGGAGCCAGTTGGCCACCCGGTTGGACCGATCAGCCAGCTCGGGGAAGGTCCAGCGGCCCTCCGTACCGTCCTCCTCGACGATCCACAGGGCAGGCCGGTCGGCGTTTGTTTCACGTTGCGCAATCACGTCGAACCAGTCCAGCGCCCAGTTGAACTCGTCGAGTTCCGGCCAGTGGAACTCCCGGAACGCGGTGTCATAGTCCTGGCCGTGCTTGAGCAGGAGGTCACGCGCGGCGCGGAAGGTGTCGGTGCCGGAGGTGGTCGTCATTGGTCCTCTCCTGGTTCAACTCGATTGCGTAGCATCGTCCGACCAGGACACTGCCGTCGTCCACCCCCGTTCGGGGGTGAGCGGGCTGGGAGGTGCACACGGTGATCGATGACCGCACGGCGATCCGCGGCGCGTTGTTGCAGCTACGCCGCCGGACAAGGCTGCCAGTGGCATTCGGCGGCCCGGTGACCGGACGTGACGAGCTGCGGCTGATGGAGCTGGTCGGCACGGTGACCAATTCGCTACGCGGCCTGGCGGTGAGCCCGGGTTCCGGGCTCGGCGGCAAGGTGGTGCGGCTGGGCAGGGTGGTCGCGCTGACCGACTATCCAAGCGCTTCGGTGATCACGCACGATTACGACGCGGCAGTCCGACCCGAGGGACTGCGCGCCATCGTTGCGGTGCCGGTTGTGGTCCGCCAGTCGGTGCGCGGGGTGCTCTATGGCGCGGTGCGGCATGCCACGGCGATGGGCGATCAGGTGCTGAGCGCGGCACTGGACACCGCGCGCAACCTGGAACAGGACCTCGCGGTGCGTGATGAGCTGCGGCTGCGGGTGGATACGTTGGATGCGGTCGCCGGCAGCGAGGTGACCGGGCCGGAGTGGGAGGAAGTCCGGCAGGCGCACACCGAACTGCGGTTGCTCGCCCAGCGCACCAGGGACACCGGATTGCGCGCGGAGCTCTATCGCGTCTGCGACCGGTTGACCTCGGCGACCACGCCAGCGCGAGATGAGACGGTGGTGCCGCGACTGGCGCCACGCGAGCTCGATGTGCTCAGCTGTGTGGCGGCCGGTTGCGGAAACGCGGAAACAGCGCGCCGGCTCGGGCTGCGGCCGGAGACGGTGAAGAGCTACCTCCGCGCGGCGATGCGCAAGCTCGACGTGCACGGCCGGTACGAAGCGGTGGTCGCCGCCCGCAAACTCGGCCAGCTCCCCTGAGCCTCCGCTACCTGAAAGAACGCGATCACGGAGCGGTTGGGTCGAGCCAGACCAGCCGCACGTCCTCGCGCACGCCGAGGATGCGCAGCATCGAGGTGGTGGACTGGAAACTGCCACGGAACCGGCCGCACGGCGAGTGCACGACGAGGCTGTCCTCGATATCCAGCCCCCAGGCGATGATCTCACCGTCACAGCCGTAGGCGTCCTCGCTGATCGCGTACAGCGCGAAACGCGGCGGCGCGTCCTCTCTGGCCAATGCCCGCAGCACGGCGCCAACGTGCTCGCGTGGCAGCGGTTTGCCGATGTCCCATTCGTCCAGCTCGGCGAGGGCCCGGCGATCCGTTTCAACACTCATGCGGGATAACGATGACAGGCCATTTCTTGTCTCGGTACATGAAACAGCACATCCGATTGAGTGATGGCGTTGCCGAGCTGGATCCCGTTTGGATGGGAAGATGACCAACAGACACGGTACCGCGCGACTGCGCGGACTCGCGGCGGAATTGATCGATGCGCGACTCGAAGCCAACCTGAATACCCGAGACGCCGCAAAGGCTATCGGCGTATCGGCGGCGACGTTGAACCGGATGGAAAACGGCAACCGGGCAGTGTCCCCTGAAGACGTGGCGGCATTGCTCGCGGTGTACGGCGTCACCGGCCTGGAGCGCGAGCGAGTGCTCGACCTGGCGCGTAAGGCGACCCAGCCGGGCTGGTGGGAGATCACCAGCGGAAGTCTGCCCGAGGAACTACCAGCGCTGATTACCTTCGAGGCCGAGGCGACCAGGATCGTGCATGCCGCGATGCTGCGGATACCTGGACTCCTGCAGACCGCCGAGTACACCCGCGCGGTGATGACCACAACCGGGGTTCCCGACGAGGAAGCCAATACCCGCGTCTCCGCCCGGCTCGGCCGGCAGGCGATCCTGAGCAAGGCCCAGCCACCGCAGTACACGGCGATCATCGACGAGGCCGCACTCCGCCGGCCGATTGGCACTACCGGGCTGATGATCGGCCAGCTACGCAAGCTGATCGCCAGCGCGCAGCAGCCGAATATCGACGTGCGAGTGATCCCATTCGCGCACGGCGCGCATACCGGGCTGGATGGCTCATACGTACTGATGGAGTTCGCCAGGGCGCGGGATATCGTGCACCTGGAACACAAACGATCGTCCGCATTCGTCGATCAGCCCGAGGATGTGGCACCGTTTCACGAGGCGACCGATACACTGCTGAGGGCAGCGCTTGGACCTGCGGATTCGGCCGACTTTCTTGCCGATATCGCGGCGGATTACGACCAGGGGTGAAACGCGATGGATCTTGCTCGGATGCAGTGGCGGAAGTCCAGCTACAGCGGTTCGCAGACGGAGTGTGTGGAGATCGGGTTCAGCGCGAGCACCATCGCCGTCCGCGACACCAAGAACCACGCCGCCGGCACCCTGCACTTCCCCACCGCCACCTGGCACGCCTTCCGCACCCACCTACAAGCTCGCTAACCTTAAAGAACGCGGTCACACGCCGTCACCGCAAGATCCCTAAAGATTGCGGTTCTGCTGACGCGCACCCTTCTTATCGCTGCGCGAACGACCACCGAGCCTTCGCATCCGTACCCGTACCGGCACTCGTCGTAGCTGACCAAAAGTTGCCAACCACGGACGTACGGAGGAAGCGACGTGGCGAACGGTTATGGACTGACCAAGGACGAGCTGAACGCCGCCGGTCAGGAGCTCATGGACACCGCCGACAACGGCAAGCTCGGCGGCGGTGACACCGGAGGCGCATCGGCCTTGAGCGGCACCACCACCGGCGCGAAACAAGACGGCGATCTCGACGGATTCGCTATCAGCGGAGCGCTTGGCACGGTGGAAACGCAGTGGGAAGACGCGATCGACACGATGCTGGCCAAGGTCTCGCTGACCGGCGACAAGATCATGCTCGCCGCGGAGAACTACGGGGAGCAGGAATACCACGCGGAAGAGGCCTTCGCGTTTCTCGAGGAGGGTGACTGATGGTCGGCTACGCCGAGTTGGAGAAGTTCGAACGCGGACTGCTGGACGACGTGGCGCAGGCATGGACCGACCACGCGGACAACCTACGCGACCAGGCCGAAGCTGTGGCAACCCAGATCAACGCGCTCGGCGATTGGACGGGCAGCGCTGGTGAAGCCGCCCGCTCCGGGCTTGCCGATATAAAGACCCTGCTTGAGGACTCGGCCGACGAGATCGACAAGATCCCGGGGAAGGTCGAAGTAGCCGCCGATGCGATCAATTCCGCGCAGAAGAAGATGACTGCGGCAATCGACGAAGCACCGGACTATCTGGAGGTGTCGCAGTCCGGCGAGGTGGACATTTCCGCGAAACGCGGCAGCCCCGAGGAACAAGCCGCCGAGCGCAGGGAGCTCCAGGACGCGATCGATACCGCGATCAAGGACGCTACCGAAGCCGACGAGACGGCAGCCGGCGATATCCGCGCGATCACACCTACCGAAGTCGGCATCGATGCCGGTAGCGATCCCGGATCTACGGCCAAACCGATCCCGAAGCCGGGCAGCGACCCGGAGGATGTCGCCAACTGGTGGAATGGCCTTTCCGCGATAGAGAAGGAAAACTACCTCTTCAGCGACAGTCACAAGCTCGGCAGTCTGGACGGCCTGCCGATCGAGGCAAGGGATCGGGCAAACCGGTTCGTCCTCGACGAGCACGAGTCCATCTTGGAGATGCAGCGGGACCATGGATCACCGGAGGACTCCTTGGTCGCTTCCAACAAACTGGATGGCGTCAAGGATATTCAGTCTTTCCTGCAGGATCATGACGACAACGGCTACCTGATCGGGTTCGACGCAGAGAACCTCGATAAGGACGGGCAAGCGATCGTGTCCGTGGGCAATCCCGACACGGCCGATAACGTGGCGACACACGTCCCTGGCACCGGCGCCGATCTCGGTACCGCAGGCAAGGAGCTCGGTCGTGTTGAGCGTCTGCAAGGTCAAGCCGATGAGCTGGAAGAAAACGCGGACAACGCGGCAATCTACTGGCTCGGTTACGACGCTCCAGACAACGTGCTGCCCGAGGCGACCAAGGCCGGGTACGCGGAGGACGGCAAGGACGCCCTGAGTTCCTTCCAGGAAGGTCTGCAGGAAACCCGTACTGGGGATCCTTCGCACAACGTCGTCATGGGTCACAGTTATGGATCCACCCTCATCGGGCATACCGTTGCCGAAGGCGGGCAAGGACTTCCGGACGACAACGAAGTGGTTTTCGTTGGCAGCCCTGGTGTTGGCGTGGCAGCGGAGGCAACCGCAACGCCGTCCGTCGAGGTAGAGCCCGCCGTCGACAAGCTCGACATCCCCAAGGATCAGATCTGGGCAACTCGCGCGGAAAACGATGCCATCCGGGCGACGCCCGCAGGCACCCATGGCGATGACCCAACCGCCGAGAGCTTTGGTCTCGGCGAAAGCCAGGTCTTCCATTCGGAGCGCACCTCGAAATGGCCGCTGTCCGCCGAGGCGCACGGCGACTACTGGGACAAGGACAGCCAAGCGCTGGAGAACCTTGGCAGGATCGCGGTTGACCAGCGGCCAACCACCGACTAGCTCAGCCGCGTAGGTCGCGGGGGCGTTCGCCGAAGCGGTGGCGGAATGCGCTGCTGAAGTTGCCGGGGGCGGAGAATCCCAGTTGGGCGGCGATCTCGGCGATGCTGAGGTGTTGGTAGGCGGGGTCGCGGAGGCGTTCGCGGGCGGCCTTGAGGCGTTCTTCCCTGATGAGTTCGCGTGGGCTGGTGCCGGTTTGCTGTAGGGCGAGCTGGACTTGGCGCAGGGACCAGCCAAGCGCCTGCGCGACCGTGGCGCCGGTCAGGTCGCGCTCGTCCACGTGTTGGCGGATATACCGGCGCGCCATCACGTCGATCTCGCCCAGTGCCGCCGGGGTGGTTGTCTGGTTGTCCCGCATCAACTGCATGCAGAGGAGTTCGACGAGGCGTTCGGCCGCCGACTCGAACTGGTCGCGGGTGAGCTCGTCGCGTTCGCGGAGCAGACCGGCGGCAAGCTCCTGTGCCACCCGCCCCAGTCCCTTCGATACGTCCAACGGCGCACCGGGGCGCGCCGACTGGCCGATCCGGTTCTCGATCTCCTCGCCCTGAACCGTTAGGACCATCATCTTGGTGTCGTCGTCATGCCAGGCGGTAAAAGGTTTGTCGTAGGCGAACACGCCCGCCATCCCTGGCCGTAATCCGGTCACCGCATCGTGGTGCCGCAACATGAACAGATTGTCGAGGGGAAACAGGAAACGGAAATTGTCATCCGGCGCGGTGCGAACATGCTGAACTCCGCGGACATACTCGGCCTCATCGGCTTGCCAGGCCACGAGTTGATAGTGCTCGGTACCAATCCGGCTGTAGCCGCCCTGGAAGTCCCCGGTACGGGGTGCGCGCAGCTCCAACGCCGCCTGCAGGGACGCGACCTGGTGTGCCCAGTAGGCAGTGCGCTCGCGCCGGGGCACCTCCACGGTCGCGTGGGAATCCACCACATACGACTGATTCGGCACCCTTACCCACCTCCTCTTGCCATCGAAACACACCAAAGCCAGCACCTCAGCGGTAACCGGCAGCCCCGCTAGTACCTGCTTTGACCACCACACGATTTGTGACGTAGCTTACTAAGTGGGCCGTTTCTCCACATGAGCGAATCCCTGAGCTAGGAGCCGCACATGAGCAGGTTGCGCTTCGGCGTGTTTCTCGCACCCTTTCATCCGGCCGGACAGAACCCCACCCTCGCGCTGCAACGCGATTTGCGGCTGCTGGAACACCTCGACTACCTGGGCTTCGACGAAGCGTGGATCGGCGAGCACCATTCGGCTGGCAGCGAGATCATCGCCTCGCCGGAGATCGTCATGGCGGCAGCCGCCGAGCGCACCAAGAACATCAAGTTCGGCACCGGGGTGACCTCGATCAGCTATCACAATCCGCTGTGGGTCGCCGACCGGATGGTGCTGCTTGATCACCTGACGCGAGGCCGCACGATGCTCGGTGTCGGGCCGGGTTCGCTGCCGACGGACTCCTCGATGATCGGGCTGAATCCCACGGACACCAGGGAACTGCTGGACGTCAACTTCGACATCATCATGCGGCTGCTCGCCGGTGAAACAGTCACCGAACAAACCCGTACGCACAACCTTGTCGACGCACGGCTGCAACTGCGCCCGTACACCGAACCATGTTTCGATGTCGCGGTCGCCGCGGTTGCTTCGCCCACCGGACCGCGGCTGGCCGGCCGGTACGGGACCGGACTGCTCTCCATCGGCGCGACGCTGACGAAGGAAGGCTTCGACGCGCTGGCACACCACTGGAATGTCGTCGAGGAACGGGCGACACACTTCGGCCAGCCGACACCGGATCGTTCCGGCTGGCGACTGGTTGGCTTGATGCATATCGCGGAAACGCGCGAGCAGGCGTACCGAGACGTGGAATACGGCATCGAGCAGTGGTTCCGCTACTTCCAGAAGGTCGCTGCTTTCCCGCAGATGGTCGTGGAAGGCGGCAACCGCACGGAGATGATCGATTTCATCAACGAGTCCGGTATCGGCGCGATCGGCACCGCCGAGGACGCTCGTGCCCAGGTGCAGCGGCTTGCCGACCAGTCGGGCGGATTCGGCGCGATGCTGCTACTCGCGCATGAATGGGCGAACCCGGAAGCGACAAAACGCTCGTACGAGTTGATCGCACAACACGTGCTGCCGCATTTCCAGGGTCCCGGCCGAACGCACGCGGAGTCCACATTGCTCGCCAAGCAACACGCGACGGATACCCGCAGCGGGCACGCCGAAGCACAACTGTCCGCCGTGGAACATATGACGAAGAAGTACGCCAGCGAGGTCACCAACCCGCAGTAGCCCCAAGAGCGCGCCCGGGGAACTGAACCGTCCACATTTGCGTCCTAGCGCGATCATGTCTGCCACACCGGCACAGCGAACGCGTTAGGGGAATCACGTGAATCGTTGGCGAAGCAAGCTGGCCGCGCTCACCACGGTATCCATCGTCGCTGTACTGCTCGCGACACCGGCAGCGGCACAGCAGTCCGGGAACGAGCAGGACTCGCGGGTGCAGGTCGAGTACGCGCCAACGATGTTGGTCCTGGACGGCTCGGGATCCATGACCGGCAACGATCCCAGCGGCGGCACCAAGATGGCGGCCGCGAAGAACTCGGTGCGCTCACTGGTCGACATGCTGCCCGACGACGCCCAATTTGGACTCACCACCTACGGCACCGAAACCGGCGAAACACCCGCCGAGAAAGAGACCGGCTGCCAAGACACCTCCGTGTTGCAAGACGTGAAACAACTAGACCGCCAAGCCATCACCTCAGCAGTGGACGGCATCCAACCCAGTGGCTACACCCCCATCGGACACTCCCTGCGCACCGCAGCCGACCAACTACCCGACGACAAGCAACGCGCCATCGTGCTCGTCTCCGACGGACTCGACACCTGCGCACCACCCGACCCCTGCGAAGTCGCCGACGAACTCGCCGAGGAAGGCATCAACACCGTCGTACACGCCGTCGGCTTCGGCGTCGACGACGAAGCCAGCGAACAACTCAACTGCATCGCCGAAACCACCGGCGGCACCTACACCCGCGCACCCGACGCCACAGCACTCGAAAAGGCCCTACCCCGAGTTACCACCGTCGCGCTGCGCAACTACCAACCAACCGGCACCCCAGCGAAAGGCTCCGAGCAGCCAGCCGGCGCACCGGAAATCGGACCAGGCCAGTACGTGGACAGCCTCGGGCCACAACAGCGCAAGCACTACTCCGTGCACATCCCCAAGGGAGGCGTCGGCTACTTCAGCGCCACCGTGCCGCTCACCCGAGGGGAAGGCGGCATGGGCGATATCAACTCGCTTGAGATCGACGTGACCTCCCCATCCGGGGAAAGCTGCACCGACGGTGGGGTCCGCTCGCTATCGACCATGGGCCAGGACGGCGTGCCACTGTCCACATCGGCCGTTGTGGACACGACGGAAGGAAATATGGGTGGCGACTGCCAGGAGGCCGGCACTTACACGATGTACGTGCTCCGCGACTCGGATACCGCGCAACAAGCCGAACTGCCAATCGAGGTGCAGGTAGGCGTGGAGCCGGCGGTAACCGGCAACAAGGGTGAACCATCCGAAATGGACACCGTGCGTTTCCAGGAACAGAACGGCCAGGCACAACCCGTTGTCGGTGGTGGTTCGTTCAGTTCCGCCGCGACGCTCGATGGCTCTGAGGTGTACCGGGACTCCCTCGCCCACGGTGAGTACGTGTTCTACCGGGTGCGGCTGGAATGGGGCCAGGGGCTGGCCTACCGGGTGAACTACGCGGGCAACAAGCAAGCGGGGCTCGCGAACGTCTCCACCATGCTCTACAGCCCGTTTCGCAAGGTACCGCCGTCGGATGGCGAGGACACCGACTCCTACGACGGGGCACCGGCAACACTCGGCCCGCTGGCCACCACACCCGTTCGCTATCTGAACCGCGACGAATACGAAGGCGGCGCCACCTCGGTTGCCGGCTGGTACTACATCGGCGTCAAACTCGGCAGGGGCGTCGAGGGCGACCCGCCTCCCGCGCTTGTGGACACTGAGCTGGAGCTGACCGTTACCGGCGAACCGGAGAACGGCCCCGAATACGCCTCCGGCGGTGATTCGGGCAACGGCGACGTGTTCGGCGACGGGAATGCCGAGAACAGTCCGGCAATCGCCGAGTCGCCAACCACCGATTCGTTCCCGCTGGTCCCCGTGCTCGCGGGCGCGGGCGGCGCGGTGCTTCTCGGTGGCGCGGCCGTCACCGTCTGGCTCGTCCGGCGGCGTAACCGGATGCGGCCCTAGCCCGGTTCAGCCAGGCGTATCGCCGGTGTACACACCGAGGGCGCGAAAGCGCAGGCGCGGTTCGGCGTATTCCTCCACGGCATGCGCGATCCAGCCGATGATGCGGGCGAGTAGAAACACCGTCTCGCCGGCATCCGCGCGCATCCCGTAGACGTGCATCATCGCGGCAAGCGCGAGATCCACATTCGGGAAAGTCCCGGTGCGCTCGGCCAGCTCGGCGCACACCGTACGAACCACATCGAGCACCGGATGTGCGGGCAGCAATGCAAGCAACGCCTCGGCCCGCGGATCGTGCCGGCGGTACACGCGATGCCCGAACCCGGGAATCCCATCGGCTCCGCGCGACCATTCGGCGAGCGCGCCGGGCATGTTCTGGCGCGCATCCTCGAGAAACCGGTAGGCGAATGTGCTCGCGGCGCCGTGGTACTGACCATCGGCCGCGCCGAGCCCCGCGGAGATGACCGCGTAGATGTTCGCCCGCGCGCTCGCCGCAACCCGAGCGGCCACAGTGGACACCGCAAGACCGTGATCGGCGAGCAGGCCAAGCGCGGCATCCAGCACCTGGACATCAGCGGGCATCGCCGGCACCGGCGCCAACGCCGGCCACAGCCGTGCGGCCAGCCCGTAACCGAAACCAGTATGCGCACCGGGTAACCCCGCGCAGAGATTGCCGAGCAGCGCCCGCCCGGTACGCAACACCGCCGCCGGGTTGCGGTCAAACCGCAGCGGGTCAACCGCGCCGAGCGCGACCACCGCGAGCTGTAGGTGATCAACAAGCCGCGCGCTGGTTGGCAACGCGGCCATGGCGGCTCGCGCGGTGGCAACCTGCTCGACGCGTACCGGAAACGCTTCCGCCTCGGCCAGCTCGCCGGCCCAGAGCAGCCAGGCGATCGACTCGACGGGATGGGTTGCGGCCAGTTCGGCGACCGCGTGTCCCCTGTACCGCAACACGTCATCGTCCAACGAGGTCAGCTGGGTGCGGATCCGGTCGAGCTCGTTGTCCGGCCGGCGGGCCGCCTGCCCACGCGCGGCCAGCGCGTCCACCTCGGCGGCGTCAAACAAGCTGCCGCGCTGCCCAGGCTGCCGATCGCTGCGCAGCAGTCCCCTGCTGACGTAGGCGTACACAGTCTCCGGCTTCACCCCCAGCCGGCGCGCTGCTTCCACAGTGCTGATTCGCATCCTGACCTGGCCTTTATCCACATGTATTGACTAGTCAACGTTGACAGCTAGCTATCAATAGATCAATGGTTGGAACGGGAACTCAGGAGAGGAAGCGGCTATGACTGGGACCATCGATGTGCCACCTGGTTTGCGCAATGTCGTCGTCACGAACACCGAGCTCGGCGATGTGCGCGGTAGCGAAGGCTTCTACCACTACCGGCAGTACTCGGCGATCGAACTGGCCCGGAGCAAAACACTGGAGGAAGTGTGGTTCCTGCTGCTGGAAGGTCGCCTGCCGGAGCCGGCCGAAACCGCACGATTGCGCGACGAACTGGCCCCGCTGCGCGAGCTGCCCGCGGAACTCGCCGCGCTACTGCCGGCGATCGCGACTACCGGTGAGCGGTTCGACGCACTAGCCGGGCTGCGCACCGCGCTGTCCATGTTCGGCATGGCGCGCGGCGTGCCGCCGATGCTGGACACGGATGAGGCGCGCAGGAAGGCCAATACGCTCGCGATCTGCGCGGTCACCCCCACCATTCTCGCCGCGCTGTACCGGCTACGCCGCGGGCTGGCACCGCTGCGACCCCGCCCCGACCTCAGTGCGGCGGCGAACTGGCTGTATCTGGTCACCGGCACGGAACCGGCGCCCGCACAGGTGCGCGCGATCGAGCAGTACCTGATCGCCACGATCGACCACGGGTTCAACGCGTCCACGTTCACCGCGCGGGTGGTCGCCTCCACCGGCTCGGATCCAGTGTCCGCGGTGAGCGCCGCGATCGGGGCGTTCGCCGGTCCGCTGCACGGTGGCGCGCCGGATCGCGCGCTGGCCAGCCTGGACGAGATCGGCACCGCTGATCGGATTCGCCCGTGGGTACGCGCCAGGGTCGCGGCGGGTGATCGGATCATGGGGTTCGGCCACGCGGTTTATCGCACCGAGGATCCGCGTTCGGCGCTGCTGCGGGAGATCGCGTTGACGCTCGGTGGTGAGCTCGCGGAGTTCGCGACGGCGGTGGAACGCGGGGTGGTCGAAGCACTCGCGGAGCTGAAGCCGGGCAGGGAGCTGTATGCGAACGTCGAGTTCTACGCCGGTGTGGTGATGTCGCAGTGCGGGCTGCCGCGCGAGATGTTCACGCCGACGTTCGCGACCAGCCGGGTGATCGGCTGGTGCGCGAACGTCCTGGAACAGGCGCGGGACGGCAAGATCATCCGTCCTGCCGCCCGCTACACCGGTCCTGCGCCTACCGTCGAGCACGCTCCCTCTTGACGAGTTACTTGAAGCGGCGCAGCCGGAGGCTGTTCGACACGACGAACACCGAGGACAGTGCCATCGCCGCGCCCGCGAGCATCGGGTTCAACAGGCCGGCGGCCGCCAGCGGCAGCGCGGAGGTGTTGTACGCGAACGCCCAGAACAGGTTGCCCTTGATGGTGCCAAGGGTCCGCCTGGACAACCGGATCGCGTCCGCGGCCACGGTGAGGTCACCGCGCACCAGCGTCAGGTCACTCGCCTCGATCGCCACGTCCGTGCCGGTGCCCATCGCCAACCCGAGGTCGGCCTGGGCCAACGCCGCCGCGTCGTTCACGCCGTCGCCGACCATCGCGACCACCTTGCCCTCGGACTGCAGCCGCGCGACCACGTCGGCCTTGTCCTTGGGCAGCACCTCGGCGATCACCTCGTCGATGCCCACTTCACCCGCGATGGAGCGGGCCACCGCCTCGTTGTCTCCGGTCAGCAACATCGGGGTCAGTCCGAGCCCGCGCAACTGCCGGATCGCTTCGGTGGAGCTGGCCTTCACGGTGTCCGCGACAACCAGCACGCCCCGTGCCGCGCCATCCCAGCCGACGGCGACCGCGGTCTGCCCGCGCGCCTCCGCAGCGGCTTTCGCCGTGGCAAGCGATTCCGGCAACCGCTGACTCCACTCGGCAAGCAGCGCGGTGCGCCCAACGAGCACGGCGTGCCCGTCGACCTGGCCCTGCACGCCAAGCCCCGCGACGTTCTCGAATCCGTCCACTTCGGGCAGTGCGCCAACCCGCTCGGCCGCGCCAACCGCGATTGCCTGCGCGATCGGGTGCTCGGAAGCCGCCTCGAGCGCGCCAGCCAGCCGCACCAGTTCGTCCTCGGCAACACCGTCCGCGGTGTGCACCTCGACCAGCGACATCTTGCCGGTGGTGACCGTGCCGGTCTTGTCCAGCACCACGGTGTCGATCCGCCGGGTGGATTCCAGCACCTCGGGCCCCTTGATCAGGATGCCCAGCTGGGCACCCCGCCCGGTGCCCACCATCAGCGCGGTCGGCGTGGCCAGCCCCAGCGCACACGGGCAGGCGATGATCAGCACGGCAACGGCGGCGGTGAAGGCCGCTCCGGTCGTACCGCCGGAACCAAGCCAGAAGGCCAGCGTGCCCACCGCGAGCGCGATCACGATCGGCACGAACACGCCGGACACGCGGTCGGCGAGGCGCTGGATCGCCGCCTTGCCGTTCTGCGCGTCCTCGACCAGCTTGGCCATCTGCGCGAGCTGGGTATCCGCGCCGACCCTGGTCGCGCGCACCACCAACCGGCCGCCGACGTTCACCGTGCCGCCGGTGACGGCATCTCCTGGCGACACCTCCACCGGAACCGACTCACCGGTCAGCATGCTCGCGTCGACCGCGGAGCCGCCTTCCACGACCTCGCCGTCGGTGGCGATCTTCTCGCCAGGGCGAACCACGAAGCGATCCCCCACCGCGAGCTGATCGGTCGGGATCCGCTCTTCCTTGCCGTCGCGCAGTACCGCGACGTCCTTCGCGCCGAGCTCGAGCAGGGCACGCAGCGCCGAACCGGCCCGCCGTTTGGAGCGCACCTCGAAGTACCGGCCGGCCAGGATGAAGGTGATCACGCCGGCCGCGACCTCGAGGTAGATATTCCCGTCGCCGGCCATCCGTTCGATGCTGAACTCAAACGGATGCGTCATCCCCGGTATGCCGGCGCTGCCGAACAGCAGCGCGTACATCGACCAGAGCAGCGCCGCGATGGTGCCCATCGAGATCAGCGTGTCCATGGTCGCCGCGCCGTGCTTCAGGTTCACCCAGGCGGCGCGGTGGAACGGCAGCCCCGCCCATACGACGACCGGCGCGGCCAGTACCAGCGAGATCCACTGCCAGTAGTCGAACTGGAAAGCCGGGACCATGGCCAGCACGATCACCGGCACGGAAAGCACCGCCGAGACGATCAACCGCTGCCGGGCGGCGCGGGTCTCGTCGTCCGCGCCGGACTCGGTGGACTGCGGTTCGTCCGCCGAAGAGCTGGGCAGCTCGGCGGCGTAGCCGGCCTCGGCGACCTGCTCAACCAGCTGTTCCGGGGAAACCTCCGCGCCGAAGCTGACCTTGGCCTTCTCCGTGGCGTAGTTGACCGACGCGGTGACGCCGGAGAGCTTGTTCAGTCGCTTCTCGATCCGCGCCGCGCAGGAAGCACAGGTCATGCCGGTGATCGCCAGCTCGACCTGGTTGGTCTGGCCTTCCTGGAGTGTCGAACTCATCGGTGACCCCCCTCAGTCGTAGCGGGGACGGTGAACTCCGCGGTGCGGACCTTGCCGTCGTGTTTGAAGTCGAGGAACAGCCGGTACATACCCCCAGAGGGCACCTCTGCCTCGAAGGACAGCCCGGCCGCCGACTCGTCCGGATGGACGTGCACATACCCGAGATCGCCGGTCCGCAGCGCGACCAGGTGCCCAGCGGCACCGAGGTACGGCTGCAGGTCGGTGACCTCCTTGCCGTCCTTGCGTACGGTCATGGACAGCGTCGAGGTGTGCCCGGCAGTCAGCTCGCCGGCCAGTTCGACATCATACCCCTGCACCGTATCTGTACGGGACTGCTCGTATTCGCGTGGCGCGAACTTGCCGGGCACCGCGAGGTCCACGCCGAGCGTGCTGTCCGCGCCATCGGCCGGCACGAAATCCGCGAACGCCCGGTAGGAGCCCGCTTCGCGCAGGTCCAGGTCGACCCGCCAGGTGCCGTCCGAATCCATTTGCGGGTGCACGTGCTGGAAGTTCGCGGTGTCCCTGCGCACCACGACCAGGTGCATGCGCTTCTCATGTTCGACCGCGAATTCGGTCACCGGCTGCCCCGCCTCGTTCAGCACGCGGAACGCGAACTCCTGGTCCGCACCGCGCGACAACGTGGTGGCCAGCGGCGCGAGGGTCAGACCGTTCGCACTGCTGGCCAGACCGTCGACCTCGGTACCAGCCCCGTGACCTGCGCCGTGCTGACCGGCCTCGCTCTTGCCGGAGGATCCATGCCCGCCGGTCTGGTGCCCACCCGATTCGGCGCCGTTCTGGTCGGCGGCCACGTTCAGCGGGCCAACCGCTGAACCGATGGCCCAGGCCGCGCCGGCGACGACCACGAGCGTGCCCAGGTAGGCGGATAGTTTGGTCGCGGCGTTCATCACGCCCCCGACAAGGTGTAACCGGCTTCCTCGACCGCCTCGCGCAGCTGCTCAGCCGGCAGCGGGGCGGCACTGGTAACCGTGACGGCACCGGTCGACAGTTCCACGTCGACCTGGGAAACGCCGGCGAGCTTGGAAACCTCTTCGGTCACCGAGCTGGCGCAGTGGTCGCAGGTCATGCCGGTTACGGTGTAGGTCGCCTCGGTCACGGTGCTCTCCTTTGCTCGCTGGGCGCGGTACGCTCTACCCTCACCCATATATACCCCTTACACGTATCCGGTAACTCACCCGGATGTAAGCAATATATACCCCCGGGGGGTACATCGCAACCAGTTCGACGATGAAGAGCTGTCGCTATTAGCGAATTATGTGCTAGCATTGTGCAACATGAAGACCCTGTACCTGCGGAACGTCCCTGATGACGTCGTAGAGCGCCTGGAACGGCTGGCCAAGCAGGAAGGCGTTTCCTCGGTCAGTGCGATAGCAGTACGAGAACTTGCCGATGTCTCCTGGCGCGCCAACAACCTGGAACTACTGGATGCACTGCCGGACCACAACGTCAGCACCGAGTCAATCCGCACCGACCTGGACCAGGAGCGCAGCGCGCGGTGATCGTCGTTGACGCTTCCGCCGCAATCGACGCACTACTGAACGCCGGACACGCCCGGCAAGCCCTGTCCACGCAGCAGGCACACCTTCCGCACCTCATCGACTCCGAAATAGCCAGCGGGCTTCGCCGGCAGGTAACCGCGGGGCGTGTCGCCCCAGAGGCGGCACGGGACTGCCTGCGCGTATGGCAAAAGCTCGGCGTGACGCGCCATCCCACGTTCCCCTTGCTGGCTCGCGTATGGGAGCTGCGCGAGAACATCTCGGCATATGACGCGTCCTACGTCGCGCTGGCCGAGTTCCTCGCGTGCCCCCTGCTCACCGCGGACGCCCGGCTAACCCGAGCACCCGGAACGCGCTGCACCATCACCCTCGTCCCCAGCACCTGAAAGACGTGGCGAATGGGCACATCGGCGGTTACCGGAACGGCTTAATCGCTTGCACAAGCGGGTGAACCTGATCGCCCAACCGTGCGGCAGAGTAGAACCACCCACTGTGCTCGGGTCGTTACCGAACTAGCTTCAGAGCCGTACGATTCGGTAACGAAAGGACAACGCCGGAGATGGGTCGTCCCACCATACGCAAGGGCGGGAAGCACCGGAAAAAGCGGGTCCACCACCGACGTAGCTTCCCGAAGCGCGCCGTAGTGCTGAGCCTCGCCGCCCTCGCCATCGCTGCTTTCGGCAGTGCACCGGTTGTCGCTAGCCAATCGGATACCGGCCGGCTCCCCGCAGGTGACATCACCCCGGTCGCCGCCACCAAACCACCCGCGGTTGGCTCATCGATCTCCATGGATCTGTCCACCGATGCCGAACTCACCATCCAGAACGACGTACTCAACAGGAAATTCACTGGTCAGATCGAGCTCGAAGTCACCGGGACCGAACCTGGTCAGCCCAACGCGGTTCGGCTCGAAGTGCGCGAACTGCGGATGACCGCACGAGATGGCGCCGATGGCCCGGTGGATGGCTACGGCCTGCTGGAGATCAACCTCGACGCGGCGGCCGGCACCGCGCCGAGCGAGCTGGTGCTTGTTGATGCGGACGAGCCACGGTGGGCTGCCACGTTGCGGCTGGATTTCAGCCTCGCCGTGGAGAAGCCGTTTCACGTGCCGAACCGGATTGGTGATCTCGTCGTGTACACCGGTTCAAGCCTGCGGCTGGACGCCGAGACCAGCGAACAACCACCAAGCGGCGAGATCTACGAGCTGGGCGGCGCTATTGACCTGGCACAGCAGAGCGACCCGGGGATCACGGTGGTGACGATCAACGAGTTCCGCACGAAAGCCAGCGCCTAACCAGCAGCTGTAGAGATCATTTCACGGAGCACGGCCGGGGCGTGCGGGGCGATGCGCGCGCGTTCCGCTGTGGACAGTTTCGCCAGGAGCTTGCCGCAGGCACTCAGTCGCTTGTGGATATCTTCGGCCGCCGGCGGGTAACTCAGCAGGTCAGCGGGTTGCCGGTGTCCGGAGGTCACGTCTGCGGCAAAGTCCGCGATCGGCCCGTTGCCCTCGGCCAGCGCCGCGAAGGTGTGCTGCCGCGCGCGCCGGCCTTCCGTGCTGTGCCACGGGTTCTCGATGTTCAGGTCCATTGCTCACACCTCCGGGTGGTCGTAGGGTTCCGCCGGCCACGGCTGTGACTCCACGGGCTGCGCGGCCGCGATCACTTCGATCAGACCGGCCGCGCCATGGGCCAGACCGACGAGCAGGCTTACCGCCTGTACGAGTAGAGCGACCGTGGACTCGAGCTGCGCCACGAGCGCGACGAGCTTGAGAATGTCCCGCGCATCCACGCCATCGCCAAGGCTCTCGGCGAGGTCGACGGCCGTTGTCCCGATGGACCCACCTTCGAGGATCTTGCCGATGACATCCAACACCTTGTTCAGGGTGCCGCCGGTGAACGCGCCCAGGATCTCCAGCGCCAGGTCGACGATGACCCCGAGCACGTCCTTGATGTAGACCACGTAGTGATACGCGCTCTGCGCGAAATCCCTGATCCGGTCCGCGGCCTCGGTCATGAAGGTGCTGTGGGCCGCGCTCGACCGGGAGTACTGGGCGAGCCAGTTCTCCGCGTTGCTCGCGGCATTGCCGTCCCAGTTCGGCGCGATCCCCGCCCTGCCCTGGTCAATATTCGCCTTGATCGCGTCGAACGCGGTACCGATCTGATCAAAAAGGACAGACTGCCGGTAGAGCGCCTGCCAGTCACCGGCGAACAGCTCGATGCACTCTTCGAGGATGTCGAACCCGGTTTGCTCGGCGATGAAGTCGTTGATCGAGGTCAGCCGACCGCCGAAGCCGATGATCTCGGTGATTTCCTGTTCCAGCCCGGTTGGCCAGCCCTCGTCCCTGGTGAGGTCCCTGGCCAGCTGCTCATCACCGGTGTTCGCCAGCATGCGCGGGCTGAACGGCTCGCCGGACGCGTCTGCCTGCGGATCGGCGACATCCCGGAAGGACTCGGCCGCCGCCGGATCACGCACGTCCTGCGAGTCCACCGGTTCGGAGCGCTCCGGCGGGTACTGCGCGTCCAGATTCGCCGCTTCGCCGAGATCCGTATTGTCGTAGTAGCGCGCCGCCTTGCCGAGCTCCCTGCCGGCGGCGCGGCCGAGCTCAGCAGCCGCGCCAGTGTTCGTTTTCGCGCCCTCGGTGAGAAAGTCCAGCTTCGGCGTCAGGATGGCGAGCAGTCCCTTTTCCGAACCGTCGACATTCAAGTCTGTCTCACCAAGCACTCCGATAGCAGATACAGGAAGAGCACCTACTGCTATGGAGACCACAGCACTTATATACACCCGGGCCTCAATGGACCGCCACTATCTGATGCGCGCCACCGACGACCAGGAGACCGACTGCCGCGCCTGGTGTGACCAGCAGGGCTGGCAGGTTGGCAAGGTCATCACCGACGCGAACCGCTCCGCCTCTCAGTGGCGCACCCGTGAGCGGGAGGGCTTCGAGGAAGCGCTACAGCTCATCGCGTCGAAGGAGTACGACGCCTTCGTCACGTGGGAGCCGTCCAGGGCCGGCCGCGAACTTCTCGCCTACGTCCAGCTCCGTGCCGCGTGTCAGGAGGCTGGCGTCCTGTACCTGACACGTGGTCGGGTCTATGACTTCGAGCGCAGTGATGACGCGTTCATGATGGGGTTGGAGTTCCTGACCGCGGAGAAGGATGCCGCGGTCATCCGGGAGCGGCAGCTTCGGACGGTCCGTCTCAACGCGCAGAAGGGTCGACCGCACGGTCGCTTGCCCTATGGATACCGGAGGGTATACGACGAGCGCACGGGTGCCCTGTTACGTCAGGAGATCGATCCGGAGAAGGCAGCGGTCATCGTCAACGCGGTGGACGAGATTTTGAGCGGCGTTCCGATGAACGCGATCGTCACTCGATTGAACAAGCAAGGCGTCCCGACGCCGATGAAGCCGACCAGCGATCACTCCCGCGGCTGGATGAACTCCTCGTTGCGGCAACTGCTGAAGAGCCCGACGATCGCGGGACTGCGGAAGTACCGGGGTGAAGTGATCGGTGATGCTGATTGGCCGGCGATCATCCCTCGGGAGCGTTGGGAGGAGGTCAACCGCGTGCTGTCGGATCGCGCTGTCCGCACGCGCTATGTCGAGGAGGACAATCACAGTCATCCCAAGTGGTTGCTGTCGTTCATCGCGAAGTGCGGCTACTGCTCGCGCCCGTTGGTCCGCCTCAACGGCGTGATCCCGCGCAAGGACGGAAGCTCCCGGAACAACTATGTCTGTCCGATCGCCGGATGCCGCAAGGTCAGCATCGATGTCGGTCGAACCGATGCGTTCGTCGTCGGTGCGCTCCTGGGTTGGTTGTCCGAGCCCGAGAGCATGGCCGTCATTGCTGCGTCGGATGAGAGCTGGAGCGAGCGTGTCGGCGAGGCCGAAGAGCGCTTGGCGGCACTGCGGCAGCGTCTGGACGAGGCTGCCGAACAGTATTCTGAGGGAGCCATCAGCTTGACGATGCTGTCGAGTATCGAGCGGCGCCTGAACCCGCAGATCGAGCAGGCGGCGAAGGCCGCGGTGCCTCCTGTGTCTGACGCGGGGCTGCTCGAATTGGTTCGAACTCAGGACCTTGACGCGGCTTGGGAGGGTCTGGTGCTGCTGGAGAAGCGGCGACTGGTGAAGATGCTGTTCGATATCCGTATCGTGAAGGCTCGCCAGCTTGGGGGCATCTTCGATCCCGAGCGGATCAAGATCACGCCTCGCTTTGCTGTTCCTGACTCTTACCAGTGGAGCCGATCAGGATAGTGCGAACCGCCGCGGCCTGCCTCTTGGTCAGCGGCATGAAGGACGCACCGAGTTCCCGGCCTGCCTGTCGGAGTCGGTCGAGTTCGGTGGATTCCTTTGTGCTCGGTGCGGTGCTCATCGTTTTTCCCCGGTGTGTTCATCGAGGGTTCGGTAGAACTCTTCCTCTTGTGCCTCGCGTTCAGCGACCTGCGCGTAGACGAATTCGACAAACTCAGCGTCGCGGTCCTCGATGAGAACGTCTTCGACTGGCGGCGCGGATGGTTCACCGGGCCAGGTCGTCTGCCGGGGGCGGGTTCACATGATCGTCGCAACACTCTCGATGAGAGGTTGCGGCGATCATGTCGTTTCAGGAGGACTGTGCCCGGTTCGGTGATCAGCTGGTGCGGCTGGTTGATTGCGGTGTTCTGGTGAAGGAGGCCGCTGTCGTGGTTGGTGTGTCGCGGCAGCGGTGTTATGCGATCTTGCGGGCGATCGGACGGCCTGTGGGGCGCCCGCGTGGGCCAGGGAGGCCGGTTGATGCAGAGCGGATCGTGGCGGTGTTCGCTCGGACTGGGTCGATCAACAAGGCGTCGATCGAGTGTGAGGTGGCGTTCTCGGTCGCACGCCGGGTTCTGGTCGATGCCGGTGTGGTCACGGCGGACAAACTCAAAGAGGTCGGCAAACCGGAGGCGAGGACGCGGTTCCTTGCGCTGATTGAGCCGGGGTGGTCGTCGGCGCGTGCTGCCCGTGAGGTGGGGGTGAACGAACGCACCGCCCGAGACTGGCGCAAGGGAATCCGACGCACCAGCGGTAGGCGAATCTACCCGGACGGCATGGTCGTGGACTATCGCACCGGATCGGTCTATAAACAGCCGGTGACCAGACTGTCTTGGACCGAGTCGATGCTTCAGCCACCACGGTCAGTGACCGCTACCTCTCGCTCGATGACCGGATCGCGATCGCCGACGCGCTGGTGGT
>NZ_SLXQ01000002.1 GCF_004340875.1 Tamaricihabitans halophyticus | reverse complement strand
GAGAGCCATACGACCGGCAGTACCCGATAAGCCACGCCCCATCGCTTCTGGGCGGTCAGGGCGATCAATCCCTGAACAAGATCAACCTTAGGGGTGACCCGATGATCGCGGACCGATTCCTCTTGCGTGGCGGCGAAATCATCGACGGCACCGGCACACTCCGCCGAAAAGCCGACGTGCTCGTGGAAGCAGGGCGAATAGCTCAGATCGGCACGATCACCGATTCCGTGGACGCGCGGATCATGGACGTCGCCGGCGCGGTATTGCTACCCGGATTCATCGATGTGCACGCGCACGACGACCTGGCGCTGCTGCGCGCGGGCGGCGTCGACCCGAAGGTCCTGCAGGGCGTCACGGTTGACGTGATCGGCAACTGTGGACACGGTTGCGCTCCTCTCGGCGCCGATCGGCAGCTGCACGAGTCCTACTCCGGGCCGATCCTCGGCGACTTCCCGGAAACCATGCCTTGGCGAAGTTTCCCTGAATACCTGGATGTACTGGCGAGCACGCCGTTGCGCACAAACGCGGTGGCCCTGGTACCGCACGGCGCGCTACGGGCCGCCATCGCTGGGTATGCCCGGCGCGCATTGAGCGCGCCCGAGGTCGATCAGGCCGCGCGGTTGCTCACCGAATCGATGGAGCGCGGCGCGGCGGGGCTGTCGCTCGGCCTGATGTATGCGCCCGGCGACGTTGCCGAACAAGCGGAACTGGTCGCGCTGGCCAGGGCAGTCGCGGCCAATGATGGGATACTGGCTGCGCATATCCGCAGCGAGGGTGACGACATCGTCGCCTCGCTTGACGAGCTGCTGGATATCGCGCGGCTCACTGGAGTGCGGACTCAGCTGAGCCATCTCAAGGTTGTCTCGCCCCGGAACCGGGGCCGCATGCCGGAAGTACTGGAGCTGCTGGACGCCGCGCGAGCGGAAGGCATCGATATCACCGCCGATGTCTACCCCTATCCAGCCGGCAGCACGACCGTCTCGGCGCTATTTCCGAACTGGACACTCGCCGATGGTGTTCCTGGACTGCTTACCGAACTCGCTGATTCGAAGCGCCGTGCCACGATCATCGATGAGCTACGGCAGCCGTGGCAACACCGGGAGAACAACCTTCGTTCCCTTGGCGCGGAACGGATCCGACTCGCTGGCTTCCAGCAGCCCGAGAACCAGCGTTACGAAGGCTGGCTACTGTCCGATGTAGCCGCCGAACGGGACGCGGATCCGATCGAGTGCCTCGGCGAACTCGTGCTCGAGGAACAGGGCAAGATCACGGTAGTGCTGTTCCAGATGGACGAGCAGGATGTCGCGACCGCACTGTCCTGGCCGTGGTCCATGATTGGCTCGGACGGTCTACCCGTGCGCTCTCCCTATACGCACCCTCGAATGTACGGCACTTTCCCACGGGTACTGCGTGAGTACGCGCTGGATCGTGGGCTGTTCACCGTGGAAGAAGCGGTCCGGCGGATGACCAGCCTGCCTGCCGACCGGTTCCGGATCGCGGGCAGAGGGACCATCACCACCGGCGCGCCGGCTGATCTCGTAGCTATCGATCTCGCGAGACTCGACGATCGAGCGAACTTCACCGCACCACGCCAAACCCCAGCAGGGATTCGTGCCGTGCTCGTGAATGGAGCCCCGGCAGCAACAGAAGGGATCACGACCGACCGGTATCCAGGCACGCTGCTGCCGGCTGAATTTTCTTAACGTTTTCGACAACACCATCGCGGGAGGGTCATCATGGCCGCTGGCTCCAGTTCCGTCTATCTCATCACGTTTCTCTGCTCGATCGGCGTTATGCTCGGCCTCGGCATCTGGGTGTCCCGCCGCAATCGCACCGGCGAGGATTTCCTGCTCGCCGGGCGTCGGCTGACCTGGCCGTTCGTCACCGGTAGCGCCCTGGCTACCCTGGTAGGGACCGGGTCGAGCCTCGGCGCGGTCGGCCTGTCCTACTCGGACGGTTGGGCGGGGATGCTCTATGGAATCGGCGGCGCGGTGGGCGTATTCCTGTTGCTGCTGTTGTTCGCGGACGCCCGCAAGCATGGCTTCATGACCTTCCCGGAAGAGATCTCCTACTACTACGGCGCGAACCGGATCTTGAAGGGCACCGTCGCGATCGTGCTGTTCATCGCGACAATCGGTTGGCTTGGCGCACATATCCTTGGTGGCGCGTTGTATCTGTCCTATCTCACCGGGATGGATATGGTCCTCGCCAAGATCGTCGTGGCGGCCGGCTTCGGCCTCTACACCGTAATCGGCGGTTACCTTGCGGTGGTCATTACGGATATGGTGCAGGGCACGATCCTGTTCGTCGGCTTCACCATCCTCGCCGTCCTCGCGCTAGTGAAGGCTGGCGGCTTCGGCGCCATCAACGACGCGGTCCCCGCCGAGTCGACCTCGTTCCTCGGGATGGACGCGCTCGGCGTGCTACCGGCGATCTCGCTCGCCGTAGTGATCGCCGTGGGGGTGCTCGCCACCCCTACGCACCGCCAGCGAATCTACTCAGCGGACAGTGTCCGCACCGCGCGGCGCAGCTTCCTGCTGGTCGGCATCCTGTTCGCGATCTTCGCGATCATGCCGGCGGTCACCGGACTAGCCAGCCAGGCACTGCTACCGGGAATCGACAATCCCGACCTGGCGTTCCCTCAGCTCGCTACCGAACTCTTCCCCGTATGGATCGGCGCGCTGCTCCTGGTCGCCGGCCTATCCGCGACGATGTCCTCTGGGGACTCCGAAGCGATCGCCGGGGTCACGATGTTCCTACGGGATATCAGCTACCTGTTCACGGGCCGGATTCCCGCCGCACACAACATGGTGCGCTACTCCCGGATCGCGCTCGTCGCCGTGCTTGCCTTCGCGCTGGGCGGCGCGCTACTCGCCGAGACGATCATCGACTACATCACACTGATGATCTCCACCGTGCTTACCGGCCTGCTCATCGCGGTCTTGCTTGGTAAGTTCTGGAAGCGGGCAACCTGGCAGGGCGGGTTCGCCGCGATCATCGGCGGTGCCGCCGCCGCGACCGTGGTGAACATGAATGATGGGCTTACCGAATTCTGGGGCAACCCGGCTATTCCCTCGCTGTCGGCAGCTTTGATCGCCGGTGTGCTGGTCAGCCTGATTACGCCGCGGACCGAGGTCTCCGGCGAGGAGGCCTTGCGCATCCTCGCCGCCGAACGCGCCCAACTCGAAGTGGGCACCCAGATCCGTGCGGGTGAACAGGCCAGCACACAGGAGTCCTGAGACACTGCCGTTCTCCTTGAGTAACCGCGCCGGAGCGGGGTCAGCGATCCTGGTTGTCGCTGGCCCCGTTCGCGTCCCCGGCGTCCTCAGCGGCGAGCCGCAACTCGAGCTCGTCAACCACCATCGTGTTCGGCGCGATGGCCCCTGTCCGGTAGGCGGCCCGCCCAACGAGCTGGGAAAGCACCGGAGCCGTAATGATCTGTAGCAGCGCCACCAGTGCGAGGCCGAGCGCTTGGCCGAATTCCAGCTGTAGCGCCACACCAAGCAGTACGAGCAGCAGACCAAGCGTTTGCGGCTTGGTCGCGGCCTGCAACCGGCTTGGCACATCGGGGAAGCGCAGCATCCCGTACGCCCCGACCACACAGAACGTCGCACCGGACAACAAGCAGATCGAGCTGGCGATATCCAGAATACTCATCGGTGCCGCTCCCCTCGTTCAGCAAGCCGCACGCCCGTGATCGAGCCGGCGAAGCCAAGTAGCACGATCGACACCAGCAGCGCGAGGTTCGAACTATCCGACAGCACCGCCATACCGACCGCGACGCCAGCGGCCAGCAGCACGACGATCACATCCACGGCCAGTAGTCGATCCAATGTAGATGGGCCCTTGATCAGCCGGATCAGCACGAGCAGACCGGCAACGCAGAGTAGCCCGAGGGTGATGTTGAAGACGATAGTCACCGGGCTTCCTCCTGACGGTCGCGCATCGAGGCCAGTGCGCGCAGCTCGTCGCGGGGCGCGAATGCCCGAACCACCTTGGTCTGCAGCGAGATCGCGTGTCGCCGTGCTTTCGCCAGTTTCGCCGGCGAGTCCACGTCCACCGTGTAGACGTAAAACAGCCGCCGTTCCCTGTCGATCTGCAACACGAAGGTGCCAGGAGCCAACGAGATCATGTTCGCGGCTACCGCGATCACATGATCGACATCGGACAGGATGGGCACCTCGACAATCGCGACATCCGGGTCACGGGCGTGTTTGCGGGTGTACCAGAGCAGCCGCAGCGCCGAAGTAACCAGCTCGAACACCAGATGCGTGGCAAGCCAGAGCGCGCTCAACGGACGGAGCACCACGGGGACCGACAACCGCGGCATCGGGAACAGCATGACCACCAGCAGCGCGACCGCGATGCCGAGCAGCACCATGCCGATATCCAGGGACCGCCACAGCAGTAGCCAGAACACCACCAGCCAGCAGACCAGTGGCAACCGCTTGGCCCGCGGCGTTTCCTGCGACTCGTCAGTCTCGGACATCACTCGCCTCCTCCCGCGATCGCGCTGTCGCCGAGGACAACCTCCCGGTAGCTACTGGGGTCGAGCAGGTCCGTGGCCGCGCGCTCGCTGATCCCGGACAGCGGGCCCGCGACGAAAATGATCAGTAGCCCGGCGGCGACCAGCCCACCCGTGGCCGTGGTCATCGAACGGGAGGTCACCCTAGTGCCCACGATCAACTCGTCGGTCGGATCGGGGTCCGGATGCGGCGTGCTCGGTTCACCCCAGAACGAGACCACCCAGACCCTGCCGACCGCATACAGCGTCAGCAGGCTGGTCAGAATGGCCGCGCCGGTTGCCACGTAGGCGATCGGGGTAGCCTCCTGAACCCCAGCCTGGAACAACGCGATCTTCGCGATGAACCCGGAGAACGGCGGGATTCCGGCGAGGCTCAACGCGGGGAGCGCGAACAGCACGGCGATCAGCGGATAGGCCTTGGCAACTCCGGACATCCCGTTCACCGAGACCGTACCGGTATGTCGAGTGACCAGACCGCAGGCGAGGAACAGCGATGCCTGCACGATGATGTGGTGCACCACGTACAGGATCGCGCCGGTCATGCCTAGTTCGTTGAACAGCGCGAGACCGAAGAGCATGAACCCGATATGGCTCACCAGCAGGAAGGAGAGCAGCCGGTTGATGTCGTCCTGCGCGATCGCGCCGAGCGCGCCGACGATCATGGTCAACGAGCCGAGCACGAGCAGGACCGTCCAGCTCTCCATATGGTCGAAGACCAAGGTCTGCGTCCGGATCATCGCGTAGACGCCGACCTTGGTCAGCAACCCGGCGAATACGGCGGTAATCGGGGCAGGCGCGGTCGGATAGCTGTCCGGCAGCCAGAAGTGCAACGGAACCATCGCAGCCTTGATCCCGAACACCACGAGCATCAACAGCGAGAGCCCAAGCTGAATACCATCCGGGAGGGCGCCCATCTTGTCCGCGAGGTCCGCGAGATTCACCGTGCCGGTGGCCGCGTAGACCAACGCGATCATCGTGATGAACAGCAGCGAGGCCGCCAGGCTGACGATCACATAGGTCATCCCGGCGCGAATCCGGCTCGCCGTGGTTCGCCGGGTAATCAGCACGTATGACGCGGCGAGCATGATCTCGAAAGCGACGAACAGGTTGAACAGATCACCCGAAACGTAGGCGAGCGAGACTCCGGAACACAGCACCAGATACATCGGGTGAAACGCGGTGCTCGAGGTGTCCCTGCCGTAGTCGGTGATCCGCTGGCCAATCGAGAACAGCAACACGGAAAGCGTGACCACCGCGGAGACCAGCAACAGCAGCGCGGCCAGCCGGTCGGCGATCATCGTGATACCGAACGGCGCGGCGTGCCCGCCGAGCTGGACCACGACCGGTCCCTCGGAGTCCACCACCTGCAGCAGCCAGGCGGCATCCAGCACGATCAGCAGCAGCACGATGAGTCCGAGCAAACGCTGGATCGTCGCGAACCGGGTGAGCATCAGGGATAGCGCGGCGGCCAGCAGCGGGAGCAGCACTGGCAGCGTGACCAGGGCTGTCATGAGTTCGCCTCACTATCCGAGCCGACGAGGCTGTCCGGTTTGGTGTAGCGCCTCGGCAGCCGCCGAATCCGGTAATCGTGCAGATCGTCCTGTACCTCGTCATGACCGAGGAACACCCATGATCGATAAGCAAGGGCAAGCAGGAAGGTGGTCAGCGCGAAGGTGATCACGATAGCGGTCAGCGCCATCGCCTGCGGCAGTGGATCGACCATGTTTTCCGGCACGCCGGCCGCGACCATCGCGGGATCACCTGGCGGGCCGCCTGCGGCCTGCAGGAACAGGTTCGCCCCATGACCGATGATCATGATGCCTAGCACGACCCGCATCAGCGAACGTTGCATCAGCAAGTAGAAGCCGACGGTGTACACCCCGGCGAGCAACACCGCCATCGTGATGTTGATGGTGAACACTCAGGCCCCCTCTCGCTTGCTCGTGCGGTCGCCGGGCGCCTGTAGTTCGATACCGGCACCGAGCGTTCGTAGCAGGTCCAGGACCACTCCGACAATCAGCAAGTACACGCCGAGGTCGAGGCCGAGACTGGTGGCGATCTTGACATCGCCGATCACCGGCAACGGGACGTCGAACGTCGTGGTGGCCAACACTTCGCCGCCGACAAGCAATGGCGCCAGGGCCACCACCACGGCGATGGTCAACCCCATACCCACGACCACAAGCGGCCGGATCCGCAGGATCGTCGCCAGTTCACCCCGGCCGCCCGCGACATAGCGCACCACGAATGCCAGACCGGCGACCAAGCCACCACTGAACCCGCCACCCGCGTCGTAGTGCCCAGCGATCAGCAGGTAGATCGAGAAGACCAGCACGGTCGGAAACACGATCCGCGCGGCCGACTCGAGCAACAAGGACCGCTTCCATACGCCACCGGCGTACTCCCCGGCGAGCAGCTGGTCGCGCGGCACATCCCAGTCGTTCCACATCTCCTCGTGGAGGTTGAACTCGGAATTCGACTCGGAGTTGGGCTGGGGATCCGACTCTGGGTTGGCTTTCATCGCGAGGCCTCCTTGCGCTTGCTGGCCTTGCTGTCCTCATCGGACTCGGTTGGACGGCGAGCGCTTCGCTGCGCCGCCAGGATCAGGCTCGCGGCACCGGCCGCTGCCACCGCGAGCACGGTGATCTCACCGACGGTGTCGAAGGCACGGAAGTCCACGATGATGGCGTTGACCACATTGCTGGCGCCGGCCTCGGAAACCGCCCGTTCCGCGTACTCCTGGCTGGCCGTTGGGGACTCGGTACGCGCTCCCGAGTAGAGCACGCCGGCGAGCGAAACCAGGATTCCAGCCGTGGCCGCCACCGCGAGCTTACCGAAACGGAACGAGCGGATTGACTTGAGATTGCTGAAATGCGCGGGGAACCGGCGCAGCACGAACACGAAGACGACCAAGGTCAGCGATTCGACCAGGAACTGCGCGAGCGCCAGATCTGGCCCACCGTCCACAATAAACAGAGCCGCGATACCGTAGCCGACGACGCTGGCAAACAACACCGCGGTGATCCGCCGGTGCGCGAAGACCGCTGCCCACGCTCCGGCGAGCACCAGCAGCGCGAGCGGCACCTGAAGCGGATTATCGAACCAGCGCCATTCCGCCGGCAGCGGCGTGTCGCTGATCATGCCGACTCCGGCAACCACAAACACCGCGACGAGGATGACCCCGAGGTACGCCGGCAGGGAACCAACCTGGAGCCGACCGGTGACCTTGTGTGCCACATCGTCCAGCCCGGTCACCGCGCGCTCGTACCCGCGTTGCGCGTTCAAGGCCGAAGGCAGCCTGCCACACAGCCATTGCCAGGAGGCCGGGTAGCGGTACACCAGATAGCCGCCGACCAGCGCGAGTACCGAAAGGCCAAGCGGCACGCCAATTCCGTGCCACAGCGCGAGATCCGACGCTTCAGGCCCGAACGGCATCGCGGCCGGGTAGCCATCGACCACCGTGCTGGCCAGTGGGGTCGCCACGCCGAAGACGAGACCAGCAAGGGCGGGCAGCGCCACCGGCCCGAGCAAACCGATACCGGGCGTGGACACCGCGGTATCCGGCAGATCTGTCTTGGTCGCGAAAGCGCCCCAGACGAATCGGATGCTGTAGGCGACGGTCAGCACCGAACCGAGTGCGATGGCGACCAGAACGAAAGTATCCGTACCGCCGTAGGTGAAGGCTTCGAACGCCGTTTCCTTGCCCACGAAACCAAGGAGCGGGGGCAGTCCGGCCATTGAGGCCAGTGCGAGTACGGCGAACACGGCCAGGGCGGGCGATTGCCTCCCGACGCCGGAAAGATGCCGGATATCTCGCGTCCCTGTCTGCCGGTCGATCACCCCGACTACCAGGAACAGCGCCGATTTGAACAGGCCGTGCGCGAGCAGCAGGGTGATTCCGGCCAATGCCGCCGCCCGCGTTCCAGCCCCCATCAACACGGTCAGGAAACCCAGTTGGGACACGGTGCCATAGGCGAGCAGGGTCTTCAGATCGGTCTCCCGCAACGCCCGGTAACCGCCGATCAGCATGGTCAGCGAGCCGAGCACCACCGCGGGTACCCACCAGGCGGGCACGTCGCCGAACCCTGGCGCGAACCGCGCCAGCAGGTAAACGCCGGCTTTCACCATCGCCGCCGCGTGCAGGTACGCACTGACCGGTGTCGGCGCGACCATGGCGCCTGGCAACCACGGGTGGAACGGCACCTGCGCGGACTTCGTGACGACGCCGACGAGCAGCAGCACCAGCGCCACGTTGACCGCCGCACCGGAAGGCGGGTTCGCGACGATCTCGGAAATCCGGTAGGTCCCGGACGCCTCGGCAAGTAGCACCAGTCCACCGAGCATGGCGAGGCCACCGATCGCGGTGACCAACAGTGCCTGCACCGCCGAACGCCGCGCGGCACGACTCACCCCGTCCCCGCCGACGAGCAGGAAGGAACAGACGGTGGTGAGTTCCCAGAAGACGTACAGCGTGAAGATGTCGTCGGCAAGCACCAAGCCGAGCATCGCGCCGGCGAACACGGACAGCAGCGCGGCGGTGCGACCGACTCCGCGCTCGCCCGGTTTGGCGTAGGCGGCGTAGAACGCGAAAACCACCGCGCCAACGCCGGACACCAGAATGATCATGACGAAGCTGAGTACGTCGAGGCGCAGCACGGACTCGAGCCCGATCTTTGGCGCCCAGGACAGTGTCTCTACTCGAGCATCACCGGCTAACGTCGCCGCGCTGCCACTCATCACCCAGGCGAAGGTCACCGCGGGAACCGCCGCGGCGATCGCGAACACCCAACGGCCGGCACGGCGAGCAATCAGCAGCACGATGACCGCCACGAGCATGTGCAATGCGATTGCCAGCAGCACCAATACCCCTCTCGTCCACGGCGTCGTCCTTTTCAGACTACGGCGCCACTGTCGTAGTGGCAGTCGGTGCGTGATCCACGCAGCTCGAGGCCTAGGATACCGTGGTCACCTCCGTGCCCGAGCAAGACGGTGCGGAAGAAGCCGGATTCCTTGCGCTTGAGCGGTTTCCCGCAAGCAGCTCGCGAACTGGTCGCGAACGGCATTGTGGATGATCAATCCGAGCTCATGATCCGCCGTTCCAGGCCGCGAGTTTGCCCTACGGCGTGGTGTGCTTCACCCAATCCGGGGAGGCATGGCAGGCGCCGACGCACCGGTCTGAACCACCCGCGCCATCGACGTCTTGTCCGCCGGGGCTTTCCGCTTGGCGACGAACGGAGTACGCAGGAACCATGGACGACGCACCTGCCGACCGGTTGGCCACATACCAGCGCAAGCGCGATTTCACGCGCACCCCTGAGCCGGCCGGCGACCCGGCCACCGGGGAACCGGCCACCGGCAACCGGTTCGTCGTACAGCGCCACCGCGCTCGCCGCCGACACTATGACCTGCGCCTTGAACTGAACGGCGTGCTGGTGAGCTGGGCGGTACCGAAGGGACCGACCCTTGATCCCACCGCCCGTCACCTTGCCGTACACGTCGAGGATCATCCGCTGGAGTACGCGGATTTCGAAGGAATCATCCCCAGTGGGGAGTACGGTGCTGGCGATGTCATCGTGTGGGATCGCGGAACCTGGGAACCGGTGGACACCGCGGATCCGGCGGAAGCAATCGCGAGCGGCAATCTGCACTTCGACCTGCATGGCGAAAAGCTCGCGGGCAGGTTCGTGCTCATCCGGCCGAGCCGAAGCACCGAGGATGGCAAGCAATGGCTGCTGCTGAAGAAGAAGACCGATGAGCACGCCCATCCCGGTTGGGATCCGGAAGATCATCCGCGTTCGGTGAAAAGTGGACGCACCAACCAACAGGTGGCCGCGGCGCCAGCGGCGCTCTGGCGCGGTGACCTGCCCGCTAATCGCGCCGAGATCCCACTGGACTCCGGCGAACCAGATAACACCCCGAAAGGAAAACCCAGGAAACGAACAGCGGCCAACAAGAAAACCCACGGCGCGCACGCGCGCTGGAGGCCACCGACCGAGGCGGAGCTGGCCGACCTTGCCGACCTTGGCCAGGCGGGCAGCTGGCGGATCGCCGGCCGGGATGTCCCGCTGACGAACCTGCACAAGACGCTTTTCCCGAGCCAGGACGGTGCACGGGCGATCACCAAACGCGATCTGATTCGCTACCACGCGCGGATCGCGCCCGTGCTGCTGCCCTATCTGGTGGACCGCCCGCTCAACACGCACCGGTTCCCGAACGGTGTGGCCAAGCCGGGCTTCTGGCACAAGGCCGTGCCGGAACACGCGCCCAGCTGGCTCACCCGCTGGCAACGACCGGACGCGGACCGGGACAAGGCACAGTGGTATCTGATCGCGGACAGTGTCCCCGCGCTGGTGTGGCTGGCCAACTACGCGGCCGTCGAGCTGCACCCGTGGAGTTCCACGATCGCCGATGTCGAGCAGCCGAGCTGGGCATTCTTCGATATCGATCCGGGCACCGAGACGACCTTCGACGAGGTGCTGACCCTGGCCAGACTGCACCGTACTGCCCTGGAGCATCTCGGCGTGACCGGCCGGCCAAAGGTCACCGGTCAACGCGGTATCCAGATCTGGGTGCCGGTCGCACCCGGCTACAGCTACGCGCAGACACGTGAGTGGACACAGACAGTGTCGAAGGCGATCGGGGACACGGTCCCTGATCTCGTCAGCTGGGCATGGGCGAAAGACGAACGCGGCGGGCTGGCGAGGCTGGACTACACGCAGAACGTGCGGAACAAAACGCTGGTGGCGCCGTACAGCGCGCGACCGCGACCGGGGGCACCGGTTTCGGTCCCACTCGAATGGGATGAGCTGGACGACCCGAACCTACGGCCGGACGGCTGGACGATCGACACCGTGCTTGACCGGATCGCCGAACGCGGCGACCCCTTCGCGGCGTTGCTCGACGTCGAGCAACGCCTGCCCAAGCTGTCGTGACCAGCACGCTCACCGTTCGCACGCACTACGTCACCTCGGGTAGCACCGCTGAACTGTCCGACCCCAATGCGAACATCTGTTCGTGGCTGCGGACGGATCGGAGCGGGAGCCAGTATCGGCGCAGGAGCCAGTACCGGTGCAGGGGCCTATCCTGCATGCCGACCTGGACGCGTTCTACGCCTCGGTCGAGCAACGGGATGATCCCCGGCTACGCGGTCGCCCGGTGATCGTCGGCGGAGGGGTAGTGCTCGCGGCAAGCTATGAGGCCAAGGCGTTCGGCGTGCGGACCGCCATGGGCGGCAGCTCGGCCCGAAGGCTGTGCCCAGGGGCGATCGTGGTGCCGCCCCGGATGTCCGCCTACGCGAAGGCGAGCGCGGCGGTGTTCGAGGTGTTCACCGACACCACTCCGCTGGTCGAAGGCATTTCCATTGACGAGGCGTTCCTCGATGTCGGCGGGCTGGCACGGATCGCCGGTACGCCGGCCGAGATCGCCGTGCGGCTTCGCGGCCAGGTGGCCGAACGCGTCGGGCTCCCGATCACCGTAGGAGTGGCCAGAACCAAGTTTCTCGCCAAGGTGGCCAGCGCGGTAGCCAAACCGGATGGCCTGCTTGTCGTCCCGCACGACGGGGAGCGGGAGTTCCTGCATCCGCTGCCGGTGGAGCGGTTATGGGGTGTCGGGGCGATCACCGCCGGCAAGCTGCGCGCGCGGGGAATCAGCACGGTCGGCGAACTCGCCCGTGCCGACCCTGCTGCCCTGGACCGGCTGCTCGGCAGGGCCGCCGGTCGGCACCTGCACGCCCTTTCGGTGAACCAGGACCCACGTCGAGTCCGCACCGGCAGGCGACGCCGTTCGATGGGCGCACAACGCGCGCTCGGCACCCGACCGCGATCGCGGATCGAGCTCGACGCGGTGCTTGCCGGGCTGGTCGATCGGTTGACCCGACGACTCCGGGCAGCCCGCCGGGTCAGCCGTACGGTCGTGCTTCGCTTCCGGTTTGGTGATTTCCACCGCGAGACCAGATCTCGGACGCTGGTCGAGGCGAGCTCGCGAACCGACCTGATTCTCACCGTCGCGCGGGAACTGCTCGCCGAACAGCTGCCGGCCATCGATCAGGCTGGGCTGACCCTGCTCGGCGTCACGTTGTCCAACTTGGACAGCGAGGACGCCGTTCAGCTGGCCCTGCCGCTGCAACCATCCAGTGGCGAGGGGCTGGACGCGGTCCTCGACGGGATTCGCGACCGCTTCGGCTCGGCGGCGATCACCCGAGGCACGCTGTTGCGGGAGCAACCAGTGCAGTCGGTTCCGCTCCTGCCCGACTGACCGGGTCGGCGGCCTACCGCCGGCGCAGCAACATCGCCTGCCCCTGGCCGCCTCCGCCACAGATCGCCGCCACCCCGAGTTCGCGATCCAGCGCGACCAGCTGCGCGGCAAGTGTCTGCACCAGTCGAAATCCCGAGGCGCCAAGCGGATGCCCGAGCGCGATCGCACCGCCCCGGCGGTTCACTACTACTGGATCGATTTCCAGCTCCCGGACACTGGCGAGCACCACGCCGGCGAACGCCTCGTTGATCTCCCACAGATCGATATCCGCGGGGCGCAGACCGTGCCGGTCGAGCAGCAGCCGTGCGGCATGCGCCGGCTTGAGGTGCAAGGTCGGATCCGGGCCGGCGACCACGGTCCTGTCCACGATCTGGGTCATCGTCGAATGGCCGGCCGAACGCGCCCGCGCCGCGGTCGTCAGCACTCCGGCGGCGGCCGCGTCCGACATCTGGGACGCGTTGGCCGCGGTGATACTGCCGGAGGAGGTGAACGCGGGACGCAGTTTCGCCAACCGGGCTGGCTCGGTGTCCCCTCGGATGCCCTCATCAGTGCCAAGCTCGGCGCCGGGTACCGGCACGATCTCGGCGGCGAGTTCGCCCCGCTCGGTCGCCACCCGCGCGTTGCGGTGGCTTCGGGCGGCAAGCTCGTCCTGCTCGCCTCTGGCGATGCCGAGCCGTTCGTTCTCCGCGTCGGAAAGCTCACCCATGCCCGTGTCGGCCAACCCGCACCACAGCCCGTCGTGCACAAGCAGATCGACCAACCGCCCGTCCCCTACCCTCGGCGCGACGCGCTGCCGGATGGCATGCGGGGCTTGGCTCATCGAATCGAATCCACCCACCACCGCCGAGTCGATCTCGCCGGCGCGCAGCTGCATCCCGGCAACGGCGACCGCACTCATGCTGGCCAGGCAGACGTCGTTGAGCGTCATCGCCGGAACCGTGCTCGGCACGCCGGCCCTAGACGCGGCGAGCCGCGCGGGGTTCTGCCCGTTGCCGGCTTGCACGACGTTGCCGAGCAGTACGTAATCCGGCTGGACCCCGCCCGAGCGTTCGAGCGCCCCTGCCACCGCCACGGCACCGAGGTCGAGCGGATCGATCCGCGCAAGCGCGCCACCCAACTTGCCGATCGGTGTCCGCGCGGCGGCCACCAGCACCGGGTCCCTGTCCGTCAGTGCGGTCATCGTTCGCCGTCCAGTGCCATCGTGTAACAGACCGCGGTGCCGGACAGCGCCACGGTGCCGTCGTCCCGGGTGACCCGCACGGCGAGCTTGCAGATCGGTTTGTCCGCCCGTACCTCGGTCAGCTCGACCGTGCCGGTGATCTCATCACCCGGCCGCACCGGCGCCTTGAAGTCGAACTGGGTGTTCAGGAAAACCGTGCCGGGACCGGGCAATTTCTCCGCGACCACCGCGTTCAGAATCGCGCTGGTGATGCCGCCCTGCACAACGATCTCGCCGAACCGGGAGGCCGCGGCCGCTGCCTCGTCGTAGTGCAGCGGGTTGCGATCACCACTGATCTCGGTGAACAGTTCGATATCCCGGCTGGTCACCGTGCGGGTCATGGCGGCGGTCTGGCCGGCCTCGGGTGCGCCATGGGGCCATGCGGTCATCGGCACTCTCCTTTCGATTCCTATCTGGTCCAGTCCTGGATGGGCCAGTTGTCGGGATGGGCCATTTGTTGGGATGGGCTAGTTCTGGATGGCTAGTTCTGCGTTGGTTGGCTGGCGACACCCGCCGCCGAAGTCCCATCGCGCAGGGCTCGCATGGCGACGGCGCCAAGCAGCGGTCCGGGCGCGAGTACCAGGAAGGCGTACTGCCAACCCACGATGTTCGCCATGATCGGCACGATGTTGATCGTGACCACGGTCAACAGGAAGCCGAGCGCGGTTTGCGCGGTCAACGCGGTACCCACGTAGCGCTGATCGGCCACCTCGCTGAGCACCGTGGAGAACACGCCGGAATCGGCGATCACCGCCAGCCCCCACAACAGCAGCACGGCCAGCTGTACCGGCCAGGGGGCGATGAAGATCAGCGGTGCGGCCAGGCAGCAGGCGCCGCTGATGAGCAGCGCGATCCTGGCTGCCGGCGGCCGGCCGAACCGGTCGCTCGCCCAGCCGCCGAGCAGGCAACCGGCGACACCGGCGACCCCGATCACCAGGAACGCGGTGACCCCGACCTCAGTCGAACTGAGCCCCGCGCTCGCCGCGAGAAACGACGGCAGCCACGTCCACAGGGCGTACAGCTCCCACATATGGCCGAAGTAGCCGAGGTTGGCCAGCAGCGGTCCACGTTCGCGGAACATCTCGAGGACATAGCGTGGCCGGTGCCGCGCCGCGGCACCGAGCAGCGGACCCGGCCGCACCAGGCTCACCGCGAGCACGGCCGCGGCCACCCCGATCGCCGCCGAGACGTACAACACGCCACGCCATTCCAGGTCGGCGAGGCCGTTCACCAGATGCGGCAAGGATGAGCCGAGGGTCAGCGCGCCGACCAGCACGCCCAGCGCGAAACCGCGGCCGGCTGAGCCGAACCAGGAGGCCATGAGTTTCATGCCGACCGGGTAGACGCCGGCGAGGAACATGCCGACCGCCAGCCGGAGCAGCACGGCGGTAGCCAAACCATCGGCGAGCAACGGCACGGCCGCCGTCGTGACCGCCGCGCCAAGCGCGGCGCAGGCAGCCAGCCGCTGCGGCGCGAAGCGGTCCGGCAGGTTGAGTAACGCGGAGATCACCGCACCCAGCACAAAACCCAGCTGCACCGCGGCGGTGAGCCAGACGGCGGCGACTTCGCTGATCCCCCATTCGCTTTGCAGCGAAGGGACCACAGCCGATGCCGAGAACCACATCGCCATGCCCAGTACCTGGACCGCGGCGATCAAACCGAGCTGCACACCCCGCCGGCGCATGATCACGGACTAATCACACCTTGCTCGTCATCTTTGACGCGGCAGGGCCGGCGGCTGTCCGTCGATCGCCGCGATGGGTTTCCGGGCCCAAGCAGGTGGCCAGCACACTGATCACGCCCACGCCCATCATATAAACCGCGATCGGCCAGTGATGGTTGTTCGCGAGGCCAAGCAGGGCCACCGCGATCACGGGGGACAGCCCGCCGGCGACCACCGAGGACAGCTGATAGCCGAGCGAGGCCCCGCTGTACCGGACGTTCGCGTCGAAGAGCTCACTGAAATACGCCGCCTGCGGGCCGTACATCATGTCGTGCGCGATCATGCCGATCACCATGGCGAGCCAGATCACCCAGGCAGATCGGGTGTCGAGCAGCCAGAAGAACGGGAAGGAGAACAGCAAGGAGGCGACCACGCCAACGAGGTAGACGAGCCGGCGGCCGTACCTGTCGGACAGCCAGCCGAAGAACAGCAGGTTCACCAGGCTCAGCGCGGAGCTCAACACGACGCCGATCAGCGCGACGGACTGGTCCAGCCCTAGCACGGTTGTCGCGTAGGTCAGTACGAAAACGGTCAGGATGTAGAAGATGGAGTTCTGCGACAGCTTCACGCCGGCGGCGAGCAGCACGACGCGCCACTGCTGGCGAAGCAGCGTGAGCACCGGGAACCGGTCGACCTGCCCCTTATCGGAGATCTCCTGGAAATCGGGGGACTCCTCGATCCGCAGGCGGATGAACAGGCCGACGATGACGAGTGCCGCGGAAGCCAGGAACGGGATGCGCCAACCCCATGCCTGGAACGCTTCGGTACTCAGCATCGTGGTCATACCCATGAACACGCCGTTGGCCAGCAGCAGACCAGCGGGTACACCCATCTGCGGCCAGGCCCCGAAGAACCCTCGAGAACGCGCGGGCGCGTGTTCGACGGCCATCAGCACCGCGCCGCCCCATTCCCCGCCAACGCCGAAGCCCTGCACTACGCGCAGCAGCACCAGCAGCACCGGCGCCCAGATACCCGCGGTCGCATAGGTGGGCAGCACGCCGATCAAGGCGGTGGCGAATCCCATCATCAGCAACGAAAGCACCAGCATCGACTTACGGCCGATGCGGTCGCCGAAGTGCCCCATGACTATCCCCCCAAGGGGGCGGGCGATGAATCCAGCGGAGAAAGTAGACAGTGCGAGCAGGGTTCCGGCAAGTGGTGAGAAGTCCGGGAAGAACAGATGGTTGAAAACCAGGGCCGCTGCGGTGCCGTAAAGGTAGAAGTCGTACCACTCGATGGCCGTGCCGATAAAGCTTGCTATCGCGACGCGGCGCGGGGACATCCGCTTGGCCTTGTCGGTGTCCTGGGGCGCGGGACTCATGGTCATCACCTCGTTGTGAAGCCGATCGGTTGCTGTCTTCGGCTAGTCGCGGTTCACGGAGTGGGAAGTGGACGATCCACCGGCGCGAAGTGCACCAGTGACGTGTCGGCGGTATCGTCGAACACCGCACGGACCGCGAGTCCGACCCGCATCTCGGCGGGTGCGATATTGACGATATTGGTCATCAGCCGCGGCCCCTCGTCCAGTTCGACGAGGGCGAGTACGTACGGGACTTCCGGTTCCCATGCGGGATGACCAGGCCGGTGTACGACGGTGTAGGTCCACACTCGACCATCTCCCGAACACGTCACCCAGTCGAGCTCAGTAAGCCAGCAGTGTCTACACACGACTCTTGGGTAATGCTGGTGGGTGCCACAGCCCTGGCACCGCTGTACGACCAACTGGCCCTGTGCGGTGGCGGACCAGAATGGCTTGCTCATCGGTACCGGGGTCGGTCCCGGCTTCGGGATGCTCACGAGTCGGCCTCCATTACCAGCGCGACTTCCTCGCTCATCGTGGCGCCGTTGCCAGTCACCAGTGCCAGTGCCGGATCGGCGACCTGCCGCCCCTCGGCCGTACCGCGCAGCTGGCGGACAGCCTCGACCAGGTGCGCCATCCCGCCGGCGAGATCCGCTTGGCCGCAGGCGAGTTGCCCGCCGTGTGGATTACACGGCAGATTCCCGGTATGCGAGAAGTCCTGTTCGGCCATCCAGGGCCCGGCGCTGCCCTTCGCGCAAAGCCCGGCGTCCTCGAAGGTCACCGCGAGCATGATCGAGTAACAGTCGTACGGCGTCAGCAGATCGAGATCGCTCGGGCCAACTCCGGCCATCCGGTAGGCATCCGCGATCGCCGCCGCTAGCGGCGAGGTGGTCAACTCGGGTGCCTGACTGAGCGCGCGGTGTGTCACCTTCTCCCCCGCGCCGCGCAGCCACACCGGCCGGCGCCGGAACCGGCGCGCACTGCCCCGACCGGTCACCAGCACTGCGGTCGCGCCACCACACGGCATCACCACTTCGAGCAGGCGCAGTGGCTCCATGACCATGGGCGAGGCAAGTACATCGTCCACGGTGATCGGCTTGTCGTGGAACACCGCGTCCGGATTGAATCGAGCGTTCGCCCTTTCGAACACCGGTACCTGAGCGAGCTGCTCCGCCGTGGTGCCGAACTCGGCCATATGCCGAGTGGCGACCATGGCGTATGCCTGATTCGCGCCGCTGCCGCCGTACGGCACGTCGAATTCCCTGATGGGATTCCGGTTCGGTGACCGGGGTGGGTCACCTTCGCGGATATTGCCCAGTACGCAGAGCGCGGTCTCACACATGCCCGCCTGGATGGCTGCCGCCGCCCGCCACACCATGCCGGCGCCGGTGGCGCCACCGAGATCAACCAGATCAGCGTAGCGTGGCCGCAGGCCAAGATACTCGGCTACGGTGGCTGGCACATGTTGTGGTGTCTCACCAACCTGTGGACCGACAAGCAGCCCGTCGATCTCGTCCTTGGCCACGCCCGCGTCCGCCGCCGCCGCTGCCGCCACCGTGGCAATCATGTCCAATGTGGTCATTCCAGTGGTTGTCCGGCTTGGCGGGACCTCGGCGGCACCCACGACCGCGGCACTGTTCCGAAGGGTCATCGCAGCCCCGCCACCATGTCAATCGCTTCCGGGTTATCCAATGAGGACAGATCGCCTGGCTGATCACCCAGATACACCGCACGGATAACCCTGCGCAGGATCTTGCCGCTGCGGGTACGGGGCAGTTCGGCGACGATATGCACCGCGCGCGGCGCGAGCGCCGCGCCAAGGCGCTCCCGGACCATACCGGCGATCCGTCCGGCGAGTTCGGTCACCGGCGAGGCCGTGTTTGCCACCACGACGACCACGACCGCTTCGCCCTTGATCGGGTCGGGGACACCGAAGGCCGCGCACTCGCTGACCTCGGTATGCGCGCCGACAACCTGCTCGATCTCCGCGGGGCCGATGCGTTTGCCCGCGACGTTCATCGTGTCGTCGCTGCGGCCCCGGATGTACCACACCCCGGCGCTGTCCACTTCGGCGAAATCACCGTGCAGCCACACGCCTGGCCAGGAAGACCAGTAGGTCTTCGCATAGCGCGCCGTATCGCCCCAGAAACCCAGTGGCATGCCGGGTGAGGACGCGCGCAGCACGAGCTCGCCGACGGCGCCGCGTAGCGAGTCGCCACCCTCGTCCGCGACATCCGCGGCCATTCCCGGCACCGAGCCGGCGAATCCACAGGAGACGATCGGTTGCATCGTGGTGTTACTCAGGATCGCACCGGATACCTCGGTCCCACCGGAGTAGTTGATGATCGGTAGCCGCTTGCCGCCAACCGTGTCGAACAACCACTCAAAGGCATCCGGCGTCCACGGCTCGCCGCTGGACGCGAACACCCGCAGCGCACCCAAGTCATCGGGTACCGCCTCCGGGCCGCCCTTGGCCAAGGTACGCACCAGGGTTGGCGAAACCCCGAGCATGGTGACGCCCGCGTCGCGCGCGAACCGCCATACCCTTCCAGTATCGGGATAATCGACGGCGCCGCCGTACACCGCGACCGCGCTGCCCGCAACCAGTCCACCGAGGACGGTGATCGGGCTCATGATCCAACCGGGGTCGGTGATCCAGCTGCTCATATCTCCGACACCGATATCGAAGCACCACGCGGCGTCCGTGCCCGCCTTGATCGCGAAGCCCGCGTGCCCAAGCATGATCCCCTTTGGTGCGCCCGTTGTTCCCGAGGTGTACGCGATCATCAGCGGATGGTCACTTGGACAGCGCGCGCTCGGTACGGCGCGTCCCGTGCTGCCAAGACTCGCCCAGTCGACCTCTCCGGCCAGCTTCGGTTGTGCCGGGCCACCAAGGCCGACCAGCACGATGGTGCGCAGGCTTGGCACTTGTTCGGCTACCCGGGCGAGCATGCCGCGGAGTTCGACGATGCGGCCCTTCCGGGCGAACCCATCCGCGCTGATCACGGCGACCGCTTCGCAGGCATTGAGCCGCTGCTGAACGGCCGACTCGCCGAAACCGGAGAACAGCAGCACCGCGATGGCCCCGATCTTGGCGCAGGCGAGCATGGCCACGACCGCCTCGCGCACCATTGGCAGTTGGATACCCACCCGGTCGCCGAACCCGATACCGTTGTCCAGCAGCCCGGCCGCGACCCGATCAATCTCGGCCGCGAGCTCCGCGAAGCTAAGGCAACCACTGGTTCCGTCCTCGTTTTCCCAGCTCAACGCCGGCTCAGCGGCACGGCCACGACGCAGCCAGCGGTCCACCGCGTTATCCGCGATGTTCAGCGCGCCTCCCGGAAACCAGCGGGTCCCTGGCCCCGCGTCCAGCTCACGGACGATCCGTTCGGGCTCCTGCTGCCAGTCCAGCGCTAGCCAGCTGGCGGCGGCGTCCCAGAACCACGCGGGGTCGGTGCGCGCGGCGCCGTCCAGCTCGGCAAGGTCGGTGCATCCGGTGGTCCGCAGAAACTCGCCCAACCGGCTGCGCGCCAACACATCGTCATCGGGGAACCAGACGGCTGGATCACCCACGGGCACCTCCCTGTGCGTCACCGGCCACAACCGCGGCCGAGTTGGTGAGCTAGCGCACTGAAGGTAGGTAACCGCTCGCGGTACTGTCTGCCCGAAGAATCGAGAACTTCTCCATCAATCCATGCGAGAAACCGCAAACGTGCAGGTCATCGGGCTCGGCTAGGACTATCCCTCTGCCCATCGGTCGCTTTTCAGGCCAAGCACGAGCAACAGCAGCTCATCTGGATCATTGGGATCGTGCCCGGTCAGCTGTTGAATGCGGCGTAACCGGTACACGATGGTGTTCGGGTTGACGCTGAGTTCCGCGGCGCTTTTCGCCAGGCTGAAACCGTGTTCGTAGTACGCGCGCAGCGTGCGAACCAGCTGCGAGTCGCGCTCCCTGTCGTACTCGTGCAGCGGGCGCATCGTCTCATCGTGCAGCGCACCCAGGTGCGAGCTGCTGGACAGTAGCTGGTCGAGCAGGACATCGGAGAAGGTGATCGCTTTCGCGTGCGCGCCCCGCGCGGCGCCGAGCCGTACGGCCTGCTCCGCTTCGGCATAACCCTGCGCGATACCGTCCATCGCGGAATGTACCCGGCCGACACCGACCGCGAAATCGCTGAGCTGTGCGGCCCATTCGCCAGCCTGCTGGACGAGTGTGGTGTAGCCGGATGCGTCTGTCGCCGGACAGATGATCACCACTTCGTCCTCCCGGATACCCACCAGGATCGACGCGTTGTCCGGACGCAACCGTTTGCGGGCCTCGGTTACCGCCGCGCGCAGCACCGCACGTTCGCTACCGCCTGGCTCGAGTAGCCGAGCGAGCACCACCGCATGCGCGCCGCCCACATCCAGGTTGGATGCACTGGCGCGCTGCCGCATTCGCTCGCTGATCGGTCGCCCGGAAATCAGGGCTTCGAGTAGGTCACGCCGCATCGCCTCGCGGTCGCCGAGTACACCGGTCACCTCATCCAAATAGGTCTGCGCGACGGCCACCGACACCTGGTCCACATAGGCCATGACCCGGCCGGCGATGATCAGTGCGGCCTCGCGTTCGGCCGCTACCTCGGGATCGCTCACGCCGAGGATCTCCTGCCAGACGACCTGGCCCCACAACCGGTAGGCATGTAACAGTGCCTGCAACGAAATCCCCTGGTGCACCCTGCGGCGCGCGCTGCGACGCAATGCTTCCAGTGATGTGTCGGTAGGGGCCGCCTCATCGCGCAGTGCCGCGAGCAGCTCCTGCACATTACGTTGCGCGGTCTGGCGGACGTCACCCCGCAAGGCCTGCTCATCCAGCGCGCGATAGTCCACAATGTCCGACTGATAGCTGTGAACCAGATGATCGCCGATAGGTTCGAGCCGATCCTCCACGGTTTCGATCGTGCGTAGGATCGTCTCGCGTACCGCCACGGACTCCATAGCCAGCGAATCTAACCCATCAGCCGGCGCGGATGAACCGTAATCGATCAGCGAGACTGGCCGGGCGTCTGCTTGCCGAAGCCAGTCGCCTGTTCGAAGGCGTGGCCGAGCTGGAGCAAGGCCAGTTCTCCACGATGTCCGCCGACGATCTGCAGGCCGACTGGCAGCCCATCCGGGGTGAATCCCGCCGGTACGGACAGCGCGGGATTACCCACGACGGACACGTAGTAGCAGGACCGCATCCAGTCGATGTAGTCCGCCGTCGGAACACCGGCGACCTCAGCTGGATACTCCAGATCCGCATCGAACGGCAAGACCTGACTTACTGGCAGCAGCAGCGCGTCGTACTCGGTGAAGAACGTGCGCATCCGATGATAGAGGGTGGTGCGCAGCGCTTCCGCGCGACTGATGTCCGACCCGGTAAGCCGACGGCCGATCGCTGCGTTCTGCCGCAGCGAGGGCTTCACCAGTTCTGGGCGCCGGTCCACGAGCGGGCCGTGGCTGTGCTCGAACTGCCAGGCCCGCATCGTGCGGAACACCTCGTCCGCACAGGTGAAATCCGGGCACGCCAGTTCGACCTCGTAGCCCAACCGTTCGAACACCCGCACCTGTTCGGTGAGTACCGCGAGCACATCCGACTCGACGGGGAGGCCGCCGAGATCCGGCGACCAGGCGAGCCGAAGCCCGCGCCGTGGCGCGGAAAGTGGCTCGCGAAACAGCGCGCCCGGTTCGCTGAGCGAGGTCGGGCACCGATCATCCGGACCGGCGATCACGGAAAGCGTCAACGCTACATCGGTGACCGTGCGCGCCATCGGTCCCTGCACCCCAAGCGACGACCAGCCGAGCGGCGCCGGCCAGTTGGGCACCCTGCCCGGCGATGGCCGCAGGCCAACCACATTGCAGAACGAGGCCGGGTTCCGCAGCGAGCCACCCATATCGCTGCCGTCCGCGATCGGCTGCAGCCCACAGGCGAGCGCGGCCGCCGCGCCACCGCTGCTCCCTCCCGCCGATTTGGTCGTGTCGTAGGGGTTGCGCGTCGTACCGAAAACGGGGTTGAAGGTATGCGAACCGGCGCCGAACTCCGGGGTATTGGTCTTACCGATGGTGATCGCGCCTGCCGAATTGAGCCGTTCGACGACGAGATCGGTCTGTTCCGGTACGTGCTCGGCAAACGCCGGGGAGCCGAAGGTCGTGCGGATACCCGCGGTGAGGTGGAGGTCCTTGTGGGCGACCGGCAATCCGTGCAGCGGTCCCGGTTCGACGCCGTTCGCCAGCCGCTCGTCCGCCACCCGCGCCCGCTCCAGTGCCTGTTCGGCGACGAGCGTGACGATCGCGTTCACGGAAGGGTTGATCGCCTCGATCCTGGCGAGATGCGCGCCCATCAGTTCCCTGGCGCTCAGTTCCTTCGCCCGCAGGGCCGCGGCCTGCTCGGTAGCGCTCAGTAGACAGATCTCGTCGTGCACGAACCCTTCCCTTCGCCGCCTGACTCCTTGATCCGCTCCTACCAGGCTATCCGCCATTTACCGGGAGGTCACCGCTCGCCAGTGACGTACGGGCGGAGCTCGTCGACCAGATCGGCGGCATCAACGGTCTGCGGAATCGTGTCAGACTCGGTGCGGTACGGGCAGTCGTTCTTCGTGCCGTTCAGCGTGAAGCTGGCGAGCGCCGCACCGGTGCGGGCCTCCCGCAGGAGGTAGGTGTACTTCGCGGTCACCACTGGCACCGTTGCCTGCTTTCCGGTGTCCGGAATGGATTCGGTGTAGTGGCATTGGCGCACCGGCGCGCCGGTTTCAGGCGGATACTCGCACAGCACGAGTTGCGCGGTGTCCCGTGCTCGCTTGCCGGTGCCGGCAGACCAATCGTCCGGCAGGGGGCCGTCTGAGCTCAGCGCATGCGTTGACTCGCTCATGTCATTCGGCCCGCCGATGTGATGGATGGCAAGGCGGTGCGGCCCCGGACCACGGTAGGCCGGTGCCGAATTCAAGTAACCCGTCCGTTCGGGTACCTCGGCGTCATCCGGCCGCATTGGGTTACCCGGGAGCGCCGGACACGCGCGTCAGCCAGATCGTCCGTATTGTCCGAGTCGAGATCGCCGTACGCGAGCACCAGGATCACCGCCGGGATACCTACAACGGCGAGTGGGATCGCATAGGGCAACCAGCTCGACCAGCGTGCGCGCATAGGAATCTCCCCAGTGCACCGGTCGATGACCGCCGATGGATCGATCGAGCCTAACAGGCCACGGCCGACCCGCGCTCCTGCGAGATATCAGCTGCCGCATTCCTGGTCGCAGCCAGCACAGCCGGGATCAGGGCCAGTCAGTTCGACGGCCGCGGCGATCGCGCCGTGATAGCCGGTGCAGCGGCATATGTTCCCGGACAGTGCTTCCCTGATCTCTTCCTCGTCGAGTTCCTTGCCTTCCGCTACCAGCTCGGTCAGCGCGACAACGAAGCCGGGAGTGCAGAAACCACATTGGATTCCACCGTGTCGCGCCAACGCGGACTGCACCGTGCCAGGGCTTCCGTCCGACTCGGCGAGCCCTTCCACGGTCCGCACCGTCGCCCCGGACACCTGAGCCGCGAGTAGTAGGCATGATCGCGCGCTGCGGCCATCCACGAGCACCGTGCAGGAACCACATACGCCATGCTCGCACCCGAGATGCGTGCCGGTCAGGCCCAGCGAGTCCCGCAGGAAATCAGCAAGCGAGAGCCGCGCGGGAACGGTTCGTTCGTACCGGACACCGTTGACCTCCAGGTCAACCACAATGTCACTCATGGGCACCCGCCCGCGCGTTCGCCGCCGCCCGCTCGAACGCTCGCGCCAAACAGCCGGCCGCCACCCGCCACCGATAGGCCCCCTCCATCGTGTCCACCAATTCGGCCATCGCGGCGGTGGCGAACTCTCGCCAGATATCCGGAGCCGCCACACGGCCGGTGAGCTCCACGGCCTCGATCAACCATGGCCGGTCCGTCACCCCGAACAACACCGCGCGCGCACGGCGCAACCGCCGGTCTCCTGTCAACTCGACAACGGCGAACGCTCCGGCGATCGCGAAATCACCGTGCCGGCGCGCGGCCTCGGTGAATCCCCAGCCCGCATCCGCCGGCAGGGTCGGGAATCGAATCCAGGTCACCAGCTCGTCGGGCTCGAGCAAGGTCGTGTATCGAGCCTCGAAGAACTCCGCAGCGTGGTACACGCGGCGGCCGCGTTGCCGCGAGTCCACATAGATCTCGGCGTCCAGCAGCGCGGCGAGTGCCGGAAGCTCCGCGGCCGGATCCGCATGCGCGATACTCCCACCGAGGGTGCCCCTGTTCCGGATGGCGATATGCCCGATATGCCGGGCGGCTTCCGCGAGTGGTGGCAGCCTGTCCCGCACGAGCGGATCGGTTTCCAGGTCGCGATGGCAGCGCAGGGCACCAATCAGCAGCGAGCCGTCGTCGTCGAAGATCCGGTTCAGCTCGGCCAGTGAACCGATATCGATCAGCTGGGTCGGTCGAGCGAGCCGGAAGTTCATCACCGCAAGCAGGCTCTGCCCGCCGGCTAGCACCTTCGCCTCGACATCAGACTCCATTATGGACAGAGCATCGGCGACCGAGGCTGGCCGCGCGTAATCAATCGCCGCCGGCTTCATACCGAAGCGTCCACACTAGACTCGGCAATGTCAAGCATGGTACTCGGCAGGACTGGCGTACTGGTCAACGTGCCGGCGGGGCAGCTGAGCGCATCCTCGATGGCCGACGCGACGGCCGCGTACACCGCGATGGTTCCGCTTTCGCCAACACCTTTCACACCAATCGGATTCAGCTGAGCTGGCCCAGGCAAGTGCACCACGTCGACCGGTGGCACGTCGCAACTGCCCGGCAGCAAGTACTCGGCGAAGGTCGCGGTCGCTGGCTGCCCATCATCGGCGTAATCGAACTCCTCGAGCAAGATTCCACCGATTCCCTGTGCCACACCGCCCCGTATCTGCCCGAGCACCACGGTCGGATTGATCTCCACACCACCCTCATGCGCCACGACATAGTGCAGCACCCGTGCTATCCCGGTTTCTGGCGCAACGCCAACCACCGCGAGATGAGCACCCATCGTCCAGGTCACCGTGGGCGGCTCGAACGTGCCGGTGACACTCAGCGGGGCCTGCTCGGCAAGCTCGCCCCCCGGCGCGAGCAGCCGACCCACCTCCGACCAGGTCGGTTCGTGTTCGCTGTCCTGCTCGATGCCCAGACATCGCGCCACGAGTTCACGCGCCCGTGCCCGCAGCTGGCTACACACCCGATGTACGGCGGACCCACCCACCACCGCGGACCGACTCGCGAACGAGCCGATGCCATCGGCGACCGCATCGGTGTCGCCGGTCCGCACCCGGACCGCGGACATCGGCACACCGAGCGCATCAGCGGCGATCTGCGCGAAGGTGGTCTCATGGGACTGCCCCGCGCACGCGGATCCCACGCCGACCTCGAAGGTGCCATCGGCGAGCAGCCGTACCGTGGCGCTTTCATAGGGACCGCGCCCTGTCGCCTCCACGTAGGTCGCCACCCCACTGCCGAGATACATTCCCGGATACCGCGCCCTGAGTGTGTCGAGCAGGTCATCCGGCAGGCGCTGTTCGCATGCCCGCAGGCAACGTCGGAAATCCGCGCCGTCGTAGGTGATCGGCACCCCGTCGCGATACGGCAATGGCAACCGCTTCGGTAGTTCCTCGGCACGGAGCAGATTACGTTCGCGGATCTCGAGGCGAGAAATACCAGCCGCCTCGGCGGCCATATCAAGGCACCGTTCCAGCGCGAAGCAGGCTTCCGGGCGGCCAGCGCCGCGGTACTGCGCGACGATCGTCTTGTTCGTGTAGACCGCGGTACCCACAACCTGGAAATGCGGAACGCGGTACGCGCCGACCGAGTGCAGTGCGGTGTTCGCGGTGATGCCGGCTACCCACAAGCTTCCGGCACCCACATCGGCAAGGAATTCCACCGACCAGGACACGATATGCCCGGTTGAGTCCACCGCGAGCTCGGCATCCAGATGTTGATCGCGCCCCTGCGCGCTGGCCACGAAGTGCTCCGCCCGGTCCTCGAGCCAGGCGACCTCCCTGCCGAGCAGCCGAGCCAGATACGCGATAACCACTTCCTCCGCGTACACGTTCGCCTTGGGACCGAACCCGCCGCCGACGTCCGGAGTGGACACATGCACCTCGCTGACGGACCAGCCGGTTGAGGCGCAGATCGCGGTTCGCACGAAGTGCGGCACCTGAGTCGAGGTGCGCACATCGACCCTGCCCCGCGCCGGGTCCCAACTGGCCACCACTCCCCGGCATTCCAGCGGAACCCCGGAATGCCTACCCATTCGGAAACGTCCGGTCACCCGGTGGGCAGCGCCCTTGCTGGCCGCGGGGACATCACCGAAACCACCACGCAGGGACGCCGCGATGTTGTCCGGCAGATGCTCGTGAACCCGGGGCGCCGCCGGCTCGAGCGCGGCTTGCGGCGTGGTGACCGCCGTGCCCGGCGTATAGTCGACGTCGATGAGCTCCGCGGCGTCCTCGGCCATCGCTCGGCTCTCCGCGACCACGACGGCCACTGGTTCGCCGACGTAGTGCACCCGGTCAGTGACCAAGCAAGGGATCGCGATATCCGCCATCTGGAAGGAGAACGCGTCTACAAAGGCCTCGTTCGGCTCGTGCAGCGCGCCGATCGGCGCGAGCGTGCCAGCCAGGTCCGTGCCGGTGAGCACGGCCAGTACACCCGGGCAATCGCGGGCGGCCAAGGTGTCGATGGACCGGATCTGCCCAGCGGCTTGAGTGGCGCGAAGGAATACCGCATGCAGTGTCGTGGTCGAGACGTGGTCGGCGACGAACCTGCCCTGCCCGGTCGCGAACCGAAGATCCTCGCCGCGTTGCACGTGCTGCCCGACCAACGGTGCTACTCGGGCGTTCTCGTTCGCACTCATCGAGTTTTCCGCTCCCACCGCCACAACAGCAGGGAAACGATAAAGGCAACCGAGATGAGCAGCAGGATCGTCGCCATCATGTCTGGATAGTTACCGTTTCCATAGGCACGGAGTACGACCCTGCCGAGGCCGAACCTGGTCGAGAAGAACTCCGCGAGCACCACCCCGACCGCGGAAAGGCTGGCGGCCAGCCGGACTCCGGTCAACAACGGGCGTCGAATCGCCGGCACGATGATCTGAGTCAGCACCTGCCACCAGTTCGCGTTCACCGAACGAGCCAGTTTCCAGTACACAGCAGGCATGTCCCGGATCCCCGCCGCGACGTTGATCAGGATCGGGAACAGGCCAAACAGCACTCCCATCACGATCTTCGAGCCACTCAAGCTGAAGATCGGCAGAAGCACGGGGTACAGCACGATCTTCGGCACTCCGTTGAAGCCAACGACGAGTGGTTCGAAGATGATGCGAACCCATTTCGACAGCCCGAGCGCGAGTCCAAGCAGAACACCGAGCAACCCGGCGACCAGAAAGGCGACCAGTACGGCCGCCGCCGTAGCCTCGACATGCCGGCGGTAGTCCGCGTCACCGAAGTTCGAAACCAGCGCACCCACGGTGTCGGCCGGGGTAGGAATCACGAAGCTCAGCTGTGCCGCCAACCACCAGAGCAAGATCACCAAGAGCAACAGCAGGAACGAACCGGCCGGGACATTGATCCGCGGCCGCCGGCGCGTGTGGACAGATGCAGCCGTCATCGGCCAGCCCTCCCCCGCAGTAAGGCTCGCTCGGCCACGGAGAGCAGGAACGTCAGCGCCAGCGACATGGCAAGCACCACCAGCACGTAGACGAACATCTCGACGGTGTCGAACGATTCGTAGAGGTAGCGAATACGGAAGCCAAGCCCCGCGCTGGCGGTGACGAACTCCATCGCCACGGCACCGATCAACGCGTAGACCACGGCAAGCCGGAGCCCAGCCACGATGAACGGCGCGGCGGCGGGCAACGCGACCTCGAACATCGTCTGCCGGGGATTACAGCCAAGCGAGCGGGCAAGCTTGAGGTACACCGGAGGTAGCCCGGACAACCCCACCCAGGTGTTCAACGCCATCGGAATCCCCGCCATGATCGAAGCCAGAATGATGACCGACCATTGGTTGATCCCGACGATCACGATCATCACCGGGTAGAACAGCACGAGTGGTACGGCGTAGAACGAAACCAGATACGGCTCGAAGACACGTCCGATGGTCGGTGCCTTCCAGAAGCCGATCCCGACGAGCAGCCCGAAGGCGCCACCGCCAACAAAGGCGATCGCGATCTCGAATCCGGTCCTTCCGGCATCACCCCAGAACTCCCCGGAGCCCAGGATCTCGACCAGCGCCGGCGTCACCTCGGTGAGCGGCGGTATCGTCGCCGGTGACCACCACGCGAGCGCCGAACCAAGATGCCAGAACAGGCAACCGAGCACGAGCAGGCCGAAGGTGCAGACAGCGGAAAGCAGACCGGTACTCGGACGCTTTCGCCGGCGACCAGGCACCGGAGTTGGGGTATGTGGGCTTTCGGTTTTCACCGGTGCCGCTACTGTGGACTCCATCGCCACTCCACTCATGCCGCCGTGGATTCCGCGACGAAGCCACGCATTGCTTCCTGCTGCAGCGTCGACCAGATCCGGTTCTGTAGTTCGTTGAACGCTGGCGTCGACACGACCGAAGCGTCCCGGTCGTCAGGTAGGTCCACATCGATGACGTCGATGATCCGGCCCGGCCGGTAGGACATCACCCAGACCTGTTGTGACATCAGGATCGCCTCGGACAGGTCGTGGGTCACGAACAGCACCGTTTGTTTGGTCTGCCGCCAGATCCGGCGGACCTCCGCGCCGAGCAGAATCCGAGTCTGCTGATCGAGCGCGGCGAACGGCTCGTCCATCAACAACACCGAAGGCTGCTGCGCCAGAGTACGAGCCAATGCGACTCGCTGGCGCATCCCGCCGGAAAGCATCGCGGGGTACGACTGCTCGAACCCTTGCAAGCCAACGAGATCGATCATCTCCTGCGCCCTGCGTTGCTGATCCCGTTTCGCTACGCCCAGGATTCGCATGCCGAACGCGACGTTGTCCGTCGTGGTCTTCCACGGCAGCGTCGAGTCCTCCTGAAACACCAACCCGATCCGGCGGTCCGGGCCGGTAACCGGCTTGCCATCGATCATGATCGAGCCGGCTGTCGGCTGCTGCAGGCCGGCCACCACATTGAGCAGTGTCGACTTCCCACAGCCACTCGGACCGACGATGGACACGAACCGGTGCGCGTCGATTTCCTGACTCACGCCGGACACCGCGGTCACCGGGTCCGCATCGCCACCGGCGAACTCGACACTGAGATCGCTGATCTGGATTCCGGGCTGCGACATGCTCAACCTTCCTTCCCGTCAAGGTCGGCTCGGGCGTTCTCGGGCAGGTATCGCTGATCAAGCAGGCTCCCCCACTCGATGGGCTCATCGATCTCACCGGCGCCGACCATCAGGTCGGACAGGTTCCGCAGTGCCTGCGGGTCGACCTTGAGCGAGTAGGCGGTCTCCAGCTCGGGAGTTTGCCGCAACGCCGTGGCCATGATCTCGGGCGTCACATCAACCAGCGGACCGAGATCCTTGGCTGCCTTCTCCGGTTCCCGCACCACATAGTTGAACGCCTTGTCCACCACACGGAAGAACGCGGACAGTTGCTTTCCGTTGGCTTCCTTGAAGTCATTGTTGACCGCCACCAGATCGGCAGGGTGATCACCGATCACATCGCGCGCGGAGAGCAGGACCTTCGCCCCTTCCTCCTCCTGCTTCTCCGTGACGAACGGATGCATAGCCCAGCCCGCGGTGATCCGGCCTGCCTTCGCCGCAACCCAGTTGTCGCCCATCTCCCCGACGGAGATCGACGTGAGCCGCTTGTCCGCCAGCTCTTCTTTTACCCCGTTGACGATGAGCTCGGTCGCCGATCCCGCCTTGGAGAAACCGAGCGAGGCTCCCTCCAACGACGCGCCCTGATCAGGGGTGATCCAGGAGAAGTCGTTGACCTGCATCCACGAACCGATCACCGTCAGATTCGCCGCCGGGGTCTGCGCCGCGTGCACGACCGCGGGGCTTCCGGTGATCGCCAGATCGGCATCCCCGCTGGTGACCGTGCGCAGGGTGTTCCCGCCGCCACCACCGGAAAGGATGGAAACGTTCAGCTCCTCCCGTTCGAACCATCCCTTGTCGACGGCGAGCTGCAGTACGGCCATGAAAGGGAGACTGTCCACACCGGTGGCAGCGACCCTGATCTGTCCACTACCCCCCTCTTCCTCCTGACTGAGCGCGCTGCAGGCGGTGAGACTGAGCAGAGTGAGACCACTGAGTAACGCGGTAATCCGACGTGCCAGGTTAGTCCGGGATTTCATGTGTCGACTCCTTGTAGCGGAATCCTGGAAGGAAGACGGCCTGCGGCTCACCGCGTCCCGCGGCGTGCCCTACGGGAGCGCAGAGCCACAGCGCAGATGCCAAGCAACCCTGCGGCCAGTGCGGCGATCGCCACTGGGCTGAGCGCTACGGACCGGTTCATGGCACCCGATTGACCAGACTCAGCCGTGGACGGACGCGGCTCGTACTCGGGAGTTGTTGGCTGCCTGTCACGGTGCAGGGCAGGCGGAGCGCCAACCACGTCGGCGCCTGGCGCCGGATACTCCGCCTGCCCGTTACGTGACCGTGGCGGGTTCGCATCGCGATGACTCACAAGGAATCCGCGATCTCCGCGAACGTGCGAATGGTGTCGGCCCTTGTCTGTCCAGGAGGGACAAAGGGAACGATGGAAACCTGGTCCACCCCGAGCTTGGCGACCTGTTCGAGGCGCTCCCTGCACTGCTCGGGAGTGCCCGCGAGCGCGAAAAGATCGACCAGATCATCGGGAACGATATCGGCGTGCCCCGCCTCGGTATCCATATGGTGGTAGTAGTCGTACGAATCGCGGATCCGGGCGATCGCCGATTCCAGCGCCGGATCAACGGCGGCTGGTAGCGGCCGGATGCAGACACGGGCGGTGTGCGCGCGAGCCAGATCCTTTGCCTGTACCGGATCGGTCGAGATCGCGGTCGGGGTCCACAGCACGATATGCAGATCGTCGAGCGTCCGCCCGGATTCCGCCGCTCCCTCTTCGATGGTCGCCAAGGCCGCTTCGACGAATCGCGGTTCAGTACCAACCAGCACGATCACCCCGTCGGCGATGCGCCCGGACAGCTTCAGGATCTTCGGTGCCGATGCGGCGATGTAGATGGGCACCTTCACCGGTTCGGCCAGATAGCTCAACCGAAACTGCGCGCCACTGTGTTCTTCTGCTACCGACTCGCCCCGGAACAGGGCGCGTAGTTCGGTGACAGCCGATTCCAGTTCACGCAGTTTCAGCGGCGTCAGCCCCATGGTGCGCAAGGAAGAATCGCCAGTGCCGATGCCCAGCGCGGCCCGACCGCCGGTGTACTCGGCGAGCGTGGCCCAGGTCGAAGCCAGTAGTGACCGGTGCCGGGTCACGGCATTGGTGACCCCGGTGCCGAAAACGACTCGCTTGGTTCCCACGGCGGCTGCGCCCATGGTGACCGAGGATTCTCGCCAGATGTTCTGTGAGTCGCCAAACCACACATTGTCGTAACCCAACGACTCGGCAAGCAGTGTGTACTCGCGTATCGCCCCTACCGGCTCGGTGGGGAACAACCCAACGCCTTTGCTGATCACGCGGCCTCCGCATGTATCATGGGTAATGTATACACAGCACCGTACTGGAGTCGTCATCCAAACGGAAGAACGAATTCGACGGGCTCGACCAGGGTCCGAAAATCGCCGCGAACCGGCCGGCATGCGCCAGGAAAACGTCGCCGGCCGCCCGTGACCGCGCTTGACCACGCTCCGTGGATGACCGCAAGATCCTTCAAGAACGCGGTTCCGCGAAGATCACCCCGTTAACCTTAAAGAACGCGATCACGGGGCGTGACCGAGCCCGGCGCCACCGAACCCATGTCAGCCCGGAGCGGGCAGCACGGCGGGGTCGCCAGGGCTCACCCCCATACCGCGCCACGATCAAGCAGGGATACGCGACAGGGAGCCGAGCCGAACACCGGGCGACGATTCAGCCGGAGAACCCCTCCGTGCCCTGCAGCGCCCGCATGCCCCGCCCGCGATGCGCGTCAAGGAGTCGGACGACCTCTGGCACCGAGCCACGTCGCGCGGCCGCGGCCAGCTCCCGATGTTCACTCGGCACGGTCGCTCGATTGTCCTGGTCAGCAAAGTAGCTAGCGCGATAGGGCTCCGCCGCGTCCCAGAGCTGCGAGATCAACCGGACCAGGCGCTTACGCCCGGAAGCCTCGAACAGCGTGAAATGGAACCGACGGTTCGCGGCGATCAGTGCCGCGACGTCACCTTGCCGCGCGGCGCTTTCGACCGCATCGGCTTCCGCGTCCATCGCGGCCAGCCCGGCAAGTGTCAGGCCACCAAGTCCGACCCGCACGGCCTCGGCCTCGAGTAGCTGCCGGATCCGGTACACCTCAAGCAGTTCCTCGCCCGAGTGTTCGGTGACGAAGTAGCCGTGCTGCGGCTTGTATCGCACCAGCCCTTCGCCAGCGAGTATCTTCAGCGCCTCGCGAACCGGTACCCGGCTGACGCCGAGCTCCTCCGCGAACGCCTCCTGCAGGACCTGGACCCCCGGCGCGAGCTCAGCGGTGAGAATTCGCCTGCGCAGCTCCACGAGTACGGCCTCCTGCGCGGTTGGTGGTCGCACGAACGCGCGCGGTGGCTTCGCCATCTCATCCCTGCCCTCTGGCGACTCTCATGTTCCAGCAACATCGTATCCCTGATACATACCGCGCCTTGGCCATACCGGTGCATGTCAACGACCTCATCCGGGTCGCGGGCTTGTCGCTACTCGATCAGCAATGTATACATTATCCGTCGTAACCGGATCGGCCAGGAGGCCAGATGACCACCGCCCTGGTGACCAACATCGGAACGCTCGTGGATGGCAACGCCCACGGTGCAATTCAGACGGATACCTCGCTGCTCATCGAGGACGGCGTCATCGTCTCCGTGGGCGCTGACCATCCCCATCCGGACGTCCTGGTGGACGCGCGCGGCGAGACCGTACTGCCCGGCTTGATCGACGGCCATGTACATCCCACGGTCGGCGAATGGACGCCGGCGCAGAACTCGGTCGGCTGGGTACGTAACTACCTGCATGGCGGCACCACCACCATGGTTTCCGCCGGTGAACTACACGTGCCGGGCCTGCCATTCGAGGAGCTCACCCCGGATCTGGTGACCGGCTTGGCCACGGTGTCCCGGCATACCGTGGGCCGGGTCCGGCCGTCCGGGGTCAAGGTGCACGCTGGCACGCTGCTGCTGGTTCCGGGTCTACGACAGAGCGACTTCGACCGCGCTGTAGAAGCCGGTATCCGCCAGCTGAAGTTCATCTTCTACGACTGGGCACGGCTGGATGATGGCGAAGCCGTGCAGTACATGCGCTGGGCCAGTGAACGCGGGATGGTCGTGAAGATGCATTCGGGTGGCGTGTCCAGGTCCGGGTCCAGCAGAGTCGCCGGCCAGGAGGTCGTCACCGCGGTCGGCCCGGACGTGATCGGGCATATCTCCGGCGGGCCGATTCCCATGCCCGACGGGGAAATCCGCGGGGTACTCGACGAACTGCCCAGTGCCGCGGCCGAAGTGTGTAGCTCGATGAACTACCGCGCGACGAAGATCACCACCGACCACCTGACGGCGATCGGCGCGCTGGACCGGCTCACGCTCGGCACCGACACCCCCGGCGGCACCGGCGTGATACCGCGCGGGATGCTGCGCAACCTCTGCTTCCTGGCCAGCATCTGCGGGGTGCCGCCGGCACAGGCGGTGGCCGCGGCGACCGGCAACGTGGCCCGTCGACACGGCATACCAGGCGGGCTACTCGAACCGGGGCAACCCGGCGATCTCGTCGTCGCCGGCCCGATCACCGGCTCGCCCGCGCGCGACGCACTGGAATGCTTCGCGTTCGGTGACCTACCAGGTATCTCGGCGGTGCTCGTGGACGGCGTACCACTGGTAGGCCGCAGCGAGCAAACCCCACCGGCCCGAGTCGGCGCCCAGATCGTGCGTGGCTAGCGAACCGGAGCTTCAGTCGGCCGGGTGACCGATCAACGAGCGGCGGATCGACCGCACCGTGGTCTCCCGGTGCGCCCTCATCAGCTCAACGAGTTCGGCGGGCTGGCCGGCTCGGACGGCCGCGAGCAGACCTCGGTGATCATCATCCGCCCGCTGGCGCGCTTGGCCCGCGTGCATGTAATGCGCACGGTACAAATCGGACGCGTCCCACAGCTGGCCAAGGATACGAGTGAGGTACGGCATCTCGGCCGCGCCGAACAGCGCGAAGTGGAAGTCACGATGTGCACTTACCCAGGAGGCGAAGTCCTCCTGCCGTTCGTGCTCGACCATCTCATCCATCGCGACGGCCATCCGATCGGCCACCTCCGCACACACCGCCGGAGTGATCCGCCGCAATACCTCGGTTTCCAGGATTTCCCTGATCTGCTGGATCTCCAGCAGTTCGTCGACATCGAGTTGGATCACGTGATAGCCGCGGCGCGGCACGTAGGTAACCAGATCCTCGCCTTCCAGCGTACGCAACGCGTCGCGTACGGGAACCCGGCTGACGCCGAACCGGGTGGCCAGCTCGTCCTGAAAGATCTGTGTCCCTGGCGGCATATCGCCACCAAGGATCGCGCGCCGGATCTCCGCGAGCACCGCTTCCTGCGCGGTCGGCGGTCGCTTCGCTGGACGCGCGCCACTGGTCATCTTTCGCTGGCCACCTTTCGCCGGCTCACTCACCCTCCGGCCACAACCGACACGGCATCCTGGCAGCCGGACCACTGAGGCCAATCATAGCCAGCAATGGCTATCCGCGATGGAAATGCCGCAGCAGTTCGCGCGGCACCAGCTTGGTTTTGCCGTCCACCGTGATCGGCACCAGATTCGGCGGCTTGGCGCCACTGAGCCACTGCGACCGGCGCTTGCGAGTGTTCGCGGGGGAGACCTTTCGCTTGGGTACCGCCATCAGTCCTGCTCCGTTCGGTGATCCCGCCGACCGTAGCGACGGTGAAACTTCTCGACCTGTCCCGTGGTGTCCATAAGCCGGCGCGCACCCGTCCACAAAGGATGCGACCATGCGGAAACGTCAACCACGACGAGTGGGTAGGTATTGCCGTCCGACCACCGGATCGTGGTCGTCGAGGTCGCGGTCGACCTGGTGAGAAACGCGTCTCCGGTAGCGGAATCTTGGAAAACCACCGGGTGATAGTCCGGATGAATACCGGGTTTCATCTACTCCTCGATTCGATTGGGTCCGCCGTACTCGGCGTTTCGACTGTCCACGTAGCTATCGCCAGCCGTATCGGTATCCACGCAGGGATCGGTGTGCCAGCCGCCGAACGGATCGGTGAGCTGCCGCCAGCTGTCCCAGCCCGCGACCAGCTCCGCGTCGGTGAGCAGCGCGCCGCGAAGCGCCGCCTCGATATCCTCCGGGCTAGCGCGATGTGCCAGTACCACGATCTCCTGTGCGCGGTCACCGAACTCGGCGTCCCAACGCACCGCGGCCATCGCCCTGCGCTGCGGGTCCTGCTCCATCCAGGCCTCGTCGTCCAGTGCGGCCAACCAGGGGCCAGCGTGTCCGACGCGCAGCCCACCGCCAGCCGATTCCAGCCACAGTGCGGTATCCGGCTGACTTGCCAACCACAGCCGGCCCTTCGTCCGCACCACGCCGTCGAGCAGCACATCGATCGCTTCGTGCAGCCGTTCGGGGTGAAACGGTCGCCGGTCCTCGAACAGCACAAGAGAAACGCCCGCGTCCGCGTCGAACGGTGGCTGACCGCGTAGCAACGGGTCGTGCGCGCCATCAACCACGCCGCGCCGCGCTGAGGTGGGAATCGCCGCGAGTAAGTGCTCGACGTTCAGCTCGGCGAGCGGAACCCTGGGCGCGAGCGGGGCCAGCCGGTCGAGCACCGCCGAGGTACGCGCAGCGCGCCAGGCATCCGGCGCGGCACCAGCCAAGACGATCGCGTCAGCGAACTCCGCCTGGCCGACGACCAGTTGCGCCAGGGTGCGCTCGTCGTCGCCGACGATGCCGATGCCATGGCGAGGGCCGACTTCCGCGAGCGGCTGATCACCCGTGGCCTGATCCAGCCACTCCGCATGGGATACCACGGTGAGCACGCCCTCGACCGCTACCCACTCGGCGGCAACCGCCTCGCCGACCACGACGTGCTGCAGTTCCCAGCAGATCGCCTCCGGTTCCAGCGAAGGGTCGAGGTGGAGCACGATCCGCTCGACGGACGGCCGGGCGGCGAGTTCGACCAGTAGCGGCAACAGGTCCTCGCGCACCGTGCAGGAGACGCAGCAATGCGCCAGCTCGAGCACGGATTCCTGGCTGCACCCGTGCACGCACAGCCTGCGCCGGACGATGCCCTCGCCGACCGCGCTGAGGTCGTGGTGGATCACCGCGGTACCGCGTCCGCGAAACTCCCGCTGGTGCACGACCGCGCGCACGGCTTCCCGCGCGATCCCGCAGACGATCACCAGCGGAGTCCGCACTGCCTGAGACATCCAGCTCCCTTCCAGGAATGCCGATCAACCGGGGCTCGGTTTGGCTCCTCGGCTACTTCGCGTAGAGTAAATGAAAACCACTTTCATTACCAATAAGGGAGGATGCATGTCGGCGGTGTGTCAAGTGACCGGCAAGCGGCCGGGCTATGGCAACCGGGTGTCGCATTCCCAGCGCCGCACGGCGCGTCGCTGGGAGCCGAATATCCAGCGGCGGAGGTACTACCTGGCCAGCGAGGACCGGTGGATCCGCCTCCGCGTCTCCACCACCGGAATCAAGATCATCGACAAGCGCGGTGTCGAGTCCGTCGTGGCCGAACTGCGCGCGAAGGGAGTCCACCTGTAATGGCCAAAGCCACGGACATCCGGCCGATCATCAAGCTGCGCTCCACCGCGGGGACTGGCTACACCTATGTCACCCGCAAGAATCGCCGGAACGACCCCGATCGGTTGAAGCTACGCAAGTTCGACCCGATAGCCCGCGCCCACGTCGAGTTCCGCGAGGAGCGGTAGCACATTCTCATGGCAAAGAAATCCAAGATCGCGAAGAACGAGCAGCGCAAGGCCCTCGTCGCGCGCTATGCCGAGCGCAGGGCGAAACTCAAGGAAACGATCCGCTCACCCCGCACCAGCGATGCGGAGCGGGCTCGGGCGCAACTCGCCCTGCAACGGATGCCCCGCGACGCCAGCCGGACACGAGTTCGCAACCGGGATGCCATCGACGGTCGCCCGAGGGCCTACCAGCGGGCATTCGGAATCTCCCGGATCCGCCTGCGCGAGCTGGCACACGACGGCCAGCTGCCCGGCCTCCACAAGTCGAGCTGGTAAGCATTACCGGAAGGGAACATGATGGCCAATCCACGCCCAGCGCGACGCAAACAGAATCTGCTCGCGCGCATGGGGGAATCCACAGTAGACTGGAAGGACGTCGAGGTGCTGCGGAAGTTCATCTCGGATCGCGGCAAGATTCGGTCTCGCCGGGTGACCGGGCTCGAGCCGAAACAGCAGCGCGAGGTGGCTACGGCGATCAAGAACGCCAGGGAGATGGCGCTACTTCCCTACCCATCCCGAGCCACGAAATAGCAACTCTCCCCGATAACCGCGAGATCCCCAGGAAATGCGGTTATCGGGGAGTATGGCACTGCCCTACCGGTGGTCCAGCCGTTCGGGGACGGGCTGGTCGGTCGACTCCAGAACCGGGTTGATCGCCGTCACGGTGGGGAATCCCGCGTTCAACAGCTCGGCGTCGGTCCCTTCCTCGACCGGTGCCGGAGCGACTCCGGTGACCAGGTCCTGCCGGCTCGCCAGGAAGGACGCGATCCTGGCGTGCACGGCGCCGAAGCTGGCCAGACCCGCTTTGCGCAACTCGCCAAGTTCCGCGGCCGGCCGGTTCGGCACGTTCACGTTCAACGTGACCCCAGCGTCCACTTTGTACAACAGTGGGAAGGCGGCGTGCAGCACCGGCACCACGCTGTCCCAGTACATCGGCCCTTCGCGATCGAGCACGTCAAGCGACACCGCGAGTGCGGGCAGTTCGTTCACCGCCGCGGTCAGCGCGGCGCCCACGGTCCCCGAATGCAGCACGCTGGTGCCGATATTGCCGCCACGATTGATCCCGGAAAGCACCACATCCGGGCGCGGGCCGAAAGCGCCGTGCAGCGCGGCGAGCGTGATGTACGCCGGATGGCCGTGCACCGCGAAACACGGCACACCGGCCAACTCGTCATGCTCGTGCCGGTAGAACATCTCCGCGCCACGCTCGGCGAACACGCTCAGGCTCGCCCCCGCGCCGCTGGCCTCCGCGTGCGGCGCAGCCACCACCACATCGAAATCCGCCTGACGAGCCGCCTCGGCCAGGGTGATCAACCCTGGCGAGGTGATCCCGTCATCGTTGGTCACGAGCGCCAGTGGCCGCTCACCCATTACGCCGCCTTCCATCTGAGGTCTCTATCAACCTCGATGTTGGCATAGCCCAGCTGGTAAGTCAGCAGCCGGCTGGCCGTGAGCACACCCACAGCCGCGGCGATCGCTCCCAGCAGCCGCGATCCTTGCGGATAATTCGGCTGCTGGGAGCACCGGTATCAGTGCTGCGTTGCCTTCTCCGCGCCGGCACCGGTCAGCGAGCGTACTTCCATCTCCTTGTACTTGCCCTCCAGATGCTCCTTGGACAGCATCGTGCCGAGCCAGCCGAAGAAGAACGAGAGCGGAATGGACACCAAACCCGGGTTGGACAGCGGGAAGAGATCGAAGTCCGCCGAGGGGAACATCGCGTCTTCGTTACCGGAGACCGCCGGCGAGAAGATGATCAGCACCACGGTCACGCTCAATCCGCCGTAGATGCTCCACAATGCACCCGAGGTGTTGAACCGCTTCCAGAACAGCGAGTAGAGGATCGTCGGCAGGTTCGCCGAGGCCGCGACCGCGAAGGCGAGCGCGACCAGGAAGGCCACGTTCTGGTTCTTCGCGAGAATGCCGCCGACGATCGCGACGGCACCGATCACCAGTGCGGTGATCCGCGCGACCTTGACCTCCTGCGCCTTGGAGTCCTCCTTGCCCTTCTTGATCACGTTGGCATAGATATCGTGCGCGAACGAGGCTGAGGCGGTGATCGTCAGACCCGCGACCACGGCGAGAATCGTCGCGAAGGCGACCGCGGCGATGAAGCCGAGCAGGATCGGCCCGCCGAGTTCCAACGCGAGCAGCGGCGCCGCCGAGTTCTCCCCGCCCGGCGCGTTGGCGATCTGCTCCGGCCCGACGAGTGCGCCCGCACCGTAGCCGAGCACCAGGGTGAACAAGTAGAACAGTCCGATGAGGACGATTGCCCACACCACGGAACGCCGGGCGTCGCGCGCGGTTGGCACGGTGTAGAAGCGCATCAGCACGTGCGGCAGGCCGGCGGTACCGAGCACGAGGGCAATACCCAGTGACAGGAAGTCGACCTTGCTCATCTCCGAGATGCCGTACTTCGCCCCTGGATTGAGCAGTGCCTCGCCACCGGCGCCCGCCTTGTCCACCGCGCCCTGCAGCAACTCGGACAGGTTGAAGCCATACCGGCCAAGCACCCAGATCGTCATCGCGGCGGTCGCGGTAATCAGCAGCGCGGCCTTGATGATCTGCACCCAGGTGGTGCCCTTCATACCGCCGACCAACACGTAGACGATCATGATCACGCCGACCACGGCGATCACCAGATTCTGCCCCGCCTCACCGGAAATCCCCAGCAGCAGCGATACGAGAATCCCGGCACCGGCCATCTGGGCGAGCAGATAGAAGAAGCTCACCGCGAGCGTGGACGTCGCGGCGGCCGCGCGGACCGGTCGCTGGCGCATCCGGAAGGCGAGCACGTCGCCCATGGTGAATTTGCCGGTGTTCCGCAACAGTTCGGCCACCAGCAGCAACGCGACCAACCAGGCGACAAGGAAACCAATCGAGTAGAGGAAGCCGTCGTAGCCGTAGAGCGCGATGGCGCCGGCGATCCCCAGGAACGACGCGGCGGAGAGGTAGTCACCGGCGATCGCGGTGCCGTTCTGTGGACCGGAGAACGACCGCCCGGCCGCGTAGTAGTCCGAAGCGGTTTTGGTGTTCCGGCTCGCCCGGAGCACCACGACCAGGGTGACCAGAACGAACAGCCCGAAAACCCCGATGTTCAGTGCCGGGTTACTGCCCTCGATGCTTTGCGCGAGCGTGCTCATTTGTCCGCTACCTCGCTCTCCACCTCGGCCCTGATCTTGTCCGCGATCGGATCGAGTTTTCGGTTGGCGTGCCGCACGTACAGCGCGGTGATGACGAATGTGGAGACGAACTGCAGCAAGCCGAACACCAAGCCGACGTTGATATTGCCAACCAGCTTGGTGGACATGAAGCCGTGCGCGTAGTCAGCCAGCAGAACGTACAGCAGATACCAGGCGAGAAACAGCACGGCCATGGGGAACACGAACCCGCGCAACCGACGGCGCAGCTCCTGGAACTCCGCCCCACCATGTACCCGCGCCCAGGTGTCCTCGCTGTTCTGGTCACCTTCGGTAGTACTCACGAGACCTCCTTGTCCCCCCCGTGTGCTGACCGACACGGTAAGTAACACGTGGGGACGCGAGTATCGTTACCGGACCAATCGACGGCCTTTGCGGCGAGCGGTCGACCAACGGCGAGTGAGCCACGTCGAGCGGTCAGTTCGAGAACGGCCAGGTAACGACCGTCCCGGGCGCGCATCGTGACGTTCATCGAGGTGCAACCGCAGCATGGCCGTCATCGCCCAGGACGGCGGGCGACCGCGTAGCGAGACCAACACCATGGTCAGGAACGCCAGCGGCACCGCGAGTGGTGCCGGTTGCGCGGCCAGAATACCCAGCCAGCCGGCCACCGCGGGGCCGAACAGCGTGATCAGGATGCCGGTCGAGGTAACCCCCAGACCAACCAGTACGCCCCAGATCGCGCCCGTCGCGGTGAGCCGGGACCACCAGATCCCGAGTACGAGTAGCGGGCAGAAGGTCGCGGCGGCCACGGTGAACCCCCACGTCACCAGGATTCCGGCGTCCAGCTGCCGAGCGGCGAAGGCGAGCAGCACCACGACGACGGCCGCCAGCACCACGGTAATCCGTAGTTGCCGCAGCCCGCCCGGCACCAGATCGTGCGAGATGGCCCCGGACAGGGCGAGCAGCAAACCGAGCGAGGTGGCCAGAAAGGCCGCGAAGGCGCCGGCGGTGAGCAGTGCGGTGAACATGGTGCCCACCCAGCTCGGATCCACCCGCGCGGGCAGCGCGACCACCACCGAATCGGTCATTCCCGATAGATAGAGCTCGGGTACGAGCACCCTCCCCAGCGCGCCGTAGATGGCGGGAAACAGGTAGAACAAGCCGAGCAGCACCACCGTGAAGGCGGCCGTGCGGCGGGCGGCCCGCCCGTCCGAGCTGGTGTGGAAACGCATCAGGACATGGGGCAGCCCCATCGTGCCGAGTACCGTGGCGAGCAGTACCGCGATGGTGCCGAGCATCGGATAGCCGGCGTCCCGCAGGTTCAGTAGTGGTCCGGACCAGTCCGACCCGCCAAGTTCGGGCAGGCCCTGCACCCGGGGGACCTGAGCACCCTGCGGGAAGTGCAACGTCTCGTCCTCAGCGACCTGCACCGTCCCCGCCGGCAGTACCCGCTGCTGACCGTCGTCGGTCTGCACCGTGGTCGCGGTGGGGATCCGCAGGACGACATCGTTCTCGAAGCTCACCGGAGTGTCCGTGGCGAATTCGGTGAATCCCACCGGACGCAGGGCCTCGTCCTGGGTGGCGGCGCTGGTCTGCAGCACCAGCCAGAGCGCGGGCACGATGAACAGCACCAGTTTGAGCACGAACTGAAAGGCCTGCACATAGGTGGCCGCACGCATGCCGCCGAGCGCCAGCGTCGCGCTCACCGACGCCCCCGCGATCACCACGCCCACCCAGTACGGCGTATCGCTGATCGCCATCAGCACCAGGCCAGCGGTACGGAACTGCGGAACCAGGTACAGCGCGCAGATCATCAGCACCACGATCGCGGCAAGCCGGCGAAGCGCTGGCGAGGCCAGTCGCGCCTCGACGAAATCCGGCACCGTGACCGCCCCGGAACGGCGCATCGGCGCGGCCACGAGCACGAGCATGACCAGATAGCCGGCCGCGAAGCCAACGGGATACCAGAGCGCGCCCACCCCATCCTTGACCATCAGCCCGGCGACGCCGAGAAACGAGGCCGCGGACAGGTACTCACCGGACACCGCCGCGGAGTTCAGCAACGGCGACACGCCCCGGGAGGCGACGAGGAAATCCGAGGTGGTGCGCATCGCGGCCACCCCGCGCAGCCCGATGAGCAGGGTCACCAGCACGACCGGTGCCACCGCGATGACCGTGAACACTAGCTGTCTTCGATTCGCTCGGCGCGACGCAGCTGCCACGCCGCCAGCAACATCATGACTGGATACGGAACGAGCAGCGCGAGCCAGGACATCGGTATCCCCACCAGCCGCCATTGCTCGAGGGTTGCCCAGCCGGAAAGCAGCACCGGTAGCCCGAACAGCAGCGCGGCAAGCAGTACCAGCGCGGCCACGCCCCGCGCGCGTTGCGCGCGATACAGCGCGAGCGCACGCTCCGCGTCCGCCGGGTCGAGGCGAGGTACCCGCCACCGACCCCGCACCCTGCGCCGGGCGTGCGCCAACCTGGTCGATGGGCTCATCACCGTGACCCGCTTGGCGCCAGCCATCAGCCGCGCCGCCCCTTGCCGTCCAGTTCGCTGCGCCTGGCCGCCTGGAGCAGCCGTTCCCGCAGGTCCCTCGCGTGCCGGCGGCTCACCGGTACGTCGCCCACATCGGTGTGCGCGAGCAGCCCGCCGGCCGAATCGCTGCGCAGTTCCTTGATCTCGCCGAGCGCGACCAGGAATCCCCTGTGCACCCTGGCGAATCCGGTGCCCTCCCAGTACTCCTCGAGCCGGGAGATCGGCATCCGCACCAGGTGCTCGCCAGAGCGGGTATGCAGCCGCACATAGTCACCCTGAGCTTCCACGTACCGCACCTCGCTACGCCGTACGTAGCGGGTGCGCCCCGCACTCTCGACCGGCAGTGCCGCCATCGCGTCGGGGATCGGCTCATCGCCGCCAGCAGCTGGCGCGCCACCCGCCGCGACCATTTTTCGTACCTTGGCCAGCGCGGCCGACAGCCGCTCCGCGCGCAGTGGTTTGAGCAGGTAGTCGACGGCGCCGATACCGTAGGCGGCGACCGCGTGGCCGTCGTAGGCGGTCACGAACACGATGACCGGCGGCTGGGACAGCTTGGCGAGCAACGAGGCCAGCTCAAGGCCGTCCAGGCCGGGCATCGCGATATCCAGAAAGACCGCGTCGAATTCGCCACCGTGGATCATCTTCAGTGCGGTCAGCGGATCGCCCGCGCCGGCCACCTCGGCTACCTCGGGCGCCTCGCGGAGCAGCTGGCACAGCTCGTCCAGTGCCGGCGGCACATCGTCCACGGCCAGCACTCGCAGCCCTTGCGATGGCGTGCTCACGGCATCACTCCCGGCTGGAACATGGGTACCCGCACCACAACCCGGGTACCGGCCTCCATCGCGGTCTCCACAACGAGCCCGAACCACGCGCCGTACACATGGCGGAGCCTGCGGTCAACATTAACCAGGCCGACACTGTCCGGATAGGTCCGCCCCGCCAGAATCGCCTCGGCTTTGCCGGGGTCCATCCCGATACCGTCATCCTCGACGCTGATCACACACTCACTGCCTTCGGCCTCGCCCCGCACCTGAACAAGCCCCGCCTCGGTACGCGGCTCCAAACCGTGCCGGATGGCGTTTTCCACCAGCGGCTGCAGGACCAGGTAGGGCACCGGCACGGCGAGCACTTCCGGCGCCACCCTGATCTGCACCCGCAGCCGATCGCCGAGTACCGCGCGCTGTAGCGCCAGATACGTCTCGATCGCGTGGAACTCGTCGGCCACCGTGGTGTACTCGCCGTGCCTGGCGAGGCTGTAGCGAATGTAGTCGGCGAAATCCAGCATCAGATCCCGCGCCCGATCCGGGTCCGAGCGCACCAGTGAGGCGATCACGGACAGCGCGTTGTACACGAAATGCGGCGAGATCTCCGCGCGCAGCGCGCGGAACTCGGACTGCGCCGCCTGCTCGGCCGAGGCTTCCAACCGCCCGCGTTCCAGCGCGTCCATCACCAGGCTGGCCGCCTCGCGAACATTAGCCATCCGCACCTTGCCGTGCACCACCAGCACGCCGGCCACCTCGTCCTGGACATCGAGCGGAACGGCGACCAGTGGTGGACGCCCGCTCCGCGCCTCGGTGTGCAACACGGTGTCCACCAGCTCGCGCACCCGCTGGTCCGGCGCGGGCTGACCGGCCCACTGCAACGGGCTGGTCAAATCGGCGAGCGCGATCCCGTCGGCACCGGTCAACCAGCGCAGCCGACGGGCAACCGCGCGCAACCGCGGACCGCCTAGCCCGTCCTTGAGGTCATCGCGGACCCGCCGCACGGTCCGCAGCGTGGCGAGTGAGCCCGCCCCGGAGCGCGCCAACGCACCGGCCCTTGCCTCGCGTTCGCCGCCTGCCGGCATCGCTGTTCACCTTGCCGTCGAAATGGGTAGTGTCGGGTTACTGGCCACGATCAGCTCGAGCATCCAATCAGCTCGAGCATCCTAGTGTCCTGAGTCGGAAGTTCGTTGGCGACTTTCCCCCGGCAACCGGAGCGACGCGGATGACTGACCCTTTCGCGGGACTTGCCCGCGCACTGTGGGTGCGCTTCGAGACCTATCACGCGGTCACCTATTTCACGCCCGAATCGCGAGCGGTGACCGACGAGCTCGGTTGCCAGGGCGGCTGGATGGGCTACTTCGGGATGCGCGCCGCACCGCTCGGGGCGGTCGATGCCGCCACGATCACCTCAGCGTTCTACGGGTTTCATCCGCGCAGGGTGGCTCGCGCGGTGCCGGATGCCTGGCGGGTAGCGAGTCCCGCGCGCTACCTGGCCGCCCGTCTGTCCGGTGTGGACAAATCATTGCGCCGACTGCTCGGCGCGGAAACGTTGGCAAGCGGCGAACTTGCCGAAGCCGCGGACCTCGCCTCCTCCGCCGCCACGGTTGCCTCGGTTGCTGGCCGGCCGATGGCGGCGGCGAACCAGGCACTCGACTCGCCCGGCGCGACACACCTGCGGCCCTGGCAGGCGTGCACGGTACTGCGGGAATCGCGCGGGGATGGACATATCGCGGCATTGGTTGTCGCCGAACTTCCGCCAGCACAGGCACTCGTGCTTTTCGGCGCCGAGCGCGGAATCGATGCGGAGTACCTGCGCGAGGCGCGCGGCTGGACGCCGGACGAATGGACCGCGGCGACCAGCCGGCTTGTCGAACGTGGCCTGCTGGATCAGGATGGTGCGCCCACTACCGAAGGCCAGCGGCTGCGGGACTGGATCGAGGAGCGCACCGATGCCGCGGCCAGCGGGCCGTGGCGGGAATTGGGTACCCGGCGGGCCGAGCGGCTTGCCGAACTGCTTACCCCGATCGCCCGCGAGATCGCCGAAGGCAACGAGGCGATGGCACGTAACCCGATGGCCCTGGACGCGCGCACCGCGCTGGCCGTGGCCGGGTAGCCGGCAGCGTCAGCCGGCCGCGGCGGTTGCTTGCTCGCCCAGCGCGGACAGGCAGGCCTGTACCGCGGGCCGCGCTTCGCTACCTCGGCGCACCGCCGCGTAGACGTGCCGGCGCGCCGCCGGACTGTCGAACGGCACCAGGCTGACACCAGCGGGGACGAGTGCTGGTGTCACGCCGGGCACCAGTGCCACCCCCCTGCCCGCCGCGACCAGCGCGAGCACCGTCCGCCAGTCGCTGGCGCGATGCCGGATGATCGGGTTGAATCCGGCCGCCGCGCAGGCAGCTCGAAGAAGCTGATCGCAGGCGTCTCCGTCCATTGTGCTCACCCAGTCGGCCGCGGCGTGCGCGGCAAGGTCGGCGGTCGACTCGCTGGCGAGCGGATGGTCGGCGGGGAGCGCGAGCTCGATATCCTCGGTGCCGAGCGGCATCCGGGTATAGCGGGGGTCATCGATCGTCGGCGTGTCCTGAGCTTCCACGTCGACGACGACATCCAGCTCGCCGCTGGCCAGTCCGGCGAGGCTGTCCGGGCTGGTGACTTCTCGGATGTTCACCCGGAGCCGAGGATGCCAACCATGCAACACATCGGTAGCCGGAATGAGTAGCGAGCAGATGAGCGAGGAGTAGGACCCCACGGTCAGCTCGCCGAGTTCGCCGCCGGACGCGGCTCGCACGTCCCCGCGCGCTCGTTCCACCTGCGCCAGTAGCTGGTAGGCGTGCTCGACCAGTACCTTGCCGGCATCGGTGAACCGGAGCTTGCGGCCGTCCGCTTCGGTGAGGGTGGCACCCACCTCTCTGGTCAACGTGGCCAGCTGCTGCGAGGCCGCGGACGCCGAGACGTGCAGGGACGCCGCGGCGGCATGCAAGGTACCGAGCTCGTGCAGGGCGATCAGCAGCCGAAGGCGCGCGAGATCAATCATAAAGTTCAGCTTATCAATACTGGCCATAACATTGCGCTTGTACTCATGAATGCTCGCGGCGAGCATGGTCGTATGAGAGTCCTCGCATTGAGCTCAAGTCCCCGCAAAGACGGTAATTCCCGCATGCTTGCCGAAGCCGTGTTGTCCGGCGCCGCCAGCAATGGCCATCAGATCGATCTGGTGGATCTCGCCGATGTGGTGCGTGCCCCGCTGCGCGACTGCCGCACCTGCCGGCTGTCTGATGGTCGCTGCGGCATCGACGACGAATACGAGGAACTGCTGCGCGGCAAGGTGGCCGATGCGGATGCGTGGATCTTCGCTACTCCGCTGTACTGGTACGGCATCGCCGGCCAGCTCAAGATCTTCATCGATCGACTGTTCTGCTACACGAGTTCCGGTAATCCGGACTTCGCCGACATGATCGACAGGCTGAAGGGGAAACGCTTCGCCGTCGCGCTGACCGCGGAGGAGAGCTACCCCGGCGCGGTTGTCGGAGCGACCGCACAGCTGCAGGAACTCGCGCGGTATCTACGACACGAGTTCGTGGGTGTGGTGCGCGGCGTGGCCAACTCGCGCGGCGAGGTTCAGCGGGATCCGGCCAAACCCATGGACCAGGCTTACGCGCTTGGCGCGCGGCTGTTCGACGGCATCGTTAGCGACTACCGGGTGGATTCCGAACGTTCCGGCGTGATCTGGCCCACCGGGGCTGCTTAGGACGGGCGCGAACCGCGGACCTGCAGCGTCTCCAGCAGTTCCGCGGTCGCCGCTTCGACCGCGTCCACGGCACGCTCGAACGCCTCGGCGTTATGCGCCGCGGGTTGCCGGAATCCGGAAATCTTGCGCACGTACTGCAGCGCTGCCGCGCGGATATCGGTTTCGGTCACCTGCTCGGCGTACGGCGGGCGCAGGGTCTTGATGCTTCGACACATACCGCAATTATGCGGCTATTCGCGGCTCCCTGCGCCACCAAGCCGCGTTGTTCAGGGATTTTCGGTTACCGCGTGTGACCACGTTCTTTAAGGTTAGCGAGCCTGTGGGGTTGGTTGGACCCGCCTGACCGCGATGTTCAGGGATCTTACGGCTCGTGGAGCTCCTCGACCCGCCGCAGGAATCCACGCATATCGAGGAACTTCGCCAGCCATTCCCGATGTTCGGGACAGGCCAGCCAGGTCTTCTCCCGCTCCGGCCGGTGGATCTTCGGGTTGTTCCAGCGCACCGCGTAGCTCGCCGGCGCCGTGCAGCCCTTGGCCGAACAGCGCGGTTCCGTCTCGTGCACGGCGGTCGGCTCACTCATACGCGGCATCGAAGAACGCGAGTTCCAGCGCGGTCGCCCGGGACCAGTACCGCAGACACGCCTGCTGTTCCAGTTCGTCCAGATGCGGACCAACCCGGTCCAGTTCCGCCCGCAGCCAATCTACCCAGGCAACGAATTCGGGATTGTGGTGCAGTTCGATCCATTCGCGACAGATGAAGCCGGCCGGCAGCGGTTCGGGCGCGGCTGCCGCCCAATCCAGGTACAACCATTCCGCGACGGTGAGCACCACCAGGCAGTACGGATAGTTCTGGCTGATCCTGGCCGCGTCCATCAGCTCGTTGAATTCCCGCGTTGGCCGCAGCCAGTCTGGCCGCTCCCGATCGGCCGACGGCACCTCGAGCGCGTCGAAAGCACGCTGGAAATAGGTGTTCTCGGTGCCGGCGACGACACCCAGCTGACGGCCGAGCACCATGCGCGAGTCGATCGTGTCGGCACAGGACACCGCCGCGCCGAGCATCGCGGCGAACCGGTCCACGAACTGGTAGTCCTGTACGAGATACCGCCGCAATACCGGCTCGGGCACGCGCTCGGCGTACAGCTCCCGGACGAACCGGTGATTGACCGCCGCCGACCAGTCCTCGTCGGTGCTCGCTCGCAGCCAGTCAGCGAAACCGCCCGACCAGTCCACGAACGGACCCACAACCGTGGACCTGGCGGATTCCGTCATCGCCTCGCTCCTCACCCCCGGACCGATTACCTCCACCAGGATAGGCCAGCACTACCGGTTTCCTACTAGGCTGCGCCCGTGACCGAACACATCAGCATCGTCACCGATGTCGGCTCGTTCGACGCGATCGCGGCCGGCCCAACGGACGGCCGCCCGGTACTACTGCTGCACGGCTTCCCGGAGGCCGCGGCCCAATGGGAGTACCAGCTGGGCGCGCTCGGCGCCAACGGCTTTCGCGTCGTGGCACCCGACCAGCGCGGCTATTCCCCTGGCGTACGGCCAGAACGCGCGGCCGAGTACGCGATCAGCGAGCTCGTGGCCGACGTACTGCGCATCGCGGACGAGCTGGGCTGGGCGCGTTTCGATCTGGTCGGGCATGACTGGGGCGGCGCGGTCGCCTGGTGGACGGCTGGCGAGCACCCGGAACGGCTGCGCACGCTCACCTCGGTGTCCACGCCGCATCCCGCCGCGCTCGGCGCCGCGCTGCGCAGCGACGAGGACCAGCAACTGCGGTCCACCTATATGCGGCAGTGGCAGGAGGTAGGCACTACCGAGCAGCGGATGCTTGCCGACGACGCCAAGGCGATTCGCCGGATGTTCGAGTACCGGGTGCCGCAGAACCGGATCGACGACTATGTGCGCCGGCTGTCCGAGCCTGGCGCCCTCACCGCAGCGCTGAACTGGTACCGCGCCGGCAGGCCAGACGGCAAGCTCGGCCCCGTCGCGGTACCCACGCTCTACGTGTGGAGTACCGAGGACGTCGCGCTCGGTTCGACGGCCGCCTTCGACACGGAGAACTGGGTGACCGGGCCGTACTCGTTCCAGATGCTCGAGGACCTCACGCACTGGATCCCGGAGGAAGCACCGGAACCGCTGGCCGCGCTGCTGCTGGAACACCTGCGGGCACACTGACTCGGCCGCGAGGACCGCGTTTCACGGTGATATTGCGATATTGCGGTGATTAGGGCGGGGGCCGGTCTGGGATAGTTGACGCGTCCGAATCCAACCGGTCCCCGAGGTGCACATGACCGACAACGCCGATCCGGTTGCCGCGATCATGGAACTCGGGTTGGACGATCCAGCTCGCTACGTCATCCCGGACGAGCACGCCTCGCTGCGTAAGGCACCGGCCGAGGTCGATCGGGAGGCCGACCCCGAAGAGTACCGCGCATACGCCGATCGCTCCTGCGATCTGACCATGCGCGGCGGCGCGACCAGCGCCGTGATCTACCCACTCGCGGTATGCGCGCTGGCCCAGCGGTACGTGTTTCGGTCGGTCGGTGGCGCATCGGCCGGCGCCATCGTGGCTACCGCGACGGCTGCCGCCGAGTACGGCCGCAGCCGGGCCACCCCGAACCAGAACGATGGGAACCAGAACGATGGGGACCAGAACGGTGGCGGCGAGACACCGGCTCCGGACGGCTCGGTGTCCACCGGATTCGCCGGGCTGGCCGAGCTGATGCACTGGCTGATCTCCGGTTCGGGCGCGGCTCGCTGGCGGCTGGCCGAACTGTTCCAGCCGGATCGCCGCCTGCACCGGCTGTTTCGGCTGCTGATCGCGACGATGCAGGATTCCGCGACGACCGGTCGCAGTCGGCTCTTCGCGATTATCGCTGGTCTGCTGCTGGTCGTCGGGCCACTGGCCCGGTGTGCACTGGTGGTATTGGCGCTCGGCTGGCTCGTGGCGCCGACCGGGCTGGCCATCGGCCTGGGTGTCGACCAATGGTCGGCACCTGCCTGGTGGCTGACCTGGCCGCTGGCCGCGCTGGCGGCCGGATGTGCGATCTGGGCACTCTGGTACCCGGTTCGCCGGATCCACCCTGGGGCGGTGGCACTGGCGCTGCCGCTGGTGCCGGCGATCTGGCTGCTTGTCGCCGCCGATTCGACGACATCGGCCTGGTTGTCGGCGGCGGCGCTGGCCGTGCTGTGCTGGCTGGTTACCAGCTTCGCGGTGCTTGCCGTGTTCGCGGCAATCTATCTGCGGGCAAGCTGGCCGGCGCTGGCCGAAACCGAGCGGTTCGACTTCGGCATGGTGCGGGGCGCCGAACCCTACCGGCCGAACTGGGTCGACCGGATGGTCGGCCTGCCTCGCGGGACCGGGGTGCCCCCACTGGCGACCTGGCTGGCCGACCGGATCGACGATCTCGCCGGGATTCCGGTGGCTGGCCACGAGTCGGGCGAACGTCGGGCGCTGACCTTCGGCGATCTCTGGCTCGGCCCCACCCGCGCAACTGGGGCCGAGCTCAGCACCGACGAGTGGCGCTCGCTCGCGGATTCGCCGGGCGAGCGGGCGATCAACCTCGAGCTGATGACCACCGATCTGAACGCCGGCCGGCCCTTCCGGCTGCCCTTCGAATACACCGAGGACGAACATGACCGCTGGCAGTTCTGCGCCGACTGCCTGCGAGGTCTGCTGCCCGAGCGAGCGATCCGGCAGATGTCCGAGGTCGGTACGAGCGGCTGGCGGTGCCCCCGGCACGTGGACAGCCAGCTGTACTGGCTGCCCGATCCCTGGGATGTCCCGGTGATCCTCGGTGCCCGGCTCAGCCTGTCGATGCCGGGGCTGATCTGCGCGGTCCCGCTTTACCAGTACGGCAGGGTGCACTGGTTCTCCGACGGCGGAATCACCAGCAACTTCCCGATCCACTTCTTCGACAGCCTGCTGCCCCGCTGGCCCACCTTCGGCCTGAGCCTGGACACGCTCGGCAGCGCGGTTGGCGAGGCAGAACAGGTCCACCTGCCGGAGCAGGACGATGCCCGCGCCGCCGAACGCTGGTCGGCCGTGGGTTCCGGAGCGACCGGGCTGCTCGGCCAGATCCTGGACACCTTCCTGAGCTGGCGGGACACCTTGCAGTCGGCGCTGCCCGGATTTCGCGGCCGGATCGCCAACGTGCGGCAGGGCGCGGGCGAGGGCAGTACGAATCTGTTGATGCCCCCGGAAACGATCGCCACGATCGCCCGGCGCGGATACTTGGCCGGTGCCGGGCTGGTCGAACGCTTCACCGAAACCGCCGAGGATGACGAGGCCAGCGGGTTCACCCAGACCGACCGCTACCGGTGGATCCGGATGCGCCTGGCTCTGCGGGAATACCGGACGCTGGCCTTGCAGGCGCGGGCGCGCGCTCCGCTGTACCTGGACAGGGCCGGCAACTACCCGATCCCGGCGGCACTCGCCGGTTGGTTCGCCGAGCACGACCGCGAATGGCCACTTGTCGAGCCGTATGGCACCGAGATCGCCGGGACCTTCACCGCGCTGGCCGCCCTTGCCGAGGGCCACCTCGCCGAACCGTTCGACGGCGCCGCGCCGGTCAATCCGGTGCTGCGGCTGAACCCGCCCGACTAGCGCGGCATCCGCCGCCAGATCACCCTCGGCAGCAGTCGCAGCAGCGCGAAGACCGGTCGCAGCACCGAGGGCACCCACACCACGGCACGGTTGCGCCGCAAGCCCTGCACGGTCGCCTCCGCGACCTGCTCGGGCGTACTGGCGAACGGCGCGGGCTTCATCCCCGCGGTCATATTGCCGATCACGAAACCCGGTCGCACCAGCAGCAGGCGCACCCCGCTACCGGCAAGCGCGTCGGCGAGCCCGCTGGCGAACCCGTCCAGCCCTGCCTTGGCCGAGCCGTAGACGTAGTTCGCCCTGCGTACCCGGACACCGGCCACTGAGGAGAACACGACGATCTTGCCGTGCCCCTGCGCGCGCAGCAGGTTCGCCAACCTGGTGAGCACCGCGATATGGGCGACGTAGTCGGTGTGTACGACCTCGATCGCGTGTTCGGCGGCACGCTCCGCGCGCGCTTGGTCGCCAAGCACGCCGAACGCGGTGACCACCACCTCGATCGGCCCGTGCTCCTCGGCGATCTCGGTCAACACCTGTGCATGCGTGTCCAGGTCGTCAGCGTCGAAGGCCACCCGGACAACCTCGGCCGCGCCCGCGGCCCGCAGCATGTCCTCCTGCTGGTCAAGGTCCGCCAGTCGCTGCTCGCCGCGCGGTCGCGCGGCAAGCACCACGGTTTGATGCTCCGCGTCTATCAGCCGGCGTGCCACCGCCAGCCCGATCTCGCTACGCCCGCCCAACACCACAATCGATCCGCGCACACCGCGAGTCTGCCGTATCCGGTGCGGCCATGCGGCCATCGACCCGCCACGACGCCAACTGTGTGCCAGTACACCTTGCATCATTACCCTAGGGGGGTATGGTGTGCCTCTGGGAGGAGAACATGACTGGACACTCGCCGACCCACACCGAGACGTCGGCTACCGAACACGGCGACCACACCGGACACACCGAACAGGTCGCCGAGGCAACGCACGATGGACACGCACAGCACGGCCACGGTGGACACGGCGATCACGCCGCCCAGTTCCGCGATCGGTTCTGGCTCAGCCTGGTGCTCGCCGTCCCGACCGTATTCGGCAGCCATATGGTCGCCGACCTACTTGGCTACCACGTGCCGTCCTGGGCGGAGTGGATCGCGCCAGTACTCGGCACGATCGTGTTCTTCTACGGCGGCTGGCCCTTCCTTTCCGGCGCGGTCGGCGAACTACGCGGCCGCAAGCCGGGCATGATGACCCTGGTCGCCCTCGCGATCACCGTAGCCTTTGTCGCAAGTGGACTGACCACATTGGGCGTGGCTGGCCTGCAGCTCGACTTCTGGTGGGAACTCGCGCTGCTCGTCGTGATCATGCTGCTGGGGCACTGGCTGGAAATGCGCGCCCTTGGACAGGCATCCGGGGCGTTGGAGGCCCTTTCCGATCTGCTACCGGAGACCGCGGAGCTGGTCGATGAGCACGGTGAGCTCCGCCCGGTGCGCATCGCCGACCTGCACACCGGTCAGACGGTGCTTGTCCGGTCCGGCTCGCGGGTGCCGGCTGACGGCACGGTCGTCGAGGGCAGCGCTGAGCTCGACGAGTCGATGGTGACCGGTGAATCGACGACGGTACGCAGGGGTGCCGGCGACCGGGTGGTGGCCGGCACCGTGACCACCGACTCGGCGATCCGGGTCCGCGTGGACGCGGTCGGCGCGGATACCGCGCTCGCCGGCATCCAGCGGCTTGTCGCCGAGGCGCAGAGCTCCCGCTCGCGGGCGCAAGCGCTCGCCGACCGGGCGGCGGGACTGCTGTTCTGGTTCGCGCTCATCGCCGGTTCGCTCACCTTCGCGGTATGGCTCGCCATTGGCGAGGCGAGTGCCGCGGTCGAACGCACCGTGACGGTGCTGGTAATCGCCTGCCCGCACGCCCTCGGCTTGGCGATCCCGTTGGTCATCGCGATCTCCACGAGCATGTCGGCAAAGGCGGGCATCCTGGTGAAGGACCGGCTGGCGCTGGAGCGGATGCGCACCGTGGACGCGGTCCTTTTCGACAAGACGGGCACGCTGACCAAGGGCACGCCGGCGGTGACCGAGGTCGCCGCGGTATCCGGGCACACGGAAGCGGAACTACTCGCCGTTGCCGCGGCGGCCGAGTACGCCTCGGAGCACCCGCTGGCCAAGGCGATCGTCGCGACCGCACGAGAGCACGGGCCGGTCCCGGAGGCAACCGAGTTCCAGTCCCGCACCGGGCGCGGGGTGAGCGCCACCGTTGGTGGTAGCCAGATAGCGGTGGGTGGCCCCGCGTTGCTCGCTGACTACGGGGTCACGGCGCCGGCCGAGCTCACCGAGCACACCGAGTCCTGGGCGGCACGCGGAGCCACGGTGCTGCACGTACTCGCCGACGGCGCGGTGTTGGGAGCGCTGGCGCTGGCCGACGAGATTCGACCGGAATCCAGGCAGGCCATCGCCGAGCTACACGCGGCGGGCGTACGGGCGGTGCTGATCACCGGCGACGCGCGCAATGTCGCGGAGGCCGTCGGCACCGAACTCGGCGTGGACGAGGTGTTCGCCGAGGTGCTGCCGGAGGACAAGGACAGCGCGGTGCGCGAGCTGCAGAACCGCGGCCAGCAAGTGGCCATGGTCGGTGACGGGGTCAACGACGCGCCCGCGCTGGCTCGTGCCGACGTCGGAATCGCGATCGGCGCGGGTACGGATGTGGCCATCGAGTCGGCAGGGGTGGTACTCGCTTCGGACGATCCGCGCGGAGTGCTGGCGGTCCGCCGGTTGTCGCTGGCCAGCTACCGCAAGATGACGCAGAACCTGCTCTGGGCGACCTCGTACAACCTGGTGTCGGTGCCACTCGCGGCTGGCGTGCTTGCCGGCATCGGCTTCACCCTGGCACCGGCGGTTGGCGCGGTGGCAATGAGCGTATCCACGATCGTGGTCGCGCTGAACGCGCAGCTGCTGCGCCGGTTGCGCCTGCGGTCAGATCAGTAATAGGGCAGCTGCGCGCCGGCGCCGACTCGGGTAACGTCGGCGCCGGCGCTCTGCTACCTGGAGTGACCCGGCGGTGGGGCTCGCCGGAACCAACCGTGGCTTGGCCACCAACGGTCCCTGTCCGGAACAAGCGGGTAACGCGCGGATGGGGTACGTCATGACTGAAACAGGGCAGGCCGCTGACGTCTGGCATTCGCCGGCACGGCCCGCGGGGGGTAGGCGGGTCTGGGATGTCGCGCTCGTCGTGGCGGTTGGCGGCGCGTTGGGCAGCATGGCCAGGTACGCGATGGAGCTGGCGCTGCCGGCGCGGCCGGGCGAGTTCCCGTTCGGGACGTTCCTGAGCAACGTGCTCGGCTGCCTGGCCATCGGCGCGCTGATGGCCGTGCTCACCGAATCGAGCAGGCCTCACCGGCTACTCCGACCAGCCGTGGGCGTCGGGTTTATCGGCGGATTCACCACCTTGTCTACCTATGTGATGCAGGCGATGGAGTCCGGCTGGGTCGGCGCGCGGATCATCGCGCTGAGTTACCTGCTCGGCAGCCTGCTGTGCGGCCTGCTCGCCGTAGCATGTGGACTGTTTGCTACTCGCCGAATCCTTGCCAGCGCGCGGGTCTGGCGGGTGACGCGATGACCGTACTGCTTGTCGCCGCGGGTGGCGCGGTGGGCTCGGTGCTGCGCTGGTGGCTGGACCGGCTCGTCGGTAGGTCGGTTGGTTCCCGATTTCCCGCTGGCATCTGGACGGTGAACGTGCTCGGCTCGTTCCTGCTCGGCGTGCTCACCGGCGCGATCTGGTTGGGGGCGCCACCCGAATCGCTGCGGCTGTTCCTGGGCGTCGGGCTGTGTGGTTCGCTGACGACGTTCAGCACGTTCAGCTACGACACGATCCGGCTGTTCGTGGAGCGCGCCAGGATGCTCGCCGCGCTCAACGTCGTCGGCACGGTGCTCGCCGGCTGCACCGCCGGCGCGGCGGGCGTGCTACTCAGCGCCGCTTTCCACTGACTCGCCCGCCGCGCCCGGCAACCGCGATATCCGCTGAGGATGCGGTGATGGCCGCACGACCCGCTATGGCGCGGCTACCGTTTCGCTTTCGGTGTTGGCGACCATCATCGGCCACAGCTCGTCCCACAGTCCATGGGGGACTTCGGGCTTCCATCCGCCGCGCCTGTTGACCTTCTCGGCGACACGTTCGTGCGCGGCGTCGATCAGCGAGACCGCTCGCTGATCCTGGTCGGCCGGCAGTCGTCCCTCGTCGAGCCGGGTTTGCCCGGCAACCATGACGTGCCGGATATCCCGGGTGGTCGCCTGGATGACGATCGAGTCCACGGGATCGATGATCGGGCGCATATGCACGCGATCATGCCCGAGCAGGACCAGGTCGGCGGCCTTGCCTTCCTCGATCGAACCGCAGACGCTCTCCAGCCCCAGGGCCCTCGCCCCGGCGAGGGTGGCCCCATGCAGGATCTGGCGGGTGCTCAGCGGCGCCCCTGGGGGAAGACCGGGTAGCCCCTGTTCGTCCAGGATCGGCTGGTTGACGTGGCCACGTTCGAACTCCATGAGCACGCGCATGGTGCTGAAGAAGTCGCCGCTGTTGTTGGACACGATGTCGTTGCCCATCCCAGCCGTCACACCGACGTTGGTCGCTCGCCGGAAGATCGGGATACCGACACCCATCTGTAGCTCGGTGTCCGGCGTACTGGACACCGAGCAGCCGGCATCGCGTAGCAGCGCGAAATCCTCGTCGGTGCACGTGTTCGCGTGTGAATGGATATCGCCTTGGCGCAGCAAACCCGCCCGATGGAACAGTTTGACGTCTTCGATCTTGTTCGGATTCCACAGGCACTGGGTGTGCGCCGTCACGGGTATGCCCAGTTCGCCAGCGACCTCGAACTCGCGCCGGGTTTCCCCGAACGGCACGAGACCGAGTTCATTGAGCGCGACGCCCATCCGCACGAGCCCATCGCTGGCGGAGAAATGGGTCGCGCGCACTCGCCGCGCGTCCGCGTAGCGTTGTTCCGCGCTGGTGAAATGCGGTTCCTCCGCGGGTGAGTGGTAGAAGCCGTAGCACCACAACGCGCGAATACCCGCATCGGTGATCCCGCGAACGGCCTCATCGGCGTGATCCGGCGAGTTCATGATGTGGCAGTGATCAATGGTGGTGGTCACGCCGGCGCTGAGGGCGTCGAGCGCACCGGCGAACTGGCCGGCATAGGCGTCCTCCGCCCCGTGCAGCCCCGCGTGGTTGTTGCGGATACACCAGAAGTACTCGTTGAGGTTCCAGTTCGCGGTTACCGCGCGCATGGTGGTCTGCCATAGGTGGCGGTGGGTATCCACGAACCCCGGGATGATCCACGTCCCGGTGGCGTCCAGCCGTTCGGCGTCGACGGTGCCGAGGTCGGTTCCGATGGACACGATCGTGCCGTCCTCGATCAGAACATCGGCCCTGCGAACCTCACCCCGCAGTGGATCGCCTACCAGAACGTCGCCTCCGGTGATCAGCCGGCGGTGTGCCATAGGAACCTCCTCATGGAAGCTTCATTGATTCCAGATCTACAACTAGACTCAAGTCTATTTATGGATCTGGATGCAGTCAATTTTGGGCACACGTCAACCGCCAACGCACCAATGTCGCTAACCTCAAGGAACGCGATTACGACGCGTCACTAAACAGGCACTATACGTGTCCTCCCGCGATCCCTACGGATTGCGGTCACGGAGCGCGGCGTGGAACAGCGCGAGTGGTCAGCCGACCTGGGAACGGACCAATGCGCCGCCGTCGATCACCATGGTCTGGCCTGTCATCCAGGACGACTCCGCGCCAGCGAGGAACACCGCGGCGTTCGCGATATCCGCCGGCTCACCAATCCGACCAAGGGGCAGCGCATCGTTGAGCGCACTCTCGTGCTCCTCCCACAGCGCGCGGGCCAGATGAGTACGCACGATTCCTGGCGCGATCGCGTTCACCCGCACCGACGGCGCGAGCTCAGCGGCGAACTGCCGCGTCAGATGCAGGACGGCCGCCTTTGTCGCGTTGTAGAAACCGATCCCCGGCTCCGTGGCCATCCCGCCGATCGAGGCAATGTTGATCACGCTGCCACCGCGTTCGGCCATCGAAGCCTTCCACGCCAATTGGGTCCACAGCACGACGGCGGTCTGGTTGACCCGCACGGTCTTCTCCGCTCGCACCATGTCGAGATCAACCATCGGGCCGAAGTACGGATTCGTGCCCGCGTTGTTGACCAGTACGTCGATCCCCCCGAACTCGGCGACCGCCGCGTCCACACAGGACTGCGCCTGGTCCGGCTCGGCGGCGTGCGCGGCAACCGGCAGGGCACCAACATCACTCGCCGCGCGAATCTCGGCGGCGACCTCGTCGACCGATTCCTGCTTGCGCGAGGTGAGCACGACATTGCAGCCCTTGGCGGCAAGCGCCTGCGCGATTGCCTTGCCGATTCCCCGAGACGCACCGGTGATCAGCGCGGTCTTGCCAGACAGTTCGGAAGTCATCCACCAGCTCCCATCTCCGTCGGGGTCGCCGTCGACCCCGAAACGTTCAACTCCCGCAGCAGCCAATCAACTTGTTGGCGCACCAGGCTTTCCGCACCAGCCTCACCATTCGGCGGCATATGCGTGGCCCCGACGAGCGGCACGAAATAATGTGACTTGCCGGCATTGAACAGTGCCGCGGACAGCCGCAGGGCATGTGCCGGAAACACGTTGTCATCGGCAAGGCCGTGAATAAGCATCAGCGGCCGGCGCAATCCATCCGCGTCCGCGAGCAGCGAATTACGCGTGAAACTCGCGGGATCGTCGTCAGGAAGCCCGAGATAGCGCTCGGTGTAATGCGTGTCGTAGAGCCGCCAGTCGGTCACCGGCGCACCGGCAACGGCGGCGTGGAACACATCGGGCCTGCGCAGCACCGCCAGCGCGGCAAGGAAACCACCGAACGACCAACCGCGGATCGCGACCCGCTCGGTGTCCAGCACATCCGGATACTCCTCGGCGACCGCCTGTAGCGCGTCCACCTGGTCCGCCAACGGCACATCCGCGAGTTCACCTGCGATCTCCCGATCCCATGCCGGCCCCCTACCCGGACTGCCCCTGCCATCCACTACAAGCACGGCGAAACCCTGGTCGGCGAGCCACTGCGCGGTCAGGAACGCGCTACTGCTGCGCAGCACGCGTTGCGCATGCGGACCGCCGTACGGATCAAGCAGCACCGGTAGCTTCGCCGCGCCCCGCTGGTAGCCGTTCGGCAACAGCAGCGCGCACCGCAGCCGCCGGCTGCCCACCGTCAGCATGCTGAGGTTCAGGGGCAGCCCCGGGTCGGCGACGAGCGAATCGATTTTCGCGACCGGCGCGCCATCGCGCAGCACTTCGACCCTCGGTCCGTGGTAGTCCAGACTCCAGCTGCTGAGCACGGTCAGCGCCGCGTCGCCGCCACCGATATGCACCCCGGCAGCGGTGGACAACCGCTGCGTTTCCCCTTTGCTGGTGCGATAAACGTGGATCTGCGTCGGATCATCCTCGGACCCGGTGAACAGCACCTCGTCGGTCACCCGCAGCACCGAACGCACCTGCAACCCCGGGCCGGTTACCGGTTCCCCTTCGATCAGCAGCCGGTAGCTCGAGTCCTGTTCGGACACCACGACGAGCCGTCCGTCCGAGGTCCACGCGGGCGCGCCGGGAATGATCTCGACCCAGGTCGGATCCGTCCGGGTGAAGCGCAACGCGGTGGCGCCACTCGCCAGGTCGACCGACCGGATCTGAATGGTGCGCTGATCCCGCGACTGCACCGCGATCAGCGGCGGCCCGCCAGCCGACCAGTGCACCTCGACGAGATACGGGAACCGCTCGGCATCCCAGTCGATCGGCACGTTACTGCCGTCCAGACCGAGCAGCACCAGGGAAACCACCGCGTTCGGGGTACCCGCGGCCGGATAGGCCATGGCCGTTGGCTCGCGATCCGGCTGCGCGGCATCGGCGATATGCCAGCGGGTCACCGGGCCGCGGTCACTGCGCTCGACAAGCAGCGCGGTGCCGTCCGGCGACCACCAGTAGCCGCGTGCTCGGTTCATCTCCTCGGCGGCGATGAACTCCGCCAGCCCCCAGGCGACCTGCTCGTTGCCTGGTTCGGACAGCGCCCGATCGGCGCCGGTTGCCAGGTCGACCACGCGCAGACCGCGATCGGCGACGTAGGCGACGTGACTGCCGGTCGGGTCGAGCCGAGGGTCAACCACCGAACCGTTCGTGGCCAGTTCGGCGAGCTCACCGGAGAGCGTATCCACCACGTACAGCCGGCCGGACAGCGCGAAGGTCGCCTTGCGCACCTCGGCATCGCAGGCATAACCGACGACTCCGCCGGAACGCTCCCTGCTGCGCTCCCGCCGCGCCCGTTCTTCCTCGGACAGCCGCTCGTCCGTACCGGTCAGCGCGGCGGCGTCAACGAGCACCGACTCCACGCCCGTGCCGACGTCCAGGGACCACAGGCTGGTGCGGTTCTCCTCGCCCGAACTGGCGCGCAGGAAAAGTACCCGCGAACCATCGGGAGTGACGCGAAACTCGCGGGGCGCGCCGAGGGTGAATCGTTGGGTACGGGCCTGCAGCCGGAGAAACGGGGTCTCGCTCGTCACCCCCTGACCTTCGCAGATCGGTGGGCGAGATGATACATCCACCCCACACGAAATGATCAACTGTAGGTACCGACCAATCACGCAATGAATCACCAATATGGGCAACGGTCAACGGCTGAACAGATACCTGTCGCCAACATAATCTTGGTTTATGACCATGACAGCCGAGCCACGCAGCAACATGCATCCCGCCAGTGACTTTGTGCAACTCGACGAGCAATGGAGTGCGCATAACTACCATCCGCTACCCGTCGTGCTCAGTCACGGCGAAGGCGCCTGGGTCACCGATGTGGCCGGCAACCGCTATCTGGACTTTCTCGCCGGCTACTCCGCGCTGAACTTCGGGCACCGCCACCCGGCACTCGTAGCGGCCGCGACCGAACAGCTCAACCGGATCACGCTCACCAGCAGGGCATTTCACCACGACCAGTTCGGCCCGTTCTGCCAGGAGCTCGCCGAGCTGACCGGCACCGAGATGGTGCTGCCGATGAACTCAGGCGCCGAAGCGGTGGAATCGGCCATCAAGCTCGCCCGCAAATGGGCGTACCGCGTCAAGGGCGTACCCGACGGCGCCGCGGAGATCGTGGTAGCTGGCGAGAACTTCCACGGCCGGACCACGACGATCGTGTCCTTCTCCACCGACGAGAGCGCCAGGGCCGACTTCGGACCGTTCACGCCGGGCTTCCGGGTCGTGGAACACGGCAACGCCGAGGCGCTTCGGCAGGCGATCACCCCCAACACCGCCGCGGTGCTACTCGAGCCGATCCAGGGCGAGGCCGGCGTACTCGTGCCGACCGACGAGTACCTGCGCACGGTGCGAGAGATCTGTGACCAGGCCGGAGTGCTGCTGATCGCCGACGAGATCCAGTCCGGACTGGCCAGGACCGGCGAACTGCTCGCGCTTGATCATGCGGGGGTACGCGCCGACGTCTACACCCTCGGCAAGGCGCTCGGCGGCGGCATCCTGCCCGTGTCCGCGGTCGTCGGCAGCCGCGCGGTGCTCGGCGTGCTGCGGCCCGGCGAGCATGGATCGACCTTCGGCGGCAACCCGCTTGCCTGCGCGGTCGGTCGCGCCGTGGTGCGCCTACTGTCCACGGGCGAGTTCCAGCAGCGCTCCGCGCGGCTTGGTGCCCGGCTGCACGAGCGGCTCGGCGAGCTGGTCGGTAACGGCGCCAGCGAGGTACGCGGCCGCGGTCTGTGGGCCGGCGTGGATATCGCACCCGGTGGGTTGACCGGGCGCGCGGCCTCCGAACGCCTCGCCGAAAACGGCGTGCTGTGCAAGGAAACGCACGGGTCCACGCTGCGCCTGGCGCCACCCCTGATGATCTCCGAGGCGGACCTGGACAGGGGCGTGGATGCTCTCGGCGAGGTGCTCGCCCGCTGACGAACGGTGCCGGTGTCCGGGTGAACCCCGGGGGGCTGGGTGAGGGTCGGGTCAGCGCGCTCGCGCGACCCGACCCTCATCCCATACCGGTTCGGCTACCTCGGTTACCTGGCCATCGGCGCGAAACACCAGGTAGCGGTCGAAGTCCCTGGCGAACCAGCGGTCGTGCGTCACCGCGACCACGGTTCCGGTGAACTCGCCGAGCGCGGCCTGCAGTGCCTCCGCGGACGTCAGGTCCAGGTTGTCGGTTGGCTCGTCGAGCAGCAGCAAGGTGGCGCCGGCGACCTCGAGCAACAGAATCTGGAACCGCGCCTGTTGACCACCGGAAAGGCGCTCGAACGGCCGATCACCGGCGGCGGCAAGGCCATACCTGCTCAGCGCGGCCATGGATACGTCGCGGGGCACGCTCGGCCGGTCGGTATCGCCCTCCCACAGGATGTCGGTGAGCGTGCGGCCCTGCCATTCCGGGTGCTGGTGGGTCTGTGCGAACAAACCGGGGACCACCCGCGCGCCGAGCCGGCACTGCCCGGTGTGTGCCACCGACTCGTCGCCGCCGAGCAATCGGAGGAAATGGCTTTTACCCGAACCGTTCGACCCGAGCACGCAGACCCGGTCGCCGAAGAACACCTCGGTGTCGAACGGGCGCATTAGCCCGGACAGTTCGAGACCCGTGCAGGTGATGGCGCGTAGGCCGGTGCGCCCGCCGACGAGCTTCGGTTTCACCCGCTCCTCCGGTGGCGGTTTCGGCGGCGCGCCGGCCTCCTCGAACTTGCGCAGCCTGGTTTGCGCCGCGCGATATCGCGAGGTCATCTCGTCGCTCATGGTCGCCGCGCGTTGCAGCGAGCGGACCAGCTCGATGAGCTGCTGGTGCTTGTCATCCCAGCGACGGCGCAGCTCGAACAGCCGCGCCCGGCGGGCCTCCCGCGCCGCGTGCCAGGTACCGAAGCCACCACCGTGCACCCAGACCCCGCCACCTTCCAGCGCGACGATCTGGGTTGCCGAGCTGGCTAGCAGTTCCCGGTCGTGACTGACCAGCAGAACGGCCTTACCGGTTTCCGCGAGCCGTTCCTCGAGCCAGCGTTTACCCGGTACGTCGAGGTAGTTGTCCGGCTCGTCGAGCAGCAGGACCTGCTCCTGGCCACGCAGCAGCGCTTCGATCACCAAGCGCTTCTGCTCGCCCCCGGACAGGCTGCGTACCGAGCGGTGTTTGGCCCGGTCATAGGGTATGCCGAGGGCGGCGATCGTGACAGTGTCCCAGAGCACCTCGGCTTGGTAGCCACCTGCTTCGCCCCAGCCGGCTAGGGCTTCGGCGTAGCGCAACTGGGTGGCTTCGTCCTCGGTGTCCATCAGCGCGAGTTCCACCGCGTCGAGTTCCTCGGCTGCCGCCCGTAGCGTCTCAGGAGCCACGGTGAGCAGCAGATCGCGCACCGTGCGCTCGTCCCGTACCGAACCGATGAACTGCGGCATCACGCCAAGCCCACCCTGCGTGTGCACCCCGCCTTCGGCGGCGTTGAGTTCGCCGCTGAGCAACCTCAGCAGGGTGGTCTTACCCGCGCCGTTTGCCCCTACCAACGCCACGGTCTGCCCTGCCCCGACGGTAAAGGACACCTCCCGGAACAACTCGCGCCCGTCGTCGAGCCGATATGCCAGCCCGGCGGCTTCCAGATAACCCATAGCCGCAGTCTCGCTTATCGACGCGGACGGGTGCGATCGGATTTCCGCTTCGTACCCGGGAGGGGCCGGCTAGGAGATGACCGCACCGTCTCTGGCCAGCGCGGCCAATCGGGATACCGCGCGAAGGTACTTCTTGCGGTATCCCCCGCTCAGCATCTCCGCGCCGAACAGTTCGGAAACCGGCTGCCCGGAGACAAGTACCGGAATCGCCCGGTCATAGAGCCGATCCGCGAAGCTGACCAGCCGCAGTGCGACGTTCTGATCGCTCGCCGGACGAACCTGACTCAGGTGCACGACCGAGACGCCATCCAGTAGCCGACCGTACCGGGAAGGGTGTAGGGATTGCAGCGCGGTACACAGCTCGTCAAAATCGTCCAAAGTAGAGTCAGCTTTGCTCGCCGCGCTCTCCCGCAGCGCCGCATCGTCCAGCGGTTCCGGCGCGGGCGCCAAACCACGATGCCGGTAATCCGGACCGTCCACTCGCACCACGGCGAAGCGCGCGGACAGCGCGTGGATCTCGCGCAGAAAATCCTCGGCGGCGAAGCGGCCCTCGCCGAGCTTGTCCGGCAACGTGTTCGAGGTCGCCGCGATGCGCACGCCCGCGTTCATCAGTTCACTGAGCAACCGGGTGACCAGCATCGTGTCGCCAGGGTCGTCCAACTCGAACTCGTCGATGGCCAGCAACCGGTGCGCGCGCAGCCGCTCCACCGCGGTGTTGAACCCAAGGGCGCCAACCAGATGGGTCAACTCCACGAAGGTCGCATACGCCTTCGGGCCTTCCACCGCATGCCAGATCGACGCGAGCAGGTGAGTTTTGCCGACCCCGAAACCGCCGTCGAAGTACCTGCCCGAGACACCGGTTTCCCCGTTTCCGGCACCGCCGAACAACCGGCGCCAGCGCGGCTTGGCCTTCGAGTCACTGTTCACCTCGGTGATGAACTCCGCGCAGGCGGTCACCGCCGCGCGCTGACTCGGCTCATCCTCGTTGGGTAGATACGTCGCCAGCCGCACGTCGTCGAATCGCGGCGGGGGAACGAGTGATTCAACGAGCTCGTCCGGCCGGATCTCGGGTTGCCGTTCGGACAGCCGCATGGCGCACATGCGGTCGAGCCTAGTCGCGTATCGTCGTCGGGCATGCGCAGCCTCCTGTCCAGCGCCGGGGCCGGCCCTGGCGAGCCGGACAGGATTGGCGAGGCGGATCTCGCGCGGCTCTACGCGTACCCCACCGCGCTTGAGCGCGCCTGGGTCCAGGTCAATTTCGTGTCCAGCGCGGACGGAGCAGTGAGCGTGGCGGGCACCTCGGATGGGTTGTCCAGCGAAGGAGATCGCCGGGTGTTCCTGCTTGGCAGGGACCTCGCGGATGTGATCCTCGTCGGAGCCCAGACGGTGACCAGTGAGGACTACCGTCCGGTGCCCCGCACGCCGCGCAAGCTCGCCCGCCGTCGTCGCTTCGGTTTTTCCGACGTGGCGCCGATCGCGGTGGTCACGGCCAGCTGCACGCTCGCCCCCTCGGCGCGGCTGTTCAGTGACCGCACCGTGCCGCCCATCATCGTGACCTGCGCGGCGGCGCCGGAACACCGCAGGGCGCGGCTGGCCGCGGCTGGCGCGCGAATCCTGCTCGCCGGTGATGACCGGGTGGAGTTGCCAACGGCGCTGCGCCTGCTGCACGAGCAGGGCCTGTCCCGAGTGTGCTGCGAAGGCGGTCCTCGACTGTTTGGCCAGCTCATCGAGCAGGACCTGGTCGACCAGCTGTGCCTGACGGTTGCCCCACTGCTGGCAAGTGGCACCGCCGGTCGGATCGCCACCGGCACCGAGCAGGCCGTGCCGCGCGCCCTGCGGCTCGATTCGGTACTGCACGACGAGGACTTCCTCCTGCTCCGGTACCGGCGACGCGGGTCGTAGCAGCGCTCCGCGGCCACCACCCAGCTCCCCCAAATGGGTGATCCTGCGTGCCGTGCCACCCGTTCGGGATGTCCTGGATGGCAGAAGGTCGCGTACGAGACTGATGATCGCGACATCGCCCGGTTAGGCAGTTCAGCTCGAAAGGAGCCCATTGATGGCGCAGAACACCCCGGCGAAATCCGGATCCGAGTCGACTCCCGCCACCCGCGTGAACGAAGCGCCGGCACGGCAGGCGGAGGAAACCAGCCTCGGCAAGACCACGATCTCGTCCACCGTCGTACAGAAAATCGGGTCCATCGCGGCACGCGAGGTCAGCGGGGTACATGCCCTTGGCGGTGGCATGTCACGCGCGGTCGGAGCGATCAAGGAACGCATCCCCGGTGCGGGAACGGCGTCGACCACCGGCGTTGCGGTCGAGGTCGGCGAGAAGCAGGCGGCGATCGACCTCGACCTGGTGATCGAATACGGCGCCGCGATCGCGGACGTCGCACGCGTGGTGCGCAAGAACGTGATCACCTCGGTGGAACGGATGACCGGACTCGAGGTCATCGAGGTGAACCTCGCCGTGAACGACGTCTACGTCGCCGAAGACGACGAGGAAAATGCGCCTTCCCGCGTCGAGTAGCCGGCGTTCCAGCTCGCCAACTCGAGTGCACCCCGGAACAATGGCGGTAGTGCACCCGGGGATGCGGGGTGCGCCCGTGGCCGTTCAGCAACTGGCGCCGAGGAGCGGATCCGATGGCCGTAGTGTCCGATCTGGAGGGGCACGAGCAACGGTGCGGTGGGGCCGCGCCGTGACCGAGGAGGAACGCCGCGCCGCGTTTCTCGCTTTCATCCGCGCCCACCATCCGGATACCGGTGGCGACCCCGAGGTGTTCAAGGCCGGACTCGCACGGTTCGAACGGATGGCTGAGGAGTCGGCGCGATCCACTCAGCAGGCTGAGCACACCGACCCCTACGACGCGCCGATCGAGATCGTGCGGCGGCCACGCGGGCTGCGGTTGCCGCTGTTCTACCTGCGGCGCTGGCGTGAGCGCCGGAACAGGGCACCACGAGTCGAATGACCCGCCGATGTGACGTCTGAACAGAGGAGCGAACGAGGATGAACGCAACACAGACGGGCATGCTGGCCGGTCTGGTACTCGGTCTCGCGGCGACACAAGGATTCACCGCGTTCCTGGTCACCCTGGCCGTCGGGGTGATCGGCCTGGTGGTTGGCCGAGTGCTGGACGGCGAATGGGATGCCAGTGACCTCTTCGGCAAAGGTCGAGACCGGTGAGCCAGCAACCAGTACCGCCGGAGGACCGGGGCACGCTGCACATCGCCGACGCCGTGGTTCGCAAAGTCGCACAGCGCACCGCTGACCTGGTGCCGGGCACCGCGCGGGCGCAGCGAAAGGTCGCCGGCGTCGGGATCGGCACGACTGGCTCAACCGCCAAGGTCACCTGTCAGGGCAATGAGGCGGAGGTGCAGCTCGATATCGCGGTGCACTACCCCACCCCGATCCGTCCCGTCGTCGCCGAGATTCGCGAGCGCGTGATCGACGAGGTCGCGCGCATCACCGCCTATCGGGTTCGCGGCGTCAAGGTCACGGTCTCCGCATTGCTACCGGAAACCCAGGCACGAGTGGAGTGAACGACCCGTGCGCTTGTTCGTCCGTTTACTTTCCGGCCTCTTCGGCCTTGCCCTGCTCGGCTTGGGTGCGCTCACCGTCGGGGAAGTGGGCTGGTCGTGGGCCTGGCCACAGCGCGCGCCACTGCTGGTGCCCTGGCCGTCCTGGTTGCGGTATCTGGACGGAAGGCACTGGTCGGATACCGAAACGCTGGTCGCCGCCGGCGTCCTCGCGGCGCTCGGCCTGGTGCTGCTACTCGCCTCGGCCGCGGCCAAGACCAGGGATATTCGGCTACGCGACCCTGGCACGGCGGTCAGCGTGTCCACCTCGCCGAGGGCATTGGCCAGGTTGGTCGGCCGGCATGTCCGCGCGCAGGACGCGGTCTCCGGGGCCTCGGTGACGGCAAGCGCGAAGAAGGTGAAGGTGAAGGCGCGCAGCCGGCTCGAGTCTGCTGGCCAGCTGCGGCCGCGGTTGCTGGATTCGGTGCGGGAGCTTCTTGCCGAGTTGCCGCTGGCCCGCCAGCCTCGGGTCACCGTGGTCGTGACCGCCGCGCGGGAGCGCCGATGAACGCCGCCTCTGCACTCGCCCGTTCCTATCGCGCGGAACGGCTACTCGTCACGATGGTCGGGCTACTCGCGCTCGCCGGCGGGGCGGCCGTGCTGGTCATCGGGCTCGGATGGCTCGGTACATACCGGGCGGCCCGTCCGCTGCGCGACCCGATCGCCGTGGACTGGCTCACCGCGCACGCCACGCCCGCGCGGATCGTCGCGCTGGCCGCTGGGCTGCTGCTGGTGGTCGCCGGGTTGTGGTGGTTGGTGCGCGCGCTACGTCCGGAGGCCCGCCCCGATCTGGAGCTCGACCGCACGGTGGGCGCCGAACTACGGGTCACCGCCGGCGCGCTGGCGAACGCGGTCGGCACCGCCGCCGCGTCGATCACCGGGGTGACCCGGGCGCGGGCCAGAGTCGTCGGGTCGGCCGCGGCGCCAGCCCTGCGGTTGACCCTGTGGCTGCGGGAAGGGACGAGCCTGCAGGCGGTGTGGGCCGAGCTGGACGAACGCGTGCTCGCCGGCGCCCGCGAGACACTTGACCTGCCCGAACTACCCGCCGCGGTACGCCTCGAGCTGGACGCCGGCGAACGCCGCAGGGTGCGCTGACGACACCCTCACTCAGGTCTCACCCAAGGCGTGCGAGGCTGGCGGGCAGCCGTAGTTGAGGGGGTGTCGTGCCGAGCAGGTCAACAGCGCACCGCGTGCGTGGTGTGCTGCTCAGTATCGGCGTGCTGTTGTTGATCGGCGCGTGCACCGCGGGCCCGTCCACCCGGCCGGCAGTGGTCATGCAGGAACAGGGTGATCAGGACCGGCAACGCGAGCGTGGCCCGGCGAAGCTGCCGCCGCTGGAGCGACCGGATTCGCGAATCAGCTGGTCGGAGTGCACCGAGGAGATCAAGCAGCGCTCCACGGTCACGCTGGCCGGGGACGCGAACTACGAATGCGCCGAGGTCCGCGGCCTGCTGACATCCCCGGACAGCCCGCAGGACCAGGGCAGTTCGCGGATCGCGGTGTCGAAGGTCGGCGAAGGGCAAACGCCACTTCTCGTGCTGAACGACGTGACGGGTACGCCGGGCACGGTGTATGCCGCGCAGCTGGCCGAGCGGCTACCCGACGAGCTGCTCAAGCAGTTCTCGCTGATCGGCGTGGACCGCAGGGGTACCGGCGAATCCGATGCGGCGAACTGTGTGCCGGCGGCCACCCGCGCGCAGCTTGTCGAGATCGATCCGGCCGCGACGGATGTGACACCGGTACTCGACGCGGCACGGGAAGCGGGTAAGGAATGTGCGCTGCGACTGGAGACACAGTTCAGCGCGCTGGAGACCAGCCATGCCATCGCCGATCTGGAAGCCGTACGGGAAGCACTGGGGTTGCGCCATCTGAACGCGATCGCTCGCGGCGAGGCTTCCCGGTTGCTCAGCCTGTATGCGACGAACCACCCGGACCGCACCGGGCGCCTGGTGCTGGATGGCGCGCCCGACCCTGGCGATGACGAACTGGCCGCGACCGAAGAGACCGCGGCCGGCGCGGATGCGGCCTTTGCGGCGTTCGCCGCCAACTGCACCGGTGGGGACTGCCCACTCGGCGGGGATCCGCAGGGTGCGCTGACCGAACTGCTGGACACCTTGCGAGGTAACGAAACGCGGACGGGCCAGGGCGTGACCATGGGTCCGGGAACGGCGCTGTACGCGGTACTCGTTGGGTTGGCCGATCGTTCGCGGTGGCCCGAGCTGGCAACCGCGGTCGCCGAGGCGCGCGGCGGTAACACGGGCAAACTCGCGACCTTTGTGGAACCGATGTTGGCCGGATCCCCCACCCTGCCGCCTGGGCTGGATGGCGCGCTGGTGAACAGCTGCAATGACCGGATGGATCGGCTCGCTCCCAACCAGATCACCGAGACGGCGGGCGACTGGGCGAACAAGTATCCCGTGTTCGGCTCGTTGATCGCGCAACGGCTTGCCTGGTGTTCGCCGTGGCAGCGCCGGACCGAGCCGTTGCCCACTCCGGATGGCGCCAATGCGCCGCCGATTCTGGTGCTCAGTACGAAGGCTGACCCGATCACGCCGGAGCGTGGCACGGCGCGCGCCGCGGATCGGTTGCGCACCGCCGTACGGGTCGAATGGCAGGGCGCCGGGCATGGCGCGATGGGACAGTCGGACTGCGCGACGGAAGCCGCGACCGCGTTTCTCACGAATGGCACCGTGCCGAACGACGGCACCCCTTGCCCCGCCTGACTTCGCCGGGCTCCGTAACCGCAATCTTTAGGGATCTTGCGCCCGTTTGTGGACAGAGGTGTCGCGAGGTTAGTGAACCAATTGCACGCCGAACAATCGATGCGTCTTTCCGGCGAACAACTCGCGTTGACGGTGCTCGACGTCGGCTGCCCTCGCTAGGTTGGGCCACCATGGAAAGCGATTTCCCCACGATCCGCAGCCGACAACTCGGCGATGCGATGAGACAGGCCCTGCGCGCGACCGGACTGTCCGGTAAGGAGATAGCGCGCAAGCTCCGCTGGGACGAGGCGCGACTGTCGCGCAACCTCAGCGGTAAACGTGCCTGCGCCGAACTGGATCTGTCCGCGTTCCTAGCGGTATGTGATGTCACCGGCGCGGAGCGGGACCGGATGCTGTGGTTGTGCCGGGAGGCAAACCGTCCCGGCTTGCTGCAGCAGTTCGGCACGGGGCTCCCGAAGCAGCTCCGCATCCTGGTCGACCTGGAGAACAACGCGGCGAAGTATCACAGTTTTCAACTTTGCATGGTGCCAGGCTTGTTGCAGACCGGCGATTACACCAGGGCGTTACTCACCGAGGCCGGCAATGTTCCGCCAACCGAAATCGACGAACGAGTGGCCGCCCGGCTGGCCCGGCAGAGCCTGCTGAGCCGCGAGCAACCGATTCAGTTCACGTTCTTCGTCCACGAGTTCGCGCTTCGCCTCCCGGTCGGTGGCGCGGAGGTCATGTCCGAACAGCTGCACCACCTGCTGCGGATGGCGGTACGGCCGCATATCGACCTGCGGGTGGTCCCGGCCCATCAGGGCGGGCACGCCGGGGTCGCGGGCGCCTTCCTCCTACTGGACATCGTCGATTTCAAGCCGGTCGTCTACCTGGAAAGCCAGACGACCAGCGTGTTTCTCGAGGAAGCGGCAGAGATTGCCACCTATCGGGCCATGTTGGCCAGGCTCGCGGAGACAGCCCTGGATGCGCGACAATCGAAGGAGCTGATTGGCAATACCGCGATCGAGCTCTATCCGGATGGAGACAGTAGCGATGACCATGCCCGACCCGAAGACCATGACTTGGCGCACCAGCAGCTATAGCGGCGACAACGGTGACTGCGTGGAGGTAGCACGTGCCGAGGACACCGTCTACCTGCGGGACACCAAGAACCGCGCGGGCGACCACCTCACCATCCCTTGCTCCGCCTGGCGCGCCCTACTCACCGAACTGGACTAACTTCTCCCAATCAGGTGACCGTAGGTTAACCTCCAGGGGAATTAACAGCGCTCTATCCAGCTCGTTCTGACTGATTGCCCTCGCGACAATCGCATGCGGTGATACCGTGCTGGCAGCATGTAGCCGTACGCGATCGTCGCATGGGAGGGGAACATGAGCCAGCCAGCAGAAGGTCCGGGCGCAGCCATTGGGCTCGGGGGCCGTCGCTATCGGCACCAATCAGATTAACCAGTTGGAGGAAGTCGCCAGCGGCGGTGGCGAGTCGGCGGGACGTTTCGAGTACACCGAAGAACAACTTCGCTCTATCAAGAACAGGTGGCAACGCCTGGCTGACTCCTACGAGATGGACGCCCGGAAGGCAGAAGTACTGACGCAGATCGAGGGGCCGGGCGATGAATACGTTAGTGCCCGTTACGCATTGGCAGCCAATGCTGCTGGACAAAGGTCATCGACTCACTGATTGAACGTCGCGACTATTGTCTTGTGCAGGTGGATAAGTGCGCTGCGGCCCTAGGCGATTACAACGAGACGGAAGACGAGGCAGAACGCAACCTGAAGAAGCAGGATGGATCGGTGGGTCCCGTTTGATGCTACGTACCGGTAAAGCATCGCTGTTTGTTCTCGCAGTCGCCTCTTTGACCCTTGTTGGATGTTCGACGGAAGAGCCCGGCACCGCAGAACCCGCATCGCCACAGAGCAATGGCTCCTCGCCGAGCCCATCTTCGAATGATGACGGCGGCCTACCGGGACACGGTGCTCCTGCCGTTGAAGAACCGTTGGACGTGTCCAAGTTCGAACAGGATCCATGTGCGGCGTTGACACCCAACCAACTGAATGATTTGAACCTTCCCGAACAAGGGGAAGTAGACAAGGATTCAACCGCTGGACCTACCTGCAGCTGGGCAAATGTTGAAACGTCCGGCCTCGCGAGCATAATTCTTGTTACTGCCGGTGGACGCGGGTTGACCGGAGTCTATGACGCCAATTCACGCGGCCGGTACAACGTGTTCGAGCCGGTCGGTGACATCGAAGGGCATCCAGCTGTCATATATGCCACCCGGGCAGTCAGCCGAAGCTGCACCGTCTCCGTGGGACTGCGGGACGATCTGTCGATGGACGTTGGTGTGCGAACGTCGTCCAGTAACCAAAGTGGCGACGCCTGCGAGACCGTACAAGGTATAGCAGGGTACATGCTGCAAACGATGAAAGCCGCCCAGTAGCCGGGCATCAGATCCGGCGGACGGCGGGCATCCCGCTGCCGCCGTCGGTGTCAGGGCGTATCGCGAGTACCTGGTTCACCCCGATTCGACCGATCGCGAAGGTCAGCGCGCAGGCGGACATGTACAGCTGCCACACCCGCGCCCGCCCGATACTGGTCAGCCGCACGGCCTCGGCCCAGCCGGAGCGCAGATTGTCCACCCACGCCCGCAGCGTTCGCGCGTAGTGCTCGCGCAGCGACTGCACATCGCGAACCTCGAAACCGCCCTGCTCCAACGCGCTTACCTGCACCCCAAGCGGTTCGAGTTCGCCGTCCGGGAACACGTAGCGGTCGATGAACGAGGACTTGTCCTTGCGCACGGTGAACTCCGGCCGCCGGGATATCGCGTGGTTGAGCAGCCGCCCCCGCGGTGTCAGCAACTCGAACAGGGTGGCCGCATACCCGGGCAACCCGGCCGCCCCGACATGCTCGGCCATCCCGACGCTCGCGATCGCGTCATACGGCCCATCCTGGATCTCGCGATAATCCTGCACCCTGATCTCGACCAAGTCGCCGAGACCTTCCTCGGCGACCCGCTTCCTGGCGAACTCGGCCTGCTCGGTGGACAGCGTGATGCCCACCGCACGCGCCCCGTACTCGCGTGCGGCATGCCGCACGAAACCGCCCCAGCCGCAGCCGACGTCCAGGACCCGCATGCCGGGGCGTAACTCCAGTTTGCGTGCCACCAGGTCATGCTTGGCCGTCTGCGCCTCGGTGAGATCCTTCGCCTCGTCTGTCCAATAGGCACACGAATAGGTCATCGAAGGCCCGAGCACCAGCCCGTAGAACTCGTTGCTGAGGTTGTAGTGATGCGCGATCGCGGAAGCATCCCGCCGCAACGAATGTCGCCGCCCGGCAAGCCGAACCTCCTCGACCGGTGGCTTCGGCGGCGGTCCGAGCACACCGAGGCGCAACGCCGCTTTCAGCGCGGCCACCCGACCCGTGCGGTCCGCCCTGATCGGCTCACCGCGTTCCGGATGCACCACCCTGTCCAGCTGGGCGAGACTTTCGAACAGGTCACCGTCCACATCGAGATCGCCCGAAACGAACGCGCGCGCCAAGCCCAACTCGTTGGGTGCCCACAACAGTCGGCGCAACGCCCTCCGGCGGCGCAGCGTCAGATGGACGGAGGCATCCGGTGGGCCCGCGACACTACCGTCCCAACAACGCAATCGGACACGAAGCTGATCACCAAGCACGGCACCCAGTAACGGGTAGATCGTTTCCGCGGCGGCACGAGCCATCTCGCTACTCCACTTGTCGACCCGGTTCCGCTCGCCGAACGCCGCGCCTCCCGCTCACCGCTCAATCGCCCGGCGAAGCCCTGTGATCCAGACTAGCCCCGCGCGACCGGTGCTGCCCACTCCTGAACGGCCCCAGTCGATTCCGACCGTCCATCCGCCGCCCGCCACGTCCATACCGAGAACAGCAACAGCAGGCATCCGTCCAGCACGGCCACGATGCGCTCGAAGAACCCGTTCGGTAGATACGGCTGCCAGTCCTGGTTCAGCAGCACCTCACCCACCATGGGGAGCACGAAGGGCACGAACAGCGGCAGACACACCACCGCAAACCACCACGACCAGCGAGCGAACCGTAGCCACTCCGGGTGCGACCGGTACCGCCTGCCGATGGCCAAACCGGTCACCGCAAGGCCCACACAGCAGGCAATCGTGGCGGCAAGGTGGATCTTGCCGGCCATCGTCACCGCCCCACCTTGCGGGTCCTTGAGGAACAGCACGACCAGCGGCAAACCACCGCACCAGGCCACCATGCCCGCCACCGCCAGCACGCCACGCAGCACGCCAGCCAGCCACATCCCCACCAGCAACGCCACCGAGCCGACGGCGGTGACGATCAGCGCGAGATCCCACAGCCAGCGTCCCGGCCGGTGCGCATAGTGGCTGAGCACGTCGGTGAACGGGCTGAGCCCGCCCAGCGTCGGGCTGATATGCAACAAACCCAGTAACACGATCGCCACGGCACACGCCAAGACCGCAAGCACGGAAAGCACGCGCACGATCCGATGAGCACCGGCCATGCTGTCGCAGATTACCGGGCCACCACCAGATCGCAATCTATTTGGGGATATTGCGGTGAAAGGATCACCGGTTCGAGTCGACAAAGGACCGCCGCGCGGGCCCGATCAGACCCGCGCGGCGCGACAATCGATCAGCGGTCGCCGAACCCAGCCCGGCGTAGCGCATCGGCCATCGAGCCGCTTGGCGCGCCACCATCACGCTGCCGACCGCCACCCTTGCCCTTCCCGCCTTGGCCGCCCTTACCACCTTGGCCGCCCTTGCGCTGCTGCCCACGATCCGCGGCTGGCCGCTCGCCGCGCTGGTTGCCACCGGACTTACCGGTGGCACGGCCGCCGCCGACCTCATCGTCCAGCCGCAGGGTGAGGCCGATCCGCTTGCGGGCAACGTCCACTTCGAGCACCTTGACCCGGACGATATCCCCAGACTTCACCACATCGCGTGGGTCAGACACGAACGATTTGGACATGGCCGAAACGTGTACCAGTCCATCCTGGTGCACCCCGATGTCCACGAAGGCGCCGAAGGCGGCGACGTTCGTGACCACACCTTCCAGCACCATCTCCGGCTTGAGGTCGGCGAGCGTCTCCACGCCTTCGGCGAACGCGGCCGTCTGGAACTCCGGCCGAGGGTCCCTACCGGGTTTTTCCAACTCCGTCAGGATGTCGTTCACGGTTGGCAGACCAACCGAATCGTCCACAAACGCCTTCGGGTCCAGCCCGCGCAACAACGAGCCGTTGCCGATCAGCGCGTCCAGCTCGCTGCCGGTGGCCTCCTTGATCCGGTGCACCACCGGATAGGACTCCGGGTGCACCGCCGAAGCGTCCAGCGGATCGTCCCCGCCCCGAATCCGCAGGAAGCCCGCGCACTGTTCGAAAGCTTTCGGCCCGAGGCGCGGCACGTCCTTCAGCCCGCCACGGGACTGGAACCGGCCGGTAGCCTCGCGGTGCGTGACGATGCTTTCGGCAAGGCTCGCGCCGATGCCGGACACCCTGGTCAGTAGCGGCACCGACGCGGTGTTCACATCGACCCCGACGGCATTCACACAGTCCTCGACCACCGCTTCCAGGGAACGGGACAGCTTCGCCTCGGAGACATCGTGCTGGTACTGGCCAACCCCGATCGACTTCGGCTCGATCTTGACCAGCTCGGCCAGCGGGTCCTGCAACCTACGGGCGATGGACACCGCGCCCCGTAGCGACACGTCCAGTTCGGGGAACTCACGGGAAGCGTACGCCGAGGCGGAGTACACCGAAGCGCCGGCTTCGGACACCACGATCTTGGTCAGCTTGGGCTGCACCTTCACCAGCTCGGCGGCCAGCCTGTCGGTCTCCCTGGACGCGGTGCCATTGCCGATCGCGATCAGCTCGACACCGTGCGCCTGCACCAGTCGCGCCAACACCGCGAGCGCCTCGTCCCAGCGCCCCTGCGGTTTGTGCGGATAGATCGTCTCGGTCGCGACCAGTTTGCCGGTCGCGTCGATCACCGCCACCTTCGTGCCGGTCCGGTACCCGGGGTCCAGCCCCAGCGTTGCCCGGTACCCGGCGGGCGCGGCGAGCAGCAGATCCCGCAGGTTGCTCGCGAACACCCGGACCGCCTCGTCCTCCGCGACCTGCCGCAGCCGGCCACGCATATCGATACCCAGGTTCATCAGGATGCGGGTACGCCACGCCCAGCGGACCGCGTCCAGCAGCCAGCGATCCGCTGCTCGCCCCTCGTCGGCGATCTCGAACCGGTGCGCGATGCTGCGCTCGTAGCTGCTCGGACCGCCGTCTTCACTCGGCTCCTCGGGGATCACGTCGAGTTCGAGTGCTTCTTCCTTCTCCCCTCGGAACATGGCGAGAATCCGGTGCGAAGGCAGCTTGTCCAGTGGCTCGGCGAACTCGAAGTAGTCCGCGAATTTGGCGCCCTCGGTCTCCTTTCCTTCCCGCACGGCGGATTTCAGCTGACCGCGTGCCCACATCCGCTCCCGCAGCTCGCCGATCAGGTCGGCGTCCTCGGCGAAGCGTTCGACCAGGATGGCTCGCGCTCCTTCCAGCGCCGCGGTTTCGTCGGCCACGCCGGCCTCGGCGTCCACGAACGCAGCGGCCTCGGTCTTCGGGTCGTGGCTGGGGTCGGTGATCAGCAGATCGGCGAGCGGTTCCAGACCGGCTTCCCGCGCGATCTGCGCTTTGGTCCGCCGCTTCGGCTTGTAGGGCAGGTAGATGTCCTCGAGCCGGGCTTTCGAATCCGCGGCCATGATCCGCGCGCGCAGCTCGTCATCCAGTTTGCCCTGCTCGTGGATCGAGGTGAGGATCGCCGTCCGGCGTTCCTCGAGCTCACGCAGATAGCGCAGCCGCTCCTCGAGCGTGCGCAGCTGCTCGTCGTCCAGGCCACCGGTGACCTCCTTCCGGTAGCGGGCGATGAACGGCACCGTTGAACCACCATCGAGGAGTTCCACGGCGGCTCGCACCTGCCTCGGCCCGACCGTGAGTTCCTCGGCGATCCGCTGGTGCAGGGCTCGCTCAGCCTGCGCGGCATCCGGTTGGATCGGTTCCGTCTCGCTTACCTGCGGCGAGTTGGCGGTCGTCACGATGCTGTTGCCTCCACTGCACTCTTCTCGCTTCCTGGATGGTCGCTTTCTGGCTGCGCGCTGGTCACGCTGGGCGTTGCCTCGTGCATTGTGCTCCAACACCCCGAGTGCGCACGCACCGCCCGGGCCGTCGTCAGCTCGGTGTACCCGCGATCGCGGCGGGTGTGCGGCCGACCAGCCGCCTGCTGGTTCGTGTCAGATGCGCCTGATCGGCGAACCCCGCGAGTAGCGCGGCCTGGCTGACCGGCACCCGAGGCAACTCGGCGATCGCGTGGCCGACCCGATGCCACTGCCGAAGCCGAACCAGCGAGATCCCCACATCCCGGTCGACAAGTGCGCGTAACCGGGGCAGGGACAGCCCGACCTCCGCGCCAAGATCGGCGATCCGGGCGGTACGCGGCAGCGCCTCAAGCACGTACTGGACGCGCGGATCAACCGGCGGCGCCGGCCCGAGCAACGTGACCAGTTCCCTTCGCGCGGCTGGCAGGTCCGGCGCGGGCCCAGCCAACCGCAGCGCCGCGAGTAGCCGGCGCACGGTGGCCGGTTCGATCGGCGCGGCCGCGGCCTCCCGCGCGCGGGAGGTCAACCATGGGTTGACGAACAGCGCGACATAACCGGATGAGACATACGCCTGGTGACTGGCCTGCGGTGCGACCAGTACTCCCCCCTGCCCTGCACGATGGTGCCGCCGGCGAGCACGACCGCGGCCGCGCCACCGATCGGTAGCAGCACCTTCCATGCCGGATGGTGACTTCGCGGTGCCCAGGCCGCCACCGGTTCACCGAACAGGTAAAGCCCCGCGATTCCCGCGAACCGCGCACGGCAATCGTTCTGTTCAAGAAACCACGTCGAAACCGATGTCATGCTCACCCATCCAGGACAAGGAACGGTTCCACGATAGAGGCAGGCAGGGGCAGGGCCAGTGAGCGAGCAGCGGATCGAGCCGAACGGCGGCTGGCGGAGCGAGTACGAACCGGTCGTCGAGGTATTTCGGGACAACTTCGACCGGCACGGCGAGATCGGCGCCGGCTTCGCCGTGTACCAGGACGGCGAACCGGTCGTCGATGTCTGGGCCGGCCACCGGGATCCGGCTGGCTCGACGCCATGGTCGGCGGACACGCTGTGCTGCGTGTTCTCCGCGACCAAGGGCGTGACCGCGTTGGCCGCGCACCTGCTCGCCGATCGTGGCGAGCTGGATCTGGACGCGCCGGTCACCCGCTACTGGCCCGAGTTCGCCGCCGGCGGCAAGGAACGGATCCCCGTGCGCTATCTGCTCTCCCACCAGGCGGGCCTCGCCGCCACGCCGCGACCGGTCACTCTGGAGGACGTCTGCGATTGGGACGTGATGACCACGATGCTCGCCGAGATGTCGCCGTGGTGGCGGCCTGGCGAGCTGAGTTGCTATCACGCCAACACCTTCGGTTGGCTCGTCGGTGAGGTGATCCGGCGGATCAGCGGCGCGAGCGTCGGCGAGTTCGTGCGGCGCGAGCTCACCGAACCGCTCGGCCTGGACTTCCATATCGGACTGGGCGCGGCGGAACGCGACCGGCTGGCCGGGCTGGAGGAGGTCTACCCCGCGGTTGCCGCGATGCGCGCGGCGGAGGGGCTGCCCGAGGTGGTCGCGGCGATGCTCGCCGGCCCGTGGGGCCTGCCGTACGCGCTGGACGCACGCTGGCAGGCCGCACAGCTGCCCGCGGTGAACGGCCACGGCACCGCGCACGGGCTGGCCAGGATGTACGCCGCGCTGGCCGGTGACGGCCACCTCGACGGGGTACGAGTGCTCTCCGGCGCGGACGCCATCGAGCGCTGTCGCGCCGGCCAGGGCACACTGCATGATCTGTTTATCAACCTGGCCGCGCCCGATTTCCCGAACGAATGGGGACCCGGCTACACCCGGAACAACGGCGGCCACTACGGACCGAACCCGGATGCCTTCGGTTTCACCGGCTACGGCGGGTCCTTCGGCTTCGCCGATCCCGAGCATCGACTGGCCATCGGATACGTGACGAACCGGCTGTCCTGGCCGGCGGACCCGCTCGCCGGTGACCCACGCACCCGAGGGCTGGTCGATGCCACCTACGCCTGCCTGGCCAGCTGAACCCCCTCAGCCGCGCGCTCCCGCACAGGGGACGCCGGTACCCGCAGCAGCCGGGCTGCCCAGGCGGGAAGCCACCAGTTCCAGCGGCCGAACATCGCCACGGTGGCCGGCACCAGGACCCCGCGAACCAGTGTGGCGTCCAGGATGATCCCGACCGCGATCCCGGAAGCGAACATGGCCACGTCCAGCTCGCCGCCGGAGGCCACCGCTCCGAAGGAGAGGCACAGGATCAGCGCGGCGCAGCTGACCAACCGACCGGTTCGGCCGAGCCCGTGCACCACCGCCGCCTGGGTACTGCTGGTGCGGTCGTATTCCTCACGTATCCTGGCCAGCACGAACACCTCGTAGTCCATTGACAACCCATAAAGGAACGCGAACACGGTGACCGGCACGAAGGTCCCGATAGTTCCGTTCGCCGGAATACCGAAAAGCTGCTCGGTACCCCAGCCGAACTGCCAGATCAGCACGAGTATCCCCAGCACCGCACCGAGCGAAAGCAGATTCACCAGGATCGCCTTGACCGGTAACAGCAGGGACCGGAAGGCGCGGGCCAACAACACGAAGGTGACCAACCCCAGCACAGCGATCATCACTGGCAGTGCGGTGTAGACCACGTCGACGTAGTCCAGCTGCTGCGCGGTGTTGCCGCCGACCAGCACCCCATCCGGTACGGCGGCGCGAACCTCGGACACGAGTTGCTGACCGGCCACCGAACCGCCCTCGTCGACTGGAACCACGCTGAGCACGGCGGCTTCGCCCGAACGCCATTGGGCATCCTCGGGTGCGGCGACCGCCCGTACCCCGGGCAGTTCGCCGAGCCGTGCGGTGACCTCCGGCGCCAAGGCCGCATCGGGCAGGTACACATCGAACGAACCAAGTACACCTGATGGAATGCCGGCATCACGCAGGGTGGTCAAGCCAGCATGCCCTGGCCCGTGCTCGGCCAGCTGATCACTGTTTGGCAGCGAGGGATTCACCGCGAAGGCGACGACGGCCAGCGTCCCGAGCAGCGCGGTGACCCCGCCTGCGGCCAGCCGTCGGTGCCGGACCACCCAGCGGCCGATCGCGGTCCAGGTAGCGCTCGCCGCCTTGTCCCTGCGCACCGCGCGATCATTGCCCACCAGCCAACGCCGGCCGTTGACCAGCAGCATCGGGAAAAGCACCAGGGTCACCAGCACGCTGCTCAGCGCGATCGCCATTCCGCCGAGTCCGAGACCACGCAGGAACGGGATGGGCAGCGCGGTGAGCGCGGCCAGCCCGATCGCCACCGCTACCCCACTGAACACCACCGAATTGCCCGCCCTGGTCATCGCCAGCCGGGTGGCTTCCTCCGCCGAAGCCCCGCGCGATCGCTCCTCCCGCCATCGGGTGACCAGCAGCAACGCGTAGTCGATGGCGATTCCGAGGCCGATCAGGGGCAGTGCCATCAGCGCCGCGTGCGGAATCTCGGCGACAGTGGAGACGGCGAGTAGCACCAGCATCGAGATGGGCACCGCCACCGCCGCGATCAGCAGCGGAACGAGGGCAAGCGCCGAGCGGAACAACCAGTACAGCACCGCGGCCGCGGCGAGCACCGCCACGGCGAGCTTCACCGGCACGTCGAGCCCGCCGGCATCACCACTGGTCGCGAGCGTATCCAGACCAGTGACGTGTAGTTCCGCACTGGCTGGCAGTTCCGGTCGCAGCAGCTCAGCGATCTCCGGGCCGACATCGGGCGTTTCACCGAGCGCGTCGCCAGGCATGCCGCCCTGTTCCACGGGCGCGCGGTAAACGAGTCCGTAGGCACTCGTCCGGTCCGGGCTGAGAAAGCCAGGATCCTCCGTGTTGCCGTAGTGCGCGACGCGCATTCCCGGTTGCTCGCCCAGCGTGTCGAAGGCATCCGCGAGTACCGAAGCGGTGCCCGGGTCCGTCGCGGTTTGTCCACCAGGCAAAGTGATCACTGGCACGAACGGGCGTTCATAGCCGCCGGTGCCGAATTCCGCACTGATCCGCTGGTTGGCTTCCCATGCGGGCAGACCCGGATATTCGTACTCCTCAGCCACGTGCTGAACGAGAAACGGCGTAGCGGCGAGGCCGGCGAGGAACAGAAGGAGTAGCGCGGCGCCGGCCCTGAGGCGGTGCGCCACGATCACGCGTACGAGCTTGTCCATGCCGACCAGACAAGCGACCCGTTCAGTGTGTGTGGTGCCGGCGTTCTGAGAGTTCTCTGTGAACGGCCCCGGCAACGCGAACCGGCGGCGATGATGGAGCGGTGAACGAACAGCCACACCGAGTCCTCGTCGTGGACGACGAGGAGTACCTCGCCGACCTGGTGGCCACCGCGCTGCGCTACGAAGGATTTGACACCCGCACCACCGGCTCGCACCGTGAGGCGATCCGGCACACCAGGGAGTTTCGCCCGGATCTCATCGTGCTCGACGTACTTCTTCCGGATGGCTCCGGAATGGACACCTGCCGGCAGTTGCGCAGAGATGGCGTACAGACACCCGTACTGTTCCTCACCGCGCGGGACGCGACCGAGGACAAGATCACCGGGCTGTCCATCGGCGGTGATGACTACCTGACCAAACCGTTCAGCCTGCAGGAACTCATCGCCCGCGTTCGGGTGGTACTGCGTAGGACCCAACCGAGCAAGGACAGCGCCAAGCACGTCTTCGCCGATCTCGAGTTGGACGAGGACGCCTACCAGGTCCGGCGTGCCGGGGTGCTGATCGAGCTCACCCCGACCGAGTTCACCCTGCTGCGGTACCTCCTGATCAACGCGGGCAGGGTGCTGACCAAACGGCAGATCCTGGAACACGTCTGGGAATACGACTTCGGCGGCAACGACGCGGTGGTGCAGACCTACATCAGCTACCTGCGCCGCAAGGTTGACGCCACCGAACCGGCGCTGATCCACACGGTCCCTCGGGTGGGCTACGCGTTGCGACTGCCGGAACGGCGGCCGGACTGATGCGGTGGCGCGTTCGTACGAAGGCCAGCCTGCGCACGCGACTGATCATCGTCGTCGTCGGGTTGCTCACCGTGGGGCTGGGTGTGGCCGTGGGCGCGACCTTCGGCGCCCTGCAGGACTGGGACGATGACCGCTACACCGCCCAGCTGGCGGAGATCAGCCCGGCGGCCGTCACGCTGCACGCCGCCCAGTACGCGGAACTGACCGGACGCGTGGCGCGAATCGCGATCGGCACTTTTGTGGTCACGCTGCTCGTGCTCGCACTCCTCGCCGCCCGGCTCATCACCAGGGAGTTACGACCGCTCAACGCGGTTACCGCGGCGGCGGTCCAGTTGGGCGACGGTGAGTTGAACACCAGGGTTGCCGATACCGGGGAAGGCACGGAGATCGGCCGGCTCGGCGGTGCGTTCAACGAGATGGCGGGCCAGCTGGAGCGCACCTTCGCCGAGCGCGTCGCCGTCGAGAAACGGCTACGGCGATTCGTCGCGGACGCCTCGCACGAACTCCGCACCCCGGTGGCAACGATCCGTGGTTACGCGGAACTCTTCCACCGAGGTGCCGCCGACCGGCCAGACGACCTTGCCAAGGTCATGCGACGAATCGAGGCAGAGGCAGCACGAATGGGGCTGCTGGTTGATGATCTGCTGCTACTCGCCAGGCTGGACGAGGGCAGCCCGCCGCTGCGGGAGCCAGTCGATCTGCTCGAGCTCGTCACGGACGCGGTAGCCGACGCGCGCGCCACCGAGCCGGACCGGCCGATCCGGCTGGACGCCACGACGGTGCCGCCCGTATCTGGCGACGCGTCGTCGCTGCGGCAGGTCCTCGGCAACCTGCTTGGCAATGTCGCCCGGCACACCCCGCCGACCGCACCCGCGACAGTCACTCTGCGCAGTGCGCGAAACGTGGCGGTCATCAGTGTCACCGATTCGGGCCCTGGGCTGGACGACACCGAGCGCGCAGCCGTATTCGATCGCTTCTACCGGGCCGATCAAGGCAGGTCGCGGGAACACGGTGGAGCCGGTCTTGGCCTTGCCATCGTCGCCGCGATCGCCACGGCACACGGCGGTCGAGTCCGCGCGTTCGCGCCTGCCGCAGGTGGCGCGGGCTTCGAGGTGCGCCTACCACTGGGCGACTCGCCCGATTTGAGGGACATGTCCTAGGCTTGTTCGCGCGGACAGGTTACCGTGGACAATATGGCGCAGATAGGTCATTCCGGCATGAACTGGAATGAACCAGGCTCCGGATCCGCGGGACGCGCGATACCGGCAAGCGCTGCCGCGCGTTTCGACCACGAGCGTGCCGATTCGGTGAATCGCGCGACTGGTTGGCGCCGGATCGCGGCGATTGCCCTGGTGAGCCTGCTGTTACTCGCCGTGCTCATCGCACTCTGGAGCGCACTCGGTTACCTGCTCTCCGCATTCGGCCCGTGACCCGCTGGCGACCTGGCCGGACCACGCCCGGTCCGGGCCCGTCGGATCGGGTTAGCCTGGTGTCATGGAGCAACCAGTCGCCGGCGCGAAACCCGCTGTGGTGAAGTCCGACCAGGAGTGGCGCGCGCAGTTGTCCCCGGACGAGTACGCGGTGCTACGCGAAGCGGCAACCGAACCGGCCTTCCGGGGTGCCTACACCGACACCGAAACCGTTGGCGTCTACCACTGCAGGGCGTGTGACGCCGAGCTGTTCCGCAGCGAGACGAAGTTCCACTCCGGCTGCGGTTGGCCATCCTTCTGGGACCCCACGGACTCGGACGCGGTGCTGCTCCGCGAGGACAACAGCATGGGAATGCGCCGCGTCGAGGTGCTGTGCGCAACCTGCCACGGCCACCTCGGCCACGTCTTCGAGGGCGAGGGCTTCGGTACGCCAACCGACCAGCGGTATTGCATCAACTCGGTCGCCATGCGCCTGGCACCCGCCGAGGCCTGAGCCGGCTAACCTTAAAGAACGCGATCACACGCAGTAACCGCAAGATCCGCAGAGCTCGCGGTTCGATGGAGCCGCGGCTCGGCTACGGCAGGTTGGTCACCACGTCGCTGATCGGTACCCGGGGACCGGTGAAGAACGGGATCTCCTCACGCACATGCCTGCGTGCCTTGCTGGCCCGCAGATGCCGCATCAGGTCCACGATCCGGTGCAGCTCATCGGCTTCGAAGGCGAGGATCCACTCGTAGTCCCCCAGCGCGAACGAGGCCACCGTGTTGGCCCGCACATCCCCGAAATCCCGCGCCTGCATCCCGTGCTCGGCGAGCATCTCGCGACGCTCCTCGTCGGGCAGCAGATACCACTCATAAGACCGGACGAACGGGTAGACGCAGACGTACTTGCGGGGCTCCTCGCCGGCAAGAAACGCGGGCAGGTGGCTCTTGTTGAACTCCGCGGGGCGGTGCAGCGCCACCTGGCTCCACACCGGAACAGACGCCTTGCCGACCGCCGTCCGCCGGAAACCCGAGTAGGCGGCCTGAACCTGCTCGACTTCCTCCGCATGCCACCAGATCAGGTAGTCCGCATCGGCCCGCATACCGGCGATATCGTAAACGCCGCGCACCGTGACACCCTTGTCCGCCAAGGCTTCGAGATAGTCGTTCGCCTCACCGGCCGCCTGCGCCCGGTCGGCGGGCAACCGTCCGGGCTCCGCACGAAAAACCGACCACATGGTGTAACGAATCGTGTCATTGAGTTCGCGAATGCGGGCGGCGTTCGAGGTCGTATCAGCCATACCCCGATTCTGCCCTGCCGATCGCACCGCACCGCCGCCGGGTTTTCGCTCGACGCGCGCCTACTCCGCCGGCGCCTCGGTCGAATGCAACGAGCGCAACCCACTGAGCACGACCGCCGGTTCCGGGATCCGCTCGAGCAGCTCGCTTTCCAGCTCCGCCACCTTCGGCGCCAACCGGCGATACACGGCACGGCCACGCGGACTGAGGTAGACCAACACCCGGCGCCGGTCGGTGGCGTCGACCTCGCGGTACACCGTCGCCGTGGTGACCAGCCGATCCACCACCCTGGTCAAGGTGGGCCCGGTGACCTTGGTGTTCGCGGCCAGCTCGGCCATCGCCATCCCGTGCGAGCCGGCCAGCGATTCGATCACCAGCCACTGGTCGAAGGAGAACCCCTCGTCCTTGACGGCGCGCTGCACGCTACTCGCGACCTCGTGTGCCGCGCGGGTGAGCGCGGCCGTCAACGAAACCTCGGTTACCACGCCGCGCTCCGCCATCTCTCCACCGTCTGTCGCACTTGCGAAATTACCCACCGATTGTAAGACTTCCAGTTGAAAATAAGCCAAGGTATTCGCGAGATCAGCCGATCTTTCGTCCGATACCAGGTTGGTTGCGCCATGGCACTCCGTACCGCCACGCGCCAGCAGCGCGACTGCTGGCGGATCGCGATGGTGATCCCCTTGCAGGGTCCCGCCGGGCTGTTCGGCCCATCCTGCGAGGCGATCACCGAACTCGCCGTGCACGAACTCAACAACGAGGACGGCATTCTCGGCAGGGAGGTCACCTTCGATGTCGTAGACGGCGGTGCGCATCCACGAGAGATCGCCGCGAAGGTAGGCGAACTACTCGCCGCCGGGCGCATCGACGCGGTCAGTGGCTGGCATATCTCCAGCGTGCGCAACACGCTCGCCCCGGTACTCGCCGACCGGGTGCCCTACGTCTACTCCTCGTTGTACGAGGGCGGCGAACAGCGCGCCGGTATCTACTGTTCCGGCGAGACCCCGCGTTTCCAGATCGCGCCGGCACTGCGCTGGCTGCGCGACAACACCGGCGCCCGCCGCTGGTTCATCGCCGGCGACGACTACGTATGGCCACATCTTTCGGCAACCGCGACGGACCAGTTCGCCCACGAGCTCGATCTGAACATCGTCGGAAAAGGCTTTGTCCGGCTCGGTTCCGCCGATATGGACGCACTGCTCGACCAGATCGACCCCACCGCCTGCGACGGCGTGTTGATGCTGCTGGTCGGCCAGGACGCGGTGGAGTTCAATCGCCGGTTCGCCGCGCGCGGGCTGCACGAGCGGCTGGTTCGCTTCAGCCCGCTCATGGAGGAGAACATGCTGCTGGCCAGCGGTAGCGCGGCGACCGAGAACCTGTTCGTCTCGGCGGCCTACTTCCGCTCGCTGGCCACCGCCGACGCGCTGGATCTACTCGGCCGCTACGTGGGACTGCACGGACCACACGCGCCGCCGCTGAACAACGCCGCGGAATCCTGTTACGAAGGCCTGCACACCCTCGCGCATCTCGCGCGCCGCGCGGGCACGCCGGAACTGGCCGACCTCAATGCCGCCATTGACGGCGTCGCCTATCACGGCCCGCGTGGCACGATCGAGTTTCACGGCCAGCAGGCCGCGCAGCATGTGTATCTTGCCGTCGCGGACGGCTACGACTTCGACATCATCGCCCGCCTGTAGGTCTCGCCCGGCACCTACCCTTCCCCCTCCCCGGGAAACCCGTGCACGGCAGTTGATCCAGCGCCAATCCGTCTTGACGGCACCCCGAGCGTCCATTATTTTCATTTGAAATTATTCCAAAGGTGGTCGTCCGAAGATCAGCCAACCGGCGCCCGTTGTCCGGGCCGCGGGAAAGAGGATGGCGATGAACAATGTCGGACTGATCTACGTCGGCGCGGTACTGTTCCTGAACGGGCTGATGCTGCTCGGCAAGGTGACGGGTCGCGCGGCGGCGCCACTGAACCTGTTCGTCGGCGGCCTGCAGTGCATCACGCCCACGGTGCTGATCATCCAGGCCGGCGCGGACACCGATGCGGTATTCGCGGCGTCCGGGCTGTTCCTGTTTGGCTTCACCTATCTGTACGTCGGTATTGCCAACCTGGCCGACCTCGCACCCGAAGGCCTCGGTTGGTTCTGTCTGTTCGTCGCGGTGGCGGCGGTGAGTTACGCCGGCTTCTCGTTCTGGCGAGACGGTGACCCGGTATTCGGCGTGATCTGGCTTGCCTGGGCCCTGTTGTGGTTCCTGTTCTTCCTGGTGCTCGGCCTCGGAATGGATCGGCTGAGCACGTTCACCGCATGGACGGTGCTGCTGCTCAGCCAGCCAACCACGACACTGCCCGCGTTCGCGGCGATGACAGGTGGATACCAGGCGACGGCAACGGTCGCGACGGTCGGCGCGCTCGGATGCCTCGCGCTGGTGGGAATTGCCGCCGTACTCGCCGGCCGGCGTGGCTCCACTCTGGTCAGCCAGCCAGCGCACACCTGACCTTGCGCGGCCACAGCGGCCGCGCACATCCATAGCGAGCTTGACAACTCCAGCACAGACAAGGAGAAACCCATGCGGCACGGTGACATTTCCGCGAGTCCGGACACGGTTGGCATCGCGGTGGTCAACTACAAGATGCCTCGACTGCACACCAAGGCCGAGGTGTTGGACAACGCCCGCAAGATCGCCGACATGGTGGTTGGCATGAAGTCCGGCCTACCCGGCATGGATCTGGTGGTGCTCCCCGAGTACTCGACGCAGGGGATCATGTACGACCAGGACGAGATGTACGCCACCGCGGCGACGGTTCCCGGCGAGGAGACGGCGATCTTCGCGGAAGCCTGCCGCGCCGCGCAAACCTGGGGCGTGTTCTCGATTACCGGCGAGCAGCATGAAGATCACCCGAACAAACCGCCGTACAACACGCTGGTGTTGATCAATGACCGTGGCGAGATCGCGCAGAAGTATCGCAAGATCCTGCCGTGGTGCCCGATCGAAGGCTGGTATCCGGGAGACACCACGTACGTCACCGAAGGTCCAAAAGGGATGAAGATCTCGCTGATCATCTGCGATGACGGGAACTACCCGGAGATCTGGCGAGACTACGCGATGAAGGGCGCCGAGCTCATCGTCCGCTGCCAGGGTTACATGTACCCGGCGAAGGACCAGCAGGTACTCATCGCGAAAGCGATGGCGTGGGCGAACAACTGTTACGTCGCGGTCGCCAACGCCGCCGGCTTCGACGGGGTGTACTCGTACTTCGGGCACTCCTCGATCATCGGATTCGACGGCCGAACTCTTGGCGAGACGGGCGAAGAGGAGTACGGCATCCAGTACGCCCAGCTTTCGCTGTCCGCGATCCGCGACGCGCGAGAGTACGACCAGTCGCAGAATCACCTGTTCAAGCTGTTGCACCGAGGCTATTCCGGGGTGCACGCGGCAGACGATGGCGACAAGGGTGTCGCGGACTGCCCGTTCGAGTTTTACAAGCTGTGGGTCACCGACGCGCAGAAGGCGCAGGAGAACGTCGAAAAGATCACCAGGGACACCGTCGGGGTGGCCGACTGCCAGGTCGGCGAGCTGCCGGTGAACAAGACGATGGACGCCTGACGACCCAACGCAACGCGAAGCGGGAGAACCACGATATATGCCGTTTCTGAGCGATATGTACCACGAGCAGAACGCGCGGCGTGGCGCCAACCAGACCGACGAAGATCCGGTTTCCACGACCAATCCGAATGGCACGAGCCAGCTCGGTGTTGGCTCGTTTGACCCGGTCGCCATCGCCGCGCGGCTGCGCGCACGTATCCACGGCCAGGAAACGGCGATCGACGCGGTAGTCAACGCCTTGCTGCTCGCCCGTGCCGGAGTGTCCGAACCAGACCGTCCACTGGCGAACCTGTTACTGGTCGGACCGACCGGTGTCGGCAAGACCGAGCTGGTTCGCCGGCTGGCCGCGGAACTCCGGTCCGATCCGGACGACCTGTGCCGGGTGGATATGAACGCGCTCGCCCAGGAGCATTACGCGGCTTCGTTCAGCGGCGCGCCACCCGGCTACGCGGGCAGCAAGGAAGCCTTCTCGGTATTCGACCGCACCAAAGTCGAAGGCGATCTCTACCGGCCAGGGATCGTACTCTTCGATGAGGTGGAAAAGGCACACCCAACGGTGTTACGCGCCCTGCTGCATATCCTGGACAGCGGAACCCTGCGGCTGGCAAACGGGCAGCAGACGATCTCGTTTCGGAACTCGCTGGTCTTTCTCACCTCGAATCTCGGCTCGGCCACGCTCGCGAAACGGCGCTCCGCGCGCTGGCGCCGCGCCGTGGACAAGCTATCGCCCGCACTGGCTACTCGAATGTCCGCACGAGACAACAGATCGATCACTTCCGCCGCACTGCGCGACTTCTTCGATCCGGAGTTCCTCAACCGGATCGATCAGACCGCGATTTTCGCTGATATCGACACGGGGGCGGCCGAAACGATCATTCGCCAAGAGATCGCGCTGCTCGCCGCACGGCTGCGCCGCAAGAACGTCGAACTGACGGTGGCGGATTCGGTGGTCGAGTTGCTGCACACGCGGGGATTCGACCCGGTGTACGGAGCGCGCGCGCTGCGCAGGGCGCTACGCACCACGTTGGCCACCCCGGTTGCCGAATGCCTGCTCCACGAACGGCCGACGGGCACCGATGCGCTGAGTCTCGACGCCACTACCGAAGGAGAGAAGGTGTTAGTACAACGCGTGCCGTGAACCTCGGCCCGGTCTACTCCTCGTTCCGCGTATCGCTCGGGCTCAGCAGGCTGCGCAAGGCATTGGTCATGGCGTGCCGAAGGTGATCCGCCATCCGTTCCCTGGCACCCATCCGGTCGCGTTCGACGATGGCCGCAACGATGGCCTCGTGCTCGGCCTGCGCTACGTGGGCTCGATCTGGCTGGTTCCCGGATGTCACTCGCGCCAGCGCGAGATGGGCGTGGACTTCCGCAAGGTGGCTGGCAAGTACAGAGTTACGGGACAGCGTCGCAATGCGCGAATGCAGGTCGATCCCCTCGGGGAAGCAACTGCTTTCGGATGTTGCCATCTGTGCCGATATCTCTGATACCAGTGATTGCAGCTCATCCGCTTCCTGGTCGGTGATCCGTTCGGCTGCCAACCCGGAAGCGGTTTCTTCCAGTGCTACCCGCAACTCAAACAGGTCAGTGATCTCTCGCCGATTGAAGGTGCGTACGAAGGCGCCGCGGTGGCTGACTATCGTCACGAAACCGGCGGCGTCGAGTCGTTGCAAGGCTTCCCGGAGCGGCCCGCGACTGATGCCGAGCTCCCTGGCCAGACTTACCTCGTTCAGCCGCTCGCCGGGCGCGAACCTTCCCTGCACGATCCACTGCCGGAGAAGTTCCTGTGCTTGAGCTCGATAGCCGTTGTCGTCGCGCCGGATCAGTGGCTGCACGGTTGCTCCAGCAGCAGCGTCCGGATATTCCGCGAGCGGCCGGGTTTCGGTTGACGTCGTCGAATCAGGATCACCGTTCGTCTCGTTCCGCTCCAGAAACCGAAGCAAACTCGTCGGCCACGACCCTGGCGCATTCGGTAAGCGTGTGCACGCCGATCATGGCAACAACTTCCAGCACTTCGACAATCTGCTGCCATGGTACTCCGGCATCGAGCGCCGCCCGAATGTGCTCACGAACCGCCGGCATATGCAGATGAGTCGCCGCCGCGGCGGCCGCGATCGCGACGAGATGACAGAAATCATCCCGCAGCACGGTTCGTTTCCGGGTTACCTGCGCATACCTGCGGTAGGCGTCCAGGTAGTGCGGGGCCAGCCTGCCCGCGGCCTCGGTCCACGAGTCGGTTTGCAGGTCAGGCAGATCGAATTCGGCCCGTTCCGCCAGTTCGCTGGCCAGGACCGGCAGTGTGGACCGCATCGTATCGACGCCCAGCTCCGACACGATCGCCAGCACGGCCATCGCTTCGTCCGCGGTCGCCCCATGCGCGATCGCGTTGCGGAGATGCACCCGAACCCCGATCTCGTAAAGATGCGTGGTGGATGCGTTCATCGCGACGTAGATGAGTTCGCGCTCTTGTGGCCGCAGCGTTCCATGCTTCCACGGCACGGCTGACAGATCGATATAGGCGTCCAGGAGCTCGGGATCCGCATCGAGAACTGGATCCCACAACGGATCCCAGAACCCTCTGAGTTCCTCGAATCTCGCTTTGACGCGGGCCCGTTCCGTGGCCAGGTCTGGTGAGTCGGCAGCCATCGAGCTCCTTCCGTTCGCTGATCCGTCTACCTATAGTACCGCTAACTGTAGACAGATGACAGGAGAGCCATGACCAACATCGATGTCACCGACGAGTTTGAGATCCGGCTCCTCTACGCCCGTTACGCCCGCGCGATTGACGAGGGGGACGGCGAGGCGTGGGCCGCCTGCTACACCAGCGACGGCACGTACTGGTCGTCGACCTTCGGTACCCGCACCGGCCGGCCAGCCTTGCGGGACTTCGCCGTGAATCACTGCCAGGAATGGCATGACCAGGGGATTCGAACCCAGCATTGGATCAGTCAGACATTGCTGGAGCCCGCCCCGTGGGGCATCGCGGCGCGGACTTACGTACTGCTGATGGGGACGACGGCCGCCGGCCCGCCGACGGCGATGCTGCAGACCGAATACCACGACCAACTCGTTCGCGAGGACGGCTCGTGGCGACTCCACCGTCGGGAATCGCATGCTCAATGCTCGCTGAATCTGCCGCCAACTGTTGACAGTTGATAGTTGAGCCGTCAAAGTACGTTTCGCGCGTTATGCGACTGGCCGCGAGATACCGCCACCGACGCGCACCTCGTCGTACGACGGGCGGACCACCGAGATCTGCTCACCAACTGCGGCGGCGAACAGTGTCATCTGGCTATCGATAGGAGTATGACGTTGTGGCAGCTCTACCCGTTGAACTTCGGCGAGTGGCCGGAGTTCGAGCTCTCCCGGTTTCTCTACAACAAGGGGTTCGGCGAAAAGATCCGGGCGATCGCGACGGGTTTCCTTGCCGTCGACGGCGACCGGGCGGTGCTGATTGACGCGGGAATCTACGACGAGGACCGCGCGCTGAGCGATCACGACCAGTGGGTGGTGGGTACCGGACCTGGCCAGGTACGCACGGAACTGGCCAGGTATGACCTCGAGCCGGAAGACATCACCGATGTGGTGCTGACCCATCTGCATTGGGACCACGCGGCGAACGTGCCACTGTTCACCAGAGCGCAAGTGCACATCCAGGACGACGAGATCGAGTACGCGGAGAATCCCCTCCCGCCACACCAGGTCTCGTTCGACCACGGCCTGTCCCGGCCGGCGCCGTGGACGCTGGTCCGCGACCGCATCAACACCTTGCATGGGGATACCGAGCTGTTTCCCGGTATGACCGCATATCACCTGCCTGGCCATACGCCCGGCTCGCAGGGAATCAAGATCAGTACCGCAAAGCAGAGTTACCTGCTTGCCGGCGACAACGTTGATCTTCAGGCGAACTGGGACGGCGACGAGCATCTCCGGCATCGCCCGGGAATGGTCTATGTGGACATGCGCGACTACTGGGCGAGTCTGCTGCGGATGGAATCCCTCGCGGACGTGATCGTGCCATCGCACGATCCGTCGGTCTTCGACCGGGAGGTCTACTAGTGGTGCTCGACGCGACGACGCGGACCGAGTTGCTTGATCTGTACGGACGCTACGCGCAGGCGATCGATGCCAACGACGGCGACAGGTGGATCGAATGCTGGCTACCGGAGGCCACCTTCGTGCCTGGCGTCGGCGCGGCCACGGCAGGGCGCCCGATCGTCGGCCATGCGCAGCTGAGGTCGTTCGCCGAACGCCGGCCGGATGACTACCCGAGGGCGCGGATCCTGACCACGAACCACACCTTCGAGCAGGCGAGCGATCACATCGCGGGCCGGTGCTACGGGCTCGTGGTCGACGTCGGCGGGGACCGTCCTGAACTGGCCGCACATGTCGTCTATCACGACGAGATCGTGCGTTACGAAGGGCGCTGGTGCTTCCGGGCCCGCCGTCCCGAAGCCGATGTCGAGCACCGGAGGCGGTCATGACACTGACGAATTACGAGCTGTACATCGACGGGCAGGCAGTTAGTTCGGCCACTGGCGATCGCTTCGAGTCGATCAATCCGTACACCGGCAAGCCACATGCGACAGTGCCCCGCGCGACATCCGCACAGGTTGACCACGCTGTTGCCGCGGCGGGGGGCGCCTTCGAGACCTGGCGGGCAAGGCCACCAGTGCAGCGGGCGGATCTGCTGCGCACACTGGCGGATCTGCTAGAAGCCGACGGCGACCGGATGGGTGACCTGGAAAGTACCGACAACGGCAAGGTAGTACGCGAGACGCGGGCACAGATGCGTTTCGCCGCGCGGCAGTACCGGTATTTCGCCAGCCTGGCGGAGAATCTGCAAGGCGCGACGATCCCGCTCGACGATCCGACGCTGCTCGATCTGACCCACGCCGAACCACTTGGCGTGTGCGTGCTGATCACGGCCTGGAACTCGCCCATGGGGTTGCTGTCGAACAAACTGGCGCCGGCCCTGGCCGCCGGCAACACGGTAGTCATCAAGCCCAGTGAGCACGCCTCGGTGACAACCCTGGAGTTCGCGCGGCTGGTCGACCGCGCTGGCTTCCCACCCGGCGTGGTCAATGTGGTCACCGGCGAGGCGGATGTCGGCAAAGCACTGACCGACCGCCAGGACATCGGCAAGATCTCGTTTACCGGCAGCCCGGAGATCGGCGCCGCGATCGCCACGGTCGCCGGCGCGAACCTGGTTCCGGTGACGCTGGAACTCGGCGGCAAGAGTCCGAACATCATTTTCGCCGATGCCGACCTGACCGCGGCTCTCTCCGGAGCGTTCGCGGGGATCTTCGCCGCCACCGGCCAGACATGCGTCGCGGGCTCACGCCTGCTGGTACAGCGGTCCATCTATGCCGAAGTCTGTGCGTCCCTGACGGAATCGTCCCACGGCATCCGTCTCGGCGACCCGACATCGCTCGACACGGAGATGGGTACCTGCGCGAACCGCCAGCAGTTCGATCGCGTACTCGGGCACATCGAATCGGCCAAACAGGACGGAGCGCGGTTACTGGCCGGCGGCGAGCCGGAGGAACGACTGCTGCCGGGCCTCTTCGTTCAGCCGACGATCTTTGCCGACGTCACCCCGGATATGCGGTTAGCGCGGGAAGAGGTGTTCGGCCCGGTGCTCGCGGTAATGCCGTTCGACACCGAGCAGGACGCGGTTGAGCTAGCGAATGCCACCAAGTTCGGCCTCGCTGCCGGCGTGTGGACGAAGGACGTCGACCGCGCCATGCGGATGACCCGTTCGCTACGCGCGGGGACGGTCTGGGTCAACACCTACCGCGCGGTCGCCGTGCAGGCACCGTTCGGCGGATTCAAGCACAGCGGATATGGCCGTGAGCGGGGTGTCGCCGCCTTGCAGGACTACCTGACCACCAAGAACGTGATGATCGATTTTGGAGGCTCGTCTCGTGATCCCTTCGCGATCCGAACCTGAGGCAAGGTCAGTTGATCCGCACGACATCGATGTGCTGATCGTCGGTTGTGGTGCTGCTGGGCTGAGCGCCGCGGTCAGCGCCAAAGAGCAGGATCCCGCCGCCAACGTGGTCGTGCTCGAACGCAGCACACGAAACGAGCGCGGCGGCAACACACGCTGGTCAAGCGCGTACTTCCGAATGACCGAGGAACTGCGGCCGGCCGACGGGTTCGACGAGGACTTCGCGGCGTTCACCGGCGGAGCCGCCGATCCGGCATATGTCAGCCGGCTCCGCGAGCTGTCCACGGAAACCCTGCGATGGTTGGAATCTCACGGCGTCCGGTTCGAGATGGTGCCGATGTTCTTCCTCACGGCCCGCAAGCCCCGCTTGGGTATCGCCGGCGGCGGCGCGGCCATCGTCGACACACTTGGCCGGGTCGCGGAAGGCCTGGGTGTCGAGTTCCGCTACGAGACCACCGTCGACGGGTTGCTGACGTCCGGTGCCGGTTCCGAGCGCCAGGTAACTGGCGTCCACTACACCGACCGGGACGGGCGGCGCGGCGAACTCCGCGCTACCGCTGTGCTACTGGCAAGTGGCGGCTACGAGGGCAACGTCGAACTGATGCGACGCAGCTTCGGCGAGAACGCCGAGTTCATGAAACCGGTGGCACGTGGCGGTTCCTTCAACCAGGGTGAGCTCATCGAGTCCGCGATCGACATCGGTGCCGCGCGTGCCGGCGAATGGGGCAACTTCCACGGCGAACCGGTGGACCCGCGATCGCATATGCCCGAAGCCGTCGTGATGACGTTCCCGTACGGAATCCTGGTCAACGCGGACGGCGAGCGGTTCGTCGACGAAGCCTCCGGCACGGTTGACGAGATCTATGAGGAGGTCTGCCGGTCGATTTTCCGACAACCGGGCAACATTGCCTACCTGATCGCCGACCAGCGGCTACTCGAGATACCTGACTTCGACCGAGCAACGCTCACCGACCAGAACCCGTACCAGGCTGAGTCGCTTGAACATCTCGCCAAGGTGCTTGATGTCGACGCTCGGGCGTTGACATCAACAGTGGACGCCTACAACCGCGCTGTCCAACCGGGTGAACCCGGATTCGACCACACGGCCGCCGATGGATTGTGCACGATCGGCCTGCAACCGCCCAAGTCGAACTGGGCGCGGGCGGTCGTGGGAGCACCGTTTGTCGCCATTCCGATCGCCACCGCGGTGTGCTTCACCTTCGGTGGCGTGGCCGTTGATCAGGAGTCCCGCGTACTCACCGAGGACGGAATGTGGATCCGCGGACTCTGGGCTGCGGGCGAGATGACCGGCGTCTACCACCGCAAGTATCCGGGTGCCACATCCGTCCTGCGCTCACTGGTGTTCGGCCGTGTGGCTGCACGGGGCGCCATGCTCGCGGGGAGGGCGGTATGACGCGGATCCGCGCGGACCTCGTGCGTGGCGGCACGAGCCGAGGAGTCTTCGTCCACCTGGACGATCTACCCACCGACGTCGATACACGCGATCGACTACTGGTGGATCTGCTCGGCAGTCCTGATCCATTGCAAGTGGACGGTCTGGGTGGTGGCGCCTCGTCTACCAGCAAGGTGGTCGCCGTCCGCGCGGCACAGGACCCCGAAGCGGACATCGAGTACATGTTCTACCAGGTCGGTATCAACGAACGGATCGTGGACACGTCCGGCAACTGCGGGAACCTGTCGTATGCGGTCGGCCCGTGGGCGGTTGAGCAGGGCCTGCTCCGTGGACCAAACAGTACCCCCGAGCGGATCCGGTTACGCAACCTCAACACCGGCCGGCTGCTGGTCTCGACCACGCGGCCGGGTACCGGTGCGGGGCCCTACCAGACCGGAACCGCCGTCGATATCGACCACATCGATCCAGCCGGCCAGGACGGTGCGAACGTCTTTCCGACCGGCGCCGCCTACGAGTACCGCCGCTGGCGACACGGCCTGCTGCCGGTGACGATCGCCGGTATCGCCTCGGTGGTGATCATGATTCCGGCCGGGGAGCTCGGGCTCACCGCAACGGAAAGCCGTGACGAGTTGAGTTCGCGGACCGACCTGCTTGCGGACCTGGAAGAGTTGCGCGCACAGGTCGCGGCCGAGCTCGGTATCGGCGGAGCACGTGGCCCGTCACGCGCCGTTCCCCGGATCGCCATCCTCGCGGCAGCCCAGCTGCCGGAACGGGATCTCGAATCGCGCAGTATCTCGCTGCAGCGCGCGCACCATGCGATCCCGGGAACATCGGCGATCTGCGTGGCTGCCGCGGCGCGTCTTGCTGGCACCGTGCCGCACAAGATCATTGGCGCGCCGGCCACGCCGGATGCCGCCACCGTCCGAATTGGTCACCCCCGTGGCCAGGTCGAGATTCGCGTCGAGACGGAACTCCTCGAAGGACGCCAGCACGTCACATCGGCCGGTACCAGCAGTACCGCCCGAACACTGATGACGGGGATCGCGATGGTCCCACAACGAGAGGATCGAACGTGACGACAACCGGTAACCCGCTACGCGAGCTGGTCGCGCCCGGCCTAGCAACGCCCGCGCTCGGTGCGCCAAACGCGCTTACCGCTCGGGTGATCGAAGACATGGGCTTCCCCGCCGTGTACCTCACCGGTGCTGGAGTGGCGAACACCTTCCTTGGTGTGCCTGATATCGGACTCGTGACCCTGACCGAGCTCGCCCAACATGTCCGCACGATCGCCGATACCGTATCTATTCCACTGATCGTTGACGCTGATACCGGTTTCGGCAACGCGTTGGGCGTCCAGCGGACTGTTCGGCTGCTCGAGCAGGCAGGGGCCAGTGCGATCCAGATCGAGGACCAGGAATCCCCGAAACGTTGCGGTCACTTCGATGGGCAGACGGTCATCGACCAAGCAGAGATGGTCCAGAAGATCCGGATGGCGGTCGACACGCGGCGCGCGGACTTCCTGCTCATCGCCAGGACGGACGCCATCAACACGCTCGGCTTCGACCAGGCAGTGGAGCGCGCTATTGCCTACCACGAAGCGGGTGCGGACGTCATCTTCGTCGAGGGACCAACCGATCACGAGCAGCTGGCGGCCATTCCACGCCACCTGCCAGGTGTGCCGTTGGTCGCCAACATGGTCGAAGGCGGGCGCACGCCCCTCGTCGACCGAACAACGCTGGCATCACTCGGGTTCGGTGTGGCTCTGTTCGCGAATGTCGCGCTGCAGGCATCGGTGCACGGCATGCAGCAGGCCCTGGCGAAGCTGCGCGACAGCGGTGACCTCAAGCAAACCCAGGATCTCGTTCTGCCGTGGGCGGAACGGCAACGTTTGGTCCGCAAACCAGAGTTCGACAAGTTGGAGCAGCGTTACAGCGCTGGGAGGTAATCATGAAGATCCACAGTGTGGTGGCGTCCGCAGCGGCGAGCTTGACGCTCGTCGTGGCAGCGGGCTGTACCAGCAGCTCTCCCGAGGACTACCCGGATGACGACGTCACGTTCATCATCCCCGCGGCACCAGGTGGTTCCACCGACCCTGTTGGTCGGGCGTTCGCCCGGCAACTCGAGGCCGAGCTGGGGACCTCCGTAGTTGTCAAGAATCGCGATGGTGGCGGTACGACCGTCGGGACCAACGAAGTCCTGCAGGCTGAACCCGATGGCTACACGATCGGGATGTTCATCGACAGTGCCCTGGCGCTGAACCCGCTGCAGCAGGATCTCCCCTATGAGCCAGACGAAGCCGAACTGATCTTCGGACTCGCCGAGCAGCCGGCGAATCTCGCAGTTCCGGCTGATGCGCCGTGGAAATCCTTTGCGGACTTCATCAGCGATGCCAAGAAGCGACCTGGCGAGTTCCAGATCGCCAATTCCGGCGCACAGTCCGTGACGGACCTGGAGATCCGCAAACTGGCCAAGGACGCCGGTATCGATGTGCAGTCCGTACCGTTTGGCGGCGGCGGTTCCGATGCCCTCAAGGCTCTCGTTGGCGGCCAGGTCGACGCGGCGGTCGGCAGGGTCGGGACCTTCGCCGGCGATGTCGAGGCGAACAACCTGCGCATTCTCGCCACCTTCCGCGATAAGCCGTTCCATGCCGCGCCGGACGCTACGCCGACCGGCGAACTGGGGCTCGAGATCGGCAACACACCCGAATACGTCGGCATTGGCGCACCACGCGAACTTCCACCAGAAGTCAAGAAGCGTCTGGTCGAGGCGGCACGCGAGGTAGCCGAGAGCAAGCAGTTCCAGGACTTCCTCAGGGAACGGGGTATGGAACCGAGCCCGCAGGGTCCCGAGGAATATCAGGAAACGATCAACCAGACCCGTGAGGAGTATTCCGGTCTCCTCAAGGAAACCGGCATGCCAACAAAGCAGGGCTGAATCGGGAGCTGGGTCCGTAATGCGCCGTAGTGCGCCGGAATGCCATCGCAGCAGGATCGAGCAGAAGGACGAGCCATGTCGGAAGCTGAATCGGTAGGCAGTCAGCGGAAAGGTCGAGCGGCCGTCGGGGCGGCCGTGCTGGCTTTTTCCCTGGCGTACCTGCATCAGGCGAGTTCGCTGTCGATCGGCACCGCGGAGCAGCCGGGACCGGCGTTGTTCCCACTCGCGGTCGGCGGGTTTCTGGCCTTCGCCGCGCTGGTGACGCTGGTCGAGGCATGGCGGGGAATCAGCCGAGACGAGACGGTAGATCTGCCGCACGGAACCGGCCTGGTGCGGGTGATCGGGCTTGCCGTGTCCATCGTGGCCTACGTCCTGTTGTTGCCGATGCTCGGACATATCGTCACGACCGTACTGTTCTGTACCGTCTCGCTCCGGTTGCTCGGCGGCAAATCCTGGCTGTGGGCCGTCATTGGCGGGCTCACCATCGGCATCGCGATGAATCTGGTCTTCGTGAACGCGCTCGGGGTGCCCATGCCCGAAGGCTTACTCGATATCTGACTGACCGAAGGGTGACAACGTGGATACCCTCGACGGGCTGCTGCATGGCTTAAGCGTTGCCGTACAGCCGATCAACATCGGCGCCGCGTTCGCGGGCGTGTTACTCGGAATGCTGACCGGCGTTCTGCCGGGTCTCGGCACCGTTGCCGGTGCTGCGTTGGTGTTGCCGCTGACGTTCACGCTCGACAGCCCGGAAACCGGCATTATCATGATCGCCGGGATCTACTACGGCGCGATGTATGGCGGATCCATTACATCGATCCTGTTCAAGGTCCCCGGTGAAGCCGCGTCGGTCGTCGCGGCCATGGACGGCTACGAACTTGCGCGTAACGGACGAGCGGGGCCGGTACTCGGGATCACCACTATCGGCTCGTTCGTCGCCGGAATGCTCACGGCCGTGGTGGTGACCTTCTTCGCTCCGGCTCTTGCCGAGCTTGGCCTGGCATTCGGCCCGGCCGAACTATTCGCGCTGGTGACCGGGAGCCTGCTCATTCTGGCGACCGTGTCGGGCGGGGGCTTGGCGAGCAACCTGGTGCCACTCGGTCTCGGCCTCGTGGTCGCCACGATCGGCCAGGAGCCGGTCACCTCGATCTCGCGGTTCACCTTCGGCAACGGCGAGCTCAGTCAGGGTATCGGTCTGGTGCCGGTGGCGGTGGGCGCGTTCGGTATCGCGGAACTGCTCTTCCTGGTCTCTGGCAAGCGGGGCAACGGCACGACTACCAAGGTCCGGGTGCGGGACCTCATACCGTCGAAGGACGAGGTGCGCCGATCCGTGGCGCCGTGGCTGCGAGGTACCGGACTGGGGGCCTTCCTGGGTCTGCTGCCGGGACCGTCGGCCGCTGTTTCGGCTTTTGCCTCCTACAAAGCGGAGAAAAGCATCTCGAAGACTCCGTCCCGGTTCGGCACCGGGCAGATCGAAGGGGTGTCCGGGCCGGAGGCCGCCAACAACGCTGCGTCCACATCAAGCATCGTGCCGATCTTGACGCTCGGCATCCCGTTCTCGAGCACGCTGGCACTCGTGCTGTCCGCAATGATCATCCACGGAGTACAGCCAGGGCCCGCGTTGATCACGAACGACCCGGATATCTTCTGGGGCGTTATCGCGTCGATCTTCCTGGGCAACCTGATGCTCGTCGTGCTGAATATCCCGATGATCGGGGTATGGGTACGGCTGCTCAGCACACCGCAGCACGTGCTGGTTACCGGCATCGTGGCGCTGTCCGTGATTGGCGCCTACAGCGTCAACAACAGCATGCTGGACGTGTACCTGCTGGTGGTCTTCGCCGCCCTCGGGTACGTCCTGCGGACCTATGGCTTTCAGATGGCGCCGCTGATTCTGGGTGTCGCCCTCGGCCCGTTCCTGGAAACCTACCTTCGGCAGGGCCTGGCGCTCAGCCGCGGAAGCGTGCCGGACTTGCTCGCCGGGTCGTCAATCTCGCTCACGGTCTGGATTCTGGTCGCGCTGGCGGTACTCGGAGCGCCCACCGTCCGGTTCCTGCGCCGCAGGAGGCGGGGTGTCAAGGAATCGACCCGGGTGTGAACCTGCTAGTTCACCGCGCCGGCTACCCGGCGCGCGGCGGCATCAGCGGTACCGATACATGCTGGCACACCGACACCATGCAACGCGGCACCAGCGATCGCCAGCGTTGGTTGGCGGGTAAGCGATTCCGCGATCCGCTGAACCCGATCCAGATGGCCCACCGAATACTGCGGTAGCCCGCCACCCCACCGTTTGACCACAGCGTCGAGTGGACGGTCGCGAATTCCGGTCAGTTCGGCGAGGTCCGCGCGAACCAGCCGCACGAGCTCGGCATCGGTGTAGCGGAGTGCCCTGGTATCGGCGAACTTTCCGACCGATCCTCTGAGCAGCACCGCGTCCGTGCCGTAATGTGTCCACTTGCGAGTCGAGAAGGTGAACGCTTTCGCGGTGAACTCGGTTCCGTCCGCGTGCCGCTCCCCCGAGCCGATCAGGATCCCGGCCCGTTCGGGTAGGGACACCTCGGGTGGCAGCGCAAGCCCGATCACCGCCATCGAAGCCAGCTCGATCCCCGCGAAAGCGGTAGCCGCATCCGGTAGGACCGGCGCGAGCAGTTTGCTTGCCGCGGGCGCCGGGACCGCCAGCACCACCGCATCGGCAAGCAGTTCCGGCTCGGCCGGGGCGTGTGCGGATGCCGCCGCGCCCAGCTGGAGCCGCCAACCGCGCTCGGTCGGGCAGATTTCCCTTACGGTGCGGGAAAGTAGCTGCCGAGCGCGGGACATCTCCGCCAGCCGGTCAACCAGCTGGGCGAGACCACCCGGCAGTGTTCCGAACACCGGGGCCGTACTTGGCGTGTTCGGCAACAGACCGGCCACCGCGGCGGTCACCGATTCCGCCCCAGCGTCCAATGCGGACGCTAGGGCTGGCACGGTCGCCCGCAGTCCGAGGCTGTCCGCGCCGCCCGCGTACACGCCGCCAAGGAGTGGATCAACGAGGCGATCGACGAGCTCATCGTCGAAACGCTCGCGCAGCAGTGTGCCCACCGCGATATCGCCGTCCAGCAGCGGAGCGGACCTACTCGATTCGGCGGCCACGGCTCGCTGGCCCCGCGCCGACAGCACGCCGGCCACCGAATCGGCCGTGGCCGGCACCCCGAGCATCGTGCCCGCCGGCAGCGGCACCGTCGCGCCACCCGCGCGCAGCGCGGAGCGCATCCCGGAAGGGTGCACGACGGGTAGGCCAAGTTCACCCGCCAGCTCCAGGGCTTCCGGGCGGCGCGCCAGAAACGCTTCCGCGCCAAGATCGAAGTCGTGCCCGGCAAGCGAGCCCGTGTACAGCTTGCCGCCAAGCCGGTCGCACTGCTCGATCAGCACGATGTCAGCCGACGACCCCAACAGCACGCGCAGTCGGTACGCCGCCGCGGCACCCGAGATACCGCCGCCGACGACCGCGACGCGCGGCGCCATCAGCGCACCGGTTGCTCGTGCACTACCTCGACTAGTCTGGTCAGCACATCCGGATCGGTATCCGGCAGCACTCCATGGCCGAGGTTGAACACATGCCCACCAGCGGCTCGCCCCTCGGCGGCCACCCTGCGGGCCTGCTCGGCGACCACCGAAGAGCCGGCGAACAGTACGGCGGGATCAAGGTTTCCCTGCACCACCGGCTCCGCTGCTTCCGGCGCGGCGGCGCGCAGCCGCGCGGCCGCCCTGTCCAGCGGCAACCGCCAATCGACCCCGACGACGTCCGCACCGGCCGAGCGCATCGCGGGCAGCAGCTCCGCCGTGCCGACCCCGAAGTGAATCCGGGGCACCCCAGCATCGGCGAGCCCGCCGAGCACCTTGGCCGAATGCGGCAGGACGAACTCCCGGTACTCGGCTTCGGAGAGCGCGCCAGCCCAGGAGTCAAACAGCTGCACCGCGTCGACGCCAGCAGCTACCTGCACGTTCAGGAAGGTGAGCGCGACCGTCGCGAGCCGGTCGAGCAGCGCATGCCAGGTGGCCGGTGCCGCGTGCATCAGCGCCTTGGTCCGCTCGTGGTTGCGGCTCGGCCCGCCCTCGACGAGATAGGAGGCGAGCGTGAACGGGGCGCCGGCGAATCCGATCAGCGGGGTGTCCGCGAGCTCACCGAGCAGTAGCCGGATGCCATCGGCGACCGGGCTGACCTGATCCGGGTCGAGTAGCGGGAGGTTGGCCACGTCGGCGTCCGAGCGCACTGGGTTCGCGACCACCGGGCCGGTACCGGCGACGATATCGACGTCGACGCCAGCCGCGCGCAGCGGAACAACGATGTCACTGAACAGGATCGCCGCGTCCACGCCATGCCGGCGTACCGGCTGCAGGGTGATCTCGGCGAGCATCCCGGGATCGGTGCAGGCCGCCAACATCGGGGTGCCGGCACGCAGTTCGCGGTACTCTGGCAACGATCGGCCGGCCTGGCGCATGAACCACACGGGGACCCGCGAAGGGGTCTCGCCACGTGCGGCGGCGAGGAAAGGGGCGTCCGGTAGCGGCCTGCGTGCCGGCGTCCCCCGACCGGAAGCGGTGGTCACCTGCGTGGATGTCATCTCGCTCATCGTGCTCCCATAGTCGCACGCGCCGTGTTTGCCAATGCGGCGTGGTTCGGCTTTTCTCGGCGTGCCCTCACCCGGCATGCTGGCTTCGCGTCTTACAGTCAGTAGCGTGACCGGGATGTCCGAAGCGCCGGAGCTGTTTCGTGAAGCTGTCAGTTCGCTGACCGCGGTGCACGCGCGCCCGGAAGTACAACTCGAGGTAGTGAAACCGCCCCAGCGACTCGCCCCATGGGCGTACGCGCTCAGCGCCGAGGCGACTGGCCCCGTCGACGTGCTCGCCACCGGCCGGTTGGTGTTGCTGTACGACCCGGAGGGCCAGGAAGCCTGGAACGGCGTGCTGCGGATCGTCACCTATGTGCGCGCGGAGATCGACAGGGAGCTGGCCAGCGACCCGTTCCTGCCCGCGGTGAGCTGGTCCTGGCTCAGCGATGCGCTGGCCGAGTCCGGCGCGGCCTGGACCGCGCTCGGCGGCACGGTCACCGAGACCTCGTCGGCACGGTTCGGCGATATCAGCGGCCCCGCGCGTACCGATGATCTGGAGCTGCGCGCGTCCTGGACCGCGACCAACCCTGAGCTGACCGCGCATGGCGCGGCCTTCTGCCAGCTGATGGCGAGCGTGGTCGGTCTGCCGCCGGTCGGCGTCACGGTGTTCGGGCAGCGCCAGAGCTCCTGAGGACCCGGGTTCCGCAGCCTGAGGTTACTGAGACTCAGGTTCCTGATACCCGTCAGCGACGGTGCTACGTCAGGTCTCAGCGCGCCCTGGAGTAATACCCGTCGACCTGGTGGACTAATGAAACTCCACAACTCGATACGACGGGTGACTAGTTTTATCGTCCGCCGAAACGCGGGTGTTAACAGCTAATTGAGCTGTCCCCCGATTGCAGGACAAAAACTACGAAGAGTGGCGACACAATCGGGATAGATACCCGAATGATTGTCCCACTGACCCGCTTGGGCGGCTACGCTGCCTTCGTCGACACCACTTTCGGTCCATAGGCGGCGCGGCTGATTGGCCGAAAGTCCCGGTGCCGGTCGGGGGGCACGACCGACTCCAGGGAGGTAGTGACGTGGCTGCCGTCGGCTTCAGTCAGGCCGTTCGATCCACACCTGCCGGCGCCCTGCCGGCGAGCATGGTCCCGCACCCGCGGGAAGAGTTGTTCTCGGTACTGGTGGTCGATGACCACCCCCTACTGAGGGAGGCGATATCCGCTCGGCTCGCCCAGATGGGCGCGGGTACCGTGCACGAGGCCGCCACGGTGGCCGAAGCACGCGCCCGAGCACTTGCCACTGGGCCCTGTGACCTGGCCATTCTCGATCTCGGCCTGCCAGATGGCAGCGGTATCGAGCTGGTAACTGAGCTCCGCAGTCATGGCTGGCCACGCATCGTCGTGCTGGCGTCTTCGGACGACCCGTACGCGGTACGGTCGGCTTTCCAAGCGGGTGCGCAGGCGTACCTACTCAAATCGGCTTCGCCGGTCGTGGTGACCGATGGCGTCCGCCGGGTACTGGACGGCGGGGTTTACGCCGATCCCAGTGTCGCCCCGGTCCTCGCTACCGGAACCAGGGTTCCCGGCACCGACAACACACCACGCGAGCTATCCGCGCGCGAGGTGGAGGTACTGCAGCTGGTCGCCGATGGACAGTCCAACAAAGAGATCGGTGAAGAGCTCAACCTGTCCGCGCTCACGGTGAAATCCCATCTTTCGCGTATTGGACGAAAGCTGGGCACCGGAGATCGGGCGCAGATGGTTGCGCTGGCGATGCGTGCGGGTGTCATTCGCTGACTGCCGTACACGAGTTCACCAGGCACGTAGTTGGCCTCGGGGAACACCGTGGTGGAGCCGCCTGTGCGGGCACCTAACCCACACGGGCAGGATGGGCCTGTGCAAGACGAGCCGATCCTGCTCACCGCACCGGCGGAGGGCACCCCACCAGTGGTGGCAGACCCCGAGGCACTGCGTAGCGCCTGCGAAGCGATCAGCGCTGGCCATGGCGCCGTAGCCGTAGACACCGAACGTGCCTCCGGCTACCGCTACCATCAGCGTGCCTATCTGATCCAACTCCGCAGGGCGGGTTGCGGCACGCTGCTGATCGACCCCATCGCCCTCGCCGACAAGCTGGACCCGTTGGTCCGTGCGCTGGACGGCACGGACTGGGTGTTGCACGCGGCATCGCAGGATCTGCCCTGCCTTGCCGAGCTCGGGCTGTACCCAACGACACTGTTCGACACGGAGCTCGCTGGCCGGCTCGCCGGCTTCGAGCGGGTGGCGCTTGGCACCCTGGTCGAACAGGTCCTTGGTTACCGTCTCGAGAAGGGACACGGCGCCGCCGATTGGTCGCGCCGGCCATTACCCGCGGAATGGCTCGACTACGCGGCACTGGACGTGGAGCTGCTGCTTCCGTTACGGGACGCGATGGTCGCCGAGCTCACCGCACAGGACAAGCTGGCCTGGGCGGATCAGGAATTCGAGGCCGTCCGGACGGCGCCCCCACCGGTTCCGCGCGCGGAACCGTGGCGTCGCACTTCCGGCGTACACAAAGTGCGTGGCGCCCGCGCGCTCGCCGCGGTACGGGCGATGTGGCAGGCGCGGGACGAACTGGCGCGCCACCGGGACACGGCGGCCGGCAGGGTCCTCCCGGACAGCGCGATCGTCGCCGCTGTGCTCGCCAATCCGGCCAGCGAAGCCGAGTTGCGGGCGCTGCCGGTGTTTCGCGGGCAAGCTCAGCGCCGGATCTCCAAGGTCTGGATGGGTGCGCTGTTGGCGGCCAAGGAGCTGCCCAAGGATGAGCTGCCGGCCACGTCACCGCCGCACGACGGTCCGCCGCCAACCAACCGCTGGGCGGACAAGGATCCTGCCGCCGCTGCCCGGTTCTCCGCGGCCCGTACGGCGCTGCTGGAGATCGCCGAGGTGAACACGCTTCCGGTGGAGAACCTGCTACTGCCGGACCTGGTCCGGCGAACCTGTTGGGAGCCGCCCGCGGACCTCTCACCGACCGGCGTGACGGCGGCGCTGGCGGCCGGCGGCGCCCGCCCCTGGCAGATCGATCTCACCTCGGCCGCACTCGCCGAAGCCCTGACCGCCAGTCCAGCTCAGGACTGAACACACCGCGCCGGCGCGCCTAGGTACCCGGCCGAAACGGGGTTAGGGCGCGGCTGGCAACCACACGGTGACCGTAAGGCCGCCTTCCTCGAGCGGATGCAGGGCCAGCTTCCCGGAGTGCGCGGTGACGATCGCCCGCACGATGGACAGTCCGAGCCCGGAACCGCTGCGGGCGGTTCGCGCGGTGCCACCGCGCCGGAACGGCTCGAGTAGCTCCTGAACGCGGTCCGGGGTGAGCACCGCGCCCGAGGACCGTACGGTGAGCTCCGAATGGCGCGGCCCTGGCGTAGTGCGGATCTCCACCCAGCCGCCCTCCACGTTGTGCCGGATGGCGTTCTCCACCAGGTTTCCGGCGATCCGCTCCAGGAGCGCCGGCTCGCCAACGGCGACGGCGGGAGTGGTCTCCAGCCGCACGGTGATCCCCCGCTGCTGCGCCTCCGTCCGCACCTGCGCCCATGCCGTGGCCACGACCGCGGCCAGATCGAGCGGTTCGCGCACGGCGAGCCCCGCGCCCTGCGCCCTTGCGAGCACCAGCAGCGCCTCCACCAGTCGTTCGGCTCGATCCGTCGCGTCCCGCACCACCTCGGCCATCCGGCGCAGCTCGGCCTCATCGGCGTCCGGGTCAGCGAGTGTCACGTCCAACTCGGCGCGGATCACCGACAGTGGGGTGCGTAGTTCGTGGCTGGCGTTGGCGACGAATCTGCGCTGCGCGGAGAAGGCCTCCTCCAGCCGGTCCAGCATCTCGTCGAAGGTGTGCGCCAGGGTGGCCAACTCGTCCCTGGACCCGGTGGACCCGATCCGCTCGTCCAGGGATTCCGCGGACAACCGGTGCGCGGTCGCGGTGACATCCCGCAGCGGCTGCAGTACGCGACCGGTGAAGGTCCAGGCGAGGATGGCCGCCGCGGCGATAATGCACGCGAACGCGATCGATCCGGCGAACAGCACCCGCTGCTGCGCCTGGTCCTTGAGTATCTCGGTGAGTTCCTCGGCTGGCACATCCGTACCGCCGACCCGAATCAGGCTGCCCGCTGGCAGCTGTGGAACCCCGCTGACCACATTGCCAGCCAGCATCCAGCCGAGCGCCAACAGTACGGCGCTGACCGCCGCGACGAGACCAGTGGCGAGCAGGGTAATCCGGGCGCGCAGGCTGCGCGCCCCGAATACGCTCACTCCTGTTCAGCCTCCGCCCCGGGCGAACGCTCCTGCCCGGTCTCCCCACCCGACACGGGCGCGGTGAGCTGGCTGGCGTCCGGCACGCGATAGCCCGAGCCGACCACCGTTTCGATAATGCCCGGCTCACCGAGCTTCTTACGCAAGGTCATCACCGTCACCCGTACGGTCGTGGTGAACGGATCGGCATTCTCATCCCACACCCGTTCAAGCAGTTCTTCACTGCTCACCACGGTCCCACCGGAGCTCAGCAGCACTTCAAGCACCCCGAACTCTTTGCGAGTCAGTTCAACCGGTGTCCCGGCACGGTGCACCGTGCGCTTGGCTGGGTCGAGCACCACATCGCCGGCGGTCAACAAGGGCGGTGCCGCCGGGGTCGCCCGTCTGCCGAGCGCACGAACCCTGGCCACGAGTTCCGGGAAGGCGAACGGCTTGGCGAGGTAATCGTCCGCGCCAAGGGAGAGCCCGGCGACCCGGTCCGCGATCGCGGTACTGGCCGTGAGCATCAGCACGCGGGTGAGCTGACCGGAAGCCACGATGTCCGCGCAGATGTCATCACCGGACATCCCTGGCAAGTCCCTGTCCAGCACGATCACGTCGTAGCGGGTTACCGTCGCCTTCTCGTGGCCGTCGTCCCCGGTATAGGCGACATCGACGGCCATACCCTCCTTACGTAACCCGCGCGCCACGGCGTCGGCCAGCGGCGCCTCGTCTTCGACAACCAGAATTCGCACGCCGACAACGGTGCCACAGTTTCCTGAGACGCGGCTGATGACCCACCCACCGACGTTCACGCCCCGTGACCACGTTCTTTGGAGTTCTTGCGGTTACCGGCGTGGCTCGGGGACCAGGTTCGTGTACTCCGGGCCGAGCTCATCCGCCCGGTCCAGCGGGGACCAGTCGATGACCATCCCGTCCAGCTGGGCGATGACCACCTCCAGCCCGGCGTGCCAGCCAGCGGCGGCCGGCGCCGCGATATCCCGGTCGTCGAAGATGTTCCGGAACACCAGCACACAGCCACCCGCGCCATCCGCGGTCAGTTCCCAGCGCAGGATCTCACCCGCCCAGCTGAACTCCACCAGGTTGGGCGGCTCGACCCGCAACATCGTCCCCGCTGCCACGTGATCGGCTGGCATGCCGTACCGCCGGACCTGCTCCTCGGTCACCCCGAACCGCAGCGGCGCGCCCGGACGCAGGTCGAACTCGACAACCGCGGGGAACCAGGACCGCAGCTGGTCCCATTCGGTGATCGCTCGCCAGACCTTCTCTGGTGGATGCGCCAGCCTGCGTTCGAAGCACAGCTCGTACCTGCCATCCGCGGTCTCCGTCAGCCGCGCCCCGCCGGCATCATCTGCCTCGTTGCCGCTAGTCAAGACCGAACTAACTTGGCGTAGTGGGCCCGCAGTTCGGCGCCGTTGTCCGGCAGTTCGGACGCTTCGCCAGTGAGCCGGGTTTCCAGCACGTCAAGGCACCGATGCCAACCGGCGGCGGTATGCGCGGCCCATGCCCGGTCAGCGAAGGTGTGGGTGAACACCAATAGGCATCCCGCGCCGTCGTCGCTCAGCTCGAAGCGCAGTTCATCCTGCTCCTCCCGGAAGGCGAACACCTTCGGTGGATCGAATTCGAGCACCTCGCCGCGGTATGTGGTGCCCTCCCCGTCGTCGAACTCGAGCGCCCCGGACGGCCGCGGATCGATCGTTCCGGATGCCATCGGATACCAAGCGAAGAAATGCTCCGGCTCGGTGATCGCTGACCAGACCTTCTCGCGCGGGTGCGCGAACCGCCGCTCGATCCGCAGCTGGCTTCGTTCGCCCACGGCACTCAACTGCTGTTTGGTACTCATATCCCCTCGGTTCCGTCGGTTTTCCCGGTTCCCGGGCGTTCATCCGGCATAGCGTCGAGGTGTCGCTCCAATGCGTCCAACCGCTCGTTCCAGAACTGGCGATACGGCGCCAGCCAGGCATCCACTTCGGCCAGTGGCTGCGCGCGAAGTCGGTACCAGCGGCGCTGCGCGTCCTGACGTACGTCCACCAGACCAGCGGCACGCAGCACCTTCAGGTGCTTGGACACGGCCGGCTGGGTCAGTCCGAGTCGGCCGACCAGATCACCGACCGGACGTTCGCACACGCGCAGCAGATCCAGGATCTCCCTACGTCGCGGCTCGGCGAGCACCTCAAACGTATTTGCCACTTGAGGAATATAACCAATATGGAATATACGCCGCAAGCGGATTCACCAGAACGGTCACTACCGCTGGTGAAGGTCAGCCAGATACTCGCGCGGGCGTGTCCTCAGCCCGGCTAGCAACCCATTCGGTGATGCGCCTGGCGACGTCCTGCGCGGTCAGCCCGGCCTCGGACAGCACCTCGCCCCGCGAACCATGCGCGAGGAAACGCTGCGGTACGGCCAGGTCGCACAACGGCACCGATACCCCAGCATCGCGCAGGCACTGCGCGAACGCCGAACCAAAACCGCCATGCCGGCCACTGTCTTCCACGGTGACCACGAGCCGGTGCCGCCCGGCAAGCTCGGTGAGCACCTCGGGTACCGGGAACACCCAGCGCGGATCGACCACGGTCACCGCGATCCCCTGTGCGGCCAGCCGATCGGCGGCGGCGACGCCGAGCTCACCGAACACGCCCACCGCGACGAGCAGCACATCCGCATCGCCAGGCTCCGCGCTCGGCCGGTGCAGCACGTCCACGCCGTTGATGCGCTCGACCGCGGGCAGTTCGTCGACCACATCGCCCTTGGAGAAGCGCAGCACGGTCGGCCCGTCAGATACCGCCACCGCCTCGCGTAGCTCCTCGCGCAGCGTGTCGGCATCGCGTGGCGCGGCCACTCGAATGCCCGGCACCATACCCAGCAGCGACAGGTCCCACATCCCGTGGTGACTCGGCCCATCTGGGCCAGTGATTCCGGCACGGTCGAGTACCAGGGTGACTGGCTGCCGGTGCAGGGCCACATCCATCAGCAGCTGGTCGAAGGCTCTGTTGAGGAACGTGGAGTACACCGCGACCACCGGATGCATACCGGCCATCGCCATGCCGGCCGCCGAGGTCACCGCGTGCTGTTCGGCGATACCGACATCGAACCAGCGGTCCGGGAACTCCGCCGCGAAATGATGCAGGCCCGTGGAGCGCAACATCGCCGCGGTTATCGCCACCACATCCGGGCGTTCCGCGCCGATTCTGGTCAGCTCCGCGCCGAAGACCGATGTCCAGCTGGTGCCCTTGACCTTGGCCGGCTCCCCGGTCAGCGGGTTGATCGGATCGGTCTGGTGCATCTGATCCGCTTCGTGGTTCTCCGCGGGAGCGTAGCCATTGCCCTTCTGGGTGACGGTATGCACGATCACTGGGCCACCGAACGCCTTCGCCTTGGCCAGCGCGGCCTCCACGGCGGTGAGGTCATGCCCGTCCACCGGGCCGAGATACTTCAGCCCGAGGTCGGAGAACATCATCTGCGGGCTCAGCGCGTCCTTCACCCCCGCCTTCGCCGCATGCAACGCGGCATACAGCGGTTTACCCACCACCGGCGTGTGCTCCAGCATCTTCCGGCCGCCGTCGAGCACCCGTTCGTAGCCGGGACGTAGCCGCAGCGCGGTCAGATGTTCCGCGAGTCCGCCGATGGTCGGCGAGTAGGAGCGCCCGTTGTCGTTGATCACGATCACGACGGGATGGTCCTTGTTCGCGGCGATGTTGTTCAGTGCCTCCCAGCACATGCCCCCGGTCAGCGCGCCATCGCCGACCAGAGCCACCACATGCCGCCGGCTGCCGCTGAGCGCGAACGCTTTCGCCATGCCATCCGCGTAGGAAAGCGCGGTGGACGCATGGCTGTTTTCCACCAGATCGTGCTCGCTCTCCGCACGGGCCGGGTAACCGGCGAGGCCGTCCTGCTGGCGGAGCTGATCGAACTCGGCCTGCCGGCCGGTGAGGATCTTGTGCACGTAGCTCTGGTGTCCGACGTCGAAGAGCAGCACATCCTGCGGTGAGTCGAAAACCCGGTGCATGGCGAGGGTGAGTTCGACGACGCCAAGGTTCGGACCGAGGTGGCCACCGGCCGCGCAGACCTTCTCGACCAGGAAGTGCCTGATCTCGTCGGCGAGCTGGGTCAGCTCCGCCAGGTCGAGTCGCCGCACGTCGTTCGGACCATGTACGGCATCAAGCAGCGTCACTTTCCGTCACCTCGTCCGCGTCTTGGGAGCGCCACCAAGCAACCAGTCTACGAGGTGCCGAGACACCGCCCCACCCCCAACCGAAGGCGTCGCGACTTCACTCAGCGTGACAGAGCCAGTCGAGCACTACCGCCGCCGTCCAGGACTGCCCGGTGCTGCCGAGCGCCGCACCGGTGAACGGTTCGTAGTACTCGCCGAACTCCCCTGCCGCGGTCAGCCGCAACCCTTCGGCTCGCATGGTTTCCGCGAGCTCGGAATAGCCGTGTCTGGCGAACGCCCACCCGAACATCCAGCCAATAACCGGCCATTGTGGACCGCGCCAGTACTGCCTCGGCAGGAATCCGGGGTCGGCCGGCGAGACCGACGGCGGTATCCCGGCGATCAGCCCCGGGTAACCGCACCATCCCGGTCCGGTGAACTCGTCGAGTAGCGCTTGCTCCCGGTCCGCGGGCGCGCCACCGCACAACAGCGGCGCGAAACCGGCGACGGTACGCGCGGAGAGCCACGCGTTCGCACGGATATCGCGATCGCGCGCCATCCCGGTGGCCGGGTCAACGCTGGCGAGAACGCCAGCGCGAGCGGCCGCGGCCCAGCCGGCGAGCTCGCGGAGTTCACGCTCCGGCCTGCCCAGTTCCGTGCCGAGTTCCTCGAGTACCTGGCAGGAGACCGCGAAGATCGCGCTCAGGAACACGTCCCCGACAAGGAAACTCGACTCGCGGACCACTTCGTCGGGCGCGTAGCGGACTCCACGCATCTCCTCGATCAACCACAGGTACCGGTCGTACTCGGTATCCGTGGGGCGCTCGGCGGTATCCCGAACCATGCCGAGATCCAGCCGCGCGTACGGAGGTAGCTCGGCCGCTGGCCGAACAGCGGCATACGGCTCGTCCCAACGCGGCGAATTGTCCATTCCGGACTCCCAGCCGTGTACGACGGCGAGCAGTCCCGTCTCGTCGGGCGTCCGGAACCGCATCAGCCAGCGGTGCCAGGCGTAGAGCGACGGCCATGCCCTGCGCGCGAACTCCTCGACCGCGGCACGGTCCGAACCACCAGCCCTGCGCCCGATATCGAGTATGCGCCGGACGGATATCGCGTGCACCGGCGGTTGGCAGATACCCGAGGTGCGGACATGCTCGGGCATGTGTTCGGCGAGATGGGTACCCCACCGGTCCGGCCCTGGGAAGTAGTCGGTGTCCTCCGTGTACACGATGTGCGGCAGCATTCCGTTGTGCCACTGCGCGGCGAGTAATGTGTCCAGTTCGGACACTGCCCTGCGCACGTCGAGATGGGCGACGCCAATGGCGATGAACGCGGCATCCCAGCTCCACATATGCGGGTAGAGTTTCGGCGCCGCCGTGATCACCGTGCCCGTGTCGTTGCCGCGCAACACGTATGCCGCCCGCGCAGCGAGCGTGCTCGCCGGCAGACACCGCCTGGAGACTTCCGTCTCCGTCATCTAACCTCCAACAGTAGCTGGCTTTCCGGGTCGTACCACCGCCTGGTGTCCACCGGCAGATCCAGCGCGAGCTCGCTGCCCGGATCCACCCGGAAACCCGCCGGCGCCTGTACTTTGAGCTGCTGGCCGGCGGTGTCCATGGTGAGCAGTACCGAGGAGCCGAGCGGTTCGACGACCTGCACCGTGCCCCGCAGCACGCCAGTACCCTTCGTCTCTCCCGGTTCGGCGGCGACCATCGATTCCGGGCGGATACCCAGATGTATGTGCTGACCGAGGTACGGGCGTAGCTCACGGGGCGCGCCTATCGACTGGCTGCCGACATCAAGCCGCAACGTATCGCCATCCTCGACGAGAACGCCGCGCAGGAAGTTCATCGGCGGGCTACCGAGGAAGCCGCCGACGAACTCGTCGGCCGGCTGGTCGTACACCTCGGTGGGCGGGCCGCACTGCGCGATCCGGCCAGAACGCAACACGGCCACCCGATCGCCGAGCGACAGTGCCTCGAGCTGGTCGTGCGTGACGTACAGCGTGGTCGTCCCCAGTTCGTTCACCAGCTTCTTCAGCTCGGCGCGGAACGACAACCGCAGCAACGCGTCGAGATTGGACAGCGGCTCGTCCATCAGCAGGACGTCCGGATTCATCACGATCGCCCTGGCCACCGCGACCCGCTGCCGCTGCCCACCGGACAGTTTGGCCGGATAGCGGTCCAGGTAGTCGGTGAGCTGGAGCAGCTCCGCCGCCCAGGAAACCTTCCGGCGAATCTCGTCGGCGGCCATACCGTGTACCCGCAGGCCGAAGCCGATGTTGTCCGCGACCTTCTTGTGCGGGAACACGGCGTAGGACTGGAAAACCATGGACAGGTTGCGCCGGCGAGGATCCAGATAGGTCACATCCCGGTCACCGATGACGATCTGTCCCGAGTCGGGCAGTTCGAGGCCGGCCACGGTACGCAGCAACGTGGTCTTGCCGCAGCCCGACGGGCCGAGCAGCACCATGAATTCCCCGTCGGCGACATCAAGCGACACCCCGTCGGTAGCTGGCCCGGCAGCACCCGGATAGGTCTTCACCAGGTCACGCAGGACGATCTCGGCCATGGTCGTCGGTTCACCCTTCTGTTCGGATGGCTGCTGGCTTCAGCGAAGCGTGGAGCCCCACATGTTGAGCAGGTAGCGGCGCATCACCGCGATGAACACCAGTGCCGGCACGACCAGCGCGAAACCACCGGCGAATCGATACGCCTGCGGCGATTCCGCCAGCGAGGCGAGCACCTGCGCGGGTAACGTGCGATGCCCGAGCGTCAGCACCGCGGCCCCGAGCACTTCGTTCCAGGACAACACGAAAGTGAAGATCGACGCGGCCGCCAGGCCCGGCAGGGCAAGTGGCAATACGGTGCGGCGAACCGCGTCCAGCTTCGTACAACCGAACACCCGTGCCGCTTCCTCCACGTCCGTCGGCACGGAGACGAAAATGCTCGCGGTGATCAGCACGGTGGTCGGCATAGCCAGGGCGGTGTGCACCAGCGTCACGGATACGACCTTGTCGTAGATGCCGAAATTCAGGAACATCGTGGCCAGCGGTACCGAAAGCACCACGATCGGCAAGGCGCGGACCAGCAGCACGAAAAGCTGGTAAGCGTCCTTGCCCCGGAAGGTGTGCCTGGCAAGGGCGTACCCAGCAGGGGCACCGAACAACAGCGAAAGCACCACCGTGTAGCAACCGACCAACAGCGAGTTCCCCAACGCTGGCACGGTTCCGGTGCCGGCCAGGAAGCTTGTCATCGTGTCGACCGCGAACTCGCTCGGTACCAACGACTTGGGGAACTCGTTGAGCGCTGCCCGCCCGGAGAAGGCCGCGAGCGCGATGAACACCAGCGGCAGGGCCATGAACAGGGTGATGGCCACGCAGGCAGCCTGCACCCCGGCCCTGCGCCATTTCCGGCGCCGTAGCGGGGCGCGATCCACGGGCGGCAGCACCCTGCTCGTGCTGGCGGTCTCGGCGGTCATCGGATGTCCTCACTCATTGCCTCACCCCGTGGCATCCGGCTGCCGCATCGCCCGCAAGTAGGCCAGCGAGGTGCCGAGCGAGAGCGCGAGCACCACGAGTGCCGCCGCACTGGCCACCGCGGGGTTCTGCAGGTTGACGTACCACTCATAGGTCTCCCCCACGAGCAACGGGAAGTTGCGCCCGGTGAGCGCCTGGGCGACCGCGAAAGCCTGAAGCGCCAGAATCGTCCGTAAGATCAACGCCACCTGCAGGCTTGGCCGCAGCAGCGGCAAGGTGACATGCCACAGCCGCTGCCACATGCTGGCGCCGAAAACCTGAGCCGCCTCGTCGTAGTCCTTCGGGATCATCTGCACCCCGGCGACCACGATCACGAACACCAATGAGGTGGCCCGCCACAGCTCGGCCACCACCACGGTGATGAACATGGTGAGCGTGTTGTCGTAGTTCAACCACTGCACGCCCGACTCACTGAGGCCCAGGTTCACCAGGAACGAGTTGAGGTAGCCCCGATCGGCGAATACGGACAGCCACACGAGGCCGGCGGCGAGTTCGGAGACCGCGAGCGGGATCGTCCACAGATAGAAGTGCGTGCCGGAAAACCGTGGCCGCGCCTGCATCAGCAATGCCATCACGAGCGCGAGCACCAGCTGGATCGGCACCACGACGACGATCAGCAACAGCGTATTACGCAAGGCCTGCAGGAAGTACGGATCGGCGAACAACCGTTGCCAGTGCCCGAGTGTGAGCCCGGAGTCACCGCTGAAGGCGCTGAGCACACCTTGCACCAGTGGCCAGCCGAACAACAGCGCCAGCAGCACGATCGACGGTGCCAGCAGCAGCCACGGGGAACTGGTAATCCGCCGCCTGCTTTGACGGGATACCCGGGTCGCGGTTTGCTCCGCCATTGTCAGGCCACCTCGCATCGTGCGCCAGTGACCGGATCCGGGGCCCAGCAGGGTACCCGCAACTCGTCGAGCAACCGCTGCAGCACGCGAGCCTGGCTATCCAAAGTGGAACGAATGTTAGCGCCACCGAGCACTATGGACCGGAAGCAGTCCTGGAAGACCTTGGTCACCTCGCCCTCCCGTTCGGCAAGCCCTACCGGCGGCAGCGCCAGGATCGCGTCATCGGCCGCGCGCTGGGCGTCTACGGCCTCGGCGGACATCCGCAACGCCGGCTCGAGATCATCCGGCAACTCGGCGCGCACCACGGGCAGGAAGGCGTTCGCGCGCAACAGTTCCACCTGAGCTGACGCCGTGCTGAGCGCTTTGATCAGGTCCGTCGCGCCGGCACGGTCGTTGCTCTGCGCGGGCAGTCCCAGTCCCGTTACGACCGCCATATAGCCGAGCCCGCGCGGACCACGCGGGGCCGGCAGCAGGCGCCATCGACCCGGTTGGGTACGCGGCGCGTCGACCAGGCGCGCCATATGGTCCCAAGCGATCGTCGCCTCGCCGGCGACCAGTGCTTCCTGCATCATCTCGTAGGTCGTGCTGGAGGGCACGCAGTTCGCCCACAGTTCCCGCAGGTACTCCCAGGCGCGCACCGCCTCGGGCGAGCGGAAGGTAGTGATCTGCCCGCCGGTGAACGAGGGATACAGGTAACCCTGCAGGAACCGGTGCAGCAGTCCAGCCGGCCCAGCAGGGAACCCGAACCGCGGCCGGTTCCCGTTCGCCCGCCGCGCGGCGATCGCCCAGTCAAGCAGATCGTCGTAGCTGAGCTCGTCCTCCCGCACGCCCGGCGGTAGCTGCCCGAGCGCATCCTCGTCGGCTGCCAGCAGGTAACTGGCCTGCGCCCACGGCACGTACCAGCTGCGCCGGGTTCCCAGCTTGGCCAGATCCAGGTACTCCGGGGGAATACCGAGATCGCCCAGTTCCCCGAGCAAGCCGTCGGCCTCGGCGAGGTAACCGTCAACCAGCGGCGCGAGATCCCCATGAACCCCGCCGAGCAACGCGAACTGCACCGAATTGGCATCGTGCTGGGTGCGTACCTGCCCGATGAACGGGCCCTCCTCGCTGGTCACATAGCTGACCTCGGCGGGATAGACGGTGCGGAGCAACTCGCGGAAGCGCTCGGCCTCCTCGACCGGGCGGAACTGGGTGGACAGGAACACCAGGCCGGAATTCCCGGTGGTGGCGAAACCCGTGCAGCCACTGGCGAAGGCGGCGATACCGGCGCCAGCGGCGCTCGCGGCGATACCGCGCAGCACGGTGCGCCGGGAAATGCGCGATGCGCCTGGGCGCGACACAGCCATGGGTCTCCCGCAGGTCGAACACGGACAACGACGAACTCGACAACTTGTGCACCGGGCAATGTCATGCGCCCGCAACTTTTGTAAGGTAGCTAAACATAAGTTTCGGACGCGTTCCTGTCAACCGGGAACCCGGCTACGATGTTGGAGTCAGGCGACCGCAGGAGTCCTAAGGAACGCGGTTACGGGGCGGCAACGGCAGCGGGAGCGCCGGTAGGCCGTCGATACTGGTGCCGTTGTACGGCTTGTTCGCGCAGTACTCGGCGAATTCCGCATCGCTCTTGCGTCCGAGGTGCTCGGCGTGCAGGTCGCGATCGGACTGGTAGTCCAGCAACGGGACGGCGAACCCGCAGCTATCGCTGATCCGCTCGGCCCGCACCACGACGATCGCGCGCAGGCCAGCGCCATCGGCGGCACCGAACCGTGCGAGCAGCGTCGACCAGCGCGGATCATCCCGGAAAACCGGGTCGCCCTGCCCGTGTATCCGCAGCACCTTGGGTGGCCCGGTAAAGGCACACCACATCAAGGTGATTCGACCGTTCTCCCGGATATGCGCGAGCGTTTCCGCGTGACTGCCGCCGAAATCGAGGTAGCCGACGGTGTGCTCATCGAGCACCACGAGCGTGCCAGCTCGCCCCTTTGGCGACAGGTTGACGTGCCCCTCACCAGAAAGCGGCGCGGAAGCCACGAAGAACATCGGCTGGTCCTCGATGAAGGTCCGCAGCCGGTCGTCGATCCGCGCATAGAGCTTGCCCATAACCGGCATTGTCCGCCGACCACCGAACACGCGCCTGTGAGTTCGGCGACACCCCGGTCAGCGGGTGAGCAGCGCGACGCATTCCACGTGGTGAGTCATCGGGAACGCGTCGAAGGCGCGCAACCCGGCCAGCCGGTAACCGCGCAGGCCGAATCGCGCCACATCCCTGGCAAGCGCGGCCGGATCACAGGCGACATAGACCACTGTGGACGGTTTACGGCTGGCGATCGCATCGACCACCGCCTTACCCGCACCGCTGCGGGGTGGATCGAGAACCACCACCTCGGGCGAGCCGCGCTGGCCCGTCACCACCCGTTCCACCCTGCCGGTCCGCACCCGCACCTGGGGTAGCTCGGCGAGGTTGTGCCGGCAATCCGCCGCAGCTGAGGGCGCGGACTCCACGGCGAGCACCGAACCGCCCGGCCCCACCTGGTCGGCGAGCACCGCGGTGAACAGCCCGGCACCCGCGTAGAGATCCCATACCCGCCCGCCGGTACGGGCGTTGGCCCAGTCCGCGACCACCTCGGCGAGCCTTGCCGCGGCCGAAGGGTGTACCTGCCAGAACCCGTGTGCCCGCACCGACCACCGGCGACCGGCGACGTGCTCGACCGCGACCGGGTCCCCCAGTACCTCCCGCTGACGGGTTCTGCCTCGGTTGTCCCCGCACACCTCGGCTGCGTGCACCTCGCCCGCGCCGTCCTTGGTCACGACGACCTCCGCGCCGGGCGTCCACTGCCGGTCGACTACCTCAGCGAGCATTCCCGGGCTGCTGATCGGACAGTCCGTGATCGGGATCAGCTCATGCCCGCGGCTTTTCCGTAGCCCGACCCGTCCGCGCTCGTCCACCCCGAGCCGAACCCTGCTTCGCCAACCAAGCAGCTCATCCGGCCCATCCAGGGGAAGTGGCTCCACCCGGACCTGCCAGTCCAACCCGGCAAGCCGCCGCAACTGCTCAGCGACCACCTGGGCCTTGAGTTCGCGCTGGGTCCCGGCCGAGGCGTGTTGCCAGTCGCAGCCACCACAGCCGTCCGGACCGGACAGTGGACAGGCTGGGCTGACCCTGCCCGGCGCCGCGCGAAGTACCTCGACCGCATCGGCCCGGCAGAACGAGCCACCCCGGTCCTCGGTCACCCTGGCGCGGACCCGCTCCCCCGGCAGGGCATGCCGGACGAACACCACCCTGCCGGTATGCCGCGCCACGCAGTGCCCGCCGTGCGCCACGGTATCCACGTCGAGTTCCAGAACCTCGCCCGTCCACTCCACAGTGGACCGGCCGGCGGTTTGCCCGGTATCAGCCACCCGACCAGCGTAGGCTGACCGCGGCGAGGGAAGACCGATACCCGTCGAACGCCGGCACCGACGGCGAGGAGGCATCGGGGTGCGCGTTGTGATCATGGGCTGTGGCCGGGTCGGCGCCGCGCTGGCTGGCGCGGTGGAAGGGCTTGGCCACGAAGTCGCGGTTATCGACAAGGAGCGGCAGGCGTTTCGCCGGCTCGGCGCGGACTTTCGCGGCGAGCAAGTCGTCGGAACCGGCTTCGACAGGGACGTACTGATCGAGGCCGGAATCGAGCACGCGGATGCCTTCGCCGCCGTCTCGAGCGGCGACAACTCCAATATCATTTCCGCGCGCGTGGCCAGGGAGTCGTTCGAGGTGTCTCGGGTGGTCGCGCGGATCTACGACCACAAACGCGCCGTGGTGTACCAGCGCCTGGGGATTCCCACCGTCGCCACCGTCCCGTGGACCACCGAACGACTACTGCGCGCCCTGGTTCCGGACAGTGCGGCCGACGCATGGCGGGAACCTTCCGGGCGTGTGGCGGTGCTCCCACTGACCGTGCATGAGGCCTGGATCGGCCACCCTGTCACCCGGCTGGAATTGACCACCGGGTGCCGGGTCGCGTTCCTCCTCCGATTCGGCGACGGGCTACTCCCGAACAGCGAAACGGTGCTCCAAGCCGACGATCTTGTTTACGTCGCGGCACACTCCGAGGCGGTAGCCGAGGTCACCGCGATCGCCGCCCAACCTCCAGAGGAGGCCAGCTGATGCGGGTCACCATCGCGGGTGCCGGCGCCGTTGGCCGGTCCATCGCCGGCGAGCTGATCACCAACGGCCATCGGGTGATGCTGATCGAACGCGATATCGCCGCCTACGAACCGGCGTCGGTGGAGGCCGCGGAGTGGGTACTCGCGGACGCCTGTGAGCTTTCCTCGCTGGAAGAAGCGGGGATGCAGCTGTGCGATGTGGTGGTGGCCGCTACCGGAGACGACAAGGTGAACCTCGTGGTGTCCCTGCTCGCCAAAACCGAGTTCGCGGTACGCCGGGTCGTCGCACGGGTGAACGATCCGGCCAACGAGTGGCTGTTCACCGAGAACTGGGGTGTGGACGTCGCGGTCTCCACCCCGCGCATCCTCGCCGCGATGGTCGAGGAAGCGGTCAGCGTCGGCGAGCTTGTCCAGCTGATGACCCTGCGCGGCGGGCAGGCGGAACTCGTGGAAACGACCCTGGCCCCGGATACGCCGCTCGCCGGACGCCCGATCCGCGAACTCGCCTTGCCACCGGAGGTTGCCCTGGTCACCGTGCTTCGCGCGAACCGGGTGCTCGTGCCGGGCCCGGACGACACCCTGCGACCGGGCGATGAACTGCTGTTCGTCACCTCGGCAGGGATGCAACCGCGGATCCGCTCGGCACTGCGGCTACCGGAAACCGTATTGCCAGCAACCGAATAACCGATCGCGCTCGGTCAGCCACCTTCTACCGGGTTGGCGTACTTCTGGCGCAGCCGGCGTTCGATCTCGTCGTCGCTCACCGTGGTCTCGGCCGCCACGGCGTCCAGTTCCTTGCGGCGCCGCTCGGCGTTGCGCACCGCCCAGATCGTGACGAGCAGTGCCAGTCCGAACAGCGGGTAGCCCATCGCGATCTTGGCGAAGCCCAGCCAGCCTGTGAGATTCTCCTCGTAGAGCCAGCGCTGCACCACGAACCGGGCACCGAAGACGACGACCCAGACCAATGTCGCGACGTCGTAGGCGCGCCGCGAGCGCTTGTCCTTACGCCAGGACATTCCGGTGCCGTTCAGATACGACCAGATCACTCCGGCCAACGGCCAGCGAGCCAGCACCGAAAGCAGGAAGGCCCCGCCATAGAGCAGACTCGCCCAGATACCGAAAAGGAAGAACCCGCGCGCGTCACCGGTGCGGTAGGCGATGAACGCCGCGATCGCCACTCCGAAGAAACCGGATACCGCCGGCTGGATCGGCTCCTTGCGCACCACCCGGATAACGGTGATCAGCACGGCCACACCAAGCGCGGCCCAGATCGCCGGTGCCAGCCCGGCGAAGGAATTGACCAGCACGAAGGAGGCCACCGGTACGGCCGAGTACACCAGCCCGCTCAACCCGCCCATCTGCTCGAGCAGGGTCGGTTCCGGCTTCTCCGCCGTCGTGGTTTCGCCACCGGCCGTGGCTTCGTCGCCAGCTGCCGTTTCGTTGCCGGTTGGGGGTTCTTCGGGTGCCGGAGTCGGATCGGCGGAGCCAGTCGTTGGCTGTTCGGAATCGGGCCGGGTTTCGCTCATCAAGTCCGCTGTAACTCGTAGTAGGGGTTGTACAACACCTGGGTGCCGTCGCGTTCGGCGATCCGGCCACGAACCCGGACCACCCGGTCCACCTCGATACCGACGATACGCCTGCGGCCGAACCAGACTAGCGTTATCGCGTCGAGGCCGTCGAACAGCTCGGCTTCCAGCGTGTAGCCCGCGCCACGGTCGCGTATCCGCACGTCCCGAAGCCGACCGAGCCGCGTCACCGGCTCCCGCCCCACCGTCTCGACCTGCCCGGTGTTCGCTGCCGAGCGAGCGGGGCGAACCTCCGCCAACCGAGCGGCAAGTCCAGCGGTCAGCTGGCCAAGCCGAGCGCGTATCGAGCTTGTCATCCGTGGTCTCCCGCTGGCCAGGTATGTCTCGGTCGCCAGCGTAGCCGGGCGGCTGGTGCGCGCGGCCGATAGGCGAGGATCGGTACGTGACGCTTTCCGCGGGAACCACCAGGGCGGTACTGCTACCCGGCACGGGCTCGGACGACGAGTTCGTCCGAGCGGTGTTCCTCGAACCGCTACGTGCCGTCGGAATTCACCTGCATACGCCCGCGCCCCGGCCGGGAGCCCGCCTGGCCGAGCATTACCTCGACGAGCTGACCAGGCACGCCGGCGAAGGGCCGATCCTTGCCGGCGGGTTGTCGTTCGGCGCGCATCTCGCCGCGGAATGGGCACTGGCCAACCCGGACCGCTGTGCCGGGCTGTTGCTCGCGCTGCCGGCCTGGCACGGCGCGCCCGACGAAGCCCCCGCCGCGTTGGCCGCGCATGCTTCGGCCGACGCGGTCGCCGCCCTCGGCGTCCCCGCCGCGCTCCGCGCGGCCACCGAGGGCATCCCGGACTGGTTAGCGGCCGAACTGCGCCGATCCTGGCCCAGCTACGGCGCCGAGCTGGCGACATCGCTACGCGTCGCCGCGCGCAGGGCAGCGCCGGCGGCCGAAGCGCTGGAAACTCTCGCGATACCGACCGGCCTTGGCGGGTTCCGCGATGATCCGGTCCATCCGATCGCCATGGCGGAAAGCTGGGCCACCCGGCTGCCGGCGGCGACACTACGCGGCACGAGTATCCAAGCGATGGCCACCGACCGCGCCGCGCTGGGCAGGGCCACCGTGCTCGCCTGGCTCAGTGCGCTCGGCGGCAAGCCAACGGACTAGCCGCCGCTCTGATTACCTTGGGCCTGCTGGACATGCTCGGCGATCGCCTCGGGCAGCTTGATGGAAAGCGGAGTGCGCACCGGCATCGGATCCGGCCCGCGCACCACGACCGTGCCGCGCACGACGGTACGCAGCAGCCCGACGGCCTCCTCGGCCTGTTCCGGTGGACCAGCGATCACCCCACGCAGCATCCACCGTGGGCCGTCCACTCCGACGAATCGCAGGGACACCTTGCCGAGGGCAGCTGCGAGCTCGGCACCCCATTCGCCGCGCCGACTTTCCACCTGCGCGCCGTCCCCGTTGAGCTGTTCGGCGAGTTCACTGCGCACCTCGTACCACAACCCGCCGGTACGCGGCGCGGCATAAGCGCTGATGGTGATCTGACCAACCGGCGTCACCACGTGTACGGCGCGTACCGGACCGGACGGATCCATCTCGACCTGTAGCTGCGCGCCGTCCGGGACGGGCACCCGAACGGATCCGAGATCCAACCTCGGCACCTGGTCGTCCGGGGCGTCCTCGAGATCGAACGGCCCGTCCTCCCCCGCGGCCGCGATCTCCTCGTCAGGGTCAGCATCCGCGTCGGGCGCCTCGTCCTCATTCTCGGCGGGGCGTTCATCCCGTGCGGACTGTTCGTCCTTTCGGCCACGTCGCCGGAATATCCCCACAGTTCCTCCGTCTCGTTACTTGCCACATCACCGGGCGGGCCGACCCGAACCACGGTTCAGCCCGCCGCACCGCCATGCGCGGCGCCCAATGTGGCATGCCCGCCGGTCGAGCCATAACCCCCGCTGCCGCGCTCGCTGTCGGCCAGCTCACGCACCTCACGAAACACCGCGTGTTCGACCCGCTGCACGATCAGCTGCGCGATCCGATCTCCCCTGCGCAGCGTGATCGTCTCGGTCTGGTCATGGTTGATCAGGCATACCTTGATCTCACCCCGGTAGCCGGCGTCGATCGTGCCGGGGGTGTTCACCAACGAGAGACCCACTCGCGCGGCGAGTCCCGAGCGCGGATGTACGAAACCCGCGAAGCCCTCCGGCAGGGCAATCGCGATCCCGGTACCAACCACGGCGCGCTCACCGGGCGCCAGCACCACATCCGAGGTGGCGGTCAGGTCCGCACCGGCGTCCGCGGGACGCGCGTAGGTGGGTACCGGCACTTCCGGGTCGATCCGGGTCAGCAGAACTTCAACTGTGGACATGGGCACGCTGGACACAGGCCGCGAGACTACCCTTGTTCTCGTGAGTACGGATGCGCAGACGCCCAACCCGGAGCGCGATGCCGGCACGAGCACGGCCGGGGTGTCCGAAATGCCAAAGAATTCAGAAGACGCCGGCGCCGAAACGCCGGCAATATCCACCGATCGGGCGACATACGCCGAGCGGCTGTACGCGACCTGGTGGTGCTGGCCGCTACCGCTGATCGGCGCGGTACTGATGGCCGCGCAGATCCACATGGGATATGAGGGCGTTCGCGGTTGGCTGCCATATGCCATCGCGGTCGCCGTCGTCATCGTGCTGATGCTGTGGCTCGGCCGGGCTCGGGTACGCCTTGCCGGCGGCGAGCTACTGGTTGGTGCCGGAGATCCAGCGCATCTACCGGTGGAATTCGTCGGTGAGCTGGAGGTGATTCGCAAGGCGGACAAACGGGAAGCGCTTGGCCCTGGCCTTGATCCGGCGGCCTTCGTGATTCACCGAGCCTGGGTCGGACCGATGCTGCGGGTGCGGTTGACCGATCCCGACGACCCGACCCCGTACTGGTTGATCAGCACCCGGTCGCCGGAGCGGCTGGCCGAAGCAATCCGCACCGAGCAGGCGGCGCGCGGAAACTAGGCCCCACGCCACGCCGACCACACGGTCGCCGGGCCCTGCTGTGGCGCGTACGCGGCACAGCAGGGCGAGCCCACGCCGCGAGGAACGGGGCGTTAGCTCACTCGCAGTCCCGGCAGATGTAATTGCCATCGTCGTCGACGACCATCCGACTGCGATGTACTACCAGGAAACAGCGCGGACAGGTGAACTCGTCCGCCTGCTTCGGCACGACCTTGACCGTAAGGTCCTCACCGGACAGCCCGGAAAGATCCGCTCCGGGCAACTCGAAATTCTCCGCGGTTTCCGATTCGTCAACGTCCACCACGCCGGACTGGGTCTCGTTACGCCGCGCCTTGAGCTCCTCCAATGAGTCCTCCGCGAGGTCGTCCGCCTCGCTGCGGCGCGGCGCGTCGTAATCGGTCGCCATCTTCTTACTCACCCCTGCAGTCAGCTCTGACGTGTTACTACCTCATGCCCCGCGAGCGGACTCACGGATGCTTGTGCCGCTGGACAACGTTCCAGCGTCCCGGTTTGTGCCCGGCAAGGCAGTGAGTCAGGTCTCCCTGCCGAATGCCGGATTTGACCGACCCCTTGACCGACCCCGTGGCCGGCCCCTTGACCGGCCACGGAAACCGATTCCGCTGGTCCGCCCCGACATCACCCAGTGATTCATTCGCGCGGAGCGCGCAGAGGGTAGCCCATCCTTTCGCGAAACGGTGCATACATCACTCATCCAGGGTGTCTTTTCGAACATCCAGCCCAGTGTTCTGGCGCCCGAGCCGGCCGGACACGCCGCGCTCGACGCCGGCCGCCCGACCCGGATCGGGTCGTTCCTGCACCGTACGATCCGCTGGTCACGCCGCACGGATACCGATCGAACAACGTGACAGGGGCGCGAATCAGTTCCGCGTGACATGGATAATGCTCGCGACACGTTCACCACCTGGACGCGAGAAGACCCACAGTCGGACACTGAAACGCCTAAGCTGATCAGTGACGATTCATCTGTTGAAGACTCTTCTCTATGGAGACCAGCTAGAGCGAGACCATCGACAGCAGAACCATCAAGAGCAGGCGTGACCCACGGAGGGACGGGGCAGTGGGGCTGGGGTACGGAACCGGGCGCGGACGAACTCCGCTTTACCGGAAGCGCAAGCCGCTTCCGGCTCTCATCGTGCTCGCCGTACTCAGCTTGGTCGCGGTCGGCGTATGGATCAGCGCGCTGGACGGCAGTGTGGACCGCAACGAAGCCGTGAAGTGTCCACCGCCGGAAGAACTTCCCGAGGGCAGCGAGCTCTCCTCATTGCCCTTCGACGCGCTGGACAACACCACCCCCGCGACACCGGGCAACGCGAAGATTCAGGTGCTGAACGCCGGGAGCCAACGCGGGCAGGCCGCGATCACCACGGAAACCCTACGTGGGCACGGTTTCGACCAGATTTCCCAGCCAGGTAACGACGAGCTGTACCCGGAACAGAACATGGACTGCCGTGGGCAGATCCGTTTCGGGGAAAACGGCGCGGCCACCGCACGGCTGCTCAGCCTCCTCGAACCATGCGCCGAGCTGGTGCGCACCAACCGGCCGGATGCCGCGGTGGAGTTGTCGATCGGTGAGCGGTTCGACGACCTCCGGCCAAAGGCCGAAGGCCTCGAAGCGATCGAAGCACTACGGGAGTGGGAAAAATCACACCCGAATCAGGGGAGCGCCGAGCAGTCCGCGGGTGATGGTGGCCCGAGCATCGATCAGGCGAAGCTGGCCGCTGCTCGCGATCTGACCTGCTGACCAGGCCGATTCACCCGAAGGCCGGCGCACCCGAACCCGAACACGGACCCAAGCGTGAGCGAAGCCGGCTTCACACCTTGTCGATCCCGCAGTCGAGGGCGGCCTGGTACAGCTCCGAGTGAATGCTCGGCGCCGCCGCGATCGTGGCGTCCCCACCCAGCTCCGGATGCTCCTCGGGCAGATTGACCACCGCGCCGGCCTCCGCGGCCACCAGCGCGCCCGCGGCCCAGTCCCAACGATGCAGCCCGTGCTCCACGTAGCCGTCCGCCCAGCCAGCGGCGACGGCGCACAGATCCAGCGAAGCCGATCCGCTGCGCCGGATATCCCGGACGCGCCCGAGTAGCCCGGTGACCATCTCCGCCTGCCGCGCCCTGCGCTCGGGTAGATAGGAGAACCCGGTGATAACCAGCGCGTGGGCGAGTTTGCTCGGCTGCCCCACCCGCAGCCGCCGCCCATCCAGCCAGGCGCCGTGCCCGCGGGCGGCGGTCCACCGTCGGCCGCTGTCCGGTTCGATCACCGCGCCGGCTACCGAGACGCCGTCCACCTGTGCCGCCAACGACACGGCATACCACGGAAAGCCGTAGAGAAAGTTCACCGTCCCGTCAATCGGATCAATCACCCACCGGATGCCACTGCCCTCGACACCGCCCTGTTCCTCACCGAGTACCGGTTCGTCCGGGCGCAGCTCGGCGAGCCGTGCCCGGACGAGGCGTTCCGCCTGCTGATCGGCCGCCGTCACCACATCGGTTTCGCTGGTCTTGGTCCGTACCTCGACGTCTTGGCCATCGGTCATCGATGCTCGTACCGAGCGCACGAGCTCCGCCGTCTCCGCGGCGACCTGTTCGGCCACCTTGAGCAGTTCCAGTTCCGCAACTCCCACGGGTCTATCCGACCACACCACGCCGCTTCCCGTTCGGCCGCTATTGTCGCTGTACTGAATCGAAATAGGTACATCGCCGCGCGTATGTACCTGACGTTCTGGTTATCGCGCTTCATCGCCAGGAAGGAAGTCAGCCGTGGCCGCTACCCAAGGGTTCGGTATCGACGTCGGGGGTTCCGGCATCAAAGGATGTCTCGTGGACCTCGATGCCGGCCAACTCGCGACCGACCGGATCCGGCTTGCCACCCCACAGCCATCCACCCCGGAAGCCGTCGCGGACGCGGCGGCCGAGATCGTGGCGAAGTTCGGGTGGACGGGACCGATCGGGATTACCCTGCCCTTGGTGATCAAGGAGGGCGTCGCGCATACCGCCGCGAACGTCGACAAGTCCTGGATCGGCACGGACGCCAGAAGCCTGTTCGCCGACCGGCTCGGCCGCGAGCCCGCGGAGTTGACGCTGCTCAATGACGCCGACGCGGCGGGTATCGCGGAGATCCAGTACGGGCCCGAACGCGCACGCAAGGGGGTCACCGCGCTGCTGACCTTCGGCACCGGCATCGGCAGCGCACTCTTCCACGATGGGGTGCTTTTGCCGAACACCGAATTCGGCCACCTCGAAGTCGAAGGTCACGATGCGGAAACACGTGCGGCCGCTTCCGTCAAGGACGAAGAGGACCTGACCTGGGAAAACTGGAGCAAGCGGGTATCGACCTACCTCCGCGCGCTGGAATCGGTGCTCTGGCCGGACCTGATCATCGCGGGCGGCGGCGTCAGCAAGAAGGCGGAAAAGTGGCTACCGCTGCTCGACGTACGCACGGATGTGATCGCCGCCTCGCGGCAGAACGCCGCTGGGATCATCGGCGCGGCGGTCGCCGCGAGTTCGAAAATCAGGCACTGACCTGCACGGATGGCATATCGACCGAAATCTCGTTGGAATCCCTTTCGATCAACTGCCCTCGGCATGCCAATCCCTTGCCGAACCGTCGCTACAATGGAACAGGTGCTCACGTCGGCGAATCCGTTGATTCGCCAGGACGCGGGCTCTCCCGATACCTGAAAGCAGCTGAGGCGCAAAGGCTTCCGCTGGCCATGATCGACCGCTGTGAAAGGGCGTACGTGGCAGCCGCAAGAACCGCATCCCGACGCTCAACCTCCTCCGCGAGCGCCGCCAAGGCCACCAAGGCCGCGCCGCTCAAGAAGGCTCCGGCAAGCCCGGAGGCCGAGGAGGCACCCGCGTCGTCCGCGAAAGCCAAGAAGACCGCGAGCAAGAAAGCGCCGGCGAAGGGCTCTGCCACGCCGGCCAAGACCAAGAAGGCGTCGCCGGGCGCCGAGGATGTCGACGTCGAGCTGGACGGGCCAGGCGAGGAGGCGGTCGACGGCGTTGAGCTGGACGCGCCGGATCTCGCCGACCTCGAAGGCGTCGAAGTCGACGTCGTCGACGCCACGGTGACCGAGGAAGAGGCCGAGGAGGCCCCGGAGAGCCAGGCGGGTAAGGACGCCAAGAACGACCCGGACTTCGTCTGGGACGAGGAGGAGTCCGAAGCCCTCCGGCAGGCACGCAAGGATGCCGAGCTCACCGCGTCCGCCGACTCGGTCCGTGCCTACCTCAAGCAGATCGGCAAGGTCGCGCTGCTCAACGCGGAAGAGGAGGTTGAGCTCGCCAAGCGGATCGAAGCCGGCCTCTACGCGGCCGAGCGGGTGCGCACCTACGAGGAAGAGGGCGAGAAGCTCCAGCCGCAGATGCGTCGCGACCTGCGGTGGATCGTGCGCGACGGGGAGCGGGCGAAAAGCCACCTCCTCGAGGCGAACCTGCGCCTGGTGGTATCGCTTGCCAAGCGCTACACGGGACGGGGGATGGCCTTCCTCGACCTGATCCAGGAGGGCAACCTCGGCCTGATCCGCGCGGTGGAGAAGTTCGACTACACCAAGGGCTACAAGTTCTCCACGTACGCCACCTGGTGGATCCGGCAGGCGATCACCCGCGCGATGGCCGACCAGGCACGCACCATCCGTATCCCGGTGCACATGGTCGAGGTGATCAACAAGCTCGGCCGGATTCAGCGGGAGCTGCTGCAGGACCTCGGTCGCGAGCCCACCCCCGAGGAGCTCGCCAAGGAGATGGACATCTCCCCGGAGAAGGTCCTGGAGATCCAGCAGTACGCGCGGGAGCCGATCTCGCTCGATCAGACGATCGGTGACGAGGGCGACTCCCAGCTCGGTGACTTCATCGAGGACAGCGAAGCGGTCGTCGCGGTGGACGCGGTGTCGTTCACCTTGCTGCAGGATCAACTGCAGTCGGTGCTCGCCACCCTGTCCGAGCGCGAGGCAGGAGTCGTCCGGCTGCGCTTCGGGCTCACTGACGGCCAACCACGCACGCTGGACGAGATCGGCCAGGTTTACGGCGTTACCAGGGAACGCATCCGGCAGATCGAGTCGAAGACGATGTCGAAGCTACGGCATCCGTCCCGGTCGCAGGTGCTGCGCGACTACCTGGACTGAGCTAGCTCACAACGGCGCCGCTGACCCGTACTACACAGGTCAGCGGCGCCGTTTTTTGTGCGCTCACTCGTCGATGCCGAGAACCGGCCCGCGCTAAAGCCCCAGTAGCGCACGGGCCGGCAGCCTGCCGTGCGACAGCGGCCGCACCGCCATCCGCAGCAGCACCAGCGCGTTGTCATCCCCGGCGATCCGGTTCGCGCTCAGCTCCCCACACGCCAGGCATTCGTGAATGACCAGCCATTCACCCTGTCGATCGGCCATCAGACACAGGGCGGTCATCCGACCGTGACACCGCTGCCGCCGGTCCCCCGGTATCCGGCCGTCGACATGCTTGCTCGTCAAACAGTTCGGACAGTGGTTCCGGTGCGCGCTGCCGGGCACCTGATACGGCACATCGAGGTGACAGCCGATGCAGCGAAACGCATCACCAGCTGGCTCACCCTTCTCGTGGTAAACATCCTTTGGTCGTTGCGGTCGACGGGACCGCGATTGTCGTCGTGGCATAAGACTTTCGATTCCCCATTGGTCAGCGAGTCGCCGGAAGCGAGCGCGATCACAGATCGCCGAACACCTCGAGCGGGAACGGCGGCTGGGCAAGCGGACGCACCGCGAGCCGAACCAGGATGAGCTGGTTGTCATCTGCGGACATAGGCGACGAGGTCAACACGTCGCATCCCGTACAGCGGTGAATGACCAGCCAGTCCGCGCTGCGCGGCACGGCGATGGAGATCGGGATCATCCGCGCGAGGCACTCCGAAACCCCACCACTGACTCGGTCGACCGTGTGCTGTGAGTAGATACAGCTAGGACAGTGGTCTCGCCGTTCACCGTTCGGCTGATAGGCGCTGACGGTGAGCCCACACCGCAGGCAGGTGAAGGTTTCGGTTCGTGCGATGGACTTGGTGTTCTTTGTGGACACCCGGAAGCTCCTTACCGGAAAGAATGGTTGACATACCGGAAAGGGAGCCGAGCGTGTACCTATAGTCCAGAAAGGACGATGCCAGGAGACAGCTCAGGCCGACGCCATGTCTCCACTGTAGACAATGGAGCCGCGAAGGCGAGCGATCGACGTGTCGGCGCGCCAGTCCGCGCCGGCCATTAGCGGACGGCGGTCAGGCGCATCGAGCGGGCAGCCGTTGCCAGACTGAACACGCTCGGCCGTGGCCGGGGCATCACAGGCACTACTTTCTAGGACGGATCGTCCGGGTCGAATGCTGACTATCGATCGCTGACGGTAGCAACGCCCGGACCCGGCTGCCACCGAATATTTCTCGCGCACCCGTTCCCACATGCTGAAACGCGAGCACCGAGAACCAAGGTCGTGTTCGCTCGCAACGAAACGTGATGACCATCGCTCATCTTTGGGGAACAGCCGAAGGCCCCGTAACGTCGAACCTAGTGAAGGCCGCGGCCCAAACGAGGCTTCCGGTACGACCAGCAGCATGGTTCGGCCGGCGCCGGGATGGAGGGAGATTTCAATGTCCACCACACTCGAACGCCCCGCGTTGAGCGCCGCCGACCGCTGCGACCGTTGCGGCGCCGCTGCTGGGGTACGAGCCGTACTGCCCTCCGGCGGAGAACTGCTGTTCTGTGGGCACCACGCACGACAGCACCGCGACCGGCTTCGCGAACTCGAGGCGGAGATCCAGCAGGGCGAGGGCGAGATGCTCGCGCTGGATGCCCAGTAAGACCACAGGTCCAACCAACCCTAGATAACACCGTCACGAATACTGTTCCGCCGGACTGCCCACATCAGCTGGGCGGTTCGGCGGATCTGTTACTGGCACGCTCGTCCGGGCTGCGCAATGCCACACCGGCAACCACGGCCAGAATGCCGATAGCCTCGGCCACACTGGGTACCTGGCCGAGCACCACGAGGCCGGTCGCGGTGGCGGTCACCGGAAGCAGCGCGAGCAGGATCGCGAACTTGGCCTGACCAACTCGACGTAGCACGATCTGGTCGAGCACGTACGGCACCACGGTGGACAGGAGGCCGACGCCGAGGCCAAGCACCAGCAACCGCGCCGAACCCCAGGCCTCCCCCGTGCCCAGCGCCAACGGGCTGAGCAGCAGGGTGGCCATCACGAAGCCGACAGCCAAACTGTCCACGCCATTGCCGGCATTGGCCACCCGCTTTCCGAGCAGGATGTAGCCAGCCCACGCCGCCGCGGCGGCCAAGGCGAAGAACACGCCAAGCGCGCTACCGGACAGCTGCACATCCGCGATCAGCACCACGCCGCCGACCACGAACAGTAGCGCCACCACGTCGCGGGCGGTACGCGAACCGATGGCGGCCACGAACACCGGGCCGACGAACTCCAACGCCACCGCGGTACCCAGCGGCAACCGCGCGATCGCCTCGTAGAACAGCACGTTCATCCCCGCGGTGACCACGCCAAATGCCGTCGCCAGCAGCAGCGCACGGCCGCGCCAGGCGATCCGCTTCGGCCGTCGCCACGCCAGCAGGAACACCGCGGCACCCAGCTGGCGCAGCCAGGCCACCCCAGCCGGGTTCACCGCCTCGAACAGCCAGGTCGCGGCGGCGGCACCGAGGTACATGGACAGGCCGCCGATGATGAACAGCAACGGCGCCGGCAAGCGCTGCAGCAGCCGAGCGATCGACCGTGTTCCGGAACCCACTCGCCCGATCCTGCAACACGCCCGGCCGGGACCGGTCGTCCGGTGCCTGTTCGCCGAAAGCTGACTGGGCAAACGACTCACGCCGGCGCGGGACCCTTGCGGTCCGCCGGATGTCTGCAAGAGTGGGGGCAGCGAGCACAGTGAACAAACCGGACTCGACCGGGTACCGGGTCACCGTGGTCGCAGCAGGATGGAGGGTCTCGGCCAGCCCGAGACCGGGACGGAGGGAGATTTTCATGTCCGCGACGCTCACCCGCCCCAAACTGACCGCTGCCGACCGTTGTGATCGGTGCGGCGCAGCGGCACAGGCACGTGCCGTTCTTCGCACCGGAGGCGAGCTGCTCTTTTGCGGGCACCACGCGCGCGAGTACAAGAGCAAGCTCCAGGAACAGGAGGCTGACCTGCAGCATGACTGAACCCACCCACCTGATGCCGGGTGCTTCAGCCGTGCATCACTGGCCGCCAACGAGAAACTAGATAAGCACCTTTCCGCACACCGGGGCGGGAATCTCGTCGGAAGCGAGGTTCCCGCCCAACTTATGCCGCCATCGCGCGCGAGCAGGTGTGTAGCGCTCACCAGGAGCGCAGCGTCGCGATGCGCTCCTCGAGTTGTTCCACGGTTGCCATCGCCGTCGGCGGGCCACCACAGCTACGCCGTAGTTCCCCATGAATCGTCGCGTGCGGTTTTCCCGTTCGGTGGTTGTACACCGCGACCAGCGCATTGAGCTCTCTACGCAACGAGCCAAGCCGTTCCTGCACGGTCTGCGGACGTTCCGGGGTCACATCAGCTTTGGCGGCCTGACCGGATTCACCGTTCCGCTTGGTCGCGGTGACCTGCTCCTCCTGCCGTTTGCGCAGCAACGCACGCACCTGATCGGGTTCGAGCAGGCCAGGCAGCCCCAGATACTCCTGTTCCTCCTCGGTACCCGCGAAGGCACCGGTGCCGAAGGAATTGCCGTCATAGATCACCTGATCCAGCTCGGCGGAGGCCCCGAGTGAGGTGTACGGCTTCTCCTCCTCGCCTGGCTCGTCCTCCGTGCGGTTCGCCGCTACCAGCAGCTCGTCGTCCCAGCCGTCCTTTTCCCGGTGGGGTTTGCCGAGCACGTGGTCGCGTTCGGTCTCCATCTCGCTGGCGAGTTCGAGCAGTACCGGAACGCTCGGTAGGAAGACGCTCGCCGTCTCGCCCTGCTGCCTGGCACGGACGAACCGGCCAATCGCCTGAGCGAAGAACAACGGGGTCGACGCGCTCGTCGCGTACACCCCGACAGCCAACCGGGGGACGTCCACCCCTTCGGACACCATCCGAACCGCGACCAACCAGCGGTCATCGGAATCGGCGAACTCACCAATCCGCCTGGTCGACTTCGGGTCATCGGAGAGCACGAGCACCGGCTCCGTCCCGCTGATACCCCGCAGCAGCTTCGCGTAGGCACGGGCCGATTCATGGTCGGTGGCGATCACCAGGCCGGCGGCATCCGGTACCCCCGATGAGCGCAGCTGCCCCAGCCGCACATCCGCGGCGCGCAGCACGGACGGAATCCACTCCCCCGCCGGGTCGAGCGCGGTACGCCACGCGCGAGCGGTCTGCTCCGCGGTCAATGGCTCGCCCAACCGCGCGGTGAACTCGTCGCCCGCACTGGTTCGCCAGCTCGCCTCACCCGAGTAGGCCAGGAAGATCACCGGGCGCACTACGCCATCGGCGAGCGCGTCCGCATAGCCGTACGTGTGGTCGGCCGCGCTGCGCAGGGCTCCCGCGCCGTCCGGTTCGTAGCCAACGAACGGGATCGGCGAGTCATCGCTACGAAACGGCGTTCCGGTCAGCGCCAACCGCCGCACGGCGGGGGTGAACGCTTCCCGAATCGCATCGCCCCAGGACTTGGCGTCCCCGCCGTGGTGAATCTCGTCCAGGATCACCAGGGTTTTGCGGTTCTCGGTACGTACCCTGTGCAGCGTCGGATGCGCCGCGACCTGCGCATAGGTCACCGCGACGCCCTGAAAGTCGCCGGAGACCGCCCCTTGCCCGTTGGTGAAGTTCGAGTTGATCGCGATACCCGCCGCGGCTGCCGCGGACGCCCACTGATGTTTGAGGTGTTCCGTGGGCGTCACGATGGTGATAGCCGACACAGTTCGATCGGCGAGCAGTTCGCTTGCCACCCGTAGCCCGAACACGGTCTTACCTGAACCGGGCGTAGCAACCGCGAGAAAATCCTGCGGACGAGTGGTCAGGTACTTGGTGAGTGCCCTGCGCTGCCAGGCGCGCAGCGGCCGCACGCTCGTTTCGCGCTGCTCCTGCTCAGCAGAGGACGCCGGCACCGACGAACCGCTCCCTTCGCATCGCGTCAGCGGCCGCACCGGTTCCCACCGGGCACGCCGCAGGTAATCCCCTACACCGGCGTCTTCGCCGGAACCATCCCCCAGTCAGCCCCGAACGGGGCCGCGGCGAGTTTACCCGTTCAGCGAGTGTCGGCTCGCGCGCGACGCGACAATCAGGAAATGATCTGGAACCCAGACCTGCCGATCAAGCGGCAATAGACCATCCTGAGAGGGTCATGAATTCGCAGGACCTCCCCGATCGGCGCGACGAACCCGCCGGCGCGCCAGCAGACGCGGCCGCGGCGACGGGCGCGCCGCCGTCAGCTCAGCCGGAAAAACCCCCGCGCCGGGGCCCGCTGCGGCTGATCGGCCGCACCCTGAACAAGGCCTGGGAAGGCAACCTGTTCTCCGAAGCGGCCGAGGCCGCCTTCTGGCAGACCCTGTCGCTGCCACCACTGCTCCTCGGACTGCTGGGTAGCCTCGGTTTCCTCGGGGAATGGTTCGGCTCGCAGGTGGTCGACGCCGTCCGCCACGAGATCATGGCCGTCAGCGAAACGATCTTCAGCGCGGACGTGGTCGCCCGGATCATCGAACCGACGGTGAACGACATCCTGACCACTGGACGCGGTGAGATCGTCTCGGTCGGTTTCCTGCTGTCGCTGTGGGCCGGTTCCTCCGCGCTGTCGTCCTTCGTCGACGCCATCACGGTGGCGCACGGCCAGTACGGGGTCCGCAACGAGGTGTGGCAGCGCATCTTCGCCCTGCTGCTCTACGTGGCTACGTTGATCCTGCTGATCATCGGACTGCCATTGATCGCGCTCGGCCCTGATCTGCTGCCGAACGTGTTCCCCACCGATTGGCAGCCGACCGTCACCGCCTGGGTGAACTATCTCTACTACCCCGTCGTCGGACTGGTCACCATGCTCGCGCTCACCACGCTGTACAAGCTGGCCCTGCCGCGCAAACTGCCCTGGCACCGGGTGTTGCCGGGGGCCGTCCTCGCGATGGTGGTTTTCCTGGTTTCCAGTACCGGGCTGCGCGTCTACATCTCGTGGATCACGACGACCGGATACACCTACGGCGCGCTGGCGGCGCCGATCGCGTTCCTGCTGTTCGCCTTCTTCATCGGGCTCGCGGTGGTCATCGGCGCCTACTTCAACGCGGCGATCCAGGACATGTGGCCGGCAAAGATGACGCGCAGGCAGCGCCGCAAATGGCGGCGGCTGGAGATGGAGCGCGCCGGTGAACACCTCCCTGCCGAGCAGGACCAGCTAGCCGCCCAGCCAACCACCGAACTACCAGTTCCACCTGGGCGGCCGGCACAGGCAGCACAACCAGCGCTACCGGAACACCCCGCGCGGCCGGAGCACTATGGCGAAAACGGCCATCCGCCCGACCGTACGGATCGCATCGCCCAACCAGGAACCACACCAGGCGAATCGGGCGAATCGAACCGCTAGTGGTTTATTCGTCGTCCCCGCCGGGTGGCATCTCCTCGAAGATGCGCTTGCAGTCGGGGCACACCGGCGAGCCAGGCTTGGCCGATTTGGTCACCGGGAACACCTCGCCGCACAGTGCCACCACGTGCGTGCCCATCACCGCGCTCTCGGCGATCTTGTCCTTGCGCACGTAGTGAAAGACTTCCGGGCGCTCGTCGTCGGTGCTCTCGGTGCCTTCCGGCCGGGTATCCAGCTCGGGAAGCGTCTGCGTTGCCGTACTCACGCCGTCCATTTTGCCGTACCCCATTCCCGTGCACGACGGCACGCCACTGGTGCCAGGCGCCGGTCGGGGTAGGTCAGTCCTGCTCGCCGTCCCGATCGCCAGCAACGATGCGGTGCGTACCGTCTTCGACCGCCCTCGGTTCCCGCTGATACTTGTTGACGAACTCCGCCTTGCGCGGCGGCCGGTCGTTAGCGATCAGTACGGCGACCCACGGCAGCGGAACCGACAGCACGATCAACGCCAGGGCCAGCCACCAGGTGTGGTAGAAGACACCCGCCAGGATCAGACAGGGAAACCGCATCCCCATCATCCAGAAATACTTGCGCTTACGCGCCGCGTACTCGTCGTCGTAGGAGGGCGCGGCTTCGGTGATCAACACCGGGGCTTCCTGTTCGGTATTGCCCGGATGGTCACTCTCATGCCGAAGCTTCACATATTCATCGTGCCACTAGCCAGTACGCTGGAACACCCCGGATAGCGGTTCCGCGACACGCGCGTTGACCAGCCGGAACAAACCGTACTCCGGCATACATTCGGCGCATTTCCGGCGTTGAATGTCCGGAAGCTACGGCGCGTGGCGTGCGATTATTCCTTCGTGACTAAGCCGCCAACACCTGCAGCCCGTTCCGCATCCAACGTCGAGCATCCAGATCTGACCGCGTACCCGGATCTGAAGAGCGGGATCTGCGCGCCCGAGCTGACCGAAAGGATGCGTGCGGCCTTCCTCGAGCACCGCTATGACGCGGATGGGGTGCTGGACGCGCTCGGTCCACAGGCACATGCGGCCCTCGGCAGGGGCGAGCCAGAGCCGGCCCGCCGCGCCGTCGCGGACGCGGGTGCCCTTGGCACGCTGATCCGGGTGTTTCTGCTCGGGGATACGGCAACCGCCACCGAGCTCGACGCCGCATTACGGCCATTGCCGCTGGGCGATGCGGTAGCCAATGGGGTGCTCACCGGCACCGCGGACCGGCTACGCGCCGCCGTGGATATCCGGCCGCATGCCGATGAGGATTCCTCGTGGTGGGTGATTTCCGATCTGGACTCCGGCCGGATTGGCGACCGGGTGCCGACCGACCACGTGCTTGGCATCGGACAGGCTTCGCACAGCTTGGTCAGGGCAACCACGCGCCGACCGGTGCGCAGCGTGCTGGACGTGGGCACCGGTTGCGGCGTGCAGGCGCTGCATGCCACCAGGCATGCCGAGCGGGTCACCGCCACCGATGTGGCGCCACGCGCGCTGCGCCTGGCCGCGGCGACGTTCCGGCTCAACCAGCTGGACGTGGAACTGTTGCCCGGCGAATGGTTCACCCCGGTGGCCCGCCGCCGGTTCGACCAGATTGTCTGCAATCCACCGTTCGTCGTCGGTCCGCCGAAGGTGGACTACGTCTACCGCGATTCCGGGCTGGCCGGAGACGATGCGAGCTCGTTGGTGATCCGGCAACTGCCCGGTTTCCTGAATCCGGGCGGTATTGGCCAGTTGCTTGCCTCCTGGCTACATCGGACCGGCGAGGATTGGGCCGATCGAGTGAGTTCCTGGCTCCCGTCGAGCGGGGTGGATGCCTGGTTCGTCCAGCGCGATGTCGCCGATCCCGGGCTGTATGTCGGAACCTGGCTGCGGGATGCCGGCATCGACCCCCGATCGGCGGAAGGACGGGCAAAAGCGGGCGCCTGGCTGGATTGGTTCGCGGCCAACGACGTGGAAGGAATCGGATTCGGCTTCGTCACGCTGCGCCGGATCGCGGGTGATTCGGATGGCGCGGCGAGTTCGGTCGTCTGTGAGGATTTGCGGCACGCCTATGACGATCCACTCGGCGCGGAGGCCGCCGGCTGGCTGGATCGGGTGGACTGGCTGCGCACCGTGCCCACCTCCGACGAACTGCTCGCGACCAGGTTCGTTGTCGCGGACAGCGTGGTGCTCGAGCGTATCGCGGAACCCTCGCTGGATGGTTGGCGAACCACGATCAACCGGCTACACCGCACGGATGGCCCTGGCTGGCGACACGAACTGGACGAACTGTCCAGCGCGCTGCTCGCCGGCTGCCGGGGCGCACTCCCGCTCGGCGACCTACTCGCGCTGCTGTCCGCCGCGCATGACGAGCCGCTCACGGATCTGGTCAGTGCCACCCTGCCAGCGGTGCGCGAGCTGGTACGGCACGGCATGTTGCTGCCCGCGGACGGCATAGGCGGACAGGCTGACTAGTCAGCGGGAGAACCGGGGTGCGGGGAACATCACAGCCGCGACCGACCGGGTGATCAGGGAGGAAACGGGCGAATGCGGGCCGTGGTCAGCAGGGTGCGTGCGGCACATGTCACGGTGGATGACGAGGTCGTGGGTGCGATCGATGGACCGGGACTGCTGGTCTTACTAGGGATTCACGCCGAAGACACGCCGGAAAAGGCCGTGACGATGGCCCGCAAGCTGCATGAACTCCGCGTCCTGCGCGATGAGCAGTCCTGCGCCACTACCGGCGCACCATTACTCGTAGTCAGCCAATTCACGCTTTATGGCGACACCCGAAAGGGTCGACGACCGTCCTGGACCGAGGCAGCGCCACCCGCCGCGGCGGAACCACTCGTCACCGCCGTCGTTACCGAATTACGCGCTCGTGGCGCGGATGTAGCAACTGGCCGCTTCGGAACGATGATGTTGGTAGACAGCACCAACGACGGACCGTTCACGGTGCTCGTCGAGGTTTAGCGCCGAGGGGGACTCAACCGTTCAACGATGTCCAAGATGGACACGTGAACGATGATCAACCACTGGTCTAGACCATTATTCGGCACGGTAAGCGACTTTCGTGAGCCAACTCTCAGGAAAACCTCAGGCTTTCTTGAGCAACCAGCCAAGGTTTCTGGCGTCTCCTTAGTGAGAGACCGGGAACGTTTCGGAGGGCGTGCGCGTTGAGCCGAATGAAGAGCCAACAACAGGGTGATCGAACACAGACGCCAAGCATGCGAACAGCACCGGTGTGTAACAGGACAACGGCAGCTCGCAACAGGGGAGGGAGACATGACCGTCCCACAGACAGTGGAAGGTCCGCCGGTCACTGAGGATCCAACCGTGATGACCGCCACGACTATCCAGGACATGCCCGACCTCGCGTCCGAGACCCCACCGAGCCAGCGGACTCGGCGATCCGTGCAGGCAGCGCAAACGTTCGAAACGACGGTAACCACCGCGCCTGCCACCGCCGAGCAGCCCGATCTGGACACGCAGGGTCCCGCCGCGGATCTGGTTCGCGTGTACCTCAATGGCATCGGCCGCACCGCCCTGCTCACCGCGCAGGACGAGGTCGAGCTGGCCAAGCGCATCGAGGCGGGCGTATTTGCCCAGCACATGCTGGACACCGCCGATGACTTGAGCAAGGAGCGCAGGGGTGAGCTCACCGCCTTGGTCCAGGACGGAACCAAGGCGAAGAAGCATCTACTCGAGGCGAACCTCCGGCTGGTCGTATCGCTGGCCAAGCGCTACACCGGTCGCGGGATGCCGCTGCTCGACCTGATTCAGGAAGGGAACCTGGGTCTGATCCGTGCGGTGGAGAAGTTTGACTACACGAAGGGTTTCAAGTTCTCCACCTACGCCACCTGGTGGATTCGGCAGGCCATCACCAGGGGGATGGCCGATCAGGGACGCACCATCCGGCTGCCCGTGCATCTGGTCGAGCAGGTGAACAAGCTCGCCAGGATCAAGCGGGATCTGCATCAGCAGCTCGGCAGGGAGGCCACGCACGAGGAGCTGGCAGCCGAATCGGGGTTGCCACAGCACAAGGTCGGCGATCTGCTCGACCATGCGCGGGATCCGGTGAGTTTGGATATGCCGGTCGGCACCGAGGAAGACGCCCCACTGGGCGATTTCATCGAGGACGGCGAGGCGACCGACGCGGAGAGCGCGGTCATTTCCGGGCTACTGCAAGACGATCTACGTCGCGTACTGGCCACGCTGGACGAGCGCGAGCAGGCCGTCATCCGATTGCGGTACGGACTGAATGATGGGCAGCCGCGCACGCTGGACTACATCGGCAAGTACTTCGGTCTGTCCCGCGAGCGGGTGCGGCAGATCGAACGCGAGGTGATGGCGAAGCTGCGCGACGGCGAGCGGGCGGAACGACTGCGCGCCTACGCCAGCTGAGCCGCTAGCCCCGCGCCAGCGGTACCGGGCGGCACCGCGACATCGCCGCCCGGCCGTGGCGCGTGCGCCGGGAGGTCGGACCAGTCGGGGTGGTCCGGCCTCCCGAATTACCGCCAACCCCGTGCCGGGTAACGTCAGGCCCAGTAGCGCGAATGTGCAAGGGAGCAACTGACGTGTCCACCACCGCATCCCCCGGACCCGCCTTCAACTACACCGAACTGCTGCCCACCGGCAAGGACACTCGGACGGAGTATCGGCTGCTTACTCCGGATGGGGTCGAAACGGTCGAAACCCCAGCCGGCAGCTTCCTCCGGATCGCCCCGGAAGCCCTCACCGAACTCGCGCGCGAGGCGGTCAAGGATATCCAGCATCTGCTGCGCACCAGCCACCTCGAGCAGCTGCGTTCGATCGTGGACGACCCCGAGGCGAGTGGGAACGACCGGTTCGTCGCGATGGACCTGCTGCGCAACGCCTGCATTTCCGCGGGGGGCGTGCTGCCGATGTGCCAGGACACCGGCACGGCAATCGTCATGGGCAAGCGCAACGAGCGGGTGCTCACCGGCGGAACCGACGAAGAAGCGCTTGCCAAGGGGATCTTCCAGGCATACCAGGAGCTGAATCTGCGCTATTCGCAGATGGCTCCGGTGAACTTCTGGGAAGAACGCAACACGGGCACGAATCTGCCCGCCCAGATCGAGCTGTTCCACAAGGACGGCGATGCGGCGCCCAGCTACGAGTTTCTGTTCATGGCCAAGGGTGGCGGCAGCGCGAACAAGACGTTCCTCTATCAGGAGACCAAGGCCGTACTGAACCCCACTCGACTGGCCAAGTTCCTGGACGAGAAGCTGCGCGGCCTTGGCACCGCGGCCTGCCCGCCGTACCACCTGGCCATCGTGGTTGGCGGCACCTCGGCGGAGTACAACCTGAAGGTAGCGAAACTGGCCTCGGCCCGGTACCTGGACGACCTGCCGCGCGAGGGTTCCGAGCTCGGGCACGCGTTCCGCGATGTCGATCTGGAACAACAGGTGCTGGAGATGACCCAGCAGTTCGGTATTGGCGCGCAGTTCGGCGGCAAGTACTTCTGCCACGACGTCCGGGTGATCCGGCTGCCCCGACACGGCGCGTCCTGCCCGGTGGGCATCGCGGTGTCCTGTTCGGCCGACCGGCAGGCGAAGGCGAAGATCACCGCCGATGGCGTGTTCCTCGAACAGCTGGAGCGCGACCCGGCCCGCTATTTGCCCGAGGTGCACGACGAGGAACTCTCCGACGAGGTGGTGCACGTCGATCTCAACCAGCCGATGGACGAAATCCGCGCGATGCTCACCAAGCTCCCAGTGAAGACTCGGCTCTCGCTGACTGGTCCGCTGGTGGTAGCTAGGGACATCGCGCACGCGAAGATCGCCGAGCGGCTGGCGGCCGGCGAGCCGATGCCGCAGTACCTGAAGGACCACCCCGTCTATTACGCGGGACCGGCGAAAACCCCGGATGGCTACCCTTCCGGTTCATTCGGGCCGACGACCGCCGGCCGGATGGACTCGTATGTCGCGCAGTTTCAGGCCGCTGGGGGTTCGCTGGTCATGCTCGCCAAGGGCAACCGGTCCAGTGCGGTAGTGCAAGCCTGCCAGGAGCACGGCGGTTTCTATCTCGGTTCGATCGGTGGACCGGCCGCCAGGCTCGCCCAGGACTGCATCCGCAAGGTCGATGTACTCGAGTACCCGGAACTGGGCATGGAAGCGGTCTGGAAGATCGAGGTCGAGAACTTCCCCGCGTTCATCGTGATGGACGACAAGGGCAACGACTTCTTTGCCGAGACCTCGGCGCCGACACTGCAGATCAGCTTCCGTTAATCGACGCGCTTTTTGGTCCGCTCGATCACCACGGTGCGCTCGCCGAGCGGTTCGTCCACCGAAACGTTGAGCTTCGGGTAGCGGATGTCCATTGTGCATGCCATGCCCGGGGCCGTCCGCACGAGCTCGGTAGCACGTATCTGGACCCGCTCGGCCTGCTGCCCGGTGACCCGTGCGGTGGCCGAGCCGCAGCCGGCTTCCTGGGCGACCACGGTGATCGTGCGGCCATTCCCGCTGACCCATACCTGCTTGCGGTCCGCCGACGCGGTTGGTCCTTCGTCCACGATCTGGCCCTGCGGGAGGGGTTTCGCCCCGGCGGGCACCTCCTGATCGGCTCCGTCGCTGCTCGGTGCTTCACCGCCATCCGAGCTGCCCGCGTCGTTCGTGCCGTCGGTCCCACCGTGATTGGCCCCACCCGGATCGGCACCGTGCTGATTGGTGCCGCCCTGGCCATCGGCTGGATGGTCTTCGCTGGCCTGGCCGGCACGCGGCTCGACGGATTGGTCCTGGCCAGTCGCGCAGGCGGCGCCGAGCAGGACCACCATGCTGGCACCCGCGAACAACCCGAGGCGATTTCGTAGCTGTCTCATACCCGGTAGACGGAACGGGACCGGTGGAAGGTTGCGCGCGAACCTGGGGTTTGCTCGCGACCCGGTCACTGGGCACGAAAGTGCTCGTCGAGCAGTCGTAGGCTGCGCTCGATCGCCTTGGTGTTGCGTGCCGGGATCTGTGTGCGGCCGAGCAGCCGCGCGGTCCGTGCGGTCGACCAGTCGAACGTTTCGGTGACCTCGGTCTGGCCATGGCCTCGGGCGGCCAGGTGCCAGCGCCAGCGGTGGCCGTAGAAATGCCGCCAGGCGATGAGCACGTTCTCCTCGAACTCGACCACCGTGTTGGTGATCCGATAAGGCGCGAGTATCCGCATGTCCATGCCGAAGGTCGAACCGAGGGTGAGCCGTTTGCCGGCCGAGCCGCGCGCGCCCTTGATCGTGCCGGAACCGTCGAAAAGCGCATGTTTGGCCGGATCCACCAGTAGGGCGAAGATGTGCTCCGGTGCGGCCGGAATAACCCGACTACGCGATACCTGCTGTTTCGGCATACCGGCACGGTAGGCCGAACTACGAACGGCGGACAAGCACGCCGGTTCGGTCGGTCAACGCGGGTCGAGCGAACGCAACCGGCGCGGTCCGGTGTCCGGCCTCGCTGGCGGCGGACCAAGGCCGATCCGTGCGCTGAGCACGTTCGCGCCGTCCGGCGAGGCGAGTACGGGTTCGAAGGCCACCCAGCGCACCTCGGGCTGGTCCTCGGCCAGCGTGGCAAGGCGCAGCACCAGATCCCGCAGCGCACCGAGGTCGACCGGTTCATCTCCGCGGTACCCGGTCAGTAGTGGTGCCGCCTTCGGCTCGCGCACCAGCGCGGCCGCATCCACATCGGTGAGCGGGACCGCACGGTAAGCGCGGTCGCCGAGCAGATCGCTCACGATACCGCCGAGGCCGAAGGAGATCAGGCTGCCGAACGATGGGTCGTCCTGCAGTCCGAGCACGCAGGAAACCCCGCGCGGCGCCATCCGCTGCACGTACACGGTGTCCGCGGCCGAATCGGATACCAACACCTGATATGCGCCCCGAACCGCATCCGGGGTATCCAGGTCCAGCCGCACGCCGAGCAGATCCGGCCGGTTGCGTAACCGCTCGTCGGCGGACTTCACCGCCACCGGATAACCCAAGTCATCGGCGGCCGCGACCGCCTCCGCCTCGTTGGAGACCACCCGATACGGCACAACCGGGATGCCATAGGCGGCGAGCAACTCGAGGGCCTGCTCATCGGTCATCCGGACCGGCTTCCCAGTGTGCGGACCGCTCTCGGCCGTGTCCAGGGCCGTGCGGACCACCTCGTGGGCCCGTTCTGGGTGCGTATCGACTGGCCGCACGATCCGGCCCTGCTCGGCCGAACGCCAGCGCGCATATCGGGTGACTCGCGCCAGGGCGAGCACCGCACGTTCCGGACTCGGATAGGACGGCACCGAGCCCTTGGTCACCGCGCCACTGTCGTCATGCACGGCGAGCTCATTCGGAATGCCTTCCGCGGCAAGGAAGGTGGACACGATCGGCTTGGGGGTGCTCGAACCGGCCGCGTAGTCGTCGACGATATCCCGTAGAGCACGGGCATAGGCCGTGCCGGGCACCGCGACCGGCGGTACGAACACCACGACCGCGGAGTCCACATCGGATCTCGCGAGTGCTTCGCGGACCGCGGTCGCGAACTCCTCAGGGCCGGCATGCGTACCGACATCGATCGGATCACAGGCCAGTTCCAGATCCTGTGCCAGTGCGGTGTCCGAGGCGAGCACCGCGATCGCGGTCGAGTTGCCGACGATGGCGATGCGGTTTCCCGTGGGCAGGGGTTGGTGTGCCAGTAGCATCGCGGTATCGAACAGCTGGGCTAGCGACTCAACCCGAATCACCCCGGCCTGTTCGAACAGTGCCTGCACGCTGGATTCGTCGACCCGCACCGAGGTGGCCGCCAACGCGGGACTGATCGCATGCCGGCCGGATTTCACCGCCACGATCGGCTTGCTCCGGCCGAGCCGGCGCGCCAACCTGGCGAACTTGCGCGGGTTGCCGAAGGATTCGAGATAGAGCAGCACCACATCGGTGCCCGGATCGGTCTCCCAGTACTGCAACAGGTCGTTGCCGGACACATCCGCGCGGTTACCGGCGGACACGAAGGTGGACAGCCCCAGCCCGCGCGCCGCGGCGTCCGCGAGAATCGCCGTGCCCAGCGCGCCGGACTGGCAGAAGAATCCGGTTCGCCCGCGCGCGGGCAGTTTCGGCGCGAGCGTCGCGTTCAGCCGCACCGACCCGTTGGTGTTCACCACGCCGAGCGCGTTCGGCCCGATCACGCGCATGCCATGTGCCCTTGCCTCGCCGGCCAGCCGCCGTTCCTCGTGGAGACCGTGTGGGCCAGTCTCGCCGTATCCGGCGGACACCACGAGCAAAGCCTTCACGCCTTTGGCCAGACACCCGTCGAGCACATCGTCCATGCTCGCCGCGGGCACCGCGACAACGGCGAGATCAACCGGATCCGGGATGTCCACAACGGACCGGTAGGCGCGCACGCCGCGCACCGCGACATGTTCCGGATTCACCGGGTACACCGGGCCGGCGAAGTCAGCGAGCAGCAAGTTGCTCAACACCGCGTAGCCGACCTTGGTTGGATCGGCGGAGGCACCGATCACCGCTACCGAACGCGGATGCAACACGTTGTACACGCTGCGTGCCTCGGCAGCCTGTTCCCGCGACCGTGCGACGGCGAGGGAATCCTCGGTCGGGTCGATATCGAATTCCAGGTGCAGCACGCCCTCCTCGAGCGCGCGGCTGACCTGATAGCCGGCTTCGCGGAACACCCGAACCATCTGCGGGTTCTCCGCGAGCACTTCGGCGACGAAGGAGGTCAGCCCACACTCCCGAGCCGCCGCGGCAAGGTGTTCGAGCAGTATCGAGCCCAGTCCCCTGCCCTGGTGCGAATCCTCGACCACGAAAGCAACCTCGGCCTGGTTGGACTCGCCAAGCCGTTCGTAACGGCCGACCGAGACAATGTCGTCGCCAAGCAGCGCGACGAAGGCCACGCGATCATGGTGGTCCACATTGGTGAACCGTTCGAGATCGCGCTGGGGCATGCGGGGGTAAGGGCCGAAGTAGCGAAAGTATCGAGTGCGGTCGGACAGCCGGCCGTGGAAGGCAAGGATGGCGTCCTGGTCGGCCGGGGTGATCGGGCGCAGATGCACCGTGCCGCCGTCGGCGAGTACGACATCGGCTTCCCACCTGCGTGGATAGTCATACGGATCCCGTCGCTGGTCCGCCTGCTCCGGCTGCTCGGCGGAACCGGCTACCGCGTCCGGATCGCGCTTCTCGTCCGACCTATCCACTGTGTACATTCCTCCCGGGTGGATCCGCTTAGCCCGCTGACTCGCGATCGACCGGTTCTAGTCCCGTGGATCGTCTGGATCCAATCCGTGCAACGGAAACACCGCGCGCCGAGTTTCTCGGATGGCCCGGTCCACGGAGTCGCCCAGCTCACCTCCCCACCGCTGAAACTCCGGCGTACCGCCATCGCTCATGGTAGTCGGCAACTGGATACTCGGCGCGTTCGCGCGCAGCGGGTCCACCCAGCTCGCCGGCAGCCGCGTGTCCGGAGCCACATCACGATCGAGCATGGTCGCGATCAGATGCGTCCATGATCGCGGGACCACCCGGACGAGCTGATACCCGCCGCCGCCCATGGCCAGCCAGCGACCATCCGCGTGGGCCTCGGCAAGGCCGCGCAGTTCTCGGTAGATCGTCCGGTGACCGTCCACGGTCAGTGCCAGATCCGCGAGCGGATCCTCGCGATGCGAATCCACCCCGCACTGGGTCACCAGCACCTGCGGGCGGAACTCGGCGAGCAGGGAGGGCACGACCGCGTGGAAGGCGCGCAGCCAACCGTCATCGCCGGTACCCGGCGGCAGTGGCACGTTGACCGCGTAGCCCTGCGCCGAACCGGCCCCGATCTCGGTGGCGGCGCCGGTTCCCGGCCATAACGTCAGCGGGCTCTGGTGCAGGGAGATCGTCAGCACCCTCGGGTCGTCGTAGAAGGCGGCCTGTACTCCGTCGCCGTGATGCACGTCGGTATCCACATAGGCGATCCGGTCGAACCCGTTGTCCAGCAGCCAGGAGATGGCCACCGCGCAGTCGTTGTAGACGCAGAAACCCGCGGCATGGTCGCGCATCGCGTGGTGCAGCCCACCGGCGATACTCACCGCGCGGGTAACACTCCCGCTGGCGAGCTGTTCGGCCGCGAGCAGGGTGGATCCGACGACCAGCGCGGAGGCGGAGTGCATCTGGTCGAAAACCGGGTTGTCGGTGGTGCCGAGGCCGTGCTCGAGGTCCCAGCCAACCATCGGCGCCTGTTTCACGGCTTCCAGGTACTCGTGCGTGTGTACCCGTTCCAGTTCGGCTTCGGGCGCCTGTTCGGGCCGCAACAGCGGGACCCCATCGAGCACGCCGAGCGCGTTGGCCAACCGGATGGTCAGTTCCAGCCGCACCGGATTGAACGGGTGCTCACCACCCAGGTCGTAGCCAAGCAGTTCGGAATCCCACACAACGGCCGGTGCACCCATGGTTCGGTACGGTAACCCGCCGAGCCGCTCTCGCGCGCCAGGTTGGCTCGGCCCGTCCCGCCCGCGCTGGTTATGGCGTCTCGCCGGTGGCGACCGGCCGGTTCGGATCGGTGCACCAGTGCGACCAGGAGCCACTGTAGAGCGCGACCGGTTCGGGGTGACCGGCCACTTCAAGGGCGAGCACCAGCGAGGCGGCGGTGATCCCGGAGCCGCAGTACGCGCCAACCGGTTCGGTGGCGCGTACGCCCAGCGTGGCGAACCGTTCGGCGAGCTCTGCTGGCGACAGCCAGTGGCCGGCCGCGTCGACCTGCTCGCTGATCGGCGCGTTGCGCGCGCCGGGAATATGTCCCGCGCGCGGATCGATCGGCTCCTGGTGGCCCGCGTACCGCTGCGCCGCCCGCGCGTCCAGCAACACCCCCGGATGCTCCGCAGTGGCCAGCTCGGCCGCTTGTTCGGCATCCAGTACCGGCATCGCGCCAGGGCGCACCTGGATATCGCCCGGGGTGGGCTCCGGCTCCACCGTCGTCACGGCATGCCCAGCCCCTCGCCACGCCGCGTAACCACCGTCGAGTAGAGCGACCGCCGAATGCCCTGCCCAGCGCAACAGCCACCAGGCGCGGGCGGCGGCGGAGCCGTCCGCGTCGTCGTAGACCACCACGGGATGGTCCGCACGGACACCGGCGCGACGCAGCGCACGCTGCAGAATCGTCGGCTCCGGTAGGGGGTGGCGGCCGCCGTTGCCCGGTGGGCCGGCGAGTTCGGTGTCCATGTCGAGGAACACCGCGCCGGGAAGATGTCCCAGCTTGTAAACTTGGTGACCAGGTGGTCCGCCCAACCGCCAGCGAATGTCCAGCAACGTTGGCTGTTCGGGTGTACCCAACAATCCGGCAAGTTCCGTAGTCGTGATCAGTGGACGCACACCGACATCCTGCCGTCTTTCCACGGCATCCGCCGGTCGGTCCCCGGTCCGGCAGCCCGGACGGTCGGCTGCCTTGGTCGAGGCCACCCGAACGAGATCAGCAGACGAGAGTGTCGGGACCCGCGACTACCATGGACAGCCGCGACAAAAGGGGATAAGGCGTGAACGATCTCATCGACACTACTGAGATGTACTTGAAGACCATCTACGAGCTCGAGGAAGAGGGCATGGTTCCGCTGCGCGCGCGTATCGCGGAACGACTCGAGCAAAGCGGCCCGACGGTCAGCCAGACCGTGGCCCGGATGGAACGCGACGGTCTCGTGATCGTGGCCAGTGACCGCCACCTGCAGCTCACCGAGCACGGTAGGGAGCTCGCGGTCGCGGTCATGCGCAAGCACCGGCTGGCCGAGCGGCTGCTTGTCGACGTCATCGGGCTCGAGTGGGAAGAGGTCCACAACGAAGCCTGCCGTTGGGAACACGTGATGAGCGAGGCGGTCGAGCGCAAGCTGGTGAAGCTGCTCAACCATCCGTCCACCTCGCCCTACGGCAACCCGATCCCCGGGCTCGACTTGCTCGTGGACGGCGGGCAACCGGCGCCGCCTATCGAGTCCGACCTGGTCCGCCTGGACGAGGTGGCCCGCAGGGGCGGCGGGAAGGTCGAGGTCCGCCGGCTCGCCGAACACCTGCAGCTGGACAGCGCCCTGATGGTCGAGCTCAAGGAAGTCGGGCTGGTGCCCGGCGGTACCGTCGAGATCGGCAAGCTGGACACCGCGACCAAGCGCATCGAGGTACGCGGCGAACAGCGCTCCACCGAGGTCGGCACCTCGGTGCTGCATGCGGTACTTGCCCAGGTCAAATGACGCTTGTCGATACGGTCGGTGCCGCTTTCGTGGAGCGGCACGGCCGGCGGCCGGCGGGAGTGTGGGTCGCGCCCGGCCGAGTGAACGTGATCGGCGAACACACCGACTACAACGACGGGTTCGTACTGCCGTTCGCCTTACCGCACCGCATCGCGGTGGCGGGGACAGCCCGTTCGGACGGGATGCTCACGCTGTGCAGCGTCGGCTCGGACGGGCGAGCGCAGCAGGCATCCCCAGTGCGGATCGACGAGCTGGTTCCAGGCACGGTTTCCGGCTGGGCCGCCTACCCTGCCGGGGTGGCATGGGTGCTGCGCGCCCACGGCTACGCCAGCGGTGCCGATCTCGTCCTGCGCAGCGATGTTCCCACCGGTGCCGGACTGTCTTCGTCGGCGGCGTTGGAATGCGCGGTCGCGCTGGCGCTACTGGGTCTCGCCGGCGTGGGCCCCTCGGCACTCCAGGACTCGGCACTCCAGGACACGGCGCGACAAGAGTCGGTACCACGAGAGTCGGTACCGGCGGGCCCGAGCCGCGCCACGATCGCCCGCTGGGCACAGCGCGCGGAGAACGAGTTCGTCGGCATGCCAAGCGGGATACTCGACCAGACCGCGTCGATGTGCTGCACCGAAGGGCACGCCCTGTTCCTCGACGTACGCTCCGGCGAGCAGGAACAGGTGCCGTTTCGCTCGATCGACGAGGGCCTGGAAATCCTGGTCATCGACACGCGGTCGAACCACGCGCTAATCGAATCCGGCTACGGCGACCGGCGCAACGGCTGCGCGAAAGCGGCGGAACTCCTCAGCGTCCCCGCCCTGCGCGATATCGCTATGGCGCAGCTTGGCGCCGCGCTGGCGGAGTTACCCGCGGAACTGGCCGCGCTCACCCGGCATGTAGTCACCGAGAACCAACGCGTGCTCGATGTCGTCACTGCCCTTCGATCCGGCTCGACCAGCGCGATCGGCGGATCGCTGACCGCCTCACATGTCAGCCTGCGGGACGACTACCAGGTCTCCTGCGCTGAACTCGACCTTGCGGTGGATACCGCCATCGGCTCGGGAGCACTCGGGGCTCGGATGATCGGTGGCGGATTCGGTGGCTCGGCCATCGCGCTGGTGCGTCAGGATCAACGGGCCGGTATCGAGCGCACGGTGTACGAGGCATTCCGGAGCGCCGGCTACCGCTCGCCAAGGACCTTCACCGCCGTGCCCTCGGCCGGCGCGGGCCAGGTGTGCTGACCCGGCGTACGATCCGTCGGGTCCACGGGGTACTACTAGGACACACACCCGCCGTGCCCAATGCCAGTACCTCGAAACACGCGGTGCCAGTACCTCGAAAAGATGGGCCCTGAGAAAGGCAAGACCGTGAACACCATCCCCAACTCTCCGGCGAAGCTGCTGGTCACTGGCGGCGCCGGCTACATCGGCAGTGTGTGCGCCGCACGGCTGATCGAGAACGGGCATGACGTCGTCGTGCTCGACGATCTGTCTACCGGCCACGCGGACGCCATCCCGGACGGCTGCCGTTTCGTCGAGGGCGATGCCGCGACGGATGCCGCCGCGCTGCTCACCGAGGGATTCGACGGCGTACTGCATTTCGCCGCGAAGTCCCTGGTCGGTGAGTCGATGCAGGATCCGGCGAAGTACTGGGATGGCAACGTCGTTACCTCCTTGCGCCTCCTCGAAGCGATGCGCCGCACGGGCACCCCGAAGCTGGTGTTCTCGTCCACCGCCGCCGTCTACGGCGAGCCGGATGAGGTACCCATTCGGGAAACCGCGCCGACGCGCCCGACCAACACCTACGGGGCGACGAAGCTAGCCATCGATCACGCGATCACCTCCTATGCGGCCGCGCACGGCCTTGCCGCGGTCAGCCTTCGATACTTCAACGTCGCTGGCTCCTACCGGCGTTTCGGCGAACGCCACACCACCGAAACGCACCTGATCCCGATCGTGCTGCAGGTGCCGGCCGGCGAACGCCAGCAGGTCCAGATCTACGGGGATGACTACCCGACCGAGGACGGGACCTGCGTACGGGACTACATCCACGTCGCGGACCTCGCCGAAGCGCATCTGCTGGCGCTGGACAAGGCAGCCGCGGGGGAACACCGGATCTACAACCTCGGCAACGGCACCGGATTCTCCAACCGGCAGGTCGTGGACACCTGTCGCGAGGTCACCGGACATCCGATCCCCGCGGTCGCGGCGGAACGGCGCGGCGGCGACCCTGCCGTACTCGTCGCCTCCAGTGAACGGGCCCGCACCGAGCTTGGCTGGCAGCCCCAGCGCGCCGAACTCGCGGAGATGGTCGGCGACGCTTGGTCATTCACCCAGAGCCGCCTGCCCGCCTGACTGGGCGACGGCCCCACTCGCGGCCCCGGTACCCGGCGTGGCACCGCGCCGGGTACCAGAGGTAGCCAATACGGCGATCTGTTCCGGCGGTAACGCGTTCTCAAGTGCCCGCATCAGCAGTCGGGACAGCGTATGGCCGGGATGCGCGTCCAGCGCCGCCTCAAAGGCGACTCGTGCCAATGCTCCATCACCTCGAACGTAGGCCGCGTAACCGAGTAGACACGCCGGTTCGGCACGTTCCGGAGCCGGGGTCGACTTGGTCAGCCATGTCCAGAGACGCTCCGCTGCCAGGGCGCGCAGGCTGTCCACGGGCACGGCGGTGTGTAAGCACCAGTCCCGGACCGCCGTCTGTGCCAGCGCCATGGCCAGTTCGGCGATGAGGTCATCGTGCCGGCGCGGCTGGCCGTTCTCCTCAGCATTCAGTGCCTCAAGGACGGCTTTGCGCCCCCGGGCCGCCGTGACCTCGGCCGACTCACTCGTCGAATCCATCGTGGACATTCGCTCGCCGATCAACGCCGCTCGCCTGTCCAGCGCTTCGGCTGGATCGGCGCGGAGACTGTCTACGAGTTCCTGCCGGTGCTTGTAGGTCACCCTGCCCCGCGCGGCGGTCGTCGCGGCGACGACCGAACTGTCCGGGTCCGGCAGCGTGCCCGTGCAATCCGCGTCCTGGTAGCACCGCCACCGCGCCCCCTTGGTCACGCGGGCCGTCCACAGTGCATGGAGGAGCGGGAGCCCTAGCCCCTCGAAGGCATGGCGCAGTCGTTTGATCAGCCGTCCGCGTGGCGGCGAACGCCTGCCCTGCGGACGATCGCCGAGGCCACCGACCACGACGACGGTGATGGCCGAGACTTCCTGGGTGGCCAGTTGGGTGGCCAGCACATCGCAGAGGTATTCGACCAGCTCCCCCTCGGCTGCCGCGACCGGCAAATCGGCCCGCATGCTCATCCCGATTCGACCACGCTCCGCACTGGTATGGCCGAGGAGCACGACCGACTCTGTCGGATGGAAGCCGAGCAAGTACCCGGTGGCGGCGATGATCTCGCCCGGCTCGCGAAGGGTGACTCGATCACTGCCGGTTGGCTCATTGAGGGCTGGCGGCGTCGGGGACGCTGGTGGTGTTGGCGAAGTCGTCATGGCTCCACGATGCGGGGCGAAGACCTGTTCGGCACTCCTCAATGCGCCAACTGTGGACAGTTCGCTCGCGTGTGGACAACTGCCTTGCCGTGCGCGAAAACCATTTGCCGGGCTGGACCGACCGCTGCGACGATCGCGGCGTGCTGGCCGTGCGCAGGGCGAAACCCGCTGACGCTGGCGATTGTGTCGCGATCGTGCGGGGACTGCCCGAATACTTCACCGAGGACGTACCCGACAAGGTTGCCGCGGACCTGTTGGCCCATTCGACATGGCTCGCCGTGGACGGCAGGACACCGGTCGGGTTCGCGATCGTCGAGCGGCGGTTCGCGCATGCCGCGGAGATCCTCTGGTTCGCCATCACGGCATCGCGACGCGGTCACGGTGTCGGAAGTTGGCTGTTGGACCGGGTGTTGGGCGAACTGTCCGAAGACGGTCTGCGCCTGATCGAGGTCAAGACGCTGGACGCGGGCGCCGGGTACGAACCGTACCGGGCTACCCGGGCGTTCTGGGAGAAGCACGGTTTCCTCAAGATAGACACGATCGACCCGCTGCCGGACTGGTCGCCGGGCAATCCGGCAGCGATCTACGTAGCGTCCCTGCCCCCAGCGCTCAGTGGCTAGCGCTGGATCGCGTTCCGCAGCGCGGCCGGGCCGCCCACCACCGGCAGCGTCACGTTGCTCGCGTTCAGTGTCATCGCCAGCCCTGCGCCTGGTTTCGGCCGCAGGGTGTAGTCGTGGTCACTGGAAACCAGCGCGAACTCCAGCCGGTTCCCCTTGGGCAGCACATAGTCCTGCGGTTGTAGCTCGACCGAAAGATCGTAGGACTCACCCGGTTCAATTGGTTCAGTGCGGTCCGCGCCATCGCGGTTCTGTGGATCCGTCCAGCCGCGCGTGATGATCTTGCTGGAGCCATCTGGCGCGCGGTCCACGAGCACCGCGGTCACGTTCGCCGCTGGCCGGTCGAACGCGATCCGCAGGCGTGCCCGCGGCGTTCCACTGAGCCGCAGGTCGCTACGGGCGGGAGCACTGACGTAGCTGAGCCGGTTCCCGGAACGTGCCAGGTCAACCAGCTCGTCCACGGTCTGCGTGGCGTCGTCAGCCAACCGCTCGACGCTCGGCGAGCCAGGGACCCCGAACCGTGGATCGAGCGCGCCGCGCCCGGTCCCGCCCGGCCACGGATAGACCCGCGCGTCCTGCGCCTGCACCGAGGGCCAGTCCGGTTCGTCCACCCAAGACTCGTCAGCGCGCTGCAGCGTCGCCTTTGGCTCGTCGGTGACGCCGTTGTCCAGGCCGTAAAGGAAATGGGAGAACCATCGGTTCAGTGTGCGATGCCATTCCTTCGGCCGGACCGATGCCGGATCGACGTGCGCTCCCTGATGTAGCCAGATCTTGCGGTCGACTCCGTTGTCGGCCAGTGCCTCGTACCACTGGGCAGCCTGCTTGGTCTTCACATTCCAGTCGTTCAATCCGTGTACGGCGAGCACGCCGGCCCGAACCTTGTCCACGTCGTTGAGGTAGTTCCGCTCATCCCAGAACTCGCTGTAGTCGCCCGTCGAGCGATCCTGTTCAGCCGCCAACTCGTCGATCACCGGTTGGCACACCGCACGGTCCGCCCGGGTGTGCACGTACTTGGCAAGCACATCGGCGTCCTCGCCCTGGAACCCACCGGGTGCCACTACCGCGCCGTCGGCACGGTAGTAGTCATACCAACTGGAGATCGCGGCGATCGGCACGATGGCCTCCAGTCCCGGTACACCGGTGGACGCGACGGCGTTGGGCAGGGTTCCGTTGTAGGACACGCCCATCATCCCGGTCTTGCCGGTCGTCCAGTTCGCCTTGACCTTCTTACCCGTGCTGTCGCGGGCGCTTGCCCTACCGCCAAGCCAGTCAATAACCGAACGCGCGCCAATGGTCTCGTTTCGCCCACCGGTGGTCGGGCAACCAGTGGATTCGCCGGTGCCAAGCGACTCGGCATAGACCATGGCAAAACCACGGGCGAGGAAATACTCCTCGTAGGACGATCCGATATCGGCTCGCGGCGCTCGCGCACCGGCAGCGGCGACCCTCCGCTGATCCTCGGCCGCGCGCAGGGTCGTGCCAGTACCGTTCGTCGCCCGGTCGTCCGGCGCGCCAGGGTCGTGGAGCTCGACATCCACATCATGGTTGGCGACGTCATTGCCGCCGGCGTAGTACGGGCTTGCCTGGTAGACCACCGGCACCCGCACGCCGCGTTTGGTCTCAGCCGGGCGCACCACTACCACGTGCACCTCGTCGTCGGCGCCGTCGCGATCACTGTCCACCGGCGCTCGCACGAACAGCTCCTCGCGCACGACGTTCTTCGGATCGAACACCGGCTGCGCCTCGCCATCCTTGAACACCGGCCGCTGCGGCGGCGCCTGCTGGGCTGACGCCGCCGGAGACGTGGCCGCCGTGGCTCCCAAGCCCGGGGCGAGCACCGTGCCAACGAGTAATGGCGCCAGCAGAACCGCGGCCGTAGCGGCCATTCGCGAAGCCCGCACGAAACCCCCAGGCGACTGAGCTGAAATGTGTCCAATCGCACTGTTGTCTCGACCAGGCCGGCTGTCAATCCCGCAAGTGGGCGGCGGCCGGCCGGCCCAACCGAACTGGCAGACTCGATATGTGACCGATACGCACGCCGACACCGACCCGTACCGCTGGCTCGAGGACGTCACCGGCGACACCTCGCTCGACTGGGTCCGCGCCCGCAATGCCGAGTCCACCGAGGAACTCACGCACAACGAACGCTTCGAGCGGCTTCGCGATGACATCCGTGCGGTGCTCGACGCGGACGACCGCATCCCGTACGTGCGCCGGCGCGGCGACTATCTCTACAACTTCTGGCGGGACGCCGACCACCCCCGTGGCCTCTGGCGCCGCACGACTCTCGACGAGTACCGCAAGGACCAGCCGGACTGGCAGGTGCTGATCGATGTGGACGCGCTCGCCGAGCAGGAAGGCGAGAACTGGGTGTGGCAGGGCGCGACGGTACTGCGGCCCAGCTTCCGCCGCTGCCTCGTGGAACTGTCCAGGGGTGGCGCTGACGCCAGCGTCGTTCGCGAGTTCGATATGGACACTCGAACCTTCGTACCGGACGGATTCCAGCTACCCGAAGCGAAAAGCTCGGTGAGCTGGATCGACGAGGATCGCATCTTCGTGGGCACGGACTTCGGCGAGGGTTCCCGCACCAACTCCGGGTATCCCAGGATCGCCAAGGAATGGCGACGCGGCACGCCACTCGCCGAGGCGCAGACCCTTTTCGAGGGAAAGCCCGAAGATGTCGCGGTATTCGCGATGCACGATTCGACGCCCGGATACCAGCGCGACTTCGTGCGCCGTGCGCTTGACTTCCACAACGATGAGAACTACCTGCGCGAGCCTGGCGGTGAACTCGTCCGCATCGACGTGCCCACCGATGCGGACATTGACGTGCATCGGGAATGGCTGCTGATCCGCACCCGCGCGCCATGGTCTGTGCAGGGCACGGACTACCCGGCCGGCGTGCTGCTCGCGGCCAGAGTCGTCGACTACCTCGCTGGCGGCCGTGACCTCACCGTGCTCTTCGAGCCCGATGCGCATACCTCATTGGACGGTCACGTGTGGACGCGGAACCATCTGGTGCTGAGCCTGCTTTCCGATGTACAGAGCCGGATGAAGGTACTCACCCCGTCTGATGACGGGTGGTCACAGGAACCGCTAGGCGGAGTGGACGAGCACGCCAGCGCCACGATAATCGGCACCGATCCGGACAACAGTGACGAATACCTGCTCAATATCAGCGGTTTCACCACACCAGCCGAGCTCCGGTACGGACATATCGGCGGCGCGACCGAAACGCTCAAACGCGCACCGGCGGCCTTCGACGCCACCGGGATCGCGGTCCGCCAGTACTTCGCCGAATCCGCGGACGGGACCAAGGTTCCCTACTTTGTCGTCGGCAAGGAGCACGGCGCCGGACCGACCCTGCTCACCGGCTACGGCGGGTTCGAAATCGCGCTCACCCCTTCCTATAGCGGGGTGATCGGCAGTGGCTGGCTCGCCAACGGCGGCACCTACGTCATCGCCAATATCCGCGGCGGCGGAGAGTACGGCCCGCAATGGCATACCAGCGCGTTGCGGGAGAACCGGCCACGCGCGTACGCCGACTTCGCGGCCGTGGCCGATGATCTGGTACGACGTGGGATCAGCACGCCGGAGCAGCTCGGCATCCAGGGCGGCAGCAATGGCGGCTTGCTGATGGGCGTCATGTTGACCAGCTACCCGGAGCGGTTCGGCGCGATCGTCTGCCAGGTGCCGCTGCTGGATATGCGCCGCTATCACCAGTTGCTTGCCGGCGCGTCCTGGATGGCCGAGTACGGCGACCCGGATGACGAGGCGGACTGGGCATTTCTACGCGAGTACTCACCATATCACAATGCGCGACCGGACCGGTCGTATCCGCCAACCCTGTTCGTCACGTCCACACGGGACGACCGGGTTCATCCGGGACATGCCCGCAAGATGGTGGCGTTGCTGCGTGCCCAAGGCCATCCGGTCGAGTACTACGAGAATATCGAAGGTGGCCACGGGGCGGCCGCGGACAACGCGCAGCTCGCGTTCAAATGGGCGCTGGCCTTCGAGTTCCTCTGGCGAACACTGTCCGACTGAGGCAGCTCGCGGTCGACGTCAGCTGGGCGATTCGAGGAGTTCGTCGGCAAGTCTGCGGAGGTACCCAGCGAACCGGCTGGCATCGGCCGGCTCCCAGCCGGCCACGAGATTATCGAAGGTCTCCTGCTGCCAGCGGTATGCGGCGGCCAGCAGCTCCCTACCGGTTTCGGTCAGGCGCACGCCGATCCGCCGCGCATCCGAGGCCGAGGCTTGCCTGTGTACGTACCCGGCCGCGGCTGCCGCGCTGACCATCCTGCTCGCCACGGAACGATCCACGCCAAGCTGATGCGCGACCTCGGGCACGGCCACCTCGACGTCCCGGCCGTACGCGGCCGAATGCACCGCCTCGACCACATGCACATGCGCGACTTCCGCGGCACCAGCCGCATCGACCGCGACCTGACTGGCCCAGCGACGCGCCCAGAACCGCACTAACCGAAACAGTTCTGGCCCACCGCCCGGCTCCGCACCGGTCGCGTCGACCGTACGTTCACCTGCCATAGCACCATCATGACAGGTTGACCTGTGCAAAATGCATAGATAATCTGTGGGATATGCACATTTATCCGCCGGGCGACCGCTCATGACGACTTTCGTGCTGGTCCATGCCCGCTGGCATGGCGCGTGGTGCTGGGAACGCGTCGTGCCGTCGCTTCGGGATGCCGGGCATACGGTGCACACCCCGGACCGCGCCTCCTTCAATGAGTTGCTTGCCCTGCTCAAACAGTGCGCGGAACCGGTCGTACTGGTCGGCCACAGCTCGTCCGGGATGGTGATATCGAAACTGGCCCAGCTGCGGCCCGATCTGGTGCACCTGCTGGTCTACGTCAGCGCGTTCTTGTTGCCCAACGGGACAGTGCCACCCGAGTTCGCCGGCCAGGCGCTGACCAGCCGGATCGTCGAGGACGCTGAGACGAACACGATGACGGTGCGCGATCCGGAGTCCGTGCTGTTCAACCGATGCGGCGCCGAGGACGCGAGCTGGGCGGCGGAGAGACTGGTTCCCGAACCTGCCGGCCCGCCTTCCGCGGCCGAAGCGGGCCCGGATGTCGCGCAGAGCAATGGCCGGTTCGGCTCGGTCGCCAGGGCCTATGTGGAGTGCTTGCACGATCGGGCACTCGAGCTGGCCGCGCAGCGTATGATGCACGCGATGCTGCCCTGCCTTGCCGTCTACCAACTCGAAGCCGACCACTCCCCTTTCCTGTCCACACCACAAGAGCTGGCCAACTGCCTGCTCGCGGCGGTCGGTCTGCGCGATCGGCTGTCCAAGGGAATCGGCATACCCGGGTAGCGCGGGCGCGGCCACTTACGGGAAGCAGGATGACCGAGACCAGCGACGGCCAGTCGGACCGGTTTACCGACCCGCTGGTCCGGTTATGGCGGTATGCCGACCGGATACTGGTGCGGTGCCCGAAATGCGCCGGCTGCGCTTCGGTACTCCCTGAGCCGACCACGACGGCACGGCCCGGGCCTTCCAACCCGCACCGCAGGCTTAGTTGTCTGGGCTGTGGCCACACCGCCGGTTGGACCGCGCCGCGGCACGACAACTACTGGATCGTGCCGGAGCTGAACGGGCCCGATGATCCATACTTCGGGCTGCCATTGTGGCTGCGCGCGGAGTGCTGCGGCGGGAACGTTCTGTGGGCGTACAACGCCGAGCATCTCGCGCTACTCGAGTCCTATCTGGCCGCGCGACTACGGGAACGCGGCGCCTATCGCGGTTCGATGAGCCTCGTTGAACGACTGCCGGCCTGGTTGAAATCCGCAAAGCACCGCACGGAAGCCCTGCGTACGATTCGCCGGTTGCGCACCACGCTGCCCGCAGACTGACCGAGAAGCCGTCGCATTCTGTCCAGAACGGACCCCAAGGAACTCGGCAGGTCAGGGTGGACGCCGGCTGGTTTACCGGCGCCCACCCTAAAACCTGCTGCTATCAGCTGCAGCCCGAGGTGGCGCCACAGCCCTCACAGGCGTAGCAGGAACCCGCTGGGCGCATCTTGGTGCCACAGGTCATGCACAGTGGCGCATCGGCGGCTTTGCCGAGCCGGAGCTCGAGCAACTCGGTCGAACTGCCAACCTCCTGATCGTCCCCAGCCGACTCGGCCGACGAGATCTCCTTGCTCGGCGTGGCATCGACCGAACCGCGCAGCCCATCAATGTCTACAGCGGACTGTTCGGTGGAGTAGTCCTCCGCCACCTGCGCGGTACGTTCCGCGGCGGTGAAAATGCCGAGCTGGGCCCGCTTCTCGTACGGCAGGTAGTCCAACGCGAGTCGCCGGAACAGGTAGTCCAGCACGCTGGTCGCCATCCGAACGTCTGGGTCGTCAGTCATCCCAGCCGGTTCGAAACGCAGGTTCTGGAACTTCGAAACGTAGAACTCCAGCGGGATGCCGTACTGCAGACCGACCGAAATGGACATCGAGAAGGCGTCCATCACGCCAGAGAGCGTGGATCCCTGCTTACCCAGCTTGACGAAGACCTCACCGAGGCCGTCGTCCGGGTATTCGCCGGCGTGCAGATAGCCTTCCGCGCCACCAACGGTGAAGGAGATGGTCTGGCTCGGCCGCTTCTTGGGCAGCCGCTTACGCACCGGCCGGTACTCCACGACCTTCTCCGGCTCGTCCGAACCGCTCTTGTGTACCGAAAGCGGCTGGCCGACCTTGCAGTTGTCCCGGTAGATGGCCAGAGCCTTGAGCCCGAGCTTCCAGCCCTCGAAGTAGATCTCCTCAACATCTTCGATGGTCGCGGCTTCCGGCATGTTCACGGTCTTGGAGATGGCACCGGAAAGGAACGGCTGTACGGCGGCCATCATCCGCACGTGACCCATCGGCGCGATCGACCGCTCGCCCATCGCGCAGTCGAACACCTCGTAGTGCTCGGGGCGCAGCCCGGGCGCGTCGACCACGTGACCGTGCTCGGCGATGTACTCGACGATGGCCTCGACGGACTCCTCCACGTAACCCAGGTTCCGCAGGGCCCGCGGGATCGTCTGGTTCACGATCTGCATCGAACCGCCGCCGACCAGCTTCTTGAATTTCACCAGGGAGAAGTCTGGCTCGATACCGGTGGTATCGCAGTCCATCATGAACCCGATGGTTCCGGTCGGGGCGAGCACGCTGGCCTGCGCGTTGCGCCAGCCGTGCTGCTCGCCGATCCGCAACCCCTCGTGCCACTGCTCACTCGCGGCGGTGAGCACCGCGCGCTCATCCGGGTTGACCACACGCACCGAGTCGTTGGCGGCGGCGTGCTTGCGCATCACGCGCTTGTGCCCCTCCTCATTGCGGGCATAGCCGTCGTACGCACCGACGGCGGCGGCGAGTTCGGCGGACCTGCGGTACGCGGTGCCGGTCATCAGTGAGGTGATCGCCGCGGCCAGCGAGCGCCCGCTGTCCGAGTCATAACCACGCGCGGTGGCCATCAGCAGCGCGCCAAGGTTCGCGTAGCCGATACCCAGCTGCCGGAACCGCCGGGTGGTGTCGCCGATCGGCTCGGTCGGGAAGTCCGCGAAGCAGATCGAGATGTCCATCGCGGTGATCACCAACTCCACCGCCTTGACGAACTTCGCGCTGTCGAAACTGCTGTCGTCACGCAGGAACTTCAGCAGGTTCAGCGATGCGAGGTTGCAGGACGAGTTGTCCAGACTCATGTACTCCGAGCACGGGTTCGACGCGGTGATCCGACCTGTCTCCGGGTTGGTGTGCCAGTCGTTGATCGTGTCGTCGTACTGCAGCCCGGGGTCCGCGCACTCCCAAGCGGCCTTGGCCATCTTCTGGAAGAGCGATTTGGCGTCCACCGTGTCCACGGGCTCGCCGGTGGTCCTGGACCGCAGCCCGAACTCGGACCGGCGCTCGACCGCGCGCATGAACTCATCGGAGACCCGCACCGAGTTGTTCGCGTTCTGGTACTGGACCGAGGTGATGTCCCGACCACCGAGGTCCATATCGAAGCCGCCATCCCGCAGGATGCGGATCTTCTCCTCTTCCTTCGCCTTGGTCTCGATGAACTCCTCGACGTCCGGGTGATCCACATCCAGGACGACCATCTTCGCGGCGCGCCGGGTGGCACCACCGGATTTGATCGTCCCCGCGGACGCGTCCGCGCCGCGCATGAACGAGACCGGACCGGATGCCGTGCCGCCGGAGGAAAGCAGTTCCTTGGAGGACCGGATGCGGGACAGGTTCAGCCCGGCACCGGAGCCGCCCTTGAAGATCAGCCCCTCTTCCTTGTACCAGTTGAGGATCGATTCCATGGTGTCGTCCACCGACAGGATGAAGCAGGCGCTGACCTGCTGCGGCGAACTGGTTCCCACGTTGAACCACACCGGCGAGTTGAAGCTGAAGTACTGGTGCAGCAACATCCAGGTGAGTTCGTGCTGGAACACCTCGGCGTCCGCATCGGTGGCGAAGTAGCCGTGCAGCGTCCCCGCGCGCACGTAGCTGTTCACCACCCTGTCGATCAGCTGACGCAGGCTACTCTCCCGCTGCGCGGTTCCGACGGCGCCGCGAAAGTACTTGCTGGTCACGATGTTGACCGCGTTCACGGACCAGAAATCCGGGAACTCCACGCCGCGCTGTTCGAAGTTGACCGAACCGTCCCGCCAGTTGGTCATCACGACGTCGCGGTGCTCCCAGGTCACCTCGTCGTAGGGATGCACGCCTTCGGTGGTGAACACGCGCTCCACCCGCAGGCCCCGGCGGGCCGTCCCGCCTTCACCCACCGCGGCATCGCCGCTCTCGTCCCCTGACGCGGTGTTCGCCGCGGCCCCGACGGTCTCGGTCATGACCCTTCTCTCCCTCACTTGTTTCGACTTCCCCCGCAAGAAAGCCCTACTACTTGTCACTCGCACTCACTTCGCCGTCCCGAACTCGCCCCATCAACCAGCTACCGCCACGACCACGCGCTGCCCGTACCGTGCGGCCGAGTTACCCCGCCGGATCCCGCTCGGTCGCCTTACGCAACTCCGCGATCTCCTTCTCGAAGTCCTCCACGGAGGAAAACGCCCGGTAGACGCTCGCAAACCGGAGGTAGGCGACTTCGTCGAGCTCGCGAAGCGGTCCCAGGATGGCAAGGCCAACCTCGTGTGCCGGTATCTCCGCGACACCCGCGGCTCGGACGGTTTCCTCCACCCGATGGGCCAACTGCTGAACATCATCGTCGTCCACCGGACGACCCTGGCAGGCGCGCTGGACTCCCCGAACGACCTTGTCCCTACTGAACGGCTCGGTCACGCCGGATCGTTTCACCACCGCGAGCACACCTTGCTCGACCGTCGTGAACCGCCGACTGCAGGCCGAACACGATCGCCGGCGACGAATCGCCTGACCATCCTCGACTTCCCTGGAGTCGACGACTCGCGAGTCGGTGTTCCGACAGAACGGACATCGCATCGTAAGACTCCTACTTTCTCGACTAGCCACCCCCGCCGCACGGGCGCCGCACGGGAGTTACCCGGCAACCACACCATCACGTTCCGCTACGAACATGCGCACCGATACTGGCTGACGGTCCATCCGCGTCCGCACCGCCGCCGCCCGCCACGGCGTCGTCGTCACGGGTTAACGATCACGGCCACTGATCAAACTGTTGATCAAGTTGTGGACTACCGGTGGATGCCCTGTGGACAGCTACCTTCGATCCTAACCCAACCTGTGGACTAACGACAGCGATGTAACTACTAGATGTTGGGGTAGACGTTAGGCCGCTGACCAAGGAATCGCAAGCGACACGAGCGAGTGAAACAGCTCGTGGTCGCGCTACAGATACCTCAGCCGGACTCGATGCCGAGGTCAACGCGAACCCCATCACCGATCGTGTTCACCCGAGCGGGCAAAGTCGTAAAACGTGTCGCGGCGCGTCGGGTCCGCTTTACCCGACTCGCCCGGATTCTGGCGGGCGACGCCACGCTCGCGCCCAGCCGCGGGCGGCGCGGACCCGACGTCGAGCGCGGTACGCGCTACCGTCAGTTGATCTCGGTGCCGCCGGCCTGATCCGGTACGGTCAGCACGTCTCCGGCATGCACCTTGGTGCCGGACATCTCATTGAGTTGTTGAATACGCGCCACAACCTCGTTCGGGTCGCTATCCGCGGCGTACCGGTCGGCGACCTGCCAGAGCGTCTCGCCGGGGGCGACCGAGACAACGGTGGTGCGCTCCGGAACCGGCGGGCTCATCCCGTCAGCGAGCGCGCCGAAGCCCAGCACCCCGAGAAACACCGCGACACCGAGCGCCAGGAGCGCTGGCCACCTGCGCGCCGGTACCCGCGCCTGGCAACCGTTCGACCGGACCGACCTTGGCGCTTCAACCCCGCGTGGCGGCCGCGACCTCGCCGGCACGCGTTCGAGCACCCGACGCCCGTTTCGCTGCCCGGGAAGAGCTCGCGGCGCCGGAGTTCGCGGACGGGGAGGACGATTTCGAACGGCCGGATGCTCGACGATCACACCGGCCCCGCCTCGTGAGTGCCGCTCCCCGCGCTCCCTCAGCACCCCAGAGACCCCAGGAGCCCCAGACGCCCCAGGAATCCCAGACACCCCAGACGCCTCCGGCATCTCCGGCACGTTTGCCGTGTCGTTCGCGAGTACCGACATCGCCTCGCTCCCTTCGCTGCTTCGAACAGTAGTTCGATCGAACGTCCGTGCGATTTTGTACCACTTCGCCCCGACAAAATCGAGTCCCGCCCGGCGTGTCTCTCGAACAGGTGTTTGATCTCGCCGATCTCGCGGGTTACCGTCTACCTCGACAAACGAGTCGCGAACCGGGTAATTGACCATCCCGTTTCAGCGCGTCGAACACATCGCCGTGGATCTCCGCGCAACTTGACTCAGGTCGCGCGATAATCGAACACACGGACCGCACGAGCATGGCCGGCACCGGAGGAACGCAGTGACGAACAACGACGACAAGCCCGACGACGCGGGCCCGCGAAACTCGCGCGCCGGACGTCCCCGGAAAGGCACCGTGACGGGTTTTCCCGGGCTCGACGACGCCGTGGACGCGGCCGGACTCACCCCGCGCCAGCGGCATGTGCTGGAGGTCATCCGCGCCCATGTGGACCGGTTCGGCTACCCACCGAGCGTGCGCGAGATCGGCGACTCCGTCGGCCTGACCTCCACCTCGTCGGTATCGCACCAGCTTCGCGCCCTGGAACAGAAGGGTTTCCTGCGACGCGACCCGAACCGGCCGCGTGCCGTTGGCGTGCTGCCGCCGGAGGACGAACCGGGCAAGCGGCGTAAGAAGGCCCGGCAGGTGATCCCGATCAGCTCCGCGGCCAGTGAGGTCGACGCGCGGCCCACCGGTCCGGCACACAGTTCCGAGGCGGAACCGAACGAGAGCCTGCCCGCTCCGACTTATGTGCCCATCCTGGGGCGGATCGCCGCCGGTGGCCCGATTCTCGCCCAACAGGCGGTCGAGGACGTGTTCCCGATGCCAAAGGAACTCGTCGGTGACGGATCGCTGTTCATGCTGAACGTCAGCGGTGATTCGATGGTGGACGCGGCGATCACCGATGGCGACTGGGTCGTTGTCCGCCAACAGGAGGACGCGGAAAACGGCGATATCGTCGCCGCGATGATCGACGGCGAGGCCACCGTCAAGACGCTCAAGCGCAAGGACGGCCACGTCTGGCTGATCCCGCACAACGAGTCCTACGAACCGATTCCCGGTGACGACGCGACGGTGCTCGGCAAGGTCGTGGCGGTACTGCGTCGGCTATAGAGCCGGCTACCGAGTCGGCCAGTAGCCGCGCTGCTGGGCTCAGCGAGAACGCCGGCGCCACCGCCCGAAACCAACGGCAAGCAGCAGCGCGATCCCGATGGCGATCAGCAGCGCGGGTCCGGTCGCCAGCCCGGAATCATCACTTCGGGCGGCCGCATCCCCCTCCGGGCCAGTACCGCCGGTTTCGCGCTGCTCCGCGCCGGAACGGCTGGCCGACGTAGCCGCCTTGCCGGCCAGCTCCTCCGCCGCTTCGACCGCCCGAAGCGGCTGGTTGGTGCCTTCCGACGCGGAAAGCAGCGCGCCGTCCGGCTCGAACGCGATCGCCTCGCCCTGCTGCTCGTTCGGCAGCGGAACCCGAACGGGATCTCGCGCCAGTGCGGCGAGCACATCACCGTCCGGCGCGGGATACAGGTAGGCGTCGGTGTAGGTGCGTAGCGCCACCACCCGACCATCCGCGCTCACCGCGCCGCCGGTGACGGTCACCGAGCCGATCACGCGCGAGATCGGCCCACCCGGCGTACTCGTCGGCGTGAACTGCACCGAGCCGACCCGCTCGAGCGGAGTGGGCCCAGGGCTGGTCAGCTCTTCGGCCGGGCGGTAGATACCGGAGCTGCCCAGCCCCGACTTGGTGACGATGTACGGCACACCGTCCGCGCCGAGCAGCAGCGCCTCGGCATCGTGCGCCCGGTCCGGATACGTCAGCCGGTAGAGCGTGGCCGAACCGTCCTGGCCGAGTTCGTGCAGGGCTACGGTCTCGCGCACCTTCCGGTTGTCCCCGGTATCGGCCAGCCACAGCGTGCCATCGGTGGCCAGCGCCAGATCCTCGACGTCGTAGGGATTGGTGTCGTTGGTGATCACGTCCTGCACGGCGCAGTCCCGACCGAGGACATACACCTCCAGCCGGGAACCGCCGTCGTTGACGGCATACCATCGCTGGTCATCGGCGGCCAGCCCGGAAACCTCATCCAGCCGGGGGTCCGAGACGACGCACCGGTCGACCGGTTCGGGCACCTCGTTCGCCGTTGCCGACGCTACCCCCGGGCAGACCAGCGCGGTCAGCCCCAGGAGCACAGCCGCGATGGCGGCTCGTCTCACCCGGCCGTGCCGTTTGTGGTGAAACCGGCGAGCACACCAGCCAGGTCGGGGCGTACCCGGGCGCTGAGCATGGTGCCATCGGCGGTATGCCGTTCGGAAAGCACTTCACCTTCCCGGTGCACCCTGGCCACCAAGGCTCCGCTGGCATACGGCAGCAGTGCCTCGACCAGCACGTCCGGTCGGGGCAACCGATCGGCGATGGCCTCAATCAGGTCAGCCACACCAGTCCCGGTACGCGCCGATACGACGATCGCTTCCGGGAACACGTGTCGTAGCCTGGCCAGCTCCAACTCGTCCACCGCGTCGGCCTTGTTCACCACGAGCAGCTCCGGCGGCAGAGTCTCGTCCCGGCCCTCGGTGATCTCCCCGAGCACTTCGCGTACCGCTTCGACCTGTGCTTCGGGCAGTGCGTCCGCGGCATCCACGACGTGCAGCAACACATCCGCGGCTACCGCTTCCTCCAATGTGGACCGAAATGCGTCCACGAGCTGGTGCGGCAGATGCCGGACGAAGCCGACCGTATCGGTCAGGGTGTAGTCCCTGCCGTCCGGTGTCACACCGCGCCGAGTGGTCGGATCCAGGGTGGCGAACAGGGCGTCCTGGACCAGAACACCGGCCCCGGTGATCGCGTTCAGCAGGCTCGATTTACCCGCGTTGGTATAGCCCACGATGGCCACACTCGGAACCTCGTTGGCCAGCCGGCGATCCCGCTTGGTCCGCCGCACGGTGTCCATCCCCACGACTTCCTTGCGCAGTTTCGCGATCCGCTTGTGGATCCGCCGGCGATCGATCTCCAGTTTCGTTTCACCTGGACCGCGCAACCCGACACCGCCGCCAGCACCGCCAGCGCGCCCACCGGCCTGCCGGGAGAGGGCCGAACCCCAACCACGCAGCCGCGGCATCAGGTACTGCAACTGGGCCAGCTCAACCTGCGCCTTGCCTTCGCGGGACCGTGCGTGCTGGGCGAAGATATCCAGGATCAGCGCGGTCCGGTCGATCACCTTGACCTTGAGCTTTTCCTCCAGTTGGCGCAGCTGGCCAGCGGAGAGTTCACCATCGCAGATCACCGTATCGGCGCCGTTCGCGCGCACGGTGTCAGCCAGCTCGCGCACCTTGCCCGAGCCGATGTAGGTAGCCGGATCCGGCCGGTCGCGCCGCTGGATCAGGCCTTCCAACACCTCCGAGCCAGCCGTCTCGGCGAGCCGACCAAGCTCGGCGAGCGAGGCATCGGCCTGCTCGACCGTGCCACTGGTCCATACCCCGACCAGCACGACCCGTTCCAGCCGCAGCTGGCGGTACTCGACCTCGGAAATATCCGCGAGCTCTGTGGACAGGCCGACGACCCTGCGCAGCGCCGCCCGTTCGGTCAGCGCCAACTCGCCATCCGAGATGTCCTCGGCCATGGCGGTTACCCCGTCGCCGGCAAGGCCCTCGGGAGAACCCTGGCCCTGGAAACCCTGCCCCTGGGAACCCCGGCTCCGCGCACCCTGCCCGATCAGCTCGTCATCACGTATCAAATCTGTCATCCTGCCCCTATTGTCCCACGTTTCCTCGGTTACGCCGAGCGCTTTACCCGCTCGGGTAGAGCGCGACGTAAACCCCGAGCCGGTCACCGTCCGGATCGCGCTCGCGGAACTCCTCAACCAACGCGGTCAACCGGGTATGAAATTCCTCCCGGTCCTGCCGGCGTAGCGAAAGGGCCAGCCGTACCTGGTCAACTTCGGTCAGGCCGAGATCGGCGACCTCACCGAGATAGGCGGCGAGAATCGCCTCCCGCGCGGAAAGCTCGGCGAGGCGTTCCGCGGGCGTGCCATCGGTGCCGACGCCGATGTGCCTGCTCGCCATTGTCGCCCGGTAGGGAATCTCCCGCGCGCCCCTTGCGCCCCTACGCGCCCGCTGTGCCGTGAGAAAACCGGCCGCGACCAGTTTGCGGATATGGTGCAGTGTGGTCGCCGGATCCTTGCCGAGCCGCACCGCGATCTCCTTGTTCGTTAACCCGCGCTGGTGGGTCAACCGAAGAATCCGCAGTCGCACGGCCGAGGCGAGCGCCTTCGTTTCCAACTCCGTTGCTCGTCGTCCAGTCACCCATGCAGGCTACGACCGCGCCCGAACACGACCGGTCGACACACCTCGAACTCACCCAAAATCGATACTCGGCTGCAGTGATCATCCGTAATACGGGATGCTGCACATATGTCCGAATCGCCAGCGCCGGTAGCGCTGACCCGCCATGCCGGGTTCCTACGGTTCTGGGCCGGCGATACGGCAAGCCAGTTCGGCACCTACACGGTGCAGGCCGTGCTGCCGCTGCTGGCGATCGGCTCGCTCGGTGCCAGCGCGTTCGAACTGGGCCTGCTGAACGCGGCGAGCACGTTCGCGTTCCTGCTGATCGGCTTGCCGGTCGGCGCCTGGCTGGATCGGCTGCGCCGGCGGCCCGTCATGATCATCGCTGATCTCAGCCGAGGGCTGCTGCTGCTGAGCGTCCCGGTGGCCGCCTGGTTCGATGCGCTCAGCATGACCCAGTTGCTGATCGTCGCGCTGCTGGTCGGCGCGGGTACGGTGTTCTTCGATATCGCCGCCCAGCCGTACCTGGCCAACCTGATCCACCGCCAGCAGCTGCCGGACGGCTTCGCGAAACTCGAATCCACCCGCTCGATCTCCGAGATGAGTGCCCCCGCGATGGGTGGCTGGCTGATCCAGTTCGCCGGCGCCGCGAACGCCGTGCTGAGCACCTGCGTCGGCTATTTCGCCTCGGTACTGTTCCTGTTCCGCATCAAGCACGTCGAAACCGTGCCCGAACGTCAGCACACGGGCCGGTTGCGCACCGAGATCGTGGAAGGCCTGCGATTCGTCTTCACCCACCCGACGATCCGCCCGCTCGTCGCGACCGGTGCCACGGCCAACCTCTTCGAGTCGATGCTCGGCGCGCTGCTCGCGCTCTACCTGGTTCAGGAACTCGGTCTTTCCGCTGGCGTTGTTGGTTTGGTACTCGCCAGCGGTGGCCTTGGTTCGCTGCTCGGTGCGCTCACGGCGAGCTGGTGGATGCGCACCTTCGGCCAGGTCCGCACGATGTGGCTGGTCCTGGTTACCGTGCAGCCGCTGATGCTGCTGCTACCGCTGGCTCAACCGGAGATCGGTGTCGCGCTGGCGTTCGTCGGCTATATCGCGCTGATCTACGCGGTGGTCGTGTACGACATCGCGCAGGTCAGTTACCGGCAGATGATCTGCCCGGACCGGTTACGCGGGCGGATGACGGCAACCATGCGGTTCGTCATCTGGGGCGTACTGCCGATCGGCGCGCTACTCGGCGGTGTGGTTGGCGAATGGCTGGGCGTACGACCGGCAATCTGGATCTCGACCGGCGGGTCGATCCTGTCGGTGCTGTGGGTACTGTGCTCACCACTGCGCCGGATGCGTGACGTACCGGCCGACGCCACGCCGGAGCCGCCGTCTACACCCGACCCGCGCTAGACCGGTTCGGCGGCCGAGCGCCACCAGCTCTCGTCCAGCTCACCACGCGCCACGAGTTCGGCTGGTCCGGTCAGCGTGCTGGCTCCGATCATGATTCGCACGGATACCCGGCCACCAGGCACGAGCACATCGGCCGTACCCACCCCGTTGCTGTTCTCCTTGCGGGCTATGTAGACCTTCGCCGCGGCCACCGTGCCGGTACCGCAGGACCGCGTCTCGCCCACGCCGCGTTCGTAGACCCGCATCCGCAGCACGTCCTCGGACACGACGTTCACGAATTCGAAGTTCGCGCCATCCGGGAAGTCCTCGGGTTCGTACGCCGGCTCGGCGGAAAGATCGATCCCCGCCACCGGCTGTTCCACAATGGACACCGCGTGCTGGTTGCCCACGTTCACGCTCATCGCGTCGTACTCGGTTTCCCCCACCCGTACCGCGGCGTGCCCGTTCCGGTGCGGCGAGCCCATATCCACGGTCACCGTGTCATCCGGATTGAACACCACACCGCGCGCGCCCGCGCGAGTACCAAGCACGAACTCGCTACCCTCGACCAACCCAGCTTCGCGGAGATAGCGCGCGTACACCCGCACGCCGTTCCCGCACATCTCGGCGATCGACCCATCCGCGTTGCGGTAGTCCATGAACCACATATTGCGGTCCACGATGGATTCCACATCCGGCGCTTCGGTCGGCATCGCACCGGCGCGGGTCACGCGCAGCACGCCGTCCGCGCCGATCCCCCGCCGACGGTCACACAGTGCCCGTACCCGTTCCTCGGTCAACTCCAGCTTGCCTTCTGGATCGGGCAGCACGACGAAGTCGTTCTGCGTGCCATGTCCCTTGAGGAACTCGATTCCGCCCACGTCTTCCAGCCTAATCGTCGGTCTCGCGCCGCCACTGCCGAATCACTCGCTCGGCCAATCCGCGCTCCGCGCCGGGCAGCCAACTGATCCGCTTGTCCCTGCGGAACCAGGACCGCTGTCGCCGCACGAATCGCCGGGTTGCCCGCGCGGTCTCGCGCTCGGCCTCCGCCATATCGTATGTGCCGTCCAACGCGGCGAGCACCTGCTGGTACCCCAGTGCGCGGGCGGCGGTACGCCCCTGGCGCAGGCCGACGTCCACCAGCGCACGCACCTCGTCCACCAGCCCGGTCTCGAACATCAGCCGAGCCCGCTCATCGACTCGGGCGTCGAGCTCGGCGGGATCCCTGTCCACCCCGAACAGCACGGTGCCGTAGCGGGCAGGGCCCGGCTTCGGCAGATTCGCGGAGAACGGCGCACCGGTCAGCTCGATCACCTCGAGCGCCCGGACGATCCGCCGCGAGTTGGACGGCAGGATCGCGGTCGCCGCCGCCGGGTCGAGCGCGGCCAACCGCTCGTGCAGTACGGCCGGTCCCAGCTCGGCGGCCTCGGCGTCCAACCGGGCCCGGACCACCGGATCGGTACCTGGAAACCGCAGCTCATCGAGTACGGCCTGGACATAGAGACCCGAGCCGCCCACCAGCACCGGAACGACCCCGGCGGTCCGCAGCCGGGTGATAACCGCTCGCGCGTCCCGCTGGTATGCGGCCACCGTCGCCGATTCGGTAACCTCGAGCACGTCCAACAAATGGTGCGGTATGCCGCGCTGCTCGGCGGTGGTCACCTTCGCCGTGCCGATGTTCATCCCGCGATACAACTGCATCGCGTCGGCGTTGATCACCTCACCGCCGATGGTCTCGGCGACCGAGATGGCGAGTTCGGATTTGCCGGTCGCGGTGGGGCCGACAATCGCGATCGGACGGACACCGGCGGGCGTGCTCACGCCCGGTGAGGTTACCGGCTTACAGTGGGCTACCCATCGAGCGCCCTGAACTGTTTGAATGCGCGCAGGTATCCGCGAGGCGGAGCACCATGCGAGGAGGAACCGGCGATGACCGACAAGGGCACCCGCCCACACAGCGAACCATCCGGCGAGGGAAAACGGGCAGTTCCACAAGCACCGCCCGTGCCGTCCGCCGAATCCACACCGGAGGTGTGGGGCCGGGTCGATGCCGATGGCACGGTCTACGTCCGAACCCCGAAGATGGACACCCCGGATGGCGAGATCCCCGAAGGTGAGCGGGTCGTCGGTTCCTGGCAGGCGGGCTCGCCGACGGAAGGGTTGCTGCACTTCGCGCGCCGGTTCGACGACCTGCGCACCGAGGTCGAGTTGCTCGAATCGCGGCTGAATTCCGGCGCTGGTGATCCAAAACAGGCGATGACCAGCGCGAAACACCTGCGGGACGGACTTGCCGATGCCGCCGTCGTCGGCGACCTCGCCGCGCTGTCCGCGCGAATCGAACATGTGATCGCCCATGCCGAGCGGTCGATGGACGAGGCCAAGAAGGCAAAAGAGGTGGAACGGTCGCAGGCCGTGCGGCACAAAGAGGCCCTGGTCGCCGAGGCGGAACAGCTCGCGGCCGAATCCACCCAGTGGAAGACCGCGGGGGATCGGCTACGCGCCATCCTGGACGAGTGGAAGACCGTCCGCGGGGTGGACCGGAAAACCGACGACGCGTTGTGGAAGCGCTTCTCCAAGGCGCGGGAGTCGTTCAACCGTCGGCGTGGCTCGCATTTCGCCGAACTGGACAAGCAGCGGGCGGTGGCCAAACAACGCAAGGAGGAGCTTCTCGCCGAGGCCGAAGGGCTCGTCGACTCCACCGACTGGGGTGCCACGGCAACCAGGTACAAGCAGCTCATGGCCGACTGGAAGGCGGCTGGCCGCGCCCCGAAGGATACCGACGAGGCGCTGTGGCAACGGTTCCGCGCCGCGCAGGATTCCTTCTTCAAACGGCGTTCGGACGTTTTCAGTGAGCGTGACGCGGAGTTCGCGGACAACGCCAAGCTGAAGGAGGAACTGCTCGCGGAGGCGGACAAGATCGATCCCGCCGCCGATATCGAAGCGGCGAAAGCCCAGCTACACCGGATCCAGGAGCGCTGGGACGGTATCGGGAAGGTTCCGAAGGAACGGATCAGGGAACTCGAGGGCCGGCTCAAGGCGGTTGAGGACAAGGTCCGCTCGGCGGCCAACGCGCAGTGGCGGCGGACCGATCCGGAGGCGCAGGCGCGCGCGGCGCAGTTCCGGGAGCGCGTCGAGCAGTTCGAGTCTCAGGCGGAGAAGGCCCGCGCCGCGGGTGATCGCAAACGTGCCGAGCAGGCGGAAGCTCAGGCGGCGCAGTGGCGCGAGTGGTTGGAGGCCGCGGAGAACGCGGTCGCCAACCGCTGAGCCCGCGGCTACCCGGCCGCACGCCTGGCCACGGCCCGCGATCAGGGACGCGACCAGGCCATCCGGAACCACTGCACGGCAAGTACGACCATCGCGACCGCCGAAATGATCATGCCGAACTCCGGCCCGGTGGCGGCGACGTCCCTGCCGACCATGGACTGCTGCGACCAGATCGCGAGCAGCCCATCGACCGAGGCAAACCAACCGCCGATCGCACAGACCCAGCACAGCGCCCACCGCCGGGTGATCAGGGTGGCTATTGAGCCGAGCACGCCGATGCCGATCGCCGTGCCGGCGAACAGCCGAGGGATGGCTTCCTCGCCATTGAGCAGAACCTGCCAGCCGGTCTGGCCATCCATCCAGGGCAACACGATCCCGATGAGCAGAACGAACACCGCACCAGCGATCACCATCGCGCGGTTGCCGAACTCGACGGTCCGAACGGCGCGCCGTTCGGCGGAGTCCACCTCCTCGCGTAGCTCGTCCATCTCGGCCAGGTCAACGCCCGACCGGTTCGCCGACTCCTCGCTCATCACACGCCACATCCTTCCGCAACGACAGGTTGCGCATCGGGTACTCCAAAGGCCGGCAGGCCCAGGCTCACCCCAGCGGTCTTCGGTCGAACACCGTCCTCGGTGTGATCACCCGCGCGGGTACGTCGATGTGCCCGCAACTCACCATCCGCGACGAGGTGGTGCGGTGCGGCGTAGCTGATCACGGCATGCACCACGTCCCCGGGCCGAACGGCGCGGTCCACGGCGGCACCCTCGGGGTTGAAATGGACCAGCCGGCCATCCCGTGCCCGCCCGCTCATCCGGTTGCTTCGCTGGTCCTTCCGCCCTTCACCCGCGGCGACGAGGATCTCCACCTCCCGGCCAACCTGTTTCTTGTTCTCCGCCCAGGACACCTCGTTCTGCACCTCGATCAGCCGCTCGAACCGCTCCTGGACGACCTCCTTCGGCAGCTGGTCCGGCAGCTCGGCTGCCGGCGTACCCGGACGCTTGGAGTACTGGAAGGTGAACGCGCTGGAAAACCGCGCCGCGCGGACCACGTCCAGGGTGTCCTGAAAATCCGCTTCGGTCTCACCGGGAAAGCCGACGATGATATCGGTGGTGATCGCGGCATCCGGTAGCGATTCGCGAACCTTGTCCAGTATCTCCAGATACCGCCGCGAGCGGTAGGAACGCCGCATCGCCTTGAGGACCCGGTCCGAACCGGACTGCAGCGGCATGTGCAGCTGCGGGCATACGTTCGGTGTTTCGGCCATCGCGGCGATCACGTCATCGGTGAAGTCCTTCGGGTGCGGCGAGGTGAAGCGCACCCGCTCGAGGCCGTCGACCTCGCCGCATGCCCGCAGCAACTTGGAGAAGGCCAGCCGGTCGCCGAACTCCACACCATAAGAATTGACGTTCTGCCCCAGTAGGGTTACCTCAAGGACTCCTTCTGTGACCAGCGCCTCCACCTCGGCGAGCACTTCGCCTGGGCGCCGGTCACGTTCCTTACCGCGCAGCGAGGGAACGATGCAGAAGGTGCAGGTGTTGTTGCAGCCGACGGAGATCGACACCCAACCCGAGTAGGCCGAATCGCGCCTGGCTGGCAACGTCGAGGGGAATGTCTCCAGCGACTCCAGGATCTCGACCTCGGCCTCGGCATTGTGCCGGGCCCGCTCGAGCAGCGTGGGAAGCGAACCGATGTTGTGCGTACCGAACACCACATCCACCCAGGGCGCGCGCTTGACGATCTCGCCACGGTCCTTCTGCGCAAGGCAGCCGCCGACCGCGATCTGCATATCCGGATTGGCGTCCTTGCTCGGCCGCAGGTGGCCAAGGTTGCCGTACAGCTTGTTGTCCGCGTTCTCTCGAACCGCGCAGGTGTTGAACACGACGACATCGGCCGCGGCACCCTCGGACGCCGGCGCATAACCGGCGTCCTCAAGTAGTCCGGCCAGCCGTTCCGAGTCGTGCACGTTCATCTGGCAACCGAAGGTACGGATCTGGTAACTGCGCGTCACTCGAGCTCCTGACAGGCATTTCGTGTTCGCTACCCCAGGGTAGAACCCGGTACTCGACCGGTTGGTACCCGGCGTGCTTTGGCTCCCGGCCATGACTACAGTGACGAGCCACCTGCCCCACCCGTTTGGAGTAACAAGTCGGTGCCGCTAGGTTGTCATTCGGTGAATTCCGACCCCAACCTAGGACGCATCGTGTTAGATCCGCCTGGGAAACAGCATGGTTACGGGGCTTGGCTAACGCGCACCATCCGTACAACGATCAGAACGCAGACTGACACAGCCGTCCTGGAGGGCCGATGACCGCAGCAGAGGGCTCGCTGCCTACGCCGCCGATGATTCGCATGGCCGGCGTCGACAAGTACTTTGGGCAGCTGCACGTGCTGCGCGATATCAACATCGAGGTTCCCAGCGGGCAGGTAGTCGTGGTGCTCGGCCCATCGGGGTCAGGTAAATCGACCCTGTGCCGGGCGATCAACCGGCTCGAGCCGATCAATTCGGGCACCATCGAGGTGGATGGCAAGCCGCTGCCAGCCGAGGGCAAGGCGCTTGCCGGTCTCCGCGCCGATGTCGGCATGGTGTTCCAGCAGTTCAATCTGTTCTCGCATAAGACCATCGTGGATAACGTCACGCTCGCGCCGGTCAAGGTGCGTAAGCAGTCGGCGGCCGAGGCCAAGAAGGCCGCGATGGCGCTGCTCGACCGAGTGGGGATCGCCAACCAGGCGGAGAAGTACCCCGCGCAACTGTCCGGCGGTCAACAGCAGCGTGCCGCCATCGCCCGCGCGCTTGCGATGCAGCCGAAGGTGATGCTGTTCGACGAGCCGACCTCGGCGCTCGACCCGGAAATGGTCCAGGAAGTGCTGGACACGATGGCCGGGCTGGCCAAGGACGGTATGACGATGCTCGTGGTAACCCACGAGATGGGCTTCGCCCGCAGGGCCGCGCACCGAGTGGTGTTCATGGCTGACGGGGAGATCGTGGAGGACTCGACCCCGAACGAGTTCTTCACGGCGCCGAAGTCCGACCGGGCAAAGGACTTCCTGGGCAAGATCCTGACCCATTGAGTTCGGCCCACTGAGTTCCGGTTACGGCGCCAACCGCGCCGTCCGATCAAAGAGCAGGAGAAGAGCACGATGAAGGTTCGGTCCCTGGCAGTCGGGCTGCTCGTCGGCGGTCTCGTGTTGTCGGCATGCGGCAAGGAAGGCGACGCCCCGGAAGGGGGCGGCGGCTCAGCACCCGACGAGGCGGCGCTGCCGACCTACGAGGTCGCCCAGAACGTCGAGATCGCCAACTCGCCGACGTTCAAGGATATGCAGTCCCGTGGCGACAACAAGCTCGTGATGGGCGTCAAAGACGACCAGCCGGGACTCGGTTACAAGGACCCGAGGACCAACGAGTACTCGGGCTTTGACATCGAGATCGGCCGGATGGTCGCCGCAGCGATGGGTTACAAGGCCAATCAGATCGAGTACAAGCCGGTTCCTTCCGAGGCACGGGAACAGGCGATCATCAACGGTGACGTGGATTTCTACGTCGGCACCTACACGATGAGCGATGAGCGCAAGCAACAGGTCGGCTTCGCTGGTCCGTACTTCGAGGCCGGCCAGGGGCTACTCGTCCGCAGCGACGAGGAAGAGATCAAGGGCAAGGACACGCTCAAGGGCAAGAAGGTCTGCTCGGCGACCGGCTCCACCCCGATCCAGAACGTGCGCGAGCAGAAGCTGACCGAGAACTCCAACATCGTCGAGTTCCAGGGCTACTCGCAGTGCGTGGACAAGCTGCTTGGCAACGAGGTGGACGCGGTTACCACCGATGACGCGATCCTGGCCGGCTACGCCGCCGAGGACCCCGAGGAGATGAAGCTCGTTGGGGACACCTTCTCCGAGGAGCCCTACGGCATCGGCCTCGCGAAGGAAGACAAGGCCCTGCGCGATTTCGTGAACGATGAGCTGGAAACCTCCATCGAGGAGGGGACCTGGCAGGAGATCTACGACGCCACCCTGGGCAAGTCGGGCGCGAAGGCAGAGACACCGAAGATCGATCGGTACTGATCACCCTGGGACGGTGGCCGGCTGGACACGTTCCACCCGGCCACCGTCATAGGTCAGTACGCGGGGAAGGCTCGATGGACGTTCTATTCGACAACCTGGACGTATTCGCGAACGGTTTCTACACGACGATTCAACTGTTCGTGGTGTCCGGAATCGGCTCGCTGATCTTGGGTACGGCGCTGGCGATGCTCCGGGTCAGCCCGGTGCCGGTGTTTCGCTCGGCGGGCACGCTCTATGTGACGATCGTGCGCAACACGCCGTTGACCCTGGTCTTCCTGTTCTTCGCGTTCGCCTACCCGCGGCTGGACATGGTCGATCTCTCGTTCTTCATGACGGCATGTGTGGCGCTGACCGTCTATACCTCGGCATTCATCTGCGAGGTGGTCCGTTCGGGAATCAACACCGTCCCTGTCGGACAGGCCGAGGCGGCACGCGCGCTAGGCCTCGGCTTCGGGCAGGTACTCGGCACGATCGTGCTACCGCAGGCGTTCCGCTCGGTGCTGCCACCGATGATGAGCATGTTGATCGCGCTACTGAAGAACACCACGATCGCCGCTGGTTTCTCGGTGGCCGAGGCCGGACAGATCCGCTCGATTCTCAGTGAGCGTGGTGAGAACCAGCTGCTTACCCTGATCTTCGTGGCGGTCGGCTTCATCCTCCTCGTCATGATCCTGACTTCCGTACAGCGGACCCTCGAGAAGCGTTGGAGTGTGGCGCGATGAGCAGCGTGCTGTACGACGCGCCTGGCCCGAAAGCCAAGGCGCGCCACCGGATGCTGGCGGTGCTCGGCATCCTCGCCCTTGCCGGGGCGCTTGGCTATGTCGGATACAAGTTCTACGAGAGCGGCGAGTTCGTACCGTCCAAATGGGAATGGCTGCAGTACGAGCAGATCCAGATCGACCTGGCGAAGGCCGTTCTGGCAACCCTGCAGGCGTTCGCGTCCGGCGCTGTTCTCGCACTGGTCTTCGGCGCGATCTTCGCGATCGCGCGCCTGTCCGACCATGTCTGGATTCGTGCCTTCGCAACGGTGATCGTCGAGTTCTTCCGCGCGATCCCGCTGCTGGTCATGATCTTCCTGTTCTACTTCGGACTGCCCGTCGCCGGCGTGGAGATGACGCCGTATCTCGCGGTCGTGCTCGGGCTGATGCTCTACAACGGCTCGGTGCTTGCCGAGGTCTTCCGCGCGGGTGTGCTCGCCCTACCCAAGGGACAGCAGGAAGCCGCCTATGCGCTCGGCATGCGCAAAACGCAGGTCATGGTCACGGTGCTGCTGCCGCAGGCCATCCGGTCGATGATGCCGACGATCATCAGCCAGCTGGTGGTGCTGCTCAAGGACACCGCGCTCGGCTTCCTGATCACCTACCAGGAACTTCTGTACTACGCGCGCAACCTGGGCTCGCAGGGTGTCTTCGATCGTCCGATCGTGCCGACCACGATCGTCATCGCGGCGATCTACATCGTGCTGTGCCTGTTGCTCACCTGGCTGGCCAACTACCTGGACAAGCGGCAGAACCGGAGCAAGAAGCACATCGACCTGGACGACGACAAGAAGCCGGACGCCACGCTGGCCGACGCCCGCTGACGGGCCAGCTAGCTGGCCGGCCACGGCACCCCGGTCAGTTCCGCGGAGACCTGCCAGACGCGCGCCGCCTGCTCGTGGCCGCGTAGCCGCGAGTAGAGCTTCTGCTCGCCCGGCGGGCCACCCATGTGTCCGAGTCCGCGTGGCCCGTAGAACCCGCCACGGCTTGCCACCGGAGACGTCGCGGCGTACAGGGCGGGTAACTGCGCGGTGTGTACGGTGCCGACGAGGATGCCACGCGCGGACAGCGCTCTGATCAGACGCACGCTTCTGGTGTCCGTATCGCGGCCGACCTCGGGGCGGGCGGCAAGCAGGCCGGTCGGCGCGACCCCGGGATGGGCGAGATTGCTCGTGATCCCCCAGCCATTGGCCTGGCTGCGTCGGTCGAGTTCCAGGCCGAAGAGCCCGAGGGCGATCTTCGACTGGCTGTAGGCCCTCCTACCCTCGTAGGAACGCTCCCAGTTCAGGTCGTCCCAGTTGATCGCGCCCTGGTTCGCCGCGACGCTGACTTGCGAGGTCACCCGCGCCTGGCCAGCACGCAACAGTGGCAGCAGGTGGGCGACCAGGGCGACATGGCCAAGGTGATTGGTGCCGAACTGCAGCTCGAAGCCGTCGGCGGTCACCTGTCGCTCGGGCGGGGTCATCACGCCGGCGTTGTTGATCAGGATGTTGATCGGCTGTCCCTCGGCGAGCAGCGTCTCGCCGAGGGACGCGACGGAGACGAGCGAAGACAGATCGAGCTCGCGCAGCGCGACTTTCGCGTTGGGTACCGTCTGCCGGATCGTGCCGATCGCCGCCTCCCCCTTGCGTGGATTGCGCACCGGCAGCAGCACTTCGGCCCCCGCGGCCGCGAGTCGCGTGGCGAGGCCGAGCCCGATCCCGTCGCTTGCTCCGGTAATCAGCGCGCGTCCACCGGACAGGTCCGGGACCGTGCAGTCGATGATCGTGCGTGGCATCTGTCCACTCCTGGGTTTCGAGCTCGTGCGGCTATAGTGCTCCTCCACCATGGCGTGCATCGGTAGCACTATTCAGGGCCGTCCGATCCACTGATCAGGAAGCCCAGGCTCCGGCCTTGCGCGCGCGCATCCGTCAGGGGTGGATTCACGATCCGTGGCTCGCAAACGATCCTGGCGGTAGAAATAGGACCTGAACGGGCACGGCCGGAAGCGGAGGCGCATGCGGTGATAGATCGAACCGGTTTAGCGGAGTTCCTCCGGCGCCGTCGGGAGTCCCTGCAACCCGAGGATGTCGGCCTACCTCGCGGGCAACGCCGCAGGACGACGGGCCTGCGGCGGGAGGAGGTGGCCGTGCTGTGCCACATGTCGACCGACTACTACGCGCGGCTCGAACGACAGACCGGCCCACAGCCGTCCGAGCAGATGATCGCCGCGATCGCACAGGGGATCCATCTCTCCCTGGACGAGCGGGATCACCTTTTCCGGCTTGCCGGGCACTCGCCGCCCGCGCGCGGTGTGGACAGCGAGCACATCAGCCCTGGGCTGCTGCGCGTCCTCGACCGTCTACACGACACTCCCGCGGAGGTCGTCACGGAACTCGGTGAGACGCTGCGGCAGACCCCGCTCGGCGTCGCGCTCGCCGGCGACCTCACCGGCTTCCGCGGGCCCGCTCGCAGCATCGGGTACCGGTGGTTCACCGATGCTGATACCCGGGAGCGCTATGCGCCCGAGGACCATGCGTTCCTCAGTCGGATGTTCGTCTCGGGGCTACGCGGAGTCGCCGCGCTGCGCGGCCCCGATTCCCGGGCGGCTCACTACGCTGAGCTGCTGCTCGACCAGAGCGAGGAGTTTCGCCACCTGTGGCAAGACCACGAGATCGGCGTCCGGCCCCGCGAGGTGAAGAATTTCGTACACCCCGAGGTCGGCGCGTTGGAACTGCACTGCCAGACGCTCCTTGACCCGAACCAGTCGCATCAACTGATCGTCTATACGGCGATCGCGGGCAGCGAGAGCTACGAGAAACTGCGGTTACTGTCCGTCGTCGGGTCGCAGGCACTGCGCTGAGCGCCTGCGACCCGACGGGCGGCGCGGCTAGCCGCGCCGAAACAGCTTGTTACCAAGCCATACGAGCGGGTCGTACTTTTGACCGGCAACGCGCTCCTTCATCGGGATCAGCGCGTTATCGGTGATCTTGATACCTTCCGGACACACATCGGTGCAGCACTTGGTGATGTTGCAGTAGCCGAGGCCGTGCTCCTCCTGTGCCGCCGTGGTGCGATCGCCCGCATCGAGCGGGTGCATCTCCAGTTCGGCGATCCGCATCAGGAAACGTGGCCCAGCGAAGGACTCCTTGTTGTCCTCGTGATCGCGCACCACGTGGCAGGTGTCCTGACACAGGAAGCATTCGATGCACTTGCGGAACTCCTGCGAGCGCTCGACATCCACCTGGTGCATCCGGTACTCGCCGAGCCCGACACCTTCCGGCGGAGTGAAAGCCGGCACTTCCCGCGCCTTCGTGTAGTTGTACGACACGTCAGTGACCAGATCCCGCATCACCGGGAAGGCCCGCAACGGCGTCACGGTGATCGTTTCGTCCTCGGTGAAGGTGGACATCCGGGTCATGCACAGCAACCGCGGCCGGCCGTTGATCTCCGCCGAACAGGACCCGCATTTGCCCGCCTTGCAGTTCCACCGAACCGCCAGATCGGGTGCCTGGGTGGCCTGCAGCCGGTGGATGATGTCCAGCACCACCTCGCCCTCGTTCACCTCAACGGTGAAGTCCTCGAAGTCGCCTCCGTCCACATCGCCGCGCCAGACCCGGAACTTGCCCTGGTAACTCATATGGACTCCTTCCGTTCTGGATGCTCGGTGAGTTCGCCCGAGGTGTAGTACTTCTCCAGCTCGCCGAGCTCGAACAGCTCGAGCAGATCCTGCCGCATCGGTGGCTGTTCCTGTTCGGTCACCCGCACGCCGTCCCCATCGATCGCGCAGACCAGCAGCTTGTTCCGCCAGTCCGCCACCATCCCCGGGTGATCGTCGCGGGTGTGTCCACCACGGCTCTCTTCGCGTAGCAACGCGGCTTTCGCGACGCATTCGCTGACCAGCAGCATGTTCCGCAGGTCGAGCGCGAGATGCCAGCCGGGGTTGAACTGCCGGTGGCCCTCCACGGTGGCCTGCTTGGCCCGCTGTTTGAACTCCTCGACCTTCGCAGCGGCCGCACGCATCTCCTCGGCCTTGCGGATGATCCCGACAAGACCGTTCATCGAGTCCTGCAGCTCGGCATGCACCGTGTAGGGATTCTCGTTGCCTTCCTTCGGCTCGAAGCACTCCACCGCCTCGGCAGCCGCGGTATCCACATCGGACGGGGCGACACTTGGCCAGCTGGCCAGCTCGATGACGTAGTTCGCCGCGCCGAGACCGGCCCGCCGACCAAAGACCAGCAAGTCGGAAAGGGAGTTCCCGCCGAGCCGGTTGGAGCCGTGCATCCCGCCGGCGCATTCGCCAGCCGCGAAGAGACCCGCCACATCGGACGAAGCGGTGTCCGGATCGACCTCGATACCGCCCATCACGTAGTGACAGGTGGGCCCGACCTCCATGGGCTCGCCGGTAATGTCCACATCGGCCAGTTCCTTGAACTGGTGATGCATGGACGGCAGCCGCTTCTTGATCTCCTCTTTCGGCAGCCGGCTAGCGATATCGAGGAAAACCCCGCCGTGCGGAGATCCCCTGCCGGCTTTCACCTCCGAGTTGATCGCCCTGGCGACCTCGTCCCGTGGCAACAGATCGGGCGTTCGCCGGTTCCCATCCGGGTTGTCATACCAGCGGTCGGCTTCTTCCTCGTTGTCCGCGTACTGGTCCTTGAACACCTCGGGGATGTAGTCGAACATGAAGCGCTTGCCCTCGGCATTCTTGAGCACTCCGCCGTCGCCACGCACCCCCTCGGTGACCAGGATGCCCTTCACGCTTGGTGGCCAGACCATGCCGGTGGGATGGAACTGGACGAACTCCATGTTGATCAGCTTGGCGCCGGCACGCAGGGCGAGCGCATGCCCGTCTCCCGTGTACTCCCAGGAGTTCGAGGTCACCTTGAAGGACTTGCCGATACCGCCGGTTGCCAGCACCACCGCCGGGGTCTCGAACAGGATGAACCTGCCGGATTCCCGCCAGTAGCCGAATGCGCCGGCGATGGCGTTACCGTCCTTGAGCAGTTCGGTGATCGTGCACTCGGCGAAAACCTTGATCTTGGCTTCGTAGTCGCCGTGCTCGGCATAGTCCTCCTGCTGCAGCGAGACGATCTTCTGCTGCATCGTCCGGATCAGCTCGAGCCCGGTGCGGTCGCCGACATGCGCGAGGCGCGGGTAGGTATGCCCGCCGAAGTTCCGCTGGCTGATCCTCCCGTCCGCCGTGCGGTCGAACAGCGCCCCGTAGGTCTCCAGCTCCCAGACCCGCTCGGGAGCTTCCTTCGCGTGCAGCTCGGCCATCCGCCAGTTGTTCAGGAACTTCCCACCACGCATGGTGTCCCGGAAGTGCACCTGCCAGTTGTCATTTGGGTTGGAATTGCCCATCGACGCGGCGCAACCGCCCTCGGCCATTACCGTATGCGCCTTGCCGAACAGGGACTTGCAGACCACGGCCACGCTCAACCCACGCTGCCGTGCCTCGATGACGGCACGCAGACCGGCGCCGCCGGCACCGATCACTACGACGTCGTAGCTGTGCCGCTCCACCTCGGTCATAGAATTCCTCAGCTTCTTCAGTTAATGATGCGCAGGTCGGCGATGGTTCCGCTGGCCACCAACATCACGTAGAAGTCGGTGAACATCAGCATGAACAGCGTGATCCACGCATACTGCATGTGGCGCGTGTTCAACTTGGACACCTGGGTCCAGAACCAGTACCGCACGGGGTGTTTCGAGAAGTTCTTCAGCCTGCCCCCTGCCACGTGCCGGCACGAGTGGCAGGAGAACGTGTATGCCCAGAGCAGGATCACGTTCGCGAGCAGGATGAGGTTGCCGAGCCCGATCCCGAAACCGTTCTCGCCGCTGAACGCGGCGATCGCGTCGTAGGTGTTGATCAGCACGACCAGCGCGGCGGCATAGAAGAAGTACCGGTGCAGGTTCTGCATGATCAGCGGGAAGCGGGTTTCCCCCGTGTACTTGCTGTGTGGTTCGGCAACCGCGCACGCCGGCGGGGAGAACCACACCGAGCGGTAGTAGGCCTTGCGGTAGTAGTAGCACGTCAGCCGGAACAGCAGCAGGAACGGCAGCGAGAGCGCGGCATACGGAATGAACCACGGGAAGTCGAACAAGGTCCCGAAGTGGCTCGAACCGGGTTCACATGCCGTGCTCAGACATGGTGAGTAGAACGGCGTCAGATAGTTGTATTCGGGTACGTAGTAGGCGGAGCCCCAGAAAGCCCGGATCGTCGAGTAGATGACGAAGAAGGCCAGGCCCAGCACGGTCAGCAGTGGCGACAGCCACCAGCGATCGGTCCGCAGCGTCCGATCCGCGATCCGGGCTCTCGTCCTTGAGAGGACCCCGGTACCTGTTTGTTGGTCCACCCCTCGGGACTCTATATCCGGTGCACTCATGGGTGCTGCGGCCGGTACCCGCCGACGCCTTCGTCGTCGGCGCCGTGCCAGAGCGAGTCGTCGTACGGCGTATCCGGAACCACGACCACGTTCTCGCGCCCCGAAGCGCCTGCCGGCTGCTGGGGCAATGGTGGCGGGTCACCAAGCTCGTTCGCGTCGATATCCAACCGGTCGACGTCGTTGGCGAGTCGCTGAATCACGGCCGCATCGCCATATCGGGAGCGTAGGTCGCCGACACACTGGCGCAGCTGTCCAATCGCTCGCCGCAACTCGGTGATTTCCGTGGTCGCCATAACCGCACCTCGCATCACATCAGTTCGGGCATCACTTCAGTTGCCAGGCGGCGCCGCAGTGCGCTGTGGTGGTGCGACCCGCCACGTTCGCCGACTCCGCCGAGCCAGCTCCTACTGTGACAAGGTACACAGTTCAAGATTCACTTTGCGATACGGGTTGGCCACGATCAGCGGTTACTGGATCGATTTTGATCTGATCTTCACAGTGGCTTAAACTTGACAGGCGGCGGCCGCATACAGCGCCGTATCGCTTCCGCCTCCGAGCTGACACCTATTGATCCGGAGGCTGCTATCAACGCGCCGATTCACCCCGTCATCGACCAGGTCACCGCGCGGATCGTCGAACGAAGCGAGCCCACAAGGGCTGCCTACCTGGCGCGGATGCGCCAAGCGGCCAGTGTCGGACCGGTCCGCGCCGACCTGCCCTGCAGCAACCTGGCGCATGGCTTCGCCGGTTGCGCTGGCGAGGACAAACTCGTGCTCCGCAGGGCACACCGCCCCGGTGTCGCGATCGTCTCCGCGTACAACGACATGCTCTCCGCGCATCAGCCGCTGCGGGAGTTCCCCGACTGGATCAAGGAATCGGTGCGACAGGCCGGGGGCGTCGCGCAGTTCGCGGGTGGCGTGCCAGCGATGTGCGATGGGATCACCCAGGGCCGGGCGGGGATGGAACTGTCCCTGTTCAGCCGCGAGGTCATCGCGATGTCCACGGGTATCGCGCTGTCCCACGAGATGTTCGACGGGGCGCTGCTGCTCGGAGTGTGCGACAAGATCGTGCCCGGATTGTTGATCGGCGCGCTGTCCTTCGGGCATCTGCCGACGATCCTGGTGCCAGCCGGTCCGATGGCCTCTGGTCTGCCCAATTCGGAGAAGTCCCGGATTCGCCAGCTGTACGCGGAGGGCAAGGCGAGTAGGGAGGACCTACTCGAGGCCGAGGCCGCTTCCTACCACTCGCCGGGGACCTGCACCTTCTACGGCACCGCGAACTCCAACCAGCTCGTGGTGGAGGCGATGGGGCTGCACCTGCCAGGGGCCAGCTTCGTCCCGCCGGGCACACCGCTGCGTAAGGCGCTGACCGAGCACGCCGGGCGACGGGTGGTGGAGCTGGCCGATGAGGGCCACATGCTTGCCGAGGTGGTCGACGAGCGCAGTGTGGTCAATGGGGTCATCGCGCTGCTCGCTACGGGCGGATCGACCAACCACACGCTGCATCTGGTGGCGATCGCCGCGGCCGCGGGTATCCGCCTCACCTGGGATGACTTCAATGATCTTTCGGCGGTCGTACCGCTGCTGGCCAGCGTCTACCCGAACGGCAGCGCGGATATCAACCACTTCCAGGCCGCCGGCGGCGTGCAGTTCCTGGTGTCCACCCTGCTGGAGGCCGGCCTGCTGCACCGCGATGTGCGGACCGTGGCCGGCGAGGGCCTGGACCACTACCGGATGGAACCGGTGCTCGAGGATGGCGAACTGACCTGGCGGGAAGGCCCCAGTCATTCGCTGGACGAGCAGGTACTGCGGCCGGCAAGCAAGCCGCTCTCCGCCGACGGCGGCCTACGCATGGTGCAGGGCAATCTCGGCAGGGCGGTGATCAAGGTGTCCGCGGTGGCCGAGCGGCATCGCGAGGTGACCGCACCCGCCCGGGTGTTCACCGATCAGCGGTCCTTCACCGAGGCTTTCCGTGCCGGGGAGTTGGACCGTGATGTGGTGGTGGTGCTACGCCAGCAGGGCCCGCAGGCCAACGGGATGCCGGAGCTGCACGGCCTCACGCCATCGCTTGGCGTGTTGTTGGACCGTGGGCACCGGGTCGCGCTGCTCACCGATGGCCGGATGTCCGGCGCGTCCGGCAAGATTCCCGCGGCCATCCACCTGACTCCGGAGGCGGCCACGGGTGGTCCGCTTGCCAGGGTTCGGGACGGAGACATGATCAGCTTGGACACCCGGGCCGGAACCCTAGACGTATTGGTCGAGCAGGCCGAGCTGGCCAGCCGTCAGCCGGCTCAGGACGGACAGCTGGCGAGCGGCTGGACCGGCACCGGCCGGGAGCTGTTCGGCGCGCTGCGGGCCGCCGTAGGCCCGGCAGAAGAGGGCGCCAGCGTGTTCAGCGGGCAGTACGCGGCCAGCGCGGAGTCGCTCGCCGGTACGGTCGCCGAAGCTGGCCTGGCACCGGGCCACCTACCGTGAAGGAGACACTGACCACCGTGACCACCGCCGCCGAGCTACTCGAGGTTTCGCCCGTCGTTCCCGTGGTCGTCCTGGACGACGTCGATCATGCCGTTCCAGTGGCGCGGGCGCTCGCCGCGGGTGGTGTGCGGATCATCGAGATCACGCTGCGCACGCCGGTCGCACTGGAGGCGATCGCGCGGGTGCGCGCCGAGGTACCGGAGACGCTGGTCGGTGCCGGGACGGTGACTGCGCCCCGGCACGCCGAACAGTCCGCCGCCGCGGGGGCGCAGTTTCTGGTCACGCCGGGTTGCACGGACAGCGTGCTGGACGCGGCATCGGCAACCGGGCTGCCGTTCCTGCCCGGGGTCAGTACCGTCTCCGAGGCGATGCGGGTGGCCGAGCGTGGCTTCGGCGCGCTCAAGTTCTTCCCCGCCGAGGCCAGTGGCGGGGTCGACTATCTGCGGTCGATCGCTGGTCCGCTGCCCGAACTGCGCTTCTGCCCGACCGGCGGTATCACCCCGGACAGCGCACCGCGCTACCTCGGTCTGTCCAATGTGGGCTGTGTTGGCGGAACCTGGTTGACCCCCAAGGACGCCGTGGCCGCAGGAGATGTCGCCAAGATCGAAGCACTGGCCAAGGACGCGGCCGCCCTAGCCGGGTGATCCTGGGCGAGTGATCGTGAGGCCCGCGGCGAGTTCTGTTTCAGTGCGGGAGGCTCTGGACGCCAGTTTCCGGCAGCAGATGGTTTATCGCATCGGCAAGGGAATCGGCGACCGGGGCACCCGTGCGAGCGAGTTCATCGCGGGGCGCCATCCCGGTACTCACCAGCACGCAGGAAGCGCCCGCCTGTTCGGCCGCGTAGGCATCGTCCACGACGTCGCCAACTAGTACGACCTCGGCCGGGTCGAGCCGTTGGGCACGCAAATGTGACCGCATATGCTCGACTTTGGAATCCCCGCCGACCTCTCGCTGGAGACCGTCGACCCTGCCGAACAGCTCAGCGAGACCGAAGTCGGCAACCAGCGGCGTCAGCTCGTCGTGGAACCACATCGAAAGCAGGGACTGGGTACCACCGGCCGCGCGCCACTGACGCAGCGCATCGAGCGCGCCTTCGGCTAGGCCGCAGTCTGGCAGCAGCTCCCGGTAGTGGTCGTGGTAGTACGCGTCGACCCGAGCCCATGCGGCGTCATCGATCGGCATGTCGAGCAGTCGCTCGTAACTGTGGATGATCGGACGACCATATATCGCCCGCCATTCGGCGAGCGTGACCGCTGGTCGTTCGAATCCCGCGCAGACCTTGTTCACCGCCGCGAGCACAGCGTCGTTGTCGGCCAGCAGCGTTCCGTTCCAGTCCCACACGATATGTCGCGCCGGTCGTGGTAGCACCGTGTCACGCTCCAAACCAAGCTCCCTTGTCATGGCGACCACCCTAAAGCCGGCGCCGCGCGCGAGCGGGTTACCGGTGTCCGCCAGACCGCGTTCTGCAAGGTTGGCGAGGTTAGGGATCTTGTGGCTCGGTGTCCGCGGCACCCAGCTCTTCCCGAACGATGCTGAAGGCGAGGCCTTCCGCGTAACCCTTGCGTGCCAACATACCCACCAGTCGACGCATCTTGGTTGTCTCGTCGAGCCCGGCCGTCGCGCTGGTCATCCCGCGCAACTTCTTGCGCACGAGTTCCCTGGCACGTTCGGCTTCCGACTCCGGATCGACCTCGGCCACCGCCTGGGCGGTCACCGACTCGTCAACTCCCTTACGACGTAGCTCGGCCGCGATCGCGCGGCGGCCAAGCCCTTGGTGAACATGCCTGCTACGAACCCAGGTTTCAGCGAACGAGGCATCGTCCACCAGACCGGCTTTGTCCAGCCGGCCAAGCACATACTCAGCTGTCTCCTCGTCGAATCCCTTGCCCTGCAAGGCCTTCTCGAGCTCGGCACGCGTCCGCGGTCGCGTGGTCAGCAGACGGAGACAGACGTCCTTGGCCTGGCTGAACCCGTCCGGCTGAGCGCTCGGACCGGAGTCACGACCCGCGGCCTGCTCAGAAGTCAACGGGAGCGGGGACCGTCTCATCGGCATCCAGCGTGGCACCGATGCCGAGCTTGTCCTTGATTCGCTTCTCGATCTCGTTGGCTATGTCCGGGTTGTCCCGCAAGAACTTCCGCGCGTTCTCCTTACCCTGGCCGAGCTGATCGCCCTCATAGGTGTACCAGGCGCCGGACTTACGCAGAATGCCTTGCTCAACACCCATATCGATCAGCGAGCCCTCACGGGACACTCCGTGGCCGTACAGGATGTCGAATTCGGCCTGCTTGAACGGTGGCGCGACCTTGTTCTTCACGACCTTCACCCTGGTGCGGTTACCCACCGGCTCACCGCCATCCTTGAGGGTCTCGATCCGCCGCACGTCCAGACGCACCGAAGCGTAGAACTTCAACGCCTTACCGCCCGTGGTCGTCTCCGGCGAGCCGAACATCACGCCGACCTTCTCCCGCAGCTGGTTGATGAACACCGCGGTGGTACCCGAGTTGTGCAGCGCACCGGTGATCTTACGCAGCGCCTGGCTCATCAACCGGGCCTGCAGACCCACATGCGAGTCGCCCATCTCGCCTTCGATTTCCGCACGAGGCACCAGCGCGGCCACCGAGTCGATCACCAGGATGTCCAGCGCGCCAGAGCGGATCAGCATGTCCGCGATCTCCAGCGCTTGCTCACCGGTGTCCGGCTGGGACACGAGGAGGGCGTCGGTATCCACCCCGAGCTTCTTGGCGTACTCCGGGTCGAGCGCGTGTTCGGCGTCCACGAAGGCCGCGATCCCGCCCGACTTCTGCGCGTTGGCCACCGCGTGCAGCGCGACGGTGGTCTTACCCGAGGACTCCGGACCGTAGACCTCGACGACCCTACCGCGCGGCAGGCCTCCGATCCCCAGTGCGACATCCAGCGCGATCGAACCGGTGGGAACCACCTCGACGGGTGCACGCCCCTCCTCGCCAAGGCGCATCACCGACCCCTTGCCGAACTGTTTGTCGATCTGGGCAAGGGCCAGCTCGAGCGCCTTGTCCTTGTCTGGTGCTGCTGGTGCCATATTGAGAATCCACCTCGTTGCCTGTGCGACGCTCGGGCTGTGCTTCACCGGCTCGAGTCGTCGTGCGTTCTCGCTTGCCTTACACCATTGACGCTAAGCGCCAGGGCCGACAAATCCAGTCAGCGGAGCCGAGCTGTGGACAACTGACCCCACTGTGGAGAACATGGTAGACGAACATCTGTTCGATGCCGCGGGCGACACGCCCAGCGGGAAGACTTTTCTCTTCCCGGACCCGAAAAATGCCTCTGACCTGCGATCTAACGACTGGTTCCGATAGCCAGTGCTGGTCCAGAGCTGGTCTAGAGCCGGTCTAGAGCTGGTCCAGACTGGTCTAGCGCCGATCCTTTGGCACCTCGAGGTCATCGCACACCGCGAGCCACACCCGCTTGGCCGCTTCCCCCTCAGCCAACGCCTGATCCACGGTCCGCCCGCCAAGCGCGCTCAACACGTGATCCCGTGCGAGCATCTCAGCCCGCACCTCACCGAACTCCTCGGCCATCAGCCTTCGGAACGCCGTAATACGCATCGCCGCCCAGCCTACGGTCTGCCCGACAACACCCCGCGGCAAGCACCCGCCAAGTTCCCAGCAAGCTTCCAGCCGACCGACGCGCTCAGCTAGTGCCGTACCTCGGCGAGCAGGAAACCGTCGTAGCCCTTGCCGCCCACGGTCTGCAGCACGGTCGCGCGTACCCGTGGCTCGGCAGCGACGGCCTCGGCAAGCGCCCGCACCCCCCGTACCTTTGGATCGGCGCTGTCCGCATCGACTACCGCGCCGTTTCGAACCACGTTGTCCACCACGATCACACTGCCCGGCACGGAAAGCCGCAGCGCCCATGCGAAGTAGTCCGGATTACTGGGCTTGTCCGCGTCGATAAAGATGAAGTCGAATGGCCCAACGCCTTCACCGGCCAGCTCCGCAAGGGTGTCCACCGCCCTACCCACCCGAATCTGCACCTGATCCGTCAACCCGGCACGGGCGATGTTCTGCCGCGCGACCTCAGCATGCTTCGGATCGACTTCGAGACTGATCAACCGACCGTCCGCGCCGAGTGCCCTGGCCAACCAGATCGTGCTGTAGCCGCCGAGCGTGCCCACCTCGAGGATGTTCCGCGCGCCCCGCATCCTGGCCAGCAACTGCAGAAATCGGCCCTGGTTCGGCGCTACGCCGATATCCGGTAGCTCCGCGGCCGCATTGGCGGCAAGCGCCGCGTCCAGCACCGGGTCAGCCGTGTCCAGCAGCCCGGTGAAGTAATCGTCCACTGCTTGCCACTGCTGGTCGGTCATGTACCCAGCATCCCATGTCCCAGCCGGCCCGCATCCCTACACTGGAGCCATGCTGCTCGCGCAGAACTCCCCGCTCGGCTCCACCGCACTGGAGATCGCCTCGCTCGTGGTGATCATCTCGGCGATCGTGGTGGGCGTGATCGCGCTACGCAACATGCGGAACCGCTAGCCGCCCAACTCACTCAGTGCTTTCTGGCACCACGTTCTTCTCGAACACGTCGGCGAGGTCGTTGGGATCGGTCGAACCGCCGCCCAGATTCGGTTTGATGATGGTGCCGTAAACCGGCCGGTCGTTCACCGTGAAGGTCAACACGGCAATCGAGGGGCCGGCCGTTGACCGGTACCGACCGGCCAACCCGTTGCCCTGCCAATTGGCCTCCACGGCGTTGCCCTGCGCACCGGTGATCTGGTCCATCACGTTCATCGAGGTATCCGCCTGCGCCTGCGAAGGAGCGTGGTAATAGATCAGCGACGCGCCCTCGACCTCGGGGATCTTGCAGCTGACCATCGGGCCACCAATCGAGCCCATTTCGTAGCCACCCGCGTTCAATCCGCTGGAACAGTCGCCCTGGTCGGCGATGCTGCCGGCCAGCTGGCGCATGCAGTTGGTGAAGCCGACATCGTCAGTCTCGCCAGGCTGTTGGCACTCCTCGGCACTCGGCTGACTGTCGTCGCCCCGCAAGAAAATGAACGCCGCGAGCCCACCGAGCAATAACACCGCCGCCGCGATACCGCCAATAAGCAGTGCCCTGTTCTTGGAACTGTTCTTGGCGTTCTTGGCCGACTTGGGCAGCTGCGCCGTGCCCGAACCAGCCGGATAACCGCCGCGGACGGGCGCCGGGTTATTCGGCCCCGCCGCGGCTGGCCGGTAGCCAGGGTTTTGCGGACCGCCGGCAGCGGGCGGAGGCCCTGCCGGTCGCTGACCAGGCTGGGCCTGACCGGGTTGGGCCTGACCGGGCTGGGCCTGACTGGGCAGTCCACCCGAACTCGGTCCGACGCCAGTCGGCTGGCTAGCTTGGCTGGGCTGGCCGGTTTGGCCGAGCTGACTGGCGGCGGCCGCGCCACCGACCACGCCACCGAGGTCGTGTGTACGCATCCGCAGGCCTTCCTCGGATACGTGGTGCGCGCCGAGAGCGACGGCGGTCTCCGGCTGGTCCAGGCTCGTCGGCACCACACCGAGCTGCTCCCCGATCAGACTGGCGACCAGCGGTATCCGGCTGGATCCACCGACCAGATAGATACCCGCGAGCTGATCAGGTGTGGTCCCCGTGGACCGGACCGTGCTGGCCAGCAGCTCCACGCTGCGCAACAGGCTCGGCCGCACCAGTGCTTCCAGCTCGGCGCGCGTGACGAGCACGTCATCAAACGGCTCCGGCATCGGCACCTCGGTCTGCGGATGCCGGGAAAGCGACTCCTTCGCTTCCTTGACGTCCTCCCGCAGCGCACGCTGCGCCCGGCGATCAGCCGTCGACTCCGGCCGCAACAGTCGCTGCCAGCGCTGCGGATCGCGAAACGAAACCTGCCTACCGACGTGCTCGAGCAGTGCCTGATCCACATCCAACCCGCCGAGGTCAGGTAAACCCCCCTCGGCGAGCACGGCGAAACCCTGCTGAGTAGCGCCGACCACGGCCACGTCGAAGGTACCGGCGCCAAGGTCGTAGACCGCGAGTGACTGCCCGGGCGCCAGCGAGTACCCGGAAAGCGCGGCGTAATGCGCGGCGGCCGCGACCGGTTCGGGAACCAGGACCAGGTTCGAACCAAAGCCGGCCTGGCGCGCCGCGGACAGCAACACGTTTCGCCGCACCGGACCCCACTGCGCGGGGTGACTGAGTCGCACCTCGTCCGGGACCGCGCCACCAAGCTGGCGGGAGGTTTCCTCACTGACCCTGCGCAGCACCGCGCTGAGCGCTTCGGCCACCGGCACGACCCGATCGCCGAGCAGCAGATTCCCCTCGTCCACGCGGCGTTTCGGATTGGGTTCGAACCGTGCGGGATCCAGCCGCGCGCGTCGCTCGGCATCCCTGCCAACCATGAGGTTGCCATCCTCATCGGCGAAGACCGACGACGGCAAAGTCGCCGAACCGTCGACCTCAATGACTCTCGGTGGACGCCCGTGCGCGGACAGTACAGCCGCGGTATTGGACGTGCCGAGATCCACCGAAAGGATCCGCACTACCGCTCCCCTCGTCCTTGTCGTGAACACCGACCAACCGGCCCCGTGTCGTGCGTGATGTTGCCATGTTCGCGCAACACGGTGGTCGTTGCCCGCAGATTTGCGCCTCGGACGGGTCACCCTGGTAGCGGAGCGTGTTCGGCACCGCGCCGCCTGCGGTATGTCGGTGGTCTGAACCAGGATGGGGGTATGGACCCGCTAGAACCGTTCTCCACCGCGACCCGCCAGTGGTTCACCGGCGCCTTTGCCGCGCCGACCGAAGCACAAGCGGGCGCCTGGCAGGCCGCGGCGGCGGGCGAACACGCGCTGGTCGTCGCCCCCACCGGGTCCGGCAAGACACTGGCGGCTTTCCTCTGGGCACTGGATCGGCTCGCCACCAGCACCTTTTCGAGCACCGCCGATACCCCAGCGCGCCAGCAACGGTGCCGCGTGCTCTACGTCTCACCGTTGAAGGCACTGGCCGTCGACGTACAGCGCAACCTACGTGCCCCACTGGCCGGAATCCGCCAGGCGGCCACCCGGCTCGGGCAACCCGAGCCGGCCATCACCGTGGGTATGCGCACCGGCGATACACCGGCAGAGCAACGCCGCGCCTTCACTCGCAGCCCACCCGATGTGCTCGTCACCACGCCCGAATCATTGTTTCTGCTGCTGACCTCGGCGGCGCGGGAATCGCTGCGCGGGGTCGAGACGGTCATCCTGGACGAGGTACACGCGGTCGCCGGTGGAAAACGCGGCGCCCATCTCGCGCTGTCCCTCGAGCGGCTGGACGCGCTGCTTGCCAAACCCGCCCAGCGCATCGGCCTTTCCGCGACCGTGCGACCGGTGGCCGAGGTGAGCACCTTCCTCGCCGGCGGTAGACCGGTACGGGTCGTCCAGCCGGAGACGGCCAAGACCATTCACGTCCGCGTCGAGGTGCCACTCGAGGATCTCGGCAACCCCGGCGCCACGGAGCAGGCCCAACCCCGGCAGGAGTCGGATACCGGGGAATCCGACGGAGACGGTCAATCGCAACCGTCGGTCTGGCCGGCGGTACAGCGCCGGATCCTCGAGCTGGTACGGGCACATCAGTCGACGATCGTGTTCGCCAACTCCCGGCGGCTCGCCGAACGGCTCACCGCGAAGCTCAACGAGCTGGCCGCGGAAGAACCGGTATATCCACGAGACGTCGGCCGGTTTCCCGCCGAGGCGATCGCCGAATCCGGGTGGGCGGCGGGGATCACCGAAACAACAACCGCCGAAGGTACCGAGGATGGCCCGGTAGCCAAGGCGCATCACGGTTCCATGTCCAGAGAGCAGCGCACCAGGGTCGAGGAAGAGCTGAAAGGTGGACGGCTGGCCTGCGTCGTCGCCACCTCCTCCCTCGAACTCGGCATCGATATGGGCGCGGTGGATCTGGTCGTGCAGGTGGAGGCGCCACCAACGGTCGCGTCCGGGCTGCAACGTGTCGGGCGCGCTGGCCACCATGTCGGCGCCGTATCCACGGGCGTGATGTTCCCGAAGTTCCGGGGCGATCTGGTGTCCTGCGCGGTGGTCGCGGAGCGGATGACCGCTGGGGCGATCGAGGCGATGCGCTACCCGCGGAACCCACTTGACGTACTCGCCCAGCAGATCGTGGCGATGGTGGCAATGGACAGCTGGCAGGTGCCCGAGCTGGCGGATCTGGCGCGCCGCGCGGCGCCGTTCGCCGGCCTGCCCGATTCGGCCCTGCATTCGGTGCTGGACATGCTCGCTGGCCGCTATCCGAGTGAGGAGTTCGGCGAGCTGCGCGCCCGGATCACCTGGGATCGGATCGCGGGAACCCTGCACGCCCGCCCCGGCGCCCAGCGATTGGCCGTGACGTCTGGCGGCACGATCCCGGATCGCGGTTTGTTCACCGTGACCACGCCCGGCGAAGAGGGGCGCCCCGGATCGAAGGTGGGCGAGCTGGACGAGGAGATGGTCTACGAGTCCAGGGTCGGCGACACGGTGCTGCTCGGCACCAGCGCATGGCGGATCGGCGACATCACCCATGACCGGGTGATCGTCACCCCAGCACCCGGCGAACCGGCCCGGATGCCGTTCTGGAAAGGCGATGCGCCCGGTCGCCCGCTCGAGCTGGGCAGGGCGCTTGGCGCCTTCCTCCGCGAACTCTCCGCGCTCGGGGACACCGCGGCACGTGAGCGGGCGGCAGCGGCCGGGCTGGATGAATGGGCGCGGGACAACCTGCTCGGCTACCTTGCCGAGCAACGCGCGGCGACCCGGCATGTACCGGACGACCGAACCCTGCTCGTCGAGCGGTTCCGCGACGAACTGGGCGATTGGCGGCTGGTCGTGCATTCCCCGTTCGGGGCGCGGGTGAACGCGCCATGGGCGCTGGCCATCGCCGAACGGCTGCGGAACCGGCGCGGGATCGAGGCGCAGTTGGCGCATTCCGACGACGGCATCGTGTTGCGCCTGCCGGACACCGTGGACGACACCGGGGCGCCGGTCACCGTCGGCGCCGATGATGTGCTGCTCGATCCGGATGACGTGGAGCGTGTGGTGGTCGCCGAGGTCAGCGGTTCCGCACTGTTCGCGGCTCGGTTCCGGGAATGCGCGGCGCGCGCCCTGCTGCTGCCCCGCAGGGATCCGCGCAAACGGACGCCGCTGTGGCAGCAGCGGCAGCGTTCCGCTCAACTGCTCGCGGTCGCCGCGCAGTACGAGCAGTTTCCGGTGGTGCTCGAGGCGATGCGGGAGTGCCTGCAGGACGTCTACGACGTGGGTGGGCTGCGCGAGCTGATGTCCGATGTGCAAGCCCGCCGGGTGCGGGTGGTGGAAGTGGAGACCACGACACCCTCCCCGTTCGCGCGCACCCTGCTGTTCGGTTATGTGGGGATGTTCCTCTACGAGACCGACGCGCCACTCGCGGAACGGCGTGCCGCCGCACTGTCCCTCGATTCATCGCTACTCGCCGAGCTGCTCGGCACCGAAGCGCTCCGCGAACTGCTCGACGGTGCCGTGATCGACCAGGTGGAGCGATCCCTGCAACGCCTCGAACCCGAACGACACGCCCGGCATGCCGAGGACGCGGCCGATCTGCTGCGCTTCCTCGGCGATCTGAGCACCACGGAAGCCGCGCTGCGCGGGATTGACAGCGCCTGGCTCACCGAACTGGAGTCGGCCCGGCGCGCGATTCGCGTGCGCATTGCCGGCGAGGAGCGCTTCGCGGCGATCGAGGATGCCGGCAAGTTGCGGGATGCGCTCGGGGTAGCGCTACCCGTGGGTGTACCGGAGGCTTTCACCGAGCCGGTAACGGATCCGCTTGGTGAACTGTTCGCTCGATACGGCCGCACCCGAGGGCCGTTTACCGCGGCGAGCGCGGCCGCCCGCTACGGGCTCGGCGTCGCGGTGGTCACCGGAACGCTCGACCGGATGGTGAGCGCGGGAAGGCTGGTGCGTGGCGAGCTACGGCCGCTTGACGAGTCGGCCGGTGACGGCGCCGGTCAGGTGGAGTACTGCGATGCCGAGGTCCTTCGGCGGCTGCGCAGGGCGAGCTTGGCCAGGATTCGCTCCGAAGTGGAACCGGTAGAGCCTGCCGCGCTCGGCAGGTTTCTCCCTTCCTGGCACGGCATCGGCCGTCGAATGCGCGCGGCACCGACGGCCGATGACGTACTGTCCGTTGTAGAACAGCTCGCTGGGGCACCACTTCCGGCGAGCGCGCTCGAATCGCTGATCCTGCCCGTCCGGTTACCCGGCTATCTGCCGACGCTGCTGGACGAGTTGTCCGCGGGCGGCGAGGTGGTCTGGTGTGGTTGTGGCGCGCTCAGCGGCGGAGACGGCTGGCTCGCCGTCGCGCCCGCCGACCTTGCTGGGCTGTTGCTGCCGGATCCCGCTGAGTCCATCCCCGACACTCCGCTGCATACCGGGATTCTTTCCGCGCTTGCCGGCGGGGCACTGTTCTTCCGACAGCTCACCGAACGGGTGGGGGGACTGCCTCGCGCGGACGACGAGCCGGCACCTACTGAGGAGCAGGTGAGTGCGGCGCTGTGGGAACTCGTCTGGGCGGGGCTGGTCACCGGCGACACGCTGGCCCCGTTGCGCGCGCAGCTCGCGGGTGGCGGAGCGCACAAGCCACGGCGCAATGCTCCCCGGGGCCGCTACGCCCGGATGCGCGCGGCCCGAGGGGCGCTGTCGACCAGCCGCTCCGGCCCGCCGAACGTGGCCGGCAGGTGGGCGCTGGTACCCGAACGGGAACCCGACCCGACACGCAAGGCGCACGCGCGCGCGGAGGCCTTCCTCGACCGGCATGGCGTACTGACCAGAGGTGCGCTGGATACCGAACGGGTCACCGGTGGTTTCAGCGCGGTGTACCGGGTGCTGCGCGCCATGGAGGAGTCCGGACAGCTCGTACGCGGTTACGTGGTGGAAGGGCTTGGCGCCGCGCAGTTCGCGGCGCGCGGCGCGGTTGATCGGCTGCGTGCGGTATCCCGATCGGACACGGCGCACACCGGACCAGTGGCCACCGTGCTTGCCGCGACGGATCCGGCGCAGCCCTACGGTGCCGCGCTGGCCTGGCCGGAGGTGATCGGTGCGCAGGACGGGAAATCCCGACATCGACCAGGTAGGAAGGCCGGGGCGCTGACCGTGTTGGTGGACGGGCAGCCCGCGCTCTATGTCGAACGCGGTGGGCGTTCGCTGTTGTCCTTCAGTACGGAGGAATCGGTGCTGCGCGCGGCGGCCGACGCGCTGTCCCAGGCGGTGCGCGACGGCTGGCTGGGTCAGCTGGCGGTCCGCAAGGCCGATGGAGAGCAGGCACTGACCTCGCGGCTCGCGGAGATCCTGCGCGAGGCCGGGTTTCGGACCACACCGCAGGGTTTGCGGCTACGGGCCTGAGTACCACGCGAACCGACCCGGTGGCGACCGTAGACTTTCCCGCCGTAACGAGAAAGGACTTCGGCATGGCCATGCGTTCGATCAGGTATTTCGGCGACCCGGTGCTCACCACCGCCTGCGAGCCGGTCACCAGCTTCGACAAGGCAACCGCCGCGTTGATCACCGATTTGCTGGACACCGTCGAAGCGCCAGGCAGGGCGGGCCTCGCCGCGCCGCAGATCGGCGTCAGCCTCCGCGCGTTCAGCTATCTCGTGGACGGCAAGCATGGTTATGTGATCAACCCGGAGATCGTCGAGCTCTCCGAAGAGACCCACGAGATCGACGAAGGCTGCCTTTCCGTGCCGGAACTGTGGTTTCCCACGGTACGCGCGAAGTACGCGGTGGTACGCGGGGTGGATCTGGCGAACGAGCCGGTGACCGTCGAAGGCGCCGGAGTCATGGCGCAGTGTCTACAACACGAAACCGATCACCTTTCCGGAATGCTGTACCTGAGCCGGTTGGACCAGGATCGGCGGAAGAAGGCGATGCGCGCGGCACGGGAAACCAACTGGTTCTGGTCACGCTGACCAGAGGCGTTGCTGCTCGACCAGCCTTTCGCCGCTCAGCGGGTGGCCAGCCGAAGCAAGGCCCACATCTGCCAGACCGCCTCATCCTGTCCGGTGATCCGTACCGTGCCGAGCGGACGACGTCCCCATAACCAGAGGTACATCTCCACCGGGTTGGCCGAAACCACGGCATCCACCGAGTCAGCTGAGTTGTCGGCCGCTTCGGCGCTGAGGCGCCGAACCGCGGTCTCGGCTGGATCCGCGCGCACCAGCCAACGGTATTGGTCCGTTTCAACCAGCACCGTGCCGTGTCGGGTGCCGGTGACACCCAGCTGGCTGAGCCGGTAACCGAGCCACAGTCGCAGTACCTCGTCGACGCCATCCAGCGCGATATCAGTGGCTATGTCCGCTACCGCGACGCCTGCGGCGGACTGTACGTCGGTGCGATGCACGGTGGTCTCATGGACCAGGCGACGTGCCCAGAAACCGTAGCCACGATCGGCCGGCCACCACGTCGCGCAGGGATCATCCGGAGCATGGCCGGACAATTCGGGGAGCAGTTCAGCCAGACCGGACCGCAGATAGTCAACGAGCGCGCCGCCCCAGCTACCTCCGCTGGAGCCCGTTCCATTGGAATCGGGCGCGCGCTGCCAGTGCGTCGGCCGGGCACCCTCGGCGATCCAGCTTCGGGCCATCCGGTACACGCTGCCGAGGTGCCGAACGGTCTCGCCGAGGGTCAGCCCTGGGCACGCCGGTACCGGCGCGTCCAGCCGCGAACCATGCACGGTTCGCGCGGTGAGCTCCACCTCGACCGCCAGTACGTCCAGTAATCGCACATAGTCGACAAAGCCAGGAAAGCCCGAACCGGAACTATCCGCCGGCATGAACCGCTCGCCTCGCGATCGCCAGGAACCGCGTGCTCTGCCGAACAAGCTCATCGGCCGACTGGATACCCACGTCGCGGGTGATGCCCGCCTGCACGGCCGCTCTCGTTGCCGAGTTAGCTTCGAAATACCCCGCCCATTCGGCGAGTTCCGGCGCGATGGTGCTGAGCAGCTTCCACGCGCTGACTGGCCTTGCCCGCCCCCGATGCGGCCTGCCACGCGCGGCAAGTACCGCCGCGCTCGCCCGCAACGCGGCCTGGTAGGCGCCCGCGAACCGTTGGGCACGGTCCTGCTCCCGTACCGCCTCACCCAGCTCCCGCTTCGCGTCGGCAAGCAAGGCGAGCGCCTGTGGCGCGGGGGCCGGTTTGGCCAACTGCCGGTGGCTGAACAGGCCGGGACGCTGTGTCTCGTGCCGCGCCGCTGGTTTCGCCGGTTTGCCAGCCGACGTCCTGGCGCTGTCCAGCAGCGTGTCACTCTCCGGCGGACCGGGCTTCAGTGTGCTGGCCATGAACGACCTCCTGCGCGTTGGTGCTCGAGTGGCACGGATACGCCGCCCACCGCGAGCGAGCCGGTGGTGTTCGAACACGCTTGGCGGGCTCCGGCGGCGCGGCGCTTCCCCCACCTCGCCGCCGGAGCCCGATAAGCCGGTCAGGCGCCGGGACCCAGAAGCACCAGAACCGACTCGCACCCATTACCGCTATCGAACGCGTGTTCGAACAAATTCAGCTTAACTCCGACCCCCGACAACCTTCAACTCCCCAGCGAGACGACACCGAATCCGGATGCGGCACGGGGTGTTCCCATGCTGAGATAGCCCCCGTGAGTTCACTCGATCATCCCGCCGTCACCCAGGTCGTCGCCAAGCTGCGGGCCGCGGGGCAACACCGCGCGGCGGACGGCGTTCAGGTCCTTCCCGATGATGTGCGCACCGCGGCGAAGGCCGCGGCCGCGGTTGGCGTCCCGGTCGGCGCGATCGCGAACAGTCTGATCTTTCGCGCACACGCGGGCGGCGTCGATTTCCCACTGCTCGTGCTGACTTCCGGCGCGCATCGCGCGGATACCGGACGACTCCGCGCCCTGGTCGACGCGGAATCCATCCGCAAGGCGGACCCCGAGTTCGTCCGGGCGCACACCGGTCAGTCGATCGGCGGGGTTGCCCCGGTGGGTCATCCCACTCCGGTACGCACTCTGGTGGACGCGACACTCGCCGACTATGCGCTGATCTGGGCGGCCGCCGGGCATCCGAAAACGGTGTATCCCACGACCTACGCGGAGTTGTGCACGCTCACTGGGGGAACGGCTGCGAATGTGGCGGCGGTGGAGGAAAATGCCGCACCGTGACAGATACTGACGGCCGGCACCGGACAATGGGCTCTTCCGACAACGCCCGGATCACCCGGCTCACCGCCGAGGAGCTGCGCGCCAGACTCCCCGAAGCGCTGCGGATCTACGTCCGGGCGATGCGCTACCCAGCGGGAACCGCCGAACAACGGGCGCCGATGTGGCTATCGCATATGCTGCGCGTCGGCTGGCGCTGCGTGGTCGCCACGGACACCGAGAACACGCTCGTCGGTATCGCCTACGGCTACTACGGGGCGCGCGGCCAGTGGTGGCACGAACAGGTACGCAACGGGCTCAGCAAGCTGCACGGCACGGAGACCGCCGATACCTGGCTGCGCGACTATTTCGAGCTCACCGAGCTGCACGTACAGCCGGAGAACCAGGGCAAGGGCACCGGGGAGGATCTGCTGCGCCTGCTGCTCGCCGACCTCCCGGTCAGCCAGGTGTTGCTGTCCACTCCGGAAGGCACCAGCAAGGCCTGGGGTCTGTACCGCAAGACGGGCTTCACCGACGTGTTGCGGGACTACCGGTTCGCCGGGGACCCTCGGCCCTTCGCGGTCCTCGGTCGCGCACTACCCATGCCCGCCCGCGACCAATCTCGCTAACCTCAAAGGACACCTCAAAAGAACGCGGTCACACACAGTCATCGAAGGATCCCCGGAGTAACGTGGTCAGGAGAACTGGAATTCACCGCTGGCCGTCCGGCTGATCGGCCGTACTTCGCGGACCGCGCTGACCGGCAACGGCCCGTACAGATGCGGGAACTCCTCCGCCACCCCTGGCGCGGGCGGCTCGTATCGCACCGGATCGGTCAACCGGTCCGCGTCGATCACCAGCAGCACCAGGTCTTCGGCATCCGCGTAGAACCGTTCGGCGACTCCACGCACCTGCTCGGGCAACGAGAGGTGGATAAAGCCCTGTTCGTCGAGACCGACCCCACGGGTGGAGATCCGGTACTCCCCCACGGAGCGCGCCGCTTCCCATTCGACGCGCTCCGCGATGTGTAGTAACTCGCCCATCTCCGCTCCTGCCCTACAGCGCGGCAAGCCGTTCGCGCAGCGTGTCCAGGCCCATCGAGCCGAGCGCGAGCGCCTGGGTGTGGAACCGCTTGATATCGAAATCCGCACCGTGCCTGGCTTTTGCCTCGTCGCGGGCGGCAAGCCACTGCCGCTCGCCGAGCTTGTACGAAGGCGCCTGCCCCGGCCAACCGAGATAACGGTCGATCTCGTCGCGCACATGGGCTTCCTCGGAGATCGTCCTGGTCAGCATGAACTCCAGCCCGAGTTCGGGCGTCCACCGCTCGCCGGGATGGAAGTCCACACTGGCCGGGATCTCCAGCTCGAGATGCATGCCGATGTCCACGATCACCCGCGCGGCCCGGAACAGATGCGCGTCGAGCATGCCCAGCAGGTTCCCGTCGTCACCGAGATAACCGAGCTCGTGCATCAGGCGTTCGGCGTAGAGCGCCCATCCCTCGCAATGCCCCGAGGTCATGCACATCAACCGCTGATAGCGGTTCAACGTGGCCGCCTGGTACACCGCCGTGGCGACCTGTAGATGATGTCCCGGCACGCCCTCGTGATAGACCACGGAGACCTCGCGCCAGGTGCTGAACTCCTGCCGGTCGGCGGGTACCGACCACCACATCTGGCCAGGGCGGGAGAAATCATCCGTCGGTCCGGTGTAGTACGCGCCGACTCCACCGCCCGGCGGGGCGATCTTGCACTCCAGCGCCATCAGCGCGTCGGGTATGTCGAAATGCGTGTCCCGCAAGCCGACCAGCGCGTCATCGGACAACCGCTGCATCCACTCCCGCAGCCCGTCCTGGCCCACCACGCGATAGCGCGGATCGGCATCCAGCGTGCCGGCGACTTCGGCGAGGCCAGCACCGGACTTGATCCGGTTCGCGACCTGCTTCATCTCCGACTCGACGCGGTAGAACTCCGCCCAGCCCCACTCATAGGCCTCGGCGAGATCCAGGTTGGCGCCGGTGAAATGCCGGGACATCAGCCTGTAGATGTCCGGACCAACGGCATCCTTGGTCGGCACCTTCGGCGCCATCTCGGCGCGCAGGAAGCCGGCGAGCTGCCCATAGGCCTCCCCCGCCTGCCGAGCCGCGTCCCGCAAATCCGTGCGCAGCCCCTCGGAAACGCCGGCCACCTGGTCGGCATCGGCAACGAATCGCTCGAAGAACGGGGCGCTGCCACGCAATCCCGCCCAGGTCTCGCACTGCTCGGCGACCTTGCTCACCTGGCGCAGCGCCGAAGCGGTGCCATCCTCGATGGATGTGGTCAACGAGACCCGCAGCCCGTCAATCGCGTCCGGAATCTTCGCCATCCGCGCGGCGATCGTGGCCCACTGCTCCTGTGTCTGGGTGGGCATCAGATCGAAAACCTCGCGGATCGCCTGCACCGGCGACTCGATCACGTTCAACGAGGAGACGTCCAGCCCCGCCTCGTGGATCTCCATCGCCAGCCCGGTGCGCTCCAGGAACACCGCTTGGGCGCTTCGCTCACTCTCGTCGGCCGGCTCGGCTTCCCGGATCGCACGCAACGCCCGTGCGTTGACCTCGGCGCGGGCCGCGTAACCGTCCGGGGAAAAATCCGGAAGCTGGTCGTCGTAGCCAGGCTCACCAATAGCCGTGCCTTCGATGGGGTCGACCGCGACGTAGTCACGAACGTACTTGTCGCTGATCTCATGTACACCGGTTCGGGAAACTGCCATGCCGGCACGCTACCGGGTCGACAGGCACTCCGGCAGCAGGGTTTACGCACTTCCCGCGCGGTGTCGATTACCCCGGATGGGAGCTGACGCCGGGCGCATCGGACCATGGTGTGGTGCCCGCACACCCAGCTTCGCATCCGATCGACGAGCAGTTGCCCACCGAGGTGGCGCGCGTATTGCGTACTCACCTCACGCGACTCGGCGAACCGCTGCGCACGACCGAGCCGTCCTTCGCGGACCCGGTTGACGCACTGACCGATTTCGTCCTCGGCGGCGGAAAACGGCTGCGCCCCACGTTCGCCTGGTGGGGCTGGCGAGGAGCCGGCGGTGACCCCACCGGGCCGGATACCGAGCAGCTGCTGTGCGCGGTCAGCAGCCTTGAGCTGATCCAGGCGTGCGCGCTGGTGCACGACGATCTGATGGATTCCTCCGATACCCGGCGCGGGGCCCCGACGGTGCATATCGAGTTCGGCCGCCGGCATCGCGAAGCCGGCTGGCTTGGTTCGGCCGAGCAGTACGGGCTCGCCGGCGCGGTGCTGATCGGCGATTTGGCGCTGGCCTGGGCGGATGACATGTTCTACCGGTGCGGGCTGCCCGAGGCGCGGTTGGCCAGCGCCGCGCCGGCCTGGCACGCGATGCGCAGCGAGATGCTCGCCGGACAGTATCTGGATGTGCTGACCCAGGCGCGCGGCAGTGAGTCGGTGGACGCGGCGTTGCGCATCGACCAGCTGAAAACGGCGGCCTACACGGTGGCACGCCCGTTGCATATTGGTGCCGCGCTCGCCGGCGCCGACGAGTCACTGATCGCCGCGCTACGCCAGTTCGGCGCTGATATCGGGGTCGCCTTCCAGCTACGCGACGATATGCTGGGCGTTTTCGGGGACCCGGCGGTCACCGGCAAACCGGCGGGCGATGATCTGCGCGAGGGCAAGCGCACGGTGCTGCTCGCTCGCGGCTTGGAATACGCCGCCGCGAAGAACAGGGACGCCGAGGCTCGGCGATTGCGCTCCTATCTCGGCAAAGCCGAGCTCACCGAACAAGACGTGTTCGACGCGCGCCAGCTGCTTGTCGAACTCGGCGCGGTGGACGCGGTGGAGCGGCAGATCACCGAACTCACCGAAAGCGCGCTGGCCGCGTTGGCCTCGGCAGGGCTCGCTGAGCCAGCCGGCGAGCGGCTACGGGCACTCGCGATGGCCGCGACCAAGCGAGAGAGCTAGGAGTGCGCACGGTAACCGGGCGCACGGACCACGTGGTCGTGGTCGGCGCCGGCCTTTCCGGACTGTCCTGCGCGCTGCATCTGCTTGGCTCCGGGCGGAACGTGACCGTGCTGGAACGATCCGCGACCCCGGGCGGGCGTGCTGGCAGCCGGTTGCTCGGCGGTCACCGGATGGATTCCGGCGCGACCGTGCTCACCATGCCCGAGCTTGCCGAGGAAGCCTTCGCGGCGGTCGGCGCCACCCTGTCCGACCAGGTCACCCTGGAGCGGCTGGATCCCGCCTACCGCGCGCATTTCGCGGACGGCAGCACGATCGCCGTACACACCGATGGCGCGGAGATGGAAGAGGAGATCCGGCGAGCCTCGGGGGCGCGGGACGCGGCAGGCTACCGGGCGTTGCGGGCCTGGCTGACCGAGTTGTACCGGGTGGAGCGGGAGCGATTCATCGGCGCGAACTTCGATTCGCCATTTCAGCTGCTGTGCCCGGAACTGCTGCGGTTGACCGCGATCGGTGGGTTCGGCCGCCTGGGGCCCGCCATCGCCACGTTCCTCGGGGACGAACGGCTCCGCCGCCTGTTCTCCTTCCAGGCGCTCTACGCCGGACTGCCGCCACGTACCGCGCTGGCCGCCTACGGGGTGATCCCGTACATGGACACCATCGCCGGCGTGTACTACCCGCGCGGTGGCGTCCACCGGCTCGCCGAGGCAATGGCCGACACCGCCCGCAACGCGGGGGCGACGATCCGGTTCGACACCTCGGCCGCGTGGTTGGAACGGCACGGCGGCAGGGTCAGCGCGGTCAGGGCGAACACCGGCGAACGCTTCGCCTGCGACGCCGTGGTACTCAGCACCGAACTACCGACCGCCTACCGGCTACTCGGCCACCAACCACGTCGACCGGTACGGATGCGCTGGGCGCCTTCGGCCTTCGTGCTGCACGCGCTCAGCGATCGAGCATGGTCACCCATCGAGCACCACACGCTGATGTTCGGGCAACACTGGGAAACCACCTTCCGCGAGATCACCACAACGGGCCAGTTGATGACCGACCCCTCGTTGCTGGTTACCAATCCCACTCGGACCGACCCGCAGCTGACCGGGAACGGCAAGCAGCTCTACACCGTGCTCGCGCCCTGCCCGAATACCGAGACGGCACGGATCGACTGGGATCGAGTTGGCCCCGCCTACGGCGCCGAACTGGAACGCGTACTCGAAGCACGCGGGCTGACCGGGTTCGGCGATTCCCTCGAGGAACGGGTGCGCTGCACACCGGAGGACTGGGCCGCCGACGGCCTCGCCGCCGGAACGCCGTTTTCCGCCGCGCACACCTTCCGACAGACCGGGCCGTTCCGGCCGCGCAATCTCGTGTCCGGGGTGGACAATGCGGTGCTCGCCGGCTGCGGCACTACGCCCGGCGTGGGTATCCCACCGGTGCTGATCTCCGGAAAACTCGCCGCGGCGCGGATCACCGGCGGGAGATGACTTCTCCGCGCACCAAGCGTACTGCCGCGAGGCAACGTCGCGAAAAGTAAGCTGGAATTGCGGCATTCTGGTTATTGTCAACCACCATGCCGAGCCAGCAAGATGCTGCGATGGTCCGAACCACTTTCGCGCGCGTCAGAAGGGCGGTGGCCGGCGCGGCGGTTGGGCTCTGCCTGCTTGCCGCGTGCACCGAACCCGGCGCGGGCAGCATCCGGATGGCCACCGGTTCGACCGGCGGCACGTACTTCCCCCTCGGCGGGGAGATCGCGCAGCTGTGGACCGACCACATTCCGAATGTTTCGGTGAGCACCCAGGCGAGCGGCGCTTCGGTGGAGAACCTACGGCTGCTCGATCAGGGCGAGAACCAACTCATCATGGCCACCAACGGGACGGCGGCCGGCGCGGTCGAAGGCGAGGACATCTTCGCCACCGAGCCATTGGACAATCCGGACGATATCGTGATGCTCGGCAATATCTACCCCGAAGTGCTCCAGATAGTCGCGAGCAAGGAATCCGGCATCGACTCGGTGGAAGATCTACGAGGCAAGCGGGTCGAGATCGGCCCGCCTGGCAGTGGTACGGCGGTTACCTCCGAGCACGTACTGGAGGCACACGGCATGTCCACCGCCGATATCACCGCCTTCGACAGCACTTTCGAGGACGCCGCGCGCAAACTCGGCGATGGCCAAGTGGACGCGGCGATGTCGGTACTCGCCGTACCCGCGAGCAGCATCACCCAGGTGGCCACGAACAACGACGTGCGCATGGTGCGGATCGACCAGGCCGGCCTGGACAAGCTCACCAAGGATCGCCCCAGCTACACCGACATCACTATTCCGGCGCGGACCTATCCGGCACAGCAGGAACCGGTGCGCGCGGTGAGCAACTGGGCGACGCTGTACACCACAAGGGACTTCGACGAGCGAACCGCCTATCAACTGGTGAAACAGCTCTACGAACGTTCCGGCCAGATCGGACACGATGTCGGCGCCCAGATCGAAAGGGACAAGGCCATCGACAGCCAGGGCCCCTTCGAACTACATCCTGGAGCCGAGCGCTATTACCGGGAGGTCGGCCTGCTCGACTGATCCGTTCTCCCACCGTCCGTCCGCACGATCTGGGGTAGCGCGATGACCACACAACCGAAACAACCGCCCACGGCGGTACAAGCCGATCTCGAACAACTCAAGGAGCTCGATCTCACCGAGACGGGTTCCGGTAGGGACCTGCATCCCGGATGGCAAGCGGTGGTGTTCACCGTTGGTCTCGCGCTGAGCCTTTTCCATCTGTACACCGGGTTCTTCGGCACGCTTCCCGGTCTGCAGCAGGGTTCGCTGCATCTGGCGCTCGGCTTGGGCCTGCTGTTTCTGCTCTACCCCGGTAAACCGCGCAACACCGCGCGTGCGCGCAAGTTTGGCTGGGCGCTGACCGGTACCGGGCTGCTGGTGCTCGGCTGGCTGACGGTCAACGGTTTCGCGGAGCCGTTCGTCGTGCTCCCCGCGTTCGGTGTACTGGTCTCCGTACAGGCCGCGCGCTACCTGCCGTGGGCACCGTTCGGCATGCCAGCCGCTGATGTGCTGCTCGCGGTGCTCGCGATGGGTTCCGGGTTCTACGTTTTCCTGCGGTACGAGCAGATCACCAATACGGTTGGCAAGCTCGACGCGGCCAATATCGCCGTAGGTACCGTCGGGGTGCTACTGATCCTGGTCGCCGCACACCGCGCGCTTGGCAGCGCGCTCGTCGTGTTGGCGAGCGCCATGCTGCTGTATGCCTACATTGGACCGTGGCTGCCCGGCTTTCTGGAACACGGTGGCTACAGTGTCGAGCGGATCGTTGCCTCGTCCTTTCTAGGCACGGAGGGTGTATTCGGCACCCCCATCGCGATCTCGTCGACGTTCATTTTCCTGTTCCTCATCTTCGCGGCGATGCTGCAGCGAACCGGGATGGAGAAGTTCTTCACCAACCTCGCGCTGGGTGCCACCGGCTGGGCTACCGGCGGCACCGCGAAGGTCGCGGTGGTAACAAGCGCGTTCTCCGGAACCATCACCGGAAGCTCGGTGGCCAACACGGTGAGCAATGGCGCCTTCACCATCCCGATGATGCGTAAATCCGGTTATGGCAGGGAATACTCGGGAGCGGTCGAAGCGGCCTCCTCGACCGGCGGGCAGATCGCGCCTCCAGTCATGGGCGCGGCAGCGTTCCTCATGATCGAGTTCACCGGGGTGTCCTATCTCGAGATCATCAAGGCCGCGCTGATCCCGGCGATCCTGTTCTTCGTGGCGCAGTTCGCCGTGGTGCATTTCGACGCGAAACGGTTGGGCATCCGCGGGCTACCGAGAAGCGTGCTGCCAAGCCTGCGCCGGCTGCTCGCCACCAAGGGATATCTGCTCATCCCGATCATCGCGATCTTCGTGCTGCTTTCCCTCGGTTACTCGCCGATCTACGCGGCGATGCGCGCGATCGCGATCACTATCGGCATCAACCTGCTCGTGCAACTGATCGCGCTGCTGGTTGGACGCTGGCGTGGGGTCGAGGACAAGCTCACCGTTCGCTCGCTTGTGGACGGTTTGGTGGGCGCGGCCAAACTGGCGCTACCGATCATCGCGGCCTGCGCTGCGGCCGGCCTGATCGCCGGCGTGATCACGCTGACCGGGCTCGGCCTCAAGCTCAGCGCCGGGCTGGTCGCGCTCGGCCAGGGGCACCTGCTGCCCACCCTGATCCTGTCGATGCTGGCCTGTTTGATCCTGGGTATCGGGCTACCGACCACGGCGAACTACGTGATCACCGCGACGCTGGCCGCGCCGGCGATCATCACCATCCTGCAGGGCGACCTGGCCGAACCGACGGTGGCGATGGTGCTCGTCGCGCACTTCTTCGTCTACTACTTCGGTGTCATGGCGGATATCACGCCGCCGGTCTGCCTCGCCGCCTATGCCGCGGCCGGGATCTCCGGCGGTAATCCCATCAAGACCGGGGTTTACTCGGTACGCATCGCGATTTCCGGCTTCGTCGTACCGTTCATGTTCGTCCTCTCGCCCGAACTGCTGTTGCAGGAAGTCGGCTGGGCGGAAGGGATACTGGCCGCGCTCACCGGCGCGGCTGGCGCGATCATGGTGTCGATCGCGCTCGTCGGCTACCTGAACGCCAAGCTGCACTGGGCACTACGGATTGCCGCTGCCGCAAGCGGGATCGCGCTGCTGCATGGCGACTGGCGCTCGGACCTGATCGGTATCGCGCTGGCCGCGCTGCTGTTCGCGCAGCAGCGCTACCTCAGCAAGGCGGCCAAACCCACCGGGGAACCGGTGCCCGCGAGTTAGTCCTGGACCGCGGACTTCCTACGGCGAAACTCGGCCGCCTTCACGCGATTCTGGCAGGCGGTCGAGCAGAACCGCCGCGTGCCGTTACGCGAGACGTCCACATAGACCCGATCGCAGGCTTCGGCCGAGCACACGCCGAGCCGGTCCGCGTAGCCATGACCGAGCGCGACGGCCAGCGCGGTCGCCATCGCCGCTGCCCAGCTCCGCGCGAACCCCGCATCCATCGCGTGGAAATGCAGATGCCACTCGTCTCCGTCGTGATTGGACAGCACGGGTACGGCTTCGGTTCGCTTGAGCAAGGCATTCACCTCCGCGCACGCGGAATCCAGCGCACCATCGGCCAGTAGCTCAAACACCACACGCAACGCGGCCGCCTCCTGCGCCAACTCCGCGACCTCGGCGGCGACGGGCGCTCGCCAGTCCCGCAAGGCGTGTGCTACCACCCGCAAGCGCTCCGGCTCCTCGGGTGGAAAGTACTCCCTTCCGCGCCGCCAGCCAGGGGTCAGCGCGTTCACCAGGCCGACCGCGGCCGCGACCACATCACTCGCATGACTGTCGAATCTCACTTGACCAGTCACCGATCCCAATCTAGCGTCGTAACTGCCATCAGAGATAACAACAGTAACGACGAGGATCGGAGTCCGCGATGCCGACACTCGACTACCCCGCCGCGCAGGACTGGCTACGACGCTGGGACACCCAGCAGGAGCAGTACATTCTCGACCGCGAGGAGCGTTTTCAGGTCATCATCGACCTGGTTCGACACCACCTCGGCGACCGGAAGGACCCGGTTATCGTGGACCTGGGCTGCGGACCTGGCTCGCTTTCCGGTCGACTCGCGAAGGCGCTACCCGGAGCACGCATCATCGGTGTGGACGCCGACCCACTGCTCCTCGGCCTTGGCAGCGCCTACTACGGGCAGGACTACCCGCGGGTCGAGTTCGTGGACGCGGACCTCGCCGACCCGAACTGGGTGAGTAGCGCTGGGCTGACCGGGCGGATCGACGCCGCCGTTTCCACCACGGCGCTGCACTGGATGGCGCCGGAGTCACTCGCCGGGCTCTACCGCACACTCGGCGAACTACTCGAGCCGAACGGCATCTTCGTCAACGGCGACCACCTGCCCACCGGCACCGAGCGGCTGGACCAGCTCAGTGAGGTGGTGCGCAACGGTCAAGCCGACCGCGCTGGCGGCGCCGACCTGGAGAGCTGGCGAACCTGGTGGCGGGAGGTGCTCGAGGACGAATGCCTCGGCCCGCTCGTCGATGCCCGCTCGCAACGCGCGCTCGAGCACGACGACACCAACAATCTCTCGGTCGACCAGCACACCGCGCTGCTCCACGAGGCGGGATTCACCGAAGTGGGCGCCGTATGGCAGCAGGGCGAGGACCGGGTACTCGTGGCCCTACGCTAGCGCCGGGCTCGGCGCATCCTTCAGAAATCTTGCGGTGTGCGCGGACTGCGTGCCAGCTCACGTCGCGCCGCTGGGTAGCGTGGGGCGCGATCTGACCGACCCCGACGGGCGCGATCCCCGAGGCAGCTAATCCCTAGGCACACCGCATGAGTCCCGCTGAACTGGACGCGGCCGGTATCACCGCGCCGCGCCTACGCGCCGCGTACACGGCCGCGCGCGGTATCAATGCGCGGCACGGCCGCACCTACTTCCTGGCCACGCGACTCCTGCCGCCGGACGCGCGGGCCGGGGTGCACGCGCTCTACGCCTTCGCCAGGCACGCAGACGATATCGTGGACATCGACCCGGACCGCACGATCGAGCAGCGCGCCAGCGCGCTGGAGGGGCTGGCCGGCCAGCTGGACGCGGCGATCGCCGGAACGCCAGTAGCGTCGCCGGTACTGATCGCGCTGGCGGATACGGTGCGGCGCTACCAGATCGATCCGAAGCTGTTCGTCGAGTTCCTCGACGCCATGCGCATGGACCTGCGGATTGCCGAGTACCCGGACTTCCCCGCGCTCGAGGACTACATGCGCGGCTCGGCCTGCGCGATCGGCAGGCAGCTGCTACCCGTACTCGGTACGGTAGTGCCCGCCGAGCAGGCCGAACCGCACGCGGATGCGCTCGGTATCGCCTTTCAGCTGACGAACTTCCTCCGCGATGTCGGCGAGGACCTTGACCGCGGCAGGCTGTACCTGCCGGCCGCCGAGCTCGCCGCGTTCGGCGTCGATCGCGAACTGCTGCGCTGGGCACAGCGCAGCGGGCAGACCGACCGCCGGATCCGTGCCGCGCTTGCCCACTTGGTCGCGCACACCCGGGCCGTCTACCGCAGGGCATTACCGGGCATCGAGCTGCTTCGACCTGCCGTTCGCCCTTGCGTAGCCACGGCGTTCACGCTGTACCAAGCAATCTTGGACGAGATCGAAGCGGTGGACTACGACGTGCTGCCCAGGCGAGTCAGCGTGCCAGCCGGCAAGCGAATCCGCGTCGCGTTGCCCGGCTTCCTCCGCGCCGCATGGCTACGCTGAAACGAACGCCCAGAACAACGAACGCCTAGAACGCTGATGCTTGCGCGCGCCGCTTGACCTCGGTCCCCCGGTTGGTACGCAATGCCTCGATCGGCGTACCCGGCAGGGTGTCGTCCGCGGTGAACAACCAGCGCAGCATCTCGCTCGAGTCGAAGCCGGCATCGGAGAGCACCGTCAGCGTGCCGGCCAATCCTTTCACTAAGCCGTCCTCGGCAAGGAACGACGACGGTACGTACAGCTGCCCGTCGCGGCGCACCGCCACCAGCTGACTTTCCCGCAACAACTGCCGAACTTTGTTCGCCGAAAGCCCGAGCTGATTGGCCACCTCAGTGAGGCTGAGCACCTCAACGTCGGCATCGAGCACATCATCGGCGACTGGGATCGCACTCACGCCCCATACGATGCCATATCCATGCCAATCAGGTGTGCCCCTTCCGGGCAAAGCTGGCACCGGACGCTCCTGGTATCCGATATGCCGGCCTTCCGGATCCGGACGCATCGGACAGCGGACCCGGGCGTTATCGATACGGTGCCACGCGTCCACGCGCGGCTCTCTACGATCAACGCTCGTGAACGGGATGCGGGCAAACCTGATCGGTGCCGTGCTGGAGCAGCGCTATCGGGTCGACGCCTTGCTCGCCAAGGGCGGTATGTCCGCCGTCTACCGAGGTATGGACACCAGGCTGGACCGCGCGGTGGCGATCAAGATCATGGATCCGCGATTCGCCGACGATCCGACGTTCGTGGACCGCTTCCAGCGCGAAGCCCGGTCCGCCGCGCGCCTGCACCACGCGAACGTCGTAGCCGTACATGATCAGGGTGCCGAAACCGATCCCGAGCACAACCGGGTATTCCTGGTGATGGAGCTGGTCGACGGCGGCACGCTGCGCGATCTACTCGGCGAACGGGGCGCGCTACCCGTGCCGCTCGCCCTGAGCGTGCTCGACCCGGTGCTTTCCGCGCTGTCCGCCGCGCATCAGGCCGGCCTGGTGCACCGCGACGTGAAACCGGAGAACGTGCTGATCGGTCGCAGCGGCACGGGCGGCTCGGCGAGCGGCGTGGTCAAGGTTGCCGATTTCGGCCTGGTCCGCGCGGTGGCCAGCGCGACGCACACCAGCTCGAGCGTCATCCTCGGTACGGTCGCCTATCTGTCCCCTGAGCAGGTCACCACCGGTGCGACGACCTCACGGGGCGACGTCTACTCCGCGGGTGTGTTGCTCTTCGAGATGCTCACCGGGCGCCCGCCGTACCGTGGCGATACCGCGCTTTCCGTGGCTTACCAACACGTGCACAACGACGTGCCCGCGCCGAGCACCCTGATCCCTGGGATTCCGGCCGCGCTCGACGAGCTGGTGCTGCGGGCGACCAGCAGGGATGCGAGCGCCCGGCCAGCCGATGCGGAGCAGTTCCGCACCGAGCTACTCGGCGTGGGACGAACCCTCGGCATCCCACCGACGCCCGTTCCGGTCCCTGTCCCGCATGCCCGCGAACACACCGGCCCGGTTTCGGCGTCGACGATCAGTTCGGCGGAGGCCGCCGAACCAACCGCGGATTCCGCCACCGAGGCCACGGCCAACCAACCGACCAGCTCCGGCACGCCACCCAACGGTACGAGCGTGCTCTCCGCGGCCGAGATGGCCGCACTTGCCAATACCGGACCCCGCGGCACCCAGGCGTTGCGGCGCGAACTTCCCGCCGAGCACACCGCGCATCAACCGCCGATTGGTGATTCGGCACCGACGCCACCGCATGGTATGGCCGCCGCGCGCGGTGGCCGCCGCCGCAAGATCATCGTCTTCGCGATACTCGGCGCGCTACTTCTTGGCCTACTCGGCGTCGGTACCTGGTGGTTCGTGGACGGCCGCTGGTCTCCGGTGCCCGAGATCGCCGGGATGGACACCGCGCGGGCCGAGCAGACGGTACGGACGGCCGGCTTCACGCCCAAGATCACCAAGATGCGGCACGACGAGGTCGCCGCCGGCACGGTCATCGGCTCGGACCCGGCAGCGGGACACCAGGCACTTGGCGGCGATGAGATCACCGTGCTTGTCTCCACCGGACCACCCACGGTGCCGGACATCACGCCAGGCACGTCGCTCGACGAGGCGCGGGCCGCGCTTGCGGACGAGCAGCTACGGCCGCGCACGGACGACTCGGTGAACGAGTATCACAACCAGGTCCCGGAAGGCGCGGTGATCAAGACCGATCCGCCCGCTGGCACCGCGCTGAAGACCGGCGCCGCCGTGATGGTCATCGTGTCCAAGGGGCCGCCGCCACAGCCCGTGCCCGAGGTCGCCGGTATGACCAAGGAAGAGGCCTTCGCGGCGATCAGCGAAGCGGGGATGGAGCCTTACGTCGCTGGCGAGGAGTTCTCCGAGGAGGCTGGCAACGGCCGGGTGATTCGCACCGAGCCGGCGGCGGGAACCGTGCCCGATGAGGATTCCACCCGGGTCGGGGTCTACCTGTCGACGGCGGTGACGGTGCCCGAACTGACCGGCAAGACCGTGGCCGAGGCCGAAGCGGCACTCGAGGACGCCGGGTTGGCCGCCGAGGTACGGCAGCTGTTCCCGCGGCCGGACAGCAGGGTCGTGCAGCAGGAGCCGAGCGCGGGCAGCAACGTAGCGCCCGGCAGTACCGTCCTGGTCGGCGCTTTCCCCTAACCAGCCGCGGTTGCCCCGACAAACGCTGGCCTTGACGAACGCGAACGGGGACGTCACCAAGACTGGGTGGCCTGCCGGGGCGTCTGAGGGGGGAGACACGCCCCAGCAGGCCATCGCGACCGCGCTTGGTTTCCCGGGTCGGGGCCGGGATCACCCATTCTGGATCACACAGTCGGGATCAAGCGACGGTCAGCCGGCCGCGCGGGGGACGCGAGCCAGCAGATCACGGGCGCGCGCGAGAATCGTGCGCAACCCAAGGTCCTCGAAGTACATCGCGACCTGTGCCATCCGGCCGTCCCGGACGCGCACGAACATGCAGCCGTGCACATCCAGCTCGGGAAGCCCGGCAAAGGTCCTGGCGGGCTCGCCGCGTAGCCGCCAGCGAACCGCGGCCTGGTTGGACTGGACGAGCGTGCGCAGGATTTCCCTGCGACAGTTCGGAAAGCAGCGCAACAGCAGTTCGTCGGTGACCTGGTCACCATCGGTGAACCCGATGGCCGGCCGTTCGTTGATGGTCACCGATAGATTCGGGCTGAGCAGTGTCTGTGCGGTACGCACATCGCGCAGGTTAACCGCGTCGTTGTACGCCTCGAACACGTCGGCTGGATCGACGGAGTAGTTCCGTCGCGCTGGTCGCGGGACATCGAACCGGGTCGCCACAACCACCCTCCCGAGCAGGCCAGGTGCCCGCCGATTACTGCGGGCATCGAGTTGAACACCCGATAAGATAGATACCCCCATTCGCACCAAGGTGGGCATCGGGCACCCCGAATTTCCCCGTGCGTGTTCACGCTGCACAGTCAGCCACGTTTCTGGGGCCTTACCGTGGGAATACTTCCTTGTTGAAAGGAGTTTCGCCGAATGGACCAGTACCGCGTCTCCATGGACATCGGCGGCACCTTCACCGATGTCGTCGCCTACGACCAGACAACCGGGCGGTTTCAGGCCGGAAAATCTTCAACTACTCCAGATGATCTGACCGAAGGCGTGCACAGCGCGCTGAACTCCCTCGTCGATTCGCCTCGGGACATCTCGTTCACCGTGCACGGCACGACCCAGGGTCTGAACGCCTTCCTGGAACGGCGTGGCGTGCGGGTCCTGTTGCTGGCCAGCGCGGGAGCCTCGGACACGTACCACATCGCGCGTGGCCCCCGTACCAAGCTGTACGACCTGCACTACCGCAAGCCGCAGCCGCTGGTGCCCAGGCGAGACATCGTCGAGATCGGTGGCCGGCTGGAACACACCGGCGGTGAACTCGAACCGCTGGACGAGCAGGCGGTCCGCGCGGCGGCCGAACGCTATCGGCACGAGGGTTTCGGCGCCATCGCGGTCGCCTACCTGTTCAGCTATGCCAATCCGGACCACGAGCGGCGCACCAGGGACCTGCTGCGCGCCGAGCTCGGCGAGGACGTCACCATCTCGCTTTCGCACGAGGCCGCCAAGGAATGGCGGGAATACGAGCGCACCTCCTCGGCCGTGGTAGAGGCCTACACCGGGCCGGTGGTGCGCAGCTATCTGACCGAGCTCGAACGCAGCCTCGCCGAGGAAGGGTTGCGGGTTCCGCTGCACGTGATGCAGTCCTCCGGCGGCGTGCTGACCGCCGAATCGGCGCGCGCTCGCCCGCTGCAGACCCTGCTTTCCGGGCCGGTTGGCGGCACTATGGGTGGGGTCGCGCTGGCCGCGGCCACCGGCCGACCGAACCTGATCTGTGTCGACATGGGCGGCACCTCGTTCGACGTGTCGCTGGTGATCGACGGCCAGCCGGACGTGTCCCCCGAGGCCGAGCTCGAGGGTCTGCCGTTGCTGATGAGCGTGGTGAACATCCACACGGTCGGCGCTGGCGGTGGATCAATCGCCTGGCTGGAAGCCGGCGGTCTGCGCGTCGGGCCGCATTCGGCCGGTGCTGCCCCCGGTCCCGCCTGCTATCAGCGCGGCGGCGAGCAACCGACGGTCACGGACGCGAACCTGACGCTTGGCCGCATCGAACCCGACTGGTTCGCCGGCGGACAGCTCAGCCTGTCGCTACCGGCCGCGCGGGCTTCCATCGCCCGACTCGGCGAGCAGCTGGACCTGGAACCGGTGGCGATGGCCGAGGGGATCTGCGATGTGGCCAACGCCAAGATGGCCCAAGCGATCCGCACCATCACCGTCTCCCGAGGGATCGAGCCGAGGGAGTTCACTCTGGTCGCCTTCGGCGGCGCGGGCCCCATGCACGCGGTGTTCCTTGCCAAGGAACTGGGCATCGGCGAGGTCGTGGTACCCAGGTTCCCCGGCGCGCTGAGCGCATGGGGAATGCTGCAAACCGAGATCCGCAAGGACTTCTCCGAGCAGTACTTCTTCCTCGACGAAGACCTCGACCGCGCGGATATGGCCGGCAAGCTCGCGGCAATGGCGCGGGAGGCACTGCGCTCACTGGACAGCGAGGGGGTGCCCGAGCAGGCGAAGCGGGTCGAGCATGCGGTGGATATCCGCTACGCGGCGCAGGAGTACACGCTCACGGTGCCGATCGTGGAGGCGAACGAACCGCATCGCGCCGATTTCGTCGAGACGGTCGCGAAACGCTTCGCCCAGCTACACGAAACCAGGTACGGGCACGCGAATCTGGGCGCGCCGATCGAGTTCGTGACCTTGCGCAGCACCGCGTTCGGCGTGCTGGAACGCACCGAGGCGGAACGTATCCCCTCGGCCGAATCGGCCGATTTCCCCACAGCGGACCGCGAAGTAATCTTCAACGGGCAGCGGTATTCCGCGCCACTCATCAAGCGCGATGAGTTGGCACGGGGACACGGCTTTGCCGGACCGGCGATCGTGGTCGAAGGCACCGCAACGACCGTGGTTCCGCCCGACTACACGGTTTCCGTGGACAGCATCGGCTCGCTGGTGATTCGCGCGAAGGAGGCTTCGGCATGAGCTCGAATGTGGACCCGGTCGTCGTGGAGATCGTGCGCAACGCGCTGACCGCGGCAGCAGACGATATGAACGCGACGCTGATCCGCTCCGCCTACACCGCGATTATCTACGAATGCGGGGATTGTGTCGTCGCGCTGCTCGACGACAAGCACCAGGTGCTCGGCCAGTCCGCGGGTTTGCCGATTTTCCTTGGCAATCTGGAGACCTGCACGCGGGATACCGAGCGCCAGTTCGGCAGGGACGTCTGGCAGCCAGGCGATGTGTGGATTCTCAACGACAGCTATCTCGGCGGTACGCATCTCAATGACGTGACCATATTCGGGCCGGTGTTCGTCGATGACGAGCTGGTCGGGTTCACGGCGACCAGAGCACACTGGATCGATGTCGGTTCGAAGGATCCAGGCGGATCCATGGATTCGGTGAACATCTTCCAGGAAGGCCTGCGGCTCGGCGCGCAGAAACTGGTCGAGGGCGGGGTGGACGTACCCGGCGTGATGAGCACCATCGCTACGAACGTGCGCTTCCCGTATCCGACGACCGGCGATATGCACGCGATGATCGCCACCATCAAGATGGGCGAGAAGCGGCTGGCCGAGCTGGTTCGACGGTTTGGTTTGGACACGCTGCGGGCGGCAAGGGACGAGATCTTCGCACAGACCGAACGGTTGGAGCGCGCGGTAATCCGCGATGTTCCGGATGGCGTGTACACCGCGGAAGGCGTACTGGACAACGACGGCGTCGACCTCGCGGCCACGATCCCGGTGAAACTGAAGATCACCGTGCGGGGCGAGCAGATCGATTTCGATGTCACCGAGTCCGCCGACCAGACCGTGGGACCGATCAACTGTGGTGCGGCGCAAGCGGTGTCCGCGTGCCGGGTTGGCTACAAGTTGTTGATCAGCCCGGACGTGCCGGGCAATGGCGGCTCATTCCGGCCGATGACCGTGCAGGTACGCGAAGGGTCGGTGTTCGGTGCGGTGGCCCCCGCGGCGTGCCAATGGTACTTCTCGCACCTGGGTCTGCTGATTGACCTGGTGGCCAAGGCGCTCGCTCCGGCGCTGCCGGACAAGGTGGCCGGGGCAAGTCATGGCGATTCCATGATCGTGCTGCTGGCCGGCAACGATCCGCGCACCGGAAGGGATTACGTGAACCTCGAGGCCACTCTCGGCGGTTGGGGCGGTTTCGAGGGTTCGGACGGGGAATCCGCGCTGATCAACAACGTGAACGGGTCGCTGAAGGATATGCCGATCGAGGTGTTGGAGACGCGGTATCCGTTCCGGTTGCGGGAATACGGTATTCGGCCAGACTCTGGCGGCGCGGGCAAATGGCGCGGCGGGAACGGTGTGGTGCGCGAGTACGAGGCGTTGTCCGACTGCACGGTGTCGTTGTGGTTCGAGCGTTCGATCACTCCGGCGTGGGGATTGTTCGGCGGAGCCGACGCGGAACCGCCCGAGGTGATCATCAACCCTGGACGGCCGGACGAGCGCCGGTTGCTCAAATGCAACGGGATGCAGCTCTCCGCCGGTGACGTGGTGCGCTGCGCGACCGGTGGCGGTGGTGGGTTCGGCCTTGTGGCCGACCGGGACCCGGCGGCCATCGAAGCGGATCTGCTCGATCAACACATCACCGCCCCACCCCGCTAACCTTAAAGAACGCGGTCAGCGAGCGGGCGCCGGGCCGTGTGTGGACAGCGCGTACGCGGCCAGGTGCAAGGCAAGCCGGCCGTCCGCGCTGTCCGGGTCGATGCCATAACCGCGAATCCGCTCCAGCCGCCCGAGCACGGTGTTGCGATGGACCCGCAGCCGCGTGGCTGCCTGCCCGGTGGACCCGCCGCTGTCCAACACCGCGCGCAAGGTTTCCACCAGCGTTTCCCTGTCACTTGCGGCAAGCAGCTCGGCCAGGGCGACCTCGGCCGAACGGGCCAGCTCGGCGAGCGGAAGGCAGGCAAGCACCAGTCGCTCCCCCAGTTCGGTGAACAGCTCGACGTGGCCGACCGACTGGCCGCGGGCGCCGGCCGAAGCCAGTTCGGCCTGCACCAGGGAGGTACGCAGGCTGCCCGGTTGTTCGCCGACCGTGCCGACGCCGCCTACCAGCGCGATCGGCGAGCGCATCCGGCTCAGCCCGCGACGCAACCGATCGCGCACCTCCTCGGGAGAACACGAGGTTCCGGACCACCAACTGGCCCAGCCGGCGGCGCGCGGCACCAGCGGCCGGTCACCGAAAACCTGCTGCCAGGCGGACATCACGCCGGGTGTCACCGTCGGCACATCCGGCCCGGCCTCCGTCGCCGCACGCAGGAACACCGCGATCGGCAGGTCCGCGGGCTGCCAGCCGAGCTCGGTCACCGCCTCCGCCTCCAGACCGGACGGTCCGAGTAGCGACTGCTCCCCGCGCGCCTCCGCGCCGAGCAGTACATCCAGAGCCGCCCCAGCCCGAGCGCTGCGGTGCACGACCTCCAGCCGTTCCCGCGCGACCGAGGCAACCAGCGGCGCGCGCGCCAAGCGCAGGATCGAACGTACGGTCTCCCGCACATGCCCACCCTGCACCAGACTCGCCACCATCCTCGCCCACGGTTTCCCGTCCGGACCGGCAACCTCGACCCGAACCTGATCGCCGCCCGCGGTGGCCGCGGCGGTACGCCCGGCAAGCACCGCACCGTCCTCGGCGACCAGCGCCACCTCCACCCCGGGCACCTCGGTATTGATCACGCCAAGAATGCCGCGTGCGGTGCTACGTTCCCCGAACAGCATCGCGCATTGCGCGATCACCTTGGCACGCACCGATTCCGGGTTCGCCACGGCCGCGGCCAGGTCGAGCGCGCATCGCGCGGAGTCGTCCGGAACGACGAACACCGGCATCCGCAGCCGCTTGGCGAGCTGCGCGGTGGACTCCCCGATTCCCGGTAGTCCCGGTGTGACCACACAGGACGCCGCGCGCTCCCAGGACAGCCGCAAAGCTGACTCCACCGCCCATACGCCGTGGGTGAGCACCGGATGCAGTACCACCGCGGTATGTGCCGCGCATCCGCGAATATCGTCCAGTTCGGACACCAGAGCGACGTGCGGAACGGGGCGGTCGAAGTGTTCCTCGATCAGCGGAGTAGCGGTCGCCAACGGTCCATATCGGACCAGGGCGTCCACGGTGAGCGCGTCCAGTGACGGAGTTCGACTCATTCGACGGGCTCCTTCGGGTGTCGGACGGGCAGACCGAAAGCCTGCGGGCCGGCGAGCGCGAGCCCGGCCGGGGTGTGCCAAACCGGCGCGGCCGGCACCATCAGCACGTCGACCTCGTCGCCGACGTTGGTCCGCTCCAGACCTTGGATGCGCAGTCCATTGCGGTCGAGCAGGCAGATCAGATCGGGCACGGCGGTCACCAGTACACCGTCCACAACGGCCAGCAGCAGTTCGTTCTGCGCCTCAATCCGGATCACCCTGCCGGAGCTGCCGCGCTCCCGCACCACCACGGTGGTCGGGTTCGCCGGCTGGTTGGGTTCCGCGCCACGCTTGCCGGACGGCCCCACCTCGACGACCTGACCACCGCCCAGCCAGGTCGCGCCCACCTCGGATCCGAGGCCGCGCAGAATATGGTCCCGATCCCGCGCGGCGGCAAGCACCCGACCGACGCGTACCACCCTGCTGATCGAACCCTCGATCGCCCCGGTGACCAGCTGCCGCGCCGTTGTTGGGTACAGGCCGCAGAGCAGCCAGCCACCCGCGGTGTTCAGCATGGCGCGCACCAGCAGCTCGGCGCGCTGCGCCTCGGCGACGACACTCATCTGGTCTCGCACCGCGCTCGTCGCCGTCATCGGGGTCAGCGGCAGACCGGCAACCGTGTAGCTCGTTTGACTGATCAGTGGAAGGATTCGACCCATCCCATCACAGTCCACAATGGGCAGATCAAGTTCGGCCGCGGCGATCACTGGTAACAGCGCGTTGATTGTCGCGGCGTTCATCGCCATCACCGCGCCGAGTTTGCGGTCGAGCTGGTTTTCCAACGCGGCAGCCACACCCTGCGGTTCGTCACCGGAAGGTGGCAGTTCCACAACCGCGATCATCGAGCCGGCAACGCCAATCGCGGCGCACTGCGTTTCCGCTGGCAGTTCGGCCGGCGGCACAACGGGAACCGGCCCGCGCCGCAGCAGTACCTCACGTAGCCAGGAACGAAAGTGCTCGAGGTGATGGCCGGCGATGGAGGCACCGAAGAACTCGGCGCCGAGCAGCATCGCATCCGCGTCCGCCGCGGTCAGCTGGGTTACCCGACTCACGGTGCACCTCCGATGCTGCCGCTGGCACGCAGCACCACCCGATAGGAGCCGCTACGCAGAAAGGAGAGTGGAGAAACCGTGCTACTCACGATGCGCTCGGTTCCCGGCCGCGCGCCACTCGAGGCGAGCAGGGTGCACGCCCGGTCCGCCAGTGTGCCGCGCACTCGCTCCAGCTCCTCGGGGTTATCCGCGGTCACCACCAGATCGAGCCAGGCGCTCGGCTCGGTGACCGCGCTGCCCACCGCGACCACATCGGCATCGCACACCAACCGGGTTTCGCTGGTTGATCGCTCGCTGAACGACCGCGCCGCGGCAATATCGTCGGAGCGCAACCCGACGACGAGCGCCGGGCCGGTACCATCGGCGAGCACCCCGGCCTGGCCAACATCCGGTACCGCGACCGGCGATATCACCGCCTGCGGGATCGCCAGCCGCATCCGGTCCACCTCCATCACATCGGAGCTGGCGTAGGGCAATCCGGAACGGACGTAGCCCAAGCCGTAGCTGTCGCCATCGGCGAGTACCACGCTCGCATCGGGTTGCTCGGCAAGCACGGCGGCGCCAAGCAGCGCAGCTGCCCCGCCGGAACCCAGCGCGCTCGCCGGGAAGGTACGCAGCCGTTCGGCGGACAGCCGCCCGCCGTCACCGGCGACGAACCATGCGGTGGCCGCGGGCGCACCGCTCGCCGTAGCCCGTTCGCACGCGCCGATCAGCTCGCCGATGCGCGGTTGCAGTGCGAGCGTGAGCACGGCGGCGGCTTCCCTTTGCAGCACACCGAGCCCGCCAACCTCGTGCGAAAGGCACAGCCGCAGTCCGGGTACGGCATCCAGGATCGCTTCGGCGGCGAGTTGCTCATGCTCGGGGCAACCCATCGCGCCAGAGGCGGTGATGGCCAGTGCCGGATAGCCGGCCTCGGCGGCGGCTCGGGCGACCGCGACCGCGCCGGTCACGTCCGGCGGGGCGAGTTCGAATCCGAACAGATCGTGTCCGCCACGCACGTTCGCGCGGTGCCCGACGAGGGTGTGCAACAGCGGCGAGGGTTGTCCGGCGAGCGCGTCGGATACCGGCGCGCGGGGCAGCATGCGCAACGCGGCCACCGGGGACGCTTCGGCGAGTGGGGTGAGCAGGTCGGAAAGCTCCCAGGCGACGGATTCCACTGGAGTCCGGGCCCGACTGCCGAGCTGCCGCAGCTGGATGGCCAGCCGACCCTCCAGCTCCTGCCACGTGGAGTCCAGCGGGAGGTCGTTCCTGCCAAGCTGGCTGCCTTCGGCGACCAGGGCGGCGGTGACGCTGTCGCGATGCATCCCGACACCGATGCGACTGCCTGCCGGCCACCGATGGTCCATGTGGCTCCTTTCCCATCCCAGTGACACGGCCGGGAATTTCAGCGGAATTGGGAGACTACTGGGCCATAGCGTGCGACGGCCAAGCCGGTCAGTTCAACAGGTGGGGCGCGGCATGCGACGGCCAGAAAATCGTGAATCCGTTTCGCGCCAGCGGGCCGCATTCCTGAGGAATCTTGCGGCGATGCGCGCGCATGGTCCCGCTGTACCCCAATCCCGAGACCAGTAAGGTGACACTTAATCATTGAGTGTCACGGATGATGTCGATACCGTCGTCAGGCAAGCACACGGCGAGGGGCGACACCGGGCAAATGGCCGAGAACTGGCGACTGGGCGGCTACACCGAAGTTCGAGAACTTGGCGCGGGCGCCTCCGGCCGGGTGGTGCATGCCGTGCATGACGCGAGTGGCACGGCGGTCGCGATCAAGTACGTGTCCCCGCAGCTGCTGGCCAATCAGGCGTTCCGGGATCGGTTCCGGGGCGAGGCGCGACTGCTCGCCGGGCTCACCGAGGCGCATATCGTCCGGTTCTACGAATACGTGGAAGGCTCGGCCGGCGCGGCGATCGTGATGGAGCTGGTCGACGGTGTTTCCTTGCGCGAGTTGCTGAACTCGCACGGGGCGATGCCACCCGAAGCCGCTCTGCTGCTACTCAAGGGCTCGCTGCTCGGGTTGACCGCGGCACACGCGGCCGGGGCGGTGCACCGCGACTACAAACCGCCGAACGTGTTGGTGTGCGCGGATGGCAGCAGCAAACTCGCCGACTTCGGGATCGCGGTGTCCACCGGCGCCGTGGTGGCGGCCGAAGGCAGCCCCGCCTACCTCGCCCCGGAACAGTGGGCGGGCGCGCCGGCCAGCCCTTCCGGCGATGTCTACTCGGCGACCGCGGTGTTCTTCGAATGCCTCACCGGGCACCGGCCGTTTCCGCAGCAGGAGCTGAGCGCACTCGCCGCGGCCCACCGGGACGCGCCGATCCCACTCGCCGAGGTACCCGAATCGCTGCGCGAACTGGTGGCCGATGGGCTGGCCAAGGATCCGGCACTGCGGCACCCCTCGGCAGCCGCGTTTCTCGGCGACCTGGAACTCGCGGCGAGCGCCGGCTACGGCGAAGGCTGGGAAGCACGCGGCCGCAAACGCCTGGTGGCCCTCACCGCGCTGCTGGCCGGACTGTTCCCCTTGGCGCATGCCCCTGGCGCACTGGCACCGGGGACGCCGGAAGCGGCAGGGCCGCCCGCGCCAGAGCCACCAGCACCACCGGTGAGTACGCCGCCAGCCCCGCCGGCCGCGCTTGGCCCGCTGGCCAAACTGCCCACCTCCGTGTTGGTCGGCGCGGGCGCGGTGGTCACCGCCGGAGCCATCGTTGGCGCGGTCGTGATCGTCGGCCCTGGCTCCAGTGACGAGCTACCACCTCGCGCCGAATCCGAGCTTCCGGAAACACCGCCCCAACGACCGGACGATGTGGACGACGTGATCGTGGATCAGGTCAGCGAAGCCACAACCGCCTCGTTCACCTACGATTACGAGGCTTGCTGCGCGAACGTGTACACCGGAAACGGTCGGATCAGCTACGGGGACACGGGTAGTACCGCGGAGATCGTGGACTACTACAATACCGAACGCGGCCCGGATGATCCAGATACGCCACGCCGCAACGGTTTCGTATTTCCAGATATGACCTATATGGACGCTGGAAACGGCTGGCGCGATTTCCCGACTGGACAACTGGACACGCCCGCCGAGGAGCGAGCGGGCTGGGCGGATGATCAGCTCGACGCCGCCGCCCTGGTCGAAGTGCGGAACGCCGCTGGTATCGAGCGAGTACGCGAGCTACTCGCCGACGCGACGCTGAACACCGCGCGGCAGAACGCGGACTCGATCATCTACCGCGGCGAGATACCCGCGGACGAGTCCAAGAGCAATCCGGAAGTGCAGTACTTTGACCTTGGTACGGAGTTCACCCTCACGCTGAACAAGGACTATCTCCCGATAAGCCTTGCGGAACGGGAGAAGTACAGCCTCGGCGACGGCCAGGAATACGCCAATGCCACCACCATCGAGTACACCGACTGGGGCAAGGGCGAACCGATCTCCCGCCCGCGCTGAGCCACGCTCAGCTCAGGAACGAAGCATTTCGGCGATCAGGAACGACAGCTCGAGCGACTGCTGCGTGTTCAGCCGCGGATCGCAAGCCGTCTCGTACCGCCCGGCAAGATCGGTGTCCGAGATGTCCTGCGCGCCACCAAGGCATTCGGTGACATCCTCACCGGTGAGCTCGATATGCACCCCGCCCGGATAGGTACCCAGGCCCCTGTGCACCTCGAAGAAGCCCTGCACCTCATCCACGATCCGGTCGAAGTGTCGCGTCTTGTAACCAGTGGACGATTCATGGGTGTTTCCGTGCATCGGGTCGCACTGCCAGATCACCTGGTGCCCCGACGCGGTCACCTTCTCCACGATCGCCGGCAGCACATCACGCACCTTCTGGTTGCCCATCCTGCTGATCAGCGTGAGCCTGCCAGGCGTGCCGCGCGGATCCAACCGCTCGACGTACTCCACGGCCTGCTCCGGCGTCGTTGTCGGGCCGATCTTCAAGCCGATCGGATTCGACAACAACTCGGCGAAAGCGATATGCGCACCGCTCAACTGCCGGGTGCGCTCCCCGATCCAGAGGAAATGCGCGGAAAGATCGTACAACTTCGGTGAGTCCGGATTGGACTGATCGAGACGCAACATCGCACGCTCGTAGTCGATCAGCAGTGCCTCGTGGCTGGCATAGATCTCGGTGCTGTGCAGGCTCGGATCCTGCACTCCGCAGGCCGACATGAACCGCAGACCGCGATCGATCTCGGCGGCAAGCGCCTCGTACCGTTCGCCGGCGGGCGAGGTGCGCACGAAATCCTTGTTCCAGTCGTGCACCTTGCTCAGGTCGGCCATCCCGGCGCCAGTCAACGCACGCAGCAGGTTCATGGCCGCGCTGGAGTTCGCGTAAGCACGGATCATCCTGCTCGGGTCCGGTTGGCGCCCCTCGGGGGTAGCCGCCACCGAGTTCACGATGTCGCCGCGATACACCGGCAGACCAAGCGCGTCGGTGGTGTTCGACCTCGGCTTGCCGTACTGGCCGGCGATCCGGCCGACCTTGACGACCGGCAGGCTCGCGCCGTAGGTCAGCACCACGGCCATCTGCAGCAAGGTGCGCAGGTTGGCCCGGATATGCGGTTCGGTGTTGTCCGCGAAGGTCTCCCCGCAGTCGCCGCCCTGCAACAGGAAGGCCTCACCGCGCGCCACCATGGCCAACCGCTCGTGCAGCCGGTCGATCTCGGCAGGCATGGTGATGGGCGGCACACTCTCCAGCACGGTGCGTACCTGGCGGACATGCTCCGGGTTGGGCCACTCCGGCTGTTGCGCGGCCGGTAGCGACACCGCCTCATCCAGCTTGCCGCGCAGGTCCGGCGGCAACGGCGGCAGCTCGGGCAGGGTGTCAACCGGGACATCCACGGTCCACGACATACCGTCGCGCTCGTCCTGCCGCCCAGCCCCGTGCACGTTCGCCGCCTGATCTGCCATGGGTAGCAGACTACCCGGCCGGCGAGCCCGCTCCGCATGCGCCAGCCGCCCATGAACGCGTCGGGCAGGTCTGGTTACCGGCACCAACTATGCCGTACCATAGTCAAATGTTCGGCATGCCGAAGTGGAGATCGAGCTCCGTCGAAGATTACCTGAAGGTGATCTACGCGCTGCGCGAACGCGGCGCGGACACGGTCACCACAAGCGCGCTTGCCGGACGCCTCGGCGTCTCGCTTTCCTCGGCATCCGGCATGGTGCGCAAACTGGCCGACCTGGGACTCGTGGAGCACGCTCGGTACGGCGACATCACGCTCACCGAAGCCGGCAGGCGGATCGCCCTCGAAGTGCTCCGCCGGCACCGGCTGATCGAGCTATACCTGGTCACGCACCTCGACTACGCGTGGGATGAAGTGCACGACGAGGCCGAGCAACTGGAACACACCGTCTCGAACACCCTGCTTGACCGGATCGCGGCGAAACTCGGCCACCCACTGGTCGATCCACACGGGGATCCGATCCCCACCGCGGACGGCACCATCGCCATCCCGGACGCGCACCGCCTTTCCCAGCTGGACCCGCCAGCGAGTGGGCGCATCGTGCGGGTGGTCGACCTCGACCCCGAACTGCTTCGCTATCTCGCCGCCGAACAGATCAGCCTCGGTGACCAGATCACGTTGCTCGAGCGCAAACCCTTTGGCGGACCGCTGATGGTGCGCGTCGGCGAACCCCCGAACGAAGCCACGCACGGTTTCGGGCACGTACTCACGGACGCGATCTTCGTCGAGGTGGACTGACGTGCGCCAGCCCCGTGCCACCCAACCCCGTGCGATTCAACCCCGCGCGATTCAGCGGACCCGCCGCAGGCGGCTGATCACCGGTGTCATCCTGGTTGCCGGCATGCTGCTGAGCGGTTCGATCACCTTCGCGGTCTGGCCGCATGGCGAATCCAGCGCCCGGCCCGGCCAGCTGCGTGTGGTCAGCACGACCAATTTCCTCACCGACACGGTCCGCGAGGTCGGCGGTGACCGGGTAGCGGTGAGCGGGCTGATGGGCCCAGGCGTGGATCCTCATCTGTACAACGCGACGGCCTCGGACGTGGCCCGGCTGCGCGGCGCCGATCTCGTCGTCGCGGTTGGCCTGTACCTGGAAGGCAATCTACAGCCGGTACTCGACGATGTCGCCGAACGTCGACCGGTGCTGCTCGCCGGGGAACGGATCCCCACCGAGCGGCTGCTCGAGCCGGCCGATGACGCACCGGCAGCCGAGGAGTTCGATCCGCATGTGTGGTTCGACGTCCAACTCTGGCGGTTCGTGGTGAACGGAGTGCGGGATTCGCTCAGTGCCCAGGATCCGGCCAACGCCGCGTACTACCGGCAGCGCGCGGCGAGCTATCGAGCCGAACTGGACCAACTGGACACCGAGATCCGTGCCCGGATCGCGACGATCCCGGAGTCTCGTCGGGTGTTGGTCACCTCGCATGACGCCTTCCGCTACTTCGGTCGCGCATACGACATGGACGTAGTGGGCATCCAGGGCATCTCCACCAGTGACGAGGCGACCACCGCGGATGTGGAACGCGTGGCGAACCTGGTGGCGCGCAGGCAGGTTCCCGCCGTGTTCGTCGAGTCCAGCGTTTCCGAGCAGACCTTGCAGGCGGTACTCGCCGCCGCCCGCTCTCGAGATCACCCGTTGCGACTTGGCGGCGAGCTGTACTCCGACGCCGCCGGAGCGGCCGGCACCCCCGAAGGAAGCTACCCAGGAATGCTACGGGCCAATGTGGACAGACTGGTGGCGGGATTGTCATGAGTGAACAGCACCAACTTGCCCTTCAACTGTCCAATGTGGAGGTTAGCTACGGCGGCCGTCCCGTGCTGCGTGAGGTCTCCTTCGACATACCGACCGGCGTACTCGCCGCGATCGTGGGCCCGAATGGCGCGGGCAAGTCGACGGCACTCAAGGCGACACTCGGGTTGGTCCCGCTGACCAACGGCGACGTCCGCATCCTCGGCACGACCTTGCGGGCGAATCGCCGCAGGGTCGCCTACGTGCCACAGCAGGACCTCGTCACCAAGGACTTCCCGATCACCGCGATCCAGGTGGTGGAGATGGGCCGCTACCCGCATCGTGGCTGGTTTCGCCGGCTTGGCGCGGACGATGACGCGGCCGTCGCCGAAGCCGTGGAACGCACCGGAATCGGCGCGCTACTCGATGAACCACTCGATGAGCTTTCCGGTGGTCAGCGACAGCGAGTGTTCCTCGCCCGCGCCCTGGCCCAGCGGGCCGATCTGCTTGTCCTCGACGAACCCTTCACCGCGGTAGACACCCGGACCGAGGAGGCGCTGGTCGACCTGCTCGCCGAGCTATGCGCCGACGGCGCGACCGTGCTCGCGGTGCACCACGACCTGCGTACGGTAGCCGAGCGATTCGACCACGCGGTGCTGCTCGCCGGCACGGTGCTTGCCGCCGGTGAGGTATCCGATGTGCTCACCACGGAGGCCCTGGCACGGGCGTACGGCCTGGCGCCACGCCATACCGAACCCGCACGGGCAGCGCGGTGAACGCGTTACTCGATCTCTTACCGCTGCCCTATCCGGAGGCCGTGGTCGCGACCGGGAGCGCGGTCCTCGGGTTCATCGCGGGCAGCCTGGCGCCCTTCGCCGTACTTCGCGGACGCGCGATGTTCGGCGACGCGATGAGCCACGGCACGCTGCCGGGAGTAGCCCTTGCCTTCCTCTTCGTTGGCGTGAAAGACCCCGCGGTGTTGCTGGTCGGTGCCGCGATCTGCGCACTCGGCGCCGCGGCGCTGATGATCGGTCTGGAACGAGCCGGCCGAACCGCGCCGGATGCCGCGATCGGCATCACCTTGTCCGCCTCCTTCGCCTTGGGCATCGTGTTGCTCACGCATATCGCACAGGGCGGCAGTGGCCAACAGTCCGGTTTGGACGCCTACCTGTTCGGGCAGGCGGCGGGGATGGTCGTTCGCGATGTGTGGTTCACACTGATCCTCGGTGGCCTGGCGCTACTGGCCATCGTGGTGTTCTTCCGGCTGCTGCGCTCAGCGAGTTTCGACCCGCAGTTCAGCGCGGTCGCCGGGGTGCCTACCTGGACCATCGACGCGGCGAGCACCGCGCTGCTGGTTATCGCCGTGGTGCTCGGAGTACGCACCGTAGGCGCGATCCTGATGGTCGCCCTCCTCGTCGCGCCCTGTGTCGCCGCCCGCGCGCTGACCAATCGACTTGGCACGCTGGTACCGGTTTCCGGGGCCATCGGCGCGCTCGCCGGGGTGTCCGGCGCACTACTCGCGGGAAGGGCCGGACTACCCACCGGACCGGTTATTGTCTTGCTCGCCACCGCGTTCGCCGCGGCGGCGCTGCTGTTCGCGCCGCGCCGAGGAGTGTTGAGCAGGGCGTGGCGGCGGCACGCCGCCCGCTCGGCACGCCTGGAATCCGAGCAGGTGTCGCGATGAACACCGACGACGCGATCATCCTCCTGACGGCCGGAACCCTGGCCACCGCCTGCGGGCTACTCGGCCCATTTCTGGTGTTGCGCAGGCAATCGCTCACCTCGGATGCGATCGGGCACGCGGTACTGCCCGGTGTGGTGGCGATGTACCTGCTCACCGGCAGCAGATCCAGTCTGCTCGCCACCCTTGGCGCCGCGGCCTTCGGGCTGCTCTGTGTACTGGCCATCGACGCGCTGCGGCGTACCCGACTGCTCGGCACCGACGCCGCGATCGCGCTGACCTTCCCCGCGCTGTTCTCCCTCGGTGTGCTCGGCGTCAGCGGCTTTGCCTCCGGCGCGCACCTGGATCTGGACTCCACGATCTACGGCGAGATCACCTTCGCGCCGTTTCGCACGATGTCGCTTGGCGCGGTGGAGTTTCCCCGCCCGCTGCTGATGACCCTGCTTGCCGTACTACTCGCGCTGGGGTTCGTGCTGCTCAGCTGGCGCGGGCTACAGACGCTGGCCTTCGACCCGGAGTTCGCGGATATCGCTGGGCTACGCGGTCGGCTGATCCAGCGGCTACTGCTGATGGTGAGCGCGATCGTCGCGGTCATCGTCTTCGACAGCGTTGGGGCGATCCTGGTCGTGACGTTCTTCGTGGTCCCTGCCGCCGCGGCGCAACTGGTGGCGAACCGGCTGGACACGATGCTGCTGGTGTCCGTCGCGATCGGCTGGGTGAGCTCCTTTGTCGGGCAGCGCGCCGCCGTCGCCTACGACAGCTCGATCGCCGGCATGATCGGACTCACCACCGTCGGCTGCTTCCTGTTGCTACGCCTGCTCGCGCCGCGTCGCGGCCTGCTCTGGCGCTGGCTGCGGCTGGCGCGCCGGCGGGACAACACCGGCGCGCCTGCCCGTACCGGAGCAGACTCGGCTCAGCCGAAGAACACCTCGGCCTCGGCATAACGCTCGGCCGGCACCGTCTTCAACCGCGCCGTGGCGGTCGCCAGTGGCACCCGGACGATATCGGTGCCGCGCAGGGCGACCATCGAACCGAACTCGCCGGCCGCCACCGCATCCACCGCGTGCAGCCCGAACCGGGTGGCCAGCACCCGGTCGTAGGCGGTTGGCGTGCCGCCCCGCTGGGTGTGCCCGAGCACGACCGCGCGGGACTCCTTGCCGGTGCGCTCGGCCAGTTCCTCGGCCAACCAAGTGCCGATCCCACCAAGCCGGACGTGGCCGAACGCGTCCTTCTCGCCTGCCTGCAACACCTCCGCGCCGCCTTCCGGCAGCGCGCCTTCGGCAACCACCAGGATCGGGGCGAACTGCCGCTCGAACCGGCGTTGGGTCCACTCCACCACTTTGTCCAGTGAGAACGGGCGTTCCGGCACCAGGATGACGTTCGCCCCGCCAGCAAGACCGGAGTGCAGCGCGATCCAGCCGGCGTGCCGCCCCATCACCTCGACGACCAGGGCGCGGTGATGGGATTCCGCGGTGGTGCGCAGCCGGTCAATCGCCTCGGTGGCGATATGCACGGCGGTGTCGAAGCCGAAGGTGTAGTCCGTCGCGTCCAGATCGTTGTCGATCGTCTTGGGGACACCGACGACCCCGATGCCGTCATCGGTGAGCCGCTTGGCCACGCCGAGCGTGTCCTCGCCACCGATCGCGATCAGCGCGTCAATGCCCTGGTCGGTGAGCACCTGACGGATCCGCTCCGCGCCACCGTCGGTGGAGTACGGATTCGTCCGCGACGAGCCGAGGATCGTGCCACCACGCGGCAGAATGTCCTCCACGTCGTTGAGCCCGAGGGGCCGGGACTCCCCGCTCATCGGGCCCTGCCACCCGTTGCGGTAACCCAGTACCTCCCAGCCGTGCGTCTCGACGCCCTTCCGGACAACGGCCCTGATCACCGCGTTCAATCCCGGGCAGTCTCCGCCGCCGGTCAGTACTCCGACTCGCATGGGCTATCCCTTCTCGTCGTCACCAGCTGATCAACACTGGTCGCGTGAATCGTTCAAGTCGCGCGAGCACAGCCTAGTGACCTCCGCCACTGCGACCGGTCAGCGGGTCGGGTTCCCTTTGCGTTTGCGGTGCGCGTCCATGATTCGCCAGCGCGTCAGGTTGTGCCGGGCATCGGCGAGGGCGTCGTGCGCGTCCTCGGGCTGGTCCGGCAGTTTCGGCTTGCCGACCTCATCCCAGAGCTGGCGCAGGTCCCTGGTGAATCGGGGCAGTTGCCGGGGCAACGCCGGCATCGCGCCCCAGAGCTGAGCCAGAGCCACATGGTCATAGGCGGCGAACCAGGCCCACAGCTCGACCCGCTCACCGTTCGGACTGAGGAACTTGATCAGTTCGTCCCTGATCCGCGCCCTGGACCGCCATGCGCCGTCCGCCGGTGGCGGCAGTTTGGGCAATACGTTCTCGCGTACCCACGGGCCAGCCTTGCCCTCGTCAAATTCCGTGGACACCGCGTAGAACTCGTTACCGCGCTCATCGACGACGCCGATCGACACCAGGTCGATCGTGGTTCCGTCCTCGATGAACTCGGTGTCATAGAAGAACCGCACTCGGGCAGCGTAATTGTCGTCCGATCGGGCACGGTCAGCTGGCCTTGCTGTCCGGAATTCGGGCGACCTCGGCTGCCGTCTGCACCGGCTGCGCGGGCACGTCCGGTCGGACCCCGTTTGCCTCGGCCTCCTGTAACTCCTTGGCCTTGGCCGCGTAGATGTCCACGTACTCCTGCCCAGACAGTTCCATCAGGGCGTACATGATCTCGTCGGTGATCGACCGCTCCACGAAACGATCACCGGAAAGCCCGTCATACCGGGAAAAGTCCAGCGGCTCACCGAACCGGATCTGGATCTGGTGTGGCCGCAGGGTCTTCGAACCGATCGGGTTCGCCTTGTCCGTGCCGACCATCGCGACCGGAATGACCGGAACGCGAGATTCCAGCGCGATCCGCGCGACGCCCGTTTTGCCCTTGTACAGCCTGCCGTCTGGCGACCGAGTGCCCTCAGGGTAGATCCCAACCAGGTGGCCCTCCTTGGCCAGCCGGATGCAGGTGTCCAACGCGGCCTGCGCCGCCGAACCACTCGACCGGTCAATGGGCACCTGACCGGTACCGCTGAAGAACCACTTCTTCAACCGACCCTTCAGCCCCGGCTCGGTGAAGTACTCCAGTTTCGCCGGAAAGGTCACCCTGCGCCGGATGACCAGCGGCATCGCGAACGAATCCATCACGGCGAGGTGGTTGCTGACCAGCAGCGCGCCGCCATGCTCCGGGATCAACTCCCGGCCGGTGACCTTCGGCCGGCACAACAGCCGGAGCAATGGACCCAGCGACAGGTGTTTCAACACCCAGTACAGCACCGCGACTCCCGTCTGACGGAGATTCGATCCGATTCGCGCTCGCTCACTCGTTGCCTGCTCACCAGGCCTACGAAGCAGCCTACGAAGCATGGCCCCGTCGGACAACGTTACCTGACCAGTAAGGGGGACAGTGTTTACCCAGTCCACGTTTACCCAGTCCACGTTTACCCAGTCGACGTTTACCCAGTCCTCATCATTAACGACATCACCGGCGCCCGGACCGAGACGTGCCAGCACCGGGTAGTCCATGGGAGGATGGCCAGGGCGGATTCGCTACCCACGTGAGGGGACGCACGTGCCAGTCATACCCGGCGCGGAACCGTTCGCGCACTCGCCAGCCGAGGCCACGGACGGTATCGCCGTGCTGTTGTGCCACGGCTTCACCGGCACCCCGCAGAGCATGCGACCGTGGGGCGAGTACCTGGCCAAACGCGGTTACGCGGTCAGCTGTCCCCGACTGCCCGGCCACGGCACGAGCTGGCAGGAGTGCAACCGCAGCCGATGGCCGGACTGGTACGAATGCGTGCGGGCCGAACTGGCCGCGCTACGCGGGAAATACGCCGAGGTGTACGTCTTCGGGCAGTCCATGGGCGGCACGCTCACCCTGCGGCTGGCCCAGCAGTACGGTCCATTGGTCTCCGGGATCGCGCTGGTCAACCCATCGGTGCTGACCACGAGACTGGACGCGAAACTACTGCCGGTGGCCTCCCGGCTGGTGCCCTCGTTGGCAGGGATCGCCGGCGATATCGCCAAGCCGGGAGTCCGGGAACTGAGCTACGATCGATTGCCACTGCGTGCGGCGACGAGCCTGGCGCGGTTGTGGCGGCTGGTTCGCCGAGACCTGCCGCTGGTCACCCAACCGCTGTTGATGCTGCACTCGACCGTCGACCACGTGGTGGAGCCGGTGAACGCGCAAGTGGTGCTGGATGGTGTGCGGAGCACGATGGTCACCGAGGTAACCCTCACGGACAGCTTTCACGTGGCCACTATGGACAACGACGCGCCGACGATCTTCGCGAAGAGCGTCGAGTTCCTGCGTGCGGTACACGCCGAGCGAGCAACGGCAGTGGCCGAGGGAAGGTGAGCGGTGCAGAACCGGGGAAACGGCTCTGGCGGGCCGGAGGATGTGGATGCCGCCTTCGCGGAGATCGTAGCCGGGCTGGAGTCCGAGGGACTCGGCAAGAACCTGCCGGATCAGGACGCTCCGGACGAGCCGGAGCCACCACAGGACGACTCCGCCGGCACCGCCACGATCCCTCGGGAGCAGCCGACCAGCGGTGGCTGGCGTAGCGCTTCCTCCGAATGGGACCCCACCTGGCAGAACCTGGACGCGCTGGACAACGTCGACCCGGACGACGATCACTATCACCCGCCGGAGCCGCCGCCACTGCCCAGGCCACGCAAGGGCGCCATCATCGTGCTGGTCTTCGTTCTGGTTGGGCTGCTGTTGTTGTTCGCCCCTGGCATCTTCGGGCTCACTCCGGAGGTCAGCACGCCGATCGGCCTGCTCGCGGTCACCTGCGCGCTTGGCTACTTCGTACTCAGCAAACGCCAGCAGGGCCCACCTCCGGGCGCCAACCCGGACGGCTCACAGGTCTAAAACACGCTCGCTGACCTTCACGAACGCGGTTACGGGGCGTGCTCGCGGGCCAGGCTCGCCGCGCCGACGATCGCCGATTCGTCGCCGAGCTGCGCCGTCCGGATCCGCGCCAGCGGACGATGCCCGGTACCCGTGGTCAACTCGCGGTAGTACTCCCGCGCATCGTCGAGGAACAGCGGCGCCGAGGCCGAGACTCCACCGGCGATCACCACGATCTCCGGGTCGTACACATCGGCGACCAGTGCCAACCCCTCGCCGAGCCATCTGGCCAGATCGGCAACCGCCTCCTTGGCCACCGGATCACCATCCCGCGCGGCGCCAGCGACCTTGCGGCCGGTCACTTCCCTGGCGTCCTTGGCCGCCTCCCTGGCGAGCACGGTGGACCGGCCCGGATACCTGGCCAGCAGCTCGATCGCCGTAGTGCTCAGCGCGGTGCCGCTGCAGTAGCGCTCCCAGCAGCCCTTCTTCCCGCAGGAGCACGGCCGGCCACCCGGCACGACCCGCAGGTGTCCCAGTTCCGGTGCTACCCCGTAGGCGCCCCGATACAACCGCCCATCCAGCAACAGGCCAGCGCCGATCCCGGTTCCGATCGCGATCAGCAGCACCACCCCGGCGCCTCGAGCCGCGCCGAACCGGTGCTCGGCAACCGTCGCGGCGTTCGCGTCGTGTTCCAGTAGCACCGGAAGTCCGATCCGGCTGGCGACCCGTTCGGCTACCGGAGCATCGCGCCAGGCCAGATGCGGTGCGAACATCACGCTGCGCCGGTCGTTGTGCACGAATCCAGCCACCGCGAGCCCCACCGCGGCGATCTCGTGCCGATCACCGAGCTCCGTGACGGTCGCGGTGATCGCGTCCTCCAGCGCGTGCTGGTCGCTCGGGGTCGCCGCGCGCGCGGTGTCCAGAATGGTGCCGTACTCGTCGACCACCCCGGCACGCACACTCGTGCCCCCAACGTCGATACCGATCGTGTGCACTACGCCGAGCCTCCCGCGGGCGCGCCTTTCCGCTGAACCGCGATGTGTTGCACGCGTGGCGAGCGCGGTCCGCGCGGGACATCGTCGCACCGCCGGGCGTGCTCGGCCGAACTGCCCTGCCCCTGATCCGGTGGCGAATCGCCGGACGGCGCCTCCCGCTCCGGCCGGAAGCCCGGCATGTGCACCGTGCTCGGGTCCCAGCGGTCCGCGAGCACGGCACGCAGTAGCGCGATTACTTCCGCGGCGTGCTCAAGAACCGTGGCGACCAGTTCCGGACGCTGGCCGCGAGCCATCGCCACCACCGCGCACAACGGGCACCAGGTGCATTCGCTCGTCTCCTGCCGCGCATCCGAGTCCTGATCGGAATCGGCATGTGCCCGCTCGCCCGAATGCCCGGCGGCGATCACCCCGTCCAGCCACGGCTGCGCCCTGGACAACACCATCTCCAGCAACAGCGCAAGCTCCTCGGCGAGCTGTGGCTGATCCTCGTGTCCGGTCATCGACGCGCCCCGTCCTTACTCAGGAACACCGTAAGCCCATCCGCGTCGACCTCGGCTCCGGTCACCACACGGTTCCGCAACAGTGCCGGCAGCGCGATCAACCTCCGCATGCCGTCCACGGTAACCGCAAGGTCATCGTCCACTCGCGCCAAGTCCACATCGGTGTCGTCGGTGATCGGCAGCGCGAGGTGCAGCCGGTGCCCACTCGGATCATCCTCGACCCGTAGCAGCGGCCCACGGAAGGTGTTGTGGCCGCACAGTGGATCGGTCGCGCCGTACAGTTCGGTCGCGATACCCAGAATCGCCTGCATGCCAACCGGTTCGGCCGCACGGTGCGCCACGGTCCGCGGCTCGGCGATGCCGGTTCCGGCCAGCCCCGCGAGCACCTTGTCCTGTTCGGACCGCCTGATGCGCAACCAGTTCGCCGCGCCGCCCCGCCAGCGGCGCACCTTCGGCGCCAGCCGGTTCGCGATGACCCCGTCTACCTGTATGCCGCGCAAGGCGAGCGCGGTGAGCGTACGGCGTGTCTCGGATACGACGAGCCGTTCCGGGGTGAACACCAGCCGGACCGTGGTAGTACGCGCGTCGGTGAGCCAATCCCGTAGCCCGGCGACGTGGCTTGCCAGCTGGCCGATGGCCTCGGCTACCGCTGGTGCCGCGCCACCGGCCGGGGTCCCTCGATACATCCGCTGCACATAGCCAGAAATCGCCTCAGGCAACGAGAGTAGCCGTAACGTCTCCGCTGTGGGTCCACAGTCGACAATCAGCGCATCCCACGATCCGGTGTCCGCGAGCCGACGGACCTCGGTGAGCGCGAGCAGCTCGTCCATCCCTGGCACCACGGTGAGTTCTTCGGCGTCCAGCTCGTCCACGCCGAACCCGGACAGCGCGGCACGCAACCGCGCGCGCAGTTCCTGCCACGACTCATCGACGAGGCCGCGCGAGCTCAGCTGCGCCGCGTGCACCGTAACGTCCAGTTCGGACACTTCAGTCGGTTCGGCGCCGAGCCGGACGCCGAACGCGTCGGAAAGCGAATGCGCGGGATCGGTAGAGATCACCAGAGTCTTGCGCCCCTGGCTGGCCAGTTGCGCGGCCGTCGCCGCGGCGAGGGTCGTTTTACCCACGCCGCCCTTGCCGGTAAACAGCAGGACGCGCACCTAGACGTCCGCGGCCTGCTCGACGCGCTGCTTCAAATCCTTCAAGGCGATATCCATGATCACTTTCTCCGCCTTGCGCCGCAACAGGCCGATCATCGGAATGGCCAGCTGGACGGCGAGCGTATAGGTCACCTTGGTAGCCGAGCCCTGCGGCTCGAGCCGGTAGCTCCCCTCCTGCGCCTTCTGCATCTGCCCCTTCACCAGATGCCAACTGACCAGCAGATCATCCGGGGTCCAGGCGTACTCGAGGGTGTAGACGTCCTTGACTGGGCCAGCGTCCAGGGTCATCCGCACCTGTTTGGCCCTGGTGTGTTCGCCCACGGTCACCTCGCTGAGTACCTCGGCCTCCTTGACCTGGTTGGCCCACTGGGGGTACTCGGCGAAGTTCGCAATGACCGCCATGATCCGCTCCGGAGGCGCGTTCACCACGATGGACTGCGTCGACTGGTCGGTCATACCGCGCAGGCTACCGGTTCGGCCGCTCACCAGCGCAGCACATACGGGCGCGTGGTCTGTTTGAAATGCCCCACGTTGATGCACTCGGTGGCGCCCACCCGGGCCCGGGGCGCCAGCGGCTGGTGTACGTGCCCGAACATCGACCAGCGCGGCCGCTGCTGGTGGATCAGGTCGAGCAGCGCGGCCGAGCCCGCCTCCGGCCGCCTGGCCACCACGTCGTAGGTGAGCACCGGAACGGCTGGCGGGATGTGCGTACACAACACGTCCACCTCCCGCAGCGCGGCGACGCCGGCATCGAAGTCCTCCTCGACCCGCAGGTACGGCCGCCACACCCCGGTACGGCGGGGCGTCGTACCGGCGGGGCGCAGCGCGCCCCCGACAAAGCCGAAGCGCAACCCGTCCAACTCGACGGCCTCCCCGTCCAGCATCCGGATATGCCCACCGGTGAACTCCGGCCAGAGCGCGGGCACATCCACGTTGCCGGGAGTGGCATAGGTGGGCACGGTCATCGCGGCGAACAGTTCGGCGTACTGTTCGCGAATCGCCGACTCGACCGCATCCGCCGCGTTCTCCAAGCCCTCCCACAGCGACCGGGCATAGGCGGCGGTCTCCGCGTGGTGGCGTTCCTTGCGTAACTTGGCGAACACCGAGACCCGTTCGGCGCCGAACAGCCGACCGAGGATCCCCTTGCCGTGATCGTGGTAGTCGACGAAATCCAGCAGGTCACCGAGCACGATCAGGGCATCAGCTCCCTCCCCGGCTCGTGCCAGTGCTTCCGCGTTTCCGTGCACATCAGAGACCACATGAACCCGCACGCTCCCCAGCCTAATGCGGCGAAGGAACGCTACCTACCGTGTGACCCGCGCCGGTTCAGCCGGGCGGCGGGCAGCCGGGCGCGCGGCCGTCCTCGAGGATCTCCTTCAGGCCAAGGGACATCGCCTTCGCGGCACGCGCTCGCCGGTCAAACTCCTTGCGTAGCTTGCCCGGCGGCAGGGTCACGGGGTTACCGAGCTGATCGGCGGGGCTGGCGCGCAGGAAGTAGTGCAGCAGTGTGCCGTCCAGCGCGGGCTCCAGCCACACCTCCATGGTGCCGACGAGCGCGCCGCGCACGGTCCAGCGCAGCCCTTCCGCCCCGCGATCCGCATAGACCCGCAACCGCAGGTCCGGCCAGTGGCGCCGCCAGCTCGCCGGATCGGCGAACACCGCGGCCAGCGTTGTTGGTGGCACGGCGAGGAAGGTCTCGTCGACGATGTCCAGTGTCGGTTCCGCTGCCGTAGCCACGGGCAGCAGGATTGCACGGGCCGGCCGTTGACCACCAGGCAACCCGCCGAGGATCCCTCGGGGGCGCGCGCACCGCACCACGCAGGTCTGGCACGCTGGCTTGTGCGCGTTATCCGCGCTAAGTTAGCTGCTCAACAGGTGGTTTACTTGTCGGTAACTCCCATTGGCACGGAGGCTTGAGGTGCGTGAGTTCAGCGGTTCTGCAGCGAACCCGGTCGCCGAGGACGAGAACCTGACGGACATGGTGTGGGCGAACGCGGAGCGGTTCGCCGACACGGTGAGTTTCCGCCGTCAGGTCGACGGCTCGTGGCTGGACGTCACCGCCAAACAGTTCGCCGACGAGGTCTGCGCGGTCGCCAAGGGGTTCATCGCGGCAGGGTTGGCGGTCGGTGACCGGGTCGCCCTGATGGCGAAGACCCGCTACGAGTGGACGCTGCTCGACTTCGCGATCTGGTCCGCGGGCTGCGTCACGGTGCCGATCTACGAGACCTCCTCGGCCGACCAGGTCGAGTGGATGCTCGGCGACTCGGGCAGCAAAGCGATCGTGGTGGAGAGCACCGCGCACCGCGACGTGGTGGACAAGGTAGCCGGCAACCTCGCCGAGCTGGCCCACGTCTGGCTGATCGAGCCGGCGGCGAAAGCGGACAACGGCGCGGTCCAGGAACTCACCGAGCTCGGCGTGGACGTCTCCAACGACGATCTGCACCGCAGGCGCAGGGAGCCCAAGGCGAGTGATCCCGCGACGCTGGTCTACACCTCGGGCACCACCGGGCGCCCCAAGGGCTGTGTACTCACGCACCGCAACTTCCTCGCCGAAGTACGCGCCAATACGGCGATCTTCCCGCAGGTTTTCCAACCGGGTAAGTCCATGCTGCTGTTCCTGCCGCTGGCCCACGTGCTCGCCAGGGCGCTGGCCGTGACCTGTGTGTACGGCCGACTCACCGCGGGGCACACCCCGGATACCACCAACCTGGTCGCCGACCTCGGCTCGTTTCGGCCGACCTCGGTCGTGGCGGTGCCTCGGGTGTTCGAGAAGGTCTACAACAGCGCGAAGCAGAAAGCGCACGCCGAGGGCAAGGGCAAGATCTTTGACGCGGCGGAAGCGACCGCGGTCGAGTTCAGTCAGGCACGGGACACCGGCGGCCCTGGCATTGGCCTGCGTATCCGGCACCTGCTTTTCGACAAACTGGTGTACGGCAAGCTGCGCGCCGCACTCGGCGGCCGGTGCGAATCCACGGTCTCCGGCGGCGCGCCACTCGGCGAACGGCTCGGGCATTTCTTCCGTGGCATCGGCGTTCCGGTACACGAGGGCTACGGGCTGACCGAGACGAGCGCGGCGGCCGCGGTGAACCTCGAAGGCGGAATCAAGATCGGCACGGTGGGCCAACCGGTGCCAGGCACCACGATCCGGATCGCCGACGACGGTGAGATCCTGATCTCCGGCGATATCGTGTTCACCAAGTACTGGAACAACCCCGAGGCCACTGCCGAGGCGCTGGAAGACGGTTGGTTCCACACCGGCGACCTCGGTGAACTGGACGAAGACGGCTATCTGCGGATCACCGGGCGGAAGAAGGAGATCATCGTGACCGCCGCCGGCAAGAACGTCGCGCCGGCCACCCTCGAGGATCAGATCCGGGCGCATCCACTGGTCAGCCAATGCATGGTGGTGGGTGACCAGCAGCCATACATCGCGGCCCTGGTGACCATCGACGAGGAGTTCTTCCCCGCGTGGAAGAGCCGCAACGGCAAGCCGGCGGAAGCGACCGTGGCACAACTGGTTGATGACACCGAGCTCCGTGCCGAAATCCAGGCCACGATCGATGCGGCGAACACCACGGTGTCCAAAGCGGAGTCGATCAAGCGGTTCCGGATCCTGCCGGTGGATTTCACCGAAACCGGCGGGGAGATGACCCCGAGCCTGAAGGTGCGCCGCAACGTGGTGAACAAGAACTTCGCCGCGGATATCGAGGCGCTCTACGCGAGCTGAGCTGGTTCGCCGGCGCCGTCGAGCAATCCGGACAACCGGGCGGCGAGCGCCGGCCAGCGCCAGTTCTCCCGAACCCACTCGCGCCCGGCCGCGCCGATCCGCGCCGCCCGTTCCGGGTCGCCGTGCAGTTCGACCAACCGCCGCACCAGGCGGTCGAGATCCCTGCCGTCCAGCACATGCCCGGTCACGCCATCGCGCACGGTTTCCGGCGCACCGCCCGAGTCACCGGCGATAACCGGTAGACCGGTCGCCGATGCCTCGAGATAGACCAGCCCGAGCCCTTCCACATCCAGTCCCCCACCACGGGTCCGGCAGGGCATCGCGAACACGTCACCGGCCGCGTAGTGCCCTGGCAGCTCATCCCAGGGCACGGAGCTGGTGAAGAACACATGCTCGGCCACCCCGAGAGCGGTGGCCAGCGAGCGCAGCCGGTTGGCGTACGGGCCACCGCCGACCAGCAGCAGGGCGGCATCCGGCACCCGCTCGCGCAGTCCAGGTAGCGCCCTGATCAGCATGTCCTGCCCTTTTCGCGGCACCAGCCTGGACACGCAGACGGTCAGTGGGCGCTCGCCGATGCCGTATCGCCGCCGGATCTCGGCTCGCGCACCAGAGTCCGGCCGAAACCGCTCGGCATTGACCCCGGAGGGTAGGTACTCGAGCGCGGCGTGCGGGCCGAAGGCGCTGGCGAACCGGGACCGGGTGTAGCGGCTGACAAAGGTCACCACATCCGACGTGTTGCCGATCCGGCGCAGCGCCTGCCGCGCGCCGGGCAGCATCGACCAGCCGACCTCGTGCCCATGAGTCGAGGCGACCACTCGCCGTTCGCCCCCGTTGGCCAGGCTCTCGCCGAGCAGCGCGAGCGGTGCGGCGGCGCCAAACCAGATCGCCGTACAGTCCCTGGCTCGGGCGATCTGCCGGGCTCTGCGCAGCACATCCGGAGTAGGCAGCATCAGCGGGCCGGGATGGCGGACCACTTCGAACGGCTGGGCAGCGTCGAACTCGTGATCAGTGCCACTCGCTGACGACCAGGACGGCGCGTAGACGACAAGGTCGTCGGCTGGCAGCTCGACCGTCAACGAATGCAGCAATGCCTGGATCCCGCCTGGCCTCGGCGGAAAGTCGTTGGTGATCAGCAAGGTGGTGCGCACTCCGCCCAGGCTAACCGGCTGCCGGCGGCCGTAGGCACCCAGCCACCGCGATTCGGCTAGTCGACCCGGACCACGTACTTGCCCTGAACACCGCCGGCTTCGAGCGCGCGGTGTGCCGCCGCCGTCTCCGCCAGTGGGAAGACGGCGTGCACGGCGGGGCGCAGCTCCCCGCCGTCGACCCGGCGAGCGAGGTCATCGAGGTGCTTCCGGTTCGGGTTACCGCTGAAAAACCGCACCCGGCCGCGTCCGTGTACCCAGCTCGCCGCCAGGTAGCCAACCGAAACGACTGGCCGGGCCAGGTCGAAGGCGATGGTGACCATCCGACCACCTGGACGCAGCAGCCGCCGGTAGGTCCACGGTTCGGAGCCCGCCGTATCCAGGATCACGTCGAACCGGCCAAGCTCGGCTGGCACAACGGTTCGGTGGTCGACGAGGTGCTCGGCGCCGAGGCCGCGCACGAACTCCAGGTTGGCCGCGCGAGCCATGGCCGTGACCTCCGCACCGCGCGCCCTGCCCAGTTGCACGGCCGCGTAGCCGACGCCGCCGGCCGCGCCACGCACGAGTAGCCGCTCACCGGGGCGTAGCGCGGCCTTCTCGAACAGTGCGGTGACCGCCGTGGTCGCAACCGGCAATGCGGCGGCCGCCACCAGGTCCACCTGCTCGGGTACACGCCCGAGCCGATCGATGGGCACGCGCACGTACTCGGCCGCGCTACCGAATCCGGCGGTGCGGCCAAGCACGCCCCATACCCGGTCGCCAACCGCGACCGGTTGGACGCCGAGGTGTTTGCCAGGCGGACCAAGCGCGACCACCTCACCGGTGAAATCCAGCCCAACCCGTTTGGGGAACTTCCGGCCGGAAAAAGGGCGAAGGTCGCCGGCGCGCCATGGGGTCTCACCACCGTTGACGCTGAAGGCGGCCACCCGGACAAGTGCCGTACCTGGCGCCGGCTCGGGGCGCGGCACCTCACCGATGTACAGCACGTCGGGAGCACCGTATCGATCGAAGAGCACTGCTTTCATGAGATTGCCCGACATCGTTCGCACCTTTTGCCATCAGCGGTCAACGGGAAGCCGATATCGACCGTAGACTCATAAGTGGACGATCTCGTCCTGTTAGCCCGGAGGTGAGAAGTATTGGTGGTGGAATCCTCTCAGTTGACCACCGAGGACGGACTGCGCGCGGACGCGCGACGCAACAGGGAGCGCATCCTGGTCGCCGCGCGTGCCGTGTTCGCCGAGCATGGGATCGACGCGCCGATGGCAACCGTGGCCCGCAAGGCCGGCGTCGGCGTGGCCACGCTCTACCGCCGGTTCCCGACCAGAGACGACCTGGTACGCGCGGCGTTCGCGCAGCAGCTGCGAACCTGCGCCCAGGAACTCACCGCCGCGCTTGTCGATCCGGACCCGTGGCGCGGCTTCCAGCGACTCGTCGAGACGACCTGCGAGCAGCAGCGCGCGGAAAAGGGCTTCCCCGCCGCGTTCACCGCCGACTTCCCGATGAGCATGACGGACCACCAACGCCCCCTCGAACAGGCCGAACGAGACCTCGCCACGGTGGTGCGCAGGGCACAGGCGGCCGGGGCACTGCGCGCCGATTTCCAGCCCTCCGACATTGCCGTGATCTTGCTGGCGCACGCCGGCCTGGTTGCGGCGCTGCCGGAGGACGGCGCGGCCTCCCGCCGGCTGGTGGCCTACCTCCTCCAGTCGTTTCGCACCGGCTCGAGCAACCGGCCACTTCCGCCGCCGAGCGCGTTTGCGCCACGGGACCTTCCGGTCGGAACTCAGCCGAAGGCGCGGCGCAGGTAGTCCCAGTCCCGCCAGCGGCCATACGCAACCGCTGGACCTCGCCTACCAACCGCCCCACTCATTGGCAACGCCAACGGACGTGCCCCACGATGCCGGAGCTGTGACAACCCATGCACGAATTCGACCATTTACTGCGGCGGGCGCGGGACCGCAGGTTGAGTGCTCGCGAGATCGGTCTCGTCGAGGAGACGCTGGCCAAGGGATTGTCGGCCAATGACGCGTACCGAGCGCTGATGATCGTAGGTATGGTCGCCACGCCCGAACGGAACTCCGATGCCGTAGCGCGCTACCTCACCGACGACGATCCGACGGTCGCGGGCCAAGCGCTCCACATCCTGAACGATGTGTGGGGTCTCGGACACAACTACCGCGACGACATACTGCGCCTGCTCTGCGGCGTCACCGGCGACGAGGCCGGGCACGCAACCACCAAGGCGCTGAGCTCCGCCGCCCGCTACCTGCACCGCACCGCCGAATGGGACGCAACCGACCGGACGATCTTCACCGCGATGATCGACGTCGCCCTCGACGAACTGCGCCTGCCCGCACAACGCATGCACGCGGCGGTGTGCCTGCGAAACGTGATGCCCCGATCCACCGACGAGTACGGACGTCCCATGCCCGGCACAGTCGAATTCGACCGCGTCATCCTTGCCGCCTGGGACTACCTCGGCGAAGCCTGATCAGTGCCGTCGAACCCCAGCGGCCAGGAACACGCCGCACCGGCCCGGACGGGACGGTTCCTCCCCGGCGTTTGACGCCGACGTCCCGATCGGCACTCAATCGAAGACGCGGCGCAGGTAGTCCCGCCAGCCAGCGACCAGTTCCGCCCGAGGCACGCCGAGCACCTCGCGGATCGCCGCATCGACGGCTGGCCGCCCCGCGGGACCGAGCGCGGCTACCTCCCGATACAACTCGAGCAACCGGGGCTCGCCGTATTCCTCGACGATGTAGCTGCTCACCGACCAGGACAGCTGGTAGGCAAGGTCCAACGGATGCGTATCGCCGTGAAAGTCGGCATCGGTGGGGAACTCTTCCGGCGGACCCTCGGCGCGCACCAAGGCAGCCAGGGCCGGCGCGGCGTAGGTCATCGGCACGGTCGTGCCGCGGTAACCGACGTAGTCGGCAAAGCCTTCCAGTAACCATTTCGGAGCGCCATCGACCGTCTGGCCGCGAGTCGCGATATGGGCCAGCTCATGCCGTAGTACCACGCGCAATGCCGTATCGCTGAGCTGTTCGGCACCGCCAGGGGTGAACACCACTCGCTGGCCGCGAGCGGTGCGGTCCGCCTCGTTCACCCGGTCTGCCACGGCGACCGCGACGATCCCTTCGGTGCTGAACTTGGGCCCGACCAGTGCGCGCATTTCCTCGGCCGTCTCGGGCAGCCAGAGCGCGGCCGTGCCGGCCCATGCCGGCCCCCACACCTCGGTAACCGCGGCCACGGCCGCATCCAGTTCCGCCGTCAACCGCCGGGCGGTGGCCACGCGGCTCGGATGGGAGATCACCAGCCCGGACTCCGCTCGGAACACCACACACGGCCCGAAGTCCCACGGGCCACGCCAGGTATCGACGCCAAGCTCGGCGAGTTCGGTATCGGACCGCAGATACCACTGCCCGGCGCGCTGCACGAACAGGTACCCCATCGGTCGGGTCGTGGGCCGTTGATCCGCACCGGCCAGCGCGTAGACCAGATCGACGCGTGGCGCGGCCAACCGTTCGGTACTGGACAGCGCGGCCACGTCCGCCACCGGCTCGGTGGCCACCTGGTAGCGCCACTCGGCGAGCGGTACGTCCGCGAGGTTACGGAACATGGCCTGTTGGGCGGTACGAAACGCCGGATCGGCTTTCGGATCGAGGCTGGCCAGGAAAGCCTGCTCATCGCGTTCGCGCAGGGCGGTTGCCCGGCGCGTGAGTAGCGCGGATATCTCCCGCGCCCGCGCGGTCTCGGCGGCGCTTTCCTCGGCCGCGGAACTGGTGACGCTGGTTGGCGTGGCCAGCCGCGTAGCGCCCGGCGCTGCCGGTCCCGACTCGGTGTGCCGCTCGTCCAGCGGCACACCGAGGATCAGGATGCCGGCCAGTGCGACCACCGCGATACCGGCGGCCAGCACCGCTCTGGCTCGCGCGGTGGCCATCATGGCCTACAGATCGTAGGGCCGAACCGACCGTTACCCGGAAAGCGTCTGGCTAGCCCGCGACGCGACGTACGCCGGTGAGGTTGTCCTGCAATGGGGACACCTTGACGACATCGCCGGTGGTCGGCGCGTGCACCATGTTGCCGCCGCCGACATAGATGCCGACGTGGTGCACCGGGGAACCGTAGAACACCAGGTCACCCGGCTGCATGGCGTCCGGGGACACCGACTGGCCGTGCTGCGACTGTGCCGAGCTGGACCGCGGGATACTGACGCCGGCCTGCTGGTAGGCCCAGGAGGTCAGCCCGGAGCAGTCGAACTCGTTCGGGCCGGTGGCTCCCCAGACATACGGGCTGCCGCGCTTGCCGAGCGCCGCGTTCATCGCATCGCCGGCGGCGCCTGCTGGCGCGAGGAACGTGCCCTGCACGCCCTCCGAGGACATCTCCGCCTGGTCGGCCGAGCTGAGCAGGCCAGCGGCCTCCTGCACCTCGGTGATCTGCGATTCCAGCGCTTCCTTGCGCTCTTCGATGGTGCCGGCCAACTTCGCCGCGCCGTTCCGGGCGGTCTCGGCGCGTTGCTGGGCGTTGCCGGCTTCCTTGCGCGCGGTTTCGGCGCGCTGAACGGCACCGGAGAGCCGTTCTAGGGCCTGCGCCTTGTCTTCGGCCAGTACCGAAAGCGCCGAAGACCTGTCCAGGAAGTCCTGCGCCGAATCACCGGTGAGCAGCGCGGAAAGCCGGTTGAACCGGGCACCCTGGAAGGACGCGTCGGCCAGCTCGTCGACGTGGCCGCGGAACTGCTCCTGGTCTTTCAGGGCCTGCCGCTCGGCTGTCTTGGCCTTGGCCAGATCCGCGTTCGCGGTACGCAGGTCACCTTGCTTGGTTGTCAGGTCGTCCTGCGCCTTGAGGTGACGCTCGTTGAGTTTCTCTGCTTCCGTACTGAGCTCGCGATACTTCGTGAGTGCTTCAGATTGGGAGCCGGGGGCGGGGTCATCTACGGGGTCTGCGATGGCCGGTGCCGAAACATAGCCCACTGCCACGATCACAGCGGAAGCGGCTAATGCTCCACGCACCGAACGCTTGAGTCGATGCGACGCCACGTCGCGCGTGTCTCCTTCGTCCTCGACGTACCGCCTACCGGGTGGCCGCGTCGAGGTCGGGGGCCCTCGATCAACCAGACGGATTCCAACATCCGGCGGCTGCGGCGCTGCTGCTCGCTCGGCGCCACATCTCTGTGGTGCCTGGCGACGGCATCCGGTCAGCCCCCCGACAGGCTGTCACGGCGGTGACCCCACGTCGCCGCCCTTCGTGAGCGACCGCCTTCCGCGAGGTCTCGGACAGGTTACGAAAAGTAAGCCGATGCGTCCACCGCGACCCGATGAAATGACTCCGTTATCGATGAGTCCCCCCAACGGACCAGCGAACGACTCCCGGCTGTGACCACCATCGCCCAATTCCGCTAACCGCTCACCGCAAATAGTGACCGCTCACCGCTCAGCCGCCGACTAGCTCGAGGTATCGCGAACTGACGCGATCTGGCTTGTCACGCGGCGCCCGTTTCATCTCGTTCGGTCGAATCCGTTGGCACCAGGCGCAGCTGCGGGACCATGCCGGCCTCCGCGAGCGCGTCGATCGCCCGCCGTTCGGCGACATCGAACTCAACCGGGTCCGGCGGCCCGAGCAGTACCGTGATCACACAGTCCCCGCAGGCATCACCGCGCACCGCGCACCGATCGCAATCCACCAGCACAGGAAGCTCCTCACGTTCGCACATACGTTCGTTTCGCGAGGACGGTAACGCCGGGCTCCGACAGTTTCCGCGCCAGCAATGCGAGCAAGCCCACAGATTCCCCTAGCCCACGAACTCCCTTTAACCGGCGGGCTCCCTTAACCGGCGAACTCCCAGTGCCAAGGTTCCTCGCGCCCACCGCCTGGACGGGCCCAGTCGGGGTTGACCCAGCCAAACGTGCCGGCGTTCGCCCGCATCCAGCCGTGTTGTGCGCTACCGAACGACTCGATACCGCCACACAGGTCGACGGCAAGCGCCCAGCCGTGGTTACTTGTGCCCGGAACCGCGGCCAGTCCCGGTTTGCGGGCATACAGCTCCGTCTGCGTGGTGTAGGTCCGGTAGGAGTCGGTGATACACAGCGGTTGACCGAATCGACCCGCGTACGCCTCGGACATCGCCAGGTACGCCTGCGCGGCGTCGCAGCGCAACAGGTGGCCGGTGGCGACCTGGCACAGCGAGGTCGACGGAATCAGCCCGTTCGGATAGCCGCTCCAGGCACCGGCGGTGGCCGGTGCCGCCGAGCCCGCGGAGTCAGCAGGCTCAGCACCGCCATCGGCCAGCCGCGCGGGCAGCAGCACGCTGCCGCAGCGCCACCGCAGGCCGCCGTCGGTCGCCTCGGGTACCGGCGCCGCGTCCCGGTTGCCAAGCGACGGCCTGGTGAAGCCGAGCACCGTGTCCTTGCCAGGCAACTCCCGAACCACCACATTCGCCCTGCTCGCGTCGGCGACCAGCATGCTGCGGCCATCCAACAGGATCCCGACGGACTGCACCCCGTAGCGTTCCGGACCGAGGAAGATCAGGTCACCAGGTTGCGCGTCGGTCCGGCGAACCGGCACCCCCTCGGCCAGCTGCGCCGCCGCGGTATCGGGCACGGCGAGCCCAGCTTCGCGATACACCGTCGAGGTCAGTCCGTCACAGGAGTACGCGGTCGGTCCGCTGCCCGTCGCACCCGGCACGTAGGGCTTGCCCAACGCGTCCATCGCCTTACTCACCGCGTCCAGGGTTTCCTTCGGCAGCACCAACAGCCGCTGGCCGTTGGCGTTCGTCGCTCGCGCGATGCCCCGCTGTGCGGTTCCGTCCGCACCCGGCACCGGTGTGAGACCGGCGGGTAGTCGGGCGGGGTCGGCGAGGTCCGCGGCGGCCGGTGGCTGGATCCCGGCCGCGCTGAGCCGGTCGAGGTAGCCGCGCCAGTTCGCCGCGGTGCGCTGGTTGAGTCGCTGTTGTTCGCGTTGTTGGGTACGCACGGCCGCGTCCGCATCGGCCAGCTGACCGCGCAGCTCCGAGGACACCGCCTCGGCCCGCCCCCTGGCGTCGCTGACGCTGCGCTCCAGCTGGGCCGACCGGTTGGCCGCCACCTGCCGGGCGCCCCTTGCCGCCTGTTCCGCGCGCTGCGCGGCGCTTTGCCGGTTCACCGCGGAGGTCAACCGTCGCTGCTGCTCGTCGCGCAGTTCGGTGATCAGCTGCGCGCCGTCGAGGAAGTCTCGCTCGCTGGTGGCGACCAGGAACAGGCGCACTTCGTTGGGCTGACCGAGCGCGCTGAACACGGCGCCCGAGTAGCGGTCCACCTCGTCCTGACGCGCGGCGACCACCGCGTCCGCGCGCTTCCGTGCGCTCGTGGCGCGGCGCAGCTCGGCATCGGCGGTACGCAGCTTTGCCCGCGCGCCCTCGATCCGCCCGGTGAGGTCGGTCAACTCCCGCTGCACGGTGCCCGCGGTGCGCTGCAGTGTGGCGATCTCGGGGCTTGCGAAGGCTTCGCCGGGCCGTGGGTCCGGCGGTTGGGCTCCCGGCGCCACGCCCGCTTCGACCGGCGGTTCCTCCGCTACGGCTGGGACAGCACCGGCGAGTACGGTCACGAGCGCGAGTGAGCCAGCCACCAGCCACCGCCGCATGGCCACCTCCGCCCGCTCTCCCTCACCCACCTAACGAGCGGTTCGGCCGAACGTCACGCGGTCAGGATCTGCCGAGCATGTCCAGCAGTACCGCGGAAGCCACCGGATGCGCTCCATCGGCGCGGATCCCGGTGGCCACGGCGCGATCGGCGGTGGCCACCACCATGGGCCGACCGCCGGGCTCCGCCGCGACCAGGTTGCGGATCACCTCGTCGGCGGTCACGCCCGGATCGCTGAACAGCACGCGCACCGACCGTGGCGCCACCGTGGGTACCGCCACCACGCCCGCACCGTCGAAAACCACGGTGACCTCGGCCGAGGTGCGCGCGGCAAGCGCGGCCAGCTGGCGCACCAGGCGATCCCGCTGATCAGCCAGGGACAATTCCGGATACCCAGTTTTGGTCACGTTGTAGCCGTCCACGATCAGGTGCACGCTCGGCAGCGTCAGCAGCCTGCCCAACGCGGCGGCATCACCCACACTGCCGCCGGCCCCGCTACCGGCGCTGGCACCGGCGACCCAATCGGCCGGTCGCCCTTGCCGACTCGCCGCCTCATCGATACTGAGTTCCCTGCGCAGCCCGTGCAGCGCGCCTTCGGCGCTGTCCAGCAACAGGGCCAGCCGTACCTCGTCGACCTGCCGGCCCTGTTTGGCAGCCGCACGCGCGAGCTCGGCGTCCTGACTGGCCCGCTCGGCACGGCCGCGTTCCCGCTCGGCCCGTTCCCGCTCGGCGTCCCGCTGCGCGCGCAGCTCGGCAAGCTCGTCAGCGAGTTCGGCGCGTGCCCGCGCCACGGCGGTCTCCTGTTGCTCCGTCGTGTCGAGCGCGTCTCGTAGCCGCTGCCCCTGGGCGCGTAACCGGCCACGCAGCCGGTCCAGCTCGTCCCGCCGTTCCGCTCGTGCCTGTTCGGTGGCTTCGCGGGCGTCGGCCAGTTCGGCCCTCAGCCGGGCCACGTCCGCCTCGAGCCGGGCAACCTGGGCTATCGCGGCGTCGCGCTGCGCACGCAGCCCACTCTGCTGTGCCTGGTCGGCGAGCCGCTTGACCTTCTCCGGCGCGTCCGGGGTGCCATGCAGGACCGCGGCCGCGGCTGCCGTGACCGCGTCGGCGTTGTCCGGGTCGACCTCGCTCGGCCGGTGCTCGGTCGCCCAACGCAATACCGCTGCGCGGAACAGGGCACTGTCCCTGAGCTCGGTCAGCAGCTGCTGGGCTGCCCTGCTCGCGCGTTTGGCCGGGGCGAATCTGGCGACCGGGCGTAGCCGGGGCGGCAGGTCGGCGCGGGAAAGCTCACCCACCGCACCCGCGGCGAGTTCGGCGAGCCGGCCCCGGACGAGATCAGGTAGCGCCGCCCAGTCGAGGGAGTCCCAGTCGAGGGAATCCCAGCTGGAGGAGTCCCAGCTGGAGGAACCCCGGCCCGGCGCATCTCCGCCAGCGGCGTCCGGGCCGTCGTGTTGCCCGGTCATCCCCCGACACTGAGTCCGATCTGGTCCACGAGGTGTGCCTCCTACCCGGCGGTGGTTCGAACGCACGATTATGCCGTGCGTATCCCGGTCTGGGCACGGACCGGCGCGCTCGACTCGCGAACCTTGTCGGGGGGCGGACCTACGGTGCGCGCATGCCCGCGCGGAACAGCCAACTCAGCTTCGACGAACTCGGCACTCCGCTGCGCGAGACCACCTTCGTGGTATTCGACCTGGAGACAACCGGCGGCAGTGCCGAATCCGACGCGATCACCGAGATCGGCGCGGTCAAGGTACGTGGCGGCGAGTTACTCGGGGAGTTCACCACCCTGGTGGACCCGCAGCGCGGCATCCCGCCCGAGGTGGTTCGGCTGACCGGGATCACTCAGGCGATGGTGCACGATGCCCCCACTTTGGACACCGTGTTGCCGGCTTTCCTCGAGTTCGCCGGCGATGCGGTGCTTGTCGCGCATAACGCGGGATTCGACACTGGCTTTCTCCGCGCTGCCTGCCAGCAACGGGGGTACCCGCGCCCTCGGTCCACCGTGCTCTGCACGGTTCGGCTGGCGCGCCGTGTCCTATCCAAACAGGACACGCCAAGTTGCCGGCTTTCCGCGCTGGCCACGCTGTTCAACGCGCGGGTACCAACGCATCGAGCGCTGGACGACGCGAGGGCCACAGTGGACGTGCTGCACGCGCTCCTGGAACGGGTGGGTGCGGTTGGCGTGCACTCGCTGGAAGAGCTCGTTGACTACCTGCCGGAGCGCACCCCGCAGCAACGTCGCAAGCGCACGCTGGCCAAGGGGCTGCCGGAGGAGCCGGGTGTGTACCTGTTTCGTGGGCCGAACAACGAAGTGCTGTATATCGGTACCGCGAACAATCTGCGCCGCAGGGTGCGGCAGTACTTCACGGCGAGCGAGACCAGGCCACGGCTGCGCGAGATGGTCGCGCTGGCCACCGATGTGCACGCCGTCCCCTGCGCGCATTCCTTGGAAGCCGAGGTTCGCGAGCTGCGGCTGCTTGCCGCGCACCGGCCGCCGTACAACCGGCGTTCGAAGAACCCGAACCGGGCCTGGTGGTTGGTGCTCACGGAGGAGGCCTTTCCCCGACTGTCCGTGGTCAAGGTGCCAAGGGACGGCGCGCTCGGACCGTTCCGTTCCCAGCGCGCCGCGCACCTGGCTGCCGAGGCGCTACAGGGTGCCTCCGGATTACGTGCCTGCACGCAGCGGATCCCCGCGGTTGGCGCGGCCGGCCGGCCGTGCGCGCTGGCTGAGCTCGACCGGTGCGCCGCGCCGTGCGCCGGACGGCAGAGCGTCGCGGAGTATGCCCCGGCCGTACAGGCGATCACCGAGCTGATCACCGGGACCGCGGCGAGCCCGTTGGAAGCCCTCGCCGCACAACTCGATCAGCTTTCCACCGAACAGCGCTACGAACAGGCCGCGCTGCGTAGGGACGGACTTGCCGCACTGGTACGAGCGGTCGACCGAGGTCAGCGGCTGGCCGCGTTGGCCGCGCTGCCCGAGTTGGTCGCAGCCCAGTCGGACGGTGCGGGCGGCTGGCGGTTCGCGATCGCGCGATACGGCCGCCTCGCCTCTGCCGGGGTGGCCGAACGCGGGGTCGCGCCGATGCCGGTGGTGGACGCGCTGACGGCGGCCGCGGAGACCGTGCTGCCGGGGCCGGGGCCGCTCCGCGGCGCGCCACCCGAGGAGGTTGGTGTGCTGTCCCGCTGGTTGGCCAAACCAGGCACCCGACTGGTGCGTAGCAGCTGGCCGTGGGCGGAGCCAGCGGGTGCCGCCGGGCGCTGGCGGGGCTGGCTCGCCACGGCAACCGAGGCGCGGGACCGCGCGATGGTGCTGGCGCGGGACTGACCGCGCAGGCGCTACTATCGGCGCGTCACGTGCTATCGGCACGAGGTCGACCGCGAGGAGGACAAGCCGTGATCACCGCGATCGTGTTGATACACGCCGAGGCGGACACCATCACCGAGGCAGCCCAAGCGATCGCGGATATCGACGGGGTCCAGGAGGTCTACTCCTGTGCCGGTTCGATCGATCTGATCGCGATCGTGCGCATCCAGAGCCACGAGGAACTGGCCGAACTCGTTCCTGGCCGGATCAGCAAGGTCGCGGGCGTGCGGCACACCGATACGCATATCGCGTTCCGGTCCTATTCGCATGCGGACGCGGAGTCGGCCTTCGCGATCGGCATCCAGGACGCCGACTAGTTCGTACTAGCCTTCCTTGGCCGCGCCCGCACCGGTCGCTGGTAGCAGCGGGTAAGCGACCCGGATTCCCTCGGCGTCGAAGCGCTGCTTGAGCAGTCCGCGCAGCGCCCTGCCGAGCGCCCACTGCTCGCCTGGCTTGGTTTTCACCACGACTCGCACGGTCACCGCACCGTTTCCGATACTCACCACGCCGTTGACCTCGGGCTTCGCCAGGATCCGCGGCATGTTCGCCGGCTCCGCGGCGAACTCGGTCACCGCCTGTTCGAGCACCTCATGTGCCTTCGTGAGGTCCACTGAGTAATCGAGTGGCACATCGACGACCGCGTTCGCCCAGTCCTGGTTCATATTGCAGACCCGCATGATCTCGCCGTTGCGGACATGCCAGAGCCCACCGTCGAGGTCGCGCACCTTGGTGATCCGCAACGTCACCTCTTCGACGGTGCCGACCGCGTCACCGATATCGACCGTGTCTCCAACGCCGTACTGATCCTCGATCATCATGAAGATGCCGGAAAGAAAGTCCTGCACGAGGCTCTGCGCACCGAACCCGATGGCCAGCCCGAGCACGCTGGCGCTCGCGATAATCGGCGCCAGGTTGATCCCGAACTCGCCGAGGATCATCACGAACGCCACCCCGAAGATGACGAAGGTGGCCACGCTGCGCAGGACCGACCGGATGGTGTCCGCGCGCTGTTGCTGGCGCAGCTGCCGGTCGGCGGTGTTGGCGGCGTCGTCCGCGCTCTTGCGCACGGCCTTGGTCGCCTTCGCCTTGGCATTGCTCAGCCGCTGCCGGGAGCCAACCATCCGCTTCATGACATGCGTGATGATCCGACCAACCAGCGCCCTGAGCAGGATCGCGACCAGCAGGATGATCGCGACGTTCAGCAGTCCAGAGATGAACTGATCGGTATTCGACCGGAACCACTCGACAAAATCGTTTGCCTGCGCCACGACCGCATCCGCTGAGTTGACGGTCTCCGCCACCCTTTACACCCTTTCGCCGGCTCGTCGGTATGCCGGCCCCGGACGGTACCTACTACCCGACCCGCCAGCCCAACCCCTACCCCGGACCGCGGTTCTTAGGGATCTAGCGGTCACTGCGTGTCACAAAAACGTCCGGGCCGCCCGCGGCTAGCGCGAGTGACCCGGACGTTCTGGTGGTGAAACTCAGTCGGTGCGCCCGGCTGGCTCTTCCTTCGCCTCCGAGCCGGCCTCGACATGACCGTTGCCGCCAGCACCATTGCCCGCGGCACCGTTGCCGTGCCCGTGCTGCTCGGCGTGCGCCCGTTCCAGCGCGGCGGTCTCCTCCACCGGGTCCGGCGAGATGAGACTGCCTGGAACCGGTGCACCTGCCGAGCCGAGCTTGTTCATCCGCTTCGGCACCGGCGCACCCTGGTACTCCAGCGGTACCGCGTGCCCGTGCTCATCCACCTCGCCAAGTGGCTGGTGCACCTCGATGAACTCACCGTGCGGCAGCCGCTTGATGATGCCGGTCTCCACACCGTGCTCAAGCACCTCGCGGTCGGCGCGCTGCAGACCGAGGCAGATCCGGTAGGTGATGATGTAGGCCAACGGGGGCAGCACGATCAACGAGATCCGACCCCACCACACCATCGCGTTCAGCGAGATATGGAACTTATCGGCGATAACATCGTTACCAGTGGTGATCAGCGTGACCAGGAAGTAGGTGATGGCCATCGCGCCGAGGCTGGTACGCACCGGAACATCCCGCGGCCGCTGCAGCAGGTTGTGGTGCGCGTTGTCCTTGGTGAGTTTTCGTTCGAGCCACGGATAGACGGCCGCGATACCAAGCAGCATCGGCAGACCCATCATGAATGGGAAGAACGGCGCGGGAATCGTCCAGTTTCCTAGGTAGACCTCCCACGCTGGCCAGATCCGCAGCAGACCGTCCGTCCAGGCGATATACCAGTCGGGAACCGTTGCCGCGGAAACCTGCGACGCGTTGTACGGGCCCAGGTTCCAGATTCCGTTGATCTGGAACAACCCGCCAAGGAGCGCACAGACACCGACGACGATCGCGAAGAAGCCACCGGCCTTCAGCGCGAAGTACGGCATGATCCGCACGCCGACGACGTTGCTCTCCTTGCGCCGCACACCAGGGAACTGGGTGTGCTTCTGGTACCAGACAAGGCCGAGGTGTACCGCGATCAACGCGAGCAAAATCCCCGGAATGACCAGGATATGCAAGGTATACAAGCGCGGAATGATCTCTGTCCCCGGGAACTCCCCGCCGAAGGCGAGCCAGTGTGTCCAGGTACCGATCACGGGGATGGACATGATCAGGCCGGACATGATCCGCAGACCGGAACCGGAAAGCACGTCATCCGGCAGCGAGTAGCCGGTGAAGCCCTCGAGGATGCCCAGGCCGAGCAGCAGGATGCCGATGATCCAGTTCAGCTCACGCGGCTTACGGAACGCGCCGGTGAAGAACACCCGGAGCATGTGCACCACGATCGAGGCCATGAACAGCAGGGCCGCCCAGTGATGGACCTGTCTGGCGAACAATCCACCTCGGACCTCGAAGGAGATCTCCAGCGTGGACTCGTACGCCCTGGACATCTCCAGACCCTGGAGGTTGACGAAGGCGCCCTGATACTGCACTTCCTCCATCGAAGGGTCGAAGAAGAGCGCGAGATAGATACCCGAGAGCAGCAGCACGATGAAGCTGTACAGGGCGATCTCGCCGAGCAGGAACGACCAGTGCGTCGGGAATACCTTGTTCAGCTGTTTCCGGATGCCGCCGGCCATGTGCAGGCGATCGTCGGCCGCCTTCGCCGCGCCACCGGCCGCACGGGCAGCCGGATTGTTCGGCTTCGTGGGCGTGGTGATGGCACTCATGACTTACGCTCCCAAAAAGCCGGCCCAACGGCCTCGTTGAAATCGTCCCTAGCGTAAAAATAGCCCGTTTCGGGGTCGACATCGATAGGCAGTTGTGCGAGCGCCCGCGTGGCCGGCCCGAAAACCGGTTTGGCGTACTGCAGCGCATCGAACTGCGACTGGTGACACGGGCACAGAATCCGGTTCGTCTGCTGCTCGTACAGCGACGTCGGGCAACCGAGGTGACTACAGATCTTCGTGTACGCGTAGTAGTCGCCGAAGTTGTAGTCCTCCTGGCCCGCGCGCTTGACGACCTTGCGGCCATCGTCCGGGCGCAGGCGGATCAGCATCACCGGGCTGTCCGCGCTCTTCATCGCGTGCAGCAAGGCGTCCTCGTCCTCGCGGTCGGACTCCCGGAACGGGAACACCGTCTCCATGGAGCCGGCCTCCAGATCCTCCGGCCGGACCAGCGCGATCTCGTGTGGATCACCAGTGGACCGGCGCAGGAACACCCGCTCGCCGTTGCGTGCCTGCCACTCGGTGTGCCATAGACCCTCGTGGTTCTCCGTGTTCTTCCACGGATCGCGAATCAGCCCGCCGAGGGCGAAAACCCCACCCGCGAGACCGAAAGCGCCGAGCCCGAAACCGACGCTGCGCTTGATCAGCGAACGCCGACCGATCCCGTTCTTGGTGCCGGCGTCGGCAAGGTGTGCCAGCACGGTCTGCCGGTCCAGTTCACTCGAACCACCGGCGTCGTGCCGCTGCTGCACGGTCACTTCGTGCGGCAGGAACTTCTTGGTGTAGAGGACTACGCCCACGCCGATCGCGGTGATCGACAAACCAAGGGTCAACCCAACCAGCGGCGTGTAAAGCCCGTACAGGAAGTGACCAGAGGAATCGTCCGGGGCGGTGTACTGCCAGGGCCACCACAGGAACACCCCAACGAAGGCCAAACCAGACAGTCCGGCGATGGCGAACCACAGTGCGACCAGACGCTCCGCCCGCTTCTCCGCGCGGGTCCCCTTCACCGGCCACGGGTCGGGGTACTCAACGATCTCAACGCCGTCCAGCTTGCCACCCAGCTTGACCAGGTCGTCGCGGCTCATCTCCGCGAGCTCGGCCTCGCTCGGCTGCTCCGGCTGCTCCTTGCTCATGCCTTGGCTCCGATCCAAAGCGTCACACCGACCAATGCCCCGATTCCGACGACAAACACGATCAGCCCTTCGGGCATCGGTCCGTAACCACCGAGGGCGTTACCGCCGGGATTGTTGTTTCCGTCCGTCACCGATTTCACATAGGCAACGATGTCTTCCTTCTCCTCCGGAGTGAGCTGCCGATCGGAGAACTTCGGCATGTTCTGCGGCCCACTCTGCATCGCCGTGTAGATCTCCTCTTCGGACACGCCGTCCAGATGTGGTCCGAACTTTCCTGAGGACAGCGCTCCGCCCCGACCGGTGAAGTTGTGGCAGGACGCGCAGTTCAACCGGAAGAGCTCGCCGCCGCGCGCGGAGTCCTCACCCTGCAGTGCCCCGCCGGACTTCGCCGGCTTCTCCGGGCCGCCACCGTTGGCCTGGATGTAGGCACCGAGCGCGTCGATCTCCTCCGGGGTGAGCTGCGCCGGCTTGCGCTGCGCCTGGGCTTCCTGCCGTGCCATCGGCATCCGGCCGGTCGAGGTCTGGAAGTAGACCGAGGCCTCACCGACGCCAATAAGGCTGGTCCCGCGATCCTGGACGCCCTCCAGGTTGGCGCCGTGGCAGCTGATGCACGTGTTGTTGTAGACCTGCTCGCCCTTGCGGACCAGGGCGGGGTCTTCCTGCGCCTGCGCGGTCTGCGGTTCCGGCGCGAACGCACTGTACAGGAAACCGACGCTGAGCAACGCGACACCGAGCGCGAGCAGGCCGGAGAGCCTGCGACGGAACTTCGTCCCGGTGCGCTTCGGCTTGGATTTGTTCTTGGTGGTCATGTGCGCCAACCCTTGCTGTCAGTTCGGGGCTTGATGCGACGGTTCGCGGTGTTCGGCATCAGGGAACGATGTAGATCACGGCGAAGAGACCGATCCACACGATGTCGACGAAGTGCCAGTAGTAGGAGACGACGATCGCCGAGGTCGCCTGCGCTGGCGTGAACTTGCTCATGCGGGTTCGCATGATCAGGAACGCGAAGGCCACGAGCCCACCAATCACGTGCAGACCGTGGAAGCCGGTGGTCATGTAGAAGACCGTGCCGTACGCGCCCGAGCTCATCGTGACCCCGTCGGTGATGAGCTGGATGTACTCACCGCCCTGACCGGCGACGAAGATCGTGCCCATGATCAGGGTGACCAGATACCAACGCCGCAGCCCGTAGACATCCCCACGTTCGGCGGCGAACACACCGAGCTGACAGGTGAAGGACGACGCGACCAGGATGATCGTGAAGGGCAGGGCGTACGGGAGGTTCAGATGGATCGGCTCACCGTTCTCCAATGGCGGCGGCCAATGCCCGGCGTCGTTCTGGGCTTTCACCGTGAAGAACATGGCGAACAGCCCAGCGAAGAACATCAGTTCGCTGGCTAGCCACACGATGGTGCCCACGCTGACCATGTTTGGCCGGTTCAGCGAATGCACCCGATGGCCGATCGAAGGCGCTCCCGTAGTCACGACCGCATTATGTCCTGCGCCCGGGGGCGGCGCTGAGTTGGGTCCATGCCCGTGTCGCGTCAAGTCGATCACGATGGTGGCTGGGCATTCCGGACGGACCGGCCACCAGGCGAGCGTCCGCAGCGCGACCAGCCAATCACTGGCCGGTCCCACGGTCGGCCACCAGCGACGGTGGGCACCTCCGCTGCCCGCGCGGGTGCTCCGGCAGCTAACATCGCCATCGTCGCGAACTGTCGATCAGCAGCCGAGCCAGGACCAGCCAACGCAGGAGGGTGTCCAGAATGAGCACGCCGAGCAGCCCCGGACTTCGTGTCCTGGTGTTCAGCCACCGCGCGCAGGTCCGGGAGAGCATTCTCACCGCCGTTGGCCGTCGCCCCGCTCCCGACCTTGGTCGGGTCACCTATGTGGAGGCTTCGACTGTGGCCGAGGTCATCGGTGAGATGGACAGTGGCGAGATCGACCTCGCGATCCTGGACGGCGAGGCACAGCCAACCGGCGGCATGGGCCTGTGCCGGCAGCTCAAGCTGGAGATCACCGCCTGCCCGCCGATCGTGGTGGCGGTACGCCGCAAGGACGACCGATGGCTGGCGACCTGGTCGCAGGCGGACGGAGTGCTGGTGCACCCGCTCGATCCGCTTGCCGCCGCCGAGACCGTCGCCGATGTAGCGCGCTCGGCGCGAGTTCCCACCGTCCGCGGCTAACCGCCCCCAGGGCAGAGTTCCCAGGGAAGAGTTCCTCGTGAACCCCCGAAGGGCAGTTCTTTAATCGAAGGAGCGGCCAGATGACTGGCACCGCCGCTGAACCCGACGAATCGGCGCATACCTGGCCACGACTGCTCGGCGAGCTGGTCGCCGGGCACGATCTGAATGCCGTGGACACGGCGTGGGCGATGGACCAGATCATGAGCGCCGCCGCCACACCCGCCCAGGTTGCCGCCTTCGCGGTGGCACTGCGCGCGAAGGGCGAGACGGCCGCCGAGATCGCGGGCATGGCCAAGTCGATGCTGGCCCATGCCCGCCGCGTCGAGGTCGACCAGCGCTGCGTGGATGTGGTGGGCACCGGCGGGGACAGGTCGGGGTCGGTCAACATCTCCACGATGGCCGCGATCGTCACGGCGGCCGCGGGCGTGCCGGTGGTGAAGCACGGCAACCGGGCCGCGTCCTCGAAGTGCGGGGCCGCGGATGTGCTCGAACGGCTCGGCGTGCGGATCGAACTGGCACCCGCACAAGTGCAGGCCTGCCTGCGCGAGCTGAGTATCGGTTTCTGCTTCGCGCCCGTGTTCCACCCCAGTTACGTGCACGCCGCGGCGCCGCGACGGGAGGTTGGCATTCCGACCGCGTTCAACGTGCTCGGCCCGCTGACCAATCCCGCGCAGCCCGCCGCTGGGCTGATCGGCTGCGCGAACGAGCGGATGGCTCCCGTGCTCGCGCGGGTGTTCGCCGATCGCGGTGCCTCCGTGCTGGTCGTGCGGGGAGACGACGGGCTGGACGAGATCACCACCAGTGGCGCGACCTCGGCCTGGGTGGTTCGCGACGGCCAGGTACACACCGCCCGGATCGAACCGACCGAACTGGGCATCACGCTCGCCTCCCCCGCGGAGCTGCGTGGCGGGGATCCGGAGACGAACGCACGCGCGGTACGGGATCTGGTACACGGCAAACCGGGCCCCGTGCGCGATGCCGTACTGCTCAATGCCGCCGGGACGCTGGCCGCTTACCGCGGGCTGACCGACGATGTCCACGCGGACCTGCGGGAGGGGCTACGCAAGGGCACCGAAGCGGTCGACTCCGGCGCGGCTGCCGAGCTGCTCGCCCGCTGGGCGGAATTTTCCACCTCACTGGGTTAACCCGACCAGCCCTAACAAGTCACCCCCCTAGCGACGAAACAAAAACCGACCCGTGAATGGCGCCATTCACGGGTCGGTTTGTTACCAGCTCTGCTGGTTCAGGTCTCGTTCGGACTGGAGTGGTACTCGAAAACCAGGCCGCCGACGGAGATCAGCAGCGCGATCCCGCCAAGCACCACCATCCACCACTGGCCGAAGGCCATCGCCACACCGGTCACCGCGGCCGAACCGGCCAGCGCGATCGGCCAGTAGCTACCGGGGCTGAAAAAGCCCAGCTCTCCCGCGCCGTCCGCGATCTCGGCATCGCCCCGGTCCTCCGGGCGATGTTCGATACGCCTGGCGATAAACCGGAAATAGGTACCGACGAGCATGGAGAGCCCACCGGTCAGGATCAGCGCGGTGAGTCCCACCGGTTCCACGCCGTCGTGCGCATAGAAATGCGTCAGCACGCCGTAGATGATCGCTACGACAAAGGCAAAGGCCGTAACGATATCGAATATCCGAGCCTCGACCTTCATGGTGTCCTCACTCTCACAAACCCATTACGTACTCGCATGCCGCGTGCCGCTTCCATCCGCGCTGTCGAACCCGGGCGAGTCTCAGCCGGATGCGGTACGCGCGGTGCGGTCGGTGTCGAACGGCCTGGTGGTCACCGCACGCGGGCTGCAGAGCTCACCACAGTCCATTTCCTCAAGTGCTTCGGACGCGGTGTACAGCTCACCAGTACTCGGGTTGTTCCGCATCCGCAGCTGCATGTACTCCTCGAACTGGGCCGGCTCGAGCGCCCGCACCTCGAAGTTCATCGCGGAGTGATAGGTACCGCAGAGTTCGGCGCACCGACCGACAAAGCTTCCGGTCTGGTCGATGGTGTTCTGGAACTCGTTGTCCTGGTTGTTCTTCTCCGGGTGCGGGAACACGTCCCGCTTGAAGTTGAACTCGGGCACCCAGAACGAGTGGATCACGTCGGTGGATCGCAGGTTGTACTGAATCGTCTGGGTGGTCGGCAGCACCAGCAGCGGGATCTCATTGGAGCTACCCACCGTGCTGACCGGTTCACCGTCCGGAGTCTCGTATCCCTGGTACTGGAACTCCCAGTTCCACTGGAAAGCGATCACGTCCACGGTCTGATCCGGGTTGTCTTCCTTCGCAAGCACCGAGACCTCGGTGCTGACGGTGAAGTAGAAGAGCACCAGCACCATGATCGTCGGCACGACCGCGAGGCCGAGCTCGAGCGGCACGTTGTACTGGGTCTGCCTCGGCAGCTCCGGCGAGTTGGCCTTCTTGCGGTGGAAGGTGATCGTCCAGAAGATCAGACCCCACACGATGAAGCCCATGACGAGGGCGGCGATCGAGGCGCCGGTCCATAGCTGGCGCATCTCGACGGCCTGCGGCGTGACGCCCTCGGGCCAACCGAACCGCAGCACCTCCTCAGCTGAGCACCCGGTCGCCAGAACGGCGATGAGCCCGACAAGGGCGGCAAGTTTTCCGGCCCTGTTGAGCCGTGTTGCCGGTGTGCGCTCGTTGCGGCCCACTGCGCGAAGCCTCCTCGACTGCCCTACCGATGACTGCCATACCGATGTGCGTAGCCCACCACGGAGCATGCCGCAAAACCTCGGCACTCGCCCATGAATGAGCTACCGCGGAGCCTAGCCGAGGGATCACCGGATGCGGCGCGAGGGGGCAACCCGGCATGGCGGGCACCGTGCCTGAAACCACACTCGGGTGATGGCGCATACTAGGCGACGCACTCGACGGGGCCAATTGAGCGCCAACCGAGCGCCAGTTGAGCACCGGAAACCGAATCGGAAAGGGGCACCACACGCGTGTGTGGCCTGCTTGGGCTGGTATGCGCCAGCGAGGACGACGCGACGAAGGCACGGCAAGCGGTCGGCGCCGCGATGCACTGCCAGCGCCACCGTGGCCCGGATGAGTCGGACACCTGGGCGGACGGCCCGGTGGTCTTCGGCTTCAACCGGCTCGCGTTCATCGACGTCGAACGCTCCCATCAGCCACTCACCTGGGGCCCGCCGGAGTCGCCGGCCCGCTACACGCTCAACTTCAATGGTGAGATCTACAACTACCAGGAGCTACGCGAGCAGCTGATCGCCGAGCACGACGCGACGTTCGCCACCGAAGGCGACGGCGAGGCCATCGTGGCCGCGTGGCACTACTGGGGAGCCGATACCGCGCTACCCCGGCTGCGTGGCATGTTCGCCTTCCTGATCTGGGACGCCGAGGAGCAGGTACTGCACGGCGCGCGGGACCCGTTCGGGATCAAACCGCTGTTCTACGCGGCCGGCCCGCAGGGCACCGCGTTCTCCAGCGAGAAGAAGAGCCTGCTCGAACTCACCGAACAGCTCGGCATCTCAGGCGCCCTGGACACCCGTGCGCTGCAGCACTACCTGACGTTGCAGTACGTGCCAGAACCAGAGACGCTGCACCTGGACATCCGCCGAATCGAGTCCGGCACCTCGTTCACGGTCGCGCCTGGCGGCGAGCTACGGACCAAGCGGTACTTCGTCCCCCGGTTCGACGCGCAACCGGTGCGGGACGCGACCGAGTCGCGGCAGCTGCACGAGCGCATCCGCGATGTGATGCGGGATTCGGTCGGCAAGCACATGATCGCCGACCCGGACATCACCGTGGGCGCGTTCCTTTCTGGCGGGATCGACTCGACCGCGATCGCCGCGCTGGCCAAGGAACACAACCCGAACCTGATCGCCTTCACCACCGGCTTCGAACGCGAGGGCTACTCGGAGGTGGACGTGGCGGCCGAGTCCGCCGCGGCGATCGGCGTCAAGCACGTGATCCGCACCGTGTCCGCGGACGAGATGATGGACACACTGCCGCTGATCGTCTGGTACCTGGATGACCCGGTGGCCGACCCGGCGCTGGTCCCGCTGTGGTTCATCGCGCGGGAAGCGCGCAAACACGTGAAGGCGGTGCTTTCCGGCGAGGGCTCGGATGAGCTGTTCGGCGGCTACACGATCTACCGCGAACCGCTTTCGCTGGCGCCGTTCGAGAAGGTGCCCGGCGGCGTACGCAAGCTGATCGGCAAGGTGTCCAGCAAGATTCCCGAGGGCACCAGGGGTAAGGACCTGCTGCGCAGGGGCGCGCTGCCGCTCGAGGAGCGCTACTACGGCAATGCCCGACTGTTCCGGGACGACCAGTTGCGCGGCGTACTGCGCACCTTCGACCCGAGCGCCGGTCACCAGGACGTGACCGCCGACCTGTACGCCAGTTCGACCGGCTGGGACCCGGTCAGCCGGATGCAGCACATTGACCTGTTCACCTGGCTGCGCGGGGACATCCTGGTCAAGGCGGACAAGGTCACCATGGCGAACTCGCTCGAGCTGCGGGTGCCGTTCCTCGACCACGAGGTGTTCCGGGTGGCCTCGACGATCCCGCTCGAGGAAAAGATCACCAAGGAGACGACCAAGCACGCGCTGCGCAGGGCGCTCGCGGATATCGTGCCAGGGCACGTGCTGAACCGGCGAAAACTGGGCTTCCCGGTGCCGATCCGGCACTGGCTGCGCAACGAGATGTACGACTGGGCGCGCGGCATCATCAACGACTCGGCCACCGACGCCCTGCTGGACAAGCCGGCCGTCCTGCGGCTGCTCGAGGACCACCGAGCCGGCAATCTCGATCACAGTCGGCGGATCTGGGCACTACTGCTGTTCATGCTCTGGCACGGAATCTTCGTGGAGAACCGGATCAAGCCGGAGATTCCGGAACCGCAGTACCCTGTACTGCTCTAGCTCCGCAAGATACACACCAGCGTTCTCGCCTATGAACGTGCCTCGGATGGGTTGTCTCCGGCTCCGGCGCAAACACTACCGATTGGTAAGGGTGCCGTCGGAGCCGCGGAGGACCTAGCGTCGGGAACGTGGTGAACACGATGACTGGCTACGCGCTCCCGGAAAGCATGGCCGAACTGATCGCGGACTGTACGGACATCCCCGGCTCGATACAGGCCGAGCGGGGTATCCCGCAGCAACGCGCGGCGGCGCCGTGGGCGGTATCGGAGTCCTGCCTCGCCCAGGTGGAAGACCTGGATCTGTACGTCTGAGCCGCTGAAAACGGCAGCGGCCCGTCCGCCAAGCACAGCGGACGGGCCGAGAAAACCAGTTGCCGAACTAACCTGCTAGTGGAACCTACTAGTGGAAGCTGTCACCGCAGGCACAGGAACCACCGGCGTTCGGGTTGTCGATGGTGAAGCCCTGCTTTTCGATGGTGTCCACGAAATCGATCACGGCGTCCTGCACATAGGGTGCGCTCATCCGGTCCACGGCCACCTGCAGGCCGTTGAACTCCCGGAACAAGTCACCGTCCAGCGAGCGCTCGTCGAAGAACAGCTGGTAACGCAGGCCAGCGCAACCACCAGGCTGTACCGCGATACGCAGATGCATATCGTCGCGCCCCTCCTGATCGAGCAGCGCCTTTGCCTTGGTCGAGGCCGCATCGGTCAGCGTCACACCGTGGGTTGACGTCTCGGTGGCATTTTCCTGAGCGGTCGTCATGGCTCTCCTCGGACTCCTCCGCGTCTGCCTGGTGGTTCGCTCGGTTCAACACCGCACCAGTGGGACCTATTCCCCTCTATGGTTACACATTATCCGCCTACGGTGACGATCGCGCCCATCTCGACTTCGGTGGCCTGAGCCACCGCACTACCGATCCGCCTCGCGGCTCCATTGCCCAGCGACGTCGCCAGCAAGGGCGCGCAGCGTACCCACGGGATCGGCCAGTGCCGCCTCGGCCGAACCGGCGTGCTCGGCCACCGCATACGCCGTGTCCACGCCCACCGCGCCCGCTTCCCGCCGGCCAACACTGACCTGGCCCGCCAGCACCAGGCAAGGCACCCCGCGCTCGGCCGCGCCCGCGGCGACGGCGGTGATCAGCTTCCCGCGCAGGGACTGCCAGTCGAAGCTCCCCTCCCCGGTGAGCACCAGTTCGGCCTTGGTCAGCTCGGCGTCCAGCCCCGTGCGTTCGCGTACGAACGCCGCGCCGGAGATCCGGTCCGCGCCGAGGGCAAGCAATCCCGCGCCGAGCCCGCCTGCCGCGCCTGCCCCGGCGCGGTCCTGCACCTGCGCGCCGGCCGCGGCCAGCACCTCCGCGTAGCGAGTCAGCCCGACCTCCAGCCGCTCCACGGCCTCGGCATCCGCGCCTTTCTGCGGACCGAAGACCTGGGCCGCGCCATGCGTCCCGAGCAGTGGATTCTCCACGTCCGAAGCGAGTACGAGGCGCATTCCCAGCACCGGTAGCGCACCGGCTGGAGCCGGTCCGGCCAGCCGGGCACAGTCGGCCAGTGCCGCACCACCGGAACCCAGCTCGGCTCCGTCGGCGTCCAGCGGGGCCGCGCCAAGGGCGGCAAGCATGCCGGCGCCACCGTCCGTACTGGCCGAACCACCCAGTCCGACCACGGCGGTGTGCGCTCCCGCTTCCTTCGCCGCCAGCAGCAGCTCGCCCACTCCGCGACTGCCGGTCCGCAGGCATCCAGCGGCCCGGTCCGCCCTTTCCACCAGGTGCAACCCAACGGCCTGGGCGGATTCCAGGTAGGCCGTTCCGTCGTGTTCCAACCATTCGGCGGTGACGCTGTTCCCGAGCGGTCCACTGACCCGCAGGGAGTGCCGGATACCGCCGAGCGCGGCATGCAGCACATCGATGAAACCGGGACCACCGTCGGCAAGCGGCCGTTTGATCAGCTCATCGCCAGGCGCGCGAGCTAACCAGCCAGCCGCGATTGCCTCGGCGGCCTCGGCCGCGGTGAGCGTTCCGGTGAAACAGTCTGGGGCAACCACGACGCGCATGAGAACGGAGCTTAGCGATAAAACCGGTAGTACCCGACGTCACCGCGACCGCCTTGCCATATCCTGGCCTGGTGAAGTTCCTGCGTCGCCAATCCACCGAGCCCGAAGGCAGCGCGGCCGAGGCGAACGACGTTGATGCCGAGGTCGCCGACGCCGCCGATGACGACAAGCGCCATACCCCGAGCAAGGGCCGGCCAACGCCCAAGCGGCGCGAGGCCGAGGCCCGGCGGCGCGGTCCGGTGGCGCCGCCACCGCGCACCACGCGCGAGGCGATGAAGCGGTCGAAGGCGACCCGGCCGAGCAAGGAGGAACGCCGCCAGGCCTCCGCCGAGCGCAGGGAACGCATGATGGCCGGCGACGACCGCTACCTGCTGCCGAGGGACCGGGGACCGATCAAGGCCTATGTGCGCGACGTCGTCGACTCCCGGCGGAACCTGCTCGGCATGTTCATGCCGCTGGCGATTCTGGTGTTCATCTCGCTGCTCGTGCCCTATCCGCAGGTGCAGCAGTTCGCCACGCTGCTGTGCACGCTGATGCTGCTCGGCATGCTGCTCGAGGGCTTCTTCAACGGCAGGCGAATCACCCAGCAGGTGCGCGCGAAGTTCCCGAAGGAAGAGATCAAGGGCCGGTCCATCGGCTGGTATGCCTTCGTTCGCGCCAGTCAGGTACGCCGGCTGCGGGTACCCAAGCCCCGGCTCAAACCAGGCGACCAGCTCCGCTGACTCGCTCACCCTTAAAGAACCTTAAAGAACGCGGTCGCGGGGCGTGCGCTCGTCGCTAGTTGAGCGCTAGCTGGGGTGCAGGCTCATCGGGCCGTAGACGACCCGTGTTCCTTCCAGCAGCGTGACCTGGTCAATGCCGGATGCGGCGAGTTCGCCGAAGTTGTCCGTCAGCCACGCCTCGGCTTCTTGCTGTTCGTCGAATGCCTCGTCCGGGCCGGGCACGACCGCGCCGTGCCGGTTCGTATAGCGCCACCGGTAGTCCACGGGGCACAAGGTAACGTGCCAGCGCGTGATATTCGGCGAGCCACGGCGAACGCTTGTCCTCGGCGGTGCCCGCTCCGGCAAATCCGCGCACGCAGAGGGGCTGCTGCCAGGAGATGAGCCCGCGGTCTACGTGGCGACCGCCTACCGCGATCCGCACGATGCCGACTGGCAGGCGCGGATCGCCGAACACGTCGAGCGCCGCCCGGCCAGCTGGCATACTGCGGAGCCGGCGGCCGCCGAACTCGCCGATCTGCTGCACACCGCCGAGCCAACCGATCCGCCCCTGCTGGTCGACGATCTCGCCACCTGGCTGACCAGGGCATTCGACGAGGCCAACGGCTGGGAACGGGATAACCTGGACCGGGTACGCGCGGCTCGCGCACGGCTGGCGGAAGCCGTCGCGGCCTGCCGGGCTCGACTCGTTCTGGTTTCCGCCGAAGTCGGCCTGGGCATCGTGCCGCAAACCCGCTCTGGCAGGCTTTTCCGCGATGAGCTCGGCGCGCTCAACGCACAACTCGCCGAGCACTGCGACGAGGTCGTGCTGCTCGTCGCGGGAATACCGCTGAAGCTGCGTACGCAGGGAGGTAGCGCTTGACCCCGCCAACCGAGTCGTTCCCGCCGGCCACGGTGACCTTTCCGGAGATTCCCGAACCCGACCAGGACGCGGCGGGCCAGGCGCGGGCACGGCATGCGGAGCTGACCAAGCCACCAGGGTCGCTCGGCAAGCTCGAGGAACTCGGGACCTGGCTCGCCGCGCGCCAGCGTCGCTGCCCACCTCGGCCACTGCAGCGGCCCCGCGTGGTCGTGTTCGCCGGGGATCACGGCATCGCGCGCGGCGGCGTTTCCGCCTATCCCGCCGAGGTCACCGCGCAGATGGTGCGCAACTTCCTGGACGGCGGCGCGGCGGTGAACGTGCTCAGCGATGTCGCCGGCGCAACCGTGCGGGTGGTGGACATCGCGGTGGCCGCGCAAACCCCGCCCGAGGTAGCCGAATTCAAGGTGCGCGAGTCGTCCGGATCGATCGATGTGGAGGACGCGCTCACCGAGGAGCAGACGCAGACCGCGCTCACCGCGGGGCGGACGATCGCGGACGCCGAGGTTGACGCGGGCGCCGACCTGTTGATTGTCGGCGATATGGGGATCGGGAACACCACCCCCGCCGCGGTGCTGATCGCCGCGCTCACCGGTAGCGAGCCGGTAGCGGTAATCGGCAGGGGGACGGGCATCGATGACAACGCCTGGATGCGCAAGGCCACGGCGATCAGGGACGGATTGCGCAGGGCCCGCGCGAACAGCGCCTATCCGGTCGACTTGCTCCGCGTCGTCGGTGGCGCTGACTTCGCCGCCATGGCGGCATTCCTCGTACAGGCGGCGGTTCGACAGACACCGGTGCTGCTGGACGGGGTGATCGCCAGTGCGGCCGCGCTGGTCGCCGAAGAACTCGCGCCGGGCGCGCGGCAGTGGTGGCTGGCCGCCCATCGCTCCACCGAGCCCGCCCAACACCTCGCACTCGACCAGCTCCAGCTGGAACCGCTGCTTGAGCTGGACATGCGCCTTGGTGAAGGCACCGGCGGACTCGCCGCGCTGCCACTGCTCAGGATGGCGGCCAAGGTTCTCACCGAGATGGCTACCTTCGAGCAAGCCGGTGTTTCCGGCCAAATCCCACAACCAGCCGAGGACTAGCGGGTGCGGCTCGCGCTGTCCTGGTTGACCGTACTGCCGGTAGCCGGCGGGTCGGTCGAAGCACGGGACTGTCGTCGGGCGATCAGCCTCGCCCCACTGGTGGGGGTATTGCTCGGCTGCTTCGCGCTCGGCGTGCTTGCCGGGTTGCACCAACTCGGCGCGCCCGCGTTGGTCGCCGGGATACTCACGGTCGGCGCGCTGGCGCTGGCGACCAGAGGGATGCATGTGGACGGTCTGGCGGATACCGCGGACGGCCTCGGCTGCTACGGTCCGCCAGCCCGTGCGCTCGAGGTGATGCGCGACGGCGGCGTCGGACCGTTCGGCGCGGTAACCCTGCTCGTGGTGTACGGCACGCAGGCAGCCTGTTTCGCCAGCGTCCTCCACAGTGGACGCTGGTGGGTGGTGCCGCTCGCCGTCGCCACCGGCCGCGCCGCGCTTGGCTGGTGCTGCCGACGGGGCGTGCCCTCGGCGCGCGCCGAGGGATTGGGCGCGCTCGTCGCCGGCTCACAGCCGTTACCGGTCCCGCTTGGCTGGACCGCGCTGCTCGCCGGCGCGGCGGTGCTGACCATCCCCGAGCTGCCCTGGCTTGGGCCGCTCGCGGTGGTACTGGCCACCGCGCTGGTCGTTGCCGTCCTGCCGCATATCCGCAAGCGGTTTGGCGGGATCACCGGAGACGTGCTTGGCGCGGCCGTCGAACTCGCGACCACCGTCACGCTGGTGGTCTGCGTGTCCGCGACGGCCTGACGCGACCAGTCAGCCGAGCTTGCGCATCCAGCCGTGCGGGTCGGACCCGCTGCCGTCCTGGATCGCGGTCAGCGCCGCGCGTAGCTTCATCGTCACCTCGCCTGGCTGCCCGCCACCAATGGTGAACTCACCATCCGCGTGCTTGGCCGTGCCAACCGGAGTGATCACGGCCGCGGTGCCGCAGGCGAAGACCTCGGTCAGCTCGCCGGTAGCCGCCTTCTTCTCCCACTCCTCAGTGGACACCCGACGCTCCTCGACCGGGTAACCGAGGTCCTTGGCAAGCGTGAGCAGCGAGTCCCTGGTGACACCGGGAAGCAGCGAACCACTCAGCCCTGGCGTGACGATCCGCGCGTCCGCGCCGGAACCGAAGACGAAGAACAGGTTCATCCCGCCCATCTCCTCGACCCACCTGCGCTCCACCGCATCCAGCCAGACGACCTGATCGCAGCCCTGCTCGACGGCCTGCGCCTGCGCGACAAAGGACGCGGCGTAGTTGCCCGCGAACTTCGCGGCGCCGGTACCGCCGGGTGCCGCGCGCACGTATTCGGTGCACAGCCACACCTTCACCGGTTTGACGCCGCCGGCGAAATACGAGCCGGCCGGCGAGGCGATCAGCGCGTACATGTACTTGCCAGCCGGGCGGTTCACGCCGAGGCCGGCCTCCGTGGAGAACATGTACGGCCGCAGGTAAAGCGACTCGCCATCGGCTGAGGGCACCCAGCGCTCGTCGACGGCGATCAGCTCGCGCAGCGAGTCGAGGAACAGCTCGTCGGGCAGCTCGGGCATCGCGATCCGGCGAGCCGAGGCGCGAAACCGCGCGGCGTTCTGCTCCGGGCGAAACGACGCGATCGAACCGTCCGGCTGCCGGTAGGCCTTGAGCCCTTCGAAGATGGCCTGTGCGTAGTGCAGCACGGAAGCGGCCGGGTCAAGCTCGAACGTCCGGTACGGCCCGACGGTCGCGTCGTGCCAGCCGTGCTCGGCGTCCCAGGGGATGGTCACCATGTGGTCGGTGAAGTGCACCCCAAAGCCAGGCTTAGCCAATACCTCCGCTACCCGCTCCGGGGTCGCCGGCGCAGTGTTCGGAGTCCTGGTGAATGGCAGTTCTGAGGTCATGCAGGAACCGTATCCTGTACTTGGACATCAGAACATCGCAGATCCCAAGAATCCGCCCCGTGGGCGAGCGGGCCAGCTATCGAGTAGTCAGCTGATCGCGGTTAGTGCGCCGTGCCGCCAGCGCGCCGGCCGCGGCGAGCAGCACCAGCAGTGCCGCGACACCAAGATAGCCAACGGGTTGCGCGGCCAGTGCGATCGCCAGCACCACGAGACAGCCGGCCGCGAGCTTCGATCGATCGAGGTACACCGCCCGCAGCGCCGGCCACCCGCACCACGCCAGCGCCACACACCCGGCCAGTACCAACAGCTCGGTTGGCGTGCCGAACAGTCCGGCGACGAGAATCAGCAAGCCACCGACGGTGCTCCAGATCGCGGCGATACCGGGCAGCCCAAGGGAACCGGCCGCGGTGCCGATCCCGCCGAGCAACCAGTACACCGCGATCACCGCGATCACCAGCACCGCACCGTCGAGCAGGCCACCAAGCGCGGTGGCATCGGCCGCGGCGAGCATGTCCCGCAGCGGCGCTGGGGAGAGGCCGAGCCGGGCGGGTCCGAGCTGGTACAACGCAGCCGCGCCGACGGCGAGTAGCGCGAAGGCACCGCCACCGAGCGCCATACTCGCCGAACCGCGCTCCCCCGTGCCCACGCCGAGCAGAGCGAACAGGAACAGGCCAAGCACTCGCGCGACCCCGAGCGGATCCAGCTGGTTCGGTTCGAACGGCACCACCGGCGCGATCGCGAAGCTGGCCGCGACAACGGCAAGTAACACGGCCAGTACCAGTCCCGTAAGCAGCTGAACGGCCAGCGCTGGCGGCTGGTAGCCACTGGCCCGGACGGCGAGCGCCACGGCGAGCACTCCGAACGCCACCACCGGTTGCCCCGGCGCCACGTAGACCGTCACCGCACCGAGTACCGCCGCGCCGGCGAGCACCCGCAGCAGCAGTCCCAGCGCCACCGGGAACGGCTCGGCCCACCGCCCTACCCGCAGGAGCGCCAAGAGGACCAGGCCGGCAATCGGAATCCCGACAAGGGCCGACCAGCCCGCGGTCTGCGCCGCGGGGGCGAACCCGAGCAGCAAGCCGGCCCCGATCATCCCGCTCAACCTCAGCAACATCGGGCAAGCTTCGCAGAACCGAGCCGAGGCTCGTGACGTGGCCGAACGGACTGGTCGTTAGCATGCTGCACGAATCCGTCCAACCTGTGCATACCAGCGGCTGCCAAGCGCCTAAGGAGTACACCGTGCCCGTTCCGAAGCTCGCCGTAGCCACCCCGAAGCCGTCGGCGATCGCCAGCGCACGCACCGAGGCCATCGTGCTCGGCACCGTTCAGGGCAAGAACGGCCCCGAGCTGGCCGAGGGCACGGAGCACATGGACGCGGCCTTCGACGGTCAGCTGCTGGGGCTACTCACCGCGCTCGGCGCGAGTGGCAAGGCCGAGGAGATCATCAAACTGCCCTCGATGGGCAAGGCCACGGCCGATCTGGTGCTCGCGGTCGGGCTTGGCGCGCCGGACGAGCACGGCGGGCACACCCCGGAACAGGTACGTCGTGCCGCCGGCGCGGCCGCACGGGCACTCACCGGCAGCCGGAGCGCCCTGTTCACGCTGTCCGCGGTGGACCTGAGCGCGACCGCGGAGGGCGCCGCGCTCGGCAGTTACGCCTTCACTCAGTACAAATCCGACCCGGGCGAGGCGCCACTCGGCAAGATCGATCTGCTCGCGCCCGCGACCGGGACAACCAAGGAGCACCGCGCGGCGGTCAAGGCGGCGGGAGCGATCGCCGAAGCCGTCGGCATCGCACGTGATCTGGTGAACACCCCACCCAATGATCTCTACCCTGGTTCGTTCGCCGATCGGGCGAGCGCGCTGGCCAAGGAGGCCGGCCTGGAGATCACCGTCCTGGACGAGAAAGCGTTGCGCCGCAAAGGTTTCGGCGGAATCCTCGGAGTCGGCGGGGGTTCCGCGAGGCAGCCGAGGCTGGTGCGGTTGAGCTACCGGGCAAGCAAGCCGCGGAAGAAGGTCGCGCTGGTCGGCAAGGGGATCACCTTCGACACCGGCGGGATCTCGATCAAACCAGCGGCCAATATGGATCACATGACCTCGGATATGTCCGGGGCGGCGGCGGTGGTGGCAACGGTGGTACTCGCCGCCAAGCTGCGCTACCCGCTCGAGGTGACCGCGACGGTGCCGCTCGCGGAGAACATGCCATCCAGCACGTCCTACCGCCCGGGTGATGTGTTGACGATGTACGGCGGCAAGACCGTGGAGGTACTGAACACCGACGCGGAGGGCAGGTTGGTCCTCGCCGACGCGATGGTGCGGGCGGCCGAGGACAACCCGGATTACCTGATCGAGACCGCCACGCTGACCGGCGCGCAGCTGGTCGCCCTCGGCAGCCGCACCCCAGGGATCATGGGTTCGGCGGATTTCCGGGACAGGGTAGCCAAGATCGCCCAGGACACCGGCGAGGGTGGCTGGCCGATGCCACTTCCGGAGGAACTGCGCGGCGATCTGGATTCCCGGCTCGCCGATCTGGCGAACGTCACCGGGCACCGCTGGGGCGGGATGCTGGCCGCGGGCCTGTTCCTCCAGGAGTTCGTCGCGGACGACTTGCCGTGGGCGCATATCGATATCGCGGGTCCGGCGTTCAACACCGGTGGGCCGTGGGGGTACACCGGCAAGGGTGGCACCGGTGTCCCCGTCCGCACGCTGGCGGCGGTGCTCGCGGATATCGCCGAATCGGGCTGATCGCGCCAAAGTACGTCCCGGTGACCGCGATCTTGAGAGATCTTGCGGTCACCGGGCGCGGCTACTCCTGCTCGCGTGCTCGTCGGCGCCGGATCCGCTGCCGCTCGGTGTAATCCCGCATCCGTTGCGGGTAACCGACTTTGCGCACCTCGTATACCGGAATGCCACGTTTGCGGCCAAACTGCTGCGCCGCGTCCGGGCTGGCGATCCGCCGCCGGGTCCACTCGCCGTCGTGCGCGATCAACACCACGGTGGTTTCCGTCACGTTGGTCCGGGGTTCCAGATATGCCTCGACGCCATGCCGCTCGGCCGCCCAGCTGTCCAGATGATCGGTATCCGTATCGCTTGCTTTCCTTGGCCCACCGCCACCTTTTCGTTTCCTGCGCAGCGAGTCGAATAGACCCACGTCGATCGACCTCCCAAGCTTTCCCGCCGACTGCGCCTGCCGCCGTACCTGTTTCCAGGATCCACCAAATCACCCGAGTAACCCGAACAGGACCCACCAGGTCGCAAGCTTGCCGCACCTAGTGACAAGATGACGTGTGGTGGCCGCACCCAACCTGGTAACGATCACCTAACTGAGAGCAACCAATACTGCCCTTCGAGGAGAGCGACGTGACCGACACCTCCGCCGACCTGGTGATCCTCGGTGGCGGCTCGGGCGGCTACGCTTGCGCGTTTCGCGCGGCTGAGCTCGGCCTATCCGTCATCATGATCGAGAAGGATAAGCTGGGCGGCACCTGCCTACACCGCGGCTGCATCCCGACCAAAGCGCTGCTGCACGCGGCCGAGGTCGCGGACAACGCGAGGGAAGGTGAGCAGTTCGGCGTTCGATCGGCACTCGAAGGCATCGATATCGCCGGCGTGAACGGATACAAGGACGGCATCGTCGGCCGGCTGTACAAGGGTTTGCAGGGGCTCGCCAAGGCGCACAAGGTGACGCTGGTCGAGGGCGCGGGCACCTTCGTCGGCAACGGCACCGTCGAGGTGAATGGCACCCGCTACACCGGCAAGAACGTGGTACTGGCCACCGGCTCCTACTCCAAGTCGTTGCCAGGCCTCGAACTCGGTGGCCGGGTCATCGCCAGCGAGGAAGCGCTGAACCTGGACTTCGTACCGGAAAGCGTCGTGGTGCTCGGCGGCGGCGTCATCGGTGTCGAGTTCGCCAGCGTATGGCGGTCGTTCGGCGCTGAGGTCACGATCGTCGAAGCGCTGCCCCGGCTGGTGCCGGCCGAAGACGAGTACGCCTCCAAGCAACTCGAGCGGGCGTTTCGCCGGCGCGGCATCAAGTACAAGACCGGCGTCAAGTTCACCGAGGCGAAGCAGACCGAAAGCGGCGTGTCCGTCTCGCTCGAATCCGGCGACCAGATCGACGCGGACCTGCTGCTCGTCGCGGTCGGCCGCGGCCCGAACAGCGCGGGCCACGGCTACGAGGAAGCCGGCCTGGCGATGGAGCGCGGGTTCGTGCCCACCGACGAGCGGCTGCGCACCAACCTGCCTGGCGTCTACGCGGTCGGCGATCTCGTGCCCGGCCTGCAGCTGGCCCACCGGGGCTTCCAGCAGGGGATCTTCGTCGCCGAGGACATCGCCGGCCTGAACCCGAAGCCCATCGACGAGGCGGGCATTCCTCGGGTCACCTACTGCAAGCCGGAGGTCGCCTCCGTCGGGCTCACCGAAGCGGAAGCGAAGGAGAAGTTCGGCACGGTACACACCTTCACCTACGATCTTGCTGGGAACGGCAAGAGCCAGATCCTGAAGACCGCAGGGGGCGTCAAGCTCGTGAAGGCCGGGGCCGAAGGAGAAGAAGGTCCGGTTGTCGGCGTCACCATGGTCGGTGAACGAGTCGGCGAACTAATTGGGGAGGCCCAGCTGATCTACAACTGGGAGGCCTTCCCTGCGGACGTGGCACCCCTGATCCACGCCCATCCGACGCAGACCGAAGCCCTCGGCGAGGCCCACCTCGCCTTGGCCGGCAAGCCGCTGCACGTCCACGGCTGAGCAGTCGGCACCACATCAGCGAACGAAAGAGACAACGAGGAGTCAGCGAACAGATGGCCTTCTCCGTCCAGATGCCGGCACTTGGCGAAAGCGTCACCGAGGGCACGATCACCCGCTGGTTGAAGCAGGAGGGTGACAGCGTCGAGGTCGACGAGCCGTTGCTGGAAGTGTCCACCGACAAGGTCGACACCGAGATCCCATCCCCCGCGGCGGGCACCGTCCAACGGATCCTGGCGCAAGAAGACGACACCGTCGAGGTCGGCGCCGAGCTCGCGCTGATCGGCGATGGCGCGGCGGCCGAGCCCGCGCCGGCCGCGGCGCCGACACCGGAGCCCGCGGCCGAACCGGAGCCCGCGGCCGAACCGGAGCCCGCGGCCGCGCCGCCGGCAACTGAGCCGGCGCCGCAGGAGGCGGCGCCCGCACCACCTACCGGTGGCGCGGCGAGCGGCACGACGGTCAGCATGCCCGCGCTCGGCGAAAGCGTCACCGAGGGCACCGTCACCCGCTGGTTGAAGCAGGTCGGCGAGGCCGTCGAGGTCGACGAGCCGTTGCTGGAAGTGTCCACCGACAAGGTCGACACCGAGATCCCTTCGCCAGTAGCCGGCACGGTGTTGGAAATCCTCGCCGGCGAGGACGACACGGTCGAGGTGGGCGGCCAGTTGGCGGTAGTCGGCGCGGCCGGTGCCGCTGCCGCGCCAGCTCCTACCCCACCGGCGCCCGAACCAGCACCGGCAGCGCCCGAACCGCCAGCCCAGCCAGCGCCAGCCCAGCCGGCCGCACCAGCCGAGCCGGCAGCCGCCAGGCATGCCGCACCCGAACCTGCTCCCGCGCCACCGGCCGCTCCCGCCGCACCGGCGCCGGCGCAGCCACAGGTGGACGCGGCACCGGCGGGCGGCGCGCCGTACGTCACGCCGCTGGTCCGCAAGCTGGCCGGCGAGCACGGTGTTGACCTGAACACGATCAAGGGCAGCGGGGTCGGCGGCCGGATCCGCAAGCAGGATGTGCTTGCCGCGGTCGAGGCGGCCAAGGCGGCCGCCGCGCCGGCAGCCGCACCGAGTGCTCCGGCAGCGCCAGCCGCGCCAGCCGCACCGTCGGGTGAGGCTGATGGGCTACGCGGCACCGTGCAGAAACTGCCCCGGCTGCGCCAGATCGTCGCGCAGCGCACCAGGGAATCGCTCGCGGTCTCCGCGCAGCTCACCCAGCTGTTCGAGGTGGACGTCACCAAGATCGCGCGGCTGCGGGCGCAGGCGAAGGCCAACTTCGAACAGCGGGAAGGCGTGAAGCTGACCTTCCTGCCGTTCTTCGCGAAGGCCACGGTCGAGGCGCTCAAACAGCATCCGGTGCTGAACGCCTCGATCGACGAGGAAGCCAAGCAGATCACGTATCACGGTGCCGAGCACCTGGGTATCGCGGTGGACACCGAGCGCGGCCTACTCAACGCGGTGGTGCACAACGCGGGTGAGCTGAACGTGGCCGGGCTGTCACACAAGATCAACGATCTTGCCGCGCGGGCCCGCACCAACCAGATCAAGCCGGACGAGCTTGCGGGCGGCACGTTCTCGCTGACCAACCTGGGCACCAATGGCGCGCTGAGCGACACCCCGATCCTGGTCCAGCCACAGGTCGGGATCCTCGGTGTCGGTTCGATCGTGAAGCGGCCGGTCGTGGTGAGTGACGCGAACGGGGAGGACACCATCGCGATCCGCTCGATGGTCTACCTCGCGCTGACCTACGACCACCGGCTCGTCGACGGCGCGGACGCGGGCCGGTTCCTGACCACGGTCAAGAACCGGTTGCAGGAGGGCGCGTTCGAAGCCGACCTCGGCCTGTAACGACCGTTTGCTACCACGGGGGCGGACCGCGATGCGGGGTCCGCCCCCGTGGCTTTTTCTCGAAACGATGGCACCATCATCGCCATGCGGGTGTTGATCGCTGGATCGTCTGGGTTTCTCGGCGCGGCCGTCACCTCGGCACTGCGTTCGGCAGGGCATGACGTGCTGCGGCTGGTGCGCCGACAACCAACCGGCCCAGCTGAGCGCGCCTGGGATCCGCCAGCTGGCCGGTTGGCCGAGGATGCGCTGGACGGCGTCTCGGCGGTGCTCAATCTTTGTGGCCGACCGCTCGCGCCAGCGCGGTGGAGCGCCGCCCGTAAACAGCTGATCAGGGACAGCAGGCTGGAACCGACCGAGGTACTCGCCGCCGCGGTAGCCGAGCACCAGATCCCGGTGCTGATCAACGCTTCGGCGGTCGGGTACTACGGCGATACGGGTGCCACGGAAGTGGACGAGACCGCCGCGGCCGGCACGGGTTTTCTTGCCGAACTGTGCGTGGACTGGGAACAGGCGACACAGCCGGCGGCGGACGCGGGCACCAGGGTGGTGTTGCTACGCACCGGTCCGGTGCTGGCCAGGACCGGCGGGCTGCTCGGCATGCTGCGACCGGTGTTTCAGGCGATGCTCGGTGCCCGGTTCGGCCAGGGTGAGCAGTACCTGCCGTGGATTCAGCTCACCGATTTCACCGCCGCCGTCACCTTCGCGGTCGAGCACGAGGAGCTGAGCGGTCCGGTGAACATGTGCGCGCCGAACCCCGCGACCAACCGAGCCTTCACCCGAGCGCTCGGCGCGGCCGTGCACCGGCCCACGCCGTGGGTTGCCCCCGCCTTCGCGTTGCGGGCGCTCGGCGGCCAGCAACTTGAGGAGATGCTGCTGTTCGGCCAGCGGGCCGTTCCCGCCGCGCTACTGCGGCAGGGATTCACCTTCGAATACCCGGAACTCGCCGAGGCACTCGCCCGGTCGACGCGCCGGTGAGCGCGGGAAGCCGCCACCTCACCCTGGCCGGAACACTCGCGATCCTTTCCTGCATCGGGTTGGGGTTCGCGGTCCGGGCGGCACCGAGCACGCCGGATGCCTGGCTGGCCGCCCGGTTCGACGGGCTCTGGCAGACCAGTGCCGGGCAGGTCCTCGCGATACTGAGCGACCTGTTCGGGCCTTCGCTGTACGCGGTCACCATGGCCGTGCTCGCGGTGACGGCTGGCCTGCGCTACCTACGCGGCGATCGCCACCGCGCCGGGATCCTGCTCCGCCTGGTGCTGCTCGGCATCGCCTGCCGGGCGGTCTCCCTGGCGAAGCCGCTCTTCGACCGCGAGCGACCGAGGGCCTACCCGGATCTGAGCTATCCGAGCTCGCATGTCGTCTCGGTCACTGTCGTAGCCCTGCTCGCCACCCTGTACTGCCTGCTGCTGGCCAGGCGGTTGCTGCGGTACGCGGTCAGCTGCGGCGTGCTCGCGGTGCTGCTGTCCGCGATCCTGCGTTTGCTGCTTGGCGTGCACTGGCTGACGGACACGATTGGCGCCGTCCTCGGGGTACTTGGGGTTGGCCTGCTCGGCATGGTGATCCTCTCTCTACATCGACCGGTCCCTACATCGACCGGCCCACCAACCACCGGTCGCGACGGCCGTAAGCTCGACATCGTGACGACGACGCAAAGCCCCTGCCGCGCCGCGACCGAACCCGTACGGGTCCGTTCCCTTGGCACGGTGGACTACCAGGAGGCATGGGAGCTGCAGCGCGAGCTGGTAACCGCCCGCGACGAGGGGCGTGAGGGCGACACCATGCTGCTGCTCGAGCACCCTTCGGTGTACACGGCGGGCAAGCGCACCGAACCGCATGAGCGGCCGGACGACGGGACCCCGGTCGTGGATGTGGATCGGGGCGGAAAGATCACCTGGCACGGCCCCGGTCAGCTGGTCGGCTACCCGATTGTCAAACTGGCCGATCCGATTGACGTGGTCGACTACGTTCGGCGCCTCGAACAGGCGCTGATCGCGGTATGCGACACGCTCGGCGTGCCAACCGGTCGCGTCGACGGGCGCAGCGGGGTGTGGCTCGCGGCCGATGCGCGCGGCCCGGAGCGCAAGATCGCCGCGATCGGTATCCGCGTGCAGCGCGGCGTCACCATGCACGGGTTCGAGATCAACTGCAACTCGGACCTCGGCGAGTTCGGCAAGATCGTGCCGTGCGGGATCAGTGATGCCGGGGTGACCTCACTGAGCGCCGAGCTGGATCGCGACGTCACGGTGGACGAGGTGCGCCCGCTGGCCACCGAAGCGGTGCTGGCGGCGCTGGCCGGCACGCTGCCGGTGACAGAGCGTTGGCTGGACCGGGCGGACCAGCCAAGCGCTCCCGGAGTCACCTTCACGTTGCAGACTCGCTAATCTAAAAGAGCACGGTTACCGAGCGTAGTCGTCACCGAAGCTGGGGCGCGACCTCGCTGGCGATCAGCTCAATCTGGGCCAGGTCGGACAGATCGAGCATCTGCAGGTAGATCCGCTCGACCCCGGTCTGCGCGCGCCACTCGCCGATCCGCTGCACCACCTCGGCTGGCGTACCGGCGAGACCGTTCTCCTTGAGCTCGGCGACGTCCCTGCCAATCGCCGAAGCCCGGTTGGCCACCTCGGCATCGTCCCGACCAACACAGGCGACCAGCGCCGCGGAGCGGGTGATCTCGGCAGGGTCCCTGCCGATCTCCCCGCAGGCCGCGGCCACCCGATCGAACTGTGCCGCGGCCTGCTCGGCCGGCATGAACGGCAGGTTGAACTCGTTCGCGAAGCGGGCCGCGAGCGCTGGCGTGCGCTTCTTGCCACCGCCGCCGATCAGCACGGGCGGCCGGGGGCGTTGCGCCGGCTTCGGCAGCGCCGGTGAGTCGGCCAGCTGGAAGTACTTCCCGTTGAACGAGTAGCTCTGGCCATCCGGGGTCGCCCAGAGACCAGTGATGATCTCCAGCTGCTCCGCGTAGCGGTCGAAGCGCTCCCGCATTGGCGGCAGGGTCAGGCCGTACGCGTCATGTTCCTCGGCGTACCAGCCACTGCCGAAGCCGAACTCGACCCTGCCGCCGGACATCTGGTCGACCTGCGCCACGGAGATCGCCAGTGGTCCTGGCAGCCGGAAGGTGGCCGCGGTCATCAGCGTGCCAAGGCGCACCGTACTGGTGTCCCTTGCCAAGCCGGCGAGGGTGATCCAGGCGTCGGTCGGGCCGGGCAACCCGTCCGCCGAGCCCATCTTCAAGTAGTGATCAGAACGGAAGAACGCGGAGTAGCCGGCATCCTCGGTGCAGCGCGCCACGCGGAGCAGATCCGCATAGCTGGCACCCTGCTGCGGCTCGGTAAAGATCCTCAAATCCACCTGGCCGAGGCTAGCGGAATCAACCAGCCTGCGGGCGGGATCGGATCTGTTCGAGCAGTCGCTCGATCGTGTCCGCGACCTCTTCGCCGACCTTCTGCTGGTCGGTAGAGCTGGCGATCAGCTCGGCCGCCGAGCACAGCGCACCGTAGAGCAGCCGCGCGCTGACCTCGACGGGTACCTCGGCCACCTCGCCGGCATCGATCAGCAGCCGTACCCCGGCACGAACCAGGCCGAACCCGAAGTTCTCCTCGGCCTCGCGCCAGCGCTCCCAACCCATCACTACGGGCGCCTCATGCACCACGATGCGCTGGTATCCGGGCTCGAGGCAGATCTCGATGAAGACGCGTAGTCCCGCCTTGGCCCGTTCCCATGGCGAACCATCGCCTTCCAGCACCGCGCCGACCCGACGCAGGCAGACGGTTTCCATCCGGTCGAAGGCCGCTTCGAACAGTGCCTGCTTCCCACCGAAATGGTGGTAGAGCGCACCCTTGGTCACCCGGGCATGTTTGGCAATCTGGTCGAGTGAGGTCTGTGCGTAGCCGTGCTTGGTGAACAGCTCAACCGCGCCGTCCACCAGGGCGGTACGGGTGGCTTCGGAATAGTCCAATCGCCTCGCGCGCACTGTCACCACACTCACAACTCTACGACACGGGGAACCCCACATACCGGTGGTACGTTTAACCCAGGGAACCATACCGACGGTATGCCACAGACCGAAGGTATGACGCAGGTCACGTAAAAGGGGTCTAGCCATGAGCTGGAGCGATTTCTATCGCCGCCGCGAGGTGCTCGACCGAGCACTGCGGCAGGCGCGCCGGACCGGCGGCCGGGTCACCCTCGCCGAGATCCCCGGCGGATACGACGTGTTCATGAACGAGGGCGAACTACTGCTCGCCTTACAGCACAAGTGGAACCAACTACTCACCGGGCGGATCGGCCTCGCGCTGGACGACCTGGATCACGGCGCGCACGGCGCCGCCGAGGACGATCGGGTGGACGCGATCTCGCGCGCCTGGCGGGAAACCGCGCGGCAGAATCCCGAACTGCGCGCGGTGCTGGACGCGCACGGCGATGCCTTTCCCGAGCAGTTGCGCGCTGGCCGCGATGTCGAACTGAGCATGCTCGCGCTGAACGCGGGCCTGGCGAGCGCGGCCGAACCGGCGGACAAGATCCGCAGGGTTGGCACGGCACTGCTGAACCTGATCGCCAGCACCCCGACACGCCCCGCCGGCAGGCCACGCGGCCCGGTCGCGCAACTGCGCCGGTTGCTCGCGCCCGCTGGCTGAACAACGCCACCCAGCACTGGCCGCCAGCAAATGGGATGGCGGCCACGCGTGGTACCGACCTGGCCGCCTAGCCGCGTAAGGTGATCGTTGTGAGTGTGGTGCCTGAAGGGCGCAAGCTGCTGCGGCTCGAGGTTCGCAACAGCCAGACGCCCATCGAGAAGAAGCCGTCGTGGATCAAGACCCGGGCACGGATGGGCCCGGAGTACACCGAGCTCAAAAGCCTGGTGCGCCGCGAGGGGCTGCACACCGTCTGCGAGGAAGCTGGCTGCCCCAACATCTACGAATGCTGGGAAGACCGCGAGGCCACTTTCCTGATCGGCGGCGGCCAGTGCACCCGGCGGTGCGACTTCTGCCAGATCGACACCGGGCGGCCGGATGATCTGGACACCGAGGAGCCCCGCAAGGTGGCCGAATCGGTGCAGGCCATGGGGCTGCGCTACTCCACGGTGACTGGCGTCGCACGAGACGATCAGCCCGACGGCGGCGCCTGGCTCTACGCCGAGACCGTCCGGCAGATCCACCAGCTGAACCCGGGTACCGGTGTGGAGCTGCTGATCCCGGACTTCAACGCCGACGAGGAGCAGCTGGCCGAGGTGTTCGGCTCGCGCCCGGAAGTGCTCGCGCACAACCTCGAGACCGTGCCGAGGGTGTTCAAGCGCATTCGCCCCGGCTTCCGCTATGAGCGCTCACTCGAGGTGATCACCAAGGCCAGGCAGGCAGGGCTGGTCACCAAGTCCAACCTGATCCTCGGCATGGGCGAGACCAGTGACGAGGTCGAACCGGCCATGCGCGATCTGCACGAAGCCGGCTGCGACATCCTCACCATCACCCAGTACCTGCGCCCCTCCCCTCGGCACCATCCGGTCGACCGCTGGGTGAAGCCGGAGGAGTTCGTGGCGCATTCGAACAAGGCCGAGGAGATCGGGTTTGCGGGCGTGATGGCCGGGCCGTTGGTGCGCTCCTCGTACCGGGCCGGTCGGCTGTACACGCAGGCCGTGCGGCACCGTGGCGAGGAACTGCCCGCGCAGCTGGCGCATCTGGCCGAGGCCGGCCCCGCCGCGCAGGAAGCCAGCTCGCTACTGGCCAGGGGCTGACCGCGGCGCACGGTTGGTCGCGCCGTCCGACAGATCACGCCATCCAGCGCTAGGCTCGCCACAGGCGAAGCGAAAGGCACGATGGCGATGCTGACCGATCTGCTCGAATGGCTGCAGAGTTTGCCGCAGGCCGGTGTGGTCATCGGTGCTGGACTGCTGGTATTCGGCGAGTGCACGATCGGCCTCGGCTTCATCGCGCCGGGTGAGACGGCGTTGTTCATCGCTGGAACCACGGCCAACTCGGTACCTCGGTTCCTGATCATGTGGCTGGTTACCTCGCTGTGCGCGACGGCGGGATATTCCGTCGGGTACGCGATCGGCAAGTACTTCGGGCCCAAGCTCCGGCAGACCAAGCTCGTACGCAAGCACGGCGCGCAGGGCTGGGACAAGGCAACCGACTTCCTTCGCCGCAGGGGTGCGCTCGCGGTGGTCTTCGCGATCTTCCTGCCGGTGCTGCGAACCCTGGTACCGGCCGCGGCCGGGGCTTCTGGGCTGGCGTTTCGCAAGTTCCTGCCCGCCGTACTCGTCGGCACCACGGTGTGGTCGGCGCTGCATATTGGCATCGGTTCGGCCGCTGGCGAGGCGGCGAAGTGGATCGAGGACGCGATTGGCCGGGTTAGCTGGATTCTGCTTGGTGCCGTGGCGGTGGCCGCGCTGATCTGGTACTTGGTGAAACGGAAACGGGCAAAAAGGGAATCCGGGTCGGCCGCCGATGAATCCACGGTGAACCAGGACCGGTAGCCTGACCGTCAGAAGAAGACGAATCTACCGGAGCGCATCCGGGTCGTGCGCATCATTGCCTTCCTCGGTACTGGTGCCACATCGCACCGCTGGGAGGAGAACGGCACGTGGCCTTGCTGACCGACCTCATCGAAGGCATCGCCAGCTTGCCGCAACCCGCGCTGGTCGCCGCGACCGGCGCGCTGGTACTCGCGGAATGCACGATCGGGCTTGGCTTCATCGCACCCGGCGAGTCCGGTCTGCTACTCGCCGCGACCAGTGTCACCACCCCCACCCGGTTCATCGTGCTGTGGCTGGTCGTCACGGTCTGCGCCGGAATCGGTGATTCGATCGGCTACGCGATCGGCAAACGATTCGGTCCGCGACTGCGCGAGACGAAACTGGTTCGCAAGATCGGCCAGCAGCACTGGGACAAGGCAACCGACCTGATCCGCCGCAGGGGCGCGTACGCCGTATTCTTCGCCAGGTACCTGCCGGTCGTGCGCACGCTGACACCCGCGGCGGCAGGCACCTCCGGACTTCCGTTCCGCAAGTTCCTGCCCGCGGTGGTACTGGGTGCCTCGTCGTGGTCGGCGTTGCATATCGGGATCGGTGCCGGGGCCGGCGCGTCCGCCAAGGCGATCGAGAGCCAGCTCGGCACGGCGGGCGCCGTGCTGCTTGTCACGCTTCTCGTGATTGGCATCGTCGTGATGATCATCCGCAAACGGCGCGCGGCGGCACGGGAGAAGGCGGCCACAAATAACGACGGCACAGATAACGACGACACGGGCGCCGAAGGCCCGGACAACGAAGGCGCCGCGCACGCCGAGTCGGTGAAGCCGGCCAAGGCCGAATCCGCCGACTGATTCGGTGTCCCGACCAGCGCGTGCGGCGGTGCCTGGCACGGGCCGCGGATGGGGAAAGCGGGTGCTGATCGGACTGCTTGTCGTACTGCTGGTGCTCGGACTGATCCTCGGCGGCGCCTACCTGTTCCAGCGCAAACTGATCTATCTACCGTCCACCGGCACGGTCGCGCCGGCGAACGAGGTCCTACCTGGTGCCCGCGACGTCAGCTTCGTCGCCAGCGACGGCGTGCGGTTGCGCGGCTGGTACCTACCGGCGCGGGCAACCGTGGCTGGCGAACCGGCCGCGACGGTCCTTGTCGCCGCAGGCAACGGCGGGGACCGCTCGCTACGGGCACCGCTGGCGAGCGCCCTGGCCGAACGCGGGTTGTCCGTACTGCTGTTCGACTACCGCGGTTACGGCGACAGCGAGGGCAGCCCCAGCGAGGAGGGCCTGCTCCGCGATGCCCGTGCCGCGCACGATTTCCTCGTCGGTGAACTCGGTGCGCCGGCCGATGAACTGCGGTATTTCGGGGAAAGCCTAGGCGCCGCCGTGCTGACCAGGCTCGCCGCCGAACGACCGCCGGCGGCAATGGTGCTGCGCTCCCCGTTCACCGAGCTCGCTGACGTAGCCGCGCGGCAGTACCCGTTTCTACCAGCCCGCTGGCTGCTCAAAGATCGCTTTCCGGTCGCCGAACTCGCGCGGCGGATTCAGACGCCCACCACGGTGGTGTTCGGCTCAGCCGACTCGATCGTGCCCGCCGAACAGAGCCGAGCGGTCGCCGAGGCGTTCCCGAACGGGACCGCGATCGAGGTGCCCGGCGCCGACCACAACGACCCGGTGTTGCTCAGCGGTAACCGGGTCATCGACGCGGTCGCGCGGCGATGACCCGCCGGGGGACGAGCGGGAACTAGCCGCGCTTCTTCTTGCGGCGCTTACGGCGCAGCGCGACGAACACGAGCACGACGAGCGCGCCACCAATCACCGGTGCCAACCGCTTGATCACCGGCGTTCCCGCGTAGTCGAGCAGATCGATCGCGGCGGCGTCCTGGGGAGCCCCGCTACTGGCCGCGTTTCCCGTGGCCGTACTTCCCGCCGCCGACGTGCCACCACCGGTCGATGAGGATCCGCCGGCACCCGTGGATGGGGTCTGCCCCACTCCAGAACTACCCGAAGCCGCACTGGATGCGGCGGCGTCCTGCGCGGCTGGTGCCTCGTGTGCCCCGCCCAGCTTGTCGGCGAGGCACTGCGCGAACGAATCAAGCAGCTTGCCAGCGACCTCGGAAATCATCCCCCTGCCGAACTGGGCCGGCCGGCCAGTGATGTTCAGGTCGGTGTGTACCGCGCCATCGGTCTTGTCACCGCTTGCGGTGAGGGTGACGGTCACGGTGGCCGACGCCGTGCCGCCACCCCGCGCGTCCTTACCCGAAGCTTCGATCACAACCCGCTTGGCCTGCTCGTTCTTTTCCTTGAACTCACCAGACCCCTTGTACGTCAGCGAGATCGGGCCCAGCTTCACCTTGACTGAACCGCGGAAGGAATCCCCTTCCACCTCGGTGAGCGTGGCTCCCGGCATACAGGGTGCTACCCGTTCGGGGTCGAGCACCGCCTTCCACACCTCGTCGAGTGGTGCCGGCACGGAAAACTGGTGCTCGAGAATCAACGCAGAAACTCCTTCGTCCTAGACACAGCTGTCGACGCGTGGGTCCCCTTCGCGACGCGGAACGCCCGAAAAGGACCCACACGACCTCGCTATCCGCTGACTGCGGCCGTGACCGCGCGCCCGGTCAACGTCCGCGCCAGGTGTTGACGGTAGTCCGCATCGGCGTTTCCGTCACTTGTCGGGCTGGTCCCCTCCGCCGCGTGGGCGGCGGCGGCGCGGATCGCCTCCGGGGTGGCCGGCGCTCCGACGAGCGCGTTCTCGACCGCGTGGGCGCGTACCGGAGTGGCGGCCATATTCGTCAGGCCGACCCTGGCCTCGGCTATCGAGGTGCCCTCGACCCGCACCGTGGCCGCTACCGCGACGATCGACCAGGCCTGCGCGACCCGGTTGAACTTCTCGTAGTGCGCGTGCCATCCGGTGTGCTTCGGTACCCGCACCTCCACCAGCAGTTCGTCTGGCTCGAGCGCGGTGGTGAAGTAGTCCACGAAGAAATCCGCGGCCGCGACGGTACGGCGCCCGCCCTGCCCGGCGATCACCATCTCCGTGTCCATCGCCAGCGCCGGCGCGAGCAGGTCACCAGCCGGGTCCGCATGCGCGATCGAACCACCGAAGGTTCCCCGGTGCCGCACCTGCGGGTCGGCGACGGTGTCGGTCGCCCGCGCGAGCAAGGCGGCGTGCTGTTGCACCAACGGGTCGCGCTGCACGTCGTAGTGCGTGGTCATAGCGCCGATCACGAGCGCGCCGCCGTCCTCGCGAACACCGCGCAGTTCGGCCACCTTGCCGAGGTCGATCAGTGTTGTCGGCGCGGCCAGCCGCATCCGCAGCACCGGCAGCAGGCTCTGCCCGCCGCCAAGCACCTTCGCGTCCTCACCCGCTTCGGCAAGCGCACCGACCGCTTCCTCCACAGTGGACGGCGCGGTGTAGTCGAATGCCGCAGGGATCATCGTGCACCTCCGTGAATGGCCTGCCATACGCGCATCGGCGTGCACGGCATCTCGATATCGGCAACGCCAAGGTGTCGCACCGCGTCGACAACGGCGTTCACCACGGCCGGCGTGGATGCGATGGTGCCGGCCTCACCAACACCTTTCACTCCGAGCTCGTTACTTGTCGCCCTGGTCTCGGTGAGACCGGTGGTGAAGCTCGGCAGGTCGGCAGCCGAGGGCACCAGGTAGTCCACGAGCGTACCGGTGGTCAGCGTCCCGCTCTCGTCGTGCACGGCTTCCTCGAACAGCGCCTGAGCAATTCCCTGGGCCAGTCCGCCGTGCACCTGCCCTTCAACGATCAGCGGGTTGATCACGGCACCGATATCGTCGACGCAAACGTAGGAGCGGATGCGCACCTGACCGGTTTCGGTGTCCACTTCGGTCGCGCACAGATGGGTGCCGTGCGGGAAGGAGAAGTTCTCCGGGTCGAAGGTGGCCTCCGAGTCCAGCGATGGCTCCACACCGTCCGGCAGGTCGTGTGCGGCGAAGACGGCGAGCGCGACATCCTGGATGCCGACCGAGGAATCGGTACCCCGCACGGTGAATTTACCCGCCTCGAACTCCACGTCATCCGGCGCGCATTCCATCATATGCGCCGCGATCGTCCGAGCCTTGTCGATCACCTTGTGACCGGCCTTCAGCACCGCCATCGCGCCAACGGTCAGCGAGCGCGAACCATAGGTGTCCATTCCCTTGTGTGAGGACTGCGTGTCCCCGTGCAGGATCTCGACGTCCTCGAACGGCACACCAAGCTGATCGGCGACGATCTGGCTCCACGCCGTCTCGTGCCCCTGGCCATGTGGCGAGGAACCGGTGACCACTTCGACCTTGCCGGTCGGCAACATCCGCACCGCGGCGTGTTCCCAACCGCCCGCGCCATACGACAGCGAACCGAGTACCCGGGACGGCGCCAGCCCACACATCTCGGTGAATGTGGAGATTCCGATGCCAAGCTGCACTGGATCGTTCTTCGCCCGGCGCTCAGCCTGCTCGGCGCGCAGCGCGTCATAACCGAACAGGTCCTTGGCCTTCGCGGTCGCCGCCTCGTAGTTACCGGAGTCGTAGGTCAACGTGGAGACCGTGGTGTACGGGAACTCCTCGTGCTTGATCCAGTTCTTCTCGCGCACCTCGAGCGGTTCCATGCCGAGTTCCACCGCGAGCTCATCCATCATCCGCTCGATGGCGAAGGTGGCCTCTGGCCGGCCCGCACCCCGGTATGCATCGGTCGGCGTCTTGTTGGTGAACACGTTCGTGCAGGCGAAGTGGTACGCGGGGATCTTGTAGATCGCGTTGAACATGAACGCGCCGAGGATCGGCACCCCGGGGGTGACCAGGCGCAGGTAGGCGCCCATATCGGCCAGCAGTTCCACCTTCAGCCCAGTGATCGTGCCGTCCCTTCGAGCGGCCATCGTCAGCTTCTGGATCTGGTCCCTGCCGTGATGCGCGGCCTGCAACGACTCGGACCTGGTCTCGGTGTACTTCACCGGCTTGCCGAGTTTGCGGGCGACGAGGAAAGCGATCACTTCCTCTGGCGTGACCTGCAGTTTGCCGCCAAAGCCGCCGCCCACATCCGGGGCGATGACCCGGATCTTGTGCTCGGCTACGCCAAGCGTCATGGCCAGCATCAACCGCAGGATGTGCGGAATCTGGGTGGCCGACCACATGGTCAGCTGCTCACCGGTCGGGTCGACGACGACCGAGCGCGGCTCCATGAAGGCGGGAATCAACCGCTGTTGCCGGAAGGTGCGGTGCACCACGACCTCGCCGTCGGCGATCGCTTGCTCGACATCGCCCCCGGTACCGGCCTCCGCGGAGTCGAACTTCCAGGTGGCGCTCGCGTTGGTACCGAGGTCTTCGTGGGTCAGCCGCGCACCATCGGCCACGGCCTCCGCCATGTCCAGCACCACCGGCAGTTCGGCGTAGTCGACCTCGATGGCTTCCAACGCGTCCTGCGCTTCCGCCTTGCTGCGGGCGACGACCGCGGCCACGGCCTCGCCGGCGAACTTCACGGTGTGCACGGCAAGCGAGGGCGCCGGCGGCGACTTCATATCGTCGGTGATCGGCCATGCGCACGGCAGGCTGCCCTGCGCCTCGGCGATATCCGCTCCCGTGACCACCGCTTCGACCCCGGACATCCCCCTGGCTTGGCTGGTGTCGATACTGGTGATCCGGGCATGCGCGACTGGGCTGCGCAGGATCGCCATATGCAGCATGCCGGGCAACACGATGTTGTCCGTCCAGCGGGTACGCCCGGTGATCAGCCGGGCGTCTTCCTTGCGCCGCCGGGCCTTACCTACCTCGGGCTCAATGGTGGCGGTCATCATTCACCCCCGCTGGAAACCGGTGTGCGGGCACTGTGCCGGCCGGCGACCTCATTGGCCACCCGCTCGACTTCCGGGCCGGCACCGGGGCTCATCTTGCCGGCGGCATCCTGTACGGCGCGCACGATGTTCTGGTAGCCGGTACACCGGCAGAGGTTGCCCTCCAGACCTTCCCGTACCTCGTGCTCGTTCGGATTCGGATTGTCGGCGAGCAGATCGAGCGACTGCATGATCATGCCCGGCGTGCAGAAACCGCACTGTAGGGCGTGATTGTCGTGGAAGGCCTGCTGCATGGGGTGAAGCTGGCCGTCCCGCTCGAGGCCTTCGATGGTGTTGACCTCACAGCCATCGGCCTGTACCGCAAGCACCGAGCAGGATTTCACGCTGTGCCCGTCCAGGTGGACGGTGCAGGCCCCGCAGTTGCTGGTGTCGCAGCCGACCACGGTGCCCGTCTTGCCGAGCTGTTCACGCAGGTAGTGCACGAGCAGGGTGCGTGGCTCGACATCGTCGTCATACTTCGTTCCATCAACGGTGACGGAGATGCGCATGGGGCCTCCTGTCGGTGGGTGGCCCGCAGCCGAAGCGGGGCCTTGCGATTGGTCATCGGGAACACGGCGAATCCCATCAACGAGGCGATGATCGGACTCATCTCGGAGCCTGCACCCCATTCGGTTCGCATACAAGTCCGCAGCGGCGCCTCCCCGAGGCTATATCCGCGTTCGCGGAGATTTTGGCGCAGAATCACCAGCAAGTGCGGATCGCATCCCCCAGATGTGCCAACCCATCGGTAATACGAATGTTCCAGCCGCCCCAGCCCCGCCGAACCGCGTTTCTTAAGAATCTTGCGGTCACCCACACCTCGGTATACCGCACCTCATCGGCCGACGAGGGAACCAGGGTCGGGACCGGAACCGTCCAACCATCGAACGGATTAGGTGACCACACACGAGAGGAGTCACCTATGAGTCCCCCCTCTGCTATTTACAGCACGAACTTCGCGGAGACGCTATCCGTGGCGATGAACGACTTCCACGAGGCGTTGACCAAGCGATGGCGGGAAAAATACGTCGAGGTGGTCGCGGGCGGGGAGTACAGCTACGACTACCCCACGGTCATCCAGCGCCCGACCTCGCCGACCGCGCTGACACTGTGGAACGCGCACGCCACGGCGGCCCGACACCATCTCGTCAACGGCGACTGCCAGTACGTCCAGTGGGTCGAGGGCGGCCAGCAGGGCTCGCTGAGCGCGGTGACCTGCCCTGGCAACACCGGAGTCAACGAGCCGACCGACGTGCTCGGCACGCCAGCCGACGGCGGCGAGATGGTCACCGTTCCGCCGCAGATCCGTTGCGGCATGGGCGACAATCTGAAGCTGATCGACGAGTGGGCGTACGGCGAGCGGGACAACGTCTACTTCAAGATGCCGCTGTTCGACACGCACGACCTGCGCGCCTTGAAGGACGCATATGACGACCTCGTCAAGATCGGCGGCGACCTCGGACTCAACCAGCCGGTCAAGGATGGCAAGTTCGACGGCGTCAGCGAAGACGACCTGTCCAACCAGGTCACCGTCCTCGGTGACGAGAGGGGCCAGGGCCAGGACTTCTGGGCCGGCTGGACGGGGCTCGCGGCCAGCAGGGCGAAGGAGGGGTTCTTCGCCTCGGTCCTGCCGAGCATGACCAACCAGTCCGGCATCGCCGGGTCGCTCGCCAACCTCTACGCCACCCGCGCAGCGATCATCCAGAAGGCCCGCAATGACACGCTGTACTGGTCCCAGTGGGCCACCAAGGCGTGCAGCGCGGAGGCCACGGTCAAGACCGATCTGCGCGAGGGCTGGGCCGTGGTCAGCGGGATTGGCGCCGCGGTCGGCGTCTACTCCTCGTTCACCGGGGTCGGCGCCGCGGCGGGCGCGACGATCAGCCTGGTCGGCTTCCTCGGTGAGAAGCTGCTCCCCGAGGTCAAGCAGCAGGAGTACACGCACGAGATCGAGGAGATCGTCAACACGCTGAACTCGCAGATCGACGGGCTGGGCCGCAAGCTGTCGGACATGGAGTCGGAGTACTCCGCGAAAGTCACCGAACTGCAGAACGGGCTCAACGGGGTGCACAGCTACAACCTGGAGCTCTACGACCTGACAAAGAACAACGCACAGGGCGACCGCGGTGGCGACGACAAGGGCTACGAAGCCGAGATCGAGGACATCCTGCAGATCAGCAAGGTGTGCTACAACGTCGGCGAGCAGTACGACGCGCTCGCCCCGAAGGTCGATGACACCGAGGACGCCGACAAGAGCCTTGCCGACCAGGACGGAAAGGCGACCACCGCGGACACCGCATTGCAGCAGCTGCGCGACCAGTTCAGCGGCTTCCTCAGCACGTCGACCGGCCGCTACGTCCTGGCCGCGCAGCAGGTCGAGGCCGCCGCGGAGGACTACGCCGCGACCGATGACGGCAGGCAGCACGCCTTCGACCGCATCATGGGCGACTGGGAGGACGCCGGCGTCGGGGACATCGACGTCCGCGGGAACCCGGAAGACGACGCCAGAGCAACCGACCGCGGTGGCGGCAAGCCAGGTAAGGGCGACGGTGAAGAGTACGAGTAGCCGTCCTTCGTCGTCCCGTCGTCCTCGGTTAGCTCGCCGCCCGACCCCGGCTGGCGCGCTTGCGGTGTACTACTCGTCGCGGTGGATCGGGCCGCTGAGCTCGGCGAGCCGTTCCCCGCGCCCGCCCCACCGCAGCGCGATCATCTCGGCGGCGATGGACACCGCGGTCTCCTCGGGCGTGCGGGCACCGAGATCCAGGCCGATCGGCGAGGCGAGCCTGGCCAGCTCCGCCTCGCCGAGCCCGACCTCGCGCAGCCTGGCGAGCCGGTCGTCATGCGTCCGCCGGGAACCCATCGCCCCGACGTAGGCGACGTTCAACCGCAGCGCCACCTCGAGCAGTGGTACATCGAATTTCGGGTCGTGGGTAAGCACCGCGAGCACCGTTCGCTCGTCCACCCTGCCGGCGGCTGCCTCCGCCTCGAGGTAACGGTGCGGCCAGTCCACGATCACCTCGTCCGCCTCGGGAAACCGCGCAGCGGTGGCAAATACACCGCGCGCGTCGCAGACCGTCACCTGGTAGCCGAGGTACGCGCCCATCCGCGCCATCGCGGCGGCGAAGTCGATGGCGCCGAACACCAACATCCGAGGCGGCGGCTGGAACGAGTTCACGAACACGCTCATCCCCTCGCCACGGCGCTGGCCGTCCGGCCCGTAGTGCAATGTGGCGCTGCGCCCGCCCGCGAGCAGCCCGCGCGTATCGTCGGCGACCGCATCGTCTGCCCTGGCGCTGCCCAGCCCGCCGCTCGCCCGATCCGGCCACACCACCAACCGGTTCCCCAGCCAGGCGGGGTCCGGATGCTCGATCACCGTCGCCACGGCGACCGGTTTCCCAGCCCGGACCGCTTCGGCGATCGCGCCAAGTTCGGGAAACGATTCGCGGTTCACCCGCTCGACGAAAATGTCGATAATCCCGCCGCAGGTGAGGCCGATCGCGAAAGCGTCGTCGTCGGAAACACCATAGCGCTGTAGTACCGGCGTGCCCTCGGCGATGGTCTGCTGCCCCAGCTCGTAAACCGCGCCCTCCACACAGCCGCCGGATACGCTGCCGGTGACGGTGTCGTCTTCGGCGACCACCATCGCCGCGCCAGGCGCGCGGGGTGCCGACCGGAAGGTGTTCACTACCGTGCCAAGACCGACGGACTCGCCGGCATCCCAGCGCTTGGATAGCTCATCAAGAACGTCCCGCATCACGCATCTCCTGGAGCAGTTGTTCCAACGTGGCCAAGCTGTGCCCGGCAAGCAGCCCGTCGATATGCGGCAGCGCGGCCGCGATACCGGATTGCACTGGGGCATATCCTTTCCGCCCCGCGTGCGGATTCACCCACAACACGCGGTAGGCGAGCCGGTGCAGCCGAGCGAGCTGCTCTTCCAACAACGCCGTATCGCCGCGTTCCCATCCATCCGAGAAAATAACCACCACCGCGTGCCTGGCCAGCCCACGGTGTCCCCACCGGTCGAGGAAGGCGCGCAGTGTCTCGCCGAGCCGGGTACCGCCGGCCCAGTCCGGCACCGCGCGCCCGGCATCGGCGAGCGCATGCTCCGGATCCCGGCTGCGCAGTGCCCGTGACAACCGGGTCATCCGGGTGCCGAGCGCGAACGCCTCGGTGGTCGCCGGGTTATGCCTGGTCACCACGTGCGCGAACCGCAGCAGCGCATCCGCGTACGGACTCATCGAACCGGAGACGTCCACGAGCAACACCACTTTGCGCGCCCGTTTCGCGCGTTTGCGGTGTGCCAGGTGGATCGGCTCGCCCAGGGTCGTCAGCATGCCGCGCAGGGTTCGGCGCGGGTCGAGGTGACCGCGCCGCGCTTGCTCGGACCGCAGCGAGGCACGTCTCGGCGGTTGCGGCCGCAGCTTGTTCAACAGCTCCCGCAGATGTGCGCGTTCGGCCGGGCTGAGCGCAGCGATATCCCGATGTCGCAGGATCTCGGTTTCACTCGCGGCCACGGGCAGCGCTTCCGGATCGCTCAACACATCCCCGCTGCCGGCCTCGACACCGGAAAGCGCGGCGATCTGCGCGCGCTGCGGCATGCTCACCGAACGCTGCTCCTGCGCCGGCCAGTCATCGGTGAACCACCGGGCAAAGGCCTCGTCGTAGCGCGGTAGGTCGTCCGGGTCGCCGCAGAGCGTCAGCCGTCCCGCCCAGTAGAGCGCTCCCGGATCGGCGAGGTCGAGGTGCCCAACCGCGTCCAGATACATCGCGGTGCGATGGGAACTGACCGGGACACCGGATTCGGCGAGCACACGGGCGAATCCGACGAGCCCGGGCAGTACGTCCATCGTGTCCCCTGCCATCGCCTCAACCCGCGAGCAGCGCGTCTAGCCCGGCCGCGACCGCGCGATCCGCGTCCTCGCGGTACTTCAGCACCGCGCCAAGCGTGCTGGCCGCGGTGGCCGCGTCCAGTTCGTCGCGGCCAAGCGCCTGCAGCGCCCGCGCCCAGTCAAGCGATTCGGCCACGCCGGGCGGCTTGAGCAGCTCCAGCTCACGCAGCCGGCGCACCGCTCCGGCGACCTGCTCGGCCAGTCGTTCGCTGATCCCCGGCAACCTGCGCCGCAGGATCTCGACCTCGCGCGCGAACTCGGGATGGGCGAGCCAGTGGTACAGACAGCGCCGCTTGAGCGCGTCATGCACCTCGCGGGTGCGGTTCGAGGTGAGTACCACCAGCGGTGGCGTCTGCGCACGGACCTCACCGAACTCCGGGATGCTCACCGCGTTCTCGTCCAGCACCTGGAGCAGGAAGGCCTCGAACTCGTCATCGGCGCGGTCGATCTCGTCGATGAGTAGGACGCACGGCGCGCTGGTCAGCGCGCGCAGCAGGGGCCTGGCGAGCAGGAAACGCTCGGTATACAGGGACTGCTCGGCGACCGTGACGTCGAGTTCGCCACCGCTGGCCGCCTCGAGCGCGCGCAGGTGCAGCAGTTGGCGGGGGAAATCCCATTCGTAGAGCGCCTGCCCCGCGTCGATCCCCTCGTGGCACTGCAACCTGATCAGCGGCACGTCCAGGGCCTGGGACAGCGCCTGCGCCAGTGAGGTTTTCCCTGTCCCCGGCTCGCCCTCGCAGAACAGCGGTTTGGGCATCCGCATAGCCAGGAACGCCGCGGTCGCGACGCCGGGGTCGGCGAGGTAGCCGGTTGATTCGAGCTGGTCGGCCAGTTCGGCCGCGGTCTCGGGTGTCACGAGCACCGAGCCTACGGGCGAGACCCCGTCCCGTCAGCGGGCAGATCATCCGGAGTATCCACATCGGCACCAGCACCGAGCTCGGCGCATTCCACAAACCGCAGGTCGGTCCGGCCGGCGAGCCAGCCCCGGGCGCCCTGATCGCCGTGCAGACTCGCCGCGATCTCCGGCCAGTACTGGTTGCCGAGCAGCACCGGATGGCCAGGCACGCCGTGGTAGCTGGCCCGCGCGAGCACCGAGGGTTCGCTCAGCGCCGCTAGCGTGGCGACGACCCGAGCGGATACTCCCGGCAGATCAACGAGGTGCACCAGCACCGCGGCCACGTCCAGCTCGGCGATCGCGGCCAGCCCGGCGCGCAGTGAGGCACCCATCCCGCTCGACCAGTCCGGCGCGGTCACCGCGTGCACGCCGGCCGGCAACAGCTCGCGGACCTGCGCGGCCCGCGCACCGAGTACCACGTGTACCGGATCGCAACCGCCATCGGTGAGCGTTCGCACGGCACGCTGGACGAAAGCTTCACCGTCCAGTGTGGCCAGCGCTTTCGGACCGCCGAACCGTCGGCCCGCGCCCGCGGCGAGCAACAGTCCGGCGGCCCTGGTCGACATGGCGCCAACCTACCCCCTGGCATCAGAGCGCGATGCCGAGTATCCAGCCGCCTAGGGCGTAGACAGCCACCGTGATGAGCACGACGGCGATTACGTTCAACCAGACACCCCCGCGAACCATCTGACCGATGGTGACGTGCCCAGAGCCGAACACGATCGCGTTCGGTGGAGTCGCAACCGGCAGCATGAAAGCGCAGGTAGCAGCCAGCGCCGCGGGCACTACCAGGGCCATCGGATCAATGCCCAAGCCAACTGCAACCCCGCCGAGTATCGGGATGAAGGTAGCCGCCGTGGCCGTATTGCTGGTCAGCTCCGTCAGCGCCAACACGATCAACGCGGCTGCCGCGACGAACAACACCGTCGGCAGTACGTCAAGACCGCGAACCTGTTCACCGAGCCAGGAGCTGAGGCCGCTCTCGGTAAACTGGCCAGAAAGGCTGAGCCCACCACCAAAAAGCAGTAGTACTCCCCACGGCAACTGCTTCGTGGTGTCCCAGTCGATGGTTCGGGCACCACCGCCGGCAGGCAGGATGAAGAGCACGACGGCTACGGCCATAGCGATAACACTGTCGTCCAACCGATCCAGCCAGGTCAGCGCGGCGCCACCCATGATCGTCGGATCGGCAAGCAGCGGCGCCAGGATCCATGCCGCGGCCGCACCGATGAAAACCCCGAGCGCATTTTTCTCACCACGCGACATCGGCCCCATCTCGTCGAGTTGCTGCTTGAGCAACTCCCTGCTACCCGGCAACTCCTTGATGCGCGGCCGGTACACGAACTTGCTCAGCACCAGCCAGGCAAGCACGAGGAAGACCGCGGAGATCGGCACGCCGAACAACATCCATTGCCCGAAACCAATGTTGATGTCGTGGTTATCGCGCAGATAACCAACCAGGAACGTATTCGGTGGCGTGCCAATGATCGTGCCCAACGATCCGATCGAGGCAGCATAGGCGATACCCAGCATCAGCGCGGTGCTGAAATTCTTGTCGCCCTTGCCGTCGCCAAGTTGGCCAACCAACGCGAGCACGGAAAGCCCCACCGGATACATGATCACCGCGGTGGCGGTGTTGCTCACCCACATCGTGATAAATCCGGTGGCAAGCATGAACCCGCCGATCAGCCGGACCGGGCTCGTGCCAACGAGGAGCACGGTACGCAGAGCGAATCGCCGGTGCAGGTTCCACCGCTGCATGGCTAGTCCCAGTACGAAACCACCCATGAACAGGAAGATGACCTTGTCGGCGTACGGACCGACGACGTCTTCGATGGGTGCGACACCCAAGACCGGAAACATAATCATCGGCAACAGTGCGGTCGCAGGTAGCGGAATCGCCTCGGTGACCCACCAGGTCGCCATGAGCATCGCGACGGCGGCGGCGATCTTCCCGTTACCAGCAAGGCTGTCCGGTAATACCAGATACAACAGCGCCGCTAGGCAGGGACCAAGAAGCAGCCCCACCCAGTTCAGGCGAGAGGATCCGGTCGCCGATTCACTTTCGGTTGTCTTGTCGCCGACTTGTGTCATTACACGCCTCCGGGTCTCGAATGCCCGGAATGTACCGGCAGTTGCTCATGCTTTGGGCTAGAAACCTGATTTTTCGGCCTGTCGCGTCCGCCGAAGTCGCCATGCGGCCGTAAGCACACCGCATCGACGCGCCGGCAGCCCCATGGCACCCGAAGCCGCCTGGCCGGCCGATATCGTTGCGAAGCACTTACCTGGAGGTGGACACAGACGTGGGCGGAGCGGACGACGTCGACTATTACGAGTTGCTCGACGTGGACCGGAATGCATCGCCGGCCGAGATCAAATCGGCCTTCCGGAACCTGGCGAGAACGATGCACCCGGACGCCGGCGGCACGCCCGGCGCCTTTCGCTTACTCCAGATCGCCTTCGAGACGCTGCACGATCCGGTGACTCGGGCGGAGTACGACAGCTCGGGGAAGAACGGGACGGGCCAACCACTCAACGGGCAGCACGAGTCCTGGGCCGAGTCCAGCCGGTTCGACGACGCGACGCTCGAGGAGCTGGCCTTCGAAGCGTTCGGTGGCACCCGGCGAACTACTCGGCCGCGCGCTCGGCGCACGGTCGGTTCGGATCCGAACTACGTCCCGCCGACGCCAAGGGTGGACCCGGCCACCATCGACTGGTGGTTCGCGCCTGGCGCGGGCGAGCGGGCACAGTTCTCCTTGCGCGAAGCCACCGGGCACGCGCCGGCTGGCTGGGTTGGCGGCGTTGGCGTGCTGTGCCTGCTGCTGGTGGTACTGCCGCTCAACCTGCCGACCGGTGTCTTCGTCGCGGTGCTGGCGGTACTGGCCGGCACCGTGGTCGCCGGCGCGCTGCTCGCCCGTCGATATCTGGCCACCGCGCGGGAAGACAAGGAGTTCGCCGCGGAGTTCGGCGACCGGGTGGTGTTCGGCCGGCCGGGGGTAGAACGCGATGAGGTCGACGAACGACGTACCGCCGACCTGCTCACCAGGTACCTGACCAGACTCAGTGGTGTGCGCGTGTTCCATGGTCTCGCGCTGCCGGATTCGGTCTTCGCCGATGTGGACCACGCCGTGCTGTGCGGTAAACGGCTGGTGCTGATCGATTCCAAACTCTGGCTGCCGGGGCATTACACGATCGACGAAACCGGTCAGTTGTGGCGGGACAGTCATCGCTTCCTTGGCGGGGAAACCCAGTTGCCGGACGCGCTGGCCGCGTTCCGCGAGCTCCTACCCGGGGCGCAGATCCGCGGCGCCCTGATCATCTACCCCAGCCGGTCGGGCAAGGTCACCGCCGATGCGCCGGAGACGCTGGAGGCCCCACCCATGACGCCGGACCAGTTCGTTCGAAACATCGGCCGCTGGTTGGCCGAAGATCCGTGCACATTGGACCGGAACACGTTCCATACCCTGCTCGATCAAGTGGTCGCGCCTGGCTGAGCCGGCCCGCGATGTCGGCGGCGACCCGACCTTCGCGCTGCTGGAAATCGCCAACCGGCTACCGCCGATAGCAGACACCGAAATGGACGCGCCAAGTACCCAAGCATAGCCACGCCGCGACCAGTCGCCGAGTTGCGTGACCGTATCCTCGCCCACTTCCTCCAGGTACGCGATGTCGTGCTCCGCTCCGCTAGTCCGGAACTGAGCACCTATCTCGACTGCCTCGGCTACGGCATTCGCGGCAACATGGGCTGGGCCAACAGGTTGCCTGTTACCAGCTTGTCAGCGACCGGACCACAACACTGCCGCCCTGGTGGTGGACGAATCTCGGTATCGGCGTGCCGGAGGCCTAGCCAGACCAACATCAGCCCAACCTGGCATTCGGAGTATTGACCTCGCACCTCAGCGGCCATAACCTCTGTCTAATTAGTCTGGAAAGTTAACAGACAGATCTAGACAACGAGGTCTTGATGCGAGTTGGCAGTCCCCGGCTACTCCGGGAGATCAACGATCGCGCGGCGATCGACGCGCTGTTACACGATGGGCCACTCACCCGAGCCGATCTGGACGAGCGCATTGGACTGTCCAAACCGGCGACCGCACAGCTACTCACCCGGCTACAGGATGACGGGGTGATCGAGACTGTCGGTCTCCGGGAAGGCGGCCGCGGCCCACGGGCACAGCTGTGGGCGGTGCGCGGCGAGCTTGGCTATCTCGTCGCCGCCGAGTTGACCATCGGCGCGGTGGACATCGTGCTCGCCGATATCACCGGCCGGATTCATGCCGAACTGCACGCCGAACTGCCGACCAGTTCCACCGAGGCGGCACTTTCGGCGTTCTCCGCCGCGCTGCGCAAGGCAACCGCGAAGGCCGGAGTCACCGCGGACCAGTTGCTACACGTGGTACTTGGCAGCCCGGGCGCGGTTGACCCGAACACGGGGCGGCTCGGCTTCGCTCCCGGCCTGCGCGGCTGGCAAGGCTTCGATCTGCCAGGAAGACTCGGCGCCGAGCTGAACACACCGGTAACGGTGGAAAACGACGTCAACCTGGTCGCCCTGGAAGAGATGGTCACCGGCAGGGCGGCGGCCATCCGTGATTTCGTGCTCGTCTGGCCGGCTGCGGCGGTTGGTGGCGCGGTCGTACTCAACCGAACCCTCTTGCGGGGCGCGCACGGCGGTGCCGGTGAGATCGACCGGATGCGGGTGCCTGATCCCTCCACAACGGACACCTCTGCTGGGCCAGCTGGCAGTCGCTTCGGCGAGCTGCTGGGCAATCCGGCAACCGTTCGGCTCGCCAGGGCGCACGGCATCAGCGGGCGTACCGGCCAGGTCGTGGTGCGCAAGGCGGTCGCGGCGGGGCAATCCGGCGAAGCGTTCCTCGACGATCTGGCGAGCAGGATCAGCACCGGTGTACTCGGCATCGTGAGCGTGCTTGATCCGCAACTCGTGCTACTCGCCGGTCAGATCGCGCAGGCTGGCGGCGAGCGACTATGCGCACTAGTTGGCAAGCACTTACACCGGCAGGCATGGGTACCTACACCGGTCGAGTTGGCCTGGACGCAGGAGGACGCGGTTCGCGCGGGCGCGCTGCATGTCGCGCTCGCCAACGCCAGGGAGCAGCTGTTCGGCCTTTCCGCCGCCGAACTACTCACCCGCCCGCAACCAAGGCCGGAACCGAGGAGTGCCGATGACTAAGCTGTTCCGTCGCAACACGATCCGGCTTGCCGCCAGCACGATGGCCGCCGGTTTCGTCCTTGCCGCCTGCGGCGGTGGCCCCACCGAACCGGCTACGGCCGAACCACCGCCTAACAGGCCGGTCACGATCACGGTATGGAGCAACTTCGCGGACCGCGAGCTGGAGGCACTGCGCGAGGTCATGCGCCGGTTCGATGAATCGCAGCCAAATATCTCCGTCGAGGTATCCGGTAACCAGGACGACGACAAGATCACGCAGGCTATTCGTGGTGGCATACCGCCGGATGTGGCGATCTCCTCGGCGTCGTACCACGTCGGGCTCTACTGTTCGAGCGGCGCCTGGCAGGATCTCGGCCCGTATCTTGAGCGCGATGAGGTGGATCTGAGCCGGATCCCGCAAGCCGTTCGGAACTACACCCAGTATCAGGGCACGCGGTGTTCCATGCCGATGCTCGCGGATACTTTCGGCCTGTACTACAACAAGGAGCTGTTCGCCAAGGCAGGCATCGACCGGCCGCCGCGAACCATGTCCGAACTCACCGACTACGCGAAGCGCCTCACCGAGTTCAATCCGGACGGTTCGATCAAGGTAGCCGGGTTCGTGCCCCGCATGTTCTTCTACCAGAACTATCCCACCGTCTGGGCACCGCAGTGGGGAGCGGACTGGGTGGACAAGAAGGGCAAATCCTCGCTGGCCACGGATCCCGCATGGCAGCGAATGCTGCGCTGGCAAAAGGAGCTCACCGACTACTACGGCTGGGAACGGCTGCAGCGCTTCACCAGCAAGCTGGGCCTCTACTCCTCGGCTGACCAAGGATTCCAGACCGGCGAGATCGCAATGGTCTTCGACGGCGAGTACCGCACCGCCTTCCTCGCCGACCAGGCACCGGATGTCAACTACGGCACGGCCCCCGCACCGGTCGCCGACGACCGTAGGAACACGTACGGCGGCGGCTACATCACCGGTAGCACGGTCGGCATCCCGCGTGGCGCCAACCAGCCGGGTGCCGCATGGGAGGCCATCAAGTATCTGTCCACGAACACCGAGGCACAGCTTCACCTGGCGAACGAGTTTGGCAACGTGCCCTCCACTTTGGACGCGGCCAAGCATCCCGATCTCGAGGCAGATGAGCGCTTTCAGACCTTTTTGGATATATTCACCAGCCCACATCTGGCCACCAGCCCGCCTACGCCGAACGGACTTGCCTCGATCAAGACCGTGGAGAGCTTCCTGCAGTCCTGGCAAGCGGGCCAGGTCGACGACCTGCCCGCCGAACTCGCCGATCTGGACCAGGCGATCGATGACGCGAAAGAACTGGGGCGGCGATGACACGCGCGATAACCGACACACGTAGGGCCGGCGCACCGCTCACCTCGGACACGCCGAAACGCCGCCGATCACTCTCCCGGCACCACCGCGGCTGGCTACTGCTGTTCCTCGCGCCGTGGGCAATCGGCCTCACGGTGTTCTTCCTCTACCCGCTTGCCGCGACCCTGTGGTACTCGTTCACCGATTTCGACGGTTTGGCCACTCCCGGCTTCGTCGGGTTGCGCAACTACGTGTACCTGTTCGCCAAGGATCCGGTGGTCGCCACGGCCGCGTACAACACGGTGTGGCTGGTCGCCGTGCTCACCGTATGCCGGGTAGCCTTCGCGCTCGCCGTCGCCTCGGTGCTCGCCCGGCTCAAACGCGGGGTCGGCTTGGTGCGCACCTTGTGCTACCTGCCATCGCTGGTACCCCCGGTCGCGGCGACGATCACCTTCGTCTTCATCATGGCTCCCGAGGGGCCCGTGAGTACCGTGCTCGGCTGGCTGGGCATCGAAGGTCCACTGTGGTTCAGCGATCCCGCGCTGGCCAAACCGGCACTGGTGCTGCTGACCCTGTGGGGTTCCGGCGAGATCATGATCATTATTCTGGCCGCGCTGCTGGACGTGCCAAAGGAGCTACACGAGGCCGCGCAACTCGATGGCGCCGGACCATGGAGCAGGTTCCGCAACATCACCTTGCCGTCGATCGCGCCGGTGCTGCTGTTCGCCGTCGTCAATACGATCGTGTTCGCGTTGCAGTACTTCACGCAGGCGGTGGTCGCCGGCTCGGTGGCGTCCGGCAGTACTTTCCCGGTCGGCAGTACCAGGGTGATCGGCTATCCCGCCGACTCCACGCTGACCTTCACGGCGCGGATGTTCGACGAGGGATTCCGCGCGTACCACATGGGATACGCCTCGGCCATGGCCGTACTGCTGTTTCTCGTGTCGTTCGCGTTCACGGCCGTTCTCATCAGACAGCTGCGTGCCCGCAGCCCGGAGGCGGTGCGCTCATGACCACAACCTTGACCACACAACGGACCAGCACCCGCCGTCCTGGCGGGCAACGGTTCCTGCACTGGGTAGCGGTACACAGCCTCGGCATCGCACTCGGCCTGATGTTCGCGCTGCCGGTGCTCTTCGTGTTGCTGACCGCGGTGATGACGGACCAGCAGGCACTGACGGCGGATCTCTGGCCGCGCGAGTGGCGATTCGACAACTTCGCGACCGTTTTCGAAGCCGCGCCCATGCTCGACTTCTTTGTCAACAGCGTGCTCTACTCGGTCGCGGCGACCGTCGGCATGCTGATCTCCAGTATCCCCGCGGCCTACGCGCTTGCCAGGCTTCGCTGGCGCGGCAGCAACGTGGGCTTCATGTTGGTGATCGCCGCCATGATGCTGCCGCCACAGGTCGTCGCCGTCCCGCTCTACAGCATGTGGGCGGATCTCGGCCTGACCGGCACGCTCTGGCCGCTTATCGTGCCCTATCTGGTTGGCGATGCGTTCAGTATCTTCCTGCTCCGCCAGTTCTTCCTGACGATTCCACAGGACTATCTGGACGCGGCACGGGTGGACGGCTGTTCCGAGTTCCGCATCCTCTACCAGGTGCTGCTGCCGATGATCAGGCCGGGCATCGCCGCCGCGGCACTGTTCACCTTCCTCTACACCTGGAATGACTACTTCGGACCGTTGCTCTACACCGGCACGAACGAGGAGAGCTGGACGCTTTCGCTTGGGCTGTCGATGTTCCGCAACACGCACAAAGTGGACTGGAATCTGACCATGGCCGCGACCGTGCTCACCATCCTGCCGGTCATCGTACTGTTCGTCTTCGCCCAGAAGACGTTCATCAGAGGGATCACATTCACGGGAGTGAAATAATGAAACTTGCCGTCGTCGGCGGTGGCTCGACCTACACGCCGGAGCTCGTGGACGGTATCGCCGGCAGGCGCACCAGCCTGGCCGTCGACGAGATCGTGCTGGTCGACCCGGACGAGCACCGCCTCGGCATCGTGGGGCCGTTCTGTCAGCGGCTCCTCGACCACGCCGGGCATCCCGCGCGGGTGCGCACGACCACCGAGCTGGAACGCGGCGTGGACGGCGCAACCGCGGTACTGCTCCAGCTCAGGGTTGGTGGCCAGGCGGCACGGCAACGCGATGAAACCTTCCCGTTGGACTGCGGCTGCATCGGTCAGGAGACGACGGGTGCCGGTGGGCTCGCGAAAGCACTACGTACCGTGCCGGTCGTGCTGGATATCGCGGATCGGGTGCGCGCGATCGCTGGCGAACGCACCTGGCTGGTGAACTTCACCAACCCGGTGGGCATCGTCACCAGGGCGCTGACCACCGCTGGGCACCGGGCCGTCGGCCTGTGCAACGTGGCGATCATGTACCAACGGCTGATCTCCACAATGCTTGGCACGGAACCAGATTCGGTTCGGCTGGAACACATCGGACTGAACCATCTGACGTGGGAACGCGGTGTGCTGGTGGACGGTGTCGATCAGCTGGCCGACCTGTTCAAGCAGCACGGCGCCGCACTGGCCGAGCGCAGCGGTAGCCCGCTGGATCTCCTGCACCGCCTGCACGCGCTGCCTTCTCCCTACTTGCGGTACTTCTACGCACATGACGAGATCGTGGACAAACAGCGCGCGGGCACGCCGCGCGCGACGAAGGTCAGCGAGGTGGAACGGGAACTACTGGATATCTATGCCGATCCAAACCAGACCGACAAGCCGGCGCTACTCGGTGAGCGCGGCGGCGCCTACTACTCGGAAGCGGCCATCCAGCTCGTGCACGCGCTGACCAGTGGAGCGAGCGCCGAGGAACACGTGGTCAATGTGCCGAACAACGGGGTCATGCCGTTCCTGCCGGACGACGCCGTGATCGAGGTTCCGGCTACTGTGGACTCGTCAGGAGCGAAGCCGATGCCGGTCCGGCCGGTACCACCCGCGCTCGCCGGACTGATCGGACATGTCACCGGATACGAGCATCTCGCGCTGGAAGCGGCCAAGCTCGGCGGCAGGGACCGGGTGGCCGACGCGCTACTCGCGCACCCACTCGTCGGCCAGTACACGCTTGCCGAACGGCTGGCTGACGAGCTCATCGCACAGAACGCGCCCTTCTTGCCGTGGACCAAGTCGTGACCACACCTGCGGTACTTGCCGTTGACGGCGGGAACAGCAAGACGGATGTCTGGCTGGTCGACGATTACGGGCAGCCGCTCGCGCGGGTACGCGGTCCGGGGAGCTCACCGCAATCGCTTGGTATTCCCGCCAGCCTCGGCGTGATCGAAGAGCTCGCCAGTACGGCGGCGCGGCGCGCGGGGTTACCCGAGGATGGCCCGTACGCCCGGCATACCTCGGCGTATCTGGCCGGACTCGACCTGGCTGAGGAAGAGGACGCCTACCTGGCCAAGCTCCGCGAGCGGAACTGGTCAACCTCCGCCGCGGTCGGTAATGACACCTTCGCGTTGCTCCGTTCCGGTACCCCGGACGGCGTCGGGATCGCGGTGGTGTGCGGCGCGGGAGTGAACTGTGTCGGGGTTTCCGGGAATGGCCGGGTACATCGGTTTCCCGCGCTCGGGCGGATCTCCGGCGACTGGGGTGGCGGCAAGCAACTCGGGATGGAGGCGCTGTGGTCGGCCGTCCGGGCGGAGGACGGTCGTGGCCCGCGGACCGCGCTACAGGAGGCCGTTCGTGATCATTTCCAGGTGGCGACAATGTCCGATGTGGTCACCGAACTACATTTCGGCCGGCTGGCAATGTCCGTGATCCACCAGCTCGCGCCCCTACTGTTCACCGTGGCCGAGGCCGGCGACGAGGTAGCCAGCACGGTGGTCGACCGGCAGCTCACCGAGATCGCCCTGCTAGCCACCGTATCCGCCCAACGACTCGACCTGGTCGACCAACCAGTACGCATCGTCCTCGGCGGCGGCGTACTCGCCGGAATCGACCCGAAACACATCGAGGACATAGCGCAACGCTGCCGCAAACGCATCCCACACGCACAGGTCTACCGCGCCGAACAACCACCAGTCGCCGGCGCCGCCCTACTCGGCCTGGACATCCTCAACCGGCGAACACTAGCGTTCGAGGATGACTGCTGCGACTGACGGGGATTCAGTACTCGGCAAGGCACGGCTGATCATCGAGGCCTTCAGCGGTAACCGCGCCGAGCTCGGTCTGAACGAACTCGCCAGGCGCAGCGGCGTCCCGAAAGCCAGCGTGCACCGGCTGACCCGGGAACTCGTCAGTTGGGGTGTACTGGAGCGAGCCGAAGGGCGATACCGGCTCGGCGCGCGCCTCTACGAGCTCGGCCAGCTCGTGCCGAGGAACAACATCCTGCGTGAGGTCGCACGGCCGTTCATGACGGATCTCTTCCTCACCACCAGGCAGAGTGTTTACCTCGGAGTTCGCGGCGATCTCGAGCTGTTTCATGTGGAGCGTTTTCTCGGCGAGCGCGGGGTGTCCTCGGCGCGAGTCCCGTCCCGAAGCCCGCTCTACAGCAGCGCGAACGGCAAGGCGCTGCTCGCGCACTGCGATCCGGATGTATGCGAACGGATCATCGCTACCGGGATGCGGCCGCGGACGAAGTTCACGGTCACTGACCCTGATCGGTTGAGGGCCGCGCTGCGGACGATCCGGAACACCGGCTACGCGGTCGAGCGGGAAGAGCAAACGCTTGGCTACGCGGCGGTGGCCGCTCCAGTGTTCGCTGGGGACAGCGAGCTGATCTGCGCGCTGTCCGTAGTCGCACCGGCGGACCGGTTTGATCCACACCGGTCGGCGCCCGCCCTACTCACCGCCGCCCGCGCCCTCGGCAGACAGCTCCCGCAGGGCACACTCGGCAACCAGAACGCTTGACTCTCGCGGTGGTCCGCTGAACGGACCGTTGGTATTGGAACAAACCAACGAGCCCAGCACAATCGCTGCCCAGCACGGAACCAGCCGCCTACCGCGCGGTTGGCATCCACTGCCGGAGAGGTAGGGCCAGTCATGCGTCCCGACCAGCAACACCAGCCATCGCACGGAATCCGCCGAGTCGTCGTAGCCAGCGTCGTCGGAAACGCCCTCGAGTGGTACGACTTCTTCCTGTACGGCACGGCCGCCGCACTCGTGTTCAACCAGCTGTTCTTCCCCGCCTTCGATCCGCTCGCCGGCACGCTGGCTTCCTTCGGCACGTTCGCGGTTGGTTTCGCCGCGCGCCCCTTCGGCGGGATCGTGTTCGGACACTTCGGCGATCGCCTCGGCCGAAAGAAAATGCTGGTCATCACGCTGACCATGATGGGCGTGGCAACCTGCCTGATCGGGCTACTGCCGACCTACCAGGCGATCGGCATCTGGGCTCCGCTGCTACTCACGCTACTGCGGATCGTCCAGGGCATCGCGGTAGGCGGCGAATGGGGTGGTGGCGTACTACTGATCAGCGAGCACGCGCCAGCCCGCCGGCGCGGTTTCTTCTCGGCATGGAGCCAGACCGGCGTCGTCCTCGGCTTCGTACTCTCCGCTGCCGCCTTCGCCGTGGTGAACACCCTGCCCGAGTCCGCGTTTCTGTCCTGGGGCTGGCGAATCCCCTTCGTGGTGAGCATCGTCCTTGCCGGAGTCGGTCTGCTCATCCGGGCCAAACTGGACGAGACGCCCGAGTTCCAGAAGCTGCGCGGCAGCGAGCAGCGCAGCCGACGCCCAGTGGTGGAAGCGATCCGGGCACATCCGAGGTCGGTGCTGGTCACCATGGGCGCACGGGTTGCCGAGAACGGCGCATCCTACGTGTTTCTGGTATTCGCGCTGGCCTATGGCGCTCAGATCGGGATGGATCGCAACACCGTACTGCTGGGTGTGGTCATCGCCTCGGCGATCGAGGGGGCGACCATGGTCGGCTTCGGCGCACTATCCGACCGGGTCGGCAGAAGACCGGTCTACCTCGGCGGCGCGCTCGGGCTGATCGCCTTCGCCTTCCCGTTCTTCTGGCTGCTGGACACGACAACGCCGCTACTGGTCTGGCTGGCCATGGTGGTCGCGATCGCGGGCTGTCATGGCGCCATGATCGGCGCGCAGCCAAGCTTTTTCGCCGAGCTGTTCGGCAGCAAGGTTCGCTACAGCGGGGTGTCGCTCGGCCACGAGCTGGCTTCGGTATTCGCCGGCGGCATGTCCCCCATCATCGCCACCGCGCTCCTCGCCTGGGCCGGGGCGTCCTGGCCGATCGCCCTCTATCTGGTTGGCCTCGGCGTCATCACGGTCGTTGCGGTACTGGCCGCCAAGGAGACCCGTCCGGTCGATACCGAACCGGCACCCGCTACCACGGTGCCCGGCACATGAGCGAGGTCGCGATCACCGGTGCGGCGGAAAGTCCGTACACCCGGCATCCACCACGGGCGGCGAGCACCGAAACGGTGCTCGTGGACGCCGCGCGCCGGGCGGTCGCGGATGCCGGTATCACGCTCGCCGATGTCGACGGGCTCGGTGTAGCCAGCTTCACGCTCCGCCCGGATCATGCGGTCGATCTGGCCTGGCGCATGGGACTGCGGCTGAACTGGATCATGGAGGACACCAATGGCGGCGCAAGTGGGGTAAACCTGCTCCAGCACGCGGTACGCGCGGTGCAGGCCGGGGATGCGCGCACCATCCTGTTGATCGCCGGTGATCGAATGGCCGGATCCGCCTTCGCCGAACTGGTCGCGGAGTACAACATCGCGACCCGCGACCATCTCACTCCACTGCCGGCCGCTGGCCCGAACCCGCTGTTCGCGATGCTCACCAAACGACATATGGCCGAGTTCGGCCTTGATCGCCAGGACTACGGTCAGATCGTCCTCGCACAGCGCGACTGGGCACGACACAACCCGGGCGCGGTTTATCGCACACCACTGTCCATTGCGGACTATCTGGACGCTCCCCTGGTGGCCGATCCACTGCATCGCTACGACTGCGTGCCACCGGTAACGGGCGCGGACGCGCTGGTTGTCACCGCGGCTGACCGCGCGGCGGGGCGCGGGGTCGCTGTCGTGCGCGCGATCGGTGGGATCGTGAACGCCGATGGGCAGGAGTCCACCGGCCTGCGCACTGGGCTGGGCGAGGTCGCGCCGGAAGTCTGGCGGTGGGCCGGAGTTGGCCCCGCCGACCTGGATCTGGTCTGCGTCTACGACGACTACCCGGTGATGGTCGCGATCCAGCTCACCGAGCTCGGGCTGGTCGCGCCGGAGAACCTGCGCCGGTTCCTGTACGAGGATCTTCGTCAACACCGCCTCCCGATAAACACCACGGGTGGGCAACTGTCCGCGGGGCAAGCGGGCGCGGCCGGCGGAATGCATGGGCTGGTGGAGGCGGCCATCCAGTTGCGCGGCGAAGCGGGCGAGCGCTCCGTACCAGCCAGGATCGCGGCGGTAACCGGGTACGGCATGGTGCTCTACCGGCACGGCGCCTGCGCCAATCTGGCCGTGCTGGAGGGCCGATGAGTCAGCAGGGACTACCAATGTGGCAATGCGTGCAATGTGGCCGGACACGATTTCCACCCCGGGAGCTCTGTCCACGGTGCGGCACCGAACGAGGCCGGCTGGTCAGGGCACGGTACGGCGACGTCGTTGAGTACACCCACCTTGGCCAGCCAGCGGATGCGGTACTCGCCTCGATCCGCACGGAGCTGGGCCCGATCGTCATCGCTCGCCTCAACTACCCCGATGTGCACAACGGACACGAGGTCGAACTAGGCACCGCCCAGCCTGGCCCGCACAGCCCGGCGAGGTACGGCTATGTGCCGGTACCGGAACAGGACGAACCCGCATGACCGAGCTGCCCTTGCGCGATCTGCCGCTTGCCGAATGCACGGTGCCCGCACTGCTTGAGGCGCAGGCCGACCGCTACGGCGGACGGGAACTGCTGCGGATCGGTGAGCTGCGGCGCGACTTTCGCGAGATGCGCGACGCGGTGGCCGGGACCGCTGGCATGTTGCGCGCCGAAGGCCTGCGGCACGGCGACCATATCGCGATGCTCTGCACCAACCGCGTTGAACTACTCGACCTCATCCTCGGCTGCGCCTGGCTGGGCGCGACGGCGGTACCGCTGAACGTGGCCCTGCGCGGCGCGGGACTGCGGCACGCGCTCGCCGACTCCGGCTGCCGGGTGCTGATTCTCGAGCCGGAGCTCCTTGACCGGTTGGACGCGTTCGAGCTGCCGGACACGGTGGAAAGGGTGTGGGTGACCGAAAGAACACCGCGGCAAGCGGTTGCTGGGCGCACGGTGGAGCTCCTGCCGCCACGGACACAACCGATCGCGCCGGCTGAGGTGCGACCGGGCGACACGATGGCGATCCTGTACACCTCGGGGACCACCGGCGTCTCCAAAGGAGTGTGTTGTCCGCACGCGCAATTCTACTGGTGGGGAATCAATGTCTGCGAAACACTGGAGATCACCGAGCGGGACGTGCTCTACACCGTGCTCCCGCTCTATCACACGAACGCATTGAACTGCTTCGCGCAAGCGCTTGTTTCCGGCGCCAGGTATGTCCTCGGTGGACGGTTCTCCGCTTCGGCGTTCTGGACCGACCTGCGTACCAGCGAGGCCACGGTGACCTATCTACTCGGCGCCATGGTGAACATCCTGTACAGCAAGCCGCCCGGCGCGAACGACCGAGCGCACCGGGTACGTCGAGCGCTCGCGCCGGCCAGTCCAAGTAGCCTGTTCCTGCCGTTTCAGGACCGGTTCGGGATCACGCTCGTGGACGGTTTCGGCTCCACCGAGACGAATATGGTGATCGGCGCCCGACCTGGCGAACAACGCCCTGGATACCTCGGCAAGGTGCTGCCTGGTTTCCAGGCACGAGTCGTCGACGAGCTGGATCTTCCCGTGCCGGACGGCACGGCGGGCGAGCTGGTGCTGCGCGCCGACGACCCGTTCGCCTTCGCCACCGGCTATCACCACGCCGCCGAGCAGACGGTGCAAGCCTGGCGCGATCTGTGGTTTCACACCGGCGATCGCGTGGTGCGCGAAAGCGACGGCTGGTTCCGGTTTCTCGATCGCATCAAGGACGCGATCCGCCGGCGCGGCGAGAACATCTCCTCGTTCGAGGTGGAACAGGTGCTCGGTACGCATCCGGCGGTCGACCAGGTCGCGGTTTTCGCGGTGCCGTCCGAGCTTGCCGAGGACGAGGTTATGGCGGCGGTTGTGGTGAAACCCGAACTGGGCAAGACAACCGCCGCCGACCTGGCCGAGCACTGCGTGGATCGGCTCGCCTACTTCGCCATACCGCGATTCATCGATCTGGTCGACGCTCTCCCGCTCACCGCGAACGGGAAGGTCCGCAAAGCGGAACTGCGGAAAACCGGGGTACGCGCAGAGACCTGGGACCGCATGGCCCAACCGTAATCACACTCACGCCTCGCGGATACGCCGGTAACACAAGTACACCGCGCCCGAACCGAATGTCCGCGTCTCCACCAGTTCGAGTGGCAAGGACGCGTTCAGTTCGGTGAAGTACGGCTTACCCGAACCGAGCACCACCGGGAACAGCATCATGCGGTACTCGTCGATCAGATCAGCACGCATCAGGCTGGCCGCCAGCCCGGCGCCACCGACCTCGATCTCCTTGCCCTGCTGCGCCTTGAGCGCCCGCACCTCGGCTTCCGGGTTCTCTCGCACCAGCCGCGAGTTGTGGTCCACTTTGGTCAACGTCGTGGAGAAGACGATCTTAGGGGTGGCAGCCCAGATCTTCGCGTAGTCGGCTTCTTCGGTGGACTCGGCGGAGCTGTCGTCCACGGTCGGCCAGAAACCGGACATGCTCTCGTAGAGCCGGCGACCGTACAGGGACACATCGATGCCCCGACCCATCTCGTTGAAGAACTCGTGCACTTCCGGATCGGGCGTGGTCCACGAGATGCCGCCGTTCCCGTCCTCGATGTACCCGTCGAGGGAAACCGAGAACGTGTAGCTGACCGTGCGCATCGCGCTCCTTTCGGGTAGTGGGCTTGCCCCAGTACTGACGAACCCACCACCCGAAAGTCATCGGCCGCCGCCGGCTCGATTCACGCCGCGGCAGTCTGCTGCCGGACCTCGAAGGTCAGCGCATCCTCGGCCACGCCGATCCGCAGGGCGGCACCCTCGGACAGCTCACCATCCAGCAGCAGATCGGCGATGTGATCGTCGACCTGGCGTTGAATCGTGCGCCGCAACGGGCGCGCGCCGAACTCCGGCTGATGACCGTGCTCGGCGAGCCAGTCCACCGCGCTGGCGTCGAACTCCACCTCGATCCGCTGCGCGGACAACCGTTTGCGGGTATCGGCGAGCAGCAGATCGGTGATCGTGTGTAGCTCATCGGCCGCCAGCCGGCGGAAGGTGACGATCTCGTCGATCCGGTTCAGGAACTCGGGCCGGAAGGACTCCCGCAGCCGTGGCATCAACCGCTCGCGCAGCGAGCGCTCATCGTCCGCGCGCTGTGCCGAGTTGAACCCGATCGGACCGGACTTGCTGGAAATCAGTTCGGAACCGATATTGCTGGTCATGATCAGCACGGCGTTGCTGAAGTCCACGGTGCGGCCTTGGCCATCCGTCAGCCGACCGTCCTCGAGCACCTGCAACAGCGTGTTGAACACATCCGGATGCGCCTTCTCGACCTCATCGAGCAGCACCACGGTGTACGGCCGCCGACGCACTGCTTCGGTCAACTCGCCTGCCTCGCCGTAGCCGACGTAGCCGGGCGGGGCACCGACGAGCCGGCTCGCCGTGTGTCGCTCGCCGAACTCGCTCATATCCAGACGCACCATCCGCTCCTCGTCGCCGAACAGCGTCTCCGCGAGCGCCTTGGCGAGCTCGGTCTTACCGACCCCGGTCGGGCCGAGGAACAGGAAGCTACCAACCGGCCGGCGCTCATCGCCCATTCCGCTGCGGGACCGGCGCACGGCCCTCGCCACCGCGTGGACCGCGGTGTCCTGGCCGATCACCCGCTGGTGCAGCTCGTCTTCGAGCTTGCGCAGCCGAACCTTCTCCGACTCGGTGAGCTGGCTGACCGGGACCCCGGTGCGACGGGACACCACCTCGGCGATATCCCGCGCGGTGACCTCGGGTGTTTCGACATCCGCGCCGGAATCGGGCGCGACACCACGCTCGCTCAGTTGGTCGCGCAGCGCGTTGATCTCATCGCGCGACCGCGAGGCATCCTCGAAACGCTCCTGTGCGACTGCCTGATCCTTCTCCGCTGCCAAGGACTCCAGCCGTTTACGCAGGCGGCCGATTTCCGGGTCGGCGCTGGGCAGCCGGAGCCGCCGCCGGGCGCCAGCCTGGTCGATCAGGTCAATCGCCTTGTCCGGCAGGAACCGGTCCGCGATGTAGCGGTCCGCGAGTTCGGCGGCGGCGGTGATCGCCTCGTCGGTGTAGTGCACCTTGTGGTGCTCGGCGTAGCGCTCCCGCAGGCCGCGCAGTACCGCGACGGTGTCCGGCACGCTTGGCTCGGGTACCTGCACGGGCTGGAACCGGCGTTCCAGCGCCGGGTCGGCTTCCACGTGTTTGCGGTACTCGCCGAGCGTTGTCGCGCCGATGACGTGCAGGTCGCCGCGCGCCAGCCGGGGTTTGAGCATATTGCCCGCGTCCACGGAACCTTCCGCGCCACCCGCGTTCACCACGGTGTGCAACTCGTCGATGAACACGATCACCTCGGCGCTGTGCGCGCTGATCTCTTCGATGACCTTGGTCATCCGCTCCTCGAAATCACCCCGGTAGCGGGTTCCGGCGAGCATGCCGGACAGGTCCAGCTGCACGAGCCGCTTGTTCGCGAGCGTGTCTGGCACCTCACCAGCGACGATCCGCGCGGCGATGCCTTCGACGATCGCGGTCTTGCCAACGCCCGCGTCACCGACCAGCACCGGGTTGTTCTTGGTACGCCGGGAAAGTACCTCGATCGTCTGCTCGATCTCCTCGGCACGCCCGACCACCGGGTCGAGCTCGCCGTCGGCGGCGCGTTTCGTCAGGTCCTGGCCGTACTTGTCCAGCGTCGGGGTACCGCTTGCCCCGGTTCCCGCGCTGGCACCCTGCTCCTGCGGACTCTGCAGCGCCCGTGGACTGACCCCTGCGCCGTCCAGCAGATTGCCCGCCCTGGTGGACTGGTTGGCAGCGAGGGCGAGCAGCACATGCTCGGGCGCGATGTACATCGATCCGAGGGCTCGCGCGGCCTGATGGGCGTCCAGCAGGACTCGCTTGGTGGCCGCGGCCAAGGTGGGTTGACTTGCCTCGGCCGGTCGTTCGGCGACCGGGGGCAGCTCGCGCTCGACCGCCCCGGCCAGCTTGTCCGGATCCGCCCCCGTGTGGCCGATCAGTTCCCTGGTCGGCTCCTGTTCGGCGATCGCGTGCAGTAGGTGCAGCGGGTCAATCTCGGTCTGCCCACGCGCCCCCGCGTACCGTGCCGCCGCGCCCAGCAACCGTTGCGTGGGCTCGGTCATCAGCTCGGTGAGGTCAATCCGGCGGCGGGAATCCGAGGCACCCCCGCCGGCACCGAAGAAGCGCGCGAGGAACTCATCGAAAGAGCCGGACTCGAACCCGGCAGGACCGAAGAACGTGGCCATCCTTACCTCCTCGCGGCGAGGACGTTCTTGGTTGGTTCACCAGCACGTCCATCGCATAGTTGAGCCTTTCGCTATCAACTAACGTGCGAGAGCCGGCCGCTAATTCCTGACGGATGGATGTGTCAGCCAGGTCACCCCGACTCGGGTCAGCCGACTGGTGCCTGGCGGGCGATGAGTCGCTCCACGATGCCGCGCTTGAACCGGTCCGCCTCCTCGATCCGCAGGCCGTGCGCCTCGACCAGTTCGCGCGGGCGGCGCAGAAAATGCTCCCCGCCGAGCGGGACGGTGATCCGTTCCAGCAACCACTGGCCCGTCCGGAACAACGCCGAAGTACTCCGCACGTGGTCCACCAGCACCAGGGCACCGCCCGAACGCAGCACTCTGATCATTTCCCGCACCGCCTGATGCGGGTCGGGTATGGCGCACAACCCGAACGTGCACACCACGGTGTCGAACTCCGCATCCCCGAACGGCAGCTGATGCGCGTTTGCCTGTCGTAGCTCCACCTGCCGGTCGAGTTCGGCGGCTCGGGCTCGTGCCAGGTCCAACATGCGCTCGCTCAGATCAATTCCAGTGAGCCGAACCGAAGCGGGATACTCCGGAAGGTTCAGACCGGAGCCAACGGCAACCTCGAGCGTCGCGCCACTGGCGCGCGAGCATGCCCAGCTGCGGGAGTCGCCGAACAGCCGCTGATCCCAGCGGCGCATTTCCGCGTCGTAGGAGCCGGATTTCTTGTCCCAGTAGCGATGCCAGCGCCGCGCGCGATGTGGAGCACTCATCGGCATATGGTGCCATCATCCGGCGCTGATTCTCCGCGCTCGGCGAGCACGGGAACCGACCTTCTGGGCGCAACGACTAATGTGGCAAAACGGGCAAACGTTCCACTCCGTACACGGCGGAAGCCGTCCGGAAGGTGAGCTCAGCCGGATCGACGGCCAACCGCATCCGCGGGAACCGACGTACCAGCGCGGGATACGCGGCGCGCAACTCCATCCGACCGAGTTCGGCACCGACGCAGCGATGGATACCGTAACCGAAAGCCATATGCGCGGATGGCTTGCGCGTACCGGCAAACTGTTCCATCTCGGTGCCGAGAGTGTCGTCCCGGTTGACACTGCTGAGCGAGACCAGCACGACGTCGCCGGACTCGATCCGCTTGTCACCGATCTCGATGTCCTCGGTGGCGAATCGCGGGAAGGCGACCTGGACCACGGTCAGGTAGCGAAGCAGCTCCTCGACGAACGGACCGATCGCGGCATCGTCATCGTGCACCAGTTGGAAGCATTCCCGATCCCGTAGCAAGATAATCGTGCCGAGCGCGAGCATGCTCGCGGTGGTCTCCAAACCGCCGGTGAGCAACCCGTCCGCGAGACCGGCGAGCTCGGTGTCATCGATCTCGTCGCCGTGCTCCTTGATCAGCATGCCGAGCAGGTCATCACCGGGTTCCGCACGCTGCTTCTTGACGATCTCACTCAGGTAACTCAGCGATTCGGAAATGGCGCCAAGCGAGGCGCCCGCGCCGCCGAACAGGTCGAACCGGGCAGTGCTGAGTCGCTGGAACTCCGCGCGGTCCGCGTACGGCACGCCGAGTAGCTCGCAGATGGTCAGCGAAGGGATCGGCAGGGCGAAGCTCTCCACGAGATCCACCGGACCGTCAGCACGGGCGATCTCGTCCAGTTGACCTTCTACAATGGACTCAATACGCGGCGCGAGCCGCTTCAGCCTGCGCATGGTGAATTCCGGCGTCAGCAGTTTCCGCAGCCGGGTGTGCGTCGGCGGATCACTGAAACCCAGTCCGCCGGGATTCTGTTCCTCGCTGAAACCGGCACCAAGCAGATGTGAGAAGTCGTTGCTGAACGCGTCCGCCTTACTGAGGACGGTCTTCGCCTCGGCGTAGCCGGTGACGAGCCACACGTTCAGACCGAACGGTAGCGGCAACTTGCTTACCGGTTCTTCGGCGCGCCGCTGCCCGAGTTCCGGGATCGGGTCCAGTCCGTCCCGCTTCAACGGTAATAACGCGGAATCCGGCAAGAACGACATCTGGGACAGATCGAGGCCCTTTTTCTGGGCTCTCGCCAGATATCGTCGCCCAACCCACGCGCCGAGACGCTTACGAATTGTCTTCATTGGCCATGCATTCAGCTGTAAGCACTCGGGCCAGAATCGCTAGTCCGCACCCGACCCCCTGATCAACTCCCTGTCGAGGGTCACCTTACCAGCGTTGTGCCTGGCCGCTCTCGCTACCGGCGGCTGAGCGGGCCAAACTGATCGAGCACGCCCGAAACCCGGGACCGCGCAACCCCAGCACCGGTTGGTACCGGAAAGGCCAGTAACGCGCAGGAGAGCCAAGGGAGCCCGATGACTGAATCCGTCGACCAACGAGCGGTGCAACGCCGTACGGTGGCCGTGCTTTCCGCCGCTCAGGTACTTGGCGGCCTCGGGGTGGCCGTCGGTGTCGCCGTAGGCGGGTTGATCGCCGCGCAGATCGGCGGAACCGAATCGGTTGCCGGGCTGGCACAAACCTGCTCAGTGCTCGGCGCGGGACTGGTCGCGGTGCCGATCGCCTGGCTGACCCGCCGCAATGGCCGGCGATTCGCACTGGTCAGTGGCATGTCGACGGGAGCGATCGGTGCCGCCGTCGTGGTCGCCGGCTCGGCGTTCGATTCGCTGCCACTGCTGCTTTTCGGGTTGTTGTTGTTTGGCTCCGCGACCGCCGCCGGCCTGCAAGCACGCTATGCGGCAACCGATCTGGCCGCGCCGGAACGCACCGCGCGCTCGCTGGCCACCGTGGTGTGGGCGACCACGATCGGCTCGGTACTCGGCCCCAATCTGGCCGAACCCGCCGGCCGCCTCGGCACGTTGTTCGACTTGCCGCCGCTGACCGGGCCATTCCTGGTCTCGTTCGTCGGATTCGGTTGCGCCGCGGCGGTGCTCGCCGTGTTGCTGCGCCCCGACCCACTACGGCTCGCCGAGCGAACGGCGCGAGCCGCCACCGAGGGCACCCAGCCCACCGTCGGGCTACGCGCGACGCTGCCGGTGCTACGCGCGCGGCCACGCGCGCTGCTCGGCATGCTGACGATCGCCGCCGTACATCTGGCCATGGTCTCGGTGATGGTGATGACTCCGGTGCATATGGACCATGTGGACGTTTCACTGTCGGTGATCGGGCTGGTGATCAGCGTGCATATTCTTGGCATGTATGGCTTTTCGCCAGTGATCGGCTGGTTGGCCGACCGCTTCGGGCGGCTCACCGTGATCGTTGCCGCCGCGGTTGTCACCGCGCTGGCCGCGGCGGTGAGCGGGCTGGCCGCCGCGGACCAGGCCTGGCTGCTCGGAATAGGGCTCTTCCTGCTTGGGCTGGGCTGGTCGGGCGGCCTGGTCGCGGGCTCGGCGCTGCTATCCGAATCGGTGCCCACCGCCAATCGGGCCAGCGCGCAGGGTCTTTCCGATGTCGGGATGAACGCGAGCGCGGCGGTCGGCGGCGCCCTCGCCGGGGTGATCGTGGCGCAGGCCTCGTACGGCTGGCTCAACTTCGGTACCGCGGTACTCATGCTCGGCCTTGCCGGCTACGCGGTACTCGCGTGGCGCCAGCCAGATGAACGGGCAGCCCAGCATGTGTAATAAATGTTTCTTCCGTGCATATATGGCCAACCGCTGAAACTTCTAGTACGTTACCTGCACGCCCCCGTCCCGTGGAGACAGCTACTCATGCGCACTGCTTCCGATGTCTTCCTTGCTACCTGCGATCTGGCCAGCCAGGTTCGTGGCCGCTCGGTACCGTCCGCTAATCACGACGCGGTGCTGCGCGGCGGTGTCGGCTGGGTGCCGGCGAACCTCGGGCTGACCGCCTTTGGCGATATCACCTCCGGTGACGTGTTCGGTTCGATCGGCGATCTACGCATGTTGCCGGATCGGGAGACCGGCCTCGAATTGCCAGCCGACGGCGACCATCCGGGCCTTCGCATGTACCTGACCGATCTGACACACCCGGACGGAACTGCCTGGCCCTGCTGCCCGCGCGGCTTCCTGCGCGAGACACTGGACAAACTCGCGGATGAGGCGGGCCTGCGGGTACGCGCCAGCTTCGAGCACGAGTTCGTCCTTCGTGGACTGCCGAGCAGCGCGCCGTTCTCGCTACGCAGGCACCGCGATGCCGCGCGGTTCGGCGAGGATCTACTCGAGACACTCACCGCCAGCGGACTCGACCCGGAAACCTGGCTACCCGAGTACGGCGAGGATCAGTTCGAGGTCACGCTTTGCCCCACGGAGGGGCTACGTGCGGCAGACCGCGCGGTGTACCTCCGGGAACTCGTGCGCGACCTCGCGCTACGCAGGTCCATGTCCGCATCGTTCGCCCCGCTGCAGCACCCGGACGGCACCGGAAGTGGTGTACACCTGCATTTCAGCCTCACCGACAAGACCGGTGAGCCAGTGCTGTTCGACCCGGCCAAGCCTGGCCGGCTGTCCACGCTGGGGCTACGGTTCAGCGCGGGGATCCTCCGGCACGCCCGAGCGCTGACCGCGTGGACCGCGCCCAGCCCGGTCTCCTTCCTGCGCCTACGTCCACATCGCTGGAGCGTGCGCGGCGCGTTTCTCGCCGAGCACAACCGCGAAGCTCTGCTGCGGATCTGTCCAACAAGTACGGTTGTGGACACCGACCCGGCCCGGCAGTTCAATCTGGAGTTCCGCGCGGCCGATGCGACGGCAAACCCGTGGTTGACGCTCGCCGTCGTGCTCCGCGCCGGACTCGCCGGTCTTGCCGGCGGCGCCGACTACCCGGAACCCGTTGTATGGCCGGAGGAGGCAACCGAGCAGGACCTGGCGAACACGCCCACGCTGCCCGGATCACTTCCCGAAGCGCTTGCCGACCTGGAAGCCGATGACACCGTGCGGTCCTGGTTCGATCCTCGACTACTCGCCAGCCAGCTGGCCGTGAAGCGACACGAGATGGATCATCTCGCTGGCCTTGCCGATACCGAACGAGTCCGTAGGGTCGCCGATGCCTACTGAGAATGACATGACCGCGCTCGCCGAGACGATCAATCAGCTGCCACTTGTCGATCACCACGTGCACGGCGCGCTTCGCGCGGATGTTGACCGGGCGGGGTTGGAGAACCTGCTCACCGAATCGGACCGGCCGGTGCCCGGCTGGATGACCCAGTTCGACTCGCAGCTGGGTTTCGCGGTTCGCCGGTGGTGCGCGCCAGTTCTCGATCTGTCGCCGCATGCCTCGGCAGAGGACTATATGGACCGTCGGACGGAGCTCGGCACGCGGGAGGTCAACCGGCGGCTACTCACCGCCAGCGGGATAGGCCGGTACCTGGTGGAAACCGGGTTTCGTGGTGACGAGATCCTCGGCGTCACGGAAATGGCGGAAGCCAGCGGGGTACCGGCACACGAGGTGGTACGGCTGGAGACCGTTGCCGAGCAACTGGCTGGTGCAGGGGTCAGCGCAGCCGAGTTTCCCCACCGGTTCCCTGAGCTGCTCGCCGAGCTCAGCGCCGACGCGGTTGGCCTGAAGAGTATCGTCGCCTACCGCTACGGCTTCGACTTCGACCCAACTCGCCCCAGCGAGTCCGAGGTCGTCCGGGCGGCCGGAAACTGGCTACGCGAGGTGGAAACCAGTGGCGCGGCGCCGGTTGTCGACCCGGTGCTGCTGCGATTCCTGCTGTGGTCCGGAATCGACCGCGGCCTGCCGCTTCAGCTGCACAGCGGCTACGGCGATCCCGATCTACGCCTTGACCGGTGCGATCCGCTGCTGCTTACTGGTTGGCTGGAACTCGTCGAGCCAACCGGCGTGGATGTGCTGCTACTGCACTGTTATCCGTTTCACCGCTCAGCCGGCTACCTCGCGCAGGCCTACCCGCATGTCTTCTTCGATGTGGGCCTCGGCGTGAACTACACCGGCGCTCGCTCCGACGCGATCATCGCCGAATCCCTTGAACTCGCGCCGTTCGCCAAGGTCCTGTTCTCTTCGGACGCATGGGGCCCGCCAGAACTGCACCACCTCGGCGCCCTGCTGTGGCGACGCGGCATGCTGCGCGCGATCGGCGACTGGGTGGCCGATGGTGACTGGTCAACCGCGGATGCCTGCCGGGTCGTACGGATGATCGGCGCGGAGAACGCCACTCGGGTTTACCGCCTGCCAAGCACCACCACCTCGAACCCGTCGACATCGGAGTCAGCGGAACCAGAGAATGTTCCAACTAAGCATGGGAGAAGCACGGGTGCGTGACCTGCTCGCTGCCCTCAGCGAACAGATTGACCGGGAGCTACCGGGAGCCATTGAACTCCGGCACGAACTACACCGTTTGCCCGAGCTCTCTGGCGCGGAAGCGCGAACCAGGGATCGCGTGCTTGACGCGCTACCCGCCGAGCTCGCGCGCACGAGTGTCGCCGATACCGGCGCGGTACTGCGAATCGGTGGGCCAGGACGATCGGTCGCGGTGAGGGCCGAACTGGATGGCCTCGCGGTCACCGAGCGCACCGAATTGCCGTGGGCGTCCACCCGGCCTGGCGTCATGCACGCCTGTGGACACGATGTGCACCTGGCCGCGCTGGTCGCGCTCTGCCGGGCGGCGCACGCGGTCGACGTGCCGGTCCCGCTGGTTGGCATCCTGCAGCCGAGGGAGGAGACCTACCCTTCGGGCGCGCGCGATATCGCCGAATCCGGTGTCCTCACCGAACATCAAGTCCGCGCCACGATCGGCGCGCACGTGCAGCCGCTACTCCCGGACGGCACGGTGGCCTGCGTGCCTGGTGCGGTGAACGCCTCGTGTGACGAGTTCACCATCACCGTTCGCGGTAGCGGAGGGCATGCGGCTTATCCGCAGCTGACCAGGGACCCCGTCCTCGGCCTCACACAGGTCGTGGTCGCCGCGCAGAGCCTGGTGAGCCGCCGGATGGACCCGATGGCCACGGCCGTGCTCAGCGTGACGACATTGGACGCTGGCGCGGCACCGAACGTCACGCCGGATATCGCCACCGCGCGGGGCACGATCAGGGCGATGAACGAAACGGCGCGCCAGCAGCTGCACGCCGAACTCGCCGAACTTGTCGAGCGAGTCGCGGAAGCACACGGATGCGCCGGCGAGCTCGCCGTGCACGGCGGCGAACCGGTGCTGCACAACGATCCGCGGATCACCGAAGGCACCGCACGTTATCTTCGCGCGCAGGACATCACGGTCGACGAGGTACTGCGTTCGGCGGGCTCGGACGATTTCGCGTACTTCTCCGCGTGCTACCCGTCCCTGATGATGTTCGTCGGCACGCACGGCGGCAGCGAACGCCTGCATTCCGCCACCTTCGCGCCGGACGACGAACACATCAGGCAGGTGGCGCGGGCGATGCTCGCCGGCTACCTTGGCGCGGCCAGCACGCTGGGCATGGACGGCTAGTCACCATGCCCAGCGTATGCCGCCGTGCCAGGTAGGACAGAAACGCCGTAGCACGCTGGCCTCAGCCAGCCCGCAAACCGCAGTACTCGATGGCCGCGGCCGCGTACACCTTCGCGGTGTCCACGATCGACTCCACGGACACCCACTCGTCAGGTCCGTGCGCGTCCGCGCCGAGCGGGCCGTGGATCAGCGGGGTCGCGCCAGCTCCGCGGTAGAAGGCACCATCACATACGGCGACGAAACCGGTGATCTCCGCCGACCTGCCGAGGGCGGTGCGCTGCCGCCGGATGCTGTCCACCAACGGGAAGTCCAGCGGGGTATCGAAGGCCGGGAAGTGCAAGGAACCGAGTTCCCACTGCACGATCGGCGGGGTCTCGCGCAGCCAGGAATCCTGCGCCGCCCAGCTGCGCACGAACTCCTCGAACTCGGCGCGGACCTGGGCCGAGTTCTCGGTTGGCGAGTACTTGAGGTCGAAGTCGAGTACCGCCACATCAGGGGTGATCGCCGGGTTGGTCATCGTCACCGGCAGACCGTTCGCACCGATGCCGGAGCCGACCTGAACTACCCCGGGGTTGATCGTGGTAATCCCCGGTGGCAGCAGCGGATGCGCCGGTTTGCGGCAACCCCAGTCGCGCTCGAGCTGCCCCACCGCGGTGAGGAACCTGGCGGCCAGCTCTGCCGCGTTGACCCCCGGCCGGGTGCGGTCCGGGGTGTCTCGCTGCGGGTAGATATCGTTGTATCGCCAGCCAGCGTGCGCGTTGCGGCCGCGGATGGTGACCCTGACCCACTCCAAACCGGGCTGGCACGGCATGATCTGGCCTTCGGTTGGCTCGCCCACGATGACCGCGGACGGCACTCGGTCCGGGTCGCGGAGCAGATCCTTGGTACCGAAGCCGCCGGCTTCCTCGTCGACCACGCTGTGGATCTCGAAACGCCCGTCGAGTTCAATACCGCAGTCCCGCAGCGCCTTTGCCGCGGCGATACCCGCCGCGATTCCGGCTTTCATATCGTAACCACCGCGGCCATACAACCGTCCATCGTGGATCTCGGCGCCGAAAGGGTCCACCGACCAGGCCGCCTGATCGCCGACGGGGACCACATCGATATGCCCATTGATGGCCAGGCTGCGCTCGGCCGAACCGGCCCAGCTCCCCGCGACATTCGGCCGCCCGGCGAATACCTCGGCACGCGTCGTCGTCATATCGAGTTCGGCAAGCCGCGCGGCCACGATGTCCTGGGCCTCCGGCTCCCTGTTGATCCCCGGTGCTTCCTCGAACTTGGGGTTCACCGTGGGAACCCGCATCAGCTCGCGGGCCAGCTCCACCGGAAAGTCGCGCTGTCGCTCCACCTCGTCCAGCACGCGGGTGATCGCCGCCTGCACATCCATACCGTTCTCCTTTCCTCCCGCCGCGGCCGGCGAGATAACGACAGCGATTCCAGCGATAGCGACTACCGTGCCACCGTGTCCTCCGGTCGCGGCGGAACCTCCGCCCGAGCGGTGGCTTCCCGGATCGCCGGCCAGTGCCGAGCGGCGAGCGTCGTGGTGAGCCAGTAGCCGATACCGCTGAGTACCGCGATACTCGGCGTGGGCAGCAGCTCCTCGGGCACGAAGCCGTACGCCGCGGCGCCGAGCAGAATCCAGCCGAGCGCGATCGGGTTCACGCCGGCTACATACCAGTAGCGGCCGGCTGGTTCAAACAGCGCCGGCACTTCCAGTCTCGCGCGCTTGACGACGAGGTAGTCCGCGACCAGCACTCCCACCACCGGCGCGAAAACATTGCCCAACGCGGTCATATACCCTTCGAAATTGTCCACTACGGACGGAACCGCGGCCAGTGCGGTGCCCGCGATGGCGATCAGCACCGTGGCCCAGAAGCGGCCCGCGCGCGGAATCATGTTCACCAGCGCGAGCCCACCTGTGTACAGGTTCAGCACGTTGATCGTCCAGTTGTCCAGCACGAGAACGACGAGAACCAGGAACAGCGTGATCGCGCCGACGCCGAGCCCGGGAATCACCTCGAAGGGGTTTGCTTGGGTGCCGAGCGTCGCCGCTGCCGCGTACGCACCGAAACAGGCCGATACGGTAGCGCCGAGCAGGGCCGCGCCCATCGTGCCGAGCCACATGTCCTTACGCGAACTGGTGTAGCGGCAGTAATCGGCGGCATCGGTGATCTGGGTGAACCAGGTCGCCGCGGTCGCGTTCGTCCACACCGCGAAGATCGCCCACTGCCAGCCGTTTCCTTCACCGGAGTAGCTGAAGACCTCGGCGGGTGAGAAACCGGGAGCGTCGTGGGTAGCGAGCAGGTAGCCGAGATACCCGAGGATCACGATCTTCAGCGGGAAGGCCACTCGGGACAGATGTTTGAGCGACCGGTAGCCGAACAGCGCCACCACGGCCTGCAGTACCGCGAAGATCACGCTGACCAGGATCACCGAAACGTCGACACCCAGCCATACCTCGAGCACCGCGGTGATCCCGAGCGCGCCCGCGATGGTCTGGAACGCGAACCAGAACGCCGAGGCAACCGAGCGCAGCGCGGAAAGCAGCCATTTGGACGCCCGGATGCCGAGCGTCGCCCTTGTCGCGACGATGCCGGGAAGGCCGTAGTCGACGCCGATCGTGGACATGATCGTGTAGGCGATGAAAGCAATGGCGATCCCAAGTACCTGGGCACTCACCGCGGCCCAGAAGGACAGCCCGGAGACCACCGCCAGCCCGCCTACCAGGATCAACCCTGGGTTCAGCAGCACGTTGACGATGATCTGGAACAGATCGAGCCAGCGTACGGTTCGCGCGCTGGCGGGTACCGGTTCAACGCCGTACTGTTCAACGCCTTTCGGCTGCCGGTAGGTCGGGCGTGGCGCCCCGGTCGATCGCGCGCCCGCGCCGTCGCCAGTACCGTTTTCCATTGTTTCCCGCTCTCCCCACGCTGGTCGAACCCAACGTCGAAGTATTCGCCCGCAAGGCGCGGAACGGCCTCATTGGACGAGCGCCGACCGGTAGGTCCGTCGGCTCACCAACCCAAGTGATGTTATGGCCGTTACAACTACGCGGTCAATAGGATCTGATGTTACGTTTGTGAGATCGATGGTGCTCCGTCAGATGCCGGCTCCGCGCGGTCGGCGCCATCCGCCTACGCTGACTGGCAGGTGCGGCAACACGCTTCTCGGGAGGACTCGGTGACCGGAAAGGCCAAGGGGCGCAAGGGCGATGATGCGGACGGCGTCGCACAGCCGACCGGCATACCGGCGACCGTCGCCGATCGCACCCACGAGAAGCTCGCCGAGCTCAGCCCGAGCGAACTCAAAGTCGGCCGCGCGCTTCTCGCCTCCTATCCCGTGGCCGGACTGGAAACCGTGGCGGAACTGGCCAAGCGCGCCCTGGTGAGCGCACCCACCGTGCTGCGCTTCGCCGCCCGGATCGGTTTCGAAAGCTACCCGGCCATGCAGGAAGCGTTGATCCGCGAAGTACACGCGCAGATGGGCTCACCACTTCGCCAACTCGCCGACGCGGATCGCGGGACGAGCCAGGACCGGCCGATCGGCGAGGCCGAACAGCACTATCAGCAGGTGCTCGCCAACAGCTTCGCGGCACTGCCGCACACAGAGTTCACCAGGGCGACCGAGCTACTCGCCGATCCTCGGTTACGTATTCACCTGCTCGGTGGCCGGTTCAGCGGGGTACTCGCCGATTACCTGGCCGCGCACCTGGTACTCATCCGTAAGGCGGTGCGAACCGTGCCGGCTGGCGAGTTGACGCGTGCCACTACCCTGCTCGACCTCGGAGCGCGCGACGTGCTCGTGCTGTTCGACTACCGCCGCTACGACAACGCCACGGTCGAGTTCGCTCGCCAGGCGGCCGACCAGGGAGCACGTATCGTACTGTTCACCGACCCGTGGCTCTCACCGGCAGCGCATATCGCGGAGATCGTGCTGCCGTCCAGGGTCGAGGCACCAAGCCCGTTCGATTCACTGGTGCCGGCCATGGCGGTGCTGGAAACGCTGGTCGCCGCGGTCACTTCGCGGCTTGGCCAAGGTGCGCACGACCGGCTCAGCGCGGTCGAGGAACTCTACGAACCGGACGCTTAGTCGCCAGCCACGGCTAGCCGTGCCGCAATCCGGCGACGATGAACGAGCGCAACAGATCGGCCTTGGCACCTGGATTCGATTCGTCCGAAATGGTCCCATCCGAAATGGAACTGAGCCGGTCGTCGAAGGCGCTCTGGGTCAAGGCGCCCACCGCGAACAGGTACGCCCACTCGTAGAAGCCCTCCCGCTTGCCGGGTAGTGCCACGCGCAGCGCGGCGATGAACTGGCGCGCCATCGGGTCGAAAAGCGTGCCGATCACCGGCCGGTCCTGGCTGGACGGATCAGCCGCCTCACGCAGCACCAGGCGTCGGTACCACCGGCCATCCTCGGCGAGTTCGACCACCGGATCGAGGAACGCGCGCACGACCCGCTCCACCGCGTCCGGCGCGGTCAGGTCCTCGATCACGGTCAATCTGCGCAATCGCTCGTCGTTGACGTACTGCCGTCGCTCGAACACGCTGACGTAGAGCCGAAGCTTCGATTCGAAGTGGTAGACGAGCAGCGACAGTTTGACCTCAGCCGCGCCAGCCACCTGGCGCAGCGTGGTGCCGTGGTATCCATGCTCGGCGAAGATCCGCTCGGCCGCATCCAGAATGCGGTTTCGCCGATCGGGCGCCGCCCGCTCGACCCGCTCGCCGGAGTCACCTGCCGCTGACGATCCCATCCACCCAATTCCGTTCTGCCGGTTCACCTGACCCTAATCGTGCGCGATCAACTCAACCGCCGGCCCGGCACACCGTTGACGAAACTGACTGTACGTCCGTACAGTACGCCTCAGATTGCCACCTGGCCGAGGCCGCCACGGCATGGGGAACGAGCCACATTCAAAGGAGAGTGTTCGGTGAAACGCACCCGATGGATCATTCTCGGCGGCGGCTTCATCGCCTACCTGTTCGACGCGATGGAGATCCTGCTGCTCGCCCTCGCGCTCCCCGCGATCCAGGACGATCTGGGCCTGACCGGCGCCGAAGGTGGTCTGCTCGCCACCGCGACACTGCTCGGTATTGGCGTGAGCAGTGTGCTCGCTGGCTATCTCGCGGACAATTTCGGGCGTAAGAAGGCGTTACTCGGATCGTTGATCACCTTCGGCCTGTGCACCGCCGCGCTGGCCGTGGTCCCTAACTTCACGGTGTTCCTGATCCTGCGATTCGTGGCCGGCTTCGGCCTGGGCGGGGTGTGGGGCGTGGTGTCCGCCTACGTCGTGGAAACCTGGCCGAGCCAGCATCGCGGCCGTGCGGCGGCGTTCGTGCTCAGCTCATTCCCGATCGGCGGCGCGGTCGCCGCCGTACTTTCCGGGTTCTTTCTGCCGGACTGGCGGTTGCTGTTCCTGGTGGCTGGCACGGCGGTGATCCTGCCGGTACTCATCGTGGGCATCTTCTTCGACGAGTCACCGGAATGGCTAGCGAACCGGCGGCGGGAAGCCGGGCCCCGGGCGGCGACCGATCGCGTCTCGATCGGCGAGATCTTCGAACCGGCTATCCGCCGGAACACGATTCTCGCTACCCTGGTCGCCACTCTCGCGCTGATCGGCTGGTGGGGTGGTTCGACCTGGCTCCCTACCTATCTGAGCGCCGAACGTGGTATCGACTCGGAAAGCGTGGCGGTCTACATGACCGTACTCAACCTGGGAATGTTCGTCGGCTACAACGTATTCGGTGTTATCGCCGACCGGATCGGACGCCGTGCCGCCATCATCATCTCGCTGGCCGGCGTCGCCGTAACCCTTCCGCTGTACGCGCTGACCAGCAATCAGACCGCGCTGCTCTGGTTCGGCCCGCTGTTCGCGTTCTTCGCCGCCTTCGTGGGACTGTTCGGTTCGTACATCGGCGAACTGTTTCCCACCAGGGTGCGCACCACCGGTGCCGGGTTCTGCTTCAACATCGGCAGGGGCATCTCCGCGTTCGCGCCGTTCGCCCTCGCGCCGATCGCCGCCGCCGCTGGCCTGAGTGTCGGCCTGCTGATCTGTGCGGGCTTTTTCGCGGCTGCCGCGCTGCTGACCTTTCTACTGCCCCGTACCGATCGAGCCCACCATCGAGATGCGCCGGACCAGACACCCACCAGAACCGAACCAGCCGGATAACCCATGCCATAAACCCGAGGCGTAAAACCCAGTCCCGTCCACTCGCTGCCCGAAGGAATCCGCCATGCCGAACCGAGCGCTGCCACCGCCGGAACTCATCGAAGTCGCCCCAGGGGTGTACGGCTATATCCAGCCGGACGGCAGCTGGATGGTCAACAACACCGGGATCATCACCGACGCCGACGGTTCCTACCTGCTGGTGGACACCACATCCACGGAGCAACGCAATCGCGCGCTGCTCGCCACGGTGGCGGAGATCAGCACGCGGTCGCCGAGGGCCCTGGTCAACACGCATCATCACGGCGACCACACCTATGGCAACTGGTTGATGCCCGCGCACACACCGATCATCGGGCATGTCACCTGCCGCGAGGATGTGCTTGCTGCCGGTCTCGCCGCTGCCGAACTGCTGACCGGCCCGGACTACGGGCACGTGGAACTACGCCCGCCGGATCTCACCTTCACCGATACGATGACCATGCACCTCGCCGAACGCCAGGTGGACCTGATCCACGTCGGCCCGGCGCACACCCGCAGCGATGTTCTTGTCTGGCTTGCCGAACAGCGCACGCTGTTCGCCGGGGACCTGGCCTTCGCCGGCGGGCAGCCCTTCCTGGTGGAGGGCAGCGTGGCCGGCTATCCGCGCGCGCTGGCCCGGATCCGCGAGCTCGAACCGGACGTCCTCATTCCCGGGCACGGACCGGTCTGTCGCGGCGACGAGGTGGCCACGCTGCTCGACAACCTCGATGACTACGCCAGTTTCGTGGACACAGTGGCACGTACCGGACACGCCGCGGGGATCAGCCCACTCGAGGCGGCACGCGCGGCAAGCGACAGCCGGTTCGCACGCTGGCAGGAAAGTGAACGTCTGGTCGGAAACCTGCACCGGGCCTATTCCGAGCTGGACGGCAACCCGGTGGACAAGCGGATCCCACTCGGTGCCGTGTGGACGGATATGGTCGAGTTCAACGGCGGCCCGATCGGCTGCTTCGCGTAACGCCGCTTGGCCTCCGGCAGGCCGGCGTGTTCAGGGAAACGTCCCCGGTGCTCCGACCGCCGCAATAACCTTAAGGAATGCGGTTCGGCGGACGCCGGCATAGTCAGCTATCCAGGAGCGAAAAATGCGTTGGGTCACCTACCTTTCCCCGGAAACCGGCGAGCAGTGCCCCGGTCTGCTCAATGGCACTCAGGTGCGCGGGCTCGGTCCGCGGGAGAGTCTGCTCGATCTGCTCGAGTCCGAAGGCGGGCTGGACGCGGCGGCCGAGCGTGCCGAGCAGGCGCCCGTCGAGGTTGCCGAACTCGGGAACATCACGCTGTGCGCGCCAATCCCACGCCCGCCTTCGATCCGCGACTTCCTGTCCTTTGAGGAACATCTACGCAACGCGCGGCAGGCTCTGGGCCGTCCGGAGATCCCGCCGCTATGGTTCGAGCAACCAGTCTTCTACTTCACGAATCCCGCCGCGGTACACGGTCCGGACGAGACGATCGCGATCTCCCCCGGTTCGCGCTCCTTCGACTACGAGGTAGAAGTGGCGGCGGTCATCGGCCGTGCCGGCGGCAACCTGGCACCAGGCGAGGCCGAAGCACATATCGCCGGATACACCGTGTTCTGTGACTGGTCCGCGCGCGATGTGCAGGCGCACGAATCGACCATCGGGCTCGGCCCGGCGAAAGGCAAGGACAGCGCGACCAGCATCGGTCCCGTGTTGGTAACCCCGGATGAACTGGAGCCGTACCGGAAGGGCAACGGCTACCAGCTGGCCATGCGCGCCTCGGTGAACGGCCAGGACTACGGTGGCGGCAGCTGGGCGGATATCTACTGGTCGTTCGGTGAGATGCTCGCCTATGCCTCGCGTGGCACCACGCTCGTTCCCGGTGACGTCATTGGCAGCGGAACAGTGGGTACCGGCTGCATCCTGGAACTGTCCGGACTACACGGCGGGGAGCGCTACCCCTATCTGCTCCCCGGCGACACCGTACGCGTCGAGATCGCCGAGCTCGGGGCGATCACCGGGCATATCGCACCGAGCGCGCCGCTGATTCCCATTCGCTGAGCAGCGCACCGGCCGGCCTGGTCAGGGCGCGATCCCGACATCGCCTTGTTGGCGCCAGCGTTCGGCGCGTTTCGCGGTGAGCGCTGGCCACTGGGTACCACCGGGGCGCGGGCGTACCTTGCTCGCATAGCTCGCCGGCGCATAGTCGGGCCGGTAGAAGCAGCCGGTTGCGTAACTGGCGTCGAATGCCGCGCAGGACGCGGCCACCGAGTGCGGGGTCGGCTTGCGCCCGGTGTCCACCCAACTGGACAGCGCGGCGATCGAGTTCGCGTACTCGGCGTCACTCAGTCCACTGTGTTCATCTTCCGCGGTAAAGGTCTGCACGAGATACCCACCGCTGCCCGCGCCGGCGAGGCTGGCGCGGTAGGCGGCCTCCTGTTCCACGAAGACCGTCGGATCGCCGATCGCGTGCAGGGTGAGAACCGGTACCGACACCGCGCCCGTCGGGTCGCTGTCGTAGGAGAGGTCGCGCCGGGCGGATCGGTCCGCCGCGAACCGCTCGACACCGGCATTGAGCGCCGCGTCGTCTCGCGAACCCGAGTAGCGCACACCCAGGTTGCTGAACGGGTTACGGCCACCGAGTCGATTGTGGACTATGTCGCGGAAGGTGAAGGTCGCGAACTTCAGGTGCGACTCCAAGCTGCGCTCGGGTATCCTGGTGACGGCCAGTATCTCGTCCAGCTTCCGCTGCTGGACGGCGCTACGTTCAGTGGGCGACGAGGCATACCCGGTGCATTCCTGTAACCGCCCACGCAAGTCGTCCTCGGTCATCGTGGCCTTGGCGGGCAATCCCATCCACAGTGGATATTGCGGTTCGGTTGGCCGAGGATGATTCCCGCAGTAGTACTGGTAGACCACCCGGAGATCCACCCGGTAGTCGTAGCCGCGCGAACCGCCGGCGAGCAAGCCGTTGGTGAGCAGTACCCCCGCGTACGGCGACTTCGCATCGGTCCCGAAGCCCTCGGCGATCTTCGCGGCGATATTGCCACCCCAGGACTGACCGTGCAGCAGGGTTTTCCGGGGTTCGCCGAATTCCCGTACGAACAGTCGCCGCAGGCTCTCGGTGTCCCGCGCGGCCATCTCCGCGCCATATCCGCCGCGCCGGTATGACGAGCCCGCCCAGGCGTAGCCCTCCCGCACCATGACGGTCCAACGTTCGAGGTCGTCCGCGCTCCGTTGTGGATCGGAATCCGCTGGTTCCAGATCCGGCCCACCGTGCGCGTGCATGACGAGCGAGCCGTTCCATTCGTTCGGAATCGCGATCGAGTAGTACGCGCCAGTGGTGTCCCTACCGGCAAAACAGGTTGCGGCCGTGGCGATCGCCGCAGGGCAGGCAGCTGGTTCGGGCCCGCTCCGAGCCGTCGCGGTTGGTATCCCGGTGCCGAGCAGCGCCAGCAAGGCGACCAGGGTGACGACCGCGCGGCGCATATACCGCCCGGCCAGCCGAGCTCCACTCGAAGCAGGTCCCACAACGCACTCCTTCGCGGCCAACGCATCATCGCGTGACGAGGACACTAGGCGCATGGACCGGGTAAAGCGGGTTTCGTTCATTAAGTTCACGGCAGGCGGTAGACGGAGACATGCGCCGGTGATTCGGCGGTGAACTCGGCGCCCGACCAGTCCGCATGCCGCGCCTCCAGCTCGAAGCCGGCCAACCGGGCCATCAGATCGAGCTCCGCCGGCCAGATATAGCGCTGCTGACAACGCGACAGCCTGGCCTGCCGGGACTCAGTGAACTCGACATGATGCGAGATCAGGTGCTGCCGCAGCGGATCGTAGGTGTCCACACCGAGATAGCCGGGCTCGTTCGTGAAGACAACCGCGTCCTGGCCTGGCGGGAGCTTACGCAGCTCGGGTACGCCGAGTTCGATCACGAACCGGCCACCAGGAACCAGATGGCGTGCGGCGTTGTGGAAACACGCGATCTGGGCGTCCTGATCGAGCAGATTGGAGATCGTGTTGTAGACGAGATAGACGAGCGAGTACCGCCCGGGAGCGCTGGCTTCCGCCATATCACCGACGATGACCGGAATCGTGTCCGCATCCGCTTTGCCGCGCAGCTGGTCGATCATCGGCTCGGACAACTCGATGCCGGTGAACGGGACACCGCGTTCGGCGAGCGGAACGGCTACCCGACCCGTACCCACGGCGAATTCGAGCGCCGCGCCCGCTCCCGCGAGGCCGGCAAGACGGTCGACGGTGGCGGCGAGCACCTGCGGCGCGAACATTCCACGGCCCGGCGTGTCATAGCGTCGGGCCGTTTCCGCGTCCCAAATCTCCTGTTGCCACATAACAAGAACGATCGGCCTGGCCGCACGGCGCCGTCCACTGAATTTCCGCCGGCGACCCCGTCTTGCGACGGCGGCTAGCTGAATCCGCTCGGCCGTGCCGCTTGCGGCACGGCCACCGGTTCAGGACGGGCGAGCAGCACCGAGTTGACCACCTCGCCCCAGGGATGCATTTCCAGCAGTGGCCGGAACCCGAGTAGATCGTCGGCGGCTACGGCCGGGTACAACACGGTGCGCAGCCGGTGCGCGGACCGGACGAGCAGTCGGGCATCCGCGCGCATATTACGTGACAGCGCCGCGAGCACCGGGCGTTTCGCGGCGCCGTCCATCCCGACTAGCGCGGCAAGTACCACGAGATCGGCCTCCCGCAGCTCGGCAAGGCCCGCCGCTTCGGAGGCATCCGCGACCACGGTAGACACTCGATCGGACAGTCCCAGCGTGGCGGCCAGTTCGGCACCCGATGCGCACGCCCGCGTGTTGTGATCGACGTGGACCACTCGGATGCCATGCTCATGCGCGAGCACCAGGCCGGTCAGGGGCAGCGGCCCAGCACCAAGAATCACCACGGACTTCGGCATACCGAAGCCGACCGCCTCCGCCGCGGCAAGCTCCATTCGCACCAGCTCGCGATAGTTGTCCAGGTAAGGGAACTGCCGTAGCGCGGTCCACGCGTCGTCGGCGGCCAGTACGCGTTCGGCCCAGTGGTGTTCGAGCAGGGTCTCGCCACGGGCGCTCACCGCGCGCAACGCGGGAACCAGCTCCGCCGAACGCGGATCCGCGAGCACCTCCCGGGCATCGCGCTCGCCCGCCCGAACGCATAACTCGACCAATCGGCCGAACGCGGCGTCGGTGGTCGGCGAAGGCCGGAGATCCGTCGCGGCAAGCTGGGCGTGCAGCCTGGACAACTCGGTCAGCAGCACGGAGGACGGACACGACTCGGGGTACGGGTGGCTGGCCTCGATGCGGCCTGACTGTGATGACTGCACGGGTAGACCTTAGGCTGAATGACAGTCATTTTCATTAAGACGTTCAGGTGTGCCGCACCACTCATCTCGCCAGATACCGCTACCGGCTGTCACGAGGCAACCCCTTGCCACTGCGTCGGGCGCGGCTACCTGCCTCTACCATTCCGCGGATGACCGCCTACGACGATCTCGATGCGTTCGAGCACCTGAACACCTCGGCACTACCCGTTCGTCAGCAACGAATCCTGGTCGCTATCCGGGACTGGGTGAACAGGTACGGCTACACGCCGAGCACGCGAGAAATCGGTGACGTCGTCGGCCTGCGGTCCACATCCTCGGTGGCCAAACATCTGGCAAGCCTCGAGGACAAGGGCATTCTGCGCCGCGGTCGCGCGCTGTCCAGGCAGATCGATATGCGGGCCTTTCTGCACCAGCCGGCGGCCAAGGATTCGGCCGAGGACGCCGTGCGGGTGCCGGTTGTCGGCGATATCGCCGCGGGAACCCCGATCACCGCCGAAGAGCACGTGGACGACATGCTCACGCTGCCAAGGGAACTCACCGGGCGCGGGAACGTCTTCGGGCTACGGGTGCGCGGCGACTCGATGATCGACGCCGCCATCTGCGATGGGGATATCGTCGTGGTGCGGCAAACACCCGAGGCGCATTCCGGACAGATCGTCGCGGCGATGCTGGACGGCGAGGCAACCGTCAAGGTCTACCGGCGGCGCAATGGGCATGTCACGCTGGAACCACGCAATCCCGCGTACCAGGACATCGATGGCGACGAGGCCATCGTGCTCGGCATCGTGACCTCCGTACTGCGCAGCGTGTAGCCGCGGCTAGTCCCCGCCCGAGGCTGGTACGGAAAGACCCGGGATCTCCGGATGGTCGAGTAGCGCGCCAACGACGGCATCCACCGCCGCCCGTGGCGCGGTCCCGCGCCGGACGACGATCGCGACGTTACGGTGCACCGGTGTGGTGAGCTCGCGGGTAACCACCGCATAGTTCGGTGCGACGGCCATCGCGGGCAACAGTGTGACCGATCGTCCGGCTTCGACGTGTTGCACGGCCAGCAGGTAGTTGCTGAACCGGCAGGCCACCCTCGGCGCAAAACCGGCTTCCCTGCACAGCCGAGCGGTCAGCTCGGCCAGGTAGGAGCCGGGCCGGTCACATGCCCAGGTCTCCGCCGCGCAGGCGGCAAGATCGACCACGCGCCGGTTGGCCAGCGGATGTCCCTTCGGCAGCACCAGCACCACCGGATCGGTACCGAGCGGGATGATCTCCAGATCCCGATCCCACGGGAACTCGACATAATCGGTGGTCGTCACGATCACGTCCAGCTCGCCGGTGCGTAGCGCGGACCCACTCTCATGTGGTTCGGATTCGATCAGCTCCACATGCAGATGTGGATGCGAGTCGGCCAGCCGAGCGGCCGTAGGGACGGCAAGCGGGTGAATCGCACTCTGGAAGGCACCCAGCCGGACGGTACCGATCGGCTCGTCGTTGAGCGCCCGCAGTTCCGCTTCGGCCTCGGCCATCCGGTCGAGGATCTCCCTGCCCCGCCGGGCAAGCGCCACCCCGGTTCGGGTCAACCGGACCCGCCGACCGGCTCGGGCGAGCAGCTGGCTATGCGTTTCCGCCTCGAGCACGGCGAGCTGCTGGGACACCGTGGACGGGCTCAGATGCAGCGTTTCGGCAACCGCGCGGATGGTGCCGAGACTGTCGAGCAAACCGAGCAGGCGAAGCCGCCACGGGTTCAACATCCAGCAAATTGTACGGCAACATCGAACAGAATCGTCGATATCATGTGATAGACGTGCACCGTTGTCGTTCGTAACGTCGAAACCATGCCGCAGGACACCAATACCCAGCTTCGCCACCTCGTCCGCTATTTCGGACACGGCACGTTCAGCCCTGAGATCATCGACCGGGCCGAGGGAAACTCGGTGTTCACCGAGGACGGCAGGGAGCTACTCGACTTCACCTCCGGACAGATGAGCGCCATCCTCGGCCACGCTCATCCGGAGATCGTCGCGACGGTCCGCGACCAGGTCAGCCGGTTGGACCACCTCTACAGCGGTATGTTGAGCCGCCCAGTACTCGATCTGGCCGGCCGGCTCGCCGAGACGCTGCCCGCCTCACTCAGCAAGACCATGCTGCTCACCACCGGAGCGGAGGTGAACGAGGCTGCGGTCCGGATGGCCAAACTGGTCACCGGCCGATACGAGATCGTCTCCTTCGCTCGCTCCTGGCATGGCATGACGCAAGCGGCCGCGAACGCGACGTACAGCGCGGGACGATCCGGTTATGGACCGCCCGCGCCCGGGAACTTCGCCCTGCCTGTCCCCGACCGGTTCCGCCCTGACCTCGTTGACGCGAACGGAAACCTGGACTGGCGCCGGCAACTCGATCTTGGTTTCGACCTGATCGATGCCCAGTCCGCCGGTAGCCTCGCGGCCTGCCTGGTCGAACCCATCCTGAGTTCCGGCGGAATCATCGACCTGCCACCCGGATATCTGGCCGCGCTGCGGGACAAATGCCACGAGCGCGGGATGTTGCTGATCCTGGATGAAGCGCAGACCGGGTTGTGCCGTACCGGCGACTGGTACGCGTTCGAACGGGACGGCGTTGTACCGGACATCCTCACGCTGTCCAAGACCCTCGGCGCCGGGCTCCCCTTGGCCGCCATGGTGACCAGCGAGGAGATCGAGCGGGAGGCCCACGATCGCGGGTTCCTGTTCCTCACCACGCACGCCAACGATCCGCTGCCAGCCGCGGTCGGCAATACCGTGCTGGACGTGCTGGCACGGGATCGCCTCGAACTGCGCGCACGGGAACTCGGCGAGCGGATGCGCAACGGGCTACACGAACTCGCCGGCCGGCATCCGGCGATCGGCGACATCCGGGGTCGCGGACTGCTGATCGGACTGGAGCTGGTGAACGAGCAGGGCGCCGGCGGCGGTGACGACACAGACAAACTCGGCGCCGCGGTCACCCGACGGTGCGCCGAACTCGGTCTGCATATGAACATCGTGCAGCTGCCGGGGATGGGCGGCACCTTCCGCATCGCCCCACCATTGACCGCATCGGATGCCGAGATCGATCGCGGGGTAGCTATTCTGGACAACGCACTGACCGACGTTACCCACTGACTGGATTCCGCCGGGTGCTGCCGATCCCGGAGGCTAGGAGCGCGGTAGATGGTTTTCGCCGAGGCAACACTGACGGCGGATATCCGAAGGGTCTGCGGCGCGTACGGGCCGGCCGAGCGCTTGTACGGTGGCGAGGAATCCGCCGCCTGGCGGGTAGCCGACAAGGTCGTCCGGATCGGCGCGTCCACAACGGACCCGGCAGAGCTGGCTATCGGCGCAGCGTCGTGGTGCCACCGAGTCGCCACCGCGGCACGAGATCAGGGCTGCGCCGAAGCGGTCACTCCACTACAGCTGCCAGGCGGTACCGGAACCGTGACGTTGGTCGGCAACCGCGTGGTTTCGCTGTGGCCGTATATCGATGGCGTCTGGCCAGCAGCAGCCGATGTCACCACGGCGCCAGCGGCGGCACGGCTGCTCGGCCGGCTACACCGCGCGCTCGCCGGCGCGAGCGTCGGTGCCCGCCCGAAGCCGTGCTTTCTCGAGCCCGGCCTGGACGGCAGGGCCAGCTATGCCGATCCGCTACTGCACGATCCGCGCCTGGACGCCTGGCTCGCGGAGTTCTCCGCCGAGGCCGGGCCACGACATCCACTGCACGGCGACTACTACCGCGGCAACCTGCTGGCTGCGCGGGACGGGTCCGGCCGGCTGATCGCCGTGCTCGATTGGGATGAGGCTTTCGTTGGCAGGCCCGAAATCGAAGTGGCGAGTGCGGTACTCGAGTTCTCCGGCGAGTTCCGCTTCGATCCGGTGCGGCTACGGAGCTTCACCGAGAACTATATCGCTGCCGGCGGTACTGCCGAACGCCTCGACGAGGAGACCCTCGTGCAGCTGATGCGTCACCGGCTGCGGCGCGAGAGTGTCTACTTCGTACAGGCAAGCGCGCGCGGGCTAGCACAGGACGAGGAGGACCTGGACTACCACCGGCGACGGCTGGCCGCCTTCGGCCAGCTGCGCCCGTAACGGCCACCCTGGCGAGCGCAAGCACAGTTGTGGCTGCCCCGAAAATAGTGTCGCGCTACGCGCCCTTGGCCGCGCGGCGCATTACCAGCATCGTGGAGCTCGAGCCCGGGCATCCGGGCAGTCCACCGTGCTAGACCACACTGGGGGCCAGCAATGACCGATGCGCTGCAACTCGTCGACGAGTGGGGACCGGAGAAGATCGTCGTCGTTTCGCACCGCCGTACGGGCATGCGGGGCGTACTCGTCATCGACAACACCGCGCGCGGTATCGGCAAGGGCGGTACCCGGATGGCACCGTCGGTCACCGTGCCCGAGGTAGCCAGGCTCGCGCGGAACATGACATGGAAATGGGCGGCCGTCGACCTGTTCTACGGTGGCGCCAAGGCCGGCATCATCGCGGACCCGAGTGCCGCCGACAAGGAGGCGGTGCTGCGGGCCTTCGCGCGGGCCCTGCACAACGAGGTGCCAAGCGAGTACGTGTTCGGGCTCGATATGGGCCTGACCGAACAGGACGCCGCGATCATCCAGGACGAACTCGGTGACCGCGGCACCGCGGTCGGCACGCCGGCGGAGCTGGGCGGTCTTGCCTACGATCAGCTTGGGGTCACCGGATTCGGCGTCGCGGAGGCAGCCGAGGCCGGCGCGGCCATGCTCGACCTACCGCTTTCCGGGGCCCGCGTGGCCATCCAGGGCTACGGCGCGGTCGGCAAGGCGGCCGCGCAACGTTTCCACCAACTCGGTGCCACCATCGTCGCGGTATCCACCGCGCACGGCGGGCGATATGACCCTGCCGGGCTGGATGTCGCCACGCTCAGCGCGGCCAGCGCCGAATACGGCGACGCCTTCGTCAACCGCATCGACATCGGCTCGCCGCTCGCCGCCGGCAAGGAGCTTCTTGCCGACTGCGAGATCCTGGTTCCCGCCGCCGTGCAGGACGTGATCGACGAGGATATCGCGCAAGCGGTACAGCCACGGCTCATCGTCGAGGGAGCCAATCTGCCGACCTCGCCGAACGCCCAGGCGATCCTCGCGAAGCGCGGTATCCCGGTCATCCCGGATTTCGTCGCCAACGCCGGCGGAGTGATCGCGGCCGCCTTCGCGATGGACGCGCGCCACTCCGGATTCCGGCCGGACACCACGGACATGTTCCGTACCATCGCCGAGAAGCTGCGCGCCAACGCCCAGACGGTGCTCACCGCGGCGACCCGCGATCAGCTCACCCCGCACCAGGCCGGCCGGCGCCTTGCCGAGGAACGGGTGCACGCCGCGATGCGCGGCAAAGGGCGCCTGCCGGGGTAGGTCACAGGAAGCTGACGTTCTGCGCGAGCGTCAACTCGCTCGAGTAGTTGACCGTGTTGGTGGCCCTGCGCATGTAGGCACGCCATGCGTCCGAACCGGACTCCCTGCCACCACCGGTTTCCTTCTCGCCACCGAACGCGCCGCCGATCTCGGCTCCCGAGGTACCGATGTTGACGTTCGTGATCCCGCAATCCGAACCATCGGCCGCCAGAAACCGCTCGGCCTCCTGCTGGTCCCGGGTGAACACCGAGGACGACAGCCCTTGCGGAACCCCGTTGTGCAGGGCGATCGCCTCGTCGAAGTCATCGTAGGTGAGCACGTAGAGGATCGGCGCGAAGGTTTCCTGCCGCACGATCGCGCTCTGCTCCGGCATCCGTACTACGGCGGGCTCCACATAGGACGCGTTGGGCACCTCGTCGACCAGCCGGGCACCACCACCGACAAGTACCTCGCCGCCCTCGGCTACGGCCTTCTCCAGGGCCTGCCGCATGCCCTCGGCCGCGGCGGCCGAAACCAGCGGGCCGACCAGCGTGCCTTCCGCGAACGGGTCACCGACGGGCAGCTTGCGGTAGGCGGCCACCAATCGATCGACGAACTCGTCCGCGATGCTGCGATGCACGATCAGCCGTCGCAGCGTGGTGCACCGCTGCCCCGCGGTACCCGCAGCGGCGAATACCACACCGTGCAAGGCGAGATCGAGATCCGCCGAGGGCGCCACCACGGACGCGTTGTTGCCACCCAGTTCCAGCAGACAGCGGCCGAACCGCGCGGCAACCCTCGGCCCGACCTCGCGTCCCATCCGGGTGGAGCCGGTCGCACTCACCAGCGCCACCCGGGAATCGTCAACCAGCTGCTCGCCGACCCGCCGGTCGCCGAAGAGGACCTGGTGTACCGCCGGTGGTGCGCCGACTTCCCGCACCGCGCGATCCACCAGGTGGCCACAGGCGAGCGAGATCAGCGGAGTCGCCTCGGATGGCTTCCACACCACGGGATCACCGCACACCAGGGCGACCGCGGTGTTCCAGGACCAGACGGCGGCGGGAAAGTTGAACGCCGAGATGACCCCAACGACACCGAGCGGATGCCAGGTCTCGGCGAGCCGGTGCCCAGGGCGTTCGGATGCAATCGATCGACCGTAGAGCTGCCGGGAGAGCCCGACCGCGAAGTCGCAGATATCGATCATCTCCTGGACTTCGCCAAGCGCTTCGGAACGGATCTTGCCGGCTTCGATGGTGATCAGGTCGGCGAGGTCACCCTGATGGGCGCGCAGCAGGTCGCCGAGCCGGCGAACCAGTTCACCTCGCGCCGGCGCGGGTGTCGTGCGCCAGACGCGGAAGGCGGCCTCGGCAGCGGCAATGGCGTCCTCGGTCTCCTGTTCGGTGGTGGCGTGCAGCTCGAACAGGTCCTCGCCGGTGATCGGTGTGCGGGCGGTGAGCCCATGCCCTACCGGCAGGGTGGCGCCCACGGCGTCAAGTGCCGCCGAGGCACGCTCTCGAACGTTGTCGGTGCCAGGCGGAACGGTGTCGGTCATACGATTTCCTTCCCAGTAGCGGTGCTCGCCACCGTTGTCACACGATGCGAGTCTCTGGACGAACGGTAGCGCCGGCGGCGAACCGGCTCGCGCTGAGCGGACCCACGTCAACAACCGGTTCGCGATCGAGATACAGATCCCTGATCACCTCGCCTACGGCGGGTGCCTGGAGGAATCCGTGACCGGAGAATCCGGTGGCGTACAAGAAATTCGATGGCTCCTCGGCACGGCCGATGAGCGCGTTGTGGTCGGGCGTCACCTCGTACAGCCCAGCCCAGCCAGGTTTGAGCCCGACGTCGAGCAGCCCTGGCGCTCTGCGTTCGATCGCCGCGCCGAGTCGCGGTAGCCAGTCCGGCGAGTAGTCCAGGTGGAACCCGGGTTCCTGGTCCGGATCAGACATCCCGAGCATCAGTCCCCTGCCCTCCCGGTGGAAGTAGAACGAGGTGGCGAAGTCGATCGTGAACGGCACCGCCGACGGTAACTGGGGCATCGGCTCGGTGAACATCACCTGCCGGCGTACCGGCCGCACGGGCAGGTCGAAGCCGGCAAGCTGGCCGATACCGGCTGACCATGCGCCGGTCGCGCAGATGACGGTGTCGGCGGCCACCACACCCCCGTCGGTCACCACCGTGCGCACCCTCTCGGCGTCGCAGTCCAGCTCGAGCACGGTCACCCCGGTACGCAGGGTGGCGCCGCGGCGACGCGCGCCGGTCGCGTAGCCGAGGACAACCGACTCCGGAGTGCAGTGCCCGTCGTCCGGCGAATACGCCGCCGCGAGTAGGCCGTCCGAATCAGCCAGCGGGGACAGCCGACGCGCTTCGGCCACGTCGAGCATCCTGCTCGGGATGCCGAGCTCGTTCTGCAACGCGACATCCCGCTCGAACGCCGTGACTTGCTCCGATGTAGACAACAGGAACAGGTAGCCAACCTGGTGAAGGTCGATCTCCTGGCCTGGCCGCTGCCCGAAACGTTGGAAGGCTTCGAGGCTACGCGCGCCAAGCGCGATGTTCAGCTCGTCGGAGAACTGGGCACGCACCCCACCCGCGGCCCGGCAGGTCGAACCGGCGCCGAGTTCACCCCGGTCGAGCAGCAGCACGTCGGAGACGCCCGCTTCGGCCAGGTGGAACGCGATACTGGTGCCGATCACCCCGCCGCCGAGGATGACGACCGCGGCGCGCTCGGGCAGTGGACTCGCGGGCATCCGGGTGACCTCCCTGAGGTGGCCGAATCAGATCCCCACCATGGTGGCCAACCGAGATAATTGACGTCTATTGATGATTTCTCGGAATAATCTTTTAGTATCGCTAAATGGAATGGACGAGTTCGCAACTCCGGTCGTTGGTCGAGCTGACCAGGCGCGGCACCATTACCGCAGTAGCCGAGACGCTCGGGTACACCCCGGGAGGGGTCTCGCAGCAGCTGGCGGCCCTGGAACGCAGCGTCCGGGAGCCGCTACTGCGTCGCGTCGGGCGCCGCGTCGAACTCACCGATGCGGGTAGGGCTCTCGCCAGGCACGCCGAACGGATGTTGAGCATCGAGGCCGATGCGGTGGCCGCGCTGGAACGAACCACGCGAACCGTGGCAGGTTCACTGAACATCGGTGTGTTCGCCACCGCCGCGGCCGAGATCCTGCCGATCGCGCTCACCCGAGCGCGGGAGAAACATCCCGAACTCGCCGTGCAGAGCCGGGAGATGGTGGTCGACGAGGTGTACGACGCCGTCGCGGCCGGCTCGGTCGATCTCGCGCTCGGCCTGGACTACCCGGACGTACCGATCCCGCGGGCACCCAGTCTGCGGCTGGTCCGGCTGGTTCGCGAGCGGTTCGCCCTTGCCGTTCCCTCCGGCGTGCTGCCCGACAGGCAGGAGATCAGCGTGGCGGATACCGGCGATCTCGGCTGGATACTGCCCGATCTGGACACCCACTATGGACGGGCGATTCGCACGGTATGCCGGCGTGCCGGCGTCGAACCCGACGTGCGTCACCAGGTCACGGACACGGCGGCCTCGCTGGCACTGGTCGAAGCCGGCGTCGGCACCACCCCGGTCACCGACCTGATGCTGCGGCTGCGCCCCTCCCAGTTGCGCGTGCTCGACCTCACCGAACGCTTCGAACGAGATATCGTGATCATCGTACGCTCGGCCGCGCAGAGTCGCCCGACGGTCGCGGCGCTCGCCGGAGTACTCCACGAGCTGACCGCGACCGGCGAATAGCCGGCCCGCAGCGCATGCTGGCAAGGCCGCCGGGCTGCGGTCAGGTAGCCGAGTCCGTTGGATCGGCGGCCGCCTCGTGCCGCAGCCGCAGGAACTCGAGATGCCGCTCGTAGTGATCGAGCACATCGTCGATGAGCTGGTCCTTTCGGTAGCCCATGACGTCATAGCCCTGCCCGCCGTCGGCAAGGAACACCTCGACCCGGAAGTAACCGTCGCCGTTGCGTGCGTTGCGCGCGAACGCGGGAGTACGCGAAGGGCGCGGGCACACCAGATAGCCGAACTCCTCGGCGGCGCCAACCGGTGACCGCAGTTCCACCTGAAACAGCCCGGTCTTCGCATCGGTCCGCTGCTGCACGGTGGCTTCCTCGCCATGTGCCCGCAGTTCCTCGGCGACCTCGGTCAAGGCGGGCAGGCATACGTCATCACGGAACTTCTCGACCGCGGCCCGGTCGGAATAGCTGCGTGCCCTGGCCAATCGGTGGCGCCAACTCGCTGACTCGCCGCCCCGTCCGGACAGCGTGGACGGCAACATACCGACCAGTGCGTCCCGCCGGAATCCTTCCACCCGTAGTGCCCGATACAGCCCCCACATGACCAGGAACATCACCACCGAGAACGGCAGCCCGATAATGATGGTGGCGTTGGTCAGCGCGTCAATACCGTCCACAAGCAACATCGCCAGGGTGAGCAGCCCGGTTGCCGCCGCCCAGAAGATACGCAACCAGGGCGCGGCGTCCTGCGTCGGTGTACGCAGATGCGAGCTAAGGTTCGCCATCACCAATGCCCCCGAGTCCGCCGAGGTCACATACAACAGCAACCCGGCCACGACCGCGAGGCCAATGCTGAAGGTGGCACCCGGATGCTGGGCGAGTAGCGCGAAGAACCCTTCTTCTGGAACGTTCACCGCGGCCTCGCCGAACTCGGAATCACCGCCACGAACCGCGCGCAGTGCGGCGTTGCCGAACACCGAGATGAACGCCAGGGCGAAGAAGAACGGGATCACCAGGGTCGCCGTGACGAACTGCCGGATGGTGCGGCCGCGCGAGATGCGGGCAAGAAACATGCCGACGAACGGCGCCCACGCGATCCACCAGGCCCAGAAGAACAGCGTCCCGGAATTGAGCCAGTCGGTCGGCTGCTCGTAGGCGAAGGTGTCCAGCGTCATCCCCGGGAACCGGCTGACGAAGTCACCGACGTTCATCACGAGGGAATTGAGCACCTGGATCGGGTTCTCGAAGACCGAAAGGTAGATCATGAGCGCTACCGCGAGCAACACGTTGAGCTGGGATATTCGCCGGATCCCCTTGTCGACGCCGGAAACGGCGGACAGCGTGGCAATCAGTACCGCGATGACGATGAGCGCGATCTGGATCGGCAACCCCTGGGGCAGGTCGAACATGACGTTCAGCCCGTAGCTGAGCTGTACCACGCCGATACCCAGCGAAACAGCGATCCCGAAGATCGCCCCGATGACCGCCGCGAGATCCACGCTGTCGCCGGCCGGTCCGTGAATTCGTTTGCCGATCAGCGGGTACAGCGCGGATCGGATCGCCAACGGCAACCGGCGCCGGAAAGCGAAATAGCCGAGGGCCATACCCATCAGCGCGTACATCGCCCAGCCGGTGATGCCGTAATGGAATATCGTCCACACCACGGCCTGGCGCGCCGCCTCAATGGTTTCCGGGCTCCCCTGCGGCGGGTCGAGGTAATTCGTGACCGGACCGGAGATCGAGAAGAACATGAGATCGACACCGATGCCGGCGGCGAAAAACATCGCGGCCCACGCGAACAGCCCATAGTCCGGGGTGGAGTGTTGCGGGCCGAGTTTGATCTTTCCGTAACGCGATGCCGCGATGAAAACCACAAAGACGACGATCAACGTCGCGGTCAGGAAGTAGTACCAACCGAACCACTGCGAGATCCAGCCGACGGCCGCGCCGATCACATTGGCCGCGCCCTGCGGTGTGATGATCGCCCAGATCGAGATCACCAGGGTGATCCCGGCCGAACCAACGAAGACCAGCGGTTTGACCCGAGTCCGATCCGGCGGCTGCGCTTCTCCGGCCGATTCTGGCGCAGGCGTGGTCTCAGTGACGGACACTTTCTCACCTTCCCTGTCTGGTACCGCACGAATCTCATCGGGCGGATCAGGACAAGTCAAGGCACGGCAAGGTCACGTCAATCTTGATAACGCCGTATGTTAACCAACGGGACAACGGCACGGCGGAGAAAATGGCGGCTTCAGCCTCGCTGGAATCGCCAGATAATCATTGCTGGCGCATCGTTATTGGCGGCACGGGCAGCTTCCGGAACAACGCCAACCAGGCTCCACGGCCAGGTGTCCCACGGGCCGATGGATGATGTGGCGAATTCCACCCCTTGTGCTTCGCTCGGTATCGGTCGCGACGGCTCCACGCAATCAAGCGGTTACAGATTGTGCATTAACCCTGCCCGCAAATAATCACCCACCTGATGGCGGTAGCTGGCGAGGCGTTCGGGCCGGTCACCTGGTCCACGCAGCGAAGGAATCGAACCGCGCAGTACCGCCTCCGGGTGCACATCGGCGATCACCAGCTGCCCACCAGGTCGCAGCACCCTGGCGAATTCCGCCATAACGGGCGCGAGCTCGGGTACGTGGGTGAGCGACAAACCGCAGACAACCAGATCCACGCTGGATTCGAGAACCGGCAGTCTCCGCAGGTCGCCGAGCAGAAACTCGCCCCGCGGCACGCTGGCCCGAGCACGCGCGAGCATTTCGGGCGAACTGTCCACGGCGATCACCTGGTGTCCGTGCTCCACCAACCACCGCGAGTAGCGGCCGGTTCCGCATCCCGCATCCAGGGCTACACCGGGTGGCAACGTCTCGATCATGCGTCGCACCTCGGGCTCATCGATCGCGAACGCCGCGTTGCCAGGCTGGTCATACGTTTCGGACCAGATGCGGTAGCCGGCTACGGTATCCGTCCGATGCACCTCGACGGCCGCATCCGCCAGCGAATCGTCCGCGAGTAACCGTCGAACCTCGGCAATCCGCGCTTCGGTGAACTCCTTGCCGTACTCACCAATAAACCCACGCAGCAGGGCAATGCCTTCCAGACCGAGCACATAGCCCAGCGGGTGCTCATAGCTCACGCGGCGGAAGTTAACCAGCGGCGTTCGCCTGCGACCAATCAATTATCCGCCGCCGAGCTGTGCTAGTGCCCCGAGGCAAAGAGGCAGAAAGGATGTCCGTCGGGGTCGAACAGAACCCGAACCCCGTCCTGTGGCTGGAAATCGGCCAGGGTGGCGCCGGCATCCTGGGCCCAGGCCACCGCGGCATCGAGATCGTCGACCGCGATATCCAGATGCTCCTGTAACTGCTGCTCACCGGGAACCGATGGCCAGCTCGGTGGTACGTAACCGGATTCCCACTCGAAGTTGAGCGTCGGCATGCCGAGCCCGGCTGGTGGCCGGATCTGTGCCCAGCCGTCCTCCTGCGGGTAACCCGGCCGTGAAGGCTCCACAGTGGTCACTTCGAGATCGAGCAACCTACCGTAGAACTGGGCTAGCTCGCGTGGCTTGGCCGCGGCGATCGTGACCGACGTGACCCGCAATCGTGGCTTCATCGCACGCTCCGATACACCAGCGTGGCCGCAGCCAGATCGGCCAGCCCGGTGCCCACGGTCTTGAACACGGTGATCTGGTCGTCATGCTCGCGGCCAGCCAGCTCGCCACGGCATAGCTCCGGCAAGGTGCCGGCAACGGCGGCGGGATCCAGCACGCCAGCGGCGACCGGCTGGGCGATGTCGCCGGCCTCCTCGAACGCGACCGGCGAATCGATGTACACGGTGGCGCGACGAATGCACTCGTCATCGACTTCCCGCATGGTAGGGCGGAAGCTGCCGATAAGGTCGATATGCGTACCGGGCCGCAGCAACTCGCCGGAGATGATCGGCTCGGTGGCAAGCGTGGCGCAGCTGATGATGTCGGCTTCCGGGACCGCGGCGGAAAGATCGGTAACCTGCTTGGCAGGCATCCCACGCTGGCCGAGCTCGGCGACGAGCTGTTCGGCCACGGCGGCAGTCCTGTTGTAAACCAGGACCGTCCGAATATCGCGGACAGCGGCATACGCCTCAGCCGCCACGCTGCCGATATGCCCCGCGCCGACGATCAGCAACACGGCGCTGTCCGAACGAGCCAGGTAGGACGCCCCAAGCGCCGCGGTGCCGGTAGTCCGCCTGCGGGTCAGCTCGTTCCCGTCCAGCACCGCGAGATGCTCCCCGGTCACCGCGCTGGCGAGGATGTAGACCGACGAAAGGGCCGGTTGGCCGGCTTCGCTGTTGGCGGGGAACACGTTGACCAGCTTCACGCCAAGGTAGCCGCCCTCGGTCCAGGATGGCATCAACAGCAGGGTGGCATCGCTACTGCCATCGATCGCGTGATGATGGCGGTTCGGGGTATGCGCGTCCCGAACGAATCCCTCCCGCAGCGCGGGAATGAGCGCATCGAAGTTCAGGGCACGAGCGGTGTCTTCGGCGGATACGGACAGCATGGCTCCCCTTTCCGGATCAGGCCTCGCGGCCGGTTTCCATCCCGGCCGACAATATCCGTATCCGGGAGCGGCCGCGCCTACAGCTGCCGGATCACCCGTGCCGGGTTACCCGCGGCGAACACCTGATCAGGCACATCGCGGATCACCACGCTACCGGCGCCGATTACCGCGTTCGCGCCGATGGTCACTCCGGGGCAGACGATCACGCCGCCGCCGAGCCAGGCGTTGTCGCCGATCGTGATGGGTGCTGTTCGCTCCCATCCCGCACGGCGCCGCTCGTGATCCTCCATCGGATGCAGGGCGGTAAGCAGCTGCGCGCGCGGGCCGATCCGCACGTCATCACCGATCGCAACGGGGGCATCGTCCATCAGGAACGCGTCGTGGTTGACGAAACTATTGGCGCCAACGGTGATCTGCGCACCGTAGCTGCACTGAAACCGCGGCAGCACCGTGGCGCCAGGGCCGAGTTTGCCGAACAGTTCGGTCAGGATCGCGCGATGCTCATCCGCATCGTCGGTACCGGCGGCGTTGAAGCGATCCAGCATCCGCCAGCAGTGCCGTCGCTGCTCGCTCAGCTCGGCATCGTCGAGGTACCAGTCTCCACGCAGCATACGATCCGGCTGTTCACCCACGGCTTTCCCTCCTGTCGTCGCTGTACTCGCGCCCGACCGGCTAGCAGCTTTCCCGTTGCGGAAGGCCAACCGAATCCGTTTCACGGTCGCGATAGGTCTCCACCGCGAACGCGAGGAAGCGCGCCACATCCGCGAGATTGGATACGATGCCAAAGGATACGCGGATCGCTCCAGCCGAAGGCAGACCAAGCACGTTCAGGTACTCGTCCAGCGTCACCGCGGACGTTCGGCGGAGCGGACGCAGGGCAGCCACGTCGAGCCCGAAGGCATCCTCCCCTACCCCTGGATTACAGAAACAGCCGGTACGCAACGAGATCCGGGCTGCCGAGGCTTCCGCGGCAACGAGTCGCTCGTCGACGACCTTGCCGGTGCGGTCCAGGAAATTGAATGCCACGGTCCCGCCCCGGCTATCCGTCTCCAACGGGCCGTAGATCCGCGCGAGCGGGCTGCCGTCACTATGGCGCAGGGAACTCAGCTGGTCGAGGAACTGTCCGGTGAGACAGCGGACCCGAGTGCCAATGATGTCCACCCCGACGCCAGCGATCCAGTCGAGTCCAAAGTGCACATCGGGAATGGCCAGGAAATTCACCGTGCCGTCTTCGAACGCGGTTTCCTGCTGCGCCATGAGGTGCCAGGGCAGGCCCACACTCACCGCGCGGATGGTTCCACCGGAAAACCACGGTCGCACCAGCCTGGCCAACGCTTCCCGCCGCGCGACCAAACAGCCAACTCCGGTCGGATAACCGAACAGCTTGTACCAGCTGGCGAGTAGGAAGTCCGGCTGTATCTCGGCGAGGTCCAGCCGGTTCGTCGGAAGGTAGGCTGCCGCGTCCAGCAGCACGTCGTAGCCAAGCTCGCGCGCAAGACCCACCCACTCGAGCGGATGTTGCACTCCGCTGAAATTGCTCTGCGCGGGGTAGGCGAACAGTCCGCGCTTGCCCTTCGACAGCTCGGCGCGTAGCCGGTCCGGATCGACCCGAAGTTCGGGTGCGCTGGCGGATACGTAGGCCGTGCGGGCGTGCCCGCGTCGAGCGAACTCGCGCAAACCGTTCACTGAGTTGTGGTTGTCGAAGGTCAGTACCAACCTGCTGCGTCGGGAGAACGGGTAGGCCTCGCCAACAAGGCGGGCCGCGCCCGTGGCGTTCGGGGTGAACACGACCGTGTAGTCGACGGGATCCGCGTTGAGGTAGGTGAGAATCCGGTGGCGCGCGGCCTCGACCAACTCGGTCGCCGCCTCGCTGGTCGGGTTCACCGAATGCGGGTTCCCGAACAGCGTGCGCGCCAGCCGTTCCTGGTGCGCACGATGTTGCGCGCGGGCGGCAAGGCCGGAACCGGTGTAGTCCAGGTAGACGTGATCCTGCTCGTCAAGGTAGCCGTACTCGTTCGCCCGTAGCTCGTCGAGCTTGCTGGTACTCGCGTACTCCGGATACCGGTCGGTGATCACGCTCATCGCGCTGGCCCCATTTTCCTACGCAGCACCAGCAGTGTCGCCCCGGCAAACGCCACGGCGAAACCGGCGAGCAGTAGCCAGTTCGTCCACACTGGATGATCAAAACTGTCCCCGTAGGAGGCGAGTAGCGGTGGGCCAAGCGACGAGCCGCCATCCAGCCAGAGTGATGGCAGATCCACCGTCCTGCCGAGTGCTTCGAACGCCCACCGGTTGCTCATCGCGTAGCTGAACCATCGGCCCACCTCGGCCATTACCGGAACCGGCAGGAACGCGCCGACGAAGAGCACCTGCGGAAAGCACAGCATCGGCAGGGTCAGCGCGGCCTGCGACGGGCTGCGTACCGATGCGGCCGCGAGCAGCCCAAGTGTCAACGCGCAGACCGAAGCAAGGATCACGGTGCCGAACATCGCCATGTTGGCGCGCAAGGTCAGCTCGGGCAGCCGATCGGTCACCGAAAGCAGGCCGAGCAGTAACGCGTCCACGAGGAACAGCAGTGGCAGCAGTCCCACCACTTTGGACAACAGGTACGGCAGGAGACGAAGACCCGCGAAGCGTTCACGCCGCAGGATCGCGAACTCGTCACAGATCTGCGCCAGCCCGTAGGTGAGCCCGAAGAAGAAACCGCCGAACGCGATCCAGAAGAGGATCATCACGGTGGTGTTGGGGCTCGGATCGTCCGGGTCGAACGCTCCTGGGGAGAACAGCATCAGGAACATGAGCGCGATCATGATGGGCGATCCGAGCAGGATCGCGAGCGTGATCCTGTTGCGTACCAGTAATTCGATCGCGCGGCAGGTGAGTAGCCAGCATTGCCGTACCGCCGATACCTCGCGCCGCCGTGGCCGTGGCTCCACTGGCGTTGGCTGGATCGGCTGGGGTGTCCACTGGCGCTCGTCCAGCCGAGTGTAGATGTCCTCCGCGTTCGTGACCCCGAAATGATCAAGGGCATCCGCCGGCATACCGGCGAAAGCCAACCGCCCGTGATCGAGTACCAGAATCTCGTCGCACCAACTAATGTCGCCGGGGTTGTGCGTGGTGAACACGACCGTGTGCCCGGCTTCGGTCAACGAGGCCAGCTGCCTCAGCAGCTCCCGCCCGGTCGCGGGATCAAGACCGCTGGTCGGTTCGTCCAGGAACAGCACTTCCGGCTGGGCAAGTAGTTCGACAGCGATGCTCGCTCGTTTACGCTCGCCACCGCTCAGCGTACTGACGATCGCCGAAGCGCGGTGCGCAAGACCGACCATGTCAAGCACCTGGTCAACGGCGGCGGGATCGGTCCGGCCGCGCAACCTGGCGGCATAGCTCAAGGTGCGGCGCAACGGTAGATAGCGGTGCACGATATCGTCCTGCGGCACCAAGCCAACCTCTGTTGGGGTATTGACTCGCCCTTCGGTCGGCGTTCGCACGCCGGCAAGGAGTTCCACCAAGGTGCTTTTACCGGCCCCGCTCGGTCCGATGATCGCGACGAGTGTGCCCCCGCCGATCTCGGCCGTAACGGGTTCAAGGGTGAAATCGCCTGCACGCCAGGTCGCGCCAAGCGCCTGTACCGGAACTGCCGTGCGGGTGGCATCCATACGGCCTCCACGGGTCGATGCTCCCTTTTAGTGTGCAATACGCACGCAAGGGCGCGAGCCCGTAAATCCGTCACAAGAGGGCTGTCGAGCTCGGCTAGCGCCGACGAGGCCGACCGCGCTTACCCCGTTTCCCGCTACCCTGCCGATCTCGCGCGGTCGTCGAACGCGGGGCGGATTGTCGTGCGCGCCGCGCGGGCGCTGGTTGATCGGCCACCGGCTGCCGGCCGCGCGTGCTGTTCACCGTTCGGCCGCGCACGATCCCGATGAACTGCTCCATCAGGTCGGTGGTTTCGCTCGCCAACCAGGACAACGCGACCGACGACGTGGGTGCGTCCACGACCGGCCGATAGGTGAGGTCCTTGCGGTGATGCAGGCGGGCGAGCGACTGGGGAACCACCAGCAGCCCCACCCCGGCCGCGACCAGTTGGATGGCCGCCGCGGTCGTGGCTGGCCGCTCGACCGCGGGTAGGCCGGGCATCTGTACCCAGTCAAGGGTGTCGTCGAGGGGATGGAACAGCACGTCCTCGGCCAGATCCGCGCTTGTCACCTCATCGGCGGCGGTGACCACATGATCCTTGGGCACGACGACCACGGTGGTCTCCGTGTAGAGCGGGATCGCGTGCAGCCCCTCGCGGTCGATCGGCGAGCGCTGCAGTACCGCGTCCACGGCACCGTCGCGGACGCGATCGGTGGCTTCGGCCGCGGGCACCAGGACGAGCTCGAGCGGCACGGCCGGCGAACGCTCCTGCCAGATCCGCGCCCATTTGCCCGGGGTCACCCCGGCGACGTACCCGAGCCGAAACGAAGGGGACGCCTGCGAGCCAGTCACGGCCTCCAGGTTACCGGGCGTGATCGGCCGTCGCGCGCACCTCGTTACCCTGGACGGCATGACGTCGCACAAGACACCCCAGACGATGAAGCCGGCGACCGCCGCGAAGAAGCTGGGGATCTACCTCGAAGCCACCCCCGCGGAGTTCCAGGAGGGTGTCGTCTCCCGCGACGAGCTCAACGCACTGCAGGCCGATCCGCCGGAATGGCTGCGCGAGTTGCGCCGTAATGGCCCGCACCCCCGCCAGGTGGTCGCGGCACGGCTGGGGGTCTCCATCGGCGGGTTGGCCCGTGGCGGTATCACCACGCCACTGACCACCGAGCAGATCAATGAACTGAAAGCCGAAAGCCCGGATTGGTTGCAGCGCGAGCGCGCCACCCAGGCCGAGGTTCGCAAGGAAACCGCTCGGGTGAAGGAGCGCGACGCGCAGCGGCGCGAACAGCACTGAGGCGGCCCGGCCCCGAGCGCATCCAGCCTGGATGCGGTTAGCGCAGCACCGAGTTCTTCGTCTCCGGCAGCGTGAGGATCACGAAGAAGGCGATAGCCGCACCGACCGCGACGTAACCAAAGAACAGGTTCGCCAGCCCCGCCGCGGACAGCGCTTGAATAACCAGTGGTGCCGTGCCGCCGAACAGCGCGACCGTCAGGTTGTACCAGGCGCCGATGCCAAGCCCGCGCAACTCGGTCGGGAACAGCTCGCTCATGATCGCCGGGGCAATCGACGTCATCGCGGTGTAGAGCGCCAGCCCGACGCCGAAAACCACCAGCATATTGCCGAATCCGGGACCGATCAGCCAGGAAAGCGGGATGATCAGGATCGCGGTTGCCGCTGACCAGGCCAGCAACTGCGGTTTACGCCCGATGCGGTCGGAGAGCATGCCCATCGGGTACTGCAACGCGACAAACACCGCGGTCGCGATCGATAGCGCGAGGAAGACCTCTTGTGGATCCGCGCCCTCAGAGCTCGTCGCGTATGGGGTCAGGGCGGAGAAGAAGGTGTAATAGCAGAGGGTGTTCAACAGGGTGAACCCGATCAGCTGCGCCACTGCCTTCGGATGCTCCCGCACGGTGAGCAGGAACGGGTTACGCAGGCGCGCCGCACGCGCCTTGTTCTGCTCGAACTGCTCGGTCTCGGCCATATTGCGCCGCATCCACAGCCCGATCAATCCGAGCACGCCACCAAGCAGGAACGGCAACCGCCAGCCCCATGAGCCAAGCTGGTCTTCGCTCAGCGTCGCGGCGAGCAGCGCGCCGAGCAACGATGCGAGCAGTACCGCGGTACCGGTGGAAATGTAGAAGAACGAGGAGAACCGTCCCCGGCGCGCGGGTGGGGCGATCTCGGCAAGATAGGCCGAGGCGTTGGAGACCTCGCCGCCGAGCGACATCCCCTGTGCGACCCGCGCGAGCAGCAACAGGACAGGGGCGAGCCAGCCGACCATATCGAAGGTCGGCAGAAGCGCGATGACGAAGGACCCGCCGGACATCAGCAGGATCGTCAGCAGCATCGCGGTGCGCCGGCCACGTAGGTCGGCGAAGCGGCCGAGCAGGAAACCGCCGAGTGGCCGGAAGAAGAAGGCCAGCGCGTAAGTGCCCAGAGTGGACAGCAGCGCGGCGGTTGGATTCCCGTCCGGGAAGATCTGGGTCGCGAAATAGATCGAGAACGTCGCGTAGATCGTCCAGTCGTACCACTCGATGGCATTGCCAATCGACGCGGCGACCAGCGTGCGTACCGGCAACCGATCCCGGCCAGTACTCGACGAAGCGGTGGGTGGGAGATCAGAACGTTGGGACACGGCGGCTCTCCATGGTCGCGCGCCGTCGAACGGCACCGACGGACTCGATGACTAAGCGCATAGTTGTCGCCTGGATCAACCGTGTCAAGCAGTAACAGCCTGTGGGAAGCACCCCGGTGTATGCACATCTGCTCAGCAGCCCGGCGCTCTAGGCGCCTCAAGCGCTCTACTGTGGACGTTCCAGCCAGCCTCGCCGAGGCGGCTCCCGTCCACATACGACGAACGAAGGCCGGCGGGTCAGCGGTTCAAGCGCAGTCGAGTCCAGCTCGAGCAGGCAAGAACGGTGAAGGCCACGGCGAAGGCGGGTACCAGCGCGAGCTGCCAGGCGGTCACCTCCGTGCCATGACTCATCGCCCAGAGCGCGGGACCAGCAAGCGGTAGCCAAGCTCCCGCCCCGGCCAACACGGCAACCTGGCTGACGACCACGAGCCCGATCGCACAGCCGACCCCAGCCAGCAGGGAGCGCGTCACCGTCGCGACCCAAGCGATAGGGGTCGCGACCGCCCCGGTGAGTACCCCAAGCAGGAGTTGCCGGCCAAGTGCTGCCCAGGCTCCGCCGGTGGGGCCGCCATAGCCAAGCAGAGCGCCGAGTCCAAGCAGCCCGAGGGTCAGCAGCAGGCTCAGCCCGACGACCCAGACCGCATACACCGCGAGTTTGCCGAGCGCGATCCGGCCCCTGCTGACCGGCAAGGCGAACAGTCCCGTGATCGTGCCGTCCGCGAACTCCCTGCCGAACAGCCAGGCAAGGACCACCCCGCAACCGAGTAACCCGCCGGCGGCGGTGACCTGCGCGGCCGAGGAAAGCAGCCCCGCCCAGTCCCGGGTCGCGGCTGGGCCCAGCTTTGCCACGAGATCGGGGTTCCCGCTTGCCAACGCGGCGGTGATCCCGCCGAGTAGCACAAGCGTGCCGCCCACCAGGGCAACGCTTGCGATCACACCGACCGGCGAGCGAACGAGCTTCCGGACTTCGACCCGAAACACCGCGTTCATGGCACTGGTCCGATTCATGACGTTTGCTCGCATTCCGCGGCCCGGCTTGTGTCGTCGTCGTGGATTCGGTCGAAGAAGGTGCGTTCCAGATCGCGCCCAGTGGGGTCGAGTTCGCCAATCAGCCGGCCGGCATTCAGCAACACGATGCGGTCCGCGATCCGGGCCACCTCATCCAGGTGATGGCTACTGACGACGACCGCGGCTCCTTCTGCCGCGCGCTTGGTGAGTTGGTCCCGCAGCACCAGCACCGAACTCGGGTCGAGCGCGTTACTCGGCTCGTCCAGCACGATCAGTTGGGGATCGTGCTGGAGCACGCTGGCTAGCCCGGTTCGCTGCCGGTTACCGAGGGAAAGACGGCGAAAACGGCGATCCGCGACCGGTCCGAGCCGCCAATCATCGAGCGCGCGCTCGACGCATCGCGGATCGCTGCCACGCAACAGGCAGGCGATGCGGAGGTTTTCCCGCACGGTCAACTCCGGATAGGCCAGCGGCACCTCGACGAGCGCCCCAACACCGCACCAGCGCGCCGAAGGCAACTCGCGAAGGGCATGGCCGAGCACCCGCACGGTGCCACTGTCCGGACGAAGCATGCCGACGGCAAGGCGCATCAGCGTGGTCTTGCCCGCCCCGTTCAGCCCGACCAGCGCGACGATCTCGCCTTCGGCGACGGCAAGGTCAAGCTCCGCGACGCCGATACCTTCCCCGAAACTCAGGCTGACCTGCTCGAAGGTGAGCATCCTCAGTCACCGCCCAATACACTCAGTGCCCGGTCCACCACATCCGTCAGGCTGACCTGCCCAGCCGGTTCTCTGGTGGCTTGGGCCCACTCCAACAGCGCCGTGCTCAGCCCGGCGATGACGGCCGTCGCTGCCACCCGCGCCTCATCGGCGGCAGCACCGCGGATCACCAGTGCATCGGCCAGCGCGGTGACGGTGGTGGCGCTACCGCGTTCCAGCGCGCCGCGCAAGGCCGAGGTTTCCGCGACGACCCGCAACACGGCGCACAACGCCGCCGTCGACTCCGGATCGAGCTGATGCCACTGCTGCCGGATCCCCTCGGCGAGTGCGCGCATCGACGACTCTCCTGGCGGCCGGGTTCGTACCGCTTCGGCCATCAGCGGGTCGTAAGGATCTTCGAGCAACAGCGCCTCCTTGGTGCCGAAGTGCCGGAACAGGGTCATTTCCGTCACTCCGGCGAGGTCCGCGATCTGCGCCGTAGGCGTCGCGTCATAGCCCTGCTCCAGGAACAGCTCCAAAGCCGCGCGGCGCAGTGCCTCATGCGTCTGCTGCCATCTCCCCACAGGAGTAAATGTTAGTGACTAACATGGAGCTGTCAAGCGGCTAGACTCCACGGCAATGACTCAACTGACCCTCCCGTTGACAACTGACCGACTACTGCTGCGGCCGCACGAGAAAGCGGATACGAGCCCGCTGCAGCGCATCTACGCACGTCCGGACGTCGCCCGTTTTCTCCTCGAGGAGCCGTGGACAGCCGAGGACGCGATCGCGCGCGTCGACGAGCGACTGACGAGGACCGATCTGGACGGCGAGAGTGAAGCCCTGGCACTTGTCATCGAGTACGACTCGGCGACGATTGGCGATATCGCGCTCTGGTTCACCGACAAGGAACACCGGATGGCCGAGATTGGCTGGGTCCTCGATCCGGAGTTCGGTGGCCAGGGATTCGCCACGGAAGCGGTGCACGCCGTGCTGGAGGCCAGTTTCGAGGTATACGGTCTACACCGGGTCAGCGCCCAGATGGATGCGCGAAACACCGCTTCCGCGCGGCTTGCCAGCAAGGTGGGCATGCGCAGGGAAGCGCACCTGCGGCAGAACTGGTGGAGCAAGGGTGAGTGGACCGACACGTTGGTCTTCGCCATGCTGGCAAGCGACCGTCCACAACGAACTGCGGACTGAGCCCTTGCGAGTTCGGCTAGGTTGGTGATCCGTGGCGACTATTTCCGGGTACGGACCGCTTGGCGCTGGTCACGTCAACCCGACGCTGGGCATCGTGGCTGAGCTCGTGCGCCGTGGGCATCAGGTGACCTATTGGGCACCGAGCATGTTCGCCGAGCGGATCACCGAGACTGGTGCCAAGTTCGAGCCGGTCGATTCGTTGTGGGAACGGCTTCCTGGCGGGCCGCCACAGATGCACGGCAAGGAACTTGTTCGGGCGATGGGGCTGCTGCTGGACGAGACCAAAGCGATGGTGCCGCGGTTGGCCGGCGCTCCGGCGCCGGATCTGGTGCTGCATGACGGCCCGCTCGCCTGGTGGGGGCGGATCCTGGCACATCGCTGGGGCGTACCGGCGGTGGAGACCTGGCCGAACTTCGTGGGCAACAAGCACTGGTCGATGGCCAACTATGCCAAGATCAACCCGGCAAGCCCGCGTTTCCTGTGGCAGCTGCTCCGGCTCGGCCGTTATCTGCGTGGCCAGGGCATTCGCGAGGTAGCCAAGTTCACTCAGGGGCAGCTGGCGGCCGCGCGGATCGTCACGCTGCCACGAGCCTTTCAGTATGCCGGCGACACTTTCCACGGATGGGATTTCGTCGGGCCCTGCCTCACTGGACGCGGCTACCAGGACGACTGGACGCCGCCGGGTAACGACCTGCCGGTGCTCCTGGTTTCCCTTGGCACCGCTTACAACGCGCGGCCGGACTTCTACCGGATGATCGTCGAATCAGCCGCCGAGCAACCTTGGCATGTCGTACTCGCCACCGGCGATCAGGTGCGGCGAGCCGAACTCGGCCGCATCCCGGACAACGTCGAGGTCCACGAACAGGTTCCACAGTTGGCCGTACTCCGGCACGCGCGCGCCTTTGTCACGCATGCCGGAATGGGCAGCACGATGGAGGCCATCCACCAGCGAGTGCCACTCGTCGCCGTCCCGCAGATGGCCGAGCAACGGGCCAATGCTGACCGGATCGCCGAGCTCGGACTTGGCCACGCGCTCGATCCGGCGACGGTGGACGCCGATGCGCTCTGGAAGGCGGCCAATGCGCTCGCCGGCGACGTGGATGTCCGCGACCGGCTGACCACGATGCGCGCCGAAATGGACACCGCCGGCGGTGCGAGCGCGGCCGGCGACATCATCGAACGAATCCTCGCCGAGTCCTGAGCGGCAGGGCGGCACACACCGCACACCAGCCCGACGTGCCACTCGACCTCGTTAGCAACCAGGTGCGGCATGGCCAACTTAGACTGGCGAGTATGCGGATCGAGGTACTCGGCCCGGTTCGGCTCAGCGCCGAGCCGGGAGCCCCAGTTGAGGTGGCCGAACGTCACCTGCGACTGCTGTTGGCCGCGCTGGTGGCCGCCAACGGCGAGCCGGTATCGACCGATGCGCTGATCGACCGGCTATGGGGCGAGAGCCTACCCGCGAATCCCAAAAAAGTGTTGCGCGCCAAACTTTCCCGGCTGCGCGCCGTGCTGGACAAGGCACAGCCCGGCGCCCGCGAGTTCCTCACGCACGCCGGCGGTGGGTATCGGCTCACCGTACCGTCCGATGTAGTCGATGCCGGCCGCTTCCAGCACGCGATCGAGCGCGCCCGCGGGGCGACCGATGGACAGCGCAAGATCGACGGTCTCACCGAAGCGCTGGAACTCTGGCGTGGCGAACCGTACGGCGATATCGCGGACGAGATCTGGCTTGCTCCCGCTGTGGCACAGTTGCGAAAGCTGCGCGGCGACGCATTGGAAATCTTGGTAGAAAGCCTCGTCCAGCAGGGTGCACCAGAGAAGGCACTCAGCTACGCGGACGGTCTGGTTGCCGAACACGCCACGCGGGAGGGGCTGATCACCGCGCTGATGCTGGCGCTGTATCAGGTCGGCCGCCAACACGAGGCGCTCGCGATGTACGAGTCGCTCCGTCACCGGCTCGCCGAAGACCTCGGTATCGATCCGAGCCCACATATCCGTGAACTGCACGGCCAGATCCTGCGCCAGGACCCCGCACTGACCCGAACACCGGGCCCGAAACCCGACACGGCCGTGCACGCCCGCCGCACGAACCTGCCGGCCGAGACCACGCCACTGATCGGACGCGAACGCGAGGGCGAACAGGTCACGGCGCTACTGGCCGAGTCTCGGCTGGTCACCCTGACCGGAATCGGTGGCGTGGGCAAGACTCGCCTCGCCCTGCGACTGGCCCACGATCAGGCGGCGCACTTCACTCGTGGCGCCTGGTTTATCGAGCTGACCGAGCTGACCACGACCACGGGGGATCAACTCGGTTCGGGGGAACGCATCGCGGCCCTTGCCGTGACCACGATGGAGCTGTCCGATCAGCTGTCGACCGCTGGATCCATGGGACGGTTACGCCAAGCACTGGGTGCGCATTCGACGTTGCTGGTGCTGGACAACTGTGAACATGTGGCGGCCGAGGCCGCGGTGTTCGTCGCGGAACTGCTCCGTCAGGTTCCCAGTGCACGGGTGCTCGCCACCAGCCGCGAACCCCTTGGTTTGCCCGAAGAACAGCGGTTCGATGTTGGCGCGCTCAGCACGGAGTCCACGGCGAGCGGCGAAACCAGTGCGGCCGTGGAACTGTTCATCGCCCGCGCCAAGGCCAGCGATCCGGACGTCGCGCTCGATGCGCACACCACTGCCGCGATTGCCGAACTGTGTCGCCGGCTGGACGGACTACCGCTTGCTTTGGAGTTGGCCGCGGGGCGCATCCGGGGCCTTTCCGTGCATGATCTGTTAGCGCGCCTCAGCGATCGGCTGAATCTGCTGCGTCGGCCCGGCCGTGGAGTACCCCGGCGCCAGCAGACGCTCCGCGGAATGATCGACTGGAGTTGGTCGCTGCTCGAGGAGGCCGAACAGACCGTGCTGCGCCGGCTCGCCATCCATCCGGGCACCCTGAGCCTCGCCGCGGCCGAAGTGATCTGCGCCGACGACACCTACGACACTGACCAGCCGGTTGTCCGGCCGTCCGATGTGGCTGACGTGCTTATCGGGTTGGTGGATCGCAGCATGGTGAACACCGTGCACACCCCCGCTGGGGTGCGCTACGGCCTGCTGGAGTCGATCAGCACCTACGCCGAGGAAAAGCTCGACGAAGCCGGCGAGCGCGCCGCCTTCGCGCAGCGCCACCTGCACTACTATCTCGACCTCGCGCGCGAAGCTGACGAACACATCCGTGGTCCAGCGCAACGACATTGGCTGACCAGGCTGGAGTCCGAACGCAACCAGCTACGGCACGCCTTCGACACGGCCGTCAGCGCGAAGGACGGGCACAGCGCGGTCGCGATGGCCGTGCGAACCTTCTGGTATCAATGGATCGCTGGGCATCACGCCAATCTGCATCGCGATGTGAACACCGCGACCACGCTGCCGGGACCACGGGATGACACGTATGCCGCCGCGGCTACTCTGGCGGCCTGCATGAACCTGCATCGGCGACCAGGGCGGGAAGCAGACCTGGTCGCCGAAGCGCTGGCGTTGTTCCGCGATGACCGCGCCCGAGCCCGAATGCAGTGGTTCGCTGGGACCTCGTTGCTCGGCATCGGTATCCGCGATGCCGGCGAGAAACACGTGGATGAGTCCATCGCGATCCTGCAAGCCCTTGGCCACGAGTGGGACGTCGCGGTTGCGGCGAGCCAGCGAGATTGGTTCCTGGTGAGCAACTGGGGTGTCGCGCCGCGCGGTCAACCGGACGGCCGCGATCCGGAGACCGTGCTGCGTGCCCTCGGTGATGGCTACGGCCTGTCCCAGGTGTTCGGTGTCGAGTACCAGGTCGCTGAGCTGCGTGGCGATCATCGCCGAGCGGCGGATGCCGCTACGCGTGCCTTGGACATCTGCTTCGATCTTGATCTGCGGGTCGAGGCTTCCTACTGGTTCAGCGCGGCGGCCATCGCGGCGGTACGCTCGGGTGATCTGCCACTCGCACACGAGCGAGTGGCACAAGCGAGATCGCTGGCCTCCGATGTGGCCGATCAGAACGGGTTGCTGTTCGCTGACTTCGCCGAAGCGAACATCGCCCGCTGCACCGGAGATCCCGCTACCGCCCGAGCCCTGTTGGACCGCTGGCTGAGTTACCACGGCCGGTTAGCCGAACGCGACTCCAGCGCGCAGTTCGAGCGGGGTTTCCTTGCCATCCAGGAAGGCGACCTGAACCAAGCCGAGGACGCCCTCCGGCACCTGACCGCACGGCCCGCGCGGGATCCCGAATCGCCGGCGACCGCACGGATGCTGGAGCTGACTGCCGCCGTCCGTGCGGCCCGACCCGATGCCGAAGACCTCCGAGCCGCCGCGGAACTGCTCGGCGCGGCCGATGCGTTGCGGGCGCGGATCGGTGCCGAACCATCGATGCCAGAACGGGGCGATATCGACCGGATCCGTGCCCGGGTAGGTGAACGGCTTCCGGGCGGTGTCGCTCACTGATCGGACTGATGCTCGCCTAGGGCGCTGCACTCGGCTGGGTGGCCGCGAGCTGACCCGGCTCGCGGTCCACAGTGGCTGAACCAACCCTGACGGGCTCCGGCTCCTCGGTGCCCGACTCCGGAGTATCGAGGTCCAGCGTTATCCCACGCAGTCCACGCAGCAGGAGGACGATGGTGGCCCCGCCGACAACGACGGCTGCGCCGTATGCGGCTGCCGTGCCCCAGGACAGGGCGCCATGTGCCGCGGTGAGCAACGCCTGACCATCGGCGCCCCCGACATCCGTTGCCGTGGCGACCGCGCCACCGGGGCTCTGGGTGGCAGCTTCGACCTCGGCCGCGCCGAGACCAGCGGGCGCGCGGGCGGTCAACACCCGGCCGAAAACGGCCATGGCAAGACTGCCGACAAGGGCCATCCCCAATGCGCCGCCCAGCCCCGCGCTGACGTCCTGGATCGCCACGGCCGAGCCGGCACGTGCTTTCGGCGCGGAGGTGACGATGAGCTGAGCACCGAGCAACATCAGTGGGGTGACGCCCAACGCGACGGCCGTCGTTCCGGCGATGAACAGCCAGGTTAGCTGCGGTGCCACGGCAATCGCCGCGATGATGGTCAGCGCACCAACCAGAGACAACCCCACGCCGGCTGCCGTCAGCGGGCCCGGAGCGATCCGGCGCGCCAAGATCGGGGCCAGCGCGCTGCCAATGATGGCCGCGATGCCGGGAGCGGCCAGCAACAAACCAAGCCTGCCGGTCGGCACGCCGGACACGATCTGCAGGTATTGCACCAACAGAAAGTCCACGCCAACGAAGGCCACCGAGGTGAGCGCGAGCGCGATCGCGGCCATCCGCAGCGCACGTATGGAGAACAGGCGCAGATCCAGCAGCGGGTTGGTCAAGTGCCGTTGCCGCCGGACAAACCATATGCCGAGCCCGATACCCGCCATGATCGTCAGCACGTAGGGCAGCGAAACGCCCCGGTCAGCGATCTCCTGGAGACCAAAGACGAGCAGCAGCACCGCGCCGATGGACAACACGACACTGATCATGTCGATCCGTTCGGTGTTAGACGTGCTACCCCGAGGGAACAAGCTAAGTCCGCCGAACAGCACCACGGCGGCGACCGGCACGTTGATCAGGAACACCGATCCCCACCAGAAATGCGCGAGCAGCACCCCGCCCATGGGCGGACCGAGCGCACCGCCGACCGAGAACGCTCCCATCAGTACCGCAAAGGCGATCCCGAAATGCCGAGTACTGGTGAAGATCGACCGCAACAACGAGATCGCCGCGGGCGACGCGGCCGCGGTGGCGAGACCGGTCAACACCCGCGCGGTCAACAGGGCCTCGGCGTTGGGCGCGAACGCCGCCAGCGCCGAGGCAAGGCCGTACAGCCCCATCGCGATGAGCAACAACGTGCGCGGACCTATCCGGCCAGTCAGCCAACCCATGGTGATGACAAAGCCAGCGGCGACGAACTCACCGATGTGCATGATCCACAATGTCTGGGTGGTGGAGGGCGCGAGGTCGGCCGTGACGGCGGGCATCGTCATGAACATCACCGTGAAGTCGGTGGCCATCATGAACAGCGGTAAGGCAAGTAGCACCAGACCGACCCACGCCCGCCAGGTGGGTCCGGCCGAAGTGGACATCGTGGTCATCGAGATCAGCTCCTGTGGTGCGGATACGGTGGAAGGTGGACGGTCCTACTCGGACTCGACGAATGGGTACGGGCGCGCGGTGCGGGCTTCGCGTAGCGTCCGCGCCCACCAGGCCAACTGATTCAGGAACCCTTCGGCGAGCTTGCTCGCGCGTTCGGTGTCCACCGGACGACCGTCGTGGTCGAACGCCTCCCAGAAGTTGGCAAAAGTGATCGAGTCGCGCAGCGGAACGCCGTGGAACTCGGTGAACACACCACGCAGCGTGTCGATAGCCTGCAGGCCGCCGGTCATGCCGCCATAGGAGACGAACCCCACCGGTTTGAGCTGCCACTCGTCGTAGAACCAGTCGATGGCGTTCTTCAGTGAAGCTGGATACGCCCGGTTGTAGACCGGGGTGACAACGATGAAGGCGTCAGCCGCGCCGAGCCGCTCGCCCAGCGCGGTCACGGCCTCGGGCTGGGGCGCATCGGGGTCGTTGCCGCCAAGCACCATGGGCAGGTCATAGTCGGCGAGGTCGATCACGTCGACGTGTATGCCATCGGATTTGCGGGCGTGATCGGCGATCCAGTTGGCCGGCGTCGGGCAGAACCGGTCGGTGCGGATACTGCCCACGATCACCGCAAGCCGTACCGGGTCGCCCTGCTGGTCGATGGTGGCCTGCTCGGCGATGGCGACCGTCGTAGTCATCGGAATCGACTCCCTCTACTGGGTTCTGGCTGTCGATCCCGATCGTCGGGCGGATGGGCTCCGCCAGGGTTTCGGGAGGGCTTCGGTGCGCGCCGAAGCCCTCCCGAAACCACTGAAACGCGCTGGTGGCGGTGCGTTTCAGGGCGCTAAGGGCGCTCAGTGTTCCCGGTAGTGTTCCCGCACCACGCGCCGGAGCACCTTGCCAACCGGTGTCTTCGGCAGTTCGTCGACGAAGCGCACTCCGGTGACCTTCTTGACGGACCCGAGCTTCGACCTGGTCAGCTCGATGAGTTCCTGCTCGGTGACCTCACCGGGGTAACGCTGATCCAGCACGACTTCGGCACGTGGCGTTTCCACCCACTTGGCGTCCGGGGCGCCAACCACGACGGCCTCGGATACCCCAGGGTGCGCCGTCAACACGTTCTCCAGTTCGGCTGGCCAGATGTTGAAACCGCCCGAAATGATCATGTCTTCCTTGCGGTCGGCGAGGTACAGGTAACCTTCCTCATCGAAGTAGCCCATATCGCGTGTGCGAACCCACCCATCTACCGTGACGCGCGCCGCGTTCGCGTCCGGGTCATTCCAGATCTCCGCCATCCGGTTCGGTGCCACCGCCACGATCTCGCCGATCTCACCAACCGGCAGCTCATTGTCCTTCTCATCTACCACGCGGATTCGCGCGTTGGTGGTGGGTTTTCCGGCAGATCGCAGCCTGCGTCGCTGCTCCGGCGGACCGTCCACTATGTGCTGTCCGGGAAGCAACTCGGCGACCGGTGCGACTTCACTCTGCCCGTACAGCTGGTGCATGATGTTTCCCCACACGTCGATCGCGCGAACCAGCACGGATTCGGGCATCGGGGAAGCGCCGTAGTACACCAGGCGCAGGCTGGACAGGTCCCGCGCCGGCGCGTCATCGTGCTGCGTGATCATCCTTACCATGGTCGCCACGAGCAAGGTAAGCGTGGCACGTTCGGTTTCGACCAGCCTGAGGAATTCGGCCGGGTCGAACGCCGGCATGACCACGACCGTGCCGGCCGCGTCGAGGATTGGCCACAGCGGCATGTTCGCGGCATGTGTCAGCGGGCCGGCGGCGAGGTAGCGGTCCTTACTGGTCAGTGGCGGCCGCACGGAGCCGACCGTCTCGTCGCCGACGGCCATCCACCCAGCTACCGTATGCATGATGCCCTTGGGTAGACCGGTCGTGCCTGCCGAGAACCGGATCTGGTGCGGGTCGTCTGGACCCACGGTGACCGGCGGTTGCTCCGGAGAGGCGTTGGCCAGCAGCGACTCGTAGTTCAGCACCTCGGCGTCGGGCTGCTCGCCGATAACGATCACCGCCCGCACCGTTTCGCAGGTGGCGACCGCTGGCGCGATCGCGGAATAGTACTTCGCTTGCACGACAAGGGCGACCGCTCCGGTCAGCTCGAGCAGGTAGCGATGGCGGTCCGCGGAATCGTGCGCATACAGCGGGCAGCGCACATACCCGCCCAGCGCCAAACCGCCCACCAGCTCAACGGTCTCGGCACTGTTATCGGCTAGCAGGCAGACTCGCTCTCCCTTCTCGATACCGGCCGCGCGCATCGCGTTGGCCAGCCGGCACGACCGCGCGTAGAGCTCGCGGTAAGTCTGGCGCCAGTCGCCACAGATCACCGCGAGCTGGTCGCCATTGCGCTCAGCGTTACGACGCAAGACTTCTACCGGATCCATCGTCATTCCTCCGTGGGTTGGCTGGCGCGCGTGAGCGTGTTGATATCGGTTTCGGTGAGCCCCCAACCGGCGAGCGCGGCACCCGGATCCGTGCCGGGTTCGGGTGCCGGCTCGGGAAGTTCGGGAACGGTTCGACTGAATCGGGGCGCCGGAGCTGGCTGCAGATCATGTCCAACATGGACGAAGGTGCCGCGTGTGACGTTGTGCGGATGATGCGGCGCCTCACCGATCCGGTAGACCGCGGTCGCGCAGGCGTCGGCCGGTTCGAGGATCATTTCCCATGCAGCTCTTGTCTTCTGCCGGAACGCCGCGGCGAAGCGGTCGGTCAGCTCGGGCCACCGTGCCCGATCCCACTGTGGGAACTCCCTGGGGTCCAACCCGAGCACTTCGAGCAGCCGGGCGTAGAACGGCGCTTCGACGGCACCGACGGCGATATACGCACCGTCCGATGTGGCATAGACGTTGTAGAAGTGCGCTCCGCCGTCGAACGAGTTGGTTCCGGGTTCGTCGTCGGCCATACCGGCGTTGCGCAGCGCGTGGAAGACGGTGCTGAGCAACGCCGTCCCATCGACCATCGCGGCGTCGATCACCTGGCCACGTCCTGATCGTCCCGCCTCGAGCACGCCGCACAGCACTCCGAATGCCAGCAACATCCCGCCCCCACCGAAGTCGCCAAGCAGGCTCAGCGGGAACTGCGGCCGTTCGCCCGCGCGGGCGATGGAGCCGAGCACACCGGCGATCGAGATGTAGTTGATGTCGTGCCCGGCGCGTCTGGACAGCGGGCCGTCCTGACCGTAACCGGTTGCCCTGCCGTAAACCAGGCGCGGGTTCCGGGCACAGAGCTGTTCCGAGCCAAGCAGGTGTCGTTCCATGACACCCGGACGGAACCCCTCGATCAGGGCATCGGCCCGTTCGGCCAGCTGACACACTAGCTCCCGCCCGTGGCCCGTGCCGATATCGCATTCCAGGGCTGGTCGTCCACGGTGCAGGTGGTTCCACGATCCGGCGCCGATACTGGTGTCGTTGGGGCGAACGAGCCGGATCACCTCGGCACCCATATCGGACAGCAGCATGCCGGCGAACGGGGTTGGCCCCAAGCCCGCCATCTCGATGATGCGCAGTCCCGCGAGTGGTCCCATGACCTCACTCAAAACCATACTAACCAGTTAATAATTATTAGACGTGATTATCGACATACTGCACCCAAGTAGTCAAGAATCTCCCGCATGTCCGATCGATACCGACGACGTGCCGTCGATACGAACCCGAGCCAAAGCTAACCAGCTAGTCTTATCTAGCTAACTGCCGAACTTGTCAGCAACCGCTGATGGAACGGATGGAGTCACGTAATGGCCGAGAACCTTGCCGTGGTCGACTATCGCACCGAAAACGCAACAGCCTGGGTAACTCTCAACCGACCGGACGCGCGTAACGCGCTGTCCTTCGATGTGCTCGACGGGATCGCGGACTCGTTCACCCGCGCAGCCGATGATCAGTCGATACGGGCCGTCGTGCTTGCCGCAAACGGCCCGGCGTTCTGCGCGGGTGCGGACCTGAAGATGGTCCTCGGCTCGCTGGACGGTGCCGGAGTGACCCCGTTCCTGCGGCGCGCGGCGGAAGTGTTCGACCAGGTCGCCCGACATCCCCAGCCGGTGATCGCGGCAGTACAGGGAAATGTTGTCGCTGGCGGGTTGGAACTCGTGCTGGCCTGTGACCTCGTGGTGGCGGCTGCGTCGGCGACGTTCAGTGACGGGCATACTCGCTATGGCTTGTTCCCCGCTGCCGGTGGTGCCAGCCGGCTGCCCCGGCGGATTGGTGTCAATCGAGCGAAGCAGCTGTTGTTCACCGCGGAGAGCTGGACGGCGAGCAGGATGTATGAGGCGGGCCTGGTAACGCAGGTCGCCTCGGCTGAGGCGCTCACCGATCAGGTACGCGAGCTAGCCGAGGTGATCGCGCAGCGCAGCCCACTCGGATTGGTCAGGATCAAGCAGGTCGTCGACGAGGGTATCGACACGCCGTTGGCGGATGCGCTCGCTGTCGAGATGGCCGCCTGCCAGGAGTATGCCCGCAGCGCCGATTTCGCGGAGGGACTGCGCGCCTTCACGCAGCGGCGCGCGCCCACGTTCTCCGGGGCCTAGGAATGAAGGTCGGCCTGCTCGTCAACAGTGCTCGACAGGTCGCCAGGCAGGCACGGCACGCTGAGCACCTGGGCTTCGACTACGTGGCCGCCGGGGAGCACGTGTTCTTCCACGGCGCACCCACGAACGCGCTCACCCTGCTCGCGGCCGCTGCCGGCGCGACCGAACGGGTTCGCCTGGTCAGCTCGATCAGTCTGCTTCCGCTGTATCCTGCCGCGCTGCTCGCGAAGATGGCGGTGACCGTTGACGAGGCTTCCGGCGGCCGGCTCGAATTGGGCATCGGAGCAGGGGGCGAGTTTCCCGCCGAGTTCGCGGCGTGCGGGATCGACCCGCGGAGCCGATTTCGCCGGCTGGACGAGGGACTCCCCTTGCTGCGGGGCCTTTTCCGGGGCGCTCCGGTGACAGCGGACGGTGAGTTCGCTCGGCTGAACGGACTGGCGTTGCGACCGCCGCCGGTTCAGCCGGGCGGCCCACCGATCTGGCTGGCTGGCCGCAAACCCCGGGCGCTGTCCAGGGCCGGCCGATACGCGGACGTGTGGATTCCGTATCTCGTCGAACCGCACCACGTCGAGCAGGGTTTGCGCACCGTCCGCGATGTCGCCGAGGAGGCGGGGCGTGAGCGGACCGCCGTCTACGCGGCCCTCGGCGCCTGGATGTGTGTCGATCCCGACGCCGCGTGGGCGCGGCGGACCGGTCTTGCCGCGGTCAGTGGCGGTTACCAGCAGGATTTCACCGATCTCGAGCACTACCTGCTGCTCGGTGATCCGGCACAGGTCATCGCGCGGCTGCGCGAGTTTGCCGAGGCAGGGGTGCGCACGGTGCTGATCCAGATCGCGGGCGGCGACGCCGACCGTGACCGCATCATCCGGACCATCGCCGAGCAGGTCCTACCCGAGGTGCACCGGTACTGACCTGATGGGTTTCGGTGGGCGCAGCTGGGTTCGAACCAGCGACCCCTTGCTTGTAAGGCAAGTGCTCTTCCGCTGAGCTATGCGCCCGAATGGTCGACTCCGAGGCTGACCGCCCCGAGCCGCACCATTAAACCATTGTTACAGCGCCGCCACGGCCTTCTTCCAGGCCTCCTGGTCCCGCGCCTCACCTGGCTGGTTCACCTCCGCGTAGCGAACCACGCCGCTGGCGTCGATCAGGAAGGTGCCACGGTTGGCCAGGCCGGCCGCGTCGTTGAACACACCGTAGGTCTTGGCGACCTCACCGTGCGGCCAGAAGTCGGAAAGCAGCGGGAACTGGTAGCCCTGCTGCTCGGCCCACGCCTTGAGACTGAACGGGGTATCCACGGACACCCCGATGACCTGCACGTCGGCGTTGTCATAGGTGGCCAGCTCATCGCGCACCTGGCAGAGCTCACCCTGGCAGATACCGCTGAACGCGAACGGGTAGAAGACCAGGAGAACGCTCTTCTTCCCCTGGAAGGACGACAAGGTCACCTGTTCCTTGTTGTAGTCGTTCAGCGTGAAATCCGGAGCCTGCGAACCGACCTCAACCGACATATCGCCCATCCTTCTGCTGCTCAGACCTGTCCGCGCGAACACTGGCGCTGACGGAGCTCGCTCCGCTCACCCGCCGCGCCCTCGCGTCCTGTGCGAACCCACCCTAAGGCACGCCAACATCCGGCCGGAAACCACGTCGCCAAGCGAGCCTGTGCAACGCTCGAGCTAGTCCGCCCCTCGGGCTAGTCCGACCCCGGAACCCAGCTCCAACTGGGCTAACCCGAAGCCCAGCGGTTAACGCTTCGCCTTCGCCGACTGCGGACGCACCAACCTGGTCGCGCCCCAATCGTCCGCGACACTGATATTCGACGTCTGCGCCAGCCCAGCGGTCTGCGCGGCCTCGGAGATATCGCTCGGCTCCACATGCCCCGCGCGCCCGGTCTTCGGGGTGAGTACCCAGATCACCCCGTTCTCATCCAGTGGACTTATCGCGTCCACCAGCGCATCGTCCACGAGGTCTCCGTCGTCGTCCCGCCACCACAGCAGCACGACGTCGATCACCTCATCGGCGTCCTCATCGAGCAGCTCAGCACCGATCCGCTCTTCGACGGCGGCCCGTACGTTGTCATCAACGTCCTCGTCCCAGCCGATTTCCTGCACTACCATGTCCGGCTTGATGCCGAGCCTGTCGGCGACGCCAGTGCTGTCGGCGTCTCCCGCGGCGACCACGACCTTCACTCCTCCAAATTGCTCGTGCGGCCACGGCGCCTCCATGCCCGGGCGCAGACCGCCGCAAGTGATCTACCAATAAATCGGTCCTGGGGCAAGCGAACACCGGGGACGGCGCCCGCGCAACCGTCCACACCGGTAATACCCTGATCCGTGCCACAACTAAGGCAGGTACCCCACCCGCTGGACATACCGATCAGTAGCAATGACGCTAGCCGCTTTTCGGGTGACGATAGCGGGTAGCACCCCCGGCGCGGTGCCAACGAGCCGGGCTAAGCACGTTCCCAACACAGGCGAGGAGATCCCTTGGCCCCGCAGAACACCGGCGGTTCCCAACCCGAGGCGCAGGTCAAGCGCCCGGCCGCCCGAGTCCGTGTGATCCGCGATGGTCTGGCCGCGCACCTTCCAGATATCGATCCAGATGAGACCAGCGAATGGCTCGAATCCTTCGACGCGATGCTGGATGAGGGTGGGCCCCAGCGCGCCCGATATCTGATGCTCCGGCTGATGGAGCGCGCTCGGGAGAAGCGCGTCCGGGTGCCCGCGTTGACCAGCACGGACTACGTCAACACCATCCCGACCGAGCGCGAGCCGTGGTTCCCCGGCGACGAGGAAGTAGAACGCCGTTATCGCGCCTGGATCCGGTGGAACGCCGCGATGACCGTGCACCGCGCGCAGCGCCCCGGCGTTGGCGTCGGCGGGCATATCTCCACCTACGCCTCCTCGGCGACGCTTTACGAGGTCGGCTTCAACTGGTTCTTCCGCGGCAAGAACCACCCTGGCGGCGGCGACCAGATCTTCATCCAGGGACATGCCTCACCCGGCGTCTACGCGCGCGCCTTCCTCGAGGGGCGGTTGAGCCCGCACCAGCTGGACGGCTTCCGCCAGGAACACTCGCACGCCGGCGCGGGCGGCGGGCTGCCGTCCTACCCGCACCCAAGGCTGATGCCGGACTTCTGGGAGTTCCCCACGGTGTCCATGGGTATCGGTCCGATGAACGCGATCTACCAGGCGCGGTTCAACCGGTACCTGCGCGACCGGGGCATCAAGGACACCTCGGACCAGCACGTATGGGCGTTCCTCGGCGATGGCGAGATGGACGAGGCCGAATCGCGCGGGCTGGTACACACCGCCGCCTGGGAGGGCCTGGACAACCTCACGTTCGTGATCAACTGCAACCTGCAGCGGTTGGACGGTCCCGTTCGCGGCAACGGCAAGATCGTTCAGGAGCTGGAGTCGTTCTTCCACGGCGCCGGCTGGAATGTGATCAAGGTTATCTGGGGCCGCGAGTGGGACTCCCTGCTGTACGGGGACAAGGACGGCGCGCTGGTCAACCTGATGAACACCACGCTGGATGGTGACTACCAGACCTACAAGGCCAATGACGGCGCCTTTGTCCGGGAACACTTCTTCGGTCGCGATCCACGCACCAAGGAGATGGTCAAGGACCTCTCGGACGCGGAGATCTGGAATCTGAAGCGCGGTGGGCACGACTATCGGAAGGTCTACGCCGCATACCAGGCGGCGATGGAGCAGCCGAGGCAGCCCACGGTCATCCTGGCCAAGACGATCAAGGGCTACGGGCTTGGACCGCATTTCGCCGGTCGCAACGCCACGCACCAGATGAAGAAGATGACCCTGCAGGACCTCAAGCTCTTCCGCGACGAGATGCACATTCCCATCTCGGACAAGGAACTCGAGGCCGACCCGTACCTGCCGCCGTACTACCACCCAGGGCAGAGCTCCTCGGATATCGAGTACCTGCGGCACCGGCGCGAACAGCTCGGCGGGTACCTGCCGGAGCGGCGAAGCAAAGCCACCAATCTCGTGCTGCCTGGCGACAAGGTCTACGACATCATCCGGAAGGGCTCCGGCAAGCAGGAGGTCGCCACGACGATGGCGTTCGTCCGGCTGGTCCGCGACCTCGCCAAGGACAAGGAGATCGGCGCCCGCATCGTTCCGATCATCCCGGACGAAGCACGTACGTTCGGGATGGACTCGATGTTCCCCACGCAGAAGATCTACAACCCGAAGGGCCAGCTCTACACCTCCGTGGACGCGGAACTGATGTTGGCCTACAAGGAAAGCGAAGCGGGTCAGCTGCTGCACGAGGGCATCAACGAAGCGGGCTCGGTCGCCTCGTTCACGGCCGTGGGTACCTCGTATGCCACGCACGGCGAACCGATGATCCCGATCTACATCTTCTACTCGATGTTCGGTTTCCAGCGCACCGGCGACGGGCTCTGGGCCGCGGCTGACCAGATGGCACGGGGTTTCGTACTCGGCGCCACCGCCGGCAGGACCACCCTCACCGGGGAGGGCCTGCAGCACGCGGACGGGCATTCGCTGCTGCTCGCCGCGACCAACCCCGCGGTGGTCAGCTACGACCCGTCCTGGTCGTTCGAGATCGCGCATATCGTGCGGGACGGGCTGCGCCGGATGTACGGCGAGGCGCCGGAGGACATCTACTACTACCTCACGGTGTACAACGAGCCGTACCAGCAGCCGCCGGAGCCGGACGGTTTGGATGTGGACGGACTGCTGCGCGGCTTGTACCGCTATCAGCGCGCTGCTGGCGAGAGCGGGCCACGGGCACAGATCCTGGTCTCCGGGGTCACCATGCCGGAGGCGCTGCGTGCCCAGCAGCTCCTCGCCGAGGAGTGGGGCGTGCGGGCCGACGTGTGGTCCGCGACCTCGTGGTCGGAATTGCGCAAGGACGCGGTCGAGGTCGACAAGCACAACCTGCTGAACCCGGAGGCCGAGCCGCAGGTGCCCTATGTCACCAGGGCGCTGGCAGAGGCCGCGGGACCGGTCGTCGCGGTATCCGACTGGATGCGCGCGGTGCCCGATCTGATCCGGCCGTGGGTGCCGACCGACATGCTCACCCTTGGCACCGATGGTTTCGGCTTCTCCGACACCCGCCCAGCGGCTCGGCGGTACTTCAATGTGGACGCCGAATCGATCGCGGTTGGCGCGCTTACCGCGCTCGCCAAACGCGGCGAGGTGAAGCACGAGGACGTGGTCGCCGCGGTACGCAAGTACCAGATCGACGATGTCGCTGCCGCACCGGAGCAGACGTCCGACCCCGGCGTCGCCTAGGGACGCCTGTCGTGCGTGGCGGGTTTCCGTGCTTCGGCGCTGGACCCGCCACGCGCGGTTTCGACCGGCCAGGGTGGACCGAAGACCGTCCTTTTCGGTGAACAGTGTTCAACCAGTGAGAAAACCCCCGCCACGAAAGGGGGAAAGCTATGGCGACCAAGGTCAACTACGTCCATAGTGGAGTGACCGGTGGGGACCGGGGAGAAGGGACCACCCGGCACGAAGCGGCCACGGCACGACACCCGTAGGCCGCGCCGTCGTACGGTAACGGTGACGCCGACGACGAGCCAGCGGCCGGGTGGTCCCAATTATTCATGGCTGGCTTGCTGATGTGCCATCTCCGGGCCGCTGACCACATGCGATTCTTGATGACATGAGCACCAAGCGCGGCGGCGAGCGGCAGGGCGTGTCCGATCGGGCCCTTCGGGACCTCGAACGCGCATCCGGACACCTCGCTTCGGTCACCGTCGCCGCGATGGAGGAGCGGCTGACCTGGTTTGGTCGGCTACCCGCGGATCAGCGCGCCAGCGTATTGCTGATCACGCAGACCGGTGCGGCCGGATTCGTCAACTGGCTGCGTGATTCCGACCAAGCGCTGAAACTCACCACGGACGCGTTTCGCGGCGCGCCGCGCGAGCTCTCCCGGTGGGTCAGCCTGCGCCAGGCCGTCGAGCTCGTCCGGCTGGCCACCGAGGTGTTCGAGGAACAGCTGCCCGCTTACGCGACGGATAACCGCGACCGTGCCGCGCTGACCGAGGGCATCCTGCGCTACGGCCGGGAGATCGCCTTCGCCGCCGCGAACTCCTACGCGGCGGCCGCCGAGGCGCGGGGCGCCTGGGACGCGCGCCTGGAAGCGCTCGTAGTGGACGGGATCGTCCGTGGCGACGCGGAGGAGTCCCTACTCTCCAGGGCCGCGGCACTCGGCTGGGACCCCGCCGCGAACGCCACCGTGCTGATCGGCAACCCACGCTCGGACGATCCACCGGCGGTGGTGTTCGAAGTGCGCAGCAGGGCGGCCAGGGTCGGCCGGCCGGTGCTGCTGAGCGTGCAGGGCTCCCGGCTCGTCGTGGTCGTTGCCGGGCCCACCACCGGATCCGTCGAGGACACCGAGCTGCTCGGGAAGATGTCCGCCGCGTTCGGCGATGGGCCGGTGGTCGCCGGCCCCACGGTGGACAGCCTCACCGAGGCGCATTACAGCGCGTCCGAAGCGCTGTCCGGGCTGCGCGCGGTGGTCGGCTGGCCGAACGCGCCACGACCGGTGCGGGCGGCCGAGCTGTTGCCCGAACGCGCGCTCGCCGGTGATCCGCAGGCCGAATGGCTGCTCGTGGAGCACATCGCCAAACCGTTGGACGCGGCCGGCGAAACCATGCTCAGCACCGTGGAGACCTACCTGGAATGCGGCGGGGTGCTGGAAAGCTGCGCGAAGACCCTGTTCGTGCACACCAATACCGTGCGCTACCGGCTACGTCGAGTGACTGATATCACCGGACACAACCCGACTGATCCGCGCGATGCCCAAGTCCTCCGGATCGGCCTGTGCGTGGGCCGGCTCGCCCGCTCCCGCGGATTGTGGTAATCGACCACTTCGTGACAGGCGCCACGAAATGCTCATATGCTGTCCACAAGGCCGGCCCGGGTGAGACCCGCTCTTCACGGGGATAGTTTGTAGAAACCCTCCAAAACCCTGCGGTCGGACTTCGTCGCGATCAACACCAGCGCCGACCGCCACACGATGCTGTAGTTAACGCGTGCTCGCAGTGCTCGCTCCCGGACAGGGATCCCAGTCCCCAGGCATGCTCACCCCGTGGCTTGAACTCGACGGCGCCGAAGCCAAGCTGCGGCACTGGTCGGAAGCGGCCGGATTGGACCTGGTTCGGCTCGGCACCACCGCCGAAGCCGAGGAGATCACCGACACGTCGGTGACCCAACCTCTCGTGGTCGCCGCCTCCCTACTCGCATTCGACGAGCTCGCGGCGCGGTATCCGATAGCCGAGGACGTCCCGGTTGCCGGGCATTCGGTCGGCGAGCTGGCCGCGGCCGCGGTAGCCGGCTCGCTGAGCGCGGCGGACGCCGTGCGGCTGGCTGGTATCCGCGGTTCCCAGATGGCCGCGGCCTGCGCGACCGAACCAACCGGCATGTCCGCCGTACTCGGCGGCGATCCCGAGCAGGTGCACCAGCGGCTCGGCGAGCTCGGCCTGGACGCGGCGAACGTGAACGGCGCCGGTCAGGTGGTCGCCGCCGGGCCGATCAGCGCACTCGCCGAACTGACCAGCGAGCCGCCGGAGCGCGCCAAGGTACGTTCCCTGCAGGTGGCCGGCGCCTTCCACACCCGGTTCATGGCGCCAGCCGAGGAAACCCTGCGGGAGTACGCGAAGAACATCGAGGTCGCCGATCCGAAGCGACCGCTGCTTTCCAATGCGGACGGCGAACTCGTAGACACCGGCGGCGAACTACTCGAGCGGCTGATCGCGCAGGTAACCAAGCCAGTACGGTGGGATGCCTGCATGGCGAAGCTCGGCGAACTCGGCGTGACCGCGACGGTGGAACTGACTCCGGCGGGAGCACTTACCGGCCTGGTGAAACGCGAGTTGAAGGGCACGGCCACGCTCGCCCTCAAGAAGCCGGACGATCTGGACAAGGTCGCCGGTCTACTCGCCGACCAGGGAGGGGCCGCATGACCTCGACACGTCCCACGCTCCGACTCAACCCGGTCGTCGCGGCCACGCGGATTCTCGGCGTCGGCAGCGTCCGGCCGGAGCGGGTCGTCACCAATGACGAGCTCGCGCAAACCATGGACACCAACGACGAGTGGATTCGCGAGCGCGTCGGGATCATCGAGCGGCGTTTCGCTGGCGAAGACGAGAAGCTCGTGGATATGGCCGTCACGGCTGGTTCGAAAGCCCTGGCGGATTCGGGGCTCGCGCCGAGTGACATCGACAGCGTGATCGTGGCGAACTGCACGATGCCCTCACCGATCCCGAACGCCGCGGCCCAGGTGGCCGACCGGATTGGCATCGCCGCTTCCGGGGCGTTTGACCTGAACGCCGCCTGCGCCGGCTTCTGCTACGCGCTCGGCGTCGCCTCCGACCTGATCAAAGCGGGCTCGGCGGGACGGACGCTGGTCATCGGCGCCGAGAAGCTGAGTGACTGGCTGGACAAAACGGACCGTTCGACCGCGATCATCTTCGCGGACGCCGCCGGTGCCGCCGTGGTCGGGCCCGCCGAACAACCGGAGATCGGCCCGGTTGTCTGGGGCAGCGCGGGCGACCTTGTCGACACCATCTACATGCGCGAGCACAAGTACCTGTACCAGGAAGGGCAGGCGGTCTTCCGGTGGGCGACCACCCAGATCGCGCCGATCGCGCTACGGGCGATCGAGGCAGCCGGACTACAGCCGGCCGATATCGACGTGCTGATCCCCCACCAGGCGAATCTGCGCATCGTGGAGGCAATCGCGAAACGCCTCCGAGCAAGCGGAGGGCGTGCCGATATGGTTGTCGCCGACGACATCATCTACTCCGGCAACACGTCATCGGCCTCGATCCCGATGGCACTCGACCACATGCGTGCCGCCGGACGCGTGCATCGCGGCGACGTCGCGCTGCTCGTCGGCTTCGGCGCCGGCCTGTCCTACGCGGGGCAGGTAGTGATCCTCCCGTGACCGGCGTGCGCATGCTGTCGTCGCAGACAAAGAACCGCAAGATGAAAGGGAAACAACGTGGCTGACGTGTCGAACGAAGAGATCTTGAAGGGCCTTGGCGAGATTGTCGAGGAGGTCGCCGGTGTCGCGGCTGACGACGTCAGCCTGGAGAAGTCCTTCGTGGATGACCTGGACATCGACTCGCTGTCGATGGTCGAGATCGCGGTTCAGGCCGAGGACAAGTTCGGTGTGAAGATCCCGGACGACGAGCTGGCCAACCTGAAGACGGTGAACGACGCCGTGGAGTACGTCTCGAAGAACGGCTGAGCCCTGTCGCGGAAGCGACAGTGCGCTGAGCAAGGAACACCGAAAGCGGGGAGGACGGCGGGCATGCTGGCCGCATGGACGTTCTCACCAGCCGACGACATGAGAGGGAGGACGTCACGATGAGCACGGATATCGTGATTACCGGCCTCGGTGCCACGACGCCGGTTGGCGGAGACGTCGACTCGACCTGGGCGGCGCTGCTCGAAGGGCGCAGCGGCGTGCGGACCATCGAGGCCGATTGGGCGGAGCGGTTCGACCTGCCGGTTCGGATCGCCGCCCCGCTCGCGGTGGAGCCAACCGAGGTGCTGCCGAGGGTGCAGGCAAGGCGGATGGACCGGTGTGAGCAGATCGCGATCATCGTTGCCAGGCAAGCCTGGGCCGACGCGGGATTCGAGATGCCGACCGACGAGGCCCATACGGTCGATCCAGACCGGCTGGGCGTCGCCATCGGTACCGGCGTTGGCGGTCCCGTCACGTTGCTGAACCAGGACGACATCCTGGAAACGTCCGGGCTGCGCAAGGTCTCCCCACTCACCGTGCCGATGCTCATGCCGAACGGCCCGGCGGCACATGTAGGTATCGATCTGAAGGCGCGTGCCGGGGTGCACTCCCCAGCCTCGGCCTGCGCTTCAGGTGCGGAGGGGCTTGCCGCCGGCTGGCGGATGATCGCCTCCGGTGAGGCGGATGTGGTGGTCGCTGGTGGCGCCGAGGCGTGTATCCACCAGATCACCGTGGCTGGCTTCGCCCAGTCCAGGACACTGTCCACTCGCAACGACGAACCGGCGCGCGCGTCCAGGCCGTTCGATGTGGACAGGGACGGCTTCGTCCTCGGCGAGGGCGCCGGTGCGCTGGTGCTGGAACGCGGGGATCACGCACGAGCGCGTGGCGCGCGGATCTATGGCCGGCTCGCTGGGGTCGGCATCACCTCGGATGCCTATCACATCACCGGAAACCATCCGGAGGGCATCGGCCAGATCAACGCGATTAGCAAGGCCCTTCGTACCGGCGAACTATCCACTTCGGATATCGGGCATCTGAACGCGCACGCCACGTCGACCGTGGTCGGCGATGTCGGGGAAGCGGCAGCGGTACGCAAGGCGATTGGTGACCACGTGGTGGTCACCGCGCCAAAGGGATCGCTTGGCCACCTGGTCGGCGGCGCCGGCGCGGTGGAGAGCATCGTGACGGTGCTTTCGCTCTACAACGGGGTCATCCCGGCTACCAGTAACCTGGAACAGCTGGACCCCAAGGTCGAGTTGGACGTCGTCGCAGGCGAACCTCGCAAGGTTGACTTGCGGGCCGCGGTCAACGACTCGTTCGGGTTCGGCGGCCACAACGTGGCGCTGAGCTTCACCACGGTCTGACCAGTTCCCTCCGCCCGACCCCAAGCAGGGCAGTCGAAACGGGGCGGTCAGCAGGGCTTGTTGACCTGCTTGCCGCCCGGTTCAGCCTCCGCGATCTTCCACTGACCGCCCTGTTTGGTCACGGGTAACGCCAGGTACCAGTTGATGCACTCGACCTGCAGGTCCGCGGGCGCCTGCGCGATGTCCTGTTTACTGGTGAAACCCACCTGCACGCGCAGCGTGTTCCGCGGCGCGGATTCGATGCGGTACACCAGGATGCTGCCATCCTGGGTGCTGTCGTAGTCGTTCAGCCATTGCTGTTCCGAGGTGGCGGCCACCCGGTCAGCGGTCACCGTGGTCTGCCACCGGTCGAAGTTTCGCCCGTTGATGGCGTCGAAGTAGGTCTGCAACAGTTGCCGGACGCTCTCGCCGAGCGGATGCGCGGTGGCGTCCGGGCTGAGCTCCACGGTCGGCGAGCCGGGCTGTTCGGCGAGCGGAAGCGTCTCCCCCGCCGGTCCCCCGGTCTCCTCTTCCGCGGCGCCGTACCAATCGCGCGCGAAGTAGGCTCCGGCCGCGGTCAACCCGAGCACGAGGACGAGCACGGGAGCGAGCCACCAGCGCCGAGGACGCACACGAGACATGTCGAGAGGGTAAGGGGTGATGGATTACCGAACGGCGCCCGGTAATCCATCCGCCTTGTCTGCCGAGGTGGGCTACCCGACCTGGTGCAACCAGGTAACCGGCGCGCCGTCACCAGCCCGCCGATACGGTTCGAGTGCTTCGTCCCAGCTACTGCCGAGGAGCTCGTCGAGCTTATGCGCCAACGCCTCCCCGCCCCGCGCGCTCGACGCGAGCGCGCGCAGCTGGTCCTCACCTACCACGATGTCCCCGTTCGCGCTGGTGCGCGCGCGCCAGAGCCCCAGTCCGGGCGCGAAACAGTATCGTTCACCGTCCGTGCCACTACTGGGGTCTTCGGTGACCTCGAACCGAAGCATCGGCCATGCCTTCAACGCGGACACGAGTTTGGCACCCATGCCCTGATCGGCCCGCCACGCGCATTCCGCGCGTAGCTGACCTGGCGCGGCCGGCTGGGCCGTCCACTTCAGCTCCACTCGGGTACCAAGCGTCCCCGAGATCGCCCACTCGACGTGCGGACATACCGCAGACGGCGACGAGTGGACGTACACCACACCACTGGTGCTGCCACGAGTGCTCACTGCTGACCTCCGCTGTTCGACGAGGGGCGTCTTCCCCTACGACCTCGTCAGGCGGTCGGTCCGCGGCTGGTACCCATGGACAACCCGTATTCATTCTGCACTGCAATCATGCCATTTAGCCACACGAGTCCCGTATACACCACAGGCTCACCCACAAGAGGGATAGTAATCTGCGAAACATGCTGACCCGGAACCGAGCAGTCAGCCAACAAAAGTGCCTACCCTCGGCAAACAACCTAGCACCTGACCAGGGAGTCAGCACGATCGAGTGACACACTTACCGGGGAGCTGTTGAACCGTGTGTAGTATTTTCTCGGCCGCGTTGCGGGTTGCGCCGCACCAGGGGCCCGACGCATTAACGTAACCGCCGGAAGTGTCGCCGACCGGCCAGCCAGGGTCGAGCCGTAGGAACGCCGGATACCGGAGGAACACCGTGCGATTGGTGCGCATCGGAGAGGACACCTCGCAGGTCGGCGCGGATGTCCGGGTGGCGTTGACCGCGCTCGGCAGGCAGAGCGAAGTGGCCGGCGGGCTCGCGTTGATTGGCGCGCAACCGCCGAACTGCCCTGGTCAACTCGATGCGATCGCGGTACTCCCGCAAGGCATACTGCTGATCGTCGGCGTCGAATTACCCGACCCGGCCATCCGGCTGGAAGCTCCGCTCGCCGCCGCCTGGAAGTCCGACGGCTGGCCGATCGGCCGACCGGACGGCGCGGTGAATCCGGCCGTCGAATCACTCCAGCCGGTTAACGCCATCCTGGCCAAGCTGCACGCGGCGGGGCTCGGTGGGATTCCGACCAGAACGGTGGTCGCGGTCGGGCCATATGTGGAAACCGTGAGCCAACCAGCAGCGGATCTGGAGCGCGGATTACACGTCGTCTACCCGTCGGTGAGCAATCTGCTCGACCTGGCTACCGGGCTCAGCAGAAGCAACCAGCCCTGCTCGATTGAACAGGCGCAGCGGATCCTCGCCGAACTCGCCCCGGACAGCCCCCCGCTCAGCGCTGAGGCGCTCCGCGCCGAAGGTTTCCGCGACACGGTGAGCCCGGAAGTCGCGAACGCGGACACCCGGTTACTCCCGAAGGTCGTCAGCGAGCCAGTCGAACCGCCAGCAGCCGAGCCGGCCGCGACGAGGCCACCGCGCTGGCTACCGATCGCGGCGATCGCACTGATCGCACTGCTGCTGGTCATCGGCATCATCGTCGCGCTGATCAGCGGCGGCTCCGGCGGCGGCCGCGACGCGGCAGCCAGTCCTGTCGAATCGCCCGAACCATCGCCCTCGCTGGTCAGTACCACGGTGGATGGTCATGATTTCGCCCGCACGGCCGCCCGCAAGGACGTTACCTGTGCCGGGCACGCCTTCGGCGATCTTGCCGCGAAACTGCAGGGGCAGGACTGCACCCGGCTGCTGCGCGCGGAGTACGAGGTGGCCGTCGATGGCCGGACCGCGCGGATCTCGATCGCGATCGTGCTGTTCGGCGCTCCGGAGCAGGCGATGGAGTTCAAGCAGACCGCGCAGGTCCCTGGAAGTGGCGGAATCAAGGCACTTGACCTGAAGGAGCCGGAGCGCACCGGCGCTGAGCGAATTCTGCACGGCGCCGCGTTCGGTACCTCGGTCCGCGAGACGCGGGTTCGCCTGATCCAGGCCGTGTGGGCGGATGGCGAATCCAGTCCCACCGACAAGAAACTGATCGAGCTGGTACAGCACGCACGCGAGCTCCCCGTCCCCGAGTAGCCGGTTCCTGAGCAGCCAGCCCCGCTATCGCAATCTTTGGGGATCTTGCGGTGGCTGGGAGCTACAGTGCCTTGAGTTCGGCGGTGATTTCCAGCACCGATCCCTTGGCATCACCGAAAAGCATGCTGGTCTTTGGCTCGAAGTACAGCGTGTTGTCGATTCCGGCGAAGCCCGGACTCATTGAACGTTTCAACACGATCGTCGAATGCGCCTGGTTCACCCGCAGGATCGGCATCCCGTAGATCGGTGAGTTGGGATCGGTTTCCGCCGCCGGGTTGGTCACGTCGTTAGCGCCGATCACCAGCACGACATCGGTATGCGCGAATTCGCCGTTGATCTCGGCCATCTCCTTGAGCTGGTCGTAGGGCACATCGGCCTCGGCAAGCAGCACGTTCATATGCCCCGGCATCCGACCGGCGACGGGATGGATCGCGTAGTACACCGGCACCCCGTGGTTGCCCAGTTGTTCGGCCATCTCCTGTACGGCGTGCTGAGCCTGGGCCACCGCCATCCCGTAGCCGGGAACCACGATCACCTGGTTGGCATAGGCGAGCTGGATCGCGGCGTCCGCGGCGCTGGTGCCGCGCACCGTCTGATCACCGATCGCCGCGAGCGCGCCGGCGCTCGCGGTACCACCGAACCCACCAGCCACGATCGCCGGCACGGAGCGATTCATCGCCTTGGCCATCAGATTCGTCAGGATCGACCCGGAGGCGCCCACGATCATGCCGGCCACGATCAGCGCGGTGTTGTCCAGTGCGAGTCCCATCGCTGCCGCGCTGAGCCCGGTGAAGGCATTCAGCAGCGAGATCACCACAGGCATATCCGCACCGCCGATGGGCAACACCATCAGTACCGCGAACAGCGCGGCGAACACCAGTACGCCGATGATCAATAGTTCCGACCGGATGCCAAGCGGATTACCAACCGCGCAGCCGAGGCCGGCAAGGAAGACCAGCACGGTCAGCGGTCGATGCGCCAGCCCGAGGGTGAGCGGGCGGGAGGCCAGGATCTCTTGCAGTTTGCCGAAGGCCACCAACGAGCCCCAGAAGGAGATCGATCCGACCAGCGCGGCGAACAGCGTGGCGAGCGAGACATGCAGCGGCTGCTCGGCGAAGCCGTCGTACTGGCGGTACTCGACCCAGGCGATCAGCGCCACGGCGCCGCCGCCAACGCCATTGAACAACGCGACCATCTGCGGCATCGCGGTCATCTTGACCTTCCGTGCCGCCGGCACGCCGATCACCGTGCCGAGCACCAGACCAAGCACGATCAGCCAGGCATCGGCCATTCCGGACAGCAAGGTCGCGACGACGGCCAAGCCCATCCCACCGGCGGCGATCCAGTTACCCCGGACCGCGGTACGTGGCCCGGTCATTCCCATCAAGCCGTAGATGATCAGCGCGAAGGCCAGAATGTACAGCGAGCCCTGCAGGCTGGGTTCGGTAAGCCAGTTCACCGTTCGCGCTCCGCTGGATCGCGCTTGCTCTTGAACATGCCGAGCATCCGATCGGTGACCAGGAAACCGCCGACGACATTGATCATCCCGAAGGTGATCGCGGTAACCAGCAGCACCTTGTTCAGCACCCCGTCCGCGCCGCTGCCGAGTACGACCAGCCCGCCGAGCAGCACGATGCCGTGGATCGCGTTCGTGCCGGACATCAGCGGCGTATGCAAGGTGTTCGGCACTTTGGAGATCACCAGATAGCCCACGAATCCGGCGAGTACCAGGATGGCGAAATTCGCTAGCAACATCAGCTCTGCCCGTCCTGTCCGGTCACGCACGTCGCGGCGACCACTTCGTCGGTGAAGTCGACCGCGAGTGCTCCCTGCTCATCAAGCAATTCATCCAGCAGCGCCAGCACGTTGCGCGCGTACAGCTCGCTCGCGTGTTCCGGCATGCTCGAGGCGAGGTTCAGCGGCGCGGACACCGTGACGTTGTCCCGCACCACGGTTTCGCCCGGTTCACTCAGCGCACAGTTGCCGCCACCCGCGCCGGCGAGATCCACGACCACGCTGCCGGCACGCATACCGGCAACGGCCTCAGCGGTCACCAGTACCGGTGCCGGTTGACCCGGCACCTGGGCGGTACTGATCACCGCGTCGAACCCCATCACCGCGTCGGTGAGCCGATGTTGCTGGTCCACCCGCTCCGCCTCGGTGAGCTCACGCGCGTACCCGCCCGAACCCACGGCCGCGATATCGAGTTCCAACCATTGCGCGCCAACCGAACGAACCTGATCGGCCACTTCGGGGCGCACGTCGTAGCCAGTCGTCCGCGCCCCCAACCGGCGGGCGGTGGCCAGGGCCTGCAAGCCGGCCACGCCCGCGCCGAGTACCAACACACTGGCCGGCGGCACCGTGCCGGCCGCGGTAGTCAGCATCGGCAGGAACCTGGTCAGGTGCTCGGCCGCAAGCAAGGCCGCCCGATAGCCCGCGATACTGCCTTGCGAGGACAACGCGTCCATCGCCTGCGCCCTGGATATTCGCGGTATCGCCTCCATCGCGAACCCGTGCACGCCGGCCGCGCGCAGCGCCGAGGTGATCTCCGGCCGAACCTGCGGTTCGAGGAACCCGATGAGCACACTGCCGGAGCGCAGCCGCGCGATCTCCGCCTCGGTGGGCGGCGCTACCTTGACGACGATATCGGCCGCCCACGGGTCCGCGAGTTTCGCGCCGGCTCGCTCGAACTGTGCGTCCGGGATCAACGCGGCGGCGCCCGCATCCGGTTGTACGACTACCTCGATTCCCTTGGCGGACAACCGTTCGAGCACCTTGGGCACCATGGCGACCCTGCGCTCGCCCTGCGCCGATTCCCGCACCACACCAATGACGGCTCTTGCTCGTCCGACCGGGCGCTCCCCTACCACTGGCACCTCCCCATCGAGCCGCCCCGACTTGTGATCAAGTTCACTAAGCGTGTCGGATGATGGCCGTCCGGCGCAACTGGCTACCGGGCGGTAATCCCCCACGATTCACGACCGCCGACGGGCCAACCAGCGAGTGCTAGCGGGTTGCATCATTAGGCTAACCTAACTTCGGATTTTGTCCGTGGAGTCGTTGGGAGGCCGTGTGCGAGCCGCTGCGCCGGAACCGGCTACCCGCTTGCCCTTGCGGCTGGCCTGGCTGGTTGGCTGCGCGGTCGCGGTGTTCGGCTGCGTGGTGCTGAGCATCGCGATCGGTTCCGAACAACTGGCCATTTCGGACGCGATTCGCGTGCTGTTCCAACCGGACGGCTCGAACGCCGCGGTGATCGTGCATGAACTGCGCCTGCCACGCACGCTGCTCGGTGTAGCGGTGGGCCTCGCGCTCGGTATGGCCGGCGCCATCATGCAGTCGATCACCCGCAATCCGCTCGCCGATCCGGGCATTCTCGGGGTGAACGCCGGTGCCGCTACCGGGGTCGTGGTGGCTAGCACCATCCTCGGGCTCGGCGCGTTCACCTCCTACGTGTGGTTCGCCTTCCTCGGCGCCGGAGCGGCCACCGTGCTGGTCTACCTGATTGGCTCGCGGGACGTCGGTGGGGCGGATCCGGTTCGCCTTGCCCTGGCCGGCACGGCCGTCAGCGCCGCCCTTGCCGCCGTCAACCAGACACTGGTGCTACTCGATCCGCAGGCTTACGAGGAATACCGGTTCTGGGTGGTTGGCGATCTCGCCGGTAGAGACGGCGCCGTACTCGGCTATCTGGTGCCGTTTATCGCGATTGGACTGCTCCTCGCGGTTTCGCTTGGCCCCGCGCTGAACGCGCTCGCGCTCGGCGAGGACACCGGCCGCGCGCTTGGCACGCGGATCGCGCGTACCCGAGGTCTGGCCGCGATCTCGGTGTTGTTGTTGGCCGGCGCGGCGACCGCGGCCGCCGGACCGATCGCGTTCGTCGGGCTCGCGGTGCCCCATCTCGCACGGCTGCTGATCGGTCCCGATCAGCGCTACCAGCTGCCGTACTCCGCGCTGTTCGGGGCGATCCTGGTGGTGCTCGCCGATGTGCTTGGCAGGCTGATCGCCCCGGAGGGCGAACTCCAGGTCGGCATCGTGGCCGCGTTCGTTGGCGCGCCGATCTTCGTTTTGTTGGTTCGCAGGGCAAGGATCGCGAAGCTATGACGGCGCATGTGGTGCTGCGTGGCCCGAGTAATCGGGTCGGGCTGCGGTTGGCTACGCGCACCTTGCTGGTCGGCGGGGTACTACTCGCCCTGCTTGGGGTGTTGATCGCGGTCGCCTTGATCACCGGCAGGGCAAGCCTTTCGCTCGGCGAGGTGCTGCCCGCATTGTTCGGCGGCGGCGACAATCCGGGCACCAACTACATCGTGTGGACGCTGCGAATGCCCCGGGTACTGGCCGCGGTGCTGGTTGGCGCGGCGCTGGCGATCAGCGGAGCGATCTTCCAGCGACTGACCCGGAATGCCTTGGGGAGTCCGGATTTCATCGGGTTCAGCAATGGCGCGGCGACGGGCGCGGTGTTGCAGATCCTGCTGTTCGGTGCCGGGCCGATGGCGGTGGTCGGTGGTGCGCTGGTGGGTGGGGCGGTAACCGCCGTACTGGTGTACGGGCTCGCGTACCGGCGAGGCGTCGCCGGATACCGGCTGGTGCTCGTCGGCATCGGCATCTCGGCGGTATTGCTGTCGCTGAATCACTACCTGCTGGTGCGCGCGGAGCTGTCCGATGCCTATCGTGCCGCGATCTGGCTCACCGGCAGTTTGAACGGGCGCAGCTGGGATCATGTTGCCGTGCTTGCTGGCGCGCTGGTGCTCTGCCTACCCGTCGCGCTGCTGTTGAGCAGGCAGCTCACGCTGCTCGAGATGGGCAACGACCTGGCCTACTCGCTGGGCGTTCCGGTGGAACGAACCAGACTGGCGCTGATCGCCGCGGGTGTGGGGCTGGTCGCCGCGGCGACCGCGACCGCGGGGCCGATCGCGTTCGTCGCGCTCGCTTCGCCGCATATCGCTCGCCGGCTGACCCGGACCGCGGGTGCTGGGCTCGTCACCACTGGGCTACTGGGTGCGGTGTTGTTGCTCATCAGCGATATCGCCGTGCAGGTGTTGTTCGAGTCGGCGAACCTTCCAGTGGGACTCGCCACCGGCGCGATCGGTGGCGTCTACCTCACCGTGCTGCTCAGCCGCCGCTGGCGAGCCCGAATCCGCTAGCACTGAGGCATGGCGCCTGGCGAGCGGTCCGTCAGAGCTTGCGCAGGACTTCGGTCAGTTCGTCGACGATCTTGTTCGCCGCGGTCGCCGAATAACCGTCCCACCAACTGTTCTGCGGCACCTCGAACACCTTGCCGGCACGCACCGCCGGCAGCCGCTGCCAGAGGGTTCCCTCGGTGTAGTTGGTGAACGTGCTGTTCACCTGCTCACCCTCGAAGGCACCGCCGCCACCAAAGTAGATCAGCGCATCCGCATCGGCGAGCCGGCTGACCTGCTCGAGCGAAAGGGAATTGTAGGTATCTCCCTTATCCGCCGCCGCGCTCGATTCCGAACGCCGCACCCCGCAGTCGCTCAGCACGCGGGAAGGGAAGATCACCGAGTCCGTGACGATCCGCAGCTCGTCGGTGGTGAACCGGAGCAACGCGATCCGTGTCTTACCGAGCACATCGGCATGCGCGCGCTTGACCTCCGCCGCACGCTCGGCGTAGCGGTCGATCAACTCCTGCTGTCGCTTGCGATACCCGTAATAGTCCGCGACGGTCAGGCAGGACTGCTGCCATTCGACGTTATCCCGCGTGTTCTCGTAGGCAACCACGTTGCTCAGCTGGGACAGCACCTCGTAGTTGTCCGCCAACGAGGTTTGGTGTCCGACGATCAGATCCGGGTTGAGCTCGGCGAGCGATTCGGGATCCGGTGGCTCGAAGCCAAGGTGCTCGAAGTCCTGTTTGGACTTCGGTAGGTACTTCGGTACGTCCGGCTTGGTGCCCAACGTGGCCGATGCCACCAGTGGAACCCCGTGCTCGAGGGCTACCTGCAGGGCAGGGCCGGGGTCCAGCGCGATCACGCGCCGCGGATCGTTCGGGATTTCCGTGCTACCTAGCGGATGTTGAATCCGTCGGGTATCACCGGAACCGGCCGGCTGCTCGCCCCCTGCCCCGCAGGCGGTCAATCCTAGAGTGGCCGCCGCGCCAGCCAACCCGCCAAGGAACCGTCTGCGGTCTAAGCCGTAACCACGCCGCCGCGCTATCGTCGCGTTCACCCATCACTCCTCGCCATGCCGTACTCGCTGCTGGGAAATGCCGTCACGAGCCTTGGCTCGCGTACCTCATCGCGCTCGAGTGGGCAGGTGACGCAGTAGCCGTGCTCCGGATCAGCGCGGTAATCGAAGCAACAGGTGCCACGAACCGCCCATACGCCGGGCCGATCCGCTTCGCCAAAGGTGACCATGCGCGGCTTCTTACGGGTCGGCGCGCCGCTGGCGCCAAGCACCTCGGCGAACTCCTCGGCCCGCCGCCACGCGGACGTCATATCGGCACCGAGCCAGCGTGCCGGGTTGAGCATGTAGAAGTGCAGGCAGTCGAAGACGTAGCCCCACAGCACCCGACGGCCGACCCGGGTGTGCCGGTGCAGCTCGTCGATAAGCGGGCCGGCGCACGCGATCAGCCGCTCGCTGGCCCAGCCGTGTAGCTCGGCGCGGTCCGCGAGCACCGTCACCTCCGGGCGTTCGACGTCCACGCCTCGGTCATCCGGCCCGCCGGCGAGCACGGCTGCCCTAGCCGGAGCAAGTCGAGGTGTCCGCAGGCAACCGTCCTCGTCCACGGAGAGCCACAGCCGATCCCCGCTGAGTTCGGCCGCGCAGTCCCGCAGGTACAACCCGGCCGCAAGCAGAAAGGTGAGCTCCCGAAACAACGCGCGCATGTATCGCATTGCCAGCGCCGGCCGGTAGGACACACCTTCGCGCCGGACCATGGCCGCATAGCTGTCCGGCACCCCACCCGCGGCGAGAAAGTCGTCAGCCCGGTACCAGGTGATCGCCCTACCGTCCTGCGTTTCGTGCCGAGCCGGGGGCTCGTCCGTCAACTGCGGTAACGGCGCGAACGGCAACGGCGCGCAGGCATCGACGAGGGCGTCGAGCGGAGCGAGCGGTTGGGTCGCCACCATCGCTATCCTTTCCACAGCACGGATCCACGGCTAACCGCCAGCATATGACGGTTAGTTAGGCAAGCCTACCCTAGATGCCTTCATCTTCCACCCGCATGTCAACCCGTGGATCGGGTGATCGACCGCGCACCGGTCGTCGCCAGCCAGCATTGGATCGAAGCTGACCTCGCTTACCTCAAAGAACGCGGTCACGCACAGTCACAGCAAGATTCCCAAGGAACGCGGTCACCGGGCATCGCCGGTGAACCAGCCAGAGTGGCCGGCTGGCTGCGCGCCGTCGAGCACCGCGACTACACCGGCGCGCAAGCCCTGCGCTGCCTCGCGGTGCGCTGGTTGGTCGGCATCCTCGGCGGGCTGGTGCTCGGCCTGTTCCTGTTCGGCGTACTCGTCACGGTGGCGATGCTCCTGCCGCACGAATCGAGCAGACCGCACGATCGACCGCGCCACGACATACCTCGTGCCAGTTAACTGGCACGCACCGGCAGGTCGTAGCGCCGCCGCACGCTGCTGCCCAGCTTGCGGATATCCGCGCCGTACACGTGGATCGAGATGGCCTTGCCCGCACTGTCGTTGTGCACCTCGTGGATATCACCCGGCGGCGCGAAACCACAGGTGCTGTGCAACGGGTTCACGCTCGTCTGCTCCGGCACGAGAAACTGGGTGGCACCGTCGTCCACCAACCGGTACCGGGTCTCCACCTCGGCGCCGAGATACACCCCGACGACGCACCAGGACACGTGATCATGCACCGGGGTGCGTTGCCCCGGTAGCCATACCAGGGAGACAACCGAGAAGCTACCGTCTTCCTCGGCGTGCAGCAGATGCTGCCGGTACTCCTGCTCATCGCCTTCCCGCTGGTCCGCACGCAGCAGATCGTGCCGCTCGAGGAACGGGCGAAGACGGTCACCTACTCTGGCGGCGGTATCCGCCGCACTCAACTCTTCCGCGACAATCGCGCGCAACTCCGCCACCAGTTCGGTCATGGCCGGAGTCTGCTCGAGCACACCGCTGTCCGGCGATGCTTGCTTCGGCGCAGTCATCGGATCTCCCTCCACTTGCCGTACGAACCCACCGTAGCGAGCATTGGCGCGGATAGCTCCCCTCGATCGATCCGCGCTGGGAACGGGCGCCTACGCTGCCGGTGTGATGCCATACCCGGCGCAGACACCGGAGCCGCCTTCGACGAGGTGGCCAGCGACTAGGCCGCCTTGCGTCCGGGCGTCACGGCGCTCGGCGCGCGCATGCCGCACTCATCGCGGTCTACCGCAGGTTATCCGTCGCTACTCCGGAGATCGCCGAGGTCGCCGAGGTTGTCGAACAGGATGGCTGGGCCTACCTGCTGGTCGAGGACTGGCTGGCGGAGGTCCCCAACTCCCTGGGCCATGGTTCGCCAATCACCTTCCGGAATCACCCACCCGCACACCGCCGGCGCTCGCCGACACCTGGTCGCCCGTCACCTTGCGCGAGCAATCCGCGTACGGCCGTAAACGGACAGTGTTATTCCGTAGATCTGGGGACAAAACACCCATGGGTTGGGTTCGGGACACCCGGTAGCCATCTGTACTCTGCGGTAAGTGACCGGCCAAACACCAACTTCACCCGCACCAAGGGTGAAAAGCAAACGCCAGATCAGCTGGGATCTCGTCCGTGGCGGATGCGTCCTGCTGGTGATGCTTTATCACTTCAGCTGGCTCGGTGTTCAGGCACATCCGGAGCTGATCGAACGCAAGCTCCAGTTCCCGTTCCAGGTTGGCGCCAGCATGCTGCTGGTGATCTCGGCGTACTTCGCCTGCGTCACGATCGGCCGCGGACCGATCCTGCGCTACTGGTGTGGCCGGATGGCCAGGCTCATCCCCGCGTTCCTCGCGGCGGTCGTGATCATCTTCATCATCCTGCGGCTGTTCAATCCGGCGGACTGGTACACGCCGCGATTCCGCGATTTCGGGGCCAGCCTGCTGATGCTGCAGCAGTGGTGGGGCTCGGCGACGTTCCCGTACATCGACCCGTCGCACTGGACAATCCCGTTGCAGCTGATGGGTTTCACGGCGGCAGCGCTGATGTTCCGGGCGGGTATCAACCGTGGCTGGCGGATCAGGGCGGTGCTCTGGGGTGCGGTGATCTTCTCGGTCGCGCAATGGCCGCTTCGGGTTTCCGGTCCGCCCGAGGTGTACCGGATCATCGTGGACGGCCTCGGCGTGCACCGCTGGCAGCTGTTCGTCGCCGGCGTCGCGGTGTGGATGTGGTCCACCAAGCGCATCGGCAATCTGCATTTCGTCGCGCTCAGCGGGTTGTGCATGTTCGCGCACGCCCTGCACAACCACGCGTACAACGGGCTCGGCGAACTGGTCGGCGACTGGGGTTCCACCTATGCCGTATGGATCGGCATCCTGGTGCTGGCCTTCACCGCGCGCAAACCCAACTGGGATCGGGTGATCCCGCAGTGGACGCACCGGCCGATCAAGTGGTTCGCCAGCATCTCCTACGGCGTTTTCCTGATGCACCAGATGATCGGCTATATGCTGGCGCGCCGGCTACAGGACATCGGTGTTGGCCCGACGCTACAAACCCTTGTCATGATCGCGGCCGGCATCCTGCTCGGCTGGGGACTTACCAAGATCGTGGAACAGCCGGCGTTCAACTTCCTGATGAACGGCTACGACCGGCTTTCCGCCGCCCGTAAGGAGCGCGGCGCGACCGCCATGCCGCCCGCGCCGCCACTGCAGGGCAGCGACACGACCGAGAACGTCCAACCAAGCAGCACCGACACGCTGTCCGGCACGGGCAAGGAACCCAACAGCGACAAGGAACGCGGCACGGAGAAGTCGGATTCCAACACCGTGAACGCGCAGCCGTAGCCACGATCAGCTGGGCAGTACCGGCAACTCCAGGTACGAACCTGCCGCCACCCGGTAGTGAATACCCGCGACACGCACCGCGTCCTGGGGCCGTTCGCCCGTGCCGTGGTTACGGGCGAACCGGGGAAACGCGCCGCCGGCAAGCTGTATCCGCAGCCGATGGCCGCGCCGGAACCGGTACGCGGTCGGGGAAAGCGGTACTCGGACGGTGCTGGCCCGCGCCTGATCCGCGCACCGCAGGATCCCGTCGGTCACGTTGCGGGACACTCCCCAGCTGTCCACATCGCATAGTCGAACGAACACGTCCGCGTTGCCAGGAACGGTGTCCAGCGTCAGCTCCGTCGACGGCGTGCCGACGATATCGAGGTCGTCCCGCAGCGGATCACTGGTACACACGAGCACATCTGACCGTGCCTCGATCCGGCGGTTGTTCTGCTGGCGCGTCTTGCCGCGCAACATCGGTCCGCCGATCGTCGGCGTCGGATCGGCCGGGTCGTAGGTGAACTCGGCAAGTACCCCACCGTCAGCTGGCGGATGCCAGCGCAGCCGTTCGCCGCGATGCAGATGTAGCCGCCGAGGGAAACCGTGCGCGGGTGGCCACTGGTCGAACTCCCGCCACTGGTTCGCCCGCTGAATGTGCAGCCGCACTGGTCGGCGCGCTCGCTCGTTGGTTGCCTCGCCCAGCTGGGTCGACAGCCAGGACAGTTGGTCGGCAAGGGTCGCCCGGAACATCGCGGTGTCCCGGTGCGCCCACGGCCCGACGGTGATCCGGGTCTGGTTACCCGCCGCGGTCAGCGCGGTGAAGTCGGCAAGCTGCCCGACAAGGAACGGGTCGTGCCAGCCGGTGACCATGCTGACCGGCGTGTCGAGCGCGCGGATCGCCGTGCGTTGCTCGGCTGGTTCCCAGTGGTCGTCCGGAGTGTCGGCGTGCCCGAGTATCTCCTGCCAGAACGGCACCGCACGGCCGGTTGCCGCGCGATCCGCCTCGGCAAGCGGCAACCGCATCATCGAGCGGCGCGACCGGAGGAATGCGACCACGCTCGCCAGCTTGCCGCGCGGGGATGGATCTTCGCGCCCCGGCAGCGTGCATGCCCAGCTGAACAGGTTGTCCAACGCCAGGGCGCCGCCAGGGTAGAAGGACTCGTTCAGCTCCGAGGTGATCGCGCCTGGGCACATCGCGGCCAGGCGCGGCCGCACGTACGGCGCGAGTGCCCACTGCGTGTGCCCCACGTAACTCGCCCCGATCATCGCCACCCGACCGTCGCACCACGGCTGCGCGCGCAACCAGTCGACGGTTGCCAACCCGTCCGCGCGTTCCTGGCGAAACGGCCGGAACTGACCGCCCGAACCGGATGTTCCGCGCACGCTCTGCACCACGAGCCGCATCCCCCGCTCGGCAAGCGCTTTCCCGGCTAGCCGGGCGGCCGCGCCTCGCCTGCCGTAGGGCGTCCGCATCAGCACCACTGGCGTAGCCCTGGAGGTGGCCGGCAGGTACTCCTCGGCCAGCTGCGTGGTGCCATCCGGCATCGGAATCCGCAGTCGCCGACGTTTCGGCGATGTGCCGCCTCGGTAGTTCACCGGAACCATGTTATTGAATATTTACCCTCATACGTAATGTAGTATGTGTGCTACATTCGATCGCACTAGCTAAACAAGGAGGGATATGTCCATGACGGCAGTGCGGGCGCTGCCCGGGGATCGTTCACGCCCCGAATCGCCAGAAAACCCCGCGATCGAGTTGCGGGACCTCCGGATGCGCTATGGCACCAACGATGTGCTGCGGGGCATCGACCTCACCGTGCGGCGCGGCGAGGTGATCGCGCTACTTGGCCCGAACGGCGCCGGTAAGACCACGACCATCGAGATACTCGAGGGTTTCCGTTCCCGCTCGGCCGGCGAGGTGAAGGTGCTCGGGGTCGACCCAGTGCAGGGCGGCGAAGCATGGCGCGCGAAGCTGGGCGTGGTCCTACAGACCTGGCGCGATCACGGGAGATGGAAGGTATGGGAGCTGCTGGACCACCTCGGCCAGTACTACCGGCCGTATGCCACACCGGACCGGGACCGCCCGATGAACACCGACGAGCTGATCCACACGGTGGCGCTACACGAGTTCGCACATCGACAGGTGAAGACGCTCTCTGGCGGGCAACGCCGCCGACTGGACGTGGCGATCGGCATCATCGGCCGACCCGAGCTGCTGTTCCTCGACGAACCGACCGCGGGGTTCGACCCGCATGCGCGGCGGGATTTCCACGATCTGGTGCACCGGCTCGCCGATCTGGAGGATATGACGATCCTGCTGACCACGCACGATCTCGCCGAGGCGGAGAAGCTGGCCGAACGGATCCTCATCCTTGCTGGCGGCAGGATCATCGCGAACGGCAGTCCAGCCGCGCTGTCCCGCCAGGTCGCCGGCAAGTCCGAGGTGCGCTGGCGGCAGGGGGACGAGCGCTTCGTGCATGCCACCGAAGATGCCACCGATTACGTGCGGAACCTGTTCGCCCAGCACGGCGAGCAGATCGCTGACCTCGAAGTGCAGCGCTCCAGCCTGGAGGACGCCTACCTGGCCATCGTGCAGCAACACGAGCGCGGGCAGCGCCCGGACCAGGAGGTGCTTTCCCTGTGAACCACACCCTGTACGCGGCCCGCCTCGGCGTATCCCGTGGCCTGCACGAGTTCCGGCAGGGCGTAGCCAGCTCCGATCAGTGGTTCAACGTCATCATGGCGCTGATCTTTCTCACCGTACTCATCTTCCAACGCGACGCCACCGTCGACGGAACCTCGTTCTCCCTGGCCAGCGTCACGCTTCCGAGCATGCTCGGGATGATGGTTGCCCTTGGCGGGCTCGTGGGCGTGTCCAGCCAACTGTCCACCAGCAAGGAGGACGGCAGCCTGCTACGGGCGAAAACGGTGCCGGGCGGAATGGTCGGCTTCCTTGTCGCCCGTATCGTCCAGGTAATCCTGGACACCCTGCTCAGTCTGCTGGTCATCCTCATCCCTGGCGTGTTTCTGGTCAACGAGTTGGTCAACGCCGGGATCACCGGATGGCTCACGATGCTGTGGATCTTCGCGCTCGGCTTGCTCGCCACCCTGCCGTGGGGGGCGATCATCAGCTCGCTGACCAAGACCATGCAGTCCACCTTCGGGTTCACCATGCTGCCGGTCATGGGCCTCACCGCGATCTCCGGGATCTTCTACCCGATCTCGGCGATACCGGACTGGCTACAGGTGATCGCCCAGGTGTTCCCGATCTACTGGATCGGTATCGGTATGCGCTCGGCGTTGCTGCCGGACAGCGCGATGGCCGCGGAGATCGGCGAATCCTGGCGGCAGCTGGAGACCATCGGCGTACTGGGCGCATGGGCGATACTCGGGCTGCTGCTCGCGCCGACTATCCTGCGCAGGGCAGCCCGCCGCGAGTCCGGTTCGGCACTGGAACGACGCCAGAACCTGACCATGCAACGCGCCACCAGCGGATGACGAGACGATGAGCGAGACGATCCACAACCGTATTGCCATGCTGCGGGCCGAACGTGGCATCTCGCGCCGCCAGCTCGCGGACGCGCTGGGGATCCACTACCAGACGGTTGGTTATCTGGAACGCGGCGAGTACAGCCCGAGCCTCTACCTGGCGCTGCGGATCGCCGAACATTTCGAGGTATCGGTTGAGGTGATCTTCTCGACCCGGCCGTTTCCCCGGCTGGGCGCCGAGGAGAACTCCGCGTAACGGGACCCAACGAAATCCCATACGGATGGGGAGTGTGCGACCAACAAACCGCACACTCCCCGAAAGGGTCTTGCGAAACGGACACCGATTAGGAAAATTCTCACCCAAAGTGCTGCCGATGCACCACGCGATTAGCCTGCATTCGCCAGCCTTCGGGAGGGAGACACGTGAACAGCCGAAAGCTTCTACGTTCCGCACTCGGTGTGCTGACCGCCGCCGCGCTGCTCGGCGGACTCAGCGCCGCCCAGACCGCGACGGCCCAACAGGACTCGACAGCGCCGACCGCCGAATCCAGCAAGCAGGATCCACAGCTGCGCGGGGTATGGATCGCCAGCGTGGAGAACATCGACTGGCCGAGCAGCCCTGGCCTCAGCGTTGACGAGCAGAAAGCCGAGCTCACCAAGCTCTACGACGAGGCGGTGGACAACAACCTCAACGCCGTCATGGTCCAGGTACGACCAACGGCGGATGCCTTCTGGCCGTCGCCGCACGAACCGTGGTCACATTGGCTTACCGGAACCCAGGGCGAGGACCCCGGCTACGACCCGCTTGCCTTCGCCGTGCAGGAAGCGCACGACCGGGGACTGGAGTTCCACGGTTGGTTCAATCCCTACCGGATCGCGATGCACGACGACCCGAGCAAACTGGACGCTGAGCACCCGGCACGAAAGAATCCGGATTGGACGTTCAGTTATGACGGCAAGCTGTACTACAACCCCGGCGTGCCGGAAGCGCGCGAGTTCGTGCAGAAGGCGATGATGGACGCGGTCAACAACTACGACATCGACGGCGTGCACTTCGACGACTACTTCTACCCCTATCCGGTGGATGGCAAGAGCATCCCGGACGAAGACACCTTCGCCGAGCACGGCGGCGATTTCGACAATATCGCCGACTGGCGCCGGAACAACGTCGATCTGCTTGTCAAGGAAATGGGCGAGAAGATCGAGGCCGCCAAGCCCGATGTCGAGTTCGGTATCAGCCCGTTTGGCATCTGGCGAAACGCCGGCACCGACCCGAATGGTTCGGACACCAACGGACTCGAGTCCTACGACCAGCTCTACGCGGACACTCGCAAATGGGTCAAGGAAGGCTACGTCACCTACATCAATCCGCAGGTGTACTGGTACATCGGGAACAGCGCGGCGGACTACGCCAAGCTCGTGCCGTGGTGGTCCGACGTGGTCGACGGCACCGACGTGAAGCTCTACATTGGACAACCAGCATACCGGATCGGCGAGGAGGACGGCTACGACAACAACACGTTGACCGAACACCTCACCTTCAACCAGGACTACCCACAGGTGAGCGGAGACGTGTACTTCAGCGCCACCTCATTGCGCACGAATGCGGCCGACGCGATGGCCAAGGTTGTCGCGGACCACTACACCGAGCCGGTACCCACACCATAACCACACGTCCGGGTTCTGCCTCGTTCGCCGAGGGGTAACGAGGCAGAACCCGGCTACTGATGTCCCGGGCCTAGCCGAGCTTCGCCGCTGGGCAGCTGGTGCCATCCCGTGGCGCGGCCAGGTTCAGGTAGTACTCGTCGAGCACATTGGTCACACACACGGTCCGGTTCGCCGCACCGTGGCCCATCCCCTCGTAGGTCACCAGGACCCCACTGGCCAACTGTTCGGCCACGTTCGCCGCCCCTTCGTGCGGCGTGGAAGCGTCGAATCGCGAGTTCAGTACCACGATCGGTGGCGCGTCCGGCGCGTCCAGCCGGTGCTGCGGGTTCGTCGTCTCCGCGGGCCAGTTCAGACAGAGCCACGGTGGCGTATGCGGCGAAACCCGCGTATCCGGCGCGGTTGCCGCGGCCCGCGCGTGAATCCGCGCGTAGTCCGCATAGCTCGGCACATCCATGGCGAAATCCGCGCAGTAGATGGCGATCGGCACGGGCACCGTTTCGGGCACACCCGGTTCGGACGCGCCTCCGTCGACCGCACCGGTTTCGCCACGAGGTTTGGCCGAACGGCCGGCGAGCCTGGCGATCGCGTCCGCGGTTTCCTGGACCGCGGGTTTCGTGAGCGGTGCGATGATCGCGCTCGCCACGTCGTTCTCGGTCAACCGTCGCGTCGGATCGTCCGGATCGGCCAGCTCGCCCCTTTCGGCGCGGTCGAACAGCTGGGCAACCGTTTCGCGCACGTCGTCGCCGCGCAGCGCACAGGTCTTGTCCTCGGCGCACCAGGCAACGAACTCGTCGAAACTCCGCTGGCCGGCACGGACCGCGCTGACCGTCGCCTGCTCAGCCGAAACGCTGTGATCGACATTCGCGTCCAACACCATCGCCCGGATCCGGCTGCCGAACAGTTCGGCATACATCTGGCCGTACACCGTGCCGTAGGACAACCCGTAGAAGCTCAGCTTGTCCTCGTCGAGCTCGGTGCGTAGCAGTTCGATATCCCGTGCGGTATTGGTGCTGTCCAGGTGGTCAAACACGGGCCCGGTGCGGTTGCGGCAATCCGCGCCGAGTTCCGCGTTCGCGGCAAGCATGTCGTCGAACCTCTTGGCGCTGTCCGGAGTGTCCAGTTCGCCCGCGAGTCGCGCGGAACAGGTCACGCCCGAACTGCGCTGGGTCCCGCGCGGGTCGATCGAAATCAGTTCGAAGTTCTCCTGTACGGCCTGGGAGAACATCTTGTTGATCAGCCCGTCGCTGGCCAGCGTGTCCACGCCCGAGCTTCCCGGCCCCGCCGGCAGGTAGACCAACGCGCCCTTGCTCGCGCCAGCGTCTTTTGGGACCCGGCGGACAACGGCGAGCTCCATGGTGTCTCCAGCGGGGTCCGCCCAGTCGACCGGCACGGTGAGCCGCGCGCAGGCGAGCCGTTCATCATCCGGAGTGTCCGCGCATGGTTTCCAGTCCAGCGCGGAAGTCTTGGCGGCCAACTGAACCTGGGTCGCCGAGCCGGTCACCGATGGTCGATATGCTGGCACAGCATCGGCACAAGCGACGCCGAGAACCAGAGCGGGGATCACAGCGAGCAACCCGACTCGCATGGATCGTCCACAAGAGAACACGAGATTTCCTCACAAGCTTGCGGGGTCCGGACATACTGATGCCGGATTGACCACCGCATTCTCTCGAGAACCGCACCTGTCCGAATCGGACAACTGGTCGGAGTATTTCCGCCCTCAAGTAGGAGACCCACCTAGGGATCGCGCTCATTGGCGATCTTTGCGGTGTTGGCCACGTTCCGTGTTCGCGTTCTTTAAGGTTAGCGAGGCCGCTGAGAGCGCTCACCCGAACGTCGTGAACTTTCACCACGCCAATCACTTCTTCGGTTGATGATGAACTGAAGTAGTGGTCAGGGCGGGTTATGGTTGACTTGATATAATCGAAAGGAGGGCCAGGTGGAGCAGCGAACGGCCAACGACACGCCCGGTCCCGAGTTGCTACGTAGCTACGCCGAGCTGCTGGAACTCGTCCGCTCCGGAATGGCCGACACTCGTCCGCTGCTGAGCGAGCACACCGGGCTCGGCCGCACGGCGATCACCCAGCGGATCACCACGCTGCTGGACGTCGGTCTTCTCGAAGAAGGCGAACTCAACCCATCCACCGGCGGCCGGCAGGCTCGCGCGCTGCGATTCCGCCGAGACGCCGGCCGGATCCTCACCGCCGAACTCGGCGCGACCGGCTTCACGGTCGGCATCACCGACCTACTCGGCGGGGTGCTGACCAGCCAGCACCGCGATTTCGACATCGCGAGTGGCCCGGACGCGGTGCTGACCGAGGTCGAATCGGTACTGGACAAACTTCTCGAAGAGCTCGATATCCCTGGACACGATGTGTGGGGCGTCGGTGTCGGGCTACCCGGACCGGTCGAGTTCGCCACCGGACGACCTTCCGAACCGCCGATCATGCCCGGCTGGCACAACTACCCGGTCCGCGACCGGCTCGCGGCGAAATACTCGGCATCCGTCTGGGTCGATAACGAGGTCAACCTGCTCTGCCTCGGCGAACTGCGCACCCCTGGCCTTGGTCTTGACGGTGATCTGGTCTATATCAAGGTCGGCACCGGAATCGGCGCGGGGATCAGCACGGCGGGACAGCTGCACCGGGGAGCACAGGGCTGCGCCGGCGATATCGGGCATGCGGCGGTATCCGACGACGCCACGGTTATCTGCCGCTGCGGCAAGGTCGGCTGCCTCGAGGCACTCGCCGGCGGTGCCGCACTGGCACGGGACGGCGAGCAACTGGCACGGGACGGCAGCAGCCCGATCCTCGGCAGGACACTGGCCGAGAACGGCACGATCACCGCCGCGGACGTCAACGTGGCCGCACGCTCGGGAGATCACCAGGCGGTACAGCTGCTGACCCGCGCCGGCTCGCGGATCGGCGCGATGCTGGCGACCGTGGTCAACTTCTACAACCCGTCCACCATCCTGATCGGCGGACGCGTCTCCGGCGCTGGCGATCTCTTCCTCGCCGCGATCAGGGAAACCGTCTACCGCCGGTCCTTGCCATTGTCCACTCGGGATATTCGCATCAAGATCGCGCGACTCGGCGACGAAAGCGGCCTGATCGGCGCCGCGTACATGGTCATCGACGAGCTCTTCGCGCCTCGGCATTTCGCCCGCTGGCTACCCGCCGGCTCCCCTGCCGGGATGCCCGACCTGGTCGAAGCCAGACCCGACGGCGAAGGAGCGCGGGGTAAATCCAGGTAACGATCGTCTGACGATAATGTGCCACATTAGCCGAAGCTCCCGCGCTATCCACAGCTCGTTTCGATCCGGTTTTGCGCCCAAAACAGCACTTACAGCCAGTTGCTCCGCGTGTACGGACCACAGGTAATTGTGACGGTCTTATGAAAGTCGACCATTTGTCCCTCGCAAGGGTTGCCAGATCGTCGGACGACTCAATACGGTGAAGCGCGCCGCGAACGAGCTACGCTCCGTTTCCGCGGCCCTGGCGCCTGAAGTAACCGTTCGATCCGCAGCACCGAGCGACAAGGACCTGTTCAATGGTGACGTTCTGGCTGGCGACGATTGGCTTCGTCGCACTCGGGTTCACGCCACTGGCCGTGGCTACCCTGCTGAATCGCCGCGATCGACGTAGCGCTGGGCGAGCCGAGGAGTCGACATGGAACTGAATCCTGGCTATCTGGCGATCTTCATCGCCTATCTGGTCATTGTCGTCATCATCGGTATCTGGGGATTCCGGCGGGAAAGCTATTCCGCCTACGCGGTCGCCGATCACAAGTTGGGGTTGCCGCTTTCCGTTGGCAGCTTCTTCGCCACCTATATTTCCTCGGCTACGGTGATCGGTTTCGTCGGCTACACCACGCTCAACGGCGCGGCGATCTTCCCGACCTACTTCTGGGGTTTCGCCCTTGGCTGGATCACCCTGACGCTGGTCGGCGCCCGGTTGCGCCGGCTGCGGTTGCGTAGCGTCCCGGCACTGTTCGAAGCCCGCTATGGCGGGAAAGCGCTGCGCATCCTGTCCGCGGTGGTCATCATCGTCGCGTTCGCCTTCAGCGTGATGACCCAGCTGGTCGCCGGGAGCCTGGTGCTTGAGGTCGTCGTGGGTATTCCCCAGGTCACCGGGCTGCTGCTGCTTGGCATCGTGCTCACGATCTACACCGTGCTCGGCGGGCTGGTCTCGGTGGTTCGCACGGATTTCCTGCAGGGCGGGCTGATTCTGCTCGCGGTGGTCGCCGCCGCGGTCATCGTGGTCAGCCAGCTTGGCGGGGACATCCTCACGCTGCGGCCGGAGCAAACCGGGTTGCATGCCGGTTCAATAGCGTCGAATGTGGACATTTTCGCGTTCATCCTGATCGCCTGGGGCGGAGTCGCCGCCCAGCCGTACTACCTGCACCGCTTCTTCGCCACGAAAGACACGGCAACCGCGCGCCAGATGATCGGGGTAGGCGCGGTTTTCGCCACGGTCGCCTACCTGGCCGTGCTATTGGTCGGGCTGGGCCTACCGAAGCTGCTGTCGAGTGAACAGCTGGGCGACTCGGCGGTACTGCACTTCGGCATGAGCGAGGGTGGACTACTGGGCTCGCTACTGCTGATCGGCCTGATCTGCGCGGTACAGTCCACGGTCGACTCCGCCTTGCACCTCGCTGGCGTGTACACCACGGAAGACATCGTCGGCCAACTGCGGCCAGGAATGAACGACCGAACCCGGCTACGCACCGCGCGCACGGTGACCACCGTACTTGGCGTCATCTGCCTTGCCGGCGCGGTGTATTTCGTCGTCAGCGGTGGCGAGTTCATCGTCACGTTGCTCAATATCTGGTTGGGCACGCTGTCCTCAGCACTGCTGATTCCGATGTATGCCACGTTGTTCTGGCGCAGGGCCACCCGCACCGGAGCGATAGCCAGCAGTGCGGGCGGGTTCGTGGGCTACTTCGTGACGCTCTCGCTGGTGGAATTCGGCGGCGTAGCACTACCCGGGCATCCGATCTTCTACGGCTTCGGTATCTCGCTCGCCCTCTTGCTTATCGGCACGCTGCTGACTAAACCAGAGATGAGCTCGGCCGTACGGCGACAGTTCTTCGGCGCGAGCGACGACAACGATAACGACATGGTGATGCGCTCATGACCGAACTCGCCGGAACCGACTATGCCGCGGCCACACCGGCCGAGATCCGAGCCATGATCCGCGACGGCAGGTGGACGGGTACCACCACGGGCGCATGCGCGGGATGGATGCAGGCAAATCTCGCTATCGTGCCAGCCACGCTCGCCGAGGACTTCCATCAGGTATGCCGGCTGAACCCGCAGGCGCTGCCCCTGCTGGAAAGGACCGAACCGGGTGCTCCGGATGCCTTGCGCAGCGCGCCCGGCGCCGACCTGCGCACCGACCTTTCGGGCTATCATGTGCACCGCGATGGTCAGCGGGTAACCGAACTCGCCGAGATCACCGAGGTATGGCGGGACGATCTCGTTGGATTCCTACTCGGTTGCAGTTTCAGTGCCGAGGAAGCCTTACATGCGGCTGGTGTCCGGCTACGACATCTGGAGCTCGGCCAGGGCGTTCCGATGTATCTCACCAATGTGGAGTGCTCCCCTTCCGGGCCGTTCGCTGGACCAATAGTGGTGTCCATGCGCCCGATCGCCAACAGCCAGCTCGAGCTCGCACGCGAGACCACCGAACGACTGCCGCTCGCGCACGGCGGTCCGGTACATATCGGCGATCCAGCGGAGCTGGGGATCGCCGATCTCGACGCACCGGACTGGGGTGAGCGAATCGCGTTACAACCGGACGAAACGCCGGTCTTCTGGGCCTGCGGGGTGACCCCGCAAAGCCTGTTGCGGACGGCAAAGCCACCGTTTGCGATCACCCACGCGCCAGGGCATATGTTCCTCACCGATATCCGCGTCGCCGATATCGAGGACCGCACCGAGATGCCCCCGAGTACCCACGGAGAATCCAGATGAGCCAAGGCCGGCTGGCCATCGCCTGCGCGCAACTAGACGGTGCGGACGCCACCGAAAGCGCCAGAATCGACGGCGCGATCGCCGCGATCAACAGCGCTGTCGCGTCCACTCGGGGAAGCGAGTCGGACCCCACGCTGATCGTGCTACCCGAACTGTGGCCGGTGGGCTTCTTCCATTTCGATGACTACGCGGAGCTCGCCCAATCGCTGTCCGGTCCGGTCGTACGAGAGATGCAGCGCGCGGCACGGTCGGCGGGTGCCTGGGTACTCGGCGGCAGTTTCCTCGAGAAGGGCGTTCGGGGAAACCACAACACGGCCGTGCTGATCGATCCGGATGGCCGGGTGAGGCATACCTATCGCAAGGTCCACTTGTATGGACTCGACTCCGCGGAGTCCGATCTGCTGGTACCCGGCGAGCAGGTCGCTACCGCGCCACTGCCCTGGGGCAGGCTCGGGATCATGACCTGCTACGACCTGCGTTTCCCGGAAATCGCACGGGATCTGGTCGGTCAGGGCGCCGAGATGCTGGCCGTCGTATCCGCGTGGCCGATCCCCCGGATCGAGCACTGGCGGACCCTGCTCCGTGCCCGTGCCGTGGAGAATCAGGTTTGGGTCGTAGCGTGCAACGCGGCGGGTGTGGACGCGGGGGTTCTCCTTGGCGGGCATTCCGCGATCATCGCGCCGGACGGGGAAGTTCGCGCCGAGGCCGGCACGGATGGCACCATCCTGTCCGCGAACATCGACGTCGGCGAGGTCGACACGGTACGCGAGCGGCTGCCCTTTCTTGCCGATCGCCGCTACTCCGTCCACCTGTCAGCCTTGGATTGAGAAGCCGAATACCTCGAGGATCGTGTAGATCCCGAGTACGGTGATCCCGATACTTGCCAGCACCAGCGCCAAGGTCAGCAAGGGGTTCTCCTTGAACCGGTCCTCGACCTCGGTGCTGCGCAATCGCCATACCGCGAAAAGCACCGCAAGCAGGAAGATTCCCGTCGCGATGGCACCAATCTGGAACATCACGAGCGGCGACTGCACGAACAGGAACATCGCCGCCCACAGCACGGGCAAGCAGTAGGTGAAGATCCGGATGCCGCGCGCCCGTGCCTTCGGGTCATGCCAGTCCAGCACGCCAAGCAGTCCTAGCGTGTTCGTCCACAGTCGAGGGACGGCCGCGCAGGAGGTCACGTTCGTCGAGAACAGCACGGCGATGGCACCGAACAGGAACAGGTACTCCGCCCACGGGCCGAGGATATCGGTGTAGATCCTGGACAGCGTGGTGATGATGTCATTGCCTTCGGGCACCAGATTCTGTGGGTGCAGCACGCTGGCACCCATCAGGTAGAAAGCCAAAGTAGACACCGTGCAGATCAGCCAGGACACGAACACGTCAAGGCGCATCACTTTGAGCCAACCTTCGGCTCGCTTGGCGCGCGCTTCGCTGCCGTCGTCCGGCCCCGTCCAGCGCGCGTAGCCCTTTTCGAGGCACCAGTAGGTGTAGTTGGTCATATCATCCGCGCCGACGCCGGTGGAGCCGAACATAGCGACGGCGAGACCGACCGTGCCCGCCGGAATCATGAAGCTCAGCCCGGTGCCCAGATCCCCGGCGCTGTAGGCGAACGGCGTCCACGGAAGCAGCACCACGATGGTGATCGTGCACAGCGTAAAGATGGCGACCGAGCAGGTAGTGATCCGCTCCACGACGCTGTACTTGCTGCTTCGCAGCAGAGCCACCGTCACCACGGTGATGATGACCGTCCACATCGTCAGCGAGGAACCGCTCAGCGGGTCTCCCATGATCGGCCAGAGGATCGAACAGGCCGCCGCCGTACCGCCGATCACCCCACCGCGCTGGAAGGTTTTCGCGAAGTCCAGGCCGATCCACAACCAGTTGATCCAGCCCATCCGGCCGATCCTTGGTGGTACGGTGCTGTATCCCGCCAGTGCCGTCTTGCCATTCAGGATCGCCCATCGGGCGAGTTCCATCTGTACCCACACTTTGACCGTCGCACCGACGATCACCATCCAGAGCAAGGCAAATCCGGCCTGCGCTCCGAGTGAGGTCGTGACGATCAGCTCGCCCGAGCCGACGACCGCCGCGGTGAGCACGATTCCTGGCCCGAGGTAACGCAATCTGCCAACGAAGGTAGTCGGCGCCTCGCGGACATCCTCCGCGCGCAGCCGGTAGGCATCTTGCTCAGCGGGCTCCGCGGGCACCGGTGATGTCGCGTCTTGGGTGGACATGACAGAGTTCCTTTCCGCTCGGCGACATTGCCGGTACGTCCCGGATGCTAAAGATGCCGACGCGGAACCGGATGACCACGTCGTCCCACAAGGAAGTCGAAGTCGGCGCCGGTATCGGCCTGGCGGACGTGCTGCCGGTAGAGCCAGGTGTACCCACCATCTGGTCCGGCCATGGCGGGCGTCGAACCCTCTTCGGCTCGACGGGCGAGTTCCTCGTCCGATACGTCCATATCGATCCGGCGGGCCGGGACGTCCAGCGTCACCTGGTCACCGGAGCGCAGCAGCGCGAGTGGACCGCCAATCGCGGATTCCGGCGCCACGTGCAGCACGACCGTGCCGTACGAGGTACCGCTCATCCGCCCGTCGGTAATCCGGACCATATCCCTGATTCCCGCATCGAGCAGCTTCTTCGGTATCGCCAGGTTGCCGATCTCCGGCATCCCCGGATACCCGGAAGGACCAGCGTTGCGCACCACGAGCACGGTGCTCGCGTCCACCGGCAGGTCCGGTGCATCCGCCCGCTCGTGGTATTCCTCGATGGTGTCGAAGACGAGCGCGGTTCCGGTATGCCGCAGCAGCTCCGGTGCGGCGGCCGATATCTTGAGGACCGCGCCGTCCGGCGCCAGATTTCCGTGCAGTACCGCGGTGTTGCTGCCCGGTGCGCCCAGCGGGTTGGCGAGCGGCCGAACAACGTCCGGGTTCCAGTTCTCAGCCGTTGCGGTGTTGTCGCCAAGTGAGCCGCCGGTGACCGTGCGCGCCTCGGTGTGCAGGATCGTGCCGAGCTCCCGGAGCACCGCCGGAACACCACCGGCGTAGGCGAAGTCTTCCATCAGATAGCTGCCCGAGGGCAGCAGGTTGACCAGCAGCGGCACCTCGGCGGCGAGTGAGTCGAAATCGGCCAGTTCCAACGGAACCTCCGCGCGACCGGCGATCGCGAGTAGGTGTACCACCGCATTCGTGGAACCGCCGAGGGCCGCGTTCACCCGGATCGCGTTCTCGAATGACCGCCGATCGAGGATCGTTGATGGGGACAGCTGCTCGTTGACCATCTCGACGATCCGCGAACCAGCCTGCTCGGCGATGTTGTGCCGCCGTGCGTCTACGGCCGGAATCGCGGCGCTTCCCGGCAGGGACAGTCCAAGAGCTTCGGTAATACAGGCCATTGTGGACGCCGTACCCATGGTGGTGCAGTGGCCCGCGCTCCGGGAAAGGCAAGCTTCAGCGGCGGCGAAGTCCGCCTGGCTCATCCTGCCGGCACGTACCTCCTCGCTGAACTGCCATACATGGGTTCCTGAGCCAGCGTCCTGGCCACGAAACTTGCCATTCAGCATCGGACCGCCGGTGACCATGATCGTTGGCAGGTCAACGCTCAGCGCGCCCATCAGCTGCGCGGGTACGGTCTTGTCGCAGCCGCCAAGCAACACCACGCCATCCAACGGGTTGGCACGTAGCGTCTCTTCGACGTCCATGGCCATCAGGTTGCGGAACAACATCGCCGAAGGGCGCATCAGCGTTTCGCCAAGCGAGATCGTGGGAAACTCGAATGGTGCCCCGCCGGCCATCAGCACGCCGCGTTTCACCGCTTCGGCAACCTGGCGCAGATGCGCGTTGCAGGGTGCCAGTTCGGACCAGCTGTTGCAGATCCCGATGACCGGACGACCGTCGAATATGGATGACGAGTAGCCCTGGTTGTACATCTTCGAGCGATGCACGAAACCTAGCTTGCCGGTAAGGCCAAACCAGGCGGCGCTACGCCGCTCGGCCTCGGATGTTTCGGATGGGTTCACCAGATTGCTCCGCAACATTGCCTGACCACTTTGCATGCACTCTGCGATGCTGACATGAAATTAGATTAATTTACATGTAGATGTCAACCAGGCATGCCAGCTAGCCGGACGCGGGTCCTCGCTAGTCGACGGTGAGTTCGGTATCCAGTTCCGTAAAGGCCGCAATGGCTTCCGCGTCTACGTGCACGCCAAGCCCTGGCTCGTCCGGAAGTTCAATCAGTCCACCGGCAGGCACTGGGCCGTTGCGCAGCAAGGGATCACGCAGCGGGTTCTCCCGCACGTCGTACTCGATACCCGCAACCGGGGTGGCGAGCGCGGCAAGCTGCAACGTCGCCGCGAAGGCCAATGCGCCGCCGTACAGATGCGGGAGTACCTTTTTGTCATACGCGGCGGCCAGCTGGCAGATGGTCACCGCTTCGGTGATTCCGCCGGTCTTCGCGATATCCGGCTGCAGGATGGCGATGGCTGGCGAGGCAGCGAACTCGCGGAACTGGCGTAGACCGTAGATGTTCTCGCCGGTCGCGAGCCGCAGATCGGTACGCCGGTGCAGCTCCTCGAGTTCGGTCAACACGTTTCCCCGCAACGGTTCTTCCAGCCAGGCGACATCGAACTCGCGGAGCAACGGCGCGGCGCTGATCGCATCGGCTAGATCCCATGCCTGGTTCGCATCGGCGTAGAGCCGCGTTTCCGCGCCGAGCACGTCTCTTGCCTCGGCCAGTATCCGCTCATCGGCGCTACGTCCGAAACCGAGTTTCACCTTGACCGCGGTATGCCCGCTGGCTAGGCACTCGCCCGCCTGCTCCGGCACGTCAGCGGGACCGAGACTGCTGGCGTAGACCGGTATCCGCTCCCGGCAACGACCGCCGTACAGCCAACTGATCGCTGTTCGGTTCCGGATGCCAGCCAGGTCCCACAGCGCCATATCCACCGCGCTGATCGCCTGCCGGATCGGACCGGGCGCGCCCCATTGCCGACCGAGCGGATCCAACTCGGTACACAGCAGCTGGTGTATCTCCGTGATGCGCCGGGCGTCTTTGCCGAGCAGCAACGGAAACACGCCCTCGCGCAGTGTCGCGACCCGCTCCTGAGCCGCCCACGGCGGGTAGTTGAGCCAACTTTCCCCTCGACCGATCAGCCCATCATCGGTGTGCACCTCGACAAGCACCATGGAGCGGTACCGCAGCGCGCCGAACGACATGGCGATGCGACTGCTCACCGGTGCCCGCAGCACCCGTAGGCGCGCGCTGATCACCCGGCTCACCGCCGCTGCCCCGCCTGCTCGCGCAGTGCCGCGCGCAACCGGAAGATATGCGCGCGGGCCACCTGTTCGGCCGCGTTCGGGTCGCCCGATTCGATGGCCGTCAGAATCGCCCGGTGGTCGTCCAGCGCGTGCCGAGGGCCCGCCGTGACCGTCGTGGTACGCATAGCCAACCGCACCTGCGTTTGGATCTCGTCAAGCAACCGGATCACTTCATGGTTGCCGGAGGCTTCCCGAACCAGCGCGTGAAACCGCATGTCAGCCTCGGTCGTGGCCGCTAGATCGGAGACATCGACCGCATGCTGATGATCGTCCAGCGCCTCCCGTAACGCGCGCACCAAGCGGCGTCCAGCGTTTTCCACCGCGAGCCGGGCGGCGAGGCCTTCCAGAACCTCGCGCACTTCGTAGATCGTCACCAGCTCAGCCGCGCCAACGCTGGCCACCACGGCGCCGCGTCGCGGTTCTTCGGTAGCGAGCCGATCCTGCACCAACCGAAGCACCGCGTCACGGACCGGACTACGGCTTACCTCGAGCAGTTCAGCGAGCGCGGGAACACTCAGCTTCGTCCCCGGCGCGAGTTCGCCAGTGAAGATCTTCTCGCGGAGTCGCGCGTAGACGCCATCCACCACTCGATCCGTCGCCGTACCGCTCATCGACCGTCCGACTCCCCTCTCGTCGAGCCACCTGAGAGGAGTCTACATGTAATTGAAGGTCTTTACATTCAAACTGTCGTGCAGGTGGTTTCCTCGTCCGGCAGTTCGCGGGTGATGAGGTAGTCGACAGTTGCTTCGGTCGCGCATTCACTGTGCAATTGCCACCCGGCATGGCCGGCGCCATCCCAGCGCACCAGCGCACTGTTAGGCAACTGGCGATCGACCTGCTCGGCCCAGGATCGCGGGGTCGCGACATCGTGCGCGCCGGATACCAGCAGGGTCGGCGGTAGCTCGCCAGCACGCTGCCATGGGGTCGGCTGCCAGCTGGCCTCCTGTGGCCAGCCAACGCAGCCGGACGCGATATCCCAGAACTCGGAAAAGCCCCGGAGCGTGGGGCCAACGCGCTGCGCGGCGTGTCCCAGTGCGGGCAGGCCGCCCGCCAGGTTCGAAGCGTTCACGTCCTGGCAGATAATCGATCGGTACATCCGATACGCGGCAGGGTCGGTGTGCATCCCCATCTCGCTGAGCGCGGTTCCGTCACCGTCCCGCGCCGCCTTGAGTGCCTTGGTGAAGTCCGGGTACGCGGTCGGGCTCTGCAGAAAACCGTTGACGCCGAGTTGGACGTCACGAATCGTGAGCTTCCGGTCGCCGGCGGGTAGTTCACCGCGTTCGGCCAGGGTCTGTACCTCATCGATACTCGCTCGCGCATCCAGCTCGCAGGAATCGTTGTCGGCACACCACCGCGCGAAATGCTCGATGCCGTCTTGTACCGCGCGAGCTCCGTCGAGTGCCAGTTGGCTCGCCGGGAGCGCTCGGTCAACGACCGCGTCGAGGGCGAGCGCCCTGAGTCGATACGGGAAAAGTTCCGCGTAGGAACGGCCGAGCATCGATCCGTAAGAGATACCCAGGAAGCTGATCTGCTGCTCGCCCAACGCTTCCCGGACCGCATCCAGATCCCGTGCGACGCTTTCGGTGTCCAGGTTCGCAACGAGTTCCCCGCTACGCTCCACACAGGATTCGGCGAACTCGGCGTTGGCTTCGGTCAGCGCGGTCACCTCCGCGGCATCAGCGGGGAACCGGTTGATCGCCGGGTCGTAGGCGGGTTTGGCGCAGTCGATGGCTTCACTGCCGGCAACGCCGCGCGGGTCAACGCCGACTACGTCGAACCGTTCGAGAATCTCTTGGCCGAAGTACTGTTCGGCGATCTGCGGGCTAGCAAGGTAACCGGCCGCGCCGGTGCCCGGCCCACCCGGATTGAACATCAGAACGCCGATGCGTTTGTCCGGGTCGGCAGCCGAAAGGCGGGAGACTTGCAGGCCAACTTTGCCCTCACCGGTTTCCCAGTTCCTGGGCACATCGACGGTCGCGCATTGGACGGGATGACCCTCCGGCGCACCCGGGCATGCGCGCCATTCCGGTTCTGCCGGCTGGTTCCCGCCAGCCGGCGCGGCGCCAGTGATCAGGCCGGCCACAACAAGTACCACGAGCGCGGCGGCTCGTTTCCGAAGCATCAACACGGTGGCACAGCATGCCGCACCACAAGTGGCGCAACCAAACCGGCCCGGCCAACTCAGGGAGATTTCCGGGGTTACCCTGAAATCTCAACTAAATGCCGGCGAGAATCAGCGATGCTTTTTTGGCATTTTTGTCGGAAAAATGCCAGTGTTGCCGCATGACGGATATTCCTTACCAGGGCAGCGGCCCGTACTGTTACGCGAACTCGCTCGTCATGTTGATGGGCAACTCGGCTCCGGATGCCTCGCTTGTCGAAGTGTGCACTGGCAGCCCGTTCGGAATGAATTTGCTGTACGGGAAGATGCCGTTTTTTGACCCGTACGGCTGGACGCCGGAATTGGGAATCGACAGCGCGTTGACCGCGCTCGGCTGGACCGCGCGGACGACATCCGGTGGCACGGCCGCTGCCGCACTCGACCGTCTCCGTAGTTCGCTTGTGGACGGACCAGTGCTGGTCGGCCCACTGGAGATGGGCCACCTGCGGTATCAGCCGAGTATGACCGGGCCGATCGGCGCTGACCATTACGCCGTGGTGCTCGCGATGGAGGCGGATTGGCTTATCATCCATGATCCACAGGGATACCCGTACGCGCGATTGCCGGTACCGGATTTCCTGCGCGCCTGGCAGGCGGACACGGTGGACTACGGTGAGCAGTACACGATGCGCACCGACGTGCAAGTGCGTGCTTCGATTCCTCCTTCAGTCGCCGTCCGAACTGCCCTGTCCTGGGTCAATCCAGCGGAACGCACCGCTCCGGCGGGAACCCTAGCGAATGCCGAGGCCGCGCTCGCTCTCGCCGACCGGCTCGAGCACCGCCCCGATGACGAGATCCGCGAGAACCTGGTTCATTTCGCGATCAGGGTCGGTACCCGCCGTCTTGCCGATGCCGCTTTCTGGTTGGCCCAGGCGGATTTGCCCACGGCCGCGGCGGTCACGCGAGAGCAAGCCCGCTTGGTCGGCGCCTTGCAGTATCCACTCGCGACGGAGGATGTCCTCGGTGCCGCTGGAATCCTGCGGGAACTGGCGCCAACCTATCAGCGCCTACGCGAAGCCGTCGCCGATGCGTACTAGCCGCTTTCGGGCACCGATGCCGAGCCGAGCGCGGCGATGAGCTCATCCACGTCCTTGGTACTGATCAACAGTTCGTCATAGCCCAGTTCCCCGGCAGTCTCGCGATCCACTACCAGCCGTATCGCCGGCATCCAGCGGCGCACGCTGACGAACCGACTGGTCCCGGTACCGATGCCCCAGCGACCCAACTTGAGCACTCCGGTAACCAGCAAGCCAGCTCGTCCACCGGGCGCGGCGGCTGCTCGGGTGGGTCGGTTGACCCGCTGAACCTTGGTAATCACCTCGCGAGCCAGGACAAGTCGTGCCCGCCCACCGGCGAATGGGCGCTCCCAAGGCTTCAGCAGGACACGTACCGCGCGCCGATCGACTTCGACGGTAGCCATAGCCCACCACCCCTTATCATGATTCCAACATGTACATTATTACCATATCTGGGAATGGTGGTCCAGGTGCCTCAGCCACCCTCACTTGTTGACCTGCTGCACCATCCGGTCCGATGGCGCATCCTGCAAACGCTGATCAACCGCGCGTTGACGACGGCCGAACTGGCCGAACTGTTGCCAGATGTGCCGGCCACGACCCTGTATCGCCATGTTTCAACGCTGGCGAAGGCGGACGTGTTGCGGGTGGCGGAAGCTCGGCAAGTCCGTGGCACAGTCGAGCGCAGGTACGAACTGAATACTGGCGCCGCTGACGCGGACAACGACACGGTCGACCCTGATCGGCTGCGCACGATGTTCACGGTCTTCGTTGCCGGACTCGCCGGCGATCTTGATCGCTACCTGGAGCGCCCACGACTGGATCCGGCGCGCGATGGTGTCGCGTTTCGACAGAACGCGATATGGCTATCCGATGACGAACTCGTAGAGTTCGCCGCCGAGTTCCAAGAACTTCTCGACCGATTCGCCGCCAACGAGTCTACATCAGACCGTACAAGGAGAATCCTGTCGACTATCATGATCCCTGATCAGTAGATCAGGGATCATGATCTGCTGAGTGTCGAGCGGTAAGCCTCAGCGCTACCGTTCGACAATCCGGGCGAGTTGATCGGCTACGCTGCCCCACCCTTCGGCAAAGCCGAGCTCGGCATGTCGAGCACGCGCATCGGGATCACCGTGCCGGACGACAATCCGGTAATCGGTCCCGTCCGGATGGTCCTGGAAGGTGAACTCGGCGGTGATCGCCACGGGCGCTGGATTCGCCGGCCGCCAGCCGCTGTCGATGGCGTTGGTGAACACGATGCGCTCGAATTCCTCCGCCACAAGGAAGCAGGCGTCGAGGTGCGGGACAAAGGTGTCGCCGTCTTCGCTCATCCGCGTGACGAACGCGCCGCCGGGGCGCACCTCGAGGTGCTGCACCTGACACCGCATAGGGGCCGGAATCCACCATTGCGCAAGCTTGTCCGGGTCGGTCCACGCTTGCCAGACATCCTTGCGTGGCGCGCGAAACACGCGCTCGATACCCAGGTCGAGCTCGGGGTTCATGACTACTCCATATCTTGTTGTGTGCTGTCGGATTGCTCGGCGAGAAAGCGCTCAAGTCGATCGGTCCGGCCGATCCAGATCCGTCGCTGTTCCGCCAACCAGTCGTCCACTAGCGACAGTCGTTCGCGGTTCAGCTCGCAGGTGCGCACGCGGCCCGATTTCCGCGTATGGATCAGCTCGGCTGATTCGAGGAGCCGCACGTGTTTCATGAACGACGGCAGCGTCATCGGCATATCCCGCGCCAACTCGCCAACGCTGGCCGGACCACCGCCGAGCCGGTGAATCACCGCCCGCCGCGTCGGATCCGCGAGCGCGACGAAGACCTCATCAAGCACCGTCGAATACTGAGCCACGAGGCTAAGTATTAACCTCGAGCAATACTTAGCGCAAGAGCAAAGTTTATGGCTGGGACTCAGGCTTCATTCTGAATGCTCTCGGCGAGCGAGCTCGCCCGCCCAAGGCGGTGGTCCGTAGTGAGGACCGACGCGCCGAGACGGGCCGCGAGTTCAATATAGAGCGCATCTGCCAACCGAAGGTCCGCTCGGCGCGCCCACGCGCCCTGCGCCAGTTCGGCGACCGGGTGACGCGTGACTGGGATCGTGACCAGGGCTGACAGAGCGGCGTCAACATCAGCCGTAATCAGGTCTCCAGCGCGCTGTAGCCGACCCAGCGCGGATAGCACCTCGGCGTCCAGGTGCGCCGGCGCATGCAGGACGGTACCGACAAGCCGTTTCTTGACCGCCACCGCGTAATCGGTGCCCGCGAGTAGATCGACAAGTGTCGACGCGTCGATGATCACGAGCTCGGCCGGCGCCTCAGTCATTCGTACCAGCCAGCTCCTCGCGCGCACCGTCTAGAGCCACCAGTGCCGCGCGATGCGACACCGTGCCGCGCGGGACAGGTAGCGTGTCCAACCACGAGTTCGTGGCCCGGCGTTGCAACTCGTCAGCGATGGCAGCCTGAGCAAGCGCGGAAATATTCAACTCAGCAGCCCTCGCCTTTTCGGCCAACTCATCAGGCACATACACGTTCAACCTGGCCATGTGCACACTATACACACCTCTCGGAAGAGTTGTCCGGTCTGTTCTGTGACCTACAGTCAGTCGCATTCGTCGGTCACCCGTAGCGCCTCGACGACTTCCGCGAGGTACAGCCGCGCCGCGATCTCGGCCACGGTCGCGCCAGAGCGAGCTTCTCGCCAGTTGAACAGCCGTCTCCGTCTTCCCGCGGCCTTTTGGCCCGTCGATGAGCCAGCACTGGTGGTGTCCAGATCGAGTTGATGTTTCGACTGGGGCGGCCTTGTTGCGACAGCGCCTGTCAAGCATTTCCGCACCAAGGCACACCCAGCCGGCCGCACAGCGGCAAGCTCGGCCCAACCAAGCGGAATTCCTCAGGACGGCCAGCACCGAACGGTCGGGGAACTCAGATCAACCGGCGCTGTTCGCGGTGACGGTTCCCGCCTTGGTGAGCAGGACTGGACGCCCGGTGACGGCGCGGTTCTCCATGGCAGCGTGCGCCTGCGCGGCCTGCTCCAACGGGAAGGTGTGCTCGACGACCGGGGCGATCCGACCAGCTGCCGCCAAGTCGAGGGCTTGACCGGCGAAGGTACGCGCGGCATCCGTGCCGCCGACATGCGCCACTTCAGCGCCCAGCACAACGATGTCGCGGCGTTCAGCTTCCGCGGGCACGATCTCCGTGTGGTCTCCGCCGGCACTTCCGTATGCGAGGAATCTTCCGCCGCGCGCCGCCAGGTCAATGGCGTCGCGGCCGATCTGGCCACCGACACCGTCGAAGACGACGGCGGCTCCGTGCGTGCCGATCGCCTCGCGGGCAGCGGCCACCCAGTCCAGCCGGGTGTAGTCGATCGCGGTCTCGGCACCCGCAGCGACCGCGCGCCGCAGTTTGTCACCGCCGCCCGCCGCCGCGACCACGCGGGCTCCGGCGGCACGGGCAAGCTGCACCAACAGCAGACCAAGCCCGCTTCCCGCGGCCAGGACCAGCACAGCTGTGTCCGCGGTGATGCGTGCGGCATCGGCAAGGGCCAGCGCGGTTCGCCCGTCGTGCACCAGTGCCGCCGCCCCAGCTGACGTGAGCCCCTCGGGAACGGCGATCATTTCGTCCGTGGAGACCACGGCGAACTCAGCGTAACCACCCTGTACGCCCGTGGTTGCCACGACCTCGCGCTCCATCCAGGCCGGATCCACCTGATCGCCGATCGCGACCACCGTCCCGGAAACGCCGTCACCTGGGACATACGGCGGCTGCATACCGAAGTACTCACTGCCGAAACCACCCCGCAGATAGGTGTCGAGCGATATCACGTCCGCGGCGGCAACGCGGACCAGCACCTGTCCCGGACCTGGCACCGGCTCTGGGACTTCCTGGACCTGGAGTACTTCCGGGCCACCAAACCTTGTCACTACTACGGCTTGCATAACGCTCCTTTTCCTAGACAGATCAACTCGCCGAACCTCGTGCTTCCAGACAAGGAGAGGTCAATCGTGGAGTGCGGTCATAGGTAGAACGCTAATACTTCAAGTTATGTAGAGGTCAAGATCGCGGATCGCCTGGTATCCCCCGCGACGAGGCCCGCGCGCAGTCGGCTCATCCCCGAGCACGCACGGGACGTTTCTTACGGACTGCGGCGTTGTTCGGCAGCTCAGTTTAGGGGGTCTGCCGTGGTCTTCCCAGCCTTCGTCGGGGAGTTCGCCGTGATCGCGGAGGTGGCGTAGACCAACGTCCCGACGTTCGAATCCCTTGGCTTTCGAGCTGTGTGCGGGACAGAATCCCTTCGTTTTGCCTGGTGGTGGGCCGGGCGGGGCTCGAACCCGCGGCCAATGGATTATGAGTCCACTGCTCTAACCAGCTGAGCTACCGGCCCTGTTCACCTACTCGAACGCGCGACGACGAGCGGCGCGGCCAGCCTATCGCAAGGGCCGGCCGCTCGTCATCGCGCCTCATCTAACCCGCCACCTCGGCCGCGGACGCGGCCACGGCGCCGGAGGCGTTCTGGAAACCGGCGACTACCCTCGCCGGTGCACCACCGTCCACCGGTATGCGTGCCGTCAACTTCCCCGGTCCGTCCACATCGAGCACTTCGCGACCGAGCACCGCTCCATCGGCGTCCAGCACGTGCAGGTGCGCGCTACCAGCGCCAGTCGCGGTGAGCTCGGCGCTGACCGCTCCATCCGCCCCGGTTGCCCCGGACAACCACGCGGAGTCCCGCTTCGGCGCGGCCGCGACACCGCCCAACGGTAGCCCGGTGCGCACCGACTGTTCGATCGACTGCGGCGAGTCCAATGAGGACAACGCATCCAGTGGCAGCTCAGGTTCCGGAGTTTCCGGCTGGTCCGGCGCCGGCTGATAGTCCGCGAGGCTTGCCTGACCCCAGCGGTACGGGTCACCTTGCACCCCGCCCCACGTGGACCAGCCAATCCGGGTCTTGCCGACATTGTCCTGCGTGTCCGAGTCATACACGAGCAGGTTCAGGCCAAGCGCCTCCGGATCGATCGGTCCTGGTACCTCATCCAGCGGCACCGCGAGCTCCACGGTGTACCCCTCGTATGGTTCGCTCACCTCCGAGGCGATCTCGACACCCGGCGCGGTGTCTGGTCCACCTTGGTGATTGTCCGCGTCCCGGAAGTAGCACGGCCCGCCGTCCGCGGTGGCGGGGAACGCGGCGAGCTTCATCGTGCTCGAAGTGTTCTCCGAATCACCAGCCGGATCGATGGTCAGTTCGACCGAGTCACTTCGCCAGTGTCGCTTGCAATCGGCTTCGGGCAACCGGTTCCCCGGTTTGTCATCGACGACGTTGACCAACGCATACAACGTATCCGAATGCCAGGAAAGCTGTGCGGTTGCCGAGCAATCCTGAGCCGAGGCGCATTCCTCGCCTTCCCAGTACCCGGAAAGATCCAGTTCCGGTCCGGGGTACTCGCCATCGGTAGCCTGACCATCCACATTGGGCTGCTGCGCGGCTTGCGGGATCTCGGTGCGCGGCACCAGTTCCAGACCAGCCGAAGTACTCGAACTGTTTCCGGCGTCCGGCTCCACCGTCAACTCGTAGCCGTAGGCGCCACCCTGCATCCCGGTTTCCAGGCCCGCATCGGTGTTCGTGACCTCGAACGCGACGCTCGTTTGCTCACCAGCGGGGACCTCCGGGATCGCAACCGTGGGGGTACTGGTATCGAAACCTTCCGGCAGGTCAACCCGCAGCTGCCCGGAAACCGGTTCGGTACTGTGGTTTCGGACCGGTACGTCGATCTTCCTACTCCCACCGGACGGCAACGTCAGCACCCTGGCTACCCGATCGGCCAGTTCCGGGTACCCCACTCGCTGTGCCCAGGAATCGAACTCGGCGACCTGCGGCAGCGGCTCCTGCTCGGCGACCAGCGGAGCGACCACCTTCAGCAGCACCTCCGTGCCGCCCGAAGCGTCCTTTGTCGACAACGTGGCGGGCAGCTGGAAGCTTTGCGCCTCCGCGGCTTCCGGCGCGGTCACGACGAACTCGGCGCTCGCCGTCTTACCCGGCGCGACCGTCCCGAGCCGGCCGTCCCCGCGTACCTGCCAGCCTTCTCCAACGGCCAGGTCGACGTGCGCGTTCCGCAGTGGCTGCCGCTGCGGTGCCGTGGCAGCCACGGTCACGGTGGTCGGTGTACCGGCGGTGATCTTGGCGCGCTCCGCCTCGGCGGTCAACCCGGTGCCGCGCGGCAACCCGCTACCGCCGTCCAGTAGCGCACCACCCAGCATTCCTTCGCTGCCCTTCGCATCGGCGCGATACGGCACCCGACTGTCCAGCTGGACGAACTGATCGCAGGTGATCTCGGCCGGGTCACTTGGCGCATCCGGAAAACCGCCCCAACCCTGGCTCACGTAGTCCCTTTTCGCCTCCTGCTCGACCTGCGCCCAGGTCTTGCCGTCCGGCCCGGTTCGACCTGCCCAGATCCCCCATATCCGGTCAACGGGATCCTCCGGCCGAATGCCTTCCTCACAGCCGGGTCCCGGGTCGGCGCTGCCTTTGGCCGCGGTACTGAACAGCCGGTCGACCGACCAAGTGGACAGGCCCTCCTCGGTGAGTTGTCCAGGAAACGCCGAGGGGTCGGCGGCCGCCTGATACGCCTCGGTGGCCAGCCTGGCAGCGTACTGGTGGTGCCCATGGTTGCCAGGCGTTGGCGCGGGATCCATGGTGATCACGACCTTCGGCTGGGTCATCCGCACCAGCCGTACCAGCTTGCCGAGCGAATCCTCGTGGCCCCACGCCTGCTCGGTGAGCGGCGCGCTCACCGTGTAGTAGAAGTCCGCCTTGTCCAGGTTCAACACCTCGGTAACCCCGGCCCTGCCCACGGCGCTGCGTTCCTCCGCCTCGCGAAGCTCGCCGAGCTCGGGACCTTCCTCGGTGCCCACGGCGTTGCCGCCGCCCTCGCCCCTGGTCACCGTGACAACGCCGGAGCGAATGTCGTGATCGGAGTTCCACTGTCCCAACGTGGACAACGTGCCCGCTTCGTCGTCCGGATGCGCGCCTACGAACAGCACATCGAGCTGGCCGGCTTCCGGTTTGGCTCCTTCCGGTTCCTGCGCTCCGGATGCCGGTGGCGCCATCCCGATAGCGGCGGCCGCGAACCCGACCACGGCTATCGAGGAACACCATCGCGCAACGACCATCGACTTTCCTCCTTGCCTCGTGCGCTTGCGCTTGTCTACGAGCAGTGAAGTAGTACGTCGAGTGCCGGCCAGTGGCCGTCCGGCACCACACTGTGCCTTCGATGTCCGCGCGGTGGCGGAGTGGTTATCCCTTGACCGAACCCTCCAGCATGCCGCGAATGAAATGTCGTTGCAGGAACAGGTAAACGAGCACCACGGGCAGGGCAACCAGGACCGAGCCGGCCGCGAGTAGCGGCACGCTGGTCGTTGCCCTGTCGGAAAAGAATCGCAGACCAAGTGGTGCGGTTCGCAGGCTTTCGTCCGTCACCATGACCAGCGCCAGCATGAACTCGTTCCAGGTCCACATGAACACCAGTACGATCAGCGTGACCATGGCCGGCCGAGCGATCGGCAACAGCACCCGCCATAACGTCTGCCAGTGATTCGCACCGTCCAACCGCGCCGCCTCAACCAGCCCACGCGAGGTGGATGAGAAGAACGCGCGCATCCAGAAGGTGCCAAACGCGACAGACTGTGCGACCTGCGGAAGGATCAGCGCCGCATAGGTATCGGTGAGACCGACATCGCGCATGTTGTAGTACAGCGGCACCACTACCGCCTCCGTTGGCACGGTGAGACCGAGCAGCATGAGGTAGAACAGGATCTCGCGACCCCGGAACCGCATGGTGCCGAACGCATACCCGGCCAGCACGGAAAACACCGTCGCCAGCACTACTACGGACACGCTCACGACGAGGCTGTTACCCAGATAGCTACCGAACCGGCCGACCGTCCATGCTTTCGCGAAGTTGTCCCAATGCACGCCGCCTTCTCCGGCCACTTCGGACCGTAGGGCGGTACCGAAGATGGCGAGCATCGGATACAGCGCGAATGCGGTGAAGATCGCCAGAACCGTGTAGGTGCCGAGCCGCTCACCCCGCGAAACCTTGGCCGCCATCACCGCTCCCTACCGGTGATCCGGGTGATCAGGAACGTGATGCCGAACGCGAGCAGGGTAATCACCACACCGATCGCCGCGGCGGAGCCGACCTCACCGGCGCGGAAAGCCTGATAGTAGACCTCATAGGACGGCACGGTGGTGGAACCGCCCGGGCCGCCCTGCGGAGTCATCATGTACACCAAGTCGAACGTCCGCAGCGCGGCGATCACCGTCAAGGTCAGTGCCACACCGATTTCCTTGCGCAGCGCCGGCAGGATGACGGCCCGGAACTCCCAGACCACGCCGGCGCCATCCAATCGCGCGGCATCGAAGAGTTCGTCCGAGATCTTGCCGATACCGCCGAGCATCAGCACCACGACCAGACCGGTCTGCACCCAGGTTCCTACCGCGCCGACCGCGAACAGCGCGGTACCCGAGTCACCGAGCCAGGTGCGGGTGATGCCATCCAGCCCGATGAACCGGAGTGCCTCGTTGAGCGCGCCGTCCGGCGCGTAGATCTGTTGCCATGCCACGGCGACCACGACCATCGCGATCACCTGCGGCAGGAACAGCGAGGTGCGAAAGAACGGTAGGCCGCGCACCCGGATCCGGTGCAACGCGGTCGCCAGCACCAACCCGATGCACACCGGGATGACCGCGAAGAACACCACGAGGACGCCGACATGCCCGAAGGACGCCAGCGCGCCTTCCTCGGTGAAGATCCCTACGTAGTTGTCCAGCCCCGCCCAGGTTCCGACGCTGAGGCCGTCCCACTCGTACAGGGACAGCCATCCGCTGTGCAACAGCGGAAACAACAGGAATACGCCGTAGACGAGCAGCGCCGGCAGCAGGTAGAGATAGCCGACCCGACGCGGCTCACCCGGGGGCGTCGTGCTTGGTGCCGCCTTGTTCCGCCGCGTCGCGGTACTCGAGGTGGTGCTCGTCGTGAGTGTCCGACTCAATTGCCACCACTACCGGAATCCAGGTCCTTCTGCAGCTTCTCGAGGAACGCGGGCACTTCCAGTTGCTTGGAAAGCAACTGCTCAACCCCACCGGTGATCGTCTCGAACGCGCTGCCCGTCGCATAATCCAGATACGGCACCAGGCTCTCCGATCCGGTGGTTTGCTGCCACGCGTCGAACACCTGGCGTTGTAGCCCCTTCGCCCCTTGTGAACCGGCTTCGTTCACCGGAAGGTTCCCGGTTTCCGCGAGTACCTTCATCGCCTCCGCCGAGGTGATGAACTCGATATACGCGGCCGCGGCGTCCTGGTTCTGGCTCTTCGCGCTGATCGCGAACGGTAGCCCGGTACCTCCGGTGACGCTGGACTGATCGTTGTTCGGCGGCGGCAACAGGAAACCGACGTTCTCCCCCATCGCCTCCTGCAGATCCGCGGTCAACCAGGTGCCGCTGACATGAAACACCCCGGTGCCACTGGCGAACTTCTCCCATGCGTCGTCCTCGGTGACCCCGGAGAATCCCCGAGTCAGGTAGTTCGCGTCGGCCCAGTCAAGCAACTGGCGGGCGGCCTTGCGGTTCGCATCGGTGTCCCAGGTCGCGCCGGGCGCGCCGAGCGCGAGCTCCGATTCGGTCTGCGGGTCGCCAAACCGGTGCATCGCGAACGAGAACAGGAAGATGCCAGGGGTCTTCTCCAGGTTGCCGAACTGGATCGGCAACTCGCCTGCCGACCGCGCCTTCTCCAGCGCGGCATCGAATTCCCGCCACGTCTTCGGCGGCTCAAGATCAAGCTCGGCGAGTTTCTCCTTGTTGTAGAAGATCCCTACCAGCTCCGCGGTCTGCGGCAGTCCGTACAGCTTGCCCTCGCCGATCTGGTCACCCGAATCCGGATACTTGGACAGCCGCAGTACCGAATCGCTGAAGCGCTCGCCCCAGCCGTACGCCTCGGCGTAGCTGTCCAACGGCTGCAGCAGTCCGGCTTCGACAAACGAACCCATGTCCTGCTTGCCGTTGTTCACCTGCAGCACGTCCGGCGCCTCGTTCCCGGTGAGCCCCAACTTGGAGGTGTTCCGGAGGTCGTCGAACGAGCGCGGCACCCTGTTGATCTCGATATTCGGATACTCGCGCTCAAAGGCCTTGTTCAGTTTGGTGATCTGTTCTTCCTGACCGCCCCGCACTTCCTGGTCCCACACGGTGAGCGTGACATCGCCCAACTCGGCGGGGTCGGTCTGTACCTCACTGGCCGGTTTCTCTTCCGGGCGATCGCTCGCCGAATCCGACCCCGGCGCGCAGGCGGGGATCACGAATAAGGCCAGTGCCGCGAAGGCGGCGATGGAGCGGTTGCGCATGTGTTCTCCTCACGGCACGGCCCGCAGGCCAATGGTGGCGCTCGCCCGCCGCATGGTCGCGCAACCATGCTTGGGCAACAGCTCGTCCAGGAACCGGTACCCCGACAACGCATCATCTTGCCGCCTACCAAGGTGTCGCCACCAGGCGTTGATCTCGCACCACCCGGGCGCGGACTGCGAACCACCGAAGTGCTGTACGGACAGCGCGGCGCACAGGTTCGCGAAATGTACCCGCTCACTGAGCGTCCAGCCGGCGAGCGTGGCGAGCAGGAATCCCGCGCCGAACACATCGCCCGCACCGGTCGGATCGAGCGCGGCCACGTTCAGCCCGCCAACTTCGGCTTCCTCGCCAGTGCTGGAATCGATCGCGTAGGCACCGTTCCCGCCCCTGGTCACCACGACGGTCGGGACGATCTCGGCGAGTTCGGCCGCGGCCCGCCGCACATCGTCGGTGCGGGTATACCTGGTGGCTTCCACCGAATTGGGCAGGAAGACGTCGTAACCGGTGAGCAGTTCGCGCAGCATCGACGGTTCCCAGCGTTCCGTCGGATCCCAGCCGACGTCGGCAAACAGCAACGCGCCCTGCTCCCGCGCCTTGCGCACCCACTGCTGGCTCTGCATATCCACATGTACGAAGCAGGCTCGCGCGTTGGGCGGCGGATCGAACAGCTCGTCCGCGCTGATCGGCGATTCGTGGCCGTGCGTCACCATGCTCCGGTCCCGGTTCACCGCCATCGACACGGTCAGCGGCGAATGCCAGCCATAGAACCGGCGGGAATGACTCAGATCCACACTTTCCTGGTTGGCCAACACATCCCAGCAGAAATCGCCGTAGGCGTCCTCCCCGAACGCCGCGGCCAGACCGGTACGCAGCTGCAGCCGGCTCAGCGCGACGGCAAGATTGGCGATCCCGCCGGGACTGGACCCCAGACCCGATGACCACACCTCAGTACCCGCTTCGGGAAGCCGGGGCAGCCCGGTAAAGATGATGTCGAGAAACACCGTCCCGGACAGCAACACGTCGAACATCGGCCGCTCGCCGGACAGTTTCGACCCCTGGTCGAGGTCGATGGCAAGCTCGGTATGCCGGTCCTCCGGCGTTTCCCGCGACACAGTCCGCTCCCTATGGCTACGCACCAACTCGATTTGCGCAGTCTGCCTCTATCTGCAGAGAAATGACAAGATCTGATCGGAATTTTTCGCCATTACGCACTGACGTGCACAGAAATGATTGATAATGTGCGAAACGTGCTTCCACAGCGGCGTCACGCGGAGATCGTGCGTTGCCTGACCCGGGAAGGTCCCGTTTCGGTCACCGCACTGGCGGAACGGCTGGCGACCAGTCAGGCGACGATTCGACGCGACCTCATCGTGTTGGAACGCGACGGGGTACTCACCAGGGTGCGCGGCGGCGCGATGCTGGAGTCCGCGTCCGAAGTCCCGTTCGAACGGGTGGCCGCCGAAGAGCTGGCTGGTAAGGACACCATCGCTTCGGCAGCGGCAGCACTGGTCAATCCAGGAGATTCGCTGGTGCTGGACATCGGCACGACGGTGTACCGCTTGGCCAGCCAGCTGCACGGCTCCGAGGTCACGGTGCTCACCAGCAACCTCGCCGTCTATGACGAACTCGTCGACGATCCGGTGGTCGAGCTCGTGTTACTCGGTGGCGTCGTCCGCCGGAACTATCGCTCGATGGTCGGGTTTCTCACCGAGGCGGCATTGCGACAACTGCGCGCCGACCGACTGTTCCTGAGCACGTGTGGGGTTCGCGCCGATGGCTCGGTGCTGGACGACACCATGGTGGAGGTACCGCTGAAACGCGCCATGCTCGCCGCGGCCGACCAGGTCGTGCTGCTGGCGGATTCGGGAAAGTTTCCCGGCATCGGGCTGGCGAGGGTATGCGGCCCGGAAGAAATCGATGTGCTCATCACCAACGAGGACGCCTGCCCGCGCACGCTCGCGGCGATGCGGGAGGCTGGCGTGGAGGTCATTACCGTATGAAGCTGGTCGTACTCGGTGGCGGCGGTTTCCGTGTCCCGTTGATCCATGCGAGCCTGCTCGATGATCCAGATCGCCTCGTCGACGAACTCGTGCTGCACGATGTGGACGAGAGTCGGCTCCAGGCGATCGTCGCGGTACTCGACGGCCAGGCAGCTGGCCGGGCATGGCGACCGAAGCTGCGGGTGAGCACGGATCTGGATACCGCGCTCGGTGGCGCGGACATCGTGTTCTCCGCGATCCGCGTCGGCGGTCTCGCCGGGCGCACGCGGGATGAGCGGGTGGCACTTGAACATGGCCTGCTCGGGCAGGAAACCGTTGGTGTGGGCGGAATCTGCTATGGGCTGCGGACGATCCCGATCGCACTGGACATCGCTGAGCGCATCCGCCGGCTCGCACCGGACGCCTGGCTGATCAACTTCACCAATCCGGCCGGCATGGTGACCGAAGCGGTATCCGCCGTACTTGGTGATCGTGTCGTGGGCATCTGCGACTCCCCCGTTGGACTCTGCCGGCGCGTGGCCGCCGCGCTGGAGGTGCCCTACGAGCAGACCTGGTTCGACTATGTTGGGTTGAACCATCTTGGCTGGTTGCGTGGCGCGCTGGTACACGGCAAGGACCGGCTGCCCGATCTACTCACCGATGACGTGGCGCTGGCCAGTTTCGAAGAGGGTCGACTCTTTGGCGCCAGCTGGCTGCGCACTCTTGGCGCGATCCCCAACGAGTACCTGCACTACTACTATTTCGCGCGGGAATCCGTGGCACAGTTGGAAAATCAGCAAGACACCAGGGGCGAGTTCCTGCACCGGCAGCAGGCGGACTTCTACGCGCGGGCGACCGAGCAGCCAGCGGAGGCACTGGCGCAGTGGCAGCGTACCCGCGCCGAGCGAGAGCACACCTACCTTGCCGAGGCGCGGGAGATCGCCGGCGCCGGGGAGCGCACGGCGTGCGATGTGGACGGCGGTGGCTACGAACGCGTTGCCTATGACCTGATGAGCGCGATCGTGGCGAACCGGCCAAGCACGCTGATTCTCAATGTGCGCAACCGATCGGCTGTATCCACTCTGGACCCGAACGCGATCGTGGAACTGCCCTGCCTGGTGGATGGCAACGGGCCACGGCCGATCGCGACCGGTGGTCTCGACGGCGCCACCGCCGGACTGGTCCAGCAGGTCAAGGCGGTGGAGCGAACCACTATCGAAGCCGCGGTCAGCCGCAGCCGGCGCACCGCGCTGCGCGCGCTTGCCGAGCATCCACTCGTGGATTCGGTCGCGGCTGCCGAAAGCGCGCTGGACGGCTACCGCGCGGCCTTTCCGGAGCTGGCGGATCTACGCTGAGACCGCCTCACCCCTCGCCTACACCGCCCGCCGGCGGGCGGTGTAGGCGAGGAAAGCGAGCAGGGCGGCCAGCAGAACCAGGAGCCCGGTGCCGAGGTTGATGCCGAGCCCGTACACGAACACGAAGCACAGGCCGCCGGCGAACAGGCAGTAGTAGATCATCGGCAGCACGGATTTGCGCAACACGTCGCCCTCCTTGCCGAGCATGCCCACCGTGGCCGATGCCGCGACGACGTTGTGCACGGTGACCATATTGCCGGCCGCACCACCGACCGCCTGCGCACCGACCACGGGTTCCGGCGGCACGCCGAGCTGATCCGCCGTGGAGAACTGGAACAGCGAGAACATCAGGTTGCTCACCGTGTTGCTGCCGGCGGCGAAGGCGCCGAGCGCGCCGATCCACGGCGCCAGGATCGGCCAGGACTCCCCGGCGACCGTGGCCGCGCCCTCGGCAAGGGTCAACGGCATGCTGGCCATCCCGGAATCGTTGAATTCGGTGCCAGAGTTGATGAATACCCGCACCATCGGCACGGCGAACAGCAAGGCCCCCGCCGCCCCTGCGAGCTGCTTTCCCGCCGTGCGCCAGGACGCGACGATCTGCTGGCGATTCATCCGGTGCAGCAGGTAGGTCAGCAGGCTCACGATGATCAGCAGCGCACCCGGCAGGTACAGCGGCTGCATCGTCTCGGTAATGGTGGTACCGAAAATATCGGCCACGTCGAACACCAGGACCTCGGTAAGCAGCCGTTGCACCGGCTCGACCGCGCGGGTCAGCACGAGCAAGGCCACCAGCAACAGGTACGGAGTACCGGCCCACAACACGCTCATCCGCCGGCGCACCTGTTCCGGGGCTGGTTCGAGGGTGCCGAGCCAGCGCGGGTTCCAGTCTTGCCGAGGCGGGAACTCCCAGGTCCGCCTGGGCAGCAGCCAGCCTCGGCGTGCCACGCTCACCACCAGGACGAGCCCGACAAGGCCGCCAAACAGCGCGGGGAACTCGGGGCCGAGCAGGATCGCGACGAGCAGGTAGGGCACGGTCATCGCGAACGCCGAGAACAGCGCGAACTTCCAGATCCCGAGCCCTTCGCCGAAGGATCGTCGCTTGCCAAAGAAGCCGGTGAGTAGGCAGGCCAGCAGTATCGGAATCAGGGTGCCGATGATGGCGTGGGATATCGCGGCATCGACCCCGATGCGCGCCAGGTAATCGGGGAACTCGATGCCGAGCATCGACACCCGCCGCGTCACTTCCGGGTCACCGGCGAGCCCGTCGGATACGCCAACCAGGATCGGGGTGCCTACCGCGCCGAAGCTCACCGGGGTGCTCTGGATGACCAGGCCGACCAGTACGGCGGCCATGGCGGGGAAGCCGAGCGCGAGCAGCAGCGGCGCGACCACCGCGGCCGGGGTACCAAACCCCGAAGCGCCTTCGATGAAGCTGCCGAACAGCCAGCCGATGATCACCGCCTGCACCCTGCGGTCCGGGCTGATGTGCACGAAGGTGGCCTTGATCGTGGCCATCGCGCCGCCCTGGGTCAATGTGTCGAGCAGCAACAGCGCACCGAAGACGATCAGCAGCAAGGTCGCGGCGAGCAGCAACCCCTGGACCGCCGACGCGGCGACCGCCGCCAGCGACACATCCCATACATACACCGCGACGAGCACGACGGTGCCGAAACCGAGTGGCATGGCGTATTTGGCCGGCCAGCGCAGGCCGACGAGCAGGACTCCGATCACCAGGATCGGACAGAACGCGAAGAAGCTCAGCGCAGCCAGGTTGGTCACGACGGACAACTGTGACCCAGTTCATGGTCCGCGAACAATGGTTACGAACCACATAAAGCCGCGGTTGACATTCGTCATGCACGGTTGGTGACGCCAGCGCACTACCCGCGAACCAGCTCACCAGCGATCGTCAGTGGTTACCACACGGGAGGAATGGTCATGACGAAAGTGCTGGAAGTTGCGGGGGTCGAGCACCGGTTCGGGGACACGGTCGCGCTGGACGACCTTGCCCTGGACGTGGCTGCCGGCGAATGCGTAGCGCTACTTGGACCGAACGGGGCCGGCAAGACGACGCTGGTGAACCTTGCGGTCGGCATGCTGGTCCGGCAGCGGGGCACCGTGCTTGTTGGCGGCGCGGATCCGCGCTGGGCGAGTACCCGGCGCCAGCTTGGCGTCGTGCAGCAGACCCTCGGCTTTCCCAAGGTGCTGACCGTGCGCGAACTGATCACCGGTGCCGCGGTGCGCGGCGGCAAACCGCGTTCGAGCGCCGCGCCGATCATGGCCGAGTTGGACCTCACCAAGCTGGCTGACCGGCGTGCGCGCAAGCTCTCCGGTGGTCAGCAACAGCGGGTGCAGCTGGCCATGGCGCTGGTCGCCGAACCGCGCCTGCTGATCTTGGACGAGCCGACCGTCGGCCTGGATATGCCGGCTAGGCGCAAGTTCTGGGAGATCATCGCGAGGCGCCGGGCGGCCGGCGTCGGCGTACTGGTCACCACGCACTTGATCGAGGAGACGGCGGCGGTTGCCGATCGCGTGGTAGTGCTCAATCACGGGCGGGTTGTCACCAGCGGCAGCCCGACCGAGCTCGTCGCACGGTTTCCGGACCGGACGGTGCTCGCCAGGACCGCGGTGCCGGAACGCCGGCTCGCGGAGCTGCCCGGAGTCCTTTCGGTACGCCGTGAGGACGCTCTGGTGCGGCTGGCAACCAGGGAACCCGAGGAGCTGCTTCGGGTACTGCTCGCCGAGGACCCCGCGCTGAGCGGGCTGCGGGTGGAAGGGACTGGACTAGCCGAAGCGGTGCTCGCCTTCACCGGCGGGAGCGCACGGCCGAACGCGGAGGTGCGGGCATGAGTACGGCAGTGCTACAGCGGGTTTCGCTGGGACGGGTGCTCCGCGCGGAAATCGCCGATGAACTGCGCGGGATCGTACGCGAGCCCACCGCGTTGTTCTTTTCGATCCTGATGCCGGTCGGTTTCTTCGCGCTGTTCGTGTCGATCTTCGGTGATCTCACGGACGGCACGATGCCCGCGGGTACCCGGATGGTCGCGACGTTCGGCACGTTCGGGGTGCTCGCGGCGACCATGCTCAACCCGGGTATCGGGATCGCCCAGGACCGGGAAATCGGTTGGTTGCGGGCCAAACGCGTATCCGCTGTTCCGGTGCTGATCACGCTGCTCTGCAAAGTGGTGGCCGCGCTCTGCTACGCGATCGCGATGCTGGTGGCGATGGCCGTGACGGCAGGACTGACCGGCAGCCTGGAGGCGACGGCGGGACAGCTACTGCGGCTCGCGGTGGTCCTACTGCTCGGCGCGGCACCGTTCGCGCTGCTCGGGATCGCCATCGGGCTACAGGCGGGTAGCAACGCGACCGCCGCGATACTCAACGCGGTGCTGATGCCCAGCGCCGTGGTATCCGGGCTATGGATGCCGCTGGAGATCCTGCCGGACTTCTTCGGCCATATCGCCCAGTTCCTGCCCACGTATCACCTTTCCCAGCTGGCCATCGCCCAGCTGGACGGCGGGCCGGTGCTTGGACATGCGCTGGTGATGCTTGGCAGTACGGCCGCGCTGGCCGCGGCGGCGGCACTGTCCTATCGTCATGCTCGACCATGACATCACGCGAACCGGTAAGTTGCGCTGAAGGACGACCGACCACCTGGTGGCGGCGGGTGCAGTGGATACATCTGATCTATCTCGGCATGCCGGTCTTCCAGCCGGCGTTCGATCCGGCCGCCGGGCCGTGGGACTGGGTGCTCGTCGCGGCCATCATCGTGCTGTATCTGCCGCTGTACGTCATCGGCTGGGTGCGAACGGATCGTGCGCGCTGGTGGTCGACGGTGCCGACGGTGGTACTCGGGGTGCTCACGGTGCCGCTGAACGCGGGCGCCTCGGTGTTGTTCGTCTATGCGGCTGCCGTCGCTGGGATCTCCGAGCGGCGGCGGGACGCGCTGCGCTGGTTCGTCGGTCTGACGGTGCTGGTGATCGGATTCGCGTCGGTTTCCACCATCGCGACTCCTGCCCGGCTGTGGGCTTTCGTGCCGCCGCTGCTGTTCATCTGGATCATCGGGCTGACCCAGATCGAGAACGCCGAACGGGCGCGGGCCACCGTCGAGCTGCGGCTGCGCAATGCCCGGATCGAGCATCTGGCGACGGTCGCCGAGCGCGAACGGATCGCCCGTGAACTACACGATCTGCTCGGCCACTCGCTGACCGCGATGATCATGCACGCGCAGTTGGTGCGGCAGTTGGTCGGCAAGGACCCCGAACGGGCCAGGGAGACGGCTGGGCGGATCGAGCAAACCGCGCGGGAAGCGCTTGGTGAAGTGCGCGCGACGGTGACCGGCTGGCGGCAGAGCAGCCTGGACGCCGAGTTTGATTCGGCGCGGCAAACAATGGACAGTGCCGGGGTGGCCTTTGCCGTGCACCAGGACAGCGAGCTGCGTTTGGTGCCGTCCACCGAGCACGAGTTGGCGCTTGCCGTACGGGAAACGGTGACCAACGTCGTCAGGCATGCGGGGGCCGCGCACTGCCGGGTGGATCTCGGGGCGCGGGATGGCGAGTTGGTGCTCAGCGTCGCCGATGACGGTCGGGGCGGACAGTTGCGCGAGGGCAACGGGCTGACTGGGTTGCGTGAGCGGATCACCGCGCTCGGCGGGTTGGTGCACCTGTCCGGTGCGAGCGGGACGACGGTCACCATTATGGTGCCACTGGAGGTGGCGACGGGGTGAGCGAGATCAGCGTGGTGCTCGCCGAGGACCAGGGGATGGTGCTCAGCGCCTTCGCCGAACTGCTTGGCATGCAACCGGATATCACGGTGTTGGCCTCGGTTGCGGATGGGACGGCGGCACTGGCCGCGGTGGTCGAACACCGGCCGGACGTGCTGCTCAGTGATATCGAGATGCCCGGGATGAGCGGACTGGACGTGGCCGATGAGTTACTCCGGCTGGAAAGCCCGACCAGGGTGCTGATCGTGACGACCTTCGCGCGCGGCGGTTACCTGCGCCGCGCGCTCGAGGCTGGTGTCGCTGGTTATGTGCTCAAGGACGCGCCGATCGAGGAGTTGACCCGCGCGCTTCGCCGGGTGCACGCGGGGGAACGGGTGATCGCGCCGGAGTTGGCCGTTGCCGCCTGGGGCGCGCGGGATCCGCTCACCGACCGGGAGCGGGAACTGCTGCGCGAGGTCGCCGAAGGTGCGTCCAATGCGGACATCGCGCGCGAGCTACGGCTGGCGGAAGGAACGGTGCGCAACTACCTGTCGACGGCCTTGGCGAAGTTGGGGGCACGCAACCGAACCGAGGCCGCGCGGATAGCGCGCGAGCGCGGCTGGCTGTAACCGTCCGGCCGGTCATTGGCCGCAAAAGCGGTGGGAGTGCCGCACTTGCCGACTGACCGCATTCCTGCGGGGTCTTGCGATCACCGAGCGCGGCGAAGGTGGTGACGTCCCGTGTTCGCGTTCTTTAAGCTTAGCGTGCTTATCGCGGTTCACCTGACAGCGATCTTCAGAGATCGTCCGGCCACTGAGCGCAGCCTCGCTCGGCACGGTTTCTCCCAGGGTCAGGCCGGTCAGGGCCTCAGCTGTCTGGAATCCAGCTGCCGTGTAGGCCAAGCGGCACCCGTACCGGGAGTTGGATCCGAGCTACCGGCGTGCCGGAGAAGTCCTGCGCGGCAAGGATGAGCAGATCCGATGCACCGCGTTCCGGATCGTTGATGTAGGTCATCAGATAACCATCGTCTTCCGCGTGACCGTACGGATTGGCCGCGAAGGCGGCTTCACCGACCGCGACGCCGCGCGGGAACCGGTGCACCTCAACGGTTCCCTGCTCCAAGTCGTGTTTGACCAGTGCATTGGTGCTGGCTTCGGCCGGACTTTCGTCGCCAACGGGGAAGGGCAGTCCATAGAGCTCGGACGCCGCCGAGTAGCCGTACCGGTGTCGCCGCGCCACGAAGGATTCGTTCAGTCGCGGGAAGTCCTGTGGCCGCTCGTCGATCGGCGCGCTGGTGACCTTTCCGGCGGCGAGGTCGATCTCCCAGCGATCGAGTATCGGTGACACCGCACCCGGATCGACCGGATCAACGGGCTCATCCGAGCGGATCACGTCGACGATGATCCGGTTCCCTTCGTCATAGGCGTTGAGCGTATGGCTGATATGCGTGGGAGCAGTTTCGAACCACCGAACCGGGCCGCCCGAGCGACTCAGTACACCCACCCTGCCGGGATGCTCGGTTTTCCAGCCGAGCGTCGCCCCCGGGGTGATGCCCTGCGCGAGCAGCTCGGCACGGTAAACGAGCGGGGTATCGTAGACGATCACATGTGATTCGGTCAGCGCGAAATCGTGCATATACGGGGTGTCCGCCGCGGTGGGAATAGTCGTGACATGGCACAGCTCGCCGTTCACGTCGCTGACGATGTGCTGTGCGAAGGCCAAACCGGGAATGTAGGCGAGCGAATGCAGCTCTCCTGTCGCGTGGTCGAGTTTGGCGTGCGCGTTGGCCACGAACCCGTCCGGTGTCGCGCCGAGATCACTCGGGCCGACCGTGCCGAGCTCATGGTCCAGTTCGTAGGGACAGGCGCCTGCTTCAACCAGCGCGAACGTTTTGCCGGCATGTCCGATGACATGCACGTTCGGCGCGAAGTCCCGAGCGGGGTCGAGGGAGTTCGCCCGCCGTGGTTCACCAAGCGCGTCGAGCACGCTCGAGGAGCGCACCCAGCGGTTGCGGTACCACTCCGCCTTACCGTCTCTGATCCGAACGCCGTGCACCATGCCCTCCGCGGCAGCCCAGATATGCGTCGCCGGATCGTCTATCCCAAGTGGATTCGGTCCAATGCGGAGATAGCGACCGTCGAGTTCGGACGGGATACGGCCAACCACCGGCAGGTCGTAAGCCGTGGTTTCGTCGTGTACTGGCGCGAAGTGGCCGTGTAGGTAGGGGTTATCGGCAGTCATTGACAGGCTCTCCTTTGCCACCAACTGGTGTCGTACACCGTACAGATCTGACCTAGATATCCAGATGGCTAGGATAAACGCCCATATAGCTGATAATCTGGGCTAGAACAGCCTTTGGATGGTCGCGCGAGTGAAACGTCAGGATAGCCCAGTTGTCGCTGGCTACTCGTTGCAGCCAACCAGCGCCGGAAGCTGACCTGGGCTAGGTCACGACGAAAGGGAGTTCGTGCCCGACACCCAAGGCACCGACCCGCCGTATCTTCGAGTGACACAGGAGATCCGGGCTCGGATCGCGGCCGGCGAGCTGCGCCCCGGCGATAAGGCACCGTCCATCCGGCAAATCTCCCGGGAATGGGGAGTCGCCAAGGCGACCGCCCATAAGGTGCTCGAGGCGCTGCGCCAGGATGGTCTGGTAACGACTACACCGCGAGTTGGCGCGGTGGTCACCGAGGCTGCTGGAGACAAGCACGGTAACGGTGCCGAGCCTGATCCGGCTGGGATCGCCCAGGCGGCGATGCGGATAGCCGACCGGGATGGGCTGGCGAACGTGTCGATGCGCGGGGTGGCCCATGCGCTTGGGCTGCCGACGATGTCCTTGTACCGGTATGTACGAAGTAAGGACGAGCTGGTCGATCTGATGGCGGACCGGGCTTTCGGGGAGATCGAGTATCCGGCGTCGGCACCGCCGGACTGGCGCAGCTGGCTGACGACGGCCGCCCGCTTGCACTGGCGCCTGTGCCGCCGGCATCCGTGGCTTCCCTCGGTGGTTTCGCTTACCCATCCGAGCTTGCAGCCGAACCTGGCACGCTACGGGGTGTGGACGCTACGCGGATTGGCCAGGTTGACCGCCGATCGACAGACGGCCGCGAACGTGCATTTTCTGGTCGCCAATTACGTGCGTGGGACGGCCACGAATCTTGACGTCCAGGCCGAGATGAATCAGCGGACCGGGTTGACCGGCGGGGAATGGCTGGCGGCCCAGTTTCCGGATACCGGCGTCGAGGCCGATGAACTGGGCCGGCTGGTGGATTTTGACCCCGCATCGCCGGGATTCGTCATCGACCTCGATGAGCATTTCGAGTTCGGCCTGCAACGGCTGCTCGATGGGATCGCCGCACTCGCCGACTGACCGCATTCTCAAGGGATCTTGCGCCGAAGAAGCCCGCCCCGTAACCGCGTTCCTGACGATCAGCGTGCTAGATACCTGGACTCAAACCAGCAATCCGAAGGTTAACTGGACGATCTTCCTTGACCTTCTCTGAGCACCCTTGAGCTTCACGGTTCGTGATCGGGAACGCCCTGACTGTCCCCGAATGGCCCCGGATATCCCTTGATTTAGTTGCCATTTAATTGACTTGATCATCCAAAAAGGACAGATACCCTATGAACACTCTAAGCAACGTTCGAGATGCCTTGATCGATTTGCGCGCGCACATCCGAACCCTTGAAGCTAGAAGTCGCGAACCTCGACCCCAGCGCGGTGGCGAGAACCAGGTCCAGCGTGGTGAACGCCATCCGCAACCTTCAGGAAATCCGCGACAAGCTAGTCATCGATCTCGACCGAGAGCGTGCCCGACTCGCCGAGATCGCCACCGGGGCCGCCGCGACACACGCCTGGGAACCCCACTGCGACGGGGGCGCGCCGAGATGCCGCGACTGTGCAACCGCGGTGATCGGAGAGAACGAGGTGATCGCACTCGGGCTCGTCCCCGAATGCGGACCGGCAGACTGCCGGCACTGCATCCTCCTCAAGGCGAACAGGGACGCAGAGCCGGAATCCGCTTGCATCCACTGCAACCAGCGGTGGACCAAACGATCGTCATCATCTGTGTTGCGATCGCCGTTGCCGTCGTGGTCGCCCTCCGAGACGCCAATGACCAACTTGACCAGATCCTCCTTGAGGAACTGACCGACCGTAACGAAAGCGAAGATCAAATCGACCCATGAGACAACCGCGCCGACTAGACCGGCGCCCCGGACAACTAGGGGTACGCCATGAAGGCGATCCTGCCTCTCCTCGTACTGTTCTTCGCCGCAGCGTGCACAGGTGCTGAAGCGGAGGGGCCAAAGATTGAGAAGACTAATCTGGAACTGGGCGTCAGTACGGGAAGCGGCGGGATGCGCGTTGTTTACACCTGCGGCTCCGGCGAACCCTGCGTACACCAAGCCGACGAAGGCGGATATTGGGAGGAAACCGTGACCGTCCCGAAGGGGACCACGGTCCGCCTGCAAGTCACGGGCGGCGTGTTCTGGCATCGCTGCTGGATCAAGGACGGCGAACTGTTCCTAGATAAGGACACCGAAGGCCAGTGTTCCGCGAAAGCTGAGTGAGCGAGCGGCCCTGGGAGCCCATGCCCGGGGCCGCTCGATAGTCACGTCACTTCATCGCGGACAGGAATGCCGCGAAAGATGCACGGTTGAGGACGAGGTGCCCGGCGACTCGGTTCTTGGTGTCCCGCACGCCTACGTGATCATCTGCCACAGCAATCTCCACGCAGTTGCCTGCGTTGCTGCTGTAGCTGGCCTTTCGCCAGACCGCCGCGTCAAGGGTGGTCATCATTGGTAGCGCTCCGATGTTGGTCGGCTGTTCTCTCCAAGATGGTACTGCTCCGGTCGAGGTCGAGTGCCATGACCTGCACGCCAGCCCACAAACGCCGGTACGCCTCGATATCCTGCGGCTCCTCTGAGTACGACCCTCCCCGGGCGGAGTCCCGATAGACATACTCGGCGCCGTCCCGAAGCGAAATTAAGGTGAACGGCAACCCCATCGCCGCGTGACCCTTGACGTCGAGCGGGAGTACCTGCACGGATACTCGCGGACGCGCCGCAACCGAGATCAGGTGGTCCAGCTGCTCAGCCATCACGACCCGGCCGCCCACAGGCCGCAGAATCGCGGCCTCGTCGATCACAACCTGTAGCTCCGTATCGCTCGCGAGTATTCGCTCCTGTCGCTGCATTCTGACAGCCACGCGTTGAGCGATGGTTTCACCGTCGATCGCAGGCGATACCCGTCCGATAACCGCAGATGCATATCCCTCGGTTTGTAGCGCACCTGGGATCACATCGGCCTCGAACTCGCACACTCGCCGAGCATCTTCCTCCAGCTCGATGAAGTCTGCGAACTGATCAAGAACTTCGTCATCGTAAACATGCCACCAACCCTTGCGGCGAGCCTCGCGCGCGAGGCGAACCAAAGCATCGATCGTCGGTTGATCGGCACCGTAGACCTTGCACAAAACATGGGTGTCATCGCCGTTGATGCCCACCTTCATGGTTTCGATGGTGTGCACTTTCCCTTGCGACCAGCCGGCCCGCTCCGCGGCCTGCCGAGTGTCCAACTTTGCCGCTTCTCGCAGGCCGCGCAATGCGCCCGCGAGCCGTCGTCGCCGCAACGAAGGACGAGCCATGACTGCCCCAATCAGGTGATATTCATCAGATGAACTTTCTCATCTGATGATGTAGATGTTCTGATGTTCACATCCTAGAACGCGCAGCAACTGAACGCTCACAGGGAGGTGGGGTCGTGATCTGTTGGCAACGCTTGGCCCGATCGAAACGGAAACGTCGGCGCCGCATCGTCATGGATGAAGCCCACGGGTGGCCACCGGTCACTAGGGTGCAGCTGCCGATCGACCCGGAGCCGGTCACCTGTTGGGGGCGGCGATGATCGAGCAGGATCGGATACTGCTGGGCAGGGTCATGCGTTTCAACACCCAGCTCGGTCGAGCAACGATGCACCTGTTCGAGCATCATCAGGACAACGACGAGCTGCCGGCCGAACAGTTGCGGGACCTCGGTGAGCACATGCGTCAACTCGGCGTCGATTTGCTCGCCAGGGCTGGTGAACTGGATGGGCTGCCATTCGCGCGGGCGGTCGTCGACTCGCCGGAGACATGACTGATCCGGGGTGGCCGGGATGGTTCGGCCACCACACATTGCACCGCGTGTCGACCGGCAACGAACACCGCATTCACCACTCAGGCGGCCGACTCGGCCTCGCCGATTGCGGCGCGGTCTGCGTCCCGCCGATCCTGGCCAAACCCGCGCCTCGGACCCGGTGCGAGAAGTGCTTCACCACGTCTGTGGCACCGATTTGACCACTGCATCTTCTGGGAGGTTTTCGTGGACCAGATGTCGTTTCTATGGTTGGAGATCACTGGCCGCTGCTCGCATCGGTGCGTGCACTGCTACGCGGACAGCTCTCCGGGCGGCTCGCACGGGACGATGACCGTCAGCGACTGGCGGCGGGTCATCGATGATGCCGCTGCGCTGGGCGTGGAGATGGTTCAGTTCATTGGTGGCGAACCCACGATGCATCCCGGGCTAGCAGCACTGGTCGATCACGCATTAGGTAGAGGGTTGGCGGTGGAGGTGTTCTCCCACCTCGCGCACGTCACGACCGAGTTGTGGGAGGTGTTCTCCCGACCGGGCGTATCGCTGGCGACCAGCTACTACTCCGACGACGCGAGCGAGCATGAGGCAATCACGCAGCGCCGCGGTAGCTATGCCGACACCAAGGCCAACATAGCCGAAGCCCTTCGCAGGAGTATTCCGCTCCGGGCCGGGGTGATCGACCTGAGTGACGCGCAGCGCACCGAGCAGGCACAGAATGAGCTGGTCAACCTCGGGGTGCCCTCGATCGGCTACGACCGGCTACGGCAGGTCGGACGCGGCGTGCGCGCGGAGGAAGCCAGCGTGGAGCAGTTGTGCGGCCAGTGCGGCGACGGGGTGGCGGCGATCTCGCCGGACGGGGCGGTGTGGCCCTGTGTGTTCTCGCGCTGGTTGCCGATCGGCAGTGTCCTGGAGGCTGAACTCGCCACCATCCTGGCCAGCCCGTACGCGGATCGGGTGCGTGCCGAGTTGGCCGAGGCGTTCGCCGCGAGACCCCAGCCAGCAGTGTCTAAGTGCAGCCCCGACCCGTGCTACCCGGACTGCAACCCCGCCTGTCAGCCGACCTGCGCACCCAGATGCAGCCCGACCTGCAACCCGACCTCGTGCCGCCCGAACTCGTGCTGGCCAAAGTACCGCAGCTGATGAGAACGCGCGTAGCGTGAGCAGCATGTCCGCGCAGTTGGACTTCCACCCGGAGGACGGTCACCAGACGTGGCTGGTCGAGACGCTGGCCAAGGCCGCCGCCGAAGCTAACGCCACGATCACCGACGAGCCGGTGTTCGGGTGGCGGGAACGCACCATCAGCGCCCGCGTCACCACCACCGAGGGGCGCCGGTGGCTGCGGGTGGTCTCCGAGCACCAGCAGTACGCCGGCGGGGACTTCTGGACCGGCAACACCGACGCCACTGCCGCAGTGACGGGGGTGGTCAAGCCAGACGTGCTGCGCTGCTGGGAATTCGACGACGGCGAGTACCGACTGCGGGCCGAGCTGATGACACTGCTCCCCGGCCGGCACTGCTCGGCCACTCCCGAGCTGCGCGAACCGCTGCCGCTGCCAGAGTCCTGGTGGCCAGCGCTACACGCCTCACTAGAGGCCCTGGCACGGACCAGCACCGAGCGGGTGCACCTGACTCAGGCAGATCTCGCCCATCGCATCCGCGTGTTCTTCGGCGATCGGGTCGACGACCCCACCGTCACCTCGTGGGTCGCGGCACACACCGACCTACACTGGGCGAACCTGATGGCGCCCGAGGCCGCACTGGTGGACTGGGAAGGCTGGGGTCTGGCACCGGCCGGTTTCGACGCCGCCACCCTGTACCTGCACTCGCTGCTGGTGCCGGAGATGACCGGGGATGTCCTGCGCGAATTCGCCGACCTGCTTACCGCCCGCGACGGGCTGCTCGCGCAGCTGTATGTCACCGGACGGATGCTGCTGCGCATCAACTCCGGCGACTACCCCGACCTCACGATTCCGTTGCACCACAACGCTAACCGGGTCATCGACGCGCTCACTCGGTGAGTAGGTGCCGCAAGTACCGCTGGGGCTCGGCCAGGAAATCGCGCGTGATGCGCACCGGCAGAGCCTCGTCAAAACCCACGCGCTCGATCTCGCCGGTCTCGGCGATCTCATAAATCGTGGCACCAGGCAAGGCGAGCAGGATCGGCGAGTGCGTGGCCACCACGATCTGGCAACCCTGCCCAGCCAGCTCGGCCAGCCGGGACAGCACAGCCATACACCCGCGCGGCGACAACGCCGCCTCCGGCTCATCCAGCAGATACAAGCCTCGCGGGCCGAACCGGTGCGTCACGAGGTCCACAAACGACTCTCCATGCGAGCGCTCGTGCGGGGAAACGCCGCCGTAGGACGGCAAAAGTCGTGGACCGGGCTCACGGTCGAGGCGTTCGATCTCCGAAGCGACGTTGTAGTAAGACTCGGCACGCAAGAAGAACCCGGTGCGCGGCTTACGTGTGCCCCAGCTCAGCACCAGCGAATCGCCCAGCGAGGACTCAGTGGCGCGGGTAGCGAACCGGAAGTTCTGACTGCCGCCCTCGGGGTTGAACCCCGCCGCCACCGCGATGGCTTCGACCAGGGTGGACTTGCCCGTGCCATTCTCGCCAACCAGGAAGGTGACACCAGCCGGCAACTCCAACCCCGCATCGGTCACCGCAGCCAGCCACGCCACCGCCGGCAGGGTGAACGGATACCCACCAGTGCTAGCCACGGCAGGCAACCGCACTCGGCGTACGAACTGGGCCGGGGACATGTGTCGAGAATATCGAACAGCCAGCTTCGCCGAGACCTCACTTGCGCCACGGGCACGAGGATCAGTGAAACCCTCGCGCTAGACGGGAATGATTTCGACGCCGACGCGGCGACCATCCACGTGCGACACCACATCGTGCGGATCACTGGTAAAGGCTTGGCGCGCAAACCACTACGCAAAGGAAATGGCGCCGGATTACTCCTCAAGGTTCCCGAGTGGTCACTGCCCATGTGGCGTCGTCGTGTGCAGGCGGCCGGGACTGGCCCCCTGTTCCCGAGTTACAAGGACGACTGGCTGGACCCATCCAACGTGATGCACGCGATCAAGGAAGCCTACGGCGCCATCGGCTACGGATGGGTCACCTCGCACGTGTTCCGCAAGACCGTGGGGACCACGATCGACGCCGCCGGACTGCCGACTACGGCGATCGCGGACCAGCTGGGCAACACCCGTGCGGTGGCCGAACGCCACTACCGTCAGCCACGACTGGCCAACCATGAATCGGCCAACGCGTTGGAGTCGCTGAGGAGGGCCCAATGAATAAACTTTCCATTTACTTGCATTCTGACCCTCTGACGGTCCCAATCTTCGCCCTCCCAGGCCTATGACCTGGGATAATGCTCCTCCAGCTGGACTCGAACCAGCAACCCTTCGGTTAACAGCCGAATGCTCTGCCAATTGAGCTATGGAGGACCGCTGCATCGCTTCCTTGCGGTGCGTTCACACTGTAACGCATGGCCCATGACGCCCGACCGGGTGCCCCATCGGTTAACGTCGAGTGATCAGCGCCCCGCTTGGGGCAGGATGAACAGTGAACGGTAATCGGCGCACCACGACTCGGAAGGGCGGCACGCGATGAAGGGGTTCCTACTCGGCGCTGCCGTCGGCTACGTGCTCGGTAGCCGTGCCGGCCGCGCTCGCTACGACCAACTGGTCCGCACCTATCGCAAGGTCGCGGACCATCCGGCCGTGCAGGGCGTGGCGGGGATCGCACAAGCCAAGATCACCGAGAAGTTCGGCTTCGGCCACCGCAACGGCCACGCCCGGCACGGCGGACCGGCCGAGTGAACCTCACGGCGTCCGCGCCACCACGAACACCCTGCGGAACGGGAACCAGGTACTGCCATCCGCACTCACCGGGTACGCGGTTGCCAACCGCGCCGCCAGCTGCTCCTGAAACCGCGCCCAGTCCGCCTCGGCAAGCGCGGCCCTGACCGGCCGCAGTGTGCTACCGCTGACCCAGTCGAGCACCGGCCGCTGCCCCGAAAGGCGCTGCGCGTAGGTCGTCTCCCAGGCCTCCACGAAACACCCGCGCGCGGCAAGCTGCTCCGCGTACGCCACCGGCTCGCGAACCGCGTCCTCCCCTGGCAACGACACCCCACCAAGCAGGTCCGCCCATTCGGCGCTGGCCAGCAGCTCCCGAACGGCCCGATGCGACGGCGCGCGGAAGTTGCCTGGCATCTGCACCGCCAGCCACGCCCCGGACGGCAGTTCGGTCACCCACCGGTCAAGCAACTCCACATGCTCCGGCACCCAGTGCAGCACCGCATTGCAGACCACCACATCGGTCTCCGGTTCGGGCGACCATTCGCGCACGTCGGCCACCCGCGCGGTCAGCCCCGCCTCCTGTGCTGCCGCGACCATCTCCGCCGAACCGTCCAGTGCCTCGACCCTGGCGGCAGGCCACCGTTCGGTTAACCGCAGGGTCAGATTGCCCGGACCGCAACCAAGGTCAACCACGCGGCGCGGCGACTCGGCCCCGATGCGCGCGGTGAGATCGAAGAACGGGCGCCCGCGCAGATCGGCATAGGCAAGATAAGTGCCAGGATCCCACATACCCGCACGCTAGCAGTACAAGCGTACTGTTGGAAGTGTTCAGCCGGGATCCGCTGGCTTGGGCAGTGTCTGCGCCACCTGCGCGGCGACTTCCGCCACCACCCGCTCATCGGTTCCGGGGTCGCAGCGCACCTGCAACACCACCCCCGCTTTACCCGGCACCTTGCGCTGCACGAATACCGCGCCACCACCGCCAAGCTCACGGCGATGGCTGGATTTCACGCTCGCCGTCACCCTCGCCTGTACCACCCGCGGCAGCTTGCCCGGCTTCGACAGCCCGAAGCGCCGCGCTGGCCGGTCCACCAGCAGCACCGCCGCACCAGCCGTGCCGCTCTGCTCTGCCTCGATGATCTCCAGTTCCTCACCGGTCCAGCTGGCCTTGCTGATCACATGCCAGCCAATCCGGCGACTGTCCTCGCCATGTGGCACCCACAGCCCCGCTGAGGTCGCTACCAGCACCGCGCCCTCCGCGCTCGTCGTGCTGGCGACCACGTGCTCGGCCTCGTCCAGCTCACCGGTAAAGCCAGCCGGCACGTCCTGACCACTGAGCTTGCGCCACATCCGACCGATCACGACAGATCACCAACCACCTGGTCCCGCAACGCTTTCCGGTACTGCTCGAGTGCCACGAGATCGCCGAACAGCGCGCGGTACTCCTCCGCGTCCTGTAATGGCGACAGTCGCTGTAGTTTCGACTTCACCTCGGCGATCTGCCGCCCGACCAGACTCTCCTGCAGGGCGGTCAGCACGCTGTGCACGTAGCGCTCATCCTGCTCCGCCTTGGACTGCATGGGTTCCACGGCCAGCTCACTGAGCAGCGAACGCAGCATCCCTTCTGGACAGTGCTGCGTCGCGGCGTCCAGCAGACCTGGCCCGGACAACCCCGCAGCGGCTCCCCCCGCGGCAAGTACCGCGCGGTGCACCGCGAGATAAGCCGGATGCGTAAAGGCATCCTCTGGTAACGAGTCGTAAAGCGGTCCAGCGATCTCCGGCGATTGCAGCCCTGCCTTCAGCGCCTCGCGCTGCCGGCGAAGTCGCGGATCCGCAGGGTCCGGCCGCGGAACCTCCTCGACGCTCGATTGCGTGGCAGCCGGCTTTTCCGCCGGTTTACGCCCGCCCTTGGCCGAATCCGGCGCGCCAGCGGTCTCCCGGACCCGCCGGACGACCATGGCTTCGTCCTGCCAACCGGTCCAGAAGGCCAGTTTCACCGCATATCCGTCCCGTTTGGATACATCCTTGATCCGTGCGACCACGGGCACGGTGCGCTGCAGCGCGGCCACCTGGCCGTCCACCGAGTCCAGATCGTACTGGCCAAGCAAGCTGCGGATAGCGAACTCGAACAGCGGCTGCCGGCGCGCGATCAGATCGCGAACCGCGACATCGCCCTTGTCCTGGCGGAGCTCACACGGGTCCATCCCCTCCGCGGCAATCGCGATATAGGTCTGCCCGGCGAACTGCTGATCGCCCTCGAATGCCTTCAGTGCCGCCTTCTGGCCAGCCTCGTCGCCATCGAAGGTGTAGATGATCTCGCCGCGTAGCGCATCGTCGTCCATCAACAGCCTGCGCAGCACCGACATGTGATCCGCACCGAAGGCGGTGCCACAGGACGCCACCGCGGTCGGTACTCCGGCGAGGTGCATCGCCATCACATCGGTGTACCCCTCGACCACGACGACCTGATGCCGCCGCGCGATCTCCCGCTTGGCCAGATCGAGCCCGAAGAGTACCTGCGATTTGCGATAGATCGGGCTTTCGCTGGTGTTCAGGTACTTGGCCTGGATCGGATCGTCGTCGAAGATCCGCCGCGCGCCGAAGCCGACCACGTCCCCGCTGAGGTCCTTGATCGGCCACAGCAGCCTGCGGTGGAACCGGTCGATCGGCCCCTGACGCCCTTCCCTGGACAGCTGCGCCTTGTACAACTCAGCGAGCTCGAACCCCCGACCGAGCAGGTGTTTGGTCAGCGTGTCCCAACCGGCTGGCGCGAACCCACAGCCAAAGGTTTCCGCGGAGCTGGCGTCGAACCCGCGCTCGGTGAGAAACTCCCTGGCCGCGCTCGCCTCCGGTCGCCGCAGCTGCTCCGCGTAGAACTCGGCCGCGGCACGGTGCGCCTCGACCAGCCGAGTGCGCGTCCCCCTGTCTCGCTGAACCGCTGGACCACCACCGGTGTAGGTCAGCGCAAGCCCGATCCGATCGGCAAGCCGCTCTACCGCTTCCACGAACGTGAGGTGGTCGAGCTTCATCACGAAGGCGATCACGTCGCCGCCCTCGCCGCAGCCGAAGCAGTGGAAGGCGCCGTGTGTCGGGCGCACGTTGAACGATGGCGTCTTCTCGTCGTGGAACGGGCACAGTCCTTTGAGCGCGTTGCCCCCAGCCCTGCGCAGTGCGACGTACTCCCCGATCACCTCATCGATCCGGTTGCGTTCACGCACCTGCGCTATGTCACTTTCCCGGATACGTCCCGCCACGGCATCCGAGTCTAGATGTGCGCGTGGCATCCCGAAGCACGGGACAGTGGCCGAGGTGAATCCTGGTGCGGCAAACTGCGGGTATGACCGTCAGCGAGGACATGCTCGCCGAACAGTTCCGCGACCTGCACCCCCATCTGATCAGCGTGGCCTACCGGTTGACCGGGACACTCGCCGACGCCGAGGACGCGGTGCAGGACACCTGGCTGCGGCTGGCCGCGCTGGCGCCGGCCAACCAGGCGGAGATTCGCGATCTGCGGGCATGGTGCACCACCGTGATCGGCCGGCTGTGCCTGGACCGGTTGCGTTCGGCCACCGCGAAACGGGAGCGCTACCTTGGCCCCTGGCTGCCCGAACCGGTGGTGACGCAGTTCGGCCCGGCGAGCGCGGATCCACTGGACGAGGTCGTCCGGGATGACGGGGTGCGGATGGCCGCGATGGTCGTCCTCGACCAGTTGCCGCCAGCGCAGCGGGTCGCCTTCGTACTGCACGATGCCTTCGCCGTCCCGTTCGATGAGATCGCCGACACCCTCGGCTGCACGGCGGCGGCCGCCCGCCAGTACGCCTCCAGGGCCCGCAAGGTGGTCGCCGACGCGGACCCGCCGCCCCGCGCTGCCATTCACGAACAGCAAGCCGTACTCGAACGCCTGCTCGGTGCCATCTCCGCGGGTGATCTGGCCACCGTGGTGGAACTGCTGCATCCGGACGCGGTGCTCACCGGCGACTCGAACGGCAAGGCACGGACCGCCCGCCGGCAGGTGGTCGGCGCGGACAAGCTGGCCAGGTTCTTCATCGGGCTTGTCGACATGTACGGCCGCGAACCGCTCAAGGCGGCGCGAATGTTGCTGGTCAACGGCGAGGTCGGGCTGCTGCTGCCGGAACATCCCGGCGACGGTCAGCACCGCGCGCTCGATCGGCACGTACAGACATTCGCGCTGCGCGACGGCAAGATCGCGGAGATCTACGACGTGGTCAACCCGGACAAGCTCACCCGGGCGCCACACGCGTGAGCCCGCTGGTAGACAGCTGGGGTTATGCCGTAGCAGCGGCGAAACCACCGGGTCAGGTGTGCCTGATCGGCGAACCCCACGGCCGAGGCGGCTTCGGCGATCTCGCTGCCGCTCGCCAGTAGCCGCCGCGCCGCACGCAGCCGCAGTTGACGCTGGTACGCGCTCGGTGCGAGGCCGAGGTTGACCAGGAAGGCCCGATGCAGCGCATAACGCGTGCAGCCGGCGACCTCAGCGAGTTCGGCCATCCCGATCGCCCTGGCGTAGTCCGAGTGCAGCAGCTCTACGACGTGCCTTAGCTCCCTGTTCCCCAGAGCCCTGTTCCCCATAGCGGAGTGCCGCGATTGCCCGATGGCGAGCTCGCCGGCTCCGCGCCGCGCGGCCAACGCCCGTACCGTGACAGCCAGCGACTCGTCACTTGCCAGCCTGCTGTCGCCGCGCAGCGTGTCATCGAGGTCGCGCAGTGCGGCCGCGAGCGTTGGATCGTGCAGTACCGGCTGGCGGAACAACGGCAGGCCAGCTGGTCTTTCCTGCTGGTCGGTGAGCAGTTCGCGGACAAGCTCCGGGTCGATATGGATGATCCGGTAGGTGAACCCGAGCTCGCTTCCCGCGTGCCCGTCATGTGGCTCCTCCGGGTTCAGCGCCAGCACCATGCCCGCCGTGCTGGTATGCGCCGCACCCCGGCAGCGGAAGCCTGGACACCGGATTCGGTGAGGCCGAACGAGTAGGTCGGATGGGTATGCCGGTCGTAGGCGTGCCGCCGGAAGTGGGCGTGCATCACCTCGACACCGCGATCCGCCCGCCAGTAGCGGGCCCAGTCCCCAGCACCGGTCACCATGCCATTGTGCCGGGCGCACGAGCGTTCAAGACCGGCCGGGCCAACCTGTCGAATACTGGGCCGATGACCAGTAGTACCACCAAGATCGCTGTCGTGGTGCGCGACGATACGGCCGTCTGGCAGCGACTGAACATGACCGCGTTCCTGGTAAGTGGTATCGCTGCCCGGCGTGCCACGGTCGGCGAGGACTACCAGGACGGCAGCGGCCAGCGCTATCTCCCGATGTTCGCGCAACCGGTTCTGGTGTATGTGGCCACCATCGACCAGCTACGCGGTGTCCATGAACGGGCCACGCGCCGCGAACTCGACTGCGCCGTCTACACCGCGGACCTGTTCCGCACCAGCAACGACGTGGACAACCGGGCGGCGGTCAGGGCGGTACCGACCGATGGGCTCGACCTCACCGGCCTTGCGCTCTATGGCCCACGCAACGGCGTGGACAAGGCGTGTAAGGGCCTTTCGTTGCACCCCTGACCGCATTCTTTAGGGATCTTGCGGTGGCTGGATGCGGTCTCCGGCGCGCCCGGCGATCGTGCCTGTTAGGGGTGTGCGATCCGCGCGAAGAAGTAGATCTCGCCGGTTGCCGCGTGCCGGACCAGAAACAGGAACGGCCGATCGACCGTTACCTCAACTGGTTCGTCGCGTGGCATCGCGACCATCCGCACCAGGACGGCGGTCGCCGCGGCACCTTCCAAACCTTCCTCGTCGACCCGCAGCACAGCTTCGTGCAGCGCGGCGGAGACGGCCAGCCGGGTGTCCGACGACAGCCCGGTGAGTTCGGCGCCCGAACCGAACAGCCTGCGCACCCCGAGCGTGCCAAGCGCGCTGCTCAACTCGGCAGCGGCGCGTACCTCGAAGCGCGGCAGCGACAGTCGCACCCTCGTCTGGCGCGGAGCGTCGAGTAGCGCACCCAGCCGTGGCCCGTCCAATGCGGCCTCTGCGGCCCCAAGTTCGCCGTCGGGCAGCAGGACGACCGCCTCCACCCCGCCTTCGGCTGGTAGCCGGACCACCTGCCAGCCATCCCCCGCGGCGTAACCGAGCTGTTCGGTCTGCCGCATCATCGACACCGGATAATCGCGATCGGGTGCGTGGAAGGTGTCCGGCTCGGTCTGCCGCGCGGCAAATCGAGCGCGCCAGGCAACCCGCAGATACACCGCGTTGACCAGTGCGGCCACCGTGGCTGGGCCGAGCTGTCCAGCCGGTATCAGTTCCGGGATCAGTTGCCGGGTCGTCTCCGCGACATCCGCGTTGATCCTCCCGCGAGCGGCCTCGGGATCGGCCCGAAACGGCGCGGTGGCCAGCTTCGCGCCGGGCCAACCGGCGAGATCGACCAGGAAATCCGGATTGATCGGCAGGTCCTCGGCCGCCCACAGGCCGTTCGCCACCGCCAACGTGGGCACCTCGGGTGCTCCGGCGCGCGGCGGGTCCAGAATGGCGGCCGAGGCAAGGAGCTCGGCGCGTTTGCCGAATTCGCCTTCGCGGTCGCCGAGCAGCAGGTCCAACAGCTCGGCGCGGGTGTCGCCGCTGGCGGCTTGGCTGACCATTCCGAGCGCACTGGCCACGGAGTACGGCGAGTAGCAGGAGTTGTGCCCGGGGTCGGCGCTGAGCTCGCGATGCAGGTCGAGCGCGAAGGACAGCCGTGCGGTGGACATCCGACTAACGCCCCTTTCTCGTCAACGCGCGGTGCCACGCCCGCGCCTGCGCGTCGGTGAGGGTGGCCACCTGATCTACCACGACGCGCAGCCGTCCCGCGTCGTCGTTCGCCAGGGTCCAGGCGCCTCGCAGCGCCGGATCCAGCGACTCCGGCGCGCGCTCCCGCAGCTCGGCGACCAACTCGGCGAGCAGTTCCCGCTCGCCGGCCTGCTGCCGAAGGCGCCGCGCATCGCTCATCACCTCACGGGTGGCCAGCGCCTTGAGCAACGCGACCTCCGCGGCCACCCGCTGTGGCACCCGTAGTCGCGCGGTATACCTGTGCAGCCGGCCGGCACCGAACTCGCGCCGGGTATCGATGACCGCGGCCGTGGCGAAGCGGCCAACCAGCTCGCTGGTCAGCCGCTTCAGCGCGACCTGCGCGCGGATGGTGCCGTCGTAGTCGCTCGTGGCCAGCTCGCCGAGCGCGGGCAGGTCGAGCAGTTCGGCGGCGACGGCTTCCAGTGTGGACACTGGCTCGGCCGAGTAGTGCTTGGCCGCCAGTTCGGCGATCGAGGCGCGTTCCGCGCTGTCTCGGAACAGGCTCAACGCGATGCGCCCGGCGAGTACCCCGTCCTCGACATCGTGTACCGAGTAGGCGACATCGTCCGCCCAGTCCATGATCTGCGCTTCCAGACAGGTCCGGGTGTCCGGCGCCCGGTCGCGAACCCAGTCGAAGGCGTCCAGATCGTCCGGGTACACGCCGAACTTCGCGTCTCCCGCTCGACGTGGCCACGGGTACTTGGTCGCGGCGTCCAGGGTCGCACGGGTGAGATTGAGCCCGTAGCCGTGCTGGTTACCGCCATCGACCTTAGGCTCGAGCTTGGTCAGGATGCGCAACGTCTGCGCGTTGCCTTCGAAACCACCGATCTCCGCGGTGAGTTCGGCCAGCGCGCGTTCCCCGTTGTGCCCGAACGGCGGGTGCCCGATGTCGTGCGCCAAGCCCGCGGTGTCCACGATGTCTTCGTCGCAGCCCAGATCGGCGGCGATACCCCGGCCGATCTGCGCGACCTCGAGGGAATGGGTGAGGCGGGTGCGCGGCACACCGCTGACCTCCGCGCCTTCCCCCGGCCCGACCACCTGCGTTTTTCCGGCCAGCCTGCGTAGCGCGGCGGAGTGCAACACCCTGGCGCGGTCGCGGGCGAACGGGCTGCGGGATTCGGTCGCGCCGGTCAACCCGCCGCGCTTGGCCGGCTCCGAGTGCCGCCGCGCGGAGTCCCATTCGCTGTACCCGCTGTCCACTGCGGCAAGCCTAGTGCCAGACACCGACGCCCCACCACGCCCGCGGCTCGCACAGCCGCAACGCCACCTCGCTAACGTTGAAGAACGCGATCACACACAGTCACCGCGAGCGGCTGGCTGGCTAGCTGAGCCCGCTGTCCGCGAAGTTCTCCACCGGTTCCTTGGACAGCCGGTAGTACAGCAACGCGCCGGTCTCCCTGATGATGTACCAGACCTGCGTTTCCCTTGTCTGCACGACCGGACCGCTGTGCGTGGGCGAGGCCTCCGCGTCGATACCAAGGTCGTTGGCCATCGTGCGCGCCCGCAGCGTATGCCACGGATCACTGACGATCACCGCGGAGTTCCAGCCGCGCCCTTCGGCTTCCGCGGACACCGCCCGCAACGTGCCGAGCGTGTCGCGTCCCTCACCGACCGCGACCACCTGGTTCTGTGGCACTCCGTTTTCGATCAGCCACCCGGCACCCACATCGGCCTCGGTGTAGGTGTCCCCGTTGCCTCGCCCGCCGGAGGTGACGATCCGCTCGGCCACGCCCGCGTCCAGCAGATCCTTCGCGTGTTGCAATCGTGCTTCGAGCAACGGCGACGGTTTACCCGCGTACTGCGCCGCGCCGAGCACGACGACCATATCCGCCGGCCCGCGATCGTCCTGGCGAGCGACCTGCCATACCCGAAAGCCCGTGCCGCCAACGACGAGCAGCACGATCAATACGACGCCGAGCGCAAACCTGCGCACGAACCGACCGATCGATGGGCCGTCCGGCCCTCGTTCACCCACTCGTCCATCCTCGCACCGTCACCGGGGAATCGTGGCATCGGCCACGCCCAGGAGCCGAGACAGTCAGCAGCCAATCAGGCGCGCGGCCAGGTAACCCGACAGTTTGTCGATCGACACCCGCTCCTGCTCCATCGTGTCCCGCTCGCGGACGGTCACGGCGTGATCGTTCAACGAGTCGAAGTCCACGGTGATGCAGAACGGCGTGCCGATCTCGTCGTGCCGGCGGTACCGGCGACCGATCGCCCCCGCGTCATCGAAATCGACGTTCCAGTTCTGCCGCAGAGTCGCCGCCACGTCCCGCGCCTTCGGCGAGAGCTCGGCGTTGCGGGACAGCGGCAGCACCGCCGCCTTGATCGGCGCCAACCGGCGGTCCAGCTTCAACACGACGCGCTTGTCCACACCGCCCTTGGCGTTCGGGGCTTCGTCCTCGGTGTAGGCATCGAGCAGGAACGCCATCAGCGGACGGCCGACACCCGCGGCCGGTTCGATCACGAACGGCCGGTATCGCGAACCGGTGGTCTGGTCGAAATAGGACAGGTCCACACCGGAATGGTTGGAGTGCGTGGTGAGGTCGAAATCGGTGCGGTTGGCGATACCTTCCAACTCGCCCCATTCCTGCCCCGCGGAGAACTGGAAGCGGTACTCGATGTCAACGGTTCGCTTGGCGTAGTGCGACAACTTTTCCTTCGGGTGTTCGAAATGCCGAAGGTTGTCCGGGTTGATCCCGAGTTCGGTGTACCACTGGGTGCGCTGGTCAATCCAGTACTGGTGCCACTGCTCGTCCTCGCCTGGCTCGACGAAGTACTCCATCTCCATCTGCTCGAACTCACGGGTGCGGAAGATGAAGTTTCCCGGAGTGATCTCGTTGCGGAACGACTTGCCGATCTGGCCGATACCGAAGGGCGGCTTCTTGCGCGAGGTCGTCAACACGTTCAGGAAGTTGACGAAAATGCCCTGCGCGGTCTCCGGTCGCAGATAGTGCAGTCCCTCTTCGGACTCCACCGGACCAAGATGCGTTTTGAGCATCATGTTGAACTCGCGCGGCTCGGTATACTGCCCGCGCACGCCACAGTTCGGACAGGGCACATCGGACAGATCGTCCTCGGCCACCGCCTTGCCGGTGCGCTCGGCGTACTCCTCCGCGAGTTGGTCCGCCCGGAACCGACGGTGGCATTCGGTGCATTCCACCAGCGGGTCGTGGAAGGCGCCCACGTGGCCGGAAGCAACCCAGGTCTGCGTCGGCAGGATCACCGAGGAATCGAGGCCGACCACATCGTCGCGGCCCTGCACCATGTACTTCCACCACTGGCGCTTGATGTTGTCCTTCAGCTCCACCCCGAGCGGCCCGTAGTCCCACGCCGACCGGGTGCCGCCGTAGATCTCCCCGCAGGGGAAGACGAAACCACGACGTTTGCACAAGCTGACAACGGTCTCAATGCGATCGGCTGGCACGCATGCTCCATAGGTGGATAACGACTACCTGGTGAACAACCAGCCTATCCCGCCGCTTCGCGGCGCCACGAACGGATTACCCACTCGTCGCGAAGCACGGTCAGCCCGCGGAACGCGGACTTGCCGGTCCGGACGCCTCGCCGATGCGCACCGTGCCCGCGTCCGCGGCGAGCACACTCACCTGACGGCCGGACGCGCCGCCCTCGGCATGCACAAGCACCTCGTAGTCCGCCGGTTCGTCCAGCAGCGCCTCGGCGAGCAACGGCACCACCCGCTCGCGGACCTCGAACGGGCCGAGCGCCTTGCGGTAGGCGACCACCGAGTCGAACTCCACGCTGAGCACCCAGCGCTCCGGTTGCTCCATGGACCGGCCGAGCACACCTCGGGCGCACCCCGGCTGAGCGGTGAGTAGTTCGAGCGCGCCGGCGACGCGCTCGGTGAACTCGGCCACTTCGGCCTCGGACACCGCGAACCGGCAGACCAACAGCATGACGTGCCTCACTTCCCAACCAGATATGGTGCGACACCAGAATCGTTTCGCGCCGACGGACGGAGGGCCCGTGCGCACACCTCGCCCCACCCGCGCACCGCTGCTCGCCGGCAACGGACCGCTGTCCAAGGTACCCGCGCCGCTGGTGTTCCTCGTCGTGCTTGCCGTTTTCATTACCGGCGTGCTGGTCAGCGGGATGGTCGGCGCGCTCCTACTCGGTGCGCTCGCCGCTGGGCTGCTCGTACTACTCAGCGCGACCTGGCGGGTACTCGGCACCGCGGACCGGCTGGTCCGGCTGCTTGTCGTCGGCATCCTCGCCGGCATCGCGATCGCGCAACTCAGTTAGTCCACGATCCAGCCGCACCGGCCGCGGAAAACGTAGAATGACTATCGTTACCCCTTAACTCGAGGAGATGGCGATGTCGTCGGTGAGCTCGGAGATCGTCGAAAACCACGATGCCGAGCAGCACGTGTCGCATGACGGCACGGCTTCCGGCCCGGTGCCGGAGGCAGGCACGCTCACGGCCGCCGGTGACCTGCTTCGCGCCCTCGCCGCCCCGGTTCGGATCGCGATCGTCCTGCAACTACGGGACGCCGGTCGCTGCGTACACGAACTGGTTGACGCGCTCGGGGTGACCCAGCCACTGATCAGCCAGCACCTGCGGATCCTGAAGGCGGCCGGCGTCGTGCACGGCGACCGGCGCGGACGAGAGGTCGTCTACCAGCTGGTGGACGACCATCTCGCGCATATCGTGCTGGATGCGGTGGCGCACGCGCAGGAAGAACACCCACCCCAACCCGTCGCGGAACGTGTGGAGCGACAATGACCACGATGAACCGTGCAGCACCCCCTGTTCCCGGTCGACGTTCGACCAAACAGCGCGCCGCAGTGGCCAACCTGCTCGAGCAACTGGACGATTTCAAATCCGCCCAGGAGTTACACGATGAGCTGCGCAAACGTGGTGAGGGGATCGGACTGACCACGGTGTACCGCACCTTGCAGTCGCTCTCCGACGCCGGCGAGATCGACGTGTTGCGCACCGATACCGGTGAGGCGATTTACCGACGCTGCTCCGCGCATCATCACCACCACCTGGTCTGCCGGCACTGCGGGCACACCGTGGAAGTCGAGGGTCCCGCGGTGGAGAAATGGACCGATCGGGTAGCGAGCGAGCACGGCTTCTCGCAGGTCAGCCACACCGTGGAGATCTTCGGCAGCTGCGCGGACTGCATTCGGCGCTGAACTCGCCGAGCACGCTCCGTGACCGCGTTCTTTAGGGATCTTGCGGTCACTAAGTGCAGCCACGGCACGTTCCGTGACCGCGTTCTTTAGGGTTAGCGCGGTTATTGGGGTTACTCGTAGGGATTACGTGGGGCGGAGACTTCGCGGAGTGAATCCACGCGTAGCACCGGCTGGTAGTCGCTCGCCTCGGTCGCCGTGCCCGGCACCAGCTGGCCGGTCACCGTGATCCAGTCATCCGAGCGCAACCCGGTCGCCGGCGCATCGTGCAGCCGGACCGAAAGCGGCGCGGCGTCGGCGGCACAGCAGGTGACCACCATCCTGGCCAAGCGCAGCGACTCGCCATCCCGAACCACGAACCCGGTCAGCTCGACGGTCCGGTCGTCCAGCGAGTTCGCTGTATCCCAGCCCGCCCTGGTGACGAACTCGGTCACGGAAAGATCCACTACCGCACCGCGCGGCAGCGGCGGGAACGCCGAATCCGTGGCGCCCGCGGTCGCGCGCGAGGAGTCCCGATCCACCGAATCGGCCCCGAGCGCCGGCGGCGCGACCACGAAGATCGCCAACACCGGCAGTGTCAGCAACCAGGCGCTACGGGCATGGTCGTGGCCGGCTGCCCGCGCCCTGGGTTGACTCGTCTTTGGTTGCCGCGCCTTGATGTCCCGCACGATCGCCACCGCGGCAAGCGCCAGGATCACCACACCAGCGATGATCAGCAGCGGCTGCTGGGACGGCTTCACGTAGCGCAGATAGGTGTCCCCGAACGCGATCTTCAGCAGCGCGCCGCCGGTCAGCACCAGCAGGATGTTCTGCGTTTCCCTTCTCATCGCACACCCCCGAGCACCAGCAGCCCGGCGCCGAGCGCGCAGGCGATCGCCACCACGAAGGTCGCGGGCGCGAAGCGCAGCGCGAAGGCCTTGCCGAAGGTCCCGGTCTGCAGGGCGAACAGCTTCAGGTCGACGGCGGGGCCAACGACCATGAACACCAGCTTCGGCAGCAGCGGCAGCGGCGCCAGCGAGGCCGCGACGAACGCGTCCGCCTCGCTGCACAGCGAGAGCACCACCGCGAGCACCGCCATTACCAGCACGCCGAGCACCACCTGCCCACCGAGCGTGGCCAGCCAATCCTGCGGCACCGCCACCGTGAGCACGGCCGAGACCAACCCACCGAGCACCAGGTAGCCACCGGCCTCGACGAGGTCGTGCCGCGCTGTCTCGGCGAAGGTCACCCACCGCCGGTTGCCCGGGTGTTCCGGCATCCTGCGTAACACCCGCTCGGCGATCCATTCGGCCTTGCCGAGCTTCGCCCACAGCCAGCCCATGAACACCGCAGTGCCCATCGAGCCGAGGAACCTGGCGAGCACCATGCCGGGCTCACCGGGGAAGGCGACGGCGGTAGCCACCAGCACGACCGGGTTCACCGCGGGCGCGGCGAGCATGAAGGTGAACGCGACCGAGGGCAGTACGCCCTGGCCGATCAGTCGCCTGGCGACCGGCACCGAGGCACATTCGCAACCGGCGAGCGCGATCCCGGCCGCGCCGGCCGTGGGCACCGCGAGTGCCTCGTTGCGCGGGAGGACCTTGCGCAGCACCCGCGCCGGTACGAAGGCGGCGATCGCGCCGCTGATCAACACACCGAGCACCAGGAACGGCAACGCCTGCACGCAGACCGCGACAAAGATGGTTGCGCCGGTCCGCACCGCGGGGGCGTCCAAGATCCGCTGCAGCCAGTCCTGCCCCAGCACGGCGAGCAGCACCAGCACGCAAAGCACCTCGAGCGAGGTGATTCGCCGACGCGGGCGCTCGTCCGCCGCCGACTCGGCGGAGTTCTTGGAAACGATTGTCACTGCACGAAGTGTGCCAGAGCCGGAACTGATCCGTGCTCTTAGTCCCCGACGAGTTCCGCCCTTAGTTGCGAAGCGGTGGACACCACCAACATCAGCAAGGTGCTGAGCGGCTCAGCGGCCAGCCCTTCGGCGGGGAAGGCATAACGCAAGGTCACATCCATCCCGCGCTCGGTGTGTACGACGCCAAGCGTGCCGAACATGCCCTGACCAGCCCGCTCCGCCGCGGACACCGCCATCGCCGGCTCATCCGGCAGATCCCAGGCCACCACGCAGGTGAGGCTCAGCACGACCAGCCCCTCGGCGAGCTGCATGGCCTGTACCGCGCAGGGCACTTCACCGTGCTGGAAGGTCAGCGCGCCGTCGTCATCCACGTACACCTCGTGGTAGCGCTCGAGCGCTTCCCGTGCCTGGCTCAGCAACGCCCCGGTATTCACCGCTTCGACGTCCTGGCCCGCACCCAAGTTAGCGTTCATTTCCGCTGATCACCGCTTTCCGGATGGGAATCCGTTTCGCTGCCGCGAGCGCCAGCCGCGGCGAAAGGTTCGGCCGGCTCCGTACCCGCGGCCCGATCGAGCGCGCCACCGAACCGCCGGTCCCGCTCCGCGAAACTCAGGCAGGCGCGCCACAGATCGCGGCGGTCGAAATCCGGCCACAGAATGTCCTGGAACACCAGCTCGGCATAGGCGGATTGCCAGAGCATGAAGTTCGACGTGCGCTGTTCCCCTGACGGCCGGATGAACATGTCCACATCGGGCATCTCCGGCTGGTAGAGGTACTTGGCGAGGGTGCGCTCATCCACCTTGTCCGGATTGATCCGACCCTCGGCGGCCAGCTTGGCGATCTGCCGTGCCGCATCGCCAACCTCGGCGCGCCCGCCGTAGTTGACACACATCGCCAGGTTCAGTCCAGGGTTGTCCCTGGTCCGCTCCTCGGCGCTGATCAACTCGTTGATCACGCTGCGCCACAGCCTCGGCCGCCTGCCCGCCCACCGGATGCGCACACCCATCTCGTCGAACTCGTCGATCCGGCGGCGGATCACATCCCGGGAAAAGCCCATCAGGAAACGGACTTCCTCCGGACTGCGCCGCCAGTTCTCGGTGGAGAACGCGTACAACGACACCCACGGCACGCCGATCTCGATCGCGCCGCGCACCGCCTCGGCCATCGCGGCCTCACCGCGTTTATGCCCTTCGATCCTCGGCAGTCCGCGCTGGTTGGCCCACCGGCCGTTGCCGTCCATCACGATCGCCACATGCTTCGGCAAGAACTCGGCCGGAATCTCCGGCGGCCGCGCGCCCGATGGATGCGGTTCCGGCTGGCGAAATACGCGCCGCGCCCCCGCCTTCCGCCTGCCTCGCACGTACGCCTCCCGGTTGATCGTTGCGTGCTGCCATAGCTCTTCGTTCGCGGTTACCGCGTGGACGGCGCGAACGACCCTACTTGCTAGTCGGTCGACCCCGATGACCTACTCCATATCAGCCCTTCTCCTGCCCGAAATCGGGCAGAAAGTTTGAAGAATCGCCGATTTCCCGGCAAGCTCGGTAGCTATGGACCACTCGGCACCCGCGGATCTGGTGCGCCATGTGGCCGCCTCCACGGGCCTGCCGCCGGCCACGGCAGCTCGGGTCATCGCTGATGTGCTGAGCTACTTCGGCGAGTCGACCGAGGAATTCATCCGGCGGCGACATCGCGAACTGCGCGGCAAGCAGCTCGGCAACGAGCGGATCTGGGCGGTACTCGGCGCGGAACTGGCCGCGCGTCCGGTCGCCGCGCCGGAGCTGTCCGCACGTCAGCTCCGGCGAATCGTCTACGGCTAAATCATCTGGCAAAGGGTCATCCGGCAAAGGTCATCTGGTACAGGAAAGGCTGCACCCATGTGCGGAATCGTCGGTTACATCGGCTCGCGCGAAGCCTGCCCGGTACTCCTCGAAGGGCTGCACCGGCTCGAGTACCGCGGCTACGACTCGGCTGGACTCGCGGTCCCGCACCGCGGTCGGGCCAAGGTACACAAGGCCGCGGTGCGCGTCGCGGAACTGCGTGCCCGGCTCGATCCCGCGCCCGCCGGCCGGACCGGGATCGCGCACACCAGATGGGCCACGCATGGCGAGCCGACCGAGGCCAACGCGCATCCACAGCTGGATGCCAGCGGCCGGATCGCCGTGGTGCACAACGGGATCCTGGAAAACGCCGAGGCGTTGCGGGAGCAGCTACGCGCCCGCGGGGTACGGCTGGTTTCGGATACCGACACCGAGGCGCTGGCACATCTGATCGCCGAAGCACTGGACGGTGGCGCGGACAGCCTGCGGGAGGCGGTACGCGCCGCGCTCGGCCAGGTGGACGGCACCTACGGGCTACTCGTACTGGACGCGCGTAAACCGGATGAGCTGGTCGTGGCGCGCAACGGTAGCCCGCTCGTGCTTGGCATCGGGGAAGGCGAGATGTTCATCGCCTCGGACCTCGCCGCGCTGGTCCGCTACGCGCAGCAGGTGGTGTACCTGGAAGACGGCGAGCTCGCCACGGTACGCGCCGGCTCTTTCGAAACCGGCACGCTCCGCGACCAGCCGAGCGCCGAGCGCGTGGCGGCAGCCCCGACCGCGATGCCGGTGGAGGCCAGCGCATACGAGCTCGATGGGCATCCGGATTTCATGCACAAGGAGATCCGGGAGCAACCCGAAGCGGTGCGCAGGGCATTGCGCGGCAGGTTGGACGAGCGGTTCAACACCGCCCACCTTGGCGGCTTGCGGATGGAGCCGCGCCGGCTGCGTGAGTTCAGCAGGGTGAAATTCCTCGGTTGCGGCTCGGCGTACTACGCGGGCCAGCTCGGCGCGAACCTGGTCGAGGAACTGGCCAGAATTCCCGCCGACGCCGAGCCGGCCTCGGAGTTTCGCTACCGCAACCCAGTGGTGGACCCGCATGCGTTGTATGTGGCGATCAGCCAGTCCGGCGAAACCGCGGACACCCTCGCGGCGGTGCAGGAGTTGCGCCGTAAGGGTGGCGAGGTGATTGGCGTGGTGAACGCGGTCGGTAGCGCCATCGCGCGGGAATGCGAGCAGGGCATCTTCCTGCACGCCGGCCCGGAGGTTTCGGTGGCCTCAACCAAGGCCGTCACCTCGATGAACGTGTCCTTCGCACTGCTGGCCACGCTGCTCGGCAGGGTGCGCGATCTGTCCACAGCGGACGGTAAGCGGCTGGTTTCCGGGCTGCGTGCGCTGCCCGACCGGATCGCCGAGCTGGTAGCCATGGACGAGCGGATCGCGGCCGTGGCCAACCGGTTTGCCGAGGCCAGCCATATGTTCTTCATCGGCAGGGTGCGCGGCTGGCCGGTCGCGCGGGAGGGCGCGCAGAAACTCAAGGAGATCTCCTATATCCATGCCGAGGCTTATCAGGCGGCCGAGCTCAAGCATGGGCCGCTCGCGCTGATTGATCGTGGGATGCCGAGTGTGGTGGTCGTGCCGGACGACGAGCTACTGGCGAAAAACATCGGCACGATGGAGCAGATCAAGGCGCGGGGCGGGCCGATCATCGCGATTACCGGTGCGCGGCTGCCGGACGGACTTGCCGACGCGGTGCTACCGGTACCGTCCGTGGAACCGGAGCTCGACCCGATTCTGCTCGGGATTCCCTTGCAGCAGTTCGCTTATCACCTGGCGAAGGTCCTCGGCCGGGATATCGACAAACCGCGCAACCTGGCGAAAAGTGTCACCGTTGAGTAGCCGGGCCATCCAGTTCGGCGTGCGGTTCGGCGTGTTGTTCCGCCTCCGGCACGCCGGCCTGTTCGCGTAGCCGGCGTTCGACGAGCGGCAGCGAGCGCAGGCCGCGTTCCAGATGCCACTGCAGATGCGCGGCGATCAACCCGCTTGCCTGGCGGCGGACCGGGTAGCTGCTGTGTTCGGCCCGTGCCCAGTCCCCGACCATCAGCGCGTCGAGCAGGATCAGCACCTCGGCCCCCGGGTTCACCGAGCCCGCGGGACGACAGCGCGCGCACACCGCCCCGCCCGCGGCCACGTTGAACGCCGGATGGGGGCCGGGGCTGGCACAGCGGGCGCATTCCACGATCGCCGGTTCCCAGCCGGCGAAGGCCATCGCCCGCAGCAGGAACGCGTCCAGCACCAGTGCCGCGTCCCGCTCGCCGCCGGCAAGCGCGCGTAGCGCGCCGATCACCAGCAGGTACAGCCGAAGCACCGGCTCGCCCTCTTCGGCGCACAGCCGGTCGGCGGTCTCCAGGATCGCGCTGGCCACCGTGTAGCGCTGGTAGTCGGCCACGATCGGCGAGCCGAAAGCGTCCACGGTCTGCACCTGGGTGATCACATCGAGCGTGCGACCGGTGTAGAACTGCACATCAACGTGACCAAACGGCTCCAGCCGGGCGCCGAAGCGCGAGCCCGTTCTGCGGACTCCCTTCGCGACCGCACGCACTTTGCCGAACTTGCGCGTGATCAGCGTGATGATCCGGTCGGCCTCGCCCAGCTTCTGCACCCGCACAACGATTCCGGTGTCGCGGTACAGGCTCACCGGTCCATTCTAAACTCGCCAACCTTGAAGAACGCGGTTACCGAGTGTGCTGGCGCTGGGCGGCGGCGATCGGAACAGCGATCAGCAGGATCACCGCGGAGAGCAACAACCCGGCCCGCACACCATCCGCGCTGTCCGAAAGAACGCCGGCCAACACCGGCCCCAAACACTGGCCAAGCGCGAACGCGGTGGTCAACCCGCCGATCGCGGCGGTCAACTGATGCGCCGGCACGATCCGTTGGGCCACCGCGGTCATCGCCGCGGCGACCACCAGGAACGCCACCCCGAACACCACGGCCGAGCCGATCGCCATCGCCGCCGAAGCGGACAGCAGCGGGATCGCCGCGCCCACCGTGACGACGCTCAACACGATCGCCGGACCACGCCCGCCGGACCAGGCACCGAGCGGCGGACCCCAGAGAAACCCACTCCCGATCGACACCAATCCGAGTACCGCCCAGAAAACGGTGACCTCGGCCGTGGATCTACCCGCATCGCGCAGAAAAGCCACGATGAACGTCATGTACGCGATATAGCCGACGCCGAACAGCGTGTACGCCAGCAGTAGCGGCGCCAGCTTGGCCACCGGCCACCGGCCACGACCCCGCTCCGTCACCGGTTCCGGGCTACGCAGGACCGCCGGTATCGCGCCGAGCGCGGCGAATCCGGCGAGCACCCCGAGTACGACCCAGCCCCACCGCCAACCGGTAGCCGGGTCCAGCGCGCCGAGCAACGGCGGGAGCGCGACCGCCGAGCAGAAAATGCCGATCCCCGAACCGCCGAAGTAGCAGCCGAGCAACAGCCCGGCCCTGCGGCCAGTCAAGCCCTCCCCGAGCTTGGCCACGAGCGCACCGCCAAGCACGAAGGTGGCCGCCCCGGCGATACCGGAAAGCAACCGCAGCACCAGGAGCAGCGGGGTACTCGCCGTCGCCGCCGAAAGCAGCACGGTGATCGCGGTCCCCGCGAGGCCGAACAGGAAGACATTCCTGGCGCCGAACCGGGTAGCGAGTCGCGCGGCAAGCAGCGCGCCAACCAGATAACCGAGCGCGTTCGCCGCGTTCATCGCGCCGGCGATCGCAAACGACCAGTCCAGTGCCGCGCGCATGGCCGGCAGCAACAGCGCGTAGGCGAACCGGGCGAGACCGAGCGCGCAGGCCGGACCGAGCGATAGCCCGAGCGCCCGTACGACGAGCCGGCCGTACTGGCTCAGGACTTACGTCCGACCGCGGCATACACCCCGGACCGCTTGGCCTCCTCGGTGCCCACCTGGTCCAGCTCCTCGGGGCGCCACAGTGGCGTGAAGATGAGCCCGGGTTCGATGAGCTCGATCCCGTCGAGGAGCGCGGCCACCTCGGCACGGCTGCGTAGGGTCACCGGATTCGCGGTGTTCTTGTACTGGTCTCCGACCGTCTGGATATCCTCCCGGTTATCCATGGTGCCGTGGGAGAGCGCGAGATAGCTGCCCGCGCAGACGGCGTCCCAGTAGCGCGCGATGAGTCCCTTCGGATCCCCTTCGTCCGGCACGAAATGCAGCACCGCGCACAGGATCACCGCAATCGGCTGGTCGAAGTCGAGCAGCTCGCGGGTATTCGGATGGGCCAGTACCCGACCCGGATCGGTGATATCGGCCGCGACCACGGTGGCGTTCGGATTGTCTTCGAGCAGTAGCTGACTATGCGCGACCGCCACGGCCTCGTTGTCCACATACACCACTCGAGCGGCTGGATCGATAGCCTGGGCGATCTCGTGCACATTGCCTACCGTCGGGATCCCCGAGCCGAGGTCGAGGAACTGCCGGATACCCAGTCCGCACAGCTCGCGCACGGCACGCTGCAGAAAGCGCCGGTTGCGCATCGCGAGCGTGGTCGCCTCGGGCATCATCTCCGCGATCTTGCCGGCGAATTCCCTGTCCACGTCAAAGTTGTGCGCGCCACCGAGAAAGTAGTCGTACACCCGTGCCGCGTTCGGCCGCGCCAGGTCGACGTCCGTGGGCACCCACGAATCCGCTGGCTTGCCCCATTCCTCGCTCATCCGCACCAACTTCCGTAGCCCAGTTACGCACGGATAGTAACAAGTCGATCACCCGGGAGGCGAGGTTTGCGCCGAGAATCCCCCACGTGAGCAGCGGCCGTGGATGGCTCAGAAACCCAGGCGGCGCAACTGCTTTGGGTCGCGCTGCCACTCCTTGCTGACCTTCACGTGGATGTCCAGATAGACCTTGCTGCCAAGCAGGGCCTGGATCTGCCGGCGCGCGTTACTGCCCACCTCGCGCAGCCGCGCGCCCTTGGGCCCGAGCACGATCGCCTTCTGGCTCTGCCGCTCCACGTGCAGGTTCACGTAGATATCCACCAGATCGTCGCGGCCTTCCCTCGGATGCATCTCCTCGACGGTCACCGCGATCGAATGCGGCAGTTCGTCGCGCACCCCTTCCAGCGCGGCCTCCCGCACGAGCTCGCCAACCAGCTTGGTTTCCGGTTCCTCGGTCAGCTCGCCGTCCGGATACAACGGTGGCCCCACTGGCATCCGAGCGACAAGCAGGTCGGCCAGCACATCGAGCTGGTACTGCGCCTGCGCGGATACCGGGACCAGATCGGCGAAGGCCATGACCTCCTGTAGCGCGAGCAATTGCTCGGCCACCCGCTGCTGATCCACCAGGTCGGTTTTGGTGACCACCCCGATCACCGGGGTTTTGCTGGCGATCTTGCCGAGTTCGGTGGCGATGAACCGGTCCCCCGGGCCGATTTTCTCGTCGGCGGGCACACACAGCCCCACAACGTCCACTTCGGACCACGTATTGGTGACGACATCGTTGAGGCGCTGCCCGAGCAGGGTTCGGGGCCGGTGCAGTCCCGGTGTGTCCACGATGACCAGTTGGGCATCCGGCCGGTGCACGATGCCGCGGATCGCGTGCCTGGTCGTCTGCGGTTTACTCGAGGTAATCGCGATCTTGCTGCCGACCAGCGCGTTGGTGAGAGTGGACTTGCCCGCGTTCGGCCGGCCGACGAAGCAGGCGAACCCGGATCGATGCTGCTCTGTTTCCTCTGGTGCGCTGGTCATCCAGCCATTGTCGCCGATGCGGGTCAGGCCTTGCGGGCCAGGCCACCGTAGAGCAAGCTACGCTCCGGCTCCCGCTCGGCCTCCTCGGGAAACTCCGGACGCCACTGCGTGGTGTAGACGACGCCGGGCGGCTCCAACTCCCATCCGGTGAACAGCTCGGCGATCCGCCCCCTTGAGCGCAGCGTCAGTGGGGTTGCCGTGCGGTCGTACATGGACGCCGCGGAGTTCGCCGTATCCTGGTCCTTCTCGCCGTCCGTGCCATGCGAGATCACCAGATAGCTGCCGGGGATGAGCGCTGCGCGATACCGAGCGAGCAACTCGAGCGGATCTCCGTCCTCCGGCACGAAATGCAGGATCGCGCACATGATCAGCGCGATCGGTTCGGTGAAGTCGAGCAGCCGAATGTCCTCGACGGCACTGAGGACCCCGTCCGGATCACGCATATCCGCGTTCACGATCGCGGCGTCCGGGTTGTCCCGCAACATCATCTCGCTGTGTGCCACGGCCATCGGCTCGTTGTCCACATAGACCACCCGGCTGCCCGGCGCGGACCGTTGGGCGACCTCGTGAGTATTGCCGACCGTGGGGATACCGGAACCGATATCGAGGAACTGGCGGATGCCGAGTTCGGTCAGCTCCTCTACCGCGCGGCGCAGGAACGCGCGGTTCTGTACCGCGGCGCCACGCAGGTCCGGCAACATCGTCAGCACCCGCTGCGCGAAGTCTCGATCCGCGGCGAAGTTACACGCCCCGCCAAGCATGAAGTCATACACGCGGGCCGAATTCGGCGATGTCAGATCGACCTTGTCCGGTACCCAATCAACCTGCTGATCATCTGCGGTCATCGCGATGCCTCTCTTCGCCGGCTCCGGCACAGCATAGCCACCCGAATGGGTGAGGGATACCTTGATCAAGACTACCGGTGCGCGGGGGCCAGCGGCCAGTACGGAACTCAGTCCCGCACGGTCCCGGAAACATCGGCGAGCAGCAGCTTCGCGCTCCCGCCCAGCTCCTTGACCGCGGCCACGGACTCCGCGTCCAGTTCGGCTGCTTCGGTGACCACCGCGCCGGCCTCCAGCCCCTCGGCGCCGCTGGACACCGCGGCGGCGACCGCGGCCTGCAGCGCGGTTAGCCGGAGCGCGGAAAGCTCCACCGTGCCCGCGGCATAGGTCCGGCCGTCGGTGTCCCGGACGGCCGCGCCTTCCGCAGCGCCGGTCCGCGCGCGGACCGAACGGGCGAGTGTGACGATCTTGCCGTCTTCCGGGTCGAGCTCAGCCAACTCAGCTACTCCTGTCCATTGCCCTGCGCGCGTTCCGCCGCCAGGCGTTGCCCGGCCCGGCGCGCGGCGAGTTCCCCCGCACCGACCGGATCGCCGTCCGCGGCCACCTGATTCGCGGCATCGATCACCGGGTCTGGCCGCACCGGACGGATCACCACCGAGGTAATCCGCATCCGGCCACGCCGGTCCTTGCCCCCCTCGGCACGCATCCGCAGCCCGTCGATCTCCGCTTCCGCTCCGGGCAACGGTACCCTGCCGAGCCGCTGCGCAAGCAGTCCACCGACGGTCTCCACGTCCTCATCAGCCAGTTCGGTGTCGAACAGTTCGTCCAGGTCATCGACCGGCAGCCGGGAGCTCACCCGAGTCGTTCCATCGCCAAGATCCTCGACCGGCGGACGATCCTCGGTATCCGACTCGTCGGTGATCTCGCCGACGATCTCCTCCAGAATGTCCTCGATCGTCAGCAGGCCCGCCGTACCACCGTACTCATCCACGGCGATCGCCAGATGGTTGCGGGAACTCTGCATCTCCTTCAGCAGCTCATCGAGTCGCTTGCTGTCCGGGATGAAACTGGCCGAGCGCATCACATCGCCAATGCAGCCACCGGCTGTCGACGCCGTGAGCACCGCGCCGTCCCCATCCGCGACCGAGTGGCTTACCAGGTCCTTCAGGTTCACCACGCCGACGATCTCGTCGATGCTCTCGCCGATCACCGGCAGCCGGGTGTAACCGGTTCGCAAGGACAGCGCCAACCCCTGGTGCACCGACTTCGACCGTTCGATCCACACGATCTCGGTACGCGGCACCATCACCTCGCGGGCAATGGTGTCGCCGAGCTCGAATACCGAATGGATCATCTCCCGCTCGCCCTCGGCGACGACCCCGGATTCGCCGGCAAGGTCGACCAGTTCGCGTAGCTCGACCTCCGAGGAGAACGGGCCTTCCCGGAACCCCTTGCCTGGCGTGATCGCGTTGCCGAGCACGATCAGCACACGACTCAGTGGCCCGAGCACCCAGCCGAGCACCCGCACCGGACCAGCCATCACCAGTCCCACGCCATACGGATGCTGCAGGCCGATCGTGCGTGGCCCCACGCCGATCAGCACGTAGCTGGCCACGATCATGCTCACCGCGGCAACCAGGACGCCGAGCCAGGTCGGCTCGATCTCCCAGATGCACAGCAGGGTGACCAGCACCGTGGCAAGCAGCTCGCAGCACAACCGCAGCAACAGCAAGAGGCTCAGATGCCGCGCCCGATCCGCGACGACCACGGCCAGCTGTCGCGCGCCCGGCCGTTTGGCCCGAACCAGTCCGTCCACCCTGGCCGCGGAAGCGGTGGACAGCGCCGCGTCCGCGCTGGCGAACACCCCCGCGCCCAGCACCAATGCGATGGCAACTACTAAAACAGTTACCGACCCCGACGTCACTGTTTGCCTTCCTCAGCGAACCAGGTAGCCGAACCCAGTGTGGATTCGACTACCCCCGGCTCGCGGCTTCGTTTCCCGGTGGATCGCTCAGTCCTACCGCACCGAGCACTTGATCGTCCGCGTCCCGTTGCGCGGCCTTGCGTTCCGCCGCTTCCCGCGCGGCGTGGAACTCCTCGAGTATGCGCCGTTGCAAGGTGAACATCTCACGTTCCTCGGCCGGCTCCGCGTGGTCGTAGCCGAGCAGGTGCAGTACCCCGTGCACGGTAAGCAGATGCAGCTCCGCGAGCAGTGCATGCCCGGCGGTCCGCGCCTGGTCTTTGGCATACGCCGGACACAGCACGATATCCCCGAGCAACGCGCCGGATGCCTCCGCCGCGTCCGGCCGCCGGGCGGCCTCCAGCTCGTCCATCGGGAACGCGAGCACGTCGGTTGGGCCGTCCAGCTCCATGTACTGCCGGTGCAGATCGCTCATCGTGTCCAGCTCGACCAGCGCGATGGACAGCTCGGCAAGCGGACTCACGCCCATCCGGTCGAGCGCGAACCTGGCCACTGACACGATCGACGAGTCGTCGATCCGTACCCCGGACTCATTGGCGATTTCGATACTCACCGCTGCTCCTGCACCGCCTGCCAGCGATCGTAAGCGTCCACGATATCCCCGACGAGCTTGTGCCGGACGACATCACTGCTGGTCAGATTGGCGAAGTGGACATCCTCCACACCGTCCAGGATCTCCCGGACCACCCGCAGCCCGCTGCGCTGCCCGCCGGGCAGGTCAACCTGGGTGATATCGCCGGTGACGACGATCCTGGAACCGAACCCAAGCCTGGTTAGGAACATTTTCATCTGTTCCGGCGTGGTGTTCTGCGCCTCGTCCAGGATGATGAACGCGTCGTTGAGGGTACGACCGCGCATATAAGCAAGCGGGGCGACCTCGATCGTGCCGGCCTGGGTCAACCGGGGAATCGACTCCGGGTCCACCATGTCGTGCAGCGCGTCATACAGCGGCCGCAGATACGGATCGATCTTCTCGTAGAGCGTGCCAGGTAGATAACCGAGCCGTTCCCCTGCCTCCACCGCGGGCCGGGTGAGGATGATCCGGTTCACCTGCTTTGCCTGCAGCGCCTGCACCGATTTGGCCATCGCCAGGTAGGTCTTACCGGTACCGGCTGGACCGATCCCGAAGACCACGGTGTGCTTGTCGATCGCGTCCACATAACGCTTCTGGTTGAGCGTCTTCGGGCGGATCGTGCGGCCACGACGCGAAATAATGTTGAGGCTGAACACCTCGGCCGGCGATTCCGCGTGGTCGGCGGAGAGCATGGCCACCGTCCGCCGCACGGTATCGGTACCGACGTGCTGGCCACCGCCGGCGAGCTTGCTCAACTCGGCGAACACCCGTTCGGCGAAGGCCACCTCGGCCGGCTCGCCGGTAAGGGTCACCTCGTTACCGCGTACGTGCACATCCGCGGTAAGCAGTTCCTCGGCTACTCGCAGGTTCTCGTCCGCGGAGCCGAGCAGGGTGAGCGCGGCGCCATCCGGAATCGCGAATCTGGACTCTGCCCCCTGTGCTGGGCCCGTTTCCTGCGCTGGGCCCGTTTCCTCCGCTGTGTTCGCCTTAGCCGCGATTCTCTCGTCCGCATCGGCCCCGTTCGGCGGGACGGTGGACAGGTCGGCGGACTGGGCGGCGTTACCCGATACGGTTCCGGCCACGTGTTCTTGGGCCTGCTTTCTACGCTGCTCGGCTGCGGTGGTCACTGTCGATGCTAACGGCCGGCCATACCCGCGCGCACCGCGATAACAACTGACCAGCCGGTTACCAGTGTCTCACTCCTGCGGTTCGCCCTTGCCCGGATGCCCGAACAAACCGAGCGGTTCCCCGCCGAGCAGATGCAGATGCACGTGGAAAACGGTCTGGCCAGCGTCCGCGTCGGTGTTGAAAACCAGCCGGTAGCCGGACTCGGCGATACCCTGCTCGGCGGCGATCGCGCCGGCGGTACGCACCAGCTCGGCCAGCAGGGCCGGATCAGCCTCGGCGAGTTCGAGCGCGTTCCGGTACACCGCCTTGGGCACCACCAGGATATGCGTATTGGCCTGCGGGTTGATGTCCTTGAACGCGATGACCGTGGCGGTCTCGTGCACGATTTCCGCCGGGATATCGCGCTCGATGATCCGGGTGAACAGGGTCTTGGCTTCGCTCATACCCGGCAGGCTATCCCGACTGAACTTCCGGCTGAGCGGCGAAGGTGGCGCGCAGCTGCGCGTCGACGAGCTCGACCAACTCGCTCACCGGATAGTCCCGCGGCGCGAGCAGATGGTGCGTGTTCAACCCGTCAAGCAGCGCGAGCAGCTGCCGCGCCTGCCGGTCGGCTCGCGCGCCGGGGACCAGTTCCCCCGCCCGTTCGGCCACCTCGAACACCTCGGTGAACGCCATCCGGAGCATTCCGGTACCCCGCCGTTCCTGCTCGTGCAGGGCCTCGTGCACCAGCGAACGCGGCATGAACGACATCAGCACCCGCGCGTTCAGCAGCCGCTGATCGTCGAGTGGCAGCACGATATGCGCCAGCTCGCGGATCCGCTGGAACGAGCTGGTCGTGCCGGCTGGACGGGCGGCCTGTTCGGCGCGCAACCGGTTGAGTCGCTCGGCTATCCAGTCGAAGCACAGCTCCATGGCGAAGCCGAGCAACGCGTCCGAGGTCGGGAAGTAGTGCCGCAGCGCGCCGGTGGACCAGCCGGACTCCGCCGCGACGGTGCGCACCGAGGCGTGCTCGATACCGTCGCGCTGGATTACCCGCCACACCGCGTGCGCGAGTTCGGCCCGCCGCTGCACATGATCAACGATCTTCGGCATGCCGCCCCAACATCTGGTGAAGCGCGGGAAGAAGGGTGCCGCGTCGCGATGGAGCCTGGGGGTCGCTCCACCGCGACGCGGCGCCGCCGGACCGAGGGGGAGGTGTCCGGCGGTGCTGGGGAACTACTCCGCCGGCAACGCCGTGCGGTGTGTTCGTGATCCAGCGTAACCCGTTTTCCGCTTCGACCGCTACCGATTCGCCAAGCTCATAACGCGACCGGCTGGTCATCCGGATTGCCCGGCCGGTCGCCACCGTCCGGAGAGCACCCCGAGCGCGCCGAGCGACACCGCGGCCGCGCTGGATGCGCGCAGCACCGTCGGCCCCAGATGCGCACTGCGTGCACCGGCGGCGCCGAGCGTTTCCAGTTCCGCCGAGGTGATGCCCCCTTCCGGTCCGACGACCAGATAGAGCACCCCGGCATCCGGCACGGCCCAGGCATCGAGTGCTTCGCTGGCACCGGCGTCCAACACCACGGCCGCTGCCGCATCCGCGGCGACCAGCTCGGCGAGGCCGGTGGTATCCACCGGTTCGCGTACCTCGGGTAGCCATGCCCTGCGGGCCTGTTTGGCCGCGGACCGGACCGTGGCTCGCCATCTGGCCAGCGCCTTGTCGCCGCGTGGCCCGGCTTCCCAGCGGGCGACACAGCGCGCTGCCCGCCAGGGCACGATCTCATCCGCGCCGGCCTCGGTGGCCAGCTCGACGGCCAGCTCGCCACGATCGCCCTTGACCAGGGCCTGCACCACGACCAGCCGGGGTACCGGCGCGGCAACGGTCTCCCGCCGATCCACCCGTAGTTCGAGCACCGGGTTCTTGCCCGGCCGTACCGTCTCGATGACACAGTGCGCGAGGCCACCGGCACCGTCGCTGAGCGCAAGCGACTCGCCGGCGCGCATCCGCCGCACGGTCACCGCGTGCCTGGCCTCCTCCCCGATGAGCTCCGCGGAGTGCCCGGAGGGCAGCGCGTCGACCAGGAACAGTGCTGGCGTGCTCGCGCCGGCGGGAACCGGGTCAGTCACGGCTCAGCGCCGCGCCCGCAATCGGGAGAACAGCCCGTTGCCCTTGCTGCCGTTGCTCGCCAGGCTCGGCTCTTCCTCACCGCGCAGGCTGGCCAGCTCGCGCAGCAGTTCGTTCTGCCGGGAGTCCAGCTTGGTGGGCACCTCGACCTGCACGTGTACGTGGAGGTCACCCCGACCGTCTACCCGCCCGGAGGAACGCAGCTTCGGCATGCCCTTACCGGCCAGCCGCAGTTCGGTGTTTGGCTGGGTGCCCGGTCGGATCTCCAGATCTTCGGTGCCATCCAGGGTGTCCAGCGGCAGGGTCGCGCCAAGCGCGGCCACCGTCACCGGAATCCGGATCGTGCAGTGCAGATCGCTGCCTTCCCGCTCGAAGGTCTGGTGCGGTTCCTCGTCGACCTCGACGTAGAGATCGCCGGCGGGGCCACCGCCAGGACCAACTTCGCCCTGACCGCTCAACCGGATCCGCATGCCGTCGGCCACGCCCGCGGGGATACGCACCTTGACGTCCCGCCGCGCCCGCACCCTGCCGTCGCCGCCGCACTGCTGGCAGGGGTCCACGATCACTTCGCCGAGCCCGCGACAGACCGGGCACGGCCGCGCGGTGACGACCTGTCCGAGCAGCGTGCGCTGCACCGACTGCACCTCGCCCATCCCTGAGCAGGTGTCACATTTCTGCGCCCCGGTGCCCTTCTCCGAGCCAGCACCGGTGCACCGCTCGCACAGGATGGCGGTGTCCACGGTGATCTCCCGGTCCACGCCCTCGAGGCATTCCTCCAGCGTCATCCGCAGCCGGATCAACGCGTCCGAACCGGGCTGCACCCTGCTGCGCGGCCCCCTGCCGGCACCGCCGCCAGCGCCACCGCCGAAGAACGCGTCCATGATGTCGGAGAGCCCGCCAAAACCAGCGAACGGATCGCGCGCGCCACGCGCACCGGCGCCGCCGTCCATCGGGTCGCCGCCGAGGTCGACGATCTTGCGCTTCTCCGGATCGGAAAGCACCTCGTACGCGGTCGTGACCTCAGCGAAGCGCTGCTGAGCGTCCTCACTGGGGTTCACATCCGGGTGCAACTCGCGTGCGAGCTTGCGGTACGCGCGCTTGATATCGCCATCCGAGGCGTCCTTGCGCACCCCGAGCGTGCCGTAATAGTCCGTCGCCACCGTCTGCTTGCCCTCCTACTGCCGCGCCACCGGGCGCCGTTCGCCAGGCGTGGTCTGGCCACGCCCGCATAGTCCATTCTATTTGCCGGTCAGGATCTGCCCGACGTAGTTGGCCACCGCACGAACCGCGGCGATGGCGCCCGGATAGTCCATCCGGGTCGGGCCAACCACCCCCATGCCACCCAACATGGTGTCCCGCGTGCCGTATCCGATTGTGACCACCGAAGCGTTCCGCATTTCCGCCGGCTCATTCTCCTCGCCGATCCGCACCGTAATGGCGTCCTGATCGCGCCCGGCGGCCAGCAGCTTGAGCACCACGACCTGCTCTTCGAGCGCCTCAAGCACTTCCCGCAGCGAACCAGGGAAGTCCGCGACGTTCCTGGTGAGGTTCGCCGTACCGCCGAGCAGCAGCCGGTCGTCCGGATGCTCGACGAGCGATTCGATCAGCACGGTGCACACCCGGGTGGTGGTATCCCGCAGTTCCGCCGAAACTTCCTCGGGAAGCTCGGCGACCCGCACCGCGGCCTCGGTCAGCCGCTGCCCGCTGAGCGCACCGTTGAGCATGGTACGCAGATTGGCCACGGCTTCGTCACCGAGCACATCACCGAGATCCACCATCCGCTGGTCTACTCGCCCGGTATCGGTGATCACTACGAGCATCAACCGCGCTGGCGTGAGTTGCACCACTTCTACATGCCGCACCGTGGAGCTGGTCAGCATGGGGTACTGCACCACGGCCACCTGCCTGGTCAGCTGGGCGAGCAGGCGGACGCTGCGTTTGAGCACGTCATCCAGGTCGATGGCACCTTCAAGGAAACCCTGGATGGCGCGGCGCTCGGCGGCCGAAAGCGGCTTGACGTCGGAGAGCTGGTCGACGAACAGCCGGTAGCCCTTGTCGGTGGGGATCCGCCCCGCACTGGTGTGCGGCTGGGCGATGTAGCCGTCTTCCTCGAGCGCGGCCATATCGTTGCGCACGGTAGCGCTGGATACGCCCAGGTTGTGCCGGTCCACGATCACCTTGGAGCCCACTGGCTCCTGGTTGGCCACGTAATCGGCCACAATGGCGCGCAGCACCTCGAAGCGGCGCTCGTCGGCGTTCACGCGCATCAACTCCCCGTGGGCTCGGCGCGCCACCTGGTGCGCCTGTGGTCAAGTCTACGGAGCGTTCCCCGTTCCGTACCCGTCTACCAGCTCACGGGCACACGCGGGAGTGGCATCCCACACTCCACGGCCTCGCTAACCTTAAAGAACGCGAACACGGGGCGTCACCGACCACGCTCCACCACCGCAAGATCCCTATAGAACGCGGTTACGCGCGGTCACTCGCCGGCGATGACGAGCCTGCGCACCACCGCATCGGCGAGCAGCCGGCCACGCGCGGTGAGCACGCAGTTTCCGGCGGCGAAACTGGCCTCGTCCAGCAGCCCATCCGCGACGGCCAGCTTCGCCTCGGCGTGCTGCGGCTCGGTGAGTGCCCGCGCGGCCAGCCCATCGGCAAGGCGCAGTTCGAGTAACACCCGCTCGGTTGCCCGATCCTCGACACCCAGCGTCTCCCGCCCCGCCGCGGGCGAGTTGCCGGCGGCGAGCAGGTCCGCGTACCGCGCGGGGTGACGCACGTTCCACCAGCGGACGCCGCCCACGTGGCTGTGCGCCCCCGGACCGGCGCCCCACCAGTCGCCGCTGCGCCAGTAGCCGATGTTGTGCCAGCAGCGGGCCCGTTCGTCGCGCGCCCAGTTGGACACCTCGTACCAGTCGAGCCCGGCGGCGCTGAGCATGCCGTCGACCAGCTCGTAGCGGTCCGCGAGCACGTCGTCGTCCGGCGCGGGCAGCTCGGCCCGGCGTACCTTTCTGGCCAGCGCGGTGCCCTCCTCGACGATCAGCGCGTACGCCGAGACGTGGTCCACCCCCGCGGCCAATGCGGCCTCCAGCGAGGCTCGCAGGTCCTCGGCACGCTCCCCCGGCGTGCCGTAGATCAGGTCCATACTCACGTGCTCGAACCCGGCCGCCCGGGCCTGGGCCGCGGCCTCCGCTGGCCGGCCCGGGGTGTGTACCCGGTCCAGCACCGCCAGCACATGTGGGGCCACCGACTGCATACCCAGCGAGACCCTGGTGTAGCCGGCGGCGCGAATACCGGCGAAGAACTCCGGCGAGGTGGACTCCGGGTTCGCCTCGGTGGTCACCTCGGCGTCCGCCGTGAGACCGAAGCTGTCCCGGACCGCGTCCAGTACCCCGCCGAGCCCTTCCGCGCCGAGCAGCGAGGGGGTGCCACCGCCGACGAACACGGTGCTGGCCGGCGCCGGTGTACCCAGCACGCGCGCGCCCAGGGCCAGTTCCGCGCGTAGCGCGCTGAGCCAGTCCGCCGTGCCGCTGGTTCCGGCGAGTTCCGCCGAGGTGTAGGTGTTGAAATCGCAGTAGCCGCAGCGGGTGGCACAGAACGGGACGTGCACATACACACCGAACGGCCGCTCGCCGAGCCCGGCGAGCGCGGCCGAGGGCAACGCACCGTCTGCGGGCGGTGGGTCACCTTCGGGGGGTTTCGCGGCCATATGCCAAGTCAACCACCCACCAGAGGAAGGTAATTCCGCGGCGTGTGAGCACCATCCCAGCATGCGGATGCCGGTAGACCACCTGGTGGACACGTGGCACGCTAGTACCCATGACTTCGCCAGGTGTGTGCCTCGTGGTTCGACGCCACGTCGACTACCTGCGCGTCTCCAGCGCATTGTGCCGCCCGTCCAACTGACCCACCGCCGCTGCTATCGCATATCCGCAACGGTGCTGGGCGCGCCGCTGCGCACGTATCGCCGAATTCCCTTCGCTGAACTGTGCCCGCCGTGCGCGCTCACGTGCCACATCGTCCGGAGGAACACATGGCGTCCCCCACCACAGCTCCGAAGCCCACAGCTCCGAAGCGGGGCTCCGCACGTAAGGGCGAGGGCCAATGGGCACTCGGTTACCGCGAACCACTGAACCCCAACGAGCGTTCGAAAAAGGACGACAACCCGCTGAACGTGCGGGACCGCATCGAGAACATCTATGCGCACCGCGGCTTCGACTCGATCGACCCAGGTGATCTGCGCGGCCGGTTCCGCTGGTACGGCCTGTACACCCAGCGCAAGCCGGGCATCGACGGTGGCCGCACCGCCACCCTCGAGCCCGAGGAGCTGGATGACGAGTACTTCATGCTGCGGGTCCGGGTGGACGGTGGCGCGCTGACCGCCGAGCAGCTGCGGATACTCGGCGAGATCTCCCAGACCTACGCCCGGGACACCGCGGACATCACCGATCGGCAGAACATCCAGTACCACTGGATCCGCATCGAGGACATGCCGACGATCTGGCAGAAACTGGAAGCGGCCGGGATGACCACGATGGAGGCCTGCGGGGACAGTCCACGGGTGATCCTCGGCTCTCCGGTCGCCGGCATCGCCGAGGACGAGATCATCGACGGCACGCCCGCGATCGAGGAGATCAAGCGGCGCTACGTCGGCGAACGGTCCTTCGCGAACCTGCCGCGTAAGTTCAAAACCGCGATCTCCGGGCAGTCGGACGTCGCGCACGAGGTGCACGATGTCGCCTTCGTCGGCGTCAACCACCCCGAGCACGGACCCGGCTTCGACGTCTGGGTCGGCGGTGGGCTGTCCACCAACCCGATGCTCGGCAAACGCCTCGGCGCCTGGGTACCCAGGGATGAGGTGCCCGCGGTCTGGGCCGGCGTGATCAGCGTTTTCCGGGACTACGGCTACCGGCGGCTGCGGCACCGCGCCCGGATCAAGTTCCTGGTCAAGGACTGGGGACCGGAGAAGTTCCGGCAGATCCTGGAAACCGAGTATCTACAGCGCCCGCTGATCGACGGGCCGGCACCGGAGATCCCCGCCGCACCTCTTGATCACGTCGGCGTGCACCGCCAGCGGGATGGCCGGTACTACGTCGGCGTGGCACCGGTCGCCGGGCGGGTCACCGGGTCCACTCTGGTCGAGGTGGCCAAGGCGGCTGAGCGCGCCGGCTCGACGCGAGTTCGCCTTACCCCGCAACAGAAACTGGTCGTCCTCGACGTCGCCGAGGGGGACCTGGAAACCCTGCGGGACGACCTCACCGAACTCGGGCTGCCGTCCACCCCGACGCCATGGCGGCGCAGTGTCATGGCATGCACCGGAATCGAATTCTGCAAACTCGCGATCGTGGAAACGAAAGCCCGGGCCGCCGAGCTCGTGGCGGAACTCGAACAGCGACTCGCCGATGTACAGAGCGGAATCACGAATCCGGTTAGCGTTCACCTCAACGGCTGCCCCAATTCGTGTGCCCGAATACAGACCGCTGATATCGGACTCAAGGGACAGATCGTCACGGATGCCGAGGGAAACCAGGTAGAAGGGTTTCAGGTACACCTGGGTGGTGGCCTCGGAATGGACGCTGGCTTCGGTCGTAAGCTACGGGCGCACAAAGTCATCGGCACGGAGCTCGTCGAATACGTGGAACGTGTGGTGCGGACTTACCTCGACCAGCGAACCGAGGGCGAAAGGTTCGCGCAGTGGGTCTCCCGCGCCGAAGAAGCCGACCTGAAGTGAACCAGTGGGCCGATGCGTGCGTGAATACCTAACACTAACGAAATGCCAGCACGCGGAAGATATCGCGAGCTCGACACGGGAAGGGGCAGAACAATGACGGAACGAGCCGTACCGTTCTACTGTCCCTATTGTGGCGAGGAGGACCTGCGGCCCGAGCCGGAGCCGCGGAACGCCTGGCGGTGCGCCGACTGCCGGCGTGTCTTCACGGTGCAGCTGGTTGGGGTATCAGTAGGAGGCGTGCAATGACCGCGAGTGACACGGCCGAGCTCAAGGAGCTCGCCGAACGCGCCGGGCGTGAACTCGCCGACGCGAATACCCAGGAAGCACTTGCCTGGACCGCCGAGACTTTCGGCGATTCCTGGATCGTGGCCTCGAATATGCAGGACGCGGTGCTGATCGATCTTGCCGTGCAGGTGAAACCGGACGTGGACGTGTTGTTCCTGGAAACCGGTTATCACTTCGCGGAAACCATTGGTACGAGGGATGCGGTGTCCACCGTGTACCCAAATGTGAGCATTGTGAACGCGCTGCCTGACCAGACCGTCGCCGAACAGGACGCGGCCGAGGGCAAGGACCTTTTTGCCAGCAGGCCGGACCGCTGCTGCCATTTGCGGAAGGTGATTCCACTACAGCGCACCCTCGCCAAGTACGATGCCTGGGTAACCGGAGTACGTAGGGTGGATGCGCCAACGAGGGCGAACACTCCCATCGTCAGTTGGGACGACCGGAATGGTCTCGTGAAGATCAATCCGATCGCACCGTGGACCGACGAAGAATTCGACCGCTACCTGGTCGAGCACGGAATACTGCAGAACCCGCTGGTGTCCGAAGGATACCTGTCGATCGGTTGTGCGCCGTGCACGGCGAAGGTGGCGCCGGGGGCGGACCCGCGAAGCGGTCGCTGGGCCGGGCAGAACAAGACCGAGTGCGGGCTGCACGCGTGACAGGCCCGACGCCGTACAGGGAGACCGCATGACCGCTAGCACCGCACCGATCGCGACGGAGAAGTTGACCGCGCTCGAGGCCGAGGGGATCCACATCTTCCGTGAGGTCGCGGGCGAGTTCGACCGGCCGGTGATCCTGTTCTCCGGCGGCAAGGACTCCACCGTGCTGCTGCACCTGGCGATCAAGGCCTTCTGGCCGGCGCCGGTGCCGTTCTCGCTGCTGCACGTGGACACCGGGCACAATTTCGACGAAGTCATCGAGTTTCGTGACGGTCTAGTCGAAAAACACGGCCTGCGCCTGGTCGTCGCGCATGTCCAGGACTGGATCGACGACGGCAGGCTGGCCGAGCGGCCGGACGGCACGCGCAACCCGCTGCAAACGACGCCACTGCTGGACACCATCACCGAGCAGAAGTTCGACGCGGTCTTCGGCGGCGGGCGCAGGGACGAGGAGCGGGCCCGCGCGAAGGAGCGGGTGTTCAGCCTGCGCAACTCCTTCGGCCAGTGGGAGCCACGCAGGCAGCGGCCCGAGCTGTGGAACCTGTACAACGGCCGGCATCGCCCAGGTGAGCATGTCCGGGTGTTCCCACTGTCCAACTGGACCGAGCTGGACGTGTGGAGCTACATCGAGCGGGAGAACATCGAGCTGCCGTCGATCTACTACGCGCACGAGCGCGATGTGTTCCAGCGCGACGGCATGTGGTTGACCTCGGGGCCGTGGGGCGGCCCGAGGGAAGGCGAGACCGTGGAGCGGCGAGTGGTGCGCTACCGGACCGTCGGCGACGGTTCCTGCACCGGAGCGGTGGATTCCACCGCCGCCGACGTGCGCACGGTGATCGCCGAAGTGCAGGCAAGCAGGCTCACCGAACGTGGTGCGACCAGGGCGGACGATCGCCTGTCCGAAGCGGCCATGGAAGATCGCAAGCGGGAAGGGTACTTCTAAACCATGAGCGACCTCTTGCGGCTCGCTACCGCGGGTAGCGTTGACGACGGCAAGTCCACATTGGTCGGCAGGCTGCTCTACGACACCAAGTCGGTGCTCGCTGACCAGCTGGACGCCGTCGAACGGGCCAGCGTCGATCGCGGACTGTCCACTCCGGACCTCTCGTTGCTGGTGGACGGGCTACGCTCCGAGCGCGAGCAGGGCATCACCATCGACGTTGCCTACCGCTATTTCGCCACCCCGCAGCGCACCTTCGTGCTCGCGGACACCCCTGGACACGTGCAGTACACCCGGAACACGGTCACCGGCGCGTCCACCGCGCAGCTTGGCGTGTTGCTTGTGGACGCCCGCAAGGGTGTCGTCGAGCAAACCCGCCGGCATGCCGCGGTTCTCGCGCTGCTCGGTGTGCCGCGGCTGGTGCTCGCGGTGAACAAGATCGACCTGGTGGACTATGACGAGTCCACCTTCGCGGTGATCGCCAAGGAGTTCACCACGCATGCCACCGAGCTCGGGTACGCGGATGGCAGCGTGCTTTCCATCCCGGTGTCCGCGCTGGTCGGCGATAACGTCGCCACCCGCTCGGCGAACACCAGCTGGTACTCCGGCCCGACATTGCTCGAGCACCTGGAAACCGTGCCGGTCGCGCCCGAGCCGGCGGATGCGCCGTTCCGGTTGCCCGTGCAGTACGTGATCCGCCCGCGCACTCCGGAGTACCCGGACTACCGCGGCTACGCGGGCCAGGTGAGCGCCGGGCTGGTACGCGAAGGCGACGAGGTCGTCGTGCTGCCCTCCGGCCTACGTAGCACAGTGGCGAGTATCGACACCGCGGACGGGCCGCTGCCGGCCGCCGCCGGTGGCCGCTCGGTCACCCTGGTGCTCGCGGACGATCTGGACATCTCCAGGGGCGATGTGATCGCGGCCGCGGAGAACGCGCCCGAGCCGGTGGACGAGCTCGAGGCGACCATCTGCTGGCTCGCCGAGAAACCACTTACCGCCGGCACCAAGGTACTGGTGAAGCACGGCGCGAAGACGGTGCAGGCGATGGTCACCGACCTTGACTCGCGCTTCGAGGAACAGACACTGTCCAGTGTGGAGTCGCCAGAGCAGTTGCAGCTCAACGAGATCGGCCGGGTCCGGATCCGCACCTCGGAGCGACTGCCGGTGGATGACTACGCGGTGAACGCCCGAACCGGGTCGTTCCTGATCATCGAGCCGAAGGATGGTGACACGCTGGCCGCGGGGATGGTCGGTGCACCGCTTCCAGTGCTCGGCGAGCCAACTGCCACGACGTCCTAGCCAGGCTCACATCGTGCGCATCTCGTTTCGCAACCGGCGATCGGTCGTACTGTCGCTTGCCGTGCTCGTACTGCTCGGTGTGTTGAGTTCCTGCACGCGGGCCGGCGGTTCGGACCGGGCGGAGGCCGAGCTGACCGACAACCCGACCTCCGCCGGCGAGGTGCGACTCGGCTACTTCCCGAACGTCACCCACGCGCCGGCGCTCATCGCGCAGCACAACGGGTTGTTCGACAAGTACCTTGTCGATTCGAAAGTCGTCGCGCAGCAGTTCAGCAACGGCCCGACCGCGGTGAACGCTTTCCTTGGCGGCTCGCTGGATATCGGTTTCCTCGGCCCTGGGCCGGCGATCAACGCGTACACCAAGTCCAAGGGCGCCGCGGTGCGGATGATCGCGGGCGCGACCTCGGGCGGCGCTCAGCTGGTGACCACTCCGGATATCAGTGAGCCGGAGGACCTCGCGGGCAAGCAGATCGCCACTCCGCAGTTGGGCGGCACCCAGGATGTCGCGCTCAAGGCCTGGCTCGCCGAGCATGGCCTCGAGCTCGGCACCGGCCCCACTCAGGTCCGTGTGCTCAATGTGGACAACGCGCAGACGTTGAACTCGTTCCGGGAAGGCGCGATCGATGGCGCCTGGATTCCCGAGCCGTGGTCCTCCCGGCTCATTTTCGAGGCGGGCGCGAAGGTCTTCCTCGACGAGCGCGATCTCTGGCCGGGCGGCACGTTCCCGACCACGGTTGTCCTGGTGCGCAAGGAGTTCCTCGAGGAGCACCCGACCACCGTGCGTGCGATGCTGCGCGGCCTGGTTGAGGCGACCGATTGGGCGAACGAGAACCCGGATGCGGCCAAGCAGGTCACCAATGACGAGTTTGAGGAACTTACCGGCGGGCGGATGGGCGACCGGGTACTGGATCGGGCTTTCGACACCATGGAACTGTCGGTGAATCCCATCTCCGCCGCGTTCCCGAGACTGGCACGGGACTCGGTGACCGCCGAGATCGTCACCGAAGAACCGGACCTGACTGGCTTCGCGGACTTTCGGATGCTGAACCAGGTGCTGGAACAGTCCAATCAGCAGCAGATCCACAGCGGTCCGCTGGCGGCAAGGTAACGCGACCACGTTGGCAGAAAGGCAACCCCTGATGTCCTCAGCATTGGCGGAAACCACGCCCGTTGACCCGGCGACGGCCACGTCAGGATCCACAATGGAATGCGCTATCGAGCTGTCCGGCATCGGTAAGACCTTCGGTAGGGGCAAGGCGGCGATCACCGCGCTGGACGGCGTTGATCTACGCATGGCGCCTGGCGAGTTCCTTTGCCTGCTCGGCGCCTCTGGCTGCGGCAAGTCAACGCTGCTCAATCTCATCGCGAACCTGGACCAGCCGAGTACCGGTTCGATCGTGCGCAATACCGCGCGGCCGGCGGTGATGTTCCAGGAAGCCGCCTTGATGCCCTGGTTGACCGTGCAGCGCAACGTGGAGTTGCCGATGCGCCTGCATCGGGTACCGAAGGCGGAGCGCGCCGAGAAGGTCGCCGAGCTGCTTGATCTGGTGCGCCTTTCCGGCGTGAACGACAAGCGGCCGCACGAGCTCTCCGGCGGGATGCGGCAGCGGGTCGCGCTGGCCAGGGCACTTGCTTCCGCGGCGGGTACCGAGGAGGCGGACGAGCCGTCGCTGCTGCTGATGGACGAGCCGTTCGCCGCGCTGGACGCGATCACCAGGGACGTGCTGCAGGGCGAGCTGATCCGGATCTGGCGGAAGACGAAAACCGCCGTGCTCTTCGTGACCCACGACGTGCGCGAGGCGACCCGGCTCGGCCAGCGGGTGGTGCTGCTCTCGTCTCGCCCTGGACGGGTCGTCCGCGAGTGGCACACCAGGGATATCGACGGAACGGGCGACAGCGCCGAGGTCACCGATGAGATCACGGCCGCGCTGCGAGAGGTGATCAGTCAGCATGCCGCGACCTGAGGTATCCGGGCAGCGCGAGCAGGATGGCCCCAAGCAGGATGATCCCAAACAGGATGATCTCAGCGCTGTCGAGGCCGGGTTGGACGCGCTGGATGCTCCGGTGCACCAGGAGCCGCCGCGCCGGCTGCGCACGGTGCTGTTCAACGTGCTGCCGCCGATCGCCGCGCTGGTAGTACTGATCCTGATCTGGCAGGCGCTGTGGGCTTCCGCGTTGTGGCCGGAGTACAAGCTGCCGGCCCCCGGCGAGGTGTGGGCGGAGTTCTGGAGCCGGGCGAGCAACGGCGAGGTACTGAGCATCATCTGGACCTCGGTGCACCGGGCGGTGCTTGGTTTCGCCATCGCCGTCGCGGTGGCCACCCCGCTCGGTTTGCTGGTGGCCAAGGTGCCGATCGTGCGCGCCGCGCTCGGCCCGCTGATCACCGGAATGCAGGGGCTGCCTTCGGTGGCCTGGGTTCCCGCGGCCGTGCTGTGGTTCGGGATCGAGGACCCTGCGCTGTACTTCGTGGTACTGCTCGGTTCGATCCCGTCGATCACGAACGGGCTGGTCTCCGGGATTGACCAGATACCGCCGATCCTGCCGAGGGTGGGCAAGTCGCTTGGCGCCTCGAACCTGGCCGCCGTACGGCATATCCTGCTGCCCGCCGCGCTTCCCGGTTACCTTTCCGGGCTCAAGCAGGGCTGGGCGTTCTCCTGGCGCTCGCTGATGGCCGCCGAGCTGATCGCCACCTCCCCCGCACTCGGTCTGGGACTCGGCGCCTACCTGCAGCAGGGCAACGATCTTAGCGAGATGTCGATGGTGATCACGGCGATCTTCCTGATCCTGCTCGTTGGTATCAGCATCGAGCTGCTGGTGTTCCGTCCGCTCGAACGGCATGTGCTGCACTCGCGCGGGTTGACCGGGGCGATGGCGAAATGACCGCCCCACCGCTGATCGCCGTGGCGCATGGCAGCCGGGATCCGCGTTCGGCGGCCACCGTGCACGCGTTGCTGGATGTGCTCAAGCAGCGGCAGCCTGGGCTGGATGTGCGCGGCGCCTTTCTGGACCTGTCCGCGCCACGGCTCGGTGACGTACTTGGCGCGGTGCACGGCGAGGGGGCCAGGGATATCAAGAAGGGCGCCGCCGTCGTGGTTCCGCTGCTGCTCGGCAATGCGTATCACGCCAAGGTGGATATCCCTGCCCTGATCACCGAGGCCTCGGCGCGGCTGCCCCGGTTGGCCGTGCACACCTCGGATGTGCTTGGACCGGACAGCGCGCTGGAGGAGACCGCGTTGCGCCGGCTGACCGAGGCCGGTGTTTCGCCGCATGATCCAGAGCTGGGTGTGGTGCTGGCCGGCACGGGTTCGTCCAGCGCGAGCGCGAACGCGGTCGTCGCGCGGATTGCCGCCAGCTGGCAGGAGCGGTTCGGTTGGGCCGGTGTCGCGGCTGGGTTCGCGGCCGCCGAGCCTGGACTTGCCGAGGCGGCGCGGGTACTTCGCGCGCGGGGCGCGCGGCGGATCGCGGTCGCTTCCTGGTTCCTGGCGCCGGGTCTGTTGCTGGACCGGATCACGAACCAGGCCGCCGAGGCGGATGCGGCCGCGGTCGTGGCCGAACCACTCGGACCGGCGCCCGAGGTCGCGGACCTGGTTTTCCGCCGCTACCTCGCGAGCCTGCCGGCCGAAGTCGACGAGCGCCGGTACGCCTGAGCCCCCAACCACGCCCTGTGACCACGTTCTTTGCGGATCTTGCGATAACGCGGTGTGCCGGTAGGGTCAGCGGCTATGGTCGTTCGCCGCGCTGTGCCCGTCGTCCTTGGTGCGCTACTCGCACTGTCCGTCGCAACCCCGATGACCACCGCATCCGCCACCGGTACTCCGCCGGATCCGTGCGCGCCGCCGGACGGTAACGCGATGCGCGGCGAGAACTTCATGGTCGCCGCGGCTGCCCCGGATGCCGTGCGCGCCGGTTGCCAGGTGTTGTTGCGCGGAGGTAGTGCCGCGGACGCGGCCGTGGCCGTACAGGCCGCGCTCGGCGTGGTGGAGCCGCAGTCCTCCGGGCTCGGTGGCGGCTCGCTGATCACCTACTACGACGCGGGATCCGGCAAAACCCAGTTCTACGACGGGCTTTCCGCGGCAGGCGCGGAGGTCACGCCCGAGCTTTCGGCGCCAACCGAGCAGGAACAGGCCGAGCACGGTATCGATGAGTTCAGCGATGCGGTCGGCTACACCGGGCGCGCGGTTTCCGTGCCGGGCACCGTCGCGGTGCTCGACGAGTTGCAGGGCGAGCACGGTTCCCTTGCCTGGCAGGACTTGTTCACCGAAGCTGAGCGGCTGGCGCGGGACGGCTTCGCGGTTTCGCCGTATATGCACGACATGCTCAGCGCGGAGGAGACGCCACTGCCGTGCCGCTATCCGGATCTGCGCGCCAGGTACTGCGCGGGGGATGAACCGAAACCGGTTGGCACCGAGATCGTGAACACCGAGCTGGCCGATGTGCTCAGTGAGGTCGCCGAGGGTGGCGCGGACGCGTTCTACGACCCGGAAGGCGACATTGCGCCGGCCATTGTGGACAAGGCACGTGCCGGTGAGTTCAAGCCGGACGCGGACGAGCAGGGGCCCGCGGTGCTCCCGAGCCTGCTCAGTGCGGCGGATTTCGGGGCATACCAAGCGAAGCAGCGTGATCCGCTGTGCGCTGAGCTGGCGCAGGGGAAACTGTGCACCGCGCCACCGCCCGCACACGGCGGGTTGAGCACACTGGCCATTCTGGATATCGAGAACCGGCTTGGCGCGAATGAGCTCGAGCCGGGCAGCCTCGAACAGGCGCATCAACATATCGAGGCGAGCCGACTGGCCGGGGTGGATTCCCGGGCCTACGTTGGCGATCCGGATTTCGACAACGTGCCCGTCGACGGGCTGCGTTCGGCGGACTATCTCGACGAGCGCGCCGCGCTGGTGTCGCCGGACAAGGCGATCGAGGACGTCCAGCCTGGCGAGCCAGCCGGCGCTCCGGCGAGGTCGAGCGATGCGCGCCAGACCGGCGACAACACGAGTCATATCAGCATCGTGGACGCCGAGGGTAATGCGGTTTCCATGACGACAACGGTCAACCTCGGCTTCGGTTCCCGGATCGAAGCCCGCGGCATGATCCTGAACGACGCGCAGACCAACTTCAGCGCGGCCGATGCCGAAATCAACCGGATGGAGCCGACGAAGCGGCCGCGCACCTCGATCGCGCCGTCGATCGTCTACGACGATGCGGGTGAACCGGCGCTGGTGGCCGGATCGGCCGGCGGTGCTTACATTCCGGACTACGTCACGCAGACCGTGTCCGCGGTGCTCGATCACGGAATGGACCCCGCGAGAGCGCTCGCCCTGCCGCATCTGAGCGGGCAGCGCACCTCGGACGGCTGTGTGAGTTCGGCGGTGGAGCGCGGCACTGCGGCGGAGGCACTGTTGCCAGGCTTGCGCGAGCTTGGGCACCCCTGCGCGGAGGCGATCGAGTTGCGCAGCGGGCAGACCGCGGTAGGGATCGGCCCGGATGGCGCGCTGTCCGGGGCAGCCGATCCGCGTAGGGACGGCACCGCGATCGGCGGCTAGGCCAACCAGTACAACCCAGTCGGTACAACCCAGGCAGTATAACGAGGAGCGAATCCGTGACGGACGAAAACCAGCTCGTGCGCTACGCGGTGGCCGATGGCATCGCCACGATCACCCTGGATTCACCGCACAATCGCAATGCGCTCTCCGCGCGGCTGCGCGCGCAGCTACGCGCGGCGATCGCGGCGGCGCAGGACGACGCGGCGGCGCGGGTGATCGTGCTCGGCCACACCGGCACGGTGTTCTGCTCGGGGATGGATCTGAAGGAAGCGCGTGGCGCCTCGGCGGAAACCCAGGCGGTGAACGAGTTCCCGGCGATTCTGGAACAGCTCGCGCACAGCCCGAAACCGGTGGTGGCGAAGCTGGCTGGCCCGGCCCGCGCGGGCGGGGTCGGCATGGTTGCCGCCGCGGACATTGCAATCGCCGCCCGTGCGGCGACGTTCGCGTTCACCGAGGTGCGCATCGGCGTGGTGCCGGCGGTGATCTCGGTCCCGGTGCTGCCCCGGCTCCAGGCGCGCGCGGCGCACGAGCTGTTCCTGACTGGGGAGACGTTCGACGCGCAGCGCGCGGCGGAGATCGGGCTGATCAACGCGGCGGTGGCGCCGGAGGATCTGGACGCCGAGGTCGAGCGCTACACCGGGATGCTGTGCCGCGGTGGGCCGCAAGCGCTTGCGGCGACCAAGGAGCTGCTGACTGAGCGGGCTGGCGGCGCGGACATGGGTGCGGAGCTGGCCAAGATGACTGAGCTGTCCGCCCGGTTCTTCGCCAGCGCGGAGGGGCAGGAGGGGATGACCGCCTTCGCCGAGAAGCGCTCGCCTTCCTGGGTTCCCGGCCAGTCCTGACCACCCGAACCGCATTGCTTAGGGATCTTGCGGTGACTGGGTGTGACCGCGTTCTTTAAGGTTAGCGACCTTGTCGCGGTAACCGTGGTCGCAGGCGCTCCGAGGCTCTCGCGATGACACGGCGCTCTTGCGCACCCGGCAAAACCGCAATCCTTAAGGATCTTGCGATCACTAGGCGCAGCCTGAGCGCGGGTTTCCCTAACTCACGCCGCTGCGGCGCTCTCCGTCATCGCGTTGTTTAGGGATCTTGCGGTGGCGCACGCTCCGTCACCGCGTTGTTTAGGGTTAGCGCGGTGACGGAGCGTGGGTGGTTGGGTCAGCCGTTCGCGCGGACCCCGATCAGGAATCCCTGCCATGCGGCGCGGTCCATGGCAAGCAGGCCGCCATCGCGCTTCTTCGAATCGCGGACGCCCACCACCGCATCAGCCACGGCAACCTCAACGCACTGGCCGCCACTGCCATTGCTGTAACTGCTGACGCGCCACCGCGCGCCAGCCAAAAGCATCGCCATCTGCTCTCCCTAGTACTACTAAAACTTCCCGTCCGCATGCCGCAGCAGCAGCTCCCGGGAAGCGCCCGGTTCGAGCGCGGCCGAACAGGCACGCTCGAACTTCAGGGTAAAGCTTTCCGTGTCCTCATCGTTTTCCAGGTAGATGCTGGAATCCGCGTTCTCCCAGTAAATGACCAGCTCATCCTCATGATCAAACTGAAGCATTGTGTAGTTCGAACCGAACCCAGGATGCGCCCCAACATCGACCGGGATCACCTGCACGGTGATATTCGGCAACTCTGCCCGTTCCACGAGGTGCGCGCATTGCTCTCGCATGGTCTCCGCTCCACCGACTCGCGCAAGCAGCGCCAGCTCATGGATCACCACATGCAGTTCCAGCGGATTCTCCGCGCTGTCCAGCCTTGCCTGCCGCTGCTTACGCAGCTCCCGGCGGTCCACCATCAGTTGGTCGCCGTCATCCATTTCCCCACGCAGCAGGGCATCGCTGTAGTTCGCGGTCTGCAGCAGACCCGGCACGATGACTGACTCGGCATTGAGCACCTTGGAAGCTTCGATCTCGGTCTCCAGGTACTCACGAAAGAAGTCCGGGACGGTCTCCGGGGCATAGCTGTCCCACAACCCCTTGTCCCGATCGCTCATCGTGGACAACACCAGCTGCACCACGCGATCGCGTTCCGCGTCGGGCACGGTGCCGTACTGGTACGCCAGCGCGATGATCTCCGCAGGCCCCGGCGTGGTCTTGGTCGTCTCATAGCGATGCAACTTGTTCGTCGACCACTTCAACGGAGCGCAGACATCCTGCTGCCGGACGCCGGCCTTGTCCCGCCATGCGCGCAACATCCGCGCGATGCGGCGTTGCCGCCAGGTCGTCGTGGGCTCCTTGCTGGACACGCTCGCCTCCCGATTGTTCGGCCTGCAATACCCGCACCCTATCGGGCGGGTCACGCAACTCCACCAACTGAGTGAATCTAAGAACCTACATCGCGTTACGACTTGTGCCGCGTGATTTCACGTAACACTATACAACTCGCAAGGTGATCGGAGCCACTAAGTGAGGCTCGTCAATCCATCGAGCGAGGACATATGCAGCGCGGAAATCCGTACGTGCGCGACACCGCGATCCGCACGCGAACCGCGGCACCGGAGGCCGCGTCGTCCTCGTTGCCGTCTGCCCGCCCGGTCGCCGTCGTGTTCGCCCGGCACGACGTCTCCCCGACCGGGCGGGCAGGCCCTAGGCGTAGCCATCCCGGGCACGACCCCCGACCTGTCCGGGATGGCTACCTCCAACCGGCCCAGAGCCAACAACAGACACAGACTCAACAACAGACACAGGGCCTCCAACAGACACAGGGCCAAGTCATGGCCGGCCACCCGCCTTCGCCCACGATCCGCGCGAACGAGTTCGCGCACTGGGTGCCGGCCGGCCACGGCCTGCGCTCCCACTGCGGCGTGTCCTGCACCCCGGCCCCGACCGAACGGTTACGCACCTTGCAGGCCTGCCCGAGCTGCGACCAGTACGAACCGGGTTTCTGGCACCGCTCGGGCACCGACATCCGACCCGACAACCACTAGCTCAACGAAAGGATGCGCACCATGACCGCAGAGAACCCGCTCGCGCCGGAAACCGGACGGTTCGCGCTCGCCGGCTCGAATCCCACGCCGGCCGCCAGCCCATCGTCGATGCGCCCATGGGGCTTGCGCTGTGCCACGCCGCCGCGCCGGAGCGATCGAACGTTTCCGGAATGGACATACGACCCGCAGCGGCAGCTTGCCGTCGACCCGACTGGCCGGCCACTGATCGAACTGTCCGGTCGAGGTGATCCTTCGGCTGATACGACGGCAAGCGTGGACGGCGAGGACCCGCCGTCCTCCGAAGACTGGATCAACGACTGAGATGACCGTGTTGATCCTCGCCCCTGACCTGGATATCACCGCCGATCGCGTGGTGGCAGCGCTGACCAGACGCGGCACCCGCGTGGCGCGGATGGACACCGCATGGTTTCCGCGACAGGCAAAACTTTCCGCTCGACTCCACAGTGGACGCTGGAAGGGTGAGCTGGATACCGGTACGCGCACGGTGAACCTCGAAGAGGTGCGGTCCGTCTGGTACCGCAACCCGAACGCGTTCGATCCACCGGATGGCATGTCCGAAACGGAGCGGAACTGGGCCATGAACGAAGCGAAGCTGGGCTTCGGTGGTGTGCTGGCCTCGCTGCCCGTGCTCTGGGTGAACCACCCGAGCAGGGCGGCCGACGCCGCCTACAAGCCGACCCAGCTGATCACCGCGGCCAGCTGCGGACTGACCGTCCCGGACACGCTGATCACCAATCAGCCCGATGCGGTGCGCCAGTTCGCCGATGCCGGCGCCACCGTGTCCAAGGCGCTCGGCGCGCCGGCGGTACGCGAGGCGACGGGGCGCTCGGTAGCGTTCACCAGGCTGCTCGACGACGAAGCCCTCGCCGATCTCGCCGGGCTGGAACACACCAGCCATCAGATTCAGCGTTGGGTGCCGAAACTGTTCGAAGCCAGAGTGACCGTGGTCGGCCGGCGGCACTTCGCGACCGGAATCTACGCGACCGGGCAACGCGCGCGGGTCGACTGGCGAGCCGACTACCGGTCGCTCGGCTACAGCACCATCGTGCCGCCGACCTCCGTGACCACCGGGATCCGGCGCTATCTCAGCGCCACGGGCCTCAGTTACGGCGCATTCGACTTCGTGGTGCGGCCGGACGGATCCTGGGTGTTCCTGGAATGCAATCCCGGCGGCCAGTACGGCTGGCTCGAGGATCGCACGAACGTCCCGATCACCGACGCGCTCGCCGACCTGCTCAGCCAAGGAAACAACTGATGAACTGGGAACCGCACGCCCGCCAACTCATGCACGAGGTCGCCACCTCCGGTGCCGTCTACGATCGAAGGTGGAAACTCGCGCTGCGGGAGACCCCGCGCCACCAGTTCGTGCCTTCGATCTTCACCCAGCGCGGTAACGGCAGTTGGGTGGAGACCACATCGGAGGATCCGGGCTGGCTGGCAAAGGCGTACCGCAACGATGCGCTGGTCACCAAGCTCGCCACCACTCCGGCAGGCGACCCGATCACGGTGTCCTCGTCCACCAAGCCGGGCCTGATGATGCGCATGCTGGAAGCACTCGAGGTCCGCGACGGCCAACGAGTGCTGGAGATCGGCACCGGAACCGGCTACAACGCGGCACTGCTGTGTCACCGGCTCGGCGCCGCGCAGGTGTTCTCCGTCGACATTGGACAGGATCTGGTGCACGCGGCCAGCGCGCGGCTGGCGGCTTTGGGCTACGAACCAACTCTGGTTACCGGCGACGGCGCGGGCGGTATGCCGGAGCACGCGCCGTTCGATCGCATTATCGCGACGTGTTCGGTGCCGGCGATCCCGGATGCCTGGCAGCAACAGGTCCGCCAGGGCGGGATCATCCTCGCCGATCTGAAGCTTTCCGAAAACGCGGGGAACCTGGTGTTGCTCCGGCGGACCGTGAACGGCCTGCACGGGCGTTTCCTGCCGCGCTGGGCGGGATTCATGGCGATGCGGGCCGCGGATATCGCGCCGACCTGGACGGCAAGCGCACCAGCCGAGGCCGAGACGACCGAGTCCACAACGGAACTGGAGCCGTACCCGTGGACCATGCTTGTGCCGTGGTTCCTCGCGAATATCGGCTACGCCGAACCGGTCCGGTTCGGGATGCGCGGTTTCGTGGCGGGCAAGCCACAGTGGACATACCTGGAGAGCGCCGGCGGCTCCTGGGCGCGCGTGCGGATCAACGCGGACAACGGTGGTCGGCGTACGGTCGTGCAGGGTGGGCCGCGACGGCTGTGGGATGTACTGGAAGCCGAGCATCAGCACTGGACGCGGCTCGGTCGGCCGGACTGGTCCCGATTCGGCCTGACGGTAACCCCGGAGGGGGAACACACGGTGTGGCTGGACAACCCGGAGCGCCCGCAGACCTGGCCACTCCAGCACTCTCCGTAACCGCGTTCTTTAAGGATCTTGCGGTAACCGAGCGCGGTGGATCTGATGACGTCCCGTACTCGCGTTCTTTACGGTTAGCGATGTCTAGTCGGTGAAGACGACGGACAGCGGGCGCGCGACGTTCGCTGCCTCGCAGGCGTCCCGCAGCGTCCCCTCGATCGCGCTGAACGCCTTCGGGTCAGCGGCGCGCAGCCCTTCGGCGCCGACCCAGATCAGCACGTGCTCCCCAGCCTGCAACCAGGACAGATCGCGCAGGCAGTCGTACAGCGCGTCCAGGTTGCCGCCGAAGTAGTCCGGGAACGACAACGCCGCGGAGATCGCCTCGAGCGCGCCCACCTTGTCCCGCACCTGGCTGCCGTCCAGCACATGCGGGAAAGCGCCACGCGCCTTCACCTCGTCGACCACCGCATCCACCTGATCATCTGCCGGCATACGATCACCCGCCCCCATTGACGACGAACTCTTGAACCAGCCAGCCAGCTATCACGACCAGGATCAGCACGAGTAGGCCGATCCTGATCAACCTACGGGAAAGCGCCCTTCGTTCATGCACGATGGCCAGCCTACGACTCTCGCTCGTGGCCGCCTCGTTCGCCGCCGAACACCCGCCCGCGCTCGGCATCCGCATCGGCCGATTCGGGCTGTTCCGCCCGATTCCCCCGGAGCTTGCCGAGCCAACCACCGAGCACGTCAACGGCCCTGTCGATCAGCCATGCCGCGACGAGGCACAGCGGCAGCAGTACGACGAGCACCAGCGCGAGCTGGAACGGGTACCAGAGCTGCGTCAGCCACAGCTCGATCCCGTCCCACCAGTCGCGCAACCACGTCAGCACGTGATTCAGGCTACGCGGCCACTACTGGACCAGTATGGGAAGGTGATCGTATGTTCGCCGTTTACGCTTCCACCCCGAACAAGGAAGATCCGCTGGCCTCGCTCGCCGTCGGCGAGCGCCCCGATCCAGACGTCCCCGAAGGCTGGGTTCGCGTCGCGGTACGCGCGGCAAGCCTGAACATGCACGATCTGTGGACCCTGCGCGGGGTCGGCATCAAACCCGAACAGTTTCCGATGATCCTCGGCTGCGACGGCGCCGGGGTACTCGACGACGGCACCGAGGTCGTGCTGCATTCGGTCATCGGTGATCCGGCATGGCGGGGTGATGAAACCCTCGACCCGAAGCGCACCCTGCTCACCGAGAAGCACCAGGGCAGCTTCGCCGAACACGTCGTCGTCCCGGCCCGCAACGCGCTGCCCAAACCAGACGGGCTGTCCTTCGCCGAGGCGGCCTGCATGGGCACCGCCTGGCTGACCGCCTACCGCATGCTGTTCGTCAAGTCCGGACTACAGCCCGGGCAGACCATGCTGGTGCAGGGCGCCTCCGGCGGGGTCGCCACCGCGCTGGTGCAGCTGGGCAAGGCGGCCGGGTTCCGGGTATGGGCCACCGGCCGTACCGAAGAGAAGCGGGCGATCGCCGAACGGCTCGGCGCGCACGACACCTTCGAACCGGGCGCGCGGCTGCCGGAGCGGGTCGATGCGGTGTTCGAAACGGTCGGCAAGGCGACCTGGTCGCATTCGATGAAATCGCTCAAGCCGGGTGGAATCGTCGTCATCTCCGGCGCGACCAGCGGTGATGCCAGCTCCGCCGAACTACAGCGACTGTTCTTCCTACAGCTGCGGGTGGCCGGTTCCACCATGGGCACCAGGGACGAACTGGCCGATCTGCTGCAGTTCTGCGCGCTGCGGGATGTCCGGCCGCAGATCGGCGCGGAACTGCCGTTCAGCGACGCCAAACAGGGCTTCGAGGCGATGCTGAACGGCCAAACCGCCGGAAAGATCGTCTTTACCGGGTAAGCACCTGCCAGTGACCGCAAGATCCCTAAAGAACGCGGCACTGCGGGTGCACAGCCGCGACTCAGGGCAGCAGCCGGTCGGCCGCGGCCCGGAGTGCCGCGCGCGCCTGCTCGTGCAGCCCGCGTAGCACCGCACCGACCGGAGCGTCCTCGCCCAGCTGGTACGCCTGCCCCGCCCACAGCGACATGGCCTCGGGGTCGCCGGCCGCGCCGGCCGCGGCACGCACCGGCCGGGTCATCCAGTGCAGCTGCGGGTAAGCCGGTGGCGCGGCCGCCTCGTGCGCGGTCATGAAGTCGTTACGCAGCCCGCGCGCCGGCCGCCCGCTGAACGCCCTGGTGAACTCGGTTGGCCGACCACCCGCGGCCAGCGCGGCGCGTTGGGTCGGCGCCGTGCCCGCCTCCGGGCAGCGCAGGAACGCGGTGCCGAGCTGCGCCGCGACCGCCCCGGATGTCAGCACCGCGGCCACATCCGCGCCATGCGCCAGACCGCCGGCCGCGATCAGCGGCAGCTCCGTCTGGGCCCGGATCAGCCGTAGCGCGGCGAGTAGTCCGTACAGCTGACCGCCACCCGGCGAGTGGCCATCGTCGACGAACACCGCGCGGTGCCCACCCGCTTCGAAGCCTTGCACGCAGAGCGCGTCCGCCCCGACCTCGGCGGCCGCTCGCGCTTCCGCCGGCGTGGTGACGGTGCACACCACGAAGCTACCGGCATCGTGTAGCCGCGCGACCTCGCTCGCGGCGGGCAGCCCGAAGGTGAACGAGACCACCGGCACCCGCTCGGCGAGGACCACCTCGAGCTTGTCCGGGTACCCGTCGTCGTCCCAGCGCGGCTCCCCGGGTTCGGTCTGGTACCGATCCGCCGTCGCGCGGATCAGTTCCCGGTAGCCCGTCGTGTCCACAGTGGAGTTCTCGCCGGGCACGAACAGGTTGACCCCGTACCGGTCGCCGGCGCTGGCTTTGGTGGCGTTGATCTGTTCGCGCAACGCTTCGGCCGTCAGATATCCGCCGGCGAGAAAGCCAAACCCACCGGCTTCGGCAGCACCGGAAACCAGGTCCGGAGTGGAGGGCCCGCCGGCCATCGGTGCGACCAGCACCGGGATCGACAGTTGATCGAACATATCCCGAAGCCTAGTCGCTACGTTCTCGAATCGCTCTGGTTAACCGCCGTCCTGGCGGTTCCCGAACAGTTTTTCAAGATCATTAACTTGCGGTTACCGGCCTTGCGCCGCAGGTACCCGGGCTGGCGAGACTGAGTGTGAGACGTACCCCAACACGAGACGAGGAACGACAATGACTGACGCCACGCACACCCTGGAGTCGACCGTCGCCAACCCGGCCAAGAACAGCCGCAGGCGGCGCGCGGCCCGCCTGACGGTCGGCGCGCTGGCCGTACCGGCGCTGCTGGTCGCCTTCTCCGGAACCGCGGGCGCCGCGGAACTCACCCCGATCGCCGAGTACCTGGACGAGACGATCGCGGCGACGTCGGAGGGCCTGGTCGGCGCCCTCGCCTTGCTACTCGGCGTGGCATGAACCACCGCCGGTGTGCCCAATCCACATCGGGCACACCGGCGGTTGCACGCCGTCACGCCAAGAGCCGCGCGGCTACTTCTTGGACTTCTTGTCCCCGCTTGGTTCGTCCGTCGACAGCGCCGCCACGAAGGCTTCCTGCGGCACCTCGACGCGGCCGACCATCTTCATCCGCTTCTTGCCTTCCTTCTGCTTTTCCAGCAGTTTCCGCTTACGGGAGATGTCCCCGCCGTAGCATTTGGCAAGCACGTCCTTGCGGATCGCCCGAACGGTTTCCCTTGCGATGATCCGGGAACCGATGGCGGCCTGGATCGGCACCTCGAACTGCTGGCGGGGTATCAGCTCGCGCAGCTTCGTCGCCATCTTGGTGCCGTAGGCATAGGCGGCATCCTTGTGCACGATCGCGGAGAACGCGTCCACCGGCTCACCCTGCAACAGGATGTCCACTTTGACCAGATCGGACGGCTGCTCGCCGGCCTCCTCGTAGTCAAGCGAGGCATAGCCCCGGGTCCGGGACTTCAGCGAGTCGAAGAAGTCGAAGATGATCTCCGCCAGCGGCAAGGTGTAGCGCAGCTCGACCCGCTCTTCGGACAGGTAGTCCATCCCGCCCAGATTTCCGCGCCGGGACTGGCAGAGTTCCATGATCGCCCCGATGAACTCAGCTGGCGCGATGATCGTCATCTTCACGATCGGCTCGCGCACCTCCATGTTCTTGCCGGTCGGCCAGTCGGAGGGGTTGGTTACCTCGAGCTCGTTCCCATCGTCCAACGTCACCTGGTAGACCACGTTCGGCGCGGTGGAGATCAAGTCCAAATTGTACTCGCGCTCCAGCCTGGCCCTGGTGATCTCCATGTGCAGCAGGCCGAGGAACCCACACCGGAAGCCGAAGCCGAGCGCGCCGGACGTTTCCGGTTCGTAGGTCAGCGCCGCGTCGTTGAGCTGTAGCTTGTCCAGGGCTTCCCGCAGCACCGGGTAGTCCGAACCGTCCACTGGATACAGTCCGGCGTAGACCATCGGCTGGGGTTCGCGGTACCCGGCAAGCGGCTCGCTGGCGCCCCGCTTCTCCGCGGTGATGGTATCGCCCACCTTGGACTGGCGGACGTCCTTCACGCCGGTGATCAGATAGCCAACCTCGCCAACCCCGAGTCCCTTGCTCCGCTTTGGTTCCGGCGAGATGATGCCGACCTCGAGCAGTTCGTGGGTGGCCCCTGTGGACATCATCCGGATTCGCTCGCGCGGGGTGATCTTGCCGTCCATCACCCGGATGTAGGTGACGACGCCGCGGTAGGTGTCGTAGACCGAATCGAAGATCATCGCGCGGGAGGGCGCATCGGATTCGCCGACTGGTGGCGGAACCTTGCGCACCATCTCGTCCAGCAGCTCGCGGACACCGTCTCCGGTCTTGGCCGAGACCCGCAGCACGTCGCCGGGGTCGCAGCCGATGATGTGCGCGAGTTCGGCCGCGTACTTGTCCGGGTCGGCCGCGGGCAGATCGATCTTGTTCAGCACCGGGATGATCTGCAGATCCTTCTCCAGCGCGAGGTACAGATTGGCCAGCGTCTGTGCTTCGATCCCCTGCGCCGCGTCGACGAGCAGGATCGCGCCCTCGCAGGCGGCGAGGGCGCGGGACACCTCGTAGGTGAAGTCCACGTGCCCGGGGGTGTCGATCATGTGCAGCACGTGATCCTGCCCGTCAACCGCCCAGGGCAGCCGCACGTTCTGCGCCTTGATCGTGATACCCCGCTCGCGCTCGATATCCATCCGGTCGAGGTACTGGTCACGGTAGTCGCGCTCGCCGAGCACGCCGGTCAGCTGCAACATCCGGTCCGCGAGTGTGGACTTGCCGTGGTCGATATGCGCGATGATGCAGAAGTTGCGAATCAACTCTGGCGCGGTGAACGTCGTATCGGCGAACGTGGTCACGCGGTTTCCCTCGGTGTTTCGGACGTGGTATCTCCCCAATGGTCCCATGCCCACCGCGCGGGTCTGCGGCCTCACGGGTATCCGGCGGGAAGATTCCGGGTAAACCCCGATGCGACCAGCCACGGGCGGTGCTGCAGTGGAGTTATGTCACACATGCTCAGCAAACTGCTCGACACCACGTTCCGGCGTCCGAAAGGACCGCTCGGGCGGCTCGGCGGGTTGATCATGTCGCAGAGCAACGCGGAGACCGAGCAGCAACTGGTCCGGCTGGCCAACCTCAGCAGCCCGGATACCGTGCTGGTCATCGGCCCCGGACCGGGAGTCGGGCTACACGCGGCCGCCGAGCGCGCCGGCCATGTCATCGGTATCGATCCTTCGGTGGACATGCTGCACAGCGCGGCGCAGCGGTGCGAGCGGCAGATCGCGGCTGGGGTCGTCGAGCTACGAGCCGGCACTGCCGAGCAGACCGGGCAACCGCCCGAATCGGTGGATACCGTGCTCTCGACGAACAACGTGCAGATCTGGCCGGACCGGCCAGCCGCCTTCGCCGAACTGCACCGGGTGCTACGACCGGGCGGGCGGTTGCTGCTTTCCGCGCACGAACGCTGGTTGCCAGTGCCCAAACACGATCTCGCCGACGAGCTCCGCGCGGCCGGGTTCACCGATGTGCAGGCCTGGTCCTGGCAACCGGTACAGCGCTCCACGGTCGCCGCCCAACTCAGCGCGCTGCGCCCCTGAACAGCCGCCCCTGAATAGCCGCCCCTGGGCCAGGCTGTCAGGGCGCTGTGCCAAGGTTTGCGGCATGCGGATCGCCACCTGGAACGTCAACTCCGTCAGCGCCCGACTCCCCCGGCTGCTCGCCTGGTTGCGCGCGGCCGAACCGGACGTGCTGTGCCTGCAGGAGATCAAATGCGACGGCGAAGCGTTCCCCAGCGCCGAGGTCGGTGAACTGGGCTACGAGGTTGCCGCGTACGGCGCGGGCAGGTGGAACGGCGTGGCGGTGCTGTCCAGGGTCGGGCTGGCCGATGTGCGGCAGGGTCTGCTCGACGAGCCGGGCTTCCAGGACGACGGCGCGCTGGTCGCCGCCACCCAGCCGCGCGCGCTCGGCGCGACCTGCGCCGGGGTCCGCGTGTGGTCGGTGTACGTGCCCAACGGCAGGGAGATCGACCACCCGCATTACGCCTACAAACTGCGCTGGCTGGCCGCGCTGAGCGAGACGGTCACCGAGGAGCTGCCGGGCAGCGGGCCGCTCGCGGTGCTCGGGGATTTCAACATCGCACCAACCGACGCGGACGTCTGGGATATCGCGGCCTATGCGGACAGCACGCATGTAACCGCCGCCGAGCGTGCCGCGCTGGACGAGCTAGCCAAGACCGGGCTCGACGAGGTGTACCCGAGGGCACTCAAATACGACGTGCCGTTCACCTACTGGGACTACCGGCAACTGGCTTTCCCGAAGAACCGAGGGATGCGCATCGACCTGGTGTACGGCGATCCCCAGTTCACCTCGGCGGTAGCGGACAGCTATGTGGACAGGGAGGAACGCAAGGGCAAGGGCGGTTCGGACCACGCGCCGGTCGTCGTGGACCTCGAACTAGCTGGCTAACGGGTATCCGTCCGGATCGGATGCCCCTCGGGCACCTCGACGAGCACGATGCGCACGCCGTCCGGATCGGTGAGCCACATCTCGCGCAGCCCCCACGGCTCCAGCTGGGGTTCGCGCTCGATCGCGGCGCCGGCCGCGCGTAGCCGGACGTGCTCGGCAGCGAGGTCGCGGACCTGGAGCCAGAGCGCCATATCGGGACTCGGCCCCGCCCGCCCCGTGCCACCGACCTCGAGGAAACCCTGGCCGAGGAAGAACACCGTGCCGCCGGGAAACTCCCTGCTGACCGCCAATCCGAGGGTGTCCCGGTAGAAGCTGGTGGAGCGCGCCGGGTCGCGGGGGCGCAACAGGATCCTGCTGTTCAACGTCTCCATGCGGCCGTTCCTACCCGGTGTCCGGCGATCAGGCCAGCGCAATCGCCACCACGCCGGCCAGCACCACGACCGAGCCGACCAGCCGGCGCGCCGGGTTGGGTTCGCGTAGCACCAGCCAGCCGATGACGGCGCCGATCACGATGCTGGTTTCCCGGACCGGCGCGACCATGCTCACCGGCGCGATCCGCATCGCGTAGAGCACAAGCAGATACGCCACCGGCGAGAGCAGGCCGACGATGAGCACATGTCGCCAGTGCGCGCGCAAGAGTTGGCTGAGCTCGGCGCGGCGGTGCAGCGCGTACGGCGCGAGCAGCATGCTCTGCAGCACCGAGCCGAGCCCGAAGTAGACCAGTGGTGGGACGGCCAAGGCGGTCACCGAATGCGCGTCCCACAGCGTGTATCCGGCGATCGCCGCGCCGGTGGCGACGCCGTAGCCAATACTCACGGCGTTCGGAGCGACGCCGGCACCGCCGAAGCTGATCACGAACACGCCGGCCACGATCACCAATGCGCCAACGAGACCGAGCGCCCCCGGCCGCTCGCCCAGCAGCAGCACGGCGGCAAGCACCGTGAGCAACGGACCACTGCCCCTGGCCAGTGGGTAGACGACGGACATATCGCCGACCGCGTAGCCGCGTTGCAGCAACACCCCGTAGAGCACGTGCCAGATCGCGGTGACGGCACCGGCGGCCAGCCAGGACCAATGCGGCGTGCTGCCTTCCCAGAGCAGCCAGAGCACCGCGAGTGGCAGGCAGACCACTGCGGAGACCGTGTAGTAGGCGGCGACGAACAGCGCGCCGCCGTTGGCGACGCGTTTCGCGGACAGGTTCCACAACGCGTGCACCATGGCGGCGCCGAGTACCAGTAGGACGGCGGCGGAATCCACGAAGGCTCCTTCCCGCGTGCGGGTGCACGCGAAGCAGAGCCCTAGAGACTACGACCGAGTCGCTGGCACCACCTCAGGGGCGGTGTCAGTGCCCGCGCTTGATCCACTCGTCCAGCTGGGGAGCCTCGGCACCGATCGAGGTGCTGTCCCCGTGTCCGGTATGGACGGTCACATCCGGCGAAAGGCTCAGCAAACTGTCCCGAATGGACTCGATGATCACGTTGAAGTCGCTGTAGGACCGCCCGGTGGCGCCCGGTCCGCCCTGGAACAACGTGTCGCCGGAGAACAGCGCGCCGAGCTCGGGGGCGTAGAGGCAGACCGCGCCGGGCGCGTGGCCGGGCGTGTGCAGGATCCGCAGCCCGGTGCCCGCGACGGTCAGCACCTCGCCTTCGGTGAGTAGCTCATCGGGTTTGCGGTCCGGGTAGGTCATATCCCAGAGCACCCGGTCTTCGGGGTGCAGCAGGATGGGGGCGCCGGTACGGTCCGCGAGTTCGGCCGCAGCGTTGATGTGGTCGTTATGCCCGTGGGTGCACGCGATCGCGGTCAGCCGGCGATCACCGATCGCACGCTGGATCGCCTCGGCATCATGCGCCGCGTCGATCACCAGCACCTCGGAGTCGTCCCCGACCAGCCAGACGTTGTTGTCCACATCCCAGGAACCGCCGTCCAGCTTGAACTGGCCAGACGTGACGATCTTGTCGATCCGCGCGCTCACGCGCCCTCCTCACCGCTCGTAGAACCGGTGCTGAGGGGACATGTGGCGCCCCTCAGCACCGTTGTTTCGCTCGTACTAGAGAACTACCACGGAGCGCAGTACGTCACCGTGGTGCATCTTCTCGAACGACGCCTCGACGCCGTCCAGTGAGATCGTCTCGGTGACGAACGCGTCCAGGTCCAGTCTGCCTTGCTGGTACAGGTCCACCAACATGGGGAAATCCCTGGACGGCAGGCAGTCGCCGTACCAGGAGGACTTCAGCGAACCGCCCCTGGAGAAGAAGTCGATCAACGGCATCTCCAGCCGCATATCCGGAGTGGGCACGCCCACCAGTACCACGGTGCCGGCGTGGTCACGGGTGTAGAAGGCCTGCTGCCAGGTTTCCGGGCGGCCAACCGCGTCGATCGCCACATCGGTGCCGAAGCCATCGGTCAGCGCGCGAACGGCTTCGATCGGGTCCTCCGTCTTGCCGTTCACGGTGTGTGTGGCGCCGAGTTTGCGGGCCTGCTCCAGCTTGCGGTCGTCGATGTCCACCGCGATGATCTTGGCCGCGCCGGCCAGGCTGGCGCCGAGCACCGAGGCGCTACCGACGCCGCCGCAGCCGATGACCGCGACCGAGTCGCCGCGGCCGACGCCGCCGGTGTTGATCGCCGCGCCGATTCCCGCCATCACACCGCAGCCGAGCAGGCCAGCGGCGGCCGGCGCTACTTCCGGAACCTTGGTGCACTGGCCGGCGGCGACCAGTGTCTTCTCGGCGAACGCGCCGATGCCGAGTGCGGGGCTGAGCGCGGTGCCATCGGTGAGCGTCATCGGCTGCTTGGCGTTATGCGTGTCGAAGCAGTACCACGGGCGCCCGCGCTGGCAGGCGCGGCACTGGCCGCAGACCGCGCGCCAGTTCAGGATCACGAAGTCACCGGGCGCCACCTCGGTCACGTCGGAGCCGACGGCCTCGACCACCCCGGCGGCCTCGTGCCCGAGCAGGAACGGGAACTCGTCGTTGATGCCGCCTTCCCGGTAGTGCAGATCGGTATGACACACCCCGCAGGTCTGCACTTTGACCACTGCTTCGCCGGGCCCAGGGTCCGGCACGATGATCGTTTCGACGGATACCGGCTCGCCCTGCTTACGAGCGACTACCCCACGGACTTCCTGCGCCACGAGAGCTCCCTTCACCCCATCGATGCGGTTACGCGCATATCTCTACTCGACACGGCTCCACAACGGAAGGGGTTCTGACATATCAGTTCACGACCAGTTGTCGATCTGACGTTGCGAAGCTGGTCTATCTACTGTGGATAGCTAGCGCGGGGCAGCCGCACCGAACACGCGGAGCAGGCTGACGTGGAGCGCTTCGGTTGCCTCGACACTGGACAATCGGCCGGCTTCGGCCTCCTCGCTGGCGGCGTGACCGAGTTTGATGGTGACGGCAACCAGCCAGTCGAGTGACAGCTGGTCGTCGAATTCGCCAGCCTGCTGGCCGCGCTGGATTATCCGCTTCAGCCGGTCGCCGATCGGTACGTGTCGCCGCTGATCGGCGTGCGGGTGCACGGGTAGTGAACCGAGCTTCTGGAACAGGACCGGATATCGCCCGGCCGTCCGACTGCCCGCTTCGAGTAGTCGCAGCAGCGCGTCCACGGCCGGCCCGGTGTCGAGGTCGGCGGCGTCCATCGCGGCAACGGTTTCCTCGGTGAGGTGGTCGAGCACCGCGACCAGTAGCCGCTCCCGGGAGGGGAAGTGCGCGTAGACCGTCTGCCTGGTTACCGCCGCGGCCGTGGCGATGGCTCCAACACTGGCCTCGGGATCGGCGTTGAGCACGTGGACCGCCGCTTCCAGGATCGACGTCCTACTGCGTTGGGCATCGGCGCGGCGATTCCGATCTTGAGGGCCAGTCATCTCTTACACCTTGTCAAAATTAGTCAGATATGGATATCTTACATGTTGTCAAAGATCGTAGGGCGATCTCGGCACGGCAGGAGGACCATGAGCACCTTCAACGGGGCTGACCCGAAGCAGTTCATCACCGACTTCTTCACTTCGTTCACCGACGAGCTACTGCGCAGCGATGAGGACGCCGCGCTGGTCGTGGACCGCTATCACACCCCGGACATCGTCCAGGTCGCCGATGGGCGCCGGATGGATCGGGACAAGCTCATCGCACACACCCGTCCGGTGCGCAAGAACCGGCCCACCGGCCGGATGGAGGTACATGAAGCGGTGGCACACGGGGACCAGATCGCTGCCCGGTACACCATGTACGTCCAGAACCGGAAGAAAGATCTCGCCATCGAGGTCTACTTCTTCGGAAAGTTCACTTCGGACGGACGGCTGAACCAGGCGCATATGCTCACGCGCACGGATTCGAAGGCCGATCCGGCGAAGCAACAGCTGGTCGAGGGGCAAGGTGTGTCAGCATGACCGAAGGTACCTACAGCGTCAGCGGAATGGCCTGCGGGCACTGCGCGGACTCCGTCACCGAGGAGATCGAACGGGTCACCGGTGTCACCGCCGTGTCGGTAGACGTCGAGGCCGGCACGGTCACGGTGACCAGCGAGGCGGAGCTCGATATCGCGGACATACACGCCGCGGTCGAGGAAGCTGGCTACGAGCTCGCCGGCGAACCGCGCTAACCCTGAAGAACGCGGTCACACACAGTCACCGCAAGATTCCTCAAGAATGCGGTTCGGCGGACACCACCAGCCGAACTGAGCGCGTATACCATCGATTCCATGGCCCGTCACGCGCAGCCCGATCCCCCGCGGGTCCACGGCAAAGCTGCCGTGGGGCAATGGGTCTTGCTCGTCGTCTTCGGCCTGATCACGTTGACCCTCGGGGTGTTCACCGTCGTCTTCGTCGTCCTCGCGGTGCGCGAATCGGCGTTCGGCCGCCTCGGCTTTCCGATGGCCTTGGCACTTGGACTGACCATCCTGTTCGGATCCCTGGCCCGGAACCGCATCTACCGGATCATCGGCAAGGACATCCCACCGGACTCCGGCGGCGGGATCTTCGTCTGATCGCTGCCACCCGGCCGCACCGACCGCGCTGGCATGCTGACCCGACTATGATCATCGCGATGACCAGCGAACACCAAGCCGGCCCGATGGACCGGTTCACCACCCGATCGTGCCTGCCAACCGACCATCCCGCGATCCTGCGAGCAATCCAGACGTGGTGGGCGGACTCCCGGGACGAGACGGCGGCTCGGGAGCTCTCCCGGCTGGTTCCGCGACTGTTCTGCGAACACTTCGGCGACACCAGCCTGGTGATCGAGGGCGAAGACGGCGAGCTGGCTGGTTTTCTGGTCGGTTTCTTCTCGCAGCGGGTGACGGACGAGGCCTACATCCACTTCGTCGGCGTAGCACCGTGGGCGCGCGGCAGCGGTCTAGCCAAACAGGCGTACGAGTGGTTCTTCCAGACCGCCACGGCCAACGGACGGCATACGGTGCGCGCCATCACCTCGCCTGGCAACCACGGATCCATCGCCTTCCATCAGCGGATGGGCTTCACCATCGAGCCAAGCGAGCACACCGTGGAGGGCTCGCCGACCGCACTCGACTACGACGGACCAGGCGAACACCGCGTGCGGTTCGTCCGCGACCTCACGGCGACCCCTTCAGCGACCTTGCGGTGACTGTGCGTGTCCGCGTTCTTTAAGGTTAGCGCTGATCGTGGTCGCCCCGGCAGAACCATCGCCGACCTGCACTGTTAACCTGTTAGCTGTTGCCGTGCGGCATTCCGCAAGGGAGGAAGCCCGCCGAGCGTAGTTGTCTCGCTGGCGGTGCCACGTGATCGCGGCAACACATTCAACGAGGGCTCCATGGAGCCAAAGAGGAGTAGTCGCATGGCGAATATCAAGTCGCAGATGAAGCGCATCAAGACCAACGAGAAGGCGCGGCAGCGGAACAAGGCCGTGAAGTCCTCGGTGAAGACCGCGGTACGTAAGTTCCGCGAGGCAGCTGACGCCGGCGAGCAGGAAAAGGCCACCGAGCTCCTGCGGGAGGCCTCCCGCAAACTGGACAAGGCCGCCAGCAAGGGCGTCATCCACAAGAACCAGGCCGCGAACCGCAAGGCGGCGATGGCCCAGCGCGCAAACAAGATCTGAGGTCTGTCGCGCCGCTGACAAAGCACGCGAACCGTCGGGTGAGCCACCGCTCCCCGGCGGTTTTCCTATGCCAGGGGTTCTTGTGTGCCTAGGGCGGTTGGGGTCGAACTAGCGCAGGGCGCGCGCATCGACGATGCGCAGCACCGCGCGTTCGAGCGCGTAATTGGCATCCGCCGCCGCGCCCTTCACATCGGCGTTGACGTCGGCAGCCACCTGCATCGCCACCGCCAGACCGGCGGGGGACCAACCACGTGCCTGCCCCTGTGCCTTGCGCACCTTCCACGGCGGCATACCCAGTTGGCTGGCCAGCCTGCCGGGATCACTGCGCGGATACGCCGTCACTCGCGCGATCGTGCGCACCGCGTCCGCGAGAGCGTCGGCCACCAGCACATGCGGCACCCCGAGCTGGGCCGCCCAGCGGGCGGCTTCCAGCGCTGCCGCACGGTCCCCGGTGACGGCTTTCTCGGCCACCGCGAACCCGGTGACCTCGGCACGCCCCCGGTGATAGCGGCGCACCGCCCGCTCGTCGACCACTCCTCCGGAGTCGGCGACCAGCTGCGTCGCTGCCGAGGACAACTCCCGAAGGTCGTTGCCGATCGCCTCGATCAATCCGGAGACTCCGGCCGCGTCGATCTTGCCGCCAACCCTGCGCACCTCGTTGCGGACGAACGCTTCACGATCCGCCGGCTTGGTGATCTTGGGGCATTCGGTCACCACCGCCCCCGCTTTGCGCAACGCGTTCGGCAGGCCCTTGCCGGCCTTGCTGCGCCCACCACCGGAGTGCAACACCACCAGCACGATGCCGTCCGCGGGACTCGCGCAGTAGGACAGCACCGCGTCCGCGATCTCCTGACTGGCGTCCTGTGCGGCTTCGAGCACGATCACCCGGCCCTCACTGAACAGCGAAGGACTGACCAGCTCGGCGAACTCAGCCGGTGTGACATCAGCCACCGGCGACCTGCTGAGTTCGGCGGTCGGATCGGCCAGTCGGGCGGCATCCAGAGCGGCTCGCACCGCACGCTCTACCAGCAGTTCCTCTTCGCCGATGACGAGCTGTAGCGGGTCGACGGTTACCGCGGGCGCCTGCACGTTGTCAATCGTCGCATGGCTCACCGGGATAGCGGTTAGCGGTTGGTGGCGATGATGCCGTAGCGTGATGGCCACAACCGCATACAGCTCATCCAGAGGGGCAGAGGGATCGGCCCGACGAAGCCCCGGCAACCGGCGTAGGCGAGTGATACGCGAGATTCGCGAGATCGCCAGCGACAACGGTGCCAATTCCGACCCGGCCATGCGGGAAAGATGGGAAAGGATCTCGCGATTAGCATGACCGCAACGACCAGCAACGAAGCCACCGCAAGCACCGTAAACCTCGGCCCGGCCGCCGGCCTCGCCTCGAAGGAAAGCGGAGCGCGGATTCCACTGGCACCCGAATTCGTCAGTCCAGACGACTTCTCTCCGCTGGAAGTGGTGTACGACTTCGGCAACGTTCGCCGAGAGGACATCGAAGCCGGCCCCCGGTCGATCTGGCGATACAAGCAGCTGCTGCCAGTGCCGCCAAACGTGGCGGACTACCCCAACACCGAACCGGGCTGTACCAGGCTGATCAAGGCCGACCGGTTGGCGGCCGAACTGGGTGTGCGCAAGCTCTGGATCAAGGACGACACCGGAAACCCGACGCATTCGTTCAAGGACAGGGTGGTCGCGGTAGCACTCGCGGCGGCCCGCGAGTTCGGTTTCAAGGTGCTCGCCTGTCCGTCGACCGGCAACCTGGCCAATGCCACGGCGGCGGCAGCCGCCCGCGCGGGCTGGGAGTCGGTCGTACTCATCCCTTCCTCGCTGGAACGCGCCAAGGTGCTGACCACGGCCGTGTACGACGGCGCGCTGATCGCGGTGGACGGCAACTACGACGATGTGAACCGGCTGGCTACCGAACTCGCCGCCGAACACGAGGACTGGGCGTTCGTGAACGTCAACGTCCGCCCCTACTACTCGGAAGGCTCCAAGACGCTCGGCTTCGAGGTCGCCGAACAGCTCGGCTGGCGACTGCCCGAGCAGATCGTGGTCCCGATCGCCTCCGGCTCGCAGCTGACCAAAGTGGACAAAGGATTTCAGGAGTTCGGACAGCTGGGACTCGTGGAACCCACGCCCTATCGGGTCTTCGGCGCCCAGGCCACCGGATGCTCGCCGGTTTCCGCCGCTTTCCGCTCGGGGCACGATGTGGTCCAGCCGGTCAAGCCGGACACCATCGCGCGCTCGCTTGCCATTGGCGCTCCCGCGGACGGCCCGTACGTGCTGGACACCGTGCGGCGCACGGGCGGCGCCATCGAGGACGTCACCGACGCGGAAGTCGTTGAGGGCATCCGGTTGCTCGCCCGCACCGAGGGTGTCTTCGCGGAGACGGCCGGCGGTGTCACCATGGCCTGCGCCAAGAAGCTGCTGGAGACCGGAAAACTGGACCCGGATGCCGAAACGGTGCTGCTGATCACCGGCGACGGGCTGAAGACCCTGGACGCGGTCGCCGATCAGGTAGGCCCACGCGCGACCGTGCCGCCGTCGGCGGCGGCCGTGCACGAAGCACTGGAGCGCGGGCGCGGCTGAGCGCGGGCGCGGCTGAGCGCGGGCGCGGCTGAGCGCGGCCGCCCCGTGGCGGGAACCGGCGAATACCGACCGCGTTCCCGCCGCGCTCCACGGCGAAGCAAGCTCGGACCGTCCACATCGGCCACTACCGCGCCGTGCCCATCCCGGTCGGTTCGGGTGACCAGCACACCTCGCTCAGCGAGCCCACGCAGCACCTCCTTGCTGGGATGGCCGTAGCTGTTGTCCTCGCCCACGCCGATCATCGCCAGTTCGGGTTGGACCGCGTCCACCAGCTCCGGCGCGGTGAACCTGCTGCCGTGGTGCGGAACCTTGAGCACCTCGGCGGTCAGATCGGTGCCCGAGGCGAGCAGATCGGCCTGCGCGGCCAGTTCGATATCGCCAGTGAGTAAAACCCGCCCCGCCGCGGTATGCGCCCGAATCACCAGCGAGGTGTTGTTGATCTCGGTGCCCGCCGCCTCGGCGTGTACCTCGTTCGACACCGGCGCCACCGGACCGAGCACGTCCATCCGTAATCCCGGCCAGCCCAACCGCTGCCCCGCGACGAGCTCGACCAGCGGCACCTTCGCACGCGCCGCCTCGTCCCTGACCTGCTCCCATGCCCAGCGCGGGGTACGGCCAGGGCCGATCGCTACGGCGCCAACCGCATCCGCTTCCAGCGCCGCGACGAGCCCGCCGACGTGATCGGCATGCAGATGGCTCAGCACCACCAGCGGAATCCGGGTGACGCCTGCCTCGCGCAGGCAACTCATCAACAGCGCGGGATCCGGACCGGTATCCACCAGCACCGCTCGATCGTGCTGCTCGGTGGCCAGCAGGAACGCGTCACCCTGACCAACGTCGCAGGACAGCACCGACCAGCGCGCGGGCGGCCAGTCGCTCAGCGTGTCCCGCAGTGGCACCAGGATCAGCACCAGCGTCAGCAACGCGGCGAGCAGCAGGGTACGCAGCCGCCGGAACCGGCAGAGCACCACGAACACCAGCACCACGAGGGCCAGCGCCAACCCACCCCACCAACCGCTCGGCCAGCTGATCGCGGCACCCGGTATCCCGGCGGCCTTACGCCCCACCGTGATCACCCAGCTCACCTCTGGCCCGGCGAGCCGCACGAGTAGCTCGGCGAGCCACGGCCAGACTGGCGCGGCGGCAGCCGCGAGCACGCCAAGCACGGTCGCCGGGGCAACCACCGGCGCGGCCAGGATATTCGCGATGATCGACACCGTGCTGATCTGTCCGGCCATCCCGGCAAGCACGGGTGCGGTGGCCAACTGTGCCGCCGCCGGGATCGCCAACGCGTCGCCGATCCCCCGAGGGATGCCCCGCGCGGCCATCTTCTCCACCCAGCCGGGCGCGAGCAGCACCAGCGCCGCGGTTGCCAGCACGGACAGCGCGAAGCCGAAGCTCACGGCCATCGCCGGGTCATAGAGCACCAACGCGATCACCGCGAAGGCGAGCGCGGGCAGCGCCGAACGTTCCTTACCGAGCACCAGAGCGAGCAGACCAACCCCGCCCATGACCCCCGCGCGCAACACGCTCGGCTCGGGCCCGACCAGGATCACGAACCACACCAGCACCGCGGCGGCGATGATCGCTGAGGCACGCGGACCGACCCGGATCGCCCGCAACGCCAGTAGCACCGCACCACAGATGACCGCCACGTTGGCGCCGGAAACGGCAGTCAGGTGCGCGAGCCCAGCCACCCGATGCTCCTCGACCACCCGTTGTGGCAATGCGCTGATATCGCCGACGACCAACCCCGGCAACAGCCCGGCCGGCTCGGGGTCGAGTACGCCACTTGCCTCTCTGAGTGCCGTGCGCATGGCGTCGGCCGCCTGCTGCCACCCCGGCGCCTCGCCGAGCAACCGTGGTGGCTCGTGCACGTAGGCCGCCGCGACCGCCAGCTCACCGTCCCTGGCCGGCGCGAGTCGTGCGGTGGTCCGAACCCGCTGCCCCGGCAGCAACTCGGCCCAACTTTCCGCCGGCGCGAGGAGCACCACCTCGCCGGTCGTCGGCACGCGCTCATCGGCCACCCGTGCCGCCTGCACCTCCGCGTTGACCACGACGGACCGAACACCACCCTGCTCACCGGCGGAGCCGGTAGCGAATATCGGGCGCGGTCGTTCATTCAACTCCACGGCGAGCGTGGCGGTATGCCCAGCGGCCGCGGACTCCCGAAGCGGGTCGCCTTCGGCTGCCCGCAGCTGTGGCACCAGCAACAGCAGCACCAGCACCGAAACACCGGCAAGCGCCCAGATGCCAGCACGTCCCGGTAGGGCCAGTCGCCGCGCCCAACCTGGCCGGCGCACCGCCCGCAACCACCAGCCAGCGAGCAGTAGACCGCCTACCGCGAACAACGCGGCTATCCACCAGCTGCCAAGCAAACCGAGTAGTCCCGCCGACCACACCAGCATCGCCGAGGGCAGCAAACCAAGATCGTGACGCTGTGCCGTGGTGGCCGCCGACACGCTGAACAACGAATCCCGGGATCTTCTTTGACCAGCGCTCGGGCTGCCGCGCGTCATTGCACGACAACCTCGTCCCGCAGCTTCTCCAGCCGCACCTCGCCGATCCCGTCGACTTCCCGCAACTGCTCAACCGCGGTGAATCGTTCGTTCTCCTCCCTCCAGTCCAGAATAGACTCGGCGGTCACCGGGCCGACGCCGTTGAGCGTTTCGAGCTGTTCCAGCGTCGCGGTATTCAGGTCCACTTTCCCAGATCCCCCTTCGGACGCCCCAGAGTCCACATCAGACTCCGCCGCGGCTTCCGGCGGAACGGGAACACCCACATAGATCTGTTCGCCATCACTGACCTTGCGGGCGAGGTTCAGCGCGTACAGATTCGTGCCGTGCCGCGCACCGCCGGCTTCCGCCACCGCGTCAGCCACCCGCGCGGACGCGGAAACCGTGACCAGCCCCGGTTCGGAGACCTTGCCGACCACACTCACCACGAGTTCGCTTGGCTCGACCGAACCCGTTGCCGATGCTGCCGAGCTCGCCCCGGCCACCCCGGCAGCCTCCAATCGCGGTGGCGGTTCAGCCTCGGACCGATTGCCAAACAAGACGATCACCAGCAGTGCCACCACGAGCACTCCGACCGCGAGGACGCCGAACACCACTGGTCGCGCCACGGTGAACCGGGAGAAATCCGGGAGCCACCGGCTAGCCAGTGCGGTCAGGCGATCCCGCCACGGTGGAGCGCGCTCAGCGACCGCAGTCGGCTCGGCGACGGCTCGGTCCACCGTTTCGGTCAGCGCGGCTAACCGGGTACTCGCCGTGCCACCATTGGATTGCGTTGATTCTTCGGACACGAACCGAACATAGAACGCCCGAGGACCTACCCGCTGCCAGCAAACCGACTTCTGTGGACAGTCCGACGGGATGTGGACAACTCAACGGCGCGCCAGGAAGCGCTAGACGGGAACAACCACGACGCCGAGCACGCCCGGTCCGGTATGCGCCCCGATCACCGCGCCCAACTCGGTCACCACGCAACCGGGTGATCGCGGCAGTGCCTCGTCCAGTCGATTCGCCAAGGCCGCCGCTCGCTCGGATGCGGCGATATGATGCACGGCGGTACGCACCTCCCGATCGCCCGCCGCGGCGGTGGCGAGCTCAGCCAACCTGGCTACCGCGCGGTTCATCGTGCGCACCTTCTCCAGCGGCACGATCTCCCCCTCGGACACGTGCAACACCGGCTTCACCGCAAGCGCGGTACCAAGCAAGGCCGCGGCCGCGCCAATCCGACCACCCCTGCGCAGATAATCCAGCGTCTCCACGGCGAAATACGTGGCGGTGCCCGCCGCCGTATCCGTCGCGGCCGCCTCCACCGCCGAGGGCGTGGCGCCAGCTCCCGCCGCCCTTGCCGCGCTGAGCACCGCGAACCCGAGCCCCATCCCGGTTGTCCGCGAGTCGACGACGCGCACCCTGGCCGGATCGACTCGTTCGGCCGCTTGACAGGCCGCCTCCCACGTCCCGGAAAGCAGCCGGGAGATATGTACCGAAACGACGGCGGAGGCGCCCGCGGCGAGCTCGGCCGCGAAGACCTCGGCAAGCTCATCCGGGGTTGGCCGCGAGGTGGTGACCCGTCGCTTGTCGGCGAGAGCCTTGGCCAACTCAGCCGCGCCTACCTCAACGCCATCCAGGCCGGTCGTGCCATCCATCAAGACATGCAGCGGAACAACCCGCACCCCGTGCCGCGTGGCAAAGCCCTCCGGCAGGTATGCGGTGGAATCGGTGACGACGGCTACCGGCACACCGCCAGCCTACGTGCGCGAAGCGCCGCCGGCGCCGAGCGGCGCGCTAATCACCGAGCAACCGGGCCAGCCGCGCGGCCACGGCTCCACCGACCGCGCGGTGCGCGGACCAGCCCCAGTGCATGCCATCCTCGTTTCCCTCGCCAGCAAGGACATGCTCGGCGGTGAGCGCGGGGATATCGACGAGCGGCACGTCGTGTTTCACCGACCAACGGGCGATCGCGCGTTCGGTCGCCCGGTACCCGTTGTGCACATAACCGTAGGTGGCCGCCCGATGCACCGCCGGACGCCAACCAACCGCTGGCATCCCCGGCCGCAGCACCCGCAACGCGCCCAGCGCGGTGTCCAGGTACTGCTCGGTCAGCCGCGCGGGCAACACCAGCGGCCGCCCATGGAATGCCCGGGCCAGCCACGGTTGCGCGGCAAGATAGCCGGCCCGCAAGCGCCGCCGCAGGCCGTCCGGCCGCACGTATCGCAATCCCGTGCGCAGGTAGGTCGGCAGCGGGGAAGGCAGCGAATCCATCCCACCGACCGCGAAAACCACCGCATCGACGTGATGCAACAGCGCCCAGAGCCGTGGGTCACCAATCAGTGCCCACCACACATCCCGCGCGGTCCAGCCGAACCCGGCGACCAGCTCCACCCGTGCACCCAGCTCGCGGGCGGCCACATTGGGCCACAGCCGTGGCTCATCCGCGGCATGTGGTCCATTCGGCCCGTGAAAGCTCAACGAATCACCGAGCACGAGAAGGTGGTACTTGGGCTCGTTGGTGCTCACGGCGCGCGGCTCACCCAGAGAAGCCGCTGATCCCCGTGTTGTGGGTGATCAGCCGCCACTCCGCGTCCGGCTCCGGGCGCTTGGCCAACTCGGTCCAGTGACAGTTGGAAACGCCGCCGAGGACGGTCCAGTGTTCCACCGGCAGTCCCAGCAATCGCGCGGTCAGCGAGGTGATCAGACCGCCGTGGGTCGCGAGCAATACGGTGCCGTCCAGCTCACCATCGAGATCCGTGACGACCTCGACCGCTCGCTCGGCCACATCGATCCTGCGTTCCCCGCCGGGCGGGGCGAAGGTCGGATCGGCCCGCCAGCGCAACCGCTCGCCCGGCCAGTCCGCGTCGAGTTCGGCGCTGGTAAGCCCTTGCCAGGCACCGAGGTTGGTTTCCCGCAAGCGCTTGTCGATCCGCAACGGAATCCCGCTCGCTTCGGCGAATACCGTCGCGGTGTCGGTAGCGCGGCGCAGATCGGAGGCGACGATCGCGGTCGGTTCGTAACGGTTCAAGCCGGCGGCCGCGAACCGAGCCTGATTCCACCCCACCGCGGTCAGTTCCGAATCAAGATGTCCTTGCATCCGACCAGCGGCGTTGTAGTCGGTTTCGCCGTGCCGCCACAACACGATGCGGGTCAGGCTCACGGCTGGCCATCTCCCGCCGCCGCTTCATCGACAACGACCGCCTCCGCGTCGAACTCGATACGCGGGCAGTCCTTCCACAGGCGCTCCAGCTGGTAGAAGGAGCGTTCCTCGGCGTGCTGGACATGGATCACCACGTCGACGAAGTCGAGCAGGACCCAACGCCCCTCGCGGGCGCCCTCCCTACGAACCGGTTTGTGCCCAGCGGCGCGAAGTTTTTCCTCGACGTTGTCCACGATCGCGCCGACCTGTCGCTCGTTCGGGGCGGAGGCGATCACGAAGCAATCGGTGATCACCAGCTGGTCCGAGACGTCAAGCAGGACCACGTCGGTCGCCAGTTTCGCGGCCGCGGCCGCCGCGGCGCGGCGCGCCATATCGCGTGCCTGGTCGGTCGCTGTCACCTTGCTCCCTTGTCGCAAATCATTCCGGCAGGCTGTCGAGCCTACCGGTCGACCAGGTGTGCATGGTTCACCGGCGCCTGGTCGGACCGCGCCGGGCGCGCGCCTGCCAGCAGCCAGAATGCCAATGCCGCCGGTCGTCCACCGAACCGTGTTGATCAGCCGACCAGGCAACCAGATGGGGGGTGCCAGGCCGGATCTCGTGGTCACAACCGGGGCAACGGTAGTGCTTGGTGGTCCGCTCACCGGGTATATGCCGCACGACCCAGTCACCGTCCGGGCCGGACTCGGTGCGCTGCAGCCCGGTTGCCGCGGTCGGCCGGGCAGGAGTACCGGCGGATCGCGAGCGGTTCGGGCGGTTGCGTCGAGGCACGCTCCCACCGTAACCACCGGCTCGCCCGCGGGTGACCGCAAGATCCCTAAAGACTGCGGTCAGTGGGTCGGGTGTCGGCGGCGAAGTACTGGCCGGGCGGGACTCCGACGGCGCGCCGGAAAGCCGCGACGAACGCGCTTGGCGTCCGGTAGCCCACCCGGCGGGCGATCGCCTCCAGCGGCATCCCTTCGGCGAGGTACGGCAGCGCCGCGCGCAGTCGCGCCTGGGTACGCCAGTGCCCGAAGGCCATCCGACATTCACCGCGGAACAACCGCGCCAGCGTGCGTTCACTCGCCCCCACCGCGCTGCCGAAACCGGCCAGCGTGCGCTGATCCGTCGGATCGGCGAGTAACGCGCGCGCCACCGCGAGCGCGCGGGGATCCGTGGGCAGCGGCACCGCGATCGGCGTGACCGTGACCGGTTCGAGCAGGTCGAACACCACCGCTTCGGCCCGCTGCCGAGCGGCATCGTCGATCAGCTGGTCGGCAAGGTATTCCAGCAGCTCGCGCAGCAGCGGCCGGACAAGCACCATGCGTGGCCCCGACCAGTGCACCGGACAGCGAGCCGGATCGGCGTAGATGCCGCGTAACTCCGTCTTACCGACGGCTCCGGTGCGGTGTGCCACCCCGGCGGGTAGCCAGAGCGCCCTGGTCGGCGGCAGCAGCCAGTGGGCATCGGCCACGTTCACCGCGGCCACTCCGCGCGCCGCCCAGACCAGCTGGTGCTGCCCGTGCGTATGCCGCGGAAACCACGCGCCGGCTGGCAGTTCGAGCGAGCCGAACAGCATCGCGCCGGCCTGTTGCCGTACCGCGTCGGACCAGTGCGCTGGCTCGTGTCTGATTAGCGACATCACTCGGCAGAATAGCGCCTATCGGCCAAGCCGGGACCGGCCTAGCGTTTCCGGTATGGCGATGAACTGGCTACACCGCAAGCGCTGCAGCTCCACCGCGTGGGCAGAGGTCGTGCGCGAACAGTTACTGCCGTGGGCGCTGGACGGCGTCGAACTCGGCGAGAAGGTGCTGGAGATCGGCCCCGGCTACGGCGCCAACCTCCGCGAACTCGTGGAGCTGGCACCCAAGGTAACGGCGCTGGAACTGGATCCGGTGCTCGCCGAAGGACTGCGGGCGAAGTATCACCAGCACGCCGAGATCATCGAAGGCGATGGCGCGGCGATGCCGCTCCCTGAAGGCGCCTTCGATTCGGTGGTGTGCTTCACGATGCTGCACCACGTACCGACGGCACGGGCGCAGGACGCGTTGTTCGCCGAGGCATGCCGGGTGCTCCGAGCAGGCGGCCAGTTCGCGGGCAGTGACGGCGCGCCCGGAGCGCGCTTTCGGCTGATCCACCTCGGCGATACCTATAACCCGCTGGACCCGGCCACGCTGCCCGACCGGTTACGAGCCGCCGGGTTCACCGAGATCCGGACCACCGTGCTGAACAACCGACTGCGCTGGTCCGCCCGTAAACCGGCTCACCGATAAGCCCGACTCACCGATAAGCACAAACCAGCGGTACCAGTTGCTCCGCGTCGGTCAGCGCGCCATGGTGGCCGACCAGCCTGGACTCGAACGGTTCGGCGCTACCGCGCAGCAACCCGAAATCGCCCCGTGGTACGGCGACCACATCGCCGATCCGCGCCGTCGTCGACGCGTCCACCCGTGGTCCGAACCAACCGCGCTCGACCGCGTCGTCCCGCTCGCACACTTCCGCCCGCGCGCCGAGGACGGATCGCCAGCTGGCCAGCACGTCCTCGCGCGCCCCCGCCTCCGTGTACACGTGGCGCAGCCGAACCTCGCCACCGACGGCCCGTACGCCAGGCCACAGTTCCTCGGTGCTGTCCACATCGAGGGAGTCCGGGCCGAGTTGGACCATCCCGTGATCCGCCACGACCGTAAGCAGGGTGCCGGTGGGCAGGTTCTCCAGCAGTCCCTCGACCAACCGGTCCACCTGCCGCAGCTGCATTCGCCACGCCAGCGAGCCTGGCCCGTGCAGATGGCCCATCCGATCCAGGTCGGCGTGGTAGGCGAAACAGAAACTCGGTCGCGGTCGCAGTGCCTCTTCCGTCGCGGCGATCAGATCACCGATGGCATGCACACCCCGGTAGTCGCCGCCGCGCAACGAAGCGCGCGTCATCCCCGAGTCGGCGAACGCGGCAGCCGAGACGACGCTGGCGGCGATACCCGACTCGGCCGCCAACTGGAACACGGTCTGGCGTGGTTGCACCTGCTCAGGCACGGCCAGCTCGCGCAGATCCGCGCGGTCCTGCTCGCCGTGCCGGCACCAGCCGAGCGCGTTCAGCAGGCCGACCTCGGGCAGCGCGAAGGAGTAGCCGACCATGCCGTGTTCACCCGCGGAGACCCCGGTGCCGATCGCGGCCAGACCAGCCGAGGTGGTCGCGGGTAGGCCTACCCGAAGCGGGCCGGCGCCGGCGGCCAGCTCGGTCAGCACCGGCGCGTCTTGCGGATGCGCGCCAAGCAGCTCCCAGCCAAGCCCGTCCACCAGCAGCACACAGGCGCGTGGAACCGGCCGCAGGTCAAGGCTGTTCGAAGCATCCGGGACACCGAGCGCGGCCAGGATCGACGGGGTCAGTTCGGCCAACCGTGGAATTTCGTGGCGCATGCCCGTCACAATAGGAGCCGTGCCGACGTATACCTACCGCTGCCGCGACTGCGCGGGCGCGGAATTCGACGTGTCCAAGCCGATGCGCGAGTCCGATACGCCAGCGAGCTGTCCGCATGGCCACACCGACACGGTGAAGCTGTTGCCAACCGTCGCGCTCGCCGGACGCTCCGGCTCGCCAGCACCACCCGCCGCTGCCCCTGCGGGCGGTTGCTGCGGCGGCGGCTGCTGCGGCTGAGCCGACGCCAAGCGCGTCAACGCGTCCGGTCGAGCCTGCGTACCTCGCCGGAACGAAGCTTCTCCCGGTATGCCTTGACCTCGCGCTTGACCACCGGCGCGAGCAGATAGAGACCCGCGATATTGAACAGGGCGATGCAGAACACGAAGGCATCGGCGAAGTCCAACACCGCGCCAAGCGTCATCACCGCGCCAACCACGATGAATGCGCAGAACATCAGCTGGAACACCCGTTGTCCCCTGCGACGAAGGCCGAACAGGTAGCTGGCGGCCTGCTGCCCGTAGTAAGCCCAGCTGATCATCGTGGACACGGCGAACAAGACCACCGCGATGGTCAGCACGTAGGAGAAGCCGGGCAGCACGGTGTCGAAGGACTGCGAGGTCACCGTCACCCCGTCCGGCGGTTCCGCGCCGGCGAGCACATCGGCCCGCGCCGATTCCCATAGCTGGGTCTGCGCGATGACAATGGTCAGCGCGGTCATCGTGCAGATGACCACGGTGTCGATAAACGGCTCGAGCAGAGCGACATAGCCCTCGGTGACCGGATGTTTGGTGCGTACCGCGGAATGCGCGGTCGCCGCCGCGCCAAGACCAGCCTCGTTGGAGAAGGCGGCGCGCTGGAAACCGATGACCATGGCACCGACCGCGCCGCCAACCACGCCCTCCGGCGCGAACGCGCCGCTGATGATCTCCCCGAAGGCCGCGGGCACCGAGGTGATGTTGGTGGCGATCACGATCAGGCAGGCGCCCACGTACAGGATCGCCATCGTCGGCACCAGCCTGCTGGTTACCTTGGCGATCGACTTGATCCCGCCGATGATCACCGAACCGACCACGAGCGCGATCACCACACCGGTGACCAGCGCGGCACCGTCCCCGCCGAGCAGCCCATCCGAACCGCCGGTGACATCGCGCAGCTGCGCGAAAGTCTGGTTCGTTTGGAGCATCGCGGAACAGAACGCGAAAACCAGCATCGTCGCGGCAACGCAGGCGGCCAGCGTATGGCCGACAATCTTGCCTGGTTTACCGCTGTACCGTTCGGCGATCCCCTTTCGCAGGTAATGCATCGGCCCGCCGGCAACCGAACCGTCCGGATTGAACTCGCGGTACTTCACGCCAAGCGTGCACTCCACGAATTTCGTACACATGCCAAGCAGTCCGGCAACGATCATCCAGAAAGTCGCTCCCGGGCCACCAATGGTGACCGCGACCCCGACACCGGCGATATTGCCGAGCCCGACCGTGCCGGAAACGGCGGCACTCAGCGCCTGGAAATGGCTTATCTCGCCAGGCTCGTCCTTTCCGGTGTACTTGCCACGCACGATCTCGAGGGAGAGCTTGAAACTGCGAAACTGAACAAATCCAAAGTAGACAGTAAACACGCTGGCCGCGATTACCAGCCAAGCCACGATCCACGGGAACCGCATGCCGAACACGCTAATCTCCGCGAACACAATATCGGCGGTAATCCGGGTAACCGGTTCGAAAACGGTGTTGATGGCGCGCTCAATCTCGGCGAGCACGCCGGACTCGGCGCCGGTCTCTTGGGCAAGTACCTGATTCGCGGCCATGGTGGAACGATTCCTACCCTGACGGCATCAATTAGGCAATAGGGAACTCGCCCGCAGGTGGTTGTTTTATTGCCACGGCCATCAGCGCGGGCCTCCGCGGGTAGCGGCCAGCGCAAGGGTGGTGTATGGCATGGTGAAACCACCGCCGAGCTGGTCGATCGCGGCGCCAACGGTATCCAGCACCGTTGCCAACCTGTCCGCCGACAGCCTGGTGAGTAGGCCGATCGTGGGCAGCAGATCCAACCACTAGTCCCTGGTATAGGAGCGCTCCCAGTCGAACCGCCACTGCGCTACCTCGCCGAACTCACCCGTGGCGGCAATTCCCGCCGCCGGTTTGTCGAACATCTCCCGGTAGCCGGCGAGTCCACCGCCGCTCGGCCGAACGTCAGCCGGCAGATCGGGCACCACCCGCCGGATGACCTCGTCCTGCACCCGCGCGATCTCGGCAGGCGGTTCGAAGACATGCGCGAACAGCGCGAGCGGCCCACCACCGCGCAGCACTCGCGCGGCCTTGACCGCGCCAGCCGCCGGGTCCACCCAATGCCATGCCTGTCCGGCGACGACGGCGTCGAACGTCCTACTCGCCGGTTCCCATTCCTCGAAGGTGGACACCTCGACGTCGAGCCCACTGGCCCTGGCGAACTCCGCCATCCGGGTGTCCGGGTCGACGCCGAGCACCTGGCATCCCGCCGCCGCGAACTGCCGCGCCTGGATACCGGTGCCGCAGCCAACGTCGAGCACGTGCGTTCCAGGACTGAGCTCGACGATCCTGCTGATCAGCTCCACGGGATACGGTGGCCGGGCACGGTCATAGCGCGCCGCGTCCACCCCGAAGGACTCCGCCACCTGCCGTGTCTGATGCGGCTCCTCGGACGAGCCTCGTTGCTCGGTCATTGGTCAACCGTAGTCGCGGAACCCCTTACCGGTCTTGCGGCCGAGCCGACCAGCGGTGACGAGATGTTCGAGCAACGGGGCGGGCGCGTAGCCCGCCTCCCGGAACTCGTAGTACAGCGTGCGCTGGATGGCCAGGGACACATCCAGCCCGACCACGTCGAGTAGTTCGAACGGGCCCATGGGCAGCGAGCAGCCGACCTTCATCGCGTTATCGATGTCCTCGGCGGTGGCGTAGTGCGCCTCGAGCATCTGCACCGCGTCATTGAGGTAAGGGAACAGCAGCGCGTTGACGATGAACCCGGCGCGGTCGCCGCAGTGCACCGGATGCTTGCCCGCGCCGAGACACAGCGCGTGCGCGGTGGCCACCACCTCGGGGGCGGTGGAAATCGTGCTGACTACCTCGACGAGCTTCATCGCCGGCGCGGGGTTGAAGAAATGCAGGCCAACCACATCGGCTGGCCGGTTGGTGGCCGCCGCGCATTCGATCACCGGCAGCGAGGACGTGGTGCTGGCGAGCACCGCACCCGGCTTGCAGACCTCATCGAGTGCGCTGAACACGGCCTGTTTGATGCCAAGTTCCTCGGCGACCGCCTCGATCACCAGATCCGCCTCGGCCAGTTCGGCGAATTCCACCACCGGCCGGATTCGCTCGAGCACGTCGGCTCTGTCCTGTTCGGACATCCTGCCCTTGACGACCGCCTTGTCCAGTGATTTGCGCACCTGAGCAACCGCGGCATCGGCTTTCGCCGCGCTGCGAGCCCGCAGCACGACCTGGTAACCCTTCTTGGCCAGCACCTCGGCGATTCCGGTCGCCATCGTGCCGGTGCCGACGACACCCACCTGGTTGACCGCCCGGATCGCCGCGGTAGGCGCCGCTGCCGCCGACGACTGGGCGTCCGCCACCACATTCGGCGAGTCGGGCGCGTCATAGGTGTAAAAACCGCGGCCGACCTTGCGGCCGCGCAACCCGGCGGTGATCATCTGCTTCAGCAGTGGGGCGGGGGCGTGCAGCCGGTTGCGCGACTGCCGGTACATCGATTCCAGGATCTCGTAGGCGGTGTCCAGACCGATCAGGTCGAGCAGTGCCAGCGGCCCCATCGGATAGCCACAGCCGTAGCGCATCGCGGCATCCAGATCCTCGCGAGTGGCGTATTTCCCCTCATACATCCGCACCGCGTGGTTGAGGTAGCCGAACAACAGCGCGTTGGCGATAAAACCGGCCCGGTCGCCGATCACTACGGGCGATTTGCCTAGTTTCTCCGCGAATGCGACAACATCGTCGGCGACCTCCGGTTCGGTGACCACCGTGCGCACCACCTCGACCAGCTTCAGCACCGGAGCCGGGTTGAAGAAATGCATCCCGACGACCTTGCCTGGGCGGGAAGTGTGCACCCCGATCTCGGTGACCGATAGCGAGGAGGTATTCGAAACCAGAATGGTCTCCGCCGCACAGATGGTGTCCAGTTCGGCGAATACCTTCGCCTTGAGCTCCAACTGCTCGGGGATCGCCTCGATCACCAGGTCCGCGCCGGCCAGTTCGGCAAGCGAGGTGGTGTAGCTGATCCGCGCGAGCAGGGCCGCACGCTCCTCGGCGGTCAACTTTCCGCCACCGACCGCGCGCTCGGTTGACTGCTCGATGTGTTCTCGCCCTCTGGCCAGGGCATCTTGGTCCACCTCGACGGCGACCACCGTGCCACCGGAACGGGCAAGTACCTCGGCGATCCCGGAACCCATGGTGCCGATCCCGACGACCCCGATCGTGCTGAACTCGCGTGCCATCGTCGTACCTCCAGGAGGCGAGCCGATCAAGCTGCTGGGCTACCAATCAGTAACATCGCTTGATACTGCCACGGCTGACCCGACGATGTGCGGTGAGTCGCGCCACCCACGACCGGGGTAAGCGGCTGATCAGCCTCTTGCCTCCGGCGCGCCTTCGGTGTGCGGCGGCTGCGCCTGGCCGGCTGGTTCCTCGGCACCTGTCTGGCCGGGCACTTGGCCGGGTACGCCGTGCTGCTGGTCTGTCGTCACTGGTTCCGCCGGATCGCCGTCGGAATCCTTCTTGTCTCGCCGCAGGTAGGCGGTAATGCCGAGCACTCCCGCGATCGGCAACAACGAGAGCGCCGGCAGCTGGTAACGCCAAGAGAACTCGAACGCCGCGGAGATGCCCAGAATCGTAATCGCCATACCGACGGGTAGCAACGCCGCGGCGCGCAGGCCACTCGCCCGCGCCCTGCTACCAATCCCGAATCCGGCCGCCAGCGCGATCAGGCCACCAATACCAAGTAGCGTTCCCGGGGTATAGCCGACCGTCAGCTGGTAACTGCGCATCACCGCGGCGAGGACCGGCTGGTCCGCGGGCTCGACCCCGTCGAACTCCTGGATGTACTCCCGCGTCTTGTCCTCGTGGTTGTAGAACGGGAAGGTCCGCTGGAACTGCCACCAGAGCAGCGGCACATCGTTGTAGGACTGGGTACGAACCGGCGCGAAACCCTTCAGGAAGTCCACGAAGATCCCGCCGGCGATGTCGACAGGCTGCTGCTGGAACGTCTTCATACCGAAGGATTCGAGGACCGGGGCGATATCGGTATCCGGCGGGAACCGCTCGCGCCACTGCTCATTGGCAATGATGTGCGCGTAATCGTTGATTCCCTTGCGTTCCCCGAGTGGTTCGTCCGGGCAGGCAAGGCGCTCGAGTTCGGTGAGCTCGAGCGTGTCGCAGTCGGCGACCACGGCCGCGCGGCCGTAAAGCACATTGCTCGTGGTGTTGGACAGCCCCACCTTGCCGGTCTCGGCGTAGAAATAGGCGGCATAGCCCCCAACCATGATCGAGAAGCCGAGCACCAACGCGACCGAACGGGTAGCGATCTTCAGCCAACCGCGTTTGCTCCGCCATGCACCGCCCGCGATCACCAGATAGCACAGCGCCGGCACAATCAGTGGCAGCGCGGCCATCCGGAAGGCGACGGCAATACCGAGCAGCAGGCCGGCGATCCCGGCCCGCGCGGGATTCGGCGCGCCCCAACCAAGCAGCAGCCACAACGTGGCCACCAGCAGTACCTGCTGCCAGGCATCGGACATGATCATCTGCTCGATCTGCAGCTGGTAGCCATCCAGCAGCAGTGGCGCGGCGGCGATCGCCGCCAGCCAGTTCGGCGCGCCATACCGCCGCGCGAGGGGATAGAGCGCGAAGCCGGCGAGCACGCCCGCGACATGCTGGGCGGCGGTAATGAACCCGAGGCCGCCGAAGACCGTGAGTAGATCGAGAACGAAGAAGTCGTAGCCGATCGGGTGCAAACCGGTCGGATCGTGCACCCCGATGTTGTCCAGGTAGCGGAATGAATCCCCGAACAGGATCGCCGGGTGATACGCGATCCAGGTCAGCACCCGCAGTGTGACACCAACCAGAAGCAGTGTCACAATCAGCCAATGCCGTCGCAATAGGCCGCGCAGATCCCGGGTACGTACAACCGTTTCGGACATGTCCGGCAACCTACCCAGCGTCTACATCATCGGAACAATATTCAATCGGTGCCAAAGATTAGCGTGCACCGATCGGGCGCAGATCGGCGGCCTTCCCGTTGCTGACTCGTGATCATTACTCATCCGCAGCGCGATAATCCGGCTTGAGTAACGGATCGAGCGCGAATTGTGCCAATTTGGCCCGCTATGTATTCCTTTTTGGATAGTAGCTGTCGCGGTAATCACTCACTCGGCAAAATCGCGATCGACAAGATCGCCGATACGGCGCAACGCCTCTGCCGCGTCGGCACCACTCGCCGACACCTCGATCCGCGAACCCTTGACCGCGCCGAGCGCCATCAGGGCCAGCACGCTGTCGCCAGCGGCGCGCTGGTCACCGCACACCACCTCGACCTCGGCGGCGAGCCCAGCCACGGTACGCGCGAACAAGGCTGCCGGTCGGGCATGCAAGCCGACCTCGTTGGTCAGCACGAACTCGGCACGCCGTACCGCGCCGGAAGCCCGTTCGGCCCCTGGCTCGCGCTCAGCCGGCTCCTCCCCGGCAGCCGACTCCTCCCCTGCGTTCGCCGCCGCGGCGGCCGTGGCGACCCTGGCCAGCTCGGCACCGCTCTGCGCGGCAACCGCCGCGGCCACCGCGCCTTCGACGAACGGCGCATCGGCTACGAAGGCGCGCTGTGCCCCAGCAAGCGATTCCACCGCGAGCTCTGCGGTCATCCGCGCGCTGCCGAGGTCGTAGAGCAGCAGCACTCCTTCGCCGGAGTCAGCCCGCGCCACCGCGGCGCATACGGCGTCGTAGTCGGTGCCCAGCCCAGCGCCCTGCTCGTCGACAAGACCGCCAGCGGGCACGATCCGCACGTCCGGTGCCATCTGCCCGGCAAGCTCGGCAAGCCCCTCGGCAAGCGCGGCGCTGTGGGAGACAAGGACGATGCCGACGGTCATCGCTGCCCGCCCGCGAACGCGCCAAGCAGCAGCTCAGTGGATCGTGCGCCCGGATCGAGATGGCCCGCGCTGCGTTCGCCCAAATAGGACGCCCTGCCCTTGCGCGCGACCAGCGGAACGGTCGCCGCCGCGCCCTCACTCGCCGCCGTGGCTGCGGCTTTCAGTAGCTCCCCCACCGGGACCTCTGTCGCGGATTCGGCGGCAAGTACCGCGGGATGCAAGGCATCCACCATGGTCTTGTCACCCTGCTCGGCCTTACCGCGCGCCACCACACCGTCCATGGCCGCCCGCAGTACCTTCGCCACCATCGGCGCATCGAGCTCAGCAGCGTCACCGACGGTTGTCGCCGCGCGCAGAAAGGCCGTGCCATACAGCGGGCCGGCCGCACCGCCCACTTTGGATATCAGTGTGGTCGCGGCAAGTTTCAGCGCCGCGCCGGGAGTTTCCGGCATCGTCGAGTCCACAGCGGACACAACGGCGGCGAATCCGCGATTCAGGTTCTCGCCGTGATCCGCATCGCCAATCTCCCTGTCCAGCTCGACCAGCTCGTCCCGGTGCTCGCTGATCACCTCGGCGCACCGGCGCAGCGCGGCCACCACGTCCTCGGTCGTACAGGCCATCACATGCCCCAGCGCAGCGCGGGGGTGCACACCGGGGCATCCCACAGGTCGAGCAGCTGATCATCCGCCCGCAGCAGGGTAAGGCTCATTCCTTGCATCTCCAGACTCGTCACGTATGGCCCCACCAACCTACGGGCGACCTCGATCCCCCGCTCGGCCAGTAGCCGTTCGGCAATCCCGTGCGCCAGATAAAGCTCGAGCAGCGGGGTGCCACCCATGGAATTGGTGAACAGGATGACCCGGTCGCCCGCGACAAACGGCAGGTCACTGACGATCGCATCGACAAGGCGGGCCACCAGCCGATCGGCGTCCTCGAGCGGTACCCGCGCGCGGCCGGGTTCGCCGTGAATGCCTATGCCGATCTCCATCTCGTCCGCGCCGAGCGTGAAACTTGGCTCGCCGACGTGCGGCACGGTTGGCGCGGTCAGTGCCACGCCCATCGACCGCACACCCGCGACCACCGAGGCGGCCAACCGCGCACACCCATCCAGGTCAGTGCCGCGCTCGGCGGCGGCGCCGACGATCTTCTCCAGCAGTAGGGTGCCGCCAACCCCGCGCCGGCCTGCGGTGAAGGTGGAGTCGGCGACCGCTACGTCATCGTCGATCAGCACGCTGCGCACCGGGGTCCCGGTCGCCTCGGCGAGTTCGGCCGCGGTCTCGAAGTTCAACACGTCACCCGTGTAGTTCTTGACCAGCAGCAGTGCCCCGGCACCCGCGTCGGTCGCGGTAACCGCGGCCTGCACCTGATCGGGGGTCGGCGAAGTGAACACCGCACCGGGGCAGGCGGCGTCCAGCATTCCGCTGCCGACGAAACCGCCGTGCAACGGTTCGTGCCCGGAACCGCCCCCGGAGATCACCGCCACCTTGCCGGCCACCGGCGCGTCCGTCCGGACGATCACCGCGGGATCGGTCGTGACCCGTAACCGCTCGGGATGCGCGACGGCCAACCCGTGCAACGCCTCGGCCACCACCGTGGCCGGATCATTGATGATCTTCTTCATCGCGGCTCCCGAATATTCGCCAACTGCTGCTCGACCGTTGCCAGGCACTTCCTATCCTGCCCGCCGGCCGGCCGCAAAGCCACGACACTCGGCGCTAGCCGGCTTGCTCCTGCTCGGCCTCGTCGTCCGGTACCAGGATCGGGCGCCACCTGGCCCAGGCCACGAAAAGTAGCGCCGCGACGGTCAGTGCCAGGCCCGTCCACAGGTTGATGTTCACCCCTGCCGCCCGTTCCAGATCCGCCTCGCTGGTGAACCCGATACCCATGACGAGCAGCACGACGCCGTAGATGCCGAGGAGAAGGGCGATGATCGCGCGTACATCGAAGGCGCCAGCGCGATGCGTCCGGGCGCCCGAGGTTTTCCGTTCGTGTGCCATGGTCGCTTCTCCCCGCTAGAAGATGATGTTCAGGGCGATCGTGATGACCAGCGCGATCCCGGCGAGCAGCGCCGGCTTGCGATACCAGCCAGCGTCCTGACCGGTCTCCGAATGCCGCAGTGATGCCCTCGGCGTCACCGTGTACACCAGGCCAACCAGTTGATCCGCTGGCTTCGGCGTGGTGACCACCGAGACGGCCACGCTGACCACGATATCCACCACGAAGGCGGTGCCGGCCGCCGTCATGCTGACGCCGAGCCCGGAAAGGCCGAGCACGCCGGCCTGGGCGAGTCCCCATACCGTGACGGCGGAGGCGGTGCCCATCACCAGACCGAGCCAGCCAGCGGTGGGGGTCATCCGCTTCCAGAACATACCGAGGATGAAGGTGGCGAACAGCGGCGCGTTGAAGAACGAGAACAGGTCCTGCAGGTACTGCAGGATGTTGGCGTAGCTTGCCGCGATGAACGCGGTGCCGATGGCCAGCACCGTGCCGGCCATGGTGACCCAGCGGCCCATCCGGAGGTAGTAGCCGTCCGGCTTGTCCTTGACCACGTAGGACTGCCAGATGTCGTAGGTGAACACCGTGTTGAAGGCGCTGAGATTCGCCGCCATACCGGCCATGAACGAGGCGAGCAGACCGGCGATCGCGACGCCGAGCATGCCGTTCGGCAGTAGATCGCGCATCAGCAGCAACAACGCGTCGTTGAAGGTCACCCCGGTTTCCCCTGGCTGCCCCTCCATCAGCGCGGCCTTGTCCCTGACCAGCTCCGAGGCGATGACCCCGGCGATCATCCCGGGGATGATCACGATGAACGGGATGAAGATCTTCGGGAAGGCGCCAATGATCGGCGTGCGCCGCGCGGCGGACATGCTCTTCGACGCCATGGCCCGCTGCACCTCGACGAAGTTCGTCGTCCAGTAGCCGAAGGAGAGCACGAAACCGAGGCCGAACACGATGCCGAGCACCGAAAGGAAGCTGTTGCCGAAGCCGGTAATCGCATCACCGGGCCAGGAGCTCAGCTGCTCGGCTCCACCGGGGCCGGCGGTGACCTTGTCCACCAGGCCCTGCCAGCCGCCGACCTTCACCATGCCGACGATGGTCAGCGGCAGCAGGGCGATGACGATGACGAAGAACTGCAGCACCTCGTTGTAGATGGCCGCGGACAGCCCGCCGAGCGCGGTGTAGGAGAGCACGATCACCGCGGCGAGCACGATGGACACCCACAGCGGCCAGCCGAGCAGCGTGTTGATCACCGCCGCGAGCAGGAACAGGTTCGCACCGGCGATCAGGACCTGCGCGGTGGCGAAGCTGATGCCGTTCACCAGGTGGGCCGGCTTACCGAACCTGCGCAGCATGAACTCGGGCACGCTGCGGACTTTGGAACCGTAGTAGAACGGCATCATCACGATGCCGAGGAACAGCATCGCGGGTATGGCGCCCACCCAGAAGTAATGCATCGTCGGCATGCCGTACTGCGCACCACTTGCGGACATCCCCATGACCTCGACGGCGCCGAGGTTCGCGGAGATGAAGGCGAGACCGGTGACCCAGGCCGGCAACGAGCGACCGGACAGGAAGAAGTCAAGGCTGGTCGAGACCTGTCGCCTTGCCAGGTACCCGATACCGAGAACCAGTACGAAGTACACCGCGAGCAAGGCGTAGTCGACGAACTGCGCATCCAACCGCAGGTCGGCGTCCGCGAGCACTATCAACGGGCACCTCCACTAAACAATTGTCAACAAAAAGCATCAGCAATCTTCGGGCATGCGCACCGTACCGCGCGCTGGCCTTCAGGTGAATGCAGTCAGCCAACTAATCGCGCAGACCGGTCAGACATCGTTATCAATGGCTGTACCCAGGCGTGCCGTGGTGATCAGAGCTGGGATACACGCTCAGCGGGAAATCAACAGGAATGGCCGCAACATCAAACAAGAAGCGTCGCGTCGCGACTAAACAGGCGCCGCCGCAACCGCAACCTCCAGGGTTTGCACGGCGCGCGCACGCCTGGTGACCACGTTTTTGAGGGTTCTTGCGGTTACGGGGAGTAGCTCAGAAGAGGCGGAACTCGTCCGGCTCGATACCGCGCATCGCGTCGTAGTCCAGCGTCACGCAGCGGATACCGCGGTCTTCGGCAAGCGTCTTGGCCTGCGGCTTGATTTGCTGCGCCGCGAAAACGCCCTGTACAGGAGCGATCAGTGGATCACGATTGAGGAGTTCGAGGTAGCGGGTGAGCTGCTCGACGCCGTCCAGCTCGCCGCGCCGCTTCACCTCCACGGCGACCGTGCCGCCGTCGCCGTCTTTGACCAGCAGATCAACCGGGCCGATCGCGGTCGGGTACTCCCTGCGCACCAACGAGTAACCGGCGCCGAGGGTATTCACCTGCTCGGCGAGCAGCTCCTGCAAATGCGCCTCGACGCCGTCTTTCACCAGCCCCGGTTCGGCACCAAGGTCGTGGTTGAGCTCGTCGATCAGCGCGTCGATGGTGATCACCAGGCGCTCGCCAGCCTTGTTCTGCACCGTCCAGACATCGCCGTCTTCGAGTAGCCAGCACGGCGGGCTCATCCAGTTCAACGGCTTATAGGCACGGTCGTCCGAGTGGACGGAGACCGAACCATCGGCCTTGATCAACAGCAGCCTGTTGGCCATCGGCAGATGCGCGGTCAGCCGCCCCACGTAGTCGACTTTGCACCGAGCGAGTACGAGACGCACGCAGCGAGGGTAGGTCACCGGCCCGGACACCCCCGTCACTGGGTCCACCGATACGCCGACCAACCACCGCCCGCGTCCGGCAGGATGTCGGTTGTGGAAGCACTATCGAGTCGTGAGGTCTACACGAACGCCTGGATGCGCGTGCGAGAAGACGATATCCAGCGGGCGGACGGGTCAGCGGGAATCTATGGGGTTATCGACAAACCCGACTACGCACTGGTGATCCCGCTTCGCGGCGAGGAGCTACATCTCGTCGAGCAGTACCGCTATCCGCTCGGGCTGCGCCGCTGGGAGTTCCCGCAAGGCACCGCGCCGGACCGGGCGGAGCTGCCGGCGGCCGAACTCGCCGCGCGGGAGCTCCGCGAGGAAACCGGACTAACCGCCGGGTCGCTACGCGAGATCGGCCTGCTCGACGTCGCCCCCGGCTTATCCAGCCAGCGCGGCAGGGTGTTTCTGGCGACCGAGCTCCGCGAGGGCGAACCAGAACGCGAGCACACCGAACAGGATATGCGCGCGGCCTGGTTCACCCGCGGCGAATTCGAGCGCATGAGCCGCGCCGGCGAGATCACCGACGCGCAATCCCTTGCGGCCTATGCGCTACTGCTACTGCATGAGCGCAGTGATCACTGACCGGCGATCACTGACCGCTGCCGCCGACCGCGGCCATCACCGCGGTCTGCACGGCGGTGCTGACCGCCGCAACGGTTTTGGTTACCGCATCGCTGGCCAGGTCGTCACCGCTTTCGGCGATCTCCTTGGCACGCTTGGCAATCTCCTTGCCATCCGATTCCGGGAACAGGCTCTTGGCCAGTCCGGTGGCGTGCACCATGCCCACGAGCGCGGCGGTGCGCGCATCCGGCCGCTGCCCCTCGATCAGCACGGTACGTAGCCGTCGCCGGGCATCAGCCTCGGCCGAATCGTCCGCGGCCGGATACCGCTTACCGGGGAACAGGCCCAGTACCTTCCGCTCCTCCTCGTGCACGAAGCCTTTGTCCACAAGCGATTCCATCGTCGCCTTTGTGGACTTTGAGGACAGCTTGGACATCCAGGTGTGCGGTGTCGCCGGCCGCTTCGCTTCGGTCAGCGCTTGCAATACCTCATCGGTCGCGGCTTCGCCAACCGGCGAGTCACCACGGACCGCGATCTTCTTGCCCTCCAGCTCGACGCGCCCGGCGAGTCCCAGCTCGAGTAGATGTGCACCAACGACACCAAAGCCCATCTTGGTGCTGTCTCCGCGCTTCTTGCCGTCTTCGTCGTCCAAGCGGAGCAACAGTAGCTCCTCGGCGATCGTCGCGCGCATGTAGTTCCTTTCGTCCCTCGACGGCTGCCAGTTAGCTAGTCTGGCCAAACCGGTTGACGCTTCTCCATAAATGCGGCCATGCCTTCTTTCGCGCCGTCGAGCTGCGCCGCGCCAGCCATTACTTCGAGCGCGATCCCGTAGGCGTCGTCCTCCGGGCGATCGAGCTGAGCGTACAGCGTTTGTTTCCCCAACGCCTTGCTTACCCGGCTACCTCTAGTGGCTTTACTAAGTAGTTGGTCGATCGCCGCGTCGAGTTCGGTATCGGGTACCACCCGGTTCACCAAGCCCCAGTCGAGCGCCGTGGCGGCATCGATCGGATCGCCGGTCAACGCCATTTCCATCAGCCGCTTGCGGCCGACCGCCCGCGCCACCGGCACCGCGGGCGTATGGCAGAACCAGCCGCCCTTACCGCCGGGCAGGGCGAATCCCGCCGATTCGGCGGCGACCGCCAGATCACAGGAGGCGACCAGCTGGCAGCCGGCCGCGGTGGCAAGGCCATGCACCCTGGCGAGCACCACCTGCGGTACGGATTGGATAGTGCGCATCAACCGGGTGCACAGCTGCAGCAGATCCCTGAGCTGCGCGAGGTCCCGCGCGGCGACATCGCCAAAGTCGTGTCCGGCGGAGAACACCGGCCCCTCACCGGCGAGCACGATGCCCGTCGCGGACGTCTCGGCGACCTCGGTGAACGCGGCAAGCAGCTCGGCGAGATGGTCGTAGGTCAGCGAATTGCGCCGGTTCGGCCGATTCATCGTGATTCGCGCGGTCGGCTCGTCGGTTTTGACGGTTATATGCTGATACTCGCCCATACTGGCACTCTATAAGCGCGACAACCCCTGGCAATACCAACGCAGGGCAAGCAACCCAGGGCAATACCGTTGACCGGCCAACACCATCGACAGCCCGGCTAGGCTGGACTACGTGCCTCAGCAGTTGTTTCCGTTTCTCGCACTCGTCACGGTACTGACCGTCACGCCCGGCCCGGATATGGCGCTCGGTTTGCGTAACGGGGTACGCGGTGGCGCGCGTGGCACCTGGTGGACCGGCCTTGGCTGTTGCGCCGGGCTCGTGGTGCACGCCAGCGCGGCGATTCTCGGGCTTTCCGCACTACTCGCCGCATCCGCGACCGCGTACACGGTGGTCAAGTTCGCCGGCGCGGCCTACCTGATCTATCTCGGCGTGCAGGCCCTGTGGAACTCCAGAAAAGCCATGGGGAATTCCAGAAAAGCGATGGGGCATAACGCCGAAACCGCAGCCGAGCAAGCGACGGACGAGCACCCGCGAACCGGCTTGTCCCGCTGGGTAGCGTTCCGGCAGGGGCTGCTGAGCAACATCCTGAACCCGAAGATCGCGGTGCTGTTCCTGTCCCTACTTCCCCAGTTCGTCTCGCCGAACGAGCCCCGGCTGACCACCTCGGCGTTGCTGGCCACCGTCTTCCTTGTGGTGGCCGTGCTGTGGTGGCGGATCTACTCACTGCTGGTTGGCACGGTGGGCCACCTGCTGACCAGGCAGCGAGTGCGCACCGTACTGGACCGGATCACGGGCACCGTGCTCGTCGCGCTCGGCCTCCGGGTGGCGCTCGACTCCACCACCTAGCACGCTCCGTGACCGCGCTGCTGAGGGATCTCGCGGTTCAGGTTTCGTCGATCACGGAGCGGAGGAAGGACTGGGTTCGCTCGTGCCTCGGCTCGTTGAACATCTCCTCCGGCGGGCGATCCTCGATGATCTTGCCCTGGTTGAACATCAACACCCGGTGTGACACGTCGCGGGCGAACTTCATCGCGTGCGTCACCAGCAGCATGGTCACATCCGTGGTCTTGGCGATATCCCGGAGCACGTCCAATACCTCGGCGGCCAGCTCGGGGTCCAATGCCGAGGTGACCTCGTCAAGCAGCAGAACATCCGGATCCACGGCGAGCGCCCTGGCGATCGCGACCCGCTGCTGCTGACCACCGGAGAGCTGCGAGGGATAGGCGTCCAGCTTCTCGCCGAGGCCAACGAGGGCGAGCAGCTCCTTGGCCCGCTCGGCGGCCTCATCCTTGGGCTTGCCGAGGACATGCACCGGCGCCTCGGTGACATTGCGTAGTACCCGCATGTTCGGGAACAGGTTGAACTGCTGGAAGACCATCGTGATCTTGCTACGCACCCGGCGAATATGCGATTCGCTCGCGGTCACCAGCTGGCCGCCGCGCTCCTCGTGGAACAGGTACTCACCGTTCACCGAGATCGTGCCGGAGTCCGGCCGGAGCAACGTCATCAGCATCCGCAGGATCGTGGTCTTGCCCGAACCACTTGGTCCGATCAGTGTCACCCGCTCGCCCGCGCCCACGCTGAAGGACAGGTCGTCCAGCACCACATTCGACCCGAACCGCTTGCTCACCTCGGCGAACTTGATGAACTCGCCGTTGCCGTCATGGGCCCGCACCGGCGCTGCGCTTGTCGCTTCGGTCATCGGTTCTTTCGTCCCTTCCACAGACCAGCCTCTGGTCACACCCGCACCGTGCCGTACCGGCGCTCCACGATCCTGCCGAGGTATGACAACACGAACGCGGTGACCAAGTACAGCACGCCGGCCATCGTGATGGCTTCGAATGGGCGGAATGAATCCGCGAAAATGCCTCGTGCCACGGTAAACGGCTCGGCGACGGTGATCGCGACGAGCTGCGGCACATCCTTGAACAGTGCGATCAGGTAGTTACTCAGCGCGGGCAAGGAGCGCGGGACCGCCTGCGGCAACACGACACTCGTCCACGTCCGGCGAGCCGGCAGGTTCAGCGCCGTCGCGGCCTCCCACTGGCCGGCTGGCACCCCGTCGATGCCCGCCCGGTAGACCTCCGACGTGTAGGTCGCGTAATGCACGCCCAACCCGACGATTCCGGACGCCAATGGCGAGAGCTGTACCCCGAAGTCCGGCAGCACGAAGAACAGGAAGAACAACTGGACCAGCAGCGGGGTGCCCCGGATGAACTCGACGATGAAGCCGATCGGCACCCTGATCCACGCGGTCTTGCTCCGGCGCAGGATCGCGAAAACAAGGCCGAGCACGAGCGCGAGCAAGAAACCGAAGATGGTGGCAAGCAGCGCCGTCCACAAACCATCGAGCAGGTCCGGCATCATGCTGCCGACGTAGTCCCAGTCCCAGTTCATGCCGGCACCTCCGACCTACGGCGCAGCCGGGTCCACCAGCCGGGGTCTGGCTGCCTGCCGACCGAGCGGGCCGCCCTACGCTCGAGCAGCCGCATAATGATCGTGAAGATCAACGCGAGGGCGCCGTACATCACCAGCAGGCCACCGAATACCGCGGCCGCCTGACCATTACCGCTCCAGATCAGCTGCCCGTTGAAGGCGAGCTCCGGAATGGACACTACGGATACCACGGCCGACGCCTTGAGCAACTCGATGATGTTGTTGGAAAACGGCGGGATCATCGCAACCAGCGCCTGCGGCAGCACCACTCGGCGCATCCGCTGCCACGAGCTGAAGTTCATCGCCAGCGCCGCTTCGTACTGGTTGACCGGAACGGACTGGATGGCGCCGCGCACGATCTCGGCAGCATAGGCGCCGATGTTCAACCCGAGCGCGACCATCCCAGCGAATACCGGCTCGAACTGCCAGCCGAGCATCGGCATCGCGTAGACGAACCAGAAAGCCAGCACCAGCACGGCGGCACCGCGAAAGAACTCGACGTACACGAAGCCGATCGCCCGCAGCACCTTCGACGAGCTGACCCGCGCCAGACCGGCGAGGAACGCGAGCACGAGGCCGATCGCGGCGCCGCCGAGCGTCAGCCACAGGGTGAACAAGGCACCGTCGACAAGCAAACCAACCTGTTCGCCAGACATGGATCACTCCCTCATGACGCCGGTGCCCGGCAGAGCTCGTTCGCGGTCAGCTCGGTCATCTCGGCCTCGGTGAAACCGAACGGGCGCAACGCTTCGAGCAGCTCACCGTTCTCTTTCATCTTCGCCAGCTCGGTATTGAACGAGTCCACGATGTTCTGTTGATCCGGCAGGAACGCGAACCCACCCGCGGTGTACTGCGGCTGACCGTTCACGACCGGGGTAAAGGGTTTGGTGATCTCCAGGTTCGCACCGGGATTCTTGGAAAGCACGTCTCGCAGCGAGATCGTGGTCAACGCGAAGCCATCGATTCGTCCGGTGCGCACCGCTTCCAGTCCACTTGGTTGGTTCGCCAGCTCGGTGATCGCGCCTTCGGGAACTCCACTCGAGATCGCGTAGTCCCGCTCCACCGCGCCAATCAGCGTGCCGAGCCGGAAACCGTCCTCGTTGGCCACATCTCCGAAGCTCTGAATCCCTTTCGGATTGCCCTTCGGCACCAGGAATGCGGCCGGGGCGGCGAACTCCGGATTGGTGAAAAGGACCTCGGCGCAACGTTCCGGCAGGATGGCCATCCCCGCACCGACCACATCGAACAGTCCAACTTTGAGTCCGGCGATCAGTGAGCCGAACTCGGACGGGATCGGCTGAATATTCGGCACGCCAAGCCGCCGGAAAACGATCTTGGCAAGCTCGGCGGCCTCTCCGGTGATATCCGCGTTGTCGTCGATATAGCTGTATGGCGCCTCATTCGCGAAACCCACCCGTACCGTGCCGGACTGCCGCAATCGCTCGAGCAGGGTTCCGCCGTTTGGCTCATCGGAGAGACTGACCCGGCTACAGCCAGCGATCCCCAGTCCGGCGCCGAGCGCAATGGCCGCCCCGCCCGCCGTTCGCAGGAAGTTTCGCCGATTCCAGCTCCCCATCCGTACCTCGCTCTCGTCCACACGACGTGGTCGCCGGGTCCATCACTGAGCGTTCAGGTTGGATGAACGGTAGGCCGTCCAGCCCGCGAGGTAAAGAGCCGCGCTCCCCCATAACCGCAAGATCCCTAAACATTGCGGTTATGGCGGGCGCTAGGTTAGGTCGTTCGCCTGCCTGAGCACGGTCACCATCTCGGACATGATCTCGGTGAGCGCGTAGTCCTTGGGCGTGAACACCCTCGCGACCCCGCGTTCGCGTAGCTGCACGGCATCCGAATCCGGGATGATCCCGCCGACCACCACCGGAATGTCCTCGGCACCCGCGGCGCGCAACCCGTCCACCACCGCCGGCACGATCTCCAGATGCGAGCCGGACAGGATCGAGATCCCGACGATATGCACGCCTTCCTGCACCGCCGCGGCCACGATCTGTTCCGGGGTAAGCCGGATCCCCTGGTAGATCACCTCGAAGCCGACGTCCCTTGCCCGCACGGCGATCTGTTCGGCACCGTTCGAATGCCCATCCAGCCCCGGTTTACCAACCAGGATGCGCAGCCGCTCGCCGAGCTCCGCGCCGGTCTGCTCGACACGCTCGCGCACCTTGGCCAGTTCTTCCCCGGCATCCGCCGCGGCCGTTTCGGACACCCCGGTCGGCGCGCGGTACTCGCCGAAGGCATCCCGCAGCACGCCCGCCCATTCGCCGGTGGTGACCCCAGCGCGGGCACAGTTCAGCGTCGCCTCCATCAGGTTCGCCTCGGTCTTGGCCGCATCGCGCAGCGCGCGCAGCGCGTGATCGACCTTGCCCGCGTCCCTGCTCGCCCGCCACGCCTTGATGGCTTCGACCGCTTCCCTTTCCACCCGCGGGTCCACGGTTTCGATCGCATTGGCACCCTCGGCCTGCAGCGGGCTCGGCTCGGTGGTGTCGAAAGCGTTCACGCCGACGATGACCTCCTCGCCGGATTCGATCCGGCGACGCCGCTCGGCGAGTGAACCGACCAGCTCGGTCTTCATATAACCGCTTTCCACCGCGGCGACCGCGCCGCCCATCGCCTGCACGCGGTCGATTTCCGTGCGGGCGCCGGCCACGATCTCGTCCACCCTGGACTGAATGACCGGGGAGCCGTCGAAGATGTCCTCGTAGTCGAGCAGATCCGTCTCATAGGCGAGGACCTGCTGCATGCGCAGGGCCCACTGCTGGTCCCATGGCCGCGGCAAACCAAGTGCCTCGTTCCACGCGGGAAGCTGAATCGCGCGGGCGCGCGCATTGCGGGAGAGGGAGACCGCGAGCATCTCCAGCACGATCCGCTGTACGTTGTTCTCCGGCTGAGCTTCGGTGAGTCCGAGCGAGTTCACCTGCACGCCGTACCGGAACCGGCGCTGCTTGGGATCGGTGACGCCGTAGCGCTGTTCGGTGATTTCGTCCCAGAGTTGCGCGAAGGCACGTAGCTTGCACATTTCCTCGACGAACCGGACCCCGGCGTTCACGAAAAACGAGATCCGCCCAACGACATCGCCGAACTTCTCCGCCGGCACCTCGCCCGAATCGCGGACCGCGTCCAGTACGGCAATCGCGGTGGACATCGCATAGGCGAGCTCCTGTACCGGGGTGGCACCCGCCTCCTGGAGGTGATAGCTACAGATGTTGATCGGGTTCCACTTGGGCACATTGGCCACCGTCCAGGTGACCATATCGGTGATCAGCCGCAGGCTCGGTCCCGGCGGGAACACATAGGTACCGCGAGACAGGTACTCCTTGATGATGTCGTTCTGGGTGGTGCCGGTGAGCTTGCCGACCACCTCGTGCCAGTCCAGCCCCTGCTCGGTGGCCTGTTCCTCGGCGACGGTGATGTACAGCGAGAGCAACCACATGGCCGTCGCGTTGATGGTCATCGAGGTGTTCGCCGCGGAAAGCGGGATCTGGTCGAACAGCTGACGCATATCGCCGATATGGCTGATCGGCACCCCGACCTTGCCCACTTCGCCGCGCGCGAGGTCGTGGTCCGGGTCGTACCCGGTCTGGGTGGGCAGATCGAAGGCGACCGATAGCCCGGTCTGCCCTTTCGCCAGGTTCTTCCGGTACAGCGCGTTGGACGCGGCGGCCGACGAATGTCCGGCATAGGTCCGCATCACCCATGGACGGTCGCGCTCCCGGTCGCTCGGATACGGCACGGTTAACCTCCGTTAATCCAGCTTTCCGAACACCATACTGCCGAGTAACGGCATTGCACCGAGGCAGTAGCACAACGCACATCGATGTTTATGGTACAAACGTACCAACAGCAGCTGATAGTCGACCAAGGAGCAGCGGGTGCCGAAGATCGTCGATCATGATGAGCGGCGAGCCCAATTGACCGACGCGCTGGTGCGCCTTGCGGCCCGATCCGGCCTGCACTCGGTCACCATGCGCGCGGTCGCCGCCGAAGCGGGCGTATCGCTGCGCCTGGTGCAGTACTACTTCCACACCAAGGCGCAACTGATGCACGCCGCGCTGGCGCGACTGACCGAGCAGAGCAACCAACGCTGGGCGAAGCGGATCGCGGCGCTCGCCGAGCCGACCTCGACCCGTGGCTACCTTCGCGAGCTGCTGGCCGAGGCGCTGCCAACCGACGAACCGAGCCGCGCTTTTCACCTGGTGTGGAGCTCGTACGCGGTGCTCGCGATGACCGATCCGGAGCTCGCCGCGCAGCCCTTCATCGAGGGTCCCAACCTGCTGGAAGGCCGACTCATCGAAGCGCTCGAATCGGCACACCGCGCCGGCGAGCTACGCCCCGAGGCCGACCCCAGCACCGAAGCCGCTCGGCTGCTGAGCATCAACCACGGCCTGGCGACCAGCGTGCTGATCGGCCAGCGCGGCGCGGCCGCCGCACACGCGATCCTGAACTACCACCTCGACGAACTGTTCCCCGATAACCTTAAAGAACGCGGTCACACGCAGTCGCGACAAGATTCCTAAAGAACGCGGTTTGACTGGCGTTAGCGCTGCGGGTCACCGGTGACCCGGCTGATATCCGCGCCAAGGCTGCGCAGGTTCTCCACAAAGGCCGGGTACCCGCGATCGATATGGAACACGTCCCAGACCTCGGTGACCCCATCGGCGCACAACCCGGCAAGCACCAGACCAACGCCGGCTCGGATGTCCGAAGCCCATACCGGCGCCGAGGACAACTGCGCCACCCCACGCACCACGGCGTGATGTCCATCGGTTCGGGCGTCCGCGCCCAGCCGGACCATCTCCTCGACGAACCGGAAACGTGCCTCGAACAGGTTCTCGGTAATCATCGAGGTGCCCTCGGCAACCGCGGACAAGGTAATCGCGAAGGGCTGCAGATCGGTAGCGAAACCGGGGTAGGGCAGCGTGACGAAGTCCACCGCGAGCGGCCGTTCCCGCTGGGTCACCCGGAACCCCTGCTCATCCGGCTCGTCGAACACGGTCACCTCGGCGCCCGCGGTACGCAGCTTCTCCAACACCAGGTCGAGGTGGTGCGGATCCACCCCGCGAACCCGGATATCACCCTGGGTGATGGCCGCGGCGAACGCCCAGGTCGCCCCCACGATGCGATCCCCGATCACCCGATGCGTGGTGGGCTGCAGCGAGTCAACTCCGTGCACCGTGATCGTCGAGGTCCCTGCGCCCTCGATCTTGGCGCCCATCTGCGTGAGCATCGTGCACAGATCCACGATCTCGGGTTCCCGCGCGGCGTTGTCCACCACCGTGCTGCCCTCGGCGAGCACCGCGGCGGTGAGGATGTTCTCGGTGGCCCCGACGCTGGGAAAGTCCAGCCAGATCTGGGTGCCCTGCAGCCGCTCGGCCTCGGCCACCACGCAGCCGTGGCTGATCTCGCTGTGCGCGCCGAGTTTGCGTAGGCCGTTCTGGTGCATATCCAGCGGACGGGAGCCAATCGCGTCACCGCCGGGCAGCGCGACCACCGCCCGTTTGCAGCGGCCGACAAGCGGACCGAGCACGCATACGGAGGCGCGCAGTTTGCCCATGGATGCGGAGTCGGCGCGGTGGTTGAGTTCCGTCGGGGTGGTGATGCGCACGGTGTCACCCTCGATGGCCACCGTGCAGCCCAGGCTGCGCAGTACGTCCGCCATCAGCGGGACGTCCAGAATCTCGGGGCAGTTCGTCAGCGTCGTGGTGCCCTCGGCGAGCAGCGCGGCCGCCATCAGCTTCAGCACGCTGTTCTTGGCGCCGACGACCTCGACCTCGCCCGTCAGGCGAGCTCCCCCGTGTACCTCGAAGTGCTCACTCACAACACCCCATAATGCCGCCTGCGTCGTCGCGCTCGGACGGCAGGGCATGCAGCACACCGACGGTAGAAAACTTTCCACAAACATGCCCTAAACGGCTCCCGCAGATTTACTCCAATACGCCGCTGAACAGTGCCGGACTGGCATTGGCGGTGTTACTTATTACCCAACTAACGGCTCCACGGACTCTCGGAGTGGGTATGCGACGCACGATCGTTCTGACCATCACGGCGTTGGGCGCACTGCTGCTGACGCACACCTCGGTTGCCTCCCCCACGCACGATGCGGCGACCCCGGTCTGCGGCGCCTCGTTCCTGCCCGAGCAGCAGGGAGAGAGCTTCCAGGAGGCATTCGAGCGGGTCAACGGCTACTACGACCTCGAGTCGGTACGGCTGTTCTACTCGGGGCTGCCGAAGGAATGGCCGGGCAAACTGGACGCGGGCAACCTGCCGATGACCGTCTCGTTCAAGATGGCGCCGCAGGAAGTCGTCGACGGTCAACACGACGCGCATATGCGTGACTGGTTCGCCGGGGCACCGAAAGACCGGGACATCTACTGGACGTTCTTCCACGAGCCAGAGGACAACGTGGAGCAGGGCGAGTACACCACCGAGCAGTTCCGGGCAGCCTGGCAACACCTCGCGGGGCTCGCCAAGGAAGCGGGCAACGACCGGCTACACGCGACGCTCATCCTGATGGACTGGACGGTCGACCCCGCTTCGGGCCGGCAGTGGACCGACTACTACCCGGGAGACGAATACATCGACATCCTCGGCTGGGACTCGTACAACCAGATCGGCGGCGAAACGACCGAGTACCGTTCGCCGGAGGACATGTTCGGCGAGCTGATCAGGGTGAGCGAGCAAGCCGGCAAACCGTTCGCGATCGCCGAAACCGGCAGCGACCTGGCCACTGGTGACTCCGGTGAGCAGCGGGCGGCATGGCTGCGGGAAGTCGTCGACTATCTGACCAAGCACGGCGCGCTGTGGGTGCAGTACTTCGACGTCGACTACACCTCGCATGGCCATTCCGACTACCGGCTGCGCGATGAGCCGAGCCAGTCGGCCTGGCGGGAGTTCTGCAACAGCTAAGCTGTGCCCATGGCCGTTCGGATCAATCGGGTGTACACGAAGGTAGGCGACAGCGGTGCCACCGCGCTGGGCGACGGCACCCGGGTGCCGAAAACGGACCCCCGGCTGGGCGCCTACGCGGAGGTGGACGAGGCGAACTCGACGCTTGGCGTAGCCATCGCGCTTGGTGGGCTCAGCGAGGAGATCGCCGAGGTTATCCGCGGTGTGCAGAATGACCTGTTCGACGTCGGCGCCGACCTGTGCACTCCGATCGTGGAGAACCCGGCGTACCCGCCCCTGCGGGTCACCGAGGACTACGTCACGCGGCTGGAGGGGTGGTGCGATGACTTCAACGAACGGCTGCCGAAGCTGAACTCGTTCATCCTGCCCGGCGGCACGGCTGGCGCGGCGCTGCTGCATCAGGCACGTACGGTCACCCGGCGCGCCGAACGTGCCGCGTGGACGCTCCTCGAAGCCGATGCGGAGCGCACCAACACGCTCGCCGCGAAGTACCTGAACCGGCTTTCTGACCTGCTGTTCATCCTCGCTCGGCTGGCTAACCCGGAAGGCGATGTGCTGTGGAAGCCGGGTGGCGAGCGCTGAGCCCTTCAGACACTCCCCGTAACCGCGTTCTTTAGGGTTAGCGAGGTCAGCTGGCCCACGGGAGGCTGCGACCGGGTGGGGCCGACTCCAGCCAGGACAGAAACCCGGTCAGCGCGTCCTTGCCCATGGCTATTTCCAGGGTGCTACCACCGGAACCGTCCAGGGAGCGACAGCGCAGCACGGTCGAATCAGCCGGCATCGCGTACGCCTCGGATCGCGACGGCTCCCGCCGGTCATCGATCTCCAGCGCATCGCGCCGGATCACCCGATTAGCGCCGAGTCGCAGGCTCAGTACGCGAAACCACACGAACTCGTCGCCCCGATACCGACCGATACCCAGATGCCAGCCGCGCCCACTGTCATCCGTGCGCCAGCGCAGCGCCACATTGATTCCGCCAACCCGCAGCACGCGCAGCCAGCGCACGGCAAGCAACACCAGCAGCGCGCCGAGAACCACCAGGAGCAGCCCTAGAATCCAGGAAATGATCACCGGCGGCTCCCGCTTGTCTCGTCGCGATCAGGCCGACTGTCCCGCCGCGCGCAACCTGCCCGCGGCTCGTGCTCGCTCCGTGGCGTCCTCGTCGGTCAACGCCGCCCGCGCGGCGGCCACATCGATCTCGTCCGCGAGATCGGCCGATTCGGCGAGCACGCTGACCCCGTCACCGGTCACCGAAAGGAAGCCGCCGTGCACCGCGGCGGACATCACGTCACCGTCCACAGTGGTCACACGGACAATGCCGCCCTCGACCAGCTGTCCGAGCATCGGCTCGTGCCCCGGCAGTAGACCAATCTGCCCCTCGGTCGTCTCGGCGACGACAAAGCTGGCCTTACCCGACCACAACCGGCGCTCAACGGCGACCAGCTCAACCGCGATCTCGGCCACGCATGCCTCCTTGCTCAGCGGAGTACGTCAGCATTCTAACTGCCGTAGTCCATATGGTCCCGTAGTCCATCGGGTCTCGCCAACTTATGCGACGGTGGTGACCATCGTCCACAGCGGACGTGGCCACCACCGTCGGCAACGCGTTACTTACCGCTGATCTCGCGGTACTTCTTCTCCAGGTCTTCCAGACCACCGATACCCAGGAACGCCTGCTCCGGGTAGTGGTCGAACTCGCCCTTGGCGATCTTGTCGAATGCCTCGACGGTCTCGCTACGCGGCACCGTGGAACCTGGCTGGCCGGTGAAGGTCTCCGCGACCAGCATGTTCTGCGAGAGGAACCGCTCGATCCGGCGCGCCCTGTTCACCGTCAGCTTGTCCTCTTCGGACAGCTCGTCCATACCCAGAATCGCGATGATGTCCTGCAGTTCCTTGTACTTCTGCAGAATCCCGATCACCTGCTGGGCAACCCGGTAGTGCTCATCGCCAACGATCGCCGGCTCGAGGATCGTCGAGCTGGACGCCAGCGGGTCCACCGCCGGGAAAATTCCCTTCTGGAAGACCGAACGGGAAAGCTCCGTGGTGGCATCCAGGTGGGCGAAGGTGGTCGCCGGCGCGGGGTCGGTGTAGTCGTCCGCGGGCACGTAGATCGCCTGCATCGAGGTGATCGACCGGCCCTTGACCGAGGTAATCCGCTCCTGCAGCTCACCCATCTCGTCGGCGAGAGTTGGCTGGTAACCCACCGCGGAAGGCATCCGGCCGAGCAGCGTGGAGACCTCCATACCGGCCTGGGTGAACCGGAAGATGTTGTCGACGAACAGCAGCACGTCCTGGTTCTGCACATCGCGGAAGTACTCCGCCATGGTCAGCGCGGACAGCGCCACCCGCATACGGGTACCCGGCGGCTCGTCCATCTGCCCGAAGACCAGCGCGGTGTCGTTGATGACACCGTCCTCGCTCATCTCCAGGAACAGGTCGGTGCCCTCCCTGGTGCGCTCACCGACGCCGGCGAACACCGAGGTACCACCGAAGTTCTTGGCGACACGGGTGATCATCTCCTTGATCAGCACCGTCTTGCCCACACCGGCGCCACCGAACAGACCGATCTTGCCACCCTGCACGTACGGGGTGAGCAGGTCGATCACCTTGAGGCCGGTCTCCAGGATCTCGGTCTTGCCCTCGAGCTGGTCGAACGCCGGCGGCTTCCGGTGGATCGACCACTTCTCCAGGTCGGCGCCGTAGCCAGGCTCGTCGAGGCAGTCGCCGAGCGCGTTGTACACGTGCCCCTTGACCTTGTCCCCGACCGGTACGGAGATCGGGGCGCCGGTGTTGATCACCTCGGCGCCACGCACGAGACCGTCCTGCGGCTGCAAGGAAATGGTGCGGACCAGGTTGTCGCCCAGGTGCTGGGCGACTTCCAGGGTCACCGTCTTACGCAGCTGCTCGAACTCGATCTCGACCTTGAGCGCGTGGAAGAGCTCGGGCACCGCGCCGCGCGGGAACTCCACGTCCACCACGGGCCCGGTCACCCGCACGATGCGCCCGGACGCGGTGCTGGTAGCGGTTGCAGTCATTTAGTCATCACTTCCTGTGGCGGCAAGCGCATTGGCGCCACCGACGATCTCGCTGATCTCCTGGGTGATCTGGGCCTGGCGGGCTTGGTTCGCCTCACGGGTGAGGTTGCCGACCAGTTCGTTCGCGTTGTCCGAAGCGGCCTTCATCGCCGTCCGGCGCGCTGCCAGTTCAGATGCGGCGGACTCGAGCAACGCGGCGAAGATCCGCGTATTGATGTACTTGGGCAGTAGCGCGTCGAGTAGCGCGTCCGGGCTCGGCTCGAACTCGTAGGTCGGCAGCAGACCGGCCGGTGCTTCCTCGGCCTCCTCGTCGGCGTACTCGACCTCGAGTGGCGCGATCCGCTTGGCGACCGGAGTCTGCGTCAGCATGGACCGGAACTCGGTGTAGACCACGTGCAGCTCGTCCACGCCAAGCACGCCGTCCTCGCCGGCTACCGGCTGGCCCGAGGCGTCCACGGCGTCATCGGCACCGTGCAGGAACGACTCGACGAGCGTCTCGCCAGCCGTCGCGGCGTTCACGTAGTGCGGCTGGTCGGAGAAACCGGTCCAGGACTCAACCAGCGCCCGCTTGCGGAACGTGTAGTAGTTGAGGCCCTTGCCGCCGATCACGTAGAGCACCGGCTCCTTGCCCTGCTCGCGCAGCAGCGAGAGCAGTTCCTCGGTAGCCCGCAGCACGTTGGCGTTGTAGCCGCCACACTGCCCCTTGTCACTGGTGACCACCAGCACCGCGGCCCGCCGCGGCTGCTCCCGCTCGACGAGCAGTGGGTGGTCCAGATTGCTCGCCGCGCCCGCGAGCGCCGAGAGCACCTTGGTGATCTCGGTCGCGTACGGGCGGGAAGCCTGCACCCTGGCCTGTGCTTTACCGATGCGCGAAGTGGCGATCAGCTCCATCGCCTTGGTGATCTTGCCGATCGACTTCGTCGCTCGGATCCGCCGGCGTAGTTCGCGAAGTTGCGCGGCCATGGATTACCCGGTCACTTCTTCGGGGCGGGCTTGTTGACCTTCACGGTCTCCTGCCCGACCTTGTCGGCGTCCATGGCTTCGGCCTCGACCTCAGCGAGCGGCTTGCCCTCGGAGGTGGTGAAGCCCTTCTTGAACTCCTTCGCAGCCTCGACGACCCGGTCCGCCAGATCGTCGGTCCACTTCTGGGCCTCGCGGATCTCGGTGAGGATGTCGTCGTGCTTGCGCCGGATCTGGTCGATCAACTCGTGGTTGAACCGACCGACGTCCTCGACCGGAACGGCGTCGAAGTGCCCATTGGTGCCCAGGTAAACGGTCACCACCTGCTGCTCGACTGGGATCGGCGTCTTCTCCGGCTGCTTCAGCAGCTCGTAGAGCCGGGCACCCCGGTTCAGCTGCGCCTTGGAGGCATCGTCCAGGTCGGAGGCGAACGCGGCGAAGGCCTTCAGCTCCTCGTACTGCGAGAGGTCGATTCGCAGCGAACCGGAAACCGTCTTCATCGCCTTGATCTGCGCGTCACCACCGACTCGGGAGACCGAGGTGGTGACGTCGACCGCGGGGCGCTGACCCGAGTTGAACAGGTCGGACTGGAAGAAGCACTGCCCGTCGGTAATCGAGATGACGTTGGTCGGGATGTAGGCCGAGATGTCGTTGGCCTTGGTCTCGATCACCGGCAGTCCGGTCATCGAGCCGGCACCCAGCTCGTCGGAGAGCTTGGCGCACCGCTCGAGCAACCGGGAGTGTAGGTAGAACACGTCACCGGGGTAGGCCTCGCGGCCCGGCGGGCGACGCAGCAGCAGCGAGACGGCACGGTATGCCTCGGCCTGCTTGGTCAGGTCGTCGAACACGATCAGCACGTGCTTGCCCTGATACATCCAGTGCTGGCCGAGCGCCGAGCCGGTGTACGGGGCGAAGTACTTCAGACCGGCGGATTCCGAAGCCGGCGCGGCCACGATCGTGGTGTACTCGAGCGCGCCCGCGTCCTCGAGCGACTTGCGCACCCCGGCGATGGTGGAGCCCTTCTGGCCGACCGCGACGTAGATGCAGCGCACCTGCTTCGACGGGTCACCGGACTCCCAGTTCGCCTTCTGGTTGATGATCGTGTCCACGCAGACCGCGGTCTTACCGGTCTTGCGGTCACCAATGATCAGCTGCCGCTGCCCGCGGCCGATCGGGGTCTGCGCGTCGATCGCGGTGATACCGGTCTGCAGCGGCTCGCCGACCGGCTGGCGCTGCACCACGGTCGGGGCCTGCAGTTCGAGCGCGCGCCGCTCGTCGGACTCGATATCACCGAGGCCATCGACCGGCTTACCGAGCGGATCGATCACACGGCCGAGGAAGTTGTCGCCGACCGGCACGGACAGCACCTGCCCGGTCCGCTTGACCTCCTGCCCTTCCTCGATCTGCTCGAAGTTACCCAGCAACACGACGCCGATCTCGCGCGGCTCGAGGTTCTGCGCGACACCCAGCACACCGCCGGGGAACTCGAGCAGCTCGTTCGCCATGGTCGAGGGCAGACCCTCCACGTACGCGACGCCGTCGTAAGTCTGGGAAACAACGCCGACCTCTTCCCGGCTCACATCCGGGGAGTAACTGGAGACGTAGTTCTCGATCGCACTGCGAACCTCATCCGAGGAGATCGTCAGCTCCGCCATGTCGTTCCCGCTCTCACTTCGTTAATGCCAGTGTGCAAAGTTCTTCTGCCGCCCGCGTCTACTAGCCGGCCAACTGCCGTCGCAGCGCATCCAGCTGTCCGGCGGCGCTGCCATCGATGACCTCATCGCCAACCTTGACGATCAGACCGCCGCCGATCGCCGGGTCGATCTCGACGTGCAACGCGATGGGTCGCGCGTAGATGCCCTGCAGGCGCTCGGCCAACTGCCGCTGCTGCTCCTCGGACAGCGCACGGGCCGAAATCACGTGCGCGACCGAACGCTGGCGGCGCACGGCGGCCCGCTCGGCGAGTTCGTCGAGGTTGAACACCACACCACGCCCACGCATCAGCGTAATGACGTTCTCCAACAGCGTCACGGTCACCGTGTTCACCTTGTCGGCGAACAACCGGCGAATCAGCTCGCGCTTGGCCGCCGCCGGGGCCGCGTGGTCGGAAAGTGCCCGCTCCAACTCGACGTTGCCCGCGATCAACCGGCCGGCCCGGAACAGTTCGTCCTCGACCGTGTCCAACGTGCCGTCCCGCTCCGCGCGGGCAAGCAGTGCCGAACCGGCGAGCAGTTCGATCCCGTCCAGCAGCTCGCGAGGCGACGACCAGCGGTTCACCACGACCTCGTCGAGCACCTGCAAGGTCGACTCGGCAACCTTGTCGCTGAGCAGCTGCCGGACCAGTCGCGTCCGCGAAGCCGCGTCCGATGAGGCGTCGGCGACCGCGCGGCGCAGCGGAATCTCCGTCGAGAGCAACTCAACGACGGCGTACAACTCGGCACCGAGCGCCGCTGGCTCAGTCGCCTGCTCCGCGAGCACCTCGTCCAGCCGTCCTTGCGCTGCCTCCAGTGCTTCGCGGCTGGCCGCACGCAGCGTCGTCGCGCGCAAGCTACTCACCTACTCCCTCGTCGCACTGCTGGCGGACTCGGCATCCAGCTCGGCAAGGAAACGGTCGACCGTGCCACGCTGGCGGGCCTCGTTCTCCAGCGCTTCACCGACGATCCGGCTGGCCAGCTCAACCGAGTTACGGCCGAGTTCGGCACGCAGCTCGGATACGATCTGCGCCCGCTGCGCCTGTAGCTGAGCTTCACCCTGAGCGACGATCCGAGCCGCTTCGGTCTGTGCCTCGGCGCGCAGCTCTTCCTTGATCTGCTCGGCTTCGACCCTGGCGTCGTCCCGGATCCTGGCCGACTCGGCGCGGGCATCCGCCAGCTGCGCTTTGTACTGCTCAAGCGCCTGCTCGGCCTCTGCCTGGGCCTGCTCGGCCTTCTTGATTCCGCCTTCGATCTTTTCCGTGCGCTCGCTGTAGAGCTTCTCGAACCGCGGTACGGCGAACTTCCAGAGCACGAACAGCAGGATGAGGAAGGCGACAAGGCCAACCCCGATCTCGGCTGGTTCGGGCAGCACCGGATTGTGCTCGCCATCGGCGGCCGCAAGCACGATCTGCGTTTTCACCACAACATCTCCCTAACGTGATGAGCGGCTAACTCAGCCTCCGGAAGCGATGAAGTAAACGACCAGGCCGATCAGGGCAAGCACCTCGACGAGCACGAAGGAAATCCAGGCAATACCCATGAGCTTGCCCTGGGCCTCCGGCTGACGCGCCGTACCGTTGATCACCGCGGCCCAGATCATGGCCACACCGATCGCCGGGCCGATGGTCGCGAGCCCGTAACCGATCGCGGCCAAACCCGCATTGAGGTTGACCGCCTCCTGAGCGAGAACAATGTTGCTCACTTGCATATCCCTTTCAACTCGGCCCGCACATTGCGCGGATCGGGGGTCTCGATTTCCTTAGTGCTCGCTGGACAGCGCCGCACCGATGAAGTTGGCCGTAAGCAGGGCAAAGATGTATGCCTGCAGAACCTGAATCAACGCCTCGACGAAGGTAATGGCGATAACGCCTGCCCATGCCACCAGTGAAGTGGGCTTCAATCCCGCACTGGCTTCGAAAAGTAGATACGCGCCACCGAGCGCGAACACCAAGATGATCATGTGACCGGCGAACATGGCGGCGAAAACTCGAACCGCGAGCGCGAGTGGCTGCGCGATGAATTTCTGGAATGCCTCGATCGGGCTCAGAATCAGATAGATCGGCTTCGGCACGCCGGGCGGGAACATCACGTGTTTGAAGTAGCCCAGGAACCCGTGCCTGCGGAAACCGACCGCGTGCATCACCACGTACACGACGATGAACAGGGCGATCGGGAACCCGATCTTCGACATTGTCGGGAACTGAATCAGCGGGATAATGCCGAAGATGTTGTTCACCAACACGAAAGTGAACAGGCCAAGAATAAGCGGCACGAACGGCCGGAAATCCTTGGCGCCGATCTGTTCGCGCGCGATCGTGTTTCGCGCCATGCCGTAGATCGACTCCGCGACAAACTGACCCTTGCCGGGAACAATCTTGAGATTCCGGCTCGCCAGCATGAAGTACACCGAGATGATGAGCGTGGACAAGACCACAAGCACCATCGGCTTGGTGACCTCGCCGAAAATCGGCGGTAGGAAAAAGAAGTCCACCCCTGGCGGCTCGAACCCGCCACCCTGCGTCAGCACCAGCGCGCCCAACTGGGCTCCTTCCGGTTCTCCCGGCCGGCGTTCACACCACCGGGCGAATCGTCACGATCAAGAATCAACGTACCTGACGTATTCCAGGTACCTGGCAGCGGGATCCCGCTTCGCGTACCCGCCTTTGACGAGTACGGTGCGCGATCCGCGGAACTGCTTGAGCGAACGGTATCAGTCGCCCAACTGCTACCGGACAGCCGTACTGGTTAGCTCGGAATGATCGTCGGGATCTTGGTCTTTCGGAACGCCACCAGCTCAGCACCCGCCCAAACCATCACGGTGAGTAGCATCGTCATACTGAGCGCGATGTGATCAATCCCTGTTACTTCCCGCAGCGCCATCATCACCAGCAACAGCAGGATGAGCTTGCCGACGAAACCGCCGAGGGCAACGGCCATCGCCATATACGGATGCGCGGCCGCGGATTTCCGCATCAGCCACAGCGTGCCCAGCGAGGAGCCGAATCCGACAACGCCGCCGATCAGCGCGCCGAATAGGCCCGGTTGGCCAAGGACCACGCCGAACACCACGACGGCGAGCGCCGCGACGACGGCGCCGGGAATCATCGCGTAGCGCCGCATCGCCTGGGCCAACGCCAGCACGCTCTCCGCGTGCGTACGCGGAGCCGTCGGCAGTACCGGCTCCTCCCGTTCCTCAGGCTCGTTCGGGCGCGATTCCGCAGGTGAGGCGGTATCCTCCGGCTCCACCTGTTGGCTCCCGGCAACGTCGGTGGTCCGGCTGTCCGGTTCGCTGTGTTCGCTCATCGTGCCCTCAGTCTAGGAACAGCCGAAACGAGCAGCGCCACCAGGAACCCGCCGACCACGACCCAGGCGGCCACCCATACGTCGTCGAACAGGGTCAGTGATACCGCGCCGAAGGCGATCACGCCGACCCACATGTAGATCAGCAGCACCGCACGTCGCTGTGAATGGCCGATCTCCAGCAGCCGATGGTGCAGGTGCATCTTGTCCGCGGCCATCGGACTCTGGCCGCGCCGAGTGCGCCGGACAACGGCCATCAGCAGGTCAAGCAGCGGGACGAACAGCACGGCGGCCACCACGAGCAGCGGAGAAAGCAGCCCGAGCGCGTCCCGCCCACCGAAATGCGCGTAGGTCAGCCGCCCGGAGGCCGAGGTGCTCGCGGCGGCCAGCATCAGCCCGATCAGCATGGACCCGGAATCGCCCATGAAGATCTTCGCCGGTTGGAAGTTGTACGGCAGGAAGCCGAGACAGGCCCCCGCGAGCGTGGCCGTGATCAGCGCGGGTGGGTAGCTCACCACGTCGCCGCCGGAATCGGCGAGCATGTTCAGCGAGAAAGCGCACATCGCCACGGCGGTGATCAGCCCGATGCCGGCGGCCAGCCCGTCCAGCCCGTCCACCATGTTCATCGCGTTGACCATGGCGACGACCAGCAGCACGACCAGTAGCCCGCCAAGGTTCTGATCGAGCACGAACACCTGACCGATGCCACCGTGCTCGCCACCCCATGGCACCCAGAAGACGAACCACTGCACGCCGAACAACACGAGCAGCCCCGCGCAGGTGACTTGGCCGGCCAGCTTGGTCAGGGAGTCGAGCTCGAACCGGTCGTCGAGGGCACCGATCAGCACGATCACCCCACCGCCGATCAGCACCGCGACCGGATCGAGCGAGTAATCGAAGGCCCTGCGCAGTACCGGCAGCTGGTGCGCGAGCAGCATGCCGCCACATACCCCGAGGTACATCGCGAGCCCGCCCATCCGGGGAATGGGCACGGCGTGCACGTCCCGCGCACGCGGGTTGGCGATCGCGCCGATCCGGATCGCGAACTTCCGCACCAGGCCGGTGGTGAGGTAGGTCAGCGCGGCTGACGTCAGACAGACCAGCAGGAATTCCCGTACCGGCAACCCTGCCGGCTCCGCGGCAGGTGCGGCGATGGCTCGCCCTGTCGCGTCTAGGACCCGGAACGGTGACTCGAAGGCCCCGAACGGAATGTTCACCGAGCGTTCACTGTCCCCTCACCCACGTGTTCCGTGCGCCAATGCCGCTCGCCGCATTGGTGTTCGTCTCGCTTGTCATTCGCGCGCGCGGCTAGCCCGCGGTGGCGACATCGGTGCCGAGCGCTTCCGAGACGGCCGACGCGGATACGGCACCCTCGCGCAGCAGCAGCGGCTCCTTGCCGGTGAGGTCAACGATGGTCGACGGCACCGGGTCACCACTCGGTCCACCATCCAGGTATACCGCGACCGAGTCGCCAAGCTGGTCACGCGCCTCGGCCGCGGACGCGGCCGCAGGCTGCCCGGACCGGTTCGCGCTGGAGACCGCCATCGGGCCGACCTCGCGCAGCAACTCGATCGCCACCGGGTGTAGCGGCATCCGCAGCATCACCGTGCCCTTGGTGAGCCCGAGATCCCAGGCCAGCGAGGGCGCGTGCGGCAGCACGATGGACAGATCGCCCGGCCAGAATGCCTCGATCAGTGCGCGTGCCTGCGCTGGAACGTTGAGCACCAGGCCGTCGATCGTCGTCCAGGACCCGACCAGCACCCCCACCGGCATGTCCGGGCCACGATCCTTGGCGCGGAGCAGGGCGCGCACGGAGCCGGAGTTGAACGCATCGCAACCGATGCCATACACGGTGTCAGTTGGCAGTACCACGAGTCGCCCGGAACGTACCGCGCCCGCGGCGGCGCGCAGCCCGTCCTGACGTGCTTCGGACTGACCACAGTCGTACAGCGTCCTCACGGAAATGATCCTGGCACAGCGCCCACACTGGCCGAGTTCCCCCTCCACAACTTCACGCAGGGCACACATGCCACGCGAACAACGCCGGGTATTTACCAATTCTGCTTACCCGAAAGTGAAGTAAATGTGGCTGATTTACCAAAATAGACGTAAATACGGTGGCATTTGACCCGATCGGGGCTTCCAAACATCAAGGTGAACGCATAAGTTCGGCTCGCCAATCACCGATCTGGGCGTGTTGACACGCCCCGTGACGAGGGAGATCGAGATGGCGTTTCCGACACGTCCACTCGGCCGCCGAACCCTGCTCCAAGGCGGCCTCACCGTAACCGCGTTCGGCGCGATCGGGCTCGCCGTGCCACAGGCAGCCGGCGCACTGACCCGACCGGCACGAGCCTTATCGAGCAAAGCCGCCCCAGAGATCCACGGCACGGCGGACTGGGGAGCTCGCTCCCCGAACGGCACTATCGAAGTACTCGACCAGCCACCCATCTGGGTCGCGGTGCACCACACCGCCGGCGGCAACAGCGACGACACGTCCCTGGAACACGCCTTCTCGCTGTCCAGGGGCATCCAGAACTTCCATATGGACGACCGTGGGTGGGTCGATTCCGGCCAGCAGTTCACCAACAGCCGTGGTGGCCATATCACCGAGGGCAGGCACGAAAGCCTGAACGCGCTCAATGACGGCGGTAAGCACGTGGTGGGCGCGCACGTCGGGGATCACAACAGCGATGCGGTCGGTATCGAGAACGAGGGCACCTACACCGAGGTGGACGTGCCCGACGCGCTGTGGAACTCGCTGGTCGAACTCGTCTCGCATATGTGCTCGCAGTTCGGTATTCCGGCCTCGGAGATCTACGGCCACCGGGATTACAACAGCACGGAATGCCCGGGCGAGGTGCTCTACGGCCGGCTACCCGAACTCCGCGACGCGGTTGGCGCGCGGCTCGGCCAGGAGGTCAAGCAGCCGACCACCTGGCGTCTGGTGCAGCCTGGTGACACCGGCCCGGAGGTGCTCGCCGGTCAGCATCTGCTTCGCGCGCAGGGCATGTCCGTGCCGACGGACGGCGTATTCGGCGCGTCCACGCAGCGGGCGGTGGCTGAACTGGAGTCGCGGTACGGCATCACCCCCGCGGCCTGCAGCGCGGTACGCAAGCGCCCGGAGACCGGCTTGCTCGGCGCTGGCATCTGGCCGATCCTGGCCACCACGGTGCGGCCGGGTGATCAGGGCCCGGCGGCAAAAGCCGCGCAGGTACTGCTGGACGCCAAGGGGCGCAGCAGTCGAATCCAGTCCACGATAGACACCTCGGCCTGGAAACAGCTGCTCGCCAAATAGCTCACCCCTTGCGGTGACCGCGATCCTCTTACGGACCGCGGTCACCGCAAGTAGTTACTAGTATTCGGAAATCTCAAAAACGCCGATGTCATCATCGTCCGTGCTGGACGATGTCTCGGAGATCGAGGCTTCCGCGGCTACCCAGCCGTGGAAGCCTCCGTCGCTGTCGATGATCTGCAGCATCGGCTTCACGTGCGAGTTGCCCGTGTAGCAGTACTCGCCCCGGCCATCAGCGAGTTCGGTACGCCAGTGCCAGAGCGTGTCCCTGCGGTCGGTGGACGAACTGTTCGCCGTCGCCAGGTAGTACTCGGTGTCCGGGTTCTTGCCGCCGAGGCAGCGACTGCTCTCACATTCCTTCCATTCGGTGCGCCAGAACGGGCTGCCGGATCCCTTGTCCAAATAGGGCGCGCCTTCGTCGGTCTTCCAGAAGACGAAGTTGTGCGTAAGCTTCTCGTGATCGAAGGCGGCGACCTCGGCCATCGACGCACGCTCGTCCCATTTCGCTTCGCTGCCGTAGCCGTAGCCATGCGTGGCACCGTAGGAACTGTCCACGAAGGTCAGCTTCGCCAGCTTGCCGTCCGCGACCGAGCTCAGTTTCCAGGTCTCCGTACCCGTATCCGGCCATTCCACGGTGAGCTGGTCACCATCCACCGTGTAACTGCCGCTCAGCTTTTCCGGGAAGCTGGTTGCCTGATAGCCGTTCGCGGTGCGGACTTCGCAGTCCCTGGCATCACATCCGTTGCCATGCACGCCATTGAGCGAACGCTTCACCCGCTCGCGTTGTGTCCAATGGAAATGTGACTCGGTGACCTTGCCGTCCGCGGTGAACGAGTAGGTCGCCAGCCGTACCCAGTTCTCCCTGGAATCGGTGCTCAGACCACCGACCGAAGCCACGAACCGGGACATCCCGCCAGGCAACTCCGCCTTGGCCGGACTATCCGCGCCGGAGGCCCCGGGCGTCGCCAACAACAACGCCAGTACCCCAAGGAACACCACCACGGCGCGACTTCTCATCGCCTTGGGCCGCATATCCGAACCCTCGCTTTCTGCCCGCGCTCCTACGGAGCGCTGCCGCGCCGCGCGGTCGCGAACCGCGCGCGCCCAGCCAGGTCCGGATGATCGGCGACCGCACTGAGCACCCGCCTGCTGGCGAGTAGTGCGGGCACCGAATGCCCGTGCCGATCATCGTGCTCAATCGCCACGACGCCACCGGACCTGAGCAGGCGGGCGGCGCAGTTCACCACGTGACGGATCACGGCCAATCCACCTTCGCCCGCGAACACCGCGGCGGGCGGGTCATAACCGGCCACCTCCGGTGCTACCCGGGTTCCCTCCGGAACGTACGGCGGATTGCACACGACCGCGTCCACCATTCCATCGAGATCGGCGAAAACCATGCGATCGGCCACATCGCCGGAAAACAGCCGCACCGCGGTATCCCCTGCCGACGCCCGCGCCTCCACGTTCCGCCGCGCCCAGGAAAGCGCCACGGGGTCGTTATCGACGGCGTAGACGGTGGCATCCGGCCGCTCGTGCGCCATCGCGAGCGCAAGCGCGCCCGAACCAGTACACAGATCGACCACGATGGGCCGCTGCACGTCGCGCAGCTGGCGCAAGGTCCACTCGAGCAGTAGTTCGGTTTCCGGACGGGGAATGAACACACCCGAGCCCACGTCCACCGTGACCTGACCCATCGCCGCCCATCCAGTGAGATGCTGCAGCGGAATCCGCTTGGCGCGCTGCGTAACCAGCTGGCCAATCGCGTCCACGACAGGCGGATCCACCAGCGGCACCATCGGCAACCGGCCACGCTCGACACCGAGCACATGTGCGGCGATCAACTCGGCGTCGGCACGCGGTGAGTCCACCCCTGCCTGCGCGAGAAGTCGCTCGGCTTCCATTATCGCCAGGCGTAACGGCTGTCGTTTCACGTAGTAAGCCTGCCATGCGCGCTACGGATAACGCGTGAAGCACCCACACGTGTGTCCAAGCTCAGCTTGCCGACTGTGCGGCGATCCGCTCCGCGCGGTCGGCTTCGGTCAGCGCGTCCAGTACCCCGTCCAGCTCGCCACCAAGGACCTGATCGAGGTTGTAGGCCTTGTAGTTGACCCGGTGATCGGAGATGCGGTTCTCCGGGAAGTTGTAGGTACGTACCCGTTCCGAACGGTCCACCGTACGTACCTGGCTGCGCCGCTCGTCGGCGGCTTTCGCGGCAGCCTCCTCCTCCGCCATCGCCTGCAACCGTGCCTGCAACACCTGAATCGCGCGCGCCCGGTTCTGCAGCTGCGACTTCTCGTTCTGGCAGGAAACCACGATCCCGGTGGGCAGATGCGTGACGCGCACCGCCGAGTCCGTGGTGTTCACGCTCTGCCCGCCAGGACCGGAGGAGCGGAACACATCGATCCGCAGATCATTCGGATCAACGGTGACCTCGACCTCTTCCGGCTCGGGATAGACGAGTACCCCCGCGGCCGAGGTGTGGATCCGGCCCTGCGATTCGGTGGCTGGCACCCGCTGTACGCGGTGCACCCCACCCTCGTATTTCATCCGCGACCACACGCCGTCCGGGCCATCACCCTTGCCCTTCACCGCGATGGTGACGTCCTTGTAGCCGCCAAGGTCGGACTCGGTCGCGTCCAGCACCTCGACTCGCCAACCGCGTGCTTCGGCGTAGCGCAGATACATCCGCAGCAGATCGCCGGCGAACAGCGCGGACTCCTCGCCACCCTCGCCGGATTTGATCTCCATCAGCACGTCGGAGGCGTCGTAGGAGTCCCTCGGCACCAGTAGTTCGGTGAGCTTGGCTTGCAGCGCGGGAATACGTTGCGCGAGCTGTTCGGCCTCGGCGGCGAATGCCGGATCCTCGCCAGCAAGCTCCTTGGCCGCGGCTTCGTCCTCGCGCGCGGCCGTAAGCTCCTGCACCGTTTTGACCAGCGGCGCGAGTTCCGCGTACCGCCTGCCGAGTTTGCGTGCCAGCGCCTGATCCGCGTGTACATCCGGCTCGGAAAGCCGCTGCTCGATCTCCGCGTACTCGGCGAGCAGCGGCCGCAGGGAGTCCTCAGATGCGGCTTCCACTACTCGCCTCCTCGTCTCATCGCCTACGGCGCGGTGCCGCTGGCTGAGTTCTATTACTCATGGGTTTGCACTACTCATGCAAAACGGCGCCCGTAGCGAGCACTGGGTGCTGCACGGGCGCCGTCGCGGTAGCTACTTCTTGCGCTTGCCGTAGCGCTGTTCGAACTTGGCGACCCGGCCACCGGTGTCCAGAATCTTCTGCTTACCGGTGTAGAACGGGTGGCAGGCCGAGCACACCTCGACGTGGATCGAACCGGAAGTCTTGGTGCTGCGCGTGGTGAACGAGTTCCCACAGCTACAGGTGATATCGGTGTTGGCGTACTCGGGGTGAATACCGCTCTTCAATGTGCTGTCCTCTCTTGGTGGCCGCCGGGTCCCCGCAGGCCATAGCCCGAGCGGGGTGAACCGGTGCGCAAACGCACTACAAAATCCAACTCATCTTGCCAGACGAGCCAGTCACCGCGACAACGCGTCCAAGCTGGCGGGTATTCCCGACGTTTACGCAGGTCAACCCGCCAGCCTCGACGGCAGCTAGTCGTCTTCCTGACCAGGCGCGGTCTTGGACACCTGCATCAGGAACTCGATGTTCGTCTTCGACTTCCGCAACCGGTCCAGCAGCAGGTCGATGGCCTGCTGCGAGTCCAGCGCGTGCAGCACCCTGCGCAGCTTGTGGGTGACCGCCAGCTCGTCCGGAGCGAGCAACAGCTCCTCCTTACGCGTGCTGGACTGCAGCACGTCCACCGCGGGGAAGATCCGCTTGTCCGCGATCTTGCGGTCCAGCTTGAGCTCGGCGTTACCGGTGCCCTTGAACTCCTCGAAGATGACCGTGTCCATCGTGGATCCGGTCTCCACCAGCGCGGTCGCGAAGATGGTCAGCGAACCGCCACCCTCGATGTTGCGCGCCGCACCGAGGAAGCGCTTCGGCGGGTACAGCGCGGTGGAGTCCACACCACCGGACAGGATTCGCCCGGATGCCGGCGCCGCCAGGTTGTAGGCACGGCCGAGCCGGGTGATCGAGTCCAGTAGCACCACCACGTCGTGGCCCATCTCCACCAGCCGCTTGGCCCGCTCGATGGACAGCTCCGCGACCGAGGTGTGGTCTGACGGGGGACGGTCGAACGTCGAGGCGATGACCTCGCCGTTCACCGACCGCTGCATATCGGTGACTTCTTCCGGCCGCTCATCGGCGAGTACCACCATCAGATGGCACTCAGGGTTGTTCTTGGTGATGGCGTTCGCGATGGACTGCAGGATCATCGTCTTGCCGGCCTTCGGCGGCGAGACGATCAGCGCTCGCTGGCCCTTGCCAATCGGCATCACCAGGTCAATCACCCGGGTGGTCAGCTGGTGCGATTCGCTTTCCAACCGCAGCCGCTCATTCGGGTACAGCGGCGTGAGTTTGGTGAACTCGGGGCGGCCGCGAGCCTTGTCCGGGTCAAGACCGTTGATGGAGTCCACCCGAACGAGCGGGTTGAACTTCTGCCGCTGCTGCTCGCCTTCCCGAGGCTGGCGGATCATGCCGGTGACGTTGTCGCCACGGCGCAGCCCGTACTTGCGGACCAGGGACAGCGAGACGTAGACGTCCTCCGGGCCGGCGAGGTAGCCGGACGTGCGCACGAACGCGTAGTTGTCCAGCACGTCCAGGATGCCGCCGACCGGCAGCAGCACGTCGTCTTCGCGGATCTCGGTGTCCGTGCCACCTTCGCCGCGGCCGCCGCCCCTGCGCCGCCGATCCCGGAATCGACGCCCCCTGCGCCTGCCGCCGTCCTCGTCGTCCTCGTCGTTCTGCCGGTTGCCGCCCTGCTGGTTCTGTTGGCCCCGGTTACCACCCTGGTTGCGATCACCCTGGTTGCGATCACCCTGGTTGCGATCACCCTGGTTGCGGTCGCCCTGGTTGCGATCACCTTGGGAGCGCTCGCCCTGGTTGCGGTCACCCTGACGGCCGCCACGGGATTCGCGCTGCTGCTCGCCCTGGCCGGCGCCACTCTGGCCGCTACCGCCATCCGTGCTGCCCGCGGCCCTGCCGGCGGAACGCCGTCGCCGGTTGTCCCTGCGCTCGGTGTCCTGTCCCTCGGCTTCGCCGCCCCCGGCCTGCTCGCTCGGCGCGGTCGACTTCGCCGCGGCGGCGGTGCCGTTCTTGCTGCTCGCCGGCTTGGCCTCGTCGGCAACCGTGGATACGGCGCCGTTCTGCGACTCGCCGGTGGGCGTGGTTGGCTCGCTCGTCGACGCGGACTTCGTCTTGGTCGTGCGTCGACGCGCGGGCTTGGCCGGCGCCTCCCCGACGCCGTCCAGCGGCAAGGTTTCCGCGCGTGACCGCCCCTGGTTCTTGTCTTGATGCTCCTTGATGGCCGCGATCAAGTCGGTCTTACGCATACCCGCGGTGGATTTGATGCCAAGCTGGTTAGCCAGCTCCCGCAGCTCGGCGAGCACCATGCCGGAAAGCCCTGAACGACGCTTTGCCGCGCCGCCAGTCGCTTTGCCCCCAGAACTCGCCGACGCCTCAGTGGCATCCGTTGTCGCGGATTCGCCGCTCAATAGATCGGTGTTGCTCACACATGTCCTTCCTGACCGATCCACGCCTCCAACGTGAATCAGCGGACTTCCGCCCGCTCGGAACGCGGAACGGACTTGTTCATCCGGTGCGACGTACGCGGCGAATAACTGCGGGTCATATCGACATGTCCCGCACTATTACCGGGTCGCCGGCACGGGATTCGCGAACTCGCACGACTAGGGAACTGCTTCCAGCCGCCGGGGACCCAGCGGAACGACCGGTTCCTGACATCACCCATGGATTGCGTGGGTGATGTCGTTACCGAGTCCGTTATCCACATCGGCTCCCCGCTCACAACGGAAACCACTATCCGCGCAAGCTCGTTAGCAGTCACCACGGCCACCGGGAACCTGCCTGCACCTCATCCCGCGCCGAAGGCGTGGGAGCGAAGGCTCAGCAGAAGATGTGACCCAGGAAAGAATCCCCTGGGAACAACACCGGGCGCCCGTGCGCGCGGTGACTGAACACTGCCGAGGGTAGACGTCGCCGGTTGTGGGTGCAACAACCGCCCCCACCTGGCGCGTCGAGTTTGGTCACGACAGCTGGTCCACCGAGACGCCCTGCAGGTCCACGGACAGCTCGCGGACCTCGAACCCGGTGGTGTCCACATCCTCTGGCAGCACGCCATCGGTGGTCAGCGCGAGCACGGTCGGCCCGGCACCGGAGATGGCCGCGGCTACGCCCCGCTCGCGCAGTGCCTCGATCAGTGCCATGCTCGCGGGCCACGCCGGCCGCCGATATCCCTGGTGCAGCCGGTCATCGGTGGCGGCGAGCAGGAGTTCCGGACGAGTGGTTACGGCGTGTACCACCAGCGCCGCACGGCCGGCGGCGAAGGCCGCGTCCGCGTGCGGCACGGTCTCCGGCAGCAGTCCTCGGGTGGCCGCGGTCGCCGAGCGCACCTCGGGGATGGCCACCACCGGACGCAACAACCCGTGCGGTTCGGCGCGGCTCGCGTGGAATCCGTGTTCGCTGCGCCACACCAGAACCAGCCCGCCATACAGGCTCGCGGCGGCGTTGTCGGCATGTCCTTCGAAGTCCGCGGCCAGATTCAGTGCGCCCTCGTCCAGCTCGGCACCGGCCAAGGCGTAGCCCGCCGTGATTCCCGCCACGATCGCGGCGGCCGAGGAGCCGAGGCCACGCGAATGCGGGATCGCGTTCTGGCAGAAGACCCGTAGCGCCCCGGCGTCGTGGCCGAGGTGATTGCTCGCCGCACGTAGCGCCCGCAACACCAGATGCCGCTCCCCGCTCGGTAACTCGCGGGTGCCCTGCCCGGCGACCTCGACCCTGCTCCGGCCATCACTCGCGCGGACCTCGACGACGTCGTACATCCCGAGCGCCATCCCGAGCGCATCGAATCCGGAGCCGAGGTTCGCCGTGGACGCGGGCACCGTGATGCGCAGACCGGGCGCCTCCGGCGCGCTCATGTGAGCTCCAGCGCCGCCGCCACCGCCTGCGGATCGACCGGCAGCGGTTCAATCTCGATGTTGTTCTCCAGCGCGGTGGACGGGTCCTTGAGCCCGTTTCCGGTGACCGTGCAGACGACCGTGGAACCGGCGGGCAGCCGACCGTCGGCAACGGTGTGCAGTAGTCCAGCGACGCTGGTTGCCGATGCGGGTTCGACGAACACCGCCTCGCGCTCGGCGAGCAGCCGGTAGGCGGCAAGGATCTGCTCGTCGGTGACCGCTTCGAACAGCCCAGCCGATGCGTCCTTCGCGGCAACCGCGCTGGTCCAGGAGGCCGGACTGCCCACCCGGATCGCGGTGGCGATGGTTTCCGGCTCGCGTACCGGCGCACCGTGCACCAGTGGTGCCGCGCCGGCCGCCTGGAAGCCGAACATCCGCGGGGTGGCCGGAATCCGCCCCTCGGTGTGGTATTCGCCGTAGCCTCGCCAGTATGCGGTGATATTGCCCGCATTGCCGACTGGCAGGCAGTGCACATCGGGCGCGCGGCCGAGTACGTCGCAGATCTCCCAGGCAGCGGTCTGCTGCCCGACGAGCCGCACCGGGTTCACCGAGTTGACCAGCATCACCGGATGGTCGGCCGCGGTTTTGCGGGCCAGCTCGAGGCAGTCGTCGAAGTTGCCGTCGATCTGCAGGATGCGCGCCCCGTGCACCACGGCCTGGGCCAGCTTGCCAAGGGCGATCTTCGCCTGCGGTACGAGCACCGCGCAGGTCAGGCCGGCGCGGGCGGCATAAGCGGCGGCCGATGCCGAGGTGTTCCCCGTGGACGCGCAGAGCACGGCCTGAAAACCGGTCGCCCGCGCGTGCGTGATCGCCACGGTCATCCCCCGGTCCTTGAACGAACCGGTCGGATTCGCGCCCTCGACCTTCAGATACACCGTGCATCCGGTCAGCTCGGAAAGGTGCGGCGCCTCGATCAACGGCGTGCCGCCCTCGTGCAGCGTCACGACCTCGGCACCGGGCGGCAGCTCGATCCGGTCCGCATACGCGCGAATGATGCCCGGCCAGCCGGCCCGTGCGTCTGTCATGGCTCGCCACCTTCTACCCGCATTACGCTGACCACTTGGTGTACCGCGTCCAGTTTCGCCACATCGTCCACCGTGGCGCGAAGCGCGGCGTCACTGGCCGAATGGGTTACCACCACGAGGCTGGCATCCTGTGCCCTGCCTCGCTGGCGGACCACCGCGATGCTCACCTCGTGCGCGGCGAACACCGCGGCCACCTGGGCGAGCACACCGGCACGGTCGGCAACATCGAGGCTGATGTGGTACCGGGTGGTGGTTTGCGCGAACGGCCGAACCGGCAGTGCGGCGTACGCGGATTCCCGCGAGCCTCGGCTGCCCTGTACCCGGTTACGCGCCACCGCGATCAGGTCACCGAGCACCGCGCTCGCGGTCGGCGAGCCACCGGCGCCCTGACCGTAGAACATCAACTCGCCGGCGGCATCCGCTTCCACGTACACCGCGTTGAACGCGCCGTCCACACTGGACAATGGGTGTTTGCGTGGCAGCATCACGGGGTGGACCCGGACGGCGACGGACTCGCCGTTTTCCGTGTCGCTCACCCGTTCGCAGATAGCGAGTAGCTTCACCGTGCGGTCGAGCGTCTTCGCCGCGGCGATATCCGAAGCGGTCACCTCGGCGATGCCTTCGCGGTAGACGTCAGCGGCACTGACCCTGGTGTGGAAGGCGAGCGAGGCAAGGATCGCGGCCTTTGACGCGGCGTCAAAGCCATCCACGTCCGCGGTCGGATCGGCCTCGGCGTAACCAAGTCGCGCGGCTTCCTCGAGCGTCTCCGAATAACCGGCGCCCGAGGAGTCCATTGCGGACAGTATGAAGTTCGTTGTGCCGTTGACGATTCCCATCACCCGGGTGATCCGGTCCCCGGCAAGCGACTCGCGGAGCGGCCGGAGTAGCGGGATCGCGCCGGCCACGGATGCCTCGAAGTACAGATCGGCACCAGAGCTGTCGGCCGCGGCGAAGAGTTCGGCTCCGTGTTCGGCCAGCAGCGCCTTGTTCGCGGTCACCACCGATTTGCCCGCACGCAGCGCGTCGAGCAGCAAGGTCCGCGCCGGCTCGATACCGCCGATCAACTCCACGACGACGTCGACGTCGTCGTTCACCAGGCTCGCCGCGTCCGCCGTGAGCAGTTCGGCCGGTACGTCCGGATGCCGATCAGGGCGGCGCACCGCGATCCCGGTGAGCTCGATGGACGTGCCCACTCGCGCGGCGAAATCCGTCGCGTGTTCCTCGAGTAGCCGGGCTACCTCGGTGCCCACCGTCCCGTATCCGAGCAGCGCGACCCGGACGGGTCCGCGCACCCGCTCACTCACCACGTGCCTCCCGTTTTCCGTTCACAACCGATGATCGCCGGCGAACCGCATGCCAACCCGCTCACCGAACTTCCAGCCGCAGCAGATCCTCGATCGTCTCGCGCCGCCGAAGTGGTCGTACCTCGCCGTCCCGCACACTGACCACGGCTGCCCGTGGCAACCAGTTGTAACCGCTCGCCATGGAATAGCAGTAGGCACCGGTCGCGGCCACCGCGAGCAGATCGCCGGGGCCGAGGTCATTCGGCAGCCAGCAGTCCCGAACCACGACATCGCCGGACTCACAGTGCTTTCCGACCACTCTGGACAGCGTCGCCGAAGTTTCCGGCTCACTGCGCCTGGACACCAGCCGGCAATCGTACACGGCGTCATAGAGCGCGGTCCGGATGTTGTCGCTCATCCCACCGTCCACGCTGACGTAGCGTCGCTGCGCGTCAGTGCCGAGCACGACGTCCTTGATGGTGCCCACTTCGTAGAGCGTCACGGTGCCAGGACCGACGATCGCCCTGCCTGGCTCCACGGCGACCCTCGGCGGCCGCAGATCGGCGTACTCGCACTCCTTGGCGACGATGTTGTGTAGCTGCTCGGCAAGCATCGCGGGTGGTCGCGGATCGTCCTGCGGCACGTAGGCGATGCCGAGCCCGCCGCCGAGATCCACGGTGTGCACCGATTCCAGCGCGGCGGCACCCAGTTCGTCGCGTAGCTCGGCGAGCAGCCCGATCACCCGATGCGCGGCGACCTCGAAGCCGTCCACGTCGAAGATCTGCGAACCGATGTGACTGTGCAGTCCGATCAGGTTCAGCGAGGGCGACTTCAGCACCCGCCGCGCGGCCTCCAGCGCGTCACCGGCGGCCAGCGAGAAGCCGAACTTCTGGTCCTCGTGCGCGGTCGCGATGTACTCGTGCGTGTGGGCCTCGACGCCGACGGTCACCCGCACCATCACGTCCTGTTCGGTGCCACGTTCGGCGGCGATCGCCTCCAGCCTGGCGATCTCGAAGAACGAGTCGACGACGATCGTGCCCACCCCGGCTTCGACCGCCTCGGCCAGCTCCGCTGGCGCCTTGTTGTTGCCGTGGAAGGTGATCCGCTCCGGCGGGAACTCGGCCAGCTTGGCGACCGCGAGCTCCCCGCCGCTGCACACGTCCAGGCTCAACCCTTCCTCGGCGACCCATCTGGCGATCTGCGTGGTCAGGAAGGCCTTGGCCGCGTAGTGCACCAGTTCGGGCGCGCCGAACGCCTGCGCGTGTTCCGCACAGCGGGAGCGGAAATCCGCTTCGTCCACGATGAACAGCGGGGTGCCATAGGTGTCCGCGAGCTCCCGGACGTCCACGCCGGCGATCCGCACCACGCCGTCCGCGTCGCGTACGGCGCCCCGCGGCCAGACCAGTTCGGGAAGCCGGTTCAGATCCTCCGAAGTAGACGGTTCACGGCCGGCCGTATCCGTATGCGGCAGTACATCCGCGTGCAGTGGTCCTGCGGGGTGCGCTCTCATCTCACATCCATTCTGGGGCGCTCACGCCGAGCAGCCGAAGTCCGTTGGCCATGACCTGTTTCACCGCGAGGCACAGCCGTACCCGCGCGGTGTGCCCCTCGGAGGATGGCTCATCGCCTTTGGGCAGTAGCTGGCAGGTGTCCGCGAACGCGTGGCAGGCCCGCGCCAGATCCTCGAGATAGCGCGCGATCCGGTGTGGTTCGCTCCGGTTCGCGGCGGTTTCGCACACTTCGGGCCACTCGGCAAGGATGCGCACTAGTTCGGCCGTATGGTCGTCAGTGAGTTTCGCGTCACTTGCCGCGGTGCCAAGCGCGGGGTCGATGGCGAGGCGCTGCGCGCCTCGAGACACCGAGGCCAGCCTGGCGTGCGCGTATCGCACGAGGTAGCAGGGGTTGTTCGGGCGTTGGGTCCGCAGCAGATCCTCGTCGATGTGCACCGAGCCTGGTGGGCAGCGCAGTAGCGCGTAGCGGGCCTCGTCCTGTCCGACGAGCGCGGCGAGGTCCTGCTCGGTGACCGGCGCGCCGGTCACCTCGTTCACTCTGGTGAGCGGATCGCCGGCAGTGAGCTCGACGCGGTCCGCGCCGCCGTAGCGGGTGCCCTGCTCGAGGATGTCGGCGACGACCCCGTACCCGGCCGCGGGCGCGAGGCGAAGGTTCAGGAAGCCCGGCGTGGCCACCTCGACGGTGTCCAGCGCTGGTTCGCGGGCAAGGCGGTCGGCGAGCGCTCCGGCCAGCTCGAGCGGAGCCAGCCCGACTCGGGGCGCCACCTGCAGAGCCATCCCGGTCGCGTAATCGCCGTGTCGTGGATTCCGTGGTCGCCGCACGATGATCTCCGCCGGCAACGCGGCGGTATCCAGTCCGCGTTCGGTCAGCACCTCGGCGCCGGCCGAACGGACCAGGTCGGCGAGCATCGCGGGGGTCACCTGCGGAAGTCTAGGGAGCGCCCCGAACAGCGCAAAAAGGGGCCGGCGTGCCGATGATCTCGTGGTCCATCGGCACGCCGGCTGGTGAGTTATGCGTCGGTGTGGCTACCAGCTCAGTTCCGCGCAGCGTTCGGTCGCGTTGATCGGCTCGACCTGCAGCGTGGCGTGTTCGATGTGGTAGTCCTCGGCGAGGAGCCGCTGCGCCGCGCCGAGTACGTCGGCCACCTCCGCCTCGGTCTCGGTCGCCAGATGTGCCGAGGCGACCTCCATGCCCGAGGTCAGTGTCCAGATGTGCAGGTCATGCACGTCAACCACGCCGGGCAGGGCGGCGAGAGCGCCGTTGACCGCACCGACGTCCACCCGCTCCGGCGCGTGCTGGAAGAGGATGCGCAGTGCCCTGCGGGCCAACACGAAGCTACGCGGGAGCACGAACAGACCGATCGCGACACCGATGATCATGTCCGCGTAGGCCCAACCGAAGGCCAGGGTGATCGCACCGCTGATCAGCACGCCGACCGAGGAGATCAGGTCGGCGAACACCTCAAGATAGGCGCCCCGGACGTTCAGGCTCTCCTTGGCGCCCTGACGGAGCAGCGCGAAGGCGGCGATGTTCGCGACAAGGCCACCCAGCGCGACCAGTACCACCGGCATACCGGGCACCGTTGGCGGATCGTCGAGCCGGCCGACAGCCTCGTAGATCACGTAGCCGGCTACCCCGAACAACATGACGGCGTTGGCTAGCGCGGCGAAGACCTCGGCTCGGTAGAGCCCGAAGGTGCGGCTGGACTTGCGGCTCGCTCGTTTGGCCAACACGATCGCCGTGATCGCCATCCCGATGCCGACGACGTCGGTGAGCATATGCGCGGCGTCGGAGAGCAGAGCCAGCGAGGAGGTACTCAGCGCGACGATGAACTCGACCAACATGAAGCTCGTCGTGATGCCCAACGCCATGAACAGCCGGCCGAGGTAGCGCCCGGACGCGCTCTGCGGGTTCACCTGGCCGTGCCCATGTCCGTGTCCCATTACCAGCCTCCATAAGATCGCATAGGGAGAACATATAGCGACATGCGCATGTATGCAAGAAAGCTGAGGCTAAGTTTACTTGGTAGAGTGATGAGTCCCCGCCGGCGGCGGACGGGGTGGCCGCCGACGACGAAAACCGGATGCGATAGGCTCTCCGACGTCGCGATCGCGATGGGCCCTCGTAGCTCAGGGGATAGAGCACTGCCCTCCGGAGGCAGGTGTCGTAGGTTCGAATCCTACCGAGGGCGCCCAGGTCAGAGACCGCCTTGAGCCGGCCGAGCCGCCCGTTGGGGAATGGTTTGGGGAATGAAACGGGCCTACGCTCGTCTCATGGCAGGCAAACGGCACCGTCAGCGCGGTCATATCGAGGAACGTCGCGGCGGATCACTCCGCGTACACGTCTACGCCGGAGTCGACGCTTTCACGGGCGAGGAGCGCTACCTTCGGGAAACGATTCCAGACGGTCCGACGAAGTGGGATCAAGCCGAAGCTGCCCGAGTCCGATTGCTGAACGACGTATACGAGCAACGGCATCCACGCACCGATGCGACCGTGCAGCAGCTCCTAGACAAGCACCTGCCGTTGATGGACATCGCAGAGACCACCCGACGCACCTACGCGCGCTACGTCAAGAACCATGTGACTCAGCTGATCGGGCAGCGCAAGATCGGCGACCTGCTCGACGCGACGTTGCTCGACTCCTACTACGCCGAATTGGCGCGTTGCCGCGACCATTGCACCGGCTCACACACCGAGCATCACACCACCAAGGCGCGCGAATGCGACAAGCGGTGTCAACCCCATATGCGTGAACCACTTGCGGCATGGACCGTGCGGAAGATCCATTTCATCCTGTCCGGGGCGTACGCACGCGCCGTCCGATGGGGCTGGATCGGCCGCAATCCGATGGACCAGGCGGAACCACCCTCCGCGCCGAAACCCAACCCTGACCCGCCGAGCGCCGAGGAAGCCGCCGCTATCCTCAATGAGGCCTGGAAGGATCTCGACTTCGGCACGCTCGTATGGGTTGTGATGATCACCGCACCCCGCCGAGGAGAGATCAGCCGGCTACGGTGGCGGCACTTCAACAAGAAGCGAAAGGTATTGCGCTACAGCGGCAGCATTGCCCAGGACGGCGCCGAGATTTGGGAGAAGGAGACCAAGGAAGGCGAAGGGCGCAACCTCGCACTTGATGACACCACCGTTGCCGTGCTGTCGGACTACTACGACCATTGCGTCAAACTCGCGTCGCAGGCCGGACTCGCGATCACGTCCGACGCGCACATCTTCTCGCTAACCCCAGACGGCAGCACGCCGTACAAGCCCGCATCGCTCGGACAGCGCTACAAGCGGCTGGCCGGACGTCTAGGTATCAACACGTCGATCCACAAGCTGCGGCACTACTCAGCTACCGAGCTCATCGCCGCTGGCGTCGACATCCGCACGGTTGCCGGTCGCCTTGGCCATTCTGGTGGTGGCACGACGACGCTCAAGGTCTACGCCGCATGGGTCACCGAAGCCGACCAACGCGCGTCACAAACCCTGCTCTCACGCGTACCTGAGCGCCCTGCCGCACCACCAGACCCGATTGAACGAGCAAAGGCCGATCCGCAGGCACCCTACGAACACATCGCGGCCAGCCTGCGCCGAGCAATCCTCGAAGGACTGCTTCCCGGTGGCCAACTCGCGCCGTCCGTCAAGCAACTGTGCCAAGACCACAGCGTTTCAGCAGGTACCGCTCACCGCGCGCTCGGCCTGCTTCGTAAATGGGGACTGCTCAGCGATGCCGGTCGCGGCAACCGCCCCACGATCATCCGGCCACCAGAACCGGTTACCACGGAACAACCCGCCGCAGAACTACCGACGACTACTACGACGCCCGAGTCCACATCAGACGCTAAGGCAACCATCATGCTGGATCTAGGACTGTACCGACTCGGCAACGAGATTCGTTCATTCTCCGCGCAGGCCGACCCTACGAACGCCGAACATCTGCGCCGCCTACTAGCCGGCGCGATTCGACGTTTTGGAGGCGAAAACACCGACATCGACGACTATGCACTAGAAGTACGTAGAGCCGGAACGCCCGAGCTACTCACAACCTTTGTGTCCTTGTGATCGTCGACGATCACAAGGACACAAAGGTTGATTTTGAAGACTAAAAACATCCTAACTCTAGCTCATTTCTTAGTCTCCAAATTGATAATCATCCGAGAAAACTTTACGCAACGGCTCTTGTGCTCCGCGTACGATCGAGCACCCTTCAGTCGATATGTCGATAATATCCACGAAACCAAATGCTTCGGCAACCTTATTAAAGAAGACCGCGTAGTCCAGATCCTGCTTGGTCATCGGTTTCTTCTTGCCGTCCACCAACTGTTCGAGGAACTGAACTCTGTCAGCTGGTGTACTACCCCGCACAATATGACAAAGCTCCATCCGAACCTCGGCAGTGTCCTCCCAGTGCCGAATAGGATTCAATCCAGCATTCTCATGATACTTTTCAGGCGGCACATCATCCGGTACGTCGCACATTTGGCCACCTAACTACTAGGACTATATCAAATACGGAGCATTATAAGACCCCGCAAGACTGACCAGCAAGACCAAGAGATCGAGTACCGCCTGCGGCCGACACTTCCAGGGCCAGCCTAGTCACCCTTTTCAGAACGTACAGGTAGCACTTGCTGAATCTAGAAGCCCCCCCCACTAGCCGGGTATCTGTACGCTTTCACCGTCAGGACAAACTGCCCTTCACGGGCGACCTCGCTAAGCCTAGGAGTGCTCCAGGACCCGCTACCCGATGTTGTCAGAACTCGATCGTCATCTTGGACGGAACCCCCCGGAGATTGAGCAGCAGGCGCCGTTATATACATGAAGACATGGATCCTCGTATTTGCAGTGTAGTCCACGCCCCACCCTTTATAAGAAACCGTTAAAAAATCTGGATTCCTATGACATTGTATGTCGGCAAAAGTCTCATAGGCTGGAATATTAGATGATTCAGATGTCGCCGCGGCCACGGATCCGGTTACCATAAACACGAGAGAACTAACCAATAGTACCGCAGATGACCATAAGTACTTCCGAATGCTAATCTTTTTACCCTGCATACCTTATTCGCCCCTCATCATAATTTAGTGCTTCGTACGCCAGGCCCCTAGGCGAAGAAAACCAAAGGCCGGTCGCGGCACAACGGCTCATCCCAATCGGGGGTGTAGGAGTTGGGGTCTGAAGCCGCCGGTCTCGAGCAGGCTTCGGGCGATGTAGTTGGTCAGGTTGCGGAACCCGAGTGCGGAGCCGCGCAGGTGTTCGAGCCGTCCGTTGAGCGCCTCGGTCGGCCCGTTGCTGGTGCCGGGTCGTTCGAAGTAGGCGAGCACGTCGGCGGCTCGCTTCTTCAGGGTCCGGCCCAGGGTGGTGAGCTCGGTGAGCACCTTGGGGACGCCGGCGCTGAGGTCGGTGATCAGCTTCTCCATGAGCTCGCGGCCACGTTGCCGGTCCTCGTGGCGATAGGCGGCGATCATGCGCTGGTAGACACCCCAGGTCGCCTCGACCTCGACGTGAGCGTCATCAACGAACAGCGCGCGTAGCCTGTCGCTCTGCTTGTCGGTGAGCAGGTCCGCGCCGGTGTGCAGCGTGCGCCGCGACTTGTAGAGCGGGTCGTCCCTGAACCCACGGTGCCCGTGGATCGCGAGTTGGACCCGGCGCCGGCACCTGTCGAGGGCGTCACCGGCCAGGCGCACGACGTGGAAGGGATCCATCACCGTGACCGCGTCCGGGATCTCCTCCGCAGCGGCGGTCTTGAACCCGGTGAAGCCGTCCATCGCGACCACCTCGACCGCGTCACGGAAGGCGTCGTCGCAGTCGGCGAGCCAGGTCTTGAACGCCGCCTTCGACCGGCCCTCGACCATGTCCAGCAGCCTTGCTGGGCCGGCGCCATCGCGGACCGGGGTGAGGTCGATGATCACGGTGACGTACTTGTCGCCACGCCTGGTGTGGCGCCAGACGTGCTCATCGACGCCAATGACCTTCACGCCCTCGAACCGCGTGGGGTCGTTGATCAGCAGCCGATTGCCTTCGGCCAGGACCGCGTTGTTGGCGGTGTCCCACGCGACCCCGAGTCCCTCGGCGACACGGGCGACGGTGAGGTGTGCGACCACGATCCCTTCCAGCGCCCACCGCAACCCGGTGCGCGAGAGCTTCGCGCGTGGCTCCGCCGCGGCGCTGGTGTCTTGGCGCCACACGTGTCCGCAGTCGGCACAGCGGTAGCGGCGAACTACAACTTCCAGCACGGTCGGTCGCCAGCCCAACGGCTCGTGGGCCAACCGCCGGATCACGGTGTCACGAGCAGCGCCTTCGCTGCCGCACCGTCGGCAAGACTGATCTGGTTCCACCACGCGGCACGCGAGGACCGCACGATCCGGTTCAAGTCGTTGCCCGGTCACGCTCAGACCGAGGCCGTCGAGTCGAGCGAAGGCGGTCAGGTCAGGGCGGCCGAAGCCGGCCGGCGGGGTAGCGTCGGACACGTCGAGGTCTTTCGGATGGATGGCGTAGGAACCTCCATCGTCGGGAGACCTCGACGTCTATCTGCGGACCGACGCGCCCGGCCGACCTACACCCTCATCTGGGAAGAGCCCGCAAAGCCGACGTGATTAGGTCGTCGGTTCGATTCCGACAGGCGGCTCCGGCGAACAGCCCCTGACCTGCGCAAACGCAGGGCAGGGGCGGTTCGGTTCTGGTGGTCGCGCGATGCGCTGGCCTCACGGCTCTGCCCGACACCGACGTCGCTCTCCTCTGCGACGGACCCCTCGCCGGCTGAGCGCTCGCGGCCGGCATCCTGTCCGTGTGCCGATATGCCTCGCTCCGCTCGGCAACGCAGCGTGGCGTTGTGTCGCGACCTGGACGTGCGAGGTGTCAACGGTGCGTCGGCGCAGCGATCGTTGTGTGCGCAGCGAGATGCTCCATGCCGCACGCGCGGCGCGCACGAACGCAACGCCCCGGAACGCCAACGACCCGTCATCGCTGCGACGCGCAACGCGTCTCCCGTCACGGCAACGGATCGCAACCACGACCCGCCCACGGCGCCTCGCGGGACGGAGGGCAAGTTGACACAGTTGCGCTGCCATGGAACCGCGCTGGCTCTCTCGATGACCACCGGTGAAACAGTGCCGCTCCAGGCTTGCGCCTGGTGTTGCCTGGCCTCCTCGTGATCGGCCCGTCGGGGATCGTCAACGTGGTGCGGGTGTCGAGGCGGTCGGGTCCGACGGCTCGGCGGGGCGCGATCGTCTCGTGCGTTGGCGGACTACGGGAGCTTGGACGCGAGGACGTCGGCCGCCAGGATCTCGGGTGCTGCGCCGAGGAGGTGCTGGTTGGCCATCAGGGCTGCGACGATGGCGCCGTTGGCGTGGGCGTCGCGAGCGGCCTCGTCGGGGAATGCATCGAAGATCCAGAAGGTGTCGGCGTGGGTCCTAGCCGCGAACCAGACAATCGTTCCTACTTCTTCGTTGGCGAGTGCGACAGCGCCGGCGAGCAGATCGGCGAGCGCGTCGTGCTGTCCATCGGCCGCGACGATCTTGGCGACGAAGGCATACGGAAGTGATGCGGGTGTGGACATGAGGGGTTCTCCTTGAAGTCGGGGTTCTTCGTGGGGCGAGTTCAGCGTATGACGAGCGAGGGCCGGTGGGGAGTGGCGTATACGGCAGTATTGCTATTGTTCGCGCCATGCGTATCGGACTGATCGCGATCGACGGCTGCTTCGGTTCGGCGGTCGCGTCGGTCATCGACATCGTGCGGGTGGCCGACGGAGCCCGCGGCGATGTCGACCCGCGGATCGACCCGATCGAACTCGCCATCCTCGGACCGAAACGGCGAGTGACCACGACGGCATCGATGACCCTGTCGGTGGACCACCCGCTGTCGGAGTCCGGAGAGTTCGACGTGGTCGTCGTCCCTGCGCTTGGAACCCTCACGGCCGCCGCGACCCACGACGCCCTCCAGAGCCGAGATGCTCGTTCGGTCATCGCCTCACTCGGGCGCCTCGACGACGCGACCACCCGGATCGCCGCGGCGTGCACCGGCGTGTTCGCCGTCGCCGAGACCGGACGGATGCATCATCGGCGGGCGACGACCAGCTGGTTCCTGGGGCCGGAGTTCCTGAAGCGCTATCCGACCGTCGCCCTCGATCTCGACACCATGGTCGTGGTCGACGGGAACCTCGTCACCGCCGGCGCCGCCTTCGCCCACATCGACCTCGCGCTCTCACTCGTGCGATCGATCAGCCCCGACCTGGCCCAACATGTCGCCAAGCTCCTCATCATCGACGAGCGCCCGTCGCAGGCGGCCTTCGTCGCCTACGAACATCTCCGGCACGAGGACCCGATCGTCGTCGAGTTCGAACGCTTCGTGCGCGTCCGCCTGGACGAACCGTTCAACGTCGCCGTCGTCGCGCAGTCGCTCGGCACCAGCCGGCGCACCCTCGAACGACGAGTCCGTGCGGCGCTCAACCTCACTCCGCTCGGCTTCGTCCAACGGCTTCGCATCGAACGAGCTCGGCACCTCTCAGCAACCACGGACCTCACCTCCGCCGAGATCGCGCGACGGGTCGGCTACGCGAACGCCGAGACTCTGCGCTCCCTCCTGCGCAGGGAGCGACGCCGTTCCTGACCTATCGCCATGCCTGTAGCCGGTGTACTAGCGCTCGGTTGGAACCACCTCTCAGCACGTCGCGTCGACGCTCCTGCGTCGCCCCTGGACGACCCACTCGACACGCCCGGGGACTGTCTGGTTAACGGTGGATCTGGTCTTGGTCTGACACGCCGAGCAGCAAGCTTGGTGGGAAGGATCTGTGATGACCGAGACAGTGGAGCC
>NZ_SLXQ01000001.1 GCF_004340875.1 Tamaricihabitans halophyticus | reverse complement strand
GGCTCCACTGTCTCGGTCATCACAGATCCTTCCCACCAAGCTTGCTGCTCGGCGTGTCAGACCAAGACCAGATCCACCGTTAACCAGACAGTCCCGCGCCCGCAAGGCACCGCGACTGGTCGCCGGGCTCATCCCACACGCTGGAGGATCGATGACCGAGGACATGCGCCAGGCGCTCGATGAACGACGCGAGTTGATCGAGCGGCGGGCCGATGCCGTACTCGACAATGCCCAGGAGGAGGACGCCGCCTGGACGAAGGCACTCGGGACACCGCCTCGCGACCAGGTGAAGCAACGGGTCTGGCGTCGGCACGCTCGCACCATTGCTGCCTACCGGGATCGGTACAGCATTACCGACAACAGTCCCCTGGGCACGGCGCCGGAAAGCACGGCGCAGAAGATCGACAGAGCCAGAGCAGAGGCTGCGCTGCGCCAGCTCACTCCCGAGCGTGAACCCGACCAGCAGCGTCGTCCGACCGCGCCGGTACGCCGCGGACCGAGCCTATGAGGCATTACAAATGCGGCGGGGCATCCGAGCTGGCAGGAACGCATCACAAGGTTGCCGTCTCGAAGCATCCGGGGTGCTGTTCGAGGGGACGTTCAGAGGGAAGGGCCATCGCGCCGAGTGGTCCGGGGCGCCTGGTCGCGGGTGAACGGTGTTCTCAGCGGCGATCGCTGTGGGTTGTCGGGGAGGTCTTCTTGCATGTGGAGCATGTTGGTGATCTGGCCTGCGTCGGTGACGATGCGTGCTCGCCCATTACCGATCAACTCGTGGGGTCCGACGCTGGCGGCGCTGGTCACCGGGCCAGGGACCGCACCAACATGACGGCCCAGCTCATGCGCCCGCTGCGCCGTACGCAGAGCACCTGAGCGCGCGCCGGCCTCGACCACGACTGTCGTGCTCGACAGTGCGGCCAGCAGCCTGCCGCGAGCCAAGAACCTGTGCCGGGTCGGTGCAGTGCCCGGCGCAGTCTCGCTGACTAACAGGCCCACGTCAGCGATCCGGTCCAGCAGTTCTTGATGCCCGGCCGGATATGGTCGATCCACGCCACCAGCCAAGACCGCGATCGTGTCCCCACCGGCGCCCAGTGCCGCACGGTGTGCGGCACCCTCGATCCCGTGCGCGCCACCTGCTACGACTACACGCTCGTCCCGAGCGAACTCAGTGGCGAAGTCGATGGCGACATGCTCCCCGTAGGAGGTTGCGGCCCTGGCCCCGGTGATCGTCACCAGGTCCGACAGCGGGCGGGCCATGAACGAGTCCGCCCCACGAGTCCACAACGCAAACGGTGCCCGATCACCCAGGTCGTTCACCGCCGCCGGCCAGTACCTGTCACCAGGGACCAAAACGCCGATCCCATCCCAGTCGACGCGACGGAGGCGCTCGGCCAGCTCATCGGGCCGTGACGCCGTGCTCAGCCGGTCGCGCCAGACCTGCGCATCCACTCGGTCCAAGCCCGGCACCGTGCCCTCGCTCTCCAGGAGCCCCAGTGTCTCCACCCCACCCAGGCGGGACAACAACCGCCCCGTCACCGCATCGTCGGGCTCAGCCGGCATTGTCAACATCATCCGCGCCGTGCGGTCATCCTTCGCAAGATCGCTGAACGAGGTCATGATCGGGGTCCTCTCGGTGAGACGTCACCGAGGAGTTACGCGCGTAGCGACGGGGTTCCGCATGTCCGCTGTCGGGAGTAAAGTGGAAGCAAGTAGAGGCGACTTTCATCAATGTGTCGCCGTCGCCCCAGCGCGACGGCACGACCGCCCGGAACCACCTCGGGTAGTCCTTCAAGGTTCTTTGTCGCCAGGACTGTGGAGAGGACTGCCGTCATGTTCCGACTCATCTGGGCCGCCAGCGTTCACACCCGGTACTTCCTGCGCCGGTATATGCCCACCAACATCTTGCTTGATGTCATCCGCACCCGTCGCGGCCTCAAGTGGGGCATGCCCGTCATGCTTCTGGCGATCCCGTATCTCTACGTCGCCGGCATCCTCACCGTGGTCATCCGGGACGGCGGACCCGGATGGCTCAACCTGCTGGTGATCCTCGCTATCTGGAACGCTTTGAAGATGATCTGGATCGGCCCGATCAGCCTTGTCCTCTTGGTGCGCGCACGTCTTCGAGAGCTAAGCGAGCGCCGCGCGTCGTGGACACCCACCTCATCGACAGATGAGAGCCTGAACTTTGCCGACGCTCCCCTCGGAGCGCACTAGACTCAGCGAGGCCGAAGCAGGCGTCTGGCGCGCACACCTGACAGCACGCGCCACTGACTCCTTACCCAAGAGGCTGCGCGCTGGAGAGGACGGCAGCTACGTGATCCTGATCCCCGGCGATGCGGCCTGGCCCTCCGGCCTGGATGACCTGGGCGAACAGGCACCCTATGTGTTGTGGACGCGCGGGGCGCAGTCGATCTCGGCGACAACGTCGCTGTCTGATCGGGCGGCGTTGACCGGGGCGCGCGCCGCCAGCCAGTACGGCACTCACGTCGCAGCCGACCTCGCCCGAGACCTGGCCGAGCGCGAGCGGGTCGTCGTCACCGGCGGCGCCCACGGCATCGAAGCCGCGGCGCTGCGCGGTGCTCTGAGCGCGGGCGGACACACCATCGCAGTCCAGCCCTCCGGCCTGGACCGTCCCTACCCTCACGGCAATCGGGAACTCCTCGAGGGGGTCAAGGACCGCGGCCTGCTCATCAGCGAACTCCCGCCCCGCGCGCAGCCCACCAGGCAACGCATGGTGGCCCGTGGCCGCCTGCTCGCCGCACTGTCCGGCGCGACCGTGGTCGTCGAAGCCGCCGCCCGCTCCGGCGCCATAGCCACCGCCCAGAGCGCACGAAGCCTTGGCCGCCAGGTCGGCGCAGTCCCCGGACCGGTCACCAGCATCACCAGCGCCGGACCCCACCGGCTCCTCGCCGAAGGTGCTGCGAAGGTGATCACCGGTGGCGAGGAAATCACCCGGCTCCTGGACACCGGAAAGACGCCCGGGCCAGACCGCGAGCTGGCGCCGCCCGCGGCCACACGAACAGGACCATCGCCCTCCGGCTCTGGCCTGTCGTTGTGAACGCTCCGGTCGAGGTCTGCAATCTGACTGCGTTCGGACTTGGCCGCCGAGCCGCCCTGCTTCAGCCCGATGCAGCTCCACAGCTTTGAGCACGCCCTGGACGCTGTCGGTCTTCGTCGTCATGCGTCACGACTCCCCTTTGGCTATCCGTCCCAGGAGGTGGAGCAGGAGCTGGTTGAACAGTTCAGGCTGGTCTTGGTGTGCCTAGTGGCCGGCCCCGGGAATGACCTCGTAGCGCGCCTGGTGGTCGCGCGTGGTCTTCTCGGCCGGCAGGGCTTCGCTGGGGGCGGGCAGGATCAGGCTGGAACTCGCTGCGTTGCGAGGCGTGTTTGCGTTCGGGTATCGACAACGCTGACGAACACCAGGCCGACGATCAGGATGCCGCACCCGAGTAGCGCAGAGGCTGTGAGGTTTTCGCGCAGCACGAGCACACCGAGGATCGCGGCGAGAACAGGTTCAGCGAGGCTGAGAGTTCCGGCGGTCGGCGCCGTGGTGCGATGCAGCCCGTATACGAATGCTGCGTAGGCGAGGCTCGTGCCCAGAACGCCGATCCAGCCGATCAGCAGAAGCGAGTCGAACTCGGCAAGGTGCTCGGGGGAGAGGGCCAGGAGTGGTGAAAGCACGATGCCCGCGATGATGAGCGTGATGGCGGTCGCGGGGAGTGCCGGGGCGCCAGCCTGCAGGAAGCGCTTCGCGGCAACCGTGTAGACGCCGTAGCAGGTTCCTGAAATCAATGCCACGGTGATGCCGGCGACGCTGATGGATGCCGCTGTCCACGGGTTGAGCAGCACGGCACATCCACCGATCGCACCGATGGTGCCGATGACCCAGCCCCTGGTGAGTCGTTCGCGGGTCCACCAGAGTGCGCAAAGCCCGGTGGCGACCGGGGCAACGCCGAGCGCGATGGTGGTGCCCAGGGCGGCGCCGAGCTGGTCGACAGCGTGCATGAACGTGACCTGATAGACGCCGGTGCCTGCGGCTGCGAGAAGAACCCACCCGATGACATCGTGTCGAAGGCATCGTCGCCAGGCGTCGATACTCGGGCGGAACGCAGCCAGCGCGAGGCCGCCGACCAGGAGACGGGCTACACCGAGCGCGCCTGGGTTCGCCGCCGAAGACGCCAGGACCTGCGCCGGCCCAACGGTGCCCCACAAGGCTGCCGCACACAGCACGGCGACCGCGCCGATGCCCGCTGGAGGTCGGGTGTCTGTAGCGGCGGGCGGTCGCGTCGTCCTCATGACAGCAGCGCCAGACCACCGACGATGCGGTCGACCGTCTTGCGGGGACCGATCAGGCTGACAGCGGCGTACTCGATGTCCTCCGCTGGCAAGGTGCTCAGGCGGATGAGGTACTCGTCGTAGACGCGGGTCTCCTGGGCGATCCGAGGCATATCGGCAACGAAGAGATCAGTACGGCGTACAGCCTTGCTGTGCACGCGAAGCAGCTTGGTTGCGTCGGCTGCGAGGATGGTGCAGCCAGCCCAGGGCAGTCCCGCATGGCTCGTCTCGCTTGCGTCACGTCCGCCCGGGGCAAGGAGGTCAGAGACTGCGGGCGCCGTTGCTGCCGCGACACAGCTGGCTGCGTTCGCGATTCGCCCTGCGGGCAGAGCGGCGTCGACGACGATGACCCACTTCAGGCGAGCCGCCCGTGTGGGCTCATCGGTCCGAACCTCGTCCGGAGCGAACCCGACTTGCTGATCGTTCATCCTTGCAGCACCTCGCTATGCCGTATCTAGTTCATCGTTCATCGGAAAGGGTATCCGCCAATACGGCATCTGTGTTGAGGCCCGTATTTAATACGACTACGCTCTAGGTATGGTTGTGCTGGACGAACTTGATACGGCGATCCTGCGGGAATTGCAGCGCGATGCACGGCGCACCAACCGAGATGTGGCCGCTGCTGTCGGCGTCGCGCCGACGACGGCACTGGACCGCACCCGCTCGCTCCGCGAGCGTGGCGTGATCACCGGAGCCAGGCTGGAGGTCGACCTCGCCAAGGTCGGCAGGCCCGTCCAGGCGCTGGTGGCGATCCGTGTCCGTCCCCCCACCCGCGCGAACATCGAGGGATTCCGGGAGTGGGCAGCAGACCTTCCGGAGGTGCTTGGAGTCTTCGTGACCACTGGGGCGGAGGACTTCCTGCTGCACGTCGCAGTCCCCGACAACGACCATTTGTACGCCTTCGTCATCGACCGACTGACTGCGAAATCTGAGATCGCCGACGTGCGCACGTCGATCGTCTACGAGCATCTCAGGTCGGCCGAGGTCCTTCCTGATCCCGCACCGTCCACCAGGTGAGCATGTAGCAAGAACTCTCCTGATCTTCCGGTCGGGCACTTTTCGATCCGCAGGCGAAGGCTGCGGATCGGTCGGCGATGTCGCAGGCCGTGATGGCCGGCTGAGGGCGCGTGCGGGCGTTGTCGGCTGCCGGGGCGCGGGCTCAGGTGGCGCTCGTGGCGAGCCGCCTCCTCGGCTCGACGGAAAGCTCTGCCGGGCCGTCGAGTTGGATGAGCCAGAGACAACAGATGTAGTAATCTGGCTCGGTGATGATCATGCATGTCCCTAGTGCGGAGCGAGTGCTGTGAGTGCACGCCGCCGGGCGGTCCTCGACGCGGCCATCGCGGTCCTGGGCCGGGAGGGGCCGCGGGGGCTGACTCATCGGGCCACCGATCGGGAGGCTGGGCTGCCCGAGGGCAGTGCTGCGAACCTCTTCGGGCGCCGGAGCGAGTTGCTCGAGGGGATCGTCGAGCGCATGCGTCAGGTCGAGCGCGAGCGTTGGGCGCGGCTTCTGCCCGAGCAGGAGCCCAAGACGGCCCGGGAGCTGGCGACCTCGCTGGTGGGGCTCATCCAAGCCGGGACAGGCGCGTCGGAGATGGAGACGGTGCGTGCCCGCCTCTACCTGCACCTGGAGTCACCGGAGGCGATCGCGGCCGATAACCGTGGGGTGACCGATGAGATCGCTGAGCGCGTCGCGGCCGTGGGCGGTGATCCCGCGCAGGTCGAGATCCTGCTCTCCACTGTCGACGGCCTGGCGTTGCGGGCTGTGACCGTCGGACCAGGATCGCTGCCGAACCAGGCCACCATGGTCGAGGCTCTGCTGCGCATCATGCGCGTCGATGCCGACGGGAAGGCGTGATCATGGTGCGGACGGCACTGATCTTGGGTGGGACCGGTCAGGTCGGCCGGGCGGTGGCTGCCCGGTTGCTGGCGGATGGTTGGCGGGTGCGCGTGGCCAGTCGGGGTCACCGCTCCTCTGTCGCGGAGTTGGTCGGTTCGGGCGTGGAGCCGGTGTGGATCGACCGGGAGGAGCCGGGCGAACTGGTCAAGGCGCTGGGTGGCGGGGTCGATGCGCTGATCGACGTCGTGGCCTTTGAGGAGAAGCACGCGGACCAGCTCGCGGAGGTCCAGGGCGACGTCGGGGCCTTCGTCGTCATCTCGACCGCGAGCGTCTACCGGGACGAGGAGGGGCGGTCGTTGGACGAGGGGCCGACCCTTGGCTATCCCGACTTTCCGGTGCCGATCACCGAGAACCAGCCGACCGTCGAGCCCGGTCCGCAGACGTACTCGACGAAGAAGGTCTCCGTGGAGCGCCGGCTGTTAGAGCGTGTGGAGCGGCCGCTGACGATCCTGCGGCCCGCGGCGATCCATGGCCCGTATTCGACGCATCCGCGCGAGTGGTGGTTCGTCAAGCGCATCCTCGACGGACGCGTTCGTATCCCGTTGGCCGCCGGCGGGGTGAGCCAGTTCCACCCCAGCGCGGCGGTCAACCTCGCGGCGCTGGCCGCGGCTGTGCTCGACGCCGAGCGCCCGCCGGCGATCCTCAACGCCGCCGACCCCACCGCGCCCTCGGTCATGGACATCGGCGAAATCATCGCCGACTACCTCGGATGGGAGGGCGAGCTCGTCCCCCTCGAAGGCGACCACGGGGTGGTGGGCCTGACTCCCTGGTCGGTCCCCCACCCCCTCATCCTCGACACCACTGCGGCGCAGTCGCTCGGGTACCGTCCCGCCGCCGACTACGCGGGCGCGGTCGCCGCGTCCTGTGACTGGCTCGCTGGGCACGACCCGTCCCGGTGGGAGCAGGCCTTCCCTGTCCTGGCGGGCTATGGATTCCCGCTGTTCGATTACGACGCCGAAGACGCGCTGTGGTGATGAGGGCAGCGGGCTCGCGCTGTACCGCGGTCGTGGTCGGTGCCGGGATCGCCGGGCTGGCGGCCGCCATCTCGCTGGCCCGCGCCGGCTGGTCCGTCACGGTCCTGGAGCGGACGGCGGAGCTCGGCGAGGTCGGAGCGGGCTTCGCCATGTCCCGTAACGCGGTGGCCGCCTTCCGAGGGCTGGCTTTCGATGACGACGCCGTCGCCGCGCTGGGGTACCCGACCTGGGCTGAGGGGACGTGGGACCTGCGCGGACGGCGCATCCTCGCCGTCCCGGACACCCCGGAGATCCGCGAGTCCGTCGCGCTCCTGGGGGTGCACCGGCGTCGCCTTCACACAGCACTGCACGCGAAGGCCCAGGACCTGGACGTCGAGATCGTCACGGGGACGCCCGTCGCAGGGCTGGACCCGGGCTCTGCGGCCGGTGCGCCGGCGCTCATCGCCGGGCGCGAGGCCGACCTCGTGGTCGGTGCCGACGGCATGCGAAGCGCTCTGCGGGCGGCGCTCTTTCCCGGGCGGGACGCGCAGTACAGCGGATACTCGAGTTGGCGGGCGATCCTGCCCCGCGACGGCGAGGAGACCCTGCGCCAGTACTGGGGCCCGCACGCGGAGTTCGGCGCGATGCCGGTCTCGCAGACCGAGACCTACTGGTACGGCTACGTCGCCATGCCCGAGCGCATGAGGCTGACGGACGAGCTGGCCTGGGCGCGTTGGCGCTTCGCCGAGTGGACCGGTCCGGTGCGCCGTATCCTGGACCGCACCCCGCCAGAGGCGGTGATGCGTCACGACGTGCACCACCTTCCCGGTGGCCTGCCGCGCTACGCCCGCGGACGCGTGATCATGATCGGCGACGCCGCACACGGCTTCCTGCCCACGATGGGTCAGGGAGCGGCCAGCGCCTTAGAGGACGGGCTGTGCGTCGGACTTCTCATCGGCGCCCCCGTCGCCGTTGGTGTCGACCTCTCGGCCGCCTTGGCCGGCTTCGACGCCGTCCGCCGCCCCCGCTGCCGCCAGCTCGAACGCGGCGCCAGGACCATGGCCCGCATCGGTTCCCACCTCGGTCCCGGCTGGCGCCAGGGTCTGCGCAACAGAGCCCTGCGCCTGACCCCGACCAGCGCCATGACCCGCGCCTCACGCGCCGTCATGGACTGGACCGCCACAGGCGGGGACACTCCGCTCAGACACGGGCAGCGAGGCGACGTCGTGATGCCCGCCGACGTGCATATCGAAGCTTCGCGGCCATACGAGGCCGAGGCGATCTCCGCGCTGGCTCTGCGGTCGAAAGCGCACTGGGGCTATGACGCGGCCTTCATCGAGGCCTGCCGAGCGGAGCTGACCTACACCTCACAGGACTGCCGTAGTGGCGAGATGTTCGTCGCGCGCGCCGGCGGCGTTGTCGCCGGTTTCTGCCGGGTCGCCGGGACGGCCCCGGAGGGTGAGCTCGCGGCGCTCTTCGTCGACCCGCCGTGGATGGGCCGTGGCATCGGGAGAGAGTTGCTCCTCCACGCGCTGGCTCTCGCCAGTGGCCGCGGCATGACCCGGCTCTACCTTGATGCCGACCCCGACGCCGAACCGTTCTACGCGCGGTATGGGGCGCGCACGATCGGGCAGGTCCCGAGCGGTTCGATCCCCGGTCGCGTCCTGCCTCGCATGGAGTTCTCGCTCGCTCAACAATCCAGGGGAGAGACCCCCTTGCAGGGGAGCGGGTGATGGTTCACGAGCGATTGGGGGTGCCGTTCTGGCGGTTCTGGGGTGCGTGCGTGCTGGCCAACCTCGGTGATGGGATCCGGGTGGCTGCTTTCCCGCTGCTGGCTGCCTCGCTGACCAATGACCCGGCGCTGGTCGCGCTGGTCGGTGCCGCGGCGGCGCTGCCTTGGCTGCTCACCGGGCTCCTGGCCGGCTCGCTGGCCGATCGCCGCAGCGCGCGGTATCTGCTCCTGGGTGCGGACACGGCGCGGGTGGCGGTGCTGGCCGCCCTCGTCATCGCCCTGGTGACGGACAGTTCGACGATCGCGTTGACCGCGGCGGTGGCCTTCGCGCTCGGCGTCGCTGAGACAGTTCGGGACACCACCGCGCAGGTCGTCGTGCCGCGCCTGGTCCCGCAGCGGCTGCTGGAGCGGGCCAACGGCCGGATGGTCTCCGGTGAGGTGGTGGGCAACGAGTTCGTCGGACCGCTGGTCGGCTCGGCGCTGTTCGCTGCCGGGGCCGCGCTGCCCTTCGCGGCCAACAGCGCCTCCTTGGCCGTCGCGGTGCTGCTGGTGCTGAGCCTGCCGGCGTCGCTGATCGACATCCGCCCCGGCGAGTCCGGGGAGGCCCCGGTGCGTCAGGGGTTGCGTGCCGGTCTGGGATGGGTAGCGCGGCACCGCGTGCTGCGCGGGCTCATCGTCGCCGCCGCCCTGGTGGCGCTGGCCGATGCCGCCTGGTTCGCGATCTTCGTGCTCTACGTCCAGGACCATCTCTATGCCGGGCCGCTCGGCTTCGGTGCCTACCTCGCCGTCGGGGCCGCCGGCGGGCTTCTCGGCGCGCTTATGGCTGAGCGATTGATCGCCGCCCGCCGTCACCGGGGTGTGCTGCTGGGCAGCATGGCGGTCACCGCGGTGACGCCCGCCCTGCTGCTCCTCGCCCCGACCGTGGCCGCCGCTGTGGTCGTCGTCGTGGCCACCAGCGCCGGCTTCGGGGTGCTCAACGTCGCCGCCGTCTCGGTACGGCAGCGACTGACCCCGGCCGGGCTGCTCGGACGCGTCACCGCCGCCTGGCGCACCATCGTCCTCGGCGCCGGCGCGCTCGGAGCCCTGTGCGGCGGAGCGGTCGCCTCCTGGCAAGGACTGCATGCCCCGTTCGCCTTCAGCGCCGTGCTCGGCCTGCTCGCCGTCGCGCTGTGGTGGCTTTCCGCACGCGGCGGCCTCTCCCTGGGCGGTCCTGCCGCCGCGTGAAGTCTCGTTTCTGAGGACTGCGCATGAGGATCGTTCCGGCACCGGATCGCTCGAGGAGCGACCACGCCAAGGTCCGCCGTGCCCCCGCGGAGGCGCATCGGCTTGTCAATGGCGGTCCGAGAGGCGCGTGGACGGTGCTTGTCGTCGACGGGGTCGGGTGCGTTGCCGCGTCTGTCCTGGTCTCGATGCCGGCTGTGTACCGGCTTCTCGATCCCACGCTGAAGACGCAAGGCGTCGTCCGCGCGTCATTGCTGGTCACCGGTGGAGCGTTCCTCACCGGCGCCATCGTCGCGCCGCGGCGGACCCTCCGGTTCGCCGCCGTGCTCAATGCGGGCTGGGTCGGCGTCTGGCTTTGGGCGCTGCCCCGTCAGCGTGGCGCGGTAGGACGCGTCGTGGTCGCTGGCACCGCGGTCCTCGATGCCGCCGCAGGTCTCACGCAATGGCATCTGAGCAGGAAGGCCGACGCATCCCCGAAGGCTCGCAGCGGTCATGCCGTCACGAGATGATGCCGGGTTAATCCGGGCAGAGAGGCGAGGCGTGCGTGGAGCTTCACCAGATCGGCACTGGTGCCGAAGGCGCGAAGGGGCAGCCGGGGCCGTATCTGGTCGCCGGGCCAGCGCCAGCGCCGTAGCCCGGCTCGGGTGATCAGGCGTGCGCGGCGGGAGCGGGCGAGGCGGAGGTGGGCCTGTTCCTCGTAGAAGGCCGCGTGGGTCTCGGCCATGTGGTGGAGTCGTAGGGCGATGGGGGCGAGGCGGGGGTCGAGGTCGGGCAGGCGGGTGTGGAGAAGGTCGGTCAGCAGGGTCTCCAGCAGCCCGGTGGTCATGGTCAGGGCGACGTGGTCGTGGCCCAGGAGGTTGGAGGTCAGCGCGCGGCGGGCTGGCCGCCAGGGGGCGAGCTCGCGGCGCCCGGCCGAGTGTGACGGCGCCGCGGCGCCGGAGGCGGCGAGGATGGCGCGGAGTGTCTGCCTGCTCCAGTGCAGTTCGTAGGCGCGGGTGGTCAAGAAGGCGGTGACGCGTGTCTCGCGGTGGCTGGGGGTGACCAGGACCTCGCGCAGCTGGGCGACGCACCCGGCGCAGAGGCCGGCCAGCATGGCGACGGCGTCGAGCCCCGGCCTGGTCAGCGGCTCCTCGGTGAAGGCGGCGAGATCGGCCTGCTCTGGGCGTAGGCCTTCTGCGGTCTGGGCATAGGCGCGGACGTCGAACTCGGCGCTCTGGTCGATCTCGGGCAGGCCGGGGCGGGCGAAGGCCGCCGCGGCCCGCCGGTCCGCCTGCGCACCAATGCCCGGCGCGGCTGTCTGGGCCGGAGCCGCGCTCTCGCTCACCGGCGCTTCTCGCACTGCGGCCGCCTCGTTCATGTGGGCACCCCGCGCCGGTCGAGGGCGTCCTGGACGATCCGCAGACCCTCCATGCCGGGCAGCCGGGCGATGTTGGCGTCGATATGGGCGGCCTGGACGCGCCCGGCGGGGCCGGAGAAGAGGTGGGTCATGACGTGGGTGACCTCGGACTCGGGCATGACGCCGGTGCCGACCGGTCCCCAGAAGCGCCGCAGGGCCAAGCGGGTGAGTCTCTGTGCTCGTGGATGGTCCTCGAGCCGGGTGCGGGCCTGGGTGGCATAGAAGGCCACATGGCGGGACTCCTGCTTGGCGATGCGATGCAGCAGCGTGGCCAGCACCGGGTGGTCCTCCAGGACGGCCAGGCGCCGGTAGGCGGTCCCGGCCGACCACTCGTTGGCCGCGCCCCAGGCCATGTGCACCGCGATGAAGTCCGTGCCGGCCAGGTTCGCCGCCACCGATTGTTTGATCGGCGCCAGGCGGTCCTTCCAGCCCAGCTTGAGCCGCTTGGCCTTGAGCTGATCGAAGTCGAGGCTGATCTCGTGACGGCGCAGCACCTCGGAAAGGGCCTCGCCGTGCCAGAACTCCTCGCGGTTCCAGAAGGTCATGAAGGCCGTCACGTCCCCCTCGGCGTGCGAGGGCGTGACGAGCATGTCCCGCAGATAGCAGACCGTGTGGTACTCCACGTCCGCCATGTACCGCAGCGTCCGCAGAGTCGCGGGCGGCAAGGGATCGTCACGGAAGACATCGAGGTCGAGATCCTCCCACCCGACACGCTCGGAGGTCTGGGTGAAGTGGTCGATGTCGAAGGCCATGATGCTAACGCTACAGGGCGCGTCTCGTTAGCGCTACACCTAATGTAGCGGAACGTTCACTGTTGGGGGAGATGAACGCTACACTCACTGTTTCCTTACCAGCGGAGTGCGAGGACCGAGAGGAAGGTGGTGTCTGTGGAGGAGGCTCAGTCCTCACAGGACGGTCGGCAGCGCCGTGGTGTCGCCGTGGACCGGCGGATCTACGACGCGGCCCTGGCGATCCTGCGTGAGCACGGTGCCGCGGCGGTCACGATCGAGTCCGTCGCCGCCCGCTCCGGCGTTGCCCGCACCACGATCTACCGCCGTCACAAGGATCGCGACGAGCTCCTGGGCGCCGCCTTGAACGACATGGTGATCGGACGGGTGCTCACCCCCGGCGCGAGCCTGCGCGAGGACCTGATCGCGATCATGCACGGCATGGCCAGCACCGTCGACGAAGGTCTCGGCGTCGGCGTCATCGCCGGAGTAGTCCTCGATGACGACCCGGACCGCGCCGAGCTCATCCGCGCCAAATACGTCCGTCCGCGCCGGGAGATGGTCTGCGAACGCCTCCGCCAGGCAATCCGAGATGGGGAGCTGCGTAAGGGGCTCGACGTTGAGGCCGTCGCCGAGCTTCTCCTGGGCGGAACCGTCGCCCGCTTCGTCGTCCACGGCGACTTCAACGACGGCTGGGCCGAACGCCTCCTCGACACCCTCTGGCCAGCCCTGACCTCGACCACCTCCAGCCCGCGGCGCGGACCGGCGACAGGCTGAACGTCACGACAGCCAGCGGGCGCTTGACCTCAAGCAATGTTGAACCGGCAGCGTCGTGGGCATGCCCCGAAAGGACCGCCTCCCCTCCGCATCGGAACCGGCTCGTGACCGCCCCTCGCCGCGGGCGTTAGCGCCGTTTCGGCATTCGAGCTATCGCCGGCTCGCGGTGGCGTTGGTGTTCACCAGTTTCACGTCCGGCCTGTGGATCGTTGCTGTCGTGTGGGAGGTGATCCGTCTCGGTGGCGGTCCGTCGCAGGTCTCGGTGGTCGCGACCGCCAATGCGGTGGGGCTGATCCTGCTCGCCGTGCCCGGGGGCGTGGTGGCTGACCGGATTTCGCAGAAGACGATCCTGCTCTGCGTCGCCGCGGTGCAGGCGTCCGGGTTGACCCTCGTGAGCGTTCTCGCGGCGCTCGACGTCAACGCGATCGTGGTGCTGGCGGTCGTCTCGCTGGGGATGGGGGCGAGCATGGCGTTCTACTTCCCGGCCTACTCGGCATGGCTGCCCGCTTTGGTGCCTGCCGAGGATCTCCAGGCGGTCAACGGCTTCGAGGGCATGACGCGCCAAGCCATCGGCCAGGCCGCCGGACCAGCGGCCGCCGGGGCGGTCATCGCCATGGTGAACCCGGCCGCGGCGATCGCCCTGGCCGCGCTCACCTCGCTGGTCGGCCTGCTCGCCTTGACGCGCGTGCCACGCACCCCGGTGCGCCGCGACCTCTCGGACAAGACCGACGGCTCTGCTGCCAGCGCGATCGGCACTGCCGCGCGCGATGTCAAAGAGGGCTTCGCCTACATGGTCCGCACCCCGTGGCTACTGGCGACGTTGCTGTTCGCCTCGGTGATGGCACTGATGCTGATGGGGCCGCTGGAGGTACTGCTGCCCTTCTTGATCAAGGACCAACTCGACGGCGGGCCCGGTGACCACGCCATGGTGCTGAGCGCCTTCGGCGTCGGCTCGGCCGCCGGCTCCCTCCTGATGGCTTCACTACGCACCCCGCGGCGGTACCTGACCGTGGTGAACGTCCTGTGGGGCACCGCGATGATCCCGCTAGCGGCGATGGTTTTCACCACCGCCGTATGGCAGACGATGATCGCCGCCTTCATCCTTGGTGTGCTGTTCGCCAGCCCGATGGTCATCTGGGGCACCGTGCTCCAACGCCGTGTCCCACCGCACCTGCTGGGCCGGGTCTCCTCGCTGGACTTCTTCGTCACCAACAGCTTCATGCCCGTCTCGATGGCTCTGGCCGGGCCCGCGTCACAGCTGATCGGGCTGCGTGCGACCTTTCTGATCGCCGGAACCGTGCCATTGCTGGTGGCGATCATCGCCATCCTCGCTGCACGCTTGCCCGCCGATGAGATCGCCCACCCCCTGACCAGCGACCGCGACATCACCACGTGAGCCCAGCGCCGATGCCCCGGTCCGGCTCAGTGCGCGGGCCCGAGCCTGGTCCCGATCTCCTCGAAGGTCGCATCCGAGGTCAGCAGCCCCACATGGGACGTCAAGTCCGTCATGCGGGCCTGTGCCTCTGCCACGAGATGGTCGGCTACCCGGCTCCAGTCCGCACACCTCGGAGCAGCGGGCATGTCCGCGAACAACTCAGCGATCTCACGCACCGTCAGCCCGACTCGCTGGGCGAGCTTGGCGATCTGGATGCGCGGCACAGCGGAATCGTCGAATCGGCGTTGATTGCTCGACGTGCGATGAGCCTCGATGACACCGCGCTCTTCGTAGAAGCGCACCGCAGACGGGGCGATACCGGCACGGTCGGCGACATCGCCGACCGTCAGTCCTGCGCTGGTCACGGCCCCGCTGCCGCCGAACGGGCCTTGTGTCGCGGCGCGGTCATACGGACGCAGGACGTGAGCGGGGGAGGTCATGGAAGGAGTATCTCCGTGCCGTGGACGATGACGTGGAGGCCGTGCTCGAAGGCGTCCTGCCCGAGCACACCGCCGCTCTCGCCGATAGCGGCGATCACGGTCGCCGGCGCGCGCTCGTCGGACTGAGGGGTCAGGGCTTTGGCGGCGCTGCCGGCAGGACGTGCGGCCTGCTCCTGGAGCACATACCCGGTGACGTACTGGTTGACGACGGTGATGGTCCGCAGCGCCAGTGCCGGAGTGAACCCCAGGGCGACCATCGCGGCCAGCTCCTGATCGAAGCGGGCGATGGTCTCGCGGCTCAGTGAGTGCGCCGTCGAGACGATCCGGGCTCCGTCCCGATGCCCCAGCAGAGCCATCCGGTAGCCGCGTCCGCGGCGAGCCAGCCAGTCCTGCCAGCTCTCGCCCTGGCGGGGCGGGCCCATGCCCGCTGAGAGGACGATGACATCGGCCATGTGATCCAACAGCTGCCGCTTGTCGCGGAAGTGCCAGTACAGGGCGGGGGACTGGACGCCCAGCTCGGTGGCCAGGCGCCGCATGGACAGCCCGTCGAGGCCCACCTCATCGAGCACCTCAAGAGCCTTCGCGGCGATCTTCTCCCGGCTCAGCTCTGCGTTGCGGCCTCCACTCACCCTTGAACCTTAACACCGTTAAGGATAGAGTCACTGTGAACTTATCAGTGATAAGGAGACTGATGATGCTGACAGTGACGGCGCGAGACGGCACGGACGTGCGGGCCTGGGAGAAGGGGCGGGGAAGGCCGATCCTCATCGTCCACCCCGGCATGGACGACGGGTCGAGCTGGCATGCGGTCGGCGAGATCCTGGCCGAACGTTTCCGGGTGGTCATCCCGCACCGACGCACCTACCAGACCGACCTTCCTGGCGCAGGTATGACCGGCGAGCTGGACCACATCCGTGCCCTGGTCGAAGAGATCGGCGAGCCGGCCCTGCTCGTGGGCCACTCCTCCGGTGCGGTGGTCTCTCTCGAGGCCCTGGTCGACATGCCCTCGGCCTTCGCCGGCACCGTCTTGTACGACCCGCCCCTGGTCGCCGACGGCCTGCCCTTCGCTCGCGACCCCAGCGCGATCGAGCGCGCTCGCGCGGCAGCCGCGGCCGGCAAGCCCGGCAAGGCCTTCGCCATCTTCGCCCGAGGAGTCCTGATGCTCCCCCTGCCCGTAGTGTGGCTCTCCGCCGTCCTCGCCTCGGTCATGCCCCGGGTGAGGCCACTGATGCCCTCACAGATCGAGGACGGCGCGGCGATCGAGCAGCTGGGCAACCGTCTCGATGCCTACGCGGGCATCAAGGTCCCCACCATCTTGCTGACCGGCGAACGTGAGCAGGGCGAGCTCCACGCCCGTCTTGCCGCGCTGGCCCAGGTCATGCCCCACGCCGAGCGCGTCGCGATCCCGAAGCAGGCCCACAGCGCCAACCGCCGGGCCCCGGCCGAGGTCGCGAAGGTCATCGCAGGCCTCGCGGACCGCATCTGGTGATCAGAAGGCACCCGCGGTGGCTGGTGGGGCCCTCGTGCCGGCTAGCGAACCCCTAGGGCCTTGATGCCCTCGACGTAGGTCTCTGGGGTGATGTCGTCAAAGATGAGGCGTTGGAGCATGAAGCCGGGCATGAACGCGAAGAGCGCTTGGGCCGCATGCTCCGCATCGACGGCCGGGTCGACATCGCCGGCCTCCTGCCCGCGCCTGAGCACGTCGGCATAGAGGGAGCGGAAGCCGCCGATCTTCTCGGCCGCCGTAGCGCGGACCGCCTCATCTCGCGCCGCCTCGGCCCACGCTGAGACCGCGACCCGGGTGATGTCCACCTCGGCTTCCTCGGTCTGGCGCACGATCGCGTGGGTGACGAGATGGATGATCTCGGTCGGCCTCGGGGCGGGGGACTGTGAGATGGCCTTCCCGATCGCCGGGCCGACGATGTCCATGGCTCGGTCCGCGACGGCGCCGATGATCTCTTCCTTGCTGCGGAAGTAGCCGTAGACGGCGCCAGCGGAGAGACCGGACTCGCGGATCACGTGAGCCATGGAGGTCTTGTGGAAGCCCTCGCGGGCGACACACCGCATCGCGGCGTCGAGGATCTGCTCGCGGCGCGTGGCGCGCTCTTCCTCGCTGATCCGTGGCACGGCCGCCACGCTATGCCGAATGATCGTTCTTGACAAGAGACGGGGAGCCCCGGCTAACGTTCAGAACGAACATTCGTTTTTGAAGGGAGCCTCGGTGAGCACCTCACCAACCACACGAGAACGCACGACCTCCGACGAGCCCGATGGGGCTGGTCCGTCCCCCTCGCGCATCGTGCTCGTCATCCTCGGCCTGAGCGCGGCACTCAGCGTCGTTCTCGTGGCCTTCGCCTGGCCCAACGTGGCCAGCGAGCCGCGCCAGATCCCTGTCGTCGTCTCTGGGCCAGCAGAAGTGACCGAGACGCTCGAAGCGCGCATGGAGGAGGCTCTGGGTGAGGATGCCGTCGACCTCACGGAGGTCGCCGACCTTCGCGAGGCCGAGGCTGCCGTCTTGGAGCGTGAGGCGTATGGCGCCCTGGTGCTGGGGCCCGAGGGTGGCGAGATGGTTATCGCCTCGGCGGCCAGCCCTGTGGTCGCACAGGGGCTCCAGCAGATCGCCGCGGCGGTGCCGCCGGAGATGGGAGGCCCCCTGGCCGTCAGAGACCTCGTCGCCTTGCCCGAAAGGGACGCTCGAGGGGTGGGGCTCCCGAGCGCCGTCTTGCCGCTCCTCCTCGCGGGATACGCGAGCGGTGTCGTCGCCGCCCTGCACCTACGCGGCCGGGTCGCCGTGCAGTTGGCGGCGATAGCTGGTGTGGCGGCCATCAGTGGCCTGAGCTTCGCGGGGATCATGCAAGGTTGGTTCGAATCCCTGGGGGGCAACTACTGGGCCAACAGTGGCGTGCTCGCGCTCGGCATCGCCGCCGTCGGCGTCACCGTCGCGGGGCTCTATCGCCTCTGGGGCCTGAAGGGGTCGATCGGCATGGTCGTCGCGATGGTGCTGCTCGGCAACCCTCTCTCCGGCGCGATGAGCGCCCCGGAGATGCTGCCGGCCGGGTGGGGCGCGTTCGGTCAGCTCCTGCCACCCGGGGCGCTGGTCTCGGCGCTGCGCTCCGTCGCCTTCTTCGACGGCGCGGGGTCCGTACAACCCTGGATCGTGCTCAGCGCGTGGGTCGCAGCCGGCCTCCTGCTGATCCTGTTCGCCCCCTCAAGGGAGCCGGAGGCCTCGAGTAGACAACAGATGTAGTATTCGTGGCGGTTCGGAAGGAGGGGGCCCGGATATGACCGATGCGGCGCTGAGCAAAGCGATCAACGATCACGACAGCGATCTGGTGGTGTGGCTGGGAACGGTCACCGCCTCCGGGCGCCCGACGATCCGTCCGGTGTGGTTCGTCGTCGACGGCGGACGCCTGGTGATCTTCAGCGCGCCGGGGGCTGCGAAGGTCCGGCATGTGGCACGGAACCCGCAGGTGGTGCTGACCTTCCACACCGACCCCGCGGCCCAGGAGGTCCGGGTCATTGACGGCCTCGCCGAGGTCGACCAGACCGGTCCGCCGGCGTCGTCGACGCCGGGCTTCCTGGAGAAGTACGAGCACCTCTACGCCGGCCTTGGTTACGACCGGACGAGCTTCGACACCGCGCTCTCCACACGCCTGGTCATCACCCACACGCGCACTTGGGGCTGGTGACCTCCGGACCGGCAAAGCGGCAGCATCGACAGGAAGCAGAACCACCCGTGACGACGTTCACCGTTCCCTACTCCGGGATCTCCAACCGGCTCGGTGAGGCCGAGGCCCGTGCCCTGACCGAGGTGCTGAACCAGGACACCCTTGCCATGGGGCCGGTGTCCCGCCGTTTCGAGGAGGCCTTCGCCGACTATCTGGGGGCGGGGCATGTGCAGGCGACGAACTCCTGTACCACTGCGCTCTTCCTCGCTGCCCAGGTCCTTGACCTCAACGAAGGCGACGAGGTCATCACCACCCCGCAGACCTTCTGGGTCACTCCCTGGCCTTTGCAGGCTCGCGGGGTGAGGATCAGGTTCGCGGACATCGATCCCGACAGCCTGAACATCGATCCTGGTGCCATCGAAGCGCTGATCACCGAACGGACCCGGTCGATCTGGGTCGTCCATCACGGCGGTCAGGCGGTGGACATGGACCCGGTCATGGACATCGCCCGCCGCCACGGCCTGACGGTGCTCGAGGACTGCGCGCACGCACCCGGAGCGACCTACAAGGGCCGGAAGGTCGGCACCATCGGCGACATCGGCTGCTTCAGCTTCCACTCCCTGAAGAACATGACCACCGGCGAGGGCGGCGCCTTCGTCACCCGGCACGCGGACCTGGCCGAGAAGGCCCGCGCCCTGGGCACGATCCACACCTGGGGCCCGATGGCGCCACGGTCCTCGTCCCGCATCGGCCCCCACCCGCGCCCGGCCTACTACCGCGACGCGCACACGCGCTCGGCCTTCGAGTACGACTTCACCGGCGGATACGAGATCGGCAACAACTACCGCATGAGCGAGATCGCGGCGGCGCTCGGTGTCGTCCAGCTCAGCAAGCTCGACCAGCTCAACGCCCGCCGGCAGGAGATCGCCCAGACCCTCGACGGCGGGCTGCAGGACATCCCCGGGATCTCCGTGCAGCGGCACCGGCCGGAGTCACCCCACATCCACCACCTCTACACCCTCTTCTACGACCCAGCCGAGGTCGGAGCACCGAAGGACGCCTTCATCGAGCTCATGCAGGAGACCGAGGGCATCGAGATCGTCCTGCGCTACTTCCCCCTGCACCTGCTCCCGGAGTTCCGCGCCCTGGGCCACCAGTACGGAGAGTGCCCCGCGGCCGAGCGGACCTACTTCGACCACCAGGTCCAGCTCCCCATCTACACCCACCTCACCGACGCCCAGATCATCCACATGATCGAAGCGCTCCAGCGCTCGGTGGCCACCCTCCAGCGCCGAGGCGCACGCTCATGAACGGCGCGCCCGTCGCCCTGGTCACCGGGGCGTCCCGCGGCATCGGAGCCGGCATCGCCGAAGCGCTGGCCCGCACGGGGTACGGCGTGGCGGTGAACTACCTCTGCGACCACCGCGCCGCGGCGGCCGTCGTCGAACGGATCCGCGCAGGCGGAGGCGTGGCCCGGGCCTTCCAGGCCGACGTCACCAGCACGAGTGCGGCACAGGCATTGCATGAGGACGTCCGCCGAGAGCTGGGTGAGGTCCACGCACTGGTGCTCAACGCGACGGGCCCGCAGCCTGACGTCCCCCTCGACGACCTGGACCGGAAAGACCTCCAGGACCAACTCGACCACTTCGTCCTCGGTCCACTTGCGCTCGTCCAAGCCGTCGTCCCGGCGATGAGGGAACGCCGAGCGGGCCGCATCGTCTTCATCGGCTCCGAGGTCGTCGACCTCGCTCCCGCCCACACAGCGGCCTACACCGCCGCCAAGAGCGCCCAAGCGGCCATGGCCCGCGTCTGGGCCAGGGAACTCGCTCCCCATGGCATCACCGTCAACACCGTCAGCCCCGGCTTCATCCCAGGCGACCGCCACCGCGACACCCCGCAGGCGGCCATCGAGGACTACACCGCCCAGGTGCCCGCCGGCCGGCTCGGCACCGCCTCCGACATCGGCGCCGCCGTCGCCTTCCTCTGCTCAGAAGCCGCTGCCTTCATCGCAGGCGAACGTCTCCGGGTCACCGGCGGACACACGATCGGCTGACATGTCTGTGTGCGACTTGACTCAAGCCTCTCAGCGATCGTCACGAGCGGACGGCATCTCACCAACAAGACAGGAGAATGTTCCGTGACCGAGTCCCGAAGCGTCCACGTCGAACGTCTCATCGCGGCTCCGGCCGAGCAGATCTTCGCGGTGCTGGCCGACCCGCGCCGCCACGCGGAGCTCGACGGCTCAGGCATGGTCCAAGGAGCCGCCCGCGTCCCGGAGCACCTGGGCCTGGGGGCGGAGTTCGAGATGAACATGCGCCAGCGCCGCGACTATCGCAGCGTGAGCACCGTCGTGGAGTACGAGCAGGATCGGCTGCTGACCTGGGAGACCGTCGGCCGATGGCGAGGACGAAAGGTCATCGGCGGACAGTGGTGGCGCTACCGCCTGACTCCACAGGGACAGCGCACCCTGGTGCGCCACTCCTACCTCTGGGGCCGGGCGAGCCTGCCCCTGCTCACCATCTGGTTGCCGGGGTTCCCACGCCGCATGGCCCCCGCGATGCGCGACTCTCTCAAGCGTCTGGCCACGATCACCGAACGCGGCCAGGACTGAGGCGCGCCTGCGCGGCCGGCCTGCCGCGCCTTTGTCGTGCCTGGCGCTCCGGGCCGGCCGGTACAGCTGGGCCCCCTACAAACCGACCTGCTCGTAGTGGGTCATCTCGACGACGTACCCCAGCCACGGGCGCAGGGGCGTGATGAACCGCTCGAAGTGCGGCCCTTCGGTGAAGGCGACCTCATGCCCCTCGATCGAGTCCCACCCGATGCGAACCAACACCCGGTGCGTCTTCGCGCCAATGGAACGGAGGACCTCGACCGACAGGCAGTGCGGATCCGCGCTGAGGTGAGGCAGCGACTGCGCATAGGCATCGAGGAACTCCTCGACTCGTCCTGCCGGAAGGTCGTATCTGATGATCTCGATGACCTGTGTCGAGGTCACAGTGCCTCCTTGTGCTGGCGAGCGGCTCGGGAGAGCGGCGCGGCCGTCACAGACGAGTCTGGTCCCGCCTCGGCGACGACGGTGAAGTGGCGGTCTGGTCCGGGTGACTCGATCTCGTCGAGCGCGGCCACAGCCAGATCCTCGGCGCTGATCCGTGAGGAGCCCTCGGGATGGGTCAGTAGCGTCGTGGTGCCGCGCCGGTAGCGCCCGGTGCGGACGCCGGGCTCGAGGATCGCCGGCGGGCTGAGGTAGGTCCACGAGGCGTGGTCATGTGCCTCGCAGGCGTGGAGCTGCGCCGTGCTCGCGCCGGCGACGGGGCGCCAGGCCGCCGGAACGTAGGCGGGGTCCTCGGCAACGAGAAGATCGGGGCGGCTTGGTGACCGCAGCGGTCCTGCTCCGCCGATGACCAGGACCGGAGTGTCGGCCCGGGCGGCGGCATCGAGGACGCGGCTGGTCAGTGGCGCCAGGGTCTCCTCCTGGCCGGGAGCGGGACGGATGCTCAAGATGGCGGCCTCTGTTCCGGAGAATGCGGCGTCGAGGTTCTCGCCGCTGGTCACGTCCACGGTCAGTGCCCGCACCTGCGGTGCCTTGTGCTGAGTGGGCCGGCGTGCGGCGGCGGTGACGTGGTGGCCACGGCGGAGTGCTTCGCTCAGGAGTCGGGTGCCGACCATGCCGGTGGCTCCGATGATCGTGAGATTCACAGCTGGGCTCCTTCGTGATGGTGGATGTCGTGGCGAGGTCGTGCGGGGGTGAGCTGGCCGGCTGCCAGTGCTGCCAAGGCCAGGGCGAAGCCGGCGAGCTGGGCGAGAGTGAACCCTTCGCCCAGGATCAGCGCGCCGAGCGTGGCGGCGACCAGCGGGGAGAGCAGCCCCAGCAGCGCGGTGGAGGTCACCGGCAGCGTCTTCAGGCCCCGGAACCACAGGGTGTAGGCGAGCAGGCCGCCGACCAGGCCCAGCCAGAGATACCCCGCGAGGGCGGACAGATCGACGTGCGCGGGGGCACCTTCGAGCAGTGCGACCGGCACGGTGAGGACCAGGCCACCTGCGGCGAGCTGCCATCCGGCAAAGCTCAGCGCCCCGATGCCCTCCGGGCGACCCCAGCGCTTGGTGAGCGTGACGCCCAGACCCATCGAGGCCGCACCGGCGAGGCCGGCCGCGATCCCCACGGCGTCGAGTGAGGCCGTGGGGCCAAGGACGACGAGTCCGACCCCGACCACTCCGACCACGCCCCAGACCAGGCGCCATGAGGAGAGCCGCTCGGAGAGCACCGCGACCGCGAGCAGCGCGACCACGAGAGGCTGAGCCGCGCCGAGCGTGGCGGCCACGCCGCCCGGGAGACGTTCGGCGGCCAGGAACAGCAACGGGAAGAACGCCCCGATGTTGAGGGCACCGAGCACGGCGGCCTTCCACCACCACTGCCCCGTAGGCAGCCGCCGAGTCAGCGCGATCGCGAGCAGCCCCGCGGGGAGGGCGCGCATGAGCCCGGCGAACAACGGGTGCCCCGGTGGGAGGAGCTCGGTGGTCACCAGGTAGGTGCTTCCCCACACCGCCGGTGCGCAGGCGGTGATCAGGATGAGCGCCAGGCGGCTGCCGGCGCGAGTCGCAGGAGCAGGGAGCGGGGCTGTCACCGTCATGCCCCCAGCCTCCGGGGAGAATCATCAATGAGTCCAACACATGGTTCTCATAGCACCGATCGCGTAGCAAGATAGATGCGTGGAGCTTCAGCAGATCCGCTATGTGATCGCCGTTGCAGAGACCGGGAACTTCACCCGGGCGGCCGAGCGCTGCTACGTCGTCCAGTCGGCCTTGAGCCATCAGATCGCCGCGCTGGAGCGTGAACTGGGTACCAAGCTCTTCGCCCGCACCAGCCGGCGGGTCGAGCTCACCGCAGCGGGACAGGCCTTCCTCCCCGCCGCGCGCGCATGCTTGGAGGCGGCTGACCGGTCCGTCACAGAGGCGGCGGCCGCCGCCGGCCACGTCCGGGGCCACCTGAGAGTGGGAATGATCCCCACAGTGACCGCCCTCGACGTCCCAGCACTGCTGCGCGAGTTCCATCAGCAGTACCCGCAGGTCCGGATCGCGCTGCGGGTCGGACGTAGCGACGAGATGGTCGCCGCCATCCGTTCGGGCGAGATCGATCTCGCCGTCCTCGGCCTTCCCGAGTCCGACCCGCCACGGGCCGTCCGCTGCCGGGAGTTGAGGCGCGACCGGCACGCCGCGATCGTTGATGCCGACCATCGCCTGGCGGGCTCTGAGGCGGTGACATTGCAGGACCTGGCGCACGAGACCTTCGCGGACTTTCCGGCCGGCACCCCCGGCCGGGCGCAGAGCGACCTGGCCTTCACCCGCTCGGGCCTGTCACGCGAGGTGACCTTCGAAGTCATGGACGCCGACCTGCTCCTCGACCTCGTCCGCAACCGCCTGGCGATCACGCTCCTGCCCTCGGCCATGGCCATCGAAGACCCCGAGCTGGTGACGATCCCCCTCGCTGAGGGGCCCACCCGGATCGAGTACCTCGCCTGGAGCGACTTCAACCCCACACCGGCCACCACCGCCTTCCTCGACCTCCTCGACATCGACCAGAACGGAAAGCAGCTGACGCGCGGCGATGGCTCTGCTCATCCGGCTATGTAGCGGACGACGCTCCGGGTGACGGCCTCCTTGAATCGTGCCGCCTTCCACCCGGTCATGACAGCGGGCAGCGGGCTGTCGTCGCCGCGGGTGAACTGGGTGATCCCATCTCGCCGGCCGAGACTGATGTTCTGCCAGACGTAGCGCATGCGGTACGGCCTCGGCTTGTCTCCGGACAGCTCTCGGGCGATGGCTCCCGCGACGTATCGTCCCATCGGGATCGCCGTCTGGCAGGACATCCGGCTCTCCCCGCCGGCCGTGGTCGCCGCGGCGGCGTCGCCCACGGCGTAGATCTCCGGATGGGACACCGAACGCAGCCGATCGTCGACGACGATCCGGTTGCGCTCGTCGGCACTGATCCCCGAATCCCGGGCCAGGGTCGGCACGGCGAACCCGGCTGTCCACACGGTGACATCGGCGTCGACGCGCCCGTCGTGGTCCAGGTCGACCGAGGTCGCTCTCACCGTGCTGACTCGACCGAGGTGGGTGGTGATTCCCAGGCGATCCAGGGCTTGCCGGAGATGCCGCTGCCCGGCCGGGGCGAGCCAGTGTCCGGGTTCGGTGTCAGCGCACAGGTGGAGGTCCAGATCAGGACGAGCCTCGGCGATCTCAGTGGCGACCTCCAGGCCGGTGAGGCCACCACCGACGACCGCAATCCTCCCACCGGAGAGGCCGCCGATCCGATCGCGCAGCCGGGCGGCCTTCTCGGCGCTCACCACGAAGTGGGCATGGCCTGAGACACCTGGCACGTTATAGGCCGGAAGGCCGCTGCCCAGGGCGTAGATCAAGGTGTCGTACTCCACCGCGCCGGGCGCCCTCTCGAGGTGCACACGTCGTCGGGTGACGTCGATCGATGTCACCGTCGCGATCAGCAACTCGATGCCGGTGCCGTGCAGCATCGTGGCCAACGGCCATGCCCGGAGCCGCTGGTCCGCGGCGAGCTGGTGCAGCCGCACTCGCTCGACGAAGCCCTGATCCCTGTTGACCAACGTGAGCCGGACATCCTGGCCTCTCGTCTTGCGGGCAAGCCTCACCGCGGCGCCCAGCCCGGCATAACCGGCCCCGATGATCACCACACGGCGACTCATGGACCTTCCTCTCATCGCAGCTCGAACCAGGCTCCAGCTCTCCCGGCCGCCGCAGTGACCTCGCGGTATCACGACACCGCCGCCCAGCAGTAGACAACAGACGTTGTACCATGGAGAGCCTCTCATGCATGTTGCGGAGGTGACCTATTCGTATGTCGAGGTATGACGGTCGTCGGCGCTGTGCGACCTCTCATGGTCTCGTCGAGGCCTAAGCCTCGATCCGTGGAACCAGGGACTTCTTGATCGTGATCTTGGTTGATGGGTGCTGGTGTGGTGAAGGGCAGGAGGATGCTGCTGGTCCTGCCAGCCTTTCCATTTCGGGGTCTCCGGTGGTGCCCTCGTGGGCGGTGGTCGGGTTCAGGCCAGTGTTGGTGGCCCGGTGGCGAATGTCGCGTTGTAGAGGGTGCGCCATGGTGCGGCCCATGGCCAGTGCGCGGGCAGGTGCAGCACCGGGCGGCGTTGTGGCCGGGCGAGGCGGGCGGGAACGGTGACGATGTGTCGGCGTAGCGTCGCGCCGCGAGCCATGGAATGTTGTGGGCTGGCCAGGGTCCCGGCGGCGCGCAGCAGGTTGTGCGCCATAGCCGCGCAGATCGCCCAGGCGCCGTTGGCGGCGAACCGGCCTGAGGGCAGATGCGCGAGGGGTCCGTCGATGAGGTCGGCGAACACGGTCTCGATGATGGCGTGGCGGCGGTGGGTGATGTCCGCCTCGGCGGTCGGTTCGGCACTGTTGGTGAAGAACGGGTGATACCGCCAGACAGGAAACAACTCGTCGCCTCGTGCCTTGTCGCGGACCCGGCGCACGATCAGCCTCGCGGTGACTGGGTGCTTTCTCGCGAATGCGGTGAACTCGACTTCGGCGACCTGCGCGTCGGAGATCAGCTCACCGGTGTCCGGATCAACGACCGCGCCCGGGTAGTGCACCGGTGTCCACCCCTCGTCAGCGATGGTCGCGATGGCCCGGCTCACCGCGGGGTTCTTGCTGATCGAAACGGAGAACCCGACCCCGGCCCGCACGCAGGCGTTCACGACCGCGCTGTTGCCGTAGGCGGAGTCGCCGCGGACCAGGATCTCCCCGCTGGCTCCGGCCACTTGGGCGGTGGTGATCGCTTCGCGCAGCATCGTCGCTGCGCCCTTGCCGGAGCCCGCCCGTCCGGCGCGTAGCCGGATGCCGGCCACCACCGGAGCACCCTGATCTGTGCTGATCGTGGTGGCCAGTGGCGACAGGCCACGGCGCAGGATCTGTTTCCCCGCGATCTTGGCGTGTCCGAAGCTGGCACCCTGTTTGGCGCGCCCGTAAACCGGGCGCAGCAGCGAGTCGATATCCACATACGCCCGCTGTGCGATGCCGGGCAGCAGCCCGCTGCGCTGAACCAGGTTGACCAGGTGCGCCCGCGCCACCGACGCCAGTTGCAGGGTGTGCCCGTGGGTGAACTCCCGCAGGAACTGACCCAGGGTGGCCGGGGCATACACCTGGGTGAACAACCGGCCCATCCCACCGGATCGGGTCAGATCCAGATCGTCGATGCTGTCCGCACCGGCGGCCATCCCCGCGATGATCGAGGTGAGCTTGCCCGCCGGGTTCACCCCCGCCGAAGCGACCCGCGTCGAGGCGAGGGTCACCTTTGATGAGATCAGCTCGGACAAGCCCGCCTGCTCAGCGAGCGCCATCACCGGAACCAGCCCAGCACACGACACAAGATTCTCGTCATCGAACAACGGCATCGCCCGGGACCAGACATGAGATAGTTGCACCGAAAGTGCCTTCCGCAGCAGAGACGACTTGGGCCTAGACAATCCACATTGTCCCTGCACAGAAGGCACTTTCTCTATTCACCACGCCGAACGGTCAACCACCCGGTCCACGGATCAAGGCTAAGACTGTCCGCACAGTGACCCTGCCGGTCAGTCGACGGACTCGGACAGCTGTAGCCACCGCTCCTCCAACTGCGCCACTTCGGCCTCCATCTCACGCAGTTCGTCAGTGTGATGCTGTAGGCCTTCATAGTCGCTCTGATCGTGCTCGGCCAGGCGCCGGTGTACCGCCTCGATACTGTCCGACACCTTCTCCAGCCGGCGCTCGATCGCGCTGATCTCCTTCTGGGCCGCTCGACGCTCCGCACCGGACAACCCCGACGCGTCCTCAGGCTCAGTCGACGTCGTCGCGAGGTCGGGCCGGTCGGTCGGCGTGCTCGCCTGCTCCTGCCGCAGCCGCAGGTACTCATCGACCCCGCCCGGCACATGCCGCAGCCGACCGTCCAAGATCGCATACTGCTGATCGGTGACCCGCTCCAAGAGGTACCGGTCATGGGACACCACGATCAACGTTCCCGGCCAGGAATCCAGCAGGTCCTCCATCGCGGTGAGCATCTGAGAATCAACGTCGTTCGTAGGCTCATCTAGAGCGATGAGATTAGGTTCGCTCAGCAGCAACAGCAGTAGTTGCAACCGCCGCTTCTGGCCTCCGGAAAGATCGTCGACGCGCGCGGAGAGATGTTCACGAGCGAAACCAAGACGTTCGAGCAACTGCGCCGGGGTGTGGTCCTTGCCGTCGATCGTGAACGTGGTCTTGGTCCGGGCCAGCACCTCACGTACTCGGTCGCCCTTGATCTCGTCGAGCTGGGAGAACTGCTGGTCCAGCACACCGACACGAACCGTCTTGCCGACCTTGACCCGCCCGGTCGCCGGTTGGAGTGTGCCGCAGATCAATCCCAGCAGGGTCGACTTGCCCGCCCCGTTCGCCCCCAGGATGCCGGTGCGCTCACCGGGCGCGAGCCGCCAGGTGATGTCCCGCAGCACCTCATGGTCACCGAAGCTCACCGAGACGTCCTCGATGTCCACCACGTCCTTGCCCAGCCGGGCCACGGCAAGGCGTTGCAGCTCGATCGGGTTGCGTACCGGGGGAACGTCCTCGATGAGCTGGTTCGCCGCATCGATGCGGAACTTCGGCTTGGACGTGCGAGCGGGCGCGCCGCGGCGCAGCCACGCCAGTTCCTTGCGCATGAGGTTCTGCCGCTTCGCCTCGGTCGCCGCGGCCATCCGGTCGCGTTCGACCCGCTGGAGCACATAGGAGGCGTACCCGCCCTCGAACGGCTCCACGATCCCGTCGTGGACCTCCCACGTCTCGGTGCACACCTCGTCCAGGAACCACCGGTCGTGGGTGATCACCAGCAGGCCGCCGGCGTTCTTCGCCCACCGGCGCTTCAGGTGCTCGGCCAGCCAGGCGACGCCCTCGACATCGAGATGGTTCGTCGGCTCGTCCAGCGCGATCAGGTCCCAGTCGCTCACCAGCAGCGCGGCCAGGGCGACCCGGCGCCGCTGCCCACCGCTCAGCTCGCCGATCTTCGCCTCCCACGGGATATCGGAGGCCAGGCCGCCGATCACGTCGCGGATGCGCGCATCGCGCGCCCACTCGTGTTCGGGCCCATCGCCGACGATCGAGCGGCCGACCGTCTCATCGGCGTCGAGGTCGTCGCGCTGATCCAGCACCCCGAACCGCACGCCACTTCGACGCGTCACCCGGCCCGCGTTCGGCTCGATCTGTCCCGACAACATCCCCAGCAGGCTCGACTTGCCATCGCCGTTGCGACCGACGATCCCGATCCGATCGCCTTCCTCCAGCCCGAGCGTCACCGACTCGAACACCACCCGCGTCGGGTACTCCAAACCGAGCCCCTCGGCTCCAAGCAGATGCGCCGCCATCAGGCCACACCCACCCGGTCGCCGGCCCCACGACCACGATCACGACTACCTCCGCACTGTCCGAATCGCCCGCTCAGCCGGGAAATCCGCGCCTCACAGCGGTAAGATGAAGGAGTCCGATCCCAATACCCTGTCGGAGTGTTCGGCTCATCAAGCAGCGACCGGTATGTGCTTGCGTATTCGCCCTGACGTTCCACCTGTCCGGAAAGACCGTCGACGGCTTCCGGGGCAACGTGGAAAGGGCCTGTTGCGATAGCCATGACGATCTGACTGGGAGCCGAGGGCGGCCGGTTTCGCGGAAACTCTTACCAAGGCCTTACCGACGCTCAGATCGCCGGCGGGCCCTCGGTGAGCATGTCGATCTCGCGGACGCTCACCACCGTGCGGTCGGCGAGGCAGACGTGGATATCCCGGGCCATCCCGGTTCGGGTATCCAGCAGGATGGCTTGCACCGTGCGGGAAGCGGGACCATACACCGGTTGGCTGCTCGGTTCGGGTAGCCCGAGGTAGCTGATCCTGGTCTGCTCGCCGAGCCAACCGTGTTCGCGGAGCAGGATGCGGGCTTGGTCGAGTTCCCCGGCGGTGGGCCGGCTGGTCAGCGAATCAGGCAGCCCAGGCACGCCAAGTCCTTTCCTCGGACCTGCAGTCGAGTACCCACGCCGGTGCGGCGGGCAGCCAATCATTCTACGACGCGCTGGCCACCCCAACCGCAATTCTTCGGGATCTTGCGGTGATGGAGCGTGGGCTAAAGGAGGGCGGCGTCGGGATCGTCGCGGGCGATCGCGGCGAGTAGCCCGAGGGCGTGGTCCAACACGTCCATTGGCGGCGCCGAAAGTGCCAGCCGTACCGCGTTCGGCGCATGCCCGGACCCGACCGTGAAGGCAGCGGCCGGCGTCACCGCGATCCCCCGCCGGGCTGCCGCCGCCACGAACATCTCGGCCCGCCACTGCTCGGGCAGCTCCCACCAGCAGTGATAACCGGCAGGATCGGCGCGAACGGTGAACTCGCCGAGCCGGTCGGCCACCAGTTGCTGTCGCGCCGCCGCATCCGCCCGCTTCGCCGCGGACAGCTTCGCGACAGTGCCATCGGTCAGCCAGCGAGTCGCCGCATGCAAGGCGAAACCGCCGACACCCCAGCCACCGGAACGCAACGCGGCCGCGATCCGCGTTTCAACCGAGGCGGGTACCCCGAGGAACCCAACCGTCAGACCGGGCGCGACGCGCTTGGAAAGACTGTCCACCCGAACGGTCCGTTCCGGCGCCAGCGCGGCAAGCGGCACCGGCGACTCGCGCAGGAACCCGTAGATCGCGTCCTCGATCAGATAGCTGTCCGTCTCCCGGAGCACCGCGACCAGTTCCGCCCTCCGCTCGGCCGGCATCGTGTAGCCCAACGGGTTGTGCAGCGTCGGCTGCAGATAGACCGCACGCAGTGGCCCAGCCGCCCTCAGCGCCGCGGGGCAAACCCCCTGCTCGTCCAACTCGACCGGCACCAGCTGAACCCCGAGCCGGTCGGCGATCCCGCGCACCACCGGATAGGTCATTGCCTCCACGCCGAGTCGTTCACCGGTACCAACGAGGCCCGCGATACTCGCGGCGATGGCCTGCCGGCCGTTACCGGCGAACAGTACGCATTCAGGTGTCCATTCCGGAGCGCTGAGCAGGTCGCGCGCGGCCTCGGTGGCCCGCGGGTTCCCCGCTGCGCCGATCGGCCGCACCGCTTCGGCCAGTGCGTCCGGTCGGAGCAATCCGCCAAGGCTTTCCGCGAGCATCGCCGGCTGCTCCGGCAAGACCGGGAAGTTCAGCTCGAGGTCGACCTGTGCGGCCGCCGGCTCGGCAAGCGCGGTCGACACGGCAGGTTTGCCGGCCCGGATGAAGGTGCCGCGCCCGACTTCACCGACCGCGAGCCCGCGCCGGATCAGTTCGCCGTACACCCGACTTGCCGTGGACACCGCGATACCCCGCTGCCGCGCGAACCGGCGTTGCGGCGGCAACCGATCGCCAGCCCGCAACCGACCGGCCGCGATATCCGCGGCCAGCGCGTCAGCGACAGCCAAGTAGTCAAACACGAAATTGCTCCGAGGTCATTGTTTTTATTGCACTCCAATATTGCTCCGGTTAATTTCGGATAGTCAAGTGGATAAATGGAGTACAAATGCACCGAGTTCAATTTCCGGAAAACGAGATCAGCTATCGGGATACCGGCACCGGGCCGCCTCTGGTCCTGGTACACGGCCACCCGTTCGACGGTTCGATGTGGCAACCCCAGATCGATTACTTCAGCGCACGGGGATGGCGGGTAATCGTGCCGGACCTACGCGGCTACGGCGGCAGCGAGGTGATTCCCGGCGAAACCCCACTGGAGACCTTCGCCGCGGATATCCTGCGGTTGCTGGACGAGTTGCGGCTCGACCAGGTCGTACTCGGCGGACTGTCGATGGGCGGGCAGATCGTGCTCGCCTGCTACCGCCAGTTCCCCGAACGGCTGCGCGGGCTACTGCTCGCGGACACCTCGGCCCGCGCCGATACCGCCGAGGGCAAGGCCGCGCGAATCGCGCTGGCCGAGCGGCTGACGCGTAGCGGGATCGGCGACTATGCCACCGAGGTACTGCCGAAAATGGTCTGTCCGGCAACGATCACCGATCGACCGGAGGTGGCAAACCGGGTGTTGGACATGATGCGCGCCGCCCCGGCGGAGGGCGCGGCCGCGGCTTTGCGCGGCCGGGCGCAGCGACCGGACTACCTGTCGCTGCTGCCGACGATTGCCGTACCCACCTTGGTGGTGGTCGGTAGTGCGGATGAATTCACACCCGTTTCCGAGGCCGAGGTGCTGCATCGGGAGATCCCCGAAGCCAGACTGGTGATCGTGCCCGAAACCGGGCATCTGCCCAATATGGAGCGGCCAACGGAGTTCAACGCCGCGCTGAGCGAGTTCTTGGAGGGTTTTGCGTGAAGGTGTTCGTGACCGGTGCAAGTGCCGGCTTTGGCGCCGCGATCGCCAGCCGGTTCGCCGCCGAGGGCGCCCAGGTGGTCGCCGCGGCGCGACGCACCGACAAGCTCACCGAGCTGGGCGAGCGGGTGCATCCACTCGAACTGGACGTACGTGACCGCGAGGCGGTGCAGCAGGCGATCGCGACGCTGCCCGAGGACTTCGCCGAGATCGATGTGCTGGTGAACAACGCCGGGCTGGCGAAGGGGTTGGAGCCGGCCGCCGAGGCTGATCTGGACGACTGGGACCAGATGCTGGACACCAACTGTCGGGGCGTTATGTACTGCACCCGCGCACTGCTGCCGGGCATGGTGCGCCGGGGCCGCGGGCATGTGATCAACATCGGCTCGGTGGCCGGTAGTTACCCCTACCCCGGCGGGAATGTCTACGGCGCGACCAAGGCCTTCACCCATCAGTTCAGCCTCAACCTGCGCTCGGACCTGCACGGCACGGGCGTGCGCGTCACCTCGGTGGAACCCGGTCTTGCCGGGGGTACGGAGTTCTCCACGGTGCGGTTCGACGGGGACAGCCAGCGCGCGGCTGGCGTGTACGAGGGTGTGCAGGCACTGCTACCGGAAGATGTCGCGGAGTCGGTGCACTGGGTCGCCAACCAACCAGCACACGTCAACGTGAACGTGGTCGAACTGATGCCGGTCGCGCAGAGCTTTGCCGCCCTGTCGGTGGATCGGCGCTAGCCCGCGGAAAGCAGCGCGGGCAGCGGGTCCGCCGGGCGGGCGGCGCCTGTAGTGGCGGCAGGCATACCGCGCCGCAGTCGGCCAGCCCGAGCAGTCTGCCCTGAAACGGCACGCGCCGCTGGTTACTCAGCAAAACGCGGTGCAGTTTGCTGTGCGTGAACAGACCGGGCCACTCCCCGGCGTCATCTCTGCCGGTCACGCCTCACCTGGCGCGTAGTTGATCATGGACCAAGATAACCATGATCAACTACGCACAGGAAAGCCGCCACCGGATATTCGAGCACCCTTGCCCACCTGGTCAGATGACAGCTGTGGCGGATCTTAAACAGCTCTGCTAAATTTTTGGCCGACATGCCAAGTGACGCTACCGATTCGTTCATCCACATCGCGCGCCGCAACCAGCTGGTGGAGTGCGCGATCGAGGTGATCGCCGAAGACGGTCTCGCGCAGGCTTCCACCGTCCGGATCGCCCGGCGGGCCAAGGTCAGCCGGGGCGTACTCACCTATCACTTCCACGACCGGGCCGAGCTGCTTGATCAGGTCATCACCAGGGTGTACGACCTTGGTGTCGAGTTCATCCAGCCGCTGATGGCCGAGACCGAATCGCCAAGGGACGCACTACGCGTGTTCCTGAGCGGCAGCGTCTCGTTGTACGCGGCCTATCCACAACATCTGGCCGCGCTGACCGAGATCTTTGCCGGCGAGCGCGGCCGCGATAACGCACAACGGCACCGTCAGGAGGAATCCGACCTTGCCGAGATCCTGCGCGCCGGCCAGGACCAGGGTCAGTTCCGGCAGTTCGACGTAGCCGTGATGTGCGAAACGATCCGCAGGGCGCTGGACGGCGCGCTGAAACACGTCTCCGGCGGCGGAGCGGCCGAACCATACGCGGCCGAGCTGGTAACGATCTTCGACGCCGCAACACGATCCGAGGGAACCCATGGCTCGTAATGGAAAACGCCAGCGGTGGTACGCGGCGGCCGGCACGGCGGTGCTCGCCGGGCTGAGCATCGCTACCGGCACCGCGAATGCCGCGCCGGTAGCACCAGAAACACCGGATGCGCCGCTGACCGTGCGGACCGATACCGGCGCGCTACGCGGTGCGAGTACGGACAAGGCGCGCACGTTCCAGAACGTGCCGTATGCCCAACCACCTGTCGGTGAACTGCGCTGGAAACCACCGCAGCCGGTGAACCCGTGGCAGGGCGTCCGGGACGCGACCAAGCAGGGGGAACGCTGCGCGCAGCAGCCTCCTGGCGGCGAAGTCGCCGGTTCGGAGGACTGCCTCTACCTGGATGTGACCACGCCGCGCAAGCAGGCGCCGAACGCGAAGCTGCCGGTCATGGTCTGGTGGCATGGCGGCGGTTTCACCAGGGACAGCAAGAACGACTACAACGCGGAACGGCTGGCTGATCAGGCCAACGCCGTGGTGGTCACGGTGAACTACCGGCTCGGTATCTTCGGCTATTTCGGCCTGCCAGGGCTTGCCGGATCGGGCAATTTCGGGTTTGCCGACCAGATCGCCGCGCTGGAATGGGCGAACCGCAACGCGGAATCCTTCGGCGGCGATTCGAACAACGTCACGGTGTTCGGCCAGTCGGCGGGTTCGATGTCCGCCTGCGCGTTGCTGACCTCGCCGAAGGCGCCCGGACTCGTGGACAAAGCCGCACTGTCTTCCGGCTCCTGCAAGCTGGATTGGCCGACCGGCGCGCTGTTCCCTGGCGACCGGGCGCATGCGCCGTACCTCCCTGTCCAGGAAGGACAGGCCAAGGGGCGCGATGTGGCGCGCGAACTCGGCTGCGCGCCAGGCAAGGAACTCTCCTGCATGCGGGAGAAGTCGACCGGCGAGCTGATTCCGCGGATGCAGGATTTCGCGGACAGTTTGGCTTATGGCACCAGCCTGCTGCCGCTGAACCCGTCTACCGCGCTGGATATCGGCAAGTTCGCGCGAGTCCCGGTACTCTCCGGGTCCACAAGGGACGAAGCGCGGAGTTTCGTCGCCGGCGCGATGCTGGTGAAACCGGACGCCGTCACCAGCGAGACCTACCCGAAGCTGCTGCGCGAGGCATTCGGTGCGGACGCGGCTGCGGTCGAGGCCCGCTACCCGCTTTCCGACTACCCTTCGGCGGGGCTTGCGTGGTCGACGGTGGTGACCGACCAGTCCTGGGCTTGCCAGACAGCTGAAGGAAACCGGGAACTCGCGAAGTACACCACGGTGTATCCGTACCAGTTCGCCGATCCGAACGCGCCGAACGTGAACCAGCTGTTCGTCCCCGAGGTTCCACAGGAAGCGGCGCATGGCACCGATCTGCCGTACCTGTTCGACCTCGGCGGGGTGGACCTGCTCAAGGAAGAACCGCAGCGTGAGTTGGGGCGCACGATGGTCGACTACTGGGCATCGTTCGCGCACACCGGTAATCCCAATAATGACCCCAATAACAATGACGAAGCGCCGTACTGGCCGGAGCTGAACGAGGCCAACCCGACGGCGATGCGACTCGCGCCCGGCGCGACCGAGCCGATCGACTTCGCCGCCGAACACAACTGCGGGTTCTGGCGCACGATCGGCTAGCTGACCGCTATGCCGGTTGGCCGGTACGGGTATTCCGGGGTGCGCTCGCGTTTGCGCACCCCGGATTGCCATACCCCGAGCACATGCGCGGAGCCGGTAAGCACATTCAAGTCAGCCAGCGGGTTCGCATCCAGCGCAAGCACATCGGCGTCGTAGCCGGCGAGGAGCTGCCCGCTGCGCGGCGCCTGCGCGCCAAGCGTCTTGGGTGCCGTCGCGGTGGCCGCCTCGATTGCCTGCAACGGCGACATACCCGCCTGGGCGAGCAGCGAGATCTCCCGGCCGTGCCGCCCCCAGGAAGCCAGCCTCCCGCTAGCGGCGAGCGCGATGTCCGATCCGGCGGCGATGGTCACGCCACGTTCGTAAGCCATGGTGAGCGCTTCGGCGTGCCGGTCGGCAACCCCGCGTAGTTTGCGCAGCGCGTAGTCCGGCAACTGGGCGCCGTGTAGTAGGTCATCGATGATGGTGCGGGTAGCCACCAGGATCGCGCCCTGTTCGCGCATCGCGTCGCAGGCTTCCTCGTCCAGATAGGTGCCGTGCTCGATTGTCTGGACCCCGGCCGCCAATGCGGCCATGATGCCCGGTTTGCCGTGGCAGTGCGCGGCGACCGCTCGCTCGGCAAGGCCAGCGACCTCGACGATCGCCCGTAGCTCGGCCGCGGTGAACTGCTGGTGGATCGGATCGTCCACTTCGGAGAGAACGCCACCGGATGCGCAGACCTTGATAACCTTCGCGTTGCCCCGCAGCTGCTCGCGCACCGCGCGCATACAGTCCGAAACTCCGTCACAGAGTCGAAAATCGCCGGAGCGCTCGGTCAGGTCGTGCATCCAGTCGAGTGGCAACGAATGCACATCGCCGTGTCCACCGGTGGTACTCAACACCGCGCCAGCCGCGTAGATCGTCGGACCGGCAATACTGCCCTCGGCAACGGCTTGCGCCAGTTTCAGCCCCAGGCCACCCACCTCGCGGATCGACGTGACGCCCACATCGAGGGCCGCGCCGAGATCGGTCACCGAACGCGCGGCGCGCAGCACGTCGGAGGTCAGCGCCATCCGCTCGAAGTCCAGTGTCGGCAGGCCCACCAGGTGGGTGTGGCAGTCCCACAGCCCGGGAAGTACTGCCGCGCATCGGGTTGGTCGGGTGTCCGGGGTGCCCGGGGCACCAGCAGCTGGGCCGGCATAGCTGATCACCGCGCCGTCCAGAACCACGACGCCGTTGGGGATGGGTTCACCGCTACCGGGGATGAGCAGATCCGCCTCAATACGCTGCATGGCCACCTCCGCGCGATCAGGCTACCGTTGCTAGCATTCTAGCCGTGGCATCCGAACAGCAGCAGTTCAACGTGTACCTGCCGCGCGAGCTGGTACGCGAGGTCAAGCACGCGGCGGTGGACGAGGGCATCTCGCTGTCCAAATTGGTCGAACAGGCGTTGCGCGGCCATCTCGACGTGCTCGCGAGGCGCGCGGAAGGGCGGGAGCAGGGATGAAACCGGTGGCGATCCGCTATGTGCGGGATATGGCTACGGCGCGGGACTTCTACGCGGCACTCGGCCTCGACCTGGATTTCGCCAGCCGGCCGAACCGGTCCGGCCATCCAGCCTGGGTCGAGTTGGCGGGTACGGGCAGCGGCCTGGCGCTGCACGGGTTGCCGGCGGATGATCCCAAGCAGGCCGCGGTAGAGCTCTGTTTCGAGGCGGACGAGCCGCTCGAGCGGGTGGTCGAGCGGTTGCGGGCGGCCGGCTATGCCGCCGAAAGCGCGATCGTGGACGAGTCCTTCGGCCGCTCGTTCACCGTGCGTGACCCGGAGGGGCTACTGATCCAGATCAACGAGCAAGACCGCGAGCTGCAAGGCTAGCCCGCCAACCACGCTAACCTTAAAGATTGCGGTCACGCACAGTCACCGCAAGATCCCTAAAGATTGCCGTGGACGGGGCTGGCATACATTGGTCTGCCGGAGGTGCGCGGTGCGGCAAACGAGGTCCCGGGGTGCGCTGACGCTACTGATCATCGGCATTCTGCTGGTCGCCACGAACCTGCGCGCCAGCTTCACCGGCGTCGGCTCGGTCCTCAGTTTCATCTCCACCGAGTTGGGGCTCAGCCCGGGCGTGGCCGGCGCGGTGACCACCCTGCCGCTGCTCGGCTTCGCCGTCGTCTCCCCGCTGGCGCCGGCACTCAGTCGCCGACTCGGCGTGGAGCGCGCCCTGCTCGCGGCACTGCTCACCCTGGCGCTCGGCACCGTATTGCGTTCGGTACCGACACTGTCCACGGTCGCGCTGTTCCTGGGCACGGCGATCATCGGGGCCGCCATCGCGGTGGGCAACGTACTACTGCCCACGTTGATCAAACGCGACTTCCCCAACTCGATCAGCATGCTGACCGGCGCCTACACCCTGATCATGGGCGCATTCGCGGCCCTTTCCTCCGGCACCGTGGTGCCGATCGCGACACACCTGCCCGGCGGTTGGCGTACCGCGCTCGGCTGCTGGGTGCTGCTCACCCTGCTGGCCATCGCGGTATGGCTGCCCCAGGTGCGCGGCCAGGCGCGCGGCGAAGCAAGCGCCGAACCCGCGCCCGTGGTCCGGCTGCCCTGGCGGTCGCCGCTGGCCTGGGTCGTGACGCTGTACATGGGGCTGCAGTCGTTGACCTTCTACGTACTGGTTGCCTGGCTGCCCAGCGTGCTGCAGGACAACGGGATGAGCCCGACGATGGCTGGCTGGCACCTGTTCTTCATGCAGACCGTGGCGCTGGTGATGAACCTGGCCGTACCGCTGGTCATGCGCCGGCTGCCGGACCAGCGCCTGATCGCGGGCCTGACCTCGACGATCGGCCTGATCGCCTGCCTCGGCCTGCTCCTGCTCCCCGGCTGGGCTTCGTTGTGGACAGTCGTCGCCGGACTGTCCACAGGCTCCAGCATCGTGCTCGCGCTGTCCTTCCTCAGCCTGCGCGCTCCCGACGCGGCCTCGGCGACCGCATTGTCCGGAATGGCCCAGTCGATCGGCTACCTGATCGCGGCCGTGGGCCCGGTGCTGCTCGGCACGTTGCATTCGCTTTCCGGCGGTTGGATCGTGCCACTGACCGCGTTGTGCCTCGCCGCGGCCGCGCAGGTGGTGACCGCGGTTATCGCTGGTCGCGGGCTGATCACGACGCAACACGCCCCGGCAAGAACGGCACGTTTAGCGGGCTAACCGCTGGTCAACTGCGGCGGCTTTAGCCCAAACGGGTGAGCACTTCCGAGTGGAATTGCAGATCCTTTGAAGAACTACTTTCTACGATCTCGGGCACCCGCTCCTGCGCCCATTCGGCGCTCCCTGCATAGGGGCGGCGACCCGAAAGGAACAAAACGTGCACGCTAAGAGGGCAAGCATGCGCGCGCTGGCCGTCTCGGCCGGTGCCTTAATGGCGATCGGTCTTTCCAGCTCACTGGCAAGTGCCGAGTCCACGGAAAGCGGCAGCCCGCTCGCGCCGGGTACGCATATTCCGATGAGTATGGCGACCGACAGCATGGTCCTGGAATGCGACACCATTCCATCCGAGCACGATCCGGAAATCATCAAGATCGTTTACGACGTCGCCACCGAACGCGGCGCGGACGACCGGGTGATGCTTTCCGCGTTCGAAGCCGGCTGGGTCGAGTCGCATATGAACAACCTGGACTGCGGGCACAGTGACTCGCTCGGGGTATTCCAGCAGCGGCCCAGCCAGGGCTGGGGCACCCCGGAGGAGATCATGGATCCGGTGTACGCCACGAACGCCTACCTCGACCAGGCGATCCCGAACGCCGAGAACAACCCCGACTGGACCGCTGGCGAGGTGGCGCAGAGCGTGCAGCGCTCGGCCTACCCCGATCGCTACGACGAGTCGGAAGCCAAGGCCAAGGAACTGATCGCGGAGGCAGAGGCAGCCGCGGCCGAGTAGTTGGTCAGCCGAACTGGTCGCGAGGCCGACGGGTCTCGCGGCCAGTTCGTTTGTCAGCGCCGGCCGTACTGGATACGCAGCGCCCAGCCAAGGTAGCCGGCGAACAGCGCGGTGGCCGGCACGGCGGCGACCAGCCCCGCCATCCCGTCACCAAGCGAGTCGCGAAGCAGCGTTTCGGTCACCCACATCGCCGCATACACCGCGGCAATCCACCCGACGGTTAATCCGAGATTGCGCGCGTTCCAGGTGCCGGTCTTGCCACCCTCGAGCTTGCCGGTGAGCATGCGCCGGTAGATCGCCACCACTCCGAGCGCGAGCAGGGCAAACCCACCGATCGCGGACCACGCGGGCACCGGGAACGCGAAGCCACGCCCGCCGATGATGGCGAAGAATCCGGCTACCAGCAGCCCGATGCACCACCAGGGTGGCGACTTCAGCATGAGCGATGGCCTCCACAAGCGCCTACGACGAACCGGGAGGAACCTAACATCACGCGCTGTTGCGTAGGCTGGATTTGATCAGCGTTCGCCAGGAAAGGGCGTGATGGTGCAGCAGCGGTTCAGCCGGTACGTCGCGCTCGGCGACAGCCAGACCGAGGGGCTCAACGACGGGGACGACTCGATTGGATACCGGGGCTGGGCGGACCGGTTGGCCGAGCAGCTGAGCCAGCACAATCCGGATTTCCAGTACGCCAACCTGGCGGTGCGCGGCAAGCTGGCCGGTCAGATTCGCCAGGGCCAGCTGGACCGCGCGGTCGCGCTGCGGCCCGATCTGGCGACCGTGGTCGGCGGGATGAATGACCTGCTGCGCAGGCGGTTCGACGCGGAGCAGGTGGTCGCCGAACTGTCCGCGATGTTCGCCGCGCTGACCGGGATCGGCGCCAGGGTGGTGACGCTGACCTACCCGGATATCGGCAAGATCGTGCCGATCGCCCGTCCGCTGCTGCCCAGGGTGATCGAGCTGAACGCGCGGATCGCCGCGGCCGCTCAGTCGTACGGGGTGGCCGTGGTGGACACGTTCAGCCATCCGATCACCACCGACGCGCGGATCTGGAGCGCCGATCGGTTGCACGCGAACCCGCTCGGGCATGCCCGGATCGCGGCGGCCATGGCACACGCCCTCGAGCTGCCGGACAGCGACGCGTCGTGGACCGAACCGTTGCCACCGCTACCACCGCCGAACCGCTGGCAGGCGGCGCGCGCGGAGCTGCGCTGGGTTGGCGCGTTCGCCGGCCCGTGGCTGGGCCGGCGAATCCGCGGCCGTTCCTCGGGGGATGGTCGGGCGGCGAAGCGCCCAGAACTCCGCCCGCTCTGAGTTCACCCCGCTCCAGCGGTAGACGGTTCTACTGCTGCTTGCCGATCTCCTCGCGCAGCTCGGCCTCTTTCGCCCGCAGTTCGGGGGTGAACTCGGCGCCGAAGTCGTCCTCCTCGAAAACCCGGCGGATCTCGATCTCCCCCTCGCGGACCGGGCAGCGCTTGACCCATTCGATCGCCTCTTCGTGCGAGCTGACCTGGATCAGCCAGAAGCCGGCGACCAGCTCTTTCGCTTCGGTGAACGGCCCGTCGAGCACGCTCGGCTTGCCGCCGCTGAACTTGACCTTGGCGCCCTTGCTCGACGGGTGCAGTCCCTCGCCGGCGAGCATCACACCGGCCTTGACCAGCTCCTCGTTGTATGCGCCCATCTCGGCCAGTTCCGCTTCGGTCGGCATCGTGCCGGCTTCAGTGGTCTCGTCGGACTTGATCATCACCATGAACCGCATTGGATACTCCTTGTCAGTGGGCCGCCCCTCCGTTTTCCGAGGAGCCGTTACCTACCCGTCGCGGATACGGCCCGCGATTCGACAATCCCGCGAAACTTTTTTGGGAAATTTCCGGAAGCGGCGCTGACCGTGCCGGCCGACCATCACCTCCGAGGTCATCGACCAGCTGCGCGTTGGCGTCAACCATGGCTGCTGTCACCACCAAGAGCTGAGGAGTTTCCCATGAGTGCCACGTTTGATGACCTCGCCAAGCAGTACGTCGCGGTGTGGAACGAGACCGATCCACAGCTGCGGCGCAAGGCAATCGACGCGTTGTGGTCGGCCGACGCGGTGTACTGCGATCCGCTGGGGACCGCGCGGGGACGTGCGGCGATCGATGCGACGATCGCCGGCGCGCAGGAGCAGTTCCCCGGGATGAGCTTCCGGTTGGTCGGCGCGGTGGATGGGCACCACGAGCAGTTCCGGTTCACCTGGGAGCTTGGTCCCGAGGAAGGCCCGGCGCCAGTCGTTGGGTTCGATGTCGCGACCGTGGACGCGGATGGCCGGCTGAACCAGGTGCTCGGGTTCCTGGACCGGGTGCCGAGCTAGCGACGGGGCTAACTGGCTGCCGGGAAACACTTGTTGGCGAAGGTCTCGATGATGCTGGCGACCCGGCTGGTGTCCTTGAGGTCCGCGCCATGGTCGCGACCGGGCATGACAACGCGCTCGGTACGTGGCATTGCCTGCTCGATGGCGGTCTGCCGGTCGATGAGGTGCCTCGGACTGCGATCGCCTTCGAGTAGCAATGTGGGCGTAGTGATCTTGGCGTAGACGTCCAGGCGATTGCCGAGCTGGTGCAGTGCTTCGAGGTCATCGATCTGCGCGGGGATGAGCCTGCGGTAGCGCGGTGTCAGCGGGACCAGGCAGCCACCAACCCACGCTTGCCACGCTGGTGTCCCGGCACTTTCCCGCATAAACACCCTCAGTGCCGCACCGACCTTACCCGCCCGGAGTGCGGCGCGGGCACGGCTGACAACCCAGCCTTGCTCGCCCGCGATCGGCAGTTCGGTCACCGCGGCCGGTTCGTAGATCACCGCACCCGCGAACGATGTCGGGGACGCCGCGAGCGCTTCGAGTGCGACCACACCACCGGACGAATGGCCGTAGATGACCAACGGCTCCGCTACCTCCCCGGCGACCGCGCACACATCGGCCACTTCATCGGCGATCGTGCTCGGTCCACGGGATTTCAGGTCCATCCGGTACTGGCGGCGGCGCAACCGCAGCACCCGGAAACGCCTTGCGAGGATGCCGGCGAGTTTCTTGGTCCGGCTGCCGTCGTCCATTCCGGGCCCAACGATCAACACGGCTGGCCCGCGCCCTTCGTCGTACCAGCGGATATCTGTCCCATCCGCCGAACTGATCATCCCCATGACGCCTCCCGTTCAGTCGCCTTAGCACTGCTAAGGAGCAGCTTAGCAGTGCTAAGGTAGTTGGCGATGCCTGCTAGTAACCGGCCGGGGGTGACCCGCCAGTCGATGATCGACGCGGCCCTGCGACTGCTGGACGAGGTCGGGCTGGACGGGTTGAGCGTGCGCCGGCTTGCCACCGAGCTCGGCGTTCAGTCGCCCGCGCTGTACTGGCATATTCGCGGTAAGCAGGAACTGCTCGACGGGATGGCCGACGCGATCGTCACGGCCGCCGGGATGGGCCCACCCGCGGACGGCGAACCGTGGCAGGACTGGCTTGCTCGCCGCTCGCGCGCCTACCGCCAATCGCTACTGGCGCACCGCGATGGAGCGCGCATTGTCGCCGGAGCGGCCTGGCTCAGCCCGGCGACGATCCGGATGTTCAACGCGGAGCTCGCCGGACTGGTGAAGCAGGGATTCCCGCCAAGCCTCGGGTTGCGCACGATCTCCACGCTTTCCCAGTACATCAATGGCTTTGTCCTGCTCGAACAGGCCAAGCCGCGCGAACCAAGCGCCGACACGGCCGACCGGCTGACAGCCCTGACCGAGCTTTTCGACGGGGACTCGTCGGCGCCCATCCTGGCCGCGATCCGGGAAGGTGCCCGGACCACCGGTGACGAGGCCTTCGAACACGGCCTGCAAGCGTTTATCCGTGGCACCGCCGCCGCGCTGGCCGACCGCGCCGAGGATGATCACGTTCCGTAATCGCGTTCTTTAAGGTTAGCGGCGTTGGGGGGTGCGGGCGCCGATGGCGTGGCAGGCGCCGGGGCCTTCGGCGCGCGCGGTGATCCGGCCGCCGCTGATCCGCACGGCCGCTTCGGTGGCATCGCTGACCGCGGAGAGCCCAGCCGCCTTGGCCACCGCGCCGGTCTGGTCGCAGACGATCCGCAGTGCCGGCCAGGCCGAGCGCGGGAACGCCTGGCGCAGGCAACCACTGAGCTGCGCGAGAACCAACTGGGCCAGCGGCAACAGCTCCGCTGGCGCACTGGTGACCAGCACCGCGGTCACTGGCCCACCGGCGCGTACCGCCTCCTCGAGCACGGCCAGCCGGTGTAGCCCAACCACCGCGAGCAGGCCATCCTCGGCCAGTTCAACCGGCTCGGCACGGACCCGATCAACCATCTCGGGCGCCGACCAGGGCAGGTCATCCGGCACCGGCACGGTGACCTGCTCCGGCGGCGCCCACCAGTCGTTCAACTCCATGCCGGCCAGCCGTTCGCAGGCGCTGATCACGTCGAACGGCTCACCGAAACCGGGCGCCGCGGTGGCGAGCTCGCCGGCGCCGTACAAGGTGGTCAGCACCGTCTCGGCAAGCCGGCCGAACCGGCGCGGCGGAGCGTCAGCGATTGATACGGGCGGCGCGAGATGTTCCAGCGCCAGGCTCAACACCAGCGCGTTCAGCTTCAGCAGTTGGGTGAACGGCCGCCTGGTCAGTTCCTCGGCGCGCACCTCGGAGAGCATGTCCACCCCGAAACCGGATGCCGGCAGCCGGGCCATCCAGGCGCCGGCGAACGCGCCCAGCGCGTCTACCGGGTTTTCGCCGGGCCGAACGTGCGCGGCGATCGGCACCTCCGCCGCCAGCTCGGCCAGCACCGCGAAGTACAAAGCGCGCTTACCGGGGAAGTTGGAGTACACCGCACCCCTGGTCAGCTCGGCCCGCTCGGCGATGGCGTCGACCTTCGCCTCCCGGTAGCCGCGCTCGGCGAACTCCGCGCGGGCGGCGGCAAGCACCTTGGCCTTGTTTCGCTCCTGCTGCTCCACCCTGCTGAGCCGCGCCATCCTGCTCCGTCCCGAAGATTGCCAACCCGTCCGAGATCAGGATACTGTCAACATTCAGATGTTGAGAACATATGAAATAACCATCTAGGAGGTTCGATGACCGTTCCCGAGCTGGATCTGGCCGATCCCGAGGTGCTGCGCGATCCGTTCACGGCTTATGCACAGGCACGTGAGGCCGCGCCAGTTGCCCAGCTGCGGATGCCCGGCCCGATGTCGCTCTGGGTGGTCACCCGCTACGCGCCGGCGAAGGAACTACTCGGCGATCCACGGTTCGAGATCAACTCGGCCAGCTACCTAAGTCCGGACGTGCCGGAGGACTGCCTGCCTTACCTGCGCACCATGTCCGAACAGGACGGACCGAACCATTTACGGCTGCGCCGGCTGGTCGCGCCCGCGTTCACGCCACGCAGGACGGGCGAGTTTCGCGAGCGCATCGCGATGCTGGTGCACCGGCTGCTGGACGAGGTGGCCAAGCAGGAGGCGAGTGAACCGGTGGACCTGTTCCCCGGTTTCGCCCGACCGCTACCGATGGACGTGATCTGCGCGCTGGTCGGTATCCCGGAAGCGGACTGGCCGCGCTGGCGGGAGTACGGCGCGCATATCGCGTCGGGTGCGGGCAAGGAGTTCGCCGCCGCGATCCCCGGGATCATCGCCGGCGCCAAGGACGCGGTGGCGGCCAGCCGTGCCGAGCCGGCGGACAATCTGGTCGGCGACCTGGTGCGGGTGCAGGAGGCCGACGGTGATCGGCTCAGCGATACCGAGATCGTCTCGCTTGTCTGGCATCTGGTGCTTGCCGGGCAGACGCCTACCCAGCTGATCCTCAATGGACTTGCCGCACTGTTCGCGCATCCGGAACAACTCGACGCTCTGCGGCAGGATCCGAACCTGTTGCCCTCGGCTGTCGAGGAGATGCTGCGCTGGTGCGGGCCGAACCTGCTGACCGTACCCAGGTTCACCACCGAGGACGTGGATATCGATGGGATCACCATCGACAAGGGACAACCGGTCAGCACCGCGATCGCGGGCGTGAACCGGGATCCTCGGGTATTCGACGACCCGGATCGCTTCGATATCCGGCGCACCGGGCCTGCTCGCGCGCATCTCGCGTTCGGACATGGGCCACATTTCTGTCTTGGCGCCAGCATCGCCAGGGTGCAGACCGAAGTGGCGCTCGGCGCGTTGCTGGACCGGTTCCCGAAGTTGGCGCCAGCGACCTCGCCGCCGGACGCGGCCAGGGACACCGATGGTGGCTCCTGGCGATTGACCGCGCTGCCGGTGCTGCGCTGACGTAATCTCCGCGATGGGGTACTTTCGCGCCAGCGGCGGGAGAGATTCATCGACGGGGTGGTGCGATGGCCGAGCTCGGTGGTTTTCGCGATGCCGCGGCCGAACAGCGGTACCGCACGGCATACCAGGCAGCGCTGCGGGAGTGGCCGGACTACACGTCCCACACGGTGCCAACCAGTTTCGGCACGACCCAGTACTACCGCAGCGGGCGACCCGACGGCATGCCCGTTGTCCTGCTACCCGGCGCGAACTCGGCAGCTCCGAGCTGGGCCTCGATCGTGCGACTACTCGGGGATCATCGCCCAGTCATAGCACTGGACACGATCGGCGATGCCGGGCTCAGCGTCCAAACCAGACCAGTGCGCAATGGCGCGGAGTACGCGTCCTGGCTGGCCGAGGTACTCGACACGCTCGACCTACCCCTTGTCCATCTGGTCGGACTGTCCTACGGCGGCTGGCTGGCGCTCAACCAGGCCATCCATCGCCCGGACGCGCTGGCCACGGTGAGCGCGATCGAACCCGCACGCGCGCTCGCCGGCCTTGCCCCGACCGCACTGATCCGCATGGTGTACGTATCGCTGCGAGATTCTGACGAGCTACGCCGTCGGTTTCTGCGATGGTCTGGCTGCGGCACGGAACCCGCCACACCACTGCGCGAACTACAGATCGCCGGGCTCCGCGACTACCGCAAACGAGCCACCCCCATGCCGCAGAAGCTCAGCGACGCCCAGCTCGCCGCGATCCGGGTACCAACCCTGGTGATGCTTGGCGGGCGCAGCCGATTGCACAACAGCAAGCGCGCGAACGCCAGGGCGCGCTTGCATATCCCGAACGTGTCAACCGTGGGCTTCCCGACTGCCAGCCACGCGCTGCCCAGCGAGTTCAGTGCGGAAACCGCGCGGCGCCTGCTTGCCTTCATGGCAACCCACCCGGGCTGATCACCCCTGACGTTGACCTTGCCCGCACGCACGACAACAGTGAACACATGGGTACCGAAGAAACCCGGGACGGCGTCAAGCTGACCAATCTGGACCAGTCGTTGTTCGAAGGCGCGGAAGCGACCAAACGCGATCTGGTGGACTACCTGGACTCGGTGCACGAGCGGATCATCCGCGAACTGCGCGGCCGGCCGCTTTCCGTCGTGCGCGCGCTGCGCGACCAGGAACCCTTCATGCAGAAGAACCTGCCGAAGTACACGCCGTCCTGGGTCAACTCGGTACGGCAGTGGGCAGCGACCTCGCAGCGCACTGTGCGCTACGCGCTCTGCGACGACCGGCGCACGCTGCTGTGGTTCGCCAACCAGCGTGCGGTCGAGTACCACCCCGCGCTGGTCCGCGCCGCGGACTGGACACATGCGACACATCTGGTGCTGGATATCGACCCGCCTGCCGATGCCTTCGACCGCGCGGTCCGGGCGGCACAGCTCGTCCGGCAGGCACTCACCGAGGCGGGACTGGCCGGCGCGGTGAAAACCAGTGGCGCCAAAGGCGTGCATATCTACGTACCAGTGCACGAGCAGACCACCGTCGACGATGCGGCCGCGGCAACCAGGGCGCTCGCCGCCCGCGCGGAACGCCTTGACCCGAGCCTGGTCACCACCGCATATCTGCGCGCCGATCGCGGAGACCGGGTCTTTCTGGACGCCACCCGGGCCGGTAACGGCACGGTGGTCGCCACCTACAGCCCACGGGTCCGCGCCGGCACACCGGTGTCCTGGCCGGTGTCCTGGGCAGAGCTGGATCGGGTACATCCCAGCGATTTCACCGTGCGCACGGCCGGCAAGCTGGCTGACCCGTGGCAAACCGAGCTACCCGCGCCGCAGGTGTTGGACGCGGACCTGCTGGCCGAGGGGCACGCGATCCCGATTCCCCGGGTGCAGGGCATGCACGAAGGCAAGCGCAGGGCCAGGGCCAAACGCGACGGTTGAGCGCTACACCCCGTGACCGCGTTCTTTAAGGCGAGGTGGGTACACCAGCTCGGCCTGTTCCAGCAGTAGGGCGCGGACGGTGAGCGCGGCGCTGGACGGTTGCGAGTTGGTGCGCTGGGTCAGGCAGACTTCGACCTCGGGCTCCGGACCGGTCAGCGGCACATGCACCAGCCGTGCATCATCGATCCCACTGGCGATCAGCGTGTCCACCCCGATCCCCGCGCCGTGCGCGACCATCATGCGCAGGGTCTGCGCGGTCGAGGCTTCGAACACCACGCGTGGTTCGGCGAGGTGCGTATGCAGCATCTCCCACAACCGCGTACCCCGCCGCATACTGACCAGTGGCCACGATGCCAGCTCCGACCAGGTCAACGACCGCCGCCGCGCCAGCGGATGGTCGCTCGGCGCGCAGGCGTACAGCGGGAAACTGAACAGCCGGCGACGCTCCAAGCGCTGCATGGGCGGGGTGCTCGGTTCGGTCACCACCCCGAAGTCGAGCCCACCATCGGCGACCAAATCCTCGACGGCACCCGAGGTCGATTCCGCCACGGTGAACCGCAGTCGAGGATGTTCGCTGAGCAGCCGCCCGATCACCGGTGCGAGCAGCACGCTCGCCAGCGACGGCACGCAGCCGACCCGCACGGTGCCCTGATAGGCGCCGGTCAACCCGAGCGCGCCGTCCCGGAGCGCGTCCTCGGCGGCGATCAGCTGCCGGATCCACGGCAACAGCTCCTCACCCGCTGGCGTGCCGACAACGCCGCGCCGGCTGCGGGTCAGCAGCACCGTATCCAGCTCCTCCTCGAACAGTTCGAGCTGCTGGCGCAACGTCGGCTGGCTGACCCCGACTTCCTCGGCAGCGGCACGCAACGACCCGAGCCGTAGTGCGGCCTCGGCATACCGCGCACGTTCCACCCGCATCGCAGACCACCCTTGTCATGAAAGGTTTTTTCTATCACCCGTGCGCCGTGATCACATCTTCCGAACCCTGTTTCCTGCACATATCGTCTTTTCGCAATCCACCTCGCCGGTCGACTGAAAGGCGTCATATGTCACTGCCACTCGACGGGATCCGGGTACTGGACGCCGCGACCGTGCTCGCCGCACCGCTCACCGCCGCACTGCTCGGCGAGTTCGGCGCGGAGGTGATCAAAGTCGAGGACCCGAAGCACGGTGACCCGATCCGCGGCTACCCACCTTTTGTGGACGGCGAGTCCGCGCAATGGCCATACCTCGGCAAGAACAAGAAGAGCGTCACCATCGATCTGCACAATTCGGACGGTGTCGCGGTCTTCCGCCGGCTGGTGGCGGAGACCGACCTGGTCGTGACGAACTTCCGGCCGCCTACCCTGCGCGGCTTCGGGATCGACTTCGACGAGCTCTGCAAGGTCAACCCGGAGCTGGTGTTGGTGCACATCAGCGCGTACGGCCGAACCGGCCCCTACGCCGATCGGCCAGGGTTTGCCAGGGTCGCCGAGGCGTTCGCCGGACTGACTGGACGCACCGGCAACCCGGACGGCCCGCCGATGTTCTCCGGCTATGCCATCGCCGACGGCCTCGCCGGAATCTACGGCGCCTACGCGGCCATGCTCGCGCTACGCCAACGAGACCAGACCGGCACCGCGCAACTCGTGGATCTTGCCCTGTACGAACCAGTGCTGCGGATGATGGAGGACTTCATCGCCGACTATGGCAGCACCGGCGAGATCGCCGCCCGCGCCGGCAACGAGAACCCGAAGATCAGCCCGAATGGCCTCTACCCCACAAAGGACGGGAAGTACCTGGTACTGCCCGCGTCCACCCAACGAATGTGGGAACGCCTGGTCCCGCTGCTGGACGATCCGGACCTGGCCGAGCTGGTCACCTTCGAGCAGCGCATCACGCAGCGGGCACTCGTCGATGCCAGGGTCGCGGCGTTCACCAGCAGGCACGATCTTGCCGAACTCGTCGACAAGCTGACCACCGCCGGCGTCGCATGTGGACCGGTGAACGATGCCGCGGATATCTGCGCCGACGAACATATCCAGGCAAGGGGCTCAATACGCGAAGTAGTCGACCCGGAACGTGGTCGAACACATCTCATGCAGGCACCAGCGGGCAGGTTCTCCGGGTTCGCGCCACGATCCATAACCCCAGGCCCGCGCCTCGGCGCGGACACCGATGCGGTGCTCGGCGAGCTTGCCGGCTGCACGGCCACCGAACTCGCCCGGCTTCGCGCCAGCGGCGCCATCTGAGACGCACCCATTCCCCAATGTCGTGGAAGGACAGTCAAAGCTGACTGTTGCGGAAGGATACTGCCATGCCAGACGCCGCCATCGTGTCGATCGTGGTGCTGTTCCTGCTCTTCGGCGCGGCCATGTGGAACCGCGTCCATCTTGGACTCCTCTGCTTTCCAGCCGCATACCTGGTCGCGCTCTACGCCGGCATCTCCGCCGACGAGTTGACCTCGTTTTTCCCGGCTGACTTCTTCATACTTGTGCTCGGGGTGCTCTCGTTGTTCGCCATCGCGCAGAGCAACGGCACGCTGAGCTGGATACTGAATGGCGCGCTCCGGCTGGTCGGCGGTCGGCTGTGGCTGATCCCCTGGCTGACCTTCCTGGTGGGCGGCCTGCTCACCGGTCTTGGCACCTTGCCGGCAGCCGCGACCGCGATCATGGCGCCGATCGCCATCGGTTTCGCGATCCGTTACGGGTTCCCGATACTGCTGATGGTGCTGGCCGGGGTCACCGGAATACTTGCCGGCTGCTTCTCGCCGATCGCGGTGTACGGGCTGACCGCACTCAATCTGTACGCGCAGGCCAATATCGAACTGCCCTCGGCAGCCAACCTGTACCTGCTGCTCGCCTCGCTGAGCCTCGGGCTGCTACTGACTACGACCTACACCCTGTTCGCTCGGCGATCGGCGCGGCCGAGCGACCGACCGGCGGACATGCCCCCGACTGGTTCCACTGGCGGTAGCCAGCCCGACCAGGGAGGCGGCGCGACCGCGACGCTGACCGTGGCAGGCACGGCCGCGCCCGTGCGGCAACGCGTCGCCACGCTGTTCGCGATGGGGTTGATGGTGCTCGGCAGCGCCGCGTTCGACCTCGACCTGGGGTTTGTCGCTATCGTGCTCGCAGTGGTCCTGCAACTGACCTTCCGGCTGGAACCCCAGCAGATCATCAACCGGATCCCGTGGGGCGTGATCGTGTTGATCGCCGGGATCCTGACCTATATCGGGGTGATGGAGTCGACCGGCTCCTTCGAGCTGATCAGCGATGCGTTGCTGACCGGGGGCAGCCCGCTGGTCGGGCTGCTGCTGCTCTGCTACATCGCGGGGATCACGTCGTTCTTCGCCTCGTCGATCGCGGTGCTGGCGACCGCCGTTCCGTTGCTGCCGCCGCTGATCGCCGCCGGGCTTGATCCGGTCGGCGCGCTGATCGCCGTGGCGCTTTCCTGTCTGCTGGTGGACGTGAACCCGCTGGGGATCACCGGTGGACTGTTCCTCGCGGCCGCGCCCGAGGAATCCCGCACGAAGTTGTTCCGCCAGCTCCTGCTGTTCGGCTGCAGCTCGATCGTGGTGGCACCGGCGCTGGCCTGGGGCGTGTTCGGCTGGTGGTAGCGGTCACCGGTGGCGGAAGTCGATGAGCTGCTATATATTTCGATACGTAATCGTCTACGTATTGGAATAGCGATGACCGAGGTACTCGTAGTTGGCGCGGGGCCAACCGGATTGACGCTGGCCTGCGGGCTGGCCGCACACGGGGTTGACGTGCGGGTGCTTGATCGCGCGGAAGGGCCGGCACAGACATCGCGGGCGAACATCCTGCACGCTCGCGGCGTGGAAGTGCTCCGCAGGATCGGTGCCCTTGGCGAGCTGCCCGAGCGCTCCCTTGCCCCGGTCGGGATCCGGATGCACGTTGGGGACAAACCCATCAGCACGATGCGTTTCGCGCCGGACGCGCGCGAATCGGTGCAGGCGCTGTTCATCTCGCAAGCCGCCGTCGAGGCGGAACTGCGTACTCGGCTACACGACCTTGGCGTCCGGGTGGAATGGGACAACGCGGTACGTGCCGGACACCAGGACGCGACCGGCGTGACAGTGGAACTGGAGAACGGCGACACCATCAGGGCGAACTGGCTCGCCGGCTGCGACGGTGCGCACAGCGAGGTACGCGGACTGTCCGGGATTCCGTTTCCCGGTGTGTCCGTAGTGGAGCAGTTCCTGCTCGCCGACGTGCACGGCGAGTGGGCCCGCGATCGGTCCATGTCCTCCGGTTGGTTTCACCGGGACGGCATGCTGCTGGCAATGCCAATGCGCACCCAGGACGGGCAGGCCGACGACCTGTGGCGGTTGATGGCCGACGTGCCGATGAGCGACCGGCGACTGAGCAGCGAAGACATTATCGCGCGGTTCGACAAGCTGATCCCGCAACGATCCGGCCGGGAGGGGCCACGGATCAGCGACGTTGTGTGGACCTCGGTGTTCCGGATCCAGCGCCGGCTGGTCGATGACTACCGCAGGGGGCGAATCCTGCTCGCTGGGGACGCCGCGCATATCCACAGCCCGATTGGCGGGCAGGGCATGAACACCGGGATCGGGGACGCGGAAAACCTCGCGTGGAAGCTGGCCCTCGTTGTCCGGGGCAGTGCGCCAGAGTCGCTTTTGGACACCTACACCGCGGAGCGGCGACCGCTGGCGACCGAGGTGCTGCGCAATACGACCAGGAACACCCGGATGCTGCTCGGCGAGAACGCGCTGGCCCGCGTCGCGCGGGACCGGATGTTCGTGCCGCTGCTCAACCTCCCCGCCCTACAGCGCAAGGCGACGCGGGTCGCTTCGCAACTGTGGGTCAGCTACCGCAACGGGCCACTCGGCGGCGGGCGCGGACGGCTCAGGCTGGGCGACCGGGTGCCGGATCGGGCCTGCCGCCGTACCGATGGGGCACACACCCGGTTGTCCGACGAGCTGGGTCCAGAGTGGGCGGTGCTGGCCAGCAAGGGCGAGGTGGCGGAAGAACTCGCCCAGCTGGCGAGCGAACACCTTGCCGGGCCGGTTGTCGCGCTTGTGCACAACAGCGTGCCGGCAGCGACCGCCTGGCTGATCCGGCCGGACGGTCATCTGGCCTGGCGGGGTCAGCAACCGACCGAGCTGCGTGGCTGGCTGGCAGAGAAACTGCCGGCAGGCGCCGCCAAGCCCGCGCGCGAGGAGTCCCATGGCCAGTAGCCGTACCGGGCCGGGTCGACCGCGAAACCCGGCCGCGGACGCCAAGATCCTGCTGGCCGCGATGGAGCAACTGATCGAGCAGGGCATCGAACGCGCCAGTATGGAAAACATCGCCCGGCGCGCGGGCGTGGCGAAGATGACCGTGTACCGCCGGTGGTCGACGAAGGAGGAGCTGCTCGCCGAGGCGATCGAGGCGGCGCGGGCGGAGATCCCGGATGCCACCTCGACCGGGCGGCCGGCGAGCGAGCTGCCGCTGACGATCGCGGAGCTGCTGCCCTACTGGGGCGAGGTGCTTGCCGACTCCCGGTTCCGGCTGCTTTCCGCGCGGTTGATCGGCGCGGGGCCTAGCCATCCGGCGCTACTCGCCGCGTACTGGGAGCACCACGTGCTGCCGCGCAGGCAACGCGCGCGGGAGACGATGCTGAGTGCGCAGGCGCATGGCGTACTTGATCCGGACGCCGATATCGACGTGCTGCTGGACATGCTCGCAGGGGCAGTTATCCACAACCTGTTGATGAATCCGGAGCCGAGGTCCGCGGCGGAGATCAGCGACTATCTCGGTCGGCTGCTGCGCCAGGTTGGATTCACCATCGCGGCGCCTGCCTAGCCTTCGCCCGCGCGCCTGGTGAGCACCCGTACTCCCTGCTCGGTGATGGCCACCGTGTGCTCCGAATGAGCCGTTTGACACCCATCCGCGGAACGAATGGTCCAGCCGTCCTCGTCGGTGATCACGCGGTTGGTGGTGCGGGCGAACCAGGGTTCCAGCGCGAGGGTCAGCCCCGGTCGTAGTTTCTGGCCTCGCCCCGCGCGGCCCCTGTTGGACACGTGCGGATCTTCGTGCATTGTGCGACCGAGGCCGTGCCCGCCGAATTCGGTGTTCACCGGGTAGCCGTGCGCGGTGGCCACCGCTTCGATCGCGGCGGAGATATCACCGAGCCGGTTGCCGGCGAGCGCGGTGGAGATCGCCGCTTCGAGGGCTTCCTCGGTGGCCCGCACGATGCGGGTGTCCTCCGGGTCGGGTGTGCCAACGATGACAGTGGTTGCCGAGTCAGCGACCCAGCCGTCGATGCTGACGGCAAAATCCATGCTGAGCACGTCGCCGTCGCGGAGCACGTAGTCATGTGGCAGGCCGTGCAGTACCGCGTCGTTCACGGAAAGGCAGATGACGTTGCGAAACGGGCCATTGCCGAAGGATGGGGCGTAGTCCCAGTAGCAGGACTGCGCGCCGCGCTCGCGAATCCGGCGGCGCGCCTGGTGTTCCAGATCGAGCAGGTTCACGCCGATGTCGGCGATCCCACGTAGTTCGGTCAGCACCTCGGCGACGAATTCGCCGGTCACGGCCATCTTGTCGATCTCGGCCGGGGTCTTCAACTCGATCAATCCAGTGCTCCTATCGGCGACGGTATAATAATACCAACACTAACAGGTGGCGGTATTGAAATACCAGACGTACCCTAGTCGCATGGTGCGCCTCCCGCTTACCCCGGAACAGATCGATGCAGGCAAGCGCCTCGGCGCACTGCTCAGGCGGGCACGCGGGGATCGTGAACTCGGCGAGGTCGCACGGAGCGCGGAAATCTCGCCAGAGACGCTGCGCAAGATCGAAACTGGCCGGTTGAGCACGCCCGCGTTCGGCACCATCGTCGGCCTCAGCGATGCGCTCGACCTGCCACTCGTCGAGCTGGCCGCCGCGTGGCGAGACAGCGCCGCACTAGAAGCAGCCTCGTAGCCGTCAACCAAGATTGACAATCTCGTAGCGTCAACCTAAGTTGACGATATGCGGAACGTCGAACACACCTGGGTCGCGCTCGGCGAGCGGCGGCTGTGCACCAAGATCACTGGTAGCGGGCCGAGCGTGGTCCTGGACTGCGGCGGGACCGGCGAGGGCATCGGTGGTTGGGGTGAACACCTCGAGGCCGGGATTGGCGAGTTCGCCACCGCGGTGGCCTACGACCGTGCCGGCATCGGCCGCTCCGATGGGCCACGCGCGCGCACCGTTGGTGAGATGGCTGAGGACCTACATCGGATGGTGCGCGCCGCCGAGCTCGAGCTACCCGCGGTATTCGTCGGCTGGTCGCACGGCGCCTTGGTGGTGCAGCTTTACGCGGCGCGCTATCCACAGGACGTGGCTGGGCTGCTGTTCATCGATCCAACGCCGGCCAAGCCGTCGCCGGCGCCGACCGCGGTCGTTCGTGCACTTCAGCAGCTCAGCGCTACGCCGTTGCATTTGCTCGCGGCCGGTGCGGCCACCGGCATGTTCCGCTCCCGGCTGGGCAGGGCGATCGCCCGCAGGTTTGCCGGTGCGCAAGCGACCGAGGAAGGGCTACGGCAGGCGCTCGAGTTCGTGAACAGTCCGGCCAAGATCCGGCAGCTCGCCGGCACCATCACCCGGCTCGACCAGCAGATCACCGAAGTACACGAGGCTTTCGCCGACCCGGAGGTTCGGCTGCCCGATGTGCCAACCACCGTGCTCACCGCTGGATCGCGGCCGGCGCGGATGCCGGAGAAGTACCGGGCACACCTCGACGCGAGCCACCAGTGGCTGGCTGACTTGTCTCCGCAGGGACGCGTGGTTATCGCGGAGCAGGCCACTCATCAACTGCCACTGGAGCACCCGAAGACCGTCATCGCCGAGCTCCGCGAGTTGCTACACCGGGCCGCCTGACCGCAATCTTTAAGGATCTTGCGGTTGAGTGACACGGCGTAACCGGTCGCTTCGCGTACCCCCTCACCCAGACGTGCCTGTTGACTCGCTGGACGTCGTCCGCCAATATTCGAGAATAGCCTCGAATATTCAGGAGATACGATGCGTGCTCGGTTCCTGGGCAAAGACCCGGAGTCCAACGTGGGTGACTCGCCGACGCTCTTCGCGACAGATCGCATGGAGCGGAAGACCTACATAACGCAAGGATGGATCGTTACGGACCCGGAAGTACTCGCCGACGTAGGACCTATCCCCGAGGGAGAGGCCATCGTCGAAGTTCCGGAAGAAGTTCTAATGTTCTACGTACGCAGGTACCAGGAGGGCGAACACTGAACCAGTTCATCGAACCCGGCCCGGAGTTTGGACAGCTTTTCCGAACCTTCGAGCACACGGCTTTTCGATTGGAAGTCAGGACAACCTACGCGCCACCATACGAGCGTGAGTCGTATGAGAGGTTTCTAGCTGGCGAGCCGTACGAGCTAGGATGGATGCAGGACTGGCTGTCGATGGTACGAAAGGCAGCTAGTGAAGGGCGCCAGTTTGCACGGGTACGGATAGTAAGTACACCGCTCAGCGATTACAACAGATGGAGCTATGTTATAGCCCAGCACAACATCGCGGCAGGTGAGGATATTCGCTACTTAACCCAAGAACAAGCACAGTCAACGGGACTACCTAATCACGACTATTGGTTGTTTGATTCGCACAGGTTGCTGCGGATGCGCTTTGACGATGACGACCGTTTTCTGGGTGGTGAAATCGTGGAGAGCAATACCGAGGTTGTGCGACACAACTATTGGCGGGACGCCGCGTGGCATCACGCCGTAAGACGGGATGACTTTGCCACCGAGGAACACCACGGGCGCGGCTAACGTCCATGAGGCGCGCACCACCCTGGGCAGGCGACTCCGTGAGCTACGCCTACAAGCTGGGTTGACCGGTACGCAGCTAGCGGAGTCACTGTCCTGGCCTCAGTCCAAGGTGTCCAAACTGGAAACGGCCCGCCAGACACCAAGCGCGGATGACATACGGGCATGGACTCGGACTACGGGGCGTGATTCACAAACCGACGAGCTCCTGACCGCACTCGAAACCCTCGAGGCTCAGCATGCGGAGTGGCAACGCGTTCTCACCGTGGGACTACAGCCCCACCAGCGAAAACTGTCCGAGCTCGATGCAAAGACACGACTCTTCCGCGTGTTTGAGTCGACCGTCATTCCCGGCTTACTGCAAACGGCTGAGTACGCGAAGGCACGCCTTGCACAAGGCGTCATCCTCCACGGCGCAAGCAACGACATCGACGAGGCGGTACGCGCTCGCCTGAGCCGACAAGAATTGCTTTATCGAGAAAGCAAGCGGTTCCATTTTGTAATCACTGAATCGGCGCTCCGATTGCGACTGTGCAGCCCGAATGCCATGCTTCCTCAACTCGACCGCCTCATGTCGCTATCGACGCTTCCCAACGTTCGAATCGGAATCATCAACGCAGGTACCAGCTACACGATTGGTCCCTGGCATGGGTTCTGGCTACGCGACAACGAGCAAGTGCTGGTCGAGACCTTTTCCGCTGAGCTGAATCTTGTCCAAGCTCCGGAGGTAGCGCTATATGGCAGAGTTTTCGAGCAGTTCGCGACTATGGCGAGCTACGACAGGGCCGCGCGGTCAATAATCACACAGGTAGCCGACGAACTTGCCGCCGAAATTTCAGCCGAAGGCGAATAAATTCTCGCCTCAAGAATTTCGCGACGAGTTGCCGAATATTCGAGAACATTCCTCGCCAAGCGTGACTCTGCCCGCATAAGCTCCTGGCAAGTCCGGTCCGCAGGTGAACCTCCGGAATGTAATCCGGGACCATCGTTAGCAGACAAGGAAATCTCGATGAGCTTCAACGCTACGTGGCGCCCGGGGCCAGATGCGGTGGCAGGTATGCGGGTGCTGGGAATGGCTTCGAATTCAGCTGGGTTGGTGATCTATCTGCATCCGGACAGCCTGGCGATTGCGCCGCCGGCTGATCCGGCTCGGTGGCCGGAGTTCGTACGGTTGATGCGGGAGATTCGCGATGGTGCCGACGAGCTGGCGCGGTTTATCGACCAGGGCGATTCCCTCGCACGGGGGTCGTTCGGTGGCCAGTGATGAGACCTTTCGGCATGCGCTGGTGGCACAACTCCCGTTTCAGGCAGGCGGCGGAGCGTGCACGGTGTTGGTTCGCCGAGTAGGCGGAGACGTGCAGCTGCTCTTTCATGCCGTGCTGGACACGACAGCGGTGCTCACCAGGCAGCAGGTAGAAGAGCTGATAGCCGCACTCAGCTCAGCCGCAGAATGATGGTTCGCGTTCTTCGCCGTTAGCGAGCAGGCCGGACTGACCGGGCCGCCTGACCGCAATCTTTAGGGATCTTGCGGTTGGGTGACTCAGCGCTTCGGGAGCACCAGTGGCACGCCAAACCGGTCGCCGCCGCGCACCATGCCAAGCAGCGGTTTACTTGCCACGGACAGCAACTTGGCGACCGCGCCCCGGCCGTTGCGGCGCGCGATCTCCGGCCCCAGCCCGTCCAGCACGCCAACCAGCCCGGGTAGCGTCCGGACGAACAGGGTCGCCTCGGCGATCTTGCCCTGCTCGTCAAGGCGGACCAGCGTCACTTCCTCGACCGCGTTACGGCCGATCCGCGCGGTGTGTACCAATGTCCTGGTGCGTTCGTCTCCGATATCGGTATGGAAGCTGATCTTCCGCAGCTTCGCGTAGGCGACCTCGAGCAAGGCGCGGATCTCGGTGTGCCCAGTGAAGGTAACCCGATCGGTCAGCGGTGAGCGCAGCACTGCCTCCGCCGCGAAGGAGCTCATCGCCAAGTCGACATCACCGCTTTCGCCCGCCCGCCGGTACCGCTCAGTCGTCGCTTCGGCTGCAGCCAGTGTGCTCATCCCGGTTTCCCTTTACTGTCAGTCAACTCGCTGTCGGTCAGTTCCCGTAAGCCACGCCACAGCAGATCGGCGGTGATCGCCACGACGTGCACTCGCGGGATATCCCGGTTTCGCCACCACCAGGTGGCGATCGCGTTCAGCGCGCTCTTCGCGGCTTCGGCGAGCACCTCGTCCGCACGGTCGCGGTCCAGGTCGACGGAAAGCGCGAGGTGCGGCACCTGGCGGAACAGGCCAGCGAGCTGCCGCGTAGCTCGTTCCTGCCCGCGCCGGTGCGCCTCGGCTACGACCTGCTCGCTGGGTGCCTCGCCGAAGATCATTCGCCAGGCCGCCTCGTTGCGCTCGATCCAGGAGAAAATCGCGTCAACCGTGCCGCGAAACAGTTCGAACGTGTCCAGCTGCCGCGGCGGCGGTGCCCAATCCTCGATCAGTGCGTTGACCTGCCGATCCAGCAACACCGCGTACAGCTCAGCCTTGGTAGGAAAGTGGTCGTAGAGCACTGGAGCACTCACCCCGGCGCGCGCGGCAACGTCGCGCATGCCCGTTCCCGCATAGCCGGCACCGCCGAAGGCCTCGGCTGCCGCGTCCAGGATCAGCTCCCGCCGCGCCGTTCTACTGAGTCGCTTACCCACCATTGACGTCGAATATACCCGATAACCTAACCGCCGTTAGGTTATCGGGTATATGTCGCGCCCGCCCCGGTGTCTTAACCGCGTTCTTTAGGGTTAGCGGGGTGACGGATGGGGTACGCCGACTGGACAAGTTGGCGGTCAGCCGAGAGGATCGCTCGCCGTGGCCGTGCTGACGATGACCCCGAACCAGGTCTTCCTGGAAACGGATCGGCTGACCTTGCGCCGATTCACCGGGGCCGATGTCACGAATCTGGTCGAACTGGACAGCGATCCGGCGGTCATGCGCTATCTGACCGGCGGCACCCCAACGCCGCCGAGCATGATCCAGTACGTCACGCTGCCCAAGATCCTGCGCGACTACACCCGTGGCCCACTCGGTCGATGGGCCGCGCACGAACGGTCCACCGGTGAGTTCGTCGGTTGGTTCGCGCTCCAACCCTCAGGCGAGGACGAAGCAGACGGCCTCGAGCTCAGTTACCGGTTACGGGCGATCAGCTGGGGCCAGGGCTACGCCACCGAGGTCTCCGCGGCGTTGCTGCACAAAGCGTTTGCCGAGCTGGGCGTATGGCGGGTGTTCGCCTACACCTCGGAGCTCAACCTCGCCTCCCGCCGGGTACTGGAGAAAGTCGGCCTGCGTTACCTGCGCACCTTTCAACCCCGCCCGGACCGCTCCCCCGCCGGACATGGCGAGGTCGAGTACGAGCTGACCAGAGAACACTGGCTGGCCGGGTCAGCTTCCGAACTCGACCGAGGCGCTCGCCACCGAAGGGCACAGGGACGCCATCGCCGGCGGGCCGGGCGGCACCGCGCCCGCCGGGGTGCCCGCCGCCAAGCAGGCTAAGAATCACCCGCAACTGTGGTATCGCGCACGGCCGGGAACTTTGCCTTCGGTCGGCGCGACAGCTAACCACGTGCGATTCGACCGGACCCTGGCCATCTCCGCGGCCATCGGCCTGGCCTATGTGCTCGTCATCGTCTGGCTGGCCGGCGATGTGCACGGCATCCTCGGGGACTCCGATCCGGGCCGGCTGACCGGAATGTCCGTTGGCGCCGTGCGCTTCGGTGCCAACGCCTCCGCCGTCGTAGCCATGGGCGCGCTCGCCTTCGCGGCGTTCCTGGTGCCAACCGGGCGGTCGAGCAAACTGGTTGCCGATTCCTACGCGGCGGTGCGCCTCGCGCACGGCGCCGCGACGATCTGGACGGTATGCGCGGCGGCGATGATCCCGCTGGCGGCAGCGGATTCTTCGGGCAAATCACTCGGCGAGGCGCTGCCGATCCTGCCGGACCTGATCGACGCCACCGTGGAACCCAAAGCCTGGTTGTTCGTTTTCGCCATCGCGGCCGCTGTGGCGATCGGTAGCAGGTCCACACTGTCCTGGGGACCGGTCGTGCTCTGGTTCGCCGTCGCGGTGGTCGGCCTGCTCGCGCCGATGGTTGCGGGCAACGGCTCGGTGGGCGCTTGGCACGACGTCACCACCAACGCGCTGGTGTGGCACGTGCTTGCCGCCGGGCTCTGGGTGGGCTCGCTGGTCGCACTGTGGCTGTTCTGGCTCCGGCCCACCGCGCGGGACCGTGAACGGGTACTCGCCCGCTACCACCGGGTGACGCTCGGCTGCGTCATCGTGCTGATCCTCAGCGGCGCGATTGCCGGCATGCCGCTCGCCCGCCCGGAAGGGCTGACCACCGGCTACGGCCTGCTTCTGCTGTGCAAGCTCGCCATCTGCGCGCTGGTCCCGCTCGCACGGCTGCGCTGGGGAGCCCGGCATACCCTTGCGGTCGAACTGCTCGCCCTCGGTGTCGCGATGGGTGCCACCGTTGGGCTGACCTACCTGGTGCCCCCTGCGTTCGTGCTGGACCGGGCGTCCATCGCGGAAACGATCGTCGGTTACGAGCTGCCGTTCGGACCAGATATCGGTGCCCTGTTTGGACAGTGGCGATTCGACCTGATCCTTGGCCTGGCGGCGGTACTCGCGGCGTTCTGGTACCTGCGCGCGGTGACCCGGTTGCGGCGCCGAGGGGATCACTGGTCACGCTGGCGCACCGTCGCCTGGCTGCTCGGCTGCCTTGTCGTGCTGCTGGCCACCTCGTCCGGTATCGGCTTCTTCTCCCCTGGCAGCTTCAGCATGCACATGGTCGTGCACATGTTGCTTGGCATGCTGGCACCGGTACTGCTGGTGCAGGGCGGGCCGGTCACGCTGGCGCTGCGCACGCTGCCGCCGGAGCCGCGCGGCTGGCTGGTGTCGCTGATGCACTCCAGGGCGGCGCGGATCGCCACGAATCCGGTGCTGGTGACCGTGGTCTACGTCGGCTCGTACTACCTGCTGTACCTTTCCGACCTGTTTGAGACGGCGATGCTCGAGCACTGGTCGCACCAGCTGATGAACGTCCACTTCCTGGTCTCCGGCTACCTGTTCTTCTGGCTGGTGTCCGGGGTGGACCGGCCACCACGCCCGATGGTGCATCTGGCGAAGCTGGGGATGTTGTTCGCGGTAATGCCCTTCCACGCGTTCTTCGGCGTGATCGTGATGAACTCGAACTCGGTGATCGCGGAGACGTACTACGGCTACCTCTCGCTGGACTGGGTGCCGGATCTCCTTGCCGATCAGCGACTTGCCGGGGGCATCGCCTGGGCTGCCGGCGAAGCACCGATGTTGATCGTGCTGATCGCACTACTAGCCCAATGGGCCTCCGCGGACAAACGCGAAGCGAGCAGAGCCGAGCGCCAGGCGGACCGGGACGAGGACGAACGGCTCGCGGCCTATAACGCGATGCTCGCTGAACTGGCGGATCGACAGCGCTGAGAAGGAACGATGACCACAGTGGACTCCGGGGTAGCTGCCCCGGTCGAACTCGAGGTATCCGGGATGACCTGCGCCGCCTGCGCGGCCAGGGTCGAGCGCAAACTCAACCGGCTGGACGGCGTGCACGCCACGGTCAACTACGCCACCGAACGGGCCAGCGTGCAGCTGCCGGCAACGCTCACGGCAGAAGACGCCGTGGCGACGGTGCGGGCAGCCGGCTACGACGCGCGGGTACACCAAGCCGCGGCCGACGATGCGACCGAGCATGCGGCCACGGCGCGGGATCTGCGCCGTAGGCTGGTGGTTGCCGCACTGCTCGCCTTCCCGCTCGGCAACCTGTCGATCACCTTGGCGCTGGTGCCCAATCTGCGGTTTCCCGGCTGGGAGCTGCTCTGCGTGCTGCTCGCCACGCCGATCGTGGCCTACTCGGCGCTGCCGTTTCACCGGGCCGCGCTGCGCAACCTACGGCACGGCGCGTCCAGTATGGACACGCTGGTGTCCATCGGCGTGCTCGCCTCGTTTGGCTGGGCGGTATGGGCGGTATTCGCCGGGTCAGCTGAACCTGGCTACTGGCTGGGGATCGGCGCGACGCCGGCTGGCGCGGACGCGATCTATCTGGATGTGGCAGCCGGAGTGACCACGTTCCTGCTTGCCGGCCGCTACTTTGAGTACCGGTCCCGGCGCAGTGCGGCGGGTTTGCTTTCCGCGCTCGCTGGGTTGAGCACAAAGGACGTCACGCTCCTCGGCGATGCGGGCGAGCACACCGTGCCGAGCGCCGAGGTACGGGTCGGCGATCTGGTCGTAGTCCGGCCGGGCGGTCGGATTCCGGTGGACGGCGAGGTGGTGACCGGTGAGTCCACAATCGACGTCAGCGCGGTAACGGGCGAAGGCGTCCCGGTTGATGTAGGGCCTGGGGACCAGGTGATCGGTGCTTCGGTGAACTGCCTTGGCCGGATCGTGGTGCGGGCTACCCGTGTCGGCGCGCATACCCAGCTTGCGCAGATGAGCGCCATGGCGGAGCGCGCGACGCAGCGCAAAGCCAATGTGCAGCGGATCGCCGACCGGATCTGCGCGGTGTTCGTACCGGCGATCCTGGTGCTCGCGACGCTCACCCTGGCCGGTTGGTTGGTTACCGGGCACGAGCTGCGGGATGGCTTCACGGCGGCGATCGCGGTGCTGATCATCGCCTGCCCGTGCGCGCTCGGTCTGGCGACTCCGACCGCGCTGATGGTCGGCGTAGGCCGGGGCGCCCAGCAGGGCATTCTGATCAAGGGGCCGGAGGCGCTGGAGGCCGCCCGCACGGTGGACACCGTAGTGCTGGACAAGACGGGCACCTTGACCACTGGCCGGATGGAGTTGGTGGACAGCACCGGTTTCGACGCGGTTGCCTCGGCAGATGTGCTCCGCTGGGCTGGCGCGGTGGAGACCGCATCGGAACATCCGATCGCGGCGGCGATCGCCAAGGCGGCCGGGGCGGAATTGCCAAGCGTGCACCAGTTCCGGGCGCTGGTCGGTGCGGGCGCAACCGGGGTGGTCGAGGAGCGGACCGTGCTGGTCGGCAACCCCGAACTGATGGCGAACGAGGGCGTGGCCGTGCCGGAGCGCGCGCTGGACTGGCTAGCGGAAACCGCACGGACCGGCGCGACCGGCGTGCTGGTAGCCAGGGACGGCGTGGTGATCGGCGGGCTCGCGGTGCGCGATACCTTGCGGCAGGCCGCGGTCGAGGCGGTTGCCCGGTTGCACCGGCTTGGCCTGCGCACCGTGCTGCTTTCCGGGGACAACATGGTGACCGCGCATGCGGTCGCCGAGCAGCTGGGCATCGACGAGGTACTTGCCGAAGTACAGCCCGTGGACAAGGCGCAGACGGTGGAACGGTTGCGCGCGGAAGGTCGTCGCGTGGCCATGGTCGGCGACGGCATCAACGATGCGCCAGCGCTGGCCGGCGCGGACCTGAGCATGGCAATGGCGTTGGGCAGCGATATCGCGGTTCAGGCTGCCGATGTGGTGATCGTGCGCGAGGAACTACACGCGGTTCCGGACGCGATCATGCTGGCCAACCGCACATGGCGGACGATTCGCGGGAATCTGGCGTGGGCGTTCGGTTATAACGTGGCGGCGATTCCGCTTGCGGTGTTCGGGTTGTTGAACCCGTTGATCGCGGGCGCGGCCATGTCCCTGTCCTCGATGCTGGTCGTCGCGAACAGCCTGCGGTTGCGCAAGTCACCAAACTGACGGTGCCGGACACCGATGAGTTCAGCCTTCCTCGGGCGTCCCCATGGGGACAGTCCGAACAATTTCCTGGCACCGAGGAGTTTCCATGGTGATCGTCGCTGGCTATCTCATCGTCGACCCAGAGCTGCGCGAGGCTTACCTCGCGGACTGCGCGGGCATCGTCAGCAGGGCGCGGCGCGCGGCGGGGTGTCTTGACTTCGCCATCTCCGCGGATCTGGTGGACCCTGGTCGCGTGCTCGTCCTGGAACGCTGGGAATCGCAAGCCGCGGTTGAGGCGTTCCGTGGCGAAGAGCCGGGCAGCAAGCTGCAAGCCACGATCCGTACCGCCGAGGTCGCGGAATATGAGGTCGCGGACGTTCGGATGCTGACTTGATGCGGTGATGCCTGGACCGCGCTGAGCCCTAGCCGGCTCGGCCACGCGCGGCCGACATCTCGTCGGCGTGTGCCACCGCCCAGTCGGCAAGCGCGGACAGCGGCGTGAGCAGTGACTCGCCGAGTGGCGTCAGGCCATATTCGACGCTCGGCGGGATGGTGGGATACACCTCGCGCGCAACCAGGCCGTCGCGTTCCAGGCTACGTAGCGTCCTGGTCAACATTCGCTGACTTAGTCCTTCGATGGACCGGTGCAGTTCGTTGAACCGATGTTTGCGCTTGCCGAGCAACACGATGACCAGCACCGTCCACTTGTCGCCGATCCGGCGCAACACCTCGGAGACCGGGCACGCGTCGTGTTCGCTCGCCGGAACTGGGCGCGGCAAGTCGGCCGCGACCACGGAAGGCACATCCGTGTGCGTACCTGACATAAAACTGCCTCCTTCCGCTCTTTCTGGAACTAGCGGACGCTGGAACCCGTGTCAGAGTTTACGGGAGGTTCGATGCCGGAGAGTCCAACCAGGACCGTGGTGATCAGCGGGGCGACCGACGGTATGGGGCGGGCAACCGCGCTGGAACGACTGCGGCGCGGCGACACGGTCATCGCGATCGGCAGTAACGGAGCCAAAGGCCGTTCGCTTGTCGCCGAGGCCGGCGCCGGTGACCGGTTGCGATTCATCCAAGCTGATCTGAGTTCGCTCGCCGAGATCGACCGAACGATCGGCGAGATCAAGCAGCACAGCGGTGGCGTGGACGCACTGGTGTTGTTCGCCAACCGGCAGAGCCCGAAGCGGCGGGAAACCCCTGATGGCCTGGAACACACCTTCGCGCTCTACTACCTGAGCCGTTACCTGCTGACGCGCGAACTGACTCCGTTGCTGGACGCGAGCAGCAACCCGGTCATCATCAGTGTCGCCGGTGTCGGTAACAAAGCAGGTGAGATCCATTGGGACGACCTGCAACTCACCCGTCGCTACAGCACTATCAGGGCGCAGCTACAAGCAGGGCGGGCGAACGATCTCCTCGGTGTGGCCGTTGCCAAACACTGCAAGGCCAGATTCGTGATGTATCACCCCGGCTTCACCCGCAGCGGCGATACGGGCATGTTCAATCCAGTGATCCGCTTGGCACTGACCGTCCTCGGCAAGGTCGCTGCACGCAGCGTCGCCAGCGCGGTCGAACCGATCCACGGTTTCATCGACAACCCGCCCGAACAGCCGCTCACCGCGATCGACCGGGGAAAGCACGTCGATCCATCCCTGCGCACCCTGGACCCCGCGGCGGCTGATCGCCTCGCCACGGTCACCGAAGAACTACTCAAAGGACTTTGAACTAAGCGGGTGCCGAGGACCCGATCTGCCGCAGGATCTGACCTTCCACGCTATGGATGCCGCTTTTCCTGGCCAGCGCGAGCGTCCGGTAAGAGTACTGGAGCGCTTCGTCGACACGGCCCGACTCGCGGCATACCTCAGCCAGATGCAGCAGCGCGTAGGCCTGCCGGAGGCGGTTTCCGCTCTCCTCGGCGACGGCATGTGCGCGGCGGAAACACCGGAAAGCTTGCCGGTACTGCCCCAGTCGCTGGTGCGCGAAGCCAAGGTTGATCAGCGGGCTGATCCGCTGTGGTTGCGACCCGACCGCCCGATAAAGCACGAAAGACTGGCGCCGATGCTCCCGTGCGTCTCCGGCTCCCCCGGTCGCGCGCTGGGCACAGGCGAGGTAGTAGAGCGCTGGCCCCTGCCACGTGTGGTCACCGAATTGGCTGTGCAGGGCAAGGGATCGGGCCAGGCCCTCGGCAGCTTCCGCGTATCGGCCCATGCGGTAATGGAGCAACCCGAGGGCACTCAGTGCGACGCTCTCGGTGACACGATCCTCCCGTTCACGCGCGATGGCGAGGGCCGAGGTATGCAGGCGTTGTGCGTCGTCGGTGTAGAGGCCCATATCGAGGTATCGCCACAGGATCACGGCAAGATCCGTCAGGTAGGCCGTCTGTCCACAAGCGGCGGTCCGCTCCGCGACCAACACCAGGTTCGTTCGCTCCCTATCGAGCCAACCGAGCGCGGACTCGTACGAGCCCAGCACCGGCCCCGCCATAGCCGGAGGGTGTTCCGGGGCGAATTCGATCTCGTGCGGGGTAAGGATGTTCATCGCCGTTGCGGCGGTGTGCCGGTAGTAGTCGCTCAGCCGCCCGAGCGCCGCATGCTGCCCGGCACGGTCGCCGTCGGTCGTGGCGAGTTCCGCCGCGTAGGCGCGAAGCAGATCGTGTGGCTGGTAACGACCAGGAGACGTCTCCTCCACCAGATGCGCCCGCACGAGTGTGTCGAGCGCACGCTGGGTCACGACAGGATCCTTGCCAACCAGGGCGGTCAGCGCGTACTCGTCGATGTCGTGGCCGGGATACACACCGAACAGCTGGAACAATCGGGCAGCCTCGCTCGGCAGCTGGCGATAGGACCAGGAAAACACCGCGCGCACCGAGGTGTAGCTGTCCCCGTCGATATCCAGCAGATCAAGGCGTTCCCGCTCGCAGGCTGGCTCCGTGACCCGGATGCCGGGGCGCGACCGCAACTGTTCCGCGGCGATCCGCAACGCCAACGGCAACCTGGCGCACTGCTGGATTACGCGCGCCGTTGGTTGCGCTCCCCCGGCAAGTTCCTCGCCAAGCAGCTGGCGCAGTAACCGCTCGGCCTCATTTGGTGTGAGTCGGTCGAGAATGAGTCGATGCGCACCTTCCCGTGCCGCCAAACCCGCCAACGCGTCCCTGCTGGTGATCAACACAAAGCAGGACGACACCCCAGGCAGCAACGGACGCACTTGCTCGACACTGCGGGCGTTATCTAGCACAATCAGCATTCGCCGTCCGTCCAGTATGGAACGCAGCCGGGCGGAGCGCTCGGCCTGGCCACAGGGGATCGCGGTGCCCGCGACGCCGAGGGCGCGCAGAAATCCCTCCAGCGCTTCCGCCGGCGACACAGGTTGTTCGGGGCCATAGCCGTGCAGGTCGACGTAGAGCTGGCCGTCCGGGAACTGCTCCTTGACCTGGTGTGCCCAGTGCACGGCCAATGCGGTTTTGCCTACGCCGGCTGTTCCGGCAAGCACCACCAGGCCATCCTCGGTTGGTCGGTCGGTCAGCGCGGCCAGTTCGGGTGCTCGCCCAACGAAACCCGTGATCGCGCGCGGAAGTTGGGCTGGTCGCGACTGCGGCGGCCACTGCTCCGCCGCGTGCACTGGCTCGTCGGTCAGGATCTGCTGCTGGATCGCGCGCAGGGCGGCACCTGGCTCGACACCGATCTCGGCGACGAGCGTGCGCCGAGCCTCCTGGTAGGCAGCCAGGGCGTCGACGCGTCGGCCGGCTCGATACAGCGCGTTCATCAACAGCTCGGATAGCCGCTCGCGCAGCGGAAACTGGCGAGCCAGTTCGGCCAGTTCGGCAACGACCGCGGTATGCCGGCCGCGGTCCAGTTCCGCGGTGTAGAGCTCCTCGAGCGCGTGCAATCTGCGGTCGGCGAGGCGTTCGGCTTCGCCGGCGAGGATCGGGATGTCCAGGTCGTCGTAGGGCCTGCCGCGCCATAAGTCGAGTGCGCCACGAAGGAGCTCCACGCGTTGCTGAGGGTTCGCGGTGGCGCGGTCCATCAGCTGCTCGAAGATCTCGGCATCGAGCTCGCCGGGTAGCACCCGCAGGCGGTAACCGCCTGGCCCGAAGGTGAGCCGCGTCGAGTCGTCGAGCACTTTGCGCAGCCGGTGCGCGTGCAGCTTTACCTTCTGTCTCGCGCGCGGGTCGAGCTGTGCACCCCACAGGGCGTCGACGAGTACATCCACCGAAACGGGCTGGTTCGGGTGTGCGAGCAGTATCGCGAGCATGCGCCGACGGAGTGATCCGGGCAGCGGTACGACCTCATCCGCACGGCGTAGCCGTACTGGCCCCAGGACATCGAACCGCACGTATCACCATCCCCGGACAAAACGGACCTCGGTTCGCAGTCTGGCCAGGTGATCAGCCGTACGCAAGCGAGGAGGCTCACACCTGAAACCGCGAAGAAACCGGGATGAAAAGGACTTATCGCTAAGGTGTCGCTCGCTCGCAGGTCGGCGCTCCGAGCTGGCCGTACGGGCGGTTCTGTCGATCAGGAAACGAATTTTGGGGAGGATTTCGGATGCGCAAATCGATGCTCCGTGGCGCGGTCGCGGCGAGTGCACTTATCGTCACTGGCTTGTTCGCGCCAATGGCCCAGGCGGCCGAGCCCGCATCGAGTCAAGCAGCGAAGACCGCATCGTCAGCTGGGGATGTAGTGGCGCAGTCTTGTCTCAGCAACGAGGAGGTTTACTGGACGGACGGCGGCTCGAACAACTACGCGCCAAGCTCGGGTTGGTACACGGCCACCGAGCGGTGCAACGACATCAATATCCGGGGTGGCAACGAAACCAACCGCGCCGTGCGCGTGTGTTTCAATCCGCGTTCGGGCTCGTCGTACTGCCAGTCGAGCTACTCGTCCGCGCGGGTTGCCGAGTGGTCGGTAATCGCGAATGACGTGTTGCCGGGAACCCGGTACCGGCTCGACTTCCTCACCAGCGAGCCGGCGCAAGGCTGGGTCGCTGCCTGATCTCACTGCGCGGGGGTCCATGGTTCGAGGTCGCTGGCAGGGGCGGCGGCCTCGAACCACACCGCTATCGAACCGCAATCTGACGAGAAGCAACGCGTCTGTCGTGGTCGCCAGCGTCCCGGGATCGCAATCTTTATGGATCTTGCGGTCGAGGACGCGGGCCGACTCCCGCACCAGCGAGCTCAAACGTTCGCGAGCTCACCGCGTTCGATCAACTCGGCGAACGACCGGAAATAGCGAGCATGCGTTTGCAGCAGCTGGCTACGCGACTGCGCGCCAAGGACGACCACCTCAATGTCCGCCGGCGCATCGGCGAACTTCTGCTCCGCCTCGAAACGAGCCTGCATAGCGGACGACCTGTCCTGGTAAACGTCGTCAACCAGCAGCGAGCCCGCGCGGCGATCGTAGGCAAGCAGGAAGTACTTCATAGGTTCAGACTAGCCATCACCAGCGGCGACCCACCACGCGGAGCCGCCTGGTCTGCCACTGCATTAGCGGTCGCGCCAGGTCAATGGGGAGAGCGTGACCGCTGCGTCGGCCACCCGCCGAGCTGTCTCGGTGACCAGAGCTTTACGCGCGTTTTCGATCCAGCCTTCTACCCGATGTACCCCGATCTCGCGGTACTCGACCGCTTGCAGCAACATCTCTAACTTGTCGGCGTCCTTGGCACAGCGCGCTTCGGCAGTCTCGACATCTTCGTACTCGGCAACGGCCGCGCGCACGGATTCACCGGCCGCGCCCGGCAAGTTCGCAGTCTGGTCGCGAGTGATCAGACGTGGGTCTGGTTTGGCCAGGTAGTGCTTAGCGGTATGTGGCAAGTCGCCCGTGCGCGTTTCCTGACTGTCATGCCAAAGCGCAAGGTACGCCGCGCGTTCCGGGCTGCAACTCTCCTCTGCCGCCAGTAGCGCGGCAAGCTGTGCGACACGCATGCTGTGTTCCGCTACCGATTCAGGGTCACGTACTCCCACCAGCCACCAACCGGAACGGCGAATACGCTTGAGGACACCGAGCTCGTAGCCAAACGCGGCAATTCCCGCAGCGTGGTCAGTCACTGATCTTCCTAACGATTACTGCGTAGGAAAGCCCAGCTACCTCTTCTCCTACCTGGGAGCCCATCGTATCGTATGACGGCACGTTCTCTAGTGCCTTGCTGAGCTGGGCTCGAACGAGAGGGTAGTCAGTCAGCAAGGACGGGCGAGAACACCATCAAGATCTACGCCCGCTACGGCATCGACCTCAACACGATCTCCGAACTGAGGTTCTGACCGGTACAGCTATTCGTGGAAAGACAAGGCATGCAGGCACATCGCGCCGGGCTTTCGTCGCCGTTTCTCAGTCGCGACTTTCCCGCCGACCCGTATCCGGGCGCACGTCCAGGTGTTGGCTACGTCGAAATCGACGGAGCTTGCTGGGCGCTGACACCAGAACGAGCCACCGGGAACCGATGGGCCGTGCACACCGGCCGACGCATGCCCGTGGACCTTGATTCATGGCTGGCCGCACAGGGCGCCGCAACGACTCGGGACCGACTTCCCGTGCTGGCCTATGGAAGCAACGCCTGCCCCAGCAAGATCACCTGGATACGCGACAATCTTGAGCTCACCGGCCCGGTCATCGTACTGATGGGCGAGATCACCGGCGCCTCAGCCGTATGGAGTGCGGGAAAGCGCGAACGCGATGGCCAACGCCCAGCGGTGCTCGCCGCCGCGCGGCCCGGAACCACGGAACGACACGCCATCTGGCTGGCCACCCCAGCACAGCGAGCCGTACTGGACAAAGTAGAGGGACGCGGCCAGCGATACCGGTTGGCGTGGGTACACGCACCAGTAAGCCTCGACAACGGCGAAACCCTGGAATGGGTGCTGGCCTACGTAGCCCGCCCAGACCTGCTCGGCCAAGCGCGCAACCAACACCTGAGCCGGTCACCACTGCTGATCGATGGCGAGATGGTCCGCGTCCGCGACGTCAGTCAGGAACACATCCGACAAGCGACCGGAACCATAGCCGCTTCGGACAGCCTCACCATCATCGAAGTCAGCGACGAGCCCTCATGGCTCGACATCGAAGCCGAAGACCCACGCTAGAGCGCTCACTCCTCGGTAAAGGCAAGGATTGCCGAATCGTCAGTGACCGCGGTTCGCGGCTCCGCCGAGTGGCGCAGCGCGAGTACCGCGTGTACCGGCCGGCCGTTTTCGGCCGCGTAGACGTGCGGCCCGTCTGCACTGAACGAGACGAAATCGCCGGCATCCAAAACCGCGGCGTCGTCGGTCGGGCCAACGCGCAGCCGCCCGTCGACCACCAGGATGTTCTCGATGCCAGCGTGGCCCTGGGAAAGGTGTGGATCCCCTGGCGTGACCGTCATCTCGTAGAACTCGACGACGTCCAACCCGCCGGCGGTGAACCGATGGACGAACCGTAGATCGAGATTGGACCGGCTGACGTGCGCGCCCTGGCTGGCTCGGACCACCGTCACCGGCGGGCGGGAGGCACCGTCCAGCAATTCGGTGAGCGGCACCCCGAGTGTCGCGGACAGCGCGATGAGCGTTTCGAGCCGGGGATTTCCGGTGCCGCTTTCCAAGCCCGACAGTGTCGCCGAACCTACCTTGGACTGCCTGGCCAGTTCGGCGCTGGACAGTCCGCGGAGTCGGCGCAGTCGCCGGATATTCGTTGCGAGGGTTACCCGCGCGGAGTCCGAGCGATCGTCCAAAGAGTCCACCACCACTTCAATCCCCAAAGTTCTGACCCTTGACATGCTATCAACAACATGAGCAGTATACCGAAGGATCGCTCGATATACCGAATAGGAGCCTCATGGAGACCGTTGCCAGAGTCATGCGCGAGTTGTCCGAAACGATCGGACCACGCTTCTCGGCCAGCGATGGCGAGCACCGGGCGGCACAGTTGCTCCGCGATGAGTTCGCCAAGAGCGGCGTCGAGGTCGAGCTCCAGCGGTTGGGTTTCGTTGGGTGGTCGGCGACCAGCACGCCGACGGTGGAGATCCTCAAGCCCACGGCGGAATCCATTGCGGCGGCTCCGGTCGTCTACTCGGCGCCGGCTACGGACCTCGAAGGCGTAGTCGCTCGGCACGGAACCAAGACGTTGATCGAGGGGCTCTACGAGATGCCCACGCTCGCCGTTCTCGGTGCCGACGCTCAGCCGCAGGCGTTCCTGGTGATCAACGAGTCCGGTGCGATCCCGTTGATCAATCCGCGCCCGCTGTATCGAGTACCGCAGTTCGTGATCGGTAAGGACGATGCCGATCGGCTGCTCGAGTCGATCGACGCCGGCGTCGAGGTTCGCGCCCGGTTGAACTTCACCAGCGAGATCGACCCGGACGCATACTCCTACAACGTCATCGCGCGATACCGGGGACGTCCGGACAGTGCCGAACACATCGTCGTCTGCGCACACTACGACACCCAGATCGGAAGCCCGGGCGCTTACGACAACGCTTCGGGTACCGCCGGGATGTTCGGCGTGCTCGAGCACGTGCAGCGCGAGCAGCTGCCAGTGAACGTCACCTTCATCGGCATCGCCGGCGAAGAAGTCGGCATGTTCGGCTCGCACTACTTCGTCAACGATCTCGCCGAGCGCGGTCTGCTCGACGAGGTGTCGCACTGTATTTGCCTGGACCAGATCTCTGGTGGGGACTTCTTCTGGCTCTGGTGCACTGATCCAACACTGCGTGAGTTGGGTCTGCGGGCTATCCAGTCGGCGGGTGTCGAGGAGCTGGCGCCGGTCCACGTCGATGACAACAAGCCGGGCGCGGATCACTGGGCGTTTCACGAACGCGGCATCCCCGCCTGCCTGTTGATGTGGTGGCGTCAGGCGGAGTATCACCGGTCGAACGACACCTTCGACAAGGCCGATTTCGGTCGCGTCGAGGTAGCGGTGAAGTCCGCGACCGGGCTGATTGACCTGCTAGCGAAGGAATCATGACGGTGCGCGCGAGTGCGGACGTAACCGCGCGAGGTGGCCGCCTCCGCACTCGCGCGTCTGCGTCCAGAGCTGGCTGGTTGCAGGTCACCCCCGCGTTGGCCGCTTCACTGGTGCTGTTCGTGGGGCCGCTGGTGTTGCTCTTCGCAGGAAGCCTGCGTGGAGATGCTGGCGGGTACCGGCGGGTGTTCGGCGATTCCTACTACCTCGACACGACCATCACGACACTGCGCGTCGCTGGTACCGCGACCGTGATCACCGTCGCGATCGGTTACCTGACGGCGTACTGCATCGTGCGCGTGCTGCGTTCGAGCTGGGCACGCCGGCTGGTGTTGCTGTTGCTCGTCGCGCCGATGTTCATCTCGGCGGTCGTCCGGTCGTTTGGTTGGCTGGCTCTGCTCGGCCGGGAGGGCATGGTCAATGACCTCGCCCGAGCGCTCGGTCTGACTGACGACGGATTCTCCCTGCTGTACAACGAAACCAGCGTAGTTATCGGGCTGGTCTACATTCTGGTTCCTTATGCCGCGCTGACCATTCTGCCGGTGTTCGACGCCGCCAGTGGACAGTTGGAGCGCGCGGCGGCCGACCTGGGCGCCGCACCGCTACGCCGTTTTGCCCGGGTCACTCTTCCGCTGACCCTGCCCGGGGTTTATGCCGGCGGGTTGATGGTTTTCGCGCTCGCGTTCACCAGCTACGTGACTCCGGCGGTGTTGTCCGGCGGCCGGGTGACCGTGCTGTCGATGCTGATCTATGACCAGGTGCTGGTCACCTTCGACTGGGCGACCGCGGCGGCGCTTGCCCTTGTGATGCTGCTACTGAGCACCATCGCCATCGCCGCGTACCTGCGACTGCAACGTTCGACGAGACTGCAAGGGGTCGCGTAATGGATATCAGTCGTGGTGCACGCGTGGTGGGGCTGATCGCCGTGACCATGGTCTCGGTGTTTCTGGTGTTCCCCCTCGTGGTCCTGATCGGTACTTCGGTCTCGACCACCGAGTATCTGATGTTTCCGCCGCAGGGCGTGACATTCCGCTGGTTCGCCGAGGTGTTGTCCAGCCCGGAATGGCGGGACGGCATCGTGATCAGTGCGCAGATCGCCGCGGTGGCCACGGTGATCTCGGCGGCAATCGTGGTGCCAGCCGCGCTCGGCTTGGTTCGCGGCCGGCTCCGGCTGCGTGGCATCGTCGAGTCGGCGCTGACGCTGCCCATGCTGGTACCGCAGATCGTCCTCGGCGTTGGTCTGCTGCAGTGGTTGTTGGCGCTCGGTGTCGGTCGCACGCTCGTCGGTTTCGTCCTCGCGCATGTGGTGCTGGCCTTCCCGTTCGTCCTGCGCAGCGTTCTCGCCGTACTTGTTGGCATGCCACAAACCTTCGAGCGCGCTGCCAGCGATCTCGGCGCGACGCCGTGGCGACGGTTCTGGCACGTCACATTGCCACTGCTGCGGCCGGGCCTCGGCGCTGGTTGCATGTTCGGCTTCGGCATCAGCTATATCAACGTCGAGGTCAGCATGTTCCTGGCGACGCCCGAGCTGACCCCGTTGCCGGTGCGGCTGCTCAACTACGTCGCCTACACCGTCGACACGACCGTCTCGGCGGTCTCGGCGCTGACCATCGTTATCGCCTTCGCCGCGTTGATCGTGCTGGACCGGGTTACCGGCCTCGAACGCGTCGGCGCGACCAGATGATGCGCACGGAAGGGATCGTCCATGCCCGCTAAACATCGGAGATCGACGTTCTTGCTTGTCGCGCTGACGATGATCGTGAGCCTGTTCGCGGCCAGTTGTGGGCTCGCGGAAAGGGCCGAACAGGCTGCCCGCAGCGGTGAAGATGGCGGCGGCAATGTGTTGACGGTATCGGTGTTCGGCGGCGACTGGGGTAACGCGATCCAGCAGCATGTGATCGATCGGTTCGAGCAACAGACCGGTGTCACGGTACGAGTACAGATCAACACCTCGACTCTTGCCTTGGGCCAACTTCGGCAGGACCCCGGCATCTACGACGTCGTGTTACTCGATTCGGGCGTCTCCGAGCTCGCGCGGGCCGAAGATCTGGTCGCCACCCTGCCGGAGAAGCAACTGACGAACCTCGGCCGGCTCACCAACCGTGCCGCGTTGCGCGATCAAGGCGGCCTATGGGCGGTGACCATGGGATTCTGGTCCCTCGGTATCGCCTACAACACCGAAAAGGTCGCGCAGCCACCGAGTTCCTGGGCCGATCTGTGGGATCCGAAGTTCGCTGGACGAGTCGCTGTGCCGACACCGGCCACTACCGGCGGTCTTCCGTTGCTGCTGGCCAGTGCCGAGATGTTCGGCCGTGGACCGTCGGATGTGGATGCTGGCTTTACCCGCCTGGAGCAGTTGAAGGTCGCGGCATACGCGGACTCGTCGGGCACCGCATCCAATCTGTTGCAGTCCGGCGAGGCGGTCGTCGCGGCGCATTACAACTCGGGCACCTGGCCACTGGCTGACCAGGGGCTGCCGATCGGCTGGGTCGCACCGAAGGAAGGTGCGCTCGCGGCCGACAGCCGGTGGCATCTGGCCGCGGGTTCGCCCAAACGCGACCTGGCCGCGCAGTTCATCGACTTCGCCTCCGGTGTGGCAGCGCAGCAAGGATTGGTCGACGACCTGTATCTCGCGCCGGCGGACGAAAGTGTCCAGCCGACAGGGAAGGCGGCCGAACGAATGCCATGGGGCGCGAGCGGATCACTGAAGGACTTGCGCTTCCCCGACTGGAACGTCATCAACGCTCATCGCCAGGAGTTTACGGACCGATGGAACAAGCAGGTCGCAAAATGACAGTCGCGGATCGCAAGCAAGACGGCATCGACACCGACGCGGGTGTCGCCGCGGTGGAACTGCGCGGTATCAGGAAGAAGTACGGGAAGTCATTCGCCGTCGATGGCGTAGACCTGCGCGTCGCGGATGGCGAGTTCCTTACCCTGCTTGGGCCGAGCGGTTGCGGTAAGACCACGCTGCTGTCCTTGATAGCCGGTTTTCTCCAACCGGACGAAGGCGATCTGCTCGTTGGTGGGGAGTCGATGACGAACGTCGCACCGCACCGCAGGCCGGTGAACACGGTTTTCCAGGACTACGCGCTCTTTCCGCATATGAGCGTATGCGACAACGTAGCGTTCGGGTTACGCATGGAAGGGGTTCCCCGGCGAAAGGCGCGGCAGCAGGCCGTGGAAGCGCTCGAAGGGGTCGCACTGGATACCCATGCCGAGCGCCGTCCGGCCGAGCTGTCCGGCGGACAACGGCAGCGGGTCGCGCTGGCCAGGGCGCTGGTGAAGAAACCCCAAGTGTTGTTGCTGGACGAACCTTTCGCCGCACTGGATCTGCAACTGCGGCGGCGGATGCAGCTCGAGCTACGCGCGCTGCACCGGCAAAGCGGTACCACCTTCGTGTTCGTCACCCACGACCAGGACGAGGCGGCCGTGCTTTCCGATCGGGTCGTGGTGTTGCGCGACGGGCAGATCGAACAGCTCGGCACTCCAGCGGCGATCTACGATCACCCAGCCAGCCGGTTCGTCGCCGAGTTCATTGGCGAATCGAACGTGTTCGATGCGGCTCGTCAAACGGATGGCTCGATCTACGTGGATGCGTTGGACAGGACCGTGCCGAATGGTCACCCGCAGGGCGATTCGGCGGCCGCTGAACAATTCTCCTACGCGGTGCGCCCGGAGCGAATTCTACTGCGGAGCTCCGTTTCGTCTACTGTGGACGACGATGCGATCGCCGTACCAATGACCGTCCGGGAGGCCATCCGGGTTGGCGAAACCACCCGGGTACTGCTGGAACTGCCGTCTGGTCGTTCGCTGACCTCAGCCAGTTCAGCCACGAGTACCGACTGGCGACCCGGTGACGAGGTAGTCGCGACATGGCGGCCGGACGACGGGAACCTGCTGACCCGCTGACCCGGCGACAGTGCTGTACCCGCCTTTGCACGAAAGAGAGACGCTAGCGATCAGTCAAGCGATGCCAGAGATCACTCCCGACTACGACCACGATCCCGACCGCTTTCGGCGCACCAGGACGCTGGTGCATCGGCACGGCTGCGGTGACATCCACCCGCTGGTCGCCAAGCGGTTCGTGGCCGCAGAACGCTGTCTCTGCAGCCGTCGAATACCCGGTGCCGCTGACTGTGACCAAGCGCGGTGCGCTACTGCTCGCTCACCGATGAAATGGCACACAACTGGCACGCTGGATGAGTGGGACAGTTGACGAGAAGCGCCCAGATTGCGAGGTTAGCTCGCTGACCTGGGCGTTCTTGTGTTCAGAGGCGAGTGACCTCCAGCGGACTTATCGGAACTCGCAACGTCGCTTGGAACGCCTTGGTTCCGCGTAGCTCGAGACCTGCTGTCTCCGGCCGTGGAGGTGGACACCAACGTCGTCCTGAACCCCTAACGGACAAGGAAGTAGAAGCTAACCATCCCGAGCATACTCAGCGGGAACACATCAGACGGCACGATTCGCCATCAGCTATACTTACGTGTATACGATTTGTGTCAGATGGAAGGCAACGGCGATGTCGACGTTGAGACCAGGCACGGCCGAGCGGGCCGGCCTGTCGCGCAGCGCCTTGTACCGCGCGGCGCGCGAGGGGCGGCTAGAACGGATCGCGCGGGGGATCTACCTGCCCGCGGATGCTCCCGCGGCGGACTGGGACTGGATCGAGGCTGCGACCCGTCGTCCGGATGCGACGATCTGCTTGGCGTCGGCGCTCGCTTACCACGAGTTGACCGATACGATCCCCGCCGCGCTGGATGTCGCGATCCCGCGAGGGTCACGCGCGCCGGCGAGCACTGGCGCTATCGCCTGGCATCAGTTCGACAGGACCACGTTCGACATCGGCCGGGAGGAGATCCCGATTCCGGGCACGGATCAGTCGATCGGGATCTACTCACCTGAGCGGTCGATCGCGGATACGTTTCGACTCCGGAGCGAGGTGGGGTACGAGTTGTCGCGCGAGGCGTTGAAGGAGTGGCTGCGGCGCGGCGGCAAGCCTGCTCAACTGATGGAGATCGCCTCTCGGCTCCCGCGGGCGAAGTCTCCTGTCCTCCAGGCACTGGAGGTGCTGGCGTGAGCGTGGGCGACGAGGTGTTCCGTCGCATTCAGTCCGCGGCGCGCTCCGCGGCGACGGAGGCTGGGACAGGTGCGCCGACGCAAGAGTATCTGATCCGGCACACGCTGGAGTCCTTCCTTGATCGTCTCACCCGCACCGCCTATGCCGAGGACTTCGTACTGAAGGGCGGGATCCTGCTGGCAGCCTACGGTGTGCGGCGGCCAACGAGGGACGCCGATGCGAACGCTGTCGGGGCGGACGTCACCGCCGACCACCTCATCGCAGTCGTTCACGACATCGCCGCCATCCAGACCCCCGACGGAGTGGTGTTCGAACTCGACTCAATCAGCGTGCAGGAGATCCGCGTGCACGCCGACTACCCCGGATTCCGCGTTCGGGTAGGCGTCTCGATCGGACCGTGGAAGGGCACAGCTACGTGGGATGTCTCCACCGGAGATCCGATCGTGCCCGCTCCCCGTCAGGTGCGCATCGACCGCGTTCTGGGCGAACCGATCGTGCTGCTCGGCTACCCGCCCGAGACGACGATCGCTGAGAAAGGCGTCACCATCCTGGAGCGAGGCATCACCAGCACCCGGTGGCGCGACTATGTCGACATCGTCCAACTCGCCAGACAAGGGATCGACTCCGACGAACTGCTCCGCTCCGCACGAGCCGTGGCGCGCTACCGCGGCGTCACCCTCGAACCCATCGCACCACGCGTCGTCGGCTACGGACAGATCGGTCAAGCCAAGTGGACGGCATGGCGGCGCAAGGAGCGGCTAGAGCCGGTCTGCGACGCAGACCTCGACCAGCAGATGGCGCTGGTGGCCTACTACCTAGACCCCGTGTTCAGCCGCGGTGACAATCTGCCGCCTCCTATATAGCGCGTCAGCACCCGAAGCGTTGGGGTATGACTGCCACAACCACATAGAGTCCACTCTCCCCTTCACGCGGTGTCGTATGTCCTTGCCGTCACAATCCGGCCGACCGCGAGAAGAGCACGAGAATAACCGGACCAGGTGCCCAAACAGACTGCTCTACGTACGATTTACGTACGCTCAGCCGGTGGGAAGCAGCACGCAGACAGCATTTTCGCTGGTGGAGCCAAGGGGAATCGAACCCCTAACCCCTGCCTTGCAAAGGCAGTGCTCTGCCAATTGAGCTATGGCCCCGAACGTCGGACGACGATCGTCGCCCGACGTGAATACTACGTGCTCAGGCCTTGCCTGGGCCCGCGGCACCGTTCGCCGAGGAACCGCCCTGGCCCGGCGTGGTTGCCTGGCGCCACAGGTCATCGTCCTGCTGCGCCGCCTTGCTCTTCTTCACTGCGAACAGCACCGCGCCGGCGACCGCTCCGAGTACGAGAAGCTTCTTCACTGGCTTGCCTCCTTGGCCAAGACCCCTGGTTGTGCACTGTGCTGCCACGCCGACTAGGACCAAGCTTCAGCCTTGCCCCGAGGCCAGCCCAACTTGATCAGGCGTGGTCCGCAGGCATCGGTCAACCCCGTGCTATCCCTCGCAGGGTACCGAACGCGGGCCTGCCCTTCCGACGCGGGTGGCCCGCAGTTCGACCATCGCTCAACACATTGCGTAACCGTTTCGACGTCAGTTCCGATGTCAGTCCCGCCGGTCATCCTTGTCGTCCTCATCGTCCGAGGACGGAGGTTTCGGTGACGTCTCTTCCAGCTGATCGAAAGTCCGCTCGACCTGGTCGAGCGTGCGACCGAACTCGTTGGCCGCCTGCTCCAGCTCGCGCAGCGCTTCCCTGACCTTCTCGGCGGAGGTCTCGTACTCCTCGGTGGATGCCTTCATGGTCAGCACGATCTCGGCATCCGGGTCCACCTCATCGGCGATCTCAGTGAACTTCTCCGCCGCGTTCTCGGCTACCTCGTCGAGCTGATCGCGGGTGTTGTCGAGTTGCGCGACCAGGTTGCTCGGTGCGCGCGAGCTCCACCTTCAACTCCTCCAGCCGGGCCTTGGCTTCCTTGATCGACTCGGCGGACGCCTCGCCATCGCCGTCGTCCTCCAGATCCTTGATCGCCGACTTGGCATCCTCAATCGCCTCGGTCAGATCCGGAATATTGTCGGACAACTTGTTCTGATACTGGTCGATTTCCACGGGATCGACGTCGATCATCTCGATATGCTCGATCGGCCCGTATCGCGGTTGTTCCCCTTGGTCGTCCCGATCGCCGCCATCCGGACCTGGGGCCGAGGACCTGTAGCCGAGTTCGCTCGCCGCTTCGTCGAAGCGTGTGCATTCCTTCGCTGCCTTGGCCAGCGCCGGGTGCTTGATATTCATCCCGATCACCGCCCGCCCGGTGCGAGCGCGCTGCTGATCGGACTCGACTTCCCGCTGTCGGGGTGCTCCGCCTTGATCCCCTCGGTGGCGTCGGCCTCGACCCGATCGTAGTCATCGGCCATGGTGACCAGCCGGCCCGCAAAATCGTCCAACTGGCCCAACGTCGCGGCCAGCGCGCTCGCCCGGCGCTGCGCGGCCTCGGTTACCCGGCCGGCGATCCGTTGCGCAGCCGCCGACCGCCCGAAGGCCTGGGTCGGTACCTGCTCGCGCAGGAACCGGTCGCGCGCCTGGTTGATCCGTTCTCCCCCACGGACGAACCGCGCCGACGCGCTGCGAATGGTTTCGGTGTTCGCCGCGAATCGCGGATTTGGTGACATTGTTCCCCCAAAGTCACTGAGCTGTTTTCGGTTTTGCTGACCAGCATCACAGGGCGGGCTTACATCTGGCTTTCATCGGCTCGCGCCGTACCATCCCTGTCATGACGAGCTGTTCGGACTGCGGTGCGGCGGCCAACTGCGCGGAGCTGTTCGACAGGCTGCTCGCGCTCGACCATGCGCGCGAGGAGCCGTGGGGGCCGCTGCACAGCATCGTGGTGGCCTGCTACTTCCTGCAGCACCCGGCAGCTGAGGCGGATGCGTCGACGCAATGGGGGTTTCTGCAGGTATATCTGCGAGACGGACTGGCCGCCGTGCATGCGAGGCAAGCCACCGCGCGCCGCCGGAACAGCCACCGGCACAGTGGACGGTCCCCGCACGATGGGCTGTTCGCGGATGTTCCCCAGCTGCCGGCGAACGGGCCGGCACGGCCGTTCACCATGACGATCGCGGATGTCTCAGCAGGCGGCGACTTTCCCGCCGAGGGGCACACCGAACGGGTTCGGGCCTGGGCGGCGGCAACGGTAGCCGCATGGTCGAACGACAACGCCCGAACGCCGTAGTCGCCGAGGTTCACACGGCTTCGGCTGGTTGCGCTTCGTATGCCGCACGAAGCTGCCGCAGTACCCTGTGCTCGGTCGGCCACGAAACCCCCTCGACCGAGGCGAGGGCACGGATACCGGTCGCGGCGTTCGTGGCGAAAGCCGCGTCCATGCTCGGCAGGTCCGCCAACGTCAACGGCTCGGTCGAGGTCGACTCCCCGAACGACTGGTTGATCAGTGTCATCGTGATGCCCGCCAACCATTCCGCGCGCGGCCAGACAACGTGACCGGCGCGAATGAACCCGATGTTCGACGTCGCAATCTCGGTGATCGTCCCGTCCGGATTCACGAAGAGCACATCGTCGAAGCCCTCCCGCTGGGCTTGCCGCCGATAGTGCATCGCGGCGAACAAGCCGGTGTGCTTCACGGCAGGCAGCTCTCGACGATACGAAGCGATCCGCAGCCGCCACGGTGCCGGCTCGGCGCGCGCGGCTCCCCTGATCGTCACGAGGACCTTCGGCTCGGCATCGTGACCGATCGTTCCGAGGTCGAGCGCCGGGTCGTAGACGGTGACCCGAGCCGTGACCGGTCGCGCAACCCCAGCCAGGGCGTGCCGCACGTGCTGGCGCACTCGCTCGGTGTCGAGGTCGGCGCCGAAGAGTTCACGGGAGTCGCACGCGAGACGCCGCAGATGCAGCGAAAGGCCACGTACGCCGCCGTCCTCGACGAGCATCGACGTGAAGTGCCCATAGTTGGTGAGCGCGAGCGCTTTGACCTGCTCGACCGTTGCGGCGACGCCGTTCAGTTCCATACGTTCAGGCTCTCCGGCCCGGCCGGTTTCAGCTCGTCCTGTTCAGCTTCGATATCCAGTTCACGGAACCGCGTTTGCGCGTCCGCGAAAACGCCGGCCAGCTTGTCAACCATGTCTTCCGTCATGGCCAAACCCAATGATCCGGCGTGCGAGCCGAACTCGATCTCAAATGTATCCGTGTACACGTTTGGCTTGATCTCGCACGACGAGTCCAAGCTGATCCAGGCGCCGACGGCGATTCCTTGATGTGTGAACATTTCCCCGAGTTCCTTTCGCATCACGAGCGAATTGGCTGCTGGAGCCGGGAGCGCCACTCAAGCACTCCAAGGGGAGCACCGGAACAGCGCCCCCGGCCCGGTGTAACCTCAACCCCACTGGTCACGTTTCGGCTACCGTGTTGACACTACGACCTGGTGACAACCGACACAATGGTCGTTGTTCGGCCAATCGGGTGACTTCTGTGGACAAAGGGCGGACTTCGAATCAGGAGGCTGGCGACGTGGCACGTCCCTCATCACCGCACCGGCTCAAGCGCTGGATCGCGCTCAATCTCCGGCAACTGCGCAAGGACGCGGGGTTCAGCAGACCCGAGGCCGCAAAGCGCCTTGGTGTCTCGCGTACCGCGATCGGCCACCTGGAATCCGCACGCAACCTGCCGTCGCAGCCGGCACTGGAAATCCTGCTCGGCTACTACGGAGTGCCCGAACGGTTTGCCGACTTTGCCGCGCTGGTGGAAGCCGCACGCAAGGGCAAGAACTGGTGGAACCATCTGGCCGGCGCGGTGCCGCCCTGGTTTGACGAGTACCTCGGCTTCGAGGCCGGCGCCGCTGAACTGCGGGTGTTCGAGACCTATGTCATGGCCGGCCTGCTACAGACTGAGGACTACGCGCGGGCAGTCGTACGTGCCGACCGCAGCCTGACCGAAGGCGAGATCAATCAGCGGGTGCAGTTGCGCACCGAGCGGCAAGCGATCCTGGCTCGCGACGACGGCGATGAGGACGAAGACGCCGCACGGCTGTGGGTCGTGCTCGATGAGTCCGTGCTTTACCGTCGGCGCGGTACTCGCGAGGTAATGGCCGAGCAGTTGGCGCACCTGACAAGGATGTCCGAGTACCCGCGAATCACAGTGCAAGTGCTGCCACTCGATGCCGGCGCACATGAGGCCCAACAAGGCTCGTTCCAACTGATCAAGTTCCCGGCCGAGTTCGTTGGGGACCCCGGTGTCGCCTATCTGGATGAGATGCCCGAAGGTCACTACCACGAGGAACCCGACAGCGTGGCCAAGTACGAAAGGGCATTCACGAACCTTCAGGTGCTGGCCGCGACGCCGGAGGACTCGCGCACGTTGATCCAGAAGGCACTGAAGGAGATCAGTCCATGACCTACCCGGAACCTCCGGCCGACCTGGTGTTCATCAAGTCGCCGTACAGCTCTGACCAGCAGGGTTGCGTCGAGTTGGCGTTCACCGACGACGGCGGTGTGTGGCTGCGGGACTCCAAGGACTCCAGCCGGCCCGCCCACTACTTCAACAGCCACGAGTGGGAGTGCTTCTCCCGCTGGATGGCGGACGGGCTGCCGCGCTGAGCGGTGACCCGCCGAACATGCAGGAAGGCCCGGCCAGGACTCGTCTGGCCGGGCCTTCCCGTGCACACCGTCCAGTGGGCCACGGCACGCCCATCATTAAACACATGACCAACCGCACGATTACAGGGGCAAGGCTGAAGACGCGCTACTCGTCGTCGGCGAGCAGGTAACGCAGGAACCGCCCTGACTCGGCGAGGAACTCACGGGTCAGTCGCACCGGCAACGCCTCGTCGTAACCCACCCGCTCGATGGCGCCGTCCTCATCGATTTCGTAAATCGTCGCACCGGGCAGCGCAAGCAGGATCGGCGAGTGCGTGGCCACCACGATCTGGCAGCCCTGCCCAGCCAGCTCGGCCAAGCGGGCCAACACGGCCATGCACCCGCGTGGCGACAATGCCGCCTCCGGCTCATCCAACAGGTACAGCCCGCCCGGACCGAACCGGTGCGTCAGCAAGTCCACAAAGGACTCTCCGTGCGAGCGCTCGTGCGGTGAAACCCCGCCGTAGGCGGGCAGTAGCGGCGACGTGCCAGGCTCGGCGTCGAGGCGTTCGATCTCCGAGGCGACGTTGTAGTAAGACTCGGCACGCAGGAAGAACCCAGTGCGCGGCTTACATGCGCCCCAGCTCAGCACCAGCGAATCGCCGAGGGCGGACTCGGTGGCGCGGGCGCGCGGTCGCGGTGTCGAAACCCTGCTCGATCACCGTCAACCCCACCTCATGCCCGCGAACTAGCCGCTCAAGAGATCAGCGAACTCTTCACTGGCCCGCCTGGATTCGGCGATGACCCGCCGAACGCCATAACGCGACCGGGGAATGACACCGTTATAACTACCAGTCTAGCTACAAGTACCGGCCAAATACGGCCATCTCTGCTCTCATAAAAACGCCGCTACTCTGTCTATGCTGGTCAGAGTAGCGGCGTGAGGGTGGGCCTACCTGGACTTGAACCAGGGACCTCTTCGTTATCAGCGAAGCGCTCTAACCGTCTGAGCTATAGGCCCTTGCGGAGGAAAAGATTACCGCACCGACCACAGCCCGTCCGCAACGGGGGTTACCGGCCGCGCGCGGCCGGCTTCGCCCAGCTCAGCCCATCGATTTGGCGCCGTCCAGCGACTCGCGAATGATGTCCGCATGCCCGGCATGCTGGGTGGTCTCGGCGATGATGTGCAGCACCACGCGTCGTGCTGACCAGGCAACATCCGTATTCCAGGGTGCCTTCGGCAACTCGTGCGAGACTTCGAGCGAAGGCAGTGTGCGGACCAGTTCATCGGTGCGCGCCGCCACCTCCGCGTAGCTGGCCAGCACGCCCGGCAAGGTGTCGCCGGGCTGCATCTGGAACTCCTTCTCGCGCTCGGCGAAGTCCTCCTCCGTCCAGTCAGCGAACTCCTTGCCCATCGCCGGCGCGCCGGACACGATGAAGTCCGCCCAGCCTCGTTCGACGTCGGTCACATGCTTGATCAACCCACCAATGGTGAGAGCGCTGATCGTCGTTCGCTCCCCGGACTGCTCCGTCGTCAGATCCCGCGCGGTGAACCGGAGAAACTGCCGGGCATGGGCCAGACTGGCAAGCAGATCGGCGCGCTCCCCGCTGCTCGGTGTTGTCGTCGCGTCGCTCATGATCGAACTCCCCTCGCTCTGCTGTGCGGTGGAGTCAAAGCTAGAGCCACCTACCGTCAGTTCTCGTCACCAATCGGCCGCTGTTTGACCACAAATAGGGCCGTACCCAGCACAAATCGCCGAGCGCGGCACAAATCGGCTAGGTTCGGCGGGTCTGCTCCAGTGGGTGCTAGGCGAGCTGGCCAGTCTCGTGCAGCTGATCAAAAATCAATTGGTCGACGGGCGGCGATACGCGTGCCCGGTCGGCGTAGTCGTGGCCGTGTGCTTGCGCCTGGAAAGTGCCGACATGTGCCGCGCTGGCGAGCGTGATGGTGACGGCGAGCTCTTCGCTGATCTCCCGCACGAACGCGCAAACTACTCGCGTTCGGAGAGGGTTACTTCCAACCCGCCGGCAAGATCCGCTGACACGTTGTACACGAACGAACACACCGTGGCCAGCGCGGAGAGCAGCACGATATTCACCGCGCCGATAATCGCCGCGACCCCGAACACCGTGCCCGCGGTAATCAGCGATTCCGCGCCCGCCCCCGAATCATCGGTCACCAGCTGGGAGTACGTGCCGTTGAGGTTGTCCCACACACCCATGCCGTCCAGCACGATGTACAGCACACCGACGGCGACCATCCACACGAAGAACAGCGCGGTGCCCAGCACCAACGTCAGCTTCAGCACGGACCACGGGTCGATCCGCTTCACCTGCAGACTCGCCCGCCGAGGCCCGCGCCCCGGCCGGCGTAGCGCGCTCGGCGTGCCGGACTGGCCACCACCCGAGCGTGCCGTACTACCCAGATCGACCGAGGTCCGCTGGTTGCCAACCTCCCCACCGGGCAGCCCCGGCGGCGCGGCGACCTGCTGTGTGCTCTCCTGACCGAACGCCGCCGCCGCGGCACTACCGCTCACCACCGGCCGCTCTTCGCTGATCGTCTGCGCCGACCAGTTCACGTCCGCGCCCTGCCCGGAGTACAGCACCTCCTCGGCCGGCTGCTGCGCCGCGGCAGCACCAGGCGCGCTGTACCCAGCGCCCCATTCGGCATGCTGATCGGCGGCCACCCGCTCCCACGGCGGCGGGGACAGCGTGCCCTGCTCGTGCGCGCCGGAACCATTCGTCTCCGGACCAGTCACGTCCTGCGCAGAGAACACCGTGGTCCGCTCCGCAGCACCTTCGGCGGGAGTCTCCCGGCGATCGGCGTTCTCGGGTGGTGTCACCAGCGGGTTCCTTACTCTTCCGGTTCGTCGGTTTCGGTTACGGCAGTGCCGTTCGCACTGTCGCCGTTCGGCTCATCGGCGTTTCGGGCCACGGCGACCACCTTGGTGCCGTCCCCGAGGTTCATCAGCCGCACGCCCTTGGTCTGTCGCCCGGCCTTACGTACCTGCCTAGCATCGGTGCGAATGATCCCGCCAGTCGAAGTAATCGCGTACAGCTGATCATCTTCGGCCACGATCAACGCACCAACCAGCGTGCCGCGTTTCTCGTCATGCTGCACGGTCAGCACACCCTTGCCGCCGCGCCCCTGCACCGGGTAGTCCTCGATCGGCGTGCGCTTGGCATACCCACCATCGGTGGCCACCAGGACGAACTGATCCTCCTGCACCACGCCCATGGTCAACAGCTCATCGCCCTCGTTGAAGCGCATCCCGAGCACACCGGAGGTCGCCCGACCCATCGGCCGCAGCGCCTCATCCGAGGCGTGGAACCGGATCGACTGCCCGTCCGAGGACACCAGCAGCAGGTCATCCTGCGCCGAGCACAACACGGCGCCGACCAGCTCGTCATCCTCGCGCAGGTTCACGCCGATCAACCCGCCGGACCGGTTCGAGTCGAAGTCGCTCAGCTTGGACTTCTTCACCAGACCCTTCTTCGTGGCCAGCACCAGATACGGCGCGGCCTCGTAGTTGGTGATCTGGATAACCTGCGCGATCTGCTCATCCGGCTGGAAGGCAAGCAGGTTGGCCACGTGCTGACCGCGCGCGGTGCGGTTCGCCTCGGGCAGGTCATAGGCCTTCGCCCGGTACACCCGCCCCTTGTTGGTGAAGAACAGGATCCAATCGTGTGTCGAACACACGAAGAAGTGCGAGACGATGTCGTCCTGCTTCAGCTGCGCACCCTGCACACCCTTGCCGCCACGCTTCTGCGAGCGATACAGCTCGGTCTTGGTGCGCTTGGCGTAACCGGTACGCGTGATCGTGACCACCACGTCCTCGACCGCGATCAGGTCCTCGACATTGACCTCGCCGTCGTACGGAATGATCTTGGTGCGCCGGTCATCGCCGTGCTTCTCGACGATCTCGGTGAGCTCGTCCTTGATAATCTGCCGCTGCCGCTCCGGGCGATCCAGGATGTCCTGCAGATCCGCGATGATCTCTTCGATCTCGGCCAGCTCGTCGACGATCTTCTGCCGTTCCAGTGCGGCCAGCCGGCGCAGCTGCATGTCCAGGATCGCCTGGGCCTGCACCTCGTCCACGTCCAGCAGCTCGATCAGACCGCTGCGCGCGACATCCACCGTCTCCGAGCGCCGGATCAGCGCGATGACCTCGTCCAGCGCGTCCAGCGCCTTGACCAGACCACGCAGGATGTGTGCCCGCTCCTCGGCCTTGCGCAACCGGTACCTGGTCCGCCGGACGATGACCTCGACCTGGTGCTTCACGTAGTAGCGGATCATCTGGTCGAGCCGCAGCGTGCGCGGCACCCCGTCGACCAGCGACAGCATGTTGACGCCGAAGTTGGTCTGTAGCTGGGTGTGCTTGTACAGGTTGTTCAGCACGACCTTGGCGACCGCATCCCGCTTGAGCGTGATCACCAGGCGCTGCCCGCTGCGCTTGTTCGACTCATCGGCGATCTCCGAGATACCGGTGAGCTTGCCGTCCCGCACCAGGTTCGCGATGTTCTCGATCAGGTTGTCCGGGTTGACCTGGAAGGGCAGCTCGGTGACGACCAGGATGGTGCGGCCCTTGCTGTCTTCCTCAACCTCGACCACCGCGCGCATCCGGATCGAGCCGCGGCCCGTCCGGTAGGCGTCCTCGATGCCCTGAGTACCGAGGATCAGACCGTCGGTCGGGAAGTCCGGTCCCTTGATGCGCTGCATCATCGCGGCGAGCGTTTCGTCCTCGTCCGCATCCCAGTTGTCCAGCGCCCAGAACACGCCCTCGGCGACTTCGCGCAGGTTATGCGGCGGGATGTTCGTGGCCATCCCGACCGCGATCCCGCCACTGCCATTGACCAGCAGGTTCGGGATCCGGCTCGGCAGGACGACGGGTTCCTGCGTTTTGCCGTCGTAGTTGTCCTGGACATCGACGGTGTCCTCGCCGATGTCCTGCAGCATCGCGAGCGCGAGTGGCGCCATCCGCGCCTCGGTGTACCGCATCGCGGCCGGCGGGTCGTTACCCGGTGAGCCGAAGTTGCCCTGCCCGTCGACCAGCTTGTAGCGCATCGACCACGGCTGCGCCAGGCGAACCAGCGAATCGTAGATCGCCGAGTCACCGTGTGGGTGGTAGTTACCCATCACGTCACCGACGATGCGCGAGCACTTCGTGTAGCTGCGGTCCGGACGCAGTCCGTTGTCGTGCATCGAGTAGAGCACTCGGCGATGCACCGGCTTCAGGCCGTCGCGAACGTCCGGCAACGCGCGGGACACGATCACGCTCATCGCGTAGTCGATGTACGAGCGCTGCATCTCCTGCTGGATGTCGACCGGTTCGGTCCGGCCTCCGTCCGGCGGCAGGGTTGTATCAGTCACCTGTGGGCCCTTCTACGTCAAATGCCCTGCGTCGCGGTGACCCGAAGGCCTGGTCCGCGCACGCGTTCGCGAGCGGGCAATTCTCCTGCCCATCCTATCTGTCCTGCGGTTTCCAGCCACGCTGCCCGGTCGCGCGGGGTGTTCCCGCGATGAAAGCGACGTGAAAGCAGCACAACACACAATCAGGACATACGCCGACAACTAGAAGCAACCAGGGAAACACTATGGGTGAAGGTTTTGCGGTCAAACCTGAGCATGTCGCGGGCTATGGCGTACTCGTCCTGGACGTCCGGGACCAGGTCGACACCATCAAAGAGCACATCGCCGAGCACGGCAGCGCGCAGAACGGCTACGAGGGCGCCGTGATGGAACTCATCAAACCCGCCGTAGACGACTACGCCGAGGCGGCAAGCAACCGATACAGCAGCTACTGCCACCTACTCGAATCCTGCAGTCAGGAACTGACCAGGGCGGCATGGGATTACAGCGGCGCCGAGGAGAACGAGTACAAGCGGTTCAAGGACGACGGCTCGAGTAACCCTGGCCGGCCGCAGCAGCTCGACGGCTACGAGGATTTCGAGGACGCCGAGTCATATCCGGCGGAGACCGACCCGTCCACCGACCTCAAAGCGCCGAAAATCAAAGATCCGGATATCAAGTCGAAGGTCGAAGAAGTTGGCGGAATACTCTACGGAATCGACTGGGTACTTCGGCAGGTTTTCGACTTCTCCCCGGTCGAGGCGATCACCGACCCCATCGCCGGGAACTGGAACGCGCTCAAGGCATCTGGAGAGGTGCTCGGCGAATCCGGTGATGCCACCGAGGAGTCGCTGGCGAACCTCACTGGTGACTCACTCAAGAAGCTTGATGAACACTGGGACGGCGGCGCAGCGCAAGAATTCGACATCTACATCGCCGATCTGGCCGCCGGAGTGAGTTCGGAAGGGCCACTGAACCGGATAATCGGATCCGCCTACGAGACTTTCTCGGACCAGATCGAAAAAGTCGCCGAGTTTATCGTCACCAAGCTGAAGGAAAAGGTGGACCAGATCGCGTCCAAAGTCGCGACCGGCTGGATCCCTGGGGTCGGCTGGGCGCGGGTGATCGAATTCATCTGGGAGTGCTGGGATACCTTCGCGGCGGCCAAAGAGATGGTCGAAAATCTCTTAGAATTGGCCGAGGCGTTGAAAGAGCTCATCGAAGCGGCTATCGATCCGTTCAAGAAGGGCCAGATCGAGGGCGTCGAGCAACTGGGTGAAGCCGCCAAAGATATCGCTGTGGCGGCCGACAAATTCATCGAGAAGTATGCCGAAGTCACCGGCGCGGAGAAAAGTGGTGAGCAGTCTGCCGAGGATCGCGAAAAGATACTTAAGGATCTCGAGGAAGCCCACGAATTTTCGAAGGATTTTGACGACATGCACGACTCGGATTTCGTCCGCCTGCCGGAGGACGAATACTCGGTCGGCGAGGATGCGGAGCGGGACGGATGATTAACGAACCAGTACCAGCGGCACTACAGTCCGCGCTTGGGCGCTTGCAGGAAGTCGCCGCCGCCATCGACACCAAGCTGATCAGGGCCACCGAGTTACCGGAACCCGAGTTCGGACAGATCGATCACGACGGGGTGGCCAGGTTCGCGGTGAGCAGGGACGCACCGCCGGAGATGCGCGCGGTGGCAACGGCGGTGGCGCAAGGACGCACCAACTGGCCGGAAGTACTGAACGGTGACGCGCAGGACCTCCCGGAGGTACGGGAGCTACAGGCCGCCAGCTTCCGCAAGCTCGACGAGGAGCTAGCCAGACAGCTCGAGGAGCAATCGACGCCGGAACCGCGGGCAATTAGCCGTCCATCCGGCGAGGACGAGGAGGACGACTTCAGTACGCACACCTATCTGCGGCGCTGACCCAGACATAACAGTGGATATCCACACATTTTTCCACAGCTGTGCATAACTTGATCTCGAAGGTTACTTCGTTAGCCGATCAAGTACGGTGCCGGCGAGCTCGCCCGCCCGGTCGCATTCGGTACGCTCGGTTAGCGAAGTCTCGTCCTCCGGACGCGGCGAAAAAGTGATGACCTGCAGCCAGGCCGGTTCGGCTTCAACGTCCACGGTGCAGCTGACTTCGGTCTGCGAGGTGACATAGCCCTTCTTACCGTTGACATCCAGTGTTCGCTCGGCGTTCTCAGACTGCACACCCGGAGCTGGTGGCTGCCACAGTGCGAGGTCGAGCTTGTACTGACTGCCAGCCTGCCAACCGCAACCGGGACGTTGCCCGCCGGTCGCATCGCTCTTGTTCTGCTTACGCCCAGTGGCTTCCTGGCCACGCAGGTAGTCGCGTGCCTCCTGATCGCTGAGCAGACCACAGACGTCGGTTTGCTGCCACTGTGCGGTTGGCGTCGGCTGCGGGGACTGCTCACCGGCCGAGCTCTCGCCTGAATCGGCGTCACCACACGCACCAACAAGCACTACGGCGACAAAAACCCCGCTCACGTATGACAATTTTCGCTTCAAGCGGAACTCCATTGCGTGGAACCTGTGAAACACCTGTACCGTCTGACCATCCAGCATGCCGCATAGCGGCGCAGGGTGACTACGAGGAGTCGGGCTATGGGGGAGAACTTCCACGCAGAGCCAGAACACATCGCCGGTTACGGAGTGTTGGTCGGCGATGTCAGCGGGCAGTTGAGCACGATTCAGACCTATGTCGGCGAGCATGCCAGTGCGAAGTCCGGTTTCGACGGACTGATCATGTCCGCGCTGAAACCGCTTGTGGACACCTACGCTTCGGAAACGGCGAAGCGGATCCTCGGGCATGGCAACAATCTGCATGATACGAGTGAAGAGCTGACCAGGGCCGCCTGGGACTACAGCGGCGCGGACAAGTCGAATTACCAGATCTTCGCCGATGACGGGATGAGCAACCCGAATGTGCCGCCGAGAGTTGAGGGCTACAAGGACTTTCCTGGTCCGGCACCGTATCCGCCAGCAAGTGATCCGGCCGCCGACCTGAAACCACCGGATATCGCGGAAGCAGACATCAAGTCCATGGTGGACGAAGTGGGCGGTTCGCTCAAGGCGATCGACTGGGTGGTCAGCACGGTTACCGGCTGGTCCCCTGTCGAGGCGATCACCGAGCCGATTTCCGGTAACTGGAACGCGCTGACCGGCGCGGGCGATGCGTTGAAGAGCGCGGGCACCGCGCTCGAGGAATCGCTCGACAACCTGACCAAGGCGCTGTCCGGCTTGGACTCGCACTGGAACGGCGGCGCGGCACAGGAGTTCAACACCTACATCACCACGATGGTGAACGGCGCAGGCCAGGAGGGTCCGCTGAACCGGCTGGTCGGTGGGGTTTACGGCTTGGTCGCGCAGCAGATCGAGAAGGCCGCGCAGTACGTGGTCAGCACGCTCAAGTCGGTTGTGGACCAGATCGGCCAGCGGGTCGCGACCAGCTGGATCCCCGGTTACGGGCAGTACAAGCTGATTCAGTTCATCAAGAACGTCGTGGACATTTTCATTGAGGCCAAGGCCCTCGTGGATGAAGTCAATGCGATGGTGGATCAGGTGAAGGGCCTGTTGGAGATGGCGCAGGACCCTGTTGGTGCGATCCAGGGCAAGATCGAAGAAAAGATCAAGCCAATCGAGGAGAAGATCGACCAGTACCAGCGCGGCGCTGAGGTCGCGAAGGATATCGCGGATGTCAGCGATACCGAGGCATGGGAAGACACTCCGGACAGCACCTATTCGACCGAGCCAGACGGGGCCGATCCGGAACGGGCTGGCGCCTGACCTGGGCACGAACAACGAGAGTCGAGGAGGCCGGGTGCGCGAGGACGTCCCGCCGCATATGCGGAACAAGGTCAACCAGATCGAAACGATCGCGGCGGAAATGGACACTCGGCTGGCCAGAGCGAAGGAACTACCGGTTCCGGAGCTTGAACCGGTGGACCCGAAGATCGTTGCGGAGCACGCACAATCGCCGGACGCGCCACATCAGCTCAAGATGGTGGCTCGCGCGGTGGCCGAGGGCCGCACCACCTGGACCGAAGTCGCCTCCGGCGGTGGCTTGGATCTACCCGAAGTGCGCGATCTGCGGGACTACGGGCTAGTGCAGTTGGAGCGCGACACCGAGCAGTACCTGGCGGATGAGGCGGCCGGACGACTCGGCCCGGACGGTCGACCGCTGGAGCAGCCCGAACCGCCGGCAACACCAGCTGAGCCTGCCCCGCCAGCCCGTAGCGCTCGCCCCCCGCGGGACGACGATGACGATGACTTCAGCGGGATGACCTTCCTCCGGTAACCTCGCTGACCTTGAAGAACGCGGTCACACGCAGTGCGGTGAACTAACTTTCTGCCAAGCGCGAGCAACGGTGGGATGACCGGGTTACGTATTCCAGTGGTCAACCGTTCACATCCATCCGGGACACGACGAAAATGTCCGCTATATCGTCGATCGTCTCGGGAGGAACTCGTGTCCAGGATTGGCAAGTTCGCGCTTGGCGCTACGTTGACAGCATCGGTGGCGCTGACCGGGGCTCCGGGTTTGGCGGGTGCGACCGCGCAAGGACCGCTGATCGGCCCGCCGGACGGCGAGAAGCTGCACGTCATGTCGTACAACCTGCGCTATGCCTCGGACCAGTCCCCGAACTCGTGGGACGAGCGCCGCCCAGCCATGGCACAGCTACTCAACGACGAGCGACCTTCGCTGATCGGTACCCAGGAAGGGCTGCACGACCAGCTCACCGACGTGCAGGCGGACCTTCCCGACAGCTACGAGTGGATCGGCGTCGGCAGGGAAGGTGGCGAGGACGGCGAGTACAGCGCGATCTTCTATGACACCACGCGGCTGGAGATGTTGTCCGAGGAGAACTTCTGGCTCTCGGACACGCCAGACGTGCCGGGCTCCACCTCCTGGGGCAACGAGCTGCCCCGGATGGTCACCTGGGGCAAGTTCAAGGACACCGTGACCGGTACCGAGTTCGTCGCGATGAACACGCATTTCGACCACAAATCGGAGAACGCGCGGCTGCGCAGCGCGGAACTGATCCGCGATCGGGTCGCTGAACTCGACGCAAACCTGCCCGTGGTGCTCACCGGTGACTTCAACGCAAACACGAGCTCCGAGCCATACAGCATCCTCACCGCCGAGGACGCGCTGCTGGACAGCTGGAACACCGCTGGTGAGCAACTCACGCCGGAGTACGCCACCTTTGGCGGCTACGAGGAGCCAGCCGAAGGTGACCGCATCGACTGGTTGCTCACCGACGATCAGGTAGCCGTGGAGCAGGTCGGCATCAACCCGTTCGAGCACGAGGGCCAGTACCCCTCGGACCACCTGCCGGTGCAGACACTCGTCACGCTGAACTGAGCATCCCCGTCAACCCCGACTATCCACAGTCCACATAGCACTCCACAGCTGTGGACAACTCAGGCGGTCTATTTAGGACTTCCTGTGGATAAAGCTGTGGAGTGCTGTGGACAACTGCGCCGGCGCGTCCTCATGCACCAGATGACCAGCGTTCTCGATCGGCGTGAAGCCTGATCCCGGGATCAGCGAGGCGAGCTTTTCGCCCTGTGACAACGGAATCCACGTGTCGTCCACACCCCAGCAGACCTGCACAGGGATGCTGATCTCGCCATAGCGGATCTGTACCTCATCGGTGTGCCGCTGGTCCGCCTGCGCGATCTGCCGGTAGAACGCGCGCTGTCCCTGCTCGGTCGCCCACGGCCGGATGAGCTCATCCAGCACGGCAGGATGCACGCCGCGACTGCTCACCGCGTTGATGTAATCCCGCACCAGCGCGCGATGCAGGAAGTCCGGTAGCTGCTCGAAGACATGCGGGTACTCGCGCACCAAGCGGAAGAACTCACTCCCCCACGGATCGACGGCGACCACGTCAACCAGCGCAAGCTTGCGGAACGCCTTGCTGTGCAACAGGTGCGCCCGGAGCGCGACCGCGCCGCCGAAGTCATGCGCGACAACCGTCGGTTCCCGCAGGCCCCAGTGCTCGAGTAGTTCGGCAAACACGCTGCCCTGTCCGGCAAGCGAAACATCCTGATCGTCGCGCATCTCGGACTGCCCGTAGCCGGGCATATCCCATACATAGACGGTGTTCGTGCGCGCGAAGCTCGACGCGATATCGCGCCAGACATAGGACGAGAACGGTGTGCCGTGCAAGAAGACCACGGGATCACCGCTTCCCCAGCGATCCCACCGGATGAGGCCGTTGGTACTCGAGTACGTCTCGCGCAGCGTCCAGCTCATTACTCGGCTCCTCGTTACCGACTATTGACTGTTGATGGTAACGCATCGACGTTACCGGCTTATTCTAATAGCTGGTAACTTCTTTGGATGCCGTTCGATCGCCCCGCCGCACCAGGTGCCTTAGCGGAGTTGGCGGAGTTCTTGAACTCGGCGTGGTTCCTGCGCGCCGAGGACGCCTTCGAGCGTTTGCCGGATGCGAGGGCCTGGCTCAGTGAGCATGGCTACGCGCGGGCCGCGCGTACGCTGACGAACGCGAAACGCATGTCAATTGTGGATGCTCGCGAACTGATGCGCGGCTACCTGCGCGGCCAGCGCGCCGCGCGGGACAAGTTGACCGGGCTGGCCGCGGAGTTACTTGGTAGCCCGCGATGGACCGAGGATGGCCCGGATATTCCGGTGGCCAGGGGTAGCGCGGTGCGCGAGTTGATCGGCGCACAGCTGCGCATCCTCACGATCGCGGGCATCCTCGGGCAGGCCGAGAGATTGAAGGTGTGCCGCGCGCCGGATTGCCGGTTCGTGTTCTACGACCGTTCGCCGAGCAACACCGGCACCTGGTGCAGCATGGAGATCTGCGGGGCGCGACACAAGATGCGCGCGTACCGTGCTCGCCGGCGCCAAACCTGACACCAGCGAGCACGTTGCGTGATCGCGTTCTTAAGGTTAGCGGTTAGACGTCGAGGAAGCGGACGTCGCGGGCGTTGCGGGTAATGAACGAGCGGCGGGCGCTCACGTCCTCGCCCATCAGCACGCTGAACAGTTCGTCGGCGGTGGCCGCGTCGTCCAGGGTGACCTGCAGCAGCAGGCGGTTCGCCGGGTCCATGGTGGTTTCCCACAGCTCTTCGGCGTTCATCTCGCCGAGACCCTTGTACCGCTGGATACCGTCGTCCTTGTTGACCTTCTTGCCGGCCGCGAGTCCGCGTTCGAGCAAGCCGTCCCGCTCGCGGTCCGAGTAGGCGAACTCCGGCTCGCTGCGCTGCCACTTGATCTTGTACAGCGGTGGGCAGGCGAGATAGACGTAACCGTGCTCGACCAGCGGGCGCATGAACCGGAACAGCAGGGTGAGCAGCAACGTGCGGATGTGCTGACCGTCCACGTCGGCGTCGGCCATCAGAATGATCTTGTGGTACCGCAGCTTGGAGATATCGAACTCGTCGTGGATACCGGTGCCCAGCGCGGTGATCAGCGACTGCACCTCGGTGTTCTTCAGCACCTTGTCGATGCGGGCCTTCTCCACGTTGATGATCTTTCCGCGAATCGGCAGGATCGCCTGGAAGCGAGATTCCCTGCCTTCCTTCGCGGAACCACCTGCCGAGTCACCCTCCACAATGTACAGTTCGCACTCGTCGGGGTTGGTGGAGCGGCAGTCCTTCAGCTTGCCCGGCAGGCCACCGATGTCCAGCGCGCCCTTGCGGCGGACCAGTTCCTTGGCCTTGCGCGCGGCAAGCCGGGCCTGCGCCGAGGACACCGCCTTGGTGACGATGGTGCGCGCTTCGCTCGGGTTGCGCTCGAACCAGTCGGCGATCCACTCGTTGCAGGTGGTCTGCACGAAGGACTTCGCCTCGGAGTTACCCAGTTTCTGCTTGGTCTGGCCTTCGAACTGCGGTTCGGCGAGCTTCACCGAGATGATCGCGGCGAGGCCCTCGCGGACGTCATCGCCGGTGAGGTTGGAGTCCTTCTCCTTGAGCATCTTCTTGTCCCGCGCGTAAGCGTTGATCACGCGGGTCAGCGCGGAGCGGAACCCTTCCTCGTGGGTGCCACCCTCGGCGGTGTTGATCGTGTTCGCGAAGGTGAACACGGACGGAGTGAAGCCCGAGTTCCACTGCATGGCGACCTCGACTTCGAGGCCGTCGCCGCTGGCCGTGAAACCGATGACGTTCTTGTGGATCACGTCGCGGGATTTGTTGATGTGCCGGACGAAGTCTTCCAGGCCGCCCGGGTAGTGGTAGGTGCGCTCGCGGACCGCAGCTGCCTGGCCCTCGGCGTCCTGGGCGGTGTCCTCGTCGGAGACCCGCTCATCGCGCAGCACGATGGTGAGGCCCTTGTTCAGGAAGGCCATTTCCTGCAGGCGGCGCGCGATGGTTTCCGCGTTGTAGGTGGTGGTCTCGAAGATCCGGTCGTCGGCCCAGTAGGTGATCGTCGTGCCGGTCCGGCTGGTTTCCTCGCACTCCTTGAGCGGGTGCACCGGTTTGGTGTCCTCGTAACGCTGCCGCCAGACCTTGCCGCCGAGGTGGATTTCCACGTCCATCGCGGTGGACAGCGCGTTCACCACGGAGACGCCGACGCCGTGCAGACCACCGGAGACCGCGTAGGAGTCGCTGTCGAACTTGCCGCCCGCGTGCAGCGTGGTGAGGATGACCTCGACCGCGGGGCGGTTTTCCTTGGGCATGATGTCCACGGGGATACCGCGACCGTCGTCGCTGACCCGCACGCCGCCGTCGGCGAGGAGGGTGACCTCCACGCGCGAGGCGTAGCCGGCCATCGCCTCGTCGACCGAGTTGTCGACAACCTCTTGAACGAGGTGGTGCAGACCACGTTCGCCGGTGGACCCGATGTACATACCGGGACGCTTGCGGACAGCCTCCAGGCCTTCGAGCACAGTGATCGAGGACGCGCTGTAATCGTTGGTTTCTGTTGCCACCGGCCTGGTGTCTCCTCGTCTCGGGGGACGTCTGGGCGGGCAATAACTACCCGCACCAATATTCTACTTGCCCACTCTTACGGAAGTAGGGCAAGGACACCCCTAGCTTCGTCACAGACCGCCGAATTCTACGCCGGGTGCATCCGATCCTGTGGCTGGCGTTGCGCGCGTTGTTTCACGTGAATCAATCGGTCGAATGAAGGGCACCGAGGAAGGCGTGCCAACCGTCGGTGTGCAGGGTGAGCGAGCCGGCTTCCGGGGCCTTGGAGTCACGCAGGTGAACGAACGCCGGCTGGACGGCAACCTCAACACAGTCGCCGTTGGTACTGCTGTAGCTGCTCTTCCGCCAGCCGACCTCGACGCAATCACCGTTGTGGCTGCTGTAGCTGCTCTTCCGCCAGGAGATCCCGCTCGTATCGGCGCTGCGCATTGTGGTCACCTTGCTCCGGGTAGAGATCAATTGCCAGGTCGGCAATCAGTTCCTTCGATTGTCCCCTATCCAGGGCGGTTGCGGCCAAGTCTTTGAGGATCCGCCGATAGGCTGCAATCTCCGCGGTTTCCTCGAGAAACAGCTGTGTCGTCTCGCCGTCCAGGTAGACCACCGGCCGTAGCCCGGCGAAGTCCAGCAGTTTGAACTGGCCGACGATTCCGGCGTGAGCGCCGGCGGCGATCGGCACCACCCGCAGGTGGATCTTGGGCCGTACGGCCAGCCGCAGCAGGTGATGCAGCTGTTCGGACATCACCTCGTCGCCGCCAACCGGTAGCCGGAGCACCAGCTCGTGGATGAAGAAGGTGAACTTCACTTCCGGTACCCGGTCGAGCAGGGCCTGCCGAGCCATCCGAGCGGCGACTCGATCGTCGATCTCGTCTTCCGGGTGGCCAGACCCACGACTCAGCGCCCGGGCGTATTCGGAGGTCTGCAGCAGGCCAGGGACCATCGCCGGCTGGAAGTCGGCGATCTCGGTGGCATGGTCTTCCAGGTCAGCGAGCACATGCAGTTGCTCCGGTAGCCGCGCACCGAACTGCTGTAGCAAACCCGGTTTGCGCGCCTCGTAGTTCAACCCGAGCAACCGGTCCCGCTCCGGACCTACGACATTGCAGGTCGCCAGCAGGGCCGCCAGGTCCACATCCGAGCACATTCGCTTACCGCTGAGCACCCTGGACAGCCACGCCTGGTCCCACTGCAGCCGGAGCGCGACCTCCTTCTGCGACAGCCCGGAGCCCCGAATGATCTTGCGCAGCGCATCCCCGAGCTGGCGGCTACGGAGGGTGGGTACTGGATCTTCCATGCCCGCCGACCCTAGGGCGGGACGAATCGGATGTGTGCAGGAAAACGTCGAGTCCACCCAGATAGCGGGCTAGTTGCGGGGGCGCAACTGGACCCGGGCGGCTTAACCGTACGTGTCCCTCGGTCCCCTGCCGGAGACGTGTAGCGAGCCGCGTCGCCAACTCGGTGCCACCGGTCCCTGCACCTTGAGCCGCTTCACCACCCCGTGGCCGACGCCGGCGGCGATCTTGCCGAGCAGCTGCCCTTGCAGCAAACGCAGCTGGGTGGCCCAGGCGGTGGAGCTGGCGCGCACGGTCAACTCTCCGTTGTTCAGCGCCTGCGGCTGGGAGTGCTCGGCGACCTCGTCACCCACCAGACCCGCCCAGTTCCCGAACACCTGACCGTTCGCCAGCCGGCCCTGCCAGCCACGATCGTTCGCGATCCGGGAGGCCAGCCGACCGAGCGGCTGCGGGTCGCGGTCGTCGTTACCCGGCCCTGACCAGCGTCGACGGCGCGAACGCGAGGCACCACCAGCGCTACCAGCAGGGCGCACCGCCTTACGTGCCCTACTCGCCCGATTGCCCTCCGAACGTTCCCGCGCGGCCTGCAATGCGGCGCGCGCCAGATCCGGTCCGCGTAGCTCGCTCTGCTCGAAGTAGTCCCCAGAGTTGTCTGCCGTGACACTTTCAGTAGAGCTGTTGCCACGGCCGTGTGCAGGCGTTTCCCCTGATCTCGGGACATCAGTAACCCCGGGCGACGTGTCAGTAACCCGTTTATCCACACTATCCACAGACTTATCCCCAGGTGTGGGAGAAAAAACATCCATGTCGTTTACCCGGGGTGTTATTGACTGCCCGGCACGCCCAGTTTGGCCATTAGTCACTGCGTACCTCTCCGTCCCCGACCAGGTACCGGTCGCCCAACAACTCGGCCGGCACATCTTCCTGTACGGCCGCCGTGACCAGCACTTGCTCCGCCTGACTGGCTACTTCCGCCAGCGCCGCCCTGCGTCGCCGATCCAGCTCCGCGAATACGTCATCCAACACCAGCACCGGCTCCGCCCCGTCGGCGCGGAGCAATTCATAGGAACCGAGTCGCAACGCGAGGGCGAACGACCACGACTCGCCATGACTGGCGTAACCCTTCGCCGGAGCGTCCCCGAGCACCAGTTCCAACTCGTCGCGATGTGGACCAACCAGGCTCACTCCGCGTTCGAGCTCCTGGCCGCGCTGCTCAGTCATCGCGGTGAGTAATCGCTCGGTGAGGTCATCCACGCCCGCGCGCTCGGGCAGCTCGCCCAGACTCGAACGGTAGTTGATCAGTGCCGGTCGAGACTCGGGCGCCACGCCGGCATAGGCCGCGGAAACCAGCGGCGCCATATCGGCGATCAGGTTCAGCCGCGCGGAAAGCAACTCGGCACCGTGCCGCGCCAGATGCCCGTTCCACACTTCCAAAGTGCTGATATCGGCACGTCCACCGGATCCGCGCGCGGTCTTCAGCAGGGCATTACGCTGTTTGAGCACTCGTTCGTAGTCACTGCGTACGCCCGCGAACCGGGGCGCGCGCAGCACCAGCAGTTCGTCCATGAACCGGCGGCGCTCACTGGGATCACCGCGCACCAGCGCCAGGTCTTCCGGCGCGAACAGCACGGTGCGCAGAATGCCGAGCACTTCGCGCGGGCGCGGCACCTGGGCGCGGTTGATCCGTGCCCGGTTCGCCTTGCCCGGGGTGATCTCCAGCTCGACGGTCAGTTCGCGGCCTTCATTGACCACGGCGATCCGGACAAGCGCGCGTTCGGCGCCGATGCGCACCAGCGGAGTATCGCTGGACACCCGGTGCGAGCCGAGCGTGGCGATATAGCCGATCGCTTCCACCAGGTTGGTCTTGCCCTGACCGTTCTGGCCGACGAACACGGTCGGTCCCGGCGTAAGGGCCAGATCAGCCTGTGCCCACGAGCGGAAGTCGGTGAGCTGGAGATGCCGTACGTACACGCTATTCCGCGCGGTGTACGGCGTGCCCACCGAACTGGTTGCGCAGCGCGGCAACCGCCTTCATCGCGGGCGAATCCGGTTGCCGGGAGGCGAACCTGGCGAACAGCGCGGAGGTGATCACCGGAGCGGGTACCGAATGGTTGATCGCTTCTTCCACCGTCCAGCGGCCCTCGCCAGAATCATCCACGTAGCCGCGCAGCTCGGCCAACTCCGGGTCTTCCTCGAGCGCGTTCACCAGCAGATCGAGCAACCAGGAACGCACCACCGTGCCCCGCGACCATGCCTTGAGTACCGCAGGCACATCGGTGACCTCGTCCGAGGCGGCGAGCAGTTCATAACCCTCGGCGTAGGCCTGCATCAGGCCGTACTCGATGCCGTTGTGCACCATCTTCGCGAAATGGCCCGCACCAACACCGCCGGCATGCGCGAAACCCTCGTCGCGCGGACCTTCCGGACGAAGCGTGTCGAAGATCGGCATGGCCCGCTCGACGTCGTCGGCTGAGCCACCGACCATCAGGCCGTAGCCGTTCTCCGCGCCCCAGACACCACCGGAAACTCCGGCGTCGATGTAACCAATTCCGTTGGCGGACAACAGATCCGCGTTCGGCTTGTCCTCGGAGAACCGCGAGTTGCCGCCGTCGATGACCAGATCGCCGTTGTCGAGCAGCTCGGCAAGTTCGCCGATCGTCTGCTTGGTTGCCTCGCCAGCGGGCACCATCACCCACACCGTTCGCGGGGCGTCCAATTTAGACACCAAATCGGCAAGCGATTCGGCGTCGGTCACTTCTGGATTGCGGTCATAGCCAAGAACTTCGTGTTGCCCGGCGCGCAGGCGCTCGCGCATGTTGAAGCCCATCTTGCCCAGACCGACGAGTCCCAGCTGCACGGTGTGCGTCCTCTCGTTCGAGTCGGATGGTTACCTCGTCGGCCTCAGCCAGGCAGGCGAACCGGCATCAACAGGTAGAGGTAGCCGGCCTGTACCTCGCCGTCCTCGCCAACTGGTTTGAGCAGCGCGGGCCGGCTCGGCGTGGTGAAGGACAGCTCCGCGCGATCGGTGTGCAGCGCGCCAAGCCCGTCGATCAGGTACTGCGGGTTGAACGCGATGGTCAGTGGTTCACCGGTGAACGAGCACTCCAGCTCCTCTTCCGCGCTGCCCTCGTCGTCGCCGCCGGCGGAGAGCTTCAGCACCGACTCGGCGAACTCCATCCGCACCTGCGTACCGCGCTCGGCGACCAGCGAGACGCGCTTGATCGCATCGGAAAGGGTGGCCACCGACAGGATCGCGGCCGCACTGTGCTCGCTCGGCAGCAGCTGCCGAACTGGCGGGAACTCGGCGTCCAGCAGGCGGGTGGTGGTCTGCCGACCGGTACCGGAAACGCCGAGCAGCCCGTCCCCACTCGCGAGGGACAGCTCGACGGTCTTGCCCGCGGAGCCGAGCGACTTCGCGGCTTCGGCGAGGGTACGCGCCGGGACGAGCACCGCGGTTTCCTCGGCATTGTTGATCGACTCGTCCGGTTTCCAGGTCAACTCGCGCATGGCGAGGCGGAACCGGTCGGTGGCGATCATGGTGACCTTCTCGCCGTTGATCTCCACGCGAACGCCGGTGAGCATCGGCAACGTGTCGTCCTTACCCGCGGCGACGGCGACCTGGGCGACGGCCTCGCCGAACACCTCGCCGGCGAGCTCGCCCGCACGGTCCGGCATCGCCGGCAGCGCCGGGTAATCCTCGACCGGCATGGTCGGCAGGCTGAACTTCGCGCTGCCACAGGTGATCGAGGCGCGGGAGCTCTCGATGGAGATCTCCACCGGTTGCGCGGGAAGCGCCTTGGTGATGTCCGCGAGCAGCCGACCCGACACCAGCGCGCGGCCGCCGTCGGCGATGGTCGCGGGGACGCTCACCGTTGCCGAGACCTCGTAGTCGAACCCCGAGATCGTCAGCGCGGTTTCGCCGCCCGCGTCGGTGCCGCCGGCATCCAGCAGGACGCCGCCAAGCACAGGAACTGGCGGCCGCGAGGGAAGGCTGCGCGCAACCCAGGCGACGGCGTCCGCGAGTCCGTCGCGCTCGACGCGGATCTTCATGAGAAATCCTTTCCGGTGTTACCAGCGGAAGTTTCTCGTGATGCGGCAGCAGACGCTGCGGGCACCACGGGGAGACAAGTGCTGCTAAACGCCACGGTAGAGCGTGTGAGCGGGTCGCGTCATCCGGGGCCGGGGTCTACCTGGCGGCGGTCGACCGGAGTTGTCCCCAGATTCGCTGTTCGCCTCTTTCTGTTGTTCAACTACTTAGAGAGAAGATTTTGTTAGTAGCAGTAGTAGGGCCTGTGGGTAGTGTGGATTTCAGCCGTTATCGCAGGTGACACGGCGCGGCGTGCTGTGGACTGCCTGTTGGGGAAGTCGGTGGACAGTTCGCGGCCTCGGTGGAGAACTCGGCGGCTCCACCGCTCGATCCACAGCCGTCCACAGTTATCCACAGTTTCCTCCCCACCTGGAGGCCACCTTATGCCCAACCCGCACACAGCCGCAGCGAGAGTTGTGCACTATCCCCAGGCCTGTGGATACCGAAAATTGGCTGTGGATATCCCCCAGTGTGGTGAGGCGCACGCCCGGCCGGTAGCCCTCGGACGCGTATTTCGGGCGCGGAGCGAGCAGCAGTGGGATCGCGTTTAGCCTGCTAAACGCGCACAAAGGCGGGCGCTGAGCGCGGGTGTACGCGCGGACGGCGCCGTAGCGGGGTGTGCGCGCGGCTCGAGGAGTGGGTAAGCGTCAGCCGGCGCTGCGGGCGCGCTGCTTGATCCGGGTGGTCAGTTCCTGCACCTGGTCGTAGATGCGACGGCGCTCGGCCATCTCCTTGCGGATCTTCTTGTCCGCGTGCATCACCGTGGTGTGGTCCCGGCCGCCGAACGTCTGGCCGATCTTCGGCAGCGACTGGTCGGTCAGCTCGCGGCACAGATACATGGCGATCTGGCGAGCCTGCGCGATCGCCTTCGTCTTACCCGGCCCGCACAGATCGTCCAGCGACACCCCGAAGAAGTCAGCGGTGGCCGACATGATCGTGGAGGCGTCGATCTCCGGCATCTGCGAATCCGGGATCAGATCGCGTAGCACGATCTCGGCCAAGCCGACATCGACCGGCTGCTGGTTCAACGAGGCGAACGCGGTCACCCGGATCAGTGCGCCTTCCAACTCGCGGATGTTCGCCTCGATCCGCGCGGCGATGAACTCGAGCACTTCGGCCGGCGCGTTCAGCCGATCCTGTGCCGCCTTCTTGCGCAGAATCGCGATCCGCGTCTCCAACTCGGGCGGCTGAATATCAGTGATCAGCCCCCACTCGAACCGGGTGCGCAACCGGTCTTCCAGGGTTGCCAGCCCCTTCGGCGGGCGGTCCGAGGAGATCACGATCTGCTTGTTCGAGTTATGCAAGGTGTTGAAGGTATGGAAGAACTCCTCCTGAGTTCCTTCCTTGCCTTCCAGGAACTGGATGTCGTCCACAAGCAACACGTCGACGTCGCGGTACCGGCGTTGAAACGCCACCTGCCGGTCGTCGCGCAGCGAGTTGATGAAGTCGTTGGTGAACTCTTCGGTCGACACGTAGCGAACGCGCATGCCAGGAAAGAGCCGCTGCGCGTAGTGCCCGACCGCGTGCAACAAGTGCGTCTTGCCGAGCCCGGACTCCCCCCAGATAAACAGCGGGTTGTAGGCGCGGGCCGGCGCCTCGGCGACCGCGACCGCGGCGGCGTGCGCGAACCGGTTCGACGCCCCGATCACGAAGGTGTCGAAGGTGTACTTGGCGTTCAGGCGCGTCTGCGAACTCGGCGGGCCGTGTTTCGGCGCGGTGTACGGCTGGCCCGCTGGCTCGGGCCGGGTGCCGTTGAAGGTGGGCCAGATCTCGGCGGCGGCGGCGAGCGCCTCGCCTTCCTCGTCGATCTCCTCGTTATCGCCTTCCGCGGAAAGGTCGACCGGCGCCATCTGCGCGGTGTCCACCAGATCGTCTACTTCGCGCGTCGGCCGGCCGAGTAGCAACTCGGTCTGCTGCGGCGAATTGGCTACTGGCGAAGTGTCTGTCGGGGAGTACTGGGCTGGCGGTTCGATATCGGGGTCGCCGGCCGGATACTCGTCGATCGTCGGCCAGCGTGGCTCGGCGCGTTCGACGGGAAAGCCGTGGTGATCGATATCGGTATGGCCCGATTCGCCGACCACCGCCTTGGACTCGGGTACAAACAGCGCCGGTGTGCTGGCGAGATCGGCGCCCGGGTCGACCTTCACGGCCAGCGAGACCTCGCGCCCCAGTCGGCGGGAGAGTGCCTCGGTGATGGGCTCAGAGAGGACCCGTTCGATCGCTTCCTTGGCGAACTCGCTTGGTGCGGCCAGTAGAGCGGTGCCGTCCAGAAGACCGATGGGACGCGTGACTCGCATCCATGCGCGTTGTTGGGGTGACAGTGTTTCCGCCGACAACTCGCGGATCACCTGTTCCCACACGAGACCAAGATTGACCTGGTCGGACACCTACTCCGCTCCCCTCCCAGCGTTACGTTTCCTCGTCAAACCGCCCCCGACGGCGTGAATGACGATCGCGTCCGCGGCCGCAAACGGCGCGGGACGCCTACTCCAGTGATACCCGAGCAGCAGGTATCCACAGAGTTGTCCACAACTGTGCACGAATGCACGAGAACCCGCAGCACTCCCCTACTTGCAAAGACCTGCCCTACTTGCAAATACTTGCAAACTGGCCTAGCTGACCGGCCCGTCCCGTGGGCTGTCCTTCCCCTGCGTTGTCCATCCCTCAGGGCGTCGAACCGGTCGACAGCACATGTTCTCTTAGTCGGGATGGCGCCCGAGCAGCGGCACCCAAGTACCGACTCAAGCACCGAGGGGGAAACCCCGACCACGTAAACATTGAGAAAAGGCACGCTAACAAGGCCAGCGCCTTGCCACAAGTCATCCGTTGGGGCAAGCATTTAATCCCTACGGCGTGTCGTCGCACGGCGCTGGAGAGTACGGCTCAGGTTACTCGAGGGGGGTGGGTTTGGCTGCACTGAGTGGGGTGCGTACCCTCGATAGAGTCTCCTGCTGGCAGCGGGAGTGTTCGTGTGCCTTGCTACCGGTCGCCACGATCGGATTTCGTTGCGAAGACCGCACCCTATGTGGTCAGGCATGGTCGAAGGGTTTCGCTGCCTGCGTTGCCCGCGGCGTTGATGCAATTACCCAGCGGCAGCAGCAGGGGGCAGGACTTAGGCCTGATTGGGTAGTGACACCGGGAGACTGACGACCGTGAGCAAGGGCAAGCGCACCTTCCAGCCGAACAATCGTCGACGCGCGCGGAAGCACGGTTTCCGGCTGCGCATGCGGACGCGCGCCGGACGCGCGATTATCGCGGCCCGCCGTGCTAGGGGTCGCGCGCGTTTGTCGGCGTGACCCGCTGAACGGCGAGGCACGAGATGCTGCCCGCGCACGCTCGGGTTCGACGAAGCGAAGAGTTCCGAACAGTGCTTCGGAATGGCCAGCGTGCGGGGCGGCGACGATTAGTAGTACATGCACTCGTCGGCCGGGACGGTCCGGCGAGAGTGGGTTTTGTAGTAAGCAAAGCCGTCGGCGGCTCGGTGGTTCGCCATCGGGTGGTCCGGCGGCTGCGGCATCTCATGGCGCCGCGACTGAGCGCCATTGGCCCCGGCACATTGCTTGTGGTCCGCGCACTGCCGCCAGCCGCTACGGCTTCAAGCCCCGAGCTCGGCAAGGATCTGGACGGCGCGATGCGGAAATTAGCACTCTCGCCCCGGCACGACTGTGTCGTGGAAGGCGAGCGCTAGTGAGCGAAGAGCGGACGGAAGCCACCGCGCCCCGGCCAGGACCCGTGGCCTGGGTACTGCTGCTGCCCATCCGCTTCTATCGGAAGTGCATCTCCCCCTTCTTGCCGCCCGCCTGCCGGTTCTATCCGAGTTGCAGCGCGTATGCGGCGCAAGCGTTGACCAAACACGGCGCGGCCAAGGGCACCTACCTGGCGATCCGCCGGCTGTTGCGGTGCGGTCCGTGGACCGATCCCGGACTTGACCCGGTGCCCGAGAAGTTCACGCTCCGAGCACAACGACCTGTCGAAACGACCGAGGAGTAGTTTCGTGCTTGAATTCATCTACTACCCCGTGTCCTTCATCTTGTGGTGTTGGCACAAGGTCTTCGGGTTCGTGTTCGGGGATGACGTCATCATCTCCTGGATCCTCGCGATCTTCTTCCTGACCTTCACGATCCGCGGCATCATGTTCAAGCCGTTCGTGAAGCAGGTGCGCTCCATGCGAAAGATGCAGGAGTTCGCGCCGGAGATGAAGAAGATCCAGAAGAAGTACGGCAACGATCGGCAGCGGCAAGCGGCCGAGATGCAGAAGCTGCAGCGCGAGCATGGGGTGAACCCGCTTGGTAGCTGTCTGCCGATGCTGCTGCAGATTCCGGTCTTCATCGGTCTGAACTGGGTGCTGCGGAACTTCACCGAATCGCATATCCAGACCGGTAACTACTTCTTCAGCGGCGACGAAGTTCGGTCCTATTTGGACGCGAAGATCTTCGGTATCAACCTTGGTGATGCCATCAACCACGGTATGGCCGTGGTCGGTGGCGGCGGCTCCGGCGGCCAGGAATCGGGTTGGCACTGGGAAGTCGCGCCCATCGCGATCCCGCTGATGATCATCGCCGCGATCGCCACCCACTTCACCGCCCGGCACTCGGTGGCCCGGCAGAACCCGGCATCTGCCACCCAGCAGACCGCCATGATGAACAAGCTGACGCTGTACGTCTTCCCGATCGGCGTACTCGTCTTTGGTGCGTTCTTCCCGATCGGCCTGCTGCTCTACTGGTTGGCGAACAACAGCTGGACGCTGATGCAGCAGGCGATCGTGTACAAGCGGATCGACCGCGAAGAAGAGACCAAGAAGATCGAGGCGCAGGAGAAGCGCAACTCGATGGCCCCGAAGCCGGGCCAGAAGCCGCGCCCCGGCCAGAAGCCGAGTCAGGCGAAGAAGGGCCCGTCCGGGCAGCAGGCGAGCACGAACAAGGGCTCGGGTGGCAAGTCCACGGAGAAGGCCAGCGAGTCGAGCGGTACGAAATCGGCGGATAAGAGCGGCGACAAGGCCGACTCGAAAGCCAACGATGAGCCCGCAAGCGACAGTGGCGGCAGTTCGGGAAGCAAGGCGAAGTCCAACGGTTCGAAGGGCTCCAGCGGTAGTTCCGCTGCCAAGAACGGAAACAAGAACTCAGGCCAGAACTCTGGTCGATCCGGGAGCAAGAAGACAGGCCGCAAGCGTTCGTGACGGACAGGCGAGCCTTGGGAGGAGAAACCGTGTCAGAAACGGTGGAGGCCACCGCCGAGCCGGAGGCAGCAGAAGAAGCTGTCGAGGCGGTGGATGGTCAGCGTGCGGAATCCTCGGAGTCGGACAACGACGCGTTGGTGCGCGAAGGCGATATTGCGGGTGACTACCTCGAGCGACTACTCGATCTACTCGACTTCGATGGCGACATCGATCTCGACGTAGAAGCTGGCCGCGCGATCGTGAGTATCGACGGTGGCGAGGATCTGGAGAAGCTCGTTGGTTCGCGCGGGAACGTACTCGAGGCGCTGCAGGAACTGACCAGACTGGCGGTGCAGCAGGAGACCGGCAATCGGAGCCGGCTGATGTTGGACGTCGCCGGCTGGCGAGCCGACCGCCGCGAGGATTTGCGGGAGATTGGCCGCAAGGCCGCGAAGGACGCACTGGAGAGCCAGGAGCGTGTTCGCATGAAGCCGATGACGCCGTTCGAGCGGAAGGTCGTGCACGACGCCGTTGCTGAGGTGGACGGTGTGACGAGCGAGAGTGAGGGCGAAGACCCGAACCGCAAGGTCGTGGTTATTCCGGTGTGATGCACGCCGGTGGCAGTTGAGCAGTAATACTTGAGGCGCGGCCCAGCGATCGTGGGCCGCGCCTTTTTGTTTGCCAGGTTTCACGTGGAACATGACAGGGTGCCGTACCGGGCCCCCTGTTTCACGTGAAACGGCCGAGAAGGTAGCGAGTGTGGTTTCACGTGAAACCCATGGAAAGGTGACTTGGTGGCGGACACGGAAGCGCCAGCCGCTCCCCCGGTGGCGAGTGATGTATTTGGCTCCGGGATGGAGCTGGCGGACAGGTATGCTCGGCTTCTCGTTCAGCATGGCGTCGAGCGTGGATTGATCGGCCCTCGGGAGACCGATCGCCTGTGGGAGCGACATCTACTGAACTCGGCAGTTGTTGGCGAGCGGATCCCGCATGGCGCGAGTGTGTTGGACATCGGCTCTGGAGCAGGTCTGCCGGGTGTCGCATTGGCCATCGCTCGTCCGGACCTAGATGTGGTTCTGGTGGAACCGATGGCCCGCCGGGTCCTTTGGCTTGAGGAAGTTATCCACAATCTCGGCCTGTCGGTCACCGTGATGCGTGGTCGCGCGGAGACTAGGGAGATGCGTGATGGCTTGTCGGGTGCCGCGATCGTGACGGCTCGGGCGGTGGCTCCACTCGGGCGGCTGGCCGAATGGTGCCTGCCTCTGCTGCGCCCACACGGTCAGCTGGTGGCTATGAAGGGCGAGAGCGCAGCCGAGGAGCTGGAGCGGGACGCGCGGCAGATTGAACGGGCTGGCGGCGTTGACGCACGAGTTGAACAATGCGGCGTAGCCGTACTGGAGGTCCCGACGACCGTGGTGGTTATCGATCGGTCGGATCGCAGGGGTGGCAATGACGGCCGGCGCCGGGCACGGAAGGATCGTTGATGGGGTACCCGAACGGAGAGATCGGAGGGGCGGATGTTCCACGTGAAACAGGGGTCATCGGATCGGATGGCGCCGCCGACAACGGGGAGGTACAGCAGCCCGTGAGTTCTTCTGAAACGCAAGTCGGCTGGACGCCGATCGCAGAGGAAGCCGAACGTGCGGCACGTGTGCTGCACCCAGAACAGAATCAACTCCCCCGCCCCGTTCGACGCCGGGTCATGACCATCGCTAATCAGAAAGGCGGGGTCGGCAAGACCACGAGCGCGGTGAACCTCGCCGCCGCGCTCGCGATGCAAGGACTCAAGGTTCTCGTGGTGGATCTCGACCCACAGGGAAACGCCAGCACCGCGCTTGGCGTCGACCATCGGTCGGGTGTGCCGTCGATCTACGAGGTGCTGCTCGGCGAAGTCTCCGTCGCCGATGCGGCCGCCGTCAGCGAGCAGTCGCCGAACCTCTACTGCGTCCCGGCGACGATCGATCTGGCCGGTTCGGAGATCGAGCTGGTGTCGATGGCGGCCCGCGAGTCTCGACTGAAGGAAGCACTGACCCCCGAGGCGCTGGACGAGCTACAACCCGACTATGTGTTCGTAGACTGCCCCCCGTCACTCGGCCTGCTCACAGTGAACGCGCTCGTCGCCGCTGAGGAAGTACTGATTCCCATCCAGTGCGAGTACTACGCGCTGGAGGGGCTGGGTCAGCTGCTGAACAATATCGAGCTAGTGCAGGCGCACCTGAACCCGAACCTACGGGTCTCCACGATTCTGCTGACCATGTACGACGGCCGAACGAAGCTTGCCGACCAAGTAGGCGTCGAGGTTCGGCAGCACTTCGGCGACACCGTGCTGAGCACGGTCATCCCGCGAAGCGTCAAAGTCTCCGAGGCGCCCGGCTTCGGCCAGACCGTACTTGCCTACGATCCCGGTTCACGTGGCGCGATGAGCTACGTCGACGCGGCACGCGAGATAGCCGAATACGGTGCGAGAAAGGAGACGTCGTGAGCGAGCGCAGGGGTGGTCTCGGCCGGGGGTTGGCCGCGCTGATACCGAGTGGCCCGGTGGCCAACGGTGAAGAGGCAGCGACGACCATCGCGCTCCCGGAGAGCGGCGACAAGCCCGCGGCGACCCCGGAGGTGGAGCCCGCCGCGGGCGGCGAGGTGGCCGGCGCGGTCTACAAAGAAGTACTGATCTCGGCTATCAAGCCCAACCCGAAGCAACCGCGCCAAGTCTTCGATGAGGACGCGCTCGCCGAGCTACAGCATTCGATCCGTGAGTTCGGCCTGATGCAGCCCATCGTGGTGCGGCAACTGCCGGATGACGAGTACGAGCTCGTTATGGGCGAGCGGCGGTGGCGTGCGGCGCAGCAGATCGAGCTGGAGTACATCCCGGCGATCGTCCGGCAGACCGCCGATGATGATCTGCTGCGGGATGCGTTGCTGGAGAATATCCATCGCGTCCAACTGAACCCGCTGGAAGAAGCAGCGGCCTATCAGCAGCTGCTGGACGAGTTTGGCGTGACCCACGAGGAACTTGCGGATCGGATCGGGCGGAGTCGTCCGGTCATCACCAATACGATCCGGTTGCTCCGTCTCCCCCTTGCGGTTCAGCGGCGAGTTGCGGCCAATGTGCTCTCCGCCGGGCATGCCAGGGCGCTGCTGTCGATCGACGATCCGGAGGTACAGGAAGAGCTCGCCGCGCGGATCATCGCGGAGGGGCTGTCGGTCCGTGCCACTGAAGAAGCGGTCACTCTTGCCAAGGGCGAGGGACGCGCGAAGAAGAAGGAGCAGCAGCCCGCTCGCAAGCCGATGCAGGCGCCCGGTTTGCAAGATCTGGCGAACCGGCTCTCGGATATGTTCGATACCCGGGTCCGGGTCGATCTTGGTAAGCGAAAGGGCCGGATTGTCGTCGAGTTCGGCTCGGTAGACGACCTGGAACGCATCGCCAAGCTAATGGCGGCAAATCAGACAAATGAGACACCAAATTCGGACGGGTAATCACACCGATGTATTTCGTCACGGTGACAGTTGCCTGACCACTACTGTTCGAGCTAGTTGGTCAAGAAAAAACCGCCGGGTGGACCCATTGGCCACCCGGCGGTTCCACGTGAAACGTCAGCCGCGATTTACGGACCGTTCGATCAGTTCGCTGAAGACCTCGCCGAGCGAACGCCCGGCCGCTTCGACGGCCATTGGAAGGGACGAGGTTTCCGTCAACCCGGGCGATAGGTTGACTTCCAAGAAGTTGACGGTGCCATCCGAAGAGATCACCGCGTCGGTCCGCGAGATATCCCGGAGCCCGAGTAGCCGGTGCGCCTGGACCGCCAGCTCCCCTACCGCTTTCGCGGAATCCTCGGTCAACCGAGCTGGTGCGTAAAAGTCAGTAAGCCCGGCCGTATAGCGGGCGGTGTAGTCGTACACCCCGCTCTCCGGAACGATCTCCACCGCCGGCAGGGCCTCCGGTCCGTTCGCGCCGTCAACCACGGTGACCGCGACCTCGACACCAGACACGAACTGCTCGGCCAGCACGGTCTCGCCGTAGGCCAGGCAGTTGACCATTGCGGCCGGAAGCTGGCCAGCAGAACGAACCACCTGCGCACCGAGCGCCGACCCGCCCTGGTCGGGTTTGAGCATCATCGGCAAACCCAGTCGGTCGGTCATCGCATCGAGCACATACTGCGCACCAAGCTCACGAAACGTGCCGTGTGGCAGTACGACCCAATCAGGCGTGCTCAGGCCCGCACGGGCAAGCTCAGCCTTTGCGGTGGGCTTGTCGAAGGCACGTCGGCAGGACTGCGAGGTGCTGCCGACGAACGGGATACCGAGCATCTCCAACACGGTTTGCACCGAGCCGTTCTCGCCCTCGCCACCGTGCAGCGCGACTACCACGGCGTCCGGGCGCTGGTCCCGCAGTCTGGTGAGTAGCTCGCTGTCGGTATCCCACTCCTCCACGGTCAAACCCTGGTCGCGCAACGCGGCGGACAACCGCCGGCCGGACCGCAGCGATACGTCTCGTTCGTGCGAGAGCCCGCCGGACAGGACGGCGACTACCCGATCAGACAACGAAAAGCTCCTTAGACCGTCCACATGTAACATCCATAGTGGACTCAGCGAAAATGGTTACGCGGCAACGAACTCAAGCGGTGTCCGGCGAAGGCGCCTGCGGGCCGGAGATGGTGCGCTGCGCGGCCGGACCAAACGTGTTGTACAGCTCCAGCTCGTCAGTGAGCACCCCGGACAACCGGCGCACGCCCTCCTGGATCCGTTCCGGCGTCGGGTAACAGTACGACAAGCGCATCTGTCTGCTGCCCAGCTGATCCGCGTAGAACCCGGTGCCGGATGCGTAGGCCACGCGTGCGGTGACCGCGCGCGGCAACATCGCTTTGGTGTCAACGCCTTCCGGCGCGGTGAGCCAGACGTAGAAGCCACCGTCCGGTTTGGTCCAGCTGCAGCCGGCAGGCATGTACTGCTCAAGCGCGGACAGCATGGCGTCCCTGCGCTCCCGGTAGTTCTCCCGGAACTTCTTGATCTGACCCTGCCAGTCGTGCGTGGCCAGGTAGCGAGACACCAGCATCTGGTTGAACGTGGGCGGGCAGAGCGTGGCCGATTCCGCGGCCAGTACCAGTTTTTCGCGCACCGCATGTGGTGCGAGCACCCAGCCGACTCGCAACCCGGAAGCGAAGGTCTTGGAGAACGAACCCAGATACACCACGTTGTTCGGATCCTGGGTGCGCAGCGATGGGTAGGTCTGGCCATTGAAACCGAGCAGACCGTACGGGTTGTCCTCGAGCACCATGATCCCGTGCTCGGCACAGATCTCCAGCACCTCGGCGCGCCGGGACACGGCAAGCGTGACGCCGGCTGGGTTGTGGAAATTCGGGATGGTGTAAAGGAATTTGACCCGCTGACCATGCCGGTGCGCGGTCTCGATCGCCTCCCGTAGCGCGGCGGGCTGCAGGCCGTCGTCGTCCATCGCCACGTGCACCACGTTCGCCTGGTACGCCGAGAACGAGCTCAGCGCGCCAACATAGGAGGGACCCTCGGCGAGCACCACATCACCCGGGTCGCAGAACACCCGGGTCACCATGTCCAGCCCCATCTGCGAGCCGACGGTCACCACCACATCGTCCGGATGCGCCTGAATACCCTCCAACGCCATCACATCGCAGATCTGCTCACGCAGCTCGGGCACGCCTTGGGCGGAGCCGTACTGCAGCGCCACCAGGCCATCGTTGCTGACCAGTGAGGCAACCTGCTCGCTGAGCGAATCGATGGGCAGCGCGGCGAGATTGGGCATCCCACCGGCGAGGGAAACCACCTCCGGTCGGCTCGCGACCGCGAAGAGCGCTCGTACCTCGGATGCGGTCATCCCCTTGGTCCGCGCCGCGTAGCGGCCTACGTGCGGGTCAAGGCTGTGCCGATGCTGCTGGGTCGAGATCTCTGTCGGGTCATTCGAGCTGTCGGAGGGGTTCATAGAGGCACTGTTTCCTTAATGAGCGGAACGGTTTCCTAACGAGCGGAAGGTTTCCTTACGGGTTGACTAGCGGCTTCGTCGAGTGTAACCGGATCTGCCTAGCCTCCCCCGACCTTCCGGCCCGACTGCGATGCACATATCATCCTGGTTGGGTCCCGCTTGAGCCTGATTTTTCCGGTGGCCCGTCCACTGTCACGGGAGGTTCAGGTGTCGCGACGTGTCGTCGGTATCACCCTGGACAACCTGGAGGAGCTGCCGAGGCATTGCCGGCAGTGCGTTTACTGGGAACTCGCGCCGCATCTGAAGACCGAGGCCGAGGAGTACGGCGAGACCGAGCTGGAGAAGGAAGCCTGGGTGTCCAGCGTGCTGCTGGAGTGGGGTTCCTGCGGCCGGATCGTGTACAGCGAATCCTTGCCGGTGGGCTTCGTACTGTTCGCCCCGCCGAATGTGGTGCCGCGCTCGGCAGCCTTCCCCACTTCCCCGGTCAGCCCGGACGCGGTGTTGCTGACCGGGTTCAATGTGCTCGCCGAGTTCCGCGGCGGTGGGCTTGGCCGGCTGCTCGTCCAGGCGGTCGCGCAGGACCTCGCCAAGCGTGGCGTCAAGGCGATCGAGGCGTTCGGCAAAACCGAGCTGGACGGGGACGATCCGACTGTCGAGCAGGACTGCGTGGTGCCGGCGGACTTCCTGCGTAGCGTTGGCTTCAAGACGGTGCGACCACACGCGCGGTGGCCGCGGCTGCGGCTGGAACTGCGGTCTGGTCTTTCCTGGAAGGAAGACGTGGAAGCAGCGCTCGAGCAGCTGCTCGGCACGGTCAGTGTGAGTACCGCGAGCGCGACACTGGACCGCGCTCGCGTCTAAAGTCCGCTAGCTAGCATCGACAAGTGCCTTTGTCGACAAATTGACCTACTCGGCTTTGGCGAGTTCGGTGCGTAGCAGATCGTTGAAGGTAAACGTGCCGGTTGGCTGGTCGTTCTCGCCAAGTAGGTACAGCCGCTTGACGGCCACCAGGATTCCCTCGGCCACCACATCCCGGAAGGCCGGATCAGACAGCCGCCTGCGGTCCTCGGCGTTGGTCAGGTAACCGACCTCGGCGCGTACCGCGGGACAGCGCGTGTAGAGCAGCACTTCCCAGGTCTTCGGGTGGGTCCGGCAGTCCAGCATCCCGGTGCGCGCGACCAGCTCACGCTGCAGGAAACCGGCAAGGGCCTCGCCGACCGTGGACGAGGTGCCGTTGCCGGTGCCGTAGTGGAACGTCGCGATGCCCTGCGCATGCGGCGATTGATTGCGGTCGCAGTGCAGGGAGAGCAGTAGATCGGCGCCGGCCTCGTTGGCAAACGCGGCACGATCGGCCTCGCTGGGCCCACTGGCGGGGCCGCGGGAAATCAACGCTTCCATCCCGGTGGCCTTCATCCGGCCTTCCAGCCGGCGGGCCAGGTCCCAGACGATCTCCGACTCGGTGACACCAAAGGCCGCCACCCCGGGATCATCGCCGCCATGCCCTGGGTCGATCACGATGCGTTTGCCACGCAGCCACGGGCCGGCCCTGCGCACCCGCTCCTGCTCGCGCAGGAACACTGGGCGGCCGCCCCTGGTGCGCGGGGACAGCTGTTTGAGCGCGCGTACCGTGCCCGCGCCGCAGATACCGTCCACCAGTAGGCCGTAATCCCGCTGGAAATTGCGTAGTGCGTGCTCGGTCTGTGCACCGAACACGCCGTTCGGTCGGCCCGCGTCGTAGCCGAGTTCGAGAAGGCGTTCCTGCAGGGCGAAGACGTCATCGCCGCGTACCGGCGCGGAAACCAGGTAAGCGAGTGGCCGATTGCCGAAGTGATACGTGGCATCGCGCAGCGCGCTGTAGGTGGCCGGACCGACGATGCCGTCGATGATCAGGCCACGGCGCTGCTGGAAGGCACGAACGGCATGCTCGACGGTGCCGTCGAAGGTATCTCCACCACTATTCGACGGCAATAAGTCCAGCGCACCAAGGGTTGACCTAATCTCGGCAACGGCTGGCCCGGTATCGCCGCGGCGGAGCACCAGCATGCACTCCTCGCTCTTCGTAGGGCGCCGGTTACGCCCGGCGCGGTTCGTGATGCCCTATTGTGCCTTGCGCATATCGGGCCCCTTGTTAGGCCCATCGGGCGAGTTGCCACATGGTGTTACCCGAGGTGGCCAAACTGCGACCTCAATCTCCCCAGAGCAACACAACACCCCTGGGTCGCGCAAAAGCACGCTCGTTCAGAAGACGTTTGACCCAGGGGTGTGGTTGCTGCCGAAGCAGACATTTGTTTCACGTGGAACGCATCGGGTGTCCGATGCCCAGATACAGCCTCAGTTCAGGACCTCGGAGAGATCCGAGATCAGCGCCGGCTTCGACTTGGCGCCGACGATCTGCTTCACCGGCTCGCCGTTCTGGAACAGAATCAGCGTCGGCACCGACATGACCTGGTAGTCCCGGGTGATCGACGGGTTCTCGTCGATGTCGAGCTTGGCGATGGTGATCTTCTCCGCGTGCTCGGAGGCGATCTCCTCGAGTACCGGGGCGACCATCTTGCACGGTCCGCACCAGGTGGCCCAGAAGTCCACCAGTACGGGCTTGTCGCTGCCCAGGACATCGTCCTTGAACGAGGCATCGGTCACGGTTACGGGTGTACCGGCCATCTCATCTCCTTTTGGGTTAACTGAAATCCTGTCGTGTCCGCGTTATGCGGTGTACCCGCCGCCAACGAGTTCCGGTGCCTGCTGCGCGGACTCGCTGACCTCGTGCTCGGCGAGCCACCGCTCGGCGTCAATGGCAGCGGAGCAGCCCGAGCCGGCCGCCGTGATGGCCTGCCGGTAGGTGTGGTCGACCAGGTCGCCGCAGGCAAACACGCCGTCCAAGTTGGTCTGCGTGCCCGGCTGGTTGGCCTGGACGTAGCCTTCGGCGTCCACCACCACCTGGTCGCGGACCAGCTCACTGCGCGGATCGTGGCCGATCGCCATGAACACCCCGGTGACGTCCAAGGTGGACTCCTCGCCGGTAACCGTGTCCCGCAGCCGAGCGCCAGCGACCTTGCCCTCCCCGAGAACCTCGAGGACCTCGGAGTTGAGCTGCCAGCGGATCTTCTCGTTCGCCCTTGCCCGCTCGAGCATGATCTTCGAAGCGCGGAACTCCTCGCGCCGGTGGATGATCGTGACGGTGCGGGCGAACTTGGTCAGGAAGGTGGCTTCCTCCATCGCGGAGTCCCCGCCGCCGACCACCGCGATGTCCTGGTCGCGGAAGAAGAAGCCATCGCAGGTCGCGCAGGCGGATACGCCGTGTCCGAGCAGTTCCTGCTCGCCGGGTACGTGGAGGTACCTGGCCGCGGCACCCATGGCCAGGACCACGGCCCGCGCCCCGTAGCGCTTGCCGTTCGCCTCGACGTACTTGATGTCGCCCTTGAGCTCGATCGATTCGACGTCCTCGGCGCGCAGCTCGGCGCCGAACCGCTCGGCCTGCGAACGCATCTGCGCCATCAGGTCGGGACCCATGATCCCGTCCTTGAAGCCGGGGTAGTTCTCCACGTCGGTGGTGGTCATCAACGCACCGCCGAACTGGGAACCTTCGAAGACCAACGGGTTCAACTCCGCACGCGCGGCATACACCGCGGCGGTGTACCCGGCGGGCCCAGAACCAACAATGATCAGGTTCCGAACGTCTTGCTCAGCCACATGACCTCCGCTCGCAGTGCCAGCCGGCGAAACCGGCCCGGCGCCCATCGCGCCGCTCGTTGGGTGTCAACGCGATGGTATGCGCCGGTTGTTCCATCACCGTGAGGTGAGGTACACCGCTTTGCGAAATGTCCCGGAGTCAGCCGCCGACGACGGTATTAGCAAGCGTGTCCGGATTGTCCGGGCCACAGTTCGAGCCGACAACGAGCAGCTGGAACTGCGCGGCAGCCTCCTGGGTCGGCAGGATCACCAGTACGCCCTGCTGGCCGTCCAGGGTGATCTCCTTGACTCCGGCCGGCTCGATCGACGGATCGACCTCGTTGGCCGCGAGACACTGGCTGAGCTTGTCGGGATCGTCCAGCGGCCCGTAGTCCCGCGCCCCCAATGCGCCGGCGTACTGGCTGCCCAGGGTGTCCTCGGTCAACGCCATCGGCCCTTCCGCGGTGTCGCTGTCCGCGCTTGGCGCGGCGACACCCTCGCCGGGCGTGCTGGTCGTCGCCGGGTTCGTGGCGAACACAATCGCAGCCGCGGCCGCCGCAGCGCCCAGGATGCCGGTCCCCCAACCGGCGATCTTGCGCTGCTTCCGCCGGCGAGCGGTGGCGATGTCCACCACCTGTGCGCCGCCGGACTGCTGCCCGCCGGTCGCCTCGCGCTGCTGCACCTCATCGGCTATGGCCGCGTCCAGCCTGGCGGCGAACTCCGCTGGCATGGGTGGCGCGGGGGCCGCACCGAGTGCGTTCAGGTCCGCGGTGGTCTCGTCCAGCGCGGCCAGGATCGCGCGGGCCTCGGGGTCCGCGTTGACCTGTGGCCACAGCTGCGCCTCGGTTTCCGGATCGAGCACCCCCGCCTGTAGGTCGGCGAGTACGTCGACAGACCACGGCGGGCCCAACTGGCCGCCATGCCCCCAACTAGTGTCTGTCATTGCCCCTCCCGGTAACGCTGCGCCGCACCCGGACGCTGTAGCTGTCCGTCTGGGTGGTTATCCCTTGCGTTAGGTGGGACGTTCGCATCTGCACTCGGGTTCCTGAGGTGTCCAAGAACTTTCGCCAACTTCGCGCGACCTCGCGCACACCTGCTCTTCACCGTGCCTTCAGCAATGCCGAGCAGCTGGGCGGTCTCGGAAACCGAGTAGCCTTCGACGTCCACGAGCACGATGGGACCCCGCTGGTCTTCGGGTAGTTCGGCGAGCGCCTGTTGCACGACCAGTTTGGTTTCCCGGTCGGCCATGGTGTCCTCGCCAGTGCTCGGCTCACCGGGGCCGGTCTCCGGTAACTGTACGGTCGGTTTGGCCTGTTTGCGGCGTATCCGATCGAGGCAGGCGTTCACCACAATCCGATGTAACCAGGTGGTCACCTGCGATTCGGCGCGGAAATTGGCCGCCGCGCGAAACGCCGAGATGAACGCCTCCTGGAGGGCGTCGGCGGCTTCTTCCGGGTCGCGCACCGTGCGCAGGGCAACCGCCCACATCCGGTCCCGGTGCCGTTGCACCAGCTCGCTGAATGCGCGCGGATCGCCAGCGGCATGTGCGCGGATGAGGTCGGCATCCGAACTGGCGGCAGCGGTCACCGGGAGAGGGTATCGCGCCGGGCAGCCGCTACTGGAGTTATCCCGCCGGTAGGTACTTGAGTTCGCCGAGTTCCGACTGGTTTTCCGGGTCGGTGCCGGCGAGCTTGGTGATCCACACGATGAAGTGTCGACTCTTGGTCGGCTTATCCAGCTTGATCTCGGTGAGGCCGCCGCTGAGCGTGGCCGTGCCGACCACCTGGGTGCTCTCCAGCGGAGCCTCCGGGCTGTCCGCGGCACGGATCTCCACCTCGGTCCCCTCACTCGGCGAATCCACATTCACCTGCGCGAGGTTTACCTCGGAGGAAAAGTTCGCGACCACCCCGATACCGGGCTTGAGCGCGGGAAACGGCTGGTAGTACGCGTCGGTGCTCCAGGTGGTGCCCGGATCGCCGTCGATGGTGCGGTCCACGGCGCTCACGCCGTCCGGACTGCCGGAGACGTTGAATACCGCGACGCTTTCCGGCTTCACTGGCTTGGCCGGACCTTGTGCCGGCTTGGGCTGCTGGGTGTTCTCGTTCTGCTCGTTCTGCGCGGTGCTTGCCGCGCTCGGCGGCGGTGCACTGCTGCTCGAACCGCCGTCCGAGAAGAAACTGATCACCTGCATGCCCAGCCAGGCGAGGACGCCGACGGTGAGCACGGTGAGGATGGTGACGCCGACGGCCAGCTTGCGGCGGCGAGCCCGGTCCTTCACCGGTTTGCGGGTCGTCCAGACCACGCCGTTCTCGTCCTGGGTGCCCGGTTCGGGTTCCGCGCTTTCGCCGCTGGCCGCGATCCGCTGGCGCAGCTCATCGCGGTCGGCGTTGGCGGCTGCCTGCTCGAGGACGCGCAGGATCGCGGCGCCCGTGCGGATGCCGTTCACACTGTCGTCTTCCAGGCTGCGTACCGCGACCGCGGACAGATCGGCGGGTACCGCTGGTTCCAGCGTCTTCGGCGCCGCGATCGATCCGTTGGGTCCGGTGGGCGCGGGTGGCAGGGCCTGCGGTCCGCCGGGTAACGGCCAGCGACCGGTAAGTAATAGGTAGAGCACCGCGCCGAGTCCCTTGACGTCGGCGCGCAGTGTGCTGTCCGGCAGCGGTCCGGGGAAGGCCAGCCGCAGTTTGCCGTCCGGCGTGACCCGCAGCCGCTGCGGATGGTCGACGCCGAGCACGATCCCGCTGTGGTGGGCCTGTTCCACCGCGCTGGCCAGCGGCTGGAGCAGTTTGGACGCCATATCGGGGGCGAGCGCGCGATGCCCGATCAGGTCAACCAGATCGGTGCCCTGGGTCCAGTCGGCGACCACGATGCCGAGTACGCCCTCGCTGGCGCTGATGCCATTGCCGAGGCTGAGTACGTCGATCACCTTCGCGGTGCCCGGATGCGTGAAGCGCGCGGCGTGCGCGGCGCGTTCCAGCGTGCGCCGCGCTTGTTTGGCCGCCTCGGAGTCGGCCGCGTTGCCGACCAGTACGGTCAGTGCGACATCGCGCCGCAACTGTCCGTCTCTGGCTCGCCACAGCTGCGCACCGCCGCGGGCGTCCACGCCGAACTGGGCGAGCAGCCGATACCGACCGTCGCCGACCACGCCGCCGGGCAGCAACGATCCGGCCCTGGCCCGCACACCCGACCCGTTCGTCGGCGGTAAGGCCTGGCCCGGGTCGATATCGCCCGAGAACTCGGTCCGTTCTCTGTCCACAGCACTCATCCACGCTCTCCTCGCGCACGCCGGACCCCTACCCGGACGGGCGCCTTCCTACGAGGGTACGTGAAATCGACTCAAACTCGTGACCTTTGCTGAGCAGTGGGCCGCTCGCCTGGGTGAAGTTGCCGCTACCTCGGCCGTGCCGTTAGGCGCAACCCCGAACGAATCAGCGCCGCCGGATCAACCGGGTGATCCGCGAAGTGGCCGGCTTGACCTCTTCCACGCCGAACAGCGAGAGCAGGTACAGCGCGACGACGCAGGTGATGCTGCCAAGCAGGATCAGCGACAGCCAGGCATCGCCGACATCGCCGAGGCTCGGTAGCACCAGGCTGACCAGCCAGGAAACCAGCAGGGCGACCACCACGGCGATCGCGCTGGCCAGCACGCTCAACCAGATCACCCGGGAGATCCGCCGACCCTGCAGCCGGCCGAGCCGAACCCACAGCCAGACCTGACCGATGATCGCGCCGATCAGGAAGCCAAGCGAGTTCACCCACATCACGCCGACCACGATGTCCTCTTCGGCGAGAAGGCTGGCGCACATGTAGAACAGCGGGATCTTCACCGCTGTCATGACCGCCATGATCAGGGTGGGTGCCCGTGCGTCCTTCATCGCGTAGAACACCCGTAGTTGCAGCATGGTCAGCGCGAACGGCAACAGCCCGAAGGCGGAGATCGCCAGTGCGGCACCCAGCCGGCCGGCCTGCTCCGGGCTGGCCTGACCGAACGAGAACAACGCCATGCCGACCGAGGAACCGGCCACGGTGAGCATGGCGGAGATCGGCACCAGCATGACCGTGGTCAACCGGCTGGCATAGGAGAACTCGTTGATCAGCCGGCGCCGCTTGCGGTCGGCGGCCGCCCTGGACAGCCTCGGCATGATCGCGGTGAGCAGCGATACGCCAATTACCCCGTAGGGCAGTTGGAAGAGCAGCCAGGCAAGTGAGTACGTGGATGGCCCGCCGTCCGAGATGGAGAGCACCCTGGTCAGGAAGACCATGCCGATCTGGCTGATGCCGACATAACCGAGGATCCACAGGGCCAGCCGGCCGAACTCCTTCATCCGGGAGTCGAAGCCCCAGTTCCAGCGGAACTTGAAGCCGAGCTTGCGGACCGCGGGCACCAGCACGACCGCCTGGACGACGATGCCGAGCGTGACGCCGATGCCCAGGACGAGCAGCTTCGGTTCGCCCATCTGTACCGGATTGGTGGAGATCTCCCCCGGCACGATGGTGTAAAGCAGGATCGTCAGGATCACCACGACGTTGTTCAGCACCGGCGCCCACGCCGGAGGGCCGAACACGTGCCGGGAGTTCAGGATCGCGGAAAGCAGCGCGAACATCCCGTAGAACAGGATCTCCGGCAAAAGCAGATAGGCGAACGCGGTGGCCAGCTCCGGGTTCGCGTTCTCCGAGCTGCCGTCCATGAAGACCTGGGTGAGCAGCGGTGCGCAGGCGACCGCGATCACCGTGCCGATACCGAGTATGGTCAACCCAACGGTCAGCAGTCGCTGGGTATACGCCTGACCGCCGTCTTCATCGTCCTGCGCCCGTACGAGCAGCGGGACGAACACACTTGTCAGCACGGCTCCGAGGAGCAGCTCGTAAATGATCGTGGGCAGGGTGTTCGCGACCGTGAACGAGTCGTTGATCACGCTCAGCCCGAGTACCCAGGCCAGCATGGCCTTCCAGATGAAGCCGGTGGCCCTACTGGTCAGCGTCGCGAGTGCCAGAGTGCCCGTCGACTTCGCCAGCGAAGGCGGGTTATCCGGCTCCGCGGGCTTGGGCTGTGGCGCTGCCTCGGGTTCGGGTTCCGGTTGCCTTGCCCGTTGGGTGGGCTGCTCGCTTGGCCGTTGGGTCGGCTGGTCCGGTCGCTGCGGGCGCCGGGACGGTGGCCGTTCCGGGCCGCGCCCAGGCGGGGGTTGCCGCGGCGGTCCCTGTCCCGGGGGGCCCTGTCCTGGTGGGCTGAGTTGTTCCCCTCTGGGGGGCTGCTGGCCGGGCGGGCCGGGTGCCCTGCGCCGGGTTGGTGGTTCGGCCGGCCGGGCACGACCGGTTGGCTCGGCAGGCCGACGTCGAGGTGGCCGCCCGGGCTCGCCCTCGCGTGGCGGTAGGTCGCCACGTGGCGGTGGTTCGCCCCTGCGGGTGCGCTCGGGTGGGCGCGGTGCCCGACGTTGGCCCTGTTCTGGCCGGCCCTGTTCTGGATGGCCCTGTTCTGGATGGCCCTGTTCTGGACGAGCCTGTCCTGGGTGGGGCGGGCGTTGCTCCGGCGCGCGGCGGTCCGGTTGCTGGACGCGCCGGGCCGGGTGGTCCTCCCTACCGGGCGGTGGCGTGCCGCCCCTAGCGGGCGGTCCAGGAGGCGGCTGGCCGCCCGGTGGGGGTTGGCGCGTCGGCCTTGCCTGCCGGGTGGGCGGCTGCTGTTCGGGGCGAGGTCGCTGCCGGCCCGATTCGGGTGGTGGCTCGCGGCGCGGTTGGTCGCGACTGCCATGTTCCGGACGACCCTGTTCTGGACGGCCCTGTTCTGGACGGGCACGGCGGCGCGGCGGTTCCTGGCCGGGCGCGGGACGCCGGTTCGGTGGCGGCGGGGTCTGCCTGCGTCGCGGCGGTGGCTGACCTCCCGGTAGTTGACCTTGCTGGCCGGCAGCTGACTCGCGGCGCGGCCGTTCCGGGCGACCCTGTTCTGGACGACCCTGTTCTGGGCGCTGCTCGGGGCGCGGTTGCTCCGGTCGTTGCTCGGCCGCGGGTGGCCGGGGTCGACCGTTCGCCGGCCGGCCGTTGACCCGCTGACCGTTTGGCGGCGCTACGCCGTTCTGCCCGCGACCAGGATTCTGTCCATTGGGTGGCTTACCGTTTACGGACGGTGACTCCCCTTGGCCGGCCGAACGTGGTTCCCGGCTTCCCGGGTGCCCTTCGGGGCGTCCCTGTGGACTCGGCCTCAGCTCGGGCGGCTCTGCCCGGCGAGTGGCCGGTCTGTCCGGATTGCTCAACCTACGGTCGCTCCTGCTGGCCGTCGTTCGGGCGGTCACTCCTCATCCTGCGGTAAATCCGCAACCCGACCAGCAACACCAAAGCTGCGCCCGCGGTTCCGGTAACCACAAGCATGATCCCGCCGTAATGGCTCGACGCCAACTCGAAGCGGGCAGCCGGACCAAGTTCTCCGCCACTTGGCGTAGTGAGCGACACATCCACGCTGAACCGGCCAGAACGGGTGACCTCGGCGGGAAACAGCCTGGAAACACCACTATTCGCGGGTATTCGCTGTAGCTCCGTAGGGTCCGGCCGAAGCCCGGGGACCTCCGAAAACGTGACGCGTACCGCGATTGGCACCGGTAGTTCGTTCTGCAGGGAAACCGGTAACGGGCTGTCACCAGATGCCAGCGAAATCTGTCCGGATGTTGCCGCCGTCACCCTGTCGGTCAGCCCGTCCAGATGCCGTTCGCCGGTTCGCGCCGACTGATCCGCGCCTTGCGGGTGCTCCCGCCAGACGCTGGAGGTGGCGCGCAGTAGCGCGTGCCGCACCGGTTCGACCACCTCGGCCGGCTGTAGCTGTTCCACCGTGTCCCGACGCAGCGCGCTCTGCAGATCACCGGTGCGAATGTTGGTCTCGAACACTGATTCCACCGCGGCCGCGGGTACCTGGCTGGCCGTGTCTTCCGCGGTGTAGTCCAGCTCGGTGGTTCCGGCCGTCGGCGTCGCCAGCATTTCCTGGAAGCCGACCGGCCGCACCATGCCGCGTTCGGCGAACGAGTTCAGCGTGCTCAGGAAGGTGCGCAGTTCGGTCTCCGTGGCCGCCCAGCGGCGCGGCGGGGTCACCAGTACCGGCGAGCCCTGATCCTCGGTGGCGAAGGCACCCCGGAAGGCGAGCGCGGCAAGACCGTTCTGGGTGGACACGGAGCGCGGGCTGGCCGTCGCCGTGGTCCCCGCCGCCGGCGCGGAAGGCCGCAACAGCGCGCTCGCCACCAGCGAGTCGTACGGCAGTGCGGTCACCCCCTCGCCCGTTGGACTGCGCATCCCGCTGAGGTTCATCGGGGCGCTTTCCCTGTTGGGATCGACGGTACGCAATTTCGCCGGATCCACCACGAACTTGTTGATCCCCAATTCGGTCAACTCGCGCATGGTGTGGTCGTCCAGCGTGCCGCCGGCCGGCCAGGCCACGCCGCCGATCGGTTGAACAGGGGCAAGCACCTCGTTGATGATCTCGCTACCGGCCAGCGCCAACCTGGCCAGCGAGCTCATCCCGTCCTGCTTCGGATTCGCGCTGGTCAGTGCGGCGAGATCGGCGTCGGCGTACGGCAGCGCGATGACGCAGCGGCCGTCCGCCACCTCGCGAAGATCGGCCAGCCACTGGTTGGCCGCGGCCGATCCGCGGCCCGCATCGCTGCCGCCGTCCTGCCGGTTCACCCGATAGCCGTTGGCCATCGCGCTCACCGTATCGAGTAGTTCGGGGTCGATGGCCAGGCACAGCGCGCTACTGATCGGCGTATCGGTTGCTTCCGCGCGAACCGCCGCGACCAACCCGTACAGCCGGCCGCCGGGGGCGAGCGAGTCGGCCAACCGGTCGTCCGAGAGCACCAGCGGGCGGTCGACCGCATCGCTGACCACTCTCGGTTTGCTGTCCATGATCGGCCAGAGCATCGAGGTGGGCACCGAGGTCGGCGGCACTGGTTGGCCACCCGGCGGCGCGAGTACCGGCAACAGGGTGTTCAGTGCGGCCAACCGCGCGTCCCCACTGTCCTGCGGGGTGCCGTTCACGTTCACCAGCAGCGGATAGACACCGGGCTGGGTGATCTGCAATGCCTCCGGGCCGAGCGGCACAACCAGTTCGAGCTGTGCGCTCTGGCCCGGCGGAAGTGTTTCGACCACGGTTTCGAACTCGGAGCGCGCGGTATCCGTTGGCGGCGCCTCGCCGAGCACCCCGCGCAGCGCGCTCTCGCTGCTCTGCGGGTCGCCGAGCTGCACGCGGGCGGTGATGTTGTTGATCGTGCTGTTGCTGGTGTTGGTGACCGTGCCGCGAACCGCAAGCGTTTGCTCCGAGCCGGTGACCACCCGTGGGGTGAGCTCGTTGACGTCCAGCTGGAGTTTGGATTCGATCCCGGAGATTGGCTGTGCGGTGGCGGTGCCGAGTGGTGCGAGGGTCATGCTGGCGAGCACTACCAAGGTGACGAGCACGGCCGAGTACGCGCGGCGTACGAGCGGCGTCAAGACAATTCCCCTGCGTTCTCCGGGTACTTGGGGTTATCCGAACTAGCTGGTTGCTCCGGCTTGGCGAGCAGTCCGTGGCTGGCGCCGTTCAGCAGTTCCCGCGCGGTCCGGGCCAACCGGCGCTCGTCAGCGTAGGCCAACCGGGATTCCAGATCGGCGAGCGGTACCCAGGCGACCTCGGTGACCTCGGTGTCTTCGTCGGACAGTTCGCCGGAGGTGGCGCGCATCAGGAAATGGTGCACCGTCTTGTGCACCTTGCGTTTCTCGGCCACGAACCAGTAGTCGATCGTGCCGAGCGGCTGGATGGCCACGCCGTGAATGCCGGTTTCCTCGGCAACCTCCCGCATCGCGGTCTGCTCGGCCGTCTCGCCCTGTTCGATATGTCCCTTCGGTAGCGACCAGAGCAGCCGGCCTTTGCGGTCCAAGCGGCCGATCAGCACCACGTGGTGCCCGCCGTCGTCCAGCATCAGCCCGCCGGCCGAGGTTTCGGCGACGGTTTTCATTCCGCGCGCGCGTCTGCGCCGGCGCGCCCTGCCGCCCCTTCTGGCGGGTTTACCGCCCTCGGATCTGTCGCCGGACCGTGCCATCAGCGGTCGCTACTTCCCTGTCGGGTGGTCCCGTCCTGTTCTTGCCGCATCCACCCGTCCTTGTGCCTTCGCCCGCCGCTGGTCCATCCGCGATCGTAATGCGGATCGCGGATCAGGCGGCGGCTCTTTACGTTGCCGCTGGATCGGTGCGATCGACTCCGGCCGGCGCGCCGTTGGCGGTGCCGGATACGCTGACCGGCCGTGTCCACCCTCGTTGCCAAGCAGAATGTGGTCGTGGAGTTGCTCCGGATCTCGCCCCTCGTGGATGACCTCGCCGAGCGGTTCAGCGCCGCGGGGCACGCGCTCTATCTGGTTGGCGGGAGCGTGCGGGACGCGGTGTTGGGCCAACCCGGCGGCGATCTCGACTTCACCACCGATGCCCGCCCCGCACGGGTGCTCGAGCTGCTGGATGGCTGGGCGGAGGCGGTATGGGATACCGGGATCGCGTTCGGCACGGTTGGCGCGGTCCGGCACGGGGTACAGGTGGAGATCACCACCTTCCGTGCGGATTCATACGATCGAGTGAGCCGGAATCCGGAGGTCCGGTTCGGCGACTCGCTCACCGACGACCTCAAGCGCAGAGATTTCACCGCGAACGCGATGGCCATCGATATGTCGACAAAGAAGCTTGTCGATCCGTTCGATGGGATGGCGGCGGTGCGCGAGCGAATCCTGGATACCCCGAGCACCCCGGAGGAGTCCTTCGCGGACGATCCATTGCGGATGCTGCGGGCCGCGCGATTCGTCGCCCAGCTGGGTTTCCGGCCGGCGCCGCGGGTGGTGCGGGCGATGACCGAGATGGCGGGCGAGCTGGCCAGGATCACTCCGGAGCGGGTGCAGGCCGAGCTGACCAAGCTGATCACCGGCAGTCGGCCCCGGCTGGGTATCGAGCTGCTGGTGCGGACCGGGCTTGCCGAGCAGGTACTGCCCGAGGTGCCGGGTATGTCGCTCGCGATCGATGAGCACCACCAGCACAAGGACGTCTACGAGCATTCGCTGACCGTGCTGGACCAGGCGATCGACCTGGAGAAGCGGGACGACCCGGATGCCGCGCCGGATCTGGTGCTGCGGCTGGCCGCGCTGCTGCACGATATCGGCAAACCCGCGACGCGCCGGTTCGAAGACGGTGGCGGGGTCAGCTTCCATCACCACGAAGTGGTGGGCGCGAAGATGGCGCGCAAGCGATTGCGTGCCCTGCGGTACTCGAAGGACGTGATCGAGGACGTCGCCCAGCTGGTGTTCCTGCACCTGCGCTTCCACGGCTACGGCAAGGGCGAATGGACCGATTCCGCGGTGCGCAGGTACGTGACCGATGCCGGGCACCTGCTTTCCCGGCTGCACAAGCTGGTGCGCGCGGACTGCACGACCCGCAACAAGCGCAAGGCGGCGGCGTTGCGCCGGTCCTACGACGATCTCGAGGAGCGCATCGCGCGGATCCAGGCCGAGGAGGATCTCGCGCGGGTGCGTCCGGATCTGGACGGCAACGAGATCATGCGGCTGCTTGGCATCCAGCCGGGCCCGATGGTCGGCAAGGCGTGGCAGTACCTCAAGGAACTACGCCTGGAACGTGGTCCGATACCGCACGATGAGGCCGTCGCGGAGCTGCTGAATTGGGCTCGGGAGCAGGGCGTCACACCGCCGGAGTGAGCGTGCTTCGGACCCGGTGGTTACAAACCGAACACGCGCGACGACGCACACCGGTCGAGTGACATGATTGACCGTGTGGAGGAAGCGGATGCTGAGGTCGAGCCGGGGGTACTCCTGGTGGCGGCACCCACTATGGGCGACTCGAATTTTCGCCGCACGGTCGTGTACATCATTGATCACCGGGATGAGGGCACCCTCGGCGTCGTACTGAACCGCCCGAGCCAGGTGCCAGTGGACGACGTGCTTCCGGTGTGGGCGCGGCATGTCAGTGAACCGCAGGCGGTTTTCGTCGGCGGGCCAGTCGAGCAGAAGACCGCGCTCTGCCTTGCCGCGCTGCGTACCGGTGAGGATGCGCGCAGCATGCAGGGCGTGATCAGCGTGCACGGGCCGGTGGCGCTGATCGATCTGGACGCCGATCCGGATCTGCTGGCGAGCCGGGTGCGCGGGATCCGGGTGTTCGCTGGCTACGCCGGCTGGGACACCGGGCAGCTCGCCAGGGAACTGGATCGCGGCGACTGGCTGGTGGTGCCCGCACTGCCAGGCGATGTGCTTGCCATCCCGGACTTCGACCTCTGGGGCGCGGTGCTGCGCAGGCAGGGCCTGCCGGTGGCGCTACTCGCGACCCATCCGGGCGATCTACGGCGTAACTAGTTTGTCAGGCCAGCACTAGTTTGTTAGGGCAGCGCAGCCGGCACCGGCGCACCCGGTGCAGCTCGAGCAGCCGGCCGGCTTCGGCGGGTTGTCGGCGACCAGCTGGGCGGCACGGTGGCCGAGTATCCCGCCCGCGAGGGCGAGACCGACCATGCCGAGCATGCCGAGGATCCAGATGGTCAGCTGCATGGCGGCGTTGGACATGGTCAGCGGGATCAGTGCGGTGACCAAGCCGACCAGTGCGCCGCACAGCGTGGCAGGGCCGGCGATCCGGTTGGCCACCCGAAACGTCTCATCGCCGCGCATGCTCGCCGAGGTGCGTACGCCGATGAAGCGGTTCCGAGGCAGCCGCTCGCGGATGCCGAGCCAGCCGGCGCAACCAAGTGCGACCGCGCCGAGGCACAGCGAGACCGCAAGCAGAATGCGGACGCCGAGCGGGGCCGGGTCGGCGGCCTGCTGGGCGGTAGTAAGAGCGAGCAACACGAGACCAGCTTAAGCGCACGGTGGTGCCCCAGGTTTTCCGGTCGACACGCCAGCTATCATGCTGGTATGAGCATGACTCGCCTGCTCCTTAGTTAGCCGCGCCGGCTGACACACTCGCCGACGCGGCAGCCCCTCATGCCCAAAGCCGGGTTGGGGGGTTTTGTTGTATTTCGGGGCAGGACGCAAGGAGGACACACGGCAATGAGCGACGGCGCGACCGGCAGCACCGAGCAGACGCCCGCCTACCGCTACGACGCGGTCATGGCTGGCGACATCGAACGCCGCTGGCAAAAGTACTGGGCCGAAAACGGCAGCTTCTACGCGCCGAACCCGGTTGGCCCGCTTGCCGACCCCGCGCGTTCGGTGCCCGAGGACAAGCTGTTCCTGCAGGACATGTTCCCCTACCCGTCCGGGTCGGGGCTGCACGTGGGCCATCCGCTGAGCTATATCGCCACCGACGTTTACGCCAGGTACAACCGGATGAACGGCCGGAACGTGCTGCACACCATGGGCTTCGACGCCTTCGGGCTGCCAGCCGAGCAGTACGCGGTGCAGACCGGTACCCATCCGCGGAGCACCACCGAGGCGAATATCGAGCGGTTCCTTGCACAGATCCGCCAGCTGGGCTTCGGGCATGACGAGCGCAGGCGGTTCGCCACCACCGATGTGTCCTACTACCGCTGGACGCAGTGGATCTTCCTGCAGATCTACAACGCCTGGTACGACGACCAGCAGCAGAAGGCGCGCCCGATCGACGAGCTGATCGCCGAGTACGCGCAGGGCACCCGGCCGACCCCGGACGGGCGTGGCTGGGCCGAGCTGAGCACCGTGGAGCAGCGCAAGGTCATCGACTCGCATCGGTTGGTCTACCAGTCCGAGGCGCCGGTCAACTGGTGCCCCGGGCTGGGCACGGTGGTGGCCAACGAGGAGGTCACCCCGGATGGCCGCAGCGATCGAGGCAACTTCCCGGTGTTCCGGAAGAACCTGCGCCAGTGGATGATGCGGATCACCGCGTATGCGGATCGGCTGGTGGATGACCTGGACCGGCTGGACTGGCCGGACAAGGTCAAAACGATGCAGCGCAACTGGATCGGTCGCTCCGTTGGCGCGAACGTGTACTTCCCGGTCGGCGAGCACCGCATCGAGGTGTTCACCACCCGTCCGGACACCCTGTTCGGGGCGACCTACCTGGTGCTGGCTCCGGAACACCCGCTGGTTGAGCAGATCACCGGCGCGGTCTGGCCGGCCAATGTGGACGCTCGGTGGACCGGTGGTGCGGCGGACCCGGCGGCCGCGGTTGCCGACTACCGGCGCGCGGTATCACTGAAGTCCGAGCTGGACCGCCAGGAGAACAAGGACAAGACCGGTGTGTTCACCGGCGCGTACGCGACAAACCCGGTGAACGGTAAGGAAATCCCGGTTTTCATCGCGGACTACGTGCTGATGGGCTACGGCACCGGCGCGATCATGGCGGTGCCTGGCCATGACCAGCGCGACTGGGATTTCGCCGAAGAGTTCGGCCTGGAGATCGTCCGCACCGTGCAGCCGGCGGAAGGGTTCGACGGCAAGGCGTTCACCGGCGCCGGCCCGGCGATCAATTCCGGCTTCCTGGACGGGATGGACGTCGAGGAGGCGAAGCAGGCGATCGTCGACTGGCTGGCCGAGCGCGGCTTCGGGGTGGGCACCACCGAGTACAAGCTGCGGGACTGGTTGTTCGCGCGGCAGCGGTACTGGGGCGAGCCGTTCCCGATCGTCTATGACGAGCACGGGATGCCGCATCCGTTGCCGGCCGACCAGCTGCCGGTGGAGCTGCCTGATGTGCCGGACTACGCGCCAACCAGCTATGACCCGGACGATGCGGATACCGAGCCGAACCCACCGCTGGCGAAGGCAACCGACTGGGTCGAGGTCGAGCTGGATCTGGGTGACGGGCCGAAGAAGTACCGCAGGGACACCAATGTGATGCCGCAGTGGGCCGGCTCCTGCTGGTACCAGCTGCGTTACATCGATCCAAGCAACGACGAAGCCTTCGTGGCCGCGCAGAACGAGCAGTACTGGGTCGGCAAGCGGCCGGCCGAGCACGGCGCGAACGACCCCGGCGGGGTGGACCTGTACATCGGTGGCGTCGAGCACGCCGTGCTGCACTTGCTGTACGCCCGGTTCTGGCACAAGGTGCTGTTCGACCTGGGGCACGTGTCCTCCGAGGAGCCGTATCGCCGGTTGGTGAACCAGGGCTACATCCAGGCCTACGCGTACACCGGTGCCAGGGGCAGCTACGTTCCGGCCGAAGATGTGTCCGAACAGGACGGAAAGTTCTTCTACCAGGGCGAGCAGGTCCGGCGCGAGTACGGGAAGATGGGCAAGAGCCTGCGCAATGTCGTCACCCCGGACGAGATGTGCGAGCAGTACGGGGCGGACACCTTCCGGTTCTACGAGATGGCGATGGGGCCGCTGGAAGTCTCCCGCCCGTGGGCAACCAAGGATGTGGTTGGCGCGCAACGGTTCCTGCAACGACTGTGGCGCAACGTGGTCGATGAGCAGACCGGCGAGCCGCGAGTATCCGATGTAGACCCGACCGAGAACGACCTGCGCGCGCTGCACAAGGCGATCGCCGGGGTGCGCGAGGAGTTCAGCGAGCTACGGTTCAACACCGGCGGGGCGAAGCTGATCGAGTTCAACAACCATCTGACGAAGGTCTACGCCGGCGCCGACGCGACGCCGAGGGCCCTGGTGGAACCCCTGGTGTTGATGCTGGCACCGCAGTGCCCGCATATCGCCGAGGAACTGTGGCAGCGGTTGGGGCACACCGAATCGCTGGTGCACGGGCCGTTCCCGGAGGCCGATGAGCGGTACCTGGTGGACGAAACCGTGGAGTATCCGATCCAGGTGAACGGCAAGGTGCGCGCGCGGGTGACCGTGCCGAGCGAGGCCGGGCAGGACGAGGTGCGCGCGGCGGCGTTGGCTGACGAGAAGATCGTGGAAATCCTGGCTGGCGAGCAGCCGCGCAAGGTTATCGTGGTTCCCGGTCGGCTGGTGAACGTCGTGGCTTAGGAGTGGGTTCGATGTTGGAGCGCTCGGGGGCGGGTGCCTTCGATTTTGAACTGCACGAGGGGTCGAACACGCGCATCCAGTGGCATTTCTTCGAGCGCAACCGGTTGCCGGTTGCGGTGCAGAGCTGGGAGATCCCGCCGGGTGGCGCCGAAGGCATGCACGCGCACGACGAGGATGAGCCGCTCGAGGAGCTGTACCTGGTAGTCGCCGGCGAGGCCACGATGCGCGTGGCCGAGCAGACCTACGAGCTGGGGCCGGGCGATTCGGTGCTTGCCCCGGTCGGCGTGGACCACGATGTGCGCAATACCGGCAGCGAACCACTGAAAATGGTGGTTGTCTGGGGCGCGCCAGGTGAGGCCGATTTCAGCGAGTTCGGTACCGCCAAGGCCGCGCGCGCCGCGCGAACCGACGGCTGATCCGGGCCGTTACGGGGTCAGGCCGATATCGCGGATCAGGCTGGTCAGGTTCGCCTCGAACAGTGCGTCCGGGTTGCTCAACGGGCCGGGGAACCTGCCGAACACCTCGAGCGCTACATGCCCGTAGAGCCGTACCCAGAACTGCAGGATCTGGTAGGTGGCACCAATACTCAACCGCGCTTCGGTGAGTACCACGCCGCGTTCGGCGATCGTGCCGAGCAGGTTGTCCCGGAACGTGGCCAGGTCGGCGACCAGCTCGTCTGGGATCGCCTCCACTGGCTGCGGGGCGAGCTCGTGGGTGGCGAGCACCTGTCCGGCCACGGAGAGGAACACCTTGCCGAAGCCATCCTGTGGCCACTGAGCGGGTGCCAGCTTCGGCGGCGTTTCTTCCTCCTGCATCAGCGAAGCGAAAGACAGCACGAACTCCCGTGGATGCGCGACCGACCAGCCACGGAAACCCCGGCAGGCGGCGCGCACCTGTTCCACCGCGTCGTCCTCGGGCGCCTTGGCGAGTTCCGTGACCATCTGCTCGGCCAGATCCACGCAGATGTCCACGCGTAGCTGATCGAGCAGTGCGGCGCGCGACGAGTAATAGCGGTACAGCGCCGGGGCGGTGATGCCGAGGCCACGCGCGATGGCGCGCAGCGTCACGGCTTCATGGCCCTGCTCGACGAGGAGTTCGCGGGCATGTTGCCGGATATCGCGTTCGGTATCCACGCGGCTGCGTGGCCTGCGGGCGGGCTGCGGCATTGCGGGTCTCCGGCGTGGTGCTCGTTCGGTCTTCGACATTGGCCGAGGGCGTTGTCGGTCGACCGTAACGCAACGTGCCGGCTGGTCGCCTGGTCAGCCGGTATGCGCTGGCTGGGTGGACTTTTCGGACAACGCCTGCGCGGCGTCCGGGTAACTGCGAGACTGCGCAGAGTTCGGGACAGCACACTGCGGGAAACGGTAATGACAGAACCCAATGATCCAGATGCTTGGCAGCGTAATTACGAAGCCAAGCTGGCGAATATCGCCGAACGCAACGAGCGGATGATCGAGGAACTGGAACAGGTTCAGGCCACCGAGCGAAGCAAGGACGGCCAGATCAGCGTGACGGTGAACAACCAGGGTGCGCTCGCCGACCTGCAGCTGGGCAATGCGTTACGGCAGCGGGAAGGCAGCGAGGTCGCCGGCGAGGTGCTGCGTCTGGTGAGCGCGGCGCAGGCCAAGGTGGCGGACGCGGTGCGGCAGGGCATGGAGCCGTATCTCGGTGGCACCGCGGCGATGGACTACGTGGTCGATCATCTGAGTGCCGCGCAGGCTCCGCCGGAACCGCAAGGGTTCACCCCTGGCGGGGGTGGTGCCCCCGATGCCGCTTCCTTCCTACGCACTACCTGGGAAAACGACGAGGGTGGCCAGGATTCGCCTCCGCAATCTTCCGGACCGGCGCAGCAACCGCCGCAGCGGCCGTCTCGTCCAACCGACGACGAGGACGACGACTTTGGCGGCGGGTCGATCCTGCGCTGAGCGTTGGTGCCGAAAGACGAGGGGACGAAGAGATGTCGAGTGCGGCTGGCGGTGGAAACTTCGATGTTTCCACCGAGGAAATGCGCACCCATGCGGGCAAGGTCACGGGTGTCGGTGAGCGATTGGGCACCGCGGCATCCGCTGCGAAGCAAACCACGCTGAACACCGAGGCGTTCGGGCTGATTGGGCAGTTCCTGGTGCCGGGTGTGCTCGCGGTCAGCGGTGCGGCGACCCTGGCGATCGGTGCGGCGAAGACTTCGGCGGAGAACCTGGCCGAATCGGTCAAAGGCGCGGCCGAGGACTATGACCAGACCGAGGAGTCCAACGCCAAACCGTTCGAGAAGGGGTACTGATGTCCGAGAACCCACTGATCGCGGAGGAGAAGGCGCCTAGTGCCACCAAGGGCGCCGGTGTGGTGGACAGCGTGGCCAGCACGGTCGACTCGATCTCGAACGGTAACTGGGCCGAAGGACTGCTCGGCGGGGCGGGTGCTGTGGTCGGCGCGGCCGGCATGATGGCCGATCCCCTTGGTGAGCTAGCCAAGGCGGGTGTTGGCTGGTTGATCGAGCACGTCGAGTTCCTGAAGGAACCGATGGATGCGCTGGTCGGGGATCAGGAAGCGATCGCCGCGATGAGCGAGACCTGGACCAATGTCAGCACCGAGGTGCAGGGGGCGGCCGAAGACCTGCGTACCGCGGTGTCCACGGATACCGCGCGATTCGTGGGCCAGGCTGCGGAGGCTTACCGGCCGTTCGCGGAGGACCAGGCAAACCATATTGGCGGCGTATCCACCGCGGCGGACGGTGCCGCGCAGATGGTCAGCATGTGCGGCGTCGTGCTCGGTGTGGTGCGGCAGATTGTGATCGACCTGATTGGCCAGGCCGTCGCGGAGCTGATCGAGGCCGCGCTCAGATGGGCCGCCGCCATGGGACTGACCCTCGGGCTAGCCACACCGGGGATGATCGGTGATCTGGTAAGGATCGCCCTGAAATGGGCAGACGACATTTCTGAGTGGGTTGAAAGGATTACCAAGGCGTTCAAGCAAGCCGACGGCTTGATGGCCAGGCTTCTCGAAGGCGTCGAAAAGGTGAAGACAAAACTGGACGACTTCGCTCAGGGAATACAGAAGGTTACTAAGCCGTTCGGGGACGACATTACGATCAAGCGGCCCGGCATGTCGGATACTGGTAAGTGGCAAGGCAGTGTTGACCCCAGGGCACTTGCCGGGAACACCGCGGTTGGTGAGGCGCAGAAGCAGACCGCGCAAGGGATCGATGACACGTACAACCCGGACGAAGAACAGCAGGCCAGCGAGAAGTCGGGGTAGGTGCGGCGATGTACGGCCAACCGGCGCAGCCGAACGGGTTCACCATCGACGTGGGCGCGCGAGCTGGTAAGCACTACAAGGGAAGTATCACTTTCGTCCTGGTGCTTGGAGTTCTTTCCCTGGCCGCCATCGGTTGGCCCACTCTGTCCACAGCTGGGCGATTTGGCGGCGCTGTGTTCGCGGCCGTGTTTTTCCTGATAGCCCTGTCCATTTACTTGGGGGAGAAGCGTCGTCCCGCGTGGCAGTTGTTCCACGTGGAACCACAAGGGCTGCGCTGGGAGGAACCGACTGATAAGGCCTGGGCGGTGCGCTGGGACGAGCTCACCCGGTTGCGCATCGGCGCGACCGTCGAGCGCAATCAGAATGGCGGCAGACGAACCGTGCATACGCTGGATCTGTTCCCGGCAAACCCGCAGTTCGCCGAGCAGCATCCGCCCCTTGCCGCGCGGCACCAGGTCTTCTACGGCTATGACTTCTACCGGGTCCTCATGAAGATCACCGACGCGGACGTTCAGCAGATCCAGGCGGCCACGGACGCATTCCGCCCAGGGATCTACAGCTACGAGCGGCTCACCAGATCCGGCGGCCGGCAGGTGTGACGGCTAAGCGAGGTTTTGCGTTGCCAGCGTCGATCGCTCGGGGGGCTAGGCGATCGACGCCGGCAACAGCCCGGCCTGGAAGTTGGCCGGACACCTCGCTCCGCAGCGGGTGGCCGCGGAGATCCGTGACCGCACGAGTCGGCCGTCCCTCGGCTGGCGGTACCCGTTAAGAGTTACTTCCTATTGTGACACCGCACAGAGTGACGATCCATGTGCTCATGCGAAAACACGAATGAATCTCCCCTTAGACGTAGCACGGCACCAATCGGTTCCCGAAGGATCGTGGCAAAGTGAGCTCGTGCGTAATCGGGTGATCGTCGTGGGATCGGCCAACGCGGACCTGGTGGTCGCCGTGGACCGCCGCCCCGGCGCGGGTGAAACGGTCCTTGGTGCGGATACGGTCGTGCTACCTGGCGGGAAAGGCGCGAACACGGCGGTGGCCGCCGGCAAACTGGGCGCTCGGGTGGCGTTGTTCGGTGCGGTGGGCACCGACGCGCATGGCCAGCTGCTGCTGGATTCGCTGCGCAACGCGGGCGTGGACACAGCGCTGGTGCGCACGGTGGATCGGCCGACCGGCATCGCCTACATCACCGTCACCCCGGACGGGGAGAACTCGATCATCGTCTCCCCCGGCGCGAACTCCGCGGTCGCGGACATCGAGCCGACCATGCTGGATACGGCCGCGGTGGTGGTCGGCTCGCTGGAGATCCCGCTACCGGTGGTGGAACACGCCATGGCGGCCGCGGCTGCGCATGGCGCGCGGCCGGTGCTGAACCTGTCCCCAGCCACCGAGGTCTCCGCAGCCACACTCGCGGTACTCGATCCGCTGGTAGTGAACGAACACGAGGCCAGCTGGTTACTCGGCGGGCGAACCGGCGCGGCCACCGAGCTGGCCACGGAGCTGCGCACGCTTGGCCCGCGTTCGGTGCTGATCACCCTCGGCGCGCGCGGGGCGGTGGTCGCCGACGACCAGGGCACGATCGAGGTACCCGCACCGAGCGTGCGGGCCGTGGACACCACCGGCGCTGGTGACGCGTTTGCCGGCGCACTGGCCGCCGCGCTCGCCGGGGGTGCCGGATTGGCCGAGGCAGCGCGGCAGGCGAGCAGGGTCGCGGCGATCTCGGTGACCAAACCTGGTGCCCAACCGTCCTATCCCCTGGCCAGCGAGTTGGGGAATGCCGGTACCTAGCGCGCTGTTTCGACCGCTATGGGCGTGTTGGCGCGGGTGCGAGCGGTCGGGCGTAGCGAGGATCGATCGATCATCGCGCTGGACGATGCGTTAGCGGCACTGGGCGACGACGGATACGTCGAATCCGGCTACCGCGAAGTGCCGTTGCGCGGGATCGTCGGCACCGCGGCCCGCTCCGCCGATTTCGATATCGAGTTCCGCCCGCTACACCGCGCGGTGCGAGACCGGCAACAGCAGCTTGCCGCGGCGGTGCTTGCCGGTAAGCAGCTGCCGCCGGTCGAGCTGGTGCAGTTGGGCGAGATGTACTTCGTGCGCGACGGTCATCACCGTGTTTCGGTGGCCAGATCACTCGGCTGGCCCAGTATCACCGCCTGGGTGCGGCGCAGCTGCACGATCGCGTTCGGCGAGGCCTGCCTGCGGCTTGCCCATCTGCCAAGCAAAGCCGCCGAGCGGGTCTTTCTCGAGCGCGTCCCATTGCCCGACGAGGTGCGCAAGCGGCTCTGGCTGGTGCGACCGGACGGCTGGGCACGGCTCGGCGATGCGGCCGAGTCCTGGGGTTATGCCCAGCTGATGGCGGGCAGGCGATTCCCGGAACGGGCGGATCTGGCGCGTGCCTGGTGGACCGAGGAAGTGCAGCCGGTCGTTGCGGCAGCTCGCGCGGTGCGGGAAACGGAGCGGGATGTGCAGCTATACGCGGCGGCCCTGCTCATGCGCGATCGGCAGGGCTTGGCCAGCTGGCCCTGCCCGCTGACCAAGTTCGTCGAGCAGGCGCTCAGCTACTGAACAGGCCGCGCTTGCGGTAGCGAATCTTCAGCGCTCCCCCGTGCACATTGCCGGTGACCACTATGTGTGGATTGCCCGCGCGGCCGGAGGCGTCCGTCTTGTTGTCCACCGAACCGTATTTGATCTCGCCGATCGAATCGGTGGACACGGTGGCCGAGGTCGGCACCACGATCTCGGTGGACGACCACTTCGACTCCAGCACCACGTGCACGACGTTGCTGGTCAACCGCGCTTCGGAGAAGTCAAGCTTGGTGGCGCCGTACTTGTTCCGGATGATCAGCTCGCGCGGCGCGGTCCACTGCCCACCCCGGCGTAGCGAGGAGTACTTCGCGGTCAGCACCTGCCGTTCGGTGCCATCCCCGAGCGGTACGGTGCTCGGCCCGATCGGCGCGGCCGGCTGCGGTGGCGCCGAGTCCCGGTGCACGATGCCGGAAAGATCGATCAGCACCACGTTCAGCTCTTGCCGGGTCGTCGCGGCCAGTGCGGTATCCGTGCGGGTGGTGAACTCGTCCAGGTCGATCAACCCGCGCCCGATCGCCTTCTGCAGCAGTTCGACCACATGCTCGCGTTCGGCATCGGATACCCGAAACTCGCGGGGGTTCACCTCGATCATGTGACCAGCCTAAGAGCAATCCGGGCCGGGCGAATCAGGGAAAACCCCGAACCCGTCCCCGGGTCCGGGCACACCGGGTCATACAGTGCCGGCATGTCCGCCACAGCAGTCTTGCCCACGCCGGTAGCGCGGGTGGCCAGCCAACTCGCCGAAATCCCCGGGGTGCTCGCCGTCGTCCTCGGCGGGTCACGGGCGACCGGTGTCGCGAAAGAGGACAGCGACTGGGATCTCGGCGTTTACTACCGCGCGGGGCAGCGGGTGATTGATCCGGCCGACGTCCGCGCGCTCGGCTATCCCGGCTACGTGTCGGCGCTCGGCGAATGGGGGCCGATCGTGCACGGCGGAGCCTGGCTCAAGGTCGACGGCATCCAGGTCGACGTGCTGTTCCGGGATCTGGACCAGCTGGACGCCTGGCGGCAGGACGCCGAGCGCGGCGAATTCGAGGTACTGACCCAGGCGGGTCACCTGGTTGGCGCACCGACGTACCTGCCGATTGGCGAGCTGGCCAGTTGCCTGCCGATCCACGGCACGATCGACCGGCCGGAGTTCCCCGCAGCGCTTGCCGAATCGGCGCCGGCACGGTGGTTTGGCCAGGCCAGCGTGGGCCTGATGTTCGCGGACGGCTATGCCGGGATCGGCGATGTCACCTGCTGCGCGGGAGCCCTGGCGCAGGCGGTGTTGTGTGTCGGGCATGCCCGGCTGGCCGCGCAGCGGGAGTGGGTGCTCGGCGAGAAACGGCTGATCGACAGGGCCGGGCTGGCCGAGGTGCAGCCGCTACTCGCGAACATCGGCGAGGACAGCGAGGCACTGCAGGCGAGTGTGGCCGCGGTGCGCGCGGCGCTCGGCATCGAGGCGCTGCACAAGTCCGCGCCTTGACCTCTAGGTTGGTTGAGGTTCTAACGTCGTATGCATGATCTTCAGTGAAGCGGAACGCAATTACCTGAAAACCCAGCAGCTGGGCCGGATGGCGACGGTGAGCCGGGATGGCGCGCCGGAAGTCAAGGCCATCGGTTTCACGTTCGACCCGGAAACCGGGACGATCGACACCGGTGGACCTGGCCTCAGTTCCACCAAGCGGTGGCGGAATCTCCAGCACAACCCGCTCGTCTCGTTCATCGTGGACGATATGACCCCGGATGAGCCTGGCGAGGTGGCGCCGGGTTGGGGGCGCGGAGTGGAGATCCGTGGCCGGGTCGAGTTGCTCGACGACCACGAACCTCCGATGGCGCCTGACTTCTTTAGCCGTGAAGTGATCCGGATACACCCGACGCGGGTGGTCAGCTGGCATCTCGATGCCGCTCGTCCCGAGATAGCCGCGCGTGATGTGCGGTGATCCGGATCCCCCAGCTACATCCAGGACCAGCTCTTGCGCGGTGGTAGCTCGCGTTCCGGCTGGGCCTCGGTGGTGTTCTCGATCATCGTTACCCCATTCCCGACCCTCCCGCGTTGGCGTGGTGGGGGCGCATATTACGGAGAGAGTCGGTCTTGCGCCCCGCAATACTAAAGTAGGTAACGCCGGTAGCACCTCAGTAGCGCGGTTGATGGACACCGCGCTACTGACGGTAAAGAGCTTCGGCTACTCGGGTTCTGGCAGCTCCGGCCACAGCTCCCGGATGCCGCGCAGGATCTGCGCGTTGCAGGCGCGTAACCAGGCAAGACCGGCTTCCTCGGCGGCGCTGCCCGGGTAGGCCTCCGGTTGCGCGGCGCGACCAGCCACCCACATCGAACGCAGTCGCTGGCTGTCCGCGATATTCGTGCTGGGGTCGCCGTCGACGAGCAGCAGATCAGCGCGCGCACCGACCTGCAGCCGGCCGCGATCGGCGAGACCGAACACCTCGGCTGGCCGGGATGTCGCGGCGGCGAGTGCCTCGGCTGGCGCTAGCCCGGCCCGCACCAGCTTGGCCAACTCGCGATGCAGGCTCGCGCCGGGCACCAGGCCGGGGTTGGGTGCATCGGTGCCGGCCAGTACTCGCACGCCGGCCTCAGCCAGTGCTCGTGTGTTGGCCAGCGCGCTCGCCGCATCCGGTGGTGTCGGCGGCATCCAGCGTTGTGCCTGCTCGGCGAGCAGTTGACGCCAGGCTGGCGGCAGTAGCGGAGCCAGTGCCGGTTCGGTGGCCAGCGGTAGCTCGCCGCCGGGCGAGGGAAACCCGTCGGTGACGGACAGCGTCGCGATCAGCGCGAGCCCGGCTTGCGCCACCTCGTGTACCTGCGCATCGGACATCGGATCGAACGGCACATGGGCGAGCACGTCCACGCCACACCTGGCGACGAGTACCGCCCCCGCCGCGGTGGACACATGCGCCACCACCGGCAGCTCCGCCCGGTGCGCGGCGGACACCAGCGCTTCGATGGTGGCTACCTCGAGCGCGGGGATGTCCAGCGCCAACCCGGAACCGTCGTCGTAGATCACCTTCAGATGGGTGGCGCCTTCGGCGATCCGGGCGTGTACGAAGGGCTCCGCGTCGGCTGGCCTGGTCACGTACGGGAACGGCGCGTAGGCAAGGGTGGGATGGCCATTCGGCGCGGTCGCGCCGATGCTCGAGGTGCGCAGGTCCGCCCTTGCCGGACCGTGCCCTTCGGCTGCTCTTCGCGCGGCGGCTAGCTCCGGCTCGATCACCTCGGGCTTGCTGAACTGGTCAACCAGCGTGGTGACACCGAAGTTCGCGGCAAGCTGCGTGCAGCCGGGCAGTAGGTGTACATGTGCGTCGATAAGGCCGGGCAGCAGCGTGCCGCCCTGGGCGTCCAGCACCGTGTCCCCCGGTTCGCGAATCGATGCCGCGCCGAGTGCGGTGATCCGGTCGCCGGCGATCCGCAGACAGCCGGCCGCAAGCGTTTGCGCGCCGTCGAACAGCCGGGCATTGATGATCGTGCAGGGCTCGGCGTAGCGTGCGGTTGTCGGCATACTCGGACGGTAAAGTCTCCACCTACTGGAGAGTCCAGCTCACTGGCTTCACTCAGTGGAGTCATACCTGAGAACTAGGCGGAGTCCGGTCGCGTGGCCGAAGCGGTCCGGGTGCGGCGCGCGTGACGATAGGCCCCATGTCCGAGCCGACTCCACTATCGACTGCCGCGCGCCCGGCCAACCGGATCATCGCGCTGGACGCACTCCGGGGCTTCGCGCTGTGCGGCATCATCTTCATCAACATCCCGCAGACCATGGATATGCTCGCGGTTGCCGCGAATGCGCCGGATGGCCTGCGGCTGTTCGTCAGCGGACGCTTCTACCCCATCTTCTGCCTGCTCTTCGGGATCGGCTTCGGGATCTTTCTCGCCTCGGCGATGCGGCGCACCGCGAACCCGCGCGCCTTGTTGGTGCGGCGGTTGCTCATGCTCACCGCGCTCGGCGGCCTGCATCATCTGCTGCAGCCGGGCGAAGTGCTGCTCTGGTACGGGCTCACCGGGCTACTGGTGTTGCTGCCGTTCAGCTATGCCACCGGGAAGGTGAACGCACTGGTCGGTTGCGTGTGCACGGTGGCGGGGCTGGCCACTGGCCTTGGTTTGGCGCTGTTGCCGGGGATCTTCCTGGTCGGGTTCGCGCTCGCCCAGCTTGGCGTACCCGGTTGGCTGGTGGCGGCCAGGCGCGCGCTGCTCATCGGACTGTTCGGTAGTGCGGGCGTCGCGGCGCTCGCCTACCTCGCCGTCACCGCGGGGATGTTCACCGGGATGCTCGACCGCGCCGCTGGCCTGCTGTTCTCGCTGGCGATGGCGATGGGCTACGTCGCCGCGTTCCTGTTGTTGCTGCGGCTGCCGCTGGTCGGTGACGTGCTGGGCAAGCTGCTCGCGCCGCTCGGTCGGCTGGCGCTGACCAACTACCTCACCGCGACGCTGCTTTTCGTGCCGCTTGGGCATGCGCTGGGGCTGGTCGGTTCGGCCCGCTGGGGGACGGCGGCGCTGCTGGCGACCGGGATTCTGCTGGTCCAACTGGTGTGGAGCCACGCCTGGTTGCGTGGGTTCGGCTACGGTCCGGTCGAATGGGCGTGGCGATGTGTCACCTACTGGCGGCTGCTGCCTATCCGGCCGGCCAGCGACAAACCGCTGGCTCAGGCGCCGCACGTCCGGGCAGAAAGGAGCTGAGTGCGGGAGTTCTGGCTGCATTGGCGCAGCGTGCTCGCCAAGTTCGGGGCGCGTACCCCGACCGGTCGGGATACCGCGGTGGCGCTCGCACTGGCCGTGCTGCTGTTGCTGGCGCACATCTCGGTGACCCTGGCGGTACACGATGGCCAGCTACCGGTATCGCTGCCGGTTTTTGTCTGGCTGAACCTGGTGGTCACCGCTGATCTGGGCACGATCGCGCTGCGCAGGAAAGCGCCAAGGCTGGCGCTGGCCGCCGCGGTTGGCATGCTGCTGGTCGCCACCACGCTCCCGCACAGCTACGCCGGCGCTGGCATCGGCGTGCTGGTCTGCGGCTATACGGTTGCCGTGCTGCTGCCCGCGCGTTCGGCGATGCCCGCGATCGGGGCCAGCGCGCTCGTCACGATCGGCGGTGGCGTGCTCGCCGTTGCCCTCGGTGGCTCAGTGGCCGGGCTACCGGTTTTCTGGGGTAACGACGGCAGCAGCACGTGGAACCTGGTGCTCGCCGGGCTGGCCAGCCACGCGCTCGCCGGGTTGCTCGGCGGCTACATCCGAACGAGGCGGGCGTATCTCGCCGAACTCACTGCGCGAATCGCGCTGCTGCACGCGGATCGGGCGGAACGCGCGGCCGCCGCGGTGCGCGCGGAGCGCGGCCGGATCGCCCGTGAGCTGCATGATGTGGCCGCGCACGACCTCTCCGCGATCGTGGTGCAGGCCGGCGCGGCGGAACGGCAGCTGGACGGAGATCCGGAAGGCACCAGGAACACGCTGCGGGAGATCCGCGCGCAGGGGCGGCGCACCCTTGGCGCACTGCGCGAACTGGTCGGCATCATGCGGGCTGGGGACACCGAGGACGCGGCGCGGGCGCCGACACCGGGGCTGGGTGAACTGGACGGCTTGGTGCGCGGCGCGCGGGAATCCGGCATGATCGTGCGGCTGGTCATCGGCGAGCAGGTCGCGGCGGCGCAACCAGCCGCCTCGGTCGAGCTGGCGGTGTACCGGTTGGTGCAGGAGGCGTTGACCAACGCGCGGCGGCATGCACCCGAGGCCGAGGTGGATATCCGGCTCGACTACGCGGAAGGCGAACTCGACGTGGCGGTGCGCAATGGTCCTGGGGCGGTCCCCGCGCAGGAGCCCACCGATGCCGCTGGGTATGGCCTGGTCGGTATGCGCGAGCGGGTGCAGCATGCCGGCGGCAACCTGACCGTCGGGCCGACGCGGGATGGTGGCTGGTCGGTGCACGCTAGGTTCGGCCGGGACAGCTGATGAGCATTCGAGTGGTACTCGCCGATGACCAGGCTGTGGTCCGGGCGGGTTTTCGCACCATCCTGGAGTCCGAGCCGGATATCAGCGTGGTCGGCGAGGCCGAGGACGGGCACCAGGCGGTGCACCTGGCGATCGAGCAGTCCCCCGACCTGTTGCTGCTGGACGTGCGGATGCCCCGGATGGACGGGATCGCCGCGGTCGAGCAGCTGCGTGCGGCGGGCATCAACACCGCGGTGCTGATGATTACCACGTTCGACCTGGACGAGTACGTATTCGCGGCGTTGCGAGGTGGGGCGAACGGGTTCCTGCTCAAGGACATCGAGCCGACCGAGCTGGTGGCTGCCATCCGGGTGGTGGCCGCCGGCGATGGTCTGGTGGCGCCGGGGGTGACCAAGCGGCTGATCGCGGAGTTCGCGCGGAGCACGCCACCACCGGTGACCGGTCCGCTGCCGGAGCTCACCGAGCGGGAGCGGGAGACCCTGCTGCTGATCGCGAAGGGCATGTCCAACCAGGAGATCGCCACCGCGCTCACGGTCAGCCCGGCAACGGTGAAAACGCATGTTGGCAGCCTGCTGCTGAAACTGGGCTGCCGGGACCGGGTACAGGCGGTGGTTTTCGCCTACGAGCACGGCTACGTCCGACCCCGCTAACGCCAAAGAACGCGGTCACGGGGAGTGGCTACTCGTCGAGGCCGTGCTCAATCGCGTAGCGCACCAGATCGATCCGGCTGTGCAGCTGGAGTTTGCGCAGCGTGGAGCGAACGTGGTTTTCCACCGTGCGATGCGAGATCTTCAGCCGGGTGGCAATTTGTTTCGCGGTCAGGCCCTTTGCCACCAACCGCATGACCTCGGTTTCCCGCTCGGTCAGGCGCGGCGCCTCGTCGCCGGATTCCGGCGAGGCGGCCATCCGCCGGTACTCGCCGAGCACCAAACCGGCGAGGCCCGCGGTGAACACCGGATCCCCTTCGGCGGTCCGCTGCACCGCGTCAACCAGTTCCTCGGCCGAGGCCGATTTCACCAGATACCCCGAAGCGCCGGCCTTCACCGCTTCGAGCACATCGGCATGCTCGCCACTCGCGGAAAGCACCAGCACCCTGGTGTCCGGGAGATCCTTGGCGATCGCCAGGATCGCTTCCACCCCGGAAGCGGTGCCCAGGTTCAGGTCCATCAACACCACATCGGGCCGGGCGGCGGAGGCGATCCGGACGGCGGAGGCCACATCGCCCGCGGTGGCCCGCACCTCGAAACCCCGTTCGCTCAGATCGCGAGCAACGCCGTCGCGCCACAAGGGGTGGTCATCGACCACCATCACCGAGATCGGCGTTTCGGTCATCGCTTCGCACCCTTCCCATCAGCCCGCCGTTGTCCAGCCGGGCGAGGCAACCGCAGCTCCCATTCGGTGCCCTCCCCCGGCGTGGTCTCCAGCTCTACGCTGCCACCAAGATCGGACATTCGGCCACACATCGACCGGGCGATACCGAGCCTGCCTTCGGCTTCCGCCGCTTGCAGCCGGCCCTCCGGGATGCCTGGCCCATCGTCCCGCACGCTGATCACCAGCTCATTCGGCAGTTCCTCCAGCAACACCCAGGCGTGTGCATCCGGCCCCGCGTGATTGGCCACATTCGTCAGCGCCTCCCCCACGGCCGCGAGTAGTTCGCTGGCCACCTCCTCGGCAACCAGCACCTCGGCGCCGGGGACCGCGACCTGCACCCGCGGGCTGCGCAGCATCTGCAGCCGGCCACCGAGATCGGTTTCGCCAGCAGGGCCGGATTCCTGCGGTCCGGAGGACACCAGCTTGCGCAGCGCGATCTCCTGCTCGCCGGCAAGGGTGGCCAGCTCGACCGCGTCGCCGCCGAGCTCATTCCCGCGTCGGCGTACCCGCGCGAGCACCTGCAACACGCTGTCGTGGATCGAACGGGCCAGCCGTTCCCGTTCAGCCGTAGCCGCCTCGGTGCGCAACGCCCTGCGCAACTGCTCGGCCGAGGCCCTGGCTTGCGCCGAGGACATCCCGATAACCAAACCCGCTCCGCACAGCAGCACCGCGTCCCTTGTCACATCCAGATTGATCACCCCGCGGGCAACCGCGGTGCAGATCGCGACGAGCAAACCGGCGGCGAACCCGTGCGGCCAGCCGCGGAGTACGGCCAGCGCGACCGGAGCCGAGCTCGCCCAAACTGTGGTGATCAGCGGCGTGAGGATGTAGTGCTCCGGCGCGAGAATCCACAGCGAGGTGAGCAGCATCGCGCAGGTGAGCAGCACATCGGTGTACACGATCGCCGGCTTGCGGCCGTACCCGCGCAGGTATGCGGGCACCGTATAGGCGGTCCACGCGGTGATCCCGCCGAGCATCACCCAGGAAAGCCACGGGCGCTGGTAGTCGGGCTGATGGGTGATCGTGGCTACCACCGCGAAGCAGTAGGTGACCAACCGCAGCGCGACCATGCCAACCCACAGCGGGGTGTTCGGGTCGCCGCGCAGGATGCGGTCACGCGACTGCTTACTGGTCATCGGGCTTCCGGGTCAGGTGCCTTCTCGTCGGTATCTGGTGTCGTGTCTGGCTCGGTATCCGAGTCTGACCCAGTATCCGGTTCGGTATCCGATTCGAGCTCGGCCTTAGCCGCGGCTTCCTTTCGGTTGTCCTCGAGCAGCGAGCGCACCCCGGCGCTGATCACGGCAAGCAGCGGGACGGAAAGCAGTGCACCGACGATGCCGGCCGCAACCAGGCCAGCGCTGATCGCGAGCACCACGGCGAGCGGGTGCAGTTTCACCGCCCTGCCGAGTAGCAACGGTTGCAGCACATTGCCCTCGAGCTGCTGCACCGCGAGCACGATGCCGAGCACGATCAGCGCGGCCACGAAGCCCTGGCTGACCAAGGCGATGAGTACCGCGACCGCGCCGGCGACGATGGCACCGACGATCGGGATGAACGCGGCCAGGAAGGTCAGCGTGGCAAGCGGAATCACCAGCGGGACGCCGACGATGGCAAGGCCGACGCCGATCCCGATCGCGTCAACCACCGCGACCAGTGCCGTCGCCCTTACATAGTCCACAAGGGACTGAAAGCCACGCTGTCCCGCTTTGTCCACTTTGTTGCGGACCTTGCCGGGAAACCCGCGCACCAGGAAGGCCCAGACCTTGTCACCGGAGGCGAGGAAGAAAATCAGGATGAACAGGGCCAGCAGGAAACCGGTGATGCCCTCGCCGATCCCGGCTGCCGTGCTCAGCGCGCCGGTCGCGATAGCGGATTGGCTTTCCTGCAACGTCAGCAGCGCGCTGTCGATCGCGTCCTGGATCTGTTCCTGGCCGAGTCCGAGCGGACCTTCCACCAGCCAGTCCCTGATCTGCACCAAGCTGACCGTGACCTGGCGTTGCAGTTCCGGCAGTCCTTGGGTGAATTCGGAAACGACGAAAGTCAGAACTCCGCCGAGCAACGCCAATCCGCCGACAAGCACGATGCCGGTGGCGAGTCCACGTGGGACTCGCAGCCTGGTGAGCTGACTCACCGCGGGGGCGAGCAGTGCGGCAAGTAGCAAGGCAATCGCCAGCGGGATAACCACGGCGGCGAAATAGCCAAGCATCCAGACAAGGAGATACAGCCCGGCCGCCACGACAAGTAGCCGCCAGGACCATGCCGCGCTGACCCGAAGTCCGGTTGGCACCGCGCCTTGAATGTCTGAGACGTCCCGACTCGAGGCCGAATTCTTGTTGCTCACCTGGTCAAACTATCGGGAAGCCAGTAGGTGGCGCATACCAACCCGGGCTTAGCTCCATTGCACCTACCGAGCCGTAGATCAACGAACGACACGCGCGGTGTCGCACGATCGGGCGGTAGCTGGGGTTCGCTGGTGCATTCGGGTAGGTAGATCTGCGAAAGTCGGGCTAACCCACGCAACACAAAGTATGCATGCCGCCACGGCGGCGGTCCGGAAAAGTGTTGTGCCCGCCCTCGAAGCCCTCGAACAGCTGCCCTCGAACAGACTCAAGTAAGGCGAGTAGTGCTCGGATCACGAACGAATGCGCGTAGCACCAGGTTGTGGTGTCTACGGCTGCTCGTCGTGGCCGGCGGTGCTTTGCTTGGCAGTGTTTTCGCATGGTTGCTTGCTGGCGGAGCCACCGCCGTTGCCGCCGGTGGCGATCAGTCCACCGTCGAGGTCGGCGAATCCATCCCCGGCGAGTTCGCGGACCACGTTGACGGCGTCGAGGGCAAGGTCAGCGAGAAGGTAACCAAGGTCGCCGGTGCCGCGCACCAGGCGGTCTCGCGTACCGAAAAGTCCATTTCGGATGGTACGCGGCAGGTGGCCGAGCGGACTCGGACGCTGCTTGGTGCGTCGAAAGCCCCCGTCGAGCGTCCGGCTGCGCCGAGTGCGGCCGGTGCGGCCGATCTCGTCGACACCGCGGATCGCGCGACCGGGATGCTGCGCGAGGTCAAGCTGGACTCGACCGTTGGCCTGGTACACGGTGCCCTGCAGGGCCCGGTGGACCAGGTGTTGCGGCTCGCCGGTGGCGTGCCCGATGCGTTTCAGGCGCTGAGCACCGCGGGCCAAACGCTGGATGGTTCGCTGTTCCCCGCGACCCGCGCGCCGTCGCCGGACAACGCCACGACGAACTGCGCGACGGCACCGCGGGCGGAAAGCTCCGCAGCGCGCGGCGAGCCCGGCAAGGTTCCGGGCGCCGCGTTCGGAGCGAAGCACGCTGATCGCTCGGCCGACGATGCCAAGCTGCCGCAGGCACTCGGTGCCGAGGACGGCGCACCGCATGCCGCGCCGGAGCACCCATTCTCCCTCCCCGGCGGCGCCTCGAACGGGCACGCCAGCATCACCGGTTCGCACCAGGACGCCCAGTTCGGCCTGCTGCCGATCGGTGCCGCACATCTTTTCGACAGCTGCGTGGCCAATGCCGCCCAGCGTTTCACCACCGCGCCGGTAATGCCGGCCATGCGGCCAGGCAACTCGCCTGACTGACACTCGAGTTTCGCGCGGCTGCTGACCGCCGAACTCGCCCCTTTCGCGGCCCCCAGTTCGGCACGTTACTGCCTAGCACCCGCGCGATGTATGCGCCGGATCAGCCCATTGGCGATCCCGCGCTCCCCGCTAATCCGACGCCACGACGTTCCGGTCGGCCAGCTCGGTAACGCAGGCGTCATCCCAGGTCCACTGTGGACCATCAAGAAAAGCTAGAAATGCTAGGAATCAACGACAAGGAGAACTCTCCAATGCAAACCTGGACAAAGCGTGGTATTCAGACCGCGCTGGTCACGGGTGGCCTTCTGCTGCTGGGCACCGGTATCGCCTCAGCGGACGAGAACGTAAATCCGGACACCCCGGCCGGACCGATTGACCTGACCGTTTCCGTTCCTTACCAGGTCAAGGACAACGCCATCGGCGCTCCCGGCGGGCAGGTCGACCTGCCCGAGGGCGAAGGCGAGATCAGCACCAAGGCGGTCACCGACGCCGCCAACCAGGCCGCTGCCCCGGTTACCGAAGCGGCGGGCGAAGCTGCCCCGAAGGAAACCCCGCTCTCCGGAACCGAGCAGGGCCCGTTGAAGGCCAACAAGGTCGTCGGCAATGTCGCCGTTCCCGTGCAGGCCACCGGCAACGCGGTCGGTGCGCTCGGCGACGCCGAAGTGGATTCCAGCAACACCCAGTCCTACGAGCACACCACCGATGTCTCGACGGACGGCTCGGACTCCGGCGCGGCAGGCAACGCGGTCGTCGCGGACTGGGCGCTGCCGGTGCAGGTGGCCGGCAACGCGGGTGGTGTAGCCGGCAGCGGCAAGACCACCGGCGACGCCACCCAGAGCGGCACCACCACCGGCGAGATCACCACCGGTGGGGACAACTCGGCGCTCGGCGGCAACGTGGTCAGCCCGCAGTTCGCCACCCCGGTGCAGGCTTCGGGCAACGCAATCGGCTGGATCGCGGGCAACGCGAACAGCGACTTCGACTCGACCAGTGAGGCCACTTCCGGTGGCCCGATCGAGACCAGCGGTGCGCAGAGCGCGGGCTCGGGCAACGTCGCCGGGGCGCCCGTCGGTCTGCCGGTGCGGGTCGCGGGCAACGCCGTGTCCTGGGGTGGCAACGCGCACTCCACCAGCAACACGGAGGCCAACGCCACCGCCGGCGGCAAGAAGACCGGTCTGAACGACATCGACAGCTTCATCCAGACGACCGGCGACGAGTCGTTCCTCTCCGGGAACATCGCGCAGCCGCAGGCCGCCGGGATCGCCTCGGTGACCGGCGACGCGGTCGCCTGGGTGGGCAACTCCACCACGGGCAACGCGCTCGGCGGTGCGGACCGCGACGCCAGCGCCACCGGCAGCTCGACGAGCAACACCGAGGCCGGCGGCTTCTCCAGCACCAGCGGTAAGGACTCCGCCGTATCCGGCAACCTTGCCGATGTGCCGGTGGCCCTGCCCGCCGAGGTCTTCGGGGTCGGCGCCGCCTGGATCGGCAACGCGCACGCCGCGCACGACAGCGCGACGGACGCGGTCGCCGGGGATGGCACCTTCACCAACGGGCAGGGCTCCTTCGCCGGCGGGAACAGTGCACACGTGCCGGCCGCGGGCACCGCTGAGGTGTTCGGCGTTGCCGGTTCCCTGGTGGGCAACGTTTCCGGTACCGCGAGCGAGGACAAGAACGTCGAGTCCGGCGGCTACAACGGCACGATCGGCGACGAGTCCACCGTCGGCGGCAACGTCGTGCAGGTGCCGGCCGCGGTGCCGGCCGAGGTGTTCGGCGCGGGTGCCGGCGCAGCCGGTCAGGCCGTCGGTGAAGCGCACGAGACCAAGGTGGTCAGCGCGGGCGGCGACGGGAACACCGACGACGACTTCGGCTTCGGTAGCTCGAACGCCGTCGCGACACCGCTTTCCGTGCCGGCACAGGTGTTCGGCATCGGTGGCACCGCCGTCGGCCAGGGTCACGGGATCGCCAGCACGGACACCACCTCGACCGCGGGTGGCGACTACACGGCCACCGGCGTGCTCGGCACCGCCGCGGGCAACATCGTGCAGGTGCCCGGTTCGCTGCCAGCGCAGGTGCACGGCCTGGGCGCCGGTGCGGTCGGGAACGCGACCGGCACCAGCGACAACCTGACCGACTCCACGGCAGGTGGCACCTCCACCGCGGACGGCACCTCCGGTTCGATCGCGGGCAACATCGTGCAGGCGCCGGTCGGCGGTGCTGGCTCGGTGTTCGGCCTCGGCGCCGCGGGTGCGGGAGTCACCGGTGGTAACGGGATCAACGACGTGGTCTCCACCGCGGGTGGCGACGCGCAGACCGCCGGTGACGCGGGTGCCGCGGCTGGCAACGTGGTGAGCGCGCACGCACTCCCGGTCGCTCAGGCGTTCGGGGATGCCGCTAGCCTCGTCGGCGTGACGCACGGTGTCGGGAGCAACACCACCGATGCCACTTCGGGTGGCGATGTCGAGACCTCCGGGGTGGAAGGTGCCATCTCCGGCAACATCCTGGACGTTCCGGCTGGCGCCGTGCCGCAGGTCTTCGGCGACGCGGCGAGCGTCGGTGGCGTGGCTACCGCGATTGGCGACAACGTCACGACCGGCTCCGCCGGTGGTGCCACCGAGACGGCTGGCGCGCCTGGCAGCCTGACCGGGATCGACGGGCAGCTGCCGGTCGGCGCGGTCGTGCCGGTGCACGGCATCCCGATCGAGGTGCTGGCCAACGCCATCGCGGCGTCCAGCGACAACAGCGATGTGACCGTTGGCGAGCAGGCGCCGCAGATCGACCGCGACCTGGGTGGCGCACTCGGTGCGACCGAGCTGCCCGAGCTGGGCAACGCGTTCGACCTGCCGAAGCCGGCGATGCCGATGGAGCGCAGCGCGGAGCTGCCCGGCTCGGAGATCGCCGACGTGGAACTGCTGGACGAAGCGCAGCTGCCCACCGCGCCGGGCAACACGGCCGTGGTGCCGAACACCGCCCTGCCGCAGCAGCGTTCCGCTGACCTGCCGACCGACCAGGTGAGCTCGACCTTCGAGAGCGCCACCGGGGAGCTGCCGGTTGGTGAGCTGGCTCAGCAGCGTTCGGCTGACCTGCCGACCGGTTCGTTCACCGGTCTGCTGCCGAAGGTGGATGGCCTGTCCGCGCCGGTGCAGGCTGACCTGCCGGCCGTGGAGGACACCCAGGAGCACCTGGCCCTGAGCGACTGGTTCTTCGGCTCGATCAACAAGTAATCGGCGGACGCTGTCCGTAGCGCTTGGTGAATTGTTAAATCCCTTGGGTGGGTGCCCGTGGCGGCATCCACCCAAGGGGTGTTCCAAATTCATTTCCGGTTAACCAGGAGAGTTCAACCGTTTTTCTCGGCTATTTTAGTAATCGTTTACTCAGATCGTTGACCTGCGCATACGGGTTGAGCTGGGAATTTATAGAATGCAATAAAAGTCGATCACTCGATAGCATTACGAGGCTTGGCGATCGGGTTTTGATCGTTTAGAGTTTAACTTGTCTGGACGGGAGTCCACTGCCAGTGCGGACCTGAATTCCGTGCTGTGTCTCGAATTGTCGAATCGGAGCGTTTATTCGCGTAATCGGCAGGCGAATAACACGCGTAGGGAGCCGAGGAGGACCTTTCCGTGGTCAACAAGATCGCGCGAGCCGCGGCCAGTGCCGCGCTCATCGCAGCAGGGGGGCTTGCGCTGGGTGCAATCGGCACTCCTGCAACGGCCGCGGCAGTGGGCCCCGTCCAGTACCCCGCGGTAGTGGACGAGCAGGGCAGCAGCCAGCTGGAAGCTGGCGTGCGGCAACTGACGCACAGCGTGTGGCCGGGTATTACTGCGCAGGCCCGGCAGCTGGCTGAGGCCAGGCACGCGTTCTCGTCGAGCACTGTCGCCAACACCGACTGATCAACACCATTGATCGGACTCCGGTGAGGGGTGGGCACGTAAGCCGGAATGCCCGGGTGTTTCGGCAAGCGTGAATCGCGAACCAATTGTCTATCAAGAGGAGTTGTTTTCATCATGCGTAAGTTTGCCTCTCGTGCGGTTGCCGCCATCGCCATCACCGCCGGCATCATCGGATTCGGCGCGGGCACCGCTAGCGCCGAGCCGGTTTCGGACAACCCGTCCATCGGTGAGCTGAAGAACAGCTGGGACCAGGGTGGCGCCATGGTCGGCGGCGGGGCCGCACAGATGGTGAGCTCGGCCTGGCTGGGTGTGCCGCTGAGCGCGATCTGGCTCGGCCACGAGGCCGTCGGCGCGACCGCGGATGTCGCCCCAGTTCAGTGAACCCAGTTCAGTGAACCCGGTGCGGCTTGGGTAATCCCCGATTTGGTGTCTCCTCGATCGACGTCAGGTGACACAACTACGTGAATTGATCGTTTGCGTAGTTCTTGCGCCGCGCTTCTCGTGGGCGACTGGTTAGGGACGGACCGCGGCCGTCGTTGATCCGTTTGGTCTAACGGAATCGCCGTTTTGTCCCCACGAGAAGCGCGTGACGCAGCTCGCTATTCCGCGAATTAGTTGTTCGGCAGCACGTCTGTGGACAACTGGATTCGCGCAACTTGCAGACTGCGCCGATTCCGATCGGTAACCTGTGGAAACACCCTGTGTTCGTCACTCGATCAGGGTCAGTAGTGCGTTGCAAGATGCTTTTTCGCATCCGGCTTTGGCACTCTCGCCGTTGTAGCCACAGAACGTGCGGACTTTCGTACGAAAAGCTACTCACGAGTTGTTTAGTACGGCGCGAACCCGCGCGGTGTTGAGCAGTGTTGATTGGCGAGGGGCGAACCTAGGCAGTGCATCGGCAGGATCGAGACATGGCGGGAACGCGTCGTGTGCGCAGGTTTTGTGCGCGCACCTGCGCGGTCCTCGGCGGTGCCATCGCTGGCACTTTCGCCGCATGGGCCATTTCTGCCGGTTCCGCCGCCGCCGAGGAACAGCCCCAGGTGCCGGACGCCGTACCGCAAGTAGCCAGTGCCGAAGTCACCAGCTCAGCGAATGAGTTGACGGCCAACGCGGATAGCGCGACAAGCGGCCGTACCCCAACCCCGATCACCACGCTCACCGTGGGTTCGGTGGATATCGCCACCGATGCGGTTGGCGAGATCGCTGGCCACACCGCCCGCGAGGCGCACCGGCAGCTTGGCAAGCTGGCCCCCGGACAGCCCGCCGAAGCAGCCTCACCCGAGGAGTCAACGGGGGAACCGGCGGCCGAAGGAACCCCGAGCGAGCCGACAACCGCGCCTGGCGGCCAGGTGCGCGATGCCGTCACCGGCACCGCTGACGTTGTACAGCAGCCGCTCGGCCGCACGGTGTCCACAGTGGAGCGCTTCCTGTACCAGCCGGACAAGGCGCCGGAGATCATCAGGGAAAGCGCGCAACCAAACCCCGAACCGGTGGACTACGGCGGCGAGCTCAAAGAAGCCATGCAGGACTGGTTCGGCCAGCAAGCAACCATGCCGGATCCGGACGCGGTGGACTGGATCGACGAGACCGTCCCTGCCGAATCCGATGCGCTGAACCCGATCGCGCACCCCGCCCTCCCCGACACCGCGAAGTCAACCGAACACGCGGATAAGGTCAAGAAGCAGCGCGCCGCAAACGATGCGGCCAGCGCGCTCGACGAGCACTCGCGTACCGATGCGGCATTCGCCGCCCTGCACACCGTTACCGGGCAGGATGCCGAGCACGGGCAGTCCAATGGCGACAAGAAGCCGGGCAAGCCCTATGACCCCAACTCCAGCCCGATCGCACTGAACGGCCCGGCAAGCGTCAGCTCCGGGCAGCACGGCGATATGAAGCCGGGAAGTCTGCAGCCGGGTACGGCAAGGCAGGGCACGCTGATTGCTCTCGCGCCGTACACCGGTTCGCACTGCGACCTGCACAACGCGGGTTCGCAGCCGGGCACCACTCCTGACTGAGGTTGCCCGCGGCGCGGTGGGTATCCGGCTAGTCAGCAGCTTCCGTACTGACTCAGCTCAAGCTGGATATTCCCTCGATTCGACCCGAGGAATGCCGGCGCGCCGCTAATTCGTGGTGAGTAGGTCGTGCTCGCCAGCCCCCCAAATTCGCCGGCAACGGAGCATTCCACGCGTTTTCACGCGGCGTCCGGCAATGAACTCCCCAAGTGGGACCCCAAGTGGGAATCAATTAGAAGGAGATCCACCAATGCAAACCTGGGCAAAGCGCGGGATTCAGACCGCGCTGGTCACGGGTGGTCTGCTGATGCTGGGCACCGGCATCGCATCTGCCGATGAACAGGTCAACCCCGATCGTCCCGCCTCGCCGCTCGACGGCAAGGTGAGCGTGCCGATCAACGTCGAGAACAACGCAATCGGTACACCGGGCGGTCAGGTCGACCTGCCCGAGGTGAAGACCGAGATCAACCTCGACGTCAGCCCGGTCACTGACAAGCTGCCCGCCCCGGTTCAGGATGCCGCGGGCCAGGCCGCCGAGCAGGTCAACACGGCCGCCGAGCAGGCCGCCCCGACGAGCGAGGCCACGACGCCCGCTCCGGCGAGCAACCAGGTCACCGGCGATGTCGTGGCACCCGTCGACGTTTCCGGCAACGCGCTCGCGCTTGGCGGCGACGTGGCGGTGGACAACGAGTCCAAGCAGGAGGCCGCGACCGAAGCGCCGGTGCGGACCGACGGTTCGAACACCACCCTCGGTGGCAACGCGGTGGACCTGGACTGGGCCGCGCCGGTCGCGATCACCGGGAACGCGGTCAGCGTGCTCGGCGATGCGGAGTCCACGAACAACTCCACGCAGAGCGCGCAAGCGGCTGGCGATATCGACACCAATGGCGAGGGTGGCCTGCTCGCCGGCAACACCGTGGCTGGCCAGCTGGCCACGCCGGTGCAGCTGACCGGCAACGCGATCGCCGGTGGCGGGGACGCGGAGACCAACTCCACGGCGACCTCCGAGGCCAACGCCGGTGGCTCGATCGTGGGCAGTGGGGAGGGTGGCGCCCTTTCCGGCACGGTCGGGGCGCTTCCGGTTGCCGCCCCAGTTGAGCTGAACGGCAGCGCGCTCGGCGTGCTCGGCGAGGCCGAGGCACACTCGGACAGCTCGGCGAACGCCACCGCGGGCGGCACCAAGCCCGGTGTGAACGACGTGCCCAGCTACATCCAGACGACCGGCGACGACGGCCTGCTCGCGGGCACCGTCGCGCAGGCGCCGCTGGCCACCCCGGTGGTCGTCGCCGGCACCGCGGCCGGTGTGCTTGGCGAGGGCGAGGCGACCGGCAGCACCAGCAACGACGTGCTCGCCGGTGGGTTCGACTCCAGCTCCGGCGTGGGCGGGCTCGGCTCGGGCACCATCGCGAACGCCCCGGTTGCCGTGCCCGTGGAGGCCATCACGCACGCGGTCGCGGTCGGCGGTGCGGCCGAGGCGCTGCACGACAACGAGGTCAGCGCCGTTGCCGGCGACGGCTCGTTCACCAACGGCAACGAGTCCGCGCTTTCCGGCACCAGCCTGGCGACCCCGATCGCCGGCCCCGCCGATCTGCTCGGCAACTCGGTTGCGGTGCTCGGCGCGGCCGACACCACGGGTGCTGCCGACCGCGAGGACGGCGCCGGGATGAACAACGAGGCCGAGGCCATCGCCGGTGGTTACACCGGCACGATCGCCAACGACGCGCTCGGTTCGGGTAACGCCGCCACCGTGCCGGTCGCACTGCCGGTGGAGGGTTTCGCCGACTCGGTCGGTGTGCTTGGCACCTCGGACGCGGCGGTAACCGAGCACAAGGTCTCCGAGGCCGGTGGCGACACCAGCACGGTGGACGACGACGCGGTGCTTTCCGCGAACGCCGTACAGGTTCCGGTTGCCGGCGCGGCACAGCTGTTCGGTGCCACGGTTGGCGGTCTGGCCGAGACCAACGCCTTCGGTGACGCGACGAACGAGATCAGCGCGGGTGGCAACAGCGCGGCCAACGGCGTAGGCGGCACCGGCTCGGGCAACATCGTGCAGGCGCCGGCTTCGGTGCCCGCGCAGGTGTTCGGCATTGGTGCTTCGGCGCTCAGCCTGACCAACGCCGGCGCGGTGAACGACACCATCATGACCTCCGGTGGCGACGCCGGCACCGATGGCACCGAGGGCAACATCTCCGGCAACGTGGTCTCCGCGCCGGTTGGTGCCCTCGCGCACGTGTTCGGTGACCAGGTGTCCGCGCTGGGCGTGGGTAACGCCACCGCGGACAACCTCAGCGATGTCACCACCGGTGGCGCGGTAGAGACCGCGGGCGACGACGGCTTCGTCGCCGGCAACGCGGTTACCCCGCAGGTGCTGCCGGCGGCGCAGGTGTTCGGTGACGCGGTGGACGTTGCCGGGCTGAGCAACGCGGTCGCCACCAACGACGTGGTGAACACGACCGGCGGCGACGTGACGACCTCGGGTGAAGCTGGTTCGCTTTCCGGCAACATCCTGGACGTGCCGGCTGCCGCGGTAGTGGACGTCTTCGGGGACGCGATCGCCGCGCTCGGCGGGGATGCGCTTGGCGTTGGCGACAACACCGCGGTGAACACGGTGGGCGGCGAGGCCGTCAGCGAGGGTGGATTCGCCGGACAGCTGCCGGTTGGCGTGGTTGGCCAGATTCACCAGGTCCCGGTGTCGATTCTGGCGCAGGCGCTTGCCGCCTCGACGAACGACAGCGAGACCTCGGTTGGCAACTCCGCGCCACAGCTGGAGATGGCCTTCGACCGGTCGGAGCTGCCGGTGGACGCACTGCCCGCACTGCCAGCCGAGCAGCCGGTGACCCTGCCCGCCGAGGCGCCGCAGACCCTGCCCGCGCAGGACGCGGTGACCCTGCCGGCGGCCGGCGCGCCGCAGACGCTGCCGGCACAGCGTCCGGTGACGCTGCCCGCGCACCGTCCGGCTGAGCGGTCCGCGCTGCCGGCGAGCGGCCCGGCGATGAGCCAGGTCGGTAGCGGTGGGCTGTTCGACCTCCAGCACCGGTTCGCCGAACTGCAGGGCAAGCCGTTCCACATCCAGTGAGTTCGGCCCAGCTGATCGCCCACCCCAGGAAACTCTCCCTTCCCGAGTAATCCGGCGGGGGTGGGTATGAACGGCACGTTTGCGCGCTCCTGTTGCGCAAACGTGCCGTTCTCTTTTGTTTGCGCTAGTTGAATTGCACTGAGCGTTTCGCCAGGCCGTACCAGAACCCGTCGATCACCGCCTGCGGTTGCGGTCGGTCCAGGCTGGCGCCGAGCGATACGAACAATGGCGCGAAATGCTCGGTGCGCGGGTGGGCAAGCCGCCCCGCGGGCGCGGTATGCCGGAAGTCGAGCAACGTGTCGATATCCGCCGCACGTAGTGCCTGCTCTCCCCAGTCATCGAATTCGGCGGACCAGCTCGGCGGCGTGGTTTCCGCCGTGCCGGTCATATCGATCGCGCTCAGGTTATGGGTGAAAAACCCGCTGCCCACGATGAGCACGCCGGCGCCGCGCAGTGGGGCGAGTTTCCGGCCGACGTCCATGAGCTGCGCGGGATCAAGGGTGGGCATGGAAATTTGTAGTACCGGTATATCGGCCGTTGGATACATTTCGACCAGTGGCACATAGGCGCCGTGGTCGAGTCCGCGGTCCGGGTGCTCGCTCGGTTGGTAATCCGCAAGCAGTCCGCGTACCTGGGCGGCGAGTTCGGGTGCGCCGGGGGCCGGATAGCGCACCTGGAAATAGCGCTCCGGGAATCCCCAGAAGTCATAGACCAACGGCACCGTGCTGGTCGCACCGATGGCGAGCGGCGCGGCTTCCCAATGCGCGGAGACCATCAGGATGGCTTTCGGCCGGGGCAGTGCAGCTGACCAGTCGGCCAGCTGGCGGGTCCAGGTGGGGTCGTCGGCAAGCGGTGGAGCGCCGTGGCTGAGGTAAAGCACCGGCATGCGATCCAGCTGGTCGGGCATAGCAGCTCCATATGTTGAAGATTCAACTAGTATGGTTGACGCTCGGCGAGCGGGAAATATTCCGTGGCGGTTGTCATGGCGGCGGCAGGTACACCGCGACTTCGGTAGTGGCCTGCAGGATCGCGGAGCTGACCGCTGGGTCGCTACTTGCTGCCTCGGCTATCACGGTGCGCGATCCGGACCGGCGGGACGCGTAATGCTCGCCGGTCAGTTCGGTGCCGGCAAGCGATGGTCCGGTACTGCCGATCGGGGCGATGTTGCCGGTGCCGTCGGTATCGGTCAGTGCGCGAAGCTCGCGAGCACTCCCCCTTGTCGGCATCCGTACCCAGGCGACGGCAACGTTCAGCCGGTTGCCATCCGCGTCGACCAATGGCAGCAGCATGCGGTCGAGTTCTCGGCATGGCGTCCGTTGCAAGAAGTTCTGGACCTGGCCATAGGAATACGCAACGCAGGACGCGGCCTCGTGCAGCTGGTCGCGCAAGGTACGCAGGCCAAGCTGTCGCCAGGCGCGCTTCGGCTGGTTGCGCTTGGTGAAATCGCTTGCCTTCGTGGTTTTCGCGCGAAGCGCGGGACTGAGTACCGACTCGGCTGCGCCGGTCGCATTGCCGCCGGCCGCTCCGGTACCAAAGCCGCCGACCCCACTGCTGACCGCGACAACTCCGCCAAGTGCCGCCGCCGCGACGATCGTGCCGCCTTTGCGAGGGGTAATCGGGTACTTCGAACCATCAGGGCGGCTGCGAAACTCGGGCATCCGCCCATCGTCCGAGCCCTAGCCGGCCGGCGGGCCGTTTTGCCCGGGTAACCCGCGAATGGCGCAGTAGTCCCGTAACGCCCGGTTACGGTTCGGGCAGGGTTACCGCCACCTTGGTGGCCGCGCGCATCCGTTCGGCGTCGCCAAGCGCATCCCCCGGTGCCGCTTCGGCGAGCACCACGTGGGTGCCATTGCGCAACGACTGGTGGTGCACGCCGATCGCCTGCGCGCCGCTGATATACGGCCCGGTGCTGCCGATCGGTGCCACATTGCCGGCGTCCTCGGCATCGGCGAGCGCCCGCAGTTCGCGCGCCAGCGCTGGATTCGGCATGCGGATCCAGGAGACCGCAACGTTGAGTTGGCTACCGCGCGGATCGCGCAGCCGCAGCACCATCCGGTCCAGATCCTGGCAGGGAGTCCGCTGAAAGAACCGTTGCAGCCGCCCGTAGGAGTTCGCCGTGCAGGAACCAGCGCGTTCGGTGCGCGAACTGATCAGCCGCATCCCGATCTGTTGCCAGGCCTGGTATTGCCGGCCGTCCTGCGCGGCGTCCTGGCTCTTGGTCACCCGGCCGCGCAGCTGCGGGCTCAAGGTGGTGTACGCGGTGCCCATCACCGAATTACTCGCCGACGTACCCGCGCGGTCCGCGTCGTGCTGGCCGGCACCGGCGAAACCGGCCACGAAAACCAGCAGTACCGCAACGGCGATCAGCCCGCTCTTGGTGAGCGAAAAACTGGCCAACCGGCTGCGGGATTCAGGCATCGGCAGACCTTCGGGACATGAGCTGATCTTCGACGGTAACCCGACGAAACGGAATGCGGCGGGCGCAAACCGCCCGAACAGCGCAGTACGAGCCTAGCGCCTGGACGGACCCGGACCGGCAGCGGCATGTCGATCTTCGACGGCCAGCCCGTGGGATCCGCTACCCCTGCGCGAGGTCGGCGAAGCGGCTGTAGTGCAGCTGATGGGCGACGGTCACCGTGCTGGTCGGCCCGGCACGATGCTTGGCAAGGATCAGATCGGCCTCGCCGGAGCGTGGATCGTCCAGTTCGAAGGCGTCCGGCCGGTGTACCAGCAGCACGATATCGGCGTCCTGCTCAAGCGAACCCGATTCACGCAGGTCGGCGAGCATCGGTCGTTTGTCGGTGCGCTGTTCCGGCCCTCGGTTCAGCTGGCTGATCGCGATCACCGGGACTTCGAGTTCCTTGGCGAGTAGCTTCAGCTGCCTGGAGAACTCGGAAACTTCCTGCTGCCTTGACTCCACCCGCTTACCCGAGGTCATCAGCTGCATATAGTCCACCACGATCAGCTGTAGATCGTGCCGCTGCTTGAGCCGCCGGGCCTTGGCGCGGATCTCCATCATCGTCATATTCGGTGAGTCATCGACGAACAGCGGTGCCTCGCTGATCTCGCTCATCCGCCTGGCCAACCTGGTCCAGTCATCATCGGACATCCGGCCACCGCGCATGTCCTGCAAGCGGATCTTCGCCTCCGCGGAGAGCATGCGCATCACGATCTCCGTGCGACTCATCTCCAGCGAGAAGATCACGCTGCTCATGCCGTGCGTGATCGAACACGACCGAGCGAAGTCCAGCCCAAGGGTCGACTTACCGATACCCGGCCGGGCGGCGATGATGATCATCTGGCCGGCGTGCAGGCCGTTGGTGACGCCATCCAGATCCATGAACCCGGTCGGCACGCCCTGCGACTGCCCGCCCCGCGAGGCAATCGCGTCGATCTCGTCCATCGTGGGCTGCAGCAGCTCTTCGAGCGCGAGGTAGTCCTCGCTGGTGCGCCGCTCGGTAACCTCGTAGATGGCCGCCTGCGCCCGGTCCACTACCTCGTTGATATCGCTGCCGTCACCCGCGGCGTAGCCGGACTGCACGATCTTCGTGCCGGCCTCGACCAACCGCCGCAGCACCGCCTTCTCCGCGACGATCTCCGCGTAGTAGCCGGCATTCGCGGCCGTGGGCACGGTGGCGATCAGGGTATGCAGATACGGTGCACCGCCGACCCGGCCAAGTTCGCCGCGCCGCTCTAGCTCAGCGGAAACGGTAACCGGGTCGGCAGGTTCACCGCGACCATAAAGGTCGAGCACGACGTCGTAGACGGCCTGGTGTGCTGGGCGGTAGAAGTCACCTGGCCGGAGGACTTCCACGACGTCGGCGATCGCGTCCTTGGAGAGCATCATCCCGCCGAGCACGGACTGCTCGGCGGTGAGGTCCTGAGGTGGCTGCCGGTCGAAACCGCCGCCCTGCCGATCGCCGTTCGCCTCCGCGGGTCGAGCGAAACTCCGATCGTCCGTCACCGCCACCGCGCCGGACCTCCTCCCCATGTTCGAACGCCTGTTCGATCTTATCAGTTGTCGCTGGCTCCCGCGGGCATTTCCGGCGGGTGTTTCCAAGGTGTCGGCGAGCAATTTCGTCACATGCCGATCGGCCCGTGCCGGTCTCGCCGACGGGACGTTAGATCGCTCGTCCGGAGCAGCGCAAATGGGACTGGGGACGGTCTTGTGGATAACTTGTTGATGGCTTGGGGCAACTAACCACAAGCGCTTCTGAAGCTGGGGACAACTTGGGGATGGAGCGATATGCCGACAGTAAAATCGCAGTTCAGGCTCTGTGTATAGGCTGTGGAAGAAAATACTTCTGGCCGCGCCGGCGTGTCGGCCAAACTCGACCGGCTGGGCGTGTCGAAAGTGTGTCTACCCAGAGTTGTCCCCAAGCGATCAACGCTGCCCGATCGAGTAGTCAAGGCATCGTTCGAAGTAAGCCGACCGGGGCGATATGCGGAGTTTCGTCGACCACATGTGCATCGACCGAATGGACCGGTGGCTCGACTATGCGTCGAGTCGCCGAGCAAGTGGCACATAACGGTGGAACACAACAGGGCGCCGCCCGCCAAGCTTGGCGAACGGCGCCCTGAAGGGTGCTGCTACTACTGCGGCAGTGCGGTGACCTGAAGTTCCAGGTTCACGGTCACCTCTGGGTGTAGCCGTGCGGCGAACTTGTGCTTGCCCACCGTTTTGATGTGCCCCGGGATGTCAATGCTGCGCTTGTCCAGCAGCGGACCGCCCGCGGCCTTGATCGCGCTCGCCACGTCGTTGGTGGTCACCGAGCCGAACAGCTTGCCGCTGTTGCTGGCCGCCTTCTTGCTCAGCGGAACACCGCCGAGGCCTTCCAGCTGGGCCTTGACTTCCCTGGCGTGGTCGAGATCGCGGATCCGCCGCGTTTCCTGCGCCCTGCGGATCGTGGCGACCTGACGCTCTGCCCCCTTGGTCGCCACGATGGCGAACCCACGGGGCAGTAGGTAGTTACGGCCGTAGCCGTCCTTGACCTCGACAATGTCTCCGGGACCGCCGAGGCCGCTCACATCGGTAGTGAGGATGAGCTTCATATCGTGTTCTCCGATCAGCCCGAAACGTCGGCTCAGCGAGCGGTGGAGGTGTACGGAAGGAGCGCCATCTCGCGCGCGTTCTTCACCGCGACCGCGACATCCCGCTGGTGCTGGCTGCAGTTACCGGTCACCCGGCGAGCGCGGATCTTGCCGCGGTCCGAGATGTACTTGCGCAGCAGCGTGGTGTCCTTGTAGTCGATATCCGCGCTGATGTCCTTGCAGAATGCGCAAACCTTCTTCTTCGGCTTGCGAATCGGTGGCTTGGCCACTGTTTAACTCCTGTGGAACGTGTGTTGTGGTCTGGGGTTAGGGCGCGATCAGAACGGCGGCTCGTCGTTGAAGCCCCCGCCACCGCCGGCTGGCGGGGCCGAGCTCCACGGGTCGTCGGCAGGGGCGGCGCCACCGCCACCTCCACCGCCGAAGCCGCCGCTACCGCCGCCACGGCTGACCTTGTTCACCTTGGCTGTGGCGTAGCGCAAGCTCGGGCCGATCTCGTCAACCTCGAGTTCGACAACGGTGCGCTTCTCGCCTTCCTTGGTTTCGAAGGAGCGCTGGCGCAGCCTGCCCTGTACGACGACGCGGGTTCCCCTGGTCAGGGATTCGGCGACGTTCTCGGCCGCCTGCCGCCAGATATTGCAGCGCAGGAACAGTGCCTCGCCGTCCTTCCACTCGCCGGACTGGCGGTCGAAGGTGCGCGGCGTGGACGCGACCGTGAAGTTCGCGACCGCCGCACCAGACGGAGTGAATCGCAGCTCGGGGTCGGCGGTGAGGTTGCCGACCACGGTGATGATCGTTTCGCCTGCCATCAGTTAGGCCTCAGCGACGCGCGCCCGCGCGCTTCGGGTCACGCCGTACCACCTTGGTGCGCAGCACGGTCTCGTTCAGCGAAAGCTGCCGGTCAAGCTCCTTGACCGTGGCCGGCTCCGAGTTCAAGTCGACGACGGCGTAGATGCCTTCGGCGTGCTTGTTGATCTCGTAGGAAAGCCGGCGCCTGCCCCAGACGTCCACCTTTTCCACGTCGCCGCCTTCCTGGCGGATCACGTTCAGGTGCTTCTCCAGCGACGGTGCGACGTTGCGCTCGTCCAGGCTGGGCTCGAGGATGACCATTACCTCGTAATGACGCATGAAGACCACTCACCTCCTATGGGCTGTACGGCCGCGGTCCATCCGCGACAGGAGGGTCAACCGGTCAAGGCTACCAACCGTGGCTGGCGTCTCAGCGCGCCGCCCCGGATTGTGTTGTTCAGCCGGCGGTGCGGCGCAGTACCCAGGTTCGGACCAGGCCGGCGAGTACGCCGGTCAGCAGCAGTGCGCCGAGTAGCACTGGAAGCGTCACGTTGTTCTCGGTCGGTGCCTGGACCGCCTGCGCCTGTCCCGCGTTACGCACGCTTTCCTTGTCCTGCCCGTTGCCGTTGCCCTCCTCGCCGAGGATGCCGAACTCGGGCGCGAAACCGGGCACCTGCCCGCCGTAGCGGACGCCAGGCGAGGGCGCGTACAGACCGGCGCTGTCGAACGGCAGCGAGCTGTAGTCGGTCATCGGTGAGTAACCGAAGCTCGCGGTGAAGTCCTGCAGGCCCTGCGCGTCCAGGCCCTCGCTGAGCCCGCCGTCCGGCGTGGGCAGCACCGGCCGCAGCGAGTCCTGGCCGGGTGGCTGGTTCGGGCCAGGCTGGTTTGGCCCCGGGTTCTCCGGCGCCGGCTGGTTCGGGCCGGGTCCACTTTCCTGCGGTGGGTCGATCGCGTTCAGCCCCTGCTCGGCCACATCGCCGAGGGGCTTGGTTACTGGACTTGCGGCGCTCTGCACCGGCTTGGCCGCGGTGTTCACCACGTCCGTGGTGACGTTGCAGACGCCGCCAACCAGGCCGCGCAGCCCGTTGACCAGATCGCCGACGATCGGAATCGGCGAGGTCAGGCCGCCGAGCCCGTCAACGATCTCGGCCACCGGCAGGCCAATGGTGCGGTTGCCGTCCTGGACGGTGCCGAGCGCGACGGTGCCGAGCGAACCGGGCTCCTTGCCCATCGCGGCGCCGACGTCCAGCGCAATCGGCTGACCGGGCTTGCCCTGCACCGTGGCACCGCATTCGCCGACGATGATCGGCGCCGGCGCGGCCATGGCTGTTCCGCCCGAGGTCACCAGCACCGGGATGCCTGCGGCAAGGAACCCGACCGCGCCCGCGGCGATGGCCCTACGTGCTCTGCGCATACCTAATTCCCCTCGACCTGCGGTCAGCCAGTCCAGTTATCCATGGCAGATCCAGCTACCCGTGACTGACAGGTATAACGAGCCTACTGAAGTGTAGTGACGCAGAATACCGAGCGCATCCGATTCGGGTTAGATACCTATTACGCTTAGCTGTTATGCAGATCGGTGCGCATGTCAAAGATGGTGATCCGGTCGGCGCCGCGCGCGAACGAGCGGCGGATGCGGTGCAGTTCTTTCTCGCCGATCCGCAGAGCTGGCAGGCACCGAAACCGCATCCGCAGGCCGAGGAGCTGCTTGCGGGTGATCTCGCGGTGTTCATCCATTCGCCGTACATGATCAACGTTGCCTCGCTGAACAATCGGATTCGCATTCCCAGCCGAAAGCTGGTGATTCAGCACGCGGAAGGCGCGGCGACGGTTGGCGCGCGTGGTCTGGTGGTGCACGGCGGGCATGTGCGCCAGGGCGAGGACCCCGAAGCCGGCGTGACGAACTGGCGGAAACTTTTCGAGCGCCAGCATGCCGAGGGCGGATTCGCGGTGCCCATTCTGATCGAAAACACCGCTGGCGGGGATTTCGCGATGGCCAGGTTCGTCGATCAGCTGGACAGGTTATGGGACGCGGTCGGCGAGTTCGGCGCCGGATTCTGCCTGGACACCTGCCACGCTTTCGCCGCGGGCGAGCAGCTGATCGATGTGGTCGACCGGGTTCGGGCGATCACCGGACGGATCGACCTGGTGCATCTGAACAACTCCCGCGATGAGTTCGGCTCAGGGCGCGACCGGCATGCGAACGTGGTTGGCAGTTCGGCCGCGACGATCGATCCGCAGCTGTTGGCCGAGGTACTCCGCAAGGCAAACGCGCCGGCCGTGGTGGAAACTCCGCCGGATGGCCAGGCAGCCGATATCGCCTTTCTTCGCGAGGCAGTGGCGGGTTGACCGCAGGCCCGGTCGGTACCGCCGCGAGCCCCGGTCGGGCACGCCTTGGCCGCTGGGTTCTTGCGGTAGTCGTGCTGCTCTGCGGCCTCACACTGGCCGCCGGTTTCCTGAACAAGAACCGGTGCACCGGCCCGTGGTTCGACGATCAGGGGCGCTCCCAGCCGGACTATCAGCTGCGCAGCTGGGCGCAGGTCTGTTATTCGGACATCCAGTACCTATGGCTTGGCAGGGAAGTGAACGAGCACGTCTTCCCTTACGTGCATGGCGATATCACCGCCGACGGTGAGCTGACCGGCGGTGCCGTGGAGTACCCGGTGCTCACCGGCATGCTGATCTGGCTCGGCGCCACCTTCGCGCAAACCGATGCGGGCTTCCTACTCGGCTCCACGTTGCTGCTCGCTCCGTTCGGTCTGCTGGTTGCCTGGCTACTCGGCAAGCTGTCCCGCTGGCGAGCGCTGGTGTGGGCGCTCGGTCCGCCGCTGGTGCTCTACGCCTTCCACAACTGGGATCTGCCCGCGGTCGCCTGTGTCGTCGGTGCGGTCTTTCTGCTTTACCGGTTGCCGCGGCCACTCGAGCAACGTGCCAGCTGGGCGGCGGTATTGCTCGGGCTCGGGTTCGCGGTGAAGGTGTACCCGCTGCTCGGCGTGTTACCGCTGGCGCTGTACGTGCTCACCGGGGGGCGGGCCGGCGCCGAGCTGGCGCGCGGGAACCGGCTGCGGCCCGCGCTGCGCGTAGTCGGTGCCGCGGTCGGCACCGTGGTGCTGGTGAACCTGCCGTTCGCGCTGGCCGGATTTGCCGGCTGGCGGGCGTCGTTCGTGTTCCAGTTTGCCCGCGAAGCCGATGTGACCTCGAATTCACTGTGGTACTGGGCATTTCGGCCGGATTCGGAAGCCACGAACGAGTTCTATCCGACGTTGGTCGGAGTGCTCTCGCCCGTGCTGATGGTGGCCGCGTTCGCGCTGGCCTGCCTGCTTGGCTGGCGCCGATCGCTGGCCACCGGTAGTTACCCGTGGCTGCCGGTGTTCGCGGCGATGCTCTGTGCGTTCCTGCTGCTGCACAAGGTGCATTCGCCGCAGTACGCGCTCTGGCTGCTGCCCATGTTCGTGCTGTTGCGGGTGCACTGGGGCTGGATAGCGAGCTATCTCGTCGCGGATCTCGCGATGGGGATCGGTGTGTTCCGCTGGTTTTATCTGTTGCAGGACGGCACCGGCTTCGGCATTTCGGACGGGTTTGCCGCGCAGGCCGTGATGATCGGCGTATGGGGGCGGGCGGCTTTGCTGGTGGCGCTGTTCCTGGTGTTTCTGCGCGCGCAACCCACTTTCGCCGAGCAACCGCCGCTACCCAGGCATATTGCCGGGTCCAAGACTGGCGGGCGCGGTGGGTCGGAGCCGGCCCATTAACATGCCTGTGGGGTTTCCGGCTTTGCTACAGGTTTGGATGCGGTGATGATCTCTCGGCGTGGCTTGTTCGCCGCGGGCATGGCGGTCACGGCGGGTGCGGTGGTCACCTCGTGCACACCATGGGAAAAGGCGGCTGAGGGCGAGGAACGCCCGGGGGGTTTGCCGGATGGTTGGGTGGCGAGCTGGGGCGCACCTGCCGGCGGGCCGGAGCCGGACACCAGCAAGGGGTACCCGTTCAAGTCGATCCGTAACCTGTTGCAGATCAGCCTCGGCGGCAGCGCGGTACGGGTCCGGATGTCCAATTTGTACGGTAAAGATCCGCTCGAGCTCAAACATGTGACCGTCGCCATCCAGGCGGAGCCGAACTCCCCGGAAGCGCGGCCGGAATCCATGCGCACGGCGACTTTCGATGGTGCCCAGGCGGTGGTGATCCAGCCGGGCACCGAGGTGTGGAGCGACAAGGTCGACCTCGAGCTGCCGCATAACGCGAACCTGCTGGTCACCACCTATGCCACCGGTGGTTCCGGACCGGTCAGCTACCACCCGATGGCCGTCCAGTTCAACTACATGGCCGAGGGCAAGGATTTCGCGGATGATCCGCGCGCCGATCGGTTCACCGAGCAGAACTCCTGGTGGCGCTACGTCACCGAGGTCGCGGTGTACGCGCCGCAGGCCGCTGGCGCGGTCGCCACCTTCGGCGGGTCGAGCACCGATGGCGCCGGTTCGACCATGGGCGGCAACGCTCGTTGGCCGGACTACCTCGGCCGGCGGCTGATCGACATGGCGCCGAAGCAGCAGATGGGCGTGTACAACGCGGGAGTGAGCGCGAACCGGCTGCTGGTCGACTCGAACAACTACGGGCATGAGGGGGCGGGGAAGGTCGGCCTCGAGCGGCTACAGCGCGATGTGATCGACCGTGCGGGAGTGCGCACGCTGATCGTCGCGCACGGGTTGAACGACCTGCAGCAGCCGCCCAAGGTGCCGAATACCGCTCAGCGCGTGATCGAGCAGTTCACCCGGATCGTGTCGCGCTGTCACGACAACGACATCCGGGTAGTTGGCACCACGATCACCCCGTTCAAGTACTGGGGTACGCACAACCCGGAAACCGAGCGGGAACGTCAGGAAATCAACGAATTCGTGCTACACGGCGGGGTGTTCGACGCGGTCGCCGATTTCGACAAGGCGATTCTGGATCCGAATGACCCACTCGCCATGCGGCCGGAATTCGACTTCGGCGACCATATGCACTGCAACGACGCCGGTTATCGAGCGATGGCCGACGCGATCAACCTCGAGCGCCTGACCTAACCGGTTGATCTGACGCGCCGGAGGTCGAGCCGGAAGGCATCCGGCGCGCCGTCGAGTACCCCACCTGTCGGGTCGCTCGGCGCCGCGGCGGCGCGGCTGTGCCTGCCGATCCAGCGGTCCTCGGTCCTCGCGCGCAGCAGATCCTCGGTCGGCCGGTAGATCTCGTAGACGATCAGCGCGCAGAGTCCAACTACCGCGAGGTCGCGGACCAGCACGGTGCTCAGGAACCATTCCGCGGGCAGGCCCTTGTTGTCCACGCCGAGGTACATCATCATGCGCGGTACCCAGACCAGCGCGTCCAGCAGCATCCAGCCGAGCAGGATGCGCCAGCGGGGCAAGGCAAGTACCGCGAGCGGTACCAACCACAGCGAGTACTGCGGGCTCCATACCTTGTTCGTCAGCAGGAAGGCGGCAAGTACCAGGAAGCCGAGTTGGGCAAGCCGGGGCCGGGTGGGTGCGGAAAGGCCGATGAATCCGATGGCCGCGCAGCAGGCGAGGAAAAGTACGGCGCTGATCGTGTTCAGCAGTACCGGGCTTTCCCCGGTGCCTAGCTCCCCGTCGAAACCGGCCCAGCCGGTGAGCCCGGAGATCACGTTGTAGATCGAGTCGGGGTCGGCTGGTCGCTCGGCGTTCAGCCGGAAGAACTCTCGCCAGCCGGCCGGGTACAGCAGGGCAATTGGCAGGTTCACCACGATCCAGGTGGCCAGCGCGGTGCCCGCGGTGCGGCCGAACTCGCGTAGTTTCCCCGCGCGCAGACACAGGATCAGTAATGGGCCGAGCAGGAACAGTGGATACAGTTTGGCCGCCGCGCCGAGTCCGAGCAGCAAACCGGCGGTATAGCTGCGTTTTCGCGACCAGGCGAGTACCGCCGCGGCGGCAAGCGCGCAGGCAATAGTGTCGAAGTTGGTGAAGGCGTGCACCAGGACCAGCGGGGAGAGCGCGACCAGCGCGGCATCCCATGGTCGTCGAGGGTTGCTGCGGGCTACCGCCCATACCGTGGCCAGCCACGCAAGGCCGAGCCAGAACGCGGTGATGTTGAAGTAGATGGCGACCGGCAGGGCGCCGGGCAACCAGCCGGCCTGCGCGCCGGAGAGCCAGGCATCGGTGAGTTTCGCGTTGACCCACTGGAAAAGGCCGGTGAGTACCGGGTACTCCATGTACCGGTCCTGGCTGACGCCGTCGTGCGTCTCCACCCATTTCGTCTTGTACGGGAAGGCGCCCTGGTCCAGTTTCTCCGCACTGTACAGCGGGATCACATCGGAGTAGCACATCGCGACGTACTGCCGTTCGGAGCGCCAATCCAGCTCGGCCTGGCCCTGCGCGTTGGTGAACTCCTGGATGCAGCTGGCTTTGCCGAACCAGCTGAGCATCAGGGTGAGCATGCACAGCAGTAGGCCGACGCGCAGCGGTGTCCAGAACCACTGCCTGCCGATGGTGGCGTGCTCGCCGACCGGTCCGCCGATTGGCGCGCTTGCCGCACGGACCAGCGGCTCCTGTTTGCTCGGTAGCACGCGATCCTGCTCGTCCAGCGAAACCGCCGGTTCTGCCGCCTCGGTTGGTTGCTCGCTGGACACGGCGGGGATGCTACGCGGGCGTGGGTTAGCCGGCGGTTACCGGCCGCTTGGCAGCGTGGCGAGCTTGTCGCTGAGCCATTTGGGTGAGCCCGGCGCGATGTTCAGGGTGCGCGTCTTGCGTGCGCGAGCCTGTCCGTCCCCGGTGAAGAAGCTGAGCACCCTGCCGTTCACGGTGTCGATGTAGTCCAGTTTGTCCTCGACCTGGTGGCGGTTTCCCTGCTGGTCGCGGATGGCGGCATACAGCGCGCCGCCGCCGGAGCGGCGGAGTTTGAACAGGTCTTCCAGCTGGCGCAGTTCGATGGCCTGGGCGGATCGGGGGCGGTCCAGCAGCGAGCCTTGGTTGGCGGTGGCGCCCACGGAGGCGAGATCGGCCTCGTTCACGGCGAACGGCCGGATATCCGCGGGGTTCACCTTGGGCAGCAGGGTGACCAGCTGCCCGGCGAGCTCGCCGGGGTTTTCCACCTTGCCGGGCTTCAGCCAGACCTGTTCACCGGTCCGGGTGGCCAGCAGCGCCTCCTTGCCGACCGATGCGGCGAGCACCGCGAAGTTCGACTGCTCGTGTTGTACCCAGCCGAAGAACTCCACGCGTGCGTTGGCGAGCAGGCCGAGGGTGTCCTGGAAGTCTGGCTGTAACCGAGTCCCGTCCAGCAGGCCGAGCTGGTGCAGCTCGTCGTCCAGTGCCTGCATCGCGCCCGCGCGGTTCTCCAGCGGGAAGTACCGGTCCCCGCCGGCGAAAACGAGGTGCGGCCGTTGCCTGGTTTCCCTGCGATACACCATGAGAAAGGTGAGCAGGTCGAGCGTTAGCTCCCCGTGCGCCATCCCGCCCCCGTCGGACTGTGCTGGAAATTGTGCGCCCCGATCCGCGGGACCTCGCCGGTCACTCGCCGATGACCGGCGGCGCGGTCAGCTGGTCGGTGCCGAATACGCCTTCGGCGTCCGGCTCGACCAGGAAGGACGCGCGTTGGTGCTCCTCATCCTCGCCGCCCTGGCCGCGGCCGCCGCCCATGCCGCCGGCCATCGGCATGCCGCCGGCGCGTCCGCCAGCTGGTCCACCGGCTGCGAGGCCACCGGCTGCGAGGCCACCGCCGCCGGCCGCGCCGGCACCACCTGCACCGAGCGGGCCTGCACCGGTGCGTGCGCCCGCGCCGGGCTGTCCGGCACCCGCGCCACTGCCGGCTGAACCACCCGCACCCGCACCGGCACCAGCGCCGGTGCCGCCGCCAAGTCGGCCGCCGCCGAGTCCGCTGCCCGCGCCTGTGCCGATACCACTTCCGGTGCTGCTACCGCCGGCTCCGCCGCCGAAGCCGGTCCCGCCGCCAACCGGCCCGAAGCCCATACCGCCTGGCCCGCTGCCCGCGCCGGGATTTGCGCTCGCGGCCGGGTTGTAGCTAGGGCTGCCGGGCGGGGCGTAGCCGGCTGGGGTGGTGCTGCCCGGCACCGTGCTGCCGGGGCTGTCGCTGCCCGGTGTGGTGCCGATGCCGGGGTTACCTGGTGAGCTGCCTGGGGTGTTCCCGCTGAAGCCGCTGTAGCCGGGCGAGTTGCCGGTGCCCGGGTTGCCCGTGCCGGGGTTGCCGGTGCCCGGGTTCGAGCCGGGGTTGCCCATACCCGGCGGCGGGGTGTTGCTGCGGCCTTGATCGGGGTAGCCGCTACCGCCGTCCCTGTCCACCATTGAGATCTCGCCGCCGGGATCGCGTAGCTGACCGTATTCCGTTGGCAGGGTGTCCTGGCTGGAACTGCTGGTGCCTTCGTATTTCTCGAAGACCTGCATATTGTATTCGGCCTTGGCTTGGTAATCCGCCGCCTTTTGTGCGTGGTCGGTGGCGAACGGGAATACCTGATCGATGAAATTCGGTTCCGGCGGGTTCTCCGGGATCTGAATCACTGAGTTCTTGGTGTTGTCGAATACATCCCGCTGCATCGTATGAATACTCTGCGCTTTGCCGAGCTGGTTAGCGCCTTGCTGTGCCGATTCCGCCAGTGGCGCCGCGGCCCCTGCCGCGCCCGCACCAGCCTTGCCCTGCCAACCAGACTCGATTTCGGCCTTCAGCTGCTGAATCTTGCCAACCCGCTCACCCTCGCTGCTGGCGATCTCACTACCCATGCCCTCAGCTTCACCGAGTGAGCCGGCGCCTGGGCCGTTATGTACGCGATCGTAGATCTGGCTCGGTGTCATACTGAAAATTGGGCCGATAGTAGCGTTGAAAACGTCCTTCGGCGAATTCGAGACTGGCGATGACATCAGGATCCCCCCTGCATCGTGTTGATCATCATTTCGGCGACTCCCTGTGCAGCAACACAAGGATCGCGCTGGCCTACGGTTGCATCGGATATCTTCACGCCGATGCTGAGCCAGAGTTGGTCGGTGGCGCCGACAGCGAGGGTGCAGTAGCCCTTTTCGTGTTCGCCCTCAACGGCGTCGTAGGCGACCACCGGATGCCCTTCGATGGCGGGGAGCTCTTCGAATACGGGGTTGGTGTCCCTGTTCGCGTAGACGTCGCTGATTCCGTGGTTGCCGGCTGTCACAAACACAATGGATGCTCTGGACTGCGCTTCGCTATTTCGCCAGATGCAATTCGGTCCGGCTTCGGCATCATCTGGTTCGCCTGGCTCATCGAGAACGAGTTCCTGTAGCTGTGCTGAGGTCAGCGTGTTGCACGGGTCCTGCTGGAACTTGGTGGTGTCCAGTGGGTTCTCCACCTTGGGGGCACCGCCGGGCGCTGTCCCGTTCTCGCTGGGAGAGCTATTGGTTGGCGAGCTTTCGGTCGCGGCCGGAGTGGCCTCGCCGGTTTCAGTGTCGGAACAGCCGACGAGCAGCGCGCTGGCGGCCAGGAGTGCGGGTAGCAGTGTCCACGTGCGCATGGTTACAGCGGGCCGCCCTTATCGTCCTGGCCGCGCATCTCACGGGCTGCCTCGTCCTCGGTCTCGACGTACTCGCCGAGGGCCTCCGCGCATTTACGTGCTTGCGCTCGGCAATAGTTCCGGCGTTCGATCAGCGAGTCGATGACCTTCTGTCCAGCTGCATTGGCCGCCAGGGCATAACGGGCACTGACGTACTCGTCGCCAGGTCCTTCGATCTGCGTGAGCGGTCCTGCACGTAGGACGTCCGCGTCATAGTCCTCTGCGAGGTCTTCCCAGCGTTTTTTGATGGAGCGGAGTTGTTCTTCGGTGTATTCGAAGCGGCCGCCGCCTTCGCCACCGCCGCTCCCCTGGTTCACGACCGCGCCGAGTGCGTTCATCGCACCCACGCCGATCGCCCCTGCGCCGACAGCGGCGCCTACCGTGGGCGCGGCACCCGCGGCGGCGCCCAGCGCGGCAGTCTCCGGGTTCGGGCCTGGCTGGCTCATGTTCCCCTCCTCGCGACATGAGTTGCACGTATCGGGCACGTGCGGTCACGACCGTAACACCGGGCGCGATCCGGTGTGCTCGGTTTCCGAGGATTCCGCGGAAACCGCTACGGGTGAGTGACTCGTCCCTTTTCGTATATCGGACGGCCCGGGCGCCTGTCTAGGTTCCCTCGGATTGACCGGCGTATCGAGCGTCACGTATCTGCCGATCGGTCGAGCGGTAACTCCGCTCCGTGGCGGAGCGTTACTGACCGCTGCGCATAGTCTCGATCATCATCTCGGCGACTCGTTGTGCCGATTCGCATGGATCGTCTTGGCCGATATTTGCACGGGACACTCTCACGCTAATACTTAAGAAGAGCTCGTCGGTAGCGCCGACGGCAAGGGTGCAGTAACCCCTTTCGATTTCACCCTTAACTGAGCCGTAGGCCACTACCGGGTGGCCCTCAATGGCGGGGAGCTCTTCAAAAACAGCGTTGTTTTCCCGGTTGGCATAAACATCGCTGATCCCATTATTGCCAGCTGTTACGAAGGCAATGGACGCCATGGACCGCGCTTCGTTGTTGCGCCAGAAGCAGTTCGGGCCGGCGGAGTCGTTCTCGCTGGGTTTGCCCTGATCGAGGGCGAGTTCCTGTAGTTGTGCCGAGCTCAGCGAGCTACACGGGTCCTGCTGGTAGGCGCTGGTATCCAGCGGGTTCTCCACCTTGGGCGCGCCGTCTTCCGTGGAGCCATCGGCGGAAGAGCTCTCCGGCGCGGGCGCGGCTTCGCCGGATTCGGCTTCGGTGCAGCCGGCAACCACGCCAACGGCGAGCACTACCGGCAGGATCCACTCACGCATCGACGGCATCGATAAACCTGACTGGTCGCTGGGCTGTTACGGACGGTCAGCACCGTAACACCGCTCGCGACCCGGTATGTCCCATTCCGAACATTTACCGCGTCCGGAACGGGACCCCAAGCCCCAAAGGGAGTCAGCCCGACTACGGCTCCGCGCCTCGATCCGAGCCGCCTCGATCCGGGCCGATGATCGGCGGACTGTCGTCACCACCACCGGTCGGCGGTTCGTCGTCGCTCGGCGGCGGCTCACCGGACGGCGGCGGCTCCGCCTCCGAGGTCGGCGCCACGTCGCGGCTGGGCCGCGCTTCGGAGGACGTCGTCGGGGGCGGGGCCGAACTGGTGCTCGGCGGCAGGCTCGGCTCCGTGCTCTCCGGGGTGTACTCCGCGCCGGCCTCGGCATACGTGCCGATCGGTTCGACGTCCTCGAACTGCTCGCCCGGCTTATCGGCAAGGTACGTCTCCATGAACGACTGCCAGATCGACCCGGGCAGCCCGGACCCGTAGATATTCGCGCCGGCCGCGTCGACGATCGGTTCGTTCTGATCCGCGCCAACCCATACCGCCGAGGAAATCGACGGCGTGTAGCCGACCATCCACGCCTTCGCGTTCTGGCTCGTCTTCTCCCCGTCCGGCGAGACGTACTGGTGGGTACCGGTCTTACCCGCACAGTCCCAGTCGCCAGGGCAGGCCAAACTCGAGTAGGGCACCACCGGCTCGAGCGAGTTGGTCACGTTGCCCGCGATCTGCTTGCTCTTCTCCGCGTTCTGGTCGAAGGCCGGCTTCGCGTCGGACTCGCCGACGTGCACGACCTGACCCTCCGAGTTCTTCGCCTCATCGATCAGATGCGGCGTGCGGTACTCGCCGGCCGCGGCGAAGGTCGCATAGGCCGAGGCCATATCAATCGTGCGCACCTGGGTCAGCCCACCGCCGATGGCGATGTTCGCGTCCGGCGCGCCACCGTTCGCGCCTTCCAGCGTCTTCTTGCCGTTGATCTCCTTCGGAATGCCAGCCTCGTGCGCGGCATCGGCGACCGCGCGGGTACCCGTGGTGTTCACCGCCATATCGACGAACACCGTGTTGATCGACCGCTCCATCGCGGTGGCCACCGAACATTCCCCGCAGTCCACGCCTTCCGAGTTACTGACCTCGGTGCCGGCGATGGTGCGCGGCGAGGAACCGTCGTAGGTTTCCCCCAACCCGTGGCCCATCTTCAGCGCGGCGGCAAGGTCGAAGGGCTTGAACGACGATCCGGGTTCCTGCATCGACTGTGCGTAGTCGAGCCCGGTGGCACTTTCCCCGCCGTAGTAGGCCATCACCCCGCCGGTCTTCGGATTGACCGCGACCAGCGCTTCCTTCAGGTTCTCCGGCTGATCCGCCATCACCTCGTTCACCGCTTCGGTCGCGGCGCGCTGTGCCTTCGGATCGATGGTCGTCTTGATGGTCAGCCCAGCGGTCTGCACCTGCGACTCATCCATGCCAGCCTTGGTTTCGAGTTCCCTGAGCACCTGCCGCTCGATCAACCCTTCCGGGCCCTGCGCACGGTTCAGGTTCTGCCGCGCCTGTTCCGCGGGAATGATCTTCGGGAACTCCGCCTTGCCCTCCTGCGGGGTCAGCCAGCCCTTGTCGACCATCTGGCCAATGACGTACTTCCAGCGCTGCTGCTGGTACTCCTCGTCATCGGCCCGGCCAGGCGACTGGATCATCCCGGCGAGCAGCGCGGCCTCGGACGGGTTCACATCGCCGATGTCCTTGTTGAACCACGCCTTCGCCGCGGCCTGCACACCATTGGCCCCCCGGCCGAAATAGATGGTGTTCAGGTACGCGGTGATGATCTCCTCTTTGCTCTGCTCGTTGTTCATCTTGAAGGCCTTCACCACCTCCAGCGCCTTGCGCTGGTACGAGTACTCCTCGTTTTCGGTGGCCTTCTTGATGTACTGCTGGGTGATCGTGGAGCCACCGCCGACCCCGCCGCTCACCTGGTTCCACGCCGCACGGAAGATCGCCTTGATGTCGAAACCCGCGTTGGTTTCGAAGCTCGCGTCCTCGGCCGCGTAGGCGGCCTGCTTCACGTGCTCCGGAATATCGTCCGGTTGCACGATCGTCCGGTTGCCCTCATCCGGGATGATCTTGCTCATCTCCGAACCGTCGGAATACTGCAGCGTCACCGCCTGGCTCTGCTGCGCCGCGACCTCCTCCGGAGTCGGCACGTCAACCAGCATGTAAGCGATTCCGAAAGCAGCGAGCGGGCCGAGGATGAACAGCGCCGCGAGCACGTAAATGGTGCGCCGGACGCGCCGCCACACCTTCTTCTTGCGCTTGGCGCGTTCCTCGTCGGTCACCTCGGGATCATCGTCCGGATCGTCGTCCTCGTCATCCCACTCGTCATCCCATTCGGTCGGCTGCTCGCGGTTGGACTCGGCGCGGCTGAACGAATGCGTGAGTAGCTCGGGTTCCCTGCCCAAACCGGATGATTCGGGTGCGGCACCGAACTCCGACTGAATCGGCGGAAGTAGCTCGGTCGGCCGGTCGACCATGTGCGGCCCTGGACGGGATGGCCCGCCTGGCGGGGTACCCATTCCTGGTGGTGTGCCCATACCTGGCGGGGGGCCCTGGGGCGACTGGCTCTGGGGTGACTGGCCCTGTGGTGACTGACCCTGGGGCGGACGGCCCTGTGGTGGACGACCCTGGGGTGGGGGCGGTGGCCCAGGCGGGCCGCCGCCTTCCAGTCGGCTGCTCAGCCCGCCCTGCTGGCCGGGCGGTCGGTTCGGCTGGTTGGCACGCGGCGCCGGGGGCACCTCGTCATCGTCGTCGAACACCGGGCTCCAATGGCCGGTGCTCTCCTGTGGCTCGGGCTGTTCCTGCTCCCCCGGCCATTGTGGCTGCCGTGCCGCCAGGTCGTCGTCCGATTCGGGGCGCCCGTGACGCCGCCGACGTCCATAGTCGTTCACGCTGTGCCTATGCCTATCCACGAGAAGGGCTCACTCGGACCGGCGCCCCGCCGCCAGGCCGTGTTCGGTCGATGTAGTACACGACTCCGCACGATCACTCTGCCGCTGTCCTCCGGGACCGGGAGCGCGATCGGTGCGGCCGCACGCCATGCGTTCCCAAGACGTATGACTGTACGAGGTGGTTCCAGCCGCAGCTACGGCACACCTCGACTACATGGACGTTGAACTCCTCGAAAAGGTTGGCCATCTTGGCCAATTCATCTGGCGTACGCGCCGAACCGGCAGCGTGTTTTAGCTCATCCCCATATATCCAGGACACTTCGGTCAGGAGTTCTTTCCGGCAAACCGGGCAGGTGGTTTCGGTCGGCTGCCCGTGAAACTTCGCCGCGCGGCGCAGGTAGGGCCCGGCGTCACAGACCTCCTCGGTCTCGACGAGGCCCGCGTGGAATCGCCTGAGCAGCGCTTTGCGCCGCAACGCGTAGTCCACGATCTGCCGCTGAGTCCGCACGCCATCAGGGTACGTGTTCGCGCCACCCCCGTGCGGGGCCGTTTGGCGCAGCAGCGGGGATAAACCGGGCATAACGATGGAATCAGGCGAACGTTCATGCGCGCGATGTATCGGTGCGATATAGTGGCCCGGTAGGTTGCTCAGACATATCAGTCGCACGATTTGAGGGGATAGCGATGCTCGAGTTCGCCATCCTCGGCCTGCTCCACGAGGCGCCGATGCACGGATATGTGCTGCGTAAGCGGCTGCACGAGACGCTGGGCACCCTGCGCACGTTTTCCTACGGCTCGCTGTACCCGACGCTACGCCGGTTGCTGCGGGCTGGGCTGATCGCGGAAGAGGCCGCCGAACAGCCGGACGTCGACGAGCGGGCGCGCGGTGCGACCGCTCGGACACAGAAAGGCACCTGGGCGCGGCGTGGTAAGCGGGTGTACAAGCTCACCGCGGACGGCAAGGAGCGGTTCGCTGAGCTGATCGCCGATTCCGGTCCGCAGGCGTGGGAGGACGAGGGCTTCGGCGTGCACCTGGCGTTCTTCTCCCGCACGCCAGCCGATGTACGGATGCGCATTCTGGAAGGCCGCCGGCGGCGGGTGGAGGAACGCAGGGAGGGCTTGCGCGCCTCGCTCTCCCGGCGCAGCGAACAGATCGACCGCTACACCAGGGAACTGCATCGGATGGGCCTGGAAAGCAGTGAGCGCGAGGTTCGCTGGCTGAACGAGCTGATCGCGCATGAGCAGGCCGAACAACGTGATCGAGATGAGTGATCAGTAACCGACAGTGCGGTCGGGAACACCCACAGACAAGTAGAACGAGTGAGGAGAATCCGGCATGGGCGAGCAGCACAGCAGGGTTCGGGTGGCCATCGTTGGCGTCGGTAACTGTGCCGCGTCCCTGGTGCAGGGCGTGCATTACTACCGCGAGGCCGACAAGGAGACCCGCGTCCCTGGCTTGATGCATGTGCAGTTCGGCGACTACCACGTGCGGGACGTGGAGTTCGTCGCCGCGTTCGACGTGGATGCCAAGAAGGTCGGCCGGGACCTCTCCGAGGCGATCGTGGCCAGCGAGAACAACACGATCAAGATCTGCGATGTACCGCCGCTCGGGGTGAGCGTGCAGCGTGGGCACACCTACGACGGGCTTGGCCGGTTCTACCGCGAGACCATCGAGGAAGCCGATGAGGCGCCGGTGGACGTCGTCGAGGCGCTGCGCGCAGCCGAGGCGGATGTGCTGGTCACCTACCTTCCGGTGGGCTCGCAGCAGGCCGTCGAGTTCTACGCGCAGTGCGCGCTCGAGGCTGGCGTGGCCTTCGTCAACGCGCTGCCGGTGTTCATCGCCTCCGACCCGGAATGGGCCGCGAAGTTCGAGTCCGCCGGGGTACCGATCATTGGTGATGACATCAAGTCCCAGGTCGGCGCGACCATCACGCACCGGGTGCTGGCCAAACTGTTCGAGGACCGCGGGGTACAGCTGGATCGCACCATGCAGCTGAACGTCGGCGGCAACATGGACTTCCTGAACATGAAAGAGCTCGAGCGCCTCGAGTCCAAGAAGGTCTCCAAAACGCAGGCCGTGACCTCGCAGATCGACCGCGATCTCGGCAAGGGCAACGTGCACGTGGGGCCATCGGACTACGTGCAGTGGCTGGATGACCGCAAATGGGCCTACGTTCGGCTGGAAGGGCGCGCCTTCGGCGATGTGCCGCTGAACCTGGAATACAAGCTCGAGGTCTGGGACTCGCCGAACTCGGCCGGCATCATCATCGACGCGGTGCGCGCCGCGAAGATCGCCAAGGACCGCGGGATCGGTGGCCCGATCCTGTCCGCGGCCGCCTATTTCATGAAGTCGCCGCCCGAGCAGTACACCGACTCCGTCGCATACCAGGCCGTCGAGCAGTTCATCGCCGGCGAGGTCGAGCGCTGAGCGTGAATTAGTAGTACGAAAGCGCCATCCGCCCAGTTCAACGCCTAGCCGATGTCGTGGCGTCCCGGCATACTCGAGACAAACGGGATCCCACGACATCGGTCGGCGGAATCAAGGGGGAGTATGGCGGTCGATCCGGTGACCACACCGTCCGGCTTCGACCCGCTCGTCGAGTTCTACGGGATGTGGAACACCGAGCTGGCCGAGCGATACCTACCAATCCCTCATACGCACGCGCGAAAATACGAGTGCGTGGGGGGAAATCTGATCATGAGTCCCGCCGAGGGGACCACCAATTCACACGGCGAGGGCGAGCTGTTCGTGCGGTTGCGCGCCGGAGCGCTCGCCGCCGGCTGCTATCCGTATCTGCAAGTCAATCTACGGTTCACGCCGGACACCTGGATTCAGCCGGATCTTGTGCTGCTTCGCGCCCCGGCATGCGGCGTGACCTGGGTCGACCCGGCCGATGTGCTGCTATCGGTCGAGTTCGTCTCCCCGGTGAGTGTGCGCAGGGATCGGGTGTCCAAACCGGAGCTGTGCGCCAGCGCCGGGATTTCCTGGTACCTGCTCGTTGAGCTGGACTATCCGAGTAGATCCGCGGATCTGCGGCTGTATCGGCTGGACGATGGCCGGTACGTACGGCACACCGCTGCTAGTGCGGGTGGGCGCTTCCGCGTCGACGAGCCACTGAGCCTGGACTTTGACCCGGCCGAGCTGCTCGAGCCCTGAACACCCGCGCCTCCGGGTGAACCCACCTGACCTGTTCGTCCAGTGTTTACCGGTAGACCGGCTGGGCTTCGCTTCCGCGTTCTAGGTTCGCCTTATCCCCCGAATGGCTGATCTGGAGGTCTGCGTGCCCACCACACCCGAACCCGCGCGGCGTCGCCTGCTGCCGTTGTTCGCCGGCAACCACGCCGGTGGTCGTTCCCCGGTGACCTGCCGGTACCGCTGCGCGGACGCTTGTCTACACGAAGCGCCGAACACTTCGGACAACGCGTACTTCGGCGACGTCGTTCGCTCCATTGTGGACCGTCGAGGTGCACTCAAGGCCGGCGCGGTGATCGCCGCGGCCGGCGCCGGCCTCGCCGCCTTCGGCGGCACCGCGGCCGCGCAAACCCAGCCGCGCACGCCAGCGAATCCGGCGAGCACAGCTAATCCGGCTAATCCAGCTGACCCGGCCGGTGCGCTGAACTTCACGCCAGTCGCGCCGAACACCGAAGACGCGGTGGTGATCCCGGATGGTTACGAACAGTCGGTGCTGATCCGCTGGGGCGACCCGGTGCTCCCCGGCGCGCCCAGGTTCGATTTCACCCGGCAAACCGCCGCGGCACAAGCAAAGCAGTTCGGCTACAACAATGACTTCTGCGGGCTGGTACCAGTCGGCGGGGACCGCTGGTTGATGGGCTCGAACCACGAGTACACCACCGAGGTGCAGATGCATCTCGACTACGACGAGGAGAACCCGACCGAGGAGCAGGTGAAGATTGCCTGGGCGGCGCATGGGTTCTCGGTGGTACTCGTCCGCAGGGACAAGCGCAGCGGCAAGTTCCTCGCGGTCCCGCACCCGTACTTCAACCGGCGGCTCACCGCGCGCAGCGAGTTCACCGTGGACGGGCCGGCCGCCGGCAGTGACCTGCTGCGGACCTCGGCCGATCCGAGTGGAACGACGATCCTCGGCACGATCGGCAACTGCGCGGGCGGCGTAACCCCATGGGGCACGATCCTCACCGCCGAGGAGAACTTCAACGGCTACTTCGCCGGCGGCGACGCGATCACCGATCCAACCGAAGCCGAGCGGGTAGCCCGCTACGGTACGCCGGATGCTGCCAGCACGCGGAAGTGGGAACGCTTCGACGACCGGTTCGACCTGGCCAAGGAACCGAACGAGTTCAACCGGTTCGGCTGGATCGTGGAGATCGACCCGCGCGAGCCCCGCTCCACTCCCGTCAAACACACCGCACTCGGCCGGTTCAAGCACGAGGGCGCGACCATCCAGATCGCCAAGGACGGCAGGGCCGTCGCGTATATGGGTGACGACGAACGGTTCGACTACATCTACAAGTTCGTCTCGAAGAACACCTTTGTCGATAGCGAGGGTAAGGCCGCGCGCGAGCGGAACAAGAAGCTGCTCAGTGAGGGCACCCTGTACGTCGCGAGGTTCACCGGGAACAGCCCGCAAGCCGAGATCGACGGCAGCGGCCGGCTGCCTGCCGACGGGCAGTTCGACGGCACCGGCGAATGGCTGCCGCTCGCCTCCACCGAAGAATCCTTTGTAGACGGTTTCAGCGTGGAAGAGGTTTTCGTGTTCGCCAGGCTGGCCGCGGACAAGGCGGGCGCCACCAAGATGGATCGGCCGGAGGACATCGAGCCGAACCCGGTGAACGGCCGGATATACGCCGCGCTCACCAACAACAGTGACAGGGGCCCGAGTGGCGCCGCGGCCGCCGATGAGCCAAACCCGCGCAACGGTAACAAGCACGGGCATATCCTGGAGTGGGACGAGGACGGCGGCGACCACACCGCGACGAGTTTCGCCTGGCGACTGCTGCTGGTCTGCGGCGATCCGAACGCCGAGGACAGCTACTTCGGCGGGTACGACAAGAGCCAGGTGAGCCCGATCTCCTGCCCGGACAACGTCGCCTTCGACAAGGCCGGCAACCTGTGGATATCCACCGACGGCAACGAGCTCGGCTCGAACGACGGATTGTTCCAGGTTCCGGTAGACGGCCCGGAACGCGGAAGAGTGCGGCAGTTCCTCACCGTGCCGGTCGGCGCGGAAACCTGCGGGCCGGTGATCGGCGACGACTTCGTGCTGGTTTCCGTGCAGCACCCCGGGGAGAACGCGGAAAGCGCGGCCGCTCCCACCTCGCACTGGCCGGATGGCGGGGACAGCCAGCCTCGCCCATCGGTGGTCGCGGTCTGGCCAAGCTGAGTAGCGTCGTTATCGTGGGGGTATGACGAGCAGACCAGTCGCGCTGATCACCGGTGCCACCAGAGGAATAGGTGCCGCCACCGCCCGCGTACTCGCGCCCACGCATGAGCTACTGCTTGGCGGCAGGGATGCGGCCGCACTGGACGCGCTGGCCAGCGAGCTGCCGGCGGCGCGGCCGTGGCCGGTCGAACTGACCGACCCGGCCGCGCTCGCCGAGGCAACCGCCGAACTGTCCGAACTAGACGTTCTGGTGCACTCGGCCGGCACGGTGCTGCTTGCCGACCTCGATGCCACCTCGGCCGAGCAGTGGCGGCAGATGCTCGAGCTGAATGTGGTTGCGGTCGCCGAACTGACCAGGTTGCTGCTGCCGGCGCTGCGCGTCCGGCGCGGGCAGGTGGTGCTGATCAATTCCGGTCAGGGCATCAACGTGAGCGGAGGCTGGGGCGCGTACGCGGCCAGCAAGTTCGCCCTGCGCGCCTACGCCGACGTACTGCGTATGGAGGAGGCAGCGAACGGGCTGCGGGTGACGACCGTCTATCCCGGACGCACCGATACCGCGATGCAGCGCGAAGTCTTCGCCGCGGAGGGTCGCGAGTACGAGGCCAAGGGGCTGCTGCGCCCGGAATCGGTTGCCGAGGCCGTACGCGGCGCGGTACTCGCCACCCCGGATGCGCACCAGACCGAGCTGGTCATCCGCCCGGCACCCTGATTCAGACGCGCAGCCGGGCAGCCACCAGCGCGACGTCGGCCTGCGCCTTGGCGCGGTCCACCCGCACCGCCTCGCCGTCCCGCACGACCTGATCCCCCGCCACCCACACGTCGGTGACCCCCCGGGAGCCCGCTGCCCACACCAGGTTGGTCAGCAACTGCTCATCCGGCACGCCAAGCCCGGTGGCGAACGCGGGGCCATCCGTCCCGATGTGCACGATATCCGCCCAGCGGTTGGCTTCCAGCGCGCCGATATCGCTGCGCCCGAGCGCTTCTGCCGAACCGCTGGTGGCCATCAGCAGCGCGTCGGCCGCGGTAAGTGCGGTCGCATCGGCGGCGGAAAGCCGGGCGAGCATCGCGGAGAGCTGCACCTCTTCCCACAGGTCGAGGTCGTCGTTGCTGGCCGGCCCGTCGGTACCAAGCCCGATTGGCACCCCGGCCGCGCGTAGCTCGGGAACCCTGGCGATACCGGAGGCCAGCTTGGCGTTCGAACCGGGACAGTGCGCCACGGCCACGTTGTGCCTCGCGAGCAGCTCAATGTCCGAATCGGACAGATGCACGGCGTGCGCGAACAGCACCCGCCCACCGTAGACCTGCTGCTTCGCGAGCAACTGGGGCACGCTGCCATGCTCGGCGCGCTGCTGCTCGTCCTCCCGCGCGGATTCCGCGACGTGCGTGGTGAACAGCGCCGACCTTGCCCGCGACTGCTCGGCGATCTCGGTCAGCGCCTCGGGCGGCAGGGTGTACGCGGAATGCGGGCCATAGCCGAGCTCGACCCGCTCGCCAGGTCCGAAGCGCAGGCCATCCGCGTCGATCCACGCGCTCGCCGCGCGCAACAGTGCGCGCCAGTCGAGCTTCGGCGTCTGCAGGATCGCCGAGGTGAGCACCACCCTGGCACCCGTGGCAAGTACCGCCTCGGCCAGTTGCTCACCGTGGAAGTACATCTCCACACTGGTCGTCACACCCCTGCGCAGCATCTCGATCGAGCCGAGCAGCATTCCGGTGCGGATATCGGCAGGACGCAGCCGCGCCTCCGCCGGCCAGACCACCTCATGCAGCCAACGCAGCAGCGGCAGTTCGCCGCCCGTGCCACGCAGCATGGTCATCGGGCTGTGCGCATGCGCGTTGATCAACCCGGGCAGCAGGATTCCGGGGTAACTGACCACTGACTCCGGGGCCTCGGGTGCGGTTGCCACCGGTCCGCAGTAGCTGATCCGGCCGGTCGCGTCGATATCCACCACGGCGTTGCGCAGTACCGAGCAGTCCTTGTCGGCCGGTAACACCACCGGCGCCCGTAGCCGTTTCACCGCGGTCATGCACTTGCCCCCTGGCTACGTCGGAAGATCAGATCCCTACTCTGCCTGCCTTCGGCGCGCGCGCGTGCCTCGAACTTGGTCACCGGTCGCCAATCCGGCCGAGGAGCCCAACCATCCGGATACTCGTTCACCAGGGTTGGCTCCGCCGTGCATACGTCGAGCATCTGCTCGGCGTAGTCGGCCCAGTCAGTGGCCAGATGCAGCCGGCCGCCAGGTGCGATCCGCGAGGCGAGCAGCGCGACGAACTCCGGCTGGATCAGCCGCCGCTTGTGATGCCGCTTCTTCGGCCACGGGTCGGGGAAGAACACCCGTACCCCGGCGAGCGAGCCCGGCGCGAGGTGCTCGGTGAGCAGCACTACCGCATCCCCACGCAACAGGCGAAGATTCGTCACGCCAAGGGATTCCGCCCGGAGCAACAACTGGGCAAGGCCGGGCGGGTAGACCTCGACCGCGAGATAGTTCACCTCCGGTTCGGCCGCGGCAAGCGCGGCGGTGGTCTCCCCCATCCCGGAACCGATCTCCAACTGGACCGGCGCGCCACGACCGAACCAACCAGCGATATCCAGCTCACCGGCCGGCAGCTCGCTGATCTCCCTGCCAAGCGACGGCCAGCTGCGCTGCCAGGCGCGTTCCTGGCCGACGGTCATCCGGCCGCCGCGCTGCACATAACTGACCACACTGCGCAGCCGGCGGATCGGCTGCTGCTCAATTTCCTTGCTTGACACTCGATTCCCATACGTCGTGCACGTCCTGCGTGGACGCATCCGTCCCGGTCGGGGGTTCGACCAGACCACACAGTGTCTGGTCCTCGGTCGCCCAGTAGGTCACCGCACTCGAGGGGCCGATGCTCGTGGCGAGATTCATCCACCGACCGCCATGCTCGCCGGACGACCAGTCGCCGGTCCCCTCCGGTTTGGCGCCGAGCTGGCTCACCATCCGGAGCAGCTGCCCGCAGCTATCGTCCCCGGCGTAGTAGGTGACCGCATACGGCTCGCCCTGCTCCTGCGGTAGCCAGCATTCCACCTGGGTACGCGCTTCGAGGACATCAGCCGCGCTGCCCTTCTTGTCCGTGCAGTCCTGCACCACGGCCCGCGCGTCGCCGGCGAACGAGCGCACCTGCGGATCACTGTCCAGCGGATTGTTCGGATCGGGCGGGGCTGGCTCCGGCTCGTTGGTGCTGGTGCGCTCGGCGATCCCGCGCTGTCCGTTTGCCGTCGGGTCGTCGCCACTTAGCAACACCGGCACCAGGATGCCGGCGGCAAGCACGGCCGCGCCCGCCGCTGCCGCTACCCACGGCCAGCGCTTGCGCTTCGGCTGATTCGTCCACTGTGGAGTAGCAACCGGTTGCGGTTGGGTCATCGGTTGGGTGGCGTGCTGCCCGGGATGCTGCCACGCGGTCGCTGGTTCGGGCGTGCTCGCCGCGGCTGCCAGGCAGGCCGGTGGTTCCCTCGGGTCGGTGTCGTCCCTGCCGACCGGCGCGTTCAGTGCACCGAGCGCCACGCTGCTCTCCGGCGCCTGCACGGCAACCGGCACGATCCCGGTGCGTTCCGCGATCAGCTGGCCGACCAGTGGCATTCTGCTCGCCCCACCGACCAGGTAGATCCCGGCAAGGGCCGACAACGGCAGCCCGGTGGTGGCGATCGTGCTTGCCAGCAACGCGGTCGCGCGCTCGACCGAGGGCCGGACGAGTTCTTCCAGCTCGGCTCGAGTCAGGTGCACATCGGGCATACCGTGCGGCAGCGGGATATCGGTCTGCGGGTAGCTGGACAACGCCTCCTTGCCCGCGGCGATATCGTCCAGCATGGCGCGGGCCGCGCGCCTGGCCACCGGCGTGCTTGGCCGCAGCAGTTCGGCCCACTCCGGTCGGTCCGCGCCGACCGACTGGCGCACCCTGTCGAGCAACAGCTGGTCGATATCCCTGCCGCCGACGTCGGAAAGGCCGTCCTCGGCAAGTACCTGCCAGCCCTCTTCGGTACGCAGCACGACGGCCGTATCGGTGGTGCCGCCACCCATGTCATAGATCGCGATCGCGGTACCCGGCTGGACCGCGCCACCCTCGTCGAGGTTGGCGAAATGGGCGGCTGCCGAGACCGGTTCGGCGAGTAGCTGGATCCGACCACCCCAGCCGGCCGCGCGGGCAGCCGCGAGCAGGGTGTTCTGCCGGATGCGGCGCCAATCGGCCGGATGCGTGAGCACCACCCGGTCTGGCGGGCCGCCCAGCTGGCGAGTGGTTTCGGTGGCAACCTTGCGCAGCACGGCGGCGATCAGGTCGACCACCGGGATGACGGTCGGACCGAGCAGCACTTCCACGTCGTCGATCCGGCGCTTCGGGTTCGGCTCGTAGCGCGCCGGATCGAGCCGGGACTGGCGTTCGGCCTCACGACCGGCGATCAGCTCGGTGCCGTTCTTCGCCAGGAACACCGCGGATGACAGGGTCGGCAGGCCATCCACTTGCAGTAGTTGGGGCGCGGCCCCCGGCGCAGTGCGTACCGCGGCGACGGTGTTGGACGTGCCGAAGTCAATGGCGAGCTCGCGCACGCCGCAACCTCCCTCCGTCCGGATACTCAAACCGTACCCAGTCGGGGAAAGTCGTGGTTAGTTGGCGGCCAACGACTCCACTTCGCCGATGCGATTGCGCAGCTCGGCGAGGGTGAACGGGATGGCGGTCGATGCGGTTCCGGTATATGCGGCGACCACGTCGATCCAGCCGGTGTGCCGGTGCGTGAGCAACACCGTGGTGGGCACCGTGCCGAGGCCGGCTCCGCTTTCCGAAGGCAGGTACTCCCAGTACCCGCTTTCCGCGTCGGCGACCCAGGGAACGTACTCCCAACCCTGCCGCGCGTCGAGCAGTTCGCTTACCGCGTCCTCGATCGCGAAACCAGCAGCCCTGGAATGCAGCGTGCCGGTCGCGAGCGCCCGTAGCCACCATGGCGCGGGTAGCTGGCCACGCGATCCACCGGATTCCCGGTAGCGATCAACCACACGGCCTTCCGGCGCGCGGTGAATCCAGGCTCGCCTTCGCTGGGCCGGACTGATTGGCGCGGAAAGAGAATCGGGCAACTCGACCGCAGCGTGCCAGTCGAGCGCACTTGTCGCTTCGACTCGTGGCGTGGGCGGGTATTCGTCCAGCGCACTGTCCGTCACCAAGGAATCGGTTGGCACGCTTGGTTTGACGACCGTCATGGCTCACCTCCGCAAGCGTTATCCGTTGGCTATATCCGATATCACCGGATGATCGTTACGCTTGTCCGCCAAATGTGCTGGCCATCACGGCGACCTTTACTTGTCCTTAACAGGATGTTTCCAGTAGTGGGGCATTTGGGCGATGGCGTGGTAATCCAGTTACGCAATGCGCGCAAATAGCCGGGCCGGGTCGCCCCCCGAATGGCGACCCGGCCCGGTTTCCCCGTATCCGACCCAACGACCCCGAGTTGTGGATCGGCTCCTGTGTACGCGTTAGGCGTCCCTGCGCTTCGCGGTGACCAGCGCCGCGGTGAGGATCACGGCGGCGAATGCGGCGAAGTAGGCGAGCGACCACCACGGGCTGAGCGCCGCGATCGGCTCGGGCGGTCCGCCCGCAGCGGCCGCTGGCCTTTCGGCTCCACCGGCGAGGAAGTTCCTCGCCACATTGAAGGGCATCCACTGGTGGATGTCCGCTCCGATGTTCGGAATCAGCTGCACCATCGGTTCCAGCACCTGCGAGTAGAGCAGCACGAGTGCGGTTGCCCCGGCGGTGTGCCGGATCAGTACACCCACGCTTACCGCGATCGCCGCGGCCAGCCCGAAGATCAAACTGGCGCCGGCGACATTGCGCCAGTCGGCGGCGGTGTTCAGTGCCAGGTGCGGACCGGGGTCGATCAGGTAGCCAAGTCCCCATGCGCCGAAGGCGGCGACCAGGCCGACAACGGCGGCGACCAGCGAGACCACCGCCGTTTTGGCCAGTAGTAGCGAGCTTCGGTTCGGTACCGCCTGGAAACTGGTACGGATCGTGTTGAACCGGTATTCCGTGGTGATCGCCAGCGCGCCGAGCACCATGATGATGGCGAGCCCGAATTCGATGCCGACCTGGGTCATCCCGATGCCGAATTCGAAGTCTTCCGGGACCGTGCCGACCACCAGCGCGGAAAAGCCGAGCGCAGTGACCAAGGCGATCGCGATGCAGGCCCATGGTGAGCGAGTGCTGAACAGCTTGATGCGTTCGACTGCGAGCAGAGTCATGATAATTGCCTTCTCGTTCTAGGGGTGCTCAGTTGGCTGCCGGCTGCTTGGCGGCGTCGTCCAGTCCGGTGTGATACTCCACCGCGTCGCCGGTGATCTGCATGAACGCCTGCTCGAGCGAGCCTTGCTGCGGGCTCAGTTCATGCAGCGGAACGCCTATCTCGAAGGCAACCTCGCCAATCTTCTCGCTGTCCAATCCGGACACCAGTAGTCCTTCGCCCTCGTCTCGCGCGGAAACGCCGAGCCGGAGCAGTTCGTCCCGCAGCGGTCCAATCCGGGGGCTACGCACCTTCACGGTGTTCTCCGAAGCCCGCGCGACGAACTCTTCGGTGCTGCTCTGCGCGATCAGCTCGCCCTTGCCGATCACCACCAGCTCGGAGGCGGTCAGCGCCATCTCGGAAAGCAGATGGCTGGAGACGAACACGGTGCGGCCCTCGTCCGCGAGCCGGTGCATGAAGTTGCGGATCCACAGGATGCCCTCCGGGTCCAGCCCGTTCACCGGTTCGTCGAAGAGCAGTACCTCGGGGTCGCCGAGCAGCGCGGCCGCGATGCCGAGCCGTTGCGACATGCCGAGCGAGAACCCGCCCGCGTTCTTGTTCGCGACCGCGGTCAACCCGACGATGTCCAGGACCTCGTCCACCCTGCTCGCTGGCAGCTTGTTCGACTTGGCCATCCAGCGCAGATGGGATCGTGCCGATCGGTTCGGATGCACCCAGCGCGCTTCGAGCAGCGCGCCAACCGTACGAAGTGGATGGTGCAGATCACGGTAGTGCTTGCCCTTGATCCGCACATCGCCGGCGGTCGGATTGTCCAAACCGAGGATCATGCGCATCGTGGTGGATTTTCCTGCCCCGTTTGGACCGAGGAAACCCGTCACCTTGCCCGGCTCGACGGAGAACGAGAGGTCCTTGACCGCCATCGTGTTGCCGTACTGCTTGGTGAGGCCTACTGCCTCGATCATGTGCCCTCCTGGTCGCTTACGACTCGCGGTATTGACGCGATCACCCTGTGGTCGCCCCCATGCCATTACCTCGATCATTGCCTAGATCGGTCGCTTCGCGCGTCATGCTGAGGTACCGACTGCGATCGACTTAGGTAGCACTCTGCCCTTCGGAAGGAGGACACGGATCAGTGATCTACCCCGAGCTGACCCTGAACCGGTCCCTGAGGGCACCCGAAAGTGGGAAAGTGATCAGCTCGCCGAGCCGGGGCGGACCAGGCCGGTCTCGTAGGCGAGGACCACCGCCTGCACCCGATCGCGCAGCTCTAGTTTGGACAGTACGCGGCCGACATGGGTTTTCACAGTCGCTTCGGAAAGAAAGAGCTGGCCCGCGATCTCGGTGTTCGAGTGTCCACCCGCGATCAGGGTGAGTACTTCGCGTTCCCGCTCGGTGAGTACGTCGAGCACGCTGGCATCGGCGAGTTCGCTGCCGGTCTCGCCGATGAAGCGGTCCAGCAGCCGCCGCGTCACGCTCGGCGAAACCACCGAGTCTCCGGCCGCGACCGAGCGCAACGCGGAGACCAGGTCATCCGGTGGGGTGTCCTTCAGCAGGAAACCGCTCGCCCCCGCGCGCAACGCGGAAAGCACGTACTCGTCAAGGTCGAAGGTGGTCATCACCAGTATCCGGGCGCTGTCCTTGCCGCCGGCGGCGATCTGTCTCGTCGCCTCGACGCCGTCCAGTACCGGCATCCGGATATCCATCAGCACCACATCTGGGCGCAGCTCACTGGCCATCCGGACCGCGGCGGCACCGTCCGCGGCTTCACCGGCGATTTCCACGTCGTCCTGCGCCCCGAGCACCATCCGGAACCCGACGCGCATCAGTTCCTGGTCGTCGACAACGAGCACGCGTATCACGGTTGGCCAGCCTATTCGCTCGGTATCGGGATCGTTGCGTGCACTCGCCAACCACCGGTTGACCCTGGCCCGGCTTCCAGCGTTCCGCCGAACACGGTGGCCCGCTCGCGCATCCCGATGAGCCCATTGCCACCCGGCACGGTGACCCGTGCGGTACCGGTGCCGTTATCGGTGATCTCCAGGGTGACCTCGTTGTTTGTTCTGGCTACCCGGACGCGTGCGGCGGCGCCGTGGCCGGCGTGTTTCACGGTGTTCGTCAGTGCTTCCTGGGTGATCCGGTAGATCGCCAGGCCGAGACCGGTCGGCAGGTCGGCGACCGCGCCGTGCAGGTCCAGCTGTACGGGAAGGCCGACCGAGCGCACCTTTTCCGCCAGCTCGGCCAGTGACCGTGCGGTTGGCTGCGGGGCGAGGTCCCGATCGGTTTCCGGATCATCCGAGCGGAGCACCTCGAGTAGTCGGCGCAGCTCGGCGAGTGCTTCCCGGCCGGTGCCGGAGATCGTGCGCAGGGCGTCCTCGGCGAGTTCGGGTTTGCCGCGTACCGCGTAGCCAGCGCCGTCCGCGTGCACCACCATCACGCTGACCGAGTGTGCGACCACATCGTGCAGTTCGCGGGCGATCCGGGAGCGTTCCTCGACGAGCGCGATCCGGGCGTGCTGGTCGCGCTCGGTCTCCGCCATCCGCAACCGCTGTTCTACTTCGGACTGGTAGGCGCGGCGGGCGCCGACGAACTCGCCGAGCACCCAGGAGAACGCGAGGATGATGGCGATGAAAACCAGTGGGCCGACGGCTGCCTCGTCGAACCGGAAGAAGATCCAGAGTATGCACAGCACGACTAGACAGGCGGCGTATTCGGCCGCTCTGCGCCGGCCGACGTAGGCGACCAGGGTGTAGAGCAGCATGGTCAGCCCGATGTCCTCGGCGCGCAGCATCAGCGGATCGAGATCGGGCGCCGCGCGCGCGGGTACGTCGGCGAGATGCACCAGCGCACCGAGCAGAATGAGATAGGCGGCGAGTACCGGATGGCGCCGGCGGATGATCAACGGTGCGAGCAGCAGCAGGGTGGACAGCGCGAACAGCCAGCCGGTCACGTCCAGCTGGCCGGTGAGCACCCGGGGGTAGATCGGTAGTCCGAGCAGTAGCACCAGCAGCATCACCAGGCTGTCGCCAACCATCGGATGCTTGCGCATCCACAAACTGAGCCGCCGCACCCAGTCAGGCTAGGTCGTAGCCCACGCGGCGCGCGTCGCCCCGCGGAACGATCCCACTAATCCCCAGGTCTGACCCGCCCCGCGACCAACAGCAAGAACCCCAAAGAACGCGATTACTGGGCGCGGTGCCCAGTGACCGCAAGATCCCTAAAGATTGCGATCTCGGTGGAGGTGATTACGCGTCGTCCGTCCATACCAGGTGGACGTTCAGCCGCCCGCCCCTGCGGAAGAGCCGGCAGGCGTTCTCGGGCCTTTGCAAGGTCATCCGCACTCGCCGGTCGACGGCGACGAGCTCCGCGTGGTCCTTGAATGCCATCCCCCATGCGGCGACCCAAGCGTCAACCCCGTCGCCTTTTTCCTGCACGACGGCGAAGAGTTTTGGCGCGTCTTCGGTGACCATCTCCCGTACCAATTCAGCGAACTCGTCCTTGTCACACGGCGGTTCGGGTGCTTCCTCGGCCATTGGTCCTCCCTACGATGTTGTGGAAGAACGATAGAAGTTTACATAAAAGATCAACATAGCCCATTTGGGTAGCGATCTTTTATGTAAGCCATTCACGTGTAGGGTTCACCTCTAGGCGTCCCCGAGGCTGCGAAGAGGAGTGGCATGGCTGGTTCGTCGGCACCGTTGCGCCGGCTGGGCGCCGAGTTGCGCAGGCTGCGCGAGGCAACCGGACGCACCCAGACCGATGTTGGGGCGGAGATCGGCCGCACGCATGCCACGCTGGTGAACTGGGAACTCGGTAAGACCAAGATCAGCAAATCCGATCTGGTCTGCCTGCTCGCCGAGCTGCGCGCGCCAACTGAAGTCCGTAAGGGGCTGGAACAGCTGCGCCAGGACTCCAACCAGGGGAAGAGCCAGTGGGCGGTCTATGGCCTACCGGACTGGCTGCGCCCGCTGGTCAGCTTCGAGGAAGACGCGATAGCCCTGTCGACCTTCGAACCAGTGATCATTCCTGGTCTGCTGCAAACCGAGGAATACGCGCGGGCCACTCATTTGACCGCGCCGCATGTGGTCGCGCCACAGGATGTGGATCGCTGGGTTGCCGCTCGTCAGCAGCGTCAGCGGCGACTGGACGAAGTCAATCCGTTGCGCCTGCATGCGGTGATCGCGGAGGCCGCCCTGCGGCTTCGGGTTGGCGGTCCCGAGGTCATGGCAGCCCAGCTGGCTCGGCTGTGCGAAGCGGCGGAAACCGCGAATGTGACCATTCAGGTGCTGCCGAGCACGCGTGGCGAACTCGCCGGCGTGGCAAGCAACTTCACCGTGCTGCACTTCGCTGATCCCGGTGTTGATCCGCCGCTCGGCTATTTCGACGGGCCGCTGGGTGGCTATCTGATCAGCGACGAGGGCGACGTCGCTGCGATGATCAAAATGTTCGCGGACCTGGGCGCACCAGCGCTGAACGAGGCGGATTCGCTGAGTCTGCTTTCTGCCATACTGGCGGAGTACCGCTAGAAAGGCAGTCTGCATCATGCTTGATCTGTCCACGCTCGCGTGGCGTAAGTCGAGTTACAGCAACGGTGGCGGCAACTGCGTGGAGACCGCTGCGCTCGATGGCGCCACGTGGCGCAAGTCCAGCTACAGCAACGGTGGCGGCGAATGTGTGGAGACGGCCGCACTGGATGAGGCGATGGTTGCCGTGCGGGACAGTAAGAACCCGGCCGGCGGCGTGTTGTTCTTCCCGCGCACCGCGCTCAATTCCTGGCTGTCCACGCTCACGTAACCGCAAGATCCCTGAAGAACGTGGTCGGCGACAACGCGGGAGGGTAAATCCATGGGCTCGGATGGCACGTCGAGTGTGTTCCGCGGCGTCGGGGTAGCACTGCTAACGCTGTTCGACGAAACCGGCGCGGTCGAGGTCAAAGCCACCGCGGAACTGGCCAATACGCTGGTCGAACTCGGTATGCGCGGGGTGATCGTCGGCGGCTCCACCGCCGAGGCCGCCACGCTCAGCGGGACCGAACGGGCCGAGCTCATCCGCGCGGTACGCGATGCGATACCCGCCGACATCCCGGTCGTCGCCGGCACCGGCGCCCCGTCCAGCAGGCAGGCCATCGAGTACACCCGGCAAGCCGCCGATGCGGGCGCGAGCGCCGCGCTCGTCCTTACCCCGCACCGCGTGCCCGACCCGCGCCCGTACTACGCCAAGGTCGCCGAAGCGGTCCCGGACCTCCCGCTGCTCGCCTACCACTTCCCCGCCGCGGCCGAACCCGGTATCCGTACCGACCTGCTACCGGACCTGCCCGTGGTCGGCGTGAAGGACTCCACCGGCGACCCGGACCGCCTCCTCACCGAGCTCGCCTCCTTCGACGGCGATATCTACACCGGCTCCGCGGCCGTACTCGGCTACGCCGGCCCACTCGGCTGCGCGGGCGCGATCGTCGCGCTCGGCAACGCGCAACCAGAACTATGCGTGCGCGCGTTCGACGGCGACTTCGCCGCCCAGCGCGAGCTGACCGAAGCGCACCTGGCCGCGAAGGGCAACTTCCCACACGGCCTCAAGGCACTCGTCGCGCAGCGCTTCGGCACACCGACGCACGCCCGGATCGACTGACCACTAGTCCGGTGTGGTGTAGGGGCCCCTGCTGTCAATGGCGGGGCTCACCGCGGATCGGTCGCTCGGGCCGTCGCTGACCGGGTTCACCGTGGGATGGCTCCCCCATTCGCGTGGCGGCTTACGTCGGCTGGCACTGCGCGCCGAGGCATACTGGTTCTGCCGGATCTGCCCGAGGATCGCGATCGTGCCGGCGTGCGCGGCGGCCAGCATCAGCAACGCGATTCCCAGCCGTACCACGAGATCACGGACCGGGTTGCCGGTGCTGAACGGGATGCTCGCCATCAGCGCCAGCAGGCCGAGCATGATGAGGTGAAACAGCACGGTGACCAGCTGGGTCGCCGAGCGGGCTGATGCGGCATGCTCGCCGGATTGGTCCAGGTACTCTCTACCGCTGCGGTAGATCAGCTGGCCGTCGGCGACTACCAGCACCGCGCTGATCAGCAGGAAAAGCAAATAGCTGTCGGGATGCACGCTGGCTCCCTTCGCGATGGGTTGCAACCATGCGGGTTTCCGGAAGGCTGGCCAGCTAAACGTCACTTCGTCCGACTGTGTCCCCGCGCCGACCGCACGCATGGCACGATGCAACCCAGGGCAGGAGCAGATAACGCGAAACGGGGGTTCGCCGGGTGACTACGGCGCCGGCACAGCAGCAGCCTGGCTCACTCGCCGGGCCGCTTTCCGCCGCGGTCGCGCAGCTATGCCAACGCCTACAGCCGCAGGTGTCCGAACGCACCGCGGCCGGCTTCCAGGAAGTGCTGCGCAGATTGTCCGCGCCACTACAGGTCGCGGTCGCCGGGCGCATCAAGTCGGGTAAATCCACGCTGGTCAACGCCTTGATCGGGCGCCGGGTGGCGCCAACCGACATCGGCGAGTGCACCCGGCTGGTCACCAGGTTCCAGTACGGCACCGTGGACCGGGTCGAGGTGGTCTTCAACAGCGGTCGTAAGCAGGTCGTGCCCTTCGACTCGCACGGCATGATCCCCGCCGAACTCGGCGTGGACATCGACGAGGTCTCGCATCTGGAGGCCTACCTGACCAACGCGGTGTTGCGGGACCTCACGGTGATCGACACGCCCGGTCTCGGCTCGCTGGATGCCGCCTCGGTAGCTCGGACGGAGCAGCTGCTTGGTTCCGCCCCGCCGCCAGCCGACCCCGAACCCGACTCCGACTCCGAGCATGCGGACGAACTGGACGACACTTCGCGCAGCGCGGTCGCTGGGGCCGAAGCCGTGCTGTACGTGGTGACCCAGAGCGTGCGCGCGGATGACCAGCAGGCGCTCGCCGCGTTCACCGCGGCCACCGCGAGCCGCGAGGCCGGCCCGGTGAACGCCATCGCGGTACTGAACAAGGCGGACACCATCGCCCCTGAGTCGATGGAGGGCGCGAACGGGGACGTGTGGACCGCGGCGGCCAAGCTCGCCGAGCGCCAGGCCACCATGCTCAAACCCAGGGTTGCCGATGTGCTGCCGGTGATCGGTCTGCTCGCCGAATCGGCCGAGGCTGGCGGGTTCACCTCGGCCGATTCCGATGCGCTGCACAAACTCGCCGAGCTGGATGACGTCACGCTGGAAACCATGCTGGTGTCCGCGGACATCTTCGCGACCTGGGACTGCGAGGTGCCCTCCGGCACCAGGGTGCGGTTGCTCGAACAGCTCGATCTCTACGGGATCCGGGCAGGCATCGATGCCGTCCGCGCTGAACCGGAGATCACCGCGGGCGCGCTGCGCCGCAGGCTGCTGGACAGTTCCGGGCTCGCCGATGTGCGGGCCCGGCTGGACCGGGTGTTCCGGGCAAGGGCGGACGGCATCAAGGCGGCTGCCGCACTCGCCTCGATCACCGCGCTCGCCTACGCAACCGGTGATTCCGGCGAACGCCAGCGCGTGCACGACGCGATCGAAGTGCTGCTCGCGAAACCGGAGGCACATCAACTGCGGCTGCTCGAGGCGCTGACCCTGGTCGCCTCCGGAGCGGTGAACATGCCCGAAGACCTGGCCGAAGAAGTGCTTCGGGTGGGTAGCAACGCGGAAATACCCGAACAGCTCGGGCTGCCCGGACGACCACAGGAGGAGTTGACCGGCTACGCGCTGGAGCGGGCCGGTTGGTGGCGCTCGTTCGCCTCGTTCGGCGCCACCCCAGCGCAGAGCAGGGTCGCACATGTCGTGCACCGCGCGTACTTCCTGATCTGGCAGCAGCTCCGCGGACCTGCGAGGTGACTTGATGGCGTCCTGGTTCCGCCGATCGAAACGATCCGGCACCGCCACGGCCGATGGCGTTGACAGTGTTGACGGTGTTGATGTCGACGACGGCGCGGTCACGGCCGAGGAACTGACCGAGGGCGAGCGCAGTGACCCGCCAACCTCGCCGACCAGGTTGCCCACCGCCGCGGAGCTGGCCGCATACGATGCCGGCACGGATCTGGATCCGGGTGGAACCGAACCGGAAGCGGGCACGTCAGAACATGGCGTGGAGCCCGATCAGGTATCGACCGACCGGCAAGCGTTGATTCAACTGTGCTTGTACGCGCTGGATCGCGCGCGTAGTTCTGGGGTGGCCGAGCGGATCGAACACGGCCTTGCCGACGTAGGGGTGCGCGCGCTGCGCCCGGACGGCGAGCGGTTCGACCCTGCCGTCCATGAGGCAGGTGCCACGGTGGCCACCGAGGACGTCACGTTGGACGGTTTCGTAGCGGAAACCGAGGTCGTCGGCTTCGCCGACCGGGACCGGATGCTGCGCCCGCCAATCGTCACCGTCTACACCCGAAACGGTCCACGATGACCGCGCTGCCGGCGAATATTGGTCTGCCGCAACAAGTTCGGGATGGCAGGGACAAGCTGCTCACCCTGTTGCGGGAGGTCGACCCGGAGGGCGCGAAATGGGTGGACGGCATCCGCGCTCGCCGCCCGAAAACACCGAGCGTCGTCGTGGTCGGCGAGACCAAACGGGGTAAGAGCTCGCTGGTGAACGCGATGCTCGCACAGCCAGGTCTGTCCCCTGTGGACGCCGAGGTGGCGACAGGAACGTACCTGCTCTTCGGGCATGCCGAGGAATGGCAGGCGCAGGCCTGCTATCCGGGGCAGCTCGCCTCGGTGCCGATCGAGTTGGACGAGCTGGTGCGCTGGGTCGGTGCTGGGCAGGAACTCCCCGAAGGTCAGATCCCGCCACGCTATGTCGAGGTCTGCGGGCCGGTGCCGCTGCTGAACAAGCTGAACATCGTGGACACCCCAGGGGTTGGCGGGCTGGACTCGATGCACGGCGAGCTGGCGATGGAAGCGGCGGCAGCGGCCACCGCGCTGCTGTTCGTTGTGGACGCGTCGTCCCCGTTCACCAGTACGGAACTGGAATTTCTGCGCAAGATGGGTGACCGGGTGGACACCGTCATCTTCGCACTGTCCAAAGTGGATCAGTTTCGGGGTTGGCGGGAAGTACTCGAAGCGGATAAGCAGTTGCTTGCCGAGTACGCACCGAGATTCGCGGACGCCGTGTTCCACCCGGTGTCCGCGCGCATGTTCGAGATGGCTGGCAACGCGCCGAACGAGCAGGCGGCCGCGATGCTGCGCGAGCGCTCCGGGGTGATCGAGCTACAGACCGCCGTGCAGGAGTTGCTTGTCGGCCGGTCCGCGATGCTCGGTGAGGCGAACACGATGCGCGCGCTGCACAGCGCGTTCGGCGAGGTGAGCGCCCGGCTGCACGCCGAACGGCGGGCGCTGTCCACCGGTGAGGACGAGGCGGAAGCGCTACGTGCCCGCCGGGATGAACTGACCAGCCAACGCAAATCTTCCACTCGGGGCTGGCAGGTCAAACTCCGCTCGGAGGTCAACCGCACCAGGGTTGAGGTGACCCACGAGGTCGGCAGGCAGATGCGCGATGCGCAGTCCTGGGCGCGGCAGTCGATCGACGCCGCGGACCGGGAGACGCTGACCGGGCTGCCGCAGCAGGTGGATGCCGCGCTACAGACCATTTCCGGGCGGATCAGTGGTGGCCTGACCGTGCGGTTGAACCAGGTCGCCGACACGGTGCTCGCAGATCTGTTCTCCGCCGAGGAACTGGGTGTGATTCGCGGGCAGCTGGCACGGGCCGGTGGCCCACTGGTGCAGCTGCGCCCGCCGGACAAGCGCGCGCCAACCGCCGAGGACAAACTGCTGGTGTTCATGGGGCTGTCCGGCGGGATCGGCGCCGGCCGGCTCGCGGCTATGCCACTCGCCCCCGCGCTTGGCGTATCCGTGCTGAATCCACTGCTGCTGGTGCCGACCATCGTGCTCGGTCTCGGCGCTGGCTGGTGGATGGCCCGCACTCGCAAGCACGCGGCGAACAAGCAGCATATGAAGCAGTGGTTGACCGAATCCATCGCCGATGCGAGATCCACATTGGATCAGTTGGTCGCGGAGCAGTTGATCGAGGCGGAACAGCAACTGGCGCTTGCCTTGGATGACGCGCTCGGCCGGCGGATCAACGCGATCGAAGACGAGCTGCGTGAGGTGGACAAGACACTGAAGATGGGCGCGCAGGAACGCTCCAAACAGCTCGGCGATGTGGGCAAACGGATCAAGGATGTGGATTCGGCGCAGGAACGGGCGGAGAACCTGCTCGACCGGATGCACAAGGCCAGGGGCGGGCAGTGAACCCCGGTGGCCACCCAAGGGGTTACCCGCCACCGCCGTACGGCTATCAACCGCCACGGCGGCGCAATATCGGGTTGATCGTCGGTGTCACGATCGGCATTGTCGTGCTGATTACTGGTGGAGTGCTGGCAGTGATGTTGCTGCTCGGCGACGATGCGGATTCCAGCGCGGATGCCCGGCCGACCGTGGACTCCTACCTACACGCGGTGAATGAGCGGGACGCGGGCGTGCTGGTCGCCGTCAGTTGCTCGCTGAGCGAGTCGGATGGCGAGTACGCGATCTCCGAGTTTCATGGCCAGGACGTGACGATGCGGGTACTCGGCGAGGGCAGCTCGGATGACCGCAACGCGCGCTACTGGCTCGAAGTGACCAGGGGAAATCCGAACGAGACCGCCGGCGAAGCGGCAACGGAGAAGGCGAGTCTACTGGTCACCGCGGACGGTGACGGCTGGTGCGTTTCCATCGGTGCCGGCGGGATGCCGACCTGACACGCGAAGCCCGGTCGGGTTGAAACCGGACCTTCCCGGTTGGCTCGGGAACCAGACGGGCATAACGTGAGTCTGAAGTACCAAACGCATAATTAGTCGAAGTAGATGGACTCCGTTAGGGGGCATAAAGGTGTACGTCGATGAGACCGGTGGCGCCGACACCACGGACACAACCGACACGGAGGCGACCGGCGAGCTAACCGTCACCGTAGGTGGCGACGAGTACTCCGCCGAGACCAACTTCGACGGTAACGAAGACGGCACGAACGACACGATCCTGCAGGAAACCGACAGCGGGTACGACCAGTTCAGCGATACCGACGGCGACGGCAAGGCCGACCTGTACATCGAGCGCGATGCGCAGGGCAACGTCGTATCGGCCGCGCAGTTCGATGAGGCGAGCGGCAAGTGGTACGCCGTCGACCCGAACACCGGGGAACCTGGCGGGGAGGACACCGACGCGAACCAGGGGGACACCTCTGGCGGCGGCGACATCACCGTGCAGACCTCGAGCGGCGAGACCAACGCCGGTGAGGCCACCGTGGACACCAGTGGCGACGGCCAGAACGACACGGCGGTAGTGCAGGACGCGAACGGTGGCACCACGATGTACACCGACTCCGACGGCGACGGCGCCGCGGACGTGGAGACGAAGGTCGACGCGCAGGGCAACGTGGTCATCTCCGAGCACCAGGGCAACGGTGAGTGGACCGAGGTCGAGCGCGGCCGGATCGACGGGCAGGGCACGTACCGGCCGGATACCGCCAGCGGGGTCACCGGGGACAGTGACGAGCTCTGGGGCGCGGGCGGCGGTGGCAACCTCGAAGAGGGTGTGGCCAGGATCGACAGCGCCACGGGACAGTGGATCAGCAACAACTGACCGGTAACCAGCCAGCCGAAGGCCGCCTTCTGTGCGTCGAGCACACGGAAGGCGGCCTTCGGTTTATCCAATGAACAGAAGTACTTCCCGGCGGGCTACCCGATTTGTGTGAAATCTCCGCGATAGATGTAAAGATCAAGTTATGAAGCCGGTGCGCGGCAAGCCATTCGCGGTTCATTTGGGTGAGGCCGAACGGCTCTGAATCGTTCACGTTATCGTTCTTGTGAGAGAGCCGACAGGCCATCCCTCGGTAACCCGGCGGTCCCGGGGCTAACCTCGTTCCATCCCCTTTTTCAGCGCGGCGCCGAGCCAGTGTTGGTTCGTGCGTCGCATTGTCGATTCGTCGCTCCGTCGGCGGCGGCCGTTCGGCCGCACCGGAGGTCGGCGGTGACGGCACGGTGTCGGAGTCAGGAGACGAGGTCAGATGACGTCAGTGACCATTCCAGGTCTGGAAAGCGCACCCACGACGCATGAGCGACTGGTGTCTTGGGTACATGAAGTTGCCGAACTGACCACGCCTGACCGGGTGGTCTGGGTAGACGGATCCGACGCGGAGTGGGAGCGGATGACCGCTCAGCTGGTTGCGGCCGGCACGTTCGTTCCGCTGCAGAAGCAGCCGAACTCCTACTGGGCCGCCTCTGACCCGGATGACGTGGCCAGGGTCGAGGAGCGCACCTACATCTGTTCGCGGGAGCAGGAGGACTGCGGTCCGACGAACAACTGGATGAACCCGGACGAGATGAAAGCGATCATGACGGAGCTCTACCGGGGCTGCATGCGTGGTCGTACGATGTACGTGATCCCGTTCTGCATGGGACCGCTCAGCGCGCAGCGGCCGATGCTCGGCGTGGAGATCACCGATTCCGAGTACGTCGTGGTCTCGATGCGGGTGATGACCAGGATGGGCACCAAGGCGCTTGACCGGTTCGTCGCCGAGGACGGCACCGAGCGCGAGTTCGTGCCCTGCCTGCACTCCATCGGAGCCCCGCTCGAGCCGGGCCAGCAGGATGTTCCCTGGCCGTGCAACGAGACCAAGTACATCACGCACTTTCCCGAGGAGCGGATGATCTGGAGCTTCGGCTCCGGCTATGGCGGCAACGCACTGCTCGGCAAGAAGTGCTACTCGCTGCGGATCGCTTCGTCGATGGCGCGCGAGGAGGGCTGGCTCGCGGAGCACATGCTGATCCTGAAACTCACTTCGCCGGAGAAACAGGTCTACTACGTCGCAGCCGCGTTCCCCAGCGCCTGCGGGAAGACCAACCTGGCCATGCTCGAGCCGACCATCCCCGGCTGGAAGGTGGAAACGCTCGGCGACGATATCGCCTGGATGCACTTCGGCGACGATGGCCGGCTGTACGCGGTGAACCCGGAGGCGGGCTTCTTCGGCGTCGCGCCGGGCACCAACTGGAAGACCAACCCGAACGCGATGCGCACGATCGCGCAGGGCAATTCGGTGTTCACCAACGTCGCGCTGACCGATGACGGCGACGTCTGGTGGGAGGAGATGGAAAACGAGCCGGCGCATGCCACGTCCTGGAAGAAGCGGGACTGGACGCCGGATTCGGACGAGAAGGCCGCGCACCCCAACTCGCGGTACTGCACGCCGATGTCGCAGTGCCCGATCCTGGCCCCGGAGTGGGACGATCCGAAGGGCGTGCCGATCTCCGCGATCCTGTTCGGTGGGCGTCGGGCGGACACCATCCCGCTGGTCACCGAATCGCGCGACTGGCAGCACGGTGTCTTCATGGGCGCCACGCTGTCTTCGGAGAAGACCGCGGCCGCCGCGGGCAAGGTCGGCGAGGTGCGCAGGGACCCGATGGCGATGCTGCCGTTCATCGGTTACCACGCGGGTGACTACTTCCAGCACTGGATCGACACCGGTAAGCGGGCGGATGCCGGGAAGCTGCCGAAGATCTTCTACGTGAACTGGTTCCGCAGGGATGAGAACCGGCGGATCCTGTGGCCCGGATTCGGGGAGAACTCCCGCGTGCTCAAGTGGGCGATCCAGCGGATCGAGGGTAAGGCTGCCGCGGTGGAGACGCCGATCGGCCACGTGCCCGCTGCCGAACACCTCGATCTGTCCGGGTTGGACGATGACCCGGCGGATATCGAAGCCTGCCTGAAGGTCAATGTGGACGAATGGCGGGCGGAGATCCCCGGCATCGAAGCGTGGTTCGAGCAGATCGGCGACAAGCTGCCGAGCGGGATGCGCGACGAACTCGAGGCACTGAAGCAGCGCCTCGGCTAGCCAGCTTTACGGTCCTTAGCACGAGCGACGCCCCGTGACCGCGTTAAGAACACGGTCACGGGGCGTACTTGTAGCTACTGCCAGTAGCCGCCGCCGTAGTACTGCTGCGCGGCCGCTGCCTTGCGCTTCTTCTTGGCCGCCGCGGTGAGGCCGGAGGCAATGCCGATACCGAGGACCACCGCGCCACCGATGGTGAACCAGACCCAGACGGGGATGCCGCCGTCCTGCTCACCGGCGGTCTGATCGACGCTCTGCGCCTGCTGTCCCTGCTCCTCGGACTCGGGCGCCTGCGGCTCGGTTATCGGACCCGCCGGGTTCCCATCGACCTGCGCGTACTCCGGCGGGGCGACCTTCTCCCCACCCTTGCTCACGAACATCCGGATCGGCATCTCGACCTTGCTGTTCGGGGATTCGCCGACCTGCACCGTGATGTAGTACCAGCCGGCGATACCCGGCCGGAGCTCGTCCCGCTCGCCCCGGTTGTTGTACAGCACCCGAGGAGTGGCGATGTCATCCAGCGTTTCGGTGTCGTCCTTGACGCTGCTGAAGTCGTCCCAGTCGCTGCCACTCTTGCGGGTCGGGTCGTAGACCGTCGAAGTGAGACGTGCCCACTCCTTGGTCGGGTTCTTGCCGTTGACCTGAACGGCAAGCGACTCGCCCCAGTCGAGCTTGATCTTGTAGGTGGCCATCTCCTGGCCCCGCACGGTGTCCGTGTAGGTGCCGCTGTCCGGGAGTTCGGTCGCGTCATTGAAGCTGCCGCCACCGGTGACCGGTTTATCCGAACCGCCGGGGTTGTCGAATGGCACCTCCGAGGTGTTCTCGGCGGGACCAGCGGAACCGGCGAGCGGTGGCTCGAGCACCACGATCAGCTCGGTTTCCCAGGTCCAGTACTTGGATTCGCTCGGCCCGTCCCGCTCGACGGTCAGGTAGTACTCGCCATCTGCGTTGCAATCGCCCTCGGTGCTGCTGTCCCAGCCGAACGCCGAGGTGCCGTGGGCTTGCCAACTGTTTCCGGATCGAACGGCGAAGCTCTCATCGTTACCGGCGCATGCCTGGCCCTGCGGGTCCATCACGCTGGTATTCAACTTCGCCCAGCCGCCGGTCTCGTCCTTCGGCATGATCGCGGTGGCCGCGAAGTGCACCGAGTAGCCGTCCGGAATCTCGATCTTGTAGTGCTTGCGCTGACCGGAGTCGATCTCGTCGACGTACTGGCCGGCCTCGATCTCCGGCGCGTCCGGGTAGTCCTCGGTCCCCGTGATCGGGATGCCCTCGGCCTCGTACTGCCGTTGTGCCCGCTCCACGACCTTCGGCAGCTGCTCGTCCAGCGTCTTCGCGTCCGGCGCGTCGGTGTAGCTGCCGCCGGTGCTTTCCGCGATGCAGGACAGCTGCTCCTTGGCCTTCTCGTCGATCTGGAAACCGACCGTGTGTACCGCGAGGTCCACGCCGTCCTCGGCCAGATCCTTGGCGACCTCACACGGGTCCGGCGGGGCACAGGTGTCGATGCCGTCGGAGATCAACACGATCGCGCGCGGTCCCTCGTCCGGCAGCTCCTGCGCGGCCTGCTTCAACGAGTCACCGATCGGCGTTTCTCCCGCGGGCTCCAGCGCGGCGACCTTGCTCTTGATCTGCGCCGCATCTACCGGGCCGACCGGTACTTCGGTGCTGATGTCCTCGCAGGTCGGGTTCCCTGAACCGGATCCGGCACCCTTCGAGCCGTAGACCTGCAGGCCCATCTCGGCGTCCGAGTCGAGCCCGTCAACCAGCGTGTTCAGCGCGTCCTTGGCGGCATCCATCTTCGTCGTGCCGTCGAGCTCATCGGCCATCGAGCCGGACGCGTCCATGGTCACCATGACCGGCGCGGTCTTTTCCGTCTCCTCCTGAGCGCTGACCGGTGTGGCGCTGAACAGTGCGAGCCCGAGGCTGACCCCCAGCGCGGTAACCAGCGCTGGCCAGCGGGCATGAGACTGGCGCACGTAATTCCACCTCTCCCCTGCTTAGCTAATGCAACTCGGATATCCGATGTGTTTTCGGGCGCATTGGTTCCGAGGTTCAATTCACAGGAAAACCCCAGATGCAATCACGCGCGCTCTACGCTGTTGGGGTAATTGACCAACAGCAGGTCGTGACAGCTTTGAACGAATGAGCGGGGGCAGTTACCGACCTGACTCCGCGATCACGCGGATGAAACAGCTCGTGAGCGACTCACAGCGCCTCGCCGAGCAGTATGGCCAGGTCCACCAGCGGATGGCGGACACGACGGTCACCGAGCGGACCCCGGACGGCTCGCTTGCCGTCACCGTTTCCACCAGTGGCGCCGTCACCGATATCCGCATCTCCGAGCAGGCAACCGATGGCAGTGCCGCCGAGCTTTCCGCCGGCGTGCTGCGGCTGATCAAACAGGCGCAGGCGAAGATCGCCGACCGGACGCGGTGCAAGCGGCCGAACGGCCGATACCTGGCTGACAGCCGGGTGTCCCGGTGTTGCACCAGTTATCCCCGTGGACACCCGGCAAGCCTGTGGATAACAGTTGCCCACAGGTTGTGGATAACTCTGTGCACAACCTGTGGACCTGTTAATGCCAATCGGCCGTACGTGTGAAATGCCCGCTGATCTGCGGAACGCTGCGTCGGGACGCTGCGCCGACCGGGTTCCGATCGCCGGGTAGTTGTCAACAGATGCCCAGCCTGTCAACAAGCAGCCGACCGCACACCGCGGTTGTCAACAGGTACGGACAGTGGTTTGACAAAGCCTCAGCGCGGCATACTGCCGGCTGCCTCGCGGTAGGCCGCGTCCTGGTCCAAACCCCGCGGTTCGTCGGAGTTCGCCTCCGGCTCCTCCGCATTCGGCAGTGGCATACCGGGGCAGGTGGTGTCGCCTGCCGGAACTTCGCCATCGACCAGGTAGCGCTCCACCTGTTCGTCCACGCACTCGTTCCCGGTGAACGCGTAGATCCCGTGATCACCCTCGTCAGCGACGGTGATCATGCGCGATCCAGCGAAGCGCTCATGTGCCCTGCGCGCGCCCTCCAGTGGCGTGGCCGGGTCGTTGGTGGACTGCACCATGAGCACCGGTGGCACCCCGGCGCCGGTCGGGGTCGGCAGCGAAACCGCCGGGCGATCCCAACTGATGCAGGGCTGAGCAACCCAACCCCAACCGAGCAGCGGCCACTTCTCGCCGAACTCCGCGGACTTGCGCAGCAGACTGTCCCTGTCATCGGTCCACGGGGTGTCATTGCAGGTGATCGTGATGAAGCTGGCGTCGTAGGCGTCGTCGTAGCTTTGTGGGGCACGCAGTTGCGGTCCGCCTTCGGTCGCCGTCTGGTATCGCGCCGCGATCTGCTCAGTCGAGGCCGCCCTACTGGCCGGTGCTGGTCGCACGCCGGTCAGCTCGGCAAGGCCAGCCAGATTCTCGGCCAGCGCGGGGAAGGCATCCTTGCTGTACAGCGAACCGGCGATCGCCTCGTCCAGGCCAGGCGCGGTGATCTCCGTACCGTCCACTTCGAGCAGTTGCTTGGTGAGGGCGGCCCGGATGTCCTCGTAGGCCTGGCGTACTTCTTCCCCGGTGGCACCGAGTTGGTACGTCGAGTCGTATTTGGCCACCCACGGCAGGAAGTCCTCCCGGAATCTGCGTTCGAACCCGAGCGGCTGCCAGTCGAAGGAATCCTGGAACGTCGTGGTGAATTCGACATTGGAGTCGAGCACGAATCTGCCCACGCTGTCCGGGAAAGCGGTCGCGTAGTGCGCGCCGAGCCAGGTCCCGCCGGAATAGCCGACCCAGTTCACGGTTTCCCTGTCGAGCAGCTGGCGCAGCAGGTCATAGTCCCGCACGGTCTGCTCGGTGTTCACGTACTGACCCAGCTCGCCGGATTTCTCCTGGCAGAACTGGGCGATGAGCTCGTTCGAATTCAGGATGAGGTCGAGGTTTCCCTGGCCACGGTCGCGCGGATCGAGCTCGGCATCCAGCTGGGCCTTGTCCCCGCAGGTGATGTTCGTGCTGTCGCCGGTGCCGCGCGGATCGATGCCGATGATCTCCTGGCTGGCGCGCAGCCGATCCCGTTCACCGAAGTTCAGTGGGGTGGTCCGACCGGGCGCGCCAGGGCCGCCAGGGTTGGTCAGCACGCTCGCGGTCGCTTCGCCGGTCGCGGGCAGCCTGCTGACCGCCACCGTCACATCCTGCTTGTCATCCGGTCGGAACCAGTCGCGTGGCGCGGTGAAACTGGCGCACTGCAACTCCTGCGCGGCTGGCGGCAGGTCGGGCGGTGGGCCGTCCGGGAAACACGGTTTCCAGTTGAGCTGCTGATCCAGGTAGCGGTCCGGCACGCTGGGCTGGGTCGGTTGTACCGCTGGTTCGGCCAGCACCGGCTGACCAGCTAGCAGCAGCGCACTTGCCATCAGCGGAACCCCGACCAGGGTTCGAATCCTTGTCATGTACATCTCTCATCCGTAGGCCGAGTGGATCACCCGAGTCTGTACCGCGAGTGACTATGCGCATACCCGGCGAACGGATGCAATGCCGATGATCGGGTTAACTCGCCAGGCAACGGGCCGATGTCGACCTGGTACGTACCGGAGCTGGTGATCCGGGCCGTGTCGCTCTAACATTCGCCAGGCGCGGTGCGCGCACCCTGCTGGACAGCTCGCGAGAGGCAACGGATATGGCTTCGCCATCTAGTTCGAACCGGCCGACGGGGCTGCGGTGGAACGCGTGGAACCTGCTCCTGCTTGTTCCACTGCTGACCCTGTACCCACCACTGTTCAACCGGATCGAACCGAAGCTGTTCGGTATCCCGTTCTTCTACTGGGCCCAGCTTGCCTGGGTGTTCGTCGGCGTGACCTGTGTAGTGATCGTTTACCGGATGACCAGGGATGATCGTGCCGGCAACCGGCGCGGTAGTACGGAATCGGAGCGTGATGCATGACCTCGGGACTACAGTGGACCGAGCTGGCCATCTTCACGGCGCTGTTCCTGCTGGTCACCGTGCTCGGCTTTGTCGCTGCGCGATGGAAGGCCGGGCACACCCTTGATCACCTCGACGAGTGGGGGCTCGGCGGGCGCAAGTTCGGCGCCTGGATCACCTGGTTCCTGCTTGGCGGCGACCTCTACACCGCCTATACCTTCGTGGCGGTGCCCGCGCTGATCTTCGGTGCTGGCGCGATGGGCTTCTTCGCGATGCCGTATGCGGTGATCGCCTACCCAATCGTGCTGCTGCCGGCGCTGCGCCTCTGGTCGGTTTCCCGCATGCACGGGTTTGTCACCTCGGCGGATTACGTTCGCGGTCGGTTCGGCTCGCCCACCCTCGCACTGGCGATCGCGATCACCGGGTTGGTCGCCACCATGCCGTACATCGCGTTGCAGCTGGTCGGGCTGGAAGCCGTGCTGCGCACCATGGGGCTGAACGGTTCCGGGATCCTCGGACATCTGCCGCTGCTGGTGGCCTTCGTGATCCTGGCGCTCTACACCTACCAGTCCGGGCTACGCGCGCCGGCGCTGATCGCGTTCGTCAAGGACGTGCTCATCTACATCGTGATCTTCGCCGCGGTGTTCTACCTGCCGAGCAAACTCGGCGGCTGGGAAGCGATCTTCGGCGACGCCGCGGAAGCGCTCAGCCAGACCAACCCGGCAACGGGTAAGCCTTCTGGTTCGCTGGTGCTCGCCGAACCCAGCCAGCTGCAGTACGCCACGCTGGCACTTGGCTCCGCGCTCGCGCTGTTCCTCTACCCGCACGCGCTCACCGCGATCTTCGCGGCGCGCGGGCGCAAGGTGATCAAGCGCAATATGGCGGCGCTGCCGGCATATTCCTTCCTACTTGGACTGCTCGCGCTGCTTGGTTTCGTCGCGCTGTCCGCGGGAATCGAGCCGATCACCAACGCGGCGACTGGCCGGCCGGACTCGAATACCGTGGTGCCGGTGCTGTTCGGCCAGGAGTTCCCCTCCTGGTTTGCCGGTATCGCCTTCGCCGCGATCGGCATCGGCGCGCTGGTGCCGGCCGCGGTGATGTCCATCGCGGCGGCGAACCTGTGGACGCGCAATGTGTACAAGGAGTACCTGAAACGGGATGCCACCCCGGCACAGGAAGCGAAACAGGCGAAACTGGCCTCGCTCGTGGTGAAGTTCGGCGCGGTGGCGTTCATCCTGTTCATCGATCCGCAGTTCTCCATTGACCTGCAACTGATCGGTGGAGTGCTGATCCTGCAGACCCTGCCCGCCGTCGCGCTTTCGCTTTACACCAGGTGGTTCCACCGGATCGGGCTGATCGCCGGCTGGGCGGTCGGCATCTTCTGGGGTATCGCGATGCTGTACAGCATCCCGAACCCGGCGACCGGCAAGGAGCATTTCGGTGGTTCCGCGCTCGCCCTCGACCAGCTGTCCATTTTCGGCTGGCGGCCATTCGCTGGTGAGGAAACGATGGTCTACCCGGGATTCGTCGCACTGGTGGCGAACCTGCTGATCGCGGTCATCGTCACGCTGATCGTGCGGGCGATGAAGGTGCCGGCTGGCCAGGACGTGACCACCGGTTCCGACTACCACGCGGACGAGGGCGACGAGGACCTCCGCGCGATCGCCGCCAAGCACTGACCGAAAGATCGGTTACCGGGTGCACTTGGCGAGCTGGTTGGCCAGGAACCTGCGCGTGGGCTCCGAGCACGGCAGCTCGAGCGCTTCGCGGTAGTGCACGGCGGCGCGAGCTGGATCATCCGCGCGTAGCCGCAGTGCGCCGAGTGCGGAAGGCAGCAGCACGTAGTTGGCTAGCTCGCCGCGGTTCGCCAGGCCTTCGAGTATTGCGATGCCTGCCTGCGGCCCGTCCGCCATGGCCAGCGCGATACCCCGGTTCAGCTCGACGACCGGGGACGGGCGCAGCGCGAGCAGCTGATCGTAGAGCGAGACGATCCGCAGCCAGTCGGTGCTCTGCTCATCTCGCGCGCTGGCATGGCAGACCGCGATGGCCGCCTCCACGTGGTACGGCGAGAGTTCGGAGCCCTGCGCGGCGCCGGCCAGATTCCGCGCGCCCGAGGCGATCAGCGCTTGATCCCATTTGGACCGATCCTGCTCGGCGAGCAGCAACGGATCGCCCGAGCCGTTCAGCCGCGCCGGCAGCCTGCTCGCCTGCAGCTGCATCAACGCAAGCAGCGCCCGCGCCCGAGGCAGGTCGGTGCGCCGATCGGCGAGCACCAGCGAACACAACCGGATCGCCTCGCCGCACAGCTCGTGCCGGATCGCGTTCTCCCCGGTAGTGGCGTCATAGCCGGCGTTGAACAGCAGGTAGAGCACCGCAAGCACACTGTCCACTCTGGCCGGAAGTTCGTCCGGCGGCGGGACTTCGATCCGTACCGCATCCGCGCGCAGCCAGCGTTTCGCGCGTACCAGTCGTTGCGCCACTGTGGACGGATTGCTGAGCAACGCCGCGGCGATCTCCTCGACGCCGAGGCCGCCAACGGTTTTGAGCGTCAGCGCGACCTGGGATACCTGCGGCAGACCGGGGTGGCAGCACAGGAAGATCAGCGCCAGCTCGGCGTCGTCCCCAGTCTGCTCGGTCGTGCCCGGTTCGTCGAGCAGGACGAGTTTGCCGCGGAGCGACTCCTCGCGCCGCAACTCGTCGATCGCCCTGTTCCGTGCGGTGCGAAACAGCCAGCCGCGCGGATTGTCCGGGACGCCTTCATCCGGCCAGACCCGGAGGGCCCGCAGCATGGCCTCGGAGACCGCTTCTTCGGCCAGCTCGAGGCGATCCGGGCCGAGCACGCGGACCAGCGTGGCGGTGATCTGCCCGGCACTGTGCCGGAACAGATTCGCCACCACGCGGTCCGCGTCTGGTTCAGAGCTCGATGTACTCACGAACTTCGATGCTGCCGAAGGCCAGATTCGGGTGCGTGCTGAACACCTCGACCGCCTCGGCGAGGCTGTCCGCTTCGATAATCGCGACCCCGCCGAGCAGCTCGGAGGACTCCGCGTAGGGGCCGTCCGTGGCAGCCATCCCGCCCCGGAGCACTTTGACCTCGTCGCCCAGCTGGCCACCCGCGATGGCCTTGCCGGTGGCCTGCAGCTCTTCGCTCCACTTGACGTACTGCTGCATCACCTCGCCCAGCTCGTCCTCGCTCATCGCGGACCAGTCGTGGGCGTCCCTTGCCAGGCCCATGTACTTCGCCATCAGTCTTCACACCCCTGCTCGCCGAGCTTGCGCACCTCGATGATCCCAAAGTCAAGATGCGGATGCGTGCTGAAGATCTTCTCCGCTTCGTCCAGGTCGGCCGCCTCGATCGTCAGGACGCCACCGACGACCTCCGAGCCCTCGGTGTACGGCCCATCGGTGATCGCGCCCGCACTGCCGGAGACCCTGGTGCCCAGCACCCGGCCGGCGCTGCGGGACAGCCCGCCGCCGCCAACCGGGTTGCCCGCGGCGGCCAGCTCGGCGTCCCATGCCAGATAACGTTCCAGTGCGCGTTGCGCCTCCGTGGGGCTGATCTTCGCGTAAGCCGCGTCCCCGCCACGGAGGAAGCCCACATAGTTAGCCATTGGTCCTCCCTTGTTGGTTGGTCTGTTCATCGCTGCCTAGACGAACGGCGCATCGGCGAATCGACACTCGATCCAGAAATTTTTCGCGCCGTCTCGCATAGCGCGGGTTTTGCCAGGTCAGCTGGGTGCGGCGGTCAGCTGCCGCGCCCGGCCGGAAAGATGCCATGGGCTGAAGCCGTAGCGGCTGTGCATCAGTAGCTGTTCCTGCGCGAGCTCGGCCTCGTTCGGTCCGCGGTGGATCGCCGTGCCCAGCTCCCTGCTCATCGCATCGATGACCAGGTTGTCCGGATAGCCACCGATCCCGTGCGCGGCGAGCGTGGTCACCGGGCTGCGTTCGGAGTCGAGCGGATGTGCCTGTTCGGGAGTCGGCGTCAGGTAACGGGTGACCAGCTCGGGATTACTCGACACGAGCAGCGTGGAATGCGCGAGTACGCCCTCCTTGGTGCGCAGCGCGGCGAACCCGCAGAGCTTGTCCGCACCGATGAACAGTCCCCTTTTGGTCAACCGTGGGCTCAGCCCGAGCTCGCTGACCAGGGTGGAAAGGGCCGTGCCGAGCAGTTCCAGTGGTTCGACGGCGCCTGGCTGCACCAGCGTGATGTTCAGATTGCCCCGGTCGTGGTAGACGGTGCCGCCGCCACTGCCCCTGCGCAGCACGGGGACACCATCTGCCGAACATGCCGAGAAATCCACCTCGCGCTCGGCTCGTTGTCCCCTGCCGAGTACGACGCACTGGGGATTGCGCCATAGCCACAACACCGGCGATTGCGGTTTGGCTCGCAGCAGTGCTTCGTCGAAGGCGAGGTTGCGCCACGCCGAGTCGTGCCGGGCCGAATCGTCTTGGGCCGCCACGACGCTGAACACTGCGGACATCCCCTCCCGGTATGCTCCGCCCCCAGCGTTCTCGCTCTGCCGCGCGAAGGCAATTCAGGTTTTTTCAGATGGTGAGTGACATCGCGCGATTGATCTGCTCGCTCGCCGCGAGCAATCGCTGCCCGCCCCGCTCTAGCCGGTCCAACTTGCCGACCGGTACCGAAACGCTGAGCGATCCCGGCCGGGCGCCATCGTAGATCGGCACCGCGGCACAGGCCGTGCCCAGCGAGTACTCCTCCCGGTCCAGCATGATCGGGCCGGCCGCGAGCCGGCGGCGCAGCTCCTGTGGTTTGGTCGCGGTACGCGGGGTGAGATCAACCAGCGGATGGCGGGCAAGGTAATCGCGCAACTGGTGATCCGGCAGTTCCCTGAGCACGCATTTGCCGAGCGCGGTGGCGTGGCCGGCCTCCGTGCAACCAACCCACAGGTCGACTCGTGGTGCGCTTGCGCTGTCTACGATATCCAGAATCCGGATCTCGCCATCGTCGAATATCGACACATAGGCGGCCGCGCCCAGTTCATCGCGCAGCGCGGTGAGGATTGGCCGGATGCGGTTCAGCAGCAGCTGGTTGCGCGGCGGGTGGCCGAGCAGATCCACGGAATCACCCAGTACATAACCATCGTCCAATTTGCGCAGATAGCCTTCGTGTACCAGGGTGCGCAGCAGGTGATACGTGGTTGGCAGGCGTAGCCCAGTCTGCCTGGCGAGCTGTTTCGCCGAGACCGGACGCTCCTGCGCCCCAACCGTTTCCAGCAGGCGCAACGCGCGCCGGACCGAGCTGATCAGCGTCGGTTCACTGGTCACCGGGGCCACCTCTTCCGCAGGATCATGCAGGACAACCAGGATAGCCGCGCGCTAATGTCCGAGGTATGGCCGATGATGTGAGCCGATTCGACACGGTTGAGCTGGACGAACTCCCCGCGGATCTGCGCGAGCGAGTCGGTGCGATAGCGGAGAAATCCGGGTTCGTGCCGAATGTCTTCCGCGCGCTTGGGCACCGTCCAGCCGAGCTACGCGCCTTCCTGGACTACCACGATGCGTTGCTGGAACGACCGACTGGCCTGTCCAAAGCGGAACGCGAACTCGTCGTGGTGGCCACCTCGGGCGCCAATCACTGCACGTATTGCTTCGTTGCACATGGCGCGATCCTGCGGATCCGGTCGAAGGACAGCGAGCTGGCGGACAACGTAGCCAGCAATCCGTGGGGTGCGGAACTGGACACACGGCAGCGCGCGATCGTGGATCTCGCGCTCGCGTTGACCCGCAAGCCGGAGTTGTTCGGCGAAGCTGACCTGGCAGCGGCACGTCAGGCCGAGCTGACCGAGGAGGAGATCTGGGACGTCGGCGCGATCACCGCACTGTTCGCGATGTCCAACAGGCTGGCGCACTTCGCCGGACTGCGGCCAAACCCAGAGTTCTACCTGCTCGGCCGCACCGGCGGCGCAGGGTCAACGTAGTGTTGTCTACCTGAGGGTGCGGCGCCAGTACTCGCCGACCAGGTCGTGGCCGAAGCTGTGGTGCGGCTCGCTGGAGACCAGCTCGAAGCCGGCGCGCTGGTAGATCCGCCGCGCCGCCCCGAGCACATCGTTCGTCCACAACTCCAGGGTCTGATACCCGGCGGACCTGGCGAACTCGATGCACTCGTTGACGAGTAGCCCGCCGATCCCGTGCCCCCGTGCGGCCGGCTCGACCAGCAGTAGCCGCAGTTTCGCGGTATCCGCCGATTCACGTGCGCAGAACACGCAGCCAACCGGCTCACCGGCCAGTTCGGCGATCCAAGCGGCTTCCCCGCTCTGGTCACGCCCGTTCGCGTAGTCGGCCACGATCCGGGCGACCAGCGCCTCGAACTCGGCGTTCCAGCCGTACTCGGCGGCATAGCGTTGCCCGTGCCGCTGCACCACCCAGCCAAGATCGCCAGGTCGGGGTGCCCGGATGACGACCGGTCCATTGGGTGGTTCGTGCAACACCTCGTCGACCACGCCGAGCGCCGCCACCAGCCGATGTTGTGCTGGTTCGGTGAGCTGGCCGAGAAAGACACCGAGCTGTTCAGCGGCACGATGGTCCAGTTCGGCAAACGCTTGCTTGCCCTGCTCGGTGAGCCGAACCCACTGCTTACGGGCGTCCTGCGGGCAGGGCCGTTTGGTCAGTAGCCCGCGGTCGGCCAGCTTGCCGAGTAGTCGGCTGAGCTGTCCGGCGTCCATGTTCAGCTCGGTGCGCAGGGCGCTGACCTCGGTGTCTTGTTGTTGGCCCAGTTCGAACAACACCCTGGCTTCGGGCAGCGGGTACCCGACGTAGACCTGGTCATCCAGTAGGCCAATGGTGCGGGTGTATCGCCGGTTGAAGGCGCGAAGCACGGCCACTCGCTCATCCAGCTGGTTCATTGACTATCCCAACTGTTTCGTTGACTTAGTCAAAGAATAGCTCATGTGGGCGGGCGCACGCACATAAAAAAGCCGGCCCGTGTTCGGGCCGGCTTGAAGGGCAGTCTCGTCGGGGGAACAACTGCCCCATGATCTTTCAAACTCAGGATGTTCATGCTCAGAACATTGGAAACTCCGTGATGCTGCCAGGTCGGGGGTCCGCCAGCATCACGGAGTCATCTGGAGTATCGACACCGCTCCGTCATGCGTTACACGTCGTCGAAATGTGTCTTGGGTCACATCTCGGATGGGGGATGACGGCGGGCCGCGGGCGGGTCTTCACCGCGGCCCAGCTGGTGTGATCTAGCGGATGGTGATGTTCCTGGCCTGCGCGATCGCGCTGAGTTCCTGGCGCATGGTCGCGGAGCCGGCGGTCTCGATCGCGTGCGTCACCGCCTTGCGCGTACGGGCCTCGGCACGGCGGGCGCGGAGCTTTGCGGTGAGGTTCATGTGAGCTCTGGTGTCCTTTCGGGTTCGTTTCGTGCGCTCTGTGTGGCTACACATTCATTATGCCTGGCACGAGGGCGTACTTCACTCGATTATCCGGTGATGGTGGACACTCGCAGGACAATCTTCGGCAGATGGCACTTCTTGCGAAGTATGCGACCGCCTAGCCTTCTATAGCGAAACTTCTATAGAAGGAAATAGAGCGCTAGCGGTGCCTATTCGCCGCGAGTGCGGAGGAAATGTCCGAAATGCGGCACGGTGAAGGCGATCTGGCCGCGCTCGCCGGAGTACACCAGGCCTTTCTTGATCAAGCTGTCCCGGGCCGGGGACAGCGAGGACGGTTTGCGGCTCAGGTACACGGCGACATCCGCGGTTTGTACCCCGTCGTCCCTGCCGGCGGTGAGCTCGGCCATCGAGCGGAGATATTCGCGCTCCGCGGGCGTCGCACGTTCGTAGCGGGCACCGAAGAAACCGACTGCCAGCTCCGCTTCGGCCTCCGGGGCGGCTACCCGGACGTCCTCGTCGGTGATCGGATCCTTGGGCGCGGCGTCCCATGCGGCCTTGCCGTAGGCCTGGATGAAATACGGATAGCCGCCGGACTGCTCGTACAGCGCGTCCATCGCCGCTTCGGTGATGCCGACTTCCTCGCGGCCGACCGGCGCGCCTACCGCCAGGTCCGCGTCCGTGCGGTCCAGCCGGTCGATCCGGGCGTAGCGGAACAGTCGCTCGGAGTACGACTTGCTTGCGGAAAGCACGGCTGGCAGGTGCGGCAACCCGGCGCCGACCACGACCAGCGGTGCGCCCGACTGGGAGAGCTCGTGGCAGGCCGCGCAGAGCGCGGATATGTCGTCCGGCTCGACGTCCTGCATCTCGTCGATCAGCAGGGCCACCCCGGTGCCGACGTCCTTGGCGAGTTCGGCGACGTCGGTGAACAGTTCGACGAGGTCGATCTCGATATCGCCGGAATCGGCTCGGCCCTGTGCGGCAGGCGCATCGATACCGGGCTGCCAGCGGTCGCGCAGCCGAGCGTTGTCCGCGTTGGCGCGCAGCGCGAAGGCCTTGAGCACGCCGAGGACCTGTTCCACCTGATCCGGCGCGCGGTGTCGGACCGCGAGATCGCGCACCGCGCGATGCAGCGCGGCGGACAGCGGGCGGCGCAGGTCCGCGTCCGGCCGGGCTTCGATCTTGCCGGTGCCCCAGCCGCGCCGGATGGCCATCGAGCGCAGCTCGCCGAGCAGCACGGTTTTGCCGACGCCACGCAGGCCGGTGAGTACCAGGCTGCGTTCCGGCCGGCCGCGCGCGACGCGTTCCAGCACTACTTCGAAGGCCTGTAGCTCGCGTTCCCGCCCGGCGAGTTCGGGTGGCCGCTGGCCAGCTCCGGGGGCGAACGGATTGCGCACCGGGTCCACGTCTCGCAGAGTATCGGGCAATCTAGTGTTGATCCGATATTCGCCCATACTTGCCTAGCGCGTGTCGTCGCGAGTGGGCCGGTTGGCTCGCCGGCGGTATTGCGCGGAGCGTCGTAGGGTGGGTGGGGAAACGTTCGCATCGTGCAGGAGGAAGGCGGCGAAGGTGTTGCTGCGCAGGTTGGCCCGCCCGTTGATGGCCGCGATCTTCGTGGCCAGCGGGGTTCAGACGCTTCGTGATCCTTCTGGCCCGACGCAGGCGGCGAAGCCGTTCCTGGACAAGACCATCGGCAGCCGCGCGGACAGCCTGCCGGCGCAGGTCCCCACCGATGCGCAGACCCTGGTGCGGCTGGACGCAGCGGTCAAGGTCGTCGCCGGGTCGGCGTTGGCTGCCGGGAAGTTTCCTCGGCTGTCCGCGCTGGTGCTGGCCGCGAACCTGGTGCCGACCACGCTTGCGACGCACGCCTTCTGGGAGTACTCGGACGAGTCGGAACGCAGCACGCAGCTCGTGCACTTCTTCAAGAACGCCAGTATGTGCGGTGGTTTGCTGCTGGCCGCGGCGGACACCGAAGGCAAGCCGTCGGTTGGCTGGCGAGCTCGCCGCGCGACGGACAAGGCGAGCAAGAAGGTACAGAAGACCTCCCGGAAAGCCCGCCGCGCGGCACGAACCTGAACCCCGTAACCGCGGCCAGACCGCAATCTTTAGGCATCTTGCGGTGACTGCGTGTAACCGCGCTCTTCAAGGTTAGCGAGGCCGTCGGGGTTCTAGATGGTGTACCAGGGTGACCAGCCTGATTCGGTCCATACCGAACCGTTGTTGGTCAGTTGCACCTTGAACTTGAGTTTCTTGCCCTCTTTCATGTTGTAGTTGCAGTCCTTGATGCCGTCTGACGTGCCGTTCACGTCGCGACAAACATCGGACCTGCCGTAGTTGGTTTCCCAGTACACCTGAACGCCGTATCCCTCCCATGCGGTGTCCTCGACGAAGATGTGATCGCCGTGCGGCTGGAAACATCCCCAGCCGCGGACGTCTTCCGAAGGGTGGTAGTGGCATTTGTGCGTCGGCCCGTCAGCAGCAGCCGCCGGCGCGAATGCCAGCATGAGTCCAGCCGCGAGAACTGCCGCGGTACCTACTTTGCGGGTTTTGCCGCGCATGGTCGCTCCTTGTTCGGTCGATCCGGTGGCGTGGCAAAGTTAGGTGCCCGAGCTTTCGGACCGCTTACCCGGCGGTTTCATCCCGACCGAACAGCGAGCGACGTGTCACCTACTTGGTGGCGACCTTCTTGTAGCGGGCTGCCGCCAGCGGCGCGAAGATGACGATGATCGCGATACAGCACAGGATCGCGTACAGCGTCGCGTTGTCCACTGGCCAACCGGACTGCACCGGAACCCCGGCACGTCCGGTGAACTGGTTGCCGAACAGATCTCGCACCGCGTTCACCACCGCGGTGAACGGATTCCAGGTCGCCAGCGTTTGCAGGAAGCCGGGCAGCGACTCGAGCGGTACGAACGCCGAGGACACGAAGCTCACCGGGAACATCCAGATCAGCCCCGCGCTCTGCGCCACCTCGACGCTGCGCGCGACAAGGCCAATCAGCGCGCCGATCCAGGACATGGCGAAGGCGAACAGCAGCAGCACCAGGTAAGCCAGCACCGCGTCCAGCACGCTGCCGCGAATCCGCCAGCCAACAAGGAGCCCGCAGATCGTCATGACCAGCAGCGCGATGACGCTCACCAGCAGATCCGAGGTGGTGCGCCCGAGGATCACCGCCATCCGGGACATCGGCAGCGAGCGGAACCGGTCGATGATGCCCTTCTGCAGGTCGTTGGCGAACCCGATCACCGTGAACGCGGAGTTGAACGCCACGGTCTGCGCGAAAATGCCGCCGATCAGGAACTCGCGGTACTCCAGGCCGCCATCCGGGCCCCCGATCGCGTTGCCGAACACATAGGCGAACAGCAGCACGAACATGATCGGCTGCACGGTCGCGGAGAACAGCCAGTCCGGATTCCGCCGGACGTTCATCAGATTGCGCCAAGCGACGACCCCGCCGTCGGACAGGCCCTTGGTAATCGTGGTCATTGCTTCGTCCCCTGCTTGTCCGCGCCGGCCGCATCCGATTCCTCGGCCATGTGCCCGGTCAGCGCGAGGAACACATCGTCAAGGGTTGGTCGGTGCAGACCGACGTCGGTCACCGTCACGCTCTCGGTATCCAGCATGCGCAGCGCCTCGATCAACGCCTTCGGACCGGTGTCCACAAGCACTTCGACGCGCCTGGTGTGCTCGTCCACCGTGGGTTCCGCACTGCCCACATAAGACAGCACCCTGCTTGCCGTGGCAAGTTCGGCCGGTTCGGAAACCACGAGTTCCAGACGTTCCCCGCCGACCTGGGATTTGAGCCGGTCTGCCGTGCCCTCGGCGATCACCTTGCCCTTGTCGATCACCATGATGTTGTTCGCCAGCTGATCGGCTTCCTCCAGGTACTGCGTGGTGAGCAGTACGGTCGTGCCGTCCGCGACCAGATCGCCGATGACCTGCCAGGTGTCCAACCGGCCGCGCGGGTCCAGCCCGGTCGTCGGTTCGTCCAGCACGACAACGGCGGGTTTCGCGACGAGTGCGCCGGCGAGGTCCAGCCTGCGCCGCATCCCGCCCGAGTAGCCTTTGGACGGACGGTTGGCGGCATCGTCCAGTTGGAACCGCGAGATGAGTTCCTTGGACCGGGTGCGCGCGGCCGGCGCTTGAGGCCGTAGAGCCGGCCAACCATATAGAGGTTCTCGAAACCGGTCAGGTTCTCGTCCACCGCGGCGTACTGTCCGGAAAGGCCGATCGATTTGCGTACCGCGTCCGGTTCGGCGAGCACATCGTGCCCTGCCACCCATGCCGATCCGGAGTCCGGGCGGAGCAGGGTCGTCAGGATGCGCACGGTTGTGGTCTTGCCCGCGCCGTTCGGGCCGAGCAGGCCGAGCACCTGGCCGGCGGGTATTTCCAGATCAACGCCGTCCAGGGCGCGGGTCGTCCCGTAGGTCTTGACTAATCCCTCGGTGCGCACCGCCACGTCCGTAGCGGGTTTAGGCATATCGTCTCCCCTGTCGGTTGTCCCGAAAGGAACTATATTCCGAAGAGCCGACAGGAAGCGCCCAGTTTTCTCAGGGCAGAACGCCGCGCGACGCGGGGTATCTGGTCGATTACGAACAGATTCAGCGCTCGATGATCGCGGTGACTCCTTGCCCGCCGGCGGCGCAGATGGAAATCAGCCCCCGGCCGGATCCCTTCTGGTGCAAGAGTTTCGCCAGCGTTGCGACGATCCGTCCACCGGTTGCGGCGAAGGGGTGGCCGGTAGCCAGCGAGGAACCGTGCACGTTGAGCTTGTCCCTTTCGATAGTGCCGAGCGCGCCATCCAGCCCGAGCCGCTCCTTGCCGAAGTCCGGATCCGCCCAGGCGCGCAGGGTGCACAACACCTGCGAGGCGAAGGCTTCGTGGATCTCGTAGAAATCGAAATCGGCGAGTCCGAGGCCGGCCCGTTCGAGTAGCCGGGGCACCGCGTAAACCGGCGCCATCAACAGGCCATCCTCGCCGTGCACGTAATCCACCGCGGCGGTTTCGGCGATGCTCAGATAAGCCAGTACTGGCAGCTTGCGGCGTTTCGCCCATTGCTCGGAAGCGAGCAGTACGACGGCGGCACCGTCGGTGAGCGTGGTCGAATTGCCCGCGGTCATGGTGCCCTGTGCGCCGCCGAAAACCGGCTTGAGCTTGGCAAGCTTCTCCGCGGTGGAATCCGCGCGCAGGTTGTCGTCCTTGCTCAGCCCGAGAAACGGCGTGACCAGGTCGTCGAAGAAGTTCTGCCGGTAGGCCTCGGCCAGGTTCCGATGGCTGTCCGCGGCCAGCTCATCCTGCTCCGTTCGGCCGATATCCCACTGCTTGGCGGTAAGCGCGGCATGCTCACCCATCGAAAGGCCGGTGCGCGGTTCGGCATTACGCGGGATGTTCGGCACGATGTGCCCTGGACGGAGCTTGCTCACGAGCTTGAGCCGCTCCCCGATGCCGCGTGCACTGTTCAGTTTGATCAGCAAGCGGCGCAGCCGGTCGTTGACCTCGAGCGGCGCATCGCTCGTGGTGTCCACCCCGCCGGCGATCGCGGAGTCCAGCTGCCCGATCGCGATCTTGTTTGCCACGCCGAGGATCGCCTGAAGTCCGGTGCCACAGGCCATCTGGATATCGAAGGCGGGCGTTTCCGGCGCGAGTGCGCTACCCAGTACCGCCTCGCGGGCGAGGTTGAAATCCCTGCTGTGTTTGAGCACCGCCCCCGCGGATACCTCGCCGATCCGGGTGCCCTGCAGGTTGAACCTGCTTACCAGTCCGTCCAGGGCGGCGGTCAGCATGTCCTGATTGGACGCGGTGGCGTAGGCGCCGTTGGAGCGGGCGAACGGGATGCGATTGCCGCCGATGATGGCCACTCGGCGCAGCCTGGTCGCAGCCATGGTTGTCCCTTTCTGAGCAGGCTCACTGGGTACGCTGGCCATAGTAACCTACCCGTGAGTAGGATTGCTGTCTGGTTGGTGTCGACAAGGAAGGTCCCGCAATGACCGACCGGTATCAGACGTTCGCGGCCTCCGGGCCGGGGCGGTTCGTGATCAACAAGCTCGGCCTGCCGAACCCGGCCACCCTGCGTCGATATCAACCCGGACAGCCCGCGCTCGATGGTCCCGCACTCGTCGGCGCCGCGCCCGGTGGCCGGCTGAGCGCTCCGGCGATCGAGGTACTGCGGGCGGCCGAGATCTCGGTGCTGGACAGCGCGGCTGCCGAGGAGCGCTACGGCGCGCTGGTTTTCGATGCCTCGGGTATCACCAGTCCGGATGAACTTGGCGAGCTGCGTGAGTTCTTCCAACCGGTGATCCGCTCGCTCGGTCCGTGCGGGCGGGTGCTCGTGCTCGGTAGCCCGCCGGAGTCCGGTGCGACGGCGGAGGAATCGATCGCGCAGCGCGCCCTCGAAGGATTCACCCGGTCGGTTGGCAAGGAACTCCGGCGCGGCGGCACGGCACAACTGGTGTACGTGGCGCCTGGCGCAGAGGGCAATATGGCTTCGACGCTGCGCTTCCTGCTTTCCGCGAAATCGGCTTTCGTGGCTGGCCAGGTGATCCGGATCGGTGCCGGGAACGCCGTCGAGCCGAGCGACTGGGCACGTCCACTGGGCGGCAAGGTCGCCGTGGTGACCGGTGCTTCGCAGGGCATCGGGGCGGCCATGGCGCGGGTGCTCGGGAGGGACGGGGCGCAGGTTGTCGCGCTGGACATCCCCGCGCAGGGCGCCGGGTTGGTCAAGGTCGCCAACGAGGTGGGCGGTTCGACGCTACAGCTGGATATCACCGATCCTGCCGCGCCCGCCCGGTTGCGCGAGTACCTGACCGAGCGGTACGGCGGCGTGGACATCCTGGTGCACAACGCCGGGATCACCAAGGACAAGACGCTGGCGAAGATGTCCGCGGATCGCTGGGACGCGGTGCTCGGGGTGAACCTGCGCAGCCAGCTGGCGATCAACGCGGAACTGTTGACCGAGAGCGTGTTACGCGACAACGGCCGGATTATCGGGGTGTCCTCGATCGCCGGGATCGCGGGTAACTTCGGGCAAACCAACTACGGCACGAGCAAGGCCGGCGTGATCGGGATGGTGCGCACCGCCGCGCCGGTACTCGCCGAGCGGGGTGGCACGATCAACGCGGTCGCGCCCGGGTTCATCGAGACCAGAATGACCGCGAAGATCCCGGTGTTGACGCGCGAGGTCGGTCGGCGGCTGAGCAGCCTTGCCCAGGGCGGGCTGCCGGTAGATGTGGCCGAGGCCGTCGCCTGGTACGCGAATCCGGCTTCGGCCGGGGTGAACGGCAATATCGTGCGGGTATGCGGCCAGGCTTTCTTGGGAGCGTGACTATGTCGGTGGCATCGGTGCACGAGTTGACCGCGACGCCCAGCCTTGCGCCACTGTTCGGCAAGGCCGCGTTGGCCGGGCTGCGCAAGCGCGGCACGGGCGAACTACCGTCCACTGTGTACTCTCAGCGCGGTGTGCGGGTGGACTACGCGCGACTGGCCGGCTATAACCGGGTGTGCGGGTTCGGCGTGCGCGATGCGCTGCCGGCTACCTATCCGCATATCCTGGCGTTTCCGCTTCAGGTCAAGCTGATGACCGCCGATGATTTCCCGTTCCCGCTCGTAGGTTCGGTACATCTGGCGAACCGGACAACCCAGACGCGGCAGCTGCGTGCGGACGAGCCGCTGGATATCCGCGTGCACGCGGAGCACGCGCGCCCACATGCCAAAGGCACGCAATTCGATGTGGTCAGCCAGGTTTTTGTCGCGGATACTCTGGTGTGGACAGATGTGAGCACGTACTTGCGCAAGGGTGGCGGTAGCGGCGAGCAGGAGGCAAGGGAGCAGCTGGCGCCGCCGGCCGCGCGTGCGATGTGGCGGGTTCCGGCGGATGTCGGCAGGCAGTACGCGAGGGTGTCCGGCGACCACAACCCGATCCACCTGCATGCGCTGACCGCGCGGGCGTTCGGTTTCCCACGCGCGATCGCGCACGGGATGTGGACAAAGGCGCGGTGCCTTGCGGCTTTCGAAGGACGGCTACCCGAGGCCTACACCGTGGACGTGCGGTTCAAGGCGCCGGTGCTGTTGCCGGCCAAGGCGGCGTTCACCTCCTGGCGACAGCCGGAGGGCTGGGCTTTCGAGCTATGGGCGGCGGGTAAGCCCAAACCGCACCTTTCCGGCACCATCACCAGCTCGTAACCGCGTTCTTCAGGGTTCTTGCGGTTCTCGGGAACGGCCGCTGAATCCGAGGATGCCAAGCGTCACGGCAGGGGCGAGCGCGAGCGACATCAGCGCCGTCGTGGTCGTGCGCTTCTGGTTGCAGTCATTCTCCAACCGGTCGGTGACCTCCCAGAACGGTTGCGTCGCAGGGCCGCCGCTTGCCTGCCTTGCCTCGTCGAGCTCGGCTTCGCCGGCTTCCTCGCTGTAGCTGTAGTGCCGGCTGTCCGGCTCATCCAGGTAGCGCTCGCTGCCGAGGCCCGCGCGCGCGATCGAGTGACAGGAGATCTCGATACCGCTGTCCCAGTAGGTCAACGTGGTCGGCGACATGAACAGATACAGCGCCCAGCCGAGTAGCAGACCGGCGATGACGCGAAAGCAGATGCGAACTTTGTGGGACATCGATTCCCTTCCCTGGGATTCCTTCGCCAGTTCGGTCATCGCGCCCGCGCAAGCGCGATGACCAGTGCCAACAACGGCAGTATGGGTAGCATGAGCAGCGTCACGGCCAGCGGTGTGCTCAACAGTGCGGGCAGGTTGAACACCGAACCGACCTCAACGATCAGCACCATCCCGGTCAGGGTGTAGGCCGTGCCGCGCGCTGCCCTGCGGCGCAGCACCGCGAGCAGGCCAACGACCGGAACCGCGACAAGCAAGGCGAAGCGGTGCACATTGGCATCCGACGGACCAGGTATGCCCGCGAGCAGCAGGTACCACAGCAGGCGCGCCGAACCGGTGGCGAGCACGATCGCGCCGGTCACGATCACCGCGGTGGACGACTTAGCCAACCGTGACTCGCCGCTCTCCTCGCTCCGCAGCAGCAAGGCGAACAGCAACACCGCCACGAGCAGACCGATGAGGTCGACGGCGAGCGCGAGACCGGTGAGGTCGCCGAGGCTCGCCCGGCGCGCCTCGGGCAGCAGGTCAATCAGTAGCCGGCCGCTCGTGAACAGTAGGAACGAAGCCAGCAACAGTACGCCGGCGCGAGCCGCTGGTCGCCCGAGCACGGCGAGCAACCCGACAACGATCGCGGCCAGCGCGAAAGCCATCTCGAACGGGCTGAGCGGAAGCCCGGATACGTCCGACGGCAGCCGTAGCTGCGTGGACAGCCGGTGCGCCACGCCTGATGTGTCGTTGCCCGGTCCGCGCGCTGCCCAGAGCAGTAGCGCACCCCCGAACAGCGCGCACAACGTCCCAGCCACCAAGTTCCCGGGCTCGCGGCCCGCTGTGGCGTTTTTCATTGATATGTCACTGAATTGTTGATATCCGCCCCGGGTACCCATGATTTCCCCCAAAATTGCCCCAACCGAAGCCACACGTTGGCACGCCGCACTTTCGTGTCACTTTCATCAGTGGCGTGCACGGTGTTCCGTTGTAGCGGGACGCTCACCGCTGGCTGGCAGCCCAGTGGTGGAACCAAGGAAGCGCAGCGCCGGTCCTAACCGAAGACTTTGGGGGTGACGCCGGTGGAGTTCGAGGTTCTCGGGACCATGCGCATCCGAAACGGCTCGTCCCACGCCACGGTGGACGGCCGCATTCAGCGCACCCTGCTCGGCCTACTGCTGGCCAGGGCGAACACTCCGGTGCCGGTGGACGTGCTTGTCGAGGCGATCTGGGGGGAAAGCAGCGGTGCTCGGGCCAGCCAACGTCTCCAGGTACATGTGCACCGGCTACGTAAGGCGCTCGGCTCCGCTTCGCGGATCGACCATGAACCGCAGGGCTACCAGCTTCGCCTCTGGCCGGGCGAGTTGGACGCCGAACGCTTCGAAACGTTGCTCGATGAGGCCGCCGAGCTTGCCGGGCAAGCCCCCGAGGAGTGCGCGCGGCTTTCCCGCAAGGCATTGGAGTTATGGCACGGCAGGCCGTATGAAGGACTCGATATCCCGCTGCTCGCCGACGAGGCCGAACGGCTGACCAATCGCAGGCTGACCGCCTGCGAAGACCTCTACCGTGTCGAACTCTCGCGCGGCCGGCATACCGCGATCATCGGCGAACTCATCGAGCTCGCCAAGGAGAACCCGCTGCGCGAACAACTGCACGCGCAGCTGATGACCGCGCTGTACGGCAGCGGCCGGCAAGCCGAAGCACTACGGGTCTACCGGGACGTGCGACGCCACCTCATCGACGAGTTGGGCCTCGAACCTGGCCCGGAACTGCGCGCGATCGAGCAGCAGGTACTCACTGGCGAGCCGATCGAGCTGGCCGAACCCGAGCCACGTCCGGTGCGCCCCGCCCAGCTGCCGCATAACGTGCGGAGCTTCATTGGCAGGGATACCGCACTGGTCGAACTCGACGAGCTGGTCGAGACGGATGGTGCGGGTATCGCGGTACTCACCGGTACGGCGGGAGTTGGCAAAACGGCGCTCGCCGTGCACTGGGCGCACCGGGTGCGCGAACGGTTTCCGGATGGCCAGCTCTATGTCGATCTGCGCGGCTATGGCCCGGAACAACCGGTGCCGCCAACCGAGGTGCTTGCCGGATTCCTGCGCGGCCTCGGAGTGGATACCGGCAGCATCCCGCAGGACGCCGCCGAGCTCGCTGGCCGATTGCGCACCGCGCTCGCCGGTCGGCGCATCCTGTTGGTGCTCGACAACGCGCGCACCGTCGAGCAGGTGCGCCCGCTGCTGCCCGGGGTTGCCGCCTGCGTGGTGCTGGTAACCAGCAGGGACGCGATGACCGGTCTGGTGGCGAGGGACGGCGCGCGCCGGATCGAACTAGCCCGACTGTCCACAGTGGAATCCGAGCGGCTGGTGCGGCGGTTGGCCGAGGACCGGCTAACCGAGGACAGTTCGATACTCGGCGTCGTGGTGCAACGCTGCGCGCGGCTGCCCCTCGCGCTGCGGATCGCCGCCGAGCTGATCAATATCCAGCCGGCGAACCAGCTTGCCGAACTGGTCGCCGAACTCGCCGATGAACAGACCAGCCTGGACATGCTGGACGTCGACGGTGACCCACAGACCGCGGTGCGCGCGGTGTTCTCCTGGTCGTATCACCAGCTGGCGCCCGCGGCGGCGCGGATCTTCCGGCTCTGCGGGCTGCACCCGGGCCAGGATTTCGACGTGTTCGACCTGGCCGCCCTTGCGGGCAGTACGGTACGGGCCACTCGGCAGGCGCTGCGCTCGCTGCAGGCGGCGAACCTGCTCGACCGCACCGCACAGGGGCGCTACCAGCCACACGATCTGCTCCGCGCCTACGCCGCGGAACTCGTAGCCGAAACCGACAGCGCCGAGGAGCGCACCGCGGCGATCACGCGGTTGCTCGAGTATTACCTGCACAGCCTCGCCGCCGCCCGGCTCGCCTTCAACCCGCACTCGCTCGCGGTGCCCTGTACGCCGGCGACAACTCGGCTGGAACTGCCGACGATCGCCGACCGCACCGGCGCGCTCAACTGGTATGCGGCCGAACGCGACAGTCTGGTCGCCGCCGTGCGCGCGGCCGTGCAGCACGGTCAGCATGCGCCGGCCTGGCAGCTCTGCACGATGCTCGTCGGGTTCTTCTACCTGGACAACTACTGGGACGGCTGGGTGAGCACGCACCGCGCGGCGCTCGAACTCGCCGAGCGCGCCGATGACCGGGCCGGGCAGGCTTACCTGCTTGGTGGGCTCGGCAACGCCTACGACGAACTGCGCGAGTACGAGGAATCCGTGGCCTGCCACGAACGCGCCGCGGAGCTCTTCGACGAGATCGGCCATGAGCACGGTGCCGCGTGGAACGCCAACAACCTTGGCGTCGTCTATGACACCCTTGGCCGCTACGCCGAGGCGATCCGGTGTTATCGCAGGGCGCTCGGGTTGTTCCAGGAGGCAAACGATCCGTCCGGGGCCAGCATCAGTCTGAACAACCTCGGTGATGTCTACCGGATCCTGCGCAGCTTCGATGAGTCGGCCAAACATCTGCGGCAGGCGCTCGAACTGCAGCGCGCCGAAGGAACTGGCGATGCCCAGCGGTTCACCTGCCGCACCCTTGGGGATCTGCACCTTGATTCGGGACGGCCGACACAGGCCATCAACTGGTATCAGCGGGCCCTTGAGATCAGCCTTGAACTGGGCGAACGGTTCCGCTCGGCGAGCATGCTCGCCCGGCTGGGTGACGCGCATGCGGCAGTTGGGGACAACGCGACCGCGCGGGACTACTGGTGGCAGGCGTTGAACGGGTTCGGTGACCTGGACGGCGCCCGAACCGCGGAACTACGCGAAAAGCTCGACACCTAGCCACGCGCTGACCTTGAAGAACGCGGTCACGCGGTGTCACTGGCCGGCGGTGGGGTCCACACCGAACCCTGCACCAGATCGCCGAAGCCCATCCAGACCATGTTCATCAGCCAGGACGCGAGCTTGCGCGCGCTGGTCTCCGGGTGATCAAGCCACCAGTCGGCGATCGACTCGGTCGCCCCGACCAGCGCCGCGGCCAGCGCTTGCAGGGCCTCGGTGGCGTCCCCGTCCAGCTGCCGATGCTCGGCGGCCGCGGTGAGCAGGCCGGCCACCAGTCCGATCGCCTGCTCACGCAGTTGCGCGATCTCGCCAACGAACGGCTGGCCCTGGCTCTGCGCCTGCCGGTGCAGCACCCGCCAGGAATCCCGGTGTTCCCCGATGAACCGCAGCGCACCGAGCAATCCGTGCCACAGCTGGATATCCGGCGCGGCTTCGGTAGGGATCTCCCGGCCAATCGAGGCCACCAGCTTGTGCGCTTCGCGGCGGATACAGATAGTGAAGAGGTCCTCTTTCGCGCCGAGGTAGGAGTAGATCATCGGCTTGGAGACGCCAGCGAGGCTGGAAATCTCGTCCATCGACGCGTTGTGATAGCCATTCGCGGAGAAGACGCGGATCGCGGCGGCGAGAATTTCGCGCTCCCGTACCTCCCTCGGCAACCGACGGTTCCGGGTTTGCTGCACCTGCTCGTCCATCAACTCTCGCTTGTCGCTCCGGTCCGGCCAAACAGAAGTAATCTACTGGTTCGTAGGCTAGCTGAGGTAGCGGGCGCGCGATGCGTGATCGTGGCGATACCCGCAGATCGCCGTACTCTTGGTACCGTCACGGTTGCGATGCCGAGCCGCTCATGGTGGTCAAGGACGCGGCCGCGACTGCCGCGCCGACGAGGGCGCCCGAATCAAGCCCCGAATCAAGCGGGGCGCCGCGAAAGCCCGTTGGATGCTTTTGCCGATGCGATTGATCTGGACAAGCTGGACGCCGAGCAGTTCGTCCGGTTGATCGAAGTACTGCGGATGCTCGGAACGGCGGGTACCGGCATCGAGATCGGCGCGCTACGCACCGAAACCGTCGTATCGATTATCGACAGGGCATCCCGCGCCCAGCTCGATCAGCTGATGGCTGTGCCGGAACTGCGCGAGCTGATGCTCGACGAGTTGTTTCGCCGGATGGCGATGCATGTGAACCCAGCCAGGGCCAGCGCCGCCGAGATCGTCGTGTGCTGGCGGTTTCCCATCGGCGAGGGTGCTTACGAGCGCTACCAGACAGTGATCGAAAACGGCAGTTGCCTGACCGGCAGGGAACTGGATCGGCTACCGGCGGCCACCGTCACGCTGCCCGCCGCCGACCTGCTCAAGCTCGCCACCGGCAGCGTGTCGATACCGGTCATGTTCCTGCGCGGCCGGATCAAGGTCAACGGCGATATCCCTCTTGTCACCAGGCTGACCAGCTACTTCGATATTCCGAAGGCGTAGCGGGGCTGGCTGGGCACGCCGGTGCGTACCCAGCCTTCTGTTCAACCAGTTACCGCGCTGCTGAACTGATCAACCCAGTCCTGGTTGTCCTTTGCCCACTGCTTGGTGGCCTGCAGTTCGTTCCCCTCGCCAGCCTTGTTGATCGCATCGGTCAACGAGGACAACTTCTCGTCATCCATCTTGAACTTCTTGATCATCTGGGCCAGCTCGGGGAAGTCCTTGCTGAACCCCTTCCGGCCGAGACTGTGTAGCTGCTCCGCCTCACCAAGCGAGCCCTTGGGATCCTTCAGGTCCTTGACGTCGAACCGGTTGTACAACCAGTGCGGATGCCAGCTGGTCACCACGATCGGTTCCTTCTTGTTGATCGCACCCTGTAGCGCGGCGATCATCGCGGCCTCGGAGGAGGACTTCAGCTCGTACTCCGAGCCGAGCCCGTAGTCCGGGATGACCGCGTCCTTGGTGAGCCGCATCAGGCCCGCGCCGGGGTCGATCCCGGTGATCGCGCCGTTGAACTCGGCGCCCTTACCCTTGAGGTCCTCGATCGAATTGACGTCCTGCACGTAGCTGGGCACCGCGATGTTCAGCGTCGCCGAGTCGTACCAGACCCCAAGGTCTTCCAGATCGTTCTTGTACTGGCTCCAGTAGTCGGCGTGTGTGGTGGGCAGCCAGGCGTCCAGGAACAGATCCGCGTTGCCGCGCGCCAGCCCGGCGTAGAGCGGGCCGACCTCCAGCTGCTGCAGTTCGACCTGGTACCCCTTGCCCTCCAGCACCGTCTTGAAGAGGTTGCTCAGTGCGACGTCTTCGGCCCAGTTGATGTAGGCGATCTTCAACGTCTTGCTGCCCTGCCCGGTGTCTGAGCTGGATTCTTCCCTGCTGCCACAGGATGCGACCACCAACGCCAGTGCGGCGAGGCTGGCCGTCAGTGCAAGTAGCCAGCGATATCTTGGATTTCTTCGCACTTGCCTTCCCACCTTTCTTTGGTGTGTCCGGGTTTCATCGGCTGGTTGCGCTCAACGGCTTACGTAGCCGGGAAAGCAGCCCCTTGCCGGCACCGAACGAGGAGGTGAGCCGGTCGAGGAAGATGGCGAGGATGACGACCGAGAGGCCGCTCTCCGCTCCTGGACCGATCTGGTTTCTGGTGACTGCCTCGTAGATGGACTGGCCAAGGCCGGGCATGCCGACCATCCCGGCGATTACCACCATGGAAAGCGAAAGCATGATCACCTGGTTGACGCCGGCCATAATGGACGGCATGGCGAGGGGCAGCTGGATTCCGGTGAGCACCTGCCGTGGTGGCGCGCCAAATGCTTGGCCCGCCTCCACCATCTCCGGGTCGACCTGCCGGATACCCAGTTCGGTCAGTCGAACCGCCGGCGGTAGCGCGAATACCACCGTGGACAGTAGGCCAGGTGTCGCACCGATGCTGAACAGGATCACCGCGGGGATCAGGTAGACGAACGGCGGCAGGGTCTGCATCAGATCCAGTACCGGGCGAACGACCTGGCTGACCGCACGGTTGCGTGCGGCCAGTATGCCGATCGGCACCGCAACGACGATCGCGACCAAGCTGGCGATCAGCACCAGGGCGGTTGTCTGCATCATCGGTTCGAAGTAGCCGAGGCTTGCCACCAGTGCCAGGCCGAGCAGCGTGAACAGCGCGAATCCCCAGCCGCGCACGACGAAGGCGAGTACGGCGCACAACGCGGTCACCACGACCGGTGCGGGCCAGGTGAGCAACCCGCTGAGCTCGTCGAATGCCCAGGTGGTTGCGTTCGTCGCGAAGTCGAGCAGCGGCCCGAGGTTGTTCTCCAACCAGTCGACGAATCCTTCGGCCCACTGGCCGATGGGGATGCGCGGTAACTCGAGCGCCGCGTTGAATATGTCAGGCATCCGTTGCCTCCCCGGTCCGCTTGGCTGCGCCGCCCGCGGTCGCGTCCACATGCGCCTTGCCAAGCGCGCGGAGCAATGCGGCGCGAGAGATGGCGCCGAGTAATCGGTGGTCCGCGTCGAGCACCGCGACCGGTGCGCCGGAATCGGCCGCGACCTCGAACAATTCAACGATCGGGGTGGAGCGCTGCGCGGTCGGCGCTCCTCGGTTCACCGACGCCCCGACCTGTCCCTGGTCCCGCTCGGCGGCGAGGGTTGCCTCGGCGTAGGCCACCGAACCGACCAGCCGGTCGTCGAAGTCCACAACGAACACTTCGGTGAGTTCGTTGCCACGCATCACTTTCAGCGCCTGCTGCGGCGGTTCATCCAGCCGCACGGTGTGTGCCTGCTCGGCAACCGCGCCCGCGGTGAGTACCCGACTGCGGTCCACGTCCTGGACGAACTCGGCCACGTAGCTGTCCGCTGGCGCATCCAGAATCTCTTTCGTAGTACCGAGTTGGACGATCTCCCCCGCGCGCATGATCGCGATCCGGTCGCCGAGGCGCATCGCCTCGTTCAGGTCGTGCGTGATGAACACGATCGTTTTCGCCAGCTCGCGCTGTAGCGAGATCAGCTGGTCCTGCATATCCCTGCGGATCAGCGGATCGAGCGCGCTGAACGCCTCGTCCATCAGCAGCACGTCGGTTTCGGTAGCGAGGGCGCGGGCCAGCCCGACCCGTTGCTGCATGCCGCCGGAGAGCTGTCGTGGGTAGTGGTTCTCCCAGCCGGCAAGTCCTACCAGCGCCAACGATTCGTTCGCCCTGTCGAGCAGGGTGTCCTCGGGAACACCGCGGATACGCAGGCCATAGGCCACGTTTTGCCGGATGGTGCGATGCGGGAAGAGCGCGAAGTGCTGGAACACCATGCTCATGGTGTTCTGTCGCATATGCCGGATCTGTTTGGCGGACATTCGCGTGATGTCCTCGTCGTTCACGAACACCGAACCGGAGGTGGGTGTCAGCAGGCCGTTCAGCGTGCGGATGAGCGTCGATTTCCCCGAGCCGGACAGGCCCATCACGACGAAGGTTTCCCCCGGGCGCGCCTCGAATGACACATCGATAACCGCGGGCGTTATGCCCCGATCGCGTAGTTCGTCCCTGGCGGTTCCGTTTTGTAGGTCGCGGACCGCATTCTTGGTGTTTCGGCCGAATAGTTTGTATACGTTCTGCGCCCGAACCGTTGCCACGGCTCCTCCAGTGATCAAAACGCGAAACTAGTCGGATGCCGTCTGTCGCTGGCGCGCATCCAGTCGTCGCAGGCCAACTCGGGCCTGGCGGCGCCTACAGTTCGCGGCTAGCCCTTATTTGAACTATGTGCACTCAGTTATATATCCGGAAAATGGATAACCGCAACATAAGATCGTTTCTCGTGAGCGCGTCAGAATAGAATCCGTCACGGATTAGGCACAGGAATATAAAGTGGTCGCGCTGCGCGCTCGTGCGCTATCAACAAGTATAAAACTTGCATCAGGAAATTACGTATTTAGAGTACGGCTCGCAAAGGAATATTGAAATGGAGATCTTATTTCCGAATAGCTCAGCTTTTTCGGGAATCGTCGTCCACTACGCTGCCGTCGATCACCAGGCCGCGGCCGTTGTCTCCCGGTTTCCGTGATTCGTCTGGTTCGTTCGAGCGGGGCTCTTCGGTGACCACTTCGCCGTCCACCACGACCGTGGCGCGCATCGACCCGCCCTGCCGTGCGTGGACGCGCCGCTCGAGCGATTTCACCCAGCGCTTGCGGATCAGCGCCCGGGAGGGCGGCAGCAGCATCAGGAAGCCGAACAGGTCGCTGACGAACCCGGGAAGCAGGATGAGCATCCCGCCGAGTCCGATCAGCATGCTGTCGGTGATCTCGCTGTGTGGCGCGCGACCGGCGTTGGCGGTCTGCATCAGCGCGCGCATCGCCTTGCCGCCTTCCCTGCGGGCGAGCGAGGAGCCGAGGACGGCGCCGCCAAAGAGCAGCACCAGCGTCCAGAGCAGCCCAACCGCGGAGGTCACCGCCACCACGGCGGCGATCTCGACGATCAAGTACAGCAAGAGCACAACAGCCATACCTGACTAACGCGTGAACGACGGCGAGTACTCCCGTGGCCACCCAATTGGGGGCAAGGCTTGACGTGAAACTCAACACCCGTAGAATTAACCAGACGGTTAATTCTAGGAGGCGAGTGCGATGCGTCGAGCCAAGGCGACTCTCGGTAGTGCGGTGTTTCTGGTGGCCGCGCCCGGAACCGTGGCCGTGCTGATTCCATGGCTGCTGTCCGGCTGGCAGTTTCGTGACCCACAGCCCTGGTGGACGCCGGTCTGGGTCCAGGTGATCGGCGGGTTGTTGATCGCGATCGGCGCGGCCGGATTAGTGCATGCGTTCGGCAAGTTCGTGGTGGAGGGTTTCGGTACGCCGTCGCCGAGCGCGCCGCCGAACCGGCTGGTGGTCGGCGGGCTCTACCGCTTCGTGCGCAATCCGATGTATGTCACCGTGCTTGCCGCGATTCTTGGCCAGGCGTTGCTGTTCGGCCAATGGGGCCTGGCGCTCTACGCGGCGATTACGTGGTGTGGCGTGGCGGCGTTCGTGCGCTGGCGCGAGGAGCCGGCACTGGCGCGTCGATTTGGCGCCGACTACACCGCATACCGCAAGGCGGTGCGGGCCTGGTGGCCGCGGCTGCGCCCGTGGGACCCGGGTGAGCTGGGCCCCGAGCGGGTGATCGCAGCACGCGGCCAGTTCGGCTGACCGGGCCCGATCGCGGTCTAGTAGGTCATCGCCACCGCGGGATCGCTGAGTAGCGCGCCGACGTCGGCGAGGAACCGCGAGCCTTGCTCGCCGTCCACCACCCGATGATCGAAGCTCAGCGAGAGCTGACAGACCTTGCGCGGCACGATCTGCCCGTCCACAACCCACGGCATATCCCGGATCGCGCCGAAGGCGAGGATCGCCGACTCACCGGGATTGATGATCGGCGTGCCAGTGTCCACACCGAACACACCGACATTGGTGATGGTGATCGTGCCGCCGAGCATGTCCGCGGGCGGGGTTTTGCCATCCCGCGCGGTACTGGTGAGCTCATCGAGCGCACCGGCCAGCTGGCTGAGCGACATGGTGTGCGCGTCCCGCACCTTGGGGACCACCAGCCCGCGCGGTGTGGCGGCGGCGACCCCGAGATGTACGTAGTCCTTGTACACGATCTCGCCGGCCGGTTCGTCCCATACCGCGTTCACGTCCGGGGTGCGCTGGACAGCGAGACACATCGCCTTTGCCGCGAAGGCGAGCGGGGTGAGTCGAACCCCGGCAAACGCCGGGCTGTTCTTCAACTTCGCCCGGAACTCCATCATCGGCGTGACGTCCACAGTGAGGAACTCGGTGACGTGCGGCGCGGAAAACGCGCTGCTGACCATCGCCTGCGCGGTCGCCTTGCGTACCCCGCGAATGGGTACCCGGGTTTCCCCGCCGGTCGGTTGCTGCGCTCCGGCTGGGCTCGGGGCGACGCCGTTCGCCGCATGCTGCACGTCATCCCTGGTGATCACGCCGCCCTCGCCGGAGCCGGTGAGCCCGCGCAGGTCGATCCCCAGCTCCTTGGCCAGTTTGCGCACCGGCGGTTTCGCCAGCGGGATGACCTCGGTTGCTACCGCTACCTGCAACGCTGGTTCTGGTACCGGGGCTGGTGCCGGCTCGGGCGCGGCGGCTGGCACGGCTCCCTTGCGCGGGCGCCGTTTCGCCGCGCTCGGTTTCGCGCCGTAGCCGACCAGCGGTTTCATCTCGTCGTCCGCCGGTTCGTGCACAGTGGTCGTCGCTGCCGGCGGGGCACCGTTGTCCACCGGGGCACCGTTCGGGTCCACGTCCACGGTCATGATCGGCGTACCGACGTCCACCGTCTGGCCCGGTTCGACCAGCAGTTCGGTAACCACACCCGCCCACGGGCAGGGCAGTTCCACGGCCGCTTTCGCCGTCTCGATCTCGATGACGATCTGGTTGACCGCGACCGTATCGCCCGGCTGGATATGCCAGTTGAGGATTTCCGCCTCGGTCAGCCCCTCCGCGGTATCGGGCAGGGGAAATTGCTTGAAGTCAGGCATCGCTGAACTACCCCTTTACCAGGTGAGTGCGCGGTCGACGGTATGCAGTACCCGATCAAGATCGGGGAGGTAGTACTCCTCGAGCTTGGTGGGCGGGTACGGCGTGTCGAATCCGGTCACCCGCAGTACGGGGGCTTCCAGCGAATAGAAGCACTCCTGTTGCACCCTGGCGGCGATCTCGGAGGTCAGCGAGGATTCGGACGGTGCTTCGCTCACCGCGATCAGCCGACCGGTCTTGCGCACCGACTCGAATACCGGCTCGAGGTCGAGCGGGGAAAGTGTGCGCAGGTCGATGACTTCCAGCGAGGTACCTTCCTCGGCCGCGGCGATCGCGGCGTCCAGGCAGACCCGAACCGAGGGGCCGTAGGTCACCAGCGTCGCGGCCGTACCGGAACGCAGTACCCGTGAGGCGAACAGTGGATCTGGGCTCGCGGTGGGATCGACCGTCTCTTTCAGACTGCCAGTATGGTACAGCTTTTTCGGTTCGAAGAACAACACCGGATCATCACAGCGAATCGCCTGCTGGAGCATCCAGTACGCGTCAACCGGGTTCGAGCAGGAAACCAACCGTAGTCCGGCGGTGTGGCTGAACAGCGATTCGGGCGATTCCGAATGGTGCTCTACCGCGCCGATCCCGCCGCCGAACGGAATCCGGACCACGATCGGCACCTTGACCTTGCCCTGGCTGCGGAAGTGCAGCTTGGCCAGCTGGCTGACGATCTGGTCGAAGCCGGGGAATACGAAGCCGTCGAACTGGATCTCGCAGACCGGGCGGAAACCGCGCACGGCAAGGCCAATCGCGGTACCGATGATGCCGGACTCGGCGAGCGGGGTGTCCAGTACGCGGTGCTCACCGAAGTCCTTCTGCAGGCCGTCGGTGATCCGGAAAACCCCACCCAGCTTGCCGACGTCCTCGCCCATGATCAGGACCTTCGGATCGGCTTCCATCGCGGCGCGCAGCGCGTGGTTGAGCGCCTTGCCGATGGTCAGCTGCGGGGCGGCGGTCGTGGCGCTCCGCTCCGGTGCCTTCGCTGGTGCCGCCATCATCGCTCACCTGCCCCAACAAATCCGTCGAGATAGGACAGATACTCGGCGCGCTGTGCCTCGAGCACCGGCGACGGTTCGGCATACACTTCGCTGAAGATCCGGTCCGGCGGTGGATCCGGCATATTCACGCAGAAATCCCGTATCTCGGCGGCGAAATTATCCGCCTCCGCGGCGATCTCCTCGAAAAAGTCGTTGTCCGCCAAGCCGTTCCTGGACAGGTAGGCGCGGACCCGCTCGATCGGATCCTTCAGCTTCCACGCCTCGAGCTCGTCGGAGAGCCGGTACCTGGTCGGGTCGTCGGTGGTGGTGTGCGCGTCCATCCGGTAGGTGAAGGCCTCGATCAGCATCGGGCCGTTGCCGGTGCGGCATTCGTCCAGTGCCCAGCGGGTCACCGCGAGGCAGGCGAGCACATCGTTGCCGTCTACCCGGATACCGGGAAAGCCGTAACCCTGGGCGCGCTGGTAAAGCGGCAGCCGGGACTGTCGTTCGGTCGGCTCGGAGATGGCCCACTGGTTGTTCTGGCAGAAGAACACCAGCGGCGCGTCGTAGACCGCTGCCCAGACGAAACCTTCATGCACGTCACCCTGGCTGGTGGCGCCGTCGCCAAAGAAGCAGATCGTGGCCTCGCCGTCATCGTCACCGACGTGGCCGTCGAAGCGCTGCCCCATCGCGTAACCGGCGGCATTGAGCACCTGGTTGCCGATCACGATGGTGTAAGGGTGGAATCGGGCCGCGACGGGATCCCAGCCGCTGTGATCGGAACAGCGGAAGATGCCGAGCAGGTCCTGCGGCGACACGTTCCGGCACCAGGCGACGCCGTGTTCGCGGTAGCTGGGGAAGGCCATGTCCATCGGGCGCAGGGCGCGACCCGCGCCGATCTGCGCGGCTTCCTGGCCGAGTAGCGGAACCCAGATGCCGAGCTGGCCCTGCCGTTGCAAGGCGTTCGCTTCCCGGTCGAACCGGCGGACCAGCGTCATGTCCCGAAACAGGGAACGCAGCCGAGCGCCGTCGATATCGGTGACGTAGCGATCGAATTCCGGCGAGTCAACCCGCTCGCCTTCGGGGGTAAGTAGCTGGACCAGATCGGCCCCGCCCTCGCTGGTTGCACGCAAGCCCGCGATCACCTGTTCTGGGGTCGGTTTAGCCGCGGTCGCGGCCGAGGAATCCCCGGGTTGCGGGTGCGTCCACTGTTCTGGGGACGACATACGTCTATCTCCTTATTCACGGTGCCGCGTGGTCGCTTGTGACGACCACGTAGACCGCGTCGGTCGGGACACTGCCAGCCAGGGGTGTGGATGACCGCGACCCATCGACGCTGACGGTTCGATGGTGCCCATCTTGGCACGAGTGCGCCTTCAGGTTGAGTGCCTGATTCGATTTGGTTGCCGAAAATATGCTTCTGAACTGCGAAAATGATAGGAGAGCAAATCGTGGGGCCTCAGATGGACGGACGTCACGGTTTCTCGCGAGACGTGGTAACGGCTGCTCATCGGCTTGCTGTCGGGGACGGTCCGCGCGGGCGCTGGAGGCCGGTCCGGTATGCGACGATCAGCATGCTGGTTTAGTGATCTGTGTCACGTGTTCGAGCTGGCCTGCCGCTGCGGAACCGGTGCGTGACGGTGCGCATCGAAGCGGCGGCTGTGTTGATAGGGGTTGGCAAGAAAGGACGAGATGGTCGAGTACGAGGTGAACGCGGAGCCCATCGCCGAGGAGTTCGGCGTTGCCGGCGCTGCCGCGGGGACGGGCATGCCGGCCGATACCGAGGCGGTCGAGTTCACCGATGCCGAACTGGCCAAGTTCGAGCAGGCCGCGCGGGATCCGGACGCGCCCGCCGCGCTGAAACTGCTCGTCGCGCAGGTGGATGAGGGGCGTTTCAGCTGGCGGGAGATCGCCGAGGGCAAGGCCTTTGCCGATCCCGAGATGGCCGCGGTCTTCGAACCGCTGACCGGACCCACGGCGCAGCCGGCACAGGCCGTGCACGAATCGCGACTTCCGGTCGCGCGGGAGGACGACGTGTTTGCCGAGGAGATCCTGGAAGATCCCTAGCGTCCGCAACTGGCAGGATCGGTGGCGTGGAGCAGACAACCGTACGCACCAGCATTCAGGACGCGTGGTCGAGCAGTGTGCTGCCCAGCCTGAGCGAGCTGGTCCGCATCCCGGCCGTTTCGCAGAACTTCGACCCGGAATGGGCCGAGCACGGTCAGTTGCATGCCGCGGTGGCACATGTGCGCGATTGGCTCAACGCGCGCAAGCTGCCGGGCGCGCGGGTGGAGATCGTGCAGCTGGACGGCCGTAGCCCGCTGCTGTTGCTCGACGTACCGGGCACGGCGGATGCCGGAACGGTGTTGCTCTACGGGCATCTGGACAAGCAACCACCGATGGGCGGCTGGTCAGCGGGGCTCGACCCGTGGGAGCCGGTGGTCAGGGACGGCAAGCTGTTCGGCAGGGGGGCCGCCGACGACGGGTACGCTGGTTACGCGGCGACCACCGCGATCGAGGCGGTGCGAGCCGCTGGCGGTACGCACAGCAGGTGCGTCGTGCTGCTGGAAACCGGCGAGGAGTCCGGGAGTCCCGATCTGCCGGCTTACCTCGAACAGCTGCGGGACCAGCTCGGTGCGGTGAACCTGGTGGTTTGCCTGGATTCGGGTGGTAACGACTACGAGCGGCTGTGGCTGACCACGTCGTTGCGTGGCCTTGTTTCGCTGGATGTGACGGTGCGGGTGCTGGAATCCGGTCAGCATTCCGGGTTGGCCAGCGGGGTGGTGCCGAGCTCGTTCCGGGTCATGCGGCAGCTGCTTGACCGCGTGGAGGATTCGACCACCGGGGAGATCCTGCTGCCGGAACTGAACGTGCGCGTGCCGGAGAACCGGGTGGCCGAGGCGCGGAGTTCGGCTGACGCCGCGCCCGGTGCTATTCGCGGCGCGTTCCCGCTGGTCGCCGGTGGGCGTCCGGTCGTTGCGGACGAGGCGGAGCTGGTGCTGAACAACAGTTGGCGCCCGACGCTTTCGGTGATCGGCGCGGCCGGGTTCCCGGAACCGCTGGACGCGGGGAATGTGCTTCGCCCGTACAGCACGCTGACCCTGAGCTTTCGGCTGCCGCCGACCGCGGACGCATCGGCGGCGCTCGCCGCCGTGCAGCGGGCACTGACGACCGATGTGCCCTATGGCGCCGAAGTGACGCTGTCCAGAGTGGAGGCTCAGGGCGGCTGGAACGCCCCGGACCTCGCGCCCTGGCTCGAGGCCACTTTGGACACCGTGGGCGATCGGGTATTTGGTGCGCCGTGCGGAACCATCGGGCTGGGCGGGTCGATCCCGTTCATGGGGCTGCTCGCCAGCACCTACCCGGAGGCGCAGTTCGTGATCACCGGAGCGCTCGGGCAGGACTCGAACGCGCACGTGCCGGACGAGTGGCTGCACCTTGACCAGGCCCAGCGGGTGACCGAAGCGGTCGCGCACATCCTGCACGCGCACGCCACCCGCAATCTTTAGGGATCTTGCGGTGACTCTGTGTGACCGCGTTCTTTAAGGTTAGCGCGGTTAGGAGCGGGCGGCAGCTTCTTTCAGGTTCTCGGTGAGTGTTTCCAGTACCTCGGCCAGCGCGGCGTAGCTCAGTGGCGGTTCGGAGGTCCACGGGATCAGCCGGCCCGCGCGCACCGCTGGCAGCCGGGACCAGGTTGGATTGTCCGTGAGATCCTTCGGTTTCAGCGAGCTGAACCGGTCGTCGTAGAACAACACGTCAGCCTCGTACCGGTCCGCGTTCTCCCAGCTGAGTTCCGCGAAGTAGTCCTTGGGCGCCACGTTATCCGGTTTCACGAAGTTCATCCCGCGCTCCGCGTAGTACCGCGTGGTGGGAAACGCCGCTGGTGTGCCCACATGGAGCAGGTCCTGCTGCGCGGACATGGCCAGCACGCGCAGGTTCGAGGTCTCCTTGGCCACCTTGGTGAACTCTTCCTCGGCCTTGGTGAACCGGCGTTTCGCCGAGGTAACCCGTTCCGCCTCGAGATCAGCGCCCAGCCGCCCGGCCAGTTTCTCGAACTCCTGAGTCGCTTGTTTCATGTCTCGCTCGGCGAGATCGACCGCGAGCGTGGGCGCTGCCTTGGCCACATCCGCCGTTTGCTCGGTGGGTACGTACCACAGCTCGTTGTCGACGTAGGTGACGCTGACCAGCAGGTCCGGGTTGAGTGAGACGAACTTGTCGTAGTTGAACTCGCCCCAGACATTGCCAAGCGACGTGGTCTTGTCCAGTTCGATCGAACCGGACTGCGGATCCTGCTTGCCGCCAGGCAGTCGGGAAGGGCCGAAGATCCCGACCGGCTCGATGCCGAAATCCCACAGCGCGGCGGCCGGGGTGATCTGGGCGACCACTCGTTCCGGTCGCTTCGGCAGGTTGATCTGCTTGTCGCGGTCATCGGTATAGCGCCAGGCGGTACCTTCCCCAGTATCGTCGCCGCGATAACCACAGGCGGCGAGGGTGGCCGTGGCGCCAGCGGCGAGGGTGCCGGCTAGGAAACTCCGTCGATCGAGCGCGCGCATCTGGTGACCGTCCTTACAAGTGAAACCGGGGACGGCGCACAAGGTTAGCCTTGCCTTAGTCTGGGCGCCATGGTTGAGACGGCCGTACGTGAGCCAACTCGCGTTCGCAGCAACTCGGTAGTCGTTCTCGGCGCCCTGATCTCGCTGTGCGTAGTCGCACTAATGTCCATTGTAGTCGGTTCCAACCAACTGCCGCTCGATGCGGTGTGGCATGCGTTGTTCCACTACGACGGCAGCTACACCGACGCGGTCGTGCGCGATGCCCGGCTACCCCGCACGATCCTCGGCATCTGCGTCGGACTGGCACTCGGCCTGGCCGGGGCGCTACTACAGGGTGCAACCCGCAATCCGGTCGCCGACCCCGGCCTGCTCGGCGTGAACTACGGCGCCGCGGTGGCCATCGTGTTCGCCGGCGTGCTCTTCGGTGTCCAGGCGCCAACCGCGCTGATCTGGTTCTCCTTCTGCGGTGCACTCGGCGGCACGGTGCTGGTCTACCTGCTCGGCGGCAGCGCGAGCCCAGTGCGCCTCATCCTCGCCGGCGTCGCGGTACAGGCCACCTTCGTCGGGTTGAACCAGGCCATGCAGGTGATCGATACGAACTCGCTGGACAAGATGCGCTACTGGCTGGTCGGCTCGCTGGCCAACCGGGACGTTCCCGCCCTAGCGCCACTGCTGCCCTTCCTGATCATCGGTGTAGTGCTCGCGATAACCGCCGCGCGCGGGCTGAACGCGATCGCGCTCGGTGATGACACGGCGCGCGGTCTCGGCGCGACCCCAGGAGCCACTCGGCTGCGCGCGCTACTCGCGGTCGGCCTGTTGTGCGGCACGGCGACGGCGGCCGCGGGGCCGATCGCCTTCGTTGGACTGATGATCCCGCATCTGGTCCGGATGCTCGTCGGCCAGGATCACCGCTGGGTGCTCCCGCTGTCCGCGCTACTCGGACCGGTGCTGGTGCTCGGCTGCGATGTACTCGGGCGCGTGCTCGGCTCCCCCGGCGAACTACAGGTGGGCATTATGACCGAAATCCTCGGCGGGCTGGTGTTTCTGTTTCTGGTTCGGCGGTTGTGGGGGGTGCGGCGATGAAGCTGCGAGCAGGCGCGGTCGCCCTCGGCGTGCGTAACCGGGCGGTGCTGGTCGTACTTGGCATGCTGGTCGCCTGGCTGGTATTGGCGGTGTTCGCCATCGGCACCGGTGATTTCCAGCTCTCCCCCGGCGGCGTGCTGCGCACGCTGGCCGGCGACGGAAGCAGGGCCGAGTATCTGATCGTGGTCGAGCAGCGGCTGCCGAGGCTGCTGGTTGCCACCATGGTCGGCGCCGCGCTCGGGATCAGCGGCGCGGTGTTTCAGAGTCTGACCCGCAATCCACTCGGCAGCCCGGACATCATCGGGTTCACCGCGGGCTCGGCGACCGGCGGGATCGTGGTCATCCTGGTCTTCGGCGGCGGCCAGCTGCCCACCGCGCTTGGCTCGGTGATCAGTGGCGCGCTCACCGCCGTCGCGATCTACCTGTTGTGCGGTAAGGACGGCCTCGGTGGGTACCGCATGGTGCTGCTCGGCGTCGGCCTTGGCGTGGTGCTCACCGGGCTGAACTCCTACCTGCTCACCAGGGTGATGGTGGAAGACGCGGCGCAGGCCGTCACCTGGCTGGTTGGCAACCTGGCCGGCAGGGGCTGGGAATCGGTTGGCCCGCTGGCCGTGGTGCTGGTGCTACTTACCCCGGTTTTCCTGGTGCACAGCCCAGGGTTACGGCTGCTCGAATCCGGTGAACAGGTCGCGGCCGGGCTCGGGGTGGCCGTTACCCGGGTGCGGCTGGTGCTGGTGCTGAGCTCGGTCGCGCTGGTAGCGGTCGCCGTCGCGGCGGCAGGGCCCATTGCCTTCGTCGCGCTGGCCGCGCCCCAACTCGCCAGGCGTATGACCGCAAGCCCGGGCCCGAACCTGTTTCCCGCCGCGGTGACTGGCGCGCTCCTCGTGGTGCTCGCCGATTTCCTCGGCCAACGGCTGCTCAGCTCCTCGTTGTTGCCGGTTGGCGTGGTTACCGGTGCGCTCGGCGGTATTTATCTGGCCTGGTTGCTGTTGATGGAACGAGCCAAAAACAAGGTCTGAAACAACGATTCGTTTCATGGGCTAACCCGGTTCGCCGGAGGCCAGCCACGAACTCACTTCGTAACCTCGAAAAGCTGGGAACGAACCCGTTCGGGTGGCAAGATGCAGGCACCCGAACTGTCCCAGCAACGAGGGGGGAGGCCGTGATCCGTCAATCAAGACGTAAACGGCTGGTCCTGGTGCCCGTGCTTGCCTTGCTGCTTGCCGTGAGCGGTTGTTTCCAGCGGCTCGAACCCGGCGCGGTCTCCCAACCGGGCGATCCGATCGAGCTGCTGGAAGCAGGTCAGCTCAAGACCTGTACCCACTTGCCGTATCCGCCGTTCCAGTCGACCGAGAACGATGAAATCGTTGGCTTCGACGTGGACGTCGTCGACGAGGTCGCGAAAAGAATCGGGGCCAACCAAGTCATCTTCGACACCTCATTCGAAGGTATCGAGACCGGCCAGTCGTTCGAGATCGGTGACTGCGATGTCGCGGCCGCGGGAATGACGATTACCCCGGAGCGGGAACGGGTAATGGACTTCTCCGATCCCTATTTCGACGCACTGCAATCTTTGCTGGTGCGCACCGGTTCCGACATCAGCAGCCTGGCCGACCTGCGCGGGAAGACCCTCGGCGTTCAGCAGGGAACCACTGGCGAGGAGTACGCCACCCGAGAGCAGCAGAAGAACGGTTATCGGACTATCCAGTTCGAGGACCTGGCGTTACTGCAAACGGCCGTACTGACCGGCCGTGTCGAAGCCGGTATCAACGACAACGGCGTGCTCTACGACTACGCCAAGGACAATCCAAAGACCACCGTGTCCGCGGAATTTGACACCGGAGACCGGTACGGTATCGCCGTTCGCAAGGGAAACGGTGCCCTGCTTGCCAAGATAAACGAGGTATTGGCGCAGATCGAAGCAGATGGTACTTACGACCAGCTTTACCTGAAGTGGTTTGGTAGAAAGCCCGATAGCAGCGACGAACGCGAACGCTGAGTTTCGTACGGCGCATATTCAAGTACGGCATCGAGGAGCATTACGTGGCAGTCTCAAAGCGTAAACGCGCCCGGGTGGTTCGCGGAGTTCAGTACGGGATCCTGGTCGCGGTCGTAATTCTGGTGATCCTGTTCGCCGACTGGGGTGCCATCCGGGATGCGTTCTTCAATCTGGACGCGGCCGGCACACAGGTCCCGCAGATATTTACCAGCGCGCTGGTAAATACCGCCCTTTACACCTTGCTCGGGTTCGCATTTGGCCTAGCGCTCGGGCTGGTGCTGGCCCTGATGAAGCTGTCGTCGGTGCCGCCGTATCGATGGCTCGCGACAATCTACATTGAATTTTTCCGTGGGGTTCCAGCGCTGCTGGTGTTCATCACCCTCGGGTTCGGTGTGCCAATCGCCTTCCAGATCAAGTTCGGTCTGTATACCACGGTGATGCTCGCGCTCGGGCTGGTTGGCGCGGCCTACATGGCGGAAACCATCCGCGCTGGTATCCAAGCCGTCCCGAAAGGACAGTTGGAGGCGGCCCGCTCGCTCGGTATGTCGCACGGCCGCGCGATGATAACAATCGTTATCCCGCAAGCGTTCCGTATCATCCTGCCGCCGTTGACCAACGAGCTGATCCTGCTGACCAAGGACTCCTCGCTGATCTACGTGCTTGGCCTCGCCCGCGAGGAATACGATCTGACCAAGTTCGGCAGGGAAGGGTTGAACGAGACGTCCTCGCTGACCCCGATCCTGCTCGCTGGGCTGTGCTACCTGATCATTACCATTCCGCTTTCCTACCTCTCTCGCTATCTCGAACGGCGCACGGGTAGGAAGAAGGCAGCAGCCGACACCGCCGCCGCACTGGAGGTCAAGGGATGAGCGAAACTCCGAGCACGCCGGCAGCCGAAGACCCGGTGGTGCGGATTACCGGTCTGCACAAATCGTTCGGTTCCCTGCAGGTACTGCGCGGGATCGACCTCGAGGTGCGCCGGGGCGACGTGGTGTGCATTATCGGCGCGTCCGGATCGGGCAAATCGACCTTGCTGCGCTGTGTCAATCTGCTTGAGGTGCCGGATTCCGGCCAGATCGTCGTACACGGTACCGATCTGACCGATCCCGACGTGGACATCGACAAGGCCCGCAGAGGCATTGGCATGGTGTTCCAATCCTTCAACCTGTTCAGCCATCTGTCCGTAGTGGACAATCTGACGATCGCGCAGCGGAAGGTGCTCGGCCGGAGCAAGGCAGAGTCGTGGAATATCGCGAACACGAACCTGAACAAGGTGGGCCTTGGCGACAAGGTGCACTCGATGCCGACGCAGCTCTCCGGTGGACAGCAGCAGCGTGCGGCAATCGCCCGTGCGCTTTCCATGGATCCAGACGTGATGCTGTTCGACGAGCCGACCTCGGCGCTGGATCCCGAGCTGGTTGGCGATGTGCTCGGCGTGATGCGGCAACTGGCTGATGAGGGGATGACCATGCTGGTGGTCACCCACGAGATGCAGTTCGCGAAGGAAGTCGCGGACGTGGTGCTGTTCATGGACGGCGGTGTTGTCGTCGAGCAGGGCGCCCCGGCACAGGTCATCGGCGACCCGCAACACGAGCGCACCAGAACCTTCCTGTCCAGGGTGCTGAACCCGGTGCAGGTCGAGGAGTAGGGGCTTCGACTCGTCTCGTGGTGTGACGAGCACTGCACGCGGGGTACTCCGCATGGACCTTGTCAGAGCGTTAGGTGATCAGGTTGAGTTGATCCGCAGCACAGCGGCGCGCGGGTATGCGCACGGACGCGAGGGAGCAGCGACATGCCAGCTGGTCGCGATGGCTCGGCGTGGTCCGAACTGGTGGATGACGGGTCGAGTATGGGGCGGTTGGATCCGCATCAGTCGGATCAACCGCTGTGGGCACATCTTTCGGCGGAGGAGTTACTTCGCCGCCTGACCGAACCGGACACCGGCGGGTTGCGGAAATGGCGGAAACGTCCGGCCAGTTCGCCGGTCTTCGAGGTCACTGATCGCTACATTACCGGTCAGTTGCCGTTGCGCGCCGCGGAACTGCCCTATCTGCTGCGCTTCGAGCGCTGCCGGTTCGAGTACCCGCCAGACCTTCGCCAAGCCACCATTCTCGGGTTGTTCTTCGAGAACTGCTGGCTACCCGGTCTGCTCGCGCGCAACCTGAAGAGCAGCAACGACTTGCGGTTGGTGAACAGCACCGTGCGGGTTGACGACGCCAGCCCGGTTCGCCGTGACAGCAACCGCTTCGCGGACAACGACGCGGGGAGCTTGGAAGCCGGGGTCAACCTCGCCGATGCGGAGATCTCCGGTTCCCTGGTGTTGACCGGTAGCAGGCTGGAAAACCCACAGGGCAAAGCGATCCGGGCGGATCGGTTGAGCATCCATGGTGCCCTGCTCGCCTATCGGCTGGAAGCGACCGGCGAGGTGCGCATGCCCGGTTTGCGTACCGGGGGCAACGTGAACTTCGCCGGTGCGCGGTTCAGCAACCCAGGCGGGTATGCCTTCAACGGCAACGGTTTGCACGTCGGCGGTAACCTGCTGTTCCGCACCGATGTGACCGGTAGGGTGTTCAGCTCGAACGGGCGCCTTTTCCTGCCAAGTTCGCGGATCGAAAGCGATCTGGTGCTCCGTGGGGCGCAGCTGGATTCGGGCGGCAAGGTGTTCTTCGATGCCAATGATGAGGCCGATCCGCATTTCGATCCATCCGCCTCGCTGATCGCGGACCGCATCCGCGTCGCCGGCAATGTCGAGTTGAGCAAGAGCATGCACAGCAACGGCACCCTGCGGATGCTCAGCGCGTCGATCGGTGGTTCGTTGCGGCTGGCGGAAGCTACGGTCACCGTGCAACGCGGCGTTGAGTCGCCGTGGCATGACCGGGCGCTGCATTTCGACGGTACCGAGGTACTTGGCGATGTGGATGCGCGATCGCTGTGGCTGAGCGGCCAGGCGCGCCTCGCGGATATGCACGTACACGGCAGTTTCGTCCTCACCGACGGCACGCTGAGCCATCCTATGCGGGATATGTTCACCGCACGGCGAAGCATCATCGGCGGCAACCTGAGCCTTGTCGGTTCGGAACTACAGGGCACCTTGCAACTACAGGGTGTGCAGGTGGCCGGCAATATCGAACTGCGCGGCTGCCGGCTGACCAGCGCGCGCCGCAGCAGGGCGCGGAGCTGTTCGGTGGATGCCCGGGGTGCGACCGTCGGCAGGGACTTCACCTGTGCGAACAACCGGCGTACGCCGTTCTACGCGCAGAGTGGTGTACACATGGATGGCGCCGTGATCAAGCGCAGGTTGAACTTTGGTGGCGCCGAGCTCGGTTCGGCGTTGGTGATCATCGCGTTGCGCGCGCCGGACGTACGCGCCCAGGAACTGATCATGACGACCGGTAAGCCGCCACGAGGCAGGGTGATCCTCCGGCAGTCGAGTTGTGTTTCGTTGGCTGACAACAAGAACTTCTGGTCCGCCACCGGCGGGATAGAGCTCGACGATTTCCAGTACGACTCGTTGGATACGCCCGTTGGACTGAAGGACGACAAAACCTTCAACGAGCGGCTGGGCTGGTTAGAAAAAGCCATGCACGGCAGATACCGGCCGGGGCCCTACGATCAGTTCGCCGCAATGCTGCGGGTAAGCGGTAACGAGGAGCATGCCACCGCGGTCCTGATGCGCAAGCAGGAACGGCGCTACACGGCGCTGGCGAAGGGGTACCGGTTCCTTGGCCCCGGTGTTCAGCTGTGGAGCTTCCTGCAGCGGTACATGGTCGGTTACGGTTTCCGCCCCACCCGAGCACTGTTGTGGTTACTCGCCTGCCTTGCCGGCGGTAGTTTCTGGTTCTGGTGGAAGGGGCCGTTAACCGAGGTCAACGCGGACGACACGTTGGTGTGGAACCCCGTGTTGTACACAGTGGATCTTCTGGTACCCATTGTGGACTTCGGGAACAAGAACAGATGGCTGGCCGAAGGTGAGAACCAGTGGATTGCCACCGCGTTGATTGCTGCCGGTTGGGTGCTGGCGACCACCGTGGCCGCCGGCCTCACCCGAATGCTGCGCAGGAACTCGTAGGTGAACCGCTGGGTAGCTTTGCAACGGCTTGGTAGTTGTTTTCCTGCGGTTGCATAACGGTTGCGCGGTCGCGGCGAGTGGGTGCCTGACGCGGATTTCATCTATGTGCGGCTGCTGCTTAACTGTCGTCGACGAAAGGCGGTGAACGAATGACGGCGGAGCCGAACGCCAGTGCGCGGATCGAGGTCAGCGCCACGGCTGACGAGGTGTACGAGCTGGTCAGCGATCCGGGCATCCTCGCCGAGCTGGCCGAGGAGTACAGCGGATACGCCTGGCTGGACGGGGCACAGTGCGCGAAGATCGGCGCCCGGTTTCGCGGGCGGAACCGGAAGGGCCTCCGCAAATGGAGCACCTTGGCCACGGTCACCGATGCGGTGCCCGGCCGCCGGTTTGCCTTTGAGGTCAGCGCACTTGGATTCCCCGTGGCGCGGTGGCAGTACGACATCGAGCCGGGCGAGTCCGGCTGTCAGGTCACGGAGAGCACCTGGGATCGACGCAATACCGTAATCCGCTTTGCCGGTGACGTGGCGTCAGGCGTAACCGACCGCGCCGCGCACAGCCGGCGCAATATGGAAACAACACTGGCGCGGTTGAAAGTTCGCGCAGAGCTGCCGAATCGCTCGGATGCGTAACCCACATGGACTAGGGGTCCGTGAGTTACGCAATTAAGTGGTAGCGACCGAATGGCCCGTCGGGCGGCACCAGTACGATGCCATAGTGTCCGAAAGTGATTCCGTCAAGTTCGAGATCCAGATGCTTTACGACCGGTTGCTGGTGAAACATGCCAGCGACGACGGGGAGCGCAAGAGCGGTGGTGGCATCGTCATTCCGGCGACGGCGCAGATGGCGAAGCGACTCGCCTGGGGTGACGTTCTCGGCATTGGCAATCACGTGCGAAATGTGAAGGTTTCTGACCGGGTTTTGTTCAATCCGGAGGATCAGTTGGAGGTCGAGGTGCATGGCCAGACCTATGTCGTGTTGCGTGAGCGGGATGTTCACGCGCTCGCTAGCGACCGCACCGAACACGGCACCGGCCTTTACCTCTAGAACGGGTAGATGACGTTGCGAGGCGAGGCTGACTGGCCGGAGTCGCACTCCGAGCAGACCGACGTACTGCCGGCCGTGCCCGGCGGCCCAACCCAGGGAAGCCCACAGGGTGGTCCAGCACAGGGTGGCTCGCGGCAGGGTGATCTGGCGGACGGCGATTACCCGACGGCGGCTTACCCAACCGCCGCGTACCCGACCGCTGGGTATCAGGACCATGCGGAACACGGCCCGCCTGGCGGGGACAACACGACGGTGATCCATCCGCTCGAGGACGAACCGGAGAATGGCGGGGACGGGCGGAGCCGCCGCAAACGGCTGCTGGTCGGCGTTGGCGCCGCGGTCGGTGTACTCGCCGCGCTTTACGGCATTGATATGGCGGTGAACGCGGGCGATGTGCCGCGTGGCGTCGTCGTTGCCGGGGTGAGCGTCGGCGGGATGGACCACGACGCCGCCGCGGACAAGTTGCGCTCCGAACTTGGCGAGCGCATGAACACCCCCATTCAGATCAGTGGTGGGGATGTGCGCACCGAGCTTGAGCCGAGCGCCGCCGGTCTGGACCTGGACTGGGACAAGACCTTGGACCAGGCCGGCAGTCAGCCATGGAATCCGATTACCCGCGTCACCTCGTTTTTCACCCATCGTGATGTCGGCATCGTCAGCAATGCCGACCCCGCCGCCGTGGACGAGGCCGTTGCCGGGCTGCAGCAGGAGATCGACCGCAAGCCCACCGAGGGCACGATCAAGTTCGAAGGCACTGAAGACGGCCAGAGCGCGCGGCCCGTCGCCGTGGCGCCGAAGCAGGGCCAACAGCTGCACGTCGAAGAGGCGAAGAACCTGTTGGTAGCCAAGTGGTTGGACGATGAGCGCGTGCGGCTGCCGGTGGACACCACGCCGGTAAAGACCACTGAGGAAGGCGTCCAGAAGACGCTCGAAGAGGACGTGAAACCGGCGGTATCCAGCGCGGTGCAGATGCGCGGCGAGGGCACCGATGTGCCGCTGCACCCAGCAGCCATCGCGGCCGCGATGGAGTTCAAGCCGGCCGAAGAAGGCGGCGGACTGGACGTCAAGGTCAACCAGGAGAAGATCAAGGAGAACCTGGCGCCGCAGCTGGCCGACACTGAGGAAGAGGGCAAGGACGCCGAGATCGTCTTCGCCGGGGGCAAGCCGACGGTGGAGCCGTCCAAGGACGGCAGGGTGATCGACTGGAAGGCCAGCCTGAAGCCACTGGACAAGGTGCTCGCCGCGAGTGACAGCCGGGAGATCGAGCTCACCTATAAGGACGAGAAGCCGAAGGTGACCACCGAGCAGGCGGAAAAGCTCGGGATCAAGGAGGTCATCGGCGAGTTCAGTACCGGTGACTTCGCCTCGGACTCGGGGCAGAACATCAAGCGGGTCGCCGAACAGGTCAACGGCGCGATCGTGCAGCCCGGCGAGACCTTCAGCCTCAATGGGCACACCGGCCCGCGTGGGCTTGGCCAGGGTTACGTGGAGGCCGGGATCATCGAGGACGGCGCGCCGGGCAGGGCGGTCGGCGGCGGTATTTCCCAGTTCGCCACGACGCTGTACAACGCTTCGTACTTCGCCGGTATGAAGGACGTCGAGCACAAGGAGCACAGCTACTACATCAGCCGGTACCCGGAAGCCAGGGAGGCAACGGTGTACCAGGGTGAGGGTGGCGCCAGCCTGATCGACCTGAAGTTCGAGAACACCGCGTCCACCGGAGTGGCGATCCAGACCGAGTGGACGTCCTCGTCGATCACCGTGAAGCTGTGGGGCACCAAGAAGTATGACGTTTCCTCGGACACCGGGGAGCGCAGTGGCAAGGTGCCGCCGCCGACGAAGCGGGTCTCTGAGGACGAGTGCCAGCCGAGCGCGGGTTCGCCGGGGTTCACCGCGACGGATACCCGCACGCTGCGTGCGGTGGGTAGCGGCGAAGTGGTCGACCAGCAGACGCGCACGGTGAAGTACAACCCCCAGCCAAAGATCGTGTGTGACTGAGCGGGTGAGGTAGCGCGTACGCACGATTGTCCTCTTTCGCGATCGCGAAGTAGCCTGGGTCACAACCCCGTGACTGAGTCGGGCGGTTGGACGGGAGTGTTATGCGGATCGCGGATGTGCTGCGTGGCAAAGGCACCGAGGTAGTTTCCGTCGAGCGAGATACTTCGGTTTGGCAATTGCTTGCGCTGCTCGCTGAACACAACATTGGTGCGGTCGTGGTGCGGGACGGCGATGCCGTCGCCGGGATCGTGTCCGAACGCGACATCGTGCGCCGGTTACAGAGCGGGGGTGTGGATATCCTCGCCGGTCCGGTCTCGGCGATCATGACCGAGCTGGTGGTGACCTGTGCGCCGGAGGATTCGGTGGACAGCCTCACGGCGATCATGACGGAACGGCGGGTGCGGCATCTACCGGTGATGGTGGACGGGCGGCTGGCCGGCATCGTGAGTATCGGCGATGTCGTGAAGAGCCGGGTTGCCCAGCTGGAACAGGACCGCGAGCAGCTGGAGTCCTACATCGCCCAGGGCTGACGGCCCGCGCGGGGAACTACGGGGTGGGTGGGCCGCGCCGGGGTGCAGCGCGGCCCGGACCCCGACTGGTCAGAAGGCGGCTTCGTCGACCGCCATCAGCGCGTTGTCCGCCGTTTCCACGATCCGCCGGCGCGCGGACAGCTCCGGCAGCACCTGGTTCGCGAAGAACGTGGCAACCGCCAGCTTGCCCTCGTAGAACGCCTTGTCCTTCGCGCCCGGAGCCGCGTCCAGCTTGCTGATCGCCACCTCGGCCTGCCGCAGCAGCTGCCACCCGACAAGCAGGTCCCCCGCGGACATCAACAGCCGGACGGTGTGCTGGCCGACCTTGTACACACTTTCCGCGTCCTCCTGGGATGCGGACAGGTACCCGATCAGCGCGCCGAGCATCCCCTGCACGTCCTCAAGGGCCTGCTTGAGCAGCTCCCGCTCCTGCTTCAGCCGGCCGTTGCCGCGCTCGGCCTCGAGGAACTTGGTGATCTCGCCCGCGATATGGGTGAGCGCGGCGCCCTTGTCCCGCACGATCTTGCGGAAGAAGAAGTCCATCGACTGGATCGCCGTGGTTCCCTCGTACAGCGAGTCGATCTTCGCGTCGCGGATGTACTGCTCGATCGGGTAGTCCTGCAGGAAGCCCGATCCGCCGAGCGTTTGCAGCGACTGGATCAGCTGTTCGGTCGCACGCTCCGAGCCGACGCCCTTCACGATCGGCAGCAGCAGGTCGTTCACCTTCTCGGCGAGCTTCCTTGCCTGCTCATCGCCCTCGCCAGTCCACAGCTGGTCCTGGTAGTCGGCCGTGTACAGGTACACCGCCCGCAGACCTTCGGCATACGCCTTCTGCAGCATCAACGAGCGCCGCACATCGGGGTGCTTCATGATCGTGACCCGCGGCGCCGACTTGTCCAGCATCTGCGTCAGGTCAGCGCCCTGCACCCGCTCCCGCGCGTACTCGAGCGCGTTCAGGTATCCGGTGGACAGCGTGGCGATGGCCTTGGTGCCGACCATCATCCTGGCGTACTCGATCACCTGGAACATCTGCGCGATCCCGTCGTGCACCTCGCCAAGGAGCCAGCCGCGCGCGGGCGTGCCGTGCTGCCCGAAGCTCAACTCACAGGTGGTGGACACCTTGATGCCCATCTTGTGCTCGACGTTGGTGACAAAAGCGCCGTTGCGCTCCCCCAGCTCGCCGGTCTGCGAGTCGAACAGGTATTTGGGTACCAGGAACAGCGACAGCCCCTTGGTGCCCGCCTTCGGCTCGATTCCGGGGCCCTCCGGGCGGGCCAGCACGAGATGCATGATGTTCTCGGTCATGTCCTGATCACCCGAGGTGATGAAACGCTTCACGCCATCCAGATGCCAGGAGCCGTCTTCCTGCAACACGGCCTTGGTGCGCCCGGCGCCGACATCCGAACCGGCGTCCGGTTCGGTCAGCACCATGGTCGCGCCCCAGGCCCTGTCGATCATCAGCTGCGCCCAGTGCCGCTGCTCTTCGGTGCCATTGCGGTCCATGACCATCGCGAAGTTGGGGCCGGCCAGGTACATGAACAGCGCCGGGTTCGCGCCAAGGATCAGCTCGGAGGCCGCCCACTGCACGGTTGGCGGCAGCCCGAAACCGCCCAGCTCGTTGGTGAGCCCGAGGCGCCACCACTCGCCGTCCCAGAGCTGCTGGTACGAGCGCTTGAACGCATCCGGCAACGTCACCGAGAAGGTCTTCGGGTCATACACCGGCGGGTTGCGGTCCGCCTCCGCGAACGACTCAGCGAGCGGGCCCGTCGCCAGGTTGTTCAGCTCGCTGAGCACACCGCGCGCGGTCTCCTCGTCGGAGTCCGCAAGCACGCCCTGCCCCAGTCGTCGCTGCACTTCGAGCACCTCGAACAGGTTGAACTCGAGGTCTCGCACATTGCTCTTGTAGTGGCCCATCACGTAACCCCTTACTCGCCGGTAACAACAGGATATTACCTGCGAGTAATCAACGGCAACCGCCTGCACGATGGTGTGATCGACGGATCGGCCTGTGTCTTGGCGTGCTGGCTGTCTTGGCGTCCTCGTCAGGACGACCGGGTTGCCCGCGGGACGTGCGGTTCCCCTGCCGGTATTGCCGGCACGGCTGCGTCCTGGTTGATGACCAGTACCCCGGTCCGGAAAGCGGTCGCCACGGCATGCGTGCGGTCTCGTGCGCCTAGCTTGCGCAGGATGCTCTTTACGTGCGTGCGCACGGTCTCCACCGACACGTAGAGGATCTTGGCGATCGCCTGGTTCTCCAGGCCATCCGCGATCAGTTGCAGCACTTGGTACTCGCGGCGGGACAGCGGTTGCTGCGGTTTGCCGGCTTGCCCGCCCTGGGTTGGAATATGCCCCCTGCCCCGGGTGGCAAGCGCGGCCAGCGAGGGGTCCAGGTAGCGGCGGTCGCTGTGCGCCCGGCGGATCGCTTCGATCAGCTGCAGTGGGTCGACCGACCGTGGAATCGCGCCGTGGATGCCCGCGGAAATGGCATTCGCCAGATAACGAGTGTTCCGATTCGCCTCGCCGACCAGGGCGACCAGGACAAGCGCCGGATCGTTGCTGGTGAGCAGGTGGGCGAGATGGCAGCGCGGGTCGAGAGTGGAGTCGAGCACGACGATATCCGGCCGCGCGCGATCGCACAGCTGCAGCGCGGCGTGATGGGTCGATGCGTGCCCGAGCAGCCGCATGCCAGGAGCGCGCTGCAGCAGTGCGCTGACGCCTTCCCGGTACAGCGGCAGTGGGTCAACAAGCACCACGCCTAGTCCAGCGTTGTGCGCGTTCTGGCTAGCGGCACCATCGCGCCCACTAGTGCGATTCATGTGTGTCCTCCCATCGGCCGCGGGCTCACCCAGGATGGGGACCCCGATTTCGCAACTCCGTGACGTAATGAGTGCGGATTGGGGGGAGGTGACACGCTATTCCACCCTTGCGGGGGATTTTCTTTTGATGGATCTAGCTATCTAAAACACAGTGTGGTCGGGCGGAGGGTGGCCGCCACATTTCAGATGTCGTGCCCCGAGCTGGGCATACTTTGGCAATTAGCTGGGCCGGCGTTATGCCGTGCACTGGGAAACTTCGCGGGCGCTGCCCTTTGGGGTATCACCCGTGCTGTTGGGCGTCACCTGCGCTGGTGTCACCGCTGGTTGGGAAGTTCGGCTGCCTGGGTGAGTGATCGCACCTGATCGGTACCGCTGTGGTGCGCTGCTGATCGCCGGCTAGCGTGGCGGTCATGGTCGACTCGATTTCACGCTACGCCGGACTTGGTGCCAGTTACGACCGGACCCGGCCGAGCCCGCCGCCCGAGCTGGTCGCGGTGCTCCGGCAATGGGCGCGCAACGACGCGCCAGCCGTGGTTGATCTCGGCGCGGGCACCGGGCTGTCCACCTCGTTGTGGGCTGGCGCGGCCGCCAGGGTCGTGGCGATCGAGCCGTCTCCCGAGATGCGTGCGGTTGCCGCCGAGAAATTGGCCAGACTGCCGGATGCCTGGGCGTTCACCGTCGCCGAAGGCACCGCGGAGGCCACCGGGCAGCCGGACGAGTCCGCCGATGTGGTGACCGCCAGCCAGGCAATGCACTGGTTTGACGTGCCGCGTGCGTTGCCCGAGGCCGGTCGACTGCTCCGGACTGGCGGGGTGTTCGCTGCCTACGACTGCGACTGGCCGCCGACGGTGGACTGGGAGGTAGATGCGGCATTCCGGGCATTTCTCAGCCAGCGGGGCGAGTATGAGCAGGCAGCGGGGCTGCGGCCGCGGTATGCCGACCCTGGGCAGCACCTGAGTCGGATGCGGGACAGCGGGGTCTTTCGTGCCGTGACCGAGCTGTGCGTGCACTCCCGGGAGCAGGGCGATGCACAACGCCTGATGGACGTCGTGCGGAGTATGAGTAGCACGGTAGCGGTGCTTGGCGCGGGCGCGAGCGAGGACGAGATCGGGCTGACGAAGCTCGGCGAGGTCGCCGCGGACCGTTTGGCCAAACCGAAATCCTGGTGGTGGACATATCGCGTTCGGCTCGGAGTGAAGTAGCGGTCAATTCGCGTTTATCGGGCTCGAATGTCCCGATCGATCTACTCCGTACCGGGGGGAAACGAAGATTTTGAGCGAATTGTGCCGCGGACAGTGGTAGGCACGGAGAGTGCCAAGCTCGATAGCGGCAATCGCGGTGGATTGCCATGATCAGGATTTGCTCGCGGCATTCTGGTGTAGTGCGCTGGGTTACCAGATAGTCGCTCGCTGGAAAGATCAGTATGACCGGCAATATCTGGAAATCGGTCCCGAAGATCTTGATGGCGTGGAGGTCGAGCCCAAACAACCGGTAATGCTTTTTCAGCCAGTTCCGGATGACAAACGCGATAAGAATCGCCTGCACCTTGATCTCCGGCCGCCCATTGGCGAGCAGACGGTCGAGGTGGAGCGACTCGTCGCGCTGGGGGCGCGGGTCGTGCTGGCGGATAAGCAGTTGCCCTGGGTGGTACTTGTTGATCCGGAAGGCAACGAGTTTTGCGTGTTGCCGAGCCGATCGCCGGCCAGACCTTCGACGGTTGAGGTGGACAAGGATTGACCAAGGCACCTTCGGCCGGCTCGGCCCTGTTCGCCCAGTCGTGGACGGCGCTGCGCACAGCGGTGGCCGAACTTGCGGACGCGGATTTCGCGAGCCCTTCCGGCTGCACTGGCTGGTTGGTCCGGGACCTGGCTTGCCACCTGATCATCGATGCGCAGGATGTGCTGATCACGCTGGTAACTCCGGCTGAGGCGGAGCCGACCGTGGATGCGCTCGGCTACTGGGCCGTAGGTACCGAGTTGCCAAGCGGCACCGATCCGCTTGATGCGCTGACCGTCCGGCTGGCCGCTGCCTACGAGCAGCCGGAACTGCTGAAGTTTCACCTGGACGACGTGGGCTCGGCAGCTGGTCGCGCGGCCGAGCTCGCCGACCCCGCGGCCATCGTCAGCACCCAGGACATGATCCTTACCGTCGGGGACTACCTGTCCGCGTATGTTCTGGAATGGACACTGCACCATCTGGACCTGATCGCGAACTTGCCAGGGGCCGCGGAGCCGCTAGCGGAGTGTCTGAGCAGAGCCCGCGAGATGCTCGAGCAGATCGTCGGCAGCACCTTTCCCGCTACGTTCTCCGCGACGGACGTGCTGCGGATCGGTACCGGTCGACGCGCGCCGACCGAGGCAGAGGGCGCGCAACTGGGCGAGCTGGCTGCCCGAATCCCGTTCGTCCTCGGCTGAATCGTCGGCCGAGTCAGTAAAGTCGCGCGCGGGAAACCGCAGCGCATCCAGCGAGGAGAACAGATCGCATGCAGTACCGCCAGCTCGGCCGTTCCGGGCTCAGGGTGTCGACGTTGACCATGGGCACGATGACTTTCGGCGGACGAGGTGGGTTCGCCAAGGTAGGCAGCACCGATCTGGCAGCCGCGCGCAGGCAGATAGATATGTGCGTGGCAGCCGGGGTGAACTTTGTGGACACCGCGAATATGTACTCGGCTGGGTTGGCCGAGGAGATCGTCGGCCAAGCAGTCGCGGGAAAGCGAGACAGCCTGTTGCTGTCCACCAAGGTTCGGCTGGCGATGGGTGAAGGGCAGAACGACGCGGGCCTGTCCCGGCATCACATCATTCGGGAAGCCGAGGCCAGCCTGCGCCGGCTGCGCACCGACTACATTGACGTGTATCACACCCATGGTTGGGATGGGCAAACCCCGCTCGAGGAGACCATGGAGGCGCTGGATTCCTTGGTGCGGTCCGGAAAAGTGCGGTATCTCGGTGCGTCCAACTATGCCGGCTGGCAACTGATGAAGGCGCTCGCGGTCGCGGACAAGCATGGCTACCAGCGATTCGTCAGCAACCAGATCTACTACTCGCTGGAAAGCAGGGACGTCGAGTACGAGCTGGTGCCCGCATCGCTGGATCAGGGCCTCGGCATCATGGTGTGGAGCCCGCTCGCCGGCGGCCTGCTTTCCGGGAAGTACCGCAGGGGAACCGAAACCACCGAGGGGCGCAGCGTCGGCGTCTGGGACGACCCACCGGTACGGGACAAGGAAAAGCTGTACGACACGATCGATGCGCTGGTGCGGATAGCCGAAGATCGCGGCGCGAAGCCGGCACAGATCGCGCTCGCCTATCTGCTCGCCAAACCGGGCGTAACCACGCTGGTGGTTGGCGCGCGCAGGGATGAGCAGCTGCGGGACAACCTGGCCGCGGCCGAGATCGAGCTCACCACCGCAGAGTTCGACGAACTCGATCGCATCAGCCGGCCCTGGCTGATTTACCCGATGTGGCACCAGATCAAATCCGCGGCGGACCGGTTCGGTGCAACCGAGCACGCGGCCTTCGGTGGGTACCTGTACTGACCGTGTCGTGGCTGTCAGAGCGCGGCAATGCTGTCCGGCGCGCGCTCCGCGCGACTGAGGGTGCGCAGCACCGCAGCCTGTCCGTGCTGGCGCACAGCCAGTTTGGTGAGCACGTTCAGTACCGGCGCGAGCACTTTGTCGGGTAGGTCCGGGGTGTCGATGCCCATGCTGCTGGCCAGATCGTCCGAGTGCACCGCGATCTCCAGCATTCTGGTGCGCAGGAAGTCGTCCAGGTACAGCGGCCAGGGGCCGGGCCGGAAGTGCACCACACGATTCGCCGGTTCGGTCTCGAACCGGGTGGCCAGTTCCTCGGTGACCGTTTCGGTCCGGCTGGCCAGCGCGGCCGCGCCATCCGTGGCGATGTCTTCACCGGCGCGCCGGATCATCACATTGATCTCCGCGTCGGGTTCGGCGCCGCGCCACGTTGACCGCGCGTAGTGCGTGAGTAACCGGATGGGTGGCTCGTCCGGGATGTCCTGGGCAAGAGCGCGCGGTACGTTGAGTACTTGCGAAGCAAGGTGCCCGGCAAGGCCGTGCACACTGAACTCAGGCAAGACGCTCGGCTGTGTCCAGCGTTCGGCCAGTGCCGGTTCGCGAAGCAGCGTGACAGCAGACCTTGCGGCGAGCAGGTATGCCTGTCGAATCGCGGTCATCTAACCGGGTCTCCTTGGCGCGTGTTCGGCTGACGGTTCCCACGCTACGGACGGCGGCGTACCTTCGGCGTGTGGTTTGCTCCCGCAAGATGCTAAGGAGAGGTCCCGAGCGATGCCGAACTGGGCTGATGTGGTCTCGATCGCCGGCCGCTTGCCGGAGGTCACCGAGTCGACCTCGTACCGGACGCCCGCGCTGAAGGTACGCGGGAAGGGATTCGCCAGGTTGCGTAGCGAGGCCGAGGGCGGTCTGGTGCTGATGTGCAGCCTGGAAGAGAAGGAGGCGCTGCTTGCCTCCGGGGAGCCGGCCTTCTACACCACGTCGCATTACGACGGATACGGGGCGATCCTGGTTGATCTGGACAAGGTGGACACTCAGCAGTTAACCGAGCTAATCGAGGAATCCTGGCGAATCAAGGCGCCGGCCAAGCTTCGCAAAGCATTTGATGGGGAGTAAACCACGGTAAATCCCGCTGCGCGTCGGGTTTGTTCGGCGTTACCGTGCGGCGGTGGACGATCTCAGCTGGCTTGGTGAGCCCATCGACGCACGTGGACTGTTTGCCACGGAGCGCGCGCGGTTGGTTGATTACCTGCGCACCCTCGACGATGCGGACTGGCAGCGACCCGTCACCTCGAGGTGGACAGTGCGGGATGTGGTCGCGCATGTGCTCGGAGATGACTACGGGCGGATCGCCAGGGACCGGGACGGCCATTTCGGCGGTGGTGGGCCGCAGACTGGCGAGGACCTGGCGAGCTTCATTCATCGGCAGAACCAGGACTGGGTGGATGCCACCCAGCGCATCAGCGCGCGTGCCCTCGTGGACACCCTGGAGCTCTCCGGTGCGTGGATTTCCCAACTGTTCTTGGAAAGTGACCAGTTCGCGCCGAGCCTCGGGGTGTCCTGGGCAGGCGTTGACCCCGCCCCCAGGTGGCTGGACTGCGCGCGGGAGCTGACAGAGTACTGGGTGCACCGGCAGCAGGTCAGGGAAGCAACCGGCGCGCAGGTGGATACCGATCCGACGCTGCTCGGCCCGGTGCTGGATACGTTCTTCCGGGCGCTGCCGATCACCTTGGCCAAGCAACGGGCGGTGCGGGGATCGCGGGTTCGGGTGACCGTCGCGGATATCCCGGCCGCGGAGTGGACGGTGACCGCGACCGATGCAGGTTGGTCGCTGGTGCCAGGTGTTGCCGGGCAGGTGGTGGCCGAGGTTCAGTTCGACGCGGATACCGCATGGCGGATGGCGACCAGGGCGATCGAGCCGGCGACGACCAGGGAACGGGCCAGGGCCTCCGGTGATTCTTCGATCATCGGCGCGCTCTGTGAACTTGTCGCGATCGTTCGCTAGCCGGTGCTCGTTGGCCGGCCGGTCAGCCGTTCGTCCGGTGGAAAGGTGTTGGTGGCGACAAAGGTGGCCCAGTCGGCTGAGTTGAACACGCAGTTGCCGGTGTGAATCTGCGCGAACTCGGTTGCTACCAGACGTACGGCGTGCCAGAGGTCGGGCTCGATGTCGCGGTGCCAGGCTCGCCATGTGCTCCGGTGCTCGCGGAAGCGCGTGTAGAACACCCCTTGGTCTGTTGTGGACAGCAAAGCGGCCTTCTGTAGGAAGCAGCCGTCCGGGTCAAGCCCGGGAGCACGCGCTTCGCGGCCGCCGAGTGTGCGCCAGACGGCTGGCATGTCGAGTATCGTGCTTACCCTGCTGGCCCAGAACTGATCGTCATGGGTCCGGTCGGTGTGCACGGTGAACTCGTTGGCCACCCAGGGCGTGGTCCTACGCCGCTCGGTGCCGGCGAGTCGGATGTTCAGCCCGGTGGTGCGTAGCCGGATCAGTTGTGCGCCAAGAGTGAACTCGATGACGATACGCTCACCGGATTCGTCGGTTTCGACACTCTCCAGTACGTCTGTTGGGTTGTGGCTGGTTGGTGCGTCGAGTTCGGCTTGCTCGGCGATGAGCTCGTAACTGTCCACGATGGCGATATCACCGGGGCGCCAGCCGCGTTGGCGGTATTCCTCAAGGACAACGGTGACCGTGTCGGTGGCGGTGCGTTCGAGTCGCGCAAGGTGTCCATCCGCGAAGCCGTACCGTTCGTCGAGCCAGGCGTCGAAAGTGGTGGAACTGGAGAAGCGCAGCACGCTGTCATTGTGCCCCGCCAGGCGTTCGATTAGATGGTGGCGCTGAGAAACACGCTGTTGGGGTCCGGCTGGTAGTCGGCGAACGGTGCGCATTCGGTGAAACCGTGTTTGCGGTAGAGCTTGCGGGCGGGCGCGAAGAAGTCCTGGGCTCCGGTTTCCAGGCTTAACCGGACATAGCCGCGCCGTCGTGCTTCGGCGATGATGTGGCGGAGCATTCGCGTAGCGACACCGAGGCCCCGCGCGCTGGGTGTGGTGCGCATCGACTTCATCTCGCCGTGGCTGACCTCGAGGTGTAATAGGGCGCCGCAGCCCAATAGTGTGCCGTTACTCCAGGCGGTCCAGAACGTGCTGTGGTCCTCGCGTAGGCCGTCGATGTCGAGCGCGTGCACGCTTTCCTTGGGCGAGGTGGCCCGCATGTCCCGCAAGTGTTCGAGGAGTAATGCCTGGACCTCGGGGCGAGTAAGGTCGTCCTGCTCGATGTGGACGGTCATGGACTGCATCTGAACAGACTGGCACGGCGATGTTTCACCGATGTTGCGGCTTACCGATGTACTGAAGCGCTTGGTGCGAATGCCCATAGCCCGAACGCGAGTAGCGTGAACCCGCTGAGCACGCCACTGACCAGGGCGATCGGCTCGACGTGGCCGAGCGCGCGGATGGCGAACCCGGCGAGCCCGAGCACGGTCACGATTGCCCCGAGCAGGTGGAACCGGGCGAGTCGGAAGATCACGGCCAGGGCGAAGAAGTGGGTTCCAACGATGAACGCGACCCAGGCGATGCCGAGTTCGGGATAACCCATCTCGCTGATCAGTCGACTGCCGCCGAACAGTGCGACGGCCTCGATAGCAACGATCAGCCAGTACTTCCATCCGAAGGGCGAGCCGCTTGCCGAACGCTCCGCACCATCCGTGCGCGGTTGCCGATAGCTGCGGAAGCTCAGCGCGAGGATCGCCGCGAGCGCGAGGCCCGCGATGACCAACAGTGTCGCCCGAAGTGCACCGGCCAAGGCCGTCGAGTTAATCGCGACGAATACCAACCCGAACACGCCGGCGATCTGAGCGCCGACCTCCCGACCGCGAACCGATGCGGTCGCCTGCCGCTGATTCATAAATTTGACTGTAGTTCACTCTATCCAATAAAGTCCAGACCGGGCTGTGCAGGCGAGCGCTGGGAGGGACGGCGGGATGTCGGATCAATCGACGTCGCGGCGGCAGTACCGCTCGAGCTTGCGTGCGGCACAGGCGAGTCGAACCCGGGCGGCGATCACCGGGGCTGCGCGCGAACTGTTCGAGACGAGCGGGTTCGCTGGAACGACTATCGCCCAGATCGCGAAGCATGCCGGGGTGGCGACCCAGACCGTGTACGCAGCATTCGGTTCGAAAGCCAAGGTTGCCCGCGCCATCGTCGAGCAGATGGAGGAATCCGCCGACGCCGCGCTGTGGCGAGAGCGGATCGCGGCTGAGGACGATCCGCAGAGGATCCTGCGAGCGTTTGCCGAGTGGACCGGAGCGTTCTTCTCCGCGAGCATGCCGCAGCTGCTCATGGCCCGCGAGGTCGCTGCGGAGATGGAAGAGATGGCGGCTGAGGGCAATGCCCGCCGTCGTGCGGGGCTGACTGCACTGATCCAGCGGATCGCGACAACCGGAGCGATCCGGCGTGGTCTGTCCGAAGTCGAGGCAGTGGATCGCGCGTGGATCCTCACCGGTCTGGATACGTATCTCAATGCCACTAGTGGATGCGGTTGGCCGCCGGCTTCGTATGTGAACTGGCTGGCCGACATGCTCGTCCAGCAGCTCCTCGAGCCCGACAGCGCCCAGAACTAGGGCGCAAGTGAGGGCTGATGGCAGTGCCTGTGCTGGGATTGATCGGATGTGCGGCCGGTGGCCTTGAGCAGATCTGCTCGAAGTTCGTTGAGCCGATGCAGGAAAAGGGCTGGCGGGTGGCAGTGACACTTACCCCTACGGCGGCGACGTGGCTTCGGGAGTCGGGCGATATCGCTAGGATTGAGCAGGCGACCGGGTTACCTGTCCGGTACCAGCCTCGGCTGCCCAATGATGACAGCCCTCATCCGCCGGTGGATTGCTACGCTGTTGTGCCAGCGACGTCCAATACGGTCGCGAAACTTGCCTTGGGGATTGCGGATAATCAGGCGCTCACTCAAGTGTGTGAGGCTATTGGGTTCGGTGCACTGCCCATTGTGGTCTTTCCCCGGGTTAATGCAGCGCATGCGAATCAGCCTGCCTGGGACGGCCATATCGCCGCGTTGCGCGATGCTGGCGTGCATATCGTCATGGGTGACGATGTCTGGCCGTTGCACACACCGCGTTCTGCACCTGGTCGCGAGCTGCCGTGGACGGCGATTATCGACACGATCGTGCCGCTGGTTGCCGGGCACGCAAGTGACTTACGACGAACGGAGTAGGCGCGTGGTGTAGCCGGCTGTGATGAGTCGTTGGTAGGCGCGTTGTACGTGGGTGGGGATGTGTTCGTCGGTGTGGGCGTAGTGGGTGAGGCGTTGGGTGTCGCCGACGAGCATGTTGATGACCCGTTCGGTGCCTATCTTCGCGAGGTATTCGGTCATCGGGGTGTGTGCGGCCGAGCAGGAGAGGTCGATGTCGGGCCAGCGGGCGATAGCGGTCGAGCGGGCTCGCCGTTGCTGGTAAGGGCGGCTGAGTAGCAGTGCCGAGTGGACTGTGATGCCGTGTTCGTCAAGTAGGGCGCAGGTGAAGTCGATGTTCTCGCCGGTGTGGGTGGCGCGGGTTTCCAGCAGGATGGCGCTGGCCGGCACGCCGTGCTCGATGGCGATCTCGCGGTAGTGCACGGCTTCGCCGCGCGGGAAAGTGTCGATGGTGGTGGGTGCGTTGGCGCCGGTGAACACGATCAGGGGGAACAGGCCCTGGTGGTAGAGCTCGGCAGCGTAGACAGGCACGCCGGGATCGTGACTGCCGAGTCCGATCGCGATATCCACCGGCTGCAGCGGGTCGTCGATGCGGTGGAAATCCCACAACACCTGGGCATCGGCAAGCACTGCATCAGTTACGACGGGCATGATCATGACTGGTTCATCGGCAGAAAGGTCAAGCTGCGATCTTCCAAAGTGTGTCACGGTGTGGCTATTGCGGCGATGCTTTTGTCGTCGTGGCGTTTGGCTCGGGGTAGGGCTTGTGCCTGGGGGTCGTGGTGGCTCTCCCATTGCTGGCAGTGGTGTAGCAGGCTGGCGAGCTGGCTGTGGTCGGCGCGGGCGTAGCGTGGCCAGTCGGTGAGGCCGAGATGGGTCATGGTGTTGTAGGCGCCGTCGGTGGCGAGGATCAGCCAGGGCACGTGATCGAGCGGATGTGTGCTGATCAGTGCTTGTCTGGCGGCATATGGGTTGGTTTCGGCGATCCAGTAGCCGCCGTCCACATTGCGCAGTGCGGCTTGTTGCTGTTGTAACTCGCGCAGTAGTTCCTTGTGTGTGGTGTCGTAGCCGGTTCCTGCGGCGAGGCGTTCGCGGTAGCGGCGGCGTGGTGCGAGGTTGAGGTGGTCCATCCGGTCGTCGGTCCTGAACTCGCCAGGCAGGATGGCCATGTTGTCGCCCAGCAGCAGAAGCTCTAGCTCGCCGTTGGCTATCCGGGCTATGGTGACCGCGCTGGATGGGGATGTACCCGCGGCGAGGTCGAAATGTGCCGCGGTCGTGCCGATGGCTTCAGCCAGCACTGTTCGCAGTGGTGCGGCAGGTTCGGCGGCTAGATGCTCGCGCATGGTCCGGCCGAGGTGGTCGGCGTACAGGTTCGCGGCCGTGGGCACGGGCAGAAAGGCTGAAGCGCCGTCCAGCATGATCACGGCGTTGGGAGTCGTGAAGATCTTGTCGTCGCTGTCCTCGATTGCGGGGAGCTGTGCGGACGTGACCTGCATGCACCTCACCAGACGTACGGACCGGCGGCTAGCTCGCTTTCGGTGATCGTCTGCCCTTCGTAACATGCCCGGACCGCCAGGGAGAACGAGCTCTTCTTCACCTCACGGTAAATGTCGGCCAGGTAGTGCACAGCACCGAGAGAACCGATCGAGTGCACTCCGGCGATATGCATAATGACTCGACCGCCGATGTTGTGCCGGGCGACGTAGGCGATATCGCTCGGTGCGGGTTGCACCTCATCCGAGCGTGGTGATTACCGCTTGGGCGCCTGCGTCGCCCATCGGGCCGGTCTTGTGTGGCTTGTTGGCATAGCCAAGGATCGCGGTTCGCGCTGCGTGGGCGGCTTCAATATCGGTGAGTGAGTCTCCGATGAGGGTGCATGCTTCCGGCTCAACATCCAGGGCTGTGACAGCTTGGTTGATTAGGTGCGGGTCGGGCTTGAGCAGCGCCACATCGGAGCTGGTGCGGGCGGAGACGTAGTTGATCTGGTGGGCCAGGGCGTGCAGGTCGAGATAGGTGCGAACGGCTTGGGTGCTGTTGTTGCTCACGATGGCCAGCGGTCGGCCGGACTGGTGCCAACTATGGATGAGGTCATGTGCCCCGGGTGTGGGTTCGGCGGTGGTGATGGCTTCGAGCTCGTGTGCGGTGAAGGCGGCTTCGACGTAGCGGGCTTCGGCCTGGCCGAGCGTGGCGGCGTAGCGGAACACGTCGAAGGGGTCACTGGTGGCCCGCACGGCTGCGGGTAGTTGGGCATGTCCTTCGTCGGCGAGCACCACGCGAAGCTGTTCAGCGACAGTATTGGCGGGGATACCGGCGAACACGCTGCATACGGGGCCGTCAAAGTCGAGCAGGAGCGCGTGTGTGCGGGCAAGAAGTTCTTGAGCTGTGCTGCCGTTCATCGTTGGTATTCGTGGGCGACGTTGGTCCACATGCTGTCAAACCACATGCGCGATTGCTCGACGTACTGCGATCCGGTCGAGGTGTCGTCATCGTTGATGGAGTGGTGGAACAGGATGGTGTCTTTGCCCATCAGGTCATAGATGGCCTGAGTATTGCCGCTGGTATAGGACACGACGTGTTCACGAACCGGGTAGTAGCCGAAGAAGGATTCCTCGTTGTTGATCAGGTAGAGCTTGAACAGCGGCGCTGCGGGGTGAACGCGGATCTCTGCGGATGCTTTCTCGACTAGCCCTAGGTTGCCCAGCTCGGTGACCGCATCAACGACGGCAAGGGTGTGGCGGCGCATGATGTCTTCGGCCCGCTGGCGAAACTCGGGGCTGTCGGCGCGGTCTTCGACCGTGCACGGCAGGTTCCAGGGCATCGATGGATCTGGTACGAGTAGCCGCACGCTGATGGATTTCGGTCGTAGTCGACCAATGCGGATCTTGTCGAGCGGTTCGCTGATCGCGCCATGCAGGGTTTCGCCGGAGAATCCCGCGAAGTCGATCGTGACTTCTTCGGCTTCAAAGGCCTGCTCGATGTGCGGACGAAGCCCTACGGGGCGTTCCGTGCGCTCGCGGACGAACACTCCGCTGCCCTGCCGAGAGACAATCAGACCCTCGTCGCGTAGTTCGCGGAGCGCGTTTTGCACGGTCATGGAGGCCACGCCGTAGGTTTTGGCCAGCTCGGCGCGGGACGGCAGCTTGTCACCCGGCGTGAACTTCCTGGTCAGAATCGCCGCGCGAAGGGCGCTTGCTACCTGTACATATGGCGGACGCGGATCATCTGGATCCAGTGCCATTGTCGCCCCTTCTGGCTGGTCAGCAGCCGAGTCAGTTGCTCGACAACAGAAACTGACTCACTCGCATAGTGGCCCTTCATTGAGGGATTACTCCGCAATCTTCCCGCAGGGGTTCGCGCGCTGTCTAGGCGAGCTATCCATCTAGGTCGTTTCCAACTTGGTTGACATGTCTAGTCAGGCTATGTAACATAGCTATGTCAGACACGATAGTCATGGTTCAGCAGGCCCAAGAGGAAGGACCAAACGATGGCAGTCCCACGGGGAACGCGAATCGAAATGCCGCACGACGTGGTGTTTCCGGAAGGTGCGGCAGTGGTCGGGCAGGTGACGCCCGACATGGAATACATCTCGGGGCAAGAGCGGGCGCGCGGTAAGCAGCCGAAACAGAAGGTAGACGACCAGACGGGCCTACCGCAGTGGAAAGTTACGGTGTCCGATCCCTCTGCGGATAAGGATCGCGACAAGTCGGTGACCATTCTGGACAAGGTGCAGCCAGTGCCTCCACCGGCGGCGATTCCGGGTTTCGACTTCCGATCAGTGGTTTTCGACGGGTTGACGGCCGAGCCTCGGGTGTCCGGCCAGGGCGAGTTTAAGTACCTCGCGTGGACCCTTCGGGCTACCGGAATGCGCGAGCCTGCCAGTTCGACACCGCCGAAGTCTTCAGGTGGCAAGTCGACTACCAGCGGCCAGGGCGCGAGTGAGCAGAAGGCTGCGTGATGGTGGCGCGGCCGTCACGGGAGGCGGTCGCCCGGTGGAACGAGGCCTATGCCGAGCAGACTGCCGCTCTGTTTGCTGCGATGCGTGCCGCGTCCGGTGATGTTGCGGCGGTTCGGCGCCTGGCTGGGTCTTACCACTCTCTCGCTGAAGCATGGCGGGTCCTTTCCGCCGATTTGGCCGCGCCGCTGTGGGCGCGACATGCCGCCTCGGTCGCGGCGGAGGAATTCCACCTACGTGCGCATGTCGAGCGCCTTCGAGCAGACGCGATCCGTCAGTAGACAAGGAAAGAGCTGATGAGTTCTAACGCTACTTGGAGTCCGGGTCCGGATGCGGTGGCCGGCATGCGGGTACTGGGGATGGCTTCGGATTCGGCTGGGTTGGTGATCTATCTGCATCCGGACAGTTTGGCGATTACTCCGCCTGCTGATCCGGCCCAGTGGCCGGCTTTCGTGCGGTTGATGCGGGAAATCCGGGATGGCGCGGATGAGCTGGCTAGGTTCATGGACCAGGGCCAACCGTCCTCACGCGACACGTAGAGGGTGCGTCTGATGGGCAACGAGGAGACGTTTCGGCATGCGTTGGTGGCGCAGCTTCCGTTTCAGTCGGGTGGCGGCGCGTGCACGGTGTTGGTGCGTCGGGTGGGCGGGGATGTGCAGTTGCTCTTTCACGCGGTGCTTGACACCACAGCGGTACTGACCAAGAAGCAGGTTGAGGAGTTGGTCGATGCGCTGACCAAGGCTGCCGAGTAGGCGTTGCGGCGAAACCAGGTTTGATGGAAACGGGTTGTCGCGTAACTGAACCTGATGGGACTTCGCCAGAAGGATGAGTCCGGCGATCGTGGAGCCGGTCGACCGGTTCCGGCCGGCTAACGGCACGCGGGCCGTGTCGATCATGAAACAAAAAGCCCGGGTCTATTGTGGATGTCCACTGACCTGGGGCTTTCTAGTTGGAGCGGATGACGGGAATCGAACCCGCGTTCTCAGCTTGGGAAGCTGATGTTCTACCATTGAACTACATCCGCAAGGTGCCCGTAAGCATACACAGCCTGCTCGAGCGCGCCGCGACCCCCATCGAACGCCAGCCTTGACGCCTGTTGGCGGGGTGACAATACTGGCAAGTAGATAGGCTGATGGGGTGAACGCGGATGACCGAAGCCAGCGCGGAGCCGGCAACCACTGCTGAACTGCCCGAACCGCAGATGTTCCGGGACGGCCCACTGCGGCTGGCCAGCATGCTGCTGATGGACGGCAACGCCCGCCCCGATCACGCCCAGGTCGCCCGCCTCCGCGAACTAGCCCAAACCACCGACCCGCTCGCCGACGCCGTAGTCGCCGCCATCCGCGAACTTCCGCCCAAAACCGGGCACGCCATGTTCGAACGCGCGCTCACCGACGGCATCGACGCGATCCCCGAAGCGCCACCCGCGTTTCACGACTTCTTCCGCTCCGTCGAAGCCACCCCGTACTGGCTCGACCGGGGCCAACTCGAGGCGGGCGCACGGGCGATCACCCGCACCGGCCTCTGGGGCCTGTTCCCGCTCGGCGATATGTCGCTGATGGGCGGTTACCTCGCATCGCGCGCCACGAAAACCCTGGTGGGCACCGGCGAGATCGAGTACATGGCCAACCGCCGGCTGGTGGAGACCGCGACCTGGTGGATCGACGTCACCACGCCCGGCGCGCTGGAACCACACGCGCTCGGCTACGTCTCCGCGCTACGCGTCCGCCTGGTACACGCCTACGTCCGCGCGGCCATGCACAAGCGGGACGACTGGGACTACGAATCCTGGGATCAGCCGATCAACCAAGTCCAAACCGTCGGCACCCTGCTGCTGTTCTCCAAGGTCTTCCTGCTCGGCACCCGCGCGCTCGGCATCCGCTACACCGCCAAGGAGCGCGCCGCGATCCTGCACCTCTGGCGCTACGTCGGCTGGCTGATGGGCGTCACCGACGAACTCCTGCCCGTCACCGAAAAGGACTGCTGGCGACTGCTGTGGCTACTCGACGCCACCGAGTTCAGCCCGGACGAGGATTCCCGGCGGTTGGCCACCGCGCTCCTGAAAACCCACGAAGCCGCCGGTAGCCGCTTTGGCCCACTCGCTGGCGTGGTTGGCCAGGCCTCGGTCCGGCTGCACGGCGCGATCAGCCGGCTCACCCTCGGTAAACGGCACGCCGACTTCCTTGGCCTCCCGAACGACCCGCTCGTCCAGGCGACCGTGCTCGGCCTCGCCGCCACCACCTTCGTCACCGAGACCACCCGCCGCTGGTTGCCCGGCGCCACCCGCCTCCAGGAACGGTTCGGCAGCCTCACCAGGCGCCAGTACGTCGAACAGCTGGGCAATCGGTTCAATCCGGACCGCACCTACACCGCGCGGGTGCAATCGGCCGACCGTGCCGCATAGCGCACCCACCCCGGCCAGCTAGGCTGAACCGGTGCTGCTCAGTGACCGTGACCTGCGCAAGGAACTCGATGCCGGCCGGCTGGAACTCGACCCCTTCGAGCCCGCGCTGCTCCAACCATCGAGTATCGACGTCCGGCTGGACCGCTACTTCCGCGTGTTCGACAACACCAAGTACACCCATATCGACCCTGCGCAGCAGCAGGACGAGCTGACCTCACTGGTCGAGCAGACCGGGGACGATCCCTTCGTACTGCACCCCGGCGAATTCGTGCTCGGGTCCACCTTCGAACTCGTCCGGCTACCCGACGACCTCGCCGGCCGCCTGGAAGGCAAGTCCTCGCTCGGCCGGCTCGGCCTGCTCACCCATTCCACCGCAGGGTTCATCGACCCGGGCTTCACCGGGCACATCACCCTCGAACTGTCCAACGTCGCGAACCTGCCGATAACCCTGTGGCCGGGCATGAAGATCGGCCAGCTCTGCCTCTTCCGGCTGACCAGCGCGGCCGAGCACCCATACGGCTCGGCCCAAGCCGGTTCGCGCTACCAGGGCCAGCGTGGCCCGACCCCATCCCGCGCGTACCAGAACTTCTGGCGCGCCGACACACGCCGCTGACCACCCGCGGGCTGCTGGCGTGTGATGCGGGTCAACCGTTCCGGCGAACCGTTGACCTCAAGTAAGATCTAGGTTCTAAGTTCGTGCTCGCACATCGACGAATCGACAGTGAGGGCACGGCAATGGAGTACTCGCACAGCGACACTGAACTGATCAATCAGCCGATCGGCTACTGGAGCTGGGCGGCAAGCGATGCGGTCGTGACCCGCATTCGCGCCGCATTACAAGAAGAGTTCGGCCTCACGCAACCGCAGTGGTGGGTACTCCACCAGGTCGTGCCAAGCGCGCAGGGCAAGACCCGCAAGGAAGTGGCCGCGGTGCTGCGCGGCTACCTAGACATCGGTGCGGAAATCGAGCCAGAGATCGATACGACCGTGCGGCGTGGCTGGCTCATTGAAGACTCGCAGGGCCGCCTTCGCGGCACGGTTGACGGCAGTCAGCTTTACGACGAGGCGGCCAGGTTGCAAGATCGGTTGTGGGCCGAGCGTCATGCGGGCATCTCCGATGAGGAGTATCTGACCACGCTGAAGGTTCTCCAGCGAATGATCCACAATGTCGGTGGCACAGCCTGGCACCATTGATCCGCTCCAGCCGGGCGAGCTGACCTCGCGGCGCGCTAGGGGGCGGTGGCCAGGGCACAGCAACGCTGCGCGGCGGTCGCCACCCCGACGACGAGCACCAGACTCAATACCATCACGGAAAGGACCGGCACGTTCAACATCCGATCCGCGTAATTGGGCTGGGTGAACTGCATCGCGCAACACGCGAGCACCGTGGAGCCGGTACCCAGCCAACCGAGTACTCCGATTGCCCTGGTCACCGGAATGCCGGCGACGCCGACTCGCGGGCCGAAGTAGAGCAGTAAGAACCCGACCAGCGCGCCGCAGGTAGTCGTGACCGCGATCCAGGTCAGCAGATTGTTGAGCAGTACAGCCGGCGCCGGTTGTGGTGTCGGCGGAACAAGGCCGGTCATCCAGAGCAGGTCCCACGCCAGGATCAACACCGGAAAACACAGCGCGATGAACAGCGCGCTGCGCCGGCCATGCCGGGCCGCGATCTCCTCCTGCAACTGGTCGGCAACCTTCCGGGGATCGCCGAACTCAGCGACCGCGCGACGCTCGGCATCCGCCGCGTTCAACCCAGCCTCCTGGTACGCCTCGGTCGCGTCCTCGAGCCCATCCGCGACTTCTTGAAGCAGCTCGGTGCGCAACCGGCGCGGCCCGGTCAACCGTGCCTGGATCGTCGCTACCGTCCGCTGCGCCGTCATGATGTGCCGCCAAGAACGCTGCCCACAACCCCGCTGAAGCGGATCCACTCCGCGCGTTCGGTTTCCAGTGCACGGTTGCCCGCCTTGGTCAGCATGTAGCTGCGCCTGCGTCGCCCGCGCACGGTGTCCCAGTGGCCGGCGATCCAGCCAGCGCGCTCCAGCCGGCGCAGTGCTGGATACACCGTGCCCGTCGGCAGATCCAGGGCTCCGCCGCTACGTACCTGCAGCGCCTCGATGATCCCGTAGCCGTGCAGGGGACCGCTTTCCAGTACCGCGAGCAGCAGGCCATCCAGATGGCCTCGGATCGCGTCGGTGTTCATGCCTAGACAGGCTACTCCTGCTCTCGCGGCTCCTGGTCTCTTACCGGACTGGACAAGGGTTATCTCAGGGTTCTCCCTTATGTATATGTAGACAGTCTGCATATAAAGTCTCGATCATGACGAGTACCGAACCCGTCGCCAAACCGGTGCGGCGGCCGCGTGTTTCGCTGTGGTCGCTGCGCGTTGTCGTGGTGGCGAACAGTGTCGCCGTCCTGGCGCAGCCGGTGCTCGCCGGCGGTTACCTTTCTGGCAACTTCAACTATCTGCGGGTGCACGAATCGGTTGCGCATGCCGTGATCAGTGTCATGTTCGTGCAAGGGATCATCGCGATCGCCTACTGGTTTCCCGGTGGTGGCAGCGTGTTCCCCTTGCTGGCCAGCATCGTGCAGTGGTTTTCGATCGCAATGCAGCTTGGCATGGGCTACAGCCGGCAGCTGGCGGTGCATATTCCGCTCGGCGTCTTCATCGCGTTGCTGAGCTGCTTTCTCGTCTGGTGGGTTTGCCGTCCGGCGGCTGCCCGTGGCCGACGGGAGGCACGTCGATGACTATGTCTCGCCGCCGTTTTCTCGGGGCCGCCGCGGGTGCCGGGGCGGCTTTCGCGCTAGCGGGCTGTGGTCGTGGCGCGGGGTCCGGGCAGACCGCGGACCTGTTAGCCAGCGAACTTCAGCTACCCCAAAGATTTCGTGTGCCGTTGCCGATCCCGAGGGTAGCCAAACCGGCACGGTCGGACGCCACTACGGATTATTACGAGATCACCCAGCGAGTGGCCGATGTGGAGATCGTGCCCGGATACAAAACGCCGGTCTTTGGCTACGACGGTGAGTTTCCCGGCCCGACGATCCGGTCCACCTCGGGCCGGAAAACCGTGGTCACGCACCGAAACGAGCTGCCAGTGCCGACCGTGGTGCATCTGCACGGCGGACACACCCCTGCCGAACACGACGGTTATCCGACCGATCTGGTGTTCCCCAAGGACGGAAACCCCGGCGATTTCGCTGGGCACGGCGACGGCATGCTCGGCGATATTACGCGCGGCAGCCGGACCTACGAGTATCCGATGCGCCAAGCCGCGGCCACGCTCTGGTACCACGACCACCGGATGGACTTCACCGGTCCGCAGGTGTGGCGCGGGCTAGCCGGATTTCATCTGATCCACGACGACGTCGAGGCTGGATTGTCGCTGCCACACGGGGACAGGGATATCCCGCTGATGATCTGCGATCGCGCGTTCGAAGCCGACGGCGCGTTTCGCTACCCCGCGGTCGATCCAACCCTGCGGCATGTTCCCGGCGTGCGCGAGGAGTACATGGAAGGAGTCGCCGGCGATGTGGTGGTGGTCAACGGCGCGCCATGGCCGGAGCTGGAAGTCGACGCCGCCCGGTACCGCTTCCGCTTGCTGAACGCGTCAAATGCCCGTCGTTACCGGCTGTCCCTGGATCCGAATCCGTCCGGCGGGGACGGTTTCGTGCAGATCGCTTCAGACGTGGGATTCCTTGCGCAGCCGCTGCGGCACGACCGGATCGACCTCGCGCCGGCCGAGCGCAGCGAAGTCATTGTGGACTTCTCCAGATACCCGGTCGGTACCGAGATCGTGCTGCGTAACGAACTGGGCAACGGTTCGACGGCCGAGGTAATGCGCTTCGTGGTAGCCCGCAAGGCCGCGGACGACTCCACGATTCCAGAGCGGCTTGTCGAGATCGAACCGTACGACGCGGCGGCCGCGAAGGTGCATCGGGAGTGGTCCTTTACGCGGGGGCGGGTGGGCAATCACGCTGGCTGGACGATCAACGGGAAAGCCTTCGACCCGAACCGGATCGACGCCGAGCCCAAACTCGGTGAGCTGGAGGTGTGGCGCTTCTACAGCGACCTACACCATCCCGTGCACATCCACCTGTCGCCGTTCCAGGTGATCAGCCGGAATGGCCGGGCACCGGGGCCCTACGACGCGGGCTGGAAGGACACAGTGGACATCCCGCCAACCGACTACGTGGAAGTGGCGATCCGCTTTTCCGGATTTACCGGAAAGTACATGATGCACTGCCACAACCTGGAGCATGAGGACATGGCGATGATGAGTGCCTTCGAGACGGTCGACTAGACAGCCACCTTGCGCGGCCGGGAAAGGACGGTGGCGACGGCCAGCACGGCAATCGCCACCGCATACCCCAGCACCAACTCGCCGATCTTGTCGGCGAAGTTACCGCCAAGCGGCGGCAGGATCACCGAGAACACCGCGACTACACCGATCACCGTGTTCCGCCATTTGCCAGGAGCAAGGCAGGCGGCGAGCGGCACGGCCGCCCACAGGATGTACCAGGGTTGCACCACCGGACCGAACACCACGACGACCGCCAGCAGCGCGCCCAACGACGTGACCGATGCGTACCGCCCGCGTAGCTGGTCGACAAGCACCTTGCCGATCCCCGCCACGGCGACAACCATCCCGATCAGCTTGCCAACCTCGATCGCCGGCTGGGTGATGTTCGCGCCGAACAGCATGCCGATCGCGCCGACAAGGAAACCCACCCAGTTCGTCGGCGCCATCCAGCTGTTCACCTCGCCGGAGACGGAAAGTTGGGTGAACAGGTGGAAGCCCAGCCCGCTGCTGAACGCGACGGCCAGCGTGATCAGCGCCAGGCTGGCACACATCGCCAGCCCCGCCAACACGAACCGTCCGAATGTCGCGCCGAAGTGCCGGGCAAGCGCCACCCCGACCACCGCGAGGCCAACCGCGGCCGGCAGCTTCACGTTCACCGCCAGCGCGATCAGCACCACTCCCCCGCACAGCGGCAGCGGCGCGATTCGCTCGCCAATTCCGGAAAGCGCCAGCGCGACCCCGGCCAGCGCCAGGCCAAGCATCAACGCGTCATTGTGGATACCGGCGATGAAATGCCACAGCACCAACGGGTTCAGCACGCCGAGCCAGAGCGCGCCGGGAACCGAAACCCCGGCGCGCGCGGCAAGTTTCGGCACTGCCCATACGATCAACACCAGTCCGGCGACCGCGACCACGCGATGCGCGAGCACCCCGCTGAGCACCGAGCCATCGGTGAGCTCCGCGATCAGCCGCTGGATCGTGCCGAACACCGGGCCATACGGCGAAGCGGTGTCCTGCCAGTACGAGCTCACGTTGCCGGTCAGCTCGTGCGCCGCGCCGAGCCCGTCCAGCGGGCTGACCGTGGCCGGGTTCAACCCGCGCGCGGCAACCTCGCCCTGTGCCAGATAGCTGTGTACGTCCCCGCTGAACAGCGGCGGCGCGACCAGTAACGGCGCGCCCCACAAGGCAAGCGTCCCGCGCAGCCAGCCCGCGGACAGCTCAGCGAGAAAACGGGCCAGCCGCAGCCAGGCGAGCACGACCAAGCCCATCCCGGAGACCGCGACGGCCAGCGGCGCCGCAGCGCCTTCGGTCAACCAGCCCAGCACGGCGTCCGTGCGCACCCCGAACTGGTCCGCCCCATCGGCCAAAGTGGACAGGGTGACCAGCAGTACGCCGGCCAACCCAAGCCAGCGAAACACCGTCGCGCCGACTGGTACCTGGACCACCCGCACGCCGATCAGGACTTGCCGCGCTTGACCGCATCCAGCAGCAACTGGGACACGTCGACCACGCCAACACCGTCCGCCTGGCCCTCGTTCTCCCGCTGCGTTACCCCGTCGGTGAGCATCACCCGGCAGAACGGGCAACCGGTGGCGATCTTGGACGGCGCGGTGCCCAGCGCCTCGTCCACCCGATCCACATTGATCCGCTTACCGATGCGCTCTTCCATCCACATCCGCGCGCCACCCGCGCCACAGCACATCGAGCGATCCGCATGCCGGGGCATCTCCCGGAAACTCGCCCCGGTCGCGCCGATCAGCTCGCGCGGCGGTTCGTATACCTGGTTGTGCCGACCCAGGTAGCACGGGTCGTGATAGGTGACGTCCTCGGCAATCGGGGCCACCGGGACCAGCAGCTTCTCCCGCACCAGCCGGTTCAGCAACTGGGTGTGGTGCACCACCTCGTACTGCCCGCCCAGCTGCGGGTACTCGTTGGCCAGCGAGTTGAAGCAATGCGCACAGGTCGCCACGATCTTGCGCTTGTTTGGCTCGCGTCCCTCGAAGACGCTGTTCAGTACCTCGACGTTCTGCTGCGCGAGCATCTGGAAGATGAACTCGTTGCCGGCACGCCGTGCCGGATCGCCGGTGCAGGTTTCCTCCGGGCCCAGCACCGTGTACTTGACGCCGGCGATCTGCAGCAGTTCCGCGACGGCCTTGGTGGTCTTCTTCGCGCGGTCCTCGAAGGCGCCCGCGCAGCCAACCCAGAACAGGTACTCCACGTCCTCGCCGAGTTCGCCGTCGAAAACCGGAACCTCGAAGTCCAGCTCCTCAGTCCACTGCAGACGGTCCTTCGCGTTCTGGCCCCACGGATTGCCCTTGTTCTCCAGGTTCTTGAACATCCCGCCAAGCTCGGTTGGGAAGTTCGACTCGATGAGCACCTGGTAGCGGCGCATGTTGACGATATGGTCCACATGCTCGATGTCCACGGGGCACTGTTCGACGCAGGCACCGCAGCTGGTGCAGGACCAGAGCACTTCGGGATCAATAACCCCACCCGATTCGGCATCGCCGATCAGCGGGCGCTCGGACTCGGCAAGCGCGAGCACATCGATGTTCGCGTGCGGGTCGCCGCCCTCGGCGGCGGTCAGGCCGACCTCATCGCCGGCCATATCCCGTTTCCCGCCGGCGAGCAGGTACGGCGCCTTGGTGTAGGCATGCTCGCGCAGCTGGGTGATGAGCAGCTTCGGGGAGAGTGGCTTACCGGTGTTCCACGCGGGACACTGCGACTGGCAGCGACCGCATTCGGTGCAGGTGGTGAAATCCAGCCAGCCCTTCCAGCTGAAGTCCTCCACCTGGCCAACGCCGAAGACGTCCTTGTCCGGATCGGCCTCCTCGAAGTCCAGCTCCTTGCCGCCGCTCATCATCGGCGGCACCGCGCCGAGTGCGGGGGCCGCGCCGACCTCGCGCTTGAAGAAGATGTTCGGGAACGCGGTGAATCGGTGCCAGGCGACACCCATATTGATGTTCCGCGCCAGCACGATCACCCAGACCATCGCGCTGAGCACCTTGAAGAAGGCGAAGATCACGATGCCCGCCTCGCTGGCCGGCAGCGCGCCGCCGAGCAGGTGCGTCACCGGAGCGGCCCAGACCGGCACATCGAGCAGGTCGGTGGACTGCTTGAAGGCACGCAATCCGACGATGCCGACGCCTTCCAGTACCACGACCGCTTCGACGAAGTAGGCCTGCCAGAAGTTCGAACCAGCGAACCGGGACTGGCGGTCGGCCCGGCGTGGATGGTTCAGCTGCCGGATCACGATCAGCACCAGGCCGGCGATGATGGTGGCCCACCCGAGGAACTCGACCAGCAGGTTGTACAGCGACCAGGTGCCGATCAGCGGCAGGTGGAAGGTCGGCGAGAAGACCTCGAAGTAGGCCTCGAGCACGCTCAGCGCGAGGCCGAGGAAACCGATCATCACCAGCCAGTGCGCGATGCCCACATGGGTGAGCTTGAGCATCTTGGTGTGCCCGAAGATCTCCCGGAACATATTGGCCAGCCGAGCGCCTGGCGGCTTACCTCGGCTGGTGTCTGGCTGCCCGAGTTTGATCGAGCGCACCATCCGCTGGACAGTCCGCGTCACCATTGCGACGGCGACGGCGGTGAGCGCGAGGCTCAGTACGCCAAGGGTTAGCTGCAGAGCGACCATGCTCGGGCCCTTCGGTCTCAGGCGTGCAATCCGGGAACGGTGTCCGGGAGCGTACTTGTGCTTACCGATCAGTAGTCCATAAGCACGCCCTAAGTCCCCCGGATGTGGTGCATACCTCGCCATTTTATGGGACGATCGTCCAGGTAGTTTTGCGTTGCGCTGGGCTGGGTTGTCGATTGGTGGGGTTCAATGGGCGCGTACTTGTTACTGGCGGTGGCCATCTGCGGTGAGGTGCTCGGGACCACCTCACTGAAGCTTTCGGAGAACTTCTCCAAGCTGTGGCCAACGGTGTTCGTCATCGTCGGTTACGGCATCGCGTTCACCACGCTGGCCAGGGTGCTGACGATGGGTATTCCGATGGGCGTGGCCTATGCGATCTGGGCGGCCGCGGGCGTCGCGCTGGTGGCGATCATCGGTGTGGTGTTCTTCGGTGAGGGCATCAACCTGGCCATGATCGCCGGGCTGGTGCTGGTGATCGCCGGTGTCGTACTACTGGAGATGGGCCGTACGGCGCACTGAGCGGCGAACCGAAACAGGCTAGGGAGGCTGCGCTGAAACGGGTTGACGGGCGCAAGGCGCGCGGCGAGCGCCGCCGTACCGAGATCATCAACGCCACGTTGCGGGTGGTGGAACGCGATGGTGTGGCCGGCGTATCGCACCGCACGGTGGCCCAGGAGGCGGATATTCCCACCGCCTCCACCACGTATCACTTCGCCAACCTGGACGACCTGCTGATCGCCACGCTGATCAGCTGCGCGCAGGACATGGCGACCGAGGTCTACTGGATGATCGACCGCGCCCGCTCCAGGGAGGGGCTGCGGCGTGCCGGCGAGGGCGGGCCGAGCGCGGCCGACGAGGTGTCCGGGCTGCTCGCCGAAGCGCTCGGGCCACAACGTGGTCGCACGATGGCCGAGTACGAGCTGTACCTGCTGGCCGCTCGCCGGCCGGAGCTGCGACCGGCCGCGCGCCGCTGGTTGGACGTGCTCACCTCGATGGTCCGGCATGACGACGAGGTGGCCTTCCGGGTGTTTCTCGCGGGCATCGACGGGCTGCTGATGCAGGGGTTGATCGATGACGAGCCGCCGACTGCCGCGGAGCTGCGGCCGGTGGTGGAGTACCTGCTGAAGCCGCGCTGAACGCCTCGCGCGGCGGGCGTGTTTGGGCATACCGTACGGGTACCCCGAACTGACCTTGAGGAGGCGCCGATGAAGATCGACATCGACTTCGACCGTTGTGAAAGCCACGGTCTGTGCGCATTGACCGCGCCGGAAGTGTTCTGGATCGACGACGACGGCTACACGCAGTTCGTACCCGAGCCACCGGAGTCCGAGCGGGACGCGGTGGAACAGGCCATCGACGGCTGCCCGATGCAGGCCATCAAGATGCTCTAGCGAACCGCGGTACCTTAAGGAACGTGGTCACACGCAGTCACCGGGGGTGGCGGGGGTCCGCAGTAGCCGGGAGAAGCGCGCGGCGCCCGCCCTCGCCGTCTGCTCCAGCCGCCACCGCTGGCTGGCGAAGTCCTGCACTGGCACGGAGAAGGCCACGGCGCCGGCCACCTCGTCGTTCGCGTCCAACACCGGCGCGCTGACGCAGGCCAGTTCGCGCTGGAACTCCTCGATTTCCAGCGCCACGCCCGCCTTCGTCACGTGCTCCAGCTCGTCGTCAAGTTCGGGCGCGCGTACGGTCGTGCGCCCGGTCAGCCTGGGCAGACCGGCGCCAACCAGATAGTCCTTACGCGCTCGCGGCGGCAGCGCGGCGAGCATCACCTTGCCGAAGGCCGTCGCGTGCGCCGCCTCATGAAAGCCGAAGTTCAGCGGCTCGGCGCGCGGATGCTCCGGGGAATCGGCGACCGCGGCCACCACAATCTCGGTATCCCGGAACACCGTGTAGTAAGCGGCGGCGCCGGCCCTGCGGTGCAGCGCGGCCAGTTCGCTCTGCAATCTGGGAGCCACGTCCAGCTCGGCGCACAGCTGCTGGTAAAGCCCGCCGACCTTGTACCCGAGCCCGAAACCCCTACCGTGCCCAAGCCGGATCAGGTAACCCTCGTGCACCAAGGTGTTCAGCAGGTGATACGTGGTGGACAGCTTGAATCCAGCGCGCCGCGCCACCGCTTTCGCGGCGATCCCGTCCCCCGCCGAGGCGACTACCTCGAGCACCTGCAGGGCGCGCTGTGCCGAACCGATCAACCCACTCGGCTCCTCCGTCACGACGCACCTCCCGGCAAGTGTCCCCAGTCACATGCGCCTTCCACAATACGTGCGCTCGTGCCCGTGGAGAACCGACATTGCCGGGGAAACACTCACCGTGCCGAAGGTTCGACTTTCGAATACTCCCCGTTGGGATACCGGGTGTGCAGCAGGCCCCGGCAGAATCCGGCATTACCCTCGATACTCACCCGTACCGCTCGCGCGAACCGCAGTCGCAGCGGCGCCTCGGTACTGGTTATCCGGGTGCCTTCCTCGTCAAGCAGCAGCCAATCATGCGCCAGCGCCGACATTCCCAGCTCCCTTCTGCGCCGCAGCAGGCTGTCCCGTTGCGTGCCACCCGGTAACTCACCCAGCCGTAGTTCGGCGATCTCGGAAATCTCATAGCCGCGGCCGCGCAGCGCGGTGCACAACCGATCCAGTGCGGCCAGATAGGCCTTACGCCGGAAGATCTGTCGCAGCTCGGTGAGCTCAGCGTCGGTCTGCGCGGGAAACGTCCCGCCGAAGCCGGCCTGCTGCGCCACCCCTGCGTTGATCTCGGCCGAGGCGAAGTGATCAACCAGCTGAATGCTGGCCTCGGCGACGCCAGGTAGCGCGGCAACCGCGTCGTAGGCATCGGCGACCATCAGGTACGCAAAATTCGGCGCACAGAAATAGGTGGGCAACCGCAGGGTCACCTCGACACCCCTGGTATGCAGCCGGATCGTCTGCACGAAGCCAAGTTCGGTGATCGGTTCGTCCAGTTCCGGGTCGCGAACCGTGTCCAGTGCACTGAGCACGGACTTGTGCAGGGAAGGTGCGGTCGTCGTTGTCATGCCAGCGCCGCCGCCCTCGGCGCCCGGCATTCGGCCGGAACCTCGATATCGTAGAGCCGCGCCGCGTTCAGCCCGAGAATATTGCGCTTCGCGTCGGTACTGATCGTGCCGTACTCGGATTGCATGTCTTCCGGGATCTGGAAGTCGACGAACCGTTCGATCAACCAGCGCGGCGTCCAGATGGCGTAATCGCTGGCGAACAGGATGCGGCTGTCGTCCAACCAGTACAGCAACTCGCCGATCACCTGCGCGAAATACCGTGGTCGGGTGTGGATGAACGGCAACGCTACGGCGAGTCCACCGTAGACGTTCGGTTCCTGCGTGGCGATCCAGCAGAAGTCCTCGAGTCGGGGCAGTCCACAGTGTTCGACGATGAAGCAAAGGTCAGGGAAGGCGCTGGCCACATCGTCCACATCGGCTACGTCGAAGGCGTCCTTGTTCAGCGGATAGATCGTCGGGCCCTTGTGTACATGGATGTTCCGGATGCCAAGGTCCTGGCATTTCTGCAGGTACCGGTAGGACCAGTCGTCGGTGAGCTTCCAGCCTTTCGACTGTCCCTTCCATTCCGCGGTGTAGAGCTTCACGCCGCGCAGGTCCCAGCGTTCGGCAAGCGCTTCGAGGTTTTCCAGCCCGGCTTCGCCATCACGCGGATCCCACGACCCGTTCACGATGAACTTGTCCGGGTACTTCTCGGCGAGCACCCCGTCCTGTTCGGTGGTGTTGAAACCGTTGACGAAGAAGTCGGTGAGGTAGGTGGGCTGGAAGATCGCCTTGTCCACGTAGCCGACCTCGAACAGGTCGTGCAGGATCTGTTGCTCGCTCTGCTTCCAGAACTGCTCGAGCGTCCAGCGCTCGGACTCCGGGCTCAGATTGCGGTGATAGTCGTAGAAGCAGTTGATGAACCCCTCGCCGTACCGGTTTGCCTGATTCGCCGGAGTGCCGTCCCAGAAGTGGATATGGTCATCGACGATGAAGTACTGCACGCCGTCGGATTCGTACATCGGGAACCTCGCAATATGTGGTGGGAGCGGGAACTACGGCACGAGAATGCCGCGACCACGTAGCCGACCGGAGTCCAAATCGTCCATTGCCTCGTTGACCGAGGTCAGTGGATAGGTCTTGGTGTGCAGGGAAACCTTGTCCTGCGCGGCAAGGGTCATCAGCTCGGCGAGGTCGTTGTAGCTGCCGACCAGGTTGCCGATCACGTTGATCTCACTGGAGATGATGTCGATCGTGGGAATATTGACCGCGCCGCCGTAGCCGATTACGAAGTACGAACCGGCGCGCCGCAACATCGCCACACCTTCGGCCTCGGTACCGTGCTCGCCGACGAAGTCGAGTACGACATGCGCACCCGCGCCGTGGGTCAGCTCCCGCACCGCGGCTACCTGCGTGCCGTCCGCGACCACGGTATGTGTGGCGCCGTAGCTCCTGGCCAGTTCGAGTGCTTCGGGCGCGCGATCGACCACGATGATCTCGGCGGGCACCAGCGCGGCGAGACACTGCACCCCGATATGCCCGAGCCCGCCCGCGCCGATCACCACGACCTGAGTGCCGGGGTAGAGCAGCGGCACCGCCTTGCGGACCGCGTGATAGGCGGTCAGCCCGGCATCGGCGAGCGCGGCGACATCCGCGGGGTGTAGCCCATCGTCCAGCCGCACCACCGAACGCGCGTTGGTGCGCAGCAGTTCGGCCATCCCACCGTCGGTATCGATACCGGGAAACGCCGAGTTCGCGCAGTGCACGTCATCCCCCGCGCGGCAGGCGCGGCACAGCCCGCAGGTCACCAGTGGATGCAGGATCACCGGGTCGCCGGGGGCGACATTGCTGACCGCCGAGCCGACCGCGCGCACCCAGCCCGCGTTCTCGTGGCCGATCGTGTAAGGCAGCGATACCCCGGATTTCTCCGCCCACTGGCCCTCCACGATGTGCAGGTCGGTGCGACACAGCCCGGCGCCACCGATCTCCACGAGCACATCCAGCGGAGCGCCGATCCCCGGCTCTGGTACATCCTCGACCGTTGGGCGGCTGTCGTAACCGGCTAGCCGGACGGCCTTCACCGCGATCACTCCCCGTCCGCATTGACGACTGCATCTTGCCTCCGATCGTCGAATGCGGCTGGCGAGCTGGTCAACGGCGCAGATTTCACCGATCGGCAATACTCGCCCGTAGCCGCCGCCCGACCGCAAGATGCCTAAAGATCGCGGTCTCGGCGAACCCGACAGGTGGGGTTAGCCCTACCGTGATTGCGGGGGCTGGCTCCGGTGTCTCGCGGATCGCGGACGTTCTAGGGTTTCGCTATGCGGCTGGTTGCGATTGGCGTACTCGGCCTCGGCGCGTTGGAGCTGCTGCTCAGCGGCTGCGCAGGGGCCGGCGTGCTCTCCTCGTTCAACGATGAGACGACGATCGAGGAGCCGATCAGCACGCTACGGCTGGACGGGGTAGCGGGGGATGTCACGGTGCGCATCGGGGATACCGCACGGGTCGAGCGGGTTGTGCGCTATGACGAGCAGCGGCCGGGCGTGACGCATGCCGTGCGGGGCGGCACGCTCACGCTTGGCCGCTGCCCACTTTCCGATTGCTGGCTGAGCTATGAGGTCACGGTGCCGAAGGGGACCGCGGTGACCGGTTCGGTGCACTCCGGCGATATCTCGCTCACCGAACCGGGCGAAGTGCGGCTCACGACGGAGGCGGGCAGCGTGCGGGCGGAGCGGGTTGACGGCCCGGTACGGGTCGAGTCCGCGGCGGGGGATGTCACCGTGGACGGTGCGGACGGTCCGGTTTCCGTCCGGGCTACCGCGGGCTCGATCCGGCTCACCGACGTCGTCGGCGATATCGACGCGCAAACCGAATCCGGTGATGTACGCGGAGAACGCTTGGCCGGTGCGGCGTTCACGGCCAGCACGACCAGCGGCTCGGTGCGGTTGGCGTTAACCGATCCGCGGCAGGTGCGGGCGAACGTGCAGAGCGGAGATATCGACCTCGACGTACCGCGCGGCCCGTACCAAGTGGAGGCCACTGTGGACTCTGGTGCCACGTCGATCGAGGTCGATACGAGTGAACGGGCGCGGCGGTCGCTCGAGCTCGCCGCCGGGAGCGGCCAGATCACGGTTCGCTGACGTGTTACGTTGGACTGCTGTCTTGCAGGGTCGGGCTGCTGAGGCGCCCCCGAGAACCGCGTTCTTTAAGGATCTTGCGGTTACCTGAGTGTCCAACAGGAAAGGAGACGGCGTGTCCGAACGCGGGGACCAGTTGCGCGAGATCTACATCGGCGAGCCGCCCGAACTGAACTCGACGATCAACCTTGTCGACTACGATCCGGCATGGCCGGCCAGCTACGACCGCGAGGCCGCGCGGATCAGAGCAGCACTCGGTGACCAGGTCGTGCGGCTGGAACACGTGGGATCGACCTCGGTGCCAGGGCTGTGCGCCAAACCGATTCTCGACATCCTGCTCACGGTCCCCGACTCCGCGGCCGAGCAGGACTACGTCCCCGCGTTGCAGGCCGCCGGCTACCGGCTCACGATCCGCGAACCGGACTGGTACGAGCACCGGCTCTGCAAGGGACCGGATACCGACGTCAACCTGCACATCTTCTCGGCCGATTCGCCAGAACCCGCGCGGATGCTGGCCTTTCGGGATCACCTACGGGCCAACAGTGCCGACCGGGAGCGGTATGCGGCAACGAAACGCGAGCTGGCGGCCAGGACCTGGCAGTACACTCAGCTGTACGCGGACGCGAAGGACGAAGTCGTCGCGGACATCATGAGTCGGGCGGCGAACTAGCTCGACCGCGTCGGCTCGGTGCCCGTGGTCTCGGTAACGCAGCAGAGCGCGTCGAAGCAGGCGAAGGCGGACTGATCGAAGAAGTAGTTCGCCGTCCGCATCCGGCTGTACTCCTTGGCATCGCCGACCTCGGCAGCCGCGTGCAGGTCAACGATCCTCGCCAGCCCGGAATCGGGAAACGCCGACTCGATGGCTTTGCCCGCCGCCGTAGCCCCACTCTCCGGCGGCGGAAGTGGTGCTTCCTTGAACGGGAAACCGGTCTCCCCGGTGATATCGTCGGCCACGATCCCGGTGCGTCCCTGGCGTGCGGTCAGCCCGATGGCGCGGTAGTCGGCGCCGAGCTCGGCCGCGAGATGATAGCCGGCGGGGTACAACTCGTCGGCCTCGAAGGGTTCCGGCGCTTTCATCAGATGCCAGTTGTGCGCGGTCAACACGATTCGCGTGCTGGGGTCCCGGTCAAGTAGGCGCCGGATCGACTCGGCGATATAGATATCGCGGAAGGTCGAGGCGGTCTCGATGCCGGTTACCGCCATCTCGCGGTGTAGCTGATCGATCAGCCAGGCACCGCGCAGCTGATAGGTGGCGAGCATATGTTCGTCCGCTCGGCCCTTGGCATACTCCCGATTCCGCAGCCGGTGCAGCCGGGCCACCAGTTCGGCAAGCGCGGCGGTCAACGCATCGCGCTCGGCCTGGTCGATGGTCGAGTAGCCAAAGAGGACCTTCATCGGCGCGGGATCGTGGAACCGCGACACGATCTCGGTGGCGCGCGCCAGGATGGGTAGCGCTTCCGGATCGATGACTGCCAGTACTGGCTGGATGGCCGTCAGCGCCGGCAGCGGGGAGCCAACCGAGCCAGGCAGATCGGCCCCGAGATAACGAATCCGCGTGCTGTCGGGGCGCTTGTTGTGTTCTCGCAACCAGCGCAGCGCCTCGTGTAGCTCGGGTACCTCGCCGAGACTGAAGGCGGGCACTGCGGCCGAGGCGAGAGCCGCGACGTCCCCGCTGCCGCCGTCGAGCCAGTCGTCCAGCAACCCGCTTTCGGTGAACGGTGCTTCCATCGCGAGCACGGTGAACCCGCATCGTTCCACGAGAAACCGCAGTATCCGGTGCCGCAGCTGGTAGAACTCCCGCACGTGGTGTGCGCTCTCGCCGAGGCCGACCACCCTGGCCGATCCGATCAGCTCCGCCAGCGGGGCCAGATCGTCCAGCGGCGCGGCCAGCTCGAGTGCCGCGATCGAATGCCCATTGGCGCGAATCCAGTCGGCAAGACGGTCCTCTGGCATGGTGGCCACCACCTGGTCTGCTCGGCGATATAAGCGTGCGCCGTACACCTACGACGTTAGAATTACACCGTACACTTATCTCGATGCCTCGACCACGTTCGCTGACTACGGACACCATCGCCGCCGCCGCGATCGCCGTCCTTGACCGGGATGGCTATACCGCGCTGTCGATGCGCACCGTCGCACGCGAACTGAACATGAGCACCATGGCGCTCTACCGGTACCTCGCCGACCGCGATGATCTGGAACGGCTCATCGTGGACTATGTGTGGGCGCCAGTCGACGTCAAAGTGCCCGCGAATCGTTCCTGGGACGAGCAGATCGCCCTACTGGTTGGCCGGGTGCGCACCGCGGCCAAGGCGCATCCCGAGGCGGTGCCGCTGCTGCTGCGACACCGGCAGGCTTCCGCGCGGTCGGTGGCGTGGATCGAGACAATGCTCGGCGTGCTCGCCGATGCGGGGTTCAGCGGCAACGCGCGGGTGATCGCCCAGCGCACCATCGTGAACTACCTCGTCGGCGCGATCCAGTCCGAACACCTCAGCGCCCTCGATGGGGCGGGCACGGCCGCGCTTGCCGCGCTGCCCCGCGACGAGTTCCCACAGTTACGCGAAACCGCGCGGATCGCCAGTAGGCTCACGCCGGACACCGAGTTCCGGCGCGGCCTAGCGATCGTCCTGAACGGACTTGGCGTTCCGGACTAGCGGCAGGCGACCGGGGTGCCGGTGGTGAGGTGTTCCGCCGCGCGCTCGTCAAGCAGTAGCGGGACCAGGGCGCGCATCTCCTGGCGCAGCGGTACGTAGCGGTCCTGCCCGATCGGCCAACTACGCACGCCGTGCAACGCTAGCTTCTCCGTGACCGAGTCGTACTGCTCGCCGGTCAACCGGTAGCCGCAGGGCGCAGGGTCAATGATCTGTTCCGGTGTGGGCTCCTCGTTGTCCGCACCGCCGAGGTAGATCGGCGCCTTGCTGCCGTAGCCGGCTGTCCGCGCGGTCATCGTTGCCTTGGCCAGCTGCATACCGCGTTCCTCGACCAGCCGCATGGTGCCGGTGAGCTCCGCGAGGTGCGCGTTGACCCGGTTCTGGTTGTTCTGTGCTGGCGGTTCGCCGGTAACCGAATCCGTTCGGGTTTCGCTGAGCAGACCGACCGAGTTCTTGATTCCCGTGGTGTTCCGCAGGATTCGTTCCTGGCCATCGCCGGCGATCTGCTCGATCGGCTCACCGGTTTCCGGGTCGGTGGTGATGCCGTAGATCCCGGTGCTGAAGCCGGCCGCTTCCACAGCTGGGCGGACGTAGTCGTCGTTCAGCCGCACGGACTCCTCGTACACCGCATCATGGGTGTTCAGATTACGCGGCCACAGGGAGAGGAAATCCTTGACGTAGTACGGCGGTCGTGGACCGAATTCGTGCAGGTCTTGCACGATATCCGGGCGATCGTCGCGAATCACTTCGGCAATCGCGCGGGCCTCCGGGGTCCCCAGCGCGAGGTGGTCCCGGTTGATATCCGTGCCGTCGGCATTTTCCCTGGTGTTCGCGGCGTGTCCGTCCGGGTTCGCGTTTGGCAGCACCAGCACTTCGGTGCCGCGCGGGAAAGTTGGCCCGTCCTGCGGGTAGGCGAGGTTCCGGATGGTGGACAGGCAGGCTTCGCGGCCGGCTGGCTCATCACCGTGCTGCGAACAGACAAGCAGCACGGTGTTGCGTGGCTTCTTGGCCTCGTTGATGCGTACTAGCTGTAGCGGGCGACCCTGTACGCTCGCGCCGACCTGGTCAACCGCGACGTTCGGCCGATCGGCGGCAATCTCCGCGAGGAAGGCCGCCTCCTCGTCCAGGCTGGTCCAGCGTTCACCGCCGGATTCCTCGAAGCCCGTCCGCGGCGGCTCCACAGTGGACTCATCGGCGGTCGCCGTGCCGGCCAGCCCAACGGTCAGGGCCAGTGCGGCGACGGCACTCAGTAGTCGGGGCGCGATCGCAGACCGGGATGTGCGCATAGCAAGTAACTTGGCGCAGAAACGGTTGGCGGTCAATCCCCACTACGGACAAAATCGGCAAGCATCCGCGCGGTGTCCGCGGTGTCCCAGCCCTTCGGTAGCACGTCGCTCGGCTTGGTTTCCATGTCCGCGGATACGAATACCTTGCGCTGTTTGTCGATGATCTGCGCCATCTGTTCCTGGCGACCGTTCGGGTAAGTCTCGACATGTACCGGGATCGACACCCCGGCAACCTCGTGCATCTCCACCTGGGGGTTGTCCGAGCTCAACGTGGTCTCGGTGAAACCTTCCGCGGATGCGGTGCGGCCGATGACGAAGGTGATCGGCGGCTCACTGAACTCGCAGATATAGCGCTCGCCGTCCTCGCCAAAGGTGCTGACCCCGGCGCCGGACGGCTTCGGCGTACCGCTGCCGACTTCGGGCGGGTCGAACAGCTCGCAACCGGCATAGCCGTCGATCATCGGAATCTCGCCCACCTGATCGGCTTCGGCCAGTTGCTCATCCAGGATCTGCACCCACTCGTCCGGGATATGTGGTGGCCCGGTTGTTGGCTCCGAACCGCAGGCGGCAAGGCCCACGACGACGAAGGTCGTCGCGACGACTCTGGTTGCCATGTTCGAAAAGCGCATGGTGCTTTGACGCTACATCGCAGGGGCAAGTTCCCGATCCGGTTCAGCTGCGCAGGATGTCCGCGAGCACCCCTGCGGTATCCGCGGTGTCCCAGTCGTCCGGCAGCTGGTTGCCCGGTTTGGTCTCGATCTCCGCGGAGACGAACACATTGCGTTGCTCGTCGACCAGCTGCGCGGTCTGCTCGACCCGGCCGTTCGGGTAGGTGTGGTCAAGCACCACGAACCGCGTACCGGCCACCTCGTGTTCGGTCACGTCCTCGTCATCCACGCTGAGCGTGGTGTCCGCGAGGCTTTCCGCCGACTCGGTACGGCCGATGACAAAGGTGATTGGCGGGCTGCCGAACTGGCAGATGTAGCGCTCGCCGTCGCTGCCGAAGGTGCTGACCCCGGAACCGCGGGGCTCCGGGGTTCCGTCGCCAACTTCCGGCGGGTCGAACAGCTCGCAGCCGGCGTCGCGGTCGATTACCGGGACACTCCCGACTCGATCCGCCGCGTTGAGCTGGTCGTCCATGATCTGCACCCATTCATCCGGGATGCTCGGCGGACCGGACGAGGACGACGAGGATGCGGTGTCCGTGCCGCAGCCGGCGAGGGCGATAACGGCACCGGAGACCATGACCATTTTGGCTGTTTTGTTCGAAAAGCGCACGATGCTCCGACGTGCCGAAGCATCGTGGCGTTCCCGATGATTCGTGTGAGCCGCCCGATACGGCCCGGCTGGCGGTTTACTGCTGGTAAAGGCCGGTGATCGTGGCGCGTGCGATCCCGTGGCTGAACAGGTTGAAGCCGAGGAAGGCCGGCGTGCCGTCGGTGATGCCGAGCTGCTCCACATCGACCGCGTGCACCACGAACATGTAGCGGTGCGGGCCGTGCCCAGCCGGCGGCGCGGCGCCGATGTACCTGCGCGCGCCCGCGTCGTTCGGCAGGGTGATCGCGCCGGCCGGCAACTTCGCGCCGTCCTCGCCGCCCGCGTCGGCGGCCAGCTCGGTGACGCTCGCCGGGATGTCCAGTACCGCCCAGTGCCAGAAACCGCTCGCGGTCGGCGCGTCCGGGTCGAAACAGGTGACGGCGAAGCTCTTCGTCTCCGCGGGGAACCCGGACCAGCTCAACTGCGGCGACACATCCGAGCCGCCGGCGCCCATGATCCCGGAGACCTGGGCGTTGCCGAGCTGCTGACCGTCGGTCAGGTCGGCGCTGGTCACCTGGAAGCTCGGCAGGGCGGGCAGGAAGTCGTACGGGTTCGGTGGCTGCGGCATGGGCACTCCCTCTACTCGTCCGGCTCTACTCGTCCGGGTGCTGCTGGGCAGGCCCCACCCTAGTGTCCCGAGCGAGCTTCAGTTCGCGGCGTCACGACGTGCCCAGTTCGGTGACCCCGAGCTGCTTCATGAAGGACAGGTCATCGCCGTGTGGCCAGTACTCCACGAACCGGTCCCCCTCCGCGCGGAGGATATCCGCACCGCGGTAGCTGATCCTGGTGCCGGCCGCAGCCGTCGCCCCGGGGAAATCGCCGCGATACGTCGCGTTGAAGTACCACTGCGCGGCGACCAGGTCGCCGTCCGCGATCGGTCCCATCACCAGCTCGACGTGCACGTCGTCGAACATGGTCACCGCCTGCACGACGGCCTCGGCGATGCCGTCGGCGCCGTTGATCTCCCTGCTCGGCCAGTGTCCCAGCGCATCCGGCGCGAACAGCTCGGCGATGAGGTCCGGTATCTGGACCGGGTCGGCGTTCCATGCGCCGGGTAGCCATTGACGGTAAAGCTCACGCAGATCCATGGCACTGAACCTAGTACGGGCCACCGACCCGGCGCAGATCTAGCTGTCCGCCGGCATACGTTCGATGACCTCATCCAGCAGCCCGAGCAGCGCGGCGAGTGCCGGCGCGGGTGGTTCGTCCCGCCAGGCCAGGCCAAGTGGCACGTAGGGGCCGCCGTCCAGTGCCACCAGCGTCACGTTCGGCACCTCGAGGTGTTCCGCCGAGTTCGGCACCATGCCCACGCCCATCCCTGCGCCCACCAGGGACAGGATCGTATGGGTATCGGGCGCTTCCTGCTTGCGCTGAAAGGCGAAGCCCTCGGCGAGGCAGGCATCGCGCACGGTCTGGTTGACCACTGAGCCGCGCCCAGCCGGATAGCTGATCCACACCTCGTCGCGTAGCTCGCTGAGGCCAATGCTCTTCCGGCCAGCCAGTGGATGCTCCGCGGGCAGCGCCGCCACGAGCGGATGCCGGGCAAGTTCGCGAACCCGCGTTCCCGGCGCGGCCACCGGCAGCCGGAGCAGCCCGGCATCGGTCTCCCGCGCGATCAGTTTGGTAACCAGCTCGCCGCCGTAGAGCGGGCCGACGATCTCCAGCCGAACGTCCGGCCGGTGTTCCCGGAAGGTGCGGGCGATGGTCAGCAGGGCCTGATACGAGGTTGGCCCGGAGAAGCCGAGGCGCACCGTGCCCAGCTGGCCGGCGGCCGCACGGTGCGCAGCCTTGGTCGCGTCCTGTAGCCCGGCAAGCGCGGCGCGCACCTCATGCAGGAAGACTTCTCCGGCTGCGGTGAGCGAGACCGATCGGGTAGTGCGGCTGAGCAGTGGCACGCCGATTTCTCGTTCCAGCCGCTTGATCTGTTGGGACAGCGGCGGTTGGGAGATGTTCAACCGAGCTGCTGCCCGGCTGAAGCTCAGCTCCTCGGCCACCGCCACGAAAGCCCGCAGATGTCGTAGCTCCATATCTCCATCCGTAGTAGCTGCGGATGATTATGTCGGTTTGTCGAATGAATTGGCTATCCGATTGGTGTTAGCCACGTCACCGAACCCGCCGGTACCGTCGATTTCGGTCAGGCTCCCGAATCCGCAGGAGGATCCGTGCTGACAGGTGGTCTCGCTGGGCGGCCGTGCTGATGAGCGACGAGCATTCGCGGGCAGATCTCGTAGCGAAATTGCTGCACCCGAAGTCGATCGCGATCGTCGGTGCCTCGAACGATCCGGTCAAACTATCCGGTCGGCCGGTGGATTACCTGCGGCGGTTCGGTTACACCGGGCGGATTCTGCCGATCAATCGAGGGCGGGAGACCGTGCAGGGTTTGCCCGCCTACCCGAGTTTGGCCGATGCGCCAGCCGAGATCGACCTCGCGATGGTGATGCTGCCGGCCGCCGAGGTGGCCGAATGCCTGCGCGACTGCCAGCGTCACGGCGTTTCCGTCGCGATCGTGGCCGCAGCCGGCTTCGCCGAGGCGAGCGCGAAAGGCGCCGAGCTACAGGCCGAACTACAAGCGGTGGTGCGGGAAACCGGCGTACGGGTACTCGGACCGAACTGTCTCGGCGCGATCAGTGTGGCCGAGCGGGCCGTGCCGACGTTCACCTCCGCGCTGGACGAGGACATGCGGCTACGGTCTGGACCGATCGGTTTTGTCAGCCAGAGCGGGGCTTTCGGTTCGTTCATCTTCAGCGCGGCACAGCGCACCGGTATCGGTTTCACGCACTACCTCAATACCGGTAACGAAGCCGACCTTTCCGTTGCCGAGGTACTGGACGCGTTGCTGGACACAGCGGACACCAAGGTGCTACTGGCCTATTTGGAGGGTGTCACGGACGGTCGGCGGTTGCTCGAGGTCGCCCGCAGGGCCAACGAGCTGGACAAACCAATTCTCGCGGTGAAGGTTGGCTCCTCCGCCGCTGGCGCACGGGCCGCCCAATCGCATACCGCTTCGCTGGCTGGCGCGGATACGGTTTTCGACGGCGCCGCGCGGCAGTTCGGCATCGTTCGGCTGTCCGGAATGGATCCACTGTTGGACGCCGCGCGGCTGTTCGCGGCAGGGCGAAGGGCGCGCGGCAACCGGTTGAGCACGCTTTCGCTATCCGGTGGGGCAGGCGTGTTGATGGCGGATGCGGCAGCAGCGCACGGTATTGACGTGCCGGTATGGGACGAGCAGTGGCAGCAGGCGATGGCCGAGGTGATCCCGCCGTTCGGTTCCGCGCGCAACCCGATCGATCTCACCGCGACGCTGATCAGCGACCCGCCGATGTTGCGGCGCAGCCTGCGGATCGCGGTAACGCACCCGGACACCGACCTGATCGCGGTGCTGCTCGGCAACGCCGACCGTGGCGCGGAACAGCTCGTGGACGCGATCGAGGAGGCGTATCAGGCTACCGACCGGCCCTTTGTCGTGGTGTGGACCGGCGGCAACGGCCGGCCGGCCGAACTGCTCGCCGAGCGTGGCATCCCGTGCTATTCGGACCCCGGCCGCGCTGCGGCCGCGCTCGGTGCGCTGGTGGAATACGGGCGACGGCCGCCGGTGAGTACGCCCTGCCGTCCCACCGATGTGGACAGTGCGGCGGCGCGGGCGGTGGTCGCCTCGGCGCGCGCGGCCGGTCAGCGGGTGCTTGATGAGTACACGGCAAGCCAGCTGATCGCCGCGTACGGCATCCCCCGTGCCGAGTATCGCGTGGTTGCCGGCCCGGATGCGGCGGTTGCCGCCGCGGCCGAGCTTGCCGGTCCGGTTGCGGTGAAGCTGCGGTCCAGCAAGGTGCCGCACAAGAGCGATATCGGCGGGGTGCGTCTCGGCTTGACCACGGCGGCGGAGGTATGGGCGGCGGCCGAGCAGGTGCTGCGGGCCGAGCCCTCGGGTGAGCTGCTGGTGCAGCGGATGGCCGAGCCGGGAACCGAGCTGATTCTCGGGATCCAGCGCGATCCTGCCTTCGGACCAGTGGTGCTCGCCGGTTTTGGCGGGGTGCTGGCCGAACTGCTTGCGGACAGCAAGGTTGCGGTCGCCCCGATCGACGCGCGGACCGCTACCGACCTGCTGTGCTCCCTTCGCGGTGCCGCCCTGTTCGATGGGGTGCGCGGTGGCCAACCGGTCGATCTGGACGCGGTGGCGGATGCGCTGGCCCGGCTTTCCTGGCTGGCGCACGATCTCGCCGACGACCTCGTCTCGCTGGATGTGAACCCACTGGTGGTTGGTGCCGGTGGCGCGATCGCGGTGGATTGTCTCGCCGAACTCGGCTGATTCGCCGAGGCAACCAGATCCGCGACGGCCGCGTGAGCATGGCGAAACCAACGAGACCTTGGGGGTATTTCGTGCGGCGTTTGAGCGTTGCCAGTGCGGTGACCGCGGGCCTACTGATCAGCACGGCCGGACTGGCCGGTGCACAGGGCAGCTGGCAGGACGAACCGGTTCCGCCTCGGCCGGAGACCAACTCCGTGCTGGAGTCGGTGGATTATGGGAGTGGTGCCGTCTGGGCGTTCGGCAGCTGGCATCCGGTTCCCGGATCGCCGGACTTCCGGAGCCAGGCGTATCAGCGTGGACCGGATGGCTGGACCGAAGTGGCGATGCCGGATATCGGCCAGATCGCCGGCTCCTCGGTGGTTTCCGGGGAAGACGCATGGGCCGTCGGCCAGAAGATCAAGTACGGCGAGGGGCAGTCGGCGCGGTGGGACGGTACGCAATGGCACGAGGTCGAGTTCGCGGCGGCACCGGCTGATCACCGGCTGCACGTCTCGGATATCAACGCCACCCAATCGGACGCGGCCTGGGCGGTCGGCGGCTATGCGCCGAACGGCGAGGGACAAGCAACCGGGATGGCGCAGTTCTGGGATGGCGCCAGCTGGTCTGACGCGCCGCTGCCGGAGGTCGAGGGTAGCTGGTCGCTGGACGCGGTGGACGGCACCGACGAGAACAGCGCATGGGCGGTCGGCACCCAGTCCGGTGCGGGCGGCCAGGGTGTGGCGCTGCGCTGGAACGGTCAGGACTGGCAGCGGCAGAGCCTGCCGGAGATCGAGGTGCCCTCGGGGTCCTGGCTCGAGCTGGACAGTGTGGTCGGGCTGACCACTGGTGAGGCATGGATCGGCGGATCCGTGCGGTCCTATGAGGACGGCCAGCCGGTCAAACCGGTACTGCTGCGTTCGGACGGAACGTCCTGGGAGCACGTGTCCGCGCCGACGCGGACCGGCGGGATCGAGGAGCTCAGCTGGGTCGACCGGCAGCTATGGGTGATCGGGGACAGCGTGTGGCGGTCGACCGACGGCGGTTGGCAGGACGTGGGTGCACCCGCGAACGGTGCGCTGAGCTCGGCTACCGTGCAACCCGGCGGCGGTCTGTTGGCCGTCGGCCGTAGCGGTTCATTGCCGCAGTACAGCCCGCTGATCTCGGTGTACCGCGACTAGCGACCGCGTTCTTTAAGGATCTTGCGGGGGTTTTCGGGCGCTGACGTACTGCGCGGCGCCGGCGAACCGGCGGCGGATGTCGACGAGCCCGTGCTCGCGAAGCGCGGCGCTGATCTCGTTTCGGCCGAACATCCGTACGCCGATCGCCTTACCCGCGAGCAGTTGCATCTCGCTGACCACCGGTTGCTCGGAAAGGCAACTGGTCATCAGCGCGAGCCGGCCATCCGGCGCGAGCACCCGGACGAGCTCGGCGAGCACCGTGAACGGCTCCGGCACCAGATACAGCGCGGCGAAGCAGCACACCGAAGGGAACGTGCCGTCCGCGAACGGCAGATCGCGGGCATCCGCGTGCAAGTAACCGGCGCGCTCGGTGTCGTTGTCGCGGACCGCGCGGGAAAGCATCGGCCGGGAGGCGTCCACGCCAATCGCGTAGCCATCCCCGGTCAACGCCTCGGCGAAGCCACGGGTGAAGTTCCCAGGTCCACATGCGACGTCCAGCACCAGCCGCTCGCCTGGCAGGCCGAGCATTTCGTTGGCCAGCCGCTGTTCCCCTTCGCCGCGCGGCGCGGGCAGGCCGCACAACAGTCCACCCGCAGGGCGCCACCAGCGCTGGTAGATGGCCGCGACAACGCGGTTGCGCATGGCGAACTGCGCGGGCGTACGTGGTTGTCGCGCGGCCGGAGCAAGTTCGTCATCCGGCGGCAGCACATCGAGATAGCCGTCCACGTCCCGGGCTGCCGCGCTGATCCGCGCGGAGTCGATGAAATCGCGAACCACTGGCATCGGTTTACCTACCGCTGCGCGGTCATGAACCTGCCGCCCAGCCACGCCGTATAGCCGAGCAGTCCGATCGTGCCCAGCTTGCGGGTTCGCCGCGAGGTCAGCGCGAGTCCGAGTGCCACCTCGGTTGCCCCGTTCCGGTACACCCAGGTAGTGGTGTCTTCGGGGAACGCCGTTTTGGATATCGACTCGAACGCCTGTGGTGCGGCGAAATGCGCCGCACCGGTGCCGGCGAGCAGTAGACCGAACGCGCGGGACAACTTGGCCATTGGGTTGTTCCTTCCTGCCGTCGCGGGTAGAAATGATACCGCGAGTAACAGATACTTCAAGTACCAAGAACTGGCACCCAGGAGTTGCGGCTGATGCGTGATTTTTCCGGTAAGACGGCGGTTGTCACCGGCGCTGGCTCCGGCATTGGCCAGGCCTTGGCACTCGGACTGGCCAGCCACGGCGCCCGCCTCGCATTGTCTGATGTGGACGAATCGCGGGTGGCGGGCACCGTCGAGCGCTGCCGGCAGCTCGGTGCGGCGGCCACTGGTTATAAACTCGATGTTGCCGATCGGGACGCGGTTTTCGCCCATGCCGAGCAGGTTGATCGGGAGTTCGGCGGAGTGCGGCTGGTGGTGAACAACGCCGGCGTGGCGTTGGGCGCCGAGGTCACCCAGATGTCCATGGACGATATGGACTGGCTGATGGGCGTCAACTTCTGGGGCGTGGTGCACGGCACCAAGGCCTTCCTGCCCCAGCTGATCGCCAACGGCGACGCCCATCTGGTGAACATCTCCAGCGTGTTCGGCTTCATCGGGGTGCCCACGCAGAGCGCCTACAACGCGGCGAAATTCGGCGTGCGCGGGTTCACCGAGGCGCTGCGCCAGGAGATGTTGATCGCTGGTCATCGGGTGGGCGTCAGCTGCGTGCACCCTGGCGGCATCCGCACCAACATCGCCAGGGACGCGCGGATCGCCGGCGACGACCTGCCCGACCGCGCCGCCGCCGACCGGGGTTTCCAGCGAATCGCGCGGACCACCCCGGAACGCGCGGCACGCACCATTCTGGACGGGGTACGCCGGAACCGCGCACGCATCCTGATCGGCGCGGACGCGCGGGTCATCGATGCGCTCCCCAGGTTGCTGGGTCCGCGCTACCAGGGGATCGTGGCGGCAGTAGTGAAAACGGCCCGACGCTTCATCGGCTAGCCCAGTCCTCGGTTAGCCAAGCCGGTCGAGGGAGGACCGACCCATGGCTACCGCGGCGGAACAGCTGGTGAGCATGCTGGCAGCGGCCGGCGTGCGCCGGATCTACGGGATCGTTGGGGACAGCCTCAACCCGATCGTGGACGCGGTGCGGCGCAGCGCGGATATCGAATGGGTGCACGTACGGCACGAGGAGACCGCCGCGTTCGCCGCGGCGGCCGAAGCCCAGGTGACCGGCCGGCTCGCGGTCTGCGCGGGAAGCTGCGGCCCCGGCAACCTGCACCTGATCAACGGCCTTTACGACGCGCACCGCAGCGGCGCCCCGGTACTCGCGCTCGCTTCGCATATCCCCTCCGCGCAGATTGGCACCGGCTTCTTCCAGGAAACCCATCCGGCCGAGCTGTTCAGCGAATGCAGCCACTACAGCGAGCTGGTCACCGATGAGGAACAACTGCCAAGGCTCGCGCGGATCGCCATGCAGGCCGCGGTGGGGCAGCGCGGGGTCGCGGTACTGACCATTCCGGGTGATATCGCCGAACGTAAGGCCGCGCAGGGTGCGCAGCGCTGGGGTCGGCCGGTATCTCCCGCGCCGGTGCGGCCGACCGAGCAGACCATCGCCGAACTCGCCGAGCTGCTGAACTCGAGCGAACGGGTGATGCTGTTCGCCGGCGCGGGCTGTGCGGGCGCACATGACGAGGTGATGGCGCTCGCCGAGAAGTTGGCCGCGCCCGTCGGGCATTCGCTCGGCGGCAAGGAGTGGATCCAGTACGACAACCCGTATGACGTGGGGATGAGCGGGCTGCTCGGGTACGGCGCCTGCCATGACGCGATGCATGCCGCCGACCGTGTGGTGCTGCTCGGTACGGATTTCCCCTACGACAATTTCCTGCCCCAGGCACACACCATCCAGGTAGACCACAGCACCGCGCATCTTGGTCGGCGGACCCCGCTGGATCTCGCGGTACATGGCGACGTCCGGGAGACCATCAACGCGGTACTTCCGCTACTGCGCTCGCGCGGCGACCGGCAGTTCCTTGACCGGATGCTGCAGGAGCACGCCAGAAGGCTGGAGCGGGTGGTGGACGCCTACCGGGACAACGTGACCGAGCACCGGCCGATCCACCCGGAGTACGCCGCGGCCATTCTCGACGAGGTCGCCGCCGATGATGCTGTGTTCACAGTGGACACCGGGATGGGCAATGTCTGGGCGGCGCGCTACCTGACACCGAACGGAAACCGGCGGGTTATCGGGTCGTTCCGGCACGGCAGCATGGCGAACGCGTTGCCGCATGCGATCGGTGCGCAGCTCGCCGCGCCGGACCGGCAGGTGGTCTCCATCTCCGGCGACGGCGGGCTGACCATGTTGCTCGGCGACCTGCTGACGCTGGCCGCGCTGAAGCTGCCGGTGAAGGTGGTCGTGTTCAACAACGCCAGCCTCGGGATGGTCAAGCTGGAGATGCTGGTCGATGGTTTGCCCGCCTACGGCACCGACCACGCCGAGGTGGACCTGTCCGCGATCGCGCGGGCCTGCGGGGTGCCGGCGAGCAGGGTCACCGAGCCGGCCGCGGTGGCCGACGCGTTGTCGGCCGCCTTCCAGCAGCCTGGGCCTGGCCTGGTCGAGCTGGTGACCGACCCGAACGCGCTGTCCATCCCGCCCAGGATCACCGGCGAGATGGTGCGCGGGTTCGCGCTCGCCGCGAGTAAGACGGTGCTCAACGGCGGTGTCGGCAAGATGATCGAGCTGGCCCGTAGCAACCTGCGCAACATCCCGCGCCCCTGACGCGCGGTCGGTGGGTTTCCTGCGCGCCCCTGGGGCAACCCTGAGGAGAAAGCCGGGGGCTGTCCCCGATGTAGCTCCGCCGCGCACGCCGTAGCGTTTCTGGCATAGCGGGGGTCGGACGAGCGGGTTTGCGGAGAATGGACTGAGCAATGGTGCGACCGTTGATGGCAGTGGCTGGCGTGGCGCTGATCGGGGTGGGCGCCGCGGTGGCGTTCGGCTGGGTGGGTACGGACACCGCCGAGGCGGAGAACAACATCGCCGAGCGAGTGCGCAGCGTGGAGATCGACAATCAGTCTGGGGACGTGACGATTCGGGCCACCGATACCCAGCAGACGAAGGTGCACCAGTCCTTCCGGTATCGCTGGGGCGAGCCGGACGAGGCCTACGAGCTGGATGGCGACAACCTGGTGCTGAACGGCTGCGGCTGGGGCTGCGACGTCAGCTACCAGGTCGAGGTCCCGCGCGATGTGCTGGTCACCGGCAAGGCGAGCTCGGGCAATGTCACCCTGACCGAGGTCGGCGGGGTGGACGTGCAGGCGAACTCCGGGAACATCGAGGTCCGCCGAGCCGCCGGCGAGGTGCGCACGAAGGCCAGTTCGGGGAATATCACGCTGGTCGACCTCACCGGTCCGGTGTTTGCCGAGGCCAACTCGGGCAATATCCGAGGTGACCAACTGGGCAATCGTGCCGAGGTGCAGGCCAGTTCGGGGGATATCACGCTGAACCTGGCCAGCCCGCAGTCCGTCACCGCATCGGCGAGCAGTGGCGACGTCGAGGTCGGCGTGCCCGATGGGCGTTATCGGGTCACCACCGAGACGAACGGCACCCAGGAGATCGGCGTCGCCAGCGATGACTCCGCGTCGCACGTGCTTGACCTCGAGGCGAGCAGCGGAGACGTGACGGTGCGCACTCTCGGCCGGTAGGCACGAGCAGACCGGGAACCATTTTGCCTGCACAGGCGTTATGCTGGCAGAAAGCTTGAGTGTGTAATGCTCAACCCCGGGTTGACGGGGCTGGGTTCGCCAAACTAGAACTTGCGCGAGCTCTACTCAACCCTATGGGTTGCGCACGAGAACTGACAGATCCAGGAGGGAAATCCAATGGCGCGAGCGGTCGGTATCGACCTAGGAACCACCAACTCGGTGGTTTCCGTACTCGAAGGTGGCGAGCCGACGGTGATCGCCAACTCCGAGGGTGCCCGCACCACCCCATCCGTCGTCGCCTTCGCGAAGAACGGTGAGGTGCTGACCGGGCAGCCAGCGAAGAACCAGGCGGTGACCAACGTCGACCGCACCATCCGGTCGGTCAAACGGCATATCGGCACCGACTGGAACACCGAGATCGACGACAAGAAGTACACGGCGCAGGAGATCAGCGCCCGCGTGCTGATGAAGCTCAAGCGCGATGCCGAGGCCTACCTCGGTGAAGAGGTGGCCGACGCGGTTGTCACCGTGCCCGCCTACTTCGAGGACGCCCAGCGGCAGGCCACCAAGGAAGCCGGGCAGATCGCCGGCCTCAACGTGCTGCGCATCGTCAACGAGCCCACCGCGGCCGCGCTGGCCTACGGCCTGGACAAGGGCGAGAAAGAGCAGACCATCCTGGTCTTCGACCTCGGTGGCGGTACCTTCGATGTCTCGCTGCTCGAGATCGGTGAGGGCGTCGTCGAGGTACGGGCCACCAGCGGCGACAACCACCTCGGCGGTGATGACTGGGACGAGCGGATCGTGCAGTGGCTGGTGGACAAGTTCAAGTCCACCAACGGCATCGACCTGACCAAGGACAAGATGGCCCTGCAGCGGATCAAGGAAGCCGCGGAGAAGGCCAAGATCGAGCTGTCCAGCTCGTCCAGCGCGAACATCAACCTGCCGTACATCACGGTGGACGCGGACAAGAACCCGATGTTCCTGGACGAGACGCTTTCGCGTGCCGAGTTCCAGCGGATCACCTCGGATCTGCTCGACCGCACCAGGCAGCCGTTCAACAACGTGATCAGGGACGCCAGCATCTCGGTCAGCGAGATCGACCACGTGGTGCTCGTCGGCGGATCCACCCGGATGCCCGCGGTCACCGAGCTGGTCAAGGAGCTGACCGGGGGCAAGGAGCCGAACAAGGGCGTGAACCCGGACGAGGTCGTCGCGGTCGGCGCGGCGCTGCAGGCCGGTGTGCTCAAGGGCGAGGTCAAGGACGTCCTGCTGCTGGATGTCACCCCGCTCTCGCTCGGTATCGAGACCAAGGGTGGCGTGTTCACCAAGCTCATCGAGCGCAACACCACGATCCCGACCAAGCGCAGCGAGATCTTTTCCACCGCGGGCGATGGCCAGACCACGGTCGGCATCCAGGTCTTCCAGGGTGAGCGGGAAATCGCCGCGTACAACAAGAAGCTCGGCACTTTCGACCTCACCGATATCCCGCCGGCACCGCGCGGCGTCCCGCAGATTGAGGTCACCTTCGACATCGACGCCAACGGCATCGTGCACGTGACCGCGAAGGACCTTGGCACCAACAAGGAACAGTCGATGACCATCACCGGTGGCTCCGCGCTGCCGAAGGAGGACATCGACCAGATGGTCAAGGACGCCGAGGCGCACGCCGAAGAGGACAAGCAGCGCCGCGAGGAGGCCGAGGTTCGCAACCAGGCCGAGTCGCTCGTCTACCAGACGGAGAAGTTCGTCAAGGACAACGACGAGAAGGTGCCCGAGGAGACCAAGACCAAGGTGAACTCGGCGCTCGACGAGGCCAAGGAAGCGCTGAAGGGCGACGACACCGAGAAGATCAAGAGCGCCATGGAGAACCTCACCACGATCTCCCAGGAGATGGGCTCCGCGCTCTACGCCAACACCGGTGCCGCCGCTGCTGGCGCCGAAGGCGCCGGGGCTGCTGGTCCGGACGCTGAAGGCGCTTCCGCGGCCGGCGGGGACGCCAAGGCCGAGGACGTGGTGGACGCGGAGATCGTCGACGAGGATGGCAAGGACAAGAAGTGACGCCGCAGCCGCCGCAGCCGAAAGACGAAACCCAGCCCGAGGAGCCGATCGTCGTCAAGGATCGGCGCCGGATCGACCCGGAGTCGGGCCAGGTGCGGGAAGAGGTCAAGGAAGAGACCGTCGAGCCGCCGGCCGCCGCGCCTGGTGAACCGGGCGCGCCAGCCGCCGACGAATCGGCCAGTCCGGCTGGTTCGGCTGGTTCGGTTGACGAAGCCGCCGATACGGCCGGTTCGCCGGACACCGAACTCACCGCACTGAAGCAGGAACTGGCGGAGCGCACCGCGGATGTGAAGCGGGTGCAGGCCGAGTTCGCCAACTACCGCAAGCGGGTTGACCGCGACCGGGATTCGGTGATCGAGGGCGCCAAGGCCTCGCTGGCCGGCGAGCTGTTGCCACTGCTCGACGATCTGGAGCGGGCCGAGGCGCACGGCGATCTGACCGGCCCGTTCAAGGCAATCGCGGACAAACTTGTTGCGGCGCTGGAAAAGGAGGGCTTGGCCTCCTACGGTGCCGAAGGCGATGAGTTCGACCCCGCGGTGCACGAAGCGGTGCAGCACGCCACTTCCTCCGAAGTGGATGGTCCGACGGTGACCACGGTGCTGCGCAAGGGGTATCGGATCGGTGACAAGGTATTGCGCAACGCAATGGTCGCGGTCACCGATCACGAGCCGGCAGCCGAGCCGGAACCGGTTCCCGAGGCGGTCGAGGTTCTCGCCGACGACACCACGGGCCCGATACCGACGCCGGGCATGGAAAGTAACCAGTAATACGAGGCAGAAAGGAGGGGACGTCCGATGAGCGCGCGGGACTGGATCGAGAAGGACTTCTACCGTGAATTGGGCGTCTCCTCCGACGCCTCGGATTCGGATATCAAGAAGGCTTACCGGAAGTTGGCCAGGGAGAACCATCCCGATGCCAACCCGGGTAACGAGCGTGCGGAGAAGAAGTTCAAGGCCGTCTCCGAGGCCTACGGCGTGCTCTCCGACGCGGAAAAGCGCAAGCAGTACGACGAGGCACGCCGGATGTTCGCCGGCGGTGGCTTCCCGCGCGGTGGCGGCGGTTTCGGGTTCCCCGGTGGCGCTGGCGGCGCGGGTGGCGGCACCGGCGGGTTTGACTTCGGTGATCTGTTCGGCCAGAACGCCGGCCAGGCAAGTGGCGGCGGGATGGGCGGTCTCGGGGATATCCTCGGTGGTTTGTTCGGTCGGCGCGGCGGTGCCGCTGGCGCGGGTGCCACCGCGCAGCGAGGGCAGCGTGGCGCGGATGTGGAGACCGAGGTCCGGATCGAGTTCACCGAGGCGGTGCGCGGGGCAACCGTGCCGCTGCGGTTGTCCAGCCCAACGCGCTGCGATGTGTGTGCCGGTTCGGGGGCGAAACCGGGAACGTCGCCGAAGACCTGTGGCACCTGCGGTGGCGCGGGTCTGGTGAGCCGCAGCCAGGGTGCCTTCGCGTTTTCCGAGCCGTGCCGGGATTGCCGGGGTAACGGTCAGATCGTGGAGCATCCCTGCCCGGAGTGTTCCGGCAGTGGGACGAGTACCCGGACGCGCACCCTGACCGTGCGGATTCCGCCTGGGGTGGAGGACGACCAGCGGATTCGGCTCGCCGAGCAGGGCGAGCCAGGTCGCGGCGGGGCGCACGCGGGTGATCTGTATGTGCGGGTGCAGGTGAGCCCGCATGCGGTATTCGGCCGGTCGGGTAATGATCTGACGATCACCGTGCCGGTGACTTTCCCTGAGCTGGCACTTGGTACCACACTACGAGTGCCGACACTGGATTCGGCGGTGTCCGTGCGGGTGGCGCCGGGGACCAGTAGTGGGCGAGTGCTTCGGGTGCGCGGTAAGGGCATCGAGAAGCGGGACGGCAAGGTTGGTGATTTGCTCGTGACGCTGCAGGTAGCCGTACCGGCGAACCTGGACGGCGCGGGTAAGTCGGCGCTGGAGAAGTATGCGGAGGCTACGGCCGAGCACGACCCGCGGCCGGATCTCACCGCGATGCTGGAGGGCCGAGGTAGATCATGAACAAACCGGTTGGCGGAGTGCCGTTTCCGCATGGGGCGGATGAAGACACCCCGATGTTCGTGATCTCGGTGGCCGCCGAGCTGTCCGGCTTACACGCACAGACCCTGCGCAGTTACGACCGGCTCGGCTTGGTATCCCCCGGCCGGACCGCGGGGGGCGGGCGACGGTATTCGATGCGGGATATCGCGTTGCTCCGCGAAGTACAACGACTGTCCCAAGAGGATGGTGTGAACCTGGCGGGGATCAAGCGCATCATCGAGTTGGAGAACCAGGTCGAGGCGCTGTCCGGGCGGGTTGCCGAGCTGACCGAGGAGCTTGCCGCCGCCTATGCCGCTGCCGAGCAGGCAGCCGCGGCGGTGCACGCCTCGTATCGCAATGACCTGGTACCCGCGCGCCGGCAGACCGCGCTGGTCGTCTGGAAACCGCCACGCCGCTCCCGCTAGCCGCGTTCTTTATGGATCTTGCGGTGACTGCGTGTGACCGCGTTCTTTAAGGTTAGCGAGTCTGGGCGTGCACCAGTGCGGCGAGGGCGTCGAGCCGGCGGAGGGTGGCTGATTCCGATTCGGTGGGGATGTCGAACGTGGCTCGATCGGCACCAGCTTCGGCGAACTCGGCCAGCAGCGCTGGCTGATTCTCCTCGGCCGGCACGTTGAGCACGACGTCCGCGCGGTCCCTAGCGATCAGCGCGGCGCGCATCTCCCGAACATCCGCCACGGTTGCCACCACCGGGAACCAGCCGTCGCCATGCTCGGCAACCCGTCGCCGAGCAGCCGGGCTGTGCCCGCCAATGTAGATCGGCGGGTGTGGTTGTTGCACTGGTTTCGGCCATTGGAACATCGGGCCGAAGTTGACGTGTTCGCCGGTGAATGTGGCCTCGGACTTGGTCCAGATCGTTTTCAGCGCCGCGAGCTGCTCGTCCAACTTACGTCCACGGGTAGCCGGATCCACCCCATGGTTGCGCATTTCCGTACGGTTCCAGCCGGCCCCCACGGTCAGGACGGCCCGGCCGTGCGAGAGCAGGTCGAGGCTGGCTACCTCTTTGGCGGTATGGATGACGTCGCGTTGCACGAGCAGCGTGACCCCCGTGCCGAGTAGCAGGTTCTCGGTGGCCGAGGCGGCTGCGGTCAACGCGATGAACGGGTCCAGCGTCCGGTAGAACTGGCGGTCCAGTGTGGACCCGTCCGGAGTTGTTGTACCCAGTGGGATATGCGAGTGCTCAGCCAGGAACAGCGAGTCGAACCCACGTTCCTCCAACGCCTTTGCCAGCGCGTCCGGCCGGATACCCTCGTCAGTGACGAATGTGGAAACCCCGAATTTCACCGTACCTCCGTTGACTGTTCCTGCTTGGCAGCGGTCGCCCGCAGCCGCGCTATCCGCCCCAGCAACTTGGTCCGATACAGCTGAAGCTGGGCGATCTGACTGTCGAGCACCTGTAGCCGCGCCTGGTGCGTCGTGATCGCCGCGCCGGTGTCCACACAGGTGGCGTGGTCATCCTCGGCGAGGCAGGGCGCCAGCTGTTGGATGTCCTCGACGGTCATCCCCGCATCCAGCAGGCTCCGTACATTGCGGACCCTGGTGACGGCATCGGCGTCGTAGGTTCGCCATCCCGCGTCGGTGCGTTGGGCCCGCAGCAGACCTCGTTGTTCGTAGTAGCGCAGCGAGCGCCGGCTGACCCCGGTGCGCTCGGACAACTCCCCTATGTGCACGACTGCCCCGTTCATCTCCGCCACGGTAAGTACTGACACCAGTGTCAAGGTCAAGTCGCGCGGATCTATTTCTGCGCCAAGCGCCGCTTCAACACAACCGCAAGATCCCTAAAGAATGTGGTTCACGGTGTGGCGGAAGTCCGCGAGTGCGGGGTGCTGCGCGTTCGGTGCCCAGGCCAGGTAGGTGGCCACCGGCGCCACGTCGGTGAGCGGGATATAGGTGATCTCCGTGTGCGAGTACATATAGGACGTTGACTCCGGCGTGACGCCGATTCCCAAACCGGCGGCGATATTGGTCTGCCAGTCGTCGGTATTGGCCACGGTGATCGTCGCGTGTGGTCCGGTATCCGCCGGCCACAACTCCGGGTTCGTCGTGCCGTAAGCGGTGTTCACCAGCACGGTTTCCTCGGCCAGCTCGGTGATCCGCAACTCGTCTCGGTCCGCCAACTGGTGGTGCGCGGGCAACGCCGCCATCCTTCGCTCGTGCCACAACAGCTCGTGGTGGTATGCCGGTCCGGGCCGCTGTCCCCTGCTCACCACGATATCCACCTCGCCGGTGGCCAGCGCGCCGAACGCATCGTCCAGCCGGCGCAGTTCGAGCGGCACGTCGGGAAACCGCTCCCGCCAGGTGCGCAGTAGCCGCGTGGTGTGCTGGCCGAGCGCCGCCCAATGGTGCCCGACCCGCAACGGCCGCAGCCGCGCCATCGGACTGTGTACCGCGTCATCGAAGGAAAGCACCGCGGCCGCCGCCTTGACCCGGAACCGTGCGCCCGCCGTCGTGGTCACCACACCCTGCGCGGAGCGGACCAGCAGCTCGGCACCGACCTCGCGTTCGAGCTGGGCGAGCGTTCTGGACACGGCCGGCTGGGCCAGCCGCAACCGCTCCGCGGCGCGGCTGATGCTGCGCTCCTCGACGGCGACCAGAAAGGTCCGTAGGTGGCGGATCTCCACGCCCATAACCGCGCAGCATAGTCCATCGCGAAACGGCATTTTTCCGTTTTGGGATGCGGCGGTTGTATGTACCTCGTGCGTACTCCCGGATTCTCGCCAGTTCCTTACACCTTCGTGGTCATGTGGTCGAGCGGAGCGCTCGCCGTCGAATTCGGGTTGCGGCACACGAACGTCGCGAACTTCCTCTGGTTGCGCGCGCTTGGTGCCGCCCTGATCTCCTGGCTGGTCTGGCTGGCCGTGCGCGATGCGCTCCCCCGCGGCCGCCGGCAATGGGTTCGGCTGCTCCTTGCCGGGCTGTTCCTCCAGGTTGGCTATCAGGGTTTGTTCTTCCTCGCGATCTGGGCCGAGCTGCCGGCCGGGATCGCGGTGCTCATTGTTGGCAGCCAACCGATTCTCACCGCGCTACTCAGCCGGCAGGGCCGGGATGCCCGGTTGTGGCTCGGGCTGCTGCTCGGCTTCGGCGGGCTGTTGCTCGCGGTGAGTTCCAGTCTGGACGGACACGCCACCGCGCTCGGCGTAGCCTTCGCCTTCGGCGCGCTGCTGCTGATCACCGTGGGCACGCTGGTGCAGAGCACCAACAAGGGCGTGGGGATCTGGTCCTCGCTTGCCGTGCAGACCACGGTCAGCACGGTCGCGTTCGGGTTGCTCGGTGCAGGGCAGCTGGAACTGCCGGAAAACGGCAGCTTCTATCTCGCACTCGGCTGGATGGTGGTGATCGTGTCGGTCGGCGCAACCGCACTGCTGTACCTGCTGGTCCGGCGCGGCGCGGTGACCAAAGTGGCCAGTTTGTTCTACTGCGTCCCCGCGGTAGCGGCCATCCTCGATTACCTGGTCCTCGGCACGAAACTCGGCTGGTCGGAAGTCCTCGGCATCGCCATCGTGCTCGCCGCGGTGGCCCTGATCCAGGCACCGCGTTCCCGCCGCTCGCGGGTTCTAGTCCAACGTGAACGGGTCGTAGTAGATGCGGTCCAGCGGGGTGCCAGCGACCAGCATCTTGGACACGGTTGCGCGGATCATCGTCGGTGAGCCGCAAACAAGCACCCGGCGATCGGCCCAGTCGCCGTGCCGGGTGACCGCATCGGCGAGCGTGCCACGCTCCACGCCAGCCGCATCGGCGCCTTCCTCGGCGACCGGAACCACGGTCAACCACGGATTGGTCGTGGCGAGCTGGCGCAATTCGTCGAGCGCGTAAAGATCATCCGCGTTACGCGCACCGTAGAACAGCTGCACATGCGGGTTTTCTCCCCAGTGCGACCAGTCATCCAGGATCGCGCGCAGCGGTGCGATCCCGGTGCCGCCGCCGATCATCAGCACGTTCTGCTCATCGGTACGGCTCGCGGTAAGCCGACCGAGGGGTGACCCGAGCCGCCACTCATCGCCCTCCTGGGTATGGCTGACGATGGCGCGGCTGACCCAACCGCCCTCGACCGCGTGCACGTGGAACTCGAGCGCGCCGTCCTCGCGTGGCGCATTGGCCGGTGAAAGGTAGCGCCAGAAACGCGGGCGCTGGGGCACCTCGACACTGATGTACTGCCCGGGTTGATACGGCAACGGGTAGTCCGGCTGCACGCGAACGATTGCCAGGTCCCAGGACAGCCGGTGGTGTTCTAGCACGGTGGCCGGGAACCAGGCAGGACCGTCATCGGCCGCGGCCGCCTCCTGCATGGTCCGCGCCATGATCGTGTAGGCCTCGGCCCAGGCGCGTTCCACCTTCGGCGTCCAGTCCTCGCCGAGGTGTGCCTTCAGCGCCGCGAGCAGCGAGGTGCCCACCGCCTCGTAATGCCTGGCCACCACGCCGAACTTGCGGTGATCCCTGCCGAGCTGATGCAGGAACGGCACCAGATCGTCCGGCCGGTCGACCATCTGCACGACGTGCACGATGGCCCGCATCAGCCGGCTGCGCTGTACCTGCATATTCGCCGGGAAGAGCTCGCGCGCCTCCGGCGCGAGGCTGAACAGCATGCCGTAGAAGAACCGCGCGACGTCCTCGGTTTGTGGCTCGACCTGTGCCCAGGAGTTACGGATCGTGCGAACCATCGCGACTACCGCGGGCGGAGCCTCACGGTGCGTGGCTGGCTGCGGGAACGGGCTGATGGCGTGTGGTGCAGTCATGGTCGGGGCACGAACTCCATGGTCTTTCCGCTCTTCGGTAGGTCTGTCCTGGGCGACACCGGCCCCCGACAGCCTGAGAGTAGCCATAAAATCGGCGCTTGTCCGCCCCAGGAACAGCACTGGGTGGGCAACGCTACCCTGAATAGGGCCGAATGCGACAAATGGGTGAGTTTGGGCTCTAGAGTGTGGCGTGCGACTACATTAGGTGACGAGAGGACGGTCGTGGTCGAGCAGGACGAGCCGCAGCCGGAAGCCGAGGCTGACCACGCGGCAAGGGAGGAAGCCGCGACCGCCATTGAGCGGGAGCTGTCCGTGTTGTTCGCACGGGCGCGCAGCTTCTCCCTGAGTATCGCCGCCGAAGTGCACCCCGAGCTGGATTCGGCCGCCTACGCGCTGCTGGTTCGGCTGAGCGATATCGAGCCGGTGCGGGCGGCCGAGGTTGTGGACAAGTCCGGACTGGACAAATCCACCGTCAGCCGGCAGATCGCCCGACTTGAGGAATTGTCGCTTATCGAGCGGGTGATCGACCCTACCGACGGCAGGGCGCGCCTGGTGCAACTGACCGAGGCCGGCAGGGAACGGCTCACCGCGGTCCGCGCGCGCCGTAGCCAACGGCTGCGGGATACCTTCACCAGCTGGTCCACCGCGGATGCCAGCGAGTTCGGCCGGCTGCTCGGCAAGTTCAACACCGGCCTCGAGCCGCGCTCCCGGTGACCGCGTTCCGTAGGGGCCTTGCGGTTTAACATGCGCGGATGCAGCCGGAACAGAAGCCAGACAATCCCGACGCGTTCTTCGCGGTTGATCTGCGGGTCGGCCGGATCGTAGAGGTGCGGCCCTTCCCGAAGGCGCGTAAGCCCGCGTGGCAGATCGCCGTCGACTTCGGCGAGTTCGGCAAGCGCTGGACCAGCGCACAGGTCACCAACTACACCGAAGCGGAGCTGCTGGACCGGCTGGTGGTCTGCGCGGTGAACCTGGGCAAGAAGCGGATCGCCGGGTTCACCAGCGAGTTCCTGCTGCTCGGCGCGATCGGTGCGGACGATGAGCTGGTCCGGCTGTTGCGGCCGGACGACGGCGCGCAGCCGGGTGAAGTGATCGCCTGACCTGGAAACAGCTCGGCCCCGCACCGGAACTGGGCCAGTACGGGGCCGAACACCAGAACAGTTCGTCTGCTATCTGCTTATTTTGTCGGCTTTATTCAGTTTCTTGATCTCGCCGCTGCGTACCTTGGCCTTCCACGCTTTGACCTCACGTTTGACGACCGGTGCGAGTATGTAGAGCCCCGCGATATTGAACAGCGCGCTCATGAACACCATCGCGTCCGCGAAGTCGAGCACCGCGCCCAGTGTCAGCACCGTGCCGCAGACCGTGAGCAGCACGTAAACGACCTGGTAGGTGCGCTCCGCTCGCCTGCTCTTACCGAATAGGAACGTCCAGGACTTCTGCCCGTAGTAGCCCCAGGTGATGATCGTGGACACTGCGAAGAGCACCACGGCGACCGTCAGCACATACGGGAAGCCGGGCAGTACGGTGCCGTAAGCCTCCGAGGTCACCGTTACGCCATCCGGCACCTCGCCGCCGGCCTGCACCGTTTCCTGTGCCTCCACCCAGAACGCCGGGTTGGCGATCACGATGGTCAGCGCGGTCATCGTGCAAATGACCACCGTGTCCACGAACGGTTCGAGCAGTGCAACCAGGCCCTCGGTCGCGGGATGCTTGGTCTTTACTGCGGAGTGCGCGATCGGGGCGGAACCGAGGCCAGCTTCGTTGGAGAAAGCCGCGCGCTGGAAGCCGACGATCATCGCACCGATGGCCCCACCAGCCACGCTTTCCGGCGCGAACGCGCCACGCACGATTGCCTCGAAGGCCGCCGGTACGTCGACGATGTTCGTCAGGATGACGATCAGCGAGGCAGCGACATAGATGATCGTCATGGCGGGCACCAGCCTGCTGGTCACCTTGCCGATCGACTTGATGCCACCGATAATCACCGCGCCGACGACCAGCGCGAGGATGATTCCGAAGATCAGTGCCGCGCCGTCGTTGCCGAGGAAACCGTCGTCACCGCCGGTGACATCCCGCAGCTGGGCGAAGGTCTGGTTCGCCTGGAGCATGTTGCCGCCAGCGAAGGCGAACAGCAGCAGCATCAGTGCGGAGCCGACCGCCAGTCCCGTTCCGATGATCCGCCCCTTGCTGCCACCAAGACGTTCTGCGACGCCCTTGCGCAGGTAGTGCATCGGGCCGCCGGAAACGGTGCCGTCCTCGTGTACCTCGCGGTACTTCACACCCAGCGTGCACTCCACGAACTTGGTGCACATACCGAGCAGACCGGCGACGATCATCCAGAATGTGGCGCCCGCGCCACCGATCGTGACGGCGACACCGACACCGGCGACGTTGCCCATTCCGACCGTGCCGGACAGGGCAGAACTCAGTGCCTGGAAATGGCTGATCTCGCCTGGTTCATCGCCCTTGGTGTATTTGCCGCGAACGAGTTGGAGTGCGAGTCGGATGTTCCGGAACTGGATAAATCCGAAATAGATGGTGAACACCGTGGCGCCGAGGATCAGCCAGGCTACGATCCACGGGAACTGCGCACCAAAGATGTTGATCTCGTAGAAGACGAACTCCGAGACCGCCGTGGTGATTGGGTCGAAGACGGTGTTGATGCCGTCTTCGATGGATTTCAGGATGCCGGACTCGGCGCCGTCGCTTTGCGCGAGGACGCCGCCCGAAGCGGCGAGGTTCGTGATCGACGATGCCTCGGTCGGGGCAGAGGCTAACAGCGCTGACATGGCTGAAAAGTGCAGCGTATGTAGGTGGTGAGCGCAAGCCTTTCCCGAAAAAGTTGTCACATTCGTTTACTGGCTGGTCGGGCTGCGTGCTGGGGACGCAACTTTCTTAGCAACTACCCGATCGAGTGATGTGGATAACTCTGGTACTTGGTTGCCGTAGGCAACTAAAGGCGTATAGTTGTAGTCAGCAATCAACTATTTGGCGGGCGATCCGCGGAAGGTGTGTGGGCCATGCGCCCAAGCTACGAGTCGTGTGTGGAGCTGTTTCGGCAGCTCCGGCTGGCCGCGCAGTTGCAGCATGCCTGGTTCGCGCAGTGGTGGCAGGGCGAAAGTGAGCTGCATCCGGCCACGATCAGCCTGCTCGGCGAGTTGCATCGGTGCGGCGAGTGCCGGCCGTCCGAGCTGGCCAACCGGCGCATGGTGGACCTGTCGGTGATCAGCAGGCAGTTGGGTCAGCTGATCGACGCTGGCCTGGTGGAACGCCGACCCGCACCGGAAGACGGCAGGGCCGCGCTGGTGCGCGCCTCGGCTGCCGGCGAGCAGGCGCTGATGCGTTGGAAGGAGCTGCACGCCGAGCTGCTACAGCACGCCCTGGCCGACTGGGACGACGAGCGCGTGACGGAGCTGATCGGTGAGCTCGGCGCGGTGAACAAGGATTTGCGGGCCGCGGTCGATGCGGGGCGCTCCCCCGTGACCGCAGGAGTGGATGGAGGTCAGTGACGTCCGCGGTAACTGAGACGCGCGACGCGCGGCGTCGTGCCAAGCATGCGAGCGAGGCGGGAGCCGAGCCGCAATCGATGACCCATCGGCAGGTCATGGAGGCATTCTCCGGCCTGTTACTCGCGCTGCTGGTAGCGATCCTGTCTTCGACGATCGTGTCGAACGCGCTGCCGACGATCCTCGCGGATCTGGACGGCACGCAGAGCCAGTTCACCTGGGTCGTCACGGCGATGCTACTCACCTCGACGGCGACGACGCCAATCTGGGGCAAACTTTCCGACCTGTTCAGCAAGAAACTGCTCTACCAGCTGGCCATCGTCATCTTCGTGGCCGGTTCGGTGCTCGGCGGCTTTGCCAGCTCGATGCCCGAGCTGATCGCCTGTCGTGCGCTGCAAGGCGTGGGGATGGGCGGTATGCAGGCGCTGGTGCAGGTCGTGCTGGCCGCGATGATCTCCCCGAGGGAGCGGGGTAAGTACAGCGGGTACATCGGCGCCACCTTCGCGGTCGCCACGGTGTCCGGGCCGCTGCTCGGTGGTCTCATCGTGGACTCGCCGCTCGGCTGGCGCTGGTGCTTCTGGGTGACCGCGCCGATCGCGGTGCTCGCGTTCATCGTGCTTGGCCGGACATTGAAGTTGCCACTGCTCAAGCGCAAGGTGAAGATCGACTGGCTGGGCGCGACGTTGATCGTCGGGGGCGTGGCGCTGCTGTTGATCTGGACCTCGCTGGCGGGCAAGGACTTCGCTTGGGCGTCCCTGCCGAGCGCGCTGTTCGTTGGTGGCGCGGTGGTGCTGCTTGGCTTCGCGCTGTTCGTTGAGTCGCGGGCCAGCGAGCCGGTTGTGCCGCTGCGGCTGTTCACCAACCGGACCTTCACGCTGGCGGTGCTTGGCACCATGGCGGTCGGCACCGCGATGTTCGGCGGTGCGGTGTTCCTCGGGCAGTACTACCAGATCGCGCGCGGGTATTCACCGACGCACGCGGGTCTGATGACCATCCCGATGGTGCTTGGTCTGTTCCTGTCCTCGACCATCGCGGGGCAGATCATCTCGCGTACCGGTAGGACCAAGCCGTTCCTGGTCGGCGGTTCGATCGTGCTGGTGATCGGCTTGACGCTGCTCAGCACGGTGGATGCCGGCACGAATCTGACGCTGATGGGCTGCTACCTGGCGCTGATGGGGATCGGCGTTGGCGCACTGATGCAGAACCTCGTGCTTGTCGTGCAGAACACCATCCCGATGCAGGATATGGGCTCCTCGACGGCCGTGGTCACGTTCTTCCGCACGCTCGGTGGTTCGGCAGGGGTGTCGGTGCTCGGCGCGGTGCTGGCGACCAAGGTCAGCGAGTACATCACCAGTACGCTCGCCGACCGCGGCCTGCCGGCTGGCAATGCGCTCAACGGTGGTGGCGGCACGATGAACCTGGACGCGGTGCCTGGCCCGATCCGCGAGATCGTGCGGGCGGCCTACGGCGACGCGACCGGCAAGATCTTCGGGATCGCCGCGATCATCGCCGTGGTCACACTGGTCTCGGTGCTGTTCATCAAGGAGACCCCGCTACGCAGCACGCTGGACCTGGAACCCGAAACCACCCGGCAGTATCCCTGAACCTCGCTAACCTTAAAGAACGCGGTCGCGGAGCGTGTCCGGATCGCGCTAACCTTAAAGAATGCTGTCACGCAGTGTCACCGCAAGATCCTTAAAGAACGCGGTTCGGTAGGCGCAGCCGGCCCGGCCCCCTCGCGTCGTTTCTCCTCGGCCGGCTCGTTGGCGAGGCTCTGACGGGCCGGCGTGAGCCTGGGAAACTGTTCCGGGCGCGCCGTGACTGCACTAAGGGATGGCAAGATCCTTAAAGAACGCGATCACGGAACGTGTTCGATAACTTGAGTGGAACTAACTCAACTTTCCTGACGTTGTACATGCAGACGGCCAGTGCGAGAGGCTGTAGGCACGTACGACGCGAGGATGGGAATGGACGCTTTCAACCCGACAACCAAGACGCAGCAGGCAATCTCGTCCGCCTTGCAGGCGGCAACCATGAACGGCAACCCGGATGTCGCTCCTGCCCACCTGCTCGGTGCGCTTCTCGCACAAAGTGACGGCATCACGGCGCCGTTGCTCTCCGCCGTCGGCGCCGACCCGGAAAAGGTGCGCGGCGAACTCGAGCCACTCGCCCAGACCTTGCCCTCGGCCACCGGCGCCACCGTCTCCGCCCCGCAGTTCTCCGCCGACGCGGTGCGCTCGCTGACCCACGCGCAGCGGCTGGCCACCGAGATGGGCGATGAGTACGTCGCGGCCGAACACGTGCTGGTCGGGCTTGCCGCCGAGGGCGGCGCGGTTGCCGACCTGTTGCGTAAGCACGGCGCCACCGCGGAGGCGCTACGCGAAGCCTTCGTCAAGGTGCGTGGCTCCGCGCGGGTGAGCAGCCCCGATCCGGAGGACACCTACCAGGCGCTGGAGAAGTACGGCGTCGATCTCACGCAGCAGGCACGGTCCGGCGAACTCGACCCGGTGATCGGCAGGGACAGCGAGATCCGCCGGGTCGTGCAGGTACTTTCCCGGCGCACCAAGAACAACCCGGTGCTGATTGGCGAACCGGGCGTTGGCAAGACCGCTATCGCCGAAGGCCTCGCGCAGCGCATCGTTGCCGGTGACGTGCCCGAGTCACTACGCAACAAACGCGTGGTCTCGCTGGACCTCGGTTCGATGGTCGCCGGCGCGAAGTATCGCGGCGAGTTCGAGGAACGGCTCAAGGCCGTCCTCAAGGAGATCACCGATTCGGACGGTCAGGTGATCACCTTCATCGACGAGCTACACACCATCGTTGGCGCCGGCGCTACCGGCGAAGGCGCGATGGATGCCGGGAACATGATCAAGCCGATGCTCGCCCGAGGCGAGTTGCGCATGGTCGGTGCGACCACATTGGACGAGTATCGCCAGCGCATCGAGAAGGATCCCGCGCTGGAGCGGCGCTTCCAGCAGGTGCTCGTCGGTGAACCTTCGGTCGGCGATACCGTCGGCATCCTGCGCGGACTCAAGGAGCGCTACGAGGTGCACCACGGGGTGCGGATCACCGACTCCGCACTGGTCGCCGCGGCCAGCCTGTCCGACAGGTACATCAGCGCGCGTTTCCTGCCGGACAAGGCGATCGACCTTGTCGACGAAGCGGCATCCCGACTGCGCATGGAGATTGACTCCCGACCGGTCGAAGTGGACGAAGTGGAGCGCGCCGTGCGCCGCCTCGAGATCGAGGAGATGGCGCTGTCCAAAGAAGAAGACGATGAGTCAAGGAAACGGCGTGCGGCGCTCCGTGCCGAACTCGCCGAGAAGCGCGAGGAACTTTCCGCGCTCACCGCGCGCTGGCAGAACGAGAAGGGCTCGATCGACAAGATCCGCGACCTCAAGGAGCAACTGGAACAGGTTCGTGGTGAGTCCGACCGAGCGGAACGCGATGGCGACCTCGGGCGCGCGGCAGAACTGCGCTACGGGCGGATTCCCGCGCTAGAAAAGGAACTGGAGTCGGCAACCGAGTCCACCGAGCACGAGCAGGTAATGCTCAAAGAGGAAGTCGGCGCGGACGATGTGGCCGATGTGGTCGCGGCATGGACCGGTATTCCCGCCGGCCGGCTGCTGGAGGGCGAGACCGGCAAGCTGCTGCGGATGGAAGAGGAGCTTGGCGAACGGGTCATCGGCCAGGCAGAGGCCGTTCGCGTGGTTTCCGACGCGGTACGCCGGGCGCGGACCGGGGTAGCCGATCCGGATCGGCCAACCGGTTCCTTCCTGTTCCTCGGTCCGACCGGGGTCGGCAAGACCGAGCTGGCCAAATCGCTTGCCGCGTTCCTGTTCGACGACGAGCGCGCGATGATCCGCATCGATATGTCCGAGTACAGCGAAAAGCACAGCGTGGCCCGGTTGGTCGGGGCACCGCCCGGATATGTCGGCTACGACCAGGGCGGGCAGCTGACCGAATCGGTGCGCCGCCGGCCGTATTCGGTGGTGCTGCTCGATGAGGTGGAAAAGGCTCACCCGGACGTATTCGACGTACTGTTGCAGGTGCTCGACGACGGGCGGCTGACCGATGGCCAGGGGCGTACCGTCGATTTCCGGAACACCATCCTGGTGCTTACCTCGAACCTCGGTTCCCAGTCGATCGCTGATGCCGCGCTGGATGAGCAGCAGCGCAACGACGCGGTATTGCGCGTGGTTCGCCAGCACTTCAAGCCGGAGTTCCTGAACCGGCTGGACGATGTGGTGGTATTCCACGCCCTTTCCACCAACGAACTGGTATCCATTGTGGATATTCAGGTGGCCAAACTTGCCGAACGGCTTGGCGAGCGCAGGCTCACCCTGGACGTCACCCCAGGAGCGCGCGAATGGTTGGCGCTGAACGGTTTCGACCCGGTATACGGTGCGCGGCCACTGCGCAGGCTGGTGCAGTCGGCGATCGGTGATCAGCTTGCCAAGGAGCTGCTGTCTGGTGGGGTCCGCGATGGCGACACCGTCCGGGTCGACGTGGCTGGCGACACCACAGCCGCGCTGACCGTGCATCGCGCCTGAGCAGAACCGGGATCGCCCAGGCGGGTGAGACCACCCTACCCGATCGGTGTTCGACGGAGCTTTGGTACGAACACAAGCTCCGTCGAACGGAAGATCGAAATAAAGAGGGGTGGCGAAACGCCCGTTGGGGGGCAGAAATCATCGCAGCCGGCCTACTAGGCTGCGCTTTGTGGGTATACCTGCGTGGGTTTGGTTCATCATCGCCGCCGTTGCCGCGGTCGCCGGATTAGTGCTGCTCGCGGTGGATCGGGCGCGGGAGGGCTCGCGGAACCGGGAGCGGGCGCGCTGGGCGAACCTGCGCGGCTGGCAGCTGACCGAGATCGATCGAGTGCTCGCCACCCAATGGGATGGCGGCGCGATCGGGTACTACGACGCACAGATTGCACGCGACGTAGTTGCCGGCTCAACGTTTACCACGAGTGGGCGACGTCAGCTTTATGTTTTCGATATCGAAAGCGATGGACGGATACACGGGGTAATAGCCGCGGTGCGGTGCAAGGTCGTGCACCGCACGTTGCTTGAGCTCTGGTTGGCCAGCGTGCCGTTCCAGCGGGACGAGATGCCCGAGCTGCTTGGGCCGGTCGGTCAGCGCTACGCGTTCACCGACAACGTGGCCGATGCGCAGCCACTGATCAGCCAGCAACTCGTGGAGGCGGCCGACGAACTCGGCGGCGACGTCAGCGTGGCCTGGCTGGAAGGCGAGTGGGTGCTCGCCTGCGTGCCGCCGAACGTTGGACCGTCCCGTTTGGAGCGCCTGCTGCGCGATCTCGGCGAGCTGGCCGACGTGGTGGACCCGGACACGGGCGGCTTCGTCGAGCGCGGCCGGCACGCCCGCGCGGTGCCGGAGAGCGACGCCCAGTAGCCGCGCTAGCCCTGAAGAACGCGGTCATGGAGCGTGCTGCGGTACAGCGTCCGCGGCCGTTCCCGCGCGGCTGCGCCGTCTGACACATCGGTAATGTGCCGAGCATGCCGACCGCATTCATCACGGGTGCCACCGCAGGGATCGGTGCCGCTTTCGCTCGCCGGCTCGCGGCCGAGCAGTACGACCTGATTCTCGTTGCCCGCGCCGCTGACCGGCTGGCCGAGCTAGCCGAGGAACTGCGCGGCCGGTTTGGCGTGCGCGCTGACGTGCTCCCCGCCGACCTCACCGTGCCAGCCGATCGGGACCGGCTGGCTGCCCAGCTCGCGGATACCGAGGTCGACCTGCTGATCAACAACGCCGGCATCGGGCTCGGCGGCGGAATGCTGGAAAACGACGTCACCCGGCTACAGGCGCAGCTGGATGTGAACGTCACCAGCGTGCTGCAACTGACCAGGGCGGCACTGCCCGGCATGCGGGCACGTGATCGCGGCGCGGTACTGAACGTGTCCAGCGTCGCCGGGTTCCTGCCGGACGCGGGTGCCACCTACACCGCGGGCAAAGCCTGGGTCACCGCGTTCACCGAGGGGCTGGCCGTGCAGCTCGCGGGTACCGGCGTGCGCGCCTGCGTGGTCTGCCCCGGATTCACCCATACCGAATTCCACCAGCGCGCGGGTATCAGCAAGACCGGCCCCAAGTTCCTCTGGTTGGACGTCAACCAGGTCGTCGACCAGGGCCTTGCTGACCTGCGTCGAGGCAAGGTGATCTCGGTGCCGAGCACCCAGTACCGGCTGATCGTGGCGGGAATCCGGCTGCTGCCCCGTGCGCTGCTGCGCCGGCTCGCCGGCGCCTCCGCCTTCGCGAGGGACTGATACCCGGCACCCGAATTAGCCGATTTGCCTGCCCCGCTGGTAAGAACTGATTCGTGGCCGCACCGTTCATCCGCCTAGGCATCCAGCTGGTCCGGCTTGCCGCCACGGCCGGCGGTGCGATCGCCCGAAGCCGCCGCAACCGGCGGATCGCACGCGTCCGGCACCAGCTGGGCAGCTGGTGCGCGAGCAACGGCTGGAGCTACCGGGACAACGTGCCGGACACGCTGCTCAACTACTTCGACGGCACCCCGTTCACCCGCGGCACGATGCGCGAACTGCGGCATGTGCTGACCGCGACCTACCAGGACCGGCCGGTGCTGGTCAGCGAGCTCGGGTACTACTACCCGGCGGATGTGGTGCAGTACGGCTCGGGGCCGCGCACCAGGACGTCCATGCGCGGCAACCCCGGCGGCACGGTGCAGGCCGGTGTGGTCCAGCTGCCCGCCGCGGTGCCGCGTTTACAGGTCGCCCGCGCGGGCCTGCTTTCCAGCGCGGCGGAAGTCTTCGGCGTGCGGGATCTGCAACTGGAGAGCGTGCAGTTCAACCAGACCTTCCAGATCGGCTGCGATATCCCTCGGTTCGCCTACGACGTGCTGCATCCGCGCACCATGGAGTGGCTGCTCACTGACCCGCGAGCGGCCGAGATCGGCTGGCGCTTCGACGGGCCGAACCTGATCGGTTGGCGCAACGGCTGGCTCTCCGGGCCCGGCGACGTGCTCACCATGGCGAACTTCCTCTGTGAGCTGGCCGACCGGGTACCCAGCTTCGTGTACAACAACGGCTGGCAGGTGCCGGCCGGCCTGCCGCATACACCGCTGCGATACGTCCCGCTGCCGTAGCGCGTGCCGCGGTGTCCGCGCGCGCGGCCGTATGCGATGCTCCTGACCTGTGCGAAGCGGAGTCGTGGATATGGCTGGCCGTGCCGAACTGGCCAGGTTGATCAGTGAAATCGCCGTGGTACACGGCAAGGTGCGGTTGGCGTCGGGAGTGGACGCTGACTACTACGTGGACCTGCGGCGGGCCACCCTGCACCATGCGGCAGCCCCGCTGATCGGTCGGCTGCTGCGCCAGCTGACCTCGGACTGGGACTTTGTCGCGGCTGGCGGGCTAACCCTCGGTGCTGATCCGGTTGCCTGCGCGATGTTGCATTCCGCGGCCGCCGACGGGGTCGTGTTGGACGCCTTCGTGGTGCGAAAGTCCACCAAGGAACACGGCATGCAGCGGCAGATCGAGGGCAGTGAGGTAAGCGGCCAGCGGGTGCTCGCGGTCGAGGACACCTCCACCACCGGGAGCAGCGTGTTGACCGCGGTGGATGCGCTCCGCGCGGCAGGGGCCGAGGTGGTCGGGGTCGCCACCGTGGTGGATCGGGACACCGGCGCGCGGGAGGCCATTGAGCAGCGCGGACTCACCTACCGCGGGTTGCTCAACCTCGCCGATCTCGGGTTGGCCTAGTGCCGTCGAGGCACGGTTTCGACATATTTCACGCGGGAGCTACGCGGGCAGGGTAGCCTTCCCCGCGTGGAAGCAGTACTCATCGCGCTCGGCGTCGTCGTCGCGCTGATCATCGTTCTGGTGATCGCCGCGATCTCGATGAAGAACAAGTTCGCAACGCAGCACAACACCGTGCAGGAGTCCTGGCGGCAGATCGACGTTGAACTACAGCGTCGGCACGATCTGATCGGCAACCTGATCGAGGTCGTCAAGGCATCGGCGCAGTTCGAACAGAACACGCTGAATCAGGTGGTGCAGGCGCGGGCGAACGCCGTCGCCAGGCATGGCGCGGGACCGCTCGCGCAGAGTCAGGCCGAACAGAACCTGAACGGCGCGCTGACCAACTTCATGTCGGTGGCGGAGAGCTACCCGCAGCTGAAGGCGAACCAGGATTTCCGTTACCTGCAGGAGCAGATGGCCGAGACGGAAGACCGGATCGCCGCCGGCCGGCGCTTCTACAACGGCAATGTGAAGGCGTTCAACACCCGCTTCGACACCTTCCCGTCCAGCATGTTCAAGGGCAGCTACGTGAAGGCGGAGTACTACGAGGTAGACGATCCTCGGGTACGCGCGGCGCCGACGCTGAAGGGCGCGTTCGACTCGCTGAACAACCAGCAGCCGCAGCAGTTCGCCCAGCAGCCGCAACAACAGTTCGCGCAGCAGCCGCCCCAGCCGCAGATGCCGCCGGCACAGCCGCAGCAGGCACCCGGGCAGCCGATGTATGGCCAGCAGCCGGCCCAGCCGCAGCAGCCGATGCAGCAGCCGCAGCAACCCCAACAGCCCATGCAGCAACCGCAGCAGCCCGGTTACGCCCCGCCGCCGCCCCAGGGTCAGCCGCCGCAGGGCCAGCCACCCCAGGGCCAGCCACCCCAGGGCCAGCCGCCGCAGCAGCCGGGACAGCAGTTCCCGCCACAGGGCTGAACAGCGGTAGCGCGAAGCGCCGTACGTCAGGAGTACTCCTCGCGTGCGGCGCTTTTTGCTGTGCGGGGGAATATCGCTGGGCAGCGATTAGCTGTGTTAAGTAAAGTGGACGTTGGGGAGTGGTGTAACGGGAGGTGCGGACAATGGCACAAACGCTCGCCACACTGACCGCTGCCATCCATTTTATTGCACTCGCCTATATCGGCCTCGGCGGTTTTCTCGCCTGGCGGTGGCCGAAATCGATCTTCGTGCATATGTTCTTCGCGCTTTGGGGCGTGCTTGTCGTTACCTTTCCGTTGCCGTGCCCATTGACCTCGGTGGAGAACTACTTCCGGCAACTGCAGGGGCTCGGCGATCTGCCCGGCGGGTTCAACGAGTACTACATCTACGGGGTGCTCTTCCCCGATCGGTTGCTTCCGCTGGTGGCGGTACTTGCTTTCGCGATCCTCGCGTTTTCCTATGTCGGCGCCTATCTGCGGTGGCGGCAGCGCAGGGCCGGCGCGAACGAGCCGGGCGATGGCATGCTCCGCCCAGCCGGGTGACAGTCTTGTGCCGTGCACACCGATGACGAACCCGGTATCAGCGAGTCCGGTCCGACCGAATGGGTGAGCAATGGCGCGGTCGGGGTCGGCCCGTGGGATGGACCGTGGCCGGATGACCCGCGTTACGATCCGGAACTACTCGCCGAAGGTGATCGGCGCAATGTCGTCGACTACTACCGCTACTGGCGGCGGGATGCGGTAGTCGCGGATCTGGACAACCGGCGGCACGGATTCCACGTGGCGATCGAGAATTTCCAGCATGACCACAACATCGGCACCGTGGTGCGCACAGCCAACGCGTTCGCGGCCGCCGCGGTACATATTGTCGGCCGGCGGAGGTGGAACCGGCGTGGCGCGATGGTGACCGATCGCTATCAGCATCTGCGGCACCACCCATCGGTACTGGATTTCGTCGAGTTCGCCGCGGCGGAAGAATTGCCGATCGTGGCGGTGGACAACACCCCCGGAGCGCAGCGGGTGGAAACGGCACGGTTACCGGAGCGCTGCGTGCTGCTTTTCGGGCAGGAGGGACCGGGGCTCAGCGCGGAGGCAAGCGAGGCAGCTACGCAAGTGGTGTCCATCGCGCAGTTCGGTTCCACACGGTCGATCAACGCCGGGGTTGCTGCCGGGATCGTGATGCACACCTGGATCCGGCAACACGCCGATGTGGACCGTGCCTGGTGAACACCTACAGCGTTTCGGGTAGCCCGAAGGTCGCGAACAAGCTGGTGTCGAAATAGCACACCACATGCGCGACCTTGGCCGCACCAAGGGTCAACTGGTGTAACTGGAACGGTCGGTACTCGTCATCGGCGTCACGTAGGTAGACGGCGAGGACTGGCTGTCCGTTGCCAGACGTCCGCAGGATGCGCATATCCCCGGCACGTTTGGCCGGGCACTGCTCGCGGACCAGCGCCCCGATCGCCTCGGCGCCTTGAAACCAGCCGGTGAACGGCGGCATCTCCCAGATGGTTTCGTCGGTCAACAGCGTGACCAGCTTGTCCACATCGTAATCTTCGAAAGCGGCGACGTACTTGTCGAGCAGTTGCCGATCGTGCTGCGCAGACTGGTCCGTGTCCTCGGCCGCGCGCTGTTTGCTGAGTTGCGCGCGGGCACGCTGCAGGCTGCTGTTCACCGCCGCCACGGAGACACCGAGGGCAGCCGCGGCTTCCTTGGCTCGCCAGGAAAGCACATCGCAGAGCAGGACCACGGCCCGCTGTTGCGGGGTGAGGTGTTGCAGCGCGGCGACGAAGGCGAGGCGGACGCTGTCTCTGATGATCGCTTCATCCGCGGGGTCCGGATCCACGTTGCCCCAGACCATGCTGTCCGGCAGCGGTTCCAGCCAGTGCAGGTCGTCACGGGTGGGTAGCTCCCCGTGCGGATCGCTGCTCGGTTGGCCGAGGCCGGTCGGTAGTGGCCGCCGGTGCTTGCCGCGCAGTGCACTCAGGCAGGTGTTGGTCGCGATCTGGTACAGCCAGGTGCGCAGGGACGAGCGATTCTCGAACTTGCCGAACCCGCGCCAAGCGTTCAGGTAGGTCTCCTGGACGAGGTCTTCCGCCTCGTGCACCGAGCCGACCATCCGGTAGCAGTGCGCGGTCAACTCCTTGCGCAGCGGCTCGACCCGCACCATGAACGAATCGTCGATCGTTGGTGTGCTCACGGTCTGCACGATACTCGCGAACCCCGATGATTTTTCTCGGTTCGAGGCGTCGGAACGGAATGCGGAACTGACTGAATTGATGACCAGAAGGGGATGATCGCGATGGCAATCGGCGTGAGCGAGGCGGCGGCAGCGATTAGCGCACGGATCGAGGAGCGGGCGGCGGCCCTGCGGAACAAGGATGCGCACGCCCTGGTCGCGATGGAAGCGCCGGAGATGGTCAACTACGCACTGGCTCCCCCGCTGTCCACCGGTCGCGCGGATGTGCCTGGATTGACCGGCTGGCTGGACACCTGGGATGGCCAGGTTGGTTACGAGGTGACCCGGCTGACCGTGCACGCGGGCGCCGATACCGGGTTCGCGTACAGCCTTGATCGGATGTACGGGGTGCAGCGCGGGAAGCAGACCAGTCTGTGGTTCCGGCTGACGCTCGGTTTCGTCCGGGTCGACGATCAGTGGTTGATCGTGCACGAGCACGCTTCGGTGCCGTTCGCGATGGATGGCTCCGATCTGGCCCAGCTTGATCTGCAACCGTGACGCCGGACAGCCATCGGGCATGATTGGCCGATGGCTGGAACACTGATTGTGACTGGCGGCAGTCGGGGCATTGGCGCGGCGATCGCGCGGGCGGCCGCCGGCGAGTTCGCGGTACTTGTCAACTACTCGGGTTCGGCGGACCGCGCGCAGGACGTGGTCGCGGAGATCGAGGCAGCGGGTGGTCGCGCCGCTCCCTTCCGCGCCGATGTGTCCAATGAGGACGAGGTGCTGGCGATGTTCGCCGCGGCCGAGGAGCTGGGCCCACTGGCCGGTCTGGTGAACAACGCGGGGATCACCGGCGGCATGATCGGCAAGGTCGTCGAGTGGTCCGCGGCTGACGTCCGCCGCACGCTCGAAGTGAACGTGCTGGGAACTTTTATGTGTGCCAAGGAAGCTGTCCGCCGAATGTCCACAAGCAACGGTGGATCGGGTGGGGTGATCGTGAACATCTCGTCCACCGCGGCACAACGGGGTTCAGCGGGTGAGTGGGTGCACTATGCGGGAAGTAAGGCCGCGGTGGAGGCGATGACCGTCGGGCTGGCGCAGGAGACCGGCCCGGAGGGCATTCGGGTGAACTGTGTGGCGCCGGGCGCGGTAGCGACCGAGCTGCACGCCGCCTCGGGTGAGCCAGGCCGGGTCGACCGGCTCGCTCCGCTGATCCCGTTGGGGCGGGCGGGATTGCCCGAGGAGATCGCCGCCGGCGTCAGCTGGCTGCTCTCCCCCGCCGCCTCGTACGTGACCGGCGCCGTGCTCACCATCGGCGGCGGCCGCTGACCTCGCTAACCTTAAAGAGCGCGGTTGGCGGGGTGGGGTCACTCGGGCGCGCAGCCGCAGGATTGCCGGTGAATCATCCGGGGCGGCAGGCGCACGGTGCGATCCTCGCGACCGGGCTCGGCGATCCGGCTGAGCAGCATGCGTACCGCCTCTGTGCCGATCTCCGCGACGGGCTGGGCCATGGTGGTCAACGGCGGGTCCACCAGATCCGCCCAGTCGACCTCGTCGTAGCCGGCCACGGCGAGATCCTGCGGAATCCGCAGCCCGTGCGCCCGAGCGGATCGCAGCACCCCGGACATCATCACGTTGTTCCCCGCGATCACCGCCGTCGGCGGCCGGTCGAGCGCGAGCAACTGATGCAACGCGGTACTGGCTGGCTCCGCGGACGACTCGCCGGAGGACACCAGCGCGGGATCCCATGGCAGACCAACCCGCCCGACCCCGAGCCGGTAGCCGAGCACCCGCTCCTCCGACGTGGTGAGCCCGGACCGCCCGCTGATCAACCCGATCCGCTCATGCCCGAGCTCGCCAAGATGCTGCACCAAGGTCGAAGTCGCCTGCACGTTTTCCGGCCCAACCTGGTCCACCCCGCGGAACCCGGGCAACCGATCCACAAGCACCGTCGGCACGCCGATCTGCCGCAACTCCGGCAGCACTGAGCGCGGCGCGGTCGGCGTCGGGGTCAGCAACAACCCGTCCACTCGGCGTGAGCGCAGCATGCGCACCGCGGACTGCTCGACCTCGGCCTCATCGTGCGTGTCCATCAACAGCAGCGTGTAGCCCGAGGCCGTGGCCTCACGCTCGATCGCCTGCATCAGCTCGGCGAAGTACGGATTGGTGACCACCGAGATCGCCACCCCAAGCGAGCGAGTGCCACCGGTGACGAGTGATCTTGCGATCGCGTCCCCGGTGTAACCTGTTTCCTCAATCGCCGCGAGCACCCGCTCCCGTGTCGCTGGCGCGACCTGTCGGGTGCTGTTCACTACGTGCGAGACGGTCGTGATGGAGACGCCGGCAAGTTTGGCGACGTCCTGCATCGTGACCATCGAATCTCCCTCGCTCACCGCTGCCATTCCTGCAAGCGTTTGCGCAAACGCTTGTCAAAAGACTTTACCCGGTCGTACGTTCCCGCTCACACACCGTGTATTCATCGCGAGCGGGAGGCACCATGGGACGATGGGGTCCCTTACGATTGCTGGCCATCGCAGCGGCGGGCGCATTATTGCTGGCCGGCTGTACGAGCGAGCGCTACTGGGGTGGCACGAACGTCGCCGAGGAGGGCAAGGCCAAGGTCGGGCTGGTCACCAAGACCGATACCAACCCCTACTTCGTACAACTGCGTGAAGCGGCCCGAAAGCAAGCAGCCGAGCAGGACGTCGAGTTCTCCGCGCTCGCTGGCCGGTTCGACGGCGACAACGCCGGCCAGGTCACCGCGATCGAGAACCTGGTGCAGCAGGGCGCGACCACGATCCTGATCACGCCGAACAGTTCAACCGGCGTGCTCAGTGCGATCGAGCAAGCACGCAACAAGGGCATCATGGTGCTCGCGCTGGACACCGCCACCGAACCGGAAGAAGCCGTGGACGGCACGATCGCGACCGACAACGTGGAGGCCGGTCGCAAGCAGGGCCAGTACATCAAGGCGGCGCTTGGCGAAACCGATCCGCAGGTGCTGCTGCTCAACGGCACGCCGGGCAGCAGCGTGGACACCCAGCGACGGCAGGGATTCCTCGAGGGGATCGGCCTGAAGGCCGGCGACAGCCAGATCCTCGGCGAGGATTCCGCGAACGGCGACCAGAACATGGCGCAGGAGTCGGCGGAGAACCTGTTACAGCGGGCGAGCGACGTCAACGCCGTCTACACGATGAACGAACCGACCGCGCGCGGCGCCAACGCGGCGTTGCGACCGCGCGGCCTCGACCCGCTTGTCGGCTCGATCGATGGTGGCTGCCAGGGCGTCGGCGATGTGCAAAAGGGCGATGTGGACGCGACCGTGATGCAGTTCCCGGCCAAGATGGCCCGCCTCGGCGTGGACGCGGCCGTCGAACATGCCCGCTCCGGCAAGAAAATCAGCGGGTTCGAGAACACCGGATCGGTCGTGATCACCGACAACCCGGTGCCCGGCGTACCGAGCCAGAACACCGAATGGGGAATGCGGAACTGTTGGGGTGACTCGTGACCACGAATACTGCGGACAACTCGAAGAAGTACACGCGCGCACAGCTCGGTGAGTACATCCTGCGCACGCCCGCGGTTGGCCCTGCGCTCGCCCTGCTCGCCGCGATCCTGATCTTCTCGCTGACTACCGACACCTTCCTTGAGCTGGACAACCTGTCCCTGGTGGTGGCGCAGTCTCTGGTGATCGGCACGATCGCGCTCGGTCAGACGCTGATCATCCTGACCGCGGGGATTGACCTCTCCTGCGCCTCGATCGCGGTGCTCGCCACGCTGGTGATGGCGGATCTTGCCGTCGGCGGGATGCCTGGCTGGGTGGCGCTGCTGCTCGGAATCGCGCTGACCTCCGCGATCGCCGCGCTGAACGGCGCGCTGATCACCGCGATCCGGCTGCCTCCGTTCATCGTCACCCTTGGCATGTTCACCATCGTCACCGCGGTGGCGCGGATCTACTCCGATGGACAGAGCATCCCGACCACCGATGGGGTGTTGCGCTGGCTGTCCACCCAGCGCTACCTGTTCGGCGGTATCCCGGTCACCAACGGGATGACGATCGCGCTGATCATGGTGCTCGGCTTGGCCTACGCGCTGGCCAAAACCGCCTGGGGCAAGCATGTCTACGCGGTCGGCAACGACCCGGAAGCCGCGCGGCTATCCGGTATCTCGGTGCGCCGCACGCTGCTCTCGGTGTACATCGTCGCCGGGGTGATCTATGGAATCGCGGCATGGCAGGCACTCGGCAGGGTGCCGAACGCGGACCCGAACGCGTACCAGATCGGCAATCTGGACGCCATCACCGCGGTAGTGCTCGGCGGCACAAGCCTGTTTGGTGGACGCGGCAGCGTGCTGGGCACCATGATCGGAGCGTTGATCGTGGCAACCCTGCGATCCGGGCTGACCCAGGCCGGTATCGACGACCTGTACCAGGACGTCGCCACCGGCACGCTGGTCATCGCCGCGGTCGCACTCGATCGGCTGTCCAGGAGGAAACAGTGAGCGAGCAGAACGGCACCATCCTGCGCGCACGCGGGTTGGTGAAACGCTACGGCAGTGTCACGGCAATGGACGGCGCCGATTTCGATCTGTACCCCGGCGAGGTCCTCGCGGTCGTCGGCGATAACGGCGCAGGCAAGTCCACCCTGATCAAAACGCTCTCCGGCGCGGTCCTGCCGGATGCCGGCGAGGTGTGGTTGGACGGCAAGCGGGTGCGCTTTCACGGTCCGCTGGATGCCCGCAAGGCCGGTATCGAAACCGTCTACCAGGATCTCGCGCTGGCGCCCGCACAGGACATCGCGACCAACCTGTTCCTCGGCAGGGAACGACGGAATCCGGGAATCAGCGGATTCCTGTTCCGCAAACTGGACAGTAAGCGGATGCGGGCGGAGGCCCAGCGGGTATTCGACGAGCTGGGCATCGGCATCACCTCGATCCAGCAACGGGTCGAAACGCTCTCCGGCGGCCAGCGGCAGGGCGTCGCGGTGGCCAGGGCGGCGGCGTTCGGCACCAAGGTCGTGATCATGGACGAGCCGACCGCCGCGCTCGGTGTGGCCGAGTCCGCGAAGGTGCTCGAACTGATCGGCCGGATCCGCGACCGTGGCCTGCCCGTGGTGCTGATCAGCCACAACATGCCGCATGTCTTCGAGATCGCCGACCGCATCCACGTGCATCGGCTTGGCCGCAGGGTAGCCGTTGCCGCGCCGGCGGAGCATTCGATGAACCAGGTGGTTGGGCTGCTCACCGGTGCACTGGTGATGGGCGAGGATGGCGCGATCACCGAGGCACAGCACGCGGTAACGGCCGGACTGGACCAATGACGGCGGTACTACTTGCCGGGTTGTGCACTGTGGACCTGATCCAGCGAGTGCCCGAGTTACCCGATGCTGGGGAGAAATCCCAGTCCAGTGCGGTGGAAATGGCCGCGGGCGGCCCGGCGAGCAATGCCGCGGTGACGGTCGCGGCGCTCGGCGGCGAGGCCCGGCTGCTGACCGCGCTCGGCACGCATCCGCTCGCCATCCTTGCTCGCGATGACCTGACCGCACACGGCGTCGAGTTGGTCGATTTCACGCCAGAGCGGGTGGATCCGCCGCCGGTCAGTGCGGTCGCGGTGCGCGAATCGGACGGCGAGCGGGTGGTGATCTCGCATAACGCAGCGGGTATCGACCTCGACGAGCCAGCGCCGGAGTTGGGCGAGGCGAGGGCGGTACTTGTCGATGGGCATCATCCGGAACTGGCGCTCGCGGTGGCGGGCGCGGCCCGCGCGCGGGGCATCCCGGTGATCGTGGATGCGGGTAGCTGGCGGCCGGTGTTCGAGGAGCTGCTGCCCCTCGTGGATGTCTGCGCCTGTTCGGCGAGTTTCGCGGGCGAAACGGACGGTGTGCCGGTCGTACTGCGCACCAGCGGTGCGCGACCGGTCCGGTGGTGGGCCGGCGGCCGCAAAGGCGAGGTGCCGGTACCGGTGGTGCCGGTGCGCGACACCCTGGGTGCTGGCGATGTATGGCACGGCGCGCTCGCCTTCGCGATCGCCAAACTCGGCCGGGTGCCAGGTGCTGGCGAGTTGCCCGCGGTGCTGGTTGAGGCGAATCGGGTCGCGTCGATCCGGGTTGGGCACAGCGGAGCGAGGTCCTGGTTCACCGAGGTGCGGGAATGAACTTCGATGAGCTCCTTGCCCGCGCGGAAACGCTTGCCGCGCAGGGCAGGCGCCGGCTGCTCGGGATCTGCGGCGCGCCGGCTTCCGGGAAATCCACCGTGGCGACCCGGTTGACCGAAGCGCTCGGCGACAAGGCCATTTGCGTTGGCATGGACGGGTTTCACCTGGCACAGCGCGAGCTGGAGCGGCTGGGCAGGGCTGCTCGCAAGGGTGCACCGGACACCTTCGACGCGCATGGCTACCTCGCGCTGCTGCGCCGGCTACGCGAGCCGATCGCAGGCGAAACCGTCTATGCCCCGGAGTTTCGCCGGGAGATCGAGGAACCGGTCGCCTGCGCCGTTCCGGTGTCACCCGAGGTGCCGCTGGTGCTCACCGAAGGCAATTACCTGCTACTCGACGACGAACCGTGGCACGAGGTACGCGGGCTGCTGGACGAAACCTGGTTTCTCGAGCCGGACGAGCAGACCAGAATGGACTGGTTGATCGCGCGGCACGAACGGTACGGCCGGACCCGCGCACAGGCGGAAGAGCGGGCCTACGGCTCGGATCAAGCGAACGCGGAGCGAATCGCGGTCACCGCTCGCCATGCTGATCTGGTACTGCGCGACCTTGCCTGGCAACCGCAAGATCCCTAAAGATCGCGGTTCTCTAAAGGCTCGATCGAGTTAGCTGGTAAGACAATTTTTCTGATCGTTTCCGAAAAATGGAAACGATGGCTAGCGACGTTCACTCGCCGGGGTAAGCGACCGCTCCTCGATTGGCGCCGAGGCATACGCGGAGTGGCTTTGGCCAGGGAACTCGCCCGTCAACGCGCCGCGCGGAGCGTGCCCGCCGTAGTTGCCGCCGGGCACTCCCCCACAGTGGGGAGAACAGTCGTGCACTCGATTGGGTGTAGTCGTTTCTCGTCGTGCTATCCCCGGTTCGGGGGAAGGATACGAAAGAAATCAACATTTTCGTGATAGTCGATTCCTTGTTCGGTTTGCGCGCGAATAGCGGATTGGCTAGTTCGGCGGGTTTTGCGTGATATAACGCCTCCCGGAGTACCCGGTTGGTCCGAACGCACTAAGCGTGGGCTGCCGAAAGTATGTGTGGCTTGCGTCCTTGACAGTGTTCTGGCTGTTCGGTTCGCGGCCGCCTGGATACGAAATAAGGTGCAGTTTTGACGTCCAGAAATCGCCCGTTCACCCGGGCGGTCGCGTCGCTGGTGGCGGTGTTCGCCATGGCGATGTTGACCGTTGTCGGGGTTGGAGCAACGCAGGCAGCGCCCGAGGCGGATGCTGCCGAAGCGCTTACCGTCACCGACTGCGTCGGTGACGAGCAGACGATTCCAGGGGAAGAGGGCGCGTACGACTACGTGGCCGATTACGAAGCTGGCAAGACCGTGATGCTCACGACCAATACCGGCAAGGTGAATCCATTCAATGGACCGGATGCGGAAAACTGGGGCCATGTCCCGCTCTGCGGAGTGCAGCAGGGCGATGACGGGGAACCGGTCGCGGAGTGGATGTACTGCACCGACTGGGGCGTGAACGAGTGCGGTCAGAAGACCTTCGATGGCGTGCAGACCAACCCCAAGCTCGACGAGCAGGGTGAGCAGCGGGTCGCGTTCGTGATCCTGAACGGGGACGACAGCACGCCGGAAGGACGCGCCGGGATCAACCTGGACGTCTGGTGTGCCGCCGATGGCCAGGAGAAGGGCTTCGTCGAGGGCGAGGAACCGACCAACGGCGTGGTGGAATACCTGGAAAATGGGGAGATCCAGCTGTCCGGCGATCAGCGAACATGCCCGGACTTCGCGAAGGACGTGGACCCGTATCTCGGCGCGGACGAGTACACGGTCGATGTGCAGGGGCCAGACGGTACGGTCAGCGCAGGGGAGCAGGCCGCGTTCGAGATCACCACGAACATCGCCACACCGCTGACCATTGGCCTCGAAGGCGCGGACGAGGACTCATTGGAGGTCTGCCCTAGCGACGACAGTGGTTCCACACTGGACGGAAACAAGCTCACCGTCGCCGGCGCGGAAGCAAGCAGTGAGGGGACCGCGCAACTGTGCACCACAAGGGACTCCGAAGGCGAGGTCTCGGTTACCGCGAGCGGGAACCCGCCTATGCGGGACACCATTCAGTGGAACTCGGCTGGCGAGAACTGCCAGATCTTCGCGGACTTCACCGAGACCGCGGCCGAACCGGTTTCCGGTCAGTCGACCGCGCAGTTCACCGGAACCGCGCCGGAAGGCGACTACCTGATCGGTGACTACGTGTGGACGGATGCGAACTCGAACGGCATCCAGGACCAGGGCGAGGCAGGCCGCAACGACGTTGCCGTGACGCTGCGCGACTGCGACGGTCAGGAGCTGGCGACCACGGTGACTGGTCAGGCACCCGAAGGGCAGGAGCCGGCCAATTCGGATGGTAACGGCTACTACCTCTTCGACGAGCTTGGCGAAGGTTGCTATCAGGTCGAGTTCCCGACCGAAGGGTTGACCGAGATGGCGGCCGGCGACGACGTTGCCGCCGACTCAGACGCCAATGTGGACAGCGGACTGTCCGAGGAGGTCCAGCTTGGCCCGGACAACCCGGAGGATCTCGCCGTGGACGCGGGTTACGTTTCCGCGCCTGACGACGGCGGAAGCAATCACGCGGTCGGTGACTATGTCTGGCTGGACCGCAACGGGGACGGCACGCAGGACGCCGACGAGCCGGGCATCAATGGCGTCACCGCGGTGCTCTACGACTGCTCGGACAACAAGCTCGCCGAGACGACCACCGCCGCCGGCCAGAATGGCGACGGCTACTACCTGTTCGACGAGCTGGCCGCCGGTTGTTACCGGGTCGGCTTCACCCTGGACAACGCCGAGACGGAATGTGCTCCCAGCGGGTTCACCACGGCGCTTGCCACCAACAACAGGGAGAACGACTCGGACGCCGATCCGTACACACAGGTGACGGGTGACGTCGAGCTGAACGCGGACAACGCGAAGGACCTGACACTGGACGCCGGCGTGGTCTGCGCGCAAGGCGGCGTGGAGGAGACCGGACTGGCACAGACCGGTTTCGGCGCGGCCGGCTTTATCGGCGGCGGCCTCGCGCTACTGGGTGCCGGCGGTGCGGCGCTATACCTGACGAAGCGGCGTAAGCAGCTGGACTGAGCTAGCGGGGCCAACTGAATAGACCAACTGAATACGGATGGAAACGGCGCGAACCGGTTGCTTGCCGGTTCGCGCCGTTCTATGTGTGCTCCTAGGGAAGCAGTTCGGCTTCGCAGGTCGTGCCGGCCGGCGGCAGTGTGCCATCCAGCAGGTAGGTTTCCACCCGCTCGCCTAGGCAGCTGTTGCCGTGCAGGTATGCCGCATGCCCGTCGCCGTGCCAGAGTTCGCGTGCGCCAGGCAGCTGCTCGGCCACGTGCTGCCCGCCCAGATTCGGTGTGTTGTTATCCGTCTCCCCGATCCCAACCAACACCGGCGGTGCGTCCTCGGCCTGCAGCGGGTGTGGCGGGTACGCCGGGTCGTCCGGGATCCCTAGGCACCGACCAACTTCCATCCGCGCGGACAGCCAGCCGAACCGTGGGGCGATCTCGCGTAGCCGCTCCTCCATTTGTTCGAACTCGCCGTAGCTTGGCTGGTTGGGCACGAACTCGCGGCACTGCAGCGATTGCTGAATCCCGTTCACCTGCTCCGGCGATGGCTCGGCAAGCGGATCAGTCAGAAACGCGCCCGCGTCCCCGGATCGTGCCTGCTCCAATGCCTGCGCCAGTAGCGGCCATGTGGGCGGCAACGACATCCCGCGCAGTGCGCCAACATAGAGCTGGCCGAGCGATACCGTTTTTCCTTCGCCCGCACCGGGTGCGGGTAGCGGCGACTGTTCTGCTTCGGCCATCAGCTCCTGCCACACTTCGCCGATCTCGTCGCCGCGCAGTGTGCAGTTCTCGCTCTCGGCGCACCATTCGTCGAACCTGGCCAGCTGGTTCTCGTGCGTCCGCGCGTAGTTGCCCAGCCATTTCTCCAGATCCGGCTGGGTATGGTCGGCAACCCCGTCCAGATACATCTGTCCTATTTGCTCCGGAAACAGCTCGGCGTAAGCCTGACCGAACACGGTTCCGTAGGAATTGCCGATATACCGCAACTTCTCCTCGCCGAGACCGGCGCGCAGCGCCTCCAGGTCGTGCGCGACCTGCCAGGAGGTCAGCCCGTCGAAGGCCTCGCCGGCGGCTTTCCGGCAACTGTCGTTGTAGGCCGTGTTCTGGTCGATCTGGTCCTGCCAGCTCTGCTCGGAGAGTTCCGGAACCAGCCCGTATACGGAGGCTGGCGGTTCGGCGCACTCGATCAGCGTGCCGTTGTCCTCCTTCCCGAGCCCCCTGGTGTCGAAGACAACCACATCGAACCGCTTGGTGAGCGATTCGATCGACGCTGGCAGCTGACCGAGCACATTCGACGTACCGTGGCCCGCGCCAAAGTGCAGTACCACGGATCCCGCCCGCCGCTCCGGGGCGCTGGCTGGTAGGCGAACCACATTCACCTTCGTGTCCGGGCCGTCCGGCTCCTGCCAGTCCACCGGCACCGTCATCGTGGTGCACTGCACGCCGTCCTGGCAGTCCGTCCAGGACAGCTCCGGCGGCGCAACGTCAGCCGGAGCTGTCCACCGCTGACCGTCCTGGTCCGCGTTTTCTTCCCATGCGGCGAAGGCATCGCACGCCGTGAGGGCGAGCGAGCACGTCAGTGCCGCAGCTATGGTGGCCGCTTTGGCCAACCTGCCTGCCATTGAGGTCTCCCAGTCAAGTGTCGAAATGACTGGGAGGCAGTTTATTAACTACACAGTTAAGCGCACATCGCACTGGCGGCTAGTTCGACTCACCCCACAGGATGAGCCGTGATCCTTCCGTAGGTCGGTTAGTTGACCGAGTGGTTCGGGCCGAGGTACGGCAGCGTGGGCACCGAGTAAGGCGCGTCCTGCTCGCGTGCCTGCGCCGGGTTCTCGCACAGCGCGGCGGGAAGCACGTCCTGCAGGATGGCTTGCGAAGCCTCCATCGGAGCACTGATGTCCTGGTTCATGCCCGTGCTGACCTGTCGGCTGGCGTCCTCGGTGTGCATGCTCATGGTGTGGTACCCGGCGGTGTCACCGGCGTGGCCCCACCAACCGTCACCTTCGCAGGAACTCGGCAGCTTCATCAGGCCGAGCCCGTACTCGAATGCGCCCGGATCATCGCTGACCGGCACGGTCGCCTTCATCTCGGTCAACTGTGCTTCCGGCAACAGCTTTCCGCCGAGCAGTGCGGCAAAGAAGGTGTTCAGATCATCGGCCGTACTGACGATGTTCCCGGAGGCCCACAGCCGGGAATGGCGGTAGGTGGTGACGTCGGTTCGCGGCTTGCCCTCGTAGACCTGCTCATAACCGCGTGCCGCCGGGCGCGGTACGAACGGGAACTGGTCAGCGAAGAACGTGTCGCGCAGGCCGAGTGGCGCGAAGATACGTTTGGTCAGCTCGGCGGCAAGTGGATGGCCGGTGACTTCTTCCACCAGCAGGCCCAATGTCGTGTAGCCGATGTTGGAGTACGACCAACCTTCACCGGGCGGAAAGAGCAGCGGCTGGTCATCGGTGGCCAGCTTGACGAGTTCTTCGGGTTCGAAGTGCTCGAACCGTTTGGTGTCGAGGTCGGCAGGTACCTCCCAGTGCACGATGTCACGCGGCACGCCACTGGTGTGCTGGAGCAGTTGCCGGATGGTGATCGGCTGGTCGTCGTAGGGCAGGAGGCCGGGCAGGTAGTTGGCGATCTTGTCGTCCAGGTCGAACTCGCCTTCGGCGGCCAGCTGCAGGACGGTCGTCGCGACCACCGTTTTGGTCACGCTGGCTACCCGGAACTGGCCCTCGGCGTCTGGCTGTGTGCCCGTGCGCAGATCCCCGACTCCACTGGCGCCGGACCACTCGTCCATGCCGTCGACCGTGGCGTAACTGCCGGGAACACCGCCGGCCACGACCTTGTCCAGCGCCTGTTGTAGTTCGGGTTGCTCCTGGCCTGGCTGTGCGTTCGCTCCCGCGGTGACCGCGCCACCGAGCAGCGCGGTGCATACGCCGAGAACGGTCCCTAGCCGACTTACCCTACGCATCGGTCACCCCAGAAGTTGTCCAGCGAGCAGTCCCGGTTGCCGAAGTTAACACGTGAAGCCCGCATGAGTCCGCATCTTTGAACAGACACAAATTTCGGCATAGCGGAAACATCATCACCACTGTTTCTTGCTGGTGGAATATGTGGCAGCTTGATTGCTATGACAGCTGGTGCGAACGGAGACGCTCCGGTGATCGTGGTTGGCGGCGGTCCGGTCGGCATGGTCGCGACGGCCTGGCTGGCCAAGGCCGGTGTCCCGGTGATCTTGGTAGAGGCCGAGCCGGTGCCGAAAACCGACTGGCGCGCCTCGACGTTCCACGCCGCCACCCTGGAACTGCTGGAAGAGCTGGATCTGATCGCGCAGATGCGGGCCGAGGGCCTGATCGTGCCGACCTATCACTTCCGGGATCGCGCGGCCGGCCTGATCGCCGAGTTCGACTTCACACTGCTAGCCGATGAAACGCCGTACCCGTATCGGTTGCAGCTCAACCAACAGCATCTGGTGCGGATGCTGTACGCGCGCCTGACTGGGGACGGCCTCGCTCGGCTCGAGTTCGGTGCGGAAGTACGCGACGTGCGACCGGACGCGACTGGCGTCACCGTACTGCTGCGCACGGTCGAAGGCGACACCGAACTACGCGGTACGCAGGTGATTGCCGCGGATGGTGCGGCGAGCACGGTGCGTGGCGCACTGGGTATCGACTTTGACGGTTACACCTATCCGGAGCGCTTCCTGATCGCGAGCACGAACGTCGACCTGCAAGAGCGGATTCCCGGCTTGGCTCACGTGAACTATGTGGCTGACCCCGAGCAGTGGGTATTCATCCTGCGCACCGTGGAATCCTGGCGGGCGGTCTGGCCAGTGCCAGCTGAGCATTCGGCGAGCTACGCGATGGCCGAGACGACGTTGCAGGAACAGTTCCAGCGGCTGGCACCGCACCCTCGTGAGTACTCTATTGTAGACAGTCAGCTGTACAATGTGCACCAGCGAGTCGCGGCCACCTTCCGAGCCGGTAACGTCGCACTGGTTGGTGACGCCGCGCATATCAATAGCCCGATCGGCGGAGTCGGGCTCAACAGCGGGATCCACGATGCGGTCGATGTGGCAAGCCGGATCGTACGTATCCGTTCGGGCGACGGTGATCTGGACGAGGAACTCGATACCTTTGCCAGGATCCGGCGCCAGGTCGCCGTCGAGTACGTGCAGGCGGACACCGAGCGCAACACCCAGCGGCTCAAGGAACGGGACGAAACGCGTCGCAGGGCGACCCACGAGCAGATGCGCGCGATCGCGGCTGACCCGGATCGGGCGCGGGAGTACATGCGACGAGTTTCGCTGCTGGAAAGCGTACGCAGATTCGGTGTCGGGATTCCACCTGGTGAGCTAACCGCGCACTAACCGGATAGGAGAACACGCCGCTATGACTGTGGAAGAGGCAACCCCGCAGCTGGACAGACTATACGCGGACATTGCCGCGGCTGATCTTCAGCCATTGTGGACGATTACCTCGCAGTTGCTCACCCCAACCCCGCGCCCGAAAGCGATCCCCTGGCTATGGCGGGCGGATGCGATGCGGCCGCTGGCGGAACGTGCGATTGAACTGGTTCCGGTCGAGCGTGGCGGTGAGCGAAGGGTGCTTTCGTTAGCCAACCCAGGCTTGCAGGGGCTGCCCTATGCGGCTGGAACCCTGTGGGGTGCGCTGCAGTGCTTGGGGCCAAGGGAATCCGCGCCAGCGCACCGGCATACGCCAGGTGCGATCCGGTTCGTGCTCGAAGGTTCCGGGGTGTGGACCACCGTAGATGGCGATGCCTGCGATATGTATCCAGGCGATCTCATCCTCACCCCAGGCTGGTGCTGGCATGATCACACCAGTACGACGGACGGCAATATGCTGTGGTTCGACGGTTTGGATCTGCCCATGATCCAGGCCCTGGATGCCATTTTCTTCGAGCCGCATCCCGAACTGAACCAGCCGGTAGACGTGCCGCGAAACAAGTCCGAAATAGCGCATGCCGCCCGTACCACAAAGTTCACCGCCGGTCGGGTAGACGAGGCGCTGGATCAGGAGCCCTCTCCGCTACTGGTGTACCGGTGGTCGGAAACCAGTGCCGAACTGGCTCGGCTCCGTGCGGAGACCGGCGCTCCGATGGTCAGCCTGGAATTCACCAATCCCGACTCGGGCGCGAGTGTGCTGCCGACCCTCGCTTGTGGAGCACATCGGCTGGGCGTCGGATCGACGCTTCCGGTGCGGCGTACCGGGAACACCGTGTATGTGGTGTTCGGCGGCAAGGGCAGCAGCGTGATCGACGGTAAACGCTTCGACTGGGAAGCGGGCGATATGTTCGTCGTGCCGTCCTGGTCCGCGGTGGAGCATCACGGTACCGGCGAAGCTGATCTGTTCAGCCTCAGCGATGCGCCAGTACTCCGGGCGCTCGGCGTGTATCGCGAGGAAACCCTTACCGCACCGCAGAACGTTACCGGGGTCTTTGGGACGGAGCGCGAATGAGACTGGCACTGTACGACGACAACCAGCTCGGTGCGGTGACCGAGGCGGGTATCGTGCCGCTGAGCCACCAGCTGCCGTGGCCGCACGATCCGGACCCGTTGACGGCTGGCTGGTGGCGGTTGCTCTGCCAGGAGTATCCGAAGCTGCGTGCTGAACTGGCAGCGGCAAGTGCGGCAGGTGCGCCACAACAGGTAGCTACCGCTCGCTTGCGGGCTCCGGTGCTCAACCCGAGCAAGGTGCTCGCCTGCGCGAGTAACTATGCCGAGCATGTGCACGAGATGCACGAGGTGCAGGAGCGCACGCTCGGCGAGGTCACCTCGTGGATGATGAACTTTGATGTGTTTCTCAAAGCCCCATCCTCGATCTCCGGTCCGGCGGAACCGATTCGACTACCGCCCGAAGTGGTAGCGGCCGGTCAGGAGATTCATCACGAGTCCGAACTGGTCATCGTGCTTGGCAAGGGCGGCAAGGATATTCCTACCGAGGATGCGCTTTCGCATGTGTTCGGCTACACCATCGGGCTGGATATCACGGTGCGCGGCGCGGCTGACCGTTCCAGGCGAAAGAGCTACGACACGTTCTCGCCGACCGGACCGTGGCTGGTCACCGCGGACGAACTGACCGACCCAGGTGATCTCGATATCCAGCTGACCGCCAACGGCGAGCAGCGGCAGCGGGTGCACACATCGACGCTGATCACGGCGGTGCCGGAGATCATCTCCTATGCTTCGCGGATGATGACCTTGCTGCCCGGCGATCTGATCTTCACCGGGGCGCCGCCCGGAGTGGGACCGATCAACTCCGGAGACCGATTGCACACCACGATCAGCAGGATCGGCGAGTTACGGCTGGACGTCGTCTAGGCGCGTAGTATCCGATCATGCCGAACTTCCGGCCACGACCAGGCGGCGCCAGCTCAGTGGACAACGCGCTGCGCCTATTGGAGCTGATCGGCGAGCGACAGGCGCTGCGCGTCTCCGACGCCGCAGAGCTACTCGCGGTAGCGCCGTCCACCGCGCATCGGCTGCTGCATTCCCTGCGCGCCAGGGGATTCGTTTTGCAGGACAAACCCAACGGGGCGTATCGCCCCGGCCCGGTACTCAACGAGATTGGGCTGGCGGCGATCGGCCGGATTGATATCCGCCGCGTGGCGCACCCGATGCTGGAACAGTTGCGCGAATGGACGCAGGAGACCGCGAGCCTATCGCTACTGGAAGGTCGCAACGTCCGGTTCGTCGATTGCGTGGAAAGCCCCCGATCGGTTCGGGTGGGTAACCGGACCGGCGTGGTGCTGCCCGCGAACTGCACGGCTGCGGGCAAGGCGATTCTCGCGGCACTGCCATCCAGCGAGCTCGCGCGGCGATATGCGGATGGGGAACTGGAAGCTCGTACCAACTCGTCGGTGGCCGACTGGGCGGTACTGGAAGCCGAGCTGGCCGAGATCAGGGAGTGTGGCTACGCGGTGAACCGTGGCGAGGGCGAGGCCGGAGTCAGTGCCGTTGCGACCGCCCTGCGGGATCTCACCGATGCGCCCCTGGCTTCGATCGCGGTGGTGGTGCCAACCGGCCGGATGCCGGGCGACGAGATCGCGGACGTACTGGTGCCGCCGTTACTGCGAGCCCAGGAGCAGATCCAGGAATCCCTCCGCGCTCAGCTGTGAGTCAGCGGTCAACGACCGTCAGCGAAGCACTGCCTCCGGGTAGTCGAGTTCCGCCTCGGTGAGCCCGAACTCACGCATCGCGCGGTGGATGAGCTCGATTGATGCGCGGTCCGTGCGCCCGCGCCACTCCGGCAGCGGCGCCTGCTCGGCCAGCTCCGCGTCCAGGCTACTGAGTTCCGGTAGCTCGGCCCGGAACGCGTCGGGGTCGTCTCGGATCGCATCGGCGGTGCGCTGCACACCCCGCTGAAAGGCACGTACAAGTTCGGGATCATCGGCCACGCGATCACTGGTCATCAGGTACGTCCCGATCTGCAAGCCCGGTCGCAGCTCGGTGTACGGGCGCAGCACCTCACGGAGCCCCTGGTTGCGGCCGATGGTGCCGAACGGTTCGATCAGCAGGCCGGCGTCCACATCGCCCCGCTCGATCGCGGCGGGCAGATCTGGCAGTGGCATCTCCACGAACTCGACGGTCTCAATGTTCACTCCCCGGTCGCGCAGCGCGGAGTAGACCACTACATCGTTGATGTTCTGCAGTGAGTTCACCCCGATCCGCGTGCCTGCGAGATCTTCCGCCCGGTTGATCTGGCTGTGTGCGGGCACCATCAGCGTGGAGAAGTCCTGTTCGGACCGCTGCGCGGCGCTCGTTCCGGCAGCCACCATCTGCACCGGCATCCGGCGGCCCATCGCGATCATCGCACTCACCACATTGGAACCCGCGATATCGATATCCTCGCTGAGCAGCGCGGGAACTACCGTGGCGCCGCCGGTCGAGGCGTCCACCCGCAGATCGATTCCCTCATCGGCGAAGAAGCCGCGCCGCACGCCGTAGCCAAGGAACGCCGAGGGCATGCCTGCCGTCTCGGAAACCGTGACGGTATTCCCATCGCCGCCGGAGCGCGCGGCACCACCGGAAAGATCACCACCGTAGTCCGTGCATCCAGCGCACAACATTGCCAGCGCGAACAGCACGGCACCGATTCTGTGCGGTAAACCCATCGATGCTCCCGTTAGGCAGGTGCCGGTTGTGCGTCCAGCGCGTTGAACAGCTCAGCGCGCAGCTGGCCGAACTCGGGTTGCTGTTTGGTCGTCAGCTGGTCCCGTGGCCGAGCCAGCGGCACCGTCGTGCTGTGTCGGATCTGTGCGGGGGCACGTAACACCAGCACACGATCCGCCAGGTAGATGGCCTCATCGATGTCGTGGGTCACGAACAGCACGGTTATCTCGTAGCGTTGCCAGACATCGAGGAGCAGATCCTCTAAGCCAGTACGGGTTTGTGCGTCCACGGAGGCGAACGGCTCATCCATCAGTAGCACGCGAGGCTTGTACGCCAGCGCGCGGGCGATCGCGACCCGTTGTTGCATGCCGCCAGAGAGCTGCCAGGGATAGAGATCACCTTTGCCAGCAAGGCCCACGGCGTCCAGTGCTTCCTCGGTAGCATCATCTGCCGCGCGGTTACCGACTCCTTTGTATCGCAGCGGAAATGACACATTCCGCCGGACCTTCATCCACGGGAGCAGGGAACGGCTGTAGTCCTGGAATACGAAAGCCATCTCTTCCGGCGGTTTGGTGACTCGGCGGTCGCGCAACCGGACCTCGCCCGCTGTTGGCGAGTCCAGCCCAGACAGACAACGGAGCATCGTGGATTTACCGCAACCGGACGAGCCGAGAATGCAGACGAACTCTTGTTCGGCAACGGTGAAGCTCAGATCGGCGACGGCAGGCGGCGCGTTCGGATCTGGCCCGTAGACCTTGCGAAGTTGGGACACGTCAAGCATCGGTTGCCTCCGAGCGGGCTTTCGTGGGGCGCTTGCGGGTAACGGCGCGGTGCCAGAAAAGCACCCGGTTCTCGATTCGCAGGAAGATCGCGTTCAGCAGGAAGCCAAGAATGCCAAGCAAGATGATGCCGGTCCACATCTCCGGGATCGCGAAGGAACGCTGTGCCTGAAGCACGAAGTAGCCGAGACCGTGACTGCTCGCGACCATCTCGGAAACCACCATCAGGATGAGCGCGATCGCCAGGCTGGTGCGCATTCCGGCGAAGATGCGCGGGCTGGCGGCGGGCAGGACGATGTGACGTAGCCTGGCCAACCGAGGTACCTGGTACGACCGCGCCATGTCGAGCTGGGTGCGGTCTACACCGCGCGCCCCGTCCAATGAGTTCAGCAGGATCGGCCAGATCGCGCCGAGCACGATCACGAACAGCTTGGACCCGTTGCCCGCGCCGAAGATGAGCAGTGCGAACGGGATCAGCGCCGGTGCCGGCAGCGCCCGCAGGAACTCGACGACTGGCTCGCATGCGGTTCGCAGCAGCCGGGAGAAGCCAAGTGCGAGGCCAATCGGCACGCCGAGCCCGATGGATATGGCATAGGCGCTGAGCATCCGCGCGAGACTGGGCACCAGATCGCTGCCGATCCGGTCGAACAGCCAGATGTCCCGGAAGAAGCCAATGATCTCGGGTAGTGGGGGGAAGTAGAAGTTCTGTGCCGGAATCGACCAGATGCCGTAGCCGAGTAGCACCGCGATCGGCAGGATCGCCGGTAACAGTAGATAGCCGATCCGCCGGGTCATCTGCCTTCCTCTCCACGCTGCGCGGGATGCCAGCGCAGCAGTCGCCGTTCGACGAACTGGAAGCAGGAGTTCAGCGCCCAGCCGAGCAGGCCGGCAACGATGATCAGCGCATACATCCTGGTGGCATTTGCGCCGGACTGGGCCACGATGATCGCCTGCCCGAGACCGGGTGCGCCGACCACCAACTCGGCGGTGATGGCAAGTACCAGTGCGATTGCCGAGGCGATCCGCAGTCCCGTGGCGATGAACGGTGCTGCGCTCGGTGCGATGATCTGCGTGAACCTGGCCGACTGCGGAAGTCCGTAGCAGCGAGCGGTGTCCATCGCCACCGGGTCGACGCCCTGCACGCCGTAGATGGTTTGCAGCAGGATCGGCCAGAAGGTGGCGAAGGCAATCAGGAAGGTCTTCATCTCCAGGCCGGTGCCGTAGACCAGCACGGCGAGTGGAATGAGTGCCACGGATGGCACCGGGCGCAGGAACTCGATGACGGCTTTGCTCAGCCGGTAAGCGAGATTGTTCGTGCCGAGCGCGATCCCGAGTGGAATGGCCAGTACCGCCGCCAGGCCGATGCCGAGGGCCCAGCCACTGAGCGTGCGCCCGATTTCCACCCACAGCGGCCAGCCGAAGGCCAGCTTGCCGAGTTCCAGATACATCTCGCTGATCGGTGGAAACCATGCGCGCGGCAGCAAACCCGTGCGCGCGGTGAGTTCGAAGACCGCCAGCACGGTGCACACGCCCGCGATCCGGATGCCCAGATCGGTAAATCTGGCGGGTGCCGGCGATACCGACGAACGCATGATCAGCTCCTTTGCCGGCGCCGGCTGGATGCTCGGGGGCACCTGCGTTGCTGGCAAGTTACGAGCTAATTTCGTATGACGCAATAATTTCAGTGGATATTTCTGCTATTGCGAAAAGTTAGATCATGCCGAGAATTCGCTCCGAATTGTGGCTCCTAGACATCGGTGCGTGCGGCTGCCTGCGCCAGCATCCAACGCTGTCCGAACGGATCGCGGATGTTGGCTACCCGGCCATGCCCGCCGTCCTCAGCTGGCCGGTCCACGCTCGCCCCTCGGGACACCGCCCGCGCCAACGCTTCATCCACATCGGATACCTCAACCCGAAGCATCGCGCCGCCCGATGGCGCCACGGTATGTCCGATCTCCGCGAACTCCTCGGCGAGCATCAGTACCGAATCGCCGATCGCGACCTCCGCGTGCCCAACCACCCCGTCCGGCATCACGATCGGCTCGCCCCTTCGGGTGGCGTCGAATACGGCTGTATAGAACTCCAGCGCGGCGCGTGCGTCGGTAACGGCCAGGTATGCCGAGATCGAGTGAGTCTGCGCTCCTATCGTGCCCTGCGTCGTGGTCATGGTGTCTCCTTCCGGTGCCAGGATCGCGCGCTCCAGTTGCGCACGCAGTTCGGCGGCGAACTCCGGGTTCGGCTCACGCGGCTCAATGCCCGCGTAGAGGGCGTCGAACGGATCAGTCATCCTGCCCTCCTCGTCGTTGGTATGCCTTGCGAAACGCCGCCCTTGCCCGGACCAGCAGTGCCTCGGTGGCATGTACGGTCCGGTCCAGATGCGCGGCGACCTCGGGTACCGGCAGACCGTCCAGATAGCGCAGCGTCAGTGCGGCCCGGTGATGCGCGCCCAGCTCGGCGAGCACCTGCCGGGCCACCAGCACTTCCAGCTGCTCGCTCGGCGCGGCCGCTGTTTCCTCCCGTGCCTGGTACACCAGCCGCAGGCCACGCTCCTCGCGTTCAACCGAGCGCCAGTGGTCCGCGAGTTTGTGCCGCGCGATGCCGATCAGCCAGCTGACGCTGACCGCGACCGCACCGCGCCGCGCCGTATCGACCGCGCCGAGGAACGTCGCCGAGGTCAGGTCCTCGGCGAGCACGGTGTTACCGCACCTGGCTCGCAGGTAGCCGTACACCTGTGGCAACGCCTCCGCGTAGATCTCCAGCAGCGCGAACGCCGGATCAGGCCGCACCCGTGGTTCGCTCACATTCCTATAGTCGCTTGGCGCGGTCTTACTCCGACGGGTCACTCACCCATCCGCGTTGCGCGAGCACGTGGCAGGGCAGGCACAGCGGTGGGTCGGCAAGGCGGAAATCGATCGCGCTCGCTTGCACCAGCCAGCCGCAGGCGGTGACCGAGTAGGTCTCGCCGTGCTCGCCGTGCCTGGTCTCCATGACCACGTGCCGGTGCTGCGCGACGGTGCACCAGACGCCTTTGTGTAGCGGGGGTTTCAGCATCGGCGGAGGGTGGCCGCGGAAATCGCCAGTCGGATTCGAGCGAGTCGCACGCCCGGCTGTCGCAATTTCTGACTGTCGGGTTTGCGCTCTACGATCCGTGTGCGCGCAATTTCGAGGGGTGTTTCCGGGTGGGCGAGATGAAGAAGCCGAACTTCCGGGCGCGGCAACTGGGGCGCACGTTGCGACGGCTACGGGACAGGGCCGGCCTTGGCCAGTGGGAGGTGGCCGAGCGGCTGCGCTGCGCCACCTCCAAGATCAGCCGGATCGAGGCGGGGCAGGTGCCGGTTTACGCCGAGTTCGAACTCCTGCTCGATATCTACGGCGTGGTCACCAACGACTGGCCGGAATACGCCCGGATGTTCGACCGAGCCAGGACGAAGGGCTGGTGGCGCGCTTATGGCGTGAGCGACAAGGGATTCGTCAGTCTGGAAGCCGAGGCAAGCGAGCTGCACGAGTTCCAGCTCGGCTATATCCCTGGGCTGTTTCAGACCGAGTCATATATCCGAACGAACTTCGCGCATTCGAGTACGGCTATGCGCGGAAGCGAGCTCGACAAAGCTGTCGAGATCAGGAGGCGTCGACAGCGGCGGCTAACCGAGGAGCCGGTACTCCGGATGCACGCGATCATCGATGAAACCGCGCTCTGGCGACCGGTGCTGTCGCCTGAAGAGCAACGCGCGCAGCTACGCCATGTCATTGCCTGTGCCGGGTTGCCCACCGTTCGGGTACAGGTATTACCGGTATCCCGTGGCGCACATTCCGGCCGGGCGGGTTCGTTTAGCTTGCTGAGCTATACCGAGCCGGAGGAACCCGATATTGCCTACGTGGAGTACGGCTTCGGCTCCACCGAGATAGAGGACGCCAGTGAGGTTTCGACTGCTAGGCTGTTATTCGATCACCTGGCCGGTATCGCCCTGGGTGAGCGGGAGTCGATCACGCTGATCGAGCGGGTGATCGCCGAGACCTGAGCCGAGCCGGAAGAGGCGAATCGCGATGCGCACCGTCCCCCAGCCGAGTCTTTGCTGGCGGCGAAGCAGCTACAGCGACGGGGATGGGCACAACGGGAATTGCGTCGAGGTCGCCCGTGCGGATGCGGCGATCGCGGTACGCGATGCAAAGAACCCAGCCGGCGGTGCACTGTCCTTTTCGGTCGGGCAATGGCGGGCATTCCTCGCCGGAACCTGGTGACCGCGCACACGTTTTTCTAGATCAACTGCGCATTCGAGTGTGACGCGGATGACCGCGCTGACCTGGAACATTCCGGGGTGCCCCGGCGATATAGGTAGTGAGATCCAAACAATGAGGATCTCGACCAGCTGCGGGAGAAAGAGAGAACTGGCCGTGCGGAAGATGATTCGCGCCATCAACGGGTTCACACGCGACTTGAACCGGGCACACGATGTGGCTCGCGGGTTCGCTCCGTATCGTGCGGAGCGCGCTAGCGCTCGCAACTCGCGTTGCTGACCGGTTCCCGACGACGATTCGAACGAAGTTCCCCGTCTAGCCATTAGGCGTTAACTTTCGATTCGAAAGCAAAAAATTGCGCAGGGTGCGAGAATTCGCGCCCTGCTTTTTTGTGTCTCATTCACATTGTCTGCCGCTCCCGCGTCTAGCCCACGCGAGTGAGCGTGCGTTGACCGTGCCGTCAAAGGCTCCCCATCGACGACCGGGTGTAGCAGCCTGCGAACATTACTCATTGAGATGTTCTGAATACACTGAGTTGACCGACTGGGGAGGGGCGATGACGACGCCAGGCACTGGTGGCGCGGCCGAGTCGGGAGACAAGGCCGAGGCCATGCAGAACATCAACGACATCGTCTCGAGCACGCAGAGCTTCGCTCGGGATGCTGCGGAGGGCAAGTTCGCGGTCAATGAGACCGGCGGCCAGGCGCTGATCAACGCCCTCGACCGGATAGAAGCGGGGTTGGATGAGGCGCTTCAGGATGTCTACTTGATCACCGGGGAGCCGCCGATCGGGGATACGCCGGTGGCGAAGGTGATCAAGCCGTTTATGCAAGAGACGGCGATCGGCACGGAGCAGTCGTTCCTGCCGAACATCCAGGAGTTTCGTGAGAAGGTGATTCCGCAGGCGCGGGAGGCGATCAAGAAGGCGATGGAGAACTATCAGAGTTCGGATAGTGACAACGCCCAGGGCCTTGGTGACCAGGAGGTCTAGCCGCAGATGAGCAGGGTTCGTTGCAGCCGACTGTGGCTACCGATGTTGGTGGTCGCTGCTTTGGGCTTGGCTGGTTGTGCGGAGCAGACGCCGGGTCAGGCGAGTGCGGGCGATACGGCGACGCAGGGGCCGGGTTCGTCGACTACGCCGGCGCCGTCGGAGTCCAACTCCGGTAGTGATCAGTTGGCGGAGCTTGATTATTGCTCACTGTTGTCTGAGGGAGAGCTTGATCAACTTGGTTTGAAGGCAGGCCAGCCGGCGGATGGTGATGTGTCGGAGCGGCCGAACTGTCGCTGGAGGACGAAACAGGCCGGTGGCGGGTACCTCGTTGGTGTGGCCTACTGGGATGACGTGGGTGTTGCTGAGATCCCGAATGCTGATGACGAGCCGGTGCCGACGACGGTGGGCAATCATGAGGGTGTGAAGTTTCAGGCGATAGGTGGCTCAAGTTCGGTGGTTGCGTTGACGATTACGGATTCCTCGCGGGTCGACGTTATCGTCACCGGCGCTGACAGTGGCGAGCAGCAGGACGAGCTCGTCGAGCAGTACGCCAAGATCTTCGAGTCGCAGTTGCCGAAGGGCGGTGGCTAGCCACCGCTGCTTCCGTTATCCGCCACCCGAATGGTCGTGACATAGAACACGGTCCACATTGGCGTAACGCTGGAACACCGCGAAGCCGTGTAGCGATGTACGGGGCGAGACCCCTGTCAGGATGGGGATTCTCGTTAGGTGCGGATGAAGTGAGGTGAGGATCGTGCGTAAGCTGATCAAGTCGATTTCGTTGTTCACGTCCGATCTAAACCGGGCTCACGACGTCGGCCGTGGGTACGCTCCGCACCGGGGGGAGCGCCAGCACGCGTCCAAGTGACGTAGCTGTCGTTCGAGCCGGTAGGTAGCGGGTGCCACCAGACGAGTGGTCCTGGTAGCAGGGTGCGCGGTCCCCTCGCACCCTGCGTTTCTCGGATAAGACTTACCAAACAGAGCGGGTTTCCTCATGCGTGAATGAGGTGCCCGCTCTTTTTGCGCGCCGTTGAACGCAGGTGAAGGTGCGCTAGTCTCCTGCCCGAGGCAACCCGAGGAGGGTGGATATGGCGGGCAGGGATTCCACGGTGCTTCGTCGGACCGGCGCGGCGCTCGCCGCTATCGCACTGTTGGCGCTCGGCGCCTGCGCGACCGAATCCGACGAGGGCACCGCCGGCGAGCAGACGACGCGAGCCGAGCCGCTCAACGCCGCGGAGGCCTTCGGCCAGTTCCGCGCCCTCGATCCGTGCAGCCTGCTCGGTGGCAATGTCTTTGCCGCGCACGGGGAAACCCAAGAGCTGCCCAGGCCGTCCTTCGACGAGTGCGCCCTCGCGGTGCTGGTCGAGGACACCAACATCGAAGTTGCCTTCGGGTTACTGCAGCGGGCGGATTCGTTGTCCGGCGAGCAAACCGAAGTCGGCGATCTCGGCAGGGGAAGCAAGGTACTGCGCACCGAAACCAGTGATACGAGCTGCCTGAACCACGTGGTGTTCGCGGACAACATCACGGTCGACGTCGAGACGACCGCGCCAAGCGGCAAGATCGCCAAAGACCAGCTGTGCGGGGTAGCCGATACCGCCGCGACCGGCATTTTCCATGCGACGCAGGCGGATCAAGCGCAAAGCTGGGATCTACCGCCCGGCTCGCTCGCTTCCCTGTCCGCCTGCTCGATGCTTTCCGGCAAACAGGTGACCGACCAGCTCGACGTCTCGGCCGAACCCAGCCAGGTGTATCCGGCCGAACGCCGCTGCCGATGGGGCGAACCTGGCGGGGACAACCCGACGGCCACCGTCGAGTTCAGCGTTGGCGCCGCACAGCAGGGCACGAACCGGGAGATCGCCGGCCTACCCAGCACCGTGGTGGAGACCAAAGCCTCGACGGTGGGCACCTGCGCGGTGTACGCCGAGCGTGGTCAGTTCACGCTGGGCGAGGAGGACACGTCGGAGCTTGCCATCGTCCGCACCGCATTGCCGGGCGCGGGTCAGAACCCGTGCAAGGTAGCGATCGCGCTGGCCGAACAGGTCTGGCCGCAGTTGCCTGAGGCCTGACCGCTCGACGACCGGGGCACAAGCACCTTGCCTTCGCCGCGTTAGATACATACCGTTGGTATGGATCGCGACCAAAGGTGGTGGCAACCATGCCGGTGCATAACCAGACCTGCGTGTTGTGCGAAGCGAGCTGTGGTCTCACGGTGACTACTGAAGAAGACTTGGTCACCGATATTCGCGGTGATGAACACGACCCGCTCAGCCGCGGTTATCTGTGCCCGAAAGGGACCGCGCTCGCGGATCTGCACCACGACCCGGACCGGATTCGTCGGCCGATGATTCGCCGAGGCGAGCACTGGCGGGAAACCGACTGGGACACCGCGCTGAACGTCGCGGCAAGCGGTTTGCGTGCGGCCCGCAAGAACCACGGTAAGGACGCGCTCGGTGTCTACCAGGGCAACCCGTCCGTGCATAACCTCGGTCTGCTGATCTACGGGCAGATGTTCCTGCGCAGCTTGGGCACCCGCAATCTGTACTCGGCAACCTCGGTGGACCAGCTGCCGCATATGCTCGCCGGCCTGCTGATGTTCGGCCACCAGCTGCTGTTTCCCATCCCGGACGTGGATCGCACCGATCTGTTCGTCTGCCTCGGCGGTAACCCCGAGGTCTCCAACGGCAGTCTGATGACCGCGCCGAATATGCGCGCCCGGCTGAAAGCCATCCGGGCGAGGGGCGGCAAGGTCGTCGTTGTCGACCCGCGCCGTACCGAGACCGCCCAGCGGGCGGACGAGCACCACTTCATCCGCCCAGGCACCGATGCATTGCTCCTGCTTTCCATCGTGCACACCCTGTTCGCCGAGGATCTGGTGCGTCCCGGCCGGCTGGCCGACCACCTGACCGGGACCGCGGAGCTGCGCACGGCCGCGCTGGATTTCCCACCGGAGGTCACCGCCGCGAGCACCGGCATAGCCGCCCCGGTCACCCGCGAGCTGGCCAGGCAACTCGCCCACACCCCGCGTGCCGTGCTGTATGGCCGGATCGGCATCTGCACTCAGGAATTCGGTGGGCTGGCCGCCTGGCTGGTCAACGTGGTGAACGTGCTGACCGGACATCTGGATGAGCCGGGCGGGGCAATGTTCACCACCCCAGCACTGGACGCGATCCCGCTGACCAAGCGGATTGGGCATGCCGGCAGCTTCGCCAGCTGGCACACCAGGGTCAGCGGCTATCCGGAATTCGGCGGGGAAAGTCCCGTCGCCGCGCTCGCCGAGGAGATCGACACCCCGGGTACCGGTCAGGTCAGGGCACTGCTCACCTCCGCGGGCAACCCGGTGTTGTCCAGCCCGAACGGTCCGCGGCTGGAGAAGGCGCTCGCGGGGCTCGACTTCATGGTGTCCATCGACGGTTACCTCAACGAGACGACCCGGTTCGCCCATGTGCTGCTGCCGCCGGTGAGCCCGCTGGAACGCAGCTATTTCAATGCGGCGCTCAGTCACACCAACGTGCGGAACACCGCCAAGTACCACGCGCCGGTGTTCCAGCCAGGGCCCGACCAGCGCCACGACTGGCAGATCCTGCTCGGCCTGATGCTTCGGCTACGCGGCCCACGCAGCGCGGCGTTCCGGCGCGCGCTCGGCGGCGCGATGGAGCGGTTCGCTTCCCCGGAACGCATGGTTGACCTGGGCTTGCGCACCGGGCCATACCGGCTCTCGCTACGCGAAGTGCGCGATCAGCCGCACGGGATCGACCTTGGTCCACTGCAACCCCGGCTGCCCGATCGGCTGGCGACGGCGGACCGCCGGGTGCACCTCGCGCCCGCTGAGTATCTGGCCGACCTTGCCCGGCTGCGTGCCCGGATGGCCACACCGCAGACCCCGGACCTGGTGCTGATCGGGCGGCGGCAGCTGCGCAGTGCCAATTCCTGGCTGCACAACAGTCCACGCCTGGTGAAGGGCAAACCGCGCTGCACCCTGCTGATCAACCCGGCTGATGCGCCCGGCCTTGCCGACGGTGACCTCGTTGAGCTGTCCTCAACGGTGGGCACCGTATCGGTCCCGGTGGAGATAACCGAGACGATCATGCCGGGCGTGGTCAGCCTGCCGCACGGTTGGGGACACGGCCGCGCGGGTACCCGACTGCGGGTCGCGGCGACCCAGCCCGGCGTCAGTATCAATGACCTCGTCGAGGAGACCAGGGTGGACGGGTTGAGCGGCACCAGCGCGCTGTCCGGGGCGCGCGTCCGGCTCAAGGCGCCCGTGCGCTCCTGAATTACTGGTGGGGAGGCGAATCAACCCTCGGCGGGCGGACCAGCGACGGATCGTTCTGGCGCTGCGGCTCGCGGATGGTTGGGCGGTCACCTAGCACGATTATCAGCCGCGCAACGAAGAACACCGCGAGGACAGCGACGATGCTGACCTGCAACCACATGGCTACCTCCATTCGTAGCGAGACCGATCGTGCGCGCACTGGCACACCGAAACGAGCCGCCGCGCCCGGGCGTCGATGAGCTTCACCCGTGTGGGTCAGACCAGCGGTTGGGGATACATGCCGCGCGGTGCACCGCTTCCTGGGTAGGCTCGGTGCCGTGCCAGCCGAACCCGCCCTCGCGTTGTGGGGCAGCGCAGACCTGCCCGGACTCGGTGACCAGCTGTTCGCTCGGATATTCGACACCGAGCTCGCCGCCCGGTTACCCGGCTGGCGGATCGGCCATCTCGCGCCGGCCGGCTGGGATCGTCCACTGTGTACCGATGGTGGCTTGGTGGTGGAACCACTCGGTGACTACCACGACCAGCGGCTGACCCGGGTCGGGCAGGAATACCGACTGAGCGTGTACAACCCGGCCTTCCCGCTTGGTAGCGCGCTGAGCTACGGGCCGAGCAGCGCCAGCCGGTTTTACTCGGCGGGCCTACGGCAGCACGCGTTACTCGCCCCTGCGGTGCGGGTCACTGATCCAGTCCCGTCGGAGCTTGCCGGGCTGTTGCGCACCCAGCCGTTAGTGTCCACAAGGGATGCCCGGTCGGCCGAACTGCTCGCCGAGCACGGCGTATCGGCCAATGTGGTCCCACATCCCGGTTTGCTCGCTGAGCACCTGGTGGATTCCGCGGTACTGGCCCAGCGGCAGGCCGCGCTGCGGCAACTGGGTGTGCTTCCCGAGGAGGGCGCCTATCTCGTCGTGCAGCTCGCCGGCGCGTTGTTGCCCGACCTGGACCGGATGGCGACAGCGGCCAACCACACGGCGAAGCGCCTCGGCGTTGAGCACATCGTGCTGTTGCCGGATGGCCGGACTACCGCACCGCCGCCCGGTTGGTATCCGGCGCCCGCTGAACTCGTACTCGAAGACCGGCTCGCGATCATCGCGGGCGCCCGAGCCGCGTTGCCCACCGACGAGCACGGTGCGGCAGTGGCCACCGCATTCGGCGTGGACTGGGCCTTCTGCGATGTCACGGGTACGCAGACCGCCGCGGTCCGGGAGTTCGGCGCTCCGGAACAGTTCGCCGCGAGCCTTGCCGAACTGCCAACCGTGTTCAGCCGGCACGCCGAACCGGTGTGGCTGGCCTCGGCTGTCGGTTCGCTCGCCGCCGAGTTCGACGCGATCGCCGGGCATGCGGAATCGAGGGATAACGGCACCGAACGCCGGAACGCGGCACTCGCGGCGGAGAACGCGGCCCTGCGTGCGGCGCACGATCGGCTGCGGCAGCGGTTGCATGCCGAGCGCCAGACGTTGGTGGAGCAACTGGTGGAATCCGGCGGGGGTGGCTCGCGGGAGCTGCGCGCGGAGCTCGAACTGGAACGCGAGCTGCACGGTGCGCTCGCCGATCGGCATAACGCCACCGTTGCCGAACTCGCGGAGTGCCGTGCGGAGCTGGAAGCGTTGCGGAACACCAAGCTGTATCGCTGGACGACGCCGCTGCGCGGCATCTACGGAAGGCTCGGTCGCTGATGACCGCATGCACCGTCAGCTTCGTACTGGTGACACATGGCCGAGGGGAACTGGCGGCGAGCTGCTTGGCGATCGTGGCCAAGCACACCAAGGTCGCGTACGAAGTGATCGTTGTGGACAGTGCATCACCGGATGGTTCCGGGGAATGGTTGGCCAACAACCTTTCCGATGCGACCGTGTTGCGAATGGGCTCCAACCTCGGCTTCGGTGCCGGTTGTGAGCTGGGCATCCAGCGGGCAAAGGGCGAGTTCATCTGCCTGCTCAATGCCGACGTTGAGGTAACACCGGGCTGGCTGGAACCGCTGCTCGCGCTGTTGCGGGCGAACCCGAGGGCCGCGGCCGTCGCGCCCGCGATGGCCTTTCCGGACGGCCGGCTGCAGGAAGCCGGCAGCATGATCGGCGGCGACGGGTTCAGCCGGGGCTGGGGTGATGGCGAGCGATCGGCCGAAGCGCTGTACCCACGGGTGGTCGACTACGCGTCTGCCGCCTGCTTGCTGCTGCGGCGCAGTGCTTTCTACGCGGTCGGCGGGTTCTGCGCGGACTACCACATCGCCTATTACGAGGACGCTGATCTGCAGTTCACGTTGCGCGAGCGTGGTTGGCAGGTATGGCTACAGCCGGCTTCGCGCGTGGTGCACGTGCGGCATGGCACGAGTTCGACCTCCACGGCGGAGCGGTTGTCCGCGATCAACCGCAAGGTGTTTCGCCGGAGGTGGGCTGATGACCTCGCGCGTCGGACGCCGGCGGTTGGCGCGCCGAAGTACCCGCATCGACTGCACTGGTTGCGCGATGCCGCCGCGCCATACTCGGTGCTACTGCTGGCCGAGCGAGCGCCGAGGGATGGCCGATTGCATGCCGCGATCAGTGCTTGGCGCGCGGCTGAGCCGGCTGCGGCGGTAACCCTGCTTGCCGTGGATGGTGCCGGTGCGGCCGCGCTGCGCGGTTCGGGCACCGAGGTTGTGTCCCATGTGGATGACGTGGAATCGTGGGGTAAAGAGCGCGCCGGCTGCTACGACGTGGTGGTGACATTTGGCGCGAAAGCCTACGACCAGTTGGCTCTTGCGGCGAACCGGCAGCCGACGGCCGCTCGGGTGTTCGATGTGGACGATCTGGCGCATGAGGAACTTGAACGTCGATTCGCGGAATGCGAAGAGCCGAAGCGCCGGCGGGAGATCGGCGCGCAGGCCGGCATGCTGCGGCGACGCGGGGTGCAGGCACTGCGCGAGGCAGACGTCGTGATCTGCGCGAGTGAGACCGAGGCGGGCTGGGCGCGGGAGATCGTCGGATCGGTGCCGCTGTATACCGCGAACGCGCGTGCCTACCCGGACGTGCTGAACTCGGTGCTGGTCGACTGCGCACTTCCGCCAGCTCGCGCGACCTAAAGAACCCATGGTCTAAAGAACTCGTGGACTAGAGAACTAAAGAACTAAAGTTCTAAAGATCTTTAGATCTTAAGTTCGCGAGGATGACAGGCTTGCGTAAGTGAGATGAAAGCGGTCCCCGGCAATCTCGTGGTCGTCAACTGGTCGGGGTCGTATCGCCGGGCCGATCTTGACCGTTCGGTTTCAGTCCGGCTCTTGGGGGATGTTGTGCGTTCTGGTGTCCGAAAGTCCGTGCTTGCCGCCGCGATCGCGGCCGTGAGCCTTGGCGCGTTTGGTGGAACGGCGGTTGCCGAGCCGGCCGCTAAGGCCAGCTGGCACTCGACCTACGCGTCCTGGGAAGACCCGAATGACAAGGGGGGCGTGTCTATCTACGAGCACGCCCGTAAGAACGGCACCGACGAGTACATCATGGGGCAGTTCCTTGCCTACGGCGAGAAACTGTCGATCTGGGACTATCACGACAATGACCGGTCCGCGATCGTCAAGGTGTGGGTCGGCGGCGGCGATCCCGCGGTCTACTACGGCAACGGTGACGGCACGCGGCGGAACATCGACCTGTCCCACGACGAGGGGCAGCGGGTCATGTTGCAAGCCTGCACGTCCGATTCGCCGAATGCCAAGTGCACGCCGAAGAAGGCAAAGGGGGTTAGTTGATCATGACAGGTAACCGGAAGGGGATGCGGAGGACGGCCGCGGCGCTGTCGGCACTGGGGGTCAGCGCCGCGTTCTTCGCCGCAGGTTCCGGGGTGGCGCAAGGTGCCGCGGCTTGGGAACCGTACAAGTGGGACAACCCCAACGACGGCGACAAGGGCGGTATCAGCGTGGGCGCGGGAACCTACCGCGTATCCGATAAGCAGGACTTCTACGAAGTGCTGTTCCGCGCGAAAGGCGAGGAGCTGGTCGTCAAGGACAGCACCCCGGACAAGAAGCGCGCCAAGGCGTATCTGAAAGTGGCGGGTAGTGGCACGTCCACCTTCACCAACCACTACACGGAGACCTACGATCTGAGCTTCTCGGAGAACAAGGACGTCCAGGTCAAGGTCTGCATTGAGGGCACGTCTACCTGCTCGGGGTGGTCACCGGTTGGTAAGACCTGATCGGTAACCGGCGCACCGGGAGGTCCACTGTGGTCAGCGAAGTAGCTCGACCACAGTGGACCTCTCTGGTCAGAGCTTGCGTAGCGCGGTACGCAGTTGGTCGATGGACTCGGCAATCCAGGGCAGCGCAACCGGATCGTCGCTGCGTAGCGCGGTCCAGCGCTGCTCCTCGGTTTCCCCATAGCACAGGCTGGTCGCTACCCGGAAGCGTGCCGCTGACGGGTCGTCGCCGAACGCGGTACCGGCGAGCACACCGATATCGTGCTCGTCCAGCAGTCGCCCAGCCAGCGCCTCCGCCCCGGACGTCTGGCCAGCGCTCAGATCCGGATACAGGTAGAACCCACCCTGCGGCGGCCGGCAGCTCGCGCCGACGGCGACGAACTCGGCGTAGCAGGCCCGCACCACCTGCTGGTGCAGCCGCACGCTCGCCGCGATATGCGCCCGGACCGGCTCCGGCTCGGACAGTACGTACTCCGCGACCGTCTGCATTGGACCGGGCAGGCAGGACCATACTTCACTGGCGATACCAACCAGTTTGTCCCGCAACGCTTGGCCAAACGGCGAATCGGGCAGCCGGGCGAAGCCAATCCGGTAGCCGCCGAGCGCCATCCCCTTGCTCAGCCCCGCGGTCACGATGGTGCGTTCGGGCAGTTCCAGCGCCGGGCTGTGTACCTCGTGTCCCTCGTGCGCGAGATCGCGGTAGATCTCATCGGAGACAACAGCCAGGCCGTACTGCTCAGCTATCTGGCAAACCTGGCGCACCAGTTCCGGCGGCGCGATAGTGCCGGTTGGATTGTCCGGTGTGGTCAGCAAGAGCACGCCGGGGCGTGCCCCCTCCGCCTGCGCGGCGCGCAGTGTTTCGGCAAGCGCGTCCGGATCGGGCAGACCGCCGGCCTGCGCAGCGATCGGTACCCCGTGCACCCGCTTACCGACCAGCGCGGCCTGCGCCGCGTAGCTCACCCACGCAGGCTTCGGCAGCACCAGATCGCCGTCCAGCGCCGCGAGCAGCGCGAACAACAGCGGCTTGCTACCGGGCGCCAGGATCAGCTGATCCGCCTCGGTGGGCAGGCCGCGGCGGGTGAAGTAGCCCGCGCCGGCCCTGCGGGCGTCCAACGCGCCGGTGACTGGCTCGTAGGAGTTCCGATCAACCGACCTGGCCAGCACATCCGCGACTTCCGGCAACACCGGTAGTCCAGCCTCGCCAAAGGCGAGGTGGAGCACGCGCTTGCCTGCCGCGCGGCGTTCTCGTAACTGTTCGTTGATGGCCAGTGTCGCGGACTGTTGGACCATTACCCACCTCTCACGCACTTTGATTTGCAGTCAATCGTATCAATGCAAGTTTAGTTGCGTCGATGGTCCGTTAGAGCGAGTTCTTGGCAGGTGTTCTTGTCGCGGCCGCATACAATGCCGCTCTGCGACTGATCTGGTTGGCGCGGAGAGGGGCCCAGAATGGCTGGTGCGGAACCAACCGCGCCGCGGAACTACGACGAGCTGTGCGAGCGATTAAGGGAGAAGCTGCCGCAGCTCGCGGCCGGTCGGCGGCGCATTGCCCAGCTGATCCTGACGGATCCGGAGGGCACCGCGTTTCGCAGCATCGCGGAGACGGCTCGGCTGGCGGAGGTGCACGAATCGTCGCTGGTGCGCTTTGCCACCTCGGTCGGCCTTTCCGGTTATCCGGCGCTCGTTGAGTTGTGCCGGGCACAGTTGGCCGAACAGGCGCAGCTGGTGCGCAGGTTCGAGCAGGCGCGCCAGCACGGCGACTCCACCGATCTACTCGCCGAGACCGTGGAATGCGATCAGCGTAACCTCGCGCGAACCTTTGGTCGGCTGGCCGAGCAGGACTGGGAACGAGTGGTCGGGTTGCTTGCCGACGCGCCCAATGTGCACGTGATCGGGCTGCGGAAATGCCACTCGGTGGCCTACCTGCTGAGTTATCTGCTGCGGTTGGTGCGGCCCAAGGTGTACCAGCTCGGCACGCAGCGCGCCGCGCTGGTCGACGAGCTGCGTGATCTCGCCGAGGGCGATGTGCTGGTCGCCGCCTCGATCCACCGCTACACCGCGGATACCGTGCGGGTACTCGCGCACGCGCAGCGCAGGGGGCTGCACACGGTGGCGCTGACGGATAGCGCGGCCTCGCCGCTTTCCAGCCACGCCGAAGTGACCTTGCGCGTCGAGACGGCCGGCACCGGCATCCTGCGCTCGCTGACCGCGTTCACCGCGCTGGTACAGGCGCTGGCGAACGCGGTCGCGGTCCGCGCTGGCGCGCGGAGCAGGGACAACCTGCGCACCGACGAAGCGCTACTGGACGAGTTCGGCGTCTATACCGACGAATAACTCCTGGTCGCGCTCCGTAACAGCGTTCTTTAAGGTTAGCGGGATCCTAGGCGGGGATGGCCGCTTCGATATCGGCGAGCATCCCGTCCACCCCGTCGAGCAGGTGGGTCAGCGCCTCCTCGTCCAGCACCAGCGGCGGCGAGATGGAGATGTTCGTGCCCCGCCGGTCGTCCGCGCGCAGCATTACCCCGGTCCGCCGGTATGCGGCCGGCAGCACCTCTTGCAGCACCCGCTTGGACTCGTCGGCGGTCAGCTCCCGGCCGCTGGCCGAGTTCGCGGTCAGCTCCACCGCGTAGAGCATCCCGGTACCGCGCACTTCGAGGACACAACGATGCGACTGGGCCAGCTGGGCCAGGCCTTCCTGCAACCGCCGTCCCATGGTCGCGGCGTTGTCCACAACCTTCTCGTCGCGCAGCGCGGTGAGGTTGGCTACCGCCGTCGCGGTGGACACCGGGTGGCCACCCCAGGTTGCCCCGTGGGTGAACGTACCGGCCTGCGGCGACTCGAACAGCTCTCCGACCAGCGATTCCCGGACGACCAGTCCACCGAGCGGGCTGTAGCTGGAGGTGATGCCCTTGGCCACGGTCATCATGTCCGGTTCACCGCCGACCAGCTCGCTGCCGAACCAACGACCCAGCCGCCCGAATCCGTTGATCACTTCATCGGCGACGAGCAGGATCCCGTACTTGTCGCAGATCCGGCGCAGTTCGCGCCAGTAACCGTCCGGTGGTACGAGCACCCCGCCGGCGTTCTGCACTGGTTCCGCGACCACGGCGGCGACCAGTTCCGGCCCCTCCTCGAGGATGGCCTGCTCGATGGCCCGGACACAGTCCAGCTCGGCGGCCGGCCCGCAGTCGCCGGTGTAGCCAAGCGTGTTCTGCACATGCCGGAAACCCTGCAACAGTGGCTCGAATGGCTCGCGCAGTTTGGCGACGCCGTTCACGGACAGCGCGCCGAACGTGGTGCCGTGGTAGGCGGACTCGCGGCTGATCACCTTGTACCGCTCGGGCTGGCCCTGGCTGCGGTGGTACTGCCTGGCGAACTTGACCGCGGTCTCGATCGCTTCCGAACCGGAGTTGACGAAGAACGTGGTGTTCAGCTCACCGGGGGTGAGCTCGGCGAGCAGCGTTGCCGCCTCGATCGCGGGGGCATGCGCGGTGCCCCAGTTCGTCGCATACGGGAGCAGCTCCATCTGCTTGCTGGCGGCGGCGACGATATCGGTGCGGCCGTGCCCGATGTTCACACTGAACAATCCGGCCAGCCCGTCCAGCAGTCGATTGCCGTCACTGTCGTAGAGGTAGCAACCCGAGCCGCGCACGAAGACCGGCAAATCATCCGACCACCACGCGTTCTTGGTGGTGAAATGCGGTCCAAGGTACTTCCGCGCATTGCTCCGCAGTGCCGCGCTGTCCATGCTTCGCCTCCTTCGGAAACGGGCTGTGCTTTCGACAATGGCAAGCATCTGGCCCCATGGGTAGTGCCAGTTCTGGTGAAATTGACAGGTCCAGGGAGGTGGGTATGCCACGAACGCTGGTGGAGATCGACCGGGAGTCCGGGGAGCCGCTTTACCGGCAGGTGCGTAATGCCGTTGAGCACGGCATCGCCGTCGGGTTCTACCCACCGGAGCAGCCCCTGCCCAGCTCGCGGGAGCTGGCCAAGGAACTTGGTGTCTCGCGGAACACGATCAACCTGGCGTATCAGGAGCTGATCGCCGAGGGCTACGTGGAAAGCCAGCAGCGCAGCGGGCTGTTCGTGAACCGGGAGATGCGCGCGCATACCGTCCGGCAGCGGAGCTCGCTGCCGAGCGCGCCGGGCGTGGACTGGACGAGCCGGATTCGCAGTTATCCGGACGCCGGGTTGCCGCATCTGGACAAGCGACCGGACTGGCACCGCTACCGTTACCCGTTTCCCGCAGGTCAGGTGGATGTGGCGGCCTTTCCGGTACGGGCATGGTCGCGCTGTCTCAGCGAGGCGCTGACCTACCCACATCGGTACGCCAGCCTGCAGGACAGCGTTGGCTCGGATGACCCGATGCTGGTGGACATGGTGTGCAAGCACCTGTTGCCGGCGCGGGGCATCGCCGCCACGCCGGAGGAAGTGCTGGTGACCGTCGGTTCGCAGCAGGGTCTGGATCTGCTCGCCCGCACGTTGCTGCGCCCTGGCCAGCTGGTCGGGGTGGAGGACCCTGGCTATCTGGACGCGCGGCATATCTTCCTGCGGGCCGGCGCGCGGGTCCATGGTTACCCGGTGGATTCGGCGGGGCTACGGCCGCCGGATTCGCTGCGCGGCGTGGATCTGCTCTATCTCACGCCGAGTCACCAGCATCCAACCAACGCGACGCTGCATATTGGCCGGCGCAGGGAGTTGGTGCGGTTAGCGGCCGAGGCCGGCACGATTCTGGTTGAGGACGATTACGACAGCGAGTTCCGGTATCAGGGCAGTCCCACCCCGGCGTTGAAGGCATTGGATACCGCGGGAGATGTGGTCTACGCCGGGACCTTCTCCAAGTTCCTCTCGCCTGGGCTGCGGCTTGGCTATCTGGCGGGGCCGGCTGAGCTGATCCGGGAACTGCGCACGGTACGGCGCTACGAGCACCGGCATCCAGCGGGGCAGCTACAGCGGGCGCTGGCGTTGTTGATCTCCTCGGGGGAGTACCGGCGGGCGCTGCGGCGGTACCGGAACCGGTTGCTGCGCAAGTGGACCTTGGCCTGTAGCGCGGCGCGGGAACACCTGCCGTGGACGCCGGGACCGTTGCCGCCGGGCGGGGTGAGCCTGTGGCTGATGGGGCCGCCGGAGTTGTCCGCCCAGCGGCTGATCGAGCTGGCTGACGAGCGGGATGTGCTGATCGAGCGAGGGGATATCTGCTACCTCGGCGACCCGCCGCAGGGCAGTCCTATTCGGATCGGGTTCGCGGCGACCCCGTTCGCGGCGATCGAGCCCGGCGTGCGCATCATCGGCGAACTCGCCCGCGAGCTCCTATAACCGCATTCTTTAGGGATCTTGCGAGGTTAGCGGGCGCGGTTGCGGATGACCGAGGCGAGCAGGCGCTTCTCGGCGCCCGCCGTGTAGCCGCGCCCGGCTCGTTTCGCGCGCAGTGCCAACTCAACCAGCGGCGCGAGTTTTCGGTCCGCGACGCGGAGTTTGCGTAGCTCGCTGGCCAGCTCTGGCGCCAGCTTGTCGGAATTGCGGGCGTGCAGCAGGCTGGCGAACTGCACGATCCGGCGCAGTTCGTATCCCGCGATATGGTCCAGCTCGCCACGTTTGGCCTTGCTGAGCCCATGTAGCCAGCGCTGCCCGCCAACTCCGATGGCCAGTGCCAACAGCGTTCGGATGCTGGGCAATCCGCGATCCAGCTGGGGCAACTGCCAACCGGTCACATTGGACCCGTGCTGGCGGTAGGAGTACTGCGGCTGGGCGACGAACGCGATCTTTCCTGCGGCCAGCGCGGTCGCGGCGATCCACTGGTCGTGGTAAGTCGCCTCGTTATCCGGCGGGAACGGCAGTACCCGCTCGCGCACCAGGCCTGGTCGAACCATGCTGGACGCGCCGGTCACCGTGTTCAACAGCAACATCGAAACCAGATCGTGGTACTGGTTGCGCTCCGGTGGCCAGGCCGATTCGCTGAGCACCGTGCCGTGCTCGTTGATCAACCGCATATCCGAATAGACCAGTTGTACGGCGGGGTCCTCGAACTCCTCGAGCAACCTTGCCAGCTTCCCGCTATCCCACACGTCGTCCTGATCGGACAGTGCAATGGCGTCGGCGTCCGCGGGTACCCGTTCCAGGGCGCGCTCGAAGTTCCGGTAGAAACCGACATTCTCGTTGCTTTCCACCAGGATGAACCGGTCGTCGCCTGCGGTCAGCTCGGCGAGGTTGCGCCGGCCAGCCGGGTTCGAACCGTCGTCGCAGAGGATGCACACCCAGTTGTCGTGGGTTTGCCCGCGCAGCGAATCCAGCTGCTCGGCCAGATAGGTCCGATCCGGGTTGTATGTGGCCATGCAGACCGCCACCCGCTGGCCGCTGCCCGGCCACCGCACGCTGAGCGGGCGCAGCGCCGCCTCGGGCAGCACTTCGACCGAGCCCAGCTCGCGCCGGATCCGCCGCCCGCCGTACAGCTCCACCTCAAGACCGAGGTCGAGCTTGCCCGGGCTGCTCCGCGCCGGCAGCGGGACCATCGCGTAGACACCGCAGTCCTGTTGCGCGTGCAGTCCGTCTTCGGCGAGATTCGCGGCCACATCCGGCCGGAGCCCACCGAGGTTCGCGGCACTCCGCTTACCGGCGACCAGGATCGTGACCGCGCGGACCCGGGCCGTGGCGTGTACGACCCAACCGGAAAGCTCGATCAGCTGGCCGCGTCCACAGTGGATCGGTTTGTCTGGTAGCGAGATTCCGTAGAAGAGCTCATCGCCCGCGCGCCGGTTGATCAGCCGGCGCAGACCGGGAATCCGGCGGGCGAGCGCCAGTTGCCGGTGCGCGGTCTGCAACGCGGACTTGCTGTTCCGCAACCGGTTATCCGCGTCGTCCAGCTGCTTGCTCGCCCGTTCGAGCTCGGCATCCTCGGCGGCACGTTCCTGCTGGAAATCCGTCAACTCGCCGAGCGCTAGGCCGAGCCGGGTGTCCAGTTCGGCTATCCGACCGCGTAGCCGCTCGTTCTCGGTGTCCCGTTCAGCGAGCAGTTTGGTTGCCTCGGCGTTACGGCGGCCGAGTTCGGCGTTCAGCTGCTCGGCATGTTCTCGCTCGTTGGTCAGCGCTTCGGTCAACTGGGCGATGGTTTCGCGCTGCCGGTCCCGTTCGGTCCGCAGTTCGGTCTCCGCCGCGCGGGCCGCGTGGACGAGCTCATCGACGCCACCGAGCAGATCCCACTGCCGTGGCCGACCGGCTTGGGCAGCGTTGTCCCGCAGTTGCGCGGCGGCTCGCGCGCGTGGCTTGCCGAGCACGAGTTTCTGCAGCGCGGCTTCCGCGTCCACCAGTTCCAGCCAGCGCTGGTCGGACAGCCCAGCAAGCCCGGCAAGCTCGTGCACCAGCTGGCGCGGAGTGAGTTCGGCGTGCCAGGGGTGTGGTTCGCCGGCAGCGTGCATTTCTCGGGCGAAATCCCAGAGGCCGCGCAGCAGCACCAGCTCGGCATCGACGCCGGTGCCGGCATGCCACTCCCGGTCGATCCTTACCAGCCCGCCGTCTGGTTGCCGGATCAGGTTGCCTGGGTGCACATCGAGGCAGTCGGCTGGCAACACGGGCACGTGCGCGTCGCCGGGCAGGTAGGGGTGGCGCAGGTCGCTGCCGCGTAGCTCCCGCGCGTCGGCCGTGCAGTGTGTTCGCCAGCTGCTGAGCAGTTCCCGCGCGGCGTCCAGATCGGGTTCGCGTAGTGCCGCCAGCAGGGCGGCGTCCAGGCTCTCGCCGGGCAGTACCGGCTCCCGCGCGATATGCCGCTGGCTGAGCCAGCCATCGGTGCTTTCCTCGCCGCGTACGGTATGCAGGTTGGCTTCGCCGGCATCGATTCGTAGCTCGCGGCGGCGCCGCCAGCGGGCGCGCCGGGCGTCCGTGACCAACCAGCCGAGTGCCGCGGAACTGGCCGCGCGCAGCGCATCCTCGTCGCGGGCGGCGAGTACCAGAAACGCCGGGGCGATCGCGGCGCCGAAACCCTCGGCTAGGGCGAGCCGATGCGCCTGGCGGGTGGGCACCGTGGCGTGCGTATCCCCGAAGGCGCCGAGCAACGGATCGCGAACCAACTTGTCGGCGATTTCCGGCCCATCGGGCCAATCGAGCAGGGCAGCATCCAGGATTGCCCTCGGCAGCTTGTAATCCGGGTAAGGCAATAGCCACCGCTGGGCGCCAAGCCCAGCATCAGTGAGCATTGTGGACAGTGTGTGCCTTGTCCAGGTTCGGGTGCTGCGACCCGGGTAGTCGACCGGGCCAAGCCACGGGCCGCCGTGGTGATCTTCCGGGCGGCCGAGCAGGTAACCAAGACCAAGCTGGTTTTCCACGGCAAGCGCGAGAACCCCGTGCTCGGTAAGGGAAGCCGCGACCTCGGCCAGCAACTCGCGCGGGCCAACCCCGTAAGTCGCGCTGTACTCCAACACCCCGCACAACAGCGCCAGATCGAACGTGCCATTCGTACGAAGGGGGTCCCCTTGTTTTTTACTGTACGGGGTGGGGGCGACAGGTTTCGCGGACTTGCCGGGCTTTGCCGCTACGGGTGGCGCGATCGTACGCAGCGCTTCCGGCAGTGCGCCCTGTTCGATGCGCACGTTGTCCAAGCCGCGACAGCGCAACTCGGCCGCTTTGGCCCGCGCCGGGACGCCCTCGACGCCGACGACCTGCGCGCCAAGGTCGCCGAGCGCCCTGGTCAGCGGGCCGCTGCCGCAGCCGACATCGAGTACCCGTAGACCGGCCGTGATGTTCAGCGGGGCGAGCAACGCGGCGCGCTGCGGCGCGAAGTGATACGCCAACGCCGGGCCGTCCCAACTGGCCTCGTGTAGCCGGGCGGCGCCAGCACGCGAATCGCCCGGCTCGGCCAGGATCCGGAGCACATCGGCTTCGGCACCGTCCGCGTAATCCATCGCCCAAGATTATCCCGCCGCGCGGATCGCCGCGCGCCTTGCCACCCGTGGACCGCGTGCGGCGCGGCCCACGGACGGCCAGCGTTACTTCGCGACGTTCTCCGCTGCGGAAATCGTGTAGGTCTGGAACTTGCCGATCAGTTCCTTGTCGTCATCGCCGATCGGTTCCTGCTCAACGAGCACCCGGATCACCCGGTCGTCCGCGGCGTAGACCAGCTGGTACGCGCCGCTCTTCGGGAACTGGCTCTGCTGCGTTACCTCAACCTCTTGCGGCAACCGCTCACCCTTGGAGCCATCGACCATCCCGGACTTCTTCGCCGTCTCATACAGCGACTGCGCCAACTTGTCCGCAGCCTGCTTGTCCGCGGTTTCGAACGCCATCGCCTGGTAGGTGAAGTCGCCGTCGGTGGATCCCTTGAACTGGATCTCCTTGACCCCGGCCTCTTCGAGCGCCGCGACCTCTTCCTGGTTGATCCGGCCCGACTGGCGCGCGTCCTGTGGTTTCAGCGTGCCGTTATCCGAATCGGCCTGGCCGGGTGGATCGGGCAGCACCTCGTTCAACGGCACCGGCTGTTCCTGGCTCTGGCTCGGCGAAGCCTGCCCGCCGCCCCCACCGCCGCCGCCTTCGCCGCCGTCACCCTGCAACACGAAGAACCACACGGCCAGCCCCGCCACCGCGAGCAGTACCACGGCGCCGGAAATCGCGAAGATCGTCTTGCCCTTTTTCGGCCGCGAATCCTCGTCAAAAACCTCGGGCCCCTGCTTCACCCAATCTGAAGTGGACCCTGGTGACATCAGCGGGATATCGCCGCCCCACGGCGGAGAATCATCGTCCTCGGTATGCCACGGCGCCTGGTGTTCGGGCTGGCTGTACCCCTGCCCAGGGTAACCCTGCGGACCGCCGTAGCCCTGTTGTCCCTGCGTGGGAAAGCCGCTCGGTGGCGAGCCGGGCCCCGGATGCCCCTGCTGCGCGGGAAATCCACCAGAAGGAGCGCCCGGCGCTGGGAATCCGGCCGGCGGGGAACCCGGCTGCTGGCCGTACGGCGGTAGTGGCTGCTGACCTGGCTGCACCGCCTGGGTGCGCTCCGGTTCGGCCCCGCCGCGCTGCCAACCCGGTGGAACCGCCTGGGTCCGCTCGGCAGCGTCATTGCCCTGCTGAGGTGGACCCGCCGGTGGCTGCTGACCAGGTGGTTGTTGTCCTGACGTCTCGGCGGCAGGGATCGCCGAGATGATCTGCGTCGAATCCGGCGCTGCGCCTCCCTGTGGAGCTTGTCCGGCCTGCGGGGGCTGCGCGGCCGGCTGACCAGGCGCCGGCTGGCCCTGCTGCCCGAACGGTGGCTGCCCGCCGTGTGGCGGCTGTCCCTGCGGTGGTTGTCCTTGGGGTGGTTGTCCTTGGGGTGGTTGTCCTTGGGGTGGTTGTCCCTGGGGCGGCTGGTTGGGGTGCGGTTGACCGCCGGGCTCCGCGGGCTGTTGCCCCTGCTCGCCGGGCGCCACCGCGGAGGAGAGCACCTGATCCCGTCGGACTCGGTAGTCGTCCGCCGCGATTCGCCCTGCGGCTAGCTCTTCATCCAGCTTCCGCAGTTCCTCCTGCCAGGTCACCCTGGCACCCCCTTTCGGGTCCGTAGCCGTACCCATCTTCGCAATACCGGTGAGCTATGTCCTGCCCGGAACACGCTGAGCTGTGCACCAATCGGGCGAGTTATGCACATTTTGCACGCAATCACGGCCATAGTGGTTATCGCGTGCTAAGTCGTAACTTATTCCCGCCCCACGATCGGGTTATCGGCGGCACCCGGATTAGCGTTGCGTGTCAGAACGACTCCCGGGCGCATTTTCATCCAATCGTGCCTGCAACTCCGCGACCTGCGCAACGACCTGGGTAAACGCGCTTTCTACGCCATCCAGCACGGAATTGAGCACGCGCCGATTGTGTGCGTCATAGTGATCGAGCGCACGTAGTACCGCTTTGCGCAACAACGGTGCGCCGGGGATCCGCGAAGGAGTGTCCGCTTCGGCGCGCCACCGCAGTGCCTCCCGCGCCGCCCGTAGCCGGGCAAGTGGCTCATCCAACTCGCCCGAAGTCGCTGGCTCCTCGGCCTCCTCCTGGGTAGCGGCCGCCGGCCCGCCGTTGGCCAACCAGTCGGCATGTGCCCTGGTCAGCTGCTCAGCCACCCAGTCGGCCGCGGCGTCCATGGACCGCGCCCGCAGCACCGTTTCCCTGGCGATCCGACCACGATCCGCCGCGGCAGCAGGATCGGCCGCCACCGCGCGCAGCGCCTCGGCCGCGGCGGTCACATCGGGTTCGGCCCACCTGGCCCGCGCGGGGTAGGGCGCCAGCCCGGGGCCGACCTCAACCATCGTGTGGCCAATCAACCACGCGGCGTCGCTCGGCACGAACTCGCTGGTCCCCGAGTAGTCCGTGCAGATCACCGGCAGGCCGTGCGCGATCGCCTCGGCCACGGTGAACCCGAAACCCTCACTGCGGTGCAGTGAGATGTAACAATCCGCGCCCGCGTACAGCTCGGCCAACTCGGCGGTGTCCAGGTACTGCTCCAAAAGAGTGATCCTGGGGTCCGCATGCGCCAGCGCCCGCAACCGTTCCGCCTCGGCGACGGCCCGATCGGCGTTGATCGTCTTGAGTACCAGCTCGGCCGGTTCGCCCTCGGGAAACGCCCGCTGAAACGCCTCGATGACCGCCCATGGGTTCTTGCGCTCGGCGATGCTGTTGTAGTCGAAAGCGAACAGGAATCGCGGTGGTTTTCCCGGCTCGCGCCGCTGATCGTCGACAGTGGACGCACGAACCGGGATGGGGAACACCCGCACCGGCTTGTCGGTGTGTTTCGCGATCGCCTGCCGGCAGAACTCGCTGATGGTCCAGACCTCGTCGACCAGATCGAAGGCGTGGTGCATGGACTCGGGGAACTCGTCCAGTTCCCAGGACCACACGCCGATCACGTACCTGTCACGCAGCGCCTCCGGGTACTGGTCGGCGACCTTCTCGGTCAGATCAGCGTTCACCGCGACCACGGTGACCCCGAAGCGCGGCGCACCCGCATCGGCCGGCACCTGGTGCCCAGCACGGTTGGCGATCAGCTGATCTTCCACGACGCTCGCGCTCGGTAGCTCGGCGCGGGTGATCGCGGTATGCAGCGTGCGGCCGAGCTCACCGACACCGAGTTCGGCGGTGAGATGCCCGAGCAGGTTGACCCCGAAGGCGGTATCCGGACTACGCGGCGCCTCGGGCTCACTCGGCGCCGCCCACTCGGCGAGCAGCCCATCGGCGACGGCGTTGTTCCGGCACCACTCCCGGAAACTCTCGGCGTCCCTCGTGGTCGGCAACGCGAAGGCCAGTTGAAGGTCCACCCTGGACTCGTAGAGCACCATCGCCCAGCGGTTCAACCCGGCACGCGACTGGGCATGCTCCGCGGGACTGGCAAGCCATTCGCGGAAATCCGCGCCACCATTGGCGAAAGCATGCGCCGGTGGCGGTACATCCGGCCAGTTCCGGTCCCGCTCAATCGTCTCGGTGTAGCGCTGCCAGGTGACCCGGAACAGGTTGCGCAACACCGGATCCAGCGGCGTGCCATCGGGCAGTTCATCCAACCAGGACGGAGCGGACTCGACCGGCCGGCCGGCAGCGCGCAGCGCCGTGCCGTAAGCATCGGCCACCGCATGCAGCGCCGGTAGCTCGGAGAGCAACGCGGACGGTCGCCGCTGGCAGTAGGTGGAAAGCAGGTACGGCGAATCCGGGTCGTAGCCAAGGAAATTCACCAGTCGCGGTTCGCTTTCCGCGCGCTGCGCGGCGTTCCAGCACGCGATATGCACCGACTCGTCCAGCCAGACATGCGCACCGTAACTCGGCAGGTAGCGGTCAAACCAGGTTTGCTCCGGCCACTGTGGGGAATCCGGCGCGGTCAACGTGAATCGCGTTGCCGCCAGCGCCCAGGCGGCAAGCAACTCGTCACCGCCCGCGCCGACCGCGACCAGTGCCGGGCTCAACTGTCCCGAACCAACCAACGCGGCCTCGTCGAACTCGGCGTAGTCGGCGGGAAGCCGCCGGGTGAAGTATGGGGTGACCACGATCCCGTGCCGGGCGGTCAGCTCGGGCAACTCGGGCAGGGCGGCGGCAACCCACATCCGCTGATCCAGGTAGCAGACCAGCTCAGCCTCGCCGCGCAGGTGACGTAGCAACAACGGCTTTACCGCGGACGTAAGCTCGGCCGGCCGGTAGCCGGTAGCCAGCCGCAGATACGTGTCGGTGTCCACGCCGAACTCGCCGGGCCCGAGAATCCGCACGCCGCCCGCAGTGCGCTCGGGGGTGCCCCGTGGCGCGTCCAGCACGGCGATTACGAACTCGTGATCCGGATGCGCGCGCAGGTAGCTGTCCGCGAGCACCCGCGCACGCGGGAGCTCGGCCTCGCGAGTAATGGTGCAACCCAGGTGCATGACACTCATAGTGTCATTGCCGGGTCGGGAACTTTTCCAGCACCGTGCCTATCATCTGCTCGAACTCCGTAGCGAGCGCCGATTCCTGCGCCGCGGGCATCTGGGCCAGACCCATCCGGACCGTGTAGTCCCCGGACTGGTAGACCACCCGGTAGGTATTGGACTGCTCGCTGAGCCGCTTCAGCACCCGCAGGTCGGGCTCCCGGGGAACCTCCGGTCCTGGCTCGAACCCGGTTCGGACCAGCTCGTCGTGCAGGGCCTGCGTGGTCTGCTTGGCGCCCGCGTCGTCCTCGTTCTCCGCGACCAGGATCGCGTAGCCGATCCCCTCGTTCGCCGACCCCCGATAGGTCACCCCGGACACGTTGTTCTCCTCGAGGATGGTCGCTTCCTCTTTGGTGTAGAGCCCGAGTTGTCGTCCTTTTTCGACGGTGACGGAGGAGTTGTTCTCGTTGGCCACGCCAGGCAGTGCCGGCATCAAACTGTCAAGCTCGTTCGCCGGGCCGGGGGCCTGCTGCTGGTTCGCCGCCACTTGATCGTTTGCGGCGGTCGGTTCCGCTGGGTCGCCGGAAAGCCAGATCCCGACCGCGACCAGGGCGAGCACCAGCCCGGCGGCCACTCCGCCATAGAGCAGCCGACCGCGCCGGTCGACGCGCGGTTTGCGCGTTAGCTCCGCATCGTCGGCGAGTGGCTTGCCGGCCGCCGATGGCATGGGAACCGGTGCCGGACCGGCCAGCGGAGGCAGCCCACCACCCGGCTGTGCTGGCGGTCCTGGGCTGGGTTGGCTGGGACTGGGCTGACCGGGACTGGGCTGACTGGGACTGACTGGTTCCGCCAGCTTGTCTCCCGGCGTAGGGACATGCGGGCGAGTCGGCGGATCGGCGTACGGGTCCGCGATCGGCGGCTGCAGCAGCGCCTGCGGAACCTTCGACGTGCGTGCCGGCGCGGACTCCGTTGGCCAGTCAGTAGCCGCGGTTTCCGGCCAATCAGTGGGGGCATCGGCCGGCCAGTCCGGTGCGCCAGGCTGGCCGCTCGCCGGCTGTGTGTGGCCAGTAGTGCTGTCGGCGCGGGGTTGCGCGCCGGGATTCGAACTGCGCCAGCGCAGCCGCTCATCCACGGACGCCGGCCGGTTCTTGGCCGGCGCGCTCGCCGAGGCCTCCGCGAGTAGTTCATCCCGCTGCTTGCGGTGATCATCCGCGCTGATCCGGCCGTGTGCCAGTTCGGTGTCCAACTGGCGCAGCTGCTCCTGCCAGCTCATCGCGATGCTCCAGGCTTTCCGTTTGGAGGATGTTCGGTTGGCGGGTGCCCTGGCGTTCCGGGTGGGTGACTGTCCCCAGCCGATGGCGCCACAGTAGGCCCATTGTGCCCGCCCATGCCGGCACGACGCTTGCTTTTCGCCAATTTTCGCCGCTGTTCCCAGCGACGATAGGCGTCCGCGGCCGGCTTCTCCACAAAGCGGTACGTCAATTCCGTACCCACCGCGATGGACAATAGCGCCACCAGTACCGCAAAGCCGAATCCGAGCACCGGAGTGAGCAGCGTGAGCACCGGAAACGCCAGCGGCACGTGTAGCAGGTAAATCACGTAGGTGCGGCTGGCGAACACCTTGACCCAGCGCGCGCGGGCGATCCGACCGTTGGCCTTGCTGCACAGCAGCAGCACCAACACCAGCAGCAGCAGGGTGCGCGCATAGCCTTCCCCGTTCGGGGTGTCCTCCCAGGTCAGCACCGCGCGCACGCCGAGCCAGAAAAACACGGCGCCGAGCGCGATGCCGGCGAGTGGGCTGAGCTTGCGCTTGCGGACCAGTGACACCAGCAGCCCGATGAAGGCGACGGGCAGGAACGTCGCGATCATGCGCAACTGGTGCATGCCGGTGCCGGTAATGGTGTGCGTATAGGAGAGCAGCAGCGAGATACCGCAAGCCGCGATCGCTGGCGGCAGCCACGGCCAGCGGCGTAGCAGCGGGATACACAGGGCGAGGAACGTCCAGAACACCACCTGGATGACCAGCGTCCAGGTCACGCCGAGCACCGATGCCGAATCCGCCAGGCTGAAGTTCAGCAGCAGCGCGTTTTTCCACAGATCGTTCGCGTCCGGATCCCCCGCCGCGCTGAGCAGTCCAGTTGTCACCAGCACCCAGGCGAACAACACCGCCACCCAGAGGGCGGGCAGCAGCCGCACTCCACGTCGGGCGAGGAACTGCCCTGGCCCTTCGGCGAACGCCACGTGGGTTACCACCACGCCGCTGATCAGTAGGAACGCGCCGACGCCGACAAAGCCGGCCAGCGCGTTCAGATGCAGCGGTCCGATGATGCCGCCCTCCACGGCGGCGGAGACCAGGAAGCCCTCGTCGTTCAACCGGGCCCAGTTCGCGATGTGGTTGTAGACCACGGCGATCGAGCAGATCACCCGCATCAGGTCCAGGCCGTGCATATAGTGACTGCCGCGCTCCACCCGCTCGCGCGCTGCTCGGCCGCGTTTTGTTGGAGCTTTCGCAGGACCGGTTTGCACACGTGGGACGGGCGAAGGGCGGATCACCGGTATCGGCGCGGTCGTTGTTTGGTCGGCGTCGGTGGTCAGCTCAGACCGGGTACTCATGCGATCGCCTCGCTCCCGCGAGACAGTGCCCAATCCCTTTGGCGCACGACATCCACGATTCGCTCGCAAGCTTCGCTCATGCCGGCTCCCACCGCCGTCCAACCGTCAACCACGCGAAGTACAACAACCAGTACAGCAACTCGGCCGCGATGACGAGACCAGCTGTGGCAAGCGCGATATTCAGCGGAAGGGGTAGCCCGGCCGCGTCCAGCCCGTTGAGCAGTGGCCAGCCGACCGGTCCGATCAGCAGCGCCAGCTGCCATACGCGGGTGCTGGCCCAGCGGATAGCCGGATTGGCCGCGAAGCTTGCCACGGTGCGACCCTGCATCAGCACCGTGACGGCGACAAGTAGTCCGGCGAAGGCCGCGGCAACCGGGTACCACCAGCCGGTCAGCGGTGGCAGCAGTGGTTCAGCGACCGCGATCAGCGCCCAACAGCCGCCGGCGTACAGCACGGCAAGCCATGCCGGCAACGCCCGGCCGCGGTTCAGGTAGATGACCTGGCCGACGATCACCATGGGGTACCAGGAGGCGAGTAGCGCGACCGCGCTGAGTGCATCGACCGCCGCGCCGGCCACGACCAGGGCTGCGGCGATGGCCAGTTGCAGTAGTGGAGACAGCCAGCGCAACCGGCGCGGCAACCAGTTCGTCGCGGCGGCCGCGAGAGTTCCGGCGCAGGCCAGCAGCACCAGCGAGCCAAGCGGCAGCAGCGCGGTCAGTTCCGGGATCAGCGGCCCCACCAGCAGGCCCGCGCCGACCAGTTCGGCAACGGGGCTCGCGCCCGCGTCCGGCTGGGTCCACACCGGCGCGCCGAGCGCCAGCAGGCCAGCCGCCAGCAGCGCGGCGATCGGTACCGGGGCGAGCAACCTGGCGAGCCGAGCGCCGGTTGAGTGCGCCGCGAGGTAGCCCGAGACGGCGAGCAGCAGCATGCTCGCGAAGCCGCCGAAATCCTCGCCCAACCCGAAAGGCTGGTTCACCCAGCGCCGCAGGACATCGACCAGGCCGAGGTAGCGATCGTGCTCAGTTATCCACAGCCCGATCAGATATGCATAACAGAGCAGCACCGCGGCCGCCGCGCGCAGCAACGTCACCGCGGGTTCTTGCGCTACCGGGCGAAGCCGGGGAACCGTTTCGGTCGCCGGAGGGGCCATCAGCGATCCGCGGGGAACTGCTTGGTCTGGGCGCGCAGAAGCTGGTAGAAGGCCTCGCCAACGGTGGAACCCTGCCGGCCGTAGGACTCCACCCTGAGCACATCGCGTCCGCGTACGTAGTGCGCGCGGTAGGCGGAGACACCGCGCTGATCAGCGGGATCAGCGATATGCCGGACCAGGACTCCGCCTTCCTGGGTCGAGCTCGGGTGATAGCCGCCCTTGTCGTAATGCTCGTCGAGCAGGTCCCGGACCCGCTCCGGTGAGCTGCTGTCGCGCACCGTGAATCGCCAGACCGCTCTGGTCAGGCCATGGTCGCGGGTGATGATCGTCTGGATCTGGGCGGTGCCGGCGCGCACCAGCAGGCGAAGTTCGGCTTCGGTGAGCGCCCCGCCGTCCAGAAACACCGGCGGCCGGCCGGTTTCGTCCTGTACGACCTTCCCCTGCGGGGTGACCAGCGGATCTGGTGGCGTGATCGGCTCGGGGCGGCGCGGGTCCAGATCAGGTTCGGTGACGTGGTACTCGGCCAGAATCGGGTCCGAACCATCACCCCAGGCCGCATAGCCACCCGCCGCGATACCCACCAGCAGGAGCAGCGTGCCGGCCACAGCTGCCCTTCGACCCATTCCCCGCACGCGCTCCATGGTGCTTGATACGCCAACCGCGCCGTATCACCTTGTGGCATTTGGTCCGGAGATTTTTCGGATTCTCGACCGATCTGCTGTGACAAAGCGCGCACGCCGCCATAAACTAAAGTTCTAAAGTCCATTGGAATATTGGTGTCAACCAGGCTCAAGGAGGGGGCGTATGTCTGGTCAATCCAAAGACACACCGGTATGGATCTGCCCGACCTGTGGCAACCATTACGCCGCGGCCGAAACGCCGCCGTCCAGCTGTGTGCTGTGTACGGATGAGCGGCAGTGGGTGCCGCCAACCGGGCAGCGCTGGACCACCATGGCGGAGCTGGCCGAAGCCGGCTATCGGACCGAGGTGCGGCAGGTGGAGCCCGGCCTGTTCGGCATCGGGCTGACCGAGCCGCTCGGCGTTGGTCAGCGCGGCATGCTGGTGTGCACCCCGCAGGGCAATGTGCTCTGGGATCCGCCCGGCTACCTCGACGACAAGGTGCTCGAAGAACTGCGCGCGCTCGGTGGGGTGCATACGGTCAGCGCCAGCCACCCGCATATGTATGGCGCCATCGTGGACTACAGCCACGCCTTCGACGCGCCAATCCTGCTGCCCGAGGCGGACGCGCACTGGTTGAACCGGCCGGACCCCTCGGTACGTACCTGGTCCGGCGTCGCCGAGGTCGTGCCCGGCGTGACGCTCGTGCAGTGCGGCGGGCATTTCCCCGGCAGCGCCGCACTGCACTGGGCGGACGGCGCGGACGGGCAAGGCGTGCTGCTTGTCGGCGATACGTTGCTGGTCACCCCCGGGGAGGATCGGGTGACCTTCATGTGGAGCGCGCCGAACCGACTTCCGTTGCCGGAACGCGAGGTGCGACAGGTCGTGCGGGCGCTGCGGCCGTACCGGTTCGACCGGATCTATGCGGGCTGGTGGGATCCGGTGCTGCGGTCGGGCGCCAACCACGTGGTTGAGCGCAGCGCGGAGCGCTACATCCAGTTCCTGCGCGGCGATGTGGCGCTCGGCTGATGGGTGCGTTCACCGAGCAGCCGATCTACGCGCAGCTGGCGCGAATGGGCAAGGCGTTGAGCAACCCGGCCCGGTTGCGCCTGCTTCATCTGCTCGAGCAGCGGGAACAGACCGTGGAGGAGCTGGCAGGGCGTGCTGGGGTCGGGCTGAAGAACACCTCGGCGCAGTTGCAGCAGTTGCGCGCGGCGAATCTGGTCGCGGTGCGCAGGGACGGCACCCGGATGTACTACCGGTTGGCCGATCCGGAGATCTCGCGATTCCTTGGCGTGTTCGAGGAATTCGCCGAAGGGCGGCTGGCGGACCTACGCGATGCGGTGGCCGCGCACCTCGGTGATCCGGCCGAACTCTGGCCGGTCAGTGTGGCCGAGTTGAAGCGCCGGCTGGACGATCCGGGGACCCTGCTGCTGGATGTGCGCTCCGCGGCGGACTACGCGGACGGGCATGTGCCCGGCGCGGTCTCGGTACCGTTCGAGCAGCTGGCGGATCGGCTAGCCGAACTGCCGACGGGCGGCAAGGTGATCGCCTACTGCCAGGGGCCGTACTGCGTGGTTTCCCCGAAAGCGGTGCGGCTACTTCGCGACTTCGGCTACTCGGCACGACCGTTGGCCGGCGGCTTCACCGCCTGGCAGCGCAGCATGGTAACCGGATAGTTGCCTCCCGAGCGCGTCGCGGCGCAACCAGGGGATCGCCTACGGCGTTAGCAAGGTGTGCAGCTGCGCAAGTGGGACGCGGTCGTCGCGGCGGTCCTCGCCGGGGTCGTCGTGTTGCTCGCGGTATGGCTGCTGCCCTCGAATGAGGAGTCGCCGCCCGGTGGTGAGCTGCCCGCACCTGAGCCGGTTTTGCCGGAACTAACCGGCGCGCTGCTCGTCAAGATCGACAACGTTGGTGAAGCCATGCCGCAGCGTGGTCTGGCTGCCGCCGACACCGTGTATGTGGAACCGGTCGAGGGTGGGCTGACCCGCCTTGCCGCGGTGTTCACCGGCGAGCTGCCGAATGTCGTCGGTCCGGTGCGCAGCGCACGGGAAACCGACGTGCAGCTGTTCGCCGGATACGACCGGCCGGTGTTCGCCTATTCCGGGGCAGCGCCGGAACTCGCGGGGCTGCTCCGGAGTTCGTCGTTGGTGCTCGCCGGGCCGAGCCAGTCACCTGGCGCGTACTTCCGCGCGGCAGGCAGGCCAGCTCCGCATAACTTGTTCCTGCGCCCCGGTTCGTTACCCGAACGGAAGGGTGACTCGCCGGCTTGGCAGCGAGGTTCCGCGCCGGAAGGGGGACGTGAGGTGGCTACGGATGCGGTCGACTATCCGGCGGCGCGCTACGCGTTTCGCTGGTTGCCGGATGCGGGGCACTGGTCGATTAACCGCAACGGGCAGGCACAGGCGCGCGCGGCGAACGTGATCGTGCAACGGGTGCCGGTGCGCACCGGGCTGGTTCGCCGGGACGGGGCGGCGAGCACTTCGCCGGTGGCGACCACGGTGGGGTCCGGGGCGGCGGTGGTGCTGCGGGACGGCAAGCGCTATCCGGCCCGCTGGGAGCGGGCGAGGCCGGTGGATGCCACCCGGTTCACGACGGACTCCGGCGAGGCGTTGCCACTCGCCCCTGGACCGGTATGGGTGTTGCTCGTGCCTCGGTGACGTTCGGATCGTGGGCAGCGGGCGCGCGCGGTCGTAGAGTGGTGGTATGGCGTTTATTTCGGCGTTCGGGCGAGACAAGACCACGATGGTTGCTGCCGAGCAGGCGCTGCCGGGGCGTGCGGAACCGGTGGCGGTGCCGCAGTGGCACGCGGTGCACTCCGACCGGCGGATCGTGCCGCCGTTTCCGGAAGGTAGCGCGCGCGCCGTGTTCGGCATGGGCTGTTTCTGGGGTGCCGAACGGTTGTTCTGGCAGCTGCCCGAGGTCTATTCCACGGCGGTCGGCTACGCGGGTGGGTTCACGCCGAATCCGACGTACGAGGAAGTATGCACCGGGCGAACCGGGCACGCCGAGGTGGTGCTCGTGGTGTTCGACCCCGCGAAAGTGTCCTATGCGGAGTTGTTGCGGGTGTTCTGGGAAGGACACGACCCGACGCAGGGAATGCGGCAGGGTAACGATGTTGGCTCGCAGTACCGGTCCGCTGTGTACGTGACCGACGAGGCACAGCGTGCCGCCGCGGAGTCGGCGCGGGATACCTACGCGGCGCGGCTGCGCGACGCCGGGCACGGCGAGATCACCACCGAGATCACCGAACTTGGCGAGTTCTTCTACGCCGAGGACTACCACCAGCAGTACTTGCACAAGGTGCCGAACGGCTACTGCGGCATCGGCGGCACCGGCGTGAGCTGCCCAATCGGTCTCGGCGTGCAGTAACACCGGGGTTCACGACGGCCCGATCACTGTTTGATCCCGGCGTTCTTCGGAGCCTCGAAGGGCGGGTTACTGTCCGACTCGTGGTTTCTCCATCGGAAGACGTTGCGCCGGCGGTTGCCGACGTGTTGGGCGCCGGCGGGCTGTATCGAGATCCGTTGTGGCGAGTGGACGTCGAGCTGAGCAGTCTCGAACAGGAGCTGTTGCGGTCGTGGTGGGTGCGGCGGCTCGGGCTCATCGCCCACGCTGGCGCGGCATCGATCGCCACAACCCAGTCCTACACGCGGCTGGAACACTCGCTTGGCCTGCTGGCGTTGACCGCGCATTTCGCCCCGAACGACCACACCGCCAGGGCGGCGGCCCTGCTGCATGACGTCGGACATCTACCGCTGAGCCACACCTTCGAAGGCGTGTCCGGATTGGACCATCACCAGCTTGGCGCGCAACGCATCGCCGACTTTGCCGCGCTGCTGGCCGACCACGGCCTCGACCACGAGGACGTTATTGCCTTCGAAACCGGTGAACGCGCCTCGGTGCTGCGCGGCGGGCCGGGTGCGCTCAAGTTGGATCACTTCGAATCGCTGGTGCGTAGCGGTCGAGCCCACGGCCGCACCCGGCGGGCGCCGCCGCACACACTGGCTCGCATCGAGCTGATCGACGGCGCGGTGAGCACTGATCGGGACACCGGCCAGTACCTTGCCGAGCTTGTCGCCGGTGAGGCCCGCTGGCTGTGCTCCACGATCAACGCCGTGCCCAACGGTGTGGTGCGACACCTCGCTGCGATGCTGCTCGCCGACGCCACGGCGGCACGGCGCGGTGAGATCGCGGCCATGGCCGATGACGAGTTCTGGGCGCTGCTGCTCACCGATCCGACCACCGCCGCCGCGGCCCGCGCGCTGCGGCGCGATCCGGCCTGGCCGACCGCCGAGCTGGACGCCACATCTGACGGCATCGGCTACACCGTCGACCGCCTCTACCTCGATATGCCGCTTGTCGAAGGGCGCCCGCTGGCCGCCACTCACCCCGCCTTCGCCGAACTGCCCGCGATGCCATGGGGCTGCCGAATCCTGCCGCCGCAGCAGCGGATGTCAGCCAACTTGGTTGGCAAACCGGAAGGCGTGACGTCCCCGTGACCGCAAGATTCCTCAAGATTGCGGTTAGGCGGAGAACGGCCATATGACCGCCGCGCTTGGTAGCGTGGCGGCGACGACGCTGACCAAAGAAGGTAACTGATGTCGCAGAATCTGGACGAGTTCGCTGGGAACAGCGCGGCCGATGCCGATCAGGCGCGGATCGACGCCGAGGACTGTGGCCGGCTCATCGAGGTGGCTCGCACCGAGAAAGGCTGGTCCCGCACCCATCTCGCGGAAACCGCTGGCGTACCCGAAACCGAGGTCATCGCGTTCGAAGAAGGGCGAACGAGCCCGGTCGAGCCGATGCTGTCCACTTTGCTACAGGCGATGGGCCATATCTGATCTTCACGCCGCGCAGCGGGCAGAACCGGTACCGGTGCGCTCCGTAATAAGCCTGTCCTCAAGCAACACTCGGCAGGTGATTTCCGCATTCTCCCGGACATCACCAATGAGTCCGAACTGGGTGTTCGTGAAATCATTGGTGTGCAGCGAAACGGACCACGGCGCGGACACATTGTCGCGCTGCTGGACCTCGCCGTCCGCGTCCCGGTAACTCACCGCCGTGATCCGCGGAACGTCAGTGATCAACTCATAGGTCACGGTAAAACCCTCGTCGGCGGCGGCCTGGGTGAGCCGTTCGTTCAGTTCCGCACTCATCGTGACCGCATTGAACGGTGCGGAGCTACGGATCAGAATGCTGAACACGATGCCAACCACGCACAGACCCACGCTGAGCAGCGCAAGGACCCGTTCGGCGCCGAACGCGGCGATGATCCCCAGCACGATCCCCAGCCCGGCGACGATCACCGGCCAGATCCACAGGGAAAGCAGTGGTGCCCCTACCGCGCCGACCATTCCACAGGCGAACGCGGCCCAGGCGAATGCCGTGAAGATCGCCGCAGGGTCCCGGTGCGGATGCTCAGCGCGCGCAGAAGCTGGCATCACTACTCCCGATTCGTCGCGAGTTGGGAAACGGCGGACGCCTGAATCTCGAAACGATCTTGTGGATCGTTACGGCAAATGGGCGAAACGTGAGATAGCTTGCTCAGATCGTAATAAGGCGTAATCGGGCAACCGCGATCCGTGCATATTGCCGATATGTAGCTATTCGGTCAGCCCGGGGTCGGCGTATTTCGCTAGCCCAGCGATGAAGATATCCAGCGCGAACTCGAAGCGTTCCGACCCGTTTTCCTCGTGGAACGGGCGCCGCATCATCGCCAGCAGATGCGGGAAGCGATCCGCGGGCAGTGTGCTCAGATACTCCTCGATCTCAGTGATCCGTCGCCGAGCTTCGGCCTGCCCCGCTTCGCTGCTCGGCCACAGGCTGGCTTCGTAGGCGTAGGCCGTGCCGTAGAGGGCGAGGGCATCGGCCGCGTAGTCGGCGATCTGATCTGGGATGCCCGCGCAGCGCAAGATGCCCAGCGTCGCATCCATCGCGGCCAGCGTGCCCGGTCGCATCGGAATCATCGTCTGCAACGAGATCTGTGCCGTGCCCGGCCGCGCCAGCATGATTCGCGTGGTCTGGCCGATCAGTTCCTTGAGCTGTTCCTGCCAGCGCCGCGGATCGGGCGTCGGCACCTCCAGGCCGCGGAACACCTCCTCCAGGATCAACTCGTGCAGCTCCTGCTTGTTCCGCACATGCGCGTATAGCGAGGCGGCGCCGGTGCCCAGGTCCTGCGCGACCCTTCGCATGCTCACCGCATCCAGCCCTTCCGCGTCCATCACGCGCAACGCGGCAGCCACGATCGTGGCCACGCTGAGGTGCGGGCGAGCGGATTTGTTTGCGCTGCGCCGCCACGGCGGGGGCGGAACCGGCTCCGAGCTCACCCGAACACTGTACCTCATGACGAACACTGTTCTTGACACGAACACTGTTCGCGAGTAGAACGGTGTTCGAAACGGGATCTACCTGGGTTAAGGGGTTGTTATGCGAATCGATGAGCGAGTGCCGGTGTTGATCGTCGGCGCTGGGTTGGCCGGGGCGGCCACGGCGATGTTTCTCGGCCTGCACGGCGTGCCGGCGTTGCTGGTGGAACGGCATCCGGGGACGTCGAACCAACCGAAGGCGCGTGGGCAGTCCTGGCACACGATGGAGGCGCTACGCATCGCGGGTGTTGCGGACCAGGTGCGGGACGCCGGCTATGACGTTGACCTCGGTATGCCGATCGTGATCGCGGAAAGCGTCGCCGGCCGTCGCTTCCACGAGATTCTTGGTGAGAAGTGGCCGGATTTCAGTCATCTCACCCGTGAGCGGATGGCCATGGCTAGCCAGGAACGCGCCGAGCCGATCCTCCTTGGCCGGGCTCGCGAACTGGGTGTGGAGGTGCGATTCGAGACGCTGGTGGAGTCGGTGACGCAGGACGCCGACGGGGTGACGGCGGTGCTTCGCCAGGCGGATGGCGCCCAGCGCACGGTGCGGGCGGATTACCTGGTCGCCGCGGATGGTTGGCGGGGCGCCATCAGGGAAAGTCTGGGCATCGGCACACATGGCCGTGGCGAGCTCAACCATTCGCACAGCGTGGTATTCGAAGCCGAGCTCGGTGACCTGCTTGAAGGGCGCGAGTTCGCGCTGTTCTACCTGCAGAACCCGGAGATGGACGGTGGCGGCGGGGCGTTCGTATCCACCGACGACCCCGGGCGGTACGCGGTGATGTTCGGGCACGAGGTGGCCTCCGCCGAACGCTTCGAGTCCTTTTCGGACGATGATTGTGTCGAGCAGATCCGGCTAGCGGTAGGGATTCCGGACCTTCCCGTCCGGATTCTGTCCAGAGCTTCCACTGGGTTGGCGCATCGGGTCGCGGATCGGCTGAGCGAGGGGCGGGTTCACCTGGTTGGCGACGCCGCGCAAACGATGCCGCCGCACGGTGGGCAGGGCGGTAATACCGCGATCCTGGACGGTTTCCATCTTGCGTGGAAACTTGCCGGGGTGGTCGCTGGTTGGGCCGGCGCCGGATTACTGGACAGTCACGATACCGAGCGTCGGCCGTATGGCGAGCTGATCGCCGGTCAGCAGTACGCCAATATGATCGCTCGCTCGAAGCCGGAACTGGCCGATGGCACGGAGGACGAGATCCTGCCTGCCGAGTGGACACTGTTCGGTTACCGTTGCGCGGCGGGTGCGGTGGTCCCGGATTCTACTGAGGATGGCGCGCTGGTCGAGGATCCGGCCACGTCGTTCGGCCGGCCAGGTTCGCGGGCGCCGCATGTCTGGTTGACCGAAGATGTCTCCACAATGGACCATTTCGGCAAGGGGTTCGTGTTGCTGACCGCTAATCCGGCGTGGCAGCGCGCCGCCGAGTCGGCGGCGGAACAGCTCGGGGTTCCGCTTACTGCCGTACTGTTGCCGGACGGTGATTGGCGTACCGCCTACGGGCTGTCGCCTGCGGGTGCCACGCTGGTGCGGCCGGACCGGTTCGTCGCATGGCGTTCGGTGGACGATGGCACGGCGACCGATCTGGCCGGGGCACTGAAAACCGTGCTCTTCCGGTCCTAAATGGAGGTGGCGGTCACTACAGCCGGGCATGTCCGCGCCGCACGTAGTAGGTGTAGCTGTCCCATTCTTCGCCGGCCAGCCGGTCCGGTACGGCATCAACGACGTGGCAGTCACAGTGGTTGAACAGTTCGCGGACGAGCTCGGTGCGCAGCCCGTGCATCTCGATTCCGGACTCATCCGCGACGGCCGGCTCAGGCGGTGGTGGCGCCGGTGCAGGCGAGCGAGCGGATTGTTCCGTCACTCGAACGGGTAAGCGCAGCGTTGGGGAGCCTTTGTTCGCGAACCAGCAGACGTCCTCGCGCACCAGATCGAGTTCGAGTTGATAGTCACCTGGTTCGACTGGCGCGGTCACCAGCAGCTCCACCTCCGCCGTTGTCCCGCCGGCCAGTGCGGTTGGCAGATCGGCTCGACCATCGTCCTCGATCAACATCCGGTCGTTGGCCATCCAGTGGTTGCCCAGCCGGATCCGGTGGCCGGTCCGCCACGAGTGCTCGCCGTCGTTGGTGACCGCGATGCGTAGCAGCTGGGACTGCCCGGTCTCGAGTTGTTCGGGCACCAGCTTGGGACTCAGCCGCGCGATATAGGCGTCTTCGGATAGTTCGGCTGGTGAGCTTGGCAGGCCGGGGATCTGCACGAGGATCACGCCGCCTGGTCGAACAACCCTGCGTAGTTCGAGTAGTGCGGCAAGCTGGGTTTCCGGTGGTGCGTGTTGCAGCACAAGCAAACTGATCGCGCTGTCGAAGCTGGCGTCCGGGAAGGGGAGGGCGCCGCCGGGATAGTGCACGAAGCGTATCCGGTCACCGTGCTGGTTGTACTCCTTCGCGAGTTCGATCATGGATTCGGCGATGTCCACGCCGGTGACTTCCTCGGCGTAGGCGGTGAGTGCGTTGCTCAACCGGCCGACGCCGCAGCCGAAGTCGAGTACGCGCTGGCCGAGCCGCAGTCCGCGTTCGGCCAGCGCGGCGACCGTCCGCTTTATCGTGTCTTGGCCGTGCGCGAAGAACTCTTCGGGCTGCCACCGGCCACCGCGACGCTGCGGATGTGAGAGCACCGCCCACAGCGGGTCGGTTTCGCCCAGTTTTTCCCAGGTCGTGCGCAACCGGTCCTCGCCCATACCTCTACTTACCACTAGTCGCCGTTCGGCACGAGTGGCGCCAGGGGTACTGTGCGGCAAACGGATGGAAAGTCGCTCCCACGGGGGAAAGATGCTCGGTAAACCGGCAGCTACGTGCGCGGCGGTGGCTTCGTTGCTCATCGTCGCCGGTTGTTCCGCGCCCGAGCAGGACACCGTCGCGGCCCAGCAGACAGACTTTCGTGCACAGTGGACGCTCGCGCAGGACCCGGTGCGGTTCACCGAGTACCCCACGTTGCGCGGTACGGGCAGGGCCGATGTGGTCGGCGATGTGGTGTTCAGCTCGGATATTGACGGGGTTCGCGCGGTAGATGGCCGTAACGGCCGCGGTTTGTGGCGGTCGAGTGAACTCGAGGAGCGGCGCGGGGTGGACGGTTTCGCGCCACCGGTGCCTGGTTCCAGTCCGGTGCTGCTTGGCCGCAACGAGCCTGTGGTGTTTACCGGCTGGTCGGATCCGAAGAACAAGGTCGGGGTGGCCGCGCTGCGCGGTTCGACTGGCGAGCCCTGGTGGCAGGGCGAGCTGGACGGGAATGTGCCGAAGGATGCCACGGCCGCGGCCTCGCTGGTGGTGGCGGCGAGCTCGGCGGGTGTCGCGGTTCGGGTGTACGACGCGGTCGCGGAGGTTTCCTACGCCTCGGTGATGCTGGATTCGACGACTGGCGAAACGATCTGGCGGGAACCCGATTTCGGCGCGGCCGGGGCAACCGATGAGGTGGTGCTCGGCAAGCGTGCGGTACCGAACGCGCGGTATGCGGCGTTGGACGCGGAGACGGGGGAGCCGCGCTGGACGCTCCCGCGCACTGTGGGTAACCACGATTGGTCGACCAGTGAAACGCGCCTGGTGTATGCGAACCAGCAGACCGCGGTGTTCGCCTCGGCGGAGTCGTTCAGCGTGGTGGTGGATATCGGGACCGGCGAGGTGCGCGAGGTGCGCCCGGTTGGTGGCGGCTGTGTGGGCCAGGGCGATCGGCTGGCCGTTTGCGGGCTCGCGGAGCGCGACGGTAAGCCGTACGCCCCGTTTGGTCTGGATCCGAGCACGGGGGCTCAGGTGCCGCTGGACAAGGTCCGCAAAGCCCTTGGCCCGGATGGCACGGTCACCGGTGCCACCGATACCCACGTCTACGGCGCGGCGGCTGACGGGGCCGGCCGGGTCTTTGACCTGGGTACCGGCGAGCAGCAGGGCGAGGACCTTCCCGTCCCCATGCGCGCGGTCGGCAACGGCTTCGGCATCAGCCAGGACACCCCCCTGAGCGCCTGGCAGATCTACCCCGCCCTAAACCCCAACTAGTCCCGCCGCCACAAACCCGCACGCACCTGCACGAAGCAAGCCGCAAAGCGGCGAGCAAGCCCCGCACACGACGCAAGGCGACCACATCGCCAACGCAACAAACACGCCTCCGCACAATGCGAGCCGCGAAGCGGCGAGCGAGCCCGGTACATGACGTAAGGTGACCATGTCGCGAACGCGACGATTCGCGCCGTAGGGGGTTTGGGGGAGTCACTCCCCCAATCTCATTGCGGAGAGATAGGGCGAACGCACCCCGTGAGCACACGTCATCGATCTCGGAGCGGACGACGGGACTCGAACCCGCGACCCTCACCTTGGCAAGGTGATGCGCTACCAGCTGCGCTACGTCCGCACGCACAACCCAATCGTGGATTGGCGTCTTGCGGGGAAGTCTATACCGTTGGGGTGACGAGCTGGCACGGGGCTCCGTAGGGTGTGACTCGGTCTCGCAAGCCGCGCGAAACGTGCAGTTCATCCGCTTGACGCAGGGTGGGACGGCGTGGCTCGGCTGGACTACGGGTCGAATGTGGAGGTGCCTGGGGTGGACGACCATGGGGGACGTGCTGGCCACCTTGGGCGCAGGTTGCTCGGTCGACAGCGTGCCGCCGGCGACGACACCGCCTTATTGCGCAGGATCCGGGCTGGTCACGATGCCGCGTACGGCGAGTTGTTCGCGCAGCACGCGGACGCGGTGCGGCGGTTCGCGGGCAGTCTGACCACGGACCGGGCCGAGGCTGAGGATCTCACCGCGGAAACGTTCTTTCGGGTGCTACAGGCCTTGCGCAGGGGTTCGGGTCCGACGGAACATGTCCGCGCCTATCTGTTGACGGTCGCGCGGCGGGTGGCCGCGGAGTGGTGGTTGCAGCGCAGGGATGTGCCGGTCACCGATGACGAGTTGAGCAGACGGGTCGGTGTCGGCGGCGATACGTCCGGTCGCAGTGCCGAGCAGAAGCTGATCACTACCGCGTTCACCAGCTTGCCGGAACGTTGGCGCAGCGTGTTGTGGCATGTGGAGGTGGAGGGCGAGCGCCCGGCCGTGGTCGCCTCCCGGTTCGGCCTTTCGGTGAATGCGACGGCAGCGTTGGCCAGGCGGGCGCGGCAGGGTTTGCGGGCCGCGTACCTGCAGGCGCACCTTTCGCGGCACGCTGGTCCGCACGACTGCCGGTCCACCGTGGCCAAGCTGGGCGCTTATACGGCGGGAACGTTGCGTGGCGGGGAGGAACGCAGGGTGCGGGAGCATCTCGCGAGCTGTGTCACCTGCCAGAGCAGCCATGACGAGCTGCGCGATGTGTGTTTCGCGCTGCGCGCGCATGCGGGCGCGCTGCTGGTGCCGGCCGCGTTGGGTGCGCTCGCGGTGCAGCAGGCGGGCGCTTCGTCCGGTTTTGGTGCGCTCGTGCATGGCGCGTTCGCCGGCGCCAGGATGAAGGTCGGGATGGCGCTGGCCTCGGGCGCGGTGGTTGGTGCCGTGGGGCTCAGCGCGGTTCCGTTTACCGACGACGGCTCGAACACCGCGTTTCAGCTACCGGGCAGTCCGACCGATCGGCTCACCGTGGTCACCACGACGCCAGGGCCACCTTCTGGTGACGCCGTGCGGCCGCCGACGGAGACTCGGCCGATTTCGCCACCGCCTGCCGAACCGCCGGAGCCATCCGGGTCGTCGGCCGAGCGGGAGCAATCGGAATCGGCGCGGCCGCCAGTGCCTTCGGGTGCGCAGCAGGCGCCGGCCGAACCCGATGGGCAGGGCGAGCGGCCGGATGCGCGACTCGATACGCCATTGGATGATTCGGTCGAGTCGAGCAGATCAACGTTGTCCAGCACATTGTCCGAACCGAGCCCGGAACTACCCAGTTCAGAACTACCCAGCTCCGAGGTACCCAGCAGTGAGCTGCCCAGTACTGACTTTCCCAGTATCGAGCCACCCAGTAGCGAGCCGCCGAGCACCAGCGAGCCGCCAGCGACGACCACGCCAACGACGCCAACATCACCGACGGTAATAAACCCGCCGCCTCGTCCGCCGTGTCTCCCTCCACCGTGGTACCCGGGCCAGCCATGGGAGTGGTATCCACCGGTTGACTGCTTGCCACGGTAAATCCACGCTCGCATGCGGCGTGGCCGGCACGGTACCGTTGCGGGGCACGCGCAGTGGCCGTCCGCGCAGGCGGGTTGTGCACTCGGTGAGGCGAAAACGCGGTGACTGGAGGCGTTGATGAACCGGGCCGTAACGGGTGCGGACGGTCGTGAGTGGAATGTACGTGGCCAGATGGAGTGGGCCGAGCCGGTTACCGCCAACGATTTCGAGCACGATCTCGCCGCGCGGTACACGCCCGGCGTGTTCATGCTCTGTCTGATCGTGCTGCTTGGCGTGGTGTTGTTGCTGTGGACCCCCGGCGGTGTGCAAGTGCCGGCCTGGGTGTTCTGGGGCCTGTTACTGCTGGTGCTGTTCTTCCCGCTGCGCTGGGCATGGCGGCGGCCGTGGACGGTCGTCGCGGAAACCGAGGGGGACAGCGGCGAACTGCCGGCGGAGCGCTGGGTCGGCACCGTGCGCGGGCTGTTCTACGTGCGTGGCGAGATGAGCCGGATCGCACGCAGTATCGAGAAGCATTCGCTGCCTGATTTCGAGGGTCCGCTGCAACCAGTAGATTGACCTGGCTGAACGGGGCACACTGGACGAGTGCCGGAACTCCCAGAAGTCGAAGCGCTCGCGCATCACCTGCGCACGCACGCGATCGGCCGGACGGTGGCCAGGGTGGATATCGCCTCGCTCAGCGTGCTGAAGACCTACAGTCCGCAGTGGACAGAGTTGCACGGTCGTGAGGTGACCGCTGTTTCGCGGCATGGCAAGCATCTGGACCTGGTTTGCGCGGACCTGCACTTCATCGTGCATCTGGCCAGAGCAGGATGGCTGCGCTGGTCGGACACCCTCGCGGCGGCGCCGCCCAAACAGGGGCGCGGTCCGCTCGCGCTGCGGATGCATCTCGGCCCACCGGGGGAAGGTCCTGGCTTCGACCTCACCGAGGCGGGCACCAAGAAGGGTCTCGCGGTGTGGCTGGTGCACGATCCAACCGAGGTGGCCAGCATCGCCAGGCTCGGCCCTGATGCGCTGACGGTGGACAGGGCCGGCTTGGGCGTACTGCTGCAGGGTCGCACGGAACGGCTGAAATGGCTGCTCACCGACCAGTCGGTGCTAGCCGGCGTGGGCAATGCGTACTCCGACGAGGTGCTGCACCTTGCCCGGCTCTCGCCCTTCGCGGTCGCTGGCAAGCTGGCTGAGGAGGCGGTGGATCGCCTGCACGAGGCGCTGCACGAGATCCTGACCGACGCGGTGCGGCGATCGGTTGGCCAGGACGCGGCTCGCTTGAAGGGCGAGAAGCGCTCCGGGCTGCGGGTGCACGCGCGCACCGGCCTGCCCTGTCCGGTATGTGCTGACACGGTGCGTGAGGTTTCCTTCGCGGATAAGGCCTTCCAGTACTGCGCGACCTGCCAGACCGGTGGTAAACCCCTTGCTGACCGGCGGCTTTCCCGGCTGATCAAATAGCCTCAGCTAGGTCCACAGTGGATCTTCGCAGGCGGTGAACCGGGTACGGGATACTGGTCGCAGGGTGAAATGATCGCCATCCCGCGCTTGCGGGTTGGGGTAGCGAGGACGGAGCATGGTGTGGTGACCGAGCGTGTGCTCCTCGGCGGAGCCATCGCGATCCTGCTGGTCGTGGTGGTTCTACTGGTGTGGGCGTTGCAGCGCGCCCGGCGCTCGGCGAACCGTGTCGACGAAGCGGTACTCGAGGCGCTGCAGCGGATGTCCATGGCCATGCCCGACCTGCGGGACGGGCTGACCCTGGACGGCGCCGATCGGGCCAGCCAGCACCTGCTTGACATGCTGAAATGCGTGGCCGTCGGGATCACCGACGCCCAGGGCACGCTGCTTTCCTGGGACGGCGAGGCCAACGAGCACTACATGGACCTGCAGGACGCGATCAGCGAGGCGATCGACAACGACCGCAGGGAAGTGGTGCAGCACGAGGATCTGCCCTGCCACCACCGGGGGACCTGCCCCATGCGGATCGCCGTGATCACGCCGCTGATCGTGGACGGGCTGACCGAAGGCGTGCTGGTGGTGGTCGCCGGCGGGAACGCGAAACGCAAGATCACCAAGATCGTGGACGGCGCGGTACGGTTCGTCTGCATCCAGCTCGAGCTGGCCAGGCTGGACAAATCGAAACAGCAGCTTGCCCAGGCCGAGATCAAGGCGCTGCGGGCGCAGATTTCCCCACACTTCCTGTACAACGCGCTGAACACGATCTCCTGGACGATCCGCACCGATCCGGAGCACGCACGGGATCTGCTGCAGGAGTTCGCCGACTTCACCAGGTACTCGTTCCGCAGCTCCGGAATGTTCACCACGCTCTCCGACGAGCTGCGCAATATCGACAGGTACCTGACCATCGAAACCGCGCGGTTCAGCGGAAAACTCGGGGTGCGGTTGAAGATCGCCCCGGAAGTGCTCTCCGTCGTGGTGCCCTTCCTTGTGGTTCAGCCGTTGGTGGAAAACGCGGTAAGGCACGGGATCGCCGGCCGGCCGAACGGCGGCACGGTCAGCGTGATCGCGCAGGACAACGGCAACGAGGCGCTGATCATCGTGGAGGACGACGGGATCGGGATGGATCCGGACCGGCTGTTCGCCGATCTGCGGGATTCCCACAAGACCGGCGCGCATGTCGGGATCGGCAATATCAACCAGCGGATGCGCTCGGTGTTCGGCGACGAGTACGCGCTGACCGTGGAAACCGCGCCGGACGCGGGCATGAAGGTCACCATGCGGGTGCCGAAATGGGCGCGCGGGGTGCGCCCAAAGCTGCCCGGCTACGTGGAGGACGAGCAGTCCAAAACCGATGCGGACGTGGATCCGGCCAGCCCCGAACAACCAGCGCAATCGGCTCAGCCAGCGCAATCAACTCCGCAAGGGCAACCGGGCCAGCCCGCGCAACCACCGAGAGCGCGGCAGCCGGTGTCGACCGCGCAGCGCGCAACCCCGCCCGCCGGCCAGGACGGCCAGCAGCCGACTGGCGCGCCCGCGCACGCCCGTCCCCGCTCGGACATGTCCCGCGCATTTAGGGTTACCGAACATGAACGTTACCGAGAAGCTCACCGCCCGCCTGCCGAAGATCGGTGACCGGGGCGGCAACGCTCCGGTGGTCGCCGTGGTCAAACTGCACGGCATGATCACCCCGACGCAGTCTCCACTGGCGCGCGGTGTGGTCAACCTCGCCGCCGTGGAAACCGCGCTGACCTCGGCCTTCGACCGGGACCGGCTGGTTGCCGTGGCGCTGTCGATCAACTCGCCGGGCGGGGCGGCAACCCAGTCCGCGATGATCGCCGAACGCATCCGGCAGCTGGCCGGCAAACGCCAGGTGCCGGTGCTCGCGTTCTGCGAGGACCTGGCCGCCTCCGGCGGGTACTACCTGGCATGTGCGGCCGACGAGATCTACGCGCATCGCAGTTCGATGGTCGGTTCGATCGGGGTGATCAGCTCGAGCTTCGGGCTGAGCGGGCTGATCGACCGGCTCGGCGTGGAGCGCAGGGTCTACACCGCGGGTGAGCACAAGCACCGGCTCGATCCGTTCCAGCCGGAGAAGGCCGAGGACGTGGCCTGGCTGGAAGGGATGCAGTCACAGGTGCACGAGGTGTTCGTGGACTGGGTGCGGGAGCGCCGGGGCGATCAGCTTGCCGCCGACGAGCAGCTGTTCACCGGGGAAGTGTGGACCGGCGCAAGGGCGCTCGAGCTTGGTCTGCTCGATGGGCTCGGCACGCTGCGCGAGGTGGTCGCCACCCGTTTCCCGGAGGCCGAAGTGGTTACCGCCGAACCCAAGCGACCGCTGCTCGCCAAGCTCGGCTTCGCGCCGGGCGGCGGTATGGGTACATTTGCCGGTGAGCGGTTGGGCGCGGCGATAACGGCACTTGAACAGCGCGCCGCCTGGTCCCGTTTCGGTCTGTGACCGGGGCTGCGTCCGCCTGGGTGACTAGACAGTTGGTCCGGCGATAGGCAGGATGCATGTCACAGTGAGTACCCATGACAACACCAGGCAGCTTGTCGTCCTCGCGGTAGACGACGAGCTCCCAGGCATGGAGATTTTGTACGAGCGCCTGGACAACAACCCGCACGTCCGCACGATCTTCAAAGCGGTCGACGCCTCGGAAGCGCTGCGGGTACTCGGCGGCAGCGATCCGATCCTGCGGGACCGCAAGGAGCGTGGGCTGCCACCGGTGGACGCGGTGTTCGCCGATCTGCGCATGCCGGGGCTCTCCGGGATCGAGATGGCCAGGGTGATCGCCGCGATGCAGCCCGCGCCCGCGCTGGTGTTCGTCACCGGGCACAACGACCAAGCGGTCGACGCCTTCGAGCTCGGTGCGGTGGATTACCTGCTCAAGCCTTGTGAACAACGGCGGCTGAACACGGCCGTGGAGCGGGTTATCGAGCGGCTGGACAGCTCGCAGCCAGCCCCGGAACGGCCATCGCCGGCCGAGGCGAGCGAGGAGGAAGTGATCCCGGTCGAGCTGGCCGGCACCACCAAGCTGATCCAGCGGGCAAACGTGCAGTGGGTAGAAGCCCAGGGCGATTACGCGCGATTGTTCACCACGGACGGCAACAGTCACCTGGTTCGCATCCCGCTCGCACAGTTGGAGGAGCGCTGGTCGCCGGCGGGGTTCGTGCGCATCCACCGGTCCTACCTGGTGGCCGTGCAGCTGATCAGCGAGCTGCGGATGGGTGCCTCCGGCTATACCGTGATCGTCGGCCCGGAGCATAAGGAACTGCCGGTCAGCCGGCGGCACACCAGGGAACTCAAGGATCGCCTCACCGGCTCGTCGAGGAACGGCTACGGCGGATGAGCTCGGCAAGCGGAGGCCAGCCGGGGCGCCGCGACGAGCAGGGCAAGCAGCCACGATGGCCGGCGAGCGACGCTGATCAGTTCGGCAACACCCCGCAACAGTCGCCAGCCAACCAACCGGCGACCGATACCGCCAGGCAGGACAAGCGAAAGGGGCGGCGCAGGGCTGGCCGGCGCAAGGCCAACCCGGACCAGGTTGATCCGTATCAGCTGGGCGCCAAGACATCTGGCTCGCGGGCGCATACCGCGGGCAAGGGGGTGCGCGCGGAGCAGGACAACCGGGACGGGCAAGCCGAGTCCCGTAAACCGCCCCGGCGCAAACGGGTGGTGCTCGCCGACCCGAGGGCCCCGGTCACCGCGTTGCGCACGGTCAGCGAGCTCGAACAGCAGACCACCTTCGGGGAATGGCTGATCAAGGACCTGGTGCGCATCCAGTTGCGGCTCGCACTCGCGTTCGCCGCACTGGTGATCGTGCTGCTTGGCGCGCTACCCCTGGTGTTCTATCTGGCGCCGGCCATCACCCAGGCGAAGGTTGTTGGTGTGCCCGTGCCATGGCTGCTGCTCGGCGTTCTACCCTTTCCTCTGCTGGTAAGTGTCGGGCTCTGGTACAACCGCAGGGCGGAACGGCACGAACGAGATTTCGTGGACATGGTGGAGAACTAAGGGTGTGGGTCCGGTACTGAACGCGTGGGCGATTGGCGGCATTCTGGCTGTCGGGCTCGCTACGTTCTACATTGGACATAGAAGCTCGCGGCTGGCGAGTACGACCCAGGATTTCCTGGTCGCGCGGCGGACCGTGCGGTCAAGGCGCAATGCCGCCGCGGTGTCCGGCGAGTATCTTTCCGGCGCGTCGTTTCTCGGTGTTACCGGCCTGATCCTGAAAGACGGTGCGGACGCCCTGTGGTACCCGATCGGGTTCACCGCCGGTTATCTGGCGCTGATGCTGTTCGTGGCCGCGCCGCTGCGTCGCTCCGGCGCGTACTCGCTGCCGGATTTCGTCGAGGCTCGACTCTCCTCGCGGGGCCTGCGCCGGGTTGCCACCGGGTTCGTGCTGGTTATCGGGACGCTGTACCTCTTGCCGCAGTTGCAGGGTGCGGGCCTGGCGCTGATGGCGATCATGCCGGCGCCAGCGTGGATCGGCGCGGTGCTGGTCACGCTGGTCGTGGTGATCAATGTCTTCGGTGGCGGAATGCGCGCGATCACCGTGGTGCAGGCGTTCCAGTACTGGCTCAAGCTCTTCGCGATCGCCGTGCCGACCTTCGTGCTCTGCGCGGTGTTCCTTGGCGGCGGGGATTCGACAGTGCCACGGGATTCGTTGAGCCAGCCGACCTCGCCCACGTTCAGCAAGGACACCACGGTCGATATCACCACCCCGGTCACCCTCGACTTTGGCGAGCCGGCGTGGGTATGGGTGGACGGTTCGGTCAGCGATGCGGAACCGGCGGACGGCCCTACGCACATGTATCTGCGGGGCGAGCAGGATTTCCCCGAAGGTACGTCGATTCGGTTCGACGCGGGCGATCCGGTACCGGTCGTCGCCGGCTCGCCGGTGTACAACTCCGAATGGTTGCGCGCGGGGGATGGCGGTGCCCCGCAGATGTTCACGACGTACTCGCTGATTCTGGCGACTTTCCTCGGCACCATGGGTTTGCCGCATGTGCTGGTGCGGTTCTACACCAACCCGAGTGGGAAGTCCGCGCGCCGCACCACGATGCATGTGCTGCTGCTACTCGGCCTGTTCTATCTGTTCCCGGTGTTACTCGGTGCGCTTTCCCGGTTGTACACGCCGGAACTGCTTGTCACCGGGGAGACGGACGCCGCCGTGTTGTTGCTGCCGGATGCGATGCTGCCGGGGATAGGTGGACAGATCCTTGGCGCGGTGACCGCGGCTGGTGCGTTCGCCGCGTTCCTGTCCACCTCATCGGGGTTGCTGGTCAGCTTGTCCGGCGTGCTGTCCACCGACGTGCTGCGCGGCAGGGTGCGTGATTTCCGGATCGCCACGGTGATCGCCGGGATCGTGCCGTTGGTGCTGGCGATCTGGCTGCGACCCGGCGACATCTCGCTGAGCGTGGGGATGACGTTCGCGCTTGCCGCCTCGACGTTCTGCCCGGTGCTGGTGTTGGGGATTTGGTGGCGGAAGCTGACCGGTATCGGCGCGGCGGCAGGGATGATCATCGGTGGCGGTCTGGTGCTTGCCGCCTTCGTGACGGATATCGTCAGCGGTTACACCGGGAACTGGGCGCCACCACTTGTGGAGCAGCCGGCACTGGTCACCGTGCCGGTGGCGTTCCTGGTGACGGTTCTGGTCAGCAAGGCGACCGCGCGCCGGATTCCGGACGATGTGAACCGGGTGATCCTGCGGATGCACGCGCCGGACCCGCTTGGTTTCATCCAGGACCGCGATGTGGCCAAATTCGGTAAGGGCGAGGAACGCCTCCGGCTCGGCAGTGGAAAGCACCGGAGGTAGTCGTTCCTCGCCGATCTCGCCAGCTACTCGGTTGGTCGTGGCTACTCGGTTGGCCGCCGTTTGGTCGCACGCCTTCGGGCCGCCTCATGCGCTTCGCCGACCTGGGTTACGGCTAGCTCCCAGGTCCGCTCGCCAGGGTTGACGATCGCGATCCAGCCCTGCCTGGCGTAGAGCGGATGGGGCAGCACGGTGTCGACCGCGGCGTAGTCGACGGTGCCCTCGGCCGGTACCGCCGGTTCGGTGCCGATCAGCTCGGTGTAGGCCGTCCGCCCGACGTGGATGTTGAGTCGCCAACGGTCTGGCTGGTCCAGGCCACTTCCGCTGTCGTCGAGGTAGTTCTTCGTGATGATCGTGGCGTACGGCTGCTCGCGCTGCGGCAGCTGGTTGTCCTTGGCGTAGTAGAAGAAGTGGTCACCCCAAGCGACCTCGGGAAACTCGCTTCCTTCGGTGGGCGCGAGCTCGAACACACCGTCGAGGGCACGGATCGTTGTCAGCATCTGGTCCATACTCATAGTTCAAGTGTGCGGTTGAAGTGCTTGTGGAGGGTTTGTCGATGGATGAGCCGGCGGCACCCGGCATGACCGTCGCGGCGGTGGCCAGTGCAACTGGCTACTCGGCCCAGCAGATCCGTGACCTGGAACGGCTCGGTGTCCTCGGGCGGGCGGTCCGAGCGGCAAACGGATACCGCCAGTTCGCTGAAGAACATGTCCGTGACCTGCACGCCTACCGCGACCTCAGCTACGCGGTAGGTCCAGTCGCTGCCCGCGACACGATGACCACGATCCGGCGGTTGGCCCTCGCGGAGGCCGCTGCCCTGGTCTGCGATCTGCCAGCCCAGCTGAACCAGGAGCGTGCCCAGGCGCTTGCCGCACGGGCAGCCTTACAGGCCATCCAAACGGAAGCGAGTATCGAAGACGGGCCGAGGGAAACCGACGCGATGACGATCACCGAGCTGTCCGGCGCGCTCGGCCTGCGGCCGTCCACCCTCCGGTTCTGGGAGGACGCTGGGCTGCTGCGGCCGGAACGGATCGCGACCCGTGCGGGCACGGCCCGGCGATACCACCTCGACGACATCCGCGCGGCGCGGATCGCGGTCGCCCTGCGCGCAGCTGGTTACCGGATTCCGGACGTCCGAAACGCGCTCGCCGCGATCAGCGAGCTCGGTGCCGTCGACGAGCCGTTGGTCGTGCTCAACCGTCGGTTGGCGGCGATCGGGAAACGGGCCGTCGCCCTGATCAGAGCAACCGCCACGCTCGCCGACATCATCGACGACGCCGCTCCGTGACCGCGTTCTTACGGATTCTTGCGGTTAGTGGCGGCTGGTTACGGCTGGCTTCATGGTGAGGTAACGGGCCGGCATGGCAGCATCGTCGTGTGGATCCACAGCAGGTACCAAACGTGTCGGTTGCCGAGCTCCCGCCCGAGGCAACCCTGATTGATGTCCGTGAGCAGGACGAATGGGACGCTGGGCATGCCCCCGGCGCCGTGCATATCCCGCTTGGCGAGCTACCCGACCGGCTCGGTGATCTGCCCGAAGCCGATGCGCTCTACCTGGTGTGCCGCAGCGGTGGACGTTCCTCGCGGGCCGCCGCGTTCCTGAACGCGAACGGTTGGGAAGCGATCAACGTTTCCGGCGGGATGCGGTCCTGGCATGCCGAGGGCAAGCAGCTCATCGGCGAACGTGCCGGAAGTGCGGCCGAGGTCCTCTGACCGTGCACCCGCAGTGGCCGCAGCAGCAACGCTCCGCGCCCGGGCCATGGGCGTGGCCGGCGGGGCGGCCACCCGCGCAGGTACCCGCGACCGGGCCTTACCCGACGGGCCCCCATCACACCGGCCCGTATCAACCCGGTCCTCCACAACCCGGCCCTCATCAACCGGGCCCTCCACAACCGGGACCCCATCAGACGGGACCCCAACCGGCGGCACCCCAACCGGTGGCACCGTGGCCAAACGGTGGGCCAGCGAACGGGTCGGCCGGTCCGGGACACCCAGCTGCCCGGACCGCGCCCAAGCCGGCCGGACCGGTGCGGTCACGGGTGCACTGGGTGGCCACGCCGCCTCTGTTGCCACGCCGGCAGCAGAGTGAGTCCACGCGGAACCACCAGCCGTACCAGGGACCACCGGCATATCCGGCCATCCCGCGCTGGGGCTTTCCGAACCTGACCTGGCGCTGGCCGACCTCGGTGCCGGGCACCGCGACCGGCACCGTATCGCCGCGAGCGCGCGCCAGGATGCTCGCTGCGCCCGCGACCACCGCGCTGCTGCTGTACGCGCTGCTTGCGCTGTTCGGCGCCGCCGCGGAGATCTGGCGATACATCCTGCTGGTGCAGAGTCGCGGCGGCGCGCTGTCCAACACCACGGTGATTGCCTCCGACACGACCGTGCTGATTGCCGCGCTGTTGAACATCGCGATCTGGGTTTTCGTCCTGGTGGTCGGGATGACCTGGCTTTTCGCGATGCGCGCGGCCGCAACCGAGCACGCCGAAACCAAGCCCGCGCGACCAACCTGGCAGGTCGTGGTCGGCCTGCTGGTGCCCGGGGTGAACCTGGTGCTCGCCGGGCCGATCATCGCCGAGATCGAGCACGCCGCGCTGCGCCGTCCGGCAACGCAGCGACCCCGCCCGAGCCGGATGGTGTACTACTGGTGGGCGGCCTGGGCAGCGAGCGGCCTACTGGCCGGAATCACGCTGCTGTGGCGGCAGCGCGACGGAGTACAGGCCATGGCCGACGGGGTTTGGCTGACCGCGCTCACCTACCTCGCGGCCGCCGCACTGGCGGTGTTCACCCTGGTCGTGATCCGCCGGTTCACCGAACTGCTCACGCCGCTTTCCGGGCGCAAGGTGAAGCAACTGCGGGTCATCGCGGTGCACGGTGCCCCGGAACCAGAACTCCGCACGGAACGGCCGGTCGGCGCCGCCCGTTGATCATGCGCGATTAACTCATCGGCCATACCTCCCCTGGGTGATGGACATATTGCGCTGGCAGGCTGCCGGACGTCACCAAGTGTCCTGAGTCGGAGGATCACCATGCTGCGCACCGCGATCCGGCTTGCCGTGCTCGTTCTGGCGGGGTTGCTGCTGGCCCAACCAGTCGCCGCTGGCCATCCCACGACAACCCATCCCACGACAACCCAGCCAGCGACAACCGCGCGGGAAACGACGGCCTTGCCCATCCCGCCGATCCCGCCCAAGTTCGACCTACAGGCGCATCGCGGCGGACTCGGACTCACCGTGGAGGGCACCCTTGCCGCGTTCGCGAAGGCGCTCGAACTCGGGGTGACCACATTGGAGCTGGACATCCAGATCACCGCGGACGGTCGGGACGTGGTCACCCACGACCGGCAGATCGACCCGAGCAAATGCCGGGACACCACGCCGGTGCGGCCGGGCGACCCGCAGTTCCCCTATGCCGGCAAGTACATCAAGGATCTGACCTTCGCGCAGGTGCGCACCCTGGACTGCGGTTCCCAGCGTCACCCCAGCCACCCCGACCAGGAGCTCGACCCTGGCGCGCGGATGCCCACGCTCCGCGAGGTCTTCACGCTGGCCAGACAGCATCGCGCCTGGGGAATCCGGTTCAACATCGAAACGAAGGTCGAAGCCGCGGCGCCGGAGGAGACCGCGCCACGCGAGCAGTTCGTGGCGGTTGCCGCCAGGGAAATCGAACGCTCCGGATTCCTGCCGAATGTCACCGTGCAGAGCTTCGACTGGGGCGCGCTCATGCTGATGCGGCAACGGCAGCCACTGATCCCACTGGTCGCACTGACCCAGCCGGAGTTCCTTGAAGTCGGCCAGTCAGGTAAGTCGCCGTGGCTCGGCGGGTTGGACATCGACGACTTCGCCGGCAGCCCCGTCAAAGCGGTGCGCTCGTTCGGCGCCGCCGCGCTGTCGCCCGTGCATGGCAACCCGCAGGACGGCGCGATCACCGATCCGGACTACCAACCGTTCACCACTGCCGAACTGGTCGCCGAGGCACAGGCGGCTGGCCTGCGGGTGGTGCCGTGGACGGTCAACGACAAGCCCACCATGACGCACCTGCTCGACCTCGGGGTGGACGGCATCATCACCGACTACCCGAACCGGCTCCGTGACCTGCTCGCCGAACGCGGGATGCGGCTACCCCGGGCCTACCCGCGCTGATCGACCCGGACGGGCAGATCTCGCAGTCCGCGAATGACGAACTCCGGGCGTCGCCGAGGTGTGGCGGCCAACGCCAGCCCGGGTGCCCGCGTCGCGAGCGCGGTGAGCGCGGCGGTGATCTCCAACCGGGCAAGCGGGGCTCCCACGCAGTAGTGGATCCCGCCGCCGAAGCCGAGATGCGGGTTTGGTGAGCGGCCGATGTCCAGCAGATCCGGGTCGGTGAACACCGTGGGATCCCTTGCCGCCGCGCCAAGCAGCGCCGCGATCTTGTCCCCCTCGGCCAGCCGGTAGCCGGCGATCTCTACCGGCTCGGTCGCGGTGCGCTCGAACAATTGCAGTGGTGCATCGAAGCGGATCAGCTCTTCGGCCGCCGATTCGACCAGCGCCGGGTCCTTGGTGAGCCGCTGCCATTGCGCGGGTTCCTCGAGTAACGCGCGCATCCCGTTGCCAAGTACGTTCACGCTCGCCTCATGCCCGGCCATCAGCACCAGGACCGCCGTGGCCACCAGCTCGTCCTCGGTGAGGCGGGTGCCATCGGTATCGCGCACCGCCACCAGATCGCTGAGTAGATCCTCCCGAGGGCTCGCCCGCCGTTCGGTGACCTGCCGGCGGAGGTACTCGACGAACTCCTCGGCCGCGCGCTCGGCTTCGGCCTTGCGCTCCTCCGCGAGCCCGTACTCGTACATCTTGACGATCGCATTGGACAACTCGACCAGCCGAGGACCATCCGAGCGAGGGACACCGAGAAGTTCGGTGATCACCGCGATCGGCAGGGGTTGGGCCAAGGTGGCGAGCAGATCAGCTTGCCCGTGCGCGGCGCTCGTTTCGGCGAGTTCGTCCACCATCCCTTCGGCCACCTTCGCCACCGTGGGACGTAGTCGTTCGACGTGTCCCCTGGTGAAGGCGGCCGCGATCAACCGGCGCAACCTGCCGTGCGCCGGCGGTTCGTTCTCCAGCAGCGAGTTGCGATGCAGCAGGTTGAACGAAACGAACCGGTCGAGCGGTGTGGCGTCCTGCCAGAGCCGGCCGAGTCCGCGATGTCGGAGTACCGCCGAAGCGGCCGCATGGGATGTGGTGATCGCGAGCTGGAGCCGACCATGCCAGTGCACCTCGCCTTCGGCACGTAACCGCGCGAAGGTCGGGTAAGGGTCGGCGAGAAAATCGAGATCCGCTGGGTCGAAGAGATCGGTTGGTTCGGGCATGCATCCGACTCTAGTGAGCAAGACCGAAGTTGAAAGGCCTTGTTTTCCGTCCTGTGGATCGTTAGCCGCCCTGTGGACAACCCTTCCCGCGCCCATGTGGTGTGGTGTCTGCCTGGCATGATCGCGGTGTGCTGCCCGAAGTGATCGCGCACCGTGGGGCCTCGGCGGATCGAGCCGAACACACCATGGGTGCCTATGAACTCGCCCTCGAACAGGGCGCGGACGGCCTGGAATGTGACGTCCGGCTGACCAAGGATGGTCACCTGGTCTGTGTGCACGACCGCCGGATCAACCGCACCTCCAACGGTGTCGGCCTGGTCAGCGACTACACGCTCGACCAACTGTCCGAACTGGACTTCGCTGGTTGGCATCAGAACGGCGCCGGTGCGCCGCCCGGCGTGCTTACCCTGGAAGCGCTACTTGACCTGACCACCGCACGGCCGAACACGACACTGTTCGTGGAGACCAAACATCCGGTGCGGCAGGCAGGGCTGGTGGAAGCGAAACTTGTCGCGCTACTCGAGCGCTTCGGCCTGGCCCGCCCAGAGTCCACTTCGGACTCCAAGGTGGTGCTGATGTCGTTTTCCCAGCGCGCTGTCCGCAGGTGCAAACAACTGGCCCCCGCGGTGCCCACTGTGCTGCTGTTCGCGCCACGCGCGCCCGGTCGAAAAGATGGTGAACTGCCCGGCTACGCGGATATCGCCGGCCCGGGGATCCGGTTGCTCCGCACGGACCCGGACTATGTGGCAAGGGCGGCACAGCGGGGCAATCCGACCTACTGCTGGACGGTGGACGAGCCGGCGGATATCGCGTTGTGCCAGCGGCTCGGCGTGCGCTATCTCGCTACGAACCGACCAGCGCGCGCCAGGGAAGTGTTGCGCGCCGAGTGATGCGGCGGCGCACTGTTAGGCTCGCGGCCAGCTAGCAGACCGGACCCAGCTGGTAAATCGACCCAGCTAGTAACCCGACGATGACGCACGAGGAGTACGCGGTGGCCAAGCGGACGGCGGTCAAGCGAAAGGGCCAAGCTGCCAAGGCCGGTGATGGGCCGAATCCCCGCCAGCCATGCCCCTGCGGCTCGGGCAAGCGGTACAAGGCCTGTCATGGCGTCGCTGGTGGTGTCGTCGACGTACCAGTGGCCCGTCCGTTCGACGGTCTTGCTGCCGAGTGTGAACTCGTCGCACTGCGCGAGTTCGTACCTTCGGCGACCGCGCCGCTGCCGCTGACCGTGTCAGCCGAACGGGAGATCACCCTGGCGACCGTGCTGCCCATGGCGGCGGCCGCGCTGGTCCGCTCCGATGGTTCGGTGTTCGTCGGCATGCAGGTACAGACGCGCTCCTCGGACATCAGCAGGGACCTCGCGCGGGCGATCCGCTGGGCACTCGATGCCGAGCTCGGCGCGGTACTTCCAGTGGTCGGCCCGGAAACCGCGGATCCCGACGCGGCTACCCCGGACATCGAGCGCCTGCAGGATCTGATCGATCCGAACCTGCAGCTCGAACCCGAGTTGCATACCGACTTCTCCTGGTGGATACCGGCCGATACCGAGGCAACCGGGGACGTCGCGATGTCCCTCGAACGCGCGAACTCGGCCATCATGCCCACCGAACGCCTCGCACCGGGCGCGTACTGGGTCGACGCGGGAGAGAAGGCGCATCTGCGGTGGACGCGGGCTGAACCAGAGGAGCGACTGCTGCCCGCGCTGGCGCGGCTCTCCGCCCGGGGCGAGCTGGACCTCGGGGAGGGCTCGCGGTACGCGGGCTCGTTCCGCGCACACGGTCTGCTTGTTCCGGTTTGGGATCTGGATCGTGAGTCGCATCCACGGGAGTGGACGCAGCCCGCGACGGAGCTGGGCGAGCGGCTGGAGACCGCGCTGGCCTCGCTGGAACAGGAACCACTCAGCGGTGCCGAGCGGCGCGCGCGGGACGGCCTGATCGGCAGGCAGATCACCATCCGCTAAAGCTGGTCTGGTCGAGCGTTGGGTTGACTCGACCGGGTAAAGGCCTGCGCCGTTCGTTGCCCGGCGTTCACGGTAAGCCGTTACGCTGTGTGCCGAGTAACAGGCAACCCCTCTGTCAGTTGGTGCGTGCATAACGCAGACGAGCGCACCGACACCGGCAGGAGGGAGGTCCACGGAGTGCTGATGGCACAGCCGGCCGCGCCGGCGGGCAAACTGACGCGTGCCGTGGACGGCGGTGTCGAAGGGCCCGAGTGTGCGCTGGTCAGGGGGTACCAGGTGGGTGAGGTGGCGGATTTCGGCGAGTTTGTCCGGACCGCCCTACCTGGACTGCTGCGCTACGGGCATGCGCTGACCGGTAATCCGCATGACGCCGCCGATCTGGTGCAGACGGTGCTGGAGAAGGTCGGCTCCCGGTGGACCATGGTGCAGCGCAAAACCGGCGATCCGCTCGCCTATATCCGCCGGTCGATGGCCAACGCGCATATCTCCCGCTGGCGGCGCACCCGCAAGGAGAACCTGGTCGCGGATATTCCGGACGCCGTGGGGCCACAGAGCCCCGACTCGTTCGAGAACGAACCGCTCTGGCAGGCGCTACGTGAGCTACCGCCGAGGCAACGCGCGGTCGTGGTGCTTCGTTACTACGAGGGGCTTTCCGAGGCGGAGATCGCCGAATCGCTCGGGGTGAGCCAGGGCACGGTCAAGAGCCAGGCAAGCAAGGCGATGGGTTCGTTACGCGTCAAGCTGGACGGACATTACGAGGGGAGGGGCGAGCAATGAGCTTCACCGATGACGAACTCGATCAGGAGTTGCACCGGCTGTTCGAGGATGACCGGCTCGCCCTGCCCGCGCGTCCGGACGCCGATATGGCGGTGCTTGCCGGGGTGAAGCGGATCCGCCGGCGCCGGGCCATGCTCAGCGGCGTGGCGGGGGCCTCCGCGGTGGCCGCCGTACTGGTCGTCGGGTTCACGCTGACCGCGAACCAGGGGTCAGACCAGCAGCCGCCGAGCGGGTTGGGCCCGGTGGCCACCAGCTCCAGCTCGAAACCGACCAGCTCGACGAAGGATTCGAGCCCGCCGGAGCCGCCGCCCCCGACCAGCGAAGCACCGGAGCCGCCAGCGGAACCCGAGCAGCCACCGCCGGCCACGAGCACCACCGAAACGCGGTCTCCCGGCCCGAGCGCCAGGGTGCTCGGCCTTCCGCTATCGGCGAATACCGCGATTGGCCCCACGGGGCTCGGTTCGTTGCAGCTCGGGATGACGGCGGAGGCGGCTATCGAGACTGGGCATCTCGGCCCGGATGCGCAACCACCGGGCGCTGGCTGCCAGACCTACTCGGTGTATGGCGACTCCGGGGCAAGTGTGGCCATGACCAGCGGCGGGCTTCAGGCGATCACCGCGGGGCCGGGGAATCGAACGCCAGAGGGTGTCGGTGTCGGCTCTGCCAAGCAGCAGGTAGTGGATGCCTACCCGGGGCTGGCTGACCAGGGCAGTACCGCGTCCGCCACGGTGCCAGGCAACACCAGTGGGATGTACACCTTCCAGTTCGACGGACCGGATGGTTCGGTCGTCAGTGTGCGGTTGGCGCTGAGCAGCTCTGCTTGTTAAACCGCAAGATCCCTGAAGAATGCGGTCGCGGAGCGCAGGCGACGGGCGGACCCGGAGTTCGGATCCGCCCGTCGATTCTGGGGACCGGGGTGGGTGCGGTACTTACACCGCGCCGCCAGCGACGCGCGGCATGGTCGGGTCGGCGCCCTCGCCGCCGCCTTCGCGAACCAGATGGGCCTCGACGTCGAACAGATTGCCATTCGAGCGCTTGATCACGTTCAGCAAAGTGGACATTGAGGACACTTCCTCAACCTGTTCCTTCAGGAACCATTGCATGAACTGCTCGCCCTGGTAGTCATCCTCGTCCCGCGCGGCCTTGGCGAGCGTGGTGATATCGGAGGTGACCTCCTTTTCCTGCTTCAGTGCCAGCTCGACAAGTTCCGCTGCCTTGCTGAAGTCATTGCGCACCTCGTCGATCGACGGGATGTTCACTGGCTGATCATTGTCCATCAGGTACTGGACGATGATCATTGCGTGATTGCGCTCTTCCAGGGCTTGCGCGTAGAAGAACTTGGCAAGCTGGGGCAGGTCTTCCTTGTCGAACCACACGGCAAGCGCGATGTACTGCTGTGAGGCGTTGAACTCGTTGCGCACCTGGGTGTGCAGCAACTCGGTGAACTTGGAATGCGGTTTCTTCGTGCTCGTCGACATAATTCAAAGATACGCTTGCCAGTGCGGCGATTTCCAGCTAGGAAAGCCTTATCAACCTTTCGTGAAATTGCTTAGATTAGGCTTCTAAAACAATTATTAGGTTAGGTATTCCTAATCGCTTGTCGCGGTGAATTGGTCGCCGTCCCTGATGATCGGGCAGGACATACAGCGCGGCCCGCCACGCCCGGAACCGAGTTCGGAACCGGCGATCGGCAGTACCTCGATACCGGCGTGTGCCAGTCGTGCGTTGGTTTCCGCGTTCCGCTCGTACGCGACCACCACACCGGGCGCCAGCGCCAGCGTGTTGTTCCCGTCATCCCATTGCTCGCGTTCGGCGGTGACCGGGTCAAGCCCGGTATCGATCACCCGGAGCCGGTCGATTCCCATCGCGTTCGCCGCGGCTTCAAGGAACGGCGCTGGCCCGCTTACCGCGACGGTGTCATCCTGCGGTCGCAGTGTGAAGGCGGTTAGCGAATCGCGGATCGCCGGGTACATCACCACCGCGTCGCTATCGACCATCGTGCACACCGTGTCCAGGTGCATGGTCGCGCGATCCTGCGCGATCGGCACGGCTAGCACGGTATGCGCGAGCCCTTCGGCAAAGGCCGAGCGAGCGAGTGATTCGGCACCGGCCGGAGTGGTGCGCTCGCCGACGCCAATGGCAAGTACCCCGGGCGCGAGCAGCAGCACGTCACCACCCTCGACGGGTGCGGAATGCGCGCCGTAGGCGCGGGCGCTCGCGCGAAATCGCGGGTGATACGCGTAAATCAGGTCCAGCACGCTGGTTTCCCTGCGCCGTGCCGGCATCGAAAGCGAGGCGATCGCGACACGATCAGCGATCCACGCCGAGGAGTCCCTGGTGAACAGCAGATTGGGCAGTGGATCGATGGCGAAATCGTGCGCGTGGTGCATCCGGCGTACCAGCGAAGCGCCCTCGGCGACCGGAAGTTCCTCGAAGGTGAGCCCCGCGGTGAGCACATCCGCAAGACCGGCGGGATCCACTGTGGATAGATAGGAGCGCAGCGCGTCGGCGAGCTGGGTGCCAAGCTTGCGCTCGTCCACCGCGGTGGTGACACCGGCGCTGTGCGCGCGGGAGTCGTCGAGCGCTTCGCGTAGGACGTCCGCGAGCAGCAGCACTTCCACGTCACGGCCACGCAGCACCTCGGCGAAGGCGTCGTGCTCCGCTTGCGCGCGGTCCACCCACGGCACGCCGTCGAAGAGCAGTTTGTCGTTATTGCGCGGAGTAAGCCGTTTCAGTTCCGCGCCTGGCCGGTGCAGCAGCACCGTGCGCAGCTTGCCGACTTCACTGTCCACCCTTGGCTTCGTTGGCGGGGCGGTACTCGCCGAATCGGTGTACACGACGTCGCAGCTTACTTGGTCGCGGGCCAGCCGTGGCGACGTAAGAGTTCGGTAATTGGCAGGTTGGTACCGTTTTATCCGGTTACTTCGTTCCAATGGTTGCGTTGGCCGCCAACACCAGGAGGTAACCGTGCCCAGCAAGATCGTCCGCTCGCCGTGGACCTGGACAATTACCGCACTGGTCGCGGTGCTATTGGCTGGCGGGCTATGGGCGTTTCAGCCGTGGAAGGCGTTCACCAGCAGTACCGTGCACGAGGAGCTGCCAGGCGCGGCGCCAGAATCTACCTCGTCGCCAGGGGTAACCCAGTCATCAGGCACGGCGCAGCCGACAAACACCCCTGCGCGACCACACGAGTTGGCGCGCGGCCAGTTCGAGGACGGCGAGCACGCCACGAGCGGCACCGCCCGGTTACTGGAACTTCCCGACGGGACGCGGGTGCTGCGGCTGGAGGGGCTCGCCACCTCGGATGGCCCGGATGTGCACGTATGGCTCAGTGATCAGGAGTCGGGCGGTGAATGGGGCAGTTATGACGACGGCCGCTACATTCCGCTTGGCAAGATGAAGGCGACGCACGGCGACCAGAACTATGCGTTGCCAGAGGGCGCGCGGATCGGAGATATGCGCAGCGCGGTTCTCTGGTGCGACAGGTTCAACGTGGCCTTCGGTACTGCGTCTATCGCTATCTAGGTCTATCGCTATCTAGGTCTATCTCTGTCTAGCCGGCTAGGGGAGCCAGCTGATGTTGTCCCGAAGCAGCGAGTAACCCACGAAGGCGATGAAGTCCAGCAGGGTGTGCGCGATGACCAGCGGCCACAACCGGTTGGTGCGCTGCCACACGCGGCCGAAGACCAATCCCATGATCATGTTGCCGATGAACCCGCCGAAACCCTGGTACAGGTGGTACGAACCGCGGAGTATCGCGGCGAACAGTAGCGCCGTGTTCTCTCGCCAACCAAGCTGGCGCAGCCGGGTGAGCAGGTAGCCGACCACCAGTGCCTGTTCCGCCCAGGCATTACCGGCCGCCGAGACGCTCAACGTTATCGGTCGCCACCATGATTCATCCAAAGTGGAGGGTTGGACGGCGAGGTTGAATCCGGTTTGCCAGGCGATCAGGTAGAACGCGAGGCCGGGAATCCCAATCAAGGCGGCGAATCCGACACCCGCGGCGGCATCCCTGCCGATCCTGATGCGACCGAGACCGATTTTCGCCAGCCCGATTCCGGAGCGCCAGAGCAGGTAGACCGCGAGTGCGCCCCAGGCGAACAGGCGCAGCGCGGAGAGCAGTTGACTGAACAGATCCAGGATGCTGAGTGTCGCGCCCGGCCTGTTGATCGCCACGCTTTGCTCGTTGAGCGCCTCGGTGCGCAGTAGCGAGTCCACAAGTGACACGACACTGCTCAGTCCGGACAGTCCGAGCGTGATGGTGAAAACGATCACTAGCTCCAAGTAGATCGCGCGGCGCTCGCGCGGATCTTCAAGGGTGGCTGGTTCGACTGGCCGCTCGGGAGCGAGCCAGGCGCGCAGGCGGGAGGTCACGGCCGAACGCTACCGGTGCCGGATCGGGCGGCGCCGGATTGTCGGACAGTTTCCGTGCACTCGTCCGGATGGACCATTCGCGGAACGTGAGCGGTCGTTGCCCCGCGGTGTTTCACTGAGGCGCAACTCACCGGCTGAGCATTTGTTATGTATATGAGACCCGAGCACCGGGAGCAATGTTTTCGATGTCGAGAACCCTCGTAACTCTGCGTTTATCCGAGCGATTGGGTGCCGCTGGTTGTCCACCTCAGCAAGCTATCGGCGATTATCGCCGTTCCGCCCACTTGTGTCTGTTTGACCGTTCACGAAAGACTGCCCGACGACATTCTGTAGGGATCTGCGTAAGGGAGGCGCTGTCCAGTGGCAACTAAGCCAGACGACAAGCCACGCGCCGGGGCAGAACCACGCGGGGGCGCGATCGCGCCCCGGGTGTTCTACCCGGCGGGGATAATTGTCCTGGCGTTCGTGGTGTTCGCGGTGTCCATGCCGGCGACGGCCGAGGAGATCATTCTTTCGATCCAGGACCGTGTGGTCGGCTACTTCGGCTGGTACTACACCCTGATCGTGACCAGCTTCGTGGTGTTCTCACTATGGCTGGGGATCGGACATTTCGGGGATATCAAGCTCGGCCCGGACGATGAGGAACCCGAGTTCAGTCGGGGTTCCTGGTTCGCGATGCTGTTCGCCGCCGGTATGGGAATCGGCCTGGTGTTCTACGGTGTCGCCGAGCCGCTCGGTCATTTCGCTGACCCGAAGCCCGGGGCCGGACAAGGCACGCCGGAGGAGAACGCCCAAGAGTCGTTGGTGCAGACGATCCTGCACTGGGGGCTGCACCCGTGGGCGATTTACGTGGTCGTTGGCCTTGCGGTCGCCTACATGGTGCACCGGAAGAAGCGGTCTATCTCGATCCGGTGGACGCTGCAACCGCTGCTTGGCAACCGGGTCAAGGGTTGGCTCGGCGATCTGATTGATATTGCGGCGATCGTCGGCACCCTGTTCGGTGTCGCCACCTCGCTCGGTCTCGGCGTGCTGCAGATTACCGCCGGTCTGACCTTCCTGGACATCATCCAGGAACCGAGCAACCTGGTCTACATCATCCTGATCGGCGTGATCACCTGTTTCGCCATCTTCTCGGTGGTCACCGGGGTGAAGAAGGGCATCAAGTGGCTGTCGAACATCAACATCAGCATGGCTGGCGCGTTGATGATCTTCGTACTGATCACCGGCCCGACGCTGTTCATCTTCCGGGAGTCGGTGCAGACCTTCGGGCTCTACCTGCAGAACATCCTGCAGCTGAGCTTCGACACCACTGCGATGCAAGGTGATGACGGCGTCGCGTGGCAGGGTGCGAACGCCACGTATTACTGGGGTTGGTGGATCTCCTGGGCGCCCTTCGTCGGTGTGTTCATCGCCCGGATTTCCCGTGGTCGGACCATTCGCGAGTTCGTCGCCGGTGTGCTCGGCGTGCCGACCGTGGTTGGCCTGCTCTGGTTCACCGTGTTCGGCGGCAGCGCGCTGGCCCGCGAGCTGTTCGGCGAAGGCGGGCTGATCTCTTCGGACGGCTCCGTGGATCCGGAAGGCTCGCTGTTCGGACTACTCGGCGATCTACCGGCGGGCACGTTTGTCGTCGGCGGCACTATCATCCTGATCGGGCTGTTCTTCGTCACCTCTTCGGACTCCGGTTCGCTGGTGATCGACATGCTGGCCTCGGGTGGTAACACCGAACCGCCGACGTGGAGCCGAGTGTTCTGGTCGGTCATGGAGGGCGCGGTGGCGATCGCACTGCTGCTCGCCGGCGGTCTCGTCGCGCTGCAAACCATGGCGATCGTGATCGCGCTGCCATTCAGTGTCGTGATCGTGTTCATGTGCGTGTCGATCTACAAGGAGCTCAGCCGAGAACGCAAGACGATGCTCCGCATCCAGCGGCGCATGCAACGGCAGGAGCTCACCGAGCACGTCACGGAGAGCCTGATCGACGAGGGGCTCGTCGAGCCGAATGCCGACGATGCCCCAGCGAACGGCGGTTCCGGCAGCGGGCGGCACAGCTCGAGCTAGTGGACCGTAGTTAGCGGCAGAACGGCGGCGCTTCCTGCGCCGCCGTTCTGCGTTTCAGACTATTTGGGTTCCTGGATCATTCGGAATTCATGGACTATTTGGCGTGTGCCAGGAACGGGCAGCCGAGCAGCTGGCGCAGCTCGGCTGCCAGCTCCTCCTGGGTGTGCACGGTGCGGGAGAACGCGAGCCGCACGTCGTGATCGTCGCCGAGCATCTCCACGCGTAGCCGGAGCCCGAACCGGTCGAGGCCCAGCGGGCGGATATGCCCACCGCGCAGCCGTTCCGGCAGGTGCTTGGCCAGCAGGCCGACCACATCGGGGTGGGACAGCTCGAGGTGCCGCAACCAGCCGTTCTCGTAGCTGTGGAACGGGTCTGGCACGGCTTCGGCGAAGGTGGCCGGGCGCATCGACTGGGTGCCTTCGGCGTCAGCGAGCACCAGTGAGGCTGGGCTGAGCCGCAGCAACGTGGAGCCGTAGCCGATGTCCAGCAGCCGAGGATCAGGGCGGTCCTTGGCGAGTTCGACGGCCCGCTGCCTTGCCGCGGTTGGTTCGAGCGGCCGCAACCAGCCGGTGATCCACAGCAGCCCGCGAACCGGCTCGCGCAGCGGCACCGGGGCGGGATCGGCAAGCTCCAGCATCACGGTCAGCTCGTCGCGTGGCGCCAGCCAGGCGCTCTCCACAAGCGGATGCTTGTCGTCGAGCAGCAGGCTGGTCGTGCCATCGGCGTGTACGTGATGCAACAACGGAAGGACCCGGTTGCCTTCGGTCCCATACCCGACCCATGGCAGCAGGGTGGCCTTGCCGCCCCTGGCGGCAATCGTGCGGGCCCGTTCGGCCGGTGTGGGCGCCGGCGGGCGCCGTCCAGCGCATACCTCGGGTTCGCTCACCACTCACCTCCTACTTAGGTAAGCCTAACCTCCTGTGTACGCGAGCGGAAGACCTCCGGCGGGGGACCTTGGTGTCACGGCAACTACTCGCTCACGCTGAGCGTGCCATGTAGGGCAGTGGGTAACCAGTGGCAGGTCGAAGTTCGTGAGCGGATTTCCTTGGCCGGTCACGGCCGGTGCGACGACTTGCCGTACGTCCGTTTATCGGACATCTTTGTTCAATCACAGGTAAACTATTAGCGTGTCAGCCGTGTCAAGCGCTGCCGAACTACATCCCCCAGGGCCCCGTGGTGTTCCACCCCTGCTAGCGCGCCTCGTCGACGATGCCGCACTGTTCCCCCCGACCAACGCGTCGATGTCGGACGCGATCGAAGCGCACCTACAGGCTCGCGCCAGCGAGCGTGCCGGTGTCTACAGCTTGTTCCTCTGCCCTGCTTCCCGGTTACCGGAGTTGATCACCGAGCTGATCAAGGCGAAGCCGGTGAAGCCGATCGCGCTGTCCCTGGTGATCGATACCGGACTCGGTGGCGTGCCGAAGGCGATCTCGATCGTGGAATCCCGGACCGAGCTGCTCGCGTTGCGCATGGTCGAGATGCCGGCGCCCTCCGATGTGGACGAGGTGTGGCTGGAACGGGTCTCCGAGTTCGTGCCGGAGGACGTGATCCGCGTGGTGGAACCGCGACGCGGGGGCGCCGAATGGCTGGACGGGGTGCGCCGCGTCGTCGAGCACGGGAGCTGGCCGAAGATCCGGTGTGGTGGTGCGAACACGGAGAACTTCCCGAGCGTGGACGAGATCGCGGACTTCCTTTCCGTGGTCAGCGGGAGCAATGGTGCCTCGTTCAAGGCGACGTCCGGTTTGCACCGCGCGGTGCGGCACGTCGATCCGGACAGCGGGTTCACCCACCACGGATTCGTGAACCTCCTGGTCGCCGCCGCGCGCACATTGGCGGGGCAGGATGTCCGGGAGGCGCTGGCGAGCACGGATGCCGCCGCGCTGGCCAAGGAAGCGGGAGCGCTTACCGACGCGGCCGCGCGTGCGGTGCGTGGCCTGTGTGCCTCATTCGGTTCCGGCTCACTGGCCAGCCCGCTCACGGATCTTGAGGAGTTGGGCTTGCTGTGACCCTGGTGGCCCGGCGTGCCGACGGGTAGGTCGGCCGCGACCGGGGAGAGCTCGCTGACCCTGCAGCGCGGTTTGGCGCTGCTGCAGGCCGTTGCGGACGCCGAGACCGATTCGGTGGGGATCAGCGAGCTGGCCACGGCGGTCGGGGTGAGCCGGGCGGCCGTGTACCGGCTGCTGGTGCCGTTGGTGGAGCGCGGGCTGTTGTGGCGGGACGGTACCCGGGTGCGACTCGGGGCCGGCCTGCTCGTGCTCGCCGGCAGAGTGCTGCCGCAACTGCGGGTCGCGGTGTTGCCGATCTTGCGGGAGCTCGCCGAGTCGGTGGGCGCGACGGCTTTTCTGAGCCTCGCCGAGGGCGCGGAGTCGCAGGTGGTCGCGGTTGTTGAGCCATCGTGGACCGTGCTGCACGTCGGGTATCGGGTGGGCAGCCGGCAGCCGATCGATCGTGGCGCGACCGGGCGGGCGCTCCAGCTCGCCGAGGACGGTCCACCGTGGGTGGCGGCCCGCGGTGAGCTGGAGGTGGGCACCGCCGAGCTGGCCGCGCCGGTGCGTGGCGTGCCAGGGGTGCGTGCCTGTGTCGGCATGCTCAGCTTCGCCGAGCTGCACGCGGAAAGTGTGGGGCCGCAGTTGGTACGTGCGGCTACTTCGGTCGCCGCCACCCTGCGCTGAAGGCGGGACTTAGGTCCCATCGGGGTCGGGACGGCGGTACCTACCGGAGCACCCCGGCGGCCACGCAAGATCGATTACGTGGACGTGCTCGATCTCGCGCGGTGGCAGTTCGGCATCACCACCGTCTACCACTTTCTGATGGTCCCGCTGACCATCGGCCTCGGCGTGCTCGTCGCCGGAATGCAGACGGCGTGGGTGCGAACCGGGAAGCTGAAGTATCTCCGGATGACCAAGTTCTGGGGAAAGTTGATGCTGGTCAACTTTGCCATGGGCGTGGTGACCGGGATTGTTCAGGAATTCCAGTTCGGCATGTCCTGGAGCGCGTATTCGCGGTTCGTCGGGGACGTGTTCGGTGCGCCACTGGCAATGGAAGGGCTGGTCGCGTTTTTCGTGGAATCCACTTTCCTCGGATTGTGGATCTTCGGCTGGGATCGATTGTCCAAACGGGTGCATCTGGCGTGCATCTGGGCATTCTCGCTGGCCACGATCGCCTCGGCGTACTTCATTCTGGCCGCTAACTCGTGGATGCAACATCCGGTCGGCGCGGAAATCGTGGATGGTCAGCCCCGGCTGACGTCGATCTGGGCGGTGTTCGGCAACAGCACGGTGCTGGCGGCTTTCCCGCATGCGATCGCGGGCGCGTTCGCGGTCGGCGGCGCATTCCTGGTGGGCATCGCGGCCTGGCATCTATGGCGTAAGCACCGGGACAACACCGGCGATCCGGCGGACCGTGAGGTGTGGCGGGGTTCGCTGCGGCTCGGTGGCTGGGTTGGTTTGGTCGCTTTCCTTGGGGTGGCGATCAGCGGCGATTTCCAGGGCAAGCTGATGTTCGAGCAGCAGCCGATGAAGATGGCCGCGGCCGAGGCGTTGTGTCACACCGAGCAACCGGCCTCGTTCTCGGTGTTCGCCTACGGCGACGTGTCGCAGCCGGACTGTGAGAGCGTCAAATCGCTCACCGTGCCCGCGCTGCTTTCTTTCTTGGCGCACAACGACTTCACCACCGAGGTGAAGGGTATCGAGGATCTGCGGGAGGAGTACGGCGAGAAGTACGGCACGCATTACCCGGACGATCCGAGGTTGGGCGAGCTTGCCGGGCAGCCAGTGGACTATGTGCCGAACTTGCCGGTGACGTACTGGGGATTCCGCTTGATGATCGGGTTCGGTGCGCTCGCGGCCGGTGCCGCCGCCTTCGTGCTGTGGGTCACGAGGAAGGGGCGCGTGCCGCGCACGAAGTGGTTCCCCCGGCTCGCGCTGGCCGGCATCGCCACCCCGTTCCTGGCGAACAGCTTCGGTTGGATCTTCACCGAGATGGGGCGTCAACCGTTCGTGGTGGTGCCCAACCCGAATCCGTCCGGTGTGGATGGAGTGTGGATGTACACCGCGCAAGGCGTCTCGGGTCTGACTGTCGGCGAGGTACTGACCTCGTTGATCGTGCTGACCGCGCTGTATGGCGGACTTGCGGTGGTGGAGTTCTTCCTGTTGCGCAGATACGCCCGAGCTGGAGTGGAAGGCGTTATGCCGCCGGAGAAACCCAAGGATCCCGATGAGCCGAGCGACAAGCTCACGTTCGCCTACTGAGTTGGAGGCAGCACGATGACCAACCTCAGCGTGGTGGCACCGCAAACCTCGTTCTCGCGCAACACCACATCCCCCACCCTCTCCGGGGGGCGACCCCACGCCCAGTCTAGTTGTTGTGGGGCTCGCGGGGGAGTTGTGCACAGGAATTGTGGACAACTAGGGAATCTGTGGATAAGTGGTCGCGCTTTCCGCGCTGTCCACCAGGATGTCGGGGGTCGGTGCTAATGGACCTCGCGACCATCTGGTTCTGCATTATCGCCTTCCTGTGGCTCGGCTACCTTTTCCTGGAAGGCTTCGACTTTGGTGTAGGCATGCTGCTGCACCGGTTGGGCCGCACGGACACCGAACGCCGGGTGCTGGTGAACACGATCGGCCCAGTGTGGGACGGCAACGAGGTGTGGCTGATCGTCGCCGCGGGAGCCACTTTCGCCGCATTCCCAGGGTGGTACGCCTCACTGTTCTCCTCGGCGTACCTGCCACTGTTGCTCATCCTGGCCGGGCTGATCGGTCGAGGCGTCGCCTTCGAGTACCGCGGCAAAGTGGACTCGGATCGCTGGCGACGCAACTGGGACCGCGTCATCCTCGCCGGCTCGGTCATCCCCGCACTCGGCATCGGCCTACTGCTCTCCTGGAACGTGCTCGGACTACCGCTGGACGCCGCCGGTGACCGGGTCGGCTCCGCCTTCGCCGCGTTCGGCTGGGAAACCCTGATCGGCGCGCTCGCCGTCGCCGGTTTCTCCATTGTGCACGGTGGCATCTTCATCACCCTGAAAACCGCCGGCGAACTACACGCCCGCGCACGTCAGCTAACCCTGCGCATTGCCCCGATCGCGCTCACCCCACTCGTCGCGCTACTGCTGCTCGTACAGCTACGGGTCGGCTCCGCCTGGTCCTGGATACCGCTCGGCCTCGTACTGCTCGCCGCCGCGCTCGGCTACCTCCGGCTGCTCGCCGACCGCGAAGGCCAAGCCTTCGCCGCAATGGGCGTCGCCATCGCCGCCACCGTCGTCGCACTGTTCGGCGCGCTCTACCCGAACGTCCTGCCGTCCACGGTGGACCCGAACTTCTCGCTGTCCATCGCCGACACCGCATCCGGCGACTACACGCTGACCGTGATGACCTGGGTAGCCGCCTTCGGCGCACCCGCGGTGCTGGTCTACCAGGGCTGGACCTACTGGGTATTCCGGAAACGCATCAGCACCAGCCACATCCCGCCGGTGCACGTGCCATGAGGCGCACCCAGAACTCCCCGGGGCGGTACCTTCCCGCCGAACCCCGCCCCGGGCGGGGGCCGCTCGGCGCGCTGCCGCACCTTTCCCGCGCGGCGCGCCGAGCACTGGTCCTGCTCGGAGTGCTCACCACGCTGCACACCCTTGCCCTCGTCGTCCAAGCCGTCGCACTCTGCTCGCTGCTCGCCGAAGTAGTGACCACCGGCAGCGCCGACTACGCCAGCAGGCTCGGCATCGCCGCCGGTGCGGTACTCGCCCGCGGCCTGCTCGGCTGGGCCGTCGACGTCGCAGCCGCCCGCGCAGCCGCCGGCGCGAAAGAAGAACTCCGCGGCCAGGTGCTGGACGCCGCACACCAACTCGGTCCGGAATGGATCGCCGCCCGCGGACCAGCCGAACTCGGCACGCTGTGCACCCGAGGACTCGACGCGCTCGACGCCTACTTCACCAAATATCTACCCGCACTCGTCACCTGTGTGATCGTGCCGCCAGCCATCGGCGCCGTGCTGCTGTTCACCGACCCGCTCTCCGCCGGAATCGTCGCGCTCACCCTGCCCCTGCTGCCGCTGTTCGCGATCCTCGTCGGCAAATACACCGCCGACCGGGTAGGCAACGCCGCCGACGACACCGAGCGACTGTCCGCGCACCTGCACGAACTCATTCGTGGCCTCCCGGTACTCGCCGCCTTCCGGCGCGCGGCCGCGCAACGCAAGCTCGTCAGGGAAGCAGCCGAACGGTACCGCCGCACCACCATGGCCAACCTACGCGTCGCGTTCAGCTCCGCCTTCGTGCTCGAACTCGCCGCCACACTGTCCGTGGCACTGGTCGCCGTCGGAATCGGACTGCGACTGGTCACCGGCGACCTCACCCTCGCCATCGGCCTCACCGCGCTCGTCCTCGCCCCCGAGTGCTACCTGCCGCTGCGCACCGCCGGCGCCGCACACCACGCCAGCGAAGACGGCGTCGAAGCCGTCCGCAGGGTCACCGAAATCCTGCAAGCCCGCGGCGCGGCAAACCCAACCAGCGTCGGCCCACCACCGACCACCGACCTACCGCATGGCCGGAAAACCCTCCGCGTCCAGCAACTCACCGTGGACCGCGCGGACGGTCCCGCCCCAGCAGGCGAAAGCTTCGAACTGAGCAAGGGCGAGATCCACCTGCTCGACACGCCAAGCGGCAGCGGAAAATCCACCACCATCGCCGCACTACTCGGCTTCGTCCAGCCAAGCTCAGGCAACATCACCGTGAACAATATCGATAAATCGACTATAGATTTGTCGACATGGCGGCAAGGAATTGGCTGGGTGCCGCAACGCCCAGCGTTCGCCGGCGGTACCGCGCGCGCAGAGCTGGAACTCGCGCTCGCCGACCGCAAACCCGGTGATCCGCGGTTGTTGACCGACGTCGCGACCGAACTCGGTATCGCAGGGCTGCTGGACCGCCCGGTGAGCGAGCTCTCCGCCGGCGAACGGCAGCGGCTGGCCGTCGCCCGTGCCCTGCTGCGCTGCCGCACCGGTGCCTGGCTACTGCTGCTCGACGAGCCGACCGCGCATCTGGATGCGGCGCACGCGGAGCTGGTGCAGGACGCTATCCAGCGCGCCGCGGCAGCCGGCGCGGCGGTAGTCCTGGCCACGCACCGCGCTCCGGAAGCCACACCCGAGCAGCCGCCAGCGCCCGCGCCAGACTGGGGCAGCGCCACGCCAGCGGGCACTCCGCATCGCGGGACGTCCGGCCGCTGGTTGCGCGGGTTGTTCGATCGCCGGCTCGCCGGTGGCATCGGTGCCGGTGCGGCCGCGCTGATCTGTGGCATCGCGCTCACCGCGACCTCGGCATGGTTGATCGCGAAAGCCTCCGAGCAGCCGCCGATCCTGACGCTGTCCGTCGCGGTCGTCGGGGTACGCACCTTCGGTCTTGCCCGCGCCGCGCTGCGCTACCTCGAACGGCTGGCCGTGCACGATGCCGCGTTCCGGATCGCCGGTCGGCTACGCGAGCGACTATGGGACGCGCTCGTGCGGCTCGGCCCCGCCCGCACCACCCAGCTGCGTGGCGGCGAAGGGCTGCGCCGGCTCACCGCCGACGTGGACACGGTGCGCGACCTGGTGCCCCGCGTGCTTGCCCCACCGTTCCTGGTCGGCGCGGTCTGCCTCACCGCCGTCGCGGTGCAGGCAATCGTGCTACCCGGCGCCGGGCTCGGGCTGGCGGTCGCCTTACTGGTGGCCGGCCTCGGCGCTCCCGCGCTGGCGGTATGGGCGCAACGGCAAGCAACCAGCGCCATGGACCGCGGCCGGATCCGGGTTGCCGCCGGCACCTTCGTCTCGCTGGACGCGGCAGCCGAACTGCTCGCCTGCGGCGCCGACCGGCAGCAGCGCGCCAGGTTGGCCGCCGAGGACGCCGAACTCGCCAGGCAGGCGCGCCGGCAGGCCTTCGCCGCGGGCACCGGCACACTCCTGATCACCCTGGCCACCGGCGCAGCCGCGGTATACGGCGCGGCCCAGGCGGCCGTGGCCGTCGCTGCTGGCGCGCTGCTGCCGGTGCTCGCGCCACTACCCGTACTCGTCCCGCTGGCGCTGGCCGAAACGCTCGCCCTGCTGCCGCCGGCCGCCCAGCAGTACCAGCAGTTGCGCGCGGTCCGCGCCCGCGTCGCTGAACTCACCGAAACCCCGCCGCCGCCAGCGCCAGCCACCAGCAGCGCAGACATCCGGCTGGACCAGGTGGACGTGCGCTGGCCGGGCGCGAGCGCCCCCGCGTTGCGCGAGGTCACCCTGCATATCCCCCGCGGTACGCACGTGGCCATCGTCGGACCATCCGGCGCAGGCAAATCCACCCTGCTCGCCCTGCTACTCGGCTTCCTCACCCCGGACAACGGTCGCACCATACTGCCCGGCCACTTTGCCTGGTGCCCGCAGGACGCCCAGCTGATGTCCACAACCATCCGGGAAAACCTCAAGCTCGCCGACCCACACGCCAGCGAAACCGACCTCGCCGAAGTACTGGAGCTGGCCGGGCTCGCCGGCTGGTCCCCAGATCGCCAGGTCGGCACCGGCGGCGCAACGCTGTCCGGCGGCGAAGCCAGCCGGCTCGCCCTCGCCCGCACACTACTTGCCGGTAAAACCGCCGACGCGCTGGTCCTCGACGAACCGACCGCGCATCTGGACCGGCCAACCGCCCGCGCGGTACTGGACCGGCTGCGCACCGAGTTCGCTGGCAAGACCGTGCTGCACGTAACGCATCGCGCCGAGGAAGCAGCCGAAGCCGAGATGCTCATCGAGGTCAACCGCGGCCGGGTGCAGGTCGTCCTTGCCCCGGACGGCATACCCGCGTATGCCTGAAAGCACAATGGACACCACACTCGCCACACGCGCGCTGAGCGCGTCCACCGCGATCGCCAATGCCGCGCTCACCGTGGATGACCCTGGCGAAGTACTCGAACTGATCGTGCGCAAAGCAGCCGAACTTGCCGAAGCGGACCTTGGCCTGGTGATGGCGAGCGGCGCGGACGGCCAGCTCACCGTCGAAGCCGCGCACGGCACCGCCGGAGCGGGCGCCCCGGAATACGCGGCGAGCAATCCGGTCGGGCTCACCCTGTCCGCGCGCTCCTCCGCGGCTCGGGTGGCCCGCCGTGGCGTGCCGCTGGTCGTGCAGGACTTCACCTCCGATCCGCGCACCGCTCCCTATGTGCCCAAGGAACTTCGTGGCTACGGGCCGTTCGCCGCCGCGCCGTTCGGCACCAAGGATCGTCGGCTCGGCGCGCTCACCGTGTACCGCAGGCGCGGCGCGGCCGGATTCGAACCGGCAAGCGTGGAAGTACTCACCGCCTTCGCCACCCAGGCAGCGCTGGTGCAGGTGCTCGCCGAAGGCGCCACCGCGCGCCGCCGGATCGCGGTCTACGAGGAACGCGAACGCCTCGCCCGCGATCTGCACGACGTGCTGGTGCAGCGGCTCTACGCGGTCGGCGTGCAGCTCGATCTGCTCGGCCGAAAACTCGGCGGCAAGCTCGGCCGGCAGGATTCCGCCCGGCTCGCCGACGCCGTTGACCAGCTGGACGGCACCATCGCCGAAGTCCGCGATACGGTGCGCGCGCTGCGCGACCCCGACCCCGGCGGCCAACCGTCCACAAGCGACCTCGCAGCCTCCGCGCATGCCGAGGTGGACGTCGCCGGCGAACTGCTCGGCTACGCGCCATCCCTCAAGCTCTCCGGCGGCTTGGCGAACGTGCCAGCGGAGTCCGCCGACCATGCCCGTGCCGCGCTCCGCGAATCACTGTCCAATGTGGTCAGACACTCCGGTGCGGCACACACCACGGTGCGGATAGGTAGCGCGGATGGCTGGTTGTCGCTCGAGGTGACCGACGACGGCTGCGGTATCCCCGGCGGTGTCACTCGGCGCGGGTTGGCCCACCTCGAAGAGCGGGCCACCGCCGCCGGCGGGTACTGCGAGGTGCACACCTCGGCCCGCCGGGGCACCCGCGTGCTCTTCCGTATCCCGGTAGCATGACGTGACGTGATCGACTCACCTTGTTAGACGGCGTATCGCGAACCTGGGGGCGGCGGTGGATGAACTAACGCGGGACATGCTCACGCAGGTGACCGGCATCATGCTTACTGAGCTGTACACGAAAAGCAAAGACGGCCTGGTCAAAGTGTTCCGGGCGAAGCGCGGCGAGCCCTCCGTGGACCAGGAGGCGCTTGCCGAGCAGGTGCGTGAGCTGGCCGAACAGGACCCCGAATGGGCCGCCGAACTCGGCAAGGTGCTCGCCGCGCGCAGCGCGATCAGCCGTCATCCGCGCGCTCTCCCCGCGCCCAACCCATTGCGGGACCGCATGGCCGCACTCGCCCAGACCCCGGACGGCGACGTCACGATCATCAGCGGCCGTTCCGGCAGCGGACGAGGGGCGTTTACGCGTCACTACGCCGAGGTGCACCGGGAGCGATTCCACCGAGCGGTGCTCGAGATCAACCTCGACGAGCACCGCATCGGCGGGGAGGAGGTGAACTGGCCCGGCGTATACCGGGAACAGCTCGGCGAGCTCGGGATAGCCGATACCGATATCGCCGAGAAGTCAGCCGAACTGAAACTGCAATTCCGTAAGGCCCTGCTCGCCGGCAACGTGCTGATCATCCTGCGTGGCGCGCGCGGAATGGAGGAAATCGTCCCGTTCGAACCGGCGCATCCGGCTAACCAACTGCTCGTCTGCACCGACCAGCTGACCGGCGAGCTACGGCTGCACTATACGTGCGTGGTGCTGGCGGAGATGGACGCCGAGGGCGCCTGGTTGCTGCTCGCGGATCACTGCCGCGATCGCGCGATGCTGGAGCGGGAACCGGCAGCCGTGGCCCAGCTGCTCGATCTGGCCGGCTATCTGCCGGAGCCGATCCAGTACCTCGGCCTGGAGCTGCGGCTCGGCACGACCGGCAGCGAACCAGTGGCCCGGCTGGTGAACCGGCTACGCGAGCGTGGCCTGGCGCATCTCGACGCGGTACTCGGCGCGGCGATCGACCAGTCGCTGGAAAAGATCGATCCTCGGCTACGGCAGGCAATCACGCTGCTCGCCGGCTGCTGTGCACGCGGCTTCGATCACCAGCTCGCCGGCATTGTGCTCAACCAGGACGAGGCAGACACCAGCCGAACCCTGCGCCAGCTGCGGGATCTACATCTGGTCAACAGGACTGGCGCCACATGGTTCCGCGTGGACGAACCGGTACGCGGGCAGCTGCTCGCGACGCTCGATGAGCCGGGCCAAGCGCAATGTACCGATGCTTATCGCCGAGTGATCGGGCATCTGCGGGACCGCGCGGTCACCGCCGACGTCCATGGCAAACCGGATCGGCTGCGGCTCTATCCGGAACGGTTCCAGCCGGTAGCAGAATCCGCTGTGGACTCGATTCGCTGGGTGCTACTCGACGCCGTGCACAAGGCGGCGGAACTGGGTATGCACCTGGAAGTATGCCAGCTGGGCGGCGCGCTGGAGATCAGCGTACTCAACGATGCGCAGTATGGTTGGTATCAGGCGCTGAACGAAGTAGTGCTCGAATCGGCGCGACAGTTGCTTGCCGGCGAACCCGCTGATCAGCATCGCGCGATGCTCGCCAGGGCTTACGCGATGCAGGCCAGGATGTTCTTCCTGCGCGCGGAACTAGCCTCGGCGAAAACCAATCTCGAGCTGGCTTGGCAGGAATTCGGCCAGTTGCCCGAAGACAACTTCCGCCGGTTGCGCGCATCCATGCACGAATTCCACGGGCGCTACGAAGAGATCCGCGCCAAACTGGACAGTCCAGACTCGCCGGATCTCAGGGAAGCCGTGGCACAGCTCAACGAGGCAGTGCGCATCGACCGGGCCGACCAGGACGGTGCCGCCCTGGTGATTCACCTGCGGATGCTCGCCAATATCCTTGTCGAGCAACGAGGGTCGCCCATGGAACTGCTCGACGAGGCGCAGCGGCTACCGCAGGCGGCGGGCCGCAACCTCGCCAGGATCCACATGGTGCGCACCAAGGTCCACGACGCGAACGGCCAACCCGACTGGGGACAGTACGAACTGAACCGCGCCCGCGACATCCTCGCCCGGGAAGGCAACACCCAGTACGAATGGGAAATCGCCGAGCTGTCCGCCGGGCTGGCCAGTGCCGCCGGCCAGTTTACCGAGGCGCGCCGCATCTGGGGCGGACTCGCCGAAGCGGCGATCCGTGCCGGACTGCCAAGGCTGAACCGCTACCTCGCCGAACTCAAAGCGCTGGCCGAACACTGACCGGAATCCGGCGCTCCGCAAGCCGAAGCTCATCTCTTGGTGGGACAGCACCGCGCTCGGCCAATCGCACGTAGCCGAGCGAGGCAAGCACCAACGGGTCGAAGCCGGAACCCGCCGCGCTCAGCACCAGCTCCGTACCGTCCCGTGCGTACACCACACAATCCCGATCGGAGCGGCGCTGCGCGACCAGCCTCGCGTGCGGCCACTCGCGCAGCGCGCGGTGCGCCCGATCCGGCCACGCCGCATCGACAGGTAGATACAGCACGCTGGCTGCCTCCAGCGCCGCCAGCCCGGCCCGGTCCATCGCCGCGGTCAGATGCCGGTAATCCACCGGTGGTCTGGTGGAACTCCGGGTGTTGGCGGGAAAGCGAGTAATGGCAACACCTTCGGGACCCGGTACGCCGCCAACCAGATAGCTCACCGGCTCGGCCGGGCTGGCGGCCACCGGTGACACCGGTTCGAACTCCGCCGGAGTGTCCGGTTCGGACAGGCCAACGAGGCGGTAAAGCAACGCGCGAAGTAATGGGGCCGACTCGCCGGCATACGCGGCCGCCTGCTTGACGATGGGCCAGTAAGCCCGTGCCGGATGGTTATGCACCACCGCGCCGAGCTGCCCAGCAAGCGGATCGGCGCCGCGTAGCCACGGAGCGCACGCCGCCAGCTCCGCCATTGGCGAACCGGCGACCGTGTTCGCGTTCTCCGCGCCGAGTAACAGCGGGATATCCAGTGCCGCCGCGTACAGCGCGAGCGAGCCACCATCCACAATGGCACAGTGCGCTGCCAACAGGATCGCCTGCCACTCGTCCGGACCAGCCAGGAGGAGCCCTGCCGCGCTGGCGCCGGCGAACCAGGACCGCAGCTGCCAACCGCCGTGCGCGGCGGCGATACCCGGATGCAGAATCGCCGCCACAGCGTACTCATCGGCAGGTAGTTCGGCGAGCAGCCGCTCCGGCAGTTCCGGCCAACTACCCAGTAGTGAATCCGGTCCCCAGGTTGTCGCCAGTACCACCAGCTTGCGCTCGCCGGTACCGAGCCGATCGCGGAACACCCCGGTATGCCGGCGCGAAGCGAGTAGCCGGTCAAGTGCCGGGTCGCCGATCACCGTGCCCGCGGCGGTAGCTTGCGGACAGCTGGCGCGCAGCTGGTTCAGCTGATCGTGGTGGGAAAGCGCGATCGCGGCCGGCAGCACGTTGCCCTCGTGGAGTAGCCGCGCCGGGTCCATGCCCGCGATCACCGAGGTGTCCGGGTAGTACTTCTGGAAACCGATCCCGTGCGGCAGCAGCAGAATCGGTCCGTCCAATTCGGCCAGTTGATCGTTCTCGCTGGCCGCGATGATCAGATCGAACCGGTGCGCGCGGGCCTGCGCCCAGCTGATCACCGGGGCATCCAGCGCCGCAAGATACTCCGCGACACCGGTGCCCAACCGCGCCGGATGGTCCTGGTCATAGCTGAACAACACCTGCAGGCGCGGATCGTCGTGCAGCAGCGCCAGGATGTCCAGGCAGCGGGTCAGCGTGGTGACGGTGCGGGCGAGCACAAGCACGCGGCGGGTGAAATCAACCGTGCGCCACGGGCGTAGCCGCTCATCGAGCAGCACGTTCCGCCAAAAACGTTGGGGGGGGGGGTATACGTTCCCCCGCCGAGCGCCCTATGTCCCGCACCCCACAACTTTATGCCCCATGCGCACAAGCGGCCGCCCCACAACCGCAAGATCCCTAAAGATTGCGGTCTCCGTGCACGCTGCGCGGTATCAAGCGTTGTGTCGGCGTTCGTGCGCGCGCCGCGCCAGCCATGCGGCCGCCTGCGTGCGCCGTTGCATCCCCAGTTTGGCGAGCACCGAGGTCACGTAGTTCTTGACGGTCTTCTCCGCGAGAAACAGCCGCTCGGCGATCTCCCGGTTGGAGTGCCCTTCGCCGATCAGCTCGAGCACCGCGCGCTCGCGTTCGCTCAGCTGGGCGAGCGCATCCTGGTTATCAGCGTTGCGCAGCCGGTCGAGCACCCGTGTCGTCGTGGCCGGATCGAGCAACGATCTGCCGGCGGCGACCTCCCGTACCGCGGTCACCAGGTCCTGCCCGCGTACCTGCTTCAGCAGATACCCCGCCGCACCCGCCATGATCGCCCCGACCACGGCCTCCTCGTCATCGAACGCGGTAAGTACCAGGCAGGCCGGCGCTGGCGAACCGGCACGCAGTTCGCGGCACAGCGCGACACCGTCCCCATCCGGCAGCCGGACATCCACCACCGCCACATCCACCGGGTTCGCGTTCGCCTGGGCAAGCGCCTCACCCACCCCGGCGGCCTCGGCGACCACGCGGATATCCCGCTCGGTGTCCAGCACGTCCCGCAGGCCGCGCCGCACCAGCTCATGGTCGTCGACGAGGAGCACACGGATCGGCACAACCTCACGGTACTGCGCCGCCGCTCGCGCGCGAGTGTCCTACGGATGGGGGATGCTCTGGATCACAACACAGGCTACTGTCCGGTATCTACTAACGGGTAGCCAAAAAAGGACAGCCAGCGGAGGGCGAGATGCGGGCTTTACGAGCGGTCGCACTACTGGTCTTGGCAGCACTGCTTGGATTGGGCACCGTCCCCGCGCAAGCCACCGAATCGGCGGCGCGGCCGGGCGAAACCCCCGGCGCGGCGCCCGCCGAATTCGCCGAGCAGGCGGCCGCACAGGGCGTCGACATCAGCTACGAGCGCATCCCAGGGCATGACGGGATCAGCCTGAGCGGGGTCACGGTCACGCCGAAAACCCCTGGCCCGCATCCGCTACTCGTGATGCCGGGCAGCTGGGGCATGCCGAGCGTGGAATACGTCGGCGCCGCGCTGCGGCTCGCTGGTTCCGGTGACTACGCGGTGATCAGCTACGCCGCCAGGGGGTTCTGGACCTCCGGCGGCGGGATCGAGGTGGCTGGTCCTTCGGATGTGTCCGATGCGCGCAAGGTGATCGACTGGGGTCTGGCGAACCTGCCGGCTGATCCGGCGCGCGTCGGCATGGCCGGTGTCTCCTACGGCGCGGGCCTCAGCCTGCTCACCGCCGCCGAGGACAATCGGGTACGCGCCGTGTCCGCACTGAGTGGTTGGGCCGACCTCACCGAATCGCTCTACCGGAACGAAACGCTGACCACGCAGTCCATTGAAGCCCTGCTCGCGTTGGGCAAGATCACTGGGCGGCCGAGCCCGATGCTGCGCAAACTCGAGGCGGATTACCGCGCGGGCGATATCGAGGAGGCGCTGAAAGCCGCCCCGGAGCGTTCCGCGTCCACCAAGGTCGCCGAGCTGAACGCGAACCGGCCCGCGGTCATGCTGGCCAACGCCTGGCAGGACGGCATCTTCGCGCCCAACCAGTACGCCGACTTCTACGAACGGCTCGAGGTACCCAAGCGGCTGATGTTCAGCCCTGGTGACCATGCCACCCTGGAGCTGACTGGCTTGTTCGGGCTGCCCAACGAGATCTGGGCGGATACCACCAGGTGGTTCGATCGCTACCTGCGCGACGAGCAGAACGGGATTGACAAGGAAGAACCCGTACGGCTCAAGGCGGTCAACGAGCAAGGCTGGCAGAGCTACCCAGATTGGGAGGGCTACCCGGACTGGGCCGCCGCGCAGCAGCCGGAAAAGCGCTATTACCTCGGCGAGCAGGAACTCGGAGAGCAGCCCGCGAGCGGCTGGCAGCGCACCATCCAGGCGGGCAAGGACACCATCGCGAACAGCGGTGTCATGATCCTCAGCGGGGCACTACAGGGTTACCTGAAGCTGCCCGTGGGCGTCGCTACCCCGCTGATTGACCGCTCCCGCGCGGCCGTATGGTCGGGGCAAGCGTTTGCGCAAGACACCATGGTGACCGGTAGCCCACGGTTGCGTGCGGCCGTCACACCGAGCGCGCCGAACACCACCCTGGTCGCCTACCTCTACGACACCGGGCCGCACGGGAAGGGCTCGCTGATCACGCACGCGCCGATGACCCTGCGGGATGCGACGCCCGGCCAGCCGCGGGAGATCGACCTGGAGCTGAACTCGATTGCCTGGAAAGTGCCGGCTGGACACCAACTCACGCTGGTGGTGGACACCATGGACGCGCGCTACGGCAGCGAAAGCGAGCAGGGCAGCACGGTGATCTTCGAATCGCCGAACAGCGCGCCGGCGAGCTTGCGGGTGGCGCAGTCGTAGTGCTGTCTAGAGCTTGCGCAACCGCGCCCTGTTGAAGAGAAGGCGTTGGTGCGGGGTGCGGTCGCCGGGGTACACCTGACCGCGTTCTTTAGGGATCTTGCGGTGGCTGAGCGTGACACATGCTCGCTCGGCGCGGTTTTCCAGGATTGCGCCGGCCGGCGAGGGCCCACAAGCTCTAGAGCTTGCGCAGCCGCACCCTGCTGATGCCGTGGTCGGCGTCCTTGCGCAGTACGAGCGTCGCCCTCGGCCTGGTCGGCAGGATGTTCTGCACCAGGTTCGGGTGGTTGATCTCCCACCACAGGCGGGCGGCCTCGGCCCTTGCCCGCGAATCCGGCAGGCTCGCGTAGTGGTGGAAGTGTGACTCCGGGTTGGTGAACGCGGTATCGCGCAGGGCGAGGAATCGCTCGACGTACCAGCGCTCGATGTCCTCGGCGTGCGCGTCCACATAGATGGAGAAGTCGAAGAAGTCCGCGACCGCCAGCCCTGGTCCGGGTTGTAGGACGTTCAGGCCTTCCACGATGAGAATGTCCGGCCGCCGGACGACCTGTTCCGCATCCGGCACGATGTCATAGCTCAGATGCGAGTACACCGGTGCGCGGGCGCTGCGCGCTCCTGATTTCACCTCGGTGACGAACCGGAGCAGCGACCTGCGGTCGTAGCTTTCCGGGAAACCCTTGCGATGCAGCAGGTTGCGGCGGATGAGCTCGGCTTTTGGCAGCAGGAAGCCGTCGGTGGTCACCAGGTCGACATTCGGGTGATCGGGCCACCGTTCCAGCAGCGTGCGCAACAGACGCGCGGTGGTGGACTTGCCGACGGCGACCGAGCCGGCGACGCCGATCACGAACGGCATCTTGCGGCTGGTTTCCTCGCCGAGAAAGGTGTTCGTCGCCGAATGCAGCCGCTGACGCGCGGCCACCTGCAAGTTGATCATTCGGGATAGCGGTAGGTAGACGTCCGCGACCTCGTCCAGGTCGACCGGATCGCCGAGCCCGCGCAGCCGGCGCAACTCGCTCGCGGTCAGGGTCAGCGGCGTCGATTCGCGCAGGTCACGCCATTGAGCGCGGTGCAGCTCGACGTACGGCGTGTGATCACGAACGCGCGGCATAGTTGGCTACCACCATGGGAACCGGGATTCGCACCCAGCCACCGTAGGTGGTCGATCGCCGTTGTCGCAGTGACGAACCGCACGGTGCGACATAGTGCGCATTCCGCGGGGAGAGGCTCGGCGAGCCGTTGGGCTACGCCGAACCGCACTCTTTGGAGATCAAGCGATAACTGTGCGTGACCGCGTTCTTTAAGGTTAGCGATGTGAGCCTGTCACTCGGTAGAAAAGTTGAGTCGATCGGGAACAAGTTTGTAGTACTAGCCGTTGGCACTCATAACGGCCGAGTGCTAATCGGCAAAGTTCGCAGCAAGGAGGCAACAAATGGCTCTGGCAGTTCGTTCCCCGCGGGACCCGTTCCGCGCCCTGGTTCGTCAGCTGGACGGCGACTTCGACGGCATCGTGCGTCGCGCGTTCGGTACCCACGCTGGTTCGTTCGTGCCAGCGGCCGAGATTCGCCGCGATGGCGCGGATGTACTGGTTTCCCTGGATGTTCCGGGTGTGGACGTAGCCAACGACGTTTCCGTCGAGGTGTCCGAAGGGCGCCTGGTGATCACCGGCGAGCGGGCGAGCGCGTCGACCGAGTCGCAAGAAGGTGACGCCAAGGTGCTGGTCCGCGAGACGGTGGCCGGCAAGTTCCGCCGGGAGTTCACCCTTCCGGACCATGTCAGCCCGGATGACGTGGCGGCCGACTACGACCGCGGTGTGTTGCGGGTGCGGGTGCGCAACGTGACCAAGCCGACCGTGGAACCGCGCAAGATCGAGGTCCGCCGCGCTGGCGACCTCGAGTCCGGCAAGAACTGAGTTATCGCTGGTCGGGAGCGGCCTGGAAGACCTCGTTCCAGGCCGCCGCGACCTGTTTGGCGCAGGTTTCCGGCGCTACCCCGCCGACCCCGGTACCAAGGCCGGGCAGTGCGATGGTGTGCACCAGATCGCGCAGCTTGGTCCCGTCCTCGGCCTCACCGTGTTGCCACAGTCGCAGCGCGGCACGCGCGGCCAGATAGGGGTGCACGGTGTCTTCCGGCAACCGCTCGCCTGGCTCTCGCATGGTTGGCGCGCTGATCAGCCAGGCCGGCTCCGGCTCGCCGGTCGGCACCACCAACGCCTCGCCGACCGGCAGTTCGCCGCCGTGATAGGCGAGCACCGCGCTGCGCACGTTCTGCTCAACATCGGGGAATGCCTTGGCGTACACGGCGTCGATGCCCCCGCGCATCCAGCCGTAGGAATTGGCCGGGCTTACTAGTGCCTGTGCAGACACATCGAGCACCGACCCCCGGTGCACCCGTAACGGTCCGGAAGTCGCCTCGAGCACCGACTGCCAGGCCCGTTCGAGCGGCTCATCGACGGCGCACAATACGAGTTCGGGTACGGCCCGTGCGGCCGTCGCCGTATCCCCCCGCTTTGTCCAATGCGTCTCTGAATCCGCGGTCACAGCCCAACTATGACAAACAACGGCAGCAGGCGTAACCACGTCGTGTACCGGACGTACGAGTGAATCTCGTCGCATCCCAGGTATTCGCGGGTGGTGCGGCTGCCAAGTTCGCCAATGGCGAAGCGCGTTCTCGGTAGGCTATGGGCGTGTTCCGCACCGCATACTTTGGTCCGCAAGGCACGTTTACCGAGCAGGCGACCCGAATTCTTGTTGACACCGATGACGCCGCCGAACTAGTGCCAATGGACACCGTGCCGCAGGCCCTGGACGCGGTCCGCGCTGGTGCGGTGCAACGTGCTTGCGTACCAGTGGAGAACTCGGTGGAGGGCGCCGTACCCGCCACGCTGGACGGATTGGCCGATGGCCAGCCGCTGGTGGCGCTCGCCGAGGCCGTGCTGCCCGTGCGGTTCAGTGTGCTGACCCGCCCTGGTTGCACCAAACCCCGCACGGTCGCGAGCCACCCACATGCACTCGCCCAGGTGCGGGAGTGGTTGGCAACCGAACTGCCGGAGGCGGAGTTGATCGCCGCCTCGTCCACCGCGGCGGCCGCGGTGGCGGTGCGCGACGGGCAGTACGACGCCGCGGTGACCGCACCGGTAGCCGCCGAGCATTACCCGTTGTCTCTCTTCGCCGAGAACGTCGCCGACGTCGCCGATGCGCGCACCAGGTTCCTGCTGGTGAGCCAGCCGGGTGAGCTACCGGCGCCGACCGGCGCGGACCGCACCTCGCTCGCCGCGGTGGCCGCGGACCGGGTCGGCTCGCTCGCCGAACTGCTCAACGAGTTGATGTTGCGCGGTATCAACCTGACCAGGATCGAATCGCGCCCGACCAAGGGCAGGCTCGGCGAGTACCGGTTCTTTCTGGATATCGCCGGGCATATCGCGGAGCAGCGGGTTGGTGACGCGTTCGCGGCGCTGCGCCGGCGGTGCGCCGACGTGCGGTTCCTCGGCTCCTATCCGCGCGCGGACAGGTTGCCCGCCGATGTGCCGGAGACCGCCAGCGACGCCGATTTCGACGCGGCGGCCGAATGGCTGGCCGCCGTTCGGCGGGGCGAACTAGCCTGACCGCGCCTTACCGCAGGTGTGCGGTTGGCCAGCCTTCCAGGCGGTAGGCGCTGTCCCAGAACATCCATTCGTACTCGCTTGCCTTGGTGAAGGCGGCGAGCATGGCATCCCTTGTCGCCAGGTCGGCGTGCTCGGCGGCCCGGTCCACCGCCTGCTGGCAGCGGGTCACCGAGGCGGCGAACTCATCGTCCGCGTAGGTGTTGATCCACTCCTGGAACGGGTTCTCCGCGCTGGTCTGCCTGCGCAGAATATCGGTGCCCACATGGTGGTAAACCCAGAAACAGGGCAGCAGCGCCGCGATCAGCTCGCCGTAACTCGCCGATTGGGCACAGCTGAGCAGGTACGAGGTGTACCCAAGGCAGGTCGGCGAGGTCTCGATCTGATCCACCTCGTCCTGGGAAAGACCGAACTGGCGGAAATAGCTCTCGTGTAGCTGCCGCTCGACCAGCACCGCCTCCTGCGCCGCGCCGGAGAAGAAGGCCAGCTCCTCGGGTTGGTCGGCGCGGGCGGCCGCGACAGCCAACGCCCTGCCAAAGCCGAGCAGGTAGCGCGAGTCCTGCGCCAGGTAGAACTGGAACCGCTGCCTGGACAGCGATCCATCCGCGAGTTCCAGGTTGAACGGCAGCTCAAGTACCGCCTGCTGAATCCGTTCCGTATGCCGCCACGCCTGCGCGCAGAAACCGCTCACCGCACCTCCATCCGCCTACCCCGACCAAGACCGGTTCTATCAGCTGCCACGCAACCTTGACCAATGCTCAGGCGTCTACTGGGTGGCGATTGGGAGGTGCGAGATGCGTACCTGGCGAGCACGCGTTGGACGAACCAGCGCACTGACCGCGAGCGTGCTTTTCGTGATCGTGGCCGTTGCATGTGGACAGGACGGCGAGACGAACCCAGCCGCGGACCGGACCGCGCCAGTCTCGGCCAGCTCGGCACCGACGACCACGGCCAGTGATGCTCCGAGCAGCAGCGCGCCGCCGAGCACCAGCGAGCAGACGCCGACCAACCAGCGGGCCGCCGGTGCGGACTGCACCGCGGATATGCTCGATGCCCAGGTCGTGGCGGGAGATGCCGGGGCGGGCACGGTGCATCGCTGGTTGAAGTTCACCAATCAGGGTGAAGTTTCCTGTGCCTTCCAGGGGTTCCCTGGGGTGTCCTATGTAACCGGTGGTGACGGGCGGCAGGTCGGCGAACCAGCCAAGCGCGTAGGCACCAAGGGTGGCCCGGTAGAGCTGGCGCCCGGGGCGAGCGCTCGGGTTGACGTTGGCTTCGTGAACGTGCACAACTTTGACCCTGCGCAGTGCGAACCCACCGATGTGCGCGGGCTGCGGATATACCCGCCGCAGGAAACCAATGCGATGTTCGTGCCGCTGGCCACGACGGGTTGCGCGGGCGCGGTGCCGGATCCCCAGCTGACCGTGCAATCGGCGATACCCGCCTAGCTTTCCCATTGGCCAAATTTTTTCCATTGTAGTAAGCGACGGCAAGTAACCCACTGACTTCTGTTGCCGTTTCGTCTTAACATCCGAGGGCGACCGCTCGTCGAATCATCGGCGGGCCGACGAAACTCATGGAGGTCGCCTTGTCTCGGAAGATCTTTGCCGGCACCCTCGGTGCGCTCGCATTGGCCGTGGCAACACTGGGGATCGCGGCCCCGGCCGCCAGCGCGGCCCCGGCCAAACTCAGCCACTCGGAAGCTACCGCGAAGCTCGAGGATGCCGGAATCAAGTGGCAGTCCAGCGGTAACTGTAGTGACCGGGACCAGCCGAACTGCACCTCGTTCGAACAGGTCAATGAGGCCACTATCGACGGGATCATCGATTTCAAGGGTTCCAGCGACTGCGCGCTGACGCTGACCGGCGGCACGGAGACCGGGCACGCGGACGGGACGCACTCGCACTGGAACGGGTACAAAGTGGACTTCAGCCCGACGAGCTGCACCGCGGACTACATCCGTGGCAACTTCAGCGAAGTCGACTCGCCGGCCTGGGGCTCGGAGCAGTGGAAGGACGACAGTGGCAATCTCTACACGCTGGAGGGCAACCACTGGGACGTGACCTACTACTGATCCGCGGTTGACTAGCTGGACCGTGCCGAACGGGCCTGCGACCGGCACGGTCCAGCTGTTCACATATCGTTCGGATGCTTACCGGTGCGCCCGTGTTCATCATCGAGCGCGCAGATCTCCACGATGTCATCGGACTCCAGTGCGAAGTCGAAGACATCGAAGTTCTCCGCGATCCGGCTGGGGGTAACCGATTTCGGGATCGCCACATTGCCGATGTCCAGGTGCCAGCGCAGCACGATCTGACTTGGCGTCTTGTCGTACTTCTTGGCCAGCCGGACCAGCATCGGGTCGGTCAGCACGTTGCCCCTTGCCAGTGGCGCCCATGCTTCGGTGACCACACCGAGCTCATCGTGCGCATCGCGCAGCGCGCGCTGCTGGAACAGTGGATGTAGCTCGACCTGATTGATCGCCGGCGCGACGCCGGTCTCCTCGACCAGCCTGCGCAGGTGCTCCGGTTCGAAATTGGACACACCCACGGCGCGCACCCGGCCGGAACGCCGCAGTTCGAGCAGCGCTCGCCAGGTCTCCACATAGCGATCGGTACTCGGCACCGGCCAGTGAATCAGGAACAGGTCAAGGTAATCGAGGCCGAGCTCGGATTCGCTGCGTTCGAATGCGCGGATCGCCTCGTCGTAGCCGTGTGCGTCATTCCACAATTTAGTCGTGACGAAAATGTCTTCGCGGGCCACTCCGCTGGCCCGAATAGCGGCGCCGACCTCCCGTTCGTTCTGGTAAAGGGTCGCCGTGTCAATCGCGCGATACCCCGTTTCGATGGCGGCGCGCACACTCGCCTCGGTCTCGTCCGGCGGCACCTTGTATACGCCGAAACCGAGTTGCGGGATTTCCACCGCGTCGCCAAGCTTGATCGTCGGAGTGTTGCTCATACGCCCATTCTGGCGGTCCAACACGGAGTTGGCGGCCCGCGGCGGCCCTCAAGTGGCGAACGCCATGTCATCCGGTCGAGCGGAGATCACAGCGTAACAAGCATTTTGCCGATGTTTTCCCCGCGCATCATGTCCAGCAGTGCCTGCGGCGCCGCGCGGAGCCCATGCCGCACGGTTTCCCGATGGGTGATCGAACCGTCCCTGAGTAGCGCGCCGACATCGCGGAGGAAATCCGCTCGCCGCTCCGGATGGTCGATCACGATGAAGCCGCGCAGGCTCAGCCGTTTCGAAACGATGAAAAACAAATTCCGCGGGCCGGGTGGTGGCTGCTCGGCGTTGTATGCGGAAATCGCGCCGCAGCAAGCGATTCTGCCAAAATCGCGCATAACACCCAAAGCCGCTTCGAGGTGGTCCCCGCCAACATTGTCGAAGTAAACATCAATACCGTCCGGTGCCGCCGCGGCCAGCTGCTCGGCCACCGGGCCGTCCTTGTAATTGAACGCGGCATCGAAGCCAAGATCAGCAACGAGATGCCGGACCTTCTCCGCCGAGCCCGCGCTGCCGATCACCCTGGCCGCTCCGTACCGCTTGGCCAGCTGGCCGGCGATGGAGCCGACCGCGCCGGCCGCGCCCGAGATGAACACGGTGTCGCCCGCACGGAACTGGGCGATATCGAGCAGCCCGACGTAGGCGGTCATCCCCGTCATCCCGAGGACGCCAAGATAGGCGCTCAGTGGTGCCTCGGTCGGGTCCACCCGGATCGCCGCATCGGCATCCACCACGGCGTACTCCCGCCAGCCGAGCCGGTGCACGACGTGCTCGCCAACCGCGAAGTCGGGTGCCTCCGAAGCCACGATCTCGCCGGCGGCGCCGCCTTCGAGTGGTTTGCCGAGCTGGAACGGCGGTACGTAGGAGCGGCGATCAACCATCCGGCCGCGCATCGAAGGATCCACACTCATCACCGCGTTGCGGACCACCAGCTGGCCGGGACCAGGGGTGGGCACGGGGACTTCGGCGAACTCGAAGGTGTTCTCGGTTGGCCAACCATGTGGGCGCTCGGCGAGGCGAACTTCCAGACCAGTAGTCATCTCACCGAGCATGGCCGCCCACCCGGTTGACCGCAAGATCCCTGGCGAACGCGGTCAGGCGACCGCTTCGGCGCGTTGCACGCGGCGCTGTTCGGCGGGATCGCTCGGATCTTTGATCCGGGTGGAGAGCAACGCAACCAGGAGATAGAGCACGGAGAAGGAGATCGCCACGCCGCCACCGCCGAACAGCGGGTAGAGCAGCGTGACCATCAGTGGTCCAAGGAAAGCGGCGGTACCGGCGCCGAAGTTGAGCACGGCAAGCGCGGCGCCCTTGTCCTTAGCCGGCACCATCGACGGCATCAGCGCGGATAGCGGTACGAAGCCCGCGAGCAGGATGCCGTAGACCGCACCGAGCGTCGCGGCCACACCGAAACTCTGCGCGCTCATCGACGTGAAGTACCAGAGCGGTGTGGCGATCGCGCAGCCGACCGCGCCGAACCAGGTAACCGTGCGCCGCCAACCGAAGTAGTCCCCGACCACCCCGAACATCAGGTTCGCCAGGATGTTCGCCGCATAGGCAACGGTGGCAAGGGAAGCCACCTCGGCGGCGCTGAGGAAGCCACCGTCATCCGCGCTCGGCCCGAAGGTGAACGGGAACATCGCGAAGAACCCGTACTGTGGCGAGGTATTGACGATCCGGGTCAGCCCGCCGGCGATCGTGCGCTTGTCCCGCCACAGGATATCCACGCCCTCGAGTAGCCGCTTCGGGCTGCGCGGATTCTGCACCGTCTCATCCGCGATCGGCAGATCCCCGTGCCGCTCCCGCACGCAGAAACATCCGATTACCCCACCGATCACCACCAACACCAGGGAAAGCACCAGGGTCGAGTACGGCGAGGCGTTGAATACGCCGATGGCGACCGCGGCAACGGCGGCACCAAGGGTCGGCAGACCACCGGTGAAGGCGAACCAGAACCAGCCGGCGACCGAGCCGCGCATCCGAACCGGGCTGGCGATCTGCGCCCAGACCAGGAAGGCGAAGGCGAACAGCGGGTAGGCACAGCCGCGGATGCCGTAGGTGGCAATGATCAACGTCGCGTTCTGCGAGGGGATCGCGATGAACAGGAAGAGCAGCTCGAAAACCACCCACCAGGCGGCGCCGAGCCACATCACCCTGCGCGGTCCCCAGATCGAGGAAAGCGTTCCGGAGAACCAGGAACCGATCATCACCGCGACGCCGTACAGCGTCACCGTGGCAAACGATGCCTGGCTACCCGGTAGCCCACCGCCGTCCGGTTGCTGCAGGAAGTCCGAAAGGTAGGTGATCTCCACGCCGTCGCCGATCATGAAGATGAACACGCCGACGAATCCCCAGACCAGCGGGCGGGGGATGCCAATGCGCTCTAGCCAGTGTCGTGTGGACATCACTGTCCTCCAGGTAGCTGAGGTATGCCGGGCGTGCTCGGCGCGAACATCATGACGGATGTGAATTTATCGCGCAAGATGTTATAACCCATGGCGCCCCCAACCGCAATATCCCCACGGAACGCGGTTTACGACCCCGGCCGGCGTGAGCCCGGGCGAACTGCGTCGAACGCGCGCTCAGTTACCGCAAGATCGGTAAAGATTGCGGTTACGGGGCGTGCTAGTCCACCTCGACCAGCTGGATGTCGGTGTGCTCGCGCATCGCGGCCAGCATGGTCTCCTCGATCGGGCCGGTGAGCAGCACATGGTCGAACTGGCTCACCGGGGTATGCCGGTGCAGCGCGTTCCTGCCCACCTTGCTGCCGTCCATCAGCAGCACGTTCACCTTGCCTGCCTCGAGCATCGCGCGTTTCATCAGCACGATCTCCTGCTCCTGGTGATAGGTCATATCCGTGGTGATCCCCGAGGTCGACTGGATGGTCAGATCCACGGAGAGGCTGCCGACCATCTCCTGCGCCGGCAGGCCGAGAAAGGAATCGTGCGTACGCGAGTACTCGCCGCCGATCCCGATCAACCGGATGTCCTCGTGCGCGCGCAGTTCCTCGGTGATCTGCCGGTAGTTGGTCACCACGGTCAGCGGCCCGATCTCCGGCAGTAGCCTGGCCACCGCGAGCGCGCTGGTCGAGTCGTCGAACATCACCGACATACCCGGGCTGATGAACCGGACCGCCTCGGCAGCAAGCGCGTTCTTCGCCGCGACATTGGTATGCAGCCGAAAGTCCGAACTGGACTCGAAAACGGTCGACGGCTGGGCGGAGACCCCGCCGTGGTACTTGCGCAGGATGCCGCGCGCGCCCAGTTCGCCGATATCCCGGTGCACGGTCATCAAACTGACCCCGGTGAGCTCGGAAAGATCGGCCGCGCTGGCGAAACCATGCGCGACGACGTGGTCCACGATCTCCTGCTGCCGCTCCTGCCGGCTCGCGCGCTTGCTCATCAGTACATCATCCTGCCTGATCTCGCCGTCCGGGTACGTGGCCCGGCAAATCCAACCTACAGGGGGTGCGTTTTAACAGTTTAGATGTTAATTTCTAAACATCAGCATGTTAGGAGTGCGCTCAGTGGTCAACGCGGTGGTGTTCGATATGGACGGGGTGCTCGTGGAAAGCGAGCACCTATGGGAGGAGTTCTGGGCCAAGTTCGCCGCCGCGCGTGGCGCGAGCTGGGGTCCGGAGCAGACCAAGAAGGTGCAGGGGATGAGCTCACCGGAGTGGTCCGCCTTCCTCGCCGAGTTCGCCGGCGCACGGGAAACCGCGGCGGAGACCGAACGCCTGGTTGTCGACGACATGATCGGCGCGCTCGAGCAGGGCCGGATCGAACTGCTGGCTGGTGCCAGGGAAATGGTGCTCGCCGCCGCGGCGCGCGGTCCGATCGCGCTGGCCTCCTCGGCCGCCCGCAGGGTGATCGACGCGGTGCTTGTGCATCACGGGATCAGCGCGAACTTCACCGCCACCGTGTCCAGCGAGGAGGTGCCGCGCGGTAAGCCGAATCCGGACGTCTACCTTGCCGCGGCAAGCCGGCTGGGGGTGGCACCAGACAACTGCCTCGCGGTGGAGGATTCGAGCAACGGCCTGCGCGCGGCAGCGGCGGCCGGGATGACCGTGCTCGCTATCCCGAATCCGCAGTACCCGCCGGCCGAGGACGCGCTCGCGCTGGCCACCTTTGCCAGTTCGGAGCACGACAAGATACGCGAGTTCCTTGTCAACGCGTTGGATGGGCAGAGTGAACCACAAGGGACGGTGACCGGACGATGACCACGGTGCTTGCCGCGGGCGATGGCTTCGTCGCCCCCGAACTATTTGTTGACGCGGTACGCGAAGCGGCGCCGGAGCGCGAGCTGACCTTCCGCACGCTGCGTACCGGATGGCCGGTGGAACCGTTCGGTCCGGTCGGCGAGGTGCACGAGGCCAGCGGAACCGAGGAGGAACTGCTGGCCGCGCTCGGCGACGCGCGGATCGCGGTCACCCAGATGGCCCCGTTCACCCGGAGGGTGATCGAGGCATCCCCGGACCTGAAACTGATCAGCGTCTGTCGCGGTGGTCCGGTCAATGTGGACATATCCGCGGCAACGAAGGCCGGCGTCGCGGTGTCCTTCGCGCCAGGTCGAAACGCGGCAGCGGCCGCGGAGTTCGCGGTCGGCATGATTCTCGCCGCACTACGGCGGATTCCCGGCTCGGACGCGGAACTCAAGGCGGGCAACTGGCGCGGTGACTACTATGCCTACGACAACGCGGGGCTCGAACTGGACGGCGCAACCGCCGGTCTCGTCGGCTACGGCGCGATCGGTGCACGGGTGGCCAGGGTGCTGCGGGCCTTCGGTGCGCGGGTCCTCGTCTACGACCCGTACACCGACCAGGCCAAGGCCGCCGTGGACGGCGTCGAACTGGTGGAGCTGGCTGACCTGCTGAGGTCCAGCTCGGTGGTGAGCCTGCACGCGCGGCTCACCCCGGAAACCACCCGGCTGCTGAACGCGGACAACCTGGCGCTGTTACCGCAAGGCGCGGCGCTGGTGAACACCGCGCGCGGCGGGCTGCTCGACTACGCGCCGTTGCCGGAACTACTGCGCAGCGGTCGGCTCGGTGCGCTCGCCCTGGACGTCTACGACGTGGAACCGCCGCCGCCGGACTGGCCGCTGCACGACGCGCCGAACGTGATCACCACGCCGCATCTCGGCGGCGCGACGAAACAGACCGCGCATCGCGCGGCCGGGATCGTCGCCGCTGACGTCGCCCGCTTCCTGCGTGGCGAACGACCCGCGCATCTGGCGAACCCGGAGGTGCTGGACGCGGGAGCCGCGTCGTGATCGTCGGGGTGGACGTGGGCACCTCGGTGACCAAGGCCCGGCTGATCGCCAGGGACGGCACCGGATCGCCGACGCACAACGCGCGCAGCACCCTGCACTACGAATCCGGCGCGCGGGTCGAGCAGGACCTCGACGAAGTGATCGACACCGTGGTGACCGTGGTGCGCGCCGCGGTCGCCGACGCGCGAAAGCTCGGCGAGCCGATCGAGGCCCTGGCGATTACCGGCCAAGGCGACGGGCTCTGGCTGCGCGACGGCAACGGACACGCGGTTGGCCGGCAGATCTCCTGGTTGGACGGTCGGGCAGCGCCAATCCTCGAGCAGTGGGCGGAAACCGGGATCACCACGGAGGTCTACCGGCGGACCGGTTCCGGGATGTTTCCCGGCAGCGCGGGACCGTTGCTCGCACATCTCGCCGAACACGAGCCGGAACGGTTGGCCCGAGCGGATGTTGCCGGCTACTGCGTGGACGCCATCGTGCAACGGTTCACCGGGGCGCGCACGGTGGACGCTTCGGACGCCTCGCTGCCGTTTCTGGACGTACCCGGCCGCGCGTACGCGGCCGAGGCACTTGAAATGTGTGGCATTGGCGAGCAACGTAGGCTACTTGCCGAACCAGCGGCGCCAGGGGCACTGTTCGCGCTCGGCGCGGAAGCGGCCGCACTGCTCGACCTGCCGTCCGGGTTGCCGGTAACCGCCGGGCCGTTCGACATTCCCGCCTGTGGTTTCGGTTGCGGGCTGAGTAAACCCGGCGACGGGAACCTGATTATCGGGACCACGCTGGCCTCCCAGGTGCTGACCGAAGAAGTGAACATCGATCCGAGCGCCGACCCTGCTGGCATGTGGCTGGCCACGCCGTACCCGGAAAAGTACCTGCGGGTGATGCCCGCGATGGTCGGCACGGCAGGCCTTGACTGGCTACTTCAGGTACTGCGGGTACAGCTGGACGAATTGGACACGCTGCTTGCCGCATCGCCGGCGGGGGCGAACGGGGTGTCCGCGCTACCGTTCCTCTCGCCATCCGGCGAGCGCGCGCCGTTCGTCGACGCGCGTGCGCGCGGCCAGCTGACCGGTCTTTCGGTGAGCACCGCACGCGCCGATCTGGTGCGCGCGCTGTGTGAGGCGGTTGCCTTCTCCGCGCGGCACTGCCTGGACACCCTCGGGCACGCCGGGGAGCTCTCCGCCTGCGGTGGTGGTGCGCGATCCGCGCAGTGGAGCCAGATCTTCGCCGATGTGATCGGTACCGATCTGCACATACCCGCGGACGACAGCGTTGGCGTGCGCGGGGCCGCCCAGCTGGCCTGGGAAGCACTCGGCGATCCGGTCGACGCGGCTGGCTGGCGGGCCGAGCGAACCGTGGTGCGCGCCAATCCGGCCAATGTGGAGTTTTACGAGCGGTGTTTCGCCGGCTATCACGACACGCTTGACCTCGCGCGAACGAGCTGGACGCAAAGGAGCGGGTGATGACAAGGGTTTTCGACGATCCAGCCAACTACACCGAGGATATGGTCACTGGGTTCGTCGCGGCGAACCAGGACTACGTGCACCAGGTCCCCGGCGGCGTGGTCCGGGCGAGCCGGCCGGATACGCCGAAGGTCGCGGTGCTCACCGGTGGCGGCTCCGGGCACTACCCCGCGTTCTGTGGCGTCGTCGGGCCCGGCTTCGCCGATGGCGCGGTGATCGGCAACATCTTCACCTCGCCGTCCGCCGAGCAGGCTTACTCCGTTGGCGTATCCGCGGAGTCGGGTGCGGGAGTGGTGTATCTCTTCGGTAACTACGCCGGCGATGTGATGAACTTCGGCCTTGCCGCGCAACGGCTCACCGAGGAAGGTATCCCCGCGCGTACCTTCGCGGTCACCGATGACGTGGCCAGCGCGCCGGTGGCGGAGAGCAGCAAGCGGCGCGGGATCGCCGGCGACTTCGTGGTGTTCAAAACGGCGTGCGCGGCGGCCGAAGAGGGCGCTTCGCTGGACGAGGTACTGCGGATCTGCGCGTATACCAACGACCGCACCCGCAGCCTGGGCGTGGCCTTCGCTGGCTGCACCATGCCGGGTGCGCACGATCCGCTGTTCACCGTGCCGGAGCGGAAGATGGGCCTGGGGCTCGGCATTCACGGCGAACCGGGCATCGCCGAACGGGATATGCCGAGCGCTTCGGAGCTGGCTCGCACGCTCGTGGATGGCGTACTCGCGGAAACCCCGGAAGGCGCGGGTAACCGTGTCGCGGTGATCCTCAATGGACTCGGCGCGACGAAGTACGAAGAGCTTTTCGTGCTGTGGGGCAAGATTTCCCGGCTGCTCACCGAAGCCGGCCTGGACGTGGTGCAACCGGACGTCGGCGAGCTGGTAACCAGCCTGGACATGGCAGGTTGCTCGCTGACCGTGACCTGGTTGGATGCCGAGCTCGAGCGGCTGTGGCAGGCGCCGGTGGATACGCCCGCATACCGCAAGGGCGCGGTACGCCAGGACCAGCTTGGCACCGGAGCGCGGCAGAACGGGCACAAGACGGAGAACCGACCCGCGGCCGGCAACCGGAACGCGGTGCCCGCGAGCGGCGGTGCGGTCGAGGTATCGCGCTGGGTGGCGTGGGCGTTGCGCTCAGCCCGCGACGTGTTGCACGAGCGGGCCGCGGAACTGGGCAAATTGGACGCCATCGCCGGCGATGGCGATCACGGCAGGGGAATGTGCAAGGGCGTGGACGCCGCGCTTGCCGCGGCCGAACGCGCCGAGAGTGCCGCCCCTGCGGCGCTGCTGGCCGCCGCAGGGGATGCCTGGGCGGCTGAGGCCGGCGGCACGTCCGGCGCGCTGTGGGGCGCTGGACTGCGGGCCGTCGGCCAGTCCTTGCCGAACGACCGGGCGCCGAGCGCGGTTGAGTTGGCTGACGGCGTCCGGGCCACACTGACCGCGGTCACCTCGCTTGGCAAAGCGGAACTCGGAGACAAGACGCTGGTGGACGCGTTGCAGCCGTTCTGCCACGCGTTCGAGCGGGAAGTGGCCGCGGGTAAGGCGATCGCGGCTTCCGCGGCGATCGCGGTAGCCGAGGCGAGTGCGGCCGCGGAGCGAACGGCCGAGCTGCGGCCGAAGGTTGGCAGGGCTCGCCCACTCGCCGAACGCAGCGTTGGCACCCCGGATCCGGGCGCGATCTCACTGAGCCTGGTACTGCGCGCAATAGCAAGTGGGGAGTAGATGTAATGACGAATGATTCCGGATGGCGGATCGTGGTCGGCAGTGACGATGCCGGACTGGACTACAAGGACGTGTTGCGACGCGACCTTGCCGAGGACCCGAGGGTCGCCGAGGTCACCGATATCGGCGTGGGCACTGCGGAACACACCGCGTACCCGCATGTCGCGGTACGGGCGGCACGGTTGGTCGCGGAAGGTAAGGCGGACCGGGCGCTGCTGATCTGTGGCACCGGGCTGGGCGTGGCGATCAGCGCCAACAAGGTGCCGGGGATTCGTGCGGTCACCGCGCATGACAGCTACTCGGTGCGCAGGGCGGTGCTGAGCAATAACGCGCAGGTGTTGTGCTTCGGCCAGCGGGTGATCGGTGTGGAGCTGGCGCGTACGCTTGCCAGCGAATGGCTGGATCACCACTTCGACGAGAGTTCGCCGTCCGCCGAGAAGGTCGCCGCGATCAGGAGCTACGAAGCGTCATGACCGACGATGCGCCGCCCCGGCTGGAACTCGCCAGGCATGGCGAGACGGTATGGCATGCGGAGAACCGTTACGCCGGGTCGAGTGATGTGGCTCTGACGGAGCGTGGTCGAAGCCAGGCCGAGCAGCTTGGTCGGTGGGCCGCTGGCCAGCCGATCACCCAGGTGCTCTGCTCGCCGCTGTCCCGCGCGGCGCGGACGGCCGAACCGGCGGCACTCTCGCTTGGACTGCCGCTGCGTACTGATGCCCGGCTGGTCGAGGTGGACTTCGGCGATGCCGAGGGGATCACGCGCGCGGAGATGGCCGAGCGGTTTCCGGACGAGTTGAGTGACTGGCTGGCCGCGCCGGCAGCGCGCGCCCTGCCCGGCGGCGAGCGGGGGGTGGCCGCGCTGGATCGGGTATGGCCGCTGATCACCGAGCTGGCCGCGCGGCCGGGGACGACGCTGGTCGTCGCGCACGGCACGCTGCTGCGGTTGGTGCTGTGCCGGTTGTTCGACCTGCCGCTGGACGCCTACCGCAGGCTGTTTCCCTCGCTCCGCAATACCGCACTGACCACCGTGGAGTTTCGCGCCGAGGGGCCCGCGCTGCTCGGCCTCAACGTGCCGCCACACGCTCCGTAACCGCGTTCTTTAGGGTTAGCGTGCTTATTGGAGCTAGCTAAGGAGGGCAACCGTGCCCAAACCGCCACTTCCACCCGAAGTCAGCGACTTTCTTGCCAAGCCGAATCCCGCGGTACTTGCTGTGGTTCGCCCGGACGGTCAGCCGGTGTCGGTGGCCACCTGGTACCTGTGGGAAGGCGGGCGAATCCTGGTGAACATGGACAGCGCGCGGCGCCGGCTGGACTACCTGCGGGCCGACCCACGGGTGACCCTCACCGTCCTCGCCGAGGACTGGCACACCCACGTCAGTCTGCAAGGCAAGGTCGTCGAGTTCCGTGCTGATCCGGAACTCGCCGATATCGATCGGCTGGCCAGGCATTTCGTCGGCAGTCAGTATCCGAACCGGGAGCGTGCGCGGATCAGCGCGTTGATCGAGGTGGACCGCTGGCTCGGCTGGGGAGCGCACCACAACACGGACCGTGCCCAGTCCGCCGCCATCTCCAGCGACAGCTGACTATTGTCCTTTATGGAGTAACGTGGAGTAAGGCGAGCCCCCGATCCAGGGGGGAGGGACCGGGGGCTCAACACCAGCCGTAACGGCTGGCGGCGTCAGCTTAGTACATACCAGTTGGGACGTGCGGGTGGCGGGTAGATCACAGCCCATCCACCGCGGCGCGATAGCCCACTTCGTCCGGCTCGCCGGCATCCTCCTCGTCGGTGACATACCCGTTGGCGATCGCCGCGGCGCCCAGCGCGGCAAGGATCTCCGTGCGCTTCTGGCCCTTTTCCTTGAGCCGTTTCACGGCAGCCCACACCTCCATCGGCTCGTCGTGCCACAGGTGCTCAGCGACTACTTCCTGGCCGAGTAGAAAGACCTTTGGATCGACGCCGTTGATCTCGCCCACGAAGTCCGGATCGGTCAAGGCTTCGTGCAGTTCCGGATGTTCCGCGACGATGAGCGTCTGCCGGTACTCGGGGTCGCGCGGGTCGAGCTCGACGATGGTGTCGTCAATCTGGACATTGTGGTCGGGTATCGCGAACGCGCGGCGGTCCAGGATGTCCCGCAGCGTGTCCACATCCGGGATTTCCTGCACATCGTCGAGGTAGTAGTCGATAACGGTCGGTTCCTCGTCGCCGAATTCGTCCTCGTCGAGGTCATCGAGTTCATCGTCTTCGCCGTCTTCGTCATCTTCGTCGGCGAACAGTGACAACTCATCGTCCTCGACATCGTCCACGGCGAGCTGCGCGAACAGATCCTCGGTGACGGTCACCAGCTCGGCGCGCGCCCCTTCGGGCAGCTCCTCGTTCGCGATGACCCAGTTGGTCCACGCGGTCAACACCCACGGCAGGATCTCCGCAAGCTCCTCGTCCAGTTCCGGTCGGCCCGGCAGGAAGTCCTCGACGAAGGTGAGCAGTTTGCGCGGGCTGGACTTGCGTGGCTGCTTCGGATCGAAGGCATAGCCGAAGCGCACCAGCAGCTCGGCGCAGTTCCTGGTCGCCGGGTCGGTCGCGTCCAGGCTCTCCGCCGCGCGGAGGAACTCCTCGAGCGTATTGCTGATCTCGGTCTCCGCGGGCACCGCGGCCGGGTCCGGGCGCGGTGCGGCCGCCGGCAGTGCCCGATACCTGGCGAGCACCAGCGCACGACTGCTGGCCACGGAGTCTTCGAACTCCTCGCCATACTCGTCGTCCAGGGTCTCAATGCCGTCGATGAGCAGCCGGCTGGCCGCTGCCGGCTGGACACTGTCCACCCGGACCGCGCCCGCGCTCTGCGCTACCCGCTCGCGCATCTCCTCGAGTGTTTCGGCGGGCTCGAGCATGGGGTACAGATCGGCCGCGATCGTCTTACCCCACTCGAAGGACAGCAGGCAGACGACTCCGTGCTGGGTACCGGCACGGTCGAAAACGCAGATCAGCGATGCGCTGTCGCCGAAGACGTCGGCGAACAGCCAGCATTCGGTTGGCTCGACCGCGCTGAGCGAGCTGCCCCACGCGGGTTCGGCAACTCCCTTACTGGCCAGCTCGTCCCCGGCGAGTTCGGCCGCCTTTCGATCGTCCTCGGTGGTTGCGACCGATTGCAGGGCGCGCAGCAAGGCCAGCGCTGCCGGCGTGCTGGTGCCCTTGGCGTAGCTGATCAGCTCGGCAGTGAAGTACGGACCATCCGCGCCCGCGAGGCGTTCGAGCCATTCGACGCCAACCAGATCCGAAGCGACTATTTCCGCGGTGATGGCGTCCGACTCGTCGGTCAGCGCGAGAAATTCTCGAATCGCTTCGGCGTATGCCTCCTGTTTCTCGGATCGCGCCGGGCGCGCGATCGCCTTTCCATCCTTTTTGCGTCCACGGCTCACCGGCGTCATGCGGACATACTGGCAAAGCCAGCGGGACAGTCGTACTTCGGTGCCGGTTGATGCTCTTAACTGGTGAAATGCCCCCTGGTGTACTCGCCGACCGTGGCGTTGCGGTCGATCGGGCCGGGGATACCCGGCACCTGGCCCTCGCTGCTGTGCTGGTGAATGGCCAGCCGCGGATGCGCCCACCCCGGGTTACCCGGGTCGCCGTTGTAACGCGCGATCCATAGCAGCACGCCGTCATCGGCCCATTCGTCTGGTCGCAGAATGTTCTGGAACCAGTTGAGATTCGCGTAGACGAGTAGGCCATTGGTGTTGGTGCGCGCGCGGAACTGGTCGCGGAAATCGCGGATGAACGCGTTGGCGTCGCCGAAACCCTCGGCTTCCATATCCAGCGCTGGCCAGATGCTGCCGGCATTGAGCAAACCGTGCTGGTTCAGGTTATTCGCGAAGTGCGCGACCTGGGCCGCGACATCGACGGGGCGCGCGAAGTGGTAACCGCCGGTGGCGATTCCCGCGCCGCGGGCACCGTTGACATGGCTGCCGACGGCCGAGTCCACATGTTCGGTGGACTCGGTCACTTTGGCGATGCTGTACGTGATGTTGTTGCCCCGTACGGCATTCCAGTCGTCCACGGCGTTCCAATGGGATACGTCGATTCCGTAGTCAGTCATGGGGACTCCCGGATCCGGTGACACGCTGGTGTTACCAATTTTCGCACCGATCGCGAATTTGGTGGGTTCTCAATCAGTGAATTCATGCCGGTAGAGCAGTGTTGCCGAGATCCGCGTACGCAGCGTTACCAATGGCTCGGCCGTGGTCCTGCCGATGTCGTCGAGGTGTTGACGAGACAGCCCCTTGCGCGTCACTATTGCGCTATAAGGAACACGCTTCTTAATACGCAACAGATCCGGAACCCCTGGCGATAACCGGCGAGCCTTCGCGCACGGTGTCGCCTCGGCGTGTCCCGGGTACCCAACGGGTACGCCCGCCAACCGCAAGGGAGCTGCCGATGAGGATCCTTGTCGCCGACGCTTTCCCGGCCGCGTCGCTCGCCGAGCTCGCCGACGGTGGGCATGAGTACGAGTATCAGCCGGACACCACCGCTGACCAGCTTGCCGAGCGGCTGACCGGCTACGACGTACTGGTAGTGCGCAGTACCAAGGTCACCGCGGCCACGATCGAGACGGCGGAATCCCTGCGGCTGATCATCCGCGCTGGCTCCGGCACCAACACGATCGACTGCGCGGCGGCCGCGGAGCGCGGCATCTATGTGTGCAATGTGCCCGGTCGTAACGCGGTAGCCGTCGCCGAGCTGACCTTTGGCCTGCTGCTCGCGCTTGATCGCAACATCCCGGACAACGTGATTGACCTGCGTGCCGGGCGGTGGGACAAGAAGCGCTATTCGCGGGCGAACGGCATTCTCGGTCGACGGATCGGCGTGGTTGGCCTTGGCCAGATCGGCCTGGCCTTCGCCGAGCGCGCCGCGGCCTTCGGTGCCAAGGTGTACGCGGTGGCCAAAGCCGAAAGGGACACGGAATCCGCGCGTCGTGCGGCCGGCGCCGGTATCGAGTTCGTGTCCGATCTGGACGAACTGGCGCGCACCTGCGATGTGCTTTCCTTCCATCTGCCCGCGGCGGAGAACACCAGGCAGCTGATCAACCGCGACCTGCTTGCCAAGGTGCCGGCTGGCGCGCTGATCCTGAACACCTCGCGTGGTGAACTTGTTGACGAGGATGCGCTGATCGAGGCGATGGAAACCAAGGGGGTGCGTGCCGGGCTGGACGTGTACGCGGATGAGCCGGGGACAGCTACGGGTCAGATCGAGTCCCGGCTTGCCAAGCATCCCAATGTGTACGGAACACACCACATCGGAGCGTCCACCGAGCAGGCTCAGCAGGCGGTCGCCGACGAGGTGGTGCGGATGATCGGCGCGTTCACCCAGGGCGCACCGCCACACTGCGTCAACCTGGCCGCGCTGGACGCGGCCCAGTTGGCTGCTGCCGGTTCCGGCGGCGCGCCGTGAGCACCGCGCACGCGGCGGTGCCCGCGCGGCAACCGGTGGACGCGCCGCGGATAGCGGTACGCCCGCCACGGGTGTTCGTGGCGAATCAGAACTACGCCGGCGCGGTGCACGAGCCGGTACCGCCGGAGCGGGTGCGGCAGCTCTGCGCCGACGGTGCGTATACCTCAGTACCGGTTCCCTCGGTCGTGGTGTACCGGGTTGGTTCGGGTGCGCACTGGCAGACCGGCGTGATCGCCGAAGTGTCTATTGAGGACTACCGGGCGGGTAGGATCCGGCGGCACGAGAGTACTCAGCCGGAGCGGGAGCGAAGGCTCGATGAGTACACCGAAGCGGCCGGTATCGAGCAGGTCCCGGTCACGCTGACCCATCCGACGCGGGCCACGCTGCGCGGGTTGCTTGCCGAGGTGGCCAGCAGTCAGCCGGACGTGCACGTAGTCGCCGGCGGGCTGGCGCATTCGGTCTGGACCAGGCACGACGCTGGGTTGGCTGATGCCGTACAGCGCGAGCTGGACGAGATCGATGCCTTGTACATCGCGGATGGACACCATCGGATGGCCGCGGCGGAACGCTATGCGAGCAGGCGCGCCACGCCTGGCTACACGATGGCCGCGCTGTTCCCCAGCGAGGAGATGCGGATTCTCGGGTATCACCGGTGCGTTACCCGGCCGGCTGGAATGTCCACACCGGACATCCTCGCCGCGCTTGCCGCGTTGCCGGGAACGGCGCGGATCGAGGAATGCGTGGCGGCGGCGCCGGCACCAGGGGCCGTCGCGGTATATCTGGACGGGCGGTGGTACCGGCTGTGGTTGCGGCCGCCGCGCGAATCGGCAACACCTCGCGATGAGCTCGATGTGGTCGTGCTGGATGAAGGCATCCTTGCCCCGCTGTTCGGGGTGACCGGGGCGGATACCCACGGCGCGCTCACGCTACTGCCGGGCGGCGGCGACAGCGCCGAGGCCGGGCGGTGGTGCGCCGCGCATGACGCGATCGGTTTCCTGCTGCACGCGCCGAGCATCGAGCAGGTGATGGCGGTTTCGGATGCGGGCATGGTGATGCCGGCGAAATCAACCTGGTTCGACCCCAAGGTGGCGGCGGGGCTGTTCGTCCGGGAACTCAGCGCAGGTTAACCCTGGCGCCAAGCGAGCCGGCAGCGCGACCATCGAATGGGTCTGAACGCCTCGCGCGGAGTTAGGCTCGGGACAACCGCCGTACGGCCAGCAACCATACGGGCCGCCGCCAGGGAACCGCCGTTTGGTCAGCCATCACCGCCAGGGCAGCCGCCGTTCGGCCAGCCGCCGTCGGGCGCTCCAGGCTATGGGCCACCCGGCGGGCCGTTCCCGCCTGGCCAGCCGATAGGCGGGCCACCCATGGGAGGGCCACCGCCGAAGAAGAAGACCGGGCTGATCATCGGCATCGTGGTGGCCGCGGTCGTGGTGCTCGGCGGCGGCACCACGGCGTTGATCCTGCTGCTCGGCGGCGGAGGAAGCGGCGACGTGCACGTTGCCGCGGACAAGCTCGTCACCGCGCTCAACGGGAGGAACGTCGCGCAGGTCGGCGAGCTCACCTGCCGCAAGCCAACCAGCGCGGAATCCGAGGCGTGGGAGCAGGTCGCCGCGTATGACCAAGCCCGATACTCGCTGGTGGGCGAGCCGCAGGTGGATGAGGATGCCGGCACCGCGACGATCACGCTCAGCTTTCCGACTGGTGGAGGCGGTAAGCAGCAGGCGGCAATCGGGTTGAACCGGAATGATGAGTTCCCGGACGGCTGGTGCACCCAGTTCGCCTGGGAGGTCTACCCCAAGCTCGCGGAGCAGCAGGGCATCCCGTAATCAGATCCCGGACACAAGTACTCAGTCCGGGCGAAAGGACACGAAACGGGCGACCCGACCTGTGACGTGGATCAGCTGATGGGCCGGGCGTGACTGGCGGAGATAGGCTCAACGTGCGAAACAGAACAGCACGAAGGGGCGTCATGACTTACCCGCCGCAGCCGCCAGGTGGCCAGCCCCCGCCGGGGCAGCCGCCGTACGGCCAGCAACCATACGGGCAGCAGCCGCCCCCTGGGCAGCAGCCGTTCGGCCAGCAGCCGCCACCAGGGCAACCGCCGTACGGCCAGCAACCGCCGGGTGACCCTGGGTATGGACCACCTGGTGGGCCGTTTCCGCCGGGCCAGCCGATGGGCGGGCCACCCATGGGAGGGCCACCGCCGAAGAAGAAGACCGGGCTGATCATCGGCATCGTGGTGGCCGCGGTCGTGGTACTTGGCGGCGGAGCGACGGCACTGATCCTGCTGCTCGGTGGCGGGGGTGGCGACGCGAAGGCTGCCGCGGACAAGCTTGCGACGGCTTTCAGCGAGAACAAGGCCGCCCCGCTCGCGGAACTCACCTGCCGGAAGCCGAACCAGGAGGAAACCGAGGCGTTCAATCAGGTCGTCGGGTCCCTGCCGGGCGAATACTCGGTCAAGAGTGAGCCTAACGTCAATGAGGACGCCGGCACCGCGACGGTGGTCCTGGTCGGCAAGCCGCCCACCGGCGGTCCCGAGCAGGAACTGCCACTGCAGCTGAAGCAGAACGATGAGTTCCCGGATGGCTGGTGCGCCCAGTTCGGCTGGGAGAACTACCCGCCGATCGTGCAGCAGGGCATCCCTTAACCGGATCGCCTTCCGGCGCCACCGTGGGGATCACGTCGTGTAAACGTCATGTTTCTCGGCGTGATACCCCTTGGCGCCGACCTGCCTGGCCAGCTCGCTGCGCGGGTCATCGCCCAACCGGACGCAGTCCAGGACATGCCGGTAGTCGTACTTCGGACTCCAGCCGAGGTCGGTACGGGCACGTTCGTTGACGTAGACGCGATCCAGGCTGGGAAACATCTGCCAGCCGAGTCGCTGGTAGATATCCGGCTGGTCGGGGAAGTACCTGGCGACCACCTCGGGTGCCGTGCCGTGCAGCTCAGGTAGATCCGCGAGGCCGAACGGGGTCGTCGCGCTGACGATATAGCGACCGAAACCGATCCGTGGCGCCTGTGCCAACGCCACCAGATGCGCGTCCACCGCGTCCGCGATGTCCACCCGCCGGTAAAGGAACTCGTTGGCCTTGAGATTCGCGTCCGGGTAGATATTCCGGACGGCCGGGCGATCGTCGAGCTCCGGAAAGAAGCGCGAGGTGCGTAATACCAGTACCGGCAGCCCGTGGTCGCGGTGAAACAGCTCGCCGATGTCCTCGGCCGCGGTCTTGGTCGCCCCGTAGATGTTCTTCGGTACCGGCACGACGTCTTCGGTAATCCAGGTGGCTGGTGCGCCTTCGCCCGGGGTGAGTGCTCTGCCGAACGCGGTGGTGCTGCTGGTGAACACGAACCCGGAAACGCCTGCGGCGACAGCTGCTTCCAGCAAGGTCAACGTGCCCGTGATGTTCGTGTCCACAAAGGCCTGTCGGCTGTGCGAGCTCACATGCGGCTTGTGCAGCGTAGCGGTGTGCAGTACGCCGGTCACCCCAGCCATGCAGTCGCGGACGAACGCGGGATCGGCGATCGAACCGGTTGCCGTGGTGTACGGCGACTCCAGCAGGTCGATCCCGACGACGTCGCGCCCTTGGGCACGCAGCACGCGAACCAGTGCCTCGCCAAGATGGCCAGCGCTTCCAGTAACCAGAATTCGTTCGGTAGTCACGTATCGGCACTCTAGCTCGCATATCGGGCGAGCGCCGAACGATTACTTGCCTGGTCGGGTTCTACGGCGCTTTCTCGGTGAGCAGGCCGAGGTGCAGGGCGCGCAGCACGGCCCGGGTGCGATCCCGTACGCCGAGTTTGAGGAGCAGGCTGGATACGTGGTTTTTCACCGTGCCCTCCGCGAGGTGTAGCGCGTCCGCGATCTCCCGGTTCGCGTAGCCGCCGGCGAGCAGCCGCAGGATTTCCTGCTCGCGCTCGGTGAGCGGCTGCGCCTGCTGTTCCTCCGCTGTGTTTGGCGGCCGAAGTTGCCTGGTGGCCCTGAGCAAGCGTGCGGTGAGCGCGGGCTGTACCAGCGTGCCACCCTCGGCCAGCGTGCGGATCGCGCCGATCAGCTGGTCCAGCGTGACGTCCTTGAGCAGGTAGCCATGCGCGCCCGCGCGCACCGCGCCGAGCACCAGCTCGTCGTCATCGAACGTGGTGAGCACCAGGGTAGGCAGTTCGAGCTGCCGTTCGCGCAGCGCTTCCAGGGTGGCGATACCGTCCCTGCCCGGCATTTGCAGATCGAGCAGCAGCACATCCGGTGGGTCGGTGGCGATGATCTCCAGTGCCTCGTCGCCGTCGCCGGCCTCCGCGGCCACCACGACGTCCGTGGACAGTTCGAGCAGGCTGCGGATTCCCTGCCGCACCAGCGTCTGATCGTCCACAATGCACACTTTGATCACGGTGCGGGAACCTCCGCGTTGAGCTGGAATCCGGAGCGGGTGTCAAATCCTACCGTGCCATGCAGCGCTTCGATGCGTTCGGTGAGCCCGGTCAGACCGTTGCCGAGCCGCAGCAACACCGCGCCCTGACCGTCGTCCCGCGCGCTGAGCTTGAGCTCGCCGGCGGCCGAGCCATCGATCTCGATCCACAGGTTCCTCGCATCGGAATGGCGAATCGTGTTCGTCACGATCTCCTGTACACAGCGGATCAGCGTGGCGACGCGATCCTCGTCCGGCGACACGGTTTCCGCGATCGACAGATGGACCTTCGGGCGGGGCAGGTCCGCGGCGATACTGGCCAGCGCCTCGCGCAGATCCGGCGGGCGCTCGCGCAGCTCGCCAACGGCCGTGCGGACATCGGTCAGTAGATCCTTGGCGAGGCCGCGCGCCCGCTGCACGTGTTCACTGGCTGGCGGGGTGCTCTTATGCGCGGCCACCTCGAGTTCCAGCGCCAGCGCGGTGAGCTGGTGGCCAACCACATCGTGTAGCTCCCGCGCGATCCGCAGCCGTTCGGTAGACCGGCTGGATTCAGCGAGCAGCGCGGTGGCCGCGCGCAGCTCGGTGTTGGTCACCGCGAGCCGCTCCGATGCGGCGTTCGCGCGCAGCTCGTTGTAGACGGCCCACACCGAGCAGCCCTGCAGCATGGCGTAGATCATCCCGCCGAGTGCCGCTTCGCCGAACTGCGCGCCAACGAGCATAGCGGAGGCCAGCACCGCGACACTGTGCAGCACGAGCAGCGCCATGGTCGCCCGTACCGAGACCACATGCGCGGCGGCCGCCGTGGTGAACACCAGCAGGATCGCCGTCCAGCCCGCACTCGGGGCGAGGAACACCACGGCCATCGCGGTCGCGCTCAGCGCACCGACCAGCGGGAGTGGCTTGGCCCACGAGTGTTCGTTCAGCACGAAGGTAGCGAGCAGGATCACCAGGTAGCCGACGTAGGCGAGCCACCACAGCCAGTTCGGGCCGACGGTGAGGTCGCCACCGTCCAGCTGGTTCAGCAGCACGGGAACGCCGACGAGCAGGTAGACCGCGAACAAGCTCGTAAGTCCCCAACGTTCCAAACGCGACATAGCGACAGCCTACGTGTCCCTGCTTACTGGCTACCCGTGCCGGAAGTCATGGGTGCGAGTCATGACTTCCGGCACCCGACATGGCGCCGTGCGCTCACTAGCGTTGGCCGTACTGGGGACATCGCAGGTGCAGGAGGGATCTATGGCGGTACTCGAAGTCGACGGCTTGCGCAAGCAGTACGACGACACGGTGGTTGTGGATGACGTCAGTTTCGACGTTGCGCAAGGGGAGATCTTCGGCATCCTTGGGCCGAACGGCGCGGGTAAGACGACCACGGTGGAATGCCTGGAAGGCTTGCGGGTTCCCGATGCTGGACACGTTCGGGTGCTCGGCTTGGACCCGCACCGGGAGCGCGCCAAGCTACGCCAGGTGCTCGGCGTCCAGCTGCAAAAGGGGATGCTGCCGGAGAAGTTGCGGGTGCGCGAGGCGCTTGCGCTGTACCGGTCGTTCTACCGGGACGGTGCCGATATCGATCGGCTGCTGGACGATCTGCGGTTGACCGAGAAGCGAAACACCGCGTTCGAAGACCTTTCTGGTGGGCAGGCGCAGCGGTTGGCGATCGCGCTCGCGCTGGTCGGCAAACCGCGCATCGCCATCCTCGACGAGCTGACTACCGGGCTGGACCCGAGGGCACGGGAGGACACCTGGGAGCTGATCGAGCAGATCAGGGCGACCGGGGTGACGGTGTTGCTGGTTACCCACTTCATGGCCGAGGCACAGCGGCTATGTGACCGGATCGCGATTCTCGATCGCGGCAAGGTGGTCGCGCTGGATACCCCGGGTGGGCTGATCGCCGCCGCCGGTGCGCAGCAGCGCGTGCGCTTCCGGACCAGCGAGTCGTTCGACACGGCGGTGCTCGAGCGGCTGGGCGAGGTGTCCGAGGTGCGCGCCGAGCGGGGCGAGATGGTGGTTTTCGGCACCGGTGACCTGCTCCGCGTGGTGAGCACCGAACTGGCCAACCACGGTATCGCCGCGACCGAGACGCGGGTCGAACACGCCACATTGGACGACGCGTTTCTCGCGTTCACCGGGCGCGCGATGGATGCCCACGAGAATGTCTAAAGGGGATAGCACAATGCAGATCGAAGCAGCAAGGCCCGGTTTGCGATCCTGGGCGATGATGGTCGGCACCGAGGGGAAGCTCGTGGCACGGGATACCGCGGGGCTGATCGTGCCGCTCGGGTTGCCGATGCTGATCATGGTGATGAACGGGCTCGGTGCTGATGGCGAGGGTGTGCCGGCGTTCAACGGCCTACCGCCGCTCGATGCCTACGTCGTCCCCCTCACGCTGGTGATGATGATCGCCGTGATCGGCGTGGTGAACATGCCGTCTTTCCTCGCCGCGTACCGCAAGACGGGAGTGCTGCGACGGCTGGCGGTGACTCCGGCGCATCCGATCCAGGTCCTGGTCGCGCAGGTCGTGGTGAGCATGATCCAGGCGATCTGCGGTCTGATCATGGCACTGGTGCTGGCAAGGGCGGCCTTTGATGTGTCGATGCCGCGCAATATCCTCGGTGCGATCGGGGTGTTCTTGCTGATCTCCGTCGCGATGTACGCGCTCGGCATGCTGGTCGCGGCGATCGCGCCGACGACCAACTCGGCCGTCGCGATTGGACTCGTGCTGTTCTTCGCGCTGCTGGCGCTCGGCGGCGGCTTCGGTGGACGGGACGCGTTGCCGGACGCACTGGCGACCGTGGGTGAATACCTGCCGTACGGCGCCGGAGTGGAGGCGTTGAGCGCCACCTGGATGGGGGTGGCACCGGATGCGCTGCATCTTGGGGTGCTCGCTGGTACGACGCTGCTCGCCGGTGCACTCGCCGCGAAGCTGTTCCGCTGGACGTGAGCACTCCCCGTGATCGCGTTCTTTAGCGGGGTCAGCCGAGGTAGATCCCGCCGTTGATGTTGAGGGTATGGCCGGTCACGAAGGCTGCTTCCGGGGAGATCAGGTACCGCACTGCGGCGGCGATCTCCCCGGGAGCACCAGGTCGGCCGACCGGGATGTGCTTGCTCTGGTGATGGGCGGGCACCTCGGCGCGAGTTGTGTCGATCAACCCGGGGGAGACGGCGTTCACCGTGACGCCGTGTTCGGCGTACTCGGAGGCCAGCGCCTTGGTCAGACCGATCAACCCGGCCTTGGCGGTCACCACATGCGCGCGCCGCGCCGCGCCGCTCTGGCCGGTGACTCCGGCGATGTTCACGATCCGACCACCGCCGGCTTCCCGCATGCCAGGTAGCACCGCGGCGCTACCGTGAAACGCGCCATCCAGCACGATATCCAGGATCTCTCGCCACTCCTGCTCGGTAATCTGCTCGAACGGGGTTTCCCTGCGTACCGCCGCGTTGTTCACCAGCACGTCGATCTGGCCGAACCGGTCCCGCACCTCGGCGATCGCGGCGTGCACCGCGGCACCATCGCGAACATCAACGAGTCCAGTATGGACATCAACGCCCTGGCTTCGTGCCTCTTCGGCGACCTCATCCAGCGCTTGCTGATCCTTCCTGGCGAGCAGTCCGAGATGGTAGCCGTCGACGGCAAGGGCCAATGCGATCGCCCTACCGATATTCCGGCTGGCTCCGGTAATGATCGCGACGCCACGAGCCTGCATCAGTTTCTCCCTTGGTCGAACCGGTTGAACACGTTGATCCACAGCGGTATCAGCAGGTTTACCAGTACCTGCCGACCGGTCTGCGCGGCAAGCACCAGCGCGAGTTCACCGCCGGTCGCGGCGGCGATCATCGCCATCTCTGGCGCCCCGCCAGGTGCGACCATCAGCAAGGTGGTCAGGAACGGCCACGGTCCGATCGCGGCCAGCCCCAGTGCGATGCCGATGGCAAGGGCGCAACTGGCCAGCACGCCGACGATCCCGCCGGAGAGTGCGGCCGCACTGCCCCAGTAGCGCTGCGCCAGGTACTCGCCAACAGTCAGGCCGAGCAGGCCCTGACCGATGATCTCCTGCAGGAATGGGGCGGTGAGCAGGTCCGCGTCTACGCCGAGCGCGCGCAAGCCGAGCGCGAGCCCGCAACCGAACAGTAGCGGGCCGAGCAGTGTGGGGACCGGAATCCGCAGCTTGCCGGCGAGCCAGGCGGCGCAAACCGCGCCGAGCAACAGACCGGCCACATAGCCCCAGCCGGGCAGGCCGGCAGGCAGCAGCGCGTTGCCAGCGCGCTCGCCAGTCGTTGAACTGTCCGAAGTGGACCATATTTCGTGCGCAACCAGGACGAGCGCGACGACCAGGGTCATCCGGAAGGACTGCACGATCGCCACCAGTCCGACTGGCTTGCCGTATTCGGCCGCGACGGCGGGCATGATGCCGATTCCGCCCGGCAGGGTGGCCATGCCCGCGGTGACCCCGTCGACCGGACTCGCCGCGTAGTACACCCGGGCAACCAGAATCGAGCAGAGCAGTACGGCGAGCACCGCCGTGCCGAGCAGGACGAGCTGACCAGCCGAGATGTGCAGTGTTTGGCTCGCGATACTTGGGCCGATCGCGGCACCGACCAGAACCTGACCGCTTTTCCGGGCGCCGGGGCTCGGCGCGGCAGGCCTCCCTCGGGCGAGTGCGATCCGGCAGGCAAGCCAGCCACCGAACACGCCGCCGAGTAGCCAGATCACCTCTTGGCCGGTCACCGCGAACAGCGCGCCGCCGGAAATCCCAGCGATCAACAGTTCGATAGCGAACAACGATCGACCCCTGGCGCCAGCGTCTGCCGCGCGCGGAGTACCCCCTGCCACTTTCAACATATAGCGCACCCCTGGGCTTGCGGCAAGACCCGGGTCCTGTCGGAAGATAACCGGCCTACGGAAACGGGGGTGCGAAGAAATGCGAGTACTACTGTCCACTTGGGGCTCGCGCGGCGACGTGGAACCGCTTGCCGGGCTCGCGCTGGGAATCCGTGAACTCGGCGCACAGGTACGGGTATGCGCGCCGCCGGATGCGGAGTTCGCGGCACTGTTCACCGAACTCGGGATACCTTTTGTGCCACTCGGACCGGCGGTGCGTTCGGTGACGGCAGGCAAGACGCGGCCGACCACACAGGACGCGTTCCGGCTGGCCGCGGAACTGGTCGCGGCACGATTCAGCACGCTCGGCGCCGCGGCAGCGGACTGCGATGTGCTGCTGGCGACCGGGTTGATGCCGGCGGGGGCACGGTCGGTCGCGGAGAAACTGGGTATCCGCTACGTGTTCGCCTGCTTCCACCCGTTCGGCCTGCCGTCCCGGCATTTCCGCCCCGGCGAGCGACCGGGTCAGCCACTGCCAGCTGGTGAGACCGACCCGAAGGTGCTGTGGGATCACGACGCCAGGCGGGTCAACGACCTGTACCGGGATGCGCTGAACAGCCACCGGACGGCGATCGGTCTGCCAGCAGTCGAGAATGTACGGGATTACGTCTTTGGCGATGGGGCTTTTGGTGACCGGGCTCTTGCGGACGGGGCTCTTGCGGACGGGGCTCTTGGTGACCGGCCGTTGCTGGCCGCCGACCCGATCCTCGGCTCTTGGCAGGACAGCACCGAACTGGACCTGGTGCAAACCGGTGCCTGGATCCGGCCGGACGAGCGCCCGTTGCCGCCCGAGCTGGTGGAGTTCCTTGACGCCGGCGACCCACCGGTTTACGTGGGCTTCGGCAGTATGGCGATGCGTTCCTCGCCCGATCTCGCCGGTGTGGCGATCGAGGCGGCCCGCGCGCACGGCCGTCGCCTGGTGCTGGCGCGCGGTTGGGCCGAGCTGGCACCGTCCGACGCGAAAGCCGACTGTTTCGTGGTCGGCGAGGTCAACCAGCAGGCACTGTTCCCGCGCGCCGCGGCGGTGGTGCACCACGGCGGCGCGGGCACCACCACGACGGCGGCGCTGGCCGGCGCGCCCCAGGTGGTGCTTCCGCAGATAGCCGACCAGCCGCACTGGGCGCGGCGAGTGGCCGAACTGGGGATTGGCGCGGCGCATCCTGGCCAGCCGTCAACGGTCGAGTCACTGTCCCGCGAACTGCGTACGGCCCTTGACCCGGAAACGCGTGTCCAGGCAAGGGCCGTAGCAGGTTGGATGTCCACGGATGGGGCGGCGGTGGCCGCCCGACTGCTCGTGCGGTGACTACTTACCGGCCTGTAGCGCCTCCCAGGTGGATTTGCCGACAATGCCGTCGGCGTCCAGGCCCTGCTTGGACTGGTACTCCTTGACCGCTTCGGCGGTCTTCGAGCCGAACTGGCGGTCCGTGTCGATCCCGGCGGAGATGGCCGCGTTCAGGGCGCGCTGCACGCGGCCCACCGCTTCGCCGCTGGCGCCGCTACCCACCTGTGGCGTGTCACCGAAGGACAGCAGCGCGGTCCAGGTCTTCGAATCGACCTTGCCGGTGGCATCCAGGCCGACCTGCTCCTGGAACTTGGTCACCGCGTCCGCGGTCGCCTTGTCGTACTCGCCACTCGGTGCCTCCTGGCCGTCGTCGGCACCAGCCGTACGCAGGAGGCACTGTGCCGCCCGTACCTTGTTGCCGTTCGCGCCGTCACTCAACTCGTCGTAGTTGGTGAAGCCAAGCTGGGCGCTGATGCAGCCGATCCGGCCGGCGACCAGGTCCGCGGCCGCTTCCTCACCCTTGGCCACCGCATCCGCGTTGTCCTCGATGGGGCTCGATTCCACCCGGGGGAAGGCGATGTAGTCGACGACCTTGCCGGCGACGCCGCCGCTGGCCGGGTCGGGGTCGATGCCAAGGGCTTCCGCCAGGGCGTAGGAGCCCTCGCCGATCGCGTCATCCGGACCGCGATCGCCGACCACGGCGTAGGCGACCTTGTCCTTGTACACCGCGGCGACCACGGTGCCGCCGGTGATCTCCGAGTCGGCGTGGTCCCAGATCGAGCTGCTGATCGGCACGACAACGAACGGTAGTTTCTCCGCGTTCAGCGGTTTCCCGTCCGACTGCGGCCATGCGGTGCCTTCCTGCCACCACGGATCGGTTGAGCTGTTGCATTTGTCGGTGGCCTGGCCGTCGCAGACGATGGTCATCCCGGAGCGCCAGTGCACCGCGTTTCCGGTGGCGCAAATGGGAATCGTGCGCTCCTGGCCGGAGCGTTCGGCGTACTTGCCGTTGGATACCTGTTCCGTGCAGTCGGCAACCGCGTCGCTCAGCTCGCTTGCGCTTGGCGGTGCGGCACTACTCGAACTTGCGGTTGGTTGCGGGGTTGGTGCGGCAGCGGCGGTGCCCGCCTGCGGCCCGGTGAACGCGGCCACCGCGCCGGCGAGTAGTACGCCGGCGGCCAGTCCGGCCAGCGCTTTACGCATGAGCTCCCCTGCCTTTCGTTCGTTGCGGCTGGTTGTCGTGCCCAATGGGCTATAAGTACCGCAAGAAATCGGCAAAGTCTCGACAGGATTGGAAAATAAGCACCATTGCGGAGCTCGTTGACCGCTGGTTTGGAAATTATCTGGGCTGACCGGCCGTCAGCGGTCTGGCTGGGGCAGTCGTCGAGCCGGCCGCGCGTGACCAATGCCGCGTCTGCGCCAATGCCTTGCTGACGTCCTGGCTGTGCCAGCGCAGGGAAAGTTCATCGACGATGCGCTGGGCCCGCGACAGCGCCGCTTCGGCCTCGGCGAGACACCCGGTACGCACCCGCAGCGCACCGATACTGCGCAGGGTGTAGGCCTGGCCGCGGCGATCGCGCAGCGCCTCGAAGATCTCCCAACCGCGGGAGAGCGCTTCGTCGGCCTCCGGGTACTCGTGTAGCTGGGCGTGCAGATCACCGAGGCTGCGCAGCGAGTACGCGGTCGCGTGCCGATGCCCGTGTTCGGTGAACAGCTCGAGCGAGCGGGTCAGGTTTTCCCGTGCGGCGGCGATATCCCCGGTGAATCGCTGTAGTTCACCGAGGCTGCGCAGGACGTGCGCCTCCCAGTGCCGGTCACCGGTGGCGCGGGCGTCGGCAAGCGCGCGATGCAGCAGCTCGGCCGCATCGTCGCCACGCCCGACCCGGCGCAACATATCCGCGTGCCGTTTCCGGATCGCGATCGTGGCTCGCTGGTCGTGCGCGGCGCTCGCCAGCCGCAGCGCGGTGGTGAAACAGGCCTCCGCGGAGTCGAATTCGCAGGCATCGGAGAGCAGGCCGGCCATCCCGTCCAGCGCGGTCGCATGCGCGCAGTTGTCCCCTGCTTCCTCGGCGGCCTTGATCGCTCGCTGCAGGCGTTCCCGTGCTTCGCCGACCCGCCCGGTCTCGGCGAGCACATCGGCTTCGAGCGCAAGGGTACGGGCAAGCTCGCCGGGTTGGTCGAGGTCCTGGAACCGGCGCGCGGCCGTGGTCAGGTAGCGCACCGCGCTCGGCGTCTTCAGCTGGTTCCAGTGTCGTTCGCCGAGCCTGCGTAGGCTGACCGCTTCGGCGTGCGCGTCCGCGCGATGCCGTGCGGCCCAGAGCGCGAGCACGGTCAGGTTGCGCGAGTCGGCCGAACCGGGGCAGACGTTGGCGAGTTCGGCAACCGCGTTGGCAAGTTGCCAGCCCAGCTGCCACCACTCGCGGCGCAGTGCGGCGCGGACCACGGCGAGCACATTGCCGCCCTCGGTGGTCCACCACTGCGCGGGATCGTGGATCTGGTGCGCCTGCCTTGCGGTGGCCAGGTAGTGCTCGATGAGCCGGCGCAGCCCCGCGTCCAGTTCCGCGGTGTCCCTGCTTGCCTGTTCGGCGGCGAATTCGGCGATCAGATCGTGCAGGTTGTAGCGCACCTGGCCGTGCGCGTCCCTGCCGGCGACGTTGAGCAGTTGGGCGTCGACCAGTGCCTCGGTCGCCTCCGCGCCTGCCGCGTCGTCCAGTCCGAGTAGGACGGCAACGGTGGTTCGGGTGATCGAAGGCAGGTGTAGTCCACCGAGGTGGCGCAGCGTCGCGCGGGTGGGTTCGGCGCATTCGGTGTAGCTGAGCTCGATGGTGGCGTACACGTCGAGATCGCCGGCGCGTAGCTCGGCAAGCTGGGAACGGGCCGCGCGGATCCTGGCGAGCAGTTCGCTGAGGGTTTCGTGCGGGCGGGCGGCGAGCTTGGCCCCGACGATGCGGACCGCGAGCGGTAGGCCAGCGCAGCGGGCGAGTAATTGGCTGGCCGCGACGGGTTCGGCGGCGAGCCGTCCTTCACCGACGATATTCGCGAGTAGCTGGCTGGCTTCGGGTTCCGCGAAGGCGTCGACCTGGATCGAGCTCGCGCCGGAAAGGCCGAGGATGCGCCGGCGGGAGGTCACCAGTACGCCGCAGGCATTGCCGGATGGCAGCAGCGCGCGGATCTGTGCCTCGTCCCGCGCGTCATCCAGCAGGATCAGCAGCTGGGTATCGGCGGTACGGCTGAGCCACAGCTGTCGCCGTTCCACGAAATCGTGTGGGATCGCCTCCGCGCTGATGCCGATGGCGAGCAGGAAGCGGCGCAGTACCTCGGACGGCTTGCCTGGCTCGGTGGCCAGTTCCGCGACCAGCTGACCGTCCGGGAACTCGTGCCGGAGGTGGTGTGCGGCCTGGATCGCCGCGGTGCTCTTGCCGACGCCGCCCGGCCCGCTCAGCGCCACGATTCGCGGGCCGGGACCGGTGAGTTCGGTATGGATGCGGGCGAGTAGCTGCTCCCGACCGGTGAAGTCGGCTAGCCGCGCGGGCACCTGGGCCGGCGCGGAATGTTCCGGGGTGAGGCTCGCCAGCGGGGTGGACTCCGCGCGGAGCCGTTCCGCCGCGGTGTGCAGTCGCCGGCCGATCGGCAGGTCAGCGGCGCGTAGCGCGCTTCGGGTGGCGTCAAGGGTTTCGCGTGCCGCGCGGCTGCGCCCTGCGGCAACCAGCGCCTCGATCAGCAGTGCGGCGAAGTTTTCCTGGGTCGCGTCCTGGTTCAGCCGTTCGGTGAGACCACTGATCGCGTAGTTCAGGTCACCTCGGGCGATATCGGCGGCGAACAGGCTTTCCTCGGCGGTGATCCGGCGCTGTTCGAGCATGCTCGCGTAGCTGAGCAGCACGGGCCCGTCGCCGACGTCCTGTAGCGCTGGGCCGCGCCAGAGTTCGAGCGCGGCGTGCAGCTGTGTGCTCGCGGTTTCCGGGTCGCCGGCGGAGGCCGCGGCTTCGCCGGCATCGGCCAGCCGGAGGAATTCCGTGGCGTCGAGTTCACCCTCGGTGACGTGCAGGGTGTAGCAGCCGTGCCGGGTGCGCAGTACGTGTGCGGAGGACCGGGCAGGCAGGTCCGGGCAGAGTAGTTTGCGCAGCGTGGAGACCCTGCCCTGGAGCACGGCGGCGCTGGACTCGGGTTTACTGCCGCGCCAGAGTTCACCGGCGATGGTCTGGGTGGTGACTGGCTGGTTGGCCTGGCTGAGCAGGACGGCAAGTACCGTGCGCACCTGTCTGGGGTCGACGGGCGCGCCGTCGACGAGCATGGAGCCGAGGATGCTGTACCGCACGGGGCCCGTCACCTGCTGTTGCTGAGTATCCGATTACTCCGTTGCGCGGGGTTTGCTCGCGCATTCGGGTCAGCATCGTGTTTCTTGGCGCAGAAATCAAGATCTGGTGACTAATCGATTGACTAGTTCGAAAAGGATTCACACGATCATGGCGAGTTGGTTGGTTCGCTGACCTGGCACTGTTGCCAAGTTCGGCCGTGTTGGTGGAGGTGGGGAGCGGACCCGGATACTAGCTCTTCGTGACACTTGACGAGCTGCGCAATCGCTTGCGGGACTTTGCCGATGCGCGAGACTGGGAGCAGTACCACACGCCGAAGAACCTGGCGATGGCGCTTTCCGGGGAGGTCGGCGAACTGATCGCGTTGTTTCAGTGGCTGACCCCGGAGGAGTCGGCGGCGGCGTTGGACGATCCGAAGCTGGCCGCGGAGATTCACGATGAGTTGGCCGACGTGACGCTGTACCTGGTGCGGCTGGCGGACATGCTCGGGGTGGACTTGTTGGCCGCGGCCAACGCGAAGATCGACCGCAACGAGCACCGGTTTCCGGCCCGTTAGCTCGCTCAACCCCAGAAGGCTCAACCCCAGAAGACGCCGTCCGGGTTGCGGTCGATCTCGTCGAGTAGCGGCGCGATCGTTTCGTCGCGTGGCCCGCCGGAGAGGTTGCGCCACCGGCCGTTGCGGTCGGCCCAGTGCAGCGACCAGTTACCGTCCTCGGCGAGGCGCAGCTGGGCGACTTTCTGCTCGGACCAGTCCTCGCCGAGCTCGGCGGTGGCTGGCGCACGCTGTTCCACGATCGTGATCGAGTTCCCGCGCCTTTTGCAGGTCACGCGCAGCTCCTCGCGCAGCCGGTCGGGCACGCGGTTGGTACACCACCGCTCAACCTGCTTCATGACGAGTTCCGGGATTCGGGTCATATCGCTCCATGCGCCGGCCTGGTTCCCGCTGACGGTATCTTGCCTGATCGAATTGTGCCGCCCGCCAGCCCGACCTCGCTAACCCTAAAGAACGCGCTCACGGAGCGTGCTCAGACTACGTCGAGCCGGACCGCTGACGGCGTGCGATTTCTTTGCGGGCCTCGCGCATCCTTGCCAACACCGTGTCGAGGTCCTCGTCGTCGTCGGTCGCCGTCGCCTCCAGCGCGGCGTACTGAGCCGCACGTCGATCCTCATCCGACGGTCGGCGTTCTGACGCGGTCATCACGAAGCCTCCCTCGGTCGCAAGATCCCTAAAGATTGTGGTTTGGCGAAGCACGGCAGCCCACTAGCCGACCTCGCTAACCTTAAAGAACGCGGTCACGGAGTGATCCGGTCGAGGTGATCACCGAACTGCTCGCGCTCCCGCGACACGGCAGCCCCGGCGCGCCGACCCGTGGGCTAACCGTGCCAAGCGGCCTCTGGCTCCCCGTCGTTAACGTGATCTTCTATGCGGCCAGCGAGTTTGACGAGCGGTTTGATCGGGGCGAGGACGTCACCTCGGCTCTTCACCTTGCCCAGATTCGTCGCCCTGACGAGGAGGAACGTCGGGAGAACGTCGACTTTCGGCGATTGGAAGATAGCGACGCTGGCAAGTCGGAGTCTTCGGTGCGCATTGATACTTAACTTCCGATGGGCGGTTCTAATGACACCTAACGCCGCTTAAGTTTCATTACGCTGAGTGACGGTTGATCGCGTACTGTAACGACAAGATCCTTAAGAAGGCGGTCTCGGTAGCCAGCGGTAGCTGAGAACCTTCCGCGAATCCACTACCAACGAGAACTTGTGCTTGTCGACTAACCTTGGGGTCGCGGCCCGACGGGCACCGAAGTCACGACTTCGTCGCTGCCCCCACCCGCACGTAGCAGACGTGCGTCCAGTGGGGGATCAAGGTGGCTCTTGTCCGGCAGAGTGCTGCCGCGCTACTCGCCGATGCCAGGGCAGGTCGATTGCACGAGGTGCTTGCCGAACAAGCCAGCATTCAGTTCGAATCGCGTGCCGGCGCTGCCGAAATCCGATCGTGGCAGCGCAGCCTGCCGGTGTTGCTCGCCGACCTCGTCGACGCTGGTCTTGGTCATGTGGAAGTGTTGCTGGAGCATAAACTCCCGCACAGTCCCAAACGGGTCGATGCGATTCTGTGCGGCACGCATCCGCGGCTCGGTGAGCCCGTCTATCTGCTCGTCGAACTGAAGCAGTGGTCGCGCGCCGAGCTGCTAGCCGCCGAGCTGGTTTCGCTTGACGCCTATGCCGAACCCGTGCTGCATCCGGTTTCCCAGGTACGCGGCTACTGCGATTACCTCGTTGACTCAACACCCGCGCTCGGTGACCGACCGCATGCCGTACACGGCATCGCCTACCTGCATAACGCCAGCCGAGCCGCGGTTTCGGCACTGACCCAGTACGAACCCGACCAGCGTGGCCAGCTGTTCACGATGGACGACAAGGCCGCGTTGATCGACCATCTGCGCACGGTGCTCGCTCCGGACAGCGGTAGGGACGAAGCCCGCAAAGCGGCCGAGGACCTGGTGAACTTCCAGCATTCGGTTTCGAAGCCGTTGATGACGCTGGCGGCGAAGGAGATGCAGGAACGCGAGCAGTTCGTGCTGCTCGACGAGCAACGGGTGGCTTATCACCTTGTACTTCAGGCCGTTGAGCGGGCAAGGGCAGCACGGACACAGACGGTCGTAATCGTGCTCGGTGGGCCAGGTTCGGGTAAGAGCGTGATCGCGCTGAACCTGCTCGGTGAGCTTTCCCGGCAGGGGCGCCCGGCACATCACGCCACCGGGTCGAGCGCCTTCACCAACACGATGCGCAAGATCGCCGGCCGGCGCGACAAGCGCGTGCAAACCCTGTTCAAGTATTTCAACAACTACATCGACTCCGAACCGCGCGAGTTGGACGTGCTGATCTGCGACGAGGCACACCGCATCCGCGAGACGAGCGTGAATCGCTACACCAAGCGCGAAGCCCGTGAGCGCGCTCGACCGCAGATCAACGAGTTGATCGATGTGGCCTGGGTTCCGGTTTTCTTGCTGGACGAGAATCAGACGGTGCGGCCAGGTGAAATGGGTTCCCGTGCGCAGATCGAGGCGGCCGCACAAGCGCTTGGCTGCCGCGTTGATGTGGTGCACCTCGCGGGCCGGTTCCGATGTGGAGGATCGGCTTCGTTCGACGGTTGGGTTGCCCGGTTGCTGGAGATCGACCGGCAGCCGCCGGTGCCCTGGGGCAAGATCGCCACGCCGTTGGATGAGGGATTCGCCGTGGCGACGGCGCGGTCGCCGGAACAGCTTGAGGCGTGGCTGCTGCGTCAGGCAGATGCGTTCGGTGGCACATCGCGGATCGCCGCTGGCTACTGCTGGCCCTGGAGCGATCCGGTGACCAGCGAGAACGGCAAGGTACTTGTCCCGGACGTGGAGATCGGTGCTTGGCGGCGGCCGTGGAATGCCAAGCCAGGCAAGCGGGTCTCCGACGCACCGGAGTCGTATTACTGGGCGTCCGACGAACGTGGTTTTGGCCAGGTCGGCTGCATCTACACGGCACAGGGCTTCGAGTACGACTGGGCAGGCGTGATCTTCGGCGACGACTTCGTGCGTAGGGACGGAACCTGGGTCGCGCGGCCGCAATACTCGCACGATCCGGCCGTGCGGAAGTCCGATGGTGCACAGTTCGCCAACCTGATCCGCAATACCTACAAGGTGTTGCTCACCAGGGGCATGCGCGGTGTCTGTTTGTACTCGACGGATCCGGAAACTCAGGAGTTCCTGGAGTCGATCGCCCTGCTACAGCAAGATCCTTAACGAAGGCTGTCGAGTGTGCGCCGGTGCGGTCGGTGGGGCTGACCAGGTTCTTGGTGCGTCGCTAGCGGCTCGCCGAGTGCTGTGTGTAGGCCAGCTGGTAGTTACCCGACCGTTCGGTCACGGTCACCGACTGCGCGGCGGCCGCGAGTAGCAGCAGCGTCCCGATGTTCTCGCCGAGCTCTTCAGCGTGGTACGTCAGCACGTACAGTGGCCCGCTTTCGCCGACCGCGATGAGTACACCCTGTAGCACCTCGCCACCCAGCGCGGAGGCGAGCAGCACCGCACAGCCAAGCACGATGCACCACCGCGCCGCACCTCGTAGTCGCACGGCCAGCACCGCGAAAGCGATCGCGATCAGTGCCCCCGCGAATACCCCGGGGATCAGCCAGTAGAACGGGAAACCATCGAAGGTCACGAACCGCTCGCCGATCCGGTCCAACCGTTCGTGCAACATCGTGTGGTCATCCAGAGACAGCGCGCCGAGCAGTACCGCGCTGCCGAACCACGCCCATGCGCTTGGCGCCCGTCGAGCCCGCGCGAGCACCGCGACGACGAGATGCGTGAGCGTGGCCAAGACCAGCAGCCCGGTGCTCCACCAAGTGGGCAGATTGGCTTCCTCGAAGACGTCGACATAGCGGCGGATCTCGCCGCGTTCCGTAGTTAGTGGATGGTCGATCAGCGCGGGCACGGCCATGCTCAGCACGCTCAACGCCGCCGAAACGGTGAACAGGACCCATCCGGCCCGCCGGAAGCTGACCGCGCGATCCGCCGCGCTGTCGATACTGGCCGTGTGGTTGTTGTCCGTATCCTGCATACCTGTGCTCCCGCCGTCGCATTGGAATGGGCGAGGGCACGCATGTCCCAAAAATGAAAATAGTCTGAAGATCTCGGTCAGCAGAGTGCTTGGTACACGTCCTGGCGCAGCTGCTGGCGCAACGGATGCGTGCTGGACGGCAACAGCTGGGTGAAGAAAAGCACGGTCAAGTCTTCGGTGGGGTCCACCCAGAATGCCGTGCTCGCCGCGCCGCCCCAGGCAAACTCGCCTTTGCTGGCGAGGGTTTTCGCCTTCACTGGATCGCGCAGCACGGAGAATCCCAAGCCGAAGCCGAAACCATCGAACGGCATCTCGGCGAACAGCGGCCGGCCGAACTGTTCGAGATCCGCGTCGTTCGGCAGGTGGTTGCTCGTCATCAGTTCCACGGTGCGCGGCGCGAGCAACCGCACGCCGTCCAGTTCCCCACGACGCAACAGGAACTGGGTGAACCGGTGATAATCGGCCACAGTGGACGCGAGACCGGCACCGCCCTGCAAGCAGTCGGGGGTCAGGGTGATCGCCTCGCCCAGCTTGTCATTGCGCACGGCCTTACGGCTGCCCGGTCGTGGCACATACAGCGCGGCAAGGCGGTCCAGCGCTTCGCCAGTAACCTGAAAGCCCGTTTCGGTCATACCAAGCGGTGCGAAAATCCGCTCGGCGAAAAACCGGTCAAGCGGCATCCCCGAAGCCACTTCGACGAGCCTGCCCAGCACGTCCGTGGCCACCGAGTACGTCCACTCCGCACCCGGCTGAAACAGCAGCGGGAGTTCCGCCCAGGCCGCGCAGCAGGCCGCGAGATCCTTACCCGGCGGTGTGCTCCACTCGAACCCCGCCGCACGGTGCATCGCATCCACCGGATGCGCATGGTGAAACCCATAGGTCAGGCCGGCCGTATGGCTGAGCAGGTGCCACACCCTGATCGGCTCGCGCGCCGGTTCGGTCACCGGCCGCAGCGCCGAGCCCTTGGTGAACACGCGCATATCCGCGAACTCGGGCAACCAGCGCTCGATCGGATCGGTGAGGTCGAAGGCGCCCTCCTCGAACAACATCATCGCCGCGACCGACGTGATCGGCTTGGTCATCGAGAAGATCCGCCAGACGGTGTCCGACTCGACGGGCAGCCCCGCTTCCATGTCGCGCTGTCCACCACTGGCGAGATAGCAGACCTTGCCGTGCCTGCTGATCGCAGCCAGCCAGCCGGGCAGTAACCCGTCTGCCACGTACTGGTTGAACCGCTGGTCGATCCGGCCCAACCGTCGCGCGTCCAGGCCGTGCTCGCCGGGGTCCGCCGTCACCTCGAAATTCGCCACTGATCGCTCCTGCCGTCCGCGAGATCAGTTCATGTATATCGGCCAACAGTCGATCGCGCGAGCAGGTCGAGTGACCGCCATCCCCCGAATGGGTGGCGGATGAACAGGCCTTCCTTGACTGATCCCGCGAGCGGTAGTGCAGTGGAGGTACACCCGAGGGCAGTGTGCCGGTGCGGGCGGAGCGCCACGTCCGCCGCTGCCGACTGATTCGCCTACCGCCAGGAGACGCGGCAAAATGACTGAAACCGAGCGCATCACGACCACGGATGCTGGTATTCCGGTCGCCAGCGACGAATACTCGCTCACCGTCGGGCCGAACGGGCCGATCCTGCTGCAGGATCACTATCTGATCGAGCAAATGGCGAATTTCAACCGCGAGCGCATCGCGGAGCGCCAGCCGCACGCCAAGGGTGGGGGCGCGTTCGGCAAGTTCGTCGTCACGGCCGATGTAAGCTCGTACACCAAGGCGGCGGTGTTCCAGCCACGTGTCGAAACCGACATGATGATTCGGTTCTCCACCGTCGCAGGGGAACGCGGTAGCCCAGACACCTGGCGTGATCCTCGTGGTTTCGCGGTGAAGTTCTACACCAGCGAAGGCAACTACGACATGGTCGGCAACAACACTCCGGTCTTCTTCATTCGCGATCCGATGAAGTTCCAGCATTTCATCCGCTCGCAGAAACGGCGCGCCGACACGAACCTGCGGGACAACGATATGCAGTGGGACTTCTGGACGTTGTCCCCGGAGTCCGCGCACCAGGTGACCTGGCTGATGGGGGATCGAGGCATACCGAAAACCTGGCGGCATATGAACGGCTACTCCAGCCACACGTACATGTGGGTGAATGCCGCTGGCGAGAAGTTCTGGGTCAAATACCACTTCAAGACCGACCAGGGCATCGATTACCTTACCCAGCAAGAAGCCGATCAGATTGCCGGCCAGGACGGCGATTACCACACCAGGGATCTGCATAGCGCGATTCACGGCGGTGACTATCCAAGCTGGACACTCTACGTGCAGATCATGCCGTTTGCCGATGCGGCGAGTTACCGGTTTAACCCGTTCGACCTCACCAAGGTCTGGCCGCACGCCGACTACCCGCTGCACGAGGTCGGCAGGATGACGTTGGACCGTAACCCGACCGACTTCCACACCGAGATAGAGCAGGCTGCCTTCGAGCCGAACAACCTGGTACCCGGTATCGGACCGAGCCCGGACAAGATGTTGCTCGCCAGGATCTTCTCCTACGCCGATGCGCATCGTGCCCGGCTTGGTGTGAACTACAAGCAGATTCCGGTTAACGAAGCGAAGATCCCGGTGCACAGTTACAGCAAGGATGGCGCGATGCGGATCCGGAATGTCGCTGATCCGGTCTATGCGCCCAACTCCAAGGGCGGACCGCGGGCCGATTCCGAGCGCTACGGCGAGGTGGCTGGTTGGCCCACCAGTGGCGAGATGGTGCACGCCGCGTATCAGCCGCACGCCGAGGACGACGACTTCGGGCAAGCCGGCACGCTGGTCCGTGAGGTGATGGACGACGCGGCCCGCGAGCGTCTAGTGTCCAATGTGGCTGGACACCTGGCTGGTGGTGTGACCGAACCGGTGCTCAAGCGTGCCTTTGACTACTGGCGCAATGTGGACAAAGACATCGGCGAGCGCATCGAGAAAGCCGTTCGCTCGCGTTAACCTCGCTAACCTTAAAGAACGCGGTTACGGCTGGTTGGTGGCGGCCAGGGCTGGATGGTCGATGCCGAGGTCGGCGCGGTCGGCGGCGTTCCGCCCTGCATGCCAACCGGACGGATCGCTCAGCGAGATGGTTTTTGGCTTGGGGTCGCCAAACATCTCATACAGCGTGGCGTCCACGACGCGCTCCCGGTCGGCCAGAACGGGCAGCAGCCGAGGGTCATCGGCCGCCTCCCGTGCCGCCGACTCGGCTTCGGCCAACCGTTCACCGATCCGGTGCGCGTAGGCGAACAGGAACGACCGTCGAAACGCACGGGTTCCGGATGGGGTTTCCGTGCGGCCTTCGGCCACCATCGCGGTCGTTGCCTGCACCAGCAGCGAGGTCGCCAGCAGCTCGGTGATCTCGAGGTCAAGATCATCGCCGATCAGCGAAAGGAAGCCCAGATTGCCGTGCTGCACGGCCCGGCACCGGTTGGCCTCGGCGACCACGTGGACCAGACTGGCCTTCGCGTCCAGGTACGGGTTGTCCAGCCACACGCGACTCGACGCCGCGGCGTGCTCGTGGCGCTCATCGTCGTCCTCGTCGAGCACGGCGCGTTCGAAGGCATACCGGTTCATCAGTTCCTGTGCCTTCGCTGACAACGCCTCGGCCTCTTCGGGGAACGTGGTGCGCTCCGCCTTGGCAAGTAGTGCACGCACTCGCCCGAGCACCTTCTGGTCGAGCCCGCGCGGCGGCTCGGCCCCGGAGCGCGGCAGATGGCCCGGCAGTGGGGCGATCACCGGTAGCTCGGGCAGTTCCAGCAGTTCGGCGAGTAGTTCGAGCACGGTACCGAGGGCATCGGGAAGATCCAGCCGCATTCGCCGGGCCCACTGGGTCAGCAGTGGCTCATCGCGATCCCACCACACGGTCGCGTCCAGTTCGGCGAGTTGAGTGCGCCACTGGTCTGGCAGGTTCGCCTGCGCGTACCGGGCAAGGTTGCCGGCGATCGCGTCGATGACCAGGCGAACCGCCGAATCGTCGGTGCGGCGTCGGGTGATCTGCCAGAGGTCTACCGGCAGCCAGCCGGCCTGCCACAACTCGTCGAGTGCCTGGTGTAGCGCGATATCCGCGCCGATACCGAGGGCACGCGGGCTGGTCAGAACTGGGTTCCACTCGAACTCGTCATCTGTGCGGGCCGCGTGCAGGATCGCCGCGGCGATCTGTTCGGTGTCGCCCACCCCGGTTCGCCTGCTCACTCGCCTCCCTTCGTTGACGCTGCTCGTCGTTGTACCAGTCGGCGCCGACATCCGGTGACGCCGTCAAGACTGCCTGGCCATCTCGCTCCTGGTGTGTACCGTCGCGGCGATACTCGCGGAAAGGAAACGCGCGACCGCTCTTCGTTCGGCGGAGTCGAACTGTGCCCATTCGCGGGATAACGCCGCACTGAGCGGAAGGAAGAACTGGCGCCCGAGGTCTTTAGCCTGTTCCCGCATCCGTAACTCCACTCGGCGGCCGTCGCTCCGGCTGCGCACTCGCTCGATCAGTTCGGCCGCGTCGAGTCGGTCAAGTAGTGCGGTCGTGGCCGAGGCGCTAAGGTGCAGCGCTTCGGCCAGCTCGCCAGGACTCATCGCCCGGTCAGTGGCCGCCGCGTCCATGATCACCGCTAGGGCGTTGAGGTCCGTTCGGTGCATGCCATGTGCCTCGCGGAAGATCTCCGCGAAATGATCAGACTCCACGGTTAGTTGGCGTAGTTTTCGCACTAACGCCTGATCGTCGTGGTCCAGCTGGTCGGAATCCGGCACAGGGCGCCGGTTGGCCGGTGTCACTTTCGTCTCACCCGTTAAAAGTTGCCGCGGTTGCGCGAACGAGCATACCGTTTCAATAGTTCAATCATCGAAATAGTTTAGATTGGACAGATGCCAACGTGACCGCATTAGGAAACAGTTCGCCCACTCGCCGAAGGCTTCGCTGGTTGGTGCCAGCGCTGCTACTGATCGGCTGGCTGGCCGTCGGCGCCGTCGGCGGTCCTTATGCCGGCGCGCTCAGCGAGGTGGCGGAAAACGACGGAGCATCGTTTCTGCCCGAATCGGCGGAAGCAACCGAGGTCGCCGGCCTACAGCGGCAGTTCAGCGGAGCCGAGCGAATTCCGGCGATCGTGGTCGCCGAACGGTCGACCGGGATCACGCCCGCGGATCGGGGCTACGTCGCTCAGTTCGTCGATGCGGCCGAGTCGATTCCTGGCATCCAACCGCCGTCCCCGGCGATTCCCTCGACGGACGGCAAGGCACTCCAGGTCGTTGTACCGCTGGCCGGCGAGCCGGACAGCGGGGTGGCGGAGCTTCGCGAGCTGGTCACCGACTCACCAGGTGGACTCACGGTGCTCGTTACGGGACCTGCCGCGCAGGCGGCGGATCTCGGCGAAGCCTTCGGCGGCATCGACGGCATGCTGCTGCTTGTGGCGGGAATCGCCGTAGCGGTGATCCTGGTGATCGTCTACCGCAGCCCGCTACTGCCCGTCCTGGTGATCCTGTCCGCGCTATGTGGGCTGGCGTTGGCGAGTGGTGTGGTGTATCTGCTCACCGACGGCGGCGTACTGACCCTGGATGGCCAGAGCCAGGGCATCCTGTTCATTCTCGTGTTCGGCGCCGCCACCGACTACGCACTGCTGCTCGTCTCCCGGTTCCGCGAGGAGCTACGCGACACCGCGGATCGCTATCCCGCGATGCGCCGGGCGTGGCGCGCGACGGTCGAACCGGTAGCGGCTTCGGCGGCGACCGTCATTCTTGGCGTGCTGTGCTTGCTGTTCAGTGATCTGCGGTCCAACCAGGGGCTGGGACCGGTGGCCGCGATCGGCATCGGTGCGGCGGTGCTCGCCTCGATGACGTTCCTACCAGCGGTTCTCGCGCTCTGTGGCCGAGCCGCGTTCTGGCCATTCAGGCCGGCATACGGCTCGGCGCATCCGGAACAACGGAGCATCTGGGGGCGGATCGCTGGGGCGGTTGGTCGAGCGCCACGCGCGGTGTGGATCGGTACGACGGTGGTGCTGCTTGTGGGCGCGGCATTCCTGCCGCAACTCAATGCCGAAGGGACGGCCCAGTCGGACGTGTTCCTCACCGAGGTTGACTCGGTCCGTGGGCAGCAGATCCTCGCTGAGCACTTTCCGGGTGGTTCCGGCACACCCACCATAGTGATTGCCGACGCCTCCGCGGCGGAACCGGTTCTGGCGGCCACGCGGCAGGTGCCCGGGGTATCCGGCGCGGAACTGACCTCCACTCGAGACGGAGAGCCTCGGGTGGAGGGGCGACTGGTGCAGATCGAAGCCACGCTCGATGCCGCGGCCGATACGGCAGCCGCAACCGAAACGGTCGCCGACATCCGGACCGCGGTCCGTGCCGTACCGGGGGCGGAAGCGAAGGTTGGCGGACAGAGCGCGACGCTGCTGGACACGCAGCAAACCTCGCAGCGTGATCGCGCGGTGATCATCCCGATTGTGTTGCTCGTGGTCTTTGCCGTACTCGCCCTACTGCTGCGGGCGCTGTTCGCGGCCCTGCTGCTGATTGGCACGGTGGTGCTCTCGTTCGCCGCCACCATGGGCGTGTCGGCGCTGGTGTTCAACCACATACTTGGGTTTCCCGGCGCGGATCCAGTGGTACCGCTATTCGGGTTCGTGTTCCTGGTGGCGCTCGGCATCGACTACAACATCTTTCTCATGACCCGGGTCCGTGACGAGACGAAGACGCTCGGCACCCGAGCCGGCACGTTACGGGGGCTTACCGTCACCGGCGGGGTGATCACCTCGGCAGGGGTGGTACTCGCCGCCACCTTCGCGGCACTCGCGGTGCTGCCAATCCTGTTTCTCGCCCAGCTCGCCTTCATCGTCGCGTTCGGCGTGCTGGTTGACACCTTGATCGTGCGTTCGCTGCTGGTTCCGGCACTGACCATCGATCTGGGCAAACGGGTGTGGTGGCCCTCGGCCCTGTCGCGTGCGGGCGGGCCTGGTGACCGGTTGGGCCGTGCGGGTGAGTAATCGGGCGAGTACTTTTCGCAACCGAGTTCGATCGGCACTATCGGGCCATGAGCGCGCTACCGGCCGCACCCGATGCGGAAGGACTCAGCCCGGCCGAACACGCCGTGTTCACGGCTCTGCGTGAGCAACTGCCCGAATCCGCGAGTTTGGTCACCAATCTGGTGCTGACCAGGGTCGACAAGGATCGGGAGGCCGACGCCGTGGTGGTCTGGCCGGGTGTCGGGGTGGCGATCATCGAGGTCAAGGGCGGTCAGATCGACTACGCCAACGGTCGCTGGGTGAACGTGATCGGGAAGAAGCGCAAGCCGATCAGCAACCCGGCTCGCCAGGCCCGCGAGTTCAAGTACGGCCTGCGGGGGACACTGCGGACGTTGCCCCGATGGTCGGGCGGCGATCCGCGGCTGGCACATCACGTGGCGGTGCCGTTCACGACCCTGCGGGACGATTTCGGCACCACGGAGTGCCCTCGCTACCTGATCTCCGATCAGCGGGATCTCGCTCGGCTCGGGGAACGAATCCGGGACCAGCTCCTTGCGCTGCGTGATCAGCCGGCGCCGCCCACCGAGGCGGAAGCCGCCCAACTGGTCGACGTACTGCGCGGTCCGCATCAACCGCAGATCGATCTGGCCGGCCAACTCGCGGCAAACGATGCACAGCGCAGCGAACAGTGCCGGCTTTACACCCTCCAGCAGGGACGGATGCTGGAAATGCTGCGCGAGCAGCCACGGGTGCAGGTCATGGGCGGGGCGGGAACCGGAAAGACCTTCCTCGCGGTCGCGCAGGCGAGCAGGTTCGCGCAGCAGGGCAAGCGGGTCGCGCTGCTCTGCTTCAACCGAGGACTGGCCGAGCTGCTGCGGCGCGAGGTCGCCGCACTGCCGCAAGGGCACCGACCAGCCCGCGTCGGCACCTTCCACAGCTTCGCGTACTGGCTTGGTGGCCGACCCGCCGGTGGTCACGAGCCGGGGCCGGAGTTTTACGAGCGGGAGGCCGCCAGGCTGATGGCGACAGGGGCGGCGGAGTTGTCCAACCGGGATCGGTTCGACGCGCTGGTGATCGACGAAGTACAGGATTTCGCACCGACCTGGTGGGAGCCGCTGCATGCGCTGCTACGTAATCCGGACCGGGGCAGCGTGATCGCTTTCGCGGACGAGGGGCAGCGGGTGTTCGATCGGGGCGCCATCCCCGAAGAGGGTTTCCTGACGCTACGACTCGACGAGAACGTGCGGAACAGCAAGCAGATCGCCCGCGCGTTTCAGCCCTATGGCGCGCAGCCGGTGACCCCGCGCGGGGTGGATGGCCCAGAGGTCCGGTTCGTGCGCTGCGCCGTGCGGGAAGCGGTGCCAACCGCGGACCGGATGCTCGCCGAACTACTGCGGGAAGGGTGGAAGCCGGCGGATGTGCTGGTACTGACGACTCGAGCCGCGCATCCGCAGCAGGCGCGCCGGATTGCCGAGCTCGGTAAGAACGGCTACCGGGATTCCTTTTGGGACGGTTCAAGCACGTTCTACGGGCACGTCAAGAGCGTCAAAGGCTTAGAACGCAAGGCCGTTGTACTGGCATTGAATGGTTTCCCCGATTCAGCGCAGGAACGCCAGCTACGCTACGTGGGTATGAGTAGGGCCACGGACCTACTTGTGGTCTGTGGCCCTGGCTGAGGGTGCTGCGGGTGGCTACCGTGTCCAGGTAACCGGGCTGTCGTAATACTCTTCGCTTTCCGGGGTCACGTGCTTGTACTCCGCCACCACGTCGGTGCCTTCGCTCGCGGCGTCCAGCTTGCAGCTTTCGAAGCTCTTGCCGAGCGTGGTCTCCATCGCGCCGCGTGCTTCCTCGCAACCGGCGAGCTGGCCGGTGACCATGGCGCCCTTGCTGCCACCATCCGCGCCGGCCAGGGCGACCTGCGGTGACTCGGCGGTGAGGTCGGTGCCGTCCACGTTCTCGACCTCGTAGCGGAGGAAGTAGGGCACGACGTTTTCGGCATCCTCGCCGAACCGCGCGCGGAACTCGTCCCGGTCGGCCTCTTCGATCGCGCTCACCGTGATGCCGACGTAGCGAATGGACTCGTCCATGGTCGTGAACGGCACGATCGCTTGTTCGCCGAGTTGCAGCTCGGCGCCGGGTTCGGTGATATCGAGTTCCGCCGGGTCGACTGGTTCGACACTCGTGGGCGGGGCCGACGCGTTAGCCTGTTCCGCGTTCGCCGAATCGCTACCTTCGGTTTCATTCCCACCGCAGCCGGCTATCAGAATGGTTGATACGGCACAGATTCCGAGCAGGGTGGTACGGATCTGGTTAATCGTGCTCTCCTGTCGATTCACGCGGATATTCCGTCCGCATTCATAAGGCGACAGAATCATAGTTCGCGCGCACAACTCGACCGCGAGAGAGCCCTTGGTTAGCAGACGGCCCCCGGGGTGCTCCCGCCTACTCCGCACGGCAGGCGGGCCCGTGTTGGACCACACACGGGACCCCGAGGGCCGGGTAACTGCCTGGTATTCGCCGAACGCTCAACGCGATTCCGCGAAAGGGAGTTCGACACCCGAAAGGGCAGTCGAACGAAACGTTGGCGTCCTAGCGGACAGCCACCTCACGAGTCCGATACGTATTCAACGTTGGACCACCTCCTTTCCCGTGTACCCATACGTTAGGCATTCCAGGCCGGTTCGGCAAACACATTTACCGGCAAGCGTTCAGCTGGCAAAGTGAGGTTCAATGCATACGCTCGGTATCGCTGGGGAGACGACTTCGTGACAGTGACCGCTGAAGATCTTGACGCCGCCGTTTCGCATACCGTGGCCACCCTTCGCCAGGCAACCGACCGGGACTGGCTGGCCAGTCCGGGGATTGGCGAGTGGAGCAGCTGGTACACCGTGGCGCATGCCGCCGATTGCTTGGTCGGTTACGCCGCACAGCTTGCCGCGCAGCCGCGGGAGCGTTATGTGCGCTTCCTGGCCACCGCCGATGACGAGGCGACGCCCGCGGACCTGCTGGAATTTCTCGTTGCCGGCGGCGGCATGCTCGGCGCGGTCGTGCGCACCGCGCCGCCGTCGGCGCGTGGCTACCACCCGAGCGGGATGTCCGATCCCGCGGGTTTCGCCGCCATGGGCTGCGTGGAGACGCTGGTGCACGGCGAGGATGTCGCGCGCAATCTCGGTCTCGTGCTGGATCCGCCACGCGCCACCTGCGAACGGGTACTCGCCCGGATGTTCCCGGTAGCCGCCGAAGAGCTCGCTGATACCGACCCATGGACGGCGCTGCTCTGGGCGACCGACCGGGTGCAGCTCGCTGGCCGTCCGGCGCAAACCGGCTGGCGCTGGCGCGGCCGACCACTAGACGAATAGGACGGTTGGATCAAGCCCAACCGAGCTCGTGCAGTCGAGCGTCGTCGATGCCGAAATGGTGCGCGATCTCGTGCACCACGGTAATGCTGACCTCGTCGACGACCTGCTCGTCGGTCTCGCAGATATCCAGGATCGCGTCCCGGTAGATGGTGATCGTGTCGGGTAGTACGCCGCCGTAGTCGGACATCCGCTCGGTCAGCGCGATCCCCTCGTAGAGCCCGAGCAGGCTCGGTTCCTCGGGGTTGCGCGCTTCCACCAGGATGACCACGTTGTCCATCATCTGCGCGAACTGCGCGGGCACCGCGTCCAGCGCGTCACCGACCAGTTCCTCGAACCGGGCGGGCGGCATATCCACCGGCATCTATCAGTTACCGTCCCCGGGCTTCTCGGAGCTTTCGGTTGACTCTTCTGGTTTCCCGGACTCCGACGGTTCCGGTTCCTTGGCGAAGCTACCGGTCACCGGGGCCAATGAATCGCCGTCCTTCGGGTCCGCGGCGATCTTACAGTTGACCAGTTTGGAGCCGGCGTCCCAACTCTCCTGCGATCTGGTGTCCCAGGAGACAACCAGCCCGTTGTCCTTCAGGCTCTTGCCACCGGAATACCGGTCGACCTCTTCCGAACACGTGGTGTCCAGATAGGTGTTCTGATCGTCCACGCTGGGATAGCCATCGGAGAACTCGTGGCCAAGGTCGATGATGCCGATCATCTCGTAGGCGTGCGCCTTGTCGCAGGCCACCGGGTCGCCGACGGTTTTCCCGTCCAGCGCGAGGCAGGTGCCCACTTCGTAGATATCCGACTGCTCCTGCTCGGCGGCCGGGCCTTCCAGTTCCTGTAGCTGGCCGCCAGGGGTGGCGTACTGGAGGCCGCAGCGCAGCTTGCGATCCCCGTCGCGCCACTGGTCCTCGCTTGGCCGCAGGGTGCCGAGCGAGAGCTTGCCTTCCGGGTCAAGCTTCTTGCCGAGTTGTTCCTCGGCCAGCTTGCCGCAACTCTGCTCGGTGAGCTCGCGCCACTGTTTCGTGGTCGGCGGCGGGGCTTGCGGCCCGAAGTCCGAGGCGATGTTCACCGAACCGACCATCTCGAACAGATGTGGCTGTGCGCATTTCACCTTGCGCATATCGCTGCTGTCACCCTTGGTCCAGGTCACGCAGGTGCCGGCGGGTGAATTGAAGGCTTCCTCGGCGCGCTTGGTCTCCTCGTCCACCACGGCGATCGGGTTCTGCACCTGCGCCGGCCAGGAGAAGGTGAGGCTGAGGCCGAGTACGACGAGCGCGCCAACGAAGGCCCCGGTCATCAACAGCCGGGTTCTGCCAGGGCCCGTGCGGCTCGGGCGTAACCAGTTAGACGGCGACATCAGAGACCATCATGCCTGTTCAGCAAGCCGGGCAGCCAGTGATACCGGTCATGAGCAGCTGACCAGCGGATTGCCTTGCGCGACTGGGTAGGTTCGACGTGTGCTGGAGCATCGGCGGGAACCCGAGGTAGCCGTGATCGGCGGCGGCGCGATCGGCGGCTACACCGCCGCGTTGCTCGCCGAAGCAGGTCGGGCGGTGACGCTCTGTGTGCGCAGCCCGGTCGAGCGGCTACGGCTGCGCACTCCGGACGGCAGCATCAGCCCCGAGCTGGCGATCAGCTCGGAGCCGGCCGCGCAACGACCCGTGCCCTGGCTGCTGGTCACCACGAAAGCGCAGGACACCCCGGGTGTGGCGGAATGGCTGCGGCACCTGGTCGGCCCGGAGACCGTGGTGGCGCTGTTGCAGAACGGCGTGGATCACGCGGAGCGCCTGGACGGCCTGGTCGAGCCTGCCGCGATCCTGCCGACCGTGGTGTATGCCCCGGTCGAGCGGGTGGCGCCGGGCGAGGTGGTCAGCCATGCCGACGGTCAGCTGGTGATCCCGGAAGGCGTGCATGCGGCGCGGTTTCGCGAGCTGTTCGACGGCACCGGGCTGGCTGTGCAGGCCGTGCCGGACTTTCGCGCGGCCGCCTGGCGCAAGCTGCTGAGCAATGTGGCAGCCAACCCGCTGACCGCGTTGACGATGCGCAGGATGGAGGTGATCACCGAGCCGGAGGTGGGCGCCATGGCCACCGAGTTGATGCGCGAAGCACTGCGGGTGGCTCGCGCGGACGGCGCGGAGTTGACCGAGCGGGAGTTGGACCGCATCCGGCGGATGTGGGGTCGGATGGACCCGGCCGGCGGTTCGTCGATGCTCTACGACCGGCTGGCCGGGCGGCCCCTGGAACACGAGTTCATCCTCGGGCCGATCGTGCGCTACGCCGAGCGCTACGGGATCGAGGTGCCACTCGCCCGCACCATGCTGACCCTGCTGCGCGCGCTGGACGTCGCGCCCGCACCACAAGATTCCTGAAGAACGCGGTCACCGGCTGCGTACAACGCGCGAGTTGCCGCGTTGAACAGCGGCCATGCGGGTGAAAGACGCCTACACTGGAGGAGGAAGGCGGATCCCCCAGCGCCTTCAACGGCTACCGTCGGCCGGACCTCCCCTCGCCGCCCGGCGGTAGCCCCGTTACGGCACCGCCCGGGTCCTGGCTACCGCACGCGACCCCGCCGCTAGTGTTATATGCCGTGATTGACCTGAAGACACTGCGCGACGACCCGGAGGCGGTGCGCGCTTCGCAGCGCGCCCGTGGCGAGGACGAGGCACTGGTAGAGGCCCTGCTGTCCGCCGACGAGACGCGTCGTTCCGCGGTGTCCACGGCGGAAGGGCTGCGCGCCGAGCAGAAGCAGCTCGGCAAACAGGTCGGGAAGACTTCCGGCGCGGAACGCGAAGAGCTCCTTGCTAGGGGTAAGGAGCTCGCCGCACGGGTCAAGGCCGCGGACGCGGAGCGCACCACGGCCGAGGAGAAGCTGGCCGAGCTGCACGCCGTCGTGCCAAACGTGGTGCATCCGGAGGCGCCGGCCGGCGGCGAGGACGACTACGTCGTGCTCAAACACGTCGGTACGCCACGCGAGTTCGACTTCACCCCGCGTGATCACGTCGACCTGGGCACCGGGCTAGGTGCCATCGACACCGAACGGGGCGCGAAGGTTTCCGGCGCCCGGTTCTACTTCCTCACCGGCATCGGCGCGCAGCTACAGCTCGCGATGCTGAACATGGCCGCGCAGCAGGCGTCCGACCACGGTTTCACGCTGATGATCACGCCGGTACTGGTGCGCCCGGAGATCATGGCCGGTACTGGTTTCCTCGGCGCGCACTCCTCGGAGGTGTACCGGCTGCGCGACGATGACCTGTACCTGGTTGGCACCTCGGAGGTCTCGCTCGCCGGCTATCACTCGGACGAGATCATCGACCTCAGCGCCGGCCCTCGGCACTACGCCGGCTGGTCCTCGTGTTTCCGCAGGGAAGCGGGTTCGTACGGGAAGGACACCAGGGGCATCATCCGGGTGCACCAGTTCGACAAGGTCGAGATGTTCGTGTACTGCAAGCCGGAGGACGCCGAGGCTGAGCACCAGCGGCTGCTCGCCTGGGAAGAGGAGATGCTGGGCAAGCTGGAAGTGCCCTACCGGGTGATCGACGTGGCCGGTGGCGACTTGGGCACCAGCGCGGCGCGCAAGTACGACTGCGAAGCGTGGGTACCGACCCAGCAGGCCTACCGGGAGCTCACCTCGACCTCGAACTGCACCACGTTCCAGGCGCGCCGGCTGAACATCAGGTACCGGGACGAGGAAGGGCGTACGCAGATCGCGGCCACCCTGAACGGCACGCTGGCAACCACCCGGTGGATCGTCGCGATCCTGGAAAACCATCAGCTGGCGGATGGCTCGATTCGGGTGCCCGAGGCGATGCGGCCGTATCTCGGCGGGCGCGAGGTGCTACAGCCCGGCGGCTAGTGCCGCGCGCACCTCGGCCGCGGCCGAGGCTCCGGCGATCTCGACGGGTTTCGTATCGCGTAGCGCGCGGCTCAGTACGAACGCGCCTTCGAGTCCGCAGATCAGCGAAACAGCCAGTTCGCGGGCGCGGTCCTGGGCGATGCCGGCCGCGCTGAACCGGGCGGCGAGAGTGCCGATCCACTCTTCGAAGACCTCCGCGCAGGCGCGGCGCAGGTTCTCGTTGGTGCTGGACACCTCGAGGGCAATGGTGGCGATCGGGCAGGCATCGGCGAAGTCGGTTTCCCGCAGCGTCGTCGCGGCCCCCGCGAAGGCGTCGCGTACCGCCGTTTCCGGGTCCGGCGCGGGGTCGAAGAAGGCATCGACGAGCTGGCCGTAGAGCCGGCCGGAGTTGCGAATTACCTGGTCGCCGAGGTCTTCCTTGCCGCCGGGAAAGAAGTGGTACAGCGAACCGAACGGCGCACTGGCCTCGGCGACGATCTGCTTCATTCCGGTGCCGGTGTAGCCGTTTCGCCGGAACAGCTTGGACCCGGCCAGCATGATGCGTTCCTTGGTGGTGCCCACCGTGCTAGTCTATCAGTAGAGCGATCTATCAAATCTCCTGTCAAAGTCTGCGGAGCGTGCGCTATGCCGGAGATCGAACTGTCCGCCGGTCGGATCGAATACCAGGACACCGGTGGTACCGGGCCGGTGATCGTGTTGCTGCATGGGCTCGGGCAGAACGCCGAGCTGTGGCGTGCGGTGATTCCGGAGTTGGCCGGTTTCCGGGTGCTCGCGCCCACCGTGCCGTATGGCTCACACCGTTATTCGATGCGCCCGGACGTGCCGTTGAGTCCGTATTCGGTGGCCATGCTGATTGGCGAGTTCCTGAAAAAGCTGGAGCTGACCGATGTGACTCTGGTGGAAAACGACGGTGGACACGCGCAAACTCTCGCCGCGAATCGACCGGACCGGATTGGCCGATTGGTGGTGGCCTCCTGCGAGGCGTTGGAGAACTACCCGCCGGGGCTGCCTGGCAAGCTCATCGGACTGGCCGGCAAGATTCCCGGTGGGGTCTTCCTGACATTTCAGGGTTTGCGTTTTCGAGCCGTGCAGCGGCTACCGATTGCCTGGGGTGTGATGACCAAGCGTGGCGTGCCGAGAGATATGGCGCGTTCCTGGCTGCGTCCCGTGCTGCGGCAGCCCGCGATTCGCCGGGACCTGGTCCGATACTTGCGTAACGTGCGGCGGACGGCGATGTTGACCGCGGCGGAGGGGTTGCGTTCGTTCCCGCGCCCGGCGTTGGTCGTCTGGGCTGCCGAGGACCGGATGATGCCGGTGGACACCGGGCGCCGACTTGCCGCGTTGCTGCCGAAGGGGCGGTTCGCCGAGATTCCAGACAGCTACACGCTGATCCCGCTTGATCAGCCGGTGGCGCTGGCCGCGAAGATCCGCGCCTTCCTGGCCGAGACCGCGTAGCCATCACCGCCCGTAACCGCAATCTTTAGGGATCTTGCGGTCAGACGCGCGGTGGGACGTAGCGGCCGTACTGCTTGCTGAGTAGCTGCGATTCCAGCGCACGTAGCTGCCTGGCCCGCCGGAACGGGTTGGTCATCGCGACGATCAGTTTCCCGGTGGCGGTGAGCATCACCAGCCCCAGTTCGAGCATCACCAACGAAAGTCCCCAGTTCAGCGTGGTGCTACTGGCACTGTCCCCGTCGAACGCCATGACCAGGCCGAGGATGGTGAACAGCAACGCTGGCACCACAAGCAACCCCGCCGCGATCGGCCGACCAACCCCGAGCGCGTGTCGCTGCTTGTTGTTGTGCTGCAGCCAGTTCAGTTCGGTGCGCACCAGGATGATCTGTCGCTGCAAGGCATCCGGCGGAACCGGAACTGGCGGCAACGGACAGTGCCGCTCCGCCGGCGGCCGGCCATCCAGCGGGTCGGGCAGTTCCGACCACGCCTCCGCGGGCAGCGGGCCCTGACCGACAAGCGGTTCCCAGGCGAGCGTCGCCAGCGGTCGGCGACGCAGCAGCACCGTGCCGAACACGAGCAGTGCGCTGGGTAGCGGCAGCGCCACGACGGCGATCACCAGTGCGACACCCCAGTCCTCGGCATCCGAGGCGGTGCTGAACTGGTCGATCACCGCGACGATGAACGCGCCGGTGAACAGGATGCCGAACCACTGACAGATCGCGCCGACCACGAACCGCCCTGGGTGCACCACCCGCCGCGCGTACTTGCTGCCGATCACTCGCCGACCTGATCCGCGACGTACTTGGCGATCTCCAACGCGCTGGTCGCGGCCGGCGAGGGAGCGCTGAGCAGATGCACCTGACCGGGTGCGGTATCGATCAGAAAGTCCTGCACCAGCGAGCCGTCCGCCCGCATCGCCTGCGCCCGCACGCCGGCACCGTGCCGCTGGATATCGGCCGGTCCGATCGCCGGAACCAGCCTGGCGAGGCTGGCCGCGAACCGCCTCCTGGACAGCGAACGGCGAACCTCGTCCAACCCCGTCGGGTACGCGTACTTGCGCGCGAGCCGCCAGATCCCAGGGAACCTGGCCACCTCGGCCACATCGCGCGCGGAGAAATCCGACCAGCGGTACCCCTCGCGATGCAGCGCGAGCACGGCGTTCGGCCCGGCGTGCACACTGCCGTCCACCATCCGGGTGAGGTGCACGCCAAGAAACGGCAGGCTCGGATCGGGCACCGGGTAGATCAGCCCGCGCACCAGGCCACGGGCGGCCGGCCGCAGTTCGTAGTACTCGCCGCGGAAAGGCACGATCCGCGCGCTCGGCCGCATACCAGCCATCCGCGCGATCCGGTCGGCGTACAGGCCGGCGCAGTTCACCAGGTAATCGGCGTGCAGCACGGTGTCGCCGGTGGCCACCTCGATCCGCGTGCCGCGCTTGCGGATACCGCGCGCCGGCGTGTTCAACCGAAGCTCGACGCCCGCCTCGGCAAGTTCATCGACGAGTGCCTGGCAGATCCCGGGGAAGTCGATGATCGCGGTGGTCTCCACGCGCAACGCGGCGACGCAGGCGAGCTCCGGTTCGTACTCGCGAGCCTGTGCGGGGCCGATCAGTTTGGCGGGAACCCCGTTCGCCTCGGCGCGTTCGGCCAGCGCGTGCAGGGCGGGGAGTTCATCGGTGTGCGTCGCCGCGACCAGCTTGCCGCATACCTCGACCGGTACCCGCTGTGCCCGCGCGTAGTCCACAATGGATCTATTGCCAGCTACGGACATTCGGGCTTTCAGCGAGCCAGGCGGGTAGTACAGCCCGGCGTGCACCACATTGGAGTTGTTGCCGGTCTGATGCCCCGCCCAGTGCGGCTCCTTCTCCAGGACGGTGACTTGCTGGCCGCGGGCGGACAGTTCGCGCGCCACCGCGAGCCCGAGGATGCCGCCGCCGATCACGATCGTTTCCCGCACGCCGCCCAGCCTAGCTGGCAAGACCGGGTGAACGGGGCAATACGGGCAATATCCCTGGCAAGTGCGCGCTCGGGGCAACCCTGCCGGCGCTGGGTGGGGATCCGGGACGGCTAGACTCGGAACTGCCTTTCCGCTGGTGACCCGTTGTGCGCAGCGAGGTTGCGCGGAAGTCGCAGTCTGCTGGGAGTGCCGTCTGGTAGGAGTGTCGTGTCCGAGGTCGTACTGGGTCAGCCCACCGTGGGTGAGGCGGAGCTCGCGGCCGTCGCGGAGGTCTTCGCCTCCGGATGGCTTGCCGGCGCCGGGCCCACCTGCCAGCGGTTCGAACAGCGATTCGCCAGCGTCGCCGGTACGGCTGCGGCGCTGACCACCAGCAGTTGCGGCGCCGCCTTGCACCTCGCGCTGCTCGGCCTCGGCGTGCGCCCTGGCGATGAGGTGATCGTCGCGGACTTCACCTTCCCGGCCACCGGGCACGCGGTGCGCTGGGTCGGTGCCACCCCGGTATTCGCCGACGTGCTGCCCGGGACCGGCACCGTCGACCCGGCAGCCGTGCGCGCCGCGATCACCCCGCGGACCACCGGGATCATCGCCGTGGACGTCGCGGGACTACCGGCCGACTACGCCGAGCTACGGTCCATTGCCGAGGCCAACGGACTTTTCCTGGTCGAGGACGCGGCCTGCGCGGCGGGCGCCAGCTACCGGAACGCGTCGGCCGGCAGCCTTGCCGATGTGGCCACCTTCAGCTTCCACGGCCGCAAGGGCATCACTTCGGGTGAGGGCGGCGCGATCACTTCGGACGATGCGCGCTTCATGGCGCGGGTACGCAAACTGCACAGCTACGGTATCGAGCCGGCGATCAGCAGGGAGGGCGCCGCCGAGCTGCCCATCCCGAGCTTCGCCGAGCTCGGTTACAACTACCGGATGTCCGATGTGCACGCCGCGATCATGACCGCGCAGCTGGACCGGCTGCCCGACCTGCTCGCCGCGCGGCAAAGGGTCGCCGCTCGCTACACCAGCGAGCTGGCCGATCTCGCCGAGGTGCGCACGCCCCAGGTGCCCGCGGACCGGACCCACCCGTGGCAGTCCTATCTGGTGCTGATCGAACCAGCGGTGAGCCGTGACCGGGTCGCGCTCGGCCTGCGGGAACGCGGCGTGCAGTGCAACTTCGGCACCTACGCCTCGCATCTGCAACCGGTGTACGGCAGCGCGGCGGACTGCCCGGTCTCCGCCGATCTGTTCCGGCGCAGCCTTGCCATCCCCATGCATGCGAACCTCACCGATGACGAGGTGACGAAGGTCGTGCGGACCTTGCACGACGTCGTCCATGAACTGTCCTAGTCAGATTGTCCACAAGGGAGACTCATGTCCGTTAAGACGGTATTGTTCACCGGCGGTGCTGGATTCATTGCCGGGCATGTAATCCCGCTGTTGCTTGAACGTGATTACCGGGTACGCATCCTGGACAACATGACGCGCGGGGACCGCGAGCGCGTCGCGGAATGGGAGCAAACCGGCAAGGTGGAACTGGTCGAGCGCGATGTGCGCTACGGCGGGGCGGTGCGCTCCGCGATGACCGGCTGCACGCACGTGATCCATTTCGCCACCGTGTCGATCAACAAGTCCATCGCGGACCCGCATGAATCGATCGACATCAACATGACGGGCAACCACAACGTGTTCGCCGCGGCCGCTGACGAGGGCGTCCAGCGGCTGGTGTTCGCCTCCTCCGCCTCGGTGTACGGCGAGCCGGAACGGCTGCCCATGCACGAGGACGATCAGCTGCGCCCGCTCACCCCGTACTGCATCAGTAAACGTGCCGGGGAGGACCTGCTCGGTTTCTACCAGCGACACAGTGGACTGTCCTGGAACGCGCTGCGGTTCTTCAATGTTTACGGGCCCGGCCAGAAGATCGAGGCCTACTACACCTCGGTGATCAACCACTTCATCGAGCGCCTGCGGGCTGGCCTGCCGCCGGTGATCGACGGCAAGGGCGAGCAGTCGATGGACTTCGTGCATGTGCACGATCTGGCTCGCTCCGTGGTGTGTGCGCTCGAGTCGGAACAGGCCAACCTGCCGATCAACATCGGCACCGGGGTGGACACCTCGATCGCGACGCTGGCCAAGATCCTGATCGATGCGGTCGGCGTGGACGTGCAACCCACGTTCAACCCGCGCGATGTGCTGGTTTCCCGCAGGGCGGCGGATATCTCCCGGGCTCGCGAGGTACTTGGCTGGGTTCCGGAGATCACCGTGGAGCAAGGTATGACCGACCTGGTGCGTGCCAGTGGCTGAGTCGGCTCGCGGGTTGCCCGCGAATCCATACAACGCGCACGCGTGGATCACCGGCGAGCCGGAAATCGGCGCGGGGACCTGGATCGGCGCGTTCACGGTGGTCGACGGTTCCGGTGGACTGCGGATCGGCGCTGGCTGCGATCTCTCCTGTGGCGTGCAGATCTACACGCACAACACGGTGCGCAGGTGCGTGACCGGGCAGCGTTACCCGCAGGTGGACCGCGCGCCGGTGTGGATCGGCGACCATGTGTTCTTCGGGGCGAACGCGGTGGTGTTGATGGGCGTCACGATCGGCGATTCCGCGGTGATCGGCGCCGGTGCCGTGGTTACTCACGATGTGCCGGCGAGTACCGCGGTAGCGGGTGTTCCAGCGCGTCCAATCGGGACGGTGCGGGACGATGGAACCATTGATTATGGGGGTTCGGCGTGAGAATCGCCGTGGTGAACAACTTCTACCCGCCCAGGGTTGGCGGCAGTGCACACCTGTCCGAATCGCTCGCGAAGGGGTACGCGGCGGAAGGGCACGAGGTGCTTGTGCTCACCGCGCGGCATGCCGAGGCGCCGGCCGACGAGGATGCGGACGGTGTCCGGGTCGTCCGATTGCCGGCGTTCCGGATGCCGGAGACCCGGCTCGCGGTGAACTTCGACATCCCCTTTACCGCGCGGCCAAGCCTGCCGCGCCGGGTGCGCAAGCTGCTCGATGATTTCCGCCCGGACGTCATCCACGCGCATGGCCAGTTCTTCGACCTGACCTGGGCGAGCGGGCTGTGGGCCCGCAAGAACGATGTGCCGATGCTGCTCAGTGTCCACACCAGACTGCAAAGCCCGCGCAAGCTGTACCAGCAGGTGTTCAACGTGCTGGACCGGTTTGTGGTCGCGCCGTTCATGCGCCGCTGTAAACCGACGTTCGTGGTGATGGACGTGCAGATGCGGGACTACATCGAACGCAAGTATCGCGGCGGCATCGCCGGCATGGTGCCTATTCCGGTTGGGGTGCACCCGGAATGGGTGCGCGGCGGGGACGCGGCGCTTGTTCGTGCGCGGCACGGGCTCGGTTCCGAGCCGGTGATCCTTTCCACCGGGCACGTGATACCGCTGCGTGACCGGATGGCGCTCGTCGAAGCGATGCCCGAGGTGTTGCGGTCCGTGCCGAAGGCGAAGCTGGTCGTCGTCGGCGGGGTGTACTTCGACGCGTTCCTGCGGCGGGCTCGCGAGCTGGGCGTGCGGGATTCGGTGCTGACCACGGGTGCCGTGCCGAAGCGGGATATCCCGCACTACCTCGCGGCGGCGGCGGTGGAAAGCCACGAGTTGCAGGGCTATGGCTTCGGTACGGCGAGTTTGGAGAGCATGGCGGCCGGGGTGCCGGTGGTCGCCGCGGTGCGTGCGGACAACTTCCTGGACATCAAGCTGGTGGACCGGAGCAACGTGCATCTGGTGCCGCAGGGTTCGGCGAGCGCGCTCGCCGCGCGGCTGATCGAGGTGTTGACCGATCCGCCAGCCTCCGCCGAGCTGGCGGCCGCGGGTTCCGCGCTGGTGGACGCCAACTTCACCATGGAAGCCGTGCTGGCCAAGCACCTCACCGTGCTGCACGACCTCGCCAACCGCAATCTCTAGGAATATTGCGGCCACGGAGCGTGACCGCGTTCTTTGAGGTTAGCGGGGTTACCAGGGTAGCTTCTCACCGATCTTCTCGCCGACCTCGCCGATCTTGTCCTTGGTGGACTCGACGGCATCCTCGGCCTGCTCCTTCTTGTTCCCGACCCACTCGCCAGCTTCGTCTTTCCTGTCCCCGATCCACTCGCCGGTTTTCTCGAAGGTGTCCGCGGCTTCCTTGGCGGTCTTCTCGACCCATTCGCTCTGCTCTTCGCTCAACGTGATGTTCCCGCTGACCCCACCGCCGAAGCCAAGAGCGCCCTTGAAACCAAGGCCGATCTCGTACTTACCGTCCGGCCCCTTGTGCAATCCAGCGTGGGCGTCAATGCCGATGCCGTAGCGGACTTCCCCAGTCAGGCCCGCGTTGAGACCGTCCTCGCCGAACTGGTACTTCAGGTCTTCGCTGATCTTGCCGCCGGCGAAGGCATTCGCCCCAGCTCCCATGCTGACCGCGCCGGTGTGGTCGATGCCCCAGGTCGGTTTGCTGAGTCCAGCTTCGCCACCCAAGAAGTAGTTGGTCTTGCGCTCGATGGGGCCAAAGCCGAGATCGAATTCACGCGGCCGGGACTCGCCGAACAGCCCGAATCCTCCGCCGTTCTCGTCTATCTTTCCACCCAGCACGAGGTCTGGCACGGCCACGCTGAAGGGTCCAAGATGGACCTCGCCGAGTGAGTCGAGCTTGATACCGCCAGCGCCGTTCGGGAGTTCGCCCCAACCAAGCTTCGGCCATTCCAGGCGCCAGTCGAACGGTTTCGGCGGCTCATCGGGGCTCGGGCCGCCGCCATCGAAGAGGCCGCTGAGGAAGTTGCCGAACATATCGCGGAGTTCGCCCAGCCCATCGCCGGCCTTGCCAGCCGCGTCCTGCAGGAACTGGCCCACTCCGGCGACCCAGCCGGGTACGTTGCTTGCCTGCTCGCGCAGCCCGCTCAGCGCGGAGCTGGTCGCGGCGTCCGCCTCGGCGAGCTGGGCACGCGCCCGCTCGAGTAGTTCCCTTGCTTGCTGCCGCAGCGCTTCGCCCGGGTCGTTGAACGGCGGGACCGCCTTCGCCCGAGGATCGCCGAGTGTGCTCAGCACCAGGTTCTTCGCGACCGCGGCGGCGTGGTCCGCCTTGGCCTTCGCGGTCGCCGCCTCGCCCTGGCGCCACAACTCGATGGCCTCCGCGGCCTGGCCCTGCGCCCATTCGAGCACGCCGCCGAACTCGTTGACGACCTTGCTTGCGTTGGTCAGCGCTTCGCCGGCTTTCGACCACTTCGGCGGTTCCTCGGCGAACTTGCCGTTGAACGCCTGCGCGGCCGCGCCCTCCCAGCCAGCCACTTTCACCTGGCCAAGCGCCGAGCCGACCGCGCTGACCTGTGCGCCCCGCTGCGCCAGCTGGCTTCCCTGCTGTTGCACCCCGGCCGGCTCGCCGGGAACGAGATCCTTCGGGTTCTCCGACTGCCCGAGTTCGGCGGCCATCAGTTGCCTCCCTCGCTGCTCGGCGCGCGCTGAATCCAGCCCTCGGCCGCATCGTCGGCCGCCGCGTACTTGCGCGCGGTGAGCTGCAACATCGTGCCGGCCGTGGCCGCGTCCGCCGTCATCGACCGGGCGGCGTTCTGCATATCGCGGCACAGCCCCGTGAGCGCGCCGTGTACCTCGCCCTCGCCGAAGGCGGCGCCGTCGGCGCACGCTCCGGACAGGTCGAACCCCTCCATCGGGCTGACGGCTTCGCTGATCCCGGAGGCCGCGCCAAGCAGCTCCCCGGTCTGGACGTCGAACTTGGTCATTGGAGTCCTTCGCCTCTCGCTCGCACCTATTGTGACATAGACGCGCCAGATGTACCGGCGGTTCCCGCTTGGTTGGGATCGGTGTGACGGTGCCGTGCACCTTGCCTCGACCCTGCCCGTCGATTACTGTCGGTTCCGTGACTGCCGGGTCTGCCAATAGGCATGAGCGAGTAAGGTTCCCGGCCCAGCCGTGAGCCTCCGGCGGGCCAGAGGCCCGCCCATCCATCAAGTTCTCCCCGTTTCACCCTTCGACGCGTCGCGCTTTCCTGCGCTCGAACGCGGCTGTTTCCTGCCCTGACCAGGGTCACCCTGTGCTGTCCAAAAAGGAGGAATGTTTATGGCAATTGACTTTAACCAACAGATCATCGATGAGTTCCGCGCCAACAAGGGTCGCGTCGGCGGCCCCTTCGAAGGCGCTCGGCTGCTGCTACTCACCACCACCGGCGCACGTACGGGTGGCAAGCACACCACACCACTCGGCTACCTGCCGGACGAGAACGACCGCGTACTGGTGATCGGCTCGGCGGGTGGCGCGCCGAACCATCCCGACTGGTTCCACAATGTACTCGCCAACCCGCAGGTGACCGTCGAAACCGGACTGTATAGCTACCAGGCGAACGCGGTCGAAGTTACCGGCGCCGAACGGGACCGGCTGTTCGCCCGTGCGGTCGAGGCCGATCCGGGCTGGGCGGAGTATCAGGCCAACACCAACCGCGCCATCCCGGTTGTCGCGCTCGATCCGGTACATGCGGGCCCACCGGTCAGTGGCGGATCCTTCGGCGAGATGCTGCGTGGCATCCACGACGTGTTCCGCAGGGAAATCGAGTTGGTCCGTGCGGAGGTCGCGCGTTCTGGGCCGGGGATCGGCGCCCAACTACGGGTGAACTGCCTGAACCTGTGCAAGGGACTGGAATTTCACCACACCGCCGAGGACGCCGGGATGTTCCCCAACCTGGCGGTGCGCTTCCCGGAACTCGAACCGACCCTGGCGCGACTACGCGCGGAACACGAGGTCATCGCGAAACTCCTGGACGAGCTGCAGCGGGTGATCATGGCGGACGGTCCCGAGCGCGCCCAGGTGCTCGGCGAGGTGGATCGGCTCGCCGCCGAGCTGCACGAGCACCTGCGTTACGAGGAAGAACAGCTGATCCCACTGTTGGACGGCTGACGCTCGTCCGAGTGATGCGATTCGGCCGGCAGCCGTGAAAGCCTGACGAACGGCGGCAACTGGCTACCTCGGGAGTGACGGGATGCGAATACGGCGGGTATGCGGGGTGCTCGGCGGGATCTGTGCGCTGGCAGCGCCGCTGGTCGTGCCCGGACTGGTCGTGCCAGGCTTGGCCGGCGCCGAACCGGGTACGACCAGCTCGGCCGAGCGAGTCGCGCACTACCAGCCGAGCCCGCGGGCCGAGGCGAAGGCGGCGCCGTCCGGAGGGCGCGGCGGCGATTTCACCGGCGATCAGATCACCGATATGCTCACTCGGAACGATGCGGGTGCACTGCGGGTCTACCCGCACAGCGGCACGTTCGACGGCAAGCAGACCTACCGCGATCCGGCCACCATCGCCAACGGCTGGGGAACACAGCGCTGGGTCGGGCAGGGCGATCTGAACGCGGATGGGTTCGCCGACGCGCTCGCCGTTGACCAGGAAGGCACGCTGCGCTGGTACCCGCACACCGGTGAGTTCGCCGGGCAGGACACGCTCGGCGAACCGGAAGTGCTCGGCCACGGCTGGAACACCACCGATCTGATCACCACCGCCGACCTGAACGGCGACGGCTACGACGATATGGTCGCGCACCGCAAGGGCACCGGAGACACCTACGTCTACGAGCACACCAGGGAACTGAACGGCACCGCGACGTTCAAGGAGCCGGTGTTGCTGATCAGTGGTCCGGAGGACGACGTGCAGCAGATCGTCGCGGATCTCACCGGCGACGGCGTGCTGGACGTGCTGGCCAAACGCCCGAACGGCGAGCTCGAGCTGTTCTCCTTCACCCATGGTGAGCAGGGCAAGACGTTCACCATCGGCTACGGCTGGGATCTGCTCGATGCGATTTCGGTTAGCGATGTCACCAACGACGGCAACCCGGACATCCTCGGTAGTCGGGACGGCAAGCTGTACGTGTACCCGCATTCCGGCTCCTTCGATGCCGCCAACCCCGCGGCTACGCTGGGCAAACCCGTCGAGGTGCGCGCCGAATGGCAAGGCGGCGAGCTACTGAACTAACCTCTGACCGCAATATCCCTAAGAAATGCGGTTCGCCCGACGAGGGGGAGGTTCGAAGCGCGTCATGGATACGTGGGTCTTTTACGTGATCGGCGGTGTCCTGCTGGCCGGCTACATGGTCTGGCAGTGGCAGCACAACAAGAAGAAGATCGCCCACTTCACCCAGGTTGCGCAGCAACGCGGCTGGCAGTACCGCCCGAAGGACAGCAGCGTGCTCGGCCGTTTTCGCGGCTCGCCGTTCAACAGCAGGGGGCATTCCCGGCGTGCCCGGCACGTGTTCAGCGGTCAGCACCGGGGCAAGCCGTTCTGCTGCTACGAGTACACCTACAAGGTCACCAGCGGCAGTGGTTCGAACAGGCGCACGCAGACTTATTACTTCCGCATCGCCTCGGTAAGCACCCCGGCCACCCGGCCAACCTTGGAGATCAGCAAGGAAGGCTGGGGCAGCAAGATGCTCGACTTCGTCGGGGTGCGTGACCTGCAGCTGGAGAGCGTGGAGTTCAACAAGGCGTTCAAGATCAAGACGGAGAACGACAAGTTCGCCTACGACGTACTGCATCCACGGACGATGGAGTGGATGTTGCACGACCCGCGCGCGCCGGAAACCCCGGTCCGGTTCGAAAACGGCGGACTGGTGACCTGGGAACGCGGCAAGTTCGATCTGGAGTGGATGCAGCCGCGCCTCGACTACCTCTGCGAGTTCGTCGAGCGGGTACCCGAGTTCGTCTGGAAGTAGTTTTCGGACTGAGTCTTCGGACTGGGGCTTCGGACTTGGGGCGTGTCATGGTGTGGGCTCTGCTGGTATCGACGCTCTTCCTGCTTGGCCTTGTGGGTGTCCTGTTGGCGGTGCGCCAGCTCGCCAAGCGATCCTTGCGGCGTCGCCACCAGGTGGCCGCGATGGCAATCCAGCAACTTGTTCATTACCACGGCTGGCGGTACGCGCCGGTCGACCCCACGCTGCTGGCCCGATTCGCCAAGGGTGATCCGTTCGACCTGGCATTGCCGAACCGGCGCACCGCGCAACATGTGGTCACCGGCCAGTATCGGGGTCGCTGGTTCTGCTGTTTCCAGTTCAGTTACCGGCAGCCCCAGGACACCTACGGGCTCAAACCGTTGGTGCATTTCAAGGTCTGGGTCATCCCTACTCCGGCGCATCGACCGGAGCTGCAAGTGAGCCGAGCGAACTCGCTGGCCGGGCTGTTTCGTGGCGGCGAGCAGGTGGAACTGGAGAGCACCCAGTTCAACGAGAGCTTTACCGTGCTGTCCGCGAGCCCCCGGTTCGCCTTCGATGTGTTGCATCCGCGGATGATGCAGTGGCTACTCGCCGATTCGCGAGCGCAGCGGATCCCGTTTCGGTTCGAAGGTGGTGAACTCATCGGCTGGGAGCTTGGTGCGTTGACCGGGCACGAGATCGAGTACGGCGTCAACTACCTGTGCGATATCGCGGATCAGGTGCCGGATTTCGTCTGGCGACAGTACTGACGGCAGGGCCGTACCCGCCGTCAGCTGTTGTCCGGCGCCGGGCCTTCGCTTCGCACCGGTTGAACCGAGGAAACGAACGTCTGGAAGTCCTCGATCAGCTGTTGCGCCTGTGTGGGCGTCGCGGTGAAACCCAGCTCTAGCACGACTCGGCGGTCCGGGCTGTGGATGTCCTTGATGGCCAGCAACACCTGGGATTGCAGCAGTTCCCGCATACTGCCCCGCAATTCGGCGTTGATCCGCAACGTCTGGGTCAGACCCGGCGCCTCCGGGCTGCCAACCTCGGTACGGTTGCTGACCGCTACCTGGCTGGATACCTGGGTGAGTCGGTTGACTGACTCATCGGCGATCTCATGCAGTGTCGCGGGATCCGGCCGGTACTCCCCGTTGATCGTGATGTTCGCGGTGAAGTCGTCGGTACGCGATTCCGGATGCAGCGCGACGAACGCCGCGCCGGCCGCGCCCACCGAGTCCGGGTCGGTGGCCTGCCAGCCATCCGGCAACCGGAAGTTCACCGGGATCGGAATGGTCGTTGCCATCGCAGCTCCGTTTCGTTGTTGTCGCAGGTCAGCGCATCTTAAGCGCGCTAACCTTAAAGAACGCGGTTCGGGTTCCGCTCACCCGCGAGGAGGCCGTCGACCACGCGATGCGCGGGCAGGATCGAGTCACGCTCGGCGTCGGCGTCCACGGTGCCGTCCAGGATGTCCAGGAACCGGTCCAGCTGGGTGGCCAGCGGCTCCCGCGCGGTGCTCAACTCGGGGATCTCCAGCACGGTCTGCTGCCGGTAACCGCGCCAGTCCCCGACCTCCGCATCATGCGAGACGTGCCGGTAGATCGCGACATCCCGCCGCAGCAGGTCGATCTCGATCAGCCGGTCCAGCTCGGTGATCGCCAGGGTGCGCACCTTGCGCTGGCCGATCCGCGAGGCGGAGACCGAGGCAAGTCCTGGCGCGAAGGAGAGCACCGCCTCCACCGCGTCTTCGGCGCCCGGCTGGGAATCCGGGTGGAACTGGCCGGTGTCCGCGATGGTGCGAACCGGCTCGGCGCCGAAGAACTGGATCGCCAGATCCACATCATGGATCAGCAGATCCCAGGCAACCCCGGTTTTGATGCGTGGGGCATATGGCCCGTGCCGGCGGGCAGTCAGCTGCACCGGGTCGGTTACCAGCGAGCGCACGGTCAGCACCGCCGGGTTGTAGCGTTCGAGTAACCCGCAGAGGATCGGCACGTCAGCGGCCGAGGCCGCGCCGAGTACCTTGGTGCACTCGGCAAGGCTGTCGCACAACGGTTTCTCCACGAGGATCGGAAGGCCCGCGCGAATGCACGCCATGCTCAGCTCGTAGTGAGTTTCCGTTGGCGATGCGATCACTACAGCGTCCACATCAGACAACGTGTCGATACTTGGTGTCCACTGAGTCTCGTGATCCTCGGCGAGTGCTCGACCGATCGTCGGGTTCGGATCGATGATCCTGCTCAGTTTGGCGCGCCTGCTCGCACTGAGCACTCTGGCGTGCAGCGCGCCCATTGAACCGGCGCCGATCAGCGCGATCCGGTGCATACCGGTCAACCTCCGAGGATATCGCGGACTTCGTGCACAATCTTGTCCACATCAGACTTGTCGAGCGCGGGGTGCACGGGAAGGGAGAGAGCCTGCCTTGCGATTGCCTCGGCAACCGGCATTGACTCCGCCATTACCCGGGGGTGCCTTTGGTAGCAAGGGTAGTCGAAGACAAGCCGCGGGTAGTAGATCCCGGTGCCGACGCCGCGTTCGGCGAGCTTTGCGGCAAGCTCGGCCCGATCCACTGTGGCGTCCGGGGTAACCCGCACCGTGTACTGGTGCCAGACGTGTCCACGCCCGGGCAAGGTCGCCGGCAGTGCGAGTCCGGGGGTGCCGGCGAGCCCTGCGGAAAGCGCCGCGGCGTTCGCCCGCCTTGCCGTGGTCAGCTCGGCGATACTCGCCAGCTGTGGAATGCCCACCGCGGCGTGCAGATCGGTCATCCGGTAGTTGTGCCCGACCGTTTCGTACTCGTACTTTCCGCGCATGCCTTGGTTGCGCAGCACGCGCAGCCGGTCCGCGAGCTCGTCGTCGTCGCAGGTGATCATCCCGCCTTCGGCGGTGGTCAGGTTCTTCGTGGCGTACAGCGAGAAACAGCCGATGCCAACCGATCCAGCCTGGCGGCCGGCGAAATCCGCGCCAATGGCCTGCGCCGCGTCCTCGACCAAGGCGATGCCGTGCCGGTCCGCCAGCTCGGTCAGCCGGCCAAGATCCGCGGTCTGGCCGTACAGGTGCACCGGCAGCAGCGCGCCAGTTCGAGCGGTTACCGCTGCCTCGACGGCATCCGGGTCCACGCAGAAGTCGTCTTCGCGGATATCCGCGAACCTGGCGACGGCGCCGGCTTCCAGGATCGCGTTGAGCGTGGCGACGAAGGTGAACGGCGAGGTGATCACCTCGGCCCCGGCCGGTAGGTCAAGCGCCTGCAACGTGGCGACGAGCGCCGTCGTGCCGTTGCTCACCGCGATCGCGTGCCGGGTGCCGACCAGTTCGGCGAAGCCCTCTTCGAGCCGGCGCACCATCTTGCCCTGCGCTATCGCGCCGGAGCGGAGCACCTCGGTAACAAGTGGTTCGGCGGCGCCGACATTGACCACGGTGATCGGAATCATGCTGGCCTTTCGGTGCGCGCAACTACTTCGGTGGACCAGCTTCCACAGTAGAGGGCGCGGCGGCGCCGCTGACGGCGCGGGGGCGTACCTTCGGTGCGCGCCGTGCTTTACGGCTAATTCCGGACGAAACGCAACCGATGGGGTAATCGTGACTAACCAGATCCACCCAACCGCGGTAGTCGGCGCGGGCGTGGAAATGGGTACCGGCAACGTGATCGGGCCATACACGGTCATCGTCGGGCCGGTCGTGCTCGGCGACGACAACTGGATCGGCCCGCACGTGACGATTGGCACGCCAGCCGAGGACCGCGGCGGCCCGCATCCGGCCGGTTGGGCGGACGCGCCAACCGGCGCGGCCACCGAGGACGGCGCGGGGGTACGCATCGGCAACCGAAACCGGATCCGCGAGTACGTCAGCGTGCACCAGGGAACCTGGCGGGAAACGTGGATCGGCCACGATTGCTACCTGTTGCGCGGCAGCCATACCGGCCACGATGTCCGGTTGGACGACCGGGTGACGCTGGCCTGCGCGGTACAGCTCGGCGGGCATACCCACGTATGGGCGGACGCGAACCTCGGGATGAACACCACGGTGCACCAGCACGGGCGGATCGGTCCCGGCGCGATGGTTGGTATGAGCGCCGCGGTGCGCGGTGAGGTCGGCGCCTTCACCATCGCCGTGGGCAATCCCGCTCGGGTGTCCGGGATCAACGAGGTTGGCCTGCGTCGAAAGGGTTGCGATGAGGCAACGATCGAGGCGCTTGGGCCGTTTCTCAAGGGAAAGCAGGCCCGGCCGGAAGCCGAGCTGGCCGGCGATGCGGGAGAGTTGGGCACACTGCTTGTGGAGTGGGCGGCACGCTCGCCGCTGAACGACTGAAGGGTGAACATGGCGATCGAGGAGCGGTTGCGCGGGGTGTTCGTGGAGTCTCTGCAGCTCGACGAGGGCGCCGCGGTGGAGAACCTGAAGTACCGGGATATCGAGGCGTGGGATTCGGTCGGACATATGGCGCTGGTCGCGGCGATCGAAGACGAATTCGATGTGCAGTTCGATACCGATCAGGTGATTGACATGAGCAGCTTCAAGGTCGCGGTGGACATGCTGCGGGGCATGCTCGATGGCTGAACCGGACCCGATCCCGGCTTCCTTGGCGGGAAAGGTCGCGCTGGTCACCGGCGGCACGCGGGGGATCGGCTACGCGACGGCCGAAGCGCTGGCCGTCGCCGGCGCGACCGTAGTGCTTACCGGCAGGGACGGCGCCGAAGCCGCCGAACGGGCTGCGGCCGCCGGCGCGGCGAGCGGGCTGGCGCTAGACGTCACCGACGCCAAGGCCGTGCAGACGGTGGTGCGTGGGGTGGCCAAGGAGCACGGCCGGTTGGACATCGTGGTGGCCAACGCCGGTGTGCTTGAGGACGCGCTGCTCGGGATGATCCGCGCCGAGGCGGTGGACGCGCTGCTCGGCACGAACGCGGCTGGCACCATCCACACCGTGCAGGCCGCCACCCGCGCGATGATGCGGCAGCGCAGCGGCTCGATCGTGCTGCTCGCCTCGATCGTCGGGGAGCGCGGCAGCGCCGGACAGACCGCCTACGCCGCCTCCAAGGCCGCGGTGGCCAGCGTGGCGCGCTCGGCCGCGAAGGAACTCGGGCGCTACGGCATTCGAGTGAATGCGGTCGCGCCCGGCGTGATCGAAACGCGGATGACCGCGCATCTGGGCGAGGAGGTGCTCGAGCGCCGGATCGCCGATACCCCGCTCGGCCGGCTCGGCCAGGCCGACGAGGTCGCGCGGGTGATTCGCTTCCTGGCAAGCGACGAGGCATCGTTTGTCACCGGGCAGGTACTCGGCGTGGACGGCGGGCTCGTTCTGTAACCCGGCGGCCGGAAACGGAGTTGGTAACCGTGCTGGTGCACGAGGACGCGCGACTGATCCACGCGCCGAGCGGTGAGGTACTGCGCGGTGCGCAGCTCGGCACGGCGGTGCGCCGCCGCGCCGATGAACTCGCCGACCTGCCACCCGGGGTCGTCTTCCTGCGCGCGAGCACCGAGCTGTCCAGCGTGCTCGACTACCTCGGCGCGATCGCGGCAGGCCGGTCGATCGCCCTGCTCGACCCCTCGCTCGAGGAAACCCTGCTTGCCGGGCTGCTCGAGCGGTTCCGGCCGGCCGCGCTGCTCGGCGCCGTCGGAGTGCCGCCGATTGCCGGCTACTACCCGGATGGCGAAGGCCGAACCTGGTTGCGCGAGGCGACCGAGGGGGTGGTGCCGCATCCGGAACTCGCCGTGCTGTTGCCGACCAGCGGCACCACCGGGAACCCGAAGCTCGTGCGCCTGTCCCGGCGCGCGGTGCTGCACAACGCCGAAACGATCGGAAAGGTACTCGGCATCGCGGACACCGATGTGGCGCCGACCAGCCTGCCGCTGCACTACAGCTACGGGCTCTCGGTGCTGAACAGCCACCTGATGCGCGGCGCGGCCGTCCTGCTGCACCCCGAAGGGCTGTTCGCGCGCTCGTTCTGGGACGCGGTCGGCGAGTACGAGGTGACCACCTTCGCCGGGGTGCCGTACCACTACGAGATGCTGCGCAAGCTCCGGTTCGACCCGGCGCGCTATCCGAGCCTGCGCACGCTCACCCAGGCCGGCGGCCGGATGCGGGTCGAGCTCGTCGAGGAGTTCCACGCCAAGATGCGCGCGGTGGGCGGCCGGTTGTTCGTGATGTACGGGCAAACCGAGGCGGCGCCGCGGATGGCCACGGTGCCGGCCGAGCGGCTGCCGGACAAGGTCGGCTCGGTTGGCTGCGCGTTGCCGGACGGCGCGTTTTCCATCAAGCGCGCGGACGGCAACGAGACCACGCATCCTGGCATCGGTGGTGAGGTTGTCTACCGTGGACCGAACGTGATGATGGGATACGCGGATCAGGAAGCGGAGCTGGGCGAAGGCGATCAGCTGGCCGGCGTCCTGCATACCGGCGATCTTGGTTACCTGGACGAGGACGGTTACCTGTTCATCACCGGGCGGCTGAAGCGGATCGGCAAGATCTTCGGCAACCGGGTCAACCTGGACGATCTCGAACAGCTGGTGCGCGAGGCCGATCTCGGGGTGGATGAGGTGGCCGTCGTGGCCGGCGCGGACAAGGTGGTGGTCTGGCTGGCCGGCGCCGCCGAGCAGTCCTGCCAGTCCGCCGCGCACACGCTGGCCGACCGGCTGCATCTGCACATCAGGGGTTTCGACGTACGCTCGGTGGATGCCCTGCCGTTGCGGAGCAACGGCAAGATCGACTACCCCGAGCTGGAAGCACGCGGATGACCGGACTACTGCGCGAACTTGTCGAACTCACCGACTACCACCGCGACCGCTGCCCGCCATACGACCGCGTGCTGCGCGCGCTGGACGTGCCGCGCGGCTTGCCCGGCGCCGGGCTCGAAGACCTCCCGTGGCTGCCGGTACGCATGTTCAAAACGCACGAGTTGCGCAGTATTCCGGATTCTGACGTGTTCAAAGTGCTCACCTCGTCCGGTACCACCGGCTCCGGCGCCTCGCGGATCTACCTGGACCGGGACGCGGCCGGTGCGCAGACCAAACGGCTCGGCGCGAGCCTGCGAGCCGTGCTCGGCCCGAAACGGCTGCCCATGTTGCTTGTGGACACGATCGGGATCATCACCAACCGCAGGGAATTCTCCGCGCGCGGTGCCGGAGTGCTCGGCATGGCCACCTTCGGCAGGGCGCACACCTACCTGCTCGACGAACACGACGAACCGGATATCGCCGCACTAAAGGACTTTCTCGCGAAACACGGCGACCAGCCGTTCCTGATCTTCGGGTTCACCTTCCTCGTCTGGCAGTACCTCTACGAGGTGGCCCGCGAGCATTCCCTCGATCTGTCCAATGGCATCCTGATCCACTCCGGTGGGTGGAAGAAGCTGGCCGATCGCGCGGTGGACAACGCCGAGTTCCGCGCCAGGTTCGCCGCCGATACCGGGTTGACCCGAATCCACAACTACTACGGGATGATCGAGCAGATCGGCACGGTGTACCTGGAGGGGCCGTCCGGGGATGGTCTGTACTGTCCGGATTTCGCCGACGTGATCATCCGTGATCCGCTGACCTTCGAACCGCAGCCGATCGGTGAGCCGGGCGTGATCGAGGTGCTCAGCACGCTACCTCGATCCTATCCCGGGCACGCGCTGCTCACCGAGGATCTTGGTGTACTGCATGGCATCGACGACGGTGACTGGCCGGGTAAGCGGTTCTCCGTGCTAGGCCGGCTGCCACGGGCGGAAGCGCGAGGTTGCTCGGACACCTTCACCACGCGGGGGACTGCCGCATGAGGCAACTGTTTCCCGCACCTGCCGAAACCACCGCCGAGCGGGTTGTTGCCGAGCTCTCCGGGGAGAACCCGTTGCGGTTCGGCGATGAGCGGGTGATCGACTTTCTCGGCAAACTGGCGCGGAGACTGCTCGCCCCGGATACCGCGCGGGCCTACCCAGAGCTCGCCGCACTCGGGTTCTTCCTGCGGCCAGGCGAACTTCGCAAAGTGCTGGATACCGCTCCCGCGCCGGATGGCGGGTACCGGTTCCCGCGAGGGCTCTGCTTCCACGTGCCACCGGCCAATGTGGACACCATGTTCGTCTACTCCTGGGCGCTGTCCGCACTGGCCGGCAACCCGAATATCGTCCGGGTCTCGCCAAGGGTTTCCGGCGCCGGCGCGGTGTTGCTCGATGCGCTCGCGGAGATCGCGGATAGTGCCGAGCCGGCGGTGGCCAGCACCCAGCGGATGGTCAGCTACCCGCGCGACCCCGCGGCCACCGGGGCGTTTTCCGCGGCCTGCGAACTTCGCGTGCTGTGGGGTGGCGACAGGGCGATCAACGAGCTACGCGAGCACCGGCTTGCCCCGAACGCTCGAGACCTGACCTTTCCGGACCGGGCGTCGTTCGCGGTGATCTCGCTTGCCGGCTGGCAGGCGGCAAGCGCGGCCGAACGGCGCGCGGCGGTGGAGGCGTTCTACGCGGATGCCTACTGGTTCGATCAGGCCGCCTGCGCTTCGCCACGCGCGGTGTACTGGATCGGTGCGGGCGAAATGGCCGAGGCGCGGGACGAGTTCAACGCGCTGCTCGCCGAGATAGTCGCGCTGCGTGGCTACGCGCTGGAACCCGCGATGGCGGTAGAGCAGCGGGTGGCCGGCTATGGTCTCGCGGCGGACGGCAGGGTGCGCGGGCTCGATTTCGGCGCCGGGGTGGCCACCGTCGACCTGGCCGACCCCGCCGATCCGCCGAGGCAATGGCTGGCGGCGGGCACCTTCGCGCATACCGCGTTGTCGAACCTCACCGAGCTGGCCGGTCTGGTGCGGCGAACGGATCAGACGCTGATCCAGTTCGGTTGCACGGAGGACGAGCTTGCCGAGTTCGTGGCGGCGGCCGCGGGTAAGGGGATCGACCGGATCGTCCCGTTCGGTTCGGCATTGCGGTTCGATCCGATCTGGGACGGTTACGACCTGCTGCGCGAGTTCAGCCGGCTCGTCACGGTGCGCGCCAGATGAGCGCCGAGACCGCCGCGTCGACGACCTCCCGGAACTGGCGGTCGCTGGCGGTTACCTGGGCGCGCCGGATCCTGCTCGCCGCCGTGCTTGTTGGTGCCGGCTACTACCTGGTGACGCGCTGGGACGAGGTATGGGACACGCTTGCGCGGGTGCCATGGCCGGCCGCGGTGCTCAGCCAGCTGGTGCTCATCCTCGGGATCGCGTCGAGCACCCTCGGCTGGCAGGTGATCGTGGATGACCTGGGTACCAAGCTCGGCCCGATCCGGGGTCCGCAGATCTATCTGGTCGGCCAGCTAGGCAAGTACCTGCCCGGCGCCGTCTGGGCCTATGTGTTGCAGATGGAGCTGGGTAAGCAGGCTGGGCTGCCGCGTGCGCGCAGCTTCGTGTCCTCGCTGATCCAGGTTGGCGTGTCGACCGTGGCTTCCTTGCTGCTCGGGGTGCTCGCCCTGCCGGTGCTGCTGGATGAGAGTCCGGGCGCGATCTGGCTCTACGCCGTGCTGCCGGTTGGTCTGGCCGCGCTGCATCCCCGGCTGCTCACCTGGGCGGTGAACCTGGTGCTGCGGATCTTGCGTAAGGCACCGCTGGCGCACCGGTTGCGCTGGGCGACCGTGGGCAAGGCGCTTGGCTACTCGCTGTTCACCTTCACCTGTTTCGGGACGCATCTGTGGTTGCTCGCGAACAGCCTTGGTACGCCGGGGTGGGGCGGGCTGCTGTTGTGCACCGGGGCGGTCGCGATCGGGCTGACCGCGGGGCTGTTCTTTTTCATCCTGCCCTCCGGGGCAGGGGTGCGTGAGGTGGTTGTCACGGCCGCGCTGGCCACCAGCATCGGGCCGGTCGCCGCCGGCGCCTACGCGATTGCCTCGCGGGCGATGTTCACCGCGGCCGACGTGGTCACCGCTGGTGCCGCGGCGCTGCTCGCCAGGGGATATCGGGGTCCGGCCAAGGGCATACCGTCGGTACGTACTAGCGAGTAGCCTGTCCCCATGCGGGACGGACGGGATTACGACATCGTGTTGTTCGGGGCCACCGGGTTCACCGGTGCGCTGACCGCCGAGTACTTGGCCGGTGCGCTCCCCGAGGGCTGCCGGCTCGCGCTCGCTGGGCGTAACCAGGGCAAGCTTGCTGACCTGCGGGGCAGGCTTGCCGCGATCAACCCCGCGTGCGGGGAGCTTGGCTTGCTCGAAGCGGATGTCACGCGGCCGGATTCGCTTGCCGAGCTCGCGCGGTCCGCGCGGGTGGTGATCAGTACGGTTGGCCCATACGTGCGGTTCGGTGAGCCGCTGGTGGCGGCCTGCGCCGAGGCGGGTACTGATTATCTGGATCTGACCGGTGAGCCAGAGTTTCCGGACCGGATGTACCTGCGGTATCACGAACGGGCGCGGCAGACCGGGGCTCGGCTGATTCACGCGGCCGGGTTCGAGTCGATCCCGCCGGACCTCGGCGCGTATTTCACGGTCCAGCAGCTGCCGGCCGATGTGCCCCTGCGGGTGACCGGTTCGCTGCGGATGAACGGCCGGTTTTCTGGTGGCACGCTCGCTTCCGCACTGACGGCGTTTGCCAGGGGGAAGCAGACGCTCAGCGCGGCGCGGGCCAGGGGCAGGCTGGAGCCGAAGCCTGCTGGTCGCAAGGTGGGCTCGACCGAGCTGTGGGTTTGTCGGGATCGCGAGCTCGGTGCCTGGTTGTTGCCGATGCCCACGATCGATCCGCAGGTGGTGCGGCGCTCGGCGCGGGCGCTGGATGCCTATGGTCCGGATTTCCGGTATGGCCACTTCCTCGCGGTGCGCCGGCTGCCGGTGGCCGCCGGTCTCGGGGTGGGGGCGGCGGGTGCGGTGCTGCTCGCGCAGTTGCCGCCGGTGCGCTCCTGGTTGTCCAACCGGCTGGCGCCGGGCGAAGGACCGAGCGCCGAGCAGCGGGCGCAGTCCTGGTTCAAGCTGCGCTTCGTCGGCGAAGGTGGCGGGCGCCGGGTGGTGACACAGGTCAGCGGGGGCGATCCGGGCTACTCGGAGACCGCGAAGATGCTCGCCGAGGCCGCGCTCTGCCTGGCGGTTGACGAGCTGCCGGAGACGGCGGGACAGGTAACCCCGGCAGTGGCGCTCGGTCAACCACTCATCGACCGCCTGCAACGCGCCGGCCTGACCTTCGAGATCCTGGACGAACGCGCCGCCTGACCTTGAAGAACGCGACCACCGAAAGTGACCGCAAGATCCCCAGGGAATGCGGTTACGGGGTGTCAGCGGTGGTGATTGCGTGGATGAAGGTGATCCACGCGCTGTTGGTGAAGTGGTGTGTGCCCGCGCTGGGGTTCTTGCTGTCGCGGAGGTAGTGCCCGCCGCTGGGGGCCGTGGCTACCTCGACGCAGTTCTCCGCGCCGGCGCTGAAGCTCGACTTCCGCCAGTGCAGGTTGCCGAGTTCCTTGTGGACAGCCATGTCGATCTCTCCTAGGTCAACTCTTTGATCCGTCGATTGATGAGCGCCAGTGTCTTGTCTGGGCTCAACGCTGCTGCGCGCAGGTTGTCGTAGGCAAGGTTGTACACGCGTACGTGTTCCCCGCCAAGGTAGTCACTGCCAGTTAGCCCTTCTGTGTACACGATTCCGGGGCGCCCTTCGATCAAGCTGATGATCGTGAACGGGGTGCCATGGCACGAATGGGCACCGCCGTCATAGGGCATGACCTGCAATGTCACGTTGGCTGCTGTGGCAAGCGACCTGACATGCTCCAACTGCTCGCGAAGCACCTCTCTGCTGCCGATTTCCCGGTACAGGGCTTCCTCGCCTACCACGAGCCAAATACGTGTGTTGGCGCTGATAAGCCGTTCGACGCGCCGAGTTCGTTCTTCGGCCATGCGTTCAACGTCGGCCTGAGAAACAACGACGGATCGTTCCAGGACTGCGCGTGCGTAGTTGATGGTCTGCACCGTGCCAGGAAACGAATCCGACAAGTGAAGTTTGATCTCGGCGGCAGCGGCCACGAGGTTCACGTATTTGGTCGCCCACTCGGGCACCCGGGAAGGCGGCAGTTTGCGCCGCGCTTCGGCTGCGAGCTGCTTGAGCACGCCTTCCCGATCCTTGGCGATCTCGTAAACCGCAACCGCTTTCGCCAGGTCCTTGTCGGTGACGCCCTTGTCGCCCTGCTCGACCTTGGACAGCTTGCCGGCATACCAACCGAGCTTCTTCGTGGCCTCGGTAGAGGAGAGTCCCTTGTCTTCCCGAGCGTCCCGCAGCGCCGCGCCAAGCAGGATTCGCTGCACGATCGGGCCTGGATCTTGTTCTGCCACCGTTGCAGTCTCCCGTATCGGACTTGACGCCACCAACCGTCCTCCTAATGGCGTAACTTACTCTGCCGAGTCTGTTCAACTGGAATTTCCGGTGTAATTTGTTCGGCATTGCATCTGGGTATGGGGATGGAGATGAATATGACGGCATCGTCCGCCGAGGTGGACCAGCAGGACGGGTCCCTGCTGGATCCCTCGGGTATAGAACCGCTGTGTGACGAGGAAGAGTTCGCCGCGGAGCTGGAGCGCATGGTCGCCCAGGAAGCGCCGAGGTTGTTCGCGATCGTGCAGGAGTACGGCGAGCGGGTGGATGCCCGCATCGCTGGCTGGGGTATGGCTTTCGAGGATCACGCCGAAGTGATCGCGGTCGGTCGCCGCGCGCGGTTGCGGTTGCGGTCCCCGGAGCGAGCGATGCGGTTGTTCGAGTTCGGTGCCCATATTCGGGCTCGCCTCGTGTGGTTCAACCGGGACGCGACGGGAAGTTGACGGATCAGCACACGGGAGTTGGAGGTAGTGAATATGTCAATTGCGAAACCGGAAGGCCGGCCTGGTTCGGTTGTCTTCCCTGCTTCGGACCAGTTCCCGCTCGGCCGCGCGTACGGTCGGGTGGACTCCACAGGCGAACCAGCTTCGACGGCCCGGCCGTTCGGACTCACACTGGGAGTCAGGCCGAAGCGGGTTGATCGGCTCAACCTCGCCGAGCTGTCCTACGACGAGGAAGCCCAGGTAGGGCTGCTCCGACATGGTGGCGAGCTGGTCCGCCTCGGAAGGCATACGGACGGGCAGACCAACACACAGACAAACAGCGACGGTCACCAGGGCTACGACTCGGACACCGATCACCGGGAGGACTAGCGATGAACCATGCGCGGTCCGTGGTGATCATGACCCACCGGTTCGATCCGACGGCGGACAGGGTGGTCGAGAAACTGAACGAACGCGAGGCGAACCTGTTTCGCTTCGACGCCGGCGACTTCCCGGAACAACTAATGGTCAGCGCGGAGCTGGCCGACGAGCAGTGGGAAGGTTCGCTGCGGACCGCGCGACGTTCGGTCGAACTTTCCAGGATTTCCGGCATCTACTACCGGCGGCCGACAAGCTTCCAATTCCACCCGGACATGTCCGAGAACGAGCAGCGCTGGGCAGCGGTTCAAGCCAGGATGGGTTTCGGTGGCCTGCTGTCGGCACTGCGCCCATGGCTCAACCATCCACACCGGATCGGGCTCGCTGAGTACAAGCCTGCGCAACTTTGCTACGCGCGCGATGTCGGGCTACGGGTACCTCGCACGCTGGTCACAAACGATGCTGACAAGGCACGGAACTTCGTTGCCGAACTTGGTAGGGCGGTCTGCAAGCCCTTTGGTGGCGCGGGGATCACCGATTCGGACGGTACCCGCCAGGTCTATGCGACCTTGGTTGTCCCCGAGCAGTGTGTGGATCAAAACATCGCCAGGACAATGCACCTGTTCCAGGAATGGGTGCCCAAGGTGCACGAGGTGCGGCTAACCGTCGTGGCGGACCAGTTCTTCGCTACGCGCATCGATAGCGGGTCTCCGGAGTCTTATCTGGATTGGCGTGCGGATTATGACTCGCTGACCTACTCGATTGTGCAGACGCCGAGTTCCATACGGTCTGCGGTTGGGAAGCTGCTGCGGCGGCTGGCCTCCGGTTCGCCGCCCTGGATTTCGTGGTTTCACCCAGCGGTGAGTGGTGGTTCTTGGAATGCAATCCCAATGGGCAGTGGGCATGGATCGAGGATGAAACCGGAATGCCGATCGCCAGCGCCATCGCCGACGCACTGGAAGGGGCCGCCAGCCGTGCTTGAGTCGCCGCAACTTCAGTCGGAGTTCGTGCACGATCTTGTTGACAGTGGCGCGCTCACTGATCCTGGTTGGATTGCCGCGTTCACCGAAGTGCCAAGGGCGGCCTTCGTGCCCTACTTCTTCGATCAGCAAGCGGGCATACCCGACTGGTTTCTTGTTGAGGCGGAAAGCGCCGAGTGGGCTGCCGGCGTCTACAGCCGCCGTGCCCTCATCACCCAGCTTGACGGCGATACGGGCAAGGCTTCCCAGGCGCGACAGAATGGCCGCGTCGACGGTATTCCGACCTCATCGTCGAGTTCCCCAACACTGATGGCCAGCATGCTGGAATCCCTCGACGTGCACGATGGACATACCGTGCTGGAGATCGGCGTCGGCACTGGTTACAACGCCGGCCTGCTCGCGCACCGCCTTGGGGCGGACAACGTCACAAGCCTTGACGTGGACGCGGCCTTGGTGAGTCTGGCCAGAACACGCCTCGACGTACTCGGATACCGGCCGCACCTCGAAGCGGCAGACGGCGCGAAGGGTTGTGCGGCAAGGGGGCCGTTTGACCGGGTGCTTGCGACCGTGGGCTTTGATCGGATACCCGCTGAGTGGATCGAGCAGACGAAACCGGGAGGCAAGATTCTCGTCCCGGTCGACCGGCATGGCACGGGCGGCTTACTCGCCCTGTTGACCGTTACCGAGGATGGCAAAGCCCAGCGAAAAAGGGCACAGGGCGGTTTCCTACCCGGCACAGGGTTCTTCATGCCGGTTCGCGCGAATCAAGGCGCGACGCCTAGCCGGGTTCCCTCGGTTGACCTTGACAAGTTGGCAAGTCGTCGGACCGAGTTGCCAGCCGACCTTGCTACGAGTCCCCGTGAGTCGTTCCAGTTCTTCGGCGCGCTGCTGGTTGGTGGATTCTCCTGGGTACAGTTCACGCCCAGGGACGGCGCCCCTACCGAGACTTGGCTGACGCAGCCGTCCGGCGCCTGGGTCTGCCATCGCACCGACCCGGATGGCATCCACCAGGTTTACCAGGGCGGGCCGCGCCGGCTGTGGGACGAGCTCGAATCGTCGTACCAGGAGTGGGTACGACTTGGCCGCCCGCAACGCCAGCGATTCGGGCTGACCGTGGACGGCACCGAGCACACCCTGTGGCTTGACCAGCCAGCCGGTGCGCACCAGTGGTCGCTTGTTCCCGGCAGCACCCCAGAACATCGCTAACCTTGAAGAACGCGACCACGGAAAGTGACCGCAAGATTCCTAAAGATCGCGATCCTGGGGCGCCGGCGACCACGAGAGACTCGCTAACCTTAAAGAACGCGGTTACTGAGTGACTGGTGAGGCGGGTCACGACGTACTGGCCCGGGTAGCTACTGCTTAAGTCGGTACGCCAGTCGCCTGACTGATGCCACCCGGTACCCGCGCTGCCTAACTTCGTACTCGACGAACACGCCAGTGCGAAGGAGGGCATCGTGGCAACCGACCAGCTGAATCTGGCGATCATCATCGGGAGTACCCGCAAGGGCCGGTTCGGTCCGACCGCGGCAACCTGGTTTGCTAACGAAGCGCGCCGGCAGACAGATATGCATGTTGATGTCATTGACCTTGCCGATACCCAGTTACCGGATACCATCGCCGACGCCGTGCCAGCCGAGGTCGATGAGCTGAGCCCGCGGTTGACCGCGGCGGATGCCTTTGTGGTGGTCACTCCCGAGTACAACCACAGTTTCCCCGCGCCGCTTAAAACCGCGATTGACTGGCACCACACGGAATGGCAGGCCAAGCCGGTTGGTTTTGTCTCTTACGGGGGTATCGCCGGAGGGCTGCGCGCGGTGGAACACCTCCGGCATGTGTTTGCCGAACTACATGCCACCACCGTCCGGGATTGCGTGGCCTTCGTGAATTTCTGGGAGCAGTTCGACGACGACGGTCGGCTGGTCGAGCAGGAAAAGGGAGCGTTCGCCGCGAAAGCGATGCTCGACCAGCTTGCCTGGTGGGGGCAGGCGCTCGCCGAAGCGCGAGCGAAACGCCCGTACACCAACTGATTGTGAAGGGGATCACCACATGTACGCGATTGAAACCAAAGGGCTGACCAAAGTGTTCGGTCAGCATCGCGCGGTAGACGGCGTGGACCTGGCGATACCAGCCGGCGGGGTATACAGCGTGCTCGGACCGAACGGCGCGGGCAAGACCACCACCATCCGGATGCTCGCCACACTGTTGCCTGTGGACGGTGGGCAGGCCACCGTGCTCGGTCACGACGTTGCTCGCGAGTCCGGCAAGGTCCGCGAACGGATCAGCCTCACTGGCCAGTACGCCTCGCTGGACGAGGACCTGACCGGCGTCGAGAACCTGGTGTTGATCGCCAGGCTGCTCGGCCATTCCCGAAGCTCGGCACAGCGCAGAGCGACCCAACTACTCGGCGCGTTTGGACTCAGCGAAGCGGGCGGCCGGCAGGTGAAAACCTACTCCGGCGGCATGCGGCGGCGAATCGACATCGCGACGAGCATTGTGAACACGCCCGATCTGCTCTTCCTCGACGAGCCGACGACCGGGCTGGATCCGCGTAGCAGGAACCAGGTCTGGGACATCGTGCGCGCACTGGTCAGCGCCGGCACCACCGTCCTGCTGACGACCCAGTACCTCGAGGAGGCCGACCAGCTCGCCGATCGGATAGCGGTGATCGACAAGGGCAAGGTGATCGCCGAGGGAACCCCAACCGAACTGAAGACCTCGGTGGGGTCCGGGGTGCTGCAGGTCCGCCTGCGCGATCCGGAGCGGCGCGGCGCGGCCGCCCAGCTCCTTGGCGCCGCGCTTGGTGCGCACGTTCAACTGGACACCGACCCGGCAGCGCTCAGCGTGCAGGTCGAGGACAACGACGTCGTGCCAAGGGCGCTGGCCGAACTCACGTACTCGGGAATCAGCATCGCCGACTTCGCGCTCGGTCAACCGAGCCTCGACGAGGTTTTCCTTTCGCTTACCGGAAATGCCAGCCAGCCCGCTGCCTGATTTCCGCGACAACCAGGGGAGAGACATATGACTACCACCGTGACCGAACCACCGGGCACCACCGAGGAACTGCACGAGGTACTCCGCGGCGGGGTGCGCACGAAGCGACCGAGCGCGCTGTCCGCCTCGCTCACGCATGGCTGGCGCGCCATGCTGAAGATCAAACATGTACCGGAACAACTGCTCGACGTCACGTTGTTCCCGATCATGATGACGGTGATGTTCACCTACATCTTCGGTGGCGCACTGGATGGCTCGGTAGGTGCCTACCTACAGTTCTTTATTCCCGGAATCCTGGTGCAGACGGTCGTGATGATCACGATGTACACCGGGTCCGGCTTGAACACCGATATCCAAAAAGGAATCTTCGACAGGTTCCGCTCGCTGCCAGCCTGGCGACCGTCCGCATTGGTCGGATCACTGCTCGGTGACGTGGTCCGCTACTTCGGTGCCTCCACGATCATCGTGCTGGTCGGACTGGTGATGGGCTACCGGCCAGAAGGTGGGTTGCTCGGCGTACTGATCGGTTTCGTGCTGTTGCTGGTCTTCTCGTTCAGCCTTTCCTGGATCTGGACGACGCTTGGACTGTTGCTGCGTTCGGAGAAATCCGTAACCGGGGTGAGCATGCTGGTGCTCTTCCCACTCACCTTCGTCAGCAACATCTTCGTCCGGCCGGAAACGATGCCCGAGGTGCTGCAGGCAATCGTTGCGGTGAACCCGATCACGCTGGTTGTGGACGCGGTACGCGGCGCGATGGGCGGCACGCTCACCGCCGGCCAGGTCGGCTGGGTGCTGATCGCATCGGCGCTACTGGTCGCGATATTCGCACCGCTGAGTATGCGGTTGTACCGGACGCGCAAGTAGCCAGCGCAGTCCCCGCGGAGGTGAGGCGAGCGATGTACGCGATCAGGTTGCACGAGTTCGGCGGGCCAGAACAGCTGAGCTACGAGCAGGTGCCCGATCCCATGCCCGGCCACGGTCAGCTGCGGATCGCCGTGCGGGCAGCCGGGGTACGCGGCGCGGATCTGGCCTTCCGCGCCGGCACGCTCGACTGCCCAGCCGCGGAGTTCCCGCTGGTTCCCGGCCAGGAAGTCGCCGGCGTGGTGGACGCGCTCGGCGCGGGGGTGCCGCCGTGGCTGCTCGGTCGCCGGGTTGTCACCCATCTCGGGTTGGCCACCGGCGGCTACGCCGAACTGGTCATCCGGGAAGCCGCGGCTGTGCACCCGATTCCGCAGGGGCTGAGCTCCGCGGCCGCGGTAGCGATGATCGAGACCGGCCGCAGCGCACTGAGCGCGCTGAACGCCGCCGCGCTCAGTGCGACCGACGTGGTGGCGGTGACCGCCGCGGCCGGTGCCCTTGGCTCGATGCTGGTACGTGGCGCGCGCGCCAGCGGCGCGAAAGTGATCGCGATCGTCGACGGACCGGTGAAACCCTCGGCGATCCGTGGTCTCGGCGCGAGTTTCGTCCTCGAGCACACCGCGGCCGACTGGCCGGCGGAACTGTCCGGTGCGGTGACCGCCGTGCTGGACAGTGCCGGTGGCGAGCAGGGAGCGCGGGCGTTCGACCTGCTCGCACCGGGCGGCCGGTTCGTCATGTGCGGCGCTGGCCCCGAAGGGCCGGCGGAACTGTCCACCCGTGCGGTGTTCGCGCGCGGCCTGACCGTGTGCACGGTGCCCTGCTCGGGCACGGGTATTCGAACCGCCGAAGCCCGCGCCTTGGCCACCGCGGTAACCGGCGGCCTGGTGCCGGCGGTGCAGTCATTTCCGCTCAGCGCGGCGGCCGAGGCGCATGACGCGCTGGCCACACGGGCGAGCTTTGGCAAGGTCGTGCTACGGCCATCGGTGCCTGCTGGGCAATTTGAGTAGAGTGACGGCATGCTGCACGGGCGGGAGGCGGAGCTTGGCGCGGTCGAGCAGTTGCTCGCGGACGCCCGCGCCGGGCGTAGCCGTGCGCTAGTCCTGCGCGGCGAAGCGGGCATCGGCAAATCCGCGATACTCGAGCGGGCACACGAGCTGGCCGGCGGTATGCGGGTACTCTGCGGAACCGGGATCGAGACCGAATCCGCCCTGCCGTTCGCCGGGCTGCATCTGTTGCTTCGCGGGCTCACCGACCGGGTTCGGGAACTGCCCGAGCCCCAAGCGGCGGCGCTGTGCTCGGCGCTGTCGCTGACACCGATACCGCGCAACGACCGCTACCTTGTCGGTGCCGCCGTGCTCACGCTGTTCGCGGAGCTCGCCGAGGAACGCCCCTTGCTGTGCCTTGTGGACGATGCACACTGGCTGGACCAGGATTCGGCCGAGGCACTGCTGTTCGTAGCGCGCAGGCTGGAAGCCGAGCAGGTTGCCCTGCTGTTCAGCGCGCGCGACCTTGATGGCCCACCGTTTCCAGCGCAGGGACTGGCTGAGCTACGGATGGCGCCGTTGTCCAGCGCCGCGGCCGATGGGTTACTGGACGACAGCGCAAGTGATCTACCGAAACACGTCCGAGTCCAGATCGTCGCCGCGGCGCAGGGAAATCCGCTGGCTCTGCACGAGTTTCCCGCCGCGCAGCGGGCCGGCCGGCTGTCCGCGCAGCCAAACGGCGTCACCCCGCTACCGATTCACAGCCGGATCCAGCAGGCCTTCGCCGACCGGATCAGTGACCTACCAGCGGCCACGCGAACCCTGTTGCTGCTCACCGCGGCGGACAGCACGGGGGAACCGGATGTGGTGTTACGCGCGGCGACAAATCTTGGCGCCGGTCTGGCGGACCTGGCGCCGGCCGAGCGGAACGAGATAGTGCGCTATGTGGACGGTCGGCTGGACTTTCGGCACCCGTTGATCCGATCCGCGGTCTACCAGGCTGCTTCCTCGCATGAGCGGATCACGGTGCATACCGAACTCGCGACGGCCTTCGGCGAGCTGGGGAACCCCTGCCAGCGGGCATGGCATCTAGCCGCTGCCGCAACGGGGCCGGACGAAGCGGTGGCCAGGGCGCTGGTCGAAGCTGCCGAAGCGGACCGAGCGTTTGGCGGCTACTCCGCGGTCACGGCAGCCTACGAGCGGGCCGCCGCACTCAGTCCCGATCCCGAAGCGCGCGGCTCACGGTTGCTCGCCGCCGCCTACGCCGCGTATGAAGCCGGTGAATCGGACCGGGTAATGGCTCTTGTGGACGAAGCGCAGTCCTATCTGCGGGATCCGACGCTGCGCGCGGAATGCGTTGCGTTGCGGGCGACGCTCGTTGACGAACTGAACCGGCCACTCGAAGCACACCAGATCCTGCTGGACGCCGGTATCGCCATTGCCGAGCACAACAAGGAAACCGCGAGCTGGATGTTGTTCTACGCGGTGGAAACGGCGTGGATGGCTGGCGATTTCGACGTCGCGGCCGATGTCGCGCGCCGCGCCGAGGAGCTCGAGCTGCCGGACGGTGGGCGCGAGGTGCGCTGGCTCAGTGCGGCCGCGGTTGGACTCAACGCGGCGGAACCCGCCGAGCTGGCCGAGGGCGTGTCCGCGCTCCGCGAGTTGATCGATAACGCGGTTGGTCCCGATATCCCAAGCGGGATCACGGTTTCCTGGTGGCAGCTGATGCTTGGCGACCACCGCACGGCTTACGAATGGGCGCTTGCCGCGGAACGGGAATGCCGGGAACAGGGCGCGGTTGGCTCGTTGCTCCCAGCCCTTGGCATTCTCACCCGCACGCAGTTACACCTCGGCCAGCGGCATAACGCCGTGGCCGGCGCGACCGAGGGACTGCGGATCGCGCGGGATATCGGCAGGGAGCAGGCCGGTACCTATCTGTCCACTGTGCTCGCTTTCGCGGCCGCGCAGGAAGGTGCGGAGCAGCGGTGCATTGAGCTGGTGGACGCGGCGCGCAAACCAGGGGTTGGGCACAGCTACGTCCGCGCTGGTTGTGCGCTCGGTTTGCTGGAAGTGGGACTTGGTCGTTACGAGGCGGTGTTCGACCGGCTGGCCGAGTTGGTCGAGGGGCCCAACCGGATGGATGCGCTCTCGGCGGTGCCGGACCTGGTCGAGGCGGCGGCGCGGCTGAACCAGCAGGATTGCGTGCGGGTTCCGGCCGCGCGTTATATCCGCTGGGCGGAGCTGGTCGAGCAGCCGTGGGCGCGCGGTGTCGGTGAGCGTTGCGCGGCGCTGCTCGGCTCGGATGACGAGGCCGAGGAGCGGTACATCGCCGCGGTGCTCGCCGGCCGCGAACCGGGCGGGCGCCCGTTCGAACTGGCGCGCACCGAACTGCTTTACGGCGAATGGCTGCGACGGCAGCGGCGGCGCGTGGACGCACGCCCAGTACTGCGTTCGGCCGCGGACGCATTTGAACGGCTCGGTGCCTCGCCCTGGCTGGCGCGGGCACAGAGCGAGCTGCGCGCGACCGGGGAAACGCTGGTGGCCAAGGAATCCGCACCCGATCTGCTCAGCAGGCTCACCCCACAGGAGCTACAGGTGGTCCGGCTGGCGGCGGATGGGCTGAGCAATCGGGATATTGGCGCGCAGCTGTTCCTCAGCCCGCGAACCGTGGGACATCACCTGTACAAAGCGTATCCGAAACTCGGCGTCACTTCCCGGAACGAGCTCGCCCGCATCGAGCTCGCCTCGTAAGCTCGTGTGCTCCGTGACCGCAACCTTTAGGGATCTTGCGGTGGCAGTTAGCGCATACCCGTGGTGGAGGAGGACAGCGAGCGCGGATCCCTGCTGGTCCACGCGCCGCGCTCCACGGTGCTGAGGAACCGGTCCACCGTCGCGTTGAACACCGCCGGCTCCTCGAGGTTCGCGGTATGCCCGGTGCGCGGCAGCACCGCGAGCCCAGCCGTGGGAATAGTGCGCTTGAGCATCAGATCCGGCTCCAGGCAGCCCTCGTCCTCGTCGCCAGTCAGGATCAGCACGGGCACCCGGATGGCGGCCAGTTCTTCGGTAAGCGCATACAACGAAGGTCGCCCGGACTGCACGCCACGCATCGTCAGCGCCGAACCCAGCGAGGAATGTTCCCCGAGCGCGCCGGCGAACTCCGCCCAACCACGCGGGTTCTTGTTCTGGAACTGCACGCGCGCCGGGCCGAGCGAGTACCGCTTCGCTACCTCGGCGGCACCCTCCTGTTCGAAGGCCGCCGCCGTGGCCGCGCATTCGGCGCGGAAGGACTCCTGCCGTTCCGGCTGTGCGCCGTACCCCGTGCCGGCGACCACCGCGGAGCGCACCAGCTCCGGATGCCGCAACGCGAGGTGCAGCGCGGTGAACCCGCCCATGGACAGCCCGACGATATGCGCGCGGTCGATGCCCACGCCCGCGAGTACCGCCACCGCGTCGGCGACCGCGCGATCCTGCGAGTAGGCGGTCTCCTCGGTGGGCACATCCGATGGCGGGTATCCGCGTGCCGCATAGGTGAGGCAGCGATGCGTCTGCGAGAAGTGTCGAACCTGCGGTTCCCAGCTGCGGTGATCGCCGGCGAACTCGTGGATGAACAGGATCGGCTCGCCGGTCCCGGTGTCCTCGACGTGCAGTGCAACGCCGTCGTCAGTGCTGATTGTGGTCACCGCGATTGTCCCTTCCGTGTTGTGCATGACTGCGTAGTGCATGACTGCAGTTGTAACGGAATCGCTAAAGCACCTCGTAGCCCGAAGTTAGCCGTTGAAATATGGTATACCAGCTGATATACCAAATGTCACCACGGTGTGCCCGATTGACTCTGCCCCTGGCGGCTAGGAGGCGTGGCTATGAAAACCGGTGATCAGGTAGTGCAGGAGCTGCCCTGGCGATGGAAAACGCAGGGCGTGATCTTCTTGATCGGTGGCCTCGGGTTCATGTTCGACGCCTGGGATGTCACCCTGAATGGTTTCCTGATGCCGCTCGTCGCCGCGGAATGGGGACTGTCCACAGGGGAAGCGGCGTGGGTCAGCACGTCCAACCTGATCGGGATGGCGCTCGGCGCGTTCCTCTGGGGCGGTATCGCGGACATCGTCGGGCGCAAGCGCGCGTTCAGCCTGACCTTGCTGATGTTCTCCCTGTTCTCCGTTGCCGGCGCGCTATCGCCGGACTTCATTACCTTCTGTGCCTTCCGCTTCCTCGCCGGTGTCGGGCTGGGCGGGTGCATCCCGGTGGACTATGCGCTGGTCGGCGAGTTCACCCCGGCCAAGGTGCGCGGCAGGGTGCTGACCGCGATGGACGTGTGGTGGCCGATTGGCGCCACGCTGTGTGGTGTGGTTTCCACCGCGCTGCTCACCGTTACGTTCATCGATAACTGGCGGATGATGCTGCTGATGATGGTGCTGCCGGCGCTGCTGTTGTTCTGGATCAGGCTCTCGGTCCCCGAATCGCCGATGTACTTGGTCCGGCGTGGACGTGGCGAGGAAGCGCGCAAGGTGATCCAGCAGATGATCGAGCGCACCGGTGCCACGGTTGGCGAATGGCGGCTACCCGAGGCGCAACCCGCGCCGCGCCTCACAGTGTCCAATGTGGCCAAGCAGTTGAAGGGGCTGTGGCGGTTCAGCCCGAAGATCACCTCGGTGTCCTGGGCGCTCTTCCTGACCGTGTTCCTGTTGTACTACGGGGCGTTGACCTGGCTGCCGAGCATCCTGACCGAACAGGGCTACGGCGAGTACGCCGCGTTCATGGTCACCACCCTGATGACCGCGGTCGGCATCATCGGCGTGCTGGTATCGGCCTGGTTGGTGGACCTCATCGGGCGGAAGTGGGTGATCGGGCTCTCCGGGCCGCTCGCCGCCGTCGGGCTGGTGCTGTTCGCGGTGCAGCTGGACGTGCCGACCGCGGCGAAATGGTGGATCGGGATCTTCGGTTTCGTCGTCGAGCTGACCATTCCCGCGTTGTACGCCTATGTTTCCGAGCTGTACCCGACCGCGCTGCGTGCCAGTGGGTTCGGCTGGGCTTCGACGGTAAGCCGGATCGGCGCGGGATTCGTGCCGCTGATCTTCGGTTCGCTGCTGTGGCCGCATCTTGGGCTACCGCTCACCTTCCTGGTGATCGGTGTGCTGCTTGGTCTCGCGGTGTTGTGGATGGCCGTGGCCGCACCGGAGACCAAGGGGCGTGAGCTGGACGAGATCGGCTCCGAGCCGCCCACCCAGGACGCCGTGCACTAACCGTGCCAGCGCGCGACGCAAGCACGCGCCGTGACCGCGTTCTTTAAGGTTAGCGAGGTTCAGGGGCGGTCCAGGTGGCTGACGTGCATGATGTGCTGGTAGGTGGCGGTGGACGCGGCATCGGCGTTACCCGCGCGCAGTGCGTCGATGATCTTGGCGTGCTGCGCGACTGACTCCTGCCGGGTACGCGCGACCTTCGGGCCACCGCGCAGCGAATGCCAGAGCAGCCGCATCAGCGAGAGCAGCAGGGGTGAGTGCGCGTGCTCGTAGATGACAAAGTGGAACTCCCTGTTCAGCTCGGCATAGCGCGGATCGTCCTCGGCGAGTTGCCGCATCTCCTCGTTCAGCCGCTCCAGGGTGGCTATCGCTTCCTGGTTGATCTTTGGCGCCGCCATCGAAGCACCAAGCGACTCGAGTACCGCCCGGATCAGGAAGTTCTCCTCAGTCGGCCCGAGTTCCGCCTCCACCACGGTGAATCCGCGGTGCGCATCACCAACCAGCAGACCCTCGGACTCCAACCGGCGCATCGCCTCGCGCACCGGCGTCTGGCTGACCTGGAACCGAGCGGCCAGATCCCGTTGCCGCAGCTGCTTACCTTCCGGCAGCTCTCCCGTAATGATCATCTCGCGAATGAGCGCGACGACCATATCCGTCTTGCTCACGAAACTAACTGGCTGCCCGCTATCCGGACTGGACATCACTAACCTGCTTCCCCTGCCAACATCGCGCGAACGCGGGCCGGTGTCATCGGTAGTCGTGCCACCGAACCCGCCTCGCCAAGCGCATTTCGAACCGCGTTTGCCAGTGCCGCGCCGGCCGCGGTGAGCCCACCCTCACCCGCGCCCTTCGCTCCGAGCGGATTGTCCGCCGACGGCGCGTTCTCCGTCACCAGCACATCCACCTCCGGTATCTCCGCCGCGGTCGGCATCAAGTAGTCCATGAACGTTACCGCCTGCGGCTGGCCGGACTCGTCGTAGCCGAACTCCTCGGAAAGCGCGCCGCCGACTCCCTGCGCCACACCACCGATCAGCTGACCCCGCACCAGCTCCGGATTGATCGCCCTACCCACCTCATAAGCCACCAGGTAACGCAGCACGCGCACCCCGCCGGTCTGTTCGTCCAATTCGACCACAGCAAGATGCGCGCCGTACGGGTACGTCATATGCGCAACCTCGAACCGGCGCCGCGCGGCCAACCCCGCTGGCTCGCCCGCATACAGCCACGCGCTGCCCGGCTGGCATGCCCGCGCTACCTCGGCAAGGCTAACCCGCTGCCCAGGCGCGCCACGTACCTCGACGACGCCATCGTGCAAGGTCAGATCCGCCACGGCCACCTCGAGGATCCGCGCGGCCACCTCGATCGCCCGCTCTCGAACGGCAAGCGCGGCTTCGTGTACCGCACCCCCGCCGACCACAGTGGAACGGGAAGCCCAGGAACCGGCGCCGAACGGCTGCAGCGCGGTGTCCCCGTTGATCACGGTAACGTCGGCTGCCGATACACCGAGACCGTCCGCGGTGATCTGGCCGAGCACCGTCTCGATGCCCTGCCCGAGCGAGGTGCCGCCGGAATGCACGCGTACCGCGCCAGAAGTGCCGACCGAAACGTCCGCGGTCTCCTGCGGGCCAAGGCCACTTTTCTCCAGGAACATCGCCACACCGAGACCGACCCGCTTACCAGCCGCGCGGGATTGCTCGACCTGCGCGTAGTAGCCGAGCCGTTTCGCCTCCGCGACGGCCGCGTCCAGCAACCCCGGATAGTCAGCGGCGTCGAGCACCACATCGGTGCCCAAGGTACTCATCGGGCGGGTATGCGGCAGTTCGGCCGGCTCGAGCAGGTTACGCCGGCGCAGCTGGACCGGATCGACACCGAGCTGATCCGCCGCCATATCCAGCAGCTGCTCCCGCACCACGGTGCCCTCGAACCGGCCGGGAGCGCGGTAGGTGCCGCACGGCGTCTTGTTGGTCAGTACCACCGCGATCCGCCCACGATAGGCCGGCACCCGGTACGGGCCGGGCAACATGGCAAGGGTCAACTCCGGCACGATGATGCCGTGTGTTCGGCAGTACGCGCCGTTGTCGTGCGCGACGTCAGCACGTAGCCCGAGCAGCCGACCATCCGCGGCGAAGGCCGCGCTGATCCGGTGTTGTTGCTGGCGGGAATGGTTCACCGCCACCAGGTGTTCCGCCCGATCCTCGGTCCACTTCACTGGCCGGCCGGTGTGCAGCGCGAGCCAGGCCACGAGGAAGTCCTCCGGGTAGAACTCGCCGCGTACCCCGAACCCGCCCCCGGCGTCCATCGCGTGTACCCGGATCCGCGCCTCGTCGATGTCCAACATGGACGCCAGCACGCCCCGGTTGAACACCGGGACCTTGGTCATCCCGAAGACCTCGAGCGCGCCGGTGGCCCGATCAGGCTCGACGAGCAACGTGCGCGGCTCCAGCGGTACCGCGCTGTGCCTGCCCACGTCGAAGTCCAGCTCTACCACGTGTTCCGCCTCGGCGAAGGCGGCATCGGTGTCCCCGAAACCGAGCTCGAACTCGGCGGCCACCGTGCCCGCGTCCGCGTCCATGGCGACCGGCAGCTGATCGATGTCCAGCGCGACCAGCTCGGCGGCATCCTCGGCGAGGTAGGGATCTTCGGCGAGCACCACCGCGACCGGTTCGCCGACGTAGCGGACGGTCTCCCTGGCGAGTACCGGTTGCAGATGCTCGGTGAGCTCGATGCCCTGCACGGTCAACCGCACCGGAATGCGCGGGTCATCGGGCAGGTCGGCCGCGGTGAGCACCCGGACAACCCCTGGCGCGGCGACCGCCATGGACACGTCCACGGACCGCAGCACCCCGTGTGCCTGCGGTGCACGCACGATCCTGGCGTGTAGCTGACCGGGCCGTTGCAGGTCGTCGCCGAACCGTCCGGCGCCGCGCAGCAACCGCGGATCCTCCTTGCGCGGCAGGCTTTGCCCGATCGCGGTCACGGCGAGCCCGCTTTGCCGCGTTGCTTGGCAACCGCGCAGACGGCGTCCACAATGCCCTGGTAGCCGGTGCACCGGCACAGGTTCGACGCCATCGCCGTACGCACCTGCCCCGGATCGGCGGTGCTGTCCGATTCGGCCAGATACGCCTCCGCGAGCATCAGGAACCCTGGTGTGCAGAAACCACACTGCAAACCGTGATGGTCACTGAACGCCTGCTGCAGATCGGACAGTTCCGACTCGTCCGCCAACCCTTCGACGGTACGAATCTGGCAGCCGTCCGCCTGTACGCCGAAGACCAGGCAGGCCCGTACCGGTTGGTCGTCGAGCAGAACCGTGCAGGCACCGCAGATACCGTGCTCGCAGCCGAGATGGGTACCGGTGTAGCCGAGGTCGTGCCGCAGCACGTCAGCGAGCGTGCGGCGCGCCTCCACGACGATCTCATGCTCGGCGCCGTTGACCGTCAGCGAAACCAGATGCTGGTCCTTCATCGCTTATCCTCCAACAGGAACACGCTCGCGGCGCAACGCGGTCAGTACCTTCTCTGGCAGTACGGGAATATCGTTGAGCTGCGAACCGGTATCCGCCAAGGCGTCGTTCACCGCGTTCAGCACGGTTGCCGGCGCGCCGATGGTGCCGCCCTCGCCCATCCCCTTCGCGCCGCTCTCATTGAACTGGGAAGGCGTCTGTAGATGCTCGATGTCCACGGTGCACACTTCGGTCGCGGTCGGTGCCAGGTAATCCATCAGCGAGGCGGTGCCTGGCTGCGCGTCCGCATCGTAGAGCAGTCGCTCGTACAGCGCGGCCGCGATTCCCTGGGCGACCCCGCCGCGTACCTGCCCGTCCACCACCAACGGATTGATCACCACGCCGCAGTCCTCGACCACCAGGTAGCGGTGGATCCTGACTGCCCCGGTGCCCGGGTCCACGCTGATCAGCGCGGCATGGCTGGCGTTGGAGAACGTGCTCGGTGGATCCGCGTACCCGCTTGCCGTCAGGTTCGGCGGGGTGTCCTGTGGTAGTTCGTGCGCCCGGAAGTACGCCGTGTTGGCCAGTTCCGCGATGGGCAGCACGGCACCCGGCACCCCGCGCACCCGAGCCATCCCCTCGTTCAGTTCCACATCGGAGTCATCGGCTTCGAGCAGGTGCGCGGCGATCCGGCGAAGCTGCGCGGCCACGCCGTCCGCCGCGCGCCGTGCCGAGGTGCCCCCGATCACGATCGACCGGCTGGCGAAGGTACCCCAGCCGTAGGCGGCGAGGTCGGTATCGCCCTGGCGAAGCCGAACCTGGTCCGGGTGGATGCCAAGGCGTTCGGCGACGATCTGGGCGAAGGTCGTTTCGTGTCCCTGGCCGTGCCCACAGGTTCCGGTGGTCACGATGACCTCGCCGGTCGGGTCCATCCGTACCTGAGCCGTGTCGTAGCCGGGAGTCATGGCCATCTGTCGCTGCGACATCGTTGGCGTGCCGTAGGCGGTGCGCTCGGAGAAGCAGGCGAAGCCGATGCCAGCTGGCGTGCCGGCCGCGCGCAACCGATCCCGCTCGGTGTACCAGCCAGCTGACCGCGCGGTGCTTTCCGCGCGGTCCAAGGATTCCCGGTAACTGCCCTCGTCGTAGGTGATGTCGTTGACCCCGGTGTAGGGGAACTCGCCGGGGGAGATCAGGTTGCGCCGGCGCACCTCGAGCGGGTCAAGTGCCAAGCGCGTCGCCGCGATCTCCATCAGCCGTTCCATCACGAGCACCAGCTGCGGCCGGGAAACCCCGCGATAGGGCGCGGTTGGTGGCTTGTTGGTGGCGATTGCTCGGCCGCGCGCCCGGTATGCGGGCACCTTGTACGCCCCAGGCAGTTCGGTGGTCGCCATCAGTGGTTCCACCGCGCAGGTGAACGGGAATGCCGAGTAAGCGCCCACGTCACAGCGGATATCCGCGGCAAGCCCGAGGATGCGGCCGTCCGAACCGAAGGCCGCACGGACCGCGTAATGCTGCTCATGCCCGTGGAACGAGGCGGTCAGGTTCTCCTGCCGATCCTCGATCCATTTGACCGGTGTACGAAACCGGCTCGCCAGCGCGGCAGCGACCACTTCTTCCCTGCCGACCACGCATTTCAGCCCGAAGCCACCGCCGACATCCGGCGCGATCACCCGGATCGTCCGCTCTGGTAGCCGCAGGGCCTGGGCGATGGCCGAACGCACCTGGTGCGGCACTTGCGTGGAGATGTGCACGACCACCTGATCGTCCCGCGCGTCCCACTCGGCGAGGCAGCCGCGGCCTTCCATGGGCAGCGCGGCAAGCCGGGCGCTGCTGAACTCCTCGTCCAGTACCAGCGGCGCGGTGTCGAAGATCTGGTCGAGCCGTGGATCGTCGAACATGGTCAGATCGACGAAGGTGTTCTGGGCGAGCGCATCGTGCACGCTCCGGCCGTCTCGAGCGGCACCGAGATCGGCGACCGCGGGGTGTGGCGAGTAGTCGACCTGTACCGCTTCCGCGCCGTCCTCGGCGGCGTACGGATCGTCCGCGAGCACCACGGCCACCGGTTCACCGGCGTAGCGAACCTGGTCCGCCGCGAGCAGCGGCATGGTGGTTGGTACGAACTCGTCGCGTTCCAGCGCCGCGCACAGGCCGGCCGAGCCCAGTTCGGCCGCGGTACACACCTGACGGACACCGGGCAGCCGCAGCGCTTCACTGGCATCGATACCGGCGATAGTGGCCGCGCCGAACGGGCTGCGGACGAAACACGCGTGCAGCGTGCCCTGCCGGTCGAGGTCGGCCACGAACCGACCCGCACCGCGCAACATCCGGCCGTCTTCCTTGCGGGGGAGGGCGGCGCCGATCCAGCGGCCCGTGGTGTCCAAACGTGGCTCGCGCGCGTTCCCACTCATCTGGCTGCCGCCTCGGCGAAAGCACGCGCGACCAGGGTGGCGGCCAGCTGCTTGCGGTACGCGCCGCTGCCATGCGCGTCGGTGGGTGGATCGAGCTGGCCGGCAACCAGCTCACCTACCGCGTCCCATGTGGACTCGGTGACGGCTGCACCGTCCAACGCGTTGCTGATATCCACCACGAGTGGCCGTGGGTCCACGCCACCGAGCACCACCCTGCCGCCAGTGCACTGACCGTCCACACTGGATAGCCGGACGGCTGCCGCGACGATCGCGAAGTCGCCCTGTCGCTGGGCGAACTCGGTGAGTGCGGCCTGCCTGGCGGGTTCCGGAAAATGTATCTCCACGATCAGCTCGTCCGGCTCGGCCGCGGTGGCGAAGAATCCGTGGAAGAACTCGGTCGCGGGTACCGTGCGCTGGCCACGCGGCCCGGCGAGCACGATATTCGCCTCGAGAAGTACCGCGAGCAGACACCACTCCGAGGTCGGATCGGCATGCGCGATGCTGCCGCCGAAGGTGCCCCTGCAACGAATCGGGTAGTGCCCGACCCAATGCGCCGACCGGGGTAGTACGTCGAATCCAGCCAGCTCGCTGGCGGTTTCCACGGTTCGGTGCGTGGTGAGTGCGCCGATCCGCAACCCGTCCGCGCCGTGGCGCAGGTAGTCGAGCCCGGTGACCCTGGTGATATCCACCAGCGCGCTCGGTCTGGCCAGCCGGAAGTTCATCATCGGCGCGAGGCTCTGCCCACCGGCGAGGATCTTCGCGTCCTCGCCGAGCTCGGTGAGTAGCTCGATGCTCTCGCGTACGTCATGGGCCCGGTGGTAGGTGAACGCCGCTGGTTTCACGGAACTCCTTCCCTGCCGATGCCGAGGAGCCAAGGTCGATCAGTTCGCGGGCGAACGGGTCGACAGTTCTGGTATACCATATTTCAATTGCGTCGAGGAGGTGTTGCGGGTGACCGATCGGGCGCTACCGGAGACATCCGGACGGCAATGGAGTCACGCGGCGTGGCGGCGGCACCTTCCCGATACCGCCGACCCCGAGGCACTGCTGGCCGAACTTGGCGCGGCCAGCCTGCCGGAACTCGCCGCGCGCAGCGCCGAGGCGGTACCCGACCGGATCGCGTTGCGGGTCGACACGGAATCCAGCACGCACCGCTCGCTTGACGACGCTGCCGGACGCATCGCGGGCTGGTTGGCTTCGCGGATCGAGCCCGGAGATCGGGTACTGCTCGCCGGCCCGTCCTGTTTGGACTTCGTGCGCTGTTATCTCGGGATCCTGCGTGCTGGCGGGGTAGTGGTGCTGGCCAACCCGGCGTATACGGCGGCCGAGCTCGCCCAGCTGCGCACGGATTCCGGCGCGGTGCTTGCCTTCGCCGGCGCCGAACCGGCGCGGCGGCTCGGGGATCTGCCAGTGGTCGAGTTCGGCGCGCTTGCCGAGCAGCTGGCCGGCGAACCGGTAGCTCCCGTGCCAGGTCCGGACGATAACGCGCTGCTCGCCTATACCTCCGGCACCACGGGCAAACCCAAGGGTGTCCCGCTTACCCACCGGCAGCTGGTGGTCTCGATCAGGGCCGCGATGCTCGCCTGGCGCTGGTCGGCCGACGATCTGCTGGTGCATGCCCTACCGCTGTTCCACCAGCACGGGCTGGGCGGGGTGCACGCCACATTGATCGCCGGCTCCCGGGCCAGGCTGTTCGCCCGTTTCGACCCTGCCGTGCTTGCCGAGGCCGCGCGGGAGGCAACGGTGTTGTTCGCCGTGCCGACCATGTACGAACGGTTGGTAGACCAGCAGGCGGAAAACTTCGCGGGTTTACGGCTCTGTGTATGTGGTTCGGCGCCGCTGAGCCCCCAGCTCGCCAGCCGGGTCGCGGACACCTTCGGCCAGTTGCCGCTGGTGCGTTACGGAACGACCGAAACGGGGTTGGATGTGTCCAACCCGTACGCGGCCGCGCGCGCGGAGACCGTGGGTATCCCGCTGCCGGGGGTGCTGGTCCGGATCGGTGAGTCCGCCGAGCCATCCGGCGTGGACGGGGAGATCCAGCTGAGTGGCCCGCAGGTGTTCGAAGGCTACTGGCACAACCCCGAGGCGACCGCCGAGTCGTTCACCGCGGATGGCTGGTTTCGTACCGGGGACATCGGCCAGCTAGACCCGGCGAGCGGGCATCTGGTTATCCGCGGGCGCACCAAGGAGCTGATCATCACCGGCGGGCTGAACGTCTACCCGCGCGAGGTGGAGCTCGCCCTGGAGCAGCATGATCTGGTCCGGGAGGCTGCTGTTGCCGGACTTGCCGATGCGCACTGGGGTGAGCAGGTCACCGGCTGGGTGGTGCCGTCCGGCGAGGTGTCCGAAGCGGATCTGCTGGGGCACTGCAGGGAACTGCTCGCACCGTATAAATGTCCGAAACGGATCTACTTTATCGATGCGCTGCCACGCAACCAGATGGGTAAGATCGCGCGGTCCGAACTCGACACTCCAGCTGGACTGGCGAGCGCGCGAGCCACGCGGGATCAGTTCGGTGCCTTCAGCGCGGTCTTCGATTCACGTGCGCTGCCAGGTGTACCGATCGCGGTGAAGGATCTTTTCGATATCGCGGGACATCCCGTGCGCAGCGGGACCTCGGGGTTCGCTTGGCGGGATGCCGAGGCTGATTCAGCCGCGGTTGCCCGGCTACACGCCGCGGGCTACCGGGTGATCGGGCAGACCAGCACACCGGCGCTCGCCTGGTCGGTGCGCACTCCTGGCTGCGGTAACCCATGGGACGCGGCAAGGGATGCCGGCGGTTCGAGCGGTGGTTCGGCGGCCGCGGTCGCCGCCGGCGTCGTCGATATCGCGCTCGGTTCGGATACCGGTGGTTCGATCCGGGTGCCCGCCGCGCTGTGTGGGGTCGCCGGATTGCGTCCGACGGTCGGGGCGATCGATACCCGTGGGCTCACGCCGCTCGCGCCGTCCATGGATACGGTCGGCCCGATCGCCAGGACCGCGGCGGACTGCCTACGGGTGCACGGCGAGCTCGGCGGCCAGGTGCGGCCGGTGCCGGAATCGGTTGCCGGTTTGCGCGTTGGCTGGCCGGCGATGCTGTGGGCGGATCGGGTCGAGCCCGAGGTAGCGCGGGTGGTCACGGCCGCGGCCGACCGGTTGGTGGCAGCCGGTGCGGAACTGGTTGAGCTGCGCTTGCCGGCGGCTCGCCAGCATGCCCGTGGCGCGGCGTACACGATCCTGCTCGCCGAGTCGGCGAAGCTGTGGTGGGACACCTATCGCGCGGAGCCGGCCGGGCTGGACAGCGCGACGGTCGAGCGGTTGCGCGCCGGCAGCGAGATATCCGATGTGGACTATCAGCGAGCGCGCGGAGTTGCCGCCGAAGTGACGTCCGAACTGGACGCTGCCTTCGGCCAGGTTTCCGCGCTGCTACTGCCAACGGTACCGGTAACGGCCGCGCGAGCGGAGACGACCGAGGTGCGGCTGGCCGATCGGCCGGAAAGTGTGGATGCCGCGTACGTCCGGCTGACCGGGCTCGCCTCGGTGACCGGCTTCCCCGCGCTCTCCGTGCCGGTTGGGCTGGCCGCGAACGGGCTGCCGGTGGGCGCCCAGCTGATCGGTCCCCGGCATGCCGAATCGTTGTTGTGCCTGCTTGCCGGGTCGATCGAGCAGGCGAGCGGGAACGCGGGGTAGCAGACAGGCGGGATGTTTGGTATACCAAATATCAAACCGACGCGGAGGAGTGGCCATGGACTTGCAGCTGACCGACAAGGTGGTTTTCGTAACCGGGGCGAGCAAGGGAATCGGCAGGGCTACCGCCGAGCACCTGGCACGCGAGGGTGCGGATGTGGTGATCACCGCGCGGACCGCGGACGCACTGGAGGAAACCGCCAAGGAGATCAGCGCGGAGACCGGCCGCACGATTGTGCCAATGGCCGGCGATATGAGCGTCGCCGAGGATGTGCAGCGCTGCGTGGATGCCACCATCGAACGGTTCGGCAAGATCGACGTGCTGGTGACCTGCGCGGGTAGCTCGCCGGGTGGGCTACTCGAGGAGCTGACCGAGGAGCAGTGGCTGGCCAGTCTGAACCTGAAGTTCATGGGCTACGTGCGTGCGGTGCGCGCCGTCATCGGTCATATGCGCGAACGCGGCGCGGGTTCCATCGTGCTGGTGGTCGGCAACGACGGGCTGAAGCCGAGCTACTGGGAGATGACCGCAGGGGCGGCGAACGCGGCGGATCTCAACTTCGCCTCGTCGGTAGCCGAACAGTACGCGCCGCACGGAATTCGGGTGAATACGGTGAATCCGGGCCCGGTGAACACCGACCGCTGGGACGGTCTGGAGAAGGCGTTCGCGCGGGACAAGAAGGTGAGCCAGCAGCGCGCGCACGAACTTGCCACCGGTTCCATCCCGTTTGGCCGGATCTGTGAATCGGATGAGGTGGCCGCGCTGGTGGCGTTCCTGGCCTCGCCGAGGGCAAGCTTCATCAACGGGGCACACATTCCGGTTGATGGCGGGCAGCGCAAGGCGTTGATGGACGTGTAATGCGACTGCGGAATGAGTTTCGGGTAGCCCATCCGCCCGCGGAGGTGTTCGCCTTGCTCGCGGATGCCGAGCGGGTGGCCGAATGCCTGCCGGATGCCGTGCTCACCGGCCGGGTGGATGCGCGGACCGTCGCCGGTGAGCTGCGGTTGCGGCTGGGCAGGCGCGCGGTGGAGTACACCGGAACGGCGCGCTTCCTTGCGGTGTCCCCGGAGGCGGGCACCGTGCTGGTGAAGGCCTCCGGCGCGGAGCGGACCGGGCAGGGCGATGCGGCTGCCCGGGTAGCGGCCACGGTGTCGGCGGATGTGGTGTCGACGGCTGCGGTGTCGACGGATGGGGGCGTGCCGAGCGGCACGCTGGTTTCGCTGGATACCGATCTGGTGGTGCGCGGTGCCGTAGCGCGGTTCGGCAAGGGCGTTATCGGTGCGGTGAGCGAGCGCGTCGTCAAAGAGTTCGCCGGCAATGTGACACGGGCGCTGGCAGTTGCAGACCACGGTTCGCCCGCGAAACGCGATTCTGGCCGGCGGGGACGTCGGGTGCTCGCCGTGGTCGGGTTGGCCGCGCTGGCAGCGGCCGTGGCGGTGCGGCTGCGCCTGCGGCACCCGCCGCCGAACCGCAACCTTTAGGGATCTTGCGGCTGGGGATCTTGCGGCTGGGGAGCTAGCGAGTACAGGTGGCTGTGCAGCGCGGCTAGTAGGCGTTCGGCGGGATACCGCGCGGGCCAGAGCGCGCCGTGGAAAGCCAAGCCATCCAGGATGGCGTAGGTCCGGTCCACCGCGTCGGTTACCTCGATATCGGCGCGTAGCTGGCCTGCCTCGGCAAGGCCATGGACCGTCGTGCGGACCAGCGCGGACAGCTGCGCCTCGATCTCATCGCGGATCGCCCGCAGCTTCGGGTGATCCCTGGCGTGCAGGATGAACGCGAGATAGACCTCTTGCTCGAGCCGCCGATCCTCGTCGATAGGGATCAGTTCGGCCAGCAGATCCAGGGCGTTCGGCACATCGCGTACTTGCTGGCTTCGTGCCCCCGTGCGTTCCGCGACCCGTTGCGCCGCCGTCCGCATGGCGAACTCCATCAACTCGTCCTGCGTAGCGAAGAAGTACCGCAGCGCGGTGGGCGAGGTCTCGGCCTCCGCGGCCACCGAACGGACGGATACGGCGTGGATGCCATCGCGGGCAGCGACCCGCCACAGCGACTCCGCTATGTGCTTGCGCCGGCTCTCGTGGTCGACCTTTTTCGGCATGCCCTTTTTATAGCACAGCCGTACATATAAGATACTGTACAGCTGTACTACCAAGAGGGAGGGGATCGATCATGGGCACACTTCTTCAGGTCATTGGAGTCATTCTGATGATTCAGGGCGGCGGTCCGCTGGTTCAGCGGTTACTCGGCAGGGACCCGGAGGGCAGCTTCTTTCTGGGCAACTGGCTGGGTCTGCCGCTGCCGGTGGCAACCGTCGGGTTTGTCGCAATTGGCCTGTTGGTTTTCGTTGCCGGGCTGCGGATGGGCAAGAAGCGCGGCGCGCGGCGGTAGCGACCCCGGTTTCCGTAGCCATCCCGTACTTGGCGCGGGTATCTCGCGATTGGTCCTAGTTGGACGTGGGATTTCCTTGCCAGCGCGCCAGCCCGGTGCTGCCCGCCGCCGGTCGGTGTTGTGTCGCACGCTGTGCCGGGATTGTTGCCGGCATAGCGTGAAGGTGAGGAAAATAGTGCGACAGAAGAGGTTTGTCCGGATTGGTTCCGCTGGTGTCGCCGCCGCGGCGATGCTGGGCGCTACGCTCTTTGGTGCAGGGCAGGCATTCGCGGCCGAGCCCGCCGCCGCTGGCGGCGACGCTTACGCGCTACACCGGCCGGGCACCGTGACGCTTGGCGATGCGAGTTTCAAGCATCATGGCGAGCATCTGACAGTGTGTGATCGCAACGCGGACGGCGACGCGGTCACCGCCGAGCTGATCGTGCGGGATTCGTTGGGTGGCAGCAAAACCTACACGGTGACCGATGGCAACGGTGCGAAACCCGAATGCGGAAAGAAGAACCTTTCGCTCAAGGAAGGGCTGGAAGTCGAGCTGCGGGTATGCGTGGCCAACCAGGGCTGCGGTGGTAGGAGCTACGGAACTTCCTGAGTAGGTGGCCCGTGCTCGCGCAGCACGTACAGCGGGCGGGCACGGGCGTCTTCCGCTATCCGCCAGACATACAGTCCCAACCCGCCGAGCACCACCAGCTGGATACCGGCAAGCGCGATCACCGCGCCGAGCACCAGCGCCCAGCCGGCGGGCGCGAGAAACAGCAGTAATGCCACCGCGATCAGGCCACCAGTGCCGAGTAGCGCACCGAACGCCAACGCGTAGTTGAACGGTTTCGCGGAGAAGCCCACCACCGAATCAGTCATCAGCTTGAGCCGATCCGCGGTCGTCCACTTTGACTCGCCGGCCTGCCGTGGCCGCTGGTGGAACGAGATCGTGTCCTGGCTGAAACCCAGCCAGGCGCACAGCGCCCACAGGTTCCGGTTGCGCTCCGGCAGGCGGTTCAGCACATCGATCACCGCGCGTGAGAGCAGGGCTTGCGAAGGGCCTTCGGCCGGGTATCCGTCCAATCCAGACGCTTTGCGGAACAGCGGGGAGAAGCGCCGGGACACCAGGTTGCGCACCATCCGGCGATCAGCTCGGGTCGCCCGCACTCCCCACACCAGGTCATGCCCGGCATGCCAGGAATCCAGAAACCTACCGATAACCTCGACCGGCTCCTGGATATCCGTGCTCACGGTGATCGCGCAGTCGCCGGCGCTGTGCGCGAGCCCGGCGGAAAGTGCGGCATGCGAGCCGAACCGGCGGGACAGCGACAGCACCGTCACCCGATCCTGGTCCGCGAGTGCCGCGCGGGCCAGCCGCGCGGTGTCATCCGTCGAACCGTCGTCCACCACGATCAGCTCGAAGTCGACATCCGGGCGCGAGGTTCGCACCTGTCGAAAGAACTCCGCCAGCTCGCTCGCGTTTGCCGCCTCATTGAAAGCGGGCGCGATCAGCGTGATCAGTTGCTTGCTGCGCTCAGACACCGTTCCCCACGGCTGCCAATGTCTCCTTCTCGCCCGGTCCGCCTCCGCCGGGATCTTGTGGCTGCCCACTGTAGCTCAGGGGGCGGTCGGTTCACCCGCAAGAACGAGGGCCTGAATATTCACAAATAGCTGAAATTTTTGTAGGGTCGATATGGTCGAACAAGAGAAGGGCTGCCGTATGACCGCCACGCAGATCGACCTCACCGACCCGATGCTCAGCAAAGCCCCCGGCCGTGCGTTCCGCGAGCTGGCCGACAAATCTCGGCTCACCCGGGCCAGTTTTCCGGGCGTGGGTGAGCTGCTGCTAGTTACCGGGTACGACGATGTGCGCTTCGTGCTCGGGGACCCGCGCTTCGTCAAGGACGCCTCAAACGTGCCCGGCCTCGAGGTCACCAGCCTCCGGCAGAAACGGTTGGACCACTTCGGTGTTCCCGAGGAGTACCAGGAGTACCTGCTGAACGTCATCACCAACTTCGATGGTGCTGACCACGCGCGGCTGCGGAAGTTGGTGACGCGGGCGTTCACGGTGCGCCGGTTGGCCGAGTTGCGGCCGAGGGTGGAGCGGCTTGCCGAGGATCTGCTTGATCGGTTGCCGGACCACGCCGAGGACGGCGTGGTGGACCTGCTGGCGCATTTCGCGTACCCGCTACCGATCAACGTGATCTGCGAGATGGTCGGGGTGCCGGAAAGCGACCGGGAATTCTGGCGGCAGGCGAGCGATGCGCTGCTGCAACCAAACCTGGGCGAGAAGCCAGGCATGATGCCGTTCGTGGACGCGGTTTGCGGGCTGGTCGATGCTTCGCATGAGTTGATCAACCTGCGCAGGGCGGCGCCGGAGGACGATCTGATCAGCGTGCTGGTGCACGCCCAGGAGGCCGACGGCGATCGGCTCAGCGACAAGGAAATGGTCGCGCTGGTGTTCGCGCTGATCTTCGCGGGTCACGAGACCACCGCGCATCTGATCAGCAGTGGCACGGCTGCGCTGCTCAGTCATCCGGATCAGCTCGCGCTGGTGAAAAGCGATCCGGACCGGATACCCCGCGCGGTGCACGAGATGTTGCGCTGGTGCGCCGTAGTCACCATCGCAAGCGTGGTTTACGCGAAGGAGGACGTCCCGCTCGGCGACGAGGTGATTCGCAAGGGCGAGGCGGTGATGCCGGCACTGACCGGGGCGAACTTCGATCCGGCACGGTTTCCCGAGGCCGAGCGGTTCGACATCACCCGCGAATCGAGCGGGCCGATGGAGACGCATGTCGGGTTCTCGCACGGTCCGCACTACTGCCTCGGCGCGGCCCTTGCGCGGATGGAGGGCGATATCGCGTTCCGCGCGTTGTTGCGTAAGTATCCGAACGTCGAGCTGGGTGTGCCGGTGGCGGACTTGCCGCTGGACGCCGGCTTCGGTACCTACCGTTACGCCGCCCTACCGGTCCGGCTCTAACGCTCCGTAGCCGCAATCTTTAGGGATCTTGCGGTTTTTGGGTGCGGCGGTGGATTGCTTGGGCGGTACCGAGCGCGACCACCAGTAGCAGTCCACCGCCCGCGGCAGTGAGCGCGGCCGGCCAGCCGGGCATCTGCCAGGAAACTTCCAGCCGACCCTGCTCTACGCCGGTGGGCAGCTCGACACGCAGCAGTCCGGCGGGGCCGCGGGTCACCGGCACCTCGGCACCGTTCACCGTCGCGGTGTAGCCAGGCCAGCCCAGCCGGGCAAAGGTCAGCTCGCCCGGCGAGCTCGCATCCCGCCGGCTGTACCGGAGGCTTTCCGCGCTCCCGCTCGACTCATCCGTGGTCACCGTGACCCCACCGGAGGTTTCGGACAGTCGGCCGTCCGGCAACGGCAGCGGTTCGGTCCTGCGCAGCACGGTGACCAGACCAGAGGCCTCCGCGGTCCGATCGCGGTGCCACCCATCCGGCGGGACGATCTCGCGGATATCCACAAGGTCGTTGTGCACCACGATGGTTTCCGCGCGCAACAGATCGGCAAGCGGCACGGTGGCGCCGGGTGGCACCCGCCAGAGCGCATCCCAAGCCTCCGGGCAGACCGACCCCTGATAGCTCATGCACAGTTCGGCATCCAGCGGCGTGAAACCGATCCCGGAGTACGCGTTGGGACTGTCCACTCCGGCCACGCCGTACATACTGCCGAAGAGCAGATCCTGGTAGCCGCGCTCCGGCGCACGATCCGCGTCGGAGAGCTCACCAAGATCGGCGATCTGCACGGTTACCCCGGTGTATTTCTGGAACCGCTCCTCGAGCATCGCCTGGCTGGTCGGGAACCGGTAGTTGGCCACACTCTGGTTCGCCGGGTGGAACACCAGCTGCACGCTGTGCACGGCGAGGATCCCGAACAGCAGCACCAGTATGCCGGAACGCTGACCAATATCGCGCCACAGCAACAACATCAACAGACCGGTGATCAGCAGCAACCCCGGCAGCAGATGCAGCAGGTTATCCGGCAGATCAGCCCAGGCAAGATACCCGCCGAGCAGCACGATCGCGGCGGAAAGCGCCGCCCGCAGCCGTGCCCGCTCGCGCGCGAATCCCGCGCTGGCCAGGATCACCCAGCACAGCAGCACCGGCAGCCAGAGCATCGTGATCAGCCGCAGCGGCCAGCGGAACAGCCACACCTGCGAAGGCCCGAGCACGAGTAGCAACATCAGCCCGCCGAACACGAACACGGCCAGCAGCGTGCGCCACTGGGTACGGAGCACGCTCCAGCGCAACCAGGGCAGCGTGGGCAGCACGAACCAGGCGAGATACATCGCGGGGAAGGTCAGGTTCGGCAACCCGAACCCGGTGATCCACGGCTGCGCCGCCGGGGTGGACAGCATCAGCAGATCCGCCAGATCCGGCGCGAGGAACCCATCGTTGTACAGCGCGGCATCGGCCCGAAAGCCCACCGTGGAGGTGAGCAGGAACGGCAGGAACACCATCGCGGTCAGCAGCAGTACGGCGATGCCGGAGCCGGTGAGCCCAAGCGCGAGCCGGTACCTGCGGGCCACCAGCGCCTCGACGATCAGCGCGAACAGCACCAGCCCGGTGCCGAGAAAGCCGTACGGGTTGCCGAGCGAGCAGCACAGGTACCCGGCAAGGATCACCCACAGCAGCGATCCGCCGCGCCGGGACGCGCGCAGCGCGGTGAACCAGACGAACGGCAGGAACGCGGTGACCATCAGCCCGTTCAGCCAGGACGTACTGTCCATGAAGAACGAGTAGCCGGAAAGCGGCAGCGCCGCGCCGACCACCGCGGCAAGGCCGCGCCGCGCGCCGTACTCGCGCGCAAGCAGGTACATCCCGCCCGAGGAGATCAGCAGGAAGGCGAGCTTGGCGACGGTTATCGCCAGCGCCATATTGTCGATCCAGTACGTGCCAACCGAAAGCAGCAGCACGACCGGGTTCCAGATACCCGTAGCCATCTCCGCGGCGAAGTTTCCGCCGCGCCACATGTCCACTTGGAACGCGGGGAAGTAGCCGTTCAGCACCGTTTCCGCGATCCGCCGCCACTGCGGTACGGCGGCAGCGGCGGTGTCGTCCCAGAAGTAGAAAATGGTGTTGCGCAGCAGCGGCAGCGCCACCGCGATGGCTACCGTGGCAAGCATCGCGAGCGCCGGCCATGCGCGGTGCAACCGTTGCCTCACCGGTCATTCCCTTCACGCGCGCCAGCCGGGTCGATCCGGTAGATCACCGATGTCGAGTTGCGGTAGACCTCGTCGAGGAAGGGCAGCCGGTACAGGCTGACATAGCCCGGTGAGCGGACGAACGTATCGGGAATGGTTCCGGTGCTGAGCATGACATAGTGAATATTGCGCTTCGCGATGATCCGGCGTACTTCGGGATCGCTCCGGTAATCCCGGAACCGTTGGCTCAGCACCTGCTGGTCCTTCGGCGGCATACTGCCGTCGTAATGCCCCGCGATCGGCCGGATCCCTACCAGCGCGTACATCCAGGCGGAACCATCCGGTCGCTCGTTGAGCACCCATTCGTCCGGGCCGACCAGGGTGCGCAGTACCCGGAAAGCTTCCACTTCCTCCGGGCTCACCGCCATTTCCTCGCCCGGCTGTCGCTGGTACGCCTCGGAGATACTGTTCGCATGCGGCGCGAGGTACAGCCAGCCGGTGGACAGCACCAGCGTGGCCACCAGACCGGTGCCAACCAGTGCCGGCACCGCTGGAACCCGGCGCTTGCGCAGCCGCCGCACCAGCGCGGTGAGCCACCGCTGTAGCTCGGCGAGCCCGTGCGCGGCCAGCGGGCACAACGCGAGCATGGCCAGGGCGATCAGCCGGAAACGATCGTTCCACCACGGCCGGGAAAGGTTCTTCACCCACTCCGCGTCATCCGCCGCGACGTACACGAAGAACACCGCACCGAGTACCGCCGAGCCAACCAGCCACGCCAGCTCGCGCAGTTTCCAGCAGCTGAGCACACCGAGCACGAGCAAGCCGAACAATGCCCACTGTGGATAGTCCCAGACATGCTGGAAGGAAACCAACCGCCAGATCGCCTCGCCGGCGCTGTACACGGCATCCCAACCCGCGTAGGGGTAGTCGCCGCCGGCAAGCGCGAGCGCGCCAAACAGATGTGGTGCCGCGAGTAACCCGCCGGCGATCGCCACCGCCAGGATGAGCAGCAACTCCCAGCCGAACCGGCGTGGCCTTGTCGTTTCGGAGCTGCGCGTCAGCCAGCGCTGCACCAGCATGGGCAGGCAGAACAGCATAGCGCCGAACAACGTGCTGGAGTGCACCGCGAGCAGGCCAGCGGCGCCGAGCGCGAAGCAGAAACCGGTGTCCAGCCCCGGACGCTGCAGGAAGCGTTGCAGCAGTACGGCCGCGATCGGGGTGAGCGCGAGGCCGAATACGAACGGCAGCAGCGGGCCGCGATACATCGACTCGTAGGTCGCGCTGGTCGCCGCGACCGCGATCAGTGGGGTGATGCAGGCAAGCGCGAGCCGGCCGCGAAACTGCCGCACCAGCACTACCAGTGAAAGGCCCAGCAGTCCCGGGATGAGCACGGTGTTCGCGTTGATCGCCGCGGGTACGGACTGTCCGGTCAACTCGTAGACCAGCGCGCCGATCAGGTGATAGGCGTTCGGGTAGAACGAACCGTCGTCGTACCAGTTGATCTTGGCCAGGCCGAACAGCCCGCCGTCGCCGGTATCGGCGATATAGCGGATGCCGTTGCCGTGCATCACCGCGTCGAAGCCCTGCGGGATCGCGTTGAGCTTGCCGATCCCGCGCAGCACGGTGGCCAGCCCGATGCCGGCGGCGAGCAGCACGCAACCGAGCAGGGCGAGATGACCGCCGCGGGTCCACGGCGTCGGCCAGGGTGGACGCCGGTACCCGCGCCTGGTCAGTAGCGTGTCGGTGGCCAGCCGCAGGCCCGCGCAGATCGCCGCGGTCAGTAGCGTGGCGAGCGTAAAGCTGAGCAGTCCGAAGGAGCCGCCGAGTAGCGCCAGCCACGGCCCGGTCAGGCCGGCGATCGCGCAGGTGAGCAGCGGGCTGACCCCGGCGAGTACCCAGCCGCGTAACCCCGCGGCGAATCCCGCGAGTAGCCCGGGAAGAAACAGCACGAGCAGGTAGCCGATGATCGTGCTTGCTTGGCTCAACACGCTGAGGTTTTCGGGCACGTGATCTCGTTATCGGATGCGGCGGGCTGGACGCCCACAGCCTAGTGACGGATACCCTCGCCGGTCGGTCGGGCACGCTGCGCGGTGACAGCGAGAACCGTCAGGAAAGTGATTACGGACGGTTATGTCGGATATGCTGCGCGCGGCCGCCAGCGCGTCGCTCACTAGAGTTAGTCGCATGGATTCGGTGCGCTCCAGTTCGGTACATCCCAGTTCGGTACATCCCAGTGCGGTGATCGGTGACGGGGTTGAGCTGGGCAGCGATGTCACGATCGGGCCGAGCGCCGTGGTGCTCGGGCCCGCCTGGCTCGGCGATGGCTGCTGGATCGGGCCCGGCTGTGTCATCGGTACCCCGCCGGAGATCACCAGTACCGCGCACAACCGCCGCTGGGATGGCGCGCTCGCCCATCAGGGCGTGCGGATCGGACCGCGCACGGTGATCCGCGAACTCAGCACGGTGCACCAGGGCAGCCACCGGCCGACCACCATCGGCGCGGACTGCTGGCTGCTGAACCGCAGTTATGTCGCGCACGACTGCCAGCTAGGCGATGGCGTGACGCTGTCCGCCGGGGTGAGCATCGGCGGCAACGTGGCGCTCGATGACGCGGTGAACCTCGGGATGAACGCCGTGGTGCACCAGCGCAGGGTGCTCGGTGCCGGCGCGCTCGTCGGCATGGGCGCGGTGGTCGACCGGGATATCCCACCGTTCGGCAAAGCCTATGGCTGCCCCGCGAAGCTGCACGGCGTGCACGAGCTCGGCGTGGCCAAGGCCGGCCTGGAACGGGCCGTGCTGCGCACCCTCACCGAGGCCTACGCCGCGGGCAAGCGCCCGTCCGGCAGGCTGCCGGAGCAGCTGGCCCAGGTCTTCGAACGGTGGCGTGGCGCGGGACCACTGCGGCCGCTGGTGCCCTGCTGAGCGGCGCTCGGTGTGGCCGCGCCACCGCCGCGAGTGACGGATCGCGAAATGGTGTAACGACTGTGGGACCCCGGCGGATTACCAGATAACGGTTATGCGTACGTTTAATCTCAGTCGGGTGATTGACGGTGTGCCGGGAGGGGGGAACCGTGGTCGCAGCCGTAATCGCGAGCTGGGTGGCGGTCGCCCTGGTGGTGATCATCGCCTGGCCCCGGCTGGTCGCCGAACGGTCCGCGCGCATGATCGCCCTGGTACTGATCAGCGGGCTGTCGCTGGTCCATCAGCTGATGTTCGACATGCTCGCCGAGGACGCGTTCATCACCTTCCGGTATGCGGAGAACGTGGCCGAGGGACATGGCCCGGTGTTCAACATCGGCGAACCGGTTGAGGGCTACACGAACTTCCTGTTGCTTGGTCTGCTTTCGGTCCTCAAGGCGGGTTTTGGCGCGGATGTCGTACTCAGTGCCAGGGTGCTCGGGGTACTGAGCACGATCGGTTGTGTGGTGGCCGCCTACTTCCTGGCCCGCAAGCTCAGCGGCCGGTCCGCGGCTGGCGTGCTCGCCGCCGCGTTGACCGCGACGGTGAGCAACCTTGCCGCCTACGGCGCCTCCGGCCTGGAGACCTCGCTGTTCGCCCTGCTGGTGCTCGGCATGCTGCTGGCAGCCTGCTACGAGCACTGGGTGATCGGCGGTTTGTTACTTGCCATGGCCGTGCTGACCAGGCCAGACGGCGTGGTGGTCGGCGCCGTGCTGCTTGGCTGGTTGATCGTGCGGGTGCTACGTCAGCGGGCGAACTGGTGGCAGGTGACCGCCTTCGTGCTGGCCTCGCTGGTCGTGCTGATGCCCTGGACGGCGTGGCGCGCGCTGTACTACGGGCATTTCCTACCCAATCCACTGGTGGCCAAGCAGGGCGGCGAGTTCAGCTGGCAACTCGGCCAGGGCTGGGAGTATCTGGGCGGTTACCTGCTTGCGGTGCCCGCGTTACTGCTGCTCGCGCTGGCCGGCATGGTGCTGGTGGTACTGCGCCGCGCGGTGGATACCGAGACGCTGCGGGCGCAGTACTGGCTGGTCGTCACGCTGTGCGTGGTGTTCGCCGGATTCGTGGTGCTGGTTGGTGGCGACTGGATGCCAGCGTGGCGGTTGCTCGCGCCGCTCGGCCCGGTGCTGGCTGCCGGTGCCGCGAGCGGGCTGATCCTGCTATCCAAAGTGGATACTCCGGCGCCGGCGAACCGGGTGGCGCCTGCGCTCGTCATCGTTGCCTGCGCGTTCTCGCTCGTGGCGTCCATCTGGCAGAACGGGATGCTTTCCGCTGTGCGGGAATGGCGGGCACAGGTCGACCAGCTCGGCGAGATCGGCTCCTGGCTCGGCGAAGAACTGCCGAGGGGGACGGTGATCTCCACGTATGCCAACGGCGCGCTTTCCTACCGTGCCGGCAACGGGCTGCCCGTGGTGGATCAGCTTGGGCTGACCGATGAGTACCTCGCGCGGGAGGTCGAGCCGGAGCAGACCGGCGGCCGCGGTAGTCTCGCCTTCGACTTTGAGTACATTGTCGACACTCGAAGGCCGTCCGTGGTGATACCGACGCAGTCCGGCTACGACACGCGCAAGAACTGTTCGATCGCCACCGAGTTTCGCGGTGACTACATCCCGAAAGCCTTTCGAGTCGCGGACAGCGACGACTGGGTGACGGTCTACCTACGCGGCACCGAGGCGTCCCAGCTGACCGGCCAGCTGGCCGCAAGCGACAAGTTCACGCCGGCGCGCTGCCCGTAACTGATCAGAACCAGCGTTCCAGCACCATCGCTACACCGTCTTCGGCATTGGCTCCGGTGACCTCGTCCGCGACATCCAGCACGGCCGGGTGTGCGTTCGCCATGGCCACGCCATGCCCCGCCCAGGACAGCATCGGCACATCGTTTGGCATATCCCCGAAGGCGATGCAATCCCGTGCGGCGACATCCATCCTGGACGCCACTTCGGACAGTCCGGTTGCCTTGGTGACCCCGTGTGCGGAGATCTCGATCAGGCCATGGCCGGTGGAAAAGGTGATATCCACCGAATCGCCGAGTAGTTCGTTCGCGATCACGGCCATCTCGTCGCTGGTCATCCTGCCGTTGCTGGCAAGCAGCTTCACCGCGGTGCGCCCGAGCATCTCGGCGCGGGTCTGGGTCTGGCTCGCCTCATCGCCCCATGGGTTCCGGTAACCGGTCTCGGTGACGAACTCGGCCAGTTCGTGGTCATGTGCGCGTTCGCCAACCCGTTCCACGGCGAAGCTGACGTCGCCGAGTTCGCCGTCGAGCGCGTCCACCACGTCCCGCAGCAGTACCGGTTCCAGGCCGTGCACGCTGAGCACCCGGTCATCGGCGATGTCGTAGAGCACCGCGCCGTTCGCGCACACCGCGTAGCCATTGAGGTCCGCGGGGTCGGCGACGCGCGGAATCCAGCGTGGTGGCCGGCCGCTCACCAGTACGAACGGCGTACCTTCGGTGCGCACCTTGTCAAGCACTCGTGTCGTGCGTTCGGTAATCCGCTCCAGCGGGTCCAGCAGCGTTCCGTCGATATCCGAGGCGATTAGTTCAGGTTTGCGCACAACTCCATGATGCCTGGCCTGTCCACGTGATCAGCCAGCTTCGCTGACCTACCGCAAGGGGAGTGTCACTGTGTGTTCCGAAATTGTCGGTATGACAACGGGTATACGGTGCATGGCTGGTTAATTCGCCCGGAATAGTGTGCGTTATCACCTCCCGTCCGAACGGGGTGAACTACTACGGTCTGGCGAATGCGTGTGGGCATTGTGATCTTGCCGGAGCACCGTTGGTGGGCGGCGGAACCGAAATGGCGTGCTGCGGAAGAATACGGATTTGATCATGCCTGGACGTATGATCACCTCGGTTGGCGCAGTTTGGTGGATGGTCCATGGTTCGGGGCCGTACCAACGTTGACCGCTGCTGCTCTGGTCACCGAGCGAATCAGACTGGGCACTTTTGTGGCGTCGCCGAATTTTCGGCACCCAGTGCCATTTGCTAAGGAACTGATCGCGCTCGATGATTTTTCGGACGGTCGGTTCGTGCTCGGAGTCGGTGCCGGCGGTGGTGGTTATGACGCCGATGTGCTCGGCATGCCGCGGTTGACGCCAGGGCAGCGGGTGGACCGGTTGGCCGAGTTTCTGGATCTGCTCGATCAGTTGCTTCGGGTCAGCAAGGTGAGCTGGTCCGGCGACTACTACACCGCGCATGAGGCGTGGAACCTGCCGGACTGCGTACAGCGCCCGCGGATCCCCTTCGTGGTGGCCGCGAACGGTAGTCGCAGCGTGCGGCTCGCCGCGCATTACGGCGCGGGCTGGGTCACCACCGGTCAGCAGAGTGAAACCGTTGAGCAGTGGTGGACGGGTGTTGCCGAGCTGTCCGCGCGGTTCGACGAGGCGCTGGACGAATCGGAGCGGCAGCGCTCCACGGTGGACAGGTACCTGAGCTTGGATGCCAGCCCGAGGTACGCGCTGTCCAGCGTGGATGCCTGGCAGGAAGCGGTCGGGCGGGCCGAGGAGCTGGGCTTTACCGACGTGGTGGTGCACTGGCCACGGGAAAGCGGACCGTACGCGGGCTCCGAGCAGGTGCTGGAACGCGTGGCCAGGGATGCACTGCCGGGTGTGCAGGGTCGCTGAGCGCAGGTCACCGAGCAATCGGTTGCTCCATCTGGGTGACATCAGTTTTCGGTGGAACCGGTAGTGGTCCCTTCGCGTCAACACCTATGTGCGCGGCGGCGGGGATATCGGGGATCCGCGCACTGGGATATCCACACTGGGATGTCCACAGGGGTACCGGGGGTTAGGGGTAATTGGGGGTATGAGGGGGTTGCCCTCGCATCGGTCGACCGGGGCAGTCGGCAGATGCGAGGGCCTTTTCTGTGTTGACACCGTTCATGTGCGGGTACAACCGGGGTATGGCCAATGCCGACCAGTCCACCCTGGTGCGGGACCTACTGGCGACCGCGGGGCGAAGCTACGCGGCCGAGGCGGGTATCGAGCTGACCGACAAGCCGGCACCGCTGTACCAGACCATGGTGCTAAGCCTGTTGCTTTCGACCCGGATCAAGGCGTCCATCGCGGTTGCCGCGACGCATGAGCTGGTGCGATCAGGGTTGGGTACGGCCAGGAAAATGCGGGCGGCAAGCTGGCAGGAGCGAGTAGCCGCGCTGGGCAGGGCGCATTATGTGCGCTACGACGAGAGCACCGCGACGGCGTTGGGGCGCGGCGCGCAACTGTTGCTCGATGACTACGGCGGGGATCCACGGCGGTTACGCGCACGCGCGGCCGGCGAGCCGGCACGAGTTCGCGAGTTGCTGCGCGCCTTTCCGCGGATCGGTCCGGTCGGCGCGGACATCTTCTGCCGTGAGGTCCAGTCGATCTGGCCGGAGTTGCGCCCATACCTGGACGTCAAGGCGCTGGACGGGGCGCGCTTGCTCGGCCTGCCCACCGACGCCGCGACGCTGGCGCCTCTGGTGCCCGGCGAGGATCTTGCCCGGTTTGCCGCCGCGCTGGTTCGGGTCGCGCTGGACAAGAAGCTCGCCGGCACGTTGCGTCAGTCGAACGGCTGAGCCGGAAATCCACGCGATGCGGTGGGCATGGGGCAGATCGCGCCGAATATCCTTAATGGCAGGTAAATAGCCCCCGGTCGGTGCGAGGCCGAGTAGCCCCGCGGGTACTCTGGGCGTCCGTGAGCTCGCCTGATACTTCCGCAATCAATTTCGCAGGCTACGACCTCGTGGTCGTAGGCTCTGGCTTCTTCGGTCTCACGGTGGCCGAACGAACCGCATCCCAGCTGAACAAGCGGGTCCTTGTGCTGGAACGCCGCTCGCATATCGGCGGTAACGCGTATTCCGAGGTGGAGCCGGAAACCGGGATCGAGGTACATCGCTACGGGGCGCACCTGTTCCACACCTCGAACAAACGGGTTTGGGAGTACGTCAACCAGTTCACCGACTTCACGAATTACCAACATCGGGTGTTCGCGCGGTATCAGGGACAGGTTTACGCATTTCCGATGAACCTGGCACTGATCAACCAGTTCTTCGGTCGATCGTTCACGCCGGACGAAGCGCGCGCGCTGATCGCCGAGCAGTCCGCGGAGATCGACACCAAGGATGCGCAGAACCTCGAGGAAAAGGCCGTATCCCTGATTGGCCGCCCGCTCTACGAAGCATTCATCCGCGGCTACAACGCCAAACAGTGGCAGACCGATCCGCGGGAGCTCTCGCCGGCGATCATTACCCGACTGCCGGTTCGTTACAATTTCAACAATCGGTATTTCAACGATGACTTCGAAGGCCTGCCCGTCGACGGGTACACCGCCTGGCTGGAGCGGATGGCCGAGCACGAGAACATCGACGTGCGGCTCAACGTTGATTACTTCGACCTACAGGATCAGATTCCGGCTGGCACTCCGGTGGTCTACACCGGGCCGCTGGACCGCTACTTTGACTACTCCGCGGGCCGGTTGGGCTGGCGCACACTGGACTTCGAACAGGAAGTCCTCCGGGACACCGGCGATTTCCAGGGCACTTCGGTGGTCAACTACAACGACGAGGATGTCCCTTACACCCGGATTCACGAGTTCCGGCACTTCCATCCGGAGCGCGAGGACCGGCACCCGAAGGACAAGACGGTAATCGTTCGGGAATACTCCCGGTTCGCGGAAGACGACGACGAGCCGTACTACCCGATCAACACCGAGGAGAACCGCGCGAAGCTGGAGCGCTACCGCGAGTTGGCCAAGATCGAGGCCAAGGAGCGCAACGTGATCTTCGGCGGCCGCCTCGGCACGTACAAGTACTTGGACATGCATATGGCGATTGGCTCCGCGCTGAGCGTGTTCGACAACAAAGTGGCGCCGCATCTGACCGAGGGCGCACCACTGGATGGGTCACTGGATGCTTGAACACGCCCCCAACGGCGCGCAGGACGGCACGGCCGAAGACGCCTCGCAAGTGCGGCGCAGCCCGGAAACCGTGCTGCTCTGCCGGGTGCAGGACGTCATAGCCAAACCGGCGGTGGTGCGGATCGCGCAGGGGATGTCCGTCTTTGGCGAGCACAGCGGCGGCTGGCTGGCGCTCGGCGCGCTTGGCGCGCTGGTCGACCGCAAGCGGCGCAAGGACTGGATCATCGCGGCTGGCGGGGTGTTCGCCGCGCACGCCGCTTCGGTCGTGGTCAAGCGCGTGGTCAAGCGCAAGCGGCCGAACGATCCTGAGGTACGGGTGTTGGTTGGCACGCCGAGCAAGCTGAGCTTCCCCTCGGCGCATGCCACCTCCACAACCGCGGCCGCCGTGCTGTACAGCGGCCTTACCGGGCGCAATCTGACGCCCCTGCTGGTGCCGCCGATGCTGCTCTCGCGCATGGTGCTCGGTGTGCACTACCCAAGCGATGTGCTGGTCGGTTCCGCGCTCGGCGCCACGATCGGTGGTGTGGTGCGTGGCCGACTTAGCCGGCGAAAGGGCAAGGCGAGTGACTGAGCGCAGCGAGCAGACGATCGACGAGACCGAGGACGGCCCAGTCGGCGCGGCAGCGGCGGATGAAGCGACCGCCGCCGATGCTGCTGGTGACTCGGCGAACACGGCAGCGACCGAAGGCGCGGTCGTCGCGGCGGAGCCGGAGGGCGAGCAGGACGCCGAGTCGGCCGGTCCGGCGCAGCCGGCTACTCCGGCGGTGCCAGCCCAGCCAGCCACGCCCCCAGCCGGCGGCAATGTGGTCACCGGGCTGATCAAGGCAGCGCGCCCGAAGCAGTGGGTGAAAAACGTCCTCGTGCTGGCCGCGCCGGTGGCCGCCGGCCGGCTCAGCGATGTTCCCGTGCTGGTGGACACGCTGATCGCGTTCATCGCTTTCTCGCTGGTCGCTTCCGCGGTCTACCTGGTGAACGACGCGGTGGACGTGGAAGCGGACCGGGCGCATCCGACGAAACACCGGCGGCCGATCGCCGCCGGTATCGTGCCGGTGCCGTTGGCCTACGCGGCTTCGGTGTTCTTCTTCCTGGCTTCCGGCGCGGTCGCGCTGCTCGCCGGTTGGCCGCTGCTGCTTGTCGTGGTGGCCTACGCCCTGGTGCAGCTCGGCTACTGCTTCGGCCTGAAGCACCAGCCGGTGATCGATCTGTGCATCGTCGCCTCGGGCTTCCTGATGCGCGCGCTTGCCGGGGGTGTCGCCGCGGGCATCTTCCTTTCCCAGTGGTTCTACCTGGTGATGACCTTCGGCTCGCTGTTCATGGTCGCGGGTAAGCGCTACGCGGAGCTGGTGCTCTACGAGCGGACCGGCGCGAACATCCGCTCCTCACTGCGCAAGTACACCTCGAGCTATCTGCGGTTCGTCTGGGCGACCGCGGCAGCCGCGCTGATCATGTCCTACTCGCTGTGGGCCTTCGACACCAGCACCGCGCTGGTGGAGAACCAGGCAGGCGGGGCAACCTGGGCAATGGTCTCGATCGTGCCGTTCGTCGTCGCGGTACTGCGCTACGCGGTCGATGTGGACGGCGGGAACGCCGGTGAACCCGAGGAGATCGCGCTGCGCGACCGGGTGCTTCAAGTGTTGGGGCTTACCTGGCTGATCACCCTGGCGATGTCCATCTATCTGTAGCTAGGCAGAACAGGCCAAACGAACGCGATGAGCTCGCAGACCATGGAACCGGAGCAGACCACATCCGAGGACCCGCCAGCGGCGCGGTCCGGCTGGTCGGCTCAGTCGAGCACCCTCGGCCTCGTCGCGGTGGCGGGGGTATTCGCCGCGCTGGTCTTCCTGCTCGTCAAGGACAGCCTGACGGACGACGCCTACATCACCTTGGCGTACGCCAAGAATCTCGCGACCGATGGACATTGGGGGCTGATCCCACAGCAGATCAGCAACTCCGCGACGTCCCCGCTGAACGTCCTGTTGCTTGGCGCGCTTGCCTGGGTGACGACCTGGTTCGGTGAGGTCAGCCCGGTCTTCGGGCTCGGCGTGCTTACCGTGCTGGTGACCATGGCGCAGGCCTGGGGTTGGGCGCGGTTGGTGCGCGCGCTCCGGTTGACCGGCTGGGTCGGTATCGCCACCGCCGCGGTCGGGCTGCTGCTCGTGCTGGCCAACCCGTTCGTGCTTTCCGCGGTCGGACTGGAAGTGCTGCTGGTGCCGGCGGTGCTGGTGCTGATGGTGGCCTTCGTACTGGAGTCGCGCCCGGTCGCCTTCGGGGTTGTCGCCGGGCTGGCGCTGTTGATCAGGCTGGACCTGGTGATCTTCGTGGTGCTGCTGGCGCTGTGTACCCAGGCGATCCGGCGCAAGCTGCATATCGCGGCGCTCAGCGCGGTTCTGGTCAGCGCGCCCTGGTACCTGTTCAGTTGGTTCTACCTCGGTTCCGCGGTGCCGGACACGCTGGTGATCAAGCAGTCGCAGGGCGGGCTGTTCGGTATCTGGACCTACCTGACCGGCCCGATCATGTACTTCATCGGGAAGATGCGGGATGTCGGGTTCGCCTTCCTGCCGATGGTGTTCGGCGTGCTGGCGCTGCTTGCCTGGCTGCTGGTGCGCTTTGGGGTGCGCTGGACGAATCGGCCGCCCGCGCTGGGGCCGGTGCTCGCGCTGGGCCTCGGCGGGCTGGCCTACTACGGCGTCTACACGGTGATGGGCGTTGGTCCGTACCACTGGTACTACGTGCCGCCGATGGTCGCGCTCTCCAGCGCTCTCGCGGTGTTGGCCGGCTGGTGGCTCGCACGGGCGCGGGAGCAGGAGCGGCTGCGGATTGCCGCGCCGCTCGGCGCGCTCGGTCTGGTCGCACTGCTCGGGCTGGGAAACCTGGCCAACGATATGCGCCACGGCGTGCCGTGGGAGTCGCCGGTGATCTTCGGAAACTGGGCGAGCGCGCAGGATTACGCGCGCGTCGGCGAGGAACTTGGCCAGCGGTTGGCCGGGGCGACGGTGGCCAGCCCTGGTGAGATCGGCACACTCGCGTACTTCTGTGAATGCTCGATCGTCGACGTGTTCTCCGACCGTGGGCAGGCGATTGACCGGGTGGACGAGCGGATCGACGAGTCGAACGCGATCGGTAAGGCCGTCTGGCGGTTCAACTACCTGTGGCTGGACCGTTCGGTGCAGCCACGCCCGGTCGACTACGAGCTGGTGTACGAAGAGGGACCGGGATCTGGCCCGGATACCTGGGAAGTGAACTCCGCGAACAAGGGCGTCGGGCACTTCCGGCTCGAACCCGCGCAACCCCGCTAAGCTTAAAGAACGCGGTTACAGCGAGTACGCAGGTACGCGATTGATATCCGTGCGGCACATAATGAGCGCACGGTTATGTATTGGATTAATGGTAGTTCACCCGGCAGAGTGATCCAGGACACGACTGGACCGCGAGCTCGTTTCACTCAGCAATGGCTGCCGAGGGAGCACGATGAGACACCGGACTGCCCTGGCCAGTATCGCCCTAGCCGCGACCGTCGCGCTGACCGCTTGCGGCACCAGCCAAAGCGCCGTAGCAGGATTGCCGAACATCGTCGTGTGGACGACCTACGGCACCGGCACTTCCACCTACGCGGATCTCGCGAGCGTGGCCAACGCCGTAACGTCCAATGACGGGGCGAACATCCGCATCGTCACCTCCGACACCGCCATCGGCCGGATGATCCCGCTACGCGAGGACAAGGCACATATGGCCCGCACCGGCGACGAGTACATGTTCGCCTTCGAGGCCGAACACGAGTTCGCCAGCGAGGACTGGGGTCCGCAGGATGTTCAGGTGGTCTGGACACCGGTAGCGCCGCACGGCCTGCTCGTCCGGGACGACTCCGGTATCGACAGCTTCGCGGACCTGCGCGGCAAGAATTTTCCGCGGATCACCGCGAACCCTTCGGTGAACGGCAAGCTCACCGCTTACCTTGCCTACGGCGGGCTCACCTGGGCGGATGTGAATCCGGTAGACATCGGCTACGGCGATCAGGCCGCCGCGCTGCAAGCTGGTCAGCTCGACGTGCTCTTCCAGCAGGTCTACGGATCCTCGCTGTACGAGCTGGAAAGCGCCTTCGCGGTGCGCTGGTTGAGCATGGACGACCGGTCGCCCGAGCGGATCGACGAGGTGCAGCGGATCGCGCCTTCGGTGGAGATCGACGAGTTCTCCGGGGCGCCCGGCCAGCAAGACGGCGAGACCGACTGGGGGATGGTCTACACCGTGCCGGTGGTGACTTATGCGGACGCCGATCAGCGGATGGTCGCCGAAACGATCAATGCGATCCACCGAAACTACCGCAGCTACCGGGATGCGACCGCGACGACCGAGGACTGGTCGTTCGAACGGATCCAGAAGGCGCCGAAGACCGTGCCGTTCCATCCCGCGCTTGTCCGGTTCCTGCGCGAGCGTGGCGAATGGACGGCCGAAGCCGAAGAGCGCAACCGGGAACTCACCGAGCGGGGTGAGCAGCTGCGTGCGGGTTGGCAACGGTTCATCGCGCAAACCGAACCGGCGGATATCGCCCGCGAGTGGCCGAAGTGGAAGGAGCGCAACCTGCCAGCGAACTAGCGGGTTCCAGCACGGATGTCTAAGCCGGTGAGAGGAGCGATGGTGCGCAACGAGCGGTGTAACACCTTCTGGCGAACAGTGGTCATCGCGTTTACCGTGCTGGGGGTGGCGCTCACGGTGTGCCAGGTTTTCTTCTGGCAACCGTTCGGGATTTCCATGCTGCGGCACCAGTTCCTGTACTTCGTCCTCGCCTTCTTCCTCTCGCTGGTTTTCCTGATCTACCCGGCGCGCAAGTCCGCGACCGGCGGTGTGCCCTGGTACGACGTACTGCTGTTCCTCGCTTCCATCGTGGTGAATGTCTACTTCGGATATAACACCGAGAAGATCATCAACTTCGGCTGGGACTACGCTTCGCCACCGCTTGCCGTGGTGTTCAGTTTCGCGCTGTGGGCGCTGGTGCTCGAAGCGCTGCGCCGGTGCGCTGGTGTGGCGGTGACCGTGATCGCCGGGGTGTCCTCGATCTACCCACTGTTCGCGGAGGTCATCCCGATCGGCTTCCTGCAGGGGATCGCGTTCGAGCTGGACAGCGCGGCGCAGATGCACGCCATGGGCACGGTGAGCATCCTGGGCCTTCCGCTGCAGACCGCTGGCAGCATCCTGATCGGGTTCCTACTCTTTGGCGCGGCGCTGCGCTACACCGGCGGCGCGACCTTCTTCTACCAGCTCGCCCAGTCCCTGCTCGGCGGCTCGCGCGGCGGGCCAGCCAAGGTGAGCGTGCTCAGTTCCGGCACGCTCGGGATGCTCAGCGGCAGCGCGGTGTCCAATGTGCTCACCACGGGGCCGATGACCATCCCGGCAATGAAGCGCGCTGGTTTCCCTGGCAAGTACGCGGCCGGGATCGAGGCAACGGCGTCTTCCGGTGGCACGATCACCCCGCCGATCATGGGTGCGGCCGCCTTTCTGATGGTCTCCTTCGTCGGTGTGCCGTACGCGGAGATCGCGCTGGCGGCGGCAATCCCGGCGTTCCTCTATTTCCTGGGGATCTTCCTGCAGGTCGATGCGCATGCGGGCAGCACCAAACTGCGCGGTATGCCACGTGCCGAGTTGCCCCGGTTCCTCCCGGTGCTTGGCGGCGGCTGGCCGTACCTGCTCGCGCTGTTCGGTCTGATCGCACTACTTGTCGTGTACCGCAACGAATCCCAGGCGCCGTTCATCATCGTTGCCGCCCTGCTGCTGGTGTCGGTGCTGAAGCGTGCCGACCGGCTGACCCTGCGCGGGTTCCTGGATCTGGTGTTCGGCGCCGGCAAGACGATCGCCGAGATCATCGGGATCATCGCCGGGGTTGGCCTGATCGTCGGCGGCCTTTCCATGTCCGGTGTTTCGCTTTCCCTCGCCAGGGAACTGGTCGCGGTGGTCGGCGGCAGCCTGGTGCTGATGTTGATCGCCGGGGCGGTGACCTCGTTCGTTCTTGGCATGGGGATGACCGTGTCCGCGGTCTACGTGTTCCTGGCGATCGTGCTGGCACCAGCACTGGTTGAGCTCGGGGTGAACCCGATCGCCGCGCACCTTTTCGTGATCTACTGGGCCACGGTCTCCTACATCACCCCGCCCGTGGCGCTGGCCTCGTTCGCCGCGGCGAGTATCGCGGGCACCAAACCGATGCAGACCAGCCTGACGGCCATGCGGTTCGGCATGGTCAAGTACGTCATCCCGTTCTGTTTCGCGCTCAATCCGGTGCTTGTCGGGCAGGGCGGGTTCGGCGAGGTCGTGTTCGCCTTCGGGATGGCCATCCTCGGCGTATGGCTGATGGCCTGCTCCTTCGAGGGCTGGCTGGTTGGTGTTGGCCGCCGGATGCACTGGGTTGCTCGACTGCTTGGCGGTCTCGCCGGATTCGCCATGCTCGCGCCGGAGACAACCAGTAGCTTGCTTGGTCTCGCCGCGGGGATCGTGGTGGCGGCGGTTACCCGCCTCGCCCCGCCGCTGCCCGAACCGGTTGCCCAGGACGTGGACCCGGAGCCGGTTAGCTCAGAACGACCGTAGCTCGCCCACGTCGGTGATCCGCAGTACGGCTTCACCTGCCTCGTCCGAGGCGGGGAGGTCCACCTCGGCGCTGATGCCCCAGTCGTGATCTCCTTGCGGGTCGGCGAAGATCTGCCGCACCCGCCAGACCTGCTCGTCCTTGTCGATCATCAACAACGCCGGCCCGCGCGCGTCCGGGCCGGTACCGATCTCGTCGTGCAGGTCGAAGTACGGCTCGATCGCCGATTCCCAGTCGGCCGAGGTCCAGCCGCCGGAGAGCTCGCCGAGCACGGTGTAGTTCCGCCGTGCCGCGAGTTCCACCCGGCGAAACAGTTCGTTGCGCACCAGCACTCGGAAGGCTCGCTCGTTGCGGGTGACCGGTTCCGGTCCGCGCTCCACCGGCCGGGTGCTCGGCTGCGCCTCGCCCGGGTGCCGCAGCGCCTCCCATTCGTCGAGCAGGCTGGAGTCGACCTGGCGGACGAGTTCACCGAGCCATTCGATGAGGTCCTGCAGCTCCGTGGTTTTGGCGTCCACTGGGACGGTGTGCCGCAAGGTGTCGTACACGTCGGCGAGATACCGCAGTACCAAGCCTTCGGAGCGAGCGACGCCGTAGTAGCCGACGAACTCGACGAAGTTCATCGCGCGTTCGTACATATCGCGGACCACGGACTTCGGCGCCGGCTGGTAGTCGGACACCCACGGGTGCCCCTGCCGGTAGGTTTCGTACGCCGCGTCAAGCAGCTCGTCGAGTGGCTTCGGGTAGGTCACATCCTCGATCAGCGTCATCCGCTCTTCGTAGTCCATGCCCTCGGCCTTCATGGCCGCGATCGCCTCGCCACGCGCCTTGTCCTGCTGTGCGGCCAGTATCTGCCGAGGGTTCTCCACTACGGATTCCACAATGGACACAACGTCCAGCGGGTAGTTCGGTTCGGCCGTGTCCAGCAGCTCGATCGCGGCGAGCGCGAATGGCGCGAGCGGCTGGTTCAGCGCGAAATCGAACTGGAGGTCCACGGTGAGCCGGATGATCCGGCCGTCCGGGTCCGGTTCGGGCAACTGCTCAACCACGCCGGCGGCACGCAGCGCCCGGTACATCGCGATCGCGCGCAGGATGTGTTTACGCTGCCGGTCGCGTGGTTCGTGGTTCTCCTCGAGTAGTCGCCGCATCGCGGTGAAGGCGTTGCCAGGGCGGGCGATGACGTTCAGCAGCATCGCGTTGCTGACCGTGAAACTGGACGTGAGCGGTTCCGGCTCAGCGCCGATCAGCCGTTCGAAGGTGGACTCCGTCCAGTTCACGAAGCCTTCCGGGGCCTTCTTGCGGACGATCTTGCGTTTCTTCTTCGGATCGTCGCCAGCCTTGGCCAGTGCCTTCGCGTTCTCGATGACGTGATCTGGCGCCTGCACTACGACGTAGCCATCGGTATCGAACCCGGCGCGGCCCGCGCGGCCGGCTACCTGGTGGAACTCCCGTGCGCGCACATGACGGACCCTGGTGCCGTCGTACTTGGTGAGTCCGGTGAACACGACAGTCCTAATCGGAACGTTGATGCCCACGCCGAGGGTGTCCGTACCGCAGATGATCTTCAGTAGCCCGGCTTGGGCGAGCTGTTCGACGAGCCTGCGGTACTTCGGCAACATCCCGGCGTGATGCACACCGATGCCGTGCCGGACCATCCTGGACAGTGCCTTGCCGAAACCCGCGGCGAACCGGAAGTCTCCGATCAGCTCGGCGATCGCGGCCTTCTCCGCGCGGGTGCACACGTTGATGCTCATCAGCGCCTGCGCCCGCTCGACCGCCGCCGCCTGCGCGAAATGCACGACATAGACCGGTTCCTGTCGGGCGCCGAGCAGTTCCTCGATCGTCTCGTGCAGCGGCGTCAGCGCGTAGCGGTAGGTGAGCGGCACCGGGCGCTGTGCCGAGGTGACCACCGCGGTGGCCCTGCCGGTGCGCGCGGTGAGGTCCTTTTCGAAGAAGGACATATCGCCGAGTGTCGCGGACATCAGTACGAACTGGGTGTTCGGCAGTTCGAGCAACGGCACCTGCCACGCCCAGCCCCGGTCCGGTTCGGCATAGAAGTGGAACTCGTCCATCACCACCTGCCCGACCTCGGCCGCTGCACCGTGTCGCAGGGCGATATTCGCCAGGATCTCCGCGGTGCAGCAGATGATCGGCGCATCCGGGTTCACACTGGAATCACCGGTGAGCATGCCGACCCGGTCAGCGCCGAACTCGTCGATCAGCGCGAAGAACTTCTCCGAGACGAGCGCCTTGATCGGCGCGGTGTAGTAAGAACGCATACCGTGCGCCAGCGCGGTGAAATGCGCGCCGGCCGCGACCAGGCTCTTCCCCGACCCGGTTGGTGTGGACAGGATCACGTTCGCGCCGGAGACGATCTCGATCAGCGCTTCTTCCTGCGCTGGATACAGTTCGAGGCCGTTCTCGGCGGCGCGTTCCGCGAAGGCGGTGAACAGGGCATCCGGGTCGGCGCTTTCCGGCAGCGCATCGGCCAGCATGTTCTCGCCTCGCTCAGGGTGTACGACGGGTGTTCGCTTCCTACACTATCCGGCACCAATCCGGCTGCTGAGCAGGATGACCTGGTGTTGGTTCGCCGACGGTCGGGTAGTTCTGCGTTCGTCGGTGCTGACTGGCAGCATGACCGTCGGAAGCAGCAGACGCGAGGAGGTCTAGGGCCGCCGGCCCAGAAGCAGTGATGTCCGATGATGCAGCGAAGTCCGAAGCCGAGGACACAGCGGTAGCCGACGATACGGCGAACTCCGACACGGAAATGTCGGATGCGCTCGCCCCGTCGACGGGCGACGAATCCCCGGACGTCACGCTGGATCAGGAAGATCCGGCCGATGCGACGGAGTCCCCGGAGGAGGAGCCTGCGGAGTCTCCGGCGGAGCCGGCCGAGGACCCGGCGGAGCCGGCCGATGGTGCCATGCGGGCGCCGCTGCCGACGCGGCTCGCGGTGGTTCTAGGGGTGCTTTCGCCGATCGTCGGGCTGCTGGTGTTCGTTGTGGCCTGGTTGTCGATCGACAATGCTCAGCTCGTACAGGTGCAGGCCGAGCTGGTGAGTAACGGCGAGTTCGTCAGTAGGGCCGAACTAGCGGAGATCGTGCGCACGGTGATGACCGTCGCGCTGTCCGTAGCCGGGGCGCTGGCCATCGGTTGGCTGGTGCTGTTGTTACTCGCGTATCGCGGACGCAACTGGGCACGGATCCTGCTCGCCGGGGCAGGCGCGGCCTGGGTGTTACTGCTCGTCCCCGTGGTGTTCGGTGCGCTGCCCACCAGCACGGCGAGCACGGTGCTTGCCCTGCTGAACATCCTGCTGGTCATCGGCACGGTCGGTGTGCTGTTCAGCCCGGCCGCGACAGCCAGGTTTCACCGCTGAGCACACCCAGTGACCGTGTTCTGGAGGAATCTTGCGGTGACGTGCGCGCACAGTAACCGCGTTCTTTAAGGTTAGCGAGTTCAGATCGGGAGCTTGCGGAAGATCGGGCGCGGCACGTGGCGCAGCGCGGACATCACGAACCGGAACTTGCCAGGTGCCCAGACCAGATCCTTGCCCTTGCGGGCGCCGTCCACCGCGATCTCGGCGACCTGCTCCGGGGTCTGCGCCAGTGGCGCGGCGGCCATGCCCTCGGTCATCTTGGAGTGCACGTGCCCCGGACGCACCACGGTCACCCGCACGTCGTGCGAGCGCAGGGCCTCGCCGAGGCCGAGGTAAAGGCCGTCGAAACCAGCCTTGGTCGAGCCGTACATGAAGTTGGAGCGGCGCACTCGTTCACCGGCGACCGAGGACAGCGCGATCACCTTGCCGTGTCCCTGGCGCTTCAGCTGCGCGGCGAGTGCCACCCCAACGGAAACGGCGCCGGTGTAGTTCACCTGAGCGAGTTCAACGGCCTTCGCGTGGTCCTGCCACAGCTCCTCGGCGTCGCCGAGGAGTCCGAACGCGACAACCGTGATGTCGATATCGCCGCCGGCGAAGCACTGCTCGAGTACGGCGGGGTGCGAATCGGTGTCCTTGGCGTCGAACTCCACGATGGACACGTCCGAACCGGTGGCGCGCAACCGTTCCGCGGCCTGCTCCGCGCGCTCCGTCTTGCGCGCGGCCAACACGATCCGCAGCGGACGTTCCTTCGCGTACTTCTCGGCGATCGCCAGCGCGATATCCGAGGTGCCACCAAGCAGCAGCAGGGACTGGGGGTTTCCTACAGCGTCGATCACAGTTCCAACCTTCGGGACATATCTGAGGCGAAAACGCCGTCGGGGTCTACGGATTCGCGGATCTTGCGGAATTCCTTGGCGCGTGGATACATCTGGTGGAACGTTGCCGCGCTGGTCCGCGAATCCTTCGCGGTGTAGAGCCGGCCACCGATCGCCAGCACTTCCTCGTCCAGCTCCTGGCACAGCCGGGAAAGCCCGTTCTTGATCGGGAAGTCCAGGCAGATCATCCAGCCGGGGTGCGGATAGGACAGTGGCGCGCGATTACCCGCGCCCATCCGCTTGAGTACGTTCACCGCGGAGTAGTGGCCGGAGTGGGCGATCTTGGTGATGATCCGGCGGATCGCGTCGTGCGCGTCCAGTGGGGCGCTGAACTGGTACTGCAGGAAGCCCTTCGAGCCGTACGCCCTGTTCCACTCACCAAGCAGATCGAGCACGTGGTAGAACTGCGTGAGGTTCTGGACCTGGTTGCGCCCACCGGGTTTGGTCATCCGGTAGTAGGCCTCGCTGATCAGACCGAACGAGAGCTTGTTTCCCAGCCCGTTCGGGAAAACATCCGGCAGCGTGAGCAACTGCGGTGCGTCGAACTTCAGTGGCTCGGCGCGGAACTTCGTCGGCAGCTCATCCAGTTTCGCCAGCGAGCCGCGGGTGATCGCGGCGCGACCAAGCTTCGCGCCGGTGGAGATCGAGTCGAACGAGCACGCCGAGTACTCGTAGTCCGCATCCGATGCCGAGGAGAACAGCTCGAGAGTTTCGTCCAGATTCGCGGTGCGATCGCTGTCCACCAGGAAGTAGGCGGTTTCCACCTTCTTCATCTGGATCCGGGCGCGCAGCATGATGCCGGTCAGCCCGATGCCCGCGACCGTGGCCCAGAACAGGTCGGCCTCGGGCCCGTCCGGGGTCAGCGTGCGCACCTTGCCGTCGGCGGTGAGCAGCTCCATGGACAGCACGTGGTTGCCGAAACTGCCGGCGCTGTGGTGGTTCTTGCCGTGAATATCGTTCGCGATCGCGCCACCGATGGTCACCTGCCTGGTGCCCGGCAGTACCGGCACCCACAGTCCGTAGGGCAGCGCCGCGCGCATCAGCTGGTCCAGACTCACGCCGGCATCCACGTCCACCTGGCCGGAATCCGGATCAATTTCGTGAATCTCGTTCAATACGGTCATATCGACGACTAGACCGCCCGCATTCTGTGCGGGATCACCGTAGGAGCGGCCGAGTCCACGGGCGATGACTCCCCGGCTGTCGGCCTCCGTTACGGCTCGCGCGATCGTGTCGATATCCCTGGTACGCAGCACATTCGCGGCGCTGGGTGCGGTCCGGCCCCAGCCGGTGAGGGTGCGCCGCTCGGTGTGGATTTCGGGGCTAGGGGAGCTCACCTGGTTCAGGGTAGCGATGCCCGGTACGTGATCTTGATGTGGCCGCTTCTACACTGATTTGGCCCGACGGTTGGCTAGGCAATAGCGAGGTTGTGTGGTGACTACCGTGGCGTCCGGCACAGAAACATCCGATACCGAGTCCGCAGGAGAATCCAGCAAACAGCTGGGTTTCTTCGCGCAGGTCATCCGATTTGGTTTGATCGGCGGCTTTTGCGGGCTCATCGATCTGGGGATTTACTCCGGGTTGCGCGCGCTCGGTATGGATATCGCGCCGTGGGAAGACGTTGCCAGAGCTATCAGTTTTATCGTCGGCACGACGACGGCGTACTTCCTTAACAAACGCTTTACTTTCTCCGCGACAGTAACTGGCGAAGCAAAACAGCCACTCGGTTTCGCGTTGCTGTACGCGACCACATTCCTTTTCGCGGTCGGGGTGAACCGGCTGAGCCTGCAACTGCTGCCCGAGATGGACTGGAAGTCCACGGTGGCCTGGGTGATCTCGCAGGGCACCGCGACAGTGATTAATTTCGTCATGCTGCGAACCGTCGTTTACCGCAAGCCGAAGGCAACGACCGCGGAGCGGTAAGTAGCTACCTAACGGCCGACTGGGCCGTTTGCGCATGTACCGTTGAGTGCGCGTGCGAAGAACACATTGGAGGCTGACGCGGAATGTCCGGTAAGGCAACGACGGGCGCCTCGGCTACGGCCGGCACGGGTTCAGTGGGAGGTAACGGGGTGGCCAAACCCGAAACCACAACCTCGCTCGTCGAGCGGATCGCGTCAGATCGGCTGCTCGCCCAGCGCGGGCTGTTCGCCGGTCCATCGGATGTGGTCAGCAGCGACCTCTACGCCGAGGTGACGCAGGGCATCGCGCATCGGGAACGGGGCAGCGTCGAGCTCGAACCGTCCACCGCGGTCTCCATGAACACCTACTTCGGGCGTTTCCCCGCCAGCTACTGGCAGCGCTGGACCCGGGTTTCCGAGGTCACCGTGCAGCTGCTGGTCAGCGGGTCCGGACGGGTCTCCATCGGCGCCTCGGACATGCAGGGCGGTAACCGCACCGTCGCCGCCGAGCGGGTACACGCCGCCGAGCTGGGCAGCGTGACGCTGACCGCGAAGATCGACCGGTTCCTGGACGGCGGCGCGCTCTGGCTGGACCTGGAGACCCAGGTGGATGAGCGGCTGAGTGTGCAGGCGGTGCGCTGGACGGTGGATGCGCCGGAGCAGGTGCGCCCGACCGCGGTGACCATCTGCACCTGCAACCGCGCGGATGACTGCATGGCCACGCTGCGCACGCTGGCCAGCGAGATGGCCGCGCTGGAGACCCTGGACACCGTGTACGTGGTGGACCAGGGCAACGACACGGTGGATTCCCGGGACGGGTTCAACGAGGCGGCAGCCGCGCTCGGCGCGAAGCTGCGCTACCTCAAGCAGCCGAACCTCGGCGGTGCCGGTGGGTTCACCCGAGGGCTCTACGAGGTGGCCGGGCAGAGTCACACCGAGCACGCGAACGTGCTTTTCATGGACGACGACGTGCTGCTCGAGCCCGATCTGGTGATCCGGCTGACGGCGTTTTCGAACAAGGTGACCGAGCCGGCGATCATCGGCGGCCAGATGCTCAACCTGCTGCACCCGAACCAGCTACACGTCGGCGCCGAGTACGCGGACCTGAACGCGCTGCAGCCGGGTAAGCCGGTAGAGCACAGCCTGGAGACCGCGGACCTGCTCGGTGTGGACGAGGAGACCGGGCTGCCCAACCGGCAGGAACGGCGGTTGGACGCGGGTTACAACGGTTGGTGGTCCTGCCTGATCCCGTACGAGGTGGTCAAGGCGGTTGGCTACCCGATGCCGTTCTTCTTCCAGTGGGACGACTCGGAGTACAGCTACCGGGCGCGGGCGTACGGGTTCCCGACCATCACGCTGCCGGGCGCGGGCGTCTGGCATATGGACTTCTGGTGGAAGGACTGGGACGAGTGGCACCGGTACTTCAACCTGCGTAACTCGATGATCACCGCGGCGCTACACAGCCCGCTGAACGTGACCGTGCTGATCCGAACGTTGCTCGCGCAGTTGGTGCGCTACCTGCTCGGGATGCAGTACGGCCTGGCCGCGACGCTGCTCAAGGCGGTGGAGGACTTCCTGGCCGGACCGGAGTTCCTGCACGACGGCGGGGCGGCCGCGATGCAGGATATCCGGCGGATCCGGGCGGAGTACCCGGAGACGAAGCGGCACCCCGCGACGGACATGCCGGGTATCCGGTCCTCGGACGTGGCGATCATCAACACCGCTCCGCGCCCCTCGATGCAGCGCGCGGTGCTGCTCAAGCGGGTGCTTTACCGGTTGCTCGGCAAGCATGTGCACGACCTTGGCGCGATCCCGGCCGACGAGGCGCACTGGTGGCACGTCTCGCTGTTCAACACCGCGGTGGTGACGGACGCGAACCAGGAAGGCGTGCGAATCCGGCGCTACGACAAGCAGGAGATGTTCCGGCTGGCGAAGCGGGCGGCTGAGCTGATGAACCGGGTGCGCAAGGAGGCGCCGGCCGTGCAGCAGCGTTACCGGCAGGCGCTGCCGCAGCTGACCAGCAGGGAGAACTGGACCCGGCTCTACGAGCTCTGAGGCGTTACTCGTTCTTGCGTGGCGGCGTGCCGTATACGGAGGCGAGTCGTGGCACCACGTCGATATGCGCGGTGACCACATGCGCGAAGTTGACGATCACGGTGGACTCATTGGCCAGCGCGAGCGTTTTGGTCTTGCCGAGGGCGACGAACTGGTCGAGTTCGCCGCGCAGGGTTTCCGCCTGCGCGTCGGAGACCGCGAACATCAGTGGCTCGCTGGCGCCGGGAACGTGCAGCACAAGTGCTGGTCGTGGATCACTCATAAGCCCAGGTTCGCGTCCCGCGCGGACCACTGGCAAGCAACTTCGCCACCAGCAGACAATCCCGCTAACCTTAGCGAACGCGGTTACGGAGAGTGCTGGATGACGAGCGAAACCTGGGATGCGGCTGGGCCTGGCGTGCTGCGCTTACCGTCCGGGCGGCTGATCCGCGGTCGCGGGCTGGTAGCGCACCCGACCCCGGAAGGCCCGCAGCCGGCGTTCGCGATCTATCTGCTCGGCAAGGAACCACCGCGCGTCGAATGGGAGTCGATCTGGATTCGCTGGCCGGACTTCCGGCTGCCCAAGGACACCGCGGCGGCACGGCTGGCGTTCACCGCTGCGTGGCGGCGAGCGGAGTACGAGCGGGTCGAGGTGGCTTGCGCCGGCGGTCGAGGCAGGACGGGCACCGCGCTGGCCAGTATCGCCGTGCTGGACGGCGTACCTGCCGAGGAGGCGGTCGACTACGTGCGTGCGAACTACCACCGGCGCGCGGTGGAGACGCCATGGCAGCGCCGCTTCGTTCGCCAGTTCAACTAGTAGCGGAAGAACCGCTCCCGCCGGCCCTGCCGCAGCAGTTTCAACCACTGCCGGAAGGCGCGCGGATCGCGTTTGATCACCACGAAGTAGAGCCCGAACCGCAGTCGCTCAAGCAGGCCGAGCTTACGCATACCTGGCTGTGCCATCAGATAGCCGCGGTTGCGGTAGGTGTAGTACCGCTTCACGTCGCTCGAAGGGTCCTGCGCGTGGAACCGGCCACCGAGGATCGGCTTGAACTCATCCGATCCGTCCGGGTGCAGATAGGACACTCGCAGCGAGGTGCCGAACGGTAGCCCGGAGCGCACCAGCCTGCGGTGTACCTCAACTTCGTCGCCGCGGAAGAACAGTCGCAGATCCGGTACCCCGACCACTTCCAAAGTGGACGCGCGGAACAGGGCGCCGTTGAACAGCGAGGCGATGCCCGGCAGGAAATCGGTCCCGAGCTCGGCGGTCGAGCGCTTCCAGGTGAGCCCGCGACGCAGTGGGAAGGCCAGCTTGCCCGGATCGTCCATATTGCTCACGACCGGCGAGATCTCGGCCAAACCCCTGCCGCGCGCTTCCTCGAGGAGCACCGCGAGCACGTTCTCGTCGGCTGGCCGGCCGTCGTCATCGGCCAGCCAGACCCATTGCGCGCCAAGAGAAAGCGCGTACAGCATGCCGAGCGCGAAACCGCCGGCGCCGCCGAGGTTGTGCTGCGAAGGGAGATAGGTCGTCGGTAACGGGCAGGCCTCGACGACGTCTCTGGCCGGCACGTCCGGCCCGTTGTCCACCACCACGAGGTGATCGGGTACGCGGGTCTGCGTGGAGATCATCTTCAGCGAGTCCGCGAGAAGTTCGCGCCGATGCCGGGTAACGACAACGGCGACGACCGAATCAGCCTGTGGTGTGCTCATTGGACCTCGCCGCTCTTGGTGGTGAGGACGGGGGATTCGCCGATCCGCTCCAGCGCTTCCTTGCTCATATGCGCGAACGGGTCCTTGCCCTTATACCCGCCGATCACCTCGCGCAGCGAGCCCTCCTTGACGATTCTTCCCTCGTCCATCCAGAGCGCTGATGAGCAGAGCTCGAAAAGCAGTTCATCCTGGTGCGAGGCGAAAACCAGCATTCCGGAACGCCGCACCAGATCGACAAGCCGATCCCGCGCCTTGTCCAGGAAGGCCGCGTCCACCGCGCCAATGCCCTCGTCCAGCAGCAGGATCTCCGGGTCGATGGAGGTCACCACGCCGAGCGCGAGGCGCACCCGCATACCCGTGGAATAGGTGCGCAGCGGCATGGACAGGTAATCACCGAGCTCGGTGAACTCCGCGATGTCATCGACCCGCTTCTGCATTTCCTTGCGGGTCATGCCCAGGTAGAGGCCGCGGATCAGGATGTTCTCGTAGCCGGAGATTTCCGGGTCCATGCCGACCCCGAGATCGAAGACCGGCGCGACCTTGCCAACCGTACGGGCGGCGCCCCTAGTCGGTTCGTAGATCCCGGCGAGCAACCGGAGCAGGGTGGATTTCCCCGCACCGTTGTGCCCGACAAGGCCGACCCGGTCACCCTCCTTGATGGACACGGTGATGTCGTGCAGTGCCTCGATAATCGGCACCTTCGCATCACTGGCGATCTTTCCGCCGACCTTGCCGAGTACCGCCTTTTTCAACGACCGGGTCTTCGCGTCGAAGATCGGGAAGTCGACCGAGGCGTTCCAGACGTCAATGCTGACCATTTGTCACACCCAATACGAGACGCGGGCACGGTAATTACGCATGACGAACAGGGCCACGGTCCACCCGACAAGGGCGAAACCGATGACCACGACCCAGTTCAACCACTCGACCTGCTGGCCGATCAACGGCGCGCGCACGATGTTCACGAAGTGGTAGAGCGGGTTGAACTGCACCACGAAGTGGCTGAAGCCGCGGCCACCAGACGCGAGCAGATCGGGCGACCAGACGATCGGCGTCAGATAGAAGGCCAGCGTGATCAGCGAGTTGATCAGCTGCGGGATGTCCCGGAACCGGGTGGACACCACGCCGAACAGCAGCACCACCCAGGCCGCGTTCACCAGTAGCAGCAAGAACGCCGGGATGAAGAGCAGAACCTCCCAGTTCAACCCGGGCATCACGGGGCTGTCGCCGTCCGCCGCCATGGTGTATTCGGGAAGCAGATCAGCGAAGAAGATGGCGAGAATGATCAGATAAATGATCGCGTTATGCGCGAGCATCAGGCATTGCCGCCAGAGCGTGCGTAGCACGTAGACGGTCAACGGGGCGGGTAGGTGTTTCATCACCCCCTCGTTGGAGATGAAGGTTTCCGAACCCTCCGTCACACAGTTCAGAATGAACTGCCAGATAATGAAACCCGTGGTCAGATACGGCAGGAAGTATTTGACTTCCTGGCCGAAAAGGGTCGAATAGATCAACCCGAGGCCGAGCACCATCGCGCCGGTGGCGATCGTGATCCACAGTGGGCCGAGTACCGAGCGGCGGTATTTCTGCTTGATGTCCTGCCAACCCAGATGGCTCCACAGCTCGCGACGGTGGAGGCCTTCCCGGATATCCGCGAACGCTCTGGTCCAGCTTCGGCTGGAGGCAATGTCTGGTGGCAGCGGAGTTTGCTGCTCGGCCATCGGTGGCTCCGTGCTAGTCGCTTGCACGATAGCGAGGGTACTCACGTATCGCGACTTGGCGCGGGACAGGTCAGCCCTACGCCGTTCTCGGCGAGTTGTCCGGTTTGCCGCAGTGCCCGGCTGCGTTATCCGGCGCGTTCACTGGCTAGGATGACCCGATGCTGGAAGCACCGTCGTCCCGGTACTACCTGGTTGCGCCGGCCGGCGTGCCGAACTATGGCGATGAACTGATCACCGCGGGCTGGCTGCGCCACCTCGCGTGGACCGCGCCGGATGCCCAGGTGCTGGTCGACACGCATTCTCCTGGCCAGGCCGCGGTGCTGCTTGGCGATCTGCATCCGCGGGTGCGATTCGTGGACACGCTGTGGCAGTTGTGCGCGGCCGCGCCGAGCGAACAGCCATGGGAGATCGCCGCATGGGTCCGCGAGGTGATCAATCACCCCGGCATGCTTGCCCGGCTGCACCACGGCATCGCCGCGCTGCGCGGCGCGGATGTGCTGCACCTGCTCGGCGGCGGATACCTGAACGCGATCTGGCCAAGACATATCGGGCTTGTCGCCGGCGTCGTCGAGGCCGCGCGGTTCTCCGGGGGCCGCACGGCGATGACCGGACAGGGCTTGGTGCCGGTGGACAGCACGGCCGAGCGGCTGATCCGCGCGCTCGCGGCGCGGTTCGACATCGTGGACGTCCGCGATACCCCCTCGGCCGAGTTGCTTGGGCTGGGGCCCGCCGAGTACCGGTTGGACGATGCCTTCCTCGCGTTGGACGACGGTTGGATCGACAGTTCGCCCGAGCACCCCGAAGTGATGCTCTGCCTGCAGTCGGATCTGCTCGAGGATGGCGCCGCGAAGCTGGCCGGCCTGGCACTGGACACGCTGCGCGCCTGGGAAGTACCGCCGAGTTCGGTCGGCGTGGTGGAAGGCATCCCCCGGGTGGACCGTGAGGTGTTCGCGCTGTTCGAGCACGAGCTGCGGGGTGCGCGGTTCTACCCGTTCTGCGACATCTGGGACCGCGGACTACCCGCGCGACCTGGGCAGACCTGGCTTTCCACGCGGTTTCACGTGCATCTGGGCGCGGCCATGGCCGGTGCCGGCGGGGTAGCGCTGTCCGTGCGGCCGGACTACTACACGACCAAGCACCGCTCGTTGACCGAGCTCGGTACCGGTTGGACGCTGCACGAGGACCTGGACGTGATCCCGGAGCGACCGGTCGGTGGTGGGTTCGCCGAGGAGTTCCGGAGCACCGCGCGGGCCGCGAAGGACGAGCTGGCCGGGCGGGTGTACGCCCCAGTGATCCGCCCTGAACCCCAGGACCCGGCACCGCAGGAGGACGGTTCCGCCGAGAACGGCGCCACGGCCAGTCAGGAAGGGCAGGCCGCGCCCGCCCGTCGCCGCTGGGGACGCCGCGCTGCCCGTTAGTCCGCGGTTCGGGTCCAGCTGCCGCTTTTCCCACCGGTCTTGCTGTGCAGGGCGATATCGCCGATGGTGATGCCCTTGTCGATCGCTTTGGCCATGTCGTAGATGGTCAGCGCGGCGACCGACACCGCGGTCAGCGCCTCCATCTCCACGCCGGTCCGACCGTGTACCCGCACCCGCGCGGTGATCCGCAGCGTCGTCTCGGAAGCGAACTCGAAGTCGACCTCCGCGCCATCGATGCCGAGCGGATGGCACAGCGGGATCAGCTCACCGGTGCGTTTCGCGGCCATGATGCCGGCCAGCCGGGCGGTGCCGAGTACATCGCCCTTCGGCGCGTCGCCTGCCCGGATCGTGGCAAGCGTTTGCGGAGCCATGGTCACGGCGCCGCCGGCCACCGCCTCGCGGACCGTGACCGACTTGGCCGATACATCCACGAACCGCGCCTGCCCGGTCTCGTCGAGATGGCTCAGCCGCTGCTGCTCGGTCACAGGTACTGGCCGGTGCCGCTGATATGCGTGCCTTGGCCGCCAGGGCCGGGCTGACCGCCGCTGAGCCCGGGTGGCAGCGCCCCGTGGCGCATCTGCTCGAGCTGTGCCCGTGCGGCCATCTGCTGCGCGAACAGCGCCGTCTGGATGCCGTGGAACAGCCCCTCCAGCCAGCCAACCAGCTGTGCCTGGGCGACCCGCAGCTCCGCGTCGGAGGGAATATGGTCGCCGGTGAACGGTTCGGTGAGCCGTTCCAGCTCATCGCGTAGTTCGGGGGCAAGCGCCTCTTCCAGCTCCCGAATCGAGGAGGCGTGGATATCCCGCATCCGGTCCCTGCTCGCTTCGTCCAGCGGTGCCGCGCGTACCTCCTCGAGCAGCTGCTTGATCATCGTGCCGATCCGCATGACCTTCGCTGGCTGTTCGACGAAATCGCTCACCGATTCGCCAGTTTCCTCACCGTGCTCACCCGCGCCGGGGACCCGTGCCGCACCGACTGGCGAGCCGTCCGGGCCGACGACGACCACATGCTGTTGCTTGTCGGCATCCGCGGGCCGATCGGTTGGGTTCGGCTGGTTCATATGCTCCGTCCTGAGTCAGTTGCGCTATCTGACGTGCGGTTGTCTCGCGAGCCGTACAACGCCTGTGTGTCTCAGGGTAGTCCCATGGACGCCGACCCGAACGCGCCTGGTTTGCGCCGCTCCGTACGGTGTGCTCATGGCGTTCGACGTCGCTCGAATTCGTGGCTTGTTCCCCGCCTTGGGTGATGGCTGGGTACATCTCGATGGCACGGTCGGTATGCAGGTGCCCGAACAGGTCGCGACCGCGGTATCCACCGCGTTACGTGCGCCGGTCTCCGCGCCGGGCGGGATCTTTCCTGCCTCGCAACGCGCGGAAGCGATCGTGGCCGCGGCTCGGCGTGCCGTGGCCGACCTCGTCGGTGCCGATCCGGCTGGGGTGGTGCTCGGACCGAACGCGCCCGTGCTACTTGGTCGGCTGGCCGAGGCGCTGTCCACCAACTGGATGCTTGGTGACGAGGTGGTCTGCTCTCGGCTGGACGAGCAGTTGAACATCGCGCCGTGGCAGGTCGCGGCCCAGCGCGTGGGGGCGAACGTGCGCTGGGGCGAGATCGATATCGAGACCTGCGAGTTGCCGAGCTGGCAGTACGACCGGCTGGTCACCGAGCGAACCAAGGTGGTGGCGGTGACGGCGGCCTCCGGTTCGGTCGGCACTCGCCCTGACCTGAGCACCATCGCGGACGCCGCGCACAGGGTGGGCGCCATGCTGGTCGTGGACGCCTCGTTCGCGGCGCCGTTTATGCCGTTGGATATCGACGAGCTCGGCGCCGATGTACTCGCGCTTTCCGCGCAGGGCTGGGGCGGCCCGACGCTCGGCGCGCTGGTGTTCGCCGACCCGCGAGCGATCGATCGGCTGCCCGGTTACGCGTTGGCCGCCGAGGCAAGTGGGCCGGAGCGGTTGGAGGTCGGGCCGCATGCGCATCCGGCGCTCGCCGGTCTGGTCGCCTCGGTCGACTACCTTGCCGAACTGGACGACGTGGCAAGCGGATCGCGTAGAGAACGTTTGCTCACCTCGTTGAACTCGGCGCGCGCGTATCACTCCGGGCTGCTCGGCGAACTGCTCAGCGAACTGCGCATGCTGCCGCACGTCCAGCTGATCGGCGATGCGATGCGCCGGATCCCGGTACTCGCCTTCACCATCGCGCGCCGGAAAGCCGGCGATGTGGTCGAACACCTTGCCCGGCGCGGGCTGTGCGCCTTCGCCGACGACACGCCGACCGGAGTGTTCGGCACGCTCGGCGTCGGTGAGGTTGGTGGCGCGGTGCGTGTGGGCTTCGCGCACTACACCAACGCCACCGAGGTCACCAGGCTGGTCGACGCGCTGGCCGAACTCCGCTGAGCAGACGGCGTTCAGGACTTCACGGCGAGTACCACCTTGCCGAAGATCTCGCCGCCTTCCAGCGCGCGGTGCGCGGCGGCGGCTTCGGCCGCGGGCACGACCTGATCCACCACCGGTAGTACCGAGCCGTTGTCCAGCATCGGCCAAAGGCGCTCGCGTACATCGGCGACGATCCGCACCTTGTCGTCGACTGGCCTGCCGCGCAGCCCGGCCGCGGAAACGCTCGCGCGTTTGCCGAGCAGTTTGCCGATGTTCAGCTCGGCCTTGGCGCCACCCTGCATCCCGATGATCGCCAGCCGCCCGCCGGTGGCCAGCGCCGAGATGTTCTTGTCCAAATAGGAGGCGCCCATGATGTCCAGAATGACGTTCGCGCCGTCGGTGTGCTGCTTCAGTTCCTCGACGAAATCCTGTTCCCGGTAGTTGATCAGGATGTCGGCACCGAGCTGGCCGCAGAGTTCCAGCCGGCTGGCCGAGCCCGCGGTCACCGCGACCGTGGCGCCGAGTGCCTTGCCGACCTGGATGGCATGCGTACCGATGCCGCTGCCGCCGCCGTGCACCAGGAACAACTCGCCGTGGGTGAGGCCAGCCGTCTGCACCACATTGGACCAGACGGTGCAGGCAACCTCGGGCAGCGCGGCCGAGGTGATCAGATCCACCTCGGCCGGTAGCGGCAGGAGCTGGCCGGCTGGCACGGTCACCCGCTCGGCATAGCCACCGCCGGCGAGTAGCGCGCAGACCTCATCGCCGACCTGCCAGCCGGTCACTCCGGGGCCGAGCGCGGCGATCGTGCCGGAGCACTCGAGGCCGGGCACTTCGGATGCGCCAGGCGGTGGCGGGTACAAACCTCTGCGCTGTAGTAGATCGGCGCGGTTCACCGCACTGGCCACGACGTCCAGCAGCACTTCACCCTCGCCCGGCTCGGGGTCGGGCTGTTCGGTCCATTCCAGTACGTCTGGTTCGCCAGGCTCGCGGATCGTGATCGCATACATACTTCGACCGTAGCGGTTGCCGGCCACGTGTCCCACCCGTGGCGGGGAGGCGCAAATCTGGTTGCCGCCCGTGCCGTGCGCGGGTGATTGTGGGCACCTGCGGAAAAGGAGGATGGGATGGATCCGTGGCCCGTTCGGCACCTTGTGTTGCGTACGCCGCGCCTCGAGTTGCGACCGGATGATGACGCCGGGTTGTTCGAGCTCGCCGCGCTGGCTGAGCAGGGTATTCATCCGCCGGAGCGGATGCCGTTCCTGGAGCCGTGGACCGACGCGCTACCTGAGGAGCTCGGCCGGAACATGGTGCAGCACTACTGGCGGAAGCGGGCGGACCGCACTTCGCAGGACTGGGAGTTGAACCTGCTGGTGCGCAAGGACGGCGTGGTAATTGGCACGCAGGGCATTTCCACCATTGACTTCGCCACGACTCGGGAGGTGGGTACCGGTTCCTGGCTCGGCATGCGTTACCAGGGTGCCGGGTTGGGCACTGAAATGCGCGCGGCCGCGCTGCTGTTCGCCTTTGACTACCTCGGCGTCGAGCTGGCGGTTTCCGGCGCGTTTCAGGATAACCCGGCCTCGAACCGGGTGAGTGCGAAGCTCGGTTACCGGACAACCGGAACTCGGCGGCATGCCGTGCGGGGCAAGCTGGCGATCGAGAACAACGTCGAGTTGACCGAACCGGAATTTCGGCGTCCACAGTGGTCACTCGAGGTGGTGGGATTCGAGAAATGCCGTGCCTGGCTGCTTGATGAGCGGCCAGGTTAGCGCTAGGTGGGATCAGCGGAACCCAAATGTCGTATTGACCTTCTTGGCAAGTCTCATAATTGTAGGCAAACCGGACGTCGATCGACCGGGATTACTCGAACCGAATATCACTGAGGAGAATCCATGGCCGTTTCTCGAAGAGCGCTGCGAACCGGCGCCACTGGCCTGATGTTGACCGCGGGACTGGTGCTGACCTGTGCACCGGCTGGCGCCGAGAACACTCCGGCGGATCTGCCTGATCAGCTCGCGGAAAAGGTAACCGCGGATGGCTTGCAGCGGCATCTCATCGCGTTGCAGCGCATCGCCGATCGCAACGATGGCAACCGCGCGGCCGGTACCAGCGGTTATGACGCCAGTCTGGACTACATGGCCGGTAAGCTCACGGCCGCCGGTTTCGAGGTGAGCACCCCGACCTTCGATGCGGCCACCCACGAAGTGACCTCCGAATCCCTTGCGGTGTCCGGCAAGGACATCGAGGTGCGGACGATGACCTTCGCGGCCACGACCGATGAGGACGGGGTGCGCGGCCCACTTGCCGTGGTGCCGGAAAGCGATGCGACCGGATGCACCGCGGCGGACTATGGGAGTGCCGACTACACGGACACCATCGCGTTGATCCGCAGGGGCGGCTGTGACTTCGCGGTGAAGCAGCGGGCCGCCGCCGATGCGGGTGCGATTGGCGCGCTGATCTCCAACAACGAGCCGGGGATACTGAACGGCACGCTCGGTGGACCGGAGAACGCGGTCATCCCGACCGGAGGCATCTCCCAAGCCGACGGTGACGCGCTCGCTGACCAGTCGGGGGCGGAGGTGACCTTCGTGACGGTCAGTACGACCAGTGAGTTCACCGAGCGAAACCTGATCGCGCAGACCAGGACCGGCCGAGCGGACAACGTGGTCACCGCGGGCGCGCATTTGGACGGTGTCTTTGACGGTCCGGGGATCAACGACAACGGCAGCGGTTCGGTGGCATTGCTGGAGACCGCGTTGAAACTTGGCGGCAGTCCCGACGTGCCGAACGCGGTGCGCTTCGCCTGGTGGGGTGCCGAGGAGTTCGGATTGCAGGGCTCGACCAAGTACGTGCAGTCGCTGAGCTTCGAGCAGCAGCTGGATATCGCCATGTACCTGAACTTTGACATGGTCGGCTCGCCGAATGCGGGCTACTTCGTCTACGACGGGAGCGGCGAGGAGTTCGGTGAACCTGGGCCGGTTGGTTCCGACGACATCCAGAACGCGTTCACCAGGTACTTCGACTCGACCGGGATCGCCACCGAGCCGACCGAGTTCGACGGGCGTTCGGACTACCTGGAATTCGTGAACAGTGGTATTCCGTCCGGCGGGTTGTTCACCGGCGGGGACGGCACCAAGACCGAGGAGCAGGCCGCGAAGTGGGGCGGTCAGGCGGGCGAGAACTTCGATCCCTGCTATCACCAGAAGTGCGACAACCTGCGCAACATCGATCGGACGGCGCTGGAGCGCAACGCCAAGGCGATCGCCTACGTGACGGCGTCCTACGGGCTCAGTACCGAGGGCGTGAATGGCGTGCCGTCCAGGGAGCAGCGGGCACAGCTGCGTGCCGATACGCCGAAGATGGCCACGGCGACCGCGGGTTCGGGTAGCGAGCAGGTCCGCTAACCACGCTGAATACGGCCGTGGGCGCGGTGCCGGCGGATCGAGGCACCGCGCCCACGGGCGTTAGTTGTAGCTCATTCGGTTGTTGGCGGTCGGAACTTTGTTCCGGGACGACGCGGGTACCGCGCCGGCGGGACGCAAGATGCCGTCAAAAGCGCGGACAAGCCACGCCTAGTGCGCAAGAAGCCACATCTTCGATGCGCGCGCACCGGATGACACCCGGAACGGTTAGACGTCGACTGTTCGCATTCGCGCGCTGGCAAGAATCGCGAGCCAGTTCGCGGGGTCGCAGCCGAGTGCCGACCGCATTGGTTTGCCATCAGTCACGGCATCACCTGACCCTTCCCAGCGGCCGACGTCGAGTCACGTGCTGGTCGACGTGTCGGGATGCTCACCGCCCGCCACCGCTTGCATCCAGGATGCGCCACTTCACGGCTTGTGACAACCGTCACGGCCTCGCCTATGCTGGTGAATTTTCGCAGCTCAGCCCTTGCGCTGTTAGTCCAGCACGGTGATCCGGTCGGTGGCTGGCGCGCCGAGGTTCTCATTGGCGCCCAAGTAGGCGGTGAAGGCATCCAGGTCGACGGCGCCGCCCTGCAAGTCGGCGCCTTCACGCAGTTCGGTGAACCCGTCACCGCCGGTGGACAGGAAATTGTTCACGGTCACCCGGTACTCGGCGTTCGGGTCCACCGGCTTGCCGTCGATGGTGATATCCGAAACCTTGGCGCCCACCGGCGCCGATGCCGACCAGCTGTACCGCAGCGTCGAGGAGACCTGCAGGACGACGTCTTCCTCGTCCTGCCGCCACTGCTGTTCCAGCACGGCCCGCAGCTGCTCGCCGGTCAGCGTGATGGTCTGCAGGATGTTGCCGAACGGCTGCACCGCATAGGCCTCGCCGTAAGTCACCACGCCATCACCCTCGTTCGCCGGTGAGCCAGCGTGGCTGAGGTTTTCCCTGATCCCGCCGGGGTTCATCAGCGCGAGCTGGGCGCCGGCTTCCGCGGTTGCGACCAGTTGCGCGTCCGCGATGACGTTGCCGAGTGCCGATTCACCGGACTTCTCGGCCTCCCGGTTGATGTCCTCGGTGATGCTGCCGACCGGTTCGTTGGCTATCGGCGCGGACTTCTCCACGGCCTCATTGACCAGTTCCTCGGTTGCCGGATCGGGCGGTACGTCACGGGTTACCGGCAGATTCCGCGCGGTGGTCTGCTCGCGCAGCACATCGCCGGTGCGCCTGTCCACGGAGAGGTCCACAACGGAAAGCAGCCGGCCGTAGGACAGGCCCTGGATAACCGGGCGCGGTTCGCCGGCTGGGTCGGTGACCGTGCAGTTGTACTGGGAGTGGCTGTGTGCTTGGAAGAACACGTCGACCTCGGGCGCGGCCTGCTCGCTGATCTCCCTTGCCGGGCCCGCTGGGCCGGCGCAGGCATTGGGGCCGCCTTCGGCCTCGTCGCCGTTGTGCATCAGTACGGTTTGCGCGCGTACGCCCAGCGCGCTGAGCGCTTTGGACGCGCGGTTGATCGCCGCGACTTCGGAGCCGAATTTCAGTCCCTCGACGGCTTCTGGGGCCACGACCTCGGGGGTGTCCTCGAGTGGCAGGCCGATGATGCCGACGGGTACGCCGCCGACCAGCTCGATGGTGAACGGCGGCATGGCCGGTAGCCCGTTGTCGTGTTTGACGTTTGCGCCGAGGATCGGGAAGCCGGCGCCGGGGTAGGAGTCGCGGAACTGGCAGCCGTCCTCGGGGTGGCAGCCGCCGCGCTGCATCCGGCGCAGTTCGGCGAGGCCTTCGTCGAACTCGTGGTTGCCAACGGCCGAGGCGCGGACGTCCAGTTGCCGGAGTAGCGCCATCGTTGGTTCGTCGTGGAAAAGGGCGGATGGCAGCGGTGATGCGCCGATACTGTCGCCTGAGGACAGTACAAGGGAGTTCGGTGCTTCCTTGCGCAGCTGGTTGATATGCGTCGCGAGGTAGCTGGCGCCGCCCGCGGGCACGGTGCTGCCATCGTCCAGCGTGACCTCACCGGAGGAGCCAGCTGGGGGTTCGAGGTTGCCGTGCAGGTCGTTGAACGCGATCAGCCGCACGTCGGTGCTGCCTGCTGTTGATTGGGCAGCTGTTGTTTGGGCAGCCGTGGCTGGCAGGCCGCCGGTCAGTATGGCGGCGCTGGCCAGCAGCGCGCCGACCGCGAGCGTGCGGCGTCGGGGTAGCCGTGTGGGCATGGCCGTCTCCTCCCAGGCCCGCCGGTAGTTGTGGCGGGACGTACCGCTGCGGAAGTCTGCCTTGTCTGGATTAGCCGCGCTAGGTCAATCCGTCGGGTGGCCGAGGGGATTTAGAAGCACACTCTCGGTAGCATGCAGGGATGGTCGGAGATGATGGCGGCCCCAGATGGCTTGATTCGACGGAGATGCGGGCCTGGCGCTCCTACATCGTGGGCAGCGCGCTGTTGCGCCAGCAGTTGCATTCCGAGCTGAGCGATCGGCACAACGTCGCGCTTGGTGACTACGAGCTGCTGGTACTGGTGTCGGAGTGTGCTGACCATCGAATGCGGATGGCCGAGCTTGCCGCCGGGATCGGTGGGTCGAAGAGTCGGGTGTCGCATCAGGTCGCCCGGATGGAGAAGTCCGGCCTGCTGCGCAGGACGACCTGTCCCGGTGACGGTCGAGGCGTGTTCGCTGAGCTCACGGATGCGGGGTTGGCGAAGCTGGTCGAGGCAGCGCCGACGCATGTCGAAGGGGTGCGGGCGCATCTGGTGGACCTGCTCGACGAGCAGGAGCTGGCTACCCTTGCCGCCGTCTTTGGCAGGATGCTTGATCATCTGGACAGGCACGGCACGGCGCACTGAACGCGACCGTTACGCTTGTCCGGCCGGGAAGTGTGGCAGAGCGGCCGAATGCACTCGCCTTGAAAGCGAGCGTACCGAGAGGTACCGGGGGTTCGAATCCCTCCACTTCCGCAAAATGGGCTCGATGCGCGGTCGAACGACGGTCGGCTGGCGGCGATCGCCGCGCGACGGCTACGCGGCTCCTGGCTTCCTCAGGTTCGAGGCGGGTTGCTGATGACCTGATCGAGCGGCGGCTGGCCCCCGACCAGCTGACCTTCGCCGAGGACGGCAGGTCCGTCGCAGCGGCGATCCGCAGTGCCAGGCTAGGGCGGGCACGCGACCTGCTCACCCGGCCCGACCATGCCGGACACGGTCACCGAGATCGCCGCCACCTGCGGCTTCATCAGCCTTGCGCACTTCAGCAGGCTGTTTCACGCCATGTTTGGGGTGTCGCCGTCCGGGTACCGCGACGCCTCGTGAGTTGCACGGATCGTCAAACCAGGGTGCCTGGTTTCACCTAGGCTGACGCGATGGCAGACAGCATCGTGCGTGTTGCCGCTGTCCACGCGGCCGCCCCGTTCCTCGACCTGTCCGCAGGCGTGGCGAAGACCTGTGAGTTCATCCGGGAAGCGGGGCGTGCCGATGCCCGTCTGGTCGTGTTCCCCGAGACCTTCCTCCCGGGATATCCCTATTGGATCTGGTCGCACACGGCCAAGTACGCGGCTCCGCTGTTCGCCGAGCTCCATGCCAACTCGATCGAGCTGCCGAGCCCGGAGTCCGACGCGATCGGCGCGGCCGCGCGCGAAGCCGGGGTCTGGGTGGTGCTCGGCGTGAACGAGCGAGCGCGCGGCACCCTCTACAACAGCCAGGTGTACTTCGGCCCTGACGGCCGCCTGCTCGCGCGGCACCGCAAACTGCAGCCGACCAACGCCGAGCGCACGGTCTGGGGTCGTGGGGACGGGCGGGACATCTTCGTCGTCGACACCGGCTTCGCCCGTCTTGGTGGGCTGATCTGTTTTGAGCACAGCATGGATCTGCCGCGCTATGCGCTGGCCACTCTCGGGGAGCAGATCCACGTCGCTGCCTGGCCCGCGATCAACGCGACTCACGCCGACCCCAATGCAGGGGACTTCGATCACTACTCCGCCACCCTGGCGCAGGCGCACGCGATCTGCTCCCAGACCTTCGTCGTCATCTCGCAAGGTTTGATCACCCAGGAGATCATCGACAAGCTCGGTGTTCCAGACGGTCCCGACGCTCCGTCCCTCGGCGGCGGGATGACCGGATTCGTCGGCCCCAACGGCAAGTGGCTCGCCAAACCACATCGGGACACCGAGAAGATCGTCACCGCCGATCTCGAACTCGACACCATCCGGTTCGCCAAGTTCTTCGCCGACGGGGCTGGGCACTACGCGCGACCGGACGTCTTCCGGTTCGGCATCGATCGCACCGCGCAGACCCCGCTGAGTACCCAGGTCGTCGACACCGTGGCCCCGCTCATGCCCGCCGAGGGCGACGCATCCGAGATCGGGACCGTCCTCAGTGTGCAATGAGCACCGGCGATCTCATGGCCGCAGTGGACCGGCGATCATTTAGGTCCACAATAGACGAAAGAGGCGGTGAAGGCGCCGGCTAGGTCCGCGGCTCACGCGATGTGTCGGCGGCCGGCATGGCGAACGTGGTGTGCGTGGACGCTCGGATGATGTTGATCCTGGCGACGTGGCTGTTGCTGGTCTCGATGTTGATGACCGCGAGTGGGTGGCCGCCGGGGGCGATGACGTACGCCGGGTGTCCGTCGACGAGCATTGGCGCGCTGGCGCGGATCCGGTCGGCGAAGAGCGTGGTTTCCTCGGCGACGGCGGAGGCACCGCTGACGGCGGTGGGTGTGCCGGGCGGGACGAGGTCGGCCTGGGCGGTGCGCACACAGTCGTCGGTCATCAGGGCGAGCATCCGGTTGATGTCGCCACCGGCCGCTGCGGCGAGGAAGGCGTCCACTACCGCGTTGTCGGCGGGTTTACCGCCTTGCGTGGGTTCGGCGTGTTCGATTCGTCTGCGTGCCCGGCTGGCGTGTTTCTTCGCGTTGTCCGGGCTGGTGTCGAGCGTGTTCGCCACTTCCCGGAACGGGGTGTCGAACAGGTCATGCAGCACGTAGGCGATGCGTTGGGCAGGCGTGAGCTGGTCGAGGACCACCAACAGCGCGCGGGAGACGTGCTCCCGCCGCAGGTAGCGCTCATCCGCCGCAACGGCCTCTGCGGGGATCATGTCGGCGGACAGCGGCTCCTCGCGGCGGCGGTGCCGCATTCGTAGCTGATCGAGGCACACGCGAGTGAGCACGGTGGTCAACCATGCGGCCGGATTGCGGAGGCTGTCGGTGTCCGCGGTCGATGCCTTGATCCAGGTGTTCTGTACGGCGTCGTCGGCGTCGTGGATGGATCCGAGCAAGCGAAACGCAAGCGCCGTCAGCTGTGGCCGGGCTGCTTCGAATTCTGAGGCCGGTACCACCAGATGTCACCTTTCCGGAGCGGGAGACGTCGGGACGGACGAGACCACCAATCTCACGTCCGACAGTCCACCGCAGTCCGAAGGAGTGCCCGCCAATGAGCGTACAGATAGTCCGGTTCCGGACCACACCCGAACAGGTCCCGGCCATGACCGAAGAGATCGACGCGCTTTTCGCGGCGGTAACAGCCGCGGCACCGCAAGGGATGCGGTACATCGCACTGCGGGAGACCGACGAGCCCGAGTTCACCCTGATCCTCGAACTCCCGGATGGAGCGGACAACCCACTGCCGTCGATCCCCGTCGCGGCGGCCTTCCGCGGTTGGCTGCCCAGCCAGACCAACGACGATCCGGCGCCGCGCTCGTGCACCGTCGTGGGCAAGTACAGCGCATGACAAACCGGATGTGGTCGTGGCTGTCGTGGACCACCACGATCCCTAGCGCTTCGCTGGGGAGGATTCCCGCCGCTGATTGCGACGGATCAACTCAGCTTCCAGGGGTGTGCTGGTCTCGGTCGCCTCCGGGGACGTAAAACGCGGTGGTGGCCTCGGCCGCGGCTGCCACCTGATCCGGATCGCCACCGGCGGCCAGGTGAGCTTCACCCCATGCCGCGGCGCTGCGCCGCGCGAACTCGCGTCCCTCGGGCAAAGTCCGGAACTCGTCGTGGTCTAGGGGCGCGCCGTCAGCCAGGAATTGGGCCAGGGCCAGCAGATGCAGGTCCCAGCCGACTCCGCCGGCACCCGGGCCGTAGGTCGGGAACATGGGCTCCCCGACAGCGGCCGCATGGACCAGTTCGAACTCAGTGCCCCCAGCAGGGTCCGGCGACAGGCGCACCTCGACCTCACTCGTGCCCGGCCACTCGTCGGCTTCTGGCCCGAAGAGCCAGGACACCCGCAGCCGCCGAGGCGGGTCGCATCGGAGGATCTCGCCGTGCTCGCCGCCGTCCAGTTCGAACGAGCCGCCGGGCCGCAGGTCCCCGGTGACTGGCTTCAACCAGCGGCCCAGTCGCACGGGGTCGGTGATGGCGTTCCACACGTCCTCGACCGGTGCGTTGTAGCGACGTCGCAGCTCCATGGTGTACGCGTCGCCGGCGGGCAGGGTCGCGGCGCCCATAACCCGGCGAGCGGCGGCCAGTTCGTCCATTACGTCCTTCATGCCACGTTCCTTTCGCCGGCGGATCGGTGAGCGCCGAACCAGAATAGTACCGGTAATTACTTATATAAACTAGAACTGGTATTTCGGGGTCGCGCCGGGCGCCCCGATGGGCGATGTCGTCGGGCACGGTGTCGCCTAGTTCTGAAGCTCACGCGATAGATCGGTGGCTGCGAGACCGCCGCCGAAGGTGGCTAGTGCGGCTCCGGAGGCTTGCTCGAGCCGGCGCAGGGTGCGTCTTGTGATGCCGTGGGTGGCGAGGAATCGTCCTGATCCCGCCCAGGCCAGAGCGGTCGCCGCTTCGCACGCGATGTAGAGCGCACCGAGTAGTGCCAGCTGTGCGCCGGCGGATGTGGCGCTCGGTGTCGTGTTGACGAACGGGGGTAGGAACGCGGTGAATAGCAGCAGGGCTTTCGGGTTGGCTGCGGCGGTGATGAATTCCTGGATCGCCAGTTTCACGGGCGATGAGTTGGCCGCGTTGCGGTGAGTCGAGGCAGTTTCGCTGTCGTCCTCGGTGGGCTTGGCGCGAGCGGACCAGATGATCCAGAGCCCCATGGCGACCATGACTGCAGCGCCTACGATTCTCAGGACCTCGAAGGTCAACTGCGAAGTATGCAGAACCGTGCCGAGCCCAGCGATCACCATCCCGAGCATGATCACGAAGGCGGTGAAACGGCCCACAAGTGCCAGTACGGCGTTGGTGAACCCGCTTCGCAGTCCATTACGGAAGGCCAGCAGGTTGTTCGCGCCTGGCGAGGCGGCTACGGCCACCGCGGCCGGTATGAACACGGCCAACTGCGCCCACGTCACCATCACTCCACCGTATGCCGTTTCCCTCCCCAAGGCGCTGGCGTGAAGAACGGTGATCGCGCTTCGAGTCTGCCCGTCGCCTGGCGCGAGAGCAGCCGCAGCAACCAGAGCTCGGAATGTGTCCAGCTGGCGATCACCCCGGACTGGCGAACAGGCCTAACCAGTCGGATCGTGTTGTCCTGGAGCGCCGTGCTCGCTGGTCACCGAGTTCCGCCCAGCCGAGCCAACCCCGTTTCCGCTGGCCAGTAGCCGTCAGGTAGCCTCTTCGGCGGAGGATTCGCCTAGTGGCCTAGGGCGCACGATTGGAAATCGTGTTGGGGTTAACACCCCTCGCGGGTTCAAATCCCGCATCCTCCGCCAGACGTTCGAACTGCCGGTCAGTCCCACGCGGGCTGGCCGGCAGTTCGCGTTTAACGCCCTACCGGGCGCATCCGCAGCAGCTGCGGATCATGGTCGCTGGTCTGCTCGGTGAACTCGGCGTTCACGTGCACAACGTCATAGCTGACCCTGCGCGGCGCCGCGCTGACCAGCATGTGGTCCAGCACCTGCGAGTTGCCCTCGAAAACATAGCCGTAGCGCTCGTTCTCCGGCAGCTCGTCCACCAGCGCACGCAGCCCGCCGCCAGTGAGTTCGCCCAGCGTGTCGGAGAACTGGAAGTCGTTCAGATCCCCGGCGACCACGACGTTCGCCCGTGGATTGACCGCCAGAATCTCCTCAGTGAACTCACGCACTACCGCCGCCTGCTGGACGCGCGCCTGCTCGGAAACCCGCTCCGGCGGCTGGATGCGACCGTGCATCGGTTGGTCGCCGCCCTTCGAGCTGAAGTGGTTCGCGACGACGAACACGGTACGGCCGCCAAACCTGAACTCCCCGGCAAGCGGTTTGCGGGTGTCGGCCCAAGCCGGGTGGCCCGGATCGATCCGACCAGGAGAATGCGAAAGCACCGGCTTTCCACGTTCGGTGTGCACCCGCGTCGCGGTGGTGGCATCCCCGCCTGGCCGATCCACAAAGGACACCCTGGCCGGGTTGTACAGGAACGCGACGCGAATGTTGCCGCCCGGCTGCCCACCGTCCGCCTTGTCCTCCGGATCGATCTGGCGCCACTTGTACTCGGGTCCGCCCGCGGCGGCGATCGCCCTGGTGAACTTGCGCAACGTCTCATCCGCGGCGACCACCCCGTCATCCGCCGGCCCGGTATCGTCCTGGATCTCCTCCAGCGCCACGATGTCCGGCCTCGCCAGATTCGCGGTGATACCCCTGGCAAGGTCGTCGAACCTGGCCTGATCGTCCTGCGCGGAAAGGTTCTCCACGTTGTACGTGGCCACCGAAAGCTCGCCGGGCAACTGGGGTTTCGCCCGCTCCCTGGTGAGCCCGCCGGAAACCGGTTGGCCAAGTTCGGTCGCCCGCAGCGTGTAGCCGCCGAACTGGTCGTAGTCAAGCGGCCCGACGGTCTGCCCTGCGATCCGGTCCGCCACGTTGACTCGCGGGAACGGGTGCTCCGCGAACGGCAACAGCGAAGTGATCTTCAACCGCCCGCTGTTCGGTTCGTCGTATCCCGTGTAGACAGTTCCGCCGCGAGCACTCGGCTGCTGCTTCGGTTTGCTCGTCAGATAGAACTCGTCGTACTGCGTTGTCGGGCCAACCACTCGAGCGTCGGCCACCCGCAGTCGCATCCCCTCACGGGATTCGTAGTAGTCCAAGGCGTAGCGATCCGGCCGCAGCGGCAGTTGCTCGATACTCCCGCCCGGCTCTGGCGCATACGACTCGGGGACGGTGTGCGGCCGCAGGGTTTCCGCCGCTGGCAGTGGGACGTTGCGTGCGGAAACGGTCCACCGCGCATCGGTCAGCTGGGTGACGGACTGGAGCGCGTCCTCCGGCTCGCCTGGGTAATACTCGGTCACTTGCCCGGAAACCGCGACCGAGTCCCCGACGCGCAGCTCGGGGGTGCGCTCCCCGGTGAAGACGAACAGCCCCTCGCTGGTGCGCGGATCGCCGTCCGGCTCCGGGTCCTGGAACCAGAACCCGCGCGCCGCACCGAACGCGCGAACCGCGGTGACCACTCCGGGCACATCGGTGACCGACTGATCCACCAACGGCGAGATTCGCGTGCTGCCCTGGATCTCCGCGATGCGCGCGGGCTCCGCCGCGGTCGCCGGCGCGGCCGGCAACGCAACGATCACCAGACCCGCTGCCACTATCGCGCCGCGGCGCCCCCAGTTGGCCATATCACCCTCCACGTTTCCTGGTCGCGCACATCCTCCCCTGATCGAGTGAGCGAAGGAAGTTTTTCCGGAAAGGTGTTCGGCTGCGGCTACGCACTGTTAACCGCCGCGCCGCCTTCGTTCGACTCGCCCGTGAATACCTGGGAAAACGGGATGACACGGGTTACCGTGCGGAGATGACCCGTCCTGATCAACGGGCGTGGGACGCGCTTCGTGAGTTGGAGGAACCTGCGCAACTCCAGGATTGGCAAGCCGACCGGGAGGACATCGCGCAGGCCCGGCAACGACTCCGCGCCGGCGCGACCGCGCTTGGGCCGGCCCACCCAGCCGCCGGCGAGCTGCTCACCTGCGCCCGGCGGATCGATGAATGGTTGGTGCGCACCGGCCGGCATGCGAGCGAACAAGCGGCATACACCGCGGCCGACGAGTACAACCGGGTGATCGTTCCCGAGCTACGAGCCGCGGCCCGCCGGCTGCGCCCAGCGTTAGACAACGGGCCGCTCTTCTGAACAGGAACGACGGACGGTAACCGCAATCTTTAGGGATCTTGCGATCACAAAAAAGGACCAGAGCGTTCAACTCAACGCCCTGGTCAGTGAGCGGTAGCGGTGGGATTCGAACCCACGGTGGCTTGCACCACACTCGCTTTCGAGGTATGTCGATCCCCGATCGCGCTTGTTCGCGTCGGTTTGCAGGCATCCTGACCTGCGGTGCAGCGGAAGCTGGAAGCAGGTGCGAACGCCTGCGAACTGCTGCGAATGAGACCAATAATGAGACCAGGCCTCTGGCTAGCCGCTCTCCGGTAGATGCCGCCAGGGGGGTCACTTCAGGGCGGCGAGTTGGTCTCGTGTTACTGCCCGCTACATGAATGTAGCCGGATGCTGGGACACTGTAAGCAAGCATCGGGCGGCGAAGGGAACTGGTAGATGACCGGGCCTAGACCAGGAGGATGGTTGCAAGTCGCAAGCTCTGCTGCCGCGCCACCGGATGGTTCCGATGCTGGCGAGGTGATCCGCTGGTACCGCAACAAGCAAGGACTCACACAGCATGCCGCCGCAGCCTTGCTGAGTACGAACCAATCGACTCTGTCCAAGGTCGAGAAGGGGCGTCAGCAGCTCGGGCTTGATGAGCTGCGGTCCTACGCTGCCAAGCTAGAAATCCCACCAGAGCGCCTGGGCATTCTCCCGGACAACTCGGCCGATGCCATCCCCGAACCCGCGACCGTAAGCGGCTCACCGGGCACTGCGCGCGACAGTCAAGAGCGCTGGAAAGCGATTCGCGCGGAGCTGAATGGCAACCGCGCAGTACTCGGTGACCTCGCTTCCGAGCTCTACCCGAAAGCGACCCGCATCGGTGGTTCTAGCGTCCTCACGAAGCCTGACTGGATTCCTGAAGAGCCGGTCGAGCTAAAGGACCTGAAGTTGTACTGGCACGCCGGCGAGGTGAGAGCGCCTGACATAACGGGCGGAATCAAGCAAACCGAAGCGACACGACCACTGACTGCGGACGGTCAGCGGTACCCTCGCTATTCTCGCGCGCTTCGAGACCTGACCAGACCAAAGTTGCTAGATAATCGAGTCAGCTACCGGATACTGGATGTCGACTGGACGCGTTCGAGCGGGCAGCTTGGTTTCGCATATACCAACTATTTTGAAACACTCGACGTATGCGAGGCGGCCGCTCACGAGTTCACCGAATCTTGGGTACAAGCCCAGCGAAAGCGGCCAAGTATGGCGCATTTGCCACTGCGGAAAGCTATCGCCGACCCTTTCGATCTAGCGGCACGGCCGCTCTTGCCGAGCATCAACACACTGACCATTCGGCGTGATCCGATCGAGGGGCACCGAATATACCTACACCGACGCGATGCCAAATCGGTAGCGGTCGCCGGCGGCATGTACCACGTGGCACCCGCCGGCGTGTTCCAGCCAGCAGCACTGAATCCGGCCCACCAGGCAAACGACTTCAGCGTCTGGCGGAACATACAGCGGGAATACTCTGAAGAGTTCCTGGGAAATCCGGAGCATGACGGACACTCAGCCGATCCGATCGATTACGAGAACGAAGAGCCATTCCGATCGTTTCGGCAAGCACGGCAAGTCGGAGATTGCCGGGTCTGGGTAACAGCCGTAGTACTCGAACCTTTGACCCTCTGGGTTGAGCTCCTAACTGTAGCCGTATGGGAAGCAGAGGTATTCGATCGTGTCTTCGCCGGAATGGTTGATGTGAACGACGAAGGCGACGCCGTCACAGCGAACGGTGGCACGCCACTCGACGGAATACCGTTTACAGCGAACGCCCGAGAAAGGCTGCAAACTGAGCCGCTGTCACCCATTTCGCGTGCATGCCTTGAGCTGGCCTGGACGCACCGCCACAACCTGCTGGCAAGTTAAAGCGCATGCGCGTGCTCGTGACCGGTGCAGCCGGGTTCCTCGGACGTGCGGTGTCCCGAGCCTTAGCCGCCCGTGGGCATGAGGTCGTAGCGCTCGTGCACAGCAATGGAGTGGTTCCGCATGCCTCAGAAGTGCTGTCAGGCGACCTGCTAATACCTGGCACGTTGCGTGCCGCCGTTCGAAACATTGACGCGGTGTGCCACCTTGCAGCTGCCACCCGGGTACGAGAATCTTTCGAGCAGCCCGCGCATTACTGGCGTCTCAACATGACCGGAACGCTCAACCTGCTAGACGCAGTGAGCGCAGTTTCGACACCCTCCCAGCCGATTCGGTTGGTTCTTGCTTCGACAGCGGCCGTCTATGGGGTCCCAGAGCTCCAACCGATCACGGAGGATGTAGTACCTGTCCCGCTGAGTCCGTACGGAGCGAGCAAGCTCGCAGCTGACCAAGCGACGGCGCAAGTAGCCGCGTTGGGCTCGATCGGGGCGGTCAGCCTACGCAGTTTCAACGTGGCGGGCGCAGTCGACGGCGTTCCCGATGAAGATTTGAGCCGAGTAATTCCCCGTGTCCTAGCCGTTCAAATCGGCCACGCGACAGAGATGGTCGTCAACGGCGACGGTGGCGTGGTTCGCGACTACGTGCATGTGGCCGATATGGCGCATGCCTTCCTGTTAGCTCTGGATGCCTGCGAGCCGGGGGCGTGGCGCGCCTACAACGTCGGTAGCGGGCAGCATGTTCGGGTGGCTGACGTGCTGGCCGCTACCGAGAAGGCGACCGGTCGCCCGGTCCGCACACGCTACCGGCCGCCAGCCAATGAGCCGGAGATCCTGCTTGCTGATAGCACGCGGATCATGCGTGAGCTTGGTTGGCAACCTCGTAGGTCAGAAATTTCGCAGATCGTCGCGGACGGCTGGAATGCCCTGACCGGCAAGTATTCAACTCCCGAATAGTCGGTTCTCGAATAGGCCGCAACCAACTAGGAATCGCCTAGTTCCGCCCCGCTCGCTGGTGTTTTCTTGAGTCATGGCAAGGGAAACACCGATCGAGCAGGGCGGAGGTCATCATGGCGAAGAACGCGATTCCGGGGCGGCGGTTTGCTGCCGAAGGTTGTCGGTACGTTGGTCGCAGTCGCGTTGTTGGTGGTTGTGGTGAAGTACCCGGGCGATGCTGCCGGGTGGCTTCAGGGTCTGATCGATATGGTTCTTGGGGCTGTCGATGGGATGGCGTCGTTTATCCGGCAGATGGCGGGCTAGGTCGTACCTTCGATTCGCTCGACGCGCTCACGGAGGGAAGCTACCTCAGCTTCAAGGGTGGCGAGGCGGTCGCCAGCGCTAGCCCCCGTGCCCGCCGAGATATCTTCGAGATGGCGCGGCGGCCAACCAAGGGCCGTCGATATCGCACCAAGTGTGTGGGGCGAGCGATCCTTGTCGACCCCCTTCCGGATGGTCTGAACGGTCATCGGCGCCACTCTGGATTTGCGGACGAGCTCGGTCTGAGTCATCCCGAGTTCCACCAAACGGGTGTTAACAGCTTCCGCCACAGCAGCCCAGTCTTTCGCCATCGACTCCTCCAATGAGCGCTATTACCAGCACAAACAGTAGCACTACTGGGTAACGCCGGCAGCGCTCGAACTGTTCCACCGCAAACTCACCCGACTACAACCTCTTGCGTTATTGCTAATAATAGCTCTACTGTTAGACGTATCAGCACGAGAGAGGAACGGCCCCGATGAAGTTCGCTGAAGGTAATCCGCAGGTCAGGAGGGTTCTGGCGGTGCGGGTGGACTCGTTTGTTGTTGAGCAGGAAAGGGATGACGTCATGTACGAGCTTGAGCAGGTGATTGCCGAGGAGTTGGGGGATCAGCGTGAGGTGGATTCGCTGGTTGATGCTGCTGAGGCTGAGTTGGCGGCGCATGATGCGCGGTCACGTCGGGCGTGGCTGGGTGGTTCGCATCGCCGGATCACGCGGTCACGTCGGCGGGTTGAGCAGCGTGTCGTACGCGGTCTGCCTCGTGTGTCGGGGAGTGAGGCGGCATGAGCGCGGCGGTTGTGGTGCCGGCTGGTCGGGCTCGCCTACAGCGGCAGCTGCAGCAGGTTGATGGTCGGGCGTTCGGATGGTTGGCGCTGGCTGGGACGTCGTTGGTGGCGCTGCTGGCGTTGGCGGATCACGGTGTCGCGGTAGGCGCGACACGGGCGGCGCTGGTTCCGACCGTGGCGGCGCTGGTGTTGCTGTGGGCAGCGATTCGCCCGCGGTTTGAGGCGCAGCCCCCGGCTAGTGGCCAAGCGGCGGATGGCGAGGTTGCTGGCGTGGTGCACGCGAAGTGGCTTCGGATCAATGCGGCGGTGACGGCGTTGGCGTTCGCGCTGGGTGTCGTGCTCGTCGGGATCGCCATGGGGGTGATCGCATGAGTCCCCGGCTCACTGTCGTGACGTATGTGATCTCGACGATTGTCGCGTGGGTGTTGTTGCCCGTGGGTTGCGCTGTCCTGTTCTTCGGACTGACCGACTCCTACGCGTGGGTTGGTGTCGCGCTTCTGGCGGCTGCGGTCGCTGCTGGGTCAGTGCAGGTCTACGCCAACGTCCGGATCGATGAGTTTATGGCCGCACGCAACGATTCGGACGCTGACTCCTAGCCCGTTTCCCTTGGCACAACCTCGTTTCTGGCTGATCGATAGCAAGGAGAGATACCGATGGATGAACCAACGACTGCCGTCACCGCCGATGTTGTCGTGTTCGCGGTGCGCCCGCAGGACCAGACCACGCATGTGTTGCTGGTCCAGCGTGATGGGGACCCGTTCGCGGGGTGCTGGGCGCTACCGGGTGGTTTCAAAGAGAACGGTGAAAGCCCCGCTACGGCAGCGGCTCGGGAACTCGCCGAGGAAACCGGATTGACCGATGTGGACTTGATGCAGGTCGGCGCCTATGGCGATCCGGGTCGGGATCCGCGTGGCGATGTGGTCACTATCGCCTACACCACTGTGCTGGACGGCATGCCTGCTCCGACTGCTGGCGATGACGCTCAGGCTGCCCAGTGGGTAGCGATCGACACCGCAGTGAACCCGAACGCGGTGGCCTTCGACCATCACCACATCATCCGCGATGCCTACTATCGCGCCGCTTGCCAGCTCGTCGCGCTGGGAGCCTAGCGCCGAGCTACCACCCTCGTTTCCTCCACACCACACACAGTTTTTCCCTCCACACCACAGTTTCAGGAAGGACGTACCCCCATGTTTGGTTCGAAGACGGTCAAGACGACCCATCGCGGTAAGGGCAAGCCTGGCCAGTGCATCGCGTGCGGGCGCGGCTGTAACAAGCGCTCCAACGTGTGTAACCGGGGCGCGTGTGAGCGTCGCGCCGCGTGGGATTTGGCGCTCGGCAAGTAACCCTCCACACCATCTGTCCGGAAAGGACACCGTCATGGCTCGTTGTACGCACTGGTTTTTCTACACGAAACGTCGCGGTAGCCGGTTGGAGAAGCGCTGCATGCACGAGGGATGTGGCCACCGCTGGACTGAACCCACCACTACGAGGAAGTGATTGTGATGAGCGCTAACCGTCGTACGGCGCTGGCCGGGATCGCCGCCGGTCTGCGGGCAGCGGATCGCCGGCTGACCGAGGTCCTGCGGGCCGGTCGAGATGACGCCCTCGTCGCGGAAACGCTGCGGTGGCTGGGCAGCGCGTGGGAGCACCTGCGACAGGCTCGCCGGTCGGTGAGCAACCAGGACTGTCTCCGCGTGATCACCAGCAAGGCCCGCGTGGATGCGCTGTTGCAGCAGCTCGCCGACAACCCGGGTATCGCCACCGTCACCCGTCTCCACCGACGCGCCACGCCGACCGGTCGTGTGCTGGCTGCGGCCGCATAACCCAGAAAGGACCCATGTATGCGCACCTTTACCCACACCACCGAGGAACCGATGCACCTTGTCTTGTCGGCAGGGTCAGCCACCCAGGTCACGGTGTATGCCGATGCGACCATCACCGCCGCGAACGTCGTTCTGGAACCCGTTCAGCCTGGTGACCCGCGCGCCACTGAGGTGATCGAGCGCGCCTGGTCCGAGACCGCCGGCCCACGGCTGACCGTGCGGCTACCGGACAGCCCCGCCACGAACGGCATGGTCACCAGCTCGAACGGCACGGTGCATGTCAATTCGGTTGTCTCGCATGGCGGCGTGACCATCGTCGACGGACAGGTCATCACCAACACCGGCCGGCAGCTCACGCCGAGCGGTGGAGTGCGGGTCATCGCCTACGTCCCGCGCCGATCGTTTCTGACGGTGACCACCGCCGCAGCGCGGCTCGACGCAGAGGGCACCTTCGAGGATGTGGACGTTCGCACCGTCTCCGGTGAGATCGCGATCGGCACGGCTCGCGACGTTCATGCCCGCACCATGTCCGGCGGGGTGCTGGTCCGTTCCGCGCAGCGCGTGCACGGGAGGTCAGTGTCCGGTGACGTTCGCGTCGCTCGGTTCGTCGAGTTCGCCAAGCTGAACACCACATCCGGCGACATCGCCGCCCACGCGACCGGTGACGCGCTTGTGCGGGCTTTGTCGGTCTCCGGCGATATCGACATCACCCACGATCCCGGGGTGTCGGTCGCCGCGTCCGTGCGGTCGGTCAGTGGTCGGGTTCGCCAGCCGCGCTGACCCGGATTGCTGGGCCTGGCCCGGCGTGACGGCCGGGCCAGGCGTCCTATCCCTCCACACCACATGTCAGGAAAGGAATCTTCATGCTACCCACGTCGACACATGCTGCCCTGAAGAAGGTCCTCAACGATAAGCCAGCGTCGATCGCCCCGGTCTCGGATCGGGTGGCGTGGCTGCTCGACCTGGCCGAGGCGCTGTCTTCCTGCGGTTCTCCGGCGGAGGCCAACGAGGTGTACGACTCCGCTATCGACCTGGTTCACGACGTGGCCACCCGGGTTGCCGGGGGTGTCGCGGCATGAGACCCACCGTCGAGTTCCACACGATCCTGGTGGCCCGGATCGATGACACACACCACCGGGTGCGGGTGGCCGTCTGCTACGACTCGCGGGACCCGTGGGCGGTGCTGCTGCGCATCTACGCTGGCCGGCCGCGCGCCTCCCGGTTTCGGGACTGGGTGTTTTCCCGCGAACTGCTCGCCGCCGGGGTTCTGGCCGCACCACCGTCGATGTGTGGTGAGGGGGACGTGGTGCTGGTCGGCGACGGCGACGGCGCCCTGCGCATCGTGTTGCACGGTCACGGCGGCAGCACCGTGTTGGTCTTCGACCACAACGAGCTCGCCGCCCTAGCCGGTCGGATCGCGGCACTGGCCCCCACCAGCCCCACCGTGGGCGAGGTGGATCTTGCCCAGGCTGGCGAGGACATCACGGTGTTGGTGGGTGATCGGTGATGAGCGCCCATGTCGTCGACTTCCAACGGTTGCGGCTGGCCCAACCCGGCCCCACGGCCGGTAGCGCGGAGATCGCCGCCTGGTACGAGGCGAAAGCCGACGTGTTCGACGCGATCGCCGCCGACACCACAACACCACCCGAGGAGCAAGACCGGGCGCGGCTGCGCGCCTACCACGCCCGCATCCATGCGGCCGAGCTGCGGATGGTGAACGTTGCATGAGTTCCCGACAGTACCCGTGGGACCTGCGCGAGGTCCCCTGGTCCGAGTTTCCCGAGTTCACCCGGGGCAAACTGGACGGGCTGGTGTTGTTGTCCTGGGGAATCGGTCCCCGCGACAAACTGGCCACCCGCAGGCAACTGCGGGCACAAGGGCTTCGGCCCGGCGGGCAGGACCCGGTGGCGCTGTTGTACTTCCGCTGCCGGCGAGCCTGCAAACAGGTATTCGCTGAACTGTTCCTAGTGGACAAAGCCATGCCGGTACGGCAAATGACGCCCGCCAAGTGGGCCGCCATCGACCGGGCGCTCGCCGCGCGCCGAACCTGCCGCGAATGCGACGAAGACACCGGAATCGAGCTCCCGAAAGCCCACCGCACCTGTGAACCCTGCCGCTACCGACTCGGCCGGCTCGACACCGACGACTACCTGCACGACTACGTGGACGGCACACCCACCTACCCGGTGGCTGCCTGACCTCAGCACAAGGAGTTGTGATGCGCCCCCGCCGTATCCGCAGTGCCCGCGCCTGCCAACGCAGCGGGCCACGCCACGCCAGCCACACATCCCGTGCGTTGGTCACCGCCGCCGCCATCACCGGCGTGCAGTGGGTCTTGCTGGCTTCCTGGCCGCAACCGGTGATGTGGCTGGTCACGCTCGGCGTGCCCAGTGTGTTCGCCGGCCTGTTCCTGGCTCGCCGCGCCAACCCGCACGCCCAACACACCCGCACCGCCCACCACCAGGAAACACCGCTACCGCACCGGAAGGAGGACCAGTGATGAACCCCGACCCCACCGCGACCGCAGAACTGTCCACTGCGGAACGGTTGCGGCGTGAAGCTGCCGAGGCCACCCACCTACGTCACGCGGCCGAACATCCCGACGTGATCGCGTTGCGCACTGAGGCGGTACGCCGGTTCGTCGATCGCCTGATGTGGATCGGGATTCTGTTGGGCCTGGGGTTCACGATGGTCAACGTCCAAACCTTCGCCGCCGAAGGCGCCCCCGCCTGGTCGCTGGCATGGCTGGCCGCGTGGCTACTCGACCCCATGGTTTCCGTTGTCCTTATCGGAGTCCTGCGCGCCGAACAAGTCACCGGCCGGTGGGAAGTCCGCACCGGAGGGTGGGTACGGCTCACCAAATGGTTCGCGTTCGTCGCGACCTACGTGATGAACACCTGGCGTTCGTGGGAACACGGCGACGCGGCCGGCATCGTGCTGCACTCCGTGCCGCCCCTGCTCGTGCTCAGCGCCTCCGAGGCAGCACCGCGCCTGCGCGAAGCACTCACCGAGGCCGTGCGGCGTGCCGGGCACCACGCCACCGACCAGCCGCGCACACCCGCCCCACCAGTCACCCAGCCGCCCGCAAGCCCACCGAGCACACCGGGCACCGACCAAGCCGACACCACCCGGCCGGACCACGAGCCACACCAACCCGACCGGGCTGAGGACACCACGCCCCTACGGGCGAACACGAAGCCGAGCAAGCCACGCACCGCCACGCGGCGACCGGCAACACGGCGCGCGCCGGCCGGTGGCCGCGAGCAGCAGCTCGACACCCTCCGGCAGGCATGGCAGCCGGGCACCGAGATCACGCCCGCGTGGGTGCGTGAACAGCTCCCCGACATTGGCCGCACCACCAGCAAAACCCGCGCCACCGAACTCCGCGACCTACTCGAACCCACCACCGGCACGACCGACATTGACCGGCCCGCACCGGTCACCGACCAGGGGAGGCACGCAGCATGACCAGCGCCCACGAACCACAACCCGACCACCCCACCACCCACACACCCGACCAGCCAGCCGACCAGTCCAACGAGCTCGACACCGACCAGCCGGTGACCGGGCAGGCCGACCAGGCGGCGACTGGTCAGGTGATCCCGCTCTACCCGGGGTCGGAGATCGCACCGACCACCCAGCAGGGCGACGCGGCGACGACAGCGGGGCCGGGGGCGACGGGTAAGGAACTGGTTCCCGATGACGCCTTGGAAGGCGAGATCGTCGAGGAAGACGAGGACGAAGACGGGCAGCCACGGCAGCCGGTCGCGGTCGACTCACCCGCCGAGCGGGACGGCTCCTCGTTTATGCGGCGTGTGGCTACGTCCGGCTCGTGGCAGCCCGTTGTTCCGCAGTGGGTGCGTAACCGCCAGGAACTGGCCGAGCGGGCGCGCTGGGTCACTCGCTACTGCGGTCACGCCAGCGCCTACCACGCGTTGCGCACACCGAAGTACGCGATGACTTTGCTCGCGCATTCCCCGCGAGGAGTCTGGCGGGTGACCACCACAGCCTGCCGGTGGGTGTATGACACCGAGCAGAAACCGCTGCGAGACGCCGCGCGGGACCGGTCGAACACCGACGAATACCTGCGGTTGCTGCGTGAGCACGACAACCACGTGCGGCACCGGCTCTTGCTCGCCGTGCCGGTCGCGCTGGGAGGACTTGGTGGGTTGGCCGCGCTGCTGGCCTACGGGACACCCGCATTGTGGCTGGCCACAGCACTTGTGGTGACCGTGGTGTTCGGGCTCCTCGGACGCCGCCCCGACAAGCCGGTCATCGGACGTGCAGTGGTCACCCAGAAAGCCCAGAAGCTCACCAGCGACATGGTGGTGCGCGCCTTGAGCGCGCTGGGTATCTCGCAGGTCAACCAGGCAGTCACGAAAGGCCCGGGAATCACGTTCCCATCACCGATCACCAGGGACGGGCCGGGCTGGCGTGCCGAGGTCGACTTGCCGCACGGGGTCGTGGTCACCGACATACTGGAACGTCGCGACAAGCTCGCCTCGGGGCTTCGCCGACCACTCGGGTGCGTGTGGCCCGAAGCGGTCAGTGATGAGCACGCGGGACGGCTGGTCATCTGGGTTGGCGACCAGGAAATGTCCAAGGCGAAATCGCCGAGCTGGCCATTGGCGAAAAACGGTGGTCAGCGGGTCGACCTGTTCAGCCCGGTGCCGTTCGGCACGGACCAGCGGGGCCGACCGGTCGGCGTTGACCTGGTGTTCAACAACATGGTCATCGGTGCTATGCCGCGCATGGGCAAAACGTTCTCGCTGCGTGTGCTGGTGCTGGCCGCCGCCCTGGATCCGACCGTCGAACTGCGCTTGTTCGAGCTCAAAGGCACCGGGGACCTGGGCATGTTCGAGCCGGTCGCGCACGACTACGCGTCTGGCCCGGACGACGAAACCCTGGAACGGGCGATGAACAGCCTGCGGGAGCTGTACAAGGACCTCGAACGCCGCTCGAAAGTCATCACCCACATCGCGAAAACCGACCGGGCCGCCTGCCCCGAGAACAAGGTCACCCCCGACCTATCCCGTAACCCCAAGTTGGGGCTGCATCTCGTGTTCGCCGCCATCGACGAATGCCAAGAGCTGTTCAGCCACGACGACTACAAGGACGAAGCCAAAAAACTCGCCGAAGGGCTGATCAAACGAGGCCCTGCCATGGGCATCATCCTCGTGCTGGCCACGCAACGACCCGATGCCCAGTCCCTACCGCCCGGGGTGTCGGCCAACGCGGGACTGCGCTACTGCCTACGCGTCATGGGACAAACCGAAAACGACATGGTGCTCGGCACCAGCGCCTACAAAAACGGCACCCGCGCAACCACGTTCACCGCCAAAGACAAAGGCATCGGCTACCTGGTCGGCGCCACGGACGACCCCATCATCGCCCGCTCCTACTATATCGACGGTCCCGCCGCCGAAAAGATCGTGGCCACCGCGCGAGCACTCCGCGAAAAAGCCGGAACCATCACCGGACACGCGGCCGGCGAGGCCCCCGACACCGAAACCGCACGTATCAACACCCTCGAAGACGTGGCCAGTGTCTTCGACCACGGCGACGACAAACTGTGGTCCGAAGTCATCGTGCAACGGCTCGCCGAGCTACGCCCGCAGGTCTACCAGGGGTGGAAACCCGCCCAACTCGCTACCGCGTTGAAACCCTTCGACCTAGCCCCCGGCCAGGTCTGGATGGACGACAACACCGGCAAGGCACGCAACCGCAACGGCTACACCCGCGACGCCATCACCACCGCAATAAACAACAGAAAGTAACCATCGGTGGGTGCTAGGGCCGACCCCGCGCCCTAGCACCCACACCCTCTAGGTCTAGAGCCTCCCTCTAGACAACCACACATCCCCTGGCCAGGGCTCTAGCACCTAGACCTTCCGGCTCGCACACCGGCCGCGCATCCAGCCACCCGCCTCACGCGACACCCCTCACCAGGTCTCGCGGTACCCCAACACACCCAAAGCCAGACACAGAAAGTAACCAACACTTAGGAGTGCTCATGCGCCCACACCTCACCGCCACCTGCGCCGCCGGATGCGGCACCCCCGTACCCGCCGGACAACTCATGTGCGGCAACTGCGCCCGCAAGTAGTACCCGCCGCCACGCGCACCTTTCCCACGACCAAGCCCAGGAGGCACCGATGGCCGATGACTACATCCACACCGAAGCCCGCCGTAGCTGGCTATCCGACACCGTGACCGCGCTCTGCGGCGTGAAATACCCCGCCAGCCGGACCGAGCGCGTCTGGATCACCTGGAACGGGCCGACCTGCCCACGCTGCCGCCGCATCAAGAAGGAGAACCGATGAACCCCAGCCGCCACGCCGAGCCCGTCGACGCCGCGCTCATCGCAGAGAACCGGTCACTACGCGCCGACCTCGACGCCGCCCTAGCTGACCTCGCCGACGCCCACGATGACCTCGACGCCGCCCACGCTGACCTCGACCGCACCGACTCAGGGCTCGAAGAGGCCAACATGGCTCTGAACGAGTTCGCCGCCAGACACGCCGAGGCCCGCGCCCGGGCCGCCCACCTGTGGGACCTCCTGCGCACCCAAACACGCCGGCACCGGGCCGCCCGCGCCGAACTCCACCGCTGCACCTGCCGCCTGACCTGACCCCTTCACTGCCGGCGTGTGGGGCCGGCGGCCGTCACACGCGGCCGGCCCCACACGCCCCTTCTACCGGTGTTTCACCGAAAGGACTGTCCCGTATGTGTGTCCTCGCTCTGACCCGTGAACTGGCCGAGTTCGCCGACGCGCACGACCTCGGACCGATCGCCACCGTCCACATTGGTGACCTGGCCGAACTCGGCATCGACGAAAACCTGCCCGACAAAACCACGGTGTTAGCGCGGTGGGTTGATGTTCTCGACCGCATCGACCACACCCTGCACACCCCGTCGATGCGCCTGAACGTGCGCGGCTGGCTCGACTGGCTGCCCGTGGTCGTGCACACCCGCTACCCACACCACAAAGCCCTGATCCAACCCGCGCTTAACCAGCCCACCGCAGCGTTACTGCGCCACATCGCCACCGCCCCGCAGCGAACGGAGTCCGGATGAGTGCCGCCGACACGCTCGCTGAGTGGGCGCTGTACTTCGCCGCGCTCGGCTGGCCCGTGTTCCCGCTGCGCCCGGGAACGAAGATCCCCACCGGACACGCCCACGCGCGCTGTCCCGGAACTGGGCGCTGCGCTCGCGGGCACGTCACCCCGGAACAACGCGCCACCACCAACCCCGAGCTGATCACCGAAGCCTGGTCCCAGACACCCTGGAACATTGCCATAGCGACCGGCCCCGCCGGGCTCCTGGTGGTCGACCTCGACCTGCCCAAAGACACCGAGACCGGCCCGGACGGGCACACCGCGCTACACACGCTCGCCACCGAACGCGGCGCCCCCGTACCCGCCACCTACACCGTGAGCACCCCATCCGGCGGACAACACCTCTACTACCGCGCCCCCGCCGGCACCCACCTGCGCAGCACCAGCGGCCACATCGCCGACCGGGTGGACACCCGGGGATGGGGCGGCTACGTCGTGGCGCCCGGCTCGATCCTGCCCGAAGGCGGATACGAACTCTACGACGACCACGACCACAAGCCTGCCGAACTACCCGGCTGGCTCATCCAAGCCAACGAACACCGCCCACCCGCAACCAGCGCAGCACCCACCACGATCCGCACCGAACCCAGCCGATGGGCACACGCCGCGCTGCGCAACGAATCCGACCGCGTGCGCCAAGCACCCCGCGAACACCACAACAACGTGCTTTCCACCGCCGCGTATGCCATCGGCCGCAAAGTCGGCGCTGGCCTGCTCGACCACACCACCGCCCGCGCCGCCCTCATCGACGCCGCCCACCACATGACCACCGCCGACTGCCGCTGCACCACCCACGAAATCACCCGCGTCGTCGACGCCGGCCTCACCGCCGGCAGCACCAAGCCCGCCAACCTGACCACGGAGGCCGCGTGACCCTCACCCCTGCGACACCACCCGGCAGCGCACCGGCCGGCACGCTGATTGCCACCATCGGCCCGCCCGGAGCGGGGAAAACCACCTGGCGCCGCCAGTTCCTCGCCACCACACCGGCCACGGTGGTCTCGCTCGACGAACTCCGGGCGCGGTTCTCGCCGTGCGGATGCTCGGCAGATCACAGCGTTAACCAGGTAGCCACCGCGCACGGCCTGCGCATCACCCACCAGGCCCTCCAAACCGGCGGCACGGTCGTGTGGGACACCACCGCCGCCAGCTACCCCGCCCGCGCCAGCATGCTGGCCTGTGCCGCCGCCCACCACGCCCGCACCATCGCCGTGGTGATCCTGCCGCCGCTCATCCACGCCTTGCGGCGCAACGCGCGCCGCGACAACCGCACCTGCCGCACCTGCGCACGCGCGCGCCGCGTGCCCGATCACCGCATCTGGGCCATGCACACCCACATCACCGCGGCGCTACCTGCGCTGCACCGCGAAGGCTGGCACGAAATCCACCTCCACGACCTACCGCCCTATATTCGCCAGCCCAACCAGCACGCCGCCTAACCACCGGAGGACGCCATGACCGCCCGCTCCGTGCGGCTGGTGCACCCCGCGCCGATCCCGCATGACGCCGATGAATTCGAGGCCAAAGCCGCCGCTGCCGTGGCCCGTGCCCGCGCGTGGCTGCCGAGCCTGGATCCCGCCGTATTCGACTGCTACCTAGGGGAGATCACGCGGGAGATCGAGCCGACCAGCGAGGCCGACCCGGTCGCCATCCTCGCGACCCTCACCTCCATCACCGGGGTGCACCTGGGCAAGGCTCCCCACGTCACAGCAGGCGATGACCGGCACCCCCTGTTGGTGTGGCCGCTGATCATCGGCCACACCAACACCGGCAAGAAAGGCGCGAGCTGGTCAGCGTCCAAACGGATCATTTCCAGCACCGATAGCGGCTTCGCCGCAGCCAACATCAAATCCGGGCTGAGTTCCGGCGAAGGTCTCGCCGAGCAGTTCGCCGTCGAAGACGAACCCGACCCCGACGAACCACCGCGTGACCTGCGACTCGTCGCCTACGAAAACGAATGGGGTGGAGTCATGGCCAAAATGCGCCGCGAGGGCAACAGCCTGTCCCAGATCCTGCGCGCAGCCTGGGAAGGCGGTGACCTATCCACCCTCACAGTCAAGGCACGCATGGCACCCGAGTCACACGTGGGAATCGTCGCGCACATCACCCCGGATGAGTTCCGGGCGAAGCTATCCGATGCCGACATGGCCGGCGGCACCTACAACCGGTTCCTGCCGCTCGCGGTCGGCTGGTCCAAGGCCCTACCCGATAGCGCCGGCGCCGACCCCGGACTGGTGTGTTCGCTGGCGGCCCGCCTTGCCGAACGACTCGACCAGGGCGGGCGGCTCGACAGGCTCGGCTTCGCCGAAGACGCCACCCCACTGTGGCGACAGCTATACCTCGAGTTCAACACCGACGCCTACCACCCAAAAGTCGCACAGTTCGTGTCCCGAGCCCTGCCCTACTGCAAACGCATCGCCGGCATCCACGCCGCCCTCGACGGCGCCGCAGCCATCCATACGACACACCTACAGGCAGCCGCCGGCCTGGTCCGCTACTCCATCGACTCGGCCCGCGCGCTGTTCGTCGACACCTCGACCCCCAGCAAACTCGTCGCCTGGATCGCCCAAGCCGGCGAACAAGGACGCAGCCGCAAGGAGATCACCCGCGACTTCTTCGGCGGCAACACCGACCGCACCGACATAGGCGGAATCCTCGACCAGCTCACCCACGCCGACAAAATCACCCGCAGTAACCGCAGGCCTGAAGGCGGCAAGGGCCGAAGCATCGAGATCTACACCGCTGCTACGCCACCCCACGAACTAAACGAACTAACGAACTAACTCACTGACCAGCACAAACACCCCACACGGCGGCGGCATTAGTTCGTAACGAACGAACTAATGAACCCACACCCCACGGGAAAACCCCAGGTCAACGCATTAGTTCGTTAGTTCGTTTCCTACGTACCCGCCGGCCCCACCAAGCACCCCGCGCGCAGCCGCACCACGCACAACCCGCGCAACCCATCACAGTCCGTCACTGCCAGGAGGACAGAGCCATGCCCGTTGCCCCCCGTACCCGCACGCATCACCCCAGGAGGGCTCCGGATGGCAACCGCAGACGAGATTCGCCAGCTAGCAGCAACGCTCGCCAACCTTGCCGACAAGATCGCGGAACGCGAGCGCGAGCAGCCGCGCGAGCCCGAACGAGCGATGCCCGAACGGCTCTTGCTCACCGTCGAAGAAGCAGCCCAATACCTGGGCGTAGGTCGAACGCTCATGTACGACTTAATTAGAAATGGACAGATAGCCAGCGTCCAGATTAATACGCTGCGCAGAGTGTCCAGAAACGCGGTTGACGAGTACGCAGCTCGCGTAATTTCCCAGCAGAACGCAGCTTGAGAGAAGGTTCGATGCCGCGCAAAAAAGAGGGACGTGCCGCAAATGGTAAATCATCCATCTATTGGAGCGACAGTGACGAGCGCTGGCACGGCCGCGTAACAGTCGGAGTCAAAGACAATGGAGATCCAGACAGGCGACATGTCAGCTCCAAAGATCCTGAAGTTGTCGAGAAAAAGGTTACTGATCTAGAAAAGATGCGTGACGAGGGGAGTGTTGAAAAGGCCGGCGCTTCGTGGACCGTGGAAAGGTGGCTTGACTACTGGCTGAACGACATATCAGTGCTCAGCACCACCGAGAACGGCTGGGACGCTTACTACTACGCCGTTAAGCACCTGTCTGCCGGGGTTGGTAAGCACAGGTTGAAGCGGCTGCGAGCGAACCACTTGGAGGCTCTTTACCGGAAGATGCTTGCTGGGGGCGCCCGGGCTGGAACGGTTCATCAGGTACATCGCACAATCCGTACCGCGTTGAATGAGGCCGTGAATCGTGAGTTCATCTCAAAGAATCCAGCGAAGATCGCTAAGGCCCCCGCGCCTGATGATGACGAAGTCGAGCCATTCACCAATGACGAGATCAGGAGGCTATTCAGTACAGCGCGCCAATACCGGAACTCCACACGTTGGGTGATAGCCATCGCGCTCGGTCTTCGGCAAGGTGAAGCACTTGGACTGAAATGGTCCGACGTGAATTTTCAGGAACAGAAAATACGCGTGCGGCGGACCCGGCTGCGTCCAAAGTACAAGCATGGGTGCGCGGGGTCCTGTGGTCGAAAGCAACCCGGGTTCTGCCCACAGAAGATCAATACACGTCCTGACACCAAGGACACGAAATCGAAAGCAGGTCGCCGAACCATCGGACTTCCGGCGCCCCTGGTTGCTGAGCTTACGCGGCACCGAGCCGAGCAAGACGCAGAACGTGCGGAGGCTGGCGAGCTCTGGAACGGGGAGGGCTGGATCTTCCTGGACGAGCTGGGGCACAAGATCCAGCTTCGTACTGATTGGAGTCACTGGAAGGAGCTGCTAGCGAAGGCTGGGGTGCGAGATGCGCGATTGCACGATGCGCGGCATACGGCGGCAACGGTGCTCCTCGAACTGGGCGTCAACCACCGAGCAGCGCAGGGTGTGATGGGCTGGTCTAACTCGGCTATGGCCGCCCGCTATCAGCACCTTACCGACCCGATCCGGCAGGCGATCGCGGATCAGGTGGCCGGGCATCTATGGGACGAACCAACCGCGCTAGGGCTGCCAGAGGAACCGCCGAACGCGGGCTAATGAGACCAAAAATGAGACCAGGGTGTTCGGCCGCTTCAGCGAGCTAAGTCGCTTGCGCTCGAACGCCCTGGTCAGCGAGCGGTAGCGGTGGGATTCGAACCCACGGTGGCTTGCACCACACTCGCTTTCGAGGCGAGCTCCTTCGGCCGCTCGGACACGCTACCGCCGGAAAGGCTACCTGACCGGTGGATCGGCCCGGACAACCCCCGGGGCAGCCGTCACCGCCAGGCGCGCATCGACTTGGCGAGCTGGGTTCGGATCCGGGTCATCGTGCTGCGTACCGCCTGTTGACTGAGCCCAAGCGCCTGCGCGACCTCGACGTAGGAGAAGCCATCCACCTCGACAAGTAGCCAGACGGCCTGCTGTTGCCGGGTCAACTCGGCCAGCTCGCGCTCAAGGTCACGCGCGCAGGCCTCGATCTCCGCCCGCGCGACCGGATCAACCGACCGTGCCGCCGCGACCGGGTGGCCACCCGACAGATCGTCGGCCGTTGCCATCTGCTGGCGACGGGCAAGCCGGATGGCGAGCAGGCAGCGTCGTCGGGCAACCCGGTACAGCCAGCCACCAATTGCACCCGGCTCATCCAGATCGCCGATCCGGCGCCAGGCGATCAGGAAAACCTCCTGGGTGATGTCCTCGGCCTCGGCTTGGTCCCCGAGCATCCGCATCGCCATCCGGCAGATCGGCCCGAAGTATCGCTCGTGTAAAGCGCTAAATGCGGAACTCTCGCCATTGGCTGTGCGTTCGGCCAATTCGCTATCAGGGATAATATCGTCGGACAATTCTTCGCGAGTTGGCTCGAGTACGGCTGTCGTCAAGGCGGCTTTTGGCAGGTCACGCGAATCGCGCATAACTTGCCCCCAGACGGATATCCGCTGCGGCTCCGCCGCCCGGTGAACCGGCGGAGCACCCGAGAAACCCATTAGACATCACTACAAGTGGAACTGAAAAACCGCGTTGCCACAATATTTCTGAGCTGGGAATTACGTCACGGTCCGGAACCAGTTCGGCGTGTCGCGAAGAATTCGGCCAACAAACCCGCGCATTCCTCGGCCCGGACGCCGCCACGCACCTCGGGCCGGTGGTTCAACCGTTGGTCGCGGACCACGTCCCAGAGCGACCCCACGGCACCGGTACGCGGTTCCCACGCGCCGAAAACCAGGTGCTCGATCCGGGCCAGCACGGCCGCCCCCGCGCACATCGTGCAGGGCTCAACGGTCACCGCCAAGGTGCAACCGGTCAGCCGCCAGCCGTCGCCATACGCGCGGGCCGCCGCGCGCAGCGCCAACACCTCGGCATGCGCCGTCGGGTCACCGGAGGCTTCCCTGCTGTTACAGGCGGCGGCAAGCCGCGTGCCGTCCGGGCCGTACACCACCGCGCCGATCGGCACATCCCCATGTGTCAGCGAATCGCGCGCAACCACCAACGCCTCGCCGACCAGTTCGGGCGCGGCCACTCGCGGGTCGAACACGGCCGCTACGCGCTGTCCAGGTACTCGCGGAACTGATCCACGAAGCCGCAGCGCTGCGCGATCATCTGCAGCTGCTCGTCAGGGAAGAGCTCGACCTCATCGGCGATCACCTGCAACTCGCCACTCGGCATGCCAAGATCGGCAAGGATCTCCAGATCCCCCTCCAGCCAGACGGTCTCGTCGTCCTCGTCCGGTGGGTCTACCCGCAACAGGTCGAGCACATCGGCGGCCACGTCGTAGTCGAGCGCCGCTGCGGCATCCGAGAGCAGCACCGAAACCCCGCCGGGGCCGGGACGAAGCAGCACGAAGAACTCGTCGTCGACCGCGAGCATGCCGAAGGTTGCCCCGGTCGATCTGATCTTGCGCAACTCGGTTATCGCCTGGTCCAGATCGCTCAGCGCGCCACTTTCCAGCGGCGCGCACCGCCACTTGCCGTCTTCTCGGACCACGGCAAGTGCGAAACCCGCGAGGCCATCCTCCTGCGCCATAGCAACACCGTATTCGGCTCGCTCGCCTGCGGAAAGCCGAATCGGGAATTCCGGGCGTGTGTCTCACCCGCAACACACTGATTCGCCACGCCGAAGACCTGGTTGAGCGCTTTTCGCTGGGCCGGACAGGGTGCAGTATCAATTCTATGAACGCCGCAGACACCGCATCGCAGCCAGTTGTCACCGAGCCAGCCACCGAGGCCCGCTTCACCGGACTACTCGGCGAGGCGAAGGCACTCCAGCCGAAAACCGTCGCACTGCGCCGTCGCCTGCACAAGAACCCTGAGCTGGGCTTACAGCTGCCGGAAACGCAGGCCGCGATACTTGCCGTGCTTGCGGATCTGCCGATCGAGGTGACCACTGGCGACTCGACCACCTCGGTGGTTGGCGTGCTGCGCGGCAGCAAGCCAGGGCCGACGGTACTGCTGCGCGCCGATATGGACGCGCTACCGCTCACCGAGGAGACCGGAGTCCAATTCGCGTCGCAAGTGGACGGCGTGATGCACGCTTGTGGACACGATACGCATGTGGCGATGCTCGCCTCGGCGGCGCGCGTGCTCAGCGCGCGCAGGGACGCGCTTGCCGGCAGCGTGGTCTTCATGTTCCAGCCGGGCGAGGAAGGGCACCACGGCGCGCGGTACATGCTCGATGAGGGTGTGCTCGACGCCGCGGGCGCGCGAGTAACCGACGCGTTCGCGCTCCACATCACCTCGGGCGCGGAATCAGGCACGCTGTGTTTTCGTTCCGGACCGATCCTGGCCTCGACCGACGATTTCCGGGTCACGGTGCAGGGGAAAGGTGGTCACGGCTCCGCGCCGCATCGCACGGTGGATCCGGTGCCGGCGGCAGCCGACATGGTCGGCGCCCTACAGACCGCGCTTACCAGGCGGGTAGATGCCTTCGATCCAGCGGTCCTATCCGTCACGAAGATCGCGGCTGGCACCACCACGAACATCATTCCGGAGACCGCCGAGCTGCAGGGCACGATCCGCACGCTGAACGAGGAAACCAGGGCCCAGCTACGTGCCGAGCTGACTCGGATCTGTGAACATGTCGCGATCGCGCACGGTTGCACCGCGCAGGTGAATCTGACGACCGGCTACCCGGTCACCGTGAACGATCCCGGTGCGACGGATCGGGCGAGTCGACTCGCTACCGGACTGCTCGGCGAGCGGCATGTGGAGCAGATGGCTGATCCGATACTCGGCGGTGAGGATTTCTCCTACGTGCTCCAGGAAGTACCGGGTACGTTTGCCTTCATCGGTGCCTGCCCGCCGGGTGTTCAGCCGGATGACGCGGCGCCGAATCATTCCAACCGGGTCTGCTTCGATGAATCCGCCCTCGCCACTGGTGTCAGCATGTACGCGGCCTACGCGCTGGACACACTGCGCTGACGTCCCGATCGGCCCGCGGTTTCCCTGCGGTTGGCCGGTTCTGCGAGGATATCGGCGTGCGTGCCATATGTGTCCTTGGACTTGGGCTGATTGGCGGTTCGGTGCTGCGCGCCGCGCGGGCGGCTGGCTTGCCGGCCTGGGGCGCGGCGGACGTCGCGGACGCCGAGGCGGCCAGCTCGGCTGGCTACACCGCCACCGCGGATCTGGGCGAGGCGTTACGCCGCGCTCGGGAAGAGGACGCGCTGGTCGTACTGGCGGTGCCGCTGTTCGCCGTGGACGATGTGTTGCGTCAGGTCGCGGAGCACGCGCCGCGCTGCTTGCTCACCGACGTGGTCAGCGTGAAGGAGCCCGTTGCGAACTCCGTTCGGCGGATCGTGCCAGCGGCCAACTACGTCGGCGGGCATCCGATGTCCGGCACGGCTGAATCCGGCTGGTCGGCGAGTTCGGCCGAGTTGTTCCATGGTGCAGCCTGGGTGGCCACAGTGGACGAAACCAGCGATCTGGCGGTATGGCGCGAAGTTGCTGCCCTGGCGCTGGCCTGTGGCGCCGAGGTTGTGCCGGTCGCCGGCGCGGAGCACGACGCCGCGGTGGCCAGGATCTCGCATCTGCCGCATCTGCTTGCCGCTGTTCTTGCCTCCGTTGGCGCGGCCGGTGGCCCGCTTGCGCTATCGCTCGCCGCCGGTTCCTTCGCGGACGGCACCAGGGTGGCAGGCAGCGACCCGGAGCTGGTTCGCGCGATGTGCGAGGGAAACGGGACGGCTTTACTGTCTGTTGTGGACGATGCGCTCGGCAAGCTGGGTGCCGCACGCGGCGCGCTCGCTTCCACCGGATCGCTTGGCGCGACGATCGGCGAGGGACATCGCGGCCGGCGGGCATTTGACGCGGCACGGCAGGCGAGGTCCGCGCAGCTGCGGATCGATCTGGGCGCGCCGGGCGCGCATGCCGCGCTGGCCGCACTTGGTAGCCAGGGTGGCCGAATCACCGCGGTGGACGGCACCACGGCATTCGGCCAGGTCCCCGCGGCGGATCCGGCGCCCTAGGAGTTCTTCGGCTGGCCGCCATCTGTACCGCCGTCGGCTCCGCCATCCTTGTCGTTGCGGAGGAATTCCTTTGCCTTGCCTACCGCGCCATCAATTTTGTCCGATTGCCCATGGAATTTCGTTTTTGCGTAATCCGCGGCCTTATCTAATTTGTCGGTGTGTTCGCCGGCCTTGGTTCGGGCGGCCTCGGCCGCCTTCTGTGCCTTGTTTTTCAATTCGTTGAAATCGATACCCATCTGGCACTCCTCAATGATTGGCTGGTATCTCGCCGGATACCCACATTCTAGTGTCCTGACACAGTTGCCCGCCCGGCATCATTCGGGGCCAGCTCGCGGCCCACGGCTGCGCTCCGTAACCGCAAGTATCCCAAGGAACGCGGTCAGGGCGTCCAGGCGGCCACCTGATCGTGCAACACCGTCAGCGGCAGCGGACCGTTGCCGAGCACCAGATCGTGGAACGCGCGGATATCGAAGCGCGCCCCGAGTCGTTCCTCGGCCCGCGCCCTGGCCCGCTGGATCTCCAGCCGACCAACCATGTACGCCAGGGCCTGCCCCGGATAGGACATGTACCGATCGACCTCGGACTCGATATCCACCTGCGCGGTCGGCGTGTTCGCCACCATGAAATCCACCGTCTGCTGGCGAGTCCATCCCTTCGCGTGCAGCCCGGTATCGGCGACCAGCCGGGCGGCGCGCAGCGAATCTTCGGCGAGCATGCCGAGCCGGTCGAGATCGCTGCTGTACAGGCCCATCTCGTCGGCGAGCCGTTCGCTGTAGAGCCCCCAACCCTCGGTGTAGGCATTCACCGAAGCCGTCTTGCGGAACAGCGGCAGCTCAGTGAGCTCACCGGCTAGGGAAAGCTGAAAATGGTGGCCGGGTACCGCCTCATGGAAGGCGATGACCTCGCTCGTAAAGCGGTCCCGCTCGGTCGCCAGGTGCGTGTTCGCGAAGTAGGTGCCCGGCCGGGTGCCATCCAGGGCCGGCTCCACGTAGTACGCCGCGGGCGCGCCAGGTGCCTCGCTGTCCGGGATGGCCTCGACCTGGCAGCGCTGCACGGGAAGCCGGCCGAACCAGCGGGGCGCTTCCGCCTCCGCCTTCTCGATCGCCTTACGCGCCCCCGCGAGTATTTCCGCCGCGTTGGACCAGCGCAGCGCGGGGTCCTCGCGGAGCCGGCGGAAGATCTCCGCTTGGTCTCTCGTGCCGAATACCCGCTCGCCAACCTCGGCGTATTCCTCGGTCAGCCCCGCGATGATGTCCAGGCCGGTTTGATGCAGCTCGTCGGCGGTGCGTTCGGTCGTGGTGTGCACCCGGATCATCGCCGCGTAGCTGGCCTCGCCGTCCGGCAACCAGCACAGCCCGGTCCTGTCCTTGTCCCGCGCGTGCGGTTCGATCTCCTCGGCGAGTACCCGGCAATAGTTCGCGAAGGCCGGCCGGACGAGTTCGCTGAGCAGTTGGTCCCGCTGGTTCGCGAACGCGGCGGGGTCGCCTTCCTGTGGCCGCGGCTTGGTGAATGGGTCGTCCTGCGGCGCGGCAAGGTACCTGCCGAAGTAGTCGATCGTGCCGCGAACCAGATGTGCGATGGGTGTCCGTCCGGCGGCCAGCCCCTCCCGGTGCCGTTCGGCCAGTGCCGTCAGGTAGTCCGGGATGCCGGCAAGCCTGGCCAGATAGTCCCTGGCGCGCTGTGCGGTGGAAAGCGGGGCCATCGGCGCCAGGTAGGCCACCCGGGTAGCGGGCGCCCAGAACTGTGCCGCGATGGTGTATTCGGTCAGGCGGGCATCCAGCTGTTCGATGGCTGCCTCGGCCTGCTGGAGCAACACCGCATGGGAAACCGCATCCGCCGGCTGCGCTGGCAGCGCCCGTGCTCGATCCCGGATATCCACCAGCCGGGCGCGGATCTCGGCTTCGGCGGCGGCGCTGGGATCGCCAAGCTGGTCGTCGTAGCCAGGCACGCCGAGCAGGGTCGCGCCGATCGGCTCCGTGGTGAACTGGGCATCCTGTAGTTGCGCACCGAGCGTCGCTACGGTGTCCGGCTGGTCGGTCATCCATCCTCCGTCGACAGATCCACGCGCCCCACCGGGCGCACAGCACCTGTTTACCGGAAATCCGACATAGCGCGCAGCGCGGCCGGTCAGTCGGTCGCGGAGCCTCGGCTGGCCGCCCAGCGTTCGTAGATCGTGGTGAGTTCCTTGCCAAGGTACTCGAGGAACTCCGCGGTCTCCCGCAACCGCGTACCGGCCGCGGTGTCCGGGCCGACCACGTCGATTCCCTCGGCCAGCCGGGTGGCCCATGCGTCGAGTATCTGGTCTCGATCCAGGAACATCTGATGCCACTGGTTATCCAGCACGCTGTAGTGGTCGCGCCGTTCACCTGGGGTGCGTTCCCGGTTGAGCATCTGGATCTGGGTCAGGTAGCGCACCGCGCCGGATACGGCGGCCGGACTGACTTGCAGGAATTCCGCGATCTCCGCGGCGGTCAGGCTGCCCGGTTCGGAGGCAAGCACCGCACTGAACACCCGCGCCGGCATTCGGGGAAAGCCGGCGTCGCTGAGCAACAATGCCGCATTCTCCACAAATCGCCGCCGCTCGTGCTGGTCGCTGGCCATCTGGTTAACCTTCTCCGTATCCCGTTTGCCCGGTCAATCCATATATTTTCTTTATTTCACAACATTGTAAAGGACGTTACATTCAATGTCATGACCGAGGCGATTCAGGTGCGCGGATTAACGAAATCCTTTGGCGCGACCAGAGCGCTGAACGGGCTGGACCTCTCCGTGGCTACCGGCGAGGTGCATGGCTTCCTCGGGCCGAACGGTTCGGGCAAATCGACCACGATCCGGATCCTGCTCGGTCTGCTGCGTGCCGACGGCGGCTCTGTCGAGCTGCTTGGCGGTGACCCCTGGCGCGAGTCGGCGCAACTACATCGCCGGCTCGCCTATGTGCCTGGCGATGTCACCATGTGGCCCAACCTCTCCGGAGGTGAGGCGATCGATCTGCTCGGGCGGCTGCGCGGTGGGCTGGATGAACGCCGCCGCAAGGACCTACTCGACCGGTTCGACCTCGACCCGACGAAGAAGGGGCGCGCCTACTCCAAGGGCAACCGGCAGAAGGTGGCGATCGTCGCAGCGCTTTCGTCCAATGTGGAACTTCTGGTGCTCGACGAACCAACCGCCGGCCTCGATCCACTGATGGAGGAGAGTTTCCGCGAGGTGATTCGCGCGGAGCGCCAGCAGGGCAGGACCGTCCTGCTGTCCAGTCACATCCTGGCCGAGGTGGAAGCGCTCTGCCAGCGGGTGAGCATCATCCGACTTGGCAAGACGGTGGAGACCGGCACCCTTGCCGAACTGCGCCACCTGACCAGGACGAGCATCATCGCCGAGTTGGCTGGATCCCCGAACGGCCTTGCCGAGCTACCCAGTGTGCACAATCTACGTGTCGACGGCAGCCAGGTGAGCTTCGATGTGGACACGGCCGCGCTCGACGAATCCCTTGCCGCGCTTACCAAAGTCGGCGTGCGCAGCCTGGTCAGCCAGCCGCCGACACTGGAGGAGCTGTTCCTGCGGCACTATGCGGCCGGGGACGGTGACCGGGGATGAGCCGCGCTGGATTGCTTGGTACCGGCCAGCTCGTGCGGCTGGCGCTGCGCAGGGATCGGGTCAGCCTGCCCTGCTGGATCGTGGTGCTTTCCGTGCTGCCACCGATGATGGGCAGTACCTATACCGAGCTGTACCCGAGTGTCGCCGAACGCGCGGCGTTGACCGACACGCTTGGCGCTAATCCGTCCATCGCGCTGCTCTACGGTCCCGCCTTCGACCTGTCCAGCCCCGGTGGGTTCGTAGCCTGGCGGATCGGCGGGTTCGGTGCCGTGCTCATCGCGCTGTTCGCGATTTTCACCGTCACCAGGCACACCAGGGCGGAGGAGGACTCCGGACGCGCCGAGCTGCTCGGTTCCACCGTGCTCGGCCGGTACGCGATGTTGACCGCCGCGCTGATCGTGGCAGGCGGCGCTAGCCTGCTGATCGGCGTGTTGCAGGCGCTCGGGCTGATCGGGATCGGTGAACCGGTAGCAGGGTCGCTCGCGTTGGGATTCGGGATGGCCAGCGCCGGCCTGGTGTTCGCTGGGTTGGCGGCGATCTCGGTGCAGCTGGCGACGTACGCGCGCAGCGCCAACTCACTTGCCGCCACCGTGGTCGCGGTCGCGTTCGTGCTGCGCGGTGTCGGCGATGCGACCGCGGACGTGCCCTGGTTGTCCTGGCTGTCGCCGATTGGCTGGACACAGCAACTGCGCCCGTTCGCGGGCGAGCGCTGGTGGGTGTTCGCGCTGCCGGTTGGCTGCGCCGTACTGTTCGGGCTGATCGGCTATCTCCTGCTGCCGCGCAGGGATCTGGCGGCAGGGCTGCTCCCGGAGCGCGCCGGCCCGGCGCGGGCAGGCGGCGCGTTGACTGGTTCGCTCGGGCTGGCCTGGCGGCTACAACGCGGATCGCTGATCGGCTGGCTGGTCGCGATGATGCTGGGCGGCGCGATCATGGGCGCTCTGGCGGACGGGATTGGCCAGCTGCTCGGGGATAGCCCGCAGGTTCGGCAGATCATGCGCCAACTTGGTGGCCAGCAAGCGATGGTGGATGCCTTCCTGGCTACTGTCGCCGGCGTTTTCGGGTTGCTCGCGGCGATGTACGGGGTGCAGGCGGCGCTGCGAATGCGCGCCGAGGAAGCCACGCTGCGGCTGGAACCGTTGCTTGCCACCAAACTTTCCCGCCTGCGGTGGGCCGCGGGTCATCTGGTGTTCGCGTTCTTCGGCACGGCGGTGGTACTGCTGGCCGCCGGGTTCGCGATGGGGTTGGCGCACGGCTTCCGGAGCGCGGATATCGGCGGCGGGCTGACCGATGTGCTTGCCGGCAGCTTGGTGCAGCTGCCGGCAAGCTGGCTGCTCGTGGGCTTGGCGGTAGTGCTTTTCGGGGCGCTGCCGCACTTTGCGACGGCGGCGTGGGGGCTGGTCGCGGTAGCCATCCTGCTGAGCCTGTTCGGGCCGGTACTGCGGTTGCCGCAGCTGATCGTGGATGCGTCCCCGTTCACGCATGTGCCCAAGCTGCCCGGCGCGGAGATCACCGCGACGCCACTGGTCTGGCTCACCGCGCTCGTGGCGCTGGCACTCGGAGTCGGGTTGACCGCATTTCGCCGCCGCGACCTCGCCTAGCTCTGGCTACCGCTTAGGCTGCGAGGATGGCTGACGTTGCGAACAAGGACGGGTTCGTCCAGCGGATCGAGGTGCGCTACGGCGACTGCGATATGCAGGGCGTGGTATTCAACGCCAACTACCTCGGCTATGTGGACCATGCCCTGGCCAACTGGTTCCGCCACGCGCTCGGCGGGAATTTCCTGACCGAGTTCGACTATATGGTCAAACGCGTCACGCTGGACTGGACCGCGCCGGCGAAGGCCTTCGACATCGTCGAGGCGACGCCGTTTGTCGGCCGCTGGGGCCGCACCTCGTTTGACCCCAGGGTGATCATGCGCGTCGGTGCGCAAGAGATAGCCCGCGCGGATCTGGTCTATGTCAGCGTCAGTCCTGGCACCCACGAACCGACCCCGGTTCCGGAACACGTGCGGGCCGCGTTGAGTTAGGAAGGCTTCCCGGTTAGTCGATTTCCGGGATAGTGGGGGTTCCCGCGCCAGCGTGGCCGGGACGACCACGCTGACCGGGCCCCGCAACCTAGGCCGACCGCAACCCCACATAGTTCACGGCCGATCCAGGAAGCTAACGCACCTCCCCGGTACACCCGCCATCCTGACCGGTCCGGCCGAAAAGACAAGGCTGTTAAGCCACAACTTCACCTATTGACAAGGTGTCGCGCATCCGCTCGCGCACCGCGTCAATGCTCGGGTCCTGGGCGTATGCCCTGGCCACGGCGCTGAGCCAAGTTGTCTCCGCGTCGATATCGGCGTCGGCTACCGGCGGCTCAGCAATCGGCGCGTCCTGCGCGTACCGCTTTCCCACGTCCTTCGCGAGCAGTGCCGTGGCCAACGCGGCCGCTTCGGTCAGCACCGCGAGCTGGCGCGGATCCTCGATCTCCTTCTCGCGCACCCAATCCGCGACCGAGGGATGGACATGCCAGCGCAGCGCCAGCTGCGCGTCCCTGATCTCGATGATCCGCCGGTACAGCGTCAACTCCGTGCCAACCACCCCGCCGCTTGGCAACACGACTTCCGGCACGGTGGCGCGGATATCCAGCCACAGCGGGGTAATCGCGCGTAGCGCGCGGCGGCGCCGCAACCAGCTTGCCGGTCGCTGCCACCAAGCGCCAAGCGAGGTGAGTGAACCCCCGATAGCAAGCAGCGCGACCGCACACGCCGCCAGCACCGTATCCACCAGCCTGGTCAGCGATACCGGCATCCCGAGTAAATGCACGGTAAGCAGGGAAACACCGCGCCAGAGCACCCAGCACAGGCCGAACCACCCGCCGATGACCGCGACGCGCAGTCCGGCGCGCACCTCGGCCGCGGTCACCTCAGGGAGGTAGCGCCGCATCCGGCTGACCAGCAGGGCGATGGTCCAGGTCAGGTAACTGTGCAGGACAAGTAGGTATGCGAGGACATACGGGTCCCCGATCTTGGCTGGACCAAACGGTTCGCCAGCCGGGGTGCGCGAACCGAACGCACAGACGATCAACACCGCGAGCACCAGCAGCAGCGCGCAGCTCGGCGCGCGCAACCGGCGGCGCGCCCGGTCCGGCGGTTCGAGTGAGTAGGCCAGCATGGCGTGCACCCGATGCGCACCGATCAGCCCAAGGCCGTTCGCGAGTAGCTGGGTGAAATGTGGGAACGGCTCGATCTCGCTGGCCAGCCGGAGGCTAGCCGGAGTCAGCAGCGCCAGCGAGATACTGAACAGCGCGATCGCGAAACAGAGATGACGCACCCCGACAGGTGCCGCGGTTGCCCCTGACCGGACAAACTTGTAGCCGACCACGAGCAGCGCGAGCGCGGCGACCGGGAAGATGACCGCGCTAGCCATCGGCTGGTGGCCGGGGCGGGGAGTCGAATACCGCGGTTAGCCCGGCCACCGGAAACGCCACCTCGGGACGCGGCGCTGTCCGCGCGGGCGTGCCGATGCGGCGGACCCTGCGGACCCGGTGCAGCGCGATAGTGGCGAATACTTCCGCGGCCAGCTCCCGCTCCGCGGTGTACTCGGAGCGGCGCAACACCCGTTTGGCCAGCTCCGGAGAGACGTTCGGTAACCAGGCAGCCCAGTCGGCGGTGACCGGTCGAGGCTGGCCGACGTGTTCGAACACCAGATGGCCGATCTCGTGCAACACGATGTGCTCGGCATGCAGCGGCGTGGTGTTGGCCGGGTAACAGATGTAGCTGGTGTCGTCGGTCTGGATGGTCGCGCCGTATGGCGCGCCCGGCTCGGCGTGCACCGGGACGAGCTGGATGTCCTCGCCGCGCTTGGCGGCAAAGTCAGCTACGAAGGTCGGTAGCTCGAAAGGGTCCGGAAAATCCAGGCTGGCCACGGCGAGGGCGCAGTCGCGCCGCAGCTGCCGTGCACCCCGCATGCCAACCAGTCCCTCGTCGATCAACCGTGCTTGTCATCTGATAGTCGCACGGAATGCCGACAAATGATCAGTCGCCAGCGTGCGGGAGGTCGCGCTGGGCCTGTTCACGATGGGTCTGTTCACGATGGGCTTGCTTGCGTTGGGCCTCTCGCTTGCCGATCGCCTCGATGAGATCGGTGACCGTGCTCAGGCCCTCGGGGGAAAGGCGCATCGCGCGCAGCGCGACCTGGCGTACCGCGTTGTCCCGCATCGCGCCGAGCAGCTCGAGCTCGGCCTTGATCTGCTCGCTCTTCGCGTCGTCGAAGAAGTAGCCGGGGCTGACGTCGAAGAACGAGGCCAATGCTTCGAGGTTGCGCTTGGTCGGATTGCTGCGTTCACCCTTGCGCAGCTGGGATACGTAGGCCCTGCTGAACGGTTCCCCGGTGTGCTCCCTGCACCACTCCGCCACCTCTTCGTTCGAGTGTGGCTTGCCGTCCGGGCGACGGATCATGTCGAAAAGCGCGTTGAGTTTGGCGCCGAGCTGATGGGTCGCTTGCTCAGCCATGGCACGTCCTCCCCAGCAAGTTCACCTCTGGGCCGTCCGGGTGAACAACAAAGGAAATGACAGCTTCAGTTGACATCAATTGCTACTGTCCTAACCTTCTCGTGCAAGATGTTAACTCAAGCTGACGTTCCCCGCAGCCTTCCTGGACTGGCGGTCCGTGCCCGATGGGGGTGGGCACGGGCCGTCTCCTCTGCTGGCCGTGCTTCAGTTCGACCCGAAGTCCTCGGGCGTGGCTGAATCAAGGAACTCGCGGAACTGGCGTACCTCTTCCTCGGCGTCCGCCCCTTCCGCGTCGGTATCCCGGTCGGATTCCGTCACCACGAGCACGCCGGCCTCGTCGAGCACCGCCTCCTCGGCGTGAATCGCCACCCCGAGGTTCAGGGCGAGCGCCACCGAATCACTCGGTCGGGCGGAAACCCGGACATCGCCGTCGAAGACCAGCTCGGCGTAGAAGGTGCCCTCGCGTAGATCGGTGATGATCACCCGTTCGAGGCTCCGGCCGAAGGCTTGCACGGTATCGCCGAGCAGGCTGTGCGTCAGGGGTCGTTCCGGCCGGGTGCCCTGCTGCTCCACGGCGATGGCTACCGCTTCGGGCGCGCCAATCCACAGCGCGAGCCCGCGCTTGCCTTCCCGCTCCTGTAGTACGAGCAGGTGCTCACTTGCTTCCTCGTCCACCTGGAGGCCAGCCACAAACATTTCTCGCATCAGCGCCACCTTCCCCGAGCGTACGCACGGAGTCGAGCATGCCCCACTGATTCTGGCGTGTTGCCGCGATCGGTTTGTGACCGTTGACACTATCACTCGACGGGGCCAATACTGGCTTGCGACGGGCCCTGTGCGGCGCTCGCGCAGCAGGCCCCGCGAAGCGGGAAGGAGCCCGGGCATGGCGGCACCGTCGAGGCAGCGATGAGCTACGGGCAACGACCCTGGCTGGCGCGATATGCCGATGATCAGCCCGCCGATGCCGCGCCGGACTATCCGACGATGCTTGCCGCGTGGCAGGCAGCGGCCACCCGGTCGCCCGACGCCGTGGCGATCAGGTATTTCGACTACGCCTGCACGGTGTCCAAACTGGACGAAATGGCGGATGCGTTCGCGGTCGCGCTGAGCGAGCGCGGCGTGCGCAAGGGCGACCGGGTAGGGCTCTACCTGCAGAATGTGCCGCAGTTCGTGATCGCGCTGCTTGGTTCCTGGAAGATCGGCGCGGTCGCGGTGTCCATCAATCCGATGAACAAGGAACGTGAGCTGACCGAGCTGCTCACCGACTCCGGCGCCGTCGCCCTGGTGTGTCTGGAGAGCCTTTACGACATCGCGCGGGCGGTGTTGCCGAAGACCAGCGTCCGGCTGACGATCACCACCTCGGAGCTGGAGTACCAGACCCGCAACGACGAGCGGATCTTCGCCGGTGTCAGCAGGGTCCGCCAGCAGGGCACCGAGGATATGGCGACGCTGATCGAGGCCCACCGCCGCGACCGGCCAGCACCGGTGGAGCTGGAGGCGAGCGATATCGCCGTGCTCACCTACACCTCGGGTACCACCGGGCCGCCGAAGGGCGCGATGAACACGCACGGAAACATGGTGTTCAACGCGCAGACCTACCGCGACTGGCTCAAACTCGACGAGCGGGACGCCATTTTCGGGGTGGCTCCGCTGTTCCACATCACCGGCCTGGTTGGGCATGTCGCGGTGGCGCTGCTCATCCCGTGCCCCCTGATCATCGCGTGCCGCTTCGAGCCCAACGTCGTGCTCGAAGCGGTGCGCGAGCACCGCGCCACCTTCACCATCGGCTCGATAACCGTGTTCATCGCGCTGCTGAACACGCCGGGCGCGGAACGCGAGCACCTTGCCTCGCTTACCAAGGTGTACTCCGGCGGCGCGCCCATTCCACCATCTACAGTGGAACAGTTCATCGACAAGTTCGGGCACTATATTCACTGTGCCTACGGTCTGACCGAGACCAATTCGCCAGCGCATATGGTGCCGCTGAACACCAGGGCGCCGGTCGATCCGGCTACCGGCGCGATGTCCATCGGTGTTCCGGTGTACAGCACGGTGGTGCGCATCGTGGACGACGCGGGGGCTGAGCTGCCTCCCGGTGAGATCGGCGAGCTCGTCGTCTCCGGTCCGGTGGTGGTGCCCGGCTACTGGAACAAGCCGGAGGAGACCGCGAAGGCATTACCCGGCGGGGCGCTGCACACCGGCGATGTTGGCTATATGGACGCCGATGGTTGGTTCTACCTGGTGGATCGAAAGAAGGACCAGATCAACGCGGCAGGTTACAAGGTGTGGCCGAGGGAAGTCGAGGATGTTCTCTACGAGCATCCTGCCGTGCGCGAGGTGGCCGTCGTCGGTGTGCCGGATGAGTACCGTGGGGAAACCGTGAAGGCCTTCGTGAGCCTGAAACCGGGCACTGCGGCCGAATCCGCCGAACTGATCGCCTTCGCCAAGGAACGCCTCGCCGCCTACAAGTATCCGCGCTCGGTCGAGCTGCTTGCCGAGCTGCCCAAGACGGTGACCGGGAAGATCCTCCGCCGCGAACTCCGCTAGCGCCCAGTAACAGCAATCTTTAGGGATCTTGCGGTTCTAGGGGAGCAGGGTGGTTTCGGTGATTCCTGGGCCCTGGCCCGCGCGGATGAACCACTCGGTGCCGAAGGCCGCCGCGAACGCCTCATCCGGCATGGCGAGGAAGAACGATTCCTCGCTGATCTGGCTCGCGTGCGCGCGCATCGCGGCTCGCTTGGCCGCCAGGTACGGGCGTACGTCCACCGCCGCGGTGATCTCCGCGGCGGGTTTCCCGAATTCGGCGCCGTTGTTGTCCTCGAAGTCGGGTGGTTCCTGACCAGCCGCGCGCATCTGCTCGGCCTGCGCGGCCATGCCTTCGCGCACCTGGTCACGATTCATCGTGCCCTGGTAGACCCGCGAGACCCCGGCGAGCTCGGCCGCGCGCAGCGCGACCCGGTGCACCTGGATATGGTCCGGATGCCCATAGCCACCGTTATCGTCATAGCAGGTCAACACGTCGGCGCGCTCCTCGCGGAGCAGACCGGCTAGCTTTTCCGCCGCTTCGTCGACCGGCGTGGTCCAGAACGAGCCCGGCGTGTCGTTGGTGGGCTCGCCCATCATGCCGGAGTCCACGTAGTCGAGGAAGGCCACGCGGTGCGCGCCGAGAATGTCCGCCGCCGCATGTGTCTCCCGCACCCGGCGCTCGGCGAGCGCTTCGCCCTCGGCGAGGAAACCATCCGGTACCTCGCCGCGTTCGCCGCGCGTGGCAACCACCAGCACCACCCGGTGTCCCTCGTCGGCTGCTTTGCGCATCACCCCACCGGTGCCGATGCACTCGTCATCTGGATGCGCGTGAAACAGCACGATGGTCGCCATACCCGTCCGTCCTTCAGCTTTAGCCAATCAGCACATCGAGCGTACGTGGTCCATGCACGCCTGCCACCCGATCCAGTTCGATATCACTCGTTGCCGATGGTCCGGAGATGAAGGTCAGCGGGCGAGTGGGCGGTAGTGCGGCGATCGCTTCCGGCACGGTGCCAACAATCTGTTCCGGTCGGACCACGCAGAGGTGGTAGTCCGGGATCAGCGTGACCGCCCGCGCGCCCTGTGCCGCGCCCGCGTCCAGGACGATCGTGCCGGTTTCCGCGATCGCCAGGGCACATCCGGTGAGCGCACCGTCGCAGCCGGCCAGCTGCTCGATGTCTGGCCGGCCCTCGACCGGCTGCCAATCGATCCCGTCCACCAGCCAGTCCGGCGGTACGTCGGCTGGCACGGCGATTCGCCGCAGGCCGCGCGCACGGAGCAGCGCGCCGATCGTCTCGGGCGGCGTTGCCCGGTGCACACAGGCCTGGTACTCCGCTACCCGCTCGGTGAACAACTCGACCACATCGCGGTAGTCGCGACTTCGCCGGTATTCCCTCGGGATGGCTACCCCGTCGCGATCCGGTTGGGCGGCCGCGATCCTGCCGAGAATCTCGCTGCGCGCGTCAGCCACGATTACGCCTCCACCAACCGCGGAACGACTCCTTCGGCGGGACAGGCACATCGCGCGCATTTGTCCACTTTGAACCAGGCCATGGCAGGTGGCTGAGCTTGCCACGCGGCGCGACGAACCGCGCGAGCGAACCGGCCCGCTGCGCGGCCTCGTAACGCGCGCGGGAGCCGAACATCCATGCTGCCGCTGCCATCGCGGCGGATTCTGGCGAGCGTCCCTTGGCTTCGACCGACCGCTCCCGCAGGTGCACCAGAACTTCGGGAATATCGATCCGCACCGGACAGGCCTCGAAGCAGGCGCCGCACAGCGAGGAGGCGTAAGGCAGCGAAGCGGCATGCGGATCGTGCATATCGCCGGCAAGCTGCGGCGCGAGGATCGCGCCGATTGGTCCGGGATAGACGGACCCGTAGGCCTTACCGCCGGTCCGCTCGTAAACCGGGCAGACGTTCAGGCACGCCGAGCAACGGATGCACCGCAATGCCTGCCGGCCAACCTCGTCGGCGAGCGTGCTTGTCCGGCCATTGTCCAGCAGTACCAGGTGAAACTGGCGTGGCCCGTCGCCTTCGGTCACGCCGGTGAACACCGAGGTGTACGGGTTCATCCGCTCCGCGGTCGAGGATCGCGGCAGCAACTGGAGGAAGACTTCCAGGTCCCGCCAGCTGGGCACCAGTTTCTCCAGTCCCATGACGGTGATCAGCGTCTCCGGCACGGTGAGGCACATCCGACCGTTGCCCTCGGATTCGACCACCACGACCGAACCCGTTTCCGCCACGCCGAAATTCGCTCCGGAGACGGCGACGTTGGTGGTGAGGAACTTGCGCCGGAGAAACTCCCGCGCGGCCCCGGCCAGCTCGGCTGGATTGTCGGAGAGCCCGGCGTCCACGTCAGGCATGGTGCGCCGGAAGATCTCCCTGATCTCCGCGCGATTGCGGTGAATCGCCGGCACCAGGATATGCGATGGCCGGTCGTTGCCGAGCTGCACGATCAGCTCAGCAAGATCGGTCTCGATCGCGGTGACGCCACCGGCCTGTAGCGCCTCGTTCAACTCGATTTCCGCCGTGGCCATCGACTTGACCTTGACTACGTCTCCGGCGCCAGCCTGCCTGGCCAGCCGCAGCACGATCTGGTTTGCCTCAGCGGCATCCCTTGCCCAGTGCACCACCCCGCCGCGTGCGGTCACCGCCTCCTCGAACTGGACTAGGTAAGTGTCCAATCTGGTCAGTACTTCGTTCTTGATCGCCTCGCCGGCGAGCCGTAGCTGTTCCCAATCGTCTAATTCGGATACGGCAGCGGCGCGTTTGGTCCGGATGGTTCCGGTCGCGTGCTTCAGGTTCCTGCGTAGCTGGCTGTCATCCAGCGCGGTTCTGGCCGCCGCTGGGAAGGTTGGGGAACCGAGCCAGGTCACCGGGTTTCGGGCAGCCATGGGTCCTCCTCCGTGCTTGCCAGGATCTCCGCCAGATGCACCGGCCGTACGCCGCTGTGCAGCCTGGACAGCCCGCCGCCGATGTGCATCAGGCAGGAGTTGTCGCCGGCGGACACGACTTCGGCGCCGGTGCCGAGTACCTGGCGCATCTTGTCCGCGAGCATCGCGGTCGAGGTATCCGCGTTCTTCAGCGCGAACGTGCCGCCGAAACCGCAGCAGGACTCGGATTCCGGCAGCGGGATGAGGTCAAGCCCGCGAACCGCGGCAAGTAGCTGGTGCGGTCGGGTGCCGACGCCAAGCATGCGAAGCGAATGGCAGGTCGGGTGGTAGGTCACCCGGTGCGGGAAGTAGGCGCCAACGTCGGTGACCTCGAGTACATCGACAAGGAACTCGGTCAGCTCGTAGGTGGGCGCCGGTGTGCCGGCCAGTCCCGGATACAGCTCGCTAACCATACCCACACAGGACCCGGATGGCGCGATCACGGCTTGGTAGCCATGGAACACCTCGTTGTGCCGCCGCGCGAGGGAGCGCGCGTGCTCCCGGTAGCCGGTGTTGTAGTGCATCTGCCCGCAGCAGGTCTGCTCCTCGGGAAACGCCACCTCGCAGCCGAGGCGTTCCAGCAGGCGCACGGTGGCGCGCAGGGTGTTTGGATACAGGGTGTCCGCGAGGCACGTGGTGAATAACGCGACACGCATGGCTCGCCCCCGGTCGTTGCAGTTCAGGTCCCCACCATGCTAGATCGCCCCGCGCCGATCCACCGAAAGCACGCTCCGTGACCGCGTTCTTCAGTAATCTTGCGGTGGTAGCGGGATGGTGGCGGCGAGCTGGGTCAACAGCGGGGCGGCCTCGCGGAGGCAGCGCCGCTCGTCGGCAACCAGATCGGTGAGCGCATACGCGGCGCGCAGGCCAATACCGCGCAGCTGCGTCGCGCTGAGGGTGCACCGTCCGGCGACCGCGACGGTCGGTACCTGGTAAGCGGCCGCGGCCGCGGCGACTCCGGCCGGCACCTTGCCACGCAGGGTTTGCTCATCCAACGAGCCTTCCCCGGTGATCACCAGATCCACCCCGGCCACCAGCTCGGGGAACCCGAGCAGGTCGAGCAGTACCTGGATACCCGGCTCGAACCGGGCACCGAACAGCGCGAGCGCGGCGAACCCGGCGCCACCCGCGGCCCCCGCGCCCCGCTGCTCGGTGGGGACCGGACCCAGCTCCGCGGCCAGCGCCTCCGCCCAGCGGGTCAACCCCGCGGCCAGCGTGTCGAGCTGTGCGGCACTGGCGCCCTTCTGCGGGCCGAACACCGGCGCCGCGCCGGCCGGCCCGAGCAGCGGATTGTTCACATCGGAGGCGATCACTACCTCGGCGGCTGGCCGGGTGAACCCGCTGAGGTCCACCCGAGCCAGCCGGGCCAAGGCCCCGCCGCCCACGGGCAGGTCCTGCCCGTGGGCGTCCAGCAACCGCGCGCCGAACGCGCGCGCGATCCCCGCGCCACCGTCCGTGCTCGCCGAACCGCCAAGGCCAAGCACGATCCGGCGGACGCCAAACGCATCCGCCGCACGGATCAACTCGCCAGTCCCGCCGCTGCACGCGGTCAGCGGCGCTCGGTTCCCGCCGAGCAACGCCAACCCGGAGGCCTGCGCCAGCTCGACGATCGCGGTGTCCGCACGCACCGCGAAGGCCGCGCGCACCGGTCGCCCATCCGGGCCGGACACGGTGCGCTCCTGTCGCCGGAAGCCGGCGGCCACGGCGGCGTCGACCGTGCCCTCCCCGCCGTCGGCCACCGGCAACGCGGCACCAACCAGCGCTGGCCGGGTTCGGCGCAGCCCGGTGAGCACGTGCTCGGCCACCTCGGCCGCGGACAGCGACCCGCGGAACTTGTCCGGCGCGACCAGCACCGAGGTCACGGCACCGGCTCCGGCTCGATCACCGCGTTGATCGCCGGGCCGCGCGCCGAGTTCGCCTCCCGCTCCACCATGATCTCCACCAGCACCGGCCGGCTCGTCGCCTCCGCCTGTTTCCGCGCCCAGGCAAGGGCATCGGCGATCTCGCCGGGTTCGCGCACCCGGCGCCCGGAACATCCGTAGGCTTCCATCAGCCGGACGTTGTCCGTGCCGTGCTCGTCGTAGTGAATGTCCACTTCGTAGTTCATCTCGAACTCGAGCTCGGCCTGCCTGATCAGCCCTAGATAGGTGTTGTTCAGCATTATCAGTACGAACGGCACGTCGTACTGCGCGGCCACGGCAAGTTCCTCGACCAGGAACTGGAACGAGTAGTCGCCGACCACGCCGACCACCTCGGCTTCGGGTTTCGCCTTCTTCACCCCGATCGCCGCAGGTATCTCCCAGCCAAGTGGTCCGGCCTGCCCGCACACCTGATAACGCCGTGGCAGGTAGGCCTTCTGAAACATGCCGGACCAGATCTGGTACAGCCCGATCGCCGTCACGAAATACGTGTCCGGCTCGAACGCCGCGTTGATCTCGGCGAACACCCTCGCCGGTTTGATCGGTACCTGGTCGTAGTCTTCCCTGCGCACCAGGGTTTGCTTGAGCTCGGTGACCCGATCGACCCAGCCGGCGCGTTCCGGCATCTCGGTCCGGCGGCGTGCCGCATCCCGTAGCGATTCCAGGAACAACCGAGCGTCCGAAACCACTCCGAGGTCTGGGCCGAACACCTTGCCCAGCTGGGTCGGTTCCACATCCACCTGAATGAACTGCCGCTGTCCCTTGTAGACATCGAGGGCGCCGGTGTGCCGATCACCGAACCTGGCCCCGACGGCGAGCACCAGATCAGACTCCAAAAAGGAGGCATTGCCATAGCGCTGGGTGGTCTGCACGCCGGTCATCCCGGCATAAAGTGGATGATCTTCCGGGAACGCGCCCTTGCCCATCAGCGTCGCCTGCACCGGCAGGTTCAGCAGCTCGGCCACCTCGCGCAGCACCTCGGTTGCCTCCGCGCCGATCACCCCACCACCGGCGAGGAGCAGCGGGCGCTGTGCCGCGAGCAGCATGTCCAGTGCGCGCTCGACCCGTGGCTGATGCGGCCGTACCGGGTTGACCGCGAGCGGCGCGTCGATCTCCGGGTCCCATTCGATGCGCTGCCGCTGCACGTCCAGCGGTAGATCGATGAGTACCGGCCCTGGCCGGCCCGAGCGGGCGATCCGGAACGCTTCGCGGAACAGCCAGGGCAGCTGCGCGGCCTCCTTCGCCTGCACCGCCCATTTGGTCACCGGTTTGGCGATCTCCACGATATCCACCGCCTGGAAAGCTTCCTGGTGCAGCTTCGTGGTGGGCGCCTGGCCGGTAACGCAGATGATCGGGATGGAGTCCGCCTGCGCGGTGTACAGGCCGGTGATCATGTTCGTGCCAGCAGGACCCGAGGTGCCGAAGGCGACGCCGACGTTGCCGTTGGTACGTGCCCAACCGTCGGCCATATGGGTGGCGCCCTCTTCATGGCGCACGATGAGGTGTTCGATCCCGCTCCCGCGCAGCGCCGCGTACAACGGCAGGATGGCCGCGCCGGGGCAGCCGAACACCGTGTCGACGCCTTCCGATTCGAGTATGCCGACAACCGCTTCGCATGCCCACATCTCGGTCATGCGGCCGCCTTTCCGTTCAGGTCCTCGATGAGCGCGAGCAGCGCCGAGTGGTCGTGGCCGCCAAGGCCGTGCGCCTTCGCCGCGGCGACCAACTGTGCGACCTGGCCGGCGAGCGGCAGCCCGACACCGGCCGTCCGCGCGGCGGACTCGACGATGCCCATGTCCTTGTCGTGCAGATCGATCCGGAATCCTGGGCTGAACTCCCGGTTCGCGAAGTTGTCGATCTTCCGGTTCAGCACGGTGCTGCCGGCCAGCCCGCCGGCCAGTACCTCCATTCCCTTCCGGCCGTCCAATCCGGAGGATTCCAGCAACAGCAGCGCCTCCGCGTTGAGCGCGATGATGCCGGCGACAAGCAGCTGATTGGCCGCCTTCACCACCTGGCCGGCACCGGCCGGCCCGACGTGCACGATGGTTGTGCCGAGTGATTCCAGGATGGCCTCCGCCGAGGCGAAGTCATCGTCGCTACCACCAACCATAATGGACAGTGAAGCTTCGACGGCGCCAGCTTGCCCGCCAGAAACCGGTGCGTCGAGTACCCGGATGCCGCGTTCCGCGCCCTGCCTGGCGATGGTTTGCGAGCTCTCCGGACGGATGGTGCTCATATCGATGAGCAGGGTGTTCGGTTTCGCGTGGCTGAGCACGCCGTCCTCGCCGAGCACCACGGCCTCCACCTGCGGGTGGTTCGGCAGCATCGTGATCACCACATCGGCCTCGGCTACCGCCTCGGCCACGCTGCCGGCGGTTTCGCCGCCAGCGGCGGACAGCTGGGCCAGTCCGGCCGGCGCGATATCGTGCCCGCGCACCTGGTGCCCCGCGGCTACCAGATGCCCGGCCATCGGCGCGCCCATGATGCCGAGCCCGATGAACGCGATCGTCTGCGCACTACTGCTCATTGACTTCCCTTCAGTTCCGGTAGCCAGGCAAAGCTGGCCGATCCCTTGTATTCCGCGCCGATGCAGCCGGTGTAGCCGTGTTCGACCAGCCCGCTCAGCAGCGCGGCGAAGTCCAGCTCTCCTGTCCCTGGCGCGCCCCTTCCTGGCGTGTCGGCGATCTGCACGTGGCCGAACTCGCTGGCATGCGCCGCGATCAGCGCGGGCAGGTCCTCGTCCATCCGGGCCAGGTGGTAGAGATCCGCGAGAAACCGGATGTTTCCCGCGGGCAGTTCCGCGATCAGGTCCAGTGCCGCCTTGGCGGAGACGATCGGATAGTCCGGCGACTCGTAGGAGTTCAGCGCCTCGAGTAGCACAACCGCGCCGATCCGATCAGCCGCCGCCGCGGCGTGTACCAGGTTCTCCCGTGCCAGCTCGTCCTGTGTACGCGGATCGACACCGGGTATCCGGTTTCCGTACAGCGCGTTCAAAGCGCGGCAACCAGTCGCCTCGGCGATGCCGACCGCGATATCCACGTTGTCCCGGAACCGCTGCCGGGCATCGGGAACCGAGGCGAACCCGCGATGCTCCGGCAGGCCATCCACGAAGTTCAACCCCACCAGCGCTACCCCGGCGTCGTTGATCGAGCGCACGAAAGCGTCCACTTCGGCGTCACCGGGGGTGGCCGAGGAGAACGGCCACCAGAACTCCACCGCGTCGAAACCAGCGGCCTTCGCCGCCGCCGGGCGGTTGGCCAGCGGTAGGTCGGTGAGCTGGATCGAGCAGTTCAGGTCGAAGCGGATGCTCGCTGCGGTCATTCTCGTTGTCCCTCCTGATAGGTCCGCCATGCGGCGATCTCGGATATCTCGGTCAGCCTCGCCGTATGGTGATACTCGCGCCGCAGCAGCACCGCGAGCGAGGCGCTGCCATCGTCCAACTCGATCACCCCGAACTCCAACTCGGCCGGTTCGGCCGGCAGTAGTGAATCCCGCAAGGTCTCCAGCGGCACGTCATAAACCTCGCCGTGTACCGCGACCCCACCAGCCGGAACCGGGTCCAGCGCGGGGAACTGGTCGTTCACCGAGTAGAACCGGTACCTTGGCGCGGTCCGTGCTTCGCGTACCAGCGGGGCGCCACACAGTTGGTGGTGCAGTGGCCCGCCACGCATCCCGCCACCGTTCAGAAACATGTGCACCATCGAGGACTCCTTGAGGAAGGTCAGCTGGCCAGCCGCTCCAAACCGTCGATCGCGAAGTAGGCAAGGAACACCACGGAAAGCGACCAGATCAGCCAGCCAGGTTCCCGCCATTTGCCGCGCGCGGCCTTGATCACCGTGTAGGCGAGCACGCCGGCACCAACCCCGGTGGTGACCGAGTAGGTGAACGCGGGGATCGCGATGACCAGAAACGCGGGTAGCGCTATCTCCACATCGGACCAGTCGATATTCCGGCACTGCATCGCCATCAATCCGCCGACCAGCACCAGTGCCGGCGACGCTGCGGCCTGCGGGATCACCGCGGCCAGCGGCGCCATGAACATCACGACCAGGAACAGGCCACCGGTGACCACACTGGCCAGCCCGGTGCGCGCGCCTTCCTTCACCCCGGCGGCCGATTCGACGAACACGGTGTTCGCCGAGCTGGAGGTGACACCGCCGAAGGCGGCGGCGATCCCGTCCACCACCATGATCCGGCCAAGCGTCGGCATCCGGCCGTCCTCGTTGACCAGTCCGGCCTCCTCGCCGACACCGAGTACCGCGCCGATCGCGTCGAAGAAGCCGGAAAGCACCAGGGTGAAGACGAAAACCAGCAGCGTCACCAGCGGGATCGTGGTCAACGCGCCGATGATGTCGATCCGACCGAACAGTGAGAAGTCCGGCAGCGCAACCACTTGATCCGGCAGCGTCGGCGTGACCAGGCCCCAGCCGCCCGGGTGCCAGATGGCCTCGACCACTACCGCGAGCACCGTGGCGCCGAGGATGCTGGTCAGGATCGCGCCAGGGGTGCGGCGGCTGTAGAGCGCGAACATCAGGATCAGTCCGAACGCGAATATCACGATCGGCCAGCCGACCAGCCGGCCACCTTCGCCCAGCTGTACCGGAACGTCGGTGTCCGCGGCATCCGGCCTCCGGCTGACGAACCCGGCGTGTACCAGGCCAATCAGCGCGACGAACATGCCGATACCGACGCCAATAGCCAGCTTCAGGCTGCGCGGGATGGCGTTCACGATCATGGTGCGGATCCCGCTCGCGGCGAGCAACAGGATCAGCAGGCCCTCCACCACGACCAGGCCCATCGCCTGTGGCCAGGTGACCTGCGGGGCCACCTGGTAGGCGACTACCGCGTTCACGCTCAACCCGGCTGCCATGGCCAGCGGTGCCCGGCCGACGATGCCCATCAGCAGGCTCATCAGCCCAGCGGACAGCGCGGTCATGGTGGTGAGCCCGGCAAGCGAGAGCCGTTCGCCGTTGACATCGGTGGCACCGCTCAGAATCAGCGGGTTGAGCACCACGATGTAGGCGATGGCGACGAAGTTGGTGATGCCGCCGCGTACCTCACGGCCGGGGGTGGAGCCACGCGCGCTGATCTGGAACCAGCGATCGGCTAAGGAGCCGCGCTGACTCCGGCGAGCTTCGGTGGTGCTCATGGTTACGTCCTCCCGAAATGGACATACTTGTCCCACCCGTGCGGCTATCCGTACGGGCTGGGGAGCTAGCCTCGTTGCTACTTGACGCTGTGGATGATGTCCTCGGGGCCAATCGGTACCCGGGTCAGCGGGAGACCGGTGGCGTCCCGGATGGCCGCCGCGATCGCCGGGGTGGACGAAAGCGTGGGCGGCTCGCCCGCACCGCGTAGCCCGTAGGGCGCGTGCGGATCGGGGTTTTCCAGAATGTCCAGCCGCATCGGCGGCATATCAAGGATGGTTGGAATCAGGTAGTCGGTGAAGGACGGATTGCGAATCAACCCGTCCACGACCTGGATCTCCTCGAGGACGGCGAGACCAAGGCCCTGTGCGGTCCCACCGTGGATCTGTCCTTCAAGGGAGTTGCGGTGCAGGACCTTGCCGACGTCCTGCACGGCGGCGAGCTCGACCACTTTGAGCAGCCCGAGCTCGACGTCCACATCGACCACGGCGCGGTGCACGCACAACGCGAGCTGGGTATGCGAGTCGCCCTGTCCGGTTACCGGATCCATGCGCTGGGTTGGCCGGTGATGGAACTCGCGGACCGCCTCGATCGGCTCCGTGCCAAGGAAATCAGCCAGCGCGGCCAGCACTCCGGCGCATTGGGCAACGATCTTGCCGCCGGCGAGGGACAGCTCGTCGGCCGGCACGCCGAACTGGTCGGCGGCTCGTTCGAAGATCATCTCGCGAACCGCTTCGCAGGCGACCTTGACCGCACCGCCCGTCATATAGGACTGTCGGGAAGCCGATGTGGAACCGGCGTCGCCGATCTGGGTGTCGGCCGGCGCGATGACGACGCGTTCGATGCCGAGCTCGGTGCGCACGATCTGGCCCTGCAGGGTTACCAGACCCTGACCGACCTCGGCGGCGGCGGTGTGCACCAGCGCCGTCGGCTCGCCACCGACCGCGGCCAACCGGACCCGTGCCGTCGAGTAGTCGTCGGCGCCTTCGGAGAAGCAGATGTTCTTCAACCCCACGCCGTAGCCGATGCCGCGCCGGACACCCTCGCCATGCGTCGTGTTGGCCGCGCCACCGGGCAGATTACGGATATCCGTCTGATCCGCCGGTTCCGGTTGCGGCGTCGCGGCCAACCGGTCGAGCATCTCCGCGAGCGGGGCCGGCGTATCCACGACCTGACCGTTCGCCAGCACGCTGCCCTGGCTGATCGCGTTGATCCGGCGCACCTCGAGCGGATGCATGTCGAGTTCGGCGGCCAGCCTGTCCATCTGCGATTCGTACCCGTAGCAGGCCTGCACCGCGCCGAAACCACGCATCGCGCCACACGGCGGGTTGTTGGTATACACGCCGTAGGTGTCGATCTCGATATGCGGCACGGAATACGGGCCAACGCCAAGCGAGGCGGCGTTGGCAACCACGTTCATGGTGGACGAGGTGTAGGCGCCGCCATCCAGGATGATCTCAGCTTTGGCATACACCAGCGTGCCGTCCCGCCACGCGCCGTGTTCGTAGCGCATCAGCGCGGGGTGCCGGTGCACATGTCCGAAGAAGGACTCCTCGCGGTTGTACACGATCTTGATCGGCTTACCGGTGTGCAGCGCCAGCATGGCGGCGTGTACCTGCATGGACAGGTCCTCGCGCGCACCGAACGCACCGCCCACACCGGACAGTGTCATCCGGACCTTGTCCTCGGGCAGGGCAAGGCATGGCGCGATCTGCCGCAGATCGACGTGCATCCACTGGGTGGCCACGTAGAGCTCGATCCCGCCGTCCTCGGTCGGTACGGCGAGGCCGGCCTCCGGGCCGAGGAACGCCTGATCCTGCATACCGACCTGGTACTCGCCGCGCACCACTACCTCTGCCGCGCGCTGCCCTTCGCTGATCTTGCCGAACCGGACCGGCTGGTGGCGGACGATGTTGCCGTGTTCGTGCAGAGCCGGCGCGGTAGCGTCGAATGCCGCCTTGCGCGGGTCGGTCAGCGGTTCGAGTACGTCGTAGCTGACCTCGATCTTGGCGAGGGCCCGCCGGGCGATCTCCGGATGCTCGGCGGCAACCAGTGCCACCGGTTCACCCTGATAGCGCACCGTGTCGATGGCGAGCACGGGTTGATCGACATGGTCCAGCCCGTAGTACTTGGCGCCAGGAACGTCTTCGTGGGTCAGTACGGCGTAAACGCCGGGGTGGGCAAGGGCCGCGCTGATATCGATCGACCGGATCCGGGCGTACGGATGCGGGCTGCGCAGGGTGGCGCCCCACAGCATATCGTCATGCCACAGATCCGAGGCGTAGGCGAACTCGCCGGTTACCTTGCCGATCCCGTCTGGCCGCTGTGGACTGTCGCCTACCCCGTCCCTGGTTGGTGCGTCGATATTCGCGGGGGCGCTCATCGTTGCTCCTCCCTGGTCAGCCGCAGATGTGTGGCGCGGGCCTGCCTGGCCAACTCGGTTTGGTCGGCGGTACGCAGCTCGCCGCGTTCCACGATGGTTTCGCCTTGCACGGTCAGCAGCTCGACTGGCGCGGGTGGGCCGAGTACGAGTGCGGCGACCGGATCGGTGATGTCCGCGTGTCCAAGACCGTCCACACGCCACAGCGCGATATCGGCGAGCTTGCCCGGCTCCAGCGAGCCGATCTCCTGCTCTCTGCCGAGTGCCCGCGCGCCACCGATGGTGCCCATGGCCAATGCCTGCCTGCTACGCAGTGCGGTTGGGCCGCCGCGCAGCCGCGCCACGTAGAGCGCCTGCCGAAGCTCCTCGATGAGCATCCCGGACTCCTGGGACGCGGCGCCGTCCACGCCGAGTCCAACCGAGACTCCCGCGTCGAGAAGCGCGCGTGCCGGGGCGAGGCCGGCGCCGAGCCGCGCGTTGGAGCTGGGGCAGTGTGCCACGCTCGTGCCGGTGGCACCCAGTCGCTTCACCGCGGCGTCGGAAAGGTGCACGCAGTGCGCGAGCCAGACGTCTTCGCCGAGCCAACCAAGGGAGTCAAGGTACTCGGTCGGCGTGCAGCCGTGCGTGGCGAGGCAGAACTCGTCCTCGTCCAGCGTTTCGGCCAGATGGGTGTGCAGACGGACATTACGTGCACTGGCCAGTTCCCGTGCACTGACCAGTAGCTCGCTGGAAACCGAGAACGGCGAACACGGCGCGATACCGATCCGCAGCATGGATTCTGGTGAGGGGTCGTGGTAGGCGTCGATCGCCGCTTCGGTAGCTGCGAGGACGGTGTCCACATCCTCAACCACACTGTCCGGGGGCAGCCCGCCCGCGGAGCGACCGCGATCCATCGAACCCCTGGTGGGGTGAAAGCGCAGCCCGATCTCCCGTGCCGCCGCGATCTCGGCGGCGAGTAGATCTCCCGCGCCCTCCGGGAACACGTAGTGGTGATCGCTGCTCGTAGTACAGCCGGACAGTGCGAGCCAGCCGAGCCCGGCGCGGCTGGCCGCCGAAACGGCTTCCGCGTCGATCCGCGCCCACACCGGATACAGCTCGGTCAGCCATTCGAACAAAGTGGACTCGACGGAAAGCCCCCTTGTCACCCACTGATAGAGATGATGGTGGCTGTTCACCAGCCCTGGAGTGGCCAGGCAACCGCTGCCATCGATCCGCTTACCGCCCTTGGGGCCGGGCCCGGCGCCGACCGAGGTGATCTGCGCGCCCTCCATCGCGATATGCCCGGATTCGTACTCGGTGCCGGCGCCGTCCACGGTCGCGATGGCACAGTTCTCGATGACAATCACGCGCCGGCCTCCTGGGTGTTGGCGGCAGCCATCCGTACCGCGTCCATGATCTTCTCGTAGCCGGTGCACCGGCAGAGGTTCCCGGCCAGTTCCTCGCGGATCTGCGCATCGCTCGGCTCCGGGTTGCGCCGCACGAGGTTGTGTGCCGCGACCACGAGCCCGGGCGTGCAGAATCCACATTGCACGGCACCGGCGGCAAGGAAGGCCTCCTGTACCGGATGCAGTTCACCGGCGCCGGGTGCGAGTCCTTCCACGGTTACGACCTCGCGGTCCTGTGCCTGCCCGGCCGCGACCAGGCAGGCGCATACCGCGGTCCCGTCGAGGTATACCGTGCAGGATCCGCATTCGCCTTGCTCGCAGGCATTTTTCGAGCCGGGCAGCCCGAGGCGTTCGCGTAGTACGTAGAGCAGGCTCTCCCCAGCCCATACGTCGTCGACCTGGTGCTGCTCGCCATTGATCTGGATCGTCAGGCGCATCGGTACTCCTCCCATGCCCAGCCAAGGGTGCGGCGGGCCAGTACGGCTAGGGCGTGCCTGCGGTAGCGGGCGCTGCCGCGCACATCGTCGATGGGCACCGCGGCCGCGGCGACCAGCTCGCCGAACCGGTTGGCCAGCTCCTCGGCGAGTGGGTCGCGGTCCGCCCACGGCAAGGCTTCGGCCAGGAAATCCTGCGCATCGGTAGCCTGGCGCGGCGTGGGCGCGGCGGAGCCGAGTCCGGTACCGACCGTGCGACTGCCGGCGTCCAATGCGATCGCGAACGAGCAAACCGCGATGACCATGGCGTTGCGGGTGCCGATCTTGGCGAACTGTTGCGGACCACGCGCGGCAGGCACCTCGATCGAGCGGATCAGCTCGTCTGGTTCCAGCGCGGTGCGTTTGACCCCGAGATAGAACTGATCAATGGATAGTTCCCTGCTGCCGCGAACCGATTCCAGATGGACCTTCGCGCCGGTGGCGAGCAGCGGTGGATGCGAGTCACCGGCTGGCGAGCCGGCGCCGAGATTACCCGCAGCGGTGCCCCTGTTCCGGATCTGCGGCGAGCCAACGGTTCGGGCGGCCAGCGCGAGGCAGGGCAGCCGGTCGGCCAGCTCGGCGATGATCGCGGTGTAGCTCATCGACGCGCCGATCTGGATCTGCCCTTCGCGTTCGGACCATCCGGTGATCTCCGGGACGCCGGTCAGATCGAGCAGCGCTGCTGGTCGGGCCCGGTCGAAGTTGAGTTCGACCATGACGTCGGTGCCACCGGTGATCGGCAGGGCATCGGGTTGTGCCGCACGGATCTCGAGTGCTTCGCGCCAGCTGGTCGGGCGATAGAATTCCATGACTTACTCCCAAGCCCTGCCGGCATCCGGTGCGCCCTGGCGCAGCGCACTGCCCTCAATCAGCCCGTACGGCCGATCGGCGGCAAAGAACACCTCGCCGGGATTGTCCATCCCAAAGGGACTGAGATCGACAAGGAAATGGTGCTTGTTCGGCAGCGAAAGCCGGATCTCGCAGAGCCCCGATTGCTGGTCGAGCACTCGCCTGCCCATCTCGTACAACGTCTGCTGCAGGGAATAGCTGTAGGTTTCGGCGAAGGCGGCAATCAGGTTGCTGCGGGCGTCCGCATAGGACTTGGTCCAGTAGGAATCGACCCAGTAGGAATCGGCCCAGTCCGATTCGGTGCTGTGTCGCCAGTTCGCGGTGACCGCGGTAGCCAGGATTCGATCGGAGGCTTCGGGCAAGGTGGTGTAGGCATCCTTGGGGTAACCCCAGAACTCCGAGTTCGTGGTGTTCAGCAGCACCAGCTCGCGCAGTCCGGATACCACGTGGGTTTCCCGCGCATCGTGGTGTACCACGCAGGTGCGTACCTCGTCGCCGGCACGTTCGAAGGAGTGCTCACCCAACCTTCGCCAGGAGTACTCCTCGATCGCCACCCTGGCATGGGTGATCGCCGGCTGGCTGGCGACGAAATGCTTCGCGAGCAGCAGGCCGAACTCTTCGGGTTGGTCGATGCCGTGCTTACGAGCGAAGGCGAAGACGGTGTTCTTCTGCGTATCGGTTGGCAACACGTTGCTGTTGTCGCCGGTGTGGTGGGTGTCCGCGAGGTCGCCGGAGAGCGCGATGCTGACGTTCAGGTCGGCGATCTCATGTCGTTCGGTGCCCCGGCGAAGCGCGACAACACGGGTTTCCGCCTTGCCGTACTGATTCGGGCCAAGCGTGATGACGTCCGAGACCATCGGGTCAGCTCCCTCGGTAGGTGGCATACGAATACGCGCTGAGCAGCAGCGGAACGTGGTAGTGCGCATCGCCCGAGGTGATCCGGAAGGTCACGGTTACCTCGGGGTAGAACGTGTCGATCTCGCGGCTCGCGAAGTAGGCCCCGACGTCGAAGGTGAGCCGGTAGTCGCCCGGTTCGGTGCTTTCCGCCAGGGCCGGAACGCGACCGTCCAGATCGGTTACCCCGGTGGCGAGTTGCTGCCATTGGCCCGATTCCCGGCGTTGCAGGCTGACCGCGACCGCTGCGGCCGGTGTGCCGACGGTGCTGTCCAGTACGTGGGTGGAAACGCTCACCGGTAGGCCTCCCGCAGTCGCCCTTCGGTGATCTCGGCAAGCTGGTGGCGCACCTCGATGCGCTCCGTCTCGGGATCGTTGTGCAGCCGGCGCTCCAGTTCCGCCAGTACCGCCGCCGCGTCTCGGCCGCGCGCCCTGATCAGGAAGACGTGCCCGAATTTCTGCTCATACTGGTGGTTGCCGTCGACGAGGGCGGTTTCCGCGCTGTCGATATCGGACTGTTCCGCACTGGACAGTTCGGCGGATCTGCCGGTTCCGCTCGGCCGCTCACCGATCCGCGGATGTCCGGCGAGCGCTTCCTGTACTTCGGTCCAGCCCAGTTGGTTGACGATGGCCGAAGCGTGGCTGGCCAGCGCGGCCACGTCGCGGTACGGGCGTTCGGCGGCTACCCGGGTGGCCCATACCGCACAGTCGCAGTATGCGCGTAACTCGGCACTGGCAGCCGGTTCGGTCAGTTGGTTGAACCGGGCGAGTTCGGTGCCGGCTTGTGTCGGTGTTCCCAATCGTCACTCCCTGGCGCGGTACATCGTTGTGCTCGGCCTGCGGTGTGCAATCCAGTGAACACCCGGTACAGCGGCGCTGACCAGCGGCACCGGACACGAAGCGAATTCGGATCGCCGGGGTCAATCTTGGACGATCCTCTAAAGCCGCCGCGTCCAGTGACCGCTGGATCCCTGAAGATCGCGGTCTCAACGGACGCGGCCGGAGCGCGTGTTCGGCGTGCCGAGGGTTTCGGGACCTTGGTGGCGCCGCTAATGTCCCACCCGATCGAGGGAGGGCCGTGAAGCTAACTGATTTGCTTGCCGACGTCGACCTGTCGATGGATGTGCTGGTTGGCGATCCGGCGCTGCTCGACCGTTCGGTGCGCACCGCGATGACCACCGATCTGCCGGAGCCGGGCAGGTACCTGGCCGGTGGCGAGCTGGTGGTCACCGGAATGGTCTGGCGGCGCACGCCGGCTGATTCGGTGCGGTTTGTCGAGGCACTGGTCGCCGCAGGGGTCGCGGCGCTGGCAGCGGGCGATCAGTACCACCCGATTCCGGATGACCTGGTGCGCGCCTGCGAGCTGGCTGGGTTGCCGCTGTTGCGGGTACCGGCCGATGTCCCGTTCGCCACGGTGACCGAGCACGTCAACCGGCTGCTCACGCCGCGTCGCACCGAGCATCTGGCCACCGTGCTCAGCCAGCACCGGCACCTGGTGGATGCCGAATCCACCGACAGCGCCTGGCTTGGTGAAGTCCTTGGCCTGGTGCGCGGACAGCTCGGGCTCGGTGGGGCGGTACTGACCGCGACGGGAAAGGTGCTGGCCAGTGCCGGGGTAGCGCTGACCGAGCAGACCACGGCGGAACTACTGCGCGAGTACCTTGGTGGCCGCCATCTGCCGGATACCGTGGCCGGATACACGCTGTACGGAGTCGCGGACGCTTTCGACACCAGACTGGTCGGATGGTTCCTGGTGTTCGAGGGCAACTACGCGGACTGGACGGCCGATCAGCATCGGTTGGCCGCCGAGCTCGCCGCGCTGGTCGGCACCGGGTATCGCCGGATGATCCGGGAACGGCGCAACCGTGCCACGCTGGCCGCGGAGCTGCTGCGACTGGTTTCGGCCGGGGCGGAGCCGGCTGAACTGCAGCCACGGTTGGAGCTTGCCGGATTCCCCGCAGAGAGCGAGATCATGATTTTCGCGGCTCGGTTGCCCGGCGCGGAGCTCGAGCTTGCCGCGCGGCTGCTCGGCGAACTCGTCGGCGACTGTGTGGCCACACTGGACGATGCGGCAATCGTTTTTGTTGCGGTTCCCGAGGATGGGGCGAGCGCGCTGGTACGGCGGGTACGCGCGGAAAGCGCCGCGCTCGCGCCCGGGCTCGCGGGCGGTGCGCTTCGGCTGGGTGCCAGCGCCGGGGTGAGTGGTGCTGGCGGACTACGCGGGGCGCTGGATGAGGCCCGGCATGCCTGCCGGCTGGCCGAGTTGACCGGTGAGCCGATCGCGTTGACCAGTCACGAGGAGCTGTCCTCGCATATGCTGCTGCTCGCCGCCGTGCCGGATGATGTGCGGCGGTCGTTTCACGACCGGGTGCTTGGCAAGGTACTCGACTACGACCGGGTGCACGGTGCGGACCTGGTGTCGACCTTGCGGGCGTTTCTGGCCAGTTCGGGCGGTTGGACGAAGTGCGCCGCCGAGTTGCATATGCATGTGAACACGTTGCGCTACCGGATTCAGCGGGTGGAGCAGCTCACCGGGCGCGACCTGAGCAAGATCGAGGACAGGGTGGACTTCTTCCTGGCACTCGCGCTTGACTAACCCGCGGCCGCGCCTTCGGCGACCGGTTCGAGCGCGGCGACCAGTTCGAGCACGCTCGGGTCGTCGAGTGATTCGGCGATGCATTGCCAGAGCCGTAGATTCGCGCGTGCCCACTGGGTATAGCGGGCCGCGGCTTCGGCGTTGTAGAAGTAGTAGCCGGCTTCCTGCACGCCCTGCTGCTCGCTGAGAATCTTCTGCGCGAGTTCCGGCAGGCTCACCCCGTTTTCCTCGAGATAGCGGTGTGCCAGCAGTACCGGTGTGATGGGCAGGGCTTTGTACAGCGTGTCCGCGTCGCTGAGCGCTTGGGCCTCCAGCGAGATGTCGCGGTGCCGATTGCGCATCTCGGCTTCGCCGATGATCCGGTCGATCCAGTCGGCGGTCTCGGCCGGTACCCCGACTTCGGCGAGCACACCCAGTCTGAGGTCGGTACCGGCCGCGGCCGGCGAGTTCTTCCTGACCAGGTAGTTGACGTCGTGCAACAGTGCGGCGGCGGTGACCACGGAAACGTTGGCGCCGTTCTGCTCGGCGAAGTCGACGGCTTTGTCCCGGACGAACCGGACGTGGTGCCAGCCGTGGAAAGGTAGCTGCTCGGCGTAGCGCAGGCAGAGTTCCTGCACGCGCCGTTCGATGTCTAGCAGGGCTGGTTGGGCGACCATCGCGGTCGGCACCGCGAGCACGTTGTCCCTACCGTGCATCAGTGCCTCCCGCCGTGTTTTGCGGATTCCACACGAGCGGGAGCGATCGTAACCGGTGTTATGACGGGTAAGCCCAGCCTCGTCACGCGAACAGGGCAATCCGGCCGGTCGATTACCAGCATTACTCGCACAAAAGGCCTAGCGCCCAGCCACCTCGCTAGCCCTAAAGAACGCGGTTACGGGGTGTTGTCGCCAGCGGTAACCTGACGATCATGGGTGAGTATCTGTTGGTGAGTACGACGACCGAGGATCGGGCGACCGCAGCACGGTTGGCTTCGTCCGCGGTCAAGGCACGCCTTGCGGCATCTGGGCAGGTCGTGGGACCGGTAGCTTCCTACTTCTGGCACCTCGGCGAAGCCGGCGAGGGCGAAGAATGGCAGGTGCTGCTCAAAACCACGGCTGCTCGATACGCCGAACTAGAAGCCCATCTCATCGCCGAGCACAGCTGGAACAAGCCAGAGGTCACAGCGATCCCATTGGTAGCCGGCGCACAGCCATATCTCGACTGGCTCGACGCCAGTACAACGGACAAGTAGCTCGCTACGGTTCTTTCCGCTCGCTGAGCCGATCGAGTAGTGCGGTCACACCTGGGGTGTTGCGGTGATGGCTCAGCCGCCGCGACACCTCTTCGACTCGCGTGATCGGTCGTACGGATGCGATCCCGCATGCCAGGTCCAACGCTCGCTCGGCGGTCTTCGCGCCTTGTTCGACCTCTCCTGCATCGATATAGGCGTGCGCGAGCCAGGTCAGGTAAAGCGCCTTGTCTCGGGCATGAGTTGGGTCAAAACGGCATAGAACCGTCTCCAGGGCAGGTACGGCGCGTAGCGGGCGGTGTAGCTCGGTCCAACAACGGCCGGCCATGACGTCCATCTCGATCTCATCGACCCAAAAGACCCAGTCGGGTTCTGCCTCGCCGCTACGGTCCTGCATTGCCTCTCGCGCTTGAGCGAGGGCGCTATCGGTTTCACTAGCTCGACCAGCGGTTGCGTATGACTATGCAAGGCGCTGCAACAACAGGGCGCGCACGCGCGGCGTGGCGCCTTTTCGTGCCCTGTCATAGGACGCACTAGCCGTTTCAACACCATCGGTTGCTGTCGCAGTCTTCTGATACGCGACAAGAGCCAATGCGTTGCCAGCGAGAACTGAGTCGTTTGCCTCTTCGGCTGCCGAGAAGCTTGTCATGTAATGCCTGTAGGCAATGGCGTGTTGCCCGGCATCGAATGCCGACCACCCGGCGAGCTGCGCTTGTTCAGCCAGGAGCGCTTTGACACTTGGACCTAGCTCTGCGACGTAATTTCCTAAGGTAAGGAGCTGTTTTGTGCGCTCCATTTCGGCTAGGTACATGTCATAGGTATCGGCGCCGCCCATGAAGTTGTCCAACCTTCGCAGACGTGCTGTGCGTTCGCGTAGCCGAATCAGGTCAGCATGGCCGACGCGTCGATCCGATAATGGCTCGGGCGGGGCCGGAATCACGATTCCGTTGGTGGGACCGAGAAAGCCACGCTTTTGCGTTGGATCATGCTGTCGCGCAGCTCTTCGTCTTACCTTCGTTCGAGTGACAGCATCTCGCAGTTGCTCAAGTGGTACGTCATAGCTAGCCGCATGGTGTTCTTGCCAGTATGGGGTTAGCAGGCGCGTCTCGTTTTCCCAGCGGGACACTTCGTTCCGGGTGACTGGTCGACCGGCCAGCCTTGACAACAGATCTGTTTGCTCCCGCTGGGAACGGTTCGACGCAGTACGCAGCTGACGTAGTAATGGCCCGATCGTCAGTCCGTCCATATCAGCCGCTCCTCGGTTCGATTCTGGCCACCCTTGCTGGCCACTCCCTCAAAATGGCCACCGGTTCCGGTTACTCCGAAACACGCTGTCCATTGGTTCGCTGTGGTCGAAGTCCGGTTCAATCTTACGAGCTTGCGAGTCTACGAATGACAAATAGTGTGCACCCTTCTGGTGCAACACGTACCCGGCTGACTTGGGTGACGGCTGCCGGAACGGTAAAACTTGATCACGTTGTATCGGATGAGGGCGCGGCCATCGGCACGGCCGGCGGTGGGTTCGTGGCCGTGTGCGGCGCGGCGTTTGATCCAGCACCGTTGGTTGAACCGCCAAAGCCCGTTTGCACCGCTTGCCTAGCCGTGCTCCAACCACAATCGCCGGTATCTGACCGGACAGCGACCCGCTCACGATGGCGTGCCGTGTGGTCTCGGCGGTGAGTGGCTCAGTGTCGGTGCATACCTCGCTGTGGGAAGCGGCTGTCAGTTACGTCGCGCACGGTTGGTCGATCCTGCCGGCCGCGATGTGGGACGGGCGCCGGTTCACGCGAGGCCATGTGGATACGCCGGTCGACGACCTTTGTCCCGTATTTCCTACCGCAAGCACGACCCGCGACGCCCGTCGGGTGGCCGGCTTGTGGCGGATCGCGCCCTACTCGATAACCGCTCCGGTTGGTGCGGCGTTTGAGGTGTTGTGTGCCCCAAGCGAGGTAGCATGTCGGGTACTGCAGATGCCAGCGTTCCGGCGGCGTCCTTGCCCAGTGCTGTGGTCTCCGGGTGGAACTCGCTTCTTGCTCCAACCTGGTATTGCCACCGTCACTGGCAAATACACTAATCTCACAGAGCCACCCGCCGATCCTGGTTGGCTCGCCGGAATTGTCTGGGCCGCGCCTGGAGCACTGCTGCCGCTGCCACCAACGCCGCTGCCCGGTGGACAGGCACGTTGGTGGACAAGCCCATGCGACGCAAACCACCAACTCGGCGATCTCCACCATATGCAGCTGCTGGTCCGCGCTGCGCTCGATGCTGACCGCGAAATCGAGCGTGCTCCCACGCAAGATCCCTAAAGAAACGCGGTTACGGGGTGTCACGGGTCAGACTTTTGTGGTTAGTTCTCCCAGGCGGGATTCGACCGGTACATGCTTCCGGCTGGTGTGGCTGATCGGGTCGTACGACAGGCTCCAACCCCGTACCGGTTTGGATTTGACCAGGAACGTCAGCGTCCCGTCCACCGCCCGTGGCACACGGTGGAAGTCGGTGCTGATCAGCGTGTCGGTGCTACCGGTCTCGTTCACCCCGCGCCGCAGCAGCCGCGCGGAGGTAATCGCCGACTCCGCCGGATCGAGTGTCACGGCGAAGCGTTCGTGCAGGTAGCTACCGGCAAGCATCAGCGTGCAGAAGTGATACCGGTGGTTGTGTACCGAATCCGCATATCCGCGCAGCCAGTCTCGTTGCGGCTTGTACTCGTTGAGCCAGAACGAGAACGGGTCGGTCGGATCGTCGAGCAGGCACCAGGCGAAATGCGTGGTCGTCTCCCTGGATCGGGCGGTTACCTGTTTCGCGTGGTCGGCCGACAGCTCACCGAGGTGCCTGCGCAACCTGGCGCGAAAACTCGGTTGGCACACTCGCCATTGAAACCACTCGTCCACCAGTTGCCACCGGTCGATGAGTGAGTCGCCAAAACCGCGGAGTTCATCCGCGAGTTCGCTGATTATCGACAGTCTCGTTAGCATCACTAGCCCCCTAGCTCTGCAGCGGCAGAAAAATCTTCGCGGAAGGCATGGAAGTCTCCCGCTAGCTCCTGGAAATCTTCCTCGGACAAGACGGCGCCGGTGATCTGCTGATAAAGCTCGCGAAAATCACCATGTGACATCTCAGGTGTGATCTGGAAATGCCGAACCGCGGGGGAGTTGCCAATCCGCATGAATTCGGCGCGTTCCATGTTGTAGATGAACGACCCTTCCGAGAATCGCAGCGTTCGGGGGTACAGCGCGCCGACCCGCACGGCATCGCTGAACAGCGTGATCCAGACACTTTGGTCGAACAGTTCAACCCGGTCCAGGCGCGGGTCCACGACTACGGCGATCTGTAGCGTGGTGCATCTGCTCCGGGCGAGGTAAAGGCCGACAAGGCCCATCCGGATCTCTTCGTGTAGTCGCTGTTGCACCTCCGCATAGTCGGCTGTCGCATCTTCGTTGCGCAGCAAGTATTTCGCCCTACCACTGACCGTCGTACCGTCGCGTGGATCCGCGATAATCACGCGCAGTTCCCATTCCGCGTGCGAGATCAGCAGTCGCGCGGCGGCATGCCGTGCGGAGAACCCGGAGAAGAAGAACTGCCTGGTCTGCTGCAAGTCCCGCATCAGCAACTGGTTGAACGCCGGATCCGGGCGGGTCGTGGCTTCGAACACCTGTGTTGGGTAGAACTCCCGGTTCAGCTCGCGGTACTCACTACTCAGATCCCGCAACGCGCGCCGGCTTTCCTCGACGACCGGAAGCAACATCGCCCGGTGCTCGGCGGTCGAGGTGATGGCCGTCTGGCCGAACCCGACAATCGCGGAAACCATTGTGCCAGTGCCGATCGCGTTGAGCAGGTTGCGCGGCATGCCCGGCGCCAGCATCACGGCACCAATCAGGCAGGCGATCGAGACCAGTAACAACACCGACAGCAGGAGTCCAGTTCTGGTCCAGAAGAGTTCACGAACCAGACTTTTACGACTGCCCCTCAGTCCCGCGGTCACGAGAGTCACCTCCCCTGCGGGTAATCCGGCAACCCGAATACTTAAAGTGTACGCCGAAGAGCGCAGCGTTACCGGTGTTGTTAAAGGCTTGCGGTAAAAATGAGACAACTGGGGGAGTATTCACATCCCAGAGTAGAAGTTGATCAAGTCTCAACTGCCCGGAAACGCCGCTGGGCAGCCAGATGGTCGAACTCGCTGCGCTGAACCAACCAACGCGTGACGGTACGTGGTTGCGCTGCTGGAGGCCTACTTTGCCAGCATGAGCAACGCTTTTGCCGCCGCGGCATCGGTAACCAGGGTATGCACGATGCCCGAAGCAAGGACGGCACGAATCGCCTCGGCTTTCGCGGCGCCGTGCGCCAGTGCGATTACTTCCGGCACGCGGCCGAGCTCGGCCGCGGTGATGCCGAGTACGTGATGCGCGAGCCCGGCCGAAAGCGGTCTACCGGATGCTTCGAACAGTCGCGCGGCGACTTCGCCGGTTGCCCCGCGCGCACTGATCTCCGCACACTCCGCGGAGTCAAGTGCGTCGTATACCGTCGATTCGCCTTGTTGCCATGCGCCAATACTGACCACGGCCTTGGTCAGCTTGCCGAACTGATCGAAGGTTTCCGCGATTCCCGGTTGCCCGCGCAGGGTTTCCGCGGTTCGTCGGTCGGGCAACACCAAAGGGCCGAAGATGGGATAGGCGGCGCCGCCGGAGATCTCCGCGACCCTACGCACCGTCTCGACCGAACGATCCCGCATGTCCCTTCCCGCGCGCACGCCACACAACTGCACGACCGGGCACGGCGCCAGTTCCCGCAGGAACTCGGTCATCGCATTGACCGTCCGCGCCCAAGCAAGGCCAAGAACATCCTCTGTGGTGACGATCTCGGTGAGCAGTTCGGCGGCAAGTTGGCCGATCCGCCTGCGGACCTCGGCCCTGCCGCCGCCTTGCTGTGCTCGTTCGAGCACCAGCACCCTCGGCAGCCGGAAGGTTTCGCGTATTTCGTCGGACAGGTCGACGTCGATCGGCGCGGGCAGCTCGAACTCCACCCGCACCAGGCCGCGGTCCCGCGCACTGGTCAGCATCCGTGCGACCTTGAACCGGCTGATCCCGAACTCCTCGGCGATCTCCAGTTTCGACTTACCGCGTACGTAGAACTGTCGAGCGATGGTAGCCAGCCCGATGGCCTCAGCCGGTCGACTCCCGGTCCCACGCGGCTGGTCGCCTCGTTGCCTGTCGCTCATATGAGCATTCTATGCATGGAAATCCACCTGAAAGGTAGCTTAGTTATTGACTACCCTCCGCCTGGCATCTTTGAATTGGGCCGGGCAACGATCGGCGGCTACCAGGTCGATGCTCATCTGAGCAAGTTTCTCGACGAAGACGTCGACGAAGGGTGTGCTGCGATGCGATCCGCGACCGGGCTGAAGGTTTCTCGCGCAAGACCGCGACGCCTCGCTGGTCTCGTCCTTGCTGCCGTGCTGGTGCTGAGCGGTTGCGCGGGCGCCGGTTCGCTCGGCGCGGGAGACCAGACGATCGTGGTTGCGATCGTCGCGAACCCGCAAATGACCGACGCGGTCGCACTCTCCGAGCAGTTCGAACGGGACAACCCCGGAGTTGACCTGAAGTTCGTGCAGCTGCCGGAGAACCAGGCGCGCGCGAAGATCACCGCTTCGGTGGCTACCGAGGGCGGCGAATTCGATGTCGTGATGATCAGTAACTACGAGGCCGCGCAGTGGGCTGAGTATGGCTGGTTGGAGAACCTGCAACCGCGTATCGACGCCAGTCAGGGCTACGACGCCGATGACTTCCTACCGAGCATCAGAGACTCGCTGTCCTATCGCGACTCGATGTACGCCGTCCCGTTCTATGGCGAGTCGTCGTTTCTCGCCTACCGTAAGGATCTGTTCGCCAAGGCGGGGCTGACCATGCCGGAACGGCCGACCTGGCGGCAGGTCGCCGAGTTCGCCCGCGAGCTCGATGATAAGCAGAACGGCATCGCCGGAATATGCCTAAGGGGCAAACCGGGCTGGGGGGAAAGCCTCGCGCCGTTCGGCACCGTCATGAACACTTTCGGCGGCCGATGGTTCGACGAGGACTGGAACGCGCGGCTGTCCTCCCCGGAAGTACGGGCCGCGGCGGAGTTCTACGTCAACCTGGTGCGTAACTACGGCTCAGTGGGCGCGTCAAGTGCCGGTTTCTCGGAATGCGGCACCAACTACGCACAGGGCGAGGCGGCCATGTGGTACGACGCGACCGTGATGGCTGGGGTGAACGAGGACCCAGCCGAAAGCAAGGTCGCCGGCAAATCCGGTTACGTCGCCGCACCGGTGGCCAAGACCGAGGCGAGCGGTTGGCTGTACTCCTGGGCGCTGGCGATGCCGAAGGTCACCGAACACAAGGACGCGGCATGGCGGTTCATGCGCTGGATGACCGACAAGCAGTACGTGCATACCGTGGGCGAACAACTTGGCTGGACGCGGGTGCCGCCGGGCAGCCGGCAGTCCACCTATGAGATCCCGGAGTACCAGGAGGCGGCCAAAGCCTACGCGCAGCCCACATTGGACGCGATCAGGTCGGCAAGGCAGGAGAACGTACTGACCAAGCCAGTGCCATACCAGGGCATTCAGTTTGTTGGCATACCTGAGTTCCAGGACCTCGGCACCAGGGTGAGCCAGCAGCTCTCCGCCGCGATCGCTGGTCAGGTGCCATTGGATGAAGCGCTCGCCCAGTCCCAGCAGTACGCGCGTGCGGTTGGCGATTCCTACCAGGAGACCCGATGACCGCGACGTTGACCGAACCCAAACAGCGCCCCGCCGCGCCGCCGAAGCCACGGTCAACCGGTTGGCGGCGCCGGCTGCCGTTGTTGCCCGCGCTGTTCTTCGTGATCCTGGTGACCCAGATCCCGTTCCTGGTCACGGTTTTCTACTCGTTCCAGTCGTGGAACCTGGTCCGGCCCGGCTCCCAGCATTTCGTCGGCCTGCAGAACTACGTCGATGTGTTCGCGGACAGTCAGTTCCGGGGCGCGATGCTGAACACCGTGGTGCTCACCGTGGTCTGCGTGTTTGTCTCGCTGTTACTCGGTCTTGGTCTCGCGTTGCTGCTCGACCGGCAGTTCCTCGGCCGCGGTGTGGTGCGGACGCTGCTGATCACACCGTTTCTCATCCTGCCCGCGGCGGGTGCGCTGCTCTGGAAGACGAGCATGTTCCACCCGAACTACGGTCTGGTCAACTTCGTGTTCGGCGGTAACACCGACTGGTTGTCCGCCTTCCCGCTCGCCTCGGTGATGACCCAGGTTGTCTGGCAGTGGACGCCATTCATGATGTTGCTGATCCTTGCCGGTCTGCAGGGACAGTCGAAAGAGGTGCTGGAAGCCGCACAGGTGGACGGCGCGGGCAGATGGCGCACCTTCGCCTCGATCACCCTGCCGCAGCTGAGCCGCTACCTGCAGCTCGCCGCGCTGCTCGGCGCGATCTACATCGTGAACAGCTTCGACGCGATCTACCTGATGACCCAGGGCGGTCCGGGAACGGCGAGCACGAACCTGCCGTACTACATCTATCAGCGGGCATTCGAAGGCTTCGATATCGGCCAGTCCTCCGCGATGGGGGTGATCGTGGTGGTGCTGACCCTGATCGTGGCGACCTTCACGCTGCGCCTGATGTTCCGCACCTTCGACGTCAGTTCTGGGGTGAAGTGACCATGCCAGCTCGTTCCGGCAACCGCCTCGGCCGTGCTTCGCTCACGGTGCTGACCTGGATTATCGCCATCCTGTTCGTATTCCCGATCGTGTGGATGGTGCTGACCTCGTTCAAGAGCGAGGGGGATGCCTTCACCTCGCCGCCCAGGCTGTTCTTCGAACCTACCCTCGAGCAGTTCGGCAATATTCTGGATCGCGGTTTCCTGCCGTATCTGGGAAACTCCGCGTTCGTCACGGTGGTGTGCACGGTGCTGGTGCTGCTGCTCGGCGTGCCCGCGGCCTATGCGCTTTCCATCGCCCCGGTGCGTGGCACCAGCAATGCGCTCGGGTTCTTCCTTTCCACCAAGATGCTGCCCGTCGTGGCGGCGATCATCCCGCTGTACGTGATCTCGCAGAACCTGCGGCTGCTCGACAACGTATGGGCGCTGATCGTGTTGTACACCGCGATGAATCTGCCGCTGGCTATCTGGATGATGCGGTCGTTTTTCCTCGAGGTACCCAGAGAGATGATCGAGGCGGCACGGGTGGACGGGGCAACGCTGCCGACCGTATTGCTGCGCATCATCCTGCCGGTGGTGGCGCCAGGGATCGCCGCGACCGCGTTGATCTGCGTGATCTTTTCCTGGACCGAGTTCTTCTACGCGGTGAACCTGACGGCCGCGCAGGCAGGGACGGTGCCGGTGTTCCTGGTCGGGTTCATCACCAGCGAGGGGCTGTACTGGGCACAGCTGTCCGCGGCCGCATTGCTCGCCTCGCTGCCTGTGATGATCATCGGTTGGTTCGCGCAGAACCATCTGGTGCGTGGCCTGTCCATGGGTGCGGTGAAGTAACCCAGTAGCACTGAAACAGGAAAGAAAGGCGAACGCCTGGAAGGGGTTTACGTCGGGATCCGGCGACACCCCTGACACCGGAACCCGACGTGCTTCTAGTTTCGCGTGCTGACCGGGCAGCCCGCCAGAGATAACCGCTCAGCGACGCTGAACGGTCGAGTTCGTGCGGTGAACGGCCATCCTCTTTCGGGCCAACTGATCAGCTTTATGGCGTTGTCGGGGTGCTACCACCGCAGGTCAAGTTGTGTACTCAACTATCTGGGCTGTCAGTCCGCGCTTTCTCGGGATACTGCGACTACTTGGGTAGGCGCAGGCCGTTGCGGCCGGCGCGCGCATCGGCGAACCTGGCGGCCACCTCGGTCCAGTTCACCACGTTCCACAGCTGCTTCACGTAGTCTGCCTTGACGTTGCGGTACTGCAGGTAGTACGCGTGCTCCCAGATATCGAAGACGAGCAGCGGGGTCGTCGCGATGGACAGGTTGTTGTGATGGTCCCGCAACTGTTGCGTCAACAGCCGTTCACCTACCGGGTCCCAGGCGAGTACTCCCCAGCCGTTGCCCTGGATGGTCGTGGACACCGCTTCCATCTGGGCACGGAAGGCATCGAAGGAGCCGAAGTGCTCATCGATCGCCGAGGCGAGCTCGCCGGTCGGCTTGTCCCCGCCGTCCGGGCTGAGAATCTTCCACCACACCAGGTGCATCGCGTGGCCGGCGAGATTGAAAGCGAGGGTGGTCTCCAGGCCGACGATATTGGCATAGTCGCCTTGCTCGCGCGCCTCGGCGATCTTGTCCAGGGTGCTGTTCGCCCCCGCGACATAGGCGGCGTGATGCTTGCTGTGGTGCAGCTCGTTGATCTCCCCGGAGATCGCCGGCTGCAGCGCCGCGTAGTCGTAGTCCAGTTCTGGCAGTTCGTACTTCGCCATGGTTTTGACCCTTCCGCGTCTTCGTGCGTACCTGCCAATCCTCGAACCTCTAGTTAGCTATAGGTCAAACCATGGTGGGTCAGGACACACGGTGTGTTGACTTCTAGCTAGGTTTAAGTTTTAACCTGCCGGTATGGGACAACTCGGCGTGCGGCACGGCGAGCTCACGATCGGCGAACTCGCCGAACGCAGCGGTACCCCGGTGACGACGCTGCGGTTCTACGAGGACCGTGCGCTCCTACGCAGTACGCGCACCCCCGGCAATCAACGCCGCTACTCGAGAGAGGCGTTGCGCAGGGTTGCGCTGATCCGGCTCGCGCATTGCGCGGGTATTCCGCTCGCGGAAATCCGCGAGGTACTTGATCAGCTCCCTGCCGACCGATCGGCAAGCAGGCGCGACTGGCGTAATCTGGCCAAGCACTGGCAGGAGCGATTGAACGCGCGGATCCAGTGGTTGGAGCAGTTACGCGACGAGTTCACCGACTGTATCGGCTGCGGCTGCCTTTCCCTCGGGCCGTGCGCGATGAGCAATCCGAACGATGAACTCGGGCAGCGGGGAGCCGGACCGCGGCGACTGCTCGACCCCGACTGTCGCGGCGGTCCGGCCTGTTCCCCCGCCGAGCCTACTTCTTGAACTTGTCCTGCACCTTCTGCGCAGCGTCACCGACCGCGTCCTTGACGTCCTCGACGGCACCCTTGACGCCGGCCTTCGCCTGCTCGGTCTTGCCTTCCTCGGTCAGTTCCTCGTTCCCGGTCGCCTTGCCGGCCCATTCCTTCGCCTTGCCGCCCAGTTCTTCGGCCTTGTGTTGCGCTTTGTCCCCAGCGGACATATCGGAGCCTCCCATTGGATCGAAGTTGGATCGAACCCGGCGCACGAATGCACGCCATACCCTTGGACACCGGGAGTACCCCAATCGGCACGCGACTAGTCTCACCCGATCGGTGCGACCGCCCACGAAATTGGGCCGTGACGTTATGCGTGCCGCGGTGTCTATCAGCTATACAGGACAGACAGTGCGTATGGCTCCAGGGAGGTAGGGCGCGTGGTCTTCACCCTTGACCGGTACCGGGCCCTCGACCGATATCGGGTATGACGGCGCGATCGGTCGAACAGAGTGATCAGGTGACCGAAGGGTCACTTGATGACCTGACGCTGGTCAGCCGCGCTAGGGACGGCGACACCCGGGCGTACGAGCAGTTGGTGCGCAGATACCAGGGCCAGATGTACCGGCTGGCCGTACGCATGCTTGGCAGCGCGAGCGATGCGGAAGACGCCGTGCAGGACGTCTTTCTCAGCGTTTGGCGCAAACTCGACCAACTCAACGACGATGCCGCATTTGTCGGCTGGCTTTACCGGAGCACGACGAACCGCTGCCTGAACCTCATTCGGGCCCGGAAACCCAGCGCCGACGTGGACCTGGAAAGCACCGAGTCGGCGGCCGGATACACTGATCCGGTCCGCGCGGCCGAAGTGGGTGCACAGTTGACCGCACTTGCCGCCGCGCTGCTGAAGCTCACCGCTGAGCAGCGGACCTGCTGGTTGCTACGCGAGGTCCACGGCCGGTCCTACGACGAGATCGCCGGAATCGTCGAATCTTCAACCGCGTCGGTACGCGGGCGCATCGCACGAGCGCGCGCACAGCTGGCGGAGGTGATGCAGCCATGGCAGTAGACCAGTCGAGGTCCGGTTATCAGCTCGACTGTGGCCGCTCGCTCGAGGAGGTATGGGCACGGCTGGACGAGGTGCAGGCTGGTCACGCGGACGAGCACGAACTCGGTTGCGCGCATTGCTCGACGGCCCGAGGGAGCCTGCTCGCGCTCCGGGAGGCGACCGCCGAGTTGCGTGCCGATCGCACGGAGCCTTCCCTCGATCTGGTCGACCGGATCATGTCCGCGGTGCGTGCGAACGTTCGACGCTCCGGGGCGATGGTGGAACTGCGCACGGACGAACCGGGCAGGGTGGAGGTCAGCGAGCAAGCGGTGGCCGCGGTGCTCCGCTACGCCGCGGACGCTTTCGACGGCGTGCGGGCTCGGCGTTGCCGGGTACGGACCGCTGGCCGCGCCCCGGATGGTGCCACGCTGATCGATGTGGAGCTGGCGGTCGCGGTGCGCTACGCCGCCTACGAGCCGGCCGTGCTTGACCGGCTACGCGAACGCGTCCAGGTCGCTTGCACCAGCCGGCTGGGGCTGCGGCTGAACCAGCTCGAGCTGATCGTCGACGACATCTACGACGTGTGAGGGGCAACCGCGATGAATGCCGCACGGGTTGACTGGGTGGTTGCCGAACCGGTGATCGCGAGTATCGCCGCGGATGCCGCTTCGCGTACGCCTGGCGTGTTGCGGCTGCAGCCGGGCCTGGCCGGTTTGGTCGGCTCGGTCGGCCGGATGGCCAGGCAACGGGTACGCGGGTTGAGTTCCGCGCCGCGCGAGGGGGTGACCGTCGAGCTGACCGATGGTGCGGCCGATATCCACCTGTACCTCACGCTTGCCGGGTTCGCGCCGGCGCAGCAGCTGGCGGCGGCCGTCCAGCGCGCGGTGGCGGGAGCGGTTCACGAGGACACCGGTGTGGTGGTGCGCTCGGTGGCCATCACGATCATCGACATCGATACCGAGGACGACGAGTTGGACCAGCAGGGGGTGCGATGAATCGCGGCGAGGCAACGGATCTGATCCTCGAACGGCTGGCCACGGTATCCGGGTTGCGCCCAGCGGTACCGGCAATCCAGCGCAAATCCGGGGCGTTGCGGTGGGATCTGGACAGCCTCGCGGTTGATGTGGACACCGAGCTGGTGGAGATCCGACTGGTGGCGACCGAGTTGCCGTTGCCGCCACGACTGCGCGCCGCGGGCGCGGAGGTCGCCGAACTGCTGGCCGAAAGCCCGTACCGGGATGCGCGAATCCGGCTGGTGGTCACCGATATTGACGGCGCCGCGATCACCGATACCCGCCGTGATCGCGTTCTTTGAGGTAGGCGCGGTTACTGGGTGTGCTGGCTGCTAAGCCTGCGGTGCAGCTTGCCCTCGATCTCGGCCGGTAGGTTGGGCACCTTGAGCAGCATCGGCAGCAGCTCCGGCTCCAGCGTCAGCGCGCGGAAGGCCAGGCCGACCGTGACCTGGTGGTTCGGGCGCTCGAGCACCGTGATCGGCTCGTCCGCGGCGAGCTCACCGGGGGTACGGACGCGTAGATAGGCACCGGGCGCGGCGCGTTCGGTGAACCGGCGGCCCCAACCGCGCTCACCCATCCAGCCGGCGAAGGTGCGGCAGGGGGTGCGTGGTTGGCAAACCTCGAGCTCGACCTCGCCGATCCGCCAGCGTTCGCCGAGTAACGCATCGGTGATCGCGAGGCCATCGGTCGTCAGGATGGCACGGGGTAGCCGAGCTCGGCGGCCCACTGGTCCAGATCTTCCCGTGCGTAGGCGTACACCGCCTTGTCCTCGCCGCCGTGTACCCGCGCATCACAGACCGTATCGCCGCCAACCCCGGTGCCTCCGCTAGCGGGCACGGTGATCTTGACCGGCTCGAACACCGGACGCTTGTCGATCGCGGTGAAGTCGTCGTTCGACTGCCCGGTTGGTTTGGGGACACCGATATTTACGGATCGCAGTTTGGCCACAGGGGAACGGTAACCGAGATTCAGTCCGCGGCGAAGGCCGTTGTGGCGACGTCAGTCACCAGCGGCCATACGCCCGGCACCAGCAACACCGCGAGTATCCCGCAGATCGGCACGATGATCCGGTTTTCCGTTCGCTTGCCGGTGCGAAAGCGCAGCCAGGACGGTGGGCGCAGCTCGTACCAGGTCTCCCCCGCGATGGGGATCGGGAACAGGAACGGGCAGCCGGATTCGGTCAGCGCGTCGCCGAGGCAATGCGTGATACAGCCAGCGGCGACCGCGATCCCGAGCAAGCCGGCGAGCTCGTCCAGTTCACCGAATCCCTGCTGGCCCGCGGTATGCCACCACCAGATCACCGCGCCCACGGCGACCGGCAGCAGCCAGTCCCCGAGCGCGTCCTCGGCGAGCAGCAGGCCGAACAGTGCGACACCGGCGACCGCGTACGGACCGCCCGCCGCGGTGCCGGCGGCGGTCAGTGCGCCGAGCGCGATGGCGAAGAGCACGGTATGGGAAAGATGCCGATGGGTGCCGGAGTGATTCTCGTCTTTCGGGCCCTTGGTGATCTGGTAGAGCGCGCTGGATGCCTTGCGCAGCAGCCAGGAGAGCGCTCTCGTCAACGGGCCGAGCAGCCGGGAAGCCCTGGCACCGGGGTGATCCAGGTCGGGTAGCAGCGCGAAGCCCGCGGTGGTCGTGGCGAACGCCAGCGCCTGGTGCACGGAATCCGCGCCAACCGTGGGCGCGAGCGCGAGCCCCGCGCACCACCCAGTCAGCGCGTGCGTACGCCCCATCATCCGGCGGCCTCCCGAATCGTCCGGTCCGCGGCCGCGCGGTCGTGCGGCGCCGGCAAATTTGATCATGGAACCCCGACAGGTTCCGTCACTGGTCGCGGTTGCCGTGTGCGTTGCTCGCCCGGCACTGTCTGGGTGAGGTGGCATTATGCGCGGATGATCCTCCCGAATCAGATCGCGCGCGGTGTCGCCGAAGGCACGGTGTGCTTGGTGTTTCGGCGTTGGACGAAGCCGAATGTGCGCGCGGGCGATACCTTGCGCACGGTTGCCGGGGTGATCGCGGTTGATTCGATCGAGTCCATCGCCGAATCGGCGATCACCGAGGAGCAGGCGCGCCAGGCAGGTGCCGCCTCGGCCGCCGAAGTGCGCGCCGCCCTGCGTGGTCCGGCAGGCGCCCCGCTGTATTGCATCGCCGTACGCTGGGCGGGCCCTGATCCACGAGTCGCGCTGAGCCAGACGAGTGAGCTCGCCGAGGACGAGCTCGCCGAGATCCAGCGGCGACTGGATCGGTTGGACAGCAGGTCCGAGCGTGGTCCATGGACGCACGATGTGCTCGAGGTTATCGCGGCACATCCGGGGACCCGGGCCGCTGAGCTCGCCGAGTTGCTTGGCCGGGAGCGTGATGCGTTGAAGCTGGACGTCCGCAAGTTGAAGAACCTCGGTCTGACCCACAGCCTCGACGTCGGCTACCGGCTCGCGCCACGCGGGGCCGCGTACCTGGCCAACCGCCGGCACCGAGATCAGTCCAGCTAGCCAGGCAGCAGTCGATCGCCCTGCCAGCTGCCGTGCTCGGACAGCGGGCGTAGGCGCATAAAGGTGGACTCGTGGTGAAAGTCTTTTCGGTGTTGCTCCGCCATGGCTTTCGCGTGGGTCGCGGCATCTGGCGTCTCGTCGCGGCCGTGCGTCATATCGGTCATCTCGCGGACCGTTCGCCAGATGGAGAAGGTCACGAAGGTGCGTGGCGGGCGGATCGCCGCCGTCGCGAAAGTGGTGCCCGGATGGTTGGCGACAAAGCGCTCCACCGGTCTGCCCCAGCGCAGGAATCGGGGGAGTTCGGGCAGCTTCAGCCGCGCTAGCGTCACCGCGACCACCGGTTCTGTGGGCTCGGCCCGTTCGAGTTGCGGTGGCAGCTCGGACAATGCGGCCACCTGCCCGTAGCGCCGCAGGAATCGCAGCCGGACATGCCAGCCGGTGGCCAGTTGGCGGCCAAGCCGGTCACTGGTGAGGAAGCGTTCCAGCGCGCGTTCGTCCGACCATTCGGCAAACATCGCGATCCGGCCGAGCTGCAGCCTGGCGGGGGTGATGATCGGCGCGCCCAGCCGCATCATCGCCAGGCATTCCGCATGCCGTAGTCCGGGCGTCGTGGTAGCCGAGGGCGGTCTGGCCAGCGTGCGAATCGTGACCGCCGGCGCCAGCTCAGCCAGGTGGAAGGAGTGGATCAGGTCGTTCATCGTGGGCCATCCGGTAGCTGGCTGGGGCCAAGCCGGTTCAGCCGGTAATGCAGTGCGAGCAGCGGCATATTCCACAGCCGCAGGTCGTGGTTGGTTCGCAGCACGCCTTCGGCGTCGACGTACAGCTCGAAGCATTCATGCAGGGGTACCCGACGAACCCAGGCGTGTTGCTCATCGTCGGCCCGAACGACGAGGTAGGCGCCGTCGGCACCGAACTCGCCGGGCGGTGACCACAGCCGCAACCCGCCGTCCGGTAGGACGCTTGGCCGCAGCAGGATCGTGAGGTTGCCGTTGGGCAGTGGGAACACCACGCGGACACTGGGTTGTCGCTGGCCCGGCAGGGTCACCGCGCCGTACCAGCCACTGAAGCTGGACTGGCCGGTCGCGCGTAGCTGGCGGAGCCAGGCCGCGCCATACCGGTGGCCACCGTCGCCGGCAACCACCAGTACCTGGCTGTCCAGCCCGCGCGAGGTGTCCAGGCCCCGCAACGGCAGGCTGAGCTGTCGCAGCCGGCGGCTGAACAGGGCGGTGAGCGCCCACCCGAGCGGCCAGCCGAGCACAGTCCACTGTGACCACATCTCCAGTCGCCAGCTGGCGGTGTGCTGGTAGAAATCGGCGATCCGGGGATCCACCCGCTCGGGGCTGAACCGATCGCCGGCGAGTACCCGCAGATCGGGCAGCAAGCCACTGTCCGGCTCGGCTTTCACCGAGGCAGCCAAGCGGGTCGCCGCGCGGTACACCCACGTCGAGTCGAGCACGTCCGGTTCGTGCCATGGTCCGTCCAACCAGGACTGTTCCCGGAGGTTCAGTAACCGACCGGTAAGGCGCACCCAGGTCTGGGTGGCCAGGTCGAGTGCCCGCCCGCCGCGCCGTGGCGGAGGGCCGCTCCGCGCGGTCCGCATCATCGCACCCTAACCCTTGCTCTGATGGCATTTGGCCGAGCAGGATGGAGCGGTTGCCATCATTCGCAGTTGCCCGAGGGAGCGCAGATGCCAAGGCCGTACGCAAGCGGGATCGTGCCAGCCGACGTGGATACCGTCTGGCAGGTGGTTCGAGACTTCAACGGGCTGCCGACCTGGCATCCGGGGCTGACCAGCAGCGAGATCGAGTCCGGGCACGGCGCCAACGAGGTTGGCGCGGTCCGCAAGCTCACCACCCCCGACGGTGGGCTGATTCGCGAGCGGCTGGTGACGCTGGACGACACCGATCGCAGCTACACCTACGACATCCTGGAAAGCCCGTTCCCGGTGCGTACCTACCGGTCCACGATCCGGCTGGCGCCGGTGACCAGCACGGAGGAAACCTTCGTCGAGTGGTGGTGCGATTTTACCTCCGAGGAAGCGGATGAAGCCGAACTCACCAAGACCTTCGCCCGTGGGGTGTATCGCACCGGGATCAACGCGCTCGCCAAACGATTCAGCGAATAGCGCTGATCTCCGGCGGTGTCCAGCTGGAGACCCGTAGGAAGGACTGGATCGTCGTGCGGTGCGGCATCAGCCACATCCCGAAGTCGCGTAGCGCCACGGCAACCGGGTTGGCCAGCTGTGAACCGAACTTGCCAGCCATCGTGGAGGCCCGCGCGATCTGCTGGCTGCGTGGTCGGCGCTGTTCGTCGTAGGCACGTAGCGCGTCGGGCACGGAGTCGTGGTCCGCGCAGCTTGCCGTCAGCACGGCGGCGTCCTCGAGAGCTTGGCAGCCACCCTGGCCAAGATGCGGCGTCATCGCGTGTGCCGCATCGCCAAGCAGTGCTACTCGACCGTGCACATAGGACTTCAACGGGGTGGCAAGGTAGTACATATCGTTGCGGATCACGTCTTCGGCCGAAGTGCGTGCGACGAGCTCGGGGATCGGTTCGTGCCAGCGGGCAAGGTATTCCCGAAGGAACTCGTACTCATCGGGATTGTGCTGCCCCTCGGGCGCGCGTATCGAGAAGTACCAGTAGGTTCGCCCGTCCGCGAGTGGCACAACACCGATCTCGGCTGCTCTACCCATGGTCACGCCGAGATCGTTCGGCGCGCCCTCCTGGCAGATGGCGCGCCACGCGGTGAATCCGGTGTAGACCGGCGCAGGATGTGCCGGCCAGTGTCGCGCGCGCAGCGAGCTGCGGATCCCGTCCGCGCCTACCACCAGATCGGCCGGCGGGACGTCCAGCTCTGGGATGCCGGTATCGGGGTCCACATCGGTCACTTGGGCGCCGGTACGCAAGCTCTCGGCGGGTAGCGCGGCGAGCAGCAGCTCGTGTAGTTGCGCGCGGTGCACGCCGACCATCGGTTGGCCGAGCGTCCGCTCGAGTTCGTCACTGTCCATTCGGGTCAGCCAGCGACCGCTGCGGGAGCGAACGCCGCCGGCGCGCTGCGGCATGCTCAGCTCAGTGAGCTCGTCCTGAAAGCCCAGCGCCCGCAGCGCGGCGAGCCCGTTCGGCCAGAGCGTCAGTCCTGCGCCGATCTCGGCGAACTCGGCGGCCTGTTCGAGCACCGTGACGCGCCAGCCGATCCGGTGCAACCCGGCGGCAGCCGCGAGCCCGCCAATCCCGCCGCCGATTACCACAGCGTGTTTCATCCGCGCTCCTCTACGTCTGTAGTGCTGACTCTACACTAGTAGAGCTTCGGCTATCCTGCGGTGGTGCCTGCCGAGCCGACGCGAACCACCCAGCTAGCCGATGCGGCCATCGCCGTGCTGGCCGAACACGGTATGCGCGGGCTGACGCACCGTGCGGTGGATCGGACCGCCGGGTTGCCGATCGGGTCGACCTCGTACTACGCGCGCACCCGGGCCGCGCTTCTCGAACTGACCATGGACCGGATGGTTGAGCTGGATTTCGCTAGCGCCGGAGCCGAACCGTCCGAGCTGGCCGTGCCGGATATCCACGCCTTCGGCGAGTTGGTGGCTGGCCTGCTGCACAGCATGTTGACGACCGGGCGGGTGCGGATGCTCGCGCGCTACGAGTTCGCGCTGGAAGGTACTCGTCGCCCGGAACTACGCGCGGTGTATGACCGTGCGGGTACCCGGCTGCGGGAGCCAACGGTGCGGATGCTCCGTGCCGCAGGCGCACCCGATCCGCAACGGCAGGCGCGTACGTTGGTCGCCTTTTGCGAGGGCATCCTTTTCGACTCCATCGCTGGGGTGAACCGGGAGAACCCACCGGAGCTCGCGGAGCTGCTGGCCGGGATTCGCGAACTGCTGCACGGGATGCTGCACGCCGACTAGGCACCTGGGTGTTACATCCAGGTCGGACGCGCCACTTTCACAGCTCGGTTCCGGCAACCGAGCGAGCTCACCCGAACGGGTGGTCGTCGCCGTCGGTGTCCTGGCCAGCAGTGGAAGCGCTCCGTACACCACCCGATCTTGTGGTTGCGCTGGATGGAGCGTGACACCTCACCCGATCCTGTGAGATCGCAGGTAGACTTTTGTCCCCCGGACAACTGAGCACCAGACCCCGAACGACTGGTGTGGGGTTAGCGAAGGAGTACCAAGCGTGGCATCAACCTGGGCTCCCAACCAGGACGGACCCGACCATCCGCATAACGCACCGGAGCCGAGCTTCGCCAGGATCAACGACTACTGGCTGGATGGCTCGGACCACACCGAGGCTGATGTCGAGATTGCCACCCGGATCACGATGTGCGCACCGCATATTCCCTACCTGGTGCGGGAACTACGGCATCTGCTCGGCCGGATGGTGCGCGAACTGCACGGACTTGGCATCCGGCAGTTCCTCGACCTCGGTTCCGGAATCCCCAACGTGCAGCATATTCACCAGGTTGTCGCCGAACTGAGCGCGGACTGCCGGGTTGTCTACGTGGACAGCGACCCCGATGTGGCCAGCCGTAGTCAGGCCACACTGCGCGATGTGCCGTTCGCTCGGTTCATCTCCACCGATATTCGCCAGCCTGCCGAGGTACTCGCCGATCCGCAACTGCGGGAGATTCTCGACCTTTCCGAGCCGGTCGCGGTCTTCCTGCTCGGGACACTGCAGGAGATCGCCGACGAAGACGATCCGAGGCAGCTGGTCGCCGACTACTTTGCGCGGCTGAGCCAGGGCAGCTATCTGGCCCTTTCCCATTTCGGCAAGGGAGACCAGCAGCTGGCCAGCGGCCTCGACATGTTCGGTCGGATGTTCCAGCAGCCGCCACCGGTCCGGATGCGTGATACCGATGAGCTACGCGCGATTCTCGGCGACCTGTCCGTCGTCGAGCCGGGCATCGTGCGGATGCCGCTGTGGCATCCGAGTGACGACCAGGACATGGGGCAGAACGCGGAACACGTACCCGTGCACGTAGCACTGGGCGTCAAGAACCAGTGAGCGGCTCGCCGCGCTAGGCGCCGGTCATGGCAAGCAGGGGTAGCGCGGCGAGGAACACCGATCCCGCGGCTACCAACGGCATCGTGCGTAGCCGCTGGTGCTCGGCGCGAAGCGACTGCCCGGCCATGACGCGTCGCGTACTGCGGATCATGCCGATCAGCAACAGTGCCTCGGCCGTGCTGCCAAGGACCGCCAGCACCACGCCGAACCGCCACCACAGCGCCCAGAACAGCAGCACCACGCCAGCGAACAGGATCGTGCAGGCGATCCCGAGCGCCCGCCCTGGCCCATGTCTGGCCACTGGGGTAGCCATCGCGTCCCGGATATCCGCCTCGTGGTCCGGCACTGACCACCACACCGTGCGACCCATGTTCAACGCGATCAATGCGAGCACGAACGGGATGGCGGCCGGGGTCAGCTCGGTACCGACCGCGCCATAGGACAGCAGAAACGGGCCGCCGACCATCGCCACGGCGAACACCAACGGCCCGTAAAGCCCGCGCCGTTTCAGCCGTACCGGATCGACGTTGTAGGCGATATGCAACAGCAGCGTGCCAACCGCGGCGAGGCACAGCCACCAACTTCCGGTATCCGCCGCCGCGCCGAACGCGGCCACGACGCTGCCCGCCGCCATGCCCACAATCCAGGCCGCGGCGCGCCGGTTACCCACGCGCTCGACGGCATCGGCGAGGTAGGACTTCTCCTGGTGCCGCCGATCCGTGTCAACATCGAGCACGACGTTCAATGCCAACCCGGACAGCATCCCGGCGATATTGCCAAGGCAGGCGAGTAGCACCGCGAAGGTGACCACCTGCTCGACGTGGTATGCCGCGAAGCCAGCGCCCCAGACCGCCGCGCAGCCGTACATGATCGGCAACGGGTACTGCAAACGGTGCAACACCACGAAGTCTCGCCAGGCGGTACCGCCCGCGTGACTGGTGCTACCTCGCACGGTGCCCAGTGACCCGAGCCTTTACCCGCGGCGCCGGCGCCAAGGTGTGCACCCGCTGCTGCCGCTGTTCAGTCGAACCACGGCCAGCCACACATTGCCAGGACCGCCGGCGCAGCACCGCGGCCACGATCATCCGGATCTCCGCCTCGGCGAGCTGGCTGCCGAGGCAATGCCGTTTGCCGCCACCGAAAGGGAAAAACTCCGAGGTGGCGGGCCGCTTGCCGAGAAACCGGTGCGGGTCGAACCGATCCGCCCGGTCGAAGTGCTCGCGGTGCGCGAGAAACGGGCACGGCGAGAGCATCGTGCCGGCCGGCAGCTGGCGCCCACAGATCTCGCCTGGCTCGGTCATCTCCCGGTTCGCGGCAACCGGCACCGGTGGTCGCAGGCGCAGCACTTCCCGCGCGGTCGCCTGCAGTAGCGGAACTTCGTTGCCCTCCATCCCGTCGGCGGAGGTTGCGTCGAGTTCGTCAAGCAGCTCGGCGCGCACCTTCGGATGCCGATCGAGCAGCACCAGCGCCGTGGCGATCGACGATGCCGTGGTCTCGTGCCCGGCGAAGAGCAGCGTGACGATCTGATCGCGCACCTCGCGGTCGTCCAGATTGCCCAGTGGCCCCGACTCGTCCAGCAGTACCCGTGCGATGCTCGGGTAATCGGCGGCCCGGGCTGCGTCGAGCAGTGCCTCGTCCAGGCTGGCCGACGCGGGCGGGAGGCCGCCCTTGAGGTACCGGTACATCATGATCCGCCGGGTGGAGCCGAGTACGTCTTCCATCCACTCGCTGAACCTGGCTAGTACGTCCGAGTCAGTGGAGCCGAGCAGTACCCGCGAGATGATGGATAACGTGATACCCCTTGTCCACTCGGCGATCGGCACCTCGGAGCCAACCGACCAATGCCTGTCAATCGCCGATTCGGTGATTGAGCTGATCGTGTCCCGGTAACCGCGCAGGGCGCGGCCGTTCAGGAAGGGGCTCAATGTCTTGCGGTACATGGTGTGCCGCTCGCCGTCCAGCCAGAGCATCGAGTCGGTACCGAGTACTGGGCGCATACTCCGGCTGCCCGGATGCCCGAAGGTGGTGTCCGAGCGCCATATCCACTCGATCGTTGGTGCATCCCAGAGTAGGACCTTGCGCGGTGCTTCGGTGCGGACTTCCAGCAGTCGCGGTCTGGCATGCTGGTTGTGCTCGAGAAATGGGACAATTCGTGCGGCCATTCGAATCTCGTTGAGGTTCACTCAGCCTCCAGCCGCGTCACCCGAATATGGCTACCTATTCGTGATCGGAGCAACACTTAGCGTAGCATGGCGATGTTGACGTTTCCAGGGATGCACAGGGTTCCGTTGTCGCAAGGGAAAACCGGCCATCGGTTGGTTCTTTCGCGGCGGCGGATCGGAGACACTGGGCATAACCCCTTCTCGCTCACGAGAGGAGCGCTTGTGCCCGAACGGCGTACCGCGGAGCCCGAAGTCGCGCATATAGCCCGTGTGCAGAACTACTTCGCGAGCGGCAGCCATCACTTCGCGGTGGACCGGCAGGCAGCCGAGGAGTTCGAGCAGCGGCTGCCCGAGGTGCGCATGATGACGCTCGAGGTGCGCGCGTTCCTGCGGCGCGCCCTACGGGTACTCGGCGTGCATCCGAACATGCGGCAGTTCGTCGACCTGGGTACCGGGCTGCCCGAGGGCGGCTGCGTGCACGAGATCGTGGAAAGCGCCGATCCGTTGCGGCAGCAGCGTCCGGCCAAGGTGGTCTACGTCGACAACGATCCAGTGGTGGTCGCGGCCGGCCAGGACATACTCGCGGCGAACGGCACCACGGACCGGCATCGCTACATCCACGGCGATTTCGCCGACCCCTACCTGTGGTGCCGGGTGCTGGATACCGGGTTGATCGACCCGGAGCAGCCGGTCTTTCTCACCCTCAACTCGCTGCTGCACTTCATCCCGGACGCGGACGATCCGTGGGCGCGGCTGGACGCGCTGAAAAACCAGGTAGCCGCCGGCTCGATGCTGCTGCTCAGCCACGGTCGGCGGGAGAATCCCACTACCCGGGAACAGCTGGCTGGGGAAACGGAAGTGGCCGATGAGTACACCTTCTCGGCCACCGCGGCCTACGCCAAGCTCATCGCACCGGTGATGGCGCGCCCGCGGGATCAGATCGACCGGTTCTTCACCGGCTGGGAGATGTTCTCGCCGGGGCTGGTCTACCTGCCGGAGTGGCAGCCAGGCGCCGGCGATCTGCAGCGGTTCACCCGGGAGTACGGCGACCCGGCGCGTAGTCGACTGCTTGGCGGCGTGGCGCGCAAGACCGCCGAGCGAATGCGGCCGTTCCTGGTCAACTGACACCCTCGGTGACCGCGTTCTTTAGGGATCTTGCGGGTCGGGGATACTGCGCTGGTGAGTGCTGGCGCTGCCGCGTACGCGGCTGATGGGACCCGGATCGCGTACCAGCTCGGCGGCTCCGGCCCGCCGTTGCTGCTACTGGCCGGGCAGGCCAACTCACACCGATGGTGGAGCTCGGTTCGCGCGGACTTCGAAGCCGAACGGCAGACCGTGACAATGGACTATCGCGGCACCGGGGACAGCGACAAGCCCGACAGCCCTTACAGCACCCCCGGATTCGCCGAGGACGCCATCGCCGTGCTCGATCAGCTCGGCATCGAACGCGCCGATGTCTACGGCACGTCCATGGGCGGGCGCGTCGCCCAGTGGATTGCCATCCAGTATCCGGACCGGGTGCGCCGGCTGGTGCTCGGGTGCACCGCACCGGGCGGTAAGCACTCCGTGGAGCGCGGCCCAGCCGTACGCAGAGCGCTGGCCAGTTCTGACCCGACCGAAGCAGAACGGGCGCTGCGGGAACTGATGTACAACCCGGCATGGCTCGCCGCGCACCCAGGTCCACACTGGACGCTGGGCGATCCGGAGATGCCGCCACACGCGCGCCAGGGGCACCTACGGGCAAGTGCGAAACACGACGCCTGGGACGCCCTGCCACAGATCACCGCGCCCACCCTGGTACTGCACGGTGCAGCCGATGAGCTGAACCCCGCGGCCAACGGCCAGCTGCTCGCCGAACGTATTCCCACCGCTCAGCTACGGTTGATTCCCGGCGGGCGGCACGCCTACTTCGAGGAGTTCCGGGAAATCGCGAGCAAGGCGGTGCTCGATTTCCTTGCCGAGTAACGGAATCCTAGGTTAGTCCGACGAGTCTGATGTAGAGGGTAACAAGGGCTTCGGCCAGCGCCGGCTGCTTACGTGGATCGTCCGCGGCCTGTTCGGCAAAACGGGCAACCACGCCGGTGACCACTTCGGAGACAAGTGCTGGCTGGATTGCCGGGTTCGCGTGTCCTTGCGCGACAAGCCGTTCGATGAATCGGGTATGTCGCCGGGTTGCCCTCCCGTGTATCTCCGCGCGGAGCTCGCGCATCGCGGGATCGACGATCGCTTGGTGGGCAAGGATGGTGAGCATCCCGAAGTGCCGGACGTGTGTGTCCAAAAAGGCCGTCAAGGTACTGCGGGCGATACCAGCTGGTGATGACGTGTCGGCTTCCTCTTGCAGGGTAAGGAACTCCTGGCGAATCCGGTCGGCGAGCGCGGCGAACACGGCATCCTTGGACTGGAAGTAGGCGTAGATCGTTGGGCGAGTGACACCGGCATCGGCGGCCAGTTCGCCAATCGTCGTGCGCGCGTAGCCCAGCCGGCAGAAGGTTCGTTCGGCCGCGTCGAGGAGCAGTTCCCGCTTGTCCCCGACATCCAGCGTCCGGCTGCCAATGCCACCCACTCGACCTCCTGAGCCAGTTACCGCTACTTGACATCAATGTAAAGTACAGATGGTGGTGCCGCCACCGGCTCTCAAGGAGGAGCGCATGACCGGCCTGCCCGATATCACCGAGCGAACGCTGCTTGCCTGCTACGAACGGGTGCTCCGGACGAAGCCGGATGAGCTGGCGCAGCTGGATCCAGCAGCGCGGTACACGTTCGCGGAAAGCTTTCAGCGTTCGCTCCGGTTGGGCACCGGGCTGACCGCGCACCGGGTCGGTAGGGGAGATCCGGTCGCGCTGTTGCTGGACAACTCGCTGGACATGGTGCACAGCTGGACTGGTATCGGGCTTTGCGGCCTGGTCGAGGTGCCGATCAACACCGCCTATGTCGGCGGCTTCCTCAGCCATGTGCTCAACGATTCCGGCGCTGGCGTGCTGATCCTGGAAGACCACTACGTGCCTCGGGTACTTGCGGTCGCCGCTGAGCTGACCGCACTGCACACCCTGGTGGTGCGCGGGGATCTCGACCGTGCCGCCGATGCGCGCAAGCGGTTCCGGGTGGTGCCGTTCGATGAGCTTGACACGGCCGCCGCCGGTGCCCCGGTGCGCGGCGGGCCGGCCGACCTGCTCGCGTATATGTACACCTCGGGAACGACCGGGGCGTCCAAAGGGGTGCTCATCTCGCATGCGCATGCCTACACCTACGCCTCAAGGGAGGATCAGGGACGCCCCGACCCAGGGGACCGGGTGCTCGTCACGCTGCCGCTGTTTCACCTCGCCGGGCAGTGGTACGGCGGCTACCAGGCGCTGATCCACCAGGTTCGCTGCGTATACGAACCCGGGTTCTCAGTCAGCCGCTTCTGGGATGTACTCAGGGAACACCGGATCACCGTGACCGTGCTACTCGGCGCCATGGCCGAACTGCTCCAGCAACGCGAGCCGCGGCCGGATGATGCGGACAACCCGCTCGAGTTCGCCATGATGGCCCCGCTGGCCAGCGATATCTTCGGGTTCCGCGAGCGTTTCGGGATCGACGTGGCCGCGGTCTACGGGATGAGTGAGATCGGTGGCGTCCTCTATGGACCGCCGGACACGATCGTCGGCGGCGAGTGCGGCTTTCCCCGGGATGGGTACGAACTTCGCCTTGTCGATCCGGAAGGCCAGGATGTTCCGGTTGGTCAGGTCGGTGAGCTCTGGGTCCGCCCGGAACATCCGGAGACGGTCATGGCCGGCTATCACAACCAGCCAGCGAAAACAGCGGAGGCCCTGCGGGCCGGGTGGGTGCACACCGGAGACGCGTTTCGGATGGATGAGCACGGCCGGTTCTTCTTCGCTGACCGGATGAAAGACGCCTTGCGGCGGCGCGGGGAGAACATCTCCAGCTTCGAAGTCGAGCGGGTGATCAACGAGTTCCCCAGCGTGTACGAGAGCGCGGTGGTCGCGGTGCCGGCGGAGCTGTCCGAGGATGAGATCAAGGCGGTGGTCGTGCCGCGGCAAGGAGCCGAGATCGAGTTTGTGGAACTGACCGAGTTTCTCCTCGATCGGTTGCCATACTTCATGGTTCCGCGTTACTTCGAACAGCTCACCGAGCTACCCAAGACGCCGACACACAAGGTGCACAAGCACGTGCTTCGGGACAGCGGTGTCCACTCCGGAGTATGGGATCGGGAAGGCGCCGGAATCGTGCTACGCCGCGGTTCGTTGCCACAGTGACAGTCGGGAGGACGTTCGTGGCTGAGACGAAGCTGTTGATCGCAAACCGGGGCGAGATCGCCGTGCGCATCATCAATACCGCGGAACTGCTCGGCATGCGTACCGTCGCGATCTACCCCGCCGACGATGCCGACTGCGCGCATACGGCGCGGGCGGGTGAAGCGGTCGAGCTACCCGGCGCGGGCCCGGCGGGATACCTGGACATCGACGCGGTGCTCGCGGCGGCCAGCCGAACCGGGTGCACCGCGCTACATCCGGGTTACGGTTTCCTCGCGGAAAATCCGGAGCTGGCGCGCAGGTGCGCGGCCGAGGGGATCCAGTTCATCGGGCCGTCCGCCGCGGCTCTTGCCCTGTTCGGCGACAAAACCCGTGCGCGACGGTTGGCTGGCGAGCTCGGCGTTCCGGTACTCGCGGGCACCGAGGGGCCCACCGATCTCGCCGCGGGGCAACGGTTCCTCGCGGATCTTGGCGCGGGTGAGGCCGTGCTTGTGAAGGCGGTAGCCGGCGGCGGCGGTCGTGGCATGCGAGTAGCCACCGACGACACCGAACTCGCGGAGGCAATGCGACGCTGCGCCTCCGAGGCGCAGGCGGCCTTCGGCGATGCGGGCGTGTACCTCGAGCGGCTACTTCCGGCGGCAAGGCATATCGAGGTACAGCTGATCGGTGATTCGTCCGGTGCGGTTCAGGTACTCGGCGATCGGGACTGCAGCCTGCAGCGGCGCAGGCAGAAACTGATCGAGATCGCTCCGGCTCCGCAGCTCGAACCGGAGCTGCGCGCGCGCTTGCACCGGGCCGCCGTATCGCTGGTCGGTTCGGTGCCCTATACCGGCCTGGCCACGGTGGAATTCCTGGTCAGCGCGAGGGAGATCGCCTTCCTCGAGGTCAACCCGCGAGTACAGGTCGAGCATCCGGTTACCGAGGAGGTCACCGGATTTGACCTGGTTGAGCTGGCCCTGCGGGTGGCTGCCGGCGCGAAACTCGCCGAACTTGGCCTGACCGAGCCACCGAGGCCGCGGGGCACCGCTTTGCAGGCCAGGGTGAACAGCGAGACGATCAGTCCGGATGGGACGGTGAACCCGAGCGCCGGCACGCTGGATCGGTTTCGCCCACCAACGGGGCGCGGCATCCGGGTGGACACGCATGGCTACCCGGGCTATCCGGTCAGCCCGCGGTACGACTCGCTGCTCGCCAAGGTTGTCGTGGTCGAGCCAAAAGGACAGCTCGAACTCGCGGCCGCGCGTGCCCGGCTGGCGCTTGCCGAGTTCGCGATCGACGGAGTCGGCACCAATATCGGGCTGCTGCGTGACCTGCTCGACGAACCTGGGCTCGCCGATGGTGCGCTCGACATCTCCTATGTGGACACGAAGCTGGCCGGAGGCGCCACCGAGCCGGCCGAGGGTGCTGCCGGGCCGGTCGCCGACGAGATCGTGGTTCGCGCTCCGCTATTGGGCCTCGTGGTGGACATCGCGGTCACCGAAGGAGATGTGGTCGCGGCAGGTACTGAGCTTGCCGTGCTCGAGGCGATGAAAATGGAGCATGTGGTGGCCGCGGTACAGCCGGCCAGGGTGACGAGTGTGCTGGTCACGGTTGGCCAGACAGTGCCGGAGCAGGCGGTGCTCGTGGCACTCAGCCCACTGGCCGACGCGGCGGAAGCGGCAACGAGTTCGGTCCAGTCGGATCCCGCGTACATCCGCCCGGACTTGGCCGAGGTCATCGCGCGGCACGAGCTCGGGTTGGACGCGAATCGTCCGGATGCGGTGCAACGTCGGCGCGCGGCTGGGCGGCGGACCGCGCGGGAGAACGTCGCCGACCTGGTGGACTCCGGCAGCTTCGTGGAGTACGGCGCGCTCACCATCGCCGCGCAACGCGCCCGCAGGTCGGTGGATGATCTCGTTGCGCGCACGCCCGCGGATGGCATGTTGACCGGAACCGCGACCGTCGGCGGTCAGCCGGTGGCGGTGCTGGCCTACGACTACACGGTGCTCGCCGGTACGCAGGGCATGCACAACCACATGAAGACGGATCGGCTGCTCACTCTCGCGCACCGGCATCGGCTGCCACTGGTGCTCTTCGCCGAAGGAGGAGGCGGCCGGCCGGGCGATACCGACACCTCGGCGATCGCGGGACTGAATGTCGCGACCTTCCGGCTCATCGCCGAGCTCGCCGGCAAGGTGCCCACGGTGGCGGTGGTTTCCGGGTACTGCTTCGCCGGTAACGCGGCGCTCGCCGGAGCTTGCGACGTGATCATCGCGACCGAGGGAAGCAGCCTCGGGATGGGTGGGCCGGCCATGATCGAAGGTGGTGGGCTCGGCGTTGTCGCCCCTGAGGATGTCGGGCCAATGCCGGTCCAGTTCGCCAACGGCGTGGTTGATCTACTTGTGCCGGACGACGCCGCCGCGACGGCGGCCGCCCGTGCCTATCTCGGTTACTTCGCAGGCGTTGCGGAACCGGGCGAGCATGCCGACCAGCGGGTGCTGCGCCACCAGGTGCCGGAGAGCCGGGTTCGCGGCTACGATGTGCGCCCGGTACTCGACATTCTGTTCGATATGGACAGTGTGCTGGAGCTGCGAGCGGGGTTCGGCGCCGGAGTGCTGACCGCGCTGGCCAGGCTGGCAGGTCGCCCGGTCGGGGTACTCGCGAACAATCCGAAGCATCTTGGCGGCGCGATTGATGCGGAAGCTGCGGACAAATCCGCGCGGTTCCTGGAACTCTGTGCCGCACAGCAGCTGCCGGTCATCTCGTTGTGCGATACACCGGGCTTCATGGTTGGCCCGGACGCGGAGAAGACGGCCACGGTGCGCCGCTTCGGCGCCATGTTTGTCGCGGGCGCCCGGTTGCCGACACCGCTGTGCATGGTCGTGCTGCGTAAGAGTTACGGGCTCGGCGCGATGGCCATGGCCGGCGGTGACCTACATGCTCCCGCCCTTTCGGTGGCCTGGCCGACCGGCGAGTTCGGGGGTATGGGTTTGGAAGGCGCGGTTCGGCTTGGCTACCGCAAGGAGCTGGCCGCGATCGAGGATCCGGCGCGACGCGAAGCCCGGTACGCCGAACTGGTTGCTGGCTACTACGAGCGCGGCAAGGCGCTGAGCGTGGCGACCACGTTCGAGATTGACGATGTGATCGACCCCGCGGATACCAGGGAGGTACTGATCCGCACGCTCGACGCGGTCTGCTGACTATGCCGCGCCGAGTCGCCCGGTCCTGGCCAGCTTGCTGGTGCGCAACTGTCGTGGGGTGACGCCGAACTGCCTTCGGAAGGCGGTGCTGAGCGAACTGGCTGAGGCGAACCCGGTGGCATGCGCCAGCTCCGCGATCGTCCAATGTCGATAGTTCGGATCACCCAGCCGCTGGTGGGCCAGTCTCAGCCGCTCCGATTTGATCAGCTTGCGCGGCGTGGTACCGGACTCGTGTAGCGAGCGCTGGATCTGCCGCAGCGACCAGCCGAGCGCGGCGGCGATATCACTTCCGGTAAGTGCGGGCTGATCGGCATGCGCGCGAATATAGCTGCGTACAGCCGATTCGATGTCGTACCGGATCAGCTCGTCTTGCCGTACCGAGTGAGCCAACTGGCGCATCAGATCGAGGAAAGCGCTGCAGGCGACATCCACGTCCTCCTCGGATAGCCCTACCTGCTGGACCACCCCGTCGAGCACGGCCGCGCCAATCCGCCCGAGCCCCGAGCCGAGCGGCAGCTTCGTCCCGCCAGCGGCACGCGGGAACCGGTGATGCAGTTCGATGGGATGCATTCCCAGCACGATGACCCGGCTGCCTGGCTCGACAACGTAGTCGAACGCCGTATCCGGCATGCACAGGTAGCCGAAATGCGCGCCGTAGTACAGCCATCGTTCGGACTCGCGTACCTGGGCGGTGCCGGCCAGCGGCAGGATGAACTCGTAGCCTGCTCCCGGCGCATGCGCTGGGTGACGCCGGCCATGCACCCTTGCGGTGAACTCGTAGTGCGCGAGTTGGTAGTTCCTGGTTCGCTTCCGGGTTACCTGTGACCCGTGCTGTTCGAGGGCTAGTTGCACTGGAACCTGACCTCCAGACCGCACCCGGGGGCGAGCCTGGTGAACTCGCCGGTGACCGGTGAGTTCAGTATTTGTCCGGCGGCGATCGCGATCCTGGCACGATGCGCACGGCAATCATGGTAGGTATGCAGCCTCAAACACTTGGCTGACCAGATTGGTACGGGTGGAGTACGGGCGCTAGGGCGAATCCGGCACAAACTCGAGTAGCGTGTTCGCGGCGTATTCGCGTGGCACCCCGATACCGGTTGCGGTCACCGCATGGCGGATCTGGTTGGTCCGCAGGAACCGGCGTGTCACATCGAGGTCACCCACCGCGATCGTCGCGGCGGTGACGAACGGAGGCACTCGTTCGCGACTGTAGTCCAGTGTCGGATACCGCTGTGCGAAGCCATCCGGTGTGACCACGCGGAGGAACACGCCGCCGAACCACATAAGCGCCTCGTGTTGACCTCGCCAGTCAACGTCGACTCCGAAGACGTCGGTTGCCATGTAACTGGCGTGCGCCGCGAGGTCATGCGTCACTCCGGTAAGTCCGAGGAGATGCCGCGCACCGTTCGGATGTGCTGTCCAGCGTGGATGCTGGTAACTCGACAGGGTATCCGTTTCGTAGGGATTGATCTGGAACGGGATCTGGCCGAACACCGGCGCTGCCGGACGCGCACGGACCGGTATGAGTTCCGAGCTGTCCGGATCCAGCCAACCGGTGTTGATCTCGACAGGTCCACCGATCTCGACCCCCGCCGCCAGCATCGCCTCCCGGCAGTGGTCGAGGTCGTTGGTATGGCAGACGATTGATTTCGGTCCCTCACTGTCCAGGAGGAAGCTCAGCATCTGGGTAACGGCTGGGGGCATCCGAAGTGGATCGACGATCGACATCAGCTCGAGGTAGTTCGCGCCGGGTGAATCAGCCGGCGGGGTGAAGAGGATCAGCCGGTTGTCGATCAATGGTGCCGGTGTCGTGGCCGGGTTGGCACCGGCCGCTGTGGCCAGCGCGGCCGGGTCGATCTGCCTTCGGGGTGGGGCGACGGTGAACCCGAGCCGGGCGAACATACGCGCCGCTCGATCCAGTTCGGCCACCCTGATCATCAGATGGTCGATGCCGGTCAGTCCGAGGTTGTTGGGTTGATCCATCGTCGGCTACTTGCCGGCCGTCAACGGTGGCGCGGTGCCTGCCACGTAGCCCCGCATCGTCCGGTAAGCGACATCGGCGATCTGGTGTCCCAGGTCTGCCCCGGCGTCCACTGCCTGTTGGAAGTGCACCCCACCCCATACTCGGGACTGGCCGCATTGCTCTTCCAATTCGGACCAGGTGTCGAAGCGGAGCGTGGTATCCGAGCTTGGGGTGCTTCCCGGCTCGATCCTTGAGGATCCCTTGGCGTACTCGACAGGGAATCCGAGCTGGTCGTCCTGATACATGTTGCGCGCCATCTGTGCCTGCGAGGCGCAGACCGCGGCCGAACCGGAGGGGTACTCGGGGTGGTCGGCGGAATTGATGTAGCTACGCCACTGGTTGGCCGGCATATCGGCTACCGTGCCCTTGCCTGGCCCGCCCCACGCCTGAACTGGTTTGTCGCCGTACAGGTGCGCGATGGCGCTGAACGGCCGTACCGCGTCATATCGGTGTTTTTCCTGCCATACCGCGATGGTGGTGTCGTAGTTGGACAGGGTAAAGAGCGCTTCCTGCTGCACACTCTCGATGATGCTCAGGTCGAGTTTCTCCGAGAGGAACAGGCTGGCGTTGCCGATACTGACGAATTTGTGGTCGAAGGTCTCGGCGACAAGCTTCTGCCGTTCCGTCAGTTTGGCCGAATGGTGCAGCACGTTGTCGGCCTGCGCCCGGTACTCCGCGCTGTCCGCGCCGTCCTTGCGGGCGATCGGGGCTGGCGCCCGGAACTTCTCCGGTGAGCTGTAGGTGTAGGGGTCGGCCAGCCTCATCTGTGGCGTGACGAACCGCTGCTGCCGGTATATCCCGTTGTCATCGGTCACCACGGCCGGTTGCCATCTGGTCGGATCGGTCAGCTCGTCGGCGGTGTTCACCGGTTGATAGTTGGTGTAGTCGGCAAAGGGCGTACGGTGATACTTGCGGCCGCCCTCGTCGCCGTGCTGGTTCATCCCGTCATGCCTGCGGGACTCGGCGAGCGCGCGGCCCGCCGAGTTGCCGATCCCGACCGGTGTGTTCGGATTCGTCGTCTGGTCATCCGGATCGAGCCCGACATCGGTGAGCATCTTCCGCCAGCGTTCGGACTCCTGCGGATCGAGGCTGCTGAAGATCTGGTACGAGGCGTACAACAGCGCGATGTTGACGTTACGGTTCGTCGCCTCGGTGCGCTCCTGGCGTGGCAGCCGGGATGCGATCCCCACCGCCGTCGGGTGATACGGCGCGACCGCGTCAAACCATGCCGCGGTGATCTGCGACGTCCAGTGCAGGATGATGGTGAGATCGTTGCCGCCGGGGGATAGCTCCTCGATGACCGGTTGCACGATGGGGATCGCATACTCGGTCGCGGCGTTGCCGTGGTCCAGGTCGAAGGCTGCGGTGTGCTTGCTCGCGGTGGAGGCGGGGGCGCCGAGGCTGAAGGCAAGCAACCCGGCAAGTGCCGCGCATGCCAGGCCGATCCTGCGTCGTGAGTACATATCGGTACCTCGTCAGGCGAGAAAGGTTACGGGTAGGAACTGGTGGCCGTGAAAGCTCACATTGGAGTTCCACCGGATATCGGTGGATTCGGAGAGCCGGAATCCGGAGAACCTGTGCAGTAACTCGGAAAGCGTGACCTGTAGCTGAACCCGGACAAGTGCGGCACCAAGACAGTGGTGCCCGCCATGCCCGAAGCTCAGATGCTGGTTGCCGGTCCTGCCTACATCGAGCGTGTCCGGGTTCGCGAACCGCTTCGGATCGCGATTCGCCGCACCGACAAACGGAAAGACGAGTTGGCCCCGCTCGATCCGATGTCCGTGAAAGTCAAATGATTCGGTTGCTTTCCTGCCCACCCACTGGACTGGGGAGTCGTAGCGCAACAGTTCCTCGACGCCGGACGGAAGTAGTCGTGGGTCCGCGCGCAGCGCGGCCGTCTGTTCTGGATGCGTTGCCAGGGCGTGGATCGCGTTGCCGATCGCATACCGCGTTGGTTCCAGCCCGGCGAACAGCAGTAGTACACACTGCGCGTAGGCCTGCGCGGGCGTGAACTGGTACTGATCAGTGCGGGTATGCAGCATCCGGTAGAGCAGGCTGTCGTCGGGTAAACCGGGGCGGTTCGCCTGGGCGGCCAGGTAGTCCACCAGGTTTGTGGCACTCGAACTCGCCGCGTCCACGTCGGCGGCCGTGAGTTGGCTGGAGCCGAACACGTACGCCAGCTCGTCTGCCAACTGGGCCAACCGCAGGTAGTCGGTAACCGGTAGGCCGAGCAGGTCGCTGATCACCAGAGCCGGCAACCGGTAGGCGAGTTCGCCAATGACGTCGACCTCGGTTCCGGTGTCCAGCTGGGCGACAAGCTGGTCGATATAGGACTGAGCCACTGACCTCAGACGTGCGGCATCGAGGTGTTCGGTGACGTGGTTGAGGTGCCGCCGCATCGGTAGATGTGCCGGTTGGTCCTGCATCCCGACCCAGCGGCGCATGATCGCGGTCATCTCGGGATACTCGCGGCGCTGCTCAGGGGGCAGCGCGCGAAGCGGAAGTTCGCTGCGGTCGTTGGACAGCCTGCTGTCTCTGAGCAGTTGTCGAACGTCGTGGTAGTCCAGGAAGATCCAGGAACCGTCGTAGAGTGGCAGGAGATGCGCCGGCGCGTCGAGCCGCATGGCCTGGTATATCGGGTACGGATCGGGAATGAGCTCGGGGTTGTTGAAGGTGAACAGGATATCGGTTGAGATCTCGTGGTCGACCCGCACGGTGTTGCCCTTCAGTTGGCTTGGCTACTTTGCGGCACCCGCAGCTCGTTCGCGAAATAGTCAACTAGCGGGCGGATGTGCACGTCCTCGACCCATTCGCTTTCCACGTCCTCGATGACGTGGTGCACGCTCTGCGGTTCGCCGTCGACGTAGTGCCGAACGATGGGATGAATACCGGTGGATTGATCGGCGTTCGCGACGTCGTTCTTGTGAATGCGGGTGATCGCGAGTGGGTCAGGGCTGCGGTCGATGATCTCGTTGCCGAACTCGAGCGTGATCGTGAAGTAGTCGTTACCGCCGCCGATGTGCCGCTGGAACTCCTCCGTTGCGGCGAAGTCGGTTGGCACTTCCTCGTAGTAGCGCGCGCTGGCTCCGCCTTGCTGGACGACGAGGATGTCGGCGATGAAGCCGGTTTGATGCCAGAGCGCCGAGTCCTGGTTAACCCTCGCCAGGACGGTCTTGGCGAGCTGGCTGGGTGTCGGGTCAAGTGTCTGTTGTGGCCACTGTTTCTCGCCGGTGCGCAGTGCCATGATGTTCGCCAGGCAGCGGACGTTGTACCGGAAGCCGTGTATGAAGCCGGATTGCTTCTTCTTGTGGTCCAGCCGCTGGGTGATCGTCCCGGCGAAGTACATGTTCGGGATATTGGTCGATTCGAAGGCGCTGGTCATATCCGGGAAGCGGGCCGAGATGGCGAGTGCTGGCCGGGTGTCGCCGGCGAAGATGCTGTCGTCGAACCGGAAACCAGTGCAGCAGAGTACCCGGTCGTAGCTGATCTCCTCCTCTTCGTCGTGCGCGTGGCTGTACCGGAAGTGTGCGCGGTACTGACCGTTGGCGCGTTCGATCCTGGTGCATTCCGCGTCGATGATGACGTTCTGCGACTTCAGCTGGTAAGTATCGACGAGATTGTTGTTGACGGCCCGGACATGCCCGACGTACTTGCTCTTCCATGCCATGGTCATCGGGTTCTTACTTGCCAGGTGAATGACGCTCGCGGTGGCGATCAGGTTGTCCGCCGTCTCGAACCCGGAGTTGCCCTTGCCGAGGATCAACACCCGCTGGTTGGTGAACTCGCGCGGATCCACCGGCATGTCCACATAGTTCTCCGCGTGCTCGATCCCCGGGATATCCGGTACATAAGGTTCCGGTACGCCGGTGGCGACGACCAGCCGGTTCGCATGATAGGTACGGCCGGCGGAGTCGGTGAGGACGAACTGCCCGCTGTCGCGGGTGACGTGGCTGATTCGCACGCCGCAACGGATGCGGAGACCGCTGAGGTCGGCGAAGTCACTGAGATAGCGAAGCATGTGCTCCGCTTGCGGGAAGTACTCCTCGGTGTACTGCGCGAAGCGCAGCCGAGGGTCGTCGGTGAGCAGGGAGTTCCAGTCCCAGCGTAGGTTCAGTTCTGGATCACTGTGTCCGGTGTACACCTTGTTGATCGAGATCAGCTTGCGGTGTCTCGGATGCCTGCTGAAGAAGCTGCCAGGGGTGCCCTGTTCCAGGATGAGGTAATCCTGTTGCGCTCGTTCCAGGATATGGCCGAGCTGGAGGCCGGCTGGCCCGGCGCCGAGGATGATGGTGCTGGCGGTCGTTGGCATTGTGCCCTCCCGCACCGGATGGCTGGTGCACATGGACGATTCGTTGATCCGGACACTAGAAGGTGTGTCGAGCGAGCGCTTTTGGCCAGGCGAAGCAAACTTGCTCGTATGCGCCTGGCTAGATCGTCGCGGTGACGCGCTGCTCCGAGCGGGTCAGGTGGCGGATAACCGGCGTGGCGACGAAGGTGCTCACCACCGCCATCAGGACCAGCTTGGTGTACATGGACGGCGGCACCACGCCGAGTTCCATACCGATGTTCAGCGCGACGAGCCCCATCAGCGCGCGGGTGTTCATGGCGACGGCGATCGTGGACGCGACCCGATGTGGTTCGCCCACCAGGCGGGCCGCTCCGTAGCAGCCGCCGAGCTTGGTGCCGAAGGCGATCACGAGGACCAGCAGCAGGATCAGGAATTCCTGGGCATCGCCCAGCGAGCCGATATCGGTGCGTACCCCGGTGTAGGCAAAGAAGATCGGCAGCAACAAGCTGTAGACCAGCGGCGATACCCGAAGCCGCCACTGGTCGGCGAACTCCCGGTTGTCGTGTAGTGCTACGCCGAGCAGGAACCCGCCGATGATCGCGAAGACGTTCAGGTTGCTGGAGATCGCGGCGGAACCGAACAGCACCACCAGCACGACGGGGATCGCGGTTGAACCAAGCCGTGCATCCCGTCGAAGGACGTTGCTGAGGTAGCGATTGAGCAGTGGGCGTACCACGAAGTAGAGCAGTGCGATGTAGCCGGCAAGGCCGGCGAGATGCGTGATGATCCACCACGCGTCCAGCCCGCCGACCACGATCATGGATACCGCGCCGAGGAGCAGCCAGCCAATGATGTCCTCAATGGAGGCCGCGCCGATGACCACCGCCGCCGTCCTGCTGTGCGTGAGGCCGAGTTCGACGAAGATGCGGCCAAGGATCGGGATGGCCGTGATGGATAGCGCGACCGCGAAGAACAGCCGGAATCCGAGCAGGTCGGGGACGTTGTCCTCGGGCAGCATGCGGTGAAAGAACGGTGCGGTGAAGAAATCGGCGGTGAACGGCGCCGCTATACCGACGGCGCTTACCGTGAACATGGTTTTCTTCCCGTTCCGGATGACGTCCCTGAACTCGAATTCGAGTCCGATCTGGAACATCAGCAGGACGAGACCGAGCTGTGCGAGTCCATTGAGGATTGGCGCGGTTTCGTCGGTGAACAGCCCTTCGGTCAGTCCCGGGATGAGCGCGCCGAGCAGGCTGGGTCCGAGGATGAGGCCGGCTAGGATCTCGCCGGAGACATCGGTCTGCCCAAGCTTGCGGACCAGCCAGACCACGATCCTGGTGACGACCAGGATCAGCATCAACTGGTACAGCAGTTGTAGGACCAGCTCCTCGCCGCCCGCGTCGCCAGCAGCGAGGTTCATGGTTTCCGCGCGATGGCGCCGATTTGCATTCTTCCTCCCGCGGTCGGGCGGGTGTCGCCCTGTCTGGGATTGCGCCAGGCCGACAGTGGCGTGAGCCCCGGTGCTACCAGGTCGAGCCCGTCGAAGTAGGCGCCGATCTCGGCTTGCGTGCGGAACCGGCCGGTGCCGAGGAAGTTCAGGAACGCTTTTTCCGCGGCGCGTTCGGCTGGGCCGTAGGAGCAGAAATGGGACAGCATCAGGTAGCTGCCGGAAGGGACCGCGGCGAGGTACTCGCGCACGATCCGGGCCGGTTCCTCGTCGTCGTGCAGGTGATGCAGGATGCCAAGGAGTACCACCGCGACCGGTTGGCCGAAGTCAATCGCGTCCACGATGTCTGGATGGGTGCATACCGCACTGGGGTCGCGTAGGTCGGCGGTGACGACTCGGCTGCGCTGGCCGGTGAGCAGTTCCTCGGCGTGCGCGCGCACCATCGGATCGCAGTCCACGTAGCAGACGGTTACGTCGCTGGCATGCCGCTGGGCGGCCTGATGGGTGTTCTCCATGGTCGGCAAGCCCGAGCCAAGGTCGAGGAACTGGCGGATACCGGCCTCGGCGGTCAGATACTCGATACCGCGCACGAGCATGGCGCGGGCGACGCGCGCCGCTTCCCGCAGCTGGGTTTCCGGGAGCGTTCTGGCAAGCTCGGCCACGGTGGCACGGTCAATGGCGAAGTTGTGTTCGCCGCCGAGCACGTAGTCGTACACCCTGGCGATACTCGGCCGCGATATGTCGACACCCGGTGGAAGTTGTGCCATGGCGACCTCGTTGCGCGAGCGGTGGGATACAGCGGCGACGATGGCCACGCTAGAACAGCCGAACCGTCCAGGATTTCGCTCAGGCGACGAGTACTTGTCCGCTCGCGAACCCCTGCCCCCAGACCGCACGATTCCTCAGGAACGCGATCCGTGGGAACGGGTTGGAGTCCTGCGCAGGGTCAAACTCGGCAACGAGGCTCGGCCAGTGAGCCGGCACTGTCGGTGGGAGCTGATTACCTAGCCGAATGTTCGAAACTCCCGATGAGCTTCACAGCCTGCAAGCCCTGCTCGACACGTCTTTGTCCGGCTCGAGCAGCCACCTCAATTCGATCGTCCGGCCAGCTGAAAGCACCTTGGACGCCAAGCAGATCGTCCGAGTCTGCCAAGGCATGTGCACCCTGGCCATCGCCACAGTCACCCGGCGCGGTGAGCCACGCATCAGCGGCGCCGACGGGCACCTCCTGCACGGCCGTTGGATCTTCGGCACCCACCGCCAGGCCGCCAAAGCCCGCCATCTCGCGGCGCGGCCCGGCATCAGCGCGACGTTCATGCTCGGTGAGCAACTTGGCATTTTCACGCATGGACACGCCGTTCCGTTGAACCCCGAGGGGACGAGCAGCGACCCGACCTGGTCGACCGTCCGCGACTACCTCGTCAACCACTACGACGGCGACGGCGACGACCCGTTCTGGGACGAGAACGTGTGGTATCGCATCGACCCCAGCTGGATGGTCGCCTACAGCGCCGACCCCGTGGGCCTGCTCGACCAACAAGCATCGGTCTGATGCGAGCCACCTCGACGGGTGGCGGCGACCTCGGATACGACGAAACCCCTGGTCTGTTCTCTCACTACAAGGAACCGACCAGGGGTTTCACATCCGTCGGGGTGGCGGGATTTGAACCCACGACCTCTTCGACCCGAACGAAGCGCGCTCCCAAGCTGCGCCACACCCCGGAATAACGAACCGTAAGCAGTCTAGCGGACGTCGCTACGGGCTTTGAAAGGGGCACTGGTTCGCCGCCGGCCACGCGGTGCCGGCGCCGTATCCTGCGGCACCAGGGTCACCAGGCTCGCTTCGGGTGGGCAGGCGAACCGCACTGGCGCATACGGCGAGGTGCCGAGCCCGGCCGAGACATGCAGCCACATCCGCGCTCCCCACCGCGATGCGCCGCGCGCCCTGGTGCGGTCCAGGTTGCAGTTGGTGACCAGCGCGCCGAATCCAGGAACGCGCAGCTGACCACCGTGCGTATGCCCGGCGAACACGACGTCATAACCGTCCGCGGCGAAGTTGTCCAGCACCCACGGTTCCGGCGAATGCGTCAACCCGATCCGCAGCGTGGTATCCGCCGATGCCTGACCCTTGATCCGCTCGTACCTGTCCCGCCGCAGATGCGGGTCGTCCACCCCGGCGAGCAGCGTCCGCTGTTCGCCGATCCGCAAGGTCTGCCGGGAATGCGTGAGGTCCAGCCAACCGCGTTCGATCAGCGCCGCGCGCAGGTCCCGCCAGGGCAGCCGCACGCCGTGAATGCGCTTCTTCCTGCCCTGCGGCATCAAGTACCGCGCCGGGTTCTTCGGCTTCGGCCCGTAATAGTCATTGCTGCCGAACACGAACACCCCTGGACGGCTGAGCAGCGGCCCGAGCGCGGCGAGCACCGCGGGCACCGCCTTCGGATGCGCCAGGTTGTCCCCGGTGTTGACCACCAGATCGGGCTCCAGCTCGTCCAACGCCGCGACCCAGCGCTGCTTGGAACGCTGACCCGGCAGCATGTGCAGGTCCGAGATATGCAGGATGCGCAGCGGATTCGCGCCGCTCGGCAACACGGGCAGCGTCACGTTGCGCAACGTCCAGTGCCTGCGCTCGATACCGGCCGCGTAGACGAACGTGCCGACGGCCGCCGCCGTGACGCCGGCCGTCGTCCTGACCACCCCGCCGTTCAGCTTCACCACGGCACAAAGCCTACGTGTTCCGCCGGCTGCGCAGCAGTCGCCTACTGTTGCGCGGGTGACAGATCTCAAAGCGCGGCTGAGGTCCGACCTCACGGCCGCGATGAAGCAGCAGGACAGCACGAAGGTCGCCACCCTGCGGATGGCCCTGTCCGCGATCGGCACCGAGGAGGTCGCCGGCAAGACCGCGCGCCAGCTCACCGACGACGAGGTGCAGCGGGTGCTGACCAGGGAGGTCAAGAAGCGCAAGGAGGCCGCGCAGGCGTTCCAGGACGCGGGGCGAGCGGAGCAAGCCGCCGCCGAACGCGCCGAAGCCGAGGTGTTGGCCGAGTACCTGCCCGCGCAGCTCTCCGACGACGAGCTGAACGCGCTGGTCGACCAGGCCATTGCCGAGGTGACCGAGGTGCTCGGCGAAGCTCCCGGTCCCAAGCAGATGGGCCAGGTCATGAAGGCCGCGAATACCCGCGTTGCCGGTCAGGCCGAGGGGGGCAGGGTCGCCGCGGCAGTCAAGGCCAAGCTCACCGCCGGCTAGTGGAGACCCCGCGCCGACCTAGCGCTGGCCTAGCCGTCGCCGCCTTCGTCATCGCCTGGCGCGGCTGGCGGCGGCGCTGGGTTCGTCGCATCCGGTGGCGTGCCCGGCTGGGGCTCGGCCCCGCCGACGGTCTCCGGCTTCGGGTCGTTTCCGGTGCTCACATACAGCGTGATCTTGCCGCCCGGGCCGGTGACGCCCATCGGTGTCTGGCCGAGCACCGTCCCCGCCGCGCTGGTGGAGTCCCAGTCCTTCACCTCCACGGTGTAACCGGCCTTGGCCAGCGCGCCCTTGGCGTCCTCGACCTTCCAGTTGAGCACGTACGGCACGGTGATCGTGGGACCGCCGAACTCATAGCGCGGATCTGCAGGAGGAAGCGGTTTCTCCGGCATCCCCGCATGGATCGGCCCCATCGCGTCGAACCAGGTCGTCGCTGGGGTCTTACCACCGAAGATATCCCCGCCGTTCGCGCCGCACAGCTGCGGCGGCGTGCCACACAGACCCTGCGGGGAGGAGCCGTCCGGGAAGGTCATCGCGGCGGCGGCCAGCTGCGGCGTGGCACCGATGAACGCGGCCGACTTGTTGTCCTGCGTGGTACCGGTCTTGCCGAGCATCGGCCGGGACCAGCCGGCATTGCTCGCCGCGTTGTACGAGGTACCGCCAGGGGTGTCGTCCTTGCTCATCCCCTGCACCATCGAGTTCGCCAGCGGCTCGGAAACCACCTGCTCACAGGGCTGGTCCTGGATCTTCACCGGATCACCATTGCGATCGGTGATCTCCTCGATCGGGGTGGGCGGGCACCAGGTGCCACCGCTCATCAGCGTGGCGGACACATTGGCCAGCTCCAACCCACTGACCGCGCCGGGACCCAGCGTGAACGAGGCCTTGCCCGGACTGTTCTCGCTCGGCCCGTAGTAGGCCAGCTGGCTCAGCCGGTCCTCCTCGCGGTCCGCTTCGGGGTCGGGCGCCGCACCGGCGATCGTGTTGGACATGGTGTTGCGCAGACCGAGCCTGCTCGCCATCTCCACGACCGGCTTCATGCCGACCTCTTCCTCGAGGGCGACGAAGGCGGTGTTCGGCGACTGGGCCAGCGCGTCCTGCAGGGTCATCGAGCCGCTGTAGTCGCCGGTGTTGCTCACGCAGTACCAGACGATTCCGGTCGGGCCGGTTGGACAGTTCGGCCCGCCACCACCGAACTTGCTCGAAACGAAGGTCCCTGGCACCGGGACGGTTTGCTGGATGCCCCTGCCGTGTTCCAGCGCGGCCGCGGCGGTGAAGGTCTTGAAAATCGACCCCGCGCCGAAGTTGTTCGCGACCCGGTAGGGCAGCCCATAGGTGGTCTGCCCGGCCTCCGCGTTCACCCCGTAGTCCCGGTTGGCGACCAGCGCGGCCACCCGGTGCTTGTCCTTGCCAGGGCGGACCACCGAAAGGGTGTTGGCTACGCCCTCCTGCGTCTTCGGCACGCCGGCTTCCGCGGCCCGTTTGGCCTCATTGGTGATCTTCGGGTCCAGCGTGGTCTTGATCGTGTAGCCGCCGGAGTAGAGCGTGTCCTTGTCGATCCCAGCCGACGAGAGATAGTCCTCCACGTACTGGCAGAAGAAGCCATACTTCGGATCGGCGGAAAGGCAACTGCGGTCGGGTTTGTCCGGCTCGGGCAGCACCCCGAGATCTTCCTGCTTTGCTTCCTCGGCGTCGGCGGGGGCTATCTTGTTGTCCCGCACCATCCGATCGATAACGCCGTTGCGGCGCTCGAGTGCTTCCTTCGGATAGTTCCACGGGTCCAGCATGGTCGGGTTGTTCACCATGCCCGCGAGCAGCGCGGACTGCGTGACGTTCAACTTGTCCGGGGTGGTGCCGAAATAGGCGTGCGCGGCAGCGCCAACCCCGTAAACCTGCTGGGAGAACTCCACCACGTTCAGGTAGCCGGCAAGGATCTCGTCCTTGCTCATCTGCTGCTCTAGCTGCACCGCGATACGCGCCTCGCGGACCTTACGAGCGACCGAGGTTTCCTGCGCGCGCTGCTGCTCGGCCTTGTTGTTCCGGTACGAGACGTTGATCAGGTAGTTCTTCACGAACTGCTGGGTGAGGGTGGAACCACCCTGGGTATCGCCGCCGGTCTGGTTACTGATCAAAGCTCGCAGGGTGCCTCGGACGTCCACGCCCTGGTGGTCGTAGAACCGGCGATCCTCGATGGAGATCATCGCGTCCTTCATGGTCTGCGAGATCTCGTCCGGCGCCGTTGGCACCCGGTACTGGTCGTAGAGGTAGGCGATCGGCTTGCCGTTCACATCCGTCAGCGTCGTGATCAGCGGCGGCTGACTGGTGAGCACATTCGCGGAGAGCTTGTCGATCGTGTCGCTCGCCTGATTGGTCAACACGCCCATCGAGCCGGCGACAGGGAAGATCAGGCCAGCGACCAATACGCCGGCGAGCAGGCAAAGGCCGGCAAGTTTGAAGAAGCTTTCGCGAGCGCGCACGAACTCAGGGTACGCGTTCCGAATCGGGCGGGTCGGTCCCCGCAGGGTATGAGTTACGTGCCGTACTCAGGTAGCGCCAATCGGTGGTATTCGATCTTCGCGCAATTGCCCATCCGGGCGTTAGTTGTCTGGCGATCCGTGAACACCCGGAAAACCTCACCCGGCCAGTGTTGTTTTCGGAACCAGATACCTTTATTGTCCGTCAACGTCTCACGACAGGCGTTCGCTTAGCTGTCGATTGGTCTGGAATGGCAGCGGAAAGCGGACACGGTACCGGGGAGGTGCCGGTGGAGGGTAGTGAGCGCGTAAGAGAACTGGGGGCGTGATGTACCTGGGTACAGACGAATCGGTCGAGGTGAGTGCGGCAACCGAGGCCGATTGGCGGGTCAAAGCAGCATGCCGGGACGAGGATCCAGAGCAGCTGTTCGTGCGCGGCGCTGAGCAGCGCAAAGCGAAAGTCGTATGCGTGTCCTGTCCGGTACGTACCGAATGCCTCGCCGAGGCATTGGACAACCGAATTGAGTTCGGCGTGTGGGGCGGCATGACCGAGCGGGAAAGGCGCGCGGTGCTGCGCCGCCGGCCCGAAGTGTCCTCCTGGCGGGAACTACTGAGCGAAGCGCGACGGGACCACGTGCAGGTTTCCTGAGCCCGGTTCCTATCCCGGTGACTGGCCAGCTGGTCAGTCACCGGCGAGCCGGTCACCGATCGCGCGCAGCCCGGCCACATCGTGTACATCCCTGGCCATCGCAGGTACCCGCGCGATCGAGACGATCGGGTGTGCCCTGGTGAACCGGGCAAGCAGCCGCTGCTCCCGATTCGCCTGCTCGACGCGATCCGCATGGATTCGGAGCATCGCGCTCGTCGACGGTGCGGCGGAATCCTCCCGTTCCAGAGATTCCGCCGCGGCAAGTGCCTTGTTCGCGGTGAGTTTCTTCGCCAGCACCGGATGCGTGCGGTTCACGATCAGGCCGGCCAGCGGCATGTCTTCGCCATCCAACCGGTCCACGAAATAGCCCGCTTCGCGCAGCGCATCCGGTTCCGGCGCGGCCACCACGAGAAACGCGGTACCCGGCGAGCTGAGCAGTTTCGCGGTCTTTTCTGCGCGTTCTCGAAAACCGCCGAACATACTGTCGAATGCCTGCATGAACGCGGAGGCGTCGGTGAGTAGTTGGCCGCCCAGAATCGTCGAGATGGCCTTCGTGAACAGGGTGAATCCGGTGCCGACCAGTTTGCGGATGCCCCGGCCACTCGCGCGCGCCGGCGCCGCGAGCATCCGCAGCAGCCGGCTGTCCAAGGCGCTGGACAGCCGCTGGGGCGCGTCCAGGAAATCCAGCGCGGAACGACTCGGCGGGGTATCCACCACGATCAGGTCCCATTCCCCCGTCGCGGCGAGCTGGCCCAGCTTCTCCATCGCCATGTACTCCTGTGTGCCGGAGAACGACGTGGAAATCGTCTGGTAGAAGGGATTCGCGAGTAGCTGTTCGGCGCGTTCCTTGCCCGCGTGGGTGAGCACCATATCGTCGAAGGTGCGCCGCATATCCAGCATCATCGCCCACAACTCGCCTGCTGGTTCCCAGTCGGGCAGCTGCACCTGTCGCGGATGGTTGCCGAGTTCCTTGAGCCCGAGGGCCTGCGCCAGCCTGCGGGCGGGGTCGATCGTCAGCACCACCGTCTGCCTGCCCCGTTCCGCCGCGCGCAGCGCCAGCGCGGCCGCGCTGGTGGTCTTGCCGACCCCGCCTGAGCCGCAGCAGACGATCACCTTGGTGTCCTGGTCGTCCAGCAACTTGTCGACCTGTAGCTTCGGGCTGGTCACCGTACCCCCTGCGCGGTCAACAGATCGGCCAGCTCGTAAAGCGCCTCAACGTCCACGCCCTCGGCGAGTTCGGCGAGTTCGATCGCCGGCAGGTCAGCTTCCGCGAGCTGTTCCCGCGCGGTGTGCTCGGCGGTGATCCGGTTGGCGTGTTCCACGGTTTCCGCGAGCAACCCGGTCACGGTTTCCGCGGAAAGTTCGAGGCCAGCCTCGCCCAACTCGACGCGGATTCGCTCGCTGTCCAGCTCGCCGGTCGTCGTGTGGGCGACCACGTCGGCCGGCAGCCGCGGCGGACGTACCCGATTCACGATGACCGCACCGGGGCGCAGATCCGCGCCATCCAGCTCGGCGACGGCATCCAGGGTTTCCCGTACCGGCAGTTCTTCCAGCAGGGTGACCAGGTGAACCGCGGTGTCCTGCGAGTGCACGAGCTTGACCACCTTATCCGCGTGGCCGCGGATCGGACCGGTTTTCGCCAGGTCGGAAAGGGCCTTGGTGACGTCGAGGAACTGCACCACCCGGCCGGTCGGCGGCGCGTCCAAGACGACCGCGTCGTAGGTGCGCCGGCCGTTCTGGTCGACCCGCCGGACGCATTCCATGAGCTTGCCGGTGAACAACACATCCCGCAGGCCGGGTGCCAGGGTGGTGGCGAACTCGATCGCGCCCATCCTGCGCAGCGTGCGGCCGGCGAAACCGAGGTTGTAGAACATGTCGAGGAAATCGAGCAGGGCGGCCTCGGCATCCACGTGCAGCGCGTAGACCTCGCCGCCCTCCGGCGCGGCCGCGATGCGCTGTTCCGCGTAGGGCAGGGGCTCGGTGCCGAACAGCTGCGCGATGCCCTGCCTGCCCTCGACCTCGGCCAGCAGCACCCGCTTCCCGCCACGGGCGAGCGCGAGTGCCATCGCTGCCGCGACCGTCGTCTTGCCGGTGCCGCCCTTGCCGGACACGACGTGCAGCCGGGCGCGGGCAATCTCCTCAGTCCAGCCGACACTGGAACCAGCGAGGGGCATAGTCACCCGACCAGGGTAACTGGATGGGCGGCCGGCACTGTCGCATATGGTCACTCGGGCGAGCTCAGCCGGTGAGCACCAGTAGCCCGGCTATCCCGCCGATGACCACCACGAGCGTCCAGGCGACGCCGGCGGGCAGCACCGTCGCGGTGAGCAGCCCGGCGAGCACGACAAGCGTGAACGCCACGGCGCCGGAGATCGCGACCTGACCCGCCGTGCTGCCGCTGCGCTCGCGCACCTGTGCCATGGTCACCAGCACGAGCACGATTCCGCCAACGCCGAGCAGCACCGTCGCGATGATCCGCCAACCTTCCACGGAAGATCACCGTAGCGGCGCCAGCCGCGCCGAGCCACCGATAACGCTCCGTAACCGCGTTCTTTAAGGTTAGCGCGGTCGGCGGCTACGCCCGATCCGATGGTCGCTCGCGCCTTCCGGCTACGCCCGATCCGATGGTCGCTCGCGCCTTCCGGCTACGCTCCTGCCCCATGACGAAGTGGGAGTACGCAACGGTGCCATTGCTGATCCATGCGACCAAGCAGATCCTCGACCAGTGGGGCGAGGACGGCTGGGAGCTGGTGACCGTCCTGAACAACCCGACCGGCGAACAGCACGTCGCCTACCTCAAGCGGCCGAAGGAGTAATCCGTGACCTGGAGCGACAAGCTCAACCAACTCGGCATCGAACTGCCCGGAGTCGCGCCACCGGTAGCCGCTTACGTACCGGCGATCCGCACCGGCTCGCTGGTGTACACGGCGGGTCAGCTGCCCCTCGTGGACGGCGCGCTGGCAGCCACCGGCAAGGTCGGCGCCGAGATCGGCCCGGAAGAAGCCCAACGGCACGCCCGGACCTGCGCGCTGAACGCGCTGGCCGCGGTGCACTCGCTGGTCGGTATCGACTCGGTGGTCCGCATCGTCAAGGCCGTCGTGTTCGTCGCCTCCGCCGAAGGATTCACCGGCCAACCAGCGGTAGCCAACGGGGCATCCGACCTGTTCAAGGAGATCTTCGGGGACGCGGGCCAGCACGCCCGATCCGCGGTGGGCGTCGCCGAACTCCCCATCGGCGCACCCGTCGAGGTCGAGCTCATCGTCGAGGTCGAGTAGCTAGCCGTCAGCGCGCTGACGGGCGGTCTCGAGCACGCGCTGCAGATGCAGCCCGCGCCGGATATCGCAGGGGTGTGCGGTGGTGCCACTGGCCACCATCGCCACGAAATCGTCGAGGAACGCCGTGAAGCACTCCTGATTCGACGACGGCCGCCCGCTCAGCGCCCGGTAGCCATGCCGGCCGTACACCGCGAACTCCAGCACGCTCGGCCGCAGCGGCAGGCGCATGGACAGCGTGCAGCTACTCCGGGCGCCGCCCGCGTGATCCAGCGTCAGATGCCAGAGATCATCGGCGGTACGGCTCGCCGCGGGTACCCCAGTGATCTCACCAAGCGCGGCATCGAGCAGATCAAGCACATGCGGCCCGATATCGACAAGCGCGCCGCCCTCGTGCCGCCACGGCGAACCCGAGTAGTCACCGGCAAGCAACGACCCGGCAAGCCACTTCGCGTCGCCGCCGGACCACTCGCCGAGCCGGCGCAACTCGGCAAGCCACGCCACGGTTTCCGGGGCGAACCGGCGGCTCAGCATCAGCATGCCGACCACGCCGGCCTCGGCGACCGCACCGGCAAGGCGCTCCGCGGCAGGCAGGTCGAGCGCCAGCGGCTTCTCCAGGATCAGATGTTTACCGGCGGCAGCCGCCTGCGCGGCAAGCTTGGCCTGCACATCCGGCGGCACCGCGAAAGCGACCGCGTCAACCTCGTCGAGCAGCGCCGGCCAGTCCGCCGCGACGGTGGCGCCGGTCGACCCCGCTACCTCCTGCGCGGCCGAGGCGCGGCGCGCCCACACTGTCGTGAGTCTGGTGCCAGGGTGATCGGCAAGGCCGGGCGCATGCACCGAGCGCGCCCACGGACCCGCGCCAACCAAACCGACCCGTAGCTGTTCGTCCACCCCGCTACCTTGACACGCGTCCCACTCAATCGGTCAAGGCCCTGCCGAGTAGGTCAATTCAGTCGGTCAACGCGGCGTGCATATCGCGCATCCGCCGCGCGATGTCCTTTCGCGTGCCAGGGCTGATCACCAGCATCGTTCTGGCCTGGCCCGGCAGCGTGATGTTCAGCCACCGACCCTCCGAGGTGTCCGCGTACCGCAACGGCTGCTCGGTGTGCTTGCGCCGGCCCAGGCTGTCCCGCACCGCGACGTACAGCTCGCCGCCGCCGTCGGTCGGCAGCGAACTGATGCTCTGCACCTGGCGCACGGCGTGGCTCGCGGTCCGGGTGATCACCCGCGAAGGCGTACGTGCCTGCTCGGCCTCGGCGAGCATTTCCTCCTGCGCCACATTGATTGGCTTGCCCTTGGCCGGCGCCAGTTCCGGGATCTGCGCGACCAGCCCCTCCGGCAGCCGCTCCGGGTCGAGCTGGTTGATGAACACCGTCTCGTTTTCCCGGACGGCGAGCACCGCCTCGTTCCCGATCGAGGCGGCGAGCACGGCCAGCGTGGTCTTGCCCTCGTTGATCCAGCCGTAGTACTCCACGGTCGGCCGGCACAACACCGCGAGCGAGGCGGCGAACTCCACATCCAGCCCGCGCTGATCACCGACCTCGAGCCCGTCGATCTCCTCGCCGGCCTGCTTGTCCGCGTCCCGGCGCTCGTCGTGGTCCAGCCACATCGCGGTGGGGCTCAGGGTGATGTGCGGTACACCGATCCGCTCCCTGTGCAGCAGCGTGGCAAGCGACGCCGCTGAGATCGTGACCGGGTGTGAAAGCAAAGCTGGCGCTCCGAGGGGTTTGACTACTCACCGATTACTGGCGGTGCGGTCGACTCGTCGGTGCCGAACACCGCATCGGCGTCGTTGTCGACGAGGAACGAGGACCACAGCTGGTCCTCGCCCGCTGAACGCACACCCCCGACGGTGCCACCAGCGGGCCCTGGAATGCTCGGATCGTCATCCGAGCGGGTGGAACCTGGTTTGGCCGCGGCGGCGATTCCACCGCCACCACCACCGACGGTGCCGGCCCGGCTCGCGGGTACCGAACCGATCGGCGCCGTACCGGCGAGTCCAGCTCCGCTGGCTTCCCCGCCGATCGGCAGTACTCCGGAGAACGAGCCGGCTCCAGTGGCCGTTCCCAATGCCGCGGCTGGCGCGCCGGTCATCGCGTTACCGGCAATCGCCGCGCTGGACACCCCGGTGCCCGAATCGGCCGTTGCCGTCGCACCGACCGAGCTGGGCATCCCGTTGGCGTGGTGTTCGGTGGCCAGCGCGTAGTTGTTCATCACATCGACGTTGTGCTGCGCGGCGTTGTTATGCGCCGCCTGCTTGGCCTCGAAAGTATCGCCGACCAAGCCGGAGAGGTTATCCCATAGCCCTGGCTTGTGTGGCGCGGGTGGCACGGGGCAGACCGAGCTTTTCGCACTATCGAATGAGCTGACCTGGCGTTGCACCAGGTCCTGCATGGTCGCCAGATCCGGTGCGGTCCGCGCGAACTCCTTGGCGATCGGCGCGGCCGAGCCACCCGCCGCGCCCGCGGCCTTACCCGTCCATGCCGTATCGAGCGCACCGGTCAGCGTGCCGAGCCGGTCCGCCCGGCTCGTGTAGTTGCCTGCCAGATCGCGCAGGATTCCCGCGGTCTCGCCGAGGCCGGCGCCGCCGCGGCCCTGCTGGAAGTTCTCGTAGATCTGCTGACCGGACAGCGGCATGTCACGCTCCATCCGTGCGGGCGTTCCTCGACCGGTGCGTTCCAGTCAATGCCCAGCCCGTCGTCGGCAATGTCCCTGCTCTTGGGTCCCTGCTCCTTGGGCGTCTGCTCGTTCCGGGCGAGCTGACGCGCGGCGATCACCGACCGTCCGCAACCGACCGCGCAGTGATCGTAACCGTTCAGGGGACTTTAGCCGATAGTTAGCCAGGGCACTCGCTGAGTTCCGCCGGATGGCGGCTTGCCCCACGATCGGGGCATCGGCCGAGGCCAGAAAACTCGATCAAGAGGCTCGATCCCCCGGTCGCCACGGGTTATGGTCGGGCCCGTGGTCGAGCTACCCGAGCAGTTTGACGTACCCGAGGGGGCATTCCCGGCGGAACCGCCAGACCCACCGGCCACCCCGCGAGACGCGGCGACGGTGATGTTGCTCAGAGACACCTCCGCAGGGCCCGAGGTATTCATGCTGCGCAGGGTCACCGGCATGGCCTTCGCCGGTGGGATGAGCGTCTTTCCCGGTGGCGGGGTGGACAACCGCGACGCGGACAGTGCGCTCGAGTGGACCGGCAACCCGCCCGCATGGTGGGCCGAGGTGTTCGACTGTGCACGCGGTCTGGCCAGCGCGCTGGTCTGTGCCGCGGTGCGGGAAACCTTCGAGGAGTCCGGGGTGCTGCTTGCCGGCCCGGACGCCGATTCGGTCGTGCGCGATCCGCGCCCCTACGCGGCTGCCCGTACCGCGCTGGTGAACAGGGAGCTCTCGCTCGCCGAGTTCCTCGCCGACGCCGGCCTGGTGCTTCGGGCCGACCTGCTCCGCCCGTGGGCGAACTGGGTGACACCGGAGTCGGAGCCGCGCAGGTACGACACTCGATTCCTGGTCGCCACGCTGCCAGATGGCCAGCATGCCGACGGTGCTACGACCGAAGCGGAATCCGCCGGCTGGTTCCGGCCGGACGACGCTATCGAGGACTGGAAGGCCGGCCGGTGCGGGCTGATGCCGCCCACCTGGCGCACGCTCACCGAGCTGTCCCGGTTCGGCACCGTGGCCGAGGTGCTTGCCGCCGAGCGCCGGCTGGAGAAGGTCATCCCGAAGGTGACCCGCGAAGGCCGCAAGCTCCGACTCGTACTGCCGGGCGATCCGAGCTACCCGACGGCTGCTGGGCATCTGGATGCTCGGCCGGACGACGAGGTGCAGTCATGACGGCACACCCGTGGTACGGCGAGCTTCGTCAGGTGACCCCGTTCGCCTCGGTGCTACTGGAACGCAATCCGAGCTCGATGACCTTGGAAGGCACCAATACCTGGGTGTTGCGTGCCCCGGACAGTGCCCACTGCGTGATCGTCGACCCCGGCTACCACGATCTCGAGCACCTCGAGCTGGTCGCCGATTGTGGCCCTGCCGAGCTGGTGCTGCTGACCCATCACCACGGCGACCACAGCGAGGGCGCCGGTTGGCTCGCGGACCAGATGGGCGCTCCGGTGCGGGCATTTGACTCGGCGCTCTGCCAGGACGCCACCGCCGTGCAACACGAGGATGTCGTCCGCGCGGCCGGGCTCGACCTGCGGGTGCTGCACACCCCGGGCCATACCGCGGACTCCATCTGTCTGGACGTCAGCCACGCGGGCGAGCGAGCCGTGCTCACCGGGGACACCGTGCTCGGCAGGGGAACCACGGTGATCGCGCATCCGGACGGCCAGCTCGGGGCGTACCTGGATTCGATGCGCGTGCTGGTGGATCTACCGGCTGGGGTGCGCGGACTGCCAGGACACGGGCCGGAGATGGCGGATCTCGCCGAGACCGCGCGGTACTACCTGCGCCACCGGGAAGAGCGGCTGGACCAGGTGCGCGACGCGCTGCGCCAGCTTGGTGCCTCGGCAACGCCCCGGCAGGTCGTCGAGCTGGTCTACGCGGACGTCGACCAGGCACTGTGGGGCCCTGCCGAATGGTCCGTCCGGGCACAGCTGGACTACCTGCGCGCCGAAGCCTGAGGTTGTCGGTTACTGAGGTTGTCGGTTACTGGCGCAACGGCATCACCAGGTAGCGCAGGCCCGTCGGGGTGTCTTCGGTGCTCTCCGCGGCCGGTGTGAGAACCGTGGCACGCAGCCCGGGTTGGATATCCAGCCGGATGCGGCCGCCGCTGAACGGGCGTACGGCTTCGGCGAGGTAGCGCGCCTGAAACCGCGGGCTGGTGCGCCCGCCGTGCACCGTGGCCTTCAACGTCTCGGCTGCCTCGCCCGCGTACTCCGATGCGGCCGAAACCCGCAGCTCACCATCGTCCACGCTGACCTGTAGCGCGCCACGCGGGTCGAGGAAGGTGCCAACCCGCCGGATCGCCCCGCTCAGCTCGTCCGCGCACACCTCGACCGAGGTATCCACGGTGTCCGTGACGATTCGCGCATCATCCAGGAACCCGGCGTCCAGCACGGCGGTCACCAGTGTCGACCCGCCCCAGCCGAAGCCGAGCCGGTTCGGCCCGGCATGCAGCGCGACCCGTGCGCCCTTGTTGGCCATACTGCCGGCGAAATCCCTGAGCAGCGCGGCTGGCACGGCGCTGTCCAGTGGCTCGCCAGCCCAGGGCAACGTGCCTATGGCCATCCGGAACCGGTCACAGGCAATCAGCCGGAGCTGGTCCTCGACGGCGTTGAACCGCACCCCGGTGAACATTGGCAGGGCATCATCCTTGGCCGCGGCGCCCGCGACCGTGCGCAGCAGGCTGGCGAACTCGGCTGCGGGCACCGAACCAGCAGCCGGCGGGCATTCGACCCGTTCCGGCTCGGTGGCCGGGTCCAGCACGGGCAACGCGAAGCGGCCACGCTGGGCACGTACCGCCAGGCGGCTGCCTTCCACGGCGAGGCGGACCTGCGGATCATCGAAGGAGCGCAGCGTATCCGCCAGTACCCGGGCGGGTACGAGCACGCTGCCGTCGGTATGCACCATCGCCGACCCGCTGGTGCGCAGCAACTGATCCGGTTCGCTACCGGTCAGCGTCAGCTCCGTGCCCGAGGCCTCGAGCAGCACACGGGCACCCGCCGAGCCACCACTCCTACTCGGCAGGACCTTGGTGACCTCGGCGGCAGCGGCCGCTAACGCGGTGGTGTCGGCGGTGACGTCCATGGCAGCGCAGGTTACGGCCGGGCCCCGACAGTTCTGGCTGGCTCAGCCGACCGGCGCCAGCACCGATCCCGCCACCTTGGGCTTGGCGACGGTTCGCCGGAACGACCACACCACGCCGGCCAGTAGCAGGCCGCTCAGCCCGGCGGCAAGGAAGGACAACCACGGGCCGGCATGTTCGACCAGCGTGCCGGACACCGACTGGCCGGCGGCAAGGCCGAGGGTGACGGCGGTGATCACCCAGCCGAAAGCCTCGGTCATCGTGCCGCGCGGCGCGACCAGCTCCACGGTGGCCGAGTGCGCCGTGGCTTGCGGGGTGATCAGCACGCCAGCGAGCAGCATGAACCCGGCAAGCGCCCACAGCGAGTCCGGGATGGCCAGCGTCGTCACCAGGATGCCGAAACCGCCGAGTAGTACCGGCAGTCGCAGATGCATCGGCCGTGGCCACGGCCGGAGCCCGTAGAGCACCCCGCAGACAACCGAGCTCAACGACCACAGCCCGAGCAGCAGCCCACCGACGGTCGGCACGCCCGCGTTCGTCGCCGAGGCCGGCACTGCCACCTCGACGAAGCCGATCACTACGCCGAAACCGAACGCCGCGATCGTGAGGGTGCGCATCCCGGTGCTGGCCAGCGCGCCGAGTAGCGACTTGGCTGGGGCATCCGGCTCGCCTCGCCAGGCGCGTGCCGCGGGGCTGAGCGCGAACGCGACCGCGCCGGCGGCCATACAGCCGGCCCCGATGGCCAAGCCGAGGCCGGGCCAGGGCAGACCGATCAGCAAGCCCGCGATCCCCGGACCGAGGATGAAGAAGACCTCCATGCTGATCGCCTCGTAGGCGTATGCCGCCGCGCGTACCGAACCGGCGGGTACCAGGCGCATCCACAGGGCACGGGACGGTGAGGCGACCATCGGCTCGCTCGCGCCGACCAGGAAGGCCAGGATCACCAGCAGCCACTCCGCCGCATGCCCGTCGATCGCCAGGATCAGCGCGGTACTGGCCACCAGGAAGACGCTCGCCAGTACCAGCAGCGGCCTGGTCGGACCGAGTTTGTCCACGATCCGTCCCTGCGCTACCGAGGCGATCGCGACGCCGATCAGGATGCTCGCGGAGACGACCCCGGCCAGCGCGAACGAGCCCATCTCGCGCTGGGTGTAGAGCATCGCGGAGATCGCGATCATCGCGATCGGTAGCCGGCCGAGCAGTGAGGCGAGCACGGGCCAGCGCGCGCCGGGGGCGGTTAGCGCGGCGCGGTAATCGGTGAGGCGGATCTGGCCGGTATGTGCCTGGCCAGAATCAGCGGACTGAGACACGCGTACCAGTATGCAGTAAAATTGCACGTGCGTACCAGTCATTTTGCCGGTGCGCTGAGTCACCGGTTCGTGTTGCCGCCGGGTCAGTTGATCTCGGTTTAATAACGTTGGATCGATTTTCGGAAGAAGTCGCGCAACGAATGCGTATCCCCAAGAGTCTTAACGAGTGACAAGGGTTGAGTTACCCGGGTGGGGCCGTGCCATGGTTGTACTAGGCAGGGCACGTGTCACCACGAAGAACGGCGATACGAGACCTCGAAAACAGACTTCGCTGACCGAAGCCAGCGGGCAAACTCCATAAGTTCCCTCCGAGCCAAGGGTCGGGGCCTATGAGCCGGAGGGCGGGGAGCGCGGAACGTCGGGGGACGAACCGCGCACACACAAGAAGGGCCGGTGCGCCACGTCGGGGGTGGCGCCCGGCCCTTCTTGCATGTCTAGCTCGATCGCGTTCTTTAGGAATCTTGCGGCCGCGGCGAGCCGGGTCAGCGGGCGCGGCGGGCGAGCCGTTCCGGATCGAGGATCAGCACGCTTTTGCCTTCCAGCCGCAGCCAGCCGCGGTGCGCGAAATCGGCAAGTGCCTTGTTCACGGTCTCCCGCGAGGCGCCGACGTACTGCGCGATCTCCTCCTGCGTGAGGTCATGCGTGACCCGCAGCAAGCCGGCCTCCTGCGAGCCGAATCGCTGCGCCAGCTGCAGCAGCGCCTTCGCCACGCGACCGGGAACGTCGGTGAAGATCAGGTCGGCGACCATGCTGTTGGTCCGGCGCAGTCGGCGGGCCAACACGCGCAGTAGTTGCTCGGCGATCTCCGGCCGGTTGCTGATCCACTGCCGCAGTGCCTGCCGGTCCATGGTCAGCGCGCGCACTTCGGTCACCGTGGTCGCGGTGGACGTGCGCGGCCCTGGGTCGAAGATCGACAGCTCACCGAACATGTCTGACGGGCCCATGATCTGTAGCAGGTTCTCCCTGCCGTCCGGGGATTTCCGGCCGACCTTCACCTTGCCGGACTGCAAGATGTACAGGCGGTCACCAGGTTCGCCCTCGTTGAAGATCACGTGTCCACGCGGGAACTCGGCTGCTTCGAGCGTCTGCGCAAGTGCTTCTGCCGCCGCCGGCTCCACACCCTGAAAGATGCCCGCGCGGGCCAGGGTTTCGTCCACCTCGTGCCTCCTGTTGGGACGCGGCACGCCGACCCGGGTTGGGCCGTCATGTCGCCGATCACTACGTGCAGTGTAGGGCTTTGGTCGAAATTCGCCCGCCGGCTCGCCGAATCATCACACTGTGTTCCCAGCTAGCGGGATGCGTACGGCCTGCGACGTGCTCGCCAATCGGCTGACCCTACCCCCGGGTACGCCTCGCGTGCAGCCTGCCTGTCTTGCCGCTGCGGCGGCGCAGCCGAAACATTTCCAGCGCGCGGCCAATCCCGTGTCCGTAGAGCGCCCTGACCTCATTCGGTCGGGCCTGCTCGAGAAACTCTTCGACTTCTTCTTCCTGTACGGCGACATGCCGCAACCGGGTCTCTACCCGCTCCATGAACAGAGCGAAGAACATGATCACGAACGGAACCGCGATTGCCAGCCATACAGTCATCCGTGCGACCTGCCCATCCCGGTCGAGTCGGCACTCATCGTCTTATCCTCGCTTACTGCGGATATCGGGGCGCTGAACCGCATGCCCGGCGTGTCCCGGGCACACACCGGGGTCACACTCCTCGCCCGTAGGCTATCGGGGTGGCCTCCGAAGCTCGCAGCTACCCCCGAAAGAGTGACGCCGAGTCAGGTGTAAGCGTGCCCAACGCCAGCGGCGAAACTCGCCTCGGCCTGGTACGACGTGCCAGGCGGATGGTGCGCGCGCTTACCGAGGGTTATCCGGACGCGCATTGCGAGCTGGATTTCCGGAACCCGCTCGAGCTGGTCGTGGCCACCATCCTGTCCGCGCAGTGCACCGACAAACGGGTAAACGAGGTCACGCCCGCGTTGTTCGCGCGGTACCCGACGGCCGCGGATTACGCCGGGGCGGACCGCACTGAGCTGGAAGAACTGATCAGGTCAACGGGTTTCTACCGGAACAAGGCGAACTCGCTGCTTGGCCTCGGCAGCTTGCTGGTCGAGCGGTTCGATGGCGCCGTGCCGGCCAAGCTGGACGAGCTGGTGCAACTGCCGGGGATCGGCCGCAAGACCGCGAATGTGGTGCTCGGCAACGCTTTCGACGTGCCAGGCATCACCGTGGACACGCATTTCGGCCGGCTGGTCCGGCGCTGGGGCTGGACCAGCGAGGAAGACCCGGTCAAGGTCGAACACGAGGTTGGCGCCCTGATCCCGCGCAAGGAGTGGACGATGCTCTCGCACCGCGTGATCTTCCACGGCCGGCGCGTTTGTCACGCCCGGCGCCCCGCCTGCGGCGCTTGCTTTCTGGCCAAGCAGTGCCCCTCGTTCGGCACCGGGCCGGTGGAACCGGCCGAGGCGGGGAAACTGCTGCGTGGCCCGGAAACCCCGCATCTGCTTGACCTCGCCGAACGCGCCGGTGTGCCACAACAGCCGAAGAAGGCACAACGCCAGAGAAAGCCGCGGGGCCCGAAAAAGGTGCGGGCATGAACCAGGAGGCAGAGCGCGAGCCGGCTGACGGAGCCCCGCGCGGACTGACCGTGCCCGCACGCTGGGCACTGGTCGCCGCGGTGCTGCTGCTTGCCACGGTGGTCGCGCTCTGGCCGCGGGATCAGGGAAGCGGTGGTGACGAGGCCGCCGAACCGGGCCTGGACGCCGCCCGAGTCGCGGCCGATCTCCAGGCCTGCCCTACGGGTAGCGGGACGGAGATCGCGCAGCTGCGCGGAGCGCGCGCGGAGTGTCTCGGCAACGGCGAGACGACCGACCTGGGTAGCGCGCTTGCCGGGAAAACCACGGTGGTGAACGTTTGGGCGACCTGGTGTCAGCCCTGCCGGGAGGAGCTGCCGGTACTGCAGCGCTACGCCGAGGAGTCGGGGGCCGCGCAGGTTGTTGGGCTACAGGTGGAAAGCGATCGACAGGGCGGGCTCGAGCTCGTCGAGGAACTTGGTGTGCGATTCCCCTCCTTTCATGACACCGACGGCAGCGTCAAACGCGCGCTGCGGGTGCCAACTGGATTGCCAGCCAGCTACCTGCTGACGCCGGACGGCGAGGTGCATTTCGTGCGTGAACCACGCGTGTTCACTGAGGTCGAGCAGGTGCGGGAAGCGGTGCGGCGCTATGCGGACGAGCCAGCGACCGCCCCGCAACGACAGGAGGGCCGATGACCGCGGGATGGGGCGCTGAACCAGGGCCACTTGTCGACCCGCACACCGTGCCCAGCTGGCTGCGCGACCTGGTGCGGGCCACCTCGGTCACGGACGGCCGCGATATCGGCCGGTTGACGCCGCCGGACGATCCCGGCTTGCGGTCAGCGGCGGTACTCATGCTGTTCGGCGCGCCATCGGCGAGCGGCGCGTTGCCCGACGTACTGCTGTTGCGCAGGGCTGATGGCGGCGACGTGCATTCCGGGCAGGTCGCGTTTCCCGGTGGTGGCGCCGAGCCCGCGGACGGTGGTCCGGTGGACACCGCGTTGCGTGAGGCGCAGGAGGAGACCGGGGTGCATCCGGCCGGGGTACGTCCGGTCGCGCTGCTGCCCGAGATGTACGTGCCGGTATCCGGTTTCCGGGTAACTCCAGTGCTGGCCCATTGGGAGCGGCCGAGCCCGGTTGGTGTGGTCGACGACGGGGAAGTGGCCGCGGTCGCCAGGGTGCCGGTGGCCGAGCTGGTTGATCCGGCCAACCGCTTCCTGGTGCGAATACGGAAGCACTACCGGGGCCCTGCCTTTGGCCTACCCGGGATGCTGGTGTGGGGCTTCACCGCGGGCGTGCTCACCTGGTTGCTCGACGCCGCCGGCTGGGCCGAGCCGTGGGATGACCGAGATGTGCGCGACCTTGACGTAGCCTTGGCGGCCGCGGCACGTGCCGCGCAACCATCGGCCGGATGCGACTCCGGCGGCAGTGCGACCGAACCGGCGGAGGCCACCTAGTGAACTGGGTAGACATCCTGGTCATCGTGCTCGCCCTGCTCGCGGCGATTTCCGGCGCGCGGCAAGGGTTCGTGGTCGCGTTGCCGGCCTTTGTCGGCGTGCTGATCGGGGCGATCGGCGGTATCCGGCTGGCGCCGCTGATCGTGGAGAACTTCGACCATCCGGCCGCGAAGGTCGGGTTCGCCGTGGCCATCGTGGTGTTGCTGGTCGCGATCGGCGAGATGCTGGGGGTATATCTCGGGCGAAAGCTCAAGAAGAAGATCACCTCGCGCAAGATCGACGGCGTGGACAGCGTGTTCGGCGCGGTGGTGCAGGGCTTCGTGGTCTTCGTGGTTGCCTGGCTGATCGCCATGCCGCTCACCTCGGCGACCGGGATGCCCGGTCTCGTTTCGGCGGTCAAGGGGTCCACCGTGCTTGGCGCGGTGGACAAGCTGATTCCGCCGGGCGCGCAGGAGTTTCCCGGCGAGCTGCGTGCGCTGCTGGATGCCTCGGGCTTCCCGGCGGCAATCGACCCGTTCTCCCGTACGCCGATCACCGAGGTTGGTCCACCCGATGCGGGCTTGCAGAACAGCGAGGTCGTACAGCGGGTGCAGTCGAGCGTGCTGAAGGTGCAGGGCAGGGCGCCGGCCTGTTCGCGGTCGTTGGAGGGCTCCAGCGTGGTGGTCGCGCCGGAGCGGGTGATGACCAACGCGCACGTGGTCGCCGGTACGACCGACGTGACCGTCGATATGGCCGGTGAGCGGTTGCCCGCGTACGTGGTGCACTTCGATCCGAACGCGGATATCGCGATGCTCGCGGTGCCCGGGCTGCCCGCGCGGCCGCTGCCGATCGCTTCCCCGGAGGCGGTTGCCGGCGATGACGCGATCGTGCTCGGTTACCCGCTGGATGGGCCGTACACCGCGTCGCCGGCCAGGGTGCGGCAGCGTATCCAGCTGCAGGGGCCGGACATCTACGGGGACAACAGCGTGCCGCGTGACGTGTACACCGTGCGGGCGCTGGTGCGCAGCGGTAACTCGGGGGGACCGATGGTCGACCCAGGCGGCAGTATCACCGGTTTGGTCTTCGGTGCTGCCACGGACGATCCGGAGACCGGGTTCGTGCTCACCACCAGCGAGATCGGCGACGAGGTGCGCGCGGCGCCGCGGATGACGCAGGAGGTCGGCACCGGCCCGTGTACCAGCGGCTAACCACCCTCCGTGATCGCGTTCTTTGAGGTTAGCGAGGTCGCCGGGTTAGTGCTTTTCGGCCTGGCGGAGCGCGTTCAGAAGCAGCGCGTTGGTCTCGGCGGGGGCTTCCAGATGCGGGAAGTGCCCGACCTCGCTGAGCTCCTGGTACTTGTAGTCCGTACCGCCCCAGCGTTGCGCCAACCGCGCGGTGTTCGGTAGTACGCAGGTGTCCAGCTCGCCGTGTATCTGCAGCATCGGTACCGGGCTCGGCGCCGCGACCGCGGCCGCGAACCGCCGACCATCACCACGCAGCTGGGAACGAAAGGCCCAGCGGTAGTACTCGAGCGCGCTATGGGCGACTCCCTGCACCTGCATCGCCCTGCGTAACCACGGGATGCTCGCCTGGTAGTCCGCGCTGTCCCGCCAGCGTGGTGCCGCCCAGCCGCGCACCAGTTTCTCGGTGTTTGCCGCGTCGTCGTGGGTTAGCCAGCGCTCCGGGCGCATCGGGACCTGGAAGCGGAACAGGTGGCCGGCCGCGCGCAGCTGGTTGTTCCCGCGTCGCCGAAACGCGGTGCGCGCGATCTGCCCGCGTAACGCGAGCGGATGGGTAGCGCCAAGCAGGCCGACTGAGGAGACCACCCTGGGATGCAGGGCTGCCACGGTGCAGGCGAGCATCCCGCCCCAGGCATGCCCGACGAAATGCGCACGCCGCGCGCCCATTGCCTTGACCAGCCCGGCGACATCGCCAGCCAGGGTCCAGCCGTCGTAACCGCGCGGAGGTTTGTCGGAGTCCCCGTAACCGCGCAGATCCACCGCGACCGCGCGGAAACCAGCCGAGGCGAGCGCGTCCAGCTGCCGGTGCCAGACCCACCAAAACTCGCCGAAGCCGTGCAGCAGTACGACCAGCGGGCCAGATCCGAGCGAGGCGACGTGCAGCCGGATGCCGTTGGCGTACACGTCATGGTGCGTCCACGGGCCATCGATCCGCACCGTGGACGGATCTGGGCGGGCCCGCATCCTCGGCTTACCGACTGGTGGGCCCGCCGGTCAGCCGATTCACCTCGGCCTGGTCGGGCAGCTCGGAGTGCTCGGCGGAACCACGTGGCTTGAGCGCGGCCGCGGTTTCCTTCATCGAGCTGATCGTTCGCTGCGGTGCGCGGATCTTGCGTACCTTGCGCCAGCCGAGGAAAGCCAGCAGCCCGGCCGTAAGCAGCATCAGCAGGAAGACGATGCCGAAGGCAGCCGAGCGGTACAGCCCGATGTCATAGAGCAGCTCGGCTAGCGCGAAGAACAGGTAGAACAGGCTGAACATCAGCACGGTGAGCGCCGCGATGAAGAACACGCTGCCCTTGAGGCCCTTCTTGACCTCGCTGGTGATCTCCGCGCGCGCCAGTTCGATCTCGGCCCTGACCAATGTGGACACATGCGAGGACGCGTCCTTGACCAGGTCGCCGATCGACTGACCGCCAACAGAGCCGTTCCCGTTTCGATCGTCGGTCAGCGGGATCGAGGACACTGGCGGTGTGCCGTCGGTTCCGCTGCCGGAGTTGCGGTGGGGTTCGCTGGTCACCCGGTCATCGTGCCATGCGCCACGCAACGCCGCGCACCGCCCGCTCGCAGCGACCCACCGAACGCGTTAGGCCTCCCGGTCAGGCGGGGTGTGCCCGCCCTTGGCCGAACCGGACGGATCGGCGGACGAGTCGGTCGTCGTGTCCGATTCGCCTGATTCTCCGTTGGGGCCGTCGGGTACGTTCTCGTCGTCGTGCGCGTGCGCCTTGCTTCGCCTGATCAGCAGCAGGGAGGCGATCAGCGCGGCGATCACCGAGGAGATCAGCACGGACGCCTTGGCTTCCTCCGCTTGCTGGCCATCCAGCGAGAGTTCGGCGATGAGCAGGCTCACCGTGAAGCCGACCGCGCCGAGCATCGAGATCGCGATCATGTCCAGATGCCCGAGGTTGCGTGGTTTCGCGGCGATACCGAGTTTCACCACCACCCACGAGGTGGCGAAGATGCCGAGTAGCTTGCCACCGATCAGGCCGAACATGATCGCGTGCGGAATGGGCTGGGTGAACACATCGCGCAGCGCCTCACCGGTCAGCGGGACACCCGCCGCGAAGAACGCGAAGACCGGCACGGCCAAGCCGGCGGACCAGGGCTGTAGCCGGTGCTCGAGGCGTAGTGCGGGTGCTTCGTGCTCGCCCTTGTCCGGCTTGACCCTGGTGAGCATGCCGAGCGCGACACCCGCGATGGTGGCGTGAATACCCGCTTCGTGTACCGCGATCCAGGTGATGATCCCGATCGGGACGTACAGCCAGGCCGTGCGGACTCGCTTGTACTGCAGGAACGCGTAGAGCGCCATGGCGGCGGCGGCGATGGCCAGTGCGACGAAGTCGAAGCTGGCGGTGAACACGATCGCGATGATCAGAATCGCGCCGAGGTCGTCGACCACGGCCAGGCTGAGCAGGAAGACCCGTGCGCTGCTCGGCATCCCGGAGCCGGTGAGCGCGAGCACGCCGAGCGCGAAGGCGATATCGGTGGCCACCGGGATCGCCCAGGCCTTGTCCATTCCCGGCTCGCCGCCCGCGATGGACAGGGCGATCACCGCGGGGAAGAGCATGCCGCCGGCGGCGGCGATGATGGGTAGCGCGGCCGCCTTGATCGAGCGCAACTCGCCGATCACCAGCTCGCGTTTGAGTTCCAGCCCGACCACGAAGAAGAACAGTGCGAGCAGGCCATCCTTTGCCCAGTCGCCGACGCTGAGCTTGAGATGCAGGAAGTCGGTGCCGATCTCGGTGTCGCGGACGGACTGGTAGAGGTCCATCAGCGGCGAGTTGGCCAGGATCAGCGCGACCGCCGCCGCGCCAAGAAGCAACATCCCGCCGACCGTCTCGGTACGGAGGTACCGTGCGAACTCGGATACCGGCCGGGCGGTTGAAGTCAAGATCTTCCTCCCTCAAATCGGCAGCACAAATCTACTGCCGACCAGACTTCCCGGCACACCGGGACAACATCCTAATGGTAAATACCATGCGGCCGAATATGTCTAGACCAATGGAGGAAGGGTGAGTAATCAGTCCACTACCGACGGTCCGACCGACGACCCCGATGTCGGATTTGACCGAAAATTCTTTGGTCACCCCAAGGGGTTGGCCAACCTGTTCGGGGTGGAGATGTGGGAGCGCTTCTCGTTCTATGGGATGCAAGCGATTCTCACGATCTACCTCTACTGGTCGGTTGCCGATGGCGGGTTAGCCCTTCCGAAGGACACCGCCGCGGGCATCGTCGGCGCCTACGGTGGCACCGTCTATCTGTCCACGGTATTCGGTGCCTGGGTGGCCGACCGGCTGTTCGGACCGGAGCGCACGCTGTTCTACAGCGGCGTGCTGATCCTGCTCGGCCACGTCAGTCTCGCGGTCTTCCCCGGGCTGACCGGTGTCGGCATTGGACTCGTACTTGTCGCCATCGGCAGCGGTGGGCTGAAGGCAACCGCGACAGTGCTGGTGGGACTCCTCTACAGCGCGAGGGACGAGCGCAGGGACGCGGGATTCTCCATCTTCTACATGGGAGTCAACCTTGGTGCACTGGTTGGTCCACTGCTTACCGGCCTGTTGCAGACCAGACTTGGCTTCCACTATGGCTTCGGCGTAGCCGCGGTCGGTATGGCGCTCGGCCTGGCCCAGTACGTGATCTGGCGCAGGGACCTGCCGGAGGAAGGCCGGAAGGTGCCGAATCCGATCGTCGGCGGGCAGCGGTTGATCGCCACGAGCATCGCGGTGGCCGCGGTGCTCGTCATCGTGTTGTCCGTGCTGGTCGGCTGGCTCACCGCGGACAACCTGGTGAACGTGGCCACCACGGTGATCGTGCTCGCCGCGCTCGGCTATTTCGTGGTGATCCTCACCAGCAGGCGGATCAATACGGTCGAGCGCAAGCAGGTGTTCGCGTTCATCCCACTGTTTCTGGCCAGCTTCGCATTCTGGTCGCTCTACCAGCAGCAGTTCACCGTGATGGTGTTCTACGCGGACAACCGGGTGGACCGGCAGATCTTCGGCTGGGAGATTCCGGTCGCCTGGGTAAACTCGATCATCCCGATCTTCATCGTGACGCTGGCCCCGGTGTTCGCCTGGATGTGGACCAAGCTCGGCTCCCGGCAGCCGTCCACGGCCACCAAGTTCGCGCTCGGCGTTGGTGGGGTTGGCCTTGCCTTCCTGTTGATGGTCACCATGAGCGGGACGACTGGCGCCTCGGTGCCGGTGCTGTTCCTGGTGTTGGTGCTACTGGTGTTCACCCTCGCCGAGCTGTGCCTATCGCCAGTCGGGCTTTCGGTGTCCACCAAGCTCGCGCCGCGGGCGTTCGAGGCGCAGACGGTCGCGCTGTTCTACCTGTCCGTGGCCGCCGGAACCTCGGTCGCCGGCTGGGCGGCGGAGAACTACAGCGCGGACAACGAAGCGGCGTACTTCGGCGTCCTCGGTGGGATCGCCGTGGGCATGGGGGTACTGCTGGCGATTGCCACCCCGGCGATTCGCCGGTTGATGCCTGCGGTGCGTTAGCCGGCTTCTCCGTTACCCCCGTTCGCCAACAGCAACGGGGGTAACGGAGGAACTTCTACTCCTCCAGCTCGGCCAGCGCCGCCTGCGCTTTGGCCAGCTCCGCCTGTAGCTCCTCGACGCGGCTGCGGTGCTGTTCCCGCGCGGTCTCCAGCACCTGCTCGATCGCGCCGGAGATGTCGTCGTGTAGTTCCTTCGCGGCCCTGGACACCGCGGCGGCCGGGATGTTCAGGCCACGAACCACGCGGTTCGTGCCGTGTACGACATCGGCCTGCCATTCACCATCGGCGGTCCCGGTCACCGTGAGCGTCAGCTCGACCGAACGCGTCTTCTTGGCTGTGGACTGCTTGCGTGGCTTCCGCTGCGGCTTTGCTTCGGCTTCCGGTTCGGCTGGCGTGCTCGCGGCGCTTTCCGGCTGCTCGGCAGCGGTTGCCGGTGCCTGCGGGTGCTCGTTCTGCTCGGTCGAAGGCGCTTGTTCCGCGCCGTTGGACGTGTGTTCCTGCGTCGCCGTATCCACGGTCATGATCGCGTTATCTCCCTGCCACGTCGGTCCCCGTCAGGGCTGCATACTAGAACAACTGTTCGATGCGCGCATGCCTGGGGCCCTTCCCGCCGGTCGACGGAAAGGGCCCCAGATACCAGCTCAGTCCTCGCTCTTGTCGCTCTGCAGACCGGAGGAGATCAGGTCCATCACGCTGGAGTCGGCGAGCGTGGTGACGTCACCGACCTGCCGGTTCTCCGCGACATCGCGCAGCAGCCGGCGCATGATCTTGCCGGAGCGGGTCTTCGGCAACTCGGGCACGACCATGATCTGCCGTGGTTTGGCGATCGGCCCGATCTCGGTGGCCACGTGGTTGCGCAGCGCGGTGATCGCCTCGGTGCCCTTCGCCTCGTCCTCGGCCACGCCGCCGCGCAGGATCACGAAGGCCACGATGCCCTGCCCGGTGGTCGGATCGGTCGCGCCGACCACCGCGGCCTCGGCCACCGTCGGGTGGGAAACCAGCGCGGACTCCACCTCGGTGGTCGAGATGCGATGGCCCGACACGTTCATCACGTCGTCCACCCTGCCGAGCAGCCAGACATCGCCGTCCTCGTCGTACTTCGCACCGTCGCCCGCGAAGTAGTAGCCCTGTGCCCCGAACCGCGACCAGTAGGTGTCCCGGTAGCGCTCCGGGTCGCCCCAGATGCCGCGCAGCATCCCTGGCCACGGCTTGTCCAGCACCAGGTAACCGCCGCCGCCCGGGCCGACCTGCTCGCCGGTGTCGTCGACCACCTTCGCGGAGATACCGGGCAGCGGGCGCTGTGCCGAGCCGGGCTTGGTCGCGGTGACGCCGGGCAGCGGCGAGATCATGATCGCCCCGGTCTCGGTCTGCCACCAGGTGTCCACGATCGGCGCCTGGTTGCGGCCGACGTGCTCGCGGAACCACATCCACGCCTCGGGGTTGATGGGTTCCCCCACGCTGCCGAGTACCCGCAGCGAGGAAAGGTCGTACTCCGCGGGAAGGTGATCGCCCCACTTCATGAAGGTCCGGATCAGCGTCGGCGCGGTGTAGTAGATCGTCACGCCGTACTTCTGCACGATCTCCCAGTGCCTGGCCTCGTGCGGCGAGTTCGGGGTGCCCTCGTAGATCACCTGGGTCGCGCCGTTGGCCAGCGGGCCGTAGACGATGTAGCTGTGCCCGGTGACCCAGCCGATGTCCGCGGTGCACCAGTAGACGTCCGATTCGGGCTTCAGGTCGAAGACGTTCCGGTGCGTGTACGCGGCCTGGGTCAGGTAGCCACCCGAGGTGTGCAGGATGCCCTTCGGCTTACCCGTGGTACCCGAGGTGTACAGGATGTAGAGCGGGTGCTCGGCGTCGTGCGCTTCGGCGGTGTGCTGGTCGGACTGGTGATCGACCAGGTCGTGCCACCAGATGTCCCTGCCTTCGGTCCAGGCGACGTCGTTCTCGCCGCGCTTGACCACGACGACCTTTTCCACGCTCGGCGTCTGCGCCACCGCCTCGTCCACCGCGGGCTTGAGCGGGGCGACCTTGCCTCGGCGGAACTGGCCGTCCACCGTGATCACGGCCTTGGCCTGGGCGTCGTCGATCCGCGAGCGCAGCGCCTCGGAGGAGAAGCCGGCGAAGACGACGGAGTGCGTAAGGCCGAGCCGGGCACAGGCGAGCATGGTGAACACCGTTTCCGGGATCATCTGCATGTAGATCGCCACCCGGTCGCCCTTGGTCAGCCCGAGCGAGGCGAACGCGTTGGCCGTGCGGCTGACCTCGCGCTGCAGGTCGGCGTAGGTGATCGTGCGGGAGTCACCCGGCTCGCCTTCCCAGTGGATGGCTACCCGGTCGCCATTGCCGGCGGCGACGTGCCGGTCCGCGCAGTTGTACGCGACGTTCAGCTTGCCGCCCACGAACCACTTCGCGAACGGCGCCTCCGACCAGTCCAGCACCTTGCTCCAGCTGGTTTCCCAGTGCAGTTGCTCGGCCTGGGTGGCCCAGAACGCTTCCCGGTCCGCGTCGGCCGTGGTGTACATCTCGGCTGTCGCGTTGGCTTGCGCGGCGAACTCCGCGCTCGGCGGGAACGTCCTGCTCTCGCTGAGCAGGTTGTCCAGTGCCGGGTTCTGCCCGGACTGTTCGGTCATGGTGCGAGACCTCCTTGATAACCGACCTTGTAACCGCCCAGTCGTCACCGCTCCGGCGGTAATCCTGCATGGCACGCTACCGTGCCGTGCCAAACCTGCGAGTTACGGCGAACGGATGGTGCTGGGTGCGCGGCGAACGGTCCACGAGCGGTACGGTCGCGCGGTGACCGACCCGCTGAGCCCATTGCTTGACCTCGAGGGTGTATCCGATGCCGTCGCGCAGGCCCGCGAAGCGGTGGACGAGGTACACCGGCATCCGGCGAACCGTAGGGGGTGGCCGGCTACGGCCGCGGAGGCCTCGGTGCGCGCGGCGCGTGCTTCCGCGGCGCTGGACGGGGCCAACCCGGATATCCCGGAGGGCGGCGATATCGCCGATCCGGTGCTGGCCGGTGCGCTGCGGGTGGCCGATGCGCTCGGCCCGCTGCTCGCCACCTGGCAGCGGGCGCCGCTACAGGTGCTGGCCAGGCTGCATGTGCTTGCCGCCGCCGATCTGGTCGCCGACCAGGACCAGCTTGGGCGGCCGATCTCCGGGTCCGAACGGTTGGACTTGCTTGCCAGGCTGACCGTGGGGGAGACGAAGGCGCCCGGTCCGGTGCTTGCCGCCGTGGTGCACGGCGAACTGCTCGCGCTTCGCCCGTTCGGGAGCGCCGATGGCGTCGTCGCGCGGGCGGCCGCGCGGTTGACCATGATCGCGAGCGGGCTGGATCCGAAGGGGTTGCTGGTGCCGGAAGTGGCGTTCTACCGGCAGCCGCAGCAGTACGCCGCGGCGCTCACCGGGTTCGCCAACGGCGAAGCCGGTGGGGTGCGGGACTGGCTGTTGTTGTGCTGTTCGGCGCTGACCGCCGGTGCCCGCGAGGCGACCAGCATCGCCGACGCCGCGGGCACCTAGCGTTCTTGAAGGTCAGCGGGTTTGGCTGGGGGTGCTGTTGAGCCAGTCCAGCGCCTCGCGGACGTGTCCGTCGGCTTCGTGCAGCGCGATATCCGCCTGGCGCAGTTCCACCCCGGAAAGCAGCTGGACCAGCGCCAGCTTCAGATCGCCGCCCGCGTCCTCCAGCGTTGCCGCGCATTCCTCGATCGGGAGGCCGGTCGCCTCGGCGAGGATGCGCTGGGTGCGCCCGCGCAGTTTCTCGTTCGTGGCCCGCACGCTGACCATCAGGTTGGAATAGGTCCGCCCGAGTTTGATCATCACGGCGGTGGAGAACGAGGTGAGAATCAGCTTCTGTGCGGTACCGGCCTTCATCCGCGTCGAACCGGCGATCGCCTCCGGTCCCGTATCCGGCGCGATCAGCACGTCCACCTCGGCGTCCAGCGAATCCCGCAGCCGGGGGTTACCGAACACCAGCCCGGTGCGCGCCCCGAGTTCCCGCGCCGTGCGCAGCGCGCCAAGCACGTAAGGGGTGCGCCCAGACGCGGTGAGCCCGAGCACGAAGTCGCCGGCTCGAACGTGCTCGCGCATCGTGGCGGCGCCGGCTTCGGCGTTGTCCTCGGCGCCCTCGACCGCGCTGGCCAGCGCGTTTCGGCCGCCCGCGTGATGCGCGTGGAACCAGTCGTCCGGAACGTTGAAGGTCGGCGCGAGCTCGGCGGCGTCCAGGCTGGCCAGCCGGCCCGAGGTGCCCGCGCCGATGTAGTGCACCCGACCGCCACCGCGCAGTGCCTCGGTGGCCAGATCGACGGCCACCGCGAGCTCGCCGAGTACCGCGGCGACCGCGCTTGGCACCAGCCGGTCCTCATCGCTCAGCTTGCGCAGGATGTCCTCAGTGGACAGCTCGTCGATATCGAAGGTGCGCGAATTCCGGATCTCGGTTGGGGAATCGACGTACACCGCCTTGCGCGGCACCGTCATCTGTCGCCCTCCTTTGGTTTACGGCGTCCGTCCGCGCGCACGCCGAGGCGATGCGTGCCTACCGCCTCCCGCGTCGCGTCCAGCGCGCGCATCGATGTGGCCATATGTTGCTGCGCTACCCCGATGAACAAGCAGTCGATCACGGTGAGCTGCGCGATCCGGCTGGCCATCGCACCGGAGCGGAAGGTGGTCTCCCGCGCGGCGGTGGTGAGCACCAGGTCGGCGACTTCGGCGATCGGGGAGCGGGGGAAGTTGGTCAACGCGACGGTGGTCGCCCCGTGCTCGCGGGCCACCCGCAGCGCTTCGACGGTGTCCGCGGTCGCCCCGGTGTGCGAGATACCCACCGCGACATCGTTCGAGCCGAGCACGGCTGCCGAGGTCAGCATGATGTGCGTATCGCTCCAGGAGAAGCTGATCCGCCCGATGCGATGGAGTTTCTGCTGCAGGTCGGCGGCGACGAAAGCGCTTGCGCCCACCCCGTACACATCGACTCTGCCGGCGGTGGCCAGGAGGTTCACCACGCGTTCCAGTACCGCGACATCGAGCTGCTGCGCGGTCTCCTCGACGGCGTGCACATCGGCGAAACTGACCTTGCCGACGATCTGCCGCAGATCATCGTCCGGGCCAATGTCGCCGCCGAGGTCGCGGTCGGAGCGTGCTTCCGAGCGGGCGGTGTCCGCGGCGAGTGCGATGCGTAGCTCGGGGTAGCCGCCGACGCCGATCGCCTTGCAGAACCGGGTCACCGTCGTCTCGCTGGTGCCAGCGGCCTCGGCGACCTCGGTGATGCTGTTGCGGGCTACCGCCGCGGGGTTGTCGAGTACGACCTTCGCGACGCGTTGCTCGGCGCGGGCAAGCCCGGGCAGCAGCGACCGGATTCGCACCAGTGGGCTCGTCGGTTGCTGCGCTTCCATGGGACTGCCATTGGCTGGTCCGCTCTGCTGCCCGGCCGGCGCGGGTTCGGCGGATTGCTCATCAGCTAACACTGTGCCACCGCTCATGTGGGAAACTTACTAACAGCCAGCATACCGGGACAACCCTTCCGTCGCTCGGCTGGACCAAGGCGCGGAGCTTTTGGTCTACCGCGGGACTCAATATGTTGCTGGACATATCGTCAGTTCTACACGCACTGTTAGCTCATCTGAGCTAATACTTTCGTAGTACCCAAATGCGGAGAGTGTCAACGGCTGGTTGTGACCCATCCTTCTGGTTCAAGTTTCTGAGGGTCCCGCTCGGCGTCGAATATCAATCCGGAGTCGTCTTTTACCTGGATGCCGTCCAGATTCACGCCGCGTCCGGTGTATTGATCGTCGGTAGCAAATTGCCAACGGAGAGTTAATGTGCCGCCATTTGGCGGATCGTACTGATCCAATCGTGCTTTTACGCTCCACCACGAACGGTGACCAGAGCCGGATAACGTTTTGCTACCGCCTTCCGGTGCGCCCGGTCCGGTGGCTTCCAGCTCCAGCGGTTGCCAGCGCTGACCGTCGGTGCTGGCCGCTACCGTGAGTTTGTCGGTCTTTTCGCTGTCGATGAAAGCGTCGAAGGTCACCTCGGGTGTGCCCTGGACGGGCAGCCGGGCGGTGGACAGTGTCGTAGTGGTCGAATTTCCCGGCGCGCTGTGCCAGCTGTCCGGCCCGTGGCGGGGCGGTACCGCCAGTGCGGCCGCCAGCCCGCTTGCGTGGGTTTCCCGCGCCTCGTTGATCGAGCCCCAGTCGCGGCTGGGGTGTACCCGGTTGGTGAGCAGGATCGCGATCGACCGGGAGGCGGGGTCGAGCACCAGGCTGGTGCCGGTGAACCCGGTATGTCCCGCGGTACCTGGCGCGCTAAGCCCGCCCATGTACCAGCGCTGGTCCAGTTCGAAGCCGAGCCCGTGCGAGTCGTCCGGGAACTCCTGGTTGTAGTTGGTGAGCATCTGCTCGACGGTTTCCTGGCGCAGGATCCGGTTGCCGGCGTAACTACCACCGTTGAGCACCGCCTGGCCGAGTTTGGCCAGATCCGTCGCGGTGGAGAACACCCCGGCATGCCCGGCGACCCCGCCGAGCGACCAGGCATTCTCGTCATGCACCTCGCCGTGCACCAGGCCGCGTGGCGGTTCCGCGGTGTACTCGGTCGCGGCGATCCGATCTCGCTTGTCTGCCGGTGGGTTGTACCCGGTGTCGGTCATGGCGAGCGGTTCGGTGATCCGGTCGCGTACGAATTCGTCCAGCGTGCTGCCGGAGCGGCGTTCCACCAGCACGCCGAGCGTGATCAGGTTCAGGTCCGAGTAGAGGTAGGCACTGCCGGGCTTTTCCTGCGGCGCGACCTCGAGCACGGCGTTGATCCGCGACGGCTTGTCCGGGTAATCGCGCCACAGATTGAGCGTGGGTTCCAGCCCGGAGGTATGCGTGAGTAGCTGCTCGACGGTGATGTCCGACTTGCCGTTGACGCCGAATTCCGGCAGATAGCTGGCTACTGGCTCGTTGATGTCCAGCGCGCCGTTCTCGGCGAGTTGGAGCACCGCGATCGAGGTGAACAGCTTCGAGATGGAGGCGATATCGAAGATCGTGTCCGGCCGCATGGGTAGCTGTTCGGCCGGGGGTAGCTCGGTGCCCTCGGCATCCGCGTAGCGCAGGGCTTTCCCGCTGGTTTGCCGATCAACGACGACGCCCTGGTGGGCGAGCAGGGTGACGGCGCCGGAGTAGAGCGGATGGCCGGTGTCCGGAGCTGGCTCGGTCCAGCTGGCTACCTGTTCGGCGGCGCGCGCCAGTGGTGCCCGATCCAGGCCTACTTCTTCCGGGGTGCCAGGGCGCAGCACGGTTTCCGCTGGCGCGAATCCGGTGTGTGGCTGGTCGAACCTGCCTGGCAGTTCCTCCTGGGTGGTTGCCAGCGCACTGGAACCCAGCGCACTGGAACCCAGCATCAGGCAGCCGAGTAGCGCAACCGAGATCGTGACCGTACCGCGTGCCATGGGCACCTCACTAGTAGCTCAGGAATGGCTCGCGCTCCGTACGGAACGTGTCCAGTTCCGCTTGCCAGGAGCCGACTATCTCCGCGGTATCGGCACCGGCGTCCACTTGCGAGCGAAGCCGGGCCGAGCCGAACAGCTTGTCGATCATGTTGTCGTCCCGCCAGCCGAAGATGTCCGGGTGCAGTCGCTTCGCGGTGACGATCATCGCGATCGCGGTTGGGATGGCGGTGAACTCGGCTGGTTCGGTAATGTGCAGCTGCACGCCGCCGCAGAGTTCCTCGGCGAATTTCCCGAATGTGGGTACGAAGTAGGCCTCCCGGAAGCGCACGCCTGGCAGGTCCAGCTCGTTCAGCGCTTCGGCGTACCGCCAGTCGATTCCGGGCGCCCCAATGGTTTCGAACGGCCGGGTGGTTCCGCGCCCCTCGGCGAGCAGGGTGCCTTCGAACAGGCAGGTGCCCGGGTAGCTGAGCGCGGTTTCCGGGCTGGGCATATTCGGACTTGGCGGCACCCAGGGCAGACCGGTATCGGCGAACAGCTGGTCCGGCCGCCAGCCCTCGACCTCGATCACGTCCAATGCGGACAGCTCGGGGGAGCCGGGTTCCTCGGGCAGGAACTTCGCGGCGAACAGCTTGGCCAGCTCGCCGTGCGTCATCCCGGGTTGTTGCACGATCGGTTTCATGCCAACGAAACTGGCGAACTCGGGGTCGAGCTGTGGACCGTCGGCTCGCCCGCCAACCGGGTTCGGCCGATCGAGTACCACGAACCGAGCGCCGGTCTTCGCCGCCGCGTGCATCGCCAGATACATCGTCCACATGTAGGTGTAGAACCGCGCGCCGACACCGGCGATGTCGAAGACGACGGTGTCCAGGTTGGCTTTGCGGTACATCCGCACCAGATCGTCCACGGTGACCTGGTAGGCGTCGTAAACCGGGATCTGGGTGCGCGGGTCGACGTAATCGCCTTCGGAGCCGCCGGCCTGGTCGGTTCCCCGGAAGCCGTGCTCGGGCCCGAAGGCGGCGACCGGCCGGATATCCGCGGCGACCAGATCGTCCACGATATGCGTGAGATCGGCCAGCACCGCGGTGGGATTGGCGAAGACGCCAAGCCGGGTACCGGAAAACGGCTGCCAGCGTTGTGCGGCAAGTACGTCCGCGCCGGTGCGGATGGTGCCGCCAAGCTGGCGCCGAGCACTGCCGGTGGGGCCGGTGTTACTGGCGCTGGCACTGCCGGCGAGCACCGGTACGGCACTGGCGGCGGCCAATGCCGAACCGGCGAGGAATCGTCTGCGGTTATGTGCGCTCACGACCGCTCCTACCAGGTGAGGCCGTGACCGAGTGGATAGCGAACCTGGTCGGGGTTGGCCCCGTCCGGGATCTCCACCGGCAGTTTGCCCTGCGGCGCGGTCTCGCCGAAGAGCACCTTGGTCAGGGCCTCCAGCGTCGGCTTGTTGTAGCCGTAGCCGGTCACCACGGTCTTCGCGGAGTCCAGATAGCCGGCGTCGTAGGGCACGTCCGCGATCACCGTGATCACTGGCTTGCCGGTTTCCACCAGCCGGTTCACCAGGTCAACCTGGCCGGGGCTACTCGCCGCGTTACCGACGACCGCGACCACGGTATCCACGTTTTCGGCGGCTGCTACGGCCTCGTTGATCTGTTCCTCGGTTGGCTCGGCGCCGGTGGTCAGCGTGGTTGTCTCGGGTCCCCGTGCGCCGATGTGCTCGGCGAGGTCCTCGGTCACCGCGACCCCGCGCGCGGTGCTCTCCCAGCCGGCGACCAGTACTGACCCCGGCTTGTCCTTGATCGGCAGCAGGTCCTCGTCGTTGCGCAGCACGGTCGTGGTGGCATCGGTGATGCGCTGTACCTCGTCCATGTTCTCCTGGTTGCCGACCAGCTTGTCGACGGCGTCCACGTCCACGAAGGGGTTCTCGATGACCCCGCGCTTTGCCTTCTGCTTCAGGATGCGCAGCGCGCTTTCGTCGATTCGCTGCTCGGTCAGCTCGCCACCGCGTACCGCATCCAGCACGCTGTTGACCGCCAGGTCCAGGTCGACCGGCATCACCAGTTGATCGACGCCTGCCTGGAGGGCGCGTACCGGGATCTCCGCATCGGTGTACAGCTCGCGCACACCTTCCATTTCCAGCGCGTCGGTGGAGACCACGCCGTCGTAGCCGAGTTCTTCACGCAGCAGGCCGGTGAGGATCGGCTTGGAGAGGGTGGCCGGATCGCCGGAGGGGTCCAGGTTGGGGAACGTGATGTGCGCGGACATCACGTTGTCCACGCCGGCATCGATGGCCGCGCGGAACGGCGGCGCGTCGATCTTGCGCCATTCCTCGGCGGTGCGGTCGATCTGGGGCAGCTCGTCGTGGCTGTCCACGGCTGCGTCGCCGTGCCCAGGGAAGTGTTTGGCCGCGGCGGAAACACCTTCGGTGCCCGCTTCCTGGTAGCCGCGGATCTGGGCGTCAACCATGTCGCCGACCAGCTTCGGATCGCTACCGAACGAGCGTAGCCCGATGACCGGGTTCACCGGGTTCGAGTTGACGTCGGCGTCGGGGGCGTAGTTCTGGTTGATGCCCATGGCGCGCAGTTCGCGCCCGTTGATCGTGGCCGCGCTTGCCGCGTTGTCGGTGTTGCGTCCGGCGCCGATGGCCATCGCGCCGGGGTATTCGGTTGCTGGAGCGCCGATTCGGGTGACCGTCCCGCCCTCCTGGTCGATGGTGACGGTCAGCGGCACACCGGTCTCGGAGTCCTTCGCTGCCTGCTGTAGGCCGTTGGACAGTTCCGCGATCTGTTTCGGTGACTCGACGTTGTCCCGGTCTTCGTTGTTGAAGTAGATAACGCCGCCGAGGTGGTACTTCTTGACCACCTCGGCCGCGGTGCGGGCGCCGAAGTCGTCCGGGTTCTTTGGATGCGCTTCGTCCGCGGACTGCCCGTTCACCCAGGTCACGAAGAGCTGGCCGACCTTCTGTTCCAGGGTCATCCCGCGCAGGGTTTCTTCGGCCCAGTCGGCGATCCGCTGCTGCTCGTTCATCTGCTGCTCCGCGTTGTTCGCGGGTTTCGCCGGCGCGGCCTGGTTGGGGGCGGCGCCAGCCGGCGCGGCTCCCGCCACGGTGGTAATCGCCAGCGCGGCGAGCGCGCCCAACGCAGGTACCTTCAGGGCAGGGACCGTTGCCCGCGCTGGTGTGCGAGACGTCAGGGGGCGGTGTCTAGGGGCCACCGAAACCTCCGTGGGGACCAGGTGTGTATCCCGCGATGGGATCATCTCACCGAATATCGGCGGATATCGGTAAGTTACTTACGGCGGATGGTCTGGTCAACACGGGGTACGGGTGGATTCGCCGTGCGGTGCACGCCTGGGGGTAATGCGGAAAAGGGGTTAAACGCTGGCGGCGCCCGTGGCCGAAGCCAGCGGGCGCCGCCTGCTCGCGCGGACGTCTCGGGTTACCAAGCGTGCAACTCGTGTCGTACCTTGCTGGACTCGGCGCCCGGCGTCCCGGTACGCAGTCCCCTTGACGACAAGCCTCCCGCGGCGTGCTGCGCGTGGGTGCTCCGGAGTCCGCGCACGGAGCCCTAGCCGGGGTGGAGCAAGCTTCTCTTCGCTTGATCCCTGGCCGACAAGAGGTCCGCACTTCCTTTCTACTTCAGTGACCGCCGTCACTTCAAGAGCTCAGTTGGGTGCACCGGTAAAGACGTTGTGGACCTCGGAGTGCTACGCCCGGTGGTTGTGGATCTCCGTTGTGGCAGGGGAAATCCGCGTGAGTGAACGCGCTGCCCGCCGCGCGGGTGGTCGGTCGTCGTTCATCTACGCTTTCGCCGGTAAAGCCCGTACCATGTCGCGCCTGCGGCGACCGCGCCGAGTCCGACCGCGGTGACCGCGAGCGCGGTACCGGACGGCGAGAAGACCTTGTTCCGCAAGGAAACCGGGTTGTTGAAGGTGAGTACCGGCCAGTCGCGTTCGAGCGCGGCCTTGCGTAGCGCCTTGTCCGGGTTGACCGCGCACGGCCGGCCAACGGCTTCCAGCATGGGCAGGTCCGTGCTCGAGTCGGTGTAGCTGTGGCAGGCATCGAGGTCGTAGCCGTGCCGTGTGGCAAGCTCGGCGATCGCCTTCGCCTTGTTCTCGCCATAGCAGTAGAACTCGATCTCGCCGGTGTACTTACCGTCGGCGACCACCATGCGGGTGCCGATGACCTGGCTGGCGCCGAGCATATGCGCGATCGGGGCGCTGATTTCCTCGCCTGTTGCGGAGATAATGACAACGTCATGGCCGGCTGCCTGGTGTTCAGCGATCAGTTCGGTCGCCTCGGCGTAGACCAGCGGGTCCACGATGTCGTGCAGGGTCTCCTCGACGATCGCGCGGACCTGGGCAACGTCCCAACCGCCGCACAGCTGCGTGATGTAGTCGCGCATGCGTTCGGTCTGGTCGGAGTCTGCGCCGGCGAGTACGTACATGAACTGGGCGTAGGCGCTTTTCAGTACCGCGCGCCGGTTGATCAGGCCTTCTTTGAACAGCGGTCGGCTGAAGGCGAGCGTGCTGGACTTCGCGATGATCGTTTTGTCGAGGTCGAAGAACGCCGCGACTCGGTTCGTGCTGGCCGGTTCGATCGGCGGGCGGGCCGGAGCGGGGCTTTGTTCGGAATGTGCTCCCTTGGGTGCCGCGCCGGATCGGCTTGCCGCGTCGGTGCTGAACTTGACCACACGGCCAGCATATGCAGGGCGACCAACGGCCTTTCGGGCACGTCTAGTAGTCACTGATGTGCAGATATCAGGCGTAAACGATTACCAGACATGCCACGCAAAGTAGTGCTCGCGGCTTTTTCGCGAACTAGGCGACGAGTCAGCATTCAGGGGTTACAGTGGGATATACCCGGTTGATACCGGGCCGGTTCAGTCCGACCCCCCGGGACTGAACCTCTGGCGGCCCCCGTCCCTCCCCCCTGGCGGGGGCCGCCCTTATCCCGTTGTGGTGTTCAGGTTCCTGGCTGGTGGCGTTTACCGGGCATACGTGGGTTCTGTTGCATTTGCACGAATTTGAACTAGCCCATTCGGGTTAAGCGCTTGACCGATGCAGGGTTAGTAGCGCGCTCGATCGGCCCCTGCTGGCTGCGCATTTCCGCGGTTTCCAGGAATTCCTGACTCTCCTGTGCGCTACCGCGTTCTCCCGTGCTCTTTCGCGCCCGCGCGCATAGGGGGCTCCCCCACCTATCCATCTTTCCGTGTGGGACCGACATTTTTCCCGGAGTCCAGCTGCCCGAAGTTGTCCACAACGGATCCAGTTGTCCACAAGTTGATCATGCCTGCTGGTTTCGGTTTGGCTCGCGCGGCAGCCTGGCAATTACCGGCCCGGCCTCGCCGGCGCCACCGAGCACGAAACCGACGGACCCAAACCCGTGGGCCAAACCTTGGGGGAGCAATTGCCTGTCATGCCAACACATCCGGCCGAACGGAGCGCCGAGGAGTCGGATAAGCCACCCGAGCACACGGCGATCGGTGCCGTCGATTCCGCGCCACGCCAAGAAGACCGGGCAGGTGCCCGCCCGCTGGTTTTGGTCGATGATGACGTTCTGCTCGACGAGGTATTACGGATAGCAGCTGCCGCCGGCAGCGAGGTCTTGCGCGCATCCGATGCCGAGGGGGCGCGGGCGCGCTGGCTGGGAGCGCCGCTGATCGTGCTGGACAGTAAGCATGCGCACGACTGTGGGCGGGCGAAGTTGCCGCGTCGAGACCGGGTACTGCTTGTCGATTCGGAGGCGACCAGTGGGCCATCGGCGGCGACCTGGCGCAGCGCGGTGGCTATCGGAGCGCAGGATGTGCTTTCGCTGCCAGCAGGGGAATCCGAGTTACTCGCGGCCTTCGCGGACTCCGTGGAAGCAGGCGATGCGGGGACCGGCTCGGTGATCGCGGTACTTGGCGGGCGCGGTGGTGCCGGTGCCTCCGTGCTCGCCGCTGGACTCGGTTTGGCTGTCCTGCGGGACGGCGGCCAGGCGCTCGTTGTCGATTGCGACCCCGCGGGCGGCGGGCTCGATCTGGTACTTGGTGCCGAAGCCGAGGTTGGTCTGCGCTGGCCCGAGCTCCAAGTCACCGCGGGACGGATCGCGGCGGAGGCGTTGCGCTCCGCTCTACCGGTGCGTTCCGACGGTGCCGGACGGCTTGCCGTGCTCTCCTGCGACCGAGACGCGGCCGGGCCGAACGCCGAATCCGTGGCGGCCGTCGTCGAAGCCGGCCGACGGGGCGGCGAATCCGTTATCTGCGACCTACCGCGAGATCTGGAAGTCGGCTCAGCCGCGGGATGGGCGGTGGTGGACCGGGCGGATCTGGTGGTCGTGGTCGTTCCCGCGGAAGTGCGCGCCTCGGTTTCCGCGCGGCGCACGGTCAAGCGATTACTCGACCGTGGAGCCAAGGTCGGACTGGTGATCCGGGGGCCGGCGCCAGGCGGATTGCGAGCATTGGAAGTCGCCGAAGCCGTGGGCGCGCCACTGGTAGCAATCATGCGCGCCGAGGTAGGCCTGCCGAAAACCTTGGAAGAAGGCGCGATCCGGTTCCGGCGCAGGGGACCTCTGGCGGTCGCGGCCAACGCGGTGCTCGCCGAGGCACGCAGTCAGCCGGCCGAACGAGCAAGGGCCTGCTGATGCGCACCGATCTCGTGGACAGGGTGCGCGACCGGCTGGTCAACGGCGGCGACGCGGTGACCCCGGCGCGCGTAGCGGAAGCGATCCGGACCGAGACGGGCGGGCTGGTCGGCCATGCGGATTTGCTCGCGGCGATGCGTCAACTCCGGCAGGAGTTCGTCGGTTTCGGTCCGCTCGAACCGCTGTTGCGCGCGCCGGGTACGACGGATGTGCTGGTCACCTCGCCGGGCGAGGTCTGGGTGGATGGCACCGCCGGACTACGGCGTACGGATGTGTGCTTTGCCGATGAGGCCGCCGTTCGGCGGCTGGCCAGTCGGCTCGCGCTCGCGGCTGGTCGGCGGCTGGACGACGCCCAGCCCTTCGTCGACGGGTGGTTACCCGGTGGCGAATTCGGCACGATCAGGCTGCACGCGGTATTACCGCCGATCGCCGCGGACGGTACTTGCCTGTCCCTGCGGGTGCTTCAGCCAACCGCGCACGATCTGGACGCCCTGCACGTACTCGGCACCTTCGATACCGAGTTGGCGCAGATACTCGATGCCATCGTCGGTGCCCGGCTCGCCTTCCTGGTCACCGGTGCGACCGGGAGCGGCAAAAGCACCTTGCTCGCCGCCCTACTTGCCAGGGTCCCCGGGCGGGAACGCGTTGTCTGCGTGGAGGATGCCGGCGAGCTTCGCCCCGCGCATCCACAGTTCGTCCGGTTGATCGCCCGCCAGGCGAATGTGGAAGGCGCCGGCGAGGTAGGACTTCGCGCCCTCGTCCGGCAAGCATTACGGATGCGCCCGGACCGGTTGGTGGTCGGCGAGGTGCGTGGCCCGGAGGTCATTGAACTACTGAACGCGCTCAACACCGGACACGACGGTGGCGCTGGCACCTTGCATGCCAACTCGCCCGAGGAAGTACCCGCACGGCTGGAAGCCCTCGCCGCCCTTGGCGGGTTGCGTCGCGACGCCTTGCACAGCCAACTGACCGCGGCGGTGCGGATCGTGCTGCATATGCGGCGGCGTGCGGATGGGATCCGCAGGCTGGCCGAGATAGGTGTGGTCAGCGCGGAACAGGGCAGGGCGCAGGTCCGGCCAGTGTGGCGGGATCAACCAGGGGATGGCCAACCGCGTTGGACCGTCGAACGATCGCTGCTAGACGATCTTTTACGGGCGGCGCGTGCGGCGGACCGGGGCGCGACGTGTTGACCAGCTCTCTGTCCATTGCGGGACTCGCGTTGCTCGGCTGGCCGGGACCGCCAGCGCGAGCCAGGTTGCGCAACCTGACGGGCGGCACCAGCCGGATCCGCGGCGGCGCAATGTTCGCGCTGGTTCGCAAGGGATACCCGGTCAGCTCGGTGGTGGCGGCCTGCCTGGTTGGCTGGCTGCTGCTCGGGCCCGGCGGCGGCCTGGCAGCCGCGTTTGCCGCCGCGACCGGTAACCACCGCTGGCGTACCCGTCGCAAACTGCGGGCAACTCTCGCCGCCCAAGAGGGGATGGCCGAAGCGATTCGCGCACTGGCGCTGGAACTGCGGGCCGGTGCGCATCCCGCGCAGGCCGCTGCTTCCGTTGCCGTGGACGCGCATCCGCCTGCCGCGCGAACGATGCGCACGATCGCGGGTACCGCCGGGCTCGGCGGCGACGTTGGTGTCGCCTTAGGGCAGGTGGGCTCACCGGATGCGGGCCTTGCCGCCGCCCATGAGCAGCTGGCTCACGCCTGGCGGCTGGTACGTGCGCACGGCTTGCCGCTGGCCGAGGTGGTGTCCGCGGTTCGCGTTTGCCTCGATCAGCAGGCCAAGTTCAGCGGGAAAGTACATGCGCAGCTGGCCGGTCCACGAACGAGCGCACTGATCCTTGCCGGGTTGCCCGCGCTTGGTGTGCTGCTCGGCGAGGCCATGGGCGCGGAGCCGATGGCCGTACTGCTCACCAACCCGGTCGGGCAGGTGCTGTTGGCCGTTGGGGTGGCACTCGCCTGCGCGGGCGTGCTGTGGAGCGCTCGGCTGACCGAACGGCTGGTGCGGTCATGACGGTATCGATCGTCTTGATCGCCATCGCCCTGCTCAGCTATCCAGCGGCACGAACGGCGACCAGCCGGATGACCAGGATTCACGGCGCGCGAAACCGGACTGGCACGCGCGTCGCCACGACCGGTTGGCTGCCGCTCACCTGCGGCCTTGGGCTCGGCGCGAGCGTGTTGGCTCTCCTCGGCCCGCCATCGGGCTGGCTGTGGGCGCCGCTTGTCACGGCCCTGACCTGGTGGGGCGCGCGCCGATGGGTTACCAGGGCGGGCGCATCCGCCAGGCACCCGCAGGCCGACCAGCTACGGATCGCCGCATCCTGGGAACTGCTTGCCGCCTGCCTGCGCGCCGGTCTACCGGTGCCGACCGCGATCAGAGCGATCGCCGGCACCCTGCCACCCGGTGCCGCTATCGCGCTGGATGCCTGCGCCGAACAGCTTTCCCTCGGCGCCGATCCGGAACGTGCCTGGCGGCCGGCGCGAGAGCAGCCCGCGACGGCCGCGTTCGCCAGGAATGCCAGGCGGACCGCGCGTTCCGGTACCGCCCTTGCCGAGGTAGCCGCGACCCAGGCCGAGCGACTACGGGGCGAGGCAACGACGGCCGCCGAGGCAACGGCTCAGCGCGCCGGGGTGCTGATCACCGGCCCGCTCGGCCTGTGCTTCCTGCCTGCCTTTCTCTGCCTCGGCATCGTCCCGGTGATCATCGGCCTTGCCAGCGGGCTCGCGCCGGTCGTGGCGCGTTAGCACCCCACCACAACTGTCCATAGTGGAGTAACGAACAGAAGGAGAATCAATGTATCCGTTGATCGCACGAATCCGCCGAGCCCGTGACGACGACACAGGCATGTCTACCGCAGAATACGCAATTGGGACAATCGCGGCGGCTGCCTTTGCGGCGGTCCTCTACACCGTGGTCACCGGTGACTCGGTCGTTGGTGCGCTCACCTCGTTGGTCGAACAGGCGATCTCGGTGAGTGTCTGATGCCGGCGACCGGCTGTGCGCTATCCAGCGGGGCCAGGGATCGCGGCGCGGTGACCGTCGAGGCCGCTATCGGCATATCCGCCCTTGTCGTCGTGCTCGGCCTGGCCTTCGCCGGGATCGTGGCCCTGTCCGACCAGCTCAGGTGTACCGACGCGGCACGCGAGGCGGCCAGGCTGATCGCCAGGGGCGACGGTGCGCGAGCCGAATCGGTGGTCCAGCGGATCGCGCCCGCCGGGGCGGAGCTGCGGGTCGACACCGCGGGTGAGGAGATCTCGGTACAGGTGCGCGCTCCGGCGGCTGCCGGTCTCCTTCCGGGGATCACGCTGCGGGCCGATGCCTACGCGATCGCCGAACCGGCCGACCGGTGAGCCCGCTATCGCCCGGCCCAGCGGCGTCACCGCGCGAGCCGACCAGCCGCGACCCGGATGCTGGGTTTGCCGTGGTGTGGTCGGCGGTGGCTTGCGCGCTGGTCGTCACGCTGGCCACGCTCGTCGCATGGTTGGGCGCGGCGGCCATCAGCCGACATCGCGCCGAAGCCGCCGCCGACCTTGCGGCGCTCGCGGCTGCCGCGCACGCGGTTTCCGGCGACGAGCGGGCCTGCGCGCGGGCCCGCTGGGTCACCGACCAGATGAAAGCGCGGCTGACGTCCTGCAATTTGCAGGACTGGGATGCCAGGGTCATGGTCGCCGTAGCGCCGCCGGGATGGCTCGCCGGTTTCGGCGAAGCGAACGCCAAGGCGATTGCCGGACCGGCCGAACGGTGATTGGCAGCGAGTCACGAGCAGCGGTCGACTTGGCGCGATAAGCGGCAGAGTGACCACCCACACGAGGTGACGAGCGGCACCTCAACTACCGGTTGCAGTTCGGTCCATCCATACCTCCGGCGCGCGCTCGCCGTTCAGCAACTACCAGTTGTCGACAAGGGGCTACCCAGCGATTGCAAGATGCAGTTCAGTCATAAGCAACGGACGAGATACCCGCCACAGCCCGACAGACCCGACAGCCGAGCAGCAGTTCGGGTTTCAACCGGGCCCAGGGTTCAAGAGAGGAAGGCAGTACTAGCAATGTTGGAGACGGATTGGTCGGATAGTTGGCGGCGCGCATTTCGGATCGAACTGCGCGCCGAGGCCATCGGGTTCGCCTCCCGCGGCTGGCCGGTAATTCCGGGCAGCTACCCGACGGACACCAACCCGACCAATTCCAGCCCCCGGACCGGCACGCAGTGGGCGGGCCGTCCGGGAGCGATGTCGCGTTGGCCAGCCCCGATTCACGATGATTGGGCCAACCGGCAGGGAGCGACCCCCGAGCAGGTCGCTCAGTGGTGGTCTGGTCACCCGTACAGCCTGCTTGTCGCGACCGGCACGGCCGTCGACGCCGTAGAGGTCGACGCGCAGTTCGGTCAGCGCGCCGCACAAGCACTGCGGGCCACCGGACAACCGGCACCGATCGTGGCTACCCCGACTGGCCGCTGGCTGTTCCTCACCGCGTCAGGTGTTTCCCCCGAGCCGGTCCTGCTCGAGCAGGCCGGTGTCACCTGGCACGGTGTGGGCAGCTGGGTGCCCTTGCCGCCCACACCGTTCGAGCACGGCGTCGTGCACTGGCGGGTCAAGCCCGATACCTGGGGTTGGCAGCTACCCGAAGCGCACGTTGTGCATGCCGCGCTCCTCGATGCGATCACCGACGAAGCCGCCCATCTGGCAAGCGTTCAGCGCTTGGTAGCGGCCGAGGCGTGATCGTGCAAGTAGTCGTGCTGGGCCCCGACAGCATCGTGCGCGCGCATGGCGTGCAGCACGCTGTTCAGCACGGCTACGGCCCCCGCCTTGTCCAGCGGTTCATTGCCATTCCCGCATTTGGGCGATTGAACGCAGGACGGGCAGCCCGCCGGGCACTCGCAGGAAGCGATCGCCTCCCGCGTCGCGGCCAACCATGGGACGAGCGCGGCAAAGCCGCGGTCGGCAAACCCCGCTCCCCCGGGATGACCATCGTGCACGAACACCGTTGCCTCCCCGGTGTCAGCATGAAGCGCGGTGGAAACCCCGCCGACGTCCCAACGGTCACAGGTCGCGAACAGCGGTAGCAGTCCGATCGCCGCGTGCTCGGCAGCGTGCAGCGCGCCGGGGATGCGCGCCGGTATCAAGCCGGCGCCCCCTGGCGCGCTGCCGTTCAACAACTCCTCACTGACCGTGTACCAAACCGCCCTGGTGTTCAGCCGGCGTTCCGGCAGATCCAGCGGAATCTGGTCGAGCACTTCGCCCGTAGGCAACCGGCGCAGATAGCCAACCACTTGGGAAGTCACCCCGACCTCGCCGATACAGGCGCGAACACCGTCGAACTCCTCGGTGTGCGCGGTGTTCAGCACCTCGATATCCACGACCTCGCGCGGCGCGGTGCTCCACTCTGGATCCTCGGCATGCACTAGGGCTAGGCCCTCGTCCAGCGAGAGTGAATCGACCACATAAGAATCGCCCTGGTGTAGATACACCGCGCCGGGATGCACCTGGTTCGGGGCCGAGCCAAGGTCGACCGTGCCGAGCATGCGCCCCGAATCCCCCTCGACCACCATGACCTGATCGCCACCGGAACCGCGGATATCCACCTCGTGTTGTGGCCGCTCGCGGGATGTCCAGTACCACCCCGATTTGCGCCGGCGCAGTAACCCGTCCGCGACCAGACCGTCCAACACCGCACGAGCGGCCTGCCCGCCGAACGGCTCCAGACAACCCGTGGTCAGCGGTTGCTCCGCGGCCGCGCAGGCCAGATGCGGGCCAAGTACGTACGGGTTCGTCGGATCCAACACGGTCGCTTCCACCGGTCGGTCCAGGACCGCGCCCGGATTGTGCACCAGATAGGTATCCAGCGGGTCGTCCCTGGCCACGAACACCACCAGCGCGCCGGCACCCGCGCGCCCCGCGCGGCCGGCCTGCTGCCAGAACGAAGCCAGCGTGCCCGGATAGCCCGCGACGATCACCGCGTCCAGCCCGGTGATATCCACCCCCAGCTCGAGCGCGTTCGTGCTTGCCACCCCAAGCAACTCGCCGGAATCCAGCGCACGCTCCAGTTCTCGTCGCTCCTCCGGCAGAAAACCAGCGCGATAGGCGGCGACCTGTTTGCCAAGCGCGGGATCGACCTCGGTGAGTTGGCGACGTGCGCCGAGCGCGGTCAGTTCCGCGCCGTGTCGGGATCGCACAAAGGACAGCGTTCGGGCCCCCTCGACGACCAGGTCCGCCATGATCCGCGCCGCCTCGGCGCCGGCCGAACGACGCACCGGCGCATTGTTCTCACCGGTCAGCTCGAGCAACGGTGGTTCCCACAGCGCCAGCGTGCGCGCGCCACGCGGCGAGCCGTCCTCGGCAACCGCCGTACACTCCACACCGGACAGTCGGCCGGCCGAATCAGCCGGGTTCGCGACCGTGGCCGAGGCGAGCACGAATACCGGACTTGCCCCGTACCGGCGGGCGATCCGGTACAGCCGGCGCAACAGCAGCGCGACATGCGAGCCGAACACCCCACGGTAAGCGTGGCATTCGTCAACCACGATGTAGGCGAGTCGCCGAAAGAAATGCGCCCACCGGTCGTGCCTCGGCAGGATCGAGCGGTGCAGCATATCCGGATTGCTGAACACCCATCGCCCGTGTGCGCGCACCCAGTCGCGCTCCCCGTGTGGCGTATCCCCGTCATACGAAGCCGCCCGCACCTCGGGCAGCGAAAGGCCCTGCACCGCGCGCAACTGATCCGCGGCGAGTGCCTTCGTCGGCGAAAGGTACAGCGCGGTCGCGCCCCGCGTAGTGGCCAATGTAGACAGTACCGGTAACTGGTAGGCGAGTGATTTCCCGGATGCGGTACCGGTGGACAGCACCACGTGCTCGCCAGACCAGGCCAGCGAGGCCGCCCGCGCCTGATGGGTCCACGGCCGGGAAATACCGGTTTCCCGCAGGGCATGCACGACCTCGGCCGGTGCCCACTCCGGCCAGTCCGCGAACTGCGCCGAGTGCGCCGCTAGGTCGGCCCGATGCCGAAGCGGGCTCTCGGCTTTCGGGGTGCCCGCCAGTACCCGGTCGAGCAGCACATCACTCGCGTCAGCCACCCCGCGAGCTTCGCATACCGCACTGTCGAGTCCGCCGAGCTTGACCGATTCGGCACCCGCGCAACCGTCCAGCGGGTTGGTTACGCGCGCCACACAAAGGACATCGAATCGTGACCTACGGTAGCCGGATGGGGACGCTTGTCAGGGCGCTGATCAGATACCAATAGACTCCGCCGAAGTCGCACAATTGTGGTGCCAGACACGACGGACTTTCCGTACCGCCGAATGGTGCCACGAACGCCAATTCATCAGGAGGACGGATGTCCGGGCAGTTCCTCGCGGAGGGGCTCGAGCTATCCGGCGGAGATCGCGGTGTAGTCATCGTGGTCGCCGCCATTGCTCTAGCCGCCCTGGTCGTCGGCTTCGCCCTGCTCAGGGAGGTACTGGCAAGCGGCCAGGGCACCTCGAAGATGCAGGAAATTGCGAAGGCGGTGCAGGAGGGCGCGGCCGCATACCTCAAACGGCAGCGGAATTCGTTGTCGATCTTCGGGTCGATCGTGTTCCTACTGCTGTTCGCCTTGCCGGCGGAGACGGTGAGCGAACGCATCGGGCGTTCGCTCTTCTTCCTTGTCGGCGCGGTGTTCTCGTTCGCTATCGGCTATCTCGGTATGTGGCTTGCAACACAATCCAACCTTCGGGTGGCCGCCGCTTCGCGGGAGCCGAACGGTCGGGAGAAGGCGATGAAACTCGCCTTCCGTACCGGCGGTGTGGTCGGTATGAGCACGGTCGGGCTTGGCCTACTCGGCGCGGCGATCGTCGTGCTGGTCTACGCCGGCGAAGCACCCAAGGTACTGGAAGGCTTCGGCTTCGGTGCCGCGCTGATCGCCATGTTCATGCGTGTCGGCGGCGGTATCTTCACCAAGGCCGCGGACGTCGGCGCCGACCTGGTCGGCAAGGTCGAGCAGGGCATCCCGGAGGACGACCCGCGCAACGCGGCCACCATCGCGGACAACGTGGGCGACAACGTCGGCGACTGCGCCGGCATGGCCGCGGACCTGTTCGAGTCCTACGCGGTAACCCTGGTCGCCGCACTGATCCTAGGTAGTGCCGCATTCGGCACCGAAGGCCTGCTCTTCCCACTCATCGTGCCCGCCATCGGTGTGCTCACCGCCGTGCTCGGCGTGTACATCACCAGGGCGAAATCCGGCGAGAGCGGGTTGACCACGATCAACCGCGCGTTCTACATCTCCGCGGTGATCTCGGCCGTGCTGTGCACCGTCGCGGCCTTTGTCTACCTGCCGAGCTCCTTCGCCGACCTCACTGGCTCGGCGATGAACGAGCTGTCCGGTAGCCCGGCGGTGATCGCCGCGGTCGCGGTCATCATCGGCATCGTGCTTGCTGGCGTGATCCTCTGGCTGACGGGGTACTTCACCGGCACCGAGTACAAGCCGGTCAAGGATGTGGGCGAGAGCTCGCGGACCGGCGCGGCCACGGTCATCCTGTCCGGTATCTCGGTCGGTTTCGAATCCGCGGTCTACACCGCGATCGTGATCGGTGCCGCGGTGTACGGGGCGTTCCTGCTTTCCGGGTCGATCCTTGTCGCGCTGTTCGCGATCGCGCTGGCCGGTTGTGGCCTGCTGACCACGGTCGGCGTCATCGTCGCGATGGACACCTTTGGTCCGGTTTCGGACAACGCGCAGGGGATTGCGGAGATGTCCGGCGACGTGGACGAGGACGCCGCACAGATCCTGACCGAGTTGGACGCCGTTGGTAACACCACCAAGGCGATCACCAAGGGCATCGCGATTGCTACCGCGGTGCTGGCGGCGACCGCACTGTTCGGTTCCTATCAGCAGGCGATTACCGACACCCTGGCCAGTATCGGCAACATGGGTGATCTGACCGCATCGTTCGGCTACGAGATCATCGCCCCGAACGTGCTGGTTGGTGTCATCATCGGCGCCGCGGTGGTGTTCCTGTTCTCTGGGCTTGCGGTCAACGCGGTCTCCCGCGCCGCGGGTGCGGTGGTCTTCGAGGTTCGCCGGCAGTTCAAGGAAAAGCCGGGGATCATGGACCGCACCGAGCGGCCGGACTACGCACGGGTGGTGGACATCTGCACCCGCGACTCGCTGCGCGAGTTGGCCACTCCGGGACTGCTCGCGGTGTTCGCGCCGATCGCGGTCGGTTTCGGGCTCGGTACCGGTGCGCTCGCCGGCTATCTCGGCGGCGCGATTGCTTCCGGTGTATTGATGGCGATCTTCCTGGCCAACTCCGGTGGTGCCTGGGACAACGCGAAGAAGCTGGTTGAGGACGGCCACCACGGTGGTAAGGGCTCCGAAGCCCACGAAGCCACGGTGATCGGCGATACCGTTGGTGACCCGTTCAAGGACACCGCTGGCCCGGCGATCAACCCGCTGTTGAAGGTGATGAACCTGGTGTCGGTGCTGGTCGCGCCCGCCGTCGTGACCCTCACGGTCGGCGACAGCGCCTCTGACCCGATCCGGATCGCCATCGCGGTGGTTGCCGTGCTGATCATCGTCACGTCGATCGTGGTGTCCAAGCGCCGCGGCTCGACGATGACGGACAATCCAGCCGAGCAGCAGACCGCGGGCGCCAGCTAGCGGAACGAAACGGCTACGGGCCCGTCGCGGTAATCGCGGCGGGCCCCAGCTGTGCGCGGATCAGGTATCCGGTCGCGTACGGGTGCGTCACCGGGCGGCCGTGCTGGCCCGTTGGGCGAGGAGTACGGTCGGCCGAAGACCGCAGCAACGATGTACGGAGGTTTCGTATGCGGCTTCGCCGCACGTTCCTGGCAGCCGCGGCGGCCAGCATGGCGCTGGCAATCGGTGGGTGTTCCGAGGCGAACGACAACGCGGGACAGCAGCAAGACACCAACCAGGGCGAGCCCTCGTCGCCAGCGAGCGAGCCGTCCGGCAGCGCACAGCCCGAAGCGGGAACGAAGTGGATCGACGGATTCTGCGGAAGTATGGGTGGATTCGCCCAGGCAATGCAGGGAATTGAGCAGCCTCAGTCGCAGGATCCTGCTGAGGTCAAACAGCAGATGAGCGGCATGCTCGGCACCGTGACGAAAAGCGCCGGCAAGATCGTGTCGGACATGGACGAACTTGGTCCTTCGCCGCTCGAGGGCGGCGACCGGCTCGCTTCTGGCGTTCGCGAGTCCTATGGCGAATTGCAGCGCACCGCGACCTCAGCGAAGTCTACTGTAGACGATGCATCGACGGATGACCCGCAGGCGACTATGCAAGCGGTGCAGTCGGCGAATCAAGAGCTGGGCAAGGTGGATCTGCAGCAGCCCTTTACTGAATTGCAGGACAACAAGACGCTCGCTTCGGCCGCCCAGCATGCGCCGAACTGTCAGGCGCTTGCCGAGGCGGCCCAGCAGCAACAACAGCAACAACAGCAACAACCGGGGCAGCCCGGAGGCGGCGCGGATCAGCCGCCGCCCCCGGGCAACTAGTTCCCCCGAGTTGCCGTTACTGGACACATCGGGTTAGCTCAGCCGCTCCTGTGCGTAGGCGGCAATCGCCTCGCAGAGGTAGCCGGCTAGCCCCTCGGCGATCTGGTCGAACGTCTCGACGAACCGCGGTTCATCGACGTAGACACGACCGAGGCCGATGTAGGCCTCCTTCGTCGGCGTCCAGTGGTGGCAGATCCACTTGTAGTGCGCATCGACCGCCTCGATGGTGCGCGGGTCATCCGCCCGCACCCCCTCGCGCATCAGCTCGGCGATGTGGACCGTGGCGTCGTGCCCCTGTTGCTGCACGGCCTGCCACTTCTCGTCCGACCAGCCCTTGACCTTCGAGTGCGACTCGATTGCCCCACCCCAGCGCTGTTCCGCCTCTTCAGCCAGACGGTGCGCCTGCTCGGAGTGCCGGTCGAGCCCGACGAACAGGTTTTCCGTGGACACGGTGTCCCCTCCTTCCAGTTCCTGGATGGTGTTCTCGACGGTTTTGGCCAGATCCGCGAACCGATCGCGTTCGGCGATCAGCCACTTGTGGTGTAGGCGCAATGCCTCCAGCTGGCTCGTCTGCTGGGCGCGAATCTCGGCGATCGCATCGAGGCCAAGGCCGAGTTCCCGCAACACCATGATCTGTTGCAGCTCGAGCAACTGCTCCTGTTCGTAGTACCGGTAGCCGTTGCTGCCGACGAAAGCCGGCCGGAGTAGGCCGATCTCGTCATAATGCCGCAGTGTTCGCGAGGTGACCCCGGCCAGCTTCGCGACTTCCGCCGTTGACCAGGCCATTGTGGACACCTCCCGCCGTTCATCCGGGCGGTCTTTCCGTCCGGCACTTAGTAACAGTAGAGATTGACGTCGCGTCAACTTCAAGGGTTTTCTCGCAGGCAATTTCCGTAGTTTTGCGCTAGCGAGTGCACGCTGCGCTGCTAGCGTCAGTCAGCGGGTCACAATTTTGCGTTCACCAGGTCTGGAGGGGGCGCCGACATGCGCCGAAAAATCGTGTTCAGGGCCTTGGCGAGTGGACTGCTCGCTACGGGCCTAGTGCTGGCAACCGCGCAAACCGTGCCAGCCGCGCCAGCGGCCGCGGACACACTTACCGAGATCGATAAATCGCCGTTCCAACTGGCCGAAAAGGACAGTTTCGCGGAGTACCAGCCGCGTGTGGAGAATCTGGACAAGCTACTGCCCAAAGCCTCCTTTGGCGATGTTCTCGCGGACGCGAACCGGGACGGCAGTGATCTTTGCAAAGACACCGGCATCGACGGCGCGGTCGGCTTCTGCTGGAACGACGGCGATGACGCCACCAGCGAGTGGTACCCGCAGGGAATCAGCGGCTCCTGGGATGCCGACCCGAGCGGTGAGTACGAAGGCCAGCGCGCGATGTTCACCAGCTGGTACCACAAGGGCGATAAGGGTGCGCGAGTGTCACTGGTCGACTACAACGACCCCCAGGCGCCGAAGTATCGGCATCTGCTGCTCGTCGAACCGACCGCCGAGGATGACTTCGCCCAGGTCAAAGTGCACGCGGGTGGGATCGCCTGGGTTGGCGACTATCTGTACGTGGTGGACACCGGTTGGGGCGTAAGGGTTTTCGACCTGAACCACCTCTGGCAGACCGAAGCCGATCCAGACAAGAACCAGATCGGCAAGGGTTCGGACGGGAAGTACTACGCCTACGACTACCGCTATGTGCTGCCCCAGGTCGGCTCGTTCACCCAGGACGAGAAGGGGAGTTGTAACCCGCCGCCGTCGAACCAGGACGCGCCGCTGTGCTTCTCCTGGGTCGGTCTTGACCGCAGCACCTCGCCGGCATCGCTACTCACCGGCGAGTTCTTCTACGAGCAAGAGCCGGGTGGTCGGATGGCACGCTGGCCGCTCGACCCGAACACCGGCAAGCTCCAAGGCGAGAACGGGGTGACCAAACCGGAGAACGTGTACGCCAGTCCGCACATCAGCATGCAGGGCGGGGTTTCGGCCGATGGCACCTTCCTGATGTCCAGCAGCCGTGGACAAAACGAACGCGGCTACCTGTACAAGGCGCAGGTGGACCAGGAAAGCTCCAGTTCGCGCGTGCCGGAGGGGATCGAGGATCTCAGCTACGACCCGGCCGACGGACACGTCTGGTCGCTCACCGAGTACCCGAACAACCGCGCGGTCATCGGTATCCCGAACGCCATGTGAACCGAAAAGGGTCTAGACCGTTAGCGGGTTCATATGGCTTAGTGGCCAGATGGACACCTTGCGGGACGCTGAGTTCACCATCATCGGCGGCGGCGCGATCGGCTGCGCCGTCGCCTACCACCTCGCCGAGGCGGGATACACCGACGTCCAGCTGCTCGAAGCCGGCGAGCTGGCCGGTGCGACCACCAGTAAGGCCGCCGGCCTGGTCGGCCAGGTGCGTACCAGCGCGGAACGCACCCGGCTGGCCATGGCCAGCGTGCGGCTGTTCACCGACTTCGCCCGGCGAACCGGGTATCCGGTGGACTGGCGGCAGACCGGCAGCATCCGGATCGCTTACACCGAGCCACGGGAGCAGGAGTTCCACCGGATGGCCGCGGTCGCCGAATCGGTCGGGCTAGGAGTGGAATTCCTCGCCCCTGCCCGGCTCGCCGAGCTGGTGCCCGGCATCGATACCAGCCGCGTGCGCGCGGCGCTGCACTGTCCCACCGACGGCTATCTCCAGCCGCACAGCTTGACCACCGCATACGCGCGGGCCGCGCGCGATCGCGGCGTACGGCTGGTGCCACACGCCCCGGTCCGCGGGATAGCCGTGCGCGATGGCGCGGTATGCGGGGTTCGCACGGATGCGGGTGAGATACGTACCGAAACGGTGATCAACGCGGCCGGTCCGTGGGCACACCGGATCGCCGCGATGGTCGGGCTGGACCTGCCGATCGTCCCGGTACGCCATCAGTACTACGTCACTGAACCAGTGGATGGTTGGCATCCGGAACTGCCCGTGCTGCGCATCCCGGATGCCCGACTGTACGTGCGCGCCGAGATCTCCGGTGTGCTCTGCGGGGGCTGGGAGGCGAACGCGGACAGTCGTGATCCGCGCGAGCTGACCGGTGGCGGGCTCTGGCCGTGCCCGCCGGACTGGGACGTGCTCGCCGGGTTCGCCGGCGACCTGGCCGAGCTGCTGCCCGGCACGGCCGAGGCCGGACCGCGCGAGGTGTTCCGTGGCTGGCCGGCGTTCACCCCGGACGGCCGGTTCGTCGTCGGGCCGGTACCCGGGCTGCGTGGCTTCGTGTTCGCCGCCGGCTGCAATGCGCATGGCGTATCCGGCTCGGCTGGGCTGGCCGAACACGTGCTGGCGAGTATGCGGCCCGATCCCTCACCGTATGTGGCCTCGCTGAGCCCGCGCAGGTTCATGTCCGCGGATTGGACCTGGGCGCAGGCCGAGCATGCGGCTCGCGGGGTGTACCAGGACTACTACGCGGGACTGGCCGCCGCCGCGCAGGGCGGGTGACTAGTGTCCTGAGTTAGGGGTTCGTTAGCGGATTTCGGTGATCCAGGTGGATGCATCGCAAGGCGGAGGTGGGGGTGCCCCCCGCCGTGAGGTGGGGGAGAGGTCATAGCAGAGCTATGGCCGACGACGCTCCCCTGCTGTGGCCGTCAAGCGTGCCACAGCGGGGGCCCAACGCCGCGAGGCGCCGCCTGGGCCCGAAAGACGCCACTCATACTCCTGGCTCAGGACACTCGTTAGCGCGATTCGCCGGGCAAGCCGTAATCTCGGAGATGTGCTGGATGAGTTGATCACTTCGGCCCCGGACTTCTCGCGCCAGGTCGGCGCGGGTACTCCCGCGCATGTGCGCATCGAGCAGTGGCTGATCGACGCGATCAGCAAGGGGCTACTGGCCCCTGGCGACAAGTTCCCAGGGGAGCGCGATTTCGCCGCGCGGATCGGCGTGAGCCGGATGACGCTGCGCCAGGCGCTGAACACGTTGGAACAGCGCGGGGTGCTGACCAGGGGCACGGGCCGCAGCGGGGGCGCGGTCGTCGTCGAGCCGAAGATCGAATGTGACCTGACCGGTGTCGCCGGGTTCACCGAGCAGATGCGCAGGGCACATCTGCGGGCCGGGGCGCGGCTGGTTTCCGCCCGCACCGAGCCGGCGAGCGCGCAGGTGGCGGAGGAACTGCAGATCACCGCGGGCGACCCGGTACACGAGGTGGTTCGCGTGCGCTCGGCGGAGCGGACACCGCTGGCCTTGGAGCGGTCGTGGTTTTCCGCGCGGCAGCTGCCGGATCTGCTCGAGCGGCGATTGACGGGTTCGTTGTACAACCTGCTCAGCAAGCAGTATGGGCTGCAACCGCATACCGCGGTCGAGCTGCTGGAGCCGGCGCGGGCCAGCGAGGCAGAGGCCGAGCGGTTGCGGATCGAGGTGGACGATCCGCTGATGTTGATCCAGCGCACGGCGTACTCTTCGGCCGGATTGCCGGTCGAGTTCGCCCGCGATCTGTTTCGCGCGGACCGGATCCGGATCATGGTGCGCAGCGGTCTGCAGGACAAATCCGGCACCTCACTCGGCGTCGTCGGCACCCGCTAGCGCGGGTTTTCGATCGACCCTTTTCGGTCTAGACCGTTTACCGGGTATGGCCCTACTATCGCCGGATGGGAATCGCAGAGGCCGAACAGGTGCGCGACGCTGCCATCCTCGGACTGCTGGACCGATCCGCCGTGCTCGCGGCGCATCCCCGGAGCGTTGAGGAACTGGTAGGTGGGCTCACCAACCGGAATTTCAAGGTGACGAACCCGAACGGGTGCTACGTTGCCAGAGTCTCGTCCACTCAAGGCGACTTACTCGCGATCAATCGCGAGCACGAGCATCGCAACTCGATCGCCGCCGCGGAGGCCGGCGTAGGCGCCCCGGTCGTCGACTACCTGCCCGGCGAAGGGTTGCTGGTCGTCGGTTTCCTGGACGGCCGTACCTACCACGATGCCGATCTATCCAATCTGGACAATCTGCGCAGAGTGGCCGAATCCTGCCGTGAGCTGCACGCCGGCCCCCGGTTCAACAACGGCTTCAGCATGTTCGATGTCCAGCCGCGGTACCTGAACATCGTTCGCTCGCACAATCTTCGGCTACCCGACCGCTATCTCGACTTTCTGCCGCAGGTGGAGCGCATCCAGCAGGCTCTCGCGGTACGCGATGAGGGCACCGTGCCGTGCAACAACGATCTGCTCGCGGAGAACTTCATCGATGACGGCGCAAAGATCTGGATCATCGACTACGAGTACTCCGGTAACAACGATCCCTGCTTCGAACTGGGCAATATCTGGAGCGAGGCCAGCCTGCCGATCGAACATCTCGGCGAACTGGTCACCGCCTACTACGGCAGACCGCTGCGGAACAAGTTCGCGCGGGCGCGGCTGCTCGGCCTGATGTCCAAATACGGCTGGATGCTCTGGGCCTCGATCCAGGCTGGCACCAGCGAGATCGACTTCGACTTCTGGTCGTGGGGAATGGAGAAGTATGAACGTGCCGTGGCTGAATTTGACGGCCCGGAGTTCGAGACGCTGCTCGCCGATGCGCAACAAACCGACTGACGAACGGTCTAGACCGTTTAATCTGGCATGGCTAGACTGGCGCCATGCCCGCTGAAGCCGTGCTGTTCGACTTCAACGGTACGTTGTCCGACGACGAGCCGTTGCTGCTACGCATCTTCACCGAGCTGTTCGCTGAACACCTCAACTGGCGAATGTCGCCGGATGAGTACTACACCCGACTTGCCGGGCTATCCGATGAGGAGATCGTGCGGACCGCGGTGACCGAACGGATCGGCGATTCGCCGGATACCGTGCGGCTGCTGCTTGACCGGCGTCGGCAGCGGTACCGGGAGCTGTTCGCCGAGCGTCCGACGATCACCGAATCGGCACTCGCGCTAGTCCAGCTGCTCAGCGAACGCGGCATCCCGCAGGGCATCGTGACTGGCGCAAGCCGGATAGACGTGTCCTATGCGTTGTCCACAGTAGGCATTGAAGATCAATTCGATGCGCTGGTGTGTATGGAAGATGTCCACGCCGGCAAGCCGGATCCGGAGGGGTACTTGCGGGGTGCGCGGGAGTTGGGGATCCGCCCTGAGCGCACCTACGTGTTTGAGGATTCGGTGCCGGGACTGCGCGCGGCGCGGGCGGCCGGCATGGTCGGCGTGGCAGTCGTAGGTACCCGGCCGGCAGGCGAGCTGCGAGCCGAGGCGCACGCGGTGCTTGATCGGCTGGATACCACGGCATGGCAACTGCTCGGTGAGGAGAACTGATCGTGTCGCAACAGGACACGCCGACGAAGGAACTGCCGGACTCGGCGCGGATTGTGATTGTTGGTGGCGGGGTAGCCGGTGCCAGCATCGCCTACCACCTTGCCGAGCTCGGTGAGCGGGATGTGCTGCTCGTGGACAGGGACGAATTGACCAGCGGGTCGACCTTCCACTCTGCGGGACTGGTCGGGCAGCTGAGGTCGGACCCGACGCTGACCAAGATGAACATGTATTCGGTGGAGCTGTACCGCAAACTCCAGGCAGGGGACAATCCACCTAGCTGGGTGGAATGCGGCGGGATCCGGCTCGCGTCCAGCGAAGAACGGCTCGCCGAGATTCGCCGGCAGATCGGCTGGGCCGAAACCTTCGGCCTGCCGCTCGAGGAGATTTCCGTCGACCGGGTGCGGGAGATGTTCCCGCTAATGAACCCGGAAGGTGTGCTCGGCGCGGCTTATCTGCCCACCGACGGTTATATCGACCCCTCGCAGCTGTGCTATGCCCTGGCCGCCGAGGCTCGGGCACTCGGCGTGCGGATCCGCACGAAAACCAGAGTGCTCGGGTTCGGTACCGACAAGGGCCGGGTTACCCAGGTCCGGACCGATCGGGGCGATATCGACTGCGAATTCGTGGTGAACTGCGGCGGTATGTTCGCCGCCGAGATTGGGCGGATGCTTGGCGTGCGGATCCCGCTCGTGCCGATGTCGCACCAGTATCTGGTCACCGAGGCGTTCCTGGAACCGACCGAGAAGCCGTTGCCTACGCTGCGCGATCCGGACCTGCTGGTGTACTACCGGCAAGAGGTTCGTGGCTTGGTGATGGGTGGCTATGAACGAGACGCCAGGGCGTGGACCGCGAGCGAGCGCTCCTTTGACGCGATACCGGCCGACTTCAACGGCAAGCTGCTTGGTGAGGACTGGGAGCGCTTCGAGGAAATCACCGAGAACTCCCAGATTCGGGTTCCCGCGATGGGCGATGTGGGCATCCGCAAGCTGATCAACGGGCCGGAGGCATTCACCCCGGACAACGAGTTCTGTCTCGGTGAAACCGAGATCGGTGGCTTCTTCGTCGCCGCTGGCCTGTGCGCGCACGGCATCGCCGGCGCGGGTGGGATCGGCAAGGTGATGGCCGAATGGATCGTCGGTGGCGAACCCGAGCTGGACGTCTGGCATATGGACATCAGTCGGTTCGGCACATACTACCGTTCGCCGTCCTACACACTGGCGCGGATCACCGAGAACTACGAGTCCTACTACGACATCAAGTATCCGAACCATGAGCGGTCCGCTGGGCGTCCACTTCGGACATCGCCAGCGTACGCCTGGCATCGCGAGCACGGCGCGTTCTTCGGTGAGAAAGCCGGCTGGGAACGGGTGAACTACTACCAGGGCAACGCGGACGCGGGCGACGAAACGCTGCGGCCACGCGGTTGGGCCGGCCAGAACTGGTCGCCCGCGATCGGCGCGGAGCACCTTGGCACCCGGCGGGCCGCCGGGCTGTTCGACGAATCCTCCTTCTCGAAGATCTCGGTAAGCGGTCCGGATTCGGCGCGGTTCCTGAACTGGGTATGCGATAACAGCGTGGCCCGCAAGGTCGGCGCGGTGACCTACACTCAGGCGTTGAACTCCCGTGGCGGGATCGAATGTGATTTCACCGTGACACGGACCGGGGACGAGGAGTTCCTTGTGGTCACCGGTACCGCGTTCGGCTCGCACGATATGGCGTGGTTGCGCAAGCAGGCGCGGCGCGGCGATGCGGCGGTGCGGATCGCCGACGTGACCGGCTTGTACGCCTGCTATGCCCTCTGGGGTCCATTGGCGCGGGACATTCTCGGCGAACTAACACCCGCTGATCTGTCCAATTCGGCCTTCCGGTTCATGACATCGCAAGAGATCAGCGTCGCGGACATCCCGGTGCGCGCGCTGCGGGTGACCTTCACTGGCGAGCTCGGTTGGGAGCTGTATACCTCGACCGAGTATGGCTTGGCGCTCTGGCAAGCGCTGTACGCGGCCGGCGAGCCGCACGGGATGATCACCGGTGGGTATCGGGCGATCGACAGTATGCGCGTGGAGAAGGGGTACCGGTCCTGGGGCGCGGATATCGGTGCGGACACCACGCCGTACGAGGCGGGCCTGGACTTCTGCGTGAAACTCGACAAGCCAGGCGGGTTTGTGGGTAAGCAGGCGTTGCTGGACGCGGGTGCACCGAAACGCAAGCTGGTTTGTGTGCGACTGAGCGACCCACGGTCCATTGTGCTGGGTAACGAACCGCTCCGGGTAGCCGGCGAGGTCGTCGGCAGGGTCACTTCGGGCGGTTACGGGTACTCGGTGCAGAGCTCGATCGCGTTCGGATACCTGCCAGTGGAACACGCCGAGCCGGGCACCGCGGTCGAGATCGATATCTTCGGCCGCTGGGTGCCTGGCACGATCGCCACCGAACCCCTGTTCGATCCGGAGTTCGCGCGGGTACGCGGCTGATCCCTTGTCCAATTTGCGGCGCTGTGCGTATATAGCACGGTGACCGTTATCCCGGGGGATGCGAAGGCGACGCGGCAGGGCTTCCTCCTGCTTGCGCGTCGGGTGCTGGTTCCGTTGCTACTCTGCGCGGCCGCGTTGTTCGCGGTGGCCGCGATCAGCCCGATGGACGCGGGCGAGGGCAGCACGTTGCACCTGGCCTGGTTGGTGTGCGCGGTGCTTGTCGCCGCCGCGTTGGTGCGCGGGGTGTTCGATCAGTTACGCGTCTGGCGGATCGTCGCGCTCGGCGCAGCGCTGGTTGTGCTGGGTGGGGTCAGCGCTGGCTGGATACTGCTGTGGCAGGTCAACAGCGCGGCTGGGGTCGGCTTGGCCATGCCGCTCGCGCTTGCCGCGTTGGGGGCGGTACTGCTGGCTGGCGTACTGATCTTGGTGCTGGCGCCGGTGGAGCGCTATCACCAGGTTGCGCCGGGCTCGAGGTGGTACCCGCTGCTCGCGGTTCCGCTTATCGTTGTGTTGCTTGCCGCTGGGGCCGGTTGGCTCGTCGCTCCGTACAATGTGGAGCTCGCCGAGGCAAGCGCTCCGGTGCGTACCGCTACCGAGCTCGAACTGGATGGCCGGACATCCTGGCAGGCTGAGCCGGGCGGCAGCGAGTTGAACTTTTACGATACCGCCGGCGGGCTGGCGGTGCCGGATGCCAATGGCCTTCGGATGTTGGACCCGAACACCGGACAACCACGCTGGAGCTTTCACCGGCACGACCTTGCCGGCGACGGGACGCTCACCGTGAGCTCGGACGGCCAGGTCATCGTTTTTGTGGCAACGCATATCTCGCAAATTCCGTTCGGCGGAACGTCCCGAACGTTGTGGATCTTCGACGCGCAGACTGGCGGCAGTTTGGCCGAGATCGACGCGAGCGAGATTCACGCATCCCAGATCGATGTCGTGGACGATCTGCTGATCACGAAGCCGCTTACGAGTCAAGCGGTAGTCAGTGCGCACGATTTTGACGGCGAACTTCGCTGGGAGCTACGTCCAGAGGAGAGCTGCAACCTTGGCGGCTTTCAGTCGGTTGACGATGCGTTGCTGGCGGTGCGCACCTGTACGGTTGATCCCTACGATGGGCCGGACCGGCGTGAACTGGTGCATGTGGACACCGCGAATGGGCACATTCAGTGGGCGTGGGAGGCGCCGGGCGCGCTACGGGTGTCGCCGGGTGGCGCTGAGCGGCCGGACCAGCTGCTGGTAGCCGCCGTCGAGCACCTGCCGCGCTCGGGTGCCGGAGCGGTACACGCCGTGCGACTGGATCTGGCCACGGGAAACGAGGTCTGGTCGAAGACCGTGGCGTTGCCAGCGCCGGAAGACGTGTACGTCGAGCAGCGGCATGCGGTGTTGTGGGCGGGCGATACCCCGGTCATCGCAAGGCACGTGTCGAGCGAGCTGGAACTGGCCGCGGTGGATCCGGAAACCGGGAAAACCGCGTGGCGGTACTCGACGGCGGTCCTCGATCACGGCAGTGGGCTGGTGCTGCCCGGCCGGTTCAATATCCGGTACGACGTGCTGGATGAGCGCGCCGGCGGGATTCTCACCGGGCTGCCCGATGGCCGATTGGCGATCAGCAGGACGGGTAGCGACCTGCGCTTGCTCGACGCGGATACGGGTGCCGAATCGGTTGTGCCACTGGAAGGTCACTGGCAGACCGGTAATGATCGCGCACTGCTCATATCCTCGGGTGGCCAGCTGTTGCTCGCGGAGATGCGGGTCGGCCAGGGCCGCGAAACGCCCCAGCTCACCGCCCTACGCTAACTCGCTAACCTTAAAGAACGCGGTTACGCGGCGTGCGCGCGGTTGCGGGGAATGACGGTGGCGGCGACCAGCGCGCCGATCGCCGAGCAGGCGGCTGCGATCAGCATGGTCGTGCTTTGCGCACTGCTGAACGCCGCGCGGGCCAGCTCGCCAAGCGCCGTCCCGTCCGGCAAACCCCGCGCGTAATCGAGCGTGCGGGCGAGCGAGGAGCCTACGTGCTCCGGCACCCGTGGTCCGCGACGCTGGCTTCGGCTGCCGCGTCCGTTTCGGGCTTGGTGATCGGCACGACCTCGGCGCAACTCGCCTGGCGGCACGAGCAGGAAACCGTTGCGCGCCAGACAATGAACGAACATGTGCGGCAAAACTCGGCCGAGTACCCGGTGTTCGCGGAGACCTTGTCCGCATTGGACGAAGACTGGGCCGGCCACTTCGACCGCTCGATCGCCTTCCTGCTCGCTGGTCTCCGTCAACCTCGCTAACCTTAAAGAACGCGGTTACTGTGCGTCGCGCGGTTCGCGCGCCCGGGCAGATGACCAGGGGTCAGCGGTAGGACCGGTGTTCTACCTCGCGTGCGTTCTCGTAGCAGTTCACGACGTCGTGGAAGTAGATCTCCAGATGGTCCAGCTGCTCGCCCGGCCAGCTGGTCAGTGGTGGTTCCGTTTCGGCATCTGGTGGTTCGATGTGCAGAGTGAGTGTCCACTCGGCATAGCCGCCGCTGATCGTCCAGGTCTTGTGCATAGTTGGTGCCCTCCCTTGGCGTGTGGGAACGTTCGCGTGATTCCAGCGGGGCAAGCAAGTTGCCGATCGGGTGAGGTGGGTTTCTTGCCAGCGTGGCAATACCCGAAGGTGGGGCGATGACTGGCGGGAACAGATCCTCGATCCGGCAGCGGCGGGTGTCCGCGGAGCTACGCAGGCTGCGCGAGGCACGCGGGATGAGCTGCGAAGAAGTGGCGCATGCGCTGGGTTGTTCGGTGAGCAAGATCAGCCGGATGGAGACCGGGGTGCGCGGGCTGAACGTGGACGATGTGGCCACGATTCTCGGCGTATTGCATGTGCCGGCAAAGCTGCGCGAGGAACTACTCGGGCTGGTGCGCAACAGCGCCGAGCGCAATGTGGTGCAGATTCATGGCAAACTGCCCGAGCCGCTGAAGGACCTGATCCGCGCGGAGAACGAGGCTGCCGCGCTGTACAACTACGAATCGCTGCTGGTGCCGGGCCTGTTGCAGACCGGCGACTATGCCCGCACGGTAATCCGCGCAGGCGACCCCACCCTGCCAGAACTAGAAGTTGACGAGCTCGTGACTAACCGGATGGCTCGGCAGGCGCTCCTTAGCCGCACTCGTGGGCCGACGCTCACCGTGATCATCGATGAGATGGTTTTGCGTCGTCCGATCGGCGCGCCTGGCGTACAGGCTGGTCAATTGCAGCACCTGCTGGCCATGTCTCAGAGGCCAAAGGTCGAGCTGAGGGTGGTGCCCTTCGCGACCCGCCAGCATCCTGGCCTGGGCGGGCCACTGATGATCCTTGATTTTGATGATCAGCCGACATTGGTGTCGTTCGACGCCCGCTCGATCAGTGGGCTGCTGGAGGAAGAGCCAGTGATTAAACGAGCGCGGCTGACCTGGCGAGGCCTGCTGGCCGTAGCATTATCGGCGGAAGACTCGGCGCGGCTTATTGCCGAGATCGCCGGCGAATTGACCTAGTACGAGGAGCGGACGATGGACGCCCTGGACCTTTCCGGTACTGCCTGGCGGAAGAGCAGCTACAGCGATGCGGGCAATAACTGCGTGGAGGTCGCACACACCGAACGGCTCGTCGCCGTCCGCGACTCGAAAAACCCGCACGGTCCCGTGTTGGCCTTCGACGCCGCCGCGTGGCGCGCCTTCCTCCCAACTCGCTAACCTTAAAGAACGCGGTAACTGAACGTGACCTACGCGAAACCGGCTCGGCGAGCGGTACTCCTCGGCGGGCTGGCCGGACTCGGCGCCACCCTGCTCGGCTGCGCTACCAGCGAGAGCAGCCAACCGCCCAGCGCGTCGGCAAGCAAGCCGCGCCCCAAACGCACCCCCGAGTTGTCCACATTGGAGTCCGAGAACGGTCGCCGGATCGGGGTGTACGCCCGGCACACCGGCACCGGCGAAACCGTGGCACACCGCGCGGACGAGCGCTTCCTGATGTGCTCCACCGCCAAACTGCTCGCCGCCAGTGCGATCCTCAAGCAGCACGAACAACAACCAGACCTGCTGGACAAGGTGATCCACTACGACCGCGAAGTGCTCATGCCCTACTCGGAGATCACCGAACAGCACGTCGACAAGGGCATGACCGTCGCCGAACTGGCCGCAGCAAGCATCACGCACAGCGATAACGCGGCGATGAACCTGCTGCTGGACGAGCTCGGCGGACCTTCGGTGGTCACCGACTTCGTGCGCGACCTCGGCGACGAGGTGACCCGGCTGGACCGGATCGAACCACACCTCAACGTGAGCGCGCCCGGGGACGAGCGGGATACCACCACACCCGAACGGATCGGCAGCGATCTTCGCGCGCTCGCCCTCGGTGACGCGCTCGCCGAGCAGGGCCGCGCGCGGCTGGTGCGCTGGCTGCGCGGCAACACCACCGGCGACAAGTCGATCAAGGCCGGGCTACCCCGCGACTGGCAGGTCGGGGACAAGACCGGCAGCGGGAACAACGGTGAGGTCAACGACGTCGCGGTGGCCTGGCCGCCGGACGGCGATCCGCTGATCATCGCGGTCTACACCGCACCGGACGGCGCGGAACGCGACAACGGCTACGAAACGGTTGCCGCCGCGGCAAAAATCGCCGCCGAAGCGCTGACCTCAAGCTGATAGGGGTCGGATAGCTGCGCGGGGCTGCCACGGGCGCATCTTCGATAGGATTTCGCCGTGCTGGATGCCGACGTCACGCTTGCCGCCGGCATGGAACTGACCTTGGTGCCGACTGATCGTGGCGGCCGACACGACCCTGTCGTGACGGTGCCAGGCAAGGCCTGGTCCTATCGGCCGAACTGGCGACTTCCAGGCATGACCGGGACCGAGCAGGCAGGCGCACCGGTGCTGGCCTTCTCAAGGCCGGTGGTGCATCCGGGGGAGCGGGCGCTGGCCGTCATCATTCCGATCTTTCCCGCGCTCATCCCGAGATGGCGGCGGGACGTCGTCGGCGGGGTCGTCCTACCCATGTACGAAGGGCCCCGGGTATGCGGGCACGGCCGTGTTCTCTGGGTGGCCGAGACGCGCTTGCCCCTGCCGGACGATGACGAGGCCTGCTTTGTGCACTGGTTGGAGTCCGGCGCCACGACTGTCGCCACGGATGGCTGACCTCGCCGAAGCGCTGACCTGGGCCCGGAGAGCAGGCCTTACTGCCCGATGCGTCCGTCGATGCGCTCGCGGAGCAGATCCACGTGCCCCATATGCCGGCCGTACTCCCAGATCATGTTGACCAGCGCACCGCGCAGCGATAGCTGCCCGCCGCCGCTGTCGTGCTCGTTCAACGGATCGTCGCCGGTGATGCCCAGGTCGGGTGCCTCCGCCACGAACCGCTCGGCGAAGCGCACCTCCGCGCGCCAGGCTTCCCACGCCCGCGCGACCACCTCCGGGTCCGGCACCGCGCCGGTGAAATCCCCGTCCCGGTCCTCTTCGGTGGTGAACAGCCGAGGCGTGTCCTGCCCGGCGAGTAGCCGACGAAACGTGCCGCGCTCGATCTCCGCCAGGTGCCGGACCAGTCCGAGCAGCGACATCGTGGACGGCTCGACGCTTCGCTCCGCCATCGCGGCCGCGTCCAGACCGGCGCATTTCAGCTCGAGGGTGAGCCGGGCACAGCGCAGTGCCTCGACCAGCGTGGTGCGCTCGTCACCAAGTTTTGGCCCGTGCTCGCGTGGGTCGTCCGGGGACGGCTTGCCATCCGCCGTGAACATATCGGCCCTTCTCAAAGTGACCATAGCCGTCAATCATCACCGCGTGCCCCGCCAGCCACAACGCATTTAACCGCGCAGGCGGATCCAGCGAGCCACGCTGTACGAACTCGAACGTATGTTCTACTCTGTGTTCGTGCGGCAACTGTCCATGTTCTCCGCCGAGGTGTACCCGGCCAGCGTCGATGACCTGGCCGGAGTGCTGTGCGGGCACGGTCAGCTGGTGAGCTTCGGACGGACCGCCGCCCGGCTTTCCGTGGTGGTGGACGCGGAGTGGCGCGCCCGGTTGCTCGCCGAGGAGTGCGCGCTGCGCGGGGTGGCGGTCGAGCTAACCCACTCCGAGGAGGGGCATCCGCTGCTGCGTACCGCCTTCCGCGCGGACCTCATCGCGCTCGCCAACGCGTGGACTAGGGGCGCGGTCAAGGCAGTGCCCACAGGTCTGCGGCTGGACGGGCAGACGCTGCGCCTGTGGGCGCTTTCCGGTGGCGACTGGTCGCATGCCGGCTACCTGTTACCCCTCGATCCGCGTGCGCCGGACACCCACGAACCGCTTGCCGAACTGCTGACCGACACGGGACTGCGGGCGAGCCAGATCGGCATCCGGGCCGGCGGGCCCGGGCTACGGCTCACCGGCCGAGGGCGACTCGCCCGGCTGGCCGAGCTGATCGGTCCCGCGCCGGAGCCAGCCGCCTTACACTGGCCCCTTCGCTCAACCGCCTAGTCGTGTCAAGTAGGTATACCTGGGAAAAACGCCGTCACAAGAACTTCGCGAGCGCCGTGCGTCAAGACCGCAGAGCTTGTGATACGAATCACAAGCCGTGTGCGGTTGGTGACCTGACCGGCGTTGTGTGGGGTGTTCGGTGCACACTGGCGAGTTGAGACAGGCGAGATGAAAGAGCGGAACGCGTGGCAGGATCGACAGGCACGAAGAAGAAATCGGCCGGGGCGAACGGTTCATCGACTCGACGCTTAGTGATCGTGGAGTCGCCGGCCAAGGCGCGCAAGATTGCGTCCTACCTGGGCGGAAACTTCGTGGTGGAGTCGTCCAAGGGGCACATCAGGGACCTCCCGCGCGGCGCCGCCGACGTACCGGCGAAGTACAAGGGCGAGTCCTGGGCGCGGCTCGGCGTGGACGTGGACAACGACTTCGAACCGCTGTACATCGTCACCCCGGACAAGAAGTCCACCGTCACCGAACTCAAGGGTTTACTCAAAGACGTCGACGAGCTCTATCTCGCGACGGACGGTGACCGCGAGGGCGAGGCCATCGCCTGGCATCTGCTCGAAGCGCTGAAGCCGAAGGTGCCAGTGCGCCGGATGGTGTTCCACGAGATCACCGAATCCGCCATCCGCGCGGCGGCGGAGAACCCGCGCGATCTGGACAACGATCTGGTGGACGCGCAGGAGACCCGGCGCATCCTGGACCGGCTGTACGGCTACGAGGTCAGCCCGGTGCTGTGGAAGAAGGTCATGCCGAAGCTCTCGGCTGGCCGGGTGCAGTCCGTCGCCACCCGGATCGTGGTGCAGCGGGAGCGCGAGCGGATGAGCTTCGTGGCCGCCGCGTACTGGGACATCTCCGCGACCATGGACGCCGGCGCGGAGGCCACGCCACGCAACTTCAACGCGCGGCTGGTCACTGTGGACGGTGCGAAGCTGGCCACCGGCAAGGACTTCGGGCACGACGGCCAGCTCAAGGCCGGTTCGCAGGACGTGCGCACGCTGGACGAGGCCGAGGCGAACCGGCTTGCCACCGCGCTCGCGGACACCCAGTTCACGGTCAGCAGCGTCGAGGCCAAGCCGTACACCCGCAAGCCGTACGCGCCGTTCATGACCTCGACCCTGCAGCAGGAATCCGGGCGCAAACTGCGGTTCTCCGCCGAGCGCACCATGCGGATCGCGCAGCGGTTGTACGAGAACGGCTACATCACCTATATGCGTACCGACTCGACCACGCTGTCGGACACCGCGCTGACCGCGGCGCGCAACCAGGCCACCGAGCTCTACGGCGCGCAGTACGTGTCGAACAGCCCGCGCCAGTACACCCGCAAGGTGAAAAACGCGCAGGAAGCGCACGAGGCGATCCGTCCGGCTGGGGAAGTTTTCCGCACCCCGGGTCAGGTGGCCAACGAGCTGGACACCGAGGAGTTCCGGCTCTACGAGCTGATCTGGCAGCGCACCATCGCCTCGCAGATGGCCGATGCCAAGGGCACCACGGTATCCGTGCGGATCACCGGCAATGCCGCCTCCGGCGAGGAGTGCACCTTCGCCGCCTCCGGGCGCACCATCACCTTCGCCGGTTTCCTCAAGGCCTACGTGGAAGCGGTGGACTCGGAATCCGGTGGGGAAGCCGATGACGCCGAGCGTCGGCTGCCCGAGCTGGTCAAAGACCAGCGGCTCACCGCGGCCGAGCTGTCGCCGGATGGGCATTCCACCAGCCCGCCGGCCAGGTACACCGAGCCGAGGTTGGTCAGCACGCTCGAAGAACTCGGCATCGGGCGACCGTCCACATACGCGTCGATCATCAACACCATCCAGAACCGCGGCTATGTGTGGAAGAAGGGTTCCGCGCTGGTGCCGTCCTGGGTGGCCTTCGCCGTGGTCGGCTTGCTGGAACAGCACTTCGAGCGGTTGGTGGACTACGACTTCACGGCCGCCATGGAGGACGAGCTCGACTCGATCGCCAGTGGTGACCAGGCGCGCACCGCGTGGCTTTCCGGGTTCTACTTCGGCGGGCAGAGCGGGCCGACTGGCTCGGTCGGGCGCTCCGGCGGGTTGAAGAAGCTGGTTGGCAGCGGCGTCGAGCACATCGACGCGCGTGAGGTGAACTCCATTCCGATGTTCACCGACGACGCCGGGCGCACCGTGTACGTGCGGGTTGGCCGGTACGGGCCGTATCTGGAGCGGGAGGTGGACGGCTCCTCGCAGCGGGCCAACCTGCCGGAGGACCTGCCGCCCGATGAGCTCACCGCGCAGATCGCCGAGGAACTGTTCGCGACCCCGCAGGAAGGTCGGACGCTCGGCACGGATCCGGTCAGCGGGCACGAGATCGTGGCCAAGGAGGGCCGGTTCGGTCCATACGTGACGGAGATCCTGCCGGAGGAGCCCGAGGCCGAAGGCGCGAAGAAGACCAGCAAGGCGAAGAAGCCGAAGCCGCGTACCGCCTCGCTGCTGAAGTCCATGGTGATCTCCGAGGTCACATTGGACGATGCGCTGAAACTGCTCTCGCTGCCCAGGGTGGTCGGTACCGATCCGGAGTCCGGCAACGAGATCACCGCGCAGAACGGTCGGTACGGCCCTTACCTGAAGAAGGGCACCGATTCCCGTTCGCTGGAAACCGAGGAGCAGATCTTCAACATCACGCTCGAGGAAGCGTTGAAGATCTACGCGGAACCGAAGCGACGTGGCCGGCAGGCCGCGGCGAAGCCGCCGTTGAAGGAGCTGGGCAACGACCCGCAGTCCGGTAAGCCGATGGTGGTCAAGGACGGCAGGTTCGGCCCGTACGTGACCGATGGCGAGTACAACGCCTCGCTGCGCAAGGGTGATTCCGTCGAGGAACTGACCGACGAGCGGGCGGCCGAGCTGCTTTCGGAAAAGCGCGCCAAGGGGCCCGCGCCGAAGAAACGCAGTACCGCGAAGAAGTCCACCAGCACCAAGTCCAGTACCACCAAGTCCAGTTCGGCGAAGAGTAAGACCACGGCGAAAACCAAGTCGTGACTTCCGTTTTCTCGCTGGCCAAGGCGGCGGCGGAACCCGTGCTCTCGCTCGGGGTTCCGCCCACATTGGACATTCCGGAGCAGCAGGCGCCGGAAAGCCATATTCAGGTGTCCCTGCGCGCGGCCATGCCCGGTACGCAACCGGTGTACGCCAGGGCGGTCGCGGGGCAGCAACACGCGGACGTGCTGGTGCCCGGTCAGCGCGCGGCGTACCGCGGCGGTCGCGCGGACATGATGACCGCGATGCTCGGCCTGCTGCCCGAGCGCGCGCCGGGGACCGCGGATTTCACCATGATTCACGCGGACCGGCGGGGCGAGATGCCGGCGGGGGAGTACGCCGCCGAGTTGGCGACCGTGTGGGAAACGATCGAGCGGCCGCGGATCGGCACCGCGATGATCGGGTTGAGCGTGTCCGGGCGGGCGGCTTTCGACCACGAGCGGCCGTCACTGCTGGTGCTGGACAACGACGACGGTAGGTACGTGCTGGGGCTGCTCGCGAACCAGCACGGCGGCACCACGCTGCTGCACCATCCGGCGAACAACGAGGTCATAGCCACCTGGGTGACCAACGCGATCGGTGACTACGAAGCGCGCCCGTGAGGCGCGGGTGTTTGGTACGAGTGCGCTAATTCGGGGTAAGCGGCTCGCTCCCCGCGCCGGCATGGTTGATAATCGGTCCAGAAAGGGAGTGATTGCGGTGGCGGGTCAGGATCGCTTCAGTGGCGACGGTACGGGCGCACCCGCGCCATACACGTCGCCGTCCGATCCACTCGGCGGACTCGTCACCGGCACCGTGCGCCCTGGGCGCTCCGGCGGCTCCTCGCAGGTCCCCGAGCAGCAGGCGCCGCAGGAACCCGACCGGGAACGCCTGCGCAGGGCGATGACCGCCATGTTCGGCGATGACGCAGACGGGGCAACGAAAACCGCCGATTCCACTGGCGCTGAGGCCGAACCGGCCGCGGAAAGTGCCCAACCCGCCGCCGCGGAGGCCGCGCCATCCACCGAATCGACCAAGCCCGCGATGGAGGTACCGCCCGCACCGGCGGCGGAGTCCGCGGGCCAGGAATCGTCCGGAGCGCGCGCCTGGCCCGGTAAGCCAACCGGCGAGCTGATGCGGATGGCCTGGCGGCCGGTACAGAACCGGCTGCGACCAGCCCGGCTGCGTAAACGCGAGGACGAGCTCACCTACGGCGCCGATCAGACCGACCCGACCGCGCAGCAAGGCCAGCTCGACGGACCGGACCAGGCCGAGGACCCCACGGCAGAACAGGGCCGGCGATCGGGCGTTCCTATCGGCGCCGTGGCGGTCGTGGTGTTCTCCGTACTCTTTCTCATCGTGGCCTACCTGATGATCAGCAGTCTCGCCCAAAGCATTTCCAGCCTGTTCAGCTGAATTCCGCCAGGCCCAACCGCTAAGTCACCCGATTAGGGTATGCGGATTCGCGGCCCGCTACCCTGAAGTTGCGAAAGCATGGGGATGGGGCACGTGCAGGCCAGGGAGAGGCGTCCGGCTCCTGGTAGCCAGATGGGACGCGGATTGAGGTGGGGCAGATCGGTGCGGTTGACTCGTCGAAGCAGGCGGGCACGTCTGCTTCGTCCGACGCGTCCACGGCACGTCGGATTCGCGCCGTACTTTCCATCCGCCCGTTTCGCCGGCTGTGGGGCACTACCTACCTGTGCAGCGCGGCCGACTGGCTGTCCTTCCTCGCGCTGACCGGGCTGACCACCAAGCTCACCGACAGCTACGCGATGCAGAACTTCGCGTTCAGCGGTGTGGTGCTCACCCAGCTGCTGCCGGGGCTGCTCTTCGCGCCACTCGGCGGGCTGCTCGCGGACCGGTTCGACCGGCGCAAGGTGATGGCCCTCTGCGACGTGCTGCGCTGCTCGCTGTTGCTGTCCATCCCGATCGTGGATGAGGCTTTCTGGATCTTCATCGCCAACGCGCTGGTCGGGTGCTGTGCGGCGATGTGGATTCCTTGTAAGGACTCGGCCGTGCCGAACTTGCTGCGGCGTAAGGAGCAGGTGGAAACGGCCAACCAGCTTGGTCTGGTGATGACCTACGGCATCTCGGTGATCACCGCGGCTGGACTGTACGCCGTGGTCACCGGCGTCGGCCCGATGCTGCACCTGCCGGAGAACCTGCTCGGCGAGCTGGTTTTCGCCAAGATCATCGTGGTGTTCAACGGCCTGCTTTACCTGGTCAGCGCGCTACTGGTGCTGACAAGGATTCCGGAACTCTCCCGTAGGGACACCGGGGTCCAGGTCGACACTTCGGAACGGGAAAGCGCGGGCCCGGCGCGCGCGGATGAGCAGAAGCTCGGACTGTTCGGCATGATTCGCGATGCCGGCCGGTTCGTGCGCAGCACGCCGCTGGTCCGAGGGCTGCTGATCGGCATGATCGGCGCGTTCGCCGCGGGCGGTGCGGTGGTGGGTAGCGCCAAGCCGTATTCGTCCAGCCTGCTCGGTGGCGACTCGACCTTCGGGTTGCTCTTCGTCGCGCTGTTCATCGGACTCGGCGCCGGCATGGTCGGCGCGCCGAAGTTGGCTCGCCGGTTGCCGCACAGCCGGTTGTTCGGCATCTCGATCGTGATCGCCGGTATCGCGCTGATCCTGGTCGCGCTCTCGCCGCATCTGGCCGTCGCGCTGATCACCGTCTCGCTGGTCGGTGGCTGCGCCGGCGTTGCCTTCCTGACCGGTGTGACGATCATCGGCACGCAGATCGAAGACGCGATTCGCGGCCGCATCAACGCGATCTACCAGTCGCTGATGAAACTGATCCTGGCCGGCACGATCGCGGTGACTCCGCTGCTAATCGGGTTGGTACGGCCGCGGATGATCGAGGTGTTCGGTCGGGTGATCGTGATCGACGGCACCCGGCCGGTGATGCTCGGTGGCGGTCTGATCGCCGCGCTGGTCGGGGTGATCGCCTACCGGCAGATGGGCGACCGGAGTCCGACGCCGATCATCTCCGATCTGCTCAATGCCATCCGTGGCAAGCGAATCCGCAGTGCCGGCTTGCTGATCTCGATCGAAGGCAGCGGCTCCACGGATACCGCGACGCAGGCCGGCAGGCTTGCCGAATGGCTGCGTGGCGGGAACCGCGAAGTGCTGCTCGCGGCCGAGCCCGGACTGGACGACGCGCGCTTGCGTGAAGTGCTGGACACCGTGTCCATCTCCGGCGCACGGGCGCGCGCGCTCGTTGCCGCGGCGGTACGCGCCGAGGTGGTGGAGCGCGATGTGCGGCCAGCGCTCGATGCCGGCGCCATCGTGGTGATGGATCGGTTCATGGACAGTCCACTCGCGCACCACGCCACGACCGCCGGGTTGGACCCAGCGGAAGTCGAAGGATTGACGGACTGGGCGACCGCGCGGCTGCGTCCGGACGTGACCGTCCTGCTGGATTCCGAGACGAACACCCAGGACGGCCAGTACGCCGGGCCACAGCTGCGGGTGCAGAGCTTGCTCAGCGATATGGCCGCTGCCGACCCTGATCGGTACGCGGTGGTCTACGCGGACGGCTCCGCCGATGACGTGGCCTCCCGGGTACGCGGCGCGGTGCATGCGATGCTCGCGGTACGGGATCCGAAACTCGGCCTCGGCTCGGACGGTTCGACGCAGCCGCCGGCCGCCGGCGCGGACCCGGTTCGGGCAGGCGCGGCCGGTGTGGATGCGGAGAAGGAATGACGGTTTGGGCTCAGCTGGTCGGGCAGGCTGAGGCGGTTGAGGTACTGAGCACGGCGTCCAATGCGGCAGCCGAGTTGGTGGCCGGTGGCGTACCGGCGAGTGGCGCGATGACGCATGCGTGGTTGTTCACCGGCCCGCCCGGTTCCGGACGATCCGTTGCGGCACGCACCTTCGCCGCCGCCCTGCAGTGCACCCAGGGGACCGGCTGTGCGGAGTGCACCGCCTGCCGGACGGCCTTGGCGGGTACGCACGCGGATGTGCGGATGGTCGAGCCCGAAGGACTGTCCATTTCGGTCGCCGAGATGCGCGAGCTGGTGCAGGCCGCGGCGCGCCGGCCGAGCACAGGGAACTGGCGAGTCGTGATCATCGCCGACGCCGACCGGTTGACCGAGGGCGCGGCGAACGCGCTACTGAAGGCCGTGGAGGAACCGCCGGAACGGACGGTTTTCCTGCTGTGCGCGCCCTCCGATCATCCCGAGGACGTATCGGTGACGATCCGGTCCAGGTGCCGGTCGATCGCCTTGCGCACGCCGCCGCCACCGGCGATCGCCGAAGTACTGCGGGATCGGGACGGGGTGCCCGAGGAGATGGCGCACTGGGCGGCGTCGGTCTGCGGTGGACATGTGGGCAGGGCGCGGCGGTTGGCCACCGACGCTTCCGCGCGCCAGCGCAGGGAGGCGGTGCTGCGTATCCCGCTCGGCTTGCGCCAGCCCGCGGCCGTTTTCGACTGCGCGGATGAACTGATCAAAACCGCGGAGTCGGACGCGAACGAGGTCAGCGGCGCGCGCGACGACGCGGAGCAAGAGGAACTGCGTACCGCGATGGGCGCGGGTGGTACCGGGAAGGGCACGGCGGCGGCGAAACGCTCGGCCGACGCGGCGGTACGCAAACTCGCGCAGCGGCAGAAGTCCAGGGCTACCCGCGCCCAGCGGGACGCGCTCGACCTTGCGCTGGTGGATCTCGCTGGGTTCTACCGGGATGTGCTGGTGTACGCCACGGGTTCGGGTAGCACGCTGACCCATCCGGATCGTGCATCGGACACCGCGAGCGCGGCGCGCGAATGGACGGCGGAATCGACCTTGCGCCGGCTGGAGGCCGTGCTCGGTTGCCGGGACGCGATCGAGTGGAACGTGAAACCGCGGATCGCGGTGGAGGCGATGGTCACCGCACTGCACCGCGGCTGACCATCGCCCGGCCCGCTATTCGTTGCGCCGCCGCGGTAGGGCGGCGAGCAGGACCACGCCGGCGAAGAGCATCCCGGTGCCCGTCCAGAACATCGGGACGGCCTGGTAGGCGGTCGAGGTCTGCGCCAGCTGCTTGGCTGGGGCCGCCTGCGGCTGCGGCTTGTCCGGTGCGCCGCCGGGTGCGGCCGGCTTGGTGCCGCACTGCACGCCGCCTTCCGGGGCGTAGGCGCGGGCGACCTGTTCGCCGAGGGAGACCTGGGCGAGCGCGGACGGCAGGTCGGGAAGTAGGTCGGCCAGCCGGTCGGTTGGCAGGATCTGCAGGTCGAGTAGGCGTGCCGTGGCGCCGAGTTGGAAGCCCTTGAACGGGTCGTCCAAGTTGCGGGAGCTCTCGTCGAGGCCGGCGATGTTCAGCCGGAGGACGCCGAGGTCCAGGGCCTGGTCGCCGGGGAGTTTGTTCAGTGCGCTACCGACGAGGGGCAGGCCGGCGAGCGGTTCGGTCAGTTGCTCGAGGCCACCGCCGATCGGTACGCCGACCGGGATGTCCAGCTTCGGGTTGGCCGCGTCCAGCTTGCCGAGGCTTTCGCCGCCCTGCGTGACTTCCAGAATGGGCGCGGTGTACTCGACCTTCGAGGTGTCTTTCGAGCCGGTCGAGGTTACTCGCAGGGTTGGCTGGCTGACCACGTTGATGCTCAGTTCCATTGGCGTGCCGGCGAGCAGCTTCAGCGCGGCGACCTGAAGGGTGGAGGTGGACTGGACTGCCTTGTTCTTGCTGTTCGGCAGGTCCACGAGTTTCACCACGGAGCGGGAGCTGAGCGTGTTCGGCAGGCTGAGCAGGGATCCGGGTTTGCCCTCCGCGCCGCCCTCGCCGGGCAGCAGGCCGCCAAGCTGGTCGAGGGGGCCGTCGAGGGCGTCCAGTCCGTCGACGAACTCGGGTGCCTGCTTCTTGGCGTCCTCGGTGAGCACCTGGTCCAGGTTGGGGGTGTTCTCGCCGCCGCCGAAGCTGGGCAGCGTGGGGATGGCGTTGAGCAGCGAGAGGCTGGCGATCTCGGTGTTCGCGTCGGCGATGGTGTCCACGCACGGGCCGAGTTGTTCGCTCCAGCGCGCGTGCACTTTGCCGTTGAGCAGTCCGGCCTTGATCACGGCATCCAGCGGGGTGGACGGCAGGTTGAGGCCGCCGGTGGTTGGCTCGGGGTTGTCCGGCAGGGCGGTCTGCGCCAGCGTGCCGGGCGTGTTCGGGCTGGAGCCCTGTAGTGCCATGCCCATCGGGGAAGCGATCGCGACCGAGCGTTCGTAGCTGAGGTAGGCCTCGGAGTTGGCCTGCGCGGAGGACATGCCGAAGCCGAGTTCGGCCGCTGCCTGTTTGGGCAGCTGGTCGTCGAAGTCAGGCAGGATCGTCTTGGTCGGGGCGCTGTTCGGTAGCAGGCGTAGTACCGCGAGGCCGGTGCCAGCGTCGGCGACCGCGCGCCCGAGTGGTTGCGGCTCGGCCGGCTGCGAGGGCGACGGATCGTCGGGGTTCTTCGGCGGCGGCACCGGGGTGGTGGACGGTTGTGCGGTGGCCGCGCCCGCCGAAAGGGCGAGCACCGCTGCCGCGAGCGGTAATGCCACACCAGCCCTGAAGCGTCTACGCCTGGACATTTGCCCTCCTACGAGGCTTGACCCGCTGCGTCCGGCCCGGCCGGACATCATACGCCTCTAACGAGTGGAGGGGCAGCGAGTGACGCTGATGGGTACCGCTACACTGAGCGAGGTCATTGCCGCCTTAGCTCAGTCGGTCAGAGCGACGCACTCGTAATGCGTAGGTCGGGGGTTCGACTCCCCCAGGCGGCTCCACTAGCATTATCCCGCTGACCTGCGGTAACGGTCCAGCGGGATAATCTGCCGCTTCTCTGTTGATCTTTCCGGAGGAGCAAATCTGGAGCAACCTTGTGGTCAGGGTTGCTGGGGGCGCTGTCCGGCTTGTGCGGCGGCGGGTGTTCGGTGCTGGTTCCGCGAGCGCGATCGAACACGCTTCCTACCTCGTTCCGACGCACGATCCGAGAGTCGCGTCTAGTCGTATTCGGGTGTCACCGGCTTGGTTAGCACGATTTGCCAGAGTGTCGAATTCAGTCGGTGCCGTACGACGTACTGGTGACGGCATATCGGCAGAGCACTGAGGAGTAACCATGCGTACCCTGATTTCCACCGCGTTCGTGGCACTCGACGGCGTCGTCGAGGCCCCCGGCGGAGAGCCCGGCTACCGGAATTCTGGCTGGACTTTCAACGATATCGACTTCGATGCGGCAGCTTACGAACTTAAAGAGCGCGAACAGGATGAAGCCACGGCGATGCTGCTTGGCCGGGCTAGTTATCAGTCCTTCTCATCGGTATGGCCGCAGGCGACTACGGACTTCGCCCGATACAACGCGATGCCGAAGTATGTCGTCTCGACCACGCTTCAGCAGCAAGACCTGGTGTCCAATTGGGGTGAGATCAATATTCTTCGCTCCCTGGACGAGGTCGCGGCACTCAAAGAGACTCCCGGCGGGCCGATCAGCATCCACGGCAGCGCCACGCTGAATCGCAACCTATCCGATGCCGGTTTGATCGACCGGTACCACCTCCTGGTTTTTCCGGTCCTGCTAGGTGCGGGTAAGCGGCTGTTCAGCGAGACCGATAAGGACAAGCAGAACCTGAAACTTCTGGAAAGCGAGGCGTACACCAACGGTATTCAGAAGCTGGTTTACGAGGTGGTTCGCTAACTCGCGAGCAAGCACGGATCGCGCCGCTGGCCCCGCACTGTGGCGTCACGGATCGTTGTCTGGGGCAGGGTGGCGCACCGAAAGCTGCCGTGGATCAGTGGTACGCGGCTCGCCGTGCCTGCTTTCCTGCCGCGTCTGTGCGGCTTTGATCAGCACCGCTGTAGCCAAGGATGGAGTGAACGCCATGCGTACCGACAGGATCACTATCGGCGCCGAGCGCGCGATCCTGGAAGACACCCTGGACCGCAATCGCGCGGCCTTGATCGACACCGTGCGTGGTCTCACCGAAACCGACGCTCGCCGCCGGCTCGTCGCGTCCCTGACCACCCCGATCTCGCTGCTCAAGCATGCCGCTGCGGCCGAACGTATCTGGTTCCAGCGGTTCTGGGCCGGGCTCGATGAGTCCGAATGCGACGGATACTCGAAGCGGGACGAGGGAACCTTCGCCGTAGCGGACGACGAATCGCTGGCCGACGTGATCGCCGAGTTCCAGCGCGCAAGCCAACGATCACGGGATATCGCCGCTCGCTACGACCTCGACGACACCAAGCACAACCCCCGCGAAGGAACCGTAAGCATGCGCTGGACCTTGCTCGCGATGATCGAAGAGTTCGCCCGGCACGCCGGACACGGCGATATCCTCCGCGAACAGCTCGACCAGCCGTTGCCGCCGATCTAGTTGTGCGGCAGGGTATATGGCATGTCGATCAACTCACCGCGCGCTGCCGTGCTGGCCCTGCACTGGCAGATCAACGTAATCAAACCCGACGGGTTCTTTGGCGGGATGCTCGCCGAGCCAGTAGCCCGCAGCGGTGTGGTCGCACGCGCGACTGATTTCCATGAATCAGCCGCTGCCGCTGGCGCATCCGTCTTCTTCACGCGATTCACCGTCCCCGAAGGGGAAGGCGAGCTGGTGCGCAACACCGCTTTCATGCAGGCGGTTGCGGACGCCCAACTCTCCTTCCGGCCAGCGGCCCCGGGTACCGCGCTGATCCCGGAGATGGCCGCCGGTGCCACGACGGTGGACAACCAGAAACTATCCGGGCTCGCCGGAAACGACCTCGCCGCAAGGCTTACCGAACAAGGTATCGACACGCTCTACCTCACCGGTGTGGCAACCAACCTCACCGTCGAGCAAACCGCGCGGCACGGCACGGATCTCGGCTTCACCGTGCATGTCGTTACCGATTGCGTGACCGCTGCCAGCGATGACTTTCATCTGGCCGCACTGAACAGCCTTGACCTTACGACGGCGGGCAACCGCACGGCGGAGGAAGCGCTCGCGGCGATCCGAGCTAGTTCCCCCGCCGCATGACGTTTCCGTTGGCCCGCGCGTGGGTTCACCCCGCCGCGCAGGTCACATCCCGCGCGGGCAGCACGCCGTCGACCAGATAACTGGTCGTGCGGTTCAACGCGCAGGAGTTGTCGCCGAGCACATATGCCCCGTGCCCACTCGCGTCGACACTCACCAGCCGGGACCGTTCGCCGAACCTCTCGTTCAGCAACTCCCCGCCGCGCAAGGATGTGACCGGATCGCGCTGGTTCTGCACGACAAGAACGTTGGCCGGGCCATCGTCGTCAATCCGCACCGGCGGTTCGGCCGGCTTCTGCCAGTACGCGCAGGGCACGATGTTCGCGGCTGCCGCACCATAGAGCGGGTACCGCTCCCGGTCCGCCGCCACGGAGCGCTGATAGGTCTGGACGTCCTCAGGCCATTCGACGTCGTTACAGGTCACCGCAAGAAAGACCGACCAGGCGTTGTCGTTCGGTGCCGGAGTCGAAGCGGCGGACCGGCCGCCCGTGGGCGACCCTTCACGTAGGGACTGCCAGGTCTGCGCGGCCTGGCCGTACGAAGCCTTGTTGTACAGCGACGCGAAGGTGGCCAACCGGAACAGCGTGCCGTTGATGCCGTCCACCGGTTCCTTGTCGACCCGCTCGGCGATCTCGAAGTAGGTCCTGCGCACTTGCGCTGCCGTGCGGCCAAGGCCGTAGCTTTCGTGTCGCTTCGCCGCCCATCTCGCGAAGTCCGGGAACGTCTGCTCCATGCCCTGGCCATACCTGCGCATCCCAGCATGATCGAGGAAGGTGTCGCCAATATTGCTGTCCAGCACGATCCGGTCCGCGCGTTCGGGAAACATCGAGGCGTAGGCGGCACCCAGCGCGGTCCCGTAGGAGTAGCCGAGAAAGCTAGCCTTCTCCTCGCCGAGCGCGGCCCGGATCCGGTCCAGATCCCTCGCCATGTTCGCCGTGGACAGCTGACCCAACCGGCCATCCTTGTCGTTCGCCGCGCACTGCTCGGCGACCTCCCTTGCCACCGTCGCCTGCTTGGCGACCGCCGCATCATCCACGGCATAGGGTGGGATGTTCCCGAAGTACTCTTGATCATTGGTGAAACCACAGCTCACCGGCGCCGAGTGGCCAACGCCACGGGTATCCATCCCGATCACGTCATAGCTGTCCAGCACGCTGGCCGGTAGGCCCTGCGAGGCGAGGAAGGTGGGCTGGTCCAAACCGGTCCCGCCGGGACCACCGGGGTTGAGCAACAACACCCCGCGCCGCTCGTCCGGGCTTTTGCTGGCCAGCCGGGAGATCATGAGCTCGATCTGCTCACCATCCGGATCGCGGTAATCCAACGGAACCGGCACCGTGGCACATTGCAGCTGGGGCGGCCCGGCCGCGGGATCCTCGGTCCCCTCGGGGCACCGCTCCCACTGCAGCCGTGGCGCGGCCTCGCTGGCCATGGCCGGGGCCCCGATCAACGCGCCGGTAAGGCCGAGCACGGCCAGCAGAATCACACCTCGCCCAGTACCGCGTTTTCGGTTCATCGAAGTGCTCCTAACGCAGTTGTTTCGGTATGAGAAACACTCTGGCCATTCGGTCGCGTCCGCACATCGGTCCGGCGACTCGAACCACCCCCGACGAAAGTCGAGGCGGTCCTTCGACCCTGGTCCAGTACGGACCGGTACCCAGGTCGGCTGCGGCACGAACCGCGGGCCGCGATAATGACCAGATGACTACGGGCGCCGCGCCGCGGCTCGGCGGTTGGCAGCAGGCATGGCGGCTGGCGGCGGCCGTAGCGCTGGGCGTCTTCCTCTGGCTTTCCACCGCCGCGCTGTTACCGCCCGGCTGCGCGGTGGACGGCTGCAGCTGGTTCGTCACTGGTGATCCGCTGCTTGCGATCGGCTCGCTGATCTTGCTGCCGTGGCGCCGACGGTTCGCGCTTACCGTCGGCGTCACGATCGCGATCGTTTCCAGCGTGTCGATACTCGCCGCCGGCGCCGCGTTTCTCGTGTTGTGCTCGATCGCCACGCGCCGTCGTCCGTTGGAGATCGCGATCGTCGTGCTGGTGTATGTGGCGGCATCGCAAGTGTCGCTTGGGCTCTATCCGATCAGGGAAGACGCCAGTCCGATGTGGCTACAACTCGCGGGGCCCGTGCTGGCGGCGGGTACTGCGGTAGCCATTGGTGCTGCCATCGGGGCACGACGGGTAGAACTGCGGTCCTTACGCGACCGGGCGGAAAGCGCGGAACGCGAACAGGCCGCTCGAGCGGCGCAGGCGAAGGCCGTGGAGCGCAACCGGATCGCCCGCGAGATGCACGATGTGCTCGCGCACCGGATCTCCCTGGTCGCGATGCAGGCCGGCGTGCTCGATCACCGTGGCGACCTCACTGCCGAGGAAAACCGTGTCCTTGTCCGTGGCATCGCCGAAGGCGCCCATCAGGCGCTCGAGGAGCTGCGCGACGTTCTCGGTGTGCTTCGCTCGAACGCTGATCGACCGGAAGCGCCGCAACCCTGCATCGACCAGATCCCCGAATTGGTAGCCGACGCCAGCGCGTCTGGGATGGACATCGAGCTCACCGATACGGTGCAGGGCCGACCATCCAGCGCGCTCGGGCGGACCTGCTACCGAATCGTCCAAGAAGGACTGACGAATGCCGCCAAGCACGCCCCCGGTTCCCGTGTGCGCATCACCGTGGATGGCAGAGCCGGCGACAAGCTGCACGTCGGCGTGCGCAACTCGCCACCCAGTGCGCCAACCAGTCAGCCGCCGACCTCGGGGTTCGGTTTGCACGGCCTCGCTGAGCGGGTAGCCCTCGCCGGCGGCGAACTCGACCATCAGGCGACAGCCGAGCACGGATATCTGCTCACCGCCCAACTACCCTGGCCGGACCACAACCACGAAAAGAGCGAATGAGTGGACAGCGAACGGGTGCCGATACGGGTCGCCATAGTGGACGACGACCAGCTGGTGCGGATGGCGCTAAGGCTCGTCATCGACGGCGAATCCGACCTCAGCGTGGTCGCCGAGGCGGCCGAAGGGGACGCCGCGATCGCGGTAGTGCAGGAGCATCGGCCGGACGTGGTGCTGATGGACGTGCGGATGCCGGGGAAGGACGGGCTCAGCGCGACACGAGAACTTCTCGAACTGCCGGCGCCGCCCAGGGTGCTCGTGCTGACCACGTTCGATTCCGATGAGCTGGTGCTCAACGCACTGCGTTCCGGCGCGCTCGGCTTCGTGCTCAAGGACACCCCGCCCGCGCGAATCATCGACGCGGTGCGGACGGTCGCGGCCGGCAACCCGGCGCTGTCCCCGGCGGCCACGGCGCGAGTGATCGCCGCGGCCACCGGAGCGCATTCCGCTACACAACAGAGCCCTTCCGGTGAGTCCGCACGAAACCAGCTGTCCACATTGACCGAACGGGAACTCGACACGGCCAGGTCCATCGCGGACGGGCTGGGTAACGCGGAGATCGCGGAACGGCTGAACATCAGCGTCGCCACCGTCAAGGCGCACACCGGAAACCTGTTCAGCAAGCTGGAGGTTGAGAACCGGGTTCAGATCGCGCTGCTGGTTCGCGACGCCGAGCGGTGAGCACGGAGCCGCTAGCCGCAGTGCTGCCATTCGGTGACGGTGGTGCCGTGGATCCGGCCGCCGTAGATCGCCGCGATGGAGCCCGTCCACCTGATGCAGGTCCCGGCGGCCTTGCCCTTGGCCGCGGCGAAATGGGAGTAGTTCCCCTCATCCCGAATGGTGCTCATGCCCTGGCGTTCCAGCACGGCTTCGGTGTAGCTGGCCACACCGTCCGCCCTGCCAACCCGTAGCGTGACGATGCAGTTTTCCTGATAGGTGCCGCTCCACAACACGTAGACTTCGCCGAGGGGCATGTTGTTCTGGTTGTCCCACAGATCGGTGCGTCTGAGTTGGGTATAACCACCGTTCGACCAGTTGCAGCCCTGTGGGGACACCACGGCCTCGCCGATGGTGTGTGCCGAAGCGGGCGTGGCCACGAACGTAATCGAGGCAAGCACAAGGCCAACCGTGATGCCGAGGCGCGCGAACATGCGCCGGTATAGCCGAGACATGGAGATCCTTCCTGATACAGCCACATCCAACAGCGGCAGGAACCACCGGTCCGGCGAAGCTCGCCGCAGGGAGATGGCGCGAACAGGTCACAGAATGCCACTACTCGAGCATTTTGTCCGCAAAGTCGGATTTATTGACTACGTTCAGGCTAGTCCGCGCCGGATCAGCCTGCCTCCTGGCGTTTGGTAGTCCACCTCGCTGCCTCGCAGGAAGGTGCGACGCACCACGCCAGATAACGCACGCTGGTCGTACGGTGTCAACGGGTTGCGATGGTGCAGTCGCCCCGCGTCCACGACGAAGGCATCGTCCGCGGCGAAGACAGCCATATCGGCGTCGTAACCGAGTGCCAACCTCCCCTTGTCACGCAGCCGGAGACGATCGGCTGGCCTGCTTGCCATCCAGTCGACTACCTGTGCCAGCTCGATACCGCGTCGCCGGGCTTCGGTCCACACCACCGAAATGCCCAGTTGAACGGAGGCGATTCCGCCCCACGCGACCGCGAAATCGCCGTTGCCGAGATCCTTGAGGTCAAGCGTTGACGGCGAATGGTCGGAGGCGATGTAGTCGATGGTGCCGTCCAACAGCCCTTCCCACAGGGCTTCCCGGTTACTCGCTTCGCGGATCGGCGGGCAGCATTTGAATGCGGTAGCGCCGGGTGGAATGGACTCCGCGGCCAGCGTCAGGTAGTGCGGGCAGGTCTCCACGGTGAGGTTGAGCCCGTCGGTTTTCGCGCTGCGCAGCATCGGCAGAGCATCCGAAGAGGACAGATGAAGGATATGCGTGCGCGCACCGGTCCACCGGGTCCGCTCGAGTACTTCCGCTATCGCCAGGTTCTCCGCGCCACGTGGTCGGGAAGCGAGAAACTTGGCGTAGCCGTCACCTTCCGGCGACGGCGCCCGGTCGATCGCCCGAGAATCTTCCGCGTGCACGATCATCAGCGCATCGAATCCGCGCAGCCGTTCAAGATAGGTCTCCAGCTGATCCGCGTTCAGCGGTGGAAACTCGTCCACCCCGGAGTGCAACAGGAAACACTTGAAGCCGAAGACCCCGGAATCGTGTAGCTCCCGCAGGTCGTCCAGGTTGCCGGGGACGGCGCCACCCCAGAACCCGACGTCCACGAACGCCTGCGGCCGCGCCACCAGTTGTTTGAACTCCAGCGCCGGGTCAGTCACGGTCGAAGGGATGGAGTTCAACGGCATGTCCAGAATCGTCGTGATGCCGCCGGCCGCCGCGGCCTTCGTCGCGGTGGCGAAGCCCTCCCATTCGGTCCGGCCAGGCTCGTTGACGTGCACATGACCGTCGACCAACCCGGGTATCAACGTCTCGTCCTCGGCGAGCACGATGGTCTCCGCGCCATCGAGATTGGACCCGAGTGGTTCGATGGCGACGATCTTGCCGCCGCTGATACCGAGTTCCCGTTCGGCGAGACCCGCCGTGGTCATGATCCGGCGACCGCGTACCACCAGGTCGTAATCCGCGGTGTGTGGCTGGTTTTGTACGGTGTCCGCCGGTTCCTGCTGTGCGGCACGCAGGCGGTCCAGCTCATCGCGAAACGATTCCAGCTGGTTCACCTTTGCCAGCTCCTCGCTCATCATTCCTCCCCGGAGTTCGTTAGCGGCCATCCGGTCAGCTTCTTCGGCCGAGGCGGCGCGTAAGTGCGGACCTTGGACGTGGTCAGGCCCAGCCGTACCAGCGACTCGGCGACGGTGACCGCCGCCGCGACACCGTCCACTACCGGCACCCCGGTACGTTCCCGTACTCGTGCTTCCAGTTCGGCCATCCCGCCACAACCGAGCACGATCACCTCGGCCCTGTCCTCGTGTACGGCGGCCTGGGCCTGCTCGACGATCGCGGCTACGGCGCGCTCCGGCTCGGTCTCCAACTCGAGTACCGCCATACCGCTCGACCGCACCGAAGCGCATCGCCGATCCAGCCCGGCGAGTAGCAACCGGTCCTCGATCAGTGGCACGGTTCGGTCCAAAGTGGTGACAACCGAATAGCGATGGCCAAGGTACATCGCCGTTGCCGCGGCGGCCTCGGTGATGTCGACTACCGGGACGTCGAGGAGTTCCTGCAGTCCCTCGCGGCCGTGTTCACCGTAGCCAGCCTGGATCACCGCGTCGAACGGTTCCTGATAGGACTTGACGGCATCCAGCACCGCGACCGCGGCCAGGTAGCTTTCCAGGTTCCCCTCCACGCTCTCCGCGCCGAACGTCGGGGTGCGGCCGATGATCTCGGTGTGCTCCGCGGCCACCTGCCGCGCCTGGCACACGATCCCTTCGGTCATGGCTTGGGTCGTGTTCACGTTGACGACCAGGATTCGCATCAGGTTCCTTTGTTCGCCGGGATGCTAGCTCGCGGGCATGCTAGCGATATTGTGCCGGCTTGGTCAGTGCTTGACCGCGACCGCGATCGGCTCGCCGTTGACATCGGTGAACGGGCGTGAACGGTCCGCGACAAAGTAGTACACGATCGCCCCGATCGCGGCGGCGATGAACCAGGAGAACTGGCCGATCGCGTGCAGTCCCGGGGTGAACGCGAAGACCAGCGCGATCGCCGCGGCCGGGACCATGGCGACGATTGCCCTCGGGTTCACGCCGGCCCGGTAGTAGTAATCGCCGTCCGGTTTGGTCGTGTAGAGCTCGGGGACATTGATCCGTTGCCGGCGCACCAACCAGTAGTCCGCCATCACGATGCCGAACACCGGCCCGAGAACGGTGCCGAGCCCACCGAGGAAGTAGGTGATGACGATCGGCGAGTTGTACAGGTTCCACGGCAGGATCACGAAGCCGATGATCCCGGAAAGCAGTGCGGCGCGGCGAAAGTTGAGTTTCTTCGGTGCCAGATTCGTCAGTGCGTAGGACGGTGCGACGAAGTTGGCGATCAGGTTGACCGCGACCGTCAACGTCAGCAGGCCAAGGCACATCAGGACAAGCAGTGCCGTGTTCGGGATATGCGTGACGACATCCTCGGCCGTCGTCACCACCTGGCCGTCGATGCTCAGCCGGCCACCGGTGAGGATGATGACGATCGTCGCGAAGAACGCCATGTTCAGCGGAATACCCCACAGGTTTCCCTTGACCACGGCGCGTTTGGAGACCGCGCTGCGGGTGAAGTCGCAGAAGTTCAGGACGAACGTCGCGTAGATCGCCACCCAGAGCGCCCCGCCGCCGAAGATCTGCGCCCACATCGCGGCGCCGGTAAGCGCGTCTGGTGGTGTGAAGGTGATGTGCAAGCCGGAGTCGATGAGCACCCACAGTGCCAGCAGTACGAACGCGATCAGGATTATCGGACCGGCAAACGCTTCGTACCGGCGAATCACTTCCATGCCGTAATAGGCGATCAGCACTTGCAGCGCCCAGAGCACGGTGAAGCAGAGCCAGCCGAGCGCGTCCAGACCGAGTAGCTGATAGTCGGTCAGCGTGGCAGCGCCGGGGAACACCGCGATCACCAGCACACTGCCCACTCCGGCGGCGAGATAGGTCTGGATGCCGAACCAGACGATCGCGACGCCGCCGCGGATCAACGCGGGAATCTGTGCGCCGCGGATACCGAAGCTGATCCTGCTCATCACCGGAAACGGCACACCAGTCCGGACGCCCATGAAGCCAGCGAGGTTGAGCAGCACGAAAAGCAGTGCCGCGCCGAACAGGATCGCCGCCATGATCTGCCAGGCGCCGAGACCGAGCGCGAACAGGCCCATCGCGAAGGTGTAGTTGCCGAGCGAGTGCACATCGCTCGCCCATAACGTGAATATGTTGTAGGCGCGCCACGTCCTGCCCTTTTGCTTGATCGGCGCGAGGTCGGCGTTGTACAGACTGGGATCGATTCCGGCAGAACCTTTCGCGGCATCGGCCGCATGGGCGGAGGCCATCGGGCGAGCTCCTTCGCTCGGTCCTGTTCCGGAATCTCGGTAGTTCCGGAATCTCGGTCCTGTTTCCGGAATGCGGAAGTAGGATTCCAACTAGCGGCAGTCTGTCCCTCGCGCGTGGGAGGTGTCAAGGGTCGATGTCTCGCGTGGGTCCGGGGCAGGCTGCTACGCTAAATGGAATAGTAGTTTCGCGATACGGAATCGTCTGCGGGTTCGCGCGGCCCGTCAGGGGTGGAGTTGGAGCGGCAGTGGGCAGTGTGCATGGAGTGGATCTCGTCGGCGACCTACCTGAACGGTCCGCTGAGGTACTGACTGACCCGGCACTCGAGTTGATCGCGCGCCTGCACCGGGAGCTGGGACCGCGCCGCGCGGAGGCGTTGGCCGCGCGGGCGGCGGTGGTAGCCGAGCTCGCCGAGGGCGGCACGCTTGACTTCCTGGCGGAGACCGCGCATATCCGCGACGATCCGAGCTGGCGGGTGGCCGATCCGGCACCTGGACTGCTCGACCGGCGCGTGGAGATCACCGGGCCAACCGATCAGAAGATGACGGTCAACGCGCTGAACTCCGGCGCCAAGGTCTGGCTCGCCGACCAGGAGGATGCCAACACGCCGGAGCTGGCGAACGTCATTGGTGGGCAACTCAACCTGCTTGACGCGATCAACCGGACGATCGATTTCACCGCGGCGAACGGGAAGTCCTATGCCCTGCGGCCGGATGCCGAACTGGCCACGATCGTGGTCCGGCCACGCGGTTGGCATCTGCCGGAGAAACACATCCTTGTCGACGGGGAGCCGACGTCAGGCGCGCTCGTCGATTTCGCGCTCTACGTGTGCACCGCGGGCTTGCGTCAGCTGGACAAGGGCTCCGGCCCGTACTTCTACCTGCCCAAAATGGAGCACTACCGCGAGGCGCGGTTGTGGAACGACGCGTTCATCATCGCCTCCGAGCACCTCGGCTTCCCGCGCGGGACGATCAGGGCGACCTGCCTGATCGAGACCATCCCCGCCGCTTTTCAGATGGAAGAGATCCTCTACGAGTTGCGCGAGCACTCCGCCGGCCTCAACGCCGGGCGGTGGGACTACCTGTTCTCGGTGATCAAGTGCTTCCGCACCCGTGGCAGCGAGTTCCTGCTTCCGGACCGCAACTCGATCACCATGACGGTTCCGTTCATGCGTGCCTACACCGAGCTGCTTGTGCATACCTGCCACCGGCGCGGCGCGCATGCCATCGGCGGGATGGCCGCGTTCATCCCGAGCAAGAACGAGGAGGTCAACGCGGCCGCTTTCGCCAAAGTTCGCGCGGACAAAACCAGGGAAGCAGAGGCCGGTTACGACGGTTCCTGGGTCGCGCATCCCGGTATGGTCGAACTCTGCGCGGAAGTTTTCTCCGAGATGCTTGACGACCGTCCACATCAGATCGATCGAACCCGTGATGATGTGCGAGTCAGCGCGGCGGATCTGCTCGATGTGACTGCTACGCCTGGTTCGGTGACCGAGGCTGGCCTGCGTGGCAACATCGATGTGGCGTTGCGGTACCTGCGTGCCTGGCTCGGCGGGCTGGGCGCGGTGGCGATCCACGACCTGATGGAAGACGCGGCAACAGCCGAGATCTCGCGTTCGCAAGTCTGGCAGTGGCTGCACAACGAGGTCGTGCTAACGGACACCGGGCGTACCGTCACCCGGGATCTCGTGGAACAACTGGTCGCGGAAATCGTCGCGACCCTGCCAGGCCAGCCTGGCGACTACGACCGCGCGCGGCAGCTGTTTCTGGAGGTCGCGGTCTCCGATGACTACGTCGACTTCCTTACTCTGCCCGCATATCAGTCGATGGCGTGAGCGTCGCGGAGATTCGGGCGGCGGTCGCCTGCAACGCCGGCACCGCCCTGACCCCGAACTCCGCGGTCACCCGCGAGTCAGGGCCGGAAAGGGACAGTGCGGTGTGGACGGGCGCGTCCGGTACCGCGACCGCGTAGCAGCGGACGCCGATCTCCTGTTCACCGTCATCGACGGCAAAGCCCTGCTCGCGGATCTTCTGGAGTTCGCTGATGAGGTCATCGACGCGGGTGATGCTGCGGTCCGTCGCCGCTGGCAGCCCGGCCCTGCGGGCGATGTCCCGGACCGCGTCGTCATCCAGCTGGGCGAGAATCACCTTGCCGACACCCGTGCAGTGCATCCGTACCCGCCGGCCCACCTCGGTGAACATCCGGACGGAGTGCCCGGAGGAAGCCTGGGCGACATAGACAGCCATATCGAAGTCGATCATCGCGAGGTTGGCGCTTTCCCCGAGCTCGCTCGCCAGCTCGGTGAGCAAGGGACGCGAGTCCGCGCCAAACTGTTGGCCAGCGCACTCACCGAGCCGGATCAGGCGCGGGCCAAGGGCATACCGGCGGGAAGGGAGCTGACGGACATAGCCCCGCGCGAGCAGGGTGCGCATCAACCGGTGGATAGTCGGTAGCGGCAGGCCGGTCGTGGTGGCGAGTTCACTGAGTGTCGCCTGCCCTCCGGAGTCGGCGAGTAGTTCGAGCAGGTCGACACCTCGGTCCACCGACTGCACGGCGGCAGGGCGCTGCGCCGGTCGCTCGACCATCAACTGCTCCTCATTTCGGAGGTGTTTTCTCGGCTGACGGAAAATATACTCCACAACATGGAACTACCGCAGCCGACGACTACTGTCCTGAGCCCAGCCGTACGTACACGGGTGGACCGGATGCTCGAGGAAGCGGCTGAGCGGCAGGCGCGGCGTTATCCCGGTGCGCCGACTAGCAGGCAGCCTGTCCATTCGGTTTACGTTCCAGCGCACCAGGTTGACCGCGATCTCGTGCGGGACTGGGCGGCAGCGGCGGAGCGGTCCGTAGCCCGGGCCGGCGGCATCGAGCACCTGCTTGCCGTGCATGGCTTGATCGACGACGCCGACGAGCGGTCGGCGGTCGGCGAGCTGGTCCTGGCGAAACTCCGACGCGAACCAATCGAGGATTTGCGGATCGACTTCGAGGATGGTTATGGCGCGGTGGCCGACGAGACCGAAGATGCCGCGGTGGACGGCGCGGTAGAAACCATTGACGCGCTGCGGCAGGATGCGCAGCTGCCGCCTTTCGTGGGCATCCGCTTCAAAAGCCTTGAGCCGCCGACGAAAGCCCGTGGCTTGCGTACCCTGGAGCGGTTTGTGGCCGGGTTGGCCGCGCTTGGTCCGTTGCCAGCCGGGCTGGTGCTCACCCTGCCGAAGGTCACCTCGGTGGCGCAGGTCGAGGCAATGGTGCTGGTGCTGACCGAGCTGGAGTCCGCGCTGGGACTTCCGGACCGGTTGGAGTTCGAGATCCAGGTCGAGACGCCACAGGCGATCCTTGGGCCCGATGGCGTCTCGCTACTGCCGCAGATGATCGCTGCCGGGGATGGTCGGATCACCGGAATGCCCTACGGCACCTACGACTATTCGGCTGCACTCGGGATCGCGGCAGGCGACCAGAGCATGGCGCATCCGGCCGCGGACTTCGCGAAAGCCGTTATGCAGGTGGCCGCCGCGGGCACGGCCGTTCGACTCTCCGACGGATCCACGAATGTGCTGCCGATCGGTTCGGCTGACGAGGTGGACGCCGCATGGGCGTTGCACGGGCGGTTGGTCAGCCGGTCGCTGCACAACGGGTTTTACCAGGGTTGGGACCTGCACCCCGCGCAGCTGCCGAGCCGGTTCGCCGCGACCTATGCCTACTTCCGGCGCGGCCTTCCCGAGCTGGCACGTCGATTGGCCGCCTACCTTGGCGATGGCGGTGGCGCGATTCTGGACGAGCCGGCCACGGCGCGCGCCATGGCGGCCTTCCTGCTCAGGGGCATCGACTGCGGTGCGGTTGGGCCGGAGGAGGTGCCGTTCCCGGATACCGCGCTCCGCGGGATTGTCGCTAATGGACCGAAGTAGATCGGATACGGAGGATTGTTGTGGGCTACTACGTACCCCGTGGTGGGTTGCCCGCGCAGACCGCGCTGACCACCGACCGGGCCAGGTTCACCGAGTCGTACGCGGTGCTGCCGGCCAGGACGATGAGCGATATCACTGCGAGCCTGCTGCCGAATTGGACGGCCACGAGACTGTGGGTGCTCGCAAGGCCGTTGACCGGGTTCGCCGAGACGTTCAGCCAGTACATCGTGGAGGTTGGCGCGGGTGGTGGTAGCGACCGGCCGGAGGTCGATGAACGGGCCGAAGGCGTGCTGTTCGTTGTGGACGGCGAACTGGAACTCGGCCTTGACGGCGCTACACACATCCTGGAGCCCGGCGGGTATGCCTATCTCGGAGTGGGGAGCGAGGTGACCTTACACAACCGTGGCGCGGGCACCGCGACCTTCCACTGGATTCGCAAGGCCTACGAGGAGGTCGCGGGAATCGGCCGGCCGCCGTCCTTCGTGACGCATGAGCGTGACGTCGCAGCGGTCGAGATGCCGGATACCAACGGGGCGTGGCGCACCCAGCGGTTCGTCGATCCCACCGATCTGCGGCACGATATGCACGTCAACATCGTCACCTTCGAGCCAGGCGGGGCCATTCCGTTCCCCGAGACGCATGTGATGGAACACGGGCTGTACGTGTTGGAGGGCAAGGCGATGTACTTGCTCAATACCGATTGGGTCGAAGTAACCGAGGGCGATTTCATGTGGCTGCGCGCCTTCTGCCCGCAAGCCTGCTACGCCGGTGGTCCAGGCAAGTTCCGATATCTGCTCTACAAGGACGTCAACCGGCACGCCCCACTCTGGCGCTGAAACCCCACTGCACGATCCCTGCGGAACGCGGTCACACGTGAAGGCTAGACCCGGCCTTCGACGTTCAGGCAACCGCTTCTCGGTCTCGCGATACTCGGGTTGGGTGACTGCTGCTTGGCAAGCTGAATCTGCCGGCCAATCGTCCACAGGCAGGAAAGATAGCGGTATCGAAACCCTTCCCAACTTGTGTTGTCCGGCTCGACTTCGAGAAGTCGAGCCTCGGCCAGATCCTCGAGCAAGCTCTCGGCCGTGCTGGCATCGACACCGAGCGCCTTTGACACGTTCTCGGGTCTAATGTACGGGCGTCCGCAGCTGGGTGACGGCACCCCGAAGGTTGCCTGGACGCTTTCGGCTAGCTGTTTGTAGGTTCGTTCCACGCTTCTACGGAGGCCGAGAGGATCCGCAGAGGTTGTCGCCGCGTCCACGTACTGCTGTCGGAGCCACCGTACCGCGAACTCGATAGTCCAATGTGGACGAAGAAATAATCGGCGAGCAGTAGCGTGCAGCACAAGCGGGAGGCCGTCGCAGAGTGAAACCAGCTCGTGAGCCGTCTCGAGATCCGACCGGACGCGCTCCTGCCCGATCGCTTCGGCGAGTAGCGCAAGGCTCGCGTCGTCAGGTAACGGAGCAAGATCGATTGTTTCCTGGCTAAACGGGAGCGAGACCCGGCGTCTGCTCGCGATGATTACGCCACAGCTCTGTCTGGACGGCAACAATGGGAACAGTTGCTGGTCGTCGACCGCGTCATCGAGCACGATCAGTGCCTTACTGCGGGACGTCAGATCCCGGTACTGATCCACGCGCTCTTCGAACGATACGGCCAGCTCGTCGGGCCTGATCCCGGCTTTTCGGAGCAGGTCAACGAGCACATCGTTGGGTTCGAGGCGATTCCCATCCGCATCAAGCAAGTGCGCATACAGTTGGCCGTCAGGGTACTCGTTCACAAGTTGCCGTGCGATATGCGCACAGAACGCTGACTTCCCAGAGCCCGGCGGTCCAACGACGACAGCGGCTCCGGGCGCCGACTGAGTAGGGGAAAGTGCCGCCAACCCGAGGTTGATCGCGCAGTCGCGGCCGGTTAGCGGGCGACTTTCTGGCGCAAGCTGGTCGTGTCTGCTGGGGCGAAACCGGGTTACGACCTTCTCTGGTGCCGGTTTCAGATCGAGGCTGCTGTCCGAACACAGAATCGCACGATGCATTCGCTGGATCTCTCGAGTGGGCTCCAAGCCCAGCTCGGTTGCTAGCGCTTTGCGTGCTCGCTGGTATACGTCGAGTGCTTCGTTTCGTTGGCCGGACCGGTACAACGCGAGCATCAGCTTTGCCTGAAATGCCTCCTGCGTCGGCTGTTGGGCCGCGAGCCCGGTTAGCTCGCCGAGGAGTTCCTGATGTTTACCGAGTCGCAGCTCGGTGTCGAGCCGTAGCTCCAATGCGCTTTCGCGGAGTTTTTCCAACCGCAGCAGCTCGGCTTGTAGCAACGGACCGGGTTCGACATCAACAAGGGCCGGACCTCGCCAGATGGAAAGGGCTTGCCTGAGCGCACTTGCTGCTTCGGATACTTCGTTGGTTTCGCTAAGTTGATAACCATGACGCACCGAATGCTCGAACCGGTAGGCGTCCAGTGCCTCAGGCGCGACCGCGAGCATGTAGCCATTGGGGTAGGAATGCAAGGTGTTGACGGTCGGCGCCCCACCGTTCGCCCGCGCGTTGGGCGCCCGCAGGTCCAGTAGTTTGCGGAGCTGGTAGATATAGGTTTGCAAAGTGGTGGTCACACTGACCGGTGGGCTTTGTTCCCAGAGCTCTTCGACGAGTTGATCATTACGTACAACATTGTTCGAGCGTAACGCGAGTAGACTGAGTACTCTACGAAGCTTTGGTGCAGACGGCGTAGCGACTGTGCCGCCTCGGGCCACCTCGAGTGGTCCAAGTATCGAGATCTTCATGACGACCCCTCTCGCACGAAACGTGACTTTTCGGGTTTGTAGCCCCGAATTCCCCAGACATCTTCGTAGGGTCATTTCCCCATGTGTCGCTGAAAACTGACTCGAACCTCACTTGAGCACGGCGACAGCTCCAATATAGATACGGATGCCTGACTTGGTCCACTCGCCGGAAACCATCGAGTCACATCCGCCGGCACGTCGCATTCTGTACATGTTGAATTATGGCGACGTCGCGTCATGCGGCTGCTCGTCAGAGGCAACGGTCGCTCCCAGCAACAGTCGACCATCCTTTTAGGTTCTGTGCATAAGCTGCGGAACTGGGTGCTCACCCTTCGCATGCACGTGAGTAAAGAGTATACGCGGCGCGTGGCGCTATGTCCGGTCTCGTATCTGTGTGACCGGAAAGGTTGGTTAGCTAGTGGTATCCGGTTCGCTGCGCCGGGTAACCGTTATTCGCGGGATTAAGCGCATAAATACGGATGAAGGTCGGATAGGTAGGAGTATTAATAGTGACAACTATCAGTCCAGACGTAAACACAGCGGCCGGTCTGCTCCGTTTGGGTAATATGTTTTGCGATGCCAAAGCCTTGCTCACGGCTGTAGATCTGGATCTGTTTGGCGCACTTGCGGATGGTCCAGCAACCGAGGCCGAGCTGAAAGATCGCCTGAACCTCAATGGGCGAGGCCTGTCGGACTTCCTGCATCTACTGGTTGCCCTTGGGTTAATCGTGCGGCAGAATGGTACGTTCGCTAATTCTCCTGGTGCTAATGCGTACCTGGTGCGTGGCAAACAGTCGTACATCGGCGGTTTTCTGCTGAGGTCGAATCACAATCTGTACCCCGCGTGGGGGAGACTATCTGAAGCGCTTCGTAGCGGCGAGCCCCAAGCGGCCGGAGATTTCCAGCAGGTGCTGCGGAATCCCGCCATCCTACGGCAATTTATCGGTATGATGGATGCCCTTACGCAGCAGCTTGCGCCGGAATTGATCAAGGATTTCGACTTCTCGGCGTACGGTTCGGTACTCGATGTCGGCGGCTGCCGAGGCAACATGGTTGGCAGGCTGGTGACCGCGTACCCGAACTTGCGGGGCCATGTGCTTGATCTTCCGGAGCTGGAGCCGTTCTTCGACGAGCATATGGCGACGATGGGGCTAGCCGAGTCAGTCGACTTTCACCCTGGCAGCTTCTTCGAACGCACGCTTCCTGCGGCCGACATCGTACTGCTCGGCCATGTGCTGCACGACTGGGACGCTCGAGAGCGGGAGCAGTTGGTCCGCAAGGCCTTCGAGGCGGTCAATCCAGGAGGCGCGCTGCTGGTGTACGACCGGATGCTCGATGACGATCCGGATCACGTCGAGAATCTGGTGATCAGCTTGGACATGTTGCTGGTCACCGAAGGGGGCGCCGAGTATCCGGTGAGTGAGCTGGTTAGCTTTGCGACGGCAGCGGGTTGCGCCAACACGACCCAGCAGTCGCTTGGTGACTACGACACTCTAGTCGTTTGCCGGCGACCTTGATCGTACTCGGGAGTAGTGGCCGAGTACCGCATGCGGTGTACGGTCCCGGTGGATGTCCGTTATGCGTCCGCCGCGGAGTAGTTGGACTTGTCGCTTCCCGCGGAATGCCTCCACCAGCTGGATCCGGGACTATATAGATCGCACGAAATCTCGGCCGCGAGCCGCGGGCGAGATCGGGCGGCGACCCCAGCGCCGCCTAGGCGCGGATCGGCGACCACGATGACCCCTCGTCGGCCTCGCCGGTCCGCGCACCTATTCGAGCCACAACGTTCCGGTAGCTGGCCAGCGAAGCGGATCGGAGATCAATATGCCGTCGACAGCGGTTTGGTGTTCAAAGAGCCGTTCTGGCCAGTAGTTCCAACTGCCGTAGATCGCCGGAACACGGGAAGAACAGCAGCTCTGCGCAGCCAACTTCGCGGTAACCGGCAATGACTTCGCGCAGCTGGCTGGCATCAGTTACCGCCTTGTCAACCATCACCTTGGCGTAGCGGCCGAGGAAGGCGTAGTAATGACTAAGGTGGCGCTCGGCGGTCGTGGGTGCGTCGGGTCCGAGCGCGTAGAAGACCAAGGCCTGAGCGCGGGCGGTGCCAGTCCGGCCGTGCTCCTGCCAGTAGTCACGCAGCTTGCTTAGCATGTCCGCGTACTGCTGTGGTGAACCCGATCCGGCCACCCAGCCGTCGGCGTACTTGGCGACTCGACGCAGCGCGGCTTCGGAGTTGCCGCCGACCAGCAGTGCAGGACGGCCCTGTGCCGGTACTGGCCCGATGCCGGTATGCGTGCCCTGGGCGGTGCCGGACCAGATGGCTTGACAGGTCTCGATCATCGTGTCGAGGCGCCGGCCGCGATCTTGGTAGGTTGCCCCGGTTGCGGCGAAATCGTCCTGGCGCAGGCCTGCCGACATACCGACGGTCAGTCGCCCCCGCGAGATTTCCTGCACGGTCGCCGCCTGCTTGGCGAACAAGCCGGTATCCAACCGGTACGGCGCGATGAAGACGGTAGCCGCCAAGCCGATCCGGCTGGTTACCGCTGCGGCGCTGGCCAACGCCGCCATCGGCTCGAGATTGCGGTAAACCAGTCGGTCCAATGCACCTATGGTGGAGAATCCGAGCCGCTCAGATTCGCTTGCCCAGTCAACGAGGACAGGTCCGGTGAGGTCTGGAACCGTGGTGGGTAGGCCGACTCCGACTCGCATCACACGCTCCTAGTTGGTATTGCTCAGCGGATCCGACTGCTGACCACACTGAGACGCGACAGAACCGTTCTGGACCTTCGCAGCAGCCGGTCGACCGTCGTTCGAGAAGGACTGGGAAAGCCAGGATCGACCGGATTATCCACATTGAACAATCGAGATCTTGACTGCTGCGCTCGTGCCATGGCGACGACTGAGCTTCGAGTGTCCCGCAAGCAACCTCGGGCAGACTTCGTTACCACGTGAGTACCGGTGACCATCAGTACCCGAGCCATGCCATGGAGCGGACAATGTCGTTTGCGGCGATCACCTATGACATCAAACCGGGGTTCGAAGAAGAAATCGTCGAGATATTCCGGAACTTTCGTCGGGTGGCTTCAGCCGATGTCAACGGCGGGTCCGGCGTTCCGAGTCGGATACTCTCAACCGCGGTCTTCATCCGCGATGACACTCTCGTGCGGGTTATCGAGTACGAGGGCGATCTGCTCGCGATCGCGCGGCATATGGCGGAGCAACCCGGTGTGCATGAGGTCGAGCAGAAACTAGCCCCCTACTTGACAAAGCCGCGAGATACCGCGACGCCGGAAGGGTTTCTGGCGACCTTCCAGCGCAGTCTTCTCCGTACGATCAGCCAGATCTCGGTTCGCGATCTGCCAGTAGATCGGTAGCAGCCATTCGCTGGGTTCGAGCTCACCTCGGGAGCTAGTCATGTCAAGGATCGTCGAAGCCACCTTCCGTGACGAAGCGGAGTACCGGCAACGCATCCGGGGGCCGTTCGTCGTGCTGTTCCTCACCGATATATGGGAGCGATTCGGCTTCTACGTGATGATCGGTGTGCTCGCGCTATTCGCGTCCGCTCCGGTGGATCGGGGCGGGCTGGGTTGGTCAGCCGCCGATGCCGCCGCGCTGTTCAGTGTGTGGATGGCACTTACCTTCATGCTTTCACTGCCTGGTGGTTGGGTGGCTGATCGGCTTGTCGGTGCGCGTAGGGCGCTGATGCTCGGCGGCTTGCTGAGCCTGTGCGGCTATCTCATCATGACCTTCTCGGGGGAGCCGGGAACTCTCGCCGGTATGTTCCTTGTCTCGGTCGGTGCGGGTCTGTACAAACCAAGCCACCAGACCATGTTCAGCCTCGTCATCACCGAGCGCAAACGGCGCGAATCCGGGATTTCCATACTCTACATTGCCGTACAACTGAGTGCGTTGTTCGCGCCACTCATCGCGGGATTTCTTGGCGAGCGCTATGACTGGCGACTGGCGTTCCTTTCCGCCGCTATCGCGATGCTCATCGGGTTACTCACCCTGTTGATCGCCGCGCGGCAGTTCGGGCCGGTTGGCAGAACGGTGCCAAGACCGCTGTCTCGAGTAGACTCTATGCAGCTCGCGCGTCGTGGCTCCCCGGTCGCCGTGCTGCTTGTCGGCTTGCTGCTGGTGCTCGCGTTCACCGGAGCTTTGAATCCGGTCACGCTGTTGGCCGTGGTTGGCCTGCTGACCATGCTCGTGCCAGTCGCCGCTTACCTGAGTCTGCGTAGTAAACGTGAGCTCGGCCAGGCAGAGCGAGCTAATCTCACCACTTTCCTCTGGATCTTTCTTGGTTGGACGGGTTTCTGGATGCTGGTTGGGCAAGGTGGCTCAGTGCTGAACCTGTTCGGCAGGGACCACACGGATCGCGAGTTCTTCGGATTCGTTGTACCGGCGAGCTGGTTGCAGTCGGTGACACCGCTGTTCATTCTGGTGCTTGCACCGATGTTCGCGGTGCTGTTACCCAGAATCGGCCGAGGTGCCGTCTCGGCGAGCGCCTTCAAACTGTTCCTCGGGTTGTCGATCGCCGGCGGTAGCTTCCTGGTGATGTCGGTTGCCAGCGCGTTGGCCTCGGGTGGTGACAAGGTTTCGCCGATCTGGCTGCTCATCGTGTACCTTTCGCACGCCTGTGGTGAGCTGATCGTCGCGGCCGTCGGCGTCGCGGCGGTCGTGGACGTGCTGCCACCGGCGTTCACCTCGCAGATGCTGGGGTTGCTGTGGTTGTTCGCCGCACTTGGTGGCGGGCTCGGCAGTCAGGTGGTTCGGCTAGCCACCGTGTTGCCGCCGCCCGTGTACTACTTGTCCAGTGGATTGCTCGTCGGCGCGTTCGGCTTCCTGATCCTGCACAAGCGTCACGCCATCGCGCGGGCACTGGCCGGATACGCCGTGCCTGCGCGGTGATTGCCGATACCTGCTCGGAACTTGAGAGCTCCGCTACTCCCGAACAGGATCGTAGGAACCTGCAGTTCAGCACGTTCGCAAGCGGGACCAGTGCGCAGATCCTGGTGGAAGGAGATTCGGTGAATCAAGGACTCGAGAACAAACGGGTGCTCGTCACCGGGGGCACCCGAGGTATCGGCCGTACCACCGCGCTCGCCTTCGCGAGGGCCGGCGCCACCGTGATCGCCTGCCATCGGACAGATACCGACGCCGCCGCGCAGGTTCGCCGCGAACTCGAGGAGATCTCCGCTGATCACCTTGTCACGCAGGTGGACGTCACCAGACAACAAGACGTGCAACGATTGGCCGAACTAGTCGATGAACGGCTCGGGAACCTCGACGTGCTCGTCAACAATGTCGGCGTGGACGGTCAGGTGGCATTCGGAGATCTGGTGTCAACCGAATGGGACCGGGTAATCGACCACAACGTCACTGCGGCCTATCGGGTTACCCATACGTTGCTGAGCCAGCTCGCGGATAGGTCGTCCGTAGTGCACATCGGTTCGTCCGTGGCGTTACGTGGACGCGCCCTGGGTGTGCACTACACGGCATCCAAAGCCGCGCTGATCGGGATGTGCAGGGCACTGTGCAAAGAGCTGGGACCCCGTGGTATCCGGGTGAACGTGGTCGCTCCGGGTCTGACGGAGACCGAGCCGGGAGCGGGAATGCCAGCGGCGATCGTCGAACGCATCGTAGGTATGACGGCGCTTGGCCGGATCTGCCAACCCGAGGATGTGGCCGCGGCCGTGCTCTTTCTGGCCAGTGACGCGGCGAGCTACATATCCGGTGTAACCCTCAATGTGGACGGTGGAGTCTAATGCCCTACGCAGCGATCACCTACCGAGTGAAGCCTGGATACGATGACGAGATTGCCGAGATCTTCGGTCGTTTTCAGCGAGTCAACACGCCGAAGCTGCGCAACGAAGACGGCACGGACGCGGGCAGGCTACTCGGCACGGCAGTGTTCATCAAAGACGACGTGCTGGTCAGGATTATCCATTTCGAAGGCGATTTCACCGCCATCGGAAAACATATGGCCGCGCAACGAGGCGTACACCTTATCGAGCAGGAGCTGGCCCCGTACCTCGCGGAAGGTCGAGACACCAGCACGGTTGACGGGTTCAGCAACTATTTTCGGAATGCCGCCATGCGATGTATCTCGCAACTGACAGTGGAAACGCATCCAGAGACGTAGGGCGCGATCAGCTGATGATTGTGGACACGCTTGGCGTGCTGGCTCTGCTTGGCAGTGGTGTAACCGCCGGAGTCCTCTTCGCGGTCGCTTTGAGCGTGTTACCTGCCCTGCAACGGATGCCGGCCGACCGGTATGTCTACGCGCACCAGTTGATCGGGAGAAACTGGGATCCGACGATGCCGATCGTTGTCCTCACGTCGGTGGCGCTGGACATGGCGTTGGCAGCGGTTATATCCACTTGGCAGGGGCGGCTACTGGCAGGTTCTGCTGCCGTCCTGCTTTTTGGGGTTTCTGTCGTGTCGCATCTGTGCAATGTCCCGTTGAACCGGCAGGTAAAAAAGGTAAACCCGGACAACCTGCCGCGCGACTGGTGGGATCCACGGCCGTTATGGCGCCGGTGGCACCTGCTGCGTACCGGCCTTGCGCTGACGGCGTTCGTGGTGAATGCGGCACTGGTGGCGATGGCGTGAGCCTCAGGCGCGTGACGAGGCGGGCCGTGATTGGTGATTGAGCGACATTCAAGCCTTGCGGACCAGGCTTGCGTCGTTCTGGAGTTTCGTTACGGCGGGAGACGAGATGGGCGGGCGTCGACTGGCATTTGTCGGACTGGGCGCGATGGGTGCCGGAATGGCACATCGCTTACTCGAAAGCGGCTATGAGGTAACGGTGTACAACCGTACGGCGGACAAGGCGCGGCCACTGGTCGATGCGGGAGCGCGGCTCGTCCGCACGCCGGCCGAGGTAGTCGATGGTGCGGACGTCGTGGTGTTAAGCCTGAGCGATGACGCCGCCGTAGAGCAGCTTCTGTTCGGTGAGCTAGTGCCTGCCGCGGGCAAGGGAACCACCATTGTGGATACCTCGGCGGTCTCACCCGAGTACGCGCGCAACGCGGAGCGGCGGCTCGCGCTCGCCGGGATGACTCGGGTCGAAGCGGGTGTGGTGGGAAACCCGGAAATGGCGCGCAACGGCACTCTACGAGTGTTCAGCGCTGGCACTGCGGAGCCTGCACCGCAGGTGCGCGATATACTGGAAGCGCTTGGTGGCAACGTGGTGCACGTAGGCACAACTGGATCAGCGAGCGTGCTGAAGCTGTGCTTCAATCTACTACTTGGCACCCAGACTGTGGCGCTTGCCGAAGCAGTCTCATTTGGACGGGCTGCTGGTATTGACCAGGACGTGCTGATTGACACGCTCGTTAACAGCGGGTTCGGCAGTGTGGTGTTGGCGTTTCGAGCCTCGTTCATGCGGTCCGGGGAGTATCAGCCGGCGGCGTTTCGGGTCAGGCTAATGGAAAAGGACTTGCTGAACGCCCTGAGCGAGGCGGCTACCCACGGCGTCGTACTTCCGCTGGTTGACCGGGCTGCGTCGCGGTTTGGTGATGCGGCGGATATGGGTGAGCAAGACAGCGACGCGGCGTGCATGCTTCGTGTGCAACTCGACGACCGGGGCATGCCGCCGCGACAACAGGAAAGTGTTTCCGACTGGTCGAACTGAGTGACAGGGGAGAGGGAACCATGCACCGTACGTTGATCGTCGCCAAGCTAAAGACCGATAACCCGGACCAGATCGGCCAGGTCTTCGGTGAGTCTGATGAAACAGATCTTCCGCATATGATCGGCGTCTCCCGGCGGACACTGTTCACATTCCACGACCTGTACTTCCACCTAGTGGAAGCGGACGACGATATATCCCCGAACCTTTACCGGGCTCGAAGTCACCCACTTTACGGCGATATCAGTGAACGGTTGACGGAGTTCGTCTCGCCGTACGACCCGAACTGGAAGGAGCCAAAAGACGCGATGGCGGAGCCGTTCTACGTCTGGACAGCGGAATCGGGGCGAGTCCGGTGACTACAATGGACCATCTGAGATTCAACGTCACAGACGCGGTGCCGAACCATCGGCGCGGCGGTGAACTGCGGGTGACCCTCAGCCCGAAGACGGTCGGTTCGACGTCCGGGTTCGGCGGAGTGCTGTGGTTGTCACCAGGTGAGTTCGTTACCGAGCACTACCATCCGTACTCCGAGGAGTTCCTACACGTTATTACCGGAACCATGGAGATGTCGCTGGATGGTCAACCCGTGCGAGTCGGCGCGGGAGACGCGCTGCTGGTTCCGATCGGTGTCCGGCATCGACTTGTGAACGTTGGGGACCAGCAGGCCATGGTGGTGTTCCACCTAGCGCCGCTGGCCCCGCGCCCTGACCTTGGTCACGTCGATACCGAGCAGCCGATCGCGGCGACAAGCGAGCATCCCGACGTGGGCACGGTCAGATGACCAGGTCGGTCGTTATCACCGGGATCGGGGTGGTGGCCCCGGGGGCCATTGGGCGGGAGAACTACTGGGAACTGCTGAGTGCCGGCCGCACGGCGACCAGAACGATCAGCTTGTTTGATGCGAGTGATTTCCGGTCGAGGGTGGCGGCCGAGGTTGATTTCGATCCGACTGCCGCTGGTCTCACCGCACGGGAACAGCGCCGTATGGACCGCGCCGCACAGTTTGCCGTAGTCAGTGCCAGGGAGGCGGTGCGCGACAGCGGGATCGAACTGGGCGGCCTCGACCCGGCCAGGGTAGGCGTGAGTCTGGGTAGCGCGGTTGGCTGCACGATGGGGTTGGAAGCGGAGTACACCGTGCTGTCCGACAACGGACGGAAATGGCTCGTCGATCACGAGTACGGAGTACCGCATCTCTACGGGTACATGGTGCCAAGCACGCTTGCGGTCGAGGTAGCGTGGGAGGCCGAGGCCGAGGGGCCGGTGGTGTTGATCTCCACCGGCTGCACCTCAGGGCTGGATGCGGTCAACCATGGTGCGGAGTTAGTCAGAGAGGGCTCGGCGGAGGTAGTTCTCGCGGGTGCCACGGATGCGCCGCTCTCACCGATTACTTCCGCTTGCTTCGACGCGATAAAGGCGACGTCGCCCAACAACGCCGACGCGGCACACGCTTCGCGCCCGTTTGACGCCGAGCGAGACGGTTTCGTGCTCGGTGAAGGCGCGGCGGTTATGGTCCTCGAAGAAGCCAGCGCGGCACGTGCCCGTGGCGCCCGTTGCTATGCGGAGCTTCGCGGCTTCGCCAGTCGTAGCAACGCCTATCACATGACCGGGCTCAAACCGGACGGTCGCGAGATGGCGGAGGCGATCGGCGTCGCTATGTCCCGTGCGACGATCGATCCTGCCGATATTGACTACATCAACGCGCACGGCTCGGGGACGAAACAGAACGACCGGCACGAGACCGCCGCGTTCAAGTTGAGTCTCGGGGAGCATGCGTACCGGGTCCCGGTGAGTTCGATCAAGTCTATGATCGGGCATTCCCTTGGCGCGATTGGATCGCTCGAGCTGGCGGCATGCGCACTCGCGCTGGATCGTCAAGTAGTCCCGCCGACGGCGAACCTACGCAATGCGGATCCGGAGTGCGACCTTGACTACGTGCCAGTGACCGCACGGTCGCACCACGTTCGGACCGTGTTGAGTGTTGGAAGTGGTTTCGGTGGTTTCCAGACCGCTACGATTCTCAGTCGCCCCGAGTGAATCGCTCGAGCCGGCTCCCGAGGTGTGTTCGAGACGACTTCAAGCACCGCTTGTGACGCTGATCTGGTCGTGCCAGCGGCAGACTGGGAGAGCGGGATGATGGCAGCAATCGACGGGAATACCCCGTTGTGTACCGGGATCGGGGTGGTGGCGCCAACCGGTATCGGTGTGGAATCGCACTGGCAGGCGATCCTCGGCGGCAAGACCGGCATCGATCGGATCAGCCGGTTTGATCCCGCCGCTTACCCGGTGAAGCTGAGTGGTCAGGTACGGGATTTTGTAGCCAAGGGGCGAGTTCCAGGCAGACTCATCCCGCAGACCGATCACTGGACGCATATGGCGTTGCGCGCCACGGAACTCGCGCTTTCCGATGCGGCCGTGAATCCAGCGAGCCTACCTGAGTACGAGATGGCGGTAGTGACGTCGAGTTCGTCCGGTGGGACGGAGTTTGGCCAGCATGAGATGACTCGGCTGTATCAGCACGGCCCATCGTGGGTCAGCGCCTACCAGTCGATTGCCTGGTTCTACGCCGCGACAACCGGGCAGGTTTCGATCCGGAACGGAATGCGTGGTCCATGCGGGGTGGTGTGTGCTGAGCAGGCAGGTGGGCTTGCTGCCCTTGGTCAGGCACGTAGGCTTGTGCGGTCCGGCGAATCAAGGTTGGTCGTCAGCGGTGGTACGGACGCCGCATTGTGCCCGTACGGACTCACTGCTCAGCTCGCCAGTGGGTCTCTGTCAACTGTGGATGACCCGGAAACCGCGTATCTGCCGTTCGACCAGGACGCTGCGGGTTTCCTGCCGGGCGAGGGCGGCGCGATCCTGATACTCGAGGATGCCGGACGTATCGGCGAACGTGCGCAGCAGGATGCTTATGGGGTGATACTCGGCCACGCCACGGGGTTCGACCCGCGTCCAGAGTCAGCACGAGCGCCGGCCCTACGAGCCACCTTGGCGCGCGCGCTCGACGACGCGAGAGTCGACGCGGCTGATGTGGACGTCGTATTCGCCGATGCGATGGGCGTCCCGGAGCTGGACATCGTGGAGGCACAAGCGATCGGCGCCGTCTTTGGGGAGAACGCCGTACCGGTAACGGCACCGAAGACCCTGACTGGGCGACTGTACGGCGGCGGTGCGAGCTTGGACGTGGCGACAGCGCTGCTTTCGTTGCGGCATGGCGTTGTTCCGCACACCGTTGGTCCACGGCGGCTGGCGGCTGGCTGCCCTATCGATCTCGTGACTGGGCAGCCACGTGAACTCGATCTGCGTACCGCGGTGGTTCTCTCTCGAGGATACGGCGGATTCAACGCGGCACTGGTGTTGAGAAGGTCCCGAAACTGAGTGTCAAGACCAAGTCATGTCAACCATGGGAGGGGTAATGCCGAAGTTCACTTTGGATGATCTGCGCAGGACATTGCGCGAGAGCACCGGAATCGACGAGGAGGTCGATCTCGATGGCGATATCGCCGACACCGAGTTCGTCGAACTTGGCTATGACTCGCTGGCGCTCTTGCAGGTCGCCAGTGAGGTCGAGCGCAGCTACGGAGTGCCGATCCCGGGCGAGCAGCTCGCGCAGCTCACTACCCCGGGCAGCGTGGTGACCTTTATCAATGAGCAGCTGCAGCGGGCGGGAGTGTGACAATGGCTGGGCATACCGATAACGCGATCGTGATAGCGGCTCCGATGGACCTGGTCTGGGACATGACCAATGACATCGAGTCATGGCCAACACTGTTCAGTGAGTACTCTGACGCGAAGATCCTGGATCAGCGATCAGGAACGATCATCTTCCGGCTCGCACTGCATCCGGATGAGCATGGCAAAGTATGGAGCTGGACCTCCGCGCGAACACCGGATGCGGAGACCAGAACCGTACGGTCGCAACGGATCGAGACCGGACCCTTCAAGTACATGTGGATTTACTGGGAGTACCTGGCCGAGGGCGACAAGATCCGGATGCGGTGGGTGCAGGACTTCGAAATGAAGCCACAGGCACCTGTCGACGATTCGGCTATGCAGGATCGGCTAAACCGTAACACTCCTATCCAGCAGAACCTGATCAAGGACAAGATCGAAGCCGCCGCCCGGATCGCGGCCCGCTGAACGACTCCGGTACGGGGAGGTCCGCGGTGCACGAGATGCTGATTCCAGTTGTATTGCTGTGCAACGGTCTTGCGGCTGGAGTGCTGATGGGAACGCTGCTTGGTGGTTGGCCGCTGCTCGACACCCTGTCGGCGACAGACTACGTGCACGCGCACGCGTTTTTCTCAACTCGCTACGACCCGTTCATGCCCATCTGTCTCGTCGTGACCGTGGTGGTAGACGGGACGCTCGTGTTCGCGAACCTCGGCACAGTCAGCAGTGCGCTGTTTGCGGTTGCCGGCCTGCTGGCCGCCGCGACCGTAATCATTTCGCTGACCAAGAACGTTCCGGTCAACAGATGGGTGCGCACGCTCGACCCAGCCAGGCTGCCAGACGACTTCGATGAGCGGGATCCCCGGCGGCACTGGGGAGTGTGGAACCGAGCGCGCGCGACGTTCACAACCGCGGCGCTGCTGGCGAACTGCGTCGCGCTTGGCCTGGTTCTTTGATTCGACTGCTCGACTCATTCTGGAGGAACGATGGATCTTGGTTTGCAGGGTAAACACGCACTCGTCACGGGCGGCGTTCGTGGTGTTGGCCGTGGCGTGGTGCTCGAGCTGGCCAATGCCGGCGTCGATGTTGTGACGTGCTACCGGCAGGACGATGCTGCCGGTGTCAGCTTGGCCAAGGAACTTGCGGAGATCGGGGGTAACCACCATGTCCTGCGCGCCGATCTGGGGTCGGCAACGGAGGTGGCCGGACTTCTTGACGAATGCCGTACTCGGCTCGGCAATCTTGACCTGGTGGTTAACAACGCCGGCACGATTAGCCACGTTCCCTACGCCGAGCTTTCGGTTGACGAGTGGCAACGGGTTATCGACGTGAACCTGACCGGCACGCATCTCGTCATCCAGCATGCGTTACCTCTGTTGACGGCGAACGCTTCGGTGATCAGTATCGGCTCGAAGTCCTCGGAGGTCGGTATCCCGCTCCGGGCGCACTATACGGCGACCAAGGCCGCATTGCGCGGCCTTACCCGATCGCTGGCGAAGGAACACGGTAAGCAAGGGTTGCGCTTCAACGTGCTCGCGCTTGGCGTGATCGAGACCGAAGCGCTCGATGACATGCCGGCTGAAAACCGGGCGAAGCTGATCGAGATGTACAGCAACAAGACCGCGATCGGCAGACTGGGTAAACCAGCGGAAGTGGCGGGCGCCGTGTTATGGCTTGCAAGTGATCTTTCCCGGTACGTCACCGGGGCCACGATTCACGTCGACGGAGGTATCTCCTGATGGCACAGGAAAACGTGTTTCGCGTGATGTTGCGAATGGAGATAAAACCCGGCCTGGACAAGGAGTTCGAGCGAGTATGGTGCGAAGTCGGTGACTCGGTGGTGACTCATCCGGCGAATCTTGGGCAGTGGCTTTCCCACAGCGAGGACGAAGGCGTCTACTACATCGTCAGCGACTGGGTCAGCGAGGAGCGGTTCCGTGAGTTCGAGACCAGCGATCGGCACCTGCGGCATCGGGAGAAGCTGCACCCCTACCGATCTGGCGGCTGGATGACGACGATGAACGTGGTGACGTTCCTGCCCGGTGTCGCGAGTGTCGGGACAACACATCAGGACTGGGAGTCCGCGCGATGAAGGGCGGTGTGCGGGTACTGCTCTATCACAGCACCAGCGACCCGGTGCAGATTGAGTTGGCGTATCACGAGGTAAGCAGCGAGCTGGCTGGAGTAACCGGAATGCTTGGCAACGAGTTGCTTCAAGCAAACCACGATCCAACCAGCTTCGTGGTCGTCAGCTACTGGGAGAGCCAGGAGATGTTCGAGGCATGGGAACGGAGTGGCGAGCACAAGCGGCAGACCTCACCGCTGCGTCCGTTTCGCGACCCGAATCTCGATCGTGCTTTTGGCATCTTTCAAGTAAGAGCGGCCTATTGACGTGTCGGGATGGCGGAATCTGGGAAAGGGCGTGCTCGAGAGCCTCGCGGCTACTGGAGCGACCATGGCTGGATATCCGAGTCCAGTGCTAGGCGGTGGTTCGCCTGCCGACGATGGCAGAGTTGGGGTTGACATGACGAGACCAGTAGAGGTGGTCGACGAGCTGGCGAGCGAGCAGGATTGGCTGTGCTGCGCCGGATGCCGGGTGTTGATCTACCGCAAGCGATTCGACCGGTTGGCCGGCGTGTGTCCGGAGTGCGGCCAGCACACACAGCTCGTGCTGACACAGCGATTCGAACAACTGCTGGACAGTGGATCGATCACCGCGGTCGATACCGGGCAAACCATCGACGATCCACTTCGGTTCAGTGACCGGATCGCGTACCGGAACCGGCTGACTGACGCGCGGCACGCGACGGCACTCAGCGCGGCGGTTGAGGTCGTGTCTGGAACGATAGGGGGCTATCCGGTTGTCGTCGCGGCCATGGATTTTCGCTTTCTTGGCGGCAGCATGGGGGCGGCCGAGGGCGAAGCCGTGACGCGCGCCGCAGAAGCGGCCCTACGCAAGCGCGTACCGCTGCTACTAGTCACCGCGTCGGGCGGAGCGCGGATGCAAGAGGGCGCGATTTCCTTGATGCAGATGGCGAAGACCAGTAATGCGATGGCGGCACTGGACGAAGCCGGTTTGCTTACTATCACCCTGGTCACGGATCCGACCTACGGCGGTGTTGCGGCGTCTTTCGCGACGCTTTCCGACGTAATTCTAGCCGAACCAGGGGCCAGGATGGGGTTCGCTGGACCGCGCGTGATCGAGCAGACCATCCGGCGCAAGCTGCCAGATGGTTTCCAGACCGCGGAGTTCCTACTCCGCCATGGCCTCGTCGATGATGTTCGCCCTCGCGCTGAACTCGCCTCGGTGCTGGGAGTGCTTGCCACCGCGAGCGCACCAGTGCCGCGGCGTTGGGGTGAGGCGGAAACTGACCCTACCCGCTATCACCCAGATCAACTGGCCATGAAGTCATCGGCTGACGTGGTTCGGTTAGCTAGAGACCTTGACCGTCCGACCACATTGGACCATCTAGTAAACTGGGTGGAAGGTTTCGTTGAACTGCACGGTGACCGTACCGGGTTCGATTGCCCTGCGGTTGTCGGTGGGATCGCGATCCTGGACGGGCTTCCGGTGGTGGTGATTGGTCACCAGAAAGGGCACGACACGGCCGAGCTAGTCCGGCGAAACTTCGGTATGGCATCACCAGCTGGGTATCGCAAGGCGGCAAGGCTGATGCGGCTGGCGGCGAAACTGCGGGTGCCGTTGGTGACCTTGCTAGATACACCGGGCGCGTACCCTGGGCTCGACGCGGAGGAACACGGACAATCAAGTGCCGTCGCTGAGTGTATGCGGATCATGGGCGGTCTACCCAGTCCGGTCGTTAGCGTGATTACCGGCGAGGGCGGTAGCGGAGGTGCCCTCGCCCTCGGCGTAGCGAACCGGGTGCTGATGTGCGAGAACGCGATGTACTCGGTAATCAGTCCGGAGGGCTGCGCGGCCATACTCTGGAAGACCTCCGAAGCGGCTACGGCGGCGGCCGAAGCACTGCGTGTCGATGCTCGATCCTCACTCGAGCTTGGAATCGTCGATGGGGTAGTTCCGGAACCGAACTCCGGCGCGCATGCGGATCCTGCTGAGGCCAGCGAACTGGTGCGCCGAGCGGTTGTGTGCGCGCTAAGGGAGTTGCGAACACAAGATGGCCAGGAGCTGGTCGCCGAGCGCCGCCAGAGGTTCCGGCGCTTTGGTACCGAGCCGTGACTGATCAAAGGAGGAATCGCGTTGAGCCCGTCGCAACTGCCGAGTGTGCAGCGAGAGGAACTTTTCGATACCGAGAACGCGAACGGTGTCGACAGCATCGACGCGGAGATGGCGCGGTTGGGCGCGGACGGAGCCTTGACCGCGCTGTGCCGCAGTGTCGCGGAAATGGCGCGCGCCGGTTCACACTCACCCAAGCGAGTACGCGTGAAGTTCGGTTGCGCCAGCGTTGAGGTCGAATGGCCAGCTGCTGGGCGTCCGGCCTACGCGGACCCGCCAGCTACCGACCAGGACGTCGAGGTATCGGAGAAATTGTGCGCGCCACTTGTCGGTACCTTCTACCGGGCGAGCGAACCCGGGGCTCCGCCCTATGTGGAGGTTGGCACGATCGTTGAGGCCGGTCAGCAGGTCGGCATCGTCGAAGCGATGAAACTGATGAACGCCGTTACCACTGATGAACGCGCACGGATCGTCGAGATTCTGGTCAAGGACGGCGAGTCTGTCGAGTATGGACAACCGCTCTTCGTTATCGAGGCGATTCGACCGGAAGGGTCATCGTGACCAGCGTGCTGGTTGAGCCAGCGGAACGTGGCCAGCGTCCGGTGTTCGACACGGTTCTGGTGGCCAACCGTGGTGAGATCGCGTTACGCGTGGTGCGAAGCTGTCAGGAGATGGGTATCCGAACCGTGGTCGTGTACTCCACCGCTGACAGTCGGTCGGCGGCGGTGCTGGCGGCGGACGAGGCGGTGCGGATCGGTCCGGCCGCGCCGCGACAGAGTTACCTGTACGCACCGCCGATCATCGAGGCGGCCCGAGCAACCGGCGCGCAAGCCGTGCACCCCGGGTACGGGTTTCTGTCCGAAGATCCAGATTTCGCGGAGATCTGTGCGCGCAACGGATTGGTCTTCATTGGACCGGAGCCTTCGGCGATGCGCCAGCTCGGAGACAAGTCGACCGCCCGTAAGATCATGACTGACGCTGGCTTGCCCGTGCTGCCCGGCACTATCGACCCGGTGGGTAACGTAGGAGACCTGGTAAATGCCGCGAACAAGATCGGCTTGCCGCTGATCATCAAGGCCGCGGCAGGTGGTGGTGGAAATGGGATGGCTGTAGTCCGGGACTGGGCGGATCTGGTGCCGAAGTTTCGGTCCACCCGGTCAGTCGCGCGTTCGGTGTTCGGTGATGAGCGCGTCTATATTGAACGTTACCTAGAGAACACCAGGCATATCGAGGTGCAGATCCTAGCGGACCAGCACGGCAATGTGGTGGCACTCGGCGAGCGGGACTGTTCGGTACAGCGCAGGCACCAGAAGCTCATCGAGGAGAGTCCCGCCGCTCGGATATCGCCCGAGATCGTTGACCGGCTGCGAGAGCTGGCCGTGCTCGGCGCGCGCGAGGTCGGCTACACGGGTGCGGGAACCTTCGAGTTCCTCGTGCAGGGCGAGGAGATCGCCTTCATCGAGGTGAACTCGCGAATTCAGGTTGAGCATCCGGTGACCGAGATGCTGACCGGCGTGGATCTCGTCCGGGAGCAGGTGTTGATCGCCGCAGGACGGGAGTTGTCACTTCGCCAGCAGGACGTGCGGTCGAACGGCGCGGCCATAGAATGCCGAGTGAACGCGGAAGATCCGGACAACGGATTTGTGCCACGGCCGGGCGAGCTACTTGAGTTCCTACCGCCTGGTGGGCCTGGCATCCGGGTCGACACCTCGGCGTACGCGGGCTGGCGGATTCCGGCCGAGTACGACTCCTTGGTTGCCAAGGTTATCGCTTGGGCGCCCGACCGGGAACGGGCGCTGGCGCGGATGAACCGTGCACTCAGAGAGTTCCGGATCAGTGGCGAGCGGGTGCGGACTACTCGCGATGCACTGCGGGCCATTATCGCTGACCCGGTATTTCAGGAAGCTCGGCACACCACGTCCTTTCTCGAACCGCAAGGTCCCTAACGAATGCGGTCGCGAAGAGGGCTGCGGCTATCCGCGGGGGGTTACCAGGCCGGACTCGTAGGCGGCGATCACGAGCTGCGCTCGATCGCGTGCCCCGCTTTTCACCATAATTCGGCTGACGTGTGTCTTGGCGGTCATCGGCGTGATGAACAGTTTCTTGGCAATCTCGTCATTGGATAGTCCGGTACCGACGAGCGTCAGCACCTCTCGTTCCCGGTCGGTGAGGTGATCAGTTGCCGGGGAAGCCGGTCGCGGCGCATTGGCCACGATCTCGGCAATCAGCCGGCGCGTGATGCCGGGGGACAGCAGCGCGTCACCCCTGACGGCGACTCGAACGGCATGCAATAACTCGGCCGGCTCGGTGTCCTTGACCAGAAAGCCGCAGGCGCCAGCACGGAGGGCCGCGAAGACGTACTCGTCGAGCGCATAGTTGGTCAAGATCACCACTTTGACCTCGGCCAGCCGTGCGTCGGCGGTGATCCGTTCGGTCGCCTCGATGCCAGTGAGCGAGGGCATCGAGATATCCAGCAGCACGACGTCCGGGGCAAGTTCGGTAGCGAGCTGGACGGCTTCCGCGCCATCGCCTGCCTCACCGACGACCTCGATATCATCCTCGGCGTCAAGCAGCGCGCGGAAACCTGCCCTGATGAGGGTCTGGTCGTCGGCGAGCAGCGCGCGGATCACGGCTGTTCAGCAGTTTCAGACGCGATCGGGTGCGCCGGCGGATACCGGAATGCCGGATGAGGAGATCGGTAGGCTGGCACGTACGCGAAAGCCTCCGTTCGGGGTAGCCTCTGTAGACACAATACCGCCCACCGAGTCAGCACGTTCTCGCATCCCGCGGATTCCCAGCCTGTTTGTGGAGCCTTGTTCGGTCCGTTCTGGCCGCCCGTTTTCGTTGTCCACTTCAAGCTGAAGCTGGTCAGGGGTGTATCGCATCCGGACGTGGGTGTTGGACCGGGCGGCATGTTTGGCAACGTTGGTGAGGCTTTCCTGCAGGATTCGGTAAGCGACCTGGTCCACTTTCTCCGGCAGCTGGTCAGCCTTGCCGATAACCTCGAGACGTACCGCGAGGCCGGCCCGTTCGGCACCCAGTAGTAGCTCGTCCAACCTGGCAAGGCTGGCAACGCTCTCGTTCAGCGGATTCGAGGTGTTGTCGCGCAGGACTTCGAGGGTCGCGCGCAGTTCACGCATCGCTTCCTTGCTCGCGTCCTTGACGGCTGTCAGGTGTTCGGCCATCCGCTCGGGCTGCTTGCTAGCCAAGTGCAGTCCTACCGAAGCCTGCACGTTGATAATCGAGATCGCGTGGGTCAGTGCGTCATGCAGTTCCCGTGCGATGCGGATGCGCTCCTCGTTGATCATCCGCTGTGCCGCCTCGTCCCGAGACCGTTCCGCTTCGCGGGCACGTTCGTTGGCTGCGTGCAGCTGCGCCCTGCGCTGCCGGGTGGTTTCCCCCGCGATGCAGAATGCGGCCGTCCATCCAGCCAGGATGAGCGCGGGATCGGTGTTGAGCTGGTCCGGTCCATCGATCAGACCAAAAAGTACGCCGACCTTGCTGACCAGCAACATGGCGATACAGAAGAGCAGGCCGAGCGCGATCGCGGTCCAGCGTCTCCCCTTGGCCGCCAGTACGTACAGCGCGAGCAGTGTAGGTATCGACGCGACGATGCCGGGATACGGCACACCGTAGTAGACGATCGAGCAGCAGGCGGTGACGCAGCAGACCATCAATGGTGCCCGGTTCCGGAAATACAGGGCGGCGCAGGATACGGCGAGTAGCGCAACGGCCAGCACGTCCAGTGGCTGCTCGAACGCGGAATCGGCGGCCCGCAGCAGGCCGCCGCCGAGTATGAAGGCAAACACCCCGAGCGCGAGCGAGATGTCCAGCCAGCGCCTCGGTATCCGCCGCAAGTGGTCCACCTGACCAGGGTAAACGCCGTAATCCACGTTGTCATACCCCATGCGGAGTACGTAGCGAGTACTCCGCATGGGGTGCTTGCCAGCGCGGTGACTACGTGGATGAGCCGTTGGCGGTAGCCCGAAGATCGGCCCGGCGTGGGACGTGCGCGGCGACGAGTTCGGGAAGCATTTCTGGCGATACCAACGGCTGTTAGGCGGTCGAGAGTCGAATCGGGAGTCAGTTGTGCGTTCGGTGCTGGAAGCGCCCGCTGGGCGCCGCCTGAAATGGGTTCTGCTGGTTGCTTGGCTGGCCATCGCCGTATTCGCGGGCCCTATGGTCGGCAAGCTTTTCTCGATCACCGATGACGCCTTCCTGAGTTACCTACCGAGCAGCGCGGAATCGACTGAGGTCGAGGAAACCAAGGAAGACCTGGCGTTCAGCACCGGCCAACGTGCCGCGGTCGTCTACCTGCGCGAAGACGGGCTGACCACTCAGGACCGGCAGCTGGCCGAGCGTCAAGCGAACGAACTCACCCAACGGTTCAGCAACTATACGGATGGGCAGCCGCCGCGAATCGTGCCTTCGGCGGACGGCAAGGCACTGACCTACCTGATCGTGCTCTCCAGCAGCAACGACAGCGATGTCGACGAGCGGGTTGTCGAGGATGTCGGGCTTATCCGGGACGTAGTGCAACAGCCGGATCAGGACCTGCGGGTATATGTCGCGGGACCGGCGGGCGTGCTCGCCGACCAGCAGGAGAGTTTCGCCGGGCTGGACATGCAGGTACTGCTGATAACCCTGATCGCGGTCGCTGTCCTGCTGTTGTTGATCTACCGCAGTGCCTTCCTCTGGCTGGTACCACTACTCGTAGTGGCGATTGCGGCCGAAGTCGCCCAGGTGGTCGTCTACTGGATCGCCAGCGCGACCGGCGCGACGATCACCAGCGCCAGCGTGTTCATTCTGATCGTGTTGCTCTACGGCGCCGCTACCGATTACGCGTTGTTACTCATCTCGCGCTATCGGGAAGAGCTGCGTCAACATCCGGACGTGCACGACGCCATGCGCGCCGCGCTACGCCGAGCGGTGCCGACGATCGCCGCCTCTGGGGGGACGGTAGCGGCGGCGATGTTGCTGTTGTTGCTCGCTGATTTGACGTCTAACCGGGCGCTGGGCATCGCGGGGATCGTCGGTATTGGTACCGCGGTGGTCACCGTGACAACCCTGCTGCCGGTCGTGCTACTTGCCGTCGGTAGGCGGGTTTTCTGGCCGTTCATCCCGGCGTACGGCTCGAAACCCCGTACATCGGGAGGTGTCTGGGCGAAGATCGGCGCCGCTGTCGACAGGCGACCGCGCCGGATCTGGATCACGACCGGTGTGGTGCTTGGCATCATGACGATCGGCCTGACGTCGATGAACACCGACCTGCGGGAGAACGACGCATTTGTCGAGCCGCTCGGTTCCACCCATGGGCAGCAGGTTCTGCAGGACCATTTTCCGCCGGGGCTCACCCGGTCGACCGATGTCATCGTCGAGCAGGACAAAGCCGAGGAAGCGTTGCGGGTAGCCAACGCCGGCGCGGGTGTGCTCCGTGCGGATATCGCTGGGCAAAGCCAGGGCAAGGCGGTGCTTGATATCCGACTGGACGCCACTCCGGACAGTGCTGAAGAGCAAGGCTACATCTCGGCACTGCGGGACGATATGCACGCGATCGAGGGCGCCGATGCGAAGGTCGGTGGGCACAGCGCGATTTATCTGGACATAGCGGAGCACAATTCCAAGGATGCGGCGCTGATCATTCCGCTCGTATTGCTCGCGGTGCTGCTGATCCTTGTCCTGTTGTTGCGCTCGATCGTCGCGCCATTGATGCTCGTCGGCACGGTCGTGCTGTCCTATGGTGCGGCCCTTGGGGTATCCGCGCTCGTCTTCAGCGAGATCTTCGGCTTCCCCGGCGCCGACTCGTCCTTGCCACTACAGGCTTTTGTCTTCCTGGTCGCACTGGGTGTCGACTACAACATCTTCTTGATGAGCAGGGTCCGTGAGGAGTCGTGGCATCACGGAACCCGGATGGGGGTGTTGCGTGGACTGTCCGCCACCGGCGGGGTGATTACCTCGGCTGGTGTGGTGCTCGCCGCGACCTTCGCGGTGCTCACCTCGCTGCCGCTGGTCGCCTGGGTGCAACTTGGCTTCGTCGTTGCGTTCGGCGTGCTGCTCGACACGCTGATCGTGCGTTCTGTGCTGGTGCCCGCGCTGACGGTGGACATCGGCGAGCGGGTGTGGTGGCCGTGGCGACTTGGGCGCGGCAATGGATTGGCTGGGGTGCGGGGAAATTCGGCGGCAACGCAAGCTGACCGTGACGTTGTGGGGATGCGGCAGAAGTAGTCCGGTGGCAGCTGCCGGTGGACTCAGGTGGATTTCGAGCCACGCTGGCTCGGTGCTGGCTAGGTTGGCGAAATCCCTGGCTGGAAGACGAAATGGGGTCACGAGATGACAGGGTCTGGACGTAGTAACACCCCGCCAGCTGGGGCGACGTGGGGTGATCTGGCGCAGGGAGACGAGGAAAGCCCGAAGGTGGCGGAGCGGACGAAGACCCGCCGCTGGATCGTTGAGCTGCTGCGTTGGTCGTCGGCGCTTTTTCTGCTTTCGACCCTCGCGCAGGCCGTGCTTGCCGGCCTGTTCGTCACGGGTGAGGTCGATCTGCTGATGTGGCACGACGTCAACGCGCAGATCAACTCGTCGGTCCTGCTCGTCGTGCTGCTGGCCACCATCCTGCTGTGGCGACCGGCACGCGCCTCCTCCTGGCCATTCTGGATAACCCTCGCGTTGGTGACGATCGTCGAGATCCAGAAGACGCTTGGGTACCTGCGCAGCGTGTCGTTCCACATCATTCTTGGCGTGCTGATCTTTGGCATGGCGAGCGTGTTGACCTGGTGGGCCTTCGGATATCAACTTCCCCCGCAGCGGGCGAAAGCGAGGAAGAAGTGAGCAGCCGCAAGCTATCGGCCATATCGAGACGCCGGTTTATCGGACTCGCCGGCGGGGTTGGCGCGGCCGTCGCGTTCGGCGCGACGGGATGCGGTCAGCTGCCCGAGGCCGCGGGTAAGACACTGACCAGCGGACTGCGACTGCCCGAACCGTTCAAGGTGCCGTTGCATATCCCGCGCGTACTTGACCCGGTCAGTACCGGACCCGATGGCGATCGCTACGAAGTCGTCGAGACGAGTCGCGAAGTCGAGATCATTCCGGGAACCCGGACGACGGTATGGGGATACGAAGGCACCTTTCCAGGGCCAACCCTGCACACTCGCTCCGGCCGCGGTGCGGTGGTACGGGTGGCCAACGACCTAACGGTTCCTACCTCGACACATCTACACGGTGGGCTCACGCCGCCGGATTCAGATGGCTATCCGACCGATGTGGTCGTTCCGAGCGGGTACGAACCGCACAACCACTCCGGGCACGAGGAGATGGCTCCGCCAGAAACGTGGACATACCACGATCGCGCCAAGGACTATAAATATCCGCTGCGCCAGCCAGCGGCCACGCTTTGGTATCACGATCACCGGATGGATTTCTCGGCGCCCCAGGTGTATCGGGGACTCGCCGGTTTCCTGCTGGTGCATGACGACGAGGAAGACTCGCTACCGCTGCCAAAGGACGAACGAGACATCCCGCTGATGATCTGTGATCGCGCGTTCGAAGAGAGCGGCGAGTTCCGCTATCCTGCGCTGGACCCGACCCTGCAACGGGTTCCGGGCGTCGAGCGGGCATACATGCAGGGCGTTCAAGGCGACGTGACGCTGGTAAACGGTAAGCCGTGGCCGTCCCTTGAGGTCTCCGCGACGAAGTACCGGTTCCGGATACTGAACGCGTCGAACGCGCGGCGCTACCGGTTGGCGCTCAACCCCGGGCCACGAGATGGCGCCTCGTTCATTCAGGTTGGCAGTGACGTCGGGCTACTTGGCCGGCCGATCAACCATGAGACGTTGACTGTCACCCCGGCGGAGCGGTTCGACGTCGTGGTCGACTTCGCCAAGTATCCGGTCGGCACGCGGATCACCCTGGTGAACGAGCTGGAGTCGGGTGCGATGCACAACGTAATGCAGTTCCACGTTGTCCGTCAGGAACGTGACGAGAGCAGGGTTCCCGATAAGCTCGCCAACTTCACGAAGCTTGCTGAGGCCGATGCGGAGAACACGCGTAGGTTTGACTTCCGCAACTATCTGGAAAGTGGCGGGCACAAGTGGACCATCAACGGGCGCACGTTCACCACGACCTATGTGGAGGCAAAGCCTCGGCTCGGTAGCGTCGAGCGGTGGCGGTTCACCAGTGATTTCCACCATCCCGTGCACCTGCACCTGGCGCATTTCCAGGTCGTGAGCCGAAACGGTAGGCAACCGGGCCCGATGGACGCGGGATGGAAGGACACGGTGGACGTGCGCCCGTTCGAAACGGTTGATGTGCTGGCCAGATTCGACGGGTTCCGTGGTCGGTACATGATGCACTGCCACAACCTGGAACACGAAGACATGGCCATGATGGCGAACTTCGATGTCGTGTGATGCGTGCTCAGCCGTCCTCGACCGCGAGCCACCGTAGCTCGTCCGGGCTGAGCCGCAGGTCGAGGGCGGGGAGACTGGTAACCAGCTCGTCGACGGTACGCGGACCGATTATCGGAAACGTCGCGTAGGGCAGGTTCAGCACGTAGGCCAGGGCGATATTCACCGGCAGTACATCGCGGTCCGCTGCGAGTCGCCACGCCCTGCGTGCCCGTTCCACATTGGCCTCGCTGTACCAGCATTCGGTAAGCGGGCTGGCGGCAAGGGTATCCGGGGATGGCAGGGTGAAGACGCCCCTGCCCTGGCTCGACCACGGGATTACCGGTAGGTCCGCATGCGCCAGCCAGGTTCGTGATTCGCGATCAGACAGGCTGATGCAGCCGTCGTAGATAGGCTTGATCATCTCTGCGAGGCTGAGGTTGTTACTGACACCCGCAGGGGTGGGCAGATTGTTGCGCCGAGCGTAGGCGCGTGCTTCCTCGATCCGCTCGATCGTCCAGTTCGAGAACCCGTAGGCGCGGATCGAGCCCTCCGTGACAAGTGCGCACAACGCATCCACGAACTCGCCGACTGGAATCCGTGGGTCGTCCCGGTGGAGCATATGGATATCGATGTGATCCGCGCGTAGCCGCTCGAGGGTCTGGGTGAGCTGCGGGGCGAGGCTATCCGGTGTGCAGTGCGGTGGGTGGCATCCCTTGCCAAGGAGCACCACGTCATCGTGGACTCCCCTGCTTGCTAGCCAGGAACCCAGCGTTTTCTCGCAGACCCCCTCGCCATAGTTGATGCCGTAGACCCAGGCGCTGTCGAAGAAGTTGCCGCCAGCTTCGAAGAATCGGTCGAATACCGGAAAGCCGCGCTCTTCCTGACCGAAGCTGGATATGCCAAGGGCAAGGCGAGAAGCAGGCTTAATGCCTGGCGCAAGCCGAGTAGTCGGTATTATCGGATCAGACATCGCCATAGCTCCCATCATTCGAAGCTTCGGTGGATCCGAGCACCGTGTGAATCGCGCTGCTCATCAGTTCCAACTCGGCCGACCCGACGGCTGGGTGGATTGGGAGCGAGAAGGCTTCCGCCGAAAGGGCGTCCGCGACCGGGCAGTGGTACCTGGGCATGCCGGTCCTGCTGAATACCGGCTGCCGGTGCAGCGGTACCGGGTAGCGCCGGAATGCTGGTGCGCCGAGTTCCTGCACTTGCTTAGTGAACTCATCGATCGTGATCCCAAGCCGACCCGTGTCAACTCGGCAGACGTACTTCCAGTAGCTGTGATAGCAGTCCGGAAGCTCCTTCGGTAGTTGTAGGCCCGAGATCGATTCCAGTGCGGCGGTAAGCTGTTTCGCGTTGCGGCGACGTATATCCACAAACGAGTCAAGCTTGGCCAGCTGGGTTAGGCCAAGTGCCGCCTGCATGGCCGTCATCCGGTAGTTGTAGCCAAGCTCATGGCTACAATACAGCCGCGTTCCCTCGAGCTGCTTCTCGCCGTGCTGGCGGAACATCCTGATCCGTGCGGCGAGATTGCCGTCATCAGTTACTACCGCGCCACCTTCGCCGCCGGTAGTGATGATCTTGTCTTCCCAGAAGCTGAAGCAGCCAACGACACCGTGTGAGCCCAGGGGTTTACCCGCGTACCTGGCTCCGGGAGACTGGGCAACATCCTCGATTATCGGGACGCCGTGGCGCGCGCCGACCTCGGCAAGCGCGCGCATGGCCGCGGGCTGGCCGTTCAGGTGAACGGCGATAATCGCCTTGGTGTGTGGGGTGATCGCGGCTTCGGCTGCGGCAGGGTCGATGCAGTAGGACACCGGGTCGACATCGACGATTACCGGTTCAGCCCCCTGATGCAGGATCGGGCTCGCGGTGCCGATGAACGTATGTGCTGGGGCGATGACCTGATCGCCATTGCCAATCTGCAGCCCGGCTAGTGCTGCCTGGATGGCCGCAGTTCCCGAGTTGACCGCGATACAGTGCTCGACTCCGACATATGCGGCCAGCGCGGCCTCAAAGTCGGTCACCGCGGAGTTGCTGATCTGGGAGAGCCTGTTCGACCGGGCTACATCCGTAACCGCCTGGATGTCCTCGTCGTCGAACCTTGGCCAGCGTGGAAAGTCGGTAAGGTCGGTTTTCTTGCCAGAGCGCGTCATCGTAGCTTCGGACCTTCCTCGGGTTGGTCATCGATGTATGGCTACTCAACCCAATAAAGCTGGTGACCAAGTCGAGGCGGATTGGTGCGGTTCCGTAACGGGGTTCGAGCGAGCTCGACAGCTCGGATCGGCCGGACCGGGTTCGAGGATTTCGCGAGTAGTAGCCGGCAGGGTGCTGTGCACGGCAGTCGCTTGCCGTGGCCGACGGCCACGACAAGCGGTACATATCGACCAGAGGAATCAGCTATGCGTGAGCAGCAGACGTCGGTGCTGATAGTTGGTGGAGGCCCGGTCGGTCTCACGACCGCGCTTTTCCTCGGCAGGCACGGTATTCGTACGATCCTCGTGGAGAAGAGGGACGGTACGTCGACGTTGCCCCGCGCGCCGGGTTTGCAGGCACGTACCATGGAACTCTTCCGGGGCGCGGGAATCCGCAAGGAGATCCGGGAACTGGAAATGGATGACTCCCACCCGTACTTCGAAGGTGGCATCATCAAAGTCCAGTCGTTCGCCGAGATCGACGATGCGGTGACCCTCGAGTCGCCATCGCTCGACGGGCCCACAGTGAGCCCCGAGCGGGTAATGGGTTGCGGCCAGGACCGCTACGAGAAGGTGCTCAGCAACAAGGCAAGGGAAGCTGGCTGTGATATCCGTTTTCATACGGAGCTGACGTCCTTCGAACAGGACGCCGATGGCGTCACGGTCTCGTTGCGGAACAGGCAAACCGGACTCGAGGAGACGGTCCGGTCAGCCTGGCTGGTTGGCGCGGACGGCGCGAATAGCCGTACCAGAACACAACTCGGTGTACCACAACACGGGCGCGGCACGGTCTTCAACGCGCTCAGCATCTACTTCCGAGCACCAGAGCTCGAGCAGTTACTCAACGGACGTAAGTTCATTCTCTGCTACGCCAATGCCCGCGGGACGATGATGGGGCTTTCTCGGCTGCATGGTTGCGACCCGTGGCTGGCCGCGCCCATCTACCATCCGGAGCGTGGTGAGACCCCCGAGGATTTCACCGATGAACGGTGTGTGGAGATCGTGCGCGCCGCATCAGGGGCGCCGGATATGGATGTGCGGATCGTAGCGAAGGTTCCGTGGGAAGGAGCGCAGCGGGTTAGCGAGTCCTTCCGAACCGGGAGGGTGTTTCTGGCTGGTGACGCCGCACACGTACATCCACCGGCCGGCGGATTCGGCGCGAACACCGGGATACACGATGCGCATAACCTGGCATGGAAACTAGCTGCGGTACTCCACGGCTGGGGTGGCGATGCACTGCTCGACATGTACGACACCGAGCGGCGGCGAGTTGGTTCGGCGATGGCCGAGCAGGCAATGGTTCGCAACCGGATAAGGCACGGCAACGCGGAAGCCAAGGACCGTGCCGAGATGGTGGACGACATCATTGTCACGCTTGGCTACCGGTATCTGTCCTCAGGGATCATTGATCCCGAGGATTCTCGCGTACTCACGCCGAAACTGGAGCTTTCGGGCGAGCCAGGCACCCGGGCACCGCATGTCTGGTTGCGACGCGGTGCCGAGTCGGTGTCCACGGTGGATCTCTTCTGGGACACCTACGTGCTGCTGACCGTTTCCGGTGAGGACTGGATCAACGCCGCGCATCAGGCAGCGAAGGAGCTCGGTGTTCCGGTGCGGACATATCGCATCGGGCAGCATGGCGATCTGGTTGATGTAGATCGGGATTGGGCGACGGCCAACTCGATCAAACCGGAGGGGGCGGTGCTCGTCCGGCCAGATGGGTTCGTCGCCTGGAGGTCAGTGGGCGGCCCACGGTCAGGCGATTCCCTTGTGCGGGTACTTGCTCGCGCGGCAGGGCGGACGGATCACAGTTGACCGCCGCTGTGTCGCACGGCTGGGCGATCACCAACCGAGCTGCTCGCCGCCGCGGAGGAACTGCCCGGTGGGGCCGTCGTCGGGCAGGCACGCCACGTCGGCGATCTCGCCGGCCGCGACCGCAGGGTCCTGCGGCGCGTGCGGCATCATCCTGGTTCGGGTCATCCCTGGATTAACCGCATTGACCAGTACTCCAGTGCCCGATGTGTGCTTGGCCAGCATTGTCGTGAGGCCATTCAAGGCTGTTTTGGACAGCGAGTAGGACGGCGCCGAGGTAAACAACCCATTGCTGAACGATCCGGTTCCACTCGAGACAAACACCACGCGGCCCCAACGCCGCGTCAGCATCCGCGGGATGAACCGTTGGGCAACAAGCCACGAGCCATAGAGATTCGTACGGAAGGTGTCCGCGACCAGCCGCGGCGACACGGTGAGCGGATCGGAGCCACCGTCCAGTAGTACACCTGCGTTGCTGACCAGGATATCGACCGGCCCGGCAAGCTGGTACGCGTGCTCGATGCTCGATGCGTCGGTCACATCGAGTGCGATCCCCACCGTACCCGCCCCGACCGTGCCGGCTGCCTCCTCAGCTGCTCGCGTATCGCGCGCGGTCAGTACAACGTGGATTCCGCGAGCGGCGAGTTCGTTGGCGGTAGCCAGGCCGAGTCCTCGGTTCGCGCCGGTGACCAACGCGGTGCGCGCGGAAATGTTCATCTCGTTCACCAATCCTCCTGTGCGTAGCCCATCCACGATGGCTGGGTAGCGGTACTACCGGCCAAGGCTGGCTTGCGCGGCTAGACGATGGCTCGGAGTTGCGTGATGCGTGGTTGTCTGATGTGCGCTGGTCCGGTCCGCCGTCGGCGCTGGCCGAGTCGGGTTCGAGGCCGCTTCGACGCGGATGGCCGTGAATAGTCCTGGCGGATCACAAGCAGATGCCGTCGAGTTGGCCGGAACGATCGCGAAAGGGTGGCTGCCCGTATGCGCATACTGTTCACAAGCTGGGCTTGGCCCTCCCATCTGCACAGCATGGTCCCGTTCGGCTGGGCCTGCCGCGCGGCGGGACACGAGGTTCGAGTGGCTAGTCAGCCTGCCCTTACGCCAATGGTCAGAATGACTGGCCTTTCGTCGGTCGAGGTCGGCCATGACGTTGACTCCGACCAGATGGTGCGGAACTACCTGGTTCCACTCTCCGGCCAGGAAGTACCGTCGCGTACCGGAAAGGTGCCACGCGCTCTGGAGATGTTTCGCGCGAACGCGGGGTCGATGCTCGATGACCTCATCGGGTTCGCGCGGTCGTGGCGACCGGACGTACTGGTGTTTGAACCGACCGAGTGGGCTGGGCCGATAGTGGCTCAAGCACTAGGGATTCCGGCGGTACGGCACCTCTTCGGGGCCGACCTCGCGTATCGTGCACGAACCCTTGCCGCGGGCTTGCTGGCGCCGCTCGCCGAACCCTACGGAGTCGGCGAGGTGAACACGCTCGGCTCGGTCACCATCGATCCGATGCCCGCGAGCGCACAGGTCGACAGTGTGCGCGCGCGTGTTCCCATCCGGCACGTCCCGTTCGGCGGCTACGGGAACTATGGTGGTAGCGAATGCGGATCGCCGAGCGACCGGCCACGCGTATGTGTCACCTGGGGCAGGACAATCGGCCGGCTCGAGCCTGCACGCATGCTCGGCGCGCGGGTGGTGCGCGCACTATCCACCCTCGATCTAGACGTGATCATCGCAGTGGACTCGACACAGCTGGCGCATCTCGGCTCGGTAGGTGAGCAGGCGACCGTGATCACGGATGCGCCATTGGATTCCATCGTGGGCGATTGTGACCTCGTAGTCGCGCACGGTGGTGCGGCGACGACACTCACCAGCCTGGCCGCCGGCACGCCGTTGCTGCTGATCCCGCAGTTACCCGATCACATTGGACATTCGGCGGCGGTGGAGAAGGTCGGCGCCGCGGCCGTGCTTGATGCCGCGGCCGCGGACCAGCAGAGCATCAGTCAGCTGGTAAGGAAGTTGCTCGAGGACGCCGCGATAAGGGAGAGCGCGCAGCGGATTCAGGCGGAGATCGGGCGGCAACCAACTCCCGCGCAAGTGGTCGCGGATATGGACAGCTGGCTGATTGCCGGTTGAGTTGTTCACGAGCGGTTGGCGACAGCATTCAGGTGTTGCTGATTCGACAGCTGGCCGGTCATCGGTTCTGTTGAGGGTGGGTGGTTTGTGGTGGTTGGGTCTTCGGGTGTTGTGCCGGATTATGGTGAGGCTTCGGGTCGGTTGATGCGTGCGACGCGGGGTTTTATGGATGCGCAGATTGTGGGTGCGTTTGCGCGTTTGGGTTTGCCGGAGTTGTTGGCTGGTGGTCCGGTTGGGCTTGCTGAGTTGGCTGTTCGGTTGGGTGCTGATGTTGATGCGTTGTCGCGGTTTTTGCGTTCTGCGGTGACGATTGGTGTGGTGGGGGTGGATGAGGCGGGGTGTTTTGTGGAGACGCCGATGACGGTGTTGTTGCGTCCGGGTCCACGCTCCCTCGCCAACTTTGCAACGGCGTTCACCAGTCCTGGTCTCTACCGGCCGTGGGAACAGCTACACAATGTCGTGCTTACTGGGCGAAACCAGATGGAATCCGTGGTTGGTGCTGGCCTCTGGGAGTACTACCGGCAGCATGACGACGAAGCGCGTGCCATGGCACAGACGATGGGTGAGCAGTCGGAGTTTGCCGCTGATGTGGCGTTGGATCGGATGGATCTGATGGGGCCGAAGCGGTTTGTGGATGTTGGTGGTAGTCATGGGGTGTTGGTGTCTCGGGTGTTGGAGAAGAACCCGGAGGCTACGGGTGTCCTTTTCGATCTGCCTGAGGTGATTGAGCGTGCTCGGGGTTATGTGGCTGATCGTGGTCTGACTGATCGGGTTGAGCTGGTTCCCGGATCGTTCCTGGAGAACGTCCCAACCGGCGGGGACGTGTACATGATGCGCGCCGTTCTGTGTGACTGGGATGATGAGCATTGCGTACGGATCCTGTCGAACATCCGCCAGGCAGCGGGCCCCGGAACTCCGGTGATCGTGCTGGACTGGCTGCTGCCGGAAGCGCCGGACTACTTCCTTGATGTCACGAGCCTCGGCTTGCTCGTGCTTTCCGATGGCAAGGTGCGCGATGAAGCTGAGTTCCGGGAACTGTTCGGCAAGGCTGGGTTCGACGTCAAACGCATCGAAACAGCCACCGACTCCTGGCTGAAAGTAACCCTGTTCGAGCTGGCCTAATTGGATTCGTTGCAGAGCGGGTAGTTCATCGGTTCTGTTGAGGGTGGGTGGTTTGTGGTGGTTGGGTCTTCGGGTGTTGTGCCGGATTATGGTGAGGCTTCGGGTCGGTTGATGCGTGCGACGCGGGGTTTTATGGATGCGCAGATTGTGGGTGCGTTTGCGCGTTTGGGTTTGCCGGAGTTGTTGGCTGGTGGTCCGGTTGGGCTTGCTGAGTTGGCTGTTCGGTTGGGTGCTGATGTTGATGCGTTGTCGCGGTTTTTGCGTTCTGCGGTGACGATTGGTGTGGTGGGGGTGGATGAGGCGGGGTGTTTTGTGGAGACGCCGATGACGGTGTTGTTGCGTCCGGGTCCACGCTCCCTCGCCAACTTCGTGCTCACCTATACCGACCCAGGAATGTTCCGTCCATGGGAACAGCTGGACAACGTGGTGCGTAGCGGGCACAACCACACCGAGTCGGTACTTGGTAGTGACCTCTGGGAGTACTACCGGCAGCACGAGGATATCTCCAGGATGTTCGGCCAGACGATGGGTGAGCAGTCGGAGTTTGCCGCTGATGTGGCGTTGGATCGGATGGATCTGATGGGGCCGAAGCGGTTTGTGGATGTTGGTGGTAGTCATGGGGTGTTGGTGTCTCGGGTGTTGGAGAAGAACCCGGAGGCTACGGGTGTCCTTTTCGATCTGCCTGAGGTGATTGAGCGTGCTCGGGGTTATGTGGCTGATCGTGGTCTGACTGATCGGGTTGAGCTGGTTCCCGGATCGTTCCTGGAAAACGTCCCAACCGGCGGGGATATGTATCTGCTCAAGAGTGTCCTGTGCGACTGGGATGATGAGCATTGCGTACGGATCCTGTCGAACATCCGCCAGGCAGCGGGCCCTGACACCCCGGTCGTCGTGCTCGATTGGCTCCGATCAGCAGAACCGACGTACTTCATGGATGTGACCAGCCTTGGCTTGCTCGTACTTACTGATGGCAAGGTGCGCGATGAAGGTGAGTTCCGGGAACTGTTCGGCAAGGCTGGGTTCGACGTCAAACGCATCGAAACAGCCACCGACTCCTGGCTCCAGATCACCCTGTTCGAACTTGTCCAGGCGAGCTGAGGCCGGCGATCCGATCTTGCGATCGATCAACAGGAGGTGTGGGTATGACCGAATCGGTTGGCGATCCCGCGAATTCTGCACCCGAGCAGACGGTGCTGGATATGACGATCACTACTGCTGGCTTCGACATTCCGGGCCCCCAACAGCGGCCAGCGGGTACGGTGACGTTTCGGGTGCGGACGCCCGATGCCGAGGGGCACAAGCTCGCCGTGATCGCCATCAACAATGGTGTGTCGACACCAGACTTTCTTGCCGCGCTAGCGCGGTCTTTCTCGTGGGATCCGGAGACCAAGAGTGCGGCAGCGCGGATCGTACGGCGGGATGGGCGCTTTCTCGGTGGAGTCTACTGCTCGGCCGAGCACGCGGCACCGGAACTCACCCTTGATCTTGAACCAGGAACTTACTATTTCCTTGACTACGACCGGGTACACGAACCGGACTTTGCCGACTCGGTGCGTGTTCTCGAAGTCGTCGCGGGCGGCGGTACGCCAAGCTCGTCGGCAAGCCCGGTCGACTCGATCGTCACGCTGATCGCGGATGACCAGCAGCTGGTTCATTTCGATGTCGAGGAGCCGCTCCCGTCGACCGGAGTCTTCCTGTTCCGTAATGCGACTGATCACTTGCAGGAGGCCGTGTTCGGTCGGATGGCCAGCGGAGCAACGGAAGAGGATATATCGAAAGCAATTCATTCCTACCGGGGTGGACCACCACTGGACAAGGAGGTCTTTGTGGGCGGGGGAGCCGGGATGCTCCCGCTTTCACCCGGCGAGCAGGCCATCTTGCGGCTCGACCTTTCCCCTGGCCGGTACGGATTGTGCTCCTACACCACGAATCCACATACCGGTATCTGTAACGCATTACAGCACGCGCGCCGCTGCGTGACTTTGACCTGAGCGCGCGCAGGCGGTGCCCACCACACTTCGCGACTAGTTGAGGGGAGTCTGCTGATGCGGACTGATGTACGACCGGTACTGATCGTAGGCGGCAGTGTGGTCGGTTTGACGACCGCGTTCTTCCTTGCCTCGTACGGCATTCCCACCCTTGTCGTCGAGTCGCACCCGGCCGCGGGAACTCACCCGAGGGCGCGCGGACTGAACCCGCGGAGCATGGAGCTTTTCCGGCCGTGGGATGTTGAGGAGACCCTGCGCGAGGGCACCCCGGAGATCCACGGCGATGAGCTGATCGTCCAACTCACCTCGCTGGCAGGTGAGGAGATCCGCCGGATGGAACTCGAGTCCTTCACCGAACTCGACCGGCTGAGCCCGACCACCTGGCTGAGCATCGGGCAGGACAAACTGGAACCCAAGCTGTGCGAACTCGCGCGGGAACGTGGCGCGGAGGTGCGCTACGGCCACCGGATGCTGGACTGTGCGCAGGATGATGATGGGGTTTCGGCTACCGTGCTCGACCGGGCGAGCGGCGCGGAGTATCGAGTGCGCGCGCGGTATCTGGTTGGTGCGGACGGTCATCGCGGTCAGATAAGGGAGCTGCTGGGGATCGGCGCCACCGAGGTAGCGGAGAGCAATACGGCACTAAGCGCGCTGTTTCGCGCCGATCTGTCCGAAGTGCTCGCTGGTCGGAACATCTCGATCGCGATCACGGTCGGCCCTGGCACGCGAAACTCGGTTCTCACCTGGGTCGAGGACGATATGTGGATGGTCGGCTTCCGACACGACGCCGAGGTGGGTGGCGAGGTCGAGTTCACCGAAGAACAGTGGGTTGAGGTGATCCGAGCGGTCGCCGGTGATGAGTCACTCGCCGTTGAGATCACCTATACCGATCAGTGGGAGGTTGGCGCCCGGATCGCCGACACCTATCAACGCGGCCGGATCTTTCTCGCCGGAGACTCGGCGCATCTGATGCCTCCGTCGGGCGCGTTCGGTGCAAGCACGGGAACCCAGGATGCGCAGAATCTCGCGTGGAAGCTGGCGATGGTCCTGAACGGGCAGGCTGGCACCGGACTGTTGGACAGCTATACGGCTGAGCGGCAGCCGACCGGCGCGCTGACCGTCCGCCAGTCGGCGCTGCGAGCTCGCGAGCGGCGTCAATCCGCGGATACCGAGCGACTACCGGAGAACACGGTGATGCTCGGGTACAAGTACCAATCGCCTGCGGTGCTGACGGAGCCCGGAGACACCGCGGGCTATGCCGACCCGAACACGCCGACCGGTCTGCCGGGAAGTCGAGGTCCCCATGTTGTGGTCGAAACGAAGGGTGCGCAGAAATCGCTGCTCGACCTTTACGGACGTGGCTTCGTGCTGCTTACCGGTCCCGATGGTACGGAATGGGTCAAGGCAGGTGAGGCGGTCGCCGCCGAGCTGGGTATCGACCTTGCGGCCTGGACCGTCGGACCGCGGGAAGCGTCCGCGGATCTGGTTGACGTGCACGGTGTCTGGAACGAGCAATACGGCGTAACCAACGACGGTGTCGTGCTGTTGCGGCCGGACGGCATCATCGCGTGGCGCTCGAAATCCGCGGCGGACGACCGAGAGAACGAGTTGCGGACCGCACTCGAGCGGATCCTTTCCCGGCGCATGGGGAAACCGACCACATTGGCCAACAGTTGAGAAAGGACGGATGACACATGCGTGTGCTGTTCACCGCGTGGGGATGGGCATCCCATTACTTTCCACTGGTTCCCCTTGCCTGGGCAACACGAGCCGCCGGACACGAAGTGTGCATGGCCAGCCAGCCCCAGTTGCTACCGACGATGCTCGAATCCGGGTTGCCAGCTAGGGCTGTTGGCCAGGAAGCCGACCTGACGGAGATATTTCAGCGACTGATGGCACCGCTGGTGAAGGTGCACGCGGACCCGGATGCCACCGACGAGCAGCGGCAGGCGCTGCGCACGATGCCCTATCGGCTGTTCTCAGAAGTCGCGTGGTCGATGGCTGACGAGTTGATCGAGCTTGCCCGCAGCTGGCGGCCGGATCTCGTTATCTATGAGCCCACCGCCTATGCGGGCCTGCTGGCGGCAAGCGCGATCGACGTGCCCGCCGTCCGGCATATCTGGGGCACCGACTACTTCTACTACGGCAGGGACGCCGAGCAGCAGGTGCTGCCGGAGTATCTATTCGGCCGGTACGGCCTGCCGGAGATCGACGGCGCGGGCGCGATCACCATGGACGCCTACCCGCCAAGTATGCAGTTGGAGTCGGACTGCTCCCGCTGGCCGGTGCGTTTCTTGCCATACAACGGTTCCAGTGCCGCGCCGGCCACGTTGACCGAACCACCGGAAGGTGGGCGCAAGCGGGTGTGCCTCACGTGGGGGACCATCGTTTCGCAGATCGGCGACGAGATGTTTGCGTTACCGGACATTGCGAAGGCGCTTTCCGCGGTACCCGATGTCGAACTGGTCGTGCTGGTTACACCGGCGCAACGAGAGCGGCTTGGCGAGCTGCCAGACAAGGTTGCGGTGGCCGTTGGCGCGCCGCTGAACCTTGTGCTGCCGAACTGTTCCGCGCTGGTTCACCAAGGGGGAGCCGGGAGTGTGGCGACCGCGTTGAGCTGCGGGGTTCCACAGATGATCATCCCGCAGATCCCGGATCAGCTGTTCGCGGCGCGCAGTATGGCTGCCAGTGGAGCGGGAACTTTTGTACCGCTTGCCGAGGCCGGCCCCAGTTCACTCGGCTCGGCGGTGGACGCCTTGCTACACGACCCGTCCTACCGAGCGGCGGCACGCCGGATCGCGGCGGAGATGGCGGAGACTCCTCCTCCTGCTGACGCCGTCGCCGAGCTGACACGGCTCGCGTCCGGTTCGCCCACGGAAACCGTCGGCTCGAAAGTGTGTCAGTAATGACCGCGTTCATCGAAGCGGCGGGACTCGTCAAGCGGTTCGGGCGGGTATCGGCCTTGACTGGCCTGGACCTACACGTCGAAGAGGGAACGGTGAGTGGCCTGCTCGGCCCGAATGGCGCGGGCAAGACGACGGCCGTCCGCGTACTTGGCACTCTCGTCGCCCCCGATGCGGGCACGGCAACGGTTGGTGGCTACGACATCGTCCGGCAGAGTGGTCAGGTTCGTCAGCTACTTGGCCTTTCCGGACAGTACGCGGCCGTTGACGCACACCTGACTGGTCGGGAGAACCTCGAGCTTTTCGCGCAACTGCACCGTTACCGCAAGCGTGCCGCGGTACGCCGCGCCGACGAGCTGATCGACCGGTTTGACCTCGGAGGCTTCGTCAACCGGTTGACCAGGACCTACTCGGGCGGTATGCGCCGTCGGCTCGACCTGGCGGTGTGCCTGATCGCCCGGCCAAAGCTGATCGCACTGGACGAACCAACCACCGGGTTGGACCCGCGCAGCCGGTACACGCTCTGGGAGACGATCGATGAGCTGGTGGGGCAAGGTACGACGGTGTTGCTGACTACCCAGTACCTTGAGGAGGCCGATCGGTTGGCCGACCAGATCGTCGTGATCGACGGTGGCAGGGCGATCGCGACCGGGACCAGTGACGAACTGAAGGCAGACGTAATCGGGGAGCGGCTGCAGGTGGTCGCGGCGGACAATGACAGCCTGCCGGCGATCGAGGCGCTCCTTGAACGGATCGCGGGTACTACCGCAACCGTTGATCCGCAGCTTCGTTCGGTCGTCGTCCCGGTCAGTGATGGCCGGACATTGCTCGCCGAGGTCACTCGGCAACTCGTGGAATACGACATCGTGGTACACGAACTCGGTCTGCGGCGTGCCACCTTGGACGATGTTTTCTTCGCACTCACCGGCCACCGGACCGATGCGACGGTGGACGAGTCCGGCGACGGGGAGGCATTGGCGGCGTCGGCGGGAACTGACTCGCGTGGGGGTGAGCAGGTATGACGACGGCGGAGGTGACCAACTCGGTAGGCGCGCGCCTCGCCTGGATGGTGCGCGATTACGTGCTGCTCGCACGGCGGTACATGCTGCATGCCCGCCGACTACCGGCACAACTGTTCTTCACCATGCTGCAGCCATTGCTGTTCGTTGTGCTGTTCGCCTACGTGTTCGGAGAAGCGATCCCGTTGCCTGGCGGGGCGGACTACACCCAGTACGTTATGGTCGGCATCTTCTTGCAGACCATCGCGTTCGCGGGTATGACAACCGGTGCGGGCCTCGCGGACGAGCTTGGCCGTGGCATGGTTGACCGGTTCCGGTCGCTGCCGATGGCGCCGTCCGCGCCGCTGGTCGGCAGGGCCGTCTCGGACGTCGCCCGCAACGCGTTCACCATCGGGCTGATGATCCTTATTGGACTCGCGGTCGGCTGGCGGATCAGTTCATCGCCACTTCCGGCGATCGGCGGGTTCCTGCTCCTGCTGCTCTGCTCGTTCGTGCTGAGTTGGTGCGGCATGCTTGTTGGTCTGCTGGTCGGCAATACCCAGGGTGCGGTTTCGGCGGGGATTGGTGTGGTCTTCCCGCTCGTCTGGCTGTCGAACGCGTTCGTGCCACTTACTGGCATGTCCACGGGAATGCGCGCGATCGCTTCGTGGAACCCGGTCAGCTCGTTCAACGTCGCGATCAGGGAGCTACTCGGTAACCCGAATCCCGTTGGCGCCGATCCGGCACTGCCGATGCGCTATCCGATCGCGGCTTCGTTGCTGTGGATTCTCGCCGTGCTGATCGTGTCGAGCTGGGGCGCGATGCGCGCCTACCGTCGCCGTACCAGTTGAGCACCAGGCAAACCAAGGAGGCATCCGATGTCCGGAATCGCTGGGTGGGTCGACTTTCGTCGGGACATCCGAGACTGTGCTCCGGTGCTCCGGGCGATGACCGGAACGCTGGCTTGCCGGGGCCCGGACGCCGAGGGTGTGTGGTTGTCCGAGCACTGCGGGATCGGGCAGCGTTCACTGGGTGCTTCCGGAGGCGCGCGGCGGCCAGTTTCCGTTGAGCACGGCGGGGACCTGATCGCCGCGATCGGATTTACCGGAGCGCTCGGCAATGCGCGCGAGTGTCGGGCAGAGCTTGCTGGCCGCGGTTACAAGTTCCGGACCGAGCTGGATGACGAGGTCGCACTCGCGGCGTACCTGGAATGGGGTCGTGCCGCTGCTAACCGGCTGGACGGTTCGTTCGGCCTCGCGATCTGGGATGAGCGCGATCAGCAGTTGCTGCTTATCCGTGATCGCGTCGGTATGAAGCCGCTGTACTACTATCCGCTTGCCGATGGGTTGTTGTTCGGTTCGGAGCCAAAGGCGATCCTCGCGCATCCGAAGGCTGAGGCGGTTCTCGACGCCGAAGGTCTTTCCGAGCTGCTCGCCTACGCCGGTAGTCCGGATCGAGGTTTCTTCGCTGGACTGCGGAAAGTCCGTCCGGCGCATACCTTGCTGTGCAGGGAAACGAGCCGAAACGAGCAGCGCTACTGGCAGTACTCCGCGAAGGTGCACGTCGAGGATCTGGCGAGCACGGTCGAGACCACCCGGGGCCTGCTGGGCGCGAGTGTCCGCCGCAGCATGAATGCTCGTGAACCGGTTGGTTTCCTACTCTCCGGTGGGCTCGACTCGAGTGCGGTGGTTGGCCTCGCGGCGGAGACCGGTGAGGCGCCGAAGACCTATACGGTTACCTTTCAGGATGAGTCGGCGCAGTTCGCGCCAGATGCGGTTCGTGCCACCAGAGACGCGCCCTTTGCGCGGGAGATGGCCGAACACGTTGGCGCCGACCATGAGGAAATCCTCGTGTCCACGGACGACCTACTCGACCCGGTCGCAAGGGCCGCAACGATCCGGGCGAAGGACGCTCCTTCGATGCTCGGGGATATGAACACGGCGCTCTACCTGCTCTGCCAGGCGGGTGCCAGGTACACCAAGGTGGCGCTGTCTGGGGAGATCGCCGATGCGATTTTCGGCGGGAATGTCTACAGTTCGGTGCGTGACCCGGTGGCGTTGCCCTGGATGGATTTTCATGCCAAGCATGCCGGTCATCCATACCTCGGCGGAGGCTTGCTTGACCGTACCCTGCTGGCGAAGCTCGACCTGGTTTCCTTCGGGGCGGATTTACGCCGACAGACCGAGCAGGAGACGCCGATCCCCGACGGGATCAGCGATGAGGAGCGGCGAGCGCGTAAAGCAACCTATCTACAGCTGACCCGGTGGATGGAGAACCAGGTCGAGCACAGCGAACGATACGCGATGGCTGCGGGTATCGACGTGCGCCTGCCCTTCACTGACCACCAGCTGCTTGACTATGTCTTCAATGTTCCGACCGCACTCAAGTTCTTCGATGGCAGGGAAAAGAGCCTGCTGCGTGCCGCCACGGCGAACCAGATGCCGGACTCCGTGCTGACCAGGCAGAAGAGTCCGTTTCCGGTCAGCGCCAAGCGCGACTACCAGCGACTGCGGTACGCCGAGCTTGCCGAGGTACTGGACGACTCGCGGTCCCCGGTTTTGCCGCTGCTCGATGCCGATGCGGTGCGTGCCAAGTTGGCCGATCCGACGGAGGTCGACGGCGGCTGGGTCGCCAGGACGGACGTGGAAATGTTGTTGACCATGAATACCTGGCTGCGTGAGTACGGGGTTCGAATTGCCCTGTAGCGACGGGTACACGTGCACGCTGGTGGATCTTGTTGGAGACAACGAACTACGTGGAGGTCGAGGAGGCCGTGGTGACTGATCTATCGGCGGCGACGCCAGCGCCGGAGGGGACCTACTGGGAATGGATACTTGGCCACGAGCGAATGCCGTCCTTCGACCGCTTGCTGATCCTGACGTTCGGAACAAGGATCGTTGGTGTGGTCCGTGCTATCGCCGAGCTCGGTATCGCGGACCAGCTTAAGGACGGACCGTTGCACGTGGCCGAACTGGCGGCGGCGAGCTCGGCTGACGAACTCTCGCTCTTCCGGTTGATGCGCGCGGCGGCCGCACTTGGCCTGTTCGCCGAGCTCGAAGACGGCCGGTTCACGATGACCCTGGAGGCCGAACCACTGCGCAGTGATATCGACCGCAGCCTGCGGGACCTGGTTCTGTTCAGCGGAGCTGACTGGGCCGCGCGGCCGTTCATGGCACTGGCCGATGGTGTGCGGACCGGGCGCTCCGCGTTTGAACTGGTCCACGGGAAGACGTTCTACGAGTATGCGGAGTCTAATCCCGAGCAGGGCGCGCTGTTCGATCGCACCATGGCGCAGCGCAACTGGCTCTCGGCCATGAGCCTACTGCGCCAGGTCGACTTCTCCCCCTTCAGCTCGCTTGCCGACCTTGGTGGGGGGCACGGGGCCTTTCTCAATGCCGTGCTACGCAGGTATCCCTCGTTGGAGGGTGTGCTGTTCGACCGGGCGCAGGTGATCAGGGACGCGGAGTCGCTGCTTGTCGGGCAGGATATCGCTGACCGGGTCCGGGTTGAAGCGGGGGATCTGTTCGAGACGGTTCCGGAAGGACATGACGTGTACACGCTGAGCGCGGTCCTCAGTGGATTCGACGATGAGCAGGCGAATCGGATACTTCGTCGGGTCCGTACCGCGATGGGCACCGACCCGACGAGGCGATTGTTCGTGTTCGAGAAGGTCCTGATCGAGACGAGGAACAGGTTCGATTACAGCAAGCTGCTCGACGTCGACATGCTGGTGCTGTTCGGAGGCAGGGAACGAACGTGGCGGGAATGGCACACGTTGTTCGATGGCGCGGGTCTCGAACTACTTGGCGATGCCCCGGATTCGTCGCAATCGCCATGGGCAGCGCTGGAATGCAGGGTTGCGCTACCGGCTTGAGCCGCACAACTACCTTGCGCGGCTTTCTTGGTCGGCAGTGGAATCTGGTAGCGGGTCGGGGCGAGTTCGGCGGAGCAGCCACCAGATCACGGTCGCCGTGACGATTGTGATGGTCATACCGCTGAGCGCCGCTGCGCCGACACTGTCTGAGTAGGCTGCCACAGCCGCATTCCGGAGCGCACTCGCTTGTGGCTCAGCCAGATTGTCCGCCACGGCAAGCGTTCCGTTTACCGTTTCGCCGGCTGCTGGATCAGTAGAGACGCCCGGTGCGTCGGCGATCCCGGCACTGTAGACGGCACCAGAGATCGCGCCGAACACGGCGATGCCTACCGCGCCGCCGAGCTCCGTGCTCGTTTCGGCGATTCCAGAAGCCGCACCTGCGTCCTTGGCTGGTGCGCTGCCAAGGACGAGGGTGTTCGCGCTGGTCGCGGTAAGACCCACGCCGAAAGTGAGCACCGTGTAACCGGTAAGGAATACCGCCATGCTGGTGTCCGACGAACCAATCGCGACGACCACGAACCCAGTAGCGGCACAGAGCAGACCGGAAGTCAACGTGGTCCCTGCACGGGTACGTCCGAGTAGCGGTGTCGCGGTCGCCGCGCCGGCCATCGTCCCGGCAAAGGTCGGCAATGTCCACAATGCAGCATCCAGCGCCGAGAGTTCATGCACGGTCTGCAGGAAGATGAAGGCGAGCGAACCGGTTCCCACGGTAGCAACGGTGATTATCGTGTTCGCTCCGATTGCCGCGGCGAAGGCCGGCAGCCGGAACAGGTTGATATCGATGAGCGGATGCCGTGCTCGCCGCTGGTGTGCGCCAAATGCGACGAGTCCGGCGATACCAATGGTCGCCGCGAAGGCGCCGACCGCGGTGGGTCCGTGCTGCGCCGTGTCCTTCAGCGCGAACACCAGACCAAGGATGGCGACCAGCGAAAGTGCGGCACCCGGTAGGTCGAAGCCGCCCTGACTCGACTGTCGTGACTCCGGTACCAGCAGCGGGCCGGCTAGTAGCAGCAGGATCATCACCGGCACGTTGATCAAGAACACCGAGCCCCACCAGAAGTATTCGAGCAGGATGCCGGCGATGATCGGACCAGCGACGGCGCCACCGCCGAAGGCTGCCGTCCAGCAACCGACGGCGATCCTGCGCTGCCCGGGATCGGGGAACATGTTCCGGATCAACGACAGCGTGGATGGAGCTAGAGTGGCGCCCCCTATGGCAAGCAGCGCCCGCCCGACGATAAGCAGTTCCGCGTTTGGTGCGTAGGCAACGAAGACCGAAGCAGTCCCGAACAGGCTGGCGCCAATGAGAAGTAGCTTCCTGCGGCCGATGCGGTCACCGAGGCTGCCCATGGTGATCAACAGCGATGCGATGACGAAGCCATAGATATCCATCGCCCACAGCCATTGGTTGGTGGATGGCCGCAAGGATTCGACGATTTCCGGCGCGGCGATGAATAGCACGGAAATGTCCATCGCGACCAGAAGCGCCGGCAGCAACAGGATGGCTAGTCCTAGCCAGGTACGGGCGGTAGCAGTAGGAGGCGAGGGCAACATGACTTTATCGTACGTACGTCAAAATTGCTCTGCAATACGTACGTGCGTAAAAGTGTTAGGGTTGACCCATGAGTCAACGCGATGACCTGCTGGCTGGCGCGCGGAAATGCCTGGTCGAGAAGGGGTATCAGCACACGACGGCGCGCGATATCGCCGCTGTTTCGGGCTCGCACCTGGCGTCGATCGGTTATCACTTTGGTTCGAAGGACGCCCTGATGAACCTCGCCGCGCTCGAGGCGCAGGACGAGTGGGGTGGGCGGATCAGCGAGGCGGTCAGTGCCAGCGCGCGGGCAGAGCCCTCGGATCGCCTGCGCGTCGCCCTAGATGAGTTCCTCAGATCGTTGCCGGTGCATCGCCCGCTGATCGTCGCCAGCGTGCAGGCCTTCGCTCAGGCGGAGTTCGCCGATGAGATTCACGAGGCTCTGGACCAGCGCGGGGCCGAGGGTCGGGACGAGCTTGCCGCGATGTTGCTTGGCATCGATCCCGAGGAGATCGATATGGAAGCCGCAGCGACTGTTGGTCCGGTGGCCCACGCGTTGATCCTGGGCTTCTCGGTGCAGTCACTGGTTTCGCCCGATGCCGTGCCAACCGGCGAGCAGGTCGTCGCCGCGCTGCGAAAGCTGGTCGACGAGTAGGCGAGCTTGCCGGCTAGTTGGTCACGCCGTGCCCTGCTATCCGTTCCAGGTGTTCGGTTACCCCGGCGGCGAGCGTGCTGGGACTGGGGAAACCACAACGCCGCGCGACCTCTTCGGACACCCAGCCGAACACCCTGGCGCTGGCACGTAGCGCGCGCCAGCCGTCCTCGGCGACGAAATGTCCGTACACCTCATGCAGTTCACGCCACAGTCCGGCGGGCAGCCACTGATCCATACGGTGCCCGATATGCCAGATGTCCGGCGCACCAGCAGGTTCGGTGGCCGCGTACCACTGGAGCATCTCGAGTAGGAACTCCTTCATGGTGTTATCGCGGAACTTCGCCACCCACAAATCGCCGCGCGCGAGGTAGATGGGTACCTGGCTGGCTTCGAACCAGAACTCGCGGATCGCGTTGTCGAACTCGTCGTGACTTGGTCGAGCGGGCACCGGTGCGGCGCCGGTTGGCTCCGGGAGGTTGCTGGCGATCCCGTTCTTGTCGAGATGTACCAGATAACCCCGCTGGTAAAGATCGTCCAATCCGGACGAAAGGTGGTGCAGCCGGTCTGGGCCGGCCAGCGTGTAATCGACCTTGCGGCCAGCCGCGTAAACCACAAGGCGGGTCGCCCATTCCGGTCCAGAATGGTCAGGTTCTTCCGCTGACGAGGTATCGATGGAAACCAGCTCCCTGCCGAACTCGGCGCTCCACCGCTGATCATCGACAAGATCCCGCCAGCCCGAACCGATGAGTTCGATATCCAGATCGGAGAACTCGTCGACGCGCGTGCCGCGAGCCCGGGAACCCGTTTGCACCACGGCGTCCACCCGCGGGTCGGTGCGTGCCCAAGTAACAATGCTGGCAAGTAGTTCGTTGGGATCCTCCATGTGGTGAGTCTAAGTCCGCGTGCCCGGGGGTCGAGTCCAGTGACCGCAAGATCCCTAAAGATTGCGGTTCGGTGGCAATAGCTCCGGGTGCGCCCTCGGCCGCCAAGTGGTTCACCTATGCGGATCGCCGACGTCCAACCCAGCCATCTCCACCACCGCGGCGGCATCGAGGACTAGTCGGGAGAACTCGCCGGCGTGGGTCAGTGGCAGGTAGTGCCCGGCGCCCGGCACGATGAGCAGTCGTCCGTCCACGCAGGCATCGAGAAAGCGGCGCTCGTGTCGCCGGAAGTGGTCGCGAGCGCCATTGATCAGCCAGACCGGGCCGGGGTACCGCGCGAGTTCGGCGAGAACGTCGAAGTCGTCGAAAGCCTTCGCCGCATCCGGGATCACCTCGGTCGCGATCCCGCCTGCCACCACCGCGTCCGCGAGCGGTCGTGGCAGAGCGGCGTTGAACTGCCAACGGCTGATCCGCTCACCGCGATCCGGAAGCCGCATGAACGCGCGGTGCGCCAGCCGGAACGGCGTCTCTAGTGTTCGCCCGGGAATGAAGCTGGAGCCGGCGACGACCAGACCGGCCACGCGTTCGGGATGCCGGGCCGCCGCGGCGATGGCGACGTAGCCGCCGAGCGAGTGGCCCACGGCCAGGGCCGGCTCGTCGACAGCGTCGACGACTGCTTGTACCGCATGGGAGAGCGTGAACGGCGAGCCACGATGGGCGCCGTGGCCAGGTAGGTCGATCGCCCTCGCGGGGTGCCGCGTACCCACTTTCTCCACCTGCTCGACCCAGGCCGCGCCGCTGATGCGGATGCCATGGACGAACACGACGGGAACCATAGAACCTCCACAAGCAACGCACCGTTGCGTTGCACTGTAGTCATCGATTTAGCACAACGCAACGGTGCGTTGTATTATTGGCCCGTGAGCATACGGAGTGGCCCCCGCAAGGAAGAGGCGATATTTGCCGCGACCCTCGAACTGCTGGCCGTGCACGGCTACGACAAGCTGGCCATCGAATCGGTCGCCGTTCGATCCGGGGTCAACAAGACCACCCTGTATCGGTGGTGGCCGTCGAAGGACGCGCTTCTGGCCGCGGCGCTCACCAACTCCGGGCTGCTCAGCATCGACGTGCCGGACACCGGCAGCCTGCGCACCGATCTTCTCGCCGTGGCTCGGCAGATCGCCAGGCTGCTCACATCCGAGCGCACCGCGCCCATCGTCACGGCGGCACTCACCGTGGCACCGCGCCGACCGGAACTCGCCGAGGTCGCACGAACGTTCTTCGCCGACCGGATGGCCCGCGAACAGCCGATCTTCCAGCGGGCGTGGGAACGTGGCGAACTCCGTCTTGGCCTCGACCCGGCTTCGATCATGGACCTGCTCGCCGGAGCGATCTGGTTCCGGCTGCTCCTGCGCGGCGGCGAAGCGTCACCGGCTTTCCTGGCGGAAACCGTGGATCTCGTGCTGGAGGGTGGGACGCAGAACCTCTAGCCTCACCAACGGTTACCCGGAGCGGCCCAGTGACCGCAAGATCCCTAAACAATGCGGTTTCCGTGGGTGCGCGGCCCGCACTGTCATTCCGTTCTCGTTTTCGGACTCTGATGCTTTCCGTACGCGGGCGGTGCTGGACGGGCCGCCGGTGTGCTCGCACACTTGGGTACTAGCTACTTGGCAGGGGTGAACTCCGATGCGAAGTGAACGGCATTACCCGGTCAAGCGGGTATGGGGCTGGCTACGCGCGCTGAACAGCGACGTCCAGCGCGGCATGGATATCGGCGGCCTCACCCGGTACGCGGACGACGCGAACCGCCAGACGGTCGAGCTCGCTGGCGAAGAGTTGTTCCTGCCATGGACGCCACCCGCGGAGATGTTCGTATCGGACGACTCGATCCTCATCAGGATGGACCTGCCCGGACTTGCCCGCCCGGAGATCGATTGCTCGCTGGTCGCTGGCACCCTGACCGTCTCCGGCACTCGCAAGGTTTCCAGGGCATCCGGAAGATGCTACCTACGCGGGCCTACGTATGGCCCGTTCCGCCGAAGCATCAGCCTGCCGCGCCGGTTCGCCGCCGCGAGCCAGCTGTGTACGGTACTGGAGAACGGCGTACTCGAAGTCGTGATCCTGCCCTAGTCTTTTCACAATAGACAGTCAGGCTGGCCTCGCGAGTTTGAGGAAAGGGACACTCTGGCCGACCTCGCGGAAATCGGCGGCACCGCCATCTACCGCGAACCCCATGGTTCGGCACAGTCGCATCGCGATCTTCGGATGTTTACTCGCGTAGTGGGCCATGATCTCGCCGCCCTCCGCCGCGGACAGCGGGATCGCGGTGGCCGCGCCCCTTCGCCGTCCCACCTGGATCGTCACCTCGGGATTATGCCGGACGTTGCGGTACCAATCAGCGCGTTCACCGAATCCGGAGCAGACATAGAACCCATCATCGACCTTGCCGACGACTTCGATAACCACCTCGCGCGGCTTTCCCGATTTGCGACCGGTATGGGTGAGTCGAAGGAATCGACCACCAAGTAGCCAGCCGAAACCGGCGCGGTACAGGTGAATTGGTGTCCTGGCCAGTAGCCGACCGATACCGGTTGGCGGGTCTGGCTTGTCAATGATCTCCAAGGTTGGCCTCGCTCACCTGCGACTAGCTGTTTCCGATCCACCGCGCGCACGCTCGGTGACCGCGTTCTTCCAGGCTAGCGCGGTTGCGGCGGGCGCGCTCAGCTGTTGTGTTCGGCTCGATAGACCGTGTCGTTCGACCGATAGACGGTGAGCGCGCGTGGCTGGGTACGGAACAGGAACCGCCTGCCGAGCGGGCCGAGTTCACCATCGGTGGCGATTCGCGTCGCACCTTCGGGTAGCCGCACATCCAACTCGTAGGCATCAAACTGGTGATACACCCGGCTGGCCGCCAAACTGCGGGTCAGCGCCGCGAGTACGAATCTGGTGCGCGAGTACGGTAGGTCAGCGCGCAGGTACCGAACGTCGAGCAGCCCGGTGTGCATCGCCTGGCGGCGCACCGGGCTGAACTCCTTTGGCTGATAGCTGCCGTTCCCAACGAACAGCAGCCAGACCGAGCGCGCCCTGCCATTCAGCAGCACCGGGATCGGCTGGGCCCGTCGTAGGGTGCGAATCATCGCCACGATCATCGCCGCATGCCTGCCGTAGCGCGGTTCGAGCAGATTGCGGACCCGGACGATCGCGGGGTACCCGCCGAGGCTAGCGGTGTTCACGAACCACCGGGCCAGTTGCTCGTCTCGGTTCGTCGTTACCTGCAGCAAACCGAGATCGACCTTGCTCGACATCCCGTTGCGGGTCGCCCGCACCGCCGCCGATGCCGCGCCGATCCCGATATCCCTGGCGAAATGGTTCAACGTTCCGGTCGGCACCACGACGAGCGGGAGTCGGTGTCGGTGTGCCACCGCGGCCACGGCGGCGACCGTCCCATCGCCACCAGCAACGCCGAGTGCGGCGAGGTCAGGCTGGTTGGCCGCTACCGCCGATTCGACTTGTGCGTCGACCGGCGGGCGACGATTCAGCTCGACCAGCCGCGCATTCGGCCAGAGCGCGGCCATCCGGCTTGCCGTGCGGATATCCGGATTGCCCGATTCAGGGTTGTGGAACAGCAGTAGCCCGGTGCCATCCGGTAGTGGCGGTGCCTGTGCCGGGCGCGCGGCGTGTGGCTGAGCCACGGTGCGCAACGGCCACCAGTGTCGGGTGGCAAGCGCGGCAACCGAGCCAAGCGCCGCGCCCGCAAGCACATCGGACGGCCAGTGCATCCCGGTGTGCACACGGGAGTAGGCGACCGCCGCGGCAAGTGGCGCGAGCGCGGCACCGGTTCGTTTGCGTTCCATCGCGGCGGCGGTGACAAAGGCGAAGGCATTCGCGGCATGCCCGGAAGGAAAAGCCGCTGATCCAGGTGGATTCGCCAGGCTCCGGCCGCGCGGCATCAGCCCGCTCGGCGGCCGCCGGCGAGCGAAGAGCTGCTTGCCGAGCAGGTTCGCCAGCAGGCTCGCGCCCCCAACCGCGGCCATGCCGCGTAGCCCCGCCCTGCGAAACTCGCCTGGCCGCAGGACAAGCAGCCCGCCGAGTAGCAACCAGAGTCGCCCGCCGTTCGCCGCCTCGCTGAGCTTGGCAAGGTTGCGATCCGCAGAGGTTGCCGGCAGCGCCGCCGTTCGTAACATGACTTTCCGGTCAATATCGACAATCTGGTCGCGAATCCTGGCGAAGCTGCTTGGCATGCGGACAAATTAGCGACTGCGAGGTGTGCTGCGCTTCAGCTACCCGGGTCTTGTCCAACTGGCGTGTTCGCGGTACTGGCGTCCACCGTGCCGCCAAACACGATCTGCTCAAGGCAATCGAGCGCGGCTGGCGGGGCTTCGGCGCCATCGAGGTAGCCGAGGTAGCAGTTCGCGACGAGTAGCTTGCGGTAACCGCCCCCGGCATCGGCCTCGCGCGCCGCCTGCTGGACAAGGAACGCTGCCTGCGTCGCCCTGGACAGCTCGCCCGTATAGCGCCCGGCGGCCGCTTGCGCCCAATCGTCCGGCGCGGCAAGCAACTCGTTACCACGCGCACGCAAGCGCGCCAACCTATCGAGGACCCGTTGCGCCGCGCGGGTAACCTCGGGGTCGGTGATCTTTGCCAAGCGGTCCGTCAGGTGTTCGGTCAGCTCGTCGTGTGCCCCGGACTTACGCATACAGCGCAGGGCGTCCAGCGCGATCACGTTGCTCGACCCTTCCCAGATCGAGCCGAGGTGCGCATCCCTGACTAGCCGGGGATTGACCCAGTCCTCGATGTACCCGTTGCCACCACGGATCTCCATGGCCTCCCCGGTCACCCACCTAGCCTGCTTGCAGATGGTGTACTTACCGAGCGGGGTGAGTACCCGGATCAACCGCCCGGCGAGTTCATCGCCCCGATCAGCTTCGTCCAGCAGTTTCGCGCATTCCAGCGCGAAACCCAGGGCAGACTCGGCATGCAGTTGCAGTGGCAGCAGGCTGGCGCGCATCAGCGGCTGATCGAACAGTGGCTTGCCGAAGACCACTCGCTGCTTCGTGTGCCACACCGATTCCCATACCGCGCGCCGCATCAAACCAGCCGAACGCAACACATTGGACAGTCGAGACACGTTGACCATCTCGGCCATCTGTCGGAAACCTCGAGAAAGATCGCCGACTGGCAGGGCATATGCGCCGTCCAAGGTGACCTCGCCGCTGGCCATCGACCTGGTGCCGAGCTTGTCCTTCAGCCGGTCGATCCGGTAGCTGTTCCGGCTGCCGTCCGGGCGCGTTCTTGGTACCAGGAACAAGCCGAGACCGGCGGTGCCGTCCGCCCCGCCCGGAACGCGCGCCAGCGTCAGGATCACGTCGGCGGAGGCGTTGGAGGCGAACCACTTCCGGCCGTGCAGTACCCAGTCATCGCCCTTCCGCCGCGCGGTCGTCTCGGTCTGCCCGACATCGGTGCCGCCGGCTCGCTCGGTCATGAACATCGCGCCGGTGAGCAGCGAGTCATGCTCGGTTGCGGTGAGACCGGCCAGATAATCGCCGAATACCGAAGGATCGCCGAACAGGCGCAGTACCCTGGCGGCGGAGTCGGTCATCGATACCGGGCAGCAGATGCCAAACTCTGCCTGTACGAACACATAGGACAGTGCGTACTTGGCGATATGCGGCGCGGTTGCCGGCCAGTAGTGGATCCCCGCGCGATGGGACATCGCGGCGAGCCCCAGCCGCTCGAAGGCATAGTTGGCCAGCTCGGTGTACGCGGGATGAAAGACGATCTCGTCTACTCGCTCGCCATTCGCGTCGTACTGCCGCAACCGTGGCGGGTTGGCATCGGCGGTGGTGGCCAGTTCGGACAGTCTGCCGGATGCCGCATCGTCCAGCTCACGTAGCACGGGTTGCAGTAGTGTGCGTTCATCCGGGCCGAGGAGCTGGTCGAGAAGGTTGCCGAGTGCGGGATCGGTGCCGGCGAAGGTATCGCCGGAAGGCCAGCTGGGGCGCGTGGCGGTGACCATGACGGAGCTCCATTGCGTTCGCCGGGCGATATCTGCACGATGACACCGGAGAACGCGGCCGTCCAATACCGATGCGCGGGGTGATTGAGTCGGTGTGCGAACTCAATCACCCCGAAGCTCGGTCAAGTCGGTGAGATCAGGCGAACGGCACGGTCAGGCAGGCGACCCGGTCGCCAGCGGTGCCGGCCTCACCATGGTGCGTGGCCGTCTCCTCGTTCTCGTGGATCACGATCGAGGCGGGCGCCCGGTCGGTGAACTTGAACGGCACCTCGGTCTCCGCGTCTCCCTCGCCTTCGCCGTCGGTGCGCAGATCGAGCCAGACCTCGTTCTCCGGGTTGGCGTACTTCGGGTCGGTAGACGGCTCGTCCTTGGTCGCCGCCGGGTCCACCTCGTTCTGGAAATGCGGTCCGGCGGCGTCGCCATCGTCACCGCACTTCTCGGTATGCGCGTGTACCGCGTATCCGCGGTTCGCGACCAGCCCTTCCACGTCGATCTCGATCTTGGTCCCGTTCCGCGTCTGCTCGGCTTCCACCGAGACCTCGGCGCCCTCCGGAGCCAGTTCGGTGTTGTAGGTGAAGGCCCCGTTGGCGGATTCCGGCGGGGCGAGCCGGCCGCTCTGTTCGACATCCGGCTGACCCTGCTGGTCGTCGTTGTCGTCCTGCTGGGTGGTGGCCGTCTGGTCACCCTGCTGGTTGTTCTGCGCTTGCCCGTTGCCTTCTTCGTCGTTTCCACAGGCGGTGAGCAGCAGCCCGGCCGCGGCAAGGGCGAGCAGTGTCCGGCTGGTCGATTTACCCCGGACGGTGGTCCTGCGCATGTGTCCTCATTCCGTCTTGCGTACCTGCTGTCCGTATGCTCGCGAGCTCAGGCGGTTACCGCAAATCCGGTGGTTCGGCCCGCCGAGGTAGTTTGCGAGCTCGGCATTATGTTGTGCTTATGACGCAAGGCGCTGGTGAGTTGGACAGCCTGGTGCGCAAACGCATTCGCGCGCTACGCGTGGCACAGGGTTGGTCGCTGGACGAGCTGGCCACCCGTGCTCGGCTGAGTCCGTCCTCGCTCAGCCGGATCGAGAACGGTCAGCGACGCCTTGCCCTCGACCAGCTCGTCACGCTGGCCAGAGCGTTGGACACATCGATTGACCAGCTGGTCGAGACGGACACCGATGACGTGATCGTCAATCCGATGATCGACGGCGCGCATGGCCTGATGCGGTGGCCGATCAAAGCCGAACCCGGGATGACCGTGCTGCGCCAGCGCATCACGGACCCGCCGCCGGACAACCCGGCCAGGATGCGGGCACATCCAGGGCGCGAATGGCTCGTTGTGCTTTCCGGGGTCGCCGTCCTGATGCTCGGGAACCGGCGCTTCCGGGTGGAGGCCAATCAGGCCGCTGAGTTCCCGACGATGGTCCCGCACGCGATCGGGAGTGGCGGTGGGCCCTGCGAAATCATTGGCATCTTTGACCGCGAAGCCCGACGAGGTCACGAACCCGACAAACCGGCCCATTCGGAGTCAGATTAGTCGGCCGGTTGCGTGCTCGGCGACCAGGACACTTATCTTCTTGCTCTATACGCAAGATCTCGTGCACTCCGCGCATAATGGACCTATGTTGGCGGCATGAAACCCATCGCGCCAGCCCAGCACGGACCTGCCCAGCACAACCACGCGGAAATCCTCGATCTCGACGCGGAAGTGCTTGCCGAGCACACCGCGGCCATCACCGCATGGTTGCCCGTCAATGCCGATCCACACGCGATCGTGGATCTGGGATGTGGCACGGGTGCGGGGACGTTCGCACTGCTCGACCGGTTTCCCGGGGCGCGGGTCACGGCCGTGGATTCCTCGGCCGAGCATCTGCAACGCCTACAGGACAAGGCCAGCGAGCGCGGGCTGGCCGACCGGGTGCACACTGTGCCGGCCGACCTCGACGCGACCTGGCCCGATCTCGGTGCGCCCGAGCTGGTGTGGGCCTCGGCATCGATGCACCATATGGCCGATCCCGAGCACGCCCTGCGTCAGGTACGCGATCTGCTCGCTCCCGGGGGCCTGTTCGCCGTCGTGGAGCTCGCCGGGTTCCCTCGGTTCCTGCCGGATGCCGCGCCGGAGGATCGTCCTGGTCTCGAGCAGCGCTGCCACGCGGCGAGCGATGGTCGCCATGCCGGGCGACTACCGCACCGGGGTGCCGACTGGGGCGAGAAGCTAGCCGTGGCCGGTTTCGAAGTGGCGGCCGAGCGAACTATCACCGTTGAAATTGGACGGTCCAGAGCGGGGGCGGTCGGCCGGTACGCGCTCAGCGGCCTGCGCCGGATGCGCGCGGCCGCCGCCGATGTGCTCAGTGCCGAGGACCTGGCCGCCTTGGATCGGCTGCTCGATACGGACGGCGCGGACAGCATCCTGCGCCGCGCGGACCTCGCGGTGCGCACCGAACGCACCGTATGGGCCGCGCGGCGAGCTGTCACCGGCTAGCTGGTAGCTGGCGTCTTGCCGTGTAGTTCCTCGATGCGCTGGAGCGTCCTGGTCGCGTTGGCGTCGCTGATCTCGCGCAGCACCACGCCGCCCCTGAGCAGATCACGCAGCAGTCGTGGTTCGGTACCCAGGAGCAGCGGCTCGAGGGTGCGCGGCAGCCGGATGAACCGACCGAACGCCACCAGTTGGCCGCCGGTGACCAAGCAGAGCAATGCGATTGTTGTCATGTGCCACCTCCAGTAGGTGCCGAGGTTTGCCTTCTTCAGCTAGATTGGCATAACACTCCAGCCATTTTTAGTGCCAATGGAGGACAAAATGGTTCATTCGCGGACCGTGGCTGAGCTGGCGGAACTACTCGGCGGCTGGTCGGTAGGGACCGGCCCGCTCTATCGCAAGCTGGCCGACGCGCTCGCGCGGTTGATCAATGACGGAGCGCTGCGGGCCGGTGACCGGCTGCCCGCGGAACGTTCGCTGGCCGGCGCGCTTGCGACCAGTCGAGCCACCGTTGTCGGTGCCTACGAGGAGCTTCGTGGTCGGAAGTTGATCGAGCGGCGGCAGGGCAGCGGGACCACGGTCGCCGAGCGCGTGGCCACGCCGGTTGGGGATGGGCGAGTGGCTGGCGGGCGGGCAACCGCCATGTTCCAGCGGTTGATCGATGGCCAGGGGCCATTGATCTCGTTGGCCTGGGCCGCGCAGGGCGGTTCCGCCGAAGTGGCTGGTGCGTTGGACGAGGTGCTGCGCTACGACATGACCCAACTGCTCGCCGACCCCGGCTATCACCCGCGCGGCCTGCCGGAGCTACGGGAGGCCATCGCGCGGTATTACACCGAGCTCGGGCTGCCTACCAGCGCGGACCAGATCCTGGTTACTACCGGGGCGCATCAGGCGTTGGTCGTGGTGGCCGAGGTCTATCTGCGCGAGCGAGCGCGTGTGGTCGTCGAGGCGCCCAGCTGGCCCGCATGCATGGACGTCTTCCGGGCGGTCAAGGCCGAGCTGGTGTCGATCGGGCTGGACGACGAGGGGATCCGGATACCCGAACTGGCCGCGACACTCGCCGAGCAGGTGCCAGCGCTGCTCTACGTCATGCCGAGCCACCACAATCCGACCGGCATCCTGATGTCGGATGCGCGACGGCGCCGGATCGCTGAACTGGCCGCGAAGTACGGCGTGCCGATTCTGGAGGACAACGCTTACGCCGGAATCGCGCATACCGAGTCCGAGCTGCCGCCGCCGCTAGCCGCCTACGCGCCGCTGGGGGTGGAGACGGTCACCGTGGAATCGCTCGGCAAGGCCGTGTGGGGCGGACTGCGGATTGGTTGGTTGCGGGGGCCGGTGGAGATCATCGAGCGGTGCGCCCGGCGCAAGGCGTTGGCCGATCTCGGTTCGCCGGTGATCGACCAGGCACTCGCGGCGCGACTGCTGCCGCAGTTGCCCGATCTTGCCGCGAAGCGTGCGGTGGAGCAGCGTGCCCGGCTGGACCAGCTCGAGCAGCTACTGACCGAGCGACTGCCGGCGTGGAGCTGGCGTCGGCCGGATGGCGGCGCCTCGCTGTGGGTGGCCCTGCCGGAGGTGCACGCGGATGTGTTCGCGCAACTCACGCTGCGACACGGAGTCGAGGTGATTCCTGGTTCCTCGATGGACCCGACGGGCGCGCATGACAACTACGTGCGGATTCCGTTCACCCATCCGCCCGAAGTGCTGACCGAGCTCGTGCAACGGCTCGGCAGGGCGTGGGACGAGCTCTGCCGGCACGGTCCTTCGGAAAGCGCGCCGCTTCGGCCGATCATTTAGCCCGCCGGTCAGCCTTCGGCGTCCAGCAGTGCCTTGGCTTGCGCCACCCGGGCGCGCGCGGCCTGCTCGCTGATGCCCAGCCGGGCCCGCAGAAACGCCACCAGGTCCGGATAGCCGAAGGTGATGCCATGCGCGAGGCAGGTAGCAAGCATCCACAGCGACCGGTCCTGTACCTGGCGGATCTCGGCGACCGTGCCGGCGAGCATGGTGACCAGTTCCCGGTCGGAGAGCTCGGATATCTCGTCATCGGCGGTGTCGGAGCGGTCCGTGGCATCAACTAGTTGTTCGATCATATGTTCGAATCTAGTCGATCGATGGCTTTCCCCGTCAAGCGGGTTCCCCCGGATCAGGGACGGCGGCTCGCGAGGACGCAGAACTCGTTGCCCTCGGGATCGGCGAGCACGACCCAGCTCTGCTCGCCCTGGCCAACGTCGGCGTGCCGGGCGCCGAGTTCGAGCAGCCGCTGAACCTCGTCGGCCTGTGTCCGGTCCGTCGGGTTGACGTCGAGATGCAGCCGGTTCTTGCCGGCCTTTGGCTCGGGCACGCGCGCGAAGGTCAATGCCGGGGGCACCGGCCCGGTGCGGTTGCGGTCTTCCGGTGCCGTCGGCGGCCCGATGGTGACCAGCTCGTCTTCCGCGTCCCAGACCTCGTAGTCCAGGACCAGGCCCCAGAACCGTGCCAATCCGCGCGGATCGGCGCAGTCGATCGCCAACTCGGTGAACTTACTGGCCATTGTGGGGCCTCCCGGTCTTGTGGCTTGTTCCGCGCGGATCGCGATGAGTTTTGCCCGGCAAGCGCGTCACCCTTGTCGACACACCCAATGAAGACAACCCCAATGAAGACAAGTGGAGTCGCACTGATGTCGAAGCCAGTGACCGTTGCCATGCCGATCGCCGACCGGCGGGTTTCGTATGCTTTCTACGGCGCCGGCCTTGGGTTCTCGCTGCCCGGCGAGCTCGAGGAGGACGGCGTCCCGGAACCACTGCAAGTACGGCTCGGCGAGCAGCTGCACGTGGCACTGATCCCCACGGGCGGGTTCGGCTGGGTAGTTGGCGGGCGTACGGTTGCGGCTCCAGGGCAACACGAATGCATCATCACCCTCAGCCTCGCTACCCAGGCTGGCGTCGACGAGCTGATCGCCAAGGCTCGCGCGGCCGGCGCGGATATCGTCACCGAGCCCGAGCAACAGGCATGGGGCTACGCCGCCGCGTTCGCTGATCCGGATGGCCATATCTGGCAGATCATGGTCGACGAGGCGTCGTGACTACCCGGCTAACCGCGCAGCGCGGCAAGTAGCGGCTGACCATCCGAGGTGTGCGCAAGATGCCCGTTCGGCACCGCGATCCGGGTGGCCACGTCGCCGTACCGGCGAGTCAGCTCGGTCACCACCTCGTCCGGGCTGCCCACTACGGCGAAGGTGCGGAGCATCTCGTCGTCGATCAGTCCACCGATCTGCGCCCACTCGCCGCGTTTGGTCAGGTTGTGTAGCTCATCGCCAACCTCGCCCCAACCGTGTAGATCAAGCACCGGGCGGTAGGCGGGTGTCGAACCGTAGAAGCCGAGCTGATTCTTGATCATCGCGGTCGCGGAGGCGATCTCCTCATCGGTGTTCCCGGTCGCGACGAACGAGGGCCCGCTGATCTGAAACCCGGCCATCGTCTTGCCCACCTTGGCGCGCCCGCGCTCCAGCGCCGGCAGGGTGACCTCACGCAGGTACCGCTCGGTGGTGAAGCCGTGGCACAGGAATCCGTCTGCCACCTCGCCAGCGACCTCGGTCATCCGCGTGCCGACCCCGGCGAGGTAGATCGGTGGCTCACCGTACTCGTTCGGGCCCGGGTTGAAGAACGGCGTCATCAGCGTATGCGTGTAGAAATCGCCCCGGAAATCGAGCTTGTCGCCGGTACGCCAGCTGTGCCAGATCGCCCGGACGGCGAGCACGTACTCGCGCATCCGCGCGGCCGGCTGCGACCACGGCATGGAGAAGCGCTTGGTGATATGCGGTTTGATCTGTGAGCCAAGGCCGAGCGCGAACCGGCCAGCCGAGGCCAGCTGCAGATCGTTCGCCTGCAGTGCCACGGTCATCGGGCTCCGCGCGAAGGCGACCGCGATCGCCGTACCGAGTTCGATCTTGCTGGTGCGCTCCGAACCGATGGCCAGCGCGATGAACGGATCCAGCTGCGTTTCCGGAACCCAGTAGGCGTCATACCCGGAGCGTTCGGCTTCCTGTGCGCTGTTCGCCGCTTCAGTGACCGTGTTCGCGTATCCACCAGCGTCCACCAGCATGCTGACTCCCGTCCTTGGGGTGCGCGACGGGTTGATCTTACGCACCGGCACCGTCTGGCAGACAGTCCAACCGCGCGCCGGTTCGGCCGAGCACGCTGGCATACATCCGCCCTGGGCTCGGTACCTCGGGTGGCGCGAGAAACCCGGGCAGCATGGGCAGTTCGACCGCGAACGGTTGCAGTGCGTGAAACACCACGCAGGCATCCGCCGGCCGGTCGGCCGGATCCTTCGCGAGCAATGCCGCCAGCAGGCCGGCGAGTTCCGCGGGCGCGCCGGTCACCTCCGGGGGCGGCTGTTTCACCTGTTTCTCGAAAACCGCGTATGCCGTGGGACCCGTGAACAACTGCTCGCCGGTGAGCATCTCGTGCAGTACGCAACCGAGCGAGTAGAGATCACTGCGCGCCCGCACCGCCCCGCGCTTGATCTGCTCCGGCGCCATATACGCCGGTGTGCCAAGGGTTTGCCCCGCCCTGGTGAACTCCGCGACGTCGGCCTCGCGTAGGGCGGCGAGGCCGAAATCCAGCACCTTGACGCTGCCATCCGGGCACAGCATCAGGTTCGTCGGTTTCAGGTCCCGGTGGTAGATCGCCAGTTCGTGCGCGGCGGCGAGGACCGCGACCGCCTGCGCCGCGATCGCGGTTGCCCACGGAACGGGCAGTGGGCCGTACTCATCGAGTAGATCGCGCACGGTAATGCCGTCAATGAACTGCATGACCTGGTACAGCCGCCGTTCATGGGTGCCGAAGTCGTAGAGCACCGGCGCGCCGGGATGCTCCAGCCGGGCAAGGATGCGCGCCTCCCGGATGAACCGGCTGGCCAGTTCATCGTCCGGGCCGCCGGGCAGGCCGAGTAGTTTTACCGCCACGGTGCGGTCCAGATGGCTGTCGTGCCCGCGATGCACCGCACCCATCCCGCCCTTGCCGAGCGGCAACTCCTCGAGTTCGTAACGATCGGCGATCCGCATCCGTCCTCCGCAACCGTGCCCGTTACCAAGTGATGTCGGTGTGTTCTGGTTCGAGCTGGCCACCGATCAGACCGGCGAAACCGAGCCGTACCAGTGTTTCGCCATGCCGTGCCGCGGCGCGTAGCGCGCTGTCGAACTCGGTCAACCCGCGAAACGCGGCGCCGTAGGCTCGTTGCTCGGCGACAGGTAACCGGGGTACCGCGATCCGCCGCGTGTCCATCCGGCTCGAGCCACTTGGCGTGCGCAGTCCGGCGGCCCGCAGGCAGCCGGCGAGAAACTCGGCGTCCAACCGTTCGGGATCCACCCGGTAGCGGGCGAGATACGGGCCGAGTGCGGCGCGGGCGTGCACCACCCGGACGGCGCCGGTGGGCGCGGCGACCACATCGCCCGGTTCCGCGATCACCAGCTCGGCATCATCCGGCGCCGCTGCCGACGGTGGGTCATCCGCGTGCAGATCGTCGGCCGTGATCATCGGCAACGCGCCGGTTTCCGCCGCTTCCGTCTTGGACTGTGCATAGTGGACTGACAGCTGGCCGGAGCGGAGCAGTTCGCCGATGGTGGTGTAGGTCAACGCTTCCGGTGCTTCGCGAGCGGCAATCGCTGGGGGTTGCGGTCTGGTCGAAGCCAAGTCCATTCGCGCGGCGCCGAACTCGGTGGCAAGCTGGGCGCCACCGGCATGCAGCCGGCGCGCTGGGCTCAGGTCCACATCATCGTCAAGCAGGTCGACAACCCGCTGTGCCTCGGTAGCTTCCGGATCATCGAGGAACCGTAGCCACGCGGGTTCCACTTCGGACAAGTCGGCCGGTTCGAGCAGCAGCAGGTGCGGGCTGGGCTTGCTTCCCGGGTTGGGCTTTCGGAGCAACCAGAGATCCCGCCCGCCACCGGGCAGGGTGATCACCGCGCGCAGCGCGCCGGCCCTGAGCAGGTTGCCGCGAATCCGTTTGCCCGCGCGCCGGCCGGCCACGGCGGTGGGCAGCAGGATGGCTACCAGGCCGTCGGGGCGAACGTGTCCAAGGCAGTGCTGGACCCAGGCCAGCTCCGGTTCGCCGCGCGGGGGCAGGCCGTACTCCCAGCGCGGATCGTTGGTCAGCTCGGCATGCCCCCAGGCGTGCTCGTTGAACGGCGGATCGCAGAGCACCGCGTCGGCGAGTTCGCCCTGGAAAGCGTCCGCGCGCAAGGTGTCCCCTGTCGTCACCCTGGCGCCGATCCCGCGTAGCCGCAGCCTGGTGCTGGCGATACTCGCCGCGGTCTCGGTGATCTCCTGGCCGAGTGCCATATCCGGTTCCGCGGCCAGCAGCAGTCCGCCGAACCCGCAAGCTGGGTCGAAAACCGTGCCGCCAGGTGGGGAGAGCCGGGCGAGCAACGTGGCTATCTCGGGTGGCGTACTGCTGAGCCGGCGGGAATGCGCGTCCAGGTAGCGGGTCACCAGAAAGTCGAATGCCGCGGGGTGGCCACGTTCGGCGGCGAGGGTGAGCACCAGTTCGCGCAGCACCGGGTCGATCGGTTCGGCTGAATTATCGGTTTCGGCGCGGCTGTCCGCGAGGAGTAGCGCCCCGGTGCGAGCGACCAGCTGGCCGAGCCGTAGATCGTCCGCCGAGCCACGCAGGCGTTGCCAGGCGCGTTCGGTCAGCGGCAACTCGAAGGTTTTGCCCTGGCTGCGCAACCAGTCCTGGATCTCGGCCAGCTCGAACAGTGGGCTGGCCGCGGTGCCGCCGACCGGCCGGGGAAAGTCCGGGTAACGGCGGCGCCAGTTGCTCACCGCCGCCCTGCGCACGTTTCCCATCCGGGCGATATCGGCCGCGGTCACGGTGTCGCGCTTGCTCATTGGCTACACGGTACCGACCCCTGTGTCTTCAATCCACTGAGATCATGTTTGTGAACTGAATAAACAAATGGTTCACTGTGGGTATGACACAAGGCCTGCGGCTGTGCTTCGCCAGTGCGTCTGACCCTGGGCAGCGCCATGGGACAAACGAGGACTCGGTGTATTCGAGCGAAGGGCTGGTGGCCGTCGCGGACGGGATCGGCGGGCATGTCTACGGCGAGGTGGCCAGCGGCGCGGCGATCGCGGCCTTCGTTGCCGCCTTCTATCACCGGGAACCCGCGGTGCCGTTGGCCGACCGGCTGGCCGATGCGGTGCGGGATGCGGGACGCCGGCTGGATGAGCTGGTGGCCAACGACCCGCGGATGCGTGGCATGGGCACCACGCTCACCGCCTGCGCGTTCGACGGCGCCAACTGCTGGTTCGCGCATCTCGGGGACTCACGGGCCTACCTGCTGCGCGACGGCGAGCTTCGGCAGCTGACCAGCGACCACACCATGATCCAGCTGCTCATCGACGAGGGGCGGGTGACGCCCGAACAGGCAGCCGAGCATCCCCGGCGCTCGATGCTCACCCGTGCCCTGCAGGGCGCCGCCTCCGCCGAGCCGGACGTCTTCGCGTTCCCGGCCAGCCAGGGGGATCGCTTCCTGCTCTGTTCGGACGGGTTGACCGACGTACTCGCCGATGCCGAGCTCGGCGCGGTACTGCGGGACCGGGTGGGTCGGGACCGGGTGGATCGCGCGGAAGTCGTGGCTGAACTGGTCCGCCTGGCCAATGCCGGCGGCGGCCCGGACAACATCACCTGCGTGCTCGCCGACGTCTGCCAGGTGCCGGAACCGAGCGAACTCAGCGGGGCGATGCCGGCCGGCGAGGATTAGGGTCGGGTGGACGATCCCGAGGAGTGGAGGAGCCCACCATGCACCAGCCGCCCATCTCCCAGCTGTCCAGTGCGGACCCGGAGCTCGCGCGGCTCGTCGAGGCGGAGGCGGAACGGCAGTACGCGAAGATCCGGCTGATCGCTTCGGAAAACTACGTGTCCCAGGCGGTACTCGAAGCCACCGGAACCGTGCTGACGAACAAGTACTCCGAGGGTTACGCCGGCCGCCGGTACTACGAGGGTCAGCAGGTCATCGACAAGGTGGAGACGCTGGCCATCGAACGGGCGAAAGCGGTGTTCGGGGTCGAGCACGCGAACGTGCAGCCGTATTCGGGTTCCCCGGCCAACCTCGCCGCTTACCTGGCTTTCGCCAAGCCTGGCGATACCGTGATGGGGATGGCGCTGCCCGCCGGAGGGCATCTGACGCACGGTTGGAGCGTGTCGGCGACCGGTAAGTGGTTCAACCCGGTCCGCTACGGGGTCACCAAGGAGACCGGCAGGGTCGATCTGGACGAGGTTCGCGACCTTGCCAGGAACCACCGACCGAAGCTGATCTTCTGCGGCGGCACCGCGATTCCCCGCACGATCGATTTTCCCGCCTTCGCGGAGATCGCCCGCGAGGTGGACGCGGTGCTTGTCGCCGATATCGCGCATATCGCCGGGCTGATCGCCGGCCGGGCGCACCCCTCGCCGGTCGGCTATGCCGACGTGATCACCACGACCACGCACAAGACGTTGCGCGGACCGCGCGGCGCGATGATCCTGTCCTCGGCGGAACACGGCAAGGCGCTGGACAAGGCGGTGTTCCCGGGGCTGCAGGGCGGTCCGCACAACCACACCACGGCGGGTATCGCGGTCGCGCTTGGCGAGGCGGCCAAGCCGGAGTTCCGGAACTACGCGCAGGCCGTTGTGGACAATGCCAAGGCGCTCGCGGAAGCCTTGCGGGAGCGCGGTTTCGAGCTCGTCTCGGGCGGCACGGACAACCACCTGATCCTGATCGATCTGACCAACAAGGGGATTGGCGGCAAGCCAGCCGCGCAGGCGTTGGATCGGGCGGGTATCGAGCTGAACTACAACACCGTCCCGTTTGATCCGCGCAAGCCGTTCGACCCTTCCGGGGTGCGGTTGGGTACGGCGTCGATCACCACGCGCGGACTGGAGGCCACGCGGATGCCGCGGTTGGCCGAGTGGATCGACCGCGTGGTGGGTGCGGCCGCCGAGCAGGACGAGGCGACGATCGACCGAGTGGCCGCGGAGGTTCGGGAGTTGCTCGCCACGTACCCGATGCCCGGCTGGAGCGCACACACTCCGTAATCACATTCTTTAAGGATCTTGCGGTTTGGGGGGCGCCACGTGGTGGTGTGTGGCGCCCCCCAAACCACGTTGGCTCAGTGGCCGAGGTCGCCGGCTTCGGCCGCTTCCTTGGCCAGCTGTTCCTGGTGCCGCGCGAGCGAGCGCCTGATCTCGGCCTCGGCCTCCATCCGGCCTTCCCAGTTCGAGCCTTCCACGCTCTTCGCCGGCTCCAGGTCCTTGTACACCTGGAAGAAGTGCTCGATCTCCAGCTTGTGGAACTCGTTCAGGTGATGGATATCCCGCAGGTGCTCCTGGCGAGGGTCATCCGCGGGCACCGCGATCACCTTGTCGTCCGGGCCCTTCTCATCGGTCATCCGGAACATACCGATCGCGCGGGCACGGATCAGGCAGCCGGGAAAAGTCGGCTCCTGGACAAGCACCAGCACGTCCAGCGGGTCGCCGTCCTGGCCGAGGGTGTCATCGATGAACCCGTAGTCGGCCGGGTACTGCGTGGCGGTGAACAGGGTGCGGTCCAGCTTGATCCGCCCCGTCTTGTGGTCCACTTCGTACTTGTTGCGTTCCCCTTTGGGGATTTCGATCGTGACGTCGAACTCCACGCCGTCCTCGCTCGTGTTGGTGCCTCAGCTTGTGGTGTATTTGATGAGCCGCCGGAGTTTCCTGGCCGGCCAGCATGCCGACGCGCGCTTGCGCACACCGTCGTTGCATCATCGCCTACATCATTAGTGTGGACTACGGCGCGCCGAAAGCGGCACGTCCTAGCAGCGAACATGACCGTGCTCACGCATGGCAGAGGAGAATGGCTTGGCTGGACAGCCCCCGGACGCCGACCGACCTGCGGATGCGGGGTCGGGCGACGGCGAGTCGCCGCGCTGGCCTTCGGAGTCAGATGCCTCACAGGGTGCGGCCGGTACGGTCCCGGATACCTGGGCGGCTACTCCGGATGGCGGAACGGAACAACTCTGGCCAACCGAGGATGACGAAGCGCCAACCCAGGCGGCACCTCCGCCGCCTCCGCCGCAACGGCCGTTCCAGCCCGGTCCCGGCCAACCCGGCCCGTTTCCACCGGGCCGACCGCCGCAGCAGCAACCACCGCAGCGGCCGCGCCCCGGCCCGCCCCGATCCGGCCCAGGTCAGCAGGGCCCGCCGCCACCTCCGCCACGACGGCCCCAGCCACGCCAGGACGAGCAGCCGACCACCACGTTCCCCGCGGTAGGCGCCAACCAGCGGGACTACCCAGGCCCCGGCCAGGAACCAGGCGATACGGACGCCTTCGCCGTGACTGCCTGGGCAGCGACTCCCTGGGATGGGGCAAGCTCCCCGGATGAGCCGACCAGCCACGGGGAGCAAACCGGAGCCGAAGAGCCGGCGGATGGGCACGACACCGAGGCGGAACCGGATCATCCGGTCGACGATCCGCCCGAGGTCCCACCGGCGACCTACGCGATGCCGGTGCGGATCGAACCACGTGGCGCGCCTGCCGGGCAGGCCGAAACCGATGAGCCAGACGATCCCGATGGCCCGGACGACTCCGCGAAGACCGGAAAGTCCGGCCGCCGCCGGCGCCGCAGATTACCGCTGGTACTCGCCCTGGTCGCGGTGCTTGTCCTGGGCGTGGCCGCCGGGGTGCCGCAGGTCGCCAGCCGGCTTGGCCTGCCATGGGCGGACCCACTGCCCAGCGCGGACCCGCCAGAGCCGATCCGGCTGGACCCGGCCCTGCGGGCGGCCACCACCGACAATCCCGGGCCGAGCCCAGCCGGCGTACGCGCGCAGCTGTCCGGGCCAGCCTCCGCGTCCGATCTCGGGACCTTCTCCGGCACCGTGCTCGACCCGCGAGACGGCACCGTGCTCTGGGAGAAGGACGCGAACAAGGCGGCCGTCCCGGCATCCGCGACGAAACTGCTCACCGCGGCCGCGGTACTGTTCAGCATGGATCCCGGCAAGCAGCTGAGCACCAAGGTCGTCGCCGGTTCCGAACCGGGCACCGCGGTGCTCATCGGCGGTGGTGACCCCACGCTGTCCTCGCTACCTGTCGGCGAGGAGTCGGTGTACCCGGGTGCCGCGCATCTGGACGAGCTGGTCGAGCAGCTGCAGGCGAATTCCAACGGCCAGATTGACCGGATCGTGCTTGACGAGAGCAGGTACGCCGACGATCGGCTGGCCAAGGGTTGGGCGCCGGGTGACGTGCGCGACGGCTATATCGCGCCGGTCGCGCCCGCGATGCTGGACGGCGGCAGGGCCGACCCAACCGCCGCGACCAGCCAGCGGACGACCGAACCGGGGCAGACCCTGGCCACCGAGCTCGCCGACCGGCTCGGCGCCCAGTTCGACGGCGGTGCCGCCGGATCGGCGCCGCAGGATGCCGAAGTGCTTGGCGAGGTGGCCTCACCGCCAGTCTCCGAGCTGGTCGACACCCTGCTTTCCGCCTCGGACAATATGCTCGGCGAAACCCTCGCACGCGAGGTAGCGCTGGCGGCCGGTGAGCAGCCGACCTTCGCCGGCGGCGCCAAGGCCACGCTGGATGTGTTGCGGCAGAACGGGTTTGATGTCTCCGGCATTGAACTCTCGGACGGCAGTGGACTGTCCACTCAGAACCGGATAACGCCAAAGCTGCTTGCCGAAGTGCTGGCGGCCGCGGCCGCACCGCTCGGCGGGGAAGGCGACCCGCGGGCGGAGCGGACCGCCAAGCTGCGTCCCCTGCTCGGTGGCGTACCGGTCGCCGGCGGCACCGGCACCCTCGCCGACCGGTATCACGAGAACTCGAGCGAAGCCGGTCGCGGCTGGGTAAGGGCAAAGACCGGCACGCTCTCCGGGGTGAACACGCTCGCCGGGACGGTCCTCGATTCCGACAACCAGGTGCTGGTGTTCGCGCTGATGTCCGCCGACGCGGAACAGGAGGCGGGGCGCGCGGCGCTCGACGACGTCGCGGCCAGCCTGCGCGCCTGCGGCTGTCGCTGAGCCGGCAACGGCGCCGCCGGTGGTGCTTCTCGGGTAGCGTCGAGACCGTGGAACGGGCACGAAACGGCCTGCGGGTCAACCGGACGGCCGCCGGCGGACCGGGCGCGATCGACTGGTCGGTCGCCGCCGCGACCGGCAGGAAACTGGTACGCGGCGGACCACCTGTGCCGCGCGCGCGGGCCGAGCAGACCGTGCGCGCCCTGCACGAGGTCAACGGCACGGCCGAACTGCACGTACGCGAGCTCACCGGCCTCGGGCACGGGCTGCCGCTGCGCGACGCGGAGGTCGTGGACCGGCAGGGGTGGATCCAGGCCGCCACCGAAGGGCTTTCCGCGCTCACCGATGACGCGGTGCCGCGCCGCGTCGACAACCGGCTGAGCGCGCTGTTCGCCGGTAGCGCCGGGGTGCAGACCGGCATGCTGCTCGCCTTCCTCGGCTCCCGCGTGCTCGGCCAGTACGACCCGTTCGGCCCGAGTGCCGCCGAGGGCAGGCTGCTGCTGGTGGCGCCGAACGTGCTGAGCGTGCAGCAGGCGCTGGATGTGCCGGCCGCGGATTTCCGGATGTGGGTCTGCCTGCACGAGTGCACCCACCGGTTGCAGTTCACCGCCGTCCCCTGGTTGCGGGACTACTTCGCCGAGCAGGTCGGCAAGCTACTCACCGGGTTCGGCGATGCGGATGATTCGCGGCTCGGCAGGTTGCCCGAGCTGCTCAAGCAGGCGCGTCAGTCTCGCCAGACGCGGGCCGGCGCGGACCCGATCGGTATCGCCGAACTGCTCACCTCGCCCGAACAGCGGGCGGTACTCGACCGGCTGATCGCGCTGTCCACGCTGCTCGAAGGGCATGCCGACCACGTGATGGACGCAGTCGGTCCGCAGGTGGTGCCCAGTGTGGCCGCGATCCGCCGCAAGTTCACCGAACGCCGGCGCGGTGGCGGCGTGCTCGATCGCGCGTTGCGGGTGCTGCTCGGGGTGGACGCGAAGGTCCGGCAGTACGCGCAGGGCTCGGCCTACACCAAGCACATCGTGGACGCGGTTGGCATGTCCGGGTTCAACCTGGTGTGGGAGTCGCCGGAATCGCTGCCTACCCGTGCCGAGATCACCGACCCGGATGCCTGGCTGCGTCGCGTCCGACCGTGACGACGGCAGGGATGCTTCGCTGATGGCCGGCCCCGATCCAGCCGTCGCGGCGGTGCGTGCGGCGGTGCGCGATTTCCTGCGGCGCACGGCCTACCCGGCAACCGAGCTCGCGGTCGCGGTCTCCGGCGGCGCCGATTCCCTCGCGCTCGCCGCCGCCTGCGCGTTCGTTGGCCCGCGCGCGGGGTTGCGGGTGCACGGGCTGATCGTGGACCACCAGCTACAGGCCGAATCGGCGGCCGTAGCGAACCGCGCCGCCGCCCAGCTGAGCGGCCTCGGGCTGGCCGAGGTGCGCGTGATCCCGGTCGATGTCCACGGCAGCGGTGGGCCCGAAGCGGCGGCGCGGCGGGCCCGCTACGGGGCGCTGCGGGCGGCCAATCCGGCGCCCGATGCGCTGGTGCTGCTCGGGCACACCCGCGATGACCAGGCCGAAACGGTACTGCTTGGGCTGGGCAGGGGCTCCGGCCCGCGCTCGCTCGCCGGGATGCGCGAGCTGGACCCGCCGTGGGGCCGGCCGCTACTCGAGCTGCCCCGCGAGACCACCGAATGCGCCTGCGCCGCGCTCGACCTCGAACCGTGGCAGGACCCACATAACGCCGATCCGCGCTACACCAGGGTGCGGCTGCGGCACGAGGTACTGCCGCTGCTTGAGCAGGTGTTGCAGGGCGGGGTGGCCGCCGCGCTCGCCCGTACCGCGACGCAACTCCGCGACGACCTGAGCGCGCTGGATGAGCTGGCCGAAGCCCTGCGTCCGGAGCTGACCGGCGCGGACGGTGGGCTCGCTGTCGATGCGCTCGCCGCGCACCCCTCGGCCGTGCGGCGGCGGGTGCTGCGCGGCTGGTTGACCGAGGCTGGCGTGCGGGAGCTCAGTGATCCACAACTGCGCGCGGTGGAGGCGTTGATCACGCACTGGCGCGGGCAGGGCGGCGTATGGCTACCCGGGAGCTTGGTGGCCAGGCGCGCGCATGGGAGGCTGCTCGTACACCACGAAGTCACCGGAACTTAACGAGCGCGGTACCCGATCCGCGGTCGTTGACCGGCGTTAACAGAGGGGACACTGCCGTGTACGAAGGCGATATCGCCTCCGTGCTCCTTACCGAGCAGCAAATCAGCGACAAGGTCGCCGAACTCGCCAAACAAGTGGGCGAGGACTACCAAACCAAGGCATCCGCCGGCGATCTGGTGCTGGTCGGCGTGCTCAAGGGCGCGGTGATGTTCATGACGGACTTCGCCCGCGCGTTGCCGATGCCCGCCCAGCTGGAGTTCATGGCGGTGACCTCGTATGGATCGTCCACCTCGTCCTCGGGTGTGGTGCGCATCCTGAAGGACCTGGATCGGGATATCGCCGGCCGCGATGTGCTGATCCTGGAAGACATCATCGACTCGGGGCTGACGCTGTCCTGGCTGCTGCGCAATCTCGCCGGCCGTCAGCCGGCCTCGCTCGAGGTGTGCACCCTGCTGCGCAAGCCGGAAGCATCGAAGATCGATGTGCCGGTCCGCTATGTCGGCTTCGACATCCCGGATGAATTCGTCGTGGGCTACGGCCTCGACTACGCAGAGCGATATCGTGACCTTCCTTACATCGGTACGCTCCAGCCGACTGTTTACTCTTCGTGACACTTGCCTTGAGGTGCTAGTCAGCGGAACTGAATTTGCCCGGAACACGTCATACCCGTGTTGAAACTGCGTTAGCCTTAGCGAAGAGCAGTGATCCCACATTGGCTCCTGGGGCAATTCAGGGGAGAGGCGGAAGGCAGATGTACGAGGCTGGTACGGGGGGTGCCGGGACCCCTGGCGCGGTCGGTTTCGCGAACGCCGCGGCCGGTGGTCAGGTCTCGATCAACCCCGACGAGGCACAGACCGCGCTGGCGAAGATCCGCAGCGGTAAGGACACCGTCAACGAGCTGCTGACCAAGGCCAGCCGGCTGAACGAGCAGCCGCAGCTTGGTGCCAACCAGGTCGGCAACGCGATGGCGACCAAGATGGCCACCAGGGCCGATGGCGCCGGTTCCTACACCGATGCGCTGCGCAAGCTGTACGGCCAGTACCAGAAGGCCGAAGAGGGCCTGGTCACCGCGATGCAGAACTACCAGAGCAACGAGCAGGACGGGGCGCGCCAGTTCGGCGGGTTGGCATGACTCTCCGGGTGCGTTCTGGGGCCGCGTTGGTGGCCGTGGCCGGTGCCACGGTGCTTGCTGGCTGCGGTACCGACGACACCCGGGGCTCCGCGAGCGCGGCGCAGGATTCGGCGGCCGAATCGGCTCCCCAGGAGCGGGACGGGCGGGAGCAGGATGGGCCGCCCAGCTTCACCAACAAACAACTCTGCGAACTGCTCACCGAGCAGGAGGCGCGGGGACTTTCGGTGGACCCGCGCGGCGAACCGACCCAGATCTTCGGCGAACAGGCCTGCGAGTGGTCAGGTAAGGCCGTTTCCTTCGATCTGAGCTTCAACGACAAGAACAACGTCAGTGAGTTGACCATCGGCGAGCGGGACCGCTCGTCCGATACGCGAATCAATGGGCGAACGGCACTACTGATCGAGTACGGCGATGTCACCAGCTGCGCGGCCGCCGTGGACCTGAGCGAGAGTTCCATGCTGCGTGCTTCGGTAAGCGTGCTGAGCGCGGGCGAGGGCAAGCTCAACGAGTGTGATCTGGCAGAACAAGCGGCCACGAAGGCCACCGAGAAGATTTCCGAATAGGGGGAGTGATGGCACCGCAGGATTCCGGTTCGCAGTCGGCCGGCCCTTATGGCACCAGCGCTTACGCTGGGGACAGCGCGGACGCCTCGGCCGCCGCGCTGCCGTTCGGGCTAGGCGACAATCCAGCCGTATCGAACGCGTTGCAGGGTATGCACGCCGATAACCAGGCTGAGGACCTCAGCGAAGACGTGATGATGGGCGAGGACCGGGCAATCGCCGACCCGCCCAACTGGGAGTCGCAGTCCAGCGAACAGCTCTACCTCGGCGCCACGCAGCGCAACGACCCGGCGACCGCGGACCAGATCGGACAGACCTGGACCGAACACGGCAACACGCTCGCCACCGTGGCGAACGAGCTGCACAGCGCGATCGCCAACCTGAACACGGCGTGGCAGGGTGAGGCCGCGGCCGCGGCGCAGGGCACGCTGGCCACGATCGCCGCGTCCAGTGGCCGGGCAGGGCAGGCCGCGCAAATGATGGGCAACCGGCTCGCCCAGCAGTCGGTCGCGGCGGCAAACGTCAAGGCCATGCCGCAGCCGAAGGATTTCGACCCCGGCCAGTCGATGACCGCGATGCTCGCCGGCGGCCCGGCCGCGCTGGCCACCGATATGAAGGCGCAGAAGGACGCGGCCGACTCGGTCAAGGCCGAGCAGGTCAAGTACATGAACGCCTACACCCAGGCGATGTCCGATGTGGATCAGAGCACGCCGACCTTCGACCCGGAGGCATACCGGGGCGGCGGCACCGGACGCGGTGGCGAAGTGCTCAGCGACGGCCCTGGCACTGGGCCGGGCCAGACCGGCTTCGGCGCCGGCCCGATGGCGGGTACCGGATCGTTCGCCGGTGACTACGACGCGCGTGGTGAGGAGCAGATCACCGGGATGCCGATGGGGCCAGGTGGCGGCACCGGTACGGCTGGCGCCGGTGCACCGGCTGCCCCAGCTGGCGCCCCGGCCGCTCCCGCGGCTCCTGCCGCGCCCGCGCCGGCTTCCGGCAACCTCGGCTCCGCCGGTTTCGGTGGCGCTTTCGGTGGGTTCAACTCGGGCGGTGCGGCGGCACGGGCCGGTTCCACTCCGCGGCGGGAAGGCGCGACGACGAGCAGCGCACGTGGGGTGTCCGGGGCGGCGCAGGCTTCGGGTGGCCAGGCGGCTGCCGGCACTCCCGCGCCCGGCGGTACGACCGGCTCGACCGGTGGTGGCGCGGGTGGCTACCCAGGCGGGATGGCGCCAGGCATGGCTGGCGGCGCCGGTGGCGACGCGAATCGTTCCGGTCAGGGCCGGCCAGGGATGGGTGGCGCGCCGATGGGTGGCGCGCGCGGCCAGGCGCAGGAGGACGAGGACTACGAGCGCGCCTCCTACCTGATCGAGCCGGACCCCGAGGAGACCTTCGGCGCGGACAGTTCGGCCGCGCCCCCGGTTATTGGAGAGTGATCCGTGCCCGCCGGGGTTGGTTTCGGGCCGCTTGAACTCGACTTTCTCTGGGAGTCACTGGGCACCACCGAACTGCCTTACCCGTTCGAACAGTATTCGCACGGGAGCACGGTCGGCGAGCGTGCCGCGCTTCGCCGGCAGGTGATGGCAGGACTGCGGGATCGCCGCGTGCTGGACGACACCGGGCGAGTCGTACCCGAGGTGGAAGACTGGCTGATGCTGCTGGCCACGGCCGAGCTCAGCGTCGACGCGGTGTTCCTGCCCGAGGGTGCGGCGCAAGGTGTGCGGAAGGTGCTCGCCGCGGGCACCGCCGAGCGCGCCGTGCTCGCCAGGCAGGACGAACGGGGCACCTGGCTGGCTCCGTTGCCGCCGAGCGCGCTCGCCTCGGCGGTGGTTGACGAGCTACCCGCGGCCGGTCGCGGTGCCGAACAGTCGATCACGTTGCCGACTCGGGAGCTCACGGCCGCTCAGCAACAGGGTTTCCGGCCGGTCAACTCGGGACGGCAGAGCGATGAGGACACGCGTACCGCGCTGGCCAGGTTGTTCGCCCAACCACGGCTGCGCGGCGGGCAGATCGCGGCGAATGCCCGTGGCCGGCTGGGTGGGCGGAACCGGTCCAGGGTGCTCGGCTGGTTCGACACCGAGTCCGGGCGCTACCTGACCCAGTCCAGCGGCGGTGCCGGCGGCGAGGAATGGCTCACTATCGCTCCCGCGGACGCGCCGACCCTGCGGCACCGCATCGGCGAACTGCTGAACGGCGTGCGAGCCAGCAACGGCGGGCGATGAGGGCGCTCCGGCGTGCCAATCTGGTGCACTACGCTGCGATCTGTACCAGTTGAGGGGGAGGTGACGCAGGTGGCTTCGGCCGAATTCTTTACCCCGCTCGCCCTCGACTTCCTCTGGGAGTCGATGAACATGGGTGAGCTGCCGTATCCGTTGCGGTCGCGCTCGCACGGCAGGACCGAGGACGAGCGGCGTGGTTTACGGCATCGCGCGCAGGAGGAACTACGCGCGCGGATGATTCTGGATGGCCAGGGCCGGCTGGATCCACGGGTGGAGGATTGGCTGATCCTCCTCGGCCGGCCGGCGCAGAGCGTGGACTCGATCTATCTCAGCGAGCTGACCGGCGCGCCGGTGGTCGCGCTCGCCGCGGGTGACGCCGCCGATAACGCGGTGCTCGCGGTACAGGATGCGGATGGCCTGTGGTTGCGGGCGATCCCCGGCTCCGCGTTGGCCTCTTCGATTATCGAGCTGCTCCCGACGCATCCACGGGGCAGTTCGCGATCCGTCACGATCGCGGCGACGGATCTGCACCGGCTGCCGAAGGTGGACCCGGCGATGGCCACGGCCGGCGCGGCTACCGGCGGCGAGAGTGGCCGGAGTGGTCGGCGCCGCCTTTCCGCCACCGAAGCGCCAAGTGACCCGCGTACCGCGTATGCGCAGCTCGCGGAATACCCGCGGCAGCGCGGCGGGCAGATCGCGGCGAACAGCCGGAGCTCGGTCGCCGGCCGTCGCAGGTCGCGGGTGCTCGGCTGGTTCGACAACGAGACCGGGCGCTACCTGAGCCTTTCCCGATCGGGCCCGGACGGTTCCGAGTGGGTCACGGTCTCGCCCGCGGATGCCGCTACGATGCGCCACCACATCGGTGAGATGCTGGGTAGCGTCTCCGCCGGACGCTAGTGTCCCGAGTCTCGCTAGCTCGCTCAGCCGAGTGCGCGAAGCGCGGGAACACTACGCAGTGGTCCTTCGTTGTGCACTCTGTGCAGGGCGAAGGGCAGTAGGCGACAGCCGATGGCGACAGGCACTGTGCGATAGGCGCTGCGCCACTCGCGCAACCCGCCGCCCCACGCAGGTGGAGCGTCCGGGGAAGGGCGGTACGCTGGTAATTCGGTGTTCCCGAACTACCTCCGAGATATGGGTGCACCGCAACGGACGTAATCAAGGAGGGTCGAGGCCAGCAGTGGCACGCTGTTGGTTGTTAACGGATGGATCGTAAGCGCCTGCTACGCAACCCCGTGGTGTGGATTCTCGCGGTGGTTCTGCTCTACCTCGTCTTCAGTACGTTGTTCGACGACACCCGCGGCTACAACGAAGTGTCCACGTCCAAGGCCGTGGCGCAGGTGCAAGCCGGCAATGTCGAAAGCGCCGAGTTCGAGGACAAGGAGCAGCGGCTCAAGCTCACCCTCAACAACCCCGTGCAGGGGCTCGGCGAGGGCAGTACCAAGCTGATCACGCAGTTCCCCGCGCAGGCCGCGGGAGAGATCTACAACTCGCTGCAGAACAACAACATCGAGTTCGACACCAAGGTCACCCAGGACTCGTTCCTGACTCAGATGTTGATCTACATGATCCCGCTTGGCCTGCTCCTGCTGCTGTTGTTCTGGATGATGAACAACGCCCAGGGCGGCGGCAACCGGGTGATGAACTTCGGCAAGTCCAAGGCAAAACAGCTGAACAAGGACATGCCGACCACCATGTTCACCGACGTCGCCGGTGCGGACGAGGCCGTCGAGGAACTGCACGAGATCAAGGACTTCCTGCAGAGCCCAGGGCGCTATCAGGCACTTGGCGCGAAGATCCCGAAGGGCGTGCTGCTCTACGGGCCGCCGGGAACCGGTAAGACGCTGCTGGCGCGCGCGGTGGCCGGCGAGGCCGGAGTGCCGTTCTACACGATCTCTGGTTCCGACTTCGTGGAGATGTTCGTCGGTGTCGGTGCATCCCGTGTTCGGGACCTGTTTGAGCAGGCCAAACAGAACGCGCCGTGCATCATCTTCGTGGACGAGATCGACGCGGTTGGCCGGCAGCGTGGCGCGGGGCTCGGCGGTGGGCACGACGAGCGCGAGCAGACGCTGAACCAGCTGCTGGTGGAGATGGACGGGTTCGACTCGCGCGGCGGGATCATCCTGATCGCGGCGACCAACCGGCCGGACATCCTGGACCCGGCGTTGCTGCGGCCCGGTCGGTTCGACCGGCAGATCCCGGTTTCCGCGCCGGACATGCGTGGCCGCAAGGCGATCTTGCAGGTGCACGCCAAGGGCAAGCCGTTCGCGCGGGACGTCAGCCTGGACGGGCTGGCCAAGCGCACCGTCGGGATGTCCGGTGCGGACCTGGAGAACGTGATCAACGAGGCCGCGCTGCTCACCGCGCGGCAGAACCAGCAGACGATCACCGAAGCCGCGCTCGAGGAGTCGGTGGACCGGGTTATCGGTGGTCCCGCGCGCAAGAGCCGGATCATCTCCGAGCACGAGAAGAAGATCACCGCGTACCACGAGGGCGGGCATGCGCTCGCCGCGTGGGCGATGCCGGACCTCGAGCCGGTGTACAAGCTGACCATCCTGCCGCGCGGGCGTACCGGCGGGCATGCGCTGGTCGTGCCCGAGGACGACAAGGAGTTGATGACCCGCTCGGAGATGATCGCCCGGCTGGTGTTCGCGCTCGGCGGGCGTAGTGCCGAGGAGCTGGTGTTCCACGAGCCGACCACCGGTGCTTCCTCGGATATCGAGCAGGCGACGAAGATCGCCCGCGCGATGGTGACCGAGTACGGCATGAGTGCCCGGTTGGGTGCGGTGAAGTACGGCCAGGAACAGGGTGACCCGTTCCTCGGCCGCTCGGCCGGTCGGCAGTCGGACTACTCGCTCGAGGTCGCGCACGAGATCGACGAGGAAGTCCGCAAGCTGATCGAGGCCGCGCACACCGAGGCGTGGGACGTGCTGAACACCTACCGCGATGTGCTCGACGACCTGGTGGTGCAGTTGCTGCAGAAGGAGACCCTGCAGCGCAAGGATCTCGAAGAGATCTTCTCCAGGGTGGAAAAGCGTCCGCGGATCACCACGTTCAACGAGTTCGGCGAGCGCACGCCTTCGGACAAGCCGCCGGTGAAGACGCCTCGGGAGCTGGCGCATGAGCGCGGTGAGCCGTGGCCGGAGCCGGCACCGGAGGCCCCCCAGCAGGAAACGCCCCAGCCGGAAACGCCCCAGCAGGAAACGCCGGAGCCGGTCGGCGCGGCCACCCAGATGTTTGACTCCGGTCAGCAGTCCGGCCAGCTCGATCAGGGCCAGCCAGTCGGTAACGGGCTCGGCTCGAACGGCCAGGCCGGTCGGCACGCCGCCTACCCCGAGCAGCCGACACAGGGCTATCCGCAGCAGGGCTACCCACAGGGTGGCCCGGTTCAGGGTGGCCCAGTGCAGGGTGGCCCAGCTCAGGGCGGGCCAGTGCAGGGGGGTTACCCACAGAGCGCCAGTCCGAACAGGGCAGGTCCGCCGCACTATGGTGCCCCGCCCGGCTGGCAGCCGGCGACTACCCCGCGTGGTCGGAACCAGCAATGGGCGCCGCAGTGGGAGCAGTCGGGCAACGAATACGGCCAACGTGAGGGAACCGACGGTACATATCGCTCGGCTCCGGAGCAGTCCACGCAGTACCGTTCGGGGGAACCGGGAACTGATCATCCAGAACCCGGTAACCAGGACGACCGTGGACAGCGGCCGCCGGAGGACGGCGAGCGTCGCTGAGCAGACGGTTAACGGTACGGCCCTGGTCGATCACTTCGACCAGGGCCGTTGTTTCCGAGGAGGGCACCGTGACCCGGAGCGAGAACGTCGGTGGCAACGGCGTGCCGGACGGCCGCGCCGGGATCGAAGTCGTGCCCGAGGAGTCGGAAAGCGGGCGGCGCGAGTTCGACCAGGAACGGGTCGAAAGGGCCATTCGTGAGCTGCTGATCGGGGTTGGCGAGGATCCGGACCGGGCCGGTCTACGGGAAACCCCGGCCAGGGTGGCGCGGGCCTACCGAGAAACCTTCGGTGGTCTACACGTCGACCCGGACGAGGTGCTCGACCGCACGTTCGCCGAAGGTCACGAGGAACTGGTGCTGGTCACCGATATCCCGTTGTACAGCACCTGCGAGCATCACCTGGTTCCCTTCCACGGCGTGGCCCACGTCGGTTATATCCCGAACGCGCAGGGCAGGGTCACCGGTCTGTCCAAACTGGCCAGGTTAGTGGACCTGTACGCGAAGCGGCCGCAGGTGCAGGAGCGGATGACCTCGCAGATCGCCGACGCGTTGATGCGCAAGCTGCGCCCGCGCGGGGTCATCGTGGTCGTCGAGGCCGAACACCTGTGCATGTCCATGCGGGGTATCCGCAAACCCGGTACGCGCACCACGACCTCGGCGGTCCGCGGTCTGCTGCAGACCTCCTCGGCGTCCAGGGCGGAAGCACTCGAGTTGATCAGGGGGCGGGGTTGATCGAAACCAACGAAGGGCCGGCCGCCCGGTTGCCCAATCCCGGCCGCTGTGTGGTGATGGGCGTACTGAACGTCACCCCGGACTCGTTCTCCGACGGCGGGCGGTACCTGGATGTCGCGGACGCCATCGAGCATGCCGAGCGGATGTGGTCCATCGGCGCGGACATCATCGATATCGGCGGCGAATCAACCCGGCCGGGCGCCGCGCGGGTGGATGCGGAGACCGAGATCGCCAGGGTGGTTCCGGTCATCAAGAAGCTGGCCGGGATGGGGATCGAGTTGAGTGTGGACACCACGCGCGCTTCGGTCGCCGCCGCCGCGATCGCGGCAGGAGCACGGGTGGTCAACGACGTGTCCGGCGGGCTCGCCGACCCAGATATGGCCCGCGTGGTCGGCGAGCTCGAAGTGCCGTGGGTGCTGATGCACTGGCGCGGGCATGCCACCGAGATGGACGCGCTCGCCGACTACACCGATGTGGTGCGCGATGTGCGGGACGAGCTTTCCGCGCGAGTGGACGCGGCGCTGGCCGCGGGCGTGTCCGAGCAGGCCATCGTGCTCGACCCGGGGATCGGCTTCGCCAAGAAGTCGAAACACAACTGGGCACTGCTCAATTCGCTGGATTCCTTGCTGGAACTGGGTTTCCCGGTGCTCGTCGGGGTATCGCGGAAACGGTTCCTCGGCACCCTGCTTGCCGGTGAGGACGGTAGCTCGCGGCCACCGAGCGGTAGGGAGAACGCCACCGCGGCGGTGTCCGCACTTGCCGCCGGCGCGGGCGCCTGGGGCGTGCGGGTACACGATGTACAGCCCTCGCTGGACGCGATCGCGGTTGCCGATGCCTGGCGGCGTGGCAATGGCTGATCGGATCACGCTTACCGGGCTGAAGGTGTTCGGCCGGCACGGGGTTTTCGAGCAGGAACGGGTGGATGGCCACAAGTTCGTCGTGGACGTGACCGTGTGGGCTGATCTCACGGCGGCCAGCCGCAGCGACGATCTCACGGACACCTTCGACTACGGCGCGATCGCCCAGCTGGCCGCGCGGATCGTCGGCGGGGAGTCCTGCCTGCTCGTCGAACGGCTCGCCGGCAAGATCGCGGACGAGCTGATGCTGGACGCGCGGCTGGTGGCGGCCGAGGTGACAGTGCACAAACCGACAGCGCCGATCCCGCTGGACTTCGCCGATGTGGCGGTCACCATTCGCCGTTCCCGGCGTAGCGCGGGCAAGGCAGCCAGGGCGAGCGAATGACCAGCGCGGTGCTGTCCATCGGGTCGAATCTCGGGGATCGGCTTGGCTATCTGCTGCTTGCCGTGCGCGAGCTCGGCGACGCGGTGCAGGCGGCTTCGCCGGTGTACCAGACCCCGCCGTGGGGGGTAACCGATCAGCCGGACTTTCTGAATGCCGTGCTGCTGGTGGCCGACCCCGCGCGCACCGAATGGGACTGGCTGGCTGCGGCGCAGCACTGTGAGCGGGCCGCGGAGCGGGTGCGGGAGCGCCACTGGGGGCCTCGATCACTGGATGTGGACGTGCTCACGGTTGCCGGTGTGACCAGCGCCGACGAGCGACTGCGGCTGCCGCATCCGTATGCGCACGAGCGCGCGTTCGTGCTCATTCCCTGGCTGGCTGTCGATCCGGACGCGGAGCTTCCTGGACACGGTCGGGTGGTTAAGTTGCTTGCCGAGCTACCCGAGGTAGCACGGGCGGGTGTGCTGCGTAGGGACGATCTGACGCTGGGTTGAGCACGCCATCGCACCGGCCGGCGGCCCCGATGGTGCCGGCCGGCTATCCTGGCCTCGTGCATTTCACCCGCCCCCGCGACCTGGTAGGCGCTGGGCTTGTTGGGCTTGTGCTGGGGTATCTGCTCCTTCAGCTGATCTATGCCCAGCTGCCGGGGCTGCCGCTGTTCGCCGGCGTGACACTGGGGGTGCTGGCACTCGCCGAGTTCGTTTTCGCCTTCCAGCTGCGCGCCCGGATCCACGAAGGTCGGATGGTTCAACCACTGACCGCCGCACGGGCAGTAGCACTCGCGAAAGCCAGTTCGTTACTCGGAGCGATCATGCTCGGGGTCTGGCTCGGTGTTCTGGGTTACTTGTTGCCGCGCAGCGGTGATCTCATCGCGGCGCAGGACGACACCCCCAGTGCCGTGATCGGATTGCTGTGCGCAGGGCTTTTGATCGGTGCGGCGCTGTGGTTGGAGCATTGCTGCCGTACGCCGAAAGACCGACGACAGGACAAGCGTCACCCGTCAGGATCAGACGAGTAGGTCTCAAACTGATAACCGCGAGGTACGGTAGGGCCCATGAGTGGCACTGCCGAGGGGTCGCGCGCCAGCCGTAGGCTGACGCGCCCCTTGGTGCTGCTCCTGATCCTGCTGGCGGTAGGAGCGACCGCGATACTGGCCTTCACCGAGGACGAGCGCCTGCTGAAGCTGGGCGTGCTCGCTGGACTGTGGGCAACGCTCGGCGGGGCATTCCTCGCCGCCAGGTATCACCGCGAGATGGCGCGCAGCGAGCAGCGGGCCGCCGAGGCGCAAGCGGCGTATGAGCACGAGCTGGAACGTGAGATCGCCGCGCGTCGCGAGTACGAGCTGGAGATCGAGGCGGACGCCAAAGCCGTGGAAGCCGAGACGCGCGCCCAGGTGGCAGCCGAATCCAGGGAAGAGCTGGCGGAACTGCGTGCCGAGCTGAGCGCATTGCGGGAGAGCCTGCGCTCGCTCGTCGATGGGGAGCTCCTGGTGGAGCGCGTGGCGCTGACCGCGCAGTCCACCCGGATGCGCTCGATCCAGGAAGACCCCAAGATGGTCGATCCGCGCGGCCCGCAGCAGGTCAAGGGGCAGCTGGTGGCCGGGCCGGAGGCCGCGGACCTGGCGCAGGCCGATTCGCCGACCCAGCTGATTGGGCGCCTGTTCGACGATCAGCCTGGCCGGCCAGCCCAGCCGGCCGGGGGCGAGCCCGCACGGCAGGGCCTAGTACATCCCGAACCAGTACATCCCGAACCAGCGCGCTCAGCGCCAGTGCGCCCCGAGCCGGCACAACCCGAGCCGGCACAACCCGAGCCGGCACAACCCGAGCCGGCACAACCCGAGCCGGCACAACCCGAGCCGGCACGCCCTGAGTCACGGCACGCCGAACCAGTGCACGCCGAACCAGCGCCCGCTGGACCGGTGCACGCTGAGCCAGCGCACGGTGGGCCAGTGCACGGTGGGCCGGTCGCTGCTGAGCCGGCCACTCCTCCGGAACCGGTACCCGCCAAACAGGCCAGCGACGCGGCGCCGCCCGAGGCGCCAGCCCAGCCGCCCGCGCCGGCCGAACCGGCGCGCACTTCGATCGCGGGGCTGCCGGTCCGCCAACCAGCACCGGCGCCAGCCGAGTTCGAACTGACGATGCCGCAACCGATCGTGGCCGCACCGCAGGATCACGCGCCTCGGGATCAAGCACCTCGGGATCAGGCGCCTCGGGATCAGGCGGAGCCGCGACTCAGCCAACCGGACAGCATCCCCGAAAGCGGTATTCCTGAAAGCAGCGCCCCCGATCGCGCTGACCGTCCGGCTGCCGATGCATCCGCCGGCGCGCGAACCGTTCCCGAGCACCCCCCGGTTCGCCCGCCGCAGCCCGAACAGCCACCCGCCAAGCTCGCGGAGGAATTCACGTTGGACTGGACACCCTCCTGGGAGATGGACCAATCGCATCGAAGCTCCGCTCGCGCCCGTCCGAGGGATCTGGGCGCCGCATTCCCCACCAGGGAACGCGCGGCAGAACCGGCGGAGCCCACGCAAACGGGTCAGCTGCCGCAGAGCGACCCCTGGGCGCTGGACTTTCCCGTGGAGCCGGCGGGCGAGCCAGGCGCCCTGTTCGTCGATTCACCAGAAGCGGCCGAGCCAGCCGCTGAATTCGACCCCGGGGAGCCCGCCGCGGTCGAGCAAGCGCCCAGGCAGCCGGATCCGGTGGAGCCGGAACCTGGGGAGCAGGCCGATGCGGGCCGCGGTCGGCGTCGGCGGCATTCGGCAGAAGACGGTGAACTGGGCGCGCTCGCCGAGGCGATGCAGCGTTCCAGGGGCTCCGGTGGTCGCCGGCGTAAACCGGAAGCGGAGCCCGCCGAGCTGAACAACCCTGAGCCGAACAACCCTGAGCTGAACGAGACCGAGCCGTACGAGACCGGATTGAATGGCACCGGATTGAACGGCGCTGGGCTGAATGGCGCGGGGCTGAACGGTGCCGGGCTGAACGGCACCAGCTTCGACACCGGTTTCGACGATGCGGGTTTCGACGCGGGCTTCAACTGGCAGTCCGATGAATTCGGTAGTACCGACCTCGCCACCGAAAGCTCCACGGCCAGCGATTTCGGTTCGAGCGACTTCGATTTCTCGGACTTCGGCGGGGACCGCAACGGCGCCTCCCGCAATGGCAGCACCGGCGGCTCCTTCGACACCGAGTTCGCCAGCAGCGAGTTCAGCAGCAGTGAGTTCGCCAGCTGGGGCTCCGAGCAGGACTACCAGCTGACCAGCAGCGAGTCCGCGGATTGGGCGTTCAGCGCCGAGACGAGCGAACCGCGCGACGGCTGGCACCAGGAAGCGGCGGAAGCCGAGCCGAGTTTGGCGCGCTCGAGCGGATCGCATGGGGCCGGCGGGCGCTCGGTCGCCGATCTGCTCGCCGCGCACGGCTCGAACGAGGACACGCCGCGACGGCGACGCCGTCGCGCGGATTGACGGTTCGTTCGCGTACTTTGCATCGCGACCGCACGTCCGCGACCGAGAGTGACCCATGAACACCGCCACTGAGGGCGCACGCCCATTGCGCGACTACGCGGCGCGCCTGCGTACCGTGCTGCTGCCCATCATCGGGCTGGTGTTGCTGGCGTTGTGCGGCCTGGTGTTGCTCGCGCTCGGTACGCTGCACTTCGGCGGGCTCGCGCTCACCGTTGGCGTCGTGCTTGCGCTGTTGCCAGTCACGGTGGTGGTCGGCGCTTTCCTCTGGGTGGATCGCTGGGAGCCGGAGCCGGCCAAACTGCTGATGCTGGCGTTCACCTGGGGTGCCTGTGTCGCCGCGCTGACCGCGCTACTGATCAACAACACCGCCGAGCTGGTCGGTGACCAACTCCTCGGCAGGGGCAGTGGAAATACCGTCAGCGCGGTGCTTTCCGCGCCACTGGTGGAAGAAACGCTCAAGGGCGCCTTCCTGGTTGGCATCTTGCTGTGGCGGCGCAAGGAATTCGACGGGGTGGTGGACGGGATCGTCTACGCCGGTTTCACCTCAGCCGGATTCGCGTTCACCGAGAACATCTACTACTTCGGCCGGATCTTTACCGAAGAGGGCATTGGCGATTGGACCGGCAACGGCGTGCTGGTCGCGTTCATCGCCAGGGCGGTACTGTCGCCGTTCACTCATCCGCTGTTCACCGCGCTGCTCGGGATCGGGCTGGGCATCGCCGCACGGACCCGCAGCACCAAACTGGCTGTGTTCGTATCGCTCGCGGGTTTCGTCGGTTCGGTCGGCCTACACGCGTTGTGGAATGCCGCGGCGACGCTCGGCGGCAGCGAAGTGTTTCTCAACGTGTATTTCCTTGTCATGGTCCCGATCCTGGCCGGATTGGTGGTGCTGGTGAACTGGCACCGCCGCCGCGAGCAGCGAATCGTGGCCAGCGCGATTCCCGAGCTGGTCGAAGCAAGGCTGGTGGCCGAATCCGAAGCCGAACTGCTCACCAGCCTGCCGGAACGGCGGCGGTGGCGCCGGCAGGCGAAAGCGGAATCAGGTAAAGCCGCCGCCATCGCGGTTGGCAACTACCAGTCGGCGGTTACCGAGCTCGCGTTCCTGCGCAGTCACGAATCGAGTGGGCTGGACGAGGCGACGGCGGGTCAGCGGCAGACCGAGCTGGTCGCCGCGGTACGCAAGGCCCGCGCCGACGCGGTACGCAGCTCGTTCGCCTACCAACGCGGTCGCTCGCCCGGGTGAGGCTGGTCACCAGGACCGGCAGCGGGCCCGCGCGGCCGGCTACTATCCCGCCGTCGTCTGGTACCCGCAAGCAGGTCGGGACTGGAACGCAATGAGGAGTGCGCGATGCAAGCCACTGAACCCCGCCACTGGGGTATTCGATGAACCGGCCGGCGCGGCTCACGATCGGCGTGGTTTCCGCCGGTCGTGCCGGGGCCGTACTCGGCGCGGCGCTCGCCGCGGCCGGGCACCAGGTAGTCGCCGCATCCGGGGTGTCCAAAGATTCACTTCGCCGGGCCGAGGAGCTGCTACCCGGCGTACCGCTGCGGCCGCCGGATGAGGTCGTCAACCACGCGGACCTGGTACTGCTGGCACTGCCCGATGATGCGCTCGCCGGCATGGTCACCGGGCTGGCGAACGCGGGGGCCTTCCGGGCTGGCCAGATCGTGGTGCACACCTCCGGCGCGAACGGGATCGAGGTACTGCGCCCGGTAGCCGAACTCGGTGCGTTGCCGCTCGCGCTGCACCCGGTGATGACCTTCACCGGGCGCGTGGAGGATCTGCAGCGGATCGCCTCCTGCACGATCGGGGTGACCGCGCCGGACGGGGATGAAGCGGCGTGGAGCGTCGGCGAAGCGCTGGCCGTGGAGATCGGCGCGGAACCGGTACGCGTGCCGGAGGCAGCGCGCGCCGCGTACCACCTTGCCCTGGCACATGGCGCGAACCATCTGATCACATTGGTCGCTGACTGCGCGGATCTGTTGCGGGACGCGGGAATCGAGCCCGCGGAGCGGGTGCTTGCCCCACTGCTCTCGGCCGCATTGGACAATGTGCTCCGGCACGGTGACCGGGCGCTTACCGGCCCGGTTGCCAGGGGGGACAGCGGAACGGTGCGGCGGCACCTGGATGTGCTCAGCACATCCGCACCCGAGGTGCTGCCGAGTTATGTCGAGTTGGGCAAGCGTACGGCCGACCGCGCCAAGGCGGCGAAGTTACTGCCGGAGGCGGCGGCCGAGGAGGTTACGACGGTGTTGGGAGAGCGGCGATGACGGCCCCGAAGTTCACCCGAGGCGAGGTGAACGTTTACTCGTCGCCAACCGATCTGAGCCGGGTATGCGCCGCATTGCGCGGGGTGAACCGGAAGGTCGTGCTGGTGCCCACGATGGGTGCGCTGCATGCGGGGCACCGGGAGCTGATCCGCCGCGCGAAGCGAATCCCGAATACCGTCGTGGCCGTTTCGATCTTCGTGAACCCGTTGCAGTTCGGGCCGAACGAGGATCTGGACCGCTACCCCAGGGCGCTTGACGACGACCTGCGTGCCTGTGCCGAGGAAGGCGCGGAGATCGTCTTCACCCCGGATGCCGTGGATATGTACCCGCCGGACGCGGTTACCACCGTCCAACCTGGACCATTGGGCGAGCAGCTGGAGGGGGCGAGCCGGCCGGGGCATTTCGCCGGGGTGCTGACCGTCGTCGCGAAGCTGCTGAACCTGACCCGGCCGGACTACGCGATGTTCGGCGAGAAGGACTATCAGCAACTGATCCTGGTTCGGCAGATGGTCAAGGACCTGCACCTTTCGACCCGGATCATTGGGGTGCCCACGGTTCGCGAAGATGATGGTCTTGCCCTTTCCTCGCGGAATCGCTATCTGTCTGATCAGGACAGGAAGCTGGCCGTCGCGCTGCCCACCGCGCTCGCCGCCGGTATGCGCGCCGGCCCGGACGGGGTGGCCGCGGTGCTCGCCGCGGCAACGGAAAGCTTGGCTGCCACCTCCGAGGTGGAGCTGGACTACCTCGAGTTGCGGGCGAGCGACCTCGCTGAACCGCCGGAGTTTGGCGAGGCGCGCCTGTTGATCGCCGCGCGAGTGGGTCCGGTCCGGCTGATCGACAACACCGGCGTGCAGCTCGGGGACGCGTGGACCCCGGGATCGCAGGACCCAACCACGTCCTAGCGGAAGGAACCGACCGTGTACCGGACGATGCTGAAATCCAAGATCCACCGTGCCACTGTCACCCAGGCCGATCTGCACTACGTCGGCTCGGTGACCGTCGACTCGACCTTGATGGAAGCGGCCGATCTGCTGCACGGCGAGCAGGTCACCATCGTGGACGTGACCAACGGCGCCCGGCTGGAGACCTATGTGATCACCGGGGAGCGAGACAGCGGGGTGATCGGGATCAACGGCGCGGCCGCGCACCTGATCGAACCGGGCGACCTGGTGATCCTGATCGCCTACGGCATGATGGCCGACGCCGAGGCACATTCGTTTCAGCCCAAGGTGATCTTTGTGGATGAGCGGAACCGGATCAACAGCGCGGGCGCCGACCCCGCTGTCGCGCCGGCCGGTTCCGGATTGCGTAGTGGCGGGGTAACCGAGCATGGCGTGGTCGTGCCGGCTCCACAGGCTCGGCAAGGCGTACCGAACGCGCAGGAGACCGAGGACGCGGCGCGGCTGGATGCGCTGCTCAGGACGGAAGGCTGAACGATCCCGTGTTGCTCGCCATTGACGTCGGTAATACGAACATCGTCTTCGGGCTGTACCCCAACGATGGTGGTGCGTCCACCGAACTGGTGCGGGATTGGCGGATGCGCACCGACGCACGGATCACCGCCGACGAGCTCGCCCTGACCATGCGTGGCTTGCTCGGCGAGTACGCCGGTGCCATCACCGGGATCAGCGCGCTGTCCACGGTGCCCGCGGTGCTCAGGGAACTGCGGGTGATGCTCGACCGGTACTACGCCAAGGTGCCGAAAGTGGTTGTCGAACCGGGCGTGCGGACCGGCGTGCCACTTCTTGTCGATAATCCGAAAGAGGTTGGCGCGGACCGGCTGGTGAACACACTCGCCGCGCATCACCGGCATAACACCGCCTGTGTGGTTGTGGACTTCGGTACTTCCACCAATGTGGACGCGATCTCGGCGAACGGTGAGTTTCTTGGCGGGGCATTCGCGCCAGGGGTGGAGATCTCGGTGGATGCGCTCGCCGCGCGGGCAGCCGCACTGCGCAAAGTGGAGCTCGTTCGCCCCCGTTCGGTGATCGGCAAGAACACCGTCGAGTGCCTGCAGTCCGGGATTCTGTACGGCTTCGCCGGTCAGGTGGACGGGCTGGTCCGGCGCATCGTCGCCGAACTGGCCGGCAGCGACGCGAGCCCGGTCGCCGTGCTGGCCACCGGTGGGCTGGCACCCCTGGTGATCGGCGAGTCCACCACCATCACCGAACACGCGCCGGATCTGACCCTGCTCGGCCTTCGCCTGGTCTTCGAGCGCAACTCCCCATAGCCGCGCCAGCCACAACACGCGGTTACGGGCAGTGGCCGACCGGGATCGATTCGGCCGCCAGACACGCCGTGGCTGGCGCCTTGCGCCCGTGGCGTGGCGCTGCGCACACCTCGGCCGGGCAAACCGGTAACCTGATCGCGTCCGGCCCGCATCGATCCGTACCCTAAAGTGCCGTGACAGATGAGCAGAACACCCCGGTTTCCGCGGACGACTTGCCTGAGCAGCTACGCATACGCCGCGAGAAGCGGGACAAACTGCTCGCGAACGGGATGGACCCCTATCCGGTCGAGGTCCCGCGCACCCATCTACTCGCGGATATCCGCAATCGGTTCAGCGATCTGCCGGCCGATCAGCGGACCGGCGAGTTGGTCGGAGTCGCCGGCAGGGTGATGTTCCTGCGTAACACCGGCAAGCTGTGTTTCGCCACGCTCCGCGAAGGTGACGGCACCGAACTCCAGGCGATGCTGAGCCTGGCCAACGTCGGCCAGGAGTCGCTGGACGCATGGAAGTCGGACGTGGACCTCGGCGACCACGTTTTCATCTATGGCGAGGTGATTACCTCGCGTAGGGGCGAGCTGTCCGTGCTCGCCGAGGAATGGCGGGTTGCCGGTAAGGCGCTGCGTCCGCTGCCGGTCGCGCACAAGCAACTCGCCGAGGAGACACGGATTCGGCAGCGTTATGTGGACCTTATTCTGCGTGATCGCGCCAGGGACACCGTGCGCACCCGCGCCGGTGTGGTCCGCTCGCTGCGCGACTCATTCCATCAGCGCGGCTATCTCGAGGTCGAGACGCCGATGTTGCAAACCCTGCATGGTGGCGCTTCGGCTCGTCCGTTTGTTACCCACTCAAATGCCTTTGACCTCGACCTTTACCTGCGGATCGCGCCGGAGTTGTACCTAAAGCGATGCGTTGTCGGTGGTATCGAGAAGGTCTTTGAGATCAACCGGAACTTCCGTAATGAAGGCAGCGACTCTTCGCATTCTCCCGAGTTCGCGATGCTTGAGTATTATGAGGCGTACAGCACATACGACTCCGTCGCGGAGTTGACCCGAGCGCTCGTCCAGGAGGCGGCCGAGTCGATTTTCGGTAGTCACGTAGTGACACTCGTGGACGGAACCGAATATGACCTGTCCGGGCAATGGGCAAGTGTGACGATGTATGAGTCGCTCTCCGAAGCCCTAGGCGTCGAGGTGACTCCGGAAACGCCCGCGGAATACCTGCACCAACAAGCGGAGCAACGCGGTATTGAGGTAGATCCCAAGCTCGGCCACGGCAAGCTGATCGAAGAGTTGTGGGAACACCTGGTCGGTGACCATATCTACGAGCCGACATTCGTACGGGATTTCCCGATCGAAACGTCTCCACTGACCAGGCAGCACAGGGACAAGCCGGGTGTCGCCGAGAAGTGGGATCTGTATGTGCGGGGTATGGAGCTGGCTACCGGTTATTCAGAACTCGTTGATCCGGTTGTCGAACGGCAGCGCTTGATGGAACAAGCCCAGCTTGGCGCGGCGGGTGACTCCGAGGCCATGCGACTGGATGAAGACTTCTTGCGCGCTCTCGAGTACGGAATGCCGCCGACCGGTGGCGCTGGAATGGGGATCGATCGGCTGCTGATGGCGCTTACCGGTCTCGGTATCCGGGAGACCATCTTGTTCCCGCTGGTGCGGCCGGAATAGCTGGGCCCAGCCGAACAGGCTGGCGGTTGACGTGCGCTAGAAGTACTACCTAACCCAGTCGTTTTAACTCGGTTTCTCGAGCAACCGTAGTGAAGGACCAAGTGCCGGGATAATCGCGTGGATGGGGTTCCGGTGGCCTTGCAGATTTGCGTTAAACTCGCGAAGCGAGTAATTATATAGGCGTCGAGATGGTTGAATGGGCTGTGTAGCCATGGACGCTCCCGACTTTTGCGCTCCCGCGTAGCTTCTGGATTGGTTTATAGGAGGACAGGTAATGGCTCAGAAGGTCACCGTCAGTTTGGTTGACGACCTCGACGGTTCCGAGGCTGAGGAGACAGTCGAATTTGGACTGGATGGTGCTACCTACCAGATCGACCTGTCGTCCGATAATGCTGACCAACTTCGCGAAACGCTCGCGGAATACATCGAGCACGCGCGGCGTTCCGGCGGCCGCAAGCGGCCGAGCGGGCGCCCGGTGGCGAAGGCGGGCGCGCCGCGTAGCGCCAGCGTGGACCGCGAGCAGAATCAGGCCATCCGGGAATGGGCTCGTAAGCAGGGCATGAACGTGTCCGATCGGGGCCGGATCCCGGCCGAGGTGCTGGACGCGTACCACCAGAAGAACTGAAGCGCGGGGCATCCACATAGCTAATGACAATCGGGCCGCCGGAATTCGCCGGCGGCCCGATTGTGTGTCTAGTGTCCTGAGTCGGGGGTTCGTTAGCGGATTTCGGTGATCCAGGTGGATGCGTCGCAAGGCGGAGGTGGGGGTGCCCCCGCCGTGAGGTGGGGGAGAAGCCGATAGCAGCGCTATCGGTGACGACGACAACGCCGCGAGGCGCCGCCTGGGCCCGAAAGATGCCACTCATACTTCTGACTCAGGACACTAGTGTCCTGGCGCCTTATCGAGCTGGATCTACCTCGAAGTACTCGGCGAGGTCGTCCAGCATCGCGTGTGCGCCGTACAGGCTTACCGCGGTGCCCCAGGAAACGTCGCTGACGTTCACCTGCTTCCCGGTCAGCTTGTCCCACAGCGGGTTCTGCGCGAACTCGCCGCGAACCTGCTCGGACTGATTCTCCGGATCCGCGAACGCGGACACGAAAATCGTGTCAGCGTCCAGTTTGAGGATGTTCTCCTGGCTGATGTCGGTGGATAGCTCGCCTTCCGGGTTCGGCTGGTCCTTCGGCCGGGAAAGGCCGGTGTCGTCCAGCACGATGCCCGGATACGACTCCGAGGCATACAGCCTTACCGTCGATTCTCCGCCAACGAAGCGCACCAGGGAGAACGTCGGGTCGTTGTGCTCGCGCTTGATCGCGTCGCCGACTTTGCGGGCCCGCTCCTCAAAGTTCTTGATCTGCGCCTCGGCCAGCTCGCGTTTACCGAGCGCTTCGCCGATCAGCAGATGGTTGTCCTTCCAGGTCGGCCCGGTCGTTTCGCTGAATACGGTCGGCGCGATACCGCTGAGCTGGTCATAGATCTTTTCGTGCCGGACCTTGGCGGAGACGATCAGGTCCGGCTGGATCTCGTGCAGCTTGTCCAGATCAGGGGTGTCCAGCTCGCCCACCGGTTCCGCGTCCGCGGCCAGCCGTTTCGCCTCCCCTGCCAGATAGGGCGGGATCTCGTCGCCACAGCCAGGGAACCTGGTGTACGCCGTGACGTTCGCGCCGAGCGCCAGTGCCGCGTCCACGTAACTGCTGTCCAGTGCGGCTACCTGAGTTGGCCGCTTGTCAATGGTTGTTTCGCCCATGGCGGTGCGCACCTGGCGGGGAAAATCACCGACGTTCTGCGCGCTCATCGTGCCAGGCAGGGACTTACCTTCGCGCGGGCCGCATTCGGTGAAGTCGCCGAGTGTTTCCACGTTCTGCTGCTGTTCGCCCTGCGCATCGCCGCCAGCGGGGTCGCTGGTCTGCCCGCATGCCGCCAGGCCGAACGCCGCGACCAGGGTCAACGCGGTAGCCGTACCTCGATAAGGGCGACGGCGGAAGGCCGGCCGCGAGGAACTGCGCATATCCACGCTCCATTCACTTTGGTTAGGCTTACCTGGCAGCGAATAGTATGGCCTGGCGGCGACGAAGTCAGTAGGAGATGGAATGCGGCACAATCGCCGAGCGCGGTTTCGTGTGGATGCGGCGCGGTAGCGGGTGACCACCCGAGTGCGCGCGGCCAGTCCGCCGATGCCCGAACAGTCCGCTGCCGCGGGCAATTCTCTTGCCACGCGGCGGCGCCGACGATTGACCGGACTTGTTGTCCTGGTAGTCGCGTTGCTACTCGCCGCGCTGGCGAGTGTCGCTTTTGGGGAAAGGAATATCCCGCTTTCCGCCGTATGGCACGCGATCTTTACGCCGAGCGGTACCGAGTTCGACATTATTGTCGGCGCACTGCGGATTCCGCGCACCTTGCTCGGGCTCGCCGTCGGAATCGCGCTCGGCGTAGCCGGTGCGCTGATGCAGGGGCATACCCGAAATCCGCTCGCGGATCCCGGTTTGCTCGGTGTAACCCAAGGCGCCGCATTCGCGGTTGTGCTTTCTATCACGGTTTTTGGCATGACCTATGTGTCCGGTCAGGTGCTTTTCGCCTTCGCCGGGGCATTGATCGCCAGTGCCGTGGTCTTCGCGCTTGGCTCGGTCGGCCGAGGCGGAGCGACACCGGTGACCCTGGCACTGGCCGGTGCGACGATCAGCTGGCTGCTCCTCGGACTCACCTCCGCGCTGGTGTTGCTCGATCAGCGGGGCATGGAGGTCTACCGGTTCTGGCGGATCGGTTCGCTCGCGCGCAGCGAGTACGAGTCCGCGGCGACCGTCCTACCGTTTCTGCTCGTCGGGTTGGTCCTCGCGGTGCTGAACACGCCGGGGCTGAACACCCTTGCGCTCGGCGAGGACATCGCCAAGGGACTCGGCCAGCGGGTCCGGCTTACCCGGTTCGTCGGGCTGGGCGCGATCGCGCTGCTGACCGGTTCGGCGGTGGCCGCCTGCGGTCCGATCGCGTTCGTCGGACTGGTCGTACCGCATATCGCGCGCGGGATCACCGGTGCCGATTACCGCTGGCTGGTGCCCTACGCGGGCCTGCTCGGCGCCATCCTGCTGCTGGTCGCCGATGTGCTCGGGCGGGTGCTCGCCGCCGATCGGTTCGAGGTGGGCATCATGCTGACCGTGCTCGGTGCGCCGGCCTTCATCTACCTGGTGCGTTCGGTGAGGTTGGTGCGGCTATGAGCGTCGATACGCGCGCGGGAACCACGAAGGGGCTTGCGGTCGGTGGCCTGGGGCTGCGGCTGCGCTGGCGCACCATCCTGGTGGTTGGCTGTGCCGCGGCGCTGCTGCTGCTCGCCGTGGCCGCGCATATCGGACTTGGCAGTTACCGGATACCGCTCGGCGAGGTGTTTGAGGTGCTGCTCGGCGGTGGTGCCGAATCGCAGCGTGGCGCGGTGCTGGATGTCCGGTTGCCGCGAGCGCTCGTCGGGGTGCTTGTCGGCGCGGCCCTCGGGCTGGCCGGCGCGCTGTTCCAGTCGATTTCGCGCAATCCGCTCGCCAGCCCCGATGTGCTCGGCATTACCTGGGGAGCCTCGGTTGGCGCGGTCACCGTGATCGCCTTTGCCGGTAGTTACGGTCAGCTTTCCGGTTTCGCGGATGGCGTCGGGGTACCGCTGGCCAGTTTGCTCGGTGGCTTGCTCGCCGGCCTCGCGCTGTACGGGCTGTCCTGGCGGCGTGGGATCGACGGCTACCGGATGGTGCTGATCGGCATCGGGATCGCCGCGGTCGGCGCGAATCTGGTTTTCTGGCTGCTCACCGTGGGCGATGTGCAGGTGGCCGCGCGCGCGATGACCTGGTTGACCGGCAGTCTGGCCGCGGCTGGCTGGGGCGATGTGCCCGCGGTGGCGTTGGCCGTCGGCGTGCTTGCCCCGCTGACCCTGTTCGGCGCGCGGGTGCTTGGCGTGCTGCGGTTCGGTGAGGACACCGCGCGCGGTCTCGGAGTTCGGGTCAATCTCTCCCGCACGGTGCTGTTGCTGCTCGCGGTGTTGCTTGCGGCGGTGGCTACCGCGGCGGCGGGGCCGATCGGGTTCGTCGCGCTGGCCGCGCCGCAGATCGCGCTGCGGCTGTGCGCGGTGGCTGGCCCGCCGCTCGGCGCGTCCATGGTGCTTGGCGCGACGCTGACGGTTTGTGCCGATCTGGCTGCCCGCACCCTGCCGGGGGTGGAGCTGCCGGTTGGGGTTTACACGGCGGTACTTGGTGCGCCGTATCTGATGTTTTTGCTGATTCGCAGTCGACGGGAGGCTCGGGTATGACGGACGGGACTGGTGTGGCCGGCGAGGCTGATCCGCGGCAGCGGTTGCGCGCGGAGCAGCTGCGGCTGTCCTATGGCGGCCCACTGGTGGTCGACGGGCTGGATCTGGAGGTGGCCGAAGGCACGGTCACCTCGGTGATCGGCCCGAACGGCTGCGGCAAGTCGACCCTGTTGCGCGCGCTTGGCCGGCTGCTTGCCCCGAAGGGTGGCAGTGTGCTGCTGGACGGCGAGCGGATCGACAAGATGCGCACCAGGGAGGTCGCCAAGGTGCTCGGGCTGTTGCCGCAGAGCCCGCAGGCGCCGGAGGGGCTGACCGTGGCCGATCTGGTCGCGCGCGGCCGGCATCCGCATCAGACCTGGTACCGGCAGTGGTCGTCGAGTGACGACGCGGCGATCACCGAGGCGCTCGCGCAGACCGGGATGGATGGCTACGCCGAGCGCGCGGTCGATCAGCTCTCCGGCGGTCAGCGGCAGCGCGCGTGGATCTCCATGGCGCTCGCGCAGGGCACCGAACTGCTGTTGCTGGATGAGCCGATCACCTACCTGGACCTCGCGCACCAGGTGGAGGTGCTGGACCTGGTGCGCCGGCTGAACACCGAGCGTCGGGTGACCATCGTGATGGTGCTGCACGACCTGAACCTGGCCGCCAGGTACTCGGATCGGCTGATCGCCATGCGGGACGGGCATATTCTCGCCGACGGCGCACCGGGTGAGGTGCTCACCGAGCAGCATCTCGCCGAGGTGTTCGGCTTGCAGGCGATGGTGGTACCCGATCCGGTCGCGGCCACGCCGATGGTCGTGCCGATCAGCGCGACGGGCGTAGAGCACCACCCGGAATCCGATTCCAGCAACCACCCGGCCGAAGTCGCCTGACCCACCCTCACCGCAAGATCTTTCAGGAACGCGATCACGGAGCGTGCCGGCGTGGGCAGGTGTCGCACACGCCGGCCGGGCCGGGCTCGACCAGATAGTGGAAGCAGCAGCCCTCCCTGCGGCGGGTCCATGCCTGCTCGCCGCTGCCAGTGCCGGCACTGCCACCGGGCAGCGGGCGCAGCGTGGAAGCCGAGGTGAACGGTGCGAAGCGGTCCGCGAGTACGAGCGTGGCATCGGCGACGCCGGCCCCTTCGTCCCCGCTGGTCAAGCCGGCCTGCCAGAGCGCGGTGTCCAGCGCGTCGGTCGCCGCGGCCCACAGCGTGCGCCGACCGAACCGCACCCCCGGCCCAAACACCCCGATAAACCGCCGCACATGCGCCAGATACCGCCCACGCAGCACCGCGGCGAGCGCCCGTTCCGACGGCACCACGGTCGCCTCCGGCAACCCGGCGGCCGGATCATCCGGCAAACAGGCGAAGGTCGAACCGGTGAGCGCGATCGCGTCCGGATGCGGGCGAGCGGCGCCGAGCCGAAACGACAGCTCGCCAGGATGCAGCCTTGGCACCCTGCGCTCGTGGTGGAACAGCAGCGCGGCAATGCTCGCCGGCACATGGGCGTACCAGGAAAGCACGTAGCCGGCCGTGCTGCGCGCCGGCGCGTGCCCGTACTCCGCCTGCAACCAGTCACCGAGCCGGCTCCGCCAGCGATCGAAGAACTCCGGGTCGGCAAGCGCTTGCGCGCACCGCACCCAATCGCCGGACGGTGGGACCGCGTCGTAAAGCTCGGTATGCGCCGCCCGGGCGGCTACTCGTCGAAGCGAGCCGGCCAAGCCGATACCCACTGGCGTCGCGGTGATCGTCTCAGCCAGTGGTGCTGTGTTCTTCATTACTTGTCGGATCGCTTGGTCGTGCATCGGCGCGGCTCTCTGTTGCTTGGCCGGGTGCGGGAATCCCGTCGCTCGAAGGAGTGAGGATTGCCTTACCTTAATAAATTTGAGCCTAATACCACTCCGATTGCGTAGTCGGCCGGGTCTGGCCATCGCGAGGCGTGACCGGGTTTCACTCGATCGTCGGAGTGTGCGTGGCAAGCTTGCGCCGCTGGCCAGCGGGCTGATCACGTTCGCCCCTAGCGGACAAGTCGGATGGCCTGCCCAGTTACGGAATCGCCCCGTAGGCTGGCACGTTATGTAGTCGTGTCAGGGGCATCCGCCACAGCGGCTTGCTCGGTTCGGCGACTAGAGTGACTTGTACGGTGCTGACTCCGCCCCGGTTCCCGAGGCGGTACCAGGGCCGCCAGCGCAGCAGTCAGGGAGTGCGAATGTTCGAGAGGTTCACCGACCGCGCGAGGCGGGTGGTTGTTCTGGCTCAGGAAGAAGCCAGGATGCTCAACCACAACTACATCGGCACCGAGCACATCCTCCTGGGTTTGATCCACGAGGGTGAGGGTGTCGCCGCCAAGGCGCTCGAGTCGTTGGGTATCGCGCTGGAGGGCGTCCGCCAGCAGGTCGAGGAGATCATCGGCCAGGGGCAGCAGGCTCCGAGCGGACACATTCCCTTCACGCCGCGGGCCAAGAAGGTGCTTGAGCTCAGCCTGCGAGAGGCACTGCAGCTCGGGCACAACTACATCGGTACCGAGCACATTCTGCTCGGGCTGATCCGCGAGGGCGAGGGTGTCGCCGCGCAGGTGCTGGTCAAGCTGGGTGCGGATCTGAACCGGGTGCGCCAGCAGGTGCTGCAGCTGCTTTCCGGCTACCAGGGCAAGGAGCCAGCCGAAGCCGGCGGTGGCCGTGGCGAGGGCACGCCGTCCTCCTCGCTGGTGCTCGACCAGTTCGGGCGCAACCTCACCGCCAGCGCGCGCGAGGGCAACCTGGACCCAGTGATCGGCCGGTCCAAGGAGATCGAGCGGATCATGCAGGTGCTTTCCCGGCGCACCAAGAACAACCCGGTGCTGATCGGTGAGGCCGGTGTCGGTAAGACCGCCGCCGTCGAAGGGCTTGCGCAGAACATCGTCAAGGGCGAGGTGCCGGAGACGCTGAAGGACAAGCAGCTCTACACGCTTGACCTCGGTTCGCTTGTCGCCGGCTCGCGCTATCGCGGTGACTTCGAAGAGCGCCTGAAGAAGGTGCTCAAGGAGATCAAGACGCGCGGCGACATCATCCTGTTCATCGACGAGATCCACACGCTGGTCGGTGCGGGTGCCGCGGAGGGCGCGATCGACGCCGCGTCGATCCTCAAGCCGATGCTTGCCCGCGGTGAGCTGCAGACCATCGGTGCGACCACGCTCGAGGAGTACCGCAAGTACGTCGAGAAGGACCCGGCGCTCGAGCGTCGTTTCCAGCCGATCCAGGTCAGCGAGCCGAGCCTGGAGCACGCGATCGAGATCCTGAAGGGGCTACGGGACCGCTACGAGGCGCACCACCGGGTCACGATCACCGACTCGGCGCTGGTCTCCGCGGCCACCTTGGCCGACCGCTACATCAACGACCGGTATCTGCCGGACAAGGCGATCGACCTGATCGACGAGGCGGGCGCCCGGATGCGGATCCGCCGGATGACCGCCCCGCCGGACCTGCGCGAATTCGACGAGAAGATCGCCGATGTGCGTAGGGACAAGGAGTCCGCGATCGACGCGCAGGACTTCGAGCGGGCCGCGCGGCTGCGGGACGAGGAGAAGACGCTGCTTGGCCAGAAGGCTGAGCGGGAGAAGCAGTGGAAGGACGGCGACCTGGACGTCGTCGCCGAGGTGGACGACGAGCAGATCGCCGAGGTGCTGGCCAACTGGACCGGGATCCCGGTGTTCAAGCTCACCGAGGAGGAGACCACCCGGCTGCTCCGGATGGAGGAGGAGCTGCACAAGCGGATCATCGGCCAGGAGGACGCGGTCAAGGCCGTTTCCCAGGCGATCCGGCGTACTCGTGCAGGCCTGAAGGACCCGAAGCGGCCGTCCGGGTCGTTCATCTTCGCCGGCCCCTCGGGTGTCGGTAAGACCGAGCTGTCCAAGGCCCTTGCCAACTTCCTGTTCGGCGAGGACGACGCGCTCATCCAGATCGACATGGGTGAGTTCCACGACCGCTACACCGCCTCGCGGCTGTTCGGTGCGCCTCCCGGCTACGTCGGCTACGAGGAGGGCGGCCAGCTCACCGAGAAGGTGCGCCGCAAGCCGTTCTCCGTGGTGCTCTTCGATGAGATCGAGAAGGCCCACCAGGAGATCTACAACACGCTGTTGCAGGTCCTCGAAGACGGTCGGCTCACCGACGGTCAGGGTCGTACGGTCGACTTCAAGAACACGGTGCTGATCTTCACCTCGAACCTGGGTACCCAGGACATCTCGAAGACCGTCAGCCTCGGTTTCTCCAGCGGGAACGATGCGGGTACTCGCTACGAGAAGATGAAGCAGAAGGTCAACGAGGAGATGAAGAAGCACTTCCGTCCGGAGTTCCTGAACCGGATCGATGATGTGATCGTCTTCCACCAGCTCACCGAGGACCAGATCGTTGAGATGGTCGACCTGATGATCTCCCGGGTCGAGGAGCAGCTGAAGAACAAGGACATGGCGATCGAGGTGACCCCGCTCGCCAAGAAGCTGCTCGCCAAGCGCGGGTTCGATCCGGTGCTCGGTGCCCGGCCGTTGCGTCGCACGATCCAGCGGGAGATCGAGGACCAGCTGTCCGAGAAGATCCTGTTCGGTGAGATCGAGACCGGTCAGATCGTGCTCGTGGACGTCGAGGGCTGGGACGGCGAAGCCGCCAAGGACGACGAGGCAAGGTTCGTCTTCCGTGGCGAGGCGAAGCCGGCGCTCGAGGTTCCGGACGCTCCGCCGGTGGAGGTCTCCGCTTCCAGCGGCGAGGGCAACACCAGCAACTCGGAGAGCGAGTCCGAGTAAGCACAGCAGTACCGCGAGGGCGGGTCTCGGCAGCAGCCGGGGCCCGCCCTTCACGTTCCGCACCCCCCTTAATTCGCGTTCCGCGGGCTGACTGTTGATTTCCGGCCGCGTTTAGCGGGCTAACTGTTGATCTGGGGATGCGCGTTTAGCGGGCTGACCGTTGACACGGGCGTGCCAGCGAGCGCGGTTACCCCACGTTCTGCGGGCTGACCGTTGATTTCCGGACGCGGTTAGCGGGCGGAACGTGGTCGCCGCCGGTGCGTATAGGCGCGCTGTCGTCCGGATCTGCAAGACTGGTCGGCGTGCGGGTGGGCATACTCGGTCCGTTGCGGGTATACGCGGACGACGGGGCGGAAGTCGAGATCGGGGGTACCCGGTTGCGCGGCCTGCTGGCCAGGCTCGCGCTGGACGCTGGGCGTCCGGTATCGGTCGATGCCCTGCTGGACGGCCTCTGGGGCGATCAACCGCCGACGGACGCCGCGAACGCGTTGCAATCGCTGGTTTCCCGGCTACGTCGGGTGCTGCGGGCGGCGGGCGACGGCGCGGTACGGGCGAACGGCCAGGGCTACACGCTGGACCTGAACCCGGACGCGGTGGACGCGCATCGCTTCGAACGGCTGGCCAGGGACGGCAAACGGGCGCTCGGCAACGGTAAGCACGCGGAGGCGGCCGAACTACTCGCGGAGGCGGCCGAACTCTGGCGCGGCAGCCCGCTCGACGAGTTCGCCGAAGCGTCCTTCGCCGCGCCAGCCGCGGCCCGGCTGGTCGAACTGGGCCTGGCCGTACTCGAGGATCGCGCGGAGGCCGAACTGCACCTTGGCGGCGCGGTTCGGATGCTGCCCGCACTCGAAGAGGTTGGCGCGAAGTACCCGCTCCGGGAGCGGCTTACCGCGTTGCGCATGCGCGTGCTGCACGCGGCTGGCCGGCAGTCCGAGGCGTTGCGGGTATACGAGCAAACCCGCAACGCGCTCGCCGACGAGCTGGGGATCGATCCATCGACCGAGCTCAGCGAAACGCATCTGGCCATCCTGCGCGGCGAGCTTGCCGAACCGAGCCGACCGGTTGCCCGCCCCGAACCTGGCAGCGCGCCGCTGCCGACCCAGCTGACCAGCTTCGTCGGCAGGGATGTCGAGCTGGCCCAGCTCGACGAGCTGCTGCACAGCTCCCGCCTGGTGACCCTGGTTGGACCGGGCGGCGCCGGTAAGACCCGGCTGGCCACCGAGGCCGCGCAGCGCCATCGCGCGCATGAACACCAACGCGTGTGGTTCGTCCCGCTCGCTGGGCTCGCGGACGGCGCGGACCTGGCCGGCGTGGTGCTCACCGCGCTCGGCGCGGCGGATGTTTCGACAAGGGAAGTCGCGCTGCTGCTGGCCACGCATGACGCCGTTGCCCGCCTTGCCGAGTTGCTCGGGGTCGGCGAATCCCTGCTGGTGCTGGACAACTGTGAGCATCTGATCGGTAGGGCAGCGGCACTGTGCGATGTGCTGCTCGCCAACTGTCCCGGACTACGCATCATGGTCACCAGTAGGGAACCGCTGGCGATCACCGGCGAGGCGCTGTGCGTCGTTGGCTCGCTTGCCGTCCCCGAACTGGGCAGCTCGACCGACCAGGCGAAGGAAAGTCCGGCGGTGCGCCTGTTCCTGGACCGTGCGCGGGCGGTGCGGCCGGACTTCGTACTGGATGACTCGGTGGTCAACTCGGTGGTGGAGATCTGCCGCCAGCTGGATGGCCTGCCGCTTGCCGTCGAGCTGGCCGCCGCTCGCCTGCGGGCGATGACCGCCGCGCAGATCGCCGAACGCCTCGTCGACCGGTTCCGGTTGCTCACTTCGGGCAGCAGGACCGCGCTACCCCGGCAGCGCACCCTGCGTGCGGTGGTCGAGTGGAGCTGGGATCTGCTCGAGGAGCCGGAGCGGCTACTCGCGATGCGCATGAGTGTTTTTGCCGCCGGCGCAACGGTGACCGCGCTGGAGCAGGTGTGCGCGGACGATCGGCTGCCCGCATCGGACGTGCTTTACGTGCTCGCTTCGCTCACCGATAAGTCCATTGTGGATAACTACGTCACGGACACCGGTAGGCCGAGGTACCGGATGCTGGAAACGATCCGTGCCTACGCGGACGAGCGGCTGGTCGAATCGGGCGAGCGGTCAGTCGTGCAGGAGGCGTTCGCCGCGCACTGCGTGGATTACGCGCAGGAACAGGATCTGCGTATCCGCGGCAGCACGCAGCTCGAAGCGGACCTGGTCTTCGACGCCGAGCACGGCAATTTCCTCGCCGCACTGCACTGGTTCATCGACGCGGGGCGCCGTCTCGAAGCGGTTCGCCTGCTGCGCGCGCTGAGCTGGTACTGGATCGTGACCGGCAGGGATCAGTTCTTCGGTGAATTCGTACCGGTGGTCCGCAAGATGTCCGGGGAGGTGCCTGGATGGGAACTCGCCGTGTTGCGGTTCAGCGAGTTGGCTGTGTTGGGACCGGGCAACCTGCTGAACACCGAGTGGCTTCGGGGGATGGCCAAGGAAACCGCGGATATGAACGCGATGGACCATTACGCGCCGATGGTGTTGCTGGAGCCGGTCGTCGCGATGCTTGGCGGTGATATCGAGCTCGGTGAGCGGCGGATCGCGCACGGCTACGAGACTTCCGACGGCTGGGCACAGGCAGCGGTGCGACTTGCCGACGCGTTCGCCGGGTACTACGTCGGTGACGCGGAGCGCGGCCGGCTTCGGGTGCAGGAGGCGCACGATCGGTTTCGCGAGCTCGGCGATCAATGGGGACTGATGCGCGCGCTACTGGCCATCGCTGGTGACTACAGCGTGGACGGTGAGCATGCCAAGGCGATCGAGACGCATGAGGAAGGTATGCGGATCCTGCGCGAGCTGGGCACCTCGCAGGAGGATCTGGCCGTGCACCTGACCTATGTGGTGCAGGAACTTGGCCGCAGTGGTGATCTCGAGCAGGCTTGGGCGCGGCTGCGGGAGGCCGAGGGGATGCTCGGGCCGGATTCCTGGGACGGGTTCTTCTATGTCGCGCTGAGCCTGCACCGCTCCGAGCTGTACCGGCTTCGTGGGGACTTCGATGCCGCGGCCGAGGTGCTTGCCGGCTTGCCGGACGATGCCCGCGATCCAGGTGTCGGCCTGCTGCACACGTTGGTACGCCAGGAGACCGCGCTTGTCGCGATTGGACGTAATGAACCAGAACTGGCTCGGGTGGAGGTGCGAACCGGTTTCCTTGATGCCAGGACCCGGCGGGATCTGCCCGATCTCGCGGGGATCGCCGAATCGCTCGGCATGATCAAGGAACTGGAGAACGCGGACGCCGATGCGGCGAAGTTCCTTGGCATCGCCGTCGCGTTACGTGGCCTTCCGGACCGGGGAAGCCCGGTCCGGAAGGCGCTGGTCGATCGGCTTACCGAACGGCTCGGTGAGCCGGCCTACACCGCCGCCTACCAGTCCGGTGTGGACATGTCCATTTCGGATGCGCTGGCGGCGATGAGTGACTACATAGCCGGCGACTAGCCAAGCCGGCGCAGGTAGGTGCGGATCGTCAACGGGAAGAATACCGCGAGCAGTGCACCCATCCAGGCCAGCGAGCCGAGCAGTGGCCCGGTGATATCGCCGCCGTCCACGAGCAAGCCGCGCATCACATCGGCGAGCAGGCTGACCGGGCTGATCTCCGACCACGCCGCCAACCAGTCGGGCATCGTCTCGGTTGGCACGAACACGTTGCTGCCGAAGGTGAACGGCATGACGATCGCCATCATGATGCCGGCAAGCGCGCCCGGCGACTTCACCAGGATCCCGATGAACATCGCGATCCAGCAGAAGGCGAGTCCGAAGGCGATCGCGATCGCCACCGCCGCCAATGTGGACAACGGGTCGGTGGTGATCCGGAACCCGAGAATCGCCGCGAAGCCAAGCAACACACCGATGCCAACCACGTAGCGGACGAAGTCGGCCACCACGGCGCCGACCAGTGGTGCCGATCTGGCGATCGGCATCGCCCGGAACCGGTCGAACACACCCTTGCTCACATCGGTGTTCAGCGAGATGCCCGCGGACATGCTGGCCATGATCGTGATCATCACGACCAGACCGGGCACGAATACCTGCAGGTACTCCTCGGTGCTGCCCTGCACCGCGCCGCCGAAGATGTAACCGAACATCACCAGAAACAGGATCGGCATCAGCGTGACGTCGCTGAGCTGCTCCGGGTTCTTTCTGATCTTGAGGACCCCGCGCCATGCCATGGCGAAGCTGTCCTTCACCAGTTTGGCCGGGCTGACCAGCTTGGCCGGCGTGCGCTCGGCGGTCATGGTCGCCGTCGTCATACCAATGCCTCCTGTCGGTTCTGGTCATTTTCCTGGCTGGTGCGGTGTCCGGTCAGGGCGAGGAAGACGTCATCAAGGCTGGGTAGCCGCAGCGCGAGCTCGTCCGCGGTGATGCCCGCGTCGTCCAGTTTCCGGACTACAGTGGACAGCAGTACCGGGTCGGATACCGGCACGGTGAGCAGTCCGGTGTCGTCATCGCGGTCCGGGACCTGCTGGGTCAACTCGGTGAGAATCCGGCTCACCGCTTCCAGGTCGGCGCGGGTACTCGGCCTGACCTGGAGGGTCTGCCCGCCGGTGCGGCGCTTCAACTCGTCCGGGCGGCCGTCGGCAACCACCTTGCCGGTGTCGATAACGGTGATCCGATCGGCGAGCTGGTCGGCTTCCTCCAGGTACTGCGTGGTGAGCAGCACGGTGACGCCATCGTTGACCAGACCGCGCACGATCTGCCACACCTCGTTGCGGGCATGCGGATCCAGCCCGGTCGTCGGCTCGTCCAGGTACAGCACCTCGGGCCGGCCGATCAGGCTTGCCGCCAGGTCAAGGCGGCGGCGCATCCCGCCGGAGTACGTCTTCACCGCGCGGCCGCCGGCATGGCTGAGTTCGAACCGTTCCAGCAGCTCGGCGGCCCGCGCCTTGGCGCCGGCCCGGGAGAACTCGAGCAGCCTGGCAAGCAGGCGCAGGTTCTCCGAGCCGGTGAGATCCTCGTCCACCGAGGCGTACTGCCCGGTGAGCCCGATCTTGCCGCGCACCCCGACCGGGTCGGTGTGCAGGTCCCTGCCGGCGATGACGGCACGTCCGGCATCCGGGCGCAGCAGTGTCGCCAGGATGCGCACCGCCGTGGTCTTACCGGCGCCGTTCGGGCCGAGCACACCGAGGATCGTCCCGGTTGGCACGGTGAGGTCCACGCCCCGCAGGGCCTGTGTCTCACCGAACCGCTTCTTCAGCCCGCTGGCTTCGATGGCAATCTCGTTGTTCATGCTGCCAGGCTCGCTGATGCCCCTGGCAGCGTGCGCACACCGCGCTGACAGCGTCCTAGCGCGTGCTGTCAGCGCGGTATGCCTGGTACATCCCGGACAGGTAGGCGCGAAACACCTCAACGATGTCCAGCGTGGCGTTCGGTGCCTGCAGATCCGCGATGTTCCACAGCAGTTCGGCACCCGTACGCCCGGCATCGGCATTGGTCACATCGGTGGCCCAGTCGTAGAAGTTCTGCTGCTGAACGGGGCTCAGCTGGCCGAGGCCGTTCAGTAGGTCCAGCGTGTACGGGCGGTTGCGCAGCATGAACCGGTACACCTCGGAGATCTGGAAGAAGCGGCTCTCGGTTGCCGTCGGCACCTCACCGTACTGCTCCTCGGCAACCTTGGCGCCATGATCAGTGGATGCCTGCTCGGCCTCACTCCAGGCGAGGTCGTGATCGCGGCGGTTGTCCAGTTCGCCATTGGCCAGCCGGGTGAGGTAGCTGGCCCACAACCGTGCACCGGGATTCCCGCCGGTCTCCTCGCTGCGGCCACTGGCGATGGCAAGGCCGCGCTCGACTCCTTCCAGAATCCCGGCGTCGGTGTAGGAGGCCCAGCTGCGCGGCGGGCCGACGTTGTTGTTCCGGAACATCAGCACGATGCCCTCGATATTGCGCCAGCGTCCTGGGTCCCTGTCCGGCAGCAGCTCGGTAGCCGCGCCTGAGGTCATCAACCGAACGAAGTCCAGCCGGTCGGACATCGTCAGCTGCTCGATCTCGGTGAGTGAGCAGTCCAGCTCGGCGGCACACAGCTGCGGGGTAGGGGTACGCGAGCTGGCGGAAGTGGCCGGGGCTACCAGCGTCAATAATAGCGCGACCAGCCCAGTACCAGCCACGATCCGGATGAAGCGCATAAGGGCTCCTCGATGACATGCGGTTGTTGACGAACGGTCAACAACTTTCAACGAGGGCGACCCGAGCCGGTTACGCTCGTTTGACGCGTGGGTGAGTCTCAGTCCTCGGTGCCCGGTTTGGAGGAGAGCACGACCTCGAACTCGAGTAGGCTCGCGCCGGTAGAAACCGGTTTCCTACCGGACTCGCCGGCGTGTGCTTCCTTGGCTGGCCCCGCGGCCCATGCCTGGAAGTCCTCCTCGGTTTCCCACTTCGTGTAGACGAAGTACCGGTTCTCGCCGGTTACCGGTCGGAGCAGTTCGAAGCCGAGGAAGCCGGGCGCGTTGTCGACCGAGCCGTGCCGGTCGGCGAACCTGCGCTCCAGCTCGGGGCCGGCGCCTTCGGGAATCTCGATCGCATTGATCTTCACAACAGCCATGTTTCCGAGCTTAGCTGGCATCGGCCGGTCGCTCAGCGGCCGGAAGGTTGCCTATGGGTGATACTGCTAGGAACTATGCGGAATCTGGTGGACTTCGGTGGCAGCGGTCGGCCGATCTTGTTGCTGCACGGGTTGATGGGTAGAGCCCGAACCTGGTGGTCGGTTGCGCAGTGGCTGACCGACTACGGGCATGTGGTCGCGCTGGACGCGCGAGCGCACGGGCGTAATCCGATTCGGACCGCGGCAAGCACCGAGGAGTTCGCTGAGGATGCCGCCACCGCGATCCGCGCACTGGGTTCCGAACCGGCCGTGGTGATCGGGCATTCCATGGGCGGGCTGCACGCCTGGGTGCTCGCGGCGCTGTACCCGGAGTTGGTGCATGCGGTGGTCGTGGAGGACATGGCGCCTGACCAGGTTGGCAAGACGGTGGATGGCTGGCGGGCACATGTTGGGTCCTGGCCGGTGCCGTTCGCCTCGCTCGCACACGTGCGCAAGTACTTTGGCCCCGCGGGCGACTATTTCGCGGAATGCGTTGAGGAGCGCGAGGATGGCTACCATCTGATCGCGCCGGCCGAGCAGATGTTCGAGATCGCGGCCGAGTGGGGCACCCGGTCCTACTGGTCCTTTGTGGACAAGGTCAGCTGTCCACTGCTGGCGATCGAAGCCGAGCACACCGCGATGCCGGCAGGGCAGATCGCCGAGCTGGCCGAACGGGTGCCCGACGGGCAGTACGTTCGGGTCCCTGGCGCCGGTCATCTGGTGCACGAGGACGCTCCGGAGCATTACCGTGGCGCCGTTTCCGCGTTCCTTTCCCGAGTGCTGGACAACTAGCCTGGCCAGTGCGGCGCACCGAGCTCGCGGGAGATGTTGCGCGCCGTCTCCCGGACCGCGCCAGCCACGGTATCGGCCGCGGGCCATTCGAGCATCGGGATCACTACGCCGATCGCGCCGGTCACCGCAGCCGATGCGTCGAAGATCGGTGCGGCGAGGCCACATTCGCCGATCACCGCCTCCTCCTGCTCGGTGGCCAGCGCCTCTTGTCTGGTCTGCGCCAGCCGTTCGGTGAGCTGCGCCGGCTCGGTTGCCGTCTCCGCAGTCATACTGCGTAGCGCGCCCGAGGCGAGCAGCGCATCGCGCTGTTCCGGGGAATAGGCGAGCATCGCTTTGCCGAGCGCGCAGGCGTGCGCCGGAATGACGATGCCAACCTCCTGCATCTGCCGCGAGCCGTCCGGTCGCGGTTCGTGGTGCACGATCATGACCTCGTCCGGTAACAGCACGCCGGTGCGTACCGCGTATCCGGTGCGCCGCGCCAGCTCGGTTGACCAGCTCAGCGCGCGCGAGCGGAGTTCAAGCGTATCCAGGTAGACATTGCCGAGCTTGAGTACGGCCGGGCCGAGCCGGTAGCGCTGCGAACCGGCGTCCTGGAGCACCATCCCGTGCGCCTGCAGGGTCTTGATGATGCCGTGCACCGTGGACGGATGCAGTTCCAGCCGGGTGGCGATCTCCGAAAGGCTGATCAGTCGAGCGCCCTGCAACACGCCGAGTACGCGTATCGCGCGGTCCACCGACTGGATCATCGCGCCCTCTCCGTGTGCCGGTCGTGACCCACCCCGTGAGCCCGCACCCCGCACTTTACAACAGCCGGTCGCCGTCGTAAGGTCGCAACGAATTTGACATTGTCAAATCTAATTCGACGATAAAGTAAAGCTGGCCCAAGGAGGTGCCGCATGCCGGTTCGGCAGCTGCGCAACGATCCAGACGAATTCGTGGCCGAAGCGCTGCGCGGCTTGCAGGGTGCGCATCCCGAGCTGGTGCACTGCCAACCGGACCCGGCCTATGTGCTCCGGGCGCAACCAGCGCGGCGGGCCAAGGTCGCACTGGTTTCCGGCGGCGGGTCCGGGCACGAACCGCTGCACACCGGGTTCGTCGGGGCCGGCATGCTAGACGCCGCCGTGCCCGGCGCGGTGTTCGCCAGTCCCACGGCGTTTCAGATCGCCGCGGCGATCCGGGCGAGCGATCGTGGTCATGGCGTGCTGCTGATCGTGAAGAACTACACCGGCGACGTGCTGAACTTCAGCATTGCCGCCGAGCTGGTCGCCGATGAGGGCATCGAGGTCGGTACCGTGCTGGTGGACGACGACCTGGCCACCGAGCCAGCCGCCGAGGGCGGCCCTGGCCGAAGGGGTACCGCCGCGGTCGTCGCGGTGGAAAAGATCTGTGGCGCGGCTGCCGAGCGGGGTGCCACCCTGGCAGAGCTCGTCGCGCTCGGTCGGCGGGTTGTGGATTCGGCGCGCACCATGGCGCTCGCGCTCGCGGCCTGCACGCAGCCAGGACAGGACCGCCCGTCCTTTGACCTGCCAGCCGACGAGGTCGAGTTTGGCGTGGGCATCCATGGCGAACACGGCGTCGGTCGGCGGCCGTTCGCGCTGGCGCGAGAGCTGGTGCCGCAGCTTGCCGAACCGGTGGTGCGCGCCCTCGGGCTGGCCAGCGGCGCGTCCGTGCTGGCCATTGTGAACGGCCTCGGTGCAACGCACGCGCTGGAACTGTCTGTTGTGCACCAGGAGTTGAGCGACTACCTGAACGGGCTCGGGGTCGAGGTCGCGCGCTCGCTGGTTGGCCCTTATGTCACCGCGCTGGACATGCGCGGCTGCTCGGTCACGCTACTGCGCGCCGATGCTGAGCTGATCGAGTTGTGGGATGCGCCGGTGCGTACCCCGGCACTTACCTGGTGAGCGAGAAACGGGAGTGGGAGTAATGGACAGCGTGACCGCGGTAGCCGCCCGCGAGTGGATCAGCAGGTTCGCCGAGGTGATCGATCAGCGCGCCGCCGAGTTGACCGAATTGGACAGACAGGCCGGGGACGGCGACTACGGTACGAACCTGCGTTCCGCGTTGCGCCGTACCAGGACGAATCTCGCGGCCGGTACGGAGGAATCCGCACAGGCCGCGTTCACCGCGATCGCCAACGCGTTCCTGCACACCGGTGGGACGAGCGGTCCGCTGTTCGGCGTGTGGTTCCGCGAGTTTGCCAAGGCGGCGCACACCGAGCTGACCGCGACCGTGCTCGCGGATGCCGCACAGTCCGCCGTGGACATCGTGCGCCGGCTAGGCAAGGCTGAGGTGGGGCACAAGACGATGGTGGACGCGATGGTCCCTGCAGCCACGGCGCTGCGTGCCTCGGCCGAGGCTGGTGCGGATGCTCCAGCGGCGCTGGCCGCCGCGGCGGCTGCCGCGCATGCCGGCGCGGACGGCACCGCGGACCAGCTCGCGTTGCGTGGCAGGGCGAGCTACGTGGGCGAGCATGCCCGTGGCGTGGTCGATCCAGGCGCGCGCACTGTCGCATTGTTCTTCGACGCTGCCCGTCCGGACGTGCTTGTCGGTGCGTAGCGGGGCACCGGTTGCGCTGTCAGCGGACCAGTAGCGAATCGACCTCGCCGGTCGCGGTGTCGGTAATACCGATCTCGCGGACCCTGGCCTTGATCGGCCGGATTGGGTGCAATGTGGACATTGCGGAGGCCAGGCTGGCGGTGTCGATCTCACGGGACAGCGTGCAATGTGGCACCCAGGCGCCCGGCATGTAGTAGGCGGATGGGTTCTTCGCGCGATTGGCCAGTACCTCGTGGATCGCCGAGTGCACGGCGAGCAACTCGGCGTCCACCACCGCGGTGAGTACCAGCTGGGTTTCCGTGGTGGGAAACGTGCCAAGGGTGTACAGCCAGATGGTCGGCAGCGAGAGCAACCTCAGCTCGCTGGCCAGTTCCGCCCTGCTCCGCGCGGGGATCCCGCCGGCTACCGCGAAGGTGACATGCGGCCTGCCCTTGCCCCTGCTGGCAAGGCTTGGTATCCCGGCGGAATCCAGCCGGCGCCACAGTTCGCGCACCGCTTCCTCGGCCGGCTCGTCGAAGAAAGCTTCCAGTGCTTGGACCATGGCGCGCTCAGGCGTGCTCGCCTGGCAGGGCGAACCGACCGTCCGCCGTCTGCTCCACCAGGCCATCGACAAGCAGTGAGTCGAGGCATTTGTCCCGCTGTCCGGCATCCGACCACGCGGTGTCCAAACGCGCCTTGGGTACCGGTTCCGCCGTGCCGCGCAGTACATCCAGCAGCAGCCCGCGCACCTGCCGGTCGGTTCCGGCGAAGCGTTGCACCGGCTTGGCTGGCCCGCTGTACTCCGGTCGGCCGGCGCGCTGCCAGGCGCAGTCCGCGACAATCGGACAGTCCACGCAGCGCGGATTCCGTGCCGTGCAGACCAGTGCGCCGAGTTCCATCAGCGCGGCGGACAGCCGTGCCGCAGGCTCGTCCGCCGCTGGCAGCAATGCATCCACATCGGACATATCGCGAGTGTTCGAAGCCGGGCCGGCATCGCCCGCGCCGTGCACCGCTCGGGCGACCACCCTACGCACATTGGTATCCACTACCGGGCAGCGCTTGCCGTAGCCGAACGCGGCGACCGCCCGTGCGGTGTAGGCGCCGATCCCCGGCAGCGCCAGCAAGGTGTCCACATCGGAGGGAACAACATCGCCGTGCTCGGTGGCGATCGCTTCGGCGGCGGCGTGCAGCCGCAAGGCTCTCCGGGGATAGCCGAGTTTGCCCCAGGCGCGCAGCACCTTGCCCTGCGCCGCCGCGGCCAGCGCGGATGGCTTCGGCCAACGGGTGAGCCACTCGTGCCAGATCGGTTCCACCCTGGCTACCGGGGTTTGTTGCAGCATGATCTCGCTGACCAGCACACCCCACGGTGTGCATTCCGGGCGCCGCCAGGGCAGATCCCTGGCGGCATCGGCGAACCAGTCGAGTACGGCGTCGGTGTCCACAGACATAGCGCCGTCTATTGTCGCCTATCCGGTTGATGCGTTCCGCGTCAGCCCGTGGTGACCTCGGTGAGCGAACCGGTGAACACGTCGTAGACGAACCCGCGAACGTTGTCCGTATGCGGCAGGTACGGGTTACGCCTTGCCCGCTCGATGGATTCCCGAACGCTGGCGGTGACATCCCGAAAAGCCTCGACGGCCCAAGGTGGCCGCATTCCGGTCGCCTCGACGAGCTCGTCCTTGTAGCCGTCCTCGGTAACCATTTCCAGCCCGCAGCCGGTGTGCTGCACGATAAGCACCTCGCGGGTACCGAGTTTGCGCTGGCTTAACGAAAGGGAACGGATCGCGTCATCGGTGACAACCCCGCCCGCATTACGCAGGATATGGGACTCGCCATGCGCGAGCCCGAACACTTCGAATACCCGAATACGGGCATCCATGCAGGTGAGGATTGCTACGTGCATACTTGGCGCGGCGGAAGAGCGGTCGCCAGGGGCCTGTTCGCCGAATTCGGCGTTGCGGCGGAGTAGTTCGTCGATCGCGGTCACCTGACTAGGTTGACCGGTACTGCTGAGCTGGGCAACTACGGAAGAGATTGTTCACTTTCAGGCAACACACCCGGATCGGGTGACACCCATATCCGTCGATAAGCTCCTTGCGGAGTTACCTTGCTGGCATGATCGAGCCGAACGGCCCGTTGCCGCCCGCAGTGTATTGGCGTCGGCGTGTGGTCGCGGTCGGCGGCACGGCGATCGCGTTGGTCCTGATCGTGTTGCTGCTCAGTTGGGGCGCGGACGATTCGGTTACCCCGAGTGCGAACAACAGCGGTAAGGGCGCCGTCGCGGAGAGTTCACCACCGCCAGCCGGGCAACAGCTAGCCAACGCATCCAGTTCGAGCTCCGCTTCCGCGGAGCCCAGCCTGTCAGCCAGCGTCTCGGCAGGCGGCAGTTCGGCCGCGGCGTCCAGTGCTTCCTCGGCGGCTTCCTCGAGCAAGCCGAAACCGAAGCCAAAACCGAAGCCCTGTGCGGAAAGCACGCTCAAACTGCTCGTCCAGTTGGGCAAGCCGGAGTATCGCGTCGGTGAGCGGCCGGAAATGAACATGGTGCTGACCAACGCGGGGCAGGATCCGTGTGTGCAGGACGTCAGCCGCCAGGTGCGAGAACTCGTGGTAACCGCGAAAGACTCCGGCGACCGGCTCTGGTCGAGCCTCGACTGCTATCCACCGAAGACCAACGAGAAGCCGGTGCTGCAGCCTGGCCAGCAGCTCAGCTTCGAACTGTCCTGGGCCGGCCGGACATCCGCGCCGGGTTGCCCGGTGAACCGGGAGACGGTGCCGGCGGGTGAGTACCTGGTCACCGCGAAGATCGGCAAACTAGCGAGCGAACCAGTACCCCTGCGCCTGCGCTAGCTCGCTAGCCTTGAAGCGCGCGAATACGGCGCGTGATGGCAAGATCCCGAAACGCCGTCGCAGGGTGGCTTCCGCGCGGGATCAGGGGCCGAACCAGGGTTGTTCGGCTGTCCTCGGCGGGCCGCTCGTCGCGCCAATCACCAACTCGGTATCCAGTGTGATCAGCTTCGGTCCTGTTCGGTCAGCGGAGCTGAGCAGCAGTTCGGCTGCGGCCCGACCCTTTTCCTTCAACGGCTGCCGGACCGTGGTGAGTTCAACACGGTCCGCGTCGGCGATCCCGTCGAACCCCGTCACGGTCAGGTCGATCGGTACTCGCAGGCCACGCCGCTTTGCTTCCTGTAGCGCGCCAACGGCAAGGATGTCCGAGGTGCAGACCAGCGCGGTCACATCCGGATAGGCGTCCAACAGCTGCGCGGCCGCGCTTTCGCCCTGCGCGCTGCTGTGCTCGAACCGTTCCACCACGGGCACCTTCGACCAGTCCACCCCCGCGGCGGAAAACGCCTTCGCCAGCGCGGTGAGCCGGCGTTGTTGCACGTGATAGTGCGCGGAGTTCTGCCGATCGATCCGCACGAAGCCGTCGTTGCGCTCCCGGCCAAGTCGCATGCACAGCACGCCGATATGCCGATGTCCGAGGCCGAGCACATGTTCGGCGAGCTTGGTCGTGGCAACCTCGTCGTCGATCCCTACCCTGTCCACGTCATCCAGCTTCGGCTGATCGCAGACCACCGCGGGCACCGGTCGGGAAAGCACCGCGGCCAGATGCGGATCGTCGTCCGGCACCGAGTACACGACGAAACCGTCCACCCCAGCGCGATGTACCGCGGCGACGTCCTCGCGCAGCGGACTGGCCGGCACCAGATGCAGGCCCACCCCCGCGTCCTCGCAGCCAAGGGCAAGCCCCTCGAGAAAGTTGACCGCGCCCGGATCGCTGAACGCGTAGGAAAGGTTCTCGGTGAGGAGTAGTCCAGCCGCGCCAGCCTTGCGCGTGCGCAGCGACCGGGCTACCGGGTCCGGGCCCGGATAGCCGAGCCGTTCGGCCGTCTGTAGTACGCGTTCCCGCAGTTCGGGGGAAAGTTGATCAGGCCGATTGTAGGCGTTCGATACCGTTGTGCGCGATACGCCAAGCTCCGCGGCGAGCGATGCGAGCGTCGCCGGCCGCCTTACGTGTATGGACCGCCCCATAGAGGGACCGTAACGGTTCAGTTTGTTTTCCTGAAGTCCCGTCCCCTTACTGTCCCGTTACGCCCGGTTGGCGCACCCTGTCCGGGTTCGGATTCGTGCTGGTGCCGCAGCTGGCCGCGCGACCTTACCGATACGGTGAGGAACCGGAAACTACGGACACGTCTAGGGGTGGACAGCGTTGGACGGACTTTGGGCCCTGCTCCTCGCGGTGCTTGGTCTGCTGGTCATCGCCCTACTGATCGGCTTCGTCATCCTGACGCGTGTCCGTCGCCAGCGCATCGTGGGCGCCGACGCAAGCGGTTCGTTTTCCGGCGAGGACGCGGGTGATCCACGCCGGCTGCGGGCCGGCGATGTGGTGGAGATCCACGGGGTTCCCTATACGGTGCGCGGTTCGGTGCATTGCGCGCAGGGGTGCTGGGCGCGGGCGGAACATCTGTTGGACGACGCGTCCGGAGTGCAGCTGGGGCTTTCGGTCGTTGCCGAGTCGGAGCTCAAGCTGGCCGTCTGGACGCCGCTGCCCGGTGCCGAGCTGGTGCCCGGGCCTGAAACGCTCGACCTGGATGGGCGCTGCTTCAAGCTGAACGAATCTGGCAAGGGAACTTTCCATAGCGAGGCGTTGCCCGATCTGGCCGCGAGCGGCGAGTTTCGCTACTACGACTACCGGTCGAGCTGTGGCGCGCTGCTCTTCTTTGGCTCGTACGACAACGCCGACTGGGCGGTAAGCACCGGTGAGCTGATCAACCAGCAAGCCCTGCGCATCTATCCGGCCGCGCGCGCCGACTGAGGAGCCCTGGCCTGCGCGAATAACGCGGTTAGCCCGCTAAACGCGTCTCGGTGGCGTGCGGGTGTGTCCTGTTGCATCACACGGTCGGGTGGAACGCGCGCCGAACGCGGCGTAAACTGATTTCGACAACGGTTTCCATTACCCATTTCAGTTCCAGCCCTTCAGTAGTAGGTGGAGTACCGCATGACCACTCGCCCGTCTCGTCCGTATCTGCTGGTCGGTACCGGTATCGCCGCCGTCGCGCTGGTTGCCACGGCTTGCGGCGACGCCGACTCATCCGAAGCCGCGAACGGGGACAAGCTCAGCGTGGTCGCGGCCACGAACGTCTGGGGCAGCGTGGCGAGCGCCGTAGGCGGTGAGCAGGTACAGGTGGAATCGCTGATCGCGGATCCCGCCGCGGACCCGCACTCCTATGAGGCCAGTCCCGCGGACACCGCGAAGGTCGCCGAGGCCCAGCTGGTGGTGTACAACGGCGGCGGCTATGACGATTTCGTCGGCAAACTGGCCGACCAGGCGGACAATCCGCCAAGGGTGATTGCCTTCGACCTCTCTGACAAGGCCGAGTCGGGAGCGCACGGCGATGAGCACGAAGGCGATGACCACGGCGGCGGTGATGACCATGCAGGTCACGGCCACGACGAACACGGCCACGACGAACACGGCCACGACGAACACGGGCACGGGGGTCACGACCACGACCATGGTCAGGTGAACGAGCATGTCTGGTACGACCTGCCGACCGTGCAGCGGGTGGCGGACCAGCTGGCCAAGGAGTTCGGTGAGTTGCGGCCCGCGGCGAAAAACGAGTTCACCAGGAACGCCGAGCGGTTCCGTGCCGAGGTGGACGACGTGATCGGGCAGGTGGAGGACATTCGCGCCGCGCGCTCCGGGGCCGAGGTGCTGGCCACCGAGCCGGCCAGCCAGTACCTGATCGAGGCTGCCGGGCTGACCGACGCGACCCCGGACAAGTACGTCGAGGCGATGGAAAACGAAACCGATGTACCGGCCGCTACCGTCGCCGAGGTCAACAAGCTGGTCGAGGACGGCGACCTGGCGGCGGTACTGAACAATACGCAGACCGAAACGCCGGTCACCTCGGACGTGCTGGACAAGGCCGAAGCGGCGAACATTCCGGTGGTGGACGTGACCGAAACGCTGCCGGAAAACGCGGACGGTTACGTTGGGTGGATGAACAAGCAGGTTAGCGCCCTGGCCGGGGCGCTCGACGTCCGATGACGGCGGCGATATCGCTACACGCGGCGCGGCTTGCCTACGGGCAGCGGGTGCTGTGGCAGGACCTCGAGCTGGCCGTCGAGCCGGGCGAGTTCCTTGCCGTGCTCGGGCCGAACGGTTCCGGTAAGACGAGCCTGCTGCGGGTGCTGCTCGGTACCCAGGCGCTGAGCGCGGGAACGGTGCGAGTCGCCGGTTTCGCGGCCGGTCAGGGCAATGATCGGATCGGTTATATCCCGCAGCAGCGCGCCATGGACACCGGGCTGGCGCTGCGCGGCACCGACCTTGTCGCGCTCGGCCTGGACGGGCACCGGTGGGGAATCGGGCTACGCGGGCGAAAGCAGCGCAAACAGCGGGTTGCCGAAGCCGTCGACGCGGTGGGCGCGAGCGCCTATGCCGGCAAGCCGCTCGGTCAGCTTTCCGGTGGGGAGCAGCAGCGACTACGGGTGGCGCAGGCACTGGTCGGCGAACCGGACGTGCTGCTCTGCGACGAGCCCTTGCTTTCGCTGGATCTCGCCCATCAGCGACTGGTCAGCGAGCTGATCGACCGTAGGCGCACCGAAGCGGGTACCGCGGTACTTTTCGTCACCCACGAGATCAACCCGATATTGTCCTATGTGGATCGTCTACTTTATCTAGTTGGTGGACGATTCCGGATCGGCACACCTGACGAAGTGCTTACCTCGGCTACGCTTTCCGAGCTTTACGGGACGCGCGTCGAGGTGATCAGGGTCGCCGACCAGATCCATGTCGCCGGCGCCAGGGTCGCGCTGTGCGAGGACGAACCACATCATCTCGAGCACGCGGCGGGGCACTGAACATGTTCGACTTCGAGTTGACCGCGACGCTGCTCGGCATGTCCTTTGTGCAGGAAGCACTACTCGCGGGGGCGATCGTCGCGTTGATCGCCGGGGTGCTCGGGCCGCTTGTGGTCACCCGCAGGATGTCCTTCGCGGTACACGGCACCAGCGAGCTGGCCTTTACCGGCGGCGCCGCCGCGCTGCTGCTTGGGGTTGGCCTCGGCTATGGGGCGCTGGCCGGCGCGATCGTCGCCGCCCTGCTGCTCGGACTGCTCGGGCAGCGGGAGTCGGACCGGGATTCGGTGATCGGCGCGGTGCTCGCGTTCGGGCTCGGCGTCGGGGTATTCCTGTTGTGGCTCTATCCGGGTAGGGCTTCGAACAAGTTCGGTCTGCTCGTTGGGCAGATCACCGCGGTGGATTCGACGAATCTGATCTTCATGGTTGGCGCGGGCATTCTGGTGCTCGCCGTGCTCGCGGTGATCTACCGGCCGCTGCTGTTCGCCAGCGTGGATCAGGATGTCGCCATCGCGCGCGGGGTGCCGGCCAAAGTGCTCGCGCCGATCTTCGCGGTGCTGATCGGGATCGCTTCGGCGATGGGCGTACTGACCGTGGGCGCCCTGTTGGTGCTGGCGCTGTTGATCACCCCGGCCGCCGCGGCGTGCCGGGTGACCGCGAGCCCGTTGCGCGCGACCCTGCTGGCGGTGCTTTTCGCGGAGACCGCGATGCTCGGTGGCATCGTGCTTTCGCTCGCGCCGGGGGTACCGGTGAGCGCCTTCGTCACCGGTATCTCGTTCGTGATCTACGTGGTCTGCCGGGTCTATGCCTGGTGGCGCGCGCGTACCAGACGGATCAGCGAATCGGCTGAGCCGCAAGCGTTTCCCGTGTCCGGTTGATGAAGCCGTCGTCCAGAATCGGCGCGTTGCCCGCGGCCAGGCTGCGCTCCACGATCTGTACGACGACGACCTCGGACTTCGCGAACTCGTCCACCACACGCCGCGGTTGATCGGTGATCGAGTTGTAGTGCATCAGCGTCAGGTCGGTGAACGCGCCCTGCAGGTAGCGCGAGCTGACCACGGTGAACGAATCGCCGATGATCGAGGTCTGCTTGTCCACGGTGCCGATGCCCGGGGTGGATTTACGGTGCACCGGCTGGCGGAGATCGCCCGCCCCGTTCGTGCTGCGGTCCATCAGCCCTTCGGTGCGCAGCTCATACGTCGCGCCGGTGCGCTCCTCGGGGCGGCCGAGCATCACCGTCAGGTCGGCGGTGGTCGTACGGTAACCGGAGCGTGGTGTACGCCAGGTTTCCGTGCTCTTCGGCTCGATCGTCTCGGCGAGCGTCCTGGTCAGCTGCAGGCTGCCCTCATCGGACCAGTGTGAGTCCTGCTTGAAGTAAACCGGCCGGTTCAGCCGTTCGGCCTCGCGGTTCAACGCGGGCCGTAGGTCGAGCGAGCCGGCTTCGTTCACCGCCGCCGGCCACAGCTCGTGGGTGACCTTCTCCGCGCAGTCCTGGCCGGTGAAACTGTCCGGCAGCTGGTCGGAAACCATGGTGCTCTTGTCCGGGCTTACCGCGAGGACGAACTCGCGGCCGGACTCGGTGACCGCGCCGCGCAACTTGTTCAGCTGCGCGATGGATTCGGCAAGCGGGCGGGCGGGGGAGCATTTGGCTTCGATGTCATTGCCGAAGAACAGCCATTCGTCCTTGCCGACGATCACCCGCTGGTTGCTGGTCAGCGGTGGCTCCGCGTCGCCATCGGTGTCCTGCTGGTCGGGTTGTCCCGCGGTGCCCGGCAGCGGTCCGGTTGGACTGCTGTTCTGGTCCAGCGGTGCGCGCTCGCCGAAGAAGAACTGGGAGATGTCGTCCGCGGCCTGGATCGCCGCGCCGCGAAACACCAGGTGATCGGTTGCCCATGCGGGAAGGTCGGTGAACACGCCCCAGCCGTCCGCGAGGCTGGGGAAGCTGGCCAGTTTGTGGTTCTCGATCTCGCCAGCGCGAACGCCGAAGACCCAGAGGATGGCCGGTGTCGTGAAGAACACCAACGCACAGATCAGCGCGGTGAGTTGGCGACGGCCGTGCCGTGGTCGGTGCAGGGAGTGCTCGCGAGGCAACCACGCCTCGTGCACCGCCGGTAGCTCGCCTGCGGGCGGCGGGGGGTTCGCGGACACCGACCCACCGTAGCCCGTACGAGTGGGCCATTCGCGGCGAACTCGGTAAATCGCCCGGCGCGGCCGTGCCGGCGCCCGCATAATGCCGCGGTGGTGCTCTACGTGTTGTACCTGATCGGCGTGGCCTCCTTCGCGGTCAGCGGGGTGCTTGCCGCGGCAAGGGCACGGATGGACCTGTTCGGCGGCATCGTGCTCGCGTTTATCGCCGCGCTTTCCGGCGGCACCCTGCGGGATCTGCTGCTGGACAGGCGGCCGCTCTACTGGACGCAGGATGAGCTGCTGTTGACGGTGATCCTGGCGGCGGGGGTGGGCACGCTGGTCTATATCCGGTTCTTCCGGCCGCCGGTGCGCGCACTGTACGTAGTCGACGCGCTTGGGCTGGCCGTCGTCACCGTGATTGGCACGCAGGCGGCGCTGGCAGCCGGGATCGCGACGCCCGCCGTGCTGATGATGGGCGTGATCACCGGCGCGACCGGGGAGGTGATCAGGGACATCCTGTGCGATGAGCTACCGCTGCTGCTGCGCGAGGACATCTACGCGATCGCCGCGCTTGCCGGTTCGGTGCTTTACGTCGTACTCGATCAGTTCGGGGCGCCGGCGACGCTGAACGCGGTGCTCGCGATCGTGCTGGTGTTCGGCCTGCGCCTGGTGTCGATGATCTTCAAGCTCCGGATGCCCAGCCTGCCGAGGTTGCGCGGCTAGGCTCGCTAACCTTAAAGAACGCGATCACACCCCGTGACCGCAAGATCCCTAAAGATTGCGATCCCGGGACGCGGTAACGGAGTGTGCTCGCGCCGGCGCTAGTGGAGTAGCAGCAATACCTGGAGCTCGCCGATCGCGAAGCCGATCAGTGCACCCACCGTAATCAGCTTCCACTCGTCCTGCCGGAACGCCGGGCGCAGCAGCCCCTCGTACTCCTCGGGAGTCAGCCGCAGCATGCGCTCGGAGATCATGTGTGCGATATCCATCGCCTCGGTCAGGTAATCCTCCGCATGCCGCACGGTGCTCGGCACCGCATCCAGCGCGCGCACCGTGGCCGAGCGTTTGATCTCCTGAAGTCGCTTACTGCCGAGCGTGACCGCGACAACCGGTTTCGCGAAGGCCAGCTGCCGGTCGATGGACTGCTGCACCAGGTTCTGCACCATGGCCACGACCCGGTCGGAATGCGGGCCGTGCAGGATCGCCTGCACGATATTCGGCACCGTCATCACCTCGCGGGCGATGATCTCGCCGTACTGCCGCGCGACCTGGTGCCTGCGCTGCTGGAACTTGCCAAGCATGGTGAATCGACCGATACGTACCGGCCGGCGCGGCAGGAAGATCAGCTTGATGGCCAGCCAATCGGTGAACAACCCGATCAGCCCGCCGAATATCGGCAACACCCACGGCTCCTTGGTGATGCCCCAGACGACCGCCTGCACGATCCCGAGTACGAAGCCGAAGTAGATCCCGGTACGCGCGATGAACGCCATCTCCGGGCGGGAGACCTCCCGGACCAGGCGTACAAGCAGCTCGCGGTCCCTGGTCAGGGTGTTGACCGCCATATCGCGGACGTCGAGCACCTCGTCGATATCGTCGCGGAGCCGCTTGGACAGCTCGGCGACCAGCTGCGGTGTGCCGGCCTGCACCTGTTTGACGACCATGTCCTGGGCGAGCGTCGGCAGCGCCTCCCACAGCTCGGGGTGGTGGCGTTGCAGTACCTCCCTGGCAATCTCGTCCACCGCGCGTAGCAGCGGCGTCTGCACCTGCCTGGTCAGCTGGTCCGGATCGATCCGCAGGAACACTTCCTTCGGATCGATCAACCGTTTGGTGAGCAGGTCGGTGGCGATCGAGGCCATCCGGGCGCCGTGCCGTGGCACCACGCCCTGCCAACCGAGGAACGGTTTGATACCGCGAAACCGCAACGGGCGAAACATCATCTCTATCGCCGCGAGTTTCGTGACGTACCCGATGACCGCCGCGATAACCGGCATGGCCAGGTAGAGGTACCAGTACTCCGCGAGGTCGGCCGCGATCGCGTCCACCTACCGGTCTCCTCTCCTACCGCGTGCTCACCGACCGGTGATCACGTCAGTGTAGGAGCAGCAATACCTGTAGCTCACCGACCAGTCCACCGAGAACCGCGCCGGCCATGATCAGTTTCCATTCGTCCTGTTTGAACGCGGGGCGTAGCAAGCCCTCGAACTGGATCGGGCTGAGCTGCTGCATCCGGTCCACAATGGTGTTTCGCACGTCCAGCGCGTCGGTAGCGTATTCCTCGACGTAGGCCATGGTGTCCGGCACTTTCTCGATCACCTTCGCCGCGGCTGCGCGCTTCATCTCCTGGAAACGCCTGCTGCCGACGGCGAAAGCGACGAAGGGTTTCGCGATACTGGCCTGCTCGTCCACCGCGCGCTGCACGTGGCGCTGGATAAGGGCGAACAGCTTGTCGGACTTCGGTCCGGTGAGGACGGCTTCGAGCACGTTGCGGATGGTCAGCACTTCCTTGGCGATGAGATCGCCGTAATCCCTTGCCACCTCGCGCCTGCGCTTCTGGAACAGGCCCTGCCAGGTGAACAGGCCAAGGATGCGCTTTGGCTCCCTCGGGTAGAAGATCATTTTGAGCGCCACCCAGTCGGTCAGCCAACCGGTGAGCGCGCCGAAGATGGGCATGACCCAGGGGCTCTTGGTCAGCGCCCAGGCAAAAACCTGCACCACGCCGATAATCAGCCCGAAGTAGATCCCGGAACGCGCGATGAACTTGAACTCGGGAGCGCCAACCTCGCGAAACAGCCGGGCGGTCAACGCCTTGTCGCGCATCAGGTTGGTGACGACCATATCGCGCACGTCCAGGACGTTGTCGATATTGGTGGAGACCTCGTCCATGATCTTGCGGACCATTTTTGGTGCCTCAGCCTGCACCTGGCGGAGCAACATCCGCTGGGCTGCCGCGGGCAGCAGCTCCCAGGTTCGCGGCTGGTATTGCTCCATCACCTCGCGGGTGATGTCCTCGACGACCTCGAGCATCGGGTCGTGTAGTTCCTTGGCCACCCGATCCGGATCGAGCCGGGAGAACAGCTCCTGCGGTTTCACCAGGTTCTGCGTCAGCAGGTCGACGGCAACCGTGGCCATCCGCTCCACATGCCGGGGTACCACGCCCTGCCAGCCGAGGAACGGTTTGATACCGCGAAACTCGGTCGGCCGGAACATCATCTCGATGGCCAGCGTCTTGGTGATATAGCCGATCAGCGCCGCGATGAACGGGATCGACGCGTAGATCTGCCAATGCTCACGCAAATCGGCGAGGATCGCTTCCACTGTCGCACCACCTCCCCGACGCCGCCGCTCGCACGCCCCTGTGCATTGTGCTTCGTGCGGCCTTGATCCGGTACCACCCAGTCACCGGGTGACCGCATGCCGGGAATCTACTCCGGTGGACTAGACCCGCCGTGACCTGGCCGGCTCGGTGCTCGACGGGGACCGTAGCCTGCCGAAATGACCGTATTGCGTTCCATCCTGCTCTTCGGCGTCGCCGCGCTAGCGGAGATCGGCGGAGCCTGGCTGGTCTGGCAGGGCGTTCGGGAGAGTCGCGGCTGGTTGTGGATGCTTGGCGGGGTGCTTGCCCTCGGTGCGTACGGTTTCGTGGCCACCCTGCAACCCGACGCCCATTTCGGCCGCATCCTGGCGGCTTACGGTGGTGTTTTCGTCGCGGGGTCGCTGCTCTGGGGCATGCTGTTCGACGGTTTCCGGCCAGATCGCTACGACATCGCGGGCGCGGTGATCTGCGTGGTGGGTGTCGCGGTGATCATGTACGCCCCGCGTGCCGCCTGACCTCGGTCATCGCCTGACCCGTGTGCCGTCCGGCCGCGGTTGCTGTCCGTACGCTGCCGAGCGGTCAGACCACGGCTTCTTCGGCGTCCGCGTTGGTTTCGTCGCCACGCACCGGCAGGGTGTCGAAGGCCTTCGGCGGCTCCCGCCACGGGTCGGCCAACCGGCCGGCGCGGGCGTCTTCGACGGTCCGCCACACCCGTTGCGGTGTTGCCGGCATATCGATGTGCCGAACACCGAGGTGGCGCAGCGCGTCGACGACCGCGTTCTGCACCGCGGGTGTCGAGCCGACCGTGGCTGACTCGCCGATTCCCTTGGCGCCCAAGGGGTTACCCGGGGCCGGTGTTTCGGTGTTTGAAACCTCCAGGTTGGGCACATCGGCCGCGCTGGGGATGGTGTAGTCCACCAGTGTCCCGGTGACCGGGTTGCCGTCCTCGTCGTAGTTGAAGGACTCCCACAGGGTCTGGGCGATGCCCTGGATGGCGCCGCCGTGCTGCTGGCCGCGCACGATCATCGGATTGAGCACCCGGCCGCAGTCATCCACCGCGATATGCCTGAGCGGGCGGACGAACCCGGTTTCGGTGTCCACTTCGACGACGGACAGGTGCGCGCCGAAGGGGAACGATGCGCCGTCGGGAACGAAATCGGTGTTCGCGGCCAGCGGTTCGCCGCTGTCTTCGGCGAGGTTGGCCAGCTCAGCCCAGCTGATGCTCGCGGTGGGGACGCCGGCTACGCCGATCCGGCCGTCCTCGGTGAGTTCGACATCGGCGACGTCGGCCTCCAGCTGCGCGGCGGCGAGTTCCCTGGCGCGCTGGAGTACCAGTTCGCCCGCTGAGCGGACCGCGCTGCCGCCGAGCTGTAGCGATCGGGAGCCGCCGGTACCGCCACCGCGTGGCACGGTCGCGGTATCGGACTGGACGAACTCGACCGATTCGAGCGGGATACCGAGCTGATCGGCGATGATCATGGCGAACGAGGTGGCGTGGCCCTGGCCGTGCGCGGAGGTTCCGACGCTGATCGTGGCGCCGCCGTCCGGGCGCATCCGTACCGAGGCGTACTCGCCGCTGCCACCGCCGGTGATCTCCACGTAGGTGCTCAGCCCGATGCCGAGGAGCAGATGTTCACCCGCGTCGATCCGGCGCTGCTGTTCTTCGCGCAGCGCGTCGTAGTCACCGACCCGCAGCGCCTCGGTGAGTGGCCGGTCGAAGTCGCCGGAGTCGTAGGTGGCTCCGGTGACCGTGCTGTACGGGAACTGGTCGGGCCGGATGAAGTTGCGTCGCCGCAGCTCAGCCGGGTCGATATCGAGTTCGGCCGCGGCTATGTCGATGATCCGTTCCACCAGTGCCGAGGCTTCTGGCCGACCGGCGCCGCGGAAGGCGCCGACCGGGGTGGTGTTGGTCATCGCCGCAATGCCGGAGTAGTTGATCTTCGGGATCTGGTACACGCCCTGGGACATGGCCATGGTCGAGCTGGTGGCGAGCGCGCCGCCGAAGCCGGCGTAGGCGCCGCAGTCGCCGATTACCCTTGCCCGCATTCCGCTGATCGTGCCGTCGGATTTCAGTCCAAGCTCGACGTACTGGACCTGTGCCCGACCGTGCGGCATGGCCTGTAGGTTCTCCGAGCGGGTCTCGATCCACTTGACTGGCCGCCCGAGCTTGTGTGCGGCGCCGATGACCGTGGCGTGTTCGGCGGTGATGCCGGCCTTACCGCCGAAGCCGCCGCCGACGTGTGGGGCGATCACGCGTACCCGGTTCTTGTCCCAGCCGAACATCTTGGCGGCCGCCGAGCGCAGGCCGTGCGGCATCTGGGTGGACACGTGGATCGTGCTGTCGTAGTCCTGGTCTGGGCCGCCGGGCTGGACGGCGACGGCGTTGCCTTCCATCGGCACCACGGCCAGTCGTTGGTTCTCGATCCGCGCGCGAATCACGATGTCGGCGTCGGCCAGCGCATCGTCGTCGGCAGGTCGGTTGCCGATCGCGATGTTCGAGCCGAAGTCGGGGAACTGGAGTGGGGCGTCCGGGGCGAGCGCGGCTTCCATATCGACGGCCGAGGGGAGCGGGTCGTAGTCGACCTCGATGAGTTCCAGCGCGTCGCTCGCGGCCGCGGCGGTTTCCGCGACGACGACGGCGACCGGGTCGCCGACGAAGCGGACTCGGTCGGTGGCCAGCGGCATTCGCGGGCAATCCGCGTTGACCGGGACGAATGGGATGAGCTGCGGAAGGTCGAGGTCGGCGGCGGTGTAGACGGCGACCACACCGGGTGCCTCGCGGGCTTCGGTGGCGTCGATGCTGGCGATCATGGCGTGCGCCATCGGCGAGCGGACGAAGGCGAGGTGCAGCATTCCCTCGACCTCGAGGTTGCCGACATACGTGGTGCGACCGCGGAGGAGGTCTGGATCCTCGACGCGGCGAACTTCATTTCCCAGCAGCGAACCCGGCATGATCGCGAGCCTATCCGGCCGATCGGTGTAGTGCCATGTCCGAACCGGCGCGAATGGCACGCTGGTCGCAGGGATTTGTGGCTGACCGGGGCGGGCGTACCGCGGTGCCGGTGAGATCATGGGCCGGCAGCGAGTTCGAGGAGGCCAGTCGTGCCCGAGTTGAGCATCCGTCCGTCGATCGGTGTCGCTGAGTACCCGGCGTTGGTGGCGATCTGGCGCAGCGCGGTCGATGCGACGCACCATTTCCTCGCCGCCGTGCATCGCGATCAGATTGAACGGAAGCTGGCTGCGGACTACCTGCCCGTTGTTGCCCTGTCGGTCGCCGAGATTGACGGCACGCCGGTCGGGTTCGCGGGCACGCTCGACGGCAAGCTGGAGATGCTCTTCGTCGACGCCACGCGCCGCGGGGCTGGGATCGGAACCGCGCTGCTCAACCACGTGCTTGCCGAGCACGGCGTGACCACGGTCGATGTCAACGAGCAGAACGAACAGGCCGTGGGCTTCTACGCGCATCGCGGGTTCGAGGTCGTCGGCCGGAGCGAAACGGACGAGGCAGGGCTCCCGTATCCGCTACTGCATCTGCGGGACAGCGCAGCTGCCTGACACGGCCATAAATCGAAGCCCAGCACTCGTTCGCCGAAACCGCATTCTTTAGGGATCTTGCGGCAACGTTTAGTGCGCGGGACGAGGTCGTAGGTTCAGCCGGCGTCGTCGCTGGCTGTGCGCAGGGATTGGGCGAGTTCGTGTGCTTGATCGGTGGTGAGGACGGCGGTCGTTGCTGGGGCGCAGTGGAAAAGCAGTTGTACCTGTCCGTCGATCCGGCGCACCAGTAGCGTGCAGCACCCCCGCCTGACTTGAACGGTAGGCGCGCTTCGATCGCATGCCGAAACGTCTCGCGTAGGTACTCGGGCGTGCGGTCCGGTCGAGATCGACTGCTTCCAGTCATAATTCAGATGCTATGAGTGATCACCGGGTCGAATTCGCACACGATTCGCACACCGCTCGATCCGATATGCTTATCGGGTAGCGCGTTCCGAAAATGACGTTGGGGCAGGCTATGAGCAGCGAGTACGGACCTGAGCCCGTTGGCTATCGCGTCGCGGCCGCTAGAAAGATGGCAGGACTTACTCAGCACCAACTTGCTGAGCGCGCACATGTCTCGCACAGCCTGGTCAGTCAGGTGGAACGTGGCACCCGGCCCGCTTCGCCGTCGTTTGTCACCTCGGTCGCGCGTGCGCTCCATATCGCGCCAGCCCACTTGCACGGAATGAGCGTCGACGAGGTCGTTGACCAGCCAAGCGCCGAGTCCGCCAGCATCGCTGAGCTTCGGGTCGCACTCGATGCCTACGACGATCCTCGCCCGGAGGGGCGTCCGCTCGCCTTGGAGGTAATCAGTGAGCGGCTATCTGGCGTGGATGTCGAGCTATGGGCGGAACGTATGGTCGCCGCGGCCACCACGCTCGCCCCGTTGTTGCACCACCTGTACCCGCTCAGCAAAGACAGTGAAGCGGCTCGCGCCGTGCTACACGACGCCTACCGGATGGCTGCCTCGATCTCGGGTCAACTGGGTCAGTACGACTTGGCGGCGCTCGCCAGCGAGCGGCATATCGGACTTGCCGAGTCCACAGGGGACCCGTTGCGGGTGGCTGTTTCGGCATGGCATCGGTCCTCTCGGCATCTGCAGCATGGAGATCACCGGGCTGGACTGCGCCTGCTTGACCGCGCACGAGGACAACTCGACGCGACGCCGGCCGGCCGCGCGATGAACGTGCAGCTTGGCCTGCGCTCGGCCGTACTCGCCGCTCGCGCGGGCGACATACGGGAGGCTGACGGGTGGGCTAGTGAAGCGCGATCCATTGTGGATGAATTCGCGCCTCCCGAACGGCCTTACTGCAACATCGATGCCAGTAGCATCAACACCGTTGTGCACTGGTGCGCCCTGCCTGTCGAGCAATACGATGCCGCTGAGGCCATTCGCCGTGGAGCAAGCGCGCATGTCGCGGATCGACAACGTCCGGAGCGCGTTGGTCGTCACCATATCGACCAGGCGCGCGCTTGGACGCTGCACGGCAACCGCGAGAAGGCCCTAGACCACCTGCAGGCCGCCAGACAGACTTCGCCGTGGCGCACCAGGCGCCATCCGCAGGTGCGGGAGACCGTACGGACGCTGGCGGCCACGGACCGGCGCCGCGACGACAGCTTGGCTAGATTCGCCCGCTGGGCAGGCATTCGAATGTGAAGAGGCGGCCCGCCGGGTCCGCCGAATCGCATTCCTTAAGGTTATTGTGACTTCGGCTCTTTATGTCGCGGCAGGCGGAGGTGGCGATGCCATAGCTGCCGCTATGCTCGCCACTCGCCACGAACTCGAAGCGAAGCCCTGTGTAGCAACGTATTCCTGGGACCGGTTACTAGTTGACCCGCTACCCGGCCCGCGATCCTTTGATGACTTCGACCGGCTTGCTATGCACGCGCCGACAGTTGCAGAGATCACGCCGGAGACCATGTCCCGCGCGCCTGCGGGCTCAACGCTTCCCCGGCTCGCCGGTGAGATTCCCGCTCGGCTGTTTCTGTTGGGCCCCTATGCGGGTGCGGTTGGCATGGCGCGGCAACTCGCCAATATGGCCGCGCATCTCGGTTGTACCAGCCTTGTCTTAGTCGACGTTGGTGGCGACATTCTTGGCGGCGGAGACGAACCCGAATTAAGGAGCCCGTTGGCCGATGCGCTTGCGCTGGTGGCCTGCACGCTTACCGGCTTACCGTGCCAGGTGCTGGTCACTGGTGCTGGGCTGGACGGCGAACTATCCGAAGCAGACGTGATATCGCGTTGTGTTCAGTACGGAGCGGAGCAGACGCAACAAGTTACCCGCGAAGAGGCCGCGTTGTTCCGTTCGCTGTTTCGGTGGCATCCGTCGGAAGTCACGGGCTACTGCTCGCCGCGGCCAGTGGTAGCAGGGGAGTAGTCGAAGTTCGCGACACCGGACTAGCCGTGCACCTCACGGACATGTCGGCGCGGGTCTACGAACTTCCCGCTGAACCGTTGGCCGCCGCGAGCCTTATCGTTCCCAACCTGATCACGAGCAAGTCGTTGCCTGACGTGGAAGAGACTATCCGAGCGCTGCGGACAACCACCGAGATCGACTATGAGCGCGATAAGGCGAACTCCCGGGCCAGGGAACGTAGGTACGTATCGCCTACACAGTTCCAGCTTGCTGAGACAGCTGTGGCAGCCAGCCCTCACCGAAACCGCATTCTTTAGGGATCTTGCGGGAAGCGCGCGAACCCCTAGAACTGGTAGTTATGTGCATGGGACCACTGATGACCAGCATCGATGAAGATCAACAGTGGTCCCATGTCGCGGCTATGCCGCATCAGGTAGCTCGCCGCTTGGCTCGCCGAAGACCGCATCTACGGCGCGGCGAGTGCGGTGCTTGCTGGACGGCATTAGATGTGTGTACACCTTCAGCGTGAACGCTGGGTCACTGTGTCCGAGATATTGCGCCAGCGCCGTGATCGTCTCACCGGCATCAAGTAGCGTCGAGGCATAGAAATGTCGTAGCGCATGGAAACCGTCTCGTCTGGGCACGCGTTGTACCCCGGCCTTCTTCAAGGCGGGCTCCCACGCCCACTGGTTGTAAACCGGGCGCCATGCTGCGGTTCGCTCGCGACTGTAAACGATCAACCTTGCCGTCACGGGTACCCCGCCAGGGTGCTTCCACGGCAATGTGACGCTGATCGGCGGGTAGCTATCCAGGTGAGAGCGCAGCGCATCCGCCACTGTGGCTGGAAGCGGGACTTCTCGTGTTTTGCCACGCTTGGGTGGACCGAAACACGGCCTCTGGTGGACGACCTTGACCTGGCGAACGATGTGCACCGTGTCGTCCTCGAAGTCGATATCGTCGACCGCGAGCCCAAACACTTCGCCTTGCCGAAGCCCGAGCCCGGCACCGAGTGGCACGGTGATCTTGTACCGATCGGCCATCGCTCCCTGTACCACGCGCACCCGTTCGGTTGTCCACGGCACGATCTTCTTTGGCTCGATCTGAGGTTTCCGGACGGACGGGGCGTTGCACGGGTTCTTCTTGATCTTTTCGTCGTCCACGGCGGCGTTCAGCACGGTCTGAACGTGGATGAAGAGTACTTGCCGGTAACTTGCAGCCAAGCCTTTGTCCTCAAGTGCCTTCGACCACTCACGGATATCGGATGGCCTGATCGCATCAAGGTACTTGTCGCCAAGGTACTCGTAGACGTGCAATTTCAGCCGGTATGCGGTTAGCTCGCGGGTTGACTCCTCGAAGTCGTGCGAGGAAACCCACTTCTCAGCGTATTCACGGAACGGAATCTTGCCTGCATTCGGGTCGAGATAACTGCCTCGGTTCATCTCGTCCTCGATCTTGTGTAGCCAATCTTCCGCCGCACGCTTCTTCTTGTCTGGAAAGGTTCTACTGCGCTCCTTTCCGGACGGATCTCTGTATCTGACCCTATATCTGTCCCCCTTACCGTGGATTGGTGTCTTTTCCTGCAGCGGTCTCCCGTTGCTTCCAAAGAGCCTTTCTCCCGTGTCAGGGTCACGCTTCGGTCGGAACCAGAGATCTTGTATGTGTCCCATGCTCGGTCCTGTTCTTCATGTGGAAGTTGCCGAAAGATCTAGACCGCGTCACTGGTGAGCCAGGCGTACAGCGCGTCGGGCTCATAACGAAGATGGCGCCCAATTTTGCGGACTGGTGGGCCTTCCCCGCGCCACTTCCATTGGTAAAGCGTCTTTATCGACACGCCGAGGTAGGTGGCGACCTCAGTCACTGACCACAATCGCCCAATGTGGCTCGCTTTGGTCATCTGTGTTTCCCCTGGTTAGGCTGCTTGTGGTGGTGTTGCCGAAGTTTCTGGTTGGCCTGGTGGCCCGGTGGCGGCTAACAGTGCCCGGTCGTACTCAGCGCGCCAGGAGATCCGCTCCGAGATCGCGTGCATGAGTAGGTGCGCTCTGGGTGGCGCGTTCTGGTCACCGGGGGTGAGTTTGCGCCAGATCAACCGCGAGTTGTCGGGTTCGGGTTTGTGGATACCGACGCTGGCGAGCATGTCCCGGACGAACGTTTTACGGTCGGTTTTGTGGTCGGCCAACGATTTACCGGACCATTTACGGGACACCAACACACGCCGGCCGGGTAGCCCAAGGGTGGTGCGTCGGTGGGCACGACCCCGGCAGTGACCGGGAACCATCTTGTTGTGTGGGGTGCGGGGTTGGATGCCGTAGAGCAGCCATACCGCACACCGGGGTGAACACGGCGTGATCGCGAGCTCGGCATGCAACCGGTCGTGATGGTCACGCTGCCGCGCACTGTCCGCGTCGATGACTTCACCCGTGGATTTGGTCAGGTACTTGGTCAGGTAGCCGATATGCCGTCCGGCTTGCTCACTACCACCCAGGATGCCTTTGGAATGCACCTGCGTACCGAAGGTGACCACGTGCGCAGGCCGCTCCACCTGTTCGACAGCCGTATCCCACTCGGTCAACGCCGTACGCGTGTCGGGGTCCACAAAGGATTTACTGTCCGCGTCCCACACCGGCAGATGCCCACCGCCATAGATGGGGGTGTCGTGGGTGGGCCACCACACTTGGTGATAGGTGGCCTCGGTGACCTGCCGAAGGGTTTCGTGCGGGATCGACCCCCGCAACGCCGCATGCACATGCGGAGCCGCCCGTTTTTGGGGTTCGACGGTGGCGAAGTACTGCACATCCCAGCCGACGACCCGCCGCAGGTTTTGCCACCACCGATCCACCAGCGACGAGAAATGCACCGCATCCCGCGCAGCCCGCCGATAGTCGTAGGTGGCCGGGTTGACCGCGGTGCCATCACCCTGCACCCGCCCATAACTATCCAGCGTGAGCGTGATGAACATCGATGGCCGGAACCCGCCCGCATACTCACGCCCCACCGTCGTGCTGGTGACGTTCCGGCGGGGCAGGTTCGGCGCGTCCTGCCGACGCTTCGTCGACCGCTTCGGCGGCTTGTGTGCGGGTGGATCGGGATTGGGGAACCGACCGCGTACGCCCAGGGCGCGTAGTTCCTCATCCACCGAATGGATATCCTCCCGGAGCTCATCGGCGTTGCTGGCCTCCCCAGCCTCAAGCGCCTGCCGGTAGTGAGCCACCAGATCCGCGCGATACTCCATCAACTCCGTCTGCGTACGACTGGGCCGTTCCGGGGTGACATCCGGTTCCTCGGTCAGATGCCAGCCCTCGCGGCATTGAGCCATCCGCAACGCCCGCGCCTTACGAGCGCACGGTGCACACACCGACTCCACCGTCGAGCCACACGGCATCCCGACATAGCGGAGCTGACCAGTATCAGGGTCACCGACTTCCATAGTGAACGGCCGCACACACACCCCATGCTTTTCCGCCGCCGCAACCGCCACATCCATCGCAATCGGCTGCCGCATCCGCTCTTGTCTGGTGGTGCTGGTGCTCATGCGAGCACCCCCAACCGGCCCGGACGATGCGCCGGCACCTGAAACTGCGCGTTCAAGGAGCGCAGTTGGTCGAGGGAGACGGGTTCTTGTTGGTCTTCCGCGAGCGACACCAACCCCTCGCATTGGTGCATACGTAGGCCGCTGTAAAGCCGGAACCGCACCCCACGCGGGCCACGCCCAGTAACGGTCAGGTGCAGGTCGCCAGTGTCGGTATGCCACCACTCCGCCCGAACACCATCCAAGGTGTCGGCCCACGCCAGCAGCGGCCCCACATCGCGTGTCAGCCGTACCTGCACGACGACCGTTTCCTCGCGGGGATCGAACTGCACATGCACCGGATCCGGCAGTGCGTGACTGCGCACCTGGTCCCAGAACGCAGACGCCAACCGTTCCAACGTGGTCATCGTGATACTCACGCGCGCGCCCCTTCCGTAACGAGGACCGGAATATCGGTGGTGTGGGCAGTAAGGAAGGCGACGAGGTCGGCCAGGTCCTCATCGGTGATGTGAAAGGCGCGTGCCCGCACGGGTTCGCGGTGTCCGTCGTGTTTGACCCACGCGACGCCGGGGGTGGATTCGGGGATCTCGTGGGCGGCCGCGCCACGTTGCCGTACCCCGTCACCGAGCACCATGTCCACCTGGGCGGGTTCGTCCAGGCGCAGCGCGATCTTGGTGGGGAACAGGTGCCGGAACGGCACGATCTCTTTACGGGGGTCTTGCAGGAACCCGAGGACACACACCCCCGGCGCCCGCCCCTGACTGGTGATGGCCTGGATAGCCTTGACCGCGCGGTCCCGCAGGTTCCGATCCGTTTGGTAGGCGATCACATCCGCCAACTCGTCCACGAGCAGTACCAGGAACGGGTCTCCCGATTCGGGGGTCCAGGTGCGTCGCCCTCGATAGCGTTCGGCGCGTGCTTTGACCTCACCGGCAAGGTATTCGAGCAGGTTCACGGCTTTGTCGCCGTTGTCGCAAGCCAGCGTGTGAAACGCCTCCGCACACGCGGACAGTTCCATGCCGCCCTTGGGATCGATCCCGAACACTCGCACCCGATCGGCCTTGATGGCCGGGGCCAAAGCTCGCACGATCGACCATGACACGGAGGCCTTGCCCGCACCTGTCGAGCCGACCCCCAGCAGGTGGTTGCCCAACAGCGAGACTGTCCAGGGTTTACCCGTCTCGGTGCGACCGATCACCAGCCGCCGCAGATCCACCCCCGAGGCGTCCAACCCCAGCGTAGGTGCCGGAATCGACGGGGCTAGCGGGTCGCGGTGAATCAGGTCCAGCTCGAGCCGGCCCGGTTTGCGGACCCGGACCCGACAGTGCCGAGCCCGAAACGAATGCGCCAATCCGGAGGCGTGCAGTTCCCACTGTTCCGGGGCTTGGCCTTTGGCCATCGTGACACGCACAACGTCGCGCCAGCCGTGCGAGCGCAACCGCCCCAACTTCGGCCGGTATTCGCGGCCCCGCTTGTCCTTGGTCAATTCGGACAGGCGCATCACCGTGCGCCACTGGCACGCATACACCGCGAACCGTCGGTACTCCGTCACCGGCTGAGGTGCCGCGAACTGGTGAAAGGAGTCGGGGTGCAGTCGCCACCACGCCACCGCCACCACAGTCACCCCAGCGACAGCCACGGTGACGGCCAAGTAGCCATGGAATGCCGCCAGCAACCCGGCAGCAGCGCTCGTCGTGATCGTGAGTGGGTAGCGGTAGGTGATTCGCGCGAACTGGAACACTGCCCAGCACGCCACCCACACAACCGCGACCGGAACAAGGAGGAGTTTCGCCCAACCCGGCAGCATGGTCCACCACGGCAACCGGGGTCGTGACACCTCCAACGGTGCCGGATCAACCCACCGATTCTCCTGCGCGCTCATCGGCGACCACCGCCCCGACGAGACAACCCGACATCAAGCGGCAACCGGCCCGCGCACCGGCAACACTCCCGATCACCCGGCGCCAACCGCGCGAACCGCCGACACATTGCGCACCGACGAGTGACACTTCCGTCTGGCGCGCGCCGCCGTTCATCATCTAAGCTAGCCACTGTTCACTCCGTCTGGTGTGGACAGCGCAGAAGCGGAAAACAGGTTGGTAGCCAAGAGATTCCGCTTCTGCGCCCACGCACACAGAAACCCTTCACAAGACGCGCGGCATCGCCGCACGACCCTGCGTGCGTGAAATCTACAAAGGACTATTCAGTTGTTGGTTACTGTGTTCGGGTCGTTCCGCCTTTCTTGATCTCTTCACTGATCGCTTCCGCCGTGCGTTTCTCGCGATCTGCCCAGTACAGTGCTTCGTGGTGGTGGCCACGGTCGATCTCTGCGATCTCGGCATAGACGGCCGAACTGCGCAGGTGGTAGTCGTGCCATACGGTCAGCGCCGCGTCTCGGCGCGGACGGATCGCGACCAGGGCATCATGTGCTGCCATCAATGTGGATACCTGCGGCAACCGTTGCCGCTTCGGGTCGCTCATGGAAGCGGTGCCCTTTCGTGCTCATGTCTGATTCTCAGCCGGGATAGTTGACCCGCACGCCGTACGTCGCTTCGGCGGAACGGATTTCCCAATCCTCGGCCTGGTCTTCGAATGCTTGCGCCGCGCTTTCCAGGGCGGCCACTGTCCACCACGCGAGGTCGCGGTCATGCGCGATGTGTCGCCACGCGGCCGCGACAGCGAAGGACGCCCATGCCATCTCCTGTGCTGTTGCCGCGTCCACCTCGCGCAGTCGGGCAGCATGGTCGGAAGCGGCGCCATATCGCCGGTACGCCTCTTCCCATGCCCTGACCGATTTCTTGGCCACCATGTGCACGCCCCTCTGTGTTGATCACCGCAGCGTTATCAGGCGGCCTTGGCGCTGGACTCAGACGCTGCCGACTTGGCGGCTGAACCGCGACCCGTGCCAGTTGCCGAAGCTTTGAATCCCGTCGCGCGAAACACGAAGGACTGATACTTGAACTCGCCGGTCCCGGCTACCTTGGGTTCAGCCGTCAGCCCTTCCAGCTCGATCGGGCGCATACCCGGTAGCGCCTCGGGTGTCGTGGGCACCGGCTGCACATCACCGAGCAAGGTCACCTCAAAGGACGCGCGTTTCGCGTTCTGCTCATCCGGGTCCGTGACGGTCGCCTTCCACTGCCGCTGTCCGGTGGCTTCGTCGACTCGTTGCCGAGTCGGCCGGCCCGCCGCGCGATCCTCCCTCGACTGATACTCGTTGTCCGGGGTGACCTCGCCGACCAGCACAAGCCCCTGCGGGAATGCCACATCAAACTCGATCGGGAACCGGTGCCTCTTCTGAATCGCCATCGTGATTGCCTTCCGTCGTGATCTCGTTTCCGCCTTGCTCAGCGGCACACCACAACTTTCGGCGAAATCCAGTCCCGTCACGACACCGTGCGTGTCTCGCCTGAGACATCTGGTTATCACCGAGTCTCGTCTTTGTCTCATCTCGCTGCTAGGGTAGGCACAACATCAAGAGACCCTGGGGGTTGAGCGTTGGCAGACAAACCGATCGTGCTCAAGGTGTTGCTCCGGCAGCGACACTTGCAGGGACACCGCGCGTTCTGTCGCGAATACGACAAGTACGCCGCGAAGGTCGACAAGACCCTGGTCGGTGGAGGACCGAGCAAGGCCCAGTTCTACCGGTGGCTGTCCCGCGATATCCAAGGGCTGCCGTATGCCGATCACTGCCGGGTACTCGAAGCGATGTTCCCAGGCTGGACTGTTGACCAGCTCTTTCAGGAACACAGTGGCGGTATCGAGTTTGTACCCGAGCCGCCCGCCAAAGAGACGCCGAGTAGCCCTGCGGGTAGGGCCAAGCCGGACCCGCAGGGCGCCGTGGCCGACGTAGCGGCCGTGTTCCAGTCCCGGCCCGACTTCTCGCATGAGTTCCCGCCACACAAGCTCTTCGACGGGGCCGAGCGGATCGCGATGGTTGGTCTCTCGCTGAACATGCTGTGTCAAAGCTATTCCGACAAGTCCCTGATGGACCTACTGGAATCAGGGACAACCGTTGACTGCCTGTTCCTCGACCCCGAAGGCAGCTACATCGGTGAGCGCGAACGCGAAGAATCCCACCCCGAAGGGGTGCTCTCCACCCTGACCAGGCTCAACATTCAGACACTGCAACGCCTGCACCGCAAACTTTCCCCGGATGCACGGGGCAACCTGCGTATCAAGGTCTACGACGAACCAATCCGGTTCAACATCACAGTCATCGACGACACCACCTGTGTCGTGCAGCCCTACCTACCGGACGCGCGGGGTGTCGAATCACCCACGTTCATGATCGAACGCCAGGACCACACACCAGGGCTGTTCGATACCTTCACTCAGGTCTTCGAATCGATCTGGCAACGCGGAAAGGACGTGCCCGCGTGAACGACCATCGTGACCTGCTCGCGGTCGCTTTCGAAGCGGTAGACCTTGGGCAGAAACTGCTGGCGACCATGCCGCCCGGCACGATCAGCGACAAGCACGACCGCGATATCGTCACCGACCTTGATCTGCACATCCAGCACGAAATGCAGGCACACCTACAACGCGCCACCCCACACTTCGCGTTCCTCGGGGAAGAACACGGCGGCGGCGTGATCGACGAGAACACCGAATACGTGTGGGCACTCGACCCGATCGACGGGACCTCCAACTTCGCCCACGGCCTACCACTCTGCGCGACATCCCTCGCGCTCGTGCACCACGGTGAACCCGTCGTAGCCGTGATCCACGCACCCTTCCTCGACCTGCGCTACCACGCCACCAAAAACGGCGGCGCCTACCGCAACGGCCAACCCATCCACGCCAGCAACACCACCCAACTCAACCGCGCCATCGTGTCCCTCGGCGACTACGCCACCGGAACCAACGCCGCCAAGAAAAACCGCCGCCGCTTCGCCGTCACCCAAGCACTCGCCGACAACGTCGAACGCGTCCGCATGTTCGGCGCCGCATCCCTCGACCTCACCTGGGTAGCCGAAGGCCGCACCGACGCCTGCATCATGCTCAACAACAAACCCTGGGACACCGGAGCCGGCGTACTCATCGCCCGCGAAGCCGGCGCCAACGTCATCGCCTCCACCGGCAACACCCACACCTTCGAATCACACGACACCATCGCCTGCACCCCCGCCATCACCGAACAATTCCTCGCCATCATCAACAGCACCAACCACTAACGCCACCATCCGCCATGATGCGTGCCGACACCCAGGCATGGGCACCGCCGACAGTTAGCCACGTCGTTCAACCAGCACCACTGCGGAATTTGGCTCTAGGGGATCAAGCGCGCCGCCGCGCGGCGGCGCGAACAGCGCGCGCTGCGTAGGCCGGTCCCGCGCATCCCGGCACGCCGGGCTACCGCTCGCGCTCCCGCCCGGCGGCCGCTCGGCGCGACCGCCCTCGCCGGCATCCTGGCATCGGCCGCCGCACGACGGCGCGAGGACACCCACAGAACCAGCACCCGCAGTCGGGTCCAGGCCGTGACGATCGCCGAGCATGACGGCCTGGCCGAGCTGGTCCGGGCGATCGCTGCCGCGCGAGCCAGGCTCGCTTGCCACCGAACAACCGACGAAGCCACCACCCCGGCAGCCCGAGCATGACAAACGGCCGGAGGCACCGCGTCAAGACGGGAAAGCGTGTCTTGACCCGAAACCACCGGCCGCGCTGGAGGTGTGTGGTGCTGGCTAGCCCAAGATCATGTCGCGCCCATGCCGCGTGACGTAGGGAAGCGCTAGGCAATACCGAGAACTACTGAGCTGTAATTCAGCAGGTCAGGAGCCATATCGGTGTTGTCCGTCGAGTTCGGGAAGATCCCGTTCTCAGAACTGGTAGTAGAGGAAGGGGCTGAAGGTGCCGGTGGCTACGAGGATCGCGGCGTAGGCGAGACCCACGGTCATGACTCCGATGCGCAGCGCCCCGGCCACCTTTCCGCGCGAGGACTCCAGCATCGGCCCAGCGACCGGATGCGGCGGCAGGAACACGATGGCCAGCGCGGCGAGCAGGATCCAGCCGCGCTGGTTGGTCAGCGCGACCGTCACGGCATCGGTGAGCCCGGTGAAGTCGGGCAGCAGCATGTTCCCGATCATGGTCAGCGCCGCGCCCATATCGGCCGCATTGAAGAACACCCAGCCGATCACCACGAGCAGCATGGTCAGCGCCCGCCGACGGATATAGGCGAACCGACCGGTCGGCGCCCGATCCCACCCGAAACCGCGCTCGATGATCAGCAGTGCCCCGTGATAGGCGCCCCACACCAGGAAGGTCCACGCCGCGCCGTGCCAGAAGCCGGTCAGCACGAACACGATGCACAGGTTGCGGTACGTCTTCGCGGCACCACCCCGGTTACCGCCGAGCGGGATGTACACGTAGTCGCGGAACCAGCGGGACAGCGACATATGCCAGCGCCGCCAGAACTCGGTCACCGTCACCGAGGAATACGGCCGCGCGAAGTTCTCCGGTAGCCGGAAACCCAGCATCCGGCCAAGCCCGATCGCCATATCCGAGTACCCAGAAAAGTCAAAGTACAGCTGGAGCGTGAAGGTGATCGCGCCGAGCCAGGCGATCGCGAAGGTCATGTCCTCGCCCGAGGTGGCAAAACAGGCATCGGCCACCGGCGCCAGCGAGTCCGCGATGATGACCTTCTTGCACAGCCCGAGCGCGAACCGGGGGAACCCCGCCGCCACGTCATCCAGCCGGTGACTGCGGTGCTGCGGTAGCTGGTCCGCGATCTCCCTATACCGCACGATCGGCCCGGCCACCAGCTGCGGGAACATCGAGATGTAGGTGGCGAAGGAGACCGGGTTGCGCAGCGCCTTGCGCTCACCCCGGTAGATATCCACGACATACGAGATGTGGTGGAACGTGTAGAACGAGATCCCGATCGGCAGCGCCAGATGCAGCACCGGCGAATCGCCGCCGAACAGCTGGGCGAACCCGGCGATCTGCTCGCTGGCGAATCCGGCGTACTTCCAGATCACCAGCACCGCGACATCGAAAATGATCACGCCGATCAGCAGCCGCCTGCGGGTCGCCTGACGCCAATCCCATTCGTCCGGCTCCAGCGCCGGGCCGGCAAGGAAGTTCACCACCATGCAGGAAAGCAACAGCAGCGTGGTCGGCCCGGCACCGGTCGCGTAGAAGATCAGACTGCCGGTGGCGATAATCCCGTTCCGCCATTTTCGTGGCGCGATCAGGACAGCGAGGAGCGTGGCTGGCACGAAGTACCACAGGAACAGCGGGCTAGCGAACGACATCCTCTCCGCCTCGGGTCAGCGGTTACGCCGCTCGACCTTATCCGAGCGGCGCATCGAGCGTGCCCGGTTTCGCTAAGTACGTCCCGCGATCCGTCGCCGCCTGGCCACCTCGGCGAGCAGCACCCCAGCGGCGACCGAGGCGTTCAGCGATTCCACACCCGGCCCCATCGGGATACGCACGGTCGCGTCACAGGTCTCCCGCACAAGGCGAGACAGGCCCTTGCCCTCCGCGCCAAGCACCAGCACGACCGGCGAGGTAGCCATGGACAGCTCGTCGAAATCCACCGAGCCCTCGGCGTCCAGGCCCACGATCATCATGCCTTCGGCGGCGAACGAGCGCAGTGTCCTGGTGAGGTTGGTCGCGATCGCCACCGGCAGATGCGCGGCAGCGCCAGCGCTGGTCCGCCAGGCGACCGCGGTCATCCCGGCGCTGCGCCGCTGTGGCAACACCACGCCGTGCGCGCCAAAGGCCAGCGCGGAACGGATCACCGCGCCCAGATTGCGCGGATCGGTCACGCCATCGAGAGCGACGATCAGCGGGGTATCGCCAGACTCCCGCGTCGCCTCGAGCACGTCCTCCGGCGTGACATAGGAGAACGGCGGCACCTGCAAGCCAATGCCCTGGTGCAACGCGCCGCCAGTGAGCTTGTCCAGCTCCTGGCGCGGCACCTCGAGTACCGACAGCCCGCGGTCCGCGGCGGTGTGCACCGCCTCCTTGATCCGGTCGTCGGTGTCGATACCGAGTGCCACGTACAGCGCGGTCGCGGGTATCTCCGCGCGCAGGCATTCCACAACCGGGTTCCGGCCGGCTACCAGCTCCGGGCCTTCCTTCCGGTTCGCCTTCGCCTGTTCGGCCCGTGCCTTCGCGTTGGCCCTGCGCTGCGCCGGATGTCCGGTGCGGTCCTCCGCCTTCGGGGTTGGCCCCTTGCCACGCAACCCCCGCGCGCGCTGCCCGCCGGAACCGATCGTCGGGCCCTTCTTGCTGCCTTGCTTGCGGACCGCGCCGCGTCGCCGGGAATTTCCGGGCATCAGCTTTCCTTAACCGTCCATACTGGACCATCGGGGGTATCTTCGACCGCGATTCCTGCCCGCAGCAACCGGTCTCGGACCTCGTCGGCGGTGGTGAAATCCCGCTCCGCACGTGCTTTGGTTCGGGTTTCCAGCATACCGGTGACGAGCGAGTCCAGCGCCTCATGCAGCGAATCGTCCGTTGTGGACTCAGCTGACCACTGGTCGGAAAGCGGGTCCAGCCCGAGAATTCCGGTCATCGCGCGGATCTCGCCGGCCCGCTGCAAGGCCAGTTCCTCGCTGCCTTCGTCAAGCGCCGCGTTCCCCGTGGTGACCGCGTTGTGCACCTCGGCAAGCGCGGTCGGCGTAGCCAGGTCATCGTCGAGCGCCGCGCCGAAAGCCGCGGTCGGCGTGCCTACCCGCACCGCTCCAGCACGCTGGGTTACGCGCTGCAGGAAGGACTCGATTCGTCTGAAGGCACTCGCCGCTTCGGCGAGCGCGCCGTCGGTGTACTCAATGGTCGAGCGGTAATGCGGCAAGACCAGGTAGTAACGCAGTTCCACGGCGCGTACCTTGCGGAGCATCTCCGGGATCGCGACGATATTGCCGAGCGATTTGGACATCTTCTCGCCGCCAAGCGACACCCAGGCGTTGTGCAACCAGTACCGCGCGAACGGATCACCGGCCGCCGTGGACTGGGCGAGTTCGTTCTCGTGGTGCGGGAAGACCAGATCGGCGCCACCGCCGTGGATATCGAACTCCGCGCCGAGGTAGTGCGTTGCCATCGCGGAGCATTCCAGATGCCAACCGGGGCGCCCTCGTCCCCACGGCGTTGGCCAGGACGGCTCACCGGGCTTGGCGGCTTTCCACAGCGTGAAGTCCCGGTGGTCCCGCTTGCCGGTCGCGGCCGATTCGCCCTGCTGCATCTGATCCAGATGTTGCCCGGAAAGCTTGCCGTAATCGGGAAAGGTGGTCACCGCGAAGTACACGTCGCCGTCCGCGGCGTAGGCATGCCCGCTCGCGATGAGCCGTTCGATCAGCTCGATCATCTCGGTGATATGCCCGGTGGCTCGCGGGGTAGCCGAGGCCGGCAGGCAGCCGAGCGCCTCGAACGCGGCATCGAAGGCGCGCTCGTGCGTGGCCGCCCACTCCCACCATGGGCGACCGGCATCGGCCGCCTTCGTGAGCACCTTGTCCTCGATATCGGTGACGTTGCGCACCAGCAGGGTGTCGTACCCGCTGTGCAGCAGCCAGCGCCGGAGCACGTCGTAGTTCAGCATGCCCCGCACATGACCGATATGCGGTAGCCCCTGCACGGTCGGCCCACAGACATAGATCGACGCCGTACCGGAGCGTGCGGGAAGGAACTCCCGCATGGCTTTGGTCGCGGTGTCAAACAGGTGCAGGCTCACGCCGCGATGGTACGGGGCGGCGCGTTCAGCGCAGGTCGTGGGCCTCCAACAGGGCCAGCAGGGCATCCGGCCGCTCGGCGGTCGGCAGCGGATCGACCTGCGCGAAACCGGCACCGATCGCGGTGGCCCCGCCATCGGCTTCCGCGCTGTCGCCGACCATCAGGGTCTGTTCGGGGGCGAGGCCGAGTTTGGCGCAGGCGTGCTCGAAGATGCGCGCATCAGGTTTCGTTGCGCCGAACTCGTAGGAGAGCACATAGCAGTCCACCAGCTCATGCAGGCCATAGCGGGCGAAGGCGACGCGGATGTCCCAGGCGATATTGCTGACCACGCCGACCGCCACCCCCGCCGCGCGCAGCTCGCGCAGCGCCCTACCGGTATCGGGGTAGGCGAACCAGTTGTCCGGGGAGATCAGCTGGTCGTAGACCCGATCCGCGATCTCCGGCGTGGCGCCATGGTCGGTGAGCAGCCGGTGATACACCTTCTGGTGCAGTGCGGGATCGAGGTCGCGGCGAGCCCAGGCTTCGGCGTACTCGGCGGGCAACTCGACCGAATCACCGGTTGGCGTGGTCAGCTGGTCGAGCAGCCGCGCCCGGGACGAATCGTCCACGGCCGCGCCCGCCTCATGTAAGGCGGTGGCAAGCCAGGCTTGCTCGTTTTCCAGCCGGAACAACGTACCCGAGAAGTCGAAGAGCACCCCTTGCGCCGCCATGCCGGCGAGCTTACGTGGCCGCTCCGGGTGCCGCGTCGGGCGCGGGTACCAGCAGCGCGGTGGCGATCGCGGCAAGGCCCTCGCCGCGGCCGGTGAGGCCGAGCCCATCGCTGGTAGTGCCGGATACGCTGACCGGCCCGCCGGCGGCCGCGGAGAGCACCTGCTGGGCTTCCTGCCGGCGTTTGCCGACCTTCGGCGAGTTGCCAATCACCTGGACGACCGCGTTGCCAAGGACATAGCCCGAGACCTGCACCAGCCGGCTCGCCTCGGCAAGCAGTGCTTCCCCGGACGCGCCGGCCCAACGTGGATCGTCGGTGCCGAAAACCGCGCCGAGATCGCCCATCCCCGCGGCGGAGAGCAGCGCGTCGCAGAGTGCATGCGCGGCGACGTCACCGTCGGAATGACCGGCGCAACCATCCGTGTTCGGCCAGAGCAGCCCGGCGAGCCAGCACGGTCGGCCGGGTTCGATCGAATGCACGTCGGTGCCGAGGCCAATGCGTTGTGATTCCGTCGGATCGGTCATCGGCCGCGGCCCTCATGTGGTGCCCGGCCCGATCCACGATGCTCTTCGCTGGCGAATACCGCCTCGGCCGCGGTCAGATCGAACGAGGTGGTGATCTTCAGGGCGTACGGGTGGCCGGGAATCGTCCTGGTCGCATACGGGCCGCTTACCGTGGAATGGTCCAGTCCACCACGGTCTAGCTGCTCGCGAAACGCGCGCACGCTGTATCCGCGTGGACTCTGCACACTGCGCAATCCACTGCGGTCATAGGTGTCAACTACTAAGCCGGCGGCATCCACTCGTTTGATGGTATCCGCCACCGGTTGCACCGGGACGACCACATCAGAACCCGATTGCACGGTGTCTACAACGGACCGGATGAGATCTGGTGGCGTGAATGCGCGCAACACATCATGCAGCAGCACAATGGACAATTCCGGAAGTTGCAGCTGTGCCGCGTCAAACCAGGCGTGCGAAGATTCCGTGCCGGCCGCATCGACATCAATGATCGTGGCCGGCAGGGAGGATTCCGTAGGCGCAATCGCGCGCCGCACACGGTCCAGTGTCCGATTGGGAGCCGCGACAAAGACGCGCGTTACGCACCCGGAATTTCCCAGGGCGCGTAACGCATGTCGCAATAACGGTTCCCCGCGTACCGCAGTCAACGCATTGGGCACACCAGTATCGGTATGCCCATCCGCGCCAACCACGGACAGGATTGCGGCAACGTTCAAGTCCGTTACCCGAGGTCTACCCGTGAGACTCAGACAACCGCGGTCGCCAGTACCTCATCGAGCAGTACCGCTGCCTTGTCTTCATCAGTACCTTCGGCAAGCGCGAGCTCGCTGACCAGAATCTGCCGAGCCTTCGCCAACATTCGTTTCTCGCCCGCGGACAATCCGCGATCTTTCTCGCGTCGCCAGAGGTCGCGCACCACTTCGGCCACCTTGTTCACATCGCCGGAAGCGAGTTTCTCCAGGTTGGCCTTGTACCGCCGGGACCAGTTCGTCGGCTCCTCAGTATGCGGCGTGCGTAACACGTCGAAGACCCTGTTCAGGCCCTCCTCGCCAACAACATCGCGTACGCCAACGATTTCCGCATTGTCTGCTGGCACCCGAACGGTGAGATCGCCCTGCGCGACCTTGAGCACGAGGTATTGCTTTTCCTCGCCCTTGATCACGCGTGTCTCAATTGCTTCGATGAGTGCGGCACCGTGGTGCGGGTAGACGACGGTCTCTCCGACCTTGAAAACCATGTGTCCTCTGCCCCTTTCGCTGTCTCCATATTAACACGTCCGCACCCCCTTCCAACAGCGCCCCGTGATCGGTAATCGCAGGTCAGCGACTTAATGCGGTACTCATGAGGGCTTGACAAACCGCTGTTGTGCATGCATGTGCGCGCGTTCCGTCAACTCCGGCGCGGCCCAGGAGTGGCAATGTTTCCGGCTTCGCGGGAAACATTTCGGAGTTGTCCGGTTGGTTGTCCGGAGGGGTGCCCGGAGTGGGTGCCCGGAGTGACCGGTATCGCCCGTGCCGGCCCGGGTTCGGCGGCTCGGAGGTGGCACGGTTACGCTGCAACGGAATGAGTGGACGCCACCGGGGCGGTCGCGACGCGAGGTCGGGACCGAATCCGGCTCGGGCAGGAAGGACTCGCCAACGTGAGCTGGGCACAGCGGAAGTCGGCTGGTCGGGGCGCGCGCCTGCGGGCGGCGTGGGTCGCCGGAGTCGCCGGGGTCGCACTGACCTTGGCCGGCTGTGGGGCTGGACAGATTACCCAAACGAGCGAGCAGGACGCGGCGGTGAACGGCGCGTCGGCCGACGTGAAGCAGATCGCGATCCGCAATGCCGAGCTGGCCTTCAAACATGACTCGCAGGGTGTCTACCGGCTCGGCGATTCGGCGCCGCTGCTTGGCCGGATCATCAACTCCGGCGAGCGCGCGGACGAGCTTGTCGAGGTGCGCAGCGAGTTCGCCGACGAGGTGACCGTGGACGGCGCCACCGAGCTGCGGTCGGAGGGCGTGCTCGTCGGCACCGAACCGGACGGTTGGGCCGAGGAGACCGCTGCCGAAGGCACGGGCGCACAGGAACCGGGCACCGAGGCGCCTGGCACCGCGGAGCCGGACACAGCGGAGCCTGGCACCGCGGAGTCGGACACTGCGGAGTCGGACACCGAGGAGTCTGGGACGGACGGCTCAGCGGCGCCGGAAGCGACTGGCAGCGCGGCTCCTACCACGACATCCGCCCCGCGCACTTCCGCATCGGACGCGCCGGCTGAGCGCGATGCCGTGCGGATCGTGCTCGTCGGGCTCAAGGGCGATGTGACGCCGGGTAAGACGGTGCCGTTGACCTTCGTGTTCCGCAATGCTGGCGAGGTACAGGTGGACGTGCCGATCGCCTACGGCGACACCGAGCGCGAGCAGGACCCCGCCGAGCACTGACCGCGCGGCTGCGGTGATTTGTCGGTCCCGATCACTAGGCTCTGCCAGGTGGCGAAGAGCAAGGGGGCCGGTTACCGGTGCGCGGAATGTGGTTACGACGTAGCGAAGTGGGTCGGGCGCTGCCCGGAATGCCACGCGTGGGGCAGCTTCGCGGAAGCGGCGGGTACGAAGCCGCAGCTGGCGCGGATTTCGGCCAGTGCACCGAGCACGGCAGCCAAGCCGATTGGCTCGGTCGATCTTGCTACCGCCAAGGCGCGCCCGACCGGTGTCGATGAGCTGGACCGGGTACTCGGCGGCGGCATTGTCGCCGGCGCGGTGGTGTTGCTAGCCGGTGAACCGGGGGTCGGCAAATCCACCCTGCTGCTCGAGGTAGGCCACCGGTGGGCCCTCGGCGCCGGCGGTGCGGCCGGGCCGGCGCTGTATGTCACCGGAGAGGAATCCGCCGGCCAGGTACGGCTGCGCGCCGAACGCACCGGCAACGTGCACGACAACCTCTACCTGGCGGCGGAAAGCGATATCGGCGCGCTCGCCGCGCATGTGGACGCGGTGCAGCCGGGACTGCTGATCGTTGACTCGGTACAGACCATTGGCAGCGCCGAGGTGGATGGCACGCCAGGCGGAGTCACCCAGGTCCGTGCGGTGACCGCCGCGCTGGTCGCGTTGGCCAAGGAACGCGGCCTGCCCGTCCTGCTTGTCGGGCACGTCACCAAGGAAGGCGCGGTCGCCGGTCCGCGGGTACTCGAGCACCTGGTCGACGTGGTGCTGCATTTCGAAGGTGACCGGCATTCGATGCTGCGCCTGGTGCGCGGGGTGAAAAACCGGTTCGGGCCGGCCGATGAGGTGGGCTGCTTCGAACTGCGCGAGGACGGGATCGCCGGGGTGGCCGACCCGTCCGGGTTGTTCCTGAACCGCAGGGAAGCCGCCGTTTCCGGGACCGCGGTCACCGTGATCGTGGAGGGCAAACGACCACTGCTCGGCGAAGTGCAGGCGCTCGTTGCGGGTTCCTCGCTTGCCGCGCCGCGCCGGGCGGTCAGCGGCCTTGATTCGTCCAGGGTCGCCATGGTGCTCGCGGTACTCGAACGGCGTGGGCGGATCCGACTCAGCAACGCGGATATCTATGCCGCCACGGTTGGCGGGATGCGGGTAACCGAGCCAGCCGGCGATCTGGCCGCCGCGCTCGCGGTCGCTTCGGCCGCGCGGGATATCGCCCTACCAGGCGATCTGGTTGTACTGGGCGAGGTGGGCCTTGCCGGTGAGGTGCGCAGGGTGCCGGACGTCAGCAGGCGGCTTGCTGAGGCGGCGAGGCTGGGCTTTCACCGCGCGTTCATCCCGCCCGATTCGGGGCGTCCGCCAGCAGGGGTGTCCGCGCAGGTCGTGCCGGACATCTCGACTGCGCTGCGGCTGCTGGAAAGCGCGGACGCGGATCAGCTGCCGGCAGCCAGCCGCTGAACCGGCAAGAGTGAGGGAATGGGCCCGCACGCCCCGACCGCGTGCGGGTTCCATTCACCCCCGAGACGTGGGTGAATGACCGGTATGACGCCGATCAGCGAGCAATTTCCGGCCAGAATCGCCGGCGGAGCGCGCTGCCTACCCATCAATAGGACATTCGGCGCCGGAAGGATATTCCCGGCGCCGAATGTCCCGTGTGATTCAGCTGGACAGCAGCTGCGCGCAGCGAATCAGGCCGAGGTGCGAATAGGCCTGTGGGTGGTTACCGAGGGAGCGCTCCGCGATCGGGTCGTACTCCTCGGAGAGCAGGCCGGTCGGGCCAGCCACGTCGACCATCTGCTGGAACAGTTCCTCGGCCTCGGTGCGCCGTCCGGCGAGCAGGTAGGCCTCGATCAGCCACGCGGCGCAGAGGTGGAAGCCACCTTCGTTGCCGGGCAAGCCATCGTCCCGTCGATACCTGTACACAGTGGAACCACTGCGCAGTTCGGACTCGATCGCGGTCACCGTCGCCTGGAACTTCGGGTCGGTGGGATCGATCATCCCCGTCAGTCCAATGTGTAGCGACGCGGCGTCCAGGTCGGTTCCGTCATAGGCCGTCGTGTACGCGCCAATGCCGCCGCCGGCTTCGGGATTCCAGCCCTTGCTGAGCACATCCTCGGCGATCTCCGCGCGCAGCTCCGGCCATACCGGGTCGATGGTGCGCTGGTAGGTCTCCGCCAGTTTGATCGCGCGATCAAGGGTCACCCAGCACATCACCCGCGAGTAGACCCGGTGCCGTGGTGCGTGCCGCTCCTCCCAGATGCCGTGGTCCGCCTCGTTCCAACGCCTGCCGACCGCCTCGGCCATCGCGCGGACCATCTCCCAGTCGCGGTCGGTGATCTGACCGCGCTCTTCGGACAGTTGCACGACGAGTTCAACCACCGGGCCGAAGACGTCCAGCTGAACCTGCTGATCGGCGAGGTTGCCGACGCGTACCGGGCGGGATCCCGCGTAACCGGGCAGGGTGTCGATCACCGCTTCGGGGCCGAGCGAGGTGCCGCGGATCGAGTACAGCGGGCGCAGCCGCTCCGGTCCCGGCATCGTTTCCAGCACCGAGTGCAGCCACTCCAGATAGCGCTCCGCCTCGGTGAGCGAGCCGAGTGACACCAGTGCCTGGGCGGTCAGCGCGGCATCGCGAACCCAGCAGTAGCGGTAGTCCCAGTTGCGTACGCCGCCGATCTCCTCGGGCAGTGAGGTGGTGGCCGCGGCCATGAAGGCACCGGTTTCCGCGTGCGCGAGGCCACGCAGCGTCAGTGCCGACCTGGCGACCAGATCAGTCTCCACACTGGGCAGTTTCAGCGTGGTCAGCCAGTCCGACCAATGTGTTCCGGCATGTTGCCGGCGTTCCGGCTCACTGAGGGTGTTCGAATCGAGTTCCGTTGTGCCGCAACGCAGTTCGAGTACGACAGGCGTACCGTTCGGCGTCACGACGGCCTGCGCCGTGTCGTGTACGCCGTCCGAGGTGATCTTCCAGGTGACGCCAGGCGAGCGCAGTACCACCGGCTCGGTGGTGCCGAGCACCCGCAACCCGTCCTCTTCGGTGATCAGCCGGACCGGTACGCGGCCGAACTCGGGCCGGGGTGCGAACGTCACCGCGGCGGCGGTTTCCCCGGTGATCACTCGAATCAGGTCGGTGCGGTGCGAGGGCGTGTCATGGTCGAGGTAGTCCGTGACGAGTAGCCGCGACCAACGCGTTTCCACCGTCATCGTGCCCGGCAGGTAGCGCTGTCCGAGCGGCAGGCCGTTGCGTTGCGTGCCGTTGGCCTCATGGTGTGGGCGAATGGAGAAGTGCCCCGCGTTCGGCCCGCCGAGTAGATCGGCGAACATCGCGGTGGAGTCTGGATCCGGATGGCACATCCAGGTGAGCTTGGCGTCCGGGGTCACCAGCGCCACGGAATGCCCGTTGGACAGCATGGTGAGCCGTTCGATCGGGGTGGCCTGCTCGCCGTAGAGCCAGTTCCGCCGTTCCTCGCTGATGAATGCCAGCACGGTTGCCACATCCGCGGTGTCCGGGATGCGGAATTCGGCCGCGGTCTCGCCAGGGCCAACCTTCACGCCGACGTCCGGGCCGGACAACCGGATGAACGCCTTCTCGTCGGTGACGTCGTCGCCGAGGAAGATCGCCGCGGTGGCGCCGACCTGGTGGCGCACCTCATCAAGGGCGAAGCCCTTGTTCGTGGCGACTACCGAGAGTTCAATGACTTCCTTGCCCTCGGTGACCTCGACGCCGTCCCAGGTGCACGGACCGGTGCGCACGGCGTCGAGCACTTCCTTGGCCACCTCTGGGGCGGCCTTTCGGACATGCACGGCGATACTCGCTGGCTTGACCTCGAGCGCGACACCTTGGTGGGTGCCGACCAGTCGTTCCAGCTCACGCTGCAGCTGGCTGTGCAGGCTACGTGCGGCATCGTCGAGCGCGTGCACGAAACCGATGTCGAACTCCGAGCCGTGGCTACCAACGAGGTGGATTTCGGCCGGCAGCCGGGAAAGGGTGGCCAGGTCACGAAGGGCGCGGCCGGAGATCACCGCGGTGGTGGTCTCGTGTAGCCCGGCGAGCGAGCGCAGCGCGCCTACGGACTCGGGTAGTGGCCTTGCCTGCTCGGGATCCTCGACGATAGGGGCAAGGGTTCCGTCGTAGTCACAGGCGACGAGTAGCCGCGGTGTTCGCGCGATGTGCACGATCGCGCGGCGCAGCTCAGCAGGCAGTGCCTCGGCGGTCAACACGACTCCTTGGGGAATGCGGGGTTTCGCAGGTTGTTCTTGTGGTCACGCAGTTTTTCACCCTGCGCAGAAAGTGAACTCTATCGGCGCAAATTGGTTAGGCCGACTCGGTTCCCAGTGCGTCCAGGAACGACCGTGCCCATCTGTCCACGTCGTGGGTTAGCACCTGTCGACGCAGTGCGCGCATCCTACGGCGGCCCTCGGCTGGATCGATTGTCAGGGCCGTGTACAGGGCGTTCTTGACCCCATCCAGATCGTGCGGGTTAACCTGGAAGGCGCTGGTTAGCTCCGCGGCGGCGCCGGCGAATTCGCTCAGCAGCAGTGCCCCGCCGAGGTCATGCCGGCAGGCAACGTATTCCTTGCAGACCAGGTTCATGCCATCGCGTAGTGGCGTAACAACCATCACGTCGGCCGCGGAAAAGAACGCGGCGAGTTCCTTGCGATTCACCGATTGGTGTAGGTAATGCACCACCGGCTGACCAACCCGCGCGAACTCACCGTTGATCCGGCTGACGAGCTGCTCGATGTCCCCGCGCATCTTCTGGTAGTGCTCGACCCGTTCCCTGCTTGGGGTGGCGAGTTGCAGCATCGCCACATCACCCGGCAGTACCCGGCGTTCGGCGAGCAGTTCCTGCAGCGCGATCAGTCGCAGGTCGATGCCTTTGGTGTAGTCCAACCGGTCGACGCCGAGCAGGATTCGTTTCGGATTGCCGAGTTCCGCGCGGATCTCCTTCGCCCGCGCGATGACTTCCTTGCTGCGGGCGAGCGAGTCGAGGCCGGAGGCGTCGATCGAGATAGGGAAGGACCCCACACGCACCGGGCGGTCGCCAACCTGTACGACACCTGGCCGGCTGCGCACCCCAACCGCGCCCCTGCTCGGTTCGAGGCCGACCAGTCGCCTGGCCAACCAGAGGAAGTTCTGTGCGCCACCCGGTCGGTGGAATCCGATCAGGTCGGCGCCGAGTAGCCCGCGCACGATCTCCGCCCGCCAGGGCAGCTGCATGAACAGTTCGGTTGGCGGGAAAGGTATGTGCAGGAAGAACCCGATTCGCAGATCGGGGCGCAGCTCCCGCAGCATCTTCGGCACGAGCTGCAGCTGGTAGTCCTGGATCCACACGGTGGCGCCCTCGGCGGCTACTTTCGCGGACGCTTCGGCGAACCGGAGGTTGACCTTCACGTAGCGGTCCCACCAGGCGCGGTCGAACACCGGCCGGGCGACCACATCGTGGTACAGCGGCCAGAGGGTGGCGTTGGAGAAGCCCTCGTAGTAGTCGCGCATATCCGTGGCGGAAAGGGTGACCGGGTACAGCCGCATGCCACCGTCGTGAAACTCGTCCACGTCCACGTCCACGTCGGCGACGCCGGGCCAGCCGACCCAGGCGCCCTTGCGGGCGCGCAGGAAGGGTTCGAGGGCGGAGACGAGACCACCGGGGCTGTGTTTCCAGCGCTGCGTGCCGTCCGGGTACCGCTCGAGGTCCACCGGCAACCGGTTCGCCACCACGACGAAGTCCGCCATTTCGCCGTGCTCGCCCACATGACCTCCCGTAGTGCTCTCCACTGCCACATTAATCCGGTCCGCGCGTGGCTGCACAGGGCTGCATGGTGGAATCGGGCACGGCGGCCGATCGGTGACCGCCGTGGGTTACTCGAGCGGGGTGGCTACTGCAGCCGGCGGCGGACCGGGCGAAGCGGCCCTGCCATCCGGGGTCCGGCCATCTTGCGTTCCAGCCTGCCGAGCCGGGTGCGCACCGGCTGGGCGAGGTATTCGCCGAGTACCACCCCTGCCCCGAGGGCGAGGCCGACGCTGAGTGCTTCGGCGAGCAGCACTAGCTCGCCGTGTTGCACGATCTGATACATCGCCCGATAGGTGAGCAGGCCGGGGAGCAGCGGCACCATGCCGGATACCGCGACGACCAGCGGGGTCACCTTCAACCGGCGGGCCATCAGCCCGCCGCAGAACCCGACGAGCGTGGCTGCGATGGCAGAGGCCATGATTTGCCCGATGTCGGTCAGTAGCAGGGTGCTGTGCGCGGTCGCGCCGACCGCGCCGGCCGCGGCGGAGACCAGGACACCCCGCATGCGCGCGTAGCTGGCGACGGCGAAACAGGTGGCGGCTGCCGCGCCGGCGAAGATCTTCAGTGGCAGCCCGAGCACGGTGCCGCGCGGGGCGTCCGCGACCGCGATGGTGGCCGTGCCGAACTGGGTGCCGATCTTCAGTGCCAGCAGTACGCCGGTGATCAGGCCGATCGTCATCAGCGCGACTTCGAGCGAGCGGCCGGCCGCGGTGACGTTGTAGCCGCTGATCGCGTCCTGCACGGTGCCGACCACCGACAGGCCGGAGAGCAACACGGTGATCGCGGCGCCGACCACGAGGCTGGGCTGGTTGTTGCCGAGCAGGTTCGTCGCCATGATCGCCACCGCGATACCCGTGGCCAGTGCTCCACCGATGACCTGCTGGAAGAAGAACGGCAGGGCGCGCCGATTGAGCATCCGGCCGACCCGGTCGATCAGCGCGGTGACGATGAAAGCGAGCATCGCGACCGCGAAGTTCGCGCCGATCAGGATGGCGATGCTGGCGGCCATCCCGCCCCAGGCCACGGTGCTGACCCAGCGCGGGTAGGGGTGCGGGGCGTCGCTGATCTGCTGCAGTTCGGCGTAGGCGTCCGTTGAGCCGATCTTGCCCCGGGTGATCCGGCGGACCAGCGCTTCGGTCGCGGTGAGCCGGCTGTAGTCGACGCCGCGCGAGCGCACCACGCGTACCGAGGTGACCGGCGCGAGGTCGGTGCCGCGATGGCAGGCGATGGTGATCGAGGTGAACACGACGTCGACCTCGCAGTGCGGGAGGCCGTAGGCGGAGGTGACCGCGAGCATGGTGGCGGTGACGTCGGAAGCGCCGGCGCCACTTGCCATCTGGATCTCGCCGATTCGCAGCGCGAGGTCCAGTACGAAGTGGACGGTTGGCTCATCGGGCAGCGCCGGCCCGTACGTACCGTCCATGTCCACGGTTGGCTGGTCGTGGATTTCCCGCTCGCCGGTCGGCGCGTCCAGCGTCTGCCAGGCGCGCTTACGTGGCCGGCCGAGACGGCGCGCACCCGGCCGCTGCGTGAACCACATCTCGATCACCTCCTAACGTATCCCGCAAGGCATCGACGCGCCCGGGCCGACCGTTGCACGGGTGGGATTGTGGCGTCTACCACTTCTCGCTGTGGGGACCTCCGCGCTGCCGGTTCGCGGCCGGGTCCTACGATGGTGGAGCCGTACATGCCGGTGTAGCTCAGTTGGCAGAGCGCTCGCCTTGTAAGCGAAAGGTCAGGGGTTCGAACCCCCTCACCGGCTCCACAATCTACCAGCGAAAACGCCTCGATTGCCCGCTCGTCGCGCGGCTGTGTGACACCATGCGGGACATCTGTTTCGTGCTCTCTGGTGCCTTCAACGGCCAGGAAGTGGAAGTGGGTCAGGCAGAACCCGGTTCTCGAGGTCGAGCCGCCCGCGGCGTGCGTCGGGGCGAACGTTGTGCGTCGGCGCGGATTCGTTCCGGTGCGACCAGTTTCCGATCGCGAACGGGCGACCTGCGGGGGTGATCGGGCTGCTCAAGGAGGGTTGGTCGGCAGGGCCGGTTGCGTAACGAACATCGGGGCGGTGACACTGAGGCTGTGCGCCATGACGCGATCTATCAGCGGGTCTATGCCCAGCCCGTCGCAACGTGGTGGCGTTGATCGTATGCCTCCATGGTGGTGGGCCCAGCTTGGCAGGGACCTCCCCGGGTTTGGTTCGTTGCCGCCGAGGCCGGATCCGGAGACGGGGCAGCCATTTCCTCCGCGCGGGCTGGGGTGGCATGGCGGAGATCTGGACTCGGTCTGGCATCGCAAACGTGAAGTCCGGCCGTCGCGCAAGCCTGATCCGCCTGACGGCCGCGGGCCAGCGTTGGTGTGGCACAAGGAAGGCAAGCGCGGCAAGGTATCCCGCTTCCTGCTGGGTTCCCTGCTGATCGCTGGCGGAGCTTCCGTAGTCGCGGCGGTCAACGGCGGATCACCTTTCGAGTGGGTCGTGCTGTGGCAGGTCTGGGTGGTCCTGATAGTTGGACCACTTCTGGGGGCGCGGCGGCTGAGGTACACCAGGCTCGCGGCTGGCGCGGATTGGTTTCAGTGCCAGCTTGTGCGGTTCGGAATCACGCTACGGAACCAGAGCGTGGACCTGTATGCGTTGCGGTGGATCAAGGTCACCTCCAAGTATCCAATACGGTTCATGGAGTTGAGCGACGATTCTCAGTCGATCTGCTTGGCGATGTATTCGTGGCAGTGGGATCAACGGATGTGGGACTTGGTGTACAACGGGATCCTGCATTCGGTCGCTGCGGGGGGCACGGTGAATCTCGGCGCATGGAGCATCTTGCGGTTCGATCTGGCTAACGCGCAGTACCCGAAGAACCAGGATCGTGAGATCGTCACGGCGCAGTTGAGTGACGAGCAGGTGTCGGAGTTGATGGACGATCCGAATGTGCGGCGTGTGTTGGACTCGTACGACATTCGGTGGAGTGCGGCGCAGTTTCGGGACTTGATCCCGTCGTGGCCGGAGACACGGCTGGCACGTCCGGCAGATCCCGCGTGGTTTGCGGACGACGTGCCGAGTGGTCCCGACAGCGGTCACGACCGTCCCGAACGAGGGAAAGCTGATGGCTGACCGATCGCACTTCGGATCGCGTGCGGCGGCTTTTTCGGCTTCGGTCTGATCATGTTGTTGGCAACCGTCGTGTGCATGCGAGGCAAGATCGCCCTCAGTGTTGAACCGAACGGCATTACGCTGGGGGCCTGCCGTTTCGGTACACTCGTACAACGATGTTCGTGCCATGGCGCGATATCTCCGCGGTTGTCCTGTTCAAACAACAGGCGGGTATGGCCAAGGTGCCCTATATCGCCCTGCACGGGCCAGCACCGTGGCAAGATCCCGGTGCGCCCCGCGGCGAAAAGCTGCGAAAGATCAACGCGACGCTGATCCCACAGGCACCCGATGCCGCGGTCCTCGCGAGTCGGGCGATCAACGGCTGGAAGCTCGACCACGGCCCGCTAACTGCGGCGATCCAGGAAAACGCCCCGCATGTTTCGTTATGCGTAATGAAGTAGCTGCCATAACTCCATTCGGGGCAGTTTGACGATCCGGCATCTGGAAGAGCTGGAGCGGGTTCGACTCCGGCGGCGGGAGCCGCGCTGGTCGAAGTGTTACGCGCGAGTAATACGAGCTTGGGCCGAGCTCGACGGTGCCGCCGTGGAGGCTCCGGCCCGCCGCCAGACGACTCCGAGTAGGACTATTTTGCCTTACGAAGTATTGTACTTCCTTGCCACACAACGTTTCGACTAGACGACATTTCCCAGACTGCACTGTACGGGCGTCGCCTTGCGCGTTCCTGCCGGGAGTGCTGGACTATGAGGTCGAAGTGGACGATGGCCACTCGGTCCAGTTAAGCGATTAGCTCATTGCGCTGTTCGGTCTATTTGGGATGCAGGCGGGTCCCATGTTCTCGCTGGGCCTGGACCAGTTGCTTCGGTGGCAAGCGGTTCGGTAGGCGCCCTTCCTGGCATATGGGCGCATCGCTGCCCGGGAACGTTCCGGTCAGAGTGCTCAAGAACGAGGTCGCGTAGCTCCGCTTGGCTTCGTTTGATTACCGGTAGCAGGGCACGAGGACTGGGTTGAGTCGGCGTCGGCATGTCCGCGATTAAGTCGCGCACATTGAAGGAGCGGGACAGCCAGCGCGCAACGTCGTCCAAGTGCTGTCGTTGCCGCTTGCTCTTGAGCTGCGTCAGATCTCGTTGGTAAATGGTGGGGTCCTGATCGTATGCCGCTTGCAGGCCCGCTCGGCGTACCAGGCATGGATAGCAGTACCCACAGTTGGCAAAGTCTTTTCTGGTCTGCGGCGCTTGGCCGCAGCTCACGGTCGACGCAATCACCTGCGGGGATACCCCGGCGTCGCGTGCCCTTGTGCATACCTCGCCCTTGGTCAGGAGCAGATATGGATTCCGAATGACGATGTCACCACCGATGGTTCTTAGCACCTCGTTGAGGCGCTCCAATACCCATGGATGTGTCGAGCGTGTCGAATTCGACCCGATCCGATCCGGACTCAGCGGCGGGTTGACGGCGACCAGGCCGTTTTCGGGAATGGCTACTTCCGGTAATCCGTAACCGGATGCCACGTAAATGGCTGTGGCAACGAAGAGGAAACCACGAGTGCGAGTACTCGATTCAAGTCGTACACCCGCCGCTCTTTTCGGCTCATCGCGTACCTGAGCGAGTCGAGTCACCCGCCGGTCTTGGTCAATGGCGTTGGCCAGGGTTTGCTGGGTTGAGGCGGAGTCAGCGTGATCATGGGCGATCAATAACAGGCCGCGAGCGCCGTTGGCCACCCGTTCGGCTGCGTACGAACCTGAGTCTAATCCGCCCGAGAATAAGGTGAGCTCGCTGATCTGCCCGACTTCAAGGAGCCGGTACTTGCTATCAATCGACGTTGCCCCGCCCCGGACCTCGATACGCCAAACGTCACCGCTCATGACCTGAAGTGTTCGGTTGATCAGAGCTAGAATCGCATCCGTCCACAGGTCAGGATCGATCACTTGGATCGATAGCGTTATGTCACGAGTCCATCTGTCTGGCGATGACGAGCGAGGCGCCCGCTTGTCGACGAGGTACACGACCCTGGCGATCCTTAATAGGTCTTCGGCCCAGCGCGGCGTTATACCGCTGGCAAGCTGCACTGTTGATTCAAGTCGGTCAGTCGTGCTTTTGAAATCATTCTCACTCAGCGGAGTAAGGCCAGTACGCGGGTTTTCTGTCTGGCGTTCCGCAAAGTCGAATCGGAAGACTCCGCCCGGCATGTCATACCCCGCCCATCGCTAGTTCCAGTGCTCTTGGCAGCGCCGAGCTGGCCATGGCCCGACCAGCCGCAAACATGGAACGATCGGACTTGCTCGATCCTGGATTGTCACATGGCGTCGGAATGTGCTCGCTAATTTTCTCGGCGATTCGATAGGCGATGTCACCCACCGGATCAAGGACAGCGATGGCAGGGAAAGCTAGCGCAAGCTTGCCGGCAATGACAGCTGTCATAAGTTCTTTGACCGTGTCAGCGAAGAAAATTCGATAGAGGAAGCAGAATAATTCCTTGAGGACGGTCCAGTCGCCGGGCTGGCCGGATCTGATCGAGCGTTCGAGCTCGGGTCGTCTAGCGAGTAGTTCCTCGGCGCAGCGCAAGGCCGCCCGCCGCGCGGCCGCATCGGCTACCAGGCCACCTTCTCCTACGACGCTCGCTACGAACCGGGCTAGGAACGTGTCCACGCGTTCATCCGGCGAGGAATCGGTCAGAGCCCCGAGCGCGATCGGGCCACGGCTGGCTAACGCCGCGAACGTATCGGCAAGATCCGCCCCGGCGCGCTCTGCGGTGCTCAGCAAGCCGAACGCCGTGGAGTCTTCACGCAGCTGCCGGGCCAGGGCGGCAAGATAGGTGTCGCAGTGCTTGTCGATCTCAGCACGACTCCAAGCGACTGGATCTTGCTGGTGACTGGCCGGATCGATACCACCGGCGGTCGTCGCGCTCCCGCTGGACACGGCGTTCAACGAGCGAGTGACGGCGCCGCTGGCCCGTCGCCAGAGTCCGCCGCGAGGCGCTGGCAATCTTGTCGATGTCCCCAACAGCACCTCCCCAGTCGGTTACCTCCACTGAAGGGCACTTGACGCGTTGGATCAATAGCTCATCGTAACGCCACCCGGCTGGAGCAACGTTGTGCTCGAGACCTCACGCGTGCCAACGACTGTTGTTTAACCGGGTGCAAGAACCAGATTTGAGTAGAAGTAGCAGGTCAAGACGGACCTTTTAATCGCTAGACAGTCGACTAGCTAACGGGGCTAGTTGGTCGCGGTTGTCGCCCGTGCGTGCAGAAGGGGCGGCGGGTCGGAGATGATGATCTGTTGCGCCTCTGGCCTGTCGGTGAGCAGGAGGCGGACGGCGGTCTCACCCATCTCGCGTAGCGGCAGGCTGACGGTAGTCAGCGCCGGTACCAGGTGTTCGCTGATCCAAGTGTCGTGCACGGCGGCGATCGACAGATCGCGCGGCACCTCGATACCCAGTTCCGCGGCTGCCCGGAGCATTCCGATGCCGATAAGCGAGTTTCCGGCGATAAGCGCGGTCGGACGAGTACTGGAGTTACCCCATCGCGTGGCCAGTTCACGCAGGCCCGCGTGACCTGCCTCGGCAGACCAGGTGAGATGCACGGTGTCCACATCGTGCAGTGCACATCCCGCCGAGGCGAGTGCGGCGCGTACGCCCTCGACCCTTAGCTGGTTGGTCGGGGAGTCGCGCGGGCCGGAGATGAGGCCGATCCTGGTGTGCCCAAGTGCGAGTAGATGTTCGGTCAACATTCTCGTCGCGGCACCTTCGTCCGGTGCCACGAGCGGGGCGACCGTTTCGGTCAACGTGGGCGGCGCGTTCACGATGACCGTCGGCAGCGCATGGGCGATATCCGCGATGCGCTGGTCGAATTCGCCGTGCCCGCCCTGGACGATCAGCCCGTCGATCCGCTTGCCGTTAACCAGGATTCGGTATGCCTCCTCGTCGGTGAGCAGTTCATCGACATCGCCAAGCACGAGGAAGTAGTTGTTCGCGGCCGCTTCGGTGCGCGCACCTTGCAGCAGGTCAAGGTAGATCGGACTGGACAGGTTGTGCACGACGAGGCCAAGCAGGCCGGTCCGGCGCTGGCGAAGGGTCCTTGCGCCGATGTTTGGTACGTAACCAAGTCGTTCGGCCGCTTCGAGCACCCGCGCCTTGGTCTCGTCGGCAGCTCGAACGTTCGGGTCGGCGTTGAGCACGCGGGATGCCAGTGGGGTCGAGACCTGCGCGGCCGCGGCAACGTCGGCAAGCCGGACGCCGTCGCGCCGCTGCCGCGCTCGGTTGGGTTCTTGTGAGGACTCTCCCTGCATTCCTCAACTATGCCTGGTCGGCCTCACTTCAAACGATTCCGGCTGGCACTGGGCTGGTGACGAGCCTGCGTGTCTCCGGGAGGAAGAACATGCCGACCGCGGCGAGCACCATGAGCACGAGGCAGTAGAGCGCGACCAACCAGTAGTCGCCGCCCGCGGCTTCGGTCAGGGCCGCCGCGACGAAGGGCAGCGTGCCACCGACGAGCGCGCCGGTGATCTCCCGGCTGAACGTCACTCCGGTGTAGCGGTAGCGCACGTCGAACAGCTCGGACATGAAACCAGACTGGGCGGCGAGCATCGCGTCATTGCAGAGCGTGAACACGAGTACGAGGGCGATCCAGATCAGGATCGGGGTGCCGGTGCTCAGCAAGAAGAAGAACGGGTAGGTAAGCACGACCGCGCCAATCGCTCCAGCGAGGAACACCGGCCGCCGCCCCAACCGGTCCGTGAGCCATCCGGCTATCGGAATCGTCATCAGCTTGAGGAGGTTGCCGATCAGGATCCCGGTGAGCCCGATCCATTCGGGAGCGCCCACCACGGACGTCAGGTAGGTCAGCGCATATACCGAGGGCAAGTAGCTGGCCACATTGGGGCCGATGCTCGCCAGCATAGCGAGCGGGACCCTGCGGCCAGCGGAACGGAACAGCTCCGCAAGCTTTACCCTGGGAACCTCGGTGTCCGCTTTGGACCCCTCGAACTCGGGGCTTTCCGGAACGCGGAGCCGGATCACGATGCCGGCGACGCAGACGAGGATGCTGGCAAGGAACGCTACGCGCCACCCCCAGGACAGAAACGCTTCCCTGGAAAGCGTCGTGTTCAGCAGCGTCAGTACGCCCGTAGCCAGCAGGGCGCCCGCTGCGTTACCGGCACCTGGCAGGGCTGCGTTCAGGCCGCGCGAGGCGGTCTTGGAATGCTCGGCGGCCAACAATGTCGCGCCCGCGTACTCACCTCCGGCACCAACGCCTTGCAGGATGCGCAGCACGATCAACAGCACCGGAGCGGCGATGCCGATCGTGGCGTAGTTGGGGACAATCCCGATCAGCGTCGAAGCGATTCCCATCAGGACCAGGGTGAGGAACAGCATCTGGCGACGGCCGTACCGGTCGCCGAGAACGCCGATAATGACCCCGCCGACGGGTCGGGCGAAGAATCCGACGGCGAAGGTGGCAAACGAAGCCAGCGTCGCAACGAACGGGTCACCCGCAGGGAAGAACACGGCGGGGAAGACAACCGCGCTCGCTGTCGCGTAGAGCGAGAAGTCGTACCATTCCAGCGCCGTGCCTACGGTCGCGCCGACCGTAGCTTTGTTGATTCGGGACCTCATTGGCTTCTCGCTCATCCTTTCAGGGCGAGGCGAACGGAGACGGTGACCGGCACCGGCCGCCCTTCGGTGTCGACAGCGCGGCCCGCCATCCGCAAGAAGCCGCCGAAATGTTTGACGCGAATGAAACCCGTACAGGTAATGTCCAGTTCGGATCCTTCATCGAGCCAGCGGATGCCGTCCGGACTCAGCTGCACGCGGAGCGTAAGCCTTGATCCTGGCGAGAAATCGTGCGTTTCGACGAAGAAGATGGCCTCGTCCGCCCAACCGCACTCGTACGGATGCGTCTCGACGGCGGCATCGAAGCGCTGGCGTAGTTCGACGACGGAGGTGTAGAAGTTCTTCACGACTGTTCTCCTGTCTCCACCGAGATGACGACGGAGTCCACGAACAGCGAGACCCGACGATCGGTGTCCGCCTCGACGAAGAACACCGGGTTGAGCAGTCCCTCGATATCGTTGTACGCCGGGGCCAGCGTCGGATGTGCACCCACGGGAAAACTCAGCCGCCGGTTCCCTACCCGGAACTCCTCATACGCCCGGGTTTCCAGGTTCACGGTGAGCGATAGGGGTGTCCAGTTCAGCTTGTCGTCGGATTCGTTGTAGATCAGGTGCTGCGTACCGTCGGCGAACCAGGTCGTGGCAACGGTGGATCCGTCACCCTGCCGAGCTCCGAACCACTGTGGGTCGATTCCCGCCTTGTGCCAGCCATCCGCGCCGTAACTCCATTGCTCGTCGGTGACGTCGGTCGGACTGTAGAACTGCCAGCGCCGCACCGGTTTACCGGCAACGGCGTTCACGTACCGCACGCCCGGCATATAGCGATGTAGCTCGTCCTGTAGGTCGACGTAGAGACCGAAGGCGCGCACGTCGTTAACGCCAAGACCGGGCCGATCCTGCTCGGCCTTGTAAGCGACCAGCGCTTCGATCCGCACCCGCCGGGTCCTTGGCGGGACGGCGAGTCGCTTGATGGCCAGTCCCATTGACCCGGGAGCAGGCGGCTGGTCCGGCGCCGCCGCGGCGGCCCGACTGGATATCTTGAGTGAATAGGTGCCCTGTGCGGACCCATGCGTGCCGCCGAACGCGAACGTCGCTGAACTCAGCATCGTCGGACCCCAATGGATCAGGTCGATATCGTCGGAATGCTCGCGGAACCCGGGGGCGACAAAATTCGGACGCAGGTCGAGCCATCCACTCATGCCGCGATCGAAGTCATCCGTGACCAGAACGCGCGGCAGGGGGTCGAAGAACCCAGTGCTTGTCATATCTCATCTCAAAGGGTAACTCTATGTGTGAACAATCGATTTATCATGACCATAGAGGCGACCGTACGTCAAGCCCGGCCAGCCGGGAACGTGATGCCAAGGAGTGCCGATGAACGACAGTGGCGGTATGTACGCGCCTGCCTACGGCCGCCGTGCGGTCACCGCGGGGATTCTGCATTTCGGGGTCGGCAACTTTCACCGCTCGCACCAGGCGGCCTACCTTGATCGATTACTTCGCAAGGGCGAGGCGGTGGACTGGGGCATCATCGGAGTCGGCCTGTTTCCGCAAGACGCGCGGCTGGGCGAGATCCTGCGCGCGCAGGATTTCAGCTACACGCTCGTCGAACTCGGCGCGGACGGTCACCAGGTGGCGACGCGGATCTCCGCCATCATCGACTTCCTGCACGCGCCGTCCGAACCTGAACGCGTGCGGGAATACCTGGCGGATCCGCGGATCCGGGTTGTCTCGTTGACCATTACCGAGGGCGGGTACAACACTTCCGACGTTACCGGTGAATTCGATACGGCCAATGTGGACATAGTCGCCGATGTGAACGCGCCGTACCCGCGCACGGTCTTCGGCATTCTCGCCGCTGGGCTTTACCTGCGGCGCGCTCGAGGGATACCGCCGTTCGCCGTGGTTTCCTGTGACAACATCCCTGGCAATGGCGGCGTCACCCGCCGTGCGCTCGTGGCTTTCGCGCGGTTGGCTTACGGTGTGGAATTCGCTGACTGGATCAATCGCACAGTGTCCTTTCCGGACAGTATGGTGGACCGGATTACCCCAGCGACCACCGATGCCGAACGCGCATTGGTGCGCGATGTGTTCGGTATCGACGATGCGTGGCCAGTCGTCTGCGAGCCGTTTACCCAATGGGTCATCGAGGATGATTTCCCGCTTGGTAGGCCTGCTTGGGAAGGCGTTGGCGGGCAGCTTGTCGACGACGTTGGGCCGTACGAGCTGATGAAACTTCGACTGCTCAACGGCAGTCATCAGGCGATGGCGCATGTCGGGCTGCTGCGCGGCCACCGCTACGTACATGAAGCCATGGCCGATGCGGAAGTTGTTGGGCTCGTTCGGCGCTACATGGCGGATGAGGCGCTCGATTCGCTGCCTCTGGTGCCAGGCATCGATCTCGGGCAGTACATGAGTCAGCTTGTGGAGCGGTTCGCCAATCCGCATATTCGGGATACGCTCGACCGGCTGGCCACTGACACCAGCGATCGGCTACCGAAATTCCTGGTGCCCGTCGCGGCGGAACTGAGTCGGGCCGGCAAGCCCGCCCCGGCGGCTGCCGGCGTGCTCGCCGCGTGGGCCGTTCGCGCCGCGCGAGAGCTTCGCGCCGGGAACTCGCTCAATGATCGACAGGCCGAACGACTCGGGGCGGCGCTGCGTACTGTTGACGCCGATCCGGTGAGCTTCCTCGCGAACCGCGAATGGTTTGGCGACCTGATCGACGACGCTCGCTTCGCCGCCGATTTCCAGCGCGCGTACCGCGTGTACGAGCGCAGCTGACCGAGCTAGGTGCACACCTGTCCGTGGTGTCAGCTGGTGGTGCGGCGGCGGGCGGCTTGGCGCCTGCTTTTCACTCGGCCGCCGCAGATGTTCATGCTGCACCAGCGGCGGGTCGCGCTCTTGCTGAGGTCGTGGAAGAGCCAGCCGCACTGGCCGTCGTCGCCTGGGCACCGTTTCACCCTGGTGAGCGGACCCGTGCGGGCGAGGTCCATAGCGGACGCGGCGAAACGCCACAGTGGAGTTTCGAGGGCGTCGTCGGCCCAGGTCCACTCCAGAACCTGAGCGCTTTCGGTGGTGTCGAGTTCCGCCCGACCCAGTGCATTGCTGTAAAAGTCCCGAAGCGCCGCTAGCCCTTCCGGCGGCACTGGACGATGGTCGGCGATGGCTCCGTAGGTCTCGTAGATGGCCTCGCGCAGCGCGAGGACGCGACCATGCACCTCGGCCGCGGCTGCCTGTTCCGCCTGCGCAACCTGCTTGAGCTGCCGCGCGGCGTCGGGCTCGAGAAAGCCCGCGTATGCCGCCCAGTTCACGCATTCGCGGTAATCGGGTATCCGGTCAACCTGCTCGGTGCCGGGCAGTGGTCGGCGGGGAACGACGGTATTCGCCAGATCAAGACAGCGTGCGCCCCCGATCAGCTCGGGGAAGACCGGTTCCCGCTCGTTCATCCCCAGCCCCTTCCGCCTAACGCGGTTTTGATGGTATACACACATCCATCCACCGTCTATCTTCGTTTTGGCGGTAGTTGTCGAGCTTGGAGGTTGCGCCATGGCGCACGACGTTGAAGTGGCTGCCGACCTGGGCCAACGGGAACGGCGCACGCCGAGTTGGCCGATCGCCTGTGCCGCCGTGGCGGCCGCGGTGTGCTGCAATTTCCTGGCGATCGGCGCCGTGGTCCCGGTGATTCCACGGTTCGTCGCCGAATCAGGAGTCGGCTCGGCGGCCACGCTGGTCGGGATCGCGTTCGCCGTGACTTCGGTGGTCGCGCTGCTGTCGCGCCCGGTCGGTGGGCGTATCGCGCAGCAGCGCGGCGCACGGGGCGTTATCGCGGTCGGCTCGCTGGTCGCGATGGGTGCGGGCGTGGCATACCTGCTCCCACTGGGAACGGGCACCGTACTGATGATCGCGCGGCTGGCGACCGGAGTTGCCGAGGCGTTGGTGATGACCGCCGGCTCGGTCTGGGTCGTCGCCCTGGCCCCTGCCGAACGGCGCGGCAGGGTGATCGGCTGGTACGGGCTGGCCATGTGGGGCGGCCTTACCGCTGGCCCAGTGCTTGGGGAGCTCGCATACCGGTTCGGTGGATTCAGCTGGACGTGGCTAGCCGCCGCATTCCTGCCGGGACTCGCCCTCCTGCTGCTGCTTTCCCCGACGCTGCGGGCGGTATCCGGGCGGCCGAGTGCCGAGCCCGTCTCGCGCCAGTTGATGCCCCGTGGCGCGATCCTGCCAGGGCTGGCCCTTGGCGCGGGCGGATTCGGCTACGCCTGCGTGATGAGTTTCGGCGCGCTGGCGATGGCCGAGCGCGGGATCGGCAACGGCGCCATGTTGCTCGCGCTGTTCAGTGGCGCCTATGTCGCTGTCCGCCTCGCGGGTGGTTGGCTGCCCGATCGCGTCGGCGCGACAACGGTGATCTTGGCGGCCGCGATCGCCGAGGCCGGCGGACTCGTGTTGATCGCGGTCGGCACAAACCTGGTCATGGTGGCCATCGGCGCGATCGTCGCGGGCGGCGGGTTTAGCATGCTGTACCCCAGCCTCGCGGTGATTGCCGTCGAGTCGACGCCCGTGGCTGAGCGTGGCGCGACACTGGGGGCGGTGACCTCTTTCCTCGATCTGTCCATTGTGGTCGCTGGGATCGCTGGCGGCCTCGTCGCCGGTGCCGGCTATCCGGCCGTGTTCGGACTCGCCGCCATACTGGCACTGGCCAGCTGCGTTGCCGCGCTCCGCCGGGGTTGATCCCGAAGCGCGACCCGCCAATGCCCCGACGGCTATGCGGCTGGCAAGGCGCCGCCGATGCCCATCCGTCCATCCGGAGTGCCGACGAGTTCGACGGTCACCCCAGGGCGGACGCGTTCGCCGAGCACGCCGACGATCGCTTCAGTAACGCCGGATACCAGCCCGGACACGATCTCCGTCGAGTCCGGACGATGGAACGCGCCCTCCTTGATGCCAAACTTCACGCTCGGCGCCGGGGCTTGCGCCGGCTTCCCGCCGATACCCCACCTGCCCGCGGGCACTCCGATCAGCTGCACCACGGCGATTTCGCGTGCCCACTCCCCGTACACCGCGACGACGGCTTCGGTCAGCGCCTCGATCAGGTCGGACTCCCGATCAACCAGGTCTTCTTCGAGCGTGTAGACAGTCAGATGTGGCACGAGTCCTCCAATGGCTTGCCATTAAAACAAAATAGCTTTGTAAACAAAGATAATTTGAAGGTATGCGGATGTCAACGCGTGAACCCGTGGACGATGCCGTCCGGGAGCTGATGCTGCTCATGCCACGGCTGGTTGGCAGGATCAAGCGCTTACCGCCGCCTGAGCAGTTGCGGTCACAAGATCTCGCCCCCAGGCATCTGTCGCTGCTGTCCGTGCTCCTGCTGGATGGCCCGCAAACGGTCAAGGAACTGGCCGAAAAGCTCGGCATCGCCGCAACGACCGCGAGCCTGCTCGTCAACGATCTCAGCCGCAAAGGCGTCCTGGAGCGACACGAGGACGACGCCGACCGGCGGCGACGCATCATCGATATCAGCGCGGCGAGCCGGCCAGCCGTCTCGCAGTGGCTGTCACCTGGCGCGCGCGCCTGGCGGGAAGCGGTCGCGCCATTGACGGCCGCGCAGCGCCGTACGGTGATCGATACGCTGCTCGCCTACGAGGCGTCCTTTGCCGTGGCGACCGAGCAAGTGGATTCCTGAGCGCGCCCCGGATCGCAATCTTTAGGGATCTTGCGGTTGGGTGGCAGCTGGCGAGATGCCGTCCAGTGCTCGACCCGCCGCGCGGGCGATGACCTCCGGCATGGACGATGCCTCCGCGCCCCGGCGGATGTTCGCAAGTGCGGCGCTGACCACGGCTCCCACCAGCGCCCCAATCACCGCATGCGCATCCAGCTCGTCGAGTTCGTCCGGAAACGCCTCGGCCAGCGCCTGAGCCCACTCCGCCTGGATGTCGAACATTCGCCGCAGCGCGGTGGCGCGTAGCGCGGGCACGCTGGTGATCAGCTGGGCGCGCACCGCGACCAGGTCGTCGTCCTGGGGGATCGTCCAGCGCCCGGACACCCCGAGCAGATCGACCCCGCGAAGCAGCAGTGTGCGCAGCGATTCGCCGGGCTCCCTGCCCGCGATGAGCTCGCGCATCGCGGCCGCGCGTTCCGGCTGGTCCGCGAAGACCAGGTCTTCCTTGGCTGGGAAATGCACGAAGAAGGTCGCTTGGGAGAGCTCGGCGGACGCGCAGATATCGGCAACCGTCGTCTCGTCGTACCCGTTCGCGGCGAACAGTCGTAGCCCGGTCTCGATCAACGCGCGCCTGGTCCGCTGCTTCTTGCGTTCGCGAAGGCCACTGCTGGTCATGCCGAGATCGTATCCCGACCAGAGACAGGATAGTATCGACTCCATAATTAGAGTAACTATAATTATGGAGTAAGTATGGAACTAACCCACCGTGACACCGCCTTCATCACGGGCGGTTCGCAGGGGATCGGTCTGGGGATCGCCAGGGCGCTCGCGAACCAAGGCGTGCGGCTGGCGCTCGCGGATATCGACGGGGATTCACTGCGGTCGGCTGAGGCTGAACTCGGCGGCAAGACCGAGGTCCTGACCGTCGAATTGGATGTTCGTGATCGCGAGGCGTTCCAGGCGGCAGCCGAGGCGACCGAACGCCAGCTCGGCCCGGTCTCGGTGCTGGTCAACAACGCCGGCGTGGGCATCGGCGTACTACAGACGATCTCCCAGGAGATCAGGTACGAGGTGTGGGACTACGTGCTCGGCGTGAACCTCGAGGGCATGAACAACGGGGTAACCACGTTCGTGCCGAGGATGCTCGAGCGCGGCGGCCCCTGCCATATCGTCAACACGGCTTCGGCGGCCGGCTTGGTGGTCTTTCCCGAGCGCAGCTCCGGATACACCTACCACGCGAGCAAGTTCGCCGTTATCGGGCTAACCGAGGCGCTGCGTCGCGGCTTCGCCGATGAGCAGCGCGAGATCGGGGCGAGCGTGCTGATCCCGGGGATGGTCGCCACCAACGTGGGCAGTAACAGCCTCAACGCGAGCCCGGAAAGCGTGCTGCCCGCCGAAGCTCGCGAGCGGCTGGCCCAGCTGGCTGGAGTCGGCGACTACGCGCTCGCCACGTACGGCCGAGACATCGACTCGGTGGGCGAGATGGTGGTGGACGGGATTCAGCGGGATCGCCTGTACATCCCGACCGACCGGCTTGCCGCCGCGGCTCTCGAAGCGCGCACCAAGGACATTCTTGCCGCGATGCCAAGCGAAGCCAGCTCCTACGATGATGCGCTCGGCCAGGCCATGCGTTCTCGTTCCGGCACCGCCTAGCGAACACGCGAACCGCGTTCGCTAGGTTAGCGAGTTCATCGGGGTCCGGCCGCGCTTGCCGAGCCTTCGCCAGGGCGGACGGCGAGCGCGGCCAGGACAAGATCGACCGCCTTCGCGATCTCGGTGTTGAGCTGGTCTGGCGACTCGTCACCTTCGCGCACCCAGCGATACAGCGCCCCGAGGTAGCCGTCCCGAAGCAGATTCGCCGCGGCGCGCGGATCCACCGAGGGTGCGATCTCGCCGGTGTCCTGCCCAGTTGCGATCCAGGTGGTCAGCTCCTGGCTCAGCCAGGGACTATCCTCCTGCAACGGTCCTTCGGCGTGCAGCCAACCTTTTAACATATTCCTGGTCAGCACCCGCTCCCGTTCGTTCACCGAAGCGAGGTAAGCGAAGTAGGCGCGGATTCGCGGGATCGTGCCGATGTCCTCGGAAAGCGTGCTGCTGGTGACCATGGCGGCCTCCTGCGTGCGGCGCCTGGTCCATTCGAGGGTGAACGCACCCTTGGTCGGGAAGTGATTGAAGGCCGTTCCCCGCGCGGTATCCGCGTGCTCGGCGATATCGGTCATCGTGGTCGCGTCGTAGCCGTGCTCCGCGAACAAGCTGACCGCCGCGTGATACAGCCGTTCCCGGGTCTGGAGGCGTTTGCGTTCCGCCCGGCCCAGTTCCTGTTCCTCCGCGGTCACGAGCACACCCCCTCGGCTGCTGTCGCACTGCCGGCGTGGCAGCTTGATCAATCCTACGTCGGGTGGGGCGAACCCGTTCGAGGGTAGGTCAGCTGACGCGGGGCGCGCTCGTATCGCGGTGAATCTCCAGCAACGGGAGAATCGCCTCGGGCTCCCTGCGGCCCATCCCGCATTCCGTCGCCACCCCGAACTCGGCCACGTGCTCCCTGGCGGCACGAACCCGTTCGCGCGCGCCGTCGAGTCCGCCCTGATCGGTGATCAGTCCCAGGTAGAGCGCGGTCTCCTTGGCAAGCCGCAGGTTGGCAAGCGGCGCGAGGTAACCGGCCGGGTCGATATCGCCACGCACCGGCAGCTGGAGGAAATCGATTCGCCGATCGACGTTGTCCACAAGCAGATGCGCCAGATCCACCAGCGTGCCCGCATCATCGAGGTCAACCTGCCGGCGATGCTGGAAGTCGCCGTAGCAAAGGTGAAAGCCAAGCTGCACATCAGCGGGGACCAGCGCGCTCAGCGCGGCCATCCGGGTGGCCACGGCCGACCAGATATCGCCTTCGAACCACGTCGGTACGTCACCCCAGCCCTCCACCCACAGTAGTTCCAGGCAGGTGTCCCACTGGATCGCTAGTTCGTCATGCGGGATGGCGTCCAGGATCCGTCCGATCTCGCGGCGCATGGCCCTGGTGTAGGCCGCTTCGATCTGCGCGGACGCGTCGGGCAGGGTGCTGATCGAACAGATCGCCGCCGGGGTGGGCAGGTTCACCTGGAACCGGACCTGTGGCGCGATCACTCCCTCGGCTTTCAACCGCGCGAAGGTGGCATACGACTCGATCGCGAAATCCGCGTAGCCGATATTGCCGAGATCCAGCTGATCCGGGTTTACCCCGTCGCGGAAGCCCACCAGTTCCAGCTTGCCGATTCGGGGCACGTCGACCGTGGTTATTTCCAGGTCGGGATGTTGGTGCAGCAGCGGAACCTGGATCCAGACCCAGTGCGACCGGCTTCCGGTCTCGCCGTCCGGCAGCCGGTCAATTCGATCACCGACGTACCTGGTGACGGTTCGAAAGACCTCTTCGGCATCGGACAGTGGAATGGTGCCGACGAAATGGACACCCTGCGCACGAACATCGTTGGTCATGACAGCTCCCAGATTGCTGAGGTTTTGATACAACACTGTACCTCAGTCTACAAAGCCGTTCGAGCAGGCGTTTTCTGAATCCTGGTCGAATTGCAGGTGTTGACGACGTTGCTAAGTGTCTATAGCTTCAAGGGAAGTTGTACTGAAGTACAGTCTAGGCGTTCGGAAAGGCATGCGATGAAGCTTGCGACATTTGCGCGTCCGGACGGCGTTGCCCGCCTCGGCGCGGTGACCGACCAAGGCCTGATCGATCTGCGCGCCGCTGCCGAATTGCTTGGCTCGCCAGCCGCAGAGGTGGACCGCGCGGTACTCGGGGATCTCGGCGCGTTCTTCGCTGGCGGTAGCGCCGCGCGGCAGCTGGCCGAGGACGTGGTTGGCGCGGTTCTCGCGGCGCGCGAAGCTGGGCGGTTGGCCGGTTCGGCCGCGCATCTGGTCATCTTCCCGCCGGAGGAGGTTCAGCTGCTCGCGCCGATGCGGCCGCGCCGGATCCGGGACTATCTGACCTACCAGCAGCATGCCACCGGCGCCGGGGTCGCGGTTCCGCCCGCGTTCAGCGCGATGCCGATCTGCTATCAGTGCAATGTGGATTCGGTGATCGGCCCCGACGAGGTCATCCCATGGCCGGCCTACACCGACCAACTGGATTATGAACTGGAGATCGGGTTCTTCGTCGGAACAGGCGGCCGTGATCTCAGCCCGGAACGGGCCGCGGAGCGGATCGGCGGGGTGACCCTGTTTAACGATGTCAGTGCGCGGGATATCCAGTTCTTCGAGATGAGTATGGGAATCGGTCCTTCAAAGGGCAAGGATTTCTGTAATGTTCTCGGGCCGGTGGTAGTGACCATGGACGAGATCGACGAGTACGCGATCGAGCTGACCGCACGGGTGAACGGCGCCGTCTGGTCACATGGGACGACGGCGAACCGGCAGTACAGTTTCGCCGAAGTGCTCGCCTGGGCGTCCTACGGCGAGGATGTCTACCCCGGCGAGTTTCTGGCTGTCGGCACGGTGGGCGGTGGCTGCGGTGCCGAACTGGATCGCTGGATCCAGCCAGGCGATGTGGTCGAACTCGAAGCAAGCGGGATCGGCGTACTGCGCAACCAGGTCGGGCAACCGGCACGGCAGACCGCGGGGCTGCCCAGCTATCAAGGCGCTCCGCGATTTCAGGTTCCCGGCAAGTGAACGCCAGCGACAGCTGGCCGACGGTGAGGTGAGTACTGATATGGCACTGCGACCCATCCGGCGGATCGTGACCGGACATGGCCCCGACGGCGCGGCGACAATCCTGTTCGACGGCACCGCGACCGAGACACTGGAGTTCCCCGGCTGGTCGGAGGCGGGTAGCACCGAACTTTGGTCGACCGATGAGTCCCCAGTGGACATGAACAGTGCGGCGGACCGAGCCCGACCGATGCGGCACGACCCGACGCCACAGGGCACGCTGTTCCGGGTAGTGCAGATCCCGCCGGAGCAGGACCTCGACGGGATGGACACCGACAAGGTCTTCGAAGCGATGGGCAGCACGAACAAGCCAGACGCGGAGGCAAGAGAAAAGCATCCGAGTATGCACCGGACCGACTCGATCGACTACCTCGTGGTGATCTCCGGTGAGATGACCATGTTGATGGGCGATGGCAGCGAAACGCTGCTGCGCCAGGGTGACTGCATTATCCAGCAGGGCACCGACCATGCCTGGGTCAACCGGGGCACCGAACCCTGCGTGCTTGCGGCGGTACTCGTCGACGGCGCGCGTCCCACCGTCCTCGGTTGACCACAGTGGATAATCCGTCCGGAGTCCCAACGCTGCAAGGAATGTTCGACGGCGTCCTCGCCCGGCACGGCGCGCGGGAAGCCGTGGTGGTCGACGGCGTCCGGTGGAGCTACCACACGCTTGCGGATCAGGTGGACGTTCTGGCGAATGCGCTCGCCCGGCGCGGTGTGCGGCCGGGAGTACTGGTAGCGCTAGCCATGTCGAACCGGATCGAGTATGTCCTGGCCGACCTGGCGCTGATCCGGTGCGGTGCGGGCAAAGTACCGTTGAACGATCAGCTCGCGGCACGCGAGATCGACTACATCCTGCGGGACAGTGGTGCGGCCGTCGCGATCGCGGACGCCGGAATGCTGCCGGCCGTGCGGGCAAGTGCGGCGCCTGCCCTGCACATGGTGATCACCGTGGACGAGTCAGCTGAGCACGCTGAAGCCGACTCCTGGCAACGGATGCTCGCCGAACCATCGGACCGAGCGGTTGAGCATGCCGCGGCAGCACCGGAGGATATCGGGCTGATCCTGTACACCGGTGGCACCACCGGGAACCAAAAGGGCGTGGTGCACACCCAGCGCACGCTGGCCAACAACATGCTCGCGCACCTGGTGGAGACCGGGATGCGGGAAACCGAACGGGTGCTGCTCACCTCGCCGTTGCCACATTCGGCGGGTTTCCTCGCGCAGACCGCGTTGTTGCGCGGCGCGACGGTCTTCCTGGAACGCCGGTTCGACACCGACCTGGTACTGCGGCGGATCGCCGAGGATCGGGTCACCTTCACTTTCCTGGTCCCCACCATGATCTACCGGTTGCTGGATCGCGCGGAAGGACGGAACGTGGACCTTTCCGCGCTGCGCACGCTGCTCTACGGCGCCGCACCAATCACATTGGACAGACTGGAACAAGGACTGCGCCGGTTCGGTCAGGTGTTCATGCAGCTCTACGGCCAGTCCGAAGCACCAAACTTCCTTACCAGACTGCGCAAGGACGATCACGATCCAGAGAGGCCGGAACGGCTGACCAGCTGCGGGCAGCCGGTACTGCTTGCCGAGGTCGAGGTGCACGATGACGCCGGGAACCGGCTGCCGGCCGGCGAGCCAGGGGAGATCGTCGCGCGTGCGCCGTATGTGATGTCCGGGTATTTCAACCTTCCGGACAAGACAGCCGAAACGCTACGCGGTGGTTGGTTGCATACCGGCGATATCGGCAGGATGGACAGCGAAGGGTATGTCTACCTGCTCGACCGGGTAAATGACGTGATCATTACCGGTGGGATGAATGTCTACACCACCGAGGTGGAGAACGTCCTCGCCGAGTACCCGGGTATCGAGCAGGTCGCGGTCGTCGGTGTGCCGCACCCGGACTGGGGTGAAGCCGTCGTCGCCTTCGCCGTCCCCACTGGGCAGGAGCTCGACGAAGCGGCGATACAGCAACACTGTCGCGCGCAACTCGCCGCGTACAAGCGACCGAAGGCGATCAGCCGGCTGCCGGCGATGCCGACCACCGCCTACGGCAAGACGGACAAGAAGGCACTCCGGCAGAGCTGGCCAGGCTGGTAACCGGGCTAGGCGCTTTCCACCAGGTTCACCTGTTGCACGATCTTCTCAACGATCTCGCTGGCGGAATCCCGAACGCCGGTCCTGATGTTGTCCGCGCCGATCTGGAAGGACTCGACGATCTCTTCGAGTGACTGGCCCGAGAGATCGGTGTTCTCCTCCTGCCCGCCGCCGATGATCGTTTCGGCGGAGCTCGTCACGGCTCCCTCAATAGCGCCACGGGGTCCGCCGGTGATCAGTCCGCCGAGCGCGCCGATAAAAGCGTCGGTGAACACTTCCCCGAACGATATCCCGCGCTCCGACGACTTACTTTCCGCGTAGCTTTCCGCCGCGGACACGAAATCATCTGCCAGCTGGCAGAGATCGCGTTTTGCTGTGCCAATCGTGGCTCGCGCGTCCACGACCACGGCAAGAGTGGAGCTGGCGAGCGAGGTGCAGTTGACGTATCGGTCACCGAGGTTCGACAGCCGGAGTCGTGCGTTCGCGCCGGCGTTGCCTTCCCAATTCTCTGGAGATATGTAGCCGCGCGCATCGGTGACCCGCTGCGGCCAGTCGATATCGTCCTTGTGCTGTGCGTCCTGCACATTATCGCTGAGGGCTAGCAAGCACTCCCGCAACCGCTCGCCAAGCTCCCTGAGTCCCGCTTCATCCGCGCTGGACAGCTCCCGGAACGGAACCATCGCGCGACGCTGTTCGGTCTCCAGCGCCGCCGCAAGATGGTCGCCATACGAGCCCATCCCTAGACCAACGGCGTACTCGGCAAACCACAGGGCATCGAAGGCAATGAGTACCGCTTCGGCCGCTCCACGCAGATCATCGCCGATACCTTCGAGCAGCGGGCCACGATCGGTAAGAGTGTCCTCGTTGGCTAGCTGGATGTCCGGCAGCCCTGTCATGGCAGCTGGTCCGAATCGTCGTAGTCCTTGGCGGAAGCGGAAAACTCGTCCGCCATCGCTACTGTTTCCTCGAACAGTTCCACAATCTGGGTGCGGACCAATTCCTGTGCTGTGGCGTAGGCATGCCCGACTGTTGCGAAACCTAGGGTGTTGCCAAAGGCGTTGGTGGATTCGGTCGGGACCGACCAGAACGAGTCTGGTTCGGGTTCCGGGGTGATTTCCGCTTGGCTGGCTTTCTGCCGTGCCGCATCCACGTCTTTGCCGGCTGCCCGTAGGTTCAGCGCGGCCTCGCGTAATGCGGAGGTTCTGACGTCGTAACCGGTCACGCTTTGTCCCCTGATTTCGCCTGTGTCCCCTGTCCTCGCTCAGCGTGCCGCACCGCGTGCTCAGGTCCGAGTAGCGCACACTCGCGCCGGACCCGGTGTACCCAGGCATATTCGCGCGCGAGTACGGGGGTACTACGGGAAATCCGGAATCGGCCCTGCCGGCTAGCCTTGTCGGCTATCGCTGCTCGGCTATCCCACCGATCAACCGCTCAAGACCCCAGTGGTACTGCTCCTCGAGCGCGCCGCGCGGCAGGAACTCGGCAACTTCGTTCAACCGCGGATACTGCTCAGGCGGCAGATCAGCCAGCGTCTGCCGCCACCAGGTTTCGTGTTCGCGATACGGGTGGGTCTGCGTACGCTCCGCCTCATACACCGCGAAACCCAGGGTGTAGGTCTGCGCGGCGCGATAGGCCCGCAACGCCTCATCCGGCCGCCAGCCGGCGGAAGCCATCCGATCGAGCAGCCATTCGATCACATCGGCCATGCTCGGGCTCCACAACCGTCGCTTGATCAACAGCTGCGCGAGGGTGGGGAACTCGAGCATCCGCTGGCGCAACGCGATGCAGTACCGGCGGAGCGCGTCATCCCAGGAAGGCTCGCCGGAGATATCCAGCGGCAGCGCGTCGACCAGCCGCGAGGTGACCTTGGCGAGCAGGTCGTCCTTGTTCGCGACGTAGCCGTAGACGGTCATCACGCCGCAATCCAACTCTTCGGCGAGTTTCGGCATGCTGAGCGCGTCGATCCCTTCGCGCTGGATCAGCGTGATCGCCCCGTCCACGACCTGTTCCGGGGACAACGACTTGCGGGGCCGTCGTTTCCGCGCCGCCTTTGTGCCGTTGTCCTCGTTCATTACTCACCCCCGTGCTCGTGGTGCCCTCAGTATCCGTCATCGGGTTGGCGCTGGTCGAAGCGGTGCGCGCGGATCAGGCGCATTCCGGGAAGGCGGCAAGCACCAGGTCCACCAGCGAGTCCACCGCCGCGCCACGCTCGGCAGCCAGCAGTTCGGCGAGCGCCGAGACCGAAGCGGCCGGAAGTACGCCGGTCGCGTTCGCATCGAACTTTGCCCGGTGCTCCGCCTCGGTGAGCGGGCGCTCCGGGCCGCCCCTGCTGACCGCCACCTTGGTGTGCAACCGCGCACCGGTATGGCTGGTGAACTCGCCGGTCGCGCTGAGCCGTTCCGGGAACCGGTCGCTCGCCCAGTCATCACCGACTACCTCGATGCGCTCGGCGAGCGAAAGCAGCTCCGCATCGGCGAGCAGTTCGTCCGGAAAGTCAGCGAGAGCAAGTCCGAGACCACCACCGCCACGCAGCGCGAGCGCGACGGTCACCGGCCCGGAGAAGCGGGCGTGATACGGCGTGTTCGGCCGTAGTTTTGCCTGCCTCGGTTCCGCGATCGTGGGTAGCACCTGCCGGGCCACGCCGACTACCAGCTTGGCCAGCTCTTCGGCGCGAGCACCCTGTTCGCGCAACTGCACGGCGACCTCGATGGCCGGGTGGGTGAACCCGTTGGTGGGATACGGTTTGGTGAACGTGCCGGGCAGCAACCAACCCTCGCTGGTGGGGTCACCGAGCGGGCGAGCAGCCAACTCCGCGCCGCCGAAGGCATGCAGCAGACCGAATCGCCCTTCGATGGCGGTCGGTGGGCCGGTCAACCCGCACTGCGCCGCATAGGCCGCGCGGATACCGGCGGCCGAGGACCAGCCGGCGTGGAATGGCTTGATCGTGCCACCGGTCCGGTTCGCTTCCAGGATCCCACTCGCGAGGCTGCCGGCGATGCCGACCGCGTGCGCGAGTTCCGCCTCGGACAGGCCGATCACGAGTCCAGCCGTGATCGCCGCGCCGATCGTGGTGCAGATCGGCGTGGGATGAAAGCCGCGTTCGAACAGCATCGAGTTCGTCCCGTCAGCGTTCAGCAACGCGGTGCCGACCCGCAGGCTGGTTTCCTGCCCCGCGGCGATCGCCGCGTACATCGGCGCCGCGCGATACTCCCTGGCGAGCGCCAGTGCGGTAGGCACGATCACGCAGCTGGGATGTACCAGTGTGGGCACCTGGACGTCGTCGAAGTCGTGCGCGTGTGCCGCGGTGCCGAGTACCAGCGCCAGCGCTTCGGCATCGATCGCCCGCCTGGCGGCAAGGCGCGCCGCGCTGCGGGTGGCGTCTTCGTTCGCGCCGGCGAGGATGCAGCCGACGGTGTCCCGAATGGAGTTTCGTACGTACTGGTGCACATCCTCCGGAAGATCGGACTTGGCCGCGCCTAGCGCCCAGCCGGCAAGCTTGGTGCTCTGCGTCGATTCGCTCATGCGTCGACCACCGCCAGCGGCCGAACCGGCGCACCCGTGCCGCCGACGATCTTCAGTGGACTACAGACGAACAGGAACTCGGTGAGCCCGGCGGCCGCGATCTCTTCCAGATTGAGTACTTCGATGATGTTTACCCCTGCCTCGTACAGCACCCTGCCGTGTACTGGCAGGTGCCCGTGCCCTTCCTGCGCGGTGATCTGCTCGAAGGCGATGGTGTCCCCGCCCACCGCGCGAACCCCCTGCTCTAGCAGCCATTCCGCCGCGGTGATCTCGATCCCGGGGACCCCGGTTCCCGTGCCCACATAGGACGCGGCGTCGTCCCATAGCTGGGGCCAACCAGTGCGGATCAGTGCGACATCGCCTTCGCGTAGCCGTGCGGTGGCGGTTCGCGCCAGATCCTCGGCGGTGATGCCGTATCCGGGGTCCAAACGAGACACGCCAAGGGTGGTCGGTACATCAAAGAGCACACCCCTGGCGAGTACCGGTGGCACGGTATCGATGCCATGCACGGCGAACTTCCCGCCAACGCTGGCTTCGTGGGCGTCCGTGCCACCGTGCAACTTGCCATCCATCGCGACATGGCAGAGCGCGTCCATATGCGTGCCGACGTGACCACCGGTGGAGATCAGCTCATTCGCGCCGGAGAGCCCGCTAGGCCGGACCGCGTCGCCGTGGCGGCGGATGAGTGCCATCTTGAATCCGGGATGGTTCGGGGAGCAAGGCGTGCGGTTATCCAGTGGTTGACCGAGGTCGTAGACGGTCGTACCGGACGATACCGCGTCAAGAATCAACATCACCGCTCGCTTTCGCTGGTTCGTGCGCCAGTACCCGCCGCGCAGCGCGGACCATCGCGCGATCGGCGAACTGACCGTTTGGCATTACCACCGTGGCCGTGCCAGACCGCTCGGCTTCGGTGACCGCCCTGATGACCTCGCGCGCCGAATCGACCTCGGCCGCGCTCGGGGTATGCACTGCGTTGACGATGGATACCTGCATTGGATGAATGCACGAGCGCCCCAGGTAGCCTCGGGCCTTGCCCGTCTCGGTTGTGGTGCGTAGTCCATCCGAATCGGACAGATCAGAATAGACACTCTGGACGACCGGTTTGCCAGCCGAACGGGCTGCGATAAGCAGGCGATTCGCGCACCAGTCGAGCAGCTCGGTGTCACACCGCAGATCCGCGGCGAGATCAGCTTCGCCGAGCCCGATCCCGGCGACGGCCGGATGCGCGGTGAGTAGCTCGCCGAGTCGTTCCATGCCGGCCGCGGATTCCACGATGAGGTGCAGCTCAGCTTCCGGTACCAGCTCGGCGAGCAGCTGCCCGACCTCGGCGACCGCACCGGGATCGGCGCATTTCGGCAACCGGATACCACTGATCCGGCTACCGGCCAGCGCACGTAGATCGGCGAGTCCATCGTCCTCGACCGAGTTGATCCGTACATAGAGCGGAGCACCGAACTCGGTGCGGGCGAGGTCGGCGACCGTGCTCCTGGCGCCAGGTCGAGCTGCTGGCGGCACACTGTCTTCCAGATCAACGACGATCGCGTCCGTTCCGGTCGCGACCGCCTTGGGGACGAGTTCAGGTCGGGTGGCCGGTACGTAGAGCCAGCTGCGGCGCCGGTTCATAGCACTCCTCGCTCGCGCAGCGCGGCGATCTTCGGTTCGTCCATACCCAGTTCGCCAAGGATCTCGGCGGTATGCGCGCCGAGCCTCGGGCCGGTCCAACGGATCTGGCCTGGCGTTTCGGACAGTTGGAACAGCAAGCCCTGCATCGCGACCTCGCCGAGTTCGTCATCCGCCATCCGAACGATGCTGCGCTGCTGGAAATGTGGGTCAGTCACCACATCGGAGGCACTGTAGATCGGCGCGACCGCGGCCTCGGCTTTCTCGAAAGCGGCCAGCACGTCCTCGGCATCGCGTTGCTCGATCCAGGAGCCGACGGCTTCGTCCAACTCGTCGGCGTGCTTCGCGCGTTCCCCGCCGGAGGCAAACCACGGTTGTTCGGCAAGGTCCGGCCGGCCGACCAGGCGCACCACTCGCTCGGCGACACTTTGCGCGCTGGTCGAGATGGCCAGCCATTTGCCGTCCCTGGTGCGGTAGGTGTTTCGCGGCGCGTTGTTGACGCTGCGGTTACCGGTGCGCTGCTGCACGATGCCGAGCTGGTCGTAGTCGACAAGCTGCGGACCGAGCACGGTCAGGATGGGCTCGTAAATGGCCAGGTCGATCACCTGCCCCTGGCCGGTGCGGTTTCGCGCGGTGAGCGCGGTGAGCACCGCGTAGGCACCGGAGATCGCCGCTATCCCATCGGCGAGCCCGAACGGCGGCAGCGTCGGCGGGCCGTCCGCTTCCCCGGTGATATGCGCGAATCCGCTCATCGATTCGGCCAGCGTGCCGAATCCGGGGCGGCGGCGATAGGGGCCGTACTGGCCGAACCCGGTGGTGCGCAACAGCACGAGGCCGGGATTGACCTCCTGGAGTTCCGTCCAGCCGAGCCCCCAGCGTTCCAGGGTTCCCGGCCGGAAGTTCTCGATGACCACATCGGCATCGCGGGCCAACTCGAGAAAGATGTCCCTGCCTTCCGGGGTACTCAGGTTCAGCGTGGTACACCGCTTGCCGCGGGAAAGGATCTTGTGCCACAGCGGCACGCCATCCTTGGTGTGCCCGTGGCCGCGCGCCGGATCGCCCCGTGGATGCTCAATCTTGATCACGTCCGCGCCCTGATCGGCGAGCAGGGTAGCCGCGAACGGGCCGGCAAACAGCGTCGCGATATCCAGTACTTTGATCCCGTCGAGCGCGGGAGCCCCGCTCGTTGGATTCGGCTCGCTCACTTGACCACCTGATCCGTAACCTTCGTGGTGTAGGTCTTGGCCGAGTCGATGTTCAGTTTGCCGCCAATGGTCGTGGCGAAATCGAAGCTGGCGTCCGCGAGCTCCGGGTCGACCGCGACGGAGTCCGCCGTTGCCTCAACCACCTGGTCGAAGGCGTCATTGAACTGTTCGTCGGTGATCTGCTCGAACTCGTCCCGGACGACCTGCTTCGCCTCTTCGGGCTCGTTCTTGATGAGCTGCATGGCGTTCTGCAGTGCGGTGGCGTAGCAGCCGAGCGCGGACTGGCGGTCGGCGAGGGTTTCCTCGTTGGTGAGCGCGGTCAACCACATGATGTTCTCAGTGGACGGAGCTTCACCCTGGGCGAGATTCAGCACGATCTCGCCGTCGCCCTTGTCCGCCGCGATCCGGGAAGCCGGTGGTGAGATCAGGTAGGCGTCGATACCGCCGTTGGCGAAGGAAGCGGTGATCTCCGCCGCGCCGCCGGTAGGCACGATCTCGAAGTCGCTTTCCGGGTTCATGCCCGCCTGCTTGGCCATATGACGGATCGCCTGATCGGAGGCGCTACCCGCGGAGGTGACGCCGATTCGCTTACCCCGCAGTGCATTCAGTACCGATTCCTCGTCGCGTTCGGCCGGGGCGAGTTCGGACTTCATACCGAGATCGAAGAGCAAATCGTCCATCAGGGTGGCGAAGGAAACCACTGGTCCGCCCTCGGCGCGGGTGGAGATGACCGTTGGGTGCGCCGAGATGGTCACGTCCACGCTGCCGCCGACAAGTGCCTGGATCGCTTCGGAACCGCCGCCGAGCGACATCGTTTCGATCTGCAATCCTTGTTCGGCGTAGAGATCCTTGTCCTGCGCAACCGCATCCGCCGTGTACAGCAGACTGTCTGAAGTGGATTGGCTGACTCGCAACGATTCACCCGCGCATGGCCCTGTTGTCGGGGCTTGCTCGCCGGGGCTGGAACAGGCCGCGAGCGGCACGATCAGTGCGGCGGCGCTCAGTCCGGCCGCGAAAGCTCGGGATAAGGGCTTCATTGTCCTCACATCCATCGACTCGTATAGCGCTCAGCTCGGCTGACCGCGAAGTTGATGACCACGGCGACGACCATCAGCACGACGATCGCCACGAAGGTGCCGGCCGTGTCGAAGGTGTTCGCGGATCGTTTGAGCAGGTAGCCAAGGCCTTCGTTGGATGCGGTGATCTCGCTGATCACCGCGCCGATCAGGGAGTAGGGCACGGCCAGGCGTAGCCCGGTGAACACCCAGGTCGCGGCCGAGGGAATGATGACCTTGAACAGTTTGTCCCTGCCGCGCGCGCCCATCAGCGCGACCACATCGAGCAGTTCCTGATCGACATTGCGTGCGCCGGAGTAGCTGTTGTGGAACACCAGGAAGAAGACCACCACGGCGGTGAGCCCGACCTTGGATTCCAACCCGACGCCGAACCAGAGGATGAACAGCGGGGCAAGAGCCAGCTTCGGCAAACTGTTCATCGCGATGATCAACGGGTTGAGCACATCGGACGCGAACTTGGACCTACCGAGGGTGAAGCCGAGTACCACACCACCGGTGGCGCCAACCAGGAAGCCAAGCGCCATCGCCTGCAGAGTCGCCGCGCTGTGCAGCCAGAGTGTTCCGTCACCCATCCACTCGCCGAGTCGCGCCGCGGTGTCGCTCGGGCTGGATATCCAGAACGGGTCAATCAGGTTGCCGGAGACGAACTCCCAGCCGCCAACGACGAGTCCGAATAGGACTATTCGAGTGAGCCAGACCGCGGTGCCGCGTTTGCGGCGGGCGGCGGCAAGCTTGCTGGCCTCGGCGGTTTCCGCGGCGGTGCGTCGCGCCTTCGCTTCGTTCTCGGTAAGGGGGTTCTCGGTTGCCGCGATACTCATGAGGCCAGCTCCTGTTCCACCTCGTCGGAAAGTGCGGACCACAGCTGTTCGAAAAGTTCGGCATAGCGCGCGTCGAAGCGGACCTTGAAGACATCCCTCGGTCGCGGAATGTCCACATCGCACACCATGGAGATCCGGCCTGGACGTTGGGACATGACGACGACGCGGTCGCCGAGGGTGATTGCCTCGCCAATGTCGTGGGTTACGAAAATGAACGTGGTTCCAGTGCGTTCCCAGATGCGGCGTAGCTCAGCTTGCAGGATCGTTTTGAGCTGCGCGTCCAGCGCGCCGAAGGGTTCGTCCGCGAGAATGGCTTCCGGCTCGTAAACCAGGGTGCGTGCGAGGGCGACGCGTTTGCGCATACCGCCGGATAGCTGACGGGGGTAGGCCTTGGCGAATCCGGTGAGGCCAACGAGATCGAGCATGGCCGAAACCCGTTCGCGGATCTCGGCCTTGTCCACCTGGCGCAACTCGAGCGGTAGCGCGACGTTCCGGAATACCGTTCGCCACGGCAGGACATTGTCTTTCTGGGTGATGTAGCCGACCTTGGTGTTCGGCTTGGGCACGGGGGAGCCGGCGTAGTGCACGGTCCCCGCCGAGGGCTCCATCAGGCCGGCGGACATGTTCAGCAGGGTGGACTTACCGCAGCCGCTCGGGCCGACCACGCAACAGAACTCCCCGGGCGCGACATCGAGCTGCACGTCCTCGACCGCGGTGAACATCGACCCGTCGTGCTCGAACCGTTTGGCGATGCCCCGAAAACTGATCAACGCTGATCCTTCTGACACGACAACTCCTCAAAAGTCGGTTGCCGTAAGCTATACGGTAAGCCGTATGGCGCGCAAGAGTATGCGCGTTCCAGGGGTTCGTCGGTTCAGCGTTGACGGTGCGCGCAGCGCTATGTCGACATGCAGACTGGGCGACGCCGGTATTCGTAGACGAGATGCGTCGTGATCGACTGGACGCTTCGCGCCGAGGTGACTTTTCGCCAGGCAAACGTGCGCAGCTGCTCGGGGGTGCTGACGGCGACGCGGAGCAGTACGTCGATCTCGCCTGAGATCACCGTGGCGTCCAGGATGCAGGGATCGTCCAGCACGGTGTGCAGGAAACGTTGCACTACTTCCTCGGTTTGCGGTCGCAGCCGGACGGCGATCATCGCCTGCATCGGGCGGCCGAGCGCGGCCGGGTCCACCTCGGCGGTGAAGGCGGTGATCACGCCAGCGCGAACCAGGCGCTGGACGCGTTCGTATGTGGTTGATTCCGCCGAGCCGCACCGTGCCGCGAGTTCCCGGTTGGTCAACCGAGAGTTCTCCTGAAGCGCGGCGAGTATGTCGAGATCTTTCTGGGAGAGTTCCATAGTTACTCAGTATCCTTCGAAGGATCTTCGGGCTTTGGGGGATCTATGGCGAGGATATCGTAGCGTTTCGCTCATGCATCCGATTGTCAGCTGGGACGACGCCGACACCGCGCGGGACCACTTTCGCCGGGACGGCTTCGTCATCATGGAACCGGTGTTCAGCGCGGCCCAGTGCGAATGGGCGCGCGATCGGCTCGCCGGCCTGTTCGAAGGACGATTTCCGACCGGAATCTTTCCGGATGAGTGGTACTGGCGGGAGGGGCTGAGCTTGCCGGAGGCCACCCGGCATATGGCCAACGCATGGAAGGCCGACCCGGAAATCGCGGCGATAGTGCGAAGTCCCTGGGTTGGCGCGTGGATCTGTTTCCTCAATGGCTGGGCCGATGCCTGCCTGGGGCAGGACACCATCTGGATCAAACCGCCGGAAGCGCGGGCATCCGCGCTGCACCAGGACAATTCCTTTATCGACTATCTACGCCCCGCGTCCATGAGTACCTGCTGGATGACCTTCGATGACACCCACGCGGATGCCGCGACGCTCGAGTATGTGCCCGGTTCGCATCGCTGGCCAACCACCGAGCTACCGGCCGATTTTCATGATCCGGGTAATGATCATCGCGCGCGGATGCGGGCGGCCGCGGCTGCCGCCGGGATCACTCCGCCAGATGTCGTGCAGTTGGTCGTGCCGGCCGGAACCGTGGTGTTCCACGACGGCAATGTGTGGCATGGCGCGGGACCTTCGCTGCGAACGGCCAGTTGGCGGCACACCCTTGCGGCGCATCTTGTCCCTGGCGAGACCCGATTCGCGGGTTCGGCCGGCGGCTACATCTATCGCCGTTACCAGCTACCCGGCGATGACACCCTGCACGACGCGTTCTTCCCGAGATACCCACGATCCACCGGTGTCCCAGTGGTCCCGTAACCGCGTTCTTTAGGGATCTTGCGGTGGGGGCGAGGTGCGCAGGTTCTGCTGGTAGCTGGCGAGTGCTTGGTGGGTGTCCGGTTGCGCGAACACTCCGGCGAACTCTTCGATACTGCGCTGTGCGGCCACGGTGAGCCCGTTGTTCTGCCAGTCTTCGAAAATACGCTTCTGTGCGGCGAGCACGGTGCTCGTGTGACCGGACACTGTGGACAGAAAGGTGCTCACTTGCTCGGTCAGCTGGTCGGGTTCCACGAGTTGGTTGGCGAGCGCCGCGGCACGCGGTTCGGTCGCCGGGTAGAGATCGCCCGTCATGATCATCTCCTTGGCGAACCCGAGCCCGATGAACTGTGGGAGCAGCGCCGCGTCGATCACCGATGGGATGCCGAGTTTGATTTCCGGTAGCCCGTAGGTAGATCGCGTCGTCACAACACGGATATCGCAGGCGAGCGCGAGTTCGAAAGCGCCGCCAAGACAATGTCCGTCGATCGCACAGATGGTGGTCGCCGGCAGGGTGCGTACCGTGTGGATCAGATCGCGCAGCGCGGTGATGAAATCGCGCGCGGTTCGCTGATCGAGCGCGAGAAACTCCGCCACATCCATACCCGCGCTGAACGCCCGGCCGCCAGCGCCGGCAAGCACCACGGCGCGCACGTCACCAGGCTCGCGCAGGATCGCGGTGAGGGCGTCGACCTCAACGCGTCGCAGTGCGTTCAGCTTGGCCGGCCGGTTGAGCTCGATGTAGAGCACGCGCCCGTCTCGCGCGGCTCGGACGGTCTCTTCACGATCAGCCTCGGCGCTGCGTTGATCCGGCATCACCGGTAAAGGGTACCTATTGGCAGTGGCTACTCATTGTGTGCGCATCGGTCGCATCCGTCATTCGACCAGGGGATAGACACCGTTGAGTCGGAGTGGTTGGCGTTCTGGCGCGCTCAGTCGGGGTACCCCGGGGTTGGCGGGCAATGCGGAGCGCGAGAGGATCAGCACCCGATTGGTGGTCGGCGACGGGAAGGATTGCCGGTGAGTACCCGGACCGCACAGGTCGACGATCTGCGCCTGGTCGCGGCGCCGAGCGCCGTGAACTGTATGGAAATGTTCGTTCGCTTCACGCTCGCCGAATGGCAGCTGAAACCGCTGCTCGACGAGGCAATGGCGACCGCCCGAAGTCTCATCGCGGCCGCCTGCCGCAGCGTCGGTTCGACCGGTTCGGCGATCCTTTCTGTTCGCCTGCGGTTGCGCGATGACCACCTCGCGATCGAAGTGGAAGGCGATGAGCTGGGCAGGGTTCCAGTGCCGGAATCGGAGATGCCTCGGCGGCATACCGATATCGTGACGCTGGATCACGGCGGCAAGCTGATGTGGTGTGAACTGCCCCTGCCGACAGGGGTCTCGGCCGGCGAGGTATCGCTGCCGCGGCGCGCGCAGAAGTCCACCGCCGCCGGCCCGCCAACCGCGGACGCCGATCCGCAGGTCATGCAGCGGGTGCTGACCGGACTGAACCGGCACGAGCCGCGGCACGGTATCTGAGTCACGAAGAGACATACGCGCTCAAGAAACCCATAACATGCGCAGGGTCTTGATCGGTACCCTCATGTCGCCCTCGTCACGCGGGTTTTTTCGAAGCCCCAGGTAGCTCCGCTAATAGTGAGCTGGTCCACTGAGCGAATGCCAATACTCTGTTATGTTGTATTGACATGTCCGAAAAGCAATCCGGCGGCGCGGAAGAAGAGAAACCCAATGTTCGGCCGGCGGTAATCGAAACACCCAGCAGGGCCGATGGGGCGGCCTTCTGGCGAATCGCCCGTGATTCCCAGAAGCTTGATCTCAACTCATCTTACGCGTATCTGTTGTGGTGCCATGATTTTGCGGACACTTCGGTTGTCGCCAAGGTAGACGGCGTGGCAGTTGGATTCGTAATGGGCTATCGACGGCCGAGCGCGCCGGATACGGCAGTCGTCTGGCAGGTAGCCGTGGATTCGACGCAACGTGGCCGAGGCTTGGCCGCAACCCTGCTGGACGCCCTGTTCGAGCGGTTGACCAGCGCTGGCATCCGCTACCTCGAGACGACCATCACGCCAGACAACGAGGCATCGATTCGGTTGTTCCGCTCATTCGCGAAACGTTGGAATGCTTCGCTGGACAGCACCATGCTGTTCGCGGCTACCGATTTTCCGGATGAGCACGAGCCGGAGAACCTCTATCGAATCGGACCGTTGGGCGGCGCTGCCTAATTGCGGACTAGTGCCGCCGTGTGCCCATGGCCACCGGCGTGTCGTTAAAGAAATATAAAGCTTCGCATGTGATCGGACGGAGTATTGTGAACGTCTTCGAAACCCTGGAATCCGAAGTACGTAGTTACAGCAGGAGCTGGCCGGTCGTATTCGATCGCGCGGTCGGTAGTTGGCTCTATGGCGAGGATGGCCGGGCATATCTGGATTTCTTCGCCGGCGCGGGTGCCCTCAACTACGGGCACAACAACCCGGTGCTCAAACGGGCCCTGCTCGACTACATCGAGCGGGACGGGATCACCCACGGCCTCGATATGCACACCACGGCCAAACGGGACTTCCTCGAGTCGGTACAGGAGGTCTTGCTGCGGCCACGGGGCCTCGACTACAGGTTGATGTTCCCCGGCCCTGGCGGGGTGAACACGGTCGAAGCCGCCCTCAAGCTCGCGCGCAAGGTGACCGGCAGGGAGTCGGTGATCAACTTCACCAACGCGTTCCACGGCATGACGCTTGGCGCGCTTTCGGTCACCGGGAACTCGATGAAGCGCGGTGGCGCCGGAATCCCACTGGTGCACGCCACCCCGATGCCGTACGACAACTACTTCGACGGCCAGACCCCGGACTTCCTGTTCTTCGAGAAGCTGCTCGAGGACAGCGGTAGCGGGCTGAACGAACCGGCCGCGGTGATCGTGGAGACCGTGCAGGGCGAGGGCGGGATCAACGCGGCCCGGATCGAGTGGCTGCAGGGCCTTTCCGAGCTGTGCAAACAGCACGGCATCCTGCTGATCGTCGACGACGTGCAGATGGGCTGCGGCCGGACCGGCCCGTTCTTCAGCTTTGAACCGGCTGGCATCCAGCCCGACATCGTCTGCCTGTCCAAATCCATCGGCGGCTACGGCCTGCCACTCGCGCTCACCCTGTTCAAACCGGAGCTGGACGTCTGGGAGCCCGGTGAACACAACGGCACCTTCCGCGGCATCAACCCCGCCTTCGTCGCGGCCGGCGCCGCGCTGCGCGAGTACTGGACCGATGACACCCTGGAGAAGGCGACCCTCGCCAAGGGCGAGCAGATCGCCAGGACCCTCGATGACCTGGTCAGCGAGTTCCCCTCGGCCGAACTGACCGCGAAGGGCAGGGGTTTGGCGCGAGGCCTCGAGCTGGCCTCCGGTGAGCTCGCCGACCGGGTCGCGAAGGCGGCGTTCGAGCGCGGTCTGCTGATGGAGACCTCCGGGCCGGAGGGCCAAGTGGTCAAGATGATGCCGGCGCTGACGATCAGCGAAGACGAGGTCGAGCAAGGAATGACCATCCTCGTTGAGGCCGTTCGCACCGTGCTGCGTTAATAGTGGGTGGCAGTTGTCTACTGGCCGGCCCAGTCCGGCCCTGACTACCTACGGGAGTGAGAAGTGATCGTTCGTACCCTCGCCGAGATCGAGGACACCGACGCCGACATCAAGACCGAGAACTGGCGCAGCAAGCGCATCATCTTGGCGAAGGAAGGCGTGGGCTTCTCCGTGCACGAGACCACGCTGTACGCGGGCACGGTGAACGATTTCTGGTACGCGAACCACATTGAAGCCGTGTTCATCACCCAGGGCGAGGGTGAGATCGAGGACAAGGCCACCGGCGAGGTGCACGAGCTCAAGCCGGGCTCGCTGTACCTGCTGAACAACTACGACAAGCACCAGGTGCGCCCGCGCACCGAGATCAAGTGCGTCTGCGTGTTCAACCCGCCGGTGACCGGTCGTGAGGTTCACGACGAGAACGGCGTCTACCCGCTCATCGTCGAGGAGACGGCCTGATCCTGATGCGGATCAGGTGAGCGAACTTTTCCGAGGACACGCGGGAGTGGGGCGCTGACAAGCTAACCAGAGAAACTGTGTGATTCGAGGAGGCGAGCGCAACGATGACCCTGGCAACCAGGACTGAGGATCGCTACCCGACAAGGATCCCAGCCTATGCGGCCAATCGGCCGATCGAGCGCACGGATCCAACCGTGTGGTCGACCGAAGCCGACGGTCCGATCGACGCGGCCAGCCTGGCCGGGTATGAGGCCAAGGGGTTTTCGATCGTCGAAGGACTGCTCAGTCCCGCCGAGGTACAGGCCTACTGGCAGGAACTCGTCCGACTCTGCAAGGACCCCGAACTCAAGCGGGACGATCGGGTCATTGCGGAGAAGTCGGCCAACGAGGTGCGGTCCATCTTCGAGGTACACAAGCTCAGTGGGCTGATCGCCGAACTCGCGCGTGATCCCCGGGTGCTCGACCGGGCACGGCAGCTCCTCGGCTCCGAGGTTTACCTGCATCAGACCCGGGTCAACTACATGCCCGGCTACCAGGGGAAAGGGTTCTACTGGCATTCGGATTTCGAGACCTGGCACGCCGAGGACGGGATGCCGGCACCGCGCGCGGTAAGTATCTCCATCGCGCTGACCGACAACTATCCGTTCAACGGCGGGCTCATGGTGATGCCCGGCTCGCACCGGATGTTTCTGCCCTGCGCGGGCGAAACGCCGGACGAGCACTACCGGGCATCGCTGCGGGAACAGGAGTTCGGGATACCCAAGCAGGACCAGATCACCATGCTCGCGGTCGATCACGGCATCGAGCAGTTCACCGGGCCGGCCGGATCCGCGTTGTTGTTCGACTCGAACCTCATGCACGGATCCGGCAACAACATCACCCCGTTCCCCCGCTCGAACATCTTCCTGGTGTTCAACAGCGTGGCGAATACCCTGGTTGAGCCGTTCAGCGCGGGAAAACCGCGCCCCGAATACATCGCCAGCCGGGAGTTCACTGCGCTCACTCGCTGACCGGTCCGCGCTGCCGGTCGCTCGCCCGTGATGTCCGGAATCGTTTGAGCGCAAGGACATCGTGACCAGATGCGAACGTCACGACGCGTGCGCCGTCTGTTATCTTGGTTTCGCTGCCGCGGGGCTGGCCCGCAGGTAGCTGATCAAGAGCAGGTCGGGGCTTCCGCTCGGGGTAACCCCGAAGTGCTGTTGGTCAAACTGGCCGCACCTGCGTGTGCGGGACGAATTGGCCCCGTGTCGCCTGTATCGGGAACAGGCGACACGGGGTTTCGGCTATCTGGCCCATCACATCCGCTTGTTTGGGGCGGTGCGGGTGGCATGCTGTTTTGATGGGGTTAGGCCAACCGGATGGCATTGCCCGCTGACCAACCGATTCGGGCACACCCGGCGCAGCCCGACCCGTAGCTTGTTTAGCAACGTTTCAGTTAGCCACCAGGGGTGTGGGAGTACCGATCGCTGGCAGGACGGTCGGGTGCCGGATCCGCCCGGAGGAGCGCTCGCCTTTGCGGTCATCGTCGTCGCAATCCGCCCGGCTGTACTTCGGGGTGCTCGGCCCGGTACAGCTGCTGGACGGTGCTCGGCCGGTTTCGCTCGGCGGCCCAGGGATGCGCGGACTGCTTGCCGCACTGCTGCTCAGGCCGAACGAGGTAGTGCCGATCGACGAGATCATCGATCGGTTGTGGGCAGCGGAGCTACCGGATACCGCGCGAACCATCGTGCACGGCTACGTCTCCGGGCTGCGCCGCAAGCTGACCCAGGCGATTCCAGCCGACGACCAGGTGGGGGCGCGCATTCTCACCAGGGCGCCCGGCTACGAGCTGGTGGTTGATCCGGATCGGATCGATCTGCACCTCGCGCGCGGCATGCTGGATCGGGCCCAGTCCGCGCCGGCGGCCGAACGCGCCGAGCTGATCGGTGCGGCGCTCGCGTTATGGCGCGGGCCTGCGCTCGCGGACCTGCCGGCACACGCGCGCGCCCCGGAGCTGGACGAACTGCGGTTGGCCATGCAGGAGCAGCGCATCGCGGCCGAACTGGAGCTTGGTCGCGGCCAGCAGCTGGTGACCGAGCTTCGACAGCTCACCCGCACTCATCCGTTCCGCGAGCAGTCGCACGGGCTACTGCTGCGCGCGCTGTATCACAGCGGGCGCCGATCGGACGCGCTCGAGGAATACCAGCGGTTTGCCCGGCGGGCGCGCGCCGAGCGCGGTATCGATCCAGGGCATCCATTGCGGGAACTGCACGAGCGGATCCTGCGGGACGAGCTCGACCGGCCGACCGCGGAACAGGAAGCCGCCATCACGCCACGGATCGGCGTGGTCAAACCGGCGCAGTTGCCGGCACCGATGCCCGGTTTCGCTGGCCGCGCCGCCGAGCTCGACTGGTTGGCCGGATTGCCCTCGGCGGCCAGCACGGTAGGCGTGGTCAGTGGCATCGCCGGCGTTGGCAAGACGGCACTGGTGGTCAACTGGGCCTGGCAGGCTGCCGCGCGCTACCCCGATGGTCAGCTGTTCGCCCGGATGCACGGGTTCACCCCTGATCGGGAGCCGGTGGCCGCACAGGAAGTGCTCGGCCAGTTTCTGCGTGCGCTCGGTGTGCCCGCCGAGGACATCCCGGAAGACCAGGATGACCGGGTCGCGCTGTACCGCTCGCTGCTCGCCGAACGCTCGGTACTCGTGGTGCTTGATGATGTGCGCGAATCGGCACAGGTCCGGCCGCTGCTGCCGACCGGGCCTTCCTCGCTCACCGTGGTGACCAGCAGGGTGCGGCTGGACGGCTTGGTCGCGCGGGATATGGCCCAGCTTTACCCGCTCGAGCCGCTTCCCGTACACGACGCGATCAGGCTGCTCGGCAACTTGTCCGAAGTGGACAACGTGGGACTGGTTGGCGCGGAACTCGCCAAGCTGTGTGACTATCTGCCGCTCGCCCTGCGGATCGTGGCCGCTCGGCTGGCCTCCGGGCGTGGGCAGCGGGCGGCCGAGCTGGTCACCGAGCTTTCCGAGGAGAGCGCGCGGTTGGCCGGGCTTGCGGTGGAAGGGATGGACGCGAGCATCGCGGCCGCGCTCGAGGTGAGCTATCGCGGACTCGACCCTGGGCTCGCGCGGCTGTTCCAGGTACTCGGCTGCCTGCCGGGCGTCACGATCAGTGCGCCCGCACTCGCCGCCGCCGCTGGGTTGCCGATCTCCACCGTGACCGCGTTGCTGCCGGGATTGGTGCTGCACAATCTGATCGCCCCGATCGGCGAGGCCCATTTCGGGATGCACGATCTTGTCCGGCTCTATGCACGTGAAGTGGCCACCATCGAGCTGGCCGCGACCGAACGGACCCAGGTGCTCGGCAACGTGCTCGGTTACTACCTCGCCGCGGCCGATACCGCGCGCCGGCAGTTGCGACCACCCACCGATCCACTGACCGAAGCGGACCGAGTCAACCAGCTCACCCTGCCCGAGCTGGGCTCGCAGGACAGTGCACTCGGCTGGTTCGAGGCGGAGTGGGCGAATCTGCACGCGGTACTGGCCGCGGGGGCAGCCGAGGGGTTTGGCGCCGAGGTCTGGCGGCTCGCCAGGTACGCGCACACCTTTCGGGCGATCCGGGCGCAGCGGGATGACTGGCAGGCCATCTTGCGGACCGGGCTGAACGCGGCACGCGCGGCGGGCGACCCCGAGGGGGAAGGCTGGATGCTGGTGAGCATGGGCGTCCTGCTGTCCAGATTCGCTCGCGCCGATGAGATATTGCCGCTAGCCGAACGGATTCTGGAGATCAGCGTGGACGACCGGCTCAGCCTCGCGGGTGCCAGCTTGCTCGCTTCCGGTTGGTATGGCCAGCGGCGGCATGTCGAGGCGATCTCCGGCTACCGGCAGGCGCTGCGCCACGCGCGACGGCTCGGTGATCAGGTGGCGGAGGCCAACCAGCTGAACAACGTCGCGCAGGTGCAGCGGGAGTTGGGGGAGCGCACCGAAGCGATCGAGACGCAGCGGGCCGCGTTCGAGCTGTACCGGCTGATTGGTGATCGCGGCTTCGAGGTGTTCGCCCTGGCCAATCTGGCCGAACTGTACGGCGAGGTTGGCCAGCTCGATGCGGCCGAGGAACACGCTCGGCAAGCGCTTGAACTGGCAGTGGAGCGGGGCGTGGTGCTCGGTGCCGCCTTCGCGCGAGAGGTGCTCGGCAGGGCACTACGGGATCGCGGGCAACTGGCGGCCGCCCGGGACGAGCTGGAACTGAGCGTGGACGGCTACCAGCGGGCCGATGCGCCTGGTGCGGCTACCGCGCGTGCCGCGCTGGCCGAGGTGCTTGACCGGCTGGCCGAAAGAGAGAAACGTTCGTGAGCGCGCGGGCAGCGCGTTCGTTGAGGTTCTTGCGGTGACTATGCGTGTCCGCAGTCGTTAAGGTCAGCGGTCTCATCGGTGGCGTTTAGCCGTTGTTTAGTGCGTCTGGGGCGTTCCATGCGAGGCTGGCCCACAGCGGTTTGGGCGCGGCCGGTTTACCGTGGCGTGGCGGATCGGCACGCAGCGCTGAATCGTTTCGCGGCCGATGTCGTGTTGCCTTCGTCGACTCCGTGGGGGAGAGCCGAAGTCCGGGCGACTCGACATCGGCCCAGCGGCTCTACTCGTCGTAGTCGTGTTGCGGGTAGCGCAGCGCTACCCGCGGCTGTTGGATCCGCTCCGGCGGTTCCTGTTCGGGTGCGCGATGCGCAGCGGGTTGGCGGGGGTGTTCCGATCGTTGCTGGCGTTGCGGCGGTTGGCGATGCGGCGCGGTGTGCCGCCGGCGTTCTTCCAGTAGCGCCGCCGCCATCCGCCGTTTGGCTGGCCCGATGAACACCAGTGCACTGACCAGTCCCCCGAGCACGAACGAGATCAGGCACCACACCCAGATCTCGCCTAACAGCCAGAGCATGCTCTCTCCTAACGCACGATGATCTCGACGCGCCTGCTGGTTTCCGGGGTCTCCATTGGCTGGGTATCGGCGTAACCCTCGGCGGTCAGCTGATCGACCGGCACGCCGCGTTCGACAAGCAGGTCGAACACCACGCTCGCCCGGTTGTCCGCCGCGAGCGCGACATTCGATTCGCTCGCCCCGCTCTCGTTCGCCGAGTGGCCCGCGACCTCCGCCTTTGCCTGCGGGTTCTCCTTGAGTAGCGCGGCGACACCGTCGATGGTGCGCAACCCTTCGGCCGAGACGTCGGTGCTGTCCGGGGAGAACAAGATCGGCTGCTCGGCCTGGAGCTGACTTACCCTGCCGCGCAGTACGGACACATCCATAACCCTGCCGCCGAGCGCGGTGGACACCTTCGGCTCATCGGTGTCCACCGCGGAGGAGTGGTATTCGGATTGCTCCCCGTCCGCGTTGACCGAGCGAACACCGGGAACTCCGCGCACCGCGGCGATCGCGTCCTGGTCCGATGCGAGCGAGCCATACAGCGTGGCCTCGCGCCCGTCGAAGGAGACACCTTCCGGGGCCATCCCGTTGTCCCGCAGCGCGAGCTGGGTTCGGCTGATCAGATCCGCTTCGATGGTGTCCTGCTCCCACCAGTTCACGACGCTGGCCAATAACCCGGTGGTCAGTACGGTCAGTACACCAGCGGCCACCCACGTTCCGCGCTTCGCCTTAGCGGCATCGCGCAACCGCTGGGTGGTGATCGGATCCTCCATCTAGATCGATACCACCTCTCTGCATGCGCGCGTCTACACGATCGGCGACACACGATGGTATGAGCCGAAGCGGTGAGAGATGATGTGAGAGACACCACATATTCGAAACTTTACCGCTCGTGCGGGGGATGGTTAGCACATCTGTGCTCACCCTTGCGGCGAACGGGGCTCCGGACATGCCGCGGGTTCGCCCAGTGGGCGCCATCGGTTTCCTTGCCGGCTGATCAGCGGGGCAAGCTCGGGGCGTTTCGGCGTCAGCCCGTCACCCATCGATTCACCGCGTAGCTGGCGACGAATCCACGGGATCAGATGCTCGCGGGTCCACTCCAGGTCCCGGCGGCGCAGTGCCATCCAGTTGTCCTCTGGCACTGTCGGCCATGGCTCCCGCCAGTCCGCCTTGACCGGAAGGCCGAGTACCTCGGCCGTGCGCAGCGCGATCCTGCGATGCCCTTCCGCGGTGAAGTGCAGCCGATCGTCGCTCCACGCGCGCCGATCGCTGAGCACGCTCATCGACCACAGGTCGACGATGCGTACCCCGTGTCGCTCGGCGATGGCATGCAGGTTGCTGTTGTAGATCGCTACCTTCGACCGGACGAGCCGCACTACCGGGCTCACCTTGGGGTCCGGCCCGGTGAAGATGAGTACATCGATACCGGCAGCGAGCAGCGAACGCACGCCTTCCTCGAAGAGGCCGGCCAGTTCGTCCACATCGCTGCCCGGCAGGATCACATCGTTGCCGCCAGCGCAGAGCGTGACAAGGTCAGGTTTGACCTCTAGCGCGATTGGTAGTTGCTCGTCCAGGATCTCGCGCAGCATCTTGCCGCGTAGCGCGAGATTGGCGTAGCGAAAGCGCGGATTGTCTTCGCCAAGCAGCTCGGCAAGGCGGTCGGCCCATCCCCGGTAACTGCCATCTGGCAGAGTGTCACTGAGTCCTTCGGTAAAGCTGTCCCCGATCGCGAGATAGCTATCCCAGCCGTGCACGTCCTCCCCTTTCCCTCCAGTTTGTGCACCGCAAACGTGGGCGTTTGGCAAAGCCCTCTGATTGAACAACGACTTCCCAAACATGTCCCAGCATGCCCCCGTTGATCGAACCTACGCCACCGTTGGTTCCGGCGGGCCAGGTCGGTTCAAATTAGGTCTGCCTAACCTTCGCGAAATGAGGCAGGGTAGGAGGCGTGACTGAGGTGCGGACGGAGCGCGATGACTCGCTGGCCACGTTGCTCGGCGGGCGCCGGGGCGCGCTCGACGCCAGCCTGCCGCCCGCGGCCTTTGTAGTCGGTTGGCTGCTCGCGAGCAACTCGATTCTGATTGGTGCCGCCGCGGCGGTCGGTGTTGGTCTGGTGATCGGGATTCTGCGCCTGGTTCGCGGCGGCAAGCTGGGCGCCGTGCTGATCAGCGTGGCCGGAGTGTGCGCGGCCGCGCTGCTGGCGCTCTACACCGGACGCGCGCAGGACTTCTTTCTCATCCAGCTGCTGATGAACATCGCGAGCGCGCTGGCCTGGGCGGCGAGCATCGTGTTGCGCTGGCCACTGCTCGGCGTAGTAGTGGGGTTCGCGCTCGGTCAGAAGACCAGCTGGCGGCGTGATCCGGCGTTGCTGCGGGCATACGGTCTTGCCAGCTGGATCTGGGTGTTCGTGCAGTACACGCTGCGCGTGGCGGTCTACGCGACGTTGTGGTGGGCAGGTGAGGTGGTCGCGCTCGGGGTGGCCAGGGTGGCGTTGTCCTGGCCACTGATCGCGGTGACCATCGCGATCAGCGCTTGGGTGTTGCGTGCGACACTGCCCGCCGACCACCCGGGGCTGCGACACCCGCGGATCGCCGGCCAGGACCCAGAAGTCAGGCGCCAGGAAAACGAGTCCGAAGAGACCGAACGGCCCGCACCGTAGCCAGCTCAGCCGAGTGGATGCGGCGCCTGCTCGCCGAGAATCCGTACCGCTGCGAGCCACGCCGCGCCGCGTACCCCGTCACCGGTACTGAGCACCCGGATACCGTGCCCGGTCAGTTCGGTGCGGACCCGCCGGCCGATCGGCGAGTCCTGGCCGAGCACACTGCCGGCGAGTACCACCGGGGTCGACTCCGCGGCCTCCCGCGCGTCCAGCGCCAGCTGGACCAGTACGTCACCTGCCTCGCGCACGATCTCCAGTGCGGCCGGATCCGCCTGCTCGGCAGCCGTGCTCACCAGCGGGGCGAACCGGGCGAGCTGGATGGGTTGCTGGGCATTGGCGGCGGTGATCAGCTCCCGCCACAGCCGGCGCCTGGCCATTGGCTCGTCCGGGCCGAGCCCGGATTCGGCGAGTACCTTGCCGGCCAGCTCGCCCAAGGCGTCCTCGGTTTCCAGCGCGCGCAGCGTTGCCCGGATTGCCGCCCTGCCAACCCAGAACGCCGAGCCCTCATCGCCGAGTAGCCAGCCATAGCCGCCCACCGTGCGGATCAGCCGGCGTGTCCGGATCTGGCCGGCGATCGAACCTGTGCCGCCAATCAGCAGGGTGCCGTCCGGTTCGGCGGTCGCCGAGGCGTAGGCGACCTCGACGTCGGTGCGGATATCGACCTCGCAGCCGAGCGAGGCCCATGCGGTGGCGAACGTACTGGCGACGGCCGGGTCGGTGAGTTTGCTTGTGCCGGCCATGCCGACCACCGCGGCGGCGACCTCCGCGGGAGCTGCGACGCCGTGCAGTGCGGCGTCAATCGCCTCGGCGAGGTGCTTGGCCGCTTGTTCCGGGGCATGCGAGTTCGGGTTGCCGCCACCGGATCGGCCCGTGCCGAGCACCGTGCCGGCCAGATCGGTGACCACCGCGCGGGTTGTGGTGCCACCGGTGTCCACCCCGAGTACGTAACTCATCGGGTTCTGGTCACCTTGTTGAGGCCACGTGGCTGGTCGGGATCGAATCCGCGGGCAAGGGCGAGCCCGAGCGCGAGCCGTTGCGCGGGCAGTACTTCCAATACCGGCGCCACTTCCTCGGCGCATTCGGGCAGCGGGATGCGCTGTGCCGCGGGCGCGTGGGTCGCCGCCGAGCCGACCGCGAGTACGTCCGCGCCGCGTTGCCGCACGGTGTCCAGCACCTCGTGCATGGCAGCGCCGCCACGCCCGGCGCTGGTGATGGCCAGTACGGCGGTTTCCGGGTCGACCGCGGCCACCGGCCCGTGCAGCAGATCAGCCCCGCTGTAGGCGCGCGCGTGCAGATAGCTGGTCTCGGCGAGTTTGAGCGCGGACTCGCAGGCGCTCGCGTAGGAATACCCTCGGGCGCAGGCCACCATCCGATCGGCGAAGCGATACCGCTGGACGGCTTCCTCCACTGGACCGGTGCATTCGGTAAGGGCTTGTTCGGCCAGTTCGCCGAGCGCGGCCGCATGCTCGCCGGTGCCCTCGCGTACCGCGTCGATCAGCAGGTAGAGCGCGAGCAGGGTGGCCGAGTAGGTTTTGGTCGCGGCCACCGCGGTTTCCGTGCCCGCGCCGATCGGCACCGCGTACTGTGCGGCGTTCGCCAGTGGCGAGTCCGCGGTGTTGCTGACCGCGACGGTCAGCGCCCCCCTGGCCCGCGCGGTTTCGGTAACCGCGAGCAGATCCGGCGAACCGCCGCTCTGACTGACCGCGATCAGCAGTACATCGCGCAGATCCGGCTCGGCTTCGTAGAGCGTGATGGTGGACGGGGACACCAAACCGGCCGGCAGTCCGAGCAGCACTTCGACCAGGTACTTCGCGTACAGCGCGGCATGATCGCTCGAGCCACGGGCGGCGAGCAGCGCGAACCGTGGCCGGTGCCGTCGAATCGCCTCGGCCAGCTGGGCGATCTCCGCCCGGTTGGCGTAGAGCCCGGATAGCACGGCCGGTTGTTCGGCGATCTCCGCCGCCATGTGTTTACCGGGTGTCACATCGGGCGAAATGCTCGTCATCGGTCTCCTCAGAAGTATCTACCGGCCCCGGTAACTGCTATGGCTTGGTCTAGACCAATGCTACCGTGGCTGGCGGACGTAGCGCGAATCACGTTCTTCCTACATTCTTCGCCCGCCGAGGTACTGGCAAGGCATCCTGGGCGGGAGCGCGGAAAGCTGGCAAGGGTCGGTGTGGTCCAGCTGGCCGGTCGAGTCGAGGAGATTAGCGATGCTGGAAGCCTCTACCACCGTGACGCCCGATGCTGGCGCGCGAACGCTCCGTGAGCCGAAGTACTGGCGGCTCAAGCGGCACCTGGTCGAGCTGATCGCGACGCTGACTCCCGGTTCGCCGATTCCGACAGAGCGGGCACTCGCCTCCGCCTTCGATGTCTCGCGTACCACGGTGCGCCAGGCACTTGCCGATCTCACCGTGGAGGGGCGGCTACACCGCGTGCAGGGTAAGGGCACCTTCGTCGCGAAACCGAAGGTTGCGCAGCGGCTGCAGCTGTCCTCCTACACCGAGGATATGCGCGCGCAAGGCAAACGCCCCTCTTCTCGATTGCTCGATATCGCCGAGGAGCCGGCCGAGGGGGAGCTGGCGAAGCTGCTCGGGGTGCGCAACGGCGCGAAGATGCTGCGGATGCGCCGGTTGCGGTTGGCGGACGGCGAGCCGATGGCGATCGAGACCTCGCACCTGCCTTCCGGGCGGTTTCGTGGTTTGCGCAAGTACGTGAGCGCGGGCGGTTCGCTCTACGAGGTTCTGCGCGAGCAGTTCGGCGTCCAGATGGGGCATGCGGAGGAGACCATCGAGACGGCCTTGGCCGGCCCCGAGGAAGCCGAGCTGCTCGGGGCCGACGTCGGCATGCCGACGCTGCTGCTTTCCCGGCACTCCTTTGCCGTCGGCGGTAAACCGGTGGAGTGGGTACGTTCGGTTTATCGCGGAGACCGCTACAAGTTCGTCACCACGCTGAACCGTCCGTAACCGCTCGTCGGATCAGTCCAGTATCTCGCGGAGCAGGCCGGAGTCGATGTTTCCGCCGGAGGCGACCGCCACGGTCTGCCCGGTGGGCAGCTCGGCGCCGTGGAAGAGACAGGCGGCCGCGGCGACCGCGCCGGACGGTTCCACGATCGTGCGGGTCCGCTCGATCAGTAGCTTGAGCGCGGCCCGAATCTCCTCCTCGGTCACGGTGAGCATGCCGTCCAGAACGCTGCGCAGATGCGCGAAGGTGAGTTCGGACGGTTCGGCCCGCAACCCGTCCGCGATGGTCCGGGCGCGGTCCTCCGGTGCCCAGCGGATCAACTCGCCCGCGCGCAGGCTGGCCGCCGCGTCCGCGGCGAGTTCCGGCTCAACGCCGTAGATCCGGGCCCGGGGACACCGCGCTCGTACGGCGGTGCCGATGCCGGAGGCGAGCCCGCCGCCGCTCACCGGGATCAAGACCACGTCGACATCGGGCAGTTGTTCGGCGATTTCGAGGCCGACGGTGCCCTGCCCCGCGATCACATCTGGATGGTCGAACGGCGGAATCGGCGTCGCGCCGAGTTCACTGACGAGTTGGTAGGCGCGGGATTCCCGCTCCGCCATCGGTACTTCGACGACCGTACCGCCGAGCGCGCGGGTGGATTCGATCTTGATGCGTGGCGTCGAATCGGGCACCACGATTGTCGCCGGAATGCCGAATTCCCTTGCCACATAGGCGACAGCCTGTGCGTGGTTTCCGCTGGACCAAGCCACCACGCCGCGCTGGCGCACCGGTTCGGGAAGTTTGCCGATCGCGTTCAGCGCGCCGCGGATCTTGAATGCGCCGACCGGCTGCAGATTCTCTGGCTTGATCCACAAGCGATTCCGGGAGTTTTCTGGGACGCTTAATAGTGGGGTGCGCACGGCGATGCCGGCCAACCGTTCCCTCGCGTCGGTGATGTCGTCGACGGTAATTAGCTGCACAATGCCATTGTGCCCGATTCGCCGGAACTGGGCATTTGTCCACTATGGACCATCGCCGTGTCGGCGGTCACCTGTTGCTAACGCGGGGAACTCGGAAAACGTCATAACAGTTAGGACTGGCGGGAGGGGAAGGAGTGCCGACAGCGAGTTGAACGACAAGATGCGTACGGACAAAGCCGGCGGCGCCGTTGATGTGGCGGACGAGAGTGCCGGCGAGAAGGAGAAAACTTCAGAAAAGATTGGCATTTCGCCGATCCAGGTGACGGCGGCCGCGCTTGCCGCCGTCACGGCTGCCTTCGTCGGTTCGTTGCTCGGTGTGTACGGCACGGTGCTTGGTGCGGGTGTGGCGAGCATGATCACCACCGTGGGCCATTCGCTTTACCAGCGGTCCATGGAACGCACCAAGGACAAGGTCAAGGACAACCTCGCGAAGGTGCCAGTGCGCACCACCCTGAAGGTGCCGAGTAAGGCGGCCCCGCAGAGTTCGGCCCCGCAGGGTTCAGCGCAGGGCGGCCAGCAACCCGGAACCCGAGTAGCGGCGCCGGTGGATCCGCCGCGGCAGGGCGGGTATCGGCCGTTGCCTGGCAGCGGTCAACCAGGGCAGGGCCAGCCAATACCAGGACAGGGTCAACCAGGACAGCACGGACAGCAGTGGCGGGGACCGGGTACCCAGCGGGGCACCGCCCCACGCGGGCCAGGGCAGCCGCCGCCAACCACGGCCCTGCCCGGTGTCACTGGCAAGTCTCCGGTGGATCCGGCTACCCAACGTCAATCTCCTGCCGACTCGGCTACGCAGCGTCAGCCGGGTCAGCGTTCGCTTGCCGACGCGGAGCACACTAGGGTCTTCCGGCCGGTGGCACCGGGTGCCGACCAGACGCAGCACCTCGGTGCGGCCACGCAGTACGTCGGAAAGCAGGGCCAGTTGGCGGGGGTGCCGAGCGCCGCCGCGCGCGGCGGGGAGCCGACCACCGCGCTGGAGACAGCCGACCTAGCGGAGCCGGGTAACGGTAAGCGCCGGATGCCCAAGAAGCTCAAGTGGCCGCTGATCATCGCGACGGCGTTGCTTGGCTTCGGGATCGCGATGTTGGCTGTCACCGGTTTTGAGGGCATCACGGGTAACTCGATCTCCGGGAACGACTCGCGGACCTCAATTGGCGGGATGTTCAACCGGGGCGACTCGACAGAACCGACCGACCAGCAGCCCGAGCAGCAGCAGCCGGCGCCGCAGGACGGCAGCACGCCGAGCGAACAGCCGGAGCAGCCGACCGAGCAGCAGGACCAGCAGCCGCAGCAGAGCGAGGCGCCGGAGGAAACGGAACAGACCGAGGAGCCGCAGCCGACCGAAGAGCCGGAGCCAACCGAGGGTCAGGAGCCGAACCCCCAGCCGGCACCGCAACCAGCTCCACAGCCGGAGCAGCAGCAGGACCAGGGGCCGTTGCCGAACGAGTGACGGCACTGGATAGCAGGGAAACGAAGCGGGGCTGGGCCTACCGAGGCTCAGCCCCGCAGTCGTGTGCGGAACCAGTCGGCGGCCGCACGGGGGTCTTCGGCTTCGGTGATCGCGCGTACCACCACGACCCGGTCCGCGCCGGCGGCGAGCACCTCGGGCAACCGGGCCGCGTCGATCCCGCCGATGGCGAACCACGGCCGGGTGGCGCCGCTGGCCGCGGTTTCGCGCACCAGGTCCAGGCCGGCCGCTGGCCGGCCTGGCTTGGTCGGGGTGGTCCAGCAGGGACCGGTGCAGAAGTAGTCCACGCCCGGTTCCGTGGCGGCCGCGCTAGCCTGCTCAGCGCTGTGGGTGGAGCGGCCGAGCACCACGTGCTCGCCGACCACTCGCCTGGCGACCGATACCGGCAGGTCGTCCTGCCCGAGATGCAGCACGTCGGCCCCTGCCGCGAGCGCGATATCCGCTCGATCGTTCACCGCGAGTAGCGCGCCATGCCGGGCGCAGGCCTCGCCGAGGACTTCCAGCGCGGCCAGCTCGGCACGCGCTTCCAGCGGCGCGCCCGCCGACTTGTCGCGCAGTTGCAGGATGTCCACCCCGCCAGCGAGCGCGGCTTCGGCGAACTCGGCGAGGTCACCACGCTCGGTGCGCGCGTCGGTGCACAGGTACAGCCGGGCGTCGGCCAGTTTGCGGCGGATCTGCGTAGCGTCCAATCCAGGCACGCCCGCGACCCTACCTTGGGCGCTCGCGCGTGTTCGCCTTCCGCGCGGTTGACGCGTTATGCTGGTCGTGGTGCACGGGAGCCTGGCGGGACCGGGCTGAGAGGGAGCTTTTGCTGGCTCCGACCGTTGAACCTGATCCGGGTCATGCCGGCGCAGGGAGTTGGGAAATGTCAAAACAGAGTCAAACCGCTACTCGGCTTGCCATCGTCGGCGGCGGCGTGATCGGTCTTGCCACCGCATGGCGGGCGGCACGCGCCGGGTATGCCGTGACGCTGGTCGATCCGGCCGCTGGCGATGGCGCTTCCCTGGTTGCCGGCGGCATGCTGGCACCGATCAGCGAGGCATGGCCGGGCGAGGAGGACGTCCTCCGGCTCGGCGAGCTGTCCCTGCGGCAGTGGCCGGAGTTCGCGGCCGAGCTCGCCTCGGTTGGTGGCGAGCTCGGGCTGCGCGCCGAGGGTACCGTACTGGTCGGCTACGACAGCGCGGATCGCGAGCAGCTGACGACACTGGCTGATTATCTGGCTACGCAGGATCGCCAGGTGGAGCGGTTGACCGGGCGGCAGCTGCGCGCACTGGAACCGGGAGTCGGGGCGGCCATCCGAAGTGGACTGCACGTTCCCGGCGAGTACTCGGTGGACGCGCAACTGTTGCTGCGGGCGCTCGGCAAGGCCGCGGCCGGTGCCGGGGTGGTCTTTCGGTCCCAGCCAGCCGAATCGGTGGGCCCTGGCTCGGTGCGGCTCGCCGATGGCTCCCGTGTGGACTGTGAGGTGGTGCTGCTTGCCGCTGGCGCATGGAGTGCCGGCCTGCACGAGGCATTGGCCGGCGTGGTGCGACCGCTCAAGGGCGAGATCCTGCGGCTACGGGCGCGCCCTGGCTGCCTACCGCCACCGGCGAGGACGGTACGAGCCGCGGTGTCTGCTCGGCCGATCTATCTGGTGCCCAAGGATGGCAGCGAGCTGGTGCTTGGCGCCACGCAGTACGAGGCCGGCTTCGACACCTTGGTGACCGCGGGCGGTGTGCGGGATCTGCTCGCGGACGCCGAGCGGGTACTGCCGAGCATTCGGGAATACGAACTCCTCGAGTGCGCCGCGGCGCCGAGGGCCGGCAGTGCGGACAACCTGCCGACGATCGGTTGGCTGGAGCCAGGGGTGCTCGCCGCGACCGGGCACCACCGCAACGGCCTGCTGCTCGCGCCGGTCACCGCGGCGGCGGTACTCGACTATCTGGCTGGCGTCCCGGTGCCGGAGGCGGTCGCCGCGGCAAGTCCGGAGCGCTGGCGTCGTTCGAGGGAGGATGGCTAGATGCGGGCGAAAGTGAACGACGTCGAGGTCGAGCTGGCCGAGGGCGGCACGGTCGAGGACGTCCTGCGAGAGCGCGGGTACCCGGACTCCGGGGTGGCCGTTGCCCTCGACGGTCAGCTGGTCCGGCGTTCCGCATGGGCGAGTACCGACGTGCCAGACGGAGCGCGGATCGAAGTGTTCACCGCGGTACAGGGAGGTTGAGTCGTGCCGGATCCATTGGTGATCGCGGACCGCAAGTTCTCGTCCAGGCTGATCATGGGCACCGGGGGCGCGGCGAATCTCGCCGTGCTCGAGCGCGCCCTGGTGGCCTCGGGGACCGAGCTGACCACCGTGGCGATGCGCCGCGCCGATACCGAGGGCGGCACCGGCGTGCTGGATCTGTTGCGCAGGCTGGATATCACGCCGCTGCCGAACACGGCGGGCTGCCAGTCGGCCGCGGAGGCGGTGTTGACCGCGCGGTTGGCGCGCGAGGCGCTGGACACGAACTGGATCAAACTGGAGGTCGTCGCCGACGAGCGGACCCTGCTGCCCGACCCGGTGGAGCTGCTTGAGGCCGCCGAACAGTTGGTGCAGGACGGTTTCACGGTACTCGCCTACACCAACGACGATCCGGTGCTCGCGCTGCGGCTAGCCGAGGCGGGTGTCGCCGCGGTGATGCCACTCGGTTCGCCGATCGGCACCGGGCTCGGCATCCGGAACCCGCACAATATCGAGCTGATCGTGGCAAGGGCCAACGTTCCCGTCGTACTCGATGCGGGAATCGGTACCGCCTCCGAAGCGGCGCTGGCGATGGAGCTTGGTTGCGATGCGGTGCTGCTGGCCAGCTCGGTTACCAGGGCGCAGGATCCGGAGCGAATGGCCGAGGCGATGCGCGATGGGGTGCGCGCCGGCCGGCTTGCCAGGGGCGCGGGGCGGATCCCGCAGCGGTTCTGGGCGCGGGCCTCGAGCCCGCCGAGGTAACGCGTCAGCAAGGTGGGCAACGCGTCGAACCACCCGGATGCGGGGTATCGAGTGGGCTGTCTGGCATTCTTCGGGAACCAAATTCGTAGTTCCGTGGTGCCGATGGCGCCCGAGGCAGCCTAGGGAGGCGTGCTGTGACCACGTCGGACGCCGAGCATGACTTCACCGACCGGCTGTATTTCGCCGTTGTCCGGTTGACCCGGTCGCTTCGGCAGACCGTCACCACCGGGCCCGGGCAGGGTTCGCTTTCCGCGCTGGCCACGTTGGCCAGCCAGGGGTCGATGCGGTTGGGTGATCTGGCCGCCAAGGAAAGCGTCGCCGCGGCCACGATGTCGCGCATCGTGACCTCCCTTGTCGAGCTGGGGTATGTCACCAGGGATCCGGATCCGGCGGACCGGCGGGCCTGGCTGGCCACCGCGACCGAGGAGGGCGCGAGGATCGTCTCCGGGCTGCGCTCGACCAGGATTCACGAGCTGGCCAACCGGTTGGACCGGCTACGGCCGGAGCAGCTCGACGCGCTGGCCGCGGCGCTTCCCGCCCTCGAAGCCTTGCTCTCCGACGAGCCCGAACCGCGCTGAGGAAGTGCGCTAGTTCGGGCGCCGCACGCGGAGCTCGGCCAGCTCGGCACGGAGTTCGCGGAGTTCGGTGAGGATCTGCTCGTTCTGCGCGGTGTGCTCCGCGGCGTGCACGTTTTCTTCCTGCCTTGCCTCCTCGGTGACCTGCTCCTCCATCGCGCTCACCACCACCGCGATGAACAGGTTCAGCACCGCGAAGCTGGAAACCAGGATGTAGCCGACGAAAAAGATCCAGGCCAACGGTGCCTCAGCCATCACGGCGTCGGCCATATCCGGCCAGCCCTCGCCGGTCATCACCTGGAACAGCGCGAAAAGCGACTGGCCGAGGTTGCCGAAGTACTCGGGGGCGATATCGCCGAAGAGTTTGGTGGCGATCACCCCGGAGACGTAGATGATCAGGGCGAGTAGCGCGGCGATCGAGGCCATCCCGGGGATCGCCTTGAGCAGCCCGGTCACCACCCGGCGCATCGAAGGCACCACCGAGATCAGCCGCAGCACGCGCAGGATCCGCAGTGCGCGCATCACCGCGAACGGGCCGGATACCGGCACCAACGCGATAAGCACGATCACCAGATCAAAGACGCTCCATGGATCGCGGAAGAACCGCCAGCGATGTGCGTAGAGCCGCAGCGCCAGCTCGATCACGAAGATCGTCAGGGCCACCCGGTCGGCGACGAACAGTAGCTCGCCGGTTCTGGTCTCGGTAGAGAAGGAGGTCTCCAACCCGAGCGTGGCGGCGTTCGCGATGATTACCGCGATGATGAACCGCTGAAATGCGGAATGCTCCACGAACCGGAGTACCCGTTCGCGCATGCTCACTCGTACGTCTCCTGTGCGGTGCTGATCCGGCTGGGTGATCGTAGCGGGACCGCCGCGTCGGCCGCGGCGCTTTTCCCGCAGACGTGCGCGGGATCGCTATCCGGTCGCCTGCTGATCTTCTTCGGCCAGCCGCCAGAACGCGGATACCGGGCCAACCTTGGCGCCCATCGGGTAGGAGTGCGCCACGGCGTTGCCGACGAACCACTTGCCGAACCGGGCGGCATCGACCACGGACATACCCCGTGCCAGGCCAGCGGTGAGGGCGGCGGCCATCGTGTCCCCCGCGCCATGGGTGTGCATGGTGTCATGCCGAGGGCCGGGAAGTTCCACGAACTCGCTGCCGTCGTAGAGCAGATCGATACATTCCGCGTCTGCCGTCAGGTGGCCGCTCTTGACCAGCACATAACGCGGCCCGAGGGCATGTAGTTCGACCGCGGCCGCGCGCATCTGCGCTCGTTCGCTGACCTCGATCCCGGTGAGCAGCCGTACTTCGTCCAGATTGGGCGTGAGTACGGTGGCGCGGGGGAGCAGCAGATCGCGCAGGGCGGTCAGGCCGGCCTCGTCGAACAGCGGGTGGCCGTGCATCGACGCGGCCACCGGGTCAACGACGAACGGGATTTCGGCGCCAGCGCCAATATTCGCCCGGTCGCAGGCCTCGGCCACGGCACCAATGATCTCCGCGGAAGCCAGCATGCCGGTTTTGGCCGCGCCGACGGCCATATCCGCGGCGACCGCTTCGATCTGGCCCGCGACGATATCGGCGGGGACGTCCGAGCGACCGTGCACGCCGAGAGTGTTCTGCACGGTGACCGCGGTGACCGCGACCAGACCGTGCACGCCGCAGGTCAGGAAGGTGCGGAGGTCGGCCTGTAAACCGGCCGCGCCACCGGAATCGGAGCCGGCGATGGTCAGCGCGGCCGGCGGTGCTTGGGCTGGTGTCATCCCTCCAGTGTCACCGCCGCTGCCTGGCCAGCGCGGCCGGCCCGGGCAACTGTCGGGAATGTCGCGTTCACGGTGGCGACAACTCGTTGGTCGGCGGGAGCCGCCAGAACGGCGAGACCGGGCCGACACCGCGGCCGAGCGGGTAGGCCTCGGCCACGCTGCGTTCGATGAATCGCTTGCCGAAGCGCACCGCATCCGGCATGGCCAGTCCGTTCGCGAGCGCCGATGTGATCGCCGAGGCCAGTGTGTCGCCGCCGCCGTGCGTGTTGTTGGTCTCGTAGCGAGCACCGCTGAGCTCCACGAACTCGCTGCCGTCGTAGAGCAGGTCGACGCATTTCTCGTCATCGCGCATATGGCCGCCCTTGACCAGTACCCATTCCGGTCCCAGGGCATACAGCGCGACGGCCGCGTCTCGCTGCTCCATCGCCGAGTGCACGTCCTGCCCGGTGAGTAGCCGAACCTCGTCCAGATTCGGGGTTACCAGGCTCGCCTGCGGCAGCAACTCGGCCCGGATCGCTTCCAGGGCTTCCGCCCTGAGTAACGCGTCGCCATGCATCGAAGCCGCGACCGGGTCCACCACGAGCGGAGTTTGCCCGGCGCGACCGATCCCCACGTCCCGGCAGGTGGCGGCGACCGCCTGGATGATCTCGGCGGTGGCGAGCATGCCGGTCTTGGCTGCCGCCACCCCGATATCGCCGGTGACGGCCCGAATCTGCGCGGTTACCACGTCGGTGGGGATCTCCGAGAACCCTTCGACGCCAACCGAGTTCTGCACGGTGACCGCGGTGATCGCGGTCATCCCGTGTACCCCGCAGGCGAAGAACGTGCGCAGGTCGGCTTGGATTCCCGCGCCACCGCCGGAATCCGATCCGGCGATGGTCAGCGCGGTTGGTGGCGTATAGCCCGTCATTGTTTCACCACGGGTAGATAGACTTTGTTGCCCTGCTCGGCGAACTCCTCGGATTTCTCCCGCATACCAGCTTCGATAGCTTCTACAGTGGACAGTCCATGTTCGTTGGCGTAGTCGCGGATGTCCTGGGTGATTCGCATCGAGCAGAATTTCGGGCCGCACATCGAGCAGAAATGCGCGGTTTTCGCTGGTTCGGCCGGCAGCGTCTCGTCGTGATAGGCACGCGCGGTGTCCGGGTCGAGCGCGAGGTTGAACTGGTCGTGCCAGCGGAACTCGAAGCGTGCCTTGGAAAGCGCGTCATCCCATTCCTGTGCGTGCGGGTGCCCCTTTGCCAGGTCCGCGCTGTGCGCGGCGATCTTGTAGGTGATCACGCCGGTTTTCACATCGTCCCGGTTCGGTAGCCCGAGGTGTTCCTTCGGGGTGACATAGCAAAGCATCGCGGTACCCGCCCAACCGATCTGGGCCGCGCCGATCGCCGAGGTGATGTGGTCATAGGCAGGCGCGATATCGGTCGCAAGTGGACCGAGCGTGTAGAAGGGCGCTTCACCGCACAGTTCTTCCTCGCGCCGGACGTTCTCCGCGATCTTGTGCATCGGTACGTGGCCGGGGCCTTCGATCATGACCTGCACGTCGTTGTCCCGTGCGATCTGCGACAGTTCGCCGAGGGTTTCCAGCTCGGCGAACTGTGCCCGGTCATTGGCGTCCGCGATGGAGCCCGGCCGCAGGCCATCGCCGAGCGAGAAGGTCACATCGTATTGCCGCAGTATCTCGCAGAGTTCGGTGAAATGCGTGTACAGGAAGGACTCGCGGTGATGCGCGAGGCACCATGCGGCCATGATCGAACCGCCGCGGGACACGATCCCGGTTACCCGGTTGGCGGTCAGTGGCACGTAGCGAAGCAGCACGCCGGCGTGCACGGTCATGTAGTCGACGCCCTGCTCGCACTGTTCGACCACGGTGTCCCGGTAGACCTCCCAGGAGAGCTTTTCCGGTTCGCCGTTGACCTTCTCCAGCGCCTGGTAGATCGGCACCGTGCCAACCGGAACCGGCGAGTTCCGCAACAACCATTCGCGCGTCTCGTGGATCCGCTTGCCCGTGGACAGGTCCATAATGGTGTCCGCGCCCCAGCGGGTCGCCCACACCATCTTCTCCACCTCCTCTTCGATCGAGGAGGAGACCGCCGAGTTGCCGATGTTCGCGTTCACCTTCACCAGGAAGTTCTTCCCGATGATCGCTGGCTCCGACTCAGGATGGTTGCGGTTAACCGGGATCACCGCGCGCCCGCGCGCGACTTCGGCGCGAACGAACTCGGGGTCCAGATCTTCTCGCTGCGCGCAGAATCGCATTTCCGGGGTGATCACCCCGGCTTTGGCGTAGGCAAGCTGGCTCACCGCGCCATCTAGTGGTGCGCGCTCGGCTATCCAGCCAGCGCGCCGTTTCGGTAGTCCATTGTGGAGATCGATGGTGGCTTCGGGATCGGTGTACGGGCCCGAGGTGTCGTACAGGTCGACGTGTTCGCCATTGGTCAGCTCGACCCTGCGCCGCGGTACCTGATCGGCGCCCACATAAACCTTGTGCGAGCCGGAAATCGGGCCCGTGGTGATTGTGGGACGAACGGAGCGATCGTCAAGTGCCGTCACGACTTTGCCTCCCTACGCCGGCATTACCCGGTCAGGTTCTTGCGGTCGGTGGCACCGGCTGGGCGCCAGCCACCCTCTCAGCCCGCCATAGCGCGAGCTCCCGCGTTGTTCAGTTGACGTCGTCGACGATAGCTACCGTGTTCCGTCCTGCCAAGGGCGCTTTCGGGTTCCCTTGCCTATTCGTGGTGCGGATCGCTGGCGTCCGCGGGATCCCAGGAAAGGCCGGGCCGCCCCCACTTGTTTCGTTTGAGCATCCGCTTGGCCTCCCTTGCGTGCCGGCCGATCAGCCGATCCAGGTACAGGTAGCCGTCCAGATGGTCGGTCTCGTGCTGTAGACAGCGGGCGAAGTAGCCGGTGCCATCCACGGTGATCGGCGCGCCGTGCGCGTCAAAGCCGGTGACGCTTGCCTCGCTCGCCCTGCCTGTCGGGTAGCCCTCGCCGGGCACCGAAAGGCAGCCCTCGAGATCGTCCTCGGGATCCGGCATGGTCTCCGGGATCTCGGCGGTCTTCAGTGCCGGGTTCACCACCAGGCCGCGGTGCCGCGTGCCGGTGTCGTCCGGGCAGTCGTAGACGAACAGCCGGAGGTCCACCCCGATCTGGTTCGCGGCGAGCCCGACGCCGTTCGCCGCTTCCATCGTCTCGAACATATCGTCGATGAGCGTGCGCAGCTCGTCGTTGAACTCGGTCACTTCGCGGGTCGGCTGGTGCAGTACCGGATCCCCGGCGATCCGGATGGGGTGTACGGCCATACCGGAAAGGGTAGTGCCCGACGGTCCGCGGCTAACGGGCGCTTGGTCAACAGCCGGTATGCGTGACTCGCGAAGGTTGTCACCCGGACGCGCCGGAGGATAACGCTGGCTCTGTCGGGGTCACGTGGTGTAATGACGCGCGTGGATCACCTTCGTGTGATTCACCCGATACCCGTCCCCGACCGTCGCCAAGGAGCCAGATGGACCTCGCGGAGTCCGAGGCTCGGTCCTGTGAACCGCTGCCATCGGCGCACGATGAGGCGCCCAGTGATGGGTTGACCACTCGGGAGCGCGAAATCCTCGCCTTCGAGCGCCAGTGGTGGCGGTACCAGGGCGCGAAGGAGCAGGCGATCCGGGAGCGGTTCAACCTCTCCGGAACCCGGTACTACCAGGTACTGAACGCGCTGCTGGACAAGCCCGAAGCGGTGCGGACAGACCCGATGCTAGTCAAACGATTGCGGCGGACGCGGGCGAGCAGGCAGCGGACGCGCGTCGCGCGCAGGTTGGGGATCGAGCTGACATGACTGACCCTTCCGCGTTGTCGCGTCCGGCCCGCGCCGCTGGCCTGGTGCTGCTCGGTATCGCTGGACTCGCGCTCGTCATCGGCGGCGTCACCGCGCTTACCAGCGGTGACGATTCGGAGGATGCCGCGGCGCCGACGAATCAGCCGCCGGCGGCTACCGCGCCACCGAGCGCGACCGAATCGGACGGGCCGAAGCCGACCGCACCGAGCGAGAACGAGTCGGCGCGACCGAGCCCGAGTGAGTCGCGCCCGAATGGTCAGGGCAATGGTGGCAACGGCGGGCAGGACGACGGGGACGAGTCGGACGGCTCCGCGGCGGACCAGCAAGCCGGTAACGGTGGCGATGGTCAGCGGGCGCATTCCGATGTCCCGCTGCGGGTCTACAACAACAGCACGATCAGGGGGCTGGCGGACAACGCGGCCAGCGACTTCCGGGGCGCGGGCTGGAACGTTACTCAGGTGGGTAACTACGGCAGCGGCACGATTCCGGAGAGCACCGCCTACTTCCGGCCGGGCACCTCGGAAGAGGCCGCGGCCAAACAGCTCGCGTTCAACTTCGGGTTGCGCGCGGAGCCTCGGTTCGACGGCATCAAGGATTCCGGGTCCGGGGTTATCGTCATCGTGACGAGCAACTACGAAGGCGAGAAGTAGCCGCCAGCCTTCGTCGGTCGACCGGTCAGTGGCGGTCCGCGAAGCCAGCGAGCTGGGCCAGCTGGGCGGGATCAAGCGAAGGGCGTACTGCTTCCCTTGCGGTCGCCAGGTGTGCGGCGGTGACCTCCGCGGCATCCAGCGTTTCCCGCATCGCGGTCAGTGCGCCTTCCCTGATCAGCGCGCTGCAGTCGGCTGCGGAGTAGCCGTCCAGGCTTTCGGCCAGCTCGTCCAGTCGCACATCCGCGCCCAATGGGGTGTTCTTCGCCGCGGCGCGCAGGATGTCCGCCCGTGCTTCGGCATCCGGTGGCGGGACGTAGACCAGCCGCTCCAGCCTGCCCGGCCGGCGCAGCGCAGGGTCGACCAGATCCGGCCGGTTGGTCGCGCCAAGGATCACCACGTCCCTGCGCGGCTGAATCCCGTCCAGCTCGGTGAGTAGCGCCGCTACCACACGGTCGGCGACGCCGGAATCACTTGACTGGCCACGTTGCGGCGCCAGCGCGTCCACTTCGTCCAGAAAGATCATTGCCGGCGCGGCCTCGGCAGCGCGCCGGAACAACTCGCGGACGGCGCGCTCGGACTCGCCTACCCATTTGTCCATCAACTCGGCGCCCTTGACCGAGAACACGTTGAGTTTGCCGGTGCCGGCGAGCGCGCGCACCAGAAAGGTCTTGCCGCACCCCGGCGGGCCGTAGAGCAGCACTCCACGTGGCGGATCGACGCCGAGCCGCTGGAACGAGTCCGGGTACTGCAGCGGCCAGAGCACGGCCTCACTGAGCGATTGTTTGACCTCGGCCATATCGCCGACATCGTCCAGGTCAAGGCCGCCGGTCTGCAAGGTGTCCGAAGTGGACATCGAGGTGGGGCGGACGGTTTCCAGCGCGCCGAGCAGGTCCTGCTGGGCGATATGCGGCTGGTCTGCCTCGCGCTGGCGCAGCGCGGCGCGGATCGCGGCTTCCCTGCGCAGCGCGATGACGTCGGCCGCGACGAACCCCGGCGCCCGCTCGGCGACCAGTGAAAGGTCCACATCGGATTCCACGGGTACGTCTCTGAGTAGCACCCGGAGCAGTTCGATCCGGGTCTTCGCTTCGGGCAGCGGCAGGCTGAGTTCGCGGTCGAGTAGGTCAACGCCACGTAGCCGGGGGTCCACCGATTCCGGGTGCGCGCTGGTGGCGACCACGGCAAGTCGCTGGGTCCGCAGCGCTTCGCGTAGCGCGTCGAGCACGGCCGTGGCAACCGGTGGCGGGTCGGTGGCTGGCAACAGCGCGTCCACATCGGTCACGAGTAGCACGGTCGGCGTGTTGCTCGCGGTGCTGACGGCGTGCGCGACGATCTCGGCTAGCTGGCGCGCGGCGGCGTTGGGTTCGAGGTAGGCGAGGGTCGGCGCGGCGAGTTCCACCAGTGCGGCGTTGCTCGCGTGCGTGGCTGAGCGGACCAGCGTGGCCTTGCCGACGCCTTCCGGGCCGGTGATCAGCGCGCCGAGTCGAGGTGCCGCGCCGAGCTTTTCGAGCAGTTCCGGGTGCTGGTAGGCGAGTTCCAGCCATTCGATGAGCGTGCGCGCGGCTTCCTGCGCGCCAACCAGATCGGCCAGTGGCACGGGTGGATGCGGTGGCTCGGCCGGTGCGGCCGCGGCGGCCGTCATTGGTTGGGCCGGGCTGGCCTGTGGCGCGGGGGTCTGGATCGTGGGTGGCGCTGGCCGGGCTTGTTCGCCGGTCCGGGCGCCGTCGCGCCAGGCAAGCACGGTGGTTGGTTTGACCACGACCGCATCGGCCGGCTCGGTCGTGGTGACGGTGAGCAGCTCGCTGGTCCAGCTCGCGCCGACGGCTGCGGCGAGTTTGCTGCGCGCGCCGGCCACATCCGCGCCGGGTGGTGGCGCGATATCTTGCGGGAGCAGGGAAACCGCGTCGCCCACGGTGAGTACCTTGCCGAGCAGGGCGAGCCGGACCGTTTCCGGGGCAAGGGATTTGCTCGCCATCCGCGAGCCGGACACGGTGATCGTTTGCGCGGGCCGGACGTCGGCCGGCGCGAGTACCAGTTCGCCGCCCTCGGTGACACCCACGTTGGACATGGTGATGTCGTCGGTGAGTACCACGCCGGGGGCGCCGGCGGGGTCGCCCTCGGCGGCGAGCGCCACGCTCACCCTGGCGCCGGTCAGCCGCACCGCGTCCCATTGCCGCAGGCCAAGCGCGTCGAGTACTTCGGGGTGCAGCCGCACCACTCCGCGTCGGGTGTCCACTGCGGAGGGGGAGTGCCGTACGGTCAGCGTGATCTGCGCGGAAGTCACGCGCCCACCCTATCGCTGCTGGCGAGCGCGCCCCGTGACCGCGTTGTTCTCTAGGGGTTGTTGTTGCGCCGCAGCCCGGTCCGCCGCCAGGAGCGGCGCTTGTGTTCCCTGGTTACCGGCTGCTGGGCTCCTGGGCGCACGGTGGTTTCCGGCATATGCGCCTGCTCCCTACCCCGTGGCCGGCGTACTGCCCTGCGTGCTGCCCCGGCTACCCGGCCACGCAGTGGTGAACGCAGCCCCAGCCGGTTCGCGCTGCGCTTGCGGCGGATCGCCCTGCGCTCCTTCGGTGGTACGTCCCATACCTCTGGGTGGTTGGCCAGCCACCGGTACCTGCGCACCGCGTACGGGATATGCGCGACGTAGAGCAGCGCCACGATGGTCAGCGCGGTCATCGGGAACTGGATGATCGCCGCGGCGAGTAGCCCCACGCCGACCAGTAGTGGTGCCACCGCCTTCGCCGGCACCTTCGCGGTCTTCACCGAAAGCGTGGGCACCCTGCTGATCAGCAGCATCGCGATCCCGATGGTCCACACGTGCACGGCGATCTGACCGGACCACCAGCCGTCGCCGATCTGCATGCTCAGCATCAGCGGCAGCAGTGCGAGTAGGCCGCCGGCCGGTGCGGGCACGCCGACGAAGAACTCCTTGGTGAACACCGGTTTTTCGGTGTCGTCGAGCAGGGTGTTGAATCGGGCAAGCCGCAGCACCATGCACACCGCGAAAATCAGCGCGACGATCCAGCCGACCCGGTAGTCGTGCAGGATCCAGACATAGAGCACCAGCGCGGGGGCGACCCCGAAGGACACCGCATCGGAGAGTGAGTCCAGCTCCTCGCCCATCTTGCTGGTCGCATCGAGCAGCCGGGCGATTCTGCCGTCCAGCCCGTCCAGCACCGCGGCCACTACGATCGCCGCGATCGCCAGCTCGTAGTTGTTGGCGAGCGCGAACTGTACGGCGGAAAGGCCGGCGCACAGCGCCAGTACGGTGATCGCGTTCGGCAGTAGTCGTACGCCCGGTGCGGTGCGGGCCATTTCAGCCATCCGTCCCGTTCGCCGCCGAGGTTCCGGTGATCGGCAGTTCGGCGAGCACTGTTTCCCCACCGATGGTGCGCTGTCCGGCGTGTACGAGCACGCGCGAGTCCAGCGGGAGGTAGGTGTCGACCCGGGAGCCGAACCGGATCAAGCCGTAGGTTTCGCCGCGCCCCACTCGGGCACCGGCCGCCACGTCGCAGCGAATCCGCCTAGCGACCAGCCCGGCGATCTGGACCACGACCAGCTGTTCACCCGTTTCGGTGGTCAGCAGCAGGGTGTTGCGCTCGTTTTCCTCGCTCGCCTTGTCCAGATCGGCGGAGAGGAACTTGCCTGGGCGGTACCGCACATCGGTGACCTCGCCGGTCATCGGGATGCGCTGCACATGCACGTCGAATACCGAGAGGAAGACGCTGATCCGGCGCATCGGCGCGGTGCCGATACCCAGCTCGGCTGGTGGGGGCGCGTCCACGATCTCGGCAACGGTGCCGTCGGCCGGGGCGGCGACGGCACCGGCGCGTTCCGGAGCGACCCTGCGCGGCTCGCGGAAGAACCAGGCGACCCAAGCCGTGGTGATGGCGCCGAGGATGCCGGCGATCCGGGAGAAGCGGCGAAGTAGCAGGGTGCCGAGCGCGGCCCCGAGTACGAACGGCCGTCCAGCCGGGTGCATCGGTGGCACCATCTCCTTGCTCAGCTGGACAAGGTGCCCTAGATGCGAGCCGGGCCGCGGCTGCTCTTTGTCGATGCCTTCTTTATCGATGAAGGAATCGTTGTCAGCTGGCAAGTCGCCACTGGGTGCAGAACTCATCTACTCGTCGATCCGCCTTCCGGGGCCGCACCTACCGGTGTGCGGCGGCGTCTACCGCATTGTCCGTGAAACAGCGCGGCACACGCTACGCGAGTCGCCGTCAGCGCCAGAAAGCGGCCAGCGTGGATAGGGCGCATTCGGCGCGGCACGACGATGCACGGTTCGTAATATTCTGGTGACGGTCTGCTCGGAGTTCATGCAGGGTGGCGCGGTACGTCGATATGCGCAACGCATTCGGAATACGCCAGCGCAGTCAGCGGGAGAGGTGAGCGGCTACTGCGTGACCGAGTACGGCTTTTCGGGCAGGCCTTCGTCGCGATGCTGATGGTCGCTGAGAATGCACGGGGCGGCGCACGCCTGCGGTGGCGCGCCTCGGCTGGCAGTCGGCGGGAATCGTCTACGCCCCGATGAGGGACGCCGGAGCTGATCTTCCTCGCTCCCGCATAGCTAGGAATCTCGCTCCCGCATAGCTAGGAATGTAGGAGTTGCGCGGCTAACCGGGGCGCGTGATCGTCGAATGCGAAGGCGAGCATTTTGCCCCACGGCGCCGATCTGGGCTGGTAGCTTGCGTGATGACGGGGTTACGGTCCGCCATCGCGCGGGTGCGGGAGGAAGTACGGGTATGACTGATGAGGTTGGTGCGGCTGCCGGGGCCGCCGTTGGTGCGGCCGCAGGTGGTGCTGTTGGTGGTCCAGCTGGCGTGGCGTTGGGGGCGGCGATCGGGCTGAACCCGTTCGGTCATTCCGGCCAGAACGCGAGTAACCCGAAGCCGGCCGGTGGGCATTTCGAGTTCAGCGAAGCTGACCTGATCAGCATCCGCGACGATCTGCGCATGGCGCTGGATAAGCTTGAGCCTTTACAGGAGAATGCGCGTGTCCTCGCGAGCATCACGCCGCCGGCTGATGATCCAGCAAGCGTCAAGGTGGCTGGCATCTTGGAGGACTCGGGTCGGGATTACGCCGAGCACTCGTTGCCGCAGCAAATCAACGTCGTCCGGACCTTCCTGAAAGCCGTTGAAGAGGCGCTTCCGGAGTATCTGAGGACTGAGCAAGACGCGAAGGGCTCGTTCGGTGATTCCGGAGAGGAAATTTAGGTGCGAATAGCGGCGACCGTAGCGGGTGTGGTGGCCGTGTGTGCCACTGCAGTGGCGGGTTGTACGCAGACCGAAGCTGGCCAACCGGTGGACACGGCTGAGAATCCTCCGAGTTCGTCGGCGGCTGAGCAACCTGGCGACGAGGTTCCAAAGGTGCAAGATCCGCTAGATCTGGCGAAATTCGAGCAGGATCCTTGCAGTTCATTGACTGTATCCCAACTCGACGATCTCGGCGTGAACACCACCGGCGAGGCGAAAGACGACATCTTCGGCCCGGTGTGTCGCTGGAAGTCGGATGGGGTCGCCTCCGTCTCCGTGTACTACACCGTTAAGGGCGCGAAGGGCATGGCGCAGGAGTACGCGAACCGGGACCAGCATGCCTACTTTGAACCAATGGAACCGGTCCGGGGCTATCCGTTAGTCGCTCGAGCCACAGACAACCCTGAGAATATTACTCGTTGCGATGTCGCGGTTGGGGTGACGGATGAGTCGATTGTGCAGATCAGTATCACCCAGTCGTTGAACAAGGAAGGCAAAGAGGATCCCTGTGTGGCGACTCGGCGGGTGGTCGAGATGGTTGTGGAAACCTGGAAGGCTGGGGGTGCGTGATGAGTGAGGGTGGACTGTTCGGTCAGCTCGCTTCGGCGATAACGGGGATTTCGGGTCCGCAGCTGGCGAAGATCCTGAAAGCGGGCCCGGGCACGGGCGCGATGGACGCCGCGCGGGAGGTTGCCCGGGAGCAGCAGCAGGTACAGACCGACGTTAACGACATTATTGCGCGGGTCGCGGGAAAGATTGAGTCCGGTTGGCAGGGTTCGGCCGCCGAGGGAGCCAATTCGGTCACCAAACCGTTGATTCAGGGGAGCGCGGAGGCTTCCGACTCGTTGGGGATTACGCACAGTTTGCACGAGAATCAGGGTGCGTCGTTCTCGCAAACGGTCAATTCCATGCACGACCTGCCGGACAACCCGCCGGAAACGGGTGTGTGGGATTCGATGACTCCGTGGGATACCGATACGGAGAAGGCGGTTTCGGAGCACAACGCCAAAGCACAGGAAAACGTCGAGCGGTATCAGCGATACTCGGATTTCAGTGACGACACCGGATTCCAAGCCCCCACGCAGTTCCCGCGCTACGCGGGCTTCGGCGGCGACATTTCCATGGCACCATCGGCGTCATCCGAACCCGTCGGCGACACGTCCACCGCGCTCCCCGAAACCAACAGCCCTGGCACGACTACTACGGCCGGGTTCTCCAGTACCCCAACCGCGGGCACCCCGGGTGGGGTACCGCCAGCGACGGGTAATCCGGGTGTGTCGCCGGTCGGTGGCACACCGGGCGTGAGCGGTGGCCCTGGTCCGGCCGGCCCGGGTGCACCTGGCTCGGTGACCGGTGTGGGACCGACCCAGGGTGCGAGTCCCGCCGCGGCCGGGTACAACAGCCCCGCTACGTCCGCCGGTGGTGGACGAGTTCCCGGCATGGGTATGGCCCCGTTGATGGGCGGCGGCGCCGCCGGCGCGGGCGGTGACACCACCCGAAGCGGCCGTGGGTTCGGTGCCCGTGGCGGTGTCGCCGGCGGCCCTGGCGGTAGCGCGGCCGGCCGATTGACCGGTGGACCCGGCGCGAGCGGTGGCACCCCGGGGGCTGGCGCGAAAACCGGTGCTGGCCCCGGTGGCGCCGCGGCAGCCGAGTCCGCCGCCAAGACCGGTGCGGCCGGCTCGAGCACCGGCCGCGGCGGCATGGCCGGCGGCCCGATGGCCGGCGGGCAACGCGGCAAAGGCTCCCAAGACGAGGACCACGAGCGCAAAACCTGGCTGGTGGAGCCCGACAAGGAAGGCACCTTCGGCACCGACGAGATGACCGCGCCACCCGTCATCGGCGAGAACCCCAACCCGCCGCGCTAACCACCAGTTCGCGGGAAACGTGAAATCCGTCTGGCGTGTGCGCCCCCCGACGGCGCACACGCCAGACGAACCACGACAAATGTGATCTCTGCCAACCAGTCTAGGCCGGCTCGCGCCGGCAAGCAATGCCGTTCGGTGATGGGTGAATTACGAGCGGTTACTTCCGCGTCCACTGCCGATTCCGCGCACCAGCCTGACCACTACGAGCAGCCCGATCGCGCCAAGTACGGCGACGCCGAAACTCGTGAAGTCGAAGCTGAAGGACAGGTCTCGCCCCGTCGCAGCGGTGTAAATGAACCCGCCAAGCGCCGCGCCGAGCACACCCACGAGCACGCTCAGGATGCAGCCCTGTGGCCGGCGATCGCGGCCGCCTACGACGAGATTGGCCGCCCAGCCAGCGAGCGCGCCGAAAATGATCCAACTAATCGGTCCCACGCCGCCAGGATATGCCCTCGGCCGCCGATACCGCTCAGTCAAGCAACAGCACGTCGACCTCGGCGCCCTCGGCCAGCTCGGTCGTCTCCTTGTCGATCGCGATCAGACAGTTCGCCGCCGCGAACGAGGCGAGCAGATGCGAGCCGGGACCGCCACTCGGCCCAACCTCGCCGGACACCTCGCCGAGCCGCGGCCGATACAACCCCCTGCGGTACTGCTCCTTACCGCCCGGCGAGGTCAACGCGCTGGTCAGGCGGGCCCGCACCTGCCGACGGTGCACGCTTCGGTGACCAAGCGAGCCGAGCACCGCTGGCCGCAGGAACAGCTCGACGGAAACCAGCGCGCTGACCGGATTGCCGGGCAGCGTCACCACCGGCACACCCTGATACCGCCCGCAGCCCTGCGGCCCGCCCGGCTGCACGGCGACCTTCGTGAACTCCACGCCCTGCCCGCTCAGCGCATCCTTGACCACCTCGAAGGCGCCCGCGCTCACCCCACCCGAAGTGACGAGCAGGTCCACCGAATCAAGCTCGGGAGCCAATGTCGCGTGAAACGCGCTCACGTCATCCGGCACGAATCGCAGTTCGCGCACCTCGCACCCAACCTCGCGTAGCGCACTTGCCAGCATCACCGAGTTGGACTCATAGATCTGCCCCGGCAACAGTGGCTCGCCCGGCGCGACCAGCTCCGAGCCGGTGGACAGCACCAGCACCCTCGGCGGTCGGTGCACCGGCAGGTCACGCAGCCCGACCGCCGCGGCAAGGCCAAGCTGTGCCGGCCCGAGCACCGTGCCGGGCTCGAGGATCTTGCTGCCCGCGATCACGTCCTCGCCGGTGCGCCGCAGGTGCTTGCCGACCGGCGCCGAACCGTCGATTCGCACTCGCTCGATGCCCCCATCGGTGAGCTCGACCTGCACGACGGTATCCGCGCCCGGCGGCAGTGGCGCCCCGGTCATGATCCGGTGCGCGGTACCTGGCAGCAGTGGCGGCACCTCGGTGCGTCCAGCCGGAATATCCGTGGTCACGGGCAACTCGACCGGGTTGTCCTGGTTCGCGTCGGCCACATCCACCGCGCGGACCGCATAGCCGTCCATCGCCGAGTTGTCGAACGGCGGTAGCGATACGGGCGCGATCACCTCCTCGGCAAGCACCAGGCCACGGCAGTGCGCGAGCTCGCGAGTGCTGCTCGGCTGGGCGCCGAGCAGGGTGCGGACGGTCGTGCGGTAATCGGAGACGCTCATCGGTTCGCTAGCCACGTTTGTATCCTGCCCGCGCGGTCAATCCAGGACGCCAACCTATGACCCAAACGGGAGTGATGCATGTCACCGCGGGGTCCTCGTGTCACACTGCGCGGGCGGTTGCGGAGGGACACGAGGCAATACGGAGGGCAGCGTGCAGGTGCACACCCGGCATGGACCCGCTTTCGGGGTGGTGCGGTTGCTGCTCTCCTCGGGTGAAGCGGTCCGCTCGGACACGGGCGCGATGGTGGCAAGCAGTTACGGCGTCACCCTGGAAACCTCCGGCAAGCGCCCGGTCTCGACGGTGTACACCGCGCCCGAAGCCGGCGGCTGGGTGGACATCGCGCCGGCGGCCGCGGGGGATGTCTACCCGCTAGAAATGGATGGCCGCACCGGTTGGTGTCTTGCCCGCAACAGCGTGCTTGCGATGACCAAGGGCCTGCGCTCCGATCCGCATTGGTCGGGTTTTCGTCCCCTGTTCGGCAGTGACGCTGGCTTTCTCGAGTACTGGAGTGGCGCGGGTGGGTTGGTGCTGACCAGCCATGGCGCGGTCGACATGCTCACCCTCGAACAGGGCGAATTGATCACCGTTTCGCCCGCCTATTTGCTGGGTTATCCGGAAGGCGTGCAGAGCAGGCTGCGCGCACTTGATCAGTCCGCGCCACAGTCCATGCGCACCGGTGAAGGCCTCGCGGTCGACTTCGCCGGCCCGGGACAGGTACTGCTGCAAACCAGGGCGCGCTAACCCACACCGGTTTTGTTCCGTGCTCCAGCCGGGCGTTGATCACTCAAAAAGCCGCAGCCGAGAGGGCTGTCTGTGGCTCCCAGTTCGGGTAGCGTTGCCGGTGCTTCAAGCGGTGCCCGCGCGGCGCCGTGTTCGATATCTCAAGGAGGACGCCGTGGCTGTCGGCACGGTCAAATGGTTTAACTCGGAAAAGGGTTATGGATTCATTGAATCCCCCGAAGGTCCGGACGTTTTCGTCCATTACTCCGCGATCCAGATGGACGGGTTCCGCACCCTGACCGAGGGAGACCGGGTGGAATTCGAGGTTCAGGCCGGTCGTGATGGCCGGAGCCAGGCGGCTGACGTCCGCAAGGTCTGAGTGCGCATTGTTAGGGCATTGCGCCCTTGACCGTTTGCGTATTTGACGGATGGCTCGGCTCGACGTGACGGGATCACGCCGGGCCGGGCCTTCGTTATCCGGCCCACTTCACATCGGTGTGGCTCGGTGCGCGCTAGGCTGCGCTGCGTGTCGGAGGACCTCACCGGAACCCGCCTAGGGCATTACCGCATCGACGGGGTGCTCGGCCGCGGTGGCATGAGTGTGATGTATCGAGCCACTGACGTCCGGCTGGGCCGCAAGGTCGCGTTAAAGGTGATCGGTGAGCACCTTGGTGGGGACGCGGAATTTCGCGAGCGATTCGTCGACGAGGCCCGTAATACCTCCGCCATCGACCACCCCAACGTCGTCCCGCTCTATGACTTCGGGGATGTGGACGGCAAGCTCTACATCGCGATGCGTCTGGTCGACGGCCCCGATCTGGCCGGCCTGATCAACGGTGGTCCGCTGGCGCCGCGGCGCACGCTCGCGCTGCTCGGCCAGATCGCCGAGGCGCTGGACACGCTGCACGGCCGGGGGTTGGTGCACCTCGATCTCAAGCCGGCGAACGTGTTTGTCACCAGCATGGAGTCGAGTAAGGAACACATCTATCTCGGCGACTTCGGGTTGACCAGACGTGGGGTCACCGGCCACCGGACGCGCACCGGAGATTTCCTCGGCTCACCCACCTACGCCGCGCCCGAACATCTGCGCGGCGAACCGGTGGACGGCAGGGCCGACGCATACTCCCTCGCCTGCATGTTGTTCGCCTGCTGTACCGGTCGGCCGCCGTATCAGGGCGATGTGCAGGATGTGATCAAAGGGCATCTAACGCTGGATCCACCTGCCGTTTCGCGGGTGGTCGCGCTACCGTCAGCGATCGACGACGTGGTGCGGCGCGGGATGAGCAAGGAGCCGGACGCGCGTTACGGCGGCTGCGCGGAACTGATCGCCGCCGCCCGTGCCGCGCTTGGCGAGGCCGCGGATTCACCGGAAGCGCCCGAGCAGGCGGGCCGTGCTTCGCATACCGACATCATGGCGCCCGTTTCCCCGCCAGCGGGGGTCAACTACGGACCGTCTTCCGGACCGCAGCCAACCGCGCAACCGTCGGCCCAGGGGCCAGCTGGTCAGCCAGGCGCATCCGGCGCCCATCCACCAAGTGGCTCGTTTCCGGCGCACCAGCCGCTCGCCCAGCAGCACCCGAACCAGCCGGGCGGTATGCCGCCGCGACCACCGATGCCCTCCCAGCCGCCGATCCGGCAGGCGCACGGCGCGCCGCAGGCCGAATCGAATGCCCGCAAGTGGGTTGTCGCCATCCTCGCTGGAGCGGTCGCGCTCGTCGCGATCGTGTTGATCGCTACCCTGGTCGCCGGCTGAATCTTGGCAGGCCGGCTAGCGGGTGGCGCTGACCAGGCCAGCTTGCACTCGCCGCCCACGAGTGCTAAACACGGGACTAGCACTCGGCGTATGCGAGTGCTAGATGGGCCGAAGAATTCGACCCGTCTGGAAGGTCGGGAAGGTGAGGCCGTCGCCCCGTGCGTCGGTCGTCCGTCGCGGGCACCGAGCCTGGCCGAGCCGTGTCACATCGATTGATGGACGGTAAGCCCGTCATCACCATCGGAGGACCACACCGCAATGGCCAAACTGATTGCGTTTGACGAGGACGCGCGCCGCGGTCTCGAGCGCGGACTGAACACCCTCGCAGACGCCGTCAAGGTGACGCTCGGCCCGCGTGGCCGGAATGTCGTGCTCGAAAAGAAGTGGGGCGCGCCGACCATCACCAACGACGGCGTTTCGATCGCCAAGGAGATCGAGCTCGAGGACCCGTGGGAGAAGATCGGGGCAGAGCTCGTCAAGGAAGTTGCCAAGAAGACCGACGACGTCGCGGGTGACGGCACCACCACCGCCACCGTGCTGGCTCAGGCCCTGGTCAAGGAGGGTCTGCGGAACGTCGCGGCCGGTGCCGACCCGCTTTCGCTGAAGCGGGGCATCGAGCAGGCCGTCGAGGCTGTCACCGAGCAGCTGCACAAGATGGCCAAGGAGGTCGAGACCAAGGAGCAGATCGCTGCTACCGCCTCGATTTCCGCCGCTGACACCGGCATCGGCGAGCTGATCGCCGAGGCGCTGGACAAGGTCGGCAAGGAAGGCGTTGTCACCGTCGAGGAGTCGAACACCTTCGGGCTGGAGCTGGAGCTCACCGAGGGTATGCGCTTCGACAAGGGCTACATCTCCGGTTACTTCGTGACCGACGCCGACCGGCAGGAAGCGGTCCTCGAGGACCCGTACGTCCTGCTGTTCGGTTCGAAGATCTCGAACGTCAAGGACATGCTGGCGCTGCTGGAGAAGGTCATGCAGTCCGGCAAGCCGCTGCTGATCATCGCCGAGGACGTCGAGGGCGAGGCGCTGGCCACCCTGGTCGTCAACAAGATCCGCGGCACCTTCAAGTCCGTCGCCGTCAAGGCGCCCGGCTTCGGTGACCGCCGCAAGGCGATGCTGCAGGACATGGCCATCCTGACCGGTGGCCAGGTCATCAGCGAGGACGTGGGCCTCAAGCTGGACAACGCCGACATCTCGCTGCTGGGCACCGCCCGCAAGGTCGTCGTGACCAGGGACGAGACCACCATCGTCGAGGGCTCCGGAGACGCCGAGCAGATCCAGGGTCGGGTCAACCAGATCCGCAAGGAGATCGAGAACTCCGACTCGGACTACGACCGGGAGAAGCTGCAGGAGCGGCTGGCGAAGCTGGCTGGCGGCGTTGCCGTCATCAAGGCCGGTGCCGCTACCGAGGTCGAGCTCAAGGAGCGCAAGCACCGCATCGAGGACGCGGTGCGCAACGCCAAGGCTGCCGTTGAGGAGGGCATCGTCGCCGGCGGTGGCGTTTCCCTGCTGCAGGCCGCCGAGGCTGCCTTCGCCGGTCTCAAGCTCGAGGGCGACGAGGCCACCGGCGCCGGCATCGTGAAGGTCGCCGTCGAGGGCCCGCTCAAGCAGATCGCGGTGAACAGCGGTCTCGAGGGTGGCGTCGTGGTGGAGAAGGTCAAGGGCCTGCCCGTCGGGCACGGTCTGAACGCCGCCACCGGCGAGTACGAGGACCTGCTCGCGGCCGGCGTGCCGGACCCGACCAAGGTCACCCGTTCGGCGCTGCAGAACGCCGCGTCGATCGCCGCGCTGTTCCTGACCACGGAAGCCGTGATCGCGGACAAGCCGGAGAAGGCCGCTGCCGGCGGTGGCGACCCGACCGGTGGCATGGGCGGTATGGAAGGCATGATGTAAGTACTGCCTTTTCAGGCTGCTACGGGCCCGGTTCTCCATACGAGAGCCGGGCCCGTTTCGTGTGACCGCGTTCTTCAGGGTTAGCGAGTCTGTCGTGGTCGCCGGCGTTCCGAGATCGCAATCTTTAGGGATCTTGCCGTGTGTGGGCGTTGACACGTGGCTAGGCTGCGTTCATGGGCGAGGTCGTATTCCTGCACGGTCTCGGTGCGACGCCGGCATCATGGGACGCTCAGCTGGCCAGCCTTCCTGGCGGTTACCGCGGATTCGCCCCGTCGATCACCGGGCTGGCCGATACCGAGCCAGCTGATTTCACCTTCGCCCGTGCCGCGACCGGCGTCCGCGCCGAACTCGATCGGCGCGGTATCGAAAGGGCCCATCTGTGCGGCCTCTCCCTTGGCGCCATGGTCTCGGTGCGGTTCGCCATCGATTATCCGGACCGAGTCGCTACGCTGGTGCTTTCCGGTGGGCAGGTGCGTCCGTCGCCGGTACTGATGGCCGCCCAGTCCGCGATCACGCGACTGCTGCCGGCACGTTTCGCCGCGCCGGATGGAATGAGCAAGCAGCGTATGCTCGCCGTGACGCGGCAGATCGCCGCCGCCGACTTCCGTGGTCGGCTCGGTGATATCGGCGCACCGACGCTGGTGCTCTGCGGTTCCCGCGATTTCGTCAATCTCCCTGCGGCTCGTGCCCTTGCCTCCGGTATTCCTGGTGCCAGGCTGCGGGTCATCACCGGCGGAGGGCATCCGCTGAACACGCAGAAGCCCGAAGAGTTCGCCGCGGAGCTGGCCGCGTTCCTGCCAGCAGCCGAAGCGCAGTGATCACTTGCGGTGTGCGGTGCTCGCCCAGGAAGCTGCTCGAGCGAGCGGTATGGCGCGGTGGCCGTGCCGCCGAGCTGAGCAAGGGAGTTGTGCATGCGCAACAGGACTATCGCGTTCGGGGTGGCGATACTCGCCGTACTCGGATTCGGCGCGGCGAGCGCGGTTGCCGCGCCGGCCGACACCGGATCGCGAGTGGAACTCGCGGGCGGGCCGGCGGAAAGCCGACTGGATGCCATCAAGGATCGCGGCAGTGTGCAGGTATGCAGCACCGGCGACTACCGGCCGTTCACCTACCTCGACCCGGAAACCGGCGAGTGGAGCGGTATCGATCTGGATATGGCCGGGGACATGGCCAAGCGGCTCGGGGTTGACCTGGAGATCGTGGAGACCACCTGGTCGAACCTGATGGACGACCTTGGCAAGCGCTGCGATCTGGCCGTCGGCGGGGTTTCCATCACGCTGGAGCGCGCCGAGCAGGCCTTCTTCACCGAGGCCATCCTGCAGGACGGCAAAACCCCGATCACCCGCTGCGAGAACGTGGACAAGTTCCAGACGCTGGAGCAGATCGACCAGCCTGGTGTTCGGGCGATCGTCAATCCTGGCGGTACCAACGAGGAGTTCGCCGACACGAACCTGAAGCAGGCGACCATCGTGCGGCATCCGGACAACAACACGATCTTCGAGGAGATCGTTGCCGGCAATGCGGATCTGATGATCACCGACGCCGCGGAAACCAAGTGGCAAGCCAATGAGCACCCCGAGCTGTGCTCGGTACACCCGGAGGAGCCGTTCACCTTCTCCGAGAAGGCATACCTGTTGCCGCGTGGCGATGTGATCTTCCAGCAGTGGGTGGATCAGTGGTTGAACATCGCGCGAAACGACGGCACTTACGACCGGTTCGCCGAACCCTGGCTCGGCTGACCGGGCGACGAGCGCGGGGTGTCGAGGTAGGCGAGCAACTCGTCGAGGAAATCGCCTGCCTCGCGCGCCGCGCCATCGGGGTCCCGCGCGGCGATCGCCTCAACCAGCCCGACATGGGAGATATCGGTCCGCTGCCATGGATCGTGCACCGTACTTGCCACACTCGCGGTGACCGCGTCGGTCAGTTCGTGATAGAGCTGGATGAGCAGCGGGTTCGCCGAACAGTCGAGGACCAGCCGGTGAAACTCGGCATCCAGCGGGACGAACGCGCCCCAATCACCCGCGTCGTAGGCCTTTTCCCGCTCGTGTAGCGCGGATCGCAGCGCACGCAGCTGCGCGTCGGTGCGCTTCTCCGCGGCCAGCCGGGCCCCCTCCACCTCCAGCGCGCGGCGTACCTCGAGCACTTCCCGTAGTTCGCTGCCACACAGCCGGCGTACCGCCCCGGCCAGTTCACTGCGCGCCGTGACGAAGGTCCCGTCGCCCTGGCGCACCTCGAGCAACCCCGCATGGGCTAACGCGCGCACCGCCTCCCGGACGGTGTTGCGGCCGACGCTGAGCTGATCCATCAGCTCCGGTTCGGTAGGAATCCGCTGCCCCACTGGCCATTCACCAGCAGTGATCGCCGCGCGCATCTGCTCGATTACCTGATCGACAAGCCCCGTTCGGCGAGTAGTGGCCAACGGCACGCCTGATCACCCTTTCATCCGAACATCCCATGTTTAGCATAGTAAGACGTGACCAGAACAGTGCCGGTTACCTCGAGCGGCGAGCCCGAGGGCGCAACCGATCCATCGAACCCCGCGCCGGTCCGGCATCGTCCGCTGCTCGGCGGCACGCTGCTCGCGATCGGCGTCGTGCTCACCGCGCTGAACCTACGGGCCGCGGTCACTTCGGTCTCGTCCATGCTCGGCGATATCCGCGACTCGCTCGGCGCCTCCGCGACCTGGGTGAGCTTGCTCAGCTCGGTGCCAACACTGTGCTTCGCGGCGGCAGGCTTCCTCGTCCCCTGGTTCGGCCGCCGGTTCGGCATGGCGCGAGCGATAGGTTTCGGCCTTGCCCTGATCGCGGCCGGACAGTTGCTTCGGGTGCTCGACGGGCCGGTCGTCGTGCTCGCCGGCACCTTGGTCGCCTGCGGTGGCATCGCGATCGGCAATGTGCTCATCCCCGTCGTGGTCAAGGAGTCGTTTGCCGCCAGGGTCGGCCTGATGACCGGGGTGTACACCGCCGCATTGCAGGCGAGCGGTTCGTTGGGTTCCTCGTTGACCCCGCAACTGGACGCTTTCGTTGGTAGCTGGCGGTTCGCGCTGGCCAGCTGGGTGCTGCTCGCGTTGCTGGCGCTCGGGGTCTGGGCACTCGGCGCGCGGCACGGTGCCGCGGTGGTCACCGAGGCGAGCGAGCCAGCTCCGGTTAGCCGGTCGCTACTGCGCAGCCCGCTCGCTTGGATCGTGACGGCGTTCTTCGCGCTGCAATCACTGGCCGCTTACGTGCTGCTGGGTTGGATGCCGCAGGTGTGGGTCACCTCCGGCGTCGACCGGGGTACCGCCGGTCTGCTGCTCGGGCTGGTCTCGATCATCGCCGTGCCGGTGAGCCTGGTGGCACCGGCGCTAGCCGCTCGGCGACCGAGCCAGTCCGGCTGGATCGCCGGGCTCACCCTGGTGTTCCTGGCCGGGATGACCGGCATGATGCTCGCGCCGGCCAGTCTGCCCGTGCTGTGGGCGATCCTGCTCGGGATCGGCAGCAGCGTGTTCGCCATGCTGCTCGCGGTACTGCCGTTGCGTACCAGGAACTCGGCGGATACCGCCCGGTTGTCCGCGATGGCGCAGGGCATCGGTTACCTGTCCGCCTCGGCTGGGCCGTTCCTGTTCGGCATGCTGCACGAGGCGACAGGGGATTGGACGGCGTCCTTCGTACTGGTGCTGGTGGTGCTGACGGTGCAGCTCGTGGTCGGCTGGTTTGCTGGGCGGCCGAGGTACGTTTAGCCTGCTCAGTCTTCCTCCGGCATCAGGATCCAGCAGGCGAGGTAGACCAGCACCCCGGTGCCGAAACTGAAGATGGTGCCGACGGTGAAGATGATGCGCAGCAGGGCGGCGTCGACGCCGAGCATCTTGGCCCAGCCGCCACAAACACCCGCGAGCATCTTGTCCGAACGGCTCCGGCGCAGCTTCTTGAAGTTGTCCTTTTGCAGAATGTTGTTCGTCATGTGTCTATAGTCTGCGTTTCGCGGCCAGGCGGCATCGGGGATGATCCCTGAACCAACCCGGATTCCGCCGAGGGCGAGTCGGGGAACCGAGTGAAGCGAGGAAGTCCGTGGCAGAAGTGACGTCAGTCGAGCTGAGCCTGGCCGACGCGCGGCAGGTACTCGCCGCCCAACCATTCAGCGTGCTGCTCGGGACGCGGTTGACCGCGTTCTCGGCAAGTGAGGTCGTACTGGAGATCGATATTCGCGCCGAGTTGCACCAGCAGAACGGGTTTGTCCACGGTGGTGTGCTCAGCTATCTGGCGGACAACGCGTTGACCTTCGCCGGTGGTGCCGCGCTGGGCCCAGCGGTGCTCACGCGGGGGTTCTCCGTCGACTACCTGCGGCCGGCCACCGGCACGTTGCTGCGGGCGGCTGGGCAGGTGGTGACCGCAACGCGTGGTCAGGCGGCAGCGCGATGCGAGATCTACGCGCTGTCCGACGATGCCGATGCGCCGGCAACCCTGTGTGCGCTGGCCCAGGGAACCGTGCGGGCGGTGCGCGAAGGTGGTTGAGGGGTGCACCTGGCTATGGCGGATGCGGTGTCTCGTACGGTCGGTGCCATGAACGGTGTGCATGTGGTGGACCAGTGGCCGGTGGACAATGTTGCCGTCGCGGTGATCGGCGCGGACGGTGCGCGACTCGCGGAACACGGTCCGGCCGATCGGGTGTTCGAGCTGGCCTCGGTGACCAAGTTGCTCAGTGCCTACGGTGTGCTGATCGCCGTCGAGGAGGGCGCGCTCGAGTTGGATCAGCCGGCCGGTCCAGCAGGGTCGACCATCCGGCATCTGCTCGCGCACGCTTCGGGGCTCGCCTTCAACGAGCACAACCAGCAAGCCGAACCCGGCAACCGGCGGATCTACTCGAGTTCCGGCTACGAGGTCCTTGCCGACGAGGTGCACGCCGCGACCGGGATCCCGTTCGACAAGTACCTGTCCGAGGCGGTGTTCACCCCGCTCGGGATGCGCTCCGCGGAGTTGCGGGGCTCGGCTGGGCACGGCGCGGTGGCCAGTTGTGCTGACCTCGTCCCGTTTGCCGCTGAACTACAGGCGCCGCAACTGATCGCGGGGGAGACGCTGGTTGCCGCCCGTACCGTGCAGTTCCCCGGGTTGAACGGTGTGGTGCCCGGGTTTGGCATGCAGCGCCCGTGTGACTGGGGGCTTGGTTTCGAGCTTCGCGGGCAGAAGAGTCCGCATTGGACTGGCGAGCTCAGCTCGCCGGAGACCTTCGGGCACTTTGGACAGGCAGGTACCTTCCTGTGGGTGGACCCGGCGGCTGGTGCGGCGTGCATCGCGCTAACCGACCGTGTTTTCGGCGACTGGGCGAAGGAGTACTGGCCGCCGTTTACCGACGGTATCCTCCGCGAGCTGGCCTAGCGCCCGAGGTAACCGCGTTCTTCAAGGTCAGCGAGATCAGGGGAGTGCGGGGCCGAGCAGGTCATCGGCGTCCACGATCGTATAGGCGTAGCCCTGTTCGGCGAGAAAGCGTTGCCGGTGCGCGGCGTAGTCCGCGTCCACCGTCTCTCGTGCCACCACCGAATAGAAATGCGCCTGCCGGCCATCGCCCTTGGGGCGAAGCAGCCGGCCAAGCCGCTGTGCCTCTTCCTGGCGGGAACCGAAGGTGCCGGACACCTGAATGGCCACCGAAGCTTCCGGCAGGTCAATCGAGAAGTTGGCTACTTTGGACACAACGAGGGTGCGGATCTCGCCGTTACGGAACGCGTCGAACAGCTTCTCGCGTTCCTTGTTCTTGGTTGACCCCTGCACGATTGGCGCGTCCAGTTCGGCGCCGAGCTCTTCGAGTTGGTCGAGATACGCGCCGATCACCAGCGCTGGCTCGTCCGGGTGTTTGTCCACAATAGAGCGTACGATGCGCAGCTTGGTCCGTGAGGTCGAGGCGATCCGGTACTTCTCGTCCGGCTCTGCCGTCGCATAGGTCAGCCGCTCGTTTTCGGTGAGCATGCCGCGCACCTCGATGCATTCCGCTGGCGCGATCCAACCCTGCTGTTCAATATCCCGCCACGGCACGTCGAAGCGTTTCGGTCCGATCAGCGAGAACACGTCGCCCTCGCGGCCGTCCTCACGCACCAGGGTCGCGGTAAGCCCGAGCCGGCGGCGCGACTGTAGATCGGCCGTCATCCGGAACACCGGGGCTGGCAGCAGATGCACCTCGTCGTAGATCATCAACCCCCAGTCCCTCGAGTCGAAGAGCTCGAGGTGCTTGTACCCGTCCTTGGTTCGCCGGGTGACCACCTGGTAAGTGGCGATCGTGACCGGACGGATCTCCTTGCGTTCCCCGGAGTACTCGCCGATCTCCTCCTCGGTCAGCGAGGTGCGCGCGATGAGCTCGCGCTTCCACTGCCGGCCAGCGACCGTGTTTGTCACCAGGATCAGTGTGGTCGCCTTCGCTTCGGCCATCGCCGCGGCGCCAACCAGGGTCTTACCCGCGCCGCAGGGCAGCACCACGACACCCGAGCCGCCAGCCCAGAACGCCTGTACGGACTGCCGTTGATACTCCCGCAGCTGCCAGCCGTCCTCGTCGAGCTCGATCGGATGTGCCTCACCGTCCACATAGCCCGCAAGGTCCTCGGCGGGCCAGCCGACCTTGAGTAGCTGCTGCTTCAGCCTGCCGCGTTCGGACGGATGCACCACGACGGTGTCGTCGTCGATCCGATCGCCAAGCATCGGCGCGATCTTTTTGTTGCGCAGTACTTCCTCGAGTACCGCGCGATCCGTTGTGGACATTACAAGGCCATGCGCGGGGTTGTTCGCCAGCTGCAGCCGGCCGAACCGGCCCATGGTGTCCACCACGTCGATCAGTAGTGGCTGCGGAACGGGGAACTTCGAGTAAGTGGTGAGCACATCGACCACTTGCTCCGCGTCATGCCCCGCGGCCCGCGCGTTCCACAGCGCGAGCGGTGTCACCCGGTAGCTATGCACATGCTCGGGGGCGCGTTCCAGCTCGGCGAACGGCGCGATCGCGGTCCGTGCCTCATCGGCTTTCGCATGGTCGACCTCGAGCAGCACGGTCTTGTCGGACTGCACGATCAGTGGTGCGTCGGCCACGCGTCCTCCTCGGTAAAGCCATGGAAACGCGGTACACCTCGAGGTGTCCGCCCGTCCATTTATACGCCGCTGCCGGGTGCTCGGCGATCAGGACCGTAGCGGCGCTGGGGTGAGCTCGTAGACGTCCAGCCGATCAGGCAGCTGGTCGTACTGCATCATCAGATCAGCCACCCGCTGTACTCGGACCTGGTTGAACTGTGCCGGGTACTCGCCGACGGTCACCAGCGCGGCCGTGGCCGGGTCGACCTCGGCGAAGGTAGGCAGCTCCTGCTGCACCCTGGTCGGTGTGGTGGCGCTGTGCGCTTCGCCGAGCGCCTGCCGGAATCGCTGGAGCACCGCGCCCTTTTTATTTGCGAATGACTGATTTGTCGCATAACTGGAGAAGGGGTAATCCTGCATGGCGCCGCTTGACCCGTCGAGCACCACGGTCGCCCCGAGCTCCTGCTGGATGCTGGTCAGGTATGGCTCGGCGAGCCATGCGCCGTCCACCGCGCCCGAGGTAAGCGCCTCGGCGATATCGCCACGATCTCTCGGTACGAAATCGACCCCGGCTGGATCGACCCCGTTGACGGAAAGCAGCGAGTTGACGCTCAGCCGGGCGTTATCGGTCGAGGTGTCCACCGCGATCCGGGGTTGCGGCTTGTCCTGCGGTTCGTCGTAGCCACTACCTGGCATCGAGACGATTGCCGCGGTATACGGCCGTGCCTGGTAGGCCTCGGCCTCCAGCTCCAGCTCCGCGCCGTCCTGCGCGGCGCGCAACAGCGTCGTGTTGCTGCCGAAGGCGAGGTCGGCATCACCGGAATCGAGCGCGCCCATGGCCGCCTGTTCGGTTGGTTGCTCGACCAGCTCGATGTCCAACCCGGCGCGATCGAAAACACCGTCCTTGACGCCGATCCGTAGTCCCGCCGTGTCGATCGCACTTGTCACCGCGATTCGCAGGGATTCCCTCGGGCCGAGTACCTCATTCGAGGGATCGCCAGAGAAGAGATCGCACGCACTGATGCTCACCGTAGTTACCAGTGCGGCCAGGGTCAGTGCCGCCGTGTTTCGTATTCTGCGCACGTCGCGTTCCTTTGCGGGTTGGACCGGCACATCGTAATCACCCATCTGGAGTGCTCGCTGTGGGCTGAGCCATACTCCAGGTAAGTTAGCTGGTCTTTTCGTACGCCGATGACTGCCTTACTCTACCGGGGGACAAGCCGTGTGAGTTTGCTCGGTTTGTCGCCGAAAGCGAATTCGGTGGTGTCGATCTTCGGCCTATCGGTTTGTTGACCTGCAGATATACTGCCGAAAGGATGACGGGTTCTCGGTCAGTTGGCCGGATGACTGATAACACCGTTGACGCAATCATCGAACTGAGGAAATCCAAGGGTGATCCGTCGAAAAGGCGCGGCAGACCAGTCGACCGGTCAGGGCTCGCGAGAAACGGTTTCGCCTGAAAGTGGCTATCTGTCCAGTGCGGACAGTAACGAAACCCTTGCGGCGGGCCGATCGTCCGACGATGCCCCACAGGTTGGTGGGCGCTGGCGGCTGCGCAATTGGCGGCTGCGCACCAAACTGTTCGTAGTACTGCTGATCCCACTGGTTGCCGTGCTGGCGTTCGTCGGACTACGGGTGCAGGGTGATCTTGCCGAGGCCGGCCGGTTGTCCGAGTTGGATGCTCAGGTGCAGCTCGAGACGAGCGCGGCAAACGCGGTGCACGAGTTGCAGCGGGAACGTGATCTGACGGTGTGGTTCGTATCCATGCCGCGTTCCGGCGGCGAGTCCGAACTGCAGCAGCAGCGTACGAAAGTGGACACCGCGGTTACCGGATTTCACGGCCAGCGGGAGGCCGCTGACTCCGAACTATCCGAAACGGCGGCTAACCAGTTCCGCGAAGTTAGTGCACGGTTTGACCGATTGACCGCGCTTCGTTCCACGGTGGACAGTACGAGTTACCCCGCAGAGGCGATTATGCGGTCGTATAACCAACTCGTCCAAGGCGTGCACGATACAAATGATCAACTCGTCGCCGAAGCGGAACAGCCCGAAGTGTCCCGTTACTTGCTCGCCAGCAATGCCTTGGCACTAGCCGCCGAACAGCAGTCCCGAAAGCGGGCACTGCTGCTTACCGCGCTGGAACGCGAGTCGATGTTGGCATCGGAACTCCGCAGTCTTTATGCCGCGGACGCCGAGTTCGACGCCGCGGTCAGCGACTTCCGCAAGTTCGCCACCGGCCAGCAGCAGCGAATGTATGACGATACGGTGATGGGCTCGCTGATCGATATCAGTGGCGGTATCGAGGCATCGGCAATCGCGTTCGCGGAAACGGACCGCCCACTGCGTGGCGGCCAGTTGGACACCGGTATCTGGGACAACTCCGCCACTTACACCCTCAACCGCATCAACGAGGTGCACGAGGGTATGCAGCGGATGACGCAGGAGTACGCCGAGTCACTGGTCAGCCAGGCGCGGGAGTCGGTGATCCGGGACACCGCGATTACCGGCGGGGTAGTGCTGGCCGCTTTCCTGCTGGCGCTGCTGGTGGCGCGCTCGTTGCTGCGCCCGCTGCGGGTGCTGCGCAACACCGCGCTGGAGATCGCGGAGTATCGGATGCCCGAGGAGGTGGAGGAGATCCTGGCTGCCCCCGAGCCGGCGCGCAGGGCGGCCACCGCCCCCGAGCCGGTGCCGGTACACTCCGGCGAAGAGGTCGGCCAGGTGGCGCGCGCGTTCGACGCGGTGCACGCGGAGGCCGTCCGGCAGGCCGCGCAACAGGCGCTACTGCGGGACAACGTGAACGCGATGTTCGTGAACCTCTCGCGGCGTAGTCAGGCGCTCGTGGAGCGTCAGCTCGGCGTGCTCGACCGGATGGAGTCCGACGAGCAGGATCCAGACCAGCTGGCCAGCCTGTTCGAACTGGACCATATGGCCACCAGAATGCGCCGGAACAGCGAGAACCTGCTCGTTCTCGCCGGCAGTGATCTGGGCAGGCAGGTCACCGAGCCGATCGCGGTCTCCGAGGTGATTGGCGCGGCCGTATCGGAGATCGAGCAGTACGCGCGGATCGAGGTGGCCCCGACGCCACAACGACTGATCGCGGGCAACGCGGTCAACGACGTGGTGCACGTGATCTCCGAGTTGTTGGACAACGCGACCGCGTTCTCCGATCCGCAGACGAAGGTCAGCGTGGACACCATGAGCACCCGCACCGGTGGTCTGCGGCTGGAGATCTCGGACCGGGGCGTCGGGATGACCGACGCGGATATCGCGGCCACCAACGACCGGCTTGCCCACCCGCCGGAGGTGGACGTTTCGGTCGCCCGCCGGATGGGGTTGTACGTGGTTGGCCGGCTGGCCCAGCGGCACCAGATCCGGGTTCGGCTGCGCAAGAACGACAACGGTGGGGTCACCGCGGGCGTGCTGGTGCCGCCGGAGCTGATCAGCGACATGGTGATCGAGACTGCCCGGCCAAAGGCAGAGCAGCCGAAACCGGAGCCGCAACCAGCGCCACCGCAGCCGACGGTCACCGGATCCGCGCCGCTGAATGGAGCGGCGGAACTCGGCGCGGTCGAACCGGGCGCGGCGCCCGCCGAGCCGGTCAGCGGGCCGCCGCTACCGGTAAGGAAACCGCGTACTCCCGGTGCGCCTACTGGGCCGGCCACGGCGCCTCCGCCCGCTGGTCAACCCCAGGATCCGGCGCCGCCTGCGCCTACCGGGCCGGTCGCGCCGAACCCTGGTACGCCGCCGGCCCGCCAACCGGTCGCCCCGTCGTCGAGCGATCTGTTCGGTGCGGCTCAGCAAAACGACGATGCGCCACTCAGCCCATTGGATGAGGAAGCGCCGACCGTACGGATGCCGATCTATGAGGCCGTTCTGTCGCAGTGGTTCAGCAGCGCTACGACAAACGGCGCGGATTCCGCCCCGGAGGAACAAAGTCTTACCCGGAACGGCGACGCGGCGACCAGCCAATGGCATACTCCGGCCGATGCCGGTTGGCAGGCCGCCGAGGTGCTCTCGGGAGAGCGATCCGCTCCCACGCACACCGCCGCGGGGCTGCCGAAGCGGATACCGAAGGAGCGGTTGGTGCCAGGTTCGGCTACGACGCAGGAGCCGAAGCCGGCCATGCCACGAAGTGCCGAGGCCACCAGGGGCCGGATGAGTAGCCTGCAACAAGGCGTCCGGCGCGGACGACATGCGCTCCAGAGTGACGTTGCCGAGCCGCAGCACAATGGTGAGTGACCGGGTCATGCGCCCGGACGGATGGAACGAGGAGGGACAGTGACAGCGTCCGTGGGACCTTCCGGCGGGTTTGGTTGGTTGATCACCGACTTTGTCCGACGGGTGCCCGGTGTCGCCCACTCGGTCGTGGTCTCGGCCGATGGGTTGTTGCTCGCCGGTTCCGAAGGATTGCCGCAGGACCGCGCGGAGCAACTTTCCGCGGTGGCCTCCGGGCTGGTCAGCCTTACCCAGGGTGCCGCCCGCTGCTTTGAAGCCGGTTCGGTCAACCAGACCGTGGTCGAGATGGAACGTGGCTACCTGTTCCTGATGTCCGTGAGCGATGGCTCCTGCCTCGCCGTGCTTGCCGCACCGAATTGCGATATCGGTCTGGTGGCATACGAGATGACCTTGCTTGTTGAGCGCGTCGGGCAGCAGATCACGCCCGAGCTCCGTGCTCAGCTTCAAGGTGGTGTTCGCGGGTAACCGCGTGAGGCAGCGATGACGGGCATGCACAACGGTGACGACCAGCAGGAACGCTGGGACGCGTGGCACCGGGCGGTCGAGCGAGATGGCCTCGATCAGCCGCACCGCTTCGACATCAGCTCGACGCGCGAGTGGCTGTTCGAGAGTACGGACAACGCGCCGACGCCCCGCGCCGAGGAGCCTCCCGCGCCACAACAGGCCACAGCTGGCTCGGCGCATACGGCGCAGCCGGCGGCGAACAAGCGTCGCTCGCTGGTCCGGCCCTATGCCCGTACTGGCGGGCGGACCAGGGCGGACTACGACCTGGCCATCGAGACACTGATCTCCACTACCGACCAGGGGCGCAGCTATCGCGGGGCGGCGGTCACCGAACATCGGTCCATCTGTGAGCTCTGTGACCGCCCCAGGTCGGTGGCCGAAGTCGCCGCGCATCTGGCCCTGCCCCTTGGCGTGGCCAAGGTACTGCTTGCGGATATGGCCAATATCGGCCTGGTCCAGGTGCATGAATCCGGCGTGCTTGTCGGGGACGGCCCTTCCCTCGAGTTCATGGAACGCGTGCTGAGCGGCCTGCGCGCCCTGTGATCCAGGTCTGCGCGGCGGCGCGACCTTCTTGATTGGTTGATTTATCCCGTTATGCCCGATAGCACGCGGGCTTGTTGATGTCCCGCGCCGATTAATGCATAGACATCCAATCAAGCGCATAAGTATGCTGCCAGGATGGCGGAACTCCTGGCTTTCCTCGTCCTCGCGATCCTGCTCAGCATCACTCCCGGGCCGGACTCGGTGCTGGTGGTGCGCAGCACCGCGCGCGGCGGGCGAGCCGCCGGCGTGGCCACCGCCTGCGGCGCGGTATGCGGCGGGCTGTTCTGGGGAATCGCTGCCGTGCTGGGTATCGCGACGGTGCTCGCGCAGTCGGCCGTACTGTTCCAGGCAATCAAGTACGCCGGTGCGGCTTATCTCGTGTTGCTCGGCGCGCGCACGCTTATCGCGCAGATCAGGGGCAAGGCGGCAGCCGCGGTGCCCGAATCCGCCGATGGGCAGGGGGACCGGCTCAGCCGCCGGCAGGCCTTTCTGATCGGTTTCACCTGCGATGTGTTGAATCCGCAAGTGGGGTTGTTCTACCTCGCGGTGCTGCCCCAGTTCGTCCCTGCCGATCAGCCGTTCGTCCCGTTCGCCCTGTTGCTGTGCCTGATCGAGAACCTGGTCGCGATCGCCTGGTTGCTGCTGATCGCGTTGATTTCCCATGCCGTCACCGGTTTTCTGCGCAAGCCGGTGGTGCGTAGGTGGCTCGATCGGGTGCTGGGTGGCACGCTGATCGGGTTGGGTATCAGCGTGGCGGTTACCCCCTAGCGTCCGGTAGCCGCGTGCGGAAGGGAGCCGGATTGACGACCTTCAGCGACCGGACGGTACTGGTGACCGGCGCGGCTTCCGGCATCGGCGCGGCCATCTGTGGGCTCTTCGTCGCGCGCGGCGCGCGGGTGATCGCGGTGGATCGCGACCAGCGGGTTACCGAGCTGGCGCAGGATGCCGCCTCGGTGGAACCGGTAGTCGCGGATCTCGCGGACCGGGCAGCGCTGGAACTGCTGTGCGGCCGGTTGGAAACCGGGCCGGTCACCGATGTGCTGGTGAACTGTGCGGCCAGCTATCCGCCGAAGGGCGGTTTCTTCGGCGCTGGTTTCGACGACTGGGAACGGGTGTTGCGGGTCAACGTGGTCGCGCTGGGCATGCTGTCCAGGGCCGCGGCCGTGGGGCTGCGCGCGGCTGGCCGGCAGGGAACCATCGTGAACGTGGACAGCCTGCAGGAAAGCCTGCCGGTGCCTGGTTACGGGCCATACGTGACGAGCAAGGGAGCGGTGCATGCGGCGACCTGCGCGCTGGCTGTCGAGCTTGGGCCACTGGGTATCCGCGTCAACTCGGTGGCGCCCGGGGTGGTGAACACGCCGTCCGTACGGAACACATTGGACGGTGCGATGTGGGGCGAGGCGGGGCAGCCGCCCACATTGCTCGGCAGGGCTGGCTTGCCCGAGGAAGTGGCCGAAGTGGTGGCTTTCCTTGCCTCGGACGCGGCCTCGTTCATGACCGGTGCGGTGTTGCCAGTGGACGGTGGTCGGCGGTTGAGCCGGCGACCGGACCCGCTCGGGGTCAGCCATGTGGTGGAAGCGGAATGACCGAGATCGCGGAGATAACCGGGTTCCGGGTACCGCCCCGGTGGATCTTCGTCCGGGTGGCCAGCACCACCGGTGCGGTTGGCTGGGGCGAGGCGATCGTGGCGAAACGGCCGGGTGCGGTACTCGGTGCCGTGGACGACCTGGCACGCAATCTAGTTGGCGCACCTGCGAACCGGATCGAAGACGCCTGGCAGCGGATGTGGCGGGACGGGTTCTTTCGCGGTGGTCCGGTGCTCGCCACTGCCGCTGCGGCGATCGAGCAGGCGCTGTGGGATCTCAAGGGCAAAGCGCACGGCCTGCCGGTTCACGAGTTCCTCGGCGGTCCGGTGCGCGACACCGTGCCGCTGTATGCCTGGATCGGCGGCGACCGGCCGGCCGATGTGCTCGACGGTGCCCGCGCTCGCGTCGAGCAGGGTTTCCGCGTGGTGAAGATGAATGCGACCGCCGAACTGGACTATGTGGACGATCATGCAAAGATCGACGATGTGGTGGCGCGGGTAGCTTCGGTGCGCGCGGAGTTCGGTGCCGAGTTGCGCATCGCACTGGATTTTCATGGCAGGGTGCACCGGGCGATGGCCAAGGCGTTGCTCGCCGAGCTTACGCAGTTTGGTCTGATGTGGGTGGAGGAGCCGCTGGCGCCCGGGCACGAGGACGCGCTGCACGTGCTTGCCACGGCGGCGGGGGGCACGCCGATCGCGACGGGTGAGCGGCTGCACAATCGCTGGGAGTTCAAGCGGCTGCTGGAATCCAGAGTCGTGGACATCGTGCAGCCGGACGTTTCGCTTACCGGTCTGTTCGAGTTGGAGAAGATCTGCCGGATGGCCGAGGCCTATGATGTCGCGGTGGCGCCGCACTGTCCGAACGGTCCGGTCTCGCTGGCCGCTTCGCTACAGGTGGCCAGCTGCGCGGGCAATGTGTTGATCCAGGAGCAGAGCCTCGGGTTGCACTACAACCGAGGTTACGCCGGGTTGCCAAGCGCGGAGATGCACGACTATCTGGTTGATCCGGCGCCGCTGACCCCGCACGCTGGTAGCTTGCCGGTGCCGGGCGGTGCTGGGCTGGGAATCGACCTCGATGAACGCGTAGTGCAGGAGCGTGCCGGCGAATGGTGGCTGCCGGATCCGAACTGGCGGCATCCGGACGGCCGATACGCCGAATGGTGAACGAACAGGGAGATTCCGCATGGTCGAGGCACTGGCCGAGACGACCGCCTCGCTTGGCGAGGGACCGCACTGGGACGCCGCGACCGGAACCCTGCTGTGGGTGGATATCTCGGCAGGCGAGGTGCACCGGAGCGACCCGGATTCCGGGCGTACCAAGACGTTACGGCTTGGCGGGCCGGTCAGTATGGTGGTGCCCTCGGAGCATGGGCGGCTGCTGGTCGCCAGGCAACACAAACTGTCGCTTGTAGACGGATCGGGAGTTGAGGAGGTCGTGGCCGCCATCCCGGCCGACCCGTTGATCCGGTTCAACGATGGGAAATGTGATCCGCGAGGGCGGCTGTTCGTGGGGACCATGCACACCGAGCGGGCTCCTGGTACCGCTGCCCTCTACCGGTTGGACGGTACCGAGCTGACCCCAGTGCTCACCGGGCTGACGGTATCCAACGGGCTCGGCTGGAGCCCGGACGGCGGCACCATGTATCACGCGGATACGCCCAGCGGGTGCGTGCGCGCCTATGACTACGAGCTGGAAACCGGTCACCTGCGTACTCCCGGCCGGGTGTTCGTGGATCTCACCAAGCAGGTTGGTCGGCCGGATGGGCTGACCGTCGACGCCGACGGCTACGTGTGGGTCGTCCTGGTGCGCGCGGGTGCGGTGCACCGGTACGCGCCGGATGGCACGCTCGATGCGGTACACGCCGTACCGGTATCCGCGCCAACCAGTTGCGCCTTCGGTGGGCCGGGCCTGACCGACCTGTTCGTGACGACCTCGCTGGAGCTGGTGCCGGAGGACCAGCGCGGCCAACAGCCGCTCGCCGGCCGCGTGCTGCGGCTGCACCCCGGTGTTCCCGGTCGGCCCGCTCCCAACTGGTCACCGCAAGATGCCTAAAGGTTGCGATCAAGGGTAGCCCGGCGGTCTGCCCGCTCGCTGTCTTCTCTGCGGAACGCGGTCGCGGAGCGTGCGGGTTCAGTCCTCCACAAGGGAGACCGAGGTGATCCGGTGCAGCGGGAAGCGGGTTCCCGGGCTGCCTTTGGCATCGTCGCCTTCCAGCACCCCGCCGCCAACCCGCAGCGGCAACACGATGCGCTGGCTGGCCACCCCGTGCGAGTCCACGAAACCGATCCACACCGACCGCTGCTCCCTGGCGGCTTCCTGCAGCAGCGCCACGGTATCCGCGGTTTCCGCGCCACCACCGCCGCCCGGCAGCCGGGCCGTTCGCCCCCTTCGCGAGCTCTGCGCATGATCCCCGCCGCGCAGCTGCCCGACGAGCTCGGTCGCCTGTTCCTCGGTGACCGTCACCGGAGCGGCGGCACGCCGGGTGGTCCGTGGCTTCGCCGGCACCCGGTGCCCGCGCGGTCGTAGATCGACCACCCGGCCATCCGGGCCCTCCGCGGCGGGCGTGAACCCCGCGGCGCGCAACCCATCAAGTACCTCAGCCAGTGGCAGCGGGCTGACCACCACGGTGTCCGCGATCCGGCGCAGCCCGAGGTCAGCGGCAGTTGGATGCGCTAGCACCTCGGCGATCAGCACGGTGTCATCGCTACGCAGGAAAGACGCCGCCGCCCCGCCGCGCAGCTTGCCGTGCCGGCGCGCAACGTCGTCGATCAGATAACTCAACGACTGTGGTACCGGCGTGCGCGACCGGCTGCGGAACAGCTCATGCAGTTCGGCGGCGGTGTAGCCGGCATCCAACGCGCGCCGCACGCTGGCCTCGCCAACCCGGTACACGGTCGCGCTGCCCGCCGATTCCACCTCGGCAACGGTGTTGATCATCGCGGCGAGTTCGGGTTCCAGCGGGCCGGGCGCGATTACGGTCAGATCCGCCTGTACCAGCACGTGATCCACCGGGTCGGGCATCGCCTCGGCCATCCGCTGCGCGGCCCCCGCGCGATCGCCGTCCAGCAGCGCGCGTCCCGCGGAGGTCAGCGCGCCGAGTGCCAGCACGCCGAGCGCGGTGCCTTCGGCCACCGTCCAGCGGACGATCTGGTCGCGCAGCCTGCCGCCTTTCCGTGGCGCCCACCAGGAAAGCAGCGTCACCAGCTGCTCGGTGTTCGCGACCCCCGTGCCGGCCGGCAGCTCGGCGAGGGTGACCAGGGTGCGCCGGCGTCCCATCGGGGCGAGCGGTCGGTGCAGCTCCTCGGCAAGGGGCACCAGGGGCTTTTCCTGGTCCTGCCGGTCGGCGAGGCCGGGGAGTCGAGGCAGCTCGAGCCAGGCTTCCGCGAGTACCGCCCACCGTTGGGCCGGGGTGGAGGCCAACCAGGAATCCGCCAGCGTGGTCGGGCACCAGAGCGGGGTGGCCTCGCCGGAGTCGGCGAGTAGCCCGGCGCCCGCGGCCAGCTCGACGAACAGCCCCGCGCGGGACTCCGATACGTCCAGCTCCTTGGCCAGTTTGCGCAACTCGCGCACGCCAACCCCGCCTGCCTTGCGGACCGGCGGCGGGGTGGCGGACCACTGCTCGATCAGCCGCTCGACATGGCGCAGTAGTTCGGCGGCCTCGCCCGCGGCGGTCTCATCCACCCCGGTGGTGCTGTGCGGGTTGGTGTGCAGCCGCGGCTCGTCCAGCTCCACGTTGCCGAACGGTCGGCCGCCGCGCAGCGCGATGCCCACCTCACGGGGCAGTTCCACGGTGCTCGCATCGCGGTGCAGCAGCAGGCCGCGGGCGAGCAACCGCTGTACCGGGGTGCGGGCTTCGTCCGCGGAGCCAGGCTCGGACGCGTCCTTGGTCTGGCCGATGGGCGGGCCGGCGGATAGCGCGGCGAGCAGCCGCCGTTCTGGTTCGGCCAGCTCGGTCAACAGGCCGGCGACCGTATCCGGGTCAAGCGCTGGCGCGCTACGGCCGAGCCCTGCCGGATACGGTCCGAGGACCTCGGCCAGCGCGGGTGGTACGGCGAGGGCGGTATCCGGGCCCCAGACGAGTGCGAGCCGCCGTAGCCGGGCGAGTTCGGTGCCAACCTCGCGGCCGAGGTAGCCGGAAACTCGCTGCTCGCTGACCGGCTCCCGGTCGGCCTCGGCAAGCAGCAGTGCTTCCAGTACGGCCAGTTCCCTGGTGTGCAACTCCGCGCAGGCGCGGGCAAGTGAGCCAGCTGTGCCCGCGCGCGTGGCGAGGATCGTGCTGTTCGCCGGCGGCGGCGTCGCGAGGTCCTGCCGCGCGCGCAACAGCTCGGTGAGCGTCGCATCGTCTTGGTCGCGCAGCCATTCGGCGAGGGATGAGCCGGACATCCCTACCACCGTAGCGAGTGGATGCCCAACCCTTCTTGCGCGGTTGAGATCCGGTAATCTTGCCACCAATTGGTTGGCGAGCACGCCCCGCCCGGAAACCAGCTTTTCGGACGAAACCGGGGCGAGACAGGAGGACTACCGGTGGCCAAGCGCGACCGAAGTGACCGCGTCGATCCGGAATGGCCGCAGGCGAACGATGGCGAGCATGCGGTGAGCGAACTCGTCAGCGATCTACAGGGGGCGCATTCCCCGTTCGGCGACGTGCGTTTCCCGCAGTCCAGCGTGCCCTACGTGCACCCGGAAACCAAGATCAACAAATAACACGCTAGCGCGCGGCGGCGCTCCATCGCCATCGGAGGGTCGCCTTTGGAGGCCCGCCATGCCGGTACCCGGTCCGGGGTACGCGATCACCGTCCGCGTCGAGGCGCCACCGTCCGCGAGTTCAGCTGGGGACCTCACCAGCGCCGTAGGGCGGGTTGGCGGCGTGATCACCGCGTTCGACGTGGTCGAATCGCATCCCGACCGGGTGGTCGTGGACATCACCTGTAACTCGGTCTCAGCCAACCACGCGCAGGACATCACCGATGCGCTGGAGGCACTGCCCGGCGTACACGTGCGCAAGGTTTCCGACCGCACCTTCCTGATCCACCTCGGCGGCAAGATCGAGGTCGGGCCGAAGGTGCCGCTGCGTAACCGCGATGACCTCTCCAGGGCCTACACGCCCGGTGTGGCCAGAGTGTGCACGGCGATCGCGGAGAACCCCGCCGATGCGCGCCGGCTGACCATCAAGCGCAATACCGTCGCGGTGGTGACCGACGGGTCCGCCGTACTCGGGCTCGGCAACCTTGGCCCCGCCGCCGCGTTGCCGGTGATGGAGGGCAAGGCCGCGCTGTTCAAGAAGTTCGCTTCGGTGGATGCCTGGCCGGTGTGCCTGGACACTCAGGACACCGAGGAGTTGATCAAGGCGGTCGAATGGATCGCGCCGGCCTACGGCGGGATCAATCTCGAGGACATCGCCGCGCCCCGCTGCTTCGAGATCGAGGCGCGGTTGCGCGAGAAGCTGGACATCCCGGTGTTCCACGACGACCAGCACGGCACCGCGATCGTGGTGGTCGGCGCGCTCCGCAACGCGCTGCGGGTGGTGAACAAACCGATCGAGGACTGCAAGATCGTGGTCTGCGGGGTGGGGGCGGCTGGTTCCGCGATCGTCCGGCTGCTGCTGTTGAAGAAGCCAGCCGACGTGCTCGCGGTGGATGTGGACGGGATCGTGCACCCCGAACGCGGGGACGAGGACCCGAACCTTGCCTGGATTGCCGCGCACACCAACCGCGAAGGCGCCCGCGGCGGCCTGCATGACGCGCTGGTTGGCGCGGATGTGTTCATCGGCGTTTCGGCGCCGAACCTGTTCGGGGCCGAGCAGGTCGCCACGATGGCCGCCGATCCCGTGGTGTTCGCGCTGGCCAACCCGGACCCGGAAGTCGATCCACTCGAAGCGCAGCGGCATGCGACGGTGGTTGCTACCGGGCGCAGCGACTATCCAAACCAGATCAACAACGTGCTTGCTTTCCCCGGGGTGTTCCGTGGCCTGCTGGACGCGCAGGCGCACAAGATCACCGACGGGATGATGCTCGCCGCCGCGGACGCCGTCGCCGATGTGGTGGACGGGGATCGGCTGAACGCCTCGTTCATCGTGCCGAGCGTCTTCGACGCGGCGGTGGCGCCGGCGGTGGCCGATGCGGTACGCAAAGCAGCGGGGGAAGCTGAATAACCGCCTGGCCGGCCCGGCTGGCCGGTTCGCCGAGGAGGCTGCCGTGAGCGAGACACGGGCACGAGTAATCGTGGCTTCGAACCGGGCGGCGGCCGGGATCTACCCCGACCGCACCGGACCGGTGATCGTGGACTGGCTGCGCCAGCGTGACTACCAGGTATCGGATGCGACCGTCGTGCCCGATGGGGAGCCTGTTTCTGATGCGTTGCGCGCGGCGATCACGGCCGGCGCGCGCGTGGTGATCACTTCCGGCGGCACCGGGATCACGCCGACCGATCGCACGCCCGAGGCCACCCGCGCGGTGCTGGACTATGAGATTCCCGGGCTCGCGGACGCGGTTCGCGCCGCGGGGCTGCCCCAGGTACCGACGGCGGTGCTGTCAAGGGGGCTGGCGGGGGTAGCCGGGAACACGCTGGTGGTGAACCTGCCGGGGTCGACGGGCGGCGTCAAGGACGGCCTCGAGGTGCTGGGCGGCGTGCTGGACCACGCGGTCGCGCAGTTGGCCGGCGGGGACCACGCCGGTTCGGCTGGCGGTGTCGCCCCGGATGCCACCTCAGCGCCCGCGCGCGTGCTGCGGGCGGTGGTCAGCACCGAGCCGCTGTCCGTGGCTGAGCACGCGGATCTGGTTGGGGAGCGGTCCGCGGGCGCGGTGGTGACCTTCGCGGGTGTGGTGCGCGATCACGACCATGGGCGCACCGTGACGTCCCTGGAGTACGAGGGGCATCCGAGCGCGGGCGCGGTGATCGAGCGGGTGGCCGCCGAGGTGGCCGCCGGCGCGAGCGGGGTGCAGGCGCTGGCGGTGAGCCATCGGGTGGGCAAGCTCGCCATCGGCGATGCCGCGCTCGCCGTGGCGGTGGCCGCCGCGCATCGCAAGGAGGCCTTCGTGGTCTGCGCGGATCTGGTGGACGAAGTGAAGCGGCAGCTGCCCATCTGGAAGCGTCAGGTGTTCCCGGACGGCACCGACGAGTGGGTCAACTGCCCCTAGTGCACCCTCGATGAACCGCAATCTTTAGGGATCTTGCGGTGGCTGGGTGTGACCGCGTTTTTTAGGTTAGCGAAACGGAGGCCCGTGCACCGGATGTGGTGCACGGGCCTCCGTCGTAGCACGGTCGCATTCCACGCTATGCGACCTAGCCTTATTTACTTGGTGGCGATCTTCTGACCGGCGCCAACAACGTCGGGGTTGCTGATGTAGTCGGCGTTGAGCTCGTGCAGCTTCGCCCAGCCACCCTCGATGTTCTTCTTCTCGGCGATCTTGGTTAGCGTCTCGCCAGCCTTGATCTCGTAGTCGCCGTCCGGGTTGTCCTTGATCACGACAGGGGCAGGTGCCGGAGCCGGAGCGGCCTCAACCGGGGCCTCAGCGGGCGCCTCAACCGGGGCTTCCGCAGGGGCGCCCTCGGTGTTGCTGCTGGAGTACGACGCGCTGGAGCCAGCCTGCGCGCCACAGGTCGGCCAGGCGCCAATGCCCTGACCCTCGAGCACCCGCTCGGCAACCGCGATCTGCTCGCTCTTGGAAGCATTGTGCGCGGAGCCCTGACCGCCGTAGGCGCTCCAGGTGCTCGGCGAGAACTGCAGGCCACCGGAGTAGCCGTTACCGGTGTTCGTGCTCCAGTTACCGCCGCTCTCACATTCCGCGATCGCGTCCCAGTTCACGCTTTCGGCCTGGGCCGTCGAGGTCATCAGCGCCAGCGGGGCGCCCATGGCAACTCCGGCGACCACGACGCGAGCGATGTTGCGGGTAGCTGCGGACTGCTTACGGTGTTTACCCATTTCAGGTCTATCTCCGCTCCTGCGCCTACGCGTTCGCGCTTCGCGGCCGACGGAGTCCGCCGGGCTGGACCGGTCCGCTCGGGGGCGGGCCGTTCCGGCGAGACCGCCGGCGCACCGGTGGTCTCCCTAGCCCCTGTCTGGAAGCTGTCTTTCGCTCGGGGTCGGGGCCGGTCGTCTGCCAGACAGGGCCTTGGCGCAACAGACGTCCGGGTCGTGCTGGTCGGTCGGGGCCAACCGATGAGCGACGGTACGTAACGAGAAGCGTGATCGGAAATTAATCGGCGTGTGACCGTCATCACAGTAACGATCAGAATATGGTTGCGATTGGGTCATTTTCGCAGCGCACAGTCTCGTTATCAGGCCGTTTCCGTCTCGAGATAATTCACCCAACGTGAGGCTTGGGTCACGTGGTTTCGAGGTCGTTGGGCCATCCGTGCAAGCGCCCGCGTAGCCCGTATCGACCCTTCCGGCGGGTCGAGTGGGGGCGCGGCACACCAAAGCGGGCGCGCTCGCGCCAGTCCCTTTTCGGGTGATCACGTATGGGATATCCGATTCGTTCGGTTCAGCCACCGGCGAACGGTGGTAACACGTCAAGCTCCGCGCCCTCGTTCAACGCGACGCCCTGATCGCGGACCGCGACACCATTCACGAGGTAGCTCGCCGATTCGAGCACCCGGGGCAGGCCGGTCGGCGCGTCCGCCCTGATCGCGGACAGCGCGTCCCGCACCGTGGCTCCGAGCGGCAACTCCAGTACTCGTTCTTCTTCGCCCGCGGCCGCGCGTGCGCCCGCGAAATACCGCACGGTGATTCGCACCTTCGCGCTATCCCCCGATCGCGCTCATCGGCCGGACGGGCTGCTCGAACTCGGTCGAGTTGATCCCGTGTCCAGCGGCCTTCACCCACATCGTGGCCTGCCAGTGCTCGGCGATCTCCGCATCGCTGGCACCGGCGCGCAGCGGCGTCCGTAGATCGGTCTCTGCCTGGCTGAACAGGCAGTTGCGCAGTTGGCCGTCCGCGGTCAGCCTGCTGCGGTCACAGGCGGCACAGAACGGCCGGGTGACCGAAGCGATCACGCCAACCTCCGCCGGTCCGCCATCGACAAGCCAGCGCTCGGCCGGCGCGGCGCCCCTGCTGGTTTCGCTCGGGGTCAGCTCGAAGCCGGTACGTAGGCTGGCCAGGATCTCCTCGGCGGTGATCATGTTCGTCCGGTCCCAGCCGTGCTGCGCATCCAACGGCATCTGCTCGATGAACCGCAGGTGGTAGCCGTGCTCCACGGCGAAGCGCAACATCGGGACGGCCTCATCGTCATTGATCCCGCGCAGCAGCACGGCGTTGATCTTCACCGGGTTCAGCCCCGCGGACCTGGCCGCGCGCAGGCCATCGAGCACGTGGCGCAGCCGGTCGCGGCGGGCGATCTCGATGAACCGTTCGGGGCGCAGCGTGTCCAGCGAGACGTTGACCCTGTTCAGTCCGGCATCGGCCAGCCGATCGGCCCGGTTCGCCAGGCCGATGGCGTTGGTGGTCAACGAGATCCGCGGGCGCGGCTGGAAACTCGCCATCTCCTCGATGAGTTCGGCTAAACCCTTGCGCAGCAACGGTTCACCGCCGGTGAGCCGGATATCGGTGATCCCGAGGCGCTCTACCGCGATGCGCAGCAGGCGAAGTAGTTCGGCATCGCCGAGGGTGGTGTCTTCGGGCATCCAGTCGAGCCCTTCCGCCGGCATGCAATAGGTGCAGCGGAGGTTGCAGCGGTCGGTGAGCGAGACGCGTAGATCCGTTGCCGTCCGGCCGAACTGGTCGACCAGGTAAGGGGTGTCCGGGCGCGTGGCGACCGCCGCGGAGTCGGGCCCGGCTCCGGACATGCGGGGGATTCTGGGCATTCCTAGGTTGACCGACGTCACGTTTTCCAGCCTATTAGTCGTGCCGACCTTTTTGGTGACACATCCGCAGGTGCGGGGTTATTGTCCTTGCCATGCCGCAATTTCGGTTCTCAGAGGCAGCCAAACTGCTCGGGGTCAGCGATGACACCATCCGCCGCTGGGTGGATGGCGGTCAGCTCGCGGCCGCCAGGGACGCCGCCGGGCGCAAGGTAGTGGATGGCGCGCAACTCGCCGAGTTCTCCCGGCGACAGGCCGCGCGCAACGATGCGGCCGCGGCGGATTCCTCCGGGCTCGGTCGCTCTGCCCGCAACCGGTTCGTCGGGCTGGTCACCGAGGTCACCGCGGACCGGGTGATGGCGCAGGTCGAACTCCAGTGCGGGCCGCATCGGGTGGTTTCCCTGATGAGCACCGAGGCGGTGGCCGAACTGGGTCTGGAACCCGGCGTGCTCGCGGTGGCCGTCGTGAAGGCCACCCAGGTGATCGTGGAAACCCCAGGAGGCTCCCGGTGAACCCTCGTCCAGCCCGCGCTATGGCGGGCATCCTCGCAGGCATGCTCGTCCTTGCCGGTTGCACGGGCTCCGCTGAATCGGCGAACACGCTGACCGTGCTCGCCGCCGCCTCGCTCACCGAAACCTTTGGCGAACTGGAGAAGCGGTTCGAGCAGGAGCACCCCGACGTGGATGTGCGGATCAGCTACGACGGTTCGTCCACCCTCGCGCAGCAGGCGATCAATGGTGCCTCCGCCGATGTATTCGCCTCCGCCGATCCGGAGAACATGACCAAAGTGGTCGATGCGGGTGCGGTCGACGGGCAGCCGGCACCGTTCGCCACGAACAAACTGACCATCGCGGTAGCCAAGGGCAACTCGAAAGGCATCCAGGATCTGCGCGGGCTGACCGCGGCCGGGCTCACCGTCGTCGGCTGTGCCGAGGAAGTGCCCTGTGGTCGAGCAACCGCGGAGGTACAGCGCGCCGCCTCCGTCACCCTCCGGCTGGCCAGCGAGGAACAGAGCGTCAAAGCGGTGCTGAACAAGGTTCAGGCTGGTGAGGCGGATGCCGGGCTGGTGTATGTCACCGACGTGCGCGCGGCCGGCGACGCGGTGACCGGGGTGTCGTTCCCCGAGGCGGACCAAGTGATCAACGAGTACCCGATCGCGCGCCTCGCCGATGCGCCGAATCCCGAACTTGCCGCGGAGTTCGTCGAGCTGGTTCGCGGCCAGGAGGGTGGCCGGGTGCTGACCGATGCGGGCTTCGGGCGACCGTGAGCCGCGAGCAGGTCAGCAGTACCCGGATCGGCCTGCCCGCACTGCTCTGGATACCAGCGGGTTGCGCGCTGGCACTGGTCGTGTTGCCGATCGTCGGCCTTGTGGTGCGAACCGACCTCGCCGCCTTCCCCTCGCTGATCACCAGCCCCTCCGCGCTGAACGCGCTGCGGCTGTCGCTGCTGACCGCGGCGGTGGCGACCGTGCTGTGCCTGGTACTCGCCTGCCCGCTCGCCGTGGTGCTCGCGCGTTCGCGGATACCCGGGATCCGGTTGCTGCGTTCGGTGGTGTTGCTGCCACTCGTGCTGCCGCCCGTGGTCGGCGGGTTGGCACTGCTGTACTTGTTGGGGCGTAACGGCTTTCTCGGTTACCTGTTGGACGTGGTCGCCGGCGTGCGGGTGCCGTTCAGTACTACCGCCGTGGTGCTCGCGCAGACCTTCGTCGCCTTGCCGTTCCTCGTGGTCAGCCTGGAGGGCGCGCTGCGAACCGCTGGCGAGCGGTATGAGCGGGTGGCCGCGACGCTCGGCGCGCGGCCATGGACGGTGTTTCGCCGGGTGACCCTGCCGTTGTTGCTTCCCGCGCTCGGATCCGGGCTCGTGCTGTGCTTTGCCCGCGCGCTGGGCGAGTTCGGCGCGACGATCACCTTCGCCGGCAGCCTGGAAGGCGTGACCAGAACCCTGCCGCTCGAGGTGTACACGCTGGCGAATACCGACGTGGACGCCGCCGTCGCGCTTTCCCTGCTGCTGATCGTGGTCGCGGTGCTGGTGATCGCGCTGGCCAGGCCGAAGGCGTGGGAGGGCGCCCGATGACGGAACCGGCGCTCAGTGCGCGGATCAACCTGGCCAGGGACGGGTTCCGGCTCCGGGTGGACCTGACGGCGCGGCGTGGTGAGGTACTTGCGCTGCTCGGGCCGAACGGGTCGGGCAAATCGACCGTACTTGGCTGCCTCGCCGGGCTGCTTCGCCCAGCAGACGCCCGGATCACCCTTGGCGGCCGGCTGCTTACCGGTGACCGGAAGCTGGTACCGCCGCATGCGCGCGGGGTCGGCTTACTTGCCCAGCAGCCGCTGCTGTTCCCGCACCTTTCGGTACTGCACAACGTCGCGTTCGGGCCGCGCTGCCAGGGTAGATCGCGGAGCGAGGCGAACCGGCTCGCGGCCGGCTGGTTGTCTGAAGTAGACGCCGAGCAGTTCGCGGACCGGCGGCCAAGTCAGCTCTCCGGTGGCCAGGCGCAGCGCGTGGCACTGGCAAGGACACTGGCCAGCGAACCCGAACTGTTGCTCCTCGACGAGCCATTCGCCGCGCTCGATGTGGACGCCGCGCCCGCGCTGCGTACCTTGGTCGGCACGGTGTTACGCGATGCCGCGCGCACTACGGTGCTGGTGACCCACGACCCGCTCGACGCGCTGGTGCTCGCCGATCGGGTCGTGGTGATGCAGGACGGCGCGGTGGTCGAGGACGGACCGACTCGCGAGGTACTTGCCAAACCCCGGACCGGCTTCACCGCGCGGATCGCCGGGCTGAACCTGGTGCGTGGCACGGCCCGTGCGGAGGGGGTACGCACGTCGGACGGCACTGTACTTGCCGGCATCGCCTCCACCGAGCTGGCCGGTGGGGCGCCGGCGGCCGCGGTGTTCCCGCCCGCGGCGGTGGCCGTTCGGCTGATGAATACCGGCGATACGGATATAGCCGACACCATGGATGCTACGGCTAGCCCGCGGAACACCCTGCCGGCCGTGGTGGACTCGCTGGAGCCGTACGGCCCGGTGATCCGGCTACGCGCGAAGGCTGGCGCGGACGGTCCGGCCTGCGTCGAAGGCATCATCGCGGATCTGACCCCGCAGGCGGTGGCCGAACTCGAGTTACGGCCAGGTCGGCCCGTTCAGCTGGTCATCAAGGCCACCCAGGTGGCCGTGCACCCGCGCTAAGCGGTCCACTGTGTACTTGTTGCTGCCTGATTTTTGTGCAGGGCTTATCGTGGAAACGTGCGTGGTAGATCGGAACAGGGGGATTTGTCCGATAGATACGTGGTCGGTGATATCCACGGTCATCGGGCGGAGCTCGTCGAGGAGTTGCGGAAAACCGGGCTGCTTGATGCCGAGGAGAACTGGACTGGCGGCTCGGCGCGGCTGTGGTTCGTCGGCGATTTCGTGGATCGGGGTCCGGACGGCGTCGGGGTGATCGACTTCGTCATGCGGCTAGCTGAGCAGGCCGCGGAGGCAGGGGGCGTGGTGGACACGCTGCTCGGCAACCACGAGATCCTGCTGCTCGGGATGCACCGGTTCGGCGATACGGAGGTGCCGTCGGATTTCGGGCCACGCAATTTCGCGCGTAGCTGGGCGATGAATGGCGGCAGGGCCAGTGACCAGGAGGCACTGACCGATAAACATATCGAGTGGTTGTCCCAGCGGCCCGCTGTCACGCTGCTCGGTGACCACCTGCTGATGCATTCGGATACCACCGAGTACCTGAACTGGGGTAGCTCGATCGAGGAGATCAACACCGCGGTCCGGGACCTGCTCAGCGGCGACGAGCTCAGCGAATGGTGGGAATGCTGGCGCCGGCTGACCACCCGGTTCGCCTTCCGGGGACCGCAGGGCGCGGAGGTCGCCGAGCGGTTGCTCGACCTTCTCGGCGGCACCCAGATCGTCCATGGGCATAGCGTTATCGCTGATCAGCTGGGGGTCGCGCCGACGGAGATCACCGAGCCGTTGCGGTACGCGGACGGCAAGGCACTCGGTGTGGACGGCGGGTTGTTCGTCGGCGGCCCATGCCTGGTCGTCGCCTTGCCGTGGGAGCCGGCGGCTTAGAGCTCGTATCATAATGACTCTCCGTCGTGAGCGGGGATCAGATTGGATGAGATGCAAGGCGGAGGAGGAGCTCATAGCAGCGCTATGGGCGACGACGACAACGCCGCAGATCGCCAATCTGGCCACGCGCAATAGGTACGCGTCGTTGTGATATGGGCTCTTAATCGGGTGTTTTCCGCATGATCGCGCGGATGGCCTGCCCCATCCGGGGTAGTGCCGGCATGATGTGGGCATGGTCGATGCACGGTGGGACTACCTCATGGATATGGACGGTGTGCTCGTGCACGAGGAGCACATCATCCCCGGCGCCGCGGAGTTTCTGGCTGAGCTGACCGCGCAGGGCATCCGGTTTCGGGTGCTTACCAACAATTCGATCTTCACGCCACGTGACCTGCGCGCTCGGCTGCTGCAGACTGGGCTGGACGTGCCGGAGGCCTCCATCTGGACCTCCGCGCTCGCCGCCGCGCGGTTCCTCGACGCGCAGCGGCCGAACGGTTCCGCCTTCGTGATTGGCGAGGCAGGGCTGACCACGGCGCTGCACGAGATCGGGTATGTACTGACCGACCGCAATCCGGACTATGTGGTGCTCGGCGAGACGCGTACCTACAGCTTCACCGCGATCACCACCGCGATCCGGCTGGTGGAGCAGGGCGCGAAGTTCCTCGCCACGAATCCGGACGCGACCGGGCCGAGCAGGGACGGGCTGCTGCCGGCGACCGGCTCGGTGGCCGCGCTGATCCAGCGGGCCACCGGCTTCGAGCCGTATTTCATCGGCAAACCGAACCCGCTGATGATGCGTTCGGCGTTGCGTTCGCTCGGTGCGCACTCGGAGGCCACGCTGATGATCGGGGACCGGATGGATACCGATGTGCGCTCGGGGCTCGAGGCTGGGTTGGAAACGATTCTGGTGCTGTCCGGGATCGCCTCCACGGAAAGCGTGGAGCGGTTCCCGTTCCGGCCGAGCCTGGTGATCGATTCGGTGGCGGATCTGATCGGTCGGACCGGTGATCCGTTCGCGGACCCCGCCGCGTGAACGGCGATCAGAGCCAGTCGCGGCCTTTGAACAGGGTGTAGAGCAGGATCGGCAGCAGCACGATCGCGACCAGCGCGGTCCAGAAGCCGAAGGTGGCTTGAAATCCCGGGTAGGGCACGTTCATTCCGTAGAAGCCGGTGATCCCGGTGGGTACCGCGATGATCGCGGCCCAGCTGGTCACCTTCTTCATGATCGTGTTCAGCCGGTTGCTCTGCACGTTCAGCTGCGCTTCGCGGATCGTGGTGACGTGCTCCCGGAGCGATTCGCTCAGCTCGGCTGCGTGCACCACATGGTCGTAGACGTCCTGGAAGAACGGCAGTAGTTGACTGTCTGTCTGACCGGAGCCATCGAACACGGTGTGCTCCCTGCGCAGCAGTGAGGTCAAGGCCTCCCGCATGGGCAGCAGGATCCGGCGGGCGCGGGACACGCTCTTCCGCAGCCGTAGCCAGCGTCGCTGTACCGCGGTGTTGTCCGCGTGCTCGGTGAACACCAGGTCCTCGAGTTCCTCGATCCGGGTGTCCAGTTCCTGTACGGCGGCGAGCTGCTGGTCAACGACGTAGTCGAGCACGCCGTGCAGGAGGAAAGCCACCCCGGAGCCGGCGAGTTCGGGTGTGGTGTCCCAGCGCTCGCCGAACTCGCCGGCGTCGAGGTTGTCATTCTGTCTGACAGTGATCAGGGCGCGTTCGGTGATGAACACGGACAGCTCGGTCGCGGTCAGTTGGCTCGTAGCCGGATCGGCCGTCATGCCGTAGGTGACCAGGAAGGCGTGCGTGTCGTAGCGCTCGAGCTTGGGCCGCTGATGCGCGCCGAGCGCATCCTCCACCGCGAGCCGGTGCAGGTCCAGCTCGGCGCTCACCTTCCGCAGCTCCGCCGCGGCGGATGGCGGCAGGTCCAGCCACACCACGGCGCGCTCATCGCGCAGGTACCGCAGCGCGGTGTCCAGCGGGAAATCGCTGTCGCGCAGCGTCCCGTCCCGATACATCCGGCTGCTCAGCACGATCGCCAAGAGTAGCGGCTGGCGGCGGTATTCGTGCACCGCAGACCAGCTCGCTGACCCCGAAGAGCGCGCTCGTGGCTGGCGCGGATGGCTTAGCTGGACTGCACCGATTCGAACTGCTCGGCGTCCTCCGCGCCGAACTTCTCCTCGAGCGTCTCTGGCGAGTAGTCGAGGTCGATCTGCTGCACCGGAGTTCCCCGCGCGGACTCGATCGCGCCAAGCCGGCGCTGTGCGCGGTCGGCCGCGTAGGTGTGTAGCTCGGTGGGGTCCATGCCGAACGGATGCTCGTCCGCGAACTGCTCGTTGGACCAGGAGATCATGTCCAGCGCGACCGGCACGAGCTCGGCCATCCGTTGCTGCACCACGTCCCAGTTCGCGTCCTCCGCGGCCACATGTCGGCGGCAGGTGAACGTTCCCCACGCCATATGCCGGCGCTCATCGTCGCCGATCCGCTTCACCAGCTCCTGCATGCCCGGCAGGATGCCGTGCCCGACACAGATCTTCTGCCAGGCGTAGTACCCGGTCAGCGCCAGACAGCCCTCGATCACGTGGTTGTAGGTCACGCTGGCGCGGATCTGGTTCGCCGGGCTCGGATCGGATTCGAGGACACTCAACGAACCAGGCAGTTCCTCATAGAACAGTCGCCGGTAATGCGGATTGTCCGCCACATGGTGATGCAGATCCTCGCGCAGGCCTACGGCATCCATCCAGCGGCGGAAAACCTCGGTGTGCTTGGCTTCCTCGAAGCAGAACTGCGTCAGGTACATCTCGTCGCCGAGCCGCCCCTCCGCGGCCATTGCCTTCATGAACGGCTGGATGTCCTCGGTCACCGCTTCCTCGCCGGCAATGAACTGCGCGCACAGATGTGTCGCCGACTCGCGCTGCGCGTCGTTCAGCGTTTGCCAGTCCAGCGCGTCCTGACTGAAGTCGATATCCGCCGGGTTCCAGAATTTCGCGTTGCCTTTGACGAACAGGCGCAGTGGGAACGAGTCCCAGTTCAACCCGCCGCTGCGCAGCGAGCTGAACCCTTGCCGGTAGCTCTTCTGTGGGGCGACCGTCATGATTTGCCTCCAACTCCGTTGTGGATAGAGCTAAGTGGACTGAAACTGGCGCAGTGCCGGTTCGAGTACCGCGCATACCGCGTTCGCCGCGTGCTCGGCATCGCCGCCCGGCAGCAGTAGGTAGCTGATCGACAGCCGGACAGAGGTTTCGGCGAGCAGTTCGGCATGCTCCGCGGAGAGTTCCGGCATCCGGGCACGTAGCTCTACCGACAGGTCTCCGGTGCAGATCCGCAACACCGGGGTGGCGTCCGTGGTCAACCACGGCAACAGATCCCGTGCCTCCGGCGAGCCGATAACCGCGGCCACCAACCGGTTCTCCCGCGCATACCGCATGGTGTGGGCAACCGCGGCACGTATCCCGCTGATCGCGTCGCCAGCCTGCCGGTAGCGCTCCCTGTTCGTCGCGCTGAACTCCTCCGCGGTGCGCATCGCGACCGCGGTCACCAAGGTTCGTTTATCGCCGAACTCGTTGTACACCGTCTGCCTGCTGACGCCGGCGAGCGAGCCAACATCGGCCATCCGCAGCCCGGCGAAGCCGTGTTCGATCAGCAGTTCTGTTGCGGCATCCAGCAGCGCGTCACGGAGGCTGGCCCTGGCCCGCGCGGCGAAGGATGTGGTCGCGGTCACAACCCCAGTTTTACATGAAGTGCGTAGCTGTCAACCAGCTTGACAAATATTCTCCAATGTAAAGTGTCCGTTATGCTCCATTAGAGTGAGTAGGCGTGGCCTTCACCGTTGGTTTCGACCTCGATATGACCCTGATCGACCCGCGCCCGGGCATGGCGCGAGTGCTCACCGAGCTGTCCGCGGAAAGCGGTATCCCGTTGGACGGCGAGCGCTTCGCCGCGAATCTCGGCCCGCCGCTCGACGAGGTGTTCCGGGATATGGCCGTGCCGGAAGAACGCATCCAGGGTTTGGTGGACCGGTTCCGCGCGCTGTATCCCGAGTACGTGGTGCCGGCGACGGTTGCGCTACCCGGCGCGCATGCCGCCCTGCGCGCGGTTTCCCGGCTCGGTGGCAGGGCGATCGTGGTGACCGGGAAGTACGGCCCGAACGCCTGGCTGCACGTCAACGCGCTCGAGCTGCCCGTCGACGAGGTGGTTGGCGGACTGTGGGCCACTGGCAAAGCTGACGCGCTGCTCGAATACGGGGCGCGGGTCTATGTCGGTGACCACGTCGGTGACATGCGCGGGGCACGGGCGGCCGGGGCGATCGCGGTTGGCGTGGCCACCGGACCGTGCACCCCTGCCGAACTGGGCGGCGCGGGTGCCGATGTGCTCCTCGACGATCTCTGCGCCTTCCCCGGCTGGCTTGCCGAGCTTCCCGACCCTGTCTAGCTTCCCGGCCCTGTCTAGCTTGTCGGCCCTGGCTAGCTTGCCGGTAGCCGGGTGCGCAGCCACAGGAACAGTGGCATCAGCGGCTTGTCCGGGCGCGGCGGTTCGTGCAGCGCCTCGATCACCAGGCCGGCCTGGGTACAGGCGTCGGTGTACGCGCTGAGCGGCCGGCGCCAGCCGTGGAACTCCATCCGTAGGCCGTCGCGTTCCTCCGCGCCGTGGAATTCGTGCTGGCCAAGGTAGTCCTCGCCGAGTGCACCTGCCGCGTCCGTCATCGGGTGCACCACGGATACCGCGAGCACCCCGCCAGGTCGCAGCACGCGTGCCGCCTCGCGCACCGTGCCAGGCACATCCGATACGTCCATCAGCATGTTGTAGGCGACCACCAGATCGAAAACGTTGTCATCGAACGGTAGCGCGGCGGCGTCGGCCTGCCGGTAATCCCCGGTCGGATCGGCCGCGCGGGCGGCTTCGACCAGTTCGGTCGTCACGTCAACCCCGCTGACCCGGTGCCCGTTCGCGGACAGGTCGCGGCTGACTCTGCCCTCCCCGCAGCCGATATCCAATGTGGATTTCCCGGGTTTCGGCAGGAAGTCGAGGAAGCCGGTGCGGTAGTGCCAGTAAGAATCGTGGCCGGGCGTGCGTGCCCAGGTTATCCACGCGTTGGCCTGCTCGGTCCAACCTTGTTCGGGGCGCATATCGGAGAATCTAAAAATGTGATACACATCGCCCTTCAGCGGGCGCGTGCCTCGCGAATCAACACGTACAGGCCGAGGCCAAGGCCGAGAGGGGTGAGCAGGCCCGCGGAACTACTCAACCAGACCGGCAGTTCGCCGTGCCCCACGGCGAACAGCACAAATACGGCGAGCACGGCGAGCATGCCGAGCGCGAACAGGCCGACGGCGACCGGCATCAGCCGGGAGTGTGGCGAAGCAGCGGTCATATTCGGGAGCATAGACGTATCGTCCGGCCGATACCGCGGTGACCGGTAACGGCTTCTCGTCTAGTGCGCCGGTGGCTTAGGCTGGGTGGCCACGCGTCCTAGGTACGCCTGGGGCGCGTTCGTCGTGCGGAACGTGGACTCGGCCGGCGCGATGACAGACGTGATTTCAGCTAAGGAACGGTGAGGGCTGTGCCGACCGGCAAAGTCAAGTGGTACGACGCGGAGAAGGGTTTCGGCTTCGTGACCCAGGAGGGTGGCGAGGATGTCTACATCCGAAAATCCGCGTTGCCCCCCGGGGTAGAGGCCCTCAAGACCGGCCAGCGACTGGAGTTCGGTGTCGCGGACGGGCGACGTGGTCCGCAAGCGCTTTCCATCCGTCTCGTGGACGCCCCGCCTTCGGTGGCCGAAGCGCGCCGCAGGCAGCCCGAGGAATTGCACGGGCTGATCGACGACATGATCAAACTGCTGGAAGCACGCGTTCAGCCGGATCTACGCCGTGGCCGCTACCCGGATCGGAAGAACACCAAACGCGTTGCCGAAGTTGTGCGCGCGGTTGCTCGGGAGCTCGACCCGTAAGCCGGCGCCCGCCGCCCACCCGCCGTGTTTCGCGGTGTGGTGGGCTGGTTAGTCAGCCGCGCGCAGTGTCCAGGTGGCGTTGGAGACGAACTCCAACTCGCCATCGGCCGCTGCTGGCGGCTGCAACCCGACGATCCGGTTGATCTGCACCTCGGTGAGGCGATCGTCGCCGCCTGGTGGTTGCAGCGTGTAGGCGTGCTGGGTGCCCGGCTCGAACACCTTGGTGCGGCTTTCCGGTCCCTGCTCGCCGTCCGCGGTCTCATACCGGAACACCGCCAACCACGGCGCGTCGGAAACCTCCTTCGGCAGCGAGATCTGCAGCGGTTCGCCTGGCGGTATCTCCAGTTCGGCACCGGCTTCGGGGTTCTCCCCGCATTCGCTGAAGTCCACCGAGCAGTACAAGGTGGGCTCGATCGCTACGCTTTCGCCCCCGGCATAGAAAGAGACCTCGGGTTGGGTTGGCGTACCGCATCCGGCAAGTAGCAGACCAGCGGCGGCAAGGAAGACGGGAAGTCGCAGGCGCACGCCTCCGAGGCTAGCGACCGCCACGTCCGCGCGGCGCGCGAGGGCCGGGTGGGCGACCGCGCGGCGGCTGCCCCGGATCGGCATGCGCGGCGGCCCGCATGCCCTGCGTAGTGTCCGGTCGCGCCAGCTTGCCGGTGCTCGGCAACAACGATCGACCGGAGCGCACCAGCAAGGTCTGGGTGAGCCCGATCGCCAGCATCGCCGAGATGGTGAGGAAGCCCACCCAGTATTCCGTGGGCAGTAGTAGCCCGACCGCCCCGCCGATCACCCAGGCGAGCTGCAACACCGTCTCCGAGCGGCCGAACGCCGAAGCCCTCGACTGCTCGGGTAGCTCGTTCTGCACCACCGCGTCCAGGCTGATCTTGGCGAGCGCGCTCGAGGTCGACCCGATTAGGCCGACCACCGCCGCGGTGGCCGCGCCCTGCAGGATCGCCGCGATGGTGGTGGCGCACAGCGTGGCTATCACGCAGCCGATCACCACCTGGTCCGGCTTACCGAACTGGAGGCGGGCACCGATCCCGTTGCCCACGAAACCGCCAAGCCCTGCCGCGCCCGCGATCAGCCCGAGCAGCAGCAGCTGGGTCATCGGCTGGCCGACCGTCTCGTCCTTGACGACGAACGCGGCGAACATCATCAGGAAGCCGGTGAGCAGCCGAATCGTGCCGTTTGCCCACAACGAGATGGTGATCTGCCGACCGAGGGGTTGTCGTTTCGGCTTGCTGCCCTTGGTCTTGCCCGGCGCGGTGTCCGTCCCCATCGAAGTGGGCACCTCGCCCTCGGTGACCTCCACCCAGGAAGGGATACGCATCGCCTGCACGGCGCCAACCGCGCAGATCGCCGCGGTGAACCACATCGCGCCGGCATCCCCGAACAGCTGCCCGATACCCGCCGCGACCGCACCGAACACGCCGCCGGCGGCCAGCCCGAACACCGTTAATCGCGCATTGGTCTTGGACAGCGTGATGTCCGGGGGCACGACGCGTGGGGTGACCGCGGATTTCAGCACGGTGAACGATTTGGAGAGCACCATCTTCGCCAGCGCCGCCGGATAGAGCAGCCAGGCGTCGAAGTTCAGCGCCATCACCAGGCAGGCAATCGCCTGACCAGCGGAGGCCACCGCCATGGCCAGCCGCCTGCCGCGCTGGATCCGGTCCAACGCTGGCCCGATCACCGGTGCGACCAGCGCGAACGGCGCGATGGTGATGAACAGGTAGAGGGCGATCTTGCCCTTACTGCTTTCCGTGTCGGTCGGCGAGAAGAACAGCACGTTCGCCAGTGCCACGGCCATCGCGGCATCGCTGGCGTAGTTGAGCATGACCGACCAGCTCAGCGAGGTCAGCCCGGAGCGGTCGGCACCATCGGCCTTATGTGCTCGATGAAACGCGTCCACCGCGCGCCCGGCGAGCTCGCGGCTGCGCAGCGCGGCCACCCTGGTGACGGTGAGTTTCTTGGGCATCCGCGGCACCGTCGGGCCCTGACCGCCCTCGCCTGGCTCATCCGGTTGCGGTTCGCCCGGCTCACCCGCGTACCCGTGCGGGCCATAGTGCTCGTCCTCACTGGAATCCCGCCGACCTGGCGGCACGCCCTGGCCGAGCGGACGGCGAGGTGGCGAGGGGATCGCGCCTGTCGGCGCCTCGCCGATCGGTACCGGGTCGGTCGGTGGGTCGTAGTAGTCCGGTGGCGGCTGCCTTCGTGGTGGCCGTGCCGGTGGCTGGCGCGGTGGTCCCTGGTTGGGGGCCGCTGGTGGGCGGTCGACCAGGGTGGGATCGGGTTGCCGGGCGCGACGTGGCGCGGCCGACCCTGAGCTGGTGGTGCCCTCCTGGCCCGCCTCCGGGATCCATTTGCGCTTGCGTTTGCCCGCGCGCGACTTGCCGGGCTTGTCACCCGGCTGATCCGCCGACCCCGACCGCATCACACCCCCAATCCTGCCGTATCCCGCGGCTGGTCCGTACCGGATACACCTACCCGACCGTGTGCTACCTCACTGGGCTGTCTTACTGGGCCGGCACGAACCGCACTCGAAACATCTTCGGCCATAGCTTCCCGGTCACCAGGAACTGGTCAGTATCCGGGATGGCCGCGATCCCGTTGAGCACATCCATCTCGGCCAGTTCCGCCGAACTGAACGCCTCCCGCAACCCCGAAAGGTCGATCGTGGCCGTGACCTGCCCGCTCGCCGGATCGATGCGCAGGATTCGATCGGTCTGAAAGACGTTCGCGTACACCGCCTCGCCCACGCATTCCAGCTCGTTCAGCTGGCCGACCGTGCCGCCCCGCACGGTGATCTCCCCGATGCGCTGGAAGGTCCGTGGATCACGGAAGGTGAGCGTATCGCTGCCGTCGCTCATCACCAGCCGGTCCTGTGCGCCCTGGTCACCGCGCTGATAACACAATCCCCAGCCTTCGCCTTGATACCCAACTCGGTCGAGTTCGGCGAGGGTGTCCAGATCCCTGCGCAAGGCCACTTCGTTCTGCCAGGTCAGTTGCCATATCGTGGTACCGACCACGGTGATGCCCTCGCCGAAGAACTCGGCAGGCAGGTCCTCGCGGGCCCGTTCCGCACCGGTACGCGGATCAATGGCCCGGATGGCCGACTGGCCCAGCCGGCCGGTTCCTTCGTAGAGTGTGTCGCCGACGAGCTCGAGCCCTTGGGTAAAGGCGGTTGGATCGTGCGGCAGCTCTTCGAGAACCTCAGCGTGCAGCTGCCGGCCTGGTTCCGCGCTCTCGTTGGCCGCACAGCAGGTAAGCGTGACGGAGAGCAGCACGAGCAGGGCGACTCCGGTTCTGCGCACCCGGCAAGCCTCGCACGCACCGAGCTGGCTCGCGAGCCTGCCGGTCAGCCCCCCGCACCGCCAGCGGCCGCACAGCCATATAGCACAATTCCGCATATGATGCCGACTGTGCTTGAGCCGCCAACGGTGGCCGTGCCGCCCAGCCTTGCCGATGCGGTCCAGCTGGCCCGCGAAGCAGCGCAGCAGGAGGCTGGCACGGAGCCTGTCGGTGCCCATGTGGATGTGTTGCCGGAGGACCAGTACTCGGCCACGCATCTGTTCGTGGCGGACAAACCCGGTTACCGGGGCTGGCAATGGGCGGTAACCGTGGCAATCGCGGCGCCGGATGAGCCGGTCACGGTCAGCGAAGTGGTGTTGCTGCCCGGTGCGGATGCCCTGGTGGCGCCGGACTGGGTGCCCTGGCAGGAGCGGGTGCGCTCCGGTGATCTTGGCGTTGGTGATCTGTTGCCGACCGCACCGGATGACCCGCGCTTGGTGCCGGGATATCTGGCATCGGATGACCCGGCGGTCGAGGAAGTGGCCACCGAGCTCGGTCTCGGCAGGATCCGGGTGCTTTCCAGGGAGGGCCGGCTCGCCGCCGCCGACCGCTGGTACCGGGGCGATGCCGGACCACGGTCGGATATGGCCCGCGCCGCCCCGGCGAACTGTGGCAGCTGCGGCTTCTTTCTGCCGCTCGCCGGATCGTTGCGGGCGGCCTTCGGGGCGTGCGCGAATGACGTCGCGCCGGCCGAGGGAAGGGTGGTGCATGTCGAATACGGCTGCGGCGCGCATTCCGAGGCCGAGGTGGAGCAGGGATCTTCCGTCCCGATCGCCGGGCTTGTCTACGACGACGCCACCTTGGAGTTCACCGAGGCTGATGACGACGAGGATGGTTCCGCGGCCAGGTGAGCACCGACCCGTTCGGTACCGAACGGCTGCGGGCAGCCGTATTGCGGTCCTGGTTGGACTCGCCGACCAGGTTCACCGAAGATGCCAACGCCGAGGAAGACCTCCGGCTCGGCGGTTACCGCGACCGGCTTTTCGTTGAGCTGGCGCAGAATGCCGCGGACGCCGCCGCCCTAGCCGGTACCCGAGGCAGCCTTCGGGTGTCCGTTGTAGATGGCGAACTGCGGGTCGCGAACACCGGTGCGGAGCTGGATGCCGCCGGGGTGGCCGCGCTTGCCTCGCTACGTGCTTCGGCCAAACGCGGGAAAACCGTGGGCAAGTTCGGTGTGGGCTTCGCCGCGGTCCTTTCGATCACCGGCGAACCGAGGCTGGTTTCCCGATCCGGTGGTGTCGCGTTCTCCGCGCAGGCAAGCAGGGACATGCTCGCGGACTATCCCGAACTTGCCGAGCGGATGCGTGAACGCTCCGGCAATGTCCCGGTACTGCGCATGGTGTGGCCCTGCGGCGATGCGGAACCGCCGGTGCCAGAAGGGTTCAGCACCGAGGTCCGGTTGCGGCCGCGCGACGGAGTGGATGTCGACGCGCTGCTCGCGGATTTCGCCGGACAGGTGCCGGATCTGCTGCTTTCCCTGCCGTGGCTGGAAAACGTGCGCATCGTCGACGACTCCTGGCACAGCGAGCAGCAGGCTGGTGGCTTGGTCGAATTGCGCGGTCCGGACGGTGCTCGCCGCTGGTTGTGCCATCGGGCGTCCGGCTCGTTCAGTGCGACCGAACTTGCCGGTCAGGGCGTCGAAGCGCAGGACAGTCCGGAGTGGAGTGTCTGCCTCGCGGTGCCGGTCGATGCGGACGGGAAGCCGGAGCCGTTGACCGAGGACGTGCTGCACACCCCGACGCCCACCGACGAGCGGTTGTCGCTACCGGTCAGGGTGCTCGCGACGGTTCCGGTTGAGCCGTCGCGACGGCGGGTGTTGCCAAGCGCCGCTGGCGATGCGGTACTCACTGCCGTCGCGGACCGTTACCCGGACTTGCTCGGCCTGCTGCGCGCCGAGCACCGACCATTGCTGGTGCCCACTCCGGATTTCCCACGCTCCGAAGTGGACGAGAAGCTACGCGAGCTGGTGCTCGCCCGGCTACGGGAGAGCCCGTGGCTGCCCGGCGCGGCCGGCGAATCGCTGGCACCGGCCCGTGCCAGGGTGCTTGATGTGCCCGGCGCCGAACCGGAGCTGACCGAGCTCGTCGCGGATGTGCTTGCCGGGCTACTGCCGGCCGAATACGCCGCTGCGGACCTGGCCAGCCGGCTGACCAGCCTCGGCGTCGCACGGGTTCGGCTTGCCGAACTGGTGGAGGCACTGACCGGGGTACGGCGCTCGCCGAGCTGGTGGCGCCAGCTGTACACGGCGCTCGCCCCGCTTGCCGAGACCGATCCGAACGCGCGGGAAGAACTCGCTGGCCTGCCGGTGCCGCTGGTCGGCGACACACTACGGTTCGGCCCGCGCGGCGCTTTGCTGCCGGATTTCGCCGCGGCGGCCGAACTGCTCGCCGACGCCCGACTCCCCGGGCTCGCGCTGGTACACGCCGATGCGGTGCATCCACTGCTCGAACGGCTGGGTGCGGTACGCGCCGGACCCGCGGAGCTGCTTGCCGCGCCCGAGCTACGCGCGGCGGTCGAGGCGGATATCGACGCGGAGCCGGTGTTGCCGGAGGAGTCCTCCCTTGCCGACATCGTGCTTTCGTTGGTGCGGTTGGCCGGGGTCGAGCAGGGCGAGCACCCGTGGCTGGGCGCCCTTGCGCTGCCCGACAGTGCCGGTGACCTGCGCAGGGCCGATGAGCTCGCGCTGCCTGGCGCGCCAATCCTCGCGGTGCTCGCCGCGGACAGCCCGCTCGGCGTGCTCGCCGAGGACTACACGGCGCGCTGGCCAGCCGAAGTCCTGACCGGGGTCGGGGTTTTGCGCGGTTTCACGGTGCTGGCCGAGGATGCGCCGACCGCACCGGATCACGGCCTTGCCGACGAGCAGGCTTGGTGGGACGAGCTGGCCGCGCCGCCGGATCGGTTGACCGCGGTGCGCGATCTGGATCTGGTCGACGAGACATGCTGGCCGGAGGCGATCCGGCTGCTGGCCGCAGAGCCGGAAACGTTACGCGCGCTACGCGAACCGGATGGCTACACGGGTTGGTGGCTGGCCAGGTATGCCCAGCTTGCCGGCCAGCCACCGAGTTACTGGCGGCTGCCGGCGGCCACCGAGCTTGCCGGGCTGTTCGATCCGTTGCCAGACACGGGATTGCCCGATTGGTTGGCCACGGCGGTCGGCGTACGCGAGCGGCTGCGGGTGACCGATGCCGCTGCGGCCGCGACCTTGCTTTCCAGGCTGGCCGATCCGGAACGGGTGATCGATACGCCGGTCGTGTTCGCCGCGCATACCGAGTTGACCAGGGCGTTGCGCGCCGAGCTCATCGAGGTGTCCGAAGTGGACCCGCCGGAGCGGGTGCGAGTGCTTGGCGGCGGCGTGCTGGATGCCGCGAACGCGGTGCTGGTGGACGGGCCGTGGCTGTTCGGCGCGCTGCCCGAGGAGCGGTCGGTGATCGCGCCGGACGGGCAGTACGAGGCACTGGCCGAGCTACTGGACGTACCGTTCGGGACCGAGGAACTGGAGTTCACCCCGGACGGCGGGGAAGCGTTGGACTGGGGCGAGCTGTCCGCGGTACGGCTGGCCTGCGGGCTGCTTGGGATCGCGCGGCCGGAGCGTGGTGTCTGGCTGCACGACGAGCTGAGCGTGGACGGGGTTCGGGTGCCCTGGTGGGTATCGCCGGATGGTGAGGTGCATGCCGAGGACACGCCGGAGGGGCTGGGGCGTGCGCTTGCTTGGCAGACGGGCGAATGGTCGCGCCGGCATCTGCTTATCGCCCTGCTCACCGATCCGGAGCCAGCTACGCTGCTTGGCTAGTTTAAGCGAGCTGCGCCGCTGGGCTAGTTCGAGCAAGCTACGCTGCTGGGCTAGTTCGAGCTAACCCGTATGGCTTGTCACTGGCCGGTCTGCGCCGAGCGGCTCCCCCTGCGCGCCGCGCTGCGTTGCCAGAACATGATGGACAGCCCGATCAGGCCGAGGACCCAGCCCGCGGTGGCGGTCCAGAGCAGCAAGGTGGAGCCGGTGTCGAACCCGAATATCAACACCAGGAGCACGCAGCACAGCGCGAACCAAGCAGCCGTACCGCCGATGACAAACCGGCTGGTCTCGGTCAGCTTGGCGGGCAGCGGGGGCGGCGGCCGCAGCGGGGTGGCGCTTGCGGCCTCGTCTGGTGCGTCGTCGTTGCGCGGAACCACACCTGCAGGTTACCGGTTCGAACGGATGATTCAGCTGCCCGCTTTCGGGCGTCGTACGGCGGAAGGATAACTAGTGAGGTATGCTAACGATATGTCAACCGAGCCGGAGGCTGGGCAAAGTGCCCTCGTCAGCCGGCTGCGGCTGGCGGTCGTCCGGCTGAATCGTCGACTGCGGGCGCAGCGAACCACGGCCGCGATCTCGCTGACGCAGATCTCCGCGATGTCCACATTGCACAAGTGTGGTGCGCTGAGCCCACGGGATCTTGCGGCACGGGAAAGCGTGCAGCCACCCTCTATGACCAGGGTGCTCGCCGCGCTGGAAGAGGCGGGGTACGTCAGCCGTACCGCGCACCCCACGGATGGCAGGCAGGCCATCGTGGCGCTGACCGACGCTGGCCGCGAGTACATCAACGCGGATATTTCGGCGCGGGAGGCCTGGCTGGCCAGCCAGCTGGACAAATTGGACGAGTCGGAGCGGGAGACGCTTTCCCGCGCGGCGGAGATCATCGACAGGATGGCGGGGCAGTAACAGCGGTGCTGACTGGTTCGGGTGCGGCTCGAGATAAGCGCGACAAGCGCCGATCGAAGCCAACTCGAAGTACCCGAACCGACAAGCCGGCAACCCGCGGGCTGCGCGCGACTTTCGGTTCCCTTGCCGAGCGGAACTACCGGCTGTTCTTCACCGGCCAGGTGGTTAGCAATATCGGCATCTGGATGCAGCGCATCGCCCAGGACTGGCTGGTATTCACGCTCACCGGCAATGACCCGATGGCGCTCGGGATCGCTGCCGCACTGCAGTTTGTTCCCACCTTGCTGTTCTCGCTCTGGGCCGGGGTGCTTGCCGATCGGCTGGACAAGCGCAAGCTGCTGATCGGGCTGCGGTTCGGCATCCTCGGCTGTGCGCTGGTGCTCGGCTTGCTCGATATCACCGGGCTGGTGCAGCTGTGGCAGGTGTACCTGCTGTGCGTGGTGCTCGGCACGTTCAGCGCGGTGGAAACTCCGGTGCGGCAGTCCTTCGTGATCGAGATGGTTGGCCGCGACCAGGTGCCCAACGCGGTGGCGCTGAATTCGGCGATCTTCAATCTCGCGCGGATCGTTGGACCGGCGGTGGCCGGGTTCACCATCACCTGGATCGGCACCGGCTGGGTGTTCCTGGTGACCGCGGTGCTGACCGTCGCGGTGATCATCGGCTTGCTGCTGATGGACCCAGCCAAGCTGTATCGCAGCCCGCAGGTCGACCGCGAACCTGGCCAGCTGCGCGAGGGTTTGCGCTACGTGCGTGGCCGCCCGGATATCCGGGCCGTGCTCGCCCTGGTCTTTTTCGTCAGCACCTTCGGGATGACGTTCTTCACCTCGCTGGCGATCGCGGCGGCGAACGTGTTCGGCAGGGACGCGGACAGCTACGGATTGCTTTCCACGCTGCTCGCGGTTGGCACGCTCACCGGCGCGATCGTCGCCGCGCGGCGTAGTGCGAAGGGTAAGCCACGGCTGCGCTTGATGTTCGCCGCCGCGCTGCTGTTCGGCCTGCTGGAGATCGTGGTCGGGGTGATGCCCAGCTATCTCGCTTTCGGGCTGGCACTGATCCCGGTGGGAGCGGCCCTGATGACCTTCACCACCGCCGCGAACAGCACCGTGCAGCTTGCCGTGAGTCCAGAGATGCGCGGCAGGGTGATGGGGCTGTACATGCTGGTGTTCCTCGGCGGGAACCCGATAGGCGGGTTGCTGACCGGCTGGCTCGCGGACACCTTCGGCGGTCGGAGCCCGTTCCTGGTCGGCGGCGCGATCGCCGCGCTGGCGGCCATCGTGGTTGCTACCCACACCTATCTTCGTGGCCGAAAGCGCGCGCGGGTATAGATCGGGGGGTTGCGCCTTCTAATGAGGTTAGGCTAACCTCATAACTACCGCTTCGTGGTGGGAGCGGCAGTCAGTTCGGGAACGGACGGGGCCTCGCAACCGGGTAACCGGCGGCGGGGCCCCGTTCTCGTATGTCGATTGTGCCCAGCCGCTCCCTCGGCCGCACGCCCTGAACCGCAAGATCCCTAAAGATTGCGGCTACGGAGCGTATAAGAGGAGGCCGGGAACCCCTGGGTTGGATGGGATCCCCGGCCTCGGGCGGCCCCCGACTGGGGGCTACGGCAGCGTCAACTTGTCGGAGCATCCACTGCCGGGTTCGAGAAACCGGCTGGTCGGCCCCGGACTAGCCGGCGGCGTTCGGCAGGCGTAGCCCGTTACGCCCAGCGCGCGCGTCGGCGAACCGGCTGGCCACATCGGTCCAGTCGACGACATTCCACAGCGCGTTGATGTAGTCGGCCTTCACGTTCCGGTACTGCAGGTAGTAGGCGTGCTCCCAGGTGTCGAACACCAGCAGCGGAGTCGTCGCGATGGACAGGTTCGAGTGGTGATCCTTGAGCTGCTGGGTGATCAGCCGCTCGCCGACCGGATCCCAGGCGAGGATGCCCCAGCCGGAGCCCTGGATCGTGGTGGCCGCGGCGGTGAGCTGTGCTTTGAGCTTGTCGAAGGAGCCAAAGTGCTCGTCGACCGCGGCGGCGAGCTCGCCGGTCGGCTTGTCGCCACCATTCGGGTTGAGGTTCTTCCACCAGATCTGGTGCAGCGAGTGCCCTGCGAGGTTGAACGCGTAGGTGGTCTCCAGGCCGACGATCGAGCTGTAGTCGCCCGCATCGCGTGCTTCGGCGATGCGCTCCAGCGTGTCGTTGGCGCCCTTCACGTACGCCGCGTGGTGCTTGCTGTGGTGCAACTCGTTGATCTCGCCGATGATCGCCGGCTCGAGGTCGCCGTAGTCGTAGTCCAGATCGGGGAGTGTGTAGGTAGCCATCAACCGTCCTTTGACGCGAACACTGACGCAAGTTCTTCTCAGTTGCAACATACTTGCAACTAGGTGGACGGGCCAACCTGGGTACCGGCTACCGGTCGTTTCTGGGTGGGCCTAGCGGGGGATCGGCCAGTTGTGCACGGGTTCCCCGCTGTTCATCAGCTCCAGGTACCGCTCGAACATCTGGCGCAGCGCGGCGTTGCGGTCGTACCCGCGATCTTCGAGCGCGCGGACCGCATCGCGTTGCCAGCTCGCCCCGTTCTGTCGGGTCAGGCAGCGTCGCTCGATGATGCCGAGGTAGTGCTCGCTCGCGCGGTCGGTCACGCCGTAGGCGCGCAGGCCTTCCCTGGCGAGCGGCAGCAGCTCCTGCAGTACCAGTTCGTCCGGCGCGGTCCAGTCGAGTCCTGGCCAGTAGAGCTTGGCGTCCATCCCCGATTTCGCCGCGGCGAAGAAGTTCTCCTCCGCGCTCGCGAACGACATGTTCGTCCATAGTGGACGTTCTTGATGGGCAAGGGAGTGCTGCGCTCCGTAGAAGAACATGGCGTTCGCCACCATGTCCGACACGGTTGGCCCAGCGGGTAGCACCCGGTTTTCTACTCTCAGATGTGGAACTCCGTGTACCACGTCATAAACCGGACGATTCCAGCGCCAGATGGTTCCGTTATGTGTGCGCAGTTCGGCCAGCCCGGGAGTGTTCCCTTCATCCAGCGTCGTCAGCGGGTCCTCGTCGTCGAATTCGGCGATGAGCCCTGGGAAGTAGCGAACATTTTCGTCAAACAGGTCGAGTACGGACGTTATCCACCGCTCGCCGAACCAGACGCGCGGGCGGACGCCCTGATTTCGCAGCTCCTCCGTGCGTGTATCAGTGGCCTGCAGGAACAGCGGAATCCGCGTTTCCGACCACAGCGCGTTCCCGAGCAGGAATGGGGAGTTCGCGCCGATCGCGAGTTGAACGCCGGCGAGGCATTGCGCCGAATTCCAGTAAGCGGCGAACTCGTCCGGTCGGACCTGCCGGTGTAGTTGCAGTGAGGTGCACGCCGCCTCCGGCAGGATGGACTCGGCGTAGGTGCGCAGTGCCTCCGGCTGCCTGCCGGGCAGCGAGGCGCCGTCGATGTCAAGCGCGAGTTGTTCGCCACGTACCGCGACGATTTGATCGTTCAAGCTCACGTAGCGTGGATTGTTTGAGATCCATTTCTTCTGAAAGTGCTCGGATTCCAGGGTTGGCAGGATTCCGATTAGCGCCAGATCGCAGCCGGCGTCCTGGGCCTTTTTGTTGGCATTGGCCAGCGAGGTGTGCAGCTCCCGTTCCAGCTGCATCGGCGCCGCATCGGACAGCTCGCGCGGCGGCACGTTGAGTTCCAGGTTGTGCTGGCTCAGTTCAATCGTGAACGAGGGGTCGTTCAGCTTTTCCAGAACAACCGAGTTCGCCATGGACGGTCGTAGCGTTTCGTCCACGATATTGAGCTCTATTTCGAGCCCGATTCGCCGCTCCTCGGTACAGAACCGAGAGCTGGTGAGCATATCGGCCAGCGCGTCCAGGCAACGATGTACCTTCCGGCGATAGCGCTGTCTTTGATGCGGTACGAACGGCTCCGGGGCTGAGCCGGTACACGGGGCCATCTGCCCTCCAGCTGGGATGGCGATTCAGGTCAGTGCACCACCGTCGCACAGCGAAATTCGGCGCGGTAGCGGCCAAACTAGTGCTGTCGGTCAGAGGGGGTTCACCGTGAGCAATCATACTGACTGGCAGACTGCGCGGTGTGGCCGAAATGATCACAACGACTGACCCAGCGGACGTTCGGCTGGATGACTTCCGCGCACTGTCCACCGCGGATCGTCGGCCGGACCGACCAGGTGGCAAGGGATTGGTGATTGCCGAGGGAACCGTCGTGGTGCGCAGGCTACTCGGCTCGCCGTATCCGATCCGCGCGCTACTCGGGGTGCCGCGCAGGATCGAGGAACTTGCGTCTGAATTAGACGATTTGCCCGTGCCCGCGTACATCGCCAGTGCCGAGGTGATGGCCGAGGTGGTCGGCTTCCACCTGAATCGAGGTGTGCTCGCGGTCGCGGACCGCGCTCCGGCGCCGAGTGTGACGGAGCTCGCTCGCGGCGCGCGACTGCTGGCCGTGACCGAAGGCGTCGGTGATCACGAGAATCTTGGTGCGCTGTTCCGAAACGCCGCCGCGCTCGGTGTCGACGGGGTGCTACTTGGCGGTGGTAGCGCGGATCCGCTTTACCGCCGCAGCGTGCGCGTATCGATGGGGCATGTGCTGCGGGTTCCGCATGCGCCGCTGCAGCCGTGGCCGGATGGCCTTGCCATGCTGCGCGAACTCGGTTTCCGGGTGGTCGCGATGACGCCGCGAGCCGACGGCGTGCCACCGGCCGAGCTTGGTCTCGCCGGGCAACGGGTCGCGCTGGTACTCGGTTCGGAGGGGCCGGGACTCAGCGAACCCGCACTGGCGGCCGCCGACTCGTGGCTGCGGATACCGATGGCGGATGGCGTGGACTCGCTCAATGTGGCGACTTCGGCCGCCATTGCCTTCCATGCGCTGCGCGGGTGACCCTGCGCCGGCTAGGGTCTGCACGAGTGTTCCAGGAGCGGGTTGAGGTGAACGTGGAGCTGCGCACTCGGGATGCGCGCGCCGTGGTGGTTCGGCACGATGCCGAGCCCGCGCGGGAGGTTGATCCCGCCGAGCTTCCGCTGGACAGTGGTCTGCCGGAGGCGCTGCATGAATGGGCGCGGGTGGTTGCCGCTGTCTCCCGAAACGCGGACACGGCGAGTCTGGCGCAGGTTGGGCCGCTGGTCTCCCGTCGAGGACACCAGCTCGCGGCTCGGCTGGCCAGGTCGATGGACCGGGTGGTCGACTACGTCGACCCGTTCACCGGGGATATCGCGCCGGTAGAGCCGTCGGCGGAACGTGCCGAGCAGGGCCCGGAGCCGGTGGCACAACCGCGTGTTCGCGCGGTGCGGGCGGAAAGCGAAGCCGGCGCGGGGATCACCTTCTACGGGCGCCCGCCCGCGTTGGTGGATGAGGAAACCGTGCCGAACGTTCCGCGCCCCGCGGGGACGCCGTGGGCGACCGGGCTGACCGTCGCCGGGGCGGCCGCGCTGCTCGTCGCGCTGATGCTGCTGGCGTTGACGGTGACACTGGCCGATGCGAGTCTGCTGCTCGCGATCGGCGCGGCGATCGTGCTCACGGCGGGGATGAGCCCGTCGATCTGGCTGCTGCGGCGGGTGCTGATCTGGCGCTGGGTCGCGTTCGGCGCCTGTGCCGGGCTCGCCGCCGGGTGGCTCGGCTTACCGTTCGTGCTCGGCTGAGCCGGATCGGCGGGGCCGCGCGAGCTCGGGTGAACCAGCGCGGCATCATATGCGGATGAGCAGACCGGAGCCGGTGCGCTTCCTGCGTACCGTGGCGACAATGGCGTTTCCGGAAGGGCGACTGCTTGCCCTGCGCGATGCGCGGCTGCATGTCCTCGCGCCAGATGGCTGGACCGCGCTCGGCAGGGAGCGGCCACCTGGCTCGGTGTGGTTGAGCAGGGCAGAGGCCGAACAATGGTGCGATACGGCCGGCTGCGACGCGCGGTTCCTGGACAACGTGCCAGGCGACTAGCAGCCCACGCGAGCACGCCCCGTAATCGCGTTCGCGCTCGGTGACCGCGTTCTTTAGGGTTAGCGAGTCTGTCGTGGTCGCCGGCGCCCCGAGATCGCAATCTTTAAGGATCTTGCGGTGACGGTGCGCAGCGGCCAGTGACGTTCTGTGGTCGCGTTCTTTAAGGTTAGCGAGGCTGGGGCTCAGCCGCGTTGGGATTTGACGCCGAGCAGCACGTCTTCCCAGGAAGGCACCATCGCCTTCTTGTTCTTGCCCTTGCGCGCGGCTGGCTGCGCGGCAGGCTTGGCCTGTTCCGCCCCGGCCGCCTCGTCTTCGGTTGGCGCGGGCTCAGCCGTTTCGGCTTCGGCCGACGCGTCCGGGATCGAAGCCTCGATGACCTGGCCAACCGGCTCCGTCCGGTCGAGCAACCCAGGCAGCTCGGCCGTATTGTCGTCGGCGTCCTTGACTGGGGCGTCTTTGACTGGATCCTCCTTGGCGAGGATCTCCGGCTCTTCCCTGCGCCGCGCCGCTGGCTCGCCCGAGCCGTGCACGGTGCGCAGCCCCGCGTTGAAATTCGGGTCGAGCAATTCGAGCGCGGCGTCATCGAGCGCGGTGACCGTGCCGCCATGCGCGCCTGGGGAGAACACCCACCGTGCCCGGTTGTCCGAGCGGCCGGCCTTCCAGTGCAGCGCGACGATCCATTTGCCGTCCTCGCCGCGCCAGGAGTCCCAGCGGGCGCTGCCGTAGTCCTGTCCGCGTAGCCCGAAGGCATGCGCGACGACCTCGCCGAGGGTCTGCACGTCCGGGCCGTCCTCGCGAACCGGGTGCGCCTGCTGCGCTAGTTCCGCGGTGCGCGAGCGTTCGAGCAGCACCGGGTAGGCGAATCGCTCCACGCGCTGCGCGGGCAGCCCGGCGGCATTGGCAACCTGTTCAACGGAATCTCCCGCACGGATGCGGGACTGGATCTCGCGAGGACGCATCTGGCTCTCCAGCTCGATCTCGATCTGGCCGAGTCGGGTGATGTCACCGCGTGCGGCCGCGCGCAGCCGCTCGTCCGCGGGCAACGTGAACCGCTCGCCGCGCGGGTCCTCGCAGATGACGGATTTCCCGTCGCCGCTGAGTCCCACGACTCGCAACGCGCGCATCACGGCCTCCCGCGACCTTGTTCCGACATAACACCTCGACTGGGTGCCACGGTAGTTCGGCGCGTCGCCTTGACGTGCGAGGCGCGCCGAACTCCGTGGCATCGAGGTGTACTTCACCTGAAGCGAAGCACAGTTCGCCGATCAGCGCAGTGCGTCGATCACCCAATCGATCGCCTTGGTGAGCGTGCTGATGTCGGCCGGCTCGATCGCGGGGAACATGCCGACCCGCAGCTGGTTGCGGCCGAGCTTGCGGTACGGCTCCACATCGACGATTCCGTTGGCACGCAACGCCTTCGCTACCGCGGCCGCATCGATGTCGTCGGTGAAGTCAACCGTGCCAACGACTTGCGAGCGGTGCGCCGGCTCGGTCACGAACGGCTGGGCGTACGGGCTGGCCTCGGCCCAGGAGTAGAGCCGGTCCGCGGAATCCTTCGTCCGCGCTGAGCTCCAGGCCAACCCGCCGTTGCCGTTCATCCAGTCGATCTGGTCGGCGAGCAGGTACAGCGTGGCCAGCGCGGGCGTGTTGTACGTCTGGTCCTTGCGCGAGTTGTCCAGCGCGGTGGCCAGCGAAAGAAACTCGGGGATCCAGCGGTCCGTGCCGGCGACCTCGCCGATCCGCTCGACCGCGGCCGGGCTGCACAGCGCCACCCAGAGGCCGCCGTCGGCGGCGAAGGACTTCTGCGGCGCGAAGTAGTAGACGTCGAAATCGGCCGCGTTCACCGGTAGCCCGCCCGCGCCACTGGTCGCGTCGATCGCGACGAGCGCGCCATCGGACCCGGCGGGGCGCCGTACCGGCACCGCGACACCCGTGGAGGTCTCGTTATGCGCCCAACCGATGAGGTCCGAGCCCCCTTGGAAGCTGATCTCCGGCGCACTGCCCGGCTCGGCCTCGGTGACGATCGGGTCGGCAAGGAACGGAGCGCCCTTGGTGACCTTGGCGAACTTCGCGGAGAACTCGCCGTAGGTGAACAGCTGGGCGCGCTCGCGGATCAACCCGAAGGCGGCCGCGTCCCAGAAGGCCGTCGTGCCGCCGTTGCCGAGAACCACCTCGTAGCCGTCCGGGAGGGAAAACAGCTCGGTCAGCCCGCTGCGAATGCGGCCGACCAGCGACTTCACTGGCTTCTGCCGGTGGGAGGTACCCATAATGGCCGCGCCCTTGGTGGCCAGGTTGCTCAGCTGCTCCGGCCGCACCTTCGACGGCCCGCAGCCGAACCGCCCGTCGGAGGGCTGCAGCTCGGCGGGCAGTTGGAGCGTGGTCGGATCGGCGGTCTGCGTCATTTCGGCGCCTCTCGACTCGTAGTATCACCTGCCTGGTGCCCGGCGCCGTTGCCGGTCGCTAGGCAGTCTTTCAGCTCGCCAGCTCCGCGTTAAGCGTGGGTTACCGCGGACACACCAGAAACGCGGTCTGTCTAGCGGGCCGTCCCGCGCCAGCCTTCGGTGCCGCCCGGAATGGGTGCGTTCGGGTCATATGGAGTCCGGGTGAAGATGAACGTCGCGAGGTCGAAATGGCTCGGCGCGCCGTCCGCGCCGCGCACCAGCCGGAGCGTTTCGCCCGCGTAATACCCGTCAAGGCCGATCCAGGCGTCCGTGCCGTCCGGGCGGAACCGGGAGGCCCTGCCGCTACCCGTCGTCGGCGCCAGGTCCAGCCAGCCATCACCGAGCAGGCGCAGCGTGAACGGCGAGGGGCCCCAGTACCACGGCCCGGTGAGCGCGAGCAGTTCCTCGTTCACCGCGGTGGCGGGTATCCATTCGGCCGGCAGCACGGGCTCGAGGTCATCCACGATCTGGATCAGATCCAGCGTCACCGGCACCACCGGCACCCCGCTGGTGGTATTCGCCATGACCAGCCCGCCGGTGCCGGTAGCCGGGTCGATCAGGGCGCAGGCAAGAAAACCCGGCATCGAACCGGTATGCCCGGCGAACCTGCGGCCATGCGCGCGGACCAGCTGGAACCCGAGGCCGTAGCCGACCTGCCAGACGTCACCGTCGTCCACGATCGCCGGCTCACGCATTTCGGCCACGGTGTCCGGATGCAGCACGCCGGCGGTGTCGCCGCCGACGAAGCGCACCCATCTGGCCAGGTCGGTCACCGTGGACCACAGTTGGCCCGCCGGAGCCATCGCGCCCGCGTCCGGGCTGGGTTCGGGGAGCAGCACGTCCGCGTAGGGGTGTACGGCGAAACCGGCTGCGTGCGGGCCCTCCGGATGCGGGGTCGTCCGATGCTGCCCGAGCGGTGCCAGGATCTCCTCGCGCAACGCGTCCAGCCAGCTCATCCCGCGCAGCCGCGCGACCAGTTCGCCGAGCACCCCGAAGCCGGCATTCGAGTAGTGAAACCTTCGGCCGGGGCGGTGTTTGCGCTGGTCGTCATCCAGGCTCGCGTTCAGCACGGTCCAGTCCGCGCCGGGGGTGCGCTCCCACCACTGGCCGGGCGATTCGGCGGTCAGCCCGCCGGTATGCGCGAGCAGCTGGCCGATCGTGAGGTCACCGAGCTGCGTTTCCGGTAGGTAGCTGTCGAGCCGGTCGGTCAGCTCGAGCTTGCCCTCATCCCGCAGCCGTAGCACCAGCGCTGCCACGAAGGATTTGGTGATCGACCCGATCCGGTACTGGGTATCGGTGGTTGGCGGGCTGTCGCCGACCCGCCCGCGCGCCCCGGTCCAGATGATCTGCCCACCGCGCACGAGCGCCGCGACCATGGACGGCGCACGGCTGCCCGCCTGCTCCTGGGCCAGCCGGCGAAGCAGCGCGAACTCAGTAGCCTCCAGCATGCGGTCAGTCTGTCAGAGCAGCCCGCGGGCCATCGCCGTGGTTACCGCGGCCGTGCGGTCCGAGACGCCGAGTTTGTTGAAGATCCGCAACAGGTGTGTTTTCACGGTGGCTTCGCTGATGTGTAGTTCCTGTCCAATCGCGGCATTCGTGTGTCCACTAGCGACCAACCGGAGCACGTCCAGCTCCCGATCGGAAAGCCCGGCCTTGGCCGGAACCCGCACGCGTTGCACCAACCGGCTGGCCACCGTGGGCGCGAGCACCGTCTCGCCTCGCGCCGCACCGCGGACCGCCTCGGCTAGTTCACTCCGGGAAGCGTCCTTGAGCAGGTACCCGGAGGCGCCGGCCTCCACCGCGCTGAGAATGTCCGCATCGGTGTCATAGGTGGTCAGCACCACCACCTTGGTTTCCCGGTGCTCGGTCAGGATCCGCCGGGTGGCCTGCGCACCGTCGACTCCGGGCATCCGCAGATCCATCAGCACCACGTGCGGGGAACGCTCGGCGACCAGCGCTATCGCTTCGGCACCCGAGTCCGCCTCGCCCACGACCGCGATATCGGCTTCGGCGTCCAGCATCCCGGCCAGTCCGGTACGCACCACGGGGTGATCGTCCACGAGCAGCACGCGGATCGTCATCGCGGTACCTCCACCTCGAGTTCGGTGCCCTGCCCTGGCGAGCTGTGTACCCGCAGCTGACCGCCGATCTGTGCCACTCTCGCGCGGATGCCCGGCAAGCCGTAGCCGGCGGACGGGCGGTCCGCGTCGAACCCCGCGCCATCGTCGGCCACGCTGAGCAGCACGGTCGACTCGGTGTGCGTCAACCGGAGCTGGACGGTACTCGGTCGGGCGTGCTTGCGGATGTTGCTCAACGCCTCCTGGCCCGCGCGCAACAGCACCACCTCGGTGTTGGTAGCCAGCTCGTACTGGGTATCGCCGAGTTCGGCCACCACCGGGATGCCCAGTTCGGTACCCAGCGCGTCCAACTGCCGGCGCAGCGCGGCGGCTACCTGGTGTTCGGCAAGCACCTGCGGGGTCAGCGCGGCGACAAGGGCGCGGGATTCGGCAAGATTTTCCCGCGCGGTATCGGCGAGCAGCCCGAGGCGTTCACGTACCCGAGTGGAGTCCACCTCCACGGCCGATTCGGCCGCCTGCGCCAGGGTGACGATACTGGCGAATCCCTGCGCCAGGGTGTCGTGGATTTCCGCGGCCAGCCGCTCGCGTTCGGCGGCCACACCCGATTCGTGGGACAGCCGGCTCACCTCCGCGCGGCTCGCGGCGAGCTGGTCGATCAACTCCTTGCGTTGCTGGCTCTGCGCGGCGACACGGTTCAGCCAGAATCCCGCGAAGATCGCGAAGAGCACCATGAAACCGGACTGCATCAGGGTGGTGCGCAGCTCGTCGGCGCTCAGCCGGGAGCCGAGCAGGGTGCTGAACACCGGCAGCAGGATCGCGACCGCGGTGGCTAGGCTCGCCGCGACCGTCGGTATCGACATGTAGAGCATCGGCAGGATGGCGAACAGCACGAATCCCGCATCCGGCGTGAGTGCGACCGCGACCACATAGGCCGCCAGGATGAACCCGCCGAACAGCCAGGAATCCCGGCCGAGGCGGTCGCGCAGGATCAGCCGCCGGCCAACTACCAGGTACGCGAGCGCCGCGCAGCCGAGCGCGCTGAGCGCGCCAACCCGCTCGACCGTGCCGGGGGTCTGGGTGGCGAGTAGCCAGCCCACACCAGCGAAGACGAGCGCGAACAGCGCGTCCCATAGCCCGTACCAGCGTCGCCATGCCTCGGTCAACGACCGGTGTTCGTCCACCGGAAGGTCAGCCGGCACAGCGCCAGCCCCAGCACGCACCAGCTGCTCAGCACCAGTGCGATCATGCCGAGTTCCCATGAGCCCGCCATTTCTCGCGCCGCCATGTGTTCTGGGAGGAATACCGCACGGAAACCCTGACAGATCCATTTGACCGGGAAGAACGAGGACACCGTCACCATAGCCGTCGGCAGCATGGTGATCGGGTTGATGAACACCCCGGAAATGAACTGCAGGCCCAGGTACGGAAAGTTCGTGACCGAGGACGCGCTCTGCGCCGACCGCGCCACCGAACTGACCGCGATACCCAGTAGCGAGCAGGTCACCACGGCAAGCACGAACACCCAAGCGAAGGTGACCCAGCGCGCCGGATCGGTGGGCAGCGTGAGGTCGAACATCAGCAGACCGATCGTGAGTAGCAGGACAACCTGCGCCACGCTGGATACACCGACCAGCACGATCTTGCCGAGGAAATACGCGACGGCGGGCAGCGGCGTGCCGCGCAGCCGTTTCAGCGTGCCGTCCTCGCGATCCAGCGCCACCCCGATGCCCATGCTGACGAACGACGTGGAGATGATCCCGGAGCCGATCATGCTCGCGGTGAACATCTGGCTTACCGCCGTGCCGTCGTTGTCGAAGGCCTGCCGGAAGACCGAGCCGAGGATCAGCAGCAGGAACGGCGGCAGGGAGAAGGTGAACAGCGCGTGTTCCTTCTGCCGGAAGAACTGCTTGAGCTCGATCGCGCCCCTGGCCAGGCCGAGCCGGAAGGTGCCGGGAAGTGCGGTGGCTAGTTGATTCATGGCCGGCCCCCGATCAGTTCGAGATAGATGTCTTCCAGCGTCGGCCGGCTGACGGTGAGTTCGGCCAGTTCCTCGGTGCCCGAGGAGAGCTGGTTGATCAGCGCGGTTGGCGTGCCGGTCTGTTTGGTGTGCACGCCGTTCGCGTCCGTCCAGCGGACCGTGGCTTCGGCGGTTGCCCGGCCACCAAGCGTGTCGGGTTCGCCTTCGGCGACGATCTCGCCGCGCGCGATCACCGCAACCCGGTCCGCGAGTGTTTCGGCTTCCTCCAGGTAGTGCGTGGTGAGCACGATCGTGGTGCCGTCGCTGGCGAGTAGCCGGATCAGGTCCCAGAACTGCCTGCGCGCCTCCGGGTCGAATCCGGTGGTCGGTTCGTCCAGGAAGATCAGCTCGGGTTTACCGATGATGCCGAGCGCGACGTCCAACCGCCGGCGTTGCCCGCCGGAGAGCCGGCGTACCCGCGCGCTGGCCTTCTCGGTCAGCCCGCAGGCGTCCAGCACATAGTCCACTTCGCGTGGATTCGGGTAGTACCTGGCGAAGTGTCGTACCGTCTCGGCGACGGTCAGCTCGGCCGCGTCCGTCGCCGTTTGCAGCACGATGCCCAACCGGGCGCGCCAGGCATAGCCCGCGCGGGCCGGGTCCTCACCGAGTACCCGTACCGTGCCGGCGTCCCGGGCCCGGTGTCCCTCGAGGATCTCCACGGTGGTGGTCTTGCCCGCGCCGTTCGGACCGAGTAGCGCGAAGATTTCGCCGCGGGGAACCGCCAGGTCGAGGTTTCGTACCGCGGGTACCCCTCGATAGGCCTTGGCCAACCCGCGGACATCGATGGTGTGCATACGCTGAGTCTGCGTGCCAGCTACCGGGTCGCGGGACGAACGTCCGGCTGAACCTCGGTGTCCGTCGATCGATGGACACCGAGGTTGATCGTGCTACGCGGCGCCGCCGTTGACCGGCAGCGCCTGGCCGGTGATATGACCGGCCTCGGGGGAGGCAAGGAAGCGGATCGCCGCCGCGATGTCGTCCACCGTGCCAGCCCTGCCGTTCGCGGTCTGCTCGATCAGCATCGCGCGCCGGTCCTCCGGCAGACCGCCGCCGAAGAACTCGGTCGGTTCGGTCAGCCCCGGCGATACGACGTTCGCGGTGCCACCTCGTGCGCCGATGGTCCTTGCCAGCTCACGGTTCCAGGTTTCCACGGCTGCCTTGGCCGCACCGTAACCGGCGGCACCGCCGCGCGCGGCGATCGAGCCGAGCGTGATCACCCGGGACTGTTCGGCGAGCCGGTCGAGCAGCGCGGTGGTCACCAGTACCGCGCCGAGCAGGTTCGCCTCGAGGTTGCGCAGCCAGGATTGCCGCAGTGCCACCAGATCGCCCGGTGCGGGCGCTCCGATATCGGTGTTCCCGCCCGCGTTGTTCACCAGCACGTCCACTCGCGGGGGCAGGGCCGGCAGCGCCGCCGTGATGGCCGCTGGATCGGTGGCATCGAAGGCGACCGGGGTGGCACCCAGCTCGCGGGCGGTTTCGGCGAGCAGTTCGGCACGCCGTCCGGTGATCACCACGTCCAGACCGTCGGCGCGCAGCCGTGCGGCGGTTGCTTTGCCAATCCCGGTTGCTCCACCGGTGACGATGGCGGTGCGGGTCATCTCAACTCCATTATTTAGGTCTAAACTGTTCGGAGTCAGAGTAGCGGAAGAGTTTAGGTCTAAACAACTGGGAGTCGCAGGATGGCCGATGGGGTGGACGCGATCCAGGAGGGGTGGCGCAGGGAGCGCCCGGATTTCCCGGTCGAGTCGATCGGGGTGATCACCCGGATCTGGCGGCTCGCTCAGTGGTTCAGTGACGACCGGCGGCGTACCTTGCGCGCGCTGGACACCGATCCATCCACTTTGGATCTGCTTTCCACGTTACGGCGGTCCGGCGAGCCGTACGCGATGACGCCGGCCGAACTCGCCGAAGCCTCGCTGATCAGCGCGGGCGCGATCAGTCAGCGGGTGGCCAAGGCCGAGCGCGCCGGCTGGGTGCACACCGAGCGCGGTGCCAGTGGCAAGCGGACCAGCAGGGTGCGGCTGACCGAGGCTGGCCTGTGGTTGAACGAGCAGCTGGTCGGCGACCTGCTTGCGCACGAGCAGACGCTGGTGGAGCACCTGTCGCCGGGCGAACGCGCCCAGCTGACCGAGCTTCTACGTAAACTCCTTGCTGGTCTTGGCTAGCCGAGCTCGCGCCAGCCCTCGACCTCCTGCGGTCCGCGTGGCGCCGGGCCGATGTATTCCGCGGCTGGCCGCACCAGCCGACCGGTGCGCTTCTGTTCCAGGATGTGCGCGCACCATCCGGCGGTCCGCGCGCAGGTGAACATCGCCGGCATCATATGTGGTGGCACGTCGGCGAAATCCAGGATCACCGCCGCCCAGAACTCCACATTTGTCTCGATTGGACGGTCAGGGCGACGCTCCCGCAGCTCGGCGAGCGCGGCCTGCTCCAGTGCGGCCGCCGCCTCGAACCGGGGCGCGCCGAGTTCCTGGCAGGTGCGCCGGAGCACTCGAGCCCGGGGATCCTCGGCCCGGTAGACGCGATGCCCGAAGCCCATCAGCCGCTCCTTGCGGTCCAGGATGCCGCGCACCACAGTACGGGCGTCCCCGGTGCGCTCCGCCTCGGCCAGCATCGGCAGTACCCGCGCCGGCGCGCCGCCGTGCAACGGCCCGGACATCGCGCCGACCGCACCGGAAAGCGAAGCAGCCACATCCGCGCCAGTGGACGCGATCACCCGCGCGGTGAAGGTGGACGCGTTCATCCCATGCTCGGCGGCCGACACCCAGTACGCGTCCACCGCGCGTACCTGTGCCGGATCCGGCTCGCCACGCCAGCGGGTCATGAACCGTTCGGTGATCGTCGTGCATTCATCGATCCTGGACTGCGGTACGGCTGGGTGATGTATCCCCCGCGCGGACTGCGCGACATAGGAAAGCGCCATCACCGAGGCGCGGGCGAGCTGTTCGCGGGCCGCCTCGTCGCTGATGTCCAGCAGCGGTTCGTATCCCCAGATCGGGGCGAGCATGGCCAGCGCGGCCTGCACGTCAACCCGCACATCGCCGGAGTGCACGGGCAGCGGGAACGGCTCGGCAGGCGGCAGCCCCTGGCCGAACCTGCCGTCCACCAGCAGCGCCCACACATTGCCGAAGGTCACCTTTCCGGTTAGATCTTCGATATCCACCCCTCGGTAGCGCAGTGCGCCGCCGTCTTTGTCCGGTTCCGCGATTTCCGTGCGAAACGCGACAATTCCCTCCAAGCCAGGTCGAAACTCGGTGTTGTTCACTGACTGAGCTGTGCTGGTCACTGGGTGTCCTCCCGCGCCATTTCCCCGACGGTCCGGCTGTCCATTGGCGAGCCCTGTTCCGGCGCAAACTCTGCTCCGATTACGGACATTGAGCAATCACCTACGCCTCGGGTGGCCCGCATCACCAGTCGGGCGGTTCCGTTCGACTATGGCTAGGGCCTACCGTCCCATTTCACCGGATGTTCATCGGGATGGCGCAGGTTGTGGAGGGTGGCGGAACATGCCAGATACCAGCAGCGGTGGCCAGGCTGTCGCGAACGGCGAGGCCGGCGATGCCGAATCGGGCATAGCGGTCGAGTTGCCGGGGATGCGGGTGTCCTACGAACGTGGCTCGCTTGTCGAGGAGGAACTGGCCGCTACTTGGGCTGATCAGCTGCGCCTGTGGTTGGAGGAGGCCACCAAAGCCGGCGTGCCCGACGCCAATGCGATGGTGCTGGCCACGGCCGATGCCGACGGTCGGCCGTCCTCGCGCAGCGTGCTGTGCAAGGGCCTCGACGAGCACGGCGTGGTCTTCTACACCAACTACACGTCCGCGAAGAGTCACGACCTGCTGGCCACGCGGTTCGCCTCGGCGACCTTCCCCTGGTATGCGCTGCATCGCCAGGTACACGTTCGCGGTGAGGTCGTGCGGGTGAGTGCGGCGGAGACCAAGGAGTACTGGGACCAGCGTCCGCGCGGTTCCCAGCTCGGTGCCTGGGCCTCGCCGCAGTCCCGGATCGTGGAGGGCCGGCCGACGCTGGACAAGGCGCTGGCCAAGGTGCAGCGCCAGTTCGGCGAGAACGATGACGTGCCAGTGCCGCCGCACTGGGGTGGCTGGCGGATCCGCCCGGAAGTCGTTGAGTTCTGGCAGGGCAGGCGGGATCGGATGCACGACCGGCTGCGGTTCCGGCGGGTGGACGAGCGGTGGATCGTGGAGCGTCTGGCGCCGTAACAGCGGATGAGCGAGTTGGTGCGGATCCGCCGAGGAACCGCCGTTGCCGAGGTGTCGGTCCTCGGGGCGAGCCTGCGGGGCTTCTGGCAGGCCGACCGGGCATACGTGGTGGACCGGAATGCCGCTGGGGAACTGCCTTCCGCCGGCAAGGTCATGGTGCCCTGGCCGAATCGCGTCGCGGGTGGTCGCTGGGAGCATCTTGGGCGTGCGCGGCAGCTCGAGATCACCGAGCCGGCGCGGGGCAACGCGATCCACGGTCTGGCCGGCGCGCATGCCTGGACGGTCATCCGTCACGAGCGCGAGCATGTCCAGCTCAGCACCGTTGTCCCGGAACAGCCCGGCTGGCCAGTGCCGCTGCGGGTTTCGGTGCACTACTCGCTGGATGAACACGGCCTGCGCGTGCGGCATCAGCTGGACAATCTTGGCGCGCAGCAGGTGCCGGTTGGGCTCGGCACGCACCCGTACCTGCGGGCCGACGCCGATGCGGTGCTACGCGTGGCCGCGCCCAGCTATCAGCCATCCGATCCGGCGACCATGCTTCCCGAGGGGGCGCCGCGCCCGGTCGATGGCACGGCCTATGACCTGCGTGCCGGGGCCGCCGTAGCCACGCTTCGTGGTCTAGGTCTGGACAACGCGTTCGGGCGCTGCGAGCCGGACGACGATGGGTTCGTCCGGCATACGCTGCGCGGCGCCGCCGGGGGAGCGCGGCTGTGGGCCGATCCAGCGTTTCGGTGGGTGCACGTGTTCATCTGGCGGCCGGAAAGCGGTGACTTCGCGCTGGCGGTTGAGCCAATGACCTGCCCGCCGGACGCGCTCAACTCCGGGGTCGATCTGCGCATCCTTGCACCGGGCGAAAAGTGGCGGGTGAATTGGGGAATCGAGCCGTTTGCGCTTAGTGTCCTGAGTTAGGGGTTCGTTAGCGGATTTCGGTGATCCAGGTGGATGCATCGCAAGGCGGAGGTGGGGGTGCCCCCGCCGTGAGGTGGGGGAGAAGCCGATAGCAGCGCTATCGGTGACGACGCTCCCCTACCGTGGCCGCCAAGCGTGCCACAGCGGGGGCCCAACGCCGCGAGGCGCCGCCTGGGTCCGAAAGACGCCACTCATACTTCTGACTCAGGACACTATGTCAGCTAGGGTCGGCGTTCGTGGATATCGCGATTACAGGTGGCTACGTGGTGCCCGTCGATGGGGAGCCGATCGACGGCGGCACCGTGTTGATCAGGGACGGCAAGATTGCCGAGATCGGCGCCGATGCCGATGTGGACGTACCCGACGATATGTCCAGTGTGGACGCTCAGGGTAACTGGGTGCTGCCCGGATTCATTGACGCGCACGCACATCTCGGCGTGCACGAGGATGGCGAAGGCTGGTCGGGTAACGACACCAACGAGATGACCGACCCGAATGGCGCGCGGTTCCGGGCGATCGACGGGATCGACCCAACCGACGTGGCATTCGATGACGCGCTGGCCGGCGGCGTCACCAGTGTGGTGATCAAGCCCGGTTCCGGTAACCCCATCGGTGGGCAGACGGTCGCGGTCAAAACCTGGGGCCGCACGGTGACCGACATGCTCTTCGGCGCGTCGGTCAGCGTGAAAAGCGCGCTCGGCGAGAACCCGAAGCGGGTTTATGGCGAGAAGGACCGGACCCCATCGACCCGGCTCGGCGTTGCCGCGGTGATCCGCCAGGCCTTTACCGAGGCGCGCAACTACGCGGCGCAGCGCGCGCACGCCGAGGGCGAGGGCAAACCCTTCGATGTGGATCTGAGCAAGGAGACCCTGGCCAGGGTGCTTGCCGGGGAGCTGTACTGGGACCAGCACACGCACCGCGCGGACGACATCGTCACGGCCATCCGGCTTGCCGAGGAGTTCGGTTACCAGCTGATCGTCAACCACGGGACCGAGGGGCACCTGGTGGCGGATGTGCTTGCCGCCAAGGACATTCCGGTGATCGTCGGCCCGCTGTTCACCAGCAGGGTCAAGGTCGAGGTGCGGAACAGGACGCTGCGCAACCCCGGAGTGCTCGCGCGCGCGGGCGTGCGCATCGCGCTGACCACCGATCATCCCGTTGTGCCCATTGACTTCCTGGTGCACCAGGCCACGCTCGCGGTGAAGGAAGGGTTGGACAGCGATACCGCGCTGCGCGCGCTCACCGTCAACCCGGCGGCGATGCTCGGCCTGGACGACCGGGTGGGTGCACTCAAACCGGGTCTGGATGGCGATGTGGTGATCTGGTCGGGCGACCCGCTGGACGTGATGAACCGCGCGCTGCGCGTGTTCGTGCGGGGCGAGCAGGTCTACGAGTACGACGAGGCCAATGGCCGCGGTAGCGCCGCGGCCCGGTACTACCAGGAAGCCTGAGCTGACCCCGGCCGCTGTAACACTGTGTGTACTCCCGATCGCGGGAATGGGGCCGGGGTGAGATCACTCTGTGACCTTCAACTACGATCCCGGGCAGCTAATCTGGAAATCGTCCCCGGCGTGCTCGGGACCGGATCTGGCTGGTGCCGGTACGGATCATCTCGCTGACCGTTACCTACCCAATGGCAGCGGACTTTGTTTCCCGAGCGCGCACGATGCATTGGAGACTGCGTGACACAGGACGACCAAGGGCAGGGCGCCTTCACGGCCGCGACCGGACGCGGGCTGGAAAACGACCAAGGGAAGCCGCGATACCTCGCCTACCAGCGGGAGCTGATTGGCCGGCACTGCGGGCGCAGCGTTCTTGAGGTCGGTGCCGGGCTCGGCGAGTTCGCCGACGGCTACCGGGGCGCGGACCGGTATGTGGTCACGGACGTGGACCCTGGCGCCGTCGAGCGGATGAAGGAGCGGTTCGCGGACCGGTCCGAGATGGAGGTCCGCCAGTTCGACATCGACGGGCAGACCGAATTGGACAAGCCGGTCGAATCGTTGATCGCGATCAACGTGCTCGAGCACATCGAAGACGACGTGGAAGCCTTGCGGCTACTGGCCAAATCCGTGACCGCTAACGGCAACATTGTCCTTTTTGTACCCGGATATCAGCAACTCTACGGTGAGTTCGACCGCAAGGTTGGGCATTTCCGGCGGTACACGCCGACCACGGTGACGGCCGCGGCGCAGGCTGCCGGCCTGACCGTGGAGGTCGCCAAGCCGGTGAACTTCCTCGGCGCGTTCGCCTGGTGGGCGGCCGTGCGCAAGGGCGGCGCGGGCGCGCCCAACCCGAAGCTGGTGGCCATTTACGACCGTTTCGTCGTGCCGGTGACCAAGGCGATCGAGAAGGGCGTCAAGGTGCCATTCGGACAGTCGGTGCTCTGCGTGGCCCGCAAGACCGAAGGCTGATCGACGATTCTCGCTAGCTAGCTGGTCCCGTTTCACCCGCAACCAGGAACGGGACCAGCCAGCCTCGCTAAGCTTAAAGAACGCGATCACGGAGCGTGCTCCCTGGCCGCAAGATCCTTACGGAATGCGGTTACGGAGCGTGTCAGCCGTTCCGGAGCTGCCTCGCGATCACCATGCGCTGGATCTGGTTCGTCCCTTCGAAGATCTGTGGCACTTTCGCTTCCCGCATATAGCGCTCGACCGGAAAGTCTCGCGTGTAACCGGCCCCGCCGAGGACCTGCACCGCATCGGTGGTTACCCGCATCGCGGCGTCCGTGGCGATCAACTTGGCCACCGACGACTGCCGGGCGAACGGCATACCGCGATCGCGCCGCCTTGCCGCGTCCAGATACGTCGCCCGCGCTGATTCGACCGCGGCGGCCATATCCGCGAGCAGGAACTCGATGCCCTGGAATTCAATGATCGGCGAACCGAACTGGCTACGCTGTTTGGCGTAGCCGACTGCTTCGTCCAGCGCCGCCTGCGCGAGCCCGACCGCGCAGGCGGCAATGCCCAGTCGTCCGGAGGCGAGCGAGGACAACGCGATCTTCAGCCCTTGCCCCTCCGCGCCGACCAGCCGGTCAGCCGGCACCCTGGCGCCGTCGAAAAGCAGCTGCGTGGTGGTCGACCCGGTGAGCCCCATCTTCTTCTCCGGCGGTGCCGCCGTGAGCCCTGGCGTATCACCGGCGACGTGCAGGCAACTGATGCCCTCGCTGCCTTCGGCGGTGCGCACCATCGTCGTGTAGTAGTCGGCCTCCCCGCCGTGGGTGATCCACGCCTTCGCGCCGGTGACCAGGTAGTCCGCGCCATCGCGCACCGCGCGGGTGGACAGCGCGGCGGCATCCGAACCCGCCTGGCTCTCGGACAGGGCGTAGCCGCCGAGCAGTTCGCCGCCAAGCATCTCTGGCAGCCAGCGTTCCTGCTGCTCCGGCGAGCCATACTCGGCGAGCGCGTAGCAGGACATGGTGTGCACCGAAAGGCCAACGCCAACCGACATCCACGCGGTGGCGATCTCCTCGAGAACCTGAAGGTAGGTCTCGTACGGGACCGCCCCGCCGCCCCAGTGCTCCGGGTAGGGGAGGCTGAGGAGCCCGCTGCGGCCGAGTAGGCGGAACTGCTCCCTGGGGAAGCGCTCGGCGGCCTCGTACTCTGCGGCGTGCGGTTCGAGCTCCTGCTTGGCGATCTCCCGCGTGAGCTCGATCAAGTCCTGCGACTCGGTATCCGGTAGCAGTCGCTCGGCTGGCATATCCATCTCCAGAGGGCATGCTGGTTCTGCGTCGAACTGTCGGTCGTCCAACTACTTTACTCGGCCCGAGCAGCGCGCGGAACGTGCCGGCAGGGTGGTGGCGCGCGCCGGTTATCCTTGACGATCGAGGTTGGCCGGACTAGCGGGGAAAGGGCGGCGCGGTGATCGTTGTCGGCGGCGAGGCACTTGTTGATCTTGTTCCGTCCGCTGTGGACGATCCACTCAGTCCATTGGCGCCGAAGCTCGGCGGCGGTCCGTACAATGTGGCCATTGCCGCTGCGCGCCTGGATGTGCCGGTTTCCTTTCTTTCTCGGGTTTCTACCGATCCGTTTGGCAGGTCCCTGATGCGGCGGCTGGATGAGTCCCGTGTAGATCTGTCGCTTGTGGAGCGTGGGTCGGAGCCAACCACGCTTGCTGTGGTTGCGCTGGACGGTTCTGGTTCGGCGCATTACACGTTCTACACCGAAGGGACCGCGGATCGACTTTTTGTCGATCCAGGTAGTTTGCCGAGCGAGACCACGATGCTTTCCCTCGGCACTCTCGGCATGGTGCTGGAACCGGGGGCCACCGCGTACGAGGCGGTACTCGCCAGGGCCGCTGGTGCGGGTGTGCTCACCGCGCTCGACCCGAACATCCGGGCCGACCTCATCGCCGACCAGGACGCGTACCGTGCGCGGTTCCGGCGCTGGCTACCGCATACCAGCCTGCTCAAACTGTCCGATGCGGACGCGGCGTGGCTCGCTGACCAGGAGGATGACGTCGAGCGTGCGGTGCGTGACTGGCTGACGCTCGGCCCTTCGGCGGTCGTGCTGACCAGGGGTGCGGACGGCTTGGCCGTGTTCACCGCTGCTGGCGGCACGGTGCACGTACCTGCGGTACGGGTTCCGGTCGTGGATACCATCGGTGCCGGCGACACGATTCAGGCGGCACTACTTGCCTGGTTGCACCGGAAGGGGTTGACTGGCCCTGGCCAGCTGGCTGAGTTGGCGGATGCGGACTGGCGGAGCGCACTCGACTTCGCCGCCGCGGCGGCCGCGGTCACCGTCTCGAGGGAGGGGGCGCAGCCGCCGGTAAGTGGTGAAGTGACTGAAATGCGATCCGGCGTGTGATACCTGTCCCAACGAGGCAACCGGATCACCGGTTGAGGTGTCCGCGCGCGGATGTGGCTACTAGCGTAAGGACTGACAGGACCCCAACGGGGCGGTGCTGCGGTGCGCCATAGCGAACCGCGGGCTCGGCAGCGACACGTGTTTGTCGTCCGCGCCGCCCTGTCCGAGCGTGAGAGGGACATGCATGCCCGACGCGACGACTGCGCCGCAATCCGGTACTCGTACCGTCGCGCTACGCCTCGACGGCGGCGAGCACGACATGAAGGTTATGCCTGCGAGCGAGGGAGCTCCAGGTATCGCACTTGGCAAGCTGATGGCGGATACCGGCCTGGTCACCCTTGACCCCGGTTTCGTGAACACTGCCTCGTGTTCTTCGGAGATCACCTATATCGATGGTGACGCCGGAATCCTCCGGTACCGCGGCTACCCGATCGAACAGTTGGCCGAAAAGTCCAACTTCATCGAGGTCAGCTACCTGTTGATCTACGGTGAGCTGCCCACCCGGCAGCAGCTGGAGGAGTTCAGCTCCAAGATCAGCAGGCACACCTTGCTGCACGAGGACCTGAAACGGTTCTTCGATGGTTTCCCACGGGACGCGCACCCGATGCCGGTGCTGTCCTCCGCGGTCTCCGCGCTGTCCACCTTCTACCAGGACTCGTTGAACCCGTTCGACGAGCCGAACGTGGACCTGTCCACGATAAGGCTGATGGCGAAGCTGCCCACGATCGCGGCGTACGCCTACAAGAAGTCCGTTGGCCAGCCGTTCCTCTACCCGGACAACTCCCTTGGCCTGGTGGAGAACTACCTGCGGATGACCTTCGGTTTCCCCGCCGAGCCCTATGACGTGGACCCGGTGCTGGCCCGCGCGCTGGACCTGCTGTTCATCCTGCATGCCGACCACGAGCAGAACTGCTCGACTTCGACGGTGCGGCTGGTCGGGTCCTCCGAGGCGAACCTGTTCGCCAGTATCTCGGCCGGGATAAACGCGCTGTTCGGTCCGCTGCACGGCGGTGCCAACGCGGCTGTGCTGGACATGCTCGAGGACATCCGGAGCAACGGTTCGGATGTTGCCGAGTTCGTACGCAAGGTGAAGAACAAGGAAGCCGGCGTACGGCTGATGGGCTTCGGGCACCGGGTGTACAAGAACTACGACCCGCGGGCGAAGATCATCAAGAAGACCGCGGACGAGATCCTTGCCAAGCTTGGCGTCCACGATGAGTTGCTGGACATCGCGAAGCAGCTCGAGGAGACCGCACTCGCCGACGACTACTTCGTCGAGCGCAAGCTCTACCCCAATGTGGACTTCTACACCGGGCTGATCTACCGGGCGATGGGCTTCCCGACGAAGATGTTCACCGTGCTGTTCGCGCTGGGCCGGCTGCCGGGTTGGATCGCGCACTGGCGCGAGATGATCAACGATCCGGCGACCAAGATCGGTCGGCCGAGGCAGCTCTACATCGGGCGTACCGCTCGAGATTACGTTGACATGGCGGGCCGCTGAGCCCTGATTTGTCCAATGTGGAAGGCCATCCGGCGCGGCGCTGGGTGGCCTTCCGGCGTTTCTGGGCCCGAACCGCAATCTTTAGGGATCTTGCGATGACTGTGCGTCTGCGAGCGGTAGTGTTCGATTGGCGTGGAACCTTGGTGACTACGCTGGACGAGCGAGGCTGGGTCCATGCGGCGTTGCACCGGATTGGTCGTGCGGCTGACGAGGTTTCCGTGGCCGAAGTATGCGCGGCAATCGCAAGCGCCTCCGGGTCCCCGGATCGGCTTGACGCCCCGGGAATCGACAGTGACGCGCTTCTGCATCGTGATACCTACTATGCGGTGTTCGCGGATGCGGGGTTGGACGATGAGCTTGCCGATGCGCTGTACGCGGTCGAATCGGATCCGGTTTACAACGAGTTTGCGGTGGACGCGCTTGAGGTGTTGGCTGCCGTTTCCGGGCGTGGCTGCGCGGTCGCGGTGTTGAGCGACATCCATTTCGACCTTCGACCGGCGTTTGTGGCAGGGGGCCTGGACCAGTTCGTCGATGCCTATGTGCTGTCGTACGAGCGTGGTGTGCAGAAACCTGATCCGTCGATCTTTCGCATCGCCTTGGCGATGCTTGGCACTGAATCCGGGCAAACGCTCATGGTGGGCGATCGGGCATCGCATGACGGGGCCGCGGTTGAACTTGGTATGCCAACGCTGTTGCTACCGCCCTTGACGGATGCTCAGCAGCGGCGACTGCACCTGGTGCGGAATCTGACTGGCTAGGCGCGGACGGTTTCGACCAACGTGATGAACTGTCGCTTGGGATCCTTTACCGCGCGGTGCAGGGATTCGATGGTGGCGCACGGCCATGTTTCGCGGCAGAATCGGCAACGGCCGTGACAGTTCCCTTCGTGTGCGAGTAGTGCCCCGTTGAGCACGTTCACCAGGTCCGGGATGAGTTCGCGGGCGATCGCCTCATCGTCCGGTGTCCATGTTTCCGCTTTGGTTGCATGGTATTCCGCTCCGTAGAGGTGCAGCATCAGGTCGTCGCGCAGTAGCCGATAGGCATCGGCTCGTGCGGGCGTCAGTGCGGTGCTTGCTTGGTTGATCATTGAAGTACCCTCGCTTGTGGACAGAACGGCGCGGGATAAGTGAAGCAATTGCCGGCGGAACAATCGATCCGTCTTTCCGGGGAACAATCCCGTTGTCGGTGTGGAGTTCGATGGCGGCCCGCTAGGTTGGGCCGTCATGGATGCCGATTTTCCCACGATCCGTAGCCGGCAGCTCGGCGATGCGATGAGACAGGCGCTGCGCGCGACCGGACTGTCCGGTAAGGAATTTGCCCGCAAGATCGGTTGGGACGAGGCGCGGCTTTCCCGCTATCTCAGTGGTAAGCGCACCTGCCCGAACCTGGATCTGGCGACGTTCCTTGGCGCGTGTGAGGTGAAGGGCGCGGAACGCGAGCGGTTGTTGTGGCTGGGCGAGGAAGCGAACCGGCCGGGGTTGTTGCAGCAGTTCGGTACCGGTTTGCCGAAGCAGCTGCGCATCCTGGTCGACCTGGAGGACAACGCGGCGGGCTACATAGACTTTCAGCCGAACATGATTCCCGGCATGTTGCAGACCGGCGCATACGCACGTGCCTTGCTCACTGAAGCCGGCAATGACGCGCCAGACGAGATTGATGAACGGGTTGCCGCTCGGTTAGCTCGGCAGAGCTTGCTAAGCCGGGAGCAGCCGGTCCAGTTCGGGTTCTTTATCCACGAGTTCGTACTGCGACTGCCGGTCGGCGGTTCGGTGGTGATGTCGGAGCAGTTGCATCATCTGCTGCGGATGGCGGTACGACCGAATATCGAGCTGCGCATCATCCCCGCAGCGCAGGGTGCGCATGCTGGGATCGCGGGGCCGTTCATGTTGCTGGATATCGTTGGTTTCAAGCCGGTGGTGTATCTGGAAAGTCAGACGGCAAGCGTGTTTCTTGAGGAGCCGGCGGAAATCGCCACCTATCGGAGCATGCTGGGCAGGCTCGCGGAAACCGCTCTGGATGCGCGACAATCGAAGGAGCTGATCGGCAATACGGCGATGGAGCTCTACCCGGATGGAGAGAACAGCGATGATCATGCCCAAATCGGCGGGAATGACCTGGCGGAAGAGCAGCTACAGCGCTGGCAGCAATGGTTGCGTCGAAGTGGCCCGGACTGAAGGCGCTGTCCAGGTGCGGGACACCAAGAACCGTGCCGGTGGTCAACTCACGATCTCGGGCGCCGCCTGGCGCGCGTTGCTGGACGAGCTGAGCTGACCTCGCCCATTCGGGTTCACCCTGAGTGAGCCCGTTGTTGTTGGTAGTGCTCTATCCAGCTAGTTTAACTGATTGTCCCCGCGGCAATCGCGTGCGGTGATACATTGCTTGCAGTATGTAGCCGCGCATGGTTGTCGCATGGGGAGGGGACATGGGCCAGCCGGAACAAGACCCAGAGGTTGGGGCCGCACCCGGAGCCGAGAATGTAGCGGGCCCGGCCGAAGTCGGTGGCGCCATCGGCCTCGGAGCCACGGCCATCGGCGCGGGCCAGATGGACGAGCTCAACGCCGTAGCCAACAGCGGCGGCGAAGCCGGGCGCTTCGAGTACACCGAAGAACAACTCCGCTCCATCATGAACCGCTGGCAAGCCCTAGCCGACGAGTACGCCGAGGACGTAATAACAGCAGAGCCGCTGCGGCGGATTCGAGGGCCAGGCGACGAATATGTCAGCGCTCGCTACGCGATAGCGGCGAACGCGGCCGGCCAAAAGGTGATCGATACCCTGATTGAGCGGCAGGAGTACTGCCAGACGCAGGCGGACAAGTGCGCGAAGGCGTTGGGTGAGTATGTCGAGACCGAGGACGAGGCGGAACGGGAAATGAAGAAGCCAGACGGACCGGTGGGACCGGTTTGATGGTACGTACTCGTGTCGCAGTCACTTCGGCGGTCGCGGTTATATCGGTGTTGCTGGCGGGTTGTTCGACGGAGGAGCCCGGTTCGGCTGCGCCGGCGGAGACACAGGACACGGCGTCACCGTCGACTTCAGCGCCGGGTGGCACCGATGATCTTCCGGCAGGAGGCGCGCCGGCTGTTGAGGAACCACTAGATACGTCGAAGTTCGAGCAGGATCCCTGTGCAGCGTTGACCGTTGAACAGCTCAATGAGCTGAACCTTCCCGAGCAGGGCGAAGAGCGGGACGGTGGGGCTGGGCCGACATGTGGGTGGAATAATCGGGAAACCACTGGTAGCGCCACTATCATTCTTGTGACTGCGAGTGATCGTGGTTTGACGGCGTTGTATGAGACCCGTGGCGATTACGAGGTGTTTGAGCCGGTTGATCTGATCGAGGGCCACCCCGGTGTTGTCTACAGCTCGGCGGAGAAGGCGAACTGGCACTGTACAGTTGCCGTGGGTTTGACTGATGAGTTGGCGATGGACGTTAACGTGCGTTTGTCGCGCGCTAATCGTGGCGGGGATGGCTGTGGGACGGTGCAGGGTATTGCTGGGTACATGTTGCAGACGATGAAGGCTGCCCAGTAACCGCAAGATCCCCAAAGAACGCGGTCAGGCGCGGCAGTCTGCCCGCTAACCTTAAAGAACGCGGACACACACAGCCACAGCCACCGCAAGATCCCTAAAGAACGTGACTTAGTTTAGGGCTTCGCGGAGTTTGACCCGGCTTCCGGTGCGCAGTACCGCGTTCCCGTAGATCTTCCCGGCCAGCCAGGTCACCAGCGCGATCATGGCGAGCGTGCCCAGGATGGCCACGGCGATCTGCCAGGCCGGCGCCAGCCCCATCGCGATGCGCGCCGGCATCATGATCGGTGAAAGCAGCGGCACCAGGGAGAGCCCAACCGCCAGCGAGCTCGTCGCCCCCTGCAGCAGCACGTTGAACCCGATCACGAAGCCGATCACCAGGATCGCCATCATCGGCCCGGTTACCTGCTGCGTCTCCTCCTGCCGGGACACCAGCGACCCGGCCGCCGCAAAAACCGTGGCATACAGGAAAAACCCGAGTAAGTACCACACCAGGCCCCACAACAGCGCGCCTGCGGTCACCCCGGACACGGTCAACACCCCGGTCACCGAAGTCAGCGTCAGCCCAACGACCCCGACAATGGCCAGCTGGCACAAACCCACCGTGCCGATCCCCGCGACCTTGCCGAGCAGCAGTTGCCACGGTCGCACCGTGGCCAGCAACAGCTCCACGATCCGGCTGGACTTCTCCTCCACAACCCCGGTAGCCACTTGCATGCCATAAGTGATCACCGACATGTACAGCAGCACGGCCAGCACCAGGCCCACCACCAGCCGCTGATCCAGATCCGCGTCAGGTGGATTCAGATAGTCCACCCGCACCTGACTCGTATACACCGAACCCAGCGTCGCACCCGGATCCTCCACCCCGGCCTCGGCGAGCTTCGCGGCCAACACCTGCTGGCGAGTCAGGCCGTTCAACACATTGCGCAGGCTTTCGTCCAGCTGACTGTCCGCAAGCACCCGCAACGTCGACGGCGAACCGGAAACCAGCACATCCAGCTCGCCATCAGCGACCTGTTCCCGCCCGGTATCCGCATCCGGCACCTGGACCGTACGCACCTCATGGCCAAGCTGCTCGGCGGCGACCCGCAGTTGCCCGGCCACCGCGCTCGCCTGCCCGGTCAGCCCGACGGTGCTCCGCGCGCCCGTGCCGAGCACCGTGGTGTGCAGCAACAGGTAACCGGCGAGCACCAGGATGATCACCCCGGTACTGACCGCGAAGCCCTTGCTGCGCAGCTGCATCGCGATTTCCCTGCGCGCGATCAGCCACACCGCCCGCCTGCCCTCGCGCACCAACCTGGTCATCGCGCATCCCCCTCGGTGACCACATTGCGGAACAGCTCGCCGAGCGTCGGCTTATGCCGGCTGAACTCGGTGACCGGACCGGTCGCCAGCGCGGCATGCAGTATTCGCTGCTCATCCGTGCCCGGTGCAAGCTCAAGTGTCCACCGGCCGGCGGTCCGCTCGGTAACGGTTACCCCGGCGAGTCCCCGTGCCCAATCGGCCGGCGCGTCCGGCGCTTCCACGATCAGTCGTGCCGCGGCGCCACTTCGCAGTTCCGCCACCGTGCCCGCCGCAACCATCTGTCCACTACGGACAATTCCGACCCGATCGCACAACCGCTGGACCAGATCCAACTGGTGACTGGAGAACAGCACCGGTACACCCTCATCGGCCTTGTCGCGCAACACCTGGCTCATCACGTCCACCGCAACCGGGTCAAGACCGGAGAACGGTTCGTCAAGCACAAGTACCTCGGGTTCATGCACCAGTGCCGCGCACAGCTGCACCCGCTGCTGGTTACCCAAACTCAACGACTGCACGGTGTCCTGCCGCCGGTCCCGCAGGCCGAGCTTGCCAATCCAGAACTCAGCGTTGCGCTGCGCGGCCTGGATACTCATCCCGTGCAGCTCGGCAAGATACGCCAACTGGTGCAGTACCTTCATTTTCGGGTAAAGCCCGCGTTCCTCCGGCATATACCCAAACCGGGTGCGGGTCGCGAAGTCGACCGGTGCCCCGTTCCAGCGCACTTCGCCGGAATCGGCGGCGAGCACCCCGAGCACGATCCGCATCGTGGTCGTCTTGCCCGCGCCGTTACTGCCCACAAACCCGAACAGTTCCCCGGGCCGTACCTCGAATGTCATCTCCCTGAGCGCGACCACCTCGCCATACCGCTTCGAAACGCGGTCGATCTCCAAGCAGGTGCTGGGCACTGGCGAGCTCTCCTCGGTCAGCTGGGCAGCGGGTCGCGCCGTCGTGGCGTTAGCCTAGCGCCCAGTGCCGCCGGATCGCCGAACTACCCGGCGAGCCCGGCCAAGGCGCGCCGGGTGATCTCGCTGACCTGCGGCGCGGCCGCGGCGGCCGTCGAAGGTACTAACCCGAGCCGGGTACGCCGTTCGAGTACATCGGCCACGTCGAGCGCGCCCTCGTGTCGCACCGCGAAGGCGATCTCGGCCCCGGTGATCGCGGTGCCCGGCGCGACCGGCTTCGCCAGCTCGGCATCCAACTCGGCGACCGCGGCAATGCGCGTCGCCTCGGTGCCATACTTGGCAATCAACCGTTCCGGAACGTCCATAGCGGATAGCGCGGACCGGGGTGCCGCACCGACTAGCGGCAGCCGCGTGGTCCGCGTGGGTCCGGCATAGAGCCCGGCAGCGGTGATCGCGGCGTCCACCGCGTCCTCGGCCATCTTCCGGTAGGTGGTGAGCTTCCCGCCGACCACGGTAAGTACGCCGTTCGCGGCGGAGACAATCGCGTGCTTACGGGACAGGTCGGCACTGCGCGTCCGGGACCCGGCAAGCAGTGGGCGCATCCCGGCAAACGAGCCAAGGACGTCCGAGCGGGTGAGTTTCCGGTTGAGCGCGGTGGAAACCACCCCGAGCAGGAAGTCCACATCGGAATCCGGAACGTCCGCGATATCCGGGATGTCCCCGGTCATCGGCTCATCGGTCAACCCGAGTAACGCGTGTCCGGAAGGCTGCGGGATAAGCAGGACAAACCGGTTACGTTCCCCAGGAATCGGTACCGTCAACGCGGTAGTGGACAGCCCGAGATCGACGCCATCAAGCACCAGATGTGAACCGCGGGACGGGTGCAGCCGCACCGCGTCCGTCAACCCACCGGCCCATACCCCAGCCGCGTTGAGTACCACCCTGGCGCGCAGCGTGGCCTGCTGCCCGGTACAGCCGTCCAGCACCGTGACGTGATCGCCGGCGACGGCTGTTGCCCGCAGCCTGGTCAGGATCCGCGCACCGTAGCCAGCCGCGGTACGCGCCAGCGCGACCACCAGCCGGGCGTCGTCGGTCAGCGCGCCATCGAAGGAAAGCAGTGCACAGGCCAGATCCGCGCGCCGCAGACACGGCACCAGTGCCCGTGCCTCGGCAATGGATATCCGGCGGGGCGGCGGCAGCAGGCTGCTCGGCGTGCCAGCGCCGCGTCGCAGTAGATCGCCCGCGACCAGTCCGGCGCCAAGGAACGCGCCCCTGCGCCGAGCATTCCGCTCTTCCAGCGGGATCACCTGTGGCAGTGTCCGCACCAGATGTGGGGCAGTGCGGGTGAGCAGTACGTGGCGTTCCACCGCGCTTTCCCAAGCCAGCGCCAGCTCACCGTGGGCCAGATAGCGTAGCCCGCCGTGAATCAGCTTGCTTGACCAGCGGGAGGTACCGAAGGCCAGATCCTCGGCTTCGACCAGTGCGACGGAAAGTCCCCTGCTCGCCGCATCAAGTGCGATGCCCGTGCCGGTAACACCGCCACCAACCACAAGTACATCAACGGTTTCGCCCGCGGCGATCTCATCGAGCTCGGCCGCTCGACGAGCCGCGTTGAGTGAACTACTGTGTGGCAGCGGAAAATTCCGCACTACCCTGCCTCGGTTGGGCGCAGCGAGCTGTCCAATGTATGCGCCAACTCGTCGAGCAGGCCGCTTTCCGTGATTCCCTCCTCTGTGGACACGGCTATTCGCAGTGAGAACACATAGGACTGGGAGAGCAGCAGTAGCGCGCGCGCCTGGGTCGCGCCGTCACCTTCACGGACCGAACCGTCCGCATGGCCGGCATCCACCAGCCCTCGGATGAACCGCTCGGCATTGCGCTGGGTGCTGCCCACCCTGCGCACCACGTACGGGATCATCATCTCGGCGTCGACATCCAGCACCGTGCGCATGATCGGATCGGTGACGAGCCGGCGGACAGACTCAACGGTAGCCAGGACCAACCGCTCACGGTTCGTCGACGCGTGCTTCGCATGATCCATCGCATCACCGAGCAGCGTGCCGAACTCGCGGGTCATCAGCGCAACGAGCATGCTGCGCACATCGGGGAAGCGCCGGTACAGCGTCATCCGACTCACCGAGGCGGTACGGGCCACCTCGGCCAGCGTGGTGCGGCGTACTCCGACGGCGAGGACGCAGCTGCGGGCCGCGTCGAGCAGATCGTCATCGGGCACTCGATTCGCGCTCTGTCGTTGCTCTGTGGCCACGACGTGACGCTCAGTTGTCATATGTCACACTCTAACTATGACGGAAGGGATCGACCATAGGTTGCGGGGGCGGTGGGCGCCGCACGGCGCACACCAGGACAAACTACCCGCACGTAGCCTGCGGTGGCTATCCACTCGCATTGGCGCGTCCGAAGTAGCCAGTCCTGGCACGGAAGGGGAGCCTGGCGAACCTTCGCCAACCACCCTGCCGACGGCGGCCCAAGCCGATCTTACCGAAATCCTCGGGCACGAGCGGCTGACGACCGATCCCGCGGCGCGCCTCGGCCGAGCCGGCGGGCTGTCATATCTGGACTTGTTGCACCAGCGCGGGTTCGGCGAGCTGGCCGTCCCGGACGCGATCGCACTGCCCAGCGACGCCGAGCAGGTACAGCGGGTACTGGAATGCTGTGTGCGACACGACATCGCGGTGGTGCCGTTCGGCGGCGGCACTTCGGTGGTCGGCGGGGTGAGCGCGCTACGTGGTGGCAAGGCCGCGGTGCTCGCGCTGGACCTGGTCGGTCTGGATCAGTTGCACTCGGTGGACCCGGTTTCCCGGCTGGCGGTGTTCGGCGCGGGGACCAGGGCGCTGGCCGCCGAGCGAATGCTGCGGGCACACGGTCTGACGCTCGGCCATGTACCGCAGTCCGCCGAGCGGGCGAGCATCGGCGGGTTCGCGGCAACCCGTTCGGCAGGCCAGGCCTCCAGCGGCTATGGGCGTTTTGAGGACATGGTGGCCGGGCTACGGCTGGCCACCCCGCGCGGTCCATGGCGGCTGGGCGTGGCCCCGGCGTCGGCTGCCGGCCCGGATCTGCGCGCTCTGGCGCTCGGCAGCGAGGGCACGCTCGGCGTGCTTACCGAGGTGACCTTGCGTGTTCGCCCGCTACCGACGGTAGAGCGGTACGAGGGCTTCGTGCTGGATGGCTGGACACGTGGCCAGGAAGCCGTCCGCGCGCTTGCCCAAGCTGGCTGCCTTGCCGAGGTGACCAGACTGTCCGACAGCGATGAGACGAACGTGTCCTTCGCGCTGCGCGGGGGTATGCGGACCGCGGCTTTGCGCGGTTATCTGCGGGCACGTGGGGTCCGCGAACCGAATCTGCTTGTGCTTGGCTGGCATGCCGGTTCGCGGGCCGAACTCGCGCGTCGGCGCGCGGTGACGCTGGGCGTACTGCGCCGGTTCCGGCCCGTGCGCCTGGGTACCGCGGCAGGTGAGGCGTGGCGGCGCGGGCGGTTCGGCGGGCCCCGGCAGCGGGATGTGCTGCTGGACGCCGGGGTATGCGTGGAGACGTTGGAAACCGCGGGGTTCTGGTCCGGGCTGGACCGGCTGCGGGATGCGGTGCGCACCGCGCTGCGGACCGAGTTGACCGGCCATGGGCGGGCGCCGCTGATCATGTGCCATATCTCGCATGCCTACGAGACGGGCGCCTCGCTGTACTTCACCGTGCTCGTGCCACGGGCGCATGGCGACGAGCTTGGCCAGTGGCAACGGGCCAAAGCCGCGGCATGCGCGGCCATCGCCGGCTGGTCCGACCCCGACGTCGGCGAGCCGCTCGGGACGATCACGCACCACCATGCCGTTGGCACGGACCATGCGCCTTACCTCGAAGCGGAGATCGGCGCGCTCGGCGTGGACGTGCTGCGGCAGCTCAAGCACACCCTCGACCCGACCGGCATCCTCAATCCCGGCAAGCTGCTACCCGACGCTTAGCCAAGCACCCGATGCACGAACGACACCACATCACCAAGTACCTGCTTGGAGTTGGTCTCGTTGAAGATCTCATGGCGCGCGCCGGGATACTCGATCTCCTCGAAACCCAGCCCGCGAACGCGGTCGATCCCGGTGCGCGTCTCAGCGATCGGCACCAGCTCGTCTTCCCCGCCATGCAGCCACAACGCGGGTAGATCATCCCCGAACGGTCCATGTGCGTCGATCGTGCCCAAACACTTCTCGATCGCCCACAGCGTGCGGCGCCGAAACGGGCCGTGCCAGACAAGTGGATCGGCGGCGTACGCGCTGCCTACTCCGGGATCTCTGGACAATGTAGACACATCGATTGGATCTTCCGGGATCTCCTCGTACTTGAGCAGGTCAAGCGCCTTCCAGCTGCCGAGTACCGGACCGGAGAGCACCAGTGCGGTCAGCTCATCCCGATGACGCTGGGCGTATCTCGTCGCGATCATCCCGCCTAGCGAATGGCCAATAAGCACAATCGGCAGGTTCCGGTGTTCCGCGTCCGTTTGCACGATCACCTCATGTAGATCGTCTACAACAGACTCGAAATCCCGGAAGAGGACACGCTCGCCCGCTGATTCGCCGTGGCCAACATGGTCGTTCCCGATCACCACCGCGCCAGCCTCGATCAGCGCGTCCGCCACATGCTGATACCGGCCGATATGTTCGCCGTACCCGTGCACGAGTACCGCGAGCCAGTGCGCCCGCGGATTCGGCCAGGTCCGTGCTCTGATCTCGCCGGCGTGTCCAGCCAGCGCCCAGCTCCAATGCTCGGTTGCCACGAACCCGACGTTAGCCGAATTGTCGACAGTTCGGCCAGTCATATCCCTGGTCAGGGCGAGGACCTGCGCGTTTGTCCGCCGGGGGTCAGTCGCGCGGGCTGATGATGTAGGCCACTCCACCGGGCCCGCTGGCGACCTCACCGTTCTCGTCATGGCGCTGGGTACGCTGCCAGATGTTCTCGAACTGGTCGCGCGGGTAGACCCGGCGCACCGCCTCGTTGTCCGGTGAGGCGGGGTCGTTCGCGATCACATCGCCATCCTCGGTGAAGCCGATAACCACCATGATGTGCCCCGCCGTACCGTAACCAGCGCCGTCCAGCTCAGACTCCAAAAAGGATTGCGAGGTGATCACCGGAATGCCGCGGGCGATGTAGGTCTCCAGCTCGGTGAGCGACGACAGCCTGGTGACATAGCCCTGTAGGCCCCAGTGTGCCGCGTATGCCGTGTTGAACGGCCAGTTTCCCGCGCCCGCGTAGTCGTAGTCGTAGGTATACCGCGCCGCGTGGTCAACGAGGCGATCCTCGTGCTCCGGGTCGATCCAGGCGAGGTCTTCCTGCGTCGGGCCGGTCCCGAAGTAGTCAACCACCATCGAGGTGGACGTCGGGCTGCACCAGACTTCCCCGCCGCCACCGAATTCCGGATAGTGGCCACTATGGACGTTCTGCGAGTAACGCGGCACATCCAGCTCCATACCGGCTGCCACGCCAGGTTCACTTGTCGGCACCTCGAACCGGTCCGGCACCACGGAGGTCATCGCCCCGAGCATGCTCGCGGTTGGCGTCTGCGCCCTACCCGCGACCCGGTACAGCGTGAGACGCAGCTGGAAGGAGCGCAGCTGTTCACCTTCCGCGGCGGCGAAGGTGTCCACATTGACCTGGCCGTGTGCATCGGACTGGTTGGGAACGGTGGTGCGCAACATATCGGTGTCCTGGTATGCCCACTCACCAAGCGTGTACCAGGTGGTCCGCGCGCCGCTTGCGGTGGTTCCGGACACCTCCACCTGTAACCAGGTGCCCTCCGGGGTGTCCGCGTTCCAGGACGCGATCAGCTCGGTGGCATCGAAACCGGGCGTGTGTTCGGGCGAGGTCCACTGGCCGTACTCGTATTTGACCGGTTCACCGTCCGGGTTGTCCCGTTCCACGGTGCCGATCGGTTCGTCGACCCGCAGCCCTTGCTCGGTCGCGCGCAGTCCGGCGAGTTCGCCGGACTGGAAATCCTGCGCGCCGCGCCATGCCTGGAAGTCGATCGCCTCATCGCCTTCGCTGTCGGTGGCGGCGTCTTTCGCCGTGCCACCGTTCGCGCTCGGCGAGAGTACGGCGACCATCGCGAGCGCGGCGAAAGTGCTGATGGCGAACTGAACTAGGCGAGCAGCGCGCATGACTTAACCCCACTTCGGGCAACGTATTCGGCAGGTAAGAAATTTTCGCCGGTCACGCCTCGTTAGTAAAGCTGTTCCGTAGAAGTTTGGTTTAAACCACCGCCTGGGTTTGCGTTACTTTGGCGGCAAGCCGCCCGTCGTCCGTCCGTAGTTCGGTTTCCACGACGATGAACCGCCGCCCAACGTGCAGCGGTTTCGCCATGGCCGTGACGTACCCGGACTTGGCCGAACGCAGGAAGTTCGTCTTGGACTCGACCGTCGTAGTCCCCGCTGCGCCATCCGGCAGGTTCAGGAAGGCGCAGACGGCCGCCGTTGAGTCGGCCAACGCCATCAGTACCCCACCGTGCAGCACGCCACCGAGCGTGCAGAGGTGCTCGGCCCACCGGAGCCTTGCGCGGGTTTCGTCCTTGTTGCTGTTCAACGCCTCAACACCGAGGCTGGCGGCGAACGGCATGGTGTCGTGGAACAGCTTCGTCGCCGGCTCGTCAACGTCCGTCATGGCGTCCATATCTACCAGCTAGAGCCTGGGACGGGCGGTGTACTCAGCGCAGCTGGCTGATGTCCAGTTTGCCTTCGGTATGCGCGCTGCGCAGACGTTTCTTGTCGAACTTGCCCACGCTCGTCTTCGGCACCTCGTCGATGAACGTCCAGCTCTCCGGGAGTTGCCAGCGGGCGACCTTGCCGTCCAGGAACTCGCGTAGCTCGGCAGCGGTGACTTCCGCGCCTTCCCTGATCACCACGGCAACCAGCGGGCGCTCATCCCATTTCTCGTCCGGGATACCGATCACCGCGGCTTCGGCAACCGCGGGATGCGCCATCACCTGGTTCTCCAACTCGACCGACGAGATCCACTCGCCGCCGGACTTGATGATGTCCTTGGACCGGTCGGTCAGCCGCAGGAAGCCGTCCGGGGTAATCTGGCCAACGTCTCCGGTGCGTAGCCAGCCGTTGTCGAACTTCGCCGCGTCCTCGGCTTCTGGTCGGTAGTAGGCGCCCGCGATCCACGGTCCGGCCACTTCCAGCTCACCGACGCTCGTGCCGTCCCACCGCACCTCGGTGCCGTTGTCGTCGACAAGGCGAGCACGCACCGATGCCGGGAACCTGCCCTGCGAGTACCGGTACTGCCAGGCGTGCTCGGCCGTGGCGTTTCCGGGAGCGCGGGCGACGCTGCCAAGCGGCGAGGTCTCCGTCATCCCCCAGGCGTGCAGGATCGGCACGCCGTAGTTCTCCTCGAAGGTGTGCATCATGTCTGGCGGGCAGGCCGAGCCGCCGACCACCACCTCCCGCAGCGAGCTGATGTCCTGTGGACTGGCCTCCAACTGGGCGAGTACGCCCTGCCAGATCGTGGGCACCGCGGCGGCGAAACTCGGACGTTCCCGCTCGATCATCGCGAGTAGCGGCTGTGGCTGCAGGAAGCGGTCCGGCATCAGCAGCGAGGCGCCCACCATCAGTGCGGCATACGGCAGACCCCAGGACATCGCGTGAAACATCGGGACGATGGCCAGCGCGTTGTCGGCCTGGCTCAACCGCATGCTGTCCGACATGCACACCTGCATCGAGTGCAGCCAGATGGACCGGTGCGAATACACCACGCCCTTCGGGTTGCCGGTGGTGCCCGAGGTGTAGCACATCGCCGCGGCCGAGCGTTCGTCCAGTTCGGGCCAGTCGAACTCGGCCGGCTGCGCGGCGAGCAGCTGCGCGTAGTCGTGCACCTGGACGCCTTCCGGGGCGCTGAGCGCTGCGGCGTCGCCGTTCACCACGATGACGTGCCGTACCGTGCTCAGCTGCCCGAGCACCTTGCCGAACAGCGGCACCAGCGTCGCGTCGACCAGCACCACCTGGTCCTCCGCGTGGTTGGCCACATAGGTCAGCTGGTCGGGGAACAGCCGGATGTTCAGCGTATGCAGCACCGCGCCCATGGCCGGCACCGCGAGATAGGCGGCCAGATGCTCGGCGTTGTTCCACATGAAGGTGCCGACTCGCTGGTCGCCGGTCACGCCGAGCGAACGCAGCGCATTGGCAAGCTTGGCGGCCTCGCCGCCAAGCTCACCGAACGAGGTGTACCGGGGGCCCTCCTCGGTCCAGGTGGTGACCTTGGCGTCGGCATGCAGCGTGGTGCCGTGCCGGAGAAGCTGCGCGAGGGACAGCTGGCCGTCTTGCATAGTGCTCAACATGGCAACTCCGAGTACTCACATCGGTGCGCGAGGCAGTCTGTACTTGTGAACTGGGTTACCCGCGAACTCTAATGCGCTTGGCCGGCGCGTGGGATGCCCACATTGTCTCGATCCGTATCTTTTGGGGCTCGATATCTTCGGGTGGTGCGCATCGTGTCTCTGTTGCCAGCCGCCACCGACTTGTTAGCCGAGCTGGGCGCGCTGGACATGCTGGTTGGGCGGACGCATGAGTGCGACTGGCCGCCGGTCGAGGTCGCCGGGGTACCGGTGCTCACCTCGGACGCCTCGCTTCCGGACGCCAGTTCGCGGGAGATCTCCGCCGCCGTCGGCGGTATGCATCGTGGCTCCGGGCTCTACCAGCTGGCCGCGTCCGACCTTGCCGAAGCCGCGCCGGATCTGGTGCTCACCCAGGACCTGTGCGATGTCTGCGCGGTGTCCTATCAACAGGTCTCGACGACCTTGCGGGCACTACGGCTGGATGCCGGGCCCGCGGTGCTCAGTTTGGAGCCGGCCACGCTGGACGGGGTACTGCACACCCTGATCAGGGTGGCCGAGCAACTGGACGAGCTGGGCGGTACGGATACCTGGGCAGGACTCGCCGCGGAGCGGGTGGATGCGCTGCGCGTTCGACTGGCTACGGTACGCGCCCAGGTGGCTGGCAGGTCCCGCCCACGGGTTGCCGCGATCGAGTGGTTGGCCCCACTGTGGCCGGCCGGTCACTGGGTGCCAGAGCAAATCGAACAGGCTGGCGGTACACCGGTACTCGCGCGGCCTGGTGAACACACGAAAGCGATGGGCTGGGCGCAACTGCGGGATGCCGATCCGGAGGTCATCCTCATTCAACCGTGTGGATTTAGTCCACAACGCACTTTCCAGGAACTGGATTTGTTGACCGGTAATCCGATGTGGTCAGAGTTATCCGCTGTCCGCACTGGACACGTGTGGGTGGTCGACGGGCCCGCGTACTTCAACCGACCTGGACCGAGAGTGATACGGGGAGTAGAAATCCTCGCCCATGTTTTGCATGAGATCCCGGTTTCACCGCCCGTCACATCGCTCGAAGCGGTCCCGATCGGAGTGAACGGCGAGAAATAACTGCGTGTCGGTGCTAGCGTCGGCGCTTCATTCACGTTTACTGGATGCACAGCGCGCGGCAGTCACGGGAAATCGTGACCGCTGTCGCGATCGCTAACGCCGAGGAAGAAGGGATCACCACGTTGGCTCTGCCTACGTTGACTCCGGAGCAGCGTGCGGAGGCTCTTGCCAAAGCGGCTGAAGCACGTAAAGCACGTTCTGAGCTGCTCGCGTCGATCAAGTCCGGCAAGCAGAGCATCGACAAGGTGCTCAACAAAGCCAAAGAGGACAAGACGATCGGAAAGACCAAGGTAACCGCGCTGCTCAAGGCCGTTCCCGGCCTTGGTGCGGTCAAGGTTGCCGCGCTGCTCGAGCAGACCGGGATTGACCCGGACCGTCGGGCGGCCGGTCTTGGTGAGCGTCAGCGCGAAGCGCTGATTCAAGCACTCAAGTAGCCACCGCGCGAATTACCTTGTAGCCCGTCGGTACTGCCGTCGGGCTACAAGCGCGCAACCACCGCAGCGGTCTTCCCGGCAGACAAAGGCGGGTGCGTGCGACCAGCTGCCGCACGCACCCGCCTTTAGTCTCGCTAGGTCAGCCAGTCACCGGGTGGTGGCCAGTGACCGGGGTCGGCGCTGGGGCCTTGCCGCCGGAGGCGCTGTCGCCACCGTTGTCCCCGTTGTCGCCGCCGTTGTCCCCACCATTGTCGCCATTGTCGCCGCCGTTGTCCCCGTCGCCGTTGTCGGAGTCGTCCGACTTGGTGCCACAGGTGGCGTGTGCGATGTCGATGGTCTGGCTGCTGTTCAGCAGGTCAACCGAAAGCGCGGTCACGCCGAGCGTGCCGTCCTCGTTCTCAACCTGCTTGTTCAGCATGACCGAGGCCACGCCCGGGATGTCCACCCCGGTGTTCGGTGCCGGGCTGACGTCCAGCGCGGTGCCGGCGATCTTCGCGTCGGCCAGCGCCGCGGAGCCCTCGCCGTTCTCGCAGGTCGCCTCGATCACGGCGGCGCTGAGCTGGGTCAGCTCGCCGAGGTCGAGGATCGCGGCCAGGTTGACCTTGACGTCGGCCACACTGGCAGATGCGCTGCCGGTGTCCACCGCCGCGTTCAGCACGCCGACGCTTGCCAGGTTCTCCGGAATGTCCACGCTGGCCAGCGACTTCTCCTGGAAACCAGCGCTGCTGTCCAGATACGGCGTCTTTTCGATGTTCAGCAGCCCGGAAGCGCCGATCGCGTAGGCCTCGCTGAGCTGGTCCTCGCTGGCCGCAGCGGTGCTCGGCAGCAGTGCCAGACCAAGCGCGGTCGCCGCGGCGATCGCGGCACCACCGGCCGCCTTCTTACGAAGAGACAAAGTACTTTCCTTCCTTGTACACGTACATTCGCGTTTCCGTGGTTCTCCGGTTACCGGCTGGCCCGGATTTGGCGTGCGCCAGCCACGGAATCGCCTTTCGGGTGAGCTGATGCGATCTACGCTCAGCTGACGAGCACGACGGTGCCGAGCGGCACCGTGCTGAGCTTCTCCAGCGCGTCGGCGGGCACTCGGATGCAGCCGTCACTGGTTTCGGTACCCATGACGCTGTCGTCCGGCCAACCGTGAATGCCGACGGTGCCAGGACCGCCGCCATAGGTTTCGTGACTGTCCGAATGCGAACTCAGCGGAAGCACGAGCGGGCTGTAGTCCTTAACGGACTCCTCGAGCGAGGAGATGATCGCCGCGCGACCGGTCGGAGTGGGGTGCTCTTCGGTTCCGGTGCCAATTTCCCAGCTGCCGACCTCGTTGCCCGCTTCGGTGAGCGTCATGCTGAAGTCGGCGGTGTCCACCTCGACCAGGAAGTCGTTCTCGGCCGTTTCGAGTACCCCGTTGTCGTTGTGCAGCCAGCCGGTCGAAGCATTCGGCCTGGACGGCAGCAGTACCTGAAACCAGTCGTCCTGCTGATCGAGGACGGCCAGCCAGGTCGGCGAGCCGAGCTGCTTGGCTGGCATCCGCGCGAACGGCTCGCCGCCCTTGTCGTCATAGACCGGAACTTCTTCGGTGACCTGCACCACGGCGCCGTCGGTCGGCTCGGTTGGCGCGGGGTCTTTCGGTGCGCCTTCGATATCGCCGAATGTCGTCGCCTCGGGGAGCTTTAGTAGTTCTTCCTTGGCGATTGGCTGGACGTCCGACTGGGCTTGCTGGTCGCCGTCTTCCCCGTCGCCACCGCAGCCGCTCACGGTGATCGCGACGACCGCGGCGAGGCCAATCAGGGGCGCGGCGCGGAATCGGCCAGACCGCGTGCGCGCGTGACTGTGTAGAGATGTTCGCTTGCTCATGGAGGGTGTCGTTACTCCGGTTCCGGACGAGCGGGCCGAACCCGCTGGTTTCGCTTGGTGGATCCGTGCGTGCTGCTCACCCAGCTAAAACCGCAGGACACGCCGCTGTAGGTGATGGCGGGTCACAACGGAAATGGCTGGCGAACCCCCTGCCACCGGCTGTCGGTACCCAAACCCGACATTGGTGACACCCCGACTCGCGGTCCCGTATCCCAGCCGTAGGGCAGCCGAGCACGGTTCAACCGCTGGTGAAGTGCATCTTGCCGATTCGGGATCGGACAAATCAAGCAGATCTACTACCGCCGGTAACTGCCTCACCTGGGTGAATCGGATATTTTGCCTGGTAGGAGGATTACCCTAAATTAACTCTAATGGGCTAACTTTCTTGGTATTTGGCGGATTTGGTAACACGCAATCGGCAAAACCCAGTAATGATCAACATCACGTTAAGTAGTCGCCGGCATAGCGTCGTTCGGTCAGTTTCGTTGTCACACTCGTTACCGCGATGTTGTCGTTTTCATGCTTTATCAAGGCCGGCTCGGAGGTGATTGCTGTCATAGCCGACACTGGGTTAATGCGCGGTCGGTGAAGAATGGGTAGCAGCTGATCCGATTGAGCCACATGAGCCGATTGAGCCCAGAAACCGAGGTGGGCGGGTTGACTGTGACGCGGGACGGGGTAGTCCATGCGGTCGGCGATGTCTCCGCTGGGCGATTGCTCGATGATTTCCGCCGCGGCGACTTCTTCTTTGGTTCGGCGCAGCGAACACTGTTGGCCAGCGATTCGATTGGCGTGCTCGAGGATCACGATTGGCCGCGGCTGGCGAACCGGATTCGCGGGACGTTGCTCGGCGATGGGCTACCGCTCGCCGCAGGAGTACTGCCCTATGATTCCGCCGCCGTACCGGCTCGGTTAATCCTGCCGACAATGGTACGTAGCGCGGGTCCGCTGCATCCAGCCGCCGGGCGTCGCCAAGTACAGGCCATCGAATCCGGTGTGCCGGTTGCCGCCGTGCCCGAACCGGCCGGCTATGCCGCCAGTGTCGCCACCGCCGTACGTCAATTGCGCGCCGGCGAGTTGCGCAAGGTGGTACTGGCTCGGATGCTGGAGCTGGCTTTCCCGGATTCCGTTCCGGTTGCCGCGATTCTGGCCAATCTGGTCCGTGACAATGCGCATGGCTATACCTTTGCCGCGGAGCTACCTCCCGCCGATCGGGCTGGCCAGCGCACCCTGCTCGGCTCAAGTCCGGAGTTGTTGGTTTCCCGTACCGGGCGTTCGGTGATCTCTCATCCGCTCGCCGGCTCGGCCCCGCGCTCAGCAGACCCGGTCACGGACAACGCGAACGCCCGTTACCTCGTCGATTCGGCGAAGGAACAACTCGAACACGAGCTGGTCGTCGAGGCCGTGGCCGATACGCTCGCGCCGTACTGTCGGAATCTGGTGGTGCCGCCGCGGCCTTCCCTCACGGCCACCTCCGCGGTGTGGCACCTCGGCACCAAGATCACCGGTGAACTGCGCGATCCGGAACTGTCCGTGCTCACTCTTGCCGCCGAACTGCACCCGACGCCGGCCATCGGTGGCACACCGCGCGAGCAGGCGCGGGAGGCGATCGACCGGCTGGAACCGTTCGATCGAGACTACTACGCGGGCCTGGTTGGCTGGGTCGATGCCAACGGTGACGGCCAGTGGGCGATCGCGATCCGCTGCGCCGATATCGCCGAGCGGGCCATGCGGTTGTTCGCAGGTGCGGGAATCGTCGCTGATTCGCAGCCGGAGCGCGAACTGGCCGAGACGACGGCCAAGTTCCAGACCCTTCTCCGCGCGATGGGCCTCACACTGGAGAGCTAACCGTCAGTCGTATTCCGGCTCGGGGTGCCACCACTTGGTTTTCGGCTGGATCGCTTCGGCGGTGAGTACGGCGAGGCTGGCCCGGTAGCCCTCGCCGGCGTCCAGATCGTGCATCGTCGTACTCGCCGGATGCAGCGCGGCCGAGGTGGATGCGAGCAGCCGCGCCGGGGAGTCGTGCGAGCTGACGGTCAGCTCCGGCATGGGTAGCCGTAGGCCGAGCCGGCAGGCTTTGATCAGCGCTTCCTTCCGTGCCCAGTAGCCGAAGAAGGCACGCGCTCGTTCGTCTTCCGTCAGCCGATCCAGTCGGGGACGCTCCTGGGCGCTGAGCACGTGCTCGTACATGCCGGCGCGGACGGATTCGCCGATTCGTTCCACGTCGACGCCAACCGCGGCTACCGAGCAGACCGCGAGCGCCACCCGCTCCCCGGAGTGCGCGATGGACAGCTGGGGCGCATCGGGCTCGGGTAGCCGAGGTGGGCCGTGCGGTTTATCGCAGTCGGCGCAGCTCGCGTCCAGCCGGATCGTCTCCGGTCGCCGACCGTCCCTGGCCGCGAGGACCGTCTTGGCCAGCACCCGGCCGGTGAGGAAACGTCGCTTGTCCACTTCTTGCCGGTATGCCGCGAGCCGTCCGTGTTCCAGCTCGTCGAGTAGCTCGAGCCACTGCTGGTCCAGTGGCAGTGGCTGGCTGAACCACACGGTGCATACGCCGGTCGACATGATCGCGAGCATAGCCGGGCGGCGGGCAGTGCAGGGGCGGTTCGGATCGTCCGGAGATACCAGCGCGGTTGCCGGTATTTTCGCTCCGAGCAGGGCCCGGGCGCGCTAGCCATGAGTGGACTCATGTGGTTAGCTGGTAGCGGTCAGAGTTTTTGTGTTCGTGTTGGGTCACGCTCGCAAAACGATGTTGCGGGCGCGATGGTTTTCCTCCTCAAGCCGGGAAGCCAGCGTCTAAGACTGGCCCGGGTCATCGCAGTTAGGCGGTGTCTCGTTTAAGTATGTGGTTGAGGAGAACAAAGTATGGCTCAGGGCACCGTGAAGTGGTTCAACGCGGAGAAGGGCTTCGGCTTCATCTCTCCGGATGGCGGCGGCGCTGACGTGTTCGTGCACTATTCGGAGATCAAGGGCAGCGGCTTCCGCACGTTGGAAGAGAACGCCCGGGTGGAGTTTGAGGTCGGCCAGGGCGCCAAGGGCCCGCAAGCCACTGGTGTCAGCGTCGTCTGACGTAGTACCTAACGGCGGGGGCTCGTTCGCGATCACGCGAGCGGGCCCCCGCTTTTTGCGCCCGCAGCACTAACCAGGGGTAACCCCGGTGGGTGTCAGCTCGCTCTTCGTCCATAGTGGAGCGGTGCCGATGTTGAATCGTTGTATTTCGGGCAGCGCCGCCTGGTCGTCGGCGCGCATGCCACTAAAGGTGTAACTTCTTCACGATTTCTGCCGCCTTCGGCCCAGTCTGGGGCCGCGCGAACGGCAACCCGGGCTTGATCCATATTGCCTTGAGTAATCAGCCGCACTGGCGCCCTTGGGCCAGACGCGCCGCGCTGACCCGGGGTTCGGATGACTCCTTGCCGCCAAGAGTTCGATTCGCGGCGCTCGAAGGGTGCAGGTCCAGGCCGGTCAAGCCACTGTCAGTAATTTCTTAACAGTCTTGCGTCTACTACCTAGAGTATTTCTCTGGATGCAAGATTTCGCCAAAACGTCACTCTGGCGAGTGATCATGTAGCGGCCAAATTCACTGTAACGGTCCGCGAGGAGGCCCCGAAACTCACATTGAGTGACACCCGATCCGTTACGGTCTCCGTGTCACGCAAAGCTAAGACCCGCGCGGCGAGCGCTTGATCGGCCGGCATCGGCCACGGTCGGGTGAAGGGGATTGAATGGATAGCTATCCTGGGTGGTCCGGCATGCCTACGGAGCCGCACGGCTCGTATGGCAGCTCGACGGTGACGGCCGACGCACGCGCGGCTGAGTTACCGGCCACCACGTTCCCGCCTACCGGCTGGGAGAGGCGCTACCGCCACTGGGTGTTGGCCAGCGATGCCTGCCTCACGTTGGTGGTCATCCTCGGTGGTTCGCTGCTTTTCGGTGCCCCTGGGATGGACCTGCTACTGGCCCTCGGTACCGCGGTCGCGGTCGGTAGCGCGCTGCCGGCGGTGCGCGCCTGGCAGCAACGGGTGCTCGGCAACGGCGCGGAAGAGTTTCGCCGGCTGGGCAAGGGCTTTCTGCTTGCGGCCGTACTTGTTGCGCTCTGTGGCCTGATCGCCGGCGAACTCGCGGTGCGGCCCTGGGTGTTCGGTGTACTGCCAGCCGCGGCCGTTTCCGTGATCGCCGGCCGGTACGTACTGCGCAAGCGGCTGCACCGGGCGCGAAGGCAGGGCCGCTGTCTGCTGCCGCTGATGGCGGCGGGGAGTCAGGACGCGGTGCGCGAGCTGATTCAGCGAACCCGAGACCAGGCGCATGTGGGTTGGCAGGTCGAGGCCGTCTGCACGATCGACGGGACCGGCCAGGACGGTGCGCGCGGTGATATTGACGGGGTGCCGGTGGTTGGTGACCTTTCGGAGATCGCCAACCACGTGCGCAGGGGTGGCTACCGGATGGTCGCGGTGACCGCGGACGCGTACTGGACGCCCGCGCGGCTGCAGGAGCTTGCCTGGTCTCTTGAGGACACCACCGCGGAGATGGCCGTCGCGCCGATGCTGATGGAGGTAGCCGGTCCGCGGTTGCAGGTTTCCGGGGTGCTTGGGATGCCGCTGCTGCACGTGTCCGCGCCAACGCTCACCGGTGGGCGCCGGGTCGTCAAGGGCGTCGTGGATCGCATTGGTGCCGCACTGCTACTTGCCTTGCTTTCGCCTGCGCTGCTCGCGATCGCCGCCGCGATCCGGGTTGGTGACGGTGGTCCAGCCATCTACCGGCAACAACGGGTTGGCAAGAACGGCAAGACTTTCACGATGCTCAAGTTCCGCACCATGGTGCCGAACGCGGATGCCGTGCTCGCGGGACTCACGGAGCGCAACGAGGGCGCGGGGCCATTGTTCAAGATGCGGCGGGATCCGCGGATCACCCGGGTTGGGGCTTTCCTGCGCAGGTACTCATTGGATGAGCTCCCGCAGCTGCTGAACGTGGTTTCCGGTTCGATGTCCCTGGTCGGTCCACGCCCCCCGTTGCCAGCGGAGACCGCGGCCTACCGGCCACATGTACGGCGGCGGTTGCTGGTGAAGCCGGGACTGACCGGCTTGTGGCAAGTAAGCGGGCGTAGCGATCTTTCCTGGGACGAGTCCGTCCGGCTCGATCTGCGCTATGTCGAGGATTGGTCGCTGGCTTTGGACGCGATGATTCTCTGGAAGACGGTCCGTGCCGTGGCAAGTGGAGCGGGTGCTTACTGATGCGACGCGTGGAAATGGAGCAAGGTGTTAGTCCGGTTGGCGGTATCGCGACGGGTCATTTCGGTCAGTTCTGGCCAAGTGCCAATGGTTCTGGAGGATTGCTGACGTGTCGGTAGTTGGTTACGCGCCAGGTGCTTACGACCTGTTCCACATTGGGCACCTGAATATCCTGCGACAGGCGCGCGCACATTGTGACTACTTGATCGCGGGTGTCGTCACCGACGATGTCGTGCAGCGGGCCAAAACGCGGGCACCGGTGATGCCGTTCGAGGAACGCATCGATATCGTGCGTAATATCCGGTTTGTTGACGAGGCCGTTGCCGATACGCATGTGGACAAATTCGAGACATGGCAGGAACTTCGCTATGACGTCTTGTTCAAAGGTGATGATTGGCGGGGTACCGAGCGAGGTCGCTTACTCGAGCGGAGGCTCGCCGAGGTTGGCGCGCGGCTCGTCTACTTTCCATACACCATCCAGACGTCGAGTACCGCGTTGCGGAAAGTGATCGCGGAGATCGCATGAGTCAGATGTGGCGCCGCCCTGGGCGCAGCGAGGAGAAAACCGTGTGGTTTCCGAAGATGGCTGTGAAGCGCGGCGGCGTGTTCGGCGCCGTGGGTTTGCTCGCGGCGTCGTTGATCGTGCTCGGTACGGGCACCGCGCAGGCGCAGCAGGCCAAGCCGACCGGGCGTAGCGCCGCGGATGCGGCGGCTTCCTGCTGGGAGGCGAAGCAGAACGACTCGCGGGCGCAGGATGGCGTCTACTGGTTGCAGACGCCCGAGCTGATCGCGCCGGAGCAGTTCTACTGCGATATGACCACCGATGGCGGTGGCTGGGTGCTGATCGGCAGGGGAAGGGAGAACTGGCGGCCGGAGTATCGCGGCCAGGGCAGCCCCGCCGAGGTGCGCAACAACGTCACTGGCCAGGCCGCGTTCAATCCGCGCAAGCTGGATGGTGACATTGTGGACGGACTGCTGAACGGCGGCAGGGTGGACGAGCTTGGTGACGGCATCCGGCTGCGCAGGGCAACCAATACCTCGGGAACCCGGTGGCAGGAAGCGCGGTTCAACTTCGCGGACCAGGACAGGTGGACCTGGAGTTTCGAAGCAGGGCATATTGTTGGCAGCTACCGTTTCGACGGTACTTCCGGCTCCGGCGGCTACACGAACAACTTCGGCAGGGACTCCTCGCTACGTCGGGTCGACACCAGGGAGCGGCAGGACCAAGGGTGGACCCGTGGTTGGGCATTCGGTTCACTGACGTCGGGTTCCTCCTCCGCCAGCTCCTACCTGTGGTCGCGGACCAGCGGCCGCGGCTACGCCCGCCCGTTCACGCAGGTCTTCCTGCGCCCCAAACTGACCCAAGCCGATATGTCGTACTCGCCGATCGCGGACGGTGGCACCGCGAAACGGGAGCTCTCCCCATTGCTGCAGAGCGGAGCGGAGCCGCAGAGTTGGGGCGTCACCGGTCGCGCGGACGGGAACAACGGCGAGCTGAACACCGAATCGCAGGCGTTTACCCAGGTCGGTGAGACGGTCTACGTCGGTGGCAACTTCAGGTACGTCCAAAATGGAGCCGATGGTCAGCGGGTCGACCAGAGTTATCTCGCTGGCTTCAATGTGCGCACAGGTGAGTGGGTTTCGAGTTTCCGCCCCAAGTTCAACGCGCAGGTCAAGGACCTGGCCACGCTGCCGGATGGCCGGCTGGTGGTTGCCGGTGAGTTCACCGAGGTGAACGGCGAGGAGCAGGTCGGCCTGGTCTCGCTTGACCCGAGCACTGGCCAGACCGATCCCAGCTGGAACGTCGAGGTGCAGGACAATACGGCCACCGGGGTGGTCAAGGTGCGAGCGCTCGACGTGCAGGACAACTGGCTCTACCTCGGCGGTACCTTCACGCATCTCAAGGGTGGCAACCAGAGTCAACCTGCCTATGCGCGCAACAGTGGCCGGGTATCCATCACGAATGGCAATGCCGATCACGGCTGGAATCCCGAGTTCAACGGCACCGTGTTCGATATCGACGCGAGCGCGGACGGCAGCCGGTTCTACGCGGTTGGCCACCTGACCACCTCGCGGGGCGTGTCTTCGGACAAGGTCGCCGTGGTGAGCACTGAGCCGGGCGCGGCTCTGGTACCCGGCTTGCAGAAGCCGAAGTTCAGCTCCTCGACGAACTATCAGCAGGCCATTGTGGAGGTCGGCGATCGGGTTTTCGTCGGCGGTTCGCAACACAGCCTGTTCAGTTACAACAGATCAGATTTCGCGATCAAGTCCGGCAGTATCACCACCGCGGGCGGGGACTTCCAGTCCGCCGAGGCCTATGACGGCACGGTGTACGGCACCTGTCACTGTGAGCACTGGAACTACTCCGAGTCCTACACCTGGCCGAATGTCGGCCAGAACTGGACGCAGGGCGACAAGATCAGCTTCATCGGCGCCTACGACGCGGCGACCGGCGAGTACCAGCCCGAGTTCAACCCGTGGCTCAACGCCAGCCTCAGCCAGGGTCCGTGGGGATCGTTCCAGGACAGCACCGGCAAGGTGTGGTTCTCCGGAGACCTCACCCGAGGCAGGATGAACAACGGCGGTTGGACCTGGCTTGGTGGCTTCGTCCGGTTCGCGCCGAGGGATACCACGGCGCCAAGCACACCGGCGAACCTGCGGAGCGGGCCGGGCGCGGCCGGCAAGGTGCGGCTCAGCTGGTCTGGCTCGACGGACGATCGCCAGGTGGCCGGATACGAAATCCTGTTGCAGGACAGGGTCATCGGCCGGACCACGGGGCAGACCTCGTACGAAGTGGACACGCCGACCTCGACTGCCCGCTACTTTGTCCGCGCGGTCGACAGGGAGGGCAACCGTTCGGCAAGTACTTCGGTGCATGCGGTGCAGCCGGCCGCGGCCGTGGCAAAGCGGACCGAGCAGCCGGAGCCGTCCGAGTCCGCGCCCTCCGAGTCACCCGCTGAACCGACGCCAACCAGCGAAAGCGCGCCGCCGCCAAGCACGTCGGCGCGGCCGGTGGAGCCATCGAGTTCGACCAGCCCGCCAAGCCAGCGAGTGGGGCCGTGACCGGACAGATCACGCGGGAAACCGCGGGTGGCGAGGAAACCGAGCACTGGCCGGCGGTCACCGCGGTGGTACCAACAAGGGACCGGCCGGAACTGGTTACCCGCGCGGTGCGTTCGGTACTTGCCCAGGATTACCCCGGTGAGATCGAGTGCATCGTGGTGTTCGATCAGTCGGATCCGCACGAGATAGCGGTACCGGAGTCGGCCGGCCGGAGCCTGCGGGTGCTCAGCAACGAGCGCACGCCAGGGCTCGCCGGCGCGCGCAATAGTGGCATTATCGCCGCATCCGGCGAGATCATCGGGCATTGCGATGATGACGACGAGTGGCTGCCGGGCAAACTGCGTAGCCAGCTCGAGTTGTGGCGCACGGTTCCGGATGCGCCCGTGGTGGCTACTGGGCTGGTGGTGCGAGGCGAGAACGGGGACCATCCAAGGCCGGCGCCGGCGAGAGCCAGCTTTGCTGATTTTCTCGGTTCCCGGATCATGGAGATCCACTCCTCGAACCTGCTGGTGCGCAGGGCTGATCTGCTCGATCGGATCGGGTTGGTCGACGAGCAGCTGCCTAATTCGTTCGGCGAGGATTACGAGTGGCTGCTGCGAGCCGCACGCTATGGCGATGTGCACTGTGTCCGCGAGCCGTATGCCGTGATCAACTGGAATCGACCCTCGTTCTACGAGGGCAGATGGCTGGCGATGGTGGCCGGGCTGAGCTACATCCTGGACAGGTACCCGGAATTCGCCAGTGCCCCACGCGGGCGGGCCAGGATCGAGGGACAGATCGCTTTTGCCGCTGCGGCGCTCGGCAATCGGGCGGATGCGGTGCGCTGGGCCTGGCGCGCCCTCCGGCATGACCCGAGGCAGTTACGCGCGCTCGCCGCGCTTGCCGTGGCCGCCAGGCTGGTCAGCCCGGCCCGCTTGGTCCGGATCGTCCAGTCGAAAGGGCGCGGGCTCTGACTCGCCGCAATGTCCCATTACCCGGTCGCGAGTAGGCTTGACCGGTGGCTAGCAGCGCAAAGGTGATCGGGCCCGAAGTGCGGCCAATGGTCCGGCGACCGCTGCCAGCCTGGCCGGTGGATGCGCTGCTCTGGGGTTTTCCGCTGTGGTGGGTGCTCGGGATGACGCCGTTCATCGTCGTGTTGCTCGCCTTGGTGATGGCCGTACTGCTGATCCACCGAAGGGGATTGCGGCTCGTCCCTGGCATCGCGCCGTGGCTGGCGTTTGTCGCTTGGGTCATCCCTTGTGGACTGATGCTCGGCTCAGTGCTGCGCGTGGTTGGTTACGGCCAGCGATTCGCCAACTACCTGGCCATCGCCGTGGTGCTGGTCTACGTGGTCAACGCGCGGGAGCGGATCACCGCTCGGCGGGTGGTTGCCGGGCTGACCGTGGTCTGGCTGTTCGTCGTTTTCGGTGGCTACCTCGGCACCCTGTTCCCCGAAGTCCGGTTGACCACCCCGGTCGGCGTGCTGCTGCCGGAGTCATTGACCAACAACGAGTATGTCCGGGACCTCGTTTCTCCGCCGTTCGCGGAGATCCAACATCCATGGGGCGCGGCGGAACCCTATGAACGCCCGGCCGCGCCCTTCCCTTACGCCAACGGTTGGGGCAGCGCGATGGCCCTGCTCACCCCGGTCGCTTTCGCGCAGTACGCGATGACTACGAGCAATCGCGTGCGGTTGTTGATCATCCTGGGTACCGCCGCCATCGCCGTCCCCGCGATGGCCTCGTTGAACCGCGGCATGTTCATCGGGCTGGCGATCGCCGTCGGTTATGTCGCGGCCAGGTTGGCGTTGCGCGGTGCGATACTGCCGTTTCTGGCGATTCTTTCCGCGGCGATCGCGAGCGCCGTCGTGTTCCTTTCCGCAGGGTTGCTCGACGAGTTGACCGAGCGAGCCGATTACGGCAGCAACGACGGGCGAGCCCAGCTTTACCTGGAAACGATCGATCGCACCCTGGATTCGCCGGTACTCGGCTATGGTGCGCCACGCCCCTCCCAGCTACTGGATATTTCCGTTGGCACCCAAGGGCATCTGTGGATGCTGATGTTCTCCTACGGTTTTGTCGGGCTGGGGCTGTTTCTCTGGTTCCTCTACGGTGCCGTGCTGCGCACCTGGCGCGCACCGAGTACCGCACAACTGTGGCTGCATTCGGTACTGATCATCCCGTGCGCGCTGATGTTCTTCTACGGGATCGATACGATGCAGATGCTCACCGTAGCGCTGGTCGCGGTGATCCTGCTGAGTGATCCAGCGGTCTGTGCGCGCCGGCCCCGGTTACCGGCGGGCGGGTTACGCCCCAACGAGCTGCGGGCTAGTGCGCTACCCGCCGGAGCTCCGGGGGACGGTAGAGCACCGCGGGACGGCAGATGAGTAACGAGCGGTTGACCCGCGCCGGTTTGCTGAGTTTGGTCGGTGGGGCGACCGGTGCGGTGTTCGGGTTGATCCTCGCGCTGGTGGTCGGTAGGGGCCTCGGCCCGGAGGGCACCGGGTATTTCTTCCAGACCGTCGCGCTGTTCATGATCCTGGCGAACGTGCTCGAACTCGGCGCGGACACTGGCCTGGTACGGGAGATGTCCAGGCAACTCACGCTCGGCCAGCAGGCGGATCTGCGGCGTACGGTGTTCGTCGCGGTACTGCCGGTGCTTATCGTCGGCGTGCTGGCGACGGTGCTGCTGTGGGTTCTCGCGCCGTGGTTGGCCACGCTGCTCGCCGAACCAGCGGCCAGCGAAACGATGACCGGTCTTATCCGCTACACCGCGCCATTCGTACTGCCGGCTTCGCTGGTCGCGGTGCTCCTCGGCGGAAGCAGAGGGCTGAGCACCGTGCTGCCGTTCGTCACGGTGTACAACATCGGTCTGCCGGTTGCTCGGGTCGTGTTCGTACTGGTCGCGCTGTGGTCCGGGATCGGGTTGCTCGGGGTCACCCAGGCTTGGGCATGGCCGTTCGTACTCGCGGTACTGGTCGCGGCTGTGGTGCTGGCGAGGCGATTGGCGGTTGCCTCGGCCACGGTGGATCGGGAGCCCCGCCCATTCGGTGTGCTGGCCAGGCAGTTCTGGTCATTCAGCGCGCCGCGTGGCGTGGCGGCGGCGCTGGAGATCTTGCTTGCCTGGGCGGACGTGCTGCTTGTCGGTGCCTTGCTTGGGCCGGTTCCCGCCGGGGTCTACGCGGTTGCCTCGCGGGCGGTGCGCGCGGGGTTGCTTGTGGACACCGCGATGCGGATGGCCGTTTCGGCAAGGATGAGCGCGCTGCTCGCCGCGGGGGAGCTGGGTGCGGCGCGGGAACTGCTTGCCGCCGCGACGAAGGTGCTGATCCTGCTTTCCTGGCCGTTGTATCTCACCCTGGCGCTGTTCGCCGCGCCGGTGCTCGAGCTGTTCGGTTCGGGCTTCGGCGCCGGCGCGCTGGCCGCGGCGCTGTTGAGCGGGGCGATGATGGTGCTCACCGCCTCGAGCGTGCTGCAAACCGCGCTGCTGATGGGTGGCCGGAGCCGGTGGCAGATGAACAACAAGGTGGCCGCCGTCGTGGTGAATCTTGGTGCGAACCTTGCGTTGCTGCCAACCATCGGCATTGCCGGCGGCGGGCTGGCGTGGTTGCTGACCATCGCCGTGGACACCGCGCTGGCCGGCTGGCAGGTACACCGATTGATTGGTGTACGGCTACCCGGAACCGGTTTGCTTCTACCGATCACCGTGGTGGCCGGCACGGTCGTGCTGCCGGCCATCCTGGTACTCGGGTTGTTCGGCGCGACCCTGCTCGCGCTCGGTGTGCACCTCGCGGTGGCACTGCCGCTGTTCGGCACGGCGTGCTGGCTGCTGCGTTCCCGGCTGGTGCCCGCCGTACTGCGAGCGCCTTCAACGGTCTAAGTTGGACGAATAGTTTCCATGTAGAGGGTTTCCGCCCAGCGGCGTTCGGTGTCCGGAGCGGGGACCGGTAGCCGGGTTTCCAGTGGTTCGCAACGCTTTACCGGCTCGGTGAACCCGGCCGCGGCCAGTAACCACCCAAGGGTTTCCTCGTCGAACATCGTGCAGTGTCCATACCAGTAGAACAGCTCCTGCACGGCGAGCATCGAGGTTGGCCGATCCGGCCTGGTGTGTTCGATGAAACCCGTGCCACCACGCGCGTAGGACTCGAGTAGCTGACCGGCGTCCGGTACGCCGACGCGCATGGTCCCGCCAGGCTTGAGTACTCGGTGGCATTCGGCCAGTGTCTGCGCCACCCCTGGCAGCGGGATGTGTTCAAGCAGATGTTCGGAGAAGATCGCGTCCACTGTTGCGTCTGGGAAAGGCAGGCCACGTTTGAGATTCCACGGAAGCTCGACCGGATCGCCGGCCAGATCCAGATTTACCCAGCCTTCCTTGTGCTCCCCGCCGCTGCCGATATGCAGCAGGAAATCCTCGCCGGTGGCATGCTCCCTGAGCAGCTGGCGGGCTCGCGCCCTGGCAAGCGGTGTGAGCGCGTCGGTGACCAGAAACCGTGCCTTGCCGCGGAACTGAACCGGTACCGCGTGTTTCGCCAGCCTCCGCAATGCACTGTCGGTTGACTTGGTCCGCTTCTGCGCATGTTGCTGCTCGGTAATGAACCGGAGGTAGTTGGCCAGCTGCTCGTCCGCGCGCCGTGCGATGGTCGGCCGTTCCGCCATAACTGCGTTACTCCCACTGGGTCGAAGAACTCTGCTACATCAACGTTCGTGCACGAGGCCTCTGGTATTGCCCCACCCAGAGTGGCCGATCAGCCTGCCCTGGGCCAGCATCTCGGCCGGCACGTTGAACCCGAACCGCTGTTGCTCCTTTCGCCCCCGCGGGCCCCGATCAAAGGACTGGCAGCCAACGATGGAGGTGCCAGTACCGTCCGCGAAGTAGAAGCCATCAGCGGAGTCCGGCTCGCCGCCAACGTCCCACATGCCCGCGGTATCGGCGGTACAGCCGACGAAGGTGTTCATATCCCATTCGATAGACCAGCCATGCAACCGGGTGTCCTGGGCCTCGCAACCGGTGAACTTGTTCCTGGTTCCCCTGATCCGGAAACCGTAGTCCCGGCAGTACCACGCTTTGCAAGCCTGGAAGAAGTGGTTGGCGCCACGCACCTCGAAGCCAGCCGACTCCCCGGTCTGCCGGATCGTCGTTGCCTCGCAAGCGATCCACCAGCAGTCTGAAGCGGTGGATGATTCGGATTCGCCAATCAGGAAGCCAAACCTGCCTGCCTGCCGGACGCGTACCCTGCTGGAGTGAACCGAGCGGTTATCGGTGCCTCTGTAGACCACACCGTCGTTTACCGGCCCCCAGATCCAGAGATTCTCCAACCGGCAGACCGCATCGTTATCGCCGTACCAGTTGCCCTCCCGCCCGACGATATGCAGATCGATACCGACCTTGGCCGTTTCCGCGCAGTCGATGGCCAGATCGACGATCCCGACACCGTAGGCGGGGCCCGCGGCGCCAACCAGGATGATCGCGGGAACCTCTTCGACGGCGGTAAGTTGGCTCAAATGCCCTAACCCACGTAGCTGGGTACCGTGCGGAAGGACGATCGGTTCCTCGACCGGGTAGTCGCCGGCCCCGAGCTGAATGGCCCGCGCGCCCTTCTCGATACTGTCCGCGATGGAGCCACCGGGCGGCACGTAGGTCCACGGTTCGGCGGGTTCGGCAAGCGGTTGCCCGGATACCGCGGGCGCGGCGAATATGCCGGCGGTTGCCCCCGCTGCCGCGGTGAGACCGGCACCCCAGATAAGCCCGCGCCTGCTGTAGGCGGGTTGGTCCATGGGTCAACTCCAGGTGCGTAGCCGATTCCCGTCGCAGCACGTATGTCGTTGCGACACTTCCGTTATACGCCAGTAAGTTCGCGATACCGCCTGATGAAGCTAGCGACCATGAGTAGCGCGTTCGCTACGAAAAGCACGGTATAGCAAATAAGAAAGGTGTTGGTATGTCCCCAAAGCACGAACAATAGGCAGAGTACGCCGAAGTCCGCGGGAAGGCCGAGCAAGGCGCGCAGCGGTGAATCGCTTGCCGCTGGCGGGTCCGTATCGGTAGTTGCTTTCCTGTTGCGGTGCATCTGTTCGGCAAGGATCAGGGCAAAGAACCGAACCACGGTCACCAGCAGGTAGCCGAGTGGAATGAGCAGGTAACCGTCAGCTAGGTCGGTGAACCTGAAAAGTCCGATGAGGACGGCAAGGTGGACGGCCGGCATCCTTGCCGCGTCCACCACGTGGTCCAGCCACTCACCGGCAAGGGCGCCGCCACCGCGCAGTCGGGCGAGCTGGCCGTCCGCCGAGTCCAGGATGTAACCAATGGCAAGGCCAGCGGCAACGCCGATGCCGAGCAGCCAGGACGGTCCCAGAATGGCCAGGAAGGCCAGCGAGGCGAACGAGATGATCCCGCTGAGTACGGTCAGCTGGTTCGCGGTGAAGCCAAGCAGGTAGCCGCCTGCCGCGGCGAGTTTGCCAAGTGGCCGGTTCACGTAGCGGGTGTACGCGGGTACCCCGGCCGCGCTCTTCTGCTTGGCGCGCAACCGTTTTACGACTGCGCCGAACGTATCTCGCGCGTTGTGCTGCGCATCTGTCATCGTTCTCCAAAATGCCGCGCCGTGCCCGTGGTGGGAGGTTTCGGGCGAGCGGTCACGAGTCCGGCTTGGCCGGTGAACTCGGCGTGCTCAAGTCCCCGCGCTGGTAGGATAATGCACGAATTGCCGCTGTGGTGGGTGTGTCCTGCGCTGTGGTGGAGTCCATACCTCGCCGAGGGGATCGCAGACTTGGATCGGCCGTGAGTGCAGCTGAGGACCGACCCGTGCGGGGTAGTGCAAATGGCGTAGATGGTCCGGCCGTTCGGCTCAGTGACCTTGGTGGACAGCTGCGTCGTCGCTGGCGGGTGATCGCCTGGACGGTGTTGGCCTGCGTGCTGCTCGGTACCGCGTTCGCGCTGTTTCAGCCGGCGAGCTATACGGCGACCTCAGTGCTTACCGTGAACGCGCTTTCCCTCAACCCGTACGACCAGGGTTCATCCAGCAGTTCGGTGAACATCACCACGGAGCGCGCGGTGGTGGGCTCGACCGAGGTGGCCGATACGGCACGGGAGACGATCGGGTCCCAGGAAGATCCACGGGATCTGATCGAGCGGATCGAAGTGACCTCGCCGATGGAAGCTCAGGTCATCGAGATCGCGGCCACCGAGGGTGATCCGAAGGCGGCCGCTGACCTGGCGAACGCGTTTGCCGACGGCTACCTGAGTGTCCGGGGCAACAACGCGAGCGCCGAGTTGAACGGGCGGATCCAGCGCATCGATGACCGGCTTCGCGAGCTTCGGGAGGAGCTCGCGAACCAGCCAAACGACGCGCAGGGGATCCAAGAGGAGATCAGTACGCTGCGTGATCAGCGCAGTGGTCTGGTGGGCTTGGCCGTCGACCCGGGACGGGTGATCACCAGGGCGGCGCCGCCGAGGGAGGAATCCTCCTACGGGCTGCTTGTCTTCCTTGCTGGCGGGCTGGCCAGCGGGTTACTCGCCGGCTGCGGACTCGCGCTGGTCGCGGAGCGGGCAGACCGGCGAGTACGCGGCGCCGACCGGCTGGCCGGCATCATCGGACCGCCGGTGCTCGAGTTCACCGGCGGCCCCGATTCGGACGAGTTCGTGAGCAGGCTGCTGATGCGCGTCGGACTGCGACGCGAGGAACCTTGCACGATCGGCGTGCTCGGGGTGGATCGGACGAGCGCGGAAGTCGTGGCCGCGGTACTCGTCGAGCAGTTGTTGCGCGCTGGGCATCCGGCGCAGTTGATGAACTGGCAGGGCGGCCTGCTACCGAGTGGCGGATCCAGCGCGTCCACGGGGGACGGCCGGTTTCGGATCGTGTCCACTTCGGTCGAGGTGGGAGTTGCCAGGGCGGCGATGCTCGGCCAGCAGGTGGACAAGGTCGTGCTTACCGCAAGCGAAACGGACGAGCTCGCGGTGGCGCTGCGGTTGATCGAGGAGTTGGCTGCGGTTGGGCTACGGCACGACGTGGCCGTGGTGCAGGTGGACCGCTCGATTCCGCCGACCCCGCCGAATGGCACTGGTTCGATCCCTAGTGGGCCGATCCCTAATGGGCCCACTCCCGGTGGTCCAGCGGGCGCTACCGGCCAGGCGAACACGGGAAGTCCGGCTGGTCCGGCGACGCCAGGCAAAGCGAACCCTGGTGGCCAGGCCGGCGCCATAGCCTGGCCGCAGTCGACACCCCAACCTCAGCAGCGGCCCCCGCGGTCCGGCCAACCGCGCCCCCAGCAAAGCTCCCAGTCCGGGGGCCTCCGACCGCAAGATCCCTAAAGAACGCGGTCACCGGGGTGATCGGGGCTAGCAGGTGGTCTGGCTGGGGAAGGTGTGATTGGTGACCTTCCAGGCGCCACCGTCCAGCCGCACGGTGTACAGATGCGCCACCTTGGACGCCGCGGACTTCGGCCGCTGCACTGGTTCGCCGGACTCATCGAGCACGTCGATATCGGTCGAGTCGATACAGGCGCGCAGCGTGACCTCGGGTGGCTCAGCGTCCACCTTGGTCTCCTGCGGATCGGCGCCGGCGAGTGTGACGCTGCCGTCCTGACTCATCCGGCTGTCACTGAACTCCTGCTTGTTCCCGGAAACCTCATCGAGCGCCGAACCGACAGCGACCCGCTCGATACCACGCAGGTTGCCTTCGGGGTCCTGCAAAACCTCGTCGTTGATCCGCAGGTACTCGGTCAAGGCCTCGCGCGCGCCCGCGACGGCCTGCTCCGGGGCGAGCCCTTCCGCGGCGACACTGCTCGTCGGGGCGTCCCGCGAAGTGGACTGGTCCGGCTGGGCGGCTGACTCGTCAGCCGGCTGATCCCGCAGTGTCCACAGCAGAACGAGTCCGATCGCCGCGACGGCTACCACGGCCCCGGTGATGATCGCGATAGTGCGGCGCCGGTTGGTCGGCTGCTCGTCGTGCTCGGTCACATCATTGCCGGAGTGCTGGTCGCTCATCGTGTCCTGACTCAGTCGGAGGTGTTTTGCTTGCGTGCGCGGAGAAACCGGACGAGTTGGCGTACCCGCGTCGGCCGGACGAAACCCGGTCGTTCGTAGAGCACATCGGTAAGCAACTGGTCGATGTTTCGCTTCGTGTGCTCGATCGCCTGGGTTGTCGGTTGGACGCGGTACTCGGCCGGCCGCTCCCATGCTGACCGGAGGTGCTCGTGTAGTTCGGCCTCGGTCTCCGCCAACCGGATCCATCCGGTGTCAGCGAGTTTGCGCGCGAACACCAGCTGGTGATCGTCCACATGCTCGCGTGCCCGCGCCAACCTCGGCACCACGATGGGCAGCTTGCCACAGGAGCGCGCTTCCATGATCGAGCCGGTGCCCCCATGGGTTACCACGGCGAAGGCAACCCGCACCCGGTCGAGCAGTTCCTCCTTCGGCAGCATCGCGGCGCCGCTGGCGACAGCCGGCGCCGGGGATTCGCCGTACTGGACGAAAACCGGCGTCTCCGCGTGTTCGGCTGCCCAGTTGTCCAGCCAGGAAACCAGCCTGCCGAACTGATGATGGTCGGTGCCGAGCGTGCCGAGTAGCCCCGTCTTGTCCGCATTCACCACGCCGGCCCCACGTGCACGCCCTCGGGATAGATGCGCTGTTGCTCGGCCCACTGTACGCAGAACCGGTCAGTGAGCGGATAGCACAGCAGCCCCGTCAGCGAGGGTGCCTCGATGCGTTCGAAGGCTTCCAGATAGATCGTTCGGATTCGCAGAAATCGCGCGACAAGAAAGAACGGCAACGCGACTCCGGCGCCCGTCGAGACGATTACATCCGGTTTAGTATGCACCAGTGTGCGGATCGATAGCACAAAATTTCTTATCGCATTACGCGCATTCCGAGTAGTGGGGTGGTAAGCCCAAGTAACCGTTTCGTCGCGCAGTGCGGTCAACGCATCAGATTTGTCGAAGGTCACCCAATGGCGCTGGTATCCCGACCAGCATTCGCGCAAGTTCAGCAGCTGCGCGAGATGCCCGCCGGTCGACGCGATCAGCATGACTTTCGGGGATTTTCCCCGGTGATTTCGCGAGCTCATCGCGCTGCGACTACCTCCTTGCGGGAACCTGTCTTGCACGTGTCTTGCACATGGCAAGGATCCGAAACCTGGCTAGTGGGTCGACCGCGAGGGTTCCGGAGTGGCAAGGCACACCTGGTTGCGGCCGCCGTCCTTGGCCTGCTGTAGCGCGAGATCCGCAGCTTCCTGGAGCGGAAGGAGCTCCGTGCCGTGCTCGGTCGAGATCGCGATACCGCCGGAAATGGTGCAGCCAGGGATGTCTTGGTTCAAGGTGACCGGGCGCCCGCCCATCGGCTTGGTCACGGTGACCGTCATCGATTCGATGGCGACGCGGAACCGCTCGGCTACGGCCAGGGCGTTCGACGCGTCGGTATTCGGTAGCAGCACGGCGATTTCCTCGCCGCCCCAGCGGCAGAGCAGATCACCGTCGCGGGTGTGCTCGCGCAGCGTCCTGGTTACCGCGGTGAGAACCTGATCCGCGCCGATGTGTCCGAGGTCGGTGTTCCACTGCTTGAACCTGTCCAGGTCGAACATCAGCAAGGCGCTCGGCTGTTTCCGGGCGGCGTCGGTGACCAACGCGAGTTCGGCCGCAGGGTTGAAGCTGCGCCGATTGGGTAGTCCGGTCAGCGCGTCGTGCAGCGCGTCTACCTTGAGCTGATTGCGTTCGGTTTCCAGTTGTTCGACTCGTTGGGTCAGTCGGGTATAAGTAACAAGGATCAGCGATACTACGAGCAGCGTTAGTCCGAAAGCCTGATTGCTGGCGCCCGCGGCGACCAGCCCGAGAGATATCGTGATGGCCAGATCAAAATTTTCCTCGCGGCTACCCAGAATCGGTACAATTGCCCAGTTCTCTCTGAATACCCGAGCGACACCGATAATGAGAGTTTGAGCGACGTAGTACGCGGCGGCGGCGGCTGTAATGGCGAGAAGGCCGGTTACGACTTCGTTGATGTTCGTGGGAACCGCACGGGTTCCGGCGAACCAGTCGTGCACCGGTGTTACGTCGGCGACGGTATACGTCGCTAGCACCGAAGCCGTAATGGCCGACGTGGTGAATAGATAGCGACCGAGAGGTTTCCTGGCGATCATGTACTGGCTGGACCGGATGATCAGCACGAGTGCGAGCAGCAGCGGCACCGGCAGGATCAGCGCTCCGGTGAAGTTCCAGACACTGGTGTGGGCAATGTGCTCGCGCCGGAGGTGTGCCGCGCGTCGCCGTTCCTCAGCCGGTTTCGTCAACGTCATGTGTATCAGCGCCGAGGCCGCGAGCAGCCCGAACATCAGCCAGTCCTTGCTGATGGGCGCAGCCGAGGTCCAGGTCGCGAAGCCGGCCCAACCGAGTACCAGGACCTCGCACAGCAGAATCCAGGTGACACCGAGTGGCGTCGTGTGCGCGAAGAGATCCATTTCGGACAGGCTGCCGCGCGCCGGTGCCGGTTGCTTCGTCGAGCCGGCCGACTGCTCGGCTGGTCGGTCCGCTGGGGCCGTGTCCAACTCGGCCCGCGCAGCCGCCGACCGCTTCCGGAAGGGAGGTGTTGGCCGTGCGCGACCGTGAGTACTGATTCTCATCCGATCGCTCTCCTTTCCGGCCGGACCCCACGAGGAGGTGTCTGTGGTGCGTGACCGCGAGTACTGATTATCCGCGTTACCTGAAGTCCATTCATGTCTACCCGGTATGACGCCGGACCCACCGAGGAGGTTCCCGTGTTCCGTGACCGTGAGTACTGAGTTGTGCGCTTTCCCTTACTAGTTCGACTCCGCAGGGAGGTGTTCGTGATGCGTGACCGCGAGTACTGATCGCACGGCGCAGTCACCGTGTCGTCCCGTTCTCTTTCGTAGCCGTCTGTACTGGCTCCTTTCCGTTCGACGCCGGCTTGTTCGACTCCGGCTCGACCGACGCTGGAGCCCCGCTTGGAGGTGTGGTCAGTGCGTGACCGGGAGTACTAGTACTTGTTGATTCAATCGTGCGCACAGCGTCATTCGCTACCGAATCGACGGCATCAGCTGGATTGCGTTTGACGATCAGCCAGGCGACCAGGCATCCGAGGAGGCCGACCGCCGCGGCTACGGAGATCGCCAACGCCGTTGAGTTCAGCCATTCGGCGAAGATGCCGCCAAAGGCGACCCCAAGACCTTGCCCTGTTCGCAGGCCGGTACGCACCAGTCCGGTCGCGCGTCCGGTGAGCTCATCGGGCAACATCTCGATGTAGGCCGAACGCGCGAGGATGTGATAAGACGCGCCGAAACTCGACGTGGCCAGCAGGATTCCCGCGAATACGGCCGATGGGTTGAGTGCGAACAGCACCAGCGCGCCCATGCACAGGCCGGCAAGCGGGCCAATCCAGCCGTCCTCTACTGCCCGTGGCCGCGCCTTGCGGCCGACGAACGCCGCGCCGAGTAGGAACCCGACGGAATCGGCCGCCAGGATGAGTCCCACCGACCAGGTCGGCGCGCCGATCTCGGCTACGAACGGCACGATCAGACCGTGCGGCAAAATCGTGCAGGCAAGCAGGATGGACAGGGTGGCAAGCGCCTTGCGTCGTCTGCTTGGTGGCAGTGAGCGCTTGAGCAGCGGGGCGTGTGTGGCGCGTGCCGCGGGGCGACGCCGCAGGCCAACCGAGAGTAGAACGGTGGCCAGCGCGAAGGTCCCCGCGTCGATGATCAGCGCGGGGGTGACCCCGACGAAGCCGACGACGCCGGTTGCCCCACCGAGCCCGGCGAGTTGACCCATTTCGCGCAGCGTGGTGAGCCGTGCCTGACCCACCGTGAGGTGCTGGTTGCCGAGCAGTACCCGGACGTGCGCGTTCTGCGCGGCCTTGAACGGTGCCTGGAGCGCGGCGATGCCAGCGACGCAGGTGCCGAGGATCCACAGCGATATGCCGGGGATGGCCATGATCGCGACGATCCCGGTTTGCAGGGTGGTGCAGAACACCATCACTTCGCGGCGGGGAAACCTGTCGGCGAGTCCCGAGAGCAGCGGGCCGGCGACGATGTCAGGCAGGAAGGTCAGCGCGTAGGTGACCGCGGTGAGCGCCGCGGACGAGGTCCGCTCGTAGACCAGAACCGAGATGGCGACCCTGGCTAGCTGGTCACCCGCGACCGAAAGGGCTTCAGCGATCCACAGCGAGCGCCACTCGCCGGTCGCCAGAGGCGAACGTGTGGATCTCTGCACGATGCCCCCTTGCTACACGCTCCACAATCGGTCCGGTTTACCCGGGGTTGTCCGGGCAGCTTTGGCGACGCCCCGCACGCTGCGTCGCTCTACAATCACTAGACGAACTCTACTCCTCTAGGTATCGGGCTGGAGCTAAAAACTCACTAAGCGTCACAGCTGTGCGAGATCTTTGAATCTGCAAATACGCGGCGAGCGGCGCGAACGATACCAACGGGCACACACAATCCCGAGCGCCCGCGGGTGGCTGCGTTCGGCCTAACTCGGCGGTGGCGTTCGGGTGAGCTACTGCGGTCGTTCGCGCTGCTGGCGCAGGTTGTCGCGAGCTCAGCCGAGCTCGACCGTCACCTGCGGCGCACCCGCAGAGGTGGCTGTAATGTCGATCACTTCAACCGAGCCGGCGGCGCGAATGTCCGCATCGAGCTGACGAAGAATTTCCCCCTCCGCAGGGGATGTCGCCACCTGGACGCGGGCGACCGGTGCGCGCATCGATACCTTCGCCGCGGATTTGCTCTTGCGGATCGCGCCGAGCACCAGCTGGGCGGTCTCGAGCACCGCCTCGGCGCCCCCGGGTTCGCGCACCTTGGCGCCGTCGCCGGGGGTTGGCCAGCTTGCCAGGTGTACCGACCCCTGTTGCCACCATGACCAGACCTCTTCGGTGCAGTACGGCAGGAACGGCGCGAACAGCCGGAGCAGCGCGTGCAACGTGCCGCGCAACGTGGCCAGCGCGGATGCGGTGCCTTCGTGTTGCCCATAGGCGCGCAGCTTGACCAGTTCCAGGTAGTCATCGCAGAAGAACCAGAAGAACCGTTCGATACGTTCCAGTGCCGTGGTGTACTCGTAGTTCTCGAACGCTTCGGTGGCCTGGTTGATCACCGCGTCCAGCTCATCGAAAACCGCGCGGTCGAGCAGCCAGGCGCCCTCGCTCGTGGCGCGCTCCGGCTCGGTGAAACTGAGTACGAACTTGCTGGCGTGCAGTAGCTTCGTCGCCAGCCGGCGGCCGATCTTGAGCTGCGCCTCGTCGAAGGTGGTGTCGGTGCCCGGGCGGCCGCTCGCGGCCCAATGCCGCACCGCGTCGGCGCCGAAGGTGTCCAGCAAGCCGGTCGGGGTGCGCGCGTTGCCCGTGGACTTGCCCATTTTCTTGCGGTCCGGATCCAGGATCCAGCCAGACAACGCGACATGCCGCCAGGGCAGCTCGCCGGTGTGCAGTTCCGCGCGCAACACCGTGTCGAACAGCCAGGTGCGGATGATGTCGTGTGCCTGTGCGCGCAGGTCCATCGGATAGGTCAGCGCGAACCGTTCCGGATCATCCAGCCAGCCGCAGACCAGCAGCGGGGTCAGTGCGGATGTTGCCCAGCTGTCCAACACATCGGGTTCCGCGGTGAACCCGTTCGGTTGGTCGCGGTCCGCCGCGGTGTAGCCGGGCGGGACATCGGTTGTCGGATCGACGGGCAGCTCCCGCTCGTCCGGCTGGATCGGCCGCGTGTAGTCCGGTTCGGACTGTTCGTTCAGCGGATACCAGAGCGGGAACGGAACTCCGTTGAACCGTTGCCTGCTGATCAGCCAGTCACCGTTGAGGCCGTTCACCCAGTCCGTGTAGCGCGCTCGCATGTATTCCGGATGCCAGCGCAGCTCCGTGCCCCTGCTCAGCAGCGCCTCGCGGTGGGCGAGCGTGCGGATGAACCACTGCCGGCTGGACACGATCTCCAGTGGGCGTTCGCCCTTCTCGTAGAACTTCACCGGGCGGTTGGTCGGGCGTGGGCCATCAAGCAGCGCGCCGGCTTCGCGCAGTAGCTCCACCACGCGTGCGCGTGCCGTGGTGACGGTAGCTCCGGCCAGTTCGGTGTAGGGCCCGGGGTCAATTCCCGCCGGTGCCTCGGCAAGCAGCCGGCCGTTCCTGCCGAGCACCGTTCTGGTCGGCAGCTTCAGCTCTCGCCACCACTGCACATCGGTCAGATCGCCAAAAGTGCAGCACATCGCTATCCCGCTGGCCCGCTCCGGATCGGCGGCCGGATGCGGGAGAACCGGGATATCCGCGTGAAACACCGGTGAGCGAGCGGTGCTGCCGAACAGGGCTTGGTAGCGCTCATCGGCTGGATGCGCGATCAGTGCGACACAGGCGGGCAGCAGTTCGGGGCGGGTGGTTTCCACTTCGATGGCTGGACCGTCCGTGCGCTGGAACGCGATCCGGTGCCATGCGCCGGCGTGCTCACGGTCCTCCAACTCGGCCTGGGCAACCGCGGTACGAAAGTCCACATCCCACAGTGTTGGCGCCTCGGCCTGGTAAGCCTCGCCGGCGCGCCACAAGCGCAGAAAGGCGATCTGGGACAGCCGCCTCGCCCGCTCGCCAATCGTGGTGTAGAGCATTGACCAGTCGACCGAGAGCCCGAGCCGGCGCCACAGTCCTTCGAACGCCCGTTCGTCCAATTCGGTCAGTTCGCCGCACAGCTCGACGAAGTTCTTTCTGGAGATCGCCACCGGCCGCTTGGTATCGGTTGGTGGGACGAAATCCGGGTCATACGGCAGGCTCGGGTCGCAGCGCACTCCGAAGTAGACCTGAACCCGTCGCTCGGTCGGCAGCCCGTTGTCGTCCCAGCCCATCGGGTAGCAGACCCGCTTGCCGCGCATCCGCTGGAACCGGGCGATCAGGTCGGTATGCGTATACGAGAACACGTGCCCGACATGCAATGAGCCGCTTACCGTCGGTGGCGGGGTGTCAATGGAGTACACCTCGTCGCGGGTCGCTGGCGGGTGGAATCGATAGGTGCCGGCACTTTCCCAGTGCGCGGACCATTTGTCCTCCAACCCGTCCAGCGTCGGCCGTTGCGGCGGTTGCGCGGACATAACCCCAGCGTATTCCCGCTGGCCAGCCCTTTTCCGGAATCGCTGGCTAGCCGCCTGGCAGCCAGCGTCGCCAGCCACCTGGTTTGGCCGGTTCCTCGGCAAGTTCCGCCAGTGCTGGCGCGTGTTCCCGTACGGCGGCGAGTACCTGATCGATACTCGGGTTCACCATCGCGGCCGGCCCCACGAACACCGTTGGCACGACCTCGTTTCCGGAAGCGACCGCACGTACTCGCGCGGCCGCCTCCGGGTCGTCCCAGATGTTCACTTCCTGCACCGGCAGCTCGGTCTTGTTCAGCTGCGCGCGCAGCCGCGCACAGAAACCGCAGCCGGGCCGCCAGTAGAACTCGACCGCCGCTGGTTCCGTTGCGGCCTGCTCGCCGCTTTCCGGAGTACTCACACCAGATCGAGCTTGCGGACGGTGTCGCGCTCCTCAACCAGCTCCGCTACCGAGGCATCGATCCGCTGCCGGGAGAAGTCGTTGATCTCCAGCCCCTGCACGATCTGGTACTCGCCGCCCGAGCAGGTCACCGGGAAGGAGGAGATGATGCCCTCCGGGACCCCGTAAGAACCGTCCGAGGGGATGCCCATCGAGGTCCAGTCACCATCCGCGGTCCCGTTCACCCAGGTGTAGACGTGGTCGATCGCGGCATTCGCGGCCGAGGCGGCAGAGGAAGCGCCACGTGCCTCGATGATGGCCGCGCCCCGCTTGGCCACCGTGGGGATGAACTGGTCGGCAAGCCACTGCTGGTCGTTCACCGATTCCGCGGCGTTCTTGCCGTTCACCTCGGCGTGGAAGATGTCCGGGTACTGGGTGGCCGAGTGGTTTCCCCAGATGGTCAGCTTCTTGATGTCCGAGACGCCGACGCCCAGCTTCTGCGCGAGCTGGGTCTGCGCGCGGTTGTGGTCCAGCCGGGTCATCGCGGTGAACCGGGAAGCCGGCACATCCGGCGCGTGCGCCTGCGCGATCAGGGCGTTGGTGTTCGCCGGGTTACCGACCACGAGCACCCGTACGTCCTCGGCGGCACCAGCATTGATCGCCTCGCCCTGCGGTTTGAAGATCCCGCCGTTCGCCTCGAGCAGGTCGCCGCGCTCCATCCCCGGCCCGCGCGGGCGGGCGCCGACCAGTAGCCCGATGTTCGTGCCCGCGAAGGCCTTGTTCGCATCGTCGGTGATGTCGATCCCGGCCAGCAGCGGGAAGGCGCAGTCGTCCAGCTCCATCGCGGTGCCCTCGGCCGCCTTGACCGCCTGTGGGATCTCCAGCAGCCGCAACCGCACCGGGGTGTCCGGGCCGAGTAGCTGGCCGGAGGCCACCCGGAACAACAGCGCGTAGCCGATCTGGCCGGCCGCGCCGGTTACCGTGACGTTGACGGGCGCCTTGGTCATGACGTTCTCCTGCTCCTGGCGTGGGCGGATGGGTTCTCCTCGTCGGCGATGCTAGTCGCCGCGTTCAGTCCTGTGACTGTGAGGTGAATTGCCGCACGGCATGTGTCAGGTGTTCGTGCATGGTTTTCTTCGCTGTGTCGACCTCGCCCGAGGTCACCGCGTCGAGCAGGATCCGATGTTCCCTGGCCAGATCACCCGGCTCGGGGTAGGAGGAGTGCAGCTGCGCGAGGCAGAGCTGCATCTCCTCCTGTAGCGGCGGGTACAGCCGGCTGAGTCGAGGGCTCTCCGCCGCGTCGACCAGCGCGATATGAAAGGCGGTATGTGCCTGTACCCGGTCCGCCCAGCTGGCGTCGGCCGGCAGCGCTTCCATCGCGGCGAGCGCACGTCGGGCGGCGGGGGTGTCCAACCCGTTACTGGCGATCGCGGTGACCGCTTGGAACTCCAGCGGGGCGCGGACGAAGTAGAGGTCGTGCACATCGTCGACGGTGAGTACCGGCACCATGGCGGACTTGCCGGCCGGTCGGTGCAGCAGGTTGCGGTTCACCAGCTCCTGTAGTGCCGAACGGACCGTGGGCCGAGCCACGCCGAAGCTGTTCGCCAGCGCGATTTCCGGCAGCGGCTCGCCAGGGCGGAGCGTGCCGCCGAGGATCCGGCCGCGCAGTTCGGCGACCAGCGCGTCCGTTGTGCTGGTCACCCGTAGCGGGGCGCCGTCGGTAATCGCCCGTCCTGCCGGCATTGCCTGCTCGCCTTTCATCGCGGTACGGGGCAGCCGTCGGCGAGCTCGGCGAGACCCCACAGATCGCGCCATTCGTAGTCGGCTGGTTCGCCGGCCGGTTGCGGTTCGATATGCCGGTTCACCCAGGCGGTACGCATGCCGAAGTGTTTGGCAGGGGCGTTGTCGTACTTGAAACCGAACGCGACGTGGATGATTTTCTCGGGCGCCACGCCGACCCTGTCCAGTGCCTGCCGGAAGAACTCGTTGCTCGGCTTGTAGATCCGGCAGTCCTCGGCGGTGATCACGTCGTGGAAGGGTACCCGCATATGCCGCAGGCTGTGCTCGATGATGTCCCGGTCGGTGTTCGAGAAGATCACCAGTTTCATCCCGGCCGCGTGCGCGCGCTGTAGCGCGGGATAGGTGTCCGGGAACGGCTGCCAGGACCGCATCGAGCGGACGAAGTCGGCAGCCAGTTGCTCGTCGTACGGCCAACCATGCCGCCGGCAGACCTCGGCGAGGCTCTGCGCGAGTACCTCCTTGTAACTGCGGTACTCCCTGCCGAGGATGTCGAACTGGATCTCCTCCCACTCGTTGCGCAGCTCGATACCAGGGACGAGCTCCCGGTCGCCGTTGCGCAACGCCAGCTCGTAGAGGAACTGCGCCGCGCCGCCCTCCCAATCGGTGAGCGTGCCGTAGTTGTCGAAGGTCGCCACTTCGAACGGGGGTGCCATTGATTGCCTCCGTACTCTTTCTGCTAGTCAGTCTATCTGTCTAGCTGTCTGACAGTAAGACTGCTTGGCGGAGTCGGAGTTGTCAACCTGGCCTAGTAATGACTAACGTCAATATGTCCTGACAAAGTATTGACGAGGCCGTCTGCACTGGCTGAGGATCTGAGCTGGCCCGTTTCGACCTGACCGTGTGCGGAGGAAGTTCATGGCCGAGCCGTTCGAGTTGGTCACGATGGGCCGTATCGGGGTGGATATCTACCCGCTGCAGTCTGGTGTCTCGTTGGCCGACGTGGAAACGTTTGGCAAGTACCTGGGTGGCTCGGCCACCAATGTCGCCGTGGCCGCGGCTCGGCTCGGCAGGTCGAGCGCGGTGATCAGCAGGACGGGCGCGGATCCCTTCGGCGCGTTCATCCACAAGGCGCTGCGGGAGTTCGGTGTCGACGATCGCTGGGTCACCCCGGTCGCGGAGTACCCGACACCGGTCACGTTCTGTGAGATCTTCCCGCCGGACAACTTCCCGCTCTACTTCTACCGGCAGCCGAAGGCGCCTGATCTGGAGATCGCTACCGCCGAGCTGGACCTGTCCGCGATCGCCAGCGCGCGCATCTTCTGGATGACCGGCACCGGTCTATGCGCCGAGCCCAGCCGCTCGGCGACCATTGCCGCGCTGGCACATCGCGCCAAACGGGGCATCACCGTTTTTGATCTGGACTGGCGGCCGATGTTCTGGGCAGACCAGCGCGCCGCGCGAACCTGGTACACCGAGGCCTTGCGGCACAGCACCGTGGCGGTCGGCAATCTGGACGAGGTGGAAACCGCGATCGGCGAGCGCGATCCGGATCGCGCGGCTGACGCGCTACTTGCCGCCGGCGTCGAACTCGCGGTGATCAAACAGGGGCCGAAGGGCGTGCTGGCCCGCACCAGGGATGAGCGGGTGGTTTCCCCACCGGTGCCGGTCGAGGTGGTCAACGGGCTTGGCGCGGGTGACGCCTTTGGTGGCGCGCTGTGCCACGGCCTGCTCGCCGGCTGGCCGCTGGACCGGGTGATCGGCACGGCGAACGTGGCCGGCGCGCTCGTCGCCGGCAGGCTAGCCTGCTCTTCGGCGATGCCTTACGAATCCGAGATCGACGAACTGGCCCGTACCGTCGAGCTGGGCGGATAGGGCATCGAAAGGTAGCCGTGTCAACAGTTTCCCGCACCCGAGTTGGCCTCGGCGAGCTCACCAGGATTCGCGCCGAGCACCCACAGGCGATTGCTGAAGCGCTGCGTCGCCGGCAGTCCCGCCCGCTACTCGGCGGCAACGGGCGACTCATGATCATCGCGGCCGATCATCCGGCACGTGGCGCGCTGGGTGCCGGCGAGCGTCAGCTGGCCATGGCGAACCGGCTGGACCTGTTGGAGCGGCTATGTCTCGCGCTTGCCAGGCCAGGTGTGGACGGGGTGCTTGGCACCGCGGACATCCTGGAGGACCTCGCGCTACTCGGCGCGTTGGACGGCAAGGTGGTACTCGGCTCGATGAACCGGGGAGGGCTGGCCGGCGCCTCCTTCGAACTGGACGACCGGTTCACTGGCTACCGGGCCGCGGATATCGAGCGCGCCCGGTTCGATGGCGGCAAACTATTGCTGCGCTTGGATCTTGCCGATCCCGGCTCGCTGCGCACGATGGAAGCCGCCGCGCATGCGGTGGCCGAACTGGCCAGCCGGGGCCTGCTCGCGATGGTCGAGCCGTTCATGGCCGCGCGAGTGGATGGCAAGGTTCGCAACGATCTGTCCGCGGCCGCGATCAGCAAGTCCATCGCGATCGCCTCCGGACTCGCCGGTACCTCGGCGCACACCTGGCTGAAGATCCCGGTCGCTGAGGATATGGCCGAGCTGGCCACCGTGGTCGCCTCGACCACCCTGCCAACCGTGCTGCTCGGCGGTGAGGTATCCGCCGATCCGGACGGCACCTTCGAACGTTGGCGCGCGGCGTTGCGGCTGCCTTCGGTCCGCGGTCTGGTGGTGGGACGAAGTCTGCTGTATCCGGCTGATGACGATGTCGCCGCCGCGGTGGACACCGCGGTCGGCCTGTTGTAACGGAGGGGAGATCGCCATGCCAAGTCCATCCTCGCTGCACCTGCCGGCGGGCAGTTCGGCGGTATCGCCGTACACGACCTATGTGGACCCACAGACAGCTGGCTGGACCTATAGCTCGCTGCGGGTCATCGAACTCGCCGGAGGTCAGGAGCACGAGTTCGACACCGGCGAATCCGAATGGATCGTCCTGCCGCTTTCCGGTTCGGCCACGGTACGTTGCGACGCCGAGAGCTTCGAGCTGGCCGGCCGGGTGGACGTGTTCTCCGGGGTCAGCGATTTCGCTTACGTGCCAAGAGATTCACGAGCAATCGTGCGGTCGGAGGATGGTGGCCGGTTCGCGCTCACCGGTGCGCGCTGTACCCGTCAGCTACCCGCACGGTACGGGCCCGCGGCCGATGTCCCCGTCGAGTTGCGCGGCGCTGGTCAGAGCAGCAGGCAAGTCAACAACTTCGGCGCCGCGGGCGTGTTCGAAGCGGACAACCTGATCGCGGTCGAGGTACTGACTCCGGCGGGAAACTGGTCGTCCTTCCCACCGCACAAGCATGACACCGACTGTCCTGGAGAGGCGGTACTCGAGGAGATCTATTACTTCGAGATCGCGCCATCGGCGGCCGCGCCCGGTGTTGGTTACCACCGGGTCTATCCGTCCGGCCCCGAGCGGAGCACTGATGTGCTTGCCGAAGTGCGCGATCGGGATGTGGTGCTGGTGCCGGACGGCTGGCATGGGCCGTCCATGGCGATGCCCGGTCACCATATGTACTACCTCAACGTGATGGCGGGTCCGAGCCCGCAGCGGGAGTGGTTGATCTCCGACGACCCGTGCTACGGCTGGATCCGGCAGACCTGGCAGGACCAGCCCGTTGACTCGCGGCTTCCGCTCTACACCGCACCGGAAAGGCGGCAGTGATGACCATCCGGCTTACTGTCGCGCAAGCCCTGCTGCGCTTCCTCGCCAACCAGTACACCGAGCGGGACGGCGAACGGCAGCGATTGATCGCCGGTTGCTGGGGGATCTTCGGGCACGGCAATGTGGCCGGTGTCGGTCAGGCGCTACTGGAAACCCCGGAACTGCCGTATCTGCAGGGGCGCAACGAGCAAGCCATGGTGCATGCGGCGGTTGGCTTTGCCAGACAGTCTGACCGGCTCTCCACGCATGCGGTCACCACCTCGATCGGCCCTGGCGCGACGAATCTGACCACCGGTGCCGCGCTCGCCACGATCAACCGGTTGCCGGTACTGCTGCTGCCCGGCGACGTTTTCGCTACCCGTCCCGCGGATCCGGTGCTACAGCAACTCGAGTCGCCGCAGGGGCCGGACATTACGGTGAACGACTGCCTGCGCCCGGTCTCCAGGTACTTCGACCGCATCTGGCGCCCCGAAGCACTGCTGCCCTCGGCGCTGCAGGCGATGCGGGTGCTGACCGATCCGGCCGAAACCGGGGCGGTAACCCTCGCGCTGCCGCAGGATGTGCAGGCCGAGGCGTACGACTGGCCGGTGGAGTTCTTTGCCGAGCGGGTCTGGCGGGTCGCCCGCCCGGCTCCGGACGGCGGCGCGATCACCCAAGCCGTCGAGCGTATCCGGGCCGCCCGGCGGCCGTTGCTCATCGCCGGCGGCGGAGTACACCACAGCGGGGCCGAGGACGCGTTGCGCGAGTTCGTCGAGCGCACCGGAATACCGGTGAGCGAGACCCAGGCGGGTAAGGGCGCGCTGCGCTTTGACCATCCGCAGCAGCTCGGCGCGATCGGGCACACTGGAACCTCGGCCGCCACCGAGGCTGCCCGCGAGGCCGATCTGGTGCTCGGCGTCGGTACCAGGTACAGCGATTTCACCACCGCCTCGAACACCCAGTTCGCGAATCCGGATGTGCGCTTCGTCAGTGTGAACATCACCGGTTTCGACGCGCACAAACAGTCGGCGTCCCCGGTGACCGGCGATGCCCGCACCGCATTGCGCGCGCTGACCGAGGAGCTCGGCGAGTTCACTGTGGACGATGACTATCGAACGGCCTACCAGGCGGGGGCGGCGCGCTGGGCGGATACCGTGGCGCGTGCGTTCGCCGCGCCCGACCCCGCGGCGCGGCCGAGCCAAGCGCAGCTGCTCGGGGTGCTCGACGAGGTCATGGCCGAGCGGGACGTGCTGGTCAATGCGGCTGGCTCGCTGCCTGGCGAGCTGCACAAACTGTGGCGAGCCAAGGATCGCAAGCAGTACCACGTGGAGTACGGCTACTCGTGCATGGGCTACGAGATACCCGCCGCGCTCGGCGTACGACTGGCCGATCCGAGCCGCGAGGTGTTCGCGCTGGTCGGCGACGGCACCTACCTGATGATGCCGACTGAACTAGTGACCGCGGTCCAGGAGAACATTAAGGTCATTGTGGTGTTGGTGCAGAACCACGGCTATGCCTCGATCGGCGGGCTCTCCGAGACCGTCGGTGCCGAGCGCTTCGGCACCGCCTACCGGTACCGGGACGATGCTGGTGAGTTCACCGGGGAACCGCTGCCGGTCGACCTCGCGGCGAACGCCGCCAGCCTCGGCCTTCCGGTGCACCGGGCGAGCACGGTGCGGGATCTGCGTGCCGCGCTACATGCGGCTCGCACGGCGGATGGACCTACGGCGGTGTACCTGGAGACCGATGTGACGGTTGCCAGCCCGGCGGCCAGCGCCTGGTGGGATGTGCCGGTGGCGCAGACCGCGACGAGGGAGGCGGCCAACCTGGCGCGCGACGAGTACACGAAGTATCGCGCGGAACAACGACACCAGCTGTGAAATGAGCTCGCCGGAAAGGACCTTGAGCGATGCAAAGAATTCCACATTGGATCAATGGGCAGCGCGCGGCTGGTGCCAGCGGCCGGTTCCACGAGGTGACCGATCCGGCGGCCGGAAAGGTTACCGCGCGGCTCGATCTCGCGGATACCGATGAGGTGGATACCGCCGTCGCGGCCGCGGCCAAGGCATTCGAGAGCTGGTCGGCTAGCTCGCTTGCCGCGCGCACCAGGATCCTGTTCGCCTACCGGGAGCTGGTGGACCGGCATGCCGATGAACTGGCTTCACTGATCACCGCCGAGCACGGGAAGGTGCATTCGGACGCGCTCGGCGAGGTCGCGCGTGGCCTGGAGATCGTCGAGCTCGCCTGTGGCATTACCCAGCTACTCAAGGGTGAACTGTCCACTCAGGTATCGGGCGGGGTGGATGTGTCGAGCATCCGCCAGCCGCTCGGCGTGGTCGCCGGGATCACCCCGTTCAACTTCCCCGCGATGGTTCCATTGTGGATGTTCCCGGTGGCGATCGCCTGCGGCAACACGTTTGTGCTCAAGCCAAGCGAGAAGGATCCGTCCGCGGCGTTCCGGCTGGCCGAGTTGGCAGCCGAAGCCGGCCTGCCGGACGGCGTGTTGAACGTGCTTGGTGGGGACAAACCCGCGGTGGACAGGTTGCTCACCCATCCAGACGTGGCCGCGGTCAGCTTTGTCGGTTCCACGCCGATCGCGCGTTATGTGCACGAGACGGCGAGCGCGCAGGGCAAACGCGTACAGGCACTTGGCGGCGCGAAGAACCATATGCTCGTGCTGCCGGATGCGAACCTGGACCTGGCCGCGGACGCTGCGGTGAGCGCAGCCTACGGATCGGCCGGCGAGCGGTGCATGGCGGTATCCGCCGTGGTAGCCGTGGAGCCCATCGCGGATGAGCTGGTTGGCAAGATCGCTGAGCGCGCCCGTCGGCTGCGGATTGGCCCGGGCGCCGATCCGGCGTCCGAGATGGGGCCACTGATCACCAAGGAGCACCGGGATCGGGTGGCCGGCTATGTGCCACAGGCACGCGAGCAGGGTGCCGATGTGGTCGTGGACGGTACCGACTACACGGTGGCTGGCCACGAGGACGGGTTCTTCACCGGTGTCAGCCTGTTAGACAGAGTGACACCGGACATGGCCGCCTACCGCGATGAGATCTTCGGGCCGGTGCTGTCCGTGGTGCGGGCGGGCAGTTATCAGGAAGCGATCGAGCTGATCAACTCATCCCCGTGGGGCAACGGCACGGCGATTTTCACCAGGGATGGTGGGGCGGCTCGCCGGTTCCAGTTGGAGGTCGAGGCCGGCATGGTCGGGGTGAACGTGCCGATTCCGGTTCCGGTCGGGTATCACTCGTTCGGTGGCTGGAAAGCCTCGCTGTTCGGCGAGCACCACGTGTACGGCAACGACAGCGTGCACTTCTACACCAAGGGCAAGGTCATCACGACTCGTTGGCCGGACCCGGCCGACGGCGGCGTGAACCTCGGCTTCCCGCAGCACACCTAAGTTGTGTTGTCCTGACGCGCAACTTCGCATACTCGCCGAGGGCGATCGGGAGTAGGTGTGCGGCGGGCCAGCCTCCGCCGCACCGCGTTCTTTAAGGTACTTACGGTCAACCGCCGCTGCGGGTTCGGTGACCTCGCGTAATCGCGTTCTTTAAGGTTAGCGGGGTCCAGATCAGGCGGCCAGTGGTGTCGCGATGCAGGCGCGGCCGGATTCGGTGAGGATCGCGGGTACCCGAGTGTGGGCACTTGCGGGCATATCGGGCCGGATCAGGCCGCGCGCGGCGAGTCGGTGCGCGGTGTGCTGGTCGCCGCACCAGCAACCGTCGATGAGCAGGTCCGGTACGCAGCCGCAGACGATTTCACCCCGGCCGGCGGCAACGGCCCGGAGCAACGCGATTTCCCTGCCGGTGAGCGCGGGCTCGGTGGTAGTCACGAGAAGCTCCTTTGCTTCGCGGATCTTTCCGGTGTAACGCTGTACTCAGTTAAGACTCGGCTGGCAACTCGCCGGTTCCCCGGCGCGGCTGGTTCTTGCGCGGTTTACCCGTTTTTTAGCGATGCCCGCGAGGCGGCGGGTAGCGTTCAGCCGGCAAACCGTCGGCCCTGTCCTTACGATGGCCGGATGGATTCGCTCGCCGACCCCGCGGTCCGCACTTTTCTGGAAACTGGCACTCGCACCGGCAAGGTCGCCTTTGTGGCCCGTGACGGCCGCCCACTCGTGGCGCCGATCTGGTTCGTCGTCGAGGGCGAGGAACTGCTGTTCAACACCGGCAAGGACACCGCGAAGGGCCGTGCGATCGCCCGCGATCCGCGGATCGCGCTGAGTGTGGACGTTGAGCACCCGCCCTACGACTTCGTGCAGGTGCAGGGCGTGGCCAGCACATCGGAGGATCCCGCGGAACTGCTGCGGGTGGCCACCGCGATCGGCGGTCGGTACATGGGCCTCGATCGTGCCGAGGAGTTCGGCAAACGCAACGGTGTACCCGGTGAGCTGGTCGTCCGGGTGCGACCGACCAAGATCATCGTTGGGCTGAACGTAGCCGACTGAGCCGGCGGCCGGCCCGTCCGCCGCAAATGTGCTACACAAGATTGACGTATTGGTTGTCTTGTGTAGAAACTAGTAAGCGCCGAACGCCCACCACGTGGAGGAGGCGCTTGCTATGGCTATCGCCGTCCAGCGGGAATCTGATGACGCGGCCGAAGCAGGAAGCGCGGACGGTCAGCAGGCGGAAGTGCCGATCGAGGTTTCCTTTGATCGCCATCCGGACAGCTACCGGCACTGGCGGCTGCGGGTGGATGGTCCGGTCGCCTGGTTGGCGATGGACGTCGACGAGCAGGGCGGCCTGCGGCCCGGCTACGAACTCAAGCTCAACTCCTACGACCTCGGCGTGGACATCGAACTCTACGACGCGACCCAGCGGTTGCGTTTCGAGCATCCCGAAGTGCGCGCGGTTGTCGTCACCAGCGCCAAGGACGGTGTGTTCTGCGCCGGCGCGAACATCCGAATGCTGGCCGCGGCCGCACACGAGTGGAAGGTGAACTTCTGCAAGTTCACCAACGAAACCCGAAACGGATTCGAGGATGCCACCGCGCATTCCGGACAGACCTACCTCGCGGCGGTCAACGGCACCTGTGCGGGTGGCGGCTACGAGATCGCGCTCGCCTGCGAAGAAATCCTGCTGATCGACGACAACTCGTCCACCGTCGGCCTGCCCGAAGTGCCGTTGCTCGGCGTATTGCCCGGCACCGGCGGGCTGACCAGGGTGGTGGACAAGCGCCGGGTGCGTAAGGACCGCGCCGACGTCTTCGCCACCCGACCGGACGGGGTCAAGGGCAAAACCGCCGTGGACTGGAACCTGGTGGATGGCCTGGTGCCGCGCAGGGGATTCACCGAGGCGGTGGCGCGCAGGGCCAACGAGCTTGCCGCGCGCGGCGAGCGGTCCACCGCGGTGCGCGGTATCGAGCTCACCCCGCTGCACCGCGAGGTCACCGCGCAGGGAACCGAGTACGAGCACGTATCGGCTCGGTATGACCGGCAGACTGGCACGGTCGAGATCACCGTACGTGGCCCAGCTCCCGGAGCGCCAAGCCTGGCCGAGATTCACGAAGCCGGCCCGCGGGGCTGGCTGCTCGCGATGACAAGGGAACTCGACGATCTGATCCTGCGGCTGCGTACCAACGAGGCCAGCCTGGGGACCTGGGTACTGCGCACCGAGGGCGATATCGCCGCGGTACTCGACTACGAGCGGGTGGTGCTCGGCGCGGCGGCGAACGACTGGCTCTGCAACGAGATCGTGCACTATTACAAGCGCACACTGAAACGGCTCGATGTGACAAGCAGGAGCCTGGTCGCGCTGCTCGAACCGGGGAGCTGTTTCGCCGGGCTTCTTTTCGAGCTCGCTCTCGCCAGCGATCGTCAGTACATCTTAGACGGTCCGCCGATTGACGACGAGGAAAGCGAGCTGCGCGCATCGGTCGCGTTGTCCGAAGCGAACTTCGGCGTTTTCCCCATGGGAAGCGGAATCTCCCGGTTGGAGTCCCGGTTCTACGGATCTACCGAACATCTCGACTGGCTGCGCGGAGAGCTCGGCAGGGAGCTGGAACCCGCCGAGGTAGCCGAGTTGGGTCTGGTCACCGACGCGCCGGACGATATCGACTGGGAGGACGAGGTTCGGCTGGTCATCGAGGGACGCGCGGCACTGAGCCCGGATGCGCTGACCGGGATGGAAGCAAACCATCGGTTCGTCGGACCGGAAACGATGGAAACGAAGATCTTTGGCCGCCTCTCCGCATGGCAGAACTGGATCTTCACCAGGCCGAACGCGGCCGGCGGGGACGGGGCACTACGCAGGTACGGCACCGGGCAGAAAGCCGTCTTCGACAGGAAGCGGGTATGACGTTATGCCGGACAAGATTGACTACGACGCGAAGATCCCGAACAACGTCGATCTCTCCAGCGACCGCCGGCTGCAGCGGGCACTCGAGGGCTGGCAGCCGAAGTTCATGCACTGGTGGGGCGAGATGGGGCCAACACTGGAAACCCACGGCGTCTACCTGCGCACCGCGGTCTCCGTTGGGCGAGAGGGTTGGGCGCATTTCGATCACGTGGTTCCCGATCAGTATCGGTGGGGAGTTTTCCTCGCCGAACGTGATCCGGACCGGCGGATCGCCTTCGGCGAACACCAGGGTGAGCCCGCCTGGCAGCAGGTGCCCGCCGAGTATCGCGCCGATCTGCAGCGACTGATCGTGATCCAGGGCGATACCGAACCAGCATCCGTCGAACAGCAGAAGCTACTCGGGCTGACCGCGCCGAGCCTCTACGATCTGCGCAACCTGTTCCAGGTCAATGTGGAGGAGGGACGGCATCTCTGGGCGATGGTGTATCTACTGCACGCCTACTTCGGCAAGGAAGGACGCACCGAAGCCGAGGCGCTGCTGTACCGCAACTCGGGCAGCCCGGACGCGCCGCGCATCCTCGGCGCGTTCAACGAGGAGACAGCCGACTGGCTGGCGTTCTACATGTTCACCTACTTCACCGACAGGGACGGCAAGTACCAGCTGGGCACGCTGAAGGAGTCCGGATTCGATCCGCTTTCCCGCACCTGCGAGTTCATGCTCAAGGAAGAAGCGCACCACATGTTCGTGGGCACCACCGGAGTGGACCGGGTTGTGCAGCGCAGCGCGGAGCTGATCAGGGAGTTCGACACCTTGGACATCGGCCCGCGCGGTGGCATCCCACTGCAGATCATCCAGAAGTACATCAACTTCCACTACACCGTCTCGCTCGACCTGTTCGGCAGCGAGACCTCGACGAACGGGGCGAACTACTACACCGCGGGGCTGAAGGGCCGCTGGCAGGAGACGCGCCGCAAGGACGATCACCAGCTGACCAACGATGTCGGAATACTTGAGCGCCCCCGCGCGGACGGCACCTGGGAAACCGAGGAGATGCAGGCCATCCTGCTGCTGAACCTGGACCTGCGGGCCGAGTACATGGCTGACTGTCAGACAGGTATCAAGCGGTGGAACCGTATCCTGGAGAAGCACGAGATCGACTTCCAGTTCAAACTCCCGCACCCTGGCTTCAACCGGGATGTCGGGATCAACGCTAGCCAACACATCACTCCCGAAGGCACCATAGTTGACGAGGCGACCTGGCAGCAGGGTAAGCACAACTGGCTGCCCACCACGGAAGACCTGACCTTCGTGCGCTCGCTGATGCAGCCGGTTTACGAGCGCGGCAAGATCGCCAGCTGGGTCGCGCCACCGACCAACGGAATCAACGGCAAACCCTTCGACTACGACTATGTCCACCTCCCCTGACTCCCGAGCCACTTCCTCTGCGAAGGGCGGACATCATGGCTCCCACCACATTCCAGGGAGAGTTCAACGCGGCTAGCTATCTCGTGGATCGCAATCTCGTTGCGGGCGCGGGGGAGCGGGTCGCGGTACGCACTCCCGCCCGAACCCTGAGCTACGCCGAGTTGTCCACCGAGGTGCGGCGGGCCGCGGCCGGATTGCGCCAGCTCGGCGTGCGCCCCGAGGAACGGGTGCTGCTGTGCCTGCCGGACGATGTCGAGCTGTTCACCGCGATCCTCGCCAGTATGTACCTCGGTGCCATCGCGGTTCCGGTTTCCACCATGCTGACCGGCCAGGAGCTCGGCAAGCTGGTTACCGACTCGCGCGCGACGGTGGTGCTCGGCGCGGCCGAATACGAGGCGAACGTGCGCGCGGCGGTGCGAGATGCACCGGATGTCCGGCATCTGGTGTGGCAAGGCGGCGTGCGTGACCCGGTGGCCGGGTTGGACTGCCATAGTTGGGAAGCAGTCGCCTCCGCCGACCCGGCCGAGGTCACCGCGGCCTTTCCCAGTTGGCCCGATTCGCCGGCGCTCTGGCTGTACACCTCGGGAACTACCGGTACCCCGAAAGCGGCGATGCACCGGCATACCGATATCCGGTTCGTCGCGGAAAACTACGCGCAGCGGGTGCTGGGCGTCGGCCCGCGGGATCGATTCCTCTCGGTGGCCAAACTGTTCTTCGCCTATGGCATCGGAAACTCGATGTTCTTCCCGCTCTCGGTCGGCGGGACCGCGCTACTCGAACCGGCGCGTCCGAACCCACAACTGATCGCCGATCGGGCAACCGCCGACTCGGCGACGCTGCTGTTCGGGACACCCAGCTTCTGGGGGCCGTTGCTGGCCAGCGGGGTGGCCGACGGCGCGTTTTCTACCGTACGTCAAGGAGTTTCGGCCGGTGAGGCGCTGCCGGCCCGGATGTTTCACGGGATGCGGGACCGGTTCGGTGTCGAGGTGCTTGACGGGATCGGTTCAACGGAAATGCTGCATATCTTCATTTCTAATCGGCCGGGTGAGGTTCGACCGTCCTCATCGGGCGTTCCGGTTCCCGGCTATGAAGTGGAGATCAGGGATTCTTCCGGCGTGCCGATCGACGAGCAGGGCGTTCCGGGTGAGCTCTACGTTCGCGGGGACTCGGCCGCGATTGGCTACTGGTGTCGGGCGGGCGTGTCCAGGGAGGTCTTCCTCGGCGACTGGATGCGGACCGGGGACACCTACCTGCGCAATTCGGACGGCACGTTCAGCTGCCTTGGCAGGTTCAACGATATGCTCAAAGCTGGTGGTATCTGGGTCGCGCCGGCCGAGGTCGAGGACCGGCTGCTGGAGCATCCCTCGGTTGCCGAGGTCGCGGTGGTTGGTGTCGCGGACGAGGATGGTCTGGACAGGGTGACCGCCTGCGTGGTGCCGAAGCAGGGGCACGGGGTGGCCGAGGACGAGCTGATCAGCTGGTGCCGGGAGACCCTTGCCGCGTTCAAACGGCCGCGAGCAGTTGTGCAGCTCGCCGAACTACCGAAAACCGCCACCGGCAAGATCCGGCGCAATGTGCTGCGTGAGATGCTTGCGGTCACCGTGGATTCGACCGAGCCGGCAGCGGTGACTACGGTGCGGTCATGATCGATGGTGAGCTGGTTGTTGACGCGCATGTGCATGTGCCGAAACTGGCCACGCTGAAGCCGGCGTGGCTGCGCTGGGCCGATCAGTTCGCCAAAACGCATCCATGGCGGGACGCCTACGATGACGCGGGCGTGCCGGTTCCGGCGCGGTTCGATGCGCTGCTTGCCGAACAAGGCGTGGATCGCGCGCTGCTCTTCTGTGAGTACAGCCCACGGGCCACCGGGATCCAGCCGATCGAGGACAACCTGCCGTTGGTTGAGTACAACCCCGATCGGTTTCACCTTGTGGCAAGCGTCAATCCGCATCTACACCATCCCTTGGTGTCTGAAGTGGAGCGTCAGCTTGCGCTCGGTGCGGTCGCGTTGAAGCTACATCCGGTGCACGCGGGCTTCTCGCCGGCGGACAAGGAGTTGTACCCGGTTTACGGGCTGTGCGCCGAACGTGGCGTGCCGGTCATCCTGCACTCCGGTACCTCGACGTTCCCCGGGGCACGGGCGAGTTACGGGAACCCCGAGCTGCTTTCCGATGTGGTCGAGGATTTCCCTGAGGTGTCGTTCGTGTTCGCGCATGGCGGTCGTGGGTGGTGGTATGACGTCGCGGCTTTCCTCGCGTTGGCGAGGGAGAACGTCTGGCTGGATCTTGCCGGCCTGCCGCCGGCGAAGCTCCCCGAGTACTACGCGCGCTTTGATCTGGCCAAACTGGCGGCGAAGTGGATCTTCGGCACCGATTGGCCAGGTGTGCCTGGCGCGGCGGCGAATGTGGCCGCGCTGCGCGCGCTCGGGCTGCCGGCGGGTCTGTTGCGCGCGATCCTTTCCGGCAACGCCGCGAAGCTCTACCCCGCGCTCGACCTCTGACCCCGCGGCCAAACCTAGTCGGAAGTGCGGGCGGACCAGCAGCGTTGCGCGGCCGGTCGCCAGTCCACATGCTTACGGTGAAACAGCTCGGCTGCCTGGGTGCCGCTCCAGTTGGCCGGCAGCAGTTCGGCCGGCAACTGTGGATCGAGGAAAGGGAACCGGCGCCATTCGTGCACCAGCTTCGTTTGCGCGCGCAGCGCATCCTCGTCATCGGCCGGTTCACGATTGTCGAACTCCGCGATGAACCGCTCGTACCGCGCTTCCAGATCGGACAGATCCCAGGCCCTGGCGACCATCGCGTGTTGGCTGCCGATCGGGCCGTAGCTCGCGGTGAACGACATCGCGTCGTCGGCCAGTTCGAGTTCGCGCAGGATATCGCCGGCCTCGTCGGCACGGCTGGTGTCCGGGCTGACCCACACGCCGGCCTCGGGCGAGCCAAAACCCGCCCAGCTCAACTGGGTGCGTAACCGGTGTCGTAGTTCCCGCTTCGTCTCCGGTACGGAAACCAGCAGCACCAACCAGTCGCCTGGCCATTGCCGCTCGGCGCTACCGAAGCCGTAGATCCGCCTCGCTCCCTCGCTGAGTAGCTTCCGCCCGGGTTCGGTGAGCGACCAGCGGACCCTGCGGCCAACGCGCTCGGAACCGAGCCACCCCTCGGCCGCGGCTCGTGCCAGTGCCTGCCTGGCTGATTTCTCCTCGACCTCGAACATCGCGAGCGTATCCACCAGTGTCGCCGTCCACACTGGACTTTCCCGGGGTAGCACGAACTCGCCGAGCAAGGTCATCAACAGGGATCGGGCGCTGGTGTGGCTGACTTCGCGGCGCCTGCTCAGCGCCGGCCCGCCACTTACTTCGGCCATTGCCGCCTCGCTCATCCCGTGTGCCACCTCATTCGCCACCCGGCAACCGGATGCCCTCGAACGCGATCGTGGCGATCGTATCCGCGATGGTGTGCAGGTCATCGTCCCTGCGTGGCCGGTACCACTCGACAAGCGAGTTGACCATGCCGAACAGTAGGCGTGCGGTGGTCGCCGGGTCGATATCCGCGCGGATATCCCCGTCGATCGCGGCCTGTTCCACCAATGCGCTCACGATATGGTCGAATTCCCTGCGCTTGGCCAGCGCATCCCGTTCGACCTTGGTGTTGCCGCGCACCCGCAACAGTAGCGTGACGAACGGCAGGCGGTCGGCAAGCACCGTCACACTGCCGCGCACCAGGAACTCCAGCTGGTCGATCGCGCGACCCGGCACGGTCCTGGCTTCCTCGACTACGGCGAATAGCCCATCAAGGGCCCTGCCAACGGCCAACCGGAGCAGCTCCTGCTTGCTGGACACATGGTGGTAGATCGCCGATTTCGTGATGCCGAGCTTGCGGGACAGATCCTCCATGCTCGTACCGTCGTAACCGCGCTCGTTGAACAATTTCACCGCGATCCGCAGTAGCGATTCCAGGTCATAACCTGGCCGGCCCCTGCGGGCGGTGCGGGTTGTCGGTACGGCCATACGGTGAGTATCGCAGGATCAGGCGGTGGGCACGCGCCCGGCGACAAGTGCCGCGGCGCGGCCTGCCACATCCGCGGTGTGCTCGCGGTCCAGTTCGGCCAGCGCCACCACGCCGATACTGGCGTTCGCTACCTCCCATGCGCCGGGCTGTAGCTCGTCGCAGGTGACCGCGGCGCGCTCGCCAGGTACCGCCGGCCGGCCGGCGAGGATCGCCACTCCCGCGGCGCTGACCGCGCGCCCACAACCGCAATCTTTAGGGATCTTGCGGTCTGAGCGGGGGCTCTGGCTATTAGGGTTACCCCGTGCGGTTGGGTACGAGTCGAGGTTGGAGGCGTCGATGACGGTCCAGGGTGGCGCGTTGCGCAGGCTCGCCGAGTTCGTCGGGCGCTGGTTCGCCGTGTTGGTTGTGCTCGGCGGGGTGGTCGGGCTGGTGATCCCGGATCAGGCAGCCGTGGTCTCCGACTATGTGCCGCTGCTGCTCGGCGTCATCATGTTCGGCATGGGGCTGACCCTGCGGCCGGCGGACTTCGCGCTGGTGCTGCGCAGGCCGCTCGCGGTACTACTTGGCCTTGCCGCCCAGTTCCTGATCATGCCGCTCATCGCGGTCGGGGTCAGCTGGCTGCTCGGGCTCTCCGGCGCGTTGCTGATCGGTATGGTGCTGGTCGGCTCGGCGCCAGGGGGCACCGCGTCCAACGTGATCGTCTACCTGGCGCGCGGCGATGTGGCGCTTTCGGTCACGCTCACCTCGGTGGCGACCATGCTCGCGCCGCTACTCACCCCGTTGCTTGTGCTGTGGCTGGCCGGGTCCAACCTGCCCGTCGGCTTCTGGGAGCTGTTCGTCTCGATCGTGCAGGTCGTGCTGGTCCCGGTGATCGCGGGAGTGCTGGTGCGGGCGGTTGCCGGCCGGCGGGTGGACCGGGTGCTGCCGTATCTGCCGCTCGTTTCGGTGACCGGCATCGTGGTGGTCGTGGCCGCGGTGGTCGGGGCGAACGCCGAAGTGGTGCTGGGTAGTGGGCTGCTGCTGATCCTCGCGGTGATCCTGCACAATTGCTTCGGGCTTGCGCTCGGCTACTTTGCCGCGAAGCTGGCCCGGCTGAACGAATCGTCCAGCCGGGCGGTCAGTATCGAGGTTGGCATGCAGAACTCCGGCCTGTCGGCAAGCCTGGCAACCACTCACTTCGAGCCGCTTGCCGCCCTTCCCGCGGCGCTGTTTTCCGTGTGGCACAACGTATCTGGTGCACTACTCGCGACGTTCTGGGTTCGCCGGCCGGCCGAGCCGGCGGATCCCGCGGGCGGCACCGACCCGGACAGGGTCATTCGGTCGTAACCCGTTCCGGCTCTTCCTGCTCGCTGGTCTTCTTGGCGTCCGCGACCAGCCAGCGTCGGAACGAGATCAGCACCAGGGTGAGCACGAAGATCAGCGGGAACGCGGTCACAATGGACAGTGTTTGCAGCGTGTCCAAGCCGCCCGCGTACATCAGCACTACCGAAACGCTGGCAAGTACGACTGCCCAGAACACGCGGTGCCACCGGGCGGGATCGGCGTCCCTCGGCAACTCCTTGGACGCCGCGCTGGCCATCGTGTACGCCGCGGTGTCCAATGTGGTGGCAAGGAAGATCACGAGCAGTACCACGAACGCGAGTAGCGCGACCCCGCCCAGGGGCAAATTGGACATGACCGCCATGATCCCCGCGGTATCGCCCTCCTGGGTGACCAGATCGGCAACCGAGACCATGTTCTTGATCTCGTAGAAGAGCCCGGTGTTACCGAGCAGTGCGAAGGCGACCCAGCAACCGAGGCTGCCGCCGATACACATCGCGCCGATCATGCCGCGAATCGTGCGCCCCTTGGAGATCTTCGCGACGAACAGCCCGACGAACGGCGCGTAGGCGATCCACCAGCCCCAGTAGAAGATCGTCCAGTCTTCCTCGAACCCGGATGCCGCGACAGGGTCCGTGTAGAAGCTCATGTGCACGATGTTCTGCAGCATGAACCCGACGCTGTTGGTGAACGTGTCGATGATGAACACGGTCGGCCCGGCGATCAGGATGAACACCCCGAGCGCCCCGGCCAGCCAGACATTCAGATTGGCCAGCCGCTTGAGACCCTTCTGCAGGCCGAGGAACACGCTGGCGCCGAACAGTGCGGTCCACGCGACGATCACCGCGATATCCAGCGCGACCCCGCGCTCCACCCCGGTGACCGAACTGATCGATGCGGAGACCACGGGCACCTCGAGGCCGAGTGAGGTGCCCGCGGCGCCAATCAGGCCGAAGATGAACAGCACGTCGATCAGCCGACCGAGCCAGCCGTCCGCCCGATCGCCGATCACTCCACGGCAGGCGTCCGAGAGCCGCAGTGTCTGCTGCTTGCGCACGTGGTAGACGTAGCTCAACGCCAGTGCGGGCAGGCAGAACAGTGCCCATGCGGTGATGCCCCAGTGGAAGAGCGGGTATGCGGTCGCCCAGTCCGCGGCTGCCACACTGCGAGACTCCGCGCCCATCGGCGGATCGTCGTAGTAGTACGCCCACTCGATGACGCCCCAGTACATCAGGCCGCCGCCGATACCGGCGGTGAAGATCATCGAGATCCAGCTCAACGTGCTGAACTCGGGCTTGTCTTTCGCGCCGCCAAATTTGATCTTGCCGTACTTGCTGAAGGCCAGCCAGATTAGCAGCCCAGCCACCGCCACCGCGAACCACAGGTAGAGCCAGCCGAATTTGCCGGTCAGAAAACCGAGCACCGCGTCGAGTGCCTGCTTACCGCGATCCGGGTCGATCGCGACCGGGACCACGATGATCGCGACGAGAAGCAGGGACAAACCGAATACGCGTTTATCGAGCCGCACTTTCGCGGTTTTCGCAGTGATGGGGGAAACACCTCCACACATCGACGACAAGGCCAAGCGCACGCAATCGCGTTGCGAACTGATTGACCAATCAGTCATTCAGTTGGGTGAGTACTTTGGCGTGAATACTGCCTTGGGTCAAGCCCCGAGGCAGTATTAGCAGGTAAAAGCGTTCTCGTTGAGATACACGCTATGCGTATAAGTAAGAACGATCTGTAGTGGAAACCGCGATTGTCGCAATTCAATCGGCTAGCGTTCTGGCGGGATCTTGCGGTTGCTAACCCTCGGTCAGCCGTTCGCTGATCTCGGTCGCGGCCGTCACCAGGCGTGCGGCGAGCTCGGGGAAGCGTTCTTCCGATACCCGGTCCTGGGGGCCCCAAACGCTGAGTACCGCGATGGGGCGCTGCCGGGTGTCCAGTACCGGTGCGGCGACGCCATTGAGTTGGCTCTCCATCTCGCCGACGCTCACGCTGTACCCCTGCGCGCGTATCTGAGCCAGCTCGGTGCGCAGCGTGTCGGTGTTCGTACGGGTTGTTGCGGTGTACTCCACCAGTGGGCCAGTGAGCATCGCGTCCACCTCGGTCTCCGGTAGCCAGGCGAGCAGCGCCTTGCCGGCGGATGTCGCGTGTACCGGGACTTGCCTGCCTAGCCAGCGTGCGCTGAGCACCAGCGGTGGTGCTACTTCGTCCACATAGGTCAGTCCAAGTCGTTGTGCCACCGCGATATTCGCCGTCTCGCCGGTTTCCACGCACAACTGTTCAAGCACGTCGTGTGCGCGGCGGATCAGGCCGGCGACACTGGCCGTAGTCGCTAACCTGGCGACCTCGAAGCCGATCGCGTACCGGTTGGTGAGCGGATCGCGTTCCACTAGCCCGTGATGTTCCAGGGTGGCGAGCAGCCGCCATGCGGTCGCCCGGTTGAGCCCGCAGTCCGCGGCGAGTTCGGCCGCCGGTTTGCCTTCGGGGGCGGCCGCCGACACCGCGCCGAGCAGCGCGACCGCTCGGTCCACCGACTGCACCCGGTTGCCGGCATCCTTCGTGCCCACCTGGTGTTGTTCATCCGGCGCATGCGCCGCTGCCATGTTCTTCCTCCCGCCGATTCGGCATCAGCCTAATCGGGGTAATCCGTGCGACGTCTTGACGCCACGACCACCCAACCGTACTGTCGCATATTGCGAATGCTCATCGCACATTACGAACATCGGGTGGGTGAATGGCCAATAGCGAGGAGCGGATAGTCACGCCCTATGAGGGCACCGGGCATCGGGACTGGCACGGCGAGGCGCCGGTGCCGGCGCCGCTGTGGCTACACGAGGCCCCGGTGAGTCCAAAGTGGGTGGACTACAACGGGCATATGAGCGAGTCCTGCTACCTGCTCGTCTTCGGGGACAACTCGGACGCGTTCTTCCGGTACGTGGGAATTGGTGAGGAGTACCGGGCAAGCGGGAAGTCGCTGTATACGGTGGAATCGCATGTGCATAACCGGCGCGAGGTCGCTGAGGGCGAACCGCTGCGGTTGAGCCTGCGACTACTTGACCACGACGCCAAGCGGGTCCACCTTTTCCACGAGATGTGGCACGGCGGCACCCAGACGCTGCTTGCCACGGCCGAGCAGCTACTTGTGCACGTGGATGCCCACGCTGGTAGGTCCTGCCCGATCCCGGACTACCTGCACGAGCGGATCGCGGCGGTACACCGCGCGCACGCCGAGCTACCCGTCCCCGAGGTGGTCGGCCGACCGATCGCCATCCCGAAGAAGCGTGAAGGTAGCCGGAACGGCCAGCAGCAGGAAGCCGGGCGGAGGTAGCGATGGACTTCGAACTCACCGACGAGCAGCACATGATCGTCGAAACGGTCCGCAAGTTCGTGACCACCGAACTGGATCCGCACGCCGACGAGGTGGAGCGGTCCGACCAGGTGCCACCGGAGCTGGCCGAACGGATCAGGCGCAAGGCGATCGAGTCGGGGCTCTACGCGGCGAACATGCCGGCCGAGCTCGGCGGTGGTGGGCTGGACGCGGTCAGTATGACACTGGTCGAGCGCGAGCTGGGCAAGGCGAGTTTCGCCTTGCAGACGCTGGTGGCCAGGCCGAGCAATATCCTGCAGGCCTGTACCGGCGCACAGCGGGACCGCTACCTGCACCCGGCCATCGCGGGTAAGCGGCATGACTGTCTCGCGATGACCGAGCCTGGCGCCGGTTCGGATATTCGCGGGATGACGACTCGGGCGGTTCGCGATGGCGACGAGTATGTGCTCAACGGGACCAAGCACTTCATCAGCCACGCGGATATGGCGGACTTCGTGATCCTGTTCGCGGTCACCGGTGTCGAGCAGACCGCGCGCGGCGAGCGGAACCTGATCTCCGCGTTCCTGGTGGACATGGGTACGCCTGGTTTCACGGTGCGGACGGGTTCGGCGTGCGTGTCACACCGCGGTTACCACCAGTGTGAACTGTCGTTTGTGGATTGCCGGATCCCGGCAGAGCAGCGACTGGGCGAGGAGGGCCGCGGCTTCGAGCTGATGAGCGAATGGCTGGGTGCCAGCCGGCTGACCGTGGCCGCGACCAGCGTCGGCCGCGCCCGCAGGGTGCTCGACCTGACCACCGAATGGGCGGCCGAGCGAGCCCAGTTTGGCCAGCAGATCGGCCGTTTCCAGGGCGTGAGCTTCCAGCTCGCGGATATGGCTACCGAACTGGAGGCCGCCGAACTGTTGACCATGCGGGCGGCCGCGCGGTTGGACGCGGGCACGATGACCGACCAGGACGCGGCGATGGCCAAGCTCTACGCATCCGAAGCACTGGCCAGGATCACCGACCGGGCGGTGCAGATCTTTGGCGGCATGGGGTTGATGGCCGAACTGCCCATCGAGCGCTACTGGCGAGATGCCAGGGTGGAGCGGATCTGGGATGGCACCAGCGAGATCCAGCGACACATCATCTCCAGGTCGATGCTCCGCCCATTGGGCTGCTGAACCGAGCCAGCACGACAAGTCCGTAGCCGCATCCGGTTGCGAAGCGGCACTCATCGCATCTCCTGCCCACAGCGCATGTTAGTGACGAGAATCGAGGCGGATGTGGAATCGACGCAAAGCCCGTCCAAGTTGCGCCGGCTGCTTGCCCCCCGAACGATCGCGACTTTCGGTGGAGCCGCTGCCGCCGAGGTGATCCGGCAGTCCCGCGACATCGGCTATCTTGGCGAGATCTGGCCGGTACATCCACGCCGGAACCAGATCGAGGACCTTGGCTGCTACTCGAGTGTTGCCGAGCTGCCGGATGCGCCGGATGCGGCGTTCATCGCGGTGCCAAAGGAATCGGTCGTTCCAGTTGTCGCGGAGCTGAACTCCCGGGGCGCGGGTGGCGCGGTGTGCTACACGGCCGGATTCGCCGAACACGGCGAGGATGGCGCCCGGCTACAGCGCGAACTGCGCGCGGCCGCCGGGGACATGCCGGTAATCGGGCCGAACTGTATTGGTGTGCTGAACTATCTGGACGGTGCGGCGCTGTGGCCGGATCAACACGGTGGTAACCGGGTGGATCGGGGCGTGGCGATCCTGACGCAAAGCGGGAACATCGCGCAGAACCTCACCATGCAGCGCAGGTCGCTCCCGATCGCCCACGTGATCACCGCGGGAAACGCCGCGGTGACCGGCATTCCGGAGTTGATCGAAGCCTTGCTCGCCGATCCTCGGGTGACCGCCATCGGCCTGCACCTGGAGGGCATCGCAGATGTTGGCGCCTTCGCTTCGGCGGCGCTCGCGGCGATCCGGCAAGGGGTGCCGATCGTCGCGCTGAAGACGGGAAGTTCCGAACTCGGCGCCCGCACGAGCCTTGGCCACACCAGCTCGCTCGCCGGGTCGGACGTGCTGTGGGACGCGCTGTTCGCCCGGCTGGGTATCGCCAGGGTGCACGAGGTCAGCACCTTCCTCGAGACGCTGAAGTTCCTGCACGTACACGGCGGTCTCACCGGCAGCCGGATCACCACGGCCAGCTGCTCCGGTGGCGAGGCCGCGCTGATCGCGGACGTCGCCGAGCGATACGGCGCCGAGCTTCCCGAACTACCGGAACCGGTGACCGAGCGACTCACTGAGGTGCTCGGGCCGAGGGTGCATGTGGCGAACCCGCTCGATTACCACACCTTCATCTGGGGTGATCTGGACGCGCAGCGGGCATGTTTCGCGGCGCTTTTCGATGCCGGGGTGGATGCGCAGCTACTGATTCTGGACTTCCCGGACCAGGCCCGCTGCGATCCGGCGAACTGGGAGAAAACACTGACGGCCTTCCAGCAGGCGCGCGAGGGTGCCGGTATGGCCGCCTGTGTGGTGAGCTCGCTGCCGGAGGGGATCCCGGACCAGGTGCGCGAATGGCTGATCACCGAGGGGATCGCGCCGATGCAGGGGATGGCCGACGCCATCCGCGCGATCACCTCGGCCGCGCTGATCGGCAAGGCACAGCGCGGCGCGGCGGAGCTACGTGCGCCCGATCCGCGGCCAGAGCTTGCCGAAGGCTGCTCGTTCGACGAGCGGGCCGCGAAGGTGGCCCTTGCCGAGTATGGCGTGCCGGTACCGGCTGGGCTCGTCGTCCGCGACAGGGAGCAGGCGGTGCACGCGGCGGAGGAGCTGGGTTATCCGGTCGTGGCGAAAGCGTTGTCCGCTGATCTTGCGCACAAGAGTGAGGCCGGCGGCGTGCATATCGGACTGTCCAGCGCCGATGCGGTACGTGCCGCGGTGACCTCGATGAGCGGTCTGGGGCAACGGTTTCTGGTTGAGCGGATGGTGCCGGATGCGGTTGCCGAGCTGATCGTCGGCGTGCACCGGGATCCGCAGTTTGGCCTCGCGTTGACCGTTGGCTCGGGTGGTGTGCTGGTTGAACTGTTGCGGGACACCGCGACCGTGCTGTTGCCGGCCACTCGCGCCGAGTTACATGCCGCGCTGACTTCGCTGCGGTGCTGGCCGATGCTCGCCGGTTACCGGGGTCGGCCGGCCGGTGATGTCGCCGCGGTACTGGATGCGATCGAGGCTATCGCGGAGTACGCGCGCACCGCAGACGTTATCGAGCTCGACGTGAATCCACTGCTGGTGCGCCCGGAGGGCAGTGGAGCGATCGCGGTTGACGTACTGCTCAACAAGGCACCGGACGAGACGCGGGTGGCGTCCTAATCGGATGGAAAGGACACGAATGGATCCGGTACGGCTCGATGTGGACGGCGAAGTACTCGTCATCACGCTGGATCGACCAAAAGCGAACGCGATCAACGTGGCCACCAGTAATGCGCTCTACGCGGCGTTTGACCGGCTGCGCAATGACGACGCGTTGCGGGTAGCGGTACTCACCGGTGCCGGCGAGCGGTTCTTCTCGGCTGGCTGGGATCTGCATGCCGCGGCCGACGGCGAAGCGATCGACGCGGACCACGGGCCAGGCGGATTCGCCGGACTGACTGAGCTCTTCACGTTGGGCAAGCCGGTGATCGCGGCGGTGAACGGGCTTGCCTTCGGCGGCGGGTTCGAGCTTGCCCTCGCCGCCGATCTGATCGTGGCGTCCGAACATGCGGAGTTCGCCCTGCCCGAGGTGGGTATCGGGATGATCCCGGACTCCGGTGGGGTGCTGCGGCTGCCGAAACGGGTACCTCGCGCACTGGCCACCGAACTGATGATGACCGGTCGCCGGCTGCCCGCGACGGAGGCCGCGCGCTGGGGATTGGTGACTCGACTTGCGCCGGCCGGCGAGCTGTCCAATGTGGCGCTCGAGCTGGCCAGGCAGATCAGCGCTGGCGCCCCACTCGCGATCGCGGCGCTGAAGGAAGTACTGGCCGAGACCGAAGCGCTCGACGTGGCCGCCGGTTACCGGCGGATGCGGGACGGCACGCTCACCAGCTACCAGCGGATGCTCACCTCGGCCGATGCGGAAGAAGGGCCACGTGCCTTCGCCGAACGGCGTACTCCGAAGTGGACAGGAAGCTAGCTAGCGAAGCAAGGTCTGGATATGCGGGGCAGCGAAGACCGTATCGGCGAGTTGTAGCGCAAGGCCGGTCATCCCGGCACGCGACCCCAGTGAGCTGCGCTCGATCGTCAATCGCCTGGTGGCAAGGGGAAGTGAACGCTGGTACACGCGTTCCCGTACCCCGGCCAGCAGCTGCTCGTTGGTATCCGCGAGCTGGCCGGCAACTATTACGGCCGCCGGGTTGAGGATGCTGACCGCGGTCGCCACCGCTTCGCCGAGCAGTCGGCCAGCGCGGCGAGCGAGGCCAACCGCGGGGGGCTCACCGGCGCGCAGCAGCGCGGCTACCTCGGCCACGGTGGACAGTTCGTGGCCATGCGCGCGCAGCTCGCGGACAAGTGCCCAGCCGCCAGCGTAGGCCTCGACGCAACCGGTGTTACCGCAGCGGCAGGCTGGCGGCTTGGAGTCCCCAGCGAGCAGTGCGGGCACATGGCCGATATCACCGGCCGCGCCGTAGGCGCCACGCAGAATCCGTCCACCTGAGACGATCCCGGAACCGATGCCGGTGCCGGCTTTCACCAGTAGCAGATGGCCAATGTCCGGGTAGGCACTGCGCTGCTCGCCGAGTGCCATCACGTTCACGTCGTTGTCCACCACGGTCGGGCAGCCGTACCTGGTGGCGAACTCGCCGCGAATATCGAAACCGTCCCAGCCGGTCATGATCGGCGGCGCGATCACCCTGCCGGCCTCGAACTCGACGGGGCCGGGCACGCTGATCGCGATGCCCCGGACCGGCCGGGTGCCGCCGGCGGCAAGCAGCTCGTCGAACTCCGCCGCGACCTGGCCCAGCACGGTTCGCGGGCCGGCCGCGATATCGACGGTCGCGGTACGTTCCAGCGCGATCCGGCTGTCCAGATCACAGAGCGCGGCGCGTAGCCCGGATGCTCCGGTATCGCAGACGAGTAGCCAGCCGCTGGTGGTGTGGAAGGCGAAGCGCTCAGCCTTGCGCCCGCCGGTGGATTCACTCGAGCCAGCGGGCACCAGTAGCTCGTGCTCGAGCAGCGTGTGCAACCGCTGGTTGACCGTGGCACGGGCGAGCCCGGTAAGGGCCATCACTTCAGCCCTGGTCAGGCTCGCGTGCTGGCGAAAGAGCGCGAGCACCTCGGCGAGCCCCTGCGGCGCTGGATCGGTCATCCGGTCATCCTCCCCTAGCCGACATCTTAGACGGTTTGATCAGAAGATCGATATCTTTTGATTGTCATTGAACAGAAGATTGGCTAGCGTGCCGGTACGAGCTCTTCGCGAGGAGGCGATGAGATGCCCAGCGCCCGCCGGCCGGTGCCCGCCGTGCTGGCTCTTCTTGCGGTCAGCTGCGTGCTGGCCGGTTGTGCGCCGCCGGATCGGTCAAGCGAGGTTGCCGCGGTGATCAAAGGGCTGGACAACCCGTTCTTCCAGGCGATGGCGGACGGTATCGAGGACACCGCGCGGGGCGAGGTCACGGTACAAGCCGCACAGTCCACGGCGGACACCACGGGCCAGGCCGACAAGCTGAGTGCGGTGGCCGTGCAGGGTTTCGGCTGTTACATGATCAATCCGATCAGCGGAACGAATCTGGTGCAGTCCCTGAGTGGGCTCGCCGAGCAGGGCAAGCCGGTGATCAATATCGATAGCCCGGTCGATCCGGCCGCGGCGCGGCTCGCCGGCGACCCGCTGACCAGCTACGTGGGTACGGACAACCAGGATGCTGGCCGGTTGGCTGGGGAGTTCCTTGTCGAGCGGTTACCCGCCGGCGCGGCCGTGGCACTGATCGGCGGTACCGGTGGCGATGTCACCAGTACCGACCGGCTCACCGGATTCCGGCAGGCGGCGAGCGACCGGCTACGTGTGGTGCAGACGGTGGCCGTCGACGAGTGGAGCCGTCCACAGGCGTTGACCAGAGCGGAGGAGATCCTGCGTGGCCAGCCGGAGCTGACCGCGTTCTTCGTGGCCAATGACGACATGGGGCTCGGCGTCAGCAGGGCGGTGGCCAACGCCGGCCGTGCGGACGAGGTTCAGGTGGTCAGCGTGGATGGGACCGAGGAGGGGCTACGCGCGGTCGCTGCCGGTGGCTTGGCCGCCACGGTTGCCCAGTATCCCTACACGATTGGCGAGATGGGTATGCGCGCCTGCCGTGCCGCGGTGGCTGGGCACCGGCTACCGGCCACCGTCGAAGCACCTGTCGCGCTGGTTGACAAGGCCAATGTGGACAAGGCGCTGGCCGCCTTCCCACGACCTTTCGAGGAATACGACGATCCGTATCAGCGGCTGCTCGCGCGATAGGAAGGTGGCGGGATGGCTGGCTTGGCAACAGAAGCAGGTTCGGTTCCGGTTGACGAACCGCGCGAACCGCTACGCGAACGAGTGCGGGACATCGGTTTCTGGGCGGATTGGGCCGCCGCGATCGGGTTGCTGGCGATCGTGCTGGTCTTCGGGATCGCCAGCCCGAGCTTCCTGACGCTCGGCAACATTGAAGCGATGCTGGTTTCCGCCGCGATCCTTGTGGTGCTCGCGGTCGGGCAGGCCTTCGTGATCAGCACCTCGGGAATCGACCTTTCGATCGCCTCAGTGATGACCTTCGGCGCGGTGGTGCTCGGTCTGCTGTACGCCGCTGGCTGGCCGATCCTGTTCGCCTGTGCCGGTGGGGTGCTCGCCGCCGCCGCGGCTGGTGCGGTGAACGGTCTGCTCGTGGCGAAGGGAAGGGTGCCCGATTTCGTGGTCACCCTTGGGATGTTCTCCGCGGCCTCCGGCGCGGCGCTGATCCTCTCCGATGGTCAACCGACTGATGTGGTCGACCCCGCGCTGCTGACGCTGGCGAGCGGTTCGGTTGGCCCGATTGGCTACTCGGTGATCGTGGCCGCGGTGGTAGCGGTGCTCGGGCATATCGTGTTGTTCCGCACCAGATTCGGCGTGCACGTACTGGCGACCGGGGGCAATGCCGAGGGCGCGCGGGCGATGGGCGTGCGCATCGGCAGGGTACGGCTCGTCGTGTACCTGATTTCCGGTGTGCTCGCCGGGCTCGCGGCGATCCTGCTTGTCTCCAGGCTTGGCGCGGCCGAGCCGGCAATCAACACCACCTACCTACTCAACGCGATCGCCGCGGTGGTGCTCGGCGGGGTGAGTCTGCGCGGTGGCCGAGGCAGTATCGCCGGACCAGTACTTGGCGCGCTGTTGCTCACCGCCCTGACCAATGGATTGACACTGCTCGGTATTTCCCAGTTCTACCAACCGCTTGCCGTCGGCATCGTCGTCGTGCTGGCCGCACTGTTGATGAGGTATCAGCGATGACCGGACCCACTTCGCCCATCTCGCAGGATGTGCTGCTCGGAGTGGAGCAGCTGAGCAAATCGTTCGGCAACGTGCGGGCGTTGCGGGATATCTCGCTGTGGCTACCGCGTGGGCAGATTACCGCACTGGTTGGCGACAATGGTGCCGGAAAGTCCACATTGGTGCGGGTGCTTTCCGGGGTGCACCAGCCGGATCATGGTCGGGTTACCTTCGCTGGCCAGCCGGTTCGGTTCGCTGACCCGCAAGCGGCCAGGTTGGCCGGAATCGAGACGGTGCACCAGAACCTCGCGCTGGTGGACGAACTGACCGTATGGCAGAACCTGTTTCTCAACCGGGAACTGGTTCGCCGGCTCGGCCCGTTCGCGGTGCTCGATCGTGGGGCCATGCAAGTGAAAGCTCGGGAAATGCTCGCCAGGCTTTCCGTCAACGTTCCGCCGGTGCGGGCCAAGGTACAGCGGCTGTCCGGTGGCCAGCGGCAGGCGGTCGCGATCGCCCGTGCCGCCGGATGGGGGTCGAAGTTGGTGATTATGGACGAGCCAACCGCTGCACTTGGTGTGCAGGAGACCGCGCGAGTGGAGGAGCTGATCGCTGGTTTGCGCGCGGAAGGCATGACGATTCTGCTGATCAGCCACAACTTCGAGCAGGTGCTGCGGCTTGCCGACCGGGTGTGGGTACTGCGCTCTGGTGCCCTGGCTGGTGGCCGGCTGACCACCGAGACGACCGGGGAAGAACTGGTCGGCCTGGTTACCGGGGCGATTGCTGGCTAAGTGTTGTCGCCACGGAATCTATTGTTACCGAAAGGGGATGTGCTCAGTGAACCAGCTCGGGCTGCACGCGGCGGTGTGGGTAGGGGATTGGTCGGCGGACTCGGCGCGTAAGGCGATCGAGTCAACCGCACGAGCCGGTTACGATTTGATCGAGATTCCAATACCCGATCCGGCCGCCATCGATACCGCGCGGACCGCGCGTCTGCTCGCGGACAACGGCCTGGCGGCAGGCTGCTCGCTCGGCCTGCGCTGGGACGCGGATATCTCCAGCACCGATCCGGACATCGTGCGTGGCGGCCGGCAACTGCTGGCATCCGCGCTGGACACCACGGTGCGACTGGGTGGTGACTACCTTGGCGGCGTGCTGTTCTCCACGCTCGGCAAGTACCCCGCGCCGCTGACCGAGCTTGGCAGGGCAAACGTGGTCCGTGAGCTCGCCGGACTTGCCGGCGATGCCGCCGATGCCGGCGTCACCATCGGATTGGAAGTTGTCAACAGGTACGAGAGCAACGTGTTGAACACCGCGGAGCAGGCACTCGAGCTGATCGCGGACATCGGAGCGGACAATGTGGTGGTCCACCTGGACAGCTACCACATGAATATCGAGGAAGCTGACTTCGCGACCCCCGTCGCGAGCTGCGGTGATCGGCTTGGCTACGTGCATATCGGGGAAAGTCACCGTGGCTATCTCGGCACCGGGACCATCGATTTCGGACAGTTGTTCGGCGCGCTCGCGGCGCAGGGTTACGGCGGCCCGATCACCTTCGAAAGCTTCTCCTCGGCTGTCGTGCATCCGGAGCTGTCCAACAACCTTGCGGTATGGCGGAACTTGTGGGAGGACAGCGCGGATCTTGCGGCGCATGCCAAGGCTTTCCTTGATCGGCAGCTCGCCGCCGGGTGAGGTTGCCGCGCTCGGCTTGCTTGCCGGTGCTTTGCTGAGCGAAGCACCAAGCCGGGCGAACCGGGAAAGTCGGGAAGGCCCGGCGGACGGTTACTCGTGCTAGGTGTGTGACGCTGGCGTGTTCGGGCAGCGCCGAGAATCGGATTGTTGACAATCCTATTCTCGGCGGCTACGGTTCCGGGCTTACCGAGGTGCGAATGCTTGTGCGCGGCTCGGCTGCCCGCCAGTGTCCGATGCCGGTGGCTCCGCGGTTCGTGGGGATGACCGGCGCTCCAGCTTCGCTGGAGAAATCCCAGCCATAACCGAAAATTCTGCATGGTCCCCGCCGTCGAGTACCAGTTGCCCTGGAGTGGCGAGGCCTATGGGATACGACCGCCATCAGAATAGGGAGAACCGAGGTGCTGGAGAAGCTACACGATAAGCTTGGTCTCCGAACTAACCCAGTAATCTTCTTTGTTTCTGCGGGACTGACCGCACTATTTGTCACCGTAACAATTGCTTTTACCGGACCGATGGACAGCCTGTTTGGCTCTATGTCGGACTGGATCCTGGACAAACTTGGTTGGTTTTACATACTTGGCGTCACCACGTTCCTGATCTTCCTGATCTGGATCGCGGTGAGTAGGTACGGCAATGTTCGACTGGGTGGGGAGAACGAGCGCCCGGAGTTCAGCACGCCGGTGTGGTTCGCGATGTTGTTCGCGGCAGGAATCGGTACCATCCTGATGTTCTGGGGTGTGGCCGAGCCGGTTAGCCACTTCGCGAACCCGCCCATGCAGGATGTTCCACCGGAATCAGTGCCGGCGGCGAACCAGGCGATGAGCTTCACGCTCTACCACTTCGGTCTGCATACCTGGACCATTTTCTGCTTGCCCGCGCTGGCCTTCGCTTACTTCATCTACAAGCGAGGATTGCCGGCCAGGGTCAGCTCGATCTTTCAACCGCTGCTTGGGGACAAGATCTACGGTCCGATCGGCCGGATCATCGACATCACCGCGGTAATCGGCACCATCTTTGGTGTCGCGGTGTCTATCGGCCTTGGCACACTACAGATTAACAGCGGTTTGGCCAGGCTGTTCGGGGTTTCCGAAGGCGCTGTGATGCAGATCTTGATCATCGCTGTTGTTTCGGTGATCGCGCTGATTTCGGTGGCGCTCGGGCTGAGTAAGGGCATCAAGCGCCTGTCCAATGCCAACATCGTGATGGCTATCGGACTGATGGTCTTCGTGCTGGTTACCGGTTCGACGCTGTACCTGACGCGGGGCATCATCGAAACGACCGGTAACTACCTCAGCTCGATCGTGCCGCTTTCGTTCTGGAACGACACCTTCGGCAACACCGGCTGGCAGGGCGGCTGGACGGTGTTCTACTGGGCATGGACGATCACCTGGTCGCCGTTCGTCGGCATTTTCATCGCGCGGATTTCCCGTGGCCGCACGATTCGAGACTTCATCCGCGGCGTGCTGTTCCTGCCTACGGCGTTTAGCATCATCTGGTACGCGATCTTCGGCTACTCGGCGTTCGACATCGAGCGCAACGGATCTGGTGGACTGGTCGACGAGGTTGTCAACAACGGGGATATACCAGGGGCTCTGTTCGCGTTCCTGGAGAACTTCCCGTGGGCGATGGTGATGTCCACTCTGGCGGTGATCCTGGTGGTCATCTTCTTCACCACCTCAATGGATTCGGCCGCGCTTGTCGTGGACATGCTGTGCACTGGCGAAAGCGAGCCAGGGCCGACGAGGCAGCGGGTGTTCTGGGCGATCGCGATCGGCATTGTCGCCGGTACTTTGCTCGCTGCTACCGGACAAGGCGGGCTAGAAGCACTACAACAAGTCATCACCGTTATCGGCTTGCCGTTCTTCGTGATCGCCTTCCTGATGATGTTCAACCTGATTCGGGCGCTGCGGGAGGATACGGCCGAGTTCTTGCCCAACACCAAAACTAACGGTAAGGGCAAGTCGGACAGTGCGGACGGCGATGCGGTGGCCGCGGAACGCGGCGCGAAAGGTGAAACCGCCGCCGTTGATTGAGTAACCAACGTCCAACTGGGCGGGTCACCCACTGGAATCCACTGTGGATATCCAAGGTGGCCCGCCCAGTTGCATGTAGGGTAAATGCGATTTGGCGAGGGCGCATAAAAGATGGCATAAAAAAGCGGCGAGCAGGATCGAGGGGTCACCCTGCTCGCCGCCATACCGGGTGATCCTGTGGTCTGGTACAGGATCACCCGGTACGGAGTGTCACGGCTTCGCGCCTCGTTCGGTTCGCCACTCACCGAAGCGAACCGGAACTGAGAACCGCTTACTCCGTAGCCTTTGTCGTGCTGATTGATAATTGTGCACGCGATTCTCGGCAGTACAGTGTCACTGAATCGATTTCGCGGTGGGCAGGAACCCGCAGCTCAGCTCATATGAGCGGGTCGTTTCGCGGGTGCGACTACGGTCCAACTACGGGAGGCGGGGTACCCCACGTCAGGTCACCAGCATGGTCGCGGTCAGCGAATGCGCGGCGCCGAGTCCGCGCTGGTTCTCCCGCTCATAGCGGAGCAGTTCCGCGGCCAGCGCGCGGGCTGGCTGGCCGGCCAGCGGCGTGTGCGGGTCTCCGGCACCGTCGAGCAGCTCCTGCCAGCCGGTGGCCCATTCACGGAAGAAGGCCAGGATCTCGTCGGGTGCGCCCGACGTGGGGGCGGCGAAGGCGAGTTCGTTGGGGCGGACGGGAGTTTCGCCATCCGCTAGCTTGTTGACCAGGCTACGGAAGGCGGGGATAGCCGGGTTGAACGCGCGGGTGGCGGTATGCCTGCCGAGTAGTACCGAGCGATCGGTGAACTCGAGTTCGCTGAGCCGTACGCCAGTTTCCGCGGCGGCCGTGGTGATGAGTTCGGTGAGTTTCGGCCGATCGAAGAAGGTCATCTGTTCCGTCAGCTGTTCGGCGGTGTCTTCGAAGAACGTCATGGCATAGCGCCACCTGGCCTGCGCCCAGTTCGGCGTCCACTCCACCGAGTAGCGGCCGAGTACGTCCAGCACCACGGCCGCGGTCCGGCCGCTGGCAGCGGTCCGGTCAAAGAGCTCGCGCAGTGCGGCGGCCACCTCATCTTCGGTGAGGTGCGAATAGGGCACCCCGCAGGACAGGTACAGATCGACTGGCACCTCGGGCAGTGGGCCGCGGATGTCGCCGAGGGTGAACTCGGCGCCGGCCGCGCCGTACACCTCGCGGGCGGTTGCCACCATCGCCGGGTTGGCGTCGAGTCCGAGGTAGCTGAGCCGGTAGTTCGCGGTGACCGGAGCAAGGTCGCCGTGCGGCTTGGTGAGTAGGGCGAAGCCGTCGCCGGTGCCGCTGCCCAGATCGAGTACCCGCAAGTCGGCGCCGGTCGGCAGGTTGAGCGCGGCCACCGCCCCCGCGAAGATCTCGTGCGAGACGAGCTCCTCCATGCCGACCTTGACCGGATCGCGGCGGCGTGGGGACAGGTAGTGTGCCGAGGCGGCACCGTAGGTGGACATGGTTCGCGTTCTCCTCGTGCGGGTCGGAAACGCCGCGAACGGCGGCTGTCGGTGTGTAATCCTGGTCATGGACCCGGCGTTCCTGTTGCCAAGCGGTGGACTCGTTCGCCGGTGAACGGGTAAACAGATGATGACCTCGGGCAGTACTGACACAAGTGAGGGGACCCGATGCCGGACTTGACCTTCCGAGGTCGCAAAGTCGTTCGTGATCGCGCGTTGATCATGGCCATCATCAACCGGACGCCCGATTCGTTCTACGACCACGGCGTGACCTTTCAGGAAAACGCCGCGCGGACCGCGATCGACAAGGCCATCGCGGACGGGGCGGACATCATCGATATCGGTGGGGTGCCGGCAAGCCCGGGGCCCGAGGTCACCGTGGCCGAAGAGATCGATCGCGTGGTGCCCACCGTGGAATGGGCGCGGGCATGCTACCCGGACCTGGTGATCAGCGTGGACACCTACCGGCGCGAGGTGGCCGAAGCGGTGTGCGTGGCCGGCGCGGACCTGCTCAATGACAGCTGGCAAACCTACGACCAGGGCATGCTTGAGGTGGCCGCCGAGTTCGGTACCGGCTACGTGTGTTCGCACGCCAACGGGCTGGCGCCGCGGACCGATCCGGTGCGGCCGCGCTACGACGACGTGGTTGCCGAGGTGATCGAGGAGATCAGCACGCTTGCCGAACGCGCCGTGGCGATCGGGGTGCCGCGCGCCGGGATCATGATCGACCCCGCGTTGGACTTCGGCAAGAACACTTGGCACTCGCTCGCGCTGCTGCGTGAGGTGCGGGCGCTGGTGGACACCGGGTGGCCGGTGTTGATGGCGCTGAGCAACAAGAACGTGGTTGGCGAGACGCTCGATGTACCGCTCGAGGAGCGGCTGATTGGCACGCTCGCGGCGACCGCGCTGGCCGCGCAGGCCGGTGCCGCCGGGTTCCGGGTGCACCAGGTACGGGAGAGCAGGGAAACCGTGGAGATGGTGGCCAGTATCCGTGGGGATCGGCCGCCGGCCAAGGTTGTCAGGTACACCGACTGATGCGGCAGATCTGGCCGGCCGAGCGGGCTGGGGACGTCTCCGAGTCCGATTTGCTGCGGCTCTACGGCTTTCCAGCCGATGCCCACCGCTGGCTCGCGGTGAACTTCGTGAGCAGTGCCGATGGCGCGGTCGAGGTGGCTGGCCGGTCCCGGGCACTGACCAACAGTGCGGATCGGAAGGTGTATCCGCTCGGTGCCGCGCTTGCCGACGTGCTGTTGGTGGGTGCGGCAACCGCGGTCGCGGAGCGGTTTGGCGAGGCGGCGCACGCGGACTGGCAGTTGGCGGTGCGGCGCGCGCAGGGGTTGGCCGAGGTGGCCCCGATCGCGGTGGTGACGACCGGCGCCTCGCTGCCGCCCGACGCGCCGGTACTGACTAAGGTGTCGACCCCGACGATCGTGCTCACCTGCGCGGCCGCTTCCGCCGAACGCCGTGCGGCTTGGCAGGCGACGGGGGCGCGGGTGTTGGTGCATGGCACAACGAGCGTCGATCTGCCCAGTGCGCTGAACGAGCTGGCCGAGCTTGGGTTGCGGCGGATCCACTGTGATGGTGGTCCCCGGTTGTTCGGTGCCGCGCTCGCGGCGGGCGTGGTGGACGAGCTGCGGCTGACGATCGCGCCGCTGTTGCTCGCGGGCGCGGCTGGGCGGATCGCCGCCGGTTATGACCTCGACCCGCGCCGGCTGCGGCTTGCTTCCGCGCTTACCGAGGACGACACGCTGCTGCTGCGCTACCTGCTCGACTGACGTCGAGCGCGCTGCGTGACCGCAATCTTTAGGGATCTTGCGGTGATGGTGCGTAACCGCGTTCCTTTGGGTTATCGGGGTTATTGGGGCTCGGCGCGGAGGCGCTGTTCGAGGGCGGCGAGTTCAGCGCCGGGCGTGGACTCCTTGCCGCGCGCGAACTCCGCGGCGAACGCCGGCGGACCGAGTGCGGCGCTCGCGGCCTGCTCGATCCGCCGCACATCCCCGCGTTCGGCCGGTGGCAGCGGCGCGTTCACCGATTGGCGCAGCCCGTCGGCCACCCCGAGCAGCATCGCGGATTCCGCCCGCGCGCCGGCGAGCGCCCGCGCGCCGGCAATACCCTCCCAGGCGAGCGCGATCGCCCGTGGATCGCCTGTTTCCCGCGCCGCCGTCAGGCCATCCAGATGTGTGCGGAGCGCCTGCTCGGCTTCGCCGCGCTGCTCCGCGATGAAGCCGAGCTCGGCGAGGATCAGCGCGACGCCCGCGGCGACCCGGCGATCGGTGTTCCAGCCAAGCCACGGCCGGAAATGCTGCTCGGCCTCGTCCAGCCGGCCCGCCCTGCGCGCGCCGAGTCCGAGACCGAGCTGGGCGAGCTGTTGGCCGAGCTTGTCGGACTGCTCGGTGGCCAGCTGCCAGGCACGACCGTGCAGCTCATCGGCACTGGCAAGATCACCGCGCAGCAGCGCGAGCCGACCGAGGCCGGAAATCTGGTAGGAGACCTCGGGCCACAGCTCGAACTCCTCGGCGATCCGCCTGGCGTGCTCGTGCAGCCGCGCGGATTCCGCGTAGTCCCCGGCGATCTCGGCAAGTGAGCTCAGCACCGGGATCGCCTGCAGCTGTGCCCAGCGATCCCCGATTTCCCGCAGCAGAGCCATACTGTGCTCCGCATCGCGCTTCGCGGCGACCAGATCACCCCGGTTCAGCGCGTTCCACGCCATGGTGGCCAGTCCGAGCGCGATACCCCAGTCGTCGTCCAGCTCGCGGAAGGCGGCAAGGCTTTCGGCGGCGAGCTCGTCGGTTTCGGCCGGATCGGTGAACCCCACCGAACCGAGGAACCACTGGGCAAGCGCGCGCCGCGCCGGATCGGCCAGCTCGCGGTAATCGGTGGGCAGCTCGAGCGGATGCTCGCCGAGCAGCAGTGCGAAGTTCGCCCGCCATACCCGCGCCCACCTGCGCACCTGCGGATCGGCCTCACCGGAGAGCCCGAGCGCCTCGCCGAGCGCGCGATACGCCTCGCCGAACCGTCCGCGCAGGTACCAGTACCAGCACAACGCACAGGCCAGCCGCAATGCCAGATCGGCGGCGCCCCGGTGTAGCGCTCCGGAAAGCGCGCCGCGCAGGTTGCCGGTGTCCGCATCCAGCCGGCGTAGCCAGGTGTGCTGCGCCGCACCGCGTAGCCGGCAGTCCGCGTACTCGGCGAGCGCCAGGTAGTACTGGTCGTGCCGGTCTAGCACCACATCGGCTTCAGCGGCGCCGCGCAACTGCTCCGCGCCATAGACCGCGACGGATTCGAGCAACCGGTACCGGACGCCGTCCGCCGCCTGCTGCGCCGTCACCAGCGAGCGATCCACCAGCCGACCGAGTAGTTCGAGCACATCCCCTGCTGGCAGCTGCTCGTCCGCGCAGACCGCCTCGGCAGCGGCAAGGGTGCAGCCATCGGTATGCGCGGCCAGCCGGCGCAGCACGGTTTGCTCCGGCTGGCTCAGCAGTTCCCAACTCCAGTCGAGCATCGCGCGCAGCGTCTGCTGCCTGGCCGGCGCGTCCCGATGGCCCGCGGTGAGCAACCGGAACCGGTCCCGCAGCCGGGTAGCCAGGTCTTGCACGCTCAGCACGCGCAACCGGGTGGCGGCGAGTTCCAGCGCGAGCGGGATACCGTCCAGCTGCCGGCAGATCGCCGCGACGTCGGCCGCGTTGGCCGCGGTGAGCTGCCAACCGGGCGTGCTGGCTTCGGCGAGCGCGCGGAACAGCTGAACCGCGCTGGATTCACCGAACGCGGCCGGGCCGGTGGCTGGCGTCGCGCTGTCCGGAAGGTCGAGCGGGGGAACCGGAAACAGGTGCTCGCCGCGCACCGCGAGGGCTTGCTGGCTGGTCGCGAGTACCCGCAGCTCGGGGCCGGCGCGCAGCAGCTCGGTGACCAGCTCAGCGACCTGCTCGACCAGATGCTCGCAGTTGTCCAGCAGCACGAGCAGCCGCCGCGAGCTCAACCCGTCGATCAGCCGTTCGCGCAGCGTCACCCCGGTCTGGCCTTCGCGGATCCCCAGCACCCCTGCGAGGTGGTCCACCAGTGCCGCCGCTGCCTTCGCCGATTCGCCTGCGGTCCGGTCGAGCGCGCCGAGCTCGACGAACACGACTCCTTCCCAATCCGGGCCTTCCCAGTCCGGTGCGTCCGGTTGTCGGGCCGCCTCGATGGCCAGACGAGTCTTGCCGACTCCGCCCGGCCCGGTAAGCGTCACCAGACGCTCCTTGCCGAGCAGCGCGCCAAGGTCGGCAAGCGCTTGCGCCCGGCCGATCAGTTCCCCAGCGGGGATCGGCAGGTTGTCCCGCTGTTCCCTGCGCGATGGCCGGGAGCTGGGTGCCTGCCGGTCGGCAGCGCCCAGGTTCGGGTCCTGGCGCAGGATCGCGCCGTGCAGCTCGGTGATCTCCGGGCCGGGGTCAAGACCGAGCTCCTCGCGCAGCTGGGTGCGCAGCCGCGCGTAGCTGGCCAGCGCTTCGCTTTGCCGGCCCGCCTGGTAGAGGGCGCGTAGTTGCGCCGCGCGCAGCCGTTCCCGTAACGGGTGCGCGGTCACCAGCTCGGTCAGCTCGCCACTGAGCTCACCCGCCGCGGAGACGTCCATGGCGAGCAGGGCGAACGCGCGGTCCTCGACGGCGGCCAGCCGCTGCTCGGTGAGTTTGGTGATGGTGGCTCGGGTGAACTCCGCATCGGCGAACTCGGCGAAGGCCGGGCCGCGCCATAGCCCGAGCGCTTCGTCCAACAGCCGTACCCGCTCGGCCACCTCGGCTGACTCTCGTGCCCGCCCGGCCAGTTCCCGGAACTCGATCGCGTCCACCGTGGTCCGGTCGATCCGCAGCAGGTAACCGGGCGCGTGGTACTCGACCAGCTCCCTCGCTCCTGGCTGGGCGGTGTCCAACGCCCCGCGTAGCTGGGACACCTTGGCTCGCAGCGCACCGACCGGTTTGCCGGGCGGGCGGGTTCCCCAGAGGTCGTCGATCAGCCGGTCGGTGGACACCGGTTCGCCCTCGGCCACCAGCAGCGCGGCCAGCAGCGCGCGCACCTTCGCCTCGGGCACCCGAACCTGCTTGCCTGTCGTGCCGCACACCCGCAGCGGGCCGAGTACCTCGAAGCGCATGCCGTCACGGTAGCCGTAAACGCATCCGAATCGATCCGTAAACCCGGTCCCGCATGGTTCCAGTTACGGCGGCCGCATCTGGGCGGCGCCGACAACGAGAGGCGGATCGAGATGTCGACAGGACAAGCTAGCCAGGTCACCGTACTTGGCCTCGGTGCTATCGGTGCGGCCGTCAGCAGGGTGCTGCTGGCCAACGGGTACCGCACGGCGGTGTGGAACCGCTCGGCGGACAAGGCCACGGCGCTGGTCGAACACGGCGCGCGGCCGGCGGCGAGCGCGGCGGACGCGGTGGCGACAAGCGAGCTGGTAATCCTCGCGGTGACCGACTATGCCGCGGCGCGCGCGGTGCTCGAGCAGGTGGGTGCCGCGCTGACCGGCAAGGTTCTGGTGAACCTGACGACCGGCACTCCCGAAGGTGCGCGCCGGATTCAGCGGATGGCGCGGGAGCGCGGCGCCGACTATCTCGATGGCTGCGTGCAGGGCGGTGCCGACCAGGTGGGTACCGCCGAGGCCACGCTGCTCTACAGCGGCAGCCTTGCCGCCTACGAGGCACACGCGGCTACCTTGCACACACTGTCCACATCGAGCACATTCCTCGGCGAATCGGTTGGCACGGCCAATCTCTACGACCTGGCCATCCTCAACCTCTGGTACGAGTCGCAGTCGGCCTTCCTGCACATGCTTGCCACCTTCCAGGACGAGGGCGAGCCGGTTAAGGCTTTCGTGCCCTACGCGGAGTGGATTCTGGAGGCGACCAGAGCCGGGTTCGCGGATACCGCGACGCAGGTCGCCGAGTCCAGCTACCCGGTGGAAGTGGGCGGTCTCGCCGAACACGCTCGGGTGCTCGGCGACCTGGTGGAAATGCGCGAGAAGAGCGGGGTTGCCGTGGCACCGGTCGCGCATCTCGCGGGCCTCGTTCGGCAGCGGCTCGATTCCGGTGCCGATCGGCAGGACCTGACCAGCGTCATCGCCGCGATCCGGCGCTGACCGGCGGAGAACAACTCCTGTTTGGACATACGAAGATCACGAGTTAAGGGGAGAGGCAATGACGACCGCGGATACCGAGGCACCGGAGCGCGCGGGCCCACGTGAATGGATCGGACTGGCGATCCTGGCGCTGCCGCTGTTCGTGCTCTCGCTCGATGTGAGCGTGCTGTTCCTTGCCGCGCCACACCTCGGCGCGGACCTGCAACCGAGCAGCACCGAATCGCTCTGGATCATGAATTCCTACGGATTCCTGATCGCGGGCTTCCTCATCACCATGGGGACACTCGGTGACCGAATCGGACGGCGCAAGCTGTTGCTGATCGGCGGTGCGGCTTTCGCGGTTGCCTCGGTCCTTGCCGCGTTCGCGCCGACAGCGGGACTGCTGATCGCGGCGCGGGCACTGCTCGGCGTTGCCGGCGCCACCCTGATGCCGTCCACTCTGGCGTTGATCAGCAATATCTTCCGTGACCCCGCACAGCGTTCCTTCGCCATCGCGATCTGGATGACCACGATGTCCGCGGGTATCGCGATCGGACCGATGATCGGTGGGTTGCTGCTCGAGCACTTCTGGTGGGGATCGGTGTTCCTGCTCGCGGTGCCGGTGATGCTCCTGCTGCTGGTCCTCGGGCCGGTGTTCCTGCCGGAGTACCGGGACCCGGACGCCGGCCGGCTGGACGTGTTCAGCGTGGCGTTGTCGTTGGGCACGATCCTGCCGGTGGTCTACGGAGCCAAGGAGATCGCGAAGGCAGGGGTGACCTTCGGCGCGGTGCTCGCGGTGCTGCTTGGCCTGCTGATCGGTTTCCTGTTCGTTCGCCGGCAGCGCCGGTTGCCCAACCCGCTGCTTGACCTGCGGCTGTTCCGCAGTGTGGCGTTCAGCGCGGGGCTTGGGTTGCTGCTGATCGGGATTCTGGCGATCAACGGGATCGAGTACCTCGCGCCGCAGTTCCTCCAGCTGGTGGAACAGCTCAGCCCGCTACAGGCCGGTCTGTGGACGATCCCGATCGCGCTGTCCAGCGTGCTCAGCTCGCTGCTCGCCCCCTGGGTCGCGCGCCGGGTGCGCCCGGCCGTGGTGATCGCGACCGGGGCGGTGATCGCGATCGGCGGGTTCCTCATCGTCGTGCGGTTGGCCAGCGATTCGGGGGCGCCGGTACTGGTGCTTGGCGTGTCCATCGCGGTGTTCGGGCTCAGCCCACTGACGGTGCTGACAACCGACCTGGTGGTTGGCTCCGCGCCGAGGGAGAAGGCCGGCTCGGCGGGCGCGCTGGTGGAGACCAGCGGGGAACTCGGCGTGGCACTGGGTATCGCCACCATGGGCAGCGTGGTCACCGCGATGTACCGGGGCACGATGAGCGATTCGATCCCGGAAGGGGTGCCCACGGCCGAAGCCGAACAGAGCGTCGACACCCTGTACGGCGCCTCGGCCGTGGCCGGTGAGTTGCCGGACGAGCTGGGTGGTGTGCTGCTTGGCAGGGCGCATGACGCGTTCACCGATGGGTTGAACCTCGTGGGTCTCCTCGGCGCCGGGTTGTTGGTCGGGGTAGTCGTACTGGTGCTGGTGACGTTGCGGCACGTGCGTCCGTCCAGGGCCGCCGCCGAGGAAGGCGCGCGGGCCGAAGACGAGGTTACGCTTGATCAGTGAGCAATACCGAAGATGCCCCGGGTGAGCGGACCGTATGCTATGGCCCCCTGGTATCGCCCGCCGAGGACGAACTGCTCTGGCCGAGGCAGGTGCCACTCGGCGGTCCCCGCGGCATGCTGGTCCGCCGCGTACTGCCGAACCGCTACCGCCGGATGGTCGGGCCGTGGTGCTTCGTGGATTCCTACGGGCCGGCCGATATCGCCGACGCGCCCGGTATGCAGGTGCCACCGCATCCGCATACCGGGTTGCAGACGGTGAGCTGGCTGCTGGACGGCGAGGTACTGCATCGCGACAGCCTCGGCAGCGATCAGTTGATCCGGCCAGGCGAGCTGAACCTGATGACCGCGGGCAACGGCATCGCGCATTCCGAGGAGTCGCCCGCACCGGCGCGGCGACATCGGTCCGTGTTGCATGGCATTCAGCTCTGGGTGGCGCTGCCGGCCGCGGATCGGCACGGTGCGGCCGGCTTCGAACATCACGCCGAGCTGCCCACACTGTCTACTGCGGACGCGAACGTCACGGTGATCATGGGCGAACTCGCTGGCCTGGCTTCGCCGGCCACCGCGTACTCCCCGCTGGTTGCCGCTGAGGTCGCACTACCGGACGGTGGCGAGCTGCGCCAACCGGTTGACGCCGAGTTCGAACATGCCGTGCTCAAGCTTTCCGGCAGGCTACGGGTTGACGGGAACAAGCTTGCCGATGGTTCGATGCTCTATCTGGCGCCTGGCCGTACCGAGGTGCGGATCGATTCGAATGGCCCTGGGCGGGCCTTGCTGCTTGGCGGGCGCCCGTTCACCGAGAAACTGGTGATGTGGTGGAACTTCGTGGGCCGTAGCCACGAGGAGATCGTGCAGGCGCGGGTGGATTGGGAACACGAGCGCGCCGGTGCGACCGACAGCAGGTTCGGCGTGGTGCACGGCTATGCCGGCGCGGCACTGCCGGCGCCCGAACTGCCTCAGGTGACGCTGCGCCCGCGCGGCCGGTCAACGCACTGAGCCGGAGCTTGTCGTACTGCGGAACGTGCTGCGGTAGGCGCTTGGCGAAACGCCCAGTGTCGCGCGCAGATGTTGGCGTAGCGATACCGCCGTACCGAAGCCGACATCTTCGGCGATCCGGTCGATGGGCAGATCGGTTTGTTCGAGCAGTTGCCGGGCTCGTTCGATCCGTTGCTGGGTCAGCCACTGGATCGGCGAGATGCCGACCTCATCGCGGAACCGCCGGGTGAAGGTGCGCACGCTCATCGACTCGCGCGCGGCGAGTTCGGTCAGGCTGAGCGTGCGTCCCAGCTGCGTGAGCGCCCATTCCCTGGCCCTGCCGGTCGACGATTCCCTGATGCCGCGCACCGGATGCGCGATGTACTGGGCCTGCCCGCCGGCCCGATGCGCCGGTACCACGACGCGCTTAGCCAGCTCATTGGCCACAGTCGCGCCGAAATCCCGGCGGATCATGTGCAGGCACAGGTCGATACCGGCCGCTTCCCCCGCTGAGGTGAGTACGTTCCCGCCGTCGGTGTAGAGCACATCGGGATCGAGCCGGACGTTCGGGTACAGCCGCCGGAACTGTTCGGCGGACAGCCAGTGGGTGGTCGCGGTGTGCCCGTCGAGCAGGCCAGCGGCGGCAAGTACGAAAGCCCCGGTACAGATCGACGCGATCCTGGTGCCCGGCCGGATCCGGTCGAACGCCATGCGTAGCTCCCGGTCCAGCGTGCCGCCGAGCTCGGGTGGCCCTTCCTCATGGGTCGCCGGGATCAGCACGGTGTCCGCCTCGTCGAATGCCTGCCTGCCGTGCGCCACGGTGACCGGGAAGTCCGCGTCGGTGCGAACCTGCTGGCCGGCCTGGTGCGCGCAGGTCACCACCTCGTACAGCAGGGCTCCTGAGTCGTCCCGTGCCCCGCCGAAGAGCTGGTGCGCGATGCCCAGTTCCAGTGGGACCACGCCGTGCCGCAGGTACACCGCCACCCGGTGCCGCCCGGGGTGCCGCCAGATGGTCATGGCCTGATTCTTTCATATGATGTCTATCCAGCCACTGTTGTCGCTGGTCGGTGCTCGGCACGATGAAGGTATGCAGACACTATGGATCAGCGCCCATCCAGAACCCCGATCGTTGAACGGATCACTGCGCACGGCGGGAATCCGGGCACTCGACGAACTCGGCTACCCGTACCAGCAGTCCGATCTGTACGCGATGGGTTGGGACCCAACGGTTCGCGCGACGGACTACGGGGCGGAGGGATCACGCCTGGACGTATCGAACGCGTCCAAACGGGCCTACCTCGCGGATACCCTGCATGCGGATATTCGCGCCGAACAAGCGAAACTCGACTGGGCCGAGCTGGTGGTGGTGCAGTTCCCGCTGTGGTGGTACGGCATGCCGGCGATCCTCAAAGGATGGTTCGACCGGGTGTTCGTCAAGGGATATGCCTACGGGGTACGGGATCCGGAGACCGGCGCGGTGTTGCGCTATGGCACGGGCGGGCTCGCGGGTAAGCGTGCGCTGGCCGTGGTAACGATCGGTGCGCCAGCGGAAGCGCTTGGTCCGAGGGGAATTCACGGCGAACCCGAGGAGGTGCTGTTCCCGTTGCTGCACGGTACGTTCTGGTACACCGGGATGACGCCGCTGTGCCCGATGGTTGTCCCGAACGCGAACCGAGTGTCCGAATCGGACTTCGCGATACACGCGAAGACGTTGCGGGAGCGGTTGCGCACCGCTGCGCTGGACGAGCCGATCGGCTACCGCAGCGCGGCTGGCGGTGATTACGACGAGAACCTGGTGCTCCGGCCCGGTATCGCGGCCGGCGAACGCGGCCTGGTCCTGCACCGTTCATAACCCTTTCAGCCGCTAACCTTGACGAACGCGGTGAATGGGATTGGAGCACGGTGGGACGTTACCCGGAAATCGAGCCGTACGAATCGGGCTTGCTCGACGTCGGTGCTGGCACTCAGGTGTACTGGGAAACCTGCGGGAACCCGGATGGCAAGCCGGTGCTCGTGGTGCACGGCGGACCGGGTTCTGGCTGCTCGGCCGGCCAGCGGCGGTTCTTCGACCCGAGCGCCTACCGGATCGTGCTTTTCGATCAGCGTGGCTGCGGGCGCAGTACACCGCATGCCAGCGATCCAGCGGTGGACCTGACGAACAACAACACCGAGGCGCTAGTCGGGGATATGGAACGGCTCAGGGAACTACTCGGTATTACGCGCTGGATGCTTTTCGGTGGCTCCTGGGGTTCGGTGCTGTCCCTGGTCTACGCCGAGCGGCACCCGGAGCGAGTTACCGAGATTGTGCTGATGGGGCTGGCAACCGGGCGGCGGGTGGAGACCGACGTGCTCACCAGGGGCGCGCGCGAGCTGTTCCCGGAAGCCTGGGCACGGTTCGCGGCCGGCGTCCCGGAGGCCGACCGCGAAGGCGATCTCGCTGATGCCTACGCCCGGCTGCTCGCCGATCCGGACCCTGCTGTCCAGGAACGCGCGGCAGTGGACTGGTGCCTGTGGGAGGACGCGATCAGCCCTGCCTCGCTCGGCCCGAACCCCGCCTTCGCCGATCCCGTCTTCCGGATGGCATTCGCCAGGCTCGTCACGCATTACTGGCGGCATGGCTCCTGGTTGGCCGAAGGGGCGGTACTGCGCGATGCGGGCAAACTGGCCGGGATCCCCGGCGTACTGGTGCAGGGTTCGGTCGACCTGGCCAATCTGGTTGGCACGCCGTGGTTGCTCGCTTCGGCATGGCCGGGCAGCGAGCTGCGGCTGATCGATGACGCGGGGCACACCAGCTCGCATCCGGCGATGGAGACCGCGCTTATCGAGGCTACCGACCGGTTTCGCGGTGCCTAACGGGCCTCGGTTTCGCCGGGCCAACTCGCCGAGTCCGTGCTCGCCGGGTCGGAATCCATCGCGACCCGCACGCTTCGCGGGTGTTTGGCAAGCGCCTCCTGGCCCTCGGTGAAGCGCTGATCGATGAGTTCGTGCGCCTCCTGCTCGACCTGGTCCAGCCAGTCGGCATGTTCCCGCGACTCCGTGTTCGCGGTGTTCTCCGGTTCTTCGGTTGACGTCGAATCGGTCATATCGCCCGCCTTTCGCGACCCCATGGCGGGGTTGTACGCGTGTATGCGGGCCGTCGGACTCCACGCTGTCCGGCGGCCCGCCGCCTCCCCGTATGCAATGTTCTGGATGCCGCTCAACTAGCGGTGACGTCAGTGTACCAGATAAGCTAGCCTATTGTGTTCTAGAACACAATAACCACGCTAATCCGAGCTTGGCTGTACCGGCAGTGGCCGCCGTGGGTCCAGCACTACGCCGTAACCGCGCAGCACGTGGTCCACCATGGTCCAGATCCAATCGGAAAGCAGTGCGGCCAGTTCCGCCTGGCTCAACTTGCCCGGTTCGCACAGCCAGCGCTCGGTCGCCGATTCGACAAGGCCGACCACGCTGAAGGCGGCGAGGTCGGAAACCGGGACATCCAGCTGCAACTCGCGCAGGTAGCCGTCGATCAGGTTGCGTACCCGGACCGCGATGCTGGCGCGAATATCCGCGACGACTGGTCGGTCGGTTTCTCCACTTGGCACCGCATGCTGGGTGACGTAGCGGTAGATATGGATGTGCTTGGCGATCCAGTCCACCAGCGTGCGCACCGCGCGGTGAATCGTGTTCGCCGGCGACTCGGCCGGCAGCCGTAGTAGCGGATCGAGTTCGGCGATGATCAGCTCGCCCGCGCGCTGCCCGATCGCCGCACGCAGATCCGCGGCATCGGCGAAGTGCCGGTACACCCTGGACCTGGCCAGCCCGGCGTGCGCGGCGATCTGCTCAGTGGACACACCGGGGCCGTGCTGCGTGATGGCGTCCATGGCCGCGTCGATGAACTGTGCCCTGCGCTTGGCGCGTTGTCCCGACCAGCGCGTCGTGCGGCCATCGGCTGACCTGACTGGATCGTCGCGGTTGGGCACAACGAACAGCCTAGTGCGCTGAGTTGATCCTGGCGTAACCGCAACTTCGCGGAGAGATACCACCGACCCGGCGGCAGCACGCTCCGTGACCGCGATCTTTAGGAATCGTGCGGTCGTACGAGCTCGGCGGGTGGCTGGCCCGCGCCGGCCGCGAACTCGGCGTCGAAGGTGGCCGCGCCGAGCACGCCGGCGGCCGCCGCGCTGATCCGATCGACATCCATCCGCTCGGCGGCCGGTAGCGGCGCCCCTGCCGCCGAGCGCAGCGATGCCGCCGCACCCAGTAGCCGCGCGGCTTCGGCTGCCGCGCCAGCCAGCGCCCGCGCTCCCGCCAGCCCTTCCAGGGTGAGCGCCAGTGCCCGCGGATCAGGCGATTCGCTGGCGAGCTCGTATGCGGCCAACTGCCATTGCGCGGCCTGCTCGGGATCACCCCGCTGTTCAGCGACGAAGCCGAGTTCCACGAAGGCAAGCGCGCTGGTGCCGGGTAGCTCGTCGCGTCGATGCCAGTCGACCAGCGCGCGCAGGTGCCGCTCGGCCGTATCGAGGTCACCTTCCCTGCGCGCGCCAAGGGCCAAGCCGGTCCTGGCGAAGTACACCCCGGGTTGGAACCCGCATTCGGTGCCGACCCGCACCGCGCGCTCGTGGTAGTCGCGGGCAGCCGCGTACTCACCGCGTAGCAAGGCAACCCTGCCCAGCCAGCACAGCTGGTACGAGACTTCTGGCCAGAGCCGGAGCCGTTCGGCAAGGCGTAGACCAGCGTCGTGCAGCCGCGCCGCGCGCGGGTAGTCCCCAGCGATCTCGGCAAGCGCGCCGAGGATGAACGAGGCTTGCAGCTGCCCCCAACCATCGGCCAGTTCGGCGAAAAGCCGTTCGCTCGTTGTCGCGCTAGCCTCGGCCTCGGCCAGCCGACCCTGCCCCAACTCCTGATTCGCCTTGTCGCTGCACGCGGCGGCGAGTGTCCACTTGTCGTTCAACCTCCGCGCGAGGTCCAGGGCACGTTCGGTGTGCCGGGCAGCCCCGCGTAGCTCGCCGATCGTGCTGAAGGCATAGCCGGCGAACCAGTCCGCGTGCATCCGCAGCACCGGATCAGCGATCCTTTCGACCGCCGTGAAGGCACCCTCGTCCACCCGCTGGCTGTGCAGCAGATCAAAGCCAGCCAGCCAGACGGTGGCATCGGCCAGCGCGCTGGGCTCCGCGGCGCGCGCCACCACTTCGGCGAGCCACCTGCGGGCCTCGCCGTGCCGGCCACGGAGGAACCAGTACCAGGTCAGGGCGCGCACCAGGCGAGCGGTGACCGCGTGCGCACCGGCGTGGCTGGCGGATTCCAGCGCCGCGCCGAGATTGCCGGACTCCGCGTCCAGCACCCGTAGCCAGTCACGCTGTTCGGGACCGGTCAGCAGGGGAGCCGCACGCTCGGCAACGGCAAGGTAGTACTCCCGGTGCCGGCGCAGCGATGTGTCGAACTCATCGGCCTCGCGTAGCCGGTCCAACGCGTAGGCGGCGACCGATTCGAGCAGCCGGTAACGGGTGCCGCCCCGCTTCGCTTCGGCGATCACCAGCGATCGGTCCACCAGTCGGTCGAGCTGACCAAGGACTTCGCCCGGTCGCAGGTCCTCGTCCGCGCACAACGTTTCGGCCGCGGCAAGATCACTGCCCTCGGTGTGGATGGCCAGCCGGCGCAGTACCGCCCGTTCGGCTTCGGTGAGTAGTTCCCAGCTCCAGTCGATCATCGCGCGCAGCGTGCGCTGCCGGGATGGGGCGCCGCGTGGCCCGGAGGCCAGTACCGCGAACCGGTCCTGCAACCGGTCGAGCAGTTCGTCCACCGTGAGTACTCGAACCTTGCTTGCGGCCAGTTCCAGCGCGAGCGGCAGACCGTCCAGCTTCCGGCAGATCGCGGCGACCGTGGCCGCATTTCCCGCGTCCAGCGCGAAGCCGGGCACCGCGGCCGTCGCCCGTGCGGTGAACAGGCGTACCGCCGAGGATTCCCGAATCACCGCCGGTTCGGCGCCGTCCCGAGCGGGTAGCTCGAGCGGCGGCACCGGCCAGCGGACCTCTCCGGTGATCTGCAGGGTTTCCCTGCTGGTGGCCAGAATGCGTAGCCCGGGCGCGGCGGCAAGGAGTCGCTGGGTGACGGTTGCCACCGAGGACACCAGCTGCTCGCAGTTGTCCAGTACGAGCAACAGCTGCTGATCCCGCAGGGTGTTGGCGACCAGGTCGAGTGGCGAACCGGAATGGCCGTCCTGGCGGATGCCGAGCGCGGTGGCGAGCACATCGGCGAGCCAATCGTCCGCAGTGGACTCCACTGTCCCATGGCGGGGCGTCACCTGGCGCGCCTGCCGGTCGAGTCCGGCCAGTTCGACCAACCGAACGCCGTCGCGCATGCGATCCGCGAGCCGTTCGGCAACGGCGATCGCCAACCGGGTCTTGCCGACCCCGCCGGGGCCGGTGAGGGTGACCAGCCGGGAGCCGGCAAACTCGGTGGCCACCCGTTCGACGGCCGATTCCCTACCGATCAGCTCGGTCAGCGGCGCGGGCAGCTCGGTGCGGCGGCGTACTGGTGTCAGCGCGGGATCCTGACGCAACATCGCCTGGTGCAGTTCGGCCAGCTCCGGTCCCGGTTCGAGACCGAACCGCTCGGCAAGGTGCTCCCGGATGGCGGTGTAGCCATCCAAGGCTTCGCGTTGCCTGCCCGCCCGGTATAGCGCGCGTAGCTGCAGCGCGCGCGCTCGCTCTCGCTCGGGGTGCTGGCTGACCAGCTCGGCGAGTTCGGCGAGCACCGCCTCGGGTTCGCCGAGTGCCAACCGTGCCTCGGCGTGCGCCTCGATCGCGGCCAGCCGTTCCTCGGTAAGCGCGCGAACCGCGGTGATCGCGAACGGTTCCTCGGCGAACTCGGCAAAGGCAGGACCGCGCCACAATGCGAGCGCCTCGGCAAGCCGTGCCGCCCGGTCCGCCGGATCTTCGAGCGTGTTCGCCCGCTGGACCAGCATGCGAAAGTGTCTGCTGTCCAACGCGCCGTCGGATACCCGGAGCAGGTATCCGGACGCCTGGTAGGTCAGGAGTTCGCCGCCATCAGGATCCGCCGCGCGCAGCGCCCTGCGTAGCTGCGAGATCTTGGTCTGCAGGGTGTTCGCCGGGTTGCCAGGCGGATGCGCGCCCCAGAGGCTTTCCACCAAGCGTTCGCTCGAGATCGGCTGACCCGCGTGCGCGAGGAGATTCGCCAACAGCAGCCGCACCTTCGCCTCGGGCACCCGGATTTCCGTCCCGTCAGCTGCCTGCACGAGCAGCGGGCCAAGCACTCCGAAACGCACCTACGCACGGTATCCCGGCACCCCGACAACGGCGCCGTGCGTACACCCGCAGCCATTCGTGCGTGGCCACGCACACCGTGGACAACGAACCCGGAAAGCCACCACGAAGGGAGCGGGACATGTCTGATTCGACGGGCGCGAAGCGGGTGACACTGCTCGGGCTCGGTGCCATGGGCACGGCTTTAGCCGAAGCCCTGCTAGCCAAGGGGTACGGGGTCACCGTGTGGAATCGCACACCGGGCAAGGCGGCGTCACTGGTGGCCAAAGGGGCCAGCCAAGCCGACTCGGCCGGCGCGGCGGTCGCGGCAAGCGAGCTGGTGCTGGTGTGCCTGCTGGACTACCAGTCCGTGCACGATGTGCTCTGCGACGCGCAACCCGAGCTCGCCGGCAGGGCCGTGGTGAACGTAACCAATGGCACGCCGGGACAGGCCAGGGAACTCGCCGCCTGGGCGAGCGAACGCGGCGCGACCTATCTCGATGGCGGGATCATGGCCATCCCACCGATGATCGCCACCGCCGAGGCCTTTTTCTTCTACAGCGGCGCGCAGGCGGTGTTCGACGCGCACCGGGATGCGCTCGATGTACTCGGTGAGAGCCACTACCTGGGCGAGGAGGTCGGCCTCGCCGCACTGTACGACCTCGCGCTGCTCGGCGGTATGTACGGGATGTTCATGGGCATCGCGCATGCCTATGCGCTGGTCGGTGCGGCGGGCGAATCGGCTGGTTCACTCGCGCCGTTCCTGGCGCGCTGGCTCGTCGGCACGGACGCGATGGTCGTCGGCACCGCAGACCGGATCGACCGGCAGGACTACACCACGGACGTGGTGGCCAGCCTGGCCATGCAGTCCGCCGGCTACGTGAACCACTTCGTCGCCGCCGAGGAACAGGGCATCAGCGCCGAACTGCTCGCCCCGCTGGACCCACTGATGAAACGACTCGTCGCGGCCGGGCAAGGCCATGCGGATATGGCCGCCGTTGTCGAGCTGCTGAATACCCGGAAGGAAGGAAATCGCTGATGACCAGCAAAGCTGCCGTGACCGTAATCGGACTCGGCCCGATGGGCCAGGCGACGGTGCGCACCCTGCTCGCCGGCGGCCACCCGGTGACCGTATGGAATCGCACCGCCAGCAGGGCGGACGGAGTCGTTGCCGAAGGGGCGCGCAGGGCCGCGAGCCCGGCCGAGGCGCTTGCCGCGAGTGAGCTGGTGGTGCTCAGCCTCACCGACTTCGCGGCGATGTACGACATTCTCGAGCCGGCCGCCGGTGCGCTTGCCGGTAAGACCGTGGTCAACCTCAGCTCGGACACGCCACAAACGAGCAGGCAGGCAGCCGAGTGGGTCGCCGCCCGCGGGGCGAACCTGCTGGTCGGCGGCATCATGTGCCCCGCGCCGATGGTCGGCACCGAGGCCGCTTACGTCTACTACAGCGGTCCTCGCGCCGAGTTCGAGGCGCACGAGTCGACCCTGCGGCTGATTGGTGCGCCGCGATTCGTCGGTACCGACCCCGGGCTGGCGCAGTTGTACTACCAGGCGCAGCTGACCGTGTTCCTTGGCGGGATCTCCGCCGTGTTGCAGGCCACCGCGCTGGTGGCCTCGGCCGGAGTACCGGCGGAGGATTTCGTGCCCGAGGCGATCACCACGCTGGACGACACCAGCGCGATGCTGGGCAGCCACGATGACCTGCGCGCGGCGCTTTCCCAGCGGCAGTACCCAGGGGAGCTGAGCACGGTCACCATGATGGGGGCCACCGCGGATCACATCGTGGCGGCGAGCACCGAGGCCGGTATCGACACCGCATTGCCCCGTGCCGTGCAATCGCACTACCAGCGAGCCATCTCCGCAGGTCATGGACAGGACGGCTGGGCTAGCCTCTATGAGGTGATCCGGCACATGGCCGCCCGGACATAGCACGGGATTTACTTACCCAGCTATACGGTGCCGGTACTAACGCGCATAGGCTCCGACAGCATGCGCTCCGGTTCGGTGGAAGTATTGGGTAGTGATGGCTAAGACATCTAACGTGATGAACAAGCGGCGGATGCCGATGACCAACATCACCATCACCATCGTCGTGGTGCTGGTGGCGGTCGGGGTGATCGGCGGTGTGCTGCTGTTCGGTGGGAACGGCAACAGCACCAGTGGCTCGGCGGTGCCCGCCGAAGTGCTGCGCAACGAGAAGAGTCACACGCTGTCCGAAGCGGAAGACGACAAGGTGACCGTCGTCGAGTTCCTGGACTTCCAGTGTCCTGCCTGCGCGCAGTACTACCAGCAGGCCATGAAGGGGATCGAGGAGGACTACCAGGGCAAGATCAACCTGGTACCGCGAAACTTCCCGGTGGAAAACATCCATCCGCTCGCGATGCCAGCCGCGCGCGCCGCCGAGGCCGCCGGTATCCAGGGCAAGTACACCGAGATGTATCACCAGATCATGGACAACTACCAGTCCTGGGCCGTTGCCGAGGACGGGCAGAACGTCAATTCCAATGTCGAACAGGGCGAGCAGGCCTTCGAAGGCTTCGCCAAGGAAATCGGCCTGGATATGGCGAAGTACCGCAAGGATCTGGAGAGCGACCAGGTAACGGAACAGATCGAGAAGGACCAGGAGGATGCCCAGGAAGCCGGTGTCGAAGGCACGCCGACGATCTTCATCAACGGCGAGCAGTTCGAACCCGGGCAGGGCGGCGATGTGGCCCAGCAACTGCGCGGCAAGATCGATGAGGCGTTGAACGAATGACCGGGGTCGAGCCGGAGGTGAGCCAGCGGGCCGGATCGGAAACCGATCGCGGCCCGCTTGGCCGGATCATCGGCTGGTTGTATGTGATCGGCGGCGGCATTGGGCTCGCCGCCGCGGCGGCCCTGCTGCTGGAAAAGATCACCAGCTTGGAAGACACCGGCTACGTGCCGAGTTGCGACATCAGCCCGATCCTGTCCTGCGGTTCGGTGATGGTGACGCCGCAGGCCGAGGCCTTCGGCTTTCCGAACCCGATCATCGGCGTCGCCGGGTTCGCGGTCCTGGTGACCGTGGGCATGGTGCTACTCACCGGGTTCCGCCCGCCGCGCTGGTTCTGGCTTGGGCTCCAGCTAGGCACGACGTTCGGCGTGGTCTTCATCCACTGGCTGATCTACCAGAGCCTGTACGAGATCGGCGCGCTGTGCCCGTACTGCATGGTGGTGTGGGCCGTGACGATCCCGATCTTCTGGTACACCACGCTGCACAACCTGGAGCGCGGACACTTCAGCTCCGGCGGTGCGGGCACGGTGGGCAGCGCGCTGGTGCGCTTCCATTCCGTGGCTCTCGTCGTCTGGTTCCTGGTGATCGTGGTGCTGATCCTGCAGCGGTTCTGGACTTACTGGTCCGGCTTGTTCTGATCCAGCTCCGCCCGGTGCTGCTCATCCACCAGGTCAAGGTATTCCGGATGCTTGCGGATGTAGTCCGCGATGAACGGGCACAGTGGAGTCGCTTGCCGGCCAGCCGCGCGCACCATGTCCAGTGCCTGCCTGGCCAGTTTGCCGGCAAGTCCCTTGCCCGCGAAGGCTTGGTCCACTTCGGTATGCGTGAACACCACGCGGTTGTCCCGCAACCGGTACTCCGCGCGGCCGGCCAGTTCCTCCGCCAGGTGAATCTCGAACCTGGACTGCTCGGGGTTGTCCACCACCCGCACCTCGGGCTGGCTGTTCATGCGCCCTCCTCGAACTGTTCCGGCTGGCCGTCGAAGGCGAACCTGCGCACCAGCGGCAACCATTGCTGATAGCTGTCAAGTTCGGACGGTAGTACATTCACATGAGCTTCGCCGCGCAGCAGCTGGACTACCGGGGCGAGCGCGACTCCCGGTTCGTTCGCTAACTCGTCGAGTAGTTCGGGCCAGGTCTGGCCCTGCGGTGCGGACTCGATCGCGCGGAACAGTGTGGGTGCCGCGGCCGCTGGGCCGACGAGGATCGCGAGCAGGGTCAGTGCGGCGCGGTATGGCGGTTTGGTGCCATCGAGGAAATCCGCCAGCTCAGCACTGTCCAATCGGGAGCGAAGTAGCCGGTATAGGTTGATCAGCCGCTTGGTCGATCGTGGCGTACGGATCAGCGGTGCGAGGGTGCCAATGAAGCTCAGTTCCGTTGTGGATATTGACAACCGAGGCGGCCGTAGCTGGATCTCAGCCGCGCGGACGGTGTCGCCGATATCCTGCGGGTACTCCGGCAATGGTGCGAGCTGTTCCGGAACGGCCGCATAGTGGGGCGCCGGATGGTATTCATTCGATAGCGGTTCGCGCTGTTCCAACGGTGGGCGGTCCGGTGCCGGCTCGTCAGTGGGTTCCGCGCCGAGCTCGGTTATCAGCCGGACGAATCCGGACTCGCCCATCGGGGCGAGCACGAAAGGTATCTGGAAGATCTTCTCCAGGTAGTGCACGGCGCCGTCGGAGTCAGCCGCGCCTCGCCGTCTGTCCAACATGGACTCGTAGTGGCGGTGCAGTGCGTTGCGCAGCCAGGCCGCGTCTACTCCGACTACGATCGTGAAGACCGGCAGCGCGAGCAGCAGGTGGATCGCCTCGAGCGTTTTCACCACGACCGAAGGCGCGCATCGGTCCAGATCGTCAACGTAGAGCACGATCCGTTCCAGGCCCGCGGTCCGTGCCGGGTCGTCTCGTTCGGCGGCAAGTAGGCCGGCGAACACCTCAAGATCTCGCCGCAGCAGCGAAATCGTGCTCAACTGTCGCTGGTAATCCCCGGTGCGGCCCCTCGATCGGGCATAGTCGACCAGGTTCTCGGTACGGCTCAGCTCGGTGATCGCCTGCTCGAGACGGTCTTGCTCGGCTTCCAGCTCGGCCAACCTGGTACGCGCCGGGTGCTCGGCCCTTTCGGTGATCCGCTCGGCCGTACTGCGGATGCGACGTACCGCATCGCCTACCGCGTGTATCGCCGGAGCCGTCGAGCCGAGCAGCGTGATTCCCGCGCTGACCGCTGGCCACACCGCCGACTGGGACAGTAGTACGAACAGCACGGTGGTTATCGCGCCGAGCAGCGCAATACTGATGGTGACCCGGCTGCGCAGCAACCGGTAGCCGAAGTTGCGCAGTCTGGCGCGTGGCCCGGTGCTACTGGCGATGAACTCGCGCATCTCGTCGAGGGAGCCCGGTTGCGGGATGCCACGGCCGGTTGACCAGTGCTCCGCACGCAGCGCGGCGGTGAACTCGGCCGTTGCCATAGCTGGGTCGCCCGCGCTCGCGTCACCGGCGGCTGGCTGACCGCGTTCCAGCTGCGCGGTGAGCAACATCCGTTCCACCCGCACTGAGCTCAGCTGCTCGAGCAGGGAGGTTTCCGCCTGGCGTTGCTGGGCCAGCTCATGGGCGTACCGGCGCAACTCGGCGGTGGAGTCAACGGCAGCGAGCTGGTCGAAAAGGTGGGTGGCAAGGCTGGCCCACAGGTCTGTCTCGGCGTAATGCCAAGCGTTGAACGTGATCTGCCGTACTGCCGAGCAGTACGCGGAAACCGCGGGGCCACGCCGGCCAGCCTGCCGTTCCGCCAAGTTCGAGGCGGTGGCGAGCTGATCAACCCGTTCGCGCATCTGGCGCATGAAGAAACTCTTGCCGGATCCCCAGCTGCCGAACAGGCCGATCGACAGTGGCGGGACGATCTGCCTGGAGGCTACGAGATCGGCGAGCATCCGCACGTCAGTGCTGATCCCGAGGTGATCGGGGCCGGCATCGGTGTCCGCGCGGTATCCGGGGCTGTGCCTGCTCGGCTGTGAGTCATCGACGCCCGACGGGTTCGTGTCGTCGAGCATGCCCGCCTGGCTCTGTTCAGCCGCATACAGATCCGCGACGGTTTCTACGTCGTCGAGGTCGCGATCCGCGAGTGCGGACCGCTCGTTCGCGGTCAACCGCTGCCGTATGGCGATTTTTGTGGGATTCAGCGGGGCAAGGGCCGCATCGTCGATCCAGCGTAGATCCAGGTAGTCGGTGATCGCGATGATCCACCGCATGCCAGGGCCGCGCAGCCAGGAATGCAGCAGCGGGATATCGGTTTCCAGCGCGCCCCGGCTGCGACCGTGATAGTCCATCCACAGCACGACTCCAGCGACACCGCTGATCGATTCGTCGATATTCGTGGTGAACGTGGTGTTCGCCAGATTGCGCAGCAGGGCCTCGTAAGCCGTTCGGCGTGCTCCGGAGAAGTCCTGCGTGCCGATCAACACCGCACCCGGTTGGCCGAGCGCGAGGTCCAGCTCGGCGTCCACCTCGCGGGGCAGGTACGGCTGCAGGGTGTTCGAAAGCGACGGCATCCGCAGGATGGTGTTTGGCTCCAACTCGCGGACCAGCGGATGGGGATAGGACTCGAGGCCGTCCTGCGGTGCTTGCACCCCGGTGACCCTACCCAGCGCGGGCAACGTCACGGGGCGGATGATCAGCTCCGTGCGCCGCGTGCCGCCCCCAGTTACGCCGTTCGGCGCCGTTCGCCGTGGTCGAGTAGTTCGCGGAGCTTGCTGGCGAACGCGGCGGGTTCGCCGGGCATGCCGTACTCGTCGCCGAGGAATCCGCCGTGGTGGCTCGGGAAGACTACGTGCGTGACGTTGAGCCGGCTGGCGATCGCACGGGACGCGCGCTCGGTGAGCTGGCCGGCGGACTCCGTACCCGAAGCCAGGTAAATGGTGGTGCGCGCGGCGGCGAGGGCGGGGAAGTCGAGCTCGTAGCACGGCACGGTCAGCAGGGAACCGAGCATCGGGTCGTCCCTGCTGCCGTCGTCCTCGGTGGGCAGGCCGAACCGTGCTGGATCGGCAGCCGGCCTATCCGGCCAGTCAGCGGGCAGCTCGCCGGAATGGCTGGTCAGTTCGAGGAACTTGGCCATCCCCGCGCCCAAGCCGGCACGTTGGTAGGTCTCGTGGATATCGGCGCAGGCGGCCTCGAGTCGCGCGCGGTCGGGGAGCACGGACACCGAGGGAGGTTCGTGCGCGATCAGGGTGCGCACCCGCTCCGGGTGGTTGCCGGTCAACACCAGCCCGTTGAGCGCGCCCCCGCTGCTGCCGAAGAGGTTCACCGCCGGCAGCCCCAGATCGTCGAGTATCCGGCGCAGATCATCGGCGTGTACCTCCGGGCTGACTGGCCCTTCCTCGATACGTTCGCTGCGCCCGGCGTGCCGGGGATCGTAGGTAAGCAGTGGACGGTCGGTGAGGTAGCTCGCCAGGGTGCGGAAGCCGACCGCGTCCATCGGCGAACCGATCAGGAACAGCGCGCGCTCGGCGGCTCCGGAGCTGGACAGGTCGCCCCGGATGTCGTAACGCAGGCGCGCGCCCGGCACTTCCAGGACACGGGTTTCGAAATCGGACATGGCTGTCTCCTTGAAAACTCGCAGTGACCGCAAGATCCCTAAGTAACGCGGTTTTGCGCATCGTCGACACGGCGTGCGCGTAGCCGCCACCCGGTCATCGGGGTGCGCCCCTTCGCATCGCGCGGCCAGGTGCTGGATTCGCTGACCCCGTCCGGGATGATCCCGAAGATCTCGGCCGGCACGAGCTCATCGATCGCCCAGCCGTCGGCGAATAGCTCGCGGAGTCGCCGCTCGCTGAGCCGGCCCGAATCGGGCGTCCGCGCATCCGGCCGGTCGGCGAAGCAGAGCACGGCGATTCGGCCGCCAATCCGGCAGACCCGGCGCAGTACGGCCAGATACGTCGACTGGACGGATTCCGGCAGGCTGTGTAGTAGTCCACTGTCGAGTACGGTGTCGAAAACCTCGCCACCGGTATCGAGTTCAGTGATGTCCGCGGCGCGGAAGTGCGCCGACAGTCCACGTGCGACGGCCTGCTCGCTGGCGGATCGGATAGCGCTCGGCGCGAGATCGACACCCAGCACATGATGTCCACGGGCCGCGACCGCCAGCGCGAGCTCACCCACGCCGCAGCCGGCATCCAGCACGGTCCCGGTGCACCAGCCTGCTTCGACCAGCTCCCGCAATGCCGGCTGGGGTTCACCGAGGTTCCACGGGGCTCGCCGCTGCTGGTACAGCCGTTCGTACTCGCGCGCCGATGGTTGCGGGTGTCGGGACATCCTCGACTCCTCTCCGCTGCCGTGCGTCGACGATCCGATCGCCGTGCGCCGACGAGTACAGCGTAGCCGGGATTCGGGGATTCAGTGGCTAAGGCGCGAAGCGTTCATCGGTCGCATAGGGATAGTCCCGCAGGCCGATTCCCGGATCGATCCGGTCGTAGTGCCAGTACTGGCGGATCTGGCTGATCAGACCGTCCTGGAACTCGTAGTGTTCGGATCCGCGGACGACGAAAGGGGTGCCAGAGCTGACGCCCCGCATCGTCCACTCCGCAGCGGCGACGTCTTCCTGCGCGACGAAGGTGTTCACTTCCCAGCTGGCACCGTCCCAGCGTGCCCAGACCCGAGCGTAGAACTCACCGATCGCCTCGGCGCCCCACACCGGAGCGTGGTTGAGGTCGTAGACGACCGCATCGGGCTGGAACTGGGCTCGCACGGCGGCCGGATCGCCGCGGGTACACGCCGCGAAATACTCCTCGACACGTTGCCTGGTCAACCGCCACCTTCCTTGGCTATTCCGTGTCGGTCAGCGTCCCTGCCAGCGTGGTTGGCGTTTCTCCACGAACGCGGCGACTCCCTCGGCGCGGTCCGCGCTGGTGTACGGGTTCGGGCCGACGTTGAGCCGCAACGCCGAGGCGATCGGCAGCTCGCCACCCTTCGAGATCATCGCCTTGTACCGCTGCACCGTGATCGGGGCGTTCGCGACAATCCGCTCGCACATGGCCAGGGCTTCCTCGGTAAGCGATTCGCTTGGCACCACCCGGTTCAACAGTCCCCAGTGGAGTGCCTGCTCGGCACTGATCAGTTCACCGGTGTAGAGCATTTCGAAGGCGAGTCCCCTCGGGATCAACCGGGGTAGCAGCTGGCAGCCGAAGTTCGCGCCCATTCCGCGTTTTGCCTCGGGTAGTCCGATCCGGGCGTGCTCCGCCGCGATCCGCACGTCCGCGGCCAGCGCCAGCTCGCAGCCGGCTCCCGCGGCAACCCCGTTGATCCCGGCAACCACCGGCTTCGGGCATTCCAGCACGACCTCGAACATATTGCGCTGCACGCCGCCCATCGGCATGGCGGCCAACCGCTCGGCTTGGTTCTCCTCGTTCACCTCGTGTAGGTCGATTCCCGAGGAGAACGCGCGGTCCCCGGCACCGGTCAGCAGGATCGCCCAAACCGATTCGTCCCTGCCGAGCGAGTCGAATGCCTGGACGAGATCCCGCATGGTGGTTGAGTCGATGGCGTTCAGCCGAGCGGGCCGGTCCAGCTGGATCCGCGCGATCCGATCCCGTACCTCGACGGTTAGTCCACTCCCGGTCGTCAACTGTGTCTCCTCTACTCGTTCCCGACTACCCGGCCGGTGCTGATCCGGGGCCAAAGCGCCGCGGCACCGGCCGCGGCGAGCTGTTCGCCGAGCAGTTCCGACCACAGTGCCTCGGTGCCGAACTCGTCACGCCAGGACCACAGCCGGCGGGTGAGCTGGCCGAGTTCGTACTCTTTGGTCATGCCGATCGCGCCATGTGCCTGGTGTGCCGCGGCCGCGACGATACCGCTTGCCTCACCACACACGATCTTGGCGGCGGCCACGTCGAAAACATCGGGCAGGGGGCGAGCGTTGGCCGCGGCGGCTTCCACGGCGATCGCCGCGGCGTTCGCGTGTTCCGCGATCCGCACGATATGTCGTTGCACCGCTTGGAACCGGTCGATCGTGCGGCCGAACTGCTGGCGAGTTCCGGTGTATGCCAGAGTGAGTTCGTTGATTCTGGCCAGCGCGCCGGACATCGCGGCGGCCCTGCCGAGCGCTCCGCGCAGGCGAAGCGTTCCGGTATCGATCCCAGCGGGCGCGGGGACAGCGTGCGGTACCACCGCGTCCACGACGACACCGTCCCGCGCCTCGCCGGCCAGGTTGCTGCCGGGTTGGATTTCCGCGTCAGCGTGAGGAACCAGCACCACATGCGGGACTTCCTCGAGGTCCGCGAGTAACGCGATATGCGTGGCCTGGCGTGCCCACGGAACCCGGTGCAGCCGCGCGTTCAGCCGCCAGGAAGCGGTATTCCCACGCAGCACGGCGGTATCCGCGGGATGCCCGACCGCCATGGTGACCGGACCACCCGGCAGGGCTAGCCCGGCGGAGGAAAGTGCCCAGCCGGCGAGCAAGCAGTTCTCGGCAACCGGGACGGCGGCGGCGAACCTGCCGACCGCGGTGAGCACCTCGCAGGCATCAGCGATGTCGCCGCCCGAACCGCCGTGTTCCTCCGGCACGGCGACCGTGGTGAACGCCGCCTCGGCAAGCGCGCGCCAGGCTGGCTCGTTCCAGCCGTGCGGTTCGGCCAGCCGTACCGCTTCCGGGCCGGATAGCTCGCCAATTATGCCGGCTACCGCTTCGGCAATGGAACCACGATGCTCGCTCATCCGCGAAGTCCTTTCCTCGCAACGGAACGGAGGATCTCCGTAGTGCCACCGCGCAGTGTGAAACTCGGCCCGGTCAGTACCGCCTCGGCGAGTAGCCGTGCGAACATCGAGTCGCTTTCCGGATCAAGCTCGGTTTCGGCCACCGACCGCAGCAGTTCGATTGCCCGCTGCTCGAATCTGGTGCCGATATCCTTGACCAGTGCGGGTTCCGCGCGCATGGCGCGCCCTTCGTCCAGCGCTCTTGCGACCGATAAGGACAGTTGCCGGATCGTCCAGAACTGCGCGGCGAGCGAACCGATCGCACGGGCTGCCTGCGGGCTGGGTGGTTGCGCCAGCTCGGCGAGGTAGTGCCGGAATGTGGTGAAGACGCTGAGGAACCGATCGGGTCCCGCCCGCTCATAGGACAACTCGGAGGTCACCTGTTGCCATCCCGAGCCAAGCTGGCCGAGCACCATACCGTCCGGGACGAACACATCTGTCAGGGACACCTCGTTGAAATGGTGCGCACCGTTGAGGAAGTGAATCGGCGAGATGCGCACCCCCGCGGCGGACAGATCCACGATGAGCTGGCTGAGTCCTTCGTGGCGGTCGCCATCGGCGGGGGAAGTGCGGCACAGCACGGCGAAGTAGTGGTTCTTATGCGCCCCGCTCGTCCAGACCTTGGTCCCGTTGACCAGCCAGCCGCCATCGACTTGTCGGGCAGTGGTGCGCACCGAGGCGAGGTCCGAGCCGGAATCCGGTTCGGACATACCAAGGGAGAACCAGCATTCCCCCGCGCAGATGCGGGGAAGAAAGTATTCGCGCTGCGCTTCGCTTCCGTAGCGCAGCAGTACCGGCGCGGTCTGCCGGTCTGCGACGAAATGCGCGCCGATCGGCGCACCGGCGGAGAGCAGTTCCTCGGTGACGATGAACCGGTCGACGACGGAGCGTCCCCTGCCGCCGTACTTCGGCGGTATGGCCATACCGACCCAGCCGGCCGCCGCGAGTTTGCAAGAGAACTCCGGGTCGTGCTCGGCCGCCATACCGAGCCCTGGCTTGTGTTCCGGTGGCAGTTCGGTACGGAGAAAGTCCCGTACTTGAGCGCGTAGTTCGAGTTCGGCTGGCGTCAGAACGGTGGTAGCAAAGCGCATCTGCGGTCCTTGATCAGTCGGGAAACGGTGCCGAGGAGCCGTCCACGACAACCCCTTCAGTGCAAAGAGAGTCGCGTTTCGCGGCCGGAAACCCCAGCTCGGCAAGTAGGTTCAAGGTGTCGGCCGCGAACGATGGGGCGGGTTTCGACGTTGTCATCGGCGTATCGCTGAGTCGAATCGGTGGGCCAAGGCCGCGATAGCTACCTGCCGCGGGGTGCTCGTAGTCGACGATCAGCCCTTCGGCCCGCGCGTGCTCGTCGAAGAGCAACTCGTCGATATGCCGGACTTCGGCGACTGGCACGTCGTAGTCGATGAGCAGATTGACCCAGTGCCGCGAGGTGTTTTGCCGCAGTGCGGTGTCCAGCTGCTGGCCGAGCTCAGCCGGATCGCCGGTGCCGAGTTCTGCTGCCAGCCCCATCGCTTCGACCAACCGGCGACGGGCGGGTAGGCTGCCCGCGCCGATCGCGAGATATCCGTCGCTGGTACGGAAAACCCGGTAATGCGCGGTATGTCCAGGCGGGTCAGGGCGTAGCTGGTTGCGTGCGGCGCCGATCTCGTCCTTGTCCGCACCGGCACCACGGAGCCGGGGAAGGTGGTTGGTGACGAACTCGGTCCGCCACTGGTCTCGATCGCTCGCATGACCGAGCGCGTTGTTCTGCACCGCGAGGGCGCCGCCGAGCAGTGATACCTCCACCTGCTGCCCCTTGCCGGTGTGCGTCCGCGCGAACAGTGCCGAGCTGATTCCGCCGTAGAGCAGCATCGCCGCCGCATAGTCGGCGACCTGTACCTCGCTGTGTAGTGGTACGCCCGCGCGTTCGGCGCCAAGCGAGGACACCAGACCGGAGCGCGCCTGCACCACCACATCCATACCCGCCCTGCCCGCCTCCGGTCCTATGGCGCCGTAGGCGCTGACCGTGCCGTAAACGATCCTCGGGTTGATCTTCGCGATTCTCGGGTAGTCAAGGCCGTGGCGAACCATCGCCGCGGGGCTCAGATTCGCGAGCACCACATCGGCGGAGCTGATCAGCGCATCCACTACCTCGCTTGCCCCGGAGTGTCCAAGATTGACCGCGATACTTTCCTTACCACGGTTCTTGATCAGAAACTGTCGGGTCAGGCCAGGGGCGAGCGGATCCGGCCAGCCGCGATAGCCATCCCCTTGTGGCGGCTCGACCTTGATTACCCGCGCCCCGCCGTCGGCGAGTAGCTGAGCGCAGAACGGCACCACCACGAACTGTCCAAATTCGACGACGGTGATCCCGGCGAACGGTCCACTCATTGGCCACTCCCCACCGAGAGGTTGGCATCCCTTAGCACGGCACCAGCCAACCGTGGCCCGGTCGTCTGCAAATGGCACGCCACGGTGCCGCCGTCGGCGACCTCGGTCATCGGGGGCATTGACTCCCGGCAGATGTCCATCGCATAGCCGCACCGGTTCTGGAAGGGACAGCCAGCTGGCGGGTCCGCTGGATCGGGCAGATCGCCATGCAGCACGATCCGTTCCCGCTCGCCGGCCCGCTGTGGGTTGGGTACCGGAATCGCGGAAAGCAGCGCCTCGGTGTACGGGTGCGCCGGTCGCTCGTAAACGCGTTCCGCTGGACCAACTTCCACCAACCTGCCCAGATACATCACCGCGACACGATGCGCGATATGCCGGACCACGGCGAGATCGTGTGCGATGAACAGATAGGACAGTTCGAACTCGGCACGCAGCTCCTCGAGCAGGTTGATCACCTGATTCTGCGTGGAGACATCGAGCGCGGACACCGCCTCGTCACAGACGATCAGTTTCGGGTGCAGGGCCAGTGCTCTGGCGATCGCGATGCGCTGGCGTTGCCCGCCGGAGAACTCGTAGGGGTAGCGGTTCGCATGGCTCGCCGGCAGGCCGACAAGCTCCAGGAGTTCGAGCACGCGTGGCCACGCCTGGTTACGCGAAAGACCCTGGTGTACCCGGAACGGCTCGGTAATGCTTGCCCCAACCGTGGTCGATGGGTCGAGCGAGGAGTACGGATCCTGAAACACCATCTGCATCGCGGCACGGAGCTTGCGTAGCTCGCCGCCGCGCAGTTTGGTGAGTTCCTGCCCCGCCAACTGGACGCTGCCGGATTCGACAGGGACCAGGCGCAGTAACGCCCGCCCGGTCGTGGACTTACCGGATCCGGATTCGCCGACCAGGCCAAGCGTTTCGCCTCTGCCGATATCGAAGTCGATATCGTGCACGGCACGCACCGAGCGGGTCGGGCCGAGTAACCGTTTCTGCGCAAAGGTCACGTTCAGCCCGCGCACCCGAACCAGCGGGTCAGTGTCCGAAGCGGTCATGACGCACCTCGTAGGTTGAGTTCGGCGAGTCGCGCGCAGCGTGCCTGGCGCTCGGTACCGGCTGACTCGAGCGCGACCGGGCTCTCGGAACAGGACTCCTGGTGATAGGTACACCGTGGACCGAACCGGCAGCCGTTCGGCATCGCCCATGGCTCGGGCGTGTGGCCAGGAATGGAAGCCAGCTTCGCGGTACGCGAGCCCAACTGCGGCATGGCGGAAAGCAGGCCCTCGGTGTAGGGATGGCGCGGTAGTTGGAACAGGTCGTGGACGGGCGCGGTTTCCACCACCTCGCCGCCGTACATCACCACGACGCGGTCGCAGAGTTCGGCAACCACGCCGAGGTCGTGGGTGATGAACAGGATGCCGGTGCCGATCTCGGCGCGCATCGAACGGAGCAGATCGAGGATCTGCGACTGCACGGTCACATCCAGCGCCGTTGTCGGTTCATCCGCGATGATCAACCGGGGGTCACAGCACAACGCCATGGCGATCATCGCCCGCTGGCGCATCCCGCCGGAGAACTCGTGTGGGTACGCGTGGACTCGCGTCGCCGCATTCGGAATCCCGACCAGATCAAGGACCTCGACCGCCCGTTGGGTGCCCTGCTTGCGGCTGGCTCGACGATGTCGTCGAAAGGTCTCGGAGATCTGGTCGCCAACGGTAAAAGCCGGGTTCAGGCTCGTCATGGGCTCTTGGAAGATCATGGAGATCTCGTTGCCGCGGATCTGCCGCAGCCTTGGTTCGGCGACTTCGGTCAGGTCCTCGTCGTGCAGCCAGATATGGCCACCCGACGTGCGACCGGGCGGGCTCGGTACCAGACCGAGGATCGACAATCCGGTCACCGTTTTACCTGAACCGGATTCGCCGACCAGCCCGACGATCTCACCGTCGTGAATATCCAGCGACACGCCGCCGAGCACATTGGCCCAGCCATGTTCGGTGGCGAAATCGACCCGGAGTTCGCTGATCCGTAGCAGCTCGCTGGCGGTTCCCCCGGTTGGCTGGTTCGGTTGCCCAGTACGCATATCAGTCGCCCTTCCGGGTTTCCCTGCCGAGCGCATCACGCAGGCCGTCGCCGATGAGGTTGAACGAGAGCGTGGTGATCGCGATAGCGATGCCCGGTAGCCAGACCAGCAGTGGAGTTGTCCGGATCTCGGTGAAGCCCACCCCGAGCAGGCCACCCCAGCTGGGAGTCGGCGGCACCACACCGAGACCGAGCAGGCTCAGCGCCGCCTCCGCCAGCAGCGCCGCGGCGAGCATCAGGGATATCTGCACCAGCAGTGGCGAGAGCACGTTCGGCAGGATTCGCCGGGCGATGATGCTCAGCGCTGGGGTACCGATACTGATCGAGGCCTCGACGTAGGTCTCCTGCCGCACCGACAGTGTCGCGCTGCGCACCACGCGGAACAGGCGCGGCGAGTACACCACGCCGAGCGCGATCATCGCATTGGTCAGCCCAGGGCCGGTTGCCGCGATAATCGCCATCGCGAGCACCACCGCGGGAAACGTCATCAGTACGTCAGCGCCCCGCCCGAGCAACCAGTCGAGCACGCCGCCCCGGTAACCGGCAAGGAGTCCTAACGGGACGCCGAGCACGATCGCGATGGCCACCGCGAGGCCGGCCGCCGCCAGGGATACCTGACCGGCGTACATCAGCCTGCTCAGCGTGTCCCTGCCGAGCGAATCGGTGCCAAGCCAGTGCTCCGGTGTGGGACCGGACAACCGGTTGGGTACATCGATTTCGTGCAGCGAGTAGGGCGCTAGCAAGGGAGCGGATAGCGAGATGATCGTGACGAGCGCCAGCACCACGGCGGCAACCAGCGCCGTCCTGTTCGTCCTGAAGCGGCGCAGGAACCGGCGCAACCCTGGCGCTTGTGGATGCTCGATCGCGTGATCACTCATAGCTGCCTGACCCTCGGGTTGAAGTAGCCGTAGGAGACGTCGACGAGCAGGTTGATCAACAGGATCAGTACGGCCGTGGTCAACAGCACGCCCTGCACCATGGGCATGTCCCTGCTGAAGACCGAGGTGAAGGCAAGCTGACCGACCCCGGGGATGGCGAACAGTTGCTCGATGACGACGGTGCCGCCGATCAACCGGTTCGCTTCGATGCCGAACACGGTGACGACCGGGAGCGCGGCGTTTTTCAGTGCGTGCTTGCCGACCACTCGACTACGCGGCAAACCTTTGGCTTCGGCGGTGCGAACATAGTCCTCGGTCATCACGTTGGCCACCGCCGCGCGGGTCTGTCTGGCGATCACCGCGGCTGGCGCGATGGCGAGCGCGGTTGCCGGCAGGATCAGGTGACTCGCCCAGGTGAGTACCCCGTCGCCGATCGGCACGTAGCCGATGGCAGGGAACAGCGGGGTCTGGATAGCGAAAAGCAGCACCAGAATCATGCCGACCCAGAAGTACGGCACCGCGACCCCGACACTCGCGGAAAACGTTGCCACCCTGTCGATCCAGCTGCCGGGGCGCAGCCCGGCCAGGGTTCCGGCCGCGACCCCGAGCAGGATGGCGATCAGCAGGGCGAGCACGGTAAGGGACAGTGTCGCGGGCAGCCGTGCAGCGATCGCCGAGGCGACTGGTTCGCTGTTGAACAGCGAGGCGCCAAAGTCCAGCTGTACCGCGTTAACCAGCCAGTGCCAGTACTGGACGATGAACGGGTCGGTCAACCCGAGCTCTTCCCGCGCCGCCGCGATCTGTTCCGGTGTCGGGTCCTGGCCGGCCAGTGTCACCGCCGGATCTCCGGGTACCAGCGCGATGAGGCTGTAGATCAGGAAGCTGACGAGAATGAGCAGCGGGATCGTCACCAGCAGCCGTCTGGCGATGAGCAGCAGCATGACAATCCTCCGGTTTCACCTGAAGTTCGCGGTCAGTTCTTCGGGGTAACGCCGACCCCACGGAACTGCCGGGAGCCGTCCGCGTAGATCTCCACGCCCTTGGCGTACTTGTTCATCGCGAACGGCGATGTGAGGTGGCACAGCGTGACGTGGGGCGGCACCTGCTCGGCCACGGCGTCGAAAAGTTTGGCGTAGGCGGGATGTCGTTGTTCGCTGCCGGTGGCCGCCATTGCCTCCTGGTTCAACCGGCCTATCTCGGCTGTTCCCCAGCCGCCGGGGTTGTTGAAGCCGTCCGTGTCGTAATAGGACGAGGTGAGCGAGCTGGGGTCGGCGTCAGCTTTCTGCTCGCCGAGTACCGCCGGCACGTTCTGGTTGACCGAGAAGTGCTCGCCGATGACGTCCAGCTCGATTGGCATGATGGACATCGTGATGCCGATTTCCGCAAGGTTCGCCTGAATGATCTCGGCGATCTGCTGATATATCGTGAGGTTCACGACTTCCATATCGAATTCGAAACCATCCTCGAGACCGGCTTCGGCCAGTAACCGTTTCGCCTTCTCCGGGTCGTAGGAGTAGTAGTCCCCGCCGATCCGTGGGCTCGACGCGAAGTACCAGTCCGGGAACAGCTGCGCACCCGGTGCACAGAAGCCATCGGTGATCGCCGCGACCGCGGTGCGGTCGATCGCGTGGTTGAGCGCGAGGCGCACCTTCTTGTTGCCGAACTCGGACAGTTTGGTGTTCAGGTCGAGGCTGTACGAGGAAAGGCTGGGTTGCTCGCACAGCACTACCCCGGATTCCCGCGCGGGCTGATACATGCTCGCCCGTAGGAAGGTCGCATCGGCCGAACCGGTGGTTACCGCGTTCAACCGCGCGTTGTCATCGCCGGCGATCAGGTAGACCATCTTGGCTACCCGCTGTCCAGGTGGGTCCCAGTAGTTCTCCACCGCGGTGTACTCGGCCCTGCTGCCAGACACGTAGTTCGTCATCCGGTATGGCCCGGAACCACCGGTCGGCTTGACGTCTTGCCCCTTGGCGTTCATGGCCTTCGGGCTCATCATCATGCCGGCGGCGCCGCCGAGCACTCCGATGAGCGCCCCTGCCGCGCGATCGGTTTCGAACCGGACGGTGTGTTCGCCGGTGGCCTCGACGTCGTTGACGATCTCCAGCGGGTTCTGGTTGAACGAGCCGGGTCGCTTGCTGCGTTCGATGTTCTTGACTACGGATTCGGCGTTGAACGCGGCTCCGTCGTGATAACGCCAGTTCTTGATCAGCGTCAGCTCGAGTACGTTGCCGCCATCCGAGGCCTGCCACGATTCGGCGAGCATCGGTTCCGGCTCACCTTTCTCGTTGATGTGTACCAGGGTGTCGTAGATCGGATACAGGAACATCTGGCTGTTGTTCGTCGTGATGTTGTCCGGATCGAAACTGGAGTTGTCCACGCTGTACATCCAGGTGAACGTGCCGTTGCTATCGATGTTGTCGGTTATTTCCGGGCATTCGGTGGTTTTCGCTACCCGCTGGGTTCGGTCGTCGCGCTGCGCGCCGCCGCAGCCGGCTACCAGCAGCAGCGCTCCGATCAGCGCAATGATCGTCATGCGTGTCATCGGATTCTCCCTACCGATGCGCCGGTGGTTCCGCCGGCGGAGGAGTTACAGGTTGGCGCGGCGACGTTGTGACCACATCTGGGTGCCCCGCTCGAAGTGCAGTGCGGCGTCCCACCCGATCGCAGGGGGGCCGAGTTCGGTACGGAACGAGCGCACCGCTTCCCTCGCCAGTTCCGGGTCTTGCGCGGCAGCACGGGCGAGGTCGAATGCCTGTTGCTCGACCTGGTCGTCTGGTACCGAGTCCCAGGCGAGGCCGATCTCCTTCGCGCGCGGGCCGGCGATTTCCGCACTGAACAACCCGAGCGCGGCGGTGGCTTCCCTGCCCGCGGTACGTCCGGCGAGGGTGAAGAATCCGCCACCAGGATGCAGGTTGATCCGCAGGAAGCCGGCGAGGATCCGGGCATTGTCCGCGACGATGCGCAGATCCGTCGCCAGCATGAGGTTCATACCGGCACCAACGGCCGCCCCGCGAACCGCGGCCACGCTTGGCACCTTGAGCTCGCCGACTCGCTTGAACGCCGAGTAGACCGCGCCGGATTCCTTGAACGCGGTGTCTTCGGCCTGGTCACCGGAAGGATTCCAACGTCGCCGGTCCGCCCCGGAACAGAAGCTACCTTCGGCGCCCTGCACAACGGCCGCGCCGATACTCTCGTCGGTATCGATGTCGTCGCACAATGCGGCCAGCTGGCGGCCCATTTCCGGGGTGAGCCCGTTTTTCACCTCGGGGTTGTGCACGACAATGACCGCGACGCCATCTTGCTTACTGAGCAACACTTCTGGCATTGATATCGCCCTTTCTCGGTGGAACGCGGTGGCTACTTCGGTTGCCGCATCCCGCTGATCAGCACATCGGCGGCGCACGCGCCGCCACCTTCGGCGGCAACGATCAGCGGGTTGATCTCGAGTTCGAACGGATGTCCGGCGAGCGGGGCAACGGCGGTACTGAGCCTGGTGACCACGGTGGCCACCGCATCGACATCACATGGCGCGTTGCCACGGAAACCGCTGAGCAACGGCCAGCCACGTAGTCGGCGCAGCATGTCCCGCACCTGCCAGGGGCGCACGGGGGCGAGTTCGGAGGTGACATCGCGATACAGCTCGGTGGTTACCCCACCAAAGCCAATGGTGATGATTGGCGGATAACCATCCGCGGCACAGGTGGCGCCGACGATCAGTTCGACCCCTTCGGGGAGCATTCGCTGGAGCAGCACCCCGTGTAAGTCGGTCACACCGTGCCGGGCGGCTAGTTCGGTGAGCTCACCGAACACTTCGGTTGCCCTTGCGCCCGGTACCGCGAGCCGTACCCCACCGATATCGGACTTGTGCTCCAGCCCGCTCGCGGCGATCTTCATGGCCAACTCACCGTCGAGTTCGGCCGCGGCCCGCGCCGCCTCCTCGGCCGTGCGCACCAGCCGGTTTTCCGGCTGCGGCACGCCCAGCGCGGTCAGAACCGCTTCCGGGCGCAGCTCACCGGCCGCGCAGCCACGCAGCAGTTCGACGGTTTCCGCGGGGTCCACTATGGAATCCGACCGGTCCGGCCGGGGCACGGTTACCGCCGATCCGCAGCGCGCGGCGGTGCGGGCAAGCGCGCCCACCGATGGGAACACCGGGATGCCCGCCTCGCGGAAGATCGCTCGGCCGTCCTGGGTCTGTCCGGGACCGGCGAGCCAGGCAACCAGTACCGGCTTGGTCGACTCCCGCGCGGTGGCGACGATATCGGCGGCAAGCCGTGCGCCGAGTTCACCGGTGACCATGGTGAGCACGATGGCGATCGCGTCGATCTGGTCGTCATCGGCGACCGTGCCGCACACCTTCCCCAGCGCCCCGGCGAGTTCGTCCTGGTTGAACAGTTGGGCGGTGACATCTACCGGGTTGCCAAGCGCGCCGAAGTCGGGAATCAGTGGTGCGAGCCGGTCCTGGGTGTCCGCGGCTAGCGTGGGGAGGTCCAGCCCGTGGCCAGCGAGGTGGTCGGCGGCAAGACTGCCGGCGCCGCCAGACGTCGTGATCACCCCGATCCGTGGCCCGGCGGGCGGTGGACTGGTTTGCAGGGTGGCGCTCACCGCAAGCAGCTCATCCACATCCGCGACGAGAATGACGCCGTATCGCCGGGACGCCAGCTCGAAGGCCAGCTGATCGCCAAGCATCGCGCCGGTATGCGAGGTGACCGCGCGCTGGCCGGCGGCGGATTTGCCGGAACGCAGTACGACGAGCCGCTTTCCGGTGAGCATTGCTTGCTCGGCAAGCCGGATGTAGGCCTCACCGTCCCTAATGGACTCGGCGTAGAGCATCAGCACATCGACTTCCTCGTCCGATACCAGTGCCGAGGCAACATCGACCAGATCCAGATCGGCCTGGTTTCCGGTACTCGCCCATGCGGTCAGCCGCAGTCCCATTTCCCGCGCCATATCCAGGATCGAGCCGCCGACCGCGCCGCTTTGTCCCACGTAGGCCACCCCGCCATGACCACGAAACGGGCGTGCCGCGGCGGCGGTGAACGTCGCGGCCATCCCGGTTGGCGCATAGACCAGCCCCTGGCAGTTGGGCCCGACCACGCGCACTCCGGTGGCCCGCGCGACCTCCCGCAGCTCTTCCTGCAGCCTGGTGCCTTCAGCGCCAGTTTCCGCGAAACCGGAGCTGAACACCACCGCGGTATGCGCGCCGATCGCACCGGCCTGGCGGATCACCTCGATCGTGCCTGCCGCCGGCACAAGTACCAGGACGAGATCGACCGGTTCCGGGATATCGGCAAGGCTCGGATAGCAGCGGACGCCGAAGAGCTCGTTGTGGTTGGGATTGACTGGAAAGATGCCCCCGCCGAAGCCGTGTTCGAGCAGGAAACGCAGCGGCCGGGCGTTCAGGCTTTCCGGTCGGGAGGAGACACCGACCAGCGCGATCGACCTCGGGTGAAACATCCGGGCGAGCCCGGTTGGTTGGCAAGGGGATCGGTACGCGCTAAGTGTGGACGGGGTTGCCGGGGAGTGGGGTGCGGACACCATGTGACTCCTTCACAGATACCACGGTGTTGTGGTGGGGCCCCGCATTCGAGAAAAACTGACATCGAAATCAGTGTCAACACTGAACCGATATTGATATCGGTGTCAGTTATGCTGACAAAGGACCCTGGATTGGGACGGGAAGGGACGATTGGGATGGCTTCGCAGCCGGAGGCGGGCCGCAGCGCGCATGCCTACGATTCACGCGATGTATCGGCGGTTCTTGGGAACTCGGCAGTTCTCGGGAACTCTGGGGCTCTCGGGAACTCTGGCAACCAGTCGCCGGTCACGCTGTCGCCGAAGGCGCAACGAACCCGCGCGCGGTTGATCAAGGCGGCGCGGGCGGTGTTCGAACGCGATGGGTTCCTCGGCGCCAGGGTCGCGGATATCGCCGCCGAAGCAGGGGTCGCGCACGGCACCTTCTACACCTACTTCGATTCGAAAGCCGCGGTTTTTCGCGTGCTGGTCGCCGAGGCGCTGGCGATGATCTACGACACCGGCAGTATCTCCGGCGATGAACCGGACCTGACGGCACTGCAACGGATCGAACGGGCCAACCGGCAGTTCATCCGGGTATACCGGGAATACGGCACGATGCTCGCGTTGATGGAGCAAGCGGTGACCTACGACGATGAAGTGCGGGACATCCGGTTGGCCGCGCGGCATACCTCGGTAGAACGGGTTCGCCGCAGCATCGAGCGACTACAGCGGGATGGCTCGGTGCCTACCGAGCTGGATCCGCTGATCGCGGCCTGCGCGCTGGTTTCCATGGTGAGCAACTTCGTGTACTTCTGGTTGGTGCTCGAGGAACGCGCGCACGACTCCGAGCAGGCGGTGCGGATGCTCACCAGGCTATGGGCTTCCGCCCTTGAGCTGACTCCCTGATGTGGCGCTACCTCGGTGCAGCCGGTCGGCGAACTCGGCGCAGGCGGTGCGCAACCAATCGGGTTCGACGATGGTGAAATCGGCGCCGAGGAAGGCGAGGTGCACGGTCAGCCATTCCCAGGAGTCCAGCCACAGGACGGCTCTGGTGACCGGCCCCTGCTCGGCGCTGAGCTGCGCATCCTGATGCCTGAACGCATCGGCGACCTGCTCCAGCGGCGCCTGGATGCGCAGCTCGACCCTGCCGCGGTGCAGGTTGATGCCGCTGCGCAGGTAGTCAACCGCGGAGTCCGCGGGCAGTGTCCTCGGTTGGTGCCGCGCGCCGGTGCGCACCAGCTCGGCTATCCGGTCGACGCGGAACGTCCGCCAGTCCGCCCGGTCGACGTCCCAGCCGAGCAGGTACCAGCGCAGATGTAGCTGGGCTAGCCGGTGTGGTTCGACACGGCGGTGGCTGGTCTCGCCACTGCTGGCCCGGTAGCTGAAGGTGATGACTTCCGTATCGCTACTCGCTTCGGCGAGTCCAGCGAACAGCCCGGCATCGATTTCCGGCGCGAACTGGCCGCCGGTCTCCAAGCTGGTCCGTAGTGCGGTGGCCCGTGGGCGCAGTCTGGCCGGGAGCAACTGATCGAGTTTGCCGTAACCGCGCGCGGCAGCATCGCCGATGCTGCCGTCGGTGGCGGTACCGGTCGCCGCCAGTGTCGCGAAACCGAGCAGCGCGGCGACGGCCTCATCGTCGTCCAGTGCCAGCGGCGGCATCGCCCGCCCGGCGATCAGGCGGTAGTAGCCGCCGGGGCCTGGCTGGGTTTCGACCGGATAGCCGTAACCACGCAACCGTTCGATATCGCGGCGCAGGGTTCGCTGGCTCACCCCGAGCCGGCTGCTGAGCTCTGCGCCGCTGAACGAGCGCCCGGTTTGCAGCGTGGACAGTAGGGCGAGCATCCGCGCGGTGATATCGGCCACGGAGCCATTATCGAACGAATTGCGGTCAGAATTCGACCGCATCTGGTCATAGCGTGCCGTTATGGCGAACAGCATCAGGATCCGCGGCGCGCGGACGAACAATCTTGCCCTGTTGGATATCGATATCCCGCGAACCAGTGTGGTTGCCGTGGTTGGTGTCTCCGGTTCGGGTAAGTCCTCCCTGGTGTTCGACACCATCGCGGCGGAGGCCGGTTACCAGTTGACCGAGACGTTTTCGCCGTTCATCCGCAACCGGTTGCCGAAGTGGACCCGGCCCGAGGTGGACCGGATTGGCGGGCTGTCTCCGGTGGTCGTGATCGACCAGCGCCGGCTCGGTGGCAACGCGCGATCCACGGTTGGCACGATCACCGATGCGTGGACCTATCTGCGCCTGCTGTACTCCCGCTGCGCCGAACCCTATGTCGGCGAATCGAACCACTTCTCGTTCAACGATCCGGCGGGAATGTGCCCGACCTGCTCAGGACTGGGCGAGGTCGTGGCCAGTGCCGTCGATCGGTTCCTGGATCTGGACAGGTCACTGGACGAAGGGGCCATCCAGTTACCTGGTTTCGGCCATGGCGGTTACTGGTTCAACCAGTACGCCGAGATCGGGCTGTTCGACCGTGCCGCACCGCTGCGGGAATGGAGCCAGCGGGAGCGGGAGGCCCTGCTGTACGGCGGTGCCGTCGTTGCCGAACTCGGCAATGGGGCGCCGAAGGATTACCAGGGACTGGTCGAGCGGTTCGAGCGCATTTATCTACACACCTCGGACAACCTCTCGGAACGTAAGCAGGCGACGATACGCGAGTTCACCCGTGCCGAAGTGTGTCCGGACTGTGCGGGCGATCGGCTGAACGCGGCCGCCAGGAACGCGAAGCTGCACGGCCAGACGATCGGCGAACTGTCCAGAATGGAGATTACCGAGCTTGCTGAGGTAATCCGGCCCATTGCGGCCGCTGAGGTTCGTCCGGTGGTAACCGAGCTAACCGCCCTGCTGGACGCAATGGTCACCATCGGGCTCGGTTATCTCAGCCTTTCCCGACCGACAGTCACCCTGTCCGGCGGTGAGTCCCAGCGGATCAAAACGGTGAAACACCTTGGCTCCAGCCTCACCGAGATGCTCTACGTGTTCGATGAGCCGACGGCCGGGCTGCACCCTGCCGATGTGGCATCGGTGACCAGCCTGCTGGATCAGCTACGCACCGCGGGAAACTCGATTCTCGTGGTCGAGCACGATCCTGCCGTGATGGCACGCGCCGAACAGATCGTCGAAATCGGCCCGGAAGCTGGCGCGGGTGGTGGACGCCTCGTCTTTCAAGGTAGTTACGCCGAACTCGTACAGGCGGACACGCCTACCGGGCGCGCATTGCGCGAGCAGCGAAGGCCAGCCGCGAAGCCACGGGCGGCCACGGGTTCGATCACCGTTCGCGATGCCTACCGGAACAACCTGCACAAGCTGACCGTGGATGTCCCGCTCGGCGTGCTCACCGTGCTGACTGGGGTCGCCGGCTCGGGCAAATCCAGCCTCGCTGCCGAACTGGTCGCCCAGCACGACGCAACCGTGGTGGACCAGCGGCCGGTGGGCACCAACCGGCGGTCCACACCGATCACCTACACGGGGATCGCGCCGGTCATCCGCAAGCTGTTCGCCAAGCGCAACAACGTGCCCGTTGCCCTGTTCAGCGCCAACTCCACGGGCGGCTGCCCGGACTGTGGCGGGCTCGGGGTGCGCTATACCGACCTCGCCTTCCTGGACGGGCAGGAGGTGGTCTGCGATACCTGCCAGGGGCGACGTTTCACGCCGGAAGCGCTCGCCTACACGGTGGATGGGCTGTCCATCGCCGATATCGACGAACTCACCGTGGCGGAGGCGATCCAGCGGCTGGCCAGCCGGAGTATCACCGACCGGCTACGGCACCTCGCCGAGGTCGGCCTCGGCTACCTACGCCTCGGCCAGGCGCTGACCACGCTCTCCGGTGGGGAATGCCAGCGAGTCAAGATCGCGAAGGAACTTCGGGATGCCGAATCGGCGGGGATCTATCTGCTCGATGAGCCGACCACCGGCTTGCACCGCAACGATATCGACAATCTGTTGCGGGTGTTGCATCAGTTGCTCGACAGCGGCCACACGGTTGTGGTTATCGAGCACAACCTGGATGTCATCCAATACGCGGACTGGCTGATTGACCTCGGACCGGGGCCGGGCAAACACGGAGGCCGGATCCTGTTCGAAGGCCGGGTGCGGGACTACACGGATACCGGGACCCCGACCGGGCGGGTTCTCGTCGAAAGCCGTGAATTCGACGCGCCGTGACCCAATACGCCATTCCATCGCTATCCGTAGCGAATAGGACAATAACGGCATCATCGATCGTGTGCCGGCAAACGCGCTGGACCGATTTGGCGGCTTTTGGCCTAAAACTTAAAGTAATGTGATGTAATTCACGAGGCTGTCGTTGGTGCGAAAGAGATGCCGTATGTCGGACTGTAACGTCGGCTTACCGGGTACCGCGACTCGGCGGTGGTAAGGTAACTAGTTTGCCCACCGCCCCCGCGGTGTTCCGTGGTTGTCGACTGGTAGGGGCGCCTCATCGCGAGTAGCTGCAGGCGCTGGACCTGCTGTGAACCGTCGAAACCAGGTGTTCCACGGTGCCAAGGGGGTAACGGCGGGCAAGGTGTTGGTTGCCAGCGGTGCCGGAATGGCTTGCCTAATTCAAGTCCCGGGGAGTGCGGTTCTGTGCCGGCCAGGTACTCCCGCAGAATGGCTCTGTGGCGGAGTACTCCAAGCCGGTAGCGTCTGCCACCCCGACGGGGATGAATAACGGGAGGAAGAAGATGCGAGTACTGGTCCTTGGCGGGGACGGCTTCTGCGGTTGGCCGACCTCCCTGCACCTGTCCGCACAGGGGCACGAGGTTGCCATCGTGGACAACTTGTCGCGGCGCAAGATCGACGTCGAGCTCGAATGCGAGTCGCTTACGCCAATCCGGCCAATGAGCCAGCGGCTGCAGGCCTGGAAGGATGTGTCGGAGAAGGACATCGCCTTCCACGACATTGACGTTGCCACCAACTACCAGCGCTTTCTGAACCTCCTGCAGGACTGGCGGCCGGATGCCATCGTGCATTTCGCTGAGCAGCGTGCCGCGCCTTACTCGATGAAGACGAGCTGGCACAAGCGCTACACGGTGAGCAACAACCTGAATGCCACCAACAACGTGCTCGCCGCGGTGGTGGAAAGCGGGCTGGACATCCATGTCGCGCACCTCGGCACGATGGGTGTCTACGGTTACGGCACCGCCGGAATGAAGATCCCCGAGGGCTACCTCAAGGTGAAGATCGACACCGGTGAGGAGCTGATCGACCAGGAGATCCTGTACCCGGCCAACCCGGGCAGCATCTACCACATGACGAAGACGCAGGATCAGCTGCTCTTCCACTACTACAACAAGAACGACCAGGTGCGGGTCACCGACCTGCACCAGGGCATCGTCTGGGGTACCCAGACGAAGGAGACCGAGCTCGACGAGCGGCTGATCAACCGGTTCGACTACGACGGTGACTACGGCACCGTGCTCAACCGGTTCCTGATGCAGGCCGGGGTTGGCTACCCCCTTACCGTGCACGGCACTGGCGGCCAGACCAGGGCTTTCATTCACATCCAGGACACGGTGAAGTGCATCGAACTGGCGCTGTCGAATCCGCCGGCCAAGGGTGACCGGGTGCAGATCCTCAACCAGATGACCGAGACCCACCGGGTCCGCGACCTTGCGAAGATGATCTCCGAGCGCACCGGGGCGCAGATCGCGAACGTGGAGAACCCGCGCAACGAGGCGGACGAGAACGAGCTGCACGTCGCGAACGACCGGTTCCTGCACCTCGGCCTCAACCCCGTCACGTTGAGCGAAGGCTTGATGAGCGAGGTCACCGACATCACGAAGAAGTACGCGGACCGCTGCGACACTTCGCGGATCCCTTGCATTTCAGCCTGGTCCAGTGACAAGTCGGCGAACGTAGGAACCCCAGGATCCAAATAGGACCCTGCGTTCCGGCTGAGACACCCTTTCCGGTGGTACCGAGGCGCCTTCGGTACCACCGGAACAGGTCAGCGTAGGGACCTGAAGAACAGCCGGACGTCGTCGACGAGTGCGGCTGGTTCTTCCATGGCGAGGAAATGTCCGCCCTTGCCGAGTTCGGTCCAGTGCACGATGTTGTGGTCGCGTTCCGCCCAGCGCCGGACCGTCACGTCGTGTGCCGAAACGAGTACTCCGGTGGGCACCGTGCTGGGTCCGGTGTCTGTCCAATGAGAACTATCTACCGCCTCGCTGTCCCATGAGGTGGCGGAAATCGCTTCGTAGTAAATCTGCGCCGCGGACCCTGCCGTGCCGGTCAGCCAGTAGAGCGACACGTCGGTCAGCATCCGGTCGCGGTCCACGCAGTGCTCGGGCAGCGCGTCCTCGGGCATGGTGAGCTCCTTGAACTTCTCCACGATCCAGGCGAGCTGGCCGACCGGTGAATCGTGCAACCCATAGGTCACCGTCTGCGGCCGTTTGGCGTTGCACTGGAGATAGCCGTCGTTGAAGTCCTGCATGGCTCGCCAGCGTTGTTGTTCGACATCGGTGAGATCGTCCAGCTCGCCCGGCGTCCCCATGGGGAAGGTGAGCATGGCGTTCAGGTGGATCCCGGATACTCGCTCGGGCGCCTGGTTGCCCATCTCGGGTGCTACCCAGGCGCCGGCATCGTAGCCCTGCACGCCATAACGCGAATACCCGAGCAGTGTCATCAACTGGACGAGTACCTCGGCCATCCGGGCCGGGTTCATCCCGGGGCCGGCAAGTGGAGTGGAGAACCCGAAACCGGGTAGTGCGGGAACCACGAGGTGGAAGGCATCGGCAGGGTCACCACCGTGCGCCCGCGGATCGGTGAGTGGTCCGAGTACGTCCAGGAAGTCCACGACGCCACCGGGCCAGCCATGCAGCAGCATCAGCGGAGTAGCACCAGGTTCCGGTGAACGGATATGGAGAAAGTGGATCCGCTGACCGTCCACGGTGGCAACGAACTGCGGGAACTCGTTGAGCATCGCCTCCTGTGCCCGCCAGTCGTAACCGGTACGCCAGTACTCGGCCAACCCCTTCAGGTACTCGACCGGCACGCCTCGGCTCCAGCCGAGCCCGGGCAGCTCGTCCGGCCAGCGGGTGTTGGCCAACCGAGCACCTAGGTCGTCCAGTTGTGCCTGCGGAACATCGATTCGAAACGGCTGAATTTCCGGTGGTGTAGCTGTCATACCGACGACCCTAGAAGTCTGTTAGGACTGATCTGTTCCTAACTTGATGGCAGAATTGTCGAAATGTGGGAAACCTCTGGACGGCTGCTCAAGTTGTTGTCCCTGCTGCAGGCTCGGCGCGACTGGTCCGGAGCAGAGCTGGCCGACTCGCTCGGGGTCACCTCGCGTACCGTGCGCCGCGATATCGACCGGCTACGCGAGCTCGGCTACCCGGTGCACGCGCTACAAGGAACCGCTGGTTACCGGTTGGGGGCTGGCGGGGCGCTGCCCCCGCTGCTGCTCGATGACGCGGAAGCGGTCGCGGTGGCTATCGGGTTGCGCACCGCGACCGGAAGTTCGGTCAGCGGGATCGAGGAGACCGCGCTACGCGCGCTGACCAAACTGGAACAGCTGCTGCCGTCCCGGCTGCGTTACCGGGTGAACAGCCTGCACACGGCGACGGTGCGGGCGGGCACGGCACCCGCTCCCGAGGTGTCCGCGGACACCCTGCTGGTGATCGCCGAGGCATGCCGCCGATCCGAGCTGTTGCGCTTCGACTACACCAGTCATCGCGGTAAGGAGAGTTCGCGTCGGGTCGAACCGCGCGATCTGGTCAGCTTCGGTCGACACTGGTACCTGGTTGGTTTCGATGTCGAACGCGCGGACTGGCGGACGTTTCGGGTCGACCGGTTGCGGCCCCGCACGCCGACCGGGCCGCGATTCACCCCGCGCGAAGCGCCATTCACCGACGTCGCCGAACACCTGAGTAGCCAGCTGTCGGTACGCGCCTGGACCTGCCAGGCAACGGTCACATTGCACGAACCCGCCGAGGTCATCGCGGAACGGATCTGGCCAGGAATGGGCGTGCTGGAAGCGGTCGACGAGCGCAGCTGCCTACTGCACATCGGCGCCGATACCGTGTCGTCGCTGGTCTGGATGATCACTTCGGTGGACGCGGACTTCACGTTGACCAGTGGCTCGCCGGAACTCGTCACCGCGCTGCGCGCGCAGGCCGACCGTTGCCAGCGCGCTCTCGCCGGACGCTAACCAGATTATTTCCGTTGACCGCCGGATTAGCGTTTTCCTATGGATGTCGCTGATCGTGGACTGACTTCACCGGAGGTGGATTTTTCCGCGTGGTACAACGAGCTGGTGCTGCGGGCCGGCTTGGTGGATCGCGCGCCGGTCAAGGGAACCATGGTCATCCGACCATACGGATACCGCATCTGGGAGCTGCTGCAGGACGAACTGGACCGGCGCATCAAGGAGACCGGCCACCAGAACGCGTACTTCCCGCTGCTGATCCCGCAGAGCCATCTGCATCGCGAAGCCGAGCATGTCGCGGGTTTCTCGCCCGAACTTGCCGTGGTTACCCATGCCGGTGGCAGTGAGCTGGCCGAACCGCTTGTCGTGCGGCCAACCTCGGAAACCGTTGTTGGCGAGATGATGGCGAAATGGGTGTCGTCGTATCGGGATCTCCCGTTGCTGCTCAACCAGTGGGCGAATGTCGTACGGTGGGAGATGCGCCCGAGAATGCTGTTGCGCACCAGTGAGTTTCTGTGGCAGGAGGGGCATACGGCGCACGCCGACGCCGAATCCGCAATGCGGGAGACCAGGCTCGCACTGGATATCTATACCGATATCGCCCGCGATTTCGCGGCCATACCGGTAATCCCCGGGGAAAAGACGCCGGGAGAGCGATTCGCCGGCGCGCGGCGCACGTTCACCATCGAGGCGATGATGCGCGACCGGCGCGCGTTACAGGCCGGAACTTCCCACTATATGGGGGAGAACTTCGCACGAGCCTTCGATATTCGCTACACCACGGAATCTGGCGAGCTTGGCCACGCGCACACCACCTCGTGGGGGATGAGCACGCGGATGCTCGGCGGGATGATCATGGCTCATGGTGACGAGAAGGGGTTGGTACTGCCGCCGAAGTTGGCGCCATACCAGGTTGTGATCATTCCGATCGGTCGCGGCACGCGTTTCGACGAGCTGGTTTCGGTTGCCGGTGCCTTGCTGGAGCGGTTGCGCGCCGTGGGGATTCGCGCGCGGGTTGACGAGCGGTCACATCGTTCGCCCGGCTACAAGTTCCACGAGTGGGAGTTGCGGGGTGTCCCCCTCCGGCTGGAGCTCGGTCCGCGTGATCTCGCCGAGGGCTCTGCCACGCTGGTGCGCCGCCTCGGCAAGGGAAAGGAGTCGCTTCGGCTTGCCGCTCTCCCCGAGGTGCTGCCAGGGTTGCTCGCCGAGTTCCAGGAGTCGTTACTGGTGAGGGCGACCGAGTTCCGGGATTCGCATACTCGGCCCGTGTCGGACTGGTCGGCCTTCCAGGAGGCGGTGGCCAGTGGTTGGGCTGCCGCGCTGCACTGTGGTGACACCGGTTGCGCGGAGCGGATCAAGGCCGCGACGGCCGCGACGCCACGGTGTATCCCGCTGGACGCGCCAGCGGAAAGCGGCGATTGTATCTACTGTGGACAGCATGCTGACTTCGGTAAACGAGTGCTCTTCGCTCGCGCCTACTAGCTGTTCCCGAAGGCCGCAAAGTCGGCAGGAAACGCGGTTACGGGGAGTGCTGACGTCACCCGAGCTTTCCCGGCATACCGGACAATCGTGCTTCCATCGGGTGATGTTGCTCAGGCGTAGTTGAGAACTCCTCGCCGCGCCATCATCCTGACTTGTTGTTGGCGCACAGGGAGGTTTGATGGCGTCGGTGGGCGAGCGCGATGCGGACGAGTTATCCGGCACGACCAACCTGATCGACTACCTAATTGAACTGACAACCAGAGCTGCTGACCATCGGGCAACCGAGGCGTATCGGCGCATCCGGACCGGCGTCGATGCTGCTCCGGAGCGAGTTTCGGCAAGTTTGCTTGCCCTTACCGCTGGCGAAGATCGTGAAGCGAGCGCACCGCTGCTGTGCCGATCGGTCGGTTCCGCGGTGGATGCCGTTGCCAATCTGCCAGTCGCGAACGGCCGAACGCTGGTCACGGCCGCGGCCGGAGTGGACGAGCGGACGTTGTGGGCGCGGCTACGGGAAACGCGCGATGACTTCACGATCCGCCGCGACCGGCTGCGTGCGGAGAATGTCCGGCTGGCGACGGAACTACGCGAGATCCGGGATCTCGCCACGGCGCACTCCGGGCAGTCAGCGCAACAGGGCGAACTTGCCGCGGAGCTGGCCCAGCTTTCCGCGGAGAAGCTGGGCACGCTCGCGGATTTGTGGCCGAGGGTAAGCAAGGCGCTGGACATCTGTGGCCTTGCCAGGGATGAAGGGATAACTCGCCAGCGGCCGTGGGTACAGCGAGCGGTTCGGGACCGGTTCGCCGGTACCAACACCGAACAGTGGGGCCGGTTGCTCGAGACCCGCAGCGAACCAGAGCGGCTGCTTGACCTGCTGCGAAATCCGGCGGATGAACGGGTGGTCGAGTTCGACCGGCCGCTCACCGTGCGGCATATCGGGATCGCACGCCGCTGGTTGCGGGACGGCTCGGCGTTGCTGACCTACCTGCGCGCCGGCGGCAGTTGCCGACGCTGGATGCCGAGCCGACCACAGAAGGATGCCAGGCAGTTACTTGACGCGGTACTTGTGGACGGTCAGCCCGCGGATGCCGCGGACACGTTGAACGCCGTGCTGCGTCGCATCGAAACGGAGATCGAGGCGATGCGGCTGGCCAAGGTCTGGTCCGAGGCAGGGGTGGCGGTCAGCACGGCCGATGCCGCGGTGGTACTCGTCGAGCTTGCGGACAACGCGCGCTTGCTCGATTGGGTGACCTATCTCGGTCAGCTCAGGGACTGGGTGGCTGGCGCGCTCGGTGAGTCCGGAATCGACATCCCAATGACCACTGTGGATTCGTTCGTTCGGGTATTGCGTGCGGTCCCGGCAGCCGGCCGGTTACGGGAACGCGAGCGGCGGCACGCCGAAACGGCGGATCGGGCAAAGCGGCTACGGGCCGAGCTTGCCGCGAATGAGACAAGCCTGCGCGATGTGCTCGGCCGGCTCGCGGTACTCGAAGCACGGGACCGGTCGACGGTCCGCTGTGTACCGCTTGCCGAACTGGCCGAACTGGCGGGTTCCGGCGAACCCGCCTTCGATGTGCTGATCATCGATGATGCGGCGGATATCGGCATCGAGCATCTTTATCTGCTCTGGCTCGCGCCCACGGTGATCGCGGTTGCGCCCAAGGTAACCACGGTTGGCGATGCCCAGCCGCCACCTTCGGTGCCCGTACCACGGACTTCGGCGAAACCGACGTTGGCGGATGACCACCTCGCCGGGATCGAGCCGCGCATCCGGGCCGTGCTTCGTTCCGGCGGCAGCATTGCCGAACTGTTTGCCGCGCGAACGCCGCCAACCCGGCAGGTGTCGACTGCGGACAAGCTGGCCAAGGTGTCTGGCTAGCGCTCGGCTGGTTCGTCGATGCGCTGCACCGTGCCGCGCGCGCCGTCCACCCGAACACGATCTCCGGTACGCAGCCGCATGGTTGCTGAGCCGCAGCCAACCACCGCGGGTATACCGAGTTCGCGGGCCACGATCGCGGCGTGCGACAGCGGCGCACCCACGTCGGTGACCACGGCTGCCGCCCGCGGGAACAGCGGCGTCCAGCCGATGTTCGTGGCGGCGGTGACCAGTACCTCGCCCTGCCGCAATGCGGTCCCTTCGGCCGGGCTGGCTACCACCCTGGCGATCGCCTCCACTACGCCCGCGGAACCGGGGAAACCCGTGACCGCACCGCTTGCTGGTCGTGCTGTCCCGTGCTCGTCGTACAGGTCGGCGCGCCGGTTGGCATCCGCTGCCCAGCTGCCAGGATCGAACCGGCCGCGCAGCACGGTCGGGTAGCGCGGCAGCGAACTGTAGTACCGGTAGGTCGCCTTACGGATATCGATTGATGCCAGCGCGCGTTGGTCCCCGTCGAGCAAGGCGATGACCTCCTCGATCGACAGGAAGAACAGGTCGTCTCCGTGCCCGGTGAGCTCACCAGCCCGTAGCACGAACTGCCGCGTCACCGCGAAAACGCGTACTACCTCGGACCGGGTTGCCTCTCGTCCGTGCGCGATCTTCGCCCACAGCCCCAGTTGCCGGCGCATCTTCGTTACCGAGCGCGGGTACTGGGCGCGGAACCGTTGCCACGCCTGGTCGCGTTCCGTTCGCTGGTGGGCAAGCAGCGCGTCAACGTCGATCGAGGACTCGCGGAAGGCCGCGAGCTGTGCATCCACCCAATCGGAGTCCTCCGCTGGGTACGGAATGGACACTTCGTACTCGTGCGGGCCGCGGTGTCCGTACTCATCGCGGAAGGTCTCCCGATCGAACTCGCCCTTTGCCAGCTTGCTCAGCCCGATCACCGGTCCGAGACTGGCCAGCTCGCCCCCGCTGGCCAACCCACCGAACAGGGCGGCCGCGTCGGCCTCGTCGACCATCGCGCGCAGCTGGTTCCGCGTGTGCACGGGAGAATTACCGCCCTGCCTGGTCGCGGCTTCCATCATCTGGCAACAGGTGCGGAAGTACGGGAGCAGTTCCCGCCGCCAGAACTCCGCTAGCCGTTTCGGATCGTTCACCTCGCCGATCCGCTTGCGCAGCCGGGCGGATTCGGCAACCGCGTTCTCGAGAAACCGAGGCATCCGTCGCGCGTTCTGACGAATCCGGCGCGATACCCGCCACAGCACCGGGATCAGCGCCTTGGCGATGTCAAGCCGGGAAACCGGTATTCGCGGAATGTCCGTCTCTTCGGGAAGCTTGCCGAAGACATCCTCGGTCAGGGAGCGAAACTTCGCCTGCGACATCCCCATAACGCCGGCGATCGCCGCGGTTGTGCTGACATTGAGGTAGAGCCGACCACCGATATTGCCGAAGCCGTTGTAACCAGGCAGTTGGGTGGCCGCCATGGTGTCGGCGAGCAGCATCTTGGCAAGCGACCAGGTGCATGGCGTCATCACATCCGGAATCGCTTCGCCCACGTTGCCACTGGTCCACAGGTAGTCCCCAGCAAGGCTGTCGTTCCAGGTCTCGCGCTGTTCCGGCAGGTTCGTGATCGGTCGCGCCTGCACGATGGACAGTCGGCCATCGGACAGGGTCCACTCGATATCCATCGGTGTGCCGTAGTGCGCCTCGATCTTGGCACCCAGCTCGGCAAGCTCGTTCGCGGTGGACTGATCGAGCACCGCGGCACCCCGCAGCCGAGGGGGTAGTTCCTCAATGCGGGTGCCCTGCGCGGCCGGTACCGTCCTGACTTGCTGTGCGCCGATGTTCTCCTCGACGATCCGACCGCTGGTCCGGTCGAGCACGGCCGAATGCGGGGTTACCGAGCCATCCACGACGGAGTCGCCGATGCCCCAACCGGCGTTCACTATCAGGCGTTCCGCGTCTCCGGTTACCGGGTCGGCGGTGAACAGCACGCCCGCGGCGTCGGCGGGCACGAACAGCTGGATGACGACCGCCATGGCGAGCTGGTCGGTGCTGATCCCGTTGCGTGCGCGGTAGCCGATCGCCCGCGCGGTCCACAACGATGCCCAGCAGTCCCGTACCGCCGCGATAACGGCATCGGCGCCCCGCACGTTGAGCACGGTCTCCTGCTGGCCGGCAAAGGACAGCTCGGGCAGGTCCTCGGCAGTGGCCGAAGATCGGACCGCGACCGAGGGATCGGCGCCAAGACCGTGGTAGGCGGCGGTGATATCCCGATGAACTTCCTCGGGCATGGCCAGTTCGGCAAATGCGGCGGCGATTCGCGACTCGGCGGTCGTCAGGGTTTCCGGCCGGCTTGAGTCTACTGTGCACAGCGCGGAATCCACCTCGGCGAGGAATGTCGGATGGCTGGTCGCCTTGCGGTAGGCGGCCGTGGTGACGTGGAATCCATCCGGCACTGGCAGGCCGGCCGCGGCCAGCTCGGCGAGGCCGGCGCCCTTGCCGCCAATCAGTGCCAGTTCGGCGGTAGCCGAAGCGAATGGGAGTACTACGGGTGGTTCGGTACTCATTCGGATTCCTTCGTGTGTCCCATGGCGCGCAGGTACTTGCGCCGCTCTAGCGCGGTGCTCTTCTGGAAGTAGGCGATGGTGGCCGCGCGAAAGGCCGCGCGGTCCGTCTCGTCGAACGGGGTGCCGCGGTCGAGTACCCGAGCTATCGACTCGCCGAGCAGTTCACTTGCCACCGGCTCCGGCACCGTGAACTCGGCCGGCAACAGGGTGGGCGCGTGCAGCGCGCCAAGGAATGCGGCGGCGATCAGCTGGACCTGTGCGGCCAGGCTGATATCGGTGCGGATCAGCTGTTCGGCGCGTAACCGCTCGAGGTAGCCGGCGAAGGTGTACGGCATGGCCTCGGCGAGCTGTTCGGGCGCGCGATTGTGCACGAACTTGCCGAGTACTCGCAGGTCGCGTAGATACACCGCCTTGCTCAGCGGGCAGGCGTGCAGCGAATGGGCGAAGCCGGTGAACACCGTCGCGAGCGTGTCCGGTGCGTCGGCGATGCGCTCGTCGATGTCCTGGAACATGCCCATCCGGTCGCGCCGTAACAGCGCCTCGAACAGCTCGGCCCTGCTCCGCCAATGCAGGTAGATCGTGCCCTTGGCGACGCCGGCCGCCGTGGCGATGTCATCCACGGTGGTTTTGTCGTAACCGAGCTGTCCGATCAGTTCGGCCGCGGCGTCCAGGATCCGGTGTGCCCGCGCTTCCCGATCGTCCACTCGGTGACCTCACGATGTCGACTACATGACCAAATCAGTGTTTCTGGTCAAACATTAGCCAAACCTCGACATGCTTGTCGAATCGACCCGACTTGTCGTCGCGAGGCGCGGCTAGACGGTGGGCGAGGTTGCCGCCGAATGCGCGGCTACCCACGCGCGTAGCGCCGGCACCAGGGCGCGCCCGCTCGCGCTGAGCTCGTAGTGCTGCTCGGTGCGGGTGACGAGCTCCTGCTCGGCCAGCAGTCGCAGTCGCTCGGTGAGCAGTTTGCGGGAGATTCCCGGGATGGCTTCGGCTAGTTCGGTGAACCGCGCCGGTGCCGCGCCGAGCAGGTAGAGCACTTCGGGTATCCAACGCTTGCTGATCAGTTCCAGCGCGCTCGTGTCGGTCGCGCTCAGTCGATGAACTGAAGTTACTTCAGGTAACTCATCTGGTCGCGTGTCCAATCCGTCGAGAAACGTTGCCAGGCCGTCCAGTACCCGTTGCAGGCCGAACTCGAAGTCCTTCAGATAGGGCCCAGTCGCCTCGGCGCGCTCGACGAGTTGGCGCAGCATCGGGAACCGCTCGTCCTCGGTAAGCCGGATAAGCGCTGATAGCTGCCCGGTCCACCAGCGTGCCGAGTTCATACCGGAGGTCCTGTTCGCGCGCGTCTCGTCAAGCACGCTGAGCGCCGCGCCCTGTACGTAGTCGCTGACGGTAAGAAAGATCTGCATCCTGGTGTCGATCGGCAGGTCCAGATGCGTGACCGCGGCCAGTCCCCACTCGACGTTGCGCAGCACATTGGCGCCGAGTGTCGGTCGCTGTCCCGCGACGTACGGCGCCACCCACGGGTGCCGCAGGTACATTGCCCACTCCTGACGGGCCGCGCTGGCCAATCTGGTCCGCCAGTCGGCCGGCGCTGGCTCCGGGTAGCGCAGCTCACCGAAAGCCGTATCCACCGCCGAGGCGATCAGATCGTCCTTTCCGGACACATGCCGGTAGATGGACATCGTGCCGGCCCCAAGGGAGGTCGCGACCTTGCGCATGGACAACGCCTCGGGTCCCTCCGCGTCCGCAAGGTCCATCGCGGCACGCACGATCCGGTCCCTGTGTAGCCCTTGCGCGTCGTGGTGATTGGTCATCGGCTACCCATCTTGGCGTATCCAGCCATCGGTGGGTACGGTGTACCCATGAGATGCGTACACCGTACCCACGGTGGTGACGAAGGGTGGTCCTGGTGGGCAATGTGGTGATTCGCGCCGCGACCGAGGCGGATCTGGCTGAAGCGGCCGCGGTGTACCTGGCGGGCAACGCGGATGAAGCGGTGTTCAACTGGGTTATCCCGGATGAAAGCGCGCGCGCTCGGTTCGTTGAATCCGGCGGTGAGCACGCGACGCAATGGCTCGCCGGCATCCTGGCAACGGGCGCATTGCTGGTCGCGGAGGTCGACGGCGCGCTGGCCGGGGTGGCGCAGTGGGAGTTCATCGACGGGCCAGGTCAGCTCGATGCGCAGGAGCTCGCCGCCGCGCTCGAGCAGGCCTACGGCGAGTACACGTCGCGGATGATGACGCTGCTCGAGCTGGTTGAGCGGCGCCATCCGCGCGATACACCGCATTGGTATCTCCAGCAGATCTGCGTACTGCCCGCGTATCGCGGTACTGGCCTGGGTGGCGCATTGCTGCGACACCAGTTGGCTGAAGTGGACGCGGCCGGCCATCCGGCATATCTGGAGGCAAGCTCGCCGCGTAACCAGGCGCTCTATGCCCGGCATGGTTTCCAGGCGCTCGGCGCACCCGTGGAACTGCCCGGAGGGCTGGGACTGCAGCCGATGTGGCGACCCGCCGCACTGAATCTGTCAAGCCAAACTTGACAAGGAGTGCCGTCAAGGTTAACTTGACAGCATGACTGATTACGTAGCGAAAGCGTTGGAAGTGGACATCGACGACGCCGTACGACGGGTGCGGGAGATCTCCGAACAGGAGGCGATGAATCAGGCCATCAGCGTGGTTGGCGCTGGTCCCGCGCCCGGCGGTGCGGAGTGGGAGGCCGAACAGGGCACCGATACGCCAGCCGCTCGGCAGACCGCTTGGCAGCTGGTCCGGCTCCGGATCGAACTCGCCACCGGTATCGATCCGTTCGGGACGGTGCTTGGCCTGCGCAGGATGGGCACCACCTGGGCGACGATCGCCGCCGCGGCGGGGGTCAGCAGGCAGGCCGCGCACGACCGGTGGGGTAAGCAGGTGCTCGGCGTGCTCGACGCCTACGGGACCGGCGAGCTCGGCGGGCCGGTGGCCGACGACGAGGCCGACCTACGCCGAGGTATGGCCAGGTAGGTCGGCCCCAGTTGATCGACGGAGTTGATCGGCTGTGTTGATCAGCGGCGCGGCTCCCGGACCATTGCCCAGGTTCGGGGGCCGCCGTCGGGCAGTTCGACTTCGGCTCGCACGGTGAAGCCAAGTCGCTGGTAGAGCCGGACGTTGCGCTCGGTCGAGGTTTCCAGATACGCGGGAACGCCGGCTTCCTCGGCCGCGTCAAGACCGGGCTGGATAACCGCGCTACTGAGCCGTTTGCCCTGGTGGTCCGGATGTACGCCGACGGTGCCGAGGAACCACACGGGCTCGGTTGGCCGGTGTGCGGCCATGGCCGCTTCGGCGCGCTGCGACTCGGCAGCCCGCTGTCCGGCCAGCTCGGCGAAGCGCGGTGCCAGCTCGGCGAAGACCGCGCCGATTTCCGTACTCTCCGGAGTGGTCCAGACCGCGACCGCGGTGCGGTCGTCGGTGACCCAGACCTTGCCGTGTGGTAGCCCGATCCGGGTAATGAACAGGCTCTGGAAGGTTTCCAGGCGGCGTTCGTGATCGTCGGCAGCGATCGTGTGCCGGGTCCACGGGTAATCGACGAAGGCTTCGGTGAGTGTGCGGGTGGCCGCGTCCACATCGGCGGCAGTTGCCAGACGTACCTTGCTCAAACTAGGAATTCTCCCCTGTATCCGGCGCATCCGGTATGGCATGCTCTCCCGGGCACAACGACCGGTCGTGGACAGGAGTTCCGCTTCCGCGCTGTGCCGGGATGCGCTTGAGGATAGGTGGTCACGGTGGGCAGGCAGGATGATCTGTCGGGTGTGCGGGAGCCGGGAAACGGGCTGATCAGGGTGCTTGGCCGCACCGATGTGCTGGTGATCGCGTTTGGCGCGATGATCGGTTTCGGCTGGGTGGTGCTGACCGGCGACTTTCTCGGTGAGGCCGGCAGCATCGGTGCGGCGCTTGCCTTTCTGTTCGGCGGGATCGTGGTCGGCCTGGTCGGCCTTACCTATGCCGAGTTGGTTTCCGCGATGCCGGCGGCCGGCGGGGAACACAATTACGTGCTGCGTGGTCTGGGTTCCCGGCCGGCCTTTGTGGCCTCGTGGGCGCTGGTCCTGGGCTATGTCACGGTTGCCGCTTTTGAAGCGGTCGCGTTGCCGCAGACCATTTCGTATCTGGTGCCTTCGCTGTCCAGTGGTGAACTGTGGACGGTGGGTGATTCGCCGGTCTATGCCGCGTGGACCGCGGTAGGCGTTGCTGGTGCGATCGGGGTGACGGTGCTGAACTACGTCGGGGTGCGCCCGGCCGCGGTGTTTCAGACCATCGGCGTTGCCTTCTTGCTCGGGGTGGGCGCCCTGCTGGTGTTCGGTTCGGTAACTGGCAGTACGGCCGCGAACTTCGAACCACTGTTCACGAACGGGTTTTCCGGGATTCTCGTGGTACTGGTCGCTACGCCGTTCCTGTTCGTCGGATTCGACGTGATCCCGCAGTCGGCCGGTGAGATCAAGGTGCCGTACCGCAAGATGGGCACGCTACTTGTCGTCTCCGTAGGGATGGCGACTGCCTGGTACATCCTCATCATGCTCACCGTCGGCGGCGGACTCTCCCGGGAGGATCTGGCAGCTTCGCCGCTGCCGACCGCGGACAGTATGGCCGCGCTGTGGAACAGCCAGCTGATGGGCAACATCCTGGTGCTCGGCGGTATCGCGGGCATCATGACGAGCTGGAACGGGTTCATGATTGGTGCCAGCCGGCTGCTCTACGCGATGGCTGGCTCCGGGATGCTGCCGCGCTGGTTCGCCCGCGTGCATCCGAAGTTCGGCACGCCCGGCAACGCCGTGCTGTTCATCGGCTTCCTTTCCATGCTGGCCCCGCTGTTCGGCGAGGAGATGCTCGGCTGGCTGGTGAACGCGGGCAGCTTCAGCATCATCGTGGCGTACCTGCTGGTGGCACTGACCTTCCTGGTGCTGCGCAGGCGCGAGCCGGAGATGCCGAGGCCGTTCCGGGTTGGCCCGGCGAAGACCGTCGGCATCCTTGCCGTCGTGTTGAGCTTCGGGCTCGCGATCCTGTTCCTGCCAGGGATGCCGGCGGAACTGGTGTGGCCGTACGAGTGGATCATGGTCGGCCTGTGGGTGATCGCCGGGCTGCTCCTGCTGTTGCGCATTCCCCGGGTGCGGCCGGGGATCGACGCCGAGCACCGGCTGCTTGCCAGTTACCGCGGGGGCTCCGGGGCAGCGTAGGTCAGACCGTGCTGGCCGGCATAGCCGGCCGGTTCGGGCGGTGCCCAGCCCGCGAGTAGCTTGTCATCCGGGCGGTACACCTGCACGCCGATCGGCCGGCAGACCTCCAGCGGGTCCCTGGCATCCGGTCCCCATAGTGGAATGGACAGATCGCCGGCTGGGCAGGTGGACAGCGCGCAGAGCAGGTCCTGCTCGGCGAAGAACTCGAAGTGGTCGCCCGGCCGCGCGGGCGAAGCCTTCATGAAGTAGCGGTCCTCGTCGTTGAGACCGGTGCACTGGAACACGTTGAGCACATCGTGTACGTCGAACTCGGTCAGCCCGAACGGCAGTACCGCGCGCACCAGGTTGGAATGGCAGTGCTGGTCGAAATCCTCACCGGTCAGCATCCGGTTCACGTATGGATCGCAGCGGGTGCCGAGCAGATCGTGCACGCGGCCACCCTCGTCGTCCTCCCCGTACCAGTCCAATGTGTCACTGGTGATGGTCGCGAGTGGACGGAGATAAGGCAGCGTGGACCAGAGCCGGTCGAAGGTGCTCACATGCGCGCCATGTAGCTGCCGGGTGCGGGAGGCCCATAGCCGTTCGCGCGGGTTGTGCCTGTTCCAGATGTTCAGGTCGCCTACCTGCGGTCCGTCCACGGTGCGGATCCGGCAGAGCTGGCCGGCAGGTACCTCCCACGCGATTCCCGAGCGGATCGGGATGACGAAGTCGGTGACCGGGCTGCTCTGCTCGGCGTGGTTGGCGAGCCTGGTGTAGAACTCGCGGTCCACATCAAGGCTGCCGCCCGCACTCGCCTGGTATGCCGCGGGTGGTGATGCCATGCTCGTTGTTCCTTTCAGCCCCATACCTCGCGCGCGGTCTGCGCGACCAGTTCCAGTTTTGCCCACTGCTCGTCGATGGACAGCGTGTTTCCGTCCACTGTGGAAGAGAACCCGCATTGCGGGGAGAGGCAGAGCTGGTCGAGTGGCACGTACTGGCTTGCCTCCTCGATCCGCCGTTTCAGCTCGTCCTTGCTTTCCAGAGCGCCGCGCTTGGTGGTAACCAGTCCGAGCACGACCTGCTTGCCGGGCGGTACGAAGCGCAGTGGCGCGAACCCGCCGGAGCGGGCGTCATCGAACTCGAGGAAGAAGCCGTCCACGGCAAGCTCGCTGAACAGGGCCTCGGCGACGAAATCGTAGCCGCCTTCGGCCACCCAGGACGAGCGGAAGTTGCCTCGGCACATATGCGTGGTGACGTGCAGCTCCGGTGGCTTGTGCGCCAGCGCGGCGTTGATCTGCCGGATGTAGCGCTCGTGTTGGTGCTCGGCGTCCTCGCCCCTTGCCGCGATCAGCTCCCGCTGCTTGGGATCGTTCAGATAGGCGAGGCTGGTGTCGTCCAGTTGGAGGTACTGGCAGCCGAGGTCGGCGATGCGGCTGATCTCCTTGGCATAGGCAGCGGACAGATCCGCCCAGAACTGCTCGACATCCGGGTAGACGTCCGGATCCAGCTGGGCCTGGCCGCCCCGGTAGTGCACCATGCTCGGCGAGGGGATGGTGAGTTTCGGGGTCAGTTCGGGTGCCTCGGCGGCCACGGTGTCGCGGAGGAACTGGAAGTCTTCCGCGAAGATCGTCTTTTCCAGGCCGATGCGTTTGAACACCCGTAGCGCGGCCGGCGAGAACTCGAGCTTGCCAGCCTCGTTGTAGAACTCGACGTGCTGCTGCTCGTCCGAGGCGGTGATCCCGCCAAGCTGGTAGATGAAGTCCATATGCCAGGAGGCGCGCCGCGCCTCGCCGTCGGTGGCGGTACGCAGTCCCAGTTCGGCTTGTTTGCGTACCAGCTCGGCGATCGCGGCATCCTCGATGGCGCGCAGCTGGCCGCTGTCGATCTCACCATCGGCGTGCTGGGCGCGTGCCCGGAGTAGCTCGGGCGGCCGCAGCAGGCTGCCCACGTGATCAGCGCGAAACGGGGGAGTAGTGCGGGGTTCGAACATCGGCTTAGAGGGCATCGGCTTCGCTCACTTCATTCGGCACTCGACCACCGGCACAGGTCGACGGTCGAGTCTGTCAGCAAGCCTTGGTCGAACTCCACCCCAGGGGTGGCAGGAGTCCGCAAGACCCCTAAAGATTGCGGTCTTGGCGGAGACGGCTGGCTCGACCGGGGCAGCGTCACCAGGTGTCAGCTGGTCATCGCGCGCCATGCCGCGGCGTACGAGTCGGCAATGAGTTCGTAGGCCGTATCCGTGGTTGCCGCGGTGACGCCAAGGTCAACGGCCAGCGCGGCATATGGTCGTGCCCAGTCGCCAGGGGGTTTCGGTAGTTCGGGCGCGGGCGGCGCGTTGTCGCGCTCGGCGTGTACGATCTTGAGTCGCTCTCCGATACGCGCTGTGTCGGACAGTAACTCTGACTCGATCAGCAGGACCAGATCGACGAGGTCCTTAACTCGAGACGACGGGCGATCATGTGCATATGTTCGGGCATATGCATGGAACTTCTCCGCCGCGTGCTGGTAGACGTCCACAGCTTCGATCACAACTTCCGCCAGACCTGGAATGCTGACTGGCGGTGGCACATGAAGCGGCTCGGTCGCGCCCTTGACCTCGTTGAGCTGTCCGACCACATCGAGTTTGACGCGTTCGAACTCCGCGCCATCTAGCCGTGCGGTCACGCTGACCCGCCAGGCGTTGTCCTTCGTGCCTTCGTCACGTAGCCGCACGGGCCTACCGACGTCGAAGGTAAAACCATCGGAGCCGTCGTCACCCGCCGTTTCGAGTAGCTCGTCCAAAGTGTCCAGCATGTGTTCTGGATCAGTGGTATTTGCGATGCTGCCAACAAGATCAACATCTCGGGTCGCTCGAGCAGCATGCGACAGTCGAACTTCGAGGCAGAAACCGCCTTTGAGTACGAACCCGTGTGGTCCGAGGCGAGCCAGTAGCCGGTGAAAGACCAAGCTGCGTCGCAGTCGATTCGCGTCTATCCGTTGCGTGGCGGCGGCGATCCGGATGCGATCGTTGACGGCTCGTTGCCGGTCGTTGTGCGCGTTCATGTTTCCGTCCGGGTGGCCAGCGCGCGCTCCAGGCGTAGCGCCGTGCGGTCGTCCGAATCCACGGCCCTACGAAGCAGGCGCCGTCGTGTGGTCATCCCGCGATCGAGGGCGTCGGCTACCGCGGAGTCGATGAGTTCCTGCGACAGATCGCTACCGGCGATGTCAGTCAGCGTGCGTTCGACGGTCGTCAGCCGCCACGAACCGCGTGACTCGACGTCGCTGTCGCGCAGCGATCCGGTGTGCGTAATGACGGCATCGTGCGTCGCGCGGAAACCCGAGGGGACAGTGAGGTGGACGCGGGCGGGGTTGATGTCCGAGAGTCCGTGCGTCGCGAGCGCGGAGTCGTGAGACACCACCGCTTGTCCGCCGCTCCACAGCATCCAGCGTGCGTAGGCATCCTCGGGGTGACTTGGCCAGCCAGGGAGCCGAAACAGTCCGCGCTCGACCCGGACCCAGTTGCCATGGTCTGCGTGATGCTTCTGCGCCTGGTAGGTGTAACCGATCTCGCGTGCCTGTGCTGCCGTGAAGTAGCCGGCTTGATGGAACGCCAGCTCCTGGATCTGGCGTCTCAGGTCTTGGCTCGGACCAGGCACGGAGCGTAGCCTAGCAGGCTACAAAGTAAAAAGAAACTTTAGTTTCATGTAGGGCGACTACATCAAACTAAAAATTTACTTGAGTATTTCGTCGCTGTGCTCCGTCCGGTTCTGACGGAGACCGGCTGGCCGAGCGGAGGCTCGCTCAGCGACGTTCGGCGTGCAGGTGCCAGACCGGGAACAGTAGCCGCTCTTGCTCGTCGATACCGGCGTGCTCCGGATTCAAACTGAGTACCGGGGTCGCCTGTTGCGGCAGGCTGTCCAAGGTGAACGCGGTTGTATAGCTGGTCAGCTCGTAAGCGCGTGGCCGCCAGTAGGTGCCGAGGTTGGCTTCCAGGTCCCGTTTCGAAACCGGTGCGATGCCGGCGATGACATCGGGTACCGCGTCGGCGAAGCAGTACAGGTGTAGTCGCGCGCCGGGCAGCGTCACCCGGTGTAGCGCGGCCGCGTAGGCGATCCGTTGCTCGGTGGAAAGGCAGTGATACAGCGCGCTGTCCAGCACCGTGTTGAACCGCTGCGGGACCCCATCCAGCGTGGTCGCGTCCGCCTGCACGAAATCGGCGGCGAGTTCCTGGTCGCTCGCCCGCTTCCTGGCCATATCCAGCGCGGCGGCCGAGCCGTCCACGCCGAGCGTGTCGAAGCCCTCCTGCCGCAGAAACAGGGTGTTGTCGCCGAGTCCGCAACCAATGTCCAGAACCGGGCCGGTCAGCTGCCCGGTGCGGACCAGCTCGACGATCCGTGGCTGGGCCTCGCCGATATCCCACGGGATCGTGTCGAACGACAGATCCTGGCCGGCGATCGGCGCCGTACCACGGTAAAACGCATCGAAGTCAACGTCGTGCGGGTCAACGGCAAACTGGGTGCTCTCCTGCTCGGTCAACGCGTCCTCCTCTGTCGGACTGTGCCCCGCGGATCACACGGAGCAATAATTCAACCTACGTTGGAATCGTGCGCGCTGGCGTGGCCGTTTGTCAACGGTTGTTGAAATAGGCGCGGGGCTCAGCCGTCGACCAGGCCCGCCTGGTGGGCGAGTAGCCCGGCCTGGGTGCGGTTCGCGCAGCCGAGTTTGTCCAGCATCCGGGAGACGTAGCTCTTCACCGTGGCTTCGGACAGGAACAGCTGTTCGGCGATCCGCGCGTTGGCCAGCCCCTCGCCGAGTTTCGCCAGCACTTCGATCTCCCGCTCGCTGAGCCCGCCGATCAGCTCGCGCGCCCGATCCCGCGCCGCGTACTCGCTGGTGGACGCGGACACCAGCCGCTTGGCCGCGGCTGGTGAGAGCACGGTGTGCCCGTCAGCCGCCACCCGGACCAGCCCGATCAGATCTTCCGGTGGAGTGGATTTCACCAGGAACCCCGCGGCCCCCGAGCGCAACGCGCGCAGTACGTACTCATCAGCGTCAAAAGTGGTCAGCGCGACGACCTTCGGCGCGCGCGGCCGCCCACAGATCTGCTCGATCGCGGCAAGTCCGTCCACGCCCGGCATCCGCAGATCCATCAGCACCACATCCGGTTGCTCGCGGGTCACGGTCTCGACCGCTTCCGCGCCATCGTGGGCAACTGCCACGACCTCGATGTCCTCGGCACTGCCGAGGATCGTGCGCAGGTGAGCGCATACCATTGGCTCGTCGTCCACAATGGTTACTCGGATCACCCTGCTACCTCCGCTGTCGGCACGTATGCGGGGAGCGTAGCCGTAACCAGGAATCCGCCTTCCGATGTGGACTCCGTGTGAAAGGTGCCGCGCACCAGCTCGACTCGTTTGCGTAGCCCGGAAAGGCCCGCGCCAGAACCGGATTCGCGCAGGCCCTGCTCGGGCGTGCGGCGCGGTGCGCTGTTCCGGATGGACAGTTCGACCTTGCCGGTGGCATAGCTTGCCGCCAGCCATACCTGTGCACCCGGCGCATGTTTACGGACATTGGTCAGTGCCTCCTGGACGATCCGGTAGGCCGTGCGCGCGACCACCGGGGAGGCCTGTGCTGGATCGCCAGTCACGGTCAGCTCGACGGGAATGCCGACGGATTCGGACTCGGTGGCGAGTTCGGCAAGCTCACCCACGTCCATTGGCGCATCGGGTAGCTGCTCGGCTTCGCCCCTGCGCAACACGCCGACCAGATCGCGCATCTCCTCGAGTGCCTGACAACCGGTGGCGCGCAGTTGTTCGGCTGCTTCCTTGGTTGGCTCATCGGCACTGGTTACGCGCAGTGCGCTGGCTTGCAGCACCATCAGGGTCAGCCGGTGCGAGACGATGTCGTGCATTTCCGCGGCAAGCCGGGTGCGTTCCTCGGCGCGGGCATGTTCGGCCTGCAGTTCGCGTTCCCGTTCGGCGCGCTCCGCCCGATCGCGCAGCGAACGCAGCAGCCGCTGGCGTGCCTCGATGTACATCGCGAGCAGCCCCGGCACCGCGGTGTTCAGCAGCCCGAACGGCAGCACGTCCCAACTCGGCGTCCATGGCCGGGAGGCCAGCAGCGCCAACAGGCCGATGATCGGCCAAGCCCAGCGGCGCGGTTGGGTGTAGGCGAGGTTGTAGGTGATGACCCCGGTGATAGTCGGCACCGCGGTCGCGGTGATCTGGTGTTCCGGGGTGAGCAGCCCCGGCGCGACCAGATCAGAGGCCAGCATCGCCAGCGACACCACGCTGACGTAGCCCGCGACAAGTAGCGGTGCGCGGGCGATCAGCAGCACCGCGAGATCGACGCTGAGCAGCAGGGCCAGCCCGGCGTAAGGGCCGGCAGCGCCGGTCGTCGGGTCGGCCAGCGAGATCGCGATGTCCAGCAGCGCGAAGGCGAGTACCACCGTGCAGATCAGGATCGCTTCTGTCCTGCGCCGCAGGCGTAAGCGTTGCATCACGAAGGTTGACGGTACGCACGACGGCGGCGCCGGGCTGGCGCAACTGGCCAGCCGACAACGAAAGTTGACCGCAAAGGGACCGCTTGTTGCACGCGGTTCGATCGGTTCAGTGGCCAGTCGCACATGGCATAGCTAGTTGCCGCAAGCAACCGGTCTGGTAAAACAGGAGATTACGGCCTAAAAGCCTTGGGCGATCGGAGACTCATGGAACTGCAGCCGGACGACCCCACTGGAGACTGGACCGAGTCCGGGGTGTTCGAAGTCGCCCCTGGTGTTTACCGGATTCCGCTCCCACTGCCCGGTGACGGGCTCCGCGCGGTGAATGTCTACGCCATCCTGGACCGCGACGAGCTGGTGCTCATCGACTCCGGCTGGGCGATCGAGTCCGCGCGCGAGCTGTTGGTCAGCGCGCTGCGTGCGCTCGATCGCGAACTGGGCGATGTCCAGCGGTTCCTGGTCACCCACGTGCACCGCGACCATTACTCGCAAGCGATTGCGGTGCGCAATGAGTTCGGCACCCGGGTCAGCCTCGGCCGTGGCGAAGAGCCCAGCCTGCGAACGCTTGCCGAGCAGGGCCGCAAGGCGCGAATGCTGCGCGAGGAAAGCCTGCTCGCGCACGGCGCGGAACCGCTCGTGCGGGAGTTCCGGGCGATGACCGCGGCCGCGCCCGAGCCTGATCCACTTGACTGGTCGTTGCCGGATGACTGGTTCGAGGGGCCGGGTACCGAGCAGCTGCGTGGCCGCGCGCTCGACGTGGTGCCGACGCCAGGGCACACCCAGGGGCATGTGGTCTTCGTGGACGCACCGAACAACTTGCTGTTCGCCGGCGATCACGTGCTGCCGCGGATCACGCCGTCGATTGGTTTCGAGGTGGCGAAGGCCGAGCTGCCGTTGCGGGATTACCTCGACTCGCTGCGGCTGGTCCGGGGTATGCCGGATCGCCGGTTGCTGCCAGCGCACGGCTCGGTCACCGGCAGTGTGCACCAGCGGGTGGACGAGCTGCTCGAGCATCACAGCCGGCGGTTGGACGATATGGCCGGCGTTGTGCACGCTGGCGCCTCGACCGCATACGAGGCCGCGCGAAGCCTTACCTGGACTCGCCGGGAGCGCAAGCTCGACGAACTCGATGTGTTCAACCAGTTCCTCGCGGTGCACGAGACCGCGGCACATCTGGACCTGTTGGTGTACCAGGGCAAGCTGGACAGCGCGCTGGTGAACAGCGTCCGCGAGTACACGCCCTAGCCCAGAGTCGCCCCCGGAGCCGCGTTCTTTAGGGATCTTGCGGTTACTTTGTGCTGCCACGGCGCACCCCGTGCAGTTGCCGTCCCTGTGAAGTGGGTCATATCGCGGATCATCTCTTGTGTAGATTGTATGACACTCATACATTCATACGATATGACAAGCTGGCTTTCAGCTGCTGATCAAGGAGGTTCGGGCAGATATGGCCGACGAGCTGTACGACACTGGCATGGAGATTCGCCGCAAGGTGCTTGGCGATGAACATGTGGACCGCTCGCTGCGCAATGCCAACGATTTCGATTCGCCGATGCAGAATCTCACCACCAGTTACTGCTGGGGCATGGTGTGGGGCAGCGAAGGGCTGGATCACAAATCGCGCAGTATCGCGAACTTGGCCATGCTGAGTGTGCTCGGTCGGCAGCACGAGCTGCGGGTGCACACCGCGGGCGCGCGGCGCAACGGCTGCACCTGGGAGGAGATCCAGGAAGTGCTGCTACAGGTGGCGATCTACGGCGGTGTGCCGGCCGCGATCGATGCCTTCCGTACCGCGCGGGCGGTCTACGACGAGGAAACCGAAGCGTCCGGGCAGTAACGGGTACTGCCCGGACGGCAGCGCAAGGGAGCGCCAGATGGACTCGACATACGAGGTACTCGCGGTGCGGTACGGCACCCGTACCACGTACAAGAGCGAGGTATACCTCAACTTTCACACCTACGGTGAACCAGACACCGAGCTCGAGATGGACTACTTCTTCTGGGTAGTCCGCAATGCCGAGCGAACGTTGCTTGTGGACACCGGATTCGGTGCGGAAGTCGGAGACCGGCGAAACCGCACCATGCTTTGCCCGCCGGTCGATGCGCTGGCAAAGCTCGGCCTGCGACCGGATGACGTCACGCAGGTGGTGCTGACCCACGCGCATTACGACCACATCGGCAATATCGGGCTGTTTCCGAACGCGGAAATGCATATCGCCAGGCAGGAAGTGGAGTTCTGGGCAGGTCCATACGCCCGGCGGGCCCAGCTGGCCGCGGCTGTCGAACCGGCCGAAACCGCCGCACTGACTGAAATGTGGCGCTCCGGGCGGCTCAACGTGGTCGAGGAGCGCGCTACGGTGGCCCCCGGGATAGAGCTACTGGTGGTTGGTGGCCACACCCCTGGGCAGCTGATCGTTCTGGTCAGTACCGACAGTGGCCAGGTGGTGCTCGCTTCGGATGCACTGCACTACTACGAGGAGTACGAGCGGGATCGGCCGTTCGCGGTACTTTCCGATCTCGTCGGTATGTACCGCGCCTACGACCTGCTCGATGAGCTCGCTACCGAACGGGGTTGCCAGCTGGTAGCCGGGCATGACCCCGATGTGCTGCGCCGTTTCCCGCCGATGAGCGGTATCTCCGATGTCGCGGTCGCGCGGATCGGCTGATCATCGTACGAACTAGACACGAGGCAAGGAGGCCGGGTTCCCGTGGTGCGCATCGGAATCATCGGACTGGGCAATATGGGCGGTCGGATCGCCAGCCGGATCAGCGCGGCTGGTCACCAGATCACCGGTTATGACCAGGATCCGGAACGGGTGTCGGCGGCCGGCGCACGGGTTGCCGATTCCATCACGGAGCTGGTCGAGAACACCGACTACATCCTGCTTTCGCTGCCGGACAGCACGGTGGTCGAAGCCGTGGTCGCCGGCGAGGGCGGGATACTGGAAAGCTGCCGGCCGGAGCAGGTGATCGTGGACCTGAGCACCGCGGCACCCGGGTCCACGCTGGAGCTCCACGGTCGGCTCGCCGAACGGGGCGCCGAGCTGGTGGACGCCGGGGTTTCCGGTGGGGCGGCGGCGGCCGAGAAGGGCACGCTCGCCGTCATGGTTGGCGGCGACACCGAGGTGGTCGAGCGGATTCGCTGGGTGTTCGAGCCGTTCGCCACCAAGGTGGTGCATATGGGTGGGCCGAGCGCCGGGCACACCACCAAGCTGTTGAACAACTTCCTGAACGCGGTCAGTCTGTCCGCGACCGCTGAGGTGATGGTCGCCGGGCGCAAAGCTGGCCTCGATCTCGAAGCGCTGCTCGAGGTGCTGAACAACGGCTCGGGGGTGAACTTCGCGACGCTCAACCGTTTTCCGCATATCGTGCGCGGGGACTACCTCGAAGGCGGGCTCACCGGCGCGTTGATGACCAAGGACATCGCGCTGTACGTGGACCGGATCCGCGAGCTCGGCGTGCCCTGCCTGAACGCGGCCGGGCCACTTGCCAGTTTCGGGCTGGCGAATCAGCTTGGCTATGTCGACCAGATCAGCAATCGGGTAGTGGACGCGATCGGTGATGTCGCCGGTGGCGTGCGGCTACACGACGATGGCGAGAAGGGAGCGGCGCAATGACGGGGAACCAGGAACCGCCGGTTATCGGTTTTGTTGGACTTGGCCGGATGGGCGCGCCGATGGCGCGCCGGCTCGCCGCTGCTGGCTACCGGGTACGTGGTTTCGACACCAGCGCCGAGGCACGAACCGCGCTTGCCGCCGAGCTGACCGTTGTGGACAGTCTCGCTGAGCTGGCCGAAGGCGCCGCGGTGACGATCCTGATGCTGCCGAGTTCGCCGGTGGTGCGCGCGGTGCTTGTCGAGGACGGATTGCTCGCCGCATTGCCGGCGAACTCGCTGCTTGTGGATATGAGCTCCTCGGAACCCATGGTCACCAGGGAGCTCGCGGACCTGACCGAGGAGCGCGGGATCACCCTGCTTGACGCGCCGGTCTCCGGTGGCGTCCGGGGTGCCGAACAGGGTGAGCTCACCGTGATGGCCGGCGGGCCCGCCGATCGCGTCGGGGAAATCCGGCCGTTGCTCGACGTGCTCGGGCAGCGGGTGTTGCACGTTGGCGCGGTCGGTGCGGGACATGCGCTCAAGGCGCTGAACAATCTGCTTTCCGCGACGCATCTGCTGGTCAGCTCGGAAGCACTGCTCGTGGGTCAGGCGTTCGGTCTCGACCCGCAGGTCATGCTGGACGCGATCAACGGGTCGAGCGGGCGAAGCGGTTCCACCGAGGTCAAGCTGCCGAAGTTTGTCGTACCGGGCAACTTCGCGTCTGGATTCGGGGCTGGCCTGATGGTCAAGGACATGCGGATCGCGGTCGGTCTCGCCGAGGCAACCGGTTCGCCCACGCCGCTCGGTGCCGCGGCGACCGAACTGTGGCGGCAGGCCGTGACCGAACTACCCGACGATGCCGATCACACGGAGGTGATTCGCTGGTTGCAGCGACGCGATACACAGGCTCGTTGAAGGTGCGACGGGACAACTCGTAGGATGCCGAAGTGACTGCCGAGCAGCGTCCGCAACCGACCTGGTCCGATGACATACACATCGGACGGGTTGCCGCGCCGTTGCGCGAGCAGGTGCTCTCGGTGCTGCGCCAGGCGATTCTTGACTTCCAGCTCAAGCCTGGCCAGCGGTTGGTGGAACGCGAGTTGATCGAACAGCTTGGGGTGTCCCGGACTACGGTCCGCGAAGTCCTTCGCGAGCTGACCGCGGAGGGGCTGGTCGCGGTGATCCCGCAGAAGGGCGCCGTGGTCGCCAAGCCATCGGATGAGGATGCCGCCGATCTGTACGAGGCAAGGGCCGCGCTCGAGGCACTCGCCGTTCGCCGGTTCGTGGAACGAGCCAGCGACGCCAAGCTCGCCGCACTCGATGATGTCACCGTCGAGATTGAACGGTTGACTGGCGAGGGTGCGGATACCCACGAGGTACTGCGAGCCAAGGATCGGTTCTACGAGGTGTTGTTGGACGGTGCGGGCAGTCCATCGATCAAACAGATCCTGGACGGAGTGCAGGCCAGAGTGCGCATCCTGCGTGCTACTTCACTGTCCGAATCGGATCGGCCGGTGCAGGCGGCCGCGGAGATCAGAGCGATCGTCCGCGCGATCGGCGACCGGGACGCGGATAAGGCCGCGGAACTATCCGCCGAACATGTTCGGCACGCTGCCTCGGTCGGCTTGGCCGCATTGCGCAAGGTAGCTACCTGACTTTTCTGAGCTAGAGCACCCCGTAACCGCAATCCTTGAGGAAGTTGCGGTTGTGGACAGTTCGCGGGTGCTCGTATGTCCGAATTTTGCCACAATGGAGACCGGTATGACGCTTACCCAAAAACAGGTTGAGCTGAAGGAAAAATTCACCGAATTGCATGGATCTTGGGACGATTCTTGGGAATCCATGCTGCGCCTCGACCCTGCATTCTTCGAGTCGTACCTCCGCTTTTCCGGGGTGCCCTGGAAAAGCGGCCCAGACGGTGTTGGCTACCTCGAACCAAAGGTGAAGCAGTTCGTCTACGTCGCCGCGAGCGCGGCGGCTACGCATCTCTACCTGCCTGGTGTCCGCCGGCATGTGCGAGCCGCGGTAGCCCTTGGCGCGAGCGCCGAGGAAGTGATGGAGGTACTCGAGCTGGCCAGCACGCTCGGTATCCACGCCTGCAACATCGGTGTGCCCTTGCTGCTCGAAGTGCTGGAAGAGGAAGGCGTGCGTGATCCTGCCGCGGTCGAGCCATTGGATCAGCGGAGGGTGGAACTCAAACGGGAGTTCACGGACAAGCGCGGGTACTGGCATCCCTTCTGGGAAGGCGTACTCGAACTCGATCCGGACTTCTTCGCGGCGTATCTCGAATTTTCCGCCGTTCCCTGGGTAAGTGGAGTGCTCAGCCCGAAGGTCAAGGAACTCGTATACATTGCCTTTGACGCCGCCGCGACTCATCTGTACGAGCCAGGCATGAAACTGCATATGCGTAATGCCGTGCGATATGGCGCCTCCGCGCACGAGATCATGGAAGTGCTGGAAATCGTGAGCGTAATCGGTATTCATGGCTGTGTGGAAGCCGCGCCGATTCTGCGCGCGGAACTCGAACGCGCCGAACGCGGGTAGTCCAGGAGAACGTGATGACAAACGAGACCGCGGCGGCACCGGTCGGCGGTGCGGCCGCTGATACCACGGGCAAGAAAACTTTACGCCGCAAGCGAATCGGCCTACTTTTCGGCATACTCGCCGCCGTCGCCGTTTATCTGGCGTTGCCGGCGGAGGTACCGGGACCGGCGCGTTCGGCCACCGCGATTACCGCGTTGATGGCCGTCTGGTGGATGACCGAAGCCTTGCCGCTCGCCGCCACGGCACTGGTGCCGCTGGTGCTGCTGCCGCTGTTCGGCGTTGGCGAGATGAGCGAAGTGGCCAGCCCGTATGCGGCCGAAGTGGTGTTCCTGCTGATGGGTGGCTACATGCTTGGCCAGGCCATGCAGCGGTGGAACCTACATCGACGGTTGGCGCTGCTACTGATGCTGGCCGTAGGGGACAAGCCGGTCCGGATGATCGGCGGCTTCATGCTGGCCACCGCGTTCATCAGTATGTGGGTGTCGAACGCGGCGTCGACTGTGATGATGCTGCCGATCGGGCTGTCCGTGCTTGGCCTGGTCAAGCAGCAACTTGGCGAGGGCAAAGAGGATCGCGTTTTCGGTACCGCGCTGATGCTTGGGATTGCTTTCGCCGCGACGATCGGCGGGTTCAGCACGCTGATTGGTTCAACACCGAACGCGCTGATCGTCGGCTACCTCGAGGACAACCACGGAATCCGGATCACCTTCCTGGACTGGATGCTCTTCGGCGTGCCGATCACCGTGGTGTTCGGCCTGTCCGCCTGGCTGATGCTGACCAAGGTGCTTTACCGGCCGAGGCTGAAGCAGCTGCCCGGCGGGCGGGACCTGTTGCGTACCCAGCTCGCCGAGATGGGCCCGGTCAGCCCCGGCGAGCGCCGGGTCATCGGGGTCTTCCTGTTCGCCGCGCTTTCCTGGATCTTCGTGCCGGTGCTCGCCGATACCGAGCTGATCGGTGGGGCATTGCCCTGGCTGGCGAATGTCACGGACGCGGGCATCGCGATGACCGTCGCACTGCTGCTGTTCCTGATCCCGGTGGATCGCAAATCGGGCAGCCCGGTGTTGGACTGGGATTCGGCCAAGGAACTGCCGTGGGGCATGCTGTTGCTCGTCGGTGGCGGGTTGAGCATTTCCGGGCAGCTCACCGATACCGGGATGACCGAGTGGTTCGGCGAACAGGTCACCGGGCTTGCCGTGCTGCCCACGCTGCTCATCATCGCGATCGTGGCGATCATGGTGATGCTGCTGACCGAGCTGACCAGTAACACCGCTACCTCGGCGACGTTCATCCCGATTATGGGTGGGGTCGCACTCGGTATCGACGTGGACGTGCTGGTGCTGGTGCTACCGGTGACGCTGGCTGCACAGATGTCCTTCATGCTGCCGGTGGCCACCCCGCCGAATGCGATGGTCTATGGCACCGGTTACGTGAGCATGGGACAGCTGATCCGGGGCGGCGCCTGGCTGAACGTCATCGGCCTGTTGATCATCATGCTGGTGATGTCCACGATCGCGCCGATGATGTTCAACTTCTCGCTGTAGCCCACGCTCCGTAACCGCATTCCTTAAGGATCTTGCGGTGACAGAGCGCAGGTACGGCACGCCCCGCATGGTTTCCCGGACGCCGGCCGGCCAGTAACCCCACAAGCTTTTGCGGGGTTACTTGGTGCGCAGGATGGGGCGTAGCGCGTCGAGTACGGTGGCGTCCTCGATGGTGGACGGCACCGGCTCGTCGCGGCCGTCGGCGATGCCGCGCATGGTTTTGCGCAGGATCTTGCCGGATCGCGTCTTCGGCAGTGCATCTACAATAGACACATCGCGGAATGCGGCAACCGCGCCGATTTCCTGCCGCACCGCGGCGACCAGTTCGGTCCGCAGCTGGTCGACGGAAATCCGCACGCCGCTCTTGAGTACCACCAGCCCGCGCGGCAACTGTCCCTTGAGCTGATCGGCCACCCCGATCACCGCGCATTCGGCAACGGCTGGATGCGCGGCGAGTACCGCCTCCATGGAACCCGTGGACAACCGATGACCGGCCACATTGATCACGTCGTCGGTGCGGCCCATGACGTACAGATAGCCGTCCTCGTCCAGATAACCGGAATCGCCGGTCAGGTAGTAGCCGGGATAGCGGGACAGGTACGCCTCGCGGTAGCGCTCGTCGTCGCCCCACAACGTGGGCAGCGTGCCGGGTGGCATCGGCAGCCGAATCGCGATGGCACCTTCCCTGTCCGCGGGATTCTGGTTGCCCTGCTGGTCAAGGATATGTACTTGGTAGCCGGGCACCGGCACGGTCGGCGAGCCTGGTTTGACCGGCATCGGGTCCAGGCCGCGCAGGTTCGCCGCGATCGGCCAGCCGGTCTCCGTCTGCCACCAGTGATCGATCACCGGCACGTCGAGTTTCGCCGAAGCCCAGTGATAGGTCTCCGGATCCAACCGCTCGCCAGCAAGGAAGAGGGTCTGGAACCGGGAAAGGTCGTAGTTGGCCAGTTCGGCGGCCTCCGGATCGACTTTCTTGATCGCCCGGAACGCCGTCGGCGCGGTGAACAGCGCCTTCACGCCGTGTTCGCTGGCGACCCGCCAGAACGCGCCGGCATCCGGGGTGCCAACCGGTTTTCCCTCGTAGAGCACGGTGGTGGCGCCAACGAGGAGCGGCGCGTAGACGATATAGGAGTGGCCGACGACCCAGCCGACGTCGGAGGCCGTCCAGAACACATCGCCAGGGCCGATGTCGTAGATATTGGGCATCGACCAGGCGAGTGCGACCGCGTGCCCGCCGTTGTCCCTGACCACGCCTTTCGGCTTTCCGGTGGTACCCGAGGTGTAGAGGATGTAGAGCGGGTCGGTCGCGGCCACCGGAACGCAGTCCACCGGGGCGGCGCCGGCCATGCCGGTTACCCAGTCGAGGTCTCGGGCGGCGGAGAGTTCGGCGCGGGCCTGCTCCCGCTGGAACACCACGACGTGCTCAGGCTGATGCTTGGTCGTGGCGAGGGCTTCCTCGATGATCGGTTTGTACTCGACGACCCGATTGGGTTCGAGCCCGCAGGACGCGGCCACGATGGCCTTCGGCTTCGCGTCCTCGATCCGAGCGGCCAGCTCCTTGGGTGCGAATCCGCCGAAGACGACCGAGTGCACGGCGCCGATCCGGGCGCAGCCGAGCATCGCGATCACGGCCTGCGGGATCATCGGCAGGTAGAGCACGACCCGGTCGCCGCGTCGCACGCCGAGCTGGCTGAGCAGGCCGGCGAAGGTGGCCACCTCGTCCCGTAGCTCCCGGTAGGTGTAGCTGGCCTTGCCGCCGGAGACCGGCGAGTCGTAGATCAGCGCGGGTTGTTCGGCGCGCCCGCCGGCCACATGCCGGTCCAGCGCGTTATGGCAGGTGTTCAGCTCCCCGTCGGGAAACCACCGGTAGAACGGCGCGGCGGAATCGTCCAGCGCCGTACTCGGCCGCCGGGTCCAGTCGATGGCCTCCGCGGCCTCGAGCCAGAACGCCGCCGGCTCGGTGCTGCTCCGCTGGTGGGCATCCGCGTAGGCACCCATCTACCCGCCTCCCTTGCTTCGCCGCTGAATGTTGGGCATGAGTCTGCTACGCCGTTGCCGTTCTGTCAGCACTGGATACGCGGTGTAGTGGCAACCAGTCGATGCGCTAAGCAACCTCACCGGGTGCTTACCCGTCTTGAGAACCAGGGGACCAGCCGGGCGGCCGGGCGTCGCGGACCCTATGGTGCGATGCTGTACGGGGTCGGTGCCGATGTAGCGGAACAAGGGGGCACGGAAAGTGGACGCGTTCAACACGTTCGCGAGCGCGTTGCTGACCTGGGCACACAACGTATTCGGCCCGGCGCTGTGCCCCGGTGACTGGGTGTGGGCGACGACCACAACCGGTGCGCTGGTCGCATTGATCCCGGTTGTCGGCGCGATGATCGTGGCGCTGGTGCGCAAGGGCACCGGAAACACCTACAACGCCGCGACGCTCAGCGTGTTCGGCGGGCTCGGTCTACTCACCGTTGGTTTGCTGCCCTGGTTTTCCTTCTTCGGCGTCTCCGAAGTATTCCGCGCTGCCTACTCCGGCCAGCCCTACGGCCTCGAACCGGCCGACGCGGTCACCCTCGACCAGTCGTTCTGCTTCGTGGACAAGCAGATGGACTACCTGGGCGGCGGCCAGAACGTCTTCGAAACGCTGTTCTATCCAGCCGGTGGAGCGCTGTCCTACTGGCTGTACCTGGCCGGCCTCGTTGGCCTGCCCGCGCTGAGCGCGCTGTTCGTCTACTTGCAGGCGCGGACCGCTTTCCGGCGCGGCCCGAAGTGGCCCGGCCGGTTGTTCTGGGTGCCCTTCGTGCTGTTCGTGCTGGGCACGTTGCCGGTCGAGGCGAATACGGCGGTGCATCTGTGGCTCGGCTTCCTGCCGATCAGCGTGCTCGGCATCGTGCCGATCGCGATGCTCGGCGCGCCAAGCTGGTCGGTGCTCAACCGGCCGCCGAAGGAGCGGGAGAAGCCACCTCCGCCGCCTCCGCCGGAACCCAAAGAGGAGCCGGCGCCGCTTGCCGAAGATCCGGGGCCCATGCCGTTGCCGCCAGCTGGCGCGTTCGGCAGCGGTCGGTTCCAGCGGATCCGGCAACTCGGGCACGGCGGGTTCGGCACCGTATGGCTGGCGATGGACACCCAACTGGACCGTACGGTCGCGGTGAAAAGCGCGCACGCCCCGGACGCGGACACCGAACAGCGGATGTTGCGCGAAGCCCGCGCACTCGCCGCGGTGCGCCACCCGAACTGTGTCCGCGTCTACGACGTGGTGCACGAGCCCGAGGGGCTGTCCATCGTGATGGAGTACATCGAGGGCGATTCGCTTTCCGATGCCGTCTACGACGGTGGGCTGCTCGATGACGTGTTCGCGGCCAGGCTGTGGAGCACCATGGCGGGCGCGTTGTCCGCGGCACACCAGAAGGGCGTGCTGCACCGTGACGTGAAGCCGTCGAACGTGATCGTGGACCCACAGGGCGCGGCACATCTGATCGACTTCGGCATCGCGCGCTCGAAGGGGGATTCCACGCTCACCGCAAGCGGCATGATGGTGGGTACGCCGGACTACCTCGCGCCGGAAACCGCGGCGGGCGGCGATGCGACACCCGCTTCGGATGCCTGGCAACTGGCCGCGACGGTCAGCTACGCACTTACCGGATACCCGCCACGGGGTGACAGGGACAATCCGATGGCGGCGCTGATGGCCGCCGCGAACGGCGAACCCAATACCTACCTGCCGGCCAACAGTACGCATATCCGACTGCTTGCCGCGGCGCTGGACGCCGATCCGGCACGCCGCCCCACATTGGACAGCGTGTCCCGGCAGATGGACCAGTGGCTGGTCGGCGCGGGCAAGCCGAAGGACGGCCCGGTCACCACGATGGTGCCGGTAGCGGACCGGACGCGGCAGGCACCGGCCGGTGGCCAGCAGGGGCGTCCACAGCAAGGTGGCCCACAACCGGGTCGACCCCAGCAGGGCGGACTCCAGCAGGGTGGCCACCAGCGAGGCGGACCCCAACAGGGTGGACCCCAGCAGGGCGGACCTCAGCAGGGCGGACCCCAACAAGGTGGACCCCGATATGGGCAGGGGCCGCCCGGAGCTGGCCGCCCGCCGCAGGGCCGCCCTGGCGGACCACCGCCGCATCGACGCCCGCCACACGCGGGTGGCGGGCCGACCCGGCAGGCAGGCCCGCCGCCGCCCTACCAGCCCTGAAGCGCTGACCCGTTTTCGCTCGTTCGGGTGAGTAAGTTCCTTGCCGGGGCCCGCGTCCGGTATCTACCTGGGTATGCCAAGCGGTACCCGGAACCAGCGGCACTTGCGCCGCGGCCCCGTCGACGGCGGTGAACGCGCCATCGCGCCCGATCTCGCGCGCGGCTGCATGCTGCTGCTGATCGTGGTGTCCAACAGCATGTTCTTCCTCTGGGCCGGTGACCCGCAGGCACACTTCGAACCGGCGGAGGGCCTAGCGGATCGCATCGCGCGGTTCCTGATGGCGCTTGTCCTTGACCTACGGGCGTTTCCGCTGTTCGCCTTCCTGTTCGGCTATGGCATGACGCAGCTCTACCGCAGGCAGCTCGCCGCCGGCACGTCGACCTCGGCAGCGTGGGGCGTGCTGCGCCGGCGAAGTCTCTGGCTACTCGTCTTCGGTTTCCTGCACGCCGCCCTGCTGCTGGCCAGCGATGTGCTTTTCGCCTACGGGGTGATCAGCCTGCTGCTTGGCTGGCTGTTCCTGCACCGCGCGGACCGCGCTCTGCGGCTGGCTGCCGCGATTGCCGGTGCGCTCGTCGCGGCGATGTTCGCGTTCGGCGCCCTGCTGTTCTATGGCGCCGGCACCGGTCGGGCCGAGCAACCGTTGACGTTCGCCGCACCGGATGCCGCGGCGGAGCCGAACTATCTGCTTTCGGCGCTTGTGCGGCTGGAGAGTTGGCCGGCGATCTCGGCGATGACCATTCTCGGCATCACCGCGCCCGCCGCCATGTTGCTTGGCATGTGGGCCGCGCGGCGGCGCATTCTCGAGGAACCGCACCGGAATCTGGCGCTGCTCCGGCGAACCGCCGTGCTCGGCAGCACGATCGGCCTGGTTGGCGCCGCGCCGGCCGCGCTGGCCACGCTGGGCGCGCTTTCCGTCGGCAGCCAGGAAGGCGAACTGGGCGTTTTCGCGATGCAGTGGTCAAGCGGGCTCGCCGCGGGACTCGGCTATATCGCGCTGTTCGGTCTGCTCGCGCACCAGGTCGCCGGCCGGCCGGGTGTCGTGGTGACCGCGGTTTCCGCCGTCGGCCGGCGCTCGCTTTCCACCTATCTCGCGCATTCCGTACTGCTCGCACCAGTACTCGCGGCATGGGGGTTGGGACTCGGGCAGTACCTCGGCGAGGCCTCCATGGCCGGATACGCGGTGCTTGTCTGGCTCAGCACGGTATTCGCCGGTTATGCCCTGCACCGTGCCGCGCGGCCGGGGCCAGCGGAGGCCGCACTGCGTGGGCTGATCTATCGCTAGCGCCAGGAAGGTAGCCAGAGCTCGGCATTCCATCTGGCCACGGTGATCGAATCGCCGTTCAGGATCGGCCACAGCCACAGGAAGTTCGCGATCACCAGCCCGACATACAGGCACACCACCAGCAGTCCGGTACCTCTTCGCTCCATGCTGGTGCGCGCGGCGCCAAGGAGCTGCCCGAGGATCAACACCAGGCCGAGTACCAAGAACGGCGCGATCGGCGTGACGTAGAAGAAGTACATCTGCCGGTCCAGGTTGGTGAACCAGGGCAGCAACCCGCCGAGGTATCCGGCGAGCACCGCGGCGTAGCGCCAGTCGAGCCGGCCAATCGCGCGCCACAGCCCCCAGCCGACCATCGGCAACGACAGCCACCACATCGCTGGGGTGCCGATCAGCATGGTCGCGCGCACGCACTCGTCCTGGCCGCAACCGGCCGCGGCGGCACCCGATTCGCGGTAGAACAGTACCGGCCGGAGCCCCATCGGCCAGGTCCACGGTTTGGACTCCCAGGCGTGTGGTTCGCCGTCCGGGGTGGCCAGTGTTTCGTGATAGCCGAGCACGCTGAAGGCATTGTAGGCGAGCGAACGCAGGCCAGCGGGCAGGAAGGTCCAACTGGCCAGCGGCCCCTTGCCGAGCTCGGCCGCATGCCGATCGATCGCCGTTTCGCTCGCGAACCAGGACCACCAGCTGGCCAGATACACCAGCACCGGGATGGCCAGTAGAGCCCACAGCGCCGGCGCCACATCGCGCCGCAGCGTGCCGACCCACGGCCGCCGCACGCCAGCCGCACGCCGCGCGGCGACGTCGAAGAGCACGCAGAGCACCCCGAAGAAGGCGATGAACCAGACGCCGTTCCACTTCACCGCCAGCGCGAGCCCGAGACACAGCCCCGCCCCGAACCGCCACCAGCGAAACCCGAGCCGGGGGCCGAACCGGGCGTCGTCCAACCAGCCCGCGCGTAGCGCGTGTGCCAGCCGCTGCCGCACCTGTTCCCGGTCGAGCAGCAGGCAGCCGAACGCGCCGAGGATCATCGGCACCTGCAGGCCGTCCAGCATCCCGGTGCGGGACATCAGATGGCTTACCCCGTCGGCGATCAACAGGACGCCGGCGAGCGCGCCGAGAAAGGTGGACCTGGTCAGCCGGCGCGCGATCCGGATGATCAGCAGTACCGTGATGATGCCGGCGATCGCGCTCATGAACCGCCAGCCCCAGCCGTTGTAGCCGAACAGCCATTCGCCGATCGCGATCAGCTGTTTGGCCAGCGGTGGGTGCACGGTCAGCTGGTAGCCGGGGTTGTCCTCGTAGCCCCCGTTGCGCAGCATCTGCCACGCCTGCGGGACGTAGTGCTTCTCGTCGAAGACCGGGGTGCCCTTGTCCGTGGGGAACCCGAGATTCTGCAACCGGACCACCGCGGCGATCCCGGTGATCACCAGCGTGATGATCCAGGAGCGCAACCGGTCGGTCGGCACCGGCCGCCCGAGCAGTGCCGTCTCGCGCTCCGTGGTGCCAGGTGGGCGCGTCACGGGGGCAGCCGCGGTGGCTAGCACGCGTTCGGCGTGCGCTCGGGTCGCCGGGACAGTCACGGGGGGAGATCGTAGGCTGCGGGGTGTGAGGTCAGCATCACCAACCGGGCAATTGGTGCTCGCGGCCACCCCACTCGGGGATTCCCGGGATGCCTCGGCTCGCCTGATCGAGGCGCTGTCCAGCGCGGATGTCCTGGCGGCCGAGGACACCAGGCGGTTGCGCTCGCTGGCCACGGCGCTCGGCGCCACGCCGCGTGGCCGGATCGTGAGCTGTTACGACGCGGTGGAAGCCGCTCGGCTACCTGGCTTGCTCGCCGCGATCCGCGACGGGTCGACGGTGCTGCTGGTGACCGACGCGGGGATGCCGAGCGTGTCCGATCCGGGTTTCCGGCTGGTTGATGCCTGCCTGACCGAGGAGCTGCCGGTCACCTGCCTGCCCGGTCCTTCGGCGGTGACCACCGCGCTCGCGCTTTCCGGGCTGCCGAGCGATCGGTTCTGCTTCGAGGGCTTCGCGCCGCGTAAACAAGGTGAGCGTCGACGGTGGCTGACGGAGCTGGCCAGCGAGCGTCGGACTTGGGTGTTCTTCGAATCACCGCATCGGCTTGCCAGCACGCTCGCGGACGCCGCCGAGGTACTCGGCGCGGATCGGCGGGCGGCGGTGTGTCGGGAGTTGACCAAGCCCTACGAGCAGGTGCGCAGGGCGGAGTTGGCTGAGCTGGCGGCGTGGGCTGCCGAGGGCGTCAAGGGCGAGGTGACGGTGGTGGTCGCTGGCGCGCGCCCCGCGCAGCCGCGCGCGTTGACCGAGCTGGTTGCCGAGGTGCGGGACCGCGCGGCCGCAGGCGAGCGCCTGAAAACCGTGGCAGGGGAGGTCGCTGGCAGGGAAGGGGTGTCCCGCAAGACGCTCTACGACGCGGTACTCGCCGCCCGCGTCCAGTCACCGCAAGATCCCCAAGAAATGCGGTAACGGACTGCGGCTACCGCGCCCCGCACCAACGTTTCTCTTCAGAACGCGGTCGAAGGCTAGGGCACCAGCGGGGCGGCTTTGTGCAGGCATTCCTGCCACTCGGCCGCGGGATCGGAGTCCGCGGTGATCCCGCCGCCAACCCCGAGCCAGAGCTGGTTCTCGTGGATCTCGAAGGTGCGGATCGCGACGTTGAGTTCCAGTCCCGCGATCGGCGAAACCAGGCCGACCGCGCCGCAGTAGACCTCGCGTGGCGCCGTTTCCAGTTCGCCGATCAGCTCGAGCGCCCTAACCTTCGGCGCGCCGGTCACCGAACCGGGCGGGAAGGTCGCGCGCAGCAGCTCGGCGTCATCGGTATGCGGCGCCAGCTCACCGCGCACGGTGGACTGGAGATGCCAGACCCCGGGCGCGGGGCGCACGGTGAGCAGTTCGGGCACCCAGACCTCACCGGTCCGGCAAACCCTGCCCAGATCATTACGCACCAGGTCCACGATCATCACGTTCTCCGCGACGTCTTTGATCGAGGCGCGCAGCAGCTCGGCGTTTCCCTCGTCCGCTGGGCCACGCCGGGGCAGCGTGCCCTTGATCGGCACCGAACGCACCACATTCCCGTGCCGGGAGAGGAACAGTTCGGGGGACAGCGAGAGCACCGACCCCCACGAACCGCTCAGGAAGCCGGCGCGCGCCGGCCGCAGTCGCTCGGTCGCCTCAGCGAACAGTTCGCTCGGCGCGCCGTGGAACTGGCCGTCGAACCGGGTACAGATATTCGCCTGGAACAGCTCGCCCGCGCTGATCGCCCGCTGGCAGTCGCGTACCGCCTGCTGGTGCCGCGCCGCCGAGGGCTGCCGCAACGCGGATATTCGCCAGGTTTGCGGGTTCGCCGGCTCGTCGAGCAACCGTTCCAGCTCGTCGGCGAGCTGCGCGGGCGCGTAGGCCTGATCCTCGATCAGCGCTTCGAACCACCAGCGGCCCGCCGCGTCCAACCGCAGCAGGTGATCGGCCCAGCCCCAGACGGCCGGCGGCAGCACTCTGGCGCGCGGTTTCGGATCGGTGAGGCCGTAGCCGAGGTAGCCGAACCAGCCGCCGCCGAGCGCGCCCGGTGCGGCGTCCCGGACCACCGGCTGGCGGGTGGGTATCGCGAATGCCTCGGCCACGGTATCGACCGGCTGGCTGTCCAACGTCGGGGCGAGTACCGCTCGGGAGCCGAACCATTCGCCGGACAGCGCGGCTGGCGCGGGCAGTCCGCGCCGGTTGGCGCGCTCGGCGAGTAGCCGGAGCGCGTCGGCCGGGGTGCAGCTGTTGCGCAGCAGCCTGCGGACCAATCGCATACGCGGATCATCCCGGTTTACCGTGCGTACCCGGTTGGCGGGCTAAACGAGTTGACCCGAGGGGCACCCTGGACCCATGGACAAACGCCTACTAGGTGAACTCGAGGTCTCCACGCTGGGACTTGGCTGCATGGGGATGTCGCCGGTGTACGGGCCGGTTGATGACGACGAGTCGGTTCGGGTCGTGCATCACGCGCTTGATCTCGGGCTGAACTTCCTGGACACCGCGGATGTCTACGGTGGTGGCCACAACGAGCGGTTGGTTGGCAGGGCGATTGCGGGGCGCAGGGACGAGGTGGTGCTCGCGACGAAGTTCGGGATCACCGGGCAGGCGCAGGATTACGCGCCACAGGTGGACTCGTCCCCGGAGTACGCGCGGCGGGCGATCGACGCGTCGCTGGAACGCCTTGGCGTGGACCATGTTGATCTCTACTACCTGCATCGGCGTAACCCCGAGGTGCCGATCGAGGACACCGTCGGCGCGCTCGCCGAGTTGGTCGCGGCGGGCAAGATTCGCCATATTGGTTTGTCCGAAGTCAATGCGGACACGCTGCGCGCGGCACACGCGGTACATCCGATCGCCGCGTTGCAGAGCGAGTACTCGCTGTTCGAGCGCGGGCTGGAAGAGCGAATCCTGGCTACCTGTCAGGAACTCGGGGTCGGCCTCGTACCGTTCTCGCCGGTTGGCAGGGGTGTGCTGACCGGCAAGGTGGATCAGCTGAGCGCCGAGGACGCCCGACACAAGTTCCCGCGAACCAGCGAGCGGAACCTGCGGCACAACCTGGCCTTGGTGGAGGGCGTGCGGCGCATCGCCGAGCGACTTGGCGCCAGTCCCGTGCAGGTGGCGCTGGCCTGGCTGCTGGCAAGGGATCCGCATATCGTGCCGATTCCCGGGACCAAGCGGATCAGTTACCTGACCGAGAACGCCGGTGCCACCACGCTGGCGTTGACGGCGGAGCAGGTGGCGGAGATCGGCGCGGCGATCCCGGTTGATCAGGTCGCCGGCGCCCGGTACCAGCCGGGCGCCTTGGCGGTCGTCGATCAGTAGCGGTGGTGCGGGCTAGGCATTTTCGCGTTGGAAGGTACGTGCGCCCCAGGTGACCGAGAGCACGGTGAGCACCGCGAGTACCACGCAGCCGGTGAACAGCGCGTCCATCGTCATATCACCTCGGAACGCCGCCCGTTCAGCGTCCACAATGTAGCGGAACGGGTTGATCAGCGACAGCTTGTACAACCAGTCGGGCGCGAGCTGCGTGGTGATCGGGATCAGGATCCCGGAAAGCAGTAGCGACGGCAGCGTGAACGAGTTGAGCAGCTGCGGGAACGTCTCCTCGCTCTTGATGCTCAGCGCCACCGCGTAGGAGGCGGAGGCAAGCGTGATCGCGAACAGCGCCACGATCACCATGCTCAGCAGCACCCCGCCGAACGGGGCGTTCAGATCGAAGAACAAGAACGCCAGCGTGATCAGCAGCGCCGCCTGCACGATCGCGTGCACCGCTTCGTGCAACACCTTGCCGAGCAGCAAGGCGAGCCTGCTGACCGGCGTGACCCGCAGCCGTTCCAACACTCCCGCGCGGAACTCGGCGAGCAGTCCGAATCCGGCGAACGCGCTGCCGAACAGCGCGAGCTGGATCACCAGCGCCGGAGTGAGAATCGTCCAGCTGTTGCCTGGCGGGAAACCGGGCGTGCTTTCCACGATCCTTTCCATCAACGGGCCGAACAGCACCAGGTACAGCAATGGCTGCAGTACCCCGATCATCACCCAGGCCGGGTTGCGCAGCGAGATGCTCATGGTGCGCCGGAAGATCAACCAGATATCACGCAACATGACTTTCCTCCCTTGTTTCGGCCTGTTCGGCATCGCGCAGCGTGCGGCCGGTGAGCGTGAGGAACACATCGTCCAGGGTCGGTCGGTGCACCTGCATCGCTTGCGTCTGAATGCCCTCGGCATCCAGGGCGCGCAGCAGCTCCGGCATCGCGGTATCCCCTCGGGGTACCCGGAACCGCACTTCGTTGTCTACAGTGGACACGTCGTGCGCGCCGGGCAGCCGGCCGGCGATCTCCGCGACCTTGCCGCCGCTGCCTTCCGGTACCGCGAGGCTGACCGCGTCGCCGGATACCCGCGCCTTGAGCGAATCAGGGCTGCCCTCCGCGACGATCTCACCGTCGTCGATGACCAGCAGCCGGTCCGCCAGCGCATCCGCTTCCTCGAGGTAGTGCGTGGTCAGGAAGACGGTCACGCCGTGTTCGGCGCGTAGTCCCCTGATGTGCTCCCACAGGTTCGCCCTGCTCTGCGGGTCAAGGCCGGTGGTCGGCTCGTCGAGGAAGATCAGCGGTGGCGAGTGGATCAGTCCGAGCGCGATGTCCAGCCTGCGGCGCTGTCCGCCGGACAGCGTTCTGGTCAGCCGTTTGTCCAGGCCGGCGAGGTCGAGTTGGTCGGCGAGTTCGGTGCCGCGCCGGATGGCGTCGGCTTTGCTGAGCCGGTACAGCCGGCCCTGTAGTTCGAGTTCGTTGGCTACCGTGCATTCCGGCGCGGTGCCGCCGCCCTGGGCGACATAGCCGATCCGCCCGCGAACCCCGATCGGATCGGCGCGTAGATCGTGCCCCGCGACGGTGGCGGTGCCCTCGGTTGGTTTGAGCAGTGTGGTCAGCATGCGCAGGGTAGTGGTTTTCCCCGCGCCGTTCGGACCGAGGAAGCCAACGAGCTCCCCAGCCTGTACGTCGAGGTCAACGCCTTTGACGGCATTGACCGTGCGTCCGCGCGCGACGAACCGCCGCGCAAGTCCGCGTGCCTTGATCATGAAGCTCCCCTGAGAGATCTCCCCGGATGATTTTTAGTCAAACTTGACTAAATTTGATGACAGTTGGCGAGTGTAGCGCCGGGCGCCAAACTGTTCAAACTTGAATATCCGCGAGATCCGGCGCCCGCTGACCGCAAGATCCCTAAAGACTGCGGTCAGGTGTAGCCCGGCGATCTCCTCGTGCGCGCCACGCTAACCTCGAAGAACGCGAACACGGCACGTCACCACCTCCGCCGCGCACAGTCACCGCAAGATTCCTATAGAACGCGGTTACGGGGCGGGTGCTCAGTCGTGGTTGCTGGGTGGCGCGCCGAAAGCGGCCGCCGAGTCGTCGGCCATCACGAACTCGCCAGCGGCCAGCTTGTCGATCAGCTGTTCCGTCCATTCGATGGCGGTATGCACCTGGCCGCCCCACAGCCGGTACATCTCGAACACATGCGGCGGTTCGCCCCAGCCCTCCGAGGACTCGAGATGCTGGTGCCAGTTGCTGCGTTGTGCCCGCAGTGTCGTTACCCGCTGCCGTAGCGCGCTGATCGCCTGCTTCCTTGGCATCGTGGGGAGCAGGGACATCCCCGCGAAGAAGAGCTCGGTCTGCGGCTGCCACGGATCAGCCTCGACCACCGCCTGGCTGAGTAGCACCTGGTAGTGCGTTTCGCCCTCGCTGGTCAGCCGGTAGCCGGTTCGATCCGGCCCAGCCTTGCCCGGTTCGGTGTCCACCACCTCGAGTAGTCCTTCGGCGGCCATCTTCTTCAGCGCGTGATAGATCGAGCCGGGTTGTGCCTTCGCCCATCGGTCCGCCGACCAGGTTTGCAGCTCACGGCGTACCTGATAACCGTGCGCCTTGCCGTACATCCGCACCGCGCCAAGTACCAACAGCCTGGTCGCTGACATGGTTGTCTGCCTGCCCTCCACCCGTTCCTGCGCCCGCCCCCAACGCCCGGTCAGCGCGCAGGGCCGCACGGGCCGTGCCGGGGCATGGTACGTACGCTAGTCGCTCATGAGCACCTCCGTGTTGACCGCGGTGGCCTGGCCATACGCCAACGGCCCCCGCCATATCGGCCACGTTTCCGGAATCGGCGTTCCCTCCGATGTTTTCGCGCGCTACCAGCGAATGGCCGGCAACAACGTGCTGATGGTCTCCGGCAGTGACGAACACGGCACGCCGATCCTGGTGCAGGCGGACAAGGAAGGCCTCACCCCGAGGGAGACGGCGGACAAGTATCACCGCGTGATCGCCGAGGATCTGCGCGGCCTCGGCGTGACCTATGACCTGTACACCCGTACCACGTCGGGTAACCACGAAGAGGTCACCCAGCAGATCTTCCTTGCGCTGTACCGCAACGGCTACGTCATTCCGAAAACCACCACGGGAGCGATCAGCCCGTCCACCGGACGCACCCTGCCGGACCGCTACATCGAGGGCACCTGCCCGATCTGCGGCTACGACGGCGCGCGCGGGGACCAGTGCGACAACTGCGGTAACCAACTGGACGCGGCCGATCTGATCAACCCGGTCTCGCGGGTGAACGGCGAGAAGCCGAAGTTCGTGGAAACCGAGCATCTGTTCCTCGACCTGCCGGCGTTTACCGAAACGCTCGGCAAGTGGCTGTCCACCAAGACCGACTGGCGGCCGAACGTACTGAACTTCACCCGCAACCTGGTCGAGGACATGCGGCCGCGGCCGATCACGAGGGATCTGGACTGGGGCGTACGCATCCCGCTGGATGGCTGGCGGGATCAGCCGTTGAAGCGCTTCTATGTCTGGTTCGACGCGGTGATCGGCTACTTCTCGGCGAGCGTGGAATGGGCGCGGCGCAGCGGGAATCCGGACGCCTGGCGCGAGTGGTGGAACAACCCGGACGCGCGGATCGTGCATTTCATGGGCAAGGACAACATCACCTTCCACGCCCAGATCTGGCCGGCGCTGCTGCTCGGGCACAACGGAGCGGGAGACAAGGGCGGCACGGCCGGTCCGTACGGCGAACTGAACCTGCCGACCGAGATCGCCTCGAGTGAGTTCCTGACCATGAGCGGGTCGAAGTTCTCCACCTCGCGTGGCACGGTGATCTACCTGAACGACTTCCTGCGCGAGTTCGGCCCGGACACCTTGCGGTACTTCATTTCCGCGGCTGGACCGGAAACCCAGGACGTGGACTTCACCTGGGACGAGTTCGTCCGGAGGGTGAACTTCGAACTGGCCAACGAGTGGGGCAACCTGGTCAACCGGTCCATCTCGATGGCGCACAAGAACGTGGGCGCGGTTCCCCGGCCGGCCACGCCGACCCAGGCCGACGCCGAACTGCTCGCGCTGGCGAAAGGCGCCTTCGACACGGTGGGCACCCATCTGGCGCACTCCCGGTTCCGGGCGGCCTCCAGCGAGGCGATGCGCGTCGTTTCCGCCGCGAACAAGTACATCTCCGAGACGGAGCCGTGGAAGCTCAAGGACGACCCGGAACGCAGGGACACCGTGCTGCACACCGCCCTGCAGGTGGTCTCGGACGCGAACACGCTGCTGACGCCGTTCCTGCCGCATTCCGCGCAGCGGGTGCACGAACTGCTCGGCGGCAGCGGGACCTGGGCGGCCCAGCCCGAGTTGCGGGATGTCGAGGACCTGGACGTTCCCGGCCGGATCAACCCGATCCTGACCGGGGATTACACCACCGAGCAGGCAACCTGGCAGTCCACCCCGATCGAGGTGGGGCGCCCGCTGGACAAGCCAAAGCCGCTGTTCGCCAAGCTCGACCCGGAACTGGCCGAAACCGGCCCCTCGTGGGCGCCGATTCAGCACTGAGGCGCGGGCGTGAGTAAGCAAGACAAGCGGGAAGCGCCGCCGATCCCGGAGGCGCTTCCCGCGCATATCGTGGACGCGCATACCCACCTGGACGCCTGTGGCGCGCGGGACGCCGCGGATGTCTCCGCGATGCTCGACCGCGCGGTTTCCGCCGGCGTCGGCAGGGTGATCACCGTTGCCGACGATATGGCCGCGGCGCGCTGGGCCACCGCAGCGACCACATGGGACAGTCGAGTGTTTGCCGCGGTCGCGTTGCACCCCACCAGAACCAGTGAGTTCACTGTGGACCAGCAGGACGAACTGGCGAGGCTGGCCGAGCATCCTCGGGTCGTGGCCGTCGGCGAGACCGGGTTGGACTACTACTGGGACTATGCCCCGCATCGGGCCCAGCAGGACGCGTTCCGCTGGCATATCGAGCTGGCCAAGCGGCTGGGCAAGCCACTGATGATCCACGACCGCGAGGCACACGACGACATTCTGGCCATCCTGGACCAGGAGGGGCCGCCGGAGACGGTGGTGTTCCACTGCTTTTCCGGCGGAGTCGAGATGGCTCGCCGCTGTGTGGCGGCTGGCTATGTACTCTCCTTCGCCGGCACGGTGACGTTCCGGAACGCCAGGGAGCTACGCGCGGCGGCGGAACTGGTTCCCGAGGAGCAGTTACTCGTCGAGACGGATGCCCCTTTTCTGACGCCACACCCGTTTCGGGGCAGGCCAAATGAGCCCTACTGCGCGGCGTATACCCTCCGTGAGTTGGCCGAGCTTCGTGGCCAATCGGTAATAGACCTGGCCAACGCCGTTACGGCTACGGCCGAACGGACGTTCCGGCTGCGGTCCGTAATGGAATCAGCGGAAAAATCACCCTTGACCAGGGTGTCAATCGATCACCCGAGGGAGTGATTGGGGCCACGAGTTCGCGGCGGGTGTTTGCGCTCCCGCGCAGACTCCGTTACGGTCCCGTGACCGTACCCCCGGCTCTGCCCCGAACTAACCGGAGCTGATGGGTGCACCTACAGTCAGGCCATGCAAGCAACTATTGCGTCGGGGAAGTGAGGCAGGGAGACCTAGCCCTGTTTCGCTGGTACATGACTGTGCCTAGCTCTGCTAGATGAAGGCCCCCGCCTTCTGGAGGTTACGACCCAGTGACTGCTAGTGGTAGATGGGCTGGCGCGCGCCAAGCCGAAGGTGGCACCGCCACCCTCGACCGGCCCGCCGGACCCGACCCCGACTACCTAGCCGACGATTTCGACTATTTCCGTGTCACCCCCGACGACGTCCGCGAGGCGTTGGGACCGGATGCCGATGTCTTGATGGCTGAGGCCGACGTCGACTTCGACGAGTTGATCACGCTGATCAACGCGGAAACCACGATGCTGCCGCCGATCCCGGACGAGGTCTCCGCGGACCGGGTTGGCATGGCGCTCGCCGAGCCCGAGGACGAGCAACCGCGTAAGAGCGCCGTGGCCGAGGCCGCGCAGCGCTGGAAGAAGCGGTTCCTGCGCAGTACCGCGCTCGCCGTGCTGATCACGCTGACCGGCGGCGGTGCCGCCGCGCTCGCGATGAACAAGTCGGTGACGCTCGAGGTCGACGGCAAGGAAGAGACCGTAAGCACCTACGCCGGCACAGTCGGCGAAGTGCTCGAAGCCGAGGGTTACTCGCCGGGTAAGCACGACGCGATCTCGCCGAGCCCGCAAGCCACCGTTGGTGACGGCGGCAAGGTCGTGCTCGAGCGCGGCCGCCAGCTGCAGCTGACCGTCGACGGTGAGCAGCGCGAGTCCTGGGTGCGCGCGACCAACGTGAACGAGGCGCTCGACCAGCTCGGCATCGAGAAGCAGGGTGTCTGGACGTCCAAGGACGGCAACGCCGCGATCCCGCTGGACGGGATGGCGCTCGAGGTCAAGACGCCGAAGACGGTCACGTTCTTCGACGGTGGCGCCAAACCGCGCGAGGTCACCACGACCGCGGTGACGATCCAGGAGTTCCTTGCCGAACAGGACGTTCCACTCGGCAAGGAAGATGCCGTGGAGAACGCCAAGCCCGAGGCGAAGATCGCCGACGGTGGCGAGGTGCGGATCAGCCGGACCGGTATCACGGTGATCAACGAGAAGGAATCCGTTGAGCCGCCGGTCAAGGAGATCGAAGACGACACGATGCTCGTCGGCGAGGAAGAGGTCGTCGAAGAGGGCAAGGCCGGCGTCGAGATGGTGACCTACCGGATCACCAAGAAGAACAACGAGGAGATCGCCCGCGAGGAGATCAGCTCGAAGGAACTCACCAAGCCCGAGCCCAAGGTGATCAAGGTCGGCACCAAGGAGCCGCCGCAGCCGGCGATCTCCAACGGCGCCGTATGGGACCAGCTCGCGCAGTGTGAGTCCGGTGGTAACTGGGCGACCAACACCGGTAACGGCTACTACGGCGGCCTGCAGTTCGACCAGCAGACCTGGAGTGCCTACGGCGGCGATGCCTACGCCCCGCTGCCGCACGAGGCTTCGCGTGAGCAGCAGATCGCGACCGCGGAGAAGGTCCGGGACGACCGGGGTGGCTATGGCGCATGGCCGGCCTGCTCGTCCTCGCTTGGCCTGTCCTGAGTCGCTTCGCCCGGTCCTGACCGCGAGCGGTAATCACCGGGCGCGATAATGGCCCGCGTGACAACCGACCCCACTTCGGCCGGCCCGCAGGAAACCCACCTGTTCGGGCCGGCCGACGTGCGTCTACTGGCCGCGGAGCTGGACATCCGGCCGACCAAACGGCTCGGGCAGAACTTCGTCCACGATCCGAACACGGTGCGCCGGATCGTCGGCGCGGCCGGGTTGCGTGCCGAGGACGTGGTGCTCGAGGTCGGGCCCGGCCTTGGCGCGCTGACGCTGGCGCTGTTGCCCGCGGCGGAACTGGTGCACGCGGTGGAGATCGACGGGGCACTCGGCGCCCGGTTGCCGGTGACCGTGGCCGAACGCGCGGCGGTCTTCCAGCAACGGCTGCGCGTGCATGTCCGGGACGCGCTGCGGGTGCGCGCGGCCGAGTTCGAGCCAGCACCCACGATGCTGGTCGCGAACCTGCCGTACAACGTGGCGGTGCCGGTGGTGCTGCATTTGCTCGCCGAACTGCCTTCGCTGCGCGGTGCCCTGGTGATGGTGCAGGCCGAGGTCGCCGACCGGATGGTGGCCGCGCCGGGGAGCCGGATCTACGGCGTGCCGAGCGTGAAGACGGCCTGGTTCGCGAGTGCGCGCCGAGCTGGTTCGGTGCCCCGTGCGGTGTTCTGGCCGGTGCCGAACGTGGACTCGGCGCTCGTCGCACTGCAGCGTCAGGCACCACCCGCGGAGCTCGCTCGCGAGCGGGTGTTCGAGGTGGTCGATGCGGCCTTCGCGCAGCGCCGTAAGACACTCCGCGCGGCGCTGGCCGGCTGGGCCGGTTCCTCGGCGCGGGCGGCGGAGATTCTGACGGAGGCTGGCGTGGACCCGACAGCACGCGGCGAGAGCCTCGGCGTTGCCGAGTTCGCGCGTATCGCCAGCGCCCGCACCCAATCCCGCTAACCTTGACGACCGCGGTCGCGGAGCGTAGTCACGTCCCGACGGGAATAGCACGCGCGGGCTTGTCGTTACCTCGCATGTGGTACGCGTCATCCGGGCTTGCGTGGACGCCTTATCGTGCGTTGTACTACTAGGCGTTTCCATCCCGAGCGGCCGAGAGACCTGGCTCGTCGACGCCGCAGCAACCACCCGCTCGCGGGCAGGTGCTACCGCCAGGAGCGATGGAGGAATCGTGTACGTGGACCAGCTGCTCACCTCGCGACGAGTGGTCGATCAGGGTCGTCGCACGGTCTGTGCTTGTTGTCGCTGACCGAGCACCCAGCCGACCCGTTTCCGACTTCCCACTCCCCGAGGGCCCGCGAGCAGCGTGCCCGGTTCACGTTCACCAGGAGCTTTCGTGATTACCGTCGAGAATCTGACCAAGTCCTTCCCCACTAGTACCGGTTCGGTCCGCGCGTTGCGCGAGGTGAGCCTGTCCGTGTCGGCTGGCGCGGTCTACGGCGTGCTCGGCGCCCCTGGCGCTGGCAAGTCCACGCTCACCCAGCTGCTTGCGTTGCGGGAGCGTCCGGACAGCGGCGTCGTCCGCTTCGATGGCGTGCCGACCGCTGGCCTTTCCGGTAAGGCTCTCCGGGACGTGCGGGGCAGCCTCGCGGTCGTGGACTCCGCCGCGCGGTTTCATCCGGAGCGCACCGTCGCGGGCAATATCGCCGCGCCGTTGGAGCAGAGCGGGATGGCTGGCCCGGAGCGGCGCGACCGGGTTGGCACGCTGCTCGACCTGGCCGGGTTGACCGGTCGCGCGAACGAACTGCCCGGTGAACTCTCCGTGGGTGCGCTGCGCAGGGCGGCCGTTGCGCGCGCGTTGACCAGTAAGCCGACCGTGCTTTTCGCCGATGACCCGACCGACGGGGTGCCCTCGGCCGAGCAGGCGGCGGTGCTCACCGTGTTGGACAGGGCCCGTGCGGAGCTCGGCAGCACGGTGCTGGTGACCACCCCGGACGCCGGGGTTATCCGGCGGATCTGCGAGGACGTGGCGCTGCTCGACGGTGGCGCGGTGGTGGCCGAGGGCGCGTTGCTCGATGTGGGGGTCGACGCGGAGGGCACGGTGGCCGAGGCCTTGCTGCCCGCGATCGACACGCCCGCGTCGGTTGGCGCCGGCTACGACCAGGTGGTGGACGTGGTGCTGATCGGGTTCGCCGCGGTCGGCGCGCTGCTCCCGGAGGCGGCCAGCCGGTTCGACACCGAGGTCGCGGTGATCGGTGGCGGGGTGACCAGGTTTGGTGACACTCCGGTGGCGCGGTTCCGGCTTGGCCTGCGCGGCGAGCGGGCGGATGGCGCGGTGGCCTGGATCGCCGATCGTGGTGGTGCGGTCAAGCAGGCGCGGCGGGGGCCGCGCGGCGTGGCTGCCTGACCGCGTGGCGGGTAATCGGTCGTGGTGAACCGAACCGGCCATCGACCCCGTAGGCTGCATAGTGTGCTCGCCGTTGTCCCGCCGCCCGTTACGGTGCGCGTGCCCGCGAAGGTGAATTTGCATCTCGCCGTCGGGGACGCGCGTTCGGATGGTTTCCATGAACTGTCCACGGTTTTTCAGGCGCTTTCGCTGACCGATGAGGTCACCGTGGGTGTCGCGGACACCCCGGGCGTGGAGGTGCACGGCGAGGGAGCGAGCTCGGTGCCGACCGGGCCGTCGAATCTGGCCTGGCGGGCGGTGCGTGCGCTGGCCGAGCACGTCGGGCGCGACCCGGACGAACCGAAGGTCCGCGTGGTGATTCGCAAGGCGATCCCGGTTGCTGGCGGGATGGCCGGCGGGAGCGCGAACGCGGCGGCGGCGCTGGTTGGCCTTGCCGCGCTGTGGCGGCTGGAGCTGGGCAGGGACGACCTGGCGGCGATCGCGATGCGCCTTGGCAGCGATGTGCCGTTCGTGCTGCACGGCGGCACCGCCCTTGGTACGGGGCGAGGTGAGCGGCTGGTGCCGGTGTTGTCCCGGCACAGCTTTCACTGGGTGCTCGCGTTTGATCGGCGCGGGCTGTCGACCGCGCAGGTCTACCAGGAGCTGGACCGGTTGCGGGCGGACGGTGATCCGCCCCGGCTGGGTTCGGTCGAACCGATGCTCGAGGCGCTGGCTTCGGGCGATCCGCGGCAGCTGGCGCTGCTGCTCGGCAATGATCTGCAGGCCGCGGCCGTGTCATTGCGCCCGGGGTTGCGGCGCACCTTACGCGCGGGCGTGAGTGCCGGGGCGCTTGCCGGCGCGGTGTCCGGTTCGGGGCCGACCTGTGCCTTCCTGTGTCCCGATCACGACTCCGCGGTCGAGGTGGCCACCGAGCTTTCTGGCGCCGGGGTGTGCCGCACGGTGCGGGTGGCACACGGACCGGTGCCCGGCGCGCGGGTGATCGGCGGGGATGACTCGCCGCGACCGGCGCCGCCCGAGGTGCACGCGTGAGCTTGCCGGACGCGGAGTTCGGCTTTCCCGGTCCATTACGTGATCGGCTGGTCGCGGCGATTCTGGCCGGGGAGAAGACGGCGACCACTAGCTTGCTCATGGAGTACGGCGACGAGCTCCCTTCCGCTGGCGACCGCGAGCGGCTGGTCGACTCGGCTGGCGAACCGGTGGCGGTGCTCGAGACGACGGGCGTGCGCGTGCTGCGGTTGGCCGAGGTGGATCTCGCGCATGCGGTTGCCGAGGGGGAGGGCCACCGCACGGTCGCGGAGTGGCGGGCCGAACACGAGCGGTTCTGGCAGTCCGCCGAGATGCGCGCCGAGCTCGGGCTGCCGGAGTTCACCGTGGATGACGACACCATGGTCGTGGCGCAACGATTCCGGCTCGTAGCCTGGCCGCGACGTGCCCCTGAACGCCTGTGGTAGATGTGGGGCGCAGGACTGCTGAATCGTGGAATGAGGACAATCGGCGTGGCCAACCTGGTCAATCTGGAGGCGGTGCACAAGAGCTACGGGGTGCGCCCGCTGCTCGACAACGTGTCCCTCGGCGTCGCCGAAGGCGAGCGGGTAGGCGTTGTCGGGTTGAACGGTGGCGGCAAGACCACCCTGCTCGAAGTACTAGCCGGGGTGGAACCACCCGATGCCGGGCGGGTCAGCAGGGTCCGCGACCTACGCCAGGCCGTCGTCACCCAGCGCACCGATCTGCCGGACGACGCCACGGTTCGCCAGGCCGTACTGGAACCGCACGGGTTCAGCGCCGAACACGAATGGGCCGCCGACCCGCGAATCCGCTCCATCATGCACGGCCTCGGGATTGAGGCGCTCGGTCTCGAAGAACCGGTGCGCACCATGTCCGGCGGCGAACGCCGGCGGGTCGCGCTGGCCGCCGCGCTGGTCCGCGAACTCGACCTGCTCGTGCTGGACGAGCCCACCAACCACCTCGACGTGGAAGGTGTGCGCTGGCTCGCGGCACATCTGGTTGCCCGCCGCTGCGCGCTGGTCGTGGTCACCCACGACCGGTGGTTCCTCGACGAGGTGTGCACCAACACCTGGGAAGTCGCGGACGGCCGGATCGCGCAGTACGAGGGCGGCTACGAGGACTGGGTGTTCGCCCGCGCGGAGCGCGCCAGGATCGCGGCCAGCGCCGAGGAAAAGCGACGCAACCTCGCCAGGAAAGAGCTGGCCTGGCTGCGGCGTGGCGCGAAAGCCCGTACCTCGAAACCGCGCTACCGGGTAGAAGCAGCCGAGGCGCTGATCGCGAACGAGCCGGAACCCCGTGAATCCACTGAGCTGGTCGCCTTCGCCCAGCGCAGGCTCGGGAAGACCGTGCTCGAACTGGAAGACGTCTCCTACACGATCGGCGAACGGCAGCTACTACGCGAGGTCACCTGGCGGCTCGGGCCCGGCGAGCGGATCGGCGTGGTCGGCGTCAATGGCTCGGGCAAGACCAGCCTGCTCCGGCTACTCGCGGACGACCAGAAACCAGTGCAGGGCAGGCGGGTCGCCGGCAAGACCGTCCGGTTGGCCTACCTGCGCCAGGAGCTGGAGGACCTGCCCGGCGACCTACGGGTACTGCAGGCCGTCGAGCAGATCGGGCAGCGGGTCGCGCTCGGCAAACGCGAGTTCTCCGCCTCGCAGCTGGCGGAACGGTTTGGTTTTCCCGCCGCACGGCAATGGACCCCGGTAGCCGACCTGTCCGGCGGTGAACGCCGGCGGCTGCAACTGGCCAGACTGCTGATGGCCGAACCGAACGTGCTGCTGTTGGACGAACCGACCAACGACCTGGATATCGATACCCTGCAGCAGCTGGAGGACCTGCTCGACTCCTGGCCAGGCACGCTCGTCGTGGTCTCGCATGATCGGTACCTGACCGAACGCGTCTGCGACACCGTGGTGGCGCTCCTCGGCGACGGCAAGATCACCCACCTGCCCGGCGGGATCGACGAATACCTCGTACGCAGGGACGCGGCCCTGGCGTCGAACTCCCAAGCACCGAACTCCCAGGCGCCGAACGACAGTGCCACCGGCTCCAGGGAGGGGCCCCCGGCGAGCAAGTCTAGCGGAGCGGCCCGACAGCGAGCCGCGCAAAAGGAGCTGGCGCGGCTGGAACGCAAGCTGGACTCCTTGCAGGACAAGGAAACCCGGTTGCATACCGCGCTGGCGGAAGCGGCGACCGATCCGAATCGGCTGCGTGAGCTGGACGAGCAGTTGCGCGGCGTGCTCGCCGAAAAGGACGAGCTCGAACAGCAGTGGCTGGCCACCGCGGACGCCGCCGGCTGAGTACCCCGCGAGAACTTGCCGAATTGGACAAATCCGGCAATGGGGTTGCCCGTTGGCTCTGATGTTGGTCAATTACCGGTCTACGCACCAAAGAGCGCCGGGATGTCACATAGGCTTGGCGGTATGAGTCGGTTTGTGGATACGTTGCTCGCCACCGCACGAAGCCATGGCGCCAGTACGGGCATGGTGACCGGTGAGCCAGCCGCCCCGGTGCGCCGTACCTGGGCGGAAGTGCATACGCAGGCCCGCCGGATGGCCGGCGGTTTGCTGGCGAGCGGGGTGCCGGAGCGTCCAGCGATCGCGGTACTCGCTGGGGAACCCGCGTTGATCGCGCCAGCCGTGCAAGCGGTCTGGCTCGTTGGCGGCAGCGTGACCATGCTGCACCAGCCGACGCCACGCACCGACCTCGCCGAATGGGCCGAGGACACCGTGCGGGTACTGCGCATGATCGACTCCAGCACGGTCCTGCTCGGCGAGCCGTTCGCCCAGCTCAGCGCCGTTCTCGAGGAGCACGGCATCGAATACCGGATGATCGATCAGCTCGACGGCGCGGAGCTGGCTGAGGTGATCGAAGCGGCCGAGGACGATCACGCGCTACTCCAGCTCACCAGCGGTTCGACCGCGGCACCCAAAGCCGTCCGGATCACCCACGGCAACCTGTACAGCAATATGACCGCGATGGCCGAGGGCGCCGGACTCGAACCGGGCGTCGACACGATGATGTCCTGGCTGCCGCTCTTTCACGATATGGGCATGGTTGGTTTCCTGACGCTGCCCATGACACTCGGCGTGGAACTGGTCAAGATCACGCCGACCGAGTTCCTCAGCGGCCCGTTGCGTTGGCCCGATCTGATCAGCAAGTACCGCGCGACGATCACCGCGGCACCCAACTTCGCCTACGCCATCGTCGGCCGCAGGATGTCTAAAGTGGACGACGATAAGGCATACGATCTGTCCACGATGCGGATCGCGCTCAACGGCGCCGAACCGATCGACGAGAAAGCCGTTCGCGGCTTCACCGAAGCCGGCGCACGTTTCGGCATGCCAGCAGAATGCGTGTTCCCCGCCTACGGCATGGCGGAGGTGACCCTCGCGGTCTCCTTCGTGCCCATGTTCACCGGGCTGGTCACCGACGTGATCGAGGCCGAATCCCTCGAAACCAGCGGCAAGGCCGTCCCGGTGGCCGAGGACGATCCGCGCAGGGGCACCGAAGCGGTCCGCTCCTTCGCGATACTCGGCAAACCGCTCGCCGGGATCGAAGCCGAGATCGTCGACGAACACGGCAACCGACTCGACGACAGGGAAGTTGGCGAGATACGGCTACGTGGTGAGGCCGTGACGCCGGGGTATCTCACCGTGGACGGTCCAAAGCCGACCCAAGACGCCGATGGCTGGCTCGCAACCGGCGATATTGGCTACCTCACCGACGGGCGGATCGTCATCTGCGGACGGAGCAAAGACGTGATCATCATGGGTGGGCGGAACATCTACCCGACCGATGTGGAGCGCGCCGCTTGCTCGGTGTCCGGAGTACGCGCAGGCAACGCGGTAGCCGTGCGGATCGACGCGGGCAAGAGTAGGGAGCGCTTCGCCGTCGTCCTCGAGTCCACAAAGGCCGGTGAGGAAGAAGCGGAGCGTGCACTGGCCAAGGACGTCACCGCGCGGGTGATGGACGCGGTAGGAGTGCGGCCGGTATCGGTCGTGGTGCTCGCACCAGGCAGTTTGCCGAAGACACCGTCCGGCAAACTGCGCAGGTCAGCGGCCGGCACCGAGTTCGCCGACCGCATCGGCCGCTGAGCGGGCCGTCACCACTCGGCGAAACCGCCATCCGCGTGCCGCCAGACCGGGGAGCGCCAGCGGTGCCCCCGGTCCGCGGCCGCGCGTACTGCCTGCTCATCCACCTCGATCCCCAGGCCCGGCTTGCTCAGCCTGTCGACGAACCCATCGGTGAGCTGGAAGATCGTCGGATCGACAAGATAGTCCAAAGTGTCCGCGCCAACGTTGTAATGGATACCCAGACTCGTCTCCTGGATCAGCGCGTTCGGGCTGGCCAGATCCACCTGCAGGCAGGCCGCAAGTGCGATCGGACCAAGTGGACAGTGCGGTGCCAGTGCGACACCGTGTGTTTCGGCCTGCGCCGCGATCCGGCGACATTCCGATATCCCACCGGCATGCGACAGATCCGGCTGTGCCACGGCTATCCCCGCGGCCAACACCGGCGCGAAATCCCAGCGCGAGTACAAGCGCTCGCCGGTCGCGATCGGGACCGAGGTGTCCGCGCAGATCCTGCCGAACTCCGCGGACAGCTCCGGTACCACCGGTTCCTCCACGAAAAGCGGATGCAGCGGGGCAAGTTCCCTGCAGAGCACGCGGGCGAGCGCGGGGGAAACCCTGCCGTGAAAGTCAATCGCCACATCTCGATCGGGGCCAATCGCCTCGCGAACCGCGGCAACCCGGTCGACTACGCCGTTGATCTCCGAAGATGATTCCAGGGTGCGCATCCGCCCGCCGGCATTCATCTTGACCGCCGTATAACCCGCGGCCATCCGCTCGGCTGCGCCCTCGCCAACCTCGGCCGGCGCGTCCCCACCGATCCAGCCATACATCCGCACCCGATCGCGCACCGCGCCACCGAGCAGATCGTGCACCGGAACCCCGAGTGCCTTGCCCTTGATATCCCAGAGTGCCTGATCGATCCCGCTGATCGCGCTGGAAAGCACCGGGCCGCCCCGATAGAACCCGCCCTTGCTCATCACCTGCCACAGATCCTCAATCCGCGCAGGATCCGCCCCGATCAGCACATCGGCGAGCTCATCGACGGCGGCAGCCACCGTATGCGCCTTGCCCTCGACCACCGGCTCGCCCCAGCCTACGACGCCCTCATCCGTGCTGATCTTGCAGAACAGCCAGCGGGGCGGCACCAGGAACGTCTCTACACTCGTGATCAACAAAAGCCGGATCCTTCCCAACCTCGGTATCTCAGGTCTTGCCCAGCTCACGCTGGATCGCGGTCACCGTCGCGCGCAACCGCTCGACCAACTCAGCTACTTCCGCATCACTCGGGCGCTCACGCACCGCCGTTGCCGAGATCGCGGCCGGCGCCAGCTCACCAGGGATGCGCAGCGGAACCCCGATGCAGTGCACCAGCGGCTCGAACTCGGCATCGTCCCGCGCAAAGCCACACTCGGCCACTTCGGACAGTTGAAGCTCCAACTCGGACACATCCGCTACCGTGCGCGGCGTGTACGGGGTGAACTCCCAGCCACGCAACAGATCCACACGCTGCTCCGGTGGTAGCCCAGCGAGGATCGCCTTGCTCGCCGCCGCCGTGTGCAACGGAACCTGCCGGCCGACCCGCGACCACATCCGCACCCCGCCGGGTGCCTCCACCTTGTCCGCATAGACGATCGCGTCGTCAAGCAATTGCGCCAGATGTATCGTGCAACGGGTCTGCGCGGCCAACTCGACAAGGTACGGGTGCGCGGCGGCGCGCAGATCCAACGTCTCCATCGCGTCCTGGCCAAGCTCCACCAAGCGCAACCCGAGCCGGTACCTGCCATCCGCGCCACGAGCAAGCAGTCCGGCGTCCACGACTGGCTGCAACAGTCGCATCGCCGTCGACGCATGGGTGCCCAGATGATCGGCGAGCTCGGAGAGGCTGCGCGAACCCCCGCGCACCAGCTCGAGCGCGCTCAACGCCTTCGCCACCGTCTTCGACATCGCCGTCCTCCTTGACCAACAGTGTCCCCAGATGCCACCGTGTTTGCAACATTAACAAGATGTTTGCAAATATTGCAAGCGGAGGTTCCAGTGGGGAGTTCACCGGCGGCGACGATGCCGCTTTCCGTGCGTCAGCGTCGTACCGCGCGGGCGAGCGTGGTCGGCTCGATCCTCGAGTGGTACGACTTCTTCCTGTTCGGCGCGGCGTCAGCGATCGTGTTCAACAAGCTGTTCTTCTCGGCCGCCTCTCCCGCCGCGGGCACGCTTGCCTCGTTCGCCACCTTCGGGGTTGGTTTCGCGGTACGGCCGATCGGCGGCGTGCTGCTCGCGCACCTCGGCGACCGGATCGGTCGCCGGCCAGTGTTGCTACTTACCGTGCTGCTCATGGGGGTCAGCACCTTCGCGATCGGCTTCCTGCCCACCTACGAGCAGATCGGTTTCTGGGCGCCCACCCTGCTGGTGCTCTGCCGGCTCCTGCAGGGCTTCGGAGTTGGCGCCGAGTACGGCGGCGCGCTGGTGCTCTCCGCGGAAAGCGCGAAGCCAGAAAAGCGCGGCTTCTACGCCTCGCTGCCGGGCTCGGGGCAGTTCATCGGTGTGGTGCTCGCCTCCGGCGCGCTCGGCGCGGTCGCCAGCCTGCCGGAAGAGCAGTTCCTCACCTGGGGCTGGCGGATTCCGTTCCTGGCCTCGATCATCGTGGTGCTCGGTGCGCTCGTGCTGCGCGCGATGATGCCGGAATCCGAGCAGTTCGAGAACGTGCGGGAAAGTGGCCGGCGGGAACGACTGCCGATCTTGACCACCCTGCGCACCCGGCCCAAGGCCATCCTGTTGCTGATCGGCACGGGCTGTGCGACGGCGGTCGCTTCGTACTCGATCCAGGGATACTTACCGAGCTACCTCTCCCAGCAGCTCGGGCTTTCCGACAACATCGCGGTGCTTGGCACCACCATTGCCGGGATGGTGTCCATTGTGACCATCCCGATCGCCGGGGCGCTATCTGACCGGATCGGCCGTAAACCGGTGATCATTGTTGGCGGGTTCGCGATCGCCGCCTTCGCCTACCCGTTCTTCCTGATGATCAACACTAGACAGACCTGGTTGATCTGGCTGGCCATCGTGATCGGCTTCGCGCTGATCCTGAACTCGATCTTCGCGGTCACCGGTTCGTTCTACTCCGAGGCAGTCCCCACCGAGGTGCGCTACAGCGGCCTGGTCGCGGTTCGGGAGTTCAACGGGGTGATCTTCGCTGGTACCGCGCCGTTCATGGCCGCACTGCTCGTCCAGCTCGGTAACGACCAACCCTGGTACCTCGCCGGCTATATGGCGCTATCCGGCATCATCACAGCGGTGTGCGCACTTGCCTTGCCCGAGACCGCGCCGGTGAAGGCCGGGATCGGCGGCGACCACGTGGCCGCGGAGCTCTCCGAGGTCACCGCGACCGGTACGGAAACGACGACGGAGGCAACCTCCCGATGACCAGTAATCGACCCACCCCAGGGGCCGAACTACGGCGAATCGGGGTGGTGGCCATCCTGCGCGGCGATGCGGTTGCCGCACCCCGGCTCGGCGAGATCATCGACACCCTGGTCGACGCCGATTGCACCTGCCTGGAAGTCACCCTGAACACCCCGGGCGCACTGGAGATCATCAGCTCGGCAACGCGGCGGTACGGCACGCGGGCGGAGATCGGCGCGGGCACCGTGCGGACGGCCGCCCAGGCCAGGGCCGCCATCTCCGCCGGTGCGCGGTTCCTTGTCGCCCCGGACACGCGCGCGGACGTGGGCGAGGCCGCGCTCGAGGTGGGCCTGCCCTGGTACCCAGGCGCGTTCACCGCCACCGAGGTGAGCACCGCATGGGAGCTCGGCGCCGCTGCGGTGAAACTGTTCCCCGCCAACCTCGGCGGGCCCGCCTACCTTCGCGAACTCCGTGCCCCGCTGGACGATGTGCCACTGATCCCAACCGGCGGTGTTCGGCTGGAGCTGGCCGGCGACTACCTCGCCGCCGGCGCACTCGCGCTCGGACTGGGCAACCCACTGCTCGGCGATGCACTACGTGGTGGCTCACTGGCCGAACTGGCTGAACGGACTCGCACGGTGTTGGCCGCCGTGGCGAGCGGGCGGGAGCGTCAGTGAGTCGCCCGTCCACGCGTCCGGCACTGGTGACGCTCGGCGAAACCATGGCCGTACTCGCCTGCCCGGAAGTGGGGTTGTTGCGCCAGCAGCGCGGACTCGATCTGCGGGTGGCCGGCGCGGAGTCCACAGTGGCCATTGGTGCGGCCAGGCTTGGCCTACCGAGCGCCTGGCTCGGTAGGGTCGGCGCTGACGAGTTCGGCGAGCTGATCCGGCAAACCCTCGCCGGTGCCGGCGTGGACGTTTCCGGGGTGGGCACGGATGCCACGGCACCGACCGGGTTGATGATCAAGGAGCGGCGTACCGCGGAGGTCACCAGGGTCAGCTACCGCCGTGCCGGAAGCGCCGGATCTCAGTTGTGCCAGGAGGATGTCGATCCAGAGCTGGTTGCCGGCGCGGCGGTACTGCACGTCAGTGGGATCACCCCGGCGCTGAGTGAATCCGCGCGCGAGGCGGTGCGGGCCGCCGTGCGGATGGCGAATCACGCGGGAGTGCCCGTGGCAGTGGACATCAACCACCGCGAGACACTGTGGAGCGCGGCGCACGCCGTCGCGGACTACCGCTGGCTGGTCGAGCACGCCCAGATCGTGTTCGCCACCGAAACAGAGGCGGGACTACTCGTCGACGACGCGGACACAATGGACAGTTCCGGACTCGCCCGCGCGCTCGGCGAACTCGGGCCCGGCGAGGTGCTGCTGAAGCGGGGCGCGCGCGGCGCGACCGCCTGCGTCGCGGGGGAGACATACGAGGCGCCGCGCTACCAGGTGCGCGCGCTCGATCCGGTGGGCGCCGGCGACGGGTTCGCGGCTGGCTACCTCGCGGAACGGGTACGCGGGGGCAGCATCGCGGACCGGCTGCGCATCGCCGCGGCAGTAGGCGCTTTCGCGGTCACCGTGGCCGGCGACTGGGAGGGACTGCCCACCCGGGCTGAGCTCGACCTGCTCACCAGCCCCGACGTAGCGCGCTAACCTTAAAGAACGCGGCTACGCGGCGTCACGGTGGGTGCGGCGCTCAGTGGAAAGCGTTCTGGGCGGCGGCCAAGCCACCCCGCAGCAACGCCTCGGTGGCATCCGCCGCGCGATCCACCACGAAGGCCAACTCCTTACGCTCCACCGGAGAGAAGTCCCGCAGCACGTAGTCGGCCGGATCCATCCTGCCCGGCGGTCGCCCCACCCCGACGCGCACTCGGAAGTAATCCTTGGTACTCAGCGATTTGCTGATCGAACGCAGTCCATTGTGGCCGTTCTCGCCGCCGCCGAGCTTCAGCCGTACCGCCTCGAACGGCAGATCGAGCTCATCGTGTACGACCACGATTCCGGCAGGGGACACCTTGAAGAACCGCGCCGCGCCAGCCACCGCGCTACCCGAAAGGTTCATGAAGGAACGCGGTCTGACCAGCGCGACCTGCGCCCCGCCGAGCCGCCCCTCCAGGATGTCGGCGCCGCACTTATGCGCCTTGAACTTGCCGCCGAGCCGCGCGGCAAGCTCATCGACCACCAGAAAGCCCACGTTGTGCCGGTTACCCGCATAGCGTGGCCCTGGATTGCCAAGGCCGGCGAGCAGAATCCGCTCGCCGGCCCCGGGAATATCGTTCGCCGTTGTCACCTGTTCTCCAGGCAATCGGGCTAGTAGCCTCAGCTCTCCTCGCTGGACTCCGCCGCGGGCTCCTCCTCGGCGACGGCACCGTCGGTGTCGCCCTCGCTCTCCATGTCCTCCGCGGTCGGCGCGACCACGATGTTGACCACCAGCAGCTCGGGGTCGCTGACCAGCTCGACGCCATCCGGCAGCGAAAGGTCGGAAGCGTGGTACTGGGTGCCGGCCTCGGCGCCATCCACGGACAGCTCGATCTGCTCAGGGATCTTCAGCGCGTCCGCCTCGACGGACAGCTCGTTCAGGTCCTGGGTGAGCAGGGTGCCCGGCTCCGGGTCACCGGAAACCACGATCGGCACATCCACGTTGACCTTCTCGCCGCGCTTGATGGAAAGCAGGTCGACGTGCTCGATGTAGTTCTTCAGCGGGTGCGTGGTGATCGTCTTGGTCAGCACCAGCTCGCGGTCGGTGCTGCCAATACGCAGCTCGAGAACGGCGTTGTGGCCGTTCTCCCGGATCACCCTGGCGAACTCGACGGCCGGCAGTGAGACATGCTTCGGGTCGGAGCCGTGGCCGTAGAGCACCGCGGGGATCTTGCCCGCGCGGCGGGTTCGACGGGCCGCGCCCTTACCGAACTCGGTACGCGCTTCGACGTTCAAACGGACCTCGGACACGGTAATGCTCTCCTTGCGAACGATACGGTGCACGGCGGACATCACCGCGCATCATGAGTCGGGGCAGTGGCCGGCGGCCAGGCGGCTGGGCGCGGAGACATGAACGCGGCACGCAGCACGCATCGAATGGCGCACTGCCGCGTCGATCACGCCGGCCGAACAAACCCGAGCCAGCCTCGCCGAGGCAACCCACCCATTCTAGGCCGCCGGTTATCCGCGCGAGCCCCGGGGTACGCGGTGGCGAAATCCAACGACTCGATATCTACCCAGCGTGCACCGATAGACACAGGTCGGGGCGCGACGTAGCTTGACCGCGTGACACAAGCCACCTCGGATAACCCCACCCAGCCACCCACCGGCTTCCGTGCCCGCGCCAAGCAACTCGGCCCCGGCATCATCGCCGCGGCCACCGGTGTTGGTGCCGGCGACCTGGTGGCCACCCTGGTGGCCGGCGCGCGGTTCGGCTATGTGCTGTTCTGGGCGGTCATCGTCGGCACGATCCTCAAACTCGCGCTCGGTGAGGCGGTCGGCCGTTGGTCGTTGGCCTCCGGCCGGACGATGATGTCCGGCTGGCGCACCCTCGGGCGCTGGGCGGTTACCTACTTCGGCGCCTATGTCGTCGTCTGGGGCTTCGTCTACGGGGCCACCGCGATGTCCGCCTCGGCACTGCCGCTGAACGCGCTGTTCCCGGATATCTCGGTGCGGTACTGGGCGATGATCTGCGGCGTACTCGGCCTAGTACTGGTCTGGTTCGGCAGGTACGCGATCTTCGAGAAGGTCATCACCGTGCTGGTCGGCGTCATGTTCGTGACCGTGGTCGGCACCGCGATCCTGGTCGGCCCGAACCTGCCCGCCCTGTTCGAGGGATTCGTGCCCCGGCTGCCGAGTGGCTCACTGGTGTACGTACTCGGGCTGATCGGCGGGGTCGGCGGCACCATCACGATGGCCGCCTACGGCTACTGGACGCTGTCCAAGGGGTGGAGCGGACCACGCTGGGTGCCGATGATGCGCTTCGACAACGCGGTCGGCTACACCATGACCGGCATCTTCGTGCTTGCCATGCTGGTGGTCGGCGCTGGAATCCTGGGCGGCACCAACATCACCGAGGACGACGAGGGGCTGCTCACCGTTGGCACCGTCCTTGCCAACGACTACGGCGAATGGGCCCGCATCCCGTTCCTGATCGGTTTCTTCGCCGTGGCCTTCTCCTCGGTGCTCGGCGTGTGGAACGGGGTCAGCCTGATGTTCGCGGACTGGTGGCGAACCTGGCGGATGCCCAAGGAAGCGCCCGCGGAGACCGTGGAGTCCTATCAGGACAAAGCGGGACGGACCAGCCTGGCGTTCCGGCTCTACCTGCTGTGGTTGACCTTCCCACCGATGCTGTTGCTCTTCCTCGACCGGCCGTTCCAGCTGGTCGTGGTCTACGGCGTGCTCGGCGCGCTGTTCATGCCGTTCCTCGCGGGCACCCTGCTGATGCTGCTGAACTCCAAACAGCTGATGCCGGCGGAGTACCGGTCCCGCTGGCTGTCCAACGGGATACTGGTGCTCTGCCTCGTGCTGTTCGTCGTGCTCGCGGTGAACGAGATCATCGGCCAGTTCGACTAGCCGGCTCCACACATACCCGCGCCCAGCCACCTGTTCCGGCACGGAACCAGGCTGGCTGGGCGCGAGGGTCGCGAACTCAGGCGTTGCCGTCGAACAGGCTCGTCACCGAGCCGTCCTCGAAGACCTGCTGGATAGCGTTGGCGAGCAGTGGTGCGATGGAGAGCACGGTCAGCCCGGGGAAGCGCTTCTCGTCCGAGATCGGCAGGGTGTTCGTGAAGATCACTTCAGCCGCACCGCAGTTGGCCAGCCGCTCCGCGGCCGGACCGGAGAGCACGCCGTGCGTGGCCGCGATGATCACCTGCTTCGCGCCCTGCTCCTGCAGCGCCCGCGCGGCCTTGGCGATCGTGCCGCCAGTGTCGACCATATCGTCGAGCAGCACGCACACCTGGCCGTCGACGTGCCCGACCACCCGGTTGGCCACCGCCTCGTTCGGTTTGGACGGATCACGGGTCTTGTGGATGAAGGCGATCGGCCGGTCGCCGAGTACCTGCGCCCACTTCTCCGCTAGCCGCACCCGGCCCGAATCCGGGGACACCACGGTGAGGTTGTCCGTGGGGTAGTTCTCCCTGATGTAGTCGGCGAGCACGTTCTGCGCGAACAGGTGGTCCACTGGGCCGTCGAAGAACCCGGAGATCTGCGCGGTGTGCATATCCACCGTCATGATCCGATCCGCGCCAGCCGTCTTGAACAGGTCCGCCATCAGCCGCGCGGAGATCGGCTCGCGGCCCTTGTGCTTCTTGTCCTGCCGCGCGTACGGGTAGAACGGCATCACCACGGTGATCCGCTTGGCGGAGCCGCGCTTGAGCGCGTCCACCATGATCAGCTGCTCCATCACCCACTTGTTCAACGGTTCGGTGTGGCTCTGGATCACGAAGGCGTCATTACCGCGCACCGACTCGTTGAACCGGACGAAGATCTCGCCGTTCGCGAAGTCGTACGCAGCCTGCGAGGTCAGGCTAACGTTCAGGTGCTTGGCGACCTCTTCGGCGAGCTCCGGGTGCGCTCGCCCGGAGAACAACATCAGGTTCTTCTTGGGTGTTCCCTCTTTCGGGCTCATTGCTCCCGTCCCTCACTGTCGTCCTGGCTGCCGGATGTTTCGGATTCACCAGCCGAGGCGGCAATTGCCCGTTCCGCTGCCTCGGCGGCCGGGGTGCCCGGCCTGCGCCGCACCACCCAGCCGTCAATATTCCGTTGTGGACCACCGGACACCGCCAAAGCACCCGGCGGCACGTCGCGGCGTACCACGGTTCCCGCGCCGGTGTAAGCACCATCGTGGACGGTCACCGGTGCGACGAATGTGTTGTCACAACTCGTTCGCGCATAGGAACCGATCACCGTCTGGTTCTTGTTCGTACCGTCGTGGTTAGCCGTGATGCTGCCCGCACCGATATTGCTGTGCTCGCCGATCCTCGCATCACCGATGTAGGAAAGATGCGGCACCTTCGAGCCGTCCCCGATGTCCGATTTCTTGACCTCGACGAAAGTTCCGATCTTGCCGCGTTCGCCCAATTTGGTGCCCGGTCGCAGATAGGCGAACGGGCCGACGCTTGCCCGCGCGCCAATATCCGATGCGCTGCCGTGCGTGCGGACCACGGTCGCCGCCGCGCCAACCCGCACATCGGTCAGTGTCGTATCCGGACCGATCGTCGCGCCCTCGGCCACGGCCGTACCGCCACGCAACTGCACCCCCGGCTCGATCAGCACATCGGGGGCGAGCGCCACGTCGGCGTCCAGCCAGGTGCTCGCCGGATCGACGAAGGTCACCCCCGCGTACATCCAGTGTCGCACCAGCCGGCGATTCAGCTCGGCGCCAAGCGCGGCCAGCTGTGCGCGGTCGTTCACTCCCTCCACCTGCCAGGGGTCGGTGCAGGTCAGCGCGCCGACCCGCTGACCGTCCGCGCGGGCGATGCCAAGCACGTCAGTGAGATATTGCTCGCCCTGCGCGTTGGCAGTCGACACCCGGGAAAGCGCGGCCTTGAGCGTCTGCGCGTCAAAGGCGTACACCCCGGAGTTGACCTCGGTGATTGCCCGCTGCCGCTCGTCCGCGTCCTTGTGCTCGACGATTCCCGCCACCGCGCCGTCCGCGTCCCGCAGCACCCTGCCGTAGCCGGTGGGGTCAGCGACTTCGGCGGTGAGCACGGTCACCGCGTTGCCCTCGGCGACATGCGCGGCACGTAGCTCGGTGAGCGTCGCGGCATCCAGCAGCGGCACATCGCCGTAACTGACCACGACGGTCCCGGAAAGGTCCGAGGGAAGTTCGGCCAGCGCGCAACCAACCGCGTGCCCGGTGCCCAGCTGCTCGGTCTGCACCGCGGTGGTCAGCGGCCGGCCGAGCCGTTTGGCCAGCCCGTCCAGGTGCTCCCCGACCGCCTCGCGGCCATGGCCGATCACGACCACCAGATCAGCGGGATCTAGGCCGGCCGCGGCCCGGACCGCGTGTTCCAGCAGCGGCCGGCCGGCGAGGGGATGCAGCACCTTCGGTACGGCCGAGCGCATCCGTTTGCCTTCCCCCGCGGCGAGGACGATGGTGCGCAGCGGCTGCGCGTCCGGAGCCGGCGAATCCGCGGGTGGCGTGCTGTTTCCCTGTTCGGGCGGTTGCCCACCATCGGGCATTGGTGCGCTCCCTGGTTGTCTTGGTGAGCGGTTCTCGTTGTTCTGGCCTACCAGCGGCGACGGCAGGCGAGCAGCACGATCCTACGTCCCCTCCGAACGCGGCCAGCCAGGGTCACCATCCGTGCTCGCCGGCGATGATCCACTGGCTGCGGCCCAAATCTGATTCCCGCCGGCACGTTTGGCCTCGTACATCGCGGTATCCGCACGGGCAAGCGCCTGGTCAGGTTGCTCCTCGGTGCGCACCGAAACGGCACCGACGGACAGTGTCACCCCGCGAGACAGCTGCCGGGGTAGCTGGGCTACCGCGTTTACCGCCCTGGTCAGTGCGGCCTTGGCGGCCTGAAGGGGAGCGCCGGGAAGCAACACCACGAACTCATCGCCGCCATAGCGGGTGACCAGATCGTCCCCACGCAACGCGTCCCGCAGCGTGCTGGCCACCACGCGTAGCACGTCGTCGCCCTCCGCATGCGAGTTGCGGTCGTTGACGCCCTTGAAACCATCCAGATCGATCAGCGCGATGGTCAGCGGTTGCGCATCCGCGCGCATGACCAGTTTGCGCAGCCGTTCGTCCAGCACCCTGCGGTTCGGCAACCCGGTGAGCGGATCCTGCAGCGCCTGTTTGGCTATCGCGCCGTGTTCTCTGGTCAACCGCTCGTGCTCGCGCCGGGTATGCAGTGTGTTGATCCGAGACTCCCGCAGGTCGGACAGCTCGCTTTCCAGTTCGGCGACGTAGTCCTCCAGCGCGCTCATCGTGCGTTCCCCACCGTCCGGGCCAGAAACCCTGGCGTACTCCCGGACGAGCGCCAGCCACAGGGTGGGTTCGGACTGCGCCTCGCCCAGCCGATCCCTGGTTTCGGCCAGCGCGGCGACGGCTTCCTCGCGCCGATCCGCGCGCTCGAGACACCGGCTGTAGGCGAGCGCGGCGATGATCTGTTCCCTTGGGTACTTCGCGTTCTCCCGCGCATGGTGCAGCCGCGCAAGATGCTCCGGCCCAGGGGAGTGCAACGCCACGGCGGCGGCCAGGATGGGTAGTTGCTCGATCGCGGTACGTGCCGGGTCACGGGGGACGAGCGATTGCCGAAACGGCGCCTCGGTCGCATCCGCGATGGACGCGGCCAGCTCGAACTTCTCCCGTGCGCCCTGCTCATCGGCAACCCGTTCCAACCGGCATCCCCAGCCGATCAGCAGCCGCGCGCGGTTGAGCAGATGCACGGTGATCTCATGCGGGCCGCCGGCGTCCCGGATATGTTCGTGCCCCCGTGCCATGACCTGGTCGGCGACTTCATAGACGCCGAGCTGGGTGAGTACCAGCGCGATATCGGTGAGCGAGTTGGCAAGCATGCGCTGCCAGTACCGTTTGCCGACATGCAGATCGGGGGCCAGCTCCTCGTCCAGGATGGCAAGCGCCTGGGCCGCCTCGGTCAGTGCGGCGTCATCCGAACCGGCAAGCAACAGCCGCCGGCCGCGCAGCGCATGCGCGTTGGCCTGGAGTACGACCAGCCCGTGCCGCCGGCAGTGCGCGAGCATCTCGTCCAGCATCGGTTCGGCCGCTTCGACCATGCCCTTGCTGACCAGCCTGGTTACCGCCGAAGAGCGCAGGAGCTGCGCGATCATATTCGGCTCGCCGCGATGCTGGGCCTCGGTCAGCAGCTGGTCCGTTTCGGCAACCGTCCGTAGCTGCTCGGCCGGCTTGCTGAACTGCGCGACGGCGATGAGTTCCCGTGCCCGGCCGATCAGCCACGCGTCGGACATCTCGCTCAGCGAATGCTGGCGAGTCTCGGGTTCCTCGGCCGATACGCCTCGCAGCTAGGTCACCCCATCGTTTCGCGCTGCCGGTAACACGCCTGGTCGCACGATCCCGCTCCGCCGCCAGGATTCGAACCTGGACCATCAGAACCAAAATCTGAGGTGCTGCCTTTACACCACGGCGGATCGTGCCCCGACATCGTGCCATGCGTGGGGCTCGCTGAAGAGGATATTGGACAGATCTCGCCGAGTCGGACGCAGGCCCCGATTAAGCCGAGGCCGTTCGGCGACGCCCGGCTTTCGGTCGCTCACCAAGGGTGGATAAGCCTGTTTCGGCTGGCGAAACGCACCGGCGAAAGCTTGGAATTGCCTAAGCAATCGACGCTTGGGGGTCCCGGCGGTAGCTGGGCTGCTGTATCGTAACTTACGATGCCGTAGGTAAGGGCATCCTTACCCGAGACGTTAGGTACCCAATCTATGACGAGTGTCCTCGATCAGGCCACCTCCGAAGACCCATCAGGTAAGCCGCAGTCGGGCCCCAAGCCAATCCTCGAAGGTCGGCGTGGCCCCGGCGTGCAGATCGCCGTCTACACGGGTGTGCTGTTGCCTCTCGTGGCACTTGTCGCGGCGGTGCCCTTCGCCTGGGGTTGGGGTCTTAGCTGGCTCGACGTCGGGTTGGCGGCGCTGTTCTTCTGCATCTCCGGTATCGGTGTTACGGCGGGTTTCCACCGGTACTTCACGCACGGCTCGTTCAAGGCGAAGCGCGGGCTGCGGATCGCGCTGGCCATCGCGGGCAGTATGTCCCTGCAGGGGCCGGTGATCACCTGGGTGGCCGACCATCGCAGGCACCACGCCTACTCCGACCGGGAGGGCGACCCGCACTCGCCGTGGTTGTACGGCACCAGCCTCCCCGCGCTTGCCAAGGGTTTCTGGCACGCGCATATGGGTTGGCTGTTCGAACGGGACCAGACCAACCAGGACCGCTTCGCGCCCGATCTGTTGCGGGACAAGGACATCATGCGGGTGAACCGCCAGTTCGGCCTGTGGACTCTCGTCTCGCTTGCCCTGCCCGCGCTGATCGGTGGCCTGGCCACCTGGTCCTGGTGGGGTGCGCTCACCGCGTTCTTCTGGGCCGGCCTGATCCGCGTCGCGCTGCTGCACCACACCACCTGGTCGGTCAACTCGATCTGCCACATGATCGGTGAGCGCCCGTTTGCCAGCAGGGACAAGGCGGCGAACTTCTGGCCGCTGGCGATCGTGTCCTTTGGTGAATCCTGGCACAACCTGCATCACGCCGACCCGACCTGCGCGCGGCACGGTGTCAAGCGCGGGCAGATCGATATCACCGCACGGTTGATCTGGCTGTTCGAGAAGTTCGGCTGGGCGTCGAACGTGCGGTGGCCAACGACCCAGCGGTTGGAACGACTCGCCGCAAAGAAGTCGTAACCGCGCGCTAGTGTCACGGGGTGGTACGACGGCGCGCGAGGGGAACGAGGTCTGGCCCGGCCGATTCGACGAGTAGTCGAGCCGGCCGGGTTCGGATGACCGGCAAGGAACGCAGACAGCAACTGTTGGACGTGGCCCGCAAGCTGTTCGCGGACAAGGGCTACGACGGCACATCGGTCGAAGAGATCGCACATCGGGCCGATGTCAGTAAGCCGGTGGTCTACGAGCATTTCGGTGGTAAGGAAGGCATCTACGCGGTCGTCGTGGACCGGGAGATGCAGATCATGCTCGACCAGGTGGTTTCCGCGCTCTCCGGTGGGCATCCGAGGGCGATGCTGGAACAGGCCGCCAGGGCACTGCTGACCTATGTGGAGGAATCCGCGGACGGGTTTCACATCCTGGTGCGGGACTCCTCGGTGCTCTCCGCTCAGGGCACTTTCTCCAACCTGCTCAACGACATCGCCAGCCAGGTGGAACACATCCTCGCGACCCAGTTCAGTGCCCGCGGCTACGATGCGAAACTGGCGCCCCTTTATGCCCAGGCACTGGTCGGCATGGTGGCGCTGACCGGCCAGTGGTGGCTGGACGCGCGCAAGCCGAAGCGCGACGAAGTGGCCGCGCACCTGGTGAACCTGGCCTGGAACGGGCTGTCCCATCTGGAGCACAAGCCGAAGCTCACGCTGCCGGGCTGATCCGTAGCAACGTGTCGTCCGATCCGTTACTGGTCGTCACGTAAAGGTCGCCATCCGGCCCGAGTCGGACCGCGCGCAGCCGGCCGTAGCTGTCGTCCAGTTCCTCGGGTATCGACAGCTCGCGGACCGCGCCGGCCTTGTCCAGGTCGAAGAAGTACAGCTTCGAGCCCTTCAACGCGGCCACCGCGAGTGCCCCATCCAACCTGCCCCAGCGCTGGCCGGCAACGAAGGCCGCGCCGGCGATCGCCTGGGTTTCCGAACCGGATGACCACTGCGCCCGGACGGCGTCGGGGAAGCGCTCAAGGTCGGTCATCGGCACGCTCTCGTCGTAGCTGTCCTCGGTGCCGCCCTGACTCGGGTCCCAGCCGTAGTTGCCGCCCGCGCGCAACAGGTTCACCTCGTCGTCCACGTCCGGCCCGTGCTCGGTGAGCAGCACCTGATCGCTGTCCGGGCGTACCGCCACGCCCTGCACGTTGCGGTGTCCATAGCTGTAGACGAACCGCTCGTCGCGGTTGCTTGAGTCGGCGAAGGGGTTGTCCGGCAGCGGTTCGCCGGTTTTCAGGTCCAGCCGCAGCACCTTGCCGCCGAGTGACCTACGGTCCTGCGAGGTGTTCGGGTCGGCCGAGTCGCCGGTGCCGACCAGTAGCGCGCCGTCCTGGGCGATCGTCGGCCGGCAACCGGAGTGTCGCCCGCTCGGGTTCACCGGCAAGCCGCCGAGTAGCGGATCGGCCACCCGGTTTGCGCGTGTTCCGTCTCCGGACAGTTCCCAGTTCACCAGCCGTACGTCCACCGCATCGCCGTCCCGCTGATAGGTCTGGCAGGTGGTGAACTGGCGGGATTCGGCGAAATCCGGATGAAGCACCATGCCGAGCAGGCCGCCCTCGCCGACCGCGAGTACGTCCGAGAAATCCGCTTGCACCTCGCGGACCCTGCCGTTCGTGATCAGCGCCAGCGAGCCCGAGCGCTGCGGGACGAGTTGCCGCCCGTCCGGCAGGAAGCCGATATCCCAGCCGTCCTCGAGGCCGCCGGCCACCTCGGTCACCGTCAGCTCGGGCGCGTCGGTGGTGCGGGCGGTCGCACCACCGGTCTCGGTCTCGGTCGCGGGCTCGGCGGTACAGGAGCTCACGAACAGCAACAGCGCCAGGGCAAGGACGGGGCGGGCCAGAAACGGGCTATGGAGCCTCATTCGTTCACCGTGCCAGTTGGCCGGTCGGCTGGCCACGCCTGAGCGGGCGATACGCGGGGCGGGCGCCGGCCCGCCCGCGACTTCGGTGGGTTCAGAGCTTTCCGTAAGCTAGGTAGCGAGAACCCCTGCCGGTCTCGTCCCGGGCAGGGGTGTGCCCGCATTCGTCCGATTCACCGAGGGGATCGTTCGTGGCTTCAGCCGCACTCTCCGGTCTGCTTTCCGCTGTACTCGCCACCATTGGTGGGCGATCCGTGCTGTCCGCGGCCGGCTCCGAGTCCATCGACATCGAGGGTCCGCCAGCCGCTCGCGCACTGGTCGCGGGCGCGTTGGCGGCGAGCGAGGGCGCCGATCGACTGGTGCTCGCGGTCACCGCCACCGGCAGGGAAGCCGAAGAACTGGGCAGCTCGCTCGGTGAACTCCTCGGGCAAGGCAGCACGGCCGTTTTCCCATCATGGGAGACGCTGCCGCACGAACGGCTGTCCCCGCGCGCGGACACCGTTGGCCGGCGGCTGGACGTGCTGCACCGGTTGAATCTGCCGAACCAGGATGGCCTGCGCGTCGTCGTCACCACGGTGCGCAGCCTGATCCAGCCCATGGCGCCCGGCCTCGGCCGGCTGGCCCCGCTCGAGCTGGTCACCGGCGAGGAGCAGGATTTCAGCGAGGCACTGACCCGGCTGGCCGACCTCGCCTACGCGCGGGTGGACATGGTGGAAAAGCGCGGTGAGTTCGCCGTCCGGGGCGGCATCATCGACCTCTTCCCGCCCACCTACGAGCATCCGGTCCGGGTGGAGTTCTGGGGCGATGAGGTCAGCGAGATCCGCGCGTTCGCGGTCGCCGACCAGCGGTCCCTGCCCGGCGAGCTGGACAGGGTGGGCGCACCGGCCTGCCGGGAGTTGCTGCTCACCGACGACGTGCGGCGCAGGGCCGCGGAGCTGGCCACCGAACATGCCGCGGACACTCAGCTGGCCGAGATGCTGACCAAACTCTCCGGTGGGGTTCCCTGCGAAGGGATGGAAGCGCTCATCCCCGCGCTCTGCGCTGGCGAGATGGAGCTGCTCACCGACGTGCTGCCGGAGGGTGGCCAGGTGCTGGTGGCCGATCCGGAGAAGGTCCGCGCGCGGGCCGCCGATCTGGTCCGTACCGGGCAGGAGTTCCTCGAGGCTTCCTGGTTGGTCGCCGGTGATGGTGGCCAGGCGCCGATCGACCTCGGTGCCTCCGCCTACCGTGATCTCTCCTTCGTCGCCGAGCACGCCGTCGCGCATGGATGTCCATGGTGGACGATCAGTCAGTTCACTTCGGACACTGAGCAGGCGGTTCAGCTTGGCGCGCAGCAGGTTGCCGGCTATCGCGGCGAGATCGAGCGAGCGTTCGCTGACCTGCGGGCGCATACCGCGGCCGGTGGCGCGGCGGTGCTCGTCGTGCCTGGCTCAGGCACCGCGCAGCGCGCGGTAGAGCAGCTTGGCGAGGCCGAGGTGCCGGCGAAACTCGTCGAATCGCTTGCGGCGGTACCGGAGACCGGAGTGGTCACCGTGGTTCGCGGCTTGCTCGAGGACGGCTTCCTGTTCCCCGAAGCCGGCCTGGTCGTGCTCACCGAAACCGACCTCACCGGCGGCAGGCACGGAACGTCCACACGGGACATGACCACGAAGATGCCGTCCCGGCGGCGCAACGCGGTGGACCCGATCGCGTTGCGGCCAGGCGATTTCGTGGTACACGATCAGCATGGCATTGGTCGCTACGTGGAAATGGTGCAGCGCACCGTATCCGGGGCGACCAGGGAATACCTGGTACTCGAATACGCCTCCACCAAGCGGGGTCAGCCCGGCGACCGGCTGTTCGTGCCGACCGACCAGCTGGACGAGGTCTCCCGCTATGTCGGCGGCGAAACACCGGCACTGAACAAGCTCGGCGGGGCCGACTGGAAGAACACCAAAGCCAAGGCACGCAAGGCGGTCAAGGAGATCGCGGCCGAGCTGGTGCAGCTCTACGCCGCTCGGCAAGCCTCGCCAGGGCACGCCTTCGGACCGGACACTCCATGGCAGCGGGAACTGGAAGACGCTTTCCCGTTCACCGAAACCGCCGACCAGTTGGCCGCGATCGAGGAGGTCAAGGCCGATATGCGGCGCGGGGTGCCGATGGACAGGGTGATCTGCGGCGACGTCGGCTACGGCAAAACCGAGATCGCGGTGCGTGCGGCGTTCAAGGCGGTACAGGACGGCAAGCAGGTCGTGCTGCTGGTGCCGACGACCCTGCTCGCGCAGCAGCACCTGAACACCTTTACCGATCGGATGCACTCCTTCCCGGTCACCGTCAAGGGGCTTTCCCGGTTCACCGATCCGCACGAGGCGGAGCAAACCGTCGCCGGGCTCGCCGACGGCGAAGTGGACATCGTCATCGGCACGCACCGGCTGCTGCAAACCGGTATCCGGTACAAGGACCTCGGCCTGGTCATCGTGGACGAGGAGCAGCGCTTCGGGGTGGAGCACAAGGAACACATCAAGGCGCTGCGTACCCACGTGGACGTGCTCACCATGTCCGCGACGCCGATCCCGCGGACGCTGGAGATGTCCATGGCCGGGATCAGGGAAATGTCCACGATCCTCACCCCACCGGAAGACCGGCATCCGATCCTGACCTACGTCGGCGCGAACGACCACAAACAGGTTGGCGCCGCGATCCGCAGGGAGTTGCTGCGCGACGGCCAGGTGTTCTACGTGCACAACAGGGTCAAGAGCATCGAGAAAGCCGCGCGGGAACTGCGTGAACTCGTCCCTGAGGCGCGGATCGTAACCGCGCACGGGCAGCTGCCCGAAGAACGCCTTGAGAAGATCATCCAGGGATTCTGGGAACGCGAGTACGACGTGCTGGTCTGTACCACGATCGTCGAAACCGGACTGGACATCTCGAACGCGAACACGTTGATCGTGGAACGCGGCGACATGCTCGGACTCGCCCAGCTGCACCAGCTGCGCGGCAGGGTGGGGCGCGGCAGGGAACGTGGCTATGCCTACTTCCTCTACCCCGGCGAGCAGCCGCTCACCGAGACGGCGCACGACCGGCTGGCGACCATCGCGCAGAACACCGAGCTTGGCGCGGGAATGGCCGTGGCGATGAAGGACCTGGAGATCCGGGGTGCCGGCAATATTCTCGGCGCGGAACAGTCCGGGCATATCGCCGGTGTCGGGTTCGACCTCTACGTACGGTTGGTTGGCGAGGCGGTGGAGTCCTATCGCGCCGAGCTGACCGGCGCGGGCGGCGCCGTCGATGACACGCCGACCGAGGTTCGGGTGGATCTGCCGGTGGACGCGCATATCCCGCACGACTACGTACCGGGTGAGCGGTTGCGTCTCGAGGCGTACCGCAAGCTCGCCGCCGCCCCGGACAGTGCGGCACTGGACGCGGTGCGTGCCGAGCTCACCGACCGGTACGGCGCGCTGCCAGCGCCGGTCGAGCGGCTGCTCGCGGTGGCCGCGTTCCGCCAGATCTGCCGGGCAAACGGGGTCACCGAGGTGTCCAAGCAGGGAAATCTGATCCGGTTCACCCCGCTGGAACTGGCCGATTCGCAGCTGGTCCGGCTCAAACGGCTGTACCCGAAGGCGACCTACAAGGCGGTCACGCACACCGTGGCGGCGCCCCATCCCACCGAAGGGCCGGCGGGTGGGCGGATCGGCGCGCCACCACTGCGGGACACCGACCTGCTCGACTGGTGTACCGGGCTGTTGCAGGCGATGCGGCCGGCGCCGGTTCCGGCGGCCTGACCATGAGAGGGCGCCCAGATGCGAGGCCGGCAATATGAGAAGGTGTCCGGTGTGAGGACAGTCATTCGCCGCCCCGCGCGTACGCGGGCACTGCTCGTCCTGGTGACCGCGCTTGGTTTCCTGCTCACCGCATGTGGGTCCGGCCCCAGCCAGGTGAACTCCGCGGCGATCATCGGGGACAAGTCGATACCGCTCGGCGACGTGCAGTACGAGATCCAGTGGATGATCGACAACGTGCCGCAGGCGCAGCAGGCGAAGGACCAGGGCAACCTGGACCAGTTCTCCCGGAACGCGGTGGCCGCGCGGGTGCTGCATGAGCTGCTCGCGGTCGCGCAGCAGCGAGAGAACCTGCGGGTGGACTCCGGGCAGATCCAGCAGCTGGTGGAATCCGCTGGTGGCGAAGAAGAGGCCGCGAAGGCAGTTGGCGTGCCGCCAGAGCGGCTGCGTGAGGTGGCGCGGGATCAGCTGCTCATCGAGGAACTGGGACGTAGCTACCTGAGCAAGCTCGAGGTGGACTTCTCGGCCGCGGTGATCACCGAGGAGCAGCCGGGTAACACCGCCGAGCAGCAGGCCAAGGAGTTGGCCAGGAACCTGGCGGCCGAACCGGAGCGGGCGAGTGAGCTGATTACCGACGCGAGTTCCATGCCGCCGGCGCAGACCAGGCAGAAACTCACCCTCGCGGAGAGCATGGGTGCCGATGGCGCCGGTCAGCTCGCGGCGAGTGCCCTGTTCGGCACGCCGGAGAACACCGCGGTCGCGTTCCAGCCGAGCAGGGAGCAGGCCGGCTGGATGGTCGCGTTCATTCACGAGCGGAACACCAACGCCAGGGGCGGCGGCGCGGATGCGGCGCAGCAGGCAAGCCCGGAGATGATGTACCAGGTCGGGGTGCGCATGCTCGCGCCGATCGCCGAGGAGCTTGGCGTGCAGGTAAGCCCGCGCTACGGCGTATGGGACCAGGTGGGGATGACGATCGCGCCAAGCGACGATGAACTGCTCGGCGAGGAATTCCCGGCGCGCAAGACCGCCAACAGCAACCAGTGACCATGTCGGGTGTCGTCGAGGGCACCGTCGTGGTGTGCCTCGACGAGCCGCACGGCATGGCGCCCGAAGCGGTACCGGCGCTGCGCGCCGCCGCCGAGCTGTATGCCAGCGCCGCGGTTCCCGAGCAGCTGGCGAAACGGTTCGGCGCGCTTCGCGAGCCGGAGCATCCGGTGCTACTGCGGCGCGCGGCACGGGGCCCGATCGCGGTGCTCGCGATCGGCGCCGACGATCCGGCCGCGGTCGCGCTGTGCGCCGAGGGCGCGCGGTTGATCGAGCCGCCCCGGGTGTCCGGCGCTTCGGTAGCCTCCGCGGTCGCCGTATTCGACCGGCTGCGGGATCCTGGCGGGTGCCCGTGGGATGCCGAGCAGACTCACGATTCGCTGTGCCAGTACCTGGTCGAGGAAACCTACGAGCTGCTCGACGCGATCGAACGGCGGGACCGCGAGGCACTGCGCGAGGAGCTTGGCGATGTGCTGCTGCAGATCATCTTCCACGCGCGGCTGGCCGCCGAGCGCCCCACCGATCCGTTCGATATCGACGACGTCGCGGCCGAGCTGGTGCGCAAACTGGTCGGTCGGCATCCGCATGTGTTCGCCGGCGGTGATCCGGCCGTCCGCGACGCGGCCACCCAGGAGCTGCGCTGGCAGGAGCTGAAGCAGCAGGAAAAGCGCAGGGAATCGGTGGTCGACGGGGTAGCGCTCGGTCAGCCGGCGCTCGCGCTGGCGGCCAAACTGGCCAGCCGAACCGGGCGGGCGGGTATTCCGCTCGACCTGCTGCCGGATGGCGATACCGCGGCGGTCCGGTTGTTCCGGCTTGCCGCGACGGCCAAACGCGGTGGTGTGGAGCCCGAGGGTGAGTCGCGCGCGGTGGCCAAACAGTTCGCCGAGAACGTGCGCGCGGCCGAGCGCGCGGCACGTGCCGCTGGTGTGAACCCGGAAACCCTGGAAGCCGACGGCTGGCGCCGCTACTGGCCTCGCTGACCTCAAAGAACGCGGCTACCTGGATGGGTTTTCGGCGATCTCGGTCAACGCCTCCAGCAGCCGGTCCACATCGGATTCGTTGGTGTACGGGGCGATCCCTGCGCGCACCGCGCCGCCATCGCCGAGCCCGAGCCAGCGGGAACACTCCACCGCATAGAACGAGCCGGCAGGGGCGTTCACGCGACGTTCGGCAAGCAGTTTGTGCACCTGCGGACTCGGCACCCCGGCCACCGAGAACAGTGTGGTCGGCGTGCGGACCCGATCCGGCGCGCCGTAACACTGGATCCCGGAGATATTCGCCAACCCAGCTTCCAGCTTCGCGTGCATCGCTTCCTCGTGCTCAGCGAGGGCCTGCATGCTGGCAGTGATCTGGTGCCGCCGAGGGATGTTCGGCCGTGCGCAAACCCCGGCGAGGAAATCCACCGCGGCCGTCGTACCGGCGAGCAGTTCGTACGGCAGGGTGCCGAGCTCGAAGCGTTCCGGTACCTCGTCGGTGGCCGGCAACAGTTTGTCCGGCCGCAGCGTGTCGAGTAGTGCCGGCTCGGCGGCAACCACCCCGTGGTGCGGCCCGAGGAACTTGTACGGCGAACAGGCGAAGAAGTCCGCGCCCAACTCCGTGACGTCTACCGGCAGATGCGGGGTCAGGTGCACTCCGTCCACATACACCAGCGCGCCACGCGCCTTGGCCAGCTCCGCGATTCGCGCCACGTCGGGACGGCTGCCAAGCAGATTGCTCGCCCCGGTTACCGCGACCAGCCTGGTTCGGTCCGTGAGCAGCTCCGCGATGGCCTCCGGCGCGAGCACCCCGCTAGCCGCATCGAAATCGGCCCAGCGCACGGCCACTCCGGCAGGCTCGGCGGCGTGCACCCACGGGCGGATGTTCGCGTCGTGGTCGAGCCGGGTCACCACGATCTCGTCGCCAGGTAGCCAGTCTTTGCTGAGCGTTCGGGCGAAGTCATAGGTCAGCTGGGTCATACTGCGACCGAACACGATTCCCGAGGCGGTTACGCCGAGCAGATCGGCCATCGCCGCACGCGCGGCATGCACCACACCCTCCGCGCGGTGTTCGGCCGCGGTGACGGTGCCCCGGTTCGCGATCGCCGAGCAGAGGGCCTGGGCTACCGCATCGGCGACCTGGCGCGGCACCTGCACGCCGCCAGGGCCATCGAAGTGTGCGGCCCCCTCGTCCAGTGCGGGAAAGTCTCCGCGAATGCTGTTGATGTTGTACTTCATGGCACCTCCACCGTGAGCGTAGCCGCTCGTATCCGGTGCGTGCCTGTGTGCGCCGGATGAATTCGGCGGGTTCGCTGCGCCATGATCGGGTGAAGGGATAGCGTGGCGCGAGTGACCGACGCGTATCTCCGATTTCCCCATCTTGCCGGCGACCTGTTGACCTTCGTGGCCGAAGACGATGTGTGGCTGGCACCGATTACCGGCGGACGTGCCTGGCGGCTGTCCGCGGACCGGGTAACCGCGAGCTATCCTCGCCTCTCCCCGGACGGGACCCGCATTGCCTGGACCAGTGCTCGGGATGTCGAGCCGGAAGTTCAGGTGGCCAATACGGACGGCGGCGGGAGCCGGCGGTTGACGTACTGGGGCGATGTGCGGACCTCGGTGCACGGCTGGCTTTCCGACACCGAAGTGCTCGCGCTGAGCTGTGTTGGCGAGACGTCAAGTCGGCATAGTTGGGCGTATGCCGTGCCACTGGACGGCGGCCCCGCTCGACGGTTGCCCTACGGGCCGGTTGGCGGGATCGCGGTCGGCGCGAGCGCGACCGTGCTGGTGTCCGCGGGTATTTCGCAGGATGCCGCCTGGCGCAAGCGATACCGCGGTGGTACGGCCGGAAAGCTGTGGGTGGATCAGGGTAATACCGGGGAGTTCACTAGGCTGGCCGCCGATCTGGATGGCAACCTCAGCGCGCCGATGTTGCTTGGCGAGCGGGTGGTGTTCCTCTCCGACCATGACGGCGTCGCCAATGTGTACTCCTGCGCGCTGGACGGCAGCGAGTTGCGTCGCCATACCGAACACGAGTTCTACGCGAGGAACGCGAGCACCGACGGCGAGCGGGTGGTCTACCACTGCGCGGGCGATGTCTGGCTGCTTGACGGGCTGGATGCGCAGCCGCGCAAGGTGGATATCCAGCTGGGCGGGCCACAGGTTGCTCGGCAGCCCTTCCCCGTGGCGGCAACCGACGAGCTGAACGAACTGTGCTCGGATCACACGGGTAGGGCAAGCGCGGTCGAGGTGCGCGGCACGGTGCATTGGCTCAGCCATCGGGATGGTCCGGTCCGCGCGCTGTCCGTGCGGCCGGGGGTACGCGCCCGGCTGCCACAGGTACTCGGCGAACGCGGGTTGGTTGCCTGGGTCAGTGATGTGGACGGCGATGACGCACTGGAAGTGGTGCCGACCACCGGTCTGGAACCGGGTGGCAGCACCCGGCGGCTCGCCGCCGGCAAGCTGGGCAGGGTGCTCGAGTTGATTGCCTCGCCGGACGGTAAGCGTCTGGGCGTGATCAGTCACGACGGCCGGGTACTGTTGATTGACGTCGACTCCGGTGAACTATCCGAAGTAGACCGAGGAACCGAGCAGGATCCCGCGGGACTTACCTTTTCCCCGGATTCCGGTTACCTCGCCTGGTCGCATCCGGGCCCGGATCCGTTGCGGCACATCAAGCTGGCGAACACTACTGACCTGTCCGTTGTAGACGTCACGACGATGCGCTTCGTGGACTACGACCCGGTGTTCACCGTGGACGGTAAGTACTTGGCGTTCCTCTCCGCGCGGAACTTCGACCCGATCTACGACGCGCACGTCTTCGACCTCGCGTTCCCGAACGGGGTTCGACCGTATCTGGTGCCGCTGGCCGCGGACACGCCTTCGCCGTTCGCCCCGCAGCTGGATGGCCGGCCGGTCGGGGACGAGAGCGAGAGTGAAGGGGAAAGCGACGGGGACTCGGGCTCGCCGCGGACCAGGCTGGACATCGACGGGCTGACCGAGCGCGCGGTCGCCTTCCCGGTGCCCGCGGCTCGCTACGTGGGTTTGCGGGCGGCAAAGGGCGGCTTGCTGTGGCTGCGTGAGCAGGTCAGCGGTGTGCTCGGGGATGACCTGGCTGGTTCGACCGAGGACGGTCAACCGTGCGCGCTCGAGCGGTTCGCCTTGGACAAGCGCAAGGCCGAGTCCCTTGTGGACGACGTGGAGGAGTACTGGGTCAGCGGCGACGGTGCCCGGATCGTGTTGCGCGAGCACGGAAAGCTGCGGGTGCAGCCTGCGGACAAGAAGGTCGACTCGGATGACTCGGACGACCGGGTGGACGTGGACCTGTCCAGGGTGCGGGTCACCGTGGATCCGGCGGCGGAATGGCCGCAAGCCTTTGACGAGGCCGGCCGGCTGATGCGGGATCACTTCTGGCGCGCGGACATGGGCGGGGTGGACTGGTCGGCCGTACTAGACCGGTACCGCCCGCTGGTCGACCGGGTCGGCTCGGGGAGCGAGTTCGTTGACCTGCTCTGGGAGGTGCAGGGCGAACTGGCGACCTCGCACGCCTATGTGGTGCCTCCCGGCAGCGGCGGCGATCCGAAACGCCGGCAGGGACTGCTCGGTGCCGATCTGCGGCGGGAGGCCGGCGGCAGCTGGGTGATCGCGCGGATCCTGCCAGGGGATACCTCCGATCCGCAGGCGCGTTCGCCGCTGTCCGCGCCGGGTGTGGGGATCCGGCAGGGCGATGCGGTGTTGGCCGTGGACGGCCGACCGGTTGACCCGGTGACTGGGCCCGCGCCGTTGCTGGCTGGTACCGCGGACAAGCCGGTCGAGCTGACCGTGCGGCCGGCCGGCGGGGGTGAGCCGCGCAGGGTCGTGATCGTTCCACTGCTGGACGAGATGCCGCTGCGCTACCAGGCATGGGTGGTGGACCGCAGGGCGCACGTGCACGCGATGAGTGGTGGCCGGGTCGGCTACCTGCATGTGCCGGACATGCTGGCGCCAGGTTGGGCGCAGCTGCACCGCGATCTACGGGTAGAGGTGCGCAACGAAGCGCTGGTGGTGGACGTCCGGGAGAACCGAGGCGGGCATCTTTCCCAGCTGGTGGTGGAAAAACTCGCCCGGAAGGTGATCGGCTGGCAGACCGGGCGGGACGGCTACCACGCGACGAGCTATCCGAGTGATGCGCCGCGTGGGCCCGTGGTGGCGGTCGCGGACGAGTTCTCCGGTTCGGACGGCGATATCGTGAACGCGGCGATCAAGGCGATGGGCATTGGGCCGGTCGTCGGCACGCGGACCTGGGGCGGCACGATCGGCATCGATATGCGCTACCACCTGGTGGACGGCACGCTGGTGACCCAACCCAGGTACGCCACCTGGTTGGCTGGCCCCGGCTGGGGAGTGGAGAACCACGGGGTGGAGCCGGACGTCGAGGTTGTGCAGACCCCACAGGACTACGCGGCCGGACGGGACCCGCAGCTGAACACCGCCGTCGAGCTGGCGCTGGCGGAGCTGGAGCGTACGCCGGCGGCGAGTATGCCGGAGCCGCCGCCGTTGTAAGCGGGGTGTTCCGCGCCACCACGTAGCCTGGTTGGCGTGACCGATCCTGTTCAAGAGCCTCCGAGACCGCCGCGGCTAGCGGCTCGCGCAATCCTTGGCGTGTTGCTGCTAGCCGCTTTCGGCGCGGTCATCGTGGGCGGAGTCGTGCTGATTTCCGGTCGCGATGATCCGGATGAGTCAGCGGTGGCCGAAACCGGCTTCTTTGTCGAGCCCTTGGATGTCGCGCCCTGGGAGTCAGCCCCGCCGAACGCGTCGCGGCCACCGGAGTTGGGCGGCGCCCAGCGGGACGAGCGGGATCAACTCGCCGAATGGGCACGGAGTGTCACGGAGAACACGGATATTCCGGAGCGGGCCGTCTACGCCTACGTACGGGCCGAGGCGACCCTGCGTGCTGAGCAGCCAAGCTGCCGGCTGTCCTGGGCGACCCTTGCCGGGATCGGCAGGGAGGAGTCGCACCATGGCCAGTTCGGTGGTGCCACGCTCGCCGCGGACGGTACGGTTTCGCCGCCGATCATCGGGCCACCACTGGATGGTTCCGAAGGAGTCAAGGAGATCAGGGACACCGACGGCGGCGAGCTGGACGGCGATACCACTTATGACCGGGCGGTCGGGCCGATGCAGTTCCTGCCGACTACGTGGGCCCGCTGGGGCGAACGGGCCAGTGGGGACGGGGCGGCGGCCGATCCGCAGAACGTGGACGACGCGGCGTTGTCCGCCGCGCGCTACCTGTGCGCTTCGGGGACCGACCTGGGCACCGGGCGTGGCTGGTGGCAGGCCGTACTCACCTACAACGAATCGGTGTCCTACGGGAAAGACGTGTTCAGCGGCGCGGATGCCTACGCCCGCGCCAGCTGATCCTCGCTAACCTTAAAGAACGCGGTTACTGAGCGTGGCGATATCAGCCGCGCTGCACCGCGATGCGGGCGCTGACCTCGCCGAGCGCTTCCTGGTACTCGGGTACCGGGTTCATCGCCGAGGCCATGCGCAGCTGGCCAAGCGCCTCGACCAGCCGGCCGAGGCGTTGCAGTGTCCGGCCGAGGGCGAACCGCGCGTAGTGATCCGCTGGGTCGAGTTCAAGCACCCGGTTGAACGCCCGCTCGGCGCGATTCAGCTGAGCGGAGTGGAAGTACGCCCGCGCGGCCAGTAGCTGGACGCTTGGCTTGTCTGGATCGACGCGGAGTACGGGTTCGAGCGCCTTGAGTGCGGCCAGTGGCCTGCGTCGTACCAAGGACTCCGCCTTGCGGTACGCGGCGAGCGGGTTCTCCTGATCCGCCGGGGATGGGCCCGACGCTGCTGAATCGTCCGCCATAATCGTAGTGACGGTACCCGGGCCGTGCGCGTTTCTCGACCTCCTTCTGTGTGGTGATCGAGTCGGTGTTGATCTATCGGATTGCTCGCCCTGCCCCTCCGGGAGCGCCGTAGCAGGTAGTGGGCGCACGCTTGCCGACGGTGGCCAAGCTGACGCGGCGGGGTGACGTCGACCAGCCAATCCGTGACCGTCCGTTTCCGAATCATTTGTGCGTGCCTCCACCGGGCGAACCGGGTGGCCCGCTACCCTTTCGGCGGGTAGCACTTGCTGATTTCCAGACGGGGTGAAGGAGTAGGCGTGGCGGTCATCGAGCAGGTCGGTGCACGCGAGATTCTCGATTCGCGGGGCAATCCCACCGTTGAGGTGGAGGTGGCACTCGACGACGGCACACTGGCGCGCGCGGCCGTGCCATCTGGTGCCTCGACCGGGGAGCACGAAGCGGTTGAGTTGCGTGACGGGGAACAGCGTCGATACCTCGGCAAAGGGGTGGAGCGCGCCGTCGCTGGGGTGCTCGACGAGATCGGCCCCGAACTGGCTGGCATCGACGCGGTTGACCAGCGCATCGTTGACCAGAAGCTGGTCGACCTGGACGGTACGCCGGACAAGTCCCGGCTCGGCGCGAACGCCATCCTCGGCGTGTCCCTTGCCGTGGCCAAGGCGGCCGCGGAGACCAGCGGGCTGGAACTCTTCCGCTACCTCGGCGGCCCGAACGGCCATGTGCTGCCGGTGCCGATGATGAACATCCTGAACGGCGGTGCGCATGCCGACACCGACGTGGACATCCAGGAATTCATGATCGCGCCGATCGGCGCCGAGTCCTTCCGCGAGGCACTGCGCTGGGGCACCGAGACCTATCACGCGCTCAAGTCGGTGCTCCGTGACCGTGGGCTGGCGACCGGGCTCGGCGATGAGGGCGGGTTCGCGCCCTCGCTCGGTAACAACCGCGAAGCGCTCGACATGATCATGTCGGCGATCGAGAAGGCCGGCTATGTGCCCGGCAGGGATATCGCGCTCGCGCTCGACGTGGCGGCAACCGAGTTCTACGCCGATTCGGTGTACACCTTCGAAGGCAGCAAGCGTAGCGCCGAGCAGCTGAGCGAGTACTACGCCGAACTGGTCAAGGCCTACCCGCTGGTGTCCATTGAGGACCCATTGGGCGAGGACGACTGGTCTGGCTGGGAGCAGTTGACCGCCTCGCTTGGCGATTCGGTGCAGCTGGTCGGTGATGACCTGTTCGTGACCAACCCGGAGCGGTTGGAGGACGGGATCTCCCGCCGAGTGGCCAACGCGCTACTGGTCAAGGTGAACCAGATCGGCACGCTTTCCGAGACGCTGGACGCCGTTTCGCTTGCCACCTCGTTCGGCTACAAGAGCATGATCAGTCACCGGTCGGGGGAGACCGAGGACACCACGATCGCGGATCTCGCGGTGGCGACCGGAGCTGGCCAGATCAAGACCGGCGCGCCAGCGCGCAGCGAGCGAGTAGCCAAGTACAACCAGCTACTGCGAATCGAGGAAACCCTCGGTGATGCCGCCCGCTACGCGGGTGACCTGGCCTTCCCTCGGTTCAGCCCGGAATCCTGAGCCGTGTCGTCGCGGGTGAAGCAGCGGGCCGGGGGCAAGAACGCCGTGGCCAGATGGGTCGGGCGGAACCGGCTGTGGCAACGGCTGGCCTCGTCCGGCTTCTTCAACACGCGACGGGCCGCGGTATTGGTGCTCGTGGTGGCGGCACTGGCCTTCAGTTTGGCGGTGCCGCTGCGCACCTATCTCACCCAGCGGGCGGAAGTCTCCGTTCAGGAGCAGCGTTCGGCGAACCTGCGGGAGCAGGTGGAACGCCTGGAGAATCGAAAGGCACAGCTAGAGGACCCGACGCAGATCGAGGCCGAGGCACGGGAACGACTCCGGTACGTAATGCCCGGAGAAACGCCGTATATCGTGCAGTTGCCTGGCGATGAGGGCGCGGGCGGCGGTAACGACGAGAAGCCGCGGCCCGCGCCGAGCAAGGCGTGGTACGAAGAACTCTGGTCCGATATGACGGGTAACTAGGTGGCACTCCAAGCAGTACACGAAGCCGATCGCGCGGTGGTCGCCGAACAACTGGGTAGGCCGCCGCGTGCGCTGCGTGCGATCGCGGCACGCTGCCCGAGCGGACATCCCGCCGTCGTGCAGACCAGCCCCCGGTTGGCTGACGGAACTCCCTTTCCGACGCTCTACTACCTGACCTGTCCCCGGTTGTGCTCGCTGACCAGCACGCTGGAGGCGGCCGGGCTGATGCGCGAGATGACCGAACGGCTGGACACCGACGCGGAGCTGGCCGCCGCCTATCAGACGGCGCACGATGCCTACCTTGCCGAACGCGATGCGATCGAATCGCTGGGTACCACGGTGACCGCGGGCGGGATGCCCACCAGGGTCAAATGCCTACACGTGCACCTGGCGCACAGCTTGGCAAGCGGCACCGGGATCAACCCGGTCGGCGACGAAACCCTCCGCCGGATCCAGGAGCACTGGCCGACCGGCTCCTGCGCGCCCCAACCCCGCTAACCTCAAAGAACGCGCTCACCCACGGTGACCTGGGGTGTTACCCGATCAACCAGCTCGGTCACAGCGAGCCCACGCGGGAGGATGCCAAGCGTATTGCGCGCCGTACCGAACCGCGTGGCCAGGAAGGCGTCCGCGAGCTCGGTCGGGCCCTGCCGGAGCAGCAGCGCCGCCTGCAAGCACAGGGCAATCTGCTCGGCAAGTTTGCGCGCCCGTGCCTGCTCGGCACCCGCGAGCTCGGTGCGCAGTTCGGCAACCGCCGCGTCGAACCGCGCGTCCAACCCCACGCTAGCGTCCAATTCGGACAGTAGAGCGTCCGCTATCGCGGGTTCCTTCGCGAGTGCGCGCAGCACATCGAGCGCGGTGACATTGCCCGAGCCTTCCCAGATGGACATCAACGGCGCCTCGCGATACAGCCGGGGCATTCCCGATTCCTCCACGTACCCGTTTCCACCCAAGCACTCCAAGGCTTCCGCGAGCACGATGGGCGCGCGTTTACACACGTAGTACTTACTTGCCGGCAGCGCGAGCCGCAACAGCGCGGCCTCGCTGGCATCGCCCCCGCGCGCGTTGTCCGCGGCGAGGGCAAGGCGCATCGCGAGGGCGATCGCCGCATCCGATTCCACGGTAAGATCGGCGAGCACGGGGAGCATCGCCGGCTGGTCGATCAGCTTGGCGCCGAACGCGCTGCGATAGCGCGCGTGATGTACGGCCTCGGACAGTCCGTGCCGGACGTTCGCGGCCGCGCCGAGCACACAGTCCAGCCGCGTGGCCGAGACCATCTCGATGATCGTGCGCACCCCGCGCCCCAGCTCACCAACCGGCCAACCGATCGCGCCGGTGTACTCCAGCTCGGCAGAGGCATTCGACTTGTTGCCGAGCTTGTCCTTCAGTCGCGCGATCCGGAGTGCGTTGCGGCTGCCGTCCGGCAGCACCCTCGGCAGCAGGAAGCAGCTCACGCCCTGCTCGGTTTGCGCCAGCGTCAGGAACACATCGTTCATCGGCGCGGAGGTGAACCATTTGTGCCCGACGAGCCGGTAGCTGCCGTCGGCGTTGGCGCTTGCCGTCGTGGTGTTCGCGCGTACGTCGGAGCCACCCTGTTTCTCGGTCATCGACATCCCGGCAAGCAGCCCGGCCTTCCCGCTCGGCTCGCGCAGCCCCGGATCGTAGACCCGGGACCGCAGGCCGGGTTCGAACTGGGCGGCCAGTTCGGGGCTGTAGCGCAGCGCGGGCACCGCGGCGTAGGTCATCGAGATCGGGCAGGCGTGCCCTGGCTCCACTTGCGACCACAGGTAGAACGCCGCCGCCCTGCGCAGATGCGCGCCCGCGGGCGCGTCCGGTGCCCACGCGGCGGCATGCAGCCCGTGCCCGACCGCGCGCTCCATCAGCCAGTGCCAGGAAGGGTGGAACTCCACCTCGTCCACCCGGTTCCCGTAGCGATCATGGGTGTAGAGCCGGGGTGGGAACTCATTGGCCAACCTGCCGTGCTCGCGGGCCTCGGCGGAGGCCGCGGTGCGCCCGAGCTCGCCGAGCTCGGGCAACCATTCGTCGGCCCCGTACGCGCGTAGCGCCGTGACCAGCGCCGGATCGCAGTCCAGCGGGTGGTAGTCGACCAGCCTTGGTGGCTGATTGCGTACCTCATGGGTGGTAAACCCGGTGACCTCGGCCGCTGCGTCTGAGCCGTGCTGTACTGCCGTCATAACTCGAGAGTAGGTCGGGCGCCCTCGGCTCGGCTAGACCTGCTTTCCCGCCGTTGGTATTGGGCCGGACGGGGTAATTCTCGTTACCGGTGTGCCTCTCGTACGCGCTGAGGATGCGCGTCCCGGGGTAGCTGCGGCACGCTAGGTGTCAGGGAGATAGCTGGGGGAGGTACAGGTTCGATGAGCAGCGAAACGGGTCAGCAGGACCGGCTGCTGCGCAAGCTCACCGTCGGCTTGGTGGCCTTCGGGCTCGTCGCGGGCGTGGTCGTGCTCAGTACGGGTAGTGCGCAGACGTGGACGAATGCCACCGGGGAGCGCTATCGGATGATCGACGAGCAGGCCGTCGAACTGCCCGCCAACGGTGAGCTACCGGAGCTGGCGGAGCTACCGGAGGATCTACTGGCCTCCGCCGATGACCTGGATCAGCTGGTCGCCGACGCCGGTCCGTTCCTCGAACTGCCAGAAGGTCCGCTCGGCATCCCCGGCGGGGCGATGCGTGCCTATCAGCGGGCGGCCGATCGAATCGAAATGACCACTCCGGCCTGCAAGCTTGACTGGTCGTTGCTGGCGGCGATCGGGCGAATCGAGTCGAATCACGCCAACGGTGGTCAACTGGACGCCGATGGCAACAGCCTGCGGCCGATCCTTGGCCCCCAGTTGAACGGTGACGGGGTGGCGCGGATCGCCGATACCGACGGTGGCGAGCTGGACGGTGACCGGACCTGGGATCGTGCCGTCGGGCCGATGCAGTTCATTCCGAGCACCTGGCGAAACCACGCCGTCGATGGCAACGGCGATGGCGCTGCCGATCCGCACAATATGTACGACGCCACCCTGGCCGCGGGCAATTTCCTGTGTGCCAACGGCGCGGATCTCTCCGATGAGCGCCAGCAGGCGCGGGCGGTGTTCCGCTACAACCAGTCCGATGACTACGTGCGGACGGTGTTGATCTGGGCCGCGGCCTACGCGGAGCGGGTGCAACCGTTGCCGGACAGCGCGACTCGTCCGGTGGAGCAGCAGGCGGCGGCGCAGGGCAGTCCGGACCGGCCCACGTCGCCGCGGCCACAGCCGCCGACGAGCAGGCCGACACCGCCGCCATCGACGACGAGTCCGCCGAGCTCCAGCCAACCGCCGCCGAGTTGTATCCCGAGCACCCCGGAGGACCCACCATCCAGCAGCACGACGCCGCCGTCATCAAGTACGCCCACCAGCCCGCCGTCCAGTACGACGCCGCCGTCGAGTACACCGCCGTCGAGTACTCCACCTTCGAGTACTCCACCGTCTAGTACAACGCCGAGCACACCGCAGTTGCCGCCCTGCTGAACGCGCTAACCAGTAGGGTGGCGCTTATGGCAAGGGTTGCGGCAATCGACTGTGGGACCAACTCCATCCGGCTGCTTGTGGCGGATGTGACCGAACGCGAGGACGGCACCTCGTGGCTGCGCGATGTGCATCGGGAGATGCGGGTCGTCCGACTTGGCCAGGGTGTGGACGCCACCGGCCGGCTCGCTCCCGAGGCCATTGAGCGGACAAGGGCGGCCCTTGCCGACTACACCAATGTGTTGCGGCGTAAGGGAGTGCAACGGGCTCGGATGGTGGCCACCTCGGCCACCCGGGACGCCAGCAATCGTGAGGACTTCTTCGCGATGACCGCCGAGCTGCTTGGCAAGGAAGCCGAGGTGATCAGCGGCGACACCGAGGCCGAGCTGTCCTTCGTCGGCGCGGTCGGCGACCTGGACCCGGCGGAGGGCCCGTTCGTCGTAGCCGATATTGGCGGCGGCTCGACCGAGCTGGTGCTTGGCACGTCGAGTCAGGCTGGCGCCGAGGTCACCGCGGCGCGTTCGGTCGACGTCGGCTGTGTGCGGATCACCGAGCGGTGCCTGTCCGATGATCCGCCGACCAGCGCGCAGGTAGCCGAGGCGGAGCGCTTCGCCAGCGAGAAGCTTGCCGAAGCCTTCGAAACCGTGCCGGTACAGGGGGCGAAAACCTTCGTCGGCGTAGCCGGCACGGTCACCACACTTTCCGCGGTCGCGATGCGGTTGGATGCCTACGACGCCGAGCGCATCCACCTTTCCCGGCTTTCGCTTGACGGGATCAGGGAAACGACCGATCGGCTGCTCGGTATGACCCACGACGAGCGGGCCGCGATCAACACGATTCACCCGGGCAGGGTGGACGTGATCGCCGGCGGCGCACTGGTCGTACGGGTACTCGCCGAGCAACTCGCCGACCGCGCCGGAATCACCGAGCTGCGGGTGAGTGAGCACGACATCCTGGATGGCATCGCACTCTCCCTGGTCTGAGGCCGAGCCCCCGAGTCCCGTTTCGGGGGGCGGCTACCTGTTCGCGGCTCGGTTGACGAAGTCCGCGAGATCCGCCGCCTGCTGTTTGCGGCTGTCATCGTGCACGTACATCATGTGCCCTGCGGGGTAGTACGCGGTTTCGATGTTGTCCCGCAAGGAATCCGGAATGGGCAGTTGTGCGAGTACGTACTCGGCCGCGAAGTACGGGGTAGCTCCGTCGTAGTGGCCGAGCGCCACATGCAGCTTCAGGTGTGGGTTCGCGCGCATCGCCGCGCCCAGTTGGTCCACAACCGACACCGAGCGGCCCTCGAAGTCGGAGTACGACCATGCCCTGTTCACATCTATCGACAGGATCTCGTACGGCAGGTCGTTGGCGTAGCCAAGCTCGGAGCGCACATAGTGGTTGAACGCCGCCGAGTACGCCCCGATGATGCGCGAGATCGACGGATCGTCGCTCATCTTCTCCCTGCCGCCGTCCGGCTCCCAGGTGGTGAACCTGCCGTCCATCCGCCCGGTGGTCAGGCCTTCCGCGCGCAGCAGCTCGGTGAAGAACCTGATGTGTTCGATCCGCAGGTTCACTCGGTCCACATAGTCCGCGCTGAGCCCGGTGAGCTCGGCGATCCGTGCCACCAACTCGGCGCGCTCATCGGCGTCCAGCCGAGCGCCGCGCCGCAGGGCGACCGGAAGGTCGCGGTCGGCAAGCTCCTCGGCCTCGGCGAGTACTTCGTCGAGCGGCCGATCGCCGTGCTTGCCGTGATAGTTCGCGATTGCCGCGTAGGTCGGCAGGTACAGCGAGTACGGCAGATCATTGCCTTCGTGGAAGACGATGGTGCCCATATCCAGCACCGAGGAGATCAGCAACAGTCCATTGAGGAAGAATCCGTGCCGATCCTGAAGGTGCGCGGCCAGCGCGGCCGCGCGCAGGGTTCCGTAGGACTCGCCGGCGATGAACTTGGGGGAAAGCCAGCGCCCGTTACGCGAGGTCCACAGCCGAATGATCTCGCCAACGGATTCTATATCCGGCGTGAACCCGTGGAAGTCCTTGGGTTGCTCGCCGGTGACGGCGCGCGAGTAACCGGTGGAAACCGGGTCGATGAACACCAGGTCGCTGTGCGCGAGCAGGGTCTGCGGATTGTCCGCGAGCCGGTATGGCGGAGGTTCCGGATCGTTCACGTCGCCGGAGACCGCGCGGCGCGGACCGAGCACCCCGAGGTGTAGCCAGATGCTGGAGGAACCGGGGCCACCGTTGAAGGCGAACGTCACTGGCCGCGAGCCGGGTTCGGCACCGTCCAGGGTATAGGCGGTGAGGAAGACCTCCGCTTTGGCGAGGTGGCCCTCGAACTTGCCATCCGTGGTGACTTCCTTGCGCAGCACGACCCGACCAGTCTGCGCGGTGTAGGCGAGTTTGCGGCGCTTGATCGTGATCGAATGCTGCGTGGTGACTAGATCATCCACCGGGGTCTCGGCGGGCTTGGTGGGCTCCGGCTTGTCGGTGTCCTGGTTTTGCTCATCGGCCATGCCTGAGAGCCTACGTGCGTGCCGAGTAAAAGGTCTGCCGTTTCGCGGACGGCTAATGGTTGTCACGATATTGCTGAGCTGGACGCCGCCGTCGCCGACTGCCGGTCCTGCCCTCGGCTGGTTGACTGGCGGGAGGAGGTGGCGCGCGTGAAGCGCGCGGTCTTCGCCGGTCAGGAGTACTGGGGCCGGCCGGTCCCCGGGTTCGGCCCAGCGGATGCGGCACTGGCCATCGTGGGGTTGGCGCCGGCCGCGCACGGGGCGAACCGCACTGGGCGGATGTTCACCGGTGACCGGTCCGGTGATGTGTTGTACGCGGCGTTGCACACGGTCGGTCTCGCCTCGCAGCCCACCGTCACGCACCGCGATGACGGCTTGCGGCTGCACCGCACCAGGATCACCGCGCCGGTGCACTGCGCGCCGCCGGCGAACAAGCCGACACCGGGGGAACGGGATACCTGCCGGCCATGGCTGGCGCGCGAGTTGTCGCTACTGCGACCGGGACTGCGCGCGATCGTGGTGCTCGGCGGCTTCGGTTGGCAGGCGCTGCTGCCCGTGCTCGACGCGGCTGACTGGGAGATTCCCCGGCCGAGGCCAAAGTTCGGACACGGGGTACGGGTCGAGCTCACCGCGCGGGATGGTGCCGAGCCGTTGTCACTGTTCGGCTGCTACCACCCATCACAACAAAACACTTATACGGGTCGGCTCACCCCGGCGATGCTCGAAGCCGTACTCGCCGAGGCCCGCGACGCCGCCGGCTTACGATGAGCGACTACTGGTATCAGTAGTGGTATCATACGAGCATGCCTATGACCTTGCGGCTCTCGGATGACGAAGCGGCTGCACTGCGCCGACGTGCGGAGCTTGAGGAGCGTTCGATGCAGGAGGTGGCGCGGCAGGCGGTTCGTGAATACGTGGAGAACCACAGTCGTGTCGAGCTGCTCGACGAAGTGCTCGATGAGGAATTGCCGCGTTACGCCGAGGCTCTGGAGCGGCTCGGGCGGTGATCTACTTGACGCTGGCTGAATTACATCATGTCGCCAGGCGGACGCTCGGCGACGAGCCAGAGATCCGGGATCACGGCTTGTTGGAAGCGGCGCTGGCGCGGCCACGAACAACCGTGTTCGGCGCGGATGCCTATCACGACCTCGCGGAGAAGGCAGCGGCGTTGCTGCATTCTCTTGCGCGCAACCACGCCCTTGTCGACGGCAACAAGCGGCTGGCGCTCGCGGCGACGATTGCTTTCCTTGGTGTCAACGGCTTCCGGCTGACCCTCACCAATGACGAAGCGTATACGTTCGTCATCCAGGTGTCGGCAGGTGAGCTGAACGAAGTTTCCGTTATTGCTGATCAGCTTCGTATCGCGACAGAGTCTCGTGACGTCCGCCGCCAGGGCGGAGCACGGTAACCGCGTTCTTTAGGGTTAGCGTGGCTATTGAACCCAGGCGTCGGGGAACTTGTCGCGTACGGCGCCGAGTTCGAGGCCGTGCTCAAGTAGTGCCTTGGCGCCGCAGAGCGCGGTGGTGTAGCCGCCGGTCGAGTCGATCGCGTAGGCGATGGCCTCTTCAGCGGTGCCCGTGAAACCGGATTCGATCGCCGTGACGACCGTGCCATCGGCGTGCGGCACGAACCGGAACTCGGTGCGCAACCCGTCGGTGCCGGTCCAGTCGACGACGAGCCGTTCGGCTTCCTGGAACTCCGCGACTCGCACGCTCGCCTGTGCCCCGTACATCTCCCACTCCCAGTGCGCCTCGGCGCCCGGCGAAAGCGGCCCGCTGCTCTTGGAGAACCAGAACTTCGTGGTATGCACCGGATCGATGAAGGCAGCGAACACCTCGGCCGGCGGCCGGCGGATCAGCGTCGAGGCCGTGACTTGCGGCGCGTGCTTGTTCGATGTGGACATCACGACTCCTTCGGCTAGTTCTGCCATGCCTCGGCCGGCACCGGCGGAAGCGTCTCGCCGGTCTCCAGCAGGGTCTTCAGATCGGAAAGCAGGTGTGGCCAACCGCCGCTGACCATCTCGCGCATGGTGCTTTCCGGCGGGAAATCATCGTGCACGACGGTAAGTTTGACCGTCTCGCCGAAGGGTTCGAGGGTGAAGGTCACTTTGGATCGACGCTCGGTGGCCAACTTCGACCGCAGCGATTCATCGATACCGACCGCGACGCCCCATTCCTCGGTCGGCACGTGCCAGGTGTAGGCAAGCTTTCGATACGGTTCGGCCGTCAGCACGGTCTGGCCAGGATCGACGATCCGGCTCCCGTTCTCGTTCCACACCATCGGCGACCCGGGCTGCCAGTCGGTTTCGAAGGTGACGCCCCAGTACTGACTGGTGAACGCCGGATCGGTGAGCGCCTGCCACAGTTTCTCGGGCGTCGTCTTGATGAACGTGGTGTACACAAAGGCCTGTTCGGCCATGGGCGGTTCCTCCAATGCTCGGGTGAGGTCAGCAAGCGCTTCGGCGCGCCGCCGGTCGTACTGCCGCATCCAGCGATCGCTGAGCGCCTGGATTGGTGCGGCGTTGAGGTAGTGCAGCTTCTCCCTGCCGCGGCGAATCGTGGTGACCAGATTGGCCGCCTCGAGTACCGCGAGGTGTTTGCTGACCGACTGCCGGGCCATGTCCAGGTTCGCGCACAGCTCGTACAGCCGTTGCCCGCCGCGGGCATTGAGGCTGTCGAGTAGCCGCCGTCGGTGCGGATCGGCCAATGCTCGGAAGACGTCGTCCATGTTCCTCATGTCGATCGATCAATATGCAGCCGTGCGGCTGCATGAACAAAAGATAGGCAGCCGCACGGCTGCATGTCAATTACCGGCCGCGAGACCTTGCTTGGCAAGCGATTGCGGTCACATCTGCGATGGGCTGACCTGCGTAGGTTTGCCCTGGGTGAGACGATTGAGGCATGGCAGCGATCAACCGGGAACCCACGCGGATCCTGATTCTCGGCGGCGGTTATGTCGGCCTGTACGCGGCGCTTGGCCTGCAGAAGAAGTTGAAGGCCGGCGAGGCGTCGGTGACGGTCGTGGACCCGCAGCCGCATATGACCTACCAGCCGTTCCTGCCGGAGGCGGCGGGCGGCTCGATCGAGCCTCGGCACGTGGTCGTGCCGCTGCGGCGGGTGCTCAAGCGCTGTCATGTGCTCACCGCGCGCGTTACCGACGTGCAGCACGGCGAGCGTAAGGTCACCGTGGAGCGGCCGGATGGTCAGATCGACGAGCTCGGCTACGACGTGCTGGTCGTCGCGCTCGGTTCGGTCGCCCGGTTGTTGCCGGTTCCGGGGTTGAACGAGCAGGGCATTGCCTTCCGCACCATTGGCGAGGCCATCTACCTGCGCAACCACGTGATGAGCAAACTGGACCAGGCTTCCAGTACGACCGACCCTGAGCTGCGCAAGCGGTTGCTGACCTTCACCTTCGTCGGCGGCGGGTTCGCCGGGATCGAAGCGCTCGGTGAACTCGAGGATATGGCGCGCTTTGCCACCAGGTACTACGAGAACATCGAACCGGAGGATCTGCGCTGGGTGCTGGTCGAGGCAGCCGGCCGGATCCTGCCCGAGGTGCGCGAGAGCCTTGGCGTCTACACCGTGTTGCAGCTGGAAAAGCGCGGTATCGAGGTCAACCTGTCCACCATGGTCAAGTCCTTCGAAGGCGGCAAGGTGGAGCTGTCGGACGGCAACGAGTTCGAAAGCGACACCATCGTGTGGACGGCGGGCGTGAAGGCGAACCCGGTGCTCAAGACCTCGGACCTGCCGCTGGATCAGCGTAAGCGGGTCAAGGCGACGGCGGCCCTGCAAATCGAAGGCATGCCGGACGCGTGGACCGCAGGAGACAACGCCGCGGTGCCGGATTTGTCCAAAACGGCCGATGATCCGACCGCTACCTGTGCCCCGAACGCCCAGCACGCGGTCCGGCAGGCACAACATATGGCCAAGAACATCGTGGCCGTGCTGCGCGGGAAGAAGCCGAAGGAGTACTTTCACAAGAACGTGGGTTCGGTGGCGAGCCTCGGTCTGCACAAGGGCGTCGCGGATGTCTACAACATCAAGGCCAGGGGCTTCATCGCCTGGGGCATGCACCGCGCGTACCACGTCAGCAGGATGCCCACGTTCAACCGCAAGGCGCGGATCACCGTGGACTGGCTGCTCGGTGGACTCTTCCGGCGGGAGGCGATCTCGCTCGGGCAGATCAACGACCCGAAGGCGGAGTTCGACCGGACGACCCGTACCTGACATCACACGTGCGGGTTAAGTCACGGTGAGCTTTTTGCCGAAACCCGGAGACTGGATCGAGTTTGGCGCTTAGGCTGCTACCTGCCCCCGTAGCCCAACGGCAGAGGCAAGCCGCTTAAAACGGTTCAAGTGCCGGTTCGAATCCGGTCGGGGGCACAGGCTCAGCTCATGAGGCGGCAGGTAATCCTGCCGCCTCATGAGCACTCCGCGGCCGGGAACAGGTCGAAGCCAGGGAGGCTGGTGTCCGCTTTGTCTCCTTGGCTGGGTTTGTCGAATTCGTGCGTGCGCTGGCGACGGTCGGGCTCAGGACAGATCGTTCGTGGCTTCGACGGGCGCGGCGCGGGTGGCTGACCAGGTAGGGGCCAAGGTCGCCAGCAACGTGAGCAAGCCCGCGATCCCGACAATGGTCAAATATATCCACAGTGGACCGGAGGGCATGATGGAGTCACTTGCCACGAGGGTGAATGGCATGATGCCGAGTGCGGCGACGACGGTGCCGAGCAGGATTCCGATCAACGCGACGAGAACGCCCTCGATCCCCATCATGCGCATCACCTGGGCACGGGTCGAACCGGTGAGCCGTTGCAGGCCGAACTCCCTTCGCCGCCGGGCCGTGGCCATCACGAGCGTGTTCGCTACGGCGATCACGGTGTAGGCCGTGATCATCGCGCTCATCAGGTAGTTGACCCAAGCGCCGGTGCGTTGGTCCTCGGCCTGTGTCGCGAGAACCGCCGCGCGGTCGCTCACGGCGATGCCCGGCTGGTCCGCGGTGAGCTGCCGCACCGACGTGAGCAGCCGAGCCGGATCCGTGCTCCGCTCGGCGCGCACCAGGATGGTGGTCGCCACCCCGTCGGTGGTGTGTGCCGCGAGCAACCGCGCGGGCAACAGGAATCGCTGATCCTCGTCCTCGGACTGGTCGGCGATGCCGACGACCTGGACGTCCTCCGTGCTGCCGTCACCCATCCGCAGTGTGATGGTGTCCCCGACGCCGCGGCCGAGGATCTTCGCGTACTCGGAAGGCAACACGACGGTGTTCCCGGTCAGGTCGGCGAGATCGCCCTCCGTCAGCCGGATCGACGTGGTCGCCGCGGCGCCCGATCCCGTCAGGCCGAGCGCGGGGAACCCCTCGTCATCCTGTGTCCCCTCGAACGGATCCACCACGAACACCCTGCTGTCCGCCGTTTCCGAGGCACCGGCGACACCCGGAAGCGACTGGATCTTCGGTAGCAGATCAGCGGGCAGACCGGATGGCGCGGAGTTGACGACCGCGTCGGCCCGCAGGCTCTCGGTCCGGGCGCGTTCGCTCATCTCGTCCTGTGTGGTCTGTAGATAGATGTTCGCCGTAGTGACGCCAACGGCGAGCATGATGGGCGTGACCGCGGAAGCCACCAGCACCACGCGGGACCGGGCGTTGAGCACGGCGAGGTACCCGCCCGCCCCGGTGACCAGCCGCAGCAGTGGACGCAGCACGGCCGCGGCGATTCGGGTGGCGCCCGGGCTGATCATCGCGAGCCCGATCGCCCACAGCAGCACGGACGGCCCCGCGGTGCTGGCGGCGACGGGCCCCGTCATTACCGCGACGGTGACGATGAACAGCGCTAAACCACCGCCGAAGCAGAGAATCGCGGTGATCACCCGGAACGCGGTCACCCACCGGCGCGGGATGGCCGCGTCGGTGAGCGCGTCGACGGGACGAGACTGGGCCGCTCGGCGCCCGGAGACCCATGCGGCGAGCAGCGCCGCGAGCAAGACGGCACCCGCGCCGGACAGCACGGAGATCCAGCTCTGCCGGTACTCCATGGCTTGCGGCACAACACCATTGGCGGTCAGCTGTCCGAACAGCCGATCACCGAGCAGTATTCCGGGGAGTACCGCGAGCGCACCGGCGAGCAGGGCGGTGACCAACGTTTCACCGATCACCATCCGGCGTGCCTGGCCGGGGGTCGCGCCGATCGCCCGCAACAGTGCGAGTTCCCTGCGACGATGCTGGATCGACAGGGTCATGGTGCTCGCCACGACGAACATCGCCACCGCGGTGGCCATCCCGCCGGACACCGCGGACAGCGAGATCAGGTCCACACTGCGGTCCTGGGCCTCGGGGAACTCGGCGAGACCCCGCTCGTCCCCGGTCAGCACCGTCGCGGGGGTGCCCGCGAGCGCCGACTCGATCGCGGCGCTCAGCTCGGCACGGTTGGTGCCGGGTTGGGAAAGAACCCCGATGGCGTCGACGTTTCCGGTGTTTCCGGATAGTCGTTCGGCGTCGGTGCCGGTGAAGAACAGGGCGGAGGTGCTTGGCGTGTTGCCAGCTTCCGGAGCCGCGATGCCGGACACCCGGAACCCGGTGCTGTCGCCGCGCGCCGAGACGTCGGCACGATCGCCGACCGTGAGTCCGGTGCGCTCCGCCGTGTCGCGGTCGAGGACAACATCGCCGGAACCCGGTGGCGTGCCCGCATCGAGTCTGTACGGGGTAAGGGCGGCGGAATCCCAGCCGTGCCCTGTCGTGGCGACACCGTCGCCTGCCACGGTGGTGGGGAACGAGATGTCGCCGACCGCTTCGGCTACCCCCGGCACCTTCTTCAGCGTTGACACCAGGTTCGGGTCCAGCCGCATTCGTTCGGGGAGCGTGGCCTCCTGGGTGTCGAGTTCGTCGTCGGGATCACGCGGGGCGTCCGGATCGTCCTGCGGTAGTTGGAAACTCTGCGCTCCCGTCACGACAACCGGCGCCTCCGCGAGACGCTGCGGTGCGACCGCGGTGGTGATCCCGGATTCGAGCAGCCCCGCGCAGCCCACGACGAGGGCGGTGCCGAACAACAGTGCGATGAACGTGGCGACGAAACTGCCGGTGCGTTTGCGGAGCGTGCGCAGGGCGATGCCGAACATGTCAGCGGTTCCGCGTGCGCACGGAGCGGTTCTCGGCCACCTGCTCGCCGAGGTGAGCCATCCGCTCGGCGACCGAGTCGACGGTCGGCGAGACATCGTTGCCGACGATCTGGCCGTCCGCGAGGAACACCACCGAATGCGCGTAGGAGGCGGCCACCGGGTCGTGCGTGACCATGACGATGGTGTGCCCCTGCGCGCGCACGGTGTCCCGCAGCAACGCGAGTACCCCGGCGGAGGTGCGGGTGTCGAGCGCGCCAGTCGGCTCGTCGGCGAAGATCACCGCGGGCCGGGTGATCAGCGCACGGGCGACCGCGACCCGCTGTTGTTGGCCACCGGAGAGCTGGTCGGGCAGGTGATTGCGACGCTCGGTTAGCCCGACCGCGGCGAGCACGTCCCGCATCTTGTCCTTGTTCGGCTTCCGGCCGGCGAGCCGCAGCGGCACGGTGACGTTCTGCGTGACGGTCAGCGCGGGCAGCAAGTTGAACGCCTGGAAGATGAATCCGATCCGCTCCCTGCGAAGCTTGGTGAGCTCGGTTTCGCTGAGCTTGTCCACCTGTTCGCCGTCCAGCAGTACGGAGCCGGACGTCGGCCGATCCAGACCCGCCGCGCAGTGCAGCAGCGTGCTCTTGCCCGAACCGGACGGTCCCATCACGGCCGTGAAGCTTCCTCGTGGCAAGCCGATCGTGACATCGTCGAGCGCGACGATGGCGGAATCGCCTTTGCCGTATACCTTGCGCACCGAGTCAAGGCGAACGGCATCGGCCGCGCCGTCCCTGTCATAGACGTCCATGCGGTGGTCAAACCCCCGGTAGTCGCGCGCTTCAGGTACGCCGCACAGTCTTCCTAACGGTGGTGGGCCGTTCCATGGCGTTGGCCGCAGTTCTCGCGGTAGGGCTGGCCATACCCCGTCCCGGTTACCGGCCATGTCGCAAGATCCCTAAAGATTGCGATCTCGGGGTGTGTGTCATGGGCTCGAAGCCGTCACCGGGTTCTCGCTGGCTGGTACTCCGATGTTCGGTTCGGTCCACCACCAAGCGATCGATTGCGGAACGTGGTCGTCCACCTGCTCGCGGGGTGCGGCCGGCACCACGCTCATCGATGCGCGGCGAGCAATCGCGCCCGTTCCGCCGCGTCATCGCCAAGGCCGCACTGGTCAACCCAGTCCTGTGCACGTCGCTGTGCCTCGTCGCGCGCTGGGTTCAGCACCGAAGGCAGCGGGCACCATGCCGGTTCTGTCGCTATGGTAACGAGTTCTTCAGCCCGCGCGGTCATGCTGCGGCGCCCTTCGGCTGGGCCCAACAGTGGTTACTCGCCGGTGTCTTCCTTGCGAGGTCTTCCGCGCGGTCTGGCGGGTTTGACGCCGGATGGCAGCCTGCCCGCATCGGCTAGCGCCTTCCGTAGCACGAACTCGATCTGCGCGTTCGTGCTACGGAGCTCATCGGCAGCCCAGCGCGCAAGGGCATCGTGCAACGTCGGATCCAGCCGCAGCAGCAGCTTTTTGCGCTCTGGTGGCACGGCATGACCTACTGGTAGAGCGTGCCGGTGTTGACGATTGGCTGGGTGTCCCGGTCGGCGCAGAGCACGACGAGCAGGTTGCTCACCATCGAGGCCTTGCGTTCCTCGTCCAGCTCGACGACCTCGTCTTCCTCCAACCGGTTCAGCGCGAGCTCGACCATCCCGACGGCACCGTTCACGATCTGTTTGCGTGCCGCGACAACCGCGCTTGCCTGCTGCCTGCGCAGCATGGCCGAGGCGATTTCCGGCGCGTAGGCCAACCTGGTCAGCCGGGACTCGATGACCCGTACGCCAGCCGCGCCCACCCTGGCGCGAATCTCCGTGGACAGCTTCGAGGTGATCTCCTCGGCATTGTCCCGAAGGGACAGTCGATCCTCGCCCTGCGCGTCGTACGGATAGCTGTTCGCGATATGCCGCACGGCGGTTTCCGTCTGAATGGACACAAAGGAGCGGAAGTCGTCCACTTCGAACACTGCCTGGGCAGTGTCCTCGACCTGCCAGACCACCACCGCGGTGATCTCGATGGGGCTACCGTTCAGGTCATTGACCTTGTTGACACCCGTTTCGTGGTTACGGATCTTCGTGGAGATCTTCCTGCGGGTGGTCAGCGGATTGACCCAACGCAACCCCGGCGTACGGATCGTGCCGGTGTAGCGGCCGAGGAACTGGACCACGCGGGCCTCACCGGGATCCACCACGGTGAGGCCATGCAGCAACAGCCCACCGCCGGAGGCCACCAGTACGCCGATCACCAGCAACGGCCAGCGCCAGTCGAACGCGTCGAACAGACCGAGCACGCCGAGTACCAGGCCGAGCAGCATGATAGCGGTGCCCAGGATTGCCATCGGCATTCCCGCCGTGGCGACAGCAGCCCGCTCGGTCACCTTTGGCGTCGGCATATTCAGCTGGGAGCTGGCCTCGGCGGCCTCATCCCCGGTTGGCCCCTGCGACATCGTCGACCCCTTCCACATGGCTGACCTACTCGCACAAGGGTAGCATTGTGATATCAGTTTTTCGAGGCGCGGACCGAGTGCGGTCGAGCTACCCGCCGAAGTGGAATCCTCCGCCGAGGTACTGATCCGAAACGAGCTCGCCGTTGCTGTCGAGCGTGACGCTCGTGGGGATGATCGCACCCACGCCCTCGCGGTATTCGGTGAAATCGCTGTCCGTGCGCGGATTCCCGACATGTGACGGTGAGATCAGTGGTGACGATTTGGCGTAGCGCACCTCGTAGTCGCCAACCGGCACACCGGTGAAGCTGAACCGGCCGTTCTCGTCGGCCGTGGCGTTGTCCCGGTGATTGCCGGAAAGCGAGACGAGTTCGAGGTCGGCGGGGATGCCATCCTCGTCCGGGTCCTGCTGGCCGTTCAGGTCGGCATCGAACCAGATGCGGCCGGCGATCTCGGCGCCAGTCGCCCCGGTTGGGGCGGCCTGGTTGGCGCTCGCCGCCGGTGCCAGCGCGATACCGCCGAGTCCGGCTGCGAGAACCATGCTCAGTACGCCGATTGTCTTGCGCATTGTGCGACCCTTCCAGTATGTGACACCTATTTGGATCATGTCACGCGCCGATGCTCGGTGGGGTTGCCCGGTAGATCCGATCTGGTTATTGCCATTCTGCTGCAATAGTGTGAGGTTGGCAGGAAGGATCGACTGGCGATGCGGAGTGAGTGATGTCGGCGGGGACTGAGCAAGCCATCGGGGACTACCTGGTGCGCGTGGCGCGGCCGGCGGATGTCGCCGGGGCCCGGTCGGTCATCCTGGACACCCTTTACCGGGTGCTTGGCTACGGCTACGTGCCCGAATGGCACGCCGATGTGGTCGATCTGGCCGGCACCTATCTGGACAACCCCCGGCACGCGCTGTTCGTCGCGGTACACCAGAACCATGTGGTGGGTACGGCGGCGGTACGGGCGCGCGGGCCGAAACGCCCCGACTGGCTCGTCGAGCGCTACCCATCGACCAGTACGGCCGAGCTGACCAGAACCTACGTGCGCCCCGAGCATCGCAGGCATGGCCTTGCCAACGCGATGATCGACCTTGCCTGCGAGTTCGTCGCGAGCGACGCCGGCTACCAGGCCATCTATCTGCACACCGATCCGGCGATCGAAGGCGCGGAGCCGTTCTGGCGCTCGATCGGCAAGGAAGTCCACGACTCGCGAACCGCCGAACCGTACGACGGCTGGCTGCATTTCGAGATTCCGCTGCCCGCCTGAAAGCCGGTCAGTCGCGCAGCGTTTCGTAGCTGTCCATGCAGCGGCGCAGCGCGGTGTGCAACGCCGCGCCCGACTGCCCGTAGTAGTGCCGCTGTACCCGCGCCATGATCTCCGCCTGCTGGTCACGCACGGACATCCCGTCGATCAGCGCGGCGAAGAAGATATCCGCGAGCTCGGTGAGCAACGTGGTGTTCGCCGCGGCGATCCGACCGGTTTCCCTGTCCACCACCAACACCACGCCCAGCCGTTCGTACTGGGAATGGCTGGCTACCGCATCGGGCAGCCGTGCGTAACCAGACAGCAGCAGCAGGTCGGCGCCGGCCGCCAGCTGTTCGCGCATTCCCGCCCACCGTGCGTTCTCAGCAACCACGGTGCTCGAGGATATGCGCGTCCAGCTTGGCCGGCCGCGATCGGTCAGCGAAACGCCGAGATACCGGTGGCCGCCGCGCCCAGGGTGAGGGCGTGTACCTCCTCGGTGCCTTCGTAGGTCAGCACCGTTTCCAGGTTCGCCGCATGCCGCATCACCGGGTACTCCAGGGTGATGCCGTTGGCCCCGAGCACGGTGCGTGCGGTCCTGGCGACCTCCAGCGCGGCGGAGACGTTCGCCATCTTGCCGAAGCTGACCTGCTGCGGTTGCAGTTGCTCGGCGTCCTTGAGCCGGCCGAGGTGCAGCGCGAGCAGGTTCGCCTGGTTCACCGCGACCAGCATGTCGGCGATCTTGCGCTGGGTCAGCTGGAAGCCGGCGAGCGGTCGACCGAACTGCTCGCGGGTGCTCGAATAGTCGAGCGCGGCCGCATAGCAGGCCCGCGCGGCGCCGGCGACGCCCCACAGGATGCCGAACCGCGCCTCATTGAGGCAGCTCAGCGGGCCGCGCAAGCCGGTAGCCCCTGGCAATACGGCCGATTCCGGTAGCCGTACGCCTTCCAGCACCAGTTCCGCCGTCACCGAGGCGCGCAGCGACAGCTTGCTGTGGATGGCCCTGGCGGAAAACCCTGGTGTACCCGCGGGCACCAGGAAGCCACGGATACCGTCCTCGGTCTGCGCCCAGACGACCGCGACCGCGGCGAGCGTGCCGTTGGTGATCCACATCTTGGTGCCGTCCAGCACCCAGTCGCTGCCGTCCTTACGTGCCCTGGTGCGCATCGAACCCGGGTCACTGCCGGAATCCGGCTCGGTGAGCCCGAAACAGCCGATCGCCTCACCAGCGGCCATCTTCGGCAGCCACTCGGTGCGCTGTTCCTCGGAACCCCAGCGGTGGATGGCGTACATCGCCAGCGAGCCCTGTACCGAGACAAAACTGCGGAGTCCGGAGTCGATCGCCTCCAGTTCCCTGCAGGCGATTCCGTAGCTCACCGCAGAGGTACCGGCGCAGCCATACCCGGAAAGGTGCATGCCGAACAGCCCGAGCTCGCCGAACCGCTTGGCCAGCTCGGTTGGCAGGTCACCACTTTCGTACCAGTCGGCTACGTTCGGCGCGAGCTCCTCATTGGCGAACTTGCGCACGGTATCGCGGACATCCCGCTCCTCTGCGGACAACTGCGCGTCCACCGCGAGAAAGTCGTGCGGGTCGGGGGCCATGGGCGGTTCCTTCCTGTCTTGCCTATGGAGTTTCGTCGGTCAGTTGGGCGAGCAGTTCCGCGGTGTGTTCACCGAGCAGTGGCGGCGGCAGGCTCGCACCGACCTCGGTGGAGGCGAGCCGGAACGCGGGCCGCACCAGTTCCAGGTCACCCGCCTTGGGATGCTGGACGGTCATCGTCGCCGGGGCGCCTCGGGTTTCGGGCTCGCGCAAGGCTTCGAGTACGCCGTAGATCCGGCTGGCCGGCACGCCAGCCGCGCTCAGTCGCGCGGTCAGCTCCTCGGCTGGCCAGCTGGCGATCCGAGTACCCAGCACCTCGAGCAGCTCCACGCGGTTGCGTACTCGCTCCGGGTTGGTCGCGAACCGGGCGTCTTCGGGCAGCCCGGGAAGTTCGAGCACCTGGCACAGCCGGCCGAACTGCGCGTCGTTGCCCGCGGCGACGACCAGCGCGCCGTCGGCGGCTTCGAAAGGCTGGTACGGCACGATGCTCGGATGCGCGTTGCCGTGCCGGCCCGGCTCGATCCCGGTGGTCAGCGCGTTCTGCGCGATATTGACCAGCCCGGAAAGCGCGGCGGATAGCAGCGCGACGGTGACGTACTCGCCCTTGCCGGTGCGGCTACGGCCGTGCAGCGCGGCGAGAATGGCCGTAGCGGCGTTCAACCCGGTGAGTACGTCGACCAGCGCGACGCCGATCTTGGTCGGCTCGCCCGAGGTTTCGCCGGTGATACTCATCAGCCCGCTCTGCGCCTGGATGATCGCGTCCAGCCCGGCCCGCGGATCCGGCTGCTCGCCGGGAGGATAGGCCTGGATAGAGCAGTAGACCGCGCCCGGATTGCTCGCCTTGACCGTCTCGTAGCCGATACCGAGCCGATCGGCTACACCGGGCCGGAAGTTCTCCACCACGATGTCCGCGCTCTGGCAGAGCGCGAGCGCGATGTCCCGGTCCCGCTCGGCGGCAAGATCCAGCGCGATACTGCGCTTACCCCGGTTCACCGCAAGGAAGTACGCGCTCTCGCCGGAAACCTCGGGCGGGCCCCAGGCGCGCGTGTCGTCGCCAGCCTCGGGGCGCTCGACCTTGATCACCTCGGCGCCAAGATCGGCCAGCAGCATCGTGCAGTACGGCCCGGCCAGTACTCGGGAGAAATCCGCTACGCGTATACCGGCAAGTGGTCCCCGTGCGCCGTTTTCGGACATGCTCAGCCTCGTTCCCGCTCGTCACCACACCGAGGCACGGCGGTGCCTCGGCAAGTGCTGGGAACTCTCGCCGGGACGCGTCTCCGGGTAGGGCACGCTGCGGCGAGAAGGCAGCGCAGCCGACAATACCGGCTAGCCGGTCAAGGTCCAAGCACACGTCGGGGCCCAGAAGCTTTAAGGTTAGCGAGACTGGCGCGGGCTCAGGTGACGGTCAGCGCCATGGTCAGCCGACGGATCTCGCCGATCACCGCGGTCAGCTCGATCGTGGAATCGGCAAGCGAGTGTTGGTAGACCAGCTCGTTCAGCGCGCCGATCAATGCCACCGCGGACAGCGTGTAGTCCCGCTCGGGTATCTCGCCGCGCCGCACCGCGCGGTTTGCCTCGCCCACGATGAACTCCACCCATCGCTGCCGCCAGACCAATCGGTGTCGCTCGACCTCCGGGCTCACCCCGGTCAGCTCGACGTAGGTGACCTTCGCGAGCCTGGCATCGCTTGCCGTGGCCGAGACGTAATCGCCCGCGATGACCTCGACCCGTTCGGCGAGCGGGGCCTCGTCCAGGCCGGCGAGCCGGTCGAGGATCCGGCGCATGCCTTCGGTCACCGTGCGGTCGTGTAGCGCGATCAGCAAGGCCTCGCGGCTGGTGAACTCCTCATAGAAGTTGCGGGTCGACACCCCCGCCGTTGAGCAGAGCTTCTCGATCGAGGTCGCGGTGTAGCCCTTCGTGCCGAACAGCTCGAGGCCGGCGGCCAACAGCCGCTCGCGACGCTGGGCGCGACGATCCTCGGCCGTACGGCCGCGATACCGGCGTGTCGTCGGGGGGTTGGTACCCGTCATAGGTGTGTGCTCCCAGCCGTGTGCAGCACGCCACACCTTAGTGTGCCCGATTGACGAAAAGCGACCGGGAGGGTTAACCCGATCCTGGGTCACCCGAATTGGGGGTATCCGGCTGGCCCCTACTGTGATCCAGCTCATCTTCGTGGACGGCGAGGCGAATCTGGGTGACGTTCTCGCGTACCGCGTCGGCGACGAACTCATCGGTACGCGGATCGGTGAGCACCTCCAGGATCACCCGCAGCGCGGCGTCCGTGCTGCCCCGAACTACCTGGTCATAGAACGGCAGTACGGACAGCTTGCCGAGCTGGCGGTCCTCGGCGAGCTTCTCCGCGACCATCGCGCGGATCTCGTCCTCGTTCTCCCGGAGCGCGCGAGCGGTGTTCTGCGTGTAATGCCCGCGCTTGAGCACATCGGTGACCTCGTCGAGCACCGCGATGGTGATCGGGCGCTTCAGCGTTTCCACGATCGGGCCGGAGAACCGGCTCACGATGCGCCGGGTGAAGCCTTCGCCAACGGCGCGGTCCAGCGAACGGGCGAAGCGCAGCAGCACCACGATGATGCGCAGCAGCCGGAAGCCACGCAGCGCGGGATGCGCGATCGGGATCATGCCGAGGATCTCGAACCAGTTGCGCAGCGGGAAGCCGCGCTGCCAGCCGCTGCGCCACCAGCGCCAGAGGAACTCGATGGCGAAGATCCCACAGATCGCGGTGTCGATGATGAACACGGTCTGGGTGGTTGCCGGCGAGACATCGAAGAAGATCACCCAGGCCAGCAGGATCACCGAGCAGACCGCGAGTAGCAACATGACCAGGTCGAGCAGGCTGTTGCGCGCCCGGAACCCGGCTTGCCGCTGCTCGGCCATCCGTGGGTCACTCCCGTTTAGGTGCTGGCGTGTTCGCTTGCTGACCGGCTGACCTCACCGTGCCGCTGATCTTGGCACGGCGAGGTCAGCACTCTGCCAGCTGGGAGGTGTGTTGACCAGGGCAGCGTTTTATCACCCGAACGGGCGAGGTGTTCGCTGGTCAGCGCGCCTTGGCACTTACCTTGTGGTTCCCGCTCTTGTTGGCTGGGCCGGGCGTCGGTTTCGGCTTGTCGTCCTTACCGGCCTCACTCGACCCGCCGGAGCGTTGCTGCGGGGTGCTGGTGTCCTCATCCTGTTCCTGCTCGAGCGGTTCGAGCAGAGCAGCACTCTTGCCGAGGACCTGTTGTGCCGAGCGCACCTGGGCAAGTACGTCGCCGCGCAGTGAACGCAGCCGCTCCACCTCGTCGGTCGCGCGTTGCTCGCGGATGCTCGCGGCCTTTTCGGCGTTGGCCTCGACCTCCTCGGCTCGCTGGGTGGCCTCCCGGATACGCCGCTCGGCTTCCTCGGTCGCCTCGGTGATCTTCTGCTGCGCCTGCGCTTTGCTGCTGGACTGCCGCTCGGCGATCTCCTCGTCCAACTTCTTGCGGTCGGCGGCGAGCTTCGCGTCGAACTCGTCCTGGATCTTCGTGCGGTGCGCCTCGGTCGTGGCGTCCTGCTCCTCGCGCCGGCGCTGCGCCTCGGTTGCCAACCTTGGTAGTTCGGTGCGCACGCCCTCCACTACGGACCGGTGTTCGGTCTGCAGTTCTTCGCGCTGCCGGTCGACTTCGGCGAGCAGTTTCCCGTAGCGCTCACGCAGTTTGCTGGACAGCTCCTCTGTGGTCGCCAGGCTGTGATCGGCCTCGGCCTGGGCGCGCGCGACGATCTCGTCGGCCTGCGCGTTGGCGAGTCGCACCATCCTGCGCAGCCGGTCGTCCAGGTCTTCCTCGCTATGCGGCCCCTTGGACAGCTCGTCGATCCGTTTGTGCAGTTTGGAAACTTCGGATCGAGCCGCCTGTAACGCCTCGGTCAGCTCGTCCACTTGGGATAGTGCGGCATCTCTGTCCGCGGCGAGCAGCTGGACGTTCGCATCGACTTCCTCGATGTACTGGAAAACCTGTGCACGGTCGAAGCCGTGCCATACGACGTCGAATCCCGGGTTGAGGGGAACGAGTTCAGGATCTTGCTCAGGGGGCATACTTCGACGTTACCTAATTTTTCCGCGCGGCTCCCGGTCTACACCCCAAGGCTCACTCGACTGTTCTAAAGCCGTTGCCTGGCCTCAAGATCAGCTTCGCCGGCGGATCACCGTATGTGCGGCCCACGAATCGCAGCGTGAGCTACCAGTGAAAGCCACGGGTAAGTCGCATCAGCGCGGCCGCGCCCCTGGACAAATGCTGTTCGCCCTTACCTAGTTTCATTGCGCCGGTGCCCCCGGCTGCGGTCGAATCGGGGAAAATGCGGTAGCCCTGATAAGCAATCGCGTCGACCAGGTCCGGGGTGAACGCATATGCCATTTGGATGGCGAGCCCGGTTGGCGTACCAATGTGTTTCGGTCGGTTCCGCAATGCCCGCAGCACCATATCTGCTGCCTGGTCGGGGGATTTCGCGGGGAACATGTCGTAGATCTTCGTTGGGCGGATCATTGGCGTCCTGACCAGCGGCATGTGCACGGTGGTAAACGAGATCCCCTCGCCGTGCGTCTCGGTCGCGACGATCTTGCTGAAGTAATCGAGCGCGGCCTTGGATGCGACATATGCGGAAAACCGCGGTGCTATCCCCTGTACGCCAATTGAGGACACATTTACGATATGTCCAAATTTCCGCTCGGACATATGCGGGAGCAGTTCCAGAATGAGTCGAACCGCGCCGAAGTAGTTAATCGCCATGGCGCGTTCGAAATCATGGAAGCGGCCATAGGACAGCCGGACCGAGCGGCGAATTGAGCGCCCGGCGTTGTTCACCAACATATCCACGCTCGGCTGCTCATCGAGCATCGTGGTCACCGTCTTGCGCACCGATTCGGCGTCGGTGAGATCGCACGGATAGGCGTAAGCCTGCCCGCCGGCGGCGATGATCTCGCCGCGCAGCTCCTCCAGCTCGGCCGCGCGACGGGCGAGCAACAGTGGAATCCCGCCGGCTTCCGCGACTTTGCGCGCGGTCGCCCTGCCGATCCCGGAGGAAGCGCCGGTGATCACCACCCGGCGGCCATCCAGCTCGCCGCGCTGGCCGTGCTGGCGCCGGGCCCGAAACGGATCAAGGTGCTCGCGCCAGTACCGCCACAGCACGCCCGCGTAGTCCTCGAGCCTGGGTACTTCGATGGCAGGGTCGCCAATCGCGGCGCGGGTGCTGGTGCTGGCGAAAACCGGGTCGAAGGCGAGCGTGCCGAGCAGCACCGGCGGGATGCCCAGCCGGTCAAGCACCGCGTCCCTGGCCAGCGTGACACCGGGAATGTGCTCGGTGAGCTTGGTCAGCGACACGATGCCCGCGGAGGTTCGGCGATCCAGCTGGAACGTCAGCGTGGGCGCGCCAGCGGCGGCGGCGAGGGCGTTGTACACCCGGGTCACCGGTTGCGGTTCCGGATTCACCAGATGGAACGCCCTGCCGTCCAGGCCGGGCTTGGTGACCAGCCGCAGCATGGCCGCCGCGACGTAATCCACCGGAACCACGTTCGTATTACCCAGATCCGGGCCGACCGAAGGCAAGCTTGGCAATCTGGTCAGCTTGGAAATCGCGTAGCAGAAGTAATACGGTCCGTCTACTTTGTCCATCTCGCCGGTACGCGAGTTGCCGACCACGATCGCTGGCCGGTAGATCCGCCACGGCACCTCGGTCTGTTCCCTGACCAGCCGCTCGGACTCGAACTTGGTCCGGTGATAGGCGGTGACCAGGCGCTGCCCGGCATCGAACATGTCCTCGGTGAACGTCCCCGCATAGTCGCCGGCGACCGCCACCGAGGAGACATGGTGCAGGCAGCCCGCTTCGAGTAGGGCGGCCAGTTCGAGCACATGCCTCGTGCCATCCACATTCGCTTTCTCGCTGGCTTCATCGTCGGCGGTGATGTCATAGAGCGCGGCGAGATGCACCAGGTGATCTACCCGGTGCAGTGCGGTGCGGTCGGCCTCGGTGATACCGAGGGCCGGCTCGGCGACATCCCCGAGGACCAGCGTGACCCGATCGGCATTCGGCCAGTCCCGTAGCAACCGGGTGAGCCGGGCGCGGGACTGTTCGCGGACCAGTAGCGTGACCCGTTCGGTGTCCGGCTGGTTGAGCAGCAGCTCGACGAAGTGCCGGCCGATCAGCCCGGTCGCGCCAGTGATCAGGTAGGTAGCCATTGCGCTCTCCAAGAGTTCGACGCGCAGTCACCGTGCGGTTAGCTGGGCTGCTGGGTGCCAAGCAGCAACAAGACCACGAAGGTTAGTAGCAGGCCAACGGCCAACGCGATCTTGCCCCAGTTCAGTGCCCGCCAGTTAACGGCCCGCCCGTTCAGGGACCGCCCGTTCAGGGACCGCAATGCCCCGCCGCGCCTGCCTTTGGCGCGCCACGAGCTCACACGATCGGGTGCCACAGCAGCTGAGAGTAGCGCGTTCGGTGCGGTTCGCGGCAGTGCGCCGCACGATTTGTCGACGGTTGTCCGATGCTCAACTAGCCGGCTCGGCGATCACGATGCGGTTCGACGCATAGCCGGTGTCGCCGCCGATCCAGCGTCCACCGCAGGTCACCAGCACCAGCCGATGCGGTCCGTCCTGGCCGAACAGCTCCTGGGCCCGGTTCGGCAGATCGTCCTTGTCCACGGTGACGATCTGGTTGATCCGGTAGGTCCAGTCCTTGCCCCGCTCGTCCTGGACGTTCACCGACTGGCCTACCTGGCTGTCCCACAGCTCGGCGAACGGGCCAACCATGCCCTGCCAGTTCACGTGTCCGGCGAACAGGCTCGCCCCGGACGGCGCGTCCAGCCCGGCGCCCCACCAGGTCGCGTCGTTCAGGTCGTCTGGCACTGGCAGCACCGCGTCGCTGCCGACCTCTTCACGCACCAGGTTCGCGGTTCCGCCGTTGGGTAGCCGGATCGTGCCTGGCTCCTGCCCGCGGACCGGTTGCGGGCTGGGCTCCTCCCGCGCTTCCGGTTCGTCTCGTGGGCCAGGATCCGGGGCGGACCCGTCACCGTCTTCACTGGTCGAGGCGACGTCCCGCGGTGCGGGCCCCGGCGCGGCGATCGCGGTGCCCGGGATCGAGGTGACTGGCGACCACCACAACGTGGCGACGCCGAGTAGCGCGCCGACCAGCAGGCTGGTCACGCCGAGCAGGGTTCGGGTGACCAGCCTGCGGTGCCGGGCGCGTAGGGGTGACATAGCGGCCATGGGTTATCGGCTCAGCGGCGGCTCGTGGAGCGCTTCCGCCACAGCAGGCCACCGAGCGAGCCGGCAAGCAGCAACAGCGCCGCGAGACCCACGAGCGCGCCCGCGGACGGGTTACTCAGGGTGTCGCTCTTGGCCACCGCTTGCGGGTTGTCCCCGGCCGGAATGACTTCCGGTACCACCGGCTTGTTCGGCGCGTTGGCGACTTCGAGGGTTAACGTCTCGCCCGGTTTCACCTCACCACACGCCGAAGGTGGTGCCTTCGGGTCGAACGCGTCCTCGTAGCCCTTCGGCGCGTTCACCTCGACCACGCAGATCTGTTGTGGCGTCTGAATGTCCTGGACCTCGGCCTTGCCTTGCTCATCCGTGCTGAGCACGACGGGCTTGTCGTCCGGACCGGTCAGCGGTTCGCCGTCCTGACCGAGCGCGGGCTCGGTCTTGTCCTCGCCGGTCAGCTGCAGGGTGGCCGCCGCGATCGGATCACCGGTGTCCGTGTCCACCTTGCTGACCGCGACCTTGCCCGGTTTGGTGCGGGCTTCGGTGCTCGCCTCCGCGCTGAGCTGCTTCTCCCCGCCGGTGCTGACGATGCGCTGGGTATCCACGGCGACCGGTTCCTGCACCCTCGGTACGTCCGCGGGGCTGTCCAGGGTGGCGACGACCTTGGGCTCCGGGCCCGTGGGAATCACCTCGGTGGTTGCCGCGCCATCCTCGCTGGTGACCACCGAGCCCGTCGTCGAGCCGTCGACCAGCGTGGCGTCGGTCAGTTCCAGCGTCACCGGAACCTCGGACATCCCGGTTTCCTTGGCGTTGCGCACGCTGACCGACCAGTCGTCCGGCTCGTCGACCAGCTGGGGTTCCTCCGGTGCCGTGACCTCGGCCGTCCATGGGCCGTGGTTGTTCTCCGCCTCGGTGCGCAGCCGTTCGATCGCCTGCTGCGCGCTCGCCGGCAGCCGATCGTGGTGCAGGTCGATGTCGTAGCCGATGCTGCGGAAGTCGTTGCTCGGGTCCAGATCCGCTTCGCTGCGTGGCCCCGAGGTCCAGGAGTGCAGCAGGTGCGCCACCGCGGCGGCCTCATCGGGTTGCTGGGTATCGCCGTAACGCAGCAGCAGATACGAGATGTAGGAGGCCTGCTCGGGGTCGAGCGGCTCGCCCCATTTGTTCAGTAGTTCATCGCCGGGTTCGTACTGCTCGTTGCTGTCCGGCGCCTTGTAGGCGAACTGCACGCAGAACACCTGCTTGCCGTCGACCGTGTAGGAGCCAACCCAGTCCCGGTTTCCTGGATCTCCCTCGAATGGCTGACCCGGACGGATCTCGTGGCCGAGCGCTTCCTGTACGTCGGCATGCGCGGCCGGTGCGGTGACCACCGTGGTCAGGCCGGCGAGCATGGCCGCGCCGAGCAGTCCGGCAAGTAACCGGCCGCGTGGCGGCCTGCTCACCCGGTTGGCCGCGGCCGATCGGGTTCCGCGTCGTTGCCTACGTCTGGTTCCGTGTCCATCCCCGTGTCCGGAGAACCGTAACCCCATAGTCCTGATGACTCCCTAACCTGCGGATCGCTGTCGTCCCCTCACACTTTTCGGAGCGTGGTGTCCAGCAAAACGCCTGGTCATCGTGTACGCAGCGGCGCGCACACCCCAGTCGAAGGACGCACAACCGGGAGGGACGTCGACGTCAAGTGGTAGTGAAGTAGACACCGCTCGTGAGCATTGCCGGTGGCGTAACAATTCGCAATCCGCCACCGGTAGGACGTGATCACCCGGTCGAGAGACCGTTTAGGCTGCGCCCAGTAGCATCGAGGCCCAGTAGTATCGAGCGGTACGGGTGCTTGCTCGGTTGCCCGGGTTACCCGGTGACGCCGAGTGGCCAGGTAAAGTCGCTTTTACTGATGCCGGGAACTACTCCGCGCGCTCGGTCGTTCAGCTCGATGAAGGTGCCAGTTAGGCCCAGGAGGACAGGTGCGAGCAACAAGCAACCCCGCGTTCCGTAATCTGCCGAGTTCCGGCGGCTATGCGGGTTTCGATACGCGATCGGCGCCCGGTGGGGCTCAGCCGGGCTACGGCCAGACGAGCTACGGCGGGTATGGGCCGGCCACCGGTTCGGCCGACCGGCCGATGACGGTTGATGACGTCGTCATCAAGACCGGGATCACGCTCGCCGTCACGTTCCTGACCGGCATCATTACCGCCGTCTGGGCGATGGGCCGGATCGATGCCGGGCTGTCCATGGGCCCGATCACCGGCGCGATGATCGGCGGGATGATCGTCGGCTTGATCTGCGCGCTGGTGGTGATCTTCAAGAAGACGCCGAACCCGGCGCTGGTACTCACCTATGCGGCGGCCGAAGGTGTTTTCCTCGGCGCTATCACCGGTGTGTTCGAGGCGTTCGTCGCCAGGGGCATTGCCCTGCAGGCGATTATGGCCACCGGGATCGTGTTCGCCGTGATGCTGGTGGTCTACAAGACCGGGGCGGTCAAGGTCACGCCGCGGCTGACCAAATGGGTGATCGGCGCCGCGGTGGGTGCCGCCGCGTTCATGCTGATCAACCTGCTGGTGGGGATGTTCACCGGCGGTTCGGGCATCGGCATCAGGGACGGTGGCCCGCTGGCCATCGTGTTCAGCCTCGTGGTGATCGGTATCGCCGCGTTCATGCTGCTGCTCGACTTCGATATGGCTGACCAGATGATCCGGCAGCAGATGCCGCAGAAGTGGGCCTGGTACGCCGCCTTCGGGCTGATGACCACGCTGGTCTGGCTGTACCTCGAGATCCTTCGCCTGCTTTCCTATCTGCAGAGCGACTAGTACGTAGACAAGAAGTGGGCCCCGGCGCAAGCATTCGCCGGGGCCCACTTCTATTTCGCAATCTTTAGGGATCTTGCGGTCACTGGGCGTGGTTCAGCTGAGGCGCTCCAGCACCATCGCCATCCCCTGCCCACCGCCGACGCACATGGTTTCCAGGCCGAACTGTTTATCGTGGAACTGCAACGAGTTCAGCAGGGTGGTGGTGATCCGCGCGCCGGTCATCCCGAACGGATGGCCAACCGCGATCGCGCCGCCGTTGACGTTCAGCTTGGCCTCGTCGATGCCCAGGTCCCGGTAGGAAGGGATCACCTGCGCGGCGAAGGCTTCGTTGATCTCCACAAGGTCGATATCGTCGATCGTCATCCCCGCGCGGGCCAGCGCCCGCCGCGAGGCCTCGACCGGCCCAAGGCCCATGATCTCCGGGGACAGCCCGGAAACACCGGTCGACACGACGCGCGCGAGCGGCGTCACGCCCAGCTCCGCGGCCTTGGTGTCGCTCATGATCACCAGTGCCGCCGCGCCATCGTTCAGCGCGCAGCAGTTGCCGGCGGTGACCTTGCCGTCCGGCCGGAACACCGGTTGTAGCTGGGACACCTTCTCGTAGCTGACGCCGGCTCGCGGGCCGTCATCGGCATCGACAACCCGACCGTCCGGCAAGGTCACCGGGGTGATCTCGCGTGCCCAGAACCCGTTGGCCAGCGCCTTTTCCGCGAGGTTCTGCGAGCGCACCCCGAAATGATCCATGTCCTCGCGGCTGACGTTCTTGGCCAGCGCGAGGTTTTCCGCCGTTTGCCCCATCGCGATGTAGATATCCGGCAGGGCGCCCTCGGCACGTGGATCCTGCCAGTCGCTCGCGCCCGTTTCCGCCACCCGCGCCGAGCGTTGCGTCGCCTCGGCGAACAGTGGGTTCTGGGTGTCCGGCAGCGAATCCGAGTTGCCCTTCGCGAACCGGCTCACCGTTTCCACACCGGCGCTGATCAGTACATCCGCCTCGCCGGCCTTGATCGCGTGCAATGCCATCCGGGTGGTCTGCAGGCTGGACGAGCAGTACCGGGTGATGGTGCAGCCAGGCAGGTGGTCGTAGCCGAGCAGCACGGCCACCACTCTGGCCATATTGAATCCCTGCTCGCCGCCGGGCAGGCCGCAGCCGAGCATCAGGTCATGGATCTGGGTGGGGTCGAGCTCGGGAACCTTGTCCAGTGCCGCGCGGACCAGCTGCGCGGTGAGATCGTCCGGTCGGATATCGACCAGTGAACCCTTGCCTGCTCGACCGATTGGGGAGCGGGCGGCGGAGACGATTACGGCTTCCGGCATGGCGAACTCCTTTGTCACGGCCGTACTCGGGGACCGCGACCGCGCGCGGCCTTAAAGTCCTAGGCATCCGACATTAGTTGGTCCACCGCGTGGCGCATAGTTAGCTCGGTCACCAGCCGTCTCGACCGCTTCGCTGCTCCGCGCGCAGCGTACTGAGCAGCGGTCCGAGTAGCAGGCAGGCGGCGACCCGATAGCCCTCGTCGCCTGGATGGAAGCGATCCGCGCTGAACAGTTCGGGGCGGCGACCGAATTCCGGGGACAGCAACTCCGCCGAATGAAACAGCGTGACGCCGTGTGTTTCCGCCACCGCGCGTTGCGCCGAGGCAAGCGCGCGGCTCCACTGGCCCACGATCGCCCGCAGCGGTTGCGGGATCGGTTTGATCACCCGTAGGTCGGGACAGCTGCACAACACGACGGCGGTGCCGGCCGCGCACAGCCTGGCCAGTTGCGCGCCGAGCAGCGCGGCCGAGGTGCGGATCGGCATCTTCGTGGTCACGTCGTTGCCCCCGATGATCACCACCGCGAGCTCCGGCCGGTCCCGCAGTGCAGCGTCCACTTGGGACTCAAGTTCTCTGGTTGTCGCGCCGCTGAAGGCATGCGTCCTCAGCCGAACTGCGAGCCCGGTTTCGGCTGCCAGCTCCTTCGCAAGCAGCACACCGGGCAGGGCATCCGGGCGGCTGGCGCCGAGACCGGCAGCCGTGGAATCGCCGAGTACCGCGAACCGCAGTGGCTCGCCCTTCGGTTCGCCCCGCGGTGGTTCGTAGTCGCCGTCCGCGCGCAGTGCGCGGCGCATGCTCCGGACGATCACCGAACGCGCTTGCTTGGACTGCCCGTTGAGTAAGCCGTACGCGCCGATCGAAAGGCCGCCAACGGTTCCGGCGGCAAGCAGCATCAGCTGTCGTGGTCGCGGTATCGCTGACATCGGAACTGGCCCTCCCTTCGTCGCTGCCCGTTTGATGCGTGCGCCGTATGGATCGTTCCCATCTGGACTATCTTCGGGCGGCACGGGTTTCGTTAGCGTGTGCCGCGCGCCCGTCGGTCTAGCTGGCGTTACGCTGCACCCGTGGAATACGTCGAGCATCTGATGGACCTGGTGGGCAACACCCCGTTGGTCCGGTTGGGATCACTCAGCGAGCCGAATGGTCCGCTGGTGCTGGCCAAGGTCGAGTACCTCAATCCCGGTGGCAGCGTGAAGGATCGGATCGCCATCCGGATGGTGGAGGCCGCCGAGCGTTCGGGTGAGCTGAAACCGGGCGGCACGATCGTCGAGCCGACCTCCGGCAACACCGGAGTCGGGCTGGCGATGGTCGCCCAGCGCAAGGGATACAAGTGCATCTTCGTCTGCCCGGACAAGGTCAGCGAGGACAAGCGCAATGTACTGAAGGCTTACGGCGCACAGGTCGTGGTCTGCCCGACCGCGGTACCTCCGGAGCATCCCGATTCCTACTACAACGTCTCCGATCGGCTGGTTACCGAAACCGAGGGCGCCTGGAAACCCAATCAGTACGCCAATGCGGAGAACCCGGCCAGTCATTACTACTCGACGGGTCCGGAACTGTGGCGGCAGACGGAAGGGCGGATCACGCATTTCGTCGCCGGCATCGGGACCGGCGGGACGATCAGCGGTACCGGCCGCTATCTCAAGGAAGTCTCCGAAGGCAGGGTGAAGATTGTCGGTGCGGACCCGGAAGGTTCGGTGTACTCCGGGGGAACCGGCCGGCCGTATCTGGTTGAAGGTGTCGGCGAGGACTTCTGGCCGGAGACGTACGACAGAGATGTTTGCGACGAGATCATCGCGATCTCCGACGCGGATTCGTTCATCACCACCAGGGAGCTGGCCGAGCGGGAAAGCCTGCTGGTTGGTGGATCCTGTGGGATGGCCGTTGCCGCGGCCCGCGAGCTCGCCGGCAGGTGCGGGCCGGACGACGTCATCGTGGTGCTGTTGCCGGACGGCGGCCGCGCGTACCTGACCAAGGTGTTCAACGACGCGTGGATGTCCTCGTACGGCTTCCTGCCCGCCGAGGCGAGCACGGCCACCGTGGGTGACGTGTTGCGCGGCAAGGATGGCCGGCTGCCCGAGCTGGTGCACGCGCATCCCACCGAGACGGTTGGTGACGCCGTGGCGATCCTGAACGAGTTCGCGGTCAGCCAGATGCCCGTGGTCAGCGCCGAACCACCGGTGATGGCAGCCGAGGTGGTTGGCGCGGTCAACGAGCGAGAACTGCTGGATGCGCTGTTCACCGGGAAAGCGACCCTTTCCGATCGGCTGGATCAGCATATGTCCGCACCGTTGCCGACGATCGGAGCTGGTGAGCAGGTCAGTGTGGCGATGACCGCGCTGGCGAACGCCGATGGCGCGCTCGTCCTGACCGGTGGGAAGCCACTGGGCGTGCTGACCAGGCAAGACGTGCTCGCGTTTCTCGCTGGCAGATGAAATTGACCGCACGATTGGGGGACGTCCAGCGTGGCTGGACGCGATCCGATAGCGTGTCCGGCAAATGCGTGAATCCTTCGACCGGATGGTCGGAGGTGACCGCGAGGCCCATCCATAGGGTCGTAGTGTCAACCAGCCAAGGGGGTTGGAAACCCAGATGAGCGCTCCGCAGCCGCCCAACCAAGAGGGGCAAGGCGGGCAACCGCAGGAGGGGCAGCAAGGTCCGCCGAGCGGACCGACCCCGCAGCCGGATCCGTCGCTGGCGGATTCGCCCGAGCCGACGAGTGTCGTGCAACCGGGACAGCCGCCGGCCGACTCGCCGGAGCCGACCCAGGTGGTAACCCCTGGCCAGGTCGCTGGCGGCGGCTCGGTCGCCGAGTCGACGCAGATGGTGCCGCCGGGCTCGCTGCCTCCGCAGCCCCCGCCGTACACCCCGCCGCCGAGCGCGGCCGACAACCCGGCGGCCATGGGGCAGCAGGGACCGCCCTCCGGTGGGTTCCCCGCGGCTGGTTACGGCCAGCAGCCCGGCCAGCCCTATGGCCAGCAGCCGCAGCAGCCTTATGGCCAGCAGCCGGGTCAGCCGCCGCAGGGCTTCGGCCAGCAGCCCGGCCAGCCCTATGGCCAGCAGCCGCAGCAGCCTTATGGCCAGCAGCCGGGTCAGCCGTATGGCCAGCAGCCGTACGGGCAGCCTTATGGCCAGCCGGGATACGGCCAGCCAGGAATGGGTGGCGCTGGCCAGAACACCAACCAGATCATTTCCTGGATCGTCTCCGGCGCGATCGCGCTGTTCGGTCTCATCGCCGCGATCATGGCGATCACCTTGCTTGTCGATTTCGGTGACGCGCCCTCGACATCGGAAGCCTGTGGCAGCCTGCCGGACAGCGTTCGCGGGCAGTGTGAGGACCAGATTCCGAGCACCGGCCTCGGCATGTTCTACGCGATCATGATGCTGGTCGGCAGCCTCGGTTCGATCGCCGGCGCGGTGTTCATGTTCCTGCGCAAGGGTTTCGCCTTCTTTATCTCGCTGGGCAGCGGCGCCGCGTTGTTCCTGTTCACGCTGCTGCTGTGGATCTGGGCGGAAGGTTCGAACGCCCGGATTGTTTTCTCGCTGATCTTCGGCATCCTGATCGCAGGGGCGAGCGTGCTCGGGTTCTTCCCACAGACCAAGGCATGGGTGGGTGCCGACTCCGGTGGCCCCGGTGGATTCGGTGGTCCCGGTGGTGGCTTTGGCCAGCCGGGCGCCTATGGCCAGCAGGCCGGTGGTTTCGGTCAGCAGCCCTACGGCCAGCCTGGTCAGCCGCAGCAGCCGTATGGCCAGCAGCCGGGCTTCGGACAGCAGCCCGGTCAGCCCCAGCAGGGTTTCGGTCAGCAGCCTGGCTACGGTCAGCAGCCTGGCCAGCCACCCCAGCAGGGTTACGGCCAGCCGCCGCAGCAGTGGTGAGCTGACGAGTAATTCGGTCCAAACGGGCCTCAGCCGAATCTGGCTGGGGCCCGTTTGCTGTTTGCGGCTCACCCCTGGCGCGCGGATGCCGTCCAGCTGCGCCGGGCGGGAGTAGCGTTGGTCCCCGATCGGTAGCGGCTCCCGGCGAAGGGCCCTTAGAGCTATCCACCGCAACAGCCGTACCCGCCCCAGTTCGGCCAGTTCCCGTTCGCGCCGCACTCGTACGGCGCGCCATGGCCGGCGGAACCGACACCGCCGAGGGGAACCGTGCTCGCCACCGCGATCCTCGGCTTGCTCAGTTGCCTCGGGCAGTTCACCTTCGGCTTCATCGGTGTCGTTCAGCTGAGCGAGCTTGGCGCGTCCATGTTGCCGCTCGCGCTCGTCGTTTTCGCGTTCCTGCTTGGGATTCTGCTCCTGATCGGCGCGGCCATGATGTTCGCAGGGAAGAAAGCCAGCAGGGCCGTACTGGTCAGCGGTGCGTTCCTCGAACTGGTACGAGTGCTCGGCATCGTGCTCTACGGGCTCACCGTGGGGCAGAACTTCATCCTGTACAGCCCCGCCGATCCGAATGGGCTGGGCAGCTGGTTCGGTGCCATTCCGGCGTTGGCGATCCTGATACTTGCCTTCTTGCCGGCAACCGGAAGGTATCTGCGGTTCGCGAATCAGCGGGCCATTGCGCGCCGCGCGATGCCCAATTCGTCTGGTTAGGCTATCGTGCGCCTTCGGCCCCGGAAGCGGAATGCGACAAGGTGATTCGGATGAGTTATCCACCGCAGTACCCAGGCGGTCCCCAGCAGCCCTATCCCCAGCAGGGTTATGGCCAGCCGGGTTACCCGGCGCCCATGCCGCCGCAGCTGCCCCCGCCGCCGGCCTCCGGCGCGACCGCGATCACCGCCGCGATCCTCGGGCTGCTCGGGGTCCTTGCCCACGGCCTGTTGGTCATGGTCTACATCTACGACATGATCAGCTGGGAGGTCTACCCACCGATCAGCGTGATCCTTACCGTCGTCTCCGCGGTGATCATCGGTTTGTTGCTGTTTGGTGCAATTCTGGTGTTCACGCGTAAACCGGTTTCCCGTTGGCTGCTCGTCGCGGGTTCTGGCTTGGAAATCCTGCGCGTGCTCGGCATCGTGATCTACGGACTGTCCGTCGGTGCGAACTTCGTACTTGGTGGCGCCGAGACGCCCAACGATCTTGGTGGTTGGTTTGGTGTGGTGCCGGCGATCGCCACCTTCGTCCTAGCGCTGGTGCCCTCGACGGGGGATTACCTGAACGGTGCTCGACGGCAGCCGAGGGCCGGTTATGGGCAGCCGGGCTACGGTCCGTATCCGCCCCAGAGTCATCCACAACAGGGCTATCCGCCCCAGGGGTATGGCCAGCCGCCACAGTGGTGATCGAGCCGCCGCGTAGGCTGGGCGTATGGCAACGAACCAGGCCGCATACGGCTTCGCGACCAAGGCGATACATGCCGGTCAGGAACCGGACCCGCGCACCGGCGCGGTGATCACCCCGATCTACGCGACGTCCACTTTCGCCCAGGACGGCGTTGGTGGTAAGCGGTCGGGCTACGAGTACGCGCGAACCGGGAACCCCACGCGCACCGCGCTCGAGGAGGCCATCGCCGCCGTCGAAGGCGGCCGGCACGCACTGGCGTTCTCCTCCGGGATGGCCGCAACGGACACCGCACTGCGCGCGATCTGCCGGCCTGGCGATCACATCGTGTTGCCCAACGATGCCTACGGCGGCACCTTCCGCCTGCTGGACAAGGTGCTCACCGAATGGGGAGTGCACTACGACACCGTCGATCTGTCCGATCTCGACGCGGTGCGCGCGGCCATCCGGCCACTCGAAGACGGCCGGGGCACCAAGGTGATCTGGTGTGAAACGCCGACCAACCCACTTCTCGGTATCGCCGATATCTCGGCACTCGCCGAACTCGCCGGGCAGTCCGGAGCCAAGCTCGTGGTGGACAACACCTTCGCCACGCCATACCTGCAGAATCCGCTTGAACTCGGTGCTGATCTGGTCGTGCACTCCACCACCAAATACCTAGGTGGACACTCCGATGTGGTCGGTGGTGCGATCGTCACCTCGTTGTCGGAGCTGCACGAGCGGTTTGATTTCCTCCGCAACACGGCTGGCGCGGTGCCTGGCCCCTTCGATTCCTGGCTGACCCTGCGCGGGCTGAAAACGCTCGCGGTGCGGATGGAACGACACTGCGATAACGCCGAGCGCATTGTTGCCGCGCTTAGCGCGCATGACGCCGTGCGCGAGGTGTACTACCCGGGCCTTGCCGAGCATCCTGGACACGAAGTAGCTGCCAAGCAGATGCGCCGCTTCGGCGGGATGGTTTCGTTCACCCTGCACGCTGGGCAGCAGGCCGCGCTGGACGTGGCGGCCAAAACCAAGCTGTTCCTGCTGGCCGAATCGCTCGGTGGGATCGAGTCGCTAATCGAGCATCCAGGTCAGATGACGCACGCGAGCACCAGTGGTTCGCCGCTGCAGGTGCCCGATGACCTGCTGCGGCTATCGGTGGGTATCGAGGACGCGACCGACTTGCTTGACGACCTGTACCAGGCGCTCAGCTGAGCGAACCGTACGGCGAGTTCCGTCAGGGGCGGAACTCGCTCGGGTCGTCTGGCCCACTGTGTCGGGGGTGGGTCGGCAGGTGGTTCCCGGGGAGCTTGTTCTCGTCCAGGCAGCTGCCGACGAGTTCGACCTTGTTGTCGTGGTACACGTACTGGCCGCCGTCATCGCAGCCTGCCTGCGCGACCGTGAAGACCGCGACACCGGCGAGGGCGGTTGCCGAGATGACCGCGCCGAGCATGGGGAGTACAGCGGAAGCCCGAGTGCTGAGCAGTCGATGCTGCAGTCCTCGTTTCGCTAACTCCGGTCCCCCCAATGCCATGCCAACTCCTCGGGAAGATCATCACGACGTGCGGGAAAAAGGCGTACAACGCAAAGCGTACCCGCCCGGTGCCATTCGCGTTGTCCCACCCGTGTTAGTGGCAGGATCGCGGGCATGAATCTGGTCAGCGCCGAGGACATCGCCGTCGCCCACGAGGCGTTGCGCGGTGTGGTTCGGCAGACCCCCGTTGAGCAGGCTCGGGTACTCGAGCCCGCGGCGGGCGGTCCGGTATATCTGAAATGCGAAAATCTCCAGCGTACTGGCTCTTTCAAGGTCCGGGGGGCCTATGTGCGGCTGCACCGGTTGAGCGTCGAGGAGCGGGCGCGCGGTGTGGTCGCCGCGAGCGCGGGTAACCATGCTCAAGGGGTAGCACTCGCGGCCAGCCTGCTCGGGATCGAATCGACGGTCTTCATGCCAGAGCGCGCACCGCTGCCAAAGCTGGCCGCTACCAAGGGATACGGCGCCGAAGTGCACCTTCGCGGCGCGGTGCTCGAGGAAACACTCGCGGCAGCCATGGAATTCGCCGAACGTACCGGTGCGGTATTCATCCACCCCTTCGACCATCCGGACATCATCGCTGGTCAAGGAACCGTTGGCCGGGAAATCCTGGACCAGGTGCCGGATGTGGGTACGGTGCTCGTCGCAACCGGGGGTGGTGGGCTCCTCGGCGGTGTCGCGGCCGCGGTGAAAGCCATCAATCCCGAAGTCCAGGTTGTCGGTGTACAAGCTGAGCGTGCCGCGGCGTTCCCGCCCTCGCTCGCGCTCGGTGCGCCAGCGGTCGCATCGGAGCTGCAGACCATGGCCGATGGGATCGCGGTGGGTAAACCGGGACCGGTCAGCTATGCGCATGTCGCCGGTTTGGTCGACGAAGTGGTTACGGTCAGCGAGGAATCCTTGTCCCGCGCCGTACTGCTGTGTATGGAGCGGCGCAAACTCGTCGTCGAACCGGCTGGGGCCGCCGCGGTAGCCGCGCTGCTGGAGGGCTCGGCCGTGCTGCGGCCACCGGTGGTCGCGGTCCTTTCCGGCGGCAACGTGGACCCGTTGCTGCTGTTGCAGATCATCCAGCACGGGATGACCGCTGCCGGGCGTTATCTGGCACTTCGGCTGCGTATTCCGGACCGGCCTGGCTCGCTTGCGGCACTGGTCGGCAAGGTCGGCGAACTCGGTGCCAATGTGCTCGATGTGGAGCATTCCCGGATTTCCGGCGCGCTCGCGCTGGGTGAGGTGGACGTATCGCTCAACCTGGAGACGCGCGGACCGGAGCATTGCGCGCAGCTGACGGAGATGCTGCGCGCGGCCAACTACACGATCCTCTAGGCTCCCGTGACTGGGCGTGACCGCGTTCTTTAAGGTTAGCGAGTCTGTCGTGGTCACCGGCGCCCCGGGGATCGCAATCTTTAGGGATCTTGCGGTTGTCAGAGATTGCCGCGGAGCTCCTGCTCTCGTTCGATCGCCTGGAAGAGCGCCTTGAAGTTGCCTTTGCCGAAGCCGAGCGAGCCGTGCCGTTCGATCAGCTCGTAGAACACCGTGGGGCGGTCACCAATCGGCTTGGTGAAGATCTGCAACAGATAGCCATCCTCATCGCGGTCAACCAGGATGCCGCGCCGCTGTAGCTCCTCGATGGGTACCCGTACTTCGCCGATCCTGGCGCGCAGTTCCGGATCCTCGTAGTAGGAATCCGGTGTGCCAAGGAACTCCACCCCTGCCGCGCGCATGTGGTCTACAGTGGACAAAATATCGTTCGTGGCGAGCGCGATGTGCTGGCAGCCGGCGCCGTTGTAGAACTCGAGGTACTCGTCGATCTGCGACTTCTTCTTGCCAACCGCCGGTTCGTTCAGCGGGAACTTCACCCGATGATTGCCGTTCGAGACCACCTTGCTCATCAGCGCCGAATAGTCGGTGGCGATGTCATCGCCGACGAACTCCGCCATGTTCACGAAGCCCATCACCCGGTGATACCAGTCCACCCAGTAGTCCATTTTGCCCAGTTCAACATTGCCAACGCAGTGATCCACAGCCTGGAACAACCGCTTGGGCGCGCCGGGGCGGGCAGGGACCGAACTGGCACTTTCCTGATAGCCGGGCAGGTAAGGGCCGTTGTACCGGGAACGGTCCACCAGCGTGTGTCGGGTCTCGCCGTAGGTGGCGATCGCGGCCAGCCGCACGGTGCCGTGCTCGTCGGCAACGTCGTGTGGTTCTTCGAGAACGGTAGCGCCCTGCGCCCGCGCATGGCTGACGCATTTATCCACATCCGACACTTCGAGAGCGAGATCGATGACGCCGTCGCCGTGTCGCCGGTGGTGGTCGAGCAGTGGGCTCTCCTGCCGTACGCCGCCGTGGATGACGAATCGGGCCGAGCCCGAGGTCAGTACGAACGACTTTGTCTCCGCGGTCCCGGTTTCCGGGCCGCGGTAGGCGACCAGCTTCATGCCGAAGGCGGACTGGTAGTACCAGGCGGTCTGGGTCGCGTTACCGGCGATGAACACCACCGCGTCCAACGACCGCACCGGGAAGGGGTCGTTGCGCGAGTCGTAGTCGACAAGGCCAACGAGCTGGCGGAGCTGGTCGTAGCTCACGTTGTCCATGGTCTCGGTCATTGTGATGGCCTCCTCGCACGGAACGGTCGATGACACGACCCTGCGCCGCAGTGGGCATCATGTGCAAGACAGTCATAATGAGCTATACATATTGTTCAGTGAACAGCAGAAAAATATGATCAATACGAGCAATATGTCTAGCGCTGTGAGCGCTGTGAGCGCTGTGAGCGCTGGGTTGGTGGGTGACCAGATGGCCGGCACGCCGTATGAGCTGGATGCGCTCGACGCACGGTTGCTGCTGCTGTTGACCGATGAGCCGCGCATCGGCGTGCTGGAGTGCTCGCGCCGGTTGGGTGTGGCCCGTGGCACGGTGCAGGCGCGGCTGGACCGGCTCACCGAACGAGGCGTGCTTGGCGGGTTTCCACCGGAGCTGGATCTGGCCGCGCTTGGCTACGGGTTGACGGCGTTCGCCACAATGGAGATCGCGCAGGGGCAACGCCAGCAGGTCGCGCGGGCATTGGCCGTCATCGACGAGGTATGCGAGGTCCACGCCACGACTGGGCAGGGCGACCTGTTCGTACGGATGGTGGCTCGCTCGAACGCCGACTTACAGCGAGTGATCGATGAAGTGGTCGCGGTACCCGGAGTTCGGCGGACGTCCACATCCATCGCGCTGTCCAGCCCGGTCGGGCCGAGAGTGCGGCCGCTGCTGGAACGTGCCCTGCCGGAAACCAGTGGCCGCCAAAAGTAATTGCCCGGGGCCATCGCTGGGATTGCGGCGAAAGCCCCGGGCAGAAGTGTCGTCGTGGGTTAGCCCGCGTACGGCACGGCCTTGATCAGCGTCACTTGCTGGACCTTGCCGTTCGGCAGCTCATACGAGCGCTCTTCGCCTTCCTTGGCGCCGAGCAGGGCCTTGCCCAGCGGCGAACCGGGGGAGTACACCTCGATCGAGCCACTCTCGATGGCGCCCTCTTCGCGCGTGGCCAGCAGGAATTCCTCCGGCTCGTCATCGCCGGCGTACTGCACGGTCAGCACCATGCCAGGCTCGGCAACACCGTTGTCCTTCGGTGTCTCGGCGACCTTCGCGGTGCGCAACAGCTCCTGTAGGTGTCGGATGCGGGCCTCCTGATGGCCCTGCTCCTCGCGTGCCGCCTGGTAACCGCCGTTTTCCTTGAGGTCGCCCTCTTCGCGGCTGTCGTTGATTTTGGCGGCGATGACCGGGCGATTCTCAATCAGCTCGTCAAGTTCTTGCTTGAGCCGGTCATAGGCATCCTGAGTCAGCCAGGTCACCTGTGTGTCGCTCACGGTCACCACTCCTCGTCGTACGGACCGGCCCGCGGTATGCGGGTCGGCTAGATCTGCCTTGAAGGCGCTATACGGAAAAACACGGCCCCGCGGTGGAGCCGTGCTGAACGTCAAGAATAACACGCAAACGCGTGCCGTGCCGGTCGTTTTGTCTGGCGATCAGGGCTTACCTGCGTTGTTCACTCCGATGGCCGCTTAATCGGTCCCATCTCATGACGGAGAGTTTGTGCAGGTCAGGGGATGGCGAGATACTCAGGGATGGTGTAGGAGCAGCCGAACACGTCGGCGGTAACCGGACGTTCGCCGCTCTTGATCACGGCCCTGGCGATGTATCCGTCATCAGCTGGCGGGACGAGCACCTCACGGCGCCCACTTTCCGGGCCGTCGACTTCCCTGGTCCGCACGACGCAGACCACAGGCTTGTCCGGATTCTCCCTGGTAACGCTGAACTCGATCTCCATCGCGTTGTTCGGCAGTTCGGTGAACCCGATTCGTTCCGCTTCGATCGGAGCCGAGCCGAGGTTCTGATAGCCGATAAAGGTCGCCACGCATACCGCGACGACTCCCACGGCCAGCAGGGCCCACCTTCGCCACCGCGGTGCTGGCTTGTCCGCATGCGCGCCGTATCGGCCGGCTGGCCTGCCAGTCGATGCGTTGGGCTCGTTCGGCAACGCTGGCCTCCGTATGCGTTCGCCTGTCTGGTCGGGTGGCGCGTCCGGCATGTCGTACCGGTGAGGACAATAGGTGCTGGGGGAATGTCTTACCCCGAGTATCCGTTGCACCATCGCGAGCGGGTGCCTCGGGGTGGGTGCGCGAACCCACATCCGCTCACCCGGTCAAAGGTGTCAATGGATCAGCTTGCGGGTTCGTTGGCGGTTGCTGGGTCGTTGGATACCTAAGGTCATTGGATATTGAGGAGTCGCGTCAGTCATGACGGAGTCGAGTTTCCAGCACGCGCCAGCCCATTCGCGGCCAGCGGGCGAACCGTTGCGGATGATGGCGGTGCATGCCCACCCGGATGACGAATCAAGCAAGGGCGCGGCAACTATGGCCAGGTATGTCTCCGAGGGCATCGAGGTCATGGTGGTGACGTGCACCGGGGGCGAGGCCGGCAGCATTCTCAACCCGGCGATGGACCGCCCGGAAGTGCTGGAGAACATGACCGAGATCCGGCGCGAGGAGATGGCGCGCGCGGCGAAGATCCTCGGGGTGCACCACCGTTGGTTGGGTTTCGTGGACTCGGGTTTGCCGGAGGGAGACCCGCCGCCACCGCTGCCGAGTGGCTGCTTCGCGGTGACCCCGCTGGCGGAGTCGGTTGCCGCGCTGGTCGCGGAGATCCGCGAGTTCCGGCCGCAGGTGCTCGTTACCTATGACGAGAACGGCGGCTATCCGCATCCCGATCACATCCGGTGTCACGAGGTTTCGATGGCCGCGTTCGAGGAAGCGGCCGATCCGGACAAACACCCCGAGGCCGGCGAGCCATGGCAGGTGCTCAAGGTGTACTACTCGCACGGTTTCTCCAAGGCCAAGATGACCAAGTTTCACGAAGCGCTACTTGCCAACAACCTGGAGTCACCGTACGGCGAGTGGCTCGCCAAATGGGACCCCGACCGGGCGGATGTACTTGAACGCGTAACCACGCAGGTGCGTTGCGCGGACCAGTTCGAGGTGCGCGACGAGGCGCTCAAGGCGCACGCGACGCAGATCGACCCGACCAGCCGCTGGTTCGCCGTGCCGCTGCACCTGCAGCAGGAGCTCTGGCCGACCGAGGAGTATGAGCTGGCGAAGTCGCTGGTGGATAGCACGTTGCCGGAGGATGATTTGTTCGCCGGCATTCGCGATAAGGTGTAGATATGACGGGATGGCCCACCGCGAGCTCCATGGTAAGCGCGACCGTAGTGCTGCCAACGTCGATTACCCTGGCGCAACAGCCGGGTGGCGGGGACAACGGCGGTCGCGGTGCGGACTTCGGTAAGTCCTCGCCGGTCGGCTTCCTGCTGCTGCTGCTGTTCCTGATCGCGGTGGTCTTCCTGGTCCGCTCGATGACCAAACATCTGCGTAAATTGCCGGTGAGCTTCGAGGACCAGCCACGGGCTGATGGCCGATCGGCGAAACGGCGCGCCCAGGGCGACACGCCGACTGCCGCCGCGCCGGACTCGGCCGCCTCAGCCACGCAACCAGCGCCCGACAACCTCGCTAACCTTAAAGAACGCGAACACGCACAGTCGCCGCAAGATCCCTAAAGAACGCGGTCACAGGGCACGGCGGGCAGCACTGAGGAGAAGTTCGGCTACGAGATCCAGGTCGTCGTTGGTGATATCGGTTCCACCGGCATTACGGATGCGGCGAAGCGTATCGGTGCGTTTTCGCACGAACCACAGGTCGACGTGGAGCGCGACGTCGTTCGCTGTATCGGCAGGGAGACCGGCGATCTGTTCGAGTGCGACCGGCCGGGTACTTGTGTCGAACGCGAGCCGGATGCTGTCCAGCAGGTCCGTGCCCTGCTTCTCGATCGAGCGGTTCATCACTGCTTGGAGTTTCATCGCGATCAGGGGTCCTGGCTCGGCTACCAGTGTGGTGACCTCGACATGCTCCCCATTTCGGCGCACGACTTCGATCGCCACATCGGTGGCGGTGTCGTTCGCCCATGCGTGCGCTGCAGCATGCAGTCGGTCGCCTGGGTCATCGCTGGGCCGGTCGATCTCAGCTTGCCGTATTTCCAACACGTCTACTTTCACTGGACCGTACCGGGTGGGCAACTCAACCGCCGACGGCTCAACGGGCACGGAGCCCGCTGCGGAGCGCAGCACTTCAAGTTGGGGTGCAGTCCCGATTAGACGGTCAACGACGTCAAGATCGACGGTGGCGCGGTGGGGGTTGTCGAGTCGGGAAAGGACCGCAAGGCCACCGACGATGACTGGTGGCTGGCCGATGACCGCGCGGACCTCGATAACGCCCTGGACAACGGCAGCCATGGCGTCGCCAACGAAGGAAACGCGGCTACCAGACACGACGCCACGGTTCGGTCGGCGTCCAGGCTTCTAGCGCCTCCCTGCCTCGGCCCTGGTCCTGGGCGAGGTCGAGAGCAACGAACAGTGGGTGCGCGAGCGGCCATTCGTGCGGGTAGTCGGATGGGCCACCGCGTTGGCGAACCGCCGCCGGTACTGGCGCGACACGGATTGTGGCGCGCGCGTGCAGCGGCGATTCGCTGACACCGAGGAGGTTGCTGGCTCGGCGCTGCAGGGATTCGTCGGGCACGAAGAAATCCATGACCTGGTCGGCGCGCGAGGCAAGTGGTGCGCCGTAGGCGCTCGCTGCGGCCGAGTCGGTCAGCGCCCAACCTTGCGGATCGTTCTCGACGTGGATTCCGAAACGCAGCGGAGCTGCGAGTGAGCTGTCTCCGGGATCCGGTGCTCGAGCGAGGAAAGTCCGCTTGGCTGGCCAGCGCTCGGCTACGTGCCAGAAGAGCTCTGTGCCGACGACTGTGTTGGCCTCGTCGATGAAGTCATCGTGACGCAAAGCGGCGAGCACGCTGGAGACGGTGCTTGCGGAGCGTTCCAAGTCGCGTGCCAGCGCCCGAACCCCGACAGGGCGCCCAGGTGTCATTAGCACGGCGGTGGCGACTTCCAGCCCAGCCTTGCCGGCGAGCGCGTCAGCGCGCGCCGGCCGCTCCGTGACCGCCGGCACTTGAGCATCTAGTACGAGACCGCGGGTGCGTAGTGCGAGGTGTCCGCGGAGGTCGTAGTAACCAGCCCCCGGCACGCTGAGAGTGCGACGGGCTGACTCGGTGATCCGATCGCCCACGACGAGCATGGCCCTGTGCGTCGCCGGACGATCGGCGAGAAGGTTCTCGGCGATCGTCTCATCGACCAGAGCCCGTCGAACCAACTCGATCACGATGCCGATCCCGTGCGGTTCTACGAGCATGAGGTCTACCGCCGAGTTGGTCTCGCTGGACCCATCCGGCGGACTCGTCGCTACGCCGAGGTGCGCCATCGCCTCGGCGACTTGCGACTCGATGTCCATGTAACCAGCATGACGTGTGTTCGGTGTTCGGTCAATACCGAACACCGAACAGATACCAAGGTTGCTGCCTGTGTGGTCTGCGGGATGATGGGTGGTGTGAACCGGCTTACCGAATCCACCAGCCCGTATCTGCTGCAGCACAAGGACAATCCGGTGGATTGGCAGCCGTGGTCGCCCGCGGCGCTCGCCGAGGCCAGGGCGCGCAACGTGCCGATCCTGCTTTCCGTTGGCTACGCGGCCTGCCACTGGTGTCACGTGATGGCGCACGAGTCGTTCGAGGATCCGGCGATCGCCGAGGTGCTGAACGAACACTTCGTGAACATCAAGGTGGACCGGGAGGAGCGGCCGGATATCGACGCGGTGTACATGACCGCGACGCAGGCGATGACCGGCCACGGTGGTTGGCCGATGACCTGCTTCCTCACCCCGGACGGCGAACCGTTTCACTGCGGTACCTACTACCCGCCCCAGCCGCGACCGGGCATGCCATCGTTCCGGCAGCTGATCGCGGCGGTCGTGGACGCCTGGCGGGAGCGTCCAGCGGAGCTGGCGGAAGCCGGCGGCCAGCTGGTCGAGCATCTGCGCGCGCAGACAGGGCCACTCACCGTCGCCGAGGTCGACGGTGCCGTACTGGACGAGGCCGTGGCGAAACTGGCCGCGGATCTGGATCCAGTGAACGGTGGATTCGGCACCGCACCGAAGTTCCCGCCGAGCATGGTGCTGGAAGCCCTGCTGCGGCATTACGAACGCACCGGGTCGGCCAGTGCGTTGTCTACTGTGGAACAAACCGCCTCGGCGATGGCTCGCGGCGGTATCTACGACCAGCTGGCAGGCGGCTTCGCGCGATACAGCGTGGACGCCGAATGGATCGTGCCGCATTTCGAAAAGATGTTGTACGACAACGCTTTGCTGTTGCGCTGTTACGCGCATCTTGCGGTGCGCACGGACTCTCCGTTGGCCAGCAGAGTGACCGAGCAGACCGCGGAATTCCTGTGCGCCGAACTGCGCACGCCAGAGGGTGGATTCGCGTCCTCATTGGACGCTGACACCGAAGGTGTGGAAGGGCTGACCTACGTTTGGACACCGGATCAGCTGACCGAGGTACTCGGCGAGTCGGATGGCGCATGGGCTGCCGAAGTCTTTGGCGTCACCGCACAGGGGACGTTTGAGCAAGGCAGTTCGACGTTGCGGTTGCTGACCGATCCAGCCGACAGCGAACGGCTGGCGCGGGTGCGCGCCGAGCTGCTGCGGGCACGGCGGGAACGCCCGCAGCCGCAGCGCGATGAGAAAGTGATCGCCGCATGGAACGGTTTGGCGATTACCGCGCTCGCCGAAGCCGGCGCCGCACTGGATCGTCCACAGTGGATCGCCGCGGCGCGGGAGGCGGCCGAGCTGCTGATCCGCGTGCACTATGTGGATGGCAGGTTGCTGCGCGGTTCCCGCGATGGCATCGCCGGGCAGGCTGGCGCGGTACTCGAAGATTACGGCTGCCTCAGCGAGGCGCTGCTTACCCTGCACCAGGTCACCGGGGAACCGCACTGGTTGGCGCTGGCCTGCGAGCTGCTGGACGCCGCGGTCGAGCTCTTCGCGCACGAGAGTGCCGCCGGTGCGTACTACGACACTCCCGCCGATGGTGAGGCGCTGGTGCAGCGGCCAGCGGATCCAGGGGACAACGCCACGCCATCCGGCGCGGCCGCACTGGCGAACAGTCTGCTCACCGCCTCGCTGCTGGTCGGCGCGGAGCGGGCGGATGCCTACCGATCCAAGGCGACGGCCGCGCTGGACCGGGCCGGCGCCCTGGTCGCGAAGATGCCACGGTTCGCCGGGCACTGGTTGACCGCGGCCGAGGCAATGCACGCGGGCCCGGTACAGGTCGCGGTGGTCGGTGCGGCCGGCGATCCGGGAAGGGCCGAGTTGTGGGCGTCGGCTGCCGCGCAAGTGCGCTCCGGTGGTGTGGCGCTCGCCGGCGAGCCGGATGCGCCAGGGGTGCCATTGCTCAGCCAGCGTCCGTTGGTGGACGGCGCGGCGGCGGCGTACGTATGCCGGGGTTACGTCTGCGATCGACCAGTAACCACCGTTGCCGAGCTGCACGCCGCGCTACAACCCCGCTAACCCTGAAGAACGCGGTCAGCTGCGATTCGCTGGTGGCGTAATCTCTTGTTCTTCCTGCGTACCGGCGTACCTTCGGAAGTGATGTAATCATGTAATCATCTGGAGGATGCCATGTACGCGAAGTTCAAGGCGGAGGGATTCATGGGTGGACGCGGTTGGCGTGGCAAGGGCGGCTGGCAGCAAACCGAGCAACCGTCCGCGGCGGATGCGGCGGCGTGGTTCACCGGCCGCCTACCTGCTGACTGGTTCACCGAACAGCCCGAGGTCACCGTGGACCGCGAGGAGATCATCGTGCTGGGCACGCTGCCCGCGCTGTCCGAGACCTTTACCGACGAGGCCGCGCGGGCGGCCGCGGAATCCGGGCGGATCAGCAGGTTCCGCGAGGAGACGCGGGACGAGCGGATCGAGATCGCCAGGCAGGCTGAGCACAAGTACGGCCGCAAGGTTGCCTGGGGAGCGAGGGTCGGCGGTACCGAGGAACTGTTCAGTACGTTGTCCGCGCCGGTGATGACCCGACTGCGGCAACCCGAGCGCCGCGTGCTGGACACGCTGGTGGACGCGGGCGTGGCTCGGTCTCGTTCGGAAGCGCTTGCCTGGACGGTCCGGCTGGTTGGCGAGCACACCGATGAATGGCTTGGCGAGCTCCGTGCGGCAATGTCCAAGGTGGATGAGCTACGGGACCGTGGCCCCGAGCTATAAGCCTCGCGACCGCGCGGTCAGGGCTTGCGGCCGACGCCGCCCACGATGCAGTACTGCACCTGATCAAGCGGTTTGATCCGTGGTCCGTCCGGCCACCATTTGGTGCACAGCGTGATACCCGGATCCACCATCTCCAGCCCGGGGAACATGTCCTCGATCTGCGCGCGGGTGCGGAACAGCCCGGTACCCATCGGGCTGTGCACGAAGCGCTCTTCCATCTTGCGGGCGAGCTCGCTGTACGGCTCCGATTCGGGGTCGAAGAAATGCGCGATGACCACGTAGGAACCGGACGGCAGCGCGTCCACGTACTCCCGCATGATCTCGCCAGGCGAGCGGTGTCCTTCGTCCTGCCGCTCGTCGTAGTGGTGCAGTGTGCCGACCTGGAAGAGCGCGAGCGGCCTGGTGAAGTCCAGCTTGGCCCGGACGGTCTCGTTCTCGATGATCTCGCGGGGCCTGAAGATGTCCGCCGCGGTGAAATGGGTGTGCTCGTTTTCCTCGAGCAGCGCCCGACCATGCGCCAGTACCACCGGGTCGTTGTCCACGTAAACAACCTTCGCTTCCGGGTTGACCCGCTGAACGACCTGGTGGGTGTTCTCCGCGGTGGGTAGCCCTGAACCGCAGTCGAGATACTGGGTGATGCCGGCCTGGGTGCCAAGGAACCGGGCGGCTCTGATCAGGAAGTCACGATTGTCCCAAGCGAGCTGGTTGACCTCCGGGGCGACCTGGCGGACCTGGCGCAGTACTTCCCGGTCGACCTCGTAGTTGTCCTTGCCGTTGAGCGCGGCATCGTAGACACGGGCGATACTCGCCTTCGTGGTGTCGATCCGCGTTGGCACGTCCCGTTCGGTCAGATCAGCCATCTCGCACCCGTTTCCGTGGCCCATAAGCTAGACACAGCGTAGTGGCGCGGACTCAGAGCATGAAACCGCCCATCGGATTTGGTGTACACATGGGTTACCGCCCATGGGATACGGCCCATGGGATACGGCTCAGCCGTACATTGCCAGCCAGATCGCGATGTAGTGCGCGCTCGCGGCGAGCACGGTGGCCGCGTGGAAGAACTCGTGATACCCGAAGACCGCGGGCCATGGATTGGGCCAGCGAGTGGAGTAACAAAGCGCGCCAAGGGTGTAGAAGACCCCGCCGACCAGCAACAGCACCAGCGCCGCGACACCACCGTGCCGGAGTAGCTGGGGCAGTACGAACACCGCGACCCAGCCGAGCGCGATGTAGATCGGGACGCCGAGCCAGCGCGGCGAATGCGGCCACAGCAGCTTCAGCGCGATCCCGCAGAGCGCGCCGCCCCAGACCACGCCAAGCACGATGAACCCGTCCGGGCGGTCCATCGCGAGCAGGCTGAACGGTGTGTAGGTGCCCGCGATGAACAGGAAGATCATCGAGTGGTCGAGGCGTTTCATCCAGACCCGCGCCCGCGCACTCACCCAGGTCCGCCGGTGGTAAAGCGCACTCACACCGAACAGTGCGAGCACGGTAACCGTGTACACCGAGGTGGCCAGCGCCGCGATCCCGGAAACGGTGGCCGCGGCAAGTACGACCAGCGCGGCGCCGGCGAACAGCGAGAAGTAGAACGACCAGGCGTGTAGCGAACCACGCAGCTTTGGCCGAGCTGGCGGGGCGGAGCCGGTTGGCTCCGGGAGCACGGTCGCGGACGTCACGAGATACAGGCTACGGAACCGTAGGTTTGCCGGCACCCGAGCGTGGCGCAGCCAACCCATTTGGCCGCGCAAGAGTCCGTTTTGCGAGGTACAGCGGCTACTTATGACTCTTTGGCCGCGAGGCGGCGGTGTTCCACCAACAGACAGCGGTCCATCACGACATCGAGCCCACCCCGCGCGGCGATCGCGGCTGCCTGCTCGTTGATGACCCCGAGCTGGAGCCAGAGCGCGCCCGCGCCAACCGCCACCGCCTGCTCGGCGATCTCCGGCGTCGCCGATGGGGTGCGAAACACATCGACGATATCGATCCGTTCCGGAACGTCGGCCAACGCGCGGTAGCTCGGCAACCCCAACAATCCATCCAGTTTCGGGTTCACCGGGAAAATGCGAAAACCCTGGTCATGTAGGTAGCTGGCGATCTCATAACTTGGCCGGCTGGGGTTATCGCTCGCGCCGACCACCGCGATCGTCCTCGCCCCGCGAACAACGCGGTCGAGCAGTGCTTCGGAATTATCGGACATCTCGCCATTGTCCGCTCCGGTGGGCCCGACGGCATTAGGGGATGCGGCGTACGCTGCCACGATGTGAGCCTTCGTTCCCGCGTAGCCAATGTCGTGTACGGCCTCTACGAGCGCCGACTGTCCAGCCAGATTGACGACAACCGCCGACCCCGACACATCGCGTTGGTCGTGGACGGCAACCGCCGGTGGGCCCGGCAGGCGGGTTTCACTGATGTCGTAGACGGGCACCGGGTTGGCGCTACCCGGATCGCGCAGCTGCTCGGCTGGGCGAGCGCGGAAGGCGTCGAGATCGTGACGGTGTTTCTGTGCTCGAACGAGAATCTCACCGGCCGGCCACCCGAGGAGCTCGAACCGCTGCTCAACATCATCACGGATGTGGTTGACGACCTCGCAGGGCCACAGGAGCCGTGGCGGCTGCGGATCGTCGGGGCACTGGACCTGTTGCCCGCCGATACCGCGACACGGTTGACCGACGCGGTGCACCGAACCGAAGGTCGCAGCGGCATGCAGGTCAACGTGGCCGTCGGCTACGGCGGGCGGCAGGAAATCGCGGACGCCGTCCGCAAGCTGCTTGCCCAGCATGCGGAACAGGGCACGACCATCGAGCAACTCGCCGAGACGCTGGATGTCGACCATATCGCCGAACATCTCTATACTTCAGGACAACCGGATCCGGACCTGGTGATCCGGACGTCAGGAGAGCAGCGGCTCTCCGGTTTTTTGATGTGGCAGTCCGCCTATTCCGAATTCTGGTTCTGCGAGGCATTTTGGCCGGCGTTTCGGCGTACCGATTTTCTGCGTGCGGTACGTGATTACTCGATTCGGCATCGCCGATTCGGCTCGTGATCCGACTAGTACGAAGAATCCGTTTCGCGGCCGAGAATTCGACTTTAAAAAATCGCTGGACATGCATTCGGCGGGGACCCGAACCTGGCTCGGATCCCCGCCGAATACTATTTGGTCTAGCTCAATGAGCCAGCAACGAGCGACGGGGTCAAGGCGATTCCCGTGTACGCGTTTGCCACCAAGCCGGCCGCGCCGTAGCCAAGCGCTCCGCCGGACTCCATGAAGCCATAGTAGGCGTCGGCGAAGGTGATTTCGTTGTCAGCGCGCGGGGTGGCTGGCTCCTCCGCGGACGCGGCCGATGCCGTGCCGCCGACAATCAGCAAGCTTGCGGCGGCGGTTGCGACGACAAACCCAGCTTTCTTGAGCACCTGACATTCTCCTTAGTTGGCGGGAGTATTCCATGAGGTCCGGTGACCGTTCGATCACCTTCGCTCGCCGATTAACGAAGCTAGCCCTTGAATGGCGCTTCGGCTATTCCCAAAACCCCATCGGGTAAGAACTCGTCAGTACGTCACTGAATCCGGTGTGGTTGGTCAAACGAAGGGCTGCGCGAAGCCGGCCAGCTGTGGTAGTTGAGGGTGAAACGTTGGTGTAGTCAATACGGCCGGAGACATTCCCGGCTAATCCGCTCGGGTGGCTGCCGCGCGGGTGAATTGGCCACTGTCGGTAATTTTCTTGGTGGGTACGGTTGCCCAGTACTGACTGTTTGGTGACGAACTGGCGAATCACCTGTGTGGCTGCCTGCAAACACCCCTCGATCACGGGTAGCTTCCGAGGTGACGGCACGTGGAGATGCGGGTCGTCACGGGAGGCCCTAATCGTGGCTGTGCGAGGCAGGATGGGTGCTCCAGCGGCAAATCAGCTGCTGAGGCACCGTACCGGACACACGCGAGGGGGCCGGCACCCGGCCCTCGCGGTCGGTTGTGCGGTTGCCATGGCGGCCGGTCAACCACCGGTTAGGGAGGTCCCGGCCCACCGAGTGAGTGGGCGTGGTGCCGCGCCCATGAGGGAGATGCCGTGACTGCGCAGCGTTCGTCCCCCAAGAGCACCGTCCCGAGTCCAGGTACCGTGCCGAGCCCACCCAAGGCAGGTACCGGATCACCAGAGCAGCAGGAAAGGTGCACCTTTGTACTTGACACCTCGGTACTGCTTGCCGACCCGTGGGCGGTGACCCGATTTGCTGAGCACGCTGTTGTGCTGCCCCTTGTAGTGATCAGTGAGTTGGAGGCCAAACGGCATCACCCGGAACTCGGTTGGTTCGCCCGCGAAGCGTTGCGGCTGCTGGACGATCTACGCGTGCGATACGGCCGACTAGATGAACCAGTCGATATCGGCGAGCAGGGCGGCACGCTGCACGTCGAGTTGAATCACTCGGATCCTTCGGTACTGCCGCCCGGATTTCGTACCGATACGAATGACACGCGGATTCTCGCCTGCGCGCTGAATCTCGCCGCGGAGTACGGCGAGATCGGCGATGGCACCGTAACGTTGGTGACAAAGGACATTCCGCTACGGGTCAAGGCCGGAGCGGTTGGCCTCGCCGCGGACGAGTACCGCGCGCAGGACGTCACGCCGTCCGGCTGGACCGGGATGGCCGATGTGGACGTGCCGCAGGAAGCGCTGGATGTGCTGTTCCGGGACGGAACGGTTGATCTCGCCGATATGGCCACATCGGACATCGAAGCGGTTCAGGATCTGCCGTGTAACACGGGTTTGCGGTTGCAGACCGGGAGCTCGAGCGCACTGGGCAGGTTGGACGCGGACAAGCGGGTGCAGCTGGTACGCGGGGATCGTGAAGCGTTCGGGCTACACGGGCGCTCCGCCGAACAACGCATCGCGCTGGATCTCCTGCTCGACCAGGAGGTCGGCATCGTTTCGCTCGGCGGCAGGGCGGGTACCGGCAAGTCCGCACTCGCGCTGTGCGCCGGCCTCGAAGCGGTACTGGAACGGCGACTGCACCGCAAGGTTGTGGTGTTCCGGCCGGTGTACGCGGTTGGCGGGCAGGATCTTGGCTATCTGCCGGGGTCCGAGAACGAGAAGATGCAGCCGTGGGCGCAGGCCGTGTTTGACACGCTCGGCGCGCTGGTGAGCGAAAACGTGTTGGAGGAGGTCGCGGATCGTGGGATGCTCGAAGTGCTACCGCTCACCCATATCCGTGGTCGCTCGCTACACGATTCGTTCGTGATCGTGGATGAGGCACAGTCCTTGGAGCGCAACGTATTGCTCACCGTACTGTCCAGATTGGGCAGTGGATCCAGGGTGGTGCTGACGCACGATGTGGCGCAGCGCGACAACCTGCGGGTCGGTCGGCATGACGGGGTGGCAGCGGTGATCGAGAAACTGAAGGGCCATCCGCTGTTCGCGCACATCACGTTGCACCGCTCCGAGCGGTCCCCGGTGGCCGCGCTGGTTACCGAGATGTTGGAGGACGCGGCGGGCTAGCGCGCCACCTCGGTTGCACTGTGACCGCGTTCTTTACGGATCTTGCGGTCACAGTGCAGCCTCGGTCCGCGGTTACCAGCCGCCGGGTAGCGGGCGCCCCTCGGCAAAACCGGCCGAGGACTGGATACCGAGCAGTGCTTCGGCGTGGAACTCTTCGAGGCTGTGCGCGCCGGTGTAGGTGCAGGCCGAGCGCACTCCGGAGCAGATCGAGTCCAGCAGATCCTCGACACCGGGCCGGGTCGGGTCCAGCGCCATCCGCGAGGTGGAGATGCCCTCCTCGAACAGCGCCTTGCGGGCGCGGTCGAAGGCGTTGTCGCTGCGGGTGCGCGCGCTCACCGCGCGTTTGGAGGCCATCCCGAAGGATTCCTTGTAGGCGTGCCCGGATTCGTCGACGCGCAAATCACCTGGCGATTCGTGGGTGCCGGCGAACCAGGAGCCGACCATCACGTTCGAGGCGCCGGCGGCAAGGGCCAGCGCGACATCGCGCGGATGCCGGACCCCGCCGTCGGCCCAGACCTGCGCCCCGAGCTCGCGGGCCTGCGCAGCGCATTCCGCGACCGCGGAGAACTGTGGACGGCCAACCCCGGTCATCATGCGCGTGGTGCACATCGCGCCGGGGCCGACGCCGACCTTGACCACGTTCGCTCCCGCGGCGACGAGGTCGCGCACCCCGTCGGTGGTGACCACGTTGCCCGCGATCACCGGAACCTCGGGCGCTACCGTGCGTACCGCGGCCAGCGCGCTGAGCATCTTCTCCTGATGGCCGTGTGCGGTGTCCACGACCAGCGCGTCGACGCCGGTGCTGAGTACGGCGCGGGCCTTGCCCGCGACGTCGCCGTTGATGCCGATCGCCGCGCCGACCCTGAGCCTGCCGCCGTCGTCGACCGCGGGGGTGTACAGCTCCGCGCGCAGCGCGCCCACCTCGGTGAGTACGCCGGCGAGGCGGCCCTGCTCGTCCACCCCGAGGGCCAGTTTGCCGGTGTGTGCGTGCAGCCGTTCGAATACCTCGCTCGGCGGGGTGCTCAGCGGCAGCGTGAGGGCATTCGGGTCGGCGACGTCGGCGATCCGGGTGAAGCGGTCTACGCCGGCGCAGGCATGCTCGTCGACAAGGCCGATCGGCCGCTCATCCTGGTCGCAGACCACCACGGCACCGTGCGCGCGTTTCGGCAGCAGGTTCAGCGCGTCCGCGACCGAGTCGGTGCCACGCAGTACCAGTGGGGTGTCCCAGACGGTGTGTCGGGACTTGATCCAGGCCACGATGTCCGCGAGTGCTTCGGTGTCCACGTCCTGCGGCAGGATCGTGATGCCGCCTCGCCTGGCGATGGTCTCGGCCATCCGCCGGCCGGCTACGGCGGTCATATTCGCTACCGCGATCGGGATGGTCGCGCCCGAGCCGTCATTGGTGGCGAGGTCGACGTCGAACCGCGAGGCCACGCCCGAGCGACGCGGGACGAGGAACACGTCGTCATAGGTCAGGTCGTGGTTCGGCTGATGCCCGTTGATGAATCGCACAGGCGCCCAGGATACGGGATCACTGGGAGGTGTCGTCCGCCGGCGGCTCCACGACGGCTCCGGCCAATGGACGGCCGTCGAGTTCGCCGGCTCTGGCGAGCATGTCAACGCCGAGTCGCCGCAGGTGCTCGCCGACCTTGCGTAGCGGTTCGGCAGGTAGCTCGCCGCCGTCCTGGTGGTCCATCAGTTCGATGGTGATCTTGCCGAGTTCCTGATTGACCTGCATTGCCCTGGCCAACAACAGGCGATCCTGCTCAATCACGCAGCCACCTTCCCAACGAGTTCGTGGTGGAGACCGGCAGGCCTGAGCGGGGTCGGGGAACCACTCAGACCTGCCGGAGTCGTTGCGCGGTGCCAGAAACCGCGTTCGTGGCGGTCGCATTGCGGACACGCCTGCAATGTGCGGAGGTACTTGGGATCGGCGGGCGTGCACCGCACCCCGCACAGCGACATGACGTCGTCGGGAACCCAGTGCGCCCAGTCATTGCCGTACCGAGTTGGCCTCGGCGGCCGGCCGACCATCACCGCGCCAGTCGGCTTGGTATCAAGGAAACCTCGCATTTCCGCTCCTTGTTAGGCGAACCGTATGTGCGGGGTGCCCCACACATCACTGTTCCTCTGTTTCCGCGTTACCGGGAACAGTATGGCGTCGGGATCAGTAAGGCTAGTCAGGCAATCGGGTGACGCTTCTCGGGGCCATCTCCTCGTCTATGCTCTGTTCCATGGCTGGGAACAACCCGAAACTTGGGCAGCTCGGCTCGGAACTGCGGCAGGCACGCGAGGCAGCCGGCATCGGACAGCGTGAGATGGCGCGTCGGCTGGACGTCGGTGCATCAACCGTCAACAGATGGGAACAGGGCGAACGGGCCCCTACGGCCGCCACGGTTGCTCGGTATCTTGCCGAAGCCAATGCCTCGCCTGAACTGGTGTCGGAGCTGGTTGAGCTGTCCCAGTCATCGGACGGGCCGTTGTGGGTCGCGGTTGACATGCCCGACCAGCGTCGGCAACTGACCGCGTTACTGGAAGCTGAACAGGCCGCACAGACTGTGACCGCGGTCGCGCCATCACTTGTGCCGGGCTTACTGCAAACCGCGGACTATGCGCGTTCGATCATGGTTTCGGCGAAGGTTCCGGCAATGGAGATCGAGACGCGAGTAGCGATTCGGTTGGGGCGGCAGAACACGGTGATGCGGCAGCGGGACCCGGTCCATCTTGTGGCGCTGATAGGTGCAGGCTTGCTGCGACAACGGATCGGTGGCACGGGAGTGATGGTGGAGCAGCTGCGGGCGCTCTTGGAGGTCGCCGAGCGACCGAACATCGATATCCGTGTCATACCAGACGAACTTGGCTGGCATCCTGCGCTTGAAGGACCGTTCGTGCTCGTCGAGTTCGCCGATCGGTCACCGGTCGTGCAGCTGGAGAATCGGCGCTCGGCCTTGTTCTTTCACGAAGGCGACGACGTGGCCGCTTACCAGGAAGCCGCCGATATGGTGCAAGAGGTGGCACTGAGCCCCGCTGCATCGTCGGAACTGATCGCAGCAGCCGTCAAGGAATTGGAGACGACATAATGACAGTACCGAGTATGCCCGGCGATTGGCGCAAGTCCAGCTACAGTGCTAATACATCGGACTGCGTTGAGGTTCGTGGTGGCGAGGACACCCTGGTGCGGGATTCGAAGAATCCCGCTGCTGGTTGGCTGACGGTGGATGCGAGCGCGTGGTCCGCGTTTCTGGCTGGGCTGAAGTAACCCTCGCCCCCAACCGCGATGACGGCCTCGGTGCTGGTGCGCACCGGGGTCGTCCGGCTATCACGGCAATGATCCGCATTAGAAGGACTGCCCGCCGAGCAGTGGTTCGACGTTGCAATATGCGGCGTAATCGCGGAAGTACCGGCTGTACAGTTCGGCCCCATCGGTGAGTTCGTCGTCCACCGCGACGCAAACATCCACCACGTGGTCCAGTTTCCAGCTGATCAGCGTGCCATCGTCGGCCTGGTAGCTGTGCTCCCGACGCTTACCGATGGACAGCGCCTTACCGCGCGCCTCTTCCTCGCTCTCGGCGGTGAGCAGGGTGAACGATTCCTGATACAGCGGCCCGACCTCGCCTTCCTGGTCGGCGCGCAGCAACAGGACGGCGATGTAGTGCTCGGTGAACATATTCGCGCACCCTACTCGGCGCGCAGCGTCCGCAGGGTATCGATCGTGTCCGCCTCGGCCGCGTCCTTGTCCGGCCGGTAGCGCAACACTCGGGCGAAGCGCAGCGCGATCCCGCCCGGGTAGCGTCTACTTACTTGCACACCGTCCAGTTCGATCTCCACGACCAGTTCCGGCCGAACCCAAACGACCCATTCCTCGCGGTGGCGCTCGATCTCCTGCAGCGCCTCGGTTTGCCAGGCAAGCAGCTCATCGGTGAGCCCCTTGAAGGTCTTGCCGACCATGATCGGTGGACCACCGTCCGGATCGCGCGCGCCGAGGTGCAGATTGGACAGATACCCGGTGCGCCTGCCGTGTCCCCATTCCGCCGCGAGTACCACCAGATCCACGGTATGCGTTGGCTTGACCTTCAACCACGCGCTGCCACGCCGACCCGCGGCATACGGCGCGCCCGCATCCTTGACCACGACGCCCTCGTGCCCCTCGGCAAGCGCCTGCTCGAGCAGTTCGGTGGCGGCGGCCGGGTCCGTGGTCGATGGGATCAGCTGCTCGGCGGCCACCTCGCGTAGCGCACTCCGCCGCTCAGCCAGCGGAGTGTCCAACAGATCCTGGCCGTCCAGATGCAGGCAGTCGAAGAAGTACGGCCGCAGCAGCAACTGGCTGACCTGCTCCGCGCGGGTACTGCCGAACCTGCTCATCGTCTCCTGGAACGGTCGCGGTCGTCCCGCGTCGGTCAATGCGAGTGTTTCACCGTCGAGCACGACCGAGCGACACGGCAGCTCGCGAACCAACCGCACCAGCTCGCCGACGTGCTCGGTGATCTCCCGCAGCGTTCTGGTGTAGACATGCACCTCGCTTCCCGCGCGGTGTACCTGAATCCGCGCTCCGTCCAGTTTGTACTCGACGACGATCGAGCCGAGCTCGGCGATGGCGGCGCTGAGCGATTCTGCCGACGCGGCAAGCATCGGGCGGATCGGTCGACCAAGTTCGAGCCGGAACTCGCCGAGTGCGTCGCTACCGCCAGTCAGCGCGGCAGCAGCGGTGGCGGGTAATCGGCCGGAAAGCATGAAGGCTCTGCGTACACTCTCACCCGGCACGCCCGCGGCCGTGGCGATCGCGTCCAGCATCACCCCTTCCAGCGCGCCTTGTCGTAGTTCCCCGGTGACCAGCCGGAACAGGAACTCCTGCTCGTCCGGGGTGGCTTGGCCGAACAGGTCGCGTAGCACCGAGCCGCGCACGGCGGCCGAGCCGGGGCCGGCGATGCCGGCGAGCTCGTCCAGCGCGACATCCACCGCGTCGACGCTGAGCCGTGGTCCGGTAGCGGCCGGTACCTCGAGTTCGGCGAGGGTGCGCCAGCCGGTACCGATCCGGCCCTGTGTCGGCTGCCCGGCAAGGAACCCGACCACGGCGGGCAGCTCGGTCCGCTCCGCCGCGGTAAGCAGTTCCGCGATGATCCCTATCTTTGCCTTGCGCGATCCGGTCGCGGCCATCCGGATCGAGGCGGTGACGATATCGGCGAACAACATTCCTCGATTATCGGTCAGGGGACCGACACCTCGCGCGGTCAGCGACGCTTCCGTGCCCTTGCCCGGGTACCTGGCTCGACGTAGCCGCGCATCACGTCATGGCCGTAGTCGAGATCGCGCTTGATCCGAACGACGTACCTGCCGAACCGGCGCAGTGTCCTGGTCATCTCTCGCTCCTGGTTTCAAGTAAGTAAACCGGTATGTATAGTGCCGTCATGGCATGACTATACAGATCTGTATAGTCTGCGTCACAGAAGATGAGAGCGAAAGGAGATCGCGGTGCGTGGTGTGCAGTTGATCGGCTTTGGTGGTCCGGAGAAATTGGTCTACCGGGAAGATCTGCCCGATCCGGTTCCGGCCGCCGGTGAAGTACGGCTACGGGTTGGCGCGACCGCACTGAACAACACGGATATCTGGACCAGGCAGGGCGCCTACGGTTCGGCTACTGACGCGGCATCGGTCACGGGCTGGCGGCGCGAGTCGCTGAGCTTCCCGCGTATTCAGGGTGCGGATATCGTCGGCAGGATCGATCAGGTTGGCGCGGGTGTGCCGGCCGAGCGGATCGGCGACAGGGTACTTGTCGATCCGATGATCTATCAGGGTGGCGAGCGGGAGCTGGTGCGCACCGACTATCTCGGCAGCGAGCGCGACGGCGGATTCGCCGAGCTGGTCACGGTTCCGGCGGAGAATGCGTACCAGGTGACAAGCGAGCTCAGTGACGCGCAGTTGGCCACCTTCCCCACCGCATACACCACGGCGATGCGGATGCTCAATCGAGCGGGCCTCCAGGTGGGCGAGACCGTGCTGGTCACTGGCGCATCCGGTGGCGTGGGCTCCGCGCTGCTCCAGCTGGCCAGCTTGCGCGGTGCCGACGTGCTGGCGGTAACCACCGCGCGGAAGGGCGCGCGGGCGCTGCGACTCGGGGCGCGTGCGGTGCTCGATCGGGCACAGCTGCAGGGGGATGCGGCAGCCTTCAGCGCCGCCGTACGCGCCGCGCTTGGCGGCCGGGAGCTCGACGTCGTGGCGGATGTGGTTGGCGGCGCGGCGGTTTCGCGGTTGCTCGGATTGCTCGGTGGTCTCGGTCGCTACGTGGTCGCCGGCGCGATGGCCGGACCGGTGGTGCACGCCGATCTGCGCACCATCTACCTCAACCAGCTGAGCGTGTTCGGGTCGTCGTTTGGTACTCATGCCGACTTCGCCGAACTTGTCGAGCTTATCGCGGCGGATGAGCTGACTCCGCTGCTCGCCGAGACGTTTCCACTCCGTGAGCTTGGCCGGGCACAGGAAGAGTTCATGGCAAAGGAATTCTTCGGCAAGCTGGTCGTGGTTCCCGGCACGTGAACCATAGGTAAACTGGACGGTATACCTTGGGACTATGCAGGACGTTCTGACACCCGCGGCGCGGCGTATCCTCGACGTCGCCGCGGAGTTGTTCTACGAAAACGGGATTCACGCCGTCGGCGTGGATCGGATCGCGGCTGCGGCCGGCGTGACCAAGAAGACGCTCTACGACCGTTTTGGCGCCAAGGATGCGCTTGTCGAGCGGTACCTACGGGAGCGCGACGAGCGCTGGCGGGACTATCTCTACGAGGTGCTGGACGAGGCATCGCGAAGCAGCCCAGTACGTCGAGTGCTGCTGGTCTTCGACGCCTTGCAGGACTGGATGGATGAAAAGTGCCCGCGTGGCTGCGCCTTCGTCAACGCCTACGCGGAGTTGCCCGACGACGGGCATCCGGGGCGCACGGTGATCGCGGAGCAGAAACAGTGGTTGTTCGAACGCATCCATGAACTGGCCCGCGCGACCGGCGCGCGGGCGCCGCGCAAGCTGGCCGAGGAACTCGCCGTGCTGCTGGAGGGTGCGATGGTGGTGCGCACCGCTGGGGTGATCCCGGACGGCATAGCGGTCGCCAAACGCACCGCGCGCAAACTCGTGGCGGCCGCGACCGCTGGCTGAGCCAACCGGACGCGGCCGCCGTCGAAGCTCATTGCCGGGCGCGGGCCATCCGGAGCACGTCCAGTGCCTCGTCCAGTTGCTGTTCGGTCAGCCTGCCGGCGGCCACATGCCCGCGCTCGATCACCACCTCGCGGATGGTGCGCCGCTCGGCGAGCGCCTGTTTGGCCACCGCGGCGGCCTCCTCGTAACCGATGTAGGCGTTCAGCGGGGTCACAATGGACGGTGAGCCTTCCGCGTAGTCACGTGCGCGCTCGGCGTCGACCTCGACCCCTTCGAACACCTTGTCCGCGAGCAGCTTGCTGACCGCGGTAAGCAGTCGACAGGACTCCAGCACGTTGCGCGCGATCACCGGCAAATTCACGTTGAGCTGGAAGTTACCCTGCGCGCCGGCGAAAGCCACCGCCGCGTCATTGCCGATCACCTGGGCGACCACCTGCAGGGTGGCCTCGGGAATCACCGGGTTCACCTTGCCGGGCATGATCGACGAGCCGGGTTGTAGATCGGGCAACCGCAGTTCGGCAAGTCCGGCACGCGGGCCGGAACCGAGCCACCGCAGATCGTTCGCGATCTTGTTCAGCGATACCGCGATGGTGCGCAACTGCCCGGAGAACTCCACCACACCGTCCTGTGTGGCCTGTGCCTCGAAGTGGTCCTGCGCTTCGGTCAGCGGCAGCTCGGTGGCCGCGGCGAGCTCGGCGACCACCGCGGCCCCGAAACCCTCCGGCGCGTTCAGTCCGGACCCGACGGCGGTTCCACCGATCGCCAGCTCGCCGAGCCTCGGCAGGCTGGCCCCGATCCGCTCCATGCCATACCGCACCTGCGCGGCCCAGGCGCCGGCTTCCTGGCCGAAGGTGATTGGCACCGCGTCCATCAGGTGTGTGCGGCCCGATTTGACCAGATCGGTCCATTCGGTCGCGCGCCGCTCGATGACGGTCGCCAGCTTGCGCAGCGCGGGGTAGACCTCGCGTAGCGCGGCCTCGGTCGCCGCGATCCGGATCGCGGTCGGGAACGTGTCATTGGACGACTGGGAGGCGTTCACCTCGTCGTTCGGATGCACATCGCGGCCGAGTGACCGGCTGGCCAGCGTGGCGATCACCTCGTTGGCGTTCATATTCGACGAGGTGCCCGAGCCCGTCTGGAAGACGTCGATCGGGAAATGCGCGTCGTGTTCCCCGGCCGCGACCTCCTCGGCCGCGGTCGCGATCGCCTCGGCGACCTCGGCATCCAGTACCCCGAGCCGTGCGTTCGCGCGTGCCGTGGCCGCCTTGAGCAGGCCAAGGGCGCGGATCTGGATGCGTTCCAGCCCGTGTCCGGAGATCGGGAAGTTCTCCACCGCTCGCTGTGTCTGTGCCCGCCAGAGCGCGTCCGCCGGTACGCGGACCTCGCCCATCGTGTCGTGTTCGATCCGGTAAGCCTCGTCTGCCATACCTCGAGTCTGGCGCGCCACGGCCGGTTCGGCATCGCGGGTTCGGTCACGGTCCAGCGGGTTACCCGTGACGAGGATCACCGATCTTGGCCGGCACGTGTTCTAAGCTCGGGGGCCCGGACTGATGCTCGACCACCACTGGCGGAAAGGGCGGTCGCCGATGACGACGGCTGAACGGTACGAGGTAGACATCACGATCATCGGCGCGGGGCCGACCGGCCTGTTTGCCGCGTACTACGCGGGCTTTCGCGAGTTATCCATCGCCGTCGTCGATTCGTTGCCCGAGGCGGGTGGGCAGGTCACCGCGATGTACCCGGAGAAGCAGATCTTCGACGTGGCCGGCTTTCCCTCGATCAAGGGCCGTGATCTGGTTGGTCAGCTCGTCGACCAGGCAGACCAGTACAAACCGAAGTACCTGCTCGGGCGGATGGCGCGCTCGCTCACCGAGGTACCAGATGGTCTGGAGATCGGGCTCGCCGACGGCAGCGTGGTGCACACCGGGGCGGTGTTGATCACCGCCGGCATGGGCGAGTTCACCCCACGGCCACTGCCGACGGGTAATGAATGGCTCGGCCGCGGCCTGGTGCATTTCGTGAAATCGCTCGAGGTCTACCGGGACCAGGACGTGCTGGTCGTCGGCGGTGGTGATTCCGCGTTCGACTGGGCGCTGAACCTGCACCCGATCGCGCGCAGCATCACCCTGGTGCACCGCAGGGCGAAGTTCCGCGCCATGGAGGGCACCGTCCGGGCGGTGCGTGAGCTGGGCGTACCGATCATTACCGACGCGGAGGTCGCCGAACTGCGGGCGGATGACGCGGGCGTGCTCAGCGCGGCGGTGATCGATCAGAAGAAGGAAGGCGGCCAGCTGGAGCTACCAGTGCAGGCGGTGATCGCGGCTCTCGGCTTCACCGCCGATCTCGGCCCGATCGAGGGCTGGGAGCTGGAGTTGGAGAAGCGGGCGATCACGGTGGACACCAGGATGCGTACCGCGCGCCAGCGGGTGTATGCGGCAGGCGATGTGGCCACCTACCCCGGCAAGGTGAAGCTGATCGCCACCGGTTTCGGTGAGGCCGCGACGGCGGTGAACAACATCGCGGTGGACCTCAACCCGGATGCGCACCTGTTTCCAGGGCACTCGAGCGACGCGGGCTGATCTAGCGAAATGGTTCGGGCCCGGGCACAGTGCGCGCCCGGGCCCGAACCCACCCTCGACGGTTGACGATGTTGATTGACGGTTAAGCCGCCAGTGCTCCGCCGGTGGTTTCGTTGATCCAATCGGTGTAGGCAACCGCGTTGGTGTAGATCGATGGCCCGGTCGCGCAGGTCGGATCGTTGTTACCGGTACGGCTGGTTACGCCGATCTGGGTCCAGCCATCCCCGGACTGCACGATCTGCGGTCCGCCGGAATCGCCGTAGCAGGCGCCGGAGTCGCCGTTCGGGTTGTCGGTGCACAGCTCGGTCGAGCCGTCGATACCGCCGGTGCACTCCTCAGCGGCCACGACCGAGGTGTCCAGCTGCTGCAGCATGGTTGGGACGTCACCACAGCCCTGTTCGGGGCAGGTCTGTCCCCAGCCGAGCAGCCGGGACGCGGTGCCAGCTTCGGTGCTGCCGGTGACCTTGATCGGTGCGGCCTGTACCGCTTTGTCCAGTTTGACGAGCGCGATGTCCGCGCCGGGCGAGGCGCCGTCATAGTCCGGGTGCGGGACGACTTCCGTGACGCCGGCTTCCTCGCCGCCCTGCGAGTTGTCGTTGCTGCCGATCCGCGCCGTGAAATCGCCGGGCGCGGAGCCCTGCACGCAGTGCGCCGCGGTCAGCACCCATTCGGAGCTGATCAGCGAGCCGCCGCAGAAGTGCCCCTGCGAATCCTGCAATGAGGTCATGAAGGGATATTCCTGGTCGGCGTCCTCACCGCCGATGATGTACGGCGTTACGCCGTCGTTCGGGTTTTCCGCGGCAGGTGCGGCCGCGGCGGCGGGTCCCATAACGCTGGCAAGTACCAGCCCAGCGCCAGCGAGAAGGCCCACGACTAGAGAACGTGCTCGCATGTCCTCTCCCTTCCGTACGTCCTCCCCCGATCGGGGGTCGTTTACGGAAGGTAGGCGTGTCGACCGAAAAAGTGACACCCGTCGAAAGTATGGAGCCACATTTTTCCACCGTTTAACTGCATTCCGTGACCGCAATATCCCTGAGAAATGCGGTTGTCGGGGTTCGATCAGGGGGCGATCAGGGGAGTCCGGCAGGTGCCGAGGAGTCCTCTTCCCAGCGGTCGAAATCCACCGTCGCGTACTCGCGCAGTTTGGTGAGTCGGTGGTATCCGTCGATCAGCCGGACCGTGCCCGACTTCGAACGCATGACGATCGATTGGGTGGTGCAGCCACCAGCCCGGTAATGCGCGCCGCGGAGCAGATCGCCGTCGGTGATCCCGGTGGCGCAGAAGAACGCGTTGTCCCCGGTGACCAGGTCGTCATTGCGCAGTACCTGGTCGAGATCGACGCCAGCGGCGATAGCGCGGTCCCGTTCCTCGTTATCCTTCGGCCACAGCCGCCCCTGTAGTTCCCCGCCGAGGCATTTCATCGCGCAGGCCGCAATGATGCCCTCCGGGGTGCCACCGATGCCGAGCAGCATGTCCACGCCGGTCGTGGTGCGCGCCGCGGAGATCGCTCCCGCCACATCGCCGTCCGAGATGAACCTGATCCGGGCGCCGGCTTCGCGAACCTCGCGGACCAACTGTTCATGCCGGGGCCGGTCCAGAATGCACACGGTGACGTCCGAAACGTCGGATTGTTTGGCCTTGGCGACCCTGCGGATGTTTTCCCGCACCGGCGCGGTGATGTCCACGACGTCCGCGGCCTCCGGGCCAACGGCGAGCTTTTCCATGTAGAACACCGCGGATGGGTCGAACATCGCGCCCCGCTCGGCCACCGCGAGCACCGCGATCGCGTTCGGCATCCCCTTGCTCATCAGCGTGGTGCCATCGATCGGATCCACGGCCACATCACAGTGCGGGCCGCTGCCTGCCCCGACCTGCTCGCCGTTGTACAGCATCGGCGCCTCGTCCTTCTCGCCTTCGCCGATGACCACCACGCCGTTCATGGATACCGTGCCGATGAGCTTGCGCATGGCGTCTACCGCGGCCTGATCGCCGCCGATCTTGTCGCCGCGGCCAACCCAGCGGCCGGCGGACATTGCCGCGGCCTCGGTCACCCTGACCAGCTCAAGCGCGAGGTTACGGTCTGGCGCCTCCTTGCGTCGGTTCCCGGCTGCCTGGCTGGACGTGCTCGTCATGCTGCCTCCCACGTGACACGGACATAACCGCTGCGCATGGATCATCGCATGGCGCAATCGGGGCCTGACCAGCCGATCAGGGGATAGCGCGAAGGGGTGCTGGACCGACCTGAGACCATCAGAACGTGACCGACACATCCAGCCAGGATGAGCGGACTGGTCAGCCAGACGCCCAGCCCGCGACGGACGACGGCCCGCGCACCGCGTCCGCGAAACCGCAGCCGCCGGCCGAACCTCCGCCGGGGTTGAACCCACGGCAGCAAGCGAGCGCCAGGGACATGATCTTCTCCGTACTCGCGCTGGTCGCGATTATCGGCGTCGTCGTGTTGTTCACCAGGGGTTGTGAGTTCAGCCCCGGTGGTCCGTCGATCGACCAGGGCGCCGCGCCGACCGTCAACGCCCGTACCGAACTGAACCGGATGGCCGAGCGGGTGGACTTCCCGATCCGGCAGCCAGAACTACCGGCCGGCTGGCGGGCCAATTCGGCGCGCACCACCCAGCTGGGCACCGGCGCCGGCGCTCCGGTGCTGGCCGAGATCGGCTGGCTGACTCCCGACGGCGCGTATCTGCGGTTGGTACAGAGCGAGGCAAGCACCGAGGAACTGGTTGACGAGGTAGCCGGTAAGGCGGGTGCCGGCGCGGACAGCGAGGGCACGGTGCGGTCTGGTTCGGTCGGCAGCGATGATCTTCTGTGGGATGTCTATCCGGGCAAGGATGATCAACAAACCTGGGTGCTGAAACTCCCCGAGGTGCGCGTACTGATCAGCGGTAGCGCAAGCGGGAAGGAGTTCGGCGAACTTGCCGACGCGGTCGAAGCTGCTGACGACAACGTCGCCGTGCCGTCCGCGGGGCGCTAGGTCGCTCAGTTCTGCGCGGGATCCGTATCGTCTGCCTCGTCGGTGACCACCGCGAGCGCCGCGTCGACCCGTTCCCGTGCCCCGGCAAGATGGCGTTCGCAGGCATTGGCCAGCGCTTCGCCGCGCTCCCATAGGGCCAACGAGTCCTCGAGGGACAGCCCGCCGGCCTCCAGCTTGCGCACTACCTCGGCGAGTTCGTCGCGGGCATCCTCGTAGCCGAGCTCGGCGATGCCTTCCTGGCTGTCCGGGTTGTCGTGTGCGGAATCCGTGGGGTCGGCGTTTCCGGAACTCACAGTGCTGGGCTACCCAATCTGCTCTGAATGCGCACCACGGCGGCGGCCACCGCCTGGTCGTAGCCAATAAAGGCCTCGGCGAACTGCTCGCCATCCCCGGACCGGATGGCGTCCTCGATCCGTGCCTGGGCGCCAGCCACCTTACGACGGTGGTTCGAGCCGGTACCGAACCACCAGTCCGTGCCGGCATACACCGAAGTCGCCTCGGAGAGGTCCTTCAGTTTTCCCGGCAGTGCCCTGCGCCCCGGCGTATCGCAGCCGGCGAGTAATGCGGTCCAGCAGTCGGCGGCCGCCGAGTTTGCCGACTCGGCCTTGCGCTGTACGACCAGGGCACTCGCCCGTACTGGCGGATCGACCAGGCTGCGCGCGGCGGTGCTCGCCGAAGCGACCGTAAGCGGAAGGAAGGCTGGTTCAGGTCGTAGTTCCGGCACCGTCGCTGCCTCCTTCCTTCGTGCTGGTCGCGGTTACCGCTCCGTCAACGAGGCGGATCCGTAGCTGGGTTCCCGGGGACACGTCGTCAACCGATCGCAGTACCTTAAGGTTTCCAGAGGTGTCGGCAAACTGCACAACCGAATATCCCCTCGACAGGGTGGCTGCGGGACCCAGCGTAGTCAATCGCCCGCGTGTCGCGACCAATTCTGCTTGTTCTGCGCTCACCCTTGCGAGTAGTGCTCGGCGGATCCGCTCACGCAGTGTTTCGATTTCGCCGGCGCGCCGGTCGATTGGCCCGTGCGGGTCGGCCAGCGCCGGCCTGCTGCGTAGCGCGTCGAGTAGTTTGCGCTCCCGATCCACCCAACCATGCAGGGCGCGGCGAGCCCGCGCCCGCAGCTCGTTGACCTTCGTCGTCTCCTCTTGCACATCGGGTACTACGCGTTTGCCCGCGTCGGTCGGCGTGGAACAACGCAGATCGGCGACATGATCCAGCAGTGGAGTGTCCGGCTCGTGGCCGATCGCGCTGATCACCGGGGTGCGGCAGGCGGCGACCGCCCGGCAGAGCGTTTCGTCGGAGAACGGCAGCAGATCCTCGACGCTGCCGCCGCCGCGGGCGATGACGATCGTGGACACCTTCGCTTCTTTGTCCAAAGTGTCCAGTGCGCGGACGATCTGCGGTACCGCCGTCGCGCCTTGCACGGCAACGTTGATCACGTGGAATCGCGCGGCGGGCCAGCGCGTGCGGGCGTTGGCGAGCACATCGCGTTCGGCGGCCGAAGCGCGTCCGGTGATCAAGCCGACGGTGTGTGGCAGGAACGGCGGGCGCCTTTTCCGCGCTGGGGCGAAGAGTCCTTCGGCATCCAGCAGTTTGCGCAACCGCTCGATCCTGGCGAGTAGTTCACCGATGCCCACCGCGCGGATCTCGCTCGCGCGTAGGCTCAGCGTCCCCCTGCCGAGGTAGAAGGTGGGTTTGGCGTGCAGTACGACCCTTGAGCCGTCCGCGAGCCGTTGCTCGCCGGTACGCAGCAGATTCGGGGCGCAGGTGACGGTCATCGAGACGTCCGCGGCAGGGTCGCGGAGAGTGAGAAACGCGGTCGAGGTGCCCGGCCGCGCGGAGATCTGGGTGACCTGGCCTTCGATCCATACCGAACCGAGCCGGTTGACCCATTCGGCGATCTTGCGGGCGACGGTGCGGACCGGCCAGGGCTCTTCGGGGCTGGTCTGGGGAGTGCTCACTGCTCGTTACGCACGTTGTTGATCCGCCGGGTGAGCATGCCGGTAAATGATGGTCTGTTCGTGTTCGCGCGCTCGTGGGCGAGGATTTCCTCCAGCTGCGCCAAGCTGAAGGTGCGCAGCCGGGCGCGCAGCTGGGGCAACGTCATGGTGGCGTAGTCGGCCAGCCCAGCCGGGTAGTCCGTGTCGGTGGGCGGTTCGCTGTCGAACTCGCCATCCAGATGTTCGGCGGCCAGCGCCTGCTCCTCGAGCGACCATGGATCGGTCGGCTCCGCCGAGGGCGGCTGCTCAGCCGTGAAATCCGACAGTTCCGGGAAGTCGGGGTGGCGACCGTTGCCGGCGGCGCCAAGGCCGGCATCCCGCGGCTGCATCGCGCCGGGTTCGGAAGCCAGCTCGTCGCTTTCGGCCATGTCGGCGTAGCCGTCCTCGTCGAAGGTGGCCCACGAGGGGGCGTCCTCGACCGGTCGGAGTCCGGCGAGCACATCGTCCCCGCGAATCGCCAGCTCGGTGACGTGCTGCTGCATTCGCATGGATAGCTGCAGGGCCTGGCTGACCACGGTCACCGGCAGGCCAGCGAGCCTCGCCGGCAGTTCACGGGCGTGCTCGGCGGCGGTCGCCGCGGCGCCTGCGGCGACACGGAGCGGCAGCGGGAGTGGCTTCATGCCTACAGCCTGCCGCATAGTCCGGCCAGGACCCAAGTTTGGGCGAGCGTTCCGGCTACCGAGTGAGTGTGGGTGGTACCGCGCACAGCCGGATGACGCGCTGGTAGCGCCCCGTACCCTGAAGGTATGAGTGCTCCATCCGCCGGTACGGACCAGGACGGCAAAATGCAGGACGAGCGTACGGGTAAGCGCGTCCTACTCGCGAAGCCACGCGGGTACTGCGCGGGGGTAGACCGCGCGGTGATCACCGTCGAGCAGGCGCTGGAGAAGTACGGCCCACCGGTCTATGTGCGCAAGGAGATCGTGCACAACAAACACGTGGTCGAGTCGCTACGGGAACGCGGCGCGGTGTTCGTCGAGGAGGTCGACGAGGTGCCGGAGGGCGCGCTGGTGGTGTTCTCGGCGCATGGTGTCGCGCCGGCCGTGCACGACCAGGCCGCCCAGCGGGAGCTGCGAACCATCGACGCGACCTGCCCGCTGGTGACCAAGGTGCACAAGGAGGTCAACCGGTTCGACCGGGAGGACTACGACATCCTGTTGATCGGGCATGAGGGTCATGAGGAGGTCGAGGGCACCGCGGGGGAGGCTCCGCACCGCGTGCAGCTGGTGGATACCGCCGATGACGTGCAGCGCGTCGAAGTGCGTGACCCCAGCAAGGTGGTGTGGCTTTCCCAGACCACGCTGTCCGTGGACGAGACGATGGACCGGGTTGACCAGCTCAAGGAGCGGTTCCCGCAGCTGTCCGACCCGCCAAGTGATGACATCTGCTATGCGACGCAAAACCGCCAGGTCGCGGTCAAGGCGATGGCCCCGGAGTGCGATCTGGTGCTTGTCGTCGGGTCGACCAACTCGTCGAACTCGAAGCGGCTGGTCGAGGTCGCGCTACAGGCCGGCGCGAGCGCATCCTATTTGATCGACTACCCGTCGGATATCGACGAGTCCTGGCTGGAAGGCGTACGGACGGTCGGGGTGACCAGCGGCGCATCGGTGCCGGATGTGCTGGTAATGGAGCTGCTCGACTGGCTGGCCGAGCGGGGGTGGGCCGAGGTCGACGAGGTCACCACGGCCAACGAGAAGATCTCCTTCGCGCTGCCCAGGGAGCTGCGCAAGGACCTCGGCAAAGCCTGACCGAGTCCGACGCCCGGTCACCGCATTCTCTTGGTCCCTTTGCGGTGACTGCGCGTGATTGCGTTCTTTAGGGTTAGCGAGTTTCTGGGGGTGGTGGGGGACGCCTGCGTCGCGGCGGTGGTGGTGGCTCTTGTGGTGGCTGGCCGCGCGGCGGCGGGGCGTTGCCATCCGGCCTGCGCCGGGGTGGTCCGGCGCGGCGGCCTTCGGATCCGGGCGCGCCAGGTGGCGGCTCGCGTCGGGCAGGATCATCACCGCGAGGACGACCCCCGTGCGGAGGCTTTCGCTCCGGTGGTTGATCTGGCCGCTGCGGCCGCTGGCCGCGGCGGGACCGTGGGTCCCGTTCCGGATCGGCTGGCCCTGGCGCGCCGCCCTTCTCTGGACGTCCCTTTTCTGGACGGCCCTGATCTGAACGACCCTGATCTGGGCGTGCCTGGTCGGGGCGACCTTGGCCTGGGCGGCGTCGTGGCGGCCGGCCACGCTCGGCGGGATCGTCCGGTCGGCTACCGCGCCTGCCCCGTGCGGCGGCCGCCGCGCCCGCACCCGCCGCTCCGGCTGCCGCGGCACCTGCCGCAGCCGCGCCCGCGCGTCCACGATTCGGCGGTTCTTCCTGGCCAGGACCGTCCTGGTCGTCCGCTCCGGCTCTGCCCCGGCCCTTTTCTGCCTTGTCCGAGGACTTTGCCGCACTGAGCTTCTGGCTCGATTTGGGTTTGGACTTCTCGGCAGCCCCGGACTTCTGGCTTGACTTGGACTTCTGAGCTGCTGCTTGCTGGCTCGGGTCCCGCTCGCGGAACAGCCGCAGCACCCCGATCAGTACGCAGATCCCGGTAGTGATGGCCATCGTCGGAAACCCGTTGATCAGCGGTGTGCCGATCGCCAGCACCTTACCCAGGGTGTCCTCCGCACCAGCGGTACCGGAGAACAGCAGGATCACGCTGGGCACCGTCGCGCCAAGGATCAGTGGGGGCTGCACCATCGGACCGAACAGGCTCTTGCGCTGGACCATGGTCACCGCGGCGACACATCCGGCGAAGTAGGCGATCTGGAAGATCAGGCCCAGGCTGTCGTCGATCTGCTGGTTCAGCACGGCCGAAACGACGGCCACGCCCAGTGCGAGCAGCACGGCGCCCCACCACGGCAGGCCCCGTCTAGTGCCGAAAAAGGCACGCTCATCCCAGCTGGTCTTGCCGCCTTCTTGATCGGCGGCGTTGTGCGGGTCGCTTGTCGCGGTCACGGGACCACACCGTAGCCCGTATCGTGCTGGCTGCGCTGCCGGCTCCACCGAGCCGGAGCCAGAATTGCCCGTTGGGCTCACGGATTCCGGCCAAAAGGTGCGGAAATCGGCGTACGGTTCGCCACGTTAACCGAAAGCAGTTCCCAGATTTGACCGTTTTGTCCTAATTTTCGCCAAGCGTTGAGATTTTCTGATCAGATGACATTTGCCTCCGTGTTGTCGCGTAGTTCGGTGAGTTGGGTGGGGCTGCCGGCAGCTTCGGTCAGCGGCGCGACCGAGCTACGGAAGGTTTCCAGTGCTTCCAGTTCCCTGCGCCGCGCGGCGAGGAACCGCTGCAGGTGCGTACTGGACACGTTGACCGCCTCCACCGCGCTGCTCGCTGCCCGGTGTGCGCCAGCCGCATGGCCGCGCAGGGTCTCCACGTCGGTCGTCAGGGCCCGGTCAGTGCCGGCGAACAGGGCGGCCGAGGCGACCACCGCGAATCCGGTGGGCCCGCAGGGAAACACGCGCCGGTCCAGCATCCAGCGCAGCAGCTCGGGGTCGGTGTCCAGGGCGGCGACCACCGCCGCATCCGAGGGAATGAACATGACGGTGCCGTAGATGGCATCCGCCCAGCGCTGGTAACCCTTGCCGGCCAGCTCGGTCGCCCGCGCGCGCAGATTGCGCACGTGTACGCGTAGCGCGTCCAGCCGCTCCTCCGGGTCGTCGGTCTCCACCGCTTCGGCCCAGCACGCCATGCTCGCCTTCGCGTCCACCGGTACGGTGCGACCGCCACCAACGTGCAGTACTAGATCGGGGCGTACGGTACCGCCGCCCGCGAGGTCGTCCTGCAACGTGAAATGGATGCCCGCGCGGAGTCCGAGGGCTCGCGTGGTCTCCACCAAGACCTGCTCGCCGAGTTCGCCGCGCCCGCTGATCGACGCGAAGGCGACCTCGTAGCGCCGCAGCGCCGCCTGATGCGCATCCGAGCGCGCGCGTTCCTCCGCGAGCCGCTGTGCCGCGTTGTCGGCCCTACGCATGCTTTCCGCGTACAACCGCCAGATCAGCGCGACCGCCGCGGCAAGGAGTAGCGCGACCACGATCGCCGCGGTGCTGACTACCGCTGAGGTCACCAGATCGCTCCGTTCGGTGGAATGTCCTGTTCGTTCAGTGATCATGGCGGACACCCCCGACAGGAATCCGTTCCGGCTCGCCGGCTCGCCGTTTTACGCGGAAAATGTCGTGGTAACCACGTTATTTAACCGTTCTGCGTACTAAACGCGTGGTGCTCACCGGCTTTGTCGGCCGGTCGTCCTAGCTTGCTCGTATGCGCCTGCTACACACCTCGGACTGGCATCTCGGCAGGACGTTTCACGGCGCCGATCTGCTCGCCGAGCAGGAATCGGTGCTCGGGCACCTCGCGGACGTGGTGGTCGACGAACGGGTGGACGTCGTGGTCGTCGCCGGCGATATCTATGACCGCGCGGTGCCCTCCGGGGAGGCCGTCCGGGTCGCCGAGCGGATACTCGCGCGAATCCGCGCGGCAGGCGCACAGTTGGTCATCACGCCGGGCAACCACGATTCGGCGCCACGGCTCGGCGCGTTCGGCGAGTTCGCCGCGGCGGGCGGGCTGCACCTGCGTACCCAGATAGCCCGCCTCGATCAGCCGGTGTTGCTCGAGGACGCGCACGGCCCGCTCGCCTGCTATGGCCTGCCGTACCTGGAGCCCGAGCCTGCCAGGCAGACGCTCGGCGTACCCGAGGCGCGCGGGCACACCGGCGTGCTAACCGAGGCGATGCGCAGGGTCCGCGCCGATCTGGCCAATCGCGGCGGGATGCGCTCCGTGGTGCTCGCGCATGCCTTCGTCACCGGCGGCACCGGCTGCGAGTCCGAGCGACCGATCGCGGTGGGCGGGGTGGAACAGGTGCCTGGCGCGGTTTTCGACGGGGTGGACTATGTGGCGCTCGGCCATCTGCATGGGCCGCAACGCATCGACGACCGGCTCCGCTATTCCGGCAGCCCGCTTGCCTACTCGTTTTCCGAGGCGCGACAGCGCAAATCGGTGTGGCTGGTCGATCTGGACGCGGCCGGCCTCGCGGAGGTGCGCCGGCACGAACTACCGGTACCGCGCCAGCTCAGCCAGCTCACCGGCGAGCTCGACGAGGTGCTGCGCGCGCCGGAACATGCCGAGCTGGAAACGCATTACCTCTCGGTGACGCTGACCGACCGCGTTCGGCCCACCGACGCGCTGCGCAGGCTGCGCGAGCGGTTCCCGCACGCGGTGCACACCACCTGGCAGCCAGCCGACACGACGGGCGAGCGCCCCCGCTATGCCGAAGCGGTGCGCGGCAGGAACGACACCGAGATCGCCAACGGCTTCCTGTGCGATTGCCGGGGTAGCGCGCCGACGGATGCCGAGCGGGAGCTGCTGGCCGCCGCGTTCGCGGAGACCGGAAAGGCCGAAGTCGGATGAGGTTGCACCGGCTTGAGCTGACAGCCTTCGGACCGTACCCGAGATCGGAGACGATCGATTTCGACGAGCTCGGCGCGGACGGCCTTTTCCTGCTGCACGGGGATACCGGCGCGGGAAAGACGACCCTGCTCGACGCGGTCGCCTATGCCCTGTTCGGTGCCGTGCCAGGGGCGCGCGGCGAGGTCAAACGCCTCCGCTGCGACGCGGCCGCGCCCGAGCTGGGCACCGAAGTGGTCGTGGAGCTGACCATTGGCGGGCAGCGGTTGCGGGTGCACCGCCGGCCGGAATACGAACGGCCGAAACGACGTGGCGAGGGCACCACGAAGAGCCCGGCAAAGGCCTCGCTCACCTGGATTGGCGGCCCGCCGAGCGGTCAACCCGCTGAAGGGCTCACCAGGATCGACGAGGTCGGCCGGACGATACAGCGGTTACTCGGGATGAGTGCCGAACAGTTCTTCCAGGTGGTGCTGCTGCCGCAGGGCGAGTTCGCGCGGTTCCTGCGCGCGGACACCGCGGAACGCGAGCAACTGCTCGAGCGACTGTTCGACACCGGCCGGTTCGCCGAGGTGGAACAGTGGTTCCGGGACCGTCGCACGGAGCGCGGCCGGCAGCTGGAAACGCGGCGACAGGCAGCACGCGAGTTGCTGGCACGTCTCGCCCAGGCCGCGGGCATGGAGCTACCGGAGGAGGTGTCCGCGGATTGGCTCGGCGACACCGAAGAAGCCGTGGACACGGCGCTTTCCGTCGCGCGCGAGGCCGAGGCGCAGGCTCGCGCGGAGCGCGAACGTGCGGACGCCGAGCTGGCAGCCCGACAGGAGCGTGCCGAGCGGGTACGCCGGCTGCGCCAGGCGCATGCCGAACTGGCCAGGTTCGCGGCGGAGGCCGAAGCGCGCGAACTCCGGTCGACCGAGCTCGTCGCGGCACGCGCCGCCGCGCCGGTGGTCACCGCACATGCTCAGTTGGACCGGTTGGCACAGCAGCGCAGTGCCGCGGCCGAACGGGAGAGCGCGGCGGTCAGCACGGTCGAGCAACGGGTCGGCGCGGCTGATCGCCCTGCCGAACCGGCGCGGGTAGCTGAGTTGCGTGAGGTGGCCGGCCAGCTGCGGGAAACCGCCGGTGAGCTGAGCGCGCTGGTAGCCGAAGCCGAGCAGCAGGAGCGCGACCAGACCCGGGCCCATGAACTGTCCGAACTGGACACCACGCTGCGCGAGCGGCTCAATGCCTTCGACGACCGGTTGGCCGCACTGCCGGCCCGGCGTACCGAGCTGCGCGAGCAGCTGGACGCGGCCGCGGAAGCCGAGGCTCGGTTGGACGCGGCCGGCGTCAAGGTCGAAGAGCTGACCGAGCAACACCGGGCAGCACAGGAACTACCCGAGCTGGCCGAGGCCGTGCGTGCGGCGGAGGACCAGGCGCGCCTGGCGATTGACGAGCACCAGCGCGCGCGGGACCGGTCGCAGGAGTTGCGCGCCAGCCGGCTGGACGGAATGGCCGCCGAGTTGGCCGCGGACCTGACCGCCGGTGAACCCTGCACGGTCTGCGGTTCCTCGGAGCACCCCCGGCCGGCGGAGCCCTCGTTGCTGGTGGTCAGCGAGGCCAACGAACGCGAGGCCGAGCAGGACGAGCGAGCCGCCGCGGACCGGCGAGAACGCGCCGGCCAGGCGGTACACGAAGCGCAAAGCAGGCAGCAGCAGATGCTGGAGCGCGCGGCAGGACAGCAAGCCGAGCAGCTGCGCGGGTTGCTGGTCGAGGCGAAGGCCGAGCTCGACCGGTTGAGTGAACTCGCCAAGGCCCGAACCGAGCTCGCCAGTGCACTGCGCTCGGTCGAGGAGGAGATCGAAGCCCGTACCGAGCGGCGCGCGGCGGTCGAACGCGAGCTGGCCGGCACCCGGGCCGAGCTGGACACGCTGCATCGCACGATGCGCGAGCGCGCCGAACGGCTGGCCGTGGCACGGGGCGACCATCCCGATGTGGCGGCGCGCAGGGCGTACTTGCTTGCCGGGGCGGAAAGCTACGACGTCCTCGCCGAGGCGCGGGCGGCGCTCGAGGAAGCGGTGCGGCGTGCGGCCGAGCAACGCCGCGCGGTGGAAACCGAGGCGACCGAAGCAGGGTTCCCTGGGGTGTCCGAAGCGTTGGCCGCGGCACGCGAGCCTGCGCGGCTTGCCGAGTTGGAGCGGGAGCTGCACGCGGCGCAACTGGCCGAGGCAGCCGCCCGCGCGGTGCTCGCCGAGCCGGAGCTGGCTGATCTGGATCCGGCGCAGGACGTGGATATCGAAGCGGCGCGGGAACGGCATACCCGGTGCAGGGAGCTGGCCGAGAGCACGGTTGCCGCCTTGCGTGCCGCCGAGCGACGCGCAACCGAAGTGACCGCGCTCGCCGAGCGACTACGCGCCGAGTGGCGAGCGCTGGAACCGGCGGAGGCTGAGTTCGCCGAGCTGTCCGCGCTCACCGATGTGGTCAATGGGCGCGGGCAGAACGCCCGGAAAATGTCGTTGCGCTCCTATGTACTCGCCGCCCGGCTCGAGGAGGTGGCGGTCGCGGCCAACGGCCGGCTGCGCCGCATGAGTCGCGGGCGCTATTCCTTTGTGCATTCCGACGCGGCTGGCGCACGGGGTACGCGCGGCGGCTTGGGGCTGGACGTACTGGACGACTACACCGGCAAGGTGCGGCCGGCGAAGACGCTTTCCGGTGGGGAGTCCTTCCTCGCCTCGCTCGCGCTGGCGCTCGGTCTCGCTGATGTGGTCGCCGCCGAGACCGGTGGCGCGCTATTGGACACGCTGTTCATCGACGAGGGTTTCGGCACGCTGGATGCCGATGCGCTGGACGTCGTGCTGGACACCCTTGATGAGCTGCGTGCCGGCGGACGAGTGGTCGGGCTTGTCTCGCATGTGGAGGAGCTACGGCAGCGCATTCCGGTACGGCTGCGCGTCCGCAAGGCACGCGACGGGTCCACGGTGGAGCTCATCAAGGGCTGAGTCAACGTGGGAACGTGTTCCGATCAACTGGCTTCGTGCTCGAGCAGCCAGCGTTTCACCGGCAGCCCCCAGCGGAAGCCACCGAGCGCGCCGCCGATGCGCAGAACACGGTGGCATGGCACGAACAGCGCGGCGGCGTTTCGTGCACAGGCCGAAGCGGCCGCGCGCACCGCGGCCGGCCGACCAGCCAGCGCCGCGTAGTCCGAGTACGTGATTGGCTCGCCCGCCGGCACCTTGCGCAGCACGTCCCAGGCGTGACTGAGGAATTCGCCGGAACTCTGCCGGACCGGGATATCGTCGATCGCGTTCAGCTCGCCGGCGTGGTATGTCCGGATGGCCGTACTCACCGCGCCGAGATCACGTTTCTCGCGTACCTCCTTCGGGCGCAGCGCTGGACTGATCAGCGGGACTAGCTCGGCGCTACTCGCCGTCCAGCCGCTGGCCAGCACGGCGCCGTCGGTGGCGACAATGGCCGTGAACGGCCCTGCCTTGGTGTCCAGAGTGGACGCTTGGGCGATGGACATCGGATGCTCCTTCACGAATGTTTGGGTTTCTTGGTCGCACTTGGGCGGCTATGCGGTTGCCCGCCAGAGGTGCATGCCGGCATAGGAGCGCCACGGCCGCCAGGGCTCACCGCGGGCATCCAGCCCGCCCTGGGTGTCCGGAAGTCCGAGCAGCCCAGCGCCTCGACGCACCATCAGATCGGTGCTCAGCAGTACATCCGGCGCGCCAAGTACGCGCATCAGGACGTAGTCGGCGGTCCAGGGACCGATCCCGGGCAACGCGAGTAGCTCGGCCCGTAGCTCGGCTGGCTCCCGGCCGAAATGCGTGGCTACCGAGCCGTCGGCGAGCGCCGCGCACACCCCGACGATCGCGTTGATCCGCCGTTGCGGACCGCGCAGCACCTCGGCGCCGCCGGCGGCGATATCGGCCGCGGTGGGAAACAGCGTGGTCAGCTCGCCATCGGGGTCAGCGAGTGGCGAACCGAGTTCGGCACATAGCCGACCGCCCGCGGTGCGCGCGGCTGGTGCCGAGATCTGCTGCCCGAGCAGTGCCCGAACCACCAGCTCGTCGCCGTCCACGGCACCGGGCACGCGGATACCGGGGACCGCGCGCACCGACTCGGCCAGTGCCGGGTCCGCGCCAAGTGCCTCGTCCACCGCTTGCGGGTCGGCGTCCAGATCAAGCAACCGGCGCAGCCGGGAAACCGCACTGGCCAGATCGCGCACCTCGGTCAGCCGGAGCACGCAACGTACGTGCCCGTCGTCCGGGGTGAGCCAGGCCGTCGCCGGGCCATGCGGCAGCCGAAGCGTGCGCCCGTAGCTGCCCTCGCTGATCGACTCGACGCCCGGGATCGCGCGCCGACCGAGGAAATCGAGCACACCCGCGCCGTCAAACGGGGTGCGCACCGGCAGCCGCAGGGTGATCCGCCCGCCGCCGCTCGCGGCTGGGCCGGATCGCCGGCCGCCGCCCGCGCGCAGCTCACCCGGCGTGCTGGCGAAAACCGCCCGAACCGTGTCGTTGAACTGTCGAATGCTCGCGAACCCCGCGGCGAAGGCGATATCGCTGAACGAGAGGTCGCTGAGCTCGATCAGGATGCGCGCGGCATGTGCGCGGTGGGCGCGGGCGAGTGCGAGTGGGCCGGCGCCGAGTTCGGCGGTGAGTACCCGGTTCAGCTGTCGAACCGAGTAGCCGAGCTGAGCGGCCAGCCCAGCCACGCCGGCGCGTTCCACCACGCCGTCGCTGATCAGGCGCATTGCCCTGGCGGCGAGATCGGCCCGCAGGTTCCATTCCGGGGAGCCGGGTACGGCGTCCGGTAGGCAGCGCCGGCAGGCCCGGAAGCCTGCCGACTGGGCGGCCGCCGAGGTGGGGTAGAACGCGACGTTTCGGCGTTTCGGTGTGATCGCCGGGCAGGATGGCCGGCAGTAGATACCGGTGGTGCGCACGGCGAGGATGAAGTGCCCGTCGAACCGGGCATCTTTGGCGAGTACCGCGCGATACGCCTGCTCTTCGTCTACCAGCATGACCACGATACTGCCACCGGGAGAAGGCCAGGGCTCGCGGAAATCGGACATCACCGTACGGGCGACGCGGGCCGGTGACCGGGGCGTTTAGGGTGTCGCCATGCGAGTTAACCAGGAGCGTAAGCGGCGGTGGCTGAGCGTGCTCGGCATTTCGGTGGTGGCGGCAGGGGCGATCTCCCTGGCCAGCGCCTGCGACGACGTCGGCGAGGACGGCGACGACGGCGGCACCGAACAGCAGCAGAACGACGACGACGGTGACGATGGCGATGACGGCGACGACTGAGAACTAGGGCGGCTGAACGCGGCCCGCGCTGAGCTACCCGTAGACTCGTAGGCCGTGTTCAACGCTTCGTTCGAGGTGGCTCCGTGAGTTTGACCCTTGGCATCGTCGGCCTGCCCAATGTCGGCAAGTCGACCCTGTTTAATGCGCTGACCAGTAACGATGTGCTGTCAGCCAATTACCCGTTCGCCACGATCGAGCCCAACGTGGGTGTCGTGCCGCTGCCCGACGCGCGGCTGGACGAGCTGGCCAGGATATTCGGCTCGCAACGGGTGATGCCCGCCACGGTGTCCTTTGTGGATATCGCGGGGATCGTGCAGGGTGCCTCGGAAGGCGCGGGTCTTGGCAACAAGTTCCTGGCCAATATTCGCGAGGCGAACGCGATCTGCCAGGTGATCCGGGTGTTCGACGATCCGGATGTGGTGCACGTAGACGGTGCGATCGATCCGTCCAGCGATATGGAGACGATCAACACCGAGCTGGTACTCGCCGACCTGCAGACGCTGGACAAGGCGCTGCCGAGGTTGGAGAAGGAGGCCAGGACCCGCAAGGAGCAGCGACCGGCGCTGGCGGCCGCGCAGCAGGCCAAAGATGTGCTCGACGGCGGGCGGACCCTGTTCAACGCGCAGTCCGAATTGGACCTGGAGCTGCTGCGCGAGTTGAACCTGCTGACCATCAAGCCTTTCCTGTACGTGTTCAACGCCGATGAAGGTGTGCTGACCGACGAGGCGCGGCGCAAGGAACTGGCCGAGCTGGTAGCGCCGGCCGACGCGGTGTTCCTGGACGCGAAGGTAGAGGCCGAGCTGCTCGAGCTGGACGCCGAGTCGGCAGGCGAGCTGCTTGAATCGATCGGCCAGCCAGAGCCAGGGTTGGCCGCGCTGGCAAGGGCGGGTTTCCACACGCTGGGCTTGCAGACCTACCTGACCGCGGGGCCGAAGGAAGCAAGGGCCTGGACGATTCCGCAGGGCGCGACCGCACCGCAGGCGGCCGGGGTGATCCACACCGACTTCGAGCGCGGCTTCATCAAGGCCGAAGTCGTGTCCTACGCGGACCTTGTCGAGGCCGGCAGCATGGCCGCGGCGAAGTCCGCCGGCAAGGTCCGGATCGAGGGCAAGGACTACATCATGGCCGACGGCGACGTGGTGGAATTCCGCTTCAACGTCTAGGTCTGTTCCGGGCCTTCACCGCAAGATCCCTAAAGATCGCGGTGCGGCAGACAGCTCGATGGTGGGCCACCCGGACACATCACGCAGCAGCTGCCGGTCGTGCGTGGACAGCACGACGGCTGCCTGCGTCGCACCCAACGCCTCGGTGAGTTCGTCCACCAGTGCAATGGACAGATGGTTGGTCGCCTCGTCCAACAGCAACACGTGCGGGCGGATCGCGAGCACAAGTGCCAAATCGAGGCGACGCTGCTGCCCCACCGAGAGCTCGCCGACGCGCTTGCTCGCCTCGCGAGCCTTCAACAGACCGAGTTGCGATATCCCGATCACTTCCGCCGCCGGCACGATGCCGGCAGCGACGAGCGCGTCGACGTGCGTGGCGTACACCTCGCTCGCCCGCCGATCCGGCGGCAGATCACTCTCCTGCCGCAGGAAACCCAACCGCGTGCTGTCGGGCTTGTGCACAGAACCCGTGTCCGGTTCCAGCGTGCCGCCGGCAACGCTGAGCAGCGTGGATTTACCCGCGCCATTGGGGCCGGTCACGACAAGCCGGTCACGCCCGGACAGCGAGAAGGACACCGGCCCACGCAGCCGGCCAGCCACGCGCACCTCCGACACGCTCAGCAAGGAGGCACCGGGCCGCGCGCGAAGCTCGGGGAACCGGAACTCGAGTGGCGGCTCGGGCACGGTGATCGCGTGCGCGTCGAGTGCGGCTTGGCGTCGATGGACGCTCTGGACGAGGCCGCTGGCCCGAGTGGCGCGCCCGTGCTTGTTGTGCCCTTTGTCCGGCCGCCATCCCGAGACGAGCCGGTTCTGCGCGGCGTTGAGGTCGTCTTGCAGTCGAGCGTGCTCGGCTCGCTGTCGTTCGTACTCCTGCTCCCAGCGCTCTCGCTCGGCTGAGCGGCCTTCCCGGTAACCGGAATAGCCGTTCCCGTAGACGCGTGGACGCTCGTCCGGCGTCGGGTCGAGATCGACGATGGTCTCCGCGAAGTCGGACAGGAGCGCGCGATCATGGCTGACGACCGCGACACCGCCGTCGCGTGCGCGCAGCTGTCCGGTCAGGAACTCCAGGCCCTGCCGATCGAGGTGGTTCGTCGGTTCGTCGAGCAGCAGGAAGTCATCATCGGAGCCAAGAAGGCAGGCCAGCCGCACGCGATAGCGCCGCCCGACGGAAAGTTCGGCGAGCTTTCTGGTCATGTCGGTTTCCGCGCCGAGCGCTTCGAGGGCGATCTGTACTCGCCGCTCGGCGTCCCACGCGTTGAGCACGTCGACGAGTTCCAATGCGGCGGCATACTCGCCGGCCGCGGACTCGGCACCCTCGCTGAGCGCGTAGCTGGCGGCATCCAGCCGTGCCAACGCCGCGAGGGAATCGGCGATCGCGTCCGCGACAGCCTGCCCGACGGTGCGTTCGTCGGCCGTATCCATCTCCTGCTCGGCGACACCGATCGTGCCGACGCGTTGGACACTGCCGTCGTCGGGGCTGAGCGTGCCCGCGAGCACGTGGAGAAGGGTCGACTTCCCCCTGCCGTTCTCGCCGACGATCGCGACGCGCGATGCGGGAGTCAGCGGGAGGCTGACGTGGTTCAGCACCCGGGTCACGCCTCGCGTCACCGAGACGTCGTTGACGGTCAATTGCGCGCGATGGCGCGCGGGAACCCGATGAGTGTGGGTGTTCACAGTGCATCCTTCGTACCGGCGCACCCAAGTCAGAACAGACATACGGGTACGCGAAATGACGGCGAACCGAAAAAGGGTTGAACGCGTTGCCGCCGTCGGCTCGGAGACTCTCAACGAGCGCGATCGGCCAACGCAGCCGTCACAGGAAGTACAAATGCATAGGTAAGAATTTACCAGACTTGGTGGAATCCCGCCTTAACATTCAGCGCAGCGGCGGCCCGGACCGCAAGATCCCTAAAGATTGCGGTGCGGGTAGTTCGGCTGGTTGGGGTTGCGGAAGGCGGCGAAGTTGCCGGTGTCCGATTCGTGAGGTAAAGTAGGTTGTACTACGACCGGTTCCGCCTACTTCGGTAGGTCCAGGGCCGGTCTTCTTTATTACGTAGCGCAGGAGCTGCTTTGTCGGTGGGGGTCAAGAGGTTCAAGACCTACGACGAGCTTGTCGACGTGCTGGCGTCTCGCGGTATGGACGTGGGGGATCGGACCGCCGCGGTCGCGCAGCTGCACAAAGTCAATTACTACCGCCTCAGTGGGTACTGGTATCCGTTCCGTCGGCAGATATCGGCAACCGAGCGGAGCGATCAGTTCTACAAAGGAACAACCCTCGTTGATGTTACGAAGCTCTACCAGTTCGATGCCCGACTACGAAGTGCGACCTTCGATGCGCTTGCGCCGGTAGAGTTATCCCTGCGCGCCGCATTGGGGCATGCTCTCGGCGAACTCGACGAATGTGCCCACTTGCGGCCGGATTTACTCGGCCCGCGTGCACGTAAGGGCAGTAGCTACGACAAGTGGCGCCGTGGGTACGAAGTCGAGTTGTCCAGATCCAGAGAAGACTTCATCGCTCATCACCAAGTCAGGTACGGCGGTACGCTTCCCGTCTGGGTGGCCGTCGAGATTCTTGACTGGGGTAGCCTGACGTACCTGTTCGGCTATTCGCCTCGGAAGATCCAAGACGACCTTGCCGATGTCTTCGGTTTGTCCGCGCCGCAGCTTGAATCATGGATGCGTTGTTTGAACGTGGTCCGGAACGTGTGTGCGCACCATGGTCGACTCTTCAACCGGGTGTACGCCATCACGCCGAAACTTCCCCGTGTCGGCCACTTGCCCGACCTCGACACCGTTCGTAGCGGTATGAATCGTACATTTGGGCAGCTCAGCTTGGTCCAGCACATGTTGGTCCGTTCCGGAAACGGCAGTTCGAAAGCGCTCTCGGCAGTGCTTCGCTCCTATCCGCAGGAGGTTTCGACAGTCCCGCTGTCGCACACAGGAGCACCGAGAGCCTGGCAGTCATCGGGGCTTTGGTGTACTTGACCCTCCCGATGGCGCGAACCTTATGCGGTGCGGGCAGCCCGGCAATCTCCCTGGTTCGCCCCGATAAGCACCGCTAACCTTAAAGAACGCGAACACGGGACGTCGCCAAGATCGACACATGCAGTCACCGCAAGATCGCTAAGAAATGCGGTTCAACGGACCAGGCCACCGCACCCCGCACTAACTTTCTCTTCAGATTGCGGTGCGGGTAGCTTGGCTGGATGGGCTCCTCGAAGGGTATTCGTGTCCCGCCGCTGGCGCTGGCCGGCGTAGTTCGGCGGGTCCAGGCGATCAGGCCGCTCGAGGTCAGGTGCCAGTGACGCGAGGGATCGCTTGGCTGGGGTGCGCCGCCCTGCTGGGTGTGCTGCATAGTTTCTTCACGTTCTACTGGCTGTTCGGCGGCGAGTGGCTGTTGGCCACGCTCGGTGATCGAGTGGTTGATGCCTTCGCCGACGCGCCAGTTGTGCTCTTGGCCGCCGGTGTGGTGAAGGTCGTGGCGGCGATAGCGCCACTGCTGTTCGCCTACTGGGGATGGCTGCGGCGGCGCCCCGTCAAGGCGTTGTGCTGGGTCGGCGCGGCGGTGTTGATCGTCTGGGGCGGCGCCAACACCGTGGTCGGCAATCTCGTACTGAGCGGGATCATCCAGCCGGCAGGTGGCTACGACCGCCCGGGGATGGTTGGGCACGCCTGGCTCTGGGACCCGTTGTTCCTGCTGTGGGGCGCGGCACTCGTTGCGGGGCTGGTCCTGCACAACCGCCGAGGCTCCCTACCGCACGATCCTTAAAGATTGCGGTTTGGGCAGTGGCCGACGGAGCGCGGGTAAGTTGGGTGGATGGGATCTCCGAAGGGTTTTGGTATTCCACCGTTGGCGCTGGTCGGGCTGGCCGCCGTAATCCAGCGGGCACTGCCGGGCCGGGCCGCGACGAGGTCGCGAACGGCCGTTGCCGGCCTGCTCGCCGGGGCATCCGCTTGGCTACTTGGTACCTCAGTAAGCAAGTTTCGGAAAAGCGAAACCACGGTGAACCCGATCGGCCCGGCGGAAGCGACCTCACTGGTGGTCGACGGCCCCAACCGGGTTTCCCGTAACCCGATGTACGTCGGCATGGCCGGCATGCTCACCGCACACGCCGTGTTCCGCGGCTCCTGGCTCGCCAGCGTGCCGGCCGGCGCATTCGTCCTACTCATCGACCGCGCCCAGATTCCAGCCGAGGAAGCCGCGCTCCGGGCGCGGTTCGGCAGCGCCTACGAGGAGTACCGCTCGCGAGTCCCGCGCTGGCTGGGCCCCACCCGCCGATAACGCCGCGCCTGTCGGAGTAGCCGGCTACGCTGTCGCCATGACGACGCTGGCCCAGCTGCGCAAAGCCGCCCTGGCACTTCCCGAGGTCACCGAGGGCACGCATTTCGGCATGGTCGCCTTCGCGGTCCGGGACAAGGGCTTTGCCTCGGTCACCAGAGACGGTCAGGTGCAGCTGCGGCTGACGAGTACCGACACCGACGCGGCCATCGACGCACACGCCAGCGGCGAGCGACTTGAGCGCAACGGCAAGCCGATCGGCTTTCGCATCGTCCTCGCCGACATCAACGGCAAGGACCTGAACGCCTTGGTGCGCGCCGCCTGGGCACATCGGGCGCCGAAGCGGTTGGCGAACGACCTCGCCGCGGCCGAAGCTGGCGCCGACCAGCCCGACTGTGCGCTACCCGCCGCGATCGGCAGGCCCGCGACCCGCGCCCTGCTCGGCGCGGGCTGGGACACGCTGGAGAAGATCGCGACGCATAGCCAGGCCGAACTGTTGGATCTGCACGGGGTCGGCCCCAAAGCCGTCCGCATCCTGACCGAGGAACTGACCGATCGAGGGCTAGCGTTCCGCGAACCCTAGCGCCGAGGCCGAGTCGTTAACCGAGAAACCAGCTCAGCCAAACAGGCCGAGGGCGAGCAGCGCCAGCAGCACGACGGCTGCGGCGATAGTGGGGACCCAGCCGAAGGTACGGGTGTCGACGGCCGCGATCTTGGTGTCCATGGGCTTTCCTATGTGGAGAGTGCCGGAAGTTGACACCGGTATAACCGCGTTGATCTCCCTGATTATTAGCAGATCCGGCCACGTTGTGGGGCAGTTCACGGGCAGCCCCACAACGTGCCGGTATTACTCGATCCTGCGGTTGCGCGCGACGAACCAGATCACCCCGCCGGCCGCACCGAGCATGCCGATTCCGGCGAGTGCGCCGACGAACAACGCGCGCCCGTCCGAGGGCCCGCTGGCTTGCCTGGTTTCCGCGGCGCCGGCCTGGGTCGCGGCGCCAGCCTGGGTTGCCGAGCCCGGCACATGCGCACTGGTATCCGGTTTCTCCATGGCGAACGCGAGTACCGCGGCGGCCAGAAGCCCAAGCACGGCAAGGTAAAACGCGAAAGCACGCCCGCCACGGCGCGGCAGGCGGATGGACGTCATGGACGGTGCCCCGGAAACCATTACAACCTTCTGTCAGCTCGAAGTTGATCATTTCTACTGAGGACGGCGTCCGACGTTCGCCGCCTCTACTAAGAAATACGTTTCAGCCGGCGGTTTCGTTGCGTGGTTCGGCGGACTTTTTCTCGGTCTTTGGTCACAGTTTGGTTGCCCGTCACCCGACCGAGCCACGCCGACCGCCGAACAACCCCTCAGTGCCAAGAGAATCAGCCGCCGGTCGACTCAACCACCGCATCGATCTCGCCAGCAAGCGACACATCCGCGGCGGTGATCCCACCGGCCGAATGCGTGCTGCATCGGAAGATCAACGTACGCCATCGGATATCGATGTCCGGATGGTGGTTGTCATTCTCGGCGATCTCCGCGATCCGGTTCACCGCCTGAATCGCCTCCGGAAAACTGGCGAACTGAACCTCGCGGTACAGCGCCTCGTCCGCCGTGCGCCAACCCGGCAGTCGGGTCAGTGCGTCGGTCACCTGTTCCTCGGTCAACAAATCAGCCATACCTCCATGGTGGACCTTTTGCCGCCGATCCGCGCGTAGACTGCGTAGCTGCCACGGGAGCCCGGTATCGCGCCGGGCTGAGAGGAGGGCATGTCCGGCCCTGGCCGGACAGCGCGAGCAGCCCTCGACCGTTCGCACCTGATCCGGGTCATGCCGGCGCAGGGAGTGCATCGGCGTCTGCTCGCGCGGTGGCTGCCCGCGAGGAGGAACGTTGTTGCCGAAGTCCCGGCTGCTCACCAGCGCGGTGAGCCTATTCGCGATCGGTGCGCTGACCGGCTGCACGCTGATCGGCGATACCAGCCAGCCCGAATCAAACACGGTTACGCTGGTCACCCACGATTCCTGGGCGGCGCCGCAACAGGTGCTCGACGAGTTCGAACGGGAATCCGGGATCACCATCAAGGTCAACAAGAGCGGCGACGCCGGCGAGTTGACCAACAAACTGGTGCTCACCAAGGACAACCCGATCGGCGATATCGCCTACGGCGTGGACTCCACGTTTGCCTCGCGCGCACTCGACGAAGAGGTGTTCGCCACCTACCGCAGCCCGCACGCCAACAGCGGACCGCAGCGCTACGACCTCGACGAGCAACACCGGCTGACGGCCGTGGACGTCGGCGACGTCTGCGTCAACATCGACACCGAGTTCTTCGCCGAGGCCGGCCTGCCGGAACCGGAGAACTACCGTGACCTGGCCAACCCCCGCTATCGCGATCAGCTGGTGGTGCCCGATGCGGCGACGTCCTCGCCCGGCCTTGCCTTCCTGCTCGGCACCATCGCGGAGTTCGGCGGCGGCTGGGCCGAGTACTGGGGCGAGCTGAAAGCCAACGGCGTCCAGGTCGTCAGCGGCTGGGAAGAGGCCTACGGCCAGGAGTTCTCCGGCTCCGCCGAGCAGGGTTCGCGGCCGATCGTGGTCTCCTACGCATCCTCGCCGGCGGCCGAGGTCTCCCCGGATGGCAGCGCGCCGACCAGGGCGCTCCCGGAAACCTGCTACCGGCAGGTCGAGTACGCCGGGGTGCTTGCCGGTACGCCGAACACCCCCGCCGCCCGCACAGTACTGGACTTCCTCCTTTCCGAGCCCTTCCAGCGCAGCGTCGCCGAGTCGATGTACGTCTACCCGGCCCGAGCGGACGTGGACCTGCCGGAAAGCTGGGCGGAGGTCGCCCCGCTGCCAGATAAGTCCAGTTCGCTGCCCGCCGAACAGGTGCAGCGCAACCGCGAGCAGTGGGTAGCGCAGTGGCGCGAACTAGTCCAGGAGTGAACCGGCGAGCTGGCTGGTCGTGGGCGGCACTCGCCGCACTGCCGATCGGCTTCCTCGCGGTGTTCTTCGTCTGGCCGGTCGCCGCGATCGTCGGGCTTGGGCTCACCGACGGCGGGGTGCTCGCCACGCTGTCCAGCGGGCAGATCTGGCCGATCGCGGTGTTCACCATCGGCCAGGCGCTTGCCTCCACCGCCGTTGCCCTGCTCGCCGGGCTACCGGTGGCCTTCCTGCTCGCCCGCTGCCGGTTGCCGGGGGTAGGGCTGGCCCGCACCCTGGTGCTGGTGCCGTTCGTACTGCCCACGGTGGTCGTCGGGCTGGCCTTCCGGGTGCTGCTGCCGGATAGTCAAGTGTTGGCGATCGTTCTGGCGAACGCCTTCTTCAATGTCGCCGTGGTCGCGCGCACCGTGGGCGGCCTGTGGAGCCACCTCGACCGGCGGGCCGAGGACGCCGCGCGGGTGCTCGGCGCCAGCCGGCTGCGGGCGTTTCGGGTGGCCACGCTGCCTGCGCTGCGGCCAGCGATCACCTCGGCCGCGGCGGTGGTGTTCCTGTTCTGCTCGACGAGCTTCGGGGTGGTGCTAATCCTCGGCGGCGCGCGGTACCGCACGCTGGAGACCGAGATCTACCTGCGCACCACCCAGCTGCTCGACCTGCCGGGCGCGGCCGCGCTTTCCCTCGTGCAGTTCGCTGCGGTGCTGGCCGCGCTGGTGATCGGCGCGGCCAGTCGACGCCGGCGGAACGCCACGCGAGCGGGCGAGAGGCCCGGCGAAAAGCTCAGCGCGGCGCCGGACGGCGCGCGCCGGCCAGCAGGCGGCGAATGGTGGTTGGTCGGCGCCGCGGTCGGCACGCTCGTGCTGTTGCTTGTCCCGATCGTGGCGCTGCTGGCACGTTCGCTGCATACCTCGGACGGTTGGGGGATAACCGGATATCGCGCGCTGCTCACCGGTGACACCGAAGGGACGGTGGCCGTCTCCGGCCTGGACGCGGCACTGAACTCGCTGCGTACCGCGGCCGATGCCACCGTGCTGGCCATGGTGCTCGGCGTACTCGCCGCCGTGGTGCTCGTCCGGCTGCGTCGTACCGGCGGCGCTCGGCCGGTCGCCGAGACCCTGGACACGGCGCTGATGTTGCCGCTCGGCGTGTCCGCGGTAACCGTCGGGTTCGGCTACCTGGTCACCCTGCACGCGCTACCCGGCGATCTGCGCACCTCGCCGTTGCTTGTGCCGTTCGCCCAGGCACTGGTGGTGACCCCGCTCGTAGTGCGGATCGTGCTGCCGGTGCTCGGTTCGATCGACGACCGGCTGCGCCAGGCGGCTGCCACGCTCGGCGCCGCGCCCGCGCGGGTCTGGCGCGAGGTCGACCTGGCGATCGCGCTGCGCTCGCTGGTGGCCGCCGCGGGGTTCGGCTATGTGGTGGCACTCGGCGAGTTCGGCGCGACGAGCTTTCTCGCCAGACCGGACGCACCGACGCTGCCGGTGGTTATCGCCGAACTGCTCGCCAGACCCGGCGAGCAACACGCGCAACTGGCCTACGCGGCCTGCGCGCTGCTCATGATGCTGACCGGCGCGGTGGTCATCGCGCTTGACCGGTTGCGGATCGCCGGGCGTGCCGGCGGATTGGGAGAGTTCTGAGTGTTGGAGATCGCTGGATTGACCGTTCGCTATGGCGAGTTCCGTGCGGTGTCCGAGGTAACGCTCTCGGTCGCCGACGGCGAGGTGCTCGCCTTGCTCGGTCCGTCCGGGTGTGGCAAATCGACGCTGCTGCGCGCCGTGGCCGGGCTGGAAGCCGCGCAGGGCGCGGTGCGCTGGGACGGTGCGGAACTGTCCGGAGTGCCGGTACACCGGCGCGGCTTCGGGCTGGTGTTTCAGGACGGCCAGCTGTTTCCGCATCGGGATGTCGCCGGCAATATCGCGTTCGGCCTGCGGATGAGCGGCCTCGCGCGGGCCGAACGGGAGAGCAGGGTGGCGGAGCTACTCGAGCTGGTCGGGTTGGCCGGCTACGGCGCCCGCGGTGTGCGCGAGCTTTCCGGCGGCGAGCAGCAGCGGGTCGCCCTGGCCAGGGCGCTCGCTCCCCGCCCCAGGTTGCTGCTGCTCGATGAACCACTGTCCGCATTGGACCGGATGTTGCGGGACCAGCTGGCGGGGGAACTGGCCGAGCTGCTACGCAAGACCGGCAGCACCGCCTTGGTGGTAACGCACGACCATGATGAGGCGGCCACGCTCGCGGACCGGGTGGCGTTGCTGCGGGCGGGGCGGGTGGTGCAGACCGGTGCGCCGGAGCAGGTGTGGTGCTCGCCAGCCGACGAGTGGGCGGCCGGTTTTCTCGGCTGCACCGCGTTCCTGCCCGCGCGGGTGCGGGCAGGCGAGGCAAGCAGCGTGCTCGGTAGTTTCGCGGTGGCCGGGCCGGACGGTCCGGCCACCCTCGGGTTGCGCCCGGCCGGGTTGCGGGTGGCCGAGCGGGGCGAGGTCGCGGGGCGGGTAGTTGGCCGCACCAACCGCCGCGATCGCGTGGAGCTGAGCGTCCGGTTGGACGAGAAACTGGGCGGACACGAGGTGCCCGCCCAGTCCGGTGTGCGTACTGCGCCACGGCTCGGCGAGGAGGTACGGCTTGCCCTTGATCCCGACGGTGTCGCGCTGGTCCGCCCCTGACCAGGCGCGACACCGTCGCCCCCGACCCGCTCAGCCGTCCTTGGTCAACATTCGCGCGCCAGCCAGGGACAGTCCGATGACGATGTAGCACGCCGCGCGTAGCGCGCCCTCGGTCAGCGCTTCCGCCGGAATCGGGTCCCGCAACAGATCCGGCAATGCCGCCCAGGATTCGGTGATCAGGAACGGGTCCAGCCAGGAAAGCGCGGGCAACGAACCGAGAATGCCGAACAGAATATTGCCCGCGAACACCCCGGCGAGCACCAGCATCGGATGCTCGGTGCAGGCCGAGATCGCCAGCGCGATCGCACCGAACGCGTACAGCTGCAGGGCGACCCAGGCGACCGCGAGCCCGAGCGTGCCCAGCGTGTCCAACAGCGAAAGGGTGCTGCCGGACAGCGTGACCAGCCCGTCCGTACCGGAGATCACCAGCCCGGTGAGCAGGCCGGCGAGCGCGGTGATCGCCGCGGCGGCCACCGCCATACAGGCCACCCCGAAGGCTTTGATGCCAAGCAGCCGGAGCCGGCCAACCGGCGCGAGCAGTAACCCACGCAGCGTTCCGTTCGCGGATTCACCGGCAAGCGCATCGGCCGCCGACATGGTGACCACCAGGGGCAGCAGGAAAGTGCTGCCGATCAACAGGCTGCCGATCGCGAGGATGAACCCGTTGCCGCCCATCACCGAGAACAGTGGTGGCCCTTCACCGGATGCCGCGGCATTGCCGACCGCGGCGGCGCTGATCCCCACCGCGACCGGGGCCAGCGCCAGCAACCCGAGCACGACCAGGGTACGCGGCCGCCGGAAGATCCACCGCAGCTCCCCGGTGAGCAGCCGGCCGAGTGGCGCGCCGGTCCGTTCCGGGCGCCGTGCCACCGGTGTGGCCGCGATCGCGGTACTCATGACTCCTCCCGATTGCCAGCGACTCCATTCCCAGAAACCCCGCTGCCAGAAACTGGGCTCAACCAGTCATCGGGCACCTGCGCGGGCACCTCGTCGGCGGCCGCGTCCAGTTCGTTCTCGGTGACCTTGGCGAACAGCTCCTCGAGGCCGGTGCGCTCCCTGCGTGCCTCGTAGACATCCACCCCCGCGTGCACCAATGCCCGCAGCACGTCGGGCTGGCGCACCGCGGTGAGATCCACCCGCACGCCATCCGGCGCGATTCGCGCGGGTATTCGGTTGTCCCGCAACGACTCCACCGCGCGATCGGCGTCCGGAGTGGACACAAGCAGCGTCGGGTTGCCTGCCTCGAGTAGGTCGGCAAGCTCGCCCTGTGCCACCACGTTGCCCTGGTGCAGCACCGCGACGTGCGTACAGGTCGCCTCCACTTCGGCGAGCAGATGCGAGGAGACGATGACCGTGCTGCCCGCTTCGCGTAGCTGCGCGATGACCCTGCGGATCTCCCGCGCGCCGGCCGGATCGAGCCCGTTGGTCGGCTCGTCCAGGATCACCAGCTCACGTTCCACGAGCAGTGCCGCGGCCAGGCCGAGACGTTGCTTCATGCCGAGCGAGTAGCCGCGGAACTTGCGGTTCGCCGCCCCGCTGAGTCCCACCCGGTCGAGCGCATCCCGCACCGCACCGGGAATCGCCGCACTGGACAGCGTCGGCTCGGCGGTGGCCACCCTGCGCAGGTTCTCCTTGCCAGAAAGGAACGGGTGAAAACCGGGCCCTTCCACCAGCGCGCCTACCCTTGGCAGCACGCGCGCGGCGCCGGACGGCATATCCGCACCGAGTAGCTCGACAGTGCCCGCACTTGGGGTCACCAGTCCGAGCAGCATCCGGATCGTGGTGGTTTTGCCTGACCCGTTCGGTCCAAGGAGGCCGAGTACCGCGCCCCGGGGGACGTCGAGGTCGACATTGTCAACCGCGACCGTCCCCCGGTAGACCTTGCGCAGCCCCTTGGCGTACGCCGCGCTGGTCATGGTGCTGGTCATTTCGCCTGCTCCAGCGCCTCGATCAGGACCTGCTTCGGCACCGCGCCCACGGCAATCCTGCCGTCGTCGGTGATCAGCGCGCCGCCCACGTTCGTGCTAATCAACCGGCCACTGCCGAACGAGCCGGTGACCTTCTCGCCGACCTGTTCGAGCATCTGGCGGGCATCCGCTTCGGCCCCGGGGCCAACCCCGCTCTGGTCGGGCTTGTCTTGGTCGGGCCTGCCCTGGTCGGCCATGCCCATGCTGTTGAGTAGCTCCTTGCCCCGCAGCACGAGCGCGGTGTCCCAGCCATCGCCGATCACTGACGAGTCAGCCATCGCGGCTTCCTGCTCGCCAGGCTTCCGGTCGCGCTGCTTGTTCGGTTCCGGCCGCACGACCTCGGCACCGGCCGGCGGCGTGAAGGTGAACAGGTCGGCTGGCTGCGCGCCGATGGTGAGATCGGTGAAGGACAGCTGGGCGACGGGTTCGGTGCTGCCGTTCGCGAAGGCGGCCAGCCGCAGCGGCAGCCTGGTCTCCGCGTCAACGGCCACCCGAACTTCGCGCAGCAGCGTGCGCTCGGTTGGCTTCGGAGTGAGCACCAGGTCGTAGGCGGCCCGATCGGCGACCCTTGCGGTCCCGTCGACCCGTACTTCGCTGGTTTCGTTGAGCTTGTCGACGAGCGAGCGAGCCAGTTCGGCCGGGTTGTCCTTGGTCGCATCCTTCGGTTTCCGCTGCTTTTCGTGCAGCGAGTACTCGGTGACCCGCTGCGAAGCCGCGTCCCAGAACCAGGCCTTGTTCCCGTTACTGACCGCGATCTGCTCCCCGGTGTCCTGTTCGAAGGAGACCCGTGCGCCCTGTTTGCCGTCCGTGTAAACCCGCGCGGATTCGGTGCCGAGCATCGACTGCTGTCCGGGGATGTCCGGCAGACCGAGGTTGTTCTCCACCTCCACGGTGCCGGCCAGCGCCGGCATATCCGCGGTGAGTACCGAGCTCACCAGCTCCGGTGCCGATACATCCGGCAGTTCCGGCGCGCCGCCGGCGGTGGCTGGCATCGCGAGCAACCCCAGCCCGATCGCCCCGACGGCCGTGCCGCTGACTGCCCCGATAAGTGCTTTCCTGCTGGCTCTCATCCTGTTCCCTCCGGTACGCCTCACCCTGTAGGCCCCGGCGATTCCCGGGCCGTGCCAGTTACTGTGCTCCCCGATCCCTGAGATAAGCCTGAGACGCCGCCGGCATGCTGAGAGTTAACTGAGAACATCCCGCCGCGAACGTCCGGTTCGGGGCATGCTGGGACACGTGAAACCACGAGTGCTGGTAGTCGACGACGAACCCGGGGTGTGCAAGGCGTTGCGCCGTGGCCTGCAGGCCGAGGGGATGGAAGTGGTGACGGCCGAGGACGGGCCGACGGCGCTTCGGCTGGCCCGAACCGGTTCGTTCGATGCCGTACTGCTGGACATCATGTTGCCGGGGCTATCCGGGTACCGCGTGCTCGAGCAGCTGCGCGCCGACGGGGTGAGTACCCCGGTGCTGCTGGTCTCCGCCAAGGACGGGGAGATCGACCAGGCCGACGGGCTGGACCTTGGCGCGGACGGTTACCTGGTGAAACCGTTCTCCTTCGTGGTGCTGGTCGCGCAGCTACGCGCGGTGTTGCGGCGAGCAGAACACGAGGGCGAGCGCGGTCGGCTGCGGCTCGGCGAGCTGGAGATCGACAGGGGCACCCGCAAGGTCTGGTGCGGCACACGGGAAGTGGAGCTCAGCCCCCGGGAATACGCGGTGCTCGACGTACTGGTGCGCCGCGCGGATTCGGTGGTGACCAAAGACGATCTGCTGCGCGCGGTCTGGGGTGACGAGCAGGCGGCCACGCGCAACGTCGTCGAGGTCTACGTTGGCTACCTGCGGCGCAAGCTGGTCGCCGCGGGCGTTGGCTCATTGGTGCGCACCGTGCGCGGGCACGGGTACCTGGCCACCGCGAGCCCCGCTGGGCCTACCGAGCTCATCGCCGACGGCGGTGGCACAAGCTGATGCGTCCCTTCGGTCGCTGGTGGTTGCGGCGGACCTTGCCGTTTCGGATCACCGCGCTGGCTACCACGGCCACCCTGGCCGCGCTGCTTGGCTTGGCGTTGCTGGCGGGGACGCTGCTCGGTCCGCTGCTCACCCGATCAACCGATGAGGGCCTCGCCGAGCAGCTGGCTGCGGGTGCCGACCAGGTGCGGGCCGGCGCGGCGAAATTGACGAATGTGGACATTCAGCTCCGGGTGCTGGATATATCCGGCGCGCCAACCGATGGCGGTTCGCCGGTACAGCTGGCCGCTGGCGATATCGCCGAGCTCAAGGCCGGAACCGCGGTCACCCGCGATGTTCCCGGCGAATCGGCTTCGCAGCGGCGCTGGCTGGGCGAGGTGGTCAGCGCTCCGGACGGCGCGCAGCGGCTGGTGGTCGCCGGGACAAACCTGCTCGGGCAGGCACAAGGGCAACGATCCGCACAGCAGTGGCTACTTGGCGGCGCGGTGCTTGGCGCGGCGTTCGCCGGGTTGGTGACCTGGTTGACGGTACGGCTGACGCTTCGGCCGGTGGAACGGATGCGCCTGGCCGCTGGCCGGCTGCCGGCGGGCGAGCGGTTGCCGTTGCCGGCCGCGCACGATGAACTGCGCGCCCTTGCCGGCGCGTTGAACGGGTTACTCGCACGCAGGGACGAAGCAACCGCGCGGCTGCGCCGGTTCACCGGGGACGCGGCGCACGAGCTGCGCTCGCCGGTGACCTCGATTCGCGCGCAGGCGGAGGTCGCGGTGGCACACCCGGACCCGGAGCTTGCCCATGAGGTGCTTACCGAGGTCGTGACCGAGTCGCAGCGGCTGTCCGGCCTGCTGGATGGCCTGCTCGCATTGGCCCGTTCGGATGCCGGTGAACTGCCGCCGGCCGAGCCGGTGGAACTGAGCACGCTGGTCAGGGATGCGATCGCGCGGCTGCCGGCCGATTCGCCGACCGTGTTGTGCACCGATACCGGTCAGCGGAACTGGGCACACGCCACACACGCCGAGGTCGAGCTGGTGCTGGACAATCTGCTGCGCAACGCGGGGCGGTACGCGCGGGCGCAGATCGAGGTATCGGTGCTCACCGTGGGTTCTCGGGTGCGGCTCGTGGTTGATGACGACGGGCCCGGCGTGCCGCCGGAGCACCGCGAGCGGGTCTTCGATCGGTTCTACCGGGTGGCCGATGACCGGGCGCGCAGTTCCGGTGGATCCGGGCTCGGGCTTGCGCTGGTGGCTGAGGTCGTGCGGCGCAGGGGAGGGCGGGTCGGGCTGACCGAATCGCCGGAAGGCGGCGCGCGCATCCAGGTCGTCTGGCGCGCCGCCGCCGACCGCGGTCTTTAGGCATCTTGCGGTCACGGTCCGTTACCGCGTTCTTGAAGGTTAGCGAGTGGACGGCGACGGATCGGGCATGATGGGCCGATGCCGACAGCCCGCCCCACCGTGCCCGTCGATGCGACACCGAGCGTGGTGCTCGCCGCGCTGTGCGCCGCCGAGCAGGGCAAGCTTGCCGAACTGCCCAAGGCTACGGCCGATCGCCTCGCCCGGGCGGATGTCGTGGTTGGCGCGGCGATCTGGCGCGCGGGTGAACTGCTCGCCCAGCAACGTGCCTTCCCCGCGCGCGACGCCGGCCGCTGGGAACTGCCAGGCGGCCGGGTCGAGCCGGGCGAAACCGATGGCGCCGCTCTGCGCAGGGAATGTCACGAGGAGCTCGGCGTCGACGTTATCGTCGGCGCCGAGCTGGGTGTCGACGTGCTGCTGCCGAGCGGTTCGCTGTTGCGGGTGTACCACGCCGCACTCGTCGATCCGCATGCCGAGCCGCGCGCCAGGGAACACCGCGCGCTGCGCTGGCTCTCGCCAGCCCAACTCGACGACGTGTCCTGGTTGGACGCCGACCTCGTGCTGTTGCCCGCATTGCGGGCTTCAGCCGACGCCGGCAAGGCGTAGCGCCGAGTTCAGCCGGTGCGCGCAGCGCTGCCGGGCACGTTCCGCGCCCGCGGCCCGGAGCCGGTCCAGTTCGGCTGGGTCGGCGAGGATTTCCTCGGTGCGCTCGCGTACCGGGCGCAGCGTTTCCACCACCGCGTCGGCGACCGCGCCCTTCAACTCGGCATAGGACTCGATATCGCGCGCCGCATCGGTCGCGCAGGTGCCCGTGCAGGCAGCCAGAATATCCAGCAGGTTGGCCACGCCCCGCTGCTCGTCCGGCCGGTATTCCACTCTGGACATATTGTCAGTAACCGCGCGAGATATCTTGCGGCGCAACAAATCCGGCGAATCGAGCACGGAGAGGATTCCGGAGGTGTCCGCCGCGGACTTGGACATCTTGCGGCTTGGCTCCGCGAGATCGCGGATCCGCGCGCCGTTCGGTGGCAGCGTGGCTTCCGGTATCACGAAGACCTCGCCGTAGGCTCCGTTGAATCGCCGTGCCAGCGCGCGGGCGAGTTCCACATGCTGTCGCTGGTCATCGCCGACCGGCACCTCGGTTGCGCCCTGGGCGAGGATATCCGCGGCCATCAACACCGGATAGGTGAGCAGGCCGAGCCGGAACCCGGTGCTGCTGTTGGATTTCTCCTTGAACTGGGTCATCCGGGACGCTTCGCCGTAACTACAGGTGCATTCCAGCAACCAGGTCAGTGCACCGAGTTCGCGCACCAGATCGGATTGGACGAACAGTGCTTCGGTCGGGAGGCCGGCGGCGACAAGTACCGCCAGTTGTTGCCGGGTCAATGCCCTGAGCTTTGCCGGGTTATGCGGAACGGTCATCGCGTGCAGATCGGAAACGAAGTACAGATCGCCACTCGTGTTATCCCGCGCCCACCGTCGAATCGCGCCGAGGTAGTTACCAAGCTGCACCTGGCCCGAAGGGGTGATCCCGGACAGCCGGGTTACGCCCGTTGGGTGTGCCGAGGGCCGGTCGTTCATCAAAACTCCGATTTCCGGCCAACCCACCGTGCGCGCAAACAAAAAAGGCCGCCCGATGGGGCGGCCTGCGTTGTATGTAGTGAACGCGCAGTGTCACGGCCGCCGGTTGGCGGCCCACCATGCACTGTTTCGACACTGCAAAGATTTCATCAGGACTCACGATATAGCCGGCTCGGCCATCGTGTGAACCGGGGGCACGGAGTTACCTTCGAGGGATGTACGTAGTCGTGATCACCTACACAGCGCCGCTGCAGGAGGTCGATTTCGCACTGCCTGACCATGCCGAGTGGCTCGCCAAGCAGTACGGGGCCGGTCTGTTCCTCGCTTCTGGCCGTCGGGAAACCCACAACGGAGACGTAATCCTCACGTGTCAGATGTCACGTGGGAAGTTGGACGCGGTCCTCGCCACGGATCCGTTCGCCCTACAGCACCTCGCCCGGCACGAGGTAATCGGTTTTGACGCGACCCGCACCGCACACGAATTAGCCAGTTTCAACGAGGCGCGCATCCCCGCGCCGCACTGACAACCCGCCTTCATCGCGGCCCCGTCCCTCGGCGATTCGCCAGGGGCGGGGCACCGGATACCGCACCAGACCTCTGGCGTGACCCTGCTCACAGCGGATGGCCAGCTATCCTAGAGGTGTTTGTGCGCTGCGCATTTGCTACACGGCTCGCGGCGCGCCGCCCATTCGCTGTTACCTCAGGGGAGTTTCCGCGTGCCCGCATCCGCCACGGTCACCACGACCAGAACCGACCTGCGCAATGTCGCCATCGTCGCGCACGTAGACCACGGTAAGACCACCTTGGTCGATGCCATGCTGCGGCAGTCCGGCGCCTTCAGCGCGCGCACCGAACCGGTCGATCGCGTGATGGATTCGGGTGACCTCGAACGCGAGAAGGGCATCACGATTCTCGCGAAAAACACCGCGGTCCGCAGGGAGACGGCCGATGGGCCGGTCGTGATCAACGTGATCGACACTCCCGGCCACGCCGACTTCGGCGGCGAGGTGGAACGTGGACTGTCCATGGTGGACGGTGTGCTGTTGCTTGTGGACGCGAGCGAAGGACCGTTGCCACAGACGCGCTTCGTGCTTCGCAAGGCACTTGCCGCGAATCTCCCCGTGGTGCTCGTGGTGAACAAGGTGGACCGGTCGGACGCGCGGATCGCCGAGGTCGTCTCGGAAACCCACGACCTGCTGCTCGATCTGGCGAGCGATCTGGACCTGGAAGACCTGGACGCGGTGCTCGATCTACCGGTGATCTACGCCGCGGCGCGGGACGGCCGGGCTTCGTTGACCGCACCGGCCGATGGCGAACTGCCGGACGCGCCGAACCTGGACCAGCTCTTTGCCACGCTGCTGAGCCACGTTCCGCCGCCGAGCGTCGACGCCGAGGCACCGCTGCGCGCACTGGTCACCAACCTGGACGCGTCCAGCTATCTCGGCAGGATCGCGCTGTGCCGGATTCACGCCGGCACACTGCGCAAAGGCCAGACTGTCGCCTGGTGCAGGGAAGACGGCACTACCCAGAACGTGCGGTTGACCGAACTGCTGATCACCGAGGCGTTGCAGCGAGTGCCGGCCGAGCAGGCAAGCGCCGGCGATCTGGTGGCGATCGCCGGTATTCCGGACATCACCATCGGCGATACCCTGGCCGACCCGGAAGATCCGCAGCCACTGCCGCGGATCACCGTGGATCAGCCGGCGATCTCGATGACCTTCGGCGTGAACACCTCGCCGCAGGCCGGCCGCAACGGCGGCGACAAACTCACCGCGCGCCTGCTGAAGTCCCGGCTGGACGCCGAATTGATCGGCAACGTGAGCATTCGCGTCGTGCCCACCGAGCGGCCGGACACCTGGGAGGTGCAGGGGCGTGGCGAGCTGGCCCTCGCGATCCTGGTGGAGACCATGCGCAGGGAAGGCTTCGAACTCACCGTCGGCAAACCGCAGGTGGTCACCAGGACCATCGACGGCAAACTCTGTGAGCCGTTCGAACGGCTCACCATCGACGCGCCGGAAGAACACCTCGGCTCGGTTACCCAGCTACTCGCCGGCCGCAAGGGGCGGATGGAGGACATGTCCGGCCACGGCAGTGGCCGGATCAAGCTGAACTACGTGATCCCGGCGCGGGGACTGATCGGCTTCCGCACCGAGTTCCTCACCGAGACTCGCGGCGGTGGTATCGCCAACCACGTGTTCGAGGGCTACTTCCCCTGGGCCGGCGAGATCCGCACCAGGCAGAGCGGTTCGCTGGTCGCGGATCGCTCCGGCGCGGTGACCAGCTACGCGATGTTGCAGCTCGCCGAACGCGGCACCTTCTTCGTCGAACCGGGCGCGGAGGTCTACGAAGGCATGGTGGTCGGCGAGAACCCGCGCGCCGAGGACCTGGACATCAACGTCTGCAAGGAAAAGAAGCTCACCAACATGCGCTCGTCCACAGGGGACGAGCTGGAGCGGCTGGCCCGCCCGCGCAAGCTGGGACTGGAGGAAGCGCTCGAGTTCTGCGCGCTGGACGAATGCGTTGAGGTTGGCCCCGCGGCGATCCGGGTACGCAAGATCCATCTGGACAGTCACGCCAGGGCCAAGGAGCGCAACCGGAACAAGCTGCGTGACCAGGGCTGATTAGCGAATCGGTCGCGTTGCCGGGATGGTCTCGCGGTGCCCGCTGCCGGCTGACTGGTCGGCTTATGGGAACCTCGTAGCCGACCTATTTGTGCCGGTAGCTACCAAGCCGACCGAACGTAACTGATACGTGTAGGTGACCGCGCATCAACCAGCCGGCTCACCTGGCGGTCTCATTGGTAATACGGAGGTTGACCGCGTGCGGGCAAGGGGTGGCTGGCTCCAGACGAGACCGATCGCGTTATGCGGTGCGCTGGTCCTGGCCGTACTGCTTGTCGGCTGCACGAATACGCCCCCGCCCCCGCTGGTCAGTTCGCCGAGCACCGTCGCGTCCAGCACACCGACCGAACCGGCGCGGCAACTCACCGTGGGCGTCAGCAGTGTCGCGGGCGGTTACAACCCGCATAACCTCGCCGATCAGTCCACTGTCACCACCGCGCTCGCCCAGTTGCTGCTGCCCTCGGTGTTCCGGTCGGCGGCCGACGGCAGTCCCGAACTGGACCGCACCGTGATGCGCTGGGCCGAGGTGACCAACGCCGATCCGTTCACGGTGACCTATCAGGTGCGTGGCGACGCGTCCTGGTCGGACTCGGCGCCGATCGCGGCGGAAGACTTTGTGTATCTCTGGCAGCAGATGCGTAATTCGCCAGGGGTCGTGGAACCAACCGGCTACCAGTTGATCACCGATATCTCGTCCACCGACGGTGGGAAGCGGGTCGAGGTCACCTTTGCCGAGCCCTACCCGGGCTGGCGGACGCTGTTCCAGAGCCTGTTACCCGCGCACCTACTCAAGGATGCCCCCGGCGGCTGGTCGGCCGCGCTCGCCGAGAGTTTCCCCGCCTACGGCGGACCATTCGCGATCAAGTCGCTGGATGCGGCGCGTGGCGAGATCATCCTGGAACGTAACGAGCGTTACTGGGAACAGCCGGCCATGGTCGATCAGCTCGTCCTCCGCCGGGCGGATCAGTCCGGCATCGTCAGCGCCCTCGGCAGCGGGAACGATCAGCTTGCCCTGGTGGGTACCGATTCCGAGGGCAAGGGTGAACTCGCCGCGCTTGGTGATGGCATCGAGTTGTTCGACGTTCCGCAGCCCACGGTCGCCAGCGTTCTGCTGCGTCCGATCGGCGAGGTGTTCACCGACGAGCGGGTGCGTTCCGCTATCGCTTCGCTGCTTGACCGCAACGCGTTGATCGAGGCTGGGGCCGATGGCGGCCCCAGCGCGAAGCTGCGGGCTGATTCGCTGGTCCGGGCGCCGTCGAGCCCCGGCTACCGGGCCACCATGCCCGGCGACGTGCCCGCGGCCAGCCAGGACAACGACCGCGCGCGCCGGTTGCTCACCGAAGCTGGTTATCAGTGGGACGGCGAGTCCTGGTTGGACGATGAAGGCGATCCGCTCCGGCTGACGATTGCCGCGCCCGAAGGCGTGGCGCCATATACCAGCGTTGCGGAGGAACTGCGTGATCAGTTGAGTACGGCCGGTATCGACGTGACGCTGCGGTCCCCGGACCCCCGCGCGCTCTACGGTGATCAGTTGAATACGCCGAGTGTCCCGCTGGAGGAGCAGACCGAAACCACCGCACCTGGCCCAAATATCGTGGTTGGCCCGCAAGGCAGAGGGGGCGATCCGGCGAGCGTGCTCGCCCAGACCTTCGGTTGTCGAGCGATCGCGCGTAGTGATGATTCGGATGCCGCGCCGGATGCGCCGCCGGCAAACGCCGCCGCGTTCTGCGATCCCGAGTTGCAACCGTCCATCAGCGCCGCGCTGACCGGGCGGCTGCCGCTCGCCGAAGTGCTCGCCAGGGTGGAACCGCGGCTATGGCGGCAGTCGGTGGTGATTCCACTCTTCCAATTGGCGGATAATCTCGCCGTCCGGCCGGATGTATCGGAAGTCGATCCGGGGCCGCCGCTCGATGGACCGTTCGCAGGGGCAACGACCTGGCGAAGGACGTCCGGCTGACGCAATCGGCCCATTGAATGGGTGAGAAAGTATGGTCGCGAGTCACCCTTTGGTCACGATCTTTCCCTTACCGGTGACCAGCTTGGATTGTGTTCCTAGTTTTCCCGCATAACGCCTGCCGTTGGGCTCGGCGTGACATAGGCTCCGACCCATATCTGTGCGTGGGGTTGGACCCCGGTGCTAGGAGGGCACATACCGATGAGGAGATCCAGAAAAGTCTCCGCTGTTGCGATGGCGCTAGGCACGGCACTCGTGCTCGGTGCCTGCGGCGGCAACGGTGAAGGCGGAGACGGTGCAAGTGGCGACGTCAAGGACATGGCGGTCGGCAAAGGGCAGCAGGGCGAAAACTACTCCCTGCCCGCCAATATCCCGGAAACCGAAGAGGTCACCGTCTCGACGGACAATCCGTTCACGGCCTACAACAATTCGACGGCCGATGCGAACAATGCGTACAACTCGGCCGCGCTGGTCACCACGTTGGCGAGTGCCTACACGCTGAACGGCAACAACGAGGTCCTCCTGAACAAGGATGTGATGGAGTCCGTCGAGCTCACCAACGAGGACCCGATGGAGGTGACCTGGAAGATCAAGGACGGCGTGAAGTGGTCCGATGGCGAGGCCTGGGACTGCGACGACTTCTACCTCACCTACCTGGCGCAGAACGGTAAGGCGAAGAAGGGCAACGGCGGCACCTACTTCCTTGCGGCGGCGACCAACGGCTACGAGCAGGTCAAGGAGTTCACCTGCGAGGATGACCTGACCGGCAAGGCCACCTTCGACACGCCGTACGTGGACTACAAGGCGATGTTCGGCGTCTCGATGGACGTGCTGCCCGCGCACATCCTGGAGAAGAACACCAACGTCGACGACATCACCAAGGTGGACGAGAACTCCTCGGCCGATGTGCTGACCAAGGTTTCGGACTTCTGGAACAAGGAGTGGAACGGCTTCGACAAGGAGAAGATGCCGGGCTCCGGGCCGTACATGATCGAAAGCTGGCAGCAGAACCAGTCGGTCACCATGGTGCGCAACCCCGAATGGGTCGGGAACACGCCGGGGCCGAAGAAGATCACGCTGCGGTCGATTCCGAACGCCACCGCCCAGGCGCAGGCGCTGGAGAACCGCGAGTTGGACGTGGTCTCGTCCACCCAGCCGGATGCCGATGCGGCCCAGCGGCTGCAGGGCCTGGAAGCGCAGGGGATGACCTACGGGTCGAAGCCTTCGCTCGGTTACGAGCACCTGGACCTGAACTACGCGAACCCGATCTTCCAGGACGACGCGGTCCGGCAGGCCTTCTTCGAGTGCGTGGACCGCGATGAGATCGTGGAGAAGCTGATCAAGCCGGTCGATGAGGAAGCCGAACCGCTGAACAGCATCGTCTTCTATCCAAGCGAGGATGGCTTCAAGGACAACTACTCGGACAAGTCCATGGGTGACGCCCAGAAGGCGACCAAGACCCTGCAGGACGCCGGGTGGAAGAAGGGCGGCGACGGCGTCTTCGCCAAGGACGGCGAGAAGCTGGAGTTCCGGATCAGCCACACGGACATCCCGCGCCGTAAGCAGACCGTCGAACTGATCATGAACCAGTGCAAGGACGCTGGCATGAAGATCACCGACGATCAGGACCCGAACTTCCTGGACACCAGGGTGAGCGAGGGTGACTACGACGTCGCGCTGTTCGGCTGGGTGCAGGAGCCGTTCAAGGCCAGCCAGAAGTCGATCTACGAGACCGGTGGCGGGCAGAACTGGAGTGAGTTCTCCGACAAGAAGGTCGACGAGGCCTTCCAGAAGGCGGTAACGCAGACCGACCCGGCCGACGCCACGCCGTTCTACCAGCAGGCGGACAAGGCGCTGGCGGAGAACTACTACACGCTGCCGCTGTTCCAGTCCCCGGACATGTGGGCCTTCCAGGGCATCGACCGAGTGTTCTACCAGTCGTACTACGGCAGCCTGTGGAACGTCGGCGAGTGGGAGAAGACCGAATAACGATGTGACAGCCGCGGCTCGTGGGTCATTGACTTTACTTCAATCGAAGTAGTTAATGGCCCACGAGTTGCCAGCCGTGCGCGACACGTTACCTTTTCGCGCATGGCTTCGCGGGGAACAACAGTCCGTGCGGGCTGGGGCGCAGCCACCAGCTCAGCAACCCAGCCCGGTCGCGGACCGACGTTGGGAACCGGGCGTACCCCGCCACGGTCGACCGCCGGCAGCCCTGATCCGGGGTTGCCGGGCCCAATGAGGAGCACTACGTGATTCGATACGCCATTCGCCGGCTGCTGATATCGATCCCCGTGCTGATCGTCGGCACGCTGGCCGTCTACCTGATGGTGGCGCTTTCCGGCGATCCGCTCGGCGAGCTGCGCTCGCAGCCAGGAGTTACCGAAGAGACCATTCAGAACGCCGCGGCATCCCTTGGCTTGGACAAGCCGGTGCTGGTCCGCTACTGGGACTGGTTAATGGGGTTCTTCCAGGGGGACTGGGGCTTCAGCGTCGCGCTCGGGCAGGCCCGAGCCGACGTGTTCACCGTCGTTACCGACGCCTTCTGGACCACCTTCCGGCTGGTGCTCGGCGCGGAAATTCTCGCGATCGTCCTGGGTATGGCCATCGGCGTACTCGCCGCGGTCCGGCAGTACTCGATCTTCGACTACATCGCGACCAGTGCCGCGTTCCTGATGTTCTCGATGCCGATCTTCTGCGTCGCGATCGTGCTGAAGACCTACGGCATCCAGTTCAACAACTTCCTTGTCGATATCGGCCTGGACCGGTGGTTGACCACGGCGGGCCCGCCCGAAGGCGGCTTCAGCGGCAGCCTCGGAGAGATCATCGCCAGGTACACCGGCACCTTCATACTGCCGACGCTGTCCATCATGCTGATCAGCTTCGCCGCCTACAGCCGGTTCCAGCGCTCCTCGATGCTGGAGACGCTGAACTCGGACTACGTGCGTACCGCGCGGGCGAAGGGGCTTTCGTCAAGCCGCGTGATCTTCCGGCACGCCTACCGGAACGCGCTGATTCCGGTCACCACGCTGTTCGCGCTGAACTTCGGTTCGATTTTTGCCGGCGCGATCGTCACCGAGACGGTGTTCGGCTGGAAGGGCATGGGCGATCTGCTGGTCCGCTCGGTACGTCAGTACGACCCGGACATGCTGATGGGTTGGCTGATGATCGTGGCGGTACTGGTTGTGGTGTTCAACCTGATCGCCGACCTGGTTTACGGCTTCCTGGACCCGAGGATTCGAATTGGCTGACCTACCGACGCCGCCGCGATCCGATGTCGCGGCTGCCACCACGGGTGCGGGTGGCGACCCGAGCCAGCACCAAGAGTTCGACACCGTCAAGGCGCGAACGCAGGCCCAGACCGTCCTGCGCCGGTTCCTCCGGCACCGCCTTGCCATGATCAGCGCCAGTGTGCTGCTGCTGATCGTGCTCGTCGCGGTGTTCCTGCCGCTGTTCTGGCCGCACCAGTACGGCAACACGGACGCGGCCGGTTATCTGCCGCCCGGCACTGATCACCCGCTGGGTACCGACCAGCTCGGCAGGGACATGGTCGCCCAGCTGCTCCGGGGTACCCAGCTGTCCCTGCTTATCGCGTTTGTCGTGGCGATCGGGGCAACCGCGATTGGGGTGACGCTCGGCGCGCTCGCCGGATACCTGAAGGGTTTCACCGACGGACTGGTGATGCGCCTTGCCGATCTGATGCTGATCATCCCGCAGATCGCGGTTGCCGCGATCCTGGTGAAGTCGGCACAGGGCTCCTGGTGGGTTGTCGCGGTCGTGCTCGCGGTGTTCTTCTGGATGCAGATCGCCAGGATCACCCGAGGAGAGACGCTTTCACTGTCCGAAAGGGAGTTCATCGAGGCTGCGCGGGCAAGTGGCGCGACCACTTCGCGGGTGATCTTCCGGCATCTGGTGCCGAACATGATCGGCAGTATCACCGTGAACGCCACGCTGGTCATCGCCCAGGCGGTGCTGGTCGAGGCGGCGCTTTCCTTCCTTGGGCTCGGCGTGCAGGCGCCGGACACCTCACTCGGGCTGATCATCAATGAGACCTACGCCCAGTTGAGCACCCGGCCATGGCTGTTCTTCGCGCCATTCGTGACCATCGTGTTGATCTCGCTGACGATCAACTTCATTGGTGACGGGCTACGGGACGCGTTCGATCCGAGGCAGACGAAGGTGCGTGCGTAATGACTGGCGCGATGGAAACCGAAACCTTTGATTTCGATGCCGAGCCGGCGGCACGGTCCGGTGAGACGCTGTTGAGCGTGCGGGATCTGTCCGTGCGCTTTCCCACCGACGATGGCGTGGTGAACGCGGTCCGCGGGGTCTCCTTCGACCTGCGGCGCGGTGAGGTCCTTGGTGTCGTCGGGGAGTCCGGCTCGGGTAAGTCGGTGTCCTCGATGGCGATCATGGGGCTGTTGCCGAAGAACGCGAAGGTCGATGGCTCGATCAACTACGCGGGCGACGAACTTGTTGGGTTGACCTACAAGCAGTTCCAGCCCTACCGGAACAACGAGATCGCGATGATCTTCCAGGATCCGATGACCTCGTTGAACCCGGTATTCACCGTGGGCTGGCAGCTGGCCGAGGCCTACCGGGCGCATCACTCGGTCCGCAAGCAGGCCGCGTGGGCCAAAGCCGTGGAGGCGCTGGAACTCGTCGGCATCCCGCAGCCGGACCAGCGGGCGAAACAGTTCCCGCACGAGTTCTCCGGCGGGATGCGTCAGCGCGCGATCATCGCGATGTCCATCATCAACGATCCGCAACTGATCATCGCGGATGAGCCGACCACCGCGCTGGATGTCACAGTGCAGGCACAGATTCTGGATACCTTGCTGCGGATCAGGGACGAGACCGGTGCGGCGATCATCATGATCACCCACGACCTCGGCGTGGTCGCCGGCATGGTCGACCGGGTGCAGGTGATGTACGGCGGGACGGTGGTCGAAGCCGGCGGCGTGGACCAGGTATTCGAACAGCCGCGGATGCCCTACACCCTGGGGCTTCTGGGTTCGGTGCCGAACCCGAACCAGCTCGGGGAGAAACTCACGCCGATCAGCGGTGCCCCGCTTTCCCTGCTGCACCTGCCTTCTGGCTGTACCTTCGCGCCGCGCTGCCCGCTGGCCAGCGATGCCTGCGAGGACGGTGAACCGGAACTGGTCAGCACCGATACGGGTGACCATTTCGCTCGGTGTGTTCACTGGGAGAAGCTCGTCGAGATCACCGATCCGCATCAGTTGTTCCAGACCAAACAGCTCGGCGTGGTGGATGAGCCAGCCGCGGCCGGGGAGAGCACGATTCAATGAGCACAGTCGCGATGAACGAGCACCAGCAGGACGACGGGCCCTTGCTCGAAGTCACCGACCTGGTCAAGGAGTTTCCGGTACGCGGCGGCGGGGTCATCCCGCGCACGGTGGGCAAGGTGCAGGCGGTCTCCGGCGTCAGCTTGAGCCTGCGGCAAGGGGAAACCCTTGGCCTTGTTGGCGAATCCGGCTGCGGCAAGTCCACGACCGGGCGGGCCATTCTCCAGCTGCACAAGCCGACCTCCGGGTCGGTCCGATTCCAGGGCCGCGAGCTCACCGGGTTGAGCGCACCGGAAATGCGCCCGGTTCGGCGGGATCTGCAGATCGTGTTCCAGGACCCGTACGCTTCGTTGAATCCAAAGTGGCCAGTGAATGACATCATCGCTGAACCGCTGAATATTCACGGCGCGACGGCGAGTGGTTCGGATGCCAGTATCCGGGAACAGGTCAATGACCTGATGGAACTGGTCGGACTGAATCCCGAGCACCGCAACAGGTACCCGCACGAGTTCTCCGGTGGGCAGCGGCAGCGAATCGGTATCGCACGCGCACTGTCCTTGCGTCCCAAGGCCATCGTGCTCGATGAGCCGGTGTCTGCTTTGGATGTTTCGGTGCAGGCGGGGGTGGTGAACCTGCTCGAGGAACTACAGGAGGAACGCGGGATCGCCTACCTGTTCGTGGCGCACGACCTGTCCGTCGTGCGGCATATTTCCGATCGGGTGGCGGTGATGTACCTCGGCAAGATCGTCGAGGTTGGCGGGCGCGACGACATCTACAACAGGCCGACGCATCCGTACACCCAGGCGTTGCTTTCCGCGGTTCCGGTGCCGGATCCGAAACTGGAACGGGAACGGCAGCGGGATCGGATCGTGCTGGCCGGCGATGTCCCCAGCCCGACGAATCCGCCATCCGGCTGCCGGTTTCGCACCCGCTGCTGGAAAGCGCAGGATATCTGCGCGGCCGAGGAACCGCCGCTCGTGCAGCACGGCAGCACGTACTCGGCCTGCCATTTCCCCGAAGAGCTCGCGTCCTGAGGATCTGGGGTTGGCGCGCACGGCGCCGGCCCCATTCCTTATGGTGTGGGAGTGATGTCCACGGACCCGCTACGGCTACTGCTGGTACACGCGCATCCGGACGACGAGAGCCTGTGGACTGGCGGCACCATCGCCAGCTACGCCGCCGCAGGCGTTCAGGTCACCGTCGTCACCTGCACGCTCGGCGAGGAAGGCGAGATCATCCAGCCCGAGCTCGGGCAGCTTGGCGCCTGGGCGGGTGATCAGCTCGGCGGTTACCGCGTTGGCGAGCTACGCGCGGCCTGTGCCGCGCTCGGCGTCGCGGAGCACCGGTTTCTCGGTGGCATCGGCAGGTGGCGGGACTCCGGGATGGCTGGCACCGCCTCGGCCGAACATCCGAGGGCGTTCGTCGCGGGAGACCTTGCCGAGCAGGCCGGCCAGCTTGCCGAGATCTTCGCCGAGGTGCGGCCGCAGGTCGTGATCGGCTACGACTCCTTCGGTGGCTATGGGCACCCCGATCACATCCGCGCGCATGAGGTCACCATGGCTGCCGCGGAAGGCAACGCCGATATCGCCAGGGTCTTTTACGGGGTGCTTTCCAAGGGCGCGACCGAACGTGGCCTTGCCCAGCTCGCCGCCACGCCTGAGGTGCCGTACCGAGTGCCCGCGCTGAGCGAACTTTCGGTGACCGAGGACGCCGAGATCACCACGGTGGTTCAGATCGCCGAGGTGCTGCCGGCCAAACTCCGCGCGCTGCACGCGCATGCGACACAGGTCAACGTCTGGGATTCGGCGCAGGGACGCTGCTACGCGCTGTCCAACCAACTGGCCCAGCCGATCGTGGACGCGGAGTACTACGTGCTGGCCAGCGGTCCGGCCGAGGGTGCGGAAACCGATCTGTTCGGCGGGCTGGACGGCTCGGCAACGGCGGGCGCGCGGTGACCGTAGGAGAGCGCCGCGCGCTGCTTGCCATCCTGTGCGTGGACGCCGCGCTACTCGCGATCGTCGAACTGTTCTATCTACCGTTGCGGCTGGACGGCACCGTACTGCCGGACCTTGGTGGGGCGCCGTTCCCGATTTCCGCGGTGCTCGCGCTGGTTACGACGCCGTTGCTGGTTTCCCAGGCAGCGCGGGTCGGGGCGAAGGCATCGATCGCCGGCGCGCCACTATTCGTCTGGTTCGTCGTGCTACTCATCTTCGGCGTGTTCGGGCCAGGTGGGGACAACCTGCTCATTCCGGACTGGCGCACGCTGTTGCTGCTCGCCTGTGGCGCGCTACCGAGCGCGATCGTGCTTGGCGGGGCGCTCGGTCGCGGTCTCGGCAGTCCGGGACAGCAGGCGGCGCGGATGCCTTCGGCGCGTTGATCAGGCACAGTGAGGGCAGCGATCGGCTACCGACGGGAGTACGCGAATGAGCATCGCGCGTAAGGATGACCGGCATAAGGAAGAGCTGGTGGAGGAGATCACCACCATGTTCAACCAGGCGCGGGCGAGTGGCACCGAGGCGAGTGGTGCCGAAGACACCGAAAGCACCGCGGACGGCGCCGAGGGCACGGCGGCCCCGCGGATCCGGATCACCGGAGACCGTCGAACCCAGGACGACCGCCGCCAGCGCTGACCCAGCCACACCCCGTAACCGCGTTCTTTAAGGTTAGCGAGGTTCTAGTTGCCGGGTTTCCAGTAGCGGTAGCGGTGATGTTCGGCACATCCGAGTGTCTGCCACAGTTCCAGCGCTGGCGTGTTGTGCACGGCTACCTGTGCCGCGCAGCGCGTCGCGCCACGTTCGGTCGCCCACTGGCCGAGCGAGCCGAGCAGGTTCGTCGCGATACCGTCTCGGCGGTACTCGGGCAGCACCGACAGGCTGGCGATATGCAGCAGATCGCCCACCACGGCACCGCGAACCGCGGCCACCACCTGGCCGTCTCGCCAGGCGGAACCGAAACCGAGATTGCGTCCGGTGCCGAGTACCTGGCGCTGGGCCCTGCTTGGCTCCGGCGCCCCTGCGGCCAGCTGCCACCATTGGGCGCTCGGCATTGGATCGACCGATACGCCCTCCGCGGCCTCCGGCTCGGCAAAGGTCTCGATTCCGCTGGTCAGCACCGCGACCTCGGCCCCAGCCGGATGGTCGACGTTCACCACCCACTCGGCTTTTTCGATCGCTTGCTCGGTTTCCGTGCCACGCACCACCTGGGTGGCCGGCGTGATCCCGTGATCGACCGCGAACGCGATGACCTCGTCAAGAGCGTCCTCGACCGGCATACCGGGGTCACCAGCAGCGAGCGTGCTGTTTGCCCTGCCAGTGAAGCCATCGGCGGCCCGCATGCGCCATTCGCCGAGCGGGCGTTCCACCAGCGCCGGCCAGGCATCCGCACATTCGTGTTCGAGTTGCAGGTTCTCGTCCATTACCTACATCCTGCCTGGTTTGCCAACCGATGTGTGAGCTACGTCCGTTCCGCTGGGGTTAGGCCTGCCTGAGCGAGGGATAATGAAGGCGCCCGCGTAGCCTCAGGCGCGCGGCCAGACAAAGTGAGGAGCAGAGCGCAGTGACCTATGTGATCGCCGAGCCCTGCATCGACGTGCTCGACAAGGCATGCATCGATGAGTGCCCGGTCGACTGCATTTACGAGGGCGAGCGGATGCTGTACATCCACCCCGACGAGTGCGTCGACTGCGGTGCCTGCGAGCCCGTCTGCCCCGTGGAGGCCATCTACTACGAGGACGATGTCCCCGACCAGTGGTCCGCGTACACGCAGGCGAACGTCGACTACTTCGATCAGCTTGGCTCGCCGGGTGGTGCCTCCAAGGTCGGCAAGGTCGCGGATGATCCGCAGTGGATCAAAGACCTGCCCCCGCAGGCGGAGTGACCACGGGCCCATACGGGCGGTTGCCAAGCTTTCCGTGGGATTCGCTCGCTGAGCCTGCCGCGACCGCCCGTGCCCATCCCGACGGGCCCGTTGACCTGTCGGTCGGCACTCCCGTTGACCCGGTTCCAGAATCGATTCAGCAGGCTTTGCGATCGGTTGCCGAGATCCCGGGGTACCCGACCACGCACGGCACGCCCGAATTGCGGGAAGCGGCCGTAGCGGCTTTGCGTCGCCGGCACGGGGTGGTCGATATCGCGCCGGAAACGGTGCTGCCCACGATCGGCTCGAAGGAATTCGTGGCCTGGCTGCCCACCCTGCTCGGGGTCGGCGCGGGGGATCTCGTGGTGCTGCCCGAACTCGCCTACCCGACCTATGACGCCGGTGCCCGGCTGGCCGGCGCGGAGAGCGTGCGGGCGGATGGGCTCACCGCGCTGGGACCGGCCACACCGGCGATCCTCTGGCTCAACTCGCCGTCCAACCCGACCGGTGCGGTACTGCCGGTCGAGCATCTGCGTAAGGCGGTGGACTGGGCGCGCGAGCGCGGTGCACTGGTCGTTTCGGATGAGTGCTACCTGGACCTCGGCTGGGACGCCGAACCTGTTTCGGTGCTACATCCCGAGGTGCACGGTGGCCGGCTGGACGGCATTCTCGCGGTCCACTCGCTGTCCAAGACCGCGAATCTGGCCAGTTACCGGGCGGGTTTCGTCACCGGCGATCCAGCCGTCGTGGAGCGACTGCTGGCGGTGCGCAAGCACGCCGGAATGATCGTGCCCCGGCCGGTACAAGAAGCGATGACCGTCGCGCTCGCCGACGACCAGGTGCTTGCCGTGCAGCGGGAGCGCTACGCGGCGCGCAGGACGGTACTACGCGCCGCGCTGGAATCGGCCGGGTTCCGGGTGGATCACTCCGAGGCTGGGCTCTACCTCTGGGTGACCAGAGGGCGGGATGCCTGGGCTGAGCTGTCCTGGTTCGCCGAGCGCGGGATTCTGGTCGCGCCAGGCACCTTCTACGGCCCGCGTGGCGGCGCGCATCTGCGTGTCGCGCTCACCGCGAGCGATGAGCGGATCGCGGCGGCAGCCCGCCGGCTGGTTGCCTGACCGGGGCGGCAACAACAGCGAGCAAGCAGAGCAGCGCGCGATCAGAGCAGGGCGCGGGCGTGTTTGTCCACCACCGCCCATTCCTTGCGCCAGCGCAGCCGGCAGTCCTCGATCTGGACGGACCGGCGTTCCAGTAGTCGGCCCGCGGCCAGGATCGCCTCGGTGTCCAGTGACTCCGCGCCGAGTAGCTCGCGTAGTCGCTCTTCGGCGATCACCAGATCATTATGGGTGCCGAGTACGGTTTGTAGCCGCTTGGTCGCTTTGATCAGCTGCTTGGTGCGATCGGTCTGCTTCGCGCCGCGCGGGGCGCTGAACTCGGCGGAATAGCGCAACCGCTTGCCGCGAATCCGCAGCTCGTGCAGTTCCGCATCGGTCGGTGGATCGCTGGCCCTGGCGACATCCTTGCGCATCTTCCGGTATGGCCGGCTGATCAGTTGCTTCGGCCCAGCCGCCTGGCCAACCGCGCTCGTGGCCGGCCGTGCGGCTGCCGCCGGCTCCTCGGTCAGAACGGCATCCGCGAGGCGTTGCAGCAGTTTGCGGTACCGCGCGGTGCGCAAGGTACGCATGGCCAGCTTACGAGCTTCTTTGCGGTGCGCCCGGAAGGCTTCCAACACCGGGAAAAACGCCGCCTGGTCGGCTTCCGGCAGCAGCGCGGCGTCTTCGGTGAGGCCTTCGATGAGTACATCCAGATCGCGTAGTTCACCGAAGGAACTGGCCAGCCAGCGCAGTTCGGCGCGCAGCTCGCTGGCGGCCTCGCCAAGCGAGTTGCCCTGCTCGCGCAGGATCGCGCGCAACCGGCGGGCCGCGACGCGAAGCTGGTGCACGTCTTCCGGATCGTCCCCGGCGCGCAGCCCTTCCTGGCGGGCGAGTAGTACCCGCAGCTGCGTATCGACGGCCGCGCGCAGATGGGCGTGCAGCGGCTCGCGTTTGGCCGCGACCAGTGGTTCGGCGGTGAGGCCGAGCTCAGTGGCCGCGACCGGCAACGCGCGCGAGGTGCCAGCCCTGTTCGTCGTCATCCACGCGAGGGTAATGCACCGATCCGGCCGGCTCAGTCGTTCGCGTGCAGCATCTCGTTGAGCTGGACACCGCTCCCACTCCGCGCGACGACCTCGACCGCGCCGGTGCCCGAATTGCGCCGGAACAGCACGCCGTTGGCACCGGAGAGTTCCCGTGCCTTCACGATCCGCCCTTCCGCCGCGACCTTGGTGCCCGCGGTGACGTACAGCCCGGCCTCCACCACGCTGTCGTCGCCGAGCGAGATGCCGATGCCCGCGTTCGCGCCAATCAGGCAGCGCTCCCCGATCGCGATGACTTCCTTGCCACCGCCGGAAAGGGTGCCCATGATCGAGGCGCCACCACCGACGTCCGAGCCGTCGCCGACGACCACACCCGCGGAGATCCGACCCTCCACCATGGACGCGCCGAGTGTGCCGGCGTTGAAGTTCACGAAGCCCTCGTGCATCACCGTGGTGCCACTGGCCAGATGCGCGCCGAGCCGTACCCGGTCGGCATCGGCGATCCGCACGCCACTCGGCAGCACGTAGTCGACCATCCGAGGGAACTTGTCCAGGCCGTAGACGGCTACCTGGCCGCGCGAGCGCAGCCGCAGCCGAGTCGCCTCGAAGCCCTCCACCGGGCACGGCCCAAAGTTGGTCCACACCACATTGGACAGATGGCCGAAGATACCGTCCAGGCTCTGCCCGTGTGGTCGCACCAGCCGTGCGGAAAGCAGGTGTAGCCGCAGGTAGGCGTCGTGGGTGTCCACCGGCGCGGCGGCAAGCGAGCTGACCGTGGTCCGCACGGCGACAACCTCGACGCCGCGGTCGGTGTCCTCGCCGAGCAGGTCGGCCGCCGCCGCGCCGAGGGCGTCGGTGGTCTCGCTCGCGGAAAGCCGCACGCTGCCGCCGGTCTCGGCGGCAGCCGGCTGCTCGTGGCTGATGAGTTTTGGCTGCGGGAACCAGGTGTCCAGCACGGTGCCGTCGGTGGTCACCGTGGCCAGGCCGACGCCCGTGGCGCCGGTCGTTTCGGGGTTCGGATGCTCTGCGGTGCTCACCAGGCAACGGTAGCGGGCCACCGCCGGTGGCTGGCCGAATGGGTTAGCGTGGCCATCCGTGACTGCTCTCGAGTTGACCGCGGACCCCGTGGAACTGACCGCCGCGCTGGTGGACGTGCCGAGCGTATCCGGCGAAGAGAAGCCGCTCGCCGACGCGGTTGAGGCGGCGCTGCGTACCCAGGCCCCGCATCTGGAAGTGCGCAGGTCGGGCAACGCGGTGCTGGCTCGCACCCTGCTCGGCCGGCCGAGCAGGGTGGTTTTCGCCGGTCATCTGGATACCGTGCCGATCAACGAGAACCTGCCGTGCCGGCGCACCGGGCAGGGCGCCGACCAGGTCCTGCACGGTTGCGGGACGGTCGATATGAAGGGTGGCGACGCGGTACTGCTGCATCTCGCGGCCAGTCTGCCCACGCCTCGGCACGACCTGACCTTCGTGTTCTACGACTGCGAGGAGGTCGAGGCCGCTCGCAACGGGCTTGGCCGGATTGAAAGGGAGCTCCCAGACTGGCTGGCTGGGGATCTTGCCGTGGTTGCCGAGCCGTCCAACGGGGTGATCGAGGCGGGCTGCCAGGGCACCATGCGGGTCGAGCTGCGTGCCGCGGGTGAGCGCGCGCATACCGCCCGTGCCTGGATGGGCACGAACGCGATCCACGCGCTCGCCGAGCCGCTGCGCCGGCTTGCCGAATACACCCCGCGTTCGGTGGAGATCGACGGCTGCACCTATCACGAGGGTTTGCAGGCGGTGCGGATCGACGGTGGGGTTGCCGGCAATGTCGTGCCGGACGATGCCGTGCTCACGGTGAATCACCGGTTCGCGCCGGATCGCGGTATCGAGCGGGCCGAGGCACATCTGCGGGAGGTCTTCGCCGGTTTCCCGCTGACCGTGGTGGATGCCGCGGCGGGTGCGCTGCCCGGCCTTGCCGCGCCAGCGGCCGGCGAGCTGGTGACCGCGGCCGGCGGGCAGCCGGTGGCCAAACTGGGTTGGACCGATGTGGCCAGGTTCGCCCGCCTCGGGCTGCCCGCGGTGAACTTCGGTCCCGGTGACCCTTCGCTCGCGCACACCAAGGCGGAGCATGTGCCAACCGAGCAGATCCGCACGGTCGCCGGCACGCTGCGCGCCTTTCTCGCCGGCTGAACCCCGCGCCCTGCCGGCCGAGGTATCCGCCGAATGGCCGGCCGATGGCTGGCGGAAAGCGTTCCGGTTGCGAAGTCCTCCCAGGTCGGGCCGCCCCCAACAGCGCGATTAGGCTCGGTGTGGTGAGTATTTCGGTAAACAACAACGGCGAGGACGCCGAGCATCCAAGGGAGCGCCAGCGCGGCCCGGTGACGCTGCGCCGCTCGCGGCTGGTCGAGCCAACGACGACGGACCAGCGACTACTCGACGCGCGCGGGCCGACCGATTGGGTACACACCGACCCGTGGCGGGTGCTGCGCATTCAGGCCGAGTTCGTCGAGGGCTTCGGCGCGCTCGCCGAGGTGCCCCGCGCGGTCACCGTATTCGGTTCCGCGCGGACCAAACGCGATCATCCCGAGTACGAGCTCGGGCGCAAGATCGGCGGCGCGCTCGCCGATGCCGGATTCGCCGCGATCACCGGCGGTGGGCCGGGCGCGATGGAGGCGGTGAACCGGGGTGCCTCGGAGGCTGGTGGCCTTTCCATCGGGCTCGGTATCGAGCTGCCGTTTGAACAGGGCCTGAATCCCTGGGTCGATCTCGGGGTGAACTTCCGCTATTTCTTCACCCGCAAGACGATGTTCGTGAAGTACGCGCAGGCGTTCATCTGTCTGCCTGGCGGCTTCGGCACGCTCGACGAGCTCTTCGAAGCACTCACGCTGGTGCAGACGAAGAAGGTGACCAAGTTCCCTGTCGTTCTTTTTGGACGGTCCTATTGGGAGGGTCTGTACCGCTGGATCGAGGAAACCGTGCAGGGCGAGGGCAAGGTCGGTGCCGACGATATGCGGTTGCTGCACCTCACCGATGACGTAGATGATGCGGTTGAGGTGGTACGCGACGCGTACCGGGCATGGGAGGACGCACACTAAGATGCACGTAACTGTCTATTGTGGATCGCGTATCGGTCGCGGTGCGCGCTACTCGGATGCGGCGGCCAGGGTTGGCCGGCTGCTCGCCGAGCGCGGCGACACCCTGGTCTACGGCGGTGGGCACGTTGGCACGATGGGCGTGGTGGCGGACGCCGCGCTGGCCGAGGGCGGCTCGGTCGTCGGTGTGATCCCGCAGGATCTGTGGGATCGCGAGGTCGGCCACACTGGACTGACCACCCTGCACGTGGTCGCCGATATGCACGAGCGTAAGGCGAAGATGGCCGAGCTCGGCGACGCGTTCCTGGTACTGCCAGGTGGCGCCGGCACGCTCGAGGAGTTCTTCGAGATGTGGACCTGGGCCCAGCTCGGCCTGCACACGAAGCCGATCGGGGTGCTCGACGAGGCTGGCTACTACCGATCGATGCGCGAGCTGATCCAGCACATGGTCGATGAGGAGTTCCTGAGCACGGAGCACCGGGACATGCTCTCCTTCCACGCCGATCCGGTCGCGTTGCTGGATGGCTTCCACGACTACATCCCGCCGAGCGGCAGCAAATGGCGCGCTGGCGAGGCGCGAGATCGGGTTTCGTGAGCACGATGCACCCGGCCGCCGCGGCCTGGTTTCCCACGCATACCTGGCAGGAGCCCGCCTGGCGGGTGCCGGAGCTGCTGGCGGCCAAGGCGGATCGCACGGTGAGCGTGGTGTTGCCCGCGTTGAACGAGGAGCACACCGTCGGTGAGGTGGTGGCCAGTGTTCGGCCGCTGCTCGGCTCGCTTGTCGATGAGTTGGTGGTGCTGGATTCCGGCTCGACCGATGACACCGTCAGGGTAGCGGCTGCAGCCGGCGCGCGGGTGGTGCGCCGCACCGAGGTGCTTGCCGAACTCGAACCGGTCGCCGGCAAGGGCGAAGTACTGTGGCGGGCCCTCGCCGCGACCTCCGGTGAGTTGATCGTGTACCTGGATTCGGATCTGGTCGACCCGGATCCAGGGTTCGTGCCCGCGTTGCTCGGCCCGCTGCTCACCGAGCCGGCCGTGCAGCTGGTGAAGGGGTTCTACCGGCGCCCGCTGCGGCTGGAGACGGTCGAGCAGGGCACCGGTGGTGGTCGGGTGACCGAATTGCTTGCCAGGCCGCTGCTCGCCGCGCTGCGGCCGGAGCTTGCCGGGCTGATTCAGCCGCTTGGCGGAGAGTACGCCGGCCGGCGGGAGTTCCTCGAGTCCGTGCCGTATGCCACCGGGTACGGGGTGGAGATCGGTTTGCTGCTCGACGTCTACGCGCGCTCGGGGCTGGCCGGGTTGGCGCAGGTGAACCTCGGCGTGCGCAAACATCGGCACCGCTCGCTCACCCAGCTGGGGGCGATGGCGGGGCAGATCCTGAATACCGCACTGCGGCGGTGTGGCGTGCCGGTCGATGCCGATCCGGCGTTGACCCAGTTCGTCCAGGTGTCCGGCGAATGGCTGCCGGATGTGGTTGCCGTCGAGACGGGCGAGCGGCCGCCGATGCGTACGGTGCTCGCCGAGCGCGCTGGTTGAGCCGGCATGGGCATCCGTCGGGGGTCCGTGTCAGGATCGACGGGTGAGCACCGCGCTGATCTACCTCGTCGTCATGGTCCTGATCGCGGCCGTGGTGTTCCTGCTCGCGTCCGTATTGTTCGGTCGGGGCGAGGAACTGGAGCCGCTGCAACCGGGCACCTCGCCGACCACTCTTCCGCCGTCCGATGTGTCTGGTGATGACCTACGCGCCGTGCGGTTTCAACTGACGCTACGCGGTTACAAGATGTCCGAAGTGGACTGGGTAATGCGGAAAGCTGCCGGTGAACTGGACGAGCTGCGCGGCAGGGTCGCCGAGCTCGAGGCGCGGATGGCTAAGCAGGAGTCGTCGTGACCGAGGACGGCCTGGTGCGCTGCGGGTGGAGCACGTCGGCCGAGGACTACATGGACTACCACGACCGCGAATGGGGCTACCCGTTGCACGGTGCCTCCGCCATGTTCGAGCGGGTGTGCCTGGAGTCCTTCCAGTCCGGACTGTCCTGGTTGGTGATCCTGCGCAAGCGAGCGGCTTTTCGGGAGGCTTTCGCTGGCTTCGATCCCGCGCGGGTAGCCGAGTTTGACGAGGACGATGTCCACCGGCTGCTCGGTAACACCGGGATCGTGCGCAATCGTGCGAAGATCGCCGCGACGATCCGGAACGCGCGGGCCGTCGCCGAGCTGGATCGACCGCTGGACGAGTTGCTGTGGTCGTTCGCGCCGGACGCGACGGCAAGGCAACGGCCGCGCAGTCTGGCCGACGTGCCCGCGGTGACGCCGGAATCGCGCGCCATGGCCAAGGAACTCAAGCGCCGTGGGTTCGCCTTCGTCGGCCCGACCACCTGCTACGCGCTGATGCAGGCGACCGGGATGGTGGACGACCATATCGTCGACTGCTGGCGGGCTGACCCGTCCGCGGGTTGATCGTGATCACTCAGCTGCCGGTGAACTGGGCCGCGCGTTTGGCCACGAAGGCGTCCACCGCTTCGGCGTGATCAGCCGTGCGGCCGAGCGCGGCCTGTGCCTGTGCTTCCAGTTCCAGCGCCTCATCCAGCTCCGCGTCGGCCGCGCCATGCAGGGTCTGTTTGATCTTGGCGTAGGCCGCGGTCGGGCCGGCGGCCAGCCGCGCGGCCAGTTCCTGTGCCGTGCCAAGCACCTCCTCGTCGGCCACCACCTGGTTGACCAGTCCGAGTTCGGCGGCTGCGGCCGCATCGACCGGCTTCGCGAGCAGCATCAGCTCCATGGCCTTACCGAAGCCGACCAGCCGCTGCAGTGTCCAGCTGGCCCCGGAGTCCGGACCGAGCCCAACATTGGCGAAGGCCATCAGGAACTTCGCCGATTCCGCCGCGATCCGCAGGTCGGCGGCGTAGGCAAAGGCGGCGCCGGCACCCGCGGCGGTGCCGTTCACCGCCGCGATCACCGGTTTGTCCATCCGTGCCAGCGTTTGCACGATCGGGCTGTAGTGCCGCCGCACGGTCTCGAATGGTGCCGGATCGCCGGCGTTGAGTAGCCCGATATGTTCCTTGAGGTCCTGCCCGGCACAGAAGGCCTTGCCGGAGCCGGTCAGCACCACCGCGCGTATCGCGGCATCGGCGGCGGTGTCGGCCAGCGCATCGCGCAGCGCTTCCTTCAATTCGACGGTCAGTGAGTTGTACGCCTCCGGGCGGTGCATGGTCAGCGTGCGCACCCCGGCGTTGTCCTCGACAACCAAACAATCGGACAAGGCGATCCTCCCGCCGTGAATGATCAAAACCCAGCTCGGCAGCGTAAAGTCTGGCACTATTTCCGGCCGCTTACCAACCGGATCGAGGCGATCACGACACGAAAAGATCGGTCCGTTTTCGCAGTTCGACCCGGATAGGGGAGAATGGACGGCAACCCGGTGATTGTCGCTTGAGCCGGGTGCGCAGTTATGACGGAGGGAGCACGCTATGGCGGCCATGAAGCCCCGGACCGGTGACGGTCCCCTCGAGGTGACGAAAGAGGGGCGGGGCATCGTGATGCGCGTACCACTCGAGGGGGGAGGGCGGCTCGTGGTCGAGATGTCCTCCGAGGAAGCCAGTGCACTGGCTGAGGCACTGAAAACCACCGGGAGCTGACAGTCTTGCGCATGATCACCGCAGCTCGGTGACGTGCGTTCTCGGAAACGGGTGGACCCCGGTTGTGCAACAGCGTGGCAGCCGGGGTCGCGCGATATTCGCACGGAATTCGCACGGAGGTCTCGCCAGTGGCCGGTAGTCAGGCCAGCACAACTGAAGCCAGCGAAGCAGGGGCAAGCAAACCAGCGAAGGCAACCAGCGCCACCTCATCCGGTTCGCGTGCCCGCCGGGACGGGATGCTCCCGCCCGTGCCCGGCTCGCTGCCAGACGTCCGGCTCGCCACCGCGGCTGGCCGGGGTGTGCCCCGCGTCGTCCTAGCCGGCAGCACGGCTCAGCAAACCTCTACGGGCTCGGCTGGCGAGCAGCCGGCCTGGTATGGCCCGGAGGCCGCCGCGCTGCCCGCGGACTGGCTCGCCGAGCTGCGGCCACGGGGTAAGGCCGGCGAGCTACACCGGATGCCGCTCGCCGGTGGCGGGCCGAACTGGTTGCTCGGTGTCGGCGCGGGAACCCCGGAGGACTGGCGTAGTGCTGCCGCCGCGCTGATCCGTGGGGTGGACGCGGATGCCGAGCGAGAGCGGGACGCCGGTCGGCGGGTCGCACGGGTACTGGCCATCGCGCTGCCGGCCGAGCTGGACACCGCCGCGCTGACCGCCTTCGTCCACGGCCTGCGCCTTGGCGGTTACCGGTACCTGGTCAGTGGTGACCGCAAGGATCAGCCGACCCGCGAGATCCGGCTGGTAGCCAGCGAACCATCGGCTCAGTGGCAAGGCGCGCTCGCCGAGGCGATCGCCCAGTCCTCGGCGACTGCGCTCGCCCGCGATCTGGCCAACTCACCTTCCAACGTGAAGAACCCGGACTGGATGGCCCGGCTGGCCAGCAAGGTCGCCGAGGGCACGCCTGGCCTGCGTGCCGAGATCCGTGATGAGCACTGGCTGACCGAGCACCGGTTCGGCGGCATGCTTGCCGTCGGCGGGGGTTCGGCATCGCCGCCCCGGCTGATCGAGCTGAGCTGGCGACCGAGGGGCGCGCGTGGGCACCTGGTACTCGTCGGCAAGGGGATCACCTTCGATACCGGCGGGATCTCCGTGAAACCGGCCGACGGCATGCATCTGATGCGCACCGATATGGCCGGCGGCGCCGCGGTAGTCGCCGCGCTGCGCGCGATCGCGGAGCTGCGGCTGCCGGTGCGGGTGACCGGCCTGGTGCCGTGCGCGGAGAACCTGATCTCCGGTGGTGCCTATCGGCCAGGTGACGTGGTGCGTCAGTACGGCGGAACCACCACCGAGATCACCAATACCGATGCCGAGGGACGTTTGGTGCTCGCCGATGCGCTTGCCTACGCCGTTCGGCGGCATAAGCCGGACGCGCTGATCGACGTGGCGACGCTGACCGGCGCGATGAAGGTGTCCCTTGGTTTGCGCACCGGCGGGCTGTTCAGCAACACGGACGAGCTCGCGGAGGAGCTGACGCGGGCTGGTGCCAGTGTTGGCGAATCCTGGTGGCGGATGCCGCTGCTCGCGGACAGCGCGGAAGCGGTGCGCGGTGAACTCGGTGACGTGCGGCAGTGTCCGCCGGGTCCCGGCGGTATCACGGCGGCGCTCTTTCTGCGCGAATTCACCGATGGGCTGCCGTGGGCGCATCTCGATATCGCCGGTCCGGCACGTGCCGAGAAGACTTATGCCGACGTGGTCGCGGGCGCCACTGGCTTTGCCGCGCGTACGTTAATCGAGTTCGTTTCACGCCGCTCGGATGGCAGACGGTAGATTGCCCGCGATGACAACGCAGAACTCTTCTTCCATTACGTTTCCGCCCGCACTGCAAGACCGTCGAGTGCTGGTCACCGGGGGCGCGGGATTTGTCGGCCGCTCGGTTGTCGCCGCATTTCGGGCAAACGGCATTCCGGTTACCGTCGCGGATCTGAAGCCGTTCGAAACCGACGATTCGGAAATTGTCGCCATTCAGGGCGATCTGCGGGATGCCGAGGTACGCGAAGCCGCGTTCGGCGACGATGTTGCCGGCGTCGTGCATCTGGCCGCGATCACGTCGGTACTCAAATCCGCGGAGCAGCCGCAGGAAACCTTCAGCAATAACGTGCAGTTGACGCACGATCTGCTCGAGCTGGCTCGGGTCAAGGGCGCCGAGAAGTTCGTGCTCGCCTCCACCAACGCGGTGGTCGGCGATGTGGGCACCGGCCGGATCACGGTGGACAACTCGTTGCTGCCGCTCACTCCCTACGGTGGCACCAAAGCGGCCGGCGAGATGCTGCTTTCCGGTTATGCCGGCGCGTACGGGATGAAGACCTGCGCGTTGCGGTTCACCAATATCTACGGGCCGGGCATGGGGCACAAGGACAGCTTCGTGCCGCGGATGATGCGCGCCGCGCTGGCCGGTTCCGGCGTCCAGGTGTACGGCGATGGCGGGCAGCGCCGCGATCTCGTGCATATCGACGACGTGGTGCAGGGCATCCTGCGGGCGTGGACCCAGGATTTCACCGGCCCGGCGATCATCGGCGCGGGTCACTCGATCAGCGTGCTGGAGATGATCGAGGCAGTACGCACGGTTACTGGCGCTGAGTTGCCGATTGAACACGTGCCGGCGAAAACTGGCGAAATGCCGGCGGTTATCGTGGACATCTCGAGGTCCAAAGAGGATCTTGGTTACCAGCCGGCAGTATCCCTCGTTGAAGGTCTGGAAACGGTGTGGCGGGACTTTCTCGCCGCCCAAAGTGAGCGAGTGGCAGGTTGAGCACCGTGAGCAGTGATGTGGCAGCCCGACCCGCTGAGGCTCCCGCCCCGCTGAAACCCGTTGTTCCGCAGACGCGGCTGCGCCGCGTCGGCGTGATGCTTCGGCGGCATTGGATTCTGTGCACGCTGCTCACGCTTGGTCTCGCGCTGCGCGTGTTGACCATGGTGGCCTATCAACCGGCCATCCTCTATATCGATTCGTTCCGCTACCTGGGCAATATCGAGGACCTCGCGCCGGACGGGTTGAACCCGATCGGCTACGAGGTGTTCGTCCTTCGCCCGCTGCTCTGGTTCGGCAACCTCGAACTGGTGACCCTCGTCCAGCATCTTGTTGGCATGGGCATGGCCGTGGCGATCTACTCGCTTGCCCGGCGGCACGGCGCCCGGCGCTGGCTCGCCGCGATCGCCACCGCACCCGTGTTGCTGGACGGTTACCAGCTGCAGATCGAGCAGAACATCATGACCGACGTCTGGATGCAGGCGTTGCTGGTGCTCGCGATGTGGCTGCTGATCGGCAGGGGTCTGCCGAACACTCGCCGGATCGTGTTCGCCGGCGCGATCCTCGGCGTCGCGTCCATCTTCCGGGTCATCTCGATCAGCACGATCGTCCCGCTACTTGGTTACCTGGTGATCGTCGGTGGTGCCTGGCGCAGCAAGGCGGGCTGGAAGGGCATCTGGAAGCGATGCGCCGCAGGGTTCCTCGGCTTCGTGATCGTGCTCGCCACCTACATCGGTTACTTCTGGGTGTCGACGGGCTACCCAGCGTTCACCGGACATGGCACCAACGCGATGTACGGGCGCGCCGCGGTCGAAGCGAACTGCGAGCAGCTGGACGTTCGCCCGCAAGTTCTCGCGATGTGCCCGGAAGAGCCGCTTGGTCAGCGGGAAGGAATTGACCACTACGCGCATATCGGTGGTAACCCGGTATGGCGGGCGCAGTTCCCCGACGACTGGGATATCCCGGCGCTACAACGAGAATTCGGGCAAGCCGTATACCAGGCGCAGCCGTTCGATATGGCCACCGGGATCCTGCGCGACTTCCTCAAGGGCTTCGCGCCGACCCGAACCAGCGCCTCGGAAGACGTGCCGCTGCATCGCTGGCAGTTCCAGACCGAGTACCCGATCTTCGGCGCGCCCGGCCAGGCTGAGGAGACGGCCCTACAGTTCAGCGGGGAAAAGCCCGAAGCGAATGAGACCGCGGCGAGCATCCTGCGCGCCTATCAGCTGAACATGGGCTATACGCCGGGCACTCTGCTCGCGGTGTTCGCGGTGGTTGGCGTCATCGGCGGTCTGGGGATCGCCAGGGCGCGCCATTCCGGCATCCGTGCGGCCGCGCTGTTGCCCACCGGACTCGCGCTGACCCTGCTGCTCAGCTCCGCGGTCTACGAGTTCTCCTGGCGTTATCAGCTGCCAGCCCTGGTGTTGCTGCCGCTCGCGGGCGTACTCGGGTTGACCGCGTTGATGGGCCCCGCGCGCCGACCGCAGCCGCTGAAACCGAAACGGGCCAAGCTCACCCCGTTCCCCGACCCGGTGGATATGGCCGCGCTGCGCGAGTTCAACGCGCGCTACGGCGAGGTGCAGTTCGCCCCGGTGGTGATCGTGATCGCCGCCTATAACGAGGAGGACGGGCTGGGGCCCGTGCTGGACGGGCTGCCGTCGAGCAGCTGCGATCTCGCGGTGGACGTGCTTGTCGTCGCGGACGGTTGTAAGGACCAGACCGCGCGGGTCGCCAGGGAACACGGCGCCTACACCTGTGTCGCGCCGACCAACCGGGGGCAGGGCGCCGCGCTGCGACTTGGCTACCAGCTGGCGAGCCAGAACGGCGCGCGCTATGTGGTGACCACGGACGCCGATGGGCAGTACGACATCGAGGAACTACCGCTGCTGCTCAAGCCGCTGATCGAGGACGAGGCCGACTTCGTGACCGGGTCCAGGGTGCTCGGTGAGGAGCACGCCGCGGACAGCGTGCGCTGGCTCGGCACCAGGGTGTTCGCGATCATGGCCTCGGTGTTGACCATGAACAAGATCACCGACACGTCGTTCGGGTTCCGTGGGATGCGCGCGGAACTGGCCCGCGACACGAAGCTGCAGCAACCGCAGTATCAGTCGTCCGAGTTGATGGTTGGCCTGCTCGCGCGGGGCGCGCGGCTCAAGGAACAGCCGATGACGATGAACCTTCGCTCGGCCGGGACCACGAAGAAGGGCAACAACGTGGTCTACGGCTACAACTACGCGAAGGCTATGACGGGGACGTGGCTGCGGGACTACCTTTTCCGTGGCGCTCGCCGAACACGCGGTTCAAAAGCAAGAACTTGAACAGGAAGAGCACGCCGGTCGCGAACAGGAAGCAGGCGTTGAGCAGCAGGCCGCGGAACGCGGTGTCTTCTACCAGCGGGCTCAGCCACATGTGAGTGAGCTTCGTGATGCCCACTGTGCCCACGCCGTATATGGCCACGACGCCGATGTAGGGCAGCAACTCATGACGCAGGCTCGGCCTGCCCTTTCGCTGCCACGTCCATTTGCGATAGGCGATGTAGTTGATCACCGAACCGGTGAGGAATGCGATTGCGGATGAAATTCCCGCGGTGGTGAGGTGTGTCCAGTATAGGAAGCTTAGGACTAATTGTCCGGCCACCGTAGCCGCTGCGGAACTGGCCGCGAATTTCATGAATGTGACGCGAACCTTCCGGCTGATCCCGAACCTGCCGCGGCGCTGGGCCGGGTCAGCAGTGGTGTCGTCGGTATTCGCGGTTGCTTCTTCCGCCATAGCTGTCATCTTCCCTCAATAGTGATCCCGGCGAACAACCGACTCCACTAACGCGTGTCATAACAATTCTGCCGTCGCGTTTGTGCCACGGTGACCGCAAGATCCCTCAAGAATGCGGTTTGGTCGTCAGTGGGCGGCCGCGCGGACGTGCTCCCGGAAGGCACGCGCCGCGGGGGTGAGCCGTTGCCCGCGTAGCCAGCTGAGCCCGATGGTCCGGTGGACCGTAGGGATGATCGGTATCTCCACCGCGACGGGCGCCGAACCGGGCTCGGAGCTCGGCAGGATGGCCACCCCGAGGCCGGCGGCGACCAGTCCACGCACCGTGTACGACTCCTGGCCCTCGAAAGCCATTCGGGCGGCGAACCCGGCCTCGGCACACAGTTCGTCGGTGATCTTGCGCAATCCGAAGCCGGGGACCAGGCCGACGAAGTCTTCGTCGGCGAGATCCACCATGCGGACGGCCGGCCGCGCCGCCAGCCGATGGCCGGGTGGCACCACCAGTTTCAGCTCCTCGCTGGCGAACGCGATGCTGTCCAGCTCGGGGTACTCGGTTGGCAACGGCGCCAGCATCGCCAGGTCCACCCGGTTGCCGCGCAGCATGTCCAGGACCTCCTGGCGGGAGGACTGCTGCAAGCTGAACCGAACGTCGGGAAACCGCTGCCGGAATCCGTGCAGCAGATCCGGCACGATGGCCCTGCCGAGCAGCGAGAGAAAGCCCAGCACCACATGCCCGCGCTGCGGATCGAGTTCCTCGACCACCCGCCGGCAGCCAGCTTCGATCGCGGCGAGCCCGTCGTCGGCGACTTCGCCGAGGAGCCTGCCAACCCTGGTGAGCCGGATACCCCTGCCGTCCTTGGTGACGATCTCGGTGCCGAGTGATTCACCGAGCGCGGCCAGCTGCCGGCTCAGCGTCGGCTGTGCGACCCCGAGCTGTTCCGCGGCCTTGGTGATATGCCCGCAGTTCGCGAGTACTCGGAGCATCGCGAGCCGGGGTGCGAGCTCCGCGGCCAACCCGGCTGGATCGTCCGGGACATATTCATGCGTCATTGCATTAATTATCGCATATTACTGTATTGGACGTATTGATTAGCGTCGCTTAGCGTTGTTCTCGTGGCTGCTCGGGCTGGACGGATCGGAATCGCCGCGACCTCGGCGGGCTTCGCGGTGTTCGCGCTGCTCTACGCGGTGCAGCCGTTGTTGCCGCAGCTCGCGGACAGCTTCGAGCTGGAGCCGGGCAGCGCCTCGTTGGCACTCAGCGCCGCCACCATCGCGGTTGCCGTGGGCGTGGTGCCGCTGGCCGCGTTATCCGAACTGATCGGTCGGCGCAGGGTGATGCTCGGTTCGGTGATCCTTGCCGTGCTGCTCGCGGTCGGCTGCGCCTTCGCCCCGAACTTTCCCGCGCTGCTCGTCTTACGAGTGCTGCTTGGCCTGGCGATCGCGGGACTGCCGGCCACCGCGATGGCCTACCTCGCCGAGGAGTTGGACGGCACCAGCCGCGGCGTCGCGCTTGGCGCGCTGGTCGCCGGCAACAGTATGGGTGGCATGTGCGGTCGGCTGGTAGCCGGCATCAGCTACGACTGGCTCGGTTGGCGTGGCGCGCTCGGGTTGAGCACCGCGCTCGCGGTACTCGGCGCGCTCGTGTTCGCCTGTGCGCTGCCCAGCTCGCGCGGTTCGTCCGGCTCGGCCGCCGAGCAACGACCGACCGCGCGGGCCATTCTCTCCGGGCTCGGGCTGGCCGTGCGTGCCCCGCTGCTGCTCGCGCAGTACGCGGTCGCCTTCCTCGCGATGGGCGCTTTCGTCGCCGCGTACAACGCCGCGGGCTTCCGGCTCACGAGCGAACCGCTCGCCCTCGCGCCGGCCATTGCCGCGCTGGTCTTTCTCGCCTATGCGGCCGGCTGGGTCAGCTCGCCGCTTGCTGGGCGCCTCGCCGAGCGGCACGGTCGTACCCCGGTGCTGCTCAGCGCGCTCGGGGTGACCGTGCTCGGTGCCATGCTGACCATTCCGGACGTGGTCTGGCTGATCGCGCTCGGATTGCTGGTATTCACCGGAGGCTTCTTCGCCGCACACGCGGCCGCCAGTGGTTGGGTCGGCGCCGCCGCGCCGGAATCGGCGCGCGGTCAGGCCTCCGGGCTCTACCAGTGCGCTTACTACGCCGGCGCGAGCATCGGCGGCTCCGTGGGTAGCGCGATCTACGGCGGATTCGGCTGGACCGCGCTGACGCTGGTCGGTACCGGATGGCTGGTACTGGCCGGGGTGGGCGTGCTGCTGGGCATGCGTGGGCGCGAACGGTCCACTCGGTCCGGCGCAACCCCTCAAACGGTCCCCTCCGTTCGTCGGTAGTTTCCCGCCAGCCATCCGGGGATTACCAGTAGATGCCCTGGTCAGCGCGCATAATCCGGCCTCGATAGGCCGAACGGGTGACAACTTAGGTCGCTGGTTTCCGGCTCCGCCGACGGGTAGCCATAACGGCAGAAACGTCGGGGAACCGGAAGGAGTTTCGGGATGGGCAAGGTTTTACGCCGAGCGTCGCGTGCGGTCGGAGTGGGTGCGGCCGTGCTGCTCGCCGGAATGGGTACCGTATCGGCCGCGCAGGCCGAGTCGGCGGCACCGCCGGCAGACAACACGCCGTTCATCGTGGGCGGCGAGGACGCCAATATCGCCGATCACCCATTCACCGTCGCGCTGACCACGAACGGCAGCCAGTTCTGTGGCGGCTCGATCGTGGCGCCGAACAAGGTGGTCACCGCCGCGCACTGCGTGCCGGACGCACAGCCGGACGCGGTCCAGGTGGTCAGCGGCCGGACGACGATGAGCACCGACGAAGGCACGGTCACCGATGTTTCGGACATCTGGGTGCACCCTGACTTCCAGAACGTGACCACCGGCTCGGACGTCGCGGTGCTCACCCTCGCCAGCGAGGTTGCCGAGCAGCCGATCGAGCTGGCGAAGGCCGACGATCCCGGATACCAGGCAGGCACCGACTCGACCATCCTCGGTTGGGGGACCACCACGGAAGGCGGTCAGGCCTCGGACGTGCTGCAGAAGGCGACCGTGCCGGTGAACTCGGATGAGGACTGCTCGGCTGGCTACAACGAGTACGACCCCGAATCCATGGTGTGCGCCGGCCTGCCAGATGGCGGTGTGGACGCCTGTCAGGGCGACTCCGGCGGGCCGATGGTCGCCGGTGGCAAGCTGATCGGCGTGACCTCGTGGGGCGATGGCTGTGCCCGACCGGGTAAGCCGGGCGTGTATGCCCGCGTTGGCAGCTACTACGACCTGTTGATGGAGCAGATCGGCGGTAGCGCCGCGCAACGTTAGTGGTAGCGCGATGCCGGCGGGGCGCCGGTCTGCTCGGCGATCTTGGCCGCGACGAGCAGACCGGCGCCCACTGGTAGCAGGCTCGGCACCAGCTCGGCGTCGGCCTGCACGGCCTTGGTCAACTCGCGCAGCGCCACCGCATCGGCGTCCCTGCGCGTCGGCTCCGGGGCGTGGCCATCGTCGAGCACGTCGTGGAACGCGATGAGACCGCCTGGCCGCAGTAACCGCACGCCCTCGGTGAGATAGCTCGGGTACTCGATCTTCGTGGCATCAAGGAAGACCAGGTCGTAGCCGCCGTCGGTGAGCCGGGGAAGTACCTCGAGCGCCCTACCCATGATCAGCCTGGTGCGGCCGCTCGGTAGTTCCGCCCGGACGAATGTCTTGCGGGCAGCCCGTTGCAGCTCCGGATCGTGCTCGATCGAGGTCAGCACGCCGTCCGCGGGCATACCGCGCAGCAGGTGCAGCCCGCTGATCCCCGCGCCGGTGCCGACTTCGACCACCCCGCGGGCGCGCGAAACGCTGGTCAGTAGGCGCAGCGCGGCGCCGGTCGCGGCGCTGACGGGGCGAACATCCAACTCCGCGCTTCTCGCGCGCGCGTCGATGAGTACTTCGTCCTCCGGCACGAAAGCCTCGACGTAGTTTTCGACACGCATGCGTGCTCCGGGCCCTGCCCCTGGTTCGGGGAATACGGAGTCATGCTGGCTCACGGTGTGTGAGGTTAGCGGCCGCAGGCGGTCGAACGATGGAAGGTAGGCGCGTTTTCTCAGGTCACTCTCAGCTATCTCTCACTACAACCATAAGGAGATAGCCGAAGCTTATGCCAATGGAGATTTTCAAGCTCCAGGGGAACCAGAGTCGGGTAGGGGAGCGGGCCAGCAGTGGGGAACAACGGACACGACAAGAGCGTTGAACAGGGCAGCGGGCCGAGACCAGCGCGCGGCGAGGACGTTGAGCACGCCGGCGAGCAGGTCCTTGAGCAGGAGGTGTCCACCCACTCGATGAGCAGCCAGACCGTGACCACGGCCACCGACTTCGCCACCGAAGCGGGTGAAGCTGGTTGGACGCCGCCTTCCTGGGACGAGGTAGTCCGGCAGCACGCCGATCGGGTCTACCGCCTCGCGTACCGGCTTTCCGGTAACCAGCACGACGCGGAGGACTTGACTCAGGAGACGTTCATCCGGGTTTTCCGCTCGCTCGCCTCGTACAAACCGGGCACCTTCGAAGGCTGGCTGCACCGCATCACTACCAACCTGTTCCTGGACATGGCGCGTCGCCGGTCGCGGCTGCGCTGGGAGGGGCTGCCAGAGGACACCGATCGGCTGGTTGGCGACGGCCCGAGCCCCGAGCAGGTGTACGCGAGCACCCACCTTGATCCCGATCTACAGGCGGCGCTGGACGAGCTGCCGCCGGAGTTCCGCGCCGCGATCGTGCTTTGCGACGTCGAGGGACTGTCCTATGAGGAGATCGGTGCGACGCTCGGCGTCAAGCTGGGCACCGTGCGCAGTCGAATCCACAGAGGACGGCAGGCTTTGCGTGTCGCGCTCGAGCGCAACCGGGCCGAGCGGTTGGAGACGGCCCGATGACGGAGTTGCGCGGCTGGAGTCTGCCGCAGACCCATTTACTTCCGGACGCCATCGTGGCCTTCGTGGACGGTGAGTTGAGCCCGTCCGCCCAGGACAGGGCGTCCGCACACGTTGCTGGTTGCCCGGCCTGTGCCGCCGAGGTGCGCGCGCAGCGGCAAGCCAGTGGTGCGGTACGCGGTGCCGCCGCGCCCATGATGTCGCCGGATTTCCTGGCGAACCTGTGCGCGATTCCGCAGCGCGAAGAGGTGCCAAGCTCGCCGGATGGCTTGGCGGTTGCCGAGGACGGGCAGCTGGTGGCCGTGCAGCGGCCGGGCGCGCTCGGTTCGGGGCAGCCACTCGGGTCCGGCGCCGCGTCACTTGGTTCTGCGCCGCTGGGTTCTTCGCCTATGGGTTCGTCGCCGATGGGGTCCAGCGCGCCGCTGGGTACCTCGGGCATGAGTCCAGCCGACGGCGCGTTCTCCGCGCGTCGGGTCGCCCGGCGGGGCAGCCAGGGTGCCGGCGTAGTGGTCTCCGGCCTGGTGCTTGGCGCGCTTGCCCTGGTGACCACCAGCGCCGAGGTAGGTGGTCAGGGCGGTGATCCGACCGCCAGCCTGCGCCCGGCGATCACCGGTGGCGTGGAGATGCTGCAGGCCGCGTTCAGCGAGGTGCCCTGAGCGTTCGTTGTCGGTCCGCTGACCACGTAATGTGCGTTTCCCGGATGCGGTGTACGCGTATTTAACCGGCATACCGGCAGGCTGAGCGGAGCTGAATCAGCCATCTGCGACGCTGGGGAGCGATGACCGAGTCGAACGCGAACAATCCGGGCGGTGCCGAGCCGACGCCCGGGGAATCCGACCAACCATGGCGGGTTCAGCCACGGCCGCTCGACCGACCCTCGGTCGACCCGAACCAGGCATCCGTCTTCGGTCGACCCCGTGGCATCGATGGCTCCTTCGATCCGGTGCGCGCGGGTAACGGTCGGCTGAACACCGAGCCCCGGCTCGCCCCACCGCCGCCCGAAGCATTGGCCGCTGCGTTCGGCCGCACCAGCGCGGACCAGGAAACCAGCCTGCAACGGCCGCCGGGTGCGGACTCCGACGCGGCCGAGCTCGAGGACCCGCTCTGGTCAGGGCCAAACGGTACGGCGAATCCGTGGCGCGACCCTGGCTCCGGCGCGCGCCTCGGCGCACCCGCGGTGAGCGGCGAATCCGAGGCGGAGTCGGATGCGCCGCTCCCGAAGGGTGCCCAGCTCAGCCTGCGTGAGGTGTTGTTCGGTCAGCGGGTACGCACTCGTGCGCTGGTGCTCTTAGGCGTGATCGCGCTCGCCGTCGGTGCGGTTGGCGGCGGGATCGGCTGGTGGTTCGCCACCATGGGCAACGATCTGAACCGCAGCGTCACCCTCGCCGATGTGGAACCGGGTAAGGAGCGCGCGAAGGGTTCGGTAGCCGATATCGCCGCGCGAGTCGCGCCGGCGGTGGTGTCCATCGAGGTGAAGTCCGGGGACGGCGGTGGGGTTGGCTCCGGCGTGGTCATCGATGGGGATGGCTACGTGATCACCAACCACCACGTGGTCGCCTCGGCTGTGGACAGCGAGAACGCGAAGGTTTTCGCGGTCTTCCGGGATGGCACCAGGGCCGAAGCGCAGCTTGTCGGTAACGACCCGAAGACCGACCTCGCGGTGATCAAGGTCAACGTGACCAACCCTACGGTGATCCAGTCCGGCAGTTCAGCGGAATTGCAGCCCGGCGACGGGGTGGTCGCGGTTGGCTCGCCCTTCGGTCTGGCGGACACCGTCACCGAGGGGATCGTCAGCGCGGTACAACGACCGGTGACCGCCCCGGGGGAGAACGGTGAACCCCCTGTCGTCTACGACGCGATCCAGACCGACGCCTCGATCAACCCGGGTAACTCGGGCGGCGCGCTCGTCGATTCCAGCGGTGCACTGGTCGGGATCAACTCGCTGATTCGCACCGTTGGCGGGGAAAGCGGCCAGGGCGGCAGCATCGGGCTTGGTTTTGCCATCCCGATCGATCAGGCAAACAAGATCGCCGAAGAACTGATCGCCAATGGCGAGGTCAAACACGCCGATCTTGGCGTGAACGCGCGGTCGGTGTCCGCGAGCAGTTCCGAGGGCGCACAGGTGCAGAGCGTGCGCGGGGATGGTCCGGCGAGTAAGGCCGGCATCGAGGAAGGCGATGTGATCACCCGGGTTGCTGAGCGGCAGGTGCGCAATGCGGCCGAGCTGACCGTCGCGGTACGGGAGAACGAGATCGGCGATGACGTGGAGATCGCGTTGGTACGCGGTGGGCGCGAGCTGACCGTGGAAGCCACTCTGGGGTCAGACTGACGTAACCTGTATCGGTACGTCGACCGCTATCCTGTACGCAGGCGGTGCGCACTCGGAGCCCGGGAGGTACCCGCACGTGTTTGATGGCGTGAGCTGGGGTGAGTTTCTCATCCTGATTGTGGCTGGGCTGTTCATTCTCGGTCCTGAGCGGTTGCCGACCGCTGCCGCGTGGCTGGGACGGTCGGTGCGTAAGGTGCGTGAGTTCGCCACCGGTGCTCGTGACCAGCTGAACTCCGAGGTAGGCACGGATCTCGAAGAGTTCCGCAAACCTATCCAGGACCTGCGGCAGCTGCGCAATATGGACCCAAAGCGAGCGGTCGCCAAACATCTGTTCGACGGGGACGAGGACCCGCTCGGGATGCGCGAGTTCGACCGCGATATGCGCAGCAACGGCAACGGTTCGCGGGACACGGGTACCGAGAAGCCGAACGGGGCGCCGCAGAGCCAGCGATCCGAGCCGCTGCCGCCAGGCGAGAAACCACCTGTCGACCCGGACGCCACTTAACCCGCTGGTCAGCGCCAGACGAAGGCCGGCACCCTGGTCATGATCTGCACCAGGTAATCGGCCACCGCCTGCTGCATCTGGCTGGTTGGCTTCTGCACTCGCACCGAGTATTGCTGAGACACCCGCACATGCTGTCCGTCGATCTCCAGCGTGAAGTACCGCGACCGCGGATCGTGCTTCAGGAACTCCATGACGGGCGGGCAGAGCACATCGTAGGCAAACCGCGCATTGCTGGTCGCGATCTTGAACTCGGTGTTGAAGTCCAGGCTCTCCAGCTGTAGATCCCTGGTCAGCCGGGAGACCACGTTCTCCGTGGAGACCACCAGAGTGGGCCGCGGATGCGTCAGCCGGACCGCCGCGACCTGGTACAACGAGAGCTGTTCGGCATAGGTGAAGGAAATGATGTGCTGGCCGCGTACTTCGGCGCGCCAGGCATCCTTGATCACCGTGTCCTTGCCGGAACTGTCCGCCAGCCACACCGCGCCGTCCCGCGGATCGGGCCGGGCTTTGTCGAGCTCCGGCTCAGGTTCCGCCCAGAACCCACGAAACCGGTTGAACACCAGGAACATGCCCGGATCGGCGGCGATGCGCTGCCAGTTCGTTCCGGACATGTCGATCGGCGGCAGCTGTTCGATCATCTTGTCGCGCTTGCCGTCGCGATGAACGGATATCGCGGCAGCCACGACGATCCCGACCAGGATCAGCCCGATCGATACCCAGATGATGGTGCTGGTCATAGCCGGCGAGCGTAGCCGGCAAGGGTTCTAGCCGGCCACGCCACTACGCGGGCGAAACGTTCAGCATTCGGCCGGCAAGACCCCGCGCACGGGTGGACAGCTTCTTCGCGGCATCGTGCAGCACGACCGAGGCCGGTGCCTCCGGTTCGCTCAGCACCAACGGCTCGCCGGCATCGCCGCCCTCGCGCAGTCGGGGATCCAGCGGAACCTGGCCGAGCAACGGCACATCCGCGCCGACCGAGTGGCTCAGTGAATCCGCGACGATCTGCCCACCGCCAGAGCCGAACAGCTCCATCCGGCTGCCGTCCGGCGCCTCCAGGTACGACATGTTCTCGATTACTCCGGAGATCCGCTGCCTGGTCTGCAACGCGATCGCGCCGGCCCGCTCGGCCACCTCGGCGGCCGCCTGCTGCGGCGTGGTCACCACCAGTAGCTCGGCGTTCGGGATCAACTGCGCCACCGAGATCGCGATATCTCCGGTGCCGGGGGGCAGATCGAGCAGCAGCACGTCCAGGTCGCCCCAGAACACATCGGCGAGGAACTGCTGCAACGCGCGATGCAACATCGGCCCGCGCCAGACGACGGGGGTGTTGCCAGGGGTGAACATCCCGATCGAGATGACTTTCACGCCGTGCGCCTGCGGCGGCATGATCATCGTGTCGACCTTGGTCGGTTTGCCGGTCGCGCCGAGCATCCTGGGCACCGAGTGGCCGTAGATATCGGCATCCACCACACCGACCGAGATTCCGCGTTGTGCCATGGAGGCCGCGAGGTTGACGGTGACGCTGGATTTGCCCACCCCACCCTTACCGGAGGCGACGCAGTACACCCGTGTCATCGAACCCGGCTCGGCGAACGGGATCACCGGCTCTTCCGTGTCGCCGCGCAGCGATTTGCGCAGCTCCGCGCGCTGCTCCTCGGTCATCACGCCCAGCTTGACGGACACCCTGTGCACGCCGGCCAGCGCGGAGACCGCCTCGGTGACATCCGAGGTGATCTTCTCGCGCAGTGGGCAGCCGGCAATGGTGAGTAGCACCTCGACCTGGACGTGGCCGTCCTCGCCCACCGAGATGTCCTGCACCATGCCGAGTTCGGTAATTGGCTTGTGGATCTCCGGGTCTTCGACGCCGGCCAGCGCCTCGCGGACCGCGTCCGTGCTGGGGAGCTGCTGGTCTGCCTGTGTGCTCGTCACGATCTGGTGCACCGACCTGTTCATTGGCTGTGTGCGGTTTCCTCGCCACCATGTTACGGATCGCCCGATGTGACAGGTACCGCAGCTCATGGCGGCGCCGTGCGCTTACGTGCAAACATGCTGTTCGCGTACCCAGTGGTAACTGGTCGGGTAACAAGGAGGTCCCTCGTGGTGGAAAGCCAGCGCCCGCGTCGTTCATGTCTTGCCGTGCCGGGTAGTAACCCGCGTTTTCTGGAGAAGGCGAAGGGACTGCCAGCCGACCAGGTGTTCCTCGATCTGGAGGACGCCTGTGCCCCGCTGGTCAAACCGGAGGGCAGGAAGAACATCGTCGCCGCGCTGAACGAGGGCGGCTGGGCGAACAAGACCCGCGTTGTCCGGGTGAACGACTGGACCACCGAGTGGACCTACCGCGATGTGGTTGAGGTCGTCGAGGGCGCGGGCGCGAACCTGGACTGCCTGATGCTGCCCAAGGTGCAGAACGCCGAGCAGGTCAGGGCATTGGACATGCTGGTCACCCAGATCGAGAAGGCCAATGGTTACGAGGTCGGCCGGATCGGCATCGAGGCGCAGATCGAGAACGCCCAGGGACTGATCAATGTGGACGCTATCGCCACGGCTTCGCCGCGGGTGGAGACGATCATCTTTGGTCCCGCCGACTTCATGGCTTCGATCAACATGAAATCGCTCGTCGTCGGGGAACAGCCGCCCGGCTACGACGTCGGCGATGCCTACCACTACATCCTGATGCGCATTCTGATGGCCGCGCGGGCCAACGACCTGCAGGCGATCGACGGTCCTTACCTGCAGATCAAGGACGTGGCAGGGTTCAAGCGCGTGGCCGGCCGTTCCGCGGCGCTCGGATTCGACGGGAAATGGGTGCTGCACCCCGGTCAGATCGACGCGGCCAACGAACTGTTCAGCCCGCGCCAGGAGGACTACGACCACGCCGAGAACATCCTGGACGCCTACGACTACTACACCTCCGAGGCGGGCGGGAAGAAGGGCTCGGCGATGCTTGGCGACGAGATGATCGACGAGGCTTCCCGGAAGATGGCGCTGGTGGTCGCTGGCAAGGGGCGGGTCGCCGGGATGACCCGCACCGACGTCTGGACACCACCCCAGGACTAATCCCCTCGCTAACCTTAAAGAACGCGGTCACGCGGGGTCACCCAGTGGGGTGACGCAGCGTGCGATGCTTCGGGCATTTCGGACGGCGGGGATCGCGCGTACCATGGAACTCCCGTTATATGGGAGCCGTCATGCTGGTAGAGCTGCTGATCGGAGCTGGCGCGCTCGTCGCCGCGCTCGCCGCGTCCAGTATCCGTGTGATCAAACAATACGAACGAGGGCTCGTCTTCCGGCTCGGCAGGGTGGTCAGCGCGCCACTCGAGCCAGGACTGGCGTTGATCGTTCCGGTCATCGACCGGATGCGTAAGGTCAACATGCAGATCGTCACCATGCCCGTACCCGCCCAGGACGGCATCACCAGGGATAACGTCACGGTCCGGGTGGATGCCGTCGTGTACTTCAACGTGGTCGACCCACGTCGGGCGATCGTGAACGTCGAGGACTACCGGTTCGCCATGGGCCAGGTCGCGCAAACCTCACTGCGGTCCATCATTGGCAAGAGCGACCTCGATGACCTGCTCGCCAACCGGGAGCGGCTCAACGAGGGCCTGGAGTTGATGATCGACAGTCCGGCGGTGAGCTGGGGCGTGCATATCGATCGCGTGGAGATCAAGGACGTCGCGCTGCCCGAAGGAATGAAGCGCTCGATCGCCCACCAGGCGGAGGCCGAGCGGGACCGGCGGGCACGGGTGATAGCCGCGGAGGGCGAACTACAGGCCTCCGAGAAACTGGCCACGGCCGCCGAGCGCATGGAGCGCACGCCGGCCGCGTTGCAACTACGGCTACTGCAGACGGTGGTCGACGTGGCGGCGGAGAAGAACTCGACACTGGTGCTGCCGTTCCCCGTCGAACTGCTGCGTTTCCTCGATCACGCCACGGTGGGCCTGGACGCTTGGACCAAGGCCGCGAACGCGAGCGAGGACGACCACGCGGGGACCGAAACTGGCTCGCCGAACGGGCAGCCAGCCGCGCCAGAGCAACGGCAAGCCGAACCGATGTCCGGCACCTGACTCGCCGCGACAGCTATGTGGCAGTCGTGCGCCCGACCTCGTTGACGGTGTCCGCCAGCCAGACGAACATCAGCAACATCAGCACGACAAGCAGCACGTAGAGCACCGTCACCACGATTCCGCCGATCAACCCTGCGGTAGCAAGCCCTTGGCCGTCCTCCCCGGTTTCGTTGATCTGTTTGCGGGCGATGGCGCCGAACACGATGCCGAGCGGCGGAAAGACGAACACCATGACCAGCGCCACCACCGCCAGCGTGTTGGTCGTCCGGACCGGCGGGTACATCTGCTGCGGGTAGTACATCGGGGCGCCCTGCTGCGGTGGGTACTGCGGCGGCGGGTACTGCGGCATCGGGTACTGCGGCGGCATCCCCGGATAGCCTTGCTGCGGCTGGCTGCCAAGCCCCTGGTCGTGTGACGGTTCACTCATCGCATGTCTCCTCCCTGCCGGCACTGTACCCGCGGGTGAGCACACTCATAGCGCGAACGGACGTTAACTCGATGCATACTCCAAAGTAATTTCGATGGCGAGCAGGGTAGCTCGCCCGCAGCGACGAGAGGGAACGTTCCATGGCTCGCCTTGCGCAGACCCCCGGCCTTACCGACGTCCAGTCCGAAATTCTCGCCACGGTACGCGAATTCGTGGACAAGGAAGTGATTCCGCAGGCCAATGAGCTCGAGCATGCGGACACCTACCCCGCGGAAATCGTCGAGGGCATGAAGGAAATGGGCCTGTTCGGGATTACCATCCCCGAGGAGTACGGCGGTCTCGGTGAATCCCTGCTCACCTACGCGCTGGCCGTTGAGGAGATCGCGCGCGGCTGGATGAGCGTATCCGGCGTGATCAACACGCATTTCATCGTCGCGCATATGATCAAGAACCACGGCACCGAGGAGCAGCGGCGGTACTATCTGCCCAAGATGGCCACCGGCGAGATTCGGGGCGCCTTCTCCATGTCCGAGCCGGATCTGGGTTCGGATGTCGCCGCGATCAAAACGCGGGCGAAACGGGTCGACGATGACTACGTCATCGATGGCTCGAAGATGTGGCTGACCAACGGTGGTACCTCGAATCTGATCGCCCTGTTGGTGCGTACCGACGAGGGCGCGGAGAAAGCGCATCAGAACCTGACCACGTTCCTTGTGGAAAAGCCCGAGGGTTATGGCGAGGTCGCGCCCGGCCTGACGATTCCCGGCCGGATCGACAAAATGGGCTACAAGGGAGTGGACACTACGGAGGCCTTTTTCGACGGTTACCGGATCGGCGCGGACAAGGTGCTCGGCGGTCAGCCGGGCAAGGGATTCTCGTACATGATGGACGGTATCGAGGTCGGCAGGGTGAATGTCGCCGCGCGCGCCTGCGGTATCGCGATTCGGGCTTTCGAACTCGCCATTGATTACGCGCAACAGCGCAGTACCTTCGGCAAACCGATTGCCGAGCACCAGGCCATCGCGTTCAAACTCGCGGAGATGGCAACCAAGGTCGAGGCGGCGCATCTGATGATGGTGAACGCGGCGCGGCTGAAGGATTCCGGAGCGCGCAACGATGTGGAAGCCGGGATGGCCAAGCTGATCGCCAGTGAGTACTGCGCCGAAGTGACCCAGGAAGCATTCCGGATTCACGGTGGCTACGGCTATTCGAAGGAGTACGAGATCGAGCGTCTGATGCGCGAGGCGCCCTTCCTGCTCATCGGTGAAGGCACCAGCGAGATTCAGAAGACGATCATCAGCAGGGGTTTGCTGCGCGAATATCGCAGCCGCTCGTAGCTGCTCGGGTCGCGGTGCCTGCCGGGTTCGCGCGGTCCAGGGTCACTTGGCAGGATAGGGACAGTCTCCCCGGCTTCCGGCGCGGCGGGGAATGGTTGGACCCGAGCCCAGAGGTGATCCTGTGACCAGCGCGTTTTCCGGACCCGGTCGGCGGGGCCAGGGCCTGCCACAGCTGCCTACACCGCCTACCGGCTGGCCGATTGGCTCGTACGGCACCTACGAGGAAGCGCAGCGCGCCGTCGAGTTCCTGGCGAGCAACGAGTTCGCCGTTACGGATGTCACCATCGTCGGCGTCGATCTGATGCTGGTTGAGCGGGTACTCGGCAAGCTGTCCTGGGGAAAGGTGCTTGGCACCGGCGCGATCTCCGGTGCCTGGTTCGGTTTGTTCGTTGGCCTGCTGCTTGGCATGTTCGGTTCCGAAGGCGGTATTACCTTCGGACCGATCCTGGTCGGCCTTGGCACCGGGGTGGTCTTCGGGCTGATCTTCGCCGCGGTCAGCTACGCATCGACCAAGGGGCGTAGGGACTTCTCCTCGGCGAGTCAGCTGGTCGCCGGCCGCTACGACGTGCTCTGCCAGCCGCGCAATGCCGAACAGGGCCGTGACTTGCTCGCCAAACTCGCCATGCGGCCTCGCTAACCTTAAAGAACGCGAACACGCGGAGTCACCCTGGCGCCCGCTCAACCGCAAGATCCTTAAAGATTGCGGTTCGGTGGACGCCAAATCGTGGAGCGTCGTGCCCGCGTGGCTCACCCGAACGCCGTAGTTCCGTCCACCTTTGCGGTGGACTTGCATACACACTCTAAACTTCTCCTGAATCGTTACATGATTCGTCGATGCGCTGCTTGTCACGCGGATGTAGCCGGGCTTAAGTTGCACACCACCGGCGTGCCTGTGTGGCGTGGGGCACATCGACCGGGGCACGTTGGGGTGCGGGGTGTTCGCGGTCCGTCAGGTCCGGCTGGATCCCGGCGTGCATGCTGGGAAGGAGACTGGATCAATGGGCAGTACCAGGCGGGTTGGTCGTGGTGCTGGCTCGCGGAGCCGACCGCTCGTAACACTGGGGGTGGCGCTGGTCGCCACGTCGGTGCTGGCGGCATGTGGTTCGGAGACGGGCAAGACGATCAACGTCTACTACGCGCCGGAGGAAAACTTCCAGACCGTCGTGGACAACTGCAACGAGCAGGCCAACGGCCGCTACCAGATCGTCTACAACAAGCTGCCGCGGGACGCGGACGGTCAGCGCGAGCAGATGGTCCGCAGGCTCGCCGCGGAAGACGACGAGATGGACGTGCTCGGGCTGGATGTCACCTGGGTGGCCGAGTTCGCCGAGGCCGGCTGGGCGGCGGAGTGGACCGGCAAGAACAAGGCTGAGGCCGAAGAAGGTGTCCTGCCGGGGCCACTGGAGACGGCCATGTGGCAGGACAAGCTCTACGCCGCGACAAAGAACACCAACATCCAGTTGATGTGGTACGACGAGCGCCTTACCCCGGAGCCGCCGGAAACCTGGGACGAGGTGATCGCGGCAGCCAAGCGGTTGAAGCAGCAGGGCAAGCCTTACCAGGTCGTCTTCACCGGGGCGCAGTACGAAGGTCTGGTCTCGATGTACAACTCGATCACCGAGTCCGCCGGCGGGCAGATCCTCAGTGATGACGGGCTTTCCGTGGAGATGGACGAGGGCGCCGTGCGTGCGCTGGAGATCCTCCACGAGCTCACCACCGCTGGGATCACCGCGCCAGGGCTGACCAACGCGCAGGAGGACGAGACCCGGCTGTCCTTCGAAGCGAAGGGCAGCCAGGCCGCTTTCCAGCTGAACTGGCCGTTCGTGTATCCGGCCATGCAGGAGGGCAACCCGGAGCGCGCCGAGCACATGAAGTGGACGCGCTTCCCGGAGGCGACCGCTGGCGAGCCGAGCAGGTCCACGATTGGTGGCTACAACCTCGCGGTGAGCTCGTACTCGAAACACCAGCCGGAAGCCTTCGAAGCAGCCCTGTGCCTGCGGAGCGCGGAAAACCAGAAGTTCTCCGCGGTGTCCGACGGCGTGCCGCCGACGATCGAGTCGGTCTACAACGATCCGGAGCCGATCGATCCGAGTAAGCCGGCCGGCGACGACAACCCGAATATGGAAACCGCCTATCCGATGAAGGACACGATCCTGGATGCGCTGAAGGAACCGGGTGTCCGCCCGCTTACCCCCGCGTATCAGAACGTGTCCACAGTGATCTCTACCGTGCTCTCCCCGCCGAGTTCGATTGATCCGCAGGCGACGGCCGAGCGACTGCGTTCCGAGATCACTGATGCCCTTGAATCGAAGGGAGTCCTGCCGTGACAACGGAGGTGGCCGCAAGTACGGCCGATCCGGACACGGGCGCGCCAGCCGGGAAGAAGCAGCTCAGTGAGGGCAAGCGGGCCGAGCGTCGGCTTGGTCTGCTGTTGTGTGCCCCTGCCGCGCTGGTGATGCTCGCGGTTACCGCCTGGCCAGTCATCTACTCCGTCTGGCTCTCGTTGCAGCGCTACGACCTGCGTTTCCCCGGCCAGACCGAATTCATCGGTCTGGAGAACTACATCACCGTGCTGTCCAGCCCGTACTGGTGGACCTCGTTCGGGGTCACGATGGGCCTCACGGCCGTATCGGTGGCGCTGGAGTTCGTGCTCGGCTTCGCGCTCGCACTGATCATGCACCGGACAATCGTGGCTCGCGGACTGATCCGCACCGTGGCGCTGATCCCGTACGGGATTGTCACCGTGGTGGCCGCGTTCTCCTGGCGCTATGCGTTTACCCCGGACACCGGGTATCTCGCGCAGTTGCTCGCGCCGGAGGCGGCGTTGCTGACCGAGCGGATGCCGGCCTTCGGCATCATCGTGCTGGCCGAGGTGTGGAAGACCACGCCGTTCATGGCCTTGCTGCTGATGGCGGGTCTGGCGCTGGTGCCAGATGACCTGGTCAAGGCGGCCTCGGTGGATGGCGCCAGCCCGTGGCAGCGGTTCATCAAGGTGATCGTGCCGGTGATGAAACCGGCAATCCTCGTTGCGTTGCTGTTCCGGATGCTCGATGCGTTCCGCATTTTCGACAACATCTTCGTGTTGACCAATGGTGCGCAGCAGACCGGCTCGGTATCGGTATCGACCTACAACAACCTGATTCAGGGGCTGAACCTTGGTATTGGATCGACCATGTCGGTGCTGATCTTCATCACCGTCGCGATTATCGCGTTCATCTTCGTGAAGGGCTTCGGTACCGCCGCGCCCGGTAGCGACGACGGGGGGCGGCGCTGATGGCGATGATCGGTGTGGCGACGACTCGCCGCAAAATCCAATGGTCCTTTCTGGACCTGCTGGTCGTGGTCTACGCGCTGGTTCCGGTGTTGTGGATTGTCTCGCTCTCGTTCAAGTCGAAGGAGACACTGAACGACGGGAATTTCATTCCACGCGAGTGGTCCATCCAGAACTATGTGGACATCTTCCAGACGAACGAGTTCGTCCGGGCGCTGTTCAACTCGATCGGCATCGCGCTGATCTCCACGTTCATTGCCGTGGTGATCGGTACGATGGCCGCCTACGCGATAGCCAGGCTGGACTTCCCCGGCAAGCGGGTACTGATCGGGGTTTCCCTGCTGGTGGCGATGTTCCCGCAGGTTTCCTTGGTTTCCCCGCTCTTCGAGATCGAGCGTGCGCTTGGCCTGTTCGACACCTGGCCAGGCTTGATCCTGCCGTACGTCACGTTCGGGCTGCCCTTGGCCATCTACACGCTCTCCGCGTTCTTCAAGGAAATCCCTTGGGAGCTGGAGAAAGCGGCCAAGATGGACGGAGCTACGCCCGCACAGGCCTTCCGCAAGGTCATCGCGCCGCTGGCCGCGCCCGGTGTGTTCACCACGGCGATCCTGGTCTTCATTCTGACCTGGAACGACTTCCTGTTCGCGATCTCGCTGACGTCAACCGAGGCATCGCGTACCGTGCCTGCCGCGCTTTCCTTCTTCACCGGCGCCTCGCAGTTCGAGGACCCGAAGGGCACGATCTCCGCGGCAGCCGTGGTGATCACGATTCCGATTATCCTGTTCGTACTGTTCTTCCAGCGCCGTATCGTCGCTGGGCTGACTTCCGGCGCCGTGAAGGGCTAGGTGGATCATGGCTGAAATCGTCTTGGACAAGGTAACCAAGCGTTACCCTGATGGCGCGATCGCGGCATCCGAAGTGGACATCAATATCGCGGACGGCGAGTTCATCATTCTCGTTGGGCCGTCCGGCTGTGGGAAGTCGACCACGCTGAACATGATCGCGGGACTGGAGGACATCACCTCTGGCGAGCTGCGGATCGACGGTGCTCGGATGAACGAGCGTGCGCCGAAGGATCGGGATATCGCGATGGTCTTCCAGTCCTACGCGCTCTACCCGCATATGAGCGTTCGGGAGAACATGGCCTTCCCGCTCAGGCTGGCCAAGGTTCCGGACGCGACGGTCAAGCAGAAGGTGGACGAGGCGGCGAAGGTGCTTGACCTGACCCAGCACCTGGATCGCAAGCCGTCCAACTTGTCTGGTGGTCAGCGGCAGCGGGTTGCCATGGGTAGGGCGATCGTGCGTAGCCCGAAGGCGTTCCTCATGGACGAGCCTTTGTCTAATTTGGATGCAAAGTTGCGCGTGCAGATGCGTACCTCGGTGTCCAAATTGCAGAAGCAGCTCGGTACGACCACGGTGTACGTGACGCACGACCAGACCGAGGCAATGACTCTTGGCGACCGCGTCGTGGTGCTGCGCGGTGGTTTCGTGCAACAGATCGGCTCGCCGCAGTTCCTTTACGAGCAGCCGGCGAACCTGTTCGTCGCCGGGTTCATCGGGTCGCCCTCGATGAACTTCTTCCCCGCGACGCTGGCGGAGAACAAGCTGGCCAGCTCGCTTGGTGAGATCGCGCTAACCGATCGGTTGCGGCGAGTGCTCGAGGGCGGCAAGGCGCAGCGGGACGTGATCGTCGGTGTCCGGCCGGAGCATTTCGAGGACGCCGCGTTGCTCGACGAGGCGACGAAGGCGACCGGGGTCACCTTCCAGGCGCAGGTGGACGTGCTCGAGTCGATGGGCTCGGACAAGTACGCGTACTTCACCGTGGAAGGCAAGCAGGCGGAATCCAGTGAGCTGGCCGAGCTGGCCGTGGATGCTGGTGCTTCGGATGTGCCGGAGTCCGGTTCGCAGGTGGTAACGCGGTTGTCCGCGGCCTCGGCGGCGCAGGAGGGCGCGGCCTGCGATATCTGGTTCGACCCGGACAAGGTGCTGCTGTTCGATCCGTCCAGCGGCGCGAACCTCACCTACACGGGTTAGTAAGTCGCTCTCCCGGTGCGCCAAGCCCGCACCGGGAGAGCTCCACCAACCGCGATCTTTAGGGATCTTGCGGTTCGCTAGTCGCGGACGGTGAAGCTTGACGCGATCCGGTTGTACAGCTCAGTGCGCGCGCTGTCCGCATCGTCCGTTGGCGCCGTCACGCTGACTACCCACAATGCGCGATCGGCCGCGAAGGCGAGCGCGAAGGTGGTACGCCGCTGCACCCCGTCATCCGCGGAATTTCCCCGATCCACCGTCCGATACCGCAGTTCCCGCGCCGGTTCGGCACCGCTTTCCCTGTCCGTCGCCCGGCGATCGGACACCACCCACAGATCCTCGCCAGGCCAGCTCTGCCGCAGCCATTCGACGTAGTCCTCGACCGCGCCACCCGGGTAGAACTCGGGAAAGAAGTCCACGGTCAGCGTCTGCTGCCCATCCTGGCCGAGGTACTGCGCCCGGCTCCCGGACGGCAAGCTCGCATCGCCAAGCTGGGTGCGGAACAGCTGCCAGTCATCCGGCACCAGCACCCGGAACTTGCCGGCCCGCTCGCCGACGAACGCGGAGGCGGAGTCGGTGCGCGGCTGGAGCTCGCCGACCTCCGGCTGGTCCGCGGGCAGAATCGGTTTACCCGCCACCGCGCGCACCGCCGCGAATCCGCCCGCGCTCGCCGCGAGAAACAGCAGTACCGCGGCCAGCGACACCGCGATCCGCGCCAGCACGCCGGCCCGGCGGCGGCGAGATGGCGGAGCGAACGGCAGCGGCCCCGGATCGTTGGACAGCTCGGCACCGGCCAACTCGCTCTTGGCCAACTCGCTCTTGGCCAACTCGGAAGCCTCGTCGGTTGGCGGCTTCGCCGGGACCAGCTCGGGGCTGGTCGATTGCGCGTGCACCGGCGTGGCCAGCAGCGAACGGTCCAGCAACTGGGTAGCCGAGGGATCGAAACCCGCCCGCGGCGCGGACGGCTCGGCGCTGAACATTGCCGGTCCGAACACCTCGACGCCCGGCTCGGGCAACAGCGAATGCAGCGTACGTCGCACCTCGAGCAGCGACATCCGCTCGTCCGGAGCCTTGACCATCAGCCCACGGATGATCGCGGCGAACGGGCCTGGCGAAGGCGTGGGCACCTCGCCATGCACGACGCTCAACACCGTCTGCAGTGGATCGTCATCGGTGCCATACGGTGCTCGCCCCTCGGCGGCGGCGAACAGCGTGGCGCCGAGCCCCCACAGGTCGGCGGCCGGGCTGACCGGATCGCCCGCGGCGACTTCCGGCGCGATATAAGCGGGGCTGCCGAGCATCACCCCGGAGGCGGTCATGCTGACCTCGGCCATATTCCGCGCGATGCCGAAGTCGGTGAGCTTGATCGGCGCCTGGGAGTAGTTCGTGGCCGCCTCGGCGATCAGCACGTTCCCCGGCTTCACGTCACGGTGGGTGATCCCGCTGTGGTGCGCGGCCTCCAGCGCGGCTGCCACCGCCTCACCCACGGCGGCGGTTTGCGGCACGGTCAGCGCGCCATGCGTGCGCAACAACGCGGCAAGACTGCGTGACGGCAACAGCTCCATCACCACGAACGGCTCGGCGCCGGCCATCGCCACGTCATAAACCGCGATCACGTTCGGATGCGAAAGAGCGGCGATCGCGCGGGCCTCGCGCAGTGCCCGCTCGCGCATCTCGTCGGCACGGGCGGGCGGAAAGTCGGCCGGCAGCCGGACCTCCTTCACCGCGACCTGGCGGTGCAGTACCTCGTCGTAACCGGTCCAGACACTGCCCATCGACCCGGATCCGACCAGCGTATGCAGCCGATATCGACCTGCGATCAGGCGTTCGGGCTCCGGCTGGGTGGAAGGCACGCCGTCATTGTGTCGCAGCCGGCTACCACCGGTGTTCACCGGCGTGAGATTCGCCGCGATCGCTGTCTCCGGACCGGTGCCCCGTGTTTCCGTAAAATGACTGGCTTCACCGCCGGCTGTACTGCTGAACACCAAGGAGGGTGTCGTCGTGACCGCTTCGCCGCACGCCACGAACGCGGATCAGGGCAGGCTCGCGCTGGCGAGTGAGTTTCCCGCCGCCGAGCTGGACCAATGGCGCGCCCTGGTCGCCGGCGTGCTCAGCAAGAGCGGAGTGGACCCGGCGAAGGTAACTGGACCGATCGAGACGGCGCTGGCCACCGAAACCTACGACGGGATCACGGTGCGCCCGCTGTACACGGCCGAGCAGGACGGCTCCGAAACCGGCCTGCCGGGACTGCCGCCGTTCGTCCGCGGCAGCCGCCCCGAGGGTGGGGTGCTCGCCGGCTGGGATATCCGGCAGGCGCATATCAACCCGGATCCAGCGGCGGCCAACACCGCGATCCTCGCCGATCTGGAAGGCGGGGTGAGCTCGATCTGGCTGCGGGTCGGTGCCAGCGGGGTGCCGGTCGACCGGCTGGCCGAGGCCTTGCACGGGGTGTACCTGGACCTCGCAGGGGTGGTGCTGGACGCGGGGGCGGACTACCTCGCGGCAGCCGAAGCGCTGTTCGCGCTGCGCGCCGAACGGCAGGTACCGGCAAGTGAACTGAGCGGCGCCCTCGGCGCGGACCCGATCTCGGTGCACGCGCGCGGCGGCCTACGCCAGGACCTGGCGCCAGCCGCGGCGCTTGCCGCGCGGGTCAGTGCTGAGTTCCCCAAACTGCGCGCGTTGCTTGTGGACGGCGAGCCCTACCACGACGCGGGCGGCTCCGATGCGCAGGAGCTGGCTTACTCGATCGCGGCTGGCGTTGAGTACCTGCGCGCGCTTACCGAGTCCGGAATGGACGTCGACGACGCCGCCGGCCAGCTGGAGTTCCGCTACGCGGCCAGCGCGGATCAGTTCCTCACCATCGCCAAGTTCCGCGCCGCGCGCCGGTTGTGGGCAAGGGTGACCGAAGTATGTGGCGTCAGCCTGCCCGCTCGCGCGCAGCGTCAGCACGCGGTCACTTCGGCGGCGATGATGGCCAAGCGCGATCCCTGGGTGAACATGCTGCGCGAGACGCTGGCCTGCTTTGCCGCCGGTGTCGGTGGCGCGGACGCGATCACCGTGCGCCCGTTCGACTCGGCGATCGGACTGCCGGACGCGTTTGCCATGCGGATAGCGCGCAACACCCAATCGATCCTGCTTGAAGAGTCCAAAGTGGCGGGAGTGATCGACCCGGCTGGCGGCTCCTGGTACGTGGACCAGCTTACCGACGAGCTCGCGCATACCGCCTGGTCGCTCTTCACCGAGGTGGAGCGCGGCGGTGGCTTGGTCACCGCGCTGGAGTCCGGCCAGCTGGCCGACGAGCTGGCCGCCGTCCGGCAGCGCCGCGAGGCGAACCTGGCCAGCAGGTCCGATCCGCTCACCGGGGTCAGCGAGTTCGCGAACCTCGCCGAGGAACCCCTTGTCCGGGATCCGCTGCCGGCGCCGAGAGAAACCGGTGGGCTGCCGGTGATCCGCTATCCGGAGCGCTTCGAGCTGTTGCGTGATCGCGCGGATCGGCACCACGGTGGGCGCCCGACGGTCTTCCTCGCCACGCTCGGATCGCTCGCCGAACACACCGCGCGGGTCAGTTTCGCGACGAACCTGTTGCAGGCTGGCGGGATCGACACGGTAACCGGCACGATCGCGGAGTTCGCCGAGTCCGGCGCTCCGGTCGCCTGCATCTGCGGGCCGGACTCCGCATACGCCGACGGCGCCGCCGAACTGGCCGGCGCGCTGCGCGAGCAGGGCGCGCGGCGAGTACTGCTCGCCGGTAAGCCCAAGGACTATCCGGGCGTGGACGCGTATGTCTTCGCCGGCTGCGAAGCGCTGAGCACGCTTTCCGAGACGCTGGACGCGTTGGGAGTCGACCAATGACAAGTATTCCGAACTTCGCGGATGTGCGGCTCGGCGAGCAGGACGCCGGCGGCGGTACCGACTGGGCGACCGCGCTGCACGAGCGCACCGGCAAGGGCGCGGACGCGCTCGCCTGGGAGACCGCCGAGGGCATCGGGATCAAACCGCTGTACACCGCGGCCGATACCGAAGACCTGGATTTCCTGCGCACCTATCCCGGCGTCGCACCCTATCTACGCGGCCCATACGCGACGATGTACGTGAACCAGCCGTGGACCGTTCGCCAGTACGCGGGATTCTCGACCGCGCAGGAGTCCAACGCGTTCTACCGGCGCAACCTCGCGGCTGGCCAGAAAGGACTGTCGGTGGCCTTTGATCTGGCCACCCACCGGGGGTACGACTCGGACCATCCCAGGGTTGGCGGGGATGTCGGGATGGCTGGCGTGGCCATCGATTCGATCTACGATATGCGCCAGCTCTTCGACGGTATCCCGCTTGACCGGATGAGCGTTTCGATGACGATGAATGGCGCGGTGCTTCCGGTGCTGGCGCTGTACGTGGTCGCGGCCGAGGAGCAGGGCGTGCCGCCGGAGAAGCTGGCGGGGACCATTCAGAACGACATCCTCAAAGAGTTCATGGTCCGCAACACCTACATCTACCCGCCACAGCCCTCGATGCGGATCATCTCGGACATCTTCGCGTACACCTCGCAGCGGATGCCGAAGTTCAATTCCATTTCCATCTCCGGCTACCACATGCAGGAAGCGGGAGCCACGGCCGATCTGGAGCTGGCGTACACGCTCGCCGACGGGGTGGAGTACATCCGGGCCGGTGTGGACGGTGGGCTGAGCATCGATTCCTTCGCGCCCCGGCTGTCGTTCTTCTGGGCCATCGGGATGAACTTCTACATGGAAGTCGCGAAGATGCGCGCCGCGCGCCTGTTGTGGGCGAAGCTGGTCAACCAGTTCGGTCCACGTAACGACAAATCGCTTTCGCTGCGCACGCACTGCCAGACCTCGGGCTGGTCGCTCACCGCGCAGGACGTGTACAACAACGTCATCCGCACCTGTGTCGAGGCGATGGCGGCCACCCAGGGGCATACCCAGTCATTGCACACCAACGCGCTTGACGAGGCACTGGCGTTGCCGACCGACTTCTCCGCGCGGATCGCTCGTAACACGCAACTGGTGCTGCAGCAGGAATCCGGTACGACGCGGGTGATCGACCCGTGGGGCGGTAGCGCGTTCATCGAGCGGTTGACCTACGAGCTGGCGAACAAGGCATGGGGGCACATCAGCGAAGTCGAGTCGGCTGGCGGGATGGCGCGGGCCATCGACGCGGGTATCCCGAAGTTGCGCATCGAGGAAGCCGCCGCGCGTACCCAGGCCCGGATCGACTCCGGCCGCCAGCCGGTGATCGGGGTGAACAAGTACCGGCTGGACGCCGAGGAAAACATCGACGTGCTCAAAGTGGACAATGCGCAGGTGCGCGCGGAGCAGCTGGACAAGCTGCGCAGGCTGCGGGAGGAACGTGACGAGCAGGCCACTCAGGACGCGCTGCGCGCGCTGACCGCCGCGGCCGAGCAGGAGTCGGCGAGCGAGGGCCTGCGGAACAATCTGCTCAGCTACGCGATCGACGCCGCGCGGGCCAAGGCAACGGTGGGCGAGATCTCCGACGCGCTCGAGCGGGTCTACGGGCGGCACGCCGGGCAGATTCGTACGATTTCCGGTGTGTATCGCGATGAGGTTGGCACATCGGCGAACGTCGATACGGCGCGGGCGCAGGTCGACGAGTTCGCCGAGGCCGAAGGCCGCAGGCCGCGTATCCTGGTCGCGAAGATGGGCCAGGATGGACACGACCGTGGCCAGAAGGTGATCGCCACGGCGTTCGCCGATCTCGGCTTCGACGTGGACGTGGGCCCGCTGTTCTCCACACCGGCAGAGGTGGCACGGCAGGCGGTCGAGGCGGACGCGCATATCGTCGGCGTCTCCTCGCTGGCGGCTGGCCACCTCACGCTGGTGCCCGCACTGCGCGCCGAGCTGGCCGAACTGGGGCGCTCGGACATCATGGTGGTGGTCGGCGGGGTCATCCCGCCAGGCGATTTCGCCGCGCTACGCGAGGCTGGTGCGGCGGCGATCTTCCCACCGGGCACGGTGATCGCCGATGCCGCCGGGGATCTGTTGCGGCAGCTGGCGGAACTGCACGGACACGGCGAATAGCGGGCTGATGCCGAAGAAGATCGACGTCGGGGAGTACGCGAAGGGCGTACTCGCCGGCCAGCGCGGCGTACTGGCCAAAGCGATCACCCTGGTGGAGTCCAGCCGCGCGGATCATCGCGCGCAGGCACAGGAACTGCTTGTCGAGTTGCTGCCACACGCCGGAGGCGCGCAGCGAGTGGGCATCACCGGTGTTCCCGGGGTCGGTAAGTCCACTTTCATCGATGCGCTTGGCAGCATGTTGACCGCGCGCGGGCATCGGGTCGCGGTGCTGGCCGTCGACCCTTCGTCGAGCAAGACCGGCGGGTCGATTCTCGGTGACAAGACCAGGATGGCGCGCCTCGCGGTCGACCCGGCCGCGTTCATCCGGCCGTCACCTACCTCGGGGACGCTCGGCGGTGTCGCCCGGGCCACCAGGGAAACCACCGTGCTGATGGAGGCGGCCGGCTACGACATCGTGTTGATCGAGACGGTCGGTGTCGGGCAGTCCGAGATCACCGTGGCGAACATGGTCGACTGCTTCCTTTACCTCACGCTGGCCCGTACCGGGGATCAGTTGCAGGGCATCAAGAAGGGCGTGCTGGAACTCGCCGACGTGATCGCGGTGAACAAGGCGGACGGCGAACACGAACGGGACGCGCGCAAGGCCGCGCGAGAGCTTTCCGGTGCACTGCGCATGCTGTACCCGCCGGAGTCGGTGTGGACGCCACCGGTGTTGACTTGTAGTGGTATGCGGGAAATCGGGCTGGACACGGTGTGGCAGCAGGTGACCCGGCATGCGGAAACTTTGCGCGCGGCGGGACAATTCACGGCTAAGCGGGCCCAACAGCAGGTAGATTGGACCTGGTCGATGGTGCGCGAGCAGTTGCTGACGGATTTGCGGGAACGCGTGCGGGGTATCGTGCCCGAGCTCGAACGGGCGGTGCGCGACGGCGAGTTGACCGCGACCCTGGCCGCCGAGCGGATACTGTCGGCATTCGCTGAACGCGAGGGCTAGTACCAGGAACGGTGCTGGCGATGCGATGAGTCGGGGAAGGCTATTGCGATGCGAGTGAACCGATCGCTTGCGGGGGCACTGCTGTTGAGCGTGCTGTTTCTGGTGACGCCCGCGACGGCGGTAGCCCAGCCCGAGCTATCGCCGAACTCGGCTAGTTTGGCCAGTACGTCCGGTATCTCCAGTGGTGTCGCCTCCGGTTGGGTGGCGCAGGAGGACAGCCCTGCTCCAGGGCCGCGGATCGATCCGGAGGACAGCGCGGAGGCGGATAGTCAGCAGGCGCAGCGCAAGTTCGTGGTCGGGATCATCGCCGCCGCGTTGCTGGCGATCGTGATTTACGGGCGGTATGTCCGGCACAAGCGCCGCAAATCGGGCTGATCCGACAGTGCTGGTCTGCTGGGTTGGCCAATCGTCCTGGTTAAACGGCCGGTTGTATCGAACGGGCGTACCGGATATCGCGGATCACCTATAGGCCCACCGAACGACGATCAGCCGTTTATCGCAACATCGCTACCGGCGATCTCCACAAGCCGCCATATGGGTGTAAGCGCACGGTGAGTTGGTGCAGGCTTGTTCGCACGATGAGTACGACATTCACCACAGCTGACAACGTCTCGGCCCATTCGGTGGGAGGTGCGTCGTGACCGTGCTGGACTCCCGAGCGGAAACCCCAGGCGATTCCGAAGCAACCGGTTCGTCGAGTGTCAACGCCGACGTGGTCATTACCGAGACCGGCGTCGGCCTGCCCGCGGTCGCCGATCTTGGCGCCGGTCGTGGCCCGGAATGGCTGGACACCTGGCTTGCCGAGCATGTCGCCGACATCGTCGCGTGGCGCCGGCACATCCATGCGAACCCTGAGCTGTCCAGACACGAGTTCGCCACCACCGAGCTGGTCGCCTCGACGTTGCGCGCCGCTGGCCTGGAACCCGAGGTCCTTCCGGGTGGTACCGGCGTGGTCTGCGAGGTCGGCAGCGGGCCGCGCTGTGTGGCCCTGCGCGCCGATCTGGACGCGCTCCCCATCACCGAGGCCTCGGGTCTGCCCTTCGCCTCCGCGGTGGACGGCGTCGGACATGTGTGCGGACACGATGCGCACACCACCTCGCTGCTTGCGGCCGGGCTCGCGCTGGCCACCGCGCCGGAACTGCCGGGCAGGGTACGGCTGATCTTCCAGCCGGCCGAGGAAGTCATGCCGGGCGGGGCGCTCGATGTGCTTGCCGCCGGCTGGTTGACCGGCGTGGACCGGATCTTCGGGCTGCACTGCGATCCGCGGTTGCAGGTGGGCACCGTCGGTATTCGTGCCGGCGCGATCACCTCGGCCACCGACGTCGTCGAAGTGCGGCTGAACTCGCCTGGTGGGCATACCTCGCGGCCACATCTGACCGCTGACCTGGTGCACGCGCTTGGTTCGCTGATCACCGGGCTACCCGCGCTGTTGTCCCGTCGCGTCGACCCGCGCTCCGGCACCGTGCTGGTCTGGGGTTCGGTGCACGCGGGCGAGGCGCCGAACGCGGTGCCGCAGGCTGGTGTCCTGCGCGGCACGCTGCGCACCGCGGACCGGGACGTGTGGGCGGAACTCGAACCGCTCGTCAGCCAGGCGGTCGAGGCGATACTCGCGCCGACCGGGGTTGGGTACGAGCTGAACTACCAGCGCGGTGTTCCACCGGTGGTGAATGAGCCGGACAGCACGCAGCTGCTCGGCGCGGGAGTCGAGGCCGCGCTTGGCGGCGACTCACTGGCGAGCACGGCGCAGTCCTCCGGTGGTGAGGACTTCGGCTGGTACCTGGAACACGTGCCGGGCGCCTTCGCGCGGCTTGGCGTGTGGCCGGGCGAAGGCCCGATGCGGGATCTGCACCAGGCCACCTTCGAGATGGACGAACGCGCGCTGCTGGTCGGCACTCGCGTCCTGGTGCACACAGCACTAGCCGCACTGGCCTGACCTGCACAAATACCGCGTTTAGCAGGCTAACCGCGGTATTTGCCCACGCTCGATAAGACGCGTTCAGCGGGCTAACCGTTGGTTTTTGGGCGCGCTGATAGCGGCTGCCCATGTCGCGTTTCGCGGGCTGACTGTTGATTTGGGCGCGCGTTGAGCGGGCTGACCGTGGTGACGTTGCAGGTCAGCTCAGGATCTGGGCGGTCGCGGCTTCGACGGCGTTGCGCAGGCGGCTGGACAGCTGCTCGGGGTCCGGCCGACCGGCGTCGAACCACGCAAGGATGCCCTCGATCGCCACCGCCGTCGCGAGCCGGGCGGCCCACTGGGTCCGCTGATCCGCTGTGCCGCCGGCACACAGCAGATCCTGGATGGCCAACCGCATGCCATCCCACACCTCGTCGACGTGGTCCCGGAAGTTCGGCTCGCGTACCGCGTGGTGGAAGAGCAGCCGAAACGTATCGGGGTTCGACCTCGCCCAGTCGATCAGTGCTTCCCAGGTGTGCTCGGTGAGCTCACCTTCGCTGGTCGTCGCGGCATGCAGCCGGGTGGTGGCGTGATCGAGTACCGCGCGATACAGCTCCTCCTTCGAATCGAAATGGCGGTACAGGATCATCCTGGTCACGCCCGCCGCGTCCAACACATCGTCGAGCCCGGTGTCGGCGAAGCCGCCATGCTGAGCGAACGCGGTCGTGGCCGCGCCGAGGATCTGCTCCCGGCGCTCCGCGCGCGGTAGTCGCTGGCCAGTGGCCTTGCGTTTGCCGGAGCTATTCGTATCCCGTGCTGCCTTGTCTGGCATGAGATCCCTTCTCGCTATAAGTATACTTGACAATCTATATGTAGAAGTATACTTAATTGAACATGGCTACTCGACGACTCTGGATAGACGAACGGCAACGTGCCCAACCGCACGGCTCCTGGCGACGGATGCTGTTCGACATCAACAACAGCACCGAGGTGCGGGGTATCGGCGCGGGATTCGACCCGGACAGCTTTGCCGCGACACTCCTCGAAGCCCGAATCGAGGAGCTGGTGGTGATCGCGAAAGACGTCAATGGACTCTGCTACTTCCCAAGCGAAATCGGGCCGCATCACCCGGAACCGGACGCCAAGAATCTACTTGGCCGGCAGGTCAAGGCATGCCAGGACGTAGGTATCGGCGTGTATGTGGTGTATCCGGTCTGGTGGGACGAGCATCTTGCGATACACCACCCGGAATGGCTGATGATGGGCAAGGACCGCTCCACCAGCCTGCCCGCCTACGGTGAACCGCCGGCGATATCGCAAATGTGCCTGTCTCATCCCGGGCTGCTCGAGGTCGTCAAACAGCACACCAGCGAGATATTCGCGCACTGCGAGCCGGATGGCGTGTGGTTCGACATGGTCAATCCGGCCACCACCTCGGTGGCGGCCTGTTACTGCGTGCGCTGTGTGTCCGCATTGGAGGAAGCTGGCGAGTCCCCAGTGGACCCCGTGGTACAGCAGCGGCGGCAGAACGAGCTGTGCAACGCGACCATCAAGGAGCTGACCGAGTACGCTCGCGCGCTGCGGCCGGATATCCGTGTCCTGTACAACACGATGGCAGTACTCGGCACGGCCGAACGCCTGCCGTACCTGGACGAGATCGAGATCGAGTGCATCCCGACCGGCCTCTGGGGATACCACTACCTGCCGGTGCACGGCCGTTATGCCCGCGGTCTCGGCGTGCCGGTCTACGGTCTCACCGGCCGGTTCGCGAAGCACTGGGGTGACTATGGCGGCCTGAAGCACCCGACCCAGCTCCGCTCCGAGCTGGCCAGCACCGTCGCGCTTGGACTGCGCTGCGATATCGGCGATGACCCCGGCCCCGCGCTACGACTTGATCCCGCCGTGTACGGCACGGTCGCCGAGGCATACCAGGAGATCGAGCGCATCGAACCGTATCTGCGGGGCGCCGCTCCGGTCAGCGAGGCGGCGATCGTGGTCAGCGGGCCACCGCTGAGCCAGTTCGCCGCGGAGATGGGCACCGATGACGAGGAGGTCAGCAGCCTGGTTGACCAGCAACTCAACGATGCGCCCGAGATGTTCCTGGAGAACATCGCCCGCGGCGCAAGCGTGACCGGGCTGACGCAGCTGCTGCAGGCCAGCCATATCCAGTTCGACATCGTGGACCGCGCGGACGATATCGAGCGCTACCAGTTGCTGGTGCTACCGGACACGCTCGAGGTGGATGACGAGCTCGCCGGGCGCCTGCAACGACACCTGGACGACGGCAAGGCGGTGCTGGCCGTACACGGTGGAGCGCGACTCGCCGGAGCCGATCAGCTGTGGCCGCGACAGTTGCGCGATGCGTTTCGGGGAGAGTCCACATTCGAGCGGCCGTACACCCGGTTGCGCGGCGCCGCGCTCGCCGATATCGGTGAGCGCTATCGGGAATTCGACTTCGCGTTGTATGTCGGCGCGGACCTGTGGGCGGTCCCCGAAGGCGATGATCTCGACGTGTACGCCAAGCTGACCGAACCAACCTCGGATCCGTTGCACCTCACCGGCTATGCCATCCCGCCATCCGGCGAGCCGACGGAGTACGCCACCGTCGTACGGTCCGGCACGCTTGGTGTCGTGTCCTTCCCGCTCGGGCTCGGCTACTTCCGGCATGGCTACTGGATCTATCGCGAGCTGTTCCAGCGCCTGCTCAGGGATCTCCTGCCGGATCCGCTGGTGCGTAGCACCGCGCCGGGCAGCACGGAGATCACCGTGACACAGCAGGAAGAGCCCGAGCGATGGATCGTCCACATTGTCAACCACTCACCGCTCCGGCACCGCCGTGGCGGCGCCGAGTATCTCGAGGATCCCATCCCGCTACGGGATATCAGTATCGATCTGGACATCGACGGTCCAATCGAGACGGCGTTCGAAGCCCGCACCGGAACCGTGCTGGACGTGCGGCGCACGGATGACCGCTGGCAGGTGACCGTACCGGAAATCGGTGTGGCGGCAACGGTCGTACTGACCCGCTGAGCGATTCCCGCCCTGCGCCCTACGGGTGAAACCAGCCGCCGGGGCGCAGGGCATCGCGGGCCGCCCGGAACCGCTCGAACTGTTCGGTGGCCAGCCGGTGTTGCTCGGCTCGTGGCCGCACCGCCTCCTCGGTGCCCACCATGCGGGCGGCCACTTCGGACACTGGCTGCCCGGTCAGCTCCGCGATGGCCAGTACCAGCGCGCCGCGCGCGCCAGCCTGCCGGTCGGTACTGCGCACTACCGGCAACCCGGTCAGGTCCGCGATGATCTGCCGCCACAGTGGATTCGCCGAACCGCCACCGGTCAGCCGCAGCTCGGTTGGCTGGACCTCGCTTGCTATCAGACAGTCCTGAATGGCCAGTGCCAGTCCTTCAAGGCAGGCCCTGGCGATCTCCGCGGGGCCGTGCGCCAGGTTCATCCCGAGTAGCGTGCCGCGCGCGGCCGGATCGTAGAACGGCGCCCGCTCACCGCCTGGCGACAGGTATGGCAACAGCAGCAGACCGTCGCAGCCGGGCTCGGCATGCTCGGCGAGGTCGGTCAGATCCTCCGGGTTCGGCAGGCCGAGTAGCCGGCAGGTCCAGTCCACGATCTCGGTGCCGGCCAGCGTCGCGTAGGCGAGCATCCAGTTGCCAGGGATGCCGGAGGGCAGGGTCATGCCGACCGGCGCGCGGTCGAGCCTCGGCTCGGCGGAGAGCACTTCGGTGCAGATCGTGGTGCCCAGGATCGTGCAGGCCTGGCCCGGTTCGGCCACGCCGGCACCGAGCGCGGTGGACAGGATGTCGTACGGCGCGAGCACCACCGGGGTTGCCGTGGCGACGCCCAGCTGTTCGGCCGCCGCGGGGTCCAGCTCGGCGACCCTGCTCGCCCCGTCCACGATCTCCGGCAGTAGCCGCCGCGCCCAGCCGAGGTCGAGCAGCTCGAGTACTTCCGCCGCGTAGCCGCCAGCTCGCGCGTCGCCGAACGGGTTCGCCGCTTCCGACGCGTCGATCGCGATCCGCCCGGTTAGCTGGTGGAACAACCAGCCGCCGCAGGTGAGCACGGCACTGGCGGACTCGACCCGCTGCGGCTGATGCGCGGCGAACCAGGCCAGCTGGGCGTGCGGCAGCCCGGCGAAGCCGGTCGAGCCGGTGATCCGGAAGATCTGGTCGAGCAGACCGGCATCGGCCCAGCGGCTGGCGATCGGGACCGCCCGCGCGTCATTCCACAGCGCGGCAGGGCCGGTGGGCTGGCCCTGTTCGTCAACCAGCCAGCAGCCGTCACCCTGGGCGGTGAGCGCGATCAGCCGCACCGGACCGGGAGCCCGTTCGCGCAGCTCGGTGATCGTCGTGGTCACGGCCTGCCAGACCTCGGCCATATCCTGCTCGGCCCAGCCCGGCTCGGGATGGCGCACCCTGGTCGGCCTGCTGGCGACGGCAAGCTCGGTGCCGTCCTCGTCGTAGGCCACGCTTTTCACCATCGAGGTGCCGGCGTCGATGCCGATGCTGATCACGGATTCCTCCGGGGGACGAGGGGACTCGCGCTATGTTGCTTCGGCGGATCCGGTTCCGGCAAGGGCCGGCCGCGAAGGCGGCCACGGCCGGGGTGGCAGGCTTGGGGCGAAACTGCTGCCACGTGGATAGGTGGGCCAAGTGAGTCTGGTCGCGGGTATCGATGTCGCCACCGCCAATGTGCGGGTCGCCGTGTACGAAGCCGATGGCACGCTCGTTGCCGAGGCCAAACGGCCGTTGCCAGGTCCCGAGCGCCCGGGCGATGGCCGTTCCGAGCAGGACGCGAACAGCTGGTGGTCGGCCGTCGCGGACTCGCTCGCGGAGTGCACCGGCGCTCTTGGTGCCAGGGCGGCCGAGATCACCTCGCTGGCTATCGCCGCGACCTCGGGCACGGTTGTCGCGGTTGACCAGGCTGGTGAACCGATTGGGCCCGCGCTGATGTACGACGATCGGCGCGCGGCAGCGCAGGCGGAAACCGCGGCGGCGGCCGCGCCGGAGGCATGGCGGCGAATCGGTATCACCCCGTCCGCGTCCTCCGGCTTGGCCCGGATTGGTTGGTTGGCCAAGGAGTTGGGCGAGCGCGCGGCGCGGGTGTGCCATACGCCTGATCTGCTCGCCTGGCGGCTGGTCGGCGAGCCGGTGGCCACCGACGCCAGCCATGCGCTGAAGAGTGGCTACGACGCGGTGCGCGGTGAATGGGTGCACGCGGCGTTCGACGCGCTGGCCGTACCGGATTCGCTGCTTCCACCGGTGGTCGCGCCCACCACCGTGCTCGGCGCGGTGGGGCGGGCGGCGGCCGAGCGCACCGGGCTGCCGGTGGGCTGTGCGGTGCGCGCCGGGATAACCGACGGCTGTGCGGGGCAGCTGGCCTGTGGCGCGGTCGAGGTCGGGTCGTTCGTCACGGTGATCGGTACCACGCTGGTGCTCAAGGGCGTATCGGCGGAGCTGGTGTTCGATCCGACCGGTTCGGTGTACAGCCATCGGCATCCGGACGGGGCCTGGCTGCCCGGCGGCGCGTCGAATACCGGTGGCTCGGCGCTGGCCGATGTGCCGGTCGAGCGGTTGGCCGAGCTGGATGCGGCCGCCACCGCGCGGGGCCCGGCCAGCGTGGTCAGCTACCCACTGCGTGGCACCGGCGAGCGGTTCCCGTTCCTTGCCGCGGACGCTCTGGGTTTCACCCTGGGTACGCCCGCTGATGAGGTGGACGACTACCGGGCGCGGCTGGAGGGGGTCGCGTTCACCGAGCGGCTGGCGTTGCAGCGGCTGGCCGAGCTCGGCGCACCGCGCACCGGGGCGGTCCGCACGGCTGGCGGTGGGGCGCGCAGCGACACCTGGTGCCGGATCCGCGCGTCGGTGCTCGGCGAGCCGGTGGCACGTGCGGAGCAGGCGGGGACGGCGCTTGGTGCGGCATTGCTGGCCGCGGCCGGGTCGGTGTACCCGAACCTGGGCGCGGCGGCCGCCGCGATGGTGCCGGAGCCGGAGCTGGTCGAACCGGTGCCCGCCGAGGTGGCCACGCTCGATGAGCGCTACCAGCGGTTCACCGCGGAACTACGCTCACACGGCTGGCTCTGACCGCAAGATCCCTACCGGACGCGGTCACGGAGGGCGCTCAGGGGCCGATGCCCTGGCAGGGGCGGGTACGCAGGTCGGCGACGTAATCGGCGGGGGCGCCAGCTGCCTCGGCGGCGTCGGCCATCACGCCGAGATAGCGCGCCGACGGCAGCCCGCCCTCGTAGGCGTCCAGCACGTACAACCACGCCAGCGCGGAGCCCTCCATGGTCTGGATACGCAGCCGGATCTTCGTGTGCAGGCCCAGCTCGGAACCCTCCCACCGGTCGAGCTTGGCCTCGTCTTCCGGCGGCACGTCGTAGAGCACGACGAACACCTGCGAGCCAGCCTCCTCGACCACTGTCGCCAGCGCGCCTTCCCACCCGAAGTCCTCGGCACCGAAGGTGAGCCGCCAGCCCACCAGCCATCCGGTGCCGGCCATCGGGGAGTGCGGGGCGCGCTCCATCATCTGGGCGGGCTCCATGTTGGATCCGTATGCGGCGTAGAGAGGCACGCGGACAGGGTAGCGACCTTTCGATCAGCGCACCCGAGGGCGATGCGAATCGGCCAACCAGCGGCCAGCGGGGTGACGCGGAAAACATCGCTGGACCGCGTACCGTTCGGTGCGAAAGGCTGCGCACTGCCTGCCCACCACGGCGACAGAGGAGGACGACGGTGACCCGCATTGTGATCATGGGAGGCGGCCCGGCTGGATGGGATGCCGCGCTCGTCGCGGCGCAGCACGGCGCCGAGGTCACCGTGGTCGAGCGGGACGGCCTCGGCGGCGCCTGCGTGCTCTATGACTGCGTGCCCTCGAAGACGTTCATCGCCTCGGCCGGCGCTCGTTCGGCCTTCCGCAACGCGGATGAGCTGGGCATTCGTACCAACAACCAGCAGGCCGAGGTCGAGGTCCCCAGCGTGCACGGCCGGGTGAAGGGCCTCGCGCTCGCCCAGTCCGCGGAGGTCCGCGCCCGCCTGCAGCGCGAAGGCGTGCGGCTGTTGAGTGGGCACGCGCGGCTCGCCGACGAGGAACCCTGCCTAGCCACCCATCGGGTGCTTGTGACCAGCGAGCAGGGCGAGGAGACCGAGCTCGCCGCCGACGTGGTGCTGGTCGCCACCGGCGCCACCCCGCGCGAGCTGCCGGGCGCCATACCGGACGGCGAGCGAATCCTGGACTGGCGTCAGCTCTACGACCTGGACGTGTTGCCCGAGCACCTGGTGGTGATCGGGTCCGGGGTGACCGGCGCGGAGTTCGCCTCGGCCTACACCGAGATGGGCATCAAAGTGACGCTGGTTTCCAGCCGCGACCGGGTGCTGCCGCACGAGGACGCGGACGCCGCGCTGGTGCTCGAGGAAGTCTTCGCCGAGCGCGGTACCGAGGTGGCCAAGCACGCCCGCGCCGACCGGGTGGAGCGCACCGAAAAGGGTGTACTGGTTCACCTGACCGACGGTCGCACGATCGACGCGAGCCACGCGTTGATGACCGTGGGGTCGATCCCGAACACCGCGGATATTGGCCTGGAGACCGCGGGCATCCAGCCGGATGAACGCGGTTTCATCGCGGTTGACCGGGTTTCCCGTACCTCGGCGCCAGGGGTGTACGCGGCCGGCGACTGCACCGGCGTGCTGATGCTCGCGTCGGTGGCCAGTATGCAGGGCAGGATCGCGATGTGGCACGCGCTCGGGGAGGGCGTGGCGCCGATCAAACTGAAGACCGTGGCGGCGAACGTGTTCACGCATCCGGAGATCGCCACAGTGGGGATCAGCCAGGCGGCGATCGATTCCGGCGAGGTGCCGGCCCGCACCATCACCCTGCCACTCGCGGCGAACGCGCGGTCCAAAATGGAGGGTCTGCGGCGCGGTTTCGTGAAGCTGTTCTGCCGGCCGGCGACCGGCGCGGTGATCGGTGGGGTGGTCGTGGCGCCGAACGCGAGCGAGTTGATCCTGCCGATCGCGCTCGCGGTGCAGAACCAGCTCACCGCGGACGACTTGGCGCTGACCTTCTCGGTGTATCCCTCGCTTTCCGGTTCGATCACCGAGGCTGGCCGCCAGCTGATGCGGCACGACGATCTGGACTAGACCCGTGACAACCCAGCCGGATGCACCGAAGACCGCCGTGGTGACCGGGGCCGGGGTCGGCCTCGGCCGGCACATTGCCCGCGCGTTGCTCGCCGATGGTTACCGGGTGGCGCTCGCCGGCCGGCGGCCCGAGCCGCTACGCGAGGCCTGCGCGGACGCCGCGGACGGGATGGCGCTGGCCGTGCCGACCGATGTGGCCGATCCGGACGCGGTCGCCGCGTTGTTCGACACGGTGCGCACGCAGTGGGGCCGGCTGGATCTGCTGGTGAACAACGCGGGCACGTTCGGCGTGCCCGGCGCGGTGGACCAGGTCTCGGTGGCCGACTGGCGGCAGGTCGTGGACGTCAACCTTACCGGCGCGTTTGTCTGCGCGCAGCACGCGGTGCGGCTGATGAAGGAGCAGGACCCGCGGGGTGGGCGCATCATCAACAACGGTTCGATCTCCGCGCACACTCCCCGGCCAGGCAGTGTCGCCTACACCGCCACCAAGCACGCGATCACCGGCCTCACCAAATCGATCTCCTTGGACGGTCGGGAGTTCGATATCGCATGTGGACAGATCGATATCGGTAACGCGGCTAGCGAGATGACCGAAGTCATCGCGGTTGGCGCCCGGCAGGCCGACGGCAGTATCCGGGCCGAGCCAACCTTCGATCCGGCACATGTCGCCGAGGCGGTGCGCTATATGGCGGGCTTGCCGCTGGATGCGAACGTGCAGTTCCTGACCATCACCGCGACCACGATGCCCTATATCGGTCGCGGCTAGGGCTACTGCCAGGTGGCCGTCTCGGGATCGATCCCGTGCGCCCGCGCGTTCTCGTCGATGCATTGCCGGAACCAGGAGGCTAGCCCGACCCGGATTCCGTTGTAATACGCGGAAAAGCCGGGGTCGGACTCGAACATGCCGCCAAGGCACACCTGCATTTGCCGGGTGAGCGGAAAGAAGTTGGAAAACACCTCGCGGTGGCGTTCCACGAGCGTGTTCGCCTCTTGGCTGCCTGGCCGCACATCCCGGTCGACCGCGTCGCCGAGTTCGAACTGCACTGTGGCCATCGCATCGGAGAGCGACTGCCACTGCGCGCGCGTGCGCGAAGCGGACCGCTCGGCAAACTGTGCCCATTGCGTGGAGTCACCCCACACCATGCGGGCCTGCCGGCTTTGTTCGGCGTCCCAGTCTGGCCCGAAGACTTCCGACTGCGTTTCGTCGTCGAGCAGGATGCCACGCTCATGCGCCTGGCCCATCCGTTCCAGGCGCTCGTCGAGCTGTTGCAGGTCCCGGATCCGGTTCGCAAGCTGGGCGCGCTGGACGCGCAGGGTCTCGCCGATTTCCGTTGCCGTGTCATCAAGAACCGCGCGGATCGCGTCCAGCCGGAGACCAGCCTCGCGGTAGGCGACGATTCGATGCAGCCGTTGCAGGTCCGCCTCGGTGTACTGGCGGTAGCCGGCCGAAGTTCGCGCGGACGGCGAAGCAAGGCCGATCTCGTCCCAGTGATGCAGCGTACGAACGGTTACCCCAACCAGTTCAGCGGCTGTGCCAACCGTGACACCGCCACCTATGTCCTGCTCGCGGTCAACCATGTATGTCATTGTGTACCTACTCCGCTGTTTCTGGCGCGACGAGCCCGACCGAGGCCAGGTCGCGCGCTTCGTGACTGTCTGGATCCAGCTCCTGTGCCGGGCGGGCTGTGGCAGCGTTCGGTGACCGCAAGATTCCTAAACATTGCGGTCCAGCGGCCCCGGCTACCGCGCACTCACCGACGTTTCTCTGCAGAACTCGCTCATGTGGCCAACTGTCCGGCCTCACGTCGCGTGAGGGTCAAGCCCGATTCGCGGCTGGCTACTTGTCCCCCCGGACAGGTTTTGCCTCGCTCTGCTGCCTTGGGGTGATTCATCCGCGTCTGTGCCGGTTCGGCGCTGCTCGTGCCCATAGGGTGCGCGGCATGCCTGTACATCCATCGGATGCCCGTCGTCGTGAACTGGGCGCGGAGCTTCGCAAGTACCGGGAGGCGGCCGGTCTGCTCGCGGTCGAGCTCGCGCATCGGGTCGGCTGGTCCGCGAGTCACGTGTCTCGCCTGGAATCCGGTTACGCGACGGCCAACGAGGTCACCGTCGCGACCTATCTCGCGTATTGCTCGGTGCCGTCCAAGGAAGTCCGCAAGGTGCTGCGCACTGCACGGTCCAATGAGGCCGGTTACCTTGTCCGCCGGAACGTGTTGCGAACCCTGGTGCTGCACGAGAACCTCGCGCACTCGATTACCGGCACCGCGCCGCTGCTGATTCCCGGGCTGTTGCAGACCAGGGAGTACGCCCGGGCGGTGATCGAGCTGCCTGGCAACCGCACCGAAGCCGATGTGGACGAGCGGCTGGCGACCAGGATGGACCGGCAGGAGCTGCTGACCCGACTGCGTGGGCCGCGCTGCGCGTTCTACATCTACGAGGCCGCGTTGCGCTGCAAGATCGGCACCGATCGGGTGATGAACGAGCAACTGCTACATCTGGCGCTGCTCGGGGCGCAACGCGGGATCACGCTACGCGTGGTGCCGTTCTCCGCTGGCGGACTAGCCGCAAACTCGGCGGAATTTACGCTCATGGATTTTCCTGAGCATGCGCCGGTGCTGCATATGGAGAACATGGTCTCCGGGCTGTTCGTGGAGAACCCGGAGGATGTTGCGGTGGCGCATTCGGTGATCGGGAGGCTCGCCGAGGATGCTCTTGATGAGGGACAATCCCGGGAGTGGTTTGTCCGGCTGGCAAACGACTACGACCGTCCCCCAGAAGGAGCAGTATGACCTCGCAGGAGCAGTCCGTGTTGGGCTGGCGGAAGAGTAGCTACAGCAACGCCAATGACAACTGTGTTGAGGTCGCTGGTGGTGTGGGTGTGGCGTTGGTGCGGGATTCGAAGAATCCGGGTTCGGGTGTGTTGCGTTTCGCGGGTGCGGAGTGGCAGGCGCTGCTGGCTCACCTGGCCCATCCACCTCGCTAACCTTAAAGAACGCGGTCACGGAGCGTGCTCGTGCGGGGCTGTGGCGGGCACGCGGCCGCGTGTCAGGGCGTCCGGTTGGTAGTGCGTCCCCGAGAAGGAGCAGCATGACCTCGCAGAAGCAGTCCGTGTTGGGCTGGCGGAAGAGCAGTTACAGCAATCCCAACGACGACTGTGTTGAGGTCGCTGGTGGTGTGGGTGTGGCGTTGGTGCGGGATTCGAAGTGCCCGGGTGCGGGTGTTTTGCGTTTCGCGGGCGCGCAGTGGCGGGCGCTGCTCGCGCATCTTCCCGACGCGCCTCGCTAACCCTCAAGAACGCGATCACGGGGCGTGCATCAGCGCGGCGCGCGCCCCGTGTGGCAACCTCTCCGACTTCTCATACGTGTAGCACTGGAAGTCCATGTGTAACACTGGGGGAGAGGAGTCGCGCGCTATGCGTACACGACGGGTACTCGCGAGCATCGGGTTCGCGGTCCTGCTGGCGGCGGGCAGCGGACTGGCCAACTGGCAAGCCGCTGCCGCGCCCAGCCAGGTCGACGAGGTGTACTGCGAACCGGGCAGCGACCGGGTATGCGGTCAGTTGGCCGTCTACCCGAGGCCGCTGCACGACGGGCTACCTCGCGATCACGCCTTCGACTACGACCCAGTGAACATCATCGCCTGGTGCGAAACCCCGGACGGCAACCCGGTGGAAACCAAGCTCACCGAATACGAAGGGCTGTCTGAGCCGTGGCCGTGGGACAGCGGCAACGGCTACCAGGCCCGGATCGGGCCGGGCATCGAACCCGGCACCTATCAAGTGCGCGCCGACTGCAATGGCCAACCCATGCAAACCAGCTACACCGTGGTGGAAAGCGGCCCGCAGCCGCCAGGCAACATCGACCTGCGGCAACTCGTGGCACGCCCAGGTGAGCGGGTATCGCTGCACTTCTACTGCGAACCGGGTTACCTGCCCACCAATGGCGTCTCCTCGCCGGTACTCACCGATATCGCCTACGAAGGCGAGCTCGATGCCTCCGCCACCATCCGGCAAGACGCTCCGCCCGGCGTGCACGAGGTGACGCTGCGCTGCGGACCGGGCGAGCAGGGCGAAGCATTCCTCCGCGGCGCGTTCCACGTCCGCTGAGCAGGTTAGGCTCCCGCGCGTGACTATCGCACCGGACCGCATATTGACGGTAATGCGGCATGCGCACGCCGCGCAGGGCTTCGGGATCGAGGACGCCGAACGCGAGCTCACCGAGCAGGGCATCCGGGAAGCCCACGAGGCCGCGAGCGCGGTGGGCACCGTCGGGCAGGTGCTCTGTTCCACCGCGACACGAGCGCGGCAGACGTTGCGCGAACTACGGCTGCCAGCCGAGCCCAATGTGGACTACGAATCGCGGATCTACTCCGGCGACGCGGATACCCTTCTCGACCTGGTGCGCAGCGCGCCGGATGAGGCCTACGGGCTGCTGCTCGTAGGCCATAACCCGACCGTGCACCTGTTCTGCCACAGCCTGCTCGGCGACCAGACCCCGGCGAGCTTCCCGACCGCCGGGCTGGTGCGGATCGCGGTACGCGGACCGTGGCACGAGCTGGACAGCACTCGCTGTGATCGCGTTCTTTAAGGTTAGCGAGGCTACGGTGCGTGCTTAGGTGTCCTCGTCCACCCAGTCGAAGGTGCGGGTAACCGCCTTCTGCCACTGGCGGTACTGCCGCTCCCTGGACGCGTCATCCAGCTCCGGATCCCACTGCTTGTCCTTGACCCAGTTCGAGCGAATGTCCTCCTCGCTCGACCAGAACCCGACGGCCAGCCCCGCCGCGTAGGCAGCACCCAGCGCGGTGGTCTCCGCGACCTTCGGCCGGACCACCGACACGTTCAGGATGTCCGCCTGGAACTGCATCAGCAGCTCGTTGCTGACCATCCCGCCATCGACCTTGAGGGATTTCAGCGGAACACCCGAATCGGCGTTCATCGCGTCGATCACCTCGCGCGTCTGGAACGCGGTCGCCTCGAGCACCGCCCGCGCCATATGCCCGCGATTGACGTACCTGGTCAACCCGACGATCGCGCCGCGTGCGTCGGAACGCCAGTGCGGCGCGAACAACCCGGAGAACGCGGGTACGAAGTAGCAACCACCGTTGTCCTCGACGCCCTTGGCAAGCTGCTCGATCTCCGGGGCACTGTCGATCATGCGCAGGTTGTCCCGCAACCATTGCACCAGCGAACCGGTGACCGCGATCGAGCCTTCCAGCGCGTATACGGTCGGCTGCGCGCCGATCTTGTAGCAGACCGTGGTGAGCAACCCGTTGTCGCTCATCACCTTGTCCGTTCCGGTGTTCAGCAACACGAAGTTGCCGGTCCCGTAGGTGTTTTTGGCTTCACCGGGGGAAAGGCAGGCCTGGCCGAACGTCGCCGCCTGCTGGTCGCCGAGGATGCCGGCGATCGGCACGCCACCGAGCGCGCCCTTCGTGCGGATCTTCCCGTACTCCTCGGAAGACGACCGGATCTCCGGCAGCATCGAGGTCGGAATGCCCATCTCGGCGCAGATCTCGTGGTTCCAGGACAGCGTGTCCAGGTCCATCAACAGCGTGCGTGAGGCGTTCGTGGGATCGGTGACGTGCACGCCGCCATCGGTGCCACCGGTCGCGTTCCACAGCACCCAGGTGTCCATGTTCCCGAACAGCAGGTCGCCGGATTCCGCGCGCTCCCGCGCACCGTCCACATTGTCCAAGATCCACTTGATCTTGGGGCCGGAGAAGTACGTGGCCAGTGGCAGCCCGGTGCGGTCCCGGTAGCGCTCCTGCCCGCCGCCGAGTTCGCCGAGCTTGCTGACGATCCGGTCGGTGCGGGTGTCCTGCCAGACGATCGCGTTGTACACCGGCTTACCGGTCGCCCGGTCCCAGACGACGGTGGTCTCCCGCTGATTGGTGATCCCGACCGCGGCAACGTCCTTCGGGCTCATGTCCGCCTTGGCGAGCGCGCCAGCGCAGACCTCCCTGGTGTTGTTCCAGATCTCCTCCGGGTTGTGCTCCACCCAGCCAGCCTTCGGGAAGATCTGCTCGTGCTCCATCTGGTCCACCGCGACGACGTTGCCGGAGTGGTCGAAGATCATGCAGCGGGTGGACGTGGTGCCCTGGTCGATAGCGGCCACGTACGAGGTCATCTAGCCTTCCTTTCTCGGCGTCCCGGGGCTACGGCGCTGATCAAGCCGGTAGGGCGAGGAAGAGCAGCGCGGCAAGCGATGCGCCGATCAGCGGTCCGACGACGGGTATCCAGGAGTAGTCCCATTGTGCGCTGCCCTTGCCGCGAATGGGCAGCAACGCGTAAGCGATCCGCGGTCCGAGGTCACGTGCCGGGTTGATCGCGTAACCGGTTGGGCCACCGAGCGAAGTACCGATCACCAACACGACGAAGGCGACGCCGGCGTAGCCGAGCGCCTCGTTGTCCATCGGGTTGGTCAGGATCCAGAAAATCAGCACGAAGGTACCGATGATCTCGGTGACCAGGTTCCAGAAGTTGTGCCTGATCGCCGGCACGGTGGAGAAGATACCGAGCGTGTTCTCCGGCTCGGGGTGGTCGTCGAACTGGGTCTTGTACGTCGCCCAGCAGAGCATCGCACCGATAACCGCGCCGACGAGCTGTGCGGCGATATAGATCGGCACATCCGCCCATGCGGTGTCACCCGCGATCGCCGTACCAAGGGTGACCGCCGGGTTGATGTGCGCCCCGGCAGGTGCCGCGATGCTTGCCCCGACGAACACCGCGAACGCCCAGCCGATGTTCACGAACAGGAAGCCAGTGTCGTTCCCGTTCGTCTTGCGCAGGACATTGTTGGCGACGACGCCGGCACCGAGCAGAATCAGCGCCGCGGTGCCAAGTAGCTCCCATACGAAAATGCTCCCCGCACCCACCTGAACCTCCATGTTCCGCTACCGGGAATGGGTTCTGGCGCGACTCGTCTCGACATCGCGAAGTCCCCTGGTGCGCAGGGACGCTATCCCCCGGCCGGCGGTTGGACAAGTACCAAAAGGCCCAACCCGGGCGGTGTCGCGCGCACTCCCCCCGAAGCCGGTAGCGTGGCGGGTGGGGTGTGGGAAAAGTGAGGCCGACCGGAGAAGGGGAGCACCGTGTCCACTGAGCGAGTTGGGGCAACGCAGCGACTGGGGCGGCTGGACGCCGAGGAACGCGCGCGGGCGTGGCAGCGGCTCGGTTCGGAGAACTTCGACCTCGTCGTGATCGGCGGCGGCATCGTGGGTGCTGGCGTGGTGCTGGACGCGGTGACCAGGGGGCTGCGGGTGGCGCTGGTGGAATCGCGCGATCTTGCCTCGGGCACCTCGAGCAGGTCGAGCAAGTTGTTCCACGGCGGACTCCGCTATCTGGAGCAGCTGGAGTTCGGCCTGGTGCGCGAGGCACTGGCCGAACGGGAACTGATGCTCACCAGATTGGCACCGCATCTGGTGAAGCCGGTGAGTTTCCTTTACCCGCTGACCAAACGGATCTGGGAACGGCCGTACACCGCGGCTGGTCTGGTCCTCTACGACACGATGGGCGGGGCACGGTCGGTGCCTGGCCAGAAACACCTCAGCAGGGCCGGCGCGTTGCGGATGGCGCCGGGTATCAAACGCAGCGCGCTGGTCGGCGGCATCCGGTACTACGACGCGCAGGCCGATGACGCGCGGCACACCATGATGGTTGCGCGGACCGCCGCGCATTACGGCGCCGTGGTGCGCACGTCCACAAAGGTCGTTGGCTTCCTGCGCGAGGCCGACCGCATCTCGGGCGTACGCGTGCGCGATATGGAAGATGGCGCGGAAACCGAGATCGCCGCGGCGGCCGTGGTCAACTGCACCGGGGTGTGGACCGACGAGTTGCAGAACCTTTCCGGCAGCAGGGGACGGTTCCGGGTACGCGCAAGCAAGGGCGTACACATCGTGGTGCCCCGCGACCGGATCGTCTCCGAAACCGGGATCATCCTGCGCACCGAGAAGTCCGTGCTGTTCGTGATTCCGTGGCGAAACCACTGGATCATCGGTACCACGGATACCGACTGGAACCTGGATCTCGCGCACCCTTCGGCGACCCGGCACGACATCGACTACCTGCTCGAGCACGTGAACAATGTGCTGGCGACGCCGCTGACGCATGACGATATTGAAGGCGTCTACGCCGGGTTGCGCCCGCTGCTCGCCGGGGAAAGCGAGGAAACCTCGAAGCTGTCCCGGGAGCACGCGGTGGCCAGGGTGGCGCCCGGTCTGGTGGCGATCGCAGGTGGGAAATACACCACCTATCGGGTGATGGCGGCGGATGCCGTGGACGCGGTGTCGGTGGATCTGCCCGGCCGTATTCAGGAGTCCATCACGGACAAGGTGCCGCTGCTCGGCGCGGACGGCTACCACGCGCTGGTGAACCAGGCCGATCGGCTGGCAAGCGAGCACGGGGTGCATCCGTACCGGGTGCGCCATCTGCTCGACCGCTATGGCGCACTCGTGCACGAGGTGCTTGGCCTCGCCAAGGACCGGCCGGAATTGCTGCGCCCGGTGGACGCGGCGCCGGACTATCTGCGCGCCGAGGTGGTGTACGCGGCGAGCCACGAAGGCGCGCTGCATCTCGAGGACGTGCTTGCCCGACGTACCCGTATCTCGATCGAGTACCCGCATCGCGGGGTGGACTGCGCGCGGCAGGTGGCCGAGCTGATCAGTGACGTGCTCGGCTGGGATGAGGCCACGATCCAGCGCGAGGTGGAGGTGTACACCGCGCGGGTGGACGCCGAGCGGGATTCCCAGCAGCAGCCGGACGACCACGCCGCCGACGCGCGGCGCTCGGCCGCGCCCGAAGCCCGCGCTGGCCTGACCACGACGGGCTGACCACGGCTCGGTGACGCCCCGTGACCGCGTTCTTTAAGGATCTTGCGGTCGTACCGCGTGATCGCGTTCTCTAGGGTTATCGGGGTCGCTAGTCCTCGTCGGTGGACAGCCGGGACCACACCAGCCGGTCCTCGGCGACACCGTCCACAACGTAGGCCTCGCGCATCCGGCCATCGAGCAGGAAGCCGCATTTCTCCGCGACCCGCCGGGACGCCGTGTTGCTCACCGCATGCTGGTAACTGACGTGGTGCAGGTCGAGCGCGCCGAAGCCGAAGCGCAGTACGGCGGGGATGGTGGCCACGACGATGCCGTTCCCGCGATGCGCCGGATGGGTCCAGCAGGTGATCTCCGCGAAGCGATCGCGCGGCGCGAGATTGGTCAGGGTGAGTTCGGCGAGTAGTTCCCCCGTGGTCTGGTTGGCCACCGCCCAGCTGTAGCGCTGATCGCTCCGCCACTGCTCGGCGCGCAGCGCGATGTACTCGCTGGCCGCGGCCAGGTCGGGGATACGGGCACTGCGGTAGCGCACCGTTTCCTCGTCGGCGAACGTCTCGACCAGTGCCGGCCGATCGTCGATGAACTCGTCCGTGCGCAACTGGCGCAGGTAGTACGTGCCCGCGTTGATCTCCACTGGCTCCACGACACCACGGTAGCGGGTCGGTTCCACGGTTCAGTTCAGCGGAATCGCCGGCCGCAGCCCCTTCGGTTGCCGCCGTCCCGCCATGCGCCGAGGAACATGCCAACCAGCACCGGCAGCATGAAGACCATCCAGACCTTGGCGACGGTAAAGAACAACACCACCGCGACGATGACGGCGATCGGTATGGCCGCCGCCGCGACCGCATCGCCGACCGTACGTCGGGAGACCTGCGCCGGTTGTCGCGGGTACGGTTCCTGGCGCGCAGCGGGCTCCTGCCGGGGCATCCGGTAGTCCCGTTGTGGCTGTTGCTCGCGCAGCACGCTCGGCTTCGGCTCGGGTAAATCGTCGAACAGCGGTCGCAGTTCGCTCCGCAGCCGCGCGGCGGTGACCTGCGCGGTACGTTCGCCGTACTCGGCCATATCCAGCCTGCCGGTCTGGAAATGCTCGCCGAGCGCATCGATGGCTTCTTGGCGCTCGGCATCGGATAACCGCAGTCGCGATTCCTCTTCGGCGCTCACCCCTCGATCGTACCGAGGAAACGCTGAGAGCTTCTCCGCGAACTCAACCCCGCTCGGTGACCGCGTTCTTTAAGGTTAGCGGGCTTTCGGGGCTAATCTTTCAGCTCGCACAACGGGATGCCCTGCGTGACCGGGTCGCCGACGCCCACCGAAAGGCCGGTCACCGTGCCCGCCTTGTGCGCGGTCACCGGGTTCTCCATCTTCATCGCTTCGAGCACCACAATGAGCTCACCGGCCTCGACCTGCTGGCCATCCTCGACGGCGACCTTCACGATGGTGCCCTGCATTGGCGCGGTGAGTGCGTCTCCACTGGTCGCGACCTTGCCGCTGCCACCGCGTTTACGCGGTTTCGCTTTCGCTGCCGCGCCACCTCCGCCGTTACCGCCGCCAACCGCCAGATCACCGGGCAGCGAGACCTCGAGCCGGCGACCGCCCACCTCGACCACCACCGTGCGGCGGGGCTCGGCGTCGTCCTCGGCCGGCACCCCGTCGGTGTAAGGCTCGATGGTGTTCTCGAACTCGGTTTCGATCCACCTGGTGTGGACCTGGAACCCGCTCTCATCGCCGACGAACGCCGGATCACGCACGATCGCGCGGTGAAACGGCAGCACCGTCGCCAACCCGTCGGCAACCATTTCGGCGAGCGCCCTGCGCGAGCGCTCCAGCGCCTGCGTGCGGTCCGCGCCGGTTACGATGAGCTTGGCGAGCAGTGAATCGAACTGCCCGCCGATGACACTGCCGGATTCCACGCCGGCATCGGTGCGTACGCCCGGTCCGTCCGGTGCCACGAACCGGGTGACGGTGCCGGGCGCGGGCAGGAAGTTGCGGCCCGCGTCCTCACCGTTGATCCGGAACTCGATGGAATGCCCGCGCGGCGTGGGGTCCTCGGTGAAGCGCAGCCGTTCGCCGGCGGCGATCCGGAACTGCTCGCGCACCAGGTCGATACCGGTGGTCTCCTCCGAGACCGGGTGCTCAACCTGTAGTCGGGTGTTCACCTCGAGGAAGGAGATCGTGCCGTCCAGGCCGACCAGGTATTCCACCGTGCCCGCGCCGGAGTAGCCGGCCTCGGCGCAGATCCGCTTCGCCGACTCGTGGATGGTGGCGCGCTGCTCGGCGGAAAGGAACGGCGCGGGGGCCTCCTCGACGAGTTTCTGGTGCCGGCGCTGCAGCGAGCAGTCCCTGGTGCCCACCACCACGACGTTGCCGTGCTTGTCGGCCAGTACCTGTGCCTCCACGTGGCGCGGCTTGTCCAGGTAGCGCTCCACGAAGCATTCGCCCCTACCGAACGCGGCGACCGCCTCGCGGGTGGCCGACTCGAACAGCTCGGGGATCTCCTCGATGGTCCGCGCGACCTTCAACCCACGGCCGCCGCCACCGAACGCGGCCTTGATGGCCACTGGCAGGCCGTGCTCCTTGGCGAACTTGACGACTTCCGCCGGGCCGGCCGCCGGGTCCTTGGTGCCGGGCACCAGGGGCGCGCCCGCACGGGTGGCGATATGCCGGGCGGTGACCTTGTCGCCAAGGTCCCGGATGGCCTGCGGGTCCGGGCCGATCCAGATCAGCCCGGCATCCTGCACGGCCTGGGCGAAGTCGGCGTTCTCGGACAGGAAGCCGTAACCGGGATGCACGGCGTCCGCGCCGGAGCGCGCGGCGGCGTCCAGCAGCTTGTCGAAGACCAGGTAGGAATCGGCTGCCGTGCTACCGCCAAGCGCGAAGGCCTCATCGGCCAGCCGGACGAAGGGTGCGTCCCTGTCCGGGTCCGCGTAGACCGCGACGCTGGTCAGCCCGGCGTCTTGGCACGCGCGGACGACCCGTACCGCGATTTCCCCTCGGTTGGCGATCAGGACCTTGCGCAGCGTGGCTGTCGCGCCGTTATCGGCCAGCTCGGGCACGCCTACCTCCTTGTACCAGTACGCACCGCGCCCCCGGTCGGCCTCAGCTGATGGGGCGGGGGCCTGCAGGGGAGTTTACGGTCAGCGCTGCCTGTCGGAACCCGCGGTGACAAACCCCACGCTCAGGCGCGCCTGGCTAGGCGGGTTGTTTCGAGGAGTCCTCGTCCGTTGTTGGGTCCGTTGCCTGGTCCTTTGCCGGGTCGGCCGGTTCACCGGAGAGCAGCGGCGGGCCGGTGGGCGTGTTCAGCTGCCCGTCGTCCAGCAGGCCCTCGGTGCGCGCTACCCAGGTGGGGATCGCGATCTGGCCGGTCACGTTGGTCGCGGTGCGCATCATGTCCATGATCGGGTCGATGCCGTAGATCACCGCGATCCCGGTGGCGATCAGCTCCGGCGGCAGGCCAAGCGTGCTCAGCGTCAGGGTGAGCATGGTGAACCAGCCGGTCACGCCCGCGGTGGCGATCGCGCCGAACACCGCGACCACCACGATCAGCAGGTAGTCCACGAAACCGAGCTGAATGCCGAACAGGTTCGCGATGAACATGGCGGCGATCGCGGGATAGATCGCCGCGCAGCCATCCATCTTGGTGGTGGTGCCAAGCGGCACCGCGAAACTCGCGTAGCTGGAGTCCACTCCGAGGTTGACCGCGGTCTGCCGGGCAAGCGGCAGGGTGGCGCCCGAGGAGCGGGAGATGAACGCGAACTGGATCGCGGTCCATGCCTTCCGGAAGAAGAGAATCGGGCTGACCTTGCCGACCGTGCGCAGGAAGATCGGGTACACCACGAACAGCACCACGAGGCAACCCAGGTAGACTGCCACGACAAGGGAAAGCAGCGGCTGGGCGAACTCCTCGCCGTAGGTGGCGAAGGCGTTGCCGATCAGCCCGAAAACACCGATCGGGGCGAGCCGGATGATCCAGCTGAGCACCTTCTGCACCAGGTCGAAAACGGACTGGTTCACCCGGATGAACGGCTCGGCCTTGTCGCCGAGCGCGTAGGCAGCCAGGCCGACGAGCAGCGCGACGAACACGACCTGCAGGATCTCGCCGTCGGCGAAGGCGCTGAACACATTGCTCGGCACCAAACCGTTCACCAGATCCGTCCAGGAGCCCTGATCCTTGTCGGCGAGCTCGCTGAGCGCCTCATCGGATGGGCGCAGCGATACGCCGCTGCCCGGGTTGATCAGCGCGCCGAGCCCGATCCCGATCAGCACCGAGATCAGCGAGGTGGTGGCGAACCAGAGCACGGTCTTACCGCCGAGCCGGGCCGCGAGTCGGGTACCGCCGAGGTGCCGCAGGCTGGTGACCCCGACGATGATCGCGGTGAACACCAGCGGCAGTACGGTCAGCTGGAGCAGGCTGGCGAACAGGGTGCCGAGCGTGTCCAGTGTCTCCACCAGCCACGCCAGTTCGGCCTGGCGGGCGAGTACCCCGACCAGCGCGCCGAGTACCAGCGCGACGAGCACGCTGATCGCGAAAAACTTGGGTTTGCCAAGTGTGCGGATGATGGACACGACAACTCCGGTTCGTCGGCTAATCGGTAGTGACCTGTGCGGATCAATCTCTACTCGTCAACCCCGCACCCGCAAGGACTCTTCCGTACTCGCACCAGAGAGTAACTACTTCTCACATTTTGAGACTCGATTGAGTGAAATATCCACCGGGCGGGTTACTCGCTTCGCCATAGGTCGATAATCCGCACCCCGACCTCGCCGAGTAGCTGGCGGGTCAGCGGCAGGCTGATGCCGATCACGCAGGACGGATCACCGGTGACGCCCTCCATGAACCATCCGCCGTAGCCATCCATGGTGAACGATCCGGCAACCGAAAGGGGTTCCTCGGTAGCCAGATACGCCGCGAGCTCGTCCTCGTCCGGAACACCAAAATGCACCTGGGTCAGCCGTGCCCCGCTCGACCGGTGCGTGACCACCCCGCCGCCAAGCCGGACTACGGCATGGCCGGTGTGCAGCAGCCCGTCGTCGCCAGCCATCGCCGCCCATCGCTTGCGGGCGATCTCCACTGAGCCGGCTTTGCCAACCACCTGGCCGCCGTATTCCAGCATCGAGTCGCAGCCGACCACCACGGCGTCCGGGAACTCCGTGCCCACTGTGGACACCACGGCTTCGGCTTTCGCCATGGCGAGCGCGGTGACCAGCTCGGCTGGGCCGGCGTCCGGATGTGCCGCCGAGACCGCGTCCTCGTCCACGCCGGACACCCGCACGATGGGTTCGATGCCGGCGGCCCGCAGCAGCGACAGCCTGGCAGGAGATGCTGAGGCAAGAATGAATCGCACGGCTACACCGTACTGGCGGCACCGTGCCGCGCGGTCAGGCGCGATCAGGATGGCAACCGCTGCTCGGTGTGCTGAAACGCCGGCTTCGGCACCCGTTCGGTCGCGTCGCAGGCCACCTCGAGCAGGTTGGTCACCAGGCCCGGATCGCTGATCCGGCCCGGCCGGCAGATGATCAGCATGCCGCGGTGATGCGCCTGCGGATTGTGCCGATCCTGCTCGACGAGTCCGGTGATGGTGACCAGCTGCGTACCGGCGATCCGTTGATCGCCCGCCAGCCACTGCCGAAAGTCCGGATGCAGCAGATCGCCGGTGAATGCCGGATTCGGGCTGCCGACCGCGAACATGCGCTCGAACCGCGGATCGTTCAGCGGGATGCGATCGGTGAAATCGGCCCCCTGCGCGCCGGGCTTGATTCCGGCGTACTGCCGGGAGCGCACCACCGCGGTTGGCCACAGCACGGGCACGAACACCTGCGCGGAGACCGCCCAGTGTGGTTTGGTGCCGAGCAGTTTGGTGTTGTACTGCTCGAAGACTTCCACGGTATATCCGCGATGTTGCACGGTGTGTACGTTCAGCGGGATATCCGTTGGTACCGGTCCGAACGCCCACTGCGGGATCGCGGACAGTGGCGTGTGCGTCTGGCCCAACCGCGGTTGCCAGGTCCGGCTCCACAGAAAATCCGGTAGCCGATCGCGGATTTCCTGGGCGAACCACAGCAGTTTCTCGGCTTCCGTCGGCCCGGCGAGCCCACCGTTTCGCCAGACGACCAGCAGCGGGCCGTCGATCCGCAAGGACAGCTCACGCGGCATGTTCGCGAGCAGCCACTCCATCATCCGGGGGTGCAGCACGTCGTAGGCGAACCGGTCGACCTCGGTCTTGAGTTGGAATGCCTGGTTGAACTGCACGCTTTCCAGCTGGAGATCGCGTACGCCGATCCGGTCGAGCATGTCGGCGCCGCTGCCCTGGGCGCGCACCACCAGTTCCGGCTGCGGGCTGGGCAGCTCGATCAGCGCGGCCGAAGCGTGCCCGTCGAATCCGCTGCCCGTGGTTGCCGCGTAGCGCCAGGCCACCTCGAGTACTCCGACGGTGCGGCCCCGGTCGTTGCCGATCAGCAGATGATTGGCGGACCTGCTCGCGCCCCGTTCGAAGGGGGCGCCGTGCAGGAAAGCAAGGGCGCCGTGCGCGCCCGCGTAGTACCGCCAGCCGGAGCGGGAGGCGAGTCCGGCAAGCTGTCTGCGATGCAGGCGCACCTCGTCAAGGAGCACGCTGCGCAGCAGCAGCCATACGACGATGGCGACGCCAACGCCAATCGCAACCCAACCCCACCAGGCCACAGCGGTCCTCCCCGAACAGCGGACGGCACGGTCACCCTACTTGCCACTAACTGATCACCCACGCGGGTCGTGTTCCTCGCCGCCCGTGTCGTCCTCGGTGTCCAGTTCGCTCGGGTCCGAGCCGAGGATGGCGTACAGCTCCCTTCGTGCCCTGTTGAGCACCTCGGTTGCCTTGGTCAGCTGTGCTTGGCTGCCTGCCCGCACGACATGCAGCATCGCCTCCCGCAGTTGGCCAGCCGCTTCCCGGATATCCAGGTAGTCTGGGTCGGCCTCCTTGGCGATCTGCTCCCACGGCGCTTTTTCCTCGAGTGCCTCCGCCGCGGTGCGGCCGTCCTCGGTCAGCTCGTAGCGCCGCTTCCCGCCGCCCTCGGTGACGCTGATCAGACCCTCGTCGGTGAGCAGTTGCAGGGTCGGGTAGATCGAGCCGGGGCTCGGCCGCCACAGTTGCCCACTGCGCTCGCTGATCTCCTGGATCATCTCGTAGCCGTGCATCGGCCGCTCCGCGAGCAGTGCCAGGATCGCCGCGCGCACATCGCCGCGCTTGCCGCGCCGGCCCCTGCCGCCGCGTCGGCCGCCCGGGCCGCGCTGGCCTGGTCCGTGCGGTCCCGGCGGGCCGGGAGGGAAACCGGGTCCGCCGGGGTGACCCTGCCATGGCCCGCCGGGCGGGAACGGCGGCCGGGGCGGTCCCGGTGGGCGGCCGGGGATTTGCGGCGGTAGGTCGAAGTCGATCCCGAACTCCGTGTGCTCGGGGTGCTCCGTGTGCTGGGGGTGGTCCGCATGCGGGGTCCGGACTCGGCCGAACCCGGAGCTGGCCAGCCGGGACAGCCGATGAAACGGCGTATCTCCGGGGAACTGTCCGATATATGCGTTCATTTCTGCTCCTCTGGGTTTTCACGATGGTGATCACGCCACGATCGCCTCGATCGAACGCGATATGTTTACGATATATCGGAAACTATCGCGATGCAACGTTGCCCAGAGTTTTTGGGCGCGCGGAATCGCCAGCGGAATACCACGGGTGCCCGCGCCTGACGCGGGAAAGAGGAGAGCGCGCCCCGATGGGCGCGCCAGCTACCTGCGTTCGACCGCGGCGCGCCAGGCGCCGGGGCCGGGGCGCAGTTGTCCCCGAACCAGCGCCGCCCGGTCGGCCCAGCGCGACCGGGATCGCGGTGGCGGGGCCTCCTCGGTGTCCGAGCCCAACCCGGCGACCACCGCGGTCAGCGCGGCCAGCTCGGCGTCGTCCGGGTTGCCACGCACGACGCGAAGCATCGGCCGCGCCTCGGGTTCCTGAGTCATCACAACCTCCGCTACAGCGGGATGTTTCCGTGCTTCTTCGGCGGCAGCGTGTCGCGCTTGTCCGCCAGCATCCGCAGCGCCCGGACGACGTGTCCGCGGGTATGCGAGGGCGGGATCACCGAATCGACATAGCCGCGTTCGGCGGCCACATAGGGATTGCACAGCGTGTCCTCGTACTCCTGGATCAGCTGCGCCCGCAAGCCGTCCACGTCGCCGCCGTCCTTGGCTGCCTCCTCGGCCAACGTCTTGCGGTACACGATGTTCGCCGCGCCCTGCGCGCCCATCACGGCGATCTGCGCGGTAGGCCAGGCGAGGTTGAGATCGGCGCCGAGATGCTTCGAGCCCATCACGTCGTACGCGCCGCCGTAGGCCTTGCGGGTGATCACCGTGACCTTGGGCACGGTTGCCTCCGCGTAGGCGTAGATCAGCTTCGCGCCGTGCCGGATGATCCCGTTCCACTCCTGGTCGGTTCCCGGAAGGAAACCCGGTACGTCCACAAAGGTCAGCACCGGCACGTTGAACGCGTCGCAGGTGCGCACGAACCGGGCCGCTTTCTCGGAGGCGTCGATATCCAGGCAGCCGGCGAGCTGGGTCGGCTGGTTGGCCACCACGCCCACGCTGCGCCCGGAGACCCTGCCGAAACCGCAGACCACGTTCGGTGCGAACAACTCGTGCACCTCGAGGAACTCGCCATCGTCCAGTACGCGGGTAATCACCTCGCGCATGTCGTAAGGCTGGTTCGTGGAGTCCGGAATGATCGTGTCCAGCTCCTGGTCGTCCTCGGTGATCGCCTCCGCGAGCGAGCCGCCGTCCGGCTGGGCCGCGCCGAAAACCGGCGGCTCGGCGAGATTGTTCGAGGGCAGGAAGCTCAGCAGTTCCTTGACGTAGGAGATCGCGTCGTCCTCGTCCGCGCCGAGGTAGTGCGCGTTGCCGGACCGCGTGTTGTGCGTGCGTCCGCCGCCCAGCTCTTCGAAACCGACGTCCTCGCCGGTTACCGTCTTGATCACGTCCGGGCCGGTGATGAACATATGTGAGGTCTTGTCGACCATCACCACGAAATCGGTGAGCGCGGGCGAGTACACATGCCCGCCCGCGTTCGCGCCCATGATCAGCGAGATCTGCGGAACCACACCGGAAGCCTTGGTGTTGCGCATGAAGATCTCGCCGTAGAGGCCGAGCGAGACCACGCCTTCCTGGATCCGCGCGCCGCCGCCCTCGTTGATGCCGATGATCGGCTGGCCGGTCTTGATCGCCAGATCCATCACCTTGACGATCTTCTCGCCGTACACCTCGCCGAGGCTGCCGCCGAACACCGTCACGTCCTGGCTGAACACGCAGACCGGCCGGCCGTCCACGGTGCCGTAACCGGTCACCACACCGTCGCCGTACGGGCGGTTGCGCTCCTGCCCGAAGTTCGTGGACCGGTGCCTGGCCAGGTCGTCCAGTTCGACGAACGAGCCGGGGTCAAGGAGCGCGTCGATCCGCTCCCTGGCGGTCTTCTTGCCTTTTTCGTGCTGTTTCGCCACCGCGCGCGCGGAGCCGGCATGTACCGCCTCCTCGTTCCTGCGGTACAGATCGGCCAGCTTGCCGGCGGTGGTGTGGATATCCGGCTCGTCGTCGGGCGGCGATCCAATGGGCTCCGTGGCGCTGCTCATAACCCGCGAGCCTATCCCCGTACTCGCCGTGTGGTAGTACGACGTTGTTTACCTCACGAGTTGGGTTACTCGCGGGTTGCGTCATACGCGCCGCTGCTGGCCGCGCCGTTCAGCTCCGCACGATGCGCAAGCGCTTGCTGGGCTGCGGGGACGTTCTCCTGTGCACCAGCCCAGGCGCGCAGCGCCGGCGCCAGCAGGGCGCGGCCGAAGGAGAACGTGGCCCGCCAGGGCAGTGGCCCCAGCCGGTTGATCGCGTCCAGATGCGCCGTCGCGGTCGCATCGCTCTGCCCGCCGGAAAGAAACGCGATCCCGGGTACCGCCGCGGGCACGGTACGCCGCAGCGTGCGCACGGTCGCCTCGGCTGCTTCGGCCACACTCGGCTGTGCTGGGCAGTCCGTGCCGGCCACCACCATGTTCGGCTTCAGCACGATGCCCTCCAGCGCGACCCGCTGGGCGCGCAACTCGGCGAAGACCGCGGCCAGCACCTCGGTGGTCACTTCTTCGGCGCGTTCGAGGGAGTGCGCGCCGTCCATCAGCACTTCCGGCTCGACGATCGGCACCACCCCGGCCTCCTGGGCCAGCGCGGCATAGCGGGCGAGCGCATGCGCGTTGGTGTGGACGGCGGTCGCGGACGGGATCTGCTCGCCGATGGTGAGCACCGCGCGCCACTTCGCGAACTTGGCACCGAGACTCACGTACTCGGCCAGTCGCTCGCGCAGCCCGTCCAGGCCCTCGGTGATCTTCTCCTCGGGCGAGCCGGCAAGCGGTTTGGCGCCCTTGTCCACCTTGATGCCCGGCAGCATGCCCGCCGCGGCGGCGATCGTGCGCAGCGGTGTGCCTTCGTCGTTGACCTGCCGGATCGTCTCGTCGTAGAGGATCACCCCGCTGATCCACTCGCCGAGCCGGGGCGTGGACACGATCAGCGAGCGATATTGCCTGCGCATCTCTTCGGTCGCCGGCAGGCCCTGCGCGACGAGGCGCTTTTCCATCGTGCCGGTGCTCTCGTCGGCGGCCAGGATGCCCGTACCGGGGGCGACCATCGCGGCGGCGGTAGCGGCGAGCTCGGTGGTCGACACGGTCACACTCCTTGTCGGTCGTGCGGTCTGTTGTCCGTGACGGTACTGGTTCGGTCTCGTTGCTGGCACCGGGTGAATTCCGCTGGTGGCACCTGCGTCGGGGCGGTTCCTGCGGTAGAACCGGCTGATGGGTATTGAGCGCACGGTACGGCTCCGGTTTGCCGCGCACGCGGTCGAGGCGGACACCCACGTGAACCTCTCGGCGATCCACACGGATGGTTCGCTGCTCTGGATCGCGGGTGATGAGACGGCCACCATCGAGCGGTTGACCTGCGATGACCCCTCGGCTCCCGCCGAGTACGGGCAGCATGTGACCTTTGCGCTGGACACGTTGATTCGGTTGCCCGGTGCGGCCGACGAAGAGGTCGATGTGGAGGGGATGGCACACACCGGCGACTACCTGTGGGTGGTTGGTTCGCACAGCGCCAAGCGCAAGAAGGTGAAGGACGAGCACGACGACGAGAAGTCCGCGAAACGGCTCGCGGCGGTCAGTGCCGAGCCGGCGCGCCGGGTGCTTGCCAGGCTGGCGATGGATGGTGACGAGCCGGTCGCCGAGGCGAGTGACGGGCGGCGTAGTGCCGCGCTCGGCAAGCATGGGTTGTTCGGCCTGCTCGCCGAGGATGAGCATTTCGGGCCTTTTCTCGGCATTCCGGGTAAGGACAACGGATTCGATATCGAGGGCATCGCGGTGCACGGGGATGCCGGGGCGGAGCGGGTGTTCCTCGGTATGCGCGGACCGGTGCTACGCGGTTGGGCGGCGGTGCTTCAGCTTGAGCCACGGGTCGACGGCGATGAACTCAAGCTGGCCAAGATTGCCGATAAACGGCGGTATGCCAAGCATTTCCTCGATCTCGGTGGGCTCGGCATTCGGGATATGTGCGAGTACGGCGAGGATCTGCTGATCCTGGCGGGGCCGACGATGGACCTGGACGGACCGGTGCGGGTGTTCCGCTGGCCGGGCGCCGCGGCGCTGTCGGCTCCGGACGTGGTGCGGCGCGAGGATCTGCACCAGGTGCTGGAGATCCCGTACGGCGAGGGAACGGACCACGCCGAGGGCATCGCCTTGTTGCCAGACGATCGCCTGCTCGTGGTCTACGACAGTCCAGCATCGACACGGCTGCCGCAGCCCGGCACGGTACTCGCCGACGTTTTCGCCCTGCCACGCTAACCCTAAAGAACGCTGTCACGGGGCGTGACCCAGCCGGTCTCACCTGGTAACCGCAAGATCCCTAAAGAACGCGGTCACGGGGTGTCACAGCGCCTGGCCCCTCGCCAACGTGTGCTTGCAGAACCCTGTTCCGGAAGGCTGACCAGGTGCTCGACCGCGATAATCCGCGGGTGCGCTTGCCGTCACGACTACCCCGATAAGCGCGCTAACCCTAAAGAACGCGGTCACACGCGGTCACGGGGTGTCGCGGCCGGGCACGTCGATCGGGAACAGCGTGGGCGGCAGCTGGCCTTCATGGGTGAGCAGCCAGCGCTTCATCTCCAAGCCACCGCCGAAACCGCCGAGCGCGCCGCCGCTGGCCAGCACCCGATGGCAGGGCAGCACGATTGGGATCGGGTTGGTCGCCATCGCTACCCCGACCGCCCGCGAACCATCCGGCTGGCCGGCAAGCGCGGCGAGCTCGCCGTAGGTGATCGACTCGCCGAACCCGACCTCACGATCCAGCGCGCGCAGCACATCAAGCTGGAAACCGCTGACCACCGCCCAGTCCACGGCCAGGTCGAACCGGTGACGCCGCCCGGCGAAGTAGTCAACCAACTGCTCGCGCACCTCGTCGAGCACGGCCGTCGGCCCATCCTGGGCAAACCCGGGCCCACCGAAGTGCACATCCGTCAGTCCCACATCGCTTGCCGCGAAATGCACCGGGCCAATCGGCGTATCTACCCGCATCCCCGCATTATCGCCGACCTCACCGACACAATGCGCTACAGCGCATGCCCGCCGGCTACCTGCATGACCTGCCCAGTGATCCAGGACGCCTGTGCCGAACTGAGAAACACCACGGCATCGGCGATATCGCTGGGCGTACCAACCCTGCGCAGCGGGATGGCCGGGGTTGCCTCGGCGACGAGTTCATCGGACATCCAGCCGGTCTGCACCGGACCGGGGGCCACGGCGTTCACCCGGATGCCGGCGGGGCCGAGGTCGATGGCCGCCGCCCTGGTGTGCGCCTCGAGCGCGGCTTTGGACGTGCCGTAGCCGACCTGGTTCGGGAACGCCCGTGCGGCGTCGGTGGAGATATGCACCACCGACGCCGGCCGGCCCTGCTCGGCGAGCAGGGCGGTCAGCGTCGCGGGGGCGAACAGGTTGACCGTGTAGTGCCGGCCGAGCCCGGCGAAGTCGAGGCCGTCCGCGCCGTCCGGGGTCTCGCAATGCGCGGCGTTGTTCACCAGTACATCGACCGGCCCGAGCTTCTCGCGTACCTCGTGCAGCATTTCCCGTGGGGCGGACGGATCGCGTAGATCGGCCGGTACCGCGTGCACGCCGGCCGCGCCCTCGGCAGTGAGGGCTTCGAGCCGTTCGTGCGCCCGCGCGGTCGAGCCGGTGTAGTGCGCCCAGCTGACGCCCTCCGGTGGTGCTTCGCCGTCCGGGAAGTAGTGCATCGCGACGCGGGCGCCCTGGCGGGCGAAGGCAAGCGCGATCGCCGCGCCGATACCCCGGTCCGCGCCGGTAACCAGGACAACCCGTCCGGCAAGTGCAGGATCGATCATGGCCGCAGTCTGTGTGCTCCCGGCGCGGCCGGCAACGGCTTTTCCCTCCTGCTGGTGGTGTTCACCTGAAGATCATCTCATCGCCGCCCGCAAGGACACGGCAATCGTGCGAGGCTGCACGGGTGGTGAGCCGACCGAGAACGCGTGCCGGCCGGCGCGTGCTGACCAGCGTGGCCGCGGGGCTCGCGGTGCTGGCCGTGGTCGCGTGTTTCGCGATGTTCGTATCCGTCCAGCCGATTGCCTGGCTGTCCGCCGAACTTCGGCACCGGCCGCTACCTGCGCTGGTGCTCACCATGCTTGGCTTGATGGTTGCCGGTATCGCGGTAGCTGGCCGCCGGCTACTCGCCCTCGTGCTGGCTGGGTTGTGCGTCCTCACCTCCGCGTTGACCGTGCTGGTTCCGGTACTGAGCCAGGCGGGTGCCGCGGCTGACGCGCATGCCGAGGTCTCGGTCGGCGAGTTTCTCGGCGAACCGTTCGGCTCCGCCGCCGAGCCGGAGCCGACCAGCACCGTGCGCTACGCCGCGCCTGGCGGGCACCAGCTGCGGATGGATTTCTGGCGCTCGGAGGTACCTGGCAAACGCCCTGCCGTGCTCTACCTGCATGGCGGTGCCTGGCGTGCGGGTGAACGCGGGGATGCGCCGCGCTGGAAGCAGTTGCTCGGCCAGCGGGGTTTTGACGTGTTCGCCGCGGATTACCGGATGGCCGGCGATGTGCCGGAGGGCACCGCGTGGCGGGCCTCGATCGCGGACGCGAAATGTGCCGCGGCGTGGGTCGCGGCCAATGCCGACGATTTCGACATCGACCCGAACCGGATCACCGTGTTCGGCCAGTCCGCGGGCGCGCAGCTGGCCATGATGGTGGCCTATACCCGAGGCGATCCGGAGTTCTCGCCGAGCTGCCCGTTGCCGGAACCGAAGGTCAAATCGGTGATCGACCTGTACGGGCCAACCGATTTTCCGGAGGCGGTGACCGGTCCTGGCCGCACCGCGAAGCAGACGGGGATCCTGCGCGAACTCTTCGGCGGTGAGCTCGATCGGTTCCCGCAGCGCTATCGGGCGGCCTCGCCGATCAGCCATATCCGGCAGGGCTTGCCGCCCACGCTGATCCTCGCCGGCGAGGCTGATCATCTGGTTCCGGTCGAGCAGTCCCGGTCCCTCGCTGCCGCGCTTGCCGGCGCGAACGTGGTGCACAGCACCACGTATCTGCCATTCGCGGACCACGGTTTCGACTCGAACTGGTCGTCCTACGCGACCCAGTTGAGCAGGCACGAAGTCACTCGCTTCATTACCCGGCACGGTTGAGGTATTCGCGTTGACTCTCCAGTAAGGGGAGACAGCAGGATTGCCACGAACCGACGGATCGGGAACGGAGGTATGCGTGATGTGGGCGAACCAGGCCGGGCAATACGAGGAGGTGCGCCGGCCGGATGACGGTGAGCTGGTCGGCTACGTCGCCCCGGTCGACTCGCCTCCAGGTGACTCGTCCCTAGGTGGCTCGTCCCTAGGTGCCTCGTCGCAGTGCTGGCAATCCATGGCCGTGTTCGGCTATCCGCTTGGCGAGCCAGCTGGCTACACCGAGGCGGTCGACCGGCTGCTGCGGACCGGGTTGGAGTACCTTGCCGAGCCGTGGCAGGTGTATCTGGCCGCGGATGACCGCTGGTACAACTGTCTGCTTCAGGAGGTCTCGCCCAGCCGCGTTCGACTGTCCATTAGCGACTATGGCTCGGCTGACTTCGGCGCGGAGCTGACGCTGCACCGTCCGGGCGCGGACCAGCTACGCCCCACTCGGGCCTGGTGACGCCCCGAGACCGCGATCTTTAGGGATCTTGCGGTTGTGCGGTGGGTGGCGGCATTGGTTCGCCGTAGGTGAGCGCGTGGACGGCCGGACGTAGCACGTTGATCAGCTCGGCGGGTTCGGCCTCGGCTACGCCATCGAGCCCGAGTAGTTCGCGGCCGATGATCGTGCCGAGGCTGATCGCGCCGATCAGGCCGATGCGCAACCCGGCGTCCGTGCCGTCAAGCGCATCGGCCGCCAGTCGCTGCTGTTCGCTGATCGCCGCGCGAACCTCCTCGGCGGCTTCGGGGCGAGTGAGCATCGAGCGCAGCATGGCCAGCGTGCCGGCGCTGTCCGTGGCGAGTTTGCCCGCCAACGAGTCCAGCAGGGATTCCGCGACCTGCTCGGGCGTCTCGCCGAGCGGTTCGTCCGAGGCGATCGTGGCGACCTCGTTGAACAGCGCTTCCTTGCTGCCGAAGTAGCGCATGATCAGGCCGGGGTCGGTTTCGGCTTCGGTGGCGATCGAACGGATCGTGGTGCGGTCATAACCGGATTCGGCGAACTGGCGACGTGCCGCGGCAAGGATTCGGTGTTGGGTCCGCTCCCGCCGCTCGATCCTGGATGGTGGTCGCTGCTCGGTAGCCATGCCTTCAGTCTACGGCCGTTGACCGAACGGCGTGTATTTCAGTCAACGGTTGTAGACTGAAATGAGGGCGTGATGACCGACGTGCTGTCCGATGAGACCGTTCGGGTGCTGGACTGGGCAAAGCAGCTGTTTCTGGCCAAGGACCTTGCCGCGTTCGCCGAGATGTTCGCCGAGGACGGCACCCATGAGTTGCCGTTCGCGCCGCCCGGCGTGCCGGCGTTCCTGCGTGGCAAGGCGAATATCCGGCGATACCTGACCTCGATCACCGCAACGCCGTTGCGGCTGACCGGGTTCGGCGAGATGTCCGTGCATCGGACCAGCGACCCCGAAGTCGTGATCGCCGAGTATTCGGGACACGGGGTGGTGGTGAGTACCGGAAAGCCATACACGATGCCGTATGTGCAAGTTATTCGTGTCCACAATGGCGAGATCGCCATGTGGCGGGACTACTGGAGTCCGTTGGCTGGCTTTCGCGCGCTCGGGTTGCGCGGAACTGTGTCGGTGCTCACGCGGCGGATCATTGATTCCGTGCGGCGGCGAATCCGGAGGTAGTGCAATTATGGGTAGATGAGTGGCTATTCGCCGGTTTTGTCCCTTGCGGATGTGGCGGCCGATCTGGATACCGTCGGTGGCAAGGGTGCTTCCCTCGCCCGTCTTGTCGGCGCCGGCATTCCAGTACCGACCGGATTCCATGTGACGACCCACGCCTATCGCGATTTCGTGGCACGCGATGGCCTGCGGGAACACATTCTGGCCACCGTGGCCGAGACTGACGCGACAGACCAGGACAGTTTGGACAAGGCGGCCGCGTCGATCGCGGAGGCCGTTGCCGGTAGGGAGATTCCGGCAACCATCACGACCGCGATCAGGGATGCCTACCAGCGACTGTCCGGCGATGCCGAATCCGTTGCCGTTGCGGTGCGTTCCTCGGCGACCGCGGAAGATCTGCCGGATATGTCCTTCGCCGGGCAGCAGGATTCCTTTCTCAATATCAATGGCGCGGACGCCCTGCTGGATGCGGTCAAGCGGTGCTGGGCTTCGCTGTGGACCGCGCGAGCCATTGGCTATCGCGCGCGGTATGGCATTGCCCCGGAGGACGTCGCGCTCGCCGTAGTGGTGCAGCGCCTGATCCCTGCCGAGGCCGCCGGCGTGTTGTTCACCGCCAACCCGCTCAACGGCGCCCGAAACGAGCTGATGATCAATGCCGCGTGGGGGCTCGGCGAATCCGTCGTCGGCGGGCAGGTAACCCCGGACACCTACATCGTGGCGCGCCGTACCGGTGCGGAACCGGGGGACGAGCTTCGCCGCGAGATCAACGACAAGGCCGTACAGACGGTTCGGGAAGCCGGCGGCACCCGCGAGTGCCCCGTGCCCGAGGAGCGGCGCCGCGCGGCGGTCCTGGATACCGCGCTCACCCGCGAACTCGCCGCGCTTGGCGAGCGGATCGACGAGCAGTACGGCATGCCGATGGATATCGAATGGACACTGCACGAGGGGCAGCTGTCCATTGTGCAGGCTCGGCCGATCACGAACCTGGCCGACGAGCGGGTCGAACCCGCGGTGTGGAATGACACTCTTGCCGGGGACTACCTGTGGACGAGCGGGAACGTCAGCGAGGCGGTGCCGTCCGTGATGACCCCGGCGACCTGGTCGGCGGTGCGGGTGATCGCCCCGCAGCCGGTCGCGGATCTCCCGCTTGCCGGCAATATCGGGGGTCGCTACTACCTCAATCTCAGTACGACGATCGCCATTGGCAGCGCGCTCGGGATGGGCAAGATCGCGCGCCGCGCCGCGAAGCAGATCTTCGGCCGCGTGCCTGACGGTGTGGGCATGCCCTCGCCGCGAATCTCCCCGAGAACCGCGCTGCGCGGAGTCCTTGATCTCGGGTTGCCCGCCCTTCGGATGGGCATCAACTATCGGCGGCGGTTGCCCGTCCTGCTCGCCGAAACACCCCGTCGATGCCGTGCCGCGCACCGGCGGATCAGCGAAGCCACCGAGCCGGCCGAACTCGTCTCGCTGTGGCATGCCGAGGTGTCCGATCTGCTTTACAACACCTGCACCACGCTTGATCAGGGCGCACGGCAGGCCGCGCTCGGCAAAACCTGGACGACGTTGTGCGATCTGGTCGGTGAAGCCGACGCCAACGCGCTGTTGACCGGTCTGCACAGCGAGCAGGATGAACTGGCCAGCCTCGGGCCAGTACTGGGGCTGGCCAGGGTGCGCAGTGGTGAGCTCAGCGCCGCGGACTACGCGGCGGAATGGGGGCACCGCTGCGCCAACGAATTCGAGCTGTTCGAACCGCGCCCGGCCGAGGATCCTTCCTGGCTTGCCCGGCAGGCGGCGGGCGGCGCGGAGCCGACCGAACTACTGCGGCGGCAGTCCGTCGAACGCGCGCAGGCCTGGCAGCGGTTGCGCCAGCGACATCCCAGCAAGGTCAAGGGAATCGAGCGCACACTGCGGCGAGTGGCGGATAACGCGCGGGCACGGGAGCGGGCGCGTTCGGAAATGGTGCGCGTGTTCTGGGTGCTGCGTGCCTTCGTGCTGCGTGCGGGCGAGCTCACGGAACTCGGCGATGACCTGTTTTTCCTGCCGCTGGACGAGATCCTTGCGGTGCTTGGTGGGTCGCGGGAACCTCTGGCCGCCGTGCCCGCGCAGCGGGCGGCCTATGCGCGCTATAGCGCGCTGCCGCCGTACCCGACGGCGATTCGCGGGCGGTTCGATCCGGTCGCCTGGGCGGCCGATCCGCTACGCAGGGCCGATTTCTACGACGCCGAGCACCAGACCGGCACGGCCGCTCCAGCCGAGGACGCCGCGATCAATGGGTTCGCCGGCGCGGCCGGCGTAGTGGAAGGCGTGGCGCGGGTGGTCGCCTCGGTGACCGAAGGCGAGCAACTGCAACCCGGTGAGATTCTGGTGACCACATTGACCAATGTCGGCTGGACACCACTGTTCCCACGGGTCGCCGCGGTCGTCACCGATGTCGGTGCGCCGCTTTCGCACGCGGCCATCGTGGCGCGGGAACTCGGCGTGCCCGCCGTGGTCGGTTGCGGGAACGCCACGACCCGGATCAGCACCGGGGACCAGATCCGGGTGGATGGCGGGAAGGGCACGGTGACGATCCTGGGTGCCCCGTAGTGCCTGGCGTCTGCGTCAAACGCCCCGCAGTACGCGATCGAGTGCCGCCTGGCCAAGGGGGCCCCAGTGCGGCTTGCCGCCTGGCAGGCCACGATCTCCGTTGCGCCCCATCAGCATGAGGAAGAAGCTCTTCATCGCGGCCAGCCCGCGGGCGCGCCGGATCGTCGCATCGTTCGCGTGCCCGTAGCTTTCGAAGAACCGCGCTGCCATGCCCTCGGGCAGCAGTAGCCAGGCGGCGGCGAGGTCCCACGCCGGATCGCCGGCAAGCAGGTCGCCGAAGTCGACGATGCCCGCGAGCGTTCCGTCCGCGACGACGACGTTCGCGGGGTGCAGGTCGCCGTGCACCCACACCGGTGGACCGTCCCACGCTTCGGCCGCGACGGCGTCGTCCCAGACCGACCGGGCGTCGGCGGCGAGTTCGTCCGGAACCACCGCCTGGCAGAACTGCTCGAAGCCATCTCCGTACTCCCGTGGATGACCGCCACGGTCCGTCGCGATCGGAGCGTCTGCGGGCGCGGCTGAATGAAGCGCCGCGAGGAAGTCCGCCAGGGTGTCGGCCGCATGTGCGCCACGGCTGATCCTGCCGTGGTCAAGTGGTTCGCCGGGAACCCAGGTCATCACGGTCCAGTGCTTGGCGAAACGCTCGGATGGCTCGCCGAATCGCACCGGCGTTGGTACCGGCAGCGGCAGCCGCGGGGCAAGCACGGGTAGCCACTGTCGCTCTTTGCGCTGGAGCTCCGGGGTGCGGTCCATGCGCTGCATGCGGACGACCAACTCCTCGCCGAGGCGCCACATCTGGTTGCCCCAGCCACCGGCCACCTCGCGGATGGTCAGCTCGGCAAGGTCTGGATGTTGCTCCCGCAGCAGCTCGCGGACCAGGCCGGCGGTGATCTCGGGTTCGGTGTCGGTCATATGGAGTCACTGTACTTCGGCCGCACCGCGGTGGAAGACCGCGTCGAGCTGCGCGTCGAGAACCTGTAACGCGGTCTCGGGTGGATAGTGCTTGCCGAGCGTGTGCAGGTTCAGCCCCTCCACGAGTGCCTGTAAGGCGGTGGCCGTCGACGTCGGGTCGATCCCCGCATCCGCGTGCCCGCGCGCTTGGGCGGTACCGATGAGCTCGGCAAGATGCGAGCGCAACCAGGCGCTGTTTTCCCGGAGTACCGCGGCTATCGCGGGATTCACCGCGGCATACGCGTGGAATGCCAGCGCTACCCTGCCTTCGGCGTAGCGCTCCGCGTCCAGTGGTAGCAGCTGGACGAGTAGGGCACGGGCCAGTTCGGCTGGCGCAAGCGTGGTGTGGTCCTCGGCGGCCAGCCGATGTTGTACCCGTTCGCCGACCACTTCCAGCGCGAACAGCAACATCTCTTCCTTGGTGCGGAAGTAGTGCTGCACCATGCCCGAGGTGACCCCGGCTTCGGCGCCGACATGCCGGAGACTCACCGCCTCCAAACCGTTGCCAGCGGCCACGCGCAGCAGGGCATCGGCGATCAGCCTGCGCCGTTCCTGATGATCGACCTGCTTCGGCATGGCGCCATGCTTTCACATTGCGGTCGCATTGACACCTACCGATCCACTCGATACATTGCAGACGAAATGTAAAACTGGTTCCGGCGTGATGGAGGCTGCGATGACCGGCACGATCCCGTATACCTTGCCGTTCTCCCGTCCACGGCCGCTTGATCCACCGCCGGAGTACGCGCGACTGCGCGAATCCGCGCCAGTAGCCAAAGTGTTCGCCATGGACGGCGCGGAGGCCTGGCTGGTTACCTCGTACGAGGCCGCGGCCAGCGCGCTGGCAGACCGCCGACTCGGCGTGGCTCCGCTCGGATATCACTCGCCGGACAACAACACGCTGTTCCAAGATGGACACACGCACGCCAGATTGCGCCGGTTGGTGGCCAAGGCGTTCACCGCCCGCTCGATCAGGGAGCTGCGGATCCGGATCGACCAGCTCGCCGCGCGGCAGGTTACCGAGCTCGCGGCCGAGCGGGCTCCGCGCGACCTCGTCGCGGGGTTGGGTGCACCGTTGTCGATCGGTGTGATCAGCGAACTGCTCGGCGTGGACATCGCGGAACGAGCGCATTTTCAGGCACTTACCGACGCGATGAGCGCCTACGATCCCACCCTTGCCGACGGCGCGGACCCGGAACTGGCGGCCGCGCCATGGTTGGATTTCTGCGCCTATATGGCAGAGCTGATCGCGGCGAAACGGGCCAGTCTGGGTAGTGATCTACTCAGCTCGCTGATCGAAGTGAGCGACGACGCGGACGGTAGGTTGACCGAGGCGGAGCTGGTCGGGATGGCGACGGCCATCGTCGCCGGCGGTTATCAGACCGCAAGCAACGCGCTCGCCGTTGGGGTGTTGCGCCTGCTCAGCGGGCCAGGTCTGGAGGCAGGCGCCGATGAGGCCGTTGTCGAGGAATCGTTGCGGATGCTCGGTGGTCGCACCGGCGAACCGTTCCCACGCTTCGCGCACCAGGACCTCGAGCTCGCCGGAGTGGCAATCGCCGAAGGCGAACGGGTTCTGGTGCGGGTTGAGGCCGCGAACCGGGATCCGCGGCAGTTCGCCGAACCCGATGAGTTCCGGGCCGAGCGGTTTCGCGGCGAGCGCCGGACGCCGCCACTCACCTTCGGGCATGGGCAGCATTTCTGCCTGGGCGCCAACCTGGCGCGCGCCGAGCTAGCCGCCGTGCTGCAAGCACTCGGCGCGCAGCTGCCGGGCTTGCGGCTGGTCGGTTCGGTGACGGATCTCGAATGGCGCGAGGGCGGGACCGACGCCGGCCCGGTTGCGGTGCCGGTGACCTGGGACTAGCGCTAGCAGAATCCGGAACGGGTGAACCAGTCGCGCACCTCGGCCACCCCGCCGAGGCCAAGCGCGACCTGTAGTGCGCAGCGTGCCTGTTCCGGCGGCAGGTCTGGCACGATGATCGCGCCGAGCTTACTCGCCAGGCCGGCACCGCAGTCCGGATCGGGCGGTGTGCCGCCAGTCCTTGCCCGCGTCGCGATCACCACTGGAATGTCCTTTTCGGATAGGTCGGCGATCGTGCCGAACAGCTCGACGGGGACGTTGCCGGCGCCGGTACCTTCCAGCACGATCCCGCGCGTTCCCGTATCGGCAAGCGTGCTCAGCTGCGCAGGGGGCATTCCCGGATAGGCCTTGAGCACAGCGACATCGGCCGTGGGATCGCCGCCGGTCGCGGGAAACGGGGCTGGGGCGGGAGAGGTCAGCGTCAGCCGCCCGTCGGCGATCCGGCCGACCGGTGCCCCCGTGGCGCAGCCGAACCGGGCTGATCCCGTTGCCTCCGCGAGATACGCCCAGCGCGCGGCCTGTAGTTGGCCCGCGGTGCAGATGACCGCGCCATAGCCGGTCAAGCCCTGGTCGCTGACGGCGGTGAGCGCATCATCGAGATTGGCGCGCGCGTCGCCGGCCGCATGATCGAGGCAGCGAGCCGCTCCGGTGAATACGATCCTGGCTTGCGTGGTCATCGGGCCGGCGAGGAGTTCGGAAAGAAAGGCTGCCGTTGCCAACGTATCGATGCCATGCGTGACGAGGACGCCGGCGAAGCCTTCGTTGGTGAGCGCGCCGTGTACTCGGCTGGCGAGCCGCAGCGTGCTTGCCGGATCGGCGTCCCAGCTCGGCTCGGCGGGGTAATCCTCGGGCACCACACGGATGTTGCGCCGTTGCCACGTGGCCCCGGCAAGTAGCTCGCTCGCTGATGCCACTGTGGACTGTCCGGTGTGGTGCCGGTAGGCGATGGTGTCGCCGGTGGCGAGCAGCAGGATACGCGAGGTCACGAGCCAGCCCCGGATGATCCGGCTCCGGCAGCGTCGATGCCGACGTGTTCTTCAAGCCGGTCCAGTCGCGCGAGCAGCGGCCGTAGCTGTTCCCGCAGTGTTGCGGCGAGTAGTTCGCCGGGGGACCCCTTGCCCAGATTGGCGCGCAGATGTTCGTGACCACTCAGCGCGGCGACAATCGCCCTGCGGGTACCTCTGACTTCCGTGCCGAGCTCCCGAAGCGCCTTGCCCGCGAGCCCATCCGGCTCGCTGAGTAGGCCGAGCAGCAGATGCTCGCAGCCGACGTAATTGTGCCCGAGGGAAAGGGCCTCGGTGACGGCCAGTTCGAGCGCATTGGCCGTGGTAGCGCTGAATCGCGTGCCCGCCGGTTCCGCTGTGCCGGTCGAGCCGCGTTCACTGAGGATGGTCGCGAGTTGATCGGGATTGATCTCCTCGGCCCGCAGCACGTGCAGTGCGAGGTTCTGGCCCTCGGTGAGGATCGCCAGTAGCAGCTGCGCGCTGTGTACCTCGGTGGTGCGGTCCGCGCGGGCGCGTTCGATGGCCAGTTCAAGGGCGTTCTTCGCGCGTTCGGTGAACTGGGAAAGCTGCGCGGTTGGGTTGTCGCTGGCCAGATCGCCAAGCGTGGCCGCGCGGATCGCGGTAACCCTGCGTGCCGATGTCGCCAGTGCCCGCTGGCAGATCGCGGAAACCGGCAGCCCGATTTCCTTGACCGTATCGGCGAGCTCATCGGGCAGGTAGACGTTGATCTTTGGCATTGACGGCCCCCTGGATTCGATATGACCCCATTTATAACCCGTCAAGGGGTTATATGGCAACTTCGGCTTAGGCTGGCCGGGTGGTTGAGCGCGCGCGGGCCGAGCTGGTCGCGGACTGTGCACGGTGTTTCGCGCTGTGCTGCGTCGCGCTGCCGTTCACCGCGTCCGCCGATTTCGCGATCGACAAGGCTGCCGGTCAGCCGTGCCCGAACCTCCTGGCGGATTTTCGGTGCGGTATCCACGACCGGCTGCGCCCCGAGGGCTTTCCCGGGTGCGTGGCTTTCGACTGTTTCGGCGCTGGGCAGCGGGTTTCGCGGGAAACCTTCGCCGGTGTGGACTGGCGGAGCCAGTCGGATGGCGGTCGGGCCATGTTCGAGGTATTCCCGGTGGTCCGGCAGCTGCACGAACTGCTCTGGTACCTGGCGGACGTGCGAGCGATCCCGGCGGCCAACGAGCTGCGCGGGGCGCTCGACGAGTTGGCGGCGCGGATCGACCGACTGGCCAGCGGGAATCCGGCCGAATTGCGCGAACTCGACGTGCCGGCGCTGCGGGCGGAGGTCAGTCCGTTGCTGCTGCGGGCAAGTGAACTCGCCAGGGCGGGAGTACGGGGCAGGAAGAAGGATCGGCGCGGGGCTGATCTGCTCGGCGCGAACCTGCGTGCGGCCGATCTGCGTGGGGTGAGCCTGCGCGGAGCTTGCCTGATCGCGGCCGATCTGCGCGGTGCCGATCTACGGTCGGCCGATGTGCTTGGCGCGGATCTGCGCGATGCGCGCCTGGCTGGCGCCGATCTGCGCGACAGTCTGTTCCTGACCAGGGCGCAACTCGACGCCGCGCGCGGCGATGCGAATACCCGGTTGCCGGCCCAGCTTGCTCGCCCCACCCATTGGCTCGGCGCCACGGATGCAGACTCTCCGTAACCGCGTTCGTTAAGGTTAGCGCGGTTCCTGGGCGAGCAGGTGCAAGGCGAACAAGCCGCCGTGCAGGGGCTGGTCCAGGCGCTCGTGGTCGGTTTCCAGGTACTCGTTGATGATCGCGTGAATCCGCAGATCCAACTCGGCGGCCTGCTCCGCGGAAAGGTGCAGCGCGAACCGCTCGAACTCGCGGAGCGCGCCGGGACCGGCGGCGCGTAGCTCGTCCTGGAAAGCCTCGACCGGCGCCAGCTGCCCCTGCTCGTCCGCGCCGGCGAGTGGGTTGTTCAGCTGCCAGGTGCGCTCGGTCGAGCGGTACGGCTTCTCAAGCGCCCCACTGTTCCCGCTACGCACCGGCGCCGGCTCGAGTAGTTCGGCCTGGACGAGCTGGCGCACGTGGTAGTGCATCGTGCCTGGGTCCTGTTCGAGCCGCTCGGCGAGCTGCTTGTTGGTGAGCTCGTACTCGCCGCACAACCGCAGGATGCGCAGTCGCAGCGGATGTGCCAACGCCTTGGTCTCCTGGACCGTAGCCGCTCGCTGTGGCGGCCGAGGGCTGCTCATAGCTGTCGATCATACCGATAATCTAGTTTCTTCATATCGATTGAGTTTTCTAAATCACTATGTCAGGCTCGCCCGGTGACTGAAGTCCGGGCGCAACGGTTGGGTGCCAACTACTGGCGGCTGTGGACCTCGTCCGGCCTGGCCAACCTCGCCGACGGGATCTTCAAGATCGCACTGCCGCTGGTGGCGATCCAGTTCACCCGCTCGCCGGTGCTGATCGCTGGGGTGACGCTCGCGGTGACCCTGCCTTGGCTGCTGTTCGCGCTACCGGCTGGGGCACTGGTTGATCGACTGGACCGGCGCAAGGCAATGCTGGTTGCCGAGGTCATCCGTGCCACGATGCTCGGCCTGCTGATGCTCGCCATGGTGTTCGGGGTCGGTTCGATCTGGGCGCTGTTTGTGGTCGCGGTATGCGTCGGGAGCTGCGAGACGATCTATGACACCGCCGCGCAGTCGATCGTGCCGCAGATCGTCCAGCGCGATCAGCTGACCAGGGCCAACGGTCGGCTCTACGGTGCGGAACTGACGGCGAACGAGTTCATCGGGCCGCCGCTTGCCGGCGCGCTCGTCGCGGGTGGCGCGGTGCTTGCGTTCGGCGCCCCAGCAGGGTTGTGGTTTCTTGCCCTGCTGCCACTCGTGCTGGTTCGTGGTGACTATCGGGTGGCGCGTACGGCGCCAACCACGCTGCGGGCCGATATCCGGGCCGGCCTACGGTTTCTGATGGGCAACCGCGTGCTGCGCACCCTAGCGGTCATGGTCGGGGTGATGAATTTCGCGCGGCAGGCGATGATGGCCGTCTTCGTGCTCTACGCGGTGGGCGCGTCCTCCGCGATGGGACTGTCCGAAAGCGCCTTTGGCGCGTTGCTGACGGCGACGGCCGCTGGCGGTCTGGCCGGTTCCGGCTGCGCGGAGTGGCTGGAACGCCGGCTGGGCAGGGCGCGGACGCTGTTGTTCAGCGTGCTGCTTGGCGTGCCGATGGCGGCATTGCCGGCGATGACGGTGAATCCCTATCTGATCGGCGCCGGATTCTTCCTCGGCGGGGTCTGCGTCATTGTCTGGAACGTCGTCGTCGTGTCGTTGCGGCAGCGGATCACTCCCGACGGCATGCTCGGTAGGCTGAACAGCTGTTTCCGGTTGCTGGCCTGGGGAACCATGCCGCTCGGCGCCGCGACCGGCGGTGTCGTTGCCGAACTGCTTGGCCTGCGCGGAGTGTTTCTGTTCTCCGCGGCGCTCTCGTTGATCGTCGTGGTTGGCCTACTCGTGGTGACCGACCGGGCGATGGATGCCGCGGAACAAGCGGTTCACTCCGATGTGGACCATTCAAGGACATAGTGGTGTAGCCGGCTGGCCCCGGCGAGCATGGCTCTGGCCCGCTCGGTCAACCCCGCGCGACGTTGCCTGATCGCCGCGCGAAGTGCTTCGCTGCTACCCGTCTCGCGCAGCCCGTCGAGTACCGGTTTGATCATCGTGAGTGGGTAATGCCCCTGTCGCAGCAACTGGATCATCTGCGCGTCCCGGATATCGGACGGGCCGAAGGCGCGGTAGCTGGTGCCGGGCTGCCTGGTCGGGTCGAGTAGCCCGGCCGATTCCCATACCCGGAGTGCCGACGTGCGAACGCCAAGTAAGCGAGCCACCGCACCGATTCGCATGCCGGTTCCGGGCACGTTGGTGGTGTCCACCGGGCGTTCGGCCACGGCTTCGAGCGCTTCGTCAGTTGCCTGCAGCGCTTGACGTTGCTGGTGTAGCTCGGCATGGCCCGCGTCGATCAAGCGCAGCGCTTCGGCCAGCTTGCCGGCGTTGACCGCGTGCATGATCGCTTGCCCCGCCGCAAGGCCAAAACCGTCGACGAGCGCCTGGTAGGTGACCAGCGCCTGTTGGTGCTGGATGTCGAACTGGCGATAACCGGAGTCAGTTCGCGGGGTTGGCGGAAGGATGCCCGCATCCGCGAAGTTGCGGACCTGTTGCGTGGAGACGCCGGCTGCCCTGGCTAGGTCGATCGGGCGCAGTCGCCGACTCGTCATGCGTGGCTCCCATCTCGACGGGTTTACGTGGGCCTTTAAGGTTTTCTGGGCGCACCCCTGGTCGATAGCGGGTATTTCGGAAAAAGTCTAGACACGCAGTTCAATGAGATACTTGAAGCTATGGGACTTGATTGGAGATCGGTGCCTGCTGCCCGATTGCCGAGTTCCCGACGGTACGACCGGCCGGCCCGGAACCCACAACGGTTACCGAGGGCCATGGACAGTCAACGAGGAGCAAGTTTCGTGCAGCACACTGCCGCGGACAGCCACGGCTATATTCAGGTTCGGGGCGCCAGGGAGAACAACCTCACCGGCGTCTCGCTCGACATCCCGAAACGTCGGCTCACCGTATTCACCGGTGTTTCGGGTTCCGGCAAATCCTCGCTCGTATTCGACACGATCGCCGCGGAATCCCGCCGGCTGATCAATGAAACATATACCGCGTTCGTGCAGGGCTTCCTGCCAAGCCAGTCCCGGCCCGATGTGGACGCGCTCTACAACCTCAGCGCGGCGATCATCGTTGACCAGGAACGGATGGGCGTGAACCCACGGTCCACAGTGGGCACGGCGACCGACGCGCACACCATGTTGCGCATCCTGTTCAGCAGGGCCGCCGCGCCGTATGTCGGCCCGCCGTTCGCGTTCAGCTTCAACACCGCGGAAGGGATGTGCCCAGCATGCGAAGGGCTGGGCAAGGTCTCCGATATCGACGTGGCCGAGCTTGTTGACCTCGACCTCTCCCTGAACGAGGGCGCGATCAGGGCTCCAGGATACGGAGTGGACACTTTCTACTGGCAGATCTTCGTCGCTTCCGGATTCGTCGACCCGGACCGCAAGCTGCGCGACTACACCGAACAGGAGTGGGCGGACTTTCTGCACAAGCCTGCGGTCAAGGTCAATGTTGGGTCGAACAACCTGACCTATGAGGGGTTGGTTCCCAAGGTCCGCAGGCAGTATCTCGGCAAGGACCGGGATTCGCTACAGGCAGGCGCGCGAGCCTTTGCCGAACGGGCGATCGCGCTCGGCCGTTGCCCCGGTTGCGACGGAACGCGGCTGAACGAGGCCGCAAGGTCCGCGCTGGTGGAGGGGTACTCCATCACGGAGTGTTCGGCCATGCAGATCAGTGATCTCGCCGAGGTGGTGGCGAAGTTCGACCGCTCCTCGGTAGGGCCGGTACTCGACACGCTGAGGGAAACACTGGACTCACTTGTCCAGATCGGACTCGGCTACCTCAGCCTTGATCGGGAATCCGGCACGCTGTCCGGTGGTGAGGCGCAGCGGGTGCGGATGGTGCGACACCTGGGTTCCAGCCTCTCGGATGTGACCTATGTGTTCGACGAACCGACGGTTGGCCTGCATCCACACGATATCCAGCGGATGAACGATCTGCTGCGGCAGTTGCGGGACAAGGGCAACACGGTGCTTGTCGTGGAGCACAAGCCGGAGACGATCGAGATCGCCGATCACGTCGTCGACCTCGGGCCGGGTGCGGGCGCGGCCGGTGGTGAACTCTGCTACGAGGGCAGCGTGCCAGGACTGCGTACCTCCGGAACACTCACTGGCCGGTATCTCGATCACCGCGTGCGGCTGCGTGACCAGTTCCGCGCGCCAACCGGGCAGTTGTCCATCAGCGGTGCTGCGCTGCACAACTTGCGGGACGTCCACGTCGATATTCCGAAAGGCGTGCTGACCGTGGTAACCGGTGTGGCCGGTTCGGGCAAGAGTTCACTGATCCACGGTTCGTTGCCGGCAAGCGCCGGGGTGATCGTCGCCGACCAGTCCGCGATCCGTGGCTCCCGACGGAGCAATCCGGCTACCTATACCGGTTTGCTTGGTCCGATCAGATCCGAGTTCGCCAAGGCCAACGGGGTGAAGCCGGGACTGTTCAGCGCGAACTCGACCGGTGCCTGCCAGGGGTGTAAGGGAATCGGCCTGATCTACACGGACCTGGCCATGATGGCCGAGGTCGCCTCGGTATGCGAGGAATGCGATGGCAAGCGGTTCACCAGGGAGGTGCTTGCCTACCGGCTGCGTGGCAGGAACATCAGTGAAGTACTGGAAATGTCGGTGGCCGAGGCCGCCGAGGTGTTCACCACTGGGCAGGCGAAGGCGATTCTGGGCCGGTTGCGCGCGGTCGGGCTCGGTTATCTGGCACTTGGCCAGCCATTGACCACCCTGTCCGGTGGGGAACGGCAGCGGTTGAAACTTGCGATTCATATGGCCAAAACCGGGTCGACCTACGTACTGGACGAGCCGACGAGCGGGTTGCATCTGGCCGATGTGGACCAGTTGCTCGGCCTGTTGGACCAACTCGTCGACGACGGCAACACGGTGATCGTGATCGAACATCACCAGGCGGTGATGGCGCATGCCGACTGGATCATCGATATGGGGCCTGGCGCCGGCCACGACGGCGGGCAGGTGGTGTTCACCGGTACACCGGCGGAACTCGTCGAGTCGGGAACCTCGCTGACCGCCCGGCACCTGCGCGGCTACCTCGACCGCGACTAACCGTTTCGGGACCGGTGACCGCAAGATCCCTAAAGATTGCGGTCACCGGTTCGGTTGCGTGCAAACTCCAGACTGGGCATCAATGCGCCGGCGTGATATCTCCAAGGTATGGCGGATGTGGTGATTATCGGCGGCGGAAGCATCGGTAGCGCAACGGCATTGCAGCTGCTGCGCGCGCAGCCCGGCATTGACGTGGTGGTCCTTGAACCGGATCCCAGTTACACCAACGCGGCGAGCACCAGGGCGACCGGTGGCGTGCGACAACTGTTCACCCGACCGGAGAACATCCTGCTCTCGCGGTACACGCTGACCGTGATCGAGCAGTGGGCGCGGTTCGCGCGCGCCAGCGAGCGCGCGCCCGCACCGCCGGACCTTGGCTGGCGGCCGAACGGCTACCTGTTCATCGGCGAGCCCGCGACAACACCAGCGCTCGAGCGGAACTTTGCTACCCAGCGGGAACTCGGCGTAGCGGCGGCCTGGTTGGCGCCGGACGAGCTGGCCGCGCGTTACCCATACCTGTACACCGACGACCTTGGCCCGGCGATCCTGTCCGAGCGGGACGGCTGGCTGGACCCGAACGCCTTTCTACACGGTATGCGCAACGCCGCGCGCGGGCTGGGCGCCGACTACCGCACCGAGCGAGCGGTCGAGGTCACCATGAAGGGCGCGGTCGCGACCGGGGTCGAGCTCGGTTCCGGCGCGTGGTTGCCAGCCGATGCGGTGGTGAACGCGGCGGGAGTCGCCGCCCCGAAGTTTGCCGCCCAGGCCGGGATGCCGGTTCCGGTGGAGCCGATGCCCCGGTTCGAGCACTACGTCGAGGTACCGGGTGACTTTCGCACGATGCCGTTCATCAAGGACCCTGCGGGGCTCGCGGTGCGCCCGGAGGGAGCAGGGCTCTCCGCTGGCCTGGTGAACTTCGAGCGAGCCGCCAGTTCCGCTCTGCCACATGAACCGGAGTACTTCGAGAACGTCGTCTGGCCGGCACTCGCGCACCGAATACCTACATTGGACAGACTGCGGCTGAAGTCCACCTGGGCCGGTCACTACGACCAGAACCGGCTGGACGGGAATATGATCATCGGCAACCAGCCCGGTCGAGTGGACAACTTCTACCTGGCAACGGGCTTTTCCGGGCATGGTCTGATGCATGCACCTGGAGTGGGCCGGGCGCTGGCCGAGCTCATCGTGCACGGCGAGTACCGGACCATCGACCTCGCGCGGCTCGGTTATCAGCGCGTACTGGACAACGCCGGTTACCCGGAACTCGGCGTCCGGTGAGTTCGCCTAAGTCGTGCCGTATTCCGCTCGGTAAAGATCGCGCAGCAGGGCGATCTCGGCGCCATGATGCATGACTTCCCGATTGAGATGCAGCACGAGTGTCGCATATGGATACTCTGACCACGGTCCCTCGGCTTGGCCGACCGGCTTCCCCAAACCGGCGTCGTCCAGGGTGCGCACTCCGTCCCGCCACCAGCTGTAGTTGGTTTCCAGCATGTCGACGGCTTCCGCCGCGCTTGCCGGCCAGTTCGCCGTCTGAAGGGTCAGCGAGCCGTCCCCGAAATGCGCGCTGGCCCTGATCCCGAACACCTGCACGGCGATATGCGCCAGCCGCCAGGCGATCGTGGTAACCGGTGGCGGCTCGGGGACCGGGAACTTCCAGTCGATCAGATACGTGCCGTCCGGCTGCGCACGGATACTCCAGCAGTCGGCTACCGGCTCCCAGAAGTACTCCGCATCGGTGAGCCCGGCCAGCCTTGGCCACAAGCTGTGTTCCCAGTAGAAGTCGAGTTGGCTCAGCAGTTCGTCTCGCCAGTTCATCCTGGTGCGCTCCGTAGGTTCGCTCGTGTTCACGGGTTCCGCCAAGAACGCTAACCGGAATGCCAGACAGGGCTGTGTCGGCGATTCGAACCCGTTCGACTGATCGTCAGGATTCCTGCTGCTGTTGCAGCTCCCGCGTAGCTGCCTGCAACGCGCCCGTCGCCTGGCGGAAGAAGTCGAAAACGGCGGCACGGTGTTCGGTGGGAAGACTGCTGAGCAGATCGTCCATCCGTTTCCCGACCGGGGTGAACAGGCTGGCCGAAGCGCCGCCAAGGGTGTCTTCGGCGGCCTGGTCGACGATGTGCAGCAGAACCTTTCGGCGATCGGTCGAATCCGGGATCCGCTCCACCAGTCCGGCGCGCACCAGGCGATCGACCAGTTTGGTGACCGCGCCGGTAGTCAGTCCGGTGCGGGTGGCGATCTCGCCCGCGGTGACCTGGCCACTGAGTTCGAGCACGTTGAGCACATAGAGATCGGTCGGTCGCAGCCCCGCCGTATCCGCGGTGACCTGCGCATTCAGTGTCACGGCCGTGAAGAACTCACGGAACGTGTGGTGCTCGGCGGTGCTGAGCTGCCACCGGTTCACGTCGACTGGCTCGCTTGACATCGCTTGAATTTTTCCTTCCAATAGGAAGATGCTTCTAGGTGGAAGATAATTTTAGCTGACGAGTAGAGCGTAAGGGCGGATATATATGACGGTTACCCGTATCTGGTCCATGGCCGAAGGGTTTGGGCAGGTCAGCAACCTACTTGGGGTGGGTGATCCGAACGTGCACAAGATCGGGGACCAGTGGTGGATGTTCCTCGGCGGCTTCCAGGACACCTTCAAGAACAACGTGTTCAGTGCCTGCCTGCCGCCTGGTGCACCGTTGAGCAGCACGGCCTGGGCGTTCCATACGGATGCGTCCGATCCCCGGCGTGCCATGAGCCTGATCCCGCAACCCGGCGAGGACTGCTGGGATGGGGCCGGGCTGCACACCCCACGCTACGTCACCGGTTTCGACGCCTCCGGTAATGCCGTGGAGCGGATCTACTACTCGGGCAGGGGTAGTGCCGAGGTCATCGGGAACACAGGGACGCGGTATGCGATCGGCATGCTGGAGCGCTCCGACGGCGCGTGGCATCGCAGGGCGGAGCCAGTGTTCGGCGGGACGGAGCAGCATCCATTCGCCGTCGAGCCGACCGTGCATTACGCGGAGGGAAAATGGCGGATGTGGTACAACGCGGCACCCACCCCGGGCCCTGGGGAGCAGCCACGGTTTCGCATCAAGTACACCGAGAGCCGCGATGGCGAGACCGGCTGGAGTGCGCCGGTTGACTTCTTCGCTGGTCGCGAATCCTATTTCGACACTTCGATAGTCCAGGGTGCATACGGCTACGAACTTGTCGCATCCGCGGGTGGTAACCATTTCGGCACCGAGCCGTTTCCGGAACAGGGATTGTGGTGGTACGAGGCAAAAGAAGCGGCCGGTGACCGGTCGTACTGGAGTGCCGAGCCAGTCAAGATCCTCGAGGTGTCCGGCGACGTCGAATGGTATGCCAACGGGGTATTCGGACCAAGCATTCAGTACGGCGACACGGAGGCGGACCGGGACACGATGTACGTGTTCTTCACCGGCACATACCAGCCCGACAGCCCACCGTTTCCCGCGCCGTTCTTCTTCGCTGTGGGCAGGGCGATGCTTGCCCGGCCAGCCTGACGTCAGTTCGCGGGTTTGGCTTGCCGGACGGGGACATTAGCGGTGTACTGGCTCCGATCTGTTGCGAAGTCACCCGGGACAGACAATTAGGAGGACCGCCTTGTCCGGCACGATCCCGGCTATCGCGCGCGGTATTCGATCGTCGATAGCCCGCGTGGTGCTCCTCGCCGCAGCCGTCGGCTTGGTGCTGACCGCATGTGGCGCGCCAGCCACGCTACTGACCGATGAGCAGCTGCAGGCCGAGCTACGGAGCGAGGCCGGCGGCGATCTCGACAGAGTGCGGGAGTGGCCGATACTGCTGCAGCGTGCTGGCGGTGAGCTGGAGAGAACCGCGCTGTATGTCGTGCGCAAGCCAGATGGCAGCGAGGTTCTCATCGATCAGGCGGGTGAGCGCTACGACGTCGATATCGATGACTTCCGGGCGTACAACGGTCTGTACGGCTCGGACGACACGCTAACGCTGTCCCAACAGCTCGAGGACCCCGAAGCCGAGTTCGACACGATCACGGTGTCCGGGAGCATCACGCCACCATGGGTGTGGTGGGCCGCGGGTGGAGCCGGTGTTCTCCTCCTCGGCGGGGGCGCCGGCTGGTTCCTCTGGTGGCGTGCGCGTCGCCGCGCCGACCGGGAGTTCGACGACGCCCTGCGCAACGAGCAGTGGTGATCCCGGACGCGGCACGAGCCCGGGAAACTCCGCCAGTCGCCGCGCTAACCTTAAAGAACGCGGTCACACGTGGTCAGCGTCAATCAGTACGCCAGCCGGCCGCTGATATGGCACGATCGGACAGGTGACAAGCAAGCCGGAGGTGCCGCAGCAGCTGCGTGACCTCGCATTGTTGCGCCGCGTTCGGGACCGGATTGATCGGGAGTACGCGAAGCCGCTCAACGTGACCGCGCTGGCCCGCGGGGTGCATATGTCCGCTGGCCACCTCAGCCGGCAGTTCAAGCTGGCCTACGGGGAGTCGCCGTACAGCTACCTGATGACGCGGCGGATCGAGCGTGCCATGGCCCTGCTGCGACGTGGCGGGCTCAGTGTCACGGAGGTGTGCTTCACGGTTGGCTGCTCCTCGCTCGGCACCTTCAGCACCCGGTTCACCGAGCTGGTTGGCGTGTCACCCAGCGTGTACCAGCGGCAGGCGGCGGAGGCCGCGCAACTGCCACCGTGCGTACTGAAGAAGGTGACCAGACCGATCAGGAATCGAGAAGCGCCGGCCCTCGAGCTCACCTAACGTGGCCGATATGGACATCAAAATCTACGCGAGCTTCCTGCCACATGCCGACCCGGACGCCTCACTGGCCTTCTATCGCGACACCCTCGGTTTCGAGGTGCGCGGCGACGTCGGGCAGGGCGAGATGCGCTGGATCACGGTTGGACCGGTGGGGCAGCCGGAGACGTCGATCGTGCTCGAGCCACCAGCCGTGCCTGGTAGCGGGATCACCGACGAGGAGCAGCGGACCATCACCGAGATGATGGCCAAGGGCACCTACTCCGGGGTCAACCTGGCCACCGGCGACCTGGACGGTGTCTTCGCGCGTCTGCAGGCCGCAACCGACGCCGAGATCATCCAGGAACCCACCGACCAGCCATGGGGTGTTCGGGACTGCGCGGTACGCGATCCCGCGGGCAACATGATCCGGATCCAGGAGCTGGGCTGAGCGGGCCGACGATCGCATGAGCGAGGACCATGATGCTCTCACTCGACACCATCAGGCTTGGCGTACCCGAGGTGGCGGACGCGCAACGGTTCTATGCCGACACGTTCGTGCCCGCCGACGTGGTCGCCGTGCACGGAGCCGAGGAACTTGCCGCCGACGCCGCCACGAAGCCCGCGACATCGGGCTTTCGCGGTTATGTCATGTCCTATGTTGTCAGTCAGCCAAGCGAAGTGAGATTCGTGCTCGACGCCGCGGTCCGCGCCGGCGCGACGGTACTCAAGCCGGCGAAGAAGTCCCTTTTCGGTGCGTTCTCGGCGGTGTACCAGGCACCGGACGGCGCGATCTGGAAGCTGTCCGCTCCCACCAAAAAGGACACCGGTCCGGCCGCCGAGCCGCCTGCGCCGACCGAGACGGCAGCGCTACTCGGGGTCGCTGAGCCAAAAGCGACCAAGGAGTTCTACACCGCTCTGGGCATGACGGCGGACAGGGACTACGGCAACAAGTACATCGACTTCCGGCCGACTCCGGGAACCGCCAGGTTGGCGCTGATGACCCGCCCGGTGCTGGCCAAGGACGTGGGCGTGGCCGCCGATGGCTCCGGGTTCTCCTCGGTGGTTCTCGGTGCGCGAGCCGAATCGCCGGAGAGTGTGGAGGCCATCCTGGCAGCCGCGGCGAGCGCGGGTGGCCGTGTCGTGAATCCTGCCGTCGAGACCGAGCAGGGCGGCTACGCTGGGTCTTTCGCGGACCCGGACGGGTTCGTCTGGCAGATCGCCTACGAGTGAACCGGTGAATGGACGGAGACGGGATGGGTAAGGCCGCCAGCAAGACCGCCAGGAAGGCACCGGAGCCCAAGAAAGCGCCGGAATCCAAGAAGGCACAGCCGGCAGAGCAGCATGCAGCCGACAGCCACGATCTGATTCGAGTGCACGGCGCGCGGGAGAACAACCTCAAGGACGTCAGCGTCGAGTTGCCCAAGCGGCGGCTGACCGTCTTCACTGGGATATCCGGTTCGGGAAAGAGCTCGCTGGTGTTCTCCACCATCGCGGCCGAGTCGCAGCGGATGATCAATGAAACCTACAGCGCCTTCGTGCAGGGTTTCCTGCCGACGCTGCCCCGGCCCGAGGTAGACGTGCTTGACGGGCTGACTACCGCGATCATCGTGGACCAGGAGCGAATCGGCGGAGACCCACGGTCCACGGTCGGCACCATCACCGACACGGGGGTGCTGCTGCGTGTGCTGTTCAGCCGGCTGGGCAAACCACATGTTGGTTCACCGCAGGCTTTCTCGTTCAATGTGGCCTCGATCAGCGGCGCTGGCGCGGTCACCTTCGAACGCGGTGGCCGCAACATCAGGGAACGTCGCGAGTTCAGCCTCGTCGGTGGTATGTGCCCGCGCTGCGAAGGCATGGGACGAGTGTCCGATTTCGACCTGTCCGCGCTTTACGACGAGAGCAAATCGCTCAACGACGGTGCACTGCTGATTCCCAACTACACGGGGGACAGCTGGTACGGCACCATCTTCCGGCAGTCCGGTTTCCACGACCCGGACAAGCCGATCCGCAAGTACACCAAGCGCGAACTGAACGATCTGCTGTACAAGGAGCAGACCAGGATCAAGGTGCAAGGCGTCAACGTCTGGTACGAGGGGCTGATCCCGCGCATCCAGAAGTCGATGCTCTCCAAGGATCGCGACGCGCTGCAACCGCATATTCGCGCCTTTGTGGACCGCGCGATCACCTTTGACACCTGCCCGGACTGTGCGGGTACCCGGCTCAGTGAGACGGCAAGATCGTCCAAGATCGACGGGATCAATATCGCCGAAGCGAACGCGATGCAGCTCAGCGATCTCGCCGAATGGGTGCGGGCACGCCCGGAGTCCACCGGAACGGTCGCCCCACTGCTCGAGAAGCTGGCCCAGACACTCGACTTCTTCGTCGAGATCGGACTCGGTTACCTCTCGCTCGACCGGCCGTCGAGCACGCTTTCCGGTGGCGAGGCACAGCGCACCAAGATGATCCGGCATCTGGGCTCCTCGCTGACCGACACCACCTATGTTTTCGATGAACCGACCACCGGTCTGCATCCGCATGACGTTCAGCGGATGAACGATCTGCTGTTGCGGTTGCGGGACAAGGGAAACACGGTGCTGGTGGTCGAGCACGAACCGGACGTGATCGAGATCGCCGACCATATCGTCGACCTCGGCCCCGGTGCGGGTACCGACGGCGGCACTGTGTGCTTCGAGGGCACCGTCGAGGGATTGCGCGCCAGCGAAACCATGACCGGACGCCACCTCGACGACCGGACGGCGGTGAAGGACGAGGTGCGCGAGCGTACTGGCGCGCTGGAGATTCGCGGTGCCAGTACGCACAACCTGCGGGATGTCGACGTCGACGTTCCGCTTGGCGTGCTGTGCGTGGTAACCGGCGTTGCCGGTTCGGGCAAGAGCTCACTGATGCACGGTTCGGTTGCCGGGCTCGATGAGGTCATCGCGGTGGACCAGACACCGATTCGCGGTTCGCGACGCAGCAACCCGGCAACCTACACCGGACTGCTCGACCCGATCCGCAAGGCGTTCGCGAAGGCCGGCGGGGTGAAACCAGGACTGTTCAGCGCGAACTCGGATGGGGCGTGTCCTGGCTGTAACGGTGTCGGCGTGCTCTACACCGATCTGGCGATGATGGCCGGCGCCTCGGTTACTTGCGAGGAGTGCGACGGTAAACGGTTCCAGCCTTCGGTGCTGGAATACACGTTTGGTGGCAAGAACATCAGCGAGGTACTTGCGATGTCCGTGGCCGAAGCGGCGGAGTTCTTCGGCGAAGGCGAGGCACGGATACCCGCGGCGCACAAGATCCTGGAGCGGATGGACCAGGTTGGGCTCGGTTATCTCCGGCTCGGCCAGCCGCTCACCACGTTGTCCGGCGGAGAGCGGCAGCGGCTCAAGTTGGCCACGCATATGGGCGACAAGGGCGGCGTTTACATCCTGGACGAGCCAACAACGGGGCTGCACCTCGCGGATGTCGAGCAGTTGCTCGGGCTGCTCGATCGGTTGGTGGACGCGGGTAAATCGGTGATCGTCATCGAACACCACCAGGCGGTGATGGCACATGCCGACTGGATCATCGACATCGGGCCGGGCGCGGGTCATGAGGGTGGGCAGGTCATCTTCGAGGGAACGCCCGCGACGTTGGTGGCCGACCGCGGCACGCTGACCGGTCAGCATCTGGCCGCTTACGTCGCTGGCTGAGCGGAAATTCGGCTGCGCGGCGGCTGCCCGTCCGGCAGGCTACCGGCGTGGGCATGGCCGAGGTTGGCGCGCGGTTGTCGAGCCGGTTCGGGCCTGGCGTCGAGGATTGGCTCGCGGAGGTCCCCTCGGTCGCCGCGCGGCTGGCCGACCGGTGGGACCTGGCGCTCGGTGAGCTATTCGACAGTGGCGCTTCGGCCGTCGTACAGCGCTGCCACTGGCCGGACGGGACACCGGCGGTGCTCAAGTTCAGCCCCGATCGAGCGCTGCTGGCCAGGCAGGTTGAGATGTTGCGGGTATTCGCGCCGTCCGGCCGCGTGCCGGCCGTACGTGCCGCCGATCCGGCCGTGGGAGCGGTGGTGCTGGACGAGATCCTGCCCGGTACCGCGGCCGAGGATCTGCCCATGGCAGCGTTGCCGGGGTTGTGGGCGGAGCTGCTTGCCGCGCTGCACGCCGTGCCCGCGCCAGAGAACTGGCCATGGGATCTGCGCGGTCGGTGTACCGAATCCTTCGACCGGATCGGCCGAAGGCTGGCCGAACCGGCCATCGCCGCGCGGATCGGTCGGGACAGCTGGCAGCGCGCGATCCGGCGTTGTAGGACGCTGCTGGACACTCAGACCGAACCCGTACTGTTGCACGGCGATCTGCACCTGGGTAACGCATTGGATGGCGGTCCAGGCAGGGGACTGATCGCGATCGATCCCAAGGCGTGTCTTGGCGATCCGTGTTTTGACGCGGTCGACTACGTCGTGGCCGGCGCTGGCGAGGAAGGTGTCGCGACGCGCTGCCAGCTGGTGGCAACCGCATGTGGACTCGACGGCGACCGGCTGTATGCCTGGAGTCGGGTGATCGCACCGATGCTGGTTATCGCCCACCTGACGTACGGCGGCCCGGAGGCCGCCATCGAGGAACTACTCGCGCTGGCTCGTTGAGCCAACCAGACCGTGTTCTGGAGATCTTGCGGGCTGGCCATAGCCAAACGGCCTGGCAAGGCGGAGACTTGCTGGGTGAGCTACGAGAAGGATCCACGCGTCGACGACTACATCGACAGGTTGCCAGGCTGGCAACAAGTGATCTGCGATCAGGTGCGCGATATCGTGCACGCGGCCGACTCCGAGGTCGCCGAAACGATCAAACGGACGGTCCAGCCGTACTTCGTGCTGAACGGCAACATCTGTGCGCTACTCGCCGCCAAGGACCACGTGAACGTGTTCCTCTACGACGGCGGCATCGTCGCTGACCCAGCGGGCATCATCACGGGCGGGCAGCAGAACAAGACCGGCCGGATGATCTCTTACTACGAGGGCGATCCGATCAACGTGCCCGCGCTGTCCCGGTATCTCAAAGAGATCATCGCGAACAACCGGGCGGGTGGTTGGCGCAAGATCAAGGCCGAGCAGGGACTGTGACGCGCTGGCTCATTGACCCGTGAGCCGCAGGACGACTTTGCCGGCGAGATCCGGGGCGGCAAGTCGGGCAGCGGCCTGCTCTGCTTCGGTGATGTCGAATGTGGATTCCACGACGGCACGCACGCCGTGTTCGGCCGTCAGCATCGGGAGGTCCTGGCGGATACGGGCGACGAGTTCGTGTAGTTCTTGAGCTTGCCGGCCACGAAACGTGGTACCCAGCAACTGGAGGCGCTTCGCCGCGAGCAGTTCGAGATCGATAGTGGCCTGCTCGCCGGCCAGCCGGCCAATCTGGACGATTCGGGCCCGGTAGGCGGTATACCTGAGCAGTTCGGCAAGCCCCGGCCCGCCGACGTGATCGAGCACTACGTCCATCGCCTCGGCGGGTGCGCATGTGCGGGTCCGCGTGTCGAGGACTGCGGTCGCGCCCAATGACCGCAGTAGGCTGGCTTTCGCCGTGGACCGCGTCGTCCCGACGATCGACGACGCGCCGAAGACGCGCGCGAGCTGGATTCCGACAAGCCCGACTCCACTCGAAGCGCCAGTGATCAATACGTTCTCGTTCGGTGCCAGTGTGGCGACGTTGCGCAGCGCGTCGAACTCGGTGAGCAACGCGCTGGGCAGGCCGGCCGCTTGCGGCCAGCTCAGGTGCTCGGGAACGGGGAGCGTGAGCCGGTGATCGACCGCGACCACGTCGGCACATGCCCCGCCGGTCTGGGCCATCACCCGGTCGCCAGGCCGAAGTGCCACGACCTCGGGCCCTGCCGCGCGAACGCGACCGGCCATCTCGAAGCCGACGCGATTAACGGGAACGTCCCAATCGTCGCTGGTGGGCAGGTAACCACCGGTTCGCATGAGTAGATCCGCGCGGTTCAACCCGGCGGCAACGACGTCGACTAGTACATCGGCGGGGCCAAAGGCCGGCTCGGGCACCTCGGTGAGGCGCCACGTGGCGGGGTTACCGCCGCAGATGAGGGCACGCACAGCGCGATTATCGTCTAGTGGTCGCCTGGTTGCGGGTGAATTCCAGGAGGACTTGGGCGGTTCTGGCCGGATCTTCGAGGTTCGGCGAGTGTCCGAGGTCAGGGAGCAGTTCGACGGTGCCGCCGGCAACCTCGCGATATTCGGCTGCGGAGGCGACGTTCCAGCGGCGATCTTCCGCGCCGAAGATGGCCAGCAGTGGCTTGCCGAGGTTCCGCAGCCGTTCGGGCAGTGCCTGTTCGTCCAGGTAGTCGCGGACCGCCTGCGAGGTAGCGGCGAACACCCGGAGGTTCATCGCACGAACCTGATCGAGGAACGGCTGCGGAATCCGATACCCAGGTGCGAACGCGGAACTGGCGATGTGGCGAAGTTGTTCGTCGGAGAGATTCGGCCATTGCGCCGGATCGATGGCCGCGTTCTCGCCGAGATAGGCCGCCATCCTGGGGCCGGTGTTGACCAGCGCCAGGGCGCTCACCAGATCAGGTCGATGCTCGGCGACGGCCGCTGCCACCACTCCACCGCTGGAATGGCCGACCACGACGGCTCGCTCGACCCCCAGCTGAGAAAGCGCCGCGCTCGCCCGGTTGGCCTGATCCGGAACGGTATAGCTTGCGTCAGCTGGTTCTGCTGACCGGCCGCAGCCAAGCAGGTCGATCCGGATGACCCGATGTGATTCGGCCAGCAGCGGAACCATCGGTGTCCAGGTGCGGGCCGACGCCGCCGTGCCGTGGATGAGCAGCAGCGCCGGCGCGTACCTGGGACCGTCCAGATAGACCTGGATCTCGCCGTCAGCCAGGCGCAGGGTTAGCTCCGTAGCGGCCGATTCCTCGTAGGAAGCATGCATGGCCCTATGTTCCTCGCTCGCCCGCGCCGTGGCTTGGAAGAATGTTACCGACGGCCAGTAGCGCGGGTCAGGAATCAGCGGCCCGTGGTCCAGGGCCGATCTCGCGGGCGACGGTGTAGGTCGGGGTCGCGCTGACCCGGGCTTGCGCCTTACCGGCAAGACCGTCCATCGCCGCCTGGATAGCCGCCATCCTGCCCTCGGTATCGGACGTCGCCACGAAGTTGCGGTAGTCCGCCTCGCTTGCCCAGTGCACGATGTTGTAGACGCGTGTTCCGTCGGTGCTCACGTGGAACCGTGCCGATACATAGCCCGGGTAGTCGCGGACCCATTGTTCCTGGATCTTGGCGAAGGCGGCTACCAGCGCCTGCTGGGTTTCCTGGCCGTCGGTAGCGTGCTCGATGATCGAGTAGAAACCGGTGTCCGTGCTCATGTTGGCTCCCTTGTCAAGTGGCCTCGGTGTCGGACACCAATATCCAACCTCGACCTTTCTTGAGGTCAATGACGCTGTGGCCGAGCTCGCCGCAAGGCGCGAAAACCGAGTGCGTGGGGAAGGGTCAGCCAGTACGGTTCCGTCATGACCGCGGCTGAGTTCGTACCCGTTGACTTCGATCCGCCGACCTCGCTCGTCACCGACCAGTTCCGACTCGAACCGCTTGGACCACAACACAATTCGGCCGATCATGCCGCCTGGATGTCGAGCATCGAGCACATTCGCGCCACTCCCGGGTATCCCGATGGCAACTGGCCGCCGCTGGATGGCATGACACTCGAGGCGAATCTCGCCGATCTGCATCGGCACGCCGACGATTTCGCGCGGCGCGTCGGGTTCACCTTCACGGTCCTCGATCCAACCGGGAGCGACGTGATCGGTTGTGTGTATCTGTATCCGTCGGCTTCCGAGCAATGGGATGTCGAGGTGCAGTCCTGGGTGCGGGTCGACAGGTCCAGTTTGGATGGGCCACTCGCCGACGCCGTCGCGCGCTGGCTCGCGGCGGAGTGGCCATGGCAGCGGGTGGACCGCTTCGGTCGTTAAAGTCCGCTGGCTTCGAGCCGGAACTCGAGCAGTTGGCGTTCCTCGGTCAGCGTGGTCACCGTGTCGAGGATCAGTCCGTGTGCGAGGCCGAGCGTGCGAAACTCGTCGAGCTCGCGTTCCCGGCCGCCGCAGATCACCAGCATGGCCAGGTCCATCTCGCTGGTCGAGCGTTGCCTGCCGACCGCTTCGACGACGAGGATCCGACCGGTCGGGTGCGCTGCGGCGACACAACGGGCCAGGATCCGGTGCGCGTGTTCGTCATCCCAGTCGTGCAGGATGTCGAACAACAGATAGGCGTCGGCCCCTGCCGGAAGCGGATCGAAGAAGCTGCCCGCCGTGACGTCGGTTCGGTCGTCCAAACCATGCGCGCTGAAGGTGCGGCTGGCATCGGCCGCGGTGGGCGCGAGATCCACGAGGTGACCGTGCATCTCCGGGTGGGCGGTCAGGATGGCGGCGAGCAGGGTGCCCTGGCCGCCGCTGACGTCGACAATGTTGGCGAACCGGGACCAGTCGAAGGCGGCGACGATCCGCGGGACCTGGTGTTGGAACCGTAGGGTCATCTGCTGGTCGAACGACTCGCGCAGCCGCGGCTGTTCGGCAAGGTCGGCCCAGAAGTCCTTGCCGTAGCGGCGTGGATACGCCGCTTGGCCGGTGGTGATGCTGTGCGCGAGTTCGACGAAGGCCAGTTCGGCCCGGCCGGCGGCGGAATCCAACCGGAGCAGCATGTTGGTGAAGCCATTGCCCGCATCGGCGCGGAGGTTCGCGCCGAACTCGGTGGTTCGGTAGCCAGCCGTGGTTTGTTGCATGACATCAAGGCTCGCCAGATGGGCGAGTAGTAGATCGAGCGCGGCAGAGTCCACGAAATAGCGCTGTGGCAAGCCAGTCAAGCGGATTCGACGCAACTGACTTGACGTATGCCCATATGGGAATATGATTGCGGGCATGGCACGGGCAGCGACAACGTCGGACGTCTTCAACGCGATCGCCGAGCCGCAGCGCAGGGACATCCTGGTGTTGCTGCGGGCGGGCGAGCGGCCGGTGACCGAGCTGGCCAACGAGTTGGGGATGACTCAGCCGCGCGCGTCCAAGCACCTGCGGGTGCTCAAGGAGGTTGGGCTGGTGCGGGATCGCACGGCAGGTAAGCAGCGCCTGTACGGCTTGGAGGCCAGCGGGCTGCGGCCGGTCCACGAGTGGACAGGTGGGTTCGCGCGGTTCTGGAACGAGAGCTTCGACCGGCTGGACGCGTACGTGCAGGACTTGAAACAGGCGAGGCAGGAGGAGTAGCTGATGAGTACGACAACCGAGCGCGAGATCGTCATTTCCCGGGATATCGACGCCCCGCCGGAGCTGGTGTTCGAGGCGTTCACCGAGGTCCGGCATCTGTCGCAATGGTGGGGGCCGGAGGGGTTCAGCACAACCACGCGTTCCTTCGAGTTCCGCGTAGGCGCCGTGTGGGACTTCAAGATGCACGGGCCGGACGGGACGGACTATCCAGAGTGGATCACCTGGACCGAGATCACCCCACCGAGCCGGATCGCGCTGCTACACGGTGAGTATCGCGACGACCCGAACGCCTTCGAGTCGATCCTGACCTTCGAGGCCGACGGCGCGGCTACCCGGATCGAAATGCGCACGGTGTTCCCCAGCAAGGAGATGCGCGACAACGCGGTGGAGAAGTACCACGCGATCGAGGGCGGTAAGCAGACCCTGAACGGTCTTGCCGCCTACGTCGCCGAGCTGGCTTCGAACCGCGTTCTTTAGGGTTATCGGGGTGGTTGGACCTCGTAGCTGAGGTCCTTGGCGGTGATGGACGTCGGGGATAGCCGTAGCCAGGCGATATCCGTGGGGTCCTCGGTCAGCCGCCGGAAGCGCTGGTCCCACTGACTAACGTTTTCGCCGAGGTAACGTGCGAGTTTGCGGTAGCCGCGCGGCACGTCGAACGGCAGGATCTCAGCTTGGCCACGGGCGATGACCTGCCGCACGGTTCCGGTAGCGAGGTCGCATTCGTCCACCACCATGGCGATAACGGGGTCGGTTCGCACTCGCTTCGGTAGCACGGACCAGGGGCCGGTAATGGTCCAGAACGCGTTGTCTTCCCACAGGAACCAGGCCGGCCGGATGGTTGGTCCGTTGGTGGCGATCCGCGCGGTCAGTGGTCGCGCCAGGAACGGATCAATATCGAAATCACGGTCGGTCACGTTGCGGGGCGCCCTTCGCTTCCGGGTATTCAGCCAGGTCTGGCTGCCCCGGCAGCCTGCAATCTCCACCAAGGTTGAGGTCAACCCTGGCGGTGGTAGCTGAGACTGTTGTCACGCATTTCCTCCGGGGGCGCTACGCAGTCGGATAGGCAGTTGACCGCAAGATCCCTAAAGATTGCGGTTGCGCGGGGGTATGATCGCGAGCTGTGTTGCGGAAGACGCTGGTGTTTCTCCTGCCATTTGGGTTGGCCGCATGGGGCGAGTTCGTGCACTGGCGGGCCAGTCGTGCTCAGGTGCGCGACCGGCTGCCCGCCAGTTCCGAGGCGGTGGTCGTACTCGGATATCGGGATACCGGCACTGTGCGGGCCAATGTGCTGAACCGGTGGCGGGTACGGGCAGCGCTGCGTTCGATCGATGCCAACCTGGCCAGCTCGGTTCTGGTTTGCTCCGGTGGAAGCGGTGCGGCTTCGGTACCCGAGGCGGCACTGCTTGCGCGTTACGCGGTAACAGAATGCGGCTTCACCGGAACGGTGCTGCACGAGGACCAGTCGCGAAGTACCTGGCAGAACATCGAGAACGTCATCCCGTTGATCGAGCAGGTGGATCAGATCAAGATCGTGTCGAATCCGCTGCATGCCCAGAAAGGCCGCCTCTACCTGCGTCACCAGCGCCCGGACCTTGCCGAGCGCCTGGTACGCGCCGCCGATTACCGGCTCGGCGAGGCGTGGCCGGTCAAACCGTTCTTCGCGCTGTACGGTCTGCGCGACCTGGCCCGCTGCCGGCGGAACCTCGCCGGGAAATGACGTCTCAGCTCGCGGTAGCTGGCCGAGGATCGGTGGACAGGATGGCCATGGTGATCGCGTCCTGCCACTGGCCATTCCAGTGCAAGGCTTCTCGCTGCACGCCCTCGCGGGTGAATCCACAGTTCTCGTAGACGCGTTGCGCGCGGGGGTTGAAGTCGTAGACCTCCAGGTGGACGCGGTGCAGACCAGCGACGTCGAAGGCGTAGTCCAGGACCAGCTGGGTCGCTTCGGTGCCGTAGCCGCGGCCGAACACCTCCGGGCCGACGAGCGAGATCCGGAAACTCACCGAGGCGTTGTACTCGTCGAGTTCATTGAGGACCACCTCGCCGAGAACCGTGTTGTCATCGCGGCGCAGGATTGCCCAGTCAGCGCGGTCGTCGTGGTCCTGCCGGGTCGCGAGCCATCGGCGGACCCCGTCCTCGGTGAATTGTTGGTGCGTACCGGTCAGGCGGGCGCCTTCCGGATCGGCGAGCATCCGCCAGATGCCCTCGAAATGCTGGCTGCCCAAGGGTTCCAGCCTGACCTTGGGTCCAGTCAGGATCGGTTGGTTACCGAAGACGTCGGAACTGATCACTGGCCAAACCTACTAGCTGGTGGCCAGCAGGACGTCTTCGCCGCTCGATGGGCGCAGACCGTCGGATCGTCCAGCGAAGTAGCGTTCGCCCAGTGCGGCTCCAGCCACATGCCCGACCTCACGGAAGCCCGTTTCGCGCGCCATCGCCAGCATCTCCTGCGGGGTGTAGAAACTGACGAAGGGTGTTCCCGAAGCCTGCGCGCCTTTCGCGCTCGTCTCGAGTCCGGCGCGGTCCGTGTCGTCCAGAAGTTCCGCGGGCAGGAGAAACGTCATGGCGAGCGTCGAGCCAGTGGCGAGTCCGGCGATCTGGCGCAGCATGGCCGCCGTGGCCTCCTTCGTGAGGTACATGGTCACGCCGGTCGATGCGATAACCGCGGGCCGGTTCGGCTCGAAACCCGCGGCGACCAGCTGTTCCCACCACGACTGCCCCGCCTCGAAATCGACCGGCACCAGCCGCAGCCAGTCGGGAATCGGGTAGCCGAGCTCGACCAACCGGCGGCGCTTCCACGCCTGGGTTTCGGGCTGCTCGATCTCGAACACCCGAAGCCGAGCGCCGATCTCCGGCCTGCGCTGCGTGAAGGTGTCCAGACCTGCCCCGAGGATGACGTACTGGTCGACACCGCGTGTGGCCTGCTCGGTGACCAGGTCCTCGATGAAGCGTGCCCGGGCCACGATGGCCGCGCGGAACCTGCTGGTGGCGTCCGGGTCCATATCCGGGCGTTGCCGCCAGCCCTCGTCCGGTGCCACGAGCCGCAGGCCGACTTGGTCCTCGAACACATGCGGGGGCGCATCGACGTCGACGTGCAGCGCGCGCCAGAGCGCGACGCGCACGGCCGTGTTGTCGGGTTCCTCGGCCAGTCGGTCAGTCACGGCGATTCCCTTTGATTGTGGTCGGTAGCGGAGCCTGGTGGTCGGGTTAGACGCCGGTGGTGCCGTCGATGCGTTCGCGGATGAGGTCGGCATGCCCGTTGTGGCGCGCGTATTCGGCGATCATGTGCGTGTAGATCCAGCGCAGAGTGACTTGCCCGTCGAGGAACGGACTGGTCTCATCTAGCGCGCGGTGCGCGCAGGTGGCGCGGGCGTTGGCGATTTCGGCTTCCCAGGTTTCGCGGGCGGTGGCGAAGGTGATCTCGCCGGAGAGGTCGAACCCGCCGTCCTGGCCGTTGGGATCGGCGTTCGGATCGTAGATCGGTGGGGCGTGCTCGCCAGCCAGGACACGGCGGAACCAGTTCCGTTCGACTTCGGCCATGTGCTGAACCAGTCCGAGCAACGTCAGTGGCGACGGCGCCACCGATGCGATGCGCAGCTGTTGTTCGGACAGCCCCGCGCATTTGAGCGCCAGAGTGGCCCGGTAGAAGTCGAGCCAGCCTTCCAGGGTCGTGCGCTCGTCGGCATGCAATGGGGGCGTCGGACGCTCGATGGCCATGAGCCGCATCATGCCAGCGGGGTCTGACAGTTACGCGACTGTGCGTAGTGGGCGTCGCCGACCGATGATGGTCAGTTCGCCGGGCGTCCCGCGCCCGCGTATTCGTCGCCGGGTGAGCGGTAATTGTGGATCTGTACCGCCTGACCGAAGGTCGGCGCGTTGATCATCAGGTTGTTGCCGAGATACATCCCGACATGGTGGATCTTCGTCGCCGGGTTCCCGTAGAAGACGAGATCGCCGAGCTGCGGCTGCTCACCCTCGGCGATGAGCGTGACGTCGCCGTACTGCCAATGTGCGGTTCGCGGCAGTTGGATGCCCGCGCGTTTGTACGCCTCGGTGGTCAGCCCGGAGCAGTCGAATCCACTGTGTCCACCCTCGGGTCCGTTGCCGCCCCAGACATACGGCAGGCCCAGCTGTCCAATCGCGAACTGGATCGCGCGTACCGCACGTGGATCCGGCGAGTGCTCATCCGATGCGAGTGTCGCGTAGAGGTTCGCGTTGGCCAGCACGCGCTGTAGAAACAGCTCCGAGCCGCGGTAGTCCTCCACGGCCTGCCACCACTGGTCGCCGTTCGAGGTATCCGTGCCATCACCACACAACGCCCGGCCAGCGGTCAGCGCCGCGTCGTCGATGTTCTGCGCGTTCGCCTGCCTGCCGGGCTGCGCCGACTCCTGCCACCGTTGCCAGAGTTCGTCGGAGAGCTGCATCGGGCCAACCGCGGGGGCGACCGAATCGCTTTCCCCGCCGGCCACGTCCACTGGCACGGTGTCGATCGGCCGGTCCGCGAAGCCATCGGCGCGCAACTCGCCACCAGCGACCTGGCCATGATCCGACGCGGCCTTACCGATGCCAGCCAGGGTCACCCAGGACAGTTGGCATTCGGGTTGCTCCGCACGCAAGGTGAGCTCGGCATTCGCATAGCCGATCAGCGCGCGCTCCGGGACCTGCAGTTTGCCGGACATCTCCCGCACCCAGGAATCCAGTTCCGAGTTGAGCGGTGAGGGCTGTTCGGGGTCAAGCGGCGCGCTGGCCGCCAGCATGGAGGGCACTCCGCCAGCCTGCTCCCGCCCCTGCTCGGCCTCTTGCGCGGCGGGCGCTGCCTCGGGCTCACCGCGAGAAACCAACCAGCCGCCGACGCCGAGCACACCGACAAGGGCGAGCGCGACGAGCGCGCGACCGCTGGCACCGTGCCGCCAGCCGCCGGCGGATGAGGAGGTTAGACGAATGCGCACCTTGCCCAGCTTAGGAGATCAGGCGCGCCGATACGACCAGAACGCGAACTCGCCACGCCGCCCGTCGCAACTATCCTGGACGCGTGCCGGATTTCCACGAACCGCTCGACGAGCAGGCATTACGTGCCCGACTGCGGCCCCAGTTCACCCAGCTTGACGTGGTGGCGAGCACTGGATCCACGAATACCGATCTGGTTACCGCGGCGGCAGCGGGGGCGCCGGACTACGCCGTACTGATCGCTGAGGAGCAGACGGCCGGGCTGGGGCGCCGGTCCCGCAGCTGGTCATCGCCGCCAGGCGGGCTCTACTTGAGCGTATTGCTGCGACCGGACGGGGTGCCCCCGGACCGGCTTGGCACCGTCACCATCGTGGCCGGGCTCGCCCTGCTCCGCACCGTGCGCGCGCTCGGCGCGGACGCGGCGCTGAAATGGCCGAACGACCTGCTCGCCGGGCCGGATCGAGCGAAGTGTGCCGGCATCCTGTGCGAATCGGTATCCGCCGCGCCCCCAGCCGTCGTGGTCGGGATCGGGGTGAACACCAGCCCGCTGGCGGAAACCACCACAGGGCCGGGCGGGCTGGCCGCGACCTCGCTCGCCGAATGTGGCATCCGGACAACCCGGACCGAACTGGCCGCCCAGCTGCTCGCCGCCTTCGCGGAGCTGGCTGGCAGCTGGCGCGCTGCGCAGGGGGATCTGGAGACCGCCGGTCTGCGCGCCGAGTTCCGGGACAACTGCGACACGCTCGGCCGCGAGGTACGCGTCGAGGGAGTGAACACGCGGCACCGTGGCCGCGCGGTGGACATCGACCCGACCGGCGCGCTGATCCTGAACACCGATGATGACCAGCGGATGGTCGTCTCCGCTGGCGATGTGGTCCACCTGCGCGCGATCATGGAGTAAAGCCCGGTGTAAGGCCATACCGGGCCACTGGAAGCTGCCGGTACGGTGAAGCCAGCCGGCGATGCTGGGCGTGGGAGGGAAAAACCGTGGCTTACCCAGACGACCTGCTCAGTACGAACGAGCGCGTCGTGATCCACAAGCATCCGCACTGGAAGGCACTGCTCCTGCCCGTGCTCGTCCTGCTGATCACGCTCGGCGGTGGCGGTTGGCTGGCGCTGCTGGCCCGCGACTTCGCCGAGCCGTGGGACATGATCAGTCTGATCGCGATCGGTGTCGTCGCGCTGATCCTGCTGATCTGGGCGGTGTTCGCCCCGTTCGTGCGCTGGCGCACGACGCATTTCATCGTGACCACCGATCGGGTGATGGCACGTGAAGGACTGATCAGCCGGACCGGTATCGACATCCCGCTGGCCAGGATCAACAGTGTGCGGTTCGAACACGGCCTGATCGATCGGATCGTCGGCTGCGGGACGCTGATCATCGAGTCGGCCTCCGAGGAACCACTCGAATTCGACGATATCCCCGGGGTCGAGAAGGTCCACTCGATCCTGTACCGGGAGATCAACGACAACCCGTACGACGACTACCACGCCACGGGCTACCAGCAGACCGCGCAGTATCCCTACGACGAGCAGGCACCCGAGCAGCCGTACGGCCCGGACGACGGCAGGCAGCGCTGATGGGCGCACGCGAGATCGGCCTGCCCATGCGCGTCCCCGGCAGCAGCGAGCTGCCCGACTCGGTGACTATCTGGGAGGTCGGTCCGCGCGACGGACTGCAGAACGAGTCATCCATTGTGGATGTCGCGGTGAAGCTGGAATTCATCGACCGGCTTGCCCGCGCTGGCCTGTCTATTGTGGAATCTACCAGTTTCGTGCATCCGAAATGGGTGCCGCAGCTGGCGGACGCCGAGGAACTGCTTGCCGGCTTGAGCCCCGCTGCTGGCGTGCGCTACCCGGTGCTGGTACCGAACGAGCGCGGCCTCGAGCGCGCGATTCGAGCTGGCGTCGCGGATATCGCGATCTTCGGCTCGGCGACGCGGAGCTTCGCGGAGCGCAATCTGAACAGCGACCTCGACGCGCAGTTCGAGATGTTCGCGCCCGTGGTCGCTGGCGCCCGCGAGGCGGGAATGACCGTACGAGCCTATATTTCGATGGCCTTCGGCGATCCATGGGAAGGTCCGGTGGACCCCGCGCAGGTCGTCTCGGTCGGCAACCGGTTGCTCGAACTCGGCTGTACCCAGCTGTCTATTGGCGACACGATCGGCGTGGCCACGGCCGGCCACGTCGAGCAGCTGCTCGACGGCTTCCGCGCGGCCGGCACCGGCATGGACGCCCTCGCCGTGCATTTCCACGACACCTACGGTCAGGCGCTCGCCAACACCTTCGCGGCGCTGCGCTGCGGGGTCCGCACGGTGGATTCCTCGGCGGGCGGGCTCGGCGGTTGCCCCTACGCCGAATCGGCGACCGGCAACCTGGCCACCGAGGACCTGGTGTGGTTGCTGGACGGGCTCGGGGTGCGGCACGGCGTGGACCTCGACCTACTCGCGGATGCCAGCGTGTGGTTGGCCGAACGACTCGGTAGGCCAAGCCCGTCCCGTGTCGTGCGCGCGCTTCGGGATTAGTCCGTGGCGCGGACGCGGCAGGAGCTGCACTGGATCGAGGGTTACCCGCTGGCGTTGTGGCGCGCCGCGCGGCCATGGCTCGCGATCTCGTCGGCCGTCTACGGCGGCGGTATCGGGCAACGCGATTGGGTGCTGAACGCCACCGTGCGCCGTGGTTATGACCGGGGTGATCCGCAACGGCATATCGGCGAACTGGCTGAGCAACTTGGGCTGCGTGGTCACGGCACCGGCCTGCTTACCGCGGTCGATGTGCGCGAGGTGGTCAGTACCGTCCGGGACGGCGTGCTTGCCTCGGTGACCACCGGCGTCGGCTACCCGGTGTGGGCCGCGGAGACAGATCCGGCCTCGCTCGCCGAGTCGAGGCCACCGGCGGCCGGCACGATCAACGCGGTGTGCTGGTCACCGGTTCGGCTGACCGAGGGCGCGCTGGTCAACGCCGTTGCCACGGTGGCGGAGGCGAAGGCGCAGGCCCTTGCCGCCGCCGGGATATCCGGCACGGGGACCTGCACCGACGCCACCGTGCTGCTGTGTCCGGTCGATGGCCCAGCCGAGCCCTACGGTGGGCCGCGTTCACTCGTCGGCGCGTCACTCGCCAGGGCGGTACACGACTCAATCCTGACCGGATTAGGCGTTTTGCCCGGCCCTCAACCGCAAGATTCCTAAAGAACGCGGTCACCGGGCGCGTTCAGGGAACTTTCCGCGAGGATGATGGAACTCGACGCGCACCGCCCGCGTCGAACCTGGTGCCGAGGACTGTCCCCGGTGTGGCACCAAGCCAGCGCGCAGCGACCGGAGGTATCCAGCGTGGCCGAGGAAAACACGCACCGCGCGCAGGTCGACGAGCTGCTTGCGGATTATCGACGCAGCCGTGCCCAGCTCGCCTCGGTGCATCAGCAGATGGCCGCGATTCGGCAGACGGCACGTACCCCGGACGGCTCGGTCAGCGCGACGGTCGGTGCTCGTGGCACCTTGACCGAACTGACCATCAGTGAGCAGGCCTACCAGCGGTACCGGCCGACCGAACTGGCGAAGGTGATCGTGGAACTCACCGGGCAGGCTGGTGCGCGGGCGCTGCGGGAGGCTAGTGACGCGCTGGCACCGGTACTACCGGCGGGCACCGACCCGGAGGCACTGCTACTCGGCACCGCGGATCTCGACGCCACCGAGATCGCGCCCGACCGATCGAAGGGTTCGGGCAAACCGGCGGACTCGACCGAAGACGGCGAGGACAGCTTCGCGGAGCGGAGCTGGCTGGATGACGCGGACGCCGCGGCGAACAGGAGGTGACCGGATGCCGGACGGATTCGAAGCCGACGTCGCGCGCCTGGAAAGCAGGGCCGGCGAGTTCGACGGTTTCGCCGAACGGGCCAAGCGGATTTCCGGTGAGCTGGCCGAACGCCTTGCGGCAAGCGGTGACTGTTGGGGTACCGACGACGTCGGGCGCAGTTTCGCCTCGGCGCACAGTGAACCCGCCGGGACGACCAGCGCCCAGCTCGGTGGCCTCGCCGGCCAGCTCGGTGAGTTTGGCGCGAAGTTCGCCAGCAGCGCCCGCGACTACCGCGCGGTGGACACTGATGAAGCGGCCGGGTTCGAAGCTGGCGGCGAGACGTAGGGCGGGCCATGGGCATCGAGTTACCGGCGGAACTCGCCGATGTGGCCGGTAAGGCCGGCGTCTCCTGGCCACAGGCCGACGAAGAGGCGATGCGCGAATCGGCGGCGGCATGGCGAGATGCCGCCGAGCAGTTGAACACCCTCGCCGGCGAGGCGGATACCGCGGCAAGTGGCGCGACCGGCGCGATGCACGGGCGCGCCGGCGAGGCAGCCGGCACGGACTGGTCCAGGATGGCCGAGCCGGAGTCCGGACAGTTCGCGAGTTCGGTGCGCGGTTGCCGGGACGCGGCCGACCGGTTGGACGCCGCCGCCGAGCAGGTTGGTTCGGCGAAAACAGAGATCGTCCGGCAGCTTGTCTCATTGGCCAAGAACGACGATGCCGCGCAGCAGGCAGCCGCCGCTGGTCATCCGACCGCTCTTGCCGGGCTGCCGATGGCAGTGAGCGGAACCTCCGCGAATCTTGGCAATCTGCACAGTTCGCTCGTCGATGCGGTCGGTCCTGCCGGGGGCACGGTGCGCGGCGCGGGTGAGCTGGTCGACCCCAACCCCGGTGGCAGGGGTGAACCCGGATTGCTTTCCGCGGCAACCGGGATTCCGCAGGCCGTCGTGCAGCAGGCGGGCGATACCGGCAGCAGCCTCGCCGAGGCGGCCGGGGTGGATTCACATGGCACCAATCCGGGCACCGGCGGATCCGGTGCTGGCCTCGCCGAGCGGGTAACGGATACCGCGCATGGCGTGGTCGGTGGTCTCGCTGGCGTGTCGGATGAGCCCGCCGAGGTTGGTCAGCAGCCGGGCCTCGGCGTGGCGCCAGAAGAAGGCATGCCAGAACCAGGTAGCCCAAAACCAGGTAGACCGTGGCCGGACCAGGCTGGCGGTGGTCCGGGCGAGGATGTCCGCCCGGATTGGCAGCCCGGCCGCCCAACTGGCGGAGGGATCCACGACGGGGACACCGGGCGGCTACCGATCGTGGGTTCACCGGGCGGCGGGCCGCCAGCTGCCGTGCCCGGAGGGGGTACTGGAGGTTGGGCACCGGACGGCGCGGATGGTTGGCAGTCGGGGCCGGCTGATCCGACACCGCCGAGCGGGACCGGCGGTTTCGGCGGCCCGAACGCACCAACACCACCGACCGGCACGGTGCGCCCGGCCGCGGCCGGGTTGATGGACGCGCCACCAGCAGCGGCATCGGGACTGGGCGCGCCCCAGGTCGGCGCTGGCCAAGCAGGACTGGGCCAGGCAGGCGCCGGTCCGATCGGGCAGGCGCCAGGGGGCCAAGGCCCGCTCGGTGGTGGTGCCCAGTTCGGCGGGCCAGCTGGACCGGGTGGGCATGGAGCAGTCGGAGGCGCGCCCGGTGCGCCACCGGGGCCAGGCGCGGGTGGCGCGGTGGGCGCTCCGCCACCGGTTCCCGGTGGCGGAGCACGCGGGGCGGACCGGTTCGTACACCGATTCGGCCCGGAAGCGCCGGGACCCGTTCAGCAGCCTGGCCAGCCACCGGGCCAGCAACACCCGGGCCAGCAACACCCGGGCCAGCAACAGCCGGGCCAGCCGCCAGCGCGGCAGGCCGGTGGTCAGCAGGCCCAACCAGCGCTCGGCGCGCCCCGGCAGGAGCGCGAGGCCGTGGTCGCGTTGTTCCGCGTGCACATGTTCCCCATCGGGCACCTGCCAGTCGCCAGCGCGAAACCCGCGCGCCAGCTGGCCCCGCCGGCGGCCGAACTGGACTACGCGGCCGGTCTCCGGTTCCCGCCGCACGACCATCCGGACTCCGACCTGATCGACACCGCCGAGGCGCTTGCCCGAGCCGAGGCCGGCGGCCCACCGGTACCGCCGGAACATGGCCTGCTGATGGACCACCCGACCGTCGCCGCGCTTGCCGAAACCCACGATCCACTCGGTGCGCTGGACGAGCGCACCTGGGACAAACGCTTCCTGCTGCCCACCGCGCGCGAGCGGGGCAGCGCGCTGGAGTACGCCTGGCCGCCTGCCGAGCTCTACCCGGAAGGCTGCTGCGCCGAGGGCGAGGCGATCGTGCTCGAACCAGACGCATTGCTCGACCGGTTCGGTACCCCGGAGGGCCGCGTTTTCGCCCCGGACGGCACGGCCTTCGCCGGGCGGTCGCTGCCACCCGAACAGCTGGACGCCGGTTATCACCGCTATCGGGTGCGCCGACCGTTGCCCGTGTGGCAGGCGCAATCCGCCGGCTGGTTCGCTCAGCCCGGCGGGGGCACCCGGTACCGGGCTGGCTATTCGGCGGCTGACCTGGTCGCGCTGGGCTATCTGGTGGAACTGACCCTGCGGCGCGACATGCCGGACGGCGACACGATGGAGGCGAACCCGTGAACGTGGCGGTGATTACCGACTGGCTGGGCGCGATCGGCGTACCGCCCGAGGTGGTCTCGATTGGTACGGAGGCCGATGCCACCTGGTGTCTGCTGCGCGACGAGGAACCGGATGAGGAAGGCAACTTCGGCTGGGAAGTGTTCTGGCGTGAACAGGGCAACCGCTATGACTGGGCCCGGTTCACCAATGAACAAGTCGCCTGCCACTACCTGTTCGGCCGGCTCGCCTGGTCCCAGGTCGCGCGCGGCGCCGTGGGCACGCTGCCAACCGAATAGCTAACCGCGCAGGGTTTCCAGCGCGGTGTCGTGCAGCCGACCGTTCGAGGACAGCGCCGACCCGCCTTCGATCGTGGCCACCCCCGCCAGATCGGAGAACCGGCCACCGGCTTCGGTGACCAGCACCTGCACCGGCGCGACGTCCCAGGAATTCACCACCGGCTCGGCCGCGAGATCCACCGCGCCCTCGGCGACCAGGCAGTGCTGCCAGAAATCGCCGTACGCGCGGTTTTCCCAGCAGGCGTCCACCAGACGTAGGTAACCCTCCCGCGATTGGTACTCCGTCCAGGTGGCCAGGTTCGTGGTGGACAGCGAGGCATCGGCGAGCGAGCCGATACCGGATACCTCGATCCGCCGGGTGCCGTCGAAGTCCCGCACCCAGGCGCCCTCGCCGGTAGCGGCCGACCAGCGCCGGCCAAGCGCCGGCGCGCTGATCACCCCAGCGACCGCTGCGCCGTCCTCGACCAGCGCGATCAGCGTGGCCCACACCGGGACGCCGCGCAGGAAGTTCTTCGTGCCGTCGATCGGGTCGAGCACCCAGGTCCGGCCGCTGCCGATCGCGCCGCCGCGTTCCTCTCCCGCGATGGCGTCTCCAGGTCGATGCTCGGCGAGCAGCGCGCGCACCTTGTCCTCGACCGCCATATCGGCGTCGGTGACCGGGGTGCGGTCGGGTTTACCGGCGACGTTCAGGTCGCGGGCACGGAACCGGGCGAGGGTGATGGCGTCGGCGGCATCGGCCAGCCGCGACGCGCAAGCCAGATCGGCTGCATAGGTCGACACGACGGTAATCGTAGAGTTGTGGTGTGAGTATGGTCTTGCTGGCTGAGGACGACGCGGCGATCGCCGAGCCACTGTCCAGGGCGTTGTACCGGGAAGGGTACGAGGTCCGGGTGGTCGCGGACGGGCATCACGCACTGGAGATCGCGACCGAAGGCAGAGCGCATCTGCTCGTGCTCGATCTCGGCTTGGCCGGGATGGACGGGCTCGAGGTGTGTCGTCGGCTGCGCGCCGAGGGTAGCGAGATCCCCGTGTTGATGCTGACCGCGCGTACCGATGAGGTCGACTTCGTGGTCGGGCTGGACGCCGGTGCGGACGACTACGTGGCCAAGCCGTTTCGGCTGGCGGAACTCCTCGCCAGGATTCGCGCGCTGCTGCGCAGGCGCGTTCCGGAGATCCTCGAGGTGGCCGGGGTGCGGATGGATCTGGGCGCGCGGCTGGTGACCGTGGACGGCGCGGAGATCCAACTGGCCAACAAGGAGTTCGAGCTGCTCAGGGTGCTGATCCAGCGCGCGGGTCAGGTGGTGAGCAGGGAGGAGATCCTTGCCGAGGTGTGGAACGACCTGGACAGCAAAACGATCCGCACCTCCAAGACCCTCGATATGCATATGTCCTGGTTGCGCCGCAAGCTGGGCGGTTCGGGCAATCGCGCGGTGGAGCGCAGGATCGCCACGGTGCGCGGCGTAGGGTTCCGCTTCAACGCGGACTGACGGCTGCTTCGCGGGCCGACGTGCGGCTGGCCAACTGAACCGGGAGGGACACGGGTGCGACGCCGAATCGTGCTGGCGATCCTGCTCGCCGTAGCCGTGACGGCCGCGGCGCTCGGTGTGCCGCTGGCCTACACCACCGCGCGAATCGTGGAGAGCACCCAACGGGACAGCGTCGCCACCCGCGCACAGCAGATCGCCACGTTCATCGATGAGGACGTCGCGAGTAACCGCCCGGTCGATCTGGATCGGGCGCGCATCGTGGTGCCGGACGACGGTCTGCTCACCGTGCTGCGGCCGGGCAAACCGCCGCTGCACTACGGCAGGCCGATCACCGAGGGCAGGGTGGTCGAGGAAGTGCCGACCGCGGGCGACGGCACCGTACGGCTGGAGATTCCGGACGGTTCGATGCGGGCGCAGCAGACCCAGGTGCTGGCCATCGTCGGTCTGCTTGTCGTGCTGTCCATCGGTATCGGCGCGGTGGTTGCCACGGTCACCGCGCGGCGGCTGGTGGCGCCGTTGACCCATGTGGCTTCGCGGGCGGCCAAGCTCGGCGCGGGTGATTTCCGGCCGGACGACCGGCGCTACCGGGTGCCGGAGCTGGATATGGTCGCCGAGGCGCTGGACGACTCGGGGATCGCGCTCGCGCAGCTGGTGCAGCGGGAGCGGCAGCTGGTCGGCGACGTATCGCACCAGTTGCGGAGCAGGCTGACGGCCCTGCAGCTGCGGTTGGAGGCGCTGACCGAGCATCCCGATCAGGAAACGGCGGAGGAGGCGCGCGCGGCGCAGTCCCAGGCGGACCAGCTTGCCGCGGTGCTCGACGATCTACTCGCCGCGGCCCGCGCGGCGCGGGCGATTGGCGCCAAGCCGGTGGATCTGCACGAGGAACTCGAGCGGATCAGCGGCGAATGGCGCGAACTGTTCCGGGCGCGAGGCCGTTCGTTGCGGGTGCGGGTCGCCGAGGGGCTGATGGCCTCGGCGACGCCTGGGCGGCTCAGCGAAGCCGTGGGCGTGTTGCTGGATAACGCGCTGCGGCATGGCGCAGGAGTGGTGACGGTGTCCGCCCGCAAGGGTGAGAACGAGGCGACCGCGGTGATCGAGGTGACCGACGCGGGCGACGGGGTGCCGGACGAGCTCGCCGCGCACGTGTTCGAGCGCGGTGTGTCCGGGGTCGGCTCAACCGGGGTTGGTCTCGCGTTGGCCCGCGCGCTGGTTGACGCGGATGGCGGCAGGCTCGAGCTGTCCAGTAAACGCCCAGCCACATTCAGCGTCTTCCTGCGCATCCCGAGGGCAAGCGACGTCCGCGGGGTTTCCTGGCCCACCGACCCGGCCCCGCGCTAACCCTCAAGAGCGCGGTCACACCCAGTCACCGCAAGATCCCTAAGCAACGCGGTTGGTGGAGCCGGCTTTGGTGGCTTCCGAGCGGTCACGCTGCTCCAGATGGACTAACTTCTGACAAGACAAGACAAACTTCTGCCGCGAATACTCGAAAGCCTGTAGCGTGTGACGCGGATTACGGCATTTCCCGCGTTGATTGATGACAACTAGAACCCCCGAGCCCGCCCCGAGCTCTCGGAGAGACGATGATGTCTTCGCTACGTCGAGCACTTGTTGTACTACTGTCCGTTGTTGCAGTCACCCTTTCCGTCGGCGGTCATGCGTTAGCGGTCCAGCCGGCCCAACCCCCACCGGCCGGTCCCGAACAGGACTCGGTCACTGTTACCGGCGGCAGCGTGCTGCCAGGCGGAGCGCGGCAGCGAACCGCTGAGGCGCAGGCGCCAGCAAGCGAGTTCGAGAAGAAGAAGCTCACCGATGACGTCGGCGAGCCGATGGCGCTGGCGGTACTCCCGGACGCCCGCGTACTGATGACCGACCGGCGCGGCATCGTGCGGATCTTCGATCCAGCCACCTACAACGTGACCGAGGCCGGCCAGCTCAACGTGTACACCGGCGAAGAGGACGGCCTGCAAGGTATCGCGGTTGACCCGAACTTCGCGGAGAACCAGTGGGTGTACGCCTACTACTCGCCGGCTGGCTCGGAACCGCTCAACCGGCTCTCCCGGTTCAAACTGGACGGTAACGAGCTGCGGCTGGACAGCGAGCAGAACATCATCGAAGTGCCCACCCAGCGGGACCTCTGCTGCCACGTCGGTGGCGATATCGACTTCGACGCGGATGGCAACCTGTATCTGTCCACAGGGGACAACACGAACTCCTGGGCTTCCGATGGCTACACCCCGATCGATGAACAGGAAGGCAGGGAACCGTTCGACGCGCAACGCTCCTCGGCGAACACCAATGATCTGCGCGGCAAGCTGCTGCGGATCAACGTGGCAGAGGACGGCAGCTACACCATCCCGGAGGGAAACCTGTTCCCGGAAGGCACCGAGAACGCCCGCCCGGAGATCTACTACATGGGACTACGCAACCCGTTCCGGTTTTCCGTTGACCCGCAGACCGGCTGGGTCTACATCGGTATCGTCGGACCGGACGCCAGCGAGGACGACCCGGAACGGGGGCCGCGCCAGTACGAGGAACTGGACGTGGTCACCGAAGCGGGCAACAGCGGCTGGCCCTACTGCATCGGCGACGGAATCCCGTACCACGACTACGATTTCGCCACCGATACTCCAGGCGAGCCGTTCGACTGTGCGAATCTGGTGAATGATTCGCCGAACAACACCGGGATGAGCGAGCTGCCACCGGCGGATGATCCGGCGATCTGGTACCCGTACGACTGCTTCGACACGTTCCCGCAGATCGACTGCCCCGGTGGCGGCACGGCGATGGGCGGCCCGGTCTACCGCTACGACGAGAATCTCGAGTCGAACACCAAGTTCCCTGCCGAGTATGACGGTGCTGAGTTCTTCTACGAGTACTCGAGGGGCTTCATCAAGGACGTTCGGATGGACGAGAACGCCGAATTGCAGTCCATCGACCCGTTCCTGCCCGAGCAGGAGTTCAACCAGCCGATGGATCTGGAGTTCGGCCCGGAAGGCTCGCTCTACGTCCTCGAGTACGGTGGTGGCTTCTTCACCCCCGGCCCGGACGCCGGACTGTACCGAGTGGACTACACCCAGGGCCAACATTCGCCGAGTGCCCAGGTGACCGCGACGCCGACCTCCGGCGACGCGCCACTGGAGGTGAACTTCGACGCATCCGAGTCAACCGACGCCGACGGCGATGAGATCAGCTTCGAATGGGACTTCACCGGAGACGGCAGTACCGATGCGGAGGGACCAACCGCCAGCCATACCTACACCGAGAACGGTTCGTACAGCGCGAAGCTGACCGTTACCGACAGCACCGGCAGGTTCAGCGTGGTCCGGGTGGATATCTCCGTCGGCAATCACGCGCCGGAAGTCGAACTGGAGTTCCCGGACGACGGGGCGACCTTCGAATTCGGTGACGAGGTCTCCTACCGGGTCAACGTGACCGATCCGGAGGACGGCACGGTCGGCAACGGAATCGACTGCGCCGAGGTGAGCGTGCAGGTGGCCCTCGGGCACGACGAGCACGCGCATCCGCAGTCCACCAACCAGGGCTGTACCGGTGTGGTGGAGATCCAGGAAGAAGCAGGGCACGGTGGCGACGCCAACCTGTTCACGGTACTTCGAGCCAACTACACCGACCAGGGCGGCGAGAACGTCGAGCCTGCCGAGGGCTCACACGAGATCCTGTTGCAGCCCAAGCACAAGCAGGCCGAATACTTCTCGAGTTCGGAAGGTGTTGAGGTCGTCGAACACGAGGAAGCCGAGGGTGCCGGGCTGGTCTCGGCGATAGCGCCAGGTGACTGGATCGCGTTCGACCCACTCAGCGCGCAATCGGTGGACGAGGTGAGCTTCCGGGTCCGCGGCACCGGAGTAGGCGGAAACATCGAACTACGCCAGGGTGCGCCCGACGGTGCGGTGCTCGGCACCGCGGAGGTGCCAGCAGGCACCGAAGGATCCTATGTGGATGTCGGGCCGGTCGAGGTGACCGAGCAGGACGATGACGGCTCAGCGATCTACGCGGTGTTCACCGGCGAAGGCGAGAACCTGTTCGAACTGGACTCGCTGAACTTCCACGGGCTCGGCGCGACCGGGCCGCTGAACGTGACCGCGCAGTCCGATGTGCGAACCGGCGCGGCGCCGCTCGAGGTGAACTTCACCGCCGAGGCCGAGCGGGCTCCGGAAGGTGCTACCTACACCTGGGACTTCGGCGACGGCGCCGAAGGAACCGGCGCCGAGGCCGCGCACACCTACGCGGAGAAGGGCGATTACACCGCGACGGTGACGCTGACCGACGGGCAGGGCCGGCAACGTGGCACGGCAAGCACCGAGGTGCGTGTGGTGGACGCGGTCGACGGCGAGCTGACGGTAACCCCGGAATCCGCCGAACTGCCGAGTGGCACCGAACACGAGGTAACCGCGACGTTCAACCAGGCAGCTCGTGCGGCTGGTGCGGAGGTCACGGTCGAGGTGTACCGGGAGTCCCCGGCGAGTAGCTTGCCGGCTGGGCATGACTCCGGCACGCCTTACCTGCGCGCGGAACAGCACATCGCGGCCGCGGATGAATCGGGTGTGGTCCGGATGCCCTACAGCAGTCCGGTCGGCGCCAACGACATCGTGGTTGCCTGCGCGGCCTATGGCGACTCGTGTATCCGCGGTACCGACACGCTGGTACAGGCCGATGACGGTCCGGCGAACCTGCGGTCCGACGTAGCCGTGGACACCGCGGAGGTGACCTGGACTGCACAGCCGGATGAGAACGGCTTCCTGAACCTGTTCGACGGTCGGACGCTCGCTGGCTGGCAGCACGTCGGCACCGGCGGCTTCGATGTGGCTGGCGGGCTGCTGCAACCACGCGCCGAAGGCGATGAGCGTGGCGTGCTCTGGTACGCGGATCAGGAGTTCTCCGACTACGTACTGGAAGCCGAGTACGAGAGCTTCAGCGTCAGCGCCGATTCCGGACTGTACCAACGGTTCGACGATCCAGGTGACGACGCCGAGTTGCCAGGAAAGCAGGGCTACGAGGTGGCGATCCTGGACCGGGTGGACGATCCGGTTGACCGCACCGGATCGATCGCTGGAGTACAGGCTGCGGAGTTCCTTGCCGCGAAGCCCCCGTACGGCGGCTGGAACAAGTTCTCCATCAGGGTGGAAGGAAACAAGTACACGGTGACCCTGAACGACGAGGTGGTCACCGAGTACACCAGTGAAGGGGACCGGGGTACCGGACCGTTCGTCGGGTTGGAGAACGCGAGCGAGGAACTGCGCTTCCGCAACATCAAGATCAAACCGCTGAACGAGAACGGGTGAGCCGAATGATCCGGATATCGAGGCGGCGCGTTGGCTTGCTCGGTGCGGCACTGCTGGCGCTCACGCTAGTCGCGGGCGCGCAGCCGGCGGCCGCGAGCAAGGCGCCGAACTTCGGGAAGATCCAGTTGTTCGACGGCAAGACGACCGAAGGATGGGCACAGGCCGGGCCTGGCGGGTTCGACGTGGTTGACGGAACCCTGCAGACCAGGGACGGGATGGGCCTGCTCTGGTACGAGCAAAGGGAGTTCGCCGACTACCTGCTCAGCGTGCAGTGGCGGGTCACTTCGGAAACGGATAACTCCGGGATATTCCTGCGATTTCCCGATCCAGGGGATGATCCGTGGGTAGCCGTGGACCACGGCTACGAGGTGCAGATCAACGACAACCCGGCCGGCGACCCACAGAAGACGGCGGCGATCTACAACTTCCAGGAAGCCTTCCGGCAGGCGTCCCGACCGGTCGGCGAATGGAACACCTACCGGATACTGGTAGTTGGCCAGCGGTACCTGGTGTTCCTGAACGGGAAGCTGGTGAACAACTTCGTCAGTACGCATCCGGACAGGGGCAGTACGGGATACCTGGGACTGCAGAATCACGATCCGGAAACCAGAACCCAGTTCCGCGATATCTGGGTGCGGCCGCTCGGTGAGTGGCGATGAGTGAACCAGCGACCAGCGCCGCACTCCTGGAGATGTCCGATATCGTCAAGACATTTCCCGGGGTGCGCGCGCTGGACGGGGTTCGGCTCACGGTGGCCGAAGGTGAGGTGCACTGCCTGCTCGGGCAGAACGGCGCCGGCAAGTCAACCCTGATCAAGGTACTTGCCGGCGCGCACCAGCCGGACTCCGGCACGATCAGCTGGCGCGGTGCTCCGGTCACCCTTGGCACGCCGATCGCCGCGCTCCGGCTGGGCGTGGCCACTATGTACCAGGAGCTCGATCTGGTGCGCAGCCGTTCCGTGGCGGAGAACGTCTATCTTGGACACGAGCCAGCCCGGTTCGGGTTCGCCTCGCGGCGGCGGGCACGCAGCGGTACGGCCGAGCTGCTTGCCAGGCTCGGCCATCCGGAGATCGACCCGGACCGCGAGGTTGGCACGCTGTCCGCGGCAGGACAGCAACTGGTGTCGATGGCACGGGCGCTGGCGTACCGCGCACGACTGATCGTGATGGACGAGCCGACCGCCGCGTTGGCCGTGGACGAGGTGTCGAACCTGTTCCGCGGTATCGGTGAGCTCACCGCAAGCGGCGTCGCGGTCATCTACATATCCCATCGTATGGCGGAGATCAGGGAGATCGGGGATCGGGTGACCGTCCTCAAGGACGGCGCCACGGTAGCCGCGAACCTGGACGCGCGGACACCCAGTTCCGAGCTGGTCGCGCTGATGTCCGGGCGCAGGGTGGAAACCGCCTTCCCGAGTGGTACCAGGTCCGCGGCGGCACACACTGCCGGCGAGCAAAGCGACGAAGTACTGCGAGTGTCCGGACTTGGTCGCCGTGGCGAGTTCGCCGATATCGATTTCACCGTTCGTGCCGGGGAGATCCTTGGCCTCGCCGGGTTGGTCGGCGCGGGGCGCAGCGAGATTCTGGAAACGGTGTTCGGTGCGCGAAAACCCGATACCGGCCAGGTGTTCGTGGCTGGCAGGCGGATCCGGGCGGGCAGCGTGCCGGTCGCGGTGCAGGCCGGTATCGGGCTCGCGCCGGAAGAGCGTAAAGGCCAGGCACTGCAGCTGGATATGACGGTCGCGCAGAACGTCACGCTGGCCAGCCTTGCCCGCTACAGCCGGTTCGGCTTCACCCGGCGCCGCGCGGAACTGTTGGATGCGCGGAGCAAGCTGACCGAACTCGATCTACGCCCGGCCGATCCACGGCGCGGGATCAGCACACTGTCCGGTGGCAACCAGCAGAAGGCGGTACTGGCTCGCTGGTTGGTGCACGGCTGCAAGGTGCTGTTGCTTGATGAGCCCACCCGAGGGGTCGACGTGGCCGCGCGGGCCGAGCTCTACCGGTTGATCCGCGACCTCGCCGATAGCGGGGTGGCGCTGGTGATCGTCTCCAGCGAGCTGCCGGAAGTGCTCGGCCTCGCCGACCGAGTACTTGTGCTACGCGAGGGTCAACAGCTCGCCGAGCGTACGGCGAGCGAACTGACCGAGGCCGAGGTGCTGGACATGGTGATGGAGGGCAGTGCCGGATGAGTGAGGTAGCCAGGGAGGTATCCGGTGGAGCACCGGGATCGGATACCGGGCGGGAGCCGGAACCCCCGACCGGCGGTGGTGGCTGGTCGTTTCGACCGGACCTGCGGCTGATCATTCTGCTCGGCGTGCTCGTCGGGCTCTGCCTCGTCGGTCACTTCACCCGCCCGGACGCGTTCTTCACCGAGGGAAACCTGTCCACGGTGCTGCGCCTGGCCGCGGCGATCGGCGTGGTCAGCATCGGGATGACCTTCGTGATCATCACCGCGGGCATCGATCTCTCGGTCGGTTCGATCGTCGCGCTGTCCAGCGTATGGATGACGACGGTGGCCACCCAGTCCTACGGGCCCGCGGTCATGGTGCTCTGCGCGCTGCTCGTCGGGCTGGGCTGCGGCTTGGTCAACGGGATGCTGATCGCCTACGGCAAGGTCGTACCGTTCATCGCCACGCTGGCGATGATGGCCTCCGCTCGTGGGCTCGCCGAACGGATCAGCGGCAGGCAGACCCAGGTTGTCCGGGACACTGGATTCCTGGATTTCTTCCAGGCGACCATGTTCGGCATTCCGGTGCTGGTGTGGATGTTCGCCGCGGTGTTCGCGGTCGGCTGGGTACTGCTGAACCGCACCACCTTCGGTCGCCGTACCTTCGCGGTCGGTGGGAACGCCGAAGCTGCCCGCCTTGCCGGCATCAACGTCAAGCGACATATCGCGCTCGTCTACGGCATCGCCGGGCTGTGCTGCGGTATCGCCGCGGTCATGGTTGTCGCGAGGGCGAGTTCCGGCGCGGCATCCAATGGCTTGCTGTACGAACTGGACGCTATCGCCGCCGTCGTTATCGGCGGCACGCTGCTCAGCGGTGGCCGCGGCACGCTGGTCGGCACGTTGATCGGCGTACTGATCTTCACCGTACTCGGCAACGTCTTCACACTGAACAATTTGGACACCGACATCCAGAACATCGCCAAGGGCGCGATCATCGTGCTGGCCGTGCTGTTGCAGTACCGGAGTTCGCGCGGGCACCAGTCGCAGTCAAGCGGTTGAGCCAAGGACAACGAAAAGAGAAGGCCATGACCAGAGTTCCAGCGCATGGGCGCCGATCCTTCCTGATGGCGGGCGGTGCCGTAGCGGCGGGAGTAGTGCTCGCTGGCTGCACTTCGAATACCGAGCCCGAAGCGGACAACGACGCGGTCGCGGCCGGCCAGGGGGACAATGCCGAACCTGGCAAGGAAGTAACCGTCGGGTTCTCCGCGCCAGCCGCCGACCACGGCTGGATGGCCGCGATGACGAAGAACGCTCAGGCGCAGGCCGAGCAGTTCAGCGATGTGACCTTCGAGGCGACCGAGGGCTCCAATGACGTCAACCAGCAGATCGCTCAGGTCGAGACACTGATCAACCAGAAGGTGGACGTGCTGGTGATCCTGCCCTTCGACGGCAAGGCGCTCACCCAGGTTGGCCGCCGAGCGATGGACGCGGGCATTCCAGTGGTCAATGTGGACAGGGTGTTTGACACCCCGCTCGCTTACCGAACCTGGATCGGTGGCGACAACTACCGGATGGGAGTGAACGCGGGCGATTACATCGCGGCAGAACTGCAGCGGCGCAACGTCGGCAACCCGGTGATCGGTGAGGTCGCCGGGATCGATTCGCTGCCACTCACCAGGGAACGCAGCAACGGGTTCCGCGATGCGCTGCAACGCCACGGGCTCGAGGTGCGACATCGGGTAGCCGCGCAGTTCACCCCGGAGACGGGCGAGCAGCAGACCGCGAACCTGTTGCAGGCGGCGAGCAAGCTGGATGCGTTGTGGAACCACGATGACGATCAGGGCATCGGTGTCGTCTCGGCGATCGAGAACGCCAACCGGGACGAGTTCTTCATGGTTGGCGGCGCCGGTTCGCGGGACATGATGGACCGGATCAAGGCAGGCAACAGTGTCGTCGAGGCGACCGTGCTGTACAGCCCATCGATGTGTTCCTCGGCGATCGCGCTGGCCAGGCTACTCGGCCAGGCGAAGGGCCTCGGTGACCTTGCTGAGCACGAGATTCCGGCCAATGTCACCACGTATTCGGCGGTGGTTACCGCGGACAACGTGGACGAGTACCTGGATATCGCCTTTGACTCGTGAACAAGGGCTATCGCCACGGGCAGGACGACCGACCGAACAGGGGTGGCTAACTATGCAGGGCACGACGATTGGCGTCGCGGTGATCGGGCACGCGTTCATGGGTGCGGTGCACTCGCATGCCTGGCGAAACGTACACCGGTTTTTTGGCTTGGCCTGGCAGCCGCGCCAAGTCGTACTCGCTGGCAGGGACCGGGCAAGAACCCAGGCGGCCGCGGACAAGATGGGCTGGCCGGAGGTGACCACCGACTGGACGAGCCTACTCGAACGTTCCGATGTGGACGTGATCGATATCTGCACACCCGGGGACAGCCACGCCGATATGGCGATCGCCGCTCTCGCCGCCGGCAAACACGTGATCTGCGAGAAGCCGCTGGCGAATACCCTCGCCGAGGCGGAACGGATGGCGAGTGCCGCGGCGGAAGCGGCCGAACGCGGGGTGCGCGCGATGGTGGCGTTCAACTACCGCAGGGTTCCCGCACTCGCCTTTGCCCGCCGGCTGGTCGCCGATGGCAGGCTCGGCGAACTACGGCATGTCCGGGCGACCTATCTACAGGACTGGCTCGCCAACCCGGATGCGCCGATGAGCTGGCGACTGCGCAAGGAACATGCCGGATCGGGCGCGCTCGGGGATATCGGCGCGCATATCGTGGACGCCACCCAGTTCGTCACCGGTGAACCAATCGAGGGTGTCTCGGCACTGACCGATACCTTCGTCCGCCGCCGGCCGGGCACCGCGACCGGCAACGGCCGGCTGGAGGACGTCACGGTAGACGACTGCGCGCTGTTCCACGGCCGGCTCAGATCCGGTGCGGTGGCCAGCTTCGAGGCAACGAGATACGCGCTTGGCCGGAAGAACTCGATGCGGTTGGAGCTGAACGGCTCGCGCGGCAGTCTCGCTTTCGATTTCGAGTCGATGAACGAGCTGCACTTCCACGATGGCACCAACCCGGACCCGGAGGCCGGCTTCCGCCGGATTCTGGTCACCGAACCGGAACACCCTTACCTGGAAGCTTGGTGGCCACCCGGCCATCCGCTTGGTTACGAGCACACCTTCACCCATGAGATCGCGGATTTCCTGACCGCGCTCGCGGACGGTAGCCAGCCCCGACCGGATTTCGCTGACGGGCTACGCGTGCAACGCGTACTGGACGCGGTGCAGCGCAGCGCCGCGAACAGCTCACAGTGGACGGCCGTAGACGCGGCACCGACGACCGTCGGGAGTCGCTGAGGTGAGTATGCACAACGGGTTTCAACCAGGTCCGGAACACCGGTTCAGTTTCGGTCTGTGGACGGTAGGCTGGCAGGGCGTCGATCCGTTCGGGGTCGCGACGAGGGGTCCGCTCGATATGCGCTACGCGCTCGAGCGGTTGACCGAGCTCGGCGCCTGGGGTGTCAGTTTCCATGATGACGACTTGATTCCGTTCGGCAGCACGGATGCGGATCGACTGCGCAGGGTTGCCGATCTCCGTTCGGCGGTGGACGAAACCGGGATCTCCGTTTCCATGGTCACCACGAACCTGTTCAGCCATCCGGTATTCAAGGATGGCGCGTTGACCGCGAACGACCGGGATATCCGGCGGTTCGCGCTGCGTAAGGTGCTGCGCAATATCGACCTTGCCGCCGAACTGGGTGCCCCGACCTATGTGCTGTGGGGTGGCAGGGAGGGAGCGGAGTCGCCACTGGCAAAGGATGTCCGTGCGGCACTGGATCGCTATGCCGAGGGGCTGGACCTGCTCTGCGGTTACATCCGCGAGCAGGGCTACGATATGCGGCTGGCTATCGAGCCAAAACCGAACGAGCCGCGTGGCGATATCTTGTTGCCCACGATTGGCCATGCCCTGGCGTTCATCACCAGACTCGCCGACGGCGAGCTCGTCGGCGTCAATCCCGAGGTCGGCCACGAGCAGATGGCGGGTATGTCGGTAGTACACGGCTATGCGCAAGCCCTGTGGCAGGGCAAGCTGTTCCACATTGACCTGAACGGTCAGCAGGGGCCGCGCTATGACCAGGATCTGCGGTTTGGCAACGGTGATCTGAAATCGGCCTTTTACCTGGTGGATCTGTTGGAAAGCGCCGGCTATCAGGGACCACGGCACTTCGATTTCAAACCGGCACGCACCGAGGACGACGAGGGCGTCTGGGCCGCCGCGGCGGGTTGTATGCGTAATTACCTGATCATGGCGAGTAGAGCACGCGAGTTGCGCGCTGATCCGGAGGTAGCCGCCGCGTTGCGGCGATCCAGGGTGCCGGAGCTGGCACTGCCCACCCTGGAGCCGGGTGAGACGCTCGCGGACCTTCGCGCGGAGCCGTTCGACCCGGAAGCCGCCGGTGCACGTGGCATGCATTACGAGTATCTCGATCAGTTGGGTATGGAGCATTTGCTCGGCGCGCGCTGAACGGCGCATCGAGTAGGAAAGGAGGGCAGCCGGCACAGCACCAAGGTCTGAGTTCACGGCCCGGGGACCGTTCGTCGGGCTGGCGCTAGCGAGGAGAAGCACCTGTGCAACGAGGCATAACCAGCGGATCAAGGAAGCCAAGGACGCGGCTCAGCCGGTTGGGCGCCGCGGCGCTCGCGCTGGGCACCGCGCTGGCCACCGCGGCGGTAGCGGCTCCAGCCGCGGTGGCGGTACCGCAACCAGCCGAGCAACAGATCGGGCAACAAGGCGCCCGACACACTGCCGACGAGCCGCCGGCCGAGTCGGACTTCGACCAGATCACCCTCGCCAAGGGTGAACCGAGCACCGGCGAACCGATCGCGATGGCGGTGCTCCCGGACCGTAGCGTGCTGCACACCGCGCGGGACGGTCGCGTCATGCTGACCACGCCGGAAGCGAGCACCACGCTGGCCGCCGATATCGACGTCTACACGCATGACGAAGACGGTATGCAAGGCGTCGCGATCGACCCGAACTTCGCGGAAAACCGCTGGGTGTACCTGTACTACGCGCCACCGTTGGAAACCCCGGAAGGGGAGGCCCCAGAAGAGGGCAGCAGCGCGGACTTTGAGCCGTTCCAGGGTTACAACCAGCTCGCCCGGTACAAGCTTACCGAGGAGGGGACCCTCGACCTCGCCAGCGAGCAGCAGATCCTCCGGGTTGCCGCGGACCGTGGCACCTGCTGCCACGCAGGTGGGGAAATCGATTTCGATGCCGACGGCAATCTGCTGCTGTCCACGGGAGACGACACGAACCCGTTCTCATCGGACGGTTACACGCCGATCGACGAACGGGAGAACCGCAACCCCGCCTTTGATGGGCAACGATCGGCGGCGAACACCAATGATCTGCGTGGCAAACTGCTGCGGATCACGGTAGCCGAGGACGGCAGCTATACCGTTCCGGAAGGAAACCTGTTCAAACCGGGCGCCGAAGGAACAAAGCCGGAAATCTACGCGATGGGTTTCCGCAACCCGTTCCGGTTCGCCGTGGACCACGAAACGGGTTGGATCTATCTCGGTGATTACGGTCCGGACGCCGGATCGGCGAACCCGGATCGTGGCCCGGCGGGTATGGTCGAGTTCAATCTGATCAAGGAGCCGGGTAACTACGGCTGGCCGTACTGCGTCGGCGACAACGAACCGTACCGGGACTACGACTTCGAGTCCGGTAACTCCGGTGAGCCGTTTGACTGTGCGGCGCCACGAAACGAGAGCCCGAACAACACCGGGCTCACCGAGTTGCCGCCGGCTCAGCCCGCATGGATTCCTTACGACGACGGGTCCGTCCCCGAGTTCGGCAGTGGCCCGGAATCGCCGATGGGTGGGCCGGTCTACCGCTTCGATGAGTCGATCGAGGAGGAAACCAAGTTCCCCGAGTACTTCGACGGCAAGAACTTCGCTTATGAATGGGATCGGGGTTGGATCAAGGAGATCTCGGTCGGCGAGGATGGTTCGCCCGGCGAGATCAAGCCGTTCTTCGATTCGATGGATCTGGTCCGGCCGATGAACATCGAGTTCGGGCCGGACGGCTCGCTGTACGTACTGGACTACGGCAGCGGTTACTTTGGTGGGGCGGAAGACTCGGCGCTGTATCGCATCGACTACACCCAGGGCAAGCGCACACCACAGGTCCAGCTCAGCGCGGACACCACCAACGGTCCCGCACCACTTACCGCCAAGTTCGATCCGGAAGGGACCAACGATCCGGACGGCGAGGCTGTTGAGTACGCCTGGGACTTCAACAACGACGGGGAAGTCGACTCGACCGAACAGGGCCCGACCGAGTTCACCTACACCGAGCCGGGCAGCTACTCGGCGAAACTCGCGGTGACTGACGAGTCCGGCCTCACCGGCTACGCGAGTGTGGTCATCACGGTGGGCAACACCGCTCCGACGGTGGAGGTCGAGCAGCCGGTGGATGGTGGCTTCTTCGGCTTCGGGGACCAGGTTCCGTTCAAGGTCACGGTCACCGATCCGGAAGACGGCGAGATCGACTGTTCGAAGGTGACCGTGGAATACATCCTCGGGCACGACAATCACGGTCATCCGTTGAGCCGCGAGACCGGTTGCGAAGGGACGATCGAAACGCCGGCCGATGAAGGGCATGGCATGGACGCCAATGTGTTTGGCGTGATCAATGCCAGCTACACCGATAACGGCGCTGGCGATGTGCCGCCGCTTACCGGTTCCGGGCAGAACGTGCTGCAGCCGAAGCACAAGCAGGCCGAGTTCTTCGACGAGGCCGAAGGCGTTGAGGTTGTCGAGCACGAGGGCGCAAAGGGCGGTAAGCGTGTCGGCGGGATCGACCCTGGCGACTGGATCAAGTTCGAACCGACGAATCTGACCGGGTTGACCGGGATCGGCTACCGGGTTTCCTCCGGTGGTCCAGGTGGCACGATCGATGTGCACGCGGGGGCGCCAGACGGCCCGCTGGTGCACAGTGTCGAGGTGACCGATACCGGTGGGGTCGATCAGTACGAGGATCTGCCGGCAACGCCGATCGAGGATCCTGGCGAAACAGGCCCGCTTTACCTGGTGTTCAACGGTTCTGGTTCGAACCTGTTCGATCTGGACATGCTCGCCGCCGAGGGCGACGGGGTGGCTGCTCCGCCAAGCGCCAGCGGCGCACCAGGTGAGGAACCGCCACCGGCGCAGCCCGAGCCACCGGAAGCACCAGAGCAGCCGAAAGATCCAGAGCAGCCGGAACCGGTGGCCTGCGAGCCAACCGAGCCGGAGGACGGCTACCGCGCCCTGTTCGATGGAACCCAAGAAAGTCTCGCCAACTGGCGGCAGGCTGGACCGGGCGAGTTCGAGTTCCAGCAGGAAGACTGCACCATCAGGTCGACCGGCGGGATGGGGCTGCTCTGGTACGGCGAGGAGTTCGACGCGTACTCGCTCAAACTGGACTGGAAGATGACCGGGGACGACAACTCCGGGGTATTCGTGGGCTTCGAGGAACCCGGTGATGATCCGTGGCATGCGGTGAACACCGGCTACGAAGTGCAGATCGACGCCACCGATGATCCGGACAAGACCACCGGTTCGATCTACGACTTCCAGTCAGCCGATATCGCCAAACGCGATGAAGCCCTGAAGCCGCCGGGCGAATGGAACTCCTACGAGATCGTGGTCGAGGACCAGACGATCAAGGTGTTCCTGAATGAGGTGCTGATCAACGAATTCGCCAGTACCGACCCGGAGCGGGACCTGACGAGCGGATTCGTCGGCCTGCAGAACCACGGTGATGCCGACGAAGTGCACTTCCGCAACGTTCGGATCACAGAGTAAGTCCTACAGCTTGGGGTGCACCGGCCGTGCACCCCAAGCTTGGGCCTTTCGGGAGGTGTCGAAAGATGGCGAAAGCAACTGGACTGTGGTTGGTCGGCGCACGCGGCTCGGTCGCGACCACCGCGATCACCGGCCTACTCGCGTTGCGGGCGAACCTTGTTGAGCCGGTTGGTTGCGTGACCGCGCGGCCCGAACTGGCGCATGAACTGTTCCCCGGCTGGACCGAACTGGTCGTCGGCGGGCACGATATCGCGCATCAGCCGTTGGCCAAACGGGCGGAGCAGCTAGCCGATGCCGGCGTGCTACCGCACCGCATCGTGCCGGCGATCGCGGATGACCTACGAGCGGTAAGCGCGGAGATCCGGCATGGTTACCACCCAGCCGAAGCACACGAACCCGCCGCGGCCGCGATTGACCGGATGGCCGCCGATATCGCCCGATTCCAGCATAGCCACGATCTCGAGCAGGTCGTGGTGGTCAACGTTTCGTCAACCGAAGCACCGTTTCCCGAACTGCCGGAACACGACGACCTCGCGGCGCTGGACGCCGCGCTGCGCGATCCGGCACGCACCGTGCTGCCGCCAAGCTCGGTGGCGGCGTACGCGGCCGTGCGGGCTGGCTGCGCCTACGTGGAGTTCACGCCCTCGCTGGGCATCCGGGTACCCGCGCTGCGGGCGCTCGCCGAGAGATCCGGGCTGCCCTATGCCGGCGCGGACGGTAAAACCGGCGAGACATTGCTGCGCACCGCATTGGCGCCGATGTTCACCGAGCGCGCCCTGCGGGTGCGTTCCTGGGCGGGTACCAACCTGCTTGGCGGTGGCGACGGTGCGACCCTCGCCGATGCCGAGCAGGTGCGCGGCAAGCTGGCCAGCAAGGGACGTGGTCTTGCCGCGTTGCTCGGCGAGGAGGTGACCGCGCCGCTGCATATCGACAATGTCCCGGAGCTCGGCGAACAGAAAACCGCATGGGATCACGTATCCGTAGAGGGTTTCCTCGGCACCCAGCTGACCTTGCAGTTCACCTGGAATGGCTACGACTCGGCGCTGGCGGCGCCGCTGATCCTGGACCTGACACGACTGGTCACCGCCGCTCGCAGGGCCGGCGAGCGGGGCGCGCTTGGCGCGCTTGGCTTCTTCTTCAAGGACCCGTTAGGTAGCACCGAGCACCGGCTTGCCGAGCAAGCGCGCGAGCTGGCCGACTGGATTGGCGGTCTGCATGCGGAAGGAGCGCAAGGGTGAAGACCATTGTGGACCTGGTAAGGGCACCGGCCGCGTTGAGCGTGCTCGGTGACTCGCTTGCCGGTGCGGCCAGTGTGGGCGCGCCGATGCGTGGCAGGAGGTTGCTGCTGCCGCTCGCCTCGGTGGCGCTGTACTGGTCGGGAATGGCGCTGAACGACTGGGCGGATCGTGCCCTGGACGCGGTGGAACGACCGGAGCGCCCCATTCCGTCCGGTCGGATCAGTCCCGGTGCCGCGTTCGGCACGGCTGCCGGGTTGACCGGCGCGGGGCTGGCGCTCGCCGGGCTCGGCGGTGGGCGCCGCGGGTTCGGCACCGCCACCGCGCTGGCCGCGGCCATCTGGGCTTATGACACGACGCTGAAACCCACCGCGTTCGGACCGGCGGGAATGGCCAGTTGCCGAGCACTGGACGTGCTGCTCGGGGCCAGCGGCTCCCGGCAACGCGAAGCGCTGCCGACGGTTGCCGCGATCGGCGCGCATACCTACGCGGTGACCGCGTTGTCCGCCGGTGAGGTGCACGGCGCGGCGCGGTCAACCGCACGGTTCGCGCTCGGTACCACGGCCGTAGCCGCGGTGACCGCGCTGAGTGGCCGGGCGCGGTTTCCGCGCGATCGGGTAGCCGCGGCCGGTTGGGGTGCGGTCTATGCCGGCACCGTGGGCACCGCACAGTGGCAGGCGGTACGGGAACCGGCCGCGCCGGCCGTGCGTGCGGCGACCGCGGCCGGAATCCACGGCATGGTCCCGTTACAGGCAACGGTGCTTGCCCGCAGGGGCAGCCGGTGGACCGCGGCGTTACTCGGCGCGGGCTTGCCGCTGGCGCGCCGGCTGGCGAAGCGGGTGAGCCCGACATGAGCACGGGCCTTCGATTCGGCTACGGCACCAACGGGTTCGCCAACCATCGGCTCGACGACGCGGTGGAGATCATCGCCGAGCTCGGTTACACCGGCATCGCGCTCACCCTGGACCATCACCATCTCGACCCGTTCGCCCCGGATGCCACCGCGCAGGCACGCAGGCTGGCCGGTCGACTACGAGAGCTCGGCCTGCGCGTCGTGGTGGAGACCGGGGCGCGCTATCTACTCGATCCGCGTGCCAAACACGCGCCGACGTTACTGGACGACGAACCCGGCCCGCGGCTGGACTTTCTCCAGCGCGCGCTGGAGATCGCCAGCGAACTCGGCGCGGACTGCGTGTCCTACTGGTCCGGTAGCAAACCGGTTGAGCTGCCGGACGAACGGGCCTGGCAGCGGATGCTGGACGGAACCGGCACGGTGCTTACGCGGGCCGAACAGGTGGGTGTACCGCTTGGCCTGGAACCCGAACCGGGTATGTTCGTGGAGCGATTGGCGGACGCGCTGCGGCTGCGCGCGGAACTCGGCGAACCATCGCTGCTCGGCATTACCCTGGATATCGGGCACTGCATCGCGGTGGAAACCGACAGTCTCGCCGACTGTATCCGGCAGGCCGGGCCACTGCTGGTGAACGTGCAGCTCGACGATATGCGCAGCGGTGTGCACGAGCATCTCGAGTTCGGTACCGGGGAGGTGAACCTGGCCGAAGGGTTCGCCGCTCTATCCGAAGTGGACTATCGTGGAGTCGCGGCCGTCGAGTTGCCGAGGCACAGCCACGCCGCGCCGGTGGTCGCGGCACGCTCGATGGACGCGCTTCGCGCAGCCTGGCGCCAGGTGAGCCCGCATCCCTGGCTGGCCGAGGCGGAACAACGGGTCGCGACCGAGTTGACCGCGATCCGGGGTTTGTTCCCCGCGGTTGGCAGGAAGGTCGGCCGGCAGCCGCTGCGGTCCGCCGAGGATCCGGCGGGGCTGGTGTATGGCACCGTCGACGATCTCGCGCGACGTCAGCTGATCGGCGTACTGGTGCGCAACCATGACGCGGCTGAGGTCGCCGCGGAGCTGGCCGAGCTGTACCGGTACGGCGATGACGCGGAACGCCGTGGCGTACTGCGCGGGCTGGCCGAACTCGGCCCGGAGGCCGGTGCGGCCGGCCTACCGATCGTCGCGGATGCCTTGCGCACCAACGACACCCGGTTGATCGCCGCCGCGCTCGGGCCGTTCGCCGAACGGGAGCTCGATCAGCATTCCTGGCGACACGGGGTGCTCAAATGCCTGTTCGTCGGGGTACCGACCGAAGCGGTCGCCGGGCTGGACCGCAGAAGCGACGCGGAACTACGACGCATGGTGCGCGATTTCGCGGCGGAACGAACGGCCGCCGGTCGGCAGGTGCCGGCGGATGCTCGCCGATTGCTCGAGGGGAGCCAGTGATGCGGATATTCGATCCACATATCCATATGACCTCGCGGACCACCGCTGACTACGAGGCGATGTACGCGGCAGGCGTACGCGCGCTGACCGAACCGGCTTTCTGGCTCGGTCAGCCCCGTACCAGCGTCGGTTCGTTCACCGACTACTTCGACGGCCTGCTCGGCTGGGAACGCTTTCGCGCCGCACAGTTCGGTATCCGGCACCACTGCACCATCGCGCTGAACCCGAAGGAAGCCAACGATCCCCGGTGCACCCCGGTTCTGGACGTGCTACCGCACTATCTGGCCAAGGACGGGGTGGTCGCGGTCGGCGAGGTTGGCTACGACTCGATGACCGCCGAGGAGGACGCGGCCTTCGCCAGGCAGTTGGAACTCGCCGTCGAGCACGAACTTCCCGCGCTCGTACACACCCCACATCGAGACAAACTCACCGGCACGCGCCGGAGCCTCGACGTGGTCGCCGAATCCGGACTGCCTCCGGACAGGGTGGTGATCGACCACCTGAACGAGCCGACCGTCGGGATGGTCGCGGAATCCGGCTGCTGGATGGGGTTCTCCATCTACCCGGATACCAAGATGGACGAACACCGGATGGTTCAGCTGCTCCGCGAGTACGGCACCGATCGCGTGCTGGTGAACTCGGCTGCCGACTGGGGCCGGTCCGATCCGCTGAAGACACACGCGGTGGCGACCACCATGCGAGCGGCTGGCTTCACGGACACCGAGATCGGGAAGGTGTTGTGGGACAACCCGGTCGAGTTCTACGGGCAGAGCGGCCGGCTGTTGCTGGACGGTCTCGCCGGATCCGGTCCGGATGCCGAGACCTTCGCGGGTAACTCGGTATTGCGCGGCGGCCGGCCGGGAGGTGACGGCTGAGATGCTTTCCTACTGTACGAACGTGCACCCGGCCGAGGACCTACCCGGCGTACTTGACCAGCTCGACCACTTCGCCGTACCGATCAGGGAGCGGCTGGGCTGGGACCGGCTTGGCCTCGGCATCTGGCTGGCCGCACCGGTAGCCGCCGAGCTGGCCGCGGAACCGGCCAGCCGCCGCCGGTTGCGTGCCGAGCTGACGGCCCGTGGGCTCGCGGTGGTCACCATGAATGCCTTCCCCTATGGCGGTTTCCACGACGACGTGGTGAAACACCGGGTGTTCCAGCCGCCATGGAGTGATCCGGCGAGGCTGCGCTACACATTGGACTGTGTCACGGTGCTCAGCGAGCTGCTCGACGAGCAGGCGGTCTATGGCAGCATCTCCACACTGCCGCTCGGTTGGCGCGAACCGTGGACGAGCTCGCGGGAGACGCGCTGCGCGATGGCACTCGACGAGTTGACCAGGGTGCTGCGCACCAGCGAGGCGCGGGCCGGACGGCCGATCCGGTTGGCCGTCGAACCGGAACCAGGGTCCAAACTAGACAACATCGCCGCGGCGGTGGACTGGCTGACCGGGCGCGTCGATCCGCGGTTCATCGGACTGTGCCTGGATACCTGCCACCTAGCGGTCTCGTTCGCGGACCCCGCGGCCGAGGTGGCGCGCATTCACGCGGTCGGGCTGGACATCGTGAAGGTGCAGCTCTCCGCCGCGCTGGAACTTCCCGACGCCACCGATCCGCATGGCAGGGCGGCACTGGCAGGGTTCTCCGAGCCACGCTACCTGCACCAGGTGCGGGAACGGGCGAGCGACGGCACGGTGCATGCCATTGACGACCTGCCCCAGGCGGCCGCCGAGCTGCCGGGGGTGGGCACGCAGCGGGTGCACTTCCATGTCCCACTGCACGCCGAACCGACCGCACCGCTGGTGGCCACGACGGGAGTGCTGCGTGCGGCACTGGCTGCCGTCACGGCGGTGGGCCCCCTGCCGCATCTCGAGGTGGAGACCTACACCTGGCAGGTGTTGCCCGAACCGCGCGGGAGCACGCGGGTGGATGTGGTCGCGGGGACGGCGGCCGAACTCGATTGGGCCAACCGAACGCTCGATGCGGTGCTTGCTGAAGAAAGGGCGGCGGTATGAAGCCAGTTAGCCAGCCCGGTGCGAAACCACTGGTGGTACTCGACGTCGTAGGGATGACCCCGAAACTACTCGGGCATATGCCACGGCTGCGTGAGCTTGGCCAGCGAGGCTGGCAAGCCGAGCTCGGCACCGTGCTGCCCGCCGTCACCTGTAGCGCGCAGTCCACGTTGCTCACCGGCCTGCGGCCGGCCGAGCACGGGATCGTCGGCAACGGCTGGTATTTCCGGGAGCTGGGCGAGGTCTACCTCTGGCGGCAGCACAACAAGCTGGTGTCCGGGGAGAAAATCTGGGATGCCGCCCGCAGGTACGCGCCCGGGCACACCACCGCGAACGTCTGCTGGTGGTACGCGATGGGCGCGAGTACCGATTGGACGGTGACGCCCCGGCCGATCTATCACGCTGACGGTCGGAAATCGCCGGATTGCTATACCCGCCCGCCGGAGCTGCACGACGAGCTGACCGCGGAGCTCGGTGCCTTTCCACTGTTCCAGTACTGGGGCCCAACCGCCTCGCTTGCCTCGACCGAATGGATCGTGGCGGCCAGCCGGCGCATCCTGGCCAGGCATCGGCCGGATCTGCTGCTGGTGTACCTGCCGCATCTGGACTACGACCTACAGCGCTACGGTCCCGATTCGCCGCAGGCGATCGCCGCCGCACGCGATGCCGACGCGGCGATCGCGCCGTTACTTCAGGACGCGTTGACCGCTGGCGCCTCGGTGGTGGCGTTGAGCGAGTACGGCATCACCCCTGCGTCCCGCCCGGTTGCGGTGAACCGCGCGTTGCGCGCGGCCGGCTTGCTCGAGGTCTATACCCAGGCGGGGATGGAATACCTCGATCCGTGGGCATCCAGGGCGTTCGCGGTCGCCGACCATCAGGTGGCACATGTCTACGTGGCCGACGAAGCGGATCTACCTCGGGCGCGCGCCGTTGTCGCCGAGCTGCCAGGGGTGGATCAGGTGCTGGACCGGGCGGAGCAGGCCAAAGTTGGCCTGGACCATGCCAGGGCCGGCGAGCTCGTCGCGGTCGCCGAACCGGATGCCTGGTTCAGCTACTACTACTGGTTGCGTCCGGATGCGGCGCCGGATTTCGCGCGCGGCGTGGAGATCCACCGCAAACCCGGTTACGACCCAGCCGAGCTGTTCTTCAACCCGCGCGATCCGCTGGTCAAAGCCAAGGCCGCGGCGAATCTGGCGCGCAAGAAGGTCGGCCTGCGCTACGCGATGAACGTGGTCCCGCTGGAAGGCAGCTGGGTTCGCGGTTCGCATGGCAGGTTGCCGGATACGGCCGCGGACGGGCCGGTGTTGTTGTGTTCCGAGCCGTGGGCCCCGGCCGGGATCGAATCCAGCGGCAGGGTGGCCGCGACCGAGGTGCGCGATCTGTTGCTCGAGCTTTCAGGAGTAGGTCAGCCGGTAGGCGAGTTGGACAAGGGAGCGCTGCGATGAGTCGACCGATCACGCTGTTCACCGGCCAGTGGGCCGATCTGCCGTTTACCGAAGTGTGCCGGCTGGCAGCCGAATGGGGCTACGACGGCCTGGAGATCGCCTGCTCCGGTGATCATTTCGAAGTGGACAGAGCGCTGGCCGAACCCGATTACGTGGCTGGCCGGCGCAAGCTGCTCGCCGAGCACGGGCTGGGTGCCTGGGCCATCTCGAATCACCTGGTCGGCCAGGCCGTCTGCGATGACCCGATCGATCACCGGCACCAGGCCATTCTGCCCGCGCGGATCTGGGGAGACGGCGAACCGGAGGGGGTACGCCAGCGCGCCGCCGCTGAACTCGCCGATACCGCTCGGGCCGCGGCCAAGTTCGGCGTGGACACGGTCGTCGGCTTCACCGGTTCGAAGATCTGGAAGTACGTAGCGATGTTTCCGCCGGTCGCCGCGGGGGTGATCGAGGACGGCTACACGGATTTCGCCCAGCGGTGGAACCCCATCCTGGACGTTTTCGACGCCGAAGGGGTGCGGTTCGCGCACGAGGTGCATCCCTCGGAGATCGCCTATGACTACTGGACCACACAGCGGACATTGGCCGCGGTCGAGCACCGGCCGGCCTTCGGATTGAACTGGGACCCTTCGCATTTCGTGTGGCAGGACCTCGACCCGGTGGGTTTCATCCTGGACTTCGCCGACCGGATCTACCACGTCGACTGCAAGGACACCAAGAAGCGGTTCGACGGCCGAAACGGCCGACTCGGCTCGCATCTGCCATGGGCGGACGCCCGGCGCGGGTGGGATTTCGTCTCGACCGGACATGGTGACGTGGATTGGGAAGCGGCGTTTCGCGCATTGTCCGCGATCGGTTATGCCGGCCCGATCTCCGTCGAATGGGAGGACGCGGGCATGGATCGGTTGCGTGGTGCCGCCGAGGCCGTGCGCTACCTCCGCGAGGTGCTGTTCGAACCGCCCGAGGCGGCCTTCGACTCCGTTTTCCGTACAGACAAATGAATGGGCCATTCGCGCCGACAAATGAGTGGAGCGAACATGTCGGATTCCCGTTTAACGAACAGTCAACTGTCCCGCCGTACCGCGCTGCGGGGCCTGCTCGCCGGTACGGTCGCCGCCGGCGCGCTTGCTGGTAGTGCCGGTGTCGCCGCCGGCTCGAGCGCCGGCTGGCGGCGTATACCGCGTAGCAAGATCAGCATTCAGCTCTACACCCTGCGCACGCTGCTGGAACATGATGTCGAGGACACCCTGCGGGAACTGGCCGCGATTGGCTACCGCAAGGTGGAGATGGCCGGCACCTACGGGTACTCGGCCGCCGAGTTCCGCGAGCTGCTCGACAAGCATGGCCTGCGGGCGACATCCAGCCATGTGGGCATCGACGACGGTCCGTTGGATTCCCTTGTCGAGGACGCGCAAACGCTTGGCAACCAGTACGTGGCGGTACCCTTCGCGGACTTCGACACGATCGCCGAATGGCGAACGTTCGCCGATCAGTTGACCGAGGCGGCCAAGGCGTTCCGCGCGGCGGGTATCCGATTCGGCTACCACAACCACGACCACGAGTTCCGGGAGATCTCCGGTACCAAGCCGTTCGACGTGATCGCCGAGTGCACCGATCCGCGACTGGTGTATTTCGAGCTGGACCTGTTCTGGGCGGTGGACGCCGGAGAGGACCCGGTTGAGCTGTTCCGCGGCCACTTCCCCCGGGTTCGCCAGTACCACGTCAAGGACCGCACGGCCGACGGCGAGATGGTCGATCCAGGTGCCGGGGTGATCGACTTCCCCGGGATCTTTCGGGCCACCCAGCACGGCAGGTTGGCCGAGTACATCGTGGAGCACGACGAACCGACTGATCCGCTCGGCACCGCGCGGGCCGGATACGAGTACCTGGCGAACCTACGCTGGTGAATGGCTGCTAGTCGTGCTCGTCGGCAAGCTCTCGCCGCCGGGTACCGAGTTGATCAGGGAAGACCCAGCGGCGAAAGCCCCAGAACCGGAAGCCCATCGCGAGCAGCATGCCGATGATCGAGCCGCTCACGAAGTCCGCCGTTTCCTGCACCAGCAGGGATACGTGCGGGGTCTCCAGTTCGAGTACGTATCGGGAGATGTACGGCGGGATTACGTTGATCCCGATGCCGACCCCGCTGATCAGGAAGAACAGCGCGGCCTCGTGATGGCGTTCGCGTCCGCCCCTGGTGCGAAACGACCACTCGCGGTTGAGCACGTAGGAGACGATGATCGCGATCAGCACGGCGATCGCCTTCGCGGTGACCGGTTTGGTCTCCAGCACGGTGAACTTGAGGGTGAACCACACGCCGTTGTCGATCACGAAGGTCGTCGCCCCCACGATCGCGAACTTCAGCAGCTCGCGATGTCTGATCATGACCGAACGCAGTGGTTTCGGTAGCCAGGCGAGTACGGAGTCGACAACGGTCACGGGGGCGAGTCTACGGAACACTCCTGCGCGCCCGTGTGGTTGGTGGAATCAGGCCGCGCGATTTCCGCGCTCGATCGGCTGGGTCACGCCGGAGGTGCTGGTCAAATTGCGTGGCCGAGCATTCTCTTCCGGGAATACCCATTTCTTGAATGCCCACCAGCGGAAAACCATAGCGAGCAGCGTGCCGACGATGATTCCGCTGCCGAAATCGGCTACTTCTTGGGTAAGCAGCGTTACCTGTGGAACTTGGAGGTGCAGCAGGTACCGGGAAACCGCGAGCGGTAGCACGTTGATTCCTACCGCGATCCCACTGATCAGGAAAAACAGCGCGGCTTCGTACCGGCGTTCCCGCCCGCCCCTGGTGCGAAACGACCACTCGCGGGACAGCAGGTAGGACACGATCGTCGCGACCAGGATCGCGATCCCCTGTGCGGTAAGCGGCTTGTCGTTGAGCACGGTGAGCTTGAGCGCGTAGTTCAGCACGATGGTGACGACGAAGCAGATGCCGCCCACGACGCCGAACTTCAGCAACTCGCGATGCCGGAATAGCAGGCCACGTAATGGGGCTGGCACGCGGCGTAACACTGTTCCCGCGGAGATCATGGCCGCCGATCTTATTCCTTCGCGAATTCGCGGGACGAGGGGGGTATTGCGCAGTGCTTATGCGTAGAAATACCCAGTTGTAATGTCCGCGACAATACCGGCCAATATCGAGCGATATTCAACTCCTGTCCGGTATGTGCAATATCAGATTGCCGTATGGGAAATGTGATATCGAGGTAAAAGCGGAACCGGTCAGAAGTACCAGGTACCGCCGGGGACCCGGTTCAGCGCCGGTCCCGAGGTGCTGGTTGGCGCTGGGCTCCTCGACTGTGTTGACGTCGACGAGCTCGATTCCTCGCGGGTACTGGTCGGTTTCGCTTCCTCGCCGCTGTTGCTTGGCGGCGTGGACGGTGACCCTGGCGTACCGGTTGGCGTAGGCGTGCCACTCGGGGTGGGTGTGCCGGTTGGCTTGCCCTGCTCATTCGACGGGCTGGGGTTGCCCGAACTGGGCTGTTCCGGTGTGCCGGACGGCTCGGGGCGATCGACATCCGGCGTGTTCGGGATGGTGGTCGGGTGCTCGTCCGGCGGTCCTGGCCACGGCCATGGCCATGGCCAGCCGGGCAAGGTCACCGTCGTGGCATCCGTGGCCGACCCGAGCGTGGCCGTGAGGCCCACCTCGCGGTCCTCGTACTGCCGATCGGACAGTTTCACCCGCAGGTTCAGCCGTTCGCCCGGTTCGATCGGCTCCGTCGTAGTGCAGGTCGTACTCGCGCCGTCCGAGCTGCAATCGGTGTTCGGTCGGGACAGCGTGGCGGTGCCCTCGGCGTCCAGCGTGATCGTGACGGTGTTGGTGCTCTCCCCGGTGTTGCGGGCGACCGCGTGTACCACCGGCCGGCCCCAGAACCACGGCCAGATCCCCGGGTCTTCGGCGTGCGCCGTCAGCCGTACGTCATCGCGCACTTCCGGTGGGGTGACGTTCACCTTCACGTTCACCTGGATATTCACCTGTGCGCCGGCCACCACGGTGCCGGTGATGTGACCGCCGCTTGCCGATTCGTCGGCGATCAGCCGGTAAAGCAGCGTTACCGACTGCCCTGGACGTAGCCCGGCCGCACTGCGGCAGCTGACCGTGCCGGAACCCGCTGGGCAGCTCACCTGGTTGGCGCTTGGCTGACCTTGCGTAGTGAGCCGAGGGGCGTCGAACCGCAGTGGTTTGCTACCGGACAGGTTGTTTCCACTGGTTGCCCGGACGCCGTCGGGCAAGTTCAGCGTGGACTCCACTGGTTCCGAAGTGCTGTCCCCGGTGTTACGCACGGTGATTGGTAGTTCGGCGGGGCCGCCTCCCGGAACCAGGTGCACGCTCGGCGGTGGCTCCGCGTTCAGGCTCGGCGGGCCGGGCTGCTCCTGCGGCGGGTCCTCCGGCGGTGGCGGTTCCGCAGGTGGCTCGGCCGGCGGGGGTTGCTCGGGCTGTGCCGGCGGCGGCGCGGGCGGGTTCGGCGCGGCGGGCGGATTCTGCGGTGCCGGTGGATTCTGCTGCGCGGGCGGTTGCGCCGGCTGCTCGGCCGCCGGTGGTTCCTGCGGCGGGGCAGCGGTGGGGATCTCGGCCGGGCCGCCGCCGGCTGCCATCGCGACCGTTACCGCGGCAACCATGGCGACCCCGGATGCGCCTACGCCGACGAACTGCCGTGGCCCGGATGCCGCGGCACCCGCGACACCACTTCCCGCCGAACCGCTCGCCGCCGCGGCCAACCCCGCGGTCGCCGCGGAAGCCTTCGCCGCACCGGCGGTGGTGAGGTAGGCGGTAACCGCCCCGCCGAGCACCAGCGGGGCGATGATCGCCCGCAGGGCGCCGTTCACATCGGCGAGTTCGGCTGCCAGCGCGCGGCACTCGTCGCATTCGTCCAAATGCGCCTCGACCTGCGCGCGCTCCCGTTTGGACAGCCCGTCGCGGACATGTGCGCCGAGTCGGTCGGCGGTCGCCCGGCAGCGCTCCGCCGTGGTTTCCGCCAGATGCACCTGCAGGTAGGCCTGGCGCAGCCCTTCACGCGCCCGGTAGGCGAGCGCGGACACCCCGTTCGCGGTCAGCCCGAGAATCGGCGCCACTTCGGCCGGCGATTGCTGTTCGATCTCGGTGTGCCAGAGCACGGTCTGCCAGCGTTCCGGCAGCGTCGCGAAGGCACGCGCGGCCAGCGAGCGCTCAAGGCCGGCGACGGCGGTGTCCTGGAAGGGAATGCTCACCGCCTCGGCGGATACCCCGCCAACGGTCGAGACGTCGTCGGAGTACTCGACCTTGCGATCCCTGCGGGTCTTGTCGTATGCGGTGTGTCGTAGCGAGGTGAGCAGGTAGGCGCGGAACGCGGAGTCCGGACCGCGGCCGTTGCGCAGCGTGTCCAGCACCTTGGAGAACGCCTCGGAGACCAGGTCATCCGCCTCGGCTGGCGAGCGAGCCAGCTGGCGGGCCAGGTTGTAGGCCGCCGCGACATGCCGCTCGTACAGCGTTCCGTACGCCTCGATCTGCCCATCGCGGACCGAAGCGATCAGCTCCGCATCGCTCGAGCCGTGGACGTCGGCGGGAACGGTGGACACGGGACTCCTCTGCGCCAGTCGTGGGTGGCCTGCTCATCCGGGTAGAACGCGGCCGATGTCAATTAGACGCGGCAACCCCCATAGTGTCACGGATGTGCCCGTCGCAGTCACGATCTGGGTGTACTTGATGACCCATTGAGGTCAACGGTGCTTTGTAGGGCGCTAAGGCTAGCTCGCGCACAACCACTTGGCGAGTGCCCGGGTCAGTAACCCCGCGAGTTGGCGGATCGTGGAACCGGTTGGATCGTCGCAAGCTCCAACTTCGGTCGGTGAACCGCCGTCACGGTTGCCGGTTCGGTACGTCCCTCGGGTGATGCGGGCGGACGGATGTCCGGTTGACGGGGAAGGGCAGCGCAAGAGTGGACACGGGAGCTACCGGGGCGGCCGATGGCCTGGGTGGTGCGGAGCATCGGGCGTCGTTTGGCGCCGATGAGCTCGGCGAATGCACCGAAACCTCGGGGGCACAGGTGGCCGTTCGGGTACTGCGCCATCGTTGGCGGGTGGCGAGCCTGGCGACCGGCTGGCGGTTCCCGAGCGACTGGTCGTTACCCGAGGTCGACGAGGTGTGCGCCTCGGTACTGGCCGGGGAGGACGCCGCGATCGCCGATTCGCTGGCAAAACTCGGCAGGGCGCGGGCCACCGCGGGCGCGGGGCTACCGGAGACGTTGACCGATCTGGCCGCGCTGCACGCGGTACTCGCCGATCCCGGAGCGGAAAGCGAGCCGGCCACGATCGACCCGGACGGCACGCCTTCGGTTCGGCTCACCACCACGGCGTTGGCCTGGGCGGATGCCGCGATGGAGCCGGTGAGGGATGCCGGCGTGCTTGATCCGCTCACCGGTCTGGTCAGCCTCGCGTATCTGCGGCAACGGCTGGACGAGGTGTATCGGGGTGCCGATCGCGCCGGGCACTGGGTCGACAACCGGTACACGCTGTTGGTCGTTTCACTCGATCCTGGCGCGCGGTCTGGCTGGTCCAGGATGGCCAGCATGGTGCTGGTCGCCGACGTGCTTCGCGCGGTGTTCGACGGCGGGGAGACGCGGTGCGCGCTCGGGCCAAGCACGGTTGGGGTGCTTGCCGACCGGGAGGATGGCTTGGCCGCGCGCGCCGTACTGGTACGGCGTCTGGTGAACGAGCGGGCCTGCGCTGATCCGGCGCTGCATGCCGAGCGACAGCCACGTACCAGCTTGGTTCGCCTGCCAGCCACCTACGAGCGCGCCATCGAACTGCTCGGCCGGTTAGCCCGCTGACCACCCGAAACTCCACGTTTAGCGGGCTGACCGTTGATTTTGGGGCGCGTTTCGCGGGCTGAACGTGGTTCGGGTGGTTGCGCGGTACTGCTTACCGGTTGTTCTTCGTGTCGGAAATATGCCTTTCCGGGTGACGGGTGCACAGGGGCGGTTCGGGCGTGATCACCGGCATGGTTTCCTTTCGGTTGTGGAGCGCGCGGCATCGGAGGTCTCGGAAGACCAGGGGGAAAGGCCTGCTGGGGGCCCATCCAGCCCAGATCGGGGAGCCAGCCCAGATCGGGGAGCCAGCTCAGATCAAGGGGCGGGACAGTGGCTGGCCATCTCGTTCGCTCGCCTGTTCCGCTCGCCGCGACTCCTGCTGTTGCTGCTGCTCATCCCGCTCGGCGTGCTGCTGGCCGGCATCGTCGGCGCGGTATTCGAGTTACGCCTCGGCGTGGACAGTGCGGTCTACCGATCCGGCGGATTGACCCTGCTGCGCGGTGAACCCCTCTACGAGTTCAACACGCTTGGCTCGGAACCGTGGTGGGCCTTGCTGCCGTTCACCTATCCACCGACGGCCGCCCTGCTTTTCATCCCGCTCGCCCTGGTGCCCACCCAGCTCGCCTGGGGACTGCTCGCCGCGCTTTCCATCCTGCTGCTCGTCCTGGTTATCCGGGTATCGATCGAATACCTGCCCACCCGCCGCTGGGCCAAACCAGCCACGGCCACCGTAGTGTTCTCGATCTGCGTGCTTGCCCTTGAACCGGTCTGGCGCACGCTGTTCCTCGGTCAGATCAACGTGGTGCTGATGGCGGCGGTGCTGCTCGACGTGCTCGTGGTCGGCGCGGCCGGACCACGCCTGCGCCGGTTCGGCGGGATCCTGATCGGGATTGCCGCCGCGGTCAAACTGACGCCGCTGATCTTCGTCGCGCATCTGTTCTTCATCGGACGCAAACTCGACGCGCTGCGCGCGCTGGTGACCTTCTTCGCGCTGCAGGGGCTGATGTTCCTGCTGATCCCGGTTGATTTCCGGGAGTTCTGGATGCACGCGGTACAGGATCCTGGCCGCACCGGCCCGATCCACTGGGCTGGTAACCAGAACCTGGCCGGACTGGTTGCCCGGATCAGCGAGCTGACCCCCCATACGACCTACATCGCGATCGGCATCGGCGCAATTCTCGCGATCCCCGCTGTCTGGCTGATGCTCCGCCTACAGCGCAGCGGTCGTCCGTTGCAGGCCCTGCTGGTCACCGCGTTCTTCGGGCTACTCGTCTCGCCGGTTTCCTGGTCGCATCACTGGGTGTGGGTGGTTCCACTGATCGTGCTGCTCGCCGCGCGTATCCCAGCCGGGGCCACGCTCGGCCAATGGCGATCCTGGTCGCCGCTTGCCGCGGTGGTGCTGGTGTTCGGCAGTGGCGTGCTGCTCTGGATGTCCAACGGCATGGACGCGGAACTGCGCTGGTCGCCGTTCGAGTTCGTGATCGGCAGTTGCTATCTCCTGACGCCGATCGTGTTCGGCGCCGTGTTACTCGGTAGCGAGCTGCGCCGCGCCCGGCGAGCGCCAAACAGGGGGAAGTAGGGACGACATTGGTGCGAGTCGAGGCACGGACGCCACTGCGCCGCCCATCGTTTCGGGTGGCCGCCGTGCTACTGGTACTCGGCATCGCGGCTGGGGTGCTGGCCGGTATCGGCGGCTGGCAGCTTGGCGCGGACAGCGGGGTGTACCGGGCGGGCGCGTTGAGCCTGCTGCACGATCAGCCGCTGTACGGACCGCAGCGGATGTCGTTTCTGCCGGACTGGGTGAACCTGCCGTTCATCTACCCGCCGGCTGCCGCGGTGCTCTTCCTACCGCTCGCGATCGCACCAGCCTCGCTGGCCTGGGGGCTGTTCGTGGCGGCCTCGGTCTTCGCGCTCTACGCCACGGTTCGCGCGGTGCTGCGCGCGGAAACCCGCGCGGGGCGGCTGCGGCCGGTGTGGCTGACCGGTGTCGCGGCGAGCGTGGGGCTCACCGTGCTGCTGATCGGCCTCGAACCGATCTGGAAAACGCTGTTCCTCGGCCAGATCAACATCCTGCTGATGGCGCTCGTGGTCCTCGACGTGCTAGTGGTTGGGGGGACCGGGCGCCGCTACGGCGGAATGCTGATCGGCGTGGCCGCGGCGGTCAAGCTGACGCCGTTGATCTTCGTGGTACATCTGCTCGTGGTGCGCAGGTGGGCGGACGCCGCCCGTGCCGTCGGTACCTTCCTCGGCCTGCAGCTGCTTGCCTTCCTGTTCGTACCGGGTCAGGCCGCGGAGTACTGGACCGAGTTGGGCGGCGACCTGGAACTGGTGGACACCGGGGACTGGATCTTCAACCAGTCGCTGGAAGGCACGATGCTTCGCCTCACCGCGGAAGCGCACTGGTCGGCACCGGTTGCCCTGGGCATTGGGGCGGTGCTGGCGATTCCGGCCGTGTGGCTGGTGCGCTGGTTCAGCACACGCGGCGACCAGGTGTCCGCGCTGCTGGTCACCGGTTTTCTCGGGTTGCTCGTCTCGCCGATCTCCTGGACCCACCATTGGGTATGGGCGGTTCCGCTGCTGGTCATGCTGCTGGCAAGGGCGCATTGGCGTACCGCGGGCGCGACGCTGCTGATGTTCGCGAGCTGCGTGGTGATGTTCGTGCCCAATGGGAACGGTGTGGAGTTCAGCTGGGGACCGATCGAGTTCCTGCTCGGGAACAGCTACGTATTCTTCCCCGTGGTGTTCGGGGCCGTGCTGTGCGTTCGGGCACTTCGCAAGGGCAGGGCCGAACGCTCGGCGCAGGCGGCTGGGTAGGTTAGCCACCCGTGGATTCTCGAACTGGTTTTCCGGTTGTTGGCATGGTCGGCGGTGGCCAGCTGGCCAGGATGACCCATCAGGCGGCGATCCCGCTCGGGCAATCGCTGCGGGTGCTCGCCGCCGCCAAGGACGATCCGGCCGCGCTGGTCGCGCCGGATGTCACCATCGGCGCGCATACCGACCTGCGGGCGCTGCGGGAGTTCGCCGAGGGCGTCGACGTCCTCACCTTCGACCATGAGCACGTACCCGGTACGCACCTGCGCGAGCTGTCCGCCGAAGGGGTTTCGGTCTATCCAGGACCGGATGCGTTGCTGCACGCGCAGGACAAGCTGGTGATGCGCCGGCGGCTGACCGAGCTCGGCGTACCGTGCCCAGAGTTCGCGCCAGTGTCCGAAGTGGCCGATGTGCTGGCCTTCGGCGAGGCGCACGGTTGGCCATGTGTACTCAAGGCCGCACGTGGTGGTTATGACGGCAAGGGCGTCTGGCTGCTCGACGACGCCGACGCCGCCGCGCGCGTCGTGCCGGAACTGCTCGAAGCGGGGATTCCACTGCTGGTGGAGGAATGCGTACCGATGCGCCGTGAGCTGGCCGCGCTGGTCGCGCGCTCGCCGTTCGGGCAGGGCGCGGCCTGGCCGGTGGTGGAGACCGTTCAGCGGGACGGTATCTGCGTCGAAGTGCTCGCGCCGGCGCCCGAGTTGGCCGAGGCACAGGGACAGGCGGCACAGGAGCTGGCCCTGCGGATCGCGAACGAGCTGGGGGTTGTCGGACTGCTCGCAGTCGAACTGTTCGACACCGGCGATGGGTTGGTGGTCAACGAGCTGGCGATGCGCCCGCACAACTCGGGGCACTGGAGCATCGAGGGCTCGCGTACTTCACAGTTCGAGCAGCATCTGCGCGCTGTGCTGGACTATCCGCTCGGTGCTACCGACCTGGTGAGTCCGGCCGTGGTGATGGCCAATGTGCTCGGCGCGCCGCGGACGCCGTCGATGCCGGTGGATGAGCGGCTGCATCACCTGTTCGCGCGGTTTCCTGATGCTCGCGTGCATATGTACGGCAAGGCGGAGCGGCCGGGGCGCAAGATCGGCCATGTGACGGTGCTCGGTGACGAGCTCGAATCGACGCGTACGCGGGCAAGTCTCGCGGCGCACTGGCTTGCCATGGCCGAGTGGCCGGACGGATACGCGGTGCACTGAGCTTGTCGCGGATTGTGCTGAGGATGTCGGAGAGGATGTGGTTGCGGTGACGACCGGGCAGGCGCGGGTCGGCGTGATCATGGGAAGTGATTCGGACTGGCCGGTCATGCGAGCCGCGGCTGAGGCGTTGGCCGAGTTCGAGGTGCCCTACGAGGTGAGCGTGGTTTCGGCGCACCGGACCCCGCAGCGCATGCTCGACTACGCGGGCTCCGCGGCCGAACGTGGGATCGAAGTGATCATCGCGGGCGCGGGTGGGGCCGCGCATCTGCCGGGCATGGTGGCTTCGGCGACGGTACTGCCAGTAATCGGGGTACCAGTGCCGCTGAAGTACCTGGACGGGATGGACTCGCTGCTTTCCATCGTGCAGATGCCGGCTGGCGTCCCGGTGGCGACCGTATCGGTGGGCGGCGCACGTAACGCCGGGCTGCTCGCGGTGCGTATTCTTGCCGCGGCCGATGTGGCGCTACGCGAGAAGATGGCCGATTTCCAGGCCGGACTCGAACGGCTTGTGCTGGACAAAGACGCTGCTCTGCAGGATTCCCTCGAACAGACCTGACCGGATCGGTGTCGCAAAACACGAGGACGTCCTAGTAAACGGGTACTAACATGCTGTGCAGTTGGTGCCGACCGCGCAGTTCCGGATGCCCAGGTCCGGACGGCTGGCGCTCGGCGCGGGAAAGCGTCATGGTGGCGTTGAGGAAAGGTGGACGGGCAGATGAGTGCGGGGTTCTATCAGCTCGGTGAGGAGCACGATGCGCTGCGCGAGGCGGTTCGTGCGCTGGCGGACAAGGAGATCGCGCCGCACGCCGCCGATGTGGACGAGCAGGAGCGCTATCCGGTCGAGGCGCGCGACGCGCTGGTCAGCGCCGGTTTCCACGCGGTCCACGTGCCCGAGGACTACTCCGGGCAGGGCGCGGACGCCATCGCTGCCTGCATCGTGATCGAAGAGGTCGCGCGGGTGGACGCGTCGGCATCGCTGATCCCCGCGGTGAACAAACTGGGCACGGTGCCGCTGCTGCTTTCCGCCTCGGAGGAGTTGAAACAGCGGATCCTGCCGGACATCGCGGCCGGGGCCAGCTGCTCCTACGCGCTGTCCGAGCGTGAGGCCGGCTCGGACACGGCTTCCATGCGCACCAGGGCGGAACGCGATGGGCAGAACTGGGTGCTCAACGGGACAAAGGCGTGGATCACCAACGCCGGCGAGTCGACCTGGTACACCGTGATGGCGGTAACCGATCCGAACGCGACGAAGAAGGCCAACGGCATCTCCGCCTTCGCGGTGCACGCCGATGACCCGGGTTTCTCGGTTGGGCCGAAGGAGCGCAAACTCGGTATCAAGGGTTCGCCTACCAGGGAGATCTACTTCGAGAACTGCGCCATTCCAGCGGACCGGATGGTCGGCGAGCCGGGAACCGGTTTGAAAACAGCACTGTCTACCTTGGATCACACGCGCCCGACGATTGGCGCGCAAGCCGTCGGGATCGCACAAGGAGCGCTGGACGCCGCGGTTGGCTATGTGCGAGAGCGCAAGCAGTTCGGCACCGCGATCGGCGATTTCCAGGGCGTGCAGTTCATGCTGGCGGATATGGCCACGGGTATCGAGGCCGCCCGGCATCTGGTCTACGCGGCCGCGGCAAAGGCGGAACGAGGCGAGGCGGACGCCGGATTCGCGGCCGCGGCGGCAAAGTGTTACGCCTCGGATGTCGCGATGAAGGTGACCACGGATGCCGTGCAGCTGTTCGGTGGCGCCGGCTACACCCGCGATTTCCCCGTCGAGCGGATGATGCGGGATGCCAAGATCACCCAGATCTATGAGGGCACCAACCAGATCCAGCGGATGGTGATGGCCCGTAAACTGCTCAAAGGCTAGGTGTGACGATGATCGGGCACCGCGTACCCATCGCAACCTGCTCTTGAGGAGGATTTTACTCGCTGGCCTATACGGTTTCTCCTGTTAGTCCTTTCTGGACAATATGCTGACCATGGTCAGCGACAGGAGGAAGTGTGCAGGTATTCAGGGATCTTGCCGCGTTGCTCGGCCGGCTTGGTATCGGCCTGGTGTTCCTGGTGCACGGGCTGGACAAATGGCAGGCCGGTGTGGGTGCGACGGCCGATGGGTTCGAGCAGTCCGGTGTTCCGCTTGCCTACCTTGCCGCGTTGTTCGTGATCGGCGTTGAGATCATCGGCTCCATCGCGTTCATGCTCGGCTTCGCCCTGCCGCTGGTTGGCATCGGCTATGCGGTGACCGGGCTTGGCGCCGTGTTCCTGGTCCACTGGGATGCCGGTCTCACCGGGCAAGGCGGTTACGAACTGGTCCTTGTGCTCGCGCTCGCCGGGCTCGCGCTCGGCTTCAACGGTGGCCGCTACGCCCTCGATCACCTGGTGTTCGCGGGCAGGCGCACCAACGAGCGGGAACCCGTTGCCGCGTAAGCAGCTCAGCTGAACTGGACCGTGCTGCGTTCGCTCGCGGCGCGGTCGCTCAGCTTGGCTGGGTCGGCCGAGCTGCACTGCACCAGGGACGCGCCCGCCCGCAGCACCGCGACCAGACCACGCAGGATGCCATCCGGTACTGTCCAATCCAGAGTGGACAGTACACGGCTTTCCTTGTCGAGGGCGTGCTTGCTCGCCAACTGCCGTGCCTGGTCAAGCACCTCTGCTACGGACAGTTCGGCCAGCGCCGGACTGTCCGGCGAAACCGGTGGTGGCGCAAGGAAATCATCCGCGCACACCCGCACCTCGGACACATAGTCGAAGGCGCCGCCGGCCGGCGGTTCGCGCAGGGCCATACCCATCGGGTCGAGCGAGACCACAGCCAGTTCGCCGCTGGCCGGGGCTGGCTCGCTCACCGTGCCGAAGGTGACGGCCAGATCCGGTCCGGTTTCGACCACGCGCGCACCGCACCACCAGCAGCCAAGCAGGATTCCGGCGGTCTGCCAGTGCGCAGGCAGCCGGACACCCACGGACATCCCCGGTTCAACATCGAACTCGTCGGTCAGCCAGTTGGCGGTCTTCGCCGCCCAGTTCGCCAGGGTTGTCGCGGACAGCTCCACCCTGCTGCCCAGCGCATCGTCGTAGTGGGTGATCAGCGGGCGGGCGGCGGCATCGCGCAAGTACGGGCGAAGCAGGGTTTCGGTGATACTCATCGGGCCAATCCGATCACACCACAATCCGTTCGTCAGCCGAGGGCGCCGCCAACCGCAAGATCCCTGAACGTTGTGGCCAGGTGATTAGTCGACACAGGGCACGCCATCGGCGACGATCGGGTTCTGCTTAGCAACCGGTGCGACGGGAGCGAGCCCGTTCAACCGCAGCGTCGCCGGCTGGCCGAAGCCATGCCGTTGCGGCGTCCCCGCGGACGGCTGCGCGGTGCCCTGTGATCCTTCGCCCTGCTCCTCGCCGGATGTTGGCCCCGGGTTCTCGGTCACCATTTGCTGGACGAACCGGCGCACCTCGTTCTCGCGCAGCGTGACGATGCTCTGCCCGCGGTCATCCCTGGCGCCGACTTCGTCGACCGGCATCGTGACGAACTCGATCGTGCCGGAGGCCATCTGACGTGCCTGATCGGCCAGCTCGAAGATGTCCAGGCCGGAGTCGAGCACCACCGACCGGCTGACCGCATCGGCGAGCTTGCCCAGCCGCTGCTGGTCGGTCAGCGTGCCGGCGGAAAGCAGCTTGTTCACCGCCGAAGCGAGGAAGGCCTGCTGGCGCTTGATCCGCCCGAGATCTCCGTCCGCCAGCCCGTGCCGCTGGCGGACAAAGGACAGCGCGTCTCCACCGGAGACGGTTTGCACCCCAGCGTCGAACACCGCCCCGGAGACGGGGTCATTCACCGGGTTGTTCAGGCAGACGTCCACCCCGCCAACGGCCTCGGTCAGCAGGTAGAAGCCGAGCAGGCTGATCTCCGCGTAGTGGTCGATCCGCGCGCCGGTGAGGTCCTGAATGGTGCGGATCAGCGATACCCTGCCCGCCTGGTCGGACTGCTTTTCCAGCTCGGGGCCGGCGACCCCCTCGGTGCTGAGCTGTTCCTTCGCCCGCACCTTGCCCTTGGCGAACGCTGAATTGATCTTGTCGGGTTCGCCGCCGTTGATCGACACGTAGGCGTCCCGCGGTATCGACATCGCCGAACCCATGCCGCCGTCCTTCGGGATGCGCAGCAGGATCAGGGTGTCCGTGTTCAGCGAGTCGGTTGCTTCCGTCCGCAGGGCTTTGAGCTGGTCGAGGGGCAGTGGATTGCCCTGTAGATCCGTCCGGGTGTCGTTGCCGACCAGCAGGATGTCCGTCGCCGAATCGTTCGCTGATGGCGCGCCGGGGGCCTGCTGCACCTGCTCGAGCGCATCCGTGGTGTTCGTGCTTTCGTTGAGCTGGCCGATGGTGAACCAGGCGACCCCGGTGAGTACCAGCGCGGCCACCGAGAGGATGGCCACCAGGGTGCGACCCGCGATCTTCGCGGGAGAGGAACGTCGGGTGGGCGGCATCGGTGGCGCCGGTGTCGGCGCGTACCGTGGCGTCGGTCGCGGCGCGGCCTCGTCCTGCGTTTGGTACTTCCGCGCGACCCGACCGAAGATCACTTGCTCGGTGGCCGGGTCTTCGCCGCCTTGCTCGCCCGGCTTCGGCTGCTCGTCCACCTACGTCCCTCCCTGCCCCTCGCGGTCGTCAGCGGACCTCGTGCCCAGGCTAGCGCCCCCGGCGCATCGATCACTCGCGCCCACGCGCTGTCCAGCGCAAACCGTGAGCTACCTAGCCGGGTCAGTTCACGCAGGGTACGTCGCCAGCGTCCAGCGTGGGGTCACCTTCGCCCGATCCGTCGCCCTCTTGTTGCGCCTGGTTGCCAGCACCCCCCGTTGGGGTAGGCCCCTGCGGTAGCACTCCGTTACCCGAATCGTTGTCCCCGCTCGGCTCGTCCGCCGAGTCCGTTGTCGTGTCCTCATCCGGGCCGGCACCACCGGACCCCGGGGTGTCCGGCTGTGCGCCGTCGAAGTCGCCGCCGAGCAGCACTCGGATGCTACCGCTCGGAATATCGGCGTCCGGCTCGAGCGTGACCTGCTCGCCAAGGGCGGCTTGGACCAGGTCCGCGTTGCCCTCCTCGCCGACCGGATGGCGAATCACCGTATCGGTACGGGAACTGGCCGGGACGGGTTCACCGACCGGGAAACCCTTGTCCGACAGGATCTTCGCGGCACTGCTGGCGTCCGCGGCGTCCGACGATCCATTGTAGATCTCCACATTGATCGTGGGGATACGTGGATCCTGGTCGGTATCGGGCTGTGCGGAGCCCTCCGACCCGTCTTCGGTGCCGGTGATCTCGTCGAAGAACTCGCGTACATCGGTTTCGTCGATATCGACGACGTCCGCGCCGCCGATGTTGGCGTTCCCGTTGTTCGGGATCGTGTGGAAGGTGATGTTGTCGCCGGTGAGCCCCTGCATCTGCTGGGCGAACTCGGTCAGGTCCCATCCTTCGCTCAGTACAACGGACTTCTTGATCGCATCGCTGAGTTCGGTGATCCTGGTCGGATCGGTGAGTATGTCCTGGGAGATCACTTTGCGCGCGAGCCCGCTGATGAAGGCTTGCTGGCGCACGATCCGGTCAAAATCGCTGCGCGGCAGGCCATACCGTTGCCGCACAAAGGCGAGTGCCTTCGCTCCACTGATGGTTTGCTTGCCCGCCTTGAACTTGGCTCCGGACATACTGTCGCTTGTCGCTTCGTTCAGGCATACCTCGATGCCGCCGATGGCCTTGGTGACCTCATAAAAGCTACCCAGGTTGACCTCGGCGTAGCGATCGATCGCGCCCGGGCGGTCGATCAGCTTCTCGATCGTGGCGATCAGGTTCTTCCTGCCGGCGACCGTGGCCTGCTCGTCGATCGCTTCGCCGTCGGTTTCGCCCCGCTGGCGCAGCGTGCTCGAGGTGTCGTTGTAGGCGTAGACGAAGGCGCCGTTGAGTTTGTGGGTGCCATAACCACCCGCCAGTTCCACCCAGGAGTCACGGGGGAACGAGATCGCCACCGCCCTGCGGCCATCCATCGGGATGTGCACCAGGATCATCGTGTCGGTCTGCCGTTCGCCGTCGGCGACCCCGCCGTTCAGCTTCGCCAGGACCTCATCGGGTAGCGGGTTGCCCTGCGCGTCCGTCCTGCTGTCCTGGCCGACCAGCAGGATGTCGAGCGCGCCGTCCAGTGGCTTTGGCGGCAGTGTGTCGTCGAACACGTCGGTCGTGGCGAGTCCGGAGTTGATGTTGCCGAGGATCGTCCAGCCGTACCAGGTCACCGCCAGCACCATGACCGAGAGCAGGGCGACGACGCTCTGTCCGGTGCGCATCGCGATCGTTCGCCGCCTGGTGCCTGGCTGGGCCGTGGCTGGCGCCGGCTCGGCTCCCTCGGCTGCCGCCTTGTCGCGCGGCCCTGGGACCGGCGGCAGTTCCTGCGTGACCTCGGCATCGTCCGTTGTGGTCGCACTCTCGGCGGTATCGCTCGAATCGGTACCGGTGCCGTCGTCCCCGGTAGACGTATCGTCCGGGAGGTCACCGGCGGACGGCGAGAAGGCAGGGCGGGTTGGCGGTTCGGCCAGGCCCTCGTCTTCCGGCGGACGTCCGTCCACGCACGCTCCTCCCCGTAATCGAGCGTTGTACCTCGGCCAATCGCATGGTCCGCACCGGTGCTGGCCGCTCACTCGGAACCACGCGCGCCGACAATATCTACCGTACTGATGATCGTTCGAAGCGCCGCTCCGCAAGTGACAACCGCAGCCGGATTGTTGCGTCTCGCCGGTAAGGCGGGCATGAAAGACTGGGGCGATTGGGGAGCGAGGTGCTACGTCCGGCTGAGACCGGATACGGCAACCGGAGCAGCACACATGCGGGAGATGGGCAGATGCGAATACTGGTGACCGGTGGCGCCGGGTTTATCGGGTCGAACTATGTGCGACACGTACTCTCCGGTAGCTACGACGAGTTCGGTGATGCCGAGCTGATCGTGCTGGACAAGCTGACCTATGCCGGCTGCAAGGAGAACCTGGCGCCGGTCGCCGACAACCCGAGGCTGCGTTTCGTACCCGGCGATATCTGCGATGCCGAGCTGGTCGGCAAGCTGATGGCCGGCGTTGACCTCGTTGTGCACTTCGCCGCGGAGTCTCATGTGGATCGTTCGATCAGCGGATCGGCGGAGTTCACGATGACCAATGTGGTTGGCACTCAGACGTTGTTGCAGGCCGCGTACCTGTCCGGGGTCGGCAAGTTCGTGCAGGTCTCCACGGACGAGGTGTACGGATCGATCGACGAAGGTTCGTGGGCGGAAGACCATATCCTCGAGCCGAACTCGCCGTACTCGGCGTCGAAAGCCAGCGGCGATCTGCTCGCGCTCGCCTTTTACCGCACGCATGGCCTGCCGGTATGTGTGACCCGTTGTTCGAACAACTACGGCCCGTACCAGTTCCCGGAGAAGGTTCTCCCGCTGTTCGTGACCAACCTGCTTGACGGGCACCGCGTCCCGCTGTACGGCGACGGGCTGAACGTTCGAGACTGGCTCCACGTGGACGATCACTGTCGGGGCGTACAGCTGGTCGCCAGCGGCGGGCGCCCCGGCGAGATCTACAACATCGGCGGCGGCACTGAACTGACCAATAAGGACCTGACGAAACGGCTACTCGCGGCGCTCGGCGCGGACTGGGACATGGTAGAACCAGTAGCCGACCGTAAGGGGCACGACCGGCGGTACTCAGTGGACATCAGCAAGATCTCCACTGAACTCGGCTACCAGCCAAGTGTGCCCTTCGCGGACGGGCTGGAATCCACAGTGGAGTGGTTTCGGCGCAACCGCGATTGGTGGGAACCGTTGAAACAGCGCGCGGCGATCACGAGGTGAGGTAATTGGGCGGCGAACTCGCGATTCTGGTGCCGGGCGGTACCGGTCAACTTGGCACCGAGCTTGCCAGAACGGGGCTTGCCGGGGGAGCTTCGGTCGAAGCCCCTGGCTCGGCCGAGCTGAACGTCGCGGAGGTGAACTCGGTACTCGCCTCGGTTGCCGGGTTCGCGGAGCGCGCGCGGGGCGAGGGCCGGCATCCAGTGGTGATCAACGCCGCGGCCTACACCGCGGTGGACGCCGCCGAGCAGGACGAGGCCGCCGCCTTCGCGGTGAACGCGGACGGACCCCGCGTGCTTGCCGCCGCCTGCGCCGCGCACCGGGTCCCGCTGCTGCATGTCTCCACCGACTATGTTTTCGACGGCACGGCGAGCGAGCCATACGAGCCGGATGACCAGGTGCGCCCGACGAGTGCCTATGGGCGTACCAAACTGGCCGGTGAGCAGGCCGTGCTGCGTTCCGGGGCGCGCGCCTGGGTCGTCCGCACCTCCTGGGTGTACGGCGGCACTGGCCAGAATTTCGTGCGCACCATGGTCCGCCTCGCCGGTGAGCGTGCCGAACTGTCCGTTGTGGATGATCAGCGCGGTGCGCCGACCTGGGCGGCCGATCTCGCGGCAGGGCTGGTCGAGCTGGCTGAGTGGGTCGTCGGTGGGCATCCGCCCGAAGCGGCGGTACTGCATTGCACCAACGGCGGCGCGACCACCTGGTACGAGTTCGCCAGGGCGATCTTCAGCGAGCTGGGCACCGATCCGGATCGGGTGCGACCGTGTGGCACCGCGGATTTCCCCCGGCCGGCCGCGCGCCCGGCGTACTCGGTGCTCTCCGCCGCGGCCTGGCAAGATGCCGGGTTGACCCCGCCGCGACCGTGGCGGGAGGCGCTTACGGCGTTCTTCGTGGCGCACGGCGAGCAGCTGCGCGGTGGCACATCCGACCGCTAGCTGGCTACTGGGCCCTGGCTAGCTATTGGGGCGGCCGCCAGCGATAGGTGCGCATACTGACCCGGTTGCCGTCCGCGAGCACGCCCTCGGCGCGTAGCCGGGCGAGCTGTTCGGTGACCAGATGCGGCGCGGGTGTGCCGTTGGCCCGCAGCACCCGGTGCCATGGCAGATCCTGGCCGTCCTCGGAGAGAATCCGGCCGACCAGCCGCGGCGTCGACGCACCGGCCAGCGCGGCGATATCGCCGTAGCTGGCTACGGTGCCAGGCGGGATATCCCGCACGATCTCGCGTACTCGTTCGTGTAGCTGCTCGTCCACCCGAATAGTGTGCTGGATACCCAGGGGTGTTGGCGCGGGTGATCGACGCGCCGCTACCGCTGTGTCAGTTCGTCGGGGCCGCGTGGTTCTATCGCAGTCGTGGGTCGATCGAACATGGCGGCGCCCGCGCTGGTCCGGCCGCGGGTGGCAGCCGAGCAGCCGAGGGACTGGGAGCCGGCGGCACGTCGCGTACTGCATGGTGCCGGCGGCTACCTGCGGGTGCTCGGCGCGCCGGGAGCAGGCAAGACCAGCCTGCTCGCCGAAACCGCCGCCGCCAGGATCGCGGCGGGCACCGACCCCGCCCGGATCCTGCTGCTCACCACCGGGCGTCGTGCGGCGAACGCGGTACGTGCCCAGATCACCCGGCTGCGTACCGATGAAGGTGCCCGCACCATCCGCGAACCACTGGTGCGCACCGTGCACTCCTATGCTTTCGCCCTGCTGCGCACGCAGGCCAGCCTGCACGGGGCAGCCCCGCCCCGGCTGCTTTCCGGGCCGGAACAGGACGCGGTGGTCCGCGAGCTACTGGCCGGCGATCTTGAGCTGGGCGCGGCGGCATGGCCGCCGAGCCTGCGGCCGGCCCTTGGTTTACCAGGATTCGCCGCTGAACTACGCGATCTACTGATGCGCTCGGCCGAGCGTGGCCTCGGACCCGAAGACCTGATCCTGCTCGGCGAGCGGCAGGAACGCGCGGAGTGGTGCGCGGCTGGCCGGTTCTGGCGGCAGTACGAGCAGGTCACCGCGTTGCACGGGGAGAGCTCGGGAGTGCGGCCAACCGGGCCGGCATTGGACGCGGCCGAGCTGGTATCGCATGCGCTGCTCGCGCTGGAGTCGGATGCCGATCTGCTCGCCACCGAGCGGCAGCGGGTTCGGCATCTGCTTGTGGATGACGCGCAGCACCTCGATCCGCTGCAGTTCCGGCTGGTGCGGGCGCTGGGTACCGGCGCGGCCGAGTTCGTCCTGGCTGGCGATCCGGACCAGGCGGTGTTCTCCTTCCGTGGCGCCGATCCGCAGCTGCTGACCGAGGCGGATCCGGATGGCCGGCACACCGTGGTACTCGGCGCGCAGCACCGGATGGCGAGCGCGGTCGCCGAGGTGGCTGGCACTCTCGCCGCAGGGTTGCCTGGCGCGGGTGCCAGTAGGATCGAGCCCGCCGCGCCGGTCGATCCGACCGAGCGGCGCGGATCGGTACGAGTGCACGTGCTGCCCACCGCGGCGGCCGAGGCGAGCTGGCTCGCCGATCAGCTTCGCAGGGCGCATCTGCTCGACGAGGTGCCCTGGTCCCAGATGGCGGTGTTGGTGCGCTCCGCGGCGCGCAGCTTTCCGGTGCTGCAGCGGGCGCTACGCGCGGCCGGCGTGCCCGTCTCGGTGGCCAGCGACGCGCTGCCGCTGGCCAAGCAACCAGCCGTCCGCCCATTGCTGAACCTGTTGCGTTGTGCGGCCGAACCGGCCGTGCTGGACGCCGAGTACGCCGCCGAGCTGATCTCCTCCCCGCTCGGGGGCGCGGATCCACTGGCATTGCGCAAACTGCGCCGGGGGCTGCACCGGATCGAGTTGGCCAGTGGCGGTCAGCGCGGTTCGGATGAACTACTCGTGCACGCGCTGGTGGACAACGACCTACTCATCGCGATGGACAGTGCCGAGGTGGCGCCGCTGCGCAGGGTGGCCGAGTTGCTTGCCACGGCACGGCGGTTGATTGCCGAAGGTGTCGGGATCGAGCAGGTCCTCTGGGAGGTTTGGCAGCAGTCCGGACTCGAACGGCAGTGGCTGCGGCAAGCCGACCGGGGCGGCGAGCTCGGCGCCCGCGCGGACCGGGAACTGGACGCCGTGGTCGCGCTGTTCGAGGCTGCGGGCAGGTACGTGGATCGCCTGCCGCGCGGCAGTATCGCCGGATTCGCCGAGTACCTTTCCGCGCAGGAGATTGCCGGCGACAGCCTGGCACCAGCCGCGCCAACCAGCGGCGCGGTTGCCCTACTCACCGCGCATGCCGCGGCGGGTAGGGAGTGGACGGTCGTAGCCGTACCGGGCGTGCAGGAAGGCAGCTGGCCTGATCTGCGGTTGCGTGGTTCGCTGCTGGGCGTTGAGCAACTGTTGGATGTGTTGTCCGGACTACGCAAGGAAGAGCGGGTCTCGGCCACCGCGCCCCTGCTCGCCGAGGAACGCCGGCTGTTGCTGCTCGCCGCGAGCAGGGCGCGAGATAGGTTGCTGCTCAGTGCGGTGCGAGGGCAAGACGAGCAGCCATCCCGTTTCCTGGCTGATCTGGTTGGCCATGACGCCCGCGACGAGCCAGCCTTGCGTGCCCCCGAACCGGGCAGAGGACTGGTACTGCCCGAACTGATCGGCGAGCTGCGCGCCGTGGTCTGCGCCGCGGACGGTAGTCCCGAACGGCGCCAGCTTGCCGCGCACCAGCTCGCCAAACTGGCGAGGGCGGGCGTGCCTGGTGCTCATCCAGATCACTGGTACGCGCTACCCGAGATCTCCACCGAACAACCATTGGCCGGCAAGGAAGACACCGTCTCCGTTTCACCATCTACAGTGGACGTACTGAACCGGTGCCCGCTGCGCTGGCTGATCGAACGGCATGGCGGGCACGATCCGGCGGAACTGCCCGCGGTGACCGGAACGCTGGTGCACTCGCTCGCGCAGGCCATGGCCGAAGGCGCGGACGAACAGCAACTCGCCAGTGCGCTCGATCAGGCCTGGCAGTCCGTGGACGCCGGCGCGCCGTGGTTCTCCAGGCGGGAACGCGCCAGGGTCGAGGGGATGCTGCGGGCACTGCGGTCCTGGTTGGCGCTGAGTCGAAGGGAGCTGCGGGAAATCGCCACCGAGCAGGATTTCCGCGCCGAGCTGCCCGGTGCGACCGAGCCCAACGTCGTGGTACGCGGCCGGGTCGACCGACTGGAGCGGGACGGCAAGGGGCGCCCGGTAGTGGTGGACCTGAAGACGGCGAAAACCCCGATCAGCAAGGCTGACGCGAACGAGCATCCGCAGTTGGCAGCCTATCAGCTCGCCGTGGCCCTCGGCGGGTTCGAGCACCTCGGTCTTGCCAGCGACCCCGGTGGCGCGCAGCTGGTTTTCGTGTCCAAACAGGACGCACGGACTGGTGCGGCGGAGCGGCAACAGCTGGCGTTGGACGATGAGGCGATCAAGAAGTGGATCGAGGTCGTGCACGCGGTGGGGAAGGCGAGTCTCGGGCCGGAATACCAGGCGGTGGAAAACGCGGACTGCGCGCGCTGCCCGGCGCGGTTCAGCTGCCCGGCGCAGCCTTCCGGAAGGCAGGTGCCCGGCTGATGCTCACTCCCGCACGACTGGCCAGCGCGCTCGGCTTGCCAGCGCCCACTGAGGAACAGGCCGCGGTGATCGCGGCGCCGCCGGAGCCCGCACTGGTCACCGCCGGTGCTGGCGCGGGCAAAACGGAGACCATGGCCGCGCGGGTGGTCTGGCTGGTCGCCTCCGGCGCGGTGGCCCCGGAACGGGTACTCGGCCTGACCTTCACCCGGAAAGCGGCCCGCCAGCTCGGCGACCGGATCAGGGCGCGGCTGCGCAGACTCGCCGGCTCCGGGCTGCTCGACGAACTGGACCCGAGTGGTCAGCGGCGCGCGGCGGTGCTCACCGGGGAACCGACCGTGCTGACGTATCACGCCTACGCCGGCCGGCTGCTCGCCGAGCACGGTTTGCGGCTACCGGTGGAACCGGGGGCACGGCTGCTTTCCGAAACCGGCTCCTGGCTGCTCGCGCACCGGGTGGTCACGGGTTGGGATGGGGATCTGGACACCGACAAGGTGCCGAGCACGATTACCCAGCACGTGCTCGCGCTCGCCGGGGAACTCGCCGAACACCTCGTCTCCGCCGAGCAGCTGAGTGAGCACGCCGACTGGTTGTGCCGGCTGGTGGAAACCGCGCCGAGGGCCGCGCGGCAGCGGGCCGAACTGCCCCAGAAACTCCGCGACATCGTTGCCGCGCAACGCTTCCGGCTTTCGCTGTTGCCATTGGTCAACGCGTACGCCGAGCGCAAAAGGGCCGCGGGCGCGCTGGATTTCGCCGACCAACTCACGCTCGCCGCCGAACTGGCCGCGAACTACCCAGCGGTGGCTACCGCCGAACGCGAGCGCTATGGCGCGGTGCTCCTCGACGAGTACCAGGACACCGGGCACGCCCAGCGCGTGCTGTTGCGCTCGCTGTTCGGCATCGGCGCGCCGGGCAAAGTGGTTGAACCACCGCCGCCAATGCCGGTGACCGCGGTTGGTGATCCGACCCAGGCGATCTACGGCTGGCGGGGCGCGAGCGCGGCGAACCTGCCCCGGTTCACCGAGGATTTCCCCTGCCTGCGGGACGGCAAGTTGGTGCCGGCGGACAGCTACGGGCTGCTGACCAGCTTCCGTAACCCGGCAGGCGTGCTCGAGCTCGCCAACGGTGTCGCGGAACCGTTGCGCGACAAGGGACTCGCCGTCGCGCGGTTGCGGTCGCTACCCGACGCGCCGGAGGCGGATATCCGCTGCGCGCTGTTGCCCGATGTGCACGCCGAGCGGGAATGGCTGGCGGATGCGGTCGCCGCCCGCTGGCAGAACGGGCTGGCGGCGGACGGGAAACCGCCAAGTACCGCCGTACTGGTGCGCCGCAGGGCCGATATGGCTCCGCTCGCCGAGCAGCTGCGCGCCCGCGGGCTGCCGGTTGAGGTGGTCGGTCTCGGCGGGCTGCTCGACGAACCCGAGGTGCGGGACCTGGTCAGTGCCCTGCGGGTACTGGTGGATCCGCTCGCCGGCACCGCGGCCGCGCGGCTGCTCACCGGGGCACGCTGGCGGCTGGGCGCGGCCGATCTTGCCGCGCTCTGGCGGCGTGCTCGCGAGCTAGCCGGCCTGGAGGCCGCGGCCGAACCCGCCGCCAGCGGCGTGCTCGATGCGCTGGTTTCCGGCGTTGCGGATACCGGACTGGTGGACGCGCTGGACGATCCCGGCGATCCGGGGCGCTATTCCACCGAGGGGTACCAGCGGATTCGCAAGCTGGGCAGCGAGTTGACCGCGCTGCGCGGCCGGATGGCGCAGTCGTTGCCCGAGTTCGTCGCCGATGTGGAACGCACCCTGCTGCTGAATATCGAGGCGATGGCTCGGCCGGTCGGCGCTGGCCGGCAGCACCTGGACGCCTTCGCGGATGTGGTGACCGAGTATGTGGCGGCCAGCCCGAGCGCGACGCTGACGTCGTTCTTGGACTATCTGGCCACCGCCGAGCACGCCGAAGACGGTTTGGAGCCGGGCGAGGTCGAGGTCGCCGAGGACCGGGTACAAGTGCTGACCGTGCATTCGGCGAAGGGACTTGAATGGCAGGTCGTAGCCGTACCACATCTGGTTCGGGAGGTGTTTCCCAGCAGGCGGCGCAGTTCCTGCTGGCTGCGTGCGGTCACCGAGTTGCCGGCTTCGCTGCGGGGCGATGCCGTTGACCTGCCAGCGCTCGCGCTGTCCGAGGGGATGGATCGCAAAGAAGTCGGTGAGGTGCTGGACATCCACGACGAGGAGTTCGCCGAACGGGAGCTGGTCGAGGAACGCAGGCTGCTCTACGTGGCGCTCACCAGGGCCGAGCACGGTTTGCTCTGCTCGGGGCATTGGTGGAACGAATCGAGTACCCGCCCGCGCGGGCCCTCGGACTTCCTCACTGAGCTGGGCGAGCTAGTGGTGGCTTCCGGCGGGCCGGAACCGGAACACTGGGCGCCGGAACCGGCGACCGATGCGGAAAACCCACTGCTCGCCGAGCGCGCCTCGGTGCGCTGGCCGGTCGATCCGCTAGGCGCCCGCAGGGCGGCCGTGCGGGAGGGTGCGGAGCTGGTCCGTGCCGCGCTCGACGAACTCACGACGCCGGTCCAATTGGAACTGGGTCAATCGGCTGAAACTGATGGCGAACCGTCGGCGGAGATCGCCGCGCTGGTCGCCGAGGACGCGGACGGCTGGGTCAGGGATACCGAGGTGCTGCTCGCGGAGCGCGCCGAGGCCGGGCGCAGGGTGCACCAGGTCGAATTGCCGGAAACCCTCTCGGTCAGCCAACTCGTGGAACTCGCCGACGACCCGGATGCGCTCGCCAGACGACTGCGTCGGCCGCTGCCGAGGCCTCCGAATGCCTTCGCGCGGCGGGGTACGAGCTTTCACACCTGGCTGGAGCAGCGGTTCGGCCGCGCTGAGCTGCTCGACCTTGATGAATTGCCGGGCGCGGCGGACGCCGAGGACGCCGATGCGGCGGCCGATGCCGTGGAGGTGGCCAAGCTACGCGAGCGATTCTTGGCCAGCGCCTGGGCGGACCGGGTGCCGCACGACGTGGAGGTGCCATTCGCCACGGAGGTAGCCGGGATCGCGCTGCGTGGTCGGATGGATGCGGTCTACGCGGAGCCGGACGGCGGGTGGACGGTGGTCGACTGGAAGACCGGCGCGGTCCCGGACGAGTCCCGGCTCCCCGCCCTTTCCGTGCAGCTCGCCGCGTACCGGTTGGCGTGGGCGGCGCTGTCCGACACGCCGGTCGCGAAGGTGCGTGCGGCATTTCACTACGTGCGGGCGGATCACACGGTGCGGCCAGCGGATCTACTGGACGAGCAGGGGCTGCGCGCGTTGTTGCGCTCCGTACCACGGTCTTCCTGAGCTGTACCAGCGGATCGGTAAGCCGATACATGAGCGTCGCAGGTGAGTTGTGTGGTGGTCGCTGGGCATTCGGTGGGGCGATCTGGAACTATCGACAGCGTGGCCGGCAGCGATGCAGATGACAGGGCGGACAAGCTGTCCCTGCTTCTGATTGTCATCACCGTGGTCAGCGCACTCGTCGTAGTTGGCGTGTGGCTGATCGGCCCTGGCTTGCTCGGACTCGGTAACGACGCGCAGACGCGCACCGTGACGGCCACCGTCACCGAACCGGCACCCTGCGGTTCGCCGGATGCCAGCGAAACGGTCGAGCTGACGCTGGACGGCGAGCAACGCGAGGCGGTTTACAGCGCCTGTGGGCACCGCGAGGGCGAGGAACGCCAGGTCGCGGTGCCGATTCAGCCTGGTCCCGGTCAGCTCGAGGTGTTTGACGCCTCCGCGGAAGCTGGACAGGGCGGCCTTGGCCGGCCGGTGAGCCTGGCGCTGCTCGCGCTCAGTTGTGTCGGAGGCGGGCTGTTCGCCAACGCGATGGCGACCAAGGGGGCTCGGTCACGGGCCAAACCCAACACCGCCTGAGCCCGCCAGTGACATTCCGTGATCGCGTTCTTTAAGGTTAGCGCGCGTGGAGCGCGCCCGAAGCCGTTAGGCGACGGTGTCCGGGTCGGCGGCGAAGGTATTGCAGTCGCCCGTGGCGTTGCGCTCGTAACCGTGGTTCATCCACGCGCCGTTGTTCTGGGGTGTTCCGTGATCCCTCGGCCGACCGGTCTCCGGGTAGTCCCCGCGCTGTGCCGCGTCCTCGAGCGATTCGCGCGCCATATTCGTGTCCACCGATCCCTGCCCGGTCAGCGCGCCCATCGCCATCCCGCCGAAGCAGCTCGCCTGTAGTTCGGCCCGCCGGGACAATTCGAGACCCTGCGCCGAGCTGTCCCCGACGTCATAGCGCTCCTGGTGCATCTGGGGCAGGATCCCGGCAAGCCACTGCACGTGGTGGCCGTACTCGTGCACAAAGGTGGAGACATACCGGCCGGGGTAGGGGCCGATCTGCTCGACCTGCGAGTAGTAGTTGGCGGTCATGTAGATGGTCAGATCGTCGCCGCAGTACCGGGCTACGTCATTGCCCGGGATCGTGCCGCATTTCGACTCCGTGTCGTTGGTGATGGTGACCAGATTCGGCGACTCGAAGGGCAGGTTGGCCTGGCGCAGTACCGGCGCCCATATCTCGTTCAGGCAGGGCAGCATCGCGCGGTAGAAAGCGTCCTGGCTGGCCGCGTCGGTGGCGAAACGCGGGAGCTCGCAGGCGTAGCCCTCGAGCCCGAGCTGGCTGAGCACGAGCGGGTTGTCCGCGGTTTCGAATACCTGCGTTGGTCCCTGCTCGGTGGTTTCCGTTGGTTCCTCGGTCGTGGGCGCGGCTTCGGTGGTGGTCGGTGCCGCCTCGGTCGTCGTGGTCGGCGTGTCTTCGGTCGTCGGTGCTGGTTCGGTCGTGTTCGGGGTGGTGTAGGTCGGCTCGTAGGTTGGTTCCGTTCCCGAGCTGTAGCTCGTGTCACTGGTCCGGCTGGCCGAGTTCAACCCGGCCGCGACCGCGATTCCCCCGACGACCAAGACGAACACCGCGGCGATAGCCGTCGCGACGACCCCGCCGCCACTGCGCTTGGGCAGGCTGGCCGTTGGGTAGCCGTAGATCGGATGCGGTCTGCCCCAGCCGCTCGGGTACCCGCCGTAGTGGCCGCCGGGTTGGGTGCGCTGCGGCGTCGAATATCCCGAGACGGGCATTGCCCGTGGCGGTGGCAACGGGCGGTTGCCGGGTGGCGGCGTCACCGGCTGTGCGGCTGGCGGTGGCCCGACCGGTTGTGGCCCGACTGATTGTTGCGGAGTGACCGGTCGCGCGGGTCCGGCCGGCTGGTGCCGTCCGTAGGGCGTAGCGCCCTGCCGTGGCGGTAGCGGCCGAGCCGCTGGGGGTGGTGCCACCGGGCGCGGAGGCGGTGTCGGGCGATACCCACCGTTGCCGCCGTAGCCTCCATGCGGAGGTGGTTGCGTCATCGTGCGGATCCCCCAGACCCCGGTCGCAACCCCGAAGGTGTGAGCACTCGGGGCAAATGGTTCGTTTCCCAGCGGATCATATGGGGTTCCCGCTAGAGTGCGGGGCCGTGTTGACCAAATTGGGTATTCGGTTACCCGCTGTCCTGTTCTGCGCGCTGCTCGCCGGCGTGAGCCTCGGCGGAATCGCACAGGCTGAACCACCATCTCCGGCGCCCTATCCGGCCGACGTCGGCGACCGCGATGCGGACGCCGCGCGACCACACGGGCACGACTCGCCCGAGGAACTCGCCGGCGGGCTGAACCAGCAGACCGCCAAGGTCAACATCGATGTGCGGCTGAGGCTGGAGCAGGACGGCGCGCTCACGGTCACCGAGCGGATCAACACACCGGAAGGCACCGCGCTGAGCAAACAGGTGCCGCTGCGGGTAGCGACCAGCGATACCGAGGATCGCGTCTACCAGGTACGCGATGTGACTACCGAAGGCGCCGCGGAGGCGGGGGTCGCCGATGACGCGCTGCGGATCAGTAGCTCGGGCGGTCCGGCCACGGTGCGCTACACGGTGCTTGGCGCGGTCGCCAATCTCGCCGGGCACCAGGAGATCCGCTGGCGGCTGGCAAGCGGCTGGGACCAACCCGTGGACGCCGTCACCGCGTCGGTGAGCACGCCGAACGCGCCGACGTCACCGAACTGCCTGGCAGGGCCGGTTGGTTCGACAACCCAGTGCACCCGGGCGGTGCTGGAACACACCGGTGGGCTGGTCATCACGCAGGACGGCCTCGCGCCAGGCGAGCGGATGGACCTGTCGGTGAGCCAGCCGGCGGGCACCGTACCGGCCAATGCCGAGTTCGCCACGGTTGCCACCCTGGCCACCGCGTTCGCGCTGACCGTGCCTTCGGTTGTCGCGCTGATCGCCGTGGCGCTGGTGCTGCTTGTCGGGCTCGTCCTGGTGCTGCGCGCCCGGCGGCGGGATGCCGCAGCGTGGCAGGGCCCCGCTCCCCAGGTTGACGTGCTGCTTTCGGACGGCCAGCGGGTCGTGTTCGCCTCTCCGGACGGCGTGCTGCCCGGCCAGGTTGGCACCGTTACCGATGAACATGTGGACGTTGTGGACGTCACCGCGACGGTGATCGACCTCGCGGTGCGCAACTACCTGTGGATCGCCGAGACCGTTGGTGCGGACGGCCTTGCCGACTGGCAGCTGTCCCGCCGGAACGCGCCGGACGAGCAGCTGCACGAGTACGAGCGGGCGGTCTACGAGGCGTTGCTGCCCCAGGGGACCGAGCAGGTGCTGCTTTCCGAACTGCGCGCGCGGAGCAACCCGGTTCGACTGGACACCGTCCGCGCCGCGCTGTATTCGGATGTACTGCGCCAGGGTTGGCTGGCAAGGGATCCGCAGGCGACCAGCCGGCGCTGGCTTTGGCTCGGCGGCGGGATCGCCGCGTTGGGGGTGCTTGGTGCCCTCGCGCTGGCGCTGACCGTCGGGCACGCGTTGACCGGCGTCGCGGTACTTCTGCTTGGCCTCGGCGTGCTGCTTGGTGCGAACCTGCTGCCGGCGCGGACCGCGCGCGGTAGTCAGCTGGTCCGGCAGATGCGTGGCTTGCTCGACTATCTGCACACCGCCCGCGCGACCGATATTCCAGCGGCCGACCGGGAAATGGTGTTCTCCCGAGCTCTGCCGTACGCCGTGGTACTCGGCGAAACCTCGCACTGGCTGACGCAACTTGGTGAGGTCAACCCGAGCGACAACGGGGTCCCCGGCCTTTACTGGTTCGGTGGCTCCGAAGGTGAGGAGAACCTTGGCCGGTTTTCCGGACATTTCCCAGCCTTTGTCGCGGCATTGGACGGGGTGCTCGCCGAGTCCGGGCATGTGCGTTCGCTGCGACCTGCCGAGGAGTCTGCGCCAGCTCCGGTGGCTGGTTAGCGCCCGGTGAACGCAGCGACCACCCCGCTCCAACGTGCGGTAGCCAACCCGTAGGCTCGGGCCATGGCCGCACCGGAGCTACATAAGCTGACGCTGGACAACGGCCTGCGCGTGGTGCTCGCGCCCGATCCCACGTCACCGGTGGTCGGCGTGAGCGTGCACTACGACGTGGGCTTCCGATCGGAACCGGAAGGCCGGACGGGTTTCGCTCACCTGTTCGAGCACCTGATGTTCCAGGGCAGCGAAAGCCTGGAAAAGCTTGCGCATTTCCGGCATGTGCAGTCCAGCGGGGGGATGTTCAACGGTTCCACGCATCCGGACTACACCGACTACTACGAGGTCCTGCCGGCCGCAGGCTTGGAACGCGCACTGTTCCTTGAGGCAGACCGGATGCGCGCACCCCGGCTGACCGAGGAGAACCTTGCCAACCAGATCGACGTGGTCAAGGAAGAGATCCGGCTGAACGTGTTGAACCGCCCATACGGCGGGTTCCCGTGGATCTACCTTCCGCAGGTGCTCTACCAAACGTTTCCCAACGCGCACAACGGTTACGGAGATTTCACCGATCTCGAAAAGGCCACTGTGGACGATTGCGCGGCCTTCTTCGACACCTTCTACGCGCCGGCGAACGCGGTGCTCACCGTCGCCGGCGACATCACCGTGGACGGTGCGCGGACGCTGATCGAGAAACACTTTGGCGATGTGCCAGCGCGTTCCGCGCCAGCGCGCAAGGATTTCTCCGAACCCGCGCCGCAGCGCGAACTCCGGCAGGTCCATCCGGACCCGCACGCCCCGCTGCCTGCCTTCGCGGTTGGCTACCGGATGCCCGATCCCGTGAACGACGTGGACAGTTACCTCGGCTATCTGGTGCTCGCCGGCTTGCTGACCGAGGGCGACGGTTCCCGGCTGCAGCAGCGCTTGTTGCATCGCGAGCCGCTGGCCACCGAGGTTACCGCCGGCGCGGGGCTCTTCGGGCCATTCGAGGCGCGCGATCCGGATACCTTCAGTATCACGGTGGTGCACGCGCCGGGAGTCAGTACCGATCATCTGCTTGGCGTCGTCGATGCCGAGCTGGCTGCCATCGCGGAAACGCCGCCGGACGAGCAGGAGCTGGCGAAGGTCACGGCGCGGTGGGCGGCGAGCCTGCATCGGGAACATGACCGGGTCATGAGTCGCACGCTTGGTCTGGGCAGCTTCGAACTGCTCTACGCGGATGCCGGGTTGATCTACGAGCTGCCCGAGCGGATTTCCGCGACCACACCAGCGCAGGTCGCCGCCGCGGCGAAAGCCCTGCGCCCTGATTCCCGCGCGGTGCTCACCGTTGAGCCAGGTGCCGGCGACGCTGGCCAGGAGGACTGAGGATGAACGCAGCACACCGTACGGCCGAGCAGATCGGCCGCACCGACCGCGGACCGAGGGAGTTGCCGTCGCTGAGCGAGCAGCGCGCGGCCGCCGAACTGAACTATGTGGACACGGTGCTCGCCAACGGGTTGCGAGTGCTCGCCGTCCGGCTAGCCACGGTACCGATGGTCGAGCTGCGCCTGCGGATCCCGTTCGCCGGTACCGGTCAGGGCTACGCGGCGCGCGCCGAGGTGCTGGCGAACACGGCGCTGACCGGGACCGCGAAGCGCGACCGGATCGCGGTGGACACCGATCTCGCGTTGATCGGCGGCGAGTTGGATACCCGTGTCGATCCCGAGCGGTTGCGGTTTTCCGGGAGTTCGCTTTCCAGCGGGTTGCGCACGCTGCTCGACGTGCTCGGCGATGCGCTGGTCTCCGCAAGCTATGCCGAGGACGAAGTGGAGCGCGAGCGGGACCGGTTGGTGGAACGGCTCGCGGTGGCGCGCTCGCAGCCGAGTGTGATCGCCAGGGAAGCGTTGCAGCGGCGGCGCTATGGGGATCACCCGTACACCAAGGAGATCCCGCACGCCGAGGACGTCGCCGAGGTAACCGCCGAGCAGGTGCGGGAGCTGCACAAGAACTCCGTGGTGCCACGCGGCTCGGTGCTCATTCTGGTCGGCGACATCGATCCGGAGCGCGCCGTGGCCGAGGTTGGCGATGTGCTCGGTGCCTGGACCGCGGACCGCTCGGCGCCGGAGCTGCCGGTACTCGCCGATGTGGTTGGTGGCGATCTGCAGCTGGTGCACCGGCCGGACGCGGTGCAGTCGCAGCTGCGGCTGTCCGCGCGCGCCGTTGGTCGAACGGATCCCAACTATCCCGCGTTGCAGTTGGCGAATCTGGCTTATGGTGGTTATTTCTCTTCGCGCCTGGTGGAGAACATCAGGGAAGACAAGGGATACACCTACCACGCGCGTTCCGCGCTCGAGTTCAACCCGTTCGGGGCAAGCTTGCTTGTCGAGGCGGATACCGCAAGCGAGGTAACCGCGGCCGCGTTGCTCGAGATGCGCTACGAGTTCGGCCGGCTGGGCCTGGTGCCGCCGTCAGAATCCGAAGTGGACGATGTGCGGCAGTACGCTATCGGCGCGTTGCTGACCTCCACCGCGAACCAGCCGGGGCTAGCCAGCCAGTTGGACGCGCTGACCGCCGTCGGACTGGATCCGGAGTGGCTGCGCGCGCATCCTGGTCGGCTGGCCGAGGTCACGACCGAGCAGGTTGCCGAGGCGGCAAGGGAGTTCTTCGCGCCGCGTAGGTTCACCGGGGTGATCGTCGGCGATGCCGACCTGCTCTGGGACGCATTGGACTCGCTTGGCGGTGCGCAGTTGCCATGAGCTCGGTGCCCTTCCAACTCGGTGCGGTTCCCACGCTTTCCCGGTCCACTGTGGTCAGAGACGAGCAGCTGCGTCAGGATGCGGAGCGGCTTACCGCGCAGTGGAATGATTCCTGGGTTGTCGTGGTGGACAAGCTCGGCCGGACACCGGTCAGGGACGGCGGTGGCTCCCTCGCGCTGCGTCCTGCGGCGGAGTTCGGCAGTGCGCCGCCGGCGGACGTGGTACTGCTTGGTGAACAGGATGGTGTCGCGTACTGGGCCACGCACGGCAGCGACGATGCGCCGGTTGATCTCGCGGAGTTCGGGCGGCGCGGTTGGGATCCACCCGCACCAGGGGACGGCGAGACCTGGGCTGACCTGCGTGGGGTTGGCGCCGTGCTGGACGACACCTCGGCGGGGCTGTTGACCACCGCGGTCGCGTTGTTGCACTGGCACCGGCGTGGTCAGCACTGTGCCCGTTGTGGCGGCGAGGTGCGGCGAGTGTTCGCCGGTTGGGCGACGCAGTGCCCGAACTGCGGCAATGAGGAGTATCCGCGCACCGATCCGGCGGTGATCTGCCTGGTGCACGACGATGCGGGGGTCAACGGCGAACAGGTATTGCTGGCCAGGCAGCCGAGCTGGCCGGCTGGCCGGTACTCGGTGCTCGCCGGTTTCGTTGAAGCCGGCGAATCGCTGGAAGCCTGTGTGGTGCGGGAGATCCGTGAAGAGGTCGGCGTGCATGTGGACAACGTGCGGTATCTGGGAAGTCAGCCATGGCCGTTCCCACGTTCGCTGATGCTCGGGTTCGCCGCCCGCGCTAGCCGGGCGGAGGAGCTGGTGTTGGCCGATGGCGAGATCGCCGAGGCACGGTGGGTGTCCAGAGCCGACGTTCAGGAGGCGATCGAGGCCGGTGGCCGGACCGACAAGATCGGCCTGCCCGGTGGGTCATCGATCGCCCGCCTCATGGTGGAGGCCTGGGCCGCCGCCGACTAGTACCCGCCCAACCGCATTCTTCAGGGATCTTGCGGTAGCTGCGAGCGGTGGTCAGCCATGACTGGCTCGTTCTGGTGGGATCTGCTCATCGGCATCGCGGCCGCGCTACTGCTGGCTTGGCTAGCTCTCGTCCTCGTGTTGCTTGTCATTCGTCCGCGCGGGGGCCTGCTGCGCGAAGCGGTGCGGTTGCTCCCCGACGTGCTGCGTCTGGTCCGTCGACTTGCCGCGGACAAGAATCTGCCACGCGGCGTCCGTGTTCGGCTGGGTCTGCTGATGGCCTACCTTGCCTTCCCGATCGACATCATTCCGGATTTCCTGCCGGTACTGGGCTACGCCGACGACGCCATCATCGTCACCGCGGTACTCCGTAGCGTCGTTCGCCGCGCTGGCCTCGACGCCGTCCGTGTGCACTGGCCGGGCACCGACGACGGATTCGCCGCTCTCGCCCGCCTCACCGGCCTGCACCGAACCGCCGAGTGACCGCTGCGCGGCCCGACCGCGCTGACCAACGGGCGGGCCGAGTTGCGTCAGTGTTTTATGCAGTCTAGTATGCATAAAATGAGACGGGAGGTCAGATGAGAATCTGCTTACTACGTAGTACTTGTGCCAACGGCAGAACGTGTCCCAATATCAACATCAGCGATCGTGGTACGTATGTCATCCAAGGCTACGAAGTACCTGGTGATTGTGGGACACCGCAACAAGGCGTGGTTGAGGTTCCGTTGAGATTGTTGCCTGAATTGGCCGGGCGAGCTGCTTGCGCGGACATCCGCTTCACCGGATACGGGTCCGTGCTCTTGCGCGGCGACCAGGTGGATGATCCGGTGGTGCTGGCTGAGCTCGATCTGCCAACTGGTGAGTCAGCGGTCGAGATCAAAACGTCACGATTGCCGGAACTGGCAGGGCTCCATGCTTGATGAAGATCAGCTCGGTGAGTACATTGACCGGCACTTTGTTAGCACTCTGTTCCGGCTAGAGACCCTGTCGCAATACTCAGTAGATTCAGATGGTGACGACTATCTTAGGTATCTGGCGGGTGAAGCGGAGCCAGTAAACAAAACGTGGCCGGACGTCATTCGTGATGAGGTATCCCGGGGCCTTATTACTTATCGCGTGCACGTCGTTAGCTCGCCGCTCACGGACTACTTACGGTACCAATTCGAATGGGGCTACGCGTACAACGCTGCTGCCGGTGAGCGCATTCGTATATTGGATGTGACCGAGCGCGCCAAGCCTCCAGAGGTGGTCAACAAGGATTTCTGGCTCATTGGTGACGAGCACCTGTTGCTCATGCACTACATGTCTGATGGTGCGTTTCGTGGGGCTACAATCGCGGAGCCGGAACTGTTGCCGCAGTACACAGCGGCGCGGGACGCGGCGTGGACGGCAGGTGTGGATTTCGCCGAGTACTGGCTGCATCACCCGCAGTACTGGCGGGTCAGTTCGACATGAGCCAGAAGGGATTGGATGAGGGAGCCGGAGAACTCGCTGTCCGCCACCTTGCGATCACTCCGTAAGGCGGCGGGACTATCGGGCGCCGCCGCGGCCAAGCGGGCCGGCCTGACTCAATCCAAGGTATCCCGCACGGAGACCGGTGCATTCATGCCTACCGTGCAACAAGTTGAAGCGTTGTGTCTTGCCTACGACGCGCCGGCTAGCGTTCGGCGCAGGCTTGTTCGGATGGCGCATGAACTGAGCGAAACCCGCATTTCTGCCCAGGTCGAGCTCGAACGTGGTGGCTGGCTACTTCAGGAACGAATTGGACGCGTAGAGGAGTCTGCCGAGCGGATTCGAAGCGTCGGCGCCCTGATGATTCAAGGGTTGCTACAGACGGAATCTTATATGCGCGCGCTGTTCGGTGATTCGCTAGCCGCCGAAGATCTGGATCGCACGGTGGCCGCCCGCGTGTCTCGGCAACAGCTCCTTGATACGGATCGCCACTTCACTTTTGTTCTCGCCGAAGGTGCCGTTCGATGGAATATGGGCGGCAGCGCAGTAATGATCGCTCAGCTGGATCGCATCATCGAAGAGTCACGGCGAGATAACATCGACATAGGCGTTGTTCCGTGGACGACACCGGTGTTCGTCCCGTTGCTGCACTCGTTCGAGATATACGACTCACGTGCTGTCTTATTTGGTACACAGACGGCGACTGCGCTGGTTACCGACGCCACGGAAGTCGGAAGCTACGAAAATCATTGGGCTGAGCTGGACTCGTATGTCTCGTTTGGTGACGAAGCGCGCGAGATAATAGCGCGGGCACGACAAGACTATATGACCTTATCTTGATGTTCTTATAGTGCTCGACTTGAATCGTGCAGTTTATGTTTTGCTGCGCAAATAAATTCCATTCTTATGACAGTTTGAGGTGATCGCTGTGTGCCGAGTTCCGCGTTGGATGGTTTATCCGGGCTATCCGGATGTGTTGAGTAGGGTTGAGCCGTGGCCGGAGGAGTCGCCTTTTGGTAGTCGGCAATGGATGGTTTCGCGGGTTGGTCCGAAGCTTGCGCATTGGATCCCCGATGGTCATGGGTTTCAGCCGGGGGTGTCTGGTGTGCAGCGTGGTTGGCGGGCTCTGTGTGGTGTGGTCTGCTCTCCGGCGTGGGACGTTTCCCAGGAGGATCTTCTCGTTCGGTTCGAGGTTTGTGGGGAGTGTCGCGCCGCGCAGACGAGTCCACGGTGACCGCGTTCTTTAGGGTTAGCGCGTTATCGGGTAGGCGGTGTTAGAAGAGCCAGCCGATCGGCAGGATGATTGCCAGCCCGACGACCGAGATCAGGGTCTCCATCACTGACCAGGTCTTGATGGTCTGCCCGACGGAAAGCCCGAAGTACTCCTTGACGAGCCAGAACCCGGAATCGTTGACATGCGAGAAGAACAGCGATCCGGCGCCAATGGCCAGCGCCAGCAGTGACGTGTGCAACGGATCCATTCCGGCGGTGAGCTGTACGACCATGCCGGACGCCGAGATCGTCGCGACCGTCGCCGAACCGGTCGCCAGCCGGATCGCCACCGCGATCAGCCAACCAAGCAGTAGCGGATCGATGTTCGCGTCCTGGGACAGCCCCACGATCAGGTCCGCGAAACCCGCGTCCACCAGGATCTGCTTGAGCCCGCCGCCGGCACCGACGATCAACACCAGGCCGCCAATGGGCAGCAGCGAATCGGCGATGGACCGGTCGATCCTGCTGAGCCCGAAGCCAGCCCCACGGCCAAGGGTGAACATGCCGACCAGTACCGCGGCAAGCAACGCGACCAGCGGGTCACCCACGAAGTCCAGTACCCTGCGTACCGTGTCCTGCTCGTCGAGCAGCATCGCGGCGATCGCCTTGCCGAGCATGAGCACGACCGGCAGCAGCACCGTGAACAGCGTCGCGGCAAAACTGGGCCGCCGCGTGGAATCATCCTCTTTGGACTCAGGAACGAGCGCATCGGGCGGTGCCGCATCGACCCACTTCGCCGCGAGAACCGAGAACATCGGCCCAGCGATCGCAACCGTGGGGATAGCGACCAGAATGCCGAGGCCAAGCGTCAACCCGAGATCGGCATTCAACGCGTCCACGGCCACGAGCGGCCCGGGATGCGGTGGGACCAACCCGTGCAACACGGAAAGCCCAGCGAGCGCGGGGATCGCCAGCCGCATCATCGGTTGCCCGCTGCGCCGCACGATCAGCAGCACCACCGGAACCAGCATCACCAGGCCGATCTCGAAGAACATCGGCAAACCGATCAGCGCGGCAACGCCGGCAAGCGCCCAGGGCAGGCCCCGACCGCGCGCCTTGGTCAGGATCGTGTCCACGATCTGATCCGCTCCACCCGAATCGGCGAGCAGCTTGCCGAGCATCGCACCAAGCGCGATCAGCGCCCCGACCCCGGCGATTGTCTCGCCCAACCCGGCCGTGAAGCTCTCCACCAGCATGTCCACCGGCATCCCGGCGACCAGCCCGATCACCCCGGAGCCGAGAATCAGCGCCAGAAAAGGGTGCAGTTTGAATTTCGTGATCAGCACGACCAGCACCGCGATACCAAGCAAGGTGGCGCCGGTCAGCTGCCATTCGTTGATCTCGGCCGGGGCGGCGAGGGTCATTGGTCTGTCTCCTTCGCCCGAGCGGTAAGCGCGTCCAGCGCGTCCGTCACGATCTGTCCCGGGCTCGCCGCGAGATCGGCGACCATGCCCGGTTCTCCTGGCTGCAGCGGTTCCAGATCGGCGAGCTGCGAATCGAGCAGCTCGGGTGGCATGAAATGTCCACTGCGGTGTCGCATCCGGTCCGCGATCAACTTTCGGTCGCCGGCCAGGTGCAGAAACCAGACATCGGCCGAGGCGTCGATCAGCAACCGCCGGTACTCGCGTTTCAACGCCGAGCAGGTGACCACGCCGCCGTCCCGCATGCCACGCTCGCTGATCCAGCCGGCCAGCGCGCGTAGCCACGGCCAGCGGTCCTCATCGGTGAGTGGGTGGCCGCCGCGCATCTTGGCGATGTTCGCCGGTGGGTGAAACTCGTCGGCTTCCGCGAACGGCACGTTCAGCCGTTCCGCCAGTAGTGTCGCCACGGTCGATTTGCCGGACCCGGATACGCCCATCACCACGATGACCGTCTCGGTCGCGTGCGGCACGGCGTCCTCCCGCTGGCGTCTGTTGCCCGGCGGCGACAAGTGAAGCGTATTTAGTAGTACTTATTCAAGAGTTATGTCAAAATTAGTCGTACTTTTTAGATGATCTTGGCTCGTGCTCGGGCATGCGCCCAAGGAAGGTGGATATGCAGGGCATTTCCGGCGATGCGCTCGACCGCCTCGGTGGCGCGATCGTGACCGGGGCATATTCGCGGGGCCAGGTACTGCGCAGCGAGGAACTGGCCGAATGGCTGGGGGTATCGCGCACCGTGGTGCGCGAGGTGGTTCGGGTGCTCGAATCGATGGGTATGGTGGCCGCGCGCAGGCGAGTCGGGATCACCGTGCAACCCAGCGCGAACTGGGATGCCTACAACCCGCAGCTGATTCGCTGGCGGCTGGCCGGCGACGGCCGGCTGGACCAGCTGCGGTCCCTTGCCGAGCTGCGCGGCGCTATCGAACCGATGGCCGCTCGGCTCGCCGCGCAGCGGGCGACCGCGGAGCAGTGTGGCGAGTTGATCGGTGTCGCGATGCGCATGGTGAGCACCGCGAAATCACGTGACCTAACCGCGTTTCTCGCGCACGATATCGACTTCCACCGCACGGTGCTCGCGGCCTCGAACAACCCGATGTTCCAGCAGCTACACGAGGTTGTCGCGGAAGTCCTCAGTGGACGAACGCACTATCACCTGATGCCGGACGAGCCGTTGCCGGACGCGGTTCGTTGGCACACCGAGGTGGCCGAAGCGATCAGCTGCGGCGAGGCGGACCGGGCCGAGCGAGCCATGACGGCAATCGCCGACCAGGCCCTGATCGAGATGACCGACCTGCTCGCCGGCCAAACTGGCTAACGTTGCTCGCTCGGCGCCTGGTACGGCGCGGCCGCGCGCTGTGCCGCGTGCAGCAACGCCGGCTTGAACTGTGGCCAGTAGTAGTCGGTGGCACACGAGTATTCCGGCAGGAAACCGTTGCACGATCCACTGTCCACATCGCCCAGTTCGATGGTGAAACCGGGCACGCCGAGCTTGTCGTAGAGCCAGTCCTCATGCGCGCCGGACGCGTCGTAAAGTAGCTCGCCTGGTTGGCCGGACTGGTAACCGAGAATATCGCCGAGTTCGCCACCCAGCCTGCGCAGCCCCTCGTCGTTACCGGTCTGCACCGCGCTGTCGTGCCCCCAGGGGAACAGCACCATGCCGGCGACGCTGTGCAGGGTGATGAACACACCGGTGGTGTCCGCCGGCGCGGCCGCGGAGTCACCGTCATCCCGCTTATCCGGGTACAGGTCGGTGAGCAGGCCCTGTAGTGCGGTGTTCTCCACTTCGGAGTTGGCCTTCGGGCCGAGATACGTCTGGTCACACGGGTTCTGCGAGACCCCGCTCTCGCCCCAGTAGCTGTCGTTGTTCCGGTTCAGATCAATGCCGATCTGACTGTTCTCGCCGCCGGTGCAGTCGGCGCCGTTCGTGTCGTTCGCGTTCTTCCGGTGCAGCACCGGGTTGTCGCCGCCCTGCGCGACGATGTCCACCCCGTCCGGATTCGCTACTGGAACGACCCAGATCTCCGTGGTGTCAAGGAGTTTGGTGATCGCGTCATCCGAGCCATAGGAGTTCACCAGGTGGTCGATCCACTGGTAGGCGACCTCGCCAGTGGCGATCTCCCTGGCATGTGCCTGCGCCATCAGGAAGAACCGTGGCTTCGGGGCGTTCGGGTCGCGTGCGCAATCCCCTTCGGCGAGCTTGGTGATGCAGATGGCACGCAGATCGTGACCGCCGTTACCCGTCGTCTTGCGCCAGGACTCACCGTATGTTTCCAGTTTGGTCAGTTCCGGATGCGCCGCGGCGACCTCGTCCAGGTGCGCGTACTGCGCCGCCGGTGTGTGGTACCCGCCGTAATAGGTGTCCTGGTTGTTCGCTCGCTGCCCGCCGCCGGGAGCCCGCACGGTTTCTTCGAGCGAATTGGCGAATCCGGCCCTGCGGAGCCGATCCGATTCGGCGGCATCACCGACCACGAAGAGGTCATCGCCAGCGCGGTCCTCAACCAGATCGAAGCCGGCGCCCTGCAGCTCATCGGCCCGATCCGCGGCGTCGTGGACCCGGTAGATACCAGGGCCATCGGCTTCCGGGGTGGCTTGCTGGCCAGCCGCCGCGGGGGTGAGCGCGCCGAGGCCACCCGCGATGAGCAGGGCGGTGGCGATGGCGAGGGCCTTGTGCCGTCGTCTGGTGGACATCTGCTGCCTCCTCGCTGTCGAGCGAGCCACCGAGGTTAACGGGTTTCGTGGTACTCGGTAACCCTCCGTACGTCGGGTCTCGGTGCTCGGGGCAGTTGTGGGCGCGATAACCTCGCGGTACCAAAACGGACTGCGGAACGGAGCCTCGGGTGAGCGCGGGACGCGCCATGGGACTGTTGCTCGGCGTCGCGGCGGATACCGCGCTCGGTGATCCACGCCGCTGGCACCCGGTGAGTGCGTTCGGGCGGATGGCACAGGCCGCGGAACGCGCGGGTTACCGGGATAACCGGCTGGTCGGTGCCGGATACGCGGTGGTGCTCACCAGCCTGCCCATCGCCGGTGGGCTGGCCGTGGAGCGGTTGACCAGGCACAGCCCCGTCGGGCAGGCCGTCAGCACCGCGCTGGCCACCTGGGTGGCGCTTGGCGGCGCGAGTCTCGCCGCCGAAGGCACCGCGATGGGCAGGGAGCTGGATGCCGGCGAACTGGACGCGGCACGGGATCGGCTACCCAATCTGTGCGGTAGAGATCCGAACGCACTGGACAACCGAGGTCTGGCGCGGGCTTCGGTGGAGTCGGTCGCGGAGAACACCTCGGACGCGGTAGTCGGCCCACTGTTCTGGGGTGCCGTCGCCGGAGTTCCCGGTGTGCTCGGCTACCGCGCGGTGAACACATTGGACGCGATGGTCGGGCACCGCTCGCCGCGTTATCTCCGCTTCGGCTGGGCGGCAGCGCGACTGGACGATCTGGTCAACCTGTTGCCCGCGCGGTTGTCCGCGGCGCTGACCGTCAGCGCGGCCCCGGTGGTCGGTGGTTCCGCGCGCGGCGCGTGGGATGCCTGGCGGCGCGATGCGGCCGCGCATCCGAGCCCGAACGCGGGGCAGGTGGAGGCCGCCTTCGCCGGGGCGCTTTCGGTGCGGCTCGGCGGTCGAACGAACTACCGGCACGGGGTCGAGGACCGGCCGGTGCTCGGCGATGGACGCAATCCCGACTCCGGGCACGTCACCCGCGCTGTCGAACTATCCAGGGTGGTCGGTGCCCTCGCGGGCGGCGTAGCGGTAGCCATCGCGGGGACGCGGGCGCTGTTCCGCGCGCGGCGCAGGCGCGCACGCTAGCTGTCGCCGAGCGCCGTCACGGGCCGAAGGCGTTCCCGGTGGCGATCTTGGGCCGGCCAAGCGGTGGATGTGGGCGCAGCCAGGTTCGGCGATAGACGGCCTCGGTGGCGACCGCGATGCCGGTCCAGTCGAAATCATCGCGCAGCCGGCTTTTCGCCAGCCGCGCACGCCCGGCCGCCGCCTCCGGGTCGTCAAGCACCTCGCGAACCGCCGAGGCAAGGCCAGCCACATCGCCGGGCGCGAAGGCCAATCCGGTGCGGCCGTGCCGCACGACCTCGCCGAGCCCGCCGGCGGTGGACGAGACCAGTGGCGTCTGGGCCGCCGCTGTCTCCAGCGCCACGATGCCGAACGGTTCGTACCGGCTGGGCAGCACGACCGCGTCGGCCGCGGCGACCACCGCGGACAGCGTGTGATCCGGCAGATGGCCGACGAAATCCACCGAGCGCAGCAGCTTCGCGCGGCGTGCCTGGTCAACCAGCTCGTTCAGGTGCCGGCCTTCGCCGGCCACCACCAGCCGGGTGCCCGGATGGCTGCGCCGGATCCGGGGTAGCGCGGTGAGCAGGTCCTGCACACCTTTCTCGTACTCGAGTCGACCGAAGAACAGCAGTAGCGGCGCGGTTCCCCTGCCGTGCCGCGCCCGCATCGCGGCCACCTCATCCTGCGGCACTTCCCAGTCGGTGTGTTCGATCCCGTTGTGGATGACGTGAATATCGTCCTCGCTGAGCTCGAACAGCTGTGCGACCTCGGCGCGCATCGCGGCCGAGCAGGTGATCACCTCGTCCGCGCGGTTGGCCAGCCACCATTCCACCGAGTGCACCTGCTGATTCAGCGGATGCGAGAGCCAGCCGCTGTGCCTACCGGCTTCGGTGGCGTGCAAGGTGCTCACCAGCGGCACATGCGCGGCCTCGGCAAGCGCGATCGCCGGATGCGCGACGAGCCAGTCGTGCGCGTGTACGACATCCGGACGCCAGTTGGCGATCAGCGAATTGCCCGCGCGGACCATCGCGTGCCCCATGGCCAGCGTCCAGGCCACCAGATCCCGCTCGAACAGTAGGTGTGCGGGATCCTCGGCGACCCGGATGATCCGCACGCCGTCCGCGACGGCATCGGTGGTCGGATGGGTCTGCGCATCGGTTCCGGCGGTGTGCCTGCACAGCACCACAACCTCGTTGCCCTGGCGGGCAAGATAGCGCGCAAGCGCTTGCACATGCCTGCTCAGACCACCGACGACTACCGGCGGGTACTCCCAGGACAACATCAACACGCGCATCGAGTCGATCCTTGCACCTCGGAAAAGATTCCACACTGCCGGTATGCCTAACGATTCGACCGAGTCGCGGTTGCCGTCGGCACGATCGTGCTGGCTTTTCGTCCTTACTCGCCCACGATATGAGACAGTCGTTGGCGGAGGGAGTGGGTGCCAATGCCAGTCTGGGGATGGATCGCCATTGGTGGCCTGCTGGTCGCACTGTTCCTCGGCGCGCTGCTCAAACAGCGCAGGGAACGCAAGATTCGTCAGGGTCTGCGTGCGTCGTCGGGTATGTCGCTCGGTGAGCTGGACGCTCGCCGAGCCGAAGAAGTGCGCAGGGTGGATCCGATGGGCGTGCTGAACCATCGACCGGATCCGGGAGGCGGCGGACCGTAGCGCCACCCGGTCGGGGCAACGACAAGTCTCTGATTGCCGGGCACGGTTGGTACTCGTGTGGGCACGGCGGTCGGGGCGCCGGTATGTGCCGCTGGTCGCGGGCATACTGGGTTTCGTGCTTGCCGTCGGACCGGGCGCGAACGCGGATTCGCGACCGCTGGAGGAGTCGAAGCCCGAGCCGTTGACAACGCCGTGGACCGCCGACGTTGATCCGGATGCGGTACTTCCGGAATACCCACGACCACAGCTGGTCCGCGCGCAATGGCGCAACCTCAACGGGAGCTGGCAGTACGAGCGGGCCAGTGATCCGCAACCGCCGTTCGGGCGAACACTCGCCGAACGGATCCTGGTGCCGTATCCACCGGAGTCGATGCTTTCCGGGATCGAACGGCACGACGATCGCATGTGGTACCGGCGTAGCTTCGAGGTCCCGCCGGACTGGGCCGGCCAACGGTTACTGCTGCATTTCGGCGCCGTCGACCAGGAAGCCACGGTGTGGGTGAACGGCCAGCGGGTGGCCACGCATCAGGGTGGATACACCGCGTTCCAAGCAGACATCACCGACGCCCTACGCGGATCCGGCCCGCAGGAACTGATCGTGGGCGCGGTGGACCGCAACGAACGCGCGCCTTACCCGGTCGGCAAGCAGCGCGACGACCCCGGCGGCATCCTCTATCGGGGTAGTTCCGGAATCTGGCAGACGGTCTGGATGGAACCCGTTCCGCAGGCGTCGATCGACGCGCTCGAACTCGAACCGGACGTAGCAGGCGAGGCGTTACGGGTACGGGTGCGGGCAACCGGGGTGACCGAGGAACGGGCGGAGATCGTGGTGCGCTCGCGGGATGGCACGGTGCGCGCGCGGGGCGAGGCGGTACCGAACGGCGACCCGAGCGCGCTTTCGCTGCCGGGGGCACGGTTGTGGACGCCAGAAGATCCGTACCTTTACGACGTGACCGTGCGGCTGGTGGAGCCTGATGGTGCGGTCGGCGACAAGGTGTCCAGCTACGCCGGGATGCGCTCGATCGAGCTGCTTTCGGATGATGCTGGCCGGCAGCGCATCGCATTGAACGGCAAGATCACTTACCAGCACGGACCGCTTGACCAGGGCTACTGGCCTGATGGTGGGTACACCGCGCCGACCGATGAAGCGCTGCGCTTCGACCTCGAGCAGACCAAGAAGCTTGGTTTCAACATGATCCGCAAGCATGTGAAGGTTGAGCCGGCTAGGTGGTACTACTGGGCGGACCGGCTCGGCTTGCTTGTCTGGCAGGATATGCCGTCGCTGCCGGTCACATTGGACGATCCGCCAGGACCGCAGCCACCGCCGGGGGAGCGTGCGCAGCGGAATTTCGAACGTGAGCTGGCCGATCTGATCGAGCAGCTGTACTCGGTTCCGTCCATTGTGGCGTGGGTTCCGTTCAACGAGGGATGGGGCGAGTTTGATACCGCACGGGTATCCGACTGGGTCAAGTGGATCGACCCAGCGAGATTGGTCGACGCGAACAGTGGCGTGAACTGCTGCCATTCGCATCCGGACAGTGGGGCTGGCGATATCTACGACGACCACACCTATGTCGGGCCGGGAGACCCGGACCCCGATCCGGATCGGGCGATCGTGGATGGCGAGTACGGCGGGCTGGGGTTGGTCGTGCCAGGTCATCTGTGGCCGGGGGAACCGCAGGCCTACGAGATGACCGAGAGCCGGGTCGCGTTGCTGCGCAGGTACCGCGAGCTGACCGACGATCTGCTGGGGGTGATCGGCGCCAAGGGCCTTTCCGCATCTGTCTACACGCAACTGACCGATGTGGAGAACGAGGTCAACGGCTTGTTCAGCTATGACCGCAGAGTCCGGAAGTTCGACGAGTCCTCGTTGCGCGAGGTCAACAGCACCATTCTGGATGCGGGTACGCCGTCAACCGGTTCGTAGTCCCCTCGCGTCCAGCTGGCCGAACGGCCCGTCCACGCGGCGCAGCCACGCGGCAAGTTCGGCTGCTCGCTCGTTCTCGCCAGCACGCAGTAGGTCGATCAACTCGGTGCACCGGTCGGTGTGCTGCGTGGCGCGCCGCCGTGCGTAGTCCGCCGCGGACTCCTTGGTCACCATGAAAGCCCAGTCGCTGGACAGCGCGAGGAGTCCTTCGCGGACGATCTGGTCGATGGTCGGATCGCGCAGCGTGCCGAGCTTGTCGTCGACAATGGACAGAATGGCGCGTTGCAGTTCTGCCCCGGTGTCAACCATGTCGGACACTTGAGCGCCGTCCCATACCCGCCAGTCCTTCCCGGACCCCCAGGAGGATGCCGGCAGGTCAACGGGGGCGCCCTGATGGCCCGCGGCGAGCGCGCCGCGCAGCGTGGTTACCCGCACACCTGCCTCCGGGAGGGCGCGCAGTACGTCGGCCAGCCACTGCGGTCCCTCGTGCCACCAGTGCCCGAACAGTTCGGTGTCGTACGCGGCGATCACCAACCCGTTCTTGCCCTGCTCGGCGCGAATGCGGCGCAGTTTGCGCACCACGGTGCGCACGAAGTCGGCGACGTGTTCGGCGCGCGCCTCGGCGGCGAGCGCGGGGTCGTAGGGCTTCTTGTCCGCTGGTTCGATGTGCTTTCCGGTCACCCGCGCGGGCTTCAGTCCGGTCGGGTGATCCCAGGTGTGGAAATCGCGGTACGCGGGATGGCCTGGGTAGCCGGCCTTCGGGGACCACACCCGGTACGTGACATCCAGGTCACGGCCGAAGCAGACCACGCCCGAGTCGCCGACCTCGTGCGCCTGTGCGGTTTCGCCGCGCAGCGCGGGACCATCGACGAGGAACCGGCGGACACCGGCGGCGGCGTAGTCGTGCTCCATGCCGGGGGCGTAGCCGCATTCCGGTGCCCAGATCCCCGAGGGGGCATTACCAATCCGCAGTGCGGTATCGGCAAGTCCGGTGCGTAGCGTGAAACCGCGCAGCCGTGGTTCGAGTAGCGGCTGGAACGGATGGCTGGCAGGGCCGCCAAGCAGCTCGATCGCCTGACTGTCCACAAGCGAGCGCAGTACCGGGGAGAATCCGTGCTGCCACTTGGTTTCGAACAACGCGAGTGCGTGGTCGGCCGCGCGGTACTCGGCGCTGGCCAGCTCCCGCAGGAGTGGGTCAGCGTGGCGGAACCGGTCGGCCGCGTGCTGGGCGCGTAACTGCCAGGTGCCCAGCCAGTCATGACAGGCCCGCAGGCAGTACGGATCGTCCAGCTGGGCGGCGAGGATCGGCGTCACGCCGAGGGTCAGGATATCCCTGCGCCCCTCGGCGGCCAGGCGTTCGAGCAGCTCGATCACCGGCAGGTAGGAATGCGCCCATGCCTGGTAGAGCCATTCCTCGCCGACTGGCCAGCTGCCGTGGTGCGGTAGCCAGGGTAGGTGGCTGTGCAGGACGAGACAGAAGGTGCCTTCCTCGGTCACGGGCGCACCGCCACGGCGATCAGGTCGAGGCTGGCCTCGAGCTCCCGGTCGTGGATGTCGAAGCCGGCGGTGTCGATCGCCGCCACATCGGCGAGCAGTTCGGGCGGCCACGGCGCCTGGCCGGGAAGATGATCGAGGACGACGTCCAGCTGTGCCTGGATGACCGAGCCGCCGTAGCGCTCGTCCAGCCGGCGCACCGCGGCGCCATGGTGCAGGCCGAGTAACCGCTCGGTCTGAAACCCCGCTTCGGTGAGTAGGCCGGCCAGCTCCGCCGGGGCGAGTTCGCGGGTGTGGTACGGATTCAGCGGGGTGTCTCGACCGGGCGAGAAGGTGATCCGGTTCGGCGTGCTGACCAGCAGTCGCCCGCCCGGCCGGAGTACCCGGAAACATTCCGCGAGGAATCCCGCCTGGTCCCACAGGTGCTCGATCACCTGCAGATTCGCCACCACGTCCACGCTGTGCGCGCGTACTGGCAGGAAGCCGAGGTTTCCGCGAACCGGGGTGAGCGCCGGATAGTTCACGGCGATATGCGTGGTGCTCGGCTCGTCGTAGTCCAGCGCGAGTACCTGGTCGGCGACCTCGGCAATCCGGTGCGCGCCGTAGCCCTCGCCGCAGCCGGCCTCCAGGACGACCGGCCGGGCGCAGTAGGGCAGCAGGTACTCGTAGGCGGCTTCATGCCGGCGAAACCAGTAGTTCTCCGCGGGGACGTCGGGCACGGTCCGCTCGCCGGACAAGTGCAGCGTGACTTCCTGCCCGGTGGTGTTGGGTGACACTCGCGGCTACTCCTGGGTCGAACGATTTCGTACCACGTTACTTCAGGAGGAAAGCCTGCCGCGCCCAGTGACCGCCGGATGTATACGACTACGCGTCGCTAGCGACCTGGTCGGCCCCAGTGGTTGCGCCGCAGATGGCTGGCGAGGCGCCGGTTCGCGGTGTGTTGATCTGGCCCGACGATCAGCGTGGGGCAGCGCGGGCACTCACGTGTGGCCAGCACGGGATCGGGCTGGGCGGGACTGGTTGTGGCGAGCCACCGCTGAACCAGCCCGGCTAGCCGAGCCATCGACTATCGCCCTCAATGAGGTCACCGTCGGCGAGATCAACTTTTCTGACCGGTGGCCAGCCGTGCGCTTCGTCCATGACCACCCGAACCCGCTGCGGGTGAGGCGGAGTTGCGGCGCGGGCGAACCCGCGTATCGCCAGTAGCCCGAGCACCAGCAGCGCCGCGACGGCCGGCGTGATGAGCCAAGCTGGCATCACTCGTCGCCGTCCGGTTCGTCGTCCACCGGTCCGTTGCCGTCGAAATCAACCACTGTTCCGTCTTCCCTTACGTACCAACTCATATCGGCTCCCGTTCTGGACGTAGCGAACAAGGCAGCGAGCCGCGAGCGGCGGTCTTGATGCCGCGCCAACAGGCGTTGGACTGGCGCGCGCCGATGATTCAGCTCGCCATGTCATCGTCAGAGAAATATGAGAAACATACAAGAAACACATCCGTGTTTCACCCGAACAGGCGGGCAGTGTTGGAGATTCACTCGAATGCGAGATGCGGTGATGTGAAAATTGTCGAGATGATTCCCAGGGGTCAACAGTCAGAGTTGGAGGTTCAGATGGAAGCGATTTTCTTGGGGACTACCTCGGACAAAAATGCGTGCCCGACCTTGTGGGCGACTGATCGAGACACCCTACGTCGTGCAGGGCACGATCGTCACTGACGCAGAGATTCTTGCAGTGGTGCGGCAACATAGCGGCAACGGCATGTCCAGTCACATGGCCGTCATCGAGGTTCCCAAAGAGCTACTTTCGTTCGCGCCAGACGGAGGGTGCCGGACCCTGTGGGCAACCGACAAAGGTACCTACCTCGTGCTGGGCACGGTCGTCACTGATGCCCATGTGCTCGCTGAGGTGCGGAAACGGAGCGGCAATGGCATACCAGACTATGAGACCGTCATCGAGGTTCCGAGGGAGCTGCCCGGGCGGGAGGCAACGGTTTGACGTGGTCCACAGGCAAAGCCGACTCGCTCCCCGGCGCGTTGGCCGGCATCACTTCGAGCTCATGGCGCTGGGAATGCCAGGGCGACTACTCGGCCATTGATGCGAAGCTGTTGCAGAGATGGCGGGACGGACTCGGGCGCGACCCTGGCGACGATCGCGCTTGGGTCGACTACATCCAAGGGTTACGTCGTCGTGGTATCTCGTTTGAGCGGGCACGGTTACTCACGGATCCGCTTACTGAGTACCTGCGGTGTCAACTCGATGTCGCGTACATGAACGTGAACGCGGGAGAGGACATCCGGTGGGTCGGCGAATCAACGGCGGGTGAGTTGGCCATGCCCGACTACGACTACTACTTGATCGATGACGGCCGCGTCGTCGCTCTGGATTTCGCTGCTGATGGGACACTTGCCGGGATTCACGTCAGCGCCGATGCGGAGGTGGTGGCCCAGCACCGGCGCTGGCGTGATTTGATTTGGCCGCACGCGGTACCGCACGAGCAATACCGACAACGTCATCGATGACCAGTCGCACCGGAAGGTCACGTGGTTGAGCACTGAGCAGCGCCGAATCGGCTTAGCTGACCGGCTTGCTGTGCTCTTGTCATCTTCTGGCATGTCCGGTCGTCGATTTGCGAAGGCAGCTGGTTGGCAACCGAGCAAGGTCTCGAAGATCTTGAACGGCAAGCAGGCCGTCACCGATGTCGATCTACTGACCTGGTGTCAGGTCACTGGAGCCTCGGACGACGAAACAGAGCAACTGCGTGCCACACTGCGTTCGATCCGCACGGATGAAGCCCGGTGGGTTCGGCAACTCGCTGCCGGCCATCGGGCCCTCCAGGATGAAATGGCGTCATCCGAACAGGCAGCGACGCACATCCGGTCGTTCGACCTCGCATTGATTCCCGGGCTGCTACAAACAGCGGAGTACGCGCGTAACGTGTTCCTCTCGCTTGCCACGCTGCGCGGGACCGTGCGTGACGTGGACGAGGCCGTACGAGCGCGGATGCAGCGCCAGAATGTGCTCTACGACTCTGGCAAGACCATTGAACTGCTGACCTCTGAGTTTTCGCTGCGGTGTCCGGTAGGCAGTCGATCGACAATGGCGGCGCAGATCGACAGGCTGCTCGCGCTCGAAGGGCTGCCGGCAATACGGTTCGGCATAATCCCACTCAATGTCGAGTACCCGTTGCCGCCATTGCACGGGTTCACCATCCTGAGTGGACATGTACTTGTCGAGACTCTTCATCGCGAGGCGTCCACCGAAGACCCGGATGATGTGGTGCTCTACGAGCGCATCGCCGAGCAACTGTGGTCCGTTGCGGTGGAAGGTGACGAGGCTAGGGCAGTGTTGCGTCAGGTGGCGGCGGAGCTTCGTGCCAGCGGGTGATTCCAGTTGTGGGTAGTAGTGGCTGCCAAGCCAGATCACGGCGTTTTCCGTCGACCGATACGAGTTCAACGTGCCTTTGGCGGCTCGGTTTACATACCAGGCCCGCCGCGCCCGGTGACCGCAAGATCCCTAATTGTATTGATCTGGGAGGTTGGGTACGCGTGTGGTGGGTGGGCCGCCGATGCTGGTGTGGCCGCGGTGGTGATTGTAGTAGTGCAGCCAGGGGGTG